>CAVZXA010000001.1:0-213750 GCA_963779175.1 uncultured Acidobacteriota bacterium
GTGGACCAACGTCTCCAAGGCGGTGCCGCAGTTTGCCGGCCACTACCAGCCGCACCTGCCCGGCGAACTCGGCTTCTACGACCTGCGCGTGCCCGAGGTGCAGCAGCGGCAGGTCGAGCTGGCCCGGCACTACGGCGTGGCCGGGTTCTGCTTCTACTACTACTGGTTTGGCGGCACCCGCCTGCTCGAGCGGCCGCTCGACCAGTTCATGGCCAACCCGGCCATCGACTTCCCGTTCTGCGTCTGCTGGGCCAACGAAAACTGGACCCGGCGCTGGGATGGCCACGAAGACCAGATCCTGATGGCGCAGGATCACGGGCATGAAAGCGATGCGGCGTTCATCGCCGACATCGCGCCCATCCTGCGTCACAAGAACTACATCCGCCTTCACGGCCGGCCGGTGGTGCTGGTGTATCGCCCGATGCTGCTGCGCGATCCGGTGGCCACGGCTGCTCGGTGGCGCGATCACTGCCGCCAGGTGGGGCTGCCCGACCCGTATCTCGTCGCCACCGAGGCGTTCGACACGGTGGATCCAGCCACGATCGGCTTCGATGCCGCGGTGGAGTTTCCGCCCAACACCGGCGGGCGCGCGCTGCCCGGCGAGATCACCTCCGACCTCGCGCTCGTGAATCCGGCGTATGCCGGAGCGGTCTATCGCTACGAAGACATGTGGCGAGGGCGGCTCAACAGCGCCAGACCGCCCTACACCCGATTCCGGGCCGTGTGCCCCGGGTTCGACAACGAGCCACGCAAGCCGGGCAATGGCTCGACGTATGCGTTCTCGTCGCCGGCCTCGTACGGACGCTGGCTGGAGGCGGCGTGCCGGGCCACCCTGGCCGAGCCCGATCCCGACAAGCGCCTTGTGTTCGTGAACGCCTGGAACGAGTGGGCCGAAGGCGCGCATCTCGAGCCCGACCGGCGGTTCGGCTACGCCTATCTCGACACGACGGCCCAGGTGCTGCAGGGCCTGCAGCGCGACTGGACGATGCTTGTCGTGTCACACGACGCCTGTCGCGGCGGCGCGCAGCTCGTGCTGCTCGAGTACCTGGCGTGGCTGAAACAGCACACCGCCGTGCGCCTCAAGGTGCTGTGCCTGGCGGCGGGTGAGTGGCTGCCCCGTTTTCAGGAGCTGGCCGACACGGCGGTGATGTCCGACCTGGAGGCGCAGGCCCGACAAGCGGGTGACCGCGACGTCACCGGGCAGGTGCTCAATTTCTGCGGCGGCTCGCCCGCGCTCGTCTACGGCAACTCGGTGGCGTCCGGACGCGCCTATGCGGCGCTGCACAGGCTCAATGCCCCGATCGTGACGCACGTGCACGAACTGGAGACCAGCATCACGCGCTACGCGGCGGCGTGGTTCGACGACGTGCTCGCGCTGTCGTCGCACTTCATCGCCTGCTCCGAGCCCGTGCGCGCCAATCTGATGGCCACGCACGGCGTGGCGCCACGGATGGTCTCGACCGTGCACGCCTCGATTCGGCCGCGGCGCCGACGCAGCGGCCCCCGACGAACACGAGCGCGCGTCACTGCGCGCGCAGCTTGGGGCTTGCGGCCGACAAGCGGATCGTGCATGGGCTGCGGCCTCGGGATGCCGTTCCGCAAGGGCGCCGACCTGTTCATCGAGGTGGCGCGCCGCCTCCAGCAGCGGGGCCAACACGACCTCCACCTCTACTGGGTCGGAGACTTTCCAGCCGACGAGCAGGATGCCGTGCACGGTCGTGTGGGCGGACCACCTGGCACGGCTCAAGGCTGCCGACGCGCCGCCCGTGACCTTCCTGGGCGTGCAGAACGACGCGAGGCCGTACCTGCGGGCCGCCGATGTGTTCCTGGTCACTTCGCGCGAGGATCCGTTCCCGCTCGTGGCCCTCGAAGCGGCCGAATGTGGTGTGCCGGTCGTGTGTTTCGCCGACGCCGGCGGCATGCCCACGTTCGTGGAGGCCGATGCCGGCATCGTCGTGCCGTTCGAAGATGTGGACGCGATGGCCGCAGCCGTGGCGGCGCTGTGCGCCGACGAGCCGCGCCGGCAGGCCCTGGGCGCGCAGGGCGCGCGCGGAAGGTGCTGTCGCGCTTCACCACGGATTTCACGGCGCCGCATCTGCTGTCGGTGTGCCGCACCGTGGCCGGCAAGGCGCCCGCCGTGTCGGTAATCGTGCCCAACTACAACCACGGACGCTACCTGCGGCAGCGGCTCGACAGCATCTTCGCGCAGACCTTCCGCGACCTCGAGGTGATCGTGCTCGACGACGCCTCGTCCGACGACAGCCTGCAGGTGATCGCCGACTACCGCGACCGCGCCGACGTGCGGGTGATCGAGAACGCGCAGAATTCCGGCTCGACGTTCGCGCAGTGGCTGAAGGGCCTCGATCTGGCACGCGCCGACGTGATCTGGATCGCGGAATCCGATGATGGCTGCGAGCCCGACTTCATCGCGACGCTGCTGCCGGCGTTGCGCGACCCGCGCGTGAAGCTGGCGTTCGCTAACTCGCACGTGTGGGACGAGCGCAGCGCGGTGGTGGGCGACTACACGTCCAATCCGTATCTCACGTCGCTATCGGCCACGAAGTGGGCGCAGGCCTACCGGGTGTCGGCCGAGCAGGAAATGAACGACGGCCTGGGGGTGAAGAACACGATTCTCAGCGCCAGTGCCGTGATGTTCCGGAAGGGCGAGATCGACGCCGCCACGCGGCGCCAGCTCGAAGGGATGCGGATTGCCGGCGACTGGCTCTTCTTCGCGCATGCCCTGCGTGGCGGTGAGATCTCCTACACACCTCGCAAGTTGAACTACCACCGCCGCCACGACGAAAGCGTCGTCGGCAAGCTGCTGAAACACAACCGCGTCGAGCAGTTCTTCGCCGAGTTCTCGACCGTGCAGGGGTGGATCGCCGACCACTATCGCCTCGACGAGGCGTTCGAGGCGAAGTGGGAGCACTACCTCCGCGACCAGTGGCGGGCGTTCTACCCGGACCGACCGTTCGAAGACCTCGCGCAGTACTACCCGCTGGCGGCTCTGCGTGAGCGGATTGCAGCGTCGCGTGCGAACGTGAGAGCCCGGCCATGAAGTGGTTCTTCGGCTTCAACGAAGGGGCGGGGAAGTGGTTCGCCGAGATGGTCAAGGTGGCCGTGGTCACCGGGCAGACGCAGGCGCCCCACCTCGAGCCGCACTGCCTCTACGACGGCGACGGCGACAGCGAGCTCACACTGTGGCTTCGCGGTCGCGGGGTGACCGTGCATCACGCGGTGGCGCCAATCCGAAAGCGGCTGTCGGCGGCAGACATCCTGATGCGCAATGCCGGCAGCGGCTACGACCCACTGGCGGCCCGCGGGTTCTATCTGTGCCTGGCGGTGCCAGGTGCCGAGGCGGCCCGCCGTCGAGGAGCACGTGCTCTTCACCGACTGCGACGTGATGTTCACCGGGCCGGTGGATCTCGCGGCCGTGCGTCCGGCGCTGTTGGCGGCAGCGTCAGAGATGGACGATGTACGCCGGCCGGCACCAGGGACGTCCGGACGTGGCTTCAACTCCGGCGTGATGGTGATGCACGTGGCGGCAATGCGCGCACGGATGCCGTCGATTGAGTCAGTGCTCGAGCGCGGTGGATTCTTCCAGTTCCCACAAACGGGAGCCACTTACGACCAGGGCGCGCTCAACTCCGCGATTCCGGACGGGGACTGGGATCGCCTCCCCGACATCCTCAATTGGCGTCCCGCCTTCGGCGTCAATCCGCAGGCGTCGATCGTCCACTGGCACGGGCCGAAGCCCCGACACGTCGAGAAGACGCTCGCGAGCGGCGTGACGTCGGCGCCCGACGACGCGATGCGGGCGCTGCTCGAGGCGGCGCCGGATGCCTACCGGCACTACCTGGAGGCCTTCCGCGCGGCGCTGCTCGACGCCTAGCGCGTCACGGTGAAGGTGATCGGGTTGCCGGTTTCCTTGTCCACCATGACGGCCACCGCGTAGTCGCCGGGGCCGACCGCTGGATAGGCCCCCGGGCAGGGGCGCAGCGAGTTGGGCTCGCACAGGTCGAGCCCCTCGGGGATCGTGAAGCGCAGCGTCGTGCCATCGGCCGAATCGAGGTTCTTGACGTAGCCGGTGCCGAACTTCACGGTGTTGCCGCGCGCCGCGAAGCCGCTGCCGGTGATGGTGACCTGGGTGCCAACCGGCCCGGATGCAGGTGTGATCTTCGTCATCGTCGGCGCCGCCGCCGCGGGCACGTCATTCGCCGTGATCGCCCCGGGTTCGGTGGGCGACGACGCGCACGACGCCGCCAGGGTGCTCGCAAGAAACCCGAGCGCCAGCAGTGTGTGGGAAAGTGAACGGACTCGCACATCAACCCCCTTGGACGTGGCTGGGCATCACCTCCACAGTAGCCCAGGCGGGGCCGCGTCGCAACGCCGGGCGAGGCCTTACCGCGCGCGCTGGGGCGGCGGCATGAACTGCACCACTGGCGGCTGCGGCGTGGGGATCGGCATCTCGGGCGGCAGCGGCATGAACTCCACCGTGAGCCCGCCTCCGGCCACCGGCTCGCGCGGCGGCGTTGGCAGGAACTCCACCGTTGGCCCGCCGCCCGCAACCGGCCCATCGGGCGGCAGGGGCATCGGGGAGACTACGAGGCCACCGCCGGCCACGGGCTCGCGGGGCGGCGTTGGCAGGAACTCCACCTTCGGCCCGCCGCCCGCAACCGGTCCATCGGGCGGCAGGGGCAGCGGCGAAACGACCAGCCCACCGCCGGCCACGGGCTCGCGGGGTGGCGTGGGCAGGAACTCCACCTTCGGGCCCCCGCCAGCAACCGGGCCATCGGGCGGCAGGGGCATCGGGGAGACCACGAGGCCTCCGCCGGCCACGGGCTCGCGCGGTGGTGTCGGCAGGAACTCTACCTTCGGGCCGCCGGCCGAGCCATCCACTTCCGGCGGCGGGGGCGGCGGCATGTAGGGAGGCCACGGCGCCCACGGGGCGGCATTTGGCGCGATCCCGCCGGTGCCGCCCGCCTGGACCGAGCCCGCTCCTGCCGGCGCGTCGGGGTCAGCCGGAGCGTTGGCGTTGGCGCGCGCGTGCATCCGCAACGTAGTGAGCGACGGCTGCGTATCGACCGAACCGAGCGTGCCGCGCAGTGAGCCGATTGAACCCATGGACATGACAGGACTCCTCGCCAGATGCCTGCACCAACTTCCGTGCCAGCCATCCAATCGACAGGAGGCGCCACGGGCTTGAGCGGCATGCGCGTCGATGCGTGGGAGTTCACCGTGGCGCGTGGCCACCAAGTGGCGGGCGAGTCGGCAGGTGTGTCGGCCTACGGCCCGGCGTGTCGGCCCGTCGCCACCGCGCAGGCTCGGGCGACAGCTACTTCGGCAATGCTGCCAGCGCGGCTTCGGCCTTGCCGCGCTCGGCAAACCGCTCCGGCACGGCGAGCGCCTGCACCAGCGCCGCCCGCGCCTTCGCGATCTCGCCGCGCCGCGCGTAGGCGACGCCCAGGTGATACTGATAGCGAGGGTGCTGGGGATTGGTGCGTAGCGTCACTTCGAGGTTCTGCACCGCGCGCGCCGACATGCCCGCGTGCAGGTAGACCCAGCCCAGAGCATCGCGGATGTCGGCGTCCCGAACGAAATCGGGCTCCGCTTCCGTCAACCGCCCCAGCACCTGATCCAGGTTCCTGCCCTGCGCGACCGTCACCAGCGCCAGGTGCGCCGTGGCCGCGGGGTCTCCCGAGCTGGCGGAGAGCACGCGTTCGTACTCGGCGCGGGCGTCGTCGAGGCGCCCCATCCGTTCGAGCACGCCGCCGAGCGCGGTTCTCACGCCGAGCGCTGCCGATTGCCGGCTGAGGGCGCGCTCCAGCAGCAGCCGCGCGTCGTCGGAGCGGTCGAGATCCACCAGGCACTCGGCGAGCTGCACCGCCAGGCGGGCATCGTTCGGGTGCGCGGCCAGGGCCGTGCGAAGTAGCGGCTCGGCGCGGCGCGCATCACCGCCGGCGCGAAACACGCGACTGGTGAGCGTGACCACGGCGACGTCGTTCGGATGGGCGGCCAGCGCCTGCGTGACGCGCTCGTGCGCCTCGGTCAGGCGGCCCCGATTGAGGTCGAGGTTTACGAGGCCCTCCATCGCGTCGACTGACGTCGGGTGCTCCTTCAACGCGGCTTCGAAAACCTGTCGCGCGGCCGCATCGTTGCCCTGCACGGCTTCGAGCAGCCCCAGTTGGATCTGCACGTCGAGCGGGTGGGGCTTCGCCTGCGTCAGGGGCGCCAGGGTCACGGTGGCAGCCTCGTAGTTGCGCCGACGTACCTGCGCGGTGACCAGGGCCAGCCGGGCGTCCCGGTCGTCCGGATACAGCCCAACGGCCTGCCGGGCGAACATCTCCGCCTGCCGGTTCCGGCTCGTCTCCAGCGCAAGACGCGCCAGCGTCGGGATGAGCGACCGCCGCGTCGGATCGAGCCGCAGCGCCTCGGAGTACTCGATGAACGCGCCGTCGGTGTCGCCCTCCGCCATCAGGGCGGCGGCCAGCGCCACGCGGGCCTCGGCAAACGCCAGATCGGCGGCTACCGCCTTGCGCGCCGCCGCCACCGCATCGGTGGCCTTGCCGGTCTTCAGGAGGAGCTGCGAGCGCTGCGTCAGACCGCGCCGCTGCGTGGGATAGCGCGCGAGCACGGCATCGATGTGCTGCGCGGCAGTGTCGTACCGCCCGAGGCCCAGTTCGGCGTCGATCTTGCGCACGGCGATGACGCCGCCTTCGTCGTCCGACGCGGGGAGCTTGTCGAGGTGACGTCGGGCGTCGTCGAAGCGGCCGGTCGCCAGGTAGTGGTCGGCCAGGGCGAGACGCGGGGCGCGCGAGTACGACGCGCTCGCGTCGGCGGCGATCTCCAGGTACTTCTCGCCGAGGGCGTATCTGACCCCGCGCCAGGAAGAAATGGCCGGCAACTTCGTTCGCCAGGCCGTGCGGTCCCCGGTCGGCGGCACGCTGCACCAACTCCGCACTTTCGTCGGCGCGTCGCGCCGCCCACAGGAAGTTGATCAGCGCCAGCGTGGCGTCGATCGATTCGGGGGCGCCCGCCACCGCGTCGCGCAACACGGCTTCGGACTCACGGTCCGCGTCGGGCCCGACCGGGGGCCTGAGGGTGGTGCAGCCTTCATCGTATTTCGGCCCCCGGCCGCCCGTGGCGCCGAGCTTGAACAACGCCCAGGTGGAGTTGATGAGTTTCGCGTTTGCCGTGCCCCACAACACCAGCAGATCGGGATCGCCGGGGCGCTCCCGCAGCAGGGCCGTCGTCATGGCGAGGGAGTCGTCGAAGCGGCTCTGCCCCAGGATCAGCCGGGCGGCCAGGAAGCGGGCCTCGAAATCCGTCGGCAGCAGGTCCGCGGCCCGCATCGCCTGGTTGGCGGCCTGCGTCCACTGCCCGGCCTGTTCGTGCGCCTTGGCTAGCTTCACCCGCAAGGCGCCATCGTTCGGAGCGGCCCGTACAGCCCGGCCGTACGCGGCGGCCGCCTCCGGGTACTTGTGGGCGGCCAGCATTTCGTCGCCAGACCGGATGGCGCCGTCCTTCACGGCCAGAGGGTTCTCACCCTCGCCTCTGCAGGCGGTCAGAAGGGCTGTCGCCAGCACCAGCGCACGGATCACCAGTGAGCTTGGAGCCATAGCGGTCGTTCGCGATCTTACCTGCGCCGCACCAGGATCCGGGAAACCAGAACCTCCAGGTTCTTGCGCTCCATCGAGCGGTACGGCTCGACAAACTGCGCCTGCTCCCCGTCACCGAGCGGCTCGAGCCATGCCGGTTGCGCGTCTTCCACCACGAAGTCATGTCGCTCGAACATGGCACAGAGCTGATCGCAGCGAACGCGATTGCTCCAGTGCATCCGCTCGCGCGGCTCGAACGATTGGGCTCTCAGGAATGCGCGGGGATCCGTGAGGCCGTACGACTCCGCGTAGCGCCGATGGTCTGAAAAGTCGACGACGTGGTGCCCCACGCCACCGGACCGTGTCACGCGACGCAGCGAATCCAACGCGGCGTCCAGGCGCTCCAGGTGCTCGAAAACAGAGACCGTGAAGACGGCATCGACCTCGCCGTCTGCGAAAGACAAGTCGTAGATGGATTCGACGCGGTGCTGCAGGCGATCCGACGCCAGCCCCTTGGGATTGCCAGCCGCCAGCAATGGCAGCTGGAACCCCTGCAGATTGTCGAGGACCGCCGCTGGCTCAACGCTCGCTGCACCCAGAATCTTTGCCGAATCCAGCAGCATCCAGCTGGCCGCTGTGGCCAGTGCCTGCGTCGCCACCTTGAGATTCTGAATCGGTTCGATGTCGACCGCATGGGCTCGTTCGGCGCCGATGGCGAGCAGGAGGAAGGAGAACGTGAAGGGGTTCAGCGAGCCGCAACCCAGGTCCACGACCGTTCCGCCCTTCAGTTCGCCTGGCCTGAGCCGACTGAGGATCGGCTGGAGTTGGTCCCGGTACCGCGTTGGCGAAAACCGGTTCTCGTGAACGTCGACCACCGACGTCAGTAGCTGTTTCAGCTGTTCGGCGAGGAGGACGTACCCACCGTAGGTTGCTCCCGCCGCCAGCCGCGACAGCAGCTCGGATGATAGGTCGACGAGCGACACGGTGTTGAGCCCGCGCACGGGCGTCGGCTGATGCAGCGGTGTCAACGATCCAGCGGCGTGGCCTTCACGATTCGGCGGTTGAGTCATGGGGTGCCTCGAGAGCGAGGGGGTCACGGACCGACGGCCCGGGCCGTTGCGGGGTTCACCCCGGACAGCACACGCTCGACGTCTCGGGTCGCGGCACGCCACGTGTCGGAATCCGCCATGGTCCGCATCCGCGCGAGCATGTCGCGTATGAGTCGGGCTGCCGTCTCCCGGTCGAGCATCTCCAGCATCCGGCGTGCCTCCGCCACGACGCGCCCCGGGGTGTCGAACGGCGCCAGGCCCGGCCGCGGCGCCGCGAGCAGGCCGTCGGACGCCACGTTGAGGTTCGTGATCGAGGGCCGCCAGTCGGGCCCGCGCGAGGCCAGCTCACTGCGCACCAGCGACAGCAGGAAGTCGTAGTTCGCCAGGTTGGCGAACCGCGGGTATTCGCGAACGAGCGCCGCACGTTCCTGCTCCAGATAGGCGAGCACGTAGCGGCACTGATCCGACGGCAACGTATAGAGCGTGACGTTGTGCGGGTGAATACAGGTGTTGATGTGCAGGAAGATCTGCTTCCTTTCGGCGAAACGGAAGACCTGCGGCAACTCGAACCAGTTCTTCCGATGTTCGGTGACGTTGAGCATCACGAACATCCCCTTCTTCTCCCGCAAGGTCAGCAGGTAGTCGATGTTGTCGAAGAAGAGGTCGCTCCGCAGGCCGCGGCGAATCTCGGCGTGCAGCTCCGGGTTCACGGCGTCCATCGATACCGCGATCGTCTTGAAGTTGAGGGTCTCGAGGAACTGCTTGGCGCGCGGGTGGAGCGACACCGCATTGGTGTTCACGTAGATGGTGCAGCGCGCGTTGACCTTCGCCAGGATCTCGAAAATCCGTACGTGTTCCCTGACCAGGAACGGTTCACCGCCATAGAACTCGAGATGCTCCACATGCGGGAGGATCTCTTCCATGTCCCGGAAGAACCGGTCCCCGTACATCGACGGCCGCGGCGGCGCCTGATCCCGCTCGTGGCGGATGCGCGACGAGGTCATGCCGTCGCACATGACGCACGCCAGGTTGCAGGTGCTGTTCAGCCTGAAGATCAGCCGTTTCGGGTACAGCGGCGTCGCGTCGTCGTTGGCATGTCCATCGAACTGCTCGGTGGCGAAGACGTGGCTCCCCGAGCCCGCTGTGCACTGCCGCACGCAGTGCTGGCAGTTGTGCTCGTCGAGGGTATAGGCGCTCATCTCCTCGCGGTAGCGGCGGTAGGCAGCCCCGCGCCAGACATCGATGATCGACAGGTCGGGCGTCATCCGCGCGACTTCGGAATGGGAGTGGTTGCACAGACGTATGGCTCCGATCGCATCGAAGTCCATACTCAGATAGGGCGCGTAGCAGACCGACCGCAGTGTGCGGTTTCTGATGTCGGGCCGGCTGGCGTCGTAATCCGCGACCGTGCGGGAGAGGCGCTGGCCCGAGCGCAGCGTGATGTGGTCATTCATCGTTGTTGCCATTCCCGGGAAACCCTGCCATCCGCCCATCGCCAGGCGCCGTCACGCGCTGCGTTCCCAGCGATGGGGCACGGCCAGCACGGCCTCTCGCACGTTGTCGCCAACCACAATCAATGGACAGCCCGGCGCGTCTGCGCCCGCGCCGTTCGGGGCGGCCTCTGAATACGGCACGATATCGACCCCGTAGTGACCGGAGTTCAGGTCCAGCGCGGTCGAGCACGAGGCACATCCGCCCACGCGCGGTCGGTGGCGTGTGGGAGGGTTCGATGCCGTCGGTCACCAGGTCGCAGCAGACCAAGCCATCTTCCCGCACCACCCGGACGCGGAAGCGGGGGGACGTGCCGGCATCGTCCGCCTCGAAGTCGATCGCCACCTGGAGCGGCTGACCCGAGCGAAACTCCCCCAGCGTGTGCCCGGTGCCGTCCAGCAGGCCGACGGCCACGATGCGCACGCCCCCTGCGGCTGCAGCGCCATCTGCAGGAGACACGGCGAGGTCAGGCACCACGGCCACGGCCGCTGGAGTGGCGGGCGCACTCGGGGCGGCCGGCGCGGCTACCGCCTCGACGACCAGTTCCGGCTCCATGCTGTAGCCGACGTGGGCTTCGTACTGGCGCACCACGTCGCGCACGGGCCCGTGGGCCATGAGCCGTCCGCCATTCATCCACAGCACTTCATCGCACAGCTGCTGCACCACGGCCAGGCCGTGCGACACCAGCAGGATCGAGCAGCCGTTGGCCTTGAACTCCTTGATGCGGGCCAGGCACTTGCGCTGGAAGGCGGCATCGCCCACGGCCAGCACTTCGTCGATGAGCAGCACGTCGGGGTTGGTGTGCACGTTGATGGCAAACGCCAGGCGCATCTGCATGCCGCTGCTGTAGGTGCGCATCGGGTTGTCGATGAACTTCTCGATCTCCGAAAAGGCCACGATCGCATCGAAACGGCGCAGCACCTCGCGCCGCGACAGGCCGTTCAGCACGCCGGCCACGATGACGTTCTCGCGCCCCGTGAGGTCGCCGTGCAGGCCCGACCCGAGGTCGAGCAGAGCGCCGATGCGGCCGTTCACGCGCACGCGGCCCGAATCCACGCTGCCGATGCCGCCCACCAGCCGCAGCAGCGTCGACTTGCCGGAGCCGTTGGTGCCGATGATGCCCACGGCGCGCCCGCGCGGCACCGAGAAGCTGACGTCCTGTAACGCCCAGAACTGCTCGCTGGTGCGAAATCCCTTGAGCCCGTGGGCCAGCACTTCCTGCAGCATCATCGGGCGGTCGGGCCGGTACCTGCGGAACGACTTGCTGACGTTCGAGACTTCGATCGCGAGGCCCATCAGAGTTCGTCCGCGAAGTGGCGGCTGGCGCGCCGGAAGCCGGCGAGGCTGATGAGCAGCAACCCGGTCGAGGCGGTCAGCAGCGGCAGCCACGTCTCCCACGGCGGCACCACCCCGCGCACGAGCACGTCGCGATAGCCATCGACGATGCCCACCATCGGGTTGATGGCATACAGGTAGCGGAACTGCTCCGGAACGGTCTTCGATTCGTAGAACACCGGCGTGAGGAAGAACAGCAGCTGCAACCCGACTTTCAGGAAGTACTGGGTGTCGCGGAACCACACGTGCAGGGCCGCCAGCGGGTACGCCAGCGCCAGGATGAAGACGAACTGCACCCCGATGAGCAGCGGCAGCACCAGCACCGCCGGTGTCACCGGCACGCCGGTGATGAGCAGCAGCGCGAAGAGCACCGGCAACGACAGCAGGAAGTGGAGCAGCGTGCTCGCCACGCTGATGATCGGCAGCACGGGGAGTGGCACGTTGGGCCGGCGGATGAGATCGCGGTTGCTCACCACGGCCACCGTGGCCGAGAAGAGCGCCGACTGGAACCACGTGTAGACCAGCAGGCCGGTGAAGAGGAAGGCGGCGTAGTTGGGGATGCTGAGCGGCAGCACCGACCCGAAGATGAAGTAGAGCACCGCCAGTTCGGTGATCGGGTTCAGCAGCGTCCACGCCATGCCGAAGTAGGAGCCGCGGTAGCGCAGCTTCACGTCGCGCGTGATCAACTCCCGCAGCACGTCGCGCACGTGGGACCACTTGCGGAGCGAGAGCCACGGAATCTGTTCGGCGGTGTGCAGCGGTGTCGCGATGGCGCCAGGTGGCATGCTGTCGTAATGATAGTCGGGAGCGGGGCCGCCCACCGGCTCATGATGCCTGCCCGATGTTCCCCTTGCCACGACTTGCACCAATCACCCGGAATTGCATACCGTTCCAGCCATGCGTCACGCCTTGGCCGGGTTTCTTGCGATCGTCGTGCTGCCGTTAGCAGTTGCCGTGGCGCTCGCCGGCGCCCCGGCCGAACACGTGATCGCCACCGGCAAGTGGGAGCCGCAGACCTACGCGCAGGGGCCCCCGGACAACCCCCTGAAGGGGTTCATGCCCTACCGGAGCGACTACCGCGAGTTCCCTCACAGCATGGAATGGGGATACATCCCGTGGGAGCAGTTACAGCAGGGTGAGAACGTCTTCACATGGAAGCCGCTGGAAGCATTTCTCGACGATATCGCCGGTCGGGGGCACCAGGCCGCGTTCCGGATCTACGCCGACTACCCGAACATTCGATCGGGGTTGCCGGCGTTCCTGTCGGGCGTGGCGCGCCACAGCTATTCGGACCATGAGAACGGCCGCGATGCGACGAGTGTGTCGCCCGACTACGACGATCCCCGGCTGGTGCGGGCGATGCTGCAGCTGATTGCTGCCCTCGGAGCCCGCTACGACGGCGATCCCAGGATCGGCTTCATCACCGTGGGCTTTATCGGCTTCTGGGGCGAATGGCACACGCACCGGCCTAGTTGCGACTGCGATGAGTGGATGCCCTCCCCGGCGACCCTGCGCGCTGTGCTCAAGGCGTTCGACCGCGCCTTCGACCATACGCGCCTGCTGGTCCGATATCCCGATGTCGGCTGGGACGGCGAACGTGTCGGGTTCCACGACGATTCGTTCGCGTACCTCACTATCGGGCCAGATTGGATGTTCATGGGGAAGATGCGATCCGCCGGAGCGCTTCGGCAGTGGCGGCGAGAGCCCATCGGCGGCGAGCTGCGGCCGGAAGTGCAGCCCTGCGCGTTCAGCCTGCCCGCCTGCACTCCGGCCGGACAGGACTTCGCCCGCAGCGTGGACGTCACGCACGCCTCGTGGCTGCTCGATCACTACGCCTTTGCCAAGGGGCACACCGGCGCCGACCGCGCGCGCGCCGAGGCGGGGGCACGACGCCTGGGATACGACCTGTTCGTCTCCGCCGTCAAGCTGAAAGACGCGAAGGCCCGTGACGATCTCAAGGTCGAAGTACGTCTGCAGAACCGCGGCGTCGCGCCGTTCTACTACGACTGGCCGGTGTGGATTGGGTTGGCCGATGAACACGGCCAGCTCGTGAAGACGTCTCGCACGGGATGGAAGATTACCCGCGTCGTGGATCCCGACGACGATGAGACGTTCCGGACGAAGCTGAAAGACCACCGGCTTCGTCCGGGCGTCTACACCGTGCTCATGCGTGCCGAGAACCCGCTGCCGAATGGCAAGCCCCTAGCCTTCGCCAATGCAGCCTGGGGCGAAGACGTTGCCGGCTGGCTGACGCTTGGCCACGTCAGAGTGGCTCAGTAGAATCCTCGAGGTGTCTGGTTGACGTCACCGCTCCTGAAGCTCTTCACGGCACTTCGCGCGCCCCATGACCCGATGGAGTCGAGCGCGACCGGGGCCGATCACGGACGTCGTTTCATGGCGTGCGCTGTCGGCGCGTTGACCTTCGTGCTCCTCTATCCGTTCGTCGACCAGAACTACCTGGTGAACTACCAGTTCGACACCCACATCTTCGTTCGGCACGTCGAGCAGTTCCGGAAGGCCCTCGACACGCGGCAGTTGAGTGCGTTGCCGGCGCTCGAAGCATGGCCCCCGTACTTCGACGCCTACGACGTGCTCCTGACGGCGTTGACGGCGGCGACCGATGGTGCCGGCCGGATCGTTCCGCTGGTGCGCGGGGCGCTGCCCACGCTCGAAATGCAGACGAATTTCTGGGTCCGCTGGATGTCGCTCGGGTTTCACGCCGTTGGCATGTCGTTCCTGTGGCTGGCGCTCATGCGGGTGTACGCGCGCCCGTTCGTCGCGCTCGGCCTCACAGCCCTGGTCGCGCTGTCGCCGACGATTCTTCCGATGGATCTCGGTCGAAACGATTGGGGCGTGCTGGGCAGCCTGTGCGCCGTGCTCTACTTCAGCACCTGTTGTGCCCAGGGTGACCTCCGCAAGCGCGTGCTGATCGGTCTCGGCGTGTCCGCAGCCCTGCTGGTGACGATGAAACTCAATGGCCCTGCCTTTGGAGTATTCGTCGCCTTCGCGCTGGTCGCGATTCTGGTGCACCGCGGAGCCGATCTGCGACGCATCGCCATCCTGATCGGCACGTTCGTTCTGTGTGCGGCCGTGCTGTCGATCCGCGAGCTGTACTACCTGGCCGATGTCCCCCGGAACATCATCGCCCAGCTCAACGACCTGAGCGCGTGGGCGACCGGCTACCCCAAGCCGACGTTGTTCTACTACTCATGGGACATTCTTGCGGATCACGGGAGGGTCTATCGGCGGCTGATCTGGGCAGCAGTGCCCGTGGCAGCAATTGCCGTGGCTGTGCGGCCGTCACTCACGGGCCTCTTCGTGGGCGGCACGTTCGGCCTTTTCCTGGCCTGGAGCCTGGTGGTGGACTACGGCTTTGACCGTGGCGGATACCACCTGCTCCCGCTCTTCGTCCTCATGATTGCGCTGGCCTTCGCGCATGGCGAGCACCTGGTCCGCGTGACCGTCGGCCGCCCGCGTCTGGTGCGCGCCGTGAGTGGCCTGGCTGTCGCCATGCTCCTGGCAGAGCCGTTGCTCGTGGTGGGGAGACGCTATGCGGCTCAGTCCGTCGAGGTGTTCAGTCGCCCATCCGCCGTCCATATCACGCGGACCCTGCCTGCCGAGTGGATGGCAAGCACGTTCCCCAGAGGCACCAGAATCGCAACGATTCACACGACTGATGTCGCCTGGATTCCGCCGGTGCACGAGCTCGGCTTCACCTTCGTCGACACCCTGTTGACCGCCGCCAGCGAGATCTTGAAGCGCGACCCTCCGACGCTGAGTGAGTTGCGCTCCGCTGCTGACGTTCTTCTCGTGACCGACTTCCAGGAGCTCTGGACGACATGGAATCTTGATCAAATCGGCGAGCACGACAGGGCCGACCGCTGGCGGCAGTGGTTCGAGACGTTGAGACGCTCAGTTCCCTCGGTGACGTTCTCGTCGGAGAGGAACGGCTACTACTACCGCACGCTCGAGGTGTTCACTCTCGACCCCGCCGCGAACGTGGCAGCGCTGCGGGCGTCGCTGGCATCGGTGCAGGACCCTGTAACGTCCCGAGGCCCGCTGGACAGCGAGGCGCCCGAGGTGCGGGCCATGCTCGACCTGGCGACGGCCCGCGGCCATTGGGAACTCGAGACGCACCAAGGCAGCACGGCGACGTTGCAGCATTCGCCCACAGCCCACGGCGAGATGCGCGTCAGGGTGACCAGCCTGACGGGGCACGTGCCGTGGTACGTAAAAGTCAACCAGGTGGCATTCGAGATCACGCGCGGGAGGGCCTACGTACTGTCCTTTCGCGCACGCGCCGATGCGCCGCGGCGAATAGCCGGTGCCGTCGGCCAGAACGGGCCACCGTGGGAGGCGTTGGGCTTGTATCAGGTCGTCGATCTGACAAGCGAATGGGCCACCCATGAGTTGACGTTTGTGGCCGCCGCATCTGACCCGAACGCGCGAGTGTATTTCGACCTGGGTTTTAGTGATGTCGCTGTTGAGCTGGCTGACGTGACCTTGCGCGACGTGGCCGCTGACCTCACTGTGACTCCCAAGTGACCCGGAAAGAGCGGAAACCGTGGCGGGCGAAACCAAAAGTCATCTTGCAGCAGGACATTGAGCCTGTGACAGCTTGTCGATGCGTCAACGTTGTATCGTCCAGGTAGATTCAACTTGACTACGCTTCGGGTCGCTGTTTAACTCGCGCCTCAACGTTCCAGGCGTGCGACTCGCTCGCCAGGTCACAGCGTGTGCGCGTCCTCGGTGCACAACGCGTTTGAGGTGCTGGCGATGACTTCCCCCAGTCATGCGCGCGCGATGCGTTCGTGCGTTCGTTTTGGCCGCGTCACCCGAGGCGGCGCGGCGATGTTGGCCGCGCTCCTCCTCGCGCTTGTGACAGGCGGCAGGCCGTCCGGCCAGATTGTCCCACCCTCCACCGCCCTCGACTTCGACGGCACCAACGACTACGTGACGTTTGGTGCTGCGGCTGGCGCCAACGGCCTCAGGCGCGACGAGCTTCACGCTGGAGTTGTGGTTCAGGCGGGAAGGTGCGAGCACCGCTGACCACGACGCACGCGGAGCCGGGGCGCTGCGACGGCGGTGCCGCTCGTGGCCAAGGGGCGCGGCGAGGCCGAGGGCACGGCAACGTCGACATGAACTACTTTCTCGGGCCTCAACTCTGAGTCGGTGGAAACTTCTTCCTGGCGGCGGATTTCGAGGAGCGCTGGGCAGCGTCCGGCCATCAACCATCCCATAATCTCGCCTACCTCAATCGCCCTCAACACGTGGTACCACGGCGCGGCCACCTACGACAGCACCACTGGCGACTTCCGGCTCTATCTCAACGGTGTGCTCAATCAGATACGGTGCCCGCGGGTCCGAACCGCGCTGCCGCGCTCCGACAGCATCCAGCACGCGTCCATCGGGAGCGCGTTGACCATCGGCTGGCGCCGCCGCCGGGTTCTTCAACGGGCAAGATCGACGAAGTCCGCATCTGGAACGTCGTGCGGACGCAGGCCGAGATCGCGGCGAGCATGACGGCGGAACTCACGTCGGGCACGGGCCTGATCGGCCGCTGGGGCCTGAACGAGGGCACGGGCACGGTGGCCAACAATTCCGTGGCCGGGCCGCCCGAACGGCACGCTGACCAACGGCCCGGTCTGGGTCGCGCCGCCCGACACCACGGCGCCGGCGGCGCCGCAGAACGTCGGGGCCGACATCGGCACCGGACGTGTAACGGTGTCGTGGAGCGCCAACGCCGAACCCGATCTGGCCGGCTACAACATCTATCGCGGCACCTCGAGCCCGGTGGCCACCACGGGCACGCCGCTGAACGGCGGCACGCTGCTCACGACGCCGCTCTTCACGGACGTCACCGCCGCCAATGGCACGACCTACGTCTACGCGGTGACCGCCCGGGATACGGCCACCAACCAGTCGGCCTCGACCGAAGTGTCGGCGACACCGAACGCGTTTGCGGGCGCCAGCCTGCAGCTCAACGGGTCGAGCCAATACGCAACGTTCGGGCAAGCCGACGGACTCGCGGGACTTGGCGCGTCGACGTTCACTTTGGAAACGTGGATCAAACGCACTGGAGCCGGCATTGCCACGCCGACGAGTGGGAGCACGAGTGCGATTCCGCTGATCACGAAGGGCATGGCGCAAGCCGACGCTCCTGCCAATGTGAACTTGAACTACTTCCTGGGTCTTGACCCGGCGACCGGACGCTTGTTCGTGGATTTCGAGGACACGGTGAACGGGGCGAATCATCCCTTCACTGGTGCGACAGCGATTCCCGTGAGCACCACTGCGTGGCATCACGTCGCGGCGACGTTCGACGGCACGCTGTGGCGCCTCTACGTCGATGGCGTCCTTGATGCCACCTCGCCAACCATCGCGTTCACGCCGGAGTTCAACAGCATCCAGCACGCTGCGATCGGCACGGCGCTGCAGACGGGCGGCACGGTATCGGGTCAGACGTGGGGGTACTTCGCCGGGCTCATGGACGAAGTGCGCATCTGGGATCACGCCAGATCGCAGGTCGAGATCCAGGCCTCGATGAATATCGAAGTCACCTCGGCGCCGGGCCTCATCGGCCGCTGGGGGCTGAATGACGCCACCGGTACCACCGCGGCGAACTCGGCCCGGCCGGCGATTCCCGGCGCGCTCGTGGGCACGCCGATCTGGAGCGGCAGCTATCCGTTCCCGCCCGACACGACCCCGCCGGATCCGCCGGCGGGTCTCGCCGCCGCCCCGGGCAACGGCCAGGTGTCGTTGACGTGGACGGCCAACACGGAGCCTGATTTGGCCGGCTACCGCGTGTATCGCGGCACTGCCAGCGGCAGCTACGGCGCCCCGCTCAACGGCACGCTGCTCACGAGCCCGAGCTACGTCGACACGACGGTCACGAACGACACGCCGTACTTCTACGCGGTCACGGCTGTCGACATCTTCGGCAACCAGTCGACGCCGTCGAACGAAGCCACCGCCACGCCGTCGTCGAATTTGCCGCCGGTGGTCAACGCCGGGCCAGACCAGACAGTGCCCTTCGCCACGCCGGCTGCACTCACGGGAACCGTTACCGATGACGGCAGCGTCACCGTGCTGTGGTCGCAGACGAGCGGTCCGGGAGTGACAGCATTCGCCAACGCCGCGGCCACGGCGACGACGGTGTCGTTCGACGCCGCCGGCGCCTACGTGCTGCGCCTGACGGCCAACGACGGCACCTACAGCACCTTCGACGAACTCACGATCACCGTGGCGGATCCCGTGCTCGTGGGCGCGGGCGACATCGCGCCCAATTGCAATGCTGGCGGCAATCTGACCGCGGCCACGGCCACCAGCCTGCTTCTCAGCGGCCAGCCCGGCACGGTCTTCACGCTCGGCGACAACGCCTACGAGAACGGCACGGCGTCTGAGTTCGCCAACTGCTACGACCCCACCTGGGGACCCCACAAGGCGCGCACCCGGCCGGTCAGCGGCAATCACGACTACAACACCGCGGGCGCCACCGGCTACTACGACTACTTCAACGGCGTGGGCGTGCAGAACGGGCCGGCCGGCGACCGCACGATCGGCGGCTACTACAGCTACAACGTGGGCAAGTGGCACGTGGTGGTGCTCAACAGCGAGTGCACGTCGCTCTGGAACTCGAGCGGCTGCGCCGCAGGCTCCGCGCAGGAGCAGTGGCTGCGAGCCGATCTCGCCGCCAGCCCCACCAACAACATCATCGCGATGTGGCACCGGCCGTTCTTCAGCTCGAGCGGCGGGCACGCGAACCTGCAGCCGCTCTACCAGGCGCTCTACGACTTCGGCGTCGACATCGTGCTCGGCGGCCACTGGCACAACTACGAGCGGCTGGCGCCGGCCAACCCCGCGGGCGTGGCCGACGCGGCGTTCGGCATCCGCTCGTTCGTCATCGGCACCGGTGGCATTCCTCTCACCGGCTTCGGCACCACCCACGGCGTGAGCGAGGTGCGTAATAGCACCACCCACGGCGTGATGAAGTTCACGCTGCACGATTCGAGCTACGACTGGGAGTTCATCCCGATCGCCGGGCAGTCGTTCACCGACTCCGGGACGTCCGCGGTGCACGGGCCGCCGTCGGGCAACGTGGCGCCCACGGTGGCCGCGGGCCCCGATCAGACTGTCAACTCAGGCGCCGCGAACCTCGCGGGCGTGGTCTCTGACGACGGGCTTGTGAGCGCCCTCACCACCACCTGGAGCAAGGTGAGTGGCCCCGGCATCGTGACCTTCGGCAACGCCGCCGCGCCGGTGACCTCCGCGGGCTTCACGGCCGTCGGCACCTACGTGCTGCAGTTGACGGCCAACGACGGGCAGTTCGTGCGCAGCGATACCGTGACCATCACCGTCACGGCTGCCTCCGGAAACCTGCCGCCGGTCGTCGATGCCGGGGCGAACCAGACGATCACGCTGCCCGCCCAGGCGTCGCTCGTGGGCTCCGTGACCGACGACGGCCTGCCTGGACCAGACGTGACGAGCCTGTGGACCGTTGTGGGCGGCCCGGGCACGGTCACGTTCAACGACGCGACGTCCACGGCGACCACGGCGTCGTTCTCCCTGGCCGGCACTTACGTGCTGCGCCTGACCGCCACCGACACGGAGTTGACTGGCTTCGACGAGGTCACGGTCACCGTCAACCCGGCGGCCGTCAACAACGCGATCGACTTTGGCGGAACCAATGCCTACGTGACGTTCGGCGCGGCTCCCGGACTGGGCGTGACGACGATGACGCTCGAGGCGTGGTTCCGCCGTGACGGCGCCGGCGGCACGGCGCAGACCGGGAGCGGTGGCGTCACGGCCACACCTCTCATCGCCAAGGGCCGAAACGAGAGCGACGGCAGCAACGTCGACATGAACTATTTCTTCGGCATCGACGCGAGCGGCCGCCTCGTGGCCGACTTCGAGGACACGGCGCTGGGAACGAACCGTCCCAGCTCGCCGGGTGCCACCACCATTCCGATCGGGCCGACCTGGCATCATGCGGCTGCGACCTACGACGGCACGACCTGGCGGCTCTACCTCGACGGCGTGCTGGATCAGACCACGGTGATCGGCGGGTTCACCCCGCGCTCCGACAGCATCCAGCATGCCGCCATCGGCTCGGCGCTGAACTCCACCGGCGTGCCGAACGGCTTCTTCGACGGCGCCATCGACGAAGTGCGCATCTGGGACCGCGCGCTGACGCTGGCGGAGATCCAGACCAACGCCAACCAGCAGATCACCAGCGCCAGCAACCTGGTGGCGCGGTGGGGCCTCAACGAGGGGGCGGGCATCGCCGTGGGCGACTCCACAGCGGGTCCCGTGAACGGCACGGTGACGGGCGCCAGCTATCTCTGGGCCCCGGGCGCGCCCTTCAATCTCACGTTCAACCAGGCGCCCGATGCGCCGCTGCTCGTCACCCCCGGTGATGGCGCCACCGGCCTCTCCACCGCTCCGACGCTGGCCGTGACCGTGGCCGATGGCGACGCCGATCCGCTGTCGGTGACCTTCTATGGCCGGGCGGCGGCAGCTCCCGCTCCCAACTTCACGCTCGTCGCGCTGCCCGACACGCAGCACTACGTGGACGATCCGGGCCGCGCCGCGACGTTTACGGCGCAGACGCAGTGGATCCTGAACAACCAGACCGCCTTGAACATCCCGTTCGTGACGCATCTGGGTGACATCACCGAGAACATCGATGCCCAGCCGATCGAATGGACGCGCGCCAACACGAGCCTGAGCCTGCTCGACGGGCAGGTGCCGTATGGCCTGGCGCCGGGCAACCACGATCTGAATTCGTCGGGCGTGGGCACCTACTTCGACCTGACGTTCCCGGTGTCGCGCTACTCGGGGAACGCGTGGTACGGCGGCTACCTCGGCCAGAACCTGTTCAGCTTCACCGACCCGGTCAATCGCGAGAACAAGAACAACTTCGAGCTGTTCTCGGCCGGCGGGATGGACTTCATCATCATCCACCTCGAGTACGACATGCCCGACTACTCGGTGGCGTGGGCGCAGCGTGTGCTCGCCGCGTATCCCACCCGGCGCGCCATCATCAGCACGCACTTGTTCCTCAACGCGTCTGGTTCACGGCCGAGCACCGTGCTCAATCGCGCCAACGGCACGCCGGCCTCGGCGGTGTGGTCGAACCTGGTGTTCCCGAACTGCAACGTGTTCCTGGTGCTGAACGGCCACTATCCCGGTGAGGCCAACCGCACCGACAACAACTCGTGCGGGCAGCCCGTGCACCAGCTCGCCTCCGACTACCAGAGCCGCACCAACGGCGGCGACGGCTGGCTGCGCTACATGACGTTCAAGCCGGCCGAGAACAAGATCGAGGTCTTCACCTACTCGCCGACCCTCAACAGCGGTGCCGGGCAGTTCGAGACCGACAGCAACAGCCAGTTCGTGCTCACCTACAACATGTCGGGCGCGGCGTTCACCGCGATCGGCACTAACACCAACGTGCCGTCGGGCACCGACACCAACATCCAATGGCCCGGACGGGCCGCGAACACCACCTACGAGTGGTACGCCACGGTGAGCGACGGCCAGCAGACGGTGGTCGGGCCAACGTGGAGCTTCACGACGGCGCCGGCGGCGAACCAGCCGCCGACCGCGACGCCGCAGAGCGTCTCGACGCCGGAAGATACGGCGCTCGGGATCACCCTCGCCGGGACCGACCCGGAGAACGACCCGCTGAGCTTCGTCGTGGCCACGGGCCCGACCAACGGCATCCTCTCGGGGGCGGCGCCGAACCTGATTTACACGCCGAACGCCAACTTCACGGGCGGCGACAGCTTCACCTTCACGGTCAATGACGGCACCAGCACCAGCACGCCGGCGACTGTGTCGATCGATGTCACGCCGGTCAACGACGCGCCGGTGGCGGTGGACGACCTCGCGACAACGCCGGAAGACACGGCGGTGGCGATCGCGGCGGCGACGCTGCTGGCGAACGACACGGACCTGGATGGCGACACGCTGTCGGTGACGGCGGTCGGGACCGCGGTCAACGGGACGGTGAGCCTGGCGAGCGGCGTGGTGACGTTCACGCCGGCCGCGAACTACACCGGCGTGGCCAGCTTCGAATACACGGTCAGCGACGGCGCGCTGACCGACACGGGCCTGGTGACCGTGACGGTCACCGGCGCCAACGACGCGCCGGTGGCGGTGGACGACCTCGCGACGACGCCGGAAGACACGGCGGTGGCGATCGCCGCGGCGACGCTGCTGGCGAACGACACCGACCTCGACGGCGACACGCTGTCGGTCACGGCGGTCGGGACCGCGGTCAACGGGACGGTGAGCCTGGTGAGCGGCGTGGTGACGTTCACGCCGGCGGCGAACTACACCGGCGCGGCCAGCTTCGAATACACGGTCAGCGACGGCGCGCTGACAGACACGGGCCTCGTGACGGTCACGGTCACGGGCGCCAACGATCCCCCGGTCGCGGTGGACGACAGTCGCGACGACGCCGGAAGACACGGCGGTGGCCATCGCCGCGGCGACGCTGCTGGCGAATGACACCGACCTCGACGGCGACACGCTGTCGGTCACGGCGGTCGGGACCGCGGTCAACGGGACGGTGAGCCTGGTGAGCGGCGTGGTGACGTTCACGCCGGCGGCGAACTACACCGGCGCGGCCAGCTTCGAATACACGCTCAGCGACGGTGCGCTGACCGACACCGGCCTGGTGACGGTCACGGTGACGGGCGCCAACGATCCCCCGGTCGCGGTGGACGACGTCGCGACGACGCCGGAAGACACGGCGGTGGCGATCGCCGCGGCGACGCTGCTGGCGAATGACACCGACCTGGACGGCGACACGCTGTCGGTCACCGCGGTCGGGACCGCGGTCAACGGGACGGTGAGCCTGGTGAGCGGCGTGGTGACGTTCACGCCGGCGGCAAACTACACCGGCGCGGCCAGCTTCGAATACACGGTCAGCGACGGCGCGCTGACGGACACGGGCGTCGTGACCGTGACGGTCACGGCCGCCAACGACGCGCCGGTGGCGGTGGACGACCTCGCGACGACGCCGGAAGACACGGCGGTGGCGATCGCGGCGGCGACGCTGCTGGCGAACGACACCGACCTGGACGGCGACACGCTGTCGGTCACGGCGGTCGGGACCGCGGTCAACGGGACGGTGAGCCTGGTCGGGAGCGGCGTGACGTTCACGCCGGCGGCGAACTACACCGGCGCGGCCAGCTTCGAATACACGGTCAGCGACGGCGCGCTGACCGACACCGGCCTGGTGACGGTCACGGTGACGGGCGCCAACGATCCGCCGGTCGCGGTGGACGACGTCGCGACGACGCCGGAAGACACGGCGGTGGCGATCGCGGCGGCGACGCTGCTGGCGAATGACACCGACCTCGACGGTGACACGCTGTCCGTCACCGCGGTCGGGACCGCGGTCAACGGCACCGTGAGCCTGGTCGGGAGCACCATCACCTTCACGCCGGCGGCGAACTACACGGGCGCGGCCAGCTTCGAATACACGCTCAGCGACGGCGCGCTCACGGACACGGGCCTCGTGACCGTGACCGTCACGGGCGCCAACGACGCGCCGGTGGCGGTGGACGACCTCGCGACGACGCCGGAAGACACGGCGGTGGCGATCGCGGCGGCGACGCTGGTGGCCAACGACACCGACCTGGACGGCGACACGCTGTCGGTCACGGCGGTCGGGACCGCGGTCAACGGCACGGTGAGCCTGGTCGGGAGCACCATCACCTTCACGCCGGCGGCGAACTACACGGGCGCGGCCAGCTTCGAATACACGGTCAGCGACGGCGCGCTACCGACACGGGCCTCGTGACCGTGACGGTGACGGGCGCCAACGATCCGCCGGTGGCGGTGGACGACGTCGCGACGACGCCGGAAGACACGGCGGTGGCGATCGCGGCGGCGACACTGCTGGCGAACGACACGGACCTGGATGGCGACACCCTCACGGTGACCGCGGTCGGGACCGCGGTCAACGGGACGGTGAGCCTGGTGAGCGGCGTGGTGACGTTTACGCCGGCGGCAAACTACACCGGCGCGGCCAGCTTCGAATACACGGTCAGCGACGGCGCGCTCACAGACACGGGCCTCGTGACCGTGACGGTGACGCGGCGCCAACGATCCGCCGGTGGCGGTGGACGACGTCGCGACGACGCCGGAAGACACGGCGGTGGCGATCGCGGCGGCGACACTGCTGGCGAACGACACCGACCTGGATGGCGACACCCTCACGGTGACGGCGGTCGGGACCGCGCTCAACGGCACGGTGAGCCTGGTCGGGAGCACCATCACCTTCACGCCGGCGGCGAACTACACCGGCGTGGCCAGCTTCGAATACACGGTCAGCGACGGCGCGCTGACCGACACGGGCCTGGTGACCGTGACGGTCACCGGCGCCAACGACGCGCCGGTGGCGGTGGACGACGTCGCGACGACGCCGGAAGACACGGCGGTGGCGATCGCGGCGGCGACGCTGCTGGCCAACGACACGGACCTGGATGGCGACACCCTCACGGTGACCGCGGTCGGGACCGCGGCTCAACGGCACGGTCAGCCTGGTCGGCGACGGCACCATCACCTTCACGCCGGCGGCGAACTACACCGGCGCGGCCAGCTTCGAATACACGGTCAGCGACGGCGCGCTGACCGACACGGGCCTCGTGACCGTGACCGTCACGGGCGCCAACGATCCCCCGGTGGCGGTGGACGACGCTCGCGACGACGCCGGAAGACACGGCGGTGGCGATCGCGGCGGCGACGCTGCTGGCGAACGACACCGACCTCGACGGTGACACGCTGTCGGTCGACGGCGGTCGGGACCGCGGTCAACGGGACGGTGAGCCTGGCGAGCGGCGTGGTGACGTTCACGCCGGCGGCGAACTACACCGGCGCGGCCAGCTTCGAATACACGCGTCAGCGACGGCGCGCTGACCGACACGGGCCTCGTGACCGTGACGGTCACGGGCGCCAACGACGCGCCGGTGGCGGTGGACGACCTCGCGACGACGCCGGAAGACACGGCGGTGGCGATCGCGGCGGCGACGCTCGTCGCCAACGACACCGACCTGGACGGCGACACGCTGACCGTCACCGCGGTCGGGACCGCGCGTCAACGGCACGGTGAGCCTGGTCGAGCGGCGACGGTGACGTTCACGCCGGCGGCGAACTACACCGGCGCGGCCAGCTTCGAATACACGGTCAGCGACGGCGCGCTGACCGACACCGGCCTGGTGACGGTCACCGTCACGGGCGCCAACGACGCGCCGGTGGCGGTGGACGACCGTCGCGACGACGCCGGAAGACACGGCGGTGGCGATCGCGGCGGCGACGCTGCTGGCGAACGACACGGACCTGGATGGCGACACCCTCACGGTGACCGCGGTCGGGACCGCGGTCAACGGGACGGTGAGCTCTGGTCGGCGACGGCAGCGATGACCTTCACGCCGGCGGCGAACTACACCGGCGCGGCCAGCTTCGAATACACGGTCAGCGACGGCGCGCTGACCGACACGGGCCTCGTGACCGTGACGGTCACGCGGCGCCAACGACCCGCCGGTCGCGGTGGACGACACGTCGCGACGACGCCGGAAGACACGGCGGTGGCGATCGCCGCGGCGACGCTGCTGGCGAATGACACCGACCTCGACGGCGACACGCTGTCGGTCACGGCGGTCGGGACCGCGGTCAACGGGACGGTGAGCCTGGTGAGCGGCGTGGTGACGTTCACGCCGGCGGCGAACTACACCGGCGCGGCCAGCTTCGAATACACGGTCAGCGACGGTGCGCTGACCGACACCGGCCTGGTGACCGTCACGGTGACGGCGCGTCAACGACGCGCCGGTGGCGGTGGACGACGCGGCGACGACGCCGGAAGACACGGCGGTGGCGATCGCGGCGGCGACGCTGCTGGCGAACGACACGGACCTGGATGGCGACA
The DNA here is from genome assembly GCA_963779175.1 of uncultured Acidobacteriota bacterium. GTDB lineage: Bacteria > Acidobacteriota > Vicinamibacteria > Vicinamibacterales > UBA2999 > CADEFD01. The sequence goes on from CAVZXA010000001.1 coordinate 26,412, forward strand.
CGCCTCACGGTGACGGCGGTCGGGACCGCGCGTCAACGGCACGGTGAGCCTGGTCGGCGAGCAGCCATCACCTTCACGCCGGCGGCGAACTACACCGGCGCGGCCAGCTTCGAATACACGGTCAGCGACGGCGCGCTGACCGACACCGGCACGGTGACGGTCACGGTCACGGCGCGCCAACGACGCGCCGGTGGCGGTGGACGACCTCGCGACGACGCCGGAAGACACGGCGGTGGCGATCGCCGCGGCGACGCTGCTGGCGAACGACACCGACCTGGACGGCGACACGCTGTCGGTGACAGCGGTCGGGACCGCGGTCAACGGCGACGGTGAGCCTGGCCGAGCGGCGTGGTGACGTTCACGCCGGCCGCGAACTACACCGGCGCGGCCAGCTTCGAATACACGGTCAGCGACGGCGCGCTCACCGACACGGGCCTCGTGACCGTGACCGTCACGGGCGCCAACGACGCGCCGGTGGCGGTGGACGACGTCGCGACGACGCCGGAAGACACGGCGGTGGCGATCGCGGCGGCGACGCTGCTGGCGAACGACACGGACCTGGATGGCGACACGCTGACGGTGACGGCGGTCGGGACCGCGGTCAACGGGACGGTGAGCCTGGTGACGCGGCGTGGTGACGTTCACGCCGGCGGCGAACTTCACCGGCGCGGCCAGCTTCGAACTACACGGTCAGCGACGGCGCGCTCGACCGACACGGGCCTCGGTGACCATGACGGTCACGCGGCGCCAACGACGCGCCGGTGGCGGTGGACGACGCGCGCGACGACGCCGAAGACACGGCGGTGGCGATCGCGGCGGCGACGCTGCTCGCCAACGACACCGACCTCGACGGCGACACGCTGACGGTCGACGGCGGTCGGGACCGCGGTCAACGGGACGGTGAGCCTGGCGAGCGGCGCGGTCACCTTCACGCCGGCGCCGAACTTCACCGGCGCCGCCAGCTTCGACTACACGGTCAGCGACGGCGCGCTGACCGACACGCGGCCGGGTGACGGTCACGGTCACCGCGGTCAACGACGCGCCGGTGGCGGTGGACGACGCTCGCGACGACGCCGAAGACACGGCGGTGACGATCGCGGCGGCGACGCTGCTGGCCAACGACACCGACCTCGACGGCGACACGCTGTCGGTCACGGCGGTCGGGACCGCGGTCAACGGGACGGTGAGCCTGGCGAGCGGCGTGGTGACCTTCACGCCGGCGGCGAACTACACCGGCGCGGCCAGCTTCGACTACACGCGTCACCGACGGCGCGCTCGACGCGACACGGCGCCTGGTGACCGTGACGGTCACGGCGGTCAACGACGCGCCGGTGGCGGTGGACGACGTCGCGACGACGCCGAAGACACGGCGGTGACGATCGCGGCGGCGACGCTGCTGGCGAACGACACCGACCTCGACGGCGACACGCTGACGGTGACGGCGGTCGGGACCGCGGTCAACGGGACGGTGAGCCTGAACGCGGACGGCACCTTCACCTTCACGCCGGCGCCGAACTACACCGGCACGGCCAGCTTCAACTACACGGTCACCGACGGCGCGCTGACCGACACCGGCCGGGTGACCGTCACGGTCACGCGGTCAACGACGCGCCGGTGGCGGTGGACGACGTCGGCGACGACGCCGAAGACACGGCGGTGACGATCGCGGCGGCGACGCTGCTGGCGCAACGACACCGACCTGGACGGCGACACGCTGACGGTCGCCGGCGGTCGGGACCGCGGCTCGACGGCACGGTCGAGCCTGCGCCGACGGCACGGTCACCTTCACGCCGGCGGCGAACTTCACCGGCACCGCCAGCTTCGACTACACGGTCAGCGACGGCGCGCTGACCGACACGCGGCCTGGTGACCGTCACGGTCACGGCGGTGCAACGACGCGCCGGTGGCGGTGGACGACCTCGCGACGACGCCGAAGACACGGCGGTGGCGATCGCGGCGGCGACGCTGCTCGCGAACGACACCGACCTGGACGGCGACACGCTGACGGTCACCGCGGTCGGGACCGCGGTCAACGGGACGGTGAGCCTGGTCGGGACGGCACCGTCACCTTCACGCCGGCGGCGAACTACACCGGCGCGGCCAGCTTCAACTACACGGCTCAGCGACGGCGCGCTCGACTCGACACGCGGCCACGGTGACCGTGACGGTCACGGCGGTCAACGACGCGCCGGTGGCGGTCGACGACGCGCGCGACGACGCCGGAAGACACGGCGGTGACGATCGCGGCGGCGACGCTGCTGGCGAACGACACCGACCTGGACGGCGACGCGCTGACGGTCACCGCGGTCGCGGCACCGCGGTCAACGGCGACGGTGAGCCTGGCCGAGCGGCACGGTGACCTTCACGCCGGCGCCGAACTTCACCGGCGCGGCCAGCTTCGCCTACACGGTCACCGACGGCGCGCTGACGACGACACGCGGCCACGGTGACCGTCACGGTCACGGCGGTGAACGATGCGCCGGTGGCGGTGGACGACGCGGCGACGACCGCCGAAGACACGGCGGTGACGATCGCGGCGGCGACGCTGCTGGCGAACGACACGGACCTGGACGGCGACACCCTGCACGGTGACCGCGGTCGGGACCGCGGTCAACGGGACGGTGAGCCTGCGTCGACGGCACGGTCACCTTCACGCCGGCGGCGAACTTCACCGGCGCGGCCAGCTTCGGCTACACGGTCACCGACGGCGCGCTGACCGACACCGGCGTGGTGACGGTCACGGTGACGGCGGTGAACGACGCGCCGGTGGCGGTCGACGACGCGCGCGACGACGCCGAGGACACGGCGGTGACGATCGCCGCGGCGACGCTGCTGGCGAACGACACCGACCTCGACGGCGACACGCTGACGATCACGGCGGTCGGCGACCGCGGTCGACGGCACGGTGAGCCTGGCGAGCGGCGACGGTGACCTTCACGCCGGCGCCGAACTTCACCGGCGCCGCCAGCTTCAACTACACGGTCGACCGACGGCACGCTCGACGCGACACCGGCGACGTGACCGTGACGGTCACGGCGGTCAACGACGCGCCGGTGGCGGTGGACGACGCCGCGACGACGCCGAAGACACGGCGGTGGCGATCGCCGCGGCGACGCTGCTGGCAACGACACGGACCTGGACGGCGACGCGCTGACGCATCACGGCGGTCGGCGACGCGGTCGACGGCACGGTGAGCCTGATCGCGGACGGCACCAGTCGACCTACACGCCGGCGCGCGAACTTCACCGGCGCGGCGACAGCTTCACCTACACGGTCGAGCGACGGCACGCTGACGCGACACCGGCGACGGTGACGGTCACGGTGACGGCGGTGAACGATGCGCCCGGCGGCGACGCCGCAGAGCGTGTCGACGCCGGAAGACACGGCGGTCGGCGATCACCCTGGCCGGCGACGGACCCGGAGAACGACCCGCTGACGTTTGCGGTCGCGCACCGGTCCGACGAACGGCGTGCTCGAGCGGCACCGCGCCGAACCTGACCTACACGCCGAACGCCAACTTCACCGGCGCTGACAGCTTCACCTACACGGTGAGCGACGGCACGACGACCGAGCACCGGCCACGGTGACGATCACGGTGACGGCGGTGAACGATCCGCCGGTCGCGGTCGACGACGCGGTGACGACCGCCGAAGACACGGCGACGATTGCGGCGTCGACGCTGGCCGGCAACGACACGGACCTGGACGGTGACGCGCTGACGTCTGCGGTCGCGCACCGGTCCGGCGAACGGCGTGCTGAGCGGCACCGCGCCGAACGCTGACCTACACGCCGACGCCGAACTTCACCGGCGCGGACAGCTTCACCTACACGGTCGAGCGACGGCACGCTCGACGAACGCGGCCACGGTGACGATGACGGTGACGCGGCGCAACGATCCGCCGGTGGCGGTGGACGACGCGGCGACGACCGCCGAAGACACGGCGGTGGCGATCGCGGCGGCGACGCTGCTGGCGAACGACACGGACCTGGATGGCGACACCCTCACGGTGACCGCGGTCGGGACCGCGGTCAACGGGACGGTGAGCCTGGTGAGCGGCGTGGTGACGTTTACGCCGGCGGCGAACTACACCGGCGCGGCCAGCTTCGAATACACGGTCAGCGACGGCGCGCTGACTCGACACGGGCCTCGTGACCGTGACGGTCACGGGCGCCAATGACGCGCCGGTGGCGGTGGACGACGTCGCGACGACGCCGGAAGACACGGCGGTGGCGATCGCGGCGGCGACGCTGCTGGCGAACGACACCGACCTGGACGGCGACACGCTGTCGGTCACGGCGGTCGGGACCGCGGTCAACGGGACGGTGAGCCTGGTCGGGAGCACCATCACCTTCACGCCGGCGGCGAACTACACCGGCGTGGCCAGCTTCGAATACACGGTCAGCGACGGCGCGCTGACCGACACCGGCGTGGTGACGGTCACGGTGACGGCGGTGAACGATGGCCCGACGGCGACGCCGCAGAGCGTGTCGACGCCGGAAGACACGGCGCTGGGCATCACCCTGGCGGGCACGGACCCGGAAAACGACACGCTGACCTTCGCGGTCGCGACCGGTCCGACCAACGGCGTGCTCTCGGGGACCGCGCCGAACCTGACCTACACGCCGAACGCCAACGTCACCGGTGGCGACAGCTTCACCTTCACGGTGAGTGACGGCACGACGACCAGCGCGCCGGCGACGGTCACGATTGCGGTGACCCCGGCCAACGATCCGCCGGTCGCGGTGGACGACGCAGCGGCGACCACCGAAGACGTGGCGGTGGTCATCGCCGCGGCCACGCTGCTCGCGAACGACACCGACGCCGACAACGACCCGCTGTCGGTGACGGCGGTCGCCAATGCGATCAACGGGACGGTCTCGCTCGTTGGCAGCGACATCACCTTCACGCCGATCGGCGAACTTCAACGGGATCGCCACCTTCGAATACACGGTGAGTGACGGCACGCTGACCGACGTCGGTCTGGTGACCGTGACCGTCACCGGCGTCAACAACGGCCCGACGGCGACGCCGCAGAATGTGACGACGCCGGAGGACACCGGCCTGGGCATTACCCTGGCCGGGACCGACCCCGAGAATAACCCGCTGACGTTTGCGGTCGTGGCTGGTCCAACCAACGGCACCCTGTCGGGGACCGCTCCGAACCTGACCTACACGCCGAACGCGAACGCCAGCGGCCTTGACCTCTTCTCGTTCACCGTGAGCGACGGCACCACCACGAGCGCGCCGGCCACGGTGACCATCACCATCACGGCGGTCAACGATGCCCCGGTGGCTCTTGACGGCGCGGCTTCCATTGCGCGAACCGCCATCCTCAACGCCGCGTTCGCCGCAACCGACGTCGATGGGCCTTCATTCACCTACTCCATCGTCTCCAACGGCGTATTTGGCACGGCCGTCATCACGGATCCTTCCACTGGCGCGTTCGTTTACACCCCGAGCCAGGGATCCACGGGTGGCGGCGGCATCCAGCCCCTGCAGAATGGTTCGTCGTTGACCGACACGATTCAGTTCAAGGTCAACGACGGGAACTCCGACTCGAACATCGCCAGCTTCGTGGTCACGCTGGTGAGCGACTTCACCCCGCCGTTCCATGCCAACGACGCCTTGGTCGCCGGCCGCGAGGACGTGCCGGTGGTGGGCCGGCTGTCGGCCACGGGTGCGTCGAGTGGGCGGGTGCGGTTCGTCATCGTGTCGAACGGCGCGCTCGGAACGGCGATACTCCGTGACGCCGCAACGGGGCGGTTCGTCTACGTGCCGAATCGCAACGCGTCAGGCACGGACACCTTCACGTTCCAGGTCATCGACGGCGACAGACGTTCCAACGTCGCGACGATGACCGTCGTGGTCGCCTCGATCAATGACGCTCCGGTGGCTCGCGCCGGGCGGCACGTGGCGCAGTTCGGCGGAAGTCAACGGCACGCTCGAGGCGTCGGACGTTGACAGCCCCAGCCTGACCTACGCTATTCAGGCCGACGAGCCCGTCCAGGGGCACCTGACGCTCGTCGATCCCTCCACGGGGAGGTTCTCCTTCGAGCCGGCGCCTGGGTTCTCGGGCACGGCCGCGTTCACCTTCATGGTCACTGACGACACCGGGCTGACCGATCGCGCCAGGGTGACCATCGCCGTGCGCCGGCGCGCGCAGGGTCGAAACTAAAAAACGAGCCAGGCCCCGGTGGGCCTGGCTCGTCTTCAAGACGCGGCGTCTTGCGGCTCAGCCCCTGGGCTGCTGGCGGCGCTGCTCGCGCTGCCCGCCACGCTGCTCCAGGCGCTGGCGCCGCTCGCCCATGCGCTGCTCCCGCTGTGCCTCGAGTGCGGTGGCTTTGGCCTGCTGGTCCGGCGTGAGCAGCGCCCACACCTCGCTGTAGACCTTGGCTCGCAGCACCGCGCCGTCGGCCTCGAGGGTCGCGACATCGGCGGCCTTCTGCCGCACCGTCGCCTCGTCGAACGTCGCGGCGGTGACCGCGACGTGCAGCGCCTTGCGCGCGGCGGCCATCTTGTCGCGCTGGCCGTCGAAGCTCGCCTTGTGCGCCTCCATCGTGGCCTTGACCTGCTCATGCTGCGCGTCGGTCAGGTCGAGCGCCCGCAGGCCGGGCACGACGGCGCCCGGTCCACCGGGACCGCCCGGGCCGCGGCGCCCCATGAACCCGCCCGGCCCCGCCGGGCCCTGCTCCCGCGCCGTCACCACTGCCTCGCCCGTGCCGGCGAGAATCGCAATCCCCAGCGCGGCGCCTGCTGCAATCTTCCATGTCCTGGTCATCGGTGTGCCCTCCAGCCTTCCTGTCTTACTAGACGGGAGCCGCGTGGCGAGGCGGCGGCGGGCCGGTGACAAAAGTATGGCACGCCCGGTCTGGCGCCGGATCCAGCGGCAACTGCCCGTAAGATCGTCGCCAGGACGCCTGGCGCGTCGCCCCATGGCCCATGTTCTCGTCGTCGAAGACGACGCCCACATCCGCGACCTCATCGCGCTCCACCTCGGCCTCGAAGGGCTCGAGTGCACGCTGGTCGGCGACGGCCGCGAGGCGCTGACGCGGCTCGAGGCGACGCGCGTCGACCTCGTGGTGCTCGACCTGATGCTCCCCGGCCTCGACGGGCTCACCGTGTGCAAGGCCATGCGTCGCAGCGGCGCCAACACCGACACGCCGCTGCTGATGCTGACGGCGCGCGGCGAGGAAGCCGACAAGGTACTCGGGCTCGAAACCGGGGCCGACGACTACCTCGCCAAGCCGTTCGGCATCCGCGAGTTCGTGGCCCGTGTGCGGGCGCTGCTGCGGCGGCCGCGGCCACTGGCGGGCGCCGGGGGCGAGGCGGGGAAGGCGGTGACGATTCATGGCCTCGAGATCGATCCGGCGCGGCGGCGCGTGCGCGTTGGCGGCGACGAGGTCGAACTGACCACCCAGGAATTCAAGCTGCTGCATCTGCTGGCGACGCATCCCGGCATCGTCTTCAGCCGCGAGGCCCTGCTCGCGAAGGTGTGGCCCGACCAGACGTTCGTCACCCCGCGCAGCGTCGACACGCTGGTGAAGCGCCTGCGCAAGCGGGTCGAAGCCGATACCGAGGCGCCCACGCTCATCCTCACGGTGTGGGGCGCCGGCTACAAGTTCGCCGATGTCTAGCCCCGCCGCCGAGCCCCGCCGCTGGTATCGCAGCCTCTACTGGCGCATCGCCATCGGCTTCATCGCCTTCCTGGCCGCGATGCTGCTGGCGCAGGGCGGGCTCTTCCTGTGGCTCTCGACCCAGCGGGACGAGGCCCTGCCGCCGCGTCTGCTCGGCGATCTGGCGGCGCTGGTGGCCGAAGAACTCGGCGACGCGCTGGAGCGCGATCCGCAGGCGGACCTGAGCGCGCTGGCTCGCGACCGGTTCGCCGATCTGCGGCGCCCCGCGGCACTGGTGCTGCCGGACGGCCGCGTCGTGGCCGCCGACCTCGAGCCGCCGCCGCCCCTGGTGGACGAGATGCGGGCCCGGCTGCGGCAGGGCGACGGGGCGTGGCGTGAACGACGGCCGCGCGGCGGCCCGCGCGGACGCGCGCTGCCGCCTGGCGTGCCGGGCGCGGGGCGTCCAGAGATGACGGCGCGGCGTCCGGGTGCGCCGCCGTGGGCGGTGGCGGCGGTGCGGCGCGACGAGGTGGTGGTGGCCGCGGTGCTGGTGGCGGGGGGACGTCCCCCGTCTGCGGTCGCCCGTGAGCTGGCGCCGTGGCTCGCCCTGGGCCTGGCAGTGCTGCTGGTGTCGGGCACGGCCCTGGCGTCCCTGGCCGTGTTCCGGCCGGCCCAGGCGCGCCTGCGCGATCTCGAAGACGCGGCCCGGCGCTTCGGCGCCGGCGACCTCACGGCGCGGGCGCTCGAGCGCGGCGGTGACGAGGTGGCGTCGGTGGCGCGGGCCTTCAACCGCATGGCCGACGAGGCCGCCGCCCGCGAGGCGGCGCTGGTCGAGGCCGACCGCGCCCGCCGGCAGCTGCTTGCCGACGTCACGCACGAACTGCGCACGCCGCTCACCGCCATCCGCGGCTACGCCGAGACGCTGTCGTTGCCGGCCTTTGCGCCGCAGAGCGCCGATGGTCAGCGCTTCGTGCACATCGTCGACGTCGAGGCGCAGCGGCTCGAGCGTCTCGTGAACGACCTGCTCGACCTGGCCCGCTTCGACGCGGGCGGCGCGGCGTTTGAGCCGGGGCCGGTGCCGGTGGCGGCGCTCTTCACCCGCATCGTCGAGCGTCACGGGCCCACCGCCGACGCCGCCGGCGTCACGCTGACGACCGCGATTGAAGCCGGCCTCGACACCGTGCCCGGCGACGCCAGACGTCTCGAGCAGGTGGTGCAGAACCTGACCGCGAATGCGATTCGCCACACGCCAGCCGGCGGACGCGTGCGTTGGCAGGCGCTGGCCGATGGCGACGCCGTGGTGCTCCGCGTGTCCGACACCGGCGAAGGCATCGGCGCCGAACATCTGCCGCATGTCTTCGACCGCTTCTACAAGGCCGATCCGGCCCGCGCCGACGGCACCGGCACCGGTCTCGGCCTGTCGATCGTCAAGGCCATCGTGGAACGCCACGGCGGCCGGGTCAGCGTCGCCAGCACGCGTGGCGCCGGCACCACCTTCGACGTGCGCCTGCCGCACTGAGCCCGCCGTAGCGGCGGCCCATTCAGTGCGCGGCGCCGGCCGGATGCTGGTGTCCGCTCGCCGCGAGCTTCGCCGAGGCGTGCAACAGGCCGCTGAAGATGCCCTGCAGCAGCGGGATGTTGTCGGCCATCAGCTCGAAGAGCTCGGCGCGATCGATGCGCAGCACCTCGCCGGCCACCGTCACCGTGCCGGCCGACGTCATGTAGCGGCCGCCGAGCGCTTCGTACATCCCGACCACGTCGCCGCTTTCGGCCGTGTCGGGGTCGCCCTGTGCGGCCGCCATCGTGATCGATCCGGTCACCACCGCGTGAATGGCCGCGCTGTCGCCGGCCTTGAAGAGCGTGTCGCCCGCGGCCAGCGGCACGATGCGGGCGATGCCCGCCAGCCGCACCAGATCAGCGGTGGTGGCGCGCTGCAGCAGGGGGCTGGCCTGCAGCAACAGCAGCCCGTCGAGCGTCTGCATGCCGTCGGCGACGCGCTGGGTCAACTCGTCCGACAAGCGGCCGTGCACGACCGTGCGCCACGCCGGCGCGCAGCGTGTCTCGAGCAGCATCCGGAAGATGCCTTGCGCGATCTCGACGTTCTCCGACACCAGCGTGAGGAACGCGTCGGTCGTCATCGTGAGCGTGATCGTGGGCTCGATGGCGGTCGCCGTGTGACGCACGGGATGGCCTTCGAGCACGTCTTCGAAGCCGATGACGGCCGGGGCCCCGCTGTCGTCGGGCCCGCAGTGGGTGCCGCCGATGGCGACCCGCCCGTCGAGCACGAAGTGCAGGGCATCGATGGCGTGGCCCTCGTGCGCGATGACGCGGCCGGTTTCGTGCCGCACCTGCCGTCCGAGGCTGGCCACGCGGAAGAGTTCGTCCACCGACACGAAGTCGAAGAGCTGGATACGCCGCAGACGGTCGGCCAGTTCCACGGCCGGCAGCGGCTCCTGCCACAGCACGCGCCGCCGTTCGGCCGGCATGCGGTGCGCGGCCAGCGCCCACGACGCGGCTTCGAAGACCCACCAGTCGCGGGCCGGCCGGTGCTCGAGCGTGTGCTCGAGGTCGGGCGCCAGCGTCCAGCGCTGCTGGACTTCGACCAGCTGGATGGCGGTGGCGGCCACCTCCTGGCTCTCGTCGTGAATGAGCTGCGCCAGCGTGTCCTCGACGTCGCGGGTCCGGGTGCGGAAGAGGTTGTTGCCCTTGCGGATACGGACGTCGAGCGGCATCTCTTCGGCCAGCAGCATCACGCGCGCCCGGGCGTCGCCGGTGAGGATGTTGTCGAGGTACTCGGCCGCGCCGGCGCGGCTGCGCACGTCGCCGGTGACCAGCGCGTGGCGCACCGCGGCGATGTCACCAGGCGGGTGGATGAGGCTCAGCAGGGTGAACACCCGGTCGAACGCCCGCGCGAACTTTTCAGTGAGAGCGCGGGCGAGCAGGCTCGTCGCGTCGAGGCCACCGAGGTGAAACAGGTTGTAGTGCAGCGTCAGGCGGTTGAAGGCCCGCGTCGTCTCGCTGGCAATCAGCTTCTCGACGGTCGCGGTGGGGATGACCAGATCGGGGCGCGTGCGACGCAGATGCTCGAGCGCCGCCAGGGCCTTGTAGCGCAGGAAGCCGTCGGGATCGTCCACCGTCTCGAGTAGCGCCTGAAGCGACGCGGCACAGGGAATGCGGCCCAGCGTCGCCGGCATGTGGCGGCGCACCCACACATCTTCCTCGCGGTCTTTCATGAAGTAGATGAGCGTCGGCACGACCGCCTCGCCGTAGCCCGCCAGCACGTCGCGCGCCGCGCCCTTGAGCAGACGATTGCGCAGCAGCGACACCAGCGGCGGCACGAACAGGAAATCGCCGCCGCCGAGCCGGGCGGCACTGCGGATGGCCGCGCGCGCCACGTCGGTGTCGGCGTCGAACATCAGCGGTACCAGCAGCGGCCGGAATTCCGGGTTGGTGACCCGGCCGAGCGCGCGCGCCACTTCGGCGCGCATCGTCGCCCGCTGTTCGCGCGAGTCGTCGATGAGGGTGCGGAAGGCGTCCATCGCCGCGGCGACGTCGGCCGGGTCGGTGCTGTTCGAGAGCGCCGACGCCGCCGTGACCACCAGCGCCGGATCGCCGTCGCGCAGGTACGGCCGCATGATGGCCGCGGCGGCCTCGCCCTTTACCGCCGCCAGGGCCCGCACGGCCGCGGCCCGCACGTCGCCTTCCGCATCGGCGAGCCCGCGCTCGATGCCGCGTTGCCAGCGCGTGGCGCCCGACGGTCCGGTGGCCTCGGCCAGCTGCAGGACACGCGTGCGCACCTCGGCCTGCTCGTGGTGCAGCATCAACGGGCTGACCAGGTGCCGCTTGTCGAGCGACTCCAGCAGGTCGAGGGCGTAGATCACACGCTTGGGGTCGTGATGCGCCAGTTCCTCGACCAGGGCTTCGATGGTGGAGAGGTCGGCGGTTTCGAGGCGGATCTCGCCGGCCTTCATGTCCTGCTGCAGGATGCTCTTGCGGAACGCCGCCATGTATTCGCGGCGCGCTCGCAGCGCGAAGAACACCCACAGCGCCATGATGGCGAGGCTGGCGTAGCTCAGCTGCCGCCAGCTGAGCGCGAAGCCCCAGTCCTTGATGAGCACCAGGATGAGCAGCGCCCCGGCGCCCTTCGACAGGCGATCGACCGTGACGTCGATGAACGGCTTGGCGCGGTACTTCACGTCGGCCGGCAGCGGCAGGAACAAAATTTCGCGCGTGGTCTTGTCGACCGTGTAGCGCAGCGAGGTGTCGAGCACGCGCGCCAGACCGGTCGTCCACAGGGCACCGACCGAGAGCATCAGCAGCCCCGAGGCGCCGAGGCTGACCGGCAGGATGAGCAGCGCGAAGCCGATGCCGAGCAGCCGGTGGATGCGGCTCGTGAGCGCCACCTGGATGAACAGACCGATAAGCGACAGGTAGACGGTGACCTGCGCCAGGAACGCCGTGATGCCGTCGGTGTTCGAGGCGCCCTTGGCTTCGGCCGTGGCCATGTTGAGCTGCTGCTCGATGATGGCGGCGCCGATGGCGGCAAACGTGATGACCAGCGCGATGATCTGCAGGTGGCGCGAGCCGCGCAGCAGCGCCAGCGCCTCGCCGCCGCTCACGCCTTCCTCTTCGCCGGTCTTGGACGCATCCGACTGGCCGGCCTTGTCGTTGGTGCGGATGATCCGCACGACGATGAGCAGGCACACGAACATGATGGCGGCGCTGACCAGCAGCATCGTCTTGGTGCCGAGCGACTCGACCAGACCCGCCGTGAGTGCGGCGCCGGTGGCGCCGCCGAGGCTCGAGCCGCCGCCGATGAGGCCGAACAGCCGCTTGGCCTGCCGCGGATCGTAGATGTCGTTGGCGAGCGTCCAGAACTGACTGATGAGCAGGATGCCGAGGATCAGGCCGAACAGGTAGAAGCCGACCGACACCCATTCGCTGCCCACCTGGGTGAAGAGCACCCAGAACGTCACGAGCAGGACGATCATCCCGGCCTGCGTGACCGGAATCGTCCAGCGCCGCGGCACCGCGGCGATGGCGCGCGTGTAGACCTGCATCAGCACGCCGATGAGCATGCCGGCGCCGAACTGCACCCAGGGCAGGTTGTCGGCGCCCAGGCTCGAGATGAACTGCGACCGCGTGACCGGCTTGACGATGTTGTAGGACGTCATCGCCAGGAACGAATAGAGGAACAGCAGCAGCGCCGTGCCGCCTTCGCCGGGCCGGAGTTCGGCGATGGGCGCGAGCCAGCGGGCCAGGCGTGACGAACGTGTGTCGGATGACGGCATGGGGGACGTGAGGTGAATCTTATGCAGCGCCGGAGCCGGGCGGCAATACGATACGTAGTTGGATGCTGACGGCGGTGGCCCGGGTTCTCGGCCTGACAGATGGCGAATGGGCCCGCGCCTGGCCCCTGTTCAGCTACCTGTTCCTGACCACGGCCGGCACGGTGGCGTCGAAGGCCACGCGCGACGCCCTCTTCCTCGACCGCTACCGCGCCACCGAGCTGCCCTACGTCGACATCGCCATTGCGGTGCTGGTGGGGGTGGCGGTGGCCGTCTACCTCCGCGCCCACCGCTGGCTGTCGATGCGGGCGCTCCAGACCGGCACGCTGCTGTTCTTCGCGGCCACCAGCCTGCTGTTCTGGTGGCTGAGCTTGACCACGCCCGCCAGCGACGACGGCCCGCTCTTCATCGCCATCTATCTCTGGGTCGGCATCTTCGGGGCGCTGGCCCCCACGCAGGTGTGGACGCTCGCCAACTTCGTGCTGACCACGCGCGAGGCCAAGCGGGCCTTCGGCTTCATCGGCAGCGGCGCCATCCTCGGCTGGATCGTCGGCGGCCTCGCCACCCGGGTCACCGCCTCGGCGCTCGGCACCGAGACGATGCTGCTGTGGGTGGCGGCGAGTCTGGTCGCCTCGGTGGGTCTGGTGCAGATGTCGTGGCGGCGGGCCGGCGTGGCGCCCGTCGCGGCGACGACGACACCGCCGGGTCTGCGCGAGAGCCTGCGGCACATCGCGGCCTCGCCGTACCTGCGCTCGATTGCCTGGGTGATCGGCCTGGCGTCGTTTGCGACGACCATCGCCGGCTGGCAGTTCAAGGCGATTGCGAAGGCCGAGATTCCCGACACCGACCAGCTCGCCGCCTTCTTCGGCCTCTTCAACATGCTGGCCGGCGCGGCCTCGCTGGTGCTGCAGCTGGTGCTGACCGGACGGGTGCTGCGCACGGCCGGCGTGGGCGTGGCGCTCTTCATCGTGCCGGTCGCGATGGCGTCGACGTCGCTGGCGGTGCTCGTGCTCGGCTCGCTGGCGGCGGTGTCGGCGCTCAAGGCGAGCGATCAGGTGCTGCGCTACTCGATCGACAAGTCCACCGTGGAGCTGCTCTATCTGCCGCTGTCGGCGGCCGAGACGTTCCGCGTGAAGGCGTTCATCGACACCGTCGTCTACCGTTTCGGTGACGGCCTCGGTGGCCTGGTCGTGCTGCTGGGCGCCTCGGCGCTCGGCTGGTCGCCGGTGCAGATGGGGTGGGTCACCCTCGCGGTCGTAGCCGCATGGCTGGTGGCGGCGATGACCGCCCGCAGCCAATACGTGAGCAACCTGCGCGAGAGCATCCTGCAGCACCGGATGGACGAGGAGCGGGCGCACGGCACGCTGCTCGACCGGGATGCCACCGCCGAGATCGGCCGGAGACTCGACGGCCAACCCGCCGACATCATCTACGCGCTCAGCCTCTTCGAGATGGCCCGCCCCGGCCGGATCCATCCCGGCGTGCCGGCCCTGCTGCGTCATGAGTCGGCCGAGGTCCGGGTACGCGCGGTGGCGCTGCTGTCGCAGGCGAACGTGCGCTCGGTGGTGCCCGAGGTGGAGAAGCTGCTGCGCGATCCGCAGCTCGAGGTGCGCACCGAGGCGCTGCTCTACCTGACACGGACCACCGCGGTGGATCCGCTCACGCTCATCGAGCGGGTCGGCGACTACGAGGGCTTCTCGATTCAGGCGGCGATGGTGGCGTTTCTCGCCCGGCCGGGCCGCGCCCAGAACGTGGACGCGGCGCAGCTCATCCTGCAGCGGATGGTGGCCGACGGCGGCGACGAGGGGCTGCGCGGCCGGGTGGAAGCCGCCCGCGTCATCGGGTTATCGCCCGACATCTTCGATCGCGAGCTGCGCCGGCTGCTCGAAGACGACGCGCCGGAAGTGGCGCGCGAGGCCGTGCGATCCGCGGGTCGGCTGGGCAAACGTGCGCTCGTGCACCGGCTGGTCGATCGCATCGCCGAGCCGTGGCTCACCGAAGACATCGTGGCGGCGCTGACCCAGCTCGGCGATCGCATCGTCGGCACGCTGCGCGACTACCTCGTGGACCGCGACACCCCGGTGGCGATCCGTCGCGAGCTGCCGGCCGCGCTCCAGCGGATCGGCACCACGGCGGCCCAGGTCGTGCTCGTCGAAAGCCTGCTCGACGGCGACACGGTGACGCGACTGCGGGTCGTGACGGCCCTCAACAAGCTGCTGCAGCGCCATCCCGACCGGCGCGTCGATCACCACATCGTCGAGACGGCGCTGGCCGCCGAAATCACCGGCCACTACCGCACCTATCAGGTGATCGGCACGATGGGCGGCATCGCTGACGGGCGCCGAGCCGGTGGTGCAGGCGCTGCGCGATTCGCTCACGATGGAAACGGAACGGATCTTCCGCCTGATGAAGATCCTCTATCCCGCGCACGATCTGCACAGCGCGTTTGTCGGCGTGCAGTCGGAGGATGGCGCCGTGCACGACAACGCCCTCGAGTTCCTCGAGAACGTGCTGCCGCCGCACGTGCGGGCCCTGGTCGTGCCGCTCTTCGACCGCGCCGTGCCGGCGCTCGAGCGGGCCCGCATCGCCGAGCGGCTGGTGGGCGTGTCGGTAGGGTCGGGCGAGGAGGGCGTGGAAGTGCTGGTGCTCAGCCGCGATCCGTGGCTGCAGTCGTGCGCCGCCTACGCCATCGGCGAACTGCGCCTGTCGCGCTTCGCCGATGTCGTGGACCGCTGGGCCGACGCCGGCGACCCGCTGCTGAGGGCGACCGCGCTCGCCGCCCGCGACAAGCTCAAGGCGCATGCGGCGGCGACATCCGTCGATGTCGGCTGACGCATGCCTTGACTTGCGCCCGACCGGGTGCCGACAATCCTCCTCGTGCCACCTAGTTTCCGGAGAAGCCCTGCATGACGACGCGCACGATCGCCCTGGCGTGGATGATGGTGACGGCGCTGGCTGCCGCGGCCGCCGCGCAGCCCGCCGCCACACTGGCCGAGCGGACCAAGGGGCTGACACGCCTCGACGGCTTCGTGCCGCTCTATTGGGACGCCGCGCGCGGCCGCGTGCTGGCGGAGGTGCCGGCCTTCGACCAGGACGTGCTGTACTACGTGTCGGCGGCCTCGGGCGCCGGCTCGGTCGAGCTGCCGTTCGATCGCGGCATCCTCGGCACCGAGGTGATTCACTTCCAGCGCTCGGGGCCCGCGCGTGCTGGTGGTGGCGCAGAGCCAGCGCTACCGCGCGGTGGGCGGCACACCGGCGCAGGTCGAGAACGTGCGCGACTCATTTGCCACCTCGGTGCTGGCAGCGCTGCCGGTGGAAGCCGATGAGAACGGCCGCGTGCTGGTGGACGCCTCGCCGCTCTTTCTGCGTGATGCCGCCGACGTCGAAGGGCGCCTGCGGCGCGTGAACCAGGGCACGTTCCGCTTCGACGCCGGCCGCAGCGGCTTCCACGCGCCGCGGATCAAGAGCTTCCCGCTGAATGCCGAGGTCGAGACCATCGTCACCTTCGTGGCCGACAACCCCGGGCTGCTGGTGAACAACATCACCCCCGACGGCCGCTTCTTCACGCTGCGCATTCATCACTCGTTCCTGAAGGCGCCCGAGGGCTACACGCCGCGCGTCGCCGACCCGCGGATCGGCGTGAGCACGATCACGTTCCGCGACTTCACCAAGCCGTTCGACCAGGACACCGAGGTGCAGTGGATCACGCGCTGGCGCCTCGAGAAGAAGGACCCGGCGGCAGCCATGAGCGAGCCGAAGACGCCGATCGTCTTCTATCTCGATCCCGGCATCCCCGAGCCGACGCGCACGGCGATGCGCAACGGCGCGCTGTGGTGGAACAAGGCCTACGAAGCCGCCGGCTTCCGCAATGCCGTGCAGGTGAAAGACCCTACGCCGGACATGGACCCGATGGACATCCGCTATGCGTGGATTCTGTGGATCAACCGCGACGAGCGCGGCTTCTCGAGCGGCGGCACCTTCCGTGACCCGCGCACCGGCGAAATCCTGGGCTCGAAGACGCGCATGGACTCGCATCGCATCCGCACCATCGGGAACTACTTCGAGGCCTACACGCCCACGACCGGCGGCGCGGCCGACGACGACGCCGGGCTGTTCCTGGGCGATGCCACGCTGGCGGCGGCGCTGGCGGGCGAGCAGCCCACCGACGGCATGCCGCCGGCCGAGCGCGACATCGTGCTGCTGCGCCAGACGCTGCTGACCGCGCACGAGCTCGGCCACGTGATGGGTTTCCAGCACAACTTCTCGTCGAGCCTCGAACAACTTCGGCTCGGTGATGGAGTATCCGACCCCGCGCGTGAAGGTGACGGGCGGCCGCCTCGATCTGAGCGACGCCTTCCAGCGCGCCATCGGACCGTACGACGAGATGATGGCGAAGTACGCCTACACGGTGTTCCCGGCGGGGCAGGAGAAGGCGGGGCTCGAGGGCGTCATCCGCGAGATGCGCGCCAAGGGCCTGCACTACGTGCCCGAGACCGACCCGCGCTGGTCGTGGTACGACGACCGGGCCACGCCGCAGGAGTACCTGAAGGAGACGATGGCCGCGCGGGCCATCATGCTGCAGCAGTACGGACCCGGACATCCTGCGACCGGGGGAGCCGATTGGCGCCCTGCGCGACGCGCGCCTGTGGATGACCTACCTGCACCACCGCTGGGCCATCGAATCGGGCCTGCGCTACGTGGGCGGCATGTTCCACACCTACAACGTGAAGGGCGACACCGGCACGCCCACCGAGATCGTGCCGGCGGCGACGCAGCGCGAGGTCCTGGGGCTGCTGCTTTCGGCCCTTGCGCCGGCCGCGCTCGAGCTGCCCGAGCCATTGCTGGCACAGCTCACGCCGCATCCGAACAGCAACCTCGAGGACATGGCGAGCGACTACGCGTTCGACCACCTGCGGGCCGCCCGCATCCTGGCGGCGATGGTGCTCGGCGACCTGCTGCAGCCCGACCGCGCCGCGCGCCTGGTGGCGTTTGCGGACCGGCAGGCCAACGCGCTCACGTTGCCGGAGGTGGTGACCGAGGTGCTGAAGGCGACCTGGGGGCCGCATGGCACCGAGTCGCCGCGGCAGGTGTCGATCCGTCGCGTCACCGAGCGCGCGGCCCTCGATGCGCTGATGATGCTCGGCGCGCACGCCGATGCCACGCCCGAGGTGCGCGCCTACGTGCTGCAGGAGATCCGCCGGCTCGGTCAGGGCCTGGCGTCGCGCAAGGACGCCGACCCGATGGCCGAGGCGCACCTGCGGCAGGCCGAGGCCGACATCACGCGATATCTGGAGAACCCGGCGGCGAACGCGCCGAAGTTCATCGCGCCGGGTTGGGGCGCGCGGCCCCGATCCCGCTATCCGCTGAGCCCCGGGCCGCCCCTGGGCGGCGGCGGCAACTAGAGCCGCTCGTCGTCGTCGATCTTGAGTCGTTGGCGCTTCAGGTAGAGGCCCTTGCGCGAGAGGCCCAGGGCCCGGGCCGCGTCTTCGACGTTGCCGTGCACGCGCAGCGCATCCTGAATGAGCGCCCGCTCCACGTGTTCGACCGCCGCGTTCAGCGGCTGATCGCGTCGCACGAGCAGCTCCGTCGGGGCCGGCGGACGCTGGCCCACGGGCACCGTGCGCCGTGACGCCGCCAGGCGTGCCGACAGGTGCTCGGGCATCAGGACGGCGCCGGATTCGGCCAGGGCCACGGCGCGGCGCACTTCGTTGGCGAGTTCGCGCACGTTGCCCGGCCAGTCGTAGAGCAGCAGGTATTCGGCGGCGGTGTCGCCGATCCGGATGCCCGACTTGCTGCCTTCCTTCTGACTGCGCTCGAGGAAGTGATCGAGCAGCAGCGGAATCTCCTCACGGCGTTCGCGCAGCGGCGGAATCGTCAGCCGCACGACGTTCAGGCGGTAGTAGAGGTCTTCACGGAAGCGTCCCTGCGCAACCATCTTGTCGAGGTTGGCGTTGGTGGCCGCCACGATCCGCACGTCGACGCTGACGGGCGCCGGCTCGCCCAGGGGATGCACGTCGCTCGACTCGAGGAAGCGAAGCAGCTTGGGCTGCACGTCCATGCCGATTTCGCCGATTTCGTCGAGGAAGAGGGTGCCGCCGGCGGCGCCGCGGATGACGCCGGGGAAGGCGTCCTGCGCGCCGGTGAAGGCGCCGCGCCGGTAGCCGAAGAGCTGGCTGTCGAGCATCTCGCGCGGCACGGCCGTGCAGTTGAAGGGCAGGAACACCTTCTTGGCCCGGGGCGAGCAGTTGTGCACCGCCCGGGCGAGCAGCTCCTTGCCGGTGCCGGTCTCGCCGTTGATGAGCACGGTGATGTTGCTGGCCGCGACGCGGCGGGTCACGCGCAGCAGCTCGAGCATCGATTCCGAGACGCACACGAAGCCGAGTTGCTGTTCCGGCAGCGGCTCGGGCCAGATCGCCGACTTCTCGCTTTCGGCGACGGCCGCGCGGTGCAGCGTCATGCCGCTGGCGACGAGGCGTTGCAGGGCCAGCAACGTCGTGCGCGCGGATTGCTGATTCGTCGGACGCACGACCACCGTGATCTCACGGTCGCGGTCGGTGCCCAGGGCCACCGTGACGCAGTCGTCGGGCGGCTGCCGGAGCGCGACGTCGGCGGCGTCGCCGCCCACCCAGCCGATGACGTCTGTCGCATCGCCCTTGCGGCTGAACATGACGGCGGTGGCGGCGGCCCCGCTCGCGGACGCCAGCGACAGGAGTTCGTATCCGGCCAGCACGGGACGCGACGTGAGGTCCACCATCGCGGCGGCCGCGCGGGCGGCGCTGGCGGTCGCCTCGGACATCGTGGCCGGCGTGGCGTCGGTCGGCACGTCCACCCGTCCGAAGGACGCGGGCGGCTTCGCGTAGAAGGTGGTGATGTGCGGTACGGTCGCCTCCGGCGCGTCTGCGGCCGCGGCCGCCGCCCGGAGGGTGGCGGCGTTGTAGAGCGCCTCGCCCCGCCCGATGATGTGGCCGATGTGGCCGAAGACACGTGCCGAGCGGGCGAAGTGCTCGAATGCGGCAGTTCTGAGGTCGGTGGAGAGGCGAGCGCTGACGCGCTGGGTGGCGGCAATAAACTCGGGGAGACCTCCCGAATGGCCGTTCACCACCCTCGAGAGCAGCCTCGCAGCAGGTTCATGCTCGCCGTTCACAGCAAGGGCATCAGCTGTTGCCGTTTCAGCTCGCGACAAGTAGTCGCGGTCGGCCTCAGTTGGCTCGGCGATGCAAGAGCGCCCCAGGTCGATGGCCTCGCTTGCTTTCCCAATGGCCAGGAGATGGGCGAGAGCATCCAACCTGTACCATTGGGCGTTGGTAAGAGACTGTCCAGCTGCGAGAGGGCCGAACTTCGTGTGGATCGACGACGCGAGTCGATCGTCGCGAATAGCCGTGGCCAGCGCCAGTTGGTTGCCGCGGATCACCAACTCCCTCCCTAGCGACGGATTGCTGGTCGCCGTAAGGGTTGCCAAGGTCTGCTCTGCATCGATGTGATCGCCGAGTACGACCTGACAGTGTGCGACGTTGACCAGCGCTGATTGGATCAGAGATGTTGCGCCGCAGGCGCTAGCGACCGCTACGGCCTTCTTGGCGTGCTCGAGCGCAGCAAACATATCGCCGAGCAGTCCCACTGCGGCACTGAATGCGAAATGGAGCTGCGCGAGCGACACTTGGTCTTGCGTGGCCTCGACGTGGAGACCCGACAACTCAAGCTCCTTGAGCGCTCGGTGCCCCCTGCCGGCCTTGAGCTCGGCCTCAGAGAGAACTCTGTGAAGGGTGGCAAGGCTAGCGTGCCGACCTGCTCGAATCGCTGCCTTTCGGTAGTTGGCGAGGTAGCCAACCGCCGCTTCAAGCCCGACGAATCTCAGTAGTGACTGGATATGTGCGCCAAGCGACAATGCTTCAAGCTCTGCACTGTTGGCGTTCGCCGCAATGTCCTTGGCCCTACTGAATTGCTGCTGCCCTTCAAGGGCTTTGCCATTGAAGTAGTTCAGCCGGCCGGAGACGGTAAGCGCACGGACCACAGCAGACGTGGCTCCAGAACTTGACGCGACCTCCGTAGCCAGTCGGAGGGCGAACTCCCGGTTGGATGCCAGCGCCTCCAGTTCTGCTCGGAGCGCTCGAAGTTCAAGGCTGGGATTGCTCAGCTGTCTCAGGTGCTGGAGGGCCTCAGCTACTTGCCCTCTCTCCGCGAGGCGCTCGACGGCTGAAGGCACGTCAGTGAATACGACTCGCCCGGCCGAGCGGCGATGTTGGCACTACTGTTTCAAGAGAGCGCCTGACTCGGTCCTGCAGATCGAGGGCATTGCTAAGCGGAGTGCTGTTGACGGCAAACGTGCCAAACACGCGAGTGGACCTAACCACTGCGACCTCTCGCTCAAGCTGATCTGCTGACGCGCCGTCCAGGGCGCACAGTAGAAACTGCGTGGATGTAAGCCTAAGGATGCAGCGGTCTTGGCTACTGGGCGGAGAAAGGGCCGTCGCTAGGTCTGCTCCAGCGAGCTCGATGTCGTTGGGCCGTGTACCGTCGAGAGCCACTGGGGTAACGGAGATTGCAACGACTACGCCCTTCGCCGATGCGCCTGAGTTTCTGATCGTGTGACAGCAGCGCATCGAGCGCTGTTAGTGCCGCAGTGCGGGTTGCATCGTCCGAGCAGTCGATCGACGTATGTGGCCGACGAATCGCTGAACCTAGGCTTGTTGCCATCGAAGGCAGAAGGGACTCGAGTGCGCGGCGCTGGCCGACGGTGATTTCTTGGTCGGCACGACCGTACAGTGAAAGCACGCCAATCAGCGTTTCGCCAACGCAGAGTGGCAGACTCGAGCCCAGCGTGAGCGATGCGCCTGTAGCAACGGAGGCGAGATCTAGCACGGCGTCGGAGTTCCAGACGGCCGTCCGATGTGCGGCAACCCAACCGGTCAGCCGCTCTGCAATTGGAATGCGCAAGGCCGCGATGCTACGTCCAGCCGAGCCGTCGACGAAAACGGCCTCGGCATCGCTCGAAGTGTCATCAAGTAGGAAAATTGCCGCGGTATCGAACGAGGCGATGGACCGAAGGTTATCCACGAGTTGGCGACATACAGAGGCTAGCGGAGGGCCATCTGGAAATGGGGACAGAGTAGCGAGCAATCGCAGCGACTCTAGAGGCGCGGTATGGGGCGCTTGTGTGTCTGGCAGTTGCGGTATTGCCGCCGATGCATCCGATTGATTGGCGAGGATGAGTGCGGGAATGTCGTGGAGCTCCGCTCCGGCGCAGAGTGAGGCGTGATCTCTGACGAAGGTGTCGACCACGAGCGGGTCGTACATCTTGCCGCGGCGCTGGGACAGGATGTCCAGTGCGTCTTCAGCCGACATCGCAGGTCGATATGGGCGGTCCGAGGTCAGGGCGTCGTAGCAGTCAACGACGGAAAGAATCCGCGCTCCGATCGGGATGTCTGACCCCTTGATGCCGTCTGGGTATCCAGAACCATCCCAGTTCTCGTGGTGATGGCGAACGATTGGAACTACAGGGTACGGGAATTCAATGGACGACAGAGGTCAGCTCCGACTGCTGCGTGGGTCTTCATGACGGAGAACTCGCGGGCCGTCAGCTTGCCTGGCTTGTTCAGAATGAACTCAGGAATCGCCAGCTTGCCCATGTCATGAAGCAGGGCGGCGGCCTCAATGGCCCGAAGTTGACGTTCTTCGGTCACGCCGAGGGCATTGGGCAAGTCCGACAGCAAAACGTTGAACGCGGCGGATGTGACCATGCGTGACCTGGTCCTTGGCGTCGATAGCCATTGCGAGCGTTTCGATGGTCGAGAGGTACAGGCGTGTTGACTTCGGACAGGTGCGTATTGGCGTCGTCAAGGCGTCCCAGAGTAGTCGTAAACGCGAGGAATGAAACGACCAACAGCGGCAGAAGCAGACCGGCGAGCCCAAAGTCGATCGACTTGGCTGAAGACGACCAGAATCGCCGCGATCGCGGCGCTGGCGAGGTAGTTCGCGGATAGCCAAGGGAACTGCGGCTTCCAGACGAAAAGGGCGGAAGAACTCCGCTCCACTCCGAGAGCGACCGCGACCGATCCACTGTTGATCAGGAAGACCGCAGACAGCGAAGGCGTACAGCGGTCCAACGAAGCGTTTCGACTGGACCATACACCGGGGCGCGCGGATTCAGGCCCGAGAGCTGAAAGAACAAGAGCGAGACGGCGAAGACAGAGATCGCCAGCGCGCCGACGTTGAAGAGAACTCGATGTGGGGTGTCCGAGGCAGTGGCACCAGCCTGAGTGACATGACCAGGGCGTCAACGGCCGCGGTGAGTGTCCCTGCTGCCGGTCCGAACAGGAGGGTCGAGAGGAAGACCGTCGGCTCGGACACAGAGAGCCGGACGACCAAGCCAGGGATCTTGACGAGTGTAGGAGCCCGATGAGAGCTGGTACGCCGCGGTCAAGGAGAACCAGCCCGCCTGGCGGGCGCACCAAGGTCGAACTCACCACGAGAGAATTAGCAGGCCACTCCAGGACCTGGACGGCGCGGAGGTAGGCGGACCGAGAACGTTGTGGTTGGTCGGCGCACGATTCGCGCCTGCAGGCTGAATTGGTCTACTCGCCCCAGATGATAAGCGGCTTCATTTCATACCTCGGTCAGATTGAGCTGCGAGACTTTAGGGGTTTACAGAATGGCGTAGCTGTCACAGAGATGCACGCGAATGCTACTCGCCCCAGATGATGGAGTCGCCCCAGATGATGGAGTCTCCCCAGATGAGCGAGTCGCCCCAGATGAGGGAGTCGCCCCAGATGAGGGAGTCGCCCCAGACGAGGGAGTCGCCCCAGACGAGGGTGTCGCCCCAGATGAGGGTGTCGCCCCAGACGAGGGTGTCGCCCCAGACGAGGGTGTCGCCCCACACGAGGGTGTCGCCCCAGATGAGGGTGTCACCCCAGATGAGGGAGTCACCCCAGATGAGGGAGTCGCCCCAGATGAGGGAATCGCCCCAACCAGCGACTGGCCTGCGCCGGGCTGTCCAGTTCACAATTTCCGTCTTCGCCGTCACTCCCCAGCTCGCGGGGAACAGGTCACTCACCGTCCGCGCCGGCAGCACCTGGCCGTCCTGCAGCGCGTTGGTCAGGTTCAGCTCGCCCGCACCCGCGCCCGTCAGACCCGCTTCCGGCATGAAGTCGGCCGAGGCCTGCAGCGCGAGCCGCACGCCCAGAGGCGTCAGCCGGGGGTTGGCGTCAATCAGCAGCGCCACCGCGCCGCTCACGACCGCCGCCGCCTGGCTGGTGCCGCTGAGCGTCATGTAGGCGGTCTTGCCCTCGCCGGTGATGCGATCGGGGCGCGTCAGCGCCAGGGTCGAGCCCTCGACGCCGGCCGCTGCGATCAGGCTGCCGGGAGCGGCCACGTCGGGTTTCACCACGAAGTCGATCTGCGTGGGACCGCGCGAGCTCCAGGGGGCCAGCGTGTCGTCACCGCGGTCGGCCGTGCCGTTGGCGCGCACCGCGCCCACCGTCAGGACGAAGGGCGAGTTGCCGGGCGAGGTCACGCTGCCGAGCACCGTCTTGCCGTCGGCCGTCTCGCCGCGGTTGCCGGCGGACGCCACCACCACGATGCCGGCCTTCACGGCGCGCTCGACGGCCTGGCCGAGCGGGTCATCCTTGTACGACTGGGTGACCGCCGTGCCGAGCGACATGTTGATGACGCGGATGTTGTACTGGCCGCGGTTCTCGATGGCCCAGTCCACCGCCTCGATGACGTCGGCCACCTGGCCGGAGCCGTCGTTGCCGAGCACGCGCAGGTTGATGAGGTGGGCGCCGGGCGCCATGCCGGCGTCGCCAACGCGCTTCTTCTTCGTTCCCACCGCGTCGCCGGCCACCACACCGGCGATGTGCGTGCCGTGCCCGTAGCCGTCACGGCCGCGGCCGCGGCCATCGCGCGTGAAGTCCACGCTCGCCACGACCTTGCCGGCGAGCGACTGATGGGCAGCGATGCCCGAATCGATGATGGCCACACCCACGCCGGCGCCGTTGACGGCGCCGAGCGTCGAGACCAGGCCGTTCAGCGCGGCGTCGGCACCGGTGGTCGCGGTCGTGAGCGCCATGTGCGACGTGACCACGGCATTGGCCGCCACCGACTTGACGTCGACGTCGGCGGCCAGGGCGTCGAGCTGCCCGGCCGGCACCTCGAGCACCACGCCGCGGCGAAGCCGCCGCTTCAACTGCAGAGGGTGGCGCGACAGCACGCGGCTGATCGTGGCATCGTCACCATCGACGATCACCTCGACGGTGCTGCGGTTGCCCTTGCGAATCTCGTCGGAGAGGTCCGTCGACAGCCGGGCGCGCCGGCCTTGTCCGGCAGCAAATACCGGTGAGGCGAGCGCGAGGGCAACGAGGACGGCGAGAAGACGGCTGGTCATGTGGGTGTGTCCTAATCCGGGGGGATTAGTGCTGATGCTGAACAAGGAGCGACTCGACCACGACGCGCTGCGAACCACCGCGCGTGCGGATGGTCTGCAGAGCCCCTTCACTGATGCGGTAGTAGACCGTCCGGCGCGACACGCCGAGAATCTCCGCGGCCCGCTCGATGGTCACGCTGCGTCCCAGTTGGGGAAGGGCCGATGAACTGGTCAGGTTCTGGGTGGTTTCCATAGCGAACTCCGCCGATATAGAAGGCAGAGCCGGTGCCAGGACCTCGGACGCGCCCGTGGCAGTGCCCGTAAGTAATTGCAAAAGAAGAAGTTGGTGGTCTAGGATGCCGGCAAGTGGTGGCCCGTGGTTCTGACGAGCCGGTGGGCAACCTTTTGGCTCCGTTTGCACGCAATCCCACCGGTGCCGGGAATGCGTGCAGACCATGCAAAAACAGGCCGAAAAACACACAGCGAGACGATCGGCCAAGATCTTGGCCGGTGGGCCAACAAGTGAACCGACATTCGCGATTCCCCCTCGTCGCCGTCCTCGTGGTGGGCCTGTTCGGCACCTTCTGGTGGAGCAGCCGCAGCACGCCGCCCGGAGCGTCCCGAGCTGCCTCAGGCGGAGCTGCCGCAGCGCGGCGGGGTGCTCAGCGCCTCGTTGCGCCAGGAACCGCGGTCGTTCAACCGCCTCGTCGCCCGCGACTATCCCGCCCTGCTCACGTCGCTGCTGACGCAGGCGCGCCTGGTCCGCGTGAACATGTCCACCTACGAACTCGAGCCGTGGCTGGCCGAGAAATGGACGTCGTCACCCGATGGGCTCGTCCATACGCTGACGCTGCGCGAGGGGCTGCGCTGGTCTGACGGCGTGCCGTTCTCGTCGGCGGATGTCGCGTTCACCGTCGCCGCCGTCTACGACCCGGCCGTGAAGAGCGTGCTCGCCAGCAGCCTCGAGGTGGACGGCGACCCGCTTGCCGTCGCCACGCCCGACGCGCGCACCGTGGTCGTGACCTTTCCGCACCCCTTCGGTCCCGGCATCCGGCTGCTCGACAACCTGACGATCCTGCCGAAGCACAAACTGGAGGCCGCGTTGGCCGCCGGCACGATGGCGACGGCGTGGGGCGCGGCGACGCCGCCCGGCGACATGGCCGGCATGGGCCCGTTCGTGCTGACGAAATACGAGCCCGGACAGCGCCTCACCTTCGCACGTAATCCCAACTACTGGCGCACCGACGAGCGTGGCATCGGGCTGCCGTACCTGGACGGGCTCGTGATCGAGATCGTGCCCGACCAGAGCGCCGAGCTCCTCGGCCTCCAGGCCGGACGACTCGACCTCACGCAGCAGCAGCTCCGCTCCGACGACTACGGCTCGGCCCGCGAAATGGAGCGCGCCGGCGTGCTGCGCCTGCAGGAAGTGGGCGTCAGTCCAGACCCGGACGTGTTCTTCTTCAACCTGCGGCCGTCCGCGTGGGCGAAAGACCCACGCCGGGCGTGGATGTTTACCGA
Organism: uncultured Acidobacteriota bacterium; assembly: GCA_963779175.1. Lineage (GTDB taxonomy): Bacteria > Acidobacteriota > Vicinamibacteria > Vicinamibacterales > UBA2999 > CADEFD01. The sequence goes on from CAVZXA010000001.1 coordinate 53,190, forward strand.
CACCTTCCGCAAGGCGCTCAACCACGCCGTGGACCGCGAAGCCTACGCCAACACGGTGTTCCTCGGCGCCGCGGTGCCGGTGCACGGCCCGGTGTCGCCAGGCAACAAGGCGTGGTTCTGGCCCGACCTGCCGCGCTACGCCTTCGACCGCGAGAAGTCGGCGGCGCTGCTGGCCGAACTCGGCCTCGCCAATCGCGACGAGGATGCCTTTCTCGAAGACGCCGCCGGCACCGAGGCGCGCTTCACGCTCATCCACTACAAGGGCAACACGGCGATCGAGCGCGGGGCCCAGGTGCTGAAAGAGAGCTTCGAGCGGATCGGCGTGGCCATGGACCTGGTGCCACTCGAGCCCGGGGCGCTCATCGAGCGGATGCTCGCCGGCACCTTCGAGGCGATCTTCTTCAACTACCTCACGACCGATCCTGACCCGGCGATGCAGCGCGACTTCTGGTTGAGCAGCGGCAGCGGGCACATCTGGAACATCTCGCAGAAGACGCCGGCCACCGACTGGGAGCGCCAGATGGACGACCTGCTGAATCGGCAGGCGGCCGCCATCGATCCGGCCGAACGCGTGCGCCTCTTCCGCGAGGTGCAGCGCCTGTTCAGCGAGCACCTGCCGGCGCTGTACTTCGCGGCGCCGCGCCTCTTCGTGGCGGTCGGTCCGCGCGTGCGCAACGAGACGCCTGGCGTGACCCGGCCGCAACTGCTCTGGAGCGCCGACACGCTGGCGGTGGCCGCCGGCGCTGCCTCCACGAGCCGCTGATCGATGACGCTGGCGCGTTTTGCGGTGGGGCGCGTCGTGGGCGGGGCGATCTTCGCCCTGGCCGTCGCGTCGCTCACGCTGGTGCTCGCGCGCATCGCCCCTGGTGGCGGCTCCGAGGTCGGCCTCGAAGCCACGCCTGACGAGATTGCGGCGCGCCGCGCCGAGCTCGGGCTCGACCAGCCGTTCCTCACGCAGTACGTGCGGTGGCTCGGCGGGGTCGCGCGCTTCGACCTCGGCCGCTCGTCGCTGTTCGGGCGGCCGGTCGCGGATCTCGTCGGGGAACGCGCCGCGAACACGGCCGTGCTGGCCGTGGCCGCCTTGATCGTCGCCACCGGCATCGGCCTGCCGCTGGGCCGCTTCGCCGGCGCCACCTCCGGCACCGGCGCGCGTCTGGTGCGGACGGCGTCGCTGGCCGTGCTCTCGGTGCCGCCGCTGCTGAGCGCGCTGCTGCTGGTGTTCCTCGCCGCGCGCACCGGATGGCTGCCGGTGGGCGGCATGACTTCCGGCGGGCTCTCCGGCGCGGCGTGGTTCGCCGACCTGCTGCGCCATCTGCCGGTGCCCGTGCTCGCGCTGGCGCTGCCGCTCGCCGCCACGCTCGAACGCCTGCAGGCACGGGCCATCGCCGATGCGATGGGCCGGCCGTTCGTGGCCGCCAGTCGCGCCCGCGGGCTCGCCGTGGGCGCCGCCGTGCGCGTGCACGCGTGGCCGGTCTCGCTGGCGCCCGGTGCTCGGCAGTTACGGGGTGCTGGTCGGGGCGCTCTTCAGCGGGTCCTTCGTCGTCGAGATCGTGACCGCCTGGCCCGGTCTGGGCCGGCTGCTCTTCGACGCGCTCCGCTCGCGCGATGTCTGGCTGGTGGCCGGCTGCGGCGCCGCTGGCGCCGTCTCGCTCGCCATCGGCACGACGATCGCGGACATCGCGCATGCCGCCATCGACCCGCGCGTGCTGGAAGGACGCCGCGAATGAGGCGCGCGCTGGCGCTCGTCGCCGTGCTCGTGGCGGTGGCCCTCGGCGGCCCGCTGCTGGCGCCGTATGGAGCGGTGACCCGCTTCGAAAACCATCTGCACGCGCCGCCGATGCGCCTGCACGTGGATGGCACGGGCCTCTATACGCATCCGCTGCGCCTGGTCGATCGCCTCGAGCAGACCTTCGACGCAGACGCCACGCGGCGCGTGGGCCTGCCATGGACGACGCCGATCGAGACGCCGGTGCTGCTGCTTGGCGCCGACGGACTCGGTCGGGATGTGTTGTCGCGCACGCTGCACGGCGCCCGCGCTTCGCTGGGCCTGGCGCTGGTCGCCACCTTCGGCACGCTGCTGCTCGGGGCGCTGCTCGGAGGCTGGGCCGGCATGGCCGGCGGCCTGGTCGAGCGCGCGGTCCTGAAGGCCGGCGACGTGCTGATGGTGCTGCCGGTGCTGTACGTCGTGGTCGCGCTGCGGTCGGCACTGCCGCTGGTGCTGCCGCTCTGGACCATCGTCGCCGTGCTGGCGTCGATCTTCGTCGTGCTCGGCTGGCCCCGCATCGCGCGCGGCGTGTGGGCCATCGTCCGCGTCGAAGCGCGGCAGGAACACGTGCTGGCAGCCATCGCCGTCGGCGCCTCGCGCTGGCGGGTCATGACGCGGCATCTGCTGCCGGCGTGCATCGGCTACCTCGCGGTGCAGACGGCGCTGCTCGTGCCGATGTTCGTGCTGGCCGAAGCGACCCTGTCGTATGTCGGACTGGGGTTTCCCGACGGCGTGCCGAGCTGGGGCACGGCCCTCGCGGAGGCCGCCACCCTCTCGGCGATGACCCGCGCGCCGTGGACGCTCATCCCCGCGGTGGCGATATTTGTCGTCGTGCTGGTGACCAACGTGCTGCTCGAACCGGTCCGCGGCGGCGACCAGGCGGCGGTCGCGCGCTCGGGATAAACTCAAGCGCATGCCCGCGCTGTCCGGCCTGTACACCCCCATCGTCACGCCCTTCAAACACGACACCGTGGACGATGCGGCCATCCGCCGCAACGTCGAGCGCTACATGCAGACGCGCCTCACGGGGCTGGTCGTGCTCGGATCGAACGGGGAAGCGGTGATGCTCGACGACTCGGAAGCCGAGCGCGTCATCGTCGCCGCCCGCTCCGGCATGCCGTCGACGCGTCCGCTCATCGCCGGCACCGGCGCCGAATCCACCAAGGCCACCATCGCCGCCTGCATGCGCGCGGCGCGCGCCGGCGCCGATGCGGTGCTGGTGCGCACGCCGTCGTTCTTCAAGAACCTGATGACGAGCGACGTCTACGTGCGCCACTACGTCGCCGTCGCCGAGGCGAGCCCGGTGCCGGTGCTCCTCTACAACGTCACGATGTACACCGGCGTGACGCTGCCGCCCGATGCGGTCGGGCTGCTGGCCGAACACCCGAACATCGTCGGCATCAAGGACTCGGGCAGTGATGCCAGTCTGCTCGCCGACTACATCGCGCGCTCGGGCCCGGAGTTCTTCGTGCTCGCGGGCAGCGGCGTCACCTACTTCTCGGGCCTGGTCGCCGGCGCGGAGGGCGCGATTCTGGCGCTGGCCGGCGTGGTCCCGGATCTCTGCGCCGATATCCTCGACCACGTGCGAGCCGGCCGGATCCTCGAGGCCCGCGCCATCCAGCGGCGGCTGACGCCGCTGGCGCGCACCATCGGCGGCCTGCACGGCGTGCCCGCGCTCAAGGCGGCGCTCGACCTGATGGGCTACGACGGCGGCCTGCCACGCGCGCCGCTCGGGCCGACGCCGCCGTCGGTGGTTGAAGGGTTGCGGCGCACGCTGACCGACCTCGGTGTGCCGTTGTTGCAGCCGGCGCCCGTCGATGCCGACCCGGCCACCACCTGACGAGTGCCCCCTCGGGGCGACACGCTGTCTCGTCCCCGCGGGCGGGACCACGGATCCCAGGTGTTTTTCGGCCCATCCGCAGGTTGCTGCCGCGGCCGATCGTGGTACGGCAGTTGCAGCCGGCGATCATGGAGGCTGATGTGATGCCGCGCTCCGCCACCGTCCGGCTCGTGTGTTCGTCCCGCCGCCTCGTCGCCGCTGCCACGGTGGCCGTCGTCGTTCGCCTCAGCCGCCTGCGCCTCCAATCCGGTCACCGGACGGCGCGAGGTCTCCCTTCTCAGCGAAGCGGAAGAGCTCGCCATCGGCCAGCGGGGCGATGCCGAGATCCGCCGCGAGATGGGCGTCTACCACGACCAGGAACTGCAGCGGTATGTCAGCGGCATCGGCGAGCGTCTGGCGTCGGTGTCGCACCGGCCATCGCTGCCGTGGACGTTCACGATCGTGGACGTGCCGGCCGTGAACGCCTTCGCGCTGCCCGGCGGCTACATCTACGTCACGCGCGGACTGCTGGCGCACCTCGCCGACGAATCGGAACTGGCCGGCGTGCTCGGCCACGAGATCGGACACGTCACCGCCCGGCATGCCTCGCAGCAGTACACGCGCAGCGCCGGCGGCTCGATCGGCGTGCTGCTGGCGAGCATCTTCGTGCCCGGCGTGGCGCCGTTCAGCGACCTGGCGTCGGCCGGCCTCGGCACCCTCTTCCTCAAGTACGGCCGCGACGACGAGCTCGAGTCCGATCGCCTCGGCGTCGAATACGCCGCCAAGGCCGGCTGGGATCCCGAGAGCGTCCCGCGCTTCCTCACCACCCTGTCGCGGCTCGACGGCATGAGCGCGCGCGGCATTCCCAACTGGCTCTCGACGCATCCCGATCCCGGCTCACGCGTGGTCAAGGCGGCGCCGGTGGCGGCCGGCCGGACCGACGGCGCCCGCGAGCGCAACCGCGAGGAGTTCCTGCGGCGCCTCGACGGACTCACCTACGGCGACGATCCGTCGGAAGGCGTCGTGCTGGCGCACCGCTTCGTGCATCCGGAACTGCGGATCGCGCTCGACTTCCCGGAAGGCTGGGAGGTGCAGAACTCGAGCGAGCAGGTGATGGCGCAGCTCGACGGCGAGAAGGTGCTGATGCTCATGCGGGTGGCGGCGGAGGCGCGCGGTGCGTCGCTGGCCGACGGGGCGAAGCGTCACATGCGCGGCCTCGGCTTCACGCTCGAGCAGGGCGCCATCGAGCAGGTAGGCGCGCGTGATGCCTTCGTCGGCGTCTACCGCGGCAAGGCCAAGGAGATCGGCGCGGTGCGCATCCGCGCGGCCCACGTCACCATCGGGCGCCAGGTCTACTTCGTGGCCGGCGTGGCGCCCGAGGCGGAGTTCGCTCGGATGGACCCCGAGTTCGAGCAGACGGTGCGCTCGTTCCGCGAGCTGTCGGGCGCGGAGGCGTCGCGCATCCGTCCCAACCGCGTGGCGCTGTACGTGGCGAAGGCGGGCGACACCTGGCAGGGCATCGCGCAGCGCGCCGGACGCGGGCTGGTGTCGTCCACGCGCCTGGCGCTCATGAACGGATTCGCCGTCAACACCCAGCCGCCCGCCGGCACCCAGCTCAAGATCGTCGTCGAAGGCTGAGCGGCCGGCCATCGCGCGGGCTCTATAATCGTGCGCGGATGGCGCGCCGCTCCCGCTTTCGCTGGTCCCGCTGGCTCCTCGGCGCTGTCGGCGTGGGCTTCGCCTGTATCGCCTGGCTCTACCTGACGCTGCCCGACGTGCGCGTGCTGGCGACCACCAATCCCGAGACCACCGCGTTCATCGAGATCCGGCGCGACGAAGCGCACGACGCCGGGAAGAGCTTCACGCTGCGCCGCCGCTGGGTGCCGTACGGCCGCATCTCGAACCATCTGAAGCGCGCCGTGATCGTCGCCGAAGACAGCGCCTTCTTCGAGCACGAGGGCCTCGACTACCAGCAGATCCGCGAGTCGATCGAAGACAGCCTCGAAGACGGCGGCGCCATCCGCGGCGCCAGCACGATCACGCAGCAGCTCGCCAAGAACCTCTACCTGTCGGAATCGCGCAACCCCACCCGCAAGCTCAAGGAGCTCATCATCACGCGCCGCCTCGAGACGGCGCTCAGCAAGCGGCGGATCTTCGAGATCTACCTGAACTCGATCGAGTGGGGCGATGGCATCTTCGGCTGCGAGGCCGCGGCCCGCGCCTACTTCGGCAAGAGCGCCGCCGACCTCGGCCCGTCGGAAGCCGCGCTGATGGCCGGCGCCATCATCAACCCGCGCGTGCACAGCCCGGGAAAGCCCACACGTCGCCTGCTGCGCCGGCAGCAGATCATCCTCGGCCGGATGGGCCGCGCGACCCCGCCCGCCGAGGCGCCGGCCGCGACACGCCGCCGCCCGCGCCGGAGCCGGCGGCCGTGCCGCCGCCGAGCCCGCCGCCGCCGCCGTCGTAGACGGGACCCGGCGTCAGCGCACGCGCCGCGCGCCGACGAAGCGCCGCTGCCAGTAGGGCAGGGTGAGGCGTTCGACCCGCACGACACCGCGGCTGCTCGGCGCATGCACGAACTCGTCGTCGTCCACGGCGATGCCGACATGCGACGCGCCAGGCGCCACCGTCGAGAAGAACACCAGGTCGCCGGGCTGAATCCGGTCCTTGTCGACCTTGCGGCCCACCGTGAACTGCGCGCTCGTTTGACGAGGCACGGTCAGGCCGTGTTGCCGGAAGACGAAGGCGACCAGGCCGCTGCAGTCGAATCCCTTCGGGTCGGTGCCGCCGTTGCGGTACGGCACGCCGCGCAGGTCGAGCGCCGCGGCCACCAGCCGGTGCCCGATCGCGGCGGCGTCGCGCCCGGTCGTGCGGCCGCTCGCCGGCGCGTCGGCCGGCACACCCGGCCGAGGCACGCCGCCACCCGACGCACACGCCGATGCCGTCAGCGCCACGAGCACCATGAGCCAGAGTTGTCGCATCTGCCGCCCATCGTATCGGCGGGGCGTGCCGTCGTGTGCAGACCCCGCCCGCTCCATCCGCCTAAGCCCTGCGTTGACAGCTCTTTACGGACGGGTGCGTGTCTTGACATCCGGCCGGGCCACGTCGACAATGAGCACAAGGCCATGGAGCACACGCTCCTCCTGAACGCCACCTACGAACCCCTGAAGGTCGTCCACTGGCAGAAGGCCATCACGCTGTGGTGCCAGGGGAAAGTAGAGATCATCGCGTCGCACGACCGCGAGGTCCGCGCCGTCTCGTTCAGCCTGCGTCTGCCGTCGGTCATCCGGTTGCTGCGCTACGTGCGCATCAAGAAGCGCTTCGACTACGTGCCGTTCTCGCGCGCCAACATCTACGCGCGCGATCATCACAGCTGCCAGTACTGCAATCGGCACCACCCCACGCAGGACCTCACCTTCGACCACGTCATCCCCGTTTCGCAGGGCGGCCGCAAGGATTGGGAGAACATCGTCACGTGTTGCGTCGCTTGTAACCGGCGCAAGGGCGGACGCACGCCCGCCGAGGCCGGCATGCACCTCGTCCGCTCGCCGCGCCGCCCCGACAGCGTGCCGGCGCTGCGCGTCACGATCGGCTTGAAGCGCACCCCCGAGAGCTGGCGCGACTACCTGTACCTGGAACCTGGAACTCGACGCCGACGACGGAACCTAGCAGGGCCGCGTGCCCACGTGCCACAGCCCGCGCGCGATGCGCGTGAAGATGCCGATGCCGGCCGCGACCAGGTCGAGCTCGGGGCTGGCGCCGTGTCCGCGCCGCAGTTCGGCAAACGCCGCCTCGGTCTGGCGGCGGACCTGCTCGGCACGCAGCGGCCAGCTCGGATCGACATCGGCGCGGGCCGTCTCGGCGGCCGTCAGAGCCGCCAGCGTCTTCGCCAGTTGGTCGGCATCGAGCATCGCAATCGGCGCGCGACAGTACTCGCAGCTGGCGCGGGTCGAGATGTCGGTCGCCGCGCCGCAGTTCACGCACTTGATGACGCGCACGTCGGCGCGCAGCGTGCGCACCTCCTCGGCGCTCAGGTCGCGCACGAAGTGGCGGGCCCGCAGGAAGGCGGCAAACCCCATGAAGCGGCCGTGCCCCTGCGTGCAGCGGAAGTACTCGTAAGGTGTGTCCTTGATGCGGTCGTGCGTCCGCAGCAGACCGGTCGCGCACCGCGGGCAGGCCTTGCGCGGGCCGCCCACCGCGCGCGCCCCCGGCGCTGCCTGGCCCATCGCCTCGAACAGCCGCAACACCGCGCCGGGCGCCAGGTGCAGATCCTCGTGCCCGTCGAACCACACGGAATTGCAGGCATGGCAGAGGTCGAGCGCGATGGTGCGCCCGTAGTGGCCCGGCAGGGCCAGGTGCGCCATGTCATGGCCGCAGCCCGGACAGGTCATGGCGGAATCGTAGCCGACCGCGCGCCCGCGGGCTGCTAGTATCCGCGCATGACGTTTCCCGCCGTGACGCTGACCGGCATCGATCCGCCCGGCGTGCTGGCCGGGGCCCGGCTGTGGCTGCGCGGCGACGGCGTGCCGGCGCCATCGGCCGAGGCGGTCGTGTCGGTGGGCGGCGCGACGGCGCGCGTGCTCTTCGCCGCCCCGGACCGCATCGCCGTCGAGGTGCCGCGCGTGGCCGAGCCGGGCCGCGCGCCGGTGCGGGCCGCCTGGTCGCCCGGCGCGACCCTGTTCGTGAACGTCGGCGTGCCGATGGCGACCGGCCTGCATCAGGTCGACAGCCCCGCGGTCGATGCCGCGGGTCGCGTCCATGCGGCGTTCAGCGGGCCGCGCGGGCAGGAGACCCCCGTCTCGGTCTACCGCGTGACGGCCGAGGGCGGTCGCGAGCCGTTCGTCGAGGGCATCGTCAACGCCACCAGCCTGGCGTTCTCGCCGTCGGGGGTGCTGCACGTGTCGAGCCGCTACGACGGCGTCGTCTACCGTGTCGCCGCCGACGGCCGGCGCGAGGCGTTCGTCAGCGAGCTCGGCGTCGCGTGCGGGCTGGCGTTTGCACCCGACGGCACGGTGTTCGTCGGCGATCGCACCGGCACCGTGCACCGCGTCAGTGCGGACGGCGCGCGCACCGAGGTGTTCGCGACGCTGCCGGCGAGCGTGGCCGCCTATCACCTGGCGATGGGCCCGGACGACTGTCTCTACGTGACCGGCCCGACGCTGGCGACCCACGACGCGGTCTACCGTTTCGACATGAGCGGCCGTCACGAGGTGATCGATCGCTCGTTCGGCCGGCCGCAGGGCCTCGCCTTCGACGCGCACGGTGTGCTGCACGTGGTCGAGGCGCTCGCCGGGGTCAGCGCCATCTATCGCTGCCCGGAGGGCGGTGCGCGACGCGCGGTGGTCTCTGGCCCCGGACTCGTGGGCGTCGCGTTCCTGCCCGCCGGCGACCTCGTGGCCGCCACCGCCGACACGATCTACCGCTTTCCGGCCATTCCCTGATTGCGTCACGGCGGCGGCCGCGGCTAACCTACCCGACGTCCGCCCCCCGATGTCCCACGCGTTTCGACGTAAACCCATCGCCGATCTCACAGCGCACGACGGCGCGGAGCAGTCACTGCGCCGCGTGCTCGGCGCCGGCGACCTCATCATGCTGGCCATCGGCGCGGTGATCGGCGCCGGCATCTTCGGGGCCATCGGCACGGCGGCCGCGGGCCAGACCGATCCGGCCGGCGTCGTCATCCGCTACGGCGCCGGGCCGGCGCTGGTCTGGTCGTTCCTGCTGCTCGGCGGTGCCTGCGCCCTGGCGGCCCTCTGCTACGCGGAACTGGCGGCCATGATCCCCCTCGCCGGCAGCGCCTACGCCTACGCCTATGCGACGCTCGGTGAGTTCGTGGCGTGGATCATCGGCTGGGATCTCATCCTCGAGTATGCGGTCGGCAACGTCGCGGTCGCGATTTCCTGGGGCGACTACTTCACGACGCTGCTGCGCGGCTTCGGCCTCGATCTGCCGGCGTGGCTCACGACCGGCTACCGCACGGCGGCGCTGTCGTCGAATCCGGCGGTGCACGGGCTGCTCGACTCGGCGCCGCGCGTGCTCGGCATGCCGGTGCTCGTCAACCTGCCGGCGTTCGGCATCGTGACCTTCATCACCTGGCTGCTGCTGCGTGGCGCCCGCGAGAGCGCCCGCGCCAACAACGTGATGGTGGTCATCAAGCTGCTCGCGCATCGGGCTGTTCATCGCCGTGGGCGTGGGCAGCATCAACGCCACCAACTACCAGCCGTTTGCGCCCAACGGCTTCACGGGGATCCATCAGGGCGCCGCGATCGTGTTCTTCGCCTACATCGGCTTCGACGCCATCTCGACCGCGGCGGAAGAGACCATCAACCCGCAGCGGAACCTGCCGATCGGGATTCTGGGCGGCCTGGCCATCTGCACGCTCATCTACGTGGTGGTCGGCGCCGTGCTGACCGGCATGGTGCCGTATCAGCAGCTCGGGGTCGCCGACCCGCTCGCCCGCGCCCTCGAGATCGCCGGCTTCACGACGGTGGGCTGGGTGGTGGCGCTTGGCGCCGCCGTGTCGATGACGGCGGTGCTGCTGGTCTTCCAGTACGGGCAGCCGCGCATCTTGTTCGCGATGGGACGTGACGGCCTGCTGCCGGCCTGGGCGGCGCGGCTCGACCCGAAAACGCGCGTGCCGTCCACCATGACGATGGTGACCGGCGTGCTGGTGGCCATCGCCGCCGCCCTGGGCGATGCGGCCGAGACCTACGACCTCACCAACATCGGGACGCTCTTCGCGTTCGCCCTCGTCTCGATCGGCGTCGTCGTGCTGCGCGTCGTCGAGCCGGCGCGTCCGCGGCCGTTCCGCGTGCCGCTCGTGTGGGTGGTCGGGCCCCTCGGCGCCGCGGCCTGCGGCTTCATCATGATCGGACTCCCGGTGCAGGCCTGGGAGCGGTTCGGGCTGTGGCTCGGACTCGGCCTGGTCGTCTACGCGGTGTACGGTTACCGCCACTCGCATCTGCGTTAGCACTCCGGACCATGCCGCCACCACCCACCATTCGCGTCCAGTCGCCCGGCGGGCGCATCAGCATGCACCTGCTCGCCGAAGGCGAGACCGTCATCGGCCGCGACGCCAACGCCGGTCTGGTGCTCGAAGACGCCCGGATCTCGCGTCGCCACGTCGTGCTGACGCGCACCGGCGGCCGGGTGGTGGTCGCCGACCTCGGCAGCCGCAACGGCACGTTCCTCAATGGCCGCCGCGTCGAAGGCCCGGTGCAGCCGCTGGCGCCCGGCGACGTGCTGAAGGTGGGCGACTTCACGCTCGTCTTCGACCCGCAGGACGCCATCCTGTTCGCGCAGGATCCGGTGGCGAACAGCATGCGCGCGGTGCTGCAGAAGGCGCCCGACGAAGTCATCCGTTCCGGCATGGTGCCGGCCGCCGGCCCGCCGCGCGAGGTGTCGGCCGAGGGCCTGCGCTTCGAGCTGGAGAAGAAGACGCGCGTGCTCGGCCTCTTCTACGAGTTGAGCCGCACGCTCGGCTCGGTCTTCACCCTCGGCGACGTCTACGACAAGGTGATTGCCATCCTGCTGCAGGTCACGCCGGCCGCGCGCGTGATGATCTACCAGAAGGCCGAACGCGGGGAGATGCGGCACGTGGCCTCGGGCTCGCGCGAGGGCGCCGCCGCCACGGTCGATCCGGCGGTGCAGCCGCTGCGCGTCAGCAGGACCGTCTTCGACAACGTCGCCAGGCAGCGCGTGTCGGTGCTGCTCGAGAACACCAGTCTGGGGGATCCGTTGGTGCCCGACAGCCTGAAGCTGCATCAGACGCATTCGGTGATGGCGGCGCCGGTGGTCGGCCGCACCGGCCTGCTGGGCGTGATCTACACCGACCAGCAGGACGTGAGGCAGACCTTCTCGTCCGACGACCTCGACCTGCTGAATGCCGTCGCCGTGCAGACGGGCATCGCACTCGACACCGTGCGGGCCCACGACGCCCTGCAGCGGGAGGCCAAGGCGCGCGAGAAATACGAGCGCTTCCTGCCGCAACAGCTGGTTGACGACGTGATGCTCGACCCGAACAAGGAGATCCGTCCCGGCGGCACGCGGCAGACGATCTCGGTGCTCTTCGCCGACCTGCGCGGCTTCACGACGCTGTCGGAAGCCAATCCGCCCGAGATGGTGGTCGACCTGCTGAACCGCTTCTTCACCCTGATGAGCGAGGTGATCTTCCGCCACGGCGGCACCCTCGACAAGTACATCGGCGACGGCGTGCTGGCGCTCTTCGGCGCGCCCTACGCCACCGAGCGCGACGCGGTGAAGGCGGTCCGGGCCGCCATCGACATGCAGCGCGCCGTGCAGATCTTCAACCAGGAACTGGTCGCCGCCGGGCAGGCGCACATCGGCGTCGGCATTGGCATCAACACCGGCTCGGCGATCGTCGGCTTCATCGGCTCCGACGCCCGGCTCGACTACACCGCCATCGGCGACACCGTGAACACCGCCGCCCGCCTCGAGCACCTCGCGAAGGCCGGGCAGATCATCATCAGCGAGCACACCATGCAGGCCCTCGACGCCAGCGTGCGCTACACGCAGCTCGAGGCCGTGCAGGTGAAGGGCCGCAGCGCCCGGATGCAGATCGCCGACGTGATCTGGAGCGCGAAGTAGTCACTGCTTCGTCAGGCTGAGCGTGCCGTTCAGGGGCCCGGCGCACAAGGCCTGCGAATACGGGCCCTGAATCGAGACGCTCGAGATCGTGAGCTGCGAGGAAACGTAGGTGCCCGCGGCCGGGGAGAGCGCCGTGCCGCTGCAGGTGGTCGTGACGGTCGGGGCGAGCAGCAGCGTGCCGGTGGAGCCGGTGATGGTGCCGGTGAGCGACCCGGCGCCGTCTCGCGACCCGTCCTGGTAGGTGGCCGTCCAGGTGCCGGAATAGAGACTGCGCGCGGCGTCGATCTGGCGCTCCTCGATCGTCACCCGCAACGTGCCCGTCGTGCCGTTCGCGTCGGCGAGCGTGCCCTGCCAGATCCCGGAACGAGGCCCGGTCCCAGACGGGGCGGTCGGAGTCGCCGTGCCTGCACCGCACGAGGTGAGCAGGGCGGCACACGCGGCCACCGCGGCCAGCCGCACCGCCGATTGACAGGTCGTCATGGTCGAGTCCTCGCGGCGGCGCCCGCCGCCTGTCTGTCGAACGCGTACACGCCGCCTCTGGAGCCAGCGGCGTAGATCCGATCGCCGGCCGGATCGGGTGCCCAGATCATCCCCACGTTGAAGTCGCCGACGCGCCATCGTTCTTCGCCGGTCGCCGCGTCGAGCGCCAGCACGAAGCCGCCGAGGAATGGGACGTAGACGAAGGCGTCATCCGCGGCGAGGGTGAAGGCGGTCGAGCCCCACGGCCCGGCGTCGTGTTCCCACTTGAGCGTGCGGGTGTCGATGTCATAGGCGACGAGCTTCCCGGTCGCCGATCCGGCCACCAGCAGCGGGCCAGCGCGAACGAGCGCCCGATGATCCAGGTCGGTCGCGGTGATGTAGCCGGCAAAGGGGCCGCCCAGTCGTGGCAGTGTCCAGCGAATCGCACCCGTGGCGACATCGAACCCGTAGATGTTGCCGTCGCCGGCGGAGCCGAAGACCAGCGCGCCGCATACTACCGGACCGCCGGCCCGATTCACGTGGCGCCAGGGCTCAGGAGGTCTGGGAAATGGCGTCTTCCAGGCGACGCGTCCCGACGACGCGTCGAGGGCGGCCAGCCCGCCGGTGTTGGGATTGTCGTACACCGAATATCCGACCACGACCTGGCTGCCCGCGATCTCGGGCGCGAACACCGACACCATCGGCTTCTCTTCCAGCCGAGCGACCCAGCGGAGGCGGCCGCTCACCGCGTCGATGGCGTAGACCCGTCCGGTCACCGAGCCCGCGTAAACCGTGTCGTGGCTGGCGGCGCCGAGGAACAATCCCGGTCCGTCGCCGCCGTCGGCCTGATAGGTCCAGCGCCGCGTGCCGCTCCGCTTGTCGAAGGCGACGATGTCCCAGTCACCGGCCACCACGAGGTCGCCCGAGAGCACCAGGTTGGTCCCGGACGTCGTGAGCCCGAAGATCGCATCGGCGCTGGTGACACCGGTGCCGCTGCGCCACTTGAGGCGGCCGTCGTCCGCCGCCAGGGCGATCACCTCCCGATTCTTGTCGAGCACGTAGACGGTGTCGGCGTCGTGCGCCGGCGTGCCAACGGCCGCGCCCGCGAAGCGCCACAGGGTCTTCGGCGGCGCCGTGGGCGGCGGCACTGACGGCTGGGCGTCGAGGCGCAGCGGCACGAGACAGACCGCGACGGCGAGCGCGGCACCAAGAGCACGGTGGATGGACATGTCGAATCTCCATGGAAAGCTCGATGGGCGACGGCCGGAGACCGCCGCCCATCGGCGTCGGCCGCTACGGGTTGGCGCTCCCGGTCCACCACAGGCCGACCCCTGACACGTCGTGCACCATGACGTGACCCTGGTCGTGCACCTGGAGATAGGCACCGGGCGTGGAGGTGCCGCTGGCCCATCGGGGCACACCAGCCGCGTCGTAGACGACGAAGTTGCCGTCGGTCTGCAACTCGGCGCGTCCGGCGCTGAATCCGTCAGTGTCGGAGGCCCAGACGGGGGTGCCTCCGCTGCTGTACAGCACCAGGTTGCCGTCCGACTGGTAGCGGAGCACGGCCGTGCCGCCGGCCGAGACCACCTCCTGATCCGGGTACAGCCGCATCCCGCCGGTCAGCGTGCCGGGGCCACCGGCAGGACCACCCGGCACCGGCGGTGGTGGCGCTGCGGTCCGCGCGGTCACGCCCATGATGCCGGTCAGCACCGAGGCAATCTCGCGATCGCTGCGATCGGTTTCCTCGATGTGCGCGGGGCCCGTCACCCCGAAGTTCAGGGCGCCCGGGTAGCCCTGGTTGACGACCGACACGATGCCGTCGTGCGGCACCCGGCACAGCCGGTCATCGGTCACCGCCCAGCACCACAGCGGATCGAGCTCTCGAATGGCCCCGGCGAGGTCACGCAGGCGCGCCGCAAACGATCGCGCCGGCAGGTTGAGCGGGCCGTAGTGCTGTTCGACATAGACGGCGGCGTACTCGAAGGTGGGCGGCAGGGTCACCATCGCCGCCCAGGCCCATTCGCGTTGGCTGGGCGCCAGGCCCACGGCCAGCCCGGCGCGCCAGTACTGGTCAGCCGCGAAGGTCAGGCCGACGCGGCGTCGAATGGCCGACGACTCGCGGCTCAGATTGCCGGGCCCGTTGAGGCCCAGCAGGTAGGCCGAGCCCGGCACCAGTTGCGGCGCCACCGGCACGTAGTTCATGACGGCGGTGGTCGTACCGAGTCCGACCGCGGTGCCCCAGGACAACTGCAACGCCGTGGTGTAGGCGGCGCGCAGCGCGGTGTAGATCCACTCGAACTCGGTACCCTTGCCGAATGAGGTCGCCAGGCCGATGACGTTGTAGAGCGTGTCGTTGAAGCCGATCACGTCGAGGGCCCGCCGCGACAGGAGCGACCCGGTGTGGGGCGTGCCCAGCGTGAGGATGCCGAAGAGCGGCTTCGAGCGGCTCCACTGCCGCGACACGATGCCGCCCTGACTGTGGCCGACGGCGATTGTCGACGCCGGCAGGCCGCCCTTGGCGCCGTTGAGCACCGCTGCCTGCGTTTCGATCGCCTGGTCCCACGGCAGGTCGGCGCCGTGGGGCTGAATCCGCAGCGTGGCCGCCAGCCGGGTCGCCGCCGCCTGCCAGGTCTGCTGGCTGCTGGCGAACCCGTGGACGAACACGACCGGCGTGTCCTGCGCGGCAACCGGGGTCGTGCCCACGCCGACCAGCAGCAGGCTGGCAAGCACGAGGCGCGCCGCGGCCGTCATCGCCCACCTCGGCTGGCGTGGATGTCGTCGAGCGCCGTCGTCGACAGCAGACGTTGTGGCGTGTGGCCCGTGACGAGTGTCTGGGCAGTGGAGCGGTGGCGCACCCAGCGGTTGCCCTGCACCAGCACGTACGAGAAGGTGTGGTGCTCGGTCAGGACGCCGTCTGTGACCAGGCTCAGCTCCGCCGGCAGGAGGGTGTCGGCCGACACCAGCACTTCTTCCACCGCGGCGTTGCGACGCGCTACATACCGCAGCAGGCCACGCAGCCGGCCTTGCGGCCGGCCGTAGGCGCCCTCGAGCCGCTGACGCCGCTCAGGGGCGCCGGCCGCCTCGGCGAGATAGGACTCGCCGGCATCGGGCGCCGCCGGGAACCCTTCGCCGCCTGGCACCGCGAGGCGCTTGCCGGCCGCGTCGCGCAGCTGCAGCCTGCCGTGCGACAGATTCCCTTCGACCACCATGCCGGCGTAGGGATCGGCCATCGGTCCGATTCGCGGTCCGGGTCTGGTCGCGAGCATGGTCATGCGCAGCCGGCCGTCGTGGAACTGCGCCAGCCGGTAGCGCGAGGTCGGCAGCTCGCGTACGAGTGCCCCCGCGTCGGTGAGCAGCGCGCGCGTCACGGTGACCGTCGCACTCAGTGCCGCCCCCGCCTCCGCCGCCGACTCGGCGCCCTGCCCGGCGCCCGGCCGGGCCTGCATCGTGACTGCCGTGGTCATGACCAGCGCGGCGACCGCCGCGCATCCTGCCTTGATTGCGTTCCCCGTTCGCACCATCACTGCCTCGCTTCCCGACCTCGGGTGTCGTTGCCTCCTTGCCGCGCGGCAGCGTGCCAGTGGAAATGCCTGAGTGGTGCCGCGGACGGCGAACAGGGGAGCAAGGGACAGGCCAGGGGGCGCTGGCCGGCCCGGCGCTATCGCGAATGCCGTAAACCCGCGGAAATCCGCCCACCGACGACCTGATACGCCGCCAATCGCCCGGCGCGGACGCTCGCCTGGCGGGCAGTTGCTTCCCGGGCGGGTAGCCGCTACTCACGGTGGACCGCTCCCGGGGGGTAGAATCAGGGGTTGGAGTTCGGCGCGAAATCCCGCCCGACGCTATGCCCCACGACTTCATCGCCGTACGCGGCGCGCGCGTTCACAACCTGAAGAACATCGACGTGGACCTGCCACGCGACCAGCTGGTCGTGGTGACGGGGCTGTCGGGGTCGGGCAAGTCGTCGCTCGCCTTCGACACGCTCTACGCCGAAGGGCAGCGGCGCTACGTCGAGTCGCTGTCGGCCTACGCCCGCCAGTTCCTCGAGCAGATGGAGAAGCCGGACGTCGATCTCATCGACGGGCTGTCGCCGGCGATCTCGATCGAGCAGAAGACCACCGGCGCCAACCCGCGGTCGACGGTCGGCACGGTGACCGAGATCTACGACTACCTGCGGCTCTTCTTCGCCAACGCCGGGGTGCCGCACTGCCCGAACTGCGACCGCGAGATCTCGTCGCAGTCGCTCGACCGCATCGTCGATCTGGTGATGACCTATCCGCAGGACAGCCGCATCAACGTGCTGGCGCCGATCGTCCGCGGCCGCAAGGGCGAGTTCCGGAAGGAACTGCAGGCGATCGTCGCCCGCGGCTTCACCAAGGCCCGCATCGACGGACAGTACAAGAACCTCGAAGACGACCTGGCGCTCAACCGCCGCAAGAACCACACGATCGATGTCGTCATCGACCGGCTGATCGTGCGCTCGGGCATCGAGCGGCGCCTCACCGACTCGGTCCAGACGGCGCTCGACCTCGCCGACGGCGTGGTCGTCATCAACGCCCTCGACAGCGGCGACCGCCTGTTCTCGCGCAAGCTGGCCTGTGTGGTGTGCGGCATCAGCGTGCCCGAGATGTCGCCGCGCGCCTTCTCGTTCAACTCGCCGCACGGCGCCTGCCCGAGCTGCCAGGGCCTGGGCGCGACCTGGGACTTCGACCCCGCCAAGGTCATCCCCGACGACGGCAAGTCGCTGGCTGAAGGCGCGATCGTGCCGTGGTCGCGGGGCGACAAGAAGCTCGTGCGCGCGGCCATCGAGGGGATCACCACCTACTGGGGCATCGACCCGGCGGTGCCGTTTGCGAAGCTGCCGAAGAAGCAGCGCGATCTGCTGCTCTACGGACCCGGGGTGTCGGCGAAAGCCGACGACCCGGCGCCGGCGCCCGTCAAGAAGCGCAAGTCCGCGAAAGACGTCGAGCCCTACGGCGAGGACTTCGAGGGCGTGCTGCCGAACCTGCGCCGCCGCTTCGATGACGCGGCGTGGGAACAGCAGTCGGACCTCGACAACTACCGCGCGCTGCGCGACTGCCACGACTGTCAGGGCGGACGGCTGCGCCCCGAAAGCCGGGCCGTGCGCCTCAAGGGCCGGTCGCTGCCCGACGTCGTGGCGATGCCGCTCAGCGACGCCCGCGCGCTCTTCGACGCGATGACGCTGACCGACCGCGAAACCATCATCGCCGGCCGCATCCTCAAGGAAATCCGCGAGCGGCTGTCGTTTCTCGACGAGGTCGGCGTCGGCTACCTCACGCTCGGCCGCAGCGCCGCGACGCTGTCGGGCGGAGAAGCGCAGCGCATCCGCCTGGCCACCCAGATCGGCTCGAACCTCACCGGCGTGCTCTACGTGCTCGACGAGCCCTCGATCGGCCTGCACCAGCGCGACAACCGAAGGCTGCTGGCGACGCTGGCCCGGCTGCGCGATCTCGGCAACACGGTGGTGGTCGTCGAACACGACGAAGAGACCATCCGGATGGCCGACTACGTCGTCGACCTCGGACCCGGCGCCGGTGAACACGGCGGGCAGGTGATGTTCCAGGGGCCGCCGGCGCAGCTCATCGAGGCGGCCGACTCGCTCACCGGGCAGTTCCTGAGCGGGAAGCGGTCGATCGAGACCCCGAAGTCCCGGCGCCCGGCCGGCAAGGCCGAGATCGTCGTCAAGGGCGCCCGCGCCAACAACCTCAAGGACATCGACGTGCGGATTCCGCTCGGGATGTTCGTCGCCGTCACCGGCGTGAGCGGCTCGGGCAAGAGCACGCTGGTCAACGACATCCTCTACAAGGCGCTGGCCAAGCAGATCTACCGCTCCACCGACGAGCCCGGCCCGCACAAGGTGGTCGAGGGCGTGCATCAGGTGGACAAGGTCATCGAGATCGATCAGTCGCCGATCGGCCGCACGCCGCGCTCGAACCCCGCCACCTACACCGGGCTCTTCTCGTTCATCCGCGACCTGTTCGCGATGGTGCCCGAGGCCAAGGCGCGCGGCTACAAACCGGGGCGCTTCTCGTTCAACGTCAAAGGCGGACGGTGCGAAGCCTGCCAGGGCGACGGCGTCATCGCCATCGAGATGCACTTCCTGCCCGACGTGTTCGTGACCTGCGAGCAGTGCAAGGGCCGCCGCTACAACCGCGAGACGCTCGAGGTGAAATATCGCGGCAAGTCGATCGCCGAAGTGCTCGACCTCACGGTGAGCCAGGCGCTGCCGCTGCTCGAGAACTTCCCGCTCATCGCCAACAAACTGCGGACGCTCGAAAGTGTCGGCCTCGGCTACGTCACGCTGGGGCAGTCGGCGACCACGCTCTCGGGCGGCGAAGCGCAGCGGGTGAAGCTCTCGAAGGAACTCTCGAAGCGCGGCACCGGCAAGACCCTCTACATCCTCGACGAGCCGACGACCGGCCTGCACTTCGAAGACGTCCACAAGCTGCTCGACGTGCTCAACCGGCTGGTCGACCAGGGGAACACCGTGCTCGTCATCGAGCACAACCTCGACGTCATCCGCTCGGCCGACTGGATCGTAGACCTTGGGCCGGAAGGCGGCACCGCCGGCGGCCGCCTCGTGGCTCAGGGGACCCCCGAAGCGGTGGCGAAAGTGAAGGCGTCGCACACCGGTCGATTCCTGGCCGACGCGCTGCGTGGGCGACACACCTAGTGTGTCAAATCAACCACAGTTGTAGTCGTTCCCACTGTGGCTGGCTGACCACAGACCGCAGGCTGCTGCGCCTGAGCAAGTAAGTCAAGTTGTTGAGCAGATGAGACTTACGTCGTACGCAGGTGATGTGAAATGTCGGGCATCCCGTTTGCTACAACACTGACCGGTAGCCGTTGTGAACATCGCTTTCCAGCAGACGCTCAGGCGTCAGGTATCGTGCGCGGGGATCGGCCTGCATTCGGGCTCGAAGGTGAGCCTGACCCTCAAGCCCGCGCCCGCCGGCACCGGCGTGGTCTTCCGCCGGGCCGACCTGGGCATCGACATTCCGGCCACCATCGACCACGTCACCGCGATCAACCTCGCGACGGTGCTCGGCAAGGACGGCGCCACGGTGGAAACCGTGGAACACCTGCTGGCGGCCCTCGTGAGCGCCGGCGTTGACAACGTCATCATCGAGCTGACGCAGCGCGAAGTGCCGATCATGGACGGCAGCTCGGCGCCGTTCCTCTTCCTCATCCAGGAAGCCGGACTCAAGAAGCAGTCGGCCCCCCGCGGCTATCTCAAGGTGCTGCGGCCGGTCAGCGTGGCCAGCGGCGACAAGCACATCGCCATCTATCCCTCCGACCACTTCAAGGTCAGCTACACCATCAGCTTCGACCATCCGATGTTGCGCCATCAGTCGCGCACCATGCGGATCACCGAGCAGACCTTCAACGACGACATCGCCCCGGCGCGCACCTTCGGCTTCCTGAAAGAAGTGGAATGGATGCGTCAGCAGGGCCTGGCGCTCGGCGGCTCGCTCGACAACGCCATCGTCATCGGCGACACCGGTCCGCTCAACGCCCTGCGCTTCGACGACGAGTTCGTGCGCCACAAGATCCTCGACGCCGTGGGCGACCTGTCGCTGCTGGGCCGTCCGGTGCTCGGGCATGTGGTGGCGCATCGCGCCGGTCACGCGCTGCACACGCAGCTGGCAAAGCAGCTCCTGTCGGAAGCGGATGCCTGGACCGTCGTCGAGAACGTCGCGGTGGCCGATGCCGGCACCGACGCCGTGCCGGTTCCCGCGCGCGCCCGCTAGCCAGCGTCGTCTCCACCTCCGTTCACGGCCGCGGCCATCCCCGCGGCCGTTTCTTTGTACGGCGCCGCGACTGGCCTGGATGATATCTTCGCACGCGTGCGTGATATCATCTGGCATGGCCAACCTCGCTCGGCGTTCCGTGACCAACGCCGTCCCGCACCGGTTCCTGCTGCGGCTTCCCCGGGATCTGCATCGCTGGCTCGCTGCCGGCGCGCAGCAGGCCAGCGTGTCGTTGAATGAGTTCTGCGTCCAGCGGCTTGGGCGAATGACCGCCGGCGGCGAAGCGGATGCCGGGCCCGCTGTGGCCCACGCGCGCCAGGTCGTTGGAACGAGCCTGGTCGGCGTGCTCGTGCACGGCTCGTGGGCGCGGGGGGAATCGCGCACCACCTCGGACGTCGACCTACTGGTCGTCATCGATCGCGACGTGCCGCTGGCGCGTGCGCTCTACACCACCTGGGATCAGGCGGCGCCGTCCTTCGACGGTCGACCGATTGACGTGCACTTCGTCCATCCACCGCTCGATCCGCAGCAGCCCGGTGCGGTCTGGTGCGAGGCCGCCCTCGATGGTCTCGTCATCGCCGATCGTGACGGTGCCGTGGTGCGGGCGTTGTACGAGGTGCGACGGGCCATCGCCGAAGGTCGCATCGTGCGCCGCCGCGCGCACGGCCAGTCGGTACTGGACCACGGCCGCCTGAGGAGCGCGAGATGCAGAACCGAGACCTTGCGGCCGACCACGTGCGCCGCGCCCAGGCGCGGCTTCGAGCCCTCGATACGTTGTTCGAGGCCCAGAGTTGGGCCGACGTCGTGCGCGAGGCGCAGGAAATCGTCGAACTCGCGCTCAAAGGGCTCCTCCGGGCCTCGGGCGTGGAGCCGCCGCGCCTGCACGATGTGGCGGACGTGCTGCATGCCGAGCGCCAGCGCCTGCCGGCGCCCGTGGCAGTGCACCTCGATCGCCTGGCCGAGATCTCGCGCACGCTGCGTCGCGATCGCGAGCTGGCGTTTTACGGCGCCGAAGACCTGACGCCGTCGGACTTCTACAAGCAGGGCGATGCCGTGACGGCGCGCGACTCCGCGCGATTCGTCGTCTCGACGGTGACTGGCCACGTCCGAACGGATCGCTGAGCGCCCGAGGCGGCGTCGGGTGTAGCATCTCGCATGCACCGTCCCGCCGACGAGGCGCTGAACCGCCGCGACTTCCTCAAGATCGGCGCGTTGGCCGCCGCGGCCGGCTCGGGCACGGCAGCCGCGCACGCACAGCCGGTGGGCGGATTTCTCGCCGCGCCGCCGATTCCGCTGGTGCGCATCGGCATGGTCGGCATCGGCCTCCAGGGCGGTGCGCACCTCGAAAACTTCCTGAAGATCGACGGCTGCCGCGTCACTGCGGTGTGCGACGTTCGCGACGCGCGCACCACCTGGGCGTCGCAGGCGATCACCGCGGCGGGGCATCCCGCCCCGGCGGTCTACACCCGCGGGCCCCGCGACTTCGAACGCCTGTGCGAGACCGAAGACCTCGACCTCGTCTTCACCGCCACGCCGTGGGAATGGCACGTGCCGGTGATGCTGGCGGCGATGAAGGCGGGTAAACACACCGCCACCGAAGTGCCGGCCGCCATGACCATCGACGACTGCTGGGCACTGGTCGAGAGCGCCGAGAAGCACCGCACACATGCGGTCATGATGGAGAACTGCAACTACGATCGCGCCGAGATGATGGCGTTCCACATGGTGCGCCAGGGTGTCTTCGGCGAGGTGCTGCACGCCGAAGGCGGCTACCTGCACGACCTGCGCGCGATCAAGTTCGAGAAGCAGGACGAGGGCCTGTGGCGCCGCGCCTGGTCGATGAAGCAGGACGGCAACCCGTATCCCACCCACGGGCTCGGCCCGATTGCCAACTGCCTCGACATCAACCGCGGCGATCGCTTCGACTATCTCGTCTCGATGAGCGGTCCGTCACGCGGCCTCTACGACTGGGCCCGCGAGCATGTGTCCGGCCGACGCCCCGGAGCGGCGTGAACGCTACGCGCAGGGCGACGTGAACACGAGCCTCATCAAGACCGCGAAAGGGAAGACGGTGATGGTGCAGCACTGCACCAACCTGCCGCGGCCCTACAGCCGGATCAACCTGGTGCAGGGCACGAAGGGGATGTTCCAGGGCTATCCGAACCGCGTGTACATCGAAGGCCGCGGCACCGCCCACCAGTGGATCGACTGGACGGAGCTGCGCGCCGAGTTCGAGCATCCGTTGTGGAAGGAGCTCGAGGCGAAGGCCGCCGGTGCCGGCCACGGCGGCATGGACTACATCGAAGACTACCGTCTGATTGCCTGCCTGCGCGCCGGCACGCCCACCGACATGAACGTCTACGATGCGGCGGCGCTGAGCGCGGTGGTCGAGCTCAGCATGCAGTCCACCGGCAGACGCGCCCGCACGATGGACGTCCCCGATTTCACGCGCGGCGCGTGGAAGAGCCACCCGCCACTCGGCATCGTGACCGTGTAGCGCATGCAGCTCACCACCCTCGACTGGGTCATCGTCGTCGCCTCCATCGCGCTGTCGTTCGCGCCGGCCGTGTGGATGGCGCGGCGGGCCGGGTCGAGCACCGCCGAGTTCTTCACCTCCGGCCGCTCGGCGCCGTGGTGGCTCATCGGGGTGTCGATGGTCGCCACGACCTTCAGCACCGATACGCCGAACCTCGTGACCGACCTGGTGCGGCAGGGTGGGGTAGCGGCGAACTGGGCGTGGTGGGCGTTCCTGCTCACCGGCATGACGACGGTCTTCTTCTACGCGCGACTATGGCGGCGCATCGGCGTACTCACCGACCTCGAGTTCTACGAGCTGCGCTATTCGGGTGCGGCGGCCAGCTGGGTGCGCGGCTTCCGGGCCGTCTACCTTGGCGTGGTCTTCAACGTGGTCATCATGGCGTCAGTGAATCTGGCCGCCGCCAAGATCGCCAACGTGCTGCTCGGCTGGCCAATCGGCCAGACGCTCATCGTGTGCGGCGTCATCAACATCGCGTTTGCGGCCACCTCCGGGCTGTGGGGGGTGCTGGTCACCGACTTCATCCAGTTCGGCATCGCGATGGGCGGGTCGTTCGCCGCCGCTTATTACGCCCTTCAGCATCCGGCGGTGGGCGGCCTCGACGGCCTGTTCTCGAAGATCGACACCAAGACATTGGCGCTGGTGCCTGACCTGACCGACTGGACGGTGTCGGTGCCGATCTTCATCGTGCCGCTGACGGTGCAGTGGTGGTCCACGTGGTATCCGGGCGCCGAGCCCGGCGGCGGCAGCTACATCGCCCAGCGCATGCTGGCGGCGAAGTCGGAACGCGACGCGATGGCCGGCACCCTCTTCTTCAACGTGGCGCACTACGCGCTGCGCCCGTGGCCGTGGGTGATCGTGGCGCTGGCGTCGATGCTCGTCTTTCCCGAGATCGCCGATATCCGCGCGGCGCTGCCGCATGTCGATCCGGCGCTGGTCGGCCACGACATGGCCTATCCGGCCATGCTCACGTTCCTGCCGGCCGGCGTGCTCGGCGTGATGGTGGCGGGTCTGCTCGCCGCCTACGTCTCGACCATCTCGACACACCTCAACTGGGGCACCTCGTACCTGGTGCACGATCTCTACCGGCGCTTCCTCAAGCCCGAGGCCAGCGAGGCGCACTACGTCGCCGTCGGCAGGCTCGTGACCGCCGCGCTCATGATCGCTGCCGGCCTGCTGACGTTGGTACTCGAATCCGCGCGGACGACCTTCGATCTGCTGCTGTCGATTGGCGCCGGCACCGGCCTGCTGTATCTGCTGCGCTGGTTCTGGTGGCGGATCAACGCCTGGAGTGAGATCGCCGCAATGGCCAGTTCGTTCCTGCTGGCCGTGGCCCTGCTGGTGCTGCGGCAGAACGGGGTCGCCATTCCCTCGCATCTGTCGCTCATCGGCACCGTGATGGTCACGACCATCGTGTGGCTGGCCGCCACCTGGCTCACGCCGGCGACCGACCGTGCGACACTGCGCCGCTTCTACACGCTGGCGCGGCCGGCCGGGCCCGGGTGGGCGGCGGTGCGGAAGGAATGCGGCGATCTGGCGGCGACCGACGATCTGAGCGCTGCGGTGGTTGGCAGCATCGCCAGTTGCGCCTTCATCTACGCCGCCCTTTTCGGCGCTGGCTTCTTCCTCATGGGGCGCCCCGCGGCCGGCGGCGTGGCCCTCGTCGTCCTGGTCGTGAGCGGGCTCGTCACCGCGCGTTCGGTGTCGCGGCTCTGGCGCCAATGACGGCGGTCGTGCTGGCGGGGGGGCGGGGCCGGCGTCTGCAGACGAGCGATCCGTCCGCGCTCGCCAGCGACGCGCAGCGTCTGGCGGCGGCGCGCGGGCTGAAGGTGCTGATGCCGGTGGGTGCCAACGGCCGTCTCCTCGTGGACTACGTGCTGGCGCGGCTCACCGAGGCCGGCGTGACCGAAGTCGTGCTCGTCGTGCCGCCCGATCATGCGGACCTGGCGGCACATCTTGCCGTGTCGCCAGCGGCCGGTGTGGCGCTGCGGCTGGCCGTGCAGCCAGTGGCCACTGGCACGGCCGGCGCCGTTGCCGCGGCCGCGCCCGTCGTCACCGCGGCGGCGTGCCTGGTCGTCAACGGCGACAATCTCTATCCGGTCGCAGCGCTGCGGGCGCTGGTGGCGCTCGACACCTGCGGCCATGGCGGCCTTCACGCGCGCCTCGCTCGAACGCGACAGCGGTTTTCCAGCGGCGCGGGTGGCGGCCTTCGCGACCGTCGAGTGCGATGACGAGGGCTG
Source organism: uncultured Acidobacteriota bacterium (assembly GCA_963779175.1). GTDB lineage: Bacteria > Acidobacteriota > Vicinamibacteria > Vicinamibacterales > UBA2999 > CADEFD01. The sequence goes on from CAVZXA010000001.1 coordinate 78,388, forward strand.
GCTGACCGCGATGCGGGAGAAGCCGCCAGTGGAGGCGATCGGGCCGGCCAGCCGCGTCAGCATGAACCTCTGGCGGATGGACCAGGCCATGCTCGCCGCCTGCCGCGACGTTGCGCCGTCGCCGCGGGGCGAACGTGAACTGCCCGACGCGGTGATGCTGGCGGTGGCGCGGGGCACGCGCGTGAAGGTCGTCGATGTCGCCGGGGCGGTGCTCGATCTGACCACCGCCGCTGATGTCGGCATCGTGAGCCGGGCGCTGGCCCACGCGGAGCTGCGCGCATGAGCCTCGCCGATCACTTCGTGCAACTCGGCTTCGGCGCCGAAGATGCGGCCAGCCGGGCGGCGTTGGTGGAGGCGGTGTCGCAGGGCTTCCACGCGCTCACGGGCGCGCCGCCGGCGTGGCGCTGGTTCGTGCCGGGGCGGCTCGAGGTGCTCGGCAAGCACACCGACTACGCGGGTGGGCACGTGCTGGCCGGGGCAGTGCCGCGCGGCTTCGCGATGGTGGCCGGACCGCGCAGCGATCGACGGGTGCGCGTCGTCGACGTCGCCAACCGCGTGCACGTCGACCTCGGTATCGACGACGATGGACCCGCGCGGTCGGGCTGGGCCTCGTACATCCAGGTCACGATGCGGCGCCTGGCGGCCAACTTCCCGGGCGCGCCCCTCGGCCTCGATCTGGCGTTCTCGAGCGATCTGCCCCGCGCCGCCGGGGTCTCGAGCTCGAGCGCGATCGTCGTCGGCACCGCGACGGCGCTGGCGCGGCGGGGCGGCCTGACCTCGCGCGAGGAATGGCAGGCCGCCATCCGCACCGCCGAAGACCAGGCCACCTACTTCGGCTGCATCGAAAGCGGCCACGACTTCCGGACGCTCGCCGGCAACGCCGGCGTCGGCACCCACGGCGGCAGTGAAGACCACTCCGCCATCCTGATGAGCCGCGCCGGCCATCTGAGCCACTACCGCTTCGTGCCCACGACGCGTCTCGGCGCCCTGCCCTGTCCGCCGGGCTGGACGTTTGTCGTCGGCGTCAGCGGCGTGCACGCCGACAAGGCCGGTGCGGTGCGCGATCGCTACAACCGGGCGGCGTTTGCCGCCCGCGCGCTGCTCGAGGTGTGGAACGGCGCCGCCCCCGCGCCGGCCGCCTCGCTCGCGGTGGCGCTCGAGGCGCCGGGGGCCGAGGCGGAACTCCGGCGGCTGCTGGCCACCGCGGCGCCGACGGGTGCGCCGGTGGCCGACCTGATAGCGCCGCCTCGATCACTTCCTCGCCGAAGACGCGGTCGTCCGCGACGCCGTGCTCGCCTGTGCGCGGGGCGACGCGGCGGCGCTTGGTGCCCTGGCTGCGGCCTCGCAGGCGCACGCCGAAGCGTGGCTCGGCAACCAGGTACCCGAGACCATCACCCTGGCGGCGTTGGCGCGCGCGTGCGGCGCGCGCGGCGCGACCAGCTTCGGCGCCGGCTTCGGCGGCAGCGTGTGGGCGCTCGTCGATGACGGCGACGCGGCGGCCTTTGCCCGCGAGTGGATCGCGGCCTACGCGGCGCGCCATCCGGGCATGCCGAACGTCGCGTGGTTCCTGGCCCGGCCCGGCCCGGGGCTGGTCGACGTGCCGGCGGCCGGCGGGTAGCCGCCGCGCCTTTCGTGCCCGCAGCTCAGCCAGTGTAGGATCTCCCCGTCCCGCCGCATGCACGCCGACCTCCAGGAAGCGCTCGACTTCCATCACGCTGTGCTCGCCGAAGGCGCTCGCGCCCTCGTCGGCTACGAACGCGCCAAGACGATCGCCAACATCGTCCTGCTCTCGGAGATCCCGACCACCTACGACAAGCGATCGGAGCGGCAGGTGAACGCCGGCAACCTGCTGCTGCGCGGCGTGCCGGGGGTGGGCAAGACGTTCTTCGGCGTCATCCTGGCGGCGATTTCCGACGCCAAGTTCGCGCGCATCCAGGGCCGCGCCGACCTGCAGCCCACCGAAGTGGTCGGCTTCCAGATGATCAATCCGGCCACCGGGCAGCTGGTGACCGAGTTCGGGCCGATGGCCTCGGCCGAGATCATCCTGCTCGACGAGATCAACCGCATTCCGCTGAAGTCGCAGAGCGCGTTCCTCGAAGGCCTGCAGGACCGCACGATCACGGTGGGCAAGGACACCTACGACCTGCCGGCCTTCAGCTTCGCGATCGCCACCATGAACCCGGTGGAACTGGGCCAGGGCACGTTCCCGCTCTCTGAAGCCGCCACCGACCGCTTCGCGGCGATGGTGCAGATCGGCTACCTCCCGAAGGAGGAAGAAGAGAAACTCGTCGACTTCGACTTCAAGCGGATGACGCTCCGGCCGTTGATGTCGAAGGACCGCATCGTGCAGCTGCGCGGCGTCATCGGCGACCGGGTGTTCCTGCACAAGAGCCTCGGCCGCTACGTGCAGCGTCTGGTGGGCGCGACGCGGCCGATGGATCCCGACACCGACTGGCTCGAGCGCTCGCCCTCGGACCTGGTCGAGCGCGGCGTGGATCTCGGCGCCTCGCCGCGCGCCATCATCTGCTGGAGCCGCCTCGCCAAGGCGTGGGCGCTGCTGGTGGGCGGACGCGACGAGGTCTATCCGGAGGACATCCAGGCGCTGGCGCCCTACGTGCTCAGCCACCGCATCTGGCTCGGACCCCACGCTGCCGCGCACGGCCTCACCACCGACGCCGTCATCGCCGACGTCATCGCCGAGGTGCCCATCCCATGATGCTGCACGCGCCGGCCGCGACGTCCTATGTCGATCTGAATCTCATCACCAAGATCGAGCTGCTGATTCTGAAGCGGCTCGGCGGCGGCACGACCGGCGACCATCGCAGCCGCGCCGACGGCACCGGCTTCGACTTCGTCGGGTTGCGCGACTGGCAGGCCGGCGACCGCTTCTCGGCCATCGACTGGCCGCAGTCGTCGCTCACCAACTTCGCGCCGATGGTGGTGCGCGAATTCGATCAGCCGAGCGCCGCCACCGTGCTGGCGGTGGCCGACGCCTCGCTCTCGACGCGCTGCGGCGTGGACGGCACGCCACTGGCGGCGGTGGTGGCGCGGGCCCTGGCCACGATCGGCTTGTCCGCCGCCTTCTTCCAGGATCGCTTCGGCCTGCTGACCTTCGATCGCGGCTTCGCCCGGATGGCCGGGATCCCGCCGCGCACGGGTCGCGGCCACGTCGTCCACTGCCTCGAAGCGTATGAAGCCCGGCGCGGCCTCGAACCGGTGACCATCGGCGGCGGGCTCGGCGCGGCCCTGAGCGGCAGCCTGCGCTCGGCGTCTCTGGTGCCGGTCGTCTCCGACTTCCTGTTCGACGAGGCGCCGGCGGTCGTGCGTGAGCTGGCGCGCATGAACGTCGTGCACGATGTGTTCCTCGTGCTCGTCGACAGCCGTTTCGCCTTCGACACGGCGCCGATGTCGGCCGGCTGGATCACGCGTGCGCGATGTCGAAGGGGGAGCGCCGCGGGTGGTCTCACGGGCCGAATACGCCCGCCTGTCGTCGCGCGCGGAAGCGTGGCAGCGCGAGGTCGCCCGGCTGGCGCGAGCCGCCGACCTCGACGTGGTCGTGCTCGGCGCCGACCAGGACCAGGGCGAGATCGCGCTGGCCGAGTTCGTGGCCGAGCGGCGCTTGCGGAAGGTGGCGCGATGAGGCCGCACGCGCTCGTGACGATCCTCGCGGTGCTCGTCGTGCCGGCCGTGCTGGCGGCACAGCACGTGCACCCGACCCCGACCCCGGCCACCGCCCCGGCGTCAGCCCGGGCCCCGGCCACACGCCCGGCCGGCACCGTGTCCGCCATCGGCCCGGCGGCGCCGCCGCTGGCGGCCGACACGCCACTCCAGTGCTGGTGGCGATCGTCGAGCGGTGCCATCCGCCTGGGCGAGATCGTGGACGTGTCGCTGACCTGCGCGGTGCTCGAGAGCGCCACGGTCACGGCCGTGCCCGACCAGTCGCGCCTCACCGTGGCGGCCGTGCAGTTGAGTCCCTTCGAGATCGTGGACGGCACCCATCCGCCGGATGTGCGCGACGGCGACCGCCGGTTCTTCCAGTACCGCTACCGCCTGCGCCTCATCAACCCCGACGTCATCGGCCGCGATGTGAAGCTGCCGCCGCTGGCCATCAGCTACCGGCTGCAGAGCCGCATGGGTGGCGATGCCACGCTGGCGGGCCGCGACCTCGTGCACCTGATGCCGCAGCTCATCTTCCGCGTGGTGTCGCAGGTGCCGGACGACGCCGACGACATCCGCGACAGCGCCGACGCCAGCCTCGGCGAGATCGAGGCGCTCCGCTTTCGCGCCAACGCCTTCAACGTGGCGGCGATGGTGCTGGCGGGGCTCGGCGTCGTGGCCGCGCTCAGCACCCTCGCGCCGGTCGCGGGCCTGCTGCGCCGCAAGCGCACGCAGGTGACGCACCGGATGTCCGACCGCCTGGTCTTGACCCGCGCCGCCGACGTACTCGGCACGCAGCTCGACGCCGCCCGCGGCGCCGGCTGGACCCCCGAGGGCCTGGCCGAGGCGCATATGGCCGCGCGCGTGGTCGCGGCGATGGCGACCGGCGTCGGCGTCCGCGAGGTGCCCGTCGGCCGCGAGGCGGCGATACCCGAGGGCCGGCTGGCCGTGCGGCGCCGCTTCGGCCGCCAGGTGGCCGCGGTGACGACCCATGTCACGACCGACGACCTCACGCGCGCGCTGGCGGCACTGCCGCCGGCCTCGGCCGCGGTACGCGGACGTCTCGAACGTCTGCGCGAGGCGCTGGCAGCACTCACCCGGGTGCAGTACGGCGCGGCCGACGCCCTCGACGGCTCGGTGGTGGACGAGGCCGTGGCGACCGCACGCGACATCGCCACCGAGATGGCGCGCGAGAAGCTGACCGCGCCGCGCGAGTGGTTCCGGCGTCCGCTGTCGCCGGCTACGCCGACGCCGGAGTTCTGATGGCATTTGCCGGCCTGCGAGAGTTCGCGACGGGCCTCTTCGCCGACTGGCGGGCGATGATCGCCGACGGCGTGCAGTTCGCCTATCGCGACGATCCGGCGCTCATCGCCGCCGCGCTTCTCGGCCTGGCCCTCATCGTGCTGGCGGTGCGGCTGCTGCTGGGGCGACGATTGTCGCGCGACGCGGTGGCGGTGCCGGCGCTCTTCGGCGCCGTGCGCACGTCGCGTCTGGCGTGGCTGCGCCACACGCCGCGCTTGCTGGCCGGCCTCGGCGTGCCGCTCGCGCTGCTCGCGCTGGCCGATCCGTTCACCGCGCTCGTCTCCAGCACCGTGTCGTATCCCGGCCGCCGGATCGCGCTCATGATCGACGCCTCCGACAGCATGGCGGCGTCGTTCAAAGCCGGCTCGCTCAATACCCGCGCCGAGACCGAGGCGGCGTTCTTCACCACGGTGGCGGCGGCGAAGCGCTTCGTCGAGATCCGGCGCGCGGGGCAAATACAAGGATCTGCTGGCGCTCATCGAGTTCGGTGACCGCGCCTACGTCATCACGCCGTTCACGAGCGACTACGACAACCTGCTGCTCAGCATCGCGCTCATCGGCGATCCGGTCGAGTATCTCGATGTTTCCTGACCCGGGCACGGTCATCGCCAGCGCGCTCGAGGCAGAGCATCGAGGTCTTCAAGGCGTTCGACTTCCTCGAGGCCTCGGGCAACCTGATGGTCATCTTCACCGACGGCGAAGACACGACCTCGCTCGTGCACGGCCGCAGTCTCGACGACATCCTCAAGAGCGCGGTCGACAACGCCATCCCGCTGTACTTCGTGCGCACCAACTACGGCAAGGCGTTCGGCGACGGCATTCCCGACGCGCAGTGGCAGGCCGCCGTCGAACGCACCGGCGGCCGCTACTACGTCGCGCGCGACGAGCAGAGCCTGCTCGAGCGCGGTGCACGACATCGACCAGGCGGCGATCGGCGCCATCCAGACGACGCAGTACACGAGCCGCCAACCGCGCTTTGCGGTGTTCGCGCTCGGCGCGGCCGCCTGCTGGCTCAGCGCGGCGTTCCTGTCGCTGGCCATCCCGCAGTTCTCGACGTTTCCCTGAGGCATGCCCATGACGCCCCTGTTCGGACGCATCGTCGCCGCGCTCGTGCTGTTTGCCGGCGCCTGGCTCTCGGCCGCGGAGTCGACCCGGCTCGATGCCACGGCCACTGCCTGGCAGGAACTGGCCACGCTCGGCCGCGACGTGCCGGCACCGCCGCCGCCGTCACGCCTGACACGCTGGATGCCCGCCGCCCTCAGGCCGGTCGAGGACCTCGGGGCCCGGCAGAAAGCCACCGCCGACTACTGGGTGGCCACGTGGGACGACCTGGTGCGCACGCGTGGCGGCGATCCCGATCCGGCCGTGATGCATACCGCCGCCAATGCCGCCTATCGGCTGGCCCGTCTGCGCGGCGATGTCGGCTCGGCGGCGGCCGAGCGGCTCGATCCGGTGCTCGAGGCCTACGCCACCGTGCTCAAGGCCGATCCCGACGACGCCGATGCGGCGTGGAACTACGAGTTCGTCTCGCGCACGCGCGACGTGCTGGCCAGCGCGCGTCTGGCTGGACCGCGTCGCACGCCGGCCAACACCCCGGGCCTGGCGCCGCCGCCCCCGGGCGCCACCGTGCACGGCACCGCCGGCGCGCCGCCGCCCGACATCAAGAGCGAGCAGTTCGAGACCATCGCGCCGATGGACTTCGGCGATCGCGAAGCGCAACCCGAGCCGACGCCCGGCACCTACCTCAAGCGCAAGGGATAGCCGGGCATGCAGTTCGGCTCACCCGGCGCGCTCTGGCTGCTGGCCCTGCCGATGGCGCTGGCGCTGCTGTGGCTGTGGCGCCTGGCGCGGCGCTGGGCCGACATCCGCCGGCTGTCGATGCGGCGGGTGCTGCCAGAACGGGAGCGGCACGGGGTGTTCGGCGCGCTGCCGGCGTGGCTGTGTCTGCTGGCCGCCGCCGCGTGCCTGGTCATCGCCGCCGCGCGGCCCCGCGGCATGGCCACGACCGCCGGCCGCCCCGGGGTGGACGTCGTGGTGCTGCAGGACGCCTCGGCCTCGATGCACGTCAAGGATGTGGCCGGCAACCGGTGGGAACGGTCGATGGCGTTCCTGCGCCGGTTCGGCGATGCGTTGTCCTGGCAGGACGATCGGGTGGCGCTGGCGGCGTTTGCGCACATCGCCACGCCGCAGATCCGCCTGACGCGCGATCCCAACACCCTGTTCTTCTTCCTCGATCACCTGAGCGCCCGGCCGCCGTTCCGGCTCCAGGACGACACGACCTGGAACACGAACCTCGAACAGGCGGTGCTCTGGGGCCTGCGGATTCTCGAGAAGGACGAGGAACTGCTCGGCCCCTCGCCCAACGCGCGCGTGTTCCTGATGCTGTCGGACGGCGAAGCGTGGAGCGGGGAGGTGGCCCGCGCCATCGACCGCGTGCGCGAGGCCCGGGTGCCGATCTTCGTCGTGGGGGTGGGCACGCTGGCCGGCGACTGGCTGCCCGAGGTGGAGGTGGCGCCCACCGAAGAACCGGCGCCGCATGCGATCTCGCGGCTGAACCGCTCCTCGCTCCAGCGCATCGCCGAGCGCGCCGGCGGCCAGTACTTCGAGCTCGATCGCGATCCCGATCGCGACATCGCCAATGCCGTCGTCGATGCCGGACGCCGTCTGGCGCCGCCACGCGACGCCGCGCCCACCGTCATCGAATATTACCCGCGCCTGCTGATGGGGGCGGTGGCCTTCGCCGCCCTGGCGCTGCTCTTCGCGCCGACGCGCGCCGAGGCGTGGATCCAGGCGACGCTGGCGATGGTGACTGTGGCTGCCGTTGTGCGACTGCTGACATAATCGCCTCTGAGCAGCGCGGAGAGATTCCTCGTCAAGGCGGCGACGCCGTCTGCCCTTGTGCGCAGCGGAAAGCTCGACGCATACTGAAGCGGCCCCGGCATCCACTGGCGCGGAGAATAGACCGAATGTGCGGGATTTTTGGAGTGGTGTACCGCGACTGCGCACGCAGTCCTTCAGAGGACTTGCTCCGTGCGTCGGCACGGGCGCTGGCGCACCGCGGCCCGGATGCGCACGGCGTGTACAAGCAGAACGGCGCAGGACTTGCCCATACACGTCTGTCACTGGTCGATTTGAATGAGCGGAGCAATCAGCCATTCTGGGACGCCACTCGACGCTACGTCATCGTCTTCAACGGAGAGATCTACAACTTCCAGGATCTGCGTGGGGAGCTCGAACAGCTCGGGCACCGGTTTCGCACGAGTTCCGACACCGAGGTGCTGCTCGAGGCCATCATCGCGTGGGGCGCGGATGTCGTACTGCCGAGGCTCAACGGCATGTTCGCCTTCGGGGTCCTCGACACCGCAACAGGGCGGGTCACACTTGGTCGCGATCGGTTCGGAACCAAGCCGCTGTATCTCTACGAAGGGCCAGAGTTCACGGCGTTCGCCTCGGAGGTCAAGGCCTTCGCACCGTGGGTCTCGCTCGAGGCCGAGCCCTTCGCGATCGGCGCCTACCTGATGGGATTCGGCGGGCCGATGCGCGGCCAGACGTTCTATCGCGGTGTGCGCATCGCGGCGTCCGGCGCGGTCATCGATGTTGACCGCACCGGCCAGTTGACGGAGCGGACGTTCTTCACGATTCCCGATTTCTACGATGCCGGGCTCGCAGAGAACCTGGCGCGGTTGTCCCCGGCGCAGACCGCCGATCGCTTTGATGCCGCCATCAACGCCAGCGTCGACCGCCAGATGTTCGCCGACGCCCGTGTCGGGGCGTTTTGCAGCGGCGGAGTCGACTCGTCCCTGCTGCTGGCGGTCGCCGCCCGCAAGCACCAGAACCTCGCCATCTTCCACGCTAACGTCAAGGGCCGATGGAGCGAGACAAGCGCGGCCCGGCGCCTGGCGGAGTCGGTGAAGCTGTCGCTCAACGTGGTCGAGGTTGAAGAGCAGGAGTTCGTCGACCAGATCCCTTCGGTGATGCGGCACTACGAGCATCCCTTCACATACCATCCCAACTGCGCGCCGTTCATGCTGGTCTCGAGGCTGGCGCGGTCGCACGGCGTCAAGGGCCTGCTCTCCGGCGAAGGGTCTGACGAGTGTTTTCTCGGCTACCCCTGGCTCGGGCGCGAGCGCATCACCAACGCCTACTACCGCGCCGGCCGTCGGGTCCGTGACCTGGTGCGCAGTGTGCCTCAGGTGGGCCGGCTGCTGTGGCCGTGGGACCAGGGACGGGCGGAGACGCTGACCGCCCTGTTCAGCCGTTTCGAAGCCGAACACGACACGCGGGCGGCGCGGATGGCGGCGGCGGCGCAGCCATCGTCGATTCCCGAGGGCAACATCCGCAGTGTCGAGTACCTCGGCTACCACCTGCGTACGCTGCTGCATCGCAATGACACCCTGGGGATGGAAGCCAGCATCGAGTCGCGGTTTCCGTTCCTCGATCTCGACGTGGTGCGAACGGCCGTCAACACGCCCTACGAGTACAAGATCCGTTACTCGCCGTTCGTGCTGGAGAAGGCGCATCCGTTCGTGCGCGACAAATGGGTCGTCCGAGAGGTCGCATCACGCTACCTGCCGCGCGACCTCAGCCAGCGCATCAAGATCGGATTCTGGACCACGGTGTTCCAGCGCCTGCGCATCGCGCCACGCTACTTCGACGACTCGTTTCCGCGGGAGCTGCTCGGCCTCTCGAAGAATGACATGGCGTTGCTGCTCGGGCGCGCCGATCCGGAGCTGGTCGTGCGATTGCTGCATCTGGACATCTGGGCGCGGGTCTGTCTGCGGAATGAGGCGGTGGAGTCGCGCCTGCCGGCGCTCCGCGACCACGTGGCCATCCTGCCGGAGTAGGCGCAGTCGCCAGCGGGAGTCAGAGGTCGACCGAGATGCCGCGCCCGCCGACGCGGACGACACCGCTCGCGAGCAGCACCGCCGCATAGGCGCCGCCGCCGGCCGCGATCCGCAGCGGCCAGGGCAGCGGACCGGCAGCCAGAAGGACCAGCGCCATCACCACGCAGGCGGCCACCGGCCACGTCAATCGCCGCATGGACGGCATGTGCAGACCGCTCCTGGCCCCGTAGATGTGCAGCAGTCCGCTCAGGAACACGTCCGTGAGGACGGTAGACCAGGCGGCCCCGGCGGCACCGAAGTTCGAAATGAGCACCACGTTGAGGGCGGTGTTGCAGATCGCGGCGTACAGCATCGCGCGCAGCAGGAAATCCTGGCGGTCGAGCGCAACGAACGCGACGAACCACATCAGGCGGATCGTCGAGAAGGGCACTGAGATCAGCAATGTCAGCAGCAGGAGGCCGCTCGGCGCGTACTGCGGACCATAGACGCCGACCATCAGATCGGTCGCGACGAAACCGCCGCCGATCATGACCGGCAGCGCGAACGCCAGGCCCCGCAGCTGGACCGCGTCGAAGACCGACTGGGCCTCGGTGCCGCGCCGCGTCGCGCGGGACAGGGCCGGCAACGCACCCGTGGCGTAGGCGATGTTGACGTTCGAGATGAAACTGACCACCGCAAACGCCGCCGCGTAGTAGCCGACCGCCTCGCTCGCCCGCAGCACGCGCAGGAAGACCAGATCAGCGTTGTAGATGGCGAGCCCCAGCAGTATCTGCGCCGTCATCGGCACGGCTCGGCGGAGCACCGGCAGCGCCACTGCCCAGTCGCCGCGCAGGGAAAGCCGGTGACCGCGGGCAACGACCAGCGCGGCGAGCATCGAGACGTTGAGGGCGTCGCCCGCCAGCAGGGCCAGAGGGAACTTCCAGACATCGCCGGGCCCCTTGATGAACAGCACGACGCCGAGGAGCGACAGCGCATCGGCGGTGACGCGCCACAACACCACCGGCCGTGCTCGCTCGAGGCCCAGGTGCACCCACCGCGTACTGGCGGCCACGGGGATGAGCGTGAGGAAGTAGAGCGCGAAGGTGTCGCGCTCGAGCCCTTCGAGGGCCAACATGGCCCACGCAATGCCGAGGACCCCGAGACCGCACGCGATCTTCAACCGCACCGCGAGCAGGGCGGAGGCGAGCGTCGCCACGTCGCCGCGCCGCTTGGCGACCTCGTCGATGCCGATGGTGTCGATGCCGAAGTCGGCGAACTTGGCGAGATACATCGTGACGCCCGCGGCGAGGGCGACGATGCCCCAGGCCTCGGGCGTGACGGTGCGTGTGACGTGGACGACGGCGGCGAAGGCGAGGATCCGGCCCAGGGCTTCGCCGCCGACGAGGACGAGCGAGTGGTGCCGCGTATGCGGCGGCACGGGCTCGCCTGAGGGCGGCGCGAGGGACACGGTCACCGAAAGGTTACGGGCGGGACGGCGTGGGACCGGACTACTTGATGGCCAGGAATCCCTCGAAGCACAAGTACTTGAACGTCGTGAGGATGTCGACGAACCCGGCGCGCCGCAGCAGTCCGAGATTGCCGTCCGTCGAGAACGGCTCTAGCACGCCCTTCAGGCTGGCGGTCTTGTTCAGGATCTCTTCGGCCGAGAATCCGTTCTGCGCCTTGAAGTCGTTGTACAAGGACGTCACGATGTCCTGAAATCGCGCATCCGGGGCACGAACCTTCTCGAACAGGATGAAGGCGCCGCCCCAGTTGAGGCGTTCGTAGATCCGGTTAATCAGTTCCTGCCGCTGGCGCGGCGCGACGAACTGCACGCAGTAGTACGACACGAACAGGTCGGCCTTCTCGAACTCGTAGGTCAACGCGTCACCCACGTCGAGGGTGACGTTCTTGTGGTCCTGGCAGTGTTCCCTGGCCTTGTTGATCATCCCCTCTACGGGATCGATGCCGACCCAGGAGATGCCGGGCTTGGTCGCGTGATGCTCGGCGAGACGGCGAAGGAGCTGGCCCGTTGACACGCCGATTTCGTAGCACGTGCTGTCCGGGTGGCAGAAATAGTCGCTCAAGTTACAGACGAGCTTGTGCCCCTCGTCGTAAAAGGGCACCGACTGCCGCACGTGGCCCACGAAGGAATCCGGGACGTTGCCGTCGAAACTCCAGCTCGCTCTCGCGGTTTCGATATTGTCTCCGACGCGCATGACGGCTCCAGTTCTCGGTTTGGGACGGCGGGGCCCGGGACGTCAAACCCCGGCCGGACGTCAACATATAACCCCCTCCGGCCGAACAAGGCAATCCCATTCAGCCATCACTCTTTTCGTGCTGAGGGCGCCCCGGCCGTATCGTCGCTAACCAGGAGGGGACGGGCGGTCGGGATGGCGACCCGGCGTTTCTTGAAAATGCACTGAGACTGGCTCGCGCGGATGGCAGTGCAGTGGCAGGAGGCGTATCATCAGCAGAATGTCCGCTAGGTCGGTTCTGGCCTCGACATGCCAGGCGCTCGGCGGCCGTCCCAGACCCGGAGACTCCATGGCGAAACCTGTTCTCATCGTGACCGGCCCGACCGCCATCGGCGGCAGCATGACCGCCGACGATGGTCAGGGGGTGCTGCAGGCCGTTCGCCGTCAGCTGGGTGTGATGCGCGCGTCGAGTTCCATCTGGCTCGACCTCGGGCTGAAAGCCGTGAGTGCGGAGCTCCTCTCCGCGCGCGCGCTGTTCGATCGCACCGGCACCTACAAACGCGCAGCCTACCGCCCTGCTGTCGAGCGCTATTTCCACGACCAGTCGTACTTCAGCTCGCCCGAGCTGACTGAGGTCGTGCTGGCGGGCCTGCTGCGGGATGCCAACGTGGACTTCCGTGTCGCCACGTTCTCCGACATGGCCGATCCGGAGAAGCGCGGTGCGCTTCTGGACGCCTGCGACTGTGTCTTCCTCTCCAGCACGCTGATGCGCGACCTCAGTGAGATGGATCCACTCGTGCGCATGTGCAAACGACCGCACAACCGGATCGTCGTCGGCGGCGCGCTGGCCTCGCTGCTGCACGGGTCGTGGCCGGGCCATCCCGATGTTGACATCCTCGCCGTTGGTTACGGCGAGCTGCTGGTCCCCTCGATCGCCGCCTGGATCAACAGCGGGTACACCTCCCTCACGCCGCCGCCCGGCGGGCGCGTCGCGACCGTCGGCGGCAACACCGTGCTCTACAGCGGCAGCCCGGACGACAAGAGTCTGGACTGGCTGCCGACCCCCGACTGGAAACTCGCCGAGCGCTACCATGGGCGCGCGTTCGAACTCGTGCACTACGAGTCGGTGCGCGGCTGCCCCTACCGATGCGCGTTCTGCAACTATCCCTTCCTGTTCGACGACACCATCTTCCGCACGAAGTCGGCGCGGAAGATCGCCGACGACTGGATAATGTATGCCGCGGGTGGGGCCAAGGTCGTCAACTGTCTCGACAGCCTGTTCACGATTCCGCCGAAGCGCCTGCGGGAACTCTGCGACATCCTCATCGCGGCCGGTTCGCCTGTGAGATGGACATGCTATGCCCGTGCCGGAGACCTCGCCGTGCCGGGCACCGCCGCGATGATGAAGCAAGCAGGCTGCACCCTGGTGCACGTCGGATACGAGTCAGGCAGTCAGGTGATTCTCGACAACATGAACAAGAAGTCGGGGATCAAGGAGAACGCCGCGGCGCTGAAGCACTGTCGGGATGCCGAGCTCACGACGGCGGCTTCACTGGTGGTGGGGTTTCCTGGCGAAACCGAGGGCACCATCCGCGAGACGGTGGCGATGCTGTCGGACAACCCCCCGGACCTCTTCTTTGCGGGCGGCTTCAACACCCGTATGGAGAAGATGCCGGTTCTCGAAGCGACACAGCGCGACCGATTCGGACTGGTCACCCAGAGCGACCACCGCTCGTCGGCTCCGTACCTGGCGCCACGCGTCTCTGTCGTGCGATCGGGTGCCGTCGATGCTGCGCTGGCTCAACCACACCCTGATCGAACGGCGCGTGGCGCTCGAGGGCAGTCTGTTCTATGAGGGGCTGCTGAGTTTCCAGCCTGCAGACCGTGAGCAGCTTCTCGCCTATCAAGCGGACGTGCTGTCGCACTCGACGCTGCTTCGCGCCGGCGGCGCCGCCGCCCAGCGGGTCATCGGAGCCTGCCTCCGAGTGGACCTTCATCGGAAGCTCCCGCACGCTCAGCACCCGGGGACCCCGCTCGCTGCGGCAGGCTGACGGCGGGTCACGGCGGGCGCCACGCGGCCGTCCGGTGCACTCGGCCGCATGGAACTGCTCCGATTCCGGGCGGCGCCGCGGATACTTCCCCGCCGCGCAGGAGCGGCTCACCGCACAGTGTTAACCTGAGTTACCGAGTCTCATGTCTATCGCCGTGTCACCGATGGAGCGCTGGTCTGGTGTCGAGGGACGCCCCCTGATCATCGCCGGCCCGTGTGCGGCGGAGAACGAAGAGCAGGTACACGAGACCGCGCGACGCCTCGGTCGGCACCGCGTCGATTACTTCCGTGCCGGGATCTGGAAGGCGCGTACGCGGCCGGACAACTTCGAAGGCATTGGCGAACCGGCGCTGCCTTGGCTAATCGCAGCCGGTCGGGCGCACGGACTTCGGACAGCCACCGAGGTGGCCAGCGCCGCCCATGTCGAGGCGGCGCTTCGGCACGGCGTAGACCTCCTCTGGGTCGGCGCCCGGACAACGGTGAATCCCTTCTCGGTGCAGGAAATCGCGAACGCTGTCCGGGGTGTGGACGTTCCCATACTCATCAAGAACCCGACCAGTCCCGACCTGCAGCTCTGGCTCGGCGCCTTCGAGCGGTTCGCGCAGGCCGGCGTGCGGAAAATTGGCGGCATCCATCGCGGCGTGTCTGTGACCGCGTCGGCGCCGTACCGCAACGCGCCGATGTGGGGCTTCGTGCTCGAGATGCGGCGCCTGGCGCCCGAATTGCCTCTGGTTTGCGATCCCAGCCACATCTGCGGACGGCGCGACCTGCTGGCGGCCGTCGCCCAGCACGCGATGGACCTCGGGATGGACGGCCTGATGCTCGAGACCCATCCGCGGCCGGATCATGCCTGGAGTGACGCCGCCCAGCAGGTCACCCCGGAGCGCTTCTCCGAGATCATCGCCGAGCTGACGCTGCGTCGGGCCTCGACTGGTGATGCAACCGCGCTGGCCTCGATCGATGCCCTGCGGGCGCGGATCGACCGTGTGGATCACGAGCTCGTGGCGATGCTTGCCGAGCGCATGAAGATCGTCGACGAGCTGGCCGAATGCAAGCGGGCCAGCCATATCACTGCGCTCCAACCCGCGCGCTGGGCGGCGGTGCTGACCGATCGGCTCGCGCTGGCGAAGCGCCTGGCCCTCGACGAGAGCTTCACGAAGGCGATCTACGACGTCATCCACCAGGAGTCAGTGCGCCGCCAGTGGACGCCCGACGAGGTGCCGGCCGCGGCCGACGCTACGGACGTCGAACCGCGCGAACACCGATGATCACCGGGAAGTCCCGGTCGGCGCAGTCGAGCTCCTCGCGCGTCAGCTCCTCCGAGGCCAGCCCGTGGAGGGCCGCGCAGGCGGTGAGTACGTTGCCGTAGACGACGGTGCTGACCTGGCCGTCGAAGTTCTCCTGGAACAGCGAGGTGGCGCCCTGTTGGGTCAGGTGCCAGGTACTCGCCCCAGCCGTCGCGGTCCAGGTGCCGTCCGATCTTGCTCGTGCCGTGGGTGGTTACGAGCAGCACGCCGCCCGGCTTCAGCATCGCGTGCAGGCGCCGGACTGCCAGGCGGATGTCGTAGATCATCTGAATCGTCTGCGTGCAGACGATGCAGTCGAAGAGGCCTTCGGGCAGCGGGTCCGGGCCCGCGAGATCGCCGACGATGGTCGCGTCGGGGCTCGCCACGTAGCTGAACACGTCCTTGGTGTGCAGCCCGCCGCTGCCGAACCTGGTGAGGTAGAACGTGTCCCCGAATTCCATGCCGCGCCCCGTTATGTCGGCGCGGTGCGCCTCGAGGAAGCGCTCGATGTAGGTCCCGCTCGATCGGGAGACCCCGGTCGAGCGCGAAGATCGGACTGATTGGCGTGACCCGACGGAGGCTTCCGAATCGCACGGCCCCGGCCGGCGGCCATTGGAGGTGGAACCGACGCTGCTGGCGCACGACCCAGTTCCTGGTCGACGGCGGCAGCACGGATTTCGCCAGGCCGATGGCGCGGTCTCGAAGGGACGAGGGTGGCATGTGGAAGGTATCGGCTCGTGCCGGCCCCCAGTCTAGCGCCTGGCGGTCCGGCGAGCTCGGGCTGGCGGCTCTCAACCGGCGCTGCGCCTTTCCTTCGACCCCGTGTATCGGCGGGCTCGAGTGGAATTCGGCATCGGCCGGTAGGGCGACCTATCTCACGTAGGTGTCGATGACCGCGTGCAGGGCCCGCTGACAGACGTCGCAGAAGTGGTCGGCGCGCGTGAACATGATGCAGTTGGCCGACGGCCGATAGTAGCCGCGCGCCTCGTACTTCGCGCCCTCGAAGGCGCCGGTCTTGCCGGCGAAACGCTCGGCCGCGAACTGCCCGTCGTCCTGCCGGCGCTCGCGCAGGAACAGCGCCTCCATCTCGGCTTCCGGACGCTGCGCCTTGCGCAGCCCAGCCCGCGTCGCCTGCGTCTCGCGCGCGCGCTTCTCGTAGGCGTCTTTCTCCCACGGCGTGGGCAGCGGCGTGGACGGCGCCACCAGGTCCTTCCACTTCAGGGTCGACGGATCGAGCAGCGCCGTCACGTTCGGCTCCCACGGCTCCTCGCGAGTGGAGGCCGGCAGATAGGCGACCGGCGAGGTGTAGTACTCGTCGGCGAGGGCAGCGAAGTGGTGACCGAACTCGTGCACGAACACATACGGCGCAAACGCGTTGTCGGCCGCGACCGTGCTGTAGAGGTTGTAGATGCCGCCGCCCCCGTAGGTGCGCCCGTTCACCACGATCTCGACCACGTCGTAGGGCGCATAGGACGCGATCTCGCGGAAGGCGCGGTTTTCGAACGTCAGCACGTAGCGCTCGGAGCCGAAGGCGTCGTAGGTCGAGCCGACCGGATTCGCCCGATGCTGCCCGAGCGATGGCCGTGAGATGCCCGACTCGCGCGCCGGCGGCACCAGGCCCCACACGTTGAAGTCCTGGCGACGTTCCTTGAAGGGCGAGGTGGCGAAAAGGACGTCCACGAGTCGCTGGGCATCGGCGCGGAACTTGCCGCGTTCGGCGGCGGTGTAGCCATCGCCGAGCAGCAGCAGGTCCACCTTCGTGGCGGCGTCTCCGTGCCGCTCGATCTCGATCACCTCGCCGGGGTGCGGCTCCGGCGCCGCCGTGTCCACGAACATCCCGGCGGGATCGACGCGGGTCGTCCACACCGCGGTCCAGGCATTCTTGGCGCCGCGTTTGCGCACCTTCACGTCCACCGCGGTCGACGGCGCTGGAAAGCGCAGGGACTCGTGGAAGGTGCGGGTGATGGTGGCGGCCTCGTCGGTCGTGACCCACTCGTCGTAGATCGAGCCGAAGCCGCGCGAGTAGATCAGGCGGCCCGAGGCAGCGTCGGTCACGTCCATGCCGTAGGCGCCGTAGCGCAGCGCGTCGTCGGCACGGTCTTGCGGACCGGCCCACGGCGCCGGCTCGATGACCACCCGGTCGAGCGCGAAGAGCTCCTGCGTGGTGTTGCCGGTGTGGAAGTAGTCCACACGCATGGTCCGGAGCGCAGAGGGGGCCGCGGGGCGTGACTGGGCGCCGAGCGTCAGCACGGCCACGGTCACGACCGCTCCCAGAGCCAGCGCGATTCGCATGCCCGAGATGGTAGCCGAGTTACCATGCGCCATGCTGAAGCGCTGGATTCTTGCGGTGTCGGTGGTGGCGGGTGCGGTGCCGGTGTTCGTGCAGACGCTGCCCGACTTCACCCCGCTGCAGCCGGATCTGTTTGCCGCCGGCGCCAGCTTCGTCAACGCGTTTGCCGACATCGACGGCGACGGCGATCTCGATCTCTTCGTCGGCTTCGACGGCAAGCCCAACCGGCTCTACCGCAACGACGGCGGCGTCTTCACTGACATCGCGGCTGCGGCCGGCCTGGCCGATGCGCGCCCGACGCGTGCGGCCGCCTTTGGTGATGCGGATGCGGATGGCGATTCCGATCTGCTCGTCGGCTTCACGCCGTCGCCGGGCGCCTCGGTGCTGCGCTTCTATCGCAACGACCGCGGCGTCTTCACCGACCGACGGCGGCAGCCGGCCTCACCCTCGCCACCGGCGCCGTGCGTCAGCCGGTTTGGGTGGACGTCGAGGGCGACGGCGATCTCGACCTGTTCGTGGCGTTTCGCGATCGCCCTAACGCGCTCTTCCGCAACGACGGCGGCGCCTTCCAGGACCAGGCGCCCGCCCTCGGCCTCGCCGACCCCCGCCGCACAGTAGGCGCCGTGTGGTTCGATGCGGACGAAGACGGCGATCTGGACGTCGCGGTGGCCAACATGGACGGCGACGCCAACGGGCTCTTCCGCAACGATGGCACGCGGTTCGTAGACGTGGCGGTGGAGGCGGGTGTGGCATGGGGTGGCCGCGCGCCGAAAGATCCGGGGCGTGGCAGCGTGCGCGTCTGCGCCGCCGACCTCGACACCGACGGCCGCTTCGATCTGGTCGCCGCCAACTACGGACCGCTCGGCTTCTTCAGCAACCTCGGCGGCGGCACGTTCGCCGATCGCGCCGCGGCGATGGGACTGGCCATCGACTCGCGCTACGACGCCTGCGCGCCGGCCGACGTCGATCACGACGGCCGCCTCGACCTCTACGTGAACGGCACGGTCACGGGCGGTGTGAGCTGGCAGGACTCGCTGTTGAAGAACACCGGCACCACGTTCGTGGACCAGACGCCGGCCGTGGTCCGTCGCCTGCAGGCCGATCACGGCGTCCAGTGGGCCGATGTGGACGGCGATGGCGATCTCGACCTCGCGCTCACCGGTTCCCGAGCCGATGGCATGCACCTGGTGCTGCGAAACGACCTGGCGGCCGCCGATGCCGCGCGCGGACTGCACGTGCGGGTACTCGATGCCGCAGGGAAGGCGACGCTCGCCGGCGCCGAAGTGCGGGTCTTCGCGGCCGGTTCGACCCGCCTGGTCGGTGCGCGGCTCGTGGATGCCGGCTCCGGCTACGACGCGCAGAGCGACATGCCGGTGCACGTCGGCGCGCCTGTCGGCGTCACCCGCGTCGACGTGCAGCTCATCGTGCCCCGCGGCGGCCGCCGCACGCCGGTGTGGTCACGCAACGTCCGCCTGACCGCGGGGCGCGCGCCGCTGGTGATGCGGGCGCCGAAGTAGCCGGCTATGCTGACTGCGCGAGCCCTGGCGCCGGCAGTTCCTTCGGCGCCCACGACGTATCCACGTTGTTGCGCTTGAACTGCGCCAGCAGGCCCGCCTTGTCCACGGCCTTCGCGTAGGCGTCTTCCGGCTTCACGAGCTGCTTCTTCACCAGGTCGAGGAAGCTGTCGTTCATCATGCACATGCCGTAGCGCTTGCCCGACTGCATGATCGACGGGATCTGGAAGGTCTTGCCCTCGCGGATCAGGTTCGAGATCGACGCCGACGCGATCATGATCTCCATCGCCGGCACCCGCCCGCCGCCGATCTTCTTGCACAACATCTGGCTGATGACGCCCTTCAGCCCATCGGCCAGCATCAGGCGGATCTGCTGCTGCCGCTCGGTCGGGAACTGATTGATGATGCGGTCGATGGTGCCGTGCGCCGACGAGGTGTGCAGGGTGCCGAACACGAGGTGGCCGGTTTCGGCCGTCTCGATCGCCATCGCCATGGTCTCGAGGTCGCGCAGTTCGCCCACCAGCACCACGTCGGGGTCTTCGCGCAGCGCCGCCCGCAGCGCGTCCTTGAACGAGTCGGTGTGATCGCCGACCTGGCGCTGGTTCACGAGGCACTTCTTGTTCTCGTGCACGAACTCGAGCGGGTCTTCGATCGTGATGATGTGGTCGGCGCGGTTCCTGTTGATGTAGTCGATGAGCGCGCAGAGCGTCGTCGACTTGCCGGAACCGGTCGGTCCGGTCACGAGCACGAGACCCTTCGGCAGCCGGCACAGGTCGAGCACCTCGGGCGACAGGCCCAGCGTCTCGGCCGTCAGAATGCTCGATGGAATGATGCGGAAGACGCCGCCGGCACCCTTGCGATCCATGAACAGATTGCCGCGGAAGCGGCCCAGCCCCGGGATTTCGTAGGCGAAGTCGGCGTCGTGACGGCGCGCGAATTCCTCCCGGGCGCGCGGCGTGGCGATCGACAACAGCAGGCGCTCGGTGTCGGCGCCCGAAAGGGTCGGGCCGCCGGGCACCGGCGTCATCTCGCCGTCGAGACGCACCGTGGGCACGTTGCCGGCAGACAGATGCAGGTCCGACGCCTTCATCTTCACCATCGCGCTGAGCAGCGAATCCATGGCCGTGGTCGGCCCGGGCGTAGCGGGAGGCATGGCTGGCGTCATGACGAGAACCGGCAGAGTTCCACGACACGGGTCACGTGCCGTTTCTGGATGAGGTGATGCGCGGACCCGGCCCGCACGGTGAAGAACGCCGCCGGAGCGTTGAGCCAGTCGGCCACGCGCTGGTGGCCGGGCGGCATGTCCACCAAGACGTCGCCTTCGAAGCGCGTGCCGCCCGCCTCGACGGCGATGCGCACGACCGGCACGTCGGTGCAGGTGTCGTCGTCGGCGCCATTCGAGGCCGCCGGGACCGTCAGCGACACCACCTCGCCGCGGTTCAGAATCGTCAGCGTCTGCGCCTCGCGTGAGCGGAACGGGAAGAACGGGTGCGGCGATTCGCTCCACTCGTCGGGCCGCATCGGCCCCGACTGCAGCGACGACTGTGCCGGCAGGAAGATGTCGCCGAGCATCGCGCGCCCGTCGGCACACAGGATCTCGACAGGCAGGCTGGTCGTCGGTACGCGGAGATCGTCCATGGGGCTCGCTCTCCACAATCGGCCATCATCACGATTGCCACAGCCGGGCCGTAGCGGTTGCACGCGGTTGCGTGGGGCGGGTCGAACCGGTGCACAATCGCCGGGCCGGGAGTCCACGATCATGCGTTCTGTTCCGTCCGTCGTTCTCGTGCTGGTGCTGGCTGGCGTCGTCGCGACGCCGGTGGCACAGTCCCCGGCGCCCGCGGCGTCCGCCTACGACCTCGTGATTCGGGGCGGGCGCGTGCTCGACGGCATGGGCAACCCGTGGATCGCGGCGGACGTCGCCATCACCGGTGGCCGCATCAGCGCCATCGGCCAGGTGACGGGCCGCGGCCGTCAGGAGATCGATGCGAGCGGCCGCTACGTGTCGCCCGGCTGGATCGACATGATGGACCAGTCGGGCGGCTCGCTGCCGCAGAACGGCCTGGCCGAGAACAAGCTGCGGATGGGCGTCACCACCGCCATCGGCGGCGAGGGCGGCACGCCGGTGCCGGCCGAGCAGGTGGCCGGGTATTTCGCCGGCCTCGAGCGCTCCGGCATCAGCCTGAACTTCGGCAGCTACTACAGCGAGGCGCAGGCCCGCACGGCCGTGCTCGGCAACACCGCGCGGGCGCCGTCGGCCGACGAGCTGTCGCGGATTCAGGCCCTGATGGAGACTGCGATGCGTGGCGGCGCGATGGGCATGACGACGGCGCTCATCTACCCGCCGGGCAGCTTCGCGCAGACCGACGAACTGGTCGCCGTGGCGAGGGTGGCGGCCCGCTACGGCGGCGTCTACGCCACGCACATGCGCGACGAAAGTCGCGACCTCGTGACGGCGGTGGAAGAGGCCATCACGATCGGCGAGCGTGCCGGCCTGCCGGTGGAGATCTTCCACCTCAAGGCGGCCTTCCAGCCCGGGTGGGGCACGCTCATGGCCGCCGCCGGACGCGCCATCGAGGCCGCGCGGGCGCGCGGCGTGGACGTGGCCGCCGACCTCTACATGTACACGGCGGGCGGCACCGGCCTCGAAGCCACCATTCCCACGTGGGCGCAGGAAGGCGGCCGGGCGCGCCTCATCGAGCGGCTCGCCGATCCCGCGATTCGCGCCCGTCTCAGGCGCGAGATCGCCTCCGGTCTGCCGGGGTGGTCGAACATGGTCGAAGCCGCCGGTGGCTGGACGGGCATCGTGTTGTCGAATGCGCAGAACCCGGAGCATGCGCGCTTCGAGGGCAAGTCACTCGACGAGATCGGCCGCCTGTGGGGCAAGGAGCCGGCCGAGGCCGCCTTCGATCTCGTGATGCAGGGGAAGGGACGCGTGATGGCGATCTTCCACATGATGAGCGAGCCCGACGTCGAGACGGCTCTGCGCTTTCCCTGGACCAGCATCGGCAGCGATGCCGGCGCGGCCGTGCGCGACGGCGGTCAGGATCCGACCGGGCTCACGCATCCGCGCGCCTACGGCAACTTCCCGCGGGTCATCGCCCGCTACGTGCGCGAGCGTCGGGTGTTGTCGCTCGAGGAGGGCATCCGCAAGATGACGTCGTGGCCGGCGACGCGGATGCGCCTGGCCGGGCGCGGCGTGCTCAAGGAGGGCGCGTGGGCCGACGTGGTCGTCTTCGACTACGACACGCTGGCCGACCGCGCCACCTACGACGCGCCGACGCTGGCGCCGTCCGGCATCGACTACGTGCTCGTGAACGGCGAGGTGGTCGTCGACCACGGCCGCCACACCGGCGCGCGGCCGGGCCGCGTGCTCTACGGCCCGGGGCGATCGGCTAGCGCGGCGGTCCCGTGAACAGGGTCGCGGCGTCGACGAAGCTGATCGGCAGGCCGAACGGGTCGGTCGCGTAGACCATCCGTTCGCCCCACGGCATGGTGGCGATCGGCGTGAGGTCGAGGGCTCCGGCCTCTCGCAGGCGCGCCGACGCCGCCTCCAGGTCGGCGACCGCGAAGTAGAGGTACTGACTGGCGTGGTGACGCCAGCCCTCGCCGAAGTCGTCGCCGTCAGCCGTCGGGTCGTAGCAGGCGAGGATGGCGCCGCCGCAGGCGAAGTAGTGACGTCCGGGCGAGACCCGGTCACCCGGAGTCTGCAATACGGCGCTCCAGAATGCGGCGGCGCGCTCAATGTCCGGCACGGGGGCGATCACCCGATAGAGCGTGGTGGCGGCGGTGGTCATGACGAGCCTCGCCCGCACTCTACCGCAGCGGCTCTTGTCGGGCGCGCCGTCAGCGCGACTGCAGGAACGCCAGCAGGTCGGCGCGCTCGCCGTCGGTCAGCGCCTCGAAGCGCTGGCGGGCGAAGCGTCCCTGGCCGCCGTGGCGGCGAATCGCGGCGTCTACCGACCCGGCCGAGCCGTCGTGCAGATAGCGGTCGCGCAGCCGCAGGCCCCAGAGCGGCGCCGTGCGCATCTCGGTGCCGCTGGCCGAGGCTTGCGCGATGCCGTCGCCGAGCGGGCCCATGTCGTGCAGCAGAAAGTCCGAGTAGGGCAGGAAGACTGCCCGATCGAGGGCCCGAATCGCGCTCGGTCCGGTCTGCAGCGCCGGCCGATGGCAGGTGGCGCAGCCTGCCGCGTGGAAGAGCGTGTCACCGCGAAGGGTGGCGTCGGTCGTCTCTCCCGGCGGCGCCGGCGCCAGCATCCGCATGAAATCGGTGAGCGCGTCGGCGTCGCGGCCGTCATCGTTCAGGGCCGGGGCCGGATTGAAGCCCAGCGCCAGACAATCGCCCTGCGGGCACACCTCGTCGCGAAAGCCGGGCGACGTGATGCCCATCTCGTTCAGCAGCGCGTCGCCGGCGAAGGCCCGCAGCGTCGGCACCTGCGCCTTCCACCCGAAACGGCCGACGACGTCGCCGCCAGTGGTGTGGTCGAACATCAGCTGCACGCGGCCGGCCGTCGCTGGATCAGCCTGGAGCTGTTCCTCGGCGATGGCGAGGAAGGTGGCATCGGGCACCGCGTCCACGAAGCCGAGACCGAGCAGCGGCTGCGACTTGCGACGGGCGACGACGGTGGCCTCGGCGGGCACCGTCTCACCTTGAAAGTCGAAGGTCCCGTCGACCGTTCGCACGGTGCCGACGCCGCGCGACTGCAGCAGCGAGCCGCCGACCCACTCGAGTCCGTCGAAGGTCGTGCCCTCGACACGGCCGATGCGTGTGACGTTGCGGTTGCTGTCGCCGCCGCCACGGTGGCAATCGGCGCACGACTCGTCGTTGAAGACGGGCCCGAGCCCGTCGGCCAGCGTGTAGTCGCGGCCGAAGGTGCGGACGCCTTCGTCGAAGGCCTGTCGCTGGGCCACCGTGAGGTCGGCGACCGGGACCGGGCCCCCTGGCCCTGGTCCGGGTCCGGGTCCGCGCTGCGCGGCGACGCCGATCGCGCCGGCCAGCAGCATGGCAGCGGCGACGAGCGCCGGGTGACGGCGGAGGAGTCGCGCGAACCAAGGCAACAGCATGTCCCGCAGTCTGCACCTCGGCCGCAGGAGCGTCCAGTGACGATTCTGTGGCGGCGTGTCACCGGCCTGCCGCGTGCCCGGATGGCGGCTTCGCCCGCTATACTTCCCCCGATGTCGCGCCTCGTTCGAACGCTCCCGGTCGTGTTGCTGCTGGCCCTCGCGGCGGCCGTCCCGTCGTCGCAGTCGCGGTCCTTCGTCATCACCGGCGCCCAACTCGCCGATGGCACCGGCGGCGCCGCTGCGCACCGGCTCGGTGCGCGTCGAGGGCGACACCATCGTCGCCGTGGGCACCGTTACGGCGCGCCCCGGCGAGACCGTCGTGGACGGCACGGGGCTGGTGCTCGCGCCCGGGCTTCATCGACATCCACAATCACTCGACCGAAGGGCTGCTGAAGGAGCCGGCGTCGACCACGCAGGTCTCGCAGGGGATTACGACGCTCGCCGTGGGGCAGGACGGCAGCTCGCCGTGGCCGCTGCCCGGGTACTTCGAGCGGCTGCGCGCCAACCCGCCCGCGGTGAACGTGGTGATGCTGGCCGGGCACGCCACCATCCGCCAGCAGGTGATGGGCACCGACTACAAGCGCCACGCCCGCGCCGCCGAGAGCGCCCGCATGCGCGCGCTCATGGACGAGGCGATGGCGGCCGGCGCCTTCGGCTTGTCATCAGGCCTCGAATACGAGGTCGGCAGCTATTCCGACATCGAAGAGGTGATCGAGCTGGCCCGCGCGGCTGGTGCGAAGGGCGGCTTCTACATCTCGCACATCCGCGACGAAGCCGACCTGACGATGGATGCCGTGAAGGAAGCCATCGCCATCGGCGAGCGCGCGAAGCTCCCGGTGCAGATCACGCACATCAAGCTCGGCACCGTCGGCGTGTGGGGCAAGGCAGGGGAGGTGGTGGCGCTGGTCGAGGCCGCGAAGAAGCGCGGCGTGGACGTGACCGCCGATGCCTATCCGTACCTCGCCTGGCAGAGCACGCCGCGGGTGCTGGTGCCGAACAAGCAGTACGCCGACCCGGCCAGCGTGAAGCGCGGCCTCGACGACATCGGCGGCGCGAAGAACGTGCAGATCACGCGCTGGAAGGCCTACCCGCAATACATCGGCAAGCGTCTCGACGAGATGGCGCGCGCCGAAGGCATCAGCGACATCGAGGCCTACGTCCGCTTCGCCAGAGATGAAGACGCCGGCATGATCGGCCACGCGATGATCGAGGCCGACCTGCGCACCTTCTACCAGCAGCCGTGGGTGATGGTGGCCAGCGACGGCGGCATCGCCAACAACCACCCGCGCGGCGCCGGCACCTTTCCGCGCGTGCTCGGCCTCTACGTGCGCGACAAGCAGTGGCTGACCCTGCCGGAAGCGATTCGCAAGATGACGGCAATGCCGGCGGCGCGCCTGGGACTGAAAGACCGCGGGCTGCTGCGCGCGGGCATGAAAGCGGATCTCGTGCTGTTCGACCCGGCCACGGTCATCGACCACTCCACCTTCGAGCAGCCGCGGGCGCTCTCGACCGGTATCGCGAAGGTGTGGGTCAACGGCGGCCTCGTGTGGACGGGCACCGCGCCCGGCAGCGAGCGCTCCGGCCGCGTGATCACGAAGTAGCTGTCAGACAGACACGACCCGCTGCACTGGAGATCCGATGTTCAAGCGCGCCACGCTCTCGTCCACGCTCGCCGTCACGCTGACGCTCGCTGCCGCCTCTGCCTCCGCGCAGACGCCGGCGCCGCACGCCACAAGGGGCACAACCCGGGCGGCCGACCGCGTCGGTCAACAGCCAGCCGCGCGTCGACGTCACCAACATGCCGCGGCCGATCGACATGCACGACAGCGTGTGGATCGAAGACCTGACGATGCTCGAGGTCCGCGACCTCATCAAGGCCGGATCGACCACCGCCCTGGTCCTCACCGGCGGCATCGAAGAGAACGGACCGTATCTCACGACCGGCAAGCACAACAACGTGCTGAAAGCGACGGGGGAGTCGATTGCGCGCGCGCTCGGCAAGGCGCTGGTGGCGCCGATCGTGACGCTCGAACCCGGCAATCCGCTGCGGCCGAATCTGTCGCCCGGCACCATCGTGCTCTCCCAGGCCACCTACAAGGCGGTGCTGACCGACATCGCCAACAGCCTGAAGTCGCAGGGCTTCACGAACGTGGTGCTGCTCGGCGACAGCGGCGGCAACCTGAATCCGATGAAAGAGGTGGCGCAGACCGTGAACGCGGCGTGGGCCGGGTCCGGGGCGCGCGTCCACTTCATCCCCGAGTACTACAACTACGCCGACGTCGAAGCCTTCGAGGAGCGGGAACTCGGCGTCCACGAGAAGATGGAAGGGCTGCACGACGACTACTACATCTCGGCCATCATCTCGACGGTCTCGACCGACGCCATCCGCATGCCCGAGCGGGTGAAGGCGGGGAAGTTCGTCATCAACGGCGTGCCGCTGGCCCCGATCGAGAAGACGATCGCCCACGGCAAGCGGATGGTCGAGTTCCGCACCAAGGTGACCGTCGACGCGATCCGCGCGTCGATGGCGAAGTAGAGCGCCGCCGCGCGCGGCCGCGCTCCCGCGGATCGCAGTCAGAGCCGCCCGCGCAGCGCTCGGGCACGCACCGTGCCGGGATGCGTCGGTCCCCCGGCATCCTCGAGGTGCTCGAGGGCGTCGTCGAGCGCTGTGCGCGCCTCGTCACGGCGGCCGAGGCCGGCCAGCGCTTCGCCCTGCGCGAGGTAGGCGTTGCCGAGGCCGGTCGACAGCACGCCCTCGGGCACGCTCCTGCGTACCAGCGGCAGCAGCCGCTCGATATCGACCAGCGCCGGTGCGTAGCGTCCGGCGCGCAGGTGCACCGTGGCCCGGTGACGCAGGGCCAGTGGCAGTGACGTGGCGAGCCGCGGGTCGCTTTCCATGAACCGCACGCCGTCGTCGGCCAGCCGCGCCGCCAGCACCAGATCACCACGTTCGAGGGCTGCCCGCACCCGGTCGGTGGCCACGGCGGTGAACGCGGCGTG
This sequence comes from uncultured Acidobacteriota bacterium, assembly GCA_963779175.1. Classification (GTDB taxonomy): domain Bacteria; phylum Acidobacteriota; class Vicinamibacteria; order Vicinamibacterales; family UBA2999; genus CADEFD01. Next base: position 105,572 of record CAVZXA010000001.1, read on the forward strand.
GGTCGGCGGGAACATGGCGTGGAAACGCGCCTCGACGTCGTCGAGCAGCGCCTCGGCGCGCGCGGCGTGTCCGGCCGCGGCGTTGGCGCGCGCCGCCATGAGCTGCGCCTGATCGGCCACCACCGTGTCGCCACGCCCTCGGGCTTGCCGCATCGCCCGCTCCGCCAGCGCGGTGGCTTCGTCGTAGCGGCCGAGATCGAAGACCATGCGCGCCAGGTTCGACCACGAGATCGGATCGACACGGGCATCCGACCCGCCGGCGATGCTGACCTCGATCGATCGGCGCAGCATCCGCTCGGCCTCACGCGGGCGGCCGAGGGCGCCGAGCAGCATGCCCCAGTTGTTCAGCAGCGTGCCGGCGCGTTCGGTGTCCTGACGACCGAGCGCCACGAGCTGGTCGTAGGCGGCGGCAAACGCGGTGTTGGCCTCGGCGCCGCGCTCGGCCATGCGCAGCGACTCGGCCAACTGCATCGAGATGCGCAGCGACATCAGCGGCGAGAGCACGCCGCCGGCCTCGGCCGCCTCGCGCGCGTGGACGACCTCGGCGACGGCGCGCTCGGGGTCGTCGGCCCAGATGCTGGTGCTCGAGGCGTCGAGATGGCACATGGCGCGAATCAGGCTGAACTGCGGCGTACCCGGAATCGACGCCAGGCCGTCGGCCACCAGTTGCCGCGCCCGCGCGATGTCGCCGGTCTTGACCAGGCTGTGGCCGAGCGCGCACGACGCCCGCGCTGTGAGCGCCGGATCGGCCATGTGCGGCGGCGGCCTCGTAGGCCTGCTGATGCAGTCGTGTGGCCCGCGTGGTCTCGCCGATGTTGCCGAACATCGAGCCGATGGAGATGAGGGACTCGATCCGCGTGCCGTCGGCGTCGTCGCCCTGCCGGGTCACGATCTGCTCGGCGCGTTCGAGCAGCGCGCGAGCCGTGAAGGTGGCACCGGCCGGTGCCGCATCCGAGATGAGGAACGCATTGAGATCGTTGATGGCCTCCGCCCGCGCCAGCTGCCGGCGCGCGAAGTCGCGCTGCGCGGTGGCCTCGGTGGCCTGCTCGTCGGCGCGCACCGCCTGCGCCGTAGCCCGCCGCGCCTGCGTGATGGTGCCCGCGAGCCCGCCGACGAGCGTGAAGACGGCGACGGCGGCCAGCGCCACCGGCGCCCGGTGCCGGCGCACGAACTTGGCGGCGCGGTAGCGGAGGGTGTCGGGCCGGGCGGCGATCGGCTGGTGGCGCAGGTAGCGCCGCAGGTCGTCTTCGAGGGCGCCGACGGTGGCGTAGCGTTCGGCGGGCGCCTTCTTGAGCGCCTTGCCGAGAATGGTCGCCGAGATCGCCCGACAGCTCCTGGCGCAGACGCGCCGGCAGGGCGCTTCGGGCCGAGGCGATGTCGTCTGCCGACGGGCCGCCACTTGGCGGCACACGCGCGACGGCGTCGGCCGGCGCCGGCGGATCGAGATGCACGACGGCCTCGATGAGCGCGGCCGGCGTCATCGCCGGATCCACCGACGGGTGGCGTCCGCTCACGAGCTGATACAGCAGCACGCCCAGCGCGTAGACGTCGGTGGCGGTGGTGATGCTGCCGCCGGTGAGCTGTTCGGGCGCGGCGTAGGCCGGCGTGAGGGCGTTGTCTTTGGTGACCGGCACCGTGGACCCGTCGGGTGAGGCGGGCAGTAGCTTGGCGATGCCGAAGTCGAGCAGTTTCACGTGCCGGTCCGGCGTGACGAGCACGTTGGCCGGCTTCAGATCCCGGTGCACGATGAGGTTGGCGTGGGCGTGTGCCACCGGCGCCAGCACGTCGAGGAACAGGTAGAGACGCTCCCGGATCGGCAGGCGCTGCTCGTCGCAGTAGCGATCGATGGCGACGCCGGTGACGTGCTCGAGCACCAGAAACGGCGCCCCGAGTGAGGACACGCCGGCGTCGAGCAGGCGCGAGATACTGGGATGGGTGAGGCGCGCCAGGATGCCGGCCTCGCGCGCGAAGCGCTCGGTTCCGGCGGCGTCCATGAGCGCGGCGTTCAGCAGCTTCACCGCCACCCGCTGGTCGAAGCGACCGTCACGCCGTTCGGCCAGCCACACCGTGCCCATGCCGCCCTGGCCGATCGGCTCGACCAGCCGATAGGCGCCCACTTCAAGACCGGCCAGCAGCGGCGGCGCCGGCGCGGCGCCGGGCCGATCTTCGAGAAAGCCGTCGGCGTCCATGACGGCGTATTCATCGAGCCAGGAGACCACGGCCGCCGCAGCCTCGGGCGCGCGCTCGGCCAGCGCCGACAGCCACGCCGGCCGCGCCTCGTCGGGCAGGTCAAGCACTTCGTCGAGCAGGCGGCTGATGGTGCGCCAGCTGGCTGGCGACGGTCGCGACATGATGACTCCTCATCCCGTCGCCGGCCGTCGGCGTCCGGCGATCACTCTTTCAGCAGGTCTCCCTGCACCGTGCGGTGCAGGAACAGCCGCGCCTTCTGCCAGCTCCGCTCGATCGTCCGTTCGGAGACGCCCTTCATGGCGGCGATCTCGGGCACCGAGAAGCCGCAGAAGAACTTCAGGTCCACGACATCGGCGAGCAGCGGATCGACGGCCGCCAGCTCATCCAGTGCGGCCCCGAGCGCCGTCAGCTCCGTGCCGTCGGCCACCGACTCCGCTACATCTGTACTAATCGCAGTCAGCTCGAACTTCCCGCCACGCTTCTGCGCCTGCTTGCCGCGCGCGTAGTCGATGACCAGCCCGCGCATGACCCGGGCGGCATAGCCCATGAAGCGCTGCTCGTCGGGGAAGCGGGATCCATCGACCTTCGACAGGTCGAGGTAGGCCTCGTGCAGCAGGTCGGTGGCGCCGAGCGAGACGCCCCAGCCGTTCTTCGCCAGCTCGCGCCGCGCGATGCGGTGCAGCTCGGCGTACAGCCGGGCGAAGAGTTTCTCGGACGCCACCGGGTCCTGACCATCGGCGGCCTGGATGAGCTCGGAAAGCGATTCAGCCATGACGCGGCTGTGAGTCTACTCCGCGTCACGCGGGTTCCGCATCCCGCCGAATGCGCCCGGTGGCGGCGTCCGGGCGCGCTTCCCGATTGTCATGACAGGAGACAGTCACGCATGCCGAGCACCACACCTCCACCCGTTCAGGCCCACAACGCCCGCCCCGATGCCGTCCGGGGTTGCAGCGGATCCAACGACGTGCAGATCAGCCGCGGCATCCCGCGCGATTGCTGGATCACCATCGGAGTACGGCGGTGACGATCCGGGCGGTCTGGCGCGTGCGGCGATTCCTGGCCGGCGTCTGTGGGGCGCTCGTGCTGTCGGTCGTCCAGGTGGACGGCCAGCCGTGCGCGCCGGCCCGTCCGGAGGTGAACAAGCCGGGCTTCCGCGCCGGCGCGACGGTGGCGTGGACCTTCGGAGACTCACCCGGCGGGACGCCGTTCCCACAACCGATGCGCGCCTGTGTGACCCGCGCTTTCGACGCGTGGACCGATGCCAACCGTTCGTCCGGATCGCACGTGCGCTTCACGGCCGGCGAAGGCGGCATCATCGTCCGCTTCGACAAGCCCGGCGGGCTCATCCTCACCGATCGCCGCGGCGGCGCCTGGACCAACGGCGTCCGCGGCGCCGATGACGCGCTCGAACGGGCCTGCATCTGGATCACGTCCGACCCGTCGCTGGTCGCGGCGTGCGACGCGGTCACCAAGATCGTGCTGCACGAGCTCGGCCACCTGCATGGCCTGGCCGACAACCGCAAGAACCGCGGCCTGTCGGTCATGAACAGCGCCGGCGGTCCTGACGATCGGCGCGGCCGGCTGCCGTTTGTGCCCACCAACTGCGATGCCACGCAGGCGGCCGCAGCCTCCACCGCGGGCCCTTTCCCCCGCATGTCACTCACGCCCTGGAGGCGCTGACCCCGTCGTTCACCCGACTCGATTCCCGGAGACTCCATCATGTCGTTCGTCCGATTCCGCCTTCCCGTCCTCACCCTTGCCGTCGCCGCCGTGGCGTCGCTGGCCACACCCGCGACCGGATGGTCGCAGCAGCTCGAGACCGTCACCCGGTGGAACCAGGTGACGGCGGCCGCGCTCGTCGTGCCGGGCGCGCATCCGGCCTCGATCTTCGTGACGCGTCCGCTGGCGATGGTCCACGTCGCGATGTTCGACGCCGCCAACTCGTTCGAGCGCCGCTATCACCCCTATGCGACGCTGGTCTCGCCGGCCTTCGGCGCTTCACGGGATGCCGCCGTGGCCCAGGCCGCGCGCGACGTGCTGGTGGCGCTGATGCCGTCGCAGCAGGCGGCGTTCGATGCCGCGCTGGCGACCTCACTCGCCGGATTGCCCGACCAGGCGATGCGTGACGGCATCGAGGCCGGCGCGGAAGTCGCGCGCGCCACCCTCGCACTGCGCGCCGGCGACGGCTGGTCGCGGCCGTTTCCGCCGCTGACCCTGCCGAGCCTGCCCGGGTACTGGGTACCCACGCCGCCGGCGAACGCGAACGCCACCTTCACCAATTATCCGGACGTGGTCGGTTTCATCGTGCCCAACGGCCGTCAGTTCCTCACCGAAGGTCCGCCGGCGCTCACCAGCGAGCGCTATGCGCGCGACTTCAACGAGACCAAGGCCCTCGGCGGCGCCGACAGCGGCGTGCGCACGGCCGAGCAGACCCAGATGGCGCGGCTGTGGGCCAGCGTCGGCACCTCGACGCCGTTCTGGGCGGTGTGGAATCAGGTGGCCGGCCAGGTGGCCCGCTCGCGCAACCTGTCGGGCCTCGATGCGGCGCGGCTCTATGCGCTCGTGCACATGACCCACCACGACGCGCTGCTCACGTCGTTCACCGGCAAGTTCCTCTACGGCTTCTGGCGGCCGGTCACGGCCATCCGCGAGGCCCACACCGATGGCAACGACGCCACCGACCGCGACGCCACGTGGACGCCGCTGGTGCCGACGCCGCCCTACCCCGGACATCCGGGCAACATGGCGTGCCTCGGCGCCGCGCAGGCCCGCGTGCTCGAGCGGCTGCTCGGCCGTGACGACGTGCCGTTCGACGTGACCTGGACCGGCACCACCGGGCCCAACGTCACGCGCAGCTACAACGGCTTCCGCCAATTGGCCGACGAAGGCGGCCAGAGCCGCATCTGGGGCGGCATCCACTTCACGTTCGAGACGCTGGCGAGCTTCGGTTCGTGCACGCGGCTCGGCGACTACGCGGCCGACAACGTGCTGCGCCTGCGGTGAGGCCGGTGGGCGGCGCGGGCCCGCATCGCCCGCGTCGTCAGAAATAGGCGCGCTTGAAGAAGAGGAGCGTCATGCCCGCCGTGACCGTCATGATGACGGCGCGGGTGACGCCCGGCGGCAGACGCTGGCCGATGCGGCCGCCGACGAAGCCGCCCACCAGGCCGCCGGCCAGCACCACCAGCGTTTCGGGCCACTGCACTTCGCCAGCCGCGATGAACCACGCGACGGCGATGCCGTTCATCGCGGCCACGGTGAGCATGCGCGTGGGATTGAGCGCCTTGAGGTCGTGCGTGGTCAGCAGCGACCACACCGCCAGCGTCATGATGCCGACGGCGCCGCCGAAGTAACCGCCATAGACGCCGAGCCCGAACTGCAGCGGCAGCACGGCGGCAGGACCGAGGTGCGCATGCTGCCGCAGCCACGCGCTCAGGCGACCGCCGAAGGCGAAGACCAGCGAGGCGAGGAGCAGCAGCCACGGCACGATGCCGTCGAAGAGCGCCGATGGCGTCGACAGCAGCAGGATCGCGCCGGTGAGCCCGCCAGCGATGCTCACGGCAATGATGCGGCCGATCGGCACGCCGCCGATGTCGACCAGCCCGGTCTTGTGCGTGCCGGTCGAGTAGGCCCACACCGACGCCAGCGTGGCCGGCACCAAGGCCACCGCGGACGACGCGTTGGCGACCACCGACGGCAGGCCGGCGAAGACGAGGGCCGGGAAGGTGAGGAACGAGCCGCCACCGGCCACCGCGTTCATCAGGCCGGCGCCCGCGCCCGCCGCAAACAGCAGCAGCGCGTGTTCGCTAACCGGCATCAAGGATCTCTCGGACGATGGCCACGCACCGTGGATTCTAGCAGGCGGCCCAGTAGCGCCTCCCGATGAACACGCCGCTACTCGGTCCGTCTATCCTGTAGCACCCCGACCGCGGCGGGGGAAACCGAGCGTGAGGTACACGATGGCGCCAAAACTGGCGATGCTGATCATCCACGGCATGGGCCACCAGAAGGCCGACTTCGCTGCCGACTTCATCGAAGACGTGTCGGACCGACTCGACGATCTGGGCTACGACCCCCGGCTCGTCGCGTTCAAGCCCGTTCACTGGGCTGATATCACCCAGCCGCTCCAGGACGACTATCTCGAGAAGGCGTGGGCCACCGGCAAACTCGACGCTCTGAAGATCCGCCGCTTCGTGATCGGCGCGTTCGGTGACGCCACCGCCTACCAGCGAATCGACGCACCCGAGAACGGCACCTACCTCAAGATCCACGCCCAGGTGCGGGCCTGCGTGAAGGAGCTGTACGAGAAGGACCTGAAGTCGACGTCCGTGCCCCTCGTCGTTGCCGCGCATTCGCTCGGTGGCCACATCATGTCGCAGTACATCTACGACATCCAGTTCAAGAGCCGCATCGCGAAGACCGTGCGGCACCTGATCCCGAAGCAGCAACTCTCGGCCTTCGAGAAGTTCCAGACGCACATCGGGATGCTCACCTTTGGCTGTAACATCCCGCTCTTCACGTTCGCGTACGAGACGCTCAAGCCCATAACGTTTCCAGGCGCGGGCCTGAGCTCGGCGGCGGCGGCGGTCGCGAGGTGGTACAACTACTTCGACGCCGACGACGTGCTCGGCTATCCGTTGAAGGTGCTCCGCGGCTACGAGCACGTGATCTCAGAGGACATCGAGGTGGATGTCGGGGGTCTGCTCACCGACTGGAACGCAGCCAGTCATTCCAAATACTGGGGCGACAGCGACTTCGTCAAGCCGGTGGCGAAGTTCCTGGGAACAGCGCTTGACGTATGAGGCATTGGCAAACGATTGACGGTGGGCCGGTGGCGAAGGACCTGCTTGGCGCCGTTCGTCGGCGTGTCATTTGCCCGTTCTGAAGACAATTTCGCTTGACGAGTTTTTACGGCCGACCCGCGAAATCTCCGGGCCGTTGCGAAGACCGCGCCTGTGACGCGCCACGAATCCCGGTGTGTGGCGATCGTCTCGTCGGCCGACGTGGTTGATGGCTCGCGCCTCGTTCGCCCCACACGCGCCAATCTGAGAGGGCAAAAACTGCCACGATAGGATGCGGCATGAGGCTGCTTCCTTCTGCCGTCGCTCTCGCCGATTCGCCCGCGCCTGCGCTTGCTGCGCCTCCGGCCACCGACGAACACGCGCTCGGAGAATCCATCGCCGCTCTGGCCAAGCGCATTCATGCCGCCACCTACGAGCTGCTCGTGATGCTGGTCGAGTTCGACCAGCGCCAGGGGTGGAACACCGGCTTCCTGTCGTGCGCGCACTGGCTCCACTGGCGCACCAGCATCGACCTCGGCGCCTCGCGCGAGAAGGTCCGCGTGGCGCGCGCCCTGCCGGGGCTGCCGCTCGTGAGCGCCGAGATGCGCCGCGGCCGGCTTTCTTACGCCAAGGTGCGCGCACTCACGCGGGTGGCCACGCCCCACAATGAGCAGGCGCTCGTGGACTTCGCGCTGTGCGGTACAGCGGCTCAGGTCGAGCGATTCGTTCGAGGGTGCCGGCGTGTGGACGCAGCGTCCGACCGCGCCACCGACGGGGCGCGACACCTCGCGCGCGGCCTCTCGACCTGGGTGGACGACGACGGCATGGTGGTGATTCGCGGCCGCCTCGCGCCCGAGGTGGGCGCCGTGGTGCAGCGCGCCCTCGAGGCGGCGGCAGACGTGCTGTTCCGTGACGCGGCCACGTCAGCGACAGGCGGAGGCCTGGCCGAAAAGGTCAATCACGCCCAGCGTCGGGCCGATGCCCTCGGGCTCATCGCGGAGACCGCCTTGTCAGCGAGCCTGGATGCCGGCAACGCGGGCGACCGCTACCAGGTGATGGTTCACGTTTCCGCGGAAACGCCGATCACGGTCGAGCCAGGATGCGGCCGTCGAGGCATCGAGGTGGACCACGGCGCCCTCCACGTTTCCGCGGAAACGTCCCGGCGCCTGGCCTGCGATGCGTCCGTCGTGCGCATCGACCGCGATGCGAGCGGCGGCGGCCTCGATGTCGGACGGAAGACACGGACCATCCCGCCGTCCATCCGCCGCGCACTCGCCGCCCGCGACACCGGCTGCCAGTTTCCGGGCTGCACGTCCAGACGGTGTGATGCCCACCACATCGAACACTGGGCGGATGGCGGCGCGACGAGTGTCGAGTAACCTCGTGTTGCTCTGTCGTCGGCACCATCGCGCGGTGCACGAGGGCGGCTTCGTCGTCCACCGTATCGGCGACCGCCAGTTCGAGTTCATGGCACCAAGCGGCATCGCGATCCCGACAGTCCATCCCGCGCAGCTTTCCGCGGAAGCGGTTCCGCCCTTGCCGACGGCTGGTGCCGATCTCCCAGTCTGGGACGGCACGAGGTTCGACCTCGTCTGGGCCGTTGACGTGCTCTACAGCCGTGGGGTCCCTCCGGAAGAACAACCCGAGGAAGACGAAAGCTGTGGGAGCTGTGGAAACCGTTCTCTGGTTTCCAAGGAGCTCGTGGGCGCGTTGCCGGCCTGAGCACGCCCGGCAAGGCGTCCACAGCTCCGGCAGCTTCCACAGCTACAAGCAGGTCTGGCCCCTACTGCACCACGACGTCGCGGGTCGTGGTGGGCGAGCCGGCCTTCTCGAACCAGTCGATGCCCTCGCTCACGAGATCGAACTTGAGCGCGTAGCGGCCTGGTGTCGTGCGGCAGCGGCACCTCGATGGTGACGTCAGCGGCGCCGCCGGCCGGGATGTCATCCGGCAGCCAGGCACGGGCGTGATCGCGGTTGAGCAGCGTGCCGTCGGGTCCCACCAGCTGCGCGCCGAGGCGCACCAGACGCCGGCCGTAGCTGGCCACCTTGCGGAAGGGCCGCGTCGAGAGATTCCTGACGTGCGTCTGGATGGTGAGCGTCTCGCCGGCCTTACCGGCGATGACGTCGGTGCCGCCGTTGATCGCGATCTCGGCCCGCGGCGTGGCGCCGGGAATGGCGTTGCCGAGCCCCGACTGATCCCACACCTCGTGGCGGATGCGCTCGAACTCGGCCGTGCCGGGCGCGAAGCGCCGCGAGAAGCTGTCTTCGGGGTGGTCGGTGATCTCCCACGTGAGGCGATCGACGCCGAACTCCGCCGCCATCCGCCGCGCCTGCTCCATCTCTTCGTCGTGGTCGTTCCACTTGAAGAGGATGTAGCGCCAGTTGATCTGCGGCACGTCGCGGCCGTGGCGGGCCTTCTCGTCGGCCATCGCCCGCATGTTGGCCGTCGCCAGGTCGAACTTGCCGCGCTGGCGGTACTTCTCGTAGACGGCCTGCGAGGCGCCGTCGATCGAGAAGGTGACCTCGTCGATGCCCGAGTGCACCAGCCGCCGCGACCTCTCTTCGTTCAGGGCGCCGCCGTTGGTGCTGGTGTAGAGGTAGATGTGCGGGAACTTCGCCTTGATGTACTCGCACATCTCGACGGCGCGCTTGTGCAGGAACGCCTCGCCGTAGTTGAAGAAGTCGACCCGCACCAGCGACGGCCCGGCCTCGTCGATGACGCGCGTGAAGACGTCGAAGTCGAGCATGCCGGCCTGGCGCGTGCGCGTGATGCCGGTCTCGGGCGCGCAGCAGGCCTGGAAGCACGAGATGTTGCAGGCGGCCGTGCACTCGACGTAGAGGCGGTTGGGCAGCGGCCCGACGTTCAGATCGCGCACCGGCGCCGGCTGGCCCTCGGCCAGCGGCTCCTTGAGCGGGCAGTCGCCGCAGAACCACGAGCCGCCGGTATTGATGTCGGCGCGCAGTTCCGTCGCAATCGAGCCGCGCCACACCTCGGTCAGCGTGGCCTGCCGCACGTCGCCCATGACGCGCTTGGCGTAGGGGTCGGAGCAGCCGCACGAGATGCGGCCGTCGCACAGCAGAATCGCCGTGGACCACGGCCACGAGCAGGTGAAGCGGTCGGCGAGATGGTTGAGCGACATCGGGCGCGGGAAACCTCAGGGCTCCGTGCGGTCGCCGGAGTCGGCCGCCGAGAGCTTGCGCATGACCGCCCCCAGCTTGTCGTTCTCGAACGTGTTGTAGCTCATGAAGAGGGCCTCCATCAGGTAGGCCCGGCACTCGGCGTCCGACAGCTGACCCACCAGGTTGCCGATCTCCCGCTGCACGCCGGCGAACGAGTCTTCGTCCTGCCAACGCGCCTGGTGCAACGCTTCCAGGATGGCCAGCACATCGATCGTCTCGTCGACGTCGATCGCCTTCCCCTTGGTCGTGGTGATCGTACGCATGGCCGTCAGGCTCCGAAGCTCGCCAGCGCGGTGGCCTCGTCGGCGTGGAGTGCGAGGAAGTTGTGGGCGCCGGTCATGGTCAGCATCGTCTCGACCCGCTTCTGCACGCTGGCGAGCTTGAGCGCCCCGCCCTTGCCGCTGGCCTGGCGGTAGAGATCCATCAGGCAGCCGATGGTGGCGCTGTCCACGTAGGTGACCTTCGAGAAGTCGAGCAGCACCTTGCGGTCGCCGCCGTCGAGCAGGCCGGTGACGGCGCCCGCGAAGTCGGCCAGCAGCGGGTACATGAGGCGCGCCTCGTCGAGGCGCACGATGGCCACGTCGTTCGAACGATCGATGGTGAAATTCATCCTGCCACTCCGCTACCCTGGCGGAAATTCGGGCCGCCGCCCGTGGTGCGTGCGGCGACGGCTTTGTCGTCGCTGTCTCGAATGCGGCTGATCTGCCGCGCCAGTTCGTTGCGCCCGCGGTTGATGCGCGACTTCACGGTGCCCTCTGGCAGCTTGAGCTTGTCGGCGATCTCCTGGTAGGTCATCTCCTGAAGGTCGCGCATGATCACGGCCTCCTTGAGGCTCGGCGCGAGCTCGGCCAGCGCCCGCCGCAGCAGCGACGCCCGATCGCGCTGCTCGAGCGACTGATACGGACTGGTGGTGTTGGCCACCGGCGCCAGGTCGCCCGGATCGACGTCGCGATCGATGGCTTCCCGTTCCTTGCGCACGCTGCGGTAGTGATCGATGCAGAGGTTGCGGCTGACGCTCACCAGCCAGGTCTGGAAGTTGGCGCGGCGGTCGAAGGTGTCGAGCGACTTGAAGATCTTGACGAAGACGTCCTGCGTGAGGTCTTCGGCGAGGTCGTGGCGGCCGGTGAACTTGTAGGCGATGTTGAAGACCCGCCGGCGGTTGGCCCGGACGATCTGTTCCCAGGCGACCTGGTCGCCGGCCAGACAGCGCTGGATCAGCGTATCGATAGCGTCGGGCTCGGCCGACGAGGCATCAAGGGACATCGGCAGGATCAGGGCGGGGTTCGGGCGCCAGAATATCACTTGTGGACGGCGTCCGGCCCTCGATTCGACCCGGCCGTTCACGGTATCATCGAGCGTTTCCGCCGTGTCCGAACCGTTCTCCCAGCGGCCCGTCCAGGGCCTGACCGTCGAGGCCGTGCCCGTGGCCGATGTGGCCCGGGCGCTCGGCACGCCCTGTTACATCTACAGCGCCGGTGCGATCACGGACGCCTGGCGGGCCCTCGACGAGGCGTTCGGCGGCCGCCCGCACGCCATCCACTACGCGCTCAAGGCCAACTCCACACTCGCCATCGTGCGCCTGATGCGCGCGCTCGGCAGCCACGTCGACGCCAACTCCATGGGCGAGGTGGATGTGGCGCTGCGCTGCGGCTTCACGCCGCGCGAGATCGTCTTCACGGGCGTCGGCAAGTCCACCGCTGAACTCGAACGCGCCGTCGACCTCGATTTCCACGCCATCAACGTCGAGTCGCCCGGTGAGCTCGGTCGGCTCGACGCCATCGCCGCGGCCCGCGGCGTGAAGGCGCGGGTGGCGCTGCGCGTCAATCCCGACATCGACGCCGAGAGCCATCCGCACATCTCGACGGGGCTGCGCGACAACAAGTTCGGCGTGCCGATCGCGCTGGCGTCCGCCCTGTTCGTCGACATGACGCGGCGCCCGGGCCTGACGCCGGTGGGCGTGCACATCCACATCGGCTCGCAGATTACGACCCTGGCGCCGCTCGCCCGGGCCGCTGCCGCGGCCAGCGACCTGGCGCGCGCGCTGCTGGCGCTGGGCGTGCCGCTCGAGCAGATCGACTTCGGCGGCGGGCTCGGCATCTCGTACGACGGCACACCGGTGCCCGACCGCGCTGCCTACGTGCGGGCGCTGGTCGAGGCCGCCGGCGACCTCCCGCTCACGCTCGCCATCGAACCCGGACGGTCGATCGTCGGGCCGGCCGGCGCGCTCATCTCCACGGTCGTCGACATCAAGCACGTGCCGGGCGGCCGGCGCTTCGTGGTGCTCGATGCCGGCATGACCGAGCTGATGCGGCCGGCGCTCTACGGCGCCTTTCACCGCATCGAGCCGGTGCATGTGCGGCCCGGCGCTACCGAAGCCGCCGACGTCGTCGGGCCGATCTGCGAATCCACCGATCGGTTCGCGCGCGACCTCGCGCTGGCGCCGCTCGAGGTCGGGGATCTCGTGGCGATTCGTGACGTCGGCGCCTATGGCGCGGCGCTCGGGTCCACCTATCTGCGGCGGCCGCTGCCGCCCGAGGCGCTCGTGGACGGCGACACCTGGACGGTCATCCGTCGCCGGCAGACGCTCGACGAGCTGCTGCAACTCGAGGCGTAGGAGCCGGTCATGACGCGCGGACGCCTCATCGCCTTCGAAGGTCTCGATCAGAGCGGCAAGCAGACCCAGGCCGAGTGGCTCGTCGCGTCGCTGTGCGCCGCCGGCCACACCGTGCGTACCGTGTCGTTCCCCGATTACACGACGGCGATCGGCGCCGAGATCGGCCAGGCGCTGCAGGGCCAGCGCCCCTATGGGCCGGACGTGTTGCAGCTGCTCTACATCGCCAACCGCTACGAACACGCGCCGGCCATCCGCGCCTGGCTCGACGACGGCGCGATGGTGGTGGCCGATCGCTACGCGGCGTCGAGCCTGGCCTACGGCGACGCGCAGGGCCTCGACCTGCCGTGGCTCACCGACGTGCAGCGCCTGCTGCCACCGGCCGATCTGACGTTCCTGCTCGACATCGCGCCCGAGACCTCGCTGGCCCGCAAGCGCGCCGCCCGCGACAAGTTCGAGCGCGACCTGCCGCTGCTCTCGCGCGTGCGCGACAGTTACACCCGGCAGGCGCAGGCCGCGGGCTGGCAGTTCGTGGACGGCACACGGGCGCCCGAGGCCGTGCGCGAGGACATCCTCAGCGCCGTGCGAGCTCGGCTCGGGCTGCTGTAAGCGCCACGATCCGCGCCGGCCCGGCCGGCACCAGCGCCTCGGCGGCCGCCGAGAGCGTGGCGCCGGTCGTGAGCACGTCATCCACCAGCGCCACGACCCGGCCGCGCACGACCGCGGCGTCACGGCCGAGCGCGAAGGCCCCGCGGACGTTGGCGTGCCGCGCCAGGCCCGACGAGGCCACCTGCGGCGGCGTATGCACGCGCCGCGTGAGCGCCTCGCACACCGGCGGCCCGAGCGCGGCGGCGAGCAGCGCCGCCTGGTTGAATCCGCGTTCGCGTTCGCGGCGGGGATGGAGCGGCACCGGCACCACGACGTCGATTCTGTTCCGGCCAGGTGGCGGCGAGCGCGCGCATCATCCGCCCGAGGCCGGTGGCAATCGACGGCCGCCGCGCGTATTTGCAGGCGTGGATGACGTCGGCGAGCACGCCCTCGAAGGGGCCGACGGCGCGGGCGGCGGCAATGGCTCCCAGATCCACCGAACACACGCCGCAGCGCGCCGAGGCCCCAGGCGCGCCGCGGCCCTGCGGCAGCGGATCGCCGCACCGCGCGCACAGCGGGGGAGAGAAACGGGCGACGCGGGCCCAGCAAGCAGGGCAGACGGCGCCGTCGAGGGGACGTTCGAGCAGGGTCGCGCACACGGCGCAGCACGGCGCGACCAGCGCGGCGAGCGCGCCTTCGACCAGGGCGCGGATCATCGGCGGGTACTCTCGCCGATGCGATTCGCGCGCCTACACCGCGGCGGCCGGCGTTTCCTTCGGCAGGCTGAGCGGTTCGGCGTTGCCCCAGAGCCGCTCGAGGCCGTAGAAGGCGCGCGCGGTGGGCGAAAACACGTGCACGACGAAGTCGAAGTAGTCGAGCAGGATCCACTCGCCCTTGTCGTAGCCCTCGACGTGCGTGGGCCGCACCTTCTTCGCCTTGAGGGCCATCTCGACGCCATCAGCGATGGCCTGGACCTGACGGCGATTGTGGCCGGTGCAGAGGATGAAGAAATCCGTGAAGGCGTCGGCGGAGCGCAGGTCGAGCGCGACCACTTCGTCGGCCTTCTTGTCGCGCACCGCGTCGATGACCGCCATGATGGCGGCCGGCACGCGGGTCTTCTTCGCTCGTCCACTACTCGTTTTCGCCATGCAAGGTGCCTACCACTCAGACGTGCCCGCCGAAGGCCGGGCCCGGAAATGCAGCGTACAGACCGTGACGTCGAATGTACTGCTCGACGGGCTCCGTCACCAAGCCCGCCAGCCCCTCGCCGCGCGCGGCGCGGCCGCGGATGTCGGTCGATGACACGTCGGGCGTCGCCGCGGCCAGCAGCACCACGGCCGTGGTGGCGCGGGCCCCGACGTGCTCAGGGGCCGTGACGCGCTCGGCCAGCGCCGGCACCCGGGACCGCACGTCGTCGAGCGTGGTGCCGGGACGCGTCACGACCACGAAGTGCGCCAGATCCAGCACCGCCGGATAGCGCGACCAGGTGGCGATTTCTGCAAACGCATCGGCACCGATCAGGAAGAAAATCTGCGTCGGCGTCCAGCCGCCGGCACCGAGTTCCGTCAGCGTGTCGAAGCTGAACGAGGGCCCCTCGCGCGTGAGCTCGACGTCCGACACCGTCCAGCCCGGCTCGCCGAGCGCGGCCAGCGCCGCCATCGCGAAACGGTGATGGCCCGAGGCGCGCGGCCCGACCGAGCGATGCGGCGGCAGGCGCGACGGCACCAGCCGCACTTCGTCGAGGGCCAGCGCGGCGGCCGCGGCGCGACCGGCGGCCAGATGCCCGAGATGCACCGGGTCGAAGGTGCCGCCGAGGACGCCGAGTCGCGCCATCAGCGCGGGTGGTCCCCGGCGCTCGCGTCGTCGCCGCTGTCGTCGCCGGCCGCCTCGGCGATGAGTCTGGCCGCTTCGGCCGCGCGGGCCGTGGCTACGTGCGGCCAGGCGGCTTCGAGCAGGGCCGGCACACCCGTGCCGGCCGCCGCCGAGATGGCGAGAAACGGCAGGTGCAGCGCCTGCGCGCGGGCCCGCAGCGCTTCGAGCCGTTCGGGCTCGTCGAGCGCGTCGATCTTGTTGGCGGCCACCAGTTGCGGCTTGTCGAGCATCGTGGCGTCGAAGAGCTCGAGTTCGCGGCGCACGATGTCGAGATCCGAGACCGGATCGCGGCCCGAGCCGCTCGAGACGTCCACCACGTGCACGAGCACGGCCGTGCGTTCGACGTGGCGCAGGAACTGATGCCCGAGCCCGTGACCCGTGTGGGCGCCTTCGATGAGGCCGGGCACGTCGGCGATGACGAACGTGCGTTCGCCCGACAGGCTGACCACGCCGAGGTTGGGCGTCAGGGTCGTGAAGGGGTAGTCGGCGATCTTCGGCCGGGCGGCGCTGGCGCGCGCGATGAGCGTGGACTTGCCGGAGTTGGGGAAGCCCACCAGGCCGACATCGGCCAGCAGCTTCAGCGTGAGGCGGAGCGTCTTCTCTTCGCCCGGCTCGCCCGGCTGCACCTTGCGCGGAGCGCGGTTGGTGGCGCTCACGAACATGGCGTTGCCGAGCCCGCCGCGTCCGCCCTTGGCAATCAGCACGCGCTGGCCGGGCACGCGCATGTCGGCGATGGTCAGCCACTGCCCGGGCAGTTCCGGATCGCGCACCGAGATCGTGGTGCCGGGCGGCACCGGAATCTCGAGGTTCTTGCCGGCGCGTCCGGTGCGCAGCACCCCTTCGCCGCCGCGGCCGCGTTCGGCGCGATGTTCCGGGTTGTAGCGGAAGTGGAGCAGGGTGTTGCGGTGCGGATCGGCGACCAGGTACACCGAGCCGCCGTGGCCGCCGTTGCCGCCATCAGGGCCGCCGCGCGGCACGAACTTCTCGCGCCGGAAGCTCAGGCAGCCGGCGCCGCCGGCGCCGGATTCCACGACGATCTCGACGTCGTCAACGAATGTCATGGGTGGCCACAAACACGACGGGGATCGTGACGACGAGGCGTGACCCCGTCACCACGATCCCCGTGAGCGTGCTGCCGTCGAACCTATTCGAGCGGCTGGATGCTGATGTAGCGTCCGCGCGCGCCGTGATCTTCGAACTTCACGGTGCCCGGAATCTTCGCAAAGAGCGTGTCGTCTTTGCCGATACCGACGTTCAGCCCCGGGCGGTACTTGGTGCCGCGCTGGCGCACGAGGATGGAGCCGCCGGTGACGACGTTGCCCTCGAACCGCTTGACGCCGAGCCGCTGTGAGTGGCTGTCACGCCCGTTGCGTGAACTTCCCTGACCTTTTTTCGTTGCCATGACGTAAATCCCATGCCGCCCAGGGCGGCAGGCCTCTGTTCTGCTTACGCGACGATGTCGGTGATGCGCACGCGCGTCAGCGCGCTGCGGTGTCCCGCCGTGCGGCGGTACTGCTTGCGGCGCTTCTTCTTGAAGATGCGCACCTTCGGACCGAGGTGCGGCGCCACGACGACGCCGAGCACCTTGGCGCCGGCCAGGGTGGGAGCGCCGGTCTTGAACTCGCCGCTGTCGGTGCCGATGAGCAGCACCTTGTCGAACGAGACTTCCGCGCCTTTTTCACCGGTGCCGTCGAGCTCGATCTCGACACCCGGCTCGACGCGGTACTGATGGCCTTGGGCCTGAATCACTGCAAACACGGGAAGTCTCCGCGGACTGATAGTCGGCCGCCAGCTCTCCCCCCGAAGGGGACCGTCCACTGCGAACGGTGTTTCAGCCGGGCCAGAACGTTCAAGGCTACCAGATCTGGCGGCTAGCGGCTAGGGGCTAGCGGCGTAGCGCTCAGCTGGGAACAGCCAAACGGACAAGGTCCGCGTCCTGACGGAATCGACGCTGGGCGGCGCGAGTCGACCTAGCCGCCAGCCCCTAGCCCCTAGTCCCTACTTGAGCAGGGTTCTACTCCCCCGCACCTTCTGGGCGCTCAGGGTGTTCAGGAAGCTCGGCAGCAGGCGGTCCATCAGTTCGAAGAACGACGACAGCGGGGGCGTCGTCTGGTTCGAGTTATACAGAATTTCCTCGCGGAACGTCTCGGTGTGCAGGGTCTCGCCGGTGCGGCCGTCGATGAAGACGAAGCTCGGGCGGAGGATGAAGCCCTTGCGCTCCATGTAGGTGCGTTCGGGCTGCACCACGCGGCGGCCCAGGGCATCGAAGGTCTCGCGCTCGCGCTGCACGAAGCCGCTGCGCTGCTGCGGGCGGAAGAGGATCGTGCCGGTGACGATGAGCGGCTGCTGCATCTCGTCGCCGATCTTCTTCCAGTATTCCTTGTCGGCGAACACCTTCTCGTAGGCGGTGAACGCCATCTCGTCCGAGACGTCGCCGGCGGCCTGGGCCGGGGCGGTGCCGGCGGCGCCGTTGGCCGCGGGATCGGGTTCGGTCGCGACCAGGTCGGTGAGCGGCAGGGCATCGGCGTCGATGACGCGCAGCGTGCCTTTGTTGCGGAGCTGACTGCGCAGCAGGCGCACGGTCTCGAGGTTGCCGTCGACGTCATCGGTGCCGGCCGAGACGAAGCCGGCGACGTAGACGCGCGAGAACGGCCGGACATCCAGCTTGGGCTGGATCGGCGTCTCGATGGGGATATCCAGATACGCGGCGGAGCACCCGCTGAGGATGGCTATCAGCGCGAAGCTACCGACCGTCCTTGCGCCCGGTACGATCATTGATCTCCTTGAACAGGTCGTGATTCTGCTTGATGAGCGGATTGTTCGGCTCGAGCCGCAGGGCCTTCTCGTAGGCCTCGCGGGCCTTGACCAGATCGCCTTCGTGTTCGTAGGCGATCGCGAGGTTGTTGAAGGCCTGCGCGTAGGTCGGGTCGAGTTCCGTGGCACGGAGCCAGCGGAAGATCGCCTCGCGCCACAACCCCTTCTGGGCCACGGCGATACCGAACTCCACTTGTTGACGGGCGTCTCCCCGCGCATCGGCGTAGGCGGGCGCGGCAAAAAGCGCCGATAGCAGAGCGACGACGACCAGGTCTCGGATCATGGTCTGTCAGGCCACTATAGTCGTGGCGTCAGCCCCCCGCAAGTAAAGACGCCGCCGTTGTGCGCGGCGTCCCGCGGGGCGCATAATCACGAGGAACCGAGGTCAACGGCCGCCACGTCTGTGCGCGAGTGCTCCCCTTGCGAGGGCTCGCCCGGAGGTAGGCATGACCCTGCACGAAGCCGTTGCCCTTTCTCTCTTCGGCGCCACCCGGCGCCGCCTGCTCGGCGCGATCGTCCGCACCTGGCTCGCCAGGCCCATCCCCGACGTCGATGACCTGCCGCCGCGTCACCGCGACGAGCCCCTGATGACATGGGTGTGCCGGTGCGACACGCTCTTTGATCCAGACGCTGACGCGGCCGATCTGGCCGTGCAGGCCGACCGCACGCTGGCCGACGCGCGGCGGCGCGGCCAACGCGGCGTGGGGCTCGGCGACCCCGACTACCCGCCACTGCTGGCCGAGATCCCCGATCCGCCGCCGGTGCTGTGGTTGCGCGGGTCGGCCGAGATGCTGCGCTGGCCGCGGATGGTGGCGCTGGTCGGCGCGCGCGCGGCGACGCCGGGTGGCCTGGTGCTGGCGGCGCACCTGGCCGCCGGGCTGGCCGAGGCCGGGGTGGTCGTCGTGAGCGGGCTCGCCCGCGGCATCGACAGCGCGGCACATCGCGCCACGCTCGATCGCGGCGGGGCCAGCATCGGCGTGCTGGGCTCGAGTCTCGACCGCGTCTACCCGGCCGAACACCACGACCTCGCCGAGGCCCTCGCCGCTCCAGGGCGCGGTGCTCAGCGAACACGTGCCGGGCACCCCGCCGCTGCCGTTCCACTTCCCGCTGCGCAACCGCATCATCAGCGGCCTGTCGTCGGCGGTCGTAGTGGTCGAGGCGTCGGAGAAGAGCGGCTCGCTCATCACGGCGATGGCGGCGGCCGAGCAGGGCCGCGAGGTGATGGCCGTCCCCGGGTCGGTCGGACCGGGGCGCCATCGCGGCGGGCACGCGCTGCTGCGTGACGGGGCGACGCTGGTCGAGGGGGCCGACGACATCCTGGCGGCGCTCAACTGGTTGCCGCCCGAGGCGCGCCGCGGGGGGCTGCGGCCCATGCTCGAGCCGGCGGTGGCGCGGGAACTGGGCCTGGAACCGACGGCGGGCGACTTTTCCGCGGATGAGGTGGCCGCTCGCCACCGGGTGGCCGATGGCGCGGGTGAACAGCCGGCTGGCGGCCCTGGAAATCGAGGGCCGCATCCAACGCATTGGAGGCGGGCGTTTCATGGGAAGCCGGAACCGCGTGCTAACGTAAGCCCTCTTACATGCCGAAGCCGTTGGTCATTGTCGAGTCGCCCGCCAAAGCCCGGACCCTGTCCCGTTTCCTGGGAAAGGACTACCGGATTGAAGCCAGCTACGGGCACATCCGCGACCTGCCCGACTCGGCCAGCGAGGTCCCGAAGGACATCAAGGAGAAGTCGTGGGGGCGGATGGGGGTCGACACCGACGGCGACTTCACCCCGCACTACGTCGTCCCGGCCGACAAGAAGAAGCACGTCCAGGCCCTCAAGGAGGCGATGAAAGATGCCTCCGAAGTCATCCTCGCGACCGACCCCGACCGCGAAGGCGAGTCGATCAGCTGGCACCTCGAGCAGCTCCTGAAGCCCAAGGTGCCGGTGCGCCGGATCCATTTCCACGAAATCACCGAAGAAGCCATCCGCGGCGCGCTCGACCACGCCCCCGAAGACGTCAACCAGAACCTGGTCCGTGCCCAGGAGAGCCGCCGCATCCTCGACCGGCTCTACGGCTACACGCTGTCGCCGGTGCTGTGGAAGAAGGTGCAGACGGGTCTGTCGGCCGGCCGCGTGCAGAGCGTGGCCGTGCGCCTCATCGTCGAGCGCGAGGAAGAGCGGCTGGCCTTCGTGAAGGCGAGCTTCTGGGACCTCGAAGCCACGCTGCGGGGCGGCGCGAGCGAGTTCGGCGCCACCCTCATCAAGGTCGATGACAAGCGCGTCGCGACCGGCAGCAATTTCAACGACAAGGGCCAGCTGACGTCCACCACGGTGACGCGGCTCGACGAGAAGATCGCCACCGCGCTCGCCGAGGGCCTCAAGCGGCAGATGCCGTGGACGGTCACGAGCGTCGAAGAGAAGCCGGCATCGCAGCGGCCGTCGGCGCCGTTCACGACCTCTACCCTGCAGCAGGAAGCCAACCGCAAGCTGGGGTTCTCCTCCGACCGCACGATGAGCGTCGCGCAGCGCCTCTTCCAGGGCGTCGACCTCGGCGGCGGCGAACTCGAAGGTCTCATCTCGTATCACCGCACGGATTCGACGACGCTCTCCGACAAGGCGCTCGCCGAGGCCGGACACGCCGTGCAGGAGATGTACGGCAAGGACTACTACCGCGGTCCGCGCCAGTACCAGACCAAGGTCCGTAACGCCCAGGAAGCGCACGAAGCGATCCGCCCCACCGACTTCCGCCGCACGCCGCAGGCGCTCGAGCGGATTCTCGAGAGCGACGAGTTGAAGCTCTACGAGCTGGTGTGGAAACGCGCCGTGGCCTCGCAGATGGCCGACGCGCAGCTGCTGCGCACCTCGATCGAAATCACCGGCACCACGCCCGACAACCACCGCGCGGTGTTCTCGTCGAGCGGCAAGGCGATCGAATTCGCCGGCTTCCTGCGCGCCTATGTCGAGGGCAGCGACGACCCGTCGGCTGAACTCGGCGAACAGGAGACCCTGCTGCCGAAGCTCAAGGTCGGCGACAAGGTGCACGCGCCCGACCAGCTCGACGAAAATCTCATCCTGCTGCGCGTCGGCGCCAAGGGCCACGAAACGGCGCCGCCGGCGCGCTACACCGAAGCCTCGCTCGTCAAGCGCCTGGAAGAAGAGGGCATCGGCCGGCCGTCCACCTACGCGCCGACCGTCGCCACGATCCAGCGCCGCGGCTACGTGAGCAAGCAGGGCAAGGCACTGGTGCCGAGCTTCACCGCGTTTGCCGTGACGCGCCTGCTGCGCGAGCACTTCGCCGACTACGTCGACATCGGCTTCACCGCCGAGATGGAAGAGATGCTCGACGCCATCTCGAACGGGCAGAAAGACTGGCTCGATTTCATCCGCGCCTTCTACCGCGGCGACGGCAAGCACACCGGACTCGAGACCATCGTCCAGGGCAAGGACAAGTCGATCGACTACCCGATGATGCTGCTCGGCGACGATCCGGAGAGCGGCAAGCAGGTGCGCGTGCGGATCGGCCGCTACGGCCCGTTCCTGCAGCTCGGCGATGCCGGCGACGACTCGCCGCGGGCCTCGATTCCCGGAAGAGATGAGCCCGGCCGATCTCGACGCTCGAGGAAGCGCTCAAGCTGCTGAAGGCCAAGGCCGAGGGCCCGAAGACCGCTCGGGGCCGATCCGAAATCCGGTCAGGCCGTCTACGTGATGCACGGCCGGTTCGGTCCCTACGTGCAGCTGGGCGAAAATCCCGAGAAGGGCAGCAAGGTCAAGCCCAAGCGCGCCTCGCTCGACCGCGGCATGTCGGAAGACGGCGTGTCGCTCGACGAAGCGCTGCGGCTGCTGTCGCTGCCGCGCGAACTCGGCGCCGCCGAAGACGGCCAGATGATTCTGGCCAACCGCGGCCGCTTCGGTCCCTACGTGCAGAAAGACGCCGACTTCCGATCGCTCGAAGCGACCGACGACGTCTATACGATCACGCTCGAGCGCGCGAAGGAGCTGCTGGCCAAACCCAAGGGCCAGCGCCGGCAGCGCGCGGCGGCGACCGAACTGCGAGCGATGGGCCCGCATCCCAAGGGCGGCGCGGCGGTGCGCATCCTCGACGGCCGCTACGGGCCGTACGTGACCGATGGCGAGACCAACGCGTCGCTGCCGAAAGGCACGGCGCCCGAATCCGTTACGATGGAACAGGCCGTGGAGCTGCTCAATGCGCGCGCCGGCAGCGCGCCGGCGAAGAAGCGCGGCGCCGCCCGCGGCCGTGGCGGGGCGAGATCCGCGGCCCCGAAACGAGGCAAGAAGGCTTAGCAGATGGATTCACAGCGACGAACGATGCTCCGCGGTGCCGCCGGCATGGTGCTGGCGTGGCTGACCCCGATCCGCAGCAGCGCGCAGGATGGCCCCACCGTGGCCCCCGGCGACCTGCTCGTGCGCGTCGGCGACACCTCCCTGATTCCCCTGACCCCCGACGACGTGCCGTTCGATGGCCGCGCGGTGATCGTGTGGCCGCTGGCGGGTGATGTGGCGCGCGATGGCACGCCGCTCAACAAGATCGTCCTGGCGCGGCGTGAATCCGACCTCGCTCTCCGAGGCCACGCGCGCCCGCGCCGTCGACGACATCGTCGCCTACTCGGCCATCTGCACCCACTCGGGCTGCGAGGTCGACGAGTCGCTCGGCGAGAGCCAGACGTTCTTCTGCAGTTGCCACGGCTCGATCTTCGACCCGCGCGATTCCGGCATGGCCATCGGCGGCCCGGCGCCGCGGGCGTTGCCGCCGCTGCCGCTCAAGCTCGATGGCGGCCGGCTGGTCGTGGCCGGCACGTTCATGACGCCGCCCGGCTTCGGCCGCTAGCCACGTCGCTCGGCGCGAGGGCTCTGGCCCTGACAGATACCGCGGCCGCTTGCGCCGCATTGGCTCGAGGGCGACAATCGGGGTGCGCGGAGCCCCGCCCTCAGCTCCGCCGGAGGTAGGCCATGTTGCCTGCACGCCGGTGCTGTTTTCTCCTGCTCGCGTTTACGCTGCTGGAGCGTCCGGGCTTCGCGCAGTACGCCGAGATTCCCTGGCCGCTCCCGAACGGCGCCCGTAGTTTCTTCGGGTTCAATTCGGAGGAGCCGATTCGCTCGGCCACCCAGATCGGCCGCCGGCTGTTCATCGGCGGACGATTCACCGATCTCGGCACGCCCACCGGGGGCGCGGCCGTCGTCGACACGCTCGGCGTGCTCCAGCCGCAGGCGTTCCCCGTGGTCGGGGGCGAGGTGTCGCAGATCGCCGCCGATGGCGTCGGCGGCTGGTTCCTGTCCGGCACGTTCACGAGCGTGGGCGGGCGCCCGGTCGCCGGCTTCGCGCGCGTGGCGCCGGACCGCTCGGTGGACGAACGCTTCCGGCTCGTCGTGAACGGCGCTATTCGCCGGCTCGCCGTCGCGCACGGCCGCGTCTATCTCCTCGGTGACTTCACCACCGTGAACGGCGCCGCGCGCCGTGGCCTGGCGGCGGTGGATGCCGCGACGGGGGGCCTGACCGGCTGGGGCGCGGCGTTCAACCCGCAGGGGCGCCGCTCGACGCCCTCGCTGCGTCGTCGATCGGCGTCTACGTCGCGGCAACGCGTCGTGACGTCTCGGTCGCCACCGGTTTCCGATTGTGGGGCGTCGACGCGGCGAGTGGCCACGTGTTGTTCGAGAAAGCGACCAACTGGATTGGCGCGCTGGCGGCGTCATCGGCACGGGTCTACGTGGGTGGCGCCGGCTACCAGCGGCCCGTGTGGGCGGTCGATCCGCTCACCGGCGACGACACCACCTGGCAGCCCGACATGCAGTTCGTCTTCCAGTCGGGCACCTACGGCGACTACACGGCGATCAACTCCATGCTGCTTGACGGCGGACGGCTCTACTTCGGCGGCCGGTTCCTGAGCACCACGGGACGGCAGAATCTCACGGCCGTGGACGCGACGACGGGCGAGCGGGCGCCATGGCGGCCCACTGCCCAGGGAATCCCCTTCGGCCTCACCCGCGTCGGTCCGTACATGGCCATCATCCACAACGGGGGCGTCAGTGGAGGCGCGCTCCAGGTGGTCGACACGAACGCCGGCGCGACGATTCCGTTTACGCCCGGTGTCGTGGGCGGCATCTCCGCGGTGGCGGCGGCGCCCGAAGGCGTGTTACTCGGTGGCGGCTTCAGTGGTGGCGGCGCCGTGCCGCGGTCGCGCCTGGCTTCGGTCGATCTCGACACGCACGCGCTCGAGGCGTGGACGTCGGCGATGGTGTTCACCGACCCGGATGAACAGATCGCGCAGCTGGCCACCGACGGCACTTGGCTCTTCGCGCGCTCGGAGGGGACCTACGGGCAGTTCGCCGTGCGCGTCGCGAAGATCGATCCGGCGAGCGGCGCGGTGGTTGCGGAGCGCACGTTCCCGACCGGCCTCGGCGCGATGCGCGTCGCCGGCGGCGAGCTCGTCATCGGCGTGTCGGGTGCGGGTGTGGGCACGTCGCTCGGCGTCATCACGATTGCGGACTGGTCGTACCGGGCGCTGCCGGCCACGTTCACGGGTGACGGCGGTGTCAGCGTGGCGATCGACGGCAACACGATCTACGCCGGCGGTCAGTTCACCGCCGTGAACGGTCAGAGCCGCGGCGGGCTCGCGGCGTTCGACCTGACGACCGGCGCGCTCCGTCCGTGGCAACCCGTCGTGGACGCCAGGCCGGTCGTCGTGCGTGCTGCGGTGGGACGCGTGTGGATCGGCGGAATCTTCTCCAAGGTCAACGGCCAGCGCCGCCGCGGGCTGGCCGAGGTCGACGCGGTCACCGGCGCCGTCATGCCGTGGAATCCGGACGTCCTTGGTGTCAGCGAGGGCGGCTACTCGTCCGGTGGGATTCGCGACCTCGCCATCGGGCCTGATGGTCATCTGTATGCGGCGGTCGGGTCGCCGTTCCCCTATTTCCTCTACGCACTCACAGGCCGGCCCACCGTGGGCGGGCAGGCCACCGGCTTCACCGTGGCCTTTTCGACGGTCACGGGCCAGCGCCTGCCGTGGACGCCGTCACGGGCGGGAATGCTGGCCGTGTTGCCCGACTGCCTCGTGACCTTCGGGGGCTGCCTGCCGCGCTCGCCCGCGCCGCCGACGGCGCTGCAGGTGACGCAGGCCAATGGCGCCACGACCCTCTCGTGGACGCTGCCGGCGTCGTCCGTGAGGACGGGTGTGCGCCTCGAAGTGTCGGCGACCGAAGGACTCCCGCCGCTCCTGTCGCTGGACCTTCCGGCGGCGCAGACGTCGTTCACGGCGACGGCGCCGCCAGGCAGTTACGCCGTGCGCGTGCGCGCGCTCGAAGGGCTCGTCGCCAGCATACCGACGCCGGACGTGTCGTTCGCGGCCGGGCCGCCCGCGCCCGGTGCGCCGCTCGACGCCACCGTCGTTGCAGACGGCCCCCGCGTGACGTTCCGCTGGCAGCCGCCGTCCACCGGCGCGCCGCAGCAGTACCTGCTCGAAGGCGGCACGAGTGACGGGCGGACCGACTCGGCGCGCTGCCGCTCCCGGGCGAGCGCCACGAGTTTCACCTTCGATGGTCCGGTGGGCATGTACTTCGCGCGGCGTCGTCGCCGTGAACGGCGGCGCGCGATCGGGCCCCGGCCGCGAGCTGCTCATCGACACGCGGCCCCGCCAGAACTGCAACGCGGTCGCACCGACCGGGCTCATCGCGTCGGTGAGCGGGCGCGTCGTGACCTTCTCGTGGACGCCGGGGCCGACGGCTCCGATTCGCCGCCGGTGCTCATCGCGGGCTCCGCGCCAGGGGCGAGCGCCATCTATCTGGAGATGCCGCCCTACGCGACGTCGTTCGCGATTGTGGCGCCGCCGGGCACCTACTACGCGCGGCTCTCTGGCGGCTGCTTCTCGCAGACGACCAGCAACGAGGTGATGGTGGTCGTGCCCTGAGGCGCGGTCTCAGCGCACGAGGAACAGGCGGTCCTGCCGGCGCAGGGCCCAGCGCACCCTACCGCCCGCGTCGATGACGACGTCTTCTTCCTGCGCCATCCGCACGCGCTGGCCGTTCCACTCGGGCACGGGTGTCGTGGCCTGGAGTTCGATCGAGTACCACATGCTCGGGATGACCTTCGCGTCGCCGCGTCCGGGCACGCCGTCCTGGTAGTCCCACAGGCCGATGAGCGGACCGGCGCCGTGGCCGTGCAGCCCGATCGGATGGCTGTACTGTGTGCCGTCGATGCCGGCCGCCGTCATCCGCGCGCGCATCGCCTTCAGCACCTCGTTGCCGGTGCGGCCCGGACGCAGCTCCTCGAGCGTCAGGTCCTGCATGCGATTCGCGTTGGCGAGGGCCTGCTTCAAGCCCGGCCGGCGCGTCGGTTTCGCCGTCGCGCAGCACGTAGGCGAGGTGCTGGGTGTCGGTGTTGAGGCGGGCCACGGTGATGCCGACGTCGCAGTGCAGCACGTCGCCGCGCTGGATCACCGGATCGGCGCCGAGTTCGGCCTCGGTGGTGCCGCGGCGCTGCACGTCCACGCTCGGCTGGAACCAGGTATCGAGGCCGAGGTCGTTGACGCGCTGCCGCCACCACCACACCAGGTCGCTGGTCTTCGTCACGCCAGGCGTGATCGTCTTCTCCGAAAACATCTCCTGCGTCATCGACCAGACCAGTTCGGTCATCTTCGCGAAGAAGACTTCCTCTTCCGGCAGGCGCACGGCGATGAGCTCGAGGGGCAGCGCCTCGGCGTCCTTGAAGCGCGAGGTCCAGGTGCTCCCGAGCGCCTTGGACATACCGTCGAGTTCACCACTCGAGAGGCCGTCAGAAAACGCGAACACCGTGGACCTGTTGATGCCGATGACCTTCGGCTTCCGCTCTTCGACGACCCCCTTGAGGGCCTGCCACTGGTCGTCGCCCCAGAGTTCGGCCTGCTGCCCGCGGCCGACGTCACCAGCGGCGGCCACGGTGGCGCGGCGCGCGTCGAAGACGCCGCCCTGCGAGGTGCCGCCGAGGGCAATCCGCTCGATGCAGCTGGCCGCCGCGGGCTGTCCGGCAGCCGCGCACCGATCGAAGAACACGTAGATGGTGCGCCGGCGCGCCGCGAAGGTGTCGGGCGCCACGATGGCCTTGAAGACCGGGTCTTCGTTGTACTCCCGCATCGACACCACCCACAGGTCGATGCCGTGCGTGCGCATCAGGCGCGGCAGGAAGGTGTCGAGGCGGGCCTTGAGCCACGCCTGCTGCATCACCGCCTGCTCGCGCTGCGTGCCGAAAGGCCGAGGCGCGGTCTGAGCAGCGACATCGGCCGGCAGTCCCGCACCGAACAGGAGGAGTGCCGTCACGACGAGCACGCGGGACGAGGTGAGGTGAGCAGCAGAGGTCATGGGGCCGATTCTATCCGGTGGCCGGGGAGGCTGGCATTTCCGTGCAGGCGGGCCGTACACTGGACCGGTGATTCACATCATCGGCGGCGGCCTCGCGGGCTGCGAAGCGGCGTGGCAGGCAGCGCGCCTCGGGCAGGACGTCACGCTGCACGAGATGCGTCCGGTGCGTCCGACGCTGGTCCACAAGACCGACCATCTGGCCGAGCTCGTCTGCAGCAACTCGTTTCGCGGCGACAAGCTCGACAACGCCGTTGGCCTCATCAAAGAAGAGATGCGGCGTCTGGGCTCGGTGGTGATGGCCGCGGCCGAAGTGGCCCGCGTGCCCGCCGGTGCCGCGCTGGCGGTCGACCGCGAGGTCTTCTCGCGCGAGGTCACCGCGCGGCTCGCCACCGAACCGCGTATCACCATCCGCCGCGAGGAGGTCACGAGCGTGCCGCCGCCGTCGGCGCCGGGCGATGCCGTCATCATCGCCACCGGCCCGCTCACTTCCGACGCGCTGTCGCAGTCGGTGCAGGCCTTCGTCGGCGACGAGCACCTGGCGTTCTACGACGCCATCAGCCCGATCGTGCTGGCCGAGTCGATCGACATGAGCAAGGTGTTCCGGCAGTCGCGCTGGGGCCGCAGCCTGCGCCGTGACACGGCGGGCGCCGGTGCCAATCGCACCGACGCGGCGCCGGTGGCCGTGGCCGCAGCGGTCGAGGCCGACGGGCCGGCGTGTGGCGTGGATGACGGCGAGGGCGACTACCTAAACTGCCCGTTCACCAAGGCCGAATACGAGGCCTTCTACGACGCGCTGGTGGCGGCGGAATCGGCGACCGTGCACGACTTCGACAGCGCGCAGTTCTTCGAGGGCTGCCTGCCGATCGAGGTGATGGCGCATCGCGGACGCGAGACGCTGCGCTTCGGCCCGATGAAGCCGGTCGGGCTCGAAGATCCGCGCACCGGGCGCCGTCCCTACGCCGCCGTGCAACTGCGGCAGGACACGCTCGCCGGTGACCACTTCAGCCTGGTCGGCTTCCAGACCCAGATCAAATGGGGCGATCAGGCGCGAGTGCTGCGGATGGTGCCGGGCCTCGAACACGCCGAGTTCGTGCGCTTCGGAATGGTACATCGCAACACCTTCATCAACGGTCCCAAGGTGCTGCTGCCGACGTGGCAGACGAAGACGCGCGCGGATCTGTTCTTCGCCGGCCAGATCTCGGGTGTCGAGGGCTACGTCGAATCGGCGGCCTCGGGTCTCATCGCCGGCAGGAACGCCGCCCGCGTCGCGCAGGGCCTCGCGCCGCAGGCGCCGCCGCGCGAGACCGCAATTGGCGCGCTGGCCTACTACGCCTCGCACGCCGATCCGAAGCACTACCAGCCGTCGAACATCACCTTCGGCATCATGCCGCCGCTCGACGCGCCGCCGCGCGACAAGGCGCTGCGCAAGCAGGCGATGGCCGACCGCGCCCTGGCCGAGCTCGAGCGATGGATGCGGTAGCGGCACGGGACGCGCTCAAAGCGTTCATCGAGCACCTCGCGCTCAACCGCCACCTGTCGCCGCATTCGGTGCGCGCGTATACCAGCGACGTCGAGCAGTACCTCGAACACACGCGCGTGGAGCGCGGCATGAAGCGCGCCGAGCTGACCGTCGCCGCGCTCGACGGCGAGTCGGTGCGCGGGTTCGTCATCGAGATGAACCGCGCGCAGCAGGCGCGGGCCTCGGTCGCGCGCAAGCTCTCGGGCGTGCGGGCGTTTCTGCGCTATCTGGTGCGCGAGGGCTGGCTGGCGCACGACCCGTCGGGCGCGGCGGTGGCGCCGAAGCTCGATCGTAAGGTGCCGCGGCACCTGAGCGAAGCCGACATGACGACGCTGCTCGAGACGCCGGATGCCGCGACGCCACTCGGCCGCCGCGACCGCGCCATCCTGGAGCTCTTCTACGCGTCAGGACTGCGCCTGAGCGAGCTGGTCGGCCTGGATCTCGAAGACGTGCACCTGCCGGCGCGGATGGTGCGGGTGCTGGGGAAGGGCGGGAAGGAGCGCCTGTTGCCGTTCAATCGCTCGACCGAGCTGGCGATCCGGCAGTGGCTGCCCGACCGCGAGCTGATTCGCCGCGAGCATCCGCCGGCGGCACGCGCCACGACGGTGCGAGGGCGCCTCGGAGAAGCGCGCGCCACCGGCCGCGGCCGCGCCGACCGCGCCGGCCGAGAACCGGTGTTCGTGAACGCCCGTGGAGGCCGCCTCACCGGACGCAGCGTGCACCGGCTGGTAACGGGCTACGTGGCCAGGTGCAGCGAGCGCACCGGCATCAGCCCGCACGCGTTGCGGCATTCGTTCGCGACGCACCTGCTGCAGCGCGGCGCCGACCTGCGCGCCATTCAGGAACTGCTCGGCCACGCGCGGCTCACGACCACCGAGCGCTACACGCACGTGAACGCGACGCAGCTCATCGACGTCTACCGGCGGGCGCACCCGCGAGCGAAAACGCGTTAGCCGCTAGCCCCTAGCCGCTAGCGGCTAATTTGGCGGTCGCCGGTTGCGGTATTCGGCGCTCTTACGCAGTTCGCGCTCGACGTCGGCCTGCGACCAGCGGTCGCGCAGCACCCGGTCGACCCATCCCCGCGCGCCGTCGTCGGGGTCGCGACCGAGCACGCTGCGGTAGGCGCGTTCGACGATGCGTTCGGCCTCGGCGCGGGTGACCCGACCGAAGTCGAGGCGCACCTGCAGCGACGACACGGTGTCGTTCCAGCCATCGAGCTGGAGATTGTCGGCGTCGTCGGTGAAGCGGGTCGAACGTCCCCGGAAGTTCGGGTCGCGGTAGACCACGACGCTGGCGTCGCCGAAGACGCGGATCGATGAGATCCGGTCGTTCAGGCCCTCGGGCATCTGGTCGTATTCGTCGCCGCCTTCGACGCAGAAGTAGTCGCCGCCGTAGTTGGCGTTCTGGTAGAAGCAGGCACCGGCGCGCGGCGTTCTCGGCCGCCCCCAGCGCTGGGCATCGGCCGGCGCGGCGGCGCAGAGCAGCACGACCAGGGCCAACAGAGCGGCCGTGCCGAATCGAGCGGTTCTGCTGAGTTCCCGGATCATGCCCGTCCTCCTGTGTGGGGCCAGGCTCCCGGGTTCCCCGGGAGCGCCATGCCTTCGTCCTGCAGAAGTATCGGCCGGTCTCGCCTGCCCCGTGAGCGACGGGCTATTTCCTGGTGAACGCCACCATCGCCCCGCCCCCGGCCGGCGCCACCCCGAGGTCGAACTGTTGCCGGCCCAGTTGCACGGTGACCGACCGCCCGGCGACCAGGCCGATGCCGGCGCCGAGCACGACATCGCTCAGATGGTGCTTGTCGGCCGACATCCGGGCCGCCCCCACATACGCTGCAAACGCATAGGCCGGCAGGCCGGCCTTCCAGCCGAAATGCCGTTGCAGCACCGTGGCCGTCGCGAAGGTCGAGGCCGTGTGACCCGAGGGAAACGACAGCGAGTTGCTGCCATCGGGGCGGGCGCGACGCACCGAATACTTCAGACCCTGGACGAAGGTCTGCGACACCAGCTGCGCGGCGACGAGGTCACCGCCGAGCGCCGTCAGGCGCGGCGAGCCCGTGGCCCGGCCGAGGGCCCAGGTGGCCAGCGCGCCGCCGCCCTGCACGAGCAGACCGCCGCCGATATTGCCCCACGCGAAGGCGGACGGGGGCAGGTGTTCCCGCGATTCCTCGATGCCGGTCCCGTCCCAGGCATGGCTGGCCAGCGCGGCGACGGCGATGGAACCCAGCAAGCGCCGATTGTCTGCGCCGGCAAAGCGCCCGAAGTCGGCCCGCAGCGCACGCCATGGCGAGGGACGCGTTGCCGGCGCCAGGTCGAACTGCCCGGGCTGGAGCCAGGTCACGCCGTCCGACGCGGAGGACAGGGCGGTGGCGGCCGTCTCCGCCCGGGGACGGACCTCCTGAGCGGCGGCCGGCCCGGTGGCCAGGGCGGAGCTCAGCAGCAGCGCAGAAATCCGGGGGAATCGCATCGGGTGCCGTCCTGTCTCGCATGGGGGCGACTGTCGCCCGAATCATTGGACGTGATCGCCACTGCAAAGGCCGGGCCCACCCCCGGTATAAGATGCGCGGCACCACGCGCGGCGCGCTCGCCGGGAGCAGGCACAGGATGAACGGACGTGACAGCCTCATCGCGGCCGCGATGGTCATCGCGGCGACGCTGACGGCCCCCCGCGGCTACGCCCAGACGCCGGAGGACGACACCCGCGCCGGCGCGATTGCGGCGCGCCAGGCGGAGAAGGCGCGTGCCGCCGCGCCGTACCGTCCGCCCTTTGTCGAGCGCATCGTCCAGGAGATCGACGAACACCTGACGTCGCGCCACATCAAGTGGCATCCCTTCTACGGGCACGCGTATCCGGGCGCCGGACTGACGCTCGGTGCCGGCTACATGTTCCATACCGGCGACTACGACGCGCTCGACATCCGCGCCGCCATGTCGCTCAACCAGTCCAAGCGGGCCGAGGCCGAGTTCCGCATGCCGCGGCTGCTGGGCCGTCGCGCCGCGCTGACGACCCGGGTCGGCTGGCGGGAGGGCTTCGGGCAGGCTTTCTACGGGATCGGCACGGCCGCGACCTCCGCCGATGACCGCACCGAGTTCGACTTCCGCCAGTCGCAGGGCTCGGCGCGGCTCGACGTTCGGCCCCTGCGCGGCCGCCTCGTGTTCGGCACCGCCGTGGACGTGTCGCGCTACGAGCAGCGGAGAAGCGCCGGCTCGCTCTTCGAGCAGCGCTACCAGGCGACGCTCCCCGGTGCCGGCGCCACGGTGGATCTGGTTCAGGCGCAGGGCAGCGCGGCGTTCGACTGGCGTCCGGCGGGCGGCTACGCGCGGCGCGGGGGCGCCTACGGCGTGTCGGCACGGCGGGTGGCGGATCTCGACGGGCCGTTCTCGTTCAGCCAGATCGACTACGACGTCGTGCAGCACCTGCCGGTGCTGCGTGACGCCTGGGTGATCTCGCTGCACGGCCGCGCCGAGACCACCTACACCGGCCGCGGCGACGAGGTGCCGTTCTTCCTGCTGCCCACGCTGGGCAACGGCACCACCCTGCGGGCGTTTGCGAACCAGCGGTTTCGCGATCGCAACAGCCTGCTGCTGTCGGCGGAATGGCGCATCCTCATCAACACCTTCACCGACGTGGCCGTGTTCTACGACGCCGGCAAGGTCACGGCCCGGCGGCAGGACCTCGACCTGCGGGGCCTGAAGAGCAGCGTCGGCATCGGACTGCGCATCCACACGCCGTCCGAGACGCCGATCCGCATCGAGCTGGCGCGCGGCAACGAGGGACTGCGCCTGGTCTTCGGCGCGGTGGCCGCCTTCTGACACCCGTCATGGCCACCTTCGCCCTTTGCCCACGTTCCTTCCGGCGCCGCGCCGCCGGCCTGCTGGCCGCCGTGGCCCTCGCGGCGACGGTGCCGGCCGGCACGCAGCAGCCGCGTTTCTTCGCCGACGACCCCATCGCGGTCGAGCCCGAGACGCAGGATGCGTCGAAGGTGCAGCCCTGGGACATCGACCTCGCCTACGACCTGGCGCATGCCTATGTCGTGACCGGGCGCAGCCGACCCGCCGGCGTGCGCGCCGGCAATCTCAACACCATCGACGAAGTGCCGGATTCGAGCTGGTTCACCAACCGCATCGGCACGCGGTCGCTGTCGGCGCAGGAGATCGCCACCGGTCCGGTCGTCGCGCCGCCGCCGGATCCCTCGTCGTGGACGGTGCTGCGCGAGAAGTCGTCGGGCGCCGCCGCCGGTTTCACCGCGCGCGATGGCCGTGGCGCCACCTGGTTCGTCTCGTTCGATGCCCCCGCCAACCCCGAAGGCGCCACCGGCGCGCTGGTGGTGGCGAACCGGCTGTTCTGGGCCCTCGGCTACAACCAGGTCGAGTACCACCTCGCCGACCTGCGCCGCGAGCGCGTCGCCATCGACCCCGGCGCCACGGTGCGCCGGCCTTCCCGCCGCCGGACCCCGATGAACGCCGACGACCTGGCCGAGGTGATGTCACGCGCCCGGCCGCGGGCGGACGGCGTCTACCGCATCGCCGCCGGCCTGGCCTTGCCCGGCCGCATCCTCGGCGGGTTCAGGTACGAGGGCACGCGGCCCGACGACCCCAACGACCTGGTCGAGCACCAGCACCGTCGCGAACTGCGGGCGCTGCGGGTGTTCGGCGCGTGGACCAACCTGATCGATCTGAAGGCCGGCAACACCCTCGACACGCTGGTCAGCGAGCCCGGCAGTGACGCGCGTGCGGCATTACCTGCAGGACGTCGGCTCGGCGTTCGGCGTCGGCGCCAACGGGCCGCACGACTGGAGTGAGGGCTGGGAATACGTGGCCCAGGCCGGACCGGCGCTGCGGCGGCTGTTCTCGCTCGGCTTCGCGTTGAGCCGCTGGCAGTTCACGCCGGTCGAGAACGTGCCGGCCATCGGCCGCTTCGAAGGCGACGCGTTCGAACCGCATGGCTGGAAGCCGCGAGCGCCGATGCGGGCCTATCTCGAGATGCGCGACGACGACGCGTTCTGGGCGGCGCGCCGGGTGATGGCCTTTTCCGACGACGCCATCCGTGCGGCAGTGGCCACCGGCAAGTTCAGCGACCCCGCGCCGCCGCCTGCTCGGCCTCGGTGCTCATGAAGCGGCGCGATCGCATCGGCCAGCTCTACCTGCCGCGCGTCAACCCGATCGTCGAGCCGGCGCTCGACCGCGAGGGCACGCTGCATTTCGGGAACGCAGCCGTGGATCACGCGGTGGCGACGGCGCCCACCGCCTACCGGGCCACGTGGTTCGTCTTCGACAACGCCACCGGCGTCTCGCGGGAGATCGGCGCCACCAGCAGTGCGTCCGCCCGCATCATGGCGCCCACTGGCATGCCGCAGGCCGCCGGTGCCTACGTGCGTATCGACCTGAGGGCCGACCATCCGGAGCATCCGGCGTGGCGCCGGCCGATCGAAACCTACTTCCGGCGCGACGCGTCGGGGTGGAAGCTCGTCGGTCTGGTCAGACAGCCCTGACGGCGCGCAAGCGCGGTCAACGGCCGGTCGGCGCGGTTTACGCCACCTCGGCCGGCACCATCGAGCGGCGGCGCGGCAGCTCGATCTTCAGCGTCTTGATCTTGTAGTTCATGACGCGCGGGCTGATCGACAGCAGCTCCGCCGCGTCCTTCTGCACCCAGTTGGCCATGCGCAGCGCCTCGGTGAGGGCCTGGCGCTCGATCAGCTCGAGCGGGATGCCGCTGGGCGGAATCCGCACCACCGACTGGTTGTCCTTCGAGCCGGGGCTCTGCACCGTGTCGCCCAGCCGCAGGTCGTCGGGCATGATCTGGTGCGCTTCGGCCAGCAGTGCCGCGCGCTCGATGGCGTTCTCCAGCTCGCGGATGTTGCCCGGCCAGTTGTAGCGCGTCAGCAGCTTCGCCGCTTCCGGGTTGACCCCGTCGAGCTTCTTCTTGAGCTCGTGCGAGAACTTGCGGATGAAGTGCATCGCCAGCGGCAGGATGTCTTCCTTGCGGTCGCGCAGGGGCGGGGTTTCGACCGTGACGACGTTCAGGCGGTAGTAGAGGTCTTCGCGGAAATGTCCGGTGGACACCATGGTCGGCAGGTCGCGGTTGGTCGCCGCAATCAGCCGCACGTCCACCTTCAGGGTGCGGGTGCCGCCCAGGCGCTCGAACTCGTGTTCCTGCAGCACGCGCAGGATCTTCGCCTGCGTGCTCGGGCTCATGTCGCCGATCTCGTCGAGGAAGAGCGAGCCGCCGTCGGCCTGTTCGAAGCGGCCGATGCGCTGGCGGTCGGCGCCGGTGAAGGCGCCCTTCTCGTGGCCGAAGAGTTCCGACTCGAGCAGATTCTCCTGCAGCGCCGCGCAGTTCACTTTGACGAAGTTGCGGCCGGCGCGCAGCGAGTTGTGGTGGATGGCGCCGGCGATGAGTTCCTTGCCGGTGCCGGTCTCACCGCGGATGAGCACGGTGGAGTTGCTCTTGGCCACCTTGCGCACCACACTGAGCACGCGCTGCAGCGTGTCGCTGCCGCCGATGATCTTGTCGAAGTCGTAGTTCTCCTGCTGCTCGTGGCGCAGGTATTCGAGCTCGTGGCGCAGGCGCTTCAGCTCGAGCGCCTTCTCGACCTTGACCTCCATCTCCTCGATCTCGAACGGTTTCTGGACGTAGTCGAAGGCGCCGTTTTTCATCGCCTCGACGGCGGTCGAGACCGAGCCGAAGGCAGTCATCAGGATGACCGAGGTGGTCGGATGGGTGGTGCGGGTGGTGCGCAGCACGTCGAGGCCGTCGGAGCCGCCCATCCGCAGGTCGCTGACGACCACGTCGAAGTAGCCGTTGTGCAGGCGCTCGATGGCGGCGTTGCCGTTGGGCGCCTCCTCGACCTCGTGACCGGCCGTGCGCAGCGCCAGGGCCAGGCCCCGTCGCAGGGCGTCGTGATCGTCGGCTACCAGTATTCGGCTCATCGTTCCGCTCCTACCACACGCGTGCGTCGCCGCTCACCGGGAGCGTGACGCGGAATTTCGTGCCGGCGCCTGCCCGGCTGGTCATGTCGATGCGCCCGTCGTGGGCGTCGACGATCTTGCGGACGATGGCGAGGCCGAGGCCGGAGCCCTGCGCCTTGGTCGTGAAGAACGCGCTGAAGATCTTGTCGGCCAGTTCCGGCGGCACGCCCGGGCCGTTGTCGGTGACTTCGACCACCACGGTCGGAATCGGGTGCAGACCGTCGAGCGGCAGCGCGCCGTCTTCCTCGCGGGTGACCTCGCGGGCGGCGATCGTCACCGCGCCCTCGCCGTTCAACGCCTCGTAGGCGTTGATGAGGAGATTCGCGAACACCTGCATCAGCTGCGTCTTGTCGGCATCGATGAGCGACAGGCCCTCGGCGAGGTCGAGCGTCACGTTGACGTGGCCGCGTTTGGCCTTGCCGTCGGCCATCGTCACCGCCGCGCGGACGGCGTCGGCGACCGAGGTGCGCTCCATCTGCAAGCGCACCGGCCGCACGAAGTCGAGGATCTCCTGGACGATGGCGTTGGCCATCTTGGCTTCATTGATGATGTCGCCGACCAGCGCCGTGGCCTGGGTGTTGTCGCGCAGCTGGCGGCGCAGCAGCCCGGCCATCACCTCGATGCCGGCCAGCGGGTTCTTGATCTCGTGGGCCACCGCGGCGGCCATCTCGCCGAGCACGGCCAGCCGGTCGCGCAGGCGCTCGCGTTCCTCGAGCTGCTCGACGCGGGTCAGGTCCTTGAAGAACATCGCCGCGCCGATGGTCAGGCCTTCGCTGTTGCGGATGAGCGACAGGGTGTAGCCGAGCACCTTGTCGGAGGGGGTCAGGCGCAGTTCGGCGCGGTTTGGCAGGAAGGCCAGCTCGTAGGCGCCAGCCAGCACCCGGACGATCGCCGGATGGGCGTGGAAGACCTCCGCGAACGGCCGCCCCATGTAGTCTTCGCCGGCCGGGAGACCGAAAATCCGACACGCCTCGTCGTTGATGAGCACCAGGGCGCCGCCGCGGTCGATGGCCAGGACGCCGTTGCGCATGTGCGCGACGAGGTGCTTGAAGAAGGCGTCATCGACGAAATGTGCCGCCGCAATGGGGGCGCGATGGGTGGTCCCGGCGCGGGCCGGGAGTACCGCGGCTTTGGCGGGGCGTCGTCCGGGGGCTGTTTTGGGAGAGGGCATGACTCGGCTTGCCCCCGACATACGCAACTGTCGTGCCTGTCACCGGAATGACGAGTCTGGCACCCTTCGTCACGTCGAATTGTGCAGTTCCGAACCCGATTCGTCAGAGGCCGCCCTGAAACGGACCACGGCGATTACGAAATCGTGGATTCTGTGCCCTGCGGGGTGACGAATACTGATCGCCGCCGGCCGGGATACCGGCACGGCGTGCCCAGAAGTGGCTTACGGCTTCTTCGATTCGGCTTCCGCCTGCAGCATCTCCCACTGCGACAACAGATCGCCGACCTCCCACATGAGCGTCTGGTGGCGGTCCAGCGTCGGCTTGGCGGCGGCGACGTTGTCGTAGAAGCCAGGGGCCGAAATGGCCGCCTCGACCGTCTTCACCTCGGTCTCCTTGACGGCGATCCGCGTTTCGAGTTCGGCAATCCGGGCGCCGAGGGCCTCGAACGCGCGCTCCCGCTTCTTGCGCTCCGCCGCCTCGCGCTTGCGTTCCTCGTGTCCGGCTGCGCCGGACGGGGCCGCAAGCGGAGCCGGCGCGGCCGGGGCGCCCCTGGCCGGCGCCGACCCGGCTGGCCGGACGGGGGCGGCCGTGGCTGGCGCCGCACCACCGTTGGCCTGGCTCCACAGGAACTCGGCGTAGGTGCCGGGATAGAGCCGGGCCTTGCCGCCGCCCACTTCGACCACCTTGGTTGCCAGGCGTTCGACGAAGTAGCGGTCGTGCGAGACGAACAGCAGCGTGCCGCCGTAGTCCATCAACGCGTCGAGCAGCACGTCTTTCGAATCGAGGTCGAGGTGGTTGGTGGGCTCGTCGAGCACCAGCGTGTTCGACGGCCGCAGCAGCATCCGCGCCACCGCCAGGCGCGTGCGTTCGCCGCCCGAGAGCACCCCCGCCTTCTTGTAGACGTCGTCGCCCGAGAAGAGAAAGCCGCCGAGCACGTTGCGGATGGCCGGCACCATGTGCATCGGCGAGCCGTCGGCGAGCGTCTCGTAGACGGTCAACGTCGGGTCGAGTCGCGTCGCTTCGTCCTGCGCGAAGTACTGCATCACGATCTGATGACCCTCGACGCGGGTGCCGCTGTCGGGAGGTTCGACCCCCGCCAGCAGACGCATCAGCGTCGACTTGCCGGCGCCGTTCGGGCCCACCAGCGCCACCCGGTCGCCGCGCTCGATGTGCAGGGTCAGGTCGTCGAGCACCACCTTCTGGCCGTAGACCTTGCGGGCGTGGGCGAGGTCGAGCACGATGCGTCCGCTCTTGGCCGCGGCCGGGAACTGGAAGTGGATGCGCTTGCGCTCCGGCGGCACCTCGATCCGCTCGACCTTCTCGAGCATCTTGATGCGGCTCTGCACCTGCGCCGCCTTGGTCGCCTGGTAGCGGAAGCGGTCGATGAATTCCTGCACCCGGCCGACTTCTTCGTCCTGCCGCTTCTTCGCCTCGCGCAGCCGCTCCAGCCGCTCGTCGCGCTGCACCAGATACTGCGAGTAATTGCAGTGATAGTCGGTGATGGTGCGCAGCGACAGGTCGGCGATGCGGCTGACGACGGCATCGAGGAAGTAGCGATCGTGCGAGACGAGGATGACCGAGCCGTCGTATTTGGCCAGGTATTCTTCGAGCCAGTTGCGGGCTTCGAGGTCGAGATGGTTGGTCGGCTCGTCGAGCAGCAGCAGGCCCGGCGCGCGCAGCAGCAGCTTGGCCAGCGCCAGCCGCATCTGCCAGCCGCCCGAGAGGTGACCCGCTTCGAGCTCGAAGTCCGCCGGGCTGAAGCCGAGGCCGCGCAGAATCGTCGCCACCTTCAGGTCGATGGCGTAGCCATCGCCCATGCGGAAGCGTTCCTGCAGCCCGCTGTAGCGCTCGAGCATCGCGTCATGGTCGGCAGCCGGAATCGCCGCGTCGGCCAGCCGATGCTCGAGGTCGTGCATCTCGGCCTTCATGTCGAGCAGCGGCTTGAGAGCGTCGGACGCTTCGGCGAACACGGTGCGTCCGGCATGCGACAGCCCGTCCTGCGGCAGGTAGCCCACGGTGAGGGCCGTCGGCCGCACCACCTCGCCTCCGTCGGCGTCGTCGAGGCCGGCCAGGATCTTGAGCAGCGTGGTCTTGCCGGCGCCGTTCGGGCCGCACAGCCCGACCCGGTCGTTGTCGCCGACATGCCAGGTGACCGCGTCGAGCAGCACGCGCTCGCCGAAGCGCTTCGACAACTGCGACAGCTGAATCATGCGAGCACGCGCGCTGCCGCGGCGACAATCTCCGCCGCCCGCGCCGGCTTCACCAGATAGCCCGCCACGCCGAAGTTGAGGGCTTCAATCGCGGCCCCCTCGGAGGAATGGGCGGTGATGACCATGGCGCGCAGACCGGGCGTGCGCCGGCGGCCCTCGCGGATGACGCCGAAGGCATCGAGCGCCGGCACTCGCAGCTCGGTCACCACCAGGTCGTAGTCGAGTGTCCCGAGACGGTCGACCGCAACGACCCCGTCGGGCGCCGTGTCGACGGTGTGGCCGGCGGCACGCAGGGCGGCGGCCGTCGCGTCACGGGCGGCGCCGTCCGGATCCACCACCAGCACGCGCCGCGCGGCGTCGGGCCGGGGGGCTGGCGAGGCGGCCACGGCCGGAGCGGCCTGATGCTGCCGATCCAGCCACGCGTCGATGTCCTTGCGCCGGAACCGCCATTGCCGGCCGACGCGAACCGCGGGCAGCTTGCCGGCGTCAATCAGGCGGTAGACCGTGCGCAGGTTGACCTGGAGGTAGTCGAGTACCTCTTCGGTCGTCAGGAAGGCTTCGTGTTCGGACGTCGGCGTGGCCACCAGCCCTCGATTGTAGCCCGGCGGGCGGGGAAGTCGTGCTGGCGGAGGACTTTGCAGTCAGCGGCGGCGGGCCGGCGGGGTGGGTACAATCGAGATCGCGCTGAAACGGCCGCGGCCACCGGCCAAACCCGCGCCCCCGCCGTCCAAGACAGTGTTGGGGCTCGACATCGTGGAGCCGTCGGCGGCCGCCGAACGGTCTCGAAAGGAAGGGGCGACGCTGACCGTGCAGGCACTGACGATCACCGACGAGGAACTCGTCGCGCGGTCGATGGACGGCGACGTCGACAGTTTCAACCAGCTCATCAAACGCTGGGAACGGCCGATCTATGCCCTGGCCTACCGCACGCTCGGGCGCGAGGAAGACGCGCGCGACGTCTGCCAGGAGACGTTCCTGCGGGCCTACCGCGCCATCAACGGCTTCAAGGGCCAGGCGAAGTTCTCGTCGTGGCTCTATCGCATCGCGCTCAACCTCTGCCGCGACTGGATGCGCAAGCAACGCCGCACGCCGGTGGTCCAGATGCCGGAGGACGTCGACATCGCGGAGCTGGCCGGCGCGCAGGGGCCCGTCGAGTCGATTGAGACGCTGGTGGCGCGCAAAGAACTCGGGCGCGCCGTCGCCATCGCCATGGCGACGCTGCCGGAGGAACAGCGCACCGCGATCGTCCTGAAGGAATACCACGGCCTCACGTTTCAGGAGATCGCCGACATGCAGGGATGCCCGCTCAGCACGGTGAAGACCCGTCTCTACCAGGGGTTGAGCGTGGTGCGGCGGCAGTTGGAACAAGGCGGCATGTCGGTGAACGACATCCGCGGGGACGCATCATGAGCACGCATTTCCACTGCGACGACACCGAGACGCTCGTCGCCTATCTTTACGACGACATCGATCCGGTGACGCGCGACGCGGTCGCCCGGCACCTGCCCGGGTGCGCCCGGTGCCGCGACGAAGTCGCCGCGCTCGGCGGCGTGCGGCAGGCGCTCTCCGAATGGACGCCGCCTTCGCCGGCCCTGCGCTTCACCGTGGTGCCCGAGTCGGCGGTGTCGAATGTCATCACGCCGCAGGTGGCTGCGTGGCAGACCGTGCCGCGCTGGGCCCAGGCCATCGCCGCGATGCTGGCGCTGGCGGTGGGCGCGTCGGTGGCCAACGTGCAGGTGCGGCACGACGCCGGCGGCTGGACGGTCTCCACCGGCTGGATGAGCCCGGCGCCTGCCGCTGCCGTGGCGACGCCCGGCGCCGAAAGCACCTGGGGCCCGGCGCTGGCCTCGCTCGAAGAATCACTGCGGCGCGAGTTCAACGCCCGCCCCGCCGCGGCCCCGGTCGCGGTCACTACGGCCCCGGCACCCGCCGCGGCGTCAGACTCATCAGAGACGCTCGCCCGGGTGCGGGCGCTCATCGAGGCCAGCGAGAAGCGGCAGCAGCAGGAACT
This sequence comes from uncultured Acidobacteriota bacterium, assembly GCA_963779175.1. Lineage (GTDB taxonomy): Bacteria > Acidobacteriota > Vicinamibacteria > Vicinamibacterales > UBA2999 > CADEFD01. Next base: position 146,814 of record CAVZXA010000001.1, read on the forward strand.
GGCGCTGCGCCTCACCCAGTTCGTGCGCGACGTCGAGATCCAGCGGCGCGCCGATCTCGTGAAGATCAACCAGGGCTTCGGCCAGCTCGAAGGGCGCACCGGCGCCGAGGTCGAACGTCAGCGTGAAGCCATCAACTACCTGATCCGAGCCGGCCTGCGCCCGCCACAGTAACAGGGAGCTGCAAAGAGAGATGTCGAGGACCGTCATGACCCGCACGCGTTCGCTCATCGGGGCCGCCGCGCTGGCGGCCGTCGCCACCACGGCCGGCGCGCAGTCCGCGCCGCTCGGCGCCCAGGACCAGCTGCGGCACCAGATCTACCTGATGGAAGGCATGCTGGCGCGAGCCGTCACCTCGGGCGCGGCCCGCCTCAACTCGCAGTTCCGCGCCGTGATGCCCGACATGGTGGTGGTCGCCGGCGACTCGAACGCCCGCGGCTTCCATCTCGACGGCTACGGCGTCTTCTTCGACGTCGAAGTACCGGTGCTGCGCCAGAGCATGATGTGGAGTCTGCGCACGATGCTCGACCAGGATCAGCAGGGCGCCAGTGAGGCGCTCGCCTCGCTGCGCGCGGTCGTGGCCTCGACCACCGGTCCCGATCGCGCGGTGGCGGAAGCCGCCCTGCGGCGGCTGGAAGTGCAACTGCGGCCCTTCAGCCTGGCGCGCCAGGGAGGGGCTGCGGAGCCGTCTGGCCTGCAGCCGGCCTCGGGGCCCGCCAGCGCCAGCGCGGCGAGCCTGCCCGACCCCGGCGCGCGTCCCCGCGTGAACCCGCAGCTGCTCGAAGACCCGAACAAGGCCTACACCGAAGCCGTCGTCCAGGCGCTCATCGAAGCGATGGTCGATAACTCGCTGCCGATGGTGTCGTTCCTCGAGCCCGAGGCCTACCTCACCGTGGCCGCGCGCGATAATGAGCGCCGCGATCTGCTGGCGCCGCCCAATCCTTACGAACAGGTGTCCACCTTCACCCTGCGCATCAAGGCCGCCGACCTGGCCGCGTACCGCGGCGGCAAGATCGACCGCGAGGAAGCCAAGAAGCGCGTGCTGGTGCAGGAGTTTTAACGTAGCGGCTAGCGGCTAGCGGCTAGCGGCTGCGCCGCGGAGCCTTTCGGCCATACCGGTGTCTGATTGCAATACGCGGCCCGTGCAGTTCCGCATGGCCCGCGCTATCCTTCACCCATGCGCCACATCGCTGTTGCCCTCCTTCTCACCCTGACGGCCGCCGGCTGCACGAAGGTGAATCCGGTCGAGGTCCTCGAGCCGATCGAGGCCGTCACCGGGTGGTACGACCAGGGCATCCTCGAAGACGGCAAGAACAAGATGGTGCCGTCGGTGCAGCTGCGGCTGCGCAACAAGTCGGATCAGCCGGTGGACGGCGTGCAGATCATGGCGATCTTCCGGCGCGTGACCGAGCAGGAGATGTGGGGCGAGCACTACGGATGGGCCATCCGCAAGGACGCGCTCGCGCCCGGCGCGACCACCGATGTCATGGTGATGCGCTCGGCGCTCGGCTACACCGGTGAACAGCCGCGCATCCAGATCATGCAGCACAAGGATTTCATCGACGCCAAGGTCGAGATCTACTTGAAAAAGGGCTCCCAGGTGTGGGCCAAGCTGGGTGAATTCCCGATCGAACGTCAGCTGTTGACACAGTAGCCGCCCTATAATCGCGGGCATGTCGAAGGCACCCGCGGGCGCGCCCACCCTTGAACGTCGGCTCGGCGCGTGGGACGCCGCGGCCATCGTCGTCTCGAACGTCATCGGCGGCGGCATCCTCTTCACGTCTCCTCAGGTGGCGGCGGCCGTGCCGCACCCGATGCTGTTCCTGCTGGCGTGGCTGGCGGCCGGCGCCCTCGCCTTCGCCGGGGCACTGGCCTACGCCGAACTCGCGGCCGTGCGTCCCAGAGCCGGAGGCGAGTACGTCTACCTGCATGCGGCCTACGGACGGGTGGCCGCCTTCCTGACCGGCTGGACCTCGTTCGTCGCCGGCTTCTCGGGGGCGATTGCCGCCAACGCCCTGTTCCTGGCGTTGTATCTGTCGCGCTTCATTCCCATCGTCGGCAGCGACGAGGCGTTCGCGTCGCTCCCGCTGGGCCCGATCACGCTGACCCTGTCACCACAGACCACCACCGCCGTCATCACGGTGTGGGTGCTGTCGTGGATCCATCTGCGGGGCGTCGGTCCCGGACGGCTGGTGGGCAACGTGCTGGCCAGCCTGAAGATCTCGGCCCTGCTGCTCTTCATCGTGCTGGGCTTCGCCTTCGGCACCGGCTCGATGGGCAACCTGACGACGCCGGCCGCCACCCCCTCGACCACCTCGTGGCTGTTCGCGCTGGTGCCGGTGCTCTTCGCCTATGCCGGCTGGAACGCCGCCTCGTATGTGGCTGAAGAGATTCGCGACCCCGGCCGCAACGTCCCCAAGGCGCTGGCCCTCGGCACCATCGCCGTGGTCGTCATCTACATGTTGCTGAACGCGCTGTACCTGTTCGTGTTTCCGGTCAGCGAACTGGCGGCCATCCGGGGCAGCGTGCTCGACGTCATCGCCGACCGCCTGCTCGGCCAGCGCGCCGGCGACGTCATGGGTATCGTGTCGATCATCAGTCTGCTGGCCAGCAACAGCGCCATGATCTTCGTTGGCCCGCGCGTCTACTACGCGATGGCGCGCGACGGGATGTTCTTCCCCGAGGCGGCGCGTGTGCACCCGACCTATCGCACCCCGGCGACGGCGATCGTCGCGCAGGCCGTGTGGACGACGCTGCTCATCGTCACCGGCAGCGGCAGCGCTCTGACCACCTACACCGGGTTCTCGATCCTGCTCTTCAACGGCGTGGCCGTGGCAGCGCTCTTCATCCTGCGGCGGCGCGAGCCGGATGCGCCGCGGCCGTATTCGACCTGGGGCTATCCGGTGCTGCCGGGCCTGTTCGTCGCCGTGTGCGCGGTGATCGTGGCCAACGCCCTGTGGACCGACCTCGGGGCGCCGTTTGTAAACGGCACGCCGCTGGGGCCGTCGGCGGCCGGGTTGCTGGTCATCGCCCTGGGCCTGCCCCTCTACGTGTGGTTCACGCGCCGGGCGCCGGCGGCGTAGGCGCCGCGCGCCGGGACCCCGGGCGTGGTCGACACGCGTCCGTACATGAGTACGGCCGGCGAGATCTCGCCGGCCGTTGCCTTGTGTGGCGTGAGGCGAAGCCCGCTCAGGGCATGGTCTGCATCTGGCCGCGGTAGGTGATGGTGCGACCCGGCTGGATGCGGACGTCGAAGACCAGCGTGTCGAAGCCGGGCTTGCGGATCTCCACCCGGTAGCCGCCGTCGTCGAGCCGCAGCTGCTGCCAGATGCCGTCGAAGTCGTCGACGACGCCGGCGTAGTAGCCATCCACGTAGACCTCGGCGTCGCGCTCGTTCACCTTGAGGCGCACGCCGCCAACGCTCCAGCCGTAGGGACCGCCGTAGTTGCCGTAGCCGTAGCCGCCACCGTAGGCGCCGCCGTAGTAGCCGCCCCAGTTGTTGCCGTAGTAGCCGTTCCACGCGCCCCAGCCGCCGTAGGCGCCATACGCGGGCCAGCCCCCGCCATACCAGCTCCACGGGTCGTAGTAGTAATAGCCAAGGCCGCCGACGCCCGAGTAGTAGCGCCGCCCGTAGGAGTTGCCCCAGTTGGCCTGGGGAGGACGCGGCGCCCGGCTGCGCGGTACGGCCTGTGCGACGTTGCCGTCGCGGCCACCCACGTCCGGGTTACGCACGCCACCGCCCCGGCGCACCGCGCCGCCGCCGTCGCGGCTGCCACCACCGCCGCTCGCCCGTCCGCCGCCACCGCTGCTGCCGCCGCTCGGCCGGCGGCGACCGCCCTGTTCTTCAAGCGACGGCGAGGCGGCCGGCGCCGGGGCCGGCGCCTCGGCCCGCTCGCGAACGCGGGCTTCGGGGATCGAGACACGCTCGGAGGGACGCGGAGCGCGGACAGCACCGCTGTCGTCGTCGCGGGCGCGACTGCGCCCGGCGCGCTCGACGGCGCGGGGCGCGGGCGCGGCCTCCTGGTGCTCGGGAGTTGCGGGCGGATCCTGCGCGAACGCAGGTGCGGTGGCCAGCGCCAGCAGCGCGGCCGGAAGAATCAAGCGTCGGGCTTTCATCACGACACCTCGGGGGAGCAGGGCAGAGGGCATACCCGCCTGACTGCAACTTCACTGCCAGCTCGAAGGGCCTGGAATGGCCGCTCACGTCCCACCAGGACGTCCAGATTCCTTGACAGGTCTTTTCGCGAGCGGGGACACTGGGCTTGCGCGCGACTGCGTCCCGCCGCGCCCGACCCATCCCTGACATGCTGCCGTTTCCGTCGCCGCGCCCAGCCCATGTTGCCCTGCGGCCGGAAGGTTCGCACCCGCGCCGGCGCGTCAGCGTCGGACTGGGCGTGCTGCTGCTCATGGTCCTGGCGGCCGGCTGCGGGAAGCGCGGCGCACCGTTGCCGCCGCTGTCGCGGTTGCCCGCGGCGGTGACCGACTGGACGGCCCTGCGCAGCGACGACCTGGTGGCGCTGAGCCTGGTCGTGCCGACCGCCAACGTCTCCGGAGACACCCCCGGAGACATCGCCGCCATCGAGGTCTACGCCATCACCGCGGATCGGGCGCCGGAGCTGCCGAGCGGCCGCGTGCCGCCGGGGTGGACGCTGGTCGCCACCGAGCGCGTCCGCCGCCCGCTGCCGCCGCTGCCCGAGAATGCACCCGCCGACGTGCCGGCAGTGCCGCGCGAGCCGGGTCTGGATCAGGGCGCGCGGACGACCATCCGCGAACGCCTGACGCCGGAGCTCCTGGCTCCGGCCGTGCCGCCCGTGCCGGTGCGTCCCGTTGAGGCCGTTGCCACCGACGGACCGGCGCTGTCGCTGCCGCTCGTGTTCACGACAGCGACCCCACAACTCAAGCGCCACTATGTGGCGGTGGCGGTGAGTCGTCGTGGGACCCGCGGCGCCTGGAGCGCGGTGCGCAGCGTGCCGACCGGGCCGGTTTCCGGCGCGCCGTCGGCGCCGACGCTCACCTACGACGCCGCATCGATCGTGTTGACCTGGACCGGCGCCGGCGATGCCCGGCAGGCGCCCCTGCCTGGCAGCGCCGAGGTGCTGGAATCGCGCCCGCTGGGCCCGGCCGTCGCGGCGACCCGCTACGTCGTCTACGCCACCGACGCGGCCACGGCCGCTCCCGGTGCAGCCGGTCCCGTCAAGCTCACCGAGCCGCCCCTGGCCACGCTGACCCACACCGTGACCGGCGTCACCTTCGGCGTCGAGCGCTGCTTCGTGGTGCGCGGCGTGGACACGCTCGACGGCGTGGACGTCGAAGGTCCGGCCTCGCCGCCGGCCTGCGTCACGCCCGCCGACACCTTCGCGCCACCGGCGCCCACCGCGCTCGAGGCCGTGGGCGGCGCTGGCGTCGTGAGCCTCATCTGGGAAGGCGCGGATACGCCGGACCTGGCCGGCTACCTCGTGTTTCGCGGCGTCGGCGGCGCCGACCCGACCACGCAGCTGACGCCCGAGCCGATTCGCGGCAGCAGCTTCGAAGACCGCGACGTCACGCCCGGCACGCGCTACGTCTACGTGGTCGTCGCGGTAGACTCGGCAACGCCGGCCAACCGCAGCGGCCCGTCGAACCGGGCCGAGGAAACGGCGAGGCAATAGCGAACAGCGGCTAGGGGCTAGGGGCCGGGGCTAAGAGGATCGGACGACAGATGGACAGAATCTATCGGGTACGGCAGGGAATGGGCGGGCGCTACGCGGTGGAACGCGACGGCGCGTTCTTCTGGCTCGAGGGCGAGGTGTTCGGCGACTATCGCCCCGGCGCCGCCATCGACGGGCCGCTCGGTCAGGTGCTGTCGCCGGTCATGCCGTCGAAGATCCTGGCCATCGGCTTGAACTACAAGGACCACGCCGCCGAGATGAAGAAGGCGCTGCCGGCCGAGCCGCTGCTCTTCATCAAGCCGGCCACGACCGTGATCGGGACCGAGGCCGACATCCACATCCCGTCGTGGTGTGGCCGCGTCGAGCACGAGTCTGAAATGGCGGTGGTCATCGGCCGTCGCGCCTCACGCGTGAAAGCGAAGGACGCGATGGCGCACGTGCTCGGCATCACCTGCCTGAACGACGTGACCGCGCGCGAGCTGCAGGCGAAAGACGTGCAGTATTCACGCGCCAAGGGCTTCGACACCTTCGCGCCGATCGGGCCCTGCATCGCCGTCGGCCTCGACCCCTCGGAGCTCGAGGTCGAAGGCTGGGTGAACGGCCAGAAGCGGCAGCACTCGAACACCCGCGAGCTCATCTTCCCGGTGCCGTACATCATCGAGTGGCTTGACGCGCTTCATGACGCTCGAAGCCGGCGATGTCATCACGACCGGCACGCCGTCGGGCGTCGGGCCGCTCGTGCCCGGCGATCGCATGATGGTGAAGGTGCAGGGCGTGGGCGCGCTCAGCAACCCCTGTGTCGAGGCGCCGCCGGCATGAGCGACCAGGTCGCGAAGCTGCGCGCGCTCGAGCGTCGCGCCGAGCTCGGCGGCGGCGAAGAGCGCCTGCGCAAGCAGCACGAGGCCGGCAAGCTCGTGGCGCGCGAGCGCATGGAGCTGCTCTTCGACCCCGGCACGTTCGAGGAAGTGGACAAGCTCGTCACCCACCGCTGCCTCGACTTCGGCATGGAGACGCAGATCGTGCCGGGCGACGGCGTGGTCACCGGCCACGGCCGCGTGCACGGCCGCGTGGTCTATGCCTTCGCGCAGGACTTCACCGTGTTCGGCGGCTCGCTCTCCGAGACCAACGCCGCCAAGATCGTCAAGATGATGGACATGGCGATGAAGGTCGGGGCGCCGATCATCGGCCTGAACGACTCGGGCGGCGCGCGCATCCAGGAAGGCGTGCTGTCGCTCGGCGGCTACGCCGACATCTTCCTGCGCAACACCCTGGCCAGCGGCGTCGTGCCGCAGATCTCCGCCATCCTCGGCCCCTGCGCCGGCGGCGCCGTGTATTCGCCGGCGATCACCGACTTCACCATCATGGTGAAGGGCTCGAGCTACATGTTCGTCACCGGGCCCGACGTCATCAAGACGGTGACCCACGAGGACGTCAGCAAAGACGACCTCGGCGGCGCCATGACGCACAACGAGAAGAGCGGCGTGGCGCACTTCGCCGTGGACGACGACCGCGAGTGCATCGCGCTGGTGCGCGAGCTGCTCGGCGTTCCTGCCGTCGAACAACCTCGACGAGCCGCCCCGCGCGGGCCACCGACGATCCGGTGGACCGCGAAGACGCCGCGCTCGACACGCTGGTGCCGCCCTCGGCCAACCAGCCCTACGACATGCACGACCTCATCCGCTCGATTGCGGATGACGGCGCGTTCCTCGAGGTGCACGAGCACTACGCGAAGAACATCATCGTCGGCTTCGCGCGGCTGGGCGGCAAGCCGGTGGGCATCGTGGCCAACCAGCCGGCGCTTCCTCGCCGGCACGCTCGACATCAACGCCTCGGTGAAGGCGGCGCGCTTCGTGCGCTTCTGCGACTGCTTCAACATCCCGCTGGTGACCTTCGAGGACGTGCCGGGCTTCCTGCCGGGCACGGTGCAGGAATACGGCGGCATCATCCGCCACGGCGCCAAGCTGCTCTACGCCTACGCCGAGGCCACCGTGCCGAAGGTGACCGTCATCACCCGCAAGGCCTACGGCGGCGCCTACTGCGTGATGTCGAGCAAGCACATCCGCACCGACTTCAACTACGCCTGGCCGACCGCCGAGATCGCGGTCATGGGCGCCGAAGGCGCGGTCAACATCCTCTACCGCCGCGAGATCGAGAAGGCGGCCGACCCGGCGGCGATGCGGGCCGAGAAGATCGCCGAGTTCCGCGAGAAGTTCGCCAACCCCTACGTGGCGGCCGAGCGCGGCTTCATCGACGAAGTGATCCTGCCGCGGACGACGCGCCGGCGGCTGATCCAGGCGCTGGCGACGCTCGAGACCAAGCGCGACCGCAACCCGCCGAAGAAGCACGGGAACATCCCGCTCTAAGCGCCGCGGGTCTCGGGGCCGCGGGTCCCGGCGCGGCTCGCGGGTGTTAGAATTTTCAGTCAGTCTCGTGCCCGTCACCAAGGTCCTCATCGCCAACCGCGGCGAAATCGCCGTGCGCGTCATCCGCGCCTGCCGCGATATGGGCATCGCCACCGTGGCGGTCTTCAGCGACTGCGACCGGGCCGCCCGCCACGTGCGGATGGCCGACGAGGCCTATCCGATCGGCCCCAATCCGCCGCGCGAGAGCTACCTGAAGATCGACGCGCTCATCGCCGTGGCGCAGGCCGTCGGGCGCCGATGCGGTGCATCCCGGCTACGGTTTCCTCGCCGAGAACGAAGACTTCTCGCGCGCCTGCCGCGACGCGGGTCTGACCTTCATCGGGCCGTCGCCGGAAGCGATCGAGCTGATGGGCAGCAAGACGGCGGCGCGCCAGGCGGCGATTGCCGCCGGCGTGCCGGTCGTGCCCGGCACCGCGACGCCGCTCGGCGCCGAGGTCTCCGACGCCGAGGTGCTGACGATCGCTGACGGTGTCGGCTACCCGCTGATGCTCAAGGCCGTGTCGGGCGGCGGCGGCAAGGGCATGCGCGTCGTTGCCACGCCCGACGAACTGCCGGGCGCGCTGCGGGCGGCCCGCTCCGAAGCCGGCTCGGCGTTTGGCGACTCGGCCGTGTATCTCGAACGGCGCATCATGCGGCCGCGTCACATCGAAGTGCAGCTGCTGGCCGACCAGCACGGCACCGTCGTGCCGTTTGTCGAGCGCGAGTGCTCGATTCAGCGGCGCCATCAGAAGGTGATCGAGGAAAGCCCGTCGCTGGCCGTCTCGCCCGACCTGCGCCGCCGCATCACCAGCGCGGCAGCATCGGTGGCGAAACAGGTGGGCTACACCAATGCCGGCACCATCGAGTGCCTGCTCGACGAAGACGGCGCGTTCTACTTCCTCGAGATGAACACCCGGCTGCAGGTCGAACATCCCGTGACCGAACAGGTCTCGGGCGTGGACCTGGTGCAGTGGCAGATCCGCATCGCCCGCGGCGAGCGCCTGACCATCGATCCCGAGGCCGCGCTGACGCCGCGCGCGCACGCGATCGAGTGCCGCATCTACGCCGAAGATCCCGACAACAACTTCCTGCCCTCGCCCGGACGCATCGTGAAGCTCCAGGCGCCGCAGGGCCCGGGCGTGCGCGACGACAGCGGCGCCACCGAGGGTCTCGAGGTGCCGATCTTCTACGACCCGATGATCTCGAAGCTCATCACCTGGGGCGACGATCGGCCGCAGGCGCTGGCCCGCATGCGGCGGGCGCTGCGCGAATACGAGGTGCACGGGATCAAGACCACGATTCCGTTCTTCACCTGGGCCCTCGACGATCCGGACTTCATCGCCGGCCGCTTCGACACCTCGTTCATCGACCGCAAGCTGGTCGAGCGCGCCGGCGTGCCTTTCGATGCGCCGTCGGCCGACGACGAGACCCTGGCCGCCATTGCCGCGGCGCTGCACCTGGCCATGCGCGCGCCGGCGGCCGCCTCCGCCGCGCCGGTGGTGGTCGACAGCCGCTGGCGTCAGCAGGCCCGCGCCGAGGCGCTGAGGTAACCGTGCAGTACCGTTTGACCATCGGCGAGCACACGCGCACCGTGGGCCTGCAGCGGCAGGGGGACGGATGGCGCGTCACCGTGGATGCCGCCGCCTTCGATGTGCATGCCGCCGACGTGGACGGCCGCGCGCTGTCGCTGCTGGTGGGCGGCGCGACCGGGGCCGGGGCCGGCCGCAGCGTCCCCGCCGTCGTCGTACCCGGCAAGACGCCGGGCGAGTTGCAGGTGGCCGTGCAGGGACGGGCGATGGGCGTGGCCGTCATGACCGACGAGCGGTCGCGGCGGCGCGGCGGCGGGGCGACTGATGCCACCGGGCCGCAGCGGATCATCGCGCCGATGCCGGGCAAGGTCGTGCGCGTGCTGGTCGCGCCGGGCGATGAGGTGCGGCCGAAGCAGGGCCTCGTGGTGGTCGAAGCGATGAAGATGGAAAACGAACTGCGCGCCGCCAGAGCAGGACGGGTCGTATCGGTCTCGGCGGTCGAAGGGCAGTCGGTCGACGCGGGAGCGGTGCTGGCCGTCGTGGAGTAGGCCGTGGCGCGAGGGTTGCTCCGGCGCCTGTCGATCGCGCTGACGCATGTGCGTCGCGTCTGGCTCGTCGCGGCCGTGGCGATTGCCGTCACCCTGGTGTCGATCGTCACGGTGGACGTCGGCCCGGTGATTCGCCGCCGCGCCGAAGTGGAGGCCTCCGCCTTCATCGACCGCCCGGTGCACATCGGCCGGCTCGGCGTGAACATCGGCCGCGGCCGCCTGGTCATCGAAGACCTGGTCGTGGACGGCATCACCCCGGCCCACGATCCGTGGCTGGTCGCCGGACGCCTCGAGCTGGCCCTCACCTGGAACGCCATCTTCGGCCGTGAGCTGCTCATCGACACCGCCGAGCTGAGCGACTGGAAGCTCATCGTCGAGAGTTACCCGAACGCCCTCCACAACTGGCCGCGCCTGGGCGGGCCGCCGCGTCCGCCGCGCACCACGCCGCGTCTGTTTACGACCAGCGTCCAGAACGTCCGCGCCACCCGCGGCCACCTGGTCGTGCGCGACTTCGGCTCGTCGTGGGGGCTGGACGCCCCGAACCTCGAGATCGCCGCGGTGAAAGACACCGAATACCACGGCACCATGACCTTCAACGGCGGCACGCTGCTCATCCAGCAGTACGAGCCGATGTGGGCGCACTTCTCGACCGGCTTCGTCGTGCGCGACGGCATGGTGCAGCTCGAGAACATGGCGCTCAACGCCGACGGCGCCCAGGTGCGCGGCCGCGGCACCATCGACCCGGCGAAGTTCCCGGAAGCGACCTATCAGCTCACCTCGCACCACCAGCTGCCGCGCGCCCGCGCCATCTTCTACGCCAAGGACGAGTTCCGCCTGAGCGGTGAGGGCGACTTCGCCGGCACCGTGCGGATGTTCAAGGGCGGCTACGAGGTGAAGGGCGACTTCGTGAGCGCCGAGGCCGGCTACGACGACTTCCGCTTCCCCGACTTCCGCGCCGCGGTGGTCTGGGTGCCGACCCGCCTCGACGTCACCTCGGCCACGGCGAAGTTCTACGGCGGCACCGTCGACTTCACCTACGTGCTCGAGCCGCTCGGCCAGGCGGCGCGGCGCGCCGACGCCGTCTGGGACGTGTCCTACGCGGACGTCGACCTGACGACCTTCACCGGGTTCCTCGAGACCAAAGGCCTGCGCCTGGCCGGCCGCGCCAGCGGACAGCACCTCACGCGCTGGACGCTTGGCGCCTTCGCGCAGAGCACCGGCGAAGGCACGCTCACGGCCCTGATGCCGGACGGGGCCACGCCGATGGGCCCCGAGGTGCCCGACGAGGCGGAAGCGGCCGCGCGCGTCCGCGCCGGGATGCAGGGCCCGTTCAGCCCGCACACGGCGCTCGGCCCGCTGCCGATCGCCGGTGAGGTCAGCTATACGTTCACCGGCGACGCCATCGAGTTCGCGCCCAGCCGCTTTGCCACCGCCGAGACGTTCGTGGCCTTCGACGGCACGACCGGCTGGGGCAAGGCGTCGCGGCTGCCGTTCCACGTCTCGAGCGCCGACTGGCAGGAGAGCCACCGCTTCCTGGCCGGCATCATGACGATGGTGGCGGCGCCGACCTCATCGGTCCCGCTGGGCGGCGTCGGCGAGTTCGATGGCGTGATGCTCGGCGACCTGGGGAACCCGCGCGTCGAAGGCTCATTCAGCGGCCGCGCCATGCGGGCGTGGAACGTGTCGTGGGGCGCGCTCGAAGGCCGCGGCGGTCATCGAGAACTCGTACGCCTTCGTGCGCGACGCCGTCGTCACGCAGGGCGGCGCCCGCCTCGACGTCGATGGGCAGTTCGCGCTCGGCTATCCGCGCCGGGACGGTGGCACCGAGATCGACGCCCGCATCCGCGCCGCCGAATGGCCGCTGACCGACTTCCGCGCGGCGTTCGAGCTGCACGACTATCCGGTCTTCGGTGCCCTCGGCGGCGAGATCCGCCTCAACGGCCGCTACGAAGAGCCGTTCGGCTTCGGCCGCATCACGCTCGATCGCGGCCTCGCCTACGACGAGCCGTTCGCCTCGGGCGTCACCAGCCTGCGCTTCGAGGGGCCGGGCGTGCGGCTCGACGGGCTCGAAGTGAAGAAGGCGGGGAGCACCATCACCGGCGCTGCCTACATCGCCTGGGCCGGCACCTATTCCTTCAACGCCGACGGCCGGCGGTTGGCGGTGGATGCGCTCGACCTGACGTATTTCCCGACCCTGCCGCCGCTGACCGGCTTTGCCGACTTCAGCGCCACCGGCAGCGGCACCTTCGAGGAGCCGCGCTACGACGTCAAGGTCAGCGTCTCGGACCTCTTCATCGGCGAAGAGGGCATCGGCGAGATGACCGCCCAGGTCGGCCTGCGCGGCCTCACCGTGCTCTACAGCTTCGACCTCGCCTCGCCGCGGCTGGCTGCCTCCGGCTCCGGCCAGTTCGGGCTCACCGACGCCGGCGAGATCGAGATGACCGTGCGGCTGTCGGACACCTCGCTCGATCCCTACGCGCGCGTGCTGATGCCGACGCTCTCGCCCTACACGACGGCCATCGGCGGCGGCAGCGTGCGCGTCTGGGGCGCCGTCTACACGCCCAACGGGCTGCACATCGCCTCGACCATCGATGACCTGCGCCTGCGCCTCTTCGACTACGAACTGCGCAACCGCGGCGAGCTCAAGGTGGGTCTCGACGGTCAGATCGTCCACCTCGATGCCTTCGGGATGACCGGCGACCGCACCTCGATCGACGTCACCGGCCGCATCGACCTCGAGAAGGACGTCGTCACGCTGCGCGCCAACGGCGAAGCGAACCTGGCGGTGATCCAGGGCGTGCTGCCGCAGGTGCGGGGCTCGGGCAAAGCCGAGATCTCGGCGACCATCGGCGGCACCACGGCGACGCCGACGATTTCCGGCAACGCGCTGCTGACCGACGGCCGCCTGCGGACGTTTGCGTTTCCCCACGCCCTGGAGGCCATCAACGGCATGGTGGCGTTCGACGCCACCTCGGTGCGTCTTGACGGGCTGCGGGCGCGGCTGGCCGACGGCACCGTGCAGGTGGGCGGCCGCATGGGTCTGCGCGGTCTGGCGCTCTCCGACTACGACGTCACGATCACCGGCCACGACCTGCGCCTGCGCTATCCCGAGGGCCTGCGGTCGCTCGTCGAGGCCGCGCTGACCGTGCAGGGGTCGGCCGATGCGCCGGTGCTCGGCGGGTCGGTGCTGGTGCGCAACGCCGTCTACACGCCCGACTTCGACGGCACCACCAACGTGTTCGGTTCGTCGGCCCCGGCACCGGTCGTGGCCGACACCGGTCCGGGCGTGGCCGGTGCCACGAGCGCGCCGGCCGCGCCGGCCCTGCGCTTCGACGTGCGGCTGGTGGCGCCGTCCACCTTCCGCATCGAGAACGACGTCGCCCGCATCGTCGCCAGCGCCGATGTGACGCTGCGCGGCACGTCCGAGAAGCCGCAGGTGTTCGGCCGCGCCGACATCGAGCGCGGCGAGGTCCGCTTCGAGGGCCGCCGCTACGTGGTGTCGCGCGGCAGCATCGACTTCACCAATCCCGATCGCATCCAGCCGTTCTTCGATGTCGAAGCCGACACCCGCGTGCGGGTGCCGGGCCAGACCTACCGCGTGACACTGCGCATCGCCGGCACGACCGAACGACTGCAGCCGGAGTTCACCTCCGATCCGCCGTTGCCGTCGGCCGACGTGCTGTCGCTGCTGCTCTCGGACCGCACGCCCACCGGCGACGTCGAAGTGACCTCGATCAACGCTCCCAACCAGCGCGAAGTGGACCTGCTGCAATCGCGGGCGACCCGGGCCCTGACCGGCGCGCTGTCGGCGGAAGTGGGGAAGGTCGTGCAGGAGACCTTCGGGGTGGACACCTTCCAGATCACGCCGCTGCTCGTCGATCCGTACTCGACGGTCTCCGGCCTGGCCGTGAACCCGGCGGCCCGCGTCACCATCGGCAAGCGGCTGTCGGACCGCATCTACCTGACCTACGTCCGCAGCCTGTCGTCGACCGAACGCGACCAGATCATCCTGCTCGAATACGACCAGAGCGACACCATGGGCTGGCTGCTGTCACAGAACGAAGACGGCACCTACGCCCTCGAAGTGCGCAAGCGGGTGACGTTCTGAGATCCGCCGTCCGCGTCGCGCTGGCGCTGCTGCTGGTCACGGGCGTGCCGCAAGCGGCGGCGGCCGATGTCGGCGCGCTGCTCGGCAAGCGCATCGTCGAGGTGCGCGTCGAGGCCGGCGGCCAGCCCGTGGACGACCCGAACGTCCTCACGCTGGTCGAGACGCGCCGGGGTCAGGCCCTGACGATGGGCGATGTGCGGCAGACCATCGAGCACTTCGTCACGCTCGGCCGCTATGCCGACGTGCGCGTGTTCGGTGAACCCGACGGCGGCGACGGCGTGCGTCTGCGCTACGAGGTGGTGGCGGTCGAGCGCGTGACGCGGCTCGAGTTCCAGGGCCACCCGGACATCGACGCGCGAGCCCTGCGCTCGGATCTCACGGATCGTTTTGGCGCGCTGCCCGTCGCGAGCCGTCTGCCGGAGATGGCACAGGCCGTGGTGGCGCGCTATCAGGCGCGCGGCTACCCCGGGGCCCGCGTCGAGCCGCGGACCACGCCCGAGGGACGCGACGGCACCGTGGCGGCGACCTTCGTCATCACGCCGGGGCGCCAGACGGTGGTCGGTGCCGTCTCGGTGGATGGACCCGCGACCGCCACCCGCGGCCTGGCCGCCCGGCTCGGCCTCGTGGCCGGCCGCCCGCTCGATGCCGACACCTTGGCCACCCGCGCCGACCAAGCCGAAGATGCGCTGAAGCAAGACGGCTACTACGAAGCCATTGTCTCGGCCCAGGTCACCGACCCGCCCGAAGGCGTCGGCGCCGCGGCCGTGGCGGTGCGCGTCAACCTCGGCGACCGCGTCGAGATTGCCTTCGCGGGCGATCCGCTGCCCGCCGATCGCCGCCGCAGCCTCGTGCCGATCGATCGGCTGCGTTCGGTGGAAGAAGAGGTGGTCGAAGACGGCAGCCGCAACCTCGAACAGTACCTGCAGCTCGAGGGCTACCGCGCGGCCTCGGTGCCGGCGACGCGCCAGCGCGCCGGCGGCGTGCTGACGATCACCTTCACGGTGGCGCGCGGGCCGCTGCACGTGCTCGGCCGGGTGGACACGGCCGGCGTCTCGGCGATGCCGCGCGTCGAACTGCAGCCGCTGCTGAAGCTTTCGCCGGGCGAGCCCTACGTGGACGCGCGCATCGGCGCCGTCGGCGCCGCCCTCGCCGAGTACTACCGCGTGCGCGGCTTCGCCGCGGTGACCGTGGTGCCGCAGGTGACGTTCCCCGGCCCGACCGACCCGGCGAAGGTGCCCGTGGACGTGCGCTTCCAGGTCACGGAAGGCCCGCGCACGATGGTGACGGCCGTGCGCATCGAGGGCGCCGGCGCCTTGGCCGAGGCGCAGCTGCTCGAGGGGCTCGGTCTCACCGCGGGCAAGCCGTTCTACCAGCCCCAGCAGGCCATCGATCGCGAGGCCATCGAGCGGCGCTACCGCAACGCCGGCTTCCAGCGGGCCGCGGTCGAGACGCGCCCGGCGCCGAGCGCCGACGGCTCGGGCGTCACCGTCACCTACGTGGTGCGCGAGGGCCCGCAGACCCGTGTCGACCACGTGCTCATCGCCGGCGCCGAACGCACCTCGCCCGACCTCGTGCGGCGCGAGATCACGCTCCAGCCCGGCGGCCCACTCGGCTACGACGCCATCCTCGAGAGCCAGCAGAAGCTGAGCAGCCTCGGCCTGTTCCGGCGGGTGCGCATCACCGAGGCGCCGCATGGCGGCGACGAGGCGGCGCGCGATGTCCTCATCGAACTCGAAGAGGCGCCGTCGACCTCGGCCAGCTACGGCGGCGGGCTCGAGGTGGGGCAGCGGACGCGGCGCACCGATGCCGACACGGCCACCGATCGCCTCGAAATCGCGCCCCGCGGCTTCTTCGAAATCACGCGCCGCAATCTGTGGGGCAAGAACCGCTCGATCAGCCTGCTCACCTCGGTGAGCGTGCGTCCCACCGACCCGGACGTCGAGGCGGGCGCCGATGCCGAGGGCGGCTACGGGTTGAACCAGTACCGCATCGTCGGCACCTTCCGCGAGCCCCGCGCCTTCGCCACGCCGGGCGATGCGCAGTTCAGCGCCTTCATCGAACGCGGCATCCGGGCCTCGTTCGACTTCGACCGCCGCGGCGTGCGGGCCGAGTACGCGCGCCGGTTCGCCAACCGGGTCGCGGTGCTCGGCCGCTACTCCTACGACTTCACCGAGATCTTCGGTCGCGACATCGCGGTCGCCAATCAGCTGCTCATCGACCGCCTGTTCCCGCAGGTGCGCCTGTCGACGATGTTCGCGTCGGTGATTCGCGACTCGCGCGACGACGTGCTCGAACCCGTGCGCGGCACCGTGCTCGGCGCCGACTTCGACCTGGCGCTGCCGGCCCTCGGCTCGGAAGTCGGCTTCACCAAGGGCTTCGTGCAGGGGTTCGTCTACAAGCGGCTGCCCGGCGGCCGGGCGTGGGTGGTTGCCGCCGGCGGACGAATCGGTGTGGCCAGGGGCTTCGAGAAGCGCGTGCCCCGGCTCGACGACGCCGGACAGCCGGTGCCCGGGCCCGACGGGGCGCCGATCGTGGACGTGGTGACCGACCTGCCGGCCAGCGAGCGGTTCTTCACCGGCGGCGACAGCACCGTGCGGGGCTTTGCGCTCGATCGGCTCGGCTCGCAGTCGACGCTCAACGCCGACGGGTTCCCGACCGGCGGCAACGCGCTGGTCGTGCTCAACACCGAACTGCGGACCCCGCACGTCAAGGGCGTCGGCCTCGTCGGCTTCGTCGACGCCGGCAACGTGTTCCTGCGTGCCAGTGACGTCGACCTGTCGGAGCTGCGGGCCACGGCGGGCTTCGGCATCCGCTATCGCTCGCCGCTCGGACCGCTGCGCTTCGACATCGGCTTCAAGCTCGACCGCCGCGATTTCTCCCGCGGCACCGAACGCCGCGCCGTCTATCACCTCTCACTGGGGCAGGCGTTCTGATGACGTGTGCGCGCGGCTATCCTCTTCGCGGCTGCCGGCGTCGTGTCCGTGGACGCCTCGTCCGCAGCCCGCGCCCAGGACCGCGTGGCCGCCCCGGCCGCCGAAGCGCTGCTCGAGCGCACCCTTGCCATCGTGGGCGGGGCGGTGGTGACGCAGTCGGACGTCACCCTGGCGCTGGCGCTCGGCCTCGTCGAAGGCGCGGCGGCGGCGACGCCCGAGGCGGCGCTGGCGGCGCTCGTCGATCGCTGGCTGATGCTGCACGAAGTCGCCCGCTTCGCGCCCACTGAGCCGGCCACCGCCGCCGTCGAGGCGCGGCTGGCGTCGGTGCAGGCGCGCATCGGCGACACCGACGAGGTCACGCGGCGGCTGGCCGAGGCCGGGCGCGGCCCGTCTTATCTCGCGGCCTGGGTGCGCGATGACCTGCGGATCGCGGCCTATCTCGAGCAGCGCTTCGCGTCGGCCGGCGCCCCGGCCGAGGCCGACGTGGCGGCCTACGCCGAGGCCCAGGCGGCCGAGTTCGCGGCGGCCGGGCTCACCGGCGACACGTCGCTCTCGACCGCGCGCGAGCGCCTGGTGCAGGATCGACGGCGCGAGCTCATCGCCGACTGGCTGGTCGACCTGAGGCGCCGCACGCCGGTGGTCACCTTCCCGCCCGGGGCGCGGTAGCGGCGCGAAGTGCTTCAGAGCTGCCGGCCCACGGCCCACGCCGCCAGCACCTGGCCCAGGTTGAAGAGCGCGTGGCAGACGGCGGCAGCGACGATGCTGCGCCGGCGCAGCCACATCGCCCCCCAGAGTGCGCCGAGCGCGAAGGTGGCGATGGCGACGTCGCGCCCCTGCACGGTGTGGCCGAGGCCGAACGCGACGCTCGCCACCAGCAGCGCTGCCGCCGGCCTGAACACGGTGGGCGTGAGGCGATGGAGCTGGAAGGCGCGCTGCATCTCCTCGCGCACGCCGCCGGCGAGCACGACCACCAGCGCGAAGGCGACCACCAGCTGCGGGTCGGCCATCAGCGCGGTCAAGGGATTCACGGGCACGTTACGCAGCGACGGCCAGACGACACGCACCCCGGCGACCACCAGCGCGACGCCGATCGTGACCGGCAACACCATCGCGACCCCGAGCAGGGCCTCGCGCCAGCGCGCCGCGGTGCCGAGCATCACCGCCGACACCGATTCATCGCGCCGGCGCAGGAGATAGACGATGAGCGCCACGACCAGCGCGGCATCGAGCAGCGAGACGGCGATGATGAACCGCGCGCTCAGGCCGCCGTCGTCGGTGGCGCCGCGCAGCCCGAAGGCTGCCAGCACCGCCGCGGCGACCAGTTGCGTGGGGTAACTCGAACAGAGCACCGCTTCGCCGAGGGCCCGAGCGCGCGTGAGCGGCGGCGGCCCGGCGTGCGGGGGCACCACGGGCGACGCCGGCGGCGTGTCGCCAGGGGCGGGGAATTCGTGCGGGTCCTGCCCGGGCGTGAGCATCAGCGCGCCTCGTTGGATGGTACACTTTCCCCGTGACCGATGCGGTGAAGGCGGCCGTGGCCGCGCAGCGAGTGCTCATCGTCGAAGACGACGAGTCGGCACGCGTGGGCCTGACGGAGCTGGTGAAGACCTGGGGATTCACCGTGGAATCGGCACCCGATGGCGAGGCGGCGCTCGCCAAGGTCACCGCGTTCAGGCCGACCATCGTCGTGAGCGATCTGGTGATGCCGCGCATGGACGGCCTGGCGCTGCTCGAGGCGCTCGGCGACGACCTGTCGCACATCTACTTCGTGCTGCTCACGGCGCAGGGCACCGTCGAAACCGCCGTCGACGCCCTCAAGCGCGGCGCTGAAGACTACCTGACCAAGCCGGTCGACCCGCAGCGCCTGCGCCATCTGCTCGAGCGATTGTCGGAACTGAGCGCGGCGCGCCGCGAGAACACCGAGCTGCGGCGTCGTCTGCGGGAAGAGGGCCGCTTCGGCCGCATGGTCGGCAACAGCCGCGAGATGCGCAAGGTCTACAACGTGGTCGAGCAGGCGGCGCCGACGACGGCCTCGGTGCTCATCGTCGGCGAGTCGGGCACCGGCAAGGAGCTGGTGGCGCAGACGCTGCACCAGCTCAGCCCGCGCGCCACGCTGCCGTTTGTCGCCATCAACTGCGCCGCCATCCCCGAGACGCTGCTCGAGAGCGAGATCTTCGGCCACGAGAAGGGCGCCTTCACCGGCGCCTACGAGCGCCGCGCCGGCTGCTTCGAGCTGGCCGATCGCGGCACGCTCTTTCTCGACGAGATCGCCGAGATGGTGCCGGCGACGCAGGTGAAGCTGCTGCGGGTGCTGCAGGAACGCACCTTCCGCCGCCTCGGCGGCCGCAACGAGCAGGAGGTGGACGTGCGCGTCATGGCGGCCACCAACGTCGATCCGGCGGGCGCGGTGAAGAGCGGCAAGCTGCGCGAAGACCTCTACTACCGCCTGAACGTCTTCACGATCGCGCTGCCGCCGCTGCGCGATCGCAAGGAAGACCTGCCGCTGCTGGTGCACACCTTCGTCGAGGAATTCAACCTGCGCGACCAGAAGGCGGTGAAGGCGGTGGACCCGGAAGCGATGCGGCGCCTCGAAGCGTACCAGTGGCCGGGCAACGTGCGCGAGCTGCGCAACGTGATCGAGCGGGCGGTGATTCTGGCCAAGGGCGACTTCATCGAGGCCAAGCACCTGCCGCCGCTCACCTCCGAGCGCCGTGCGGCGCCGTCGTCGTTTGCGGCCGGCAGCGATGTCATGCTCACGCCGGGCATGACGGTGGACGAAGCGGAGCAGAAGCTCATCCTCGCCACGCTCGATGCCGCCGGCGGCAACAAGACGCGGGCGGCCGAGATGCTCGGCATCAGCCTGAAGACCCTGCACAACAAGCTCAACCGGATGAAGCAGGGCGCCTAGGCCGGCCCGCGAGGTCCCCTTCCCGTGTCGATCCGCCTCAAGCAGATTCTGGGCGTCACGGCGCTGGTGGGCGCGGTCGTGGTGGCGCTGAGCGCCGCGCACCTGGTGCGGATCGCGCGGCTGTCGCTCGAAGACAGCCGGGCCCGCGGCGAGCTGCTGACCAATGCCGTCTTCCATCGCGCCCGCGAGGTCGTGACCAGCCGCGAGACCGCCTACGCGGAGCTGGCGGCCGACGCCGGCGTCGGCTCGATCCTCCAGGCCACGATCTACTCCGAGGACGTCACCTATGCCGCCATCGTCGATGCCGGCGAGGTGGCGATCGCCGCCAGCGACACGTCGCTGGTCGGGCAGCGCCTGGCGCCGGCCGGCAGCCTCGACGAGCTGCTGGCGCAGGACGGCCTGGCGCAGGTGTGGGAGATCTGGAACTCGCGCGGCCGCACGCTCGAATGGCGCGCGCCGCTGCTGCTCGGCGACGAGACGCTCGGCGACATCCGCATCGGCATCTCCACCCTGCTGGTGCGCGAGTCGCTGCAGGACACCATCTCGCCGGCATTGGCCACCGCCACCGGCGCGCTGCTGGTGGCGGTGTTCGTCGCGATCCTGTTGTCGCAGGCGGTGCTGCGGCCCATCCACGTCATCCAGAGCAGCCTGACGCGGCTGGGCCGCGGCGAACTCGGCGTGACGCTCGACCTGCAGGAGGCGGAGGTGCAGGACCTGCGCGGCGTCTTCGATGCGGTGAGCGCGCAGTTGCGGCGCCTGCCGGCGGGCGGGGCCGCCGGCAAGGAACTGGCGCAGCTGTCGAAGCGCGTCACCGCCCTGGGGCGTCTCACCGCCGGCGTCGCCCACGAGGTCAAGAATCCGCTGAACGCGATGACCATTCACCTCGAGCTGCTGCGCAACAAGATCGACAGCGGCAAGCCGGCCGCCGAGGTGCGCACGCACATCGACATCATCGGCCACGAGATCAAGCGCCTCGATTCGGTGGTGCAGGGGTTCCTCAAGTTCGCGCGTCCCGAAGACATGCGGATCGAGCGGGTGTCGCTGGCGGCGCTGGCGGCCGACGTCGCCCAGTCGATTCGCGCCGAAGCCGAGACCGGCCGGGTCACCGTCGAGGCCACCGCCGCCGATCGCGCCATCGAAGTCGAGGCCGATCCGGCGATGCTGCGCCAGGCGCTGCTGAACCTGGCGATGAACGCGCTGCAGGCGATGCCGCACGGCGGCACGCTGCGCTTTTCCACCGAGGCCGGCCGCGACGGCCGGGCGCTGCTGAAGGTGCGCGACACCGGCACCGGCATTCCGCCCGAGCAGCTGGCGCGGATCTTCGATCTCTACTTCACGACCAAGGCCGGGGGCAGCGGCATCGGGTTGTCGATGGTCTTCCGCACGGTGCAGCTGCACAACGGCGACATCGACGTCGAGTCGACGCCGGGCACCGGCACCACCTTCACGATCGCGTTGCCGCAGGCCGCCTGATCGGGGCCTGCTGATGGCCGCAGCGCGCTACAATACCGCCATGCTCCCCCGGGCGGTCGCTCTCGTGTGCGGCCTGGCGGCAGCCGGGTCTCTCGGCGCCTGCGCCAAGGCCCAGGCCGTGGCGCCGCTGGCGATGCCGGTTCTGGCCCCGCCAGAGGTGCCGCCGCGGGTCATCGCGGAGTATCAGCCCGATCCACCGCTGCCGGCCGAGCCCGTGTCGGCCGAAGCCGTGACCCCGGCGCCCCGTCCGCCCCGGCCCCCCCGCCGGGAGACGCCGCGTGTCGAAGCGCCCGCCGACGAGCCGCAGGGCCCGCCCGTGGCGGTGGCCGCCACACCGCCGCCCGCCCTGGCGCTGCAGATGCCTGGCGCCAGCGCCAAAGCCGACCAGTCGGTGCGCACGCTGCTCGCGCAGGCCGCCCGCGACCTCGGACGGGTGAACTACCAGGCCCTCGACCCCGATGGCCGCGCGCAGTACGAGACCGCCCGCCGCTTCATGCAGCAGGCCGACGATGCGCTCAAGGCCCGCAACGTGATGTTCGCGGGGAAGCTCGCCGACAAGGCCGCCACCATGGCCTCCGTGCTCCTGCGCTGAGGGGGTTCGCGGCCTTCGAATCTACGGCTCCGCTTGTGCGGAACCTCCTGAAATGCGAAAATAAAGCGAAGATTCTGGAATTGGCCGACATTCGCCATATCTAGCGTCTGACCTAATTTTCACGCGCAACATATTGTGGTTACAGCGCTTGACAAACCGTTGTTGCACGCGCATATTTGGCAACGCGCGCGAGGCCGCTAACCCGCGCCGGGGGTTCCCAGCCCTTCGGCCACGGTCGGCACCTGCGAGCGACGCCTACGGGTGGCGCCAGCTGTGTCATACAGCTGTCGCCGGACGCAGGCGGTGTTCGAAGAAGGCCTGGCGCCGAAGTGTGCACGAGCAAGAACTTCTGTAAATCGCACGACCACACAATACCGACACCGTAGAGATTTTCTGGACCACAAGACCCCCAGCGGGCTGGGGAAGTCTTGTCTTCGATTTGGGCGGGGAGGACGCATGAAGGAAGGCGCAGGGCAGAAGCTGGCGGCGGGGGCCGCTTCACAGGACGCCGTTGGCGCGTACGGGGACACCACGAGCGGCACGAGCTCTTCCGTGACGATCTCGGGGCTCGAGTTCCCGCGTTATTTCTCCACCGCGGGCACCGACCCCTTCGACGAGGTCGAATGGGAGCTGCGTGATGCCGTCATCGGCAGCGACCGCGGCAAGGTCGTGTTCGAACAGCGTGGCGTCGAGATGCCGAAGCCGTGGTCGCAGCAGGCCACCAACATCGTCGTCTCGAAGTATTTCCGCGGTCACGTCGGCTCCCCGGAACGCGAATATTCCGTGAAGCAGCTGATTGGCCGCGTCGTCGACACCATCACCGCCTGGGCGAAGAAGCAGGACTACTTCGCGACCGACGGGGCGCTGTCGGCCTTCAGTGACGATCTCAAGCACCTGCTGGTGCAGCAGAAGGCCGCCTTCAACAGCCCGGTGTGGTTCAACTGCGGCTTCGAGAAGGCGCCGCAGTGCTCGGCCTGCTTCATCAACTCGGTCGACGACACGATGGACTCGATCCTCGGGCTCGCCAAGACCGAGGGCATGCTGTTCAAGTTCGGCTCGGGCACCGGCAGCAACCTGTCGGCGATCCGCTCGTCGAAGGAACTGCTGGCCGGCGGCGGCACGGCCTCGGGCCCGGTGTCGTTCATGAAGGGCTTCGACGCGTTTGCCGGCGTCATCAAGTCGGGCGGCAAGACGCGCCGCGCCGCCAAGATGGTGATCCTCAACGCCGAACACCCCGACATCGTCGAATTCATCAACTGCAAGGTCGAAGAAGAGAAGAAGGCGTGGGCGCTCATCGACTCGGGCTACGACGGCTCGTTCAACGGCGTCGCCTATTCGTCGGTCTTCTTCCAGAACTCGAACAACTCGGTGCGCGTGACCGACGAGTTCATGCGCGCCGTGCTCGACGACGGCGTGTGGCAGACCCGCGCCGTGACCAGCGGCGAACCGGTCGACACCTACAAGGCGCGCGATCTGATGCGCCTCATCGCCGAAGGCACCTGGGTGTGCGGCGATCCCGGCATGCAGTTCGACACCACGGTGAACGAGTGGCACACCAGCCCCAACACCGCGCGCATCAACGCCAGCAACCCGTGCTCCGAGTACATGTTCCTGGATGACTCGGCCTGCAACCTGTCGTCGATCAACCTGATGAAGTTCGTGAAAGACGACGGCGAGTTCGACGTCGAGGGCTTCAAGGCCGCCTGCCGCACCATGATCACGGCGCAGGAGATCCTGGTCGACAACTCGAGCTATCCGACCAAGGCGATCGAGAAGAACAGCCACGCCTACCGTCCGCTCGGCCTCGGCTACGCCAACCTCGGCGCGCTGCTGATGTCGCGCGGCCTGCCCTACGACGGCGACACCGGCCGCGACTACGCCGGCGCCATCACCGCGGTGATGACCGGCGAGGCCTACGCGCAGTCGGCGCGGGTGGCCCGCGACCACGGCGGCCCGTTTGCCGGCTATGCCGCCAACCGCGAGCCGATGCTGCGCGTGATGCGCAAGCACCGCGACGCCATCAAGGGCATCAATCAGAAGAACGTGCCGGCCGATCTCTACAACGGCGCCAAGCAGTCGTGGGACGAAGCGGTCGAACTCGGCGAAGACTTCGGCTACCGCAACGCCCAGGCCACGGTGCTGGCGCCTACCGGCACCATCGGCTTCATGATGGATTGCGACACCACCGGCGTCGAGCCCGACATCGCGCTCGTCAAGTACAAGAAGCTGGTCGGCGGCGGGATGATGAAGATCGTCAATCAGACGGTGCCGATGGCGCTGCAGCAAGCTGGGCTACACGGCGACGCAGGTGGCCGACATCATCCACTACATCGACGAGCAGGAGACGATCGAGGGCGCGCCGCACCTGCTCGAACGCGACCTGCCGGTGTTCGACTGCGCCTTCAAGGCGGCCAACGGCGAACGCTCGATCCACTACATGGGCCACATCAAGATGATGGGCGCCACCCAGCCCTTCATCTCGGGCGCCATCAGCAAGACGGTGAACGTCCCCAAGGACGCCACGGTCGAAGAAGTCGAGCAGGCCTACCTCGAGAGCTGGCGCCTCGGCGCCAAGGCGATCTCGATCTACCGCGACGGCAGCAAGCGCTCGCAGCCGCTCAACACCGCCAAGGACGTCCAGGCCGTCGTGGCCGCGCCCAAGGACGTGATCGATGCCGCCGTGGCCGCCGCGCTGGCCGCCCGCACGCCGGTGCGCCGCAAGCTGCCGGATGAGCGGCAGGCGATCACGCACAAGTTCGACATCGCCGGACACGAGGGCTACATCACGGTGGGCCTGTTCGAAGACGGCATGCCGGGTGAGATCTTCCTGGTGATGGCCAAGGAAGGCTCGACCATCTCGGGCTTTGCCGACGCCTTCGCGCAGGCCATCAGCTACGCGCTGCAGTACGGCGTGCCGCTGCACTCACTGGTCGACAAGTTCAGCCACGTGCGCTTCGAGCCCTCGGGCATGACGCGCAACCCGGATGTGCGCTTCGCCAAGTCGATCGTCGACTACATCTTCCGCTGGATGGCGTCGAAGTTCCTGTCGGCCGAAGCGCAGTACAACGCCGGGGTCAACAATCGCGACGAGGCGATGTCGACGACGGCCACGGTGACCGAGACGGTGACCAAGTCGGTGTCGCTCGAGACCTCGGTGACGGTGCCGGCGCCGCCGGTGAAGTCGAAGTCGTCGTTTGCGGCGATTCAGAACCAGGAAGACGCACCGCCGTGCAGCACCTGCGGGTCGATCATGGTGCGCAGCGGCGCCTGCTACAAGTGCAGCAACTGCGGCACGACGTCTGGCTGCGCCTAGCGCGAGGGGTCTGACCCCGAAACGGATCGTCGGGGGTCTGAACGGGGTCTGACCCCAAAACGAATCGTCGGGGGTCTGACCCCGATGCACACATGACGGCGCGGGCGGGGTGGAGCAATCCATCCCGCCCGTTGTCGTTTCCGGGCGGTATCATGCCGCCATGCGTGTCGTGCTCGTCGTCGTTCTTGCTGTGATCATGTGCAGTGCCGCCGCCCCCGACGTCGCGGCCGCTCAACAGAAGGAAGCCTCCGTGTCGAAACATGTCGCCGGGACGTTCGACGTCAAGGTCATCCCGCAGAAGGATGAGGGCATCGGCGATGCCACCGTGGCCCGGATGGCCCTCGACAAGGTCTATCACGGCGAACTCGACGCCACCGGCCTGGGACAGATGCTGGCCGGGATGGGCACGCTGAAAGACTCCGGCGCCTACGTCGCGATCGAGCGGGTGACGGGCACGTTGCAGGGCAAGAATGGCTCGTTTGCCGTGCACCACGTCGGCGTCATGAACCGCGGAGCGCAGAGTCTGGTCATCACCGTCGTGCCCGACTCGGGCACTGACGAGCTCGTCGGCATCACCGGCACGATGACGATTGAAATCAAGGACGGCAAGCACTTCTACACCTTCGATTACGTGCTGCCGTAGGCTCGGTGGCGTTGTCCGGGGAGAGATGCATCCATTCTGCCGTAGTCGTTGCGGCACAGGCTTCGGGACGCGGCCGCCGTCTAGCCCGGCGGGTCCTGTCACCGGTGGATGGCCTTCCCATCACGTGCTCGCCCTCAGGCTGCGCGCGTGATGGGCCCCTTCCACCGGCGCCACCCGCCGCAGGCCCGGCCGCGTCCGTTCCCGTGTGCGTCATCCACATTCCTTCATGGACCCTCGCTATGCGCTTCCTCACCTGGAACGTTGGGCATCAAACGCGCGAGAAAACTCTGCCAATAGATGCGGCACTAGCTCTTGGCACCCTGCATCCAGACGTGCTCGTACTGACCGAGTATGTCTTCTCAAGAACACATATCGGCTTCTTCGAAACACTGGCGGCAGGCGGTTTGCCGCATGGCGCTAGCTCGGCATACGTTCCACGGCAGAATCAGGTCATGATTGCATCGCGCTTTCCGCTCGCCAGAGGTGCGGTTGTTTGCGATGTCAATCTATCGGCAGCCACGGCGTCGAATTGGCTTCATGTGAAGACCGACGGCATCGACGTTGTCGGCTTTCGACGGCCAATGTTCAAAGGCGTGCCGCAGGGCATTTCTCGCTATTGGGAATGGTTTGGCAAGGCCATTGCGCCATTGGTCGGTGGGTCAACCGTGGCGCTGGGCGACTTCAATGCACGCCGCGATCTACCAGCATTGTCGCCAGTCTTGGCGAATGGGTGGCAACTGGCTACGCCCGACGACGGCTGGAGCTTTCGCAGGAAGGTAGGCAGCGAGTTCGCCATCGACCACGCCCTGGTGTCTCCGGCCCTCAGAGCCAGTTCCGCGACGTATCACCGGGAAGCGGGCGGTTACGTCTTTGCGGGCGACAAGAGCGGCTACTCGGACCACGCGGTGCTTTGTATCGACGTCGAGCGGTAGCGCTCACGGCGCGGCCGGGCCTGCGGCGGGTGGCGCCGGTGGAAGGGGCCCATCACGCGCGCAGCCTGAGGGCGAGCACGTGATGGGAAGGCTATCCACCGGTGACAGGACCCGCCGGGCTAGACAGCGGCCGCGATGTAGCAGCGGGCGAGTTCCATGCGGCGTTCGTGGTAGGGTGCCGCGCATGATCCGTCAGATCTCGCCGCAGTTCTTCTCGCTCGACCTCGCGGCCACGCTGGCTTACTACCGCGACAAGCTCGGCTTCGACTGCGTCGGCACCTGGCACGACCCGCCAATCTACGCCATCGTCGCCCGCGACCGGCAGCACATTCACTTCCGCTGCGCGCCGCCGCCGGTGCCGAACCCAGACAAGGCCGAAGACGAACTGCTCGACGCCTACGTCCACGTCGAAGACGCCGACCTCCTGTATGCCGAATACGCCAGCCGCGGCGTCGAGTTCACGCGGCCCCTGGGCGACATGCCGTGGAACAGCCGCGAGTTCGTGGTGAGAGACGGCGACGGCCGTCTGCTCGCCTTCGGTGCCAGCATCGCGCCGCCGCCGGACGGGACGACGGCGTCGTGACGGCCGCCGCCACCGTGACGTGCTACCGCAGGCGCTTCACCAGCACCTTCGAGTTGCGGCCGCTGCGTTCGTAGCGCTCGCGGCGATCCGGCGACAGATCGTCGACCGTGCCTTCGACGAAGCCACCCTTGGCGCTGAAGTAGTTGAACGCCTGCGTCGACAGCGCGAGGATGCGTTCGAGGCCGATCTGGCGCGCCCGCGTCTCGACGAACTGGATCAGCTTGCGGCCGATGCCCTGGTTCTCGTGGGCCGGGCTCACGTACAGGCACGCCAGCTCGCCCTGGTTGCGCGCCTGGTCGACGTGCAGCGCGACACACCCCACGGGGTTGCGGTCGATTTCGAAGATGAAGTAGTCGCCCAGGTGCTGTTCGATGCTGCTACGGCTCCGTTTGAGCAGCTCGTCGGCTTCGACACCCTGGCGCACGAGCGACTGGATGGCGCCGATGTCGCGGCGCTCGGCGGCCCGGATGTTCTGGTACTCGTTGGTGTGGATGAGCGTGCCGAGCCCGTGGTTCGAGAACACCTCGCCGAGCAGGCCCTCGTCGAGCGTGCCGTCGATCACGTGCACGCGCGGCACCCCGGCGTGGCAGGCGCGCACGGCATGCTGCGCCTTCGACAGGTGCTCGCCGGAAAAGCCGGCCGCGTCTTTCTGCAGCAGGGCCGCCAGCTCCGAAACCAGCATCTGGCGGATCGGCTCTCCGCGGTAGACGAGGCCGGGTGCGGCGGTGACGTAGACGAGCTTCACCGCGCGCAGCTGCGCGGCGACGGCCACGGCCATGCCGTCGGAATTGACCCGGTAGGTGCGGCCCTCGCCGTCGAACCCGAGCGGCGGCACGATCGGCACCACGCCCTGCGTGAGCAGCGACTGCAGCAATTCGACGTCCACGCGCTCGACGCGGCCGGTGAACTGCTGGTCCACGCCCTGGATCACGCCCACCGGGTGGGCGATGATGCCGTTGGTGCAGGCGGCTTTGAGGTCGTTGGCGGAGAGGCCTTCGAGGATCTCGTGCGTCAGGCGATTGGCCGCCGTGAGCGCCACGGCCAGCGTGTGCGCGTCGGTCACGCCGGTGCCGTCGGTGTTCGAGGGCGTCATCCCGCGTTCACTCGCCAGGCGTCGGATCTGCTCGGCGATGCCGTGCACGAGCACGACGCGGATGTTCAGCGACCACAGCAGCGCGATGTCGACCAGCAGCGTCGCGAACCGCTCGTCGGTCACGATCTCGCCGTCGATCGCCAGGACGAAGGTCTTCTCCCGGAACTCCGGGATGTATTGCAGGATGCCGCGCAGGTCGGTCAGCTTCACGGTCGCGGCCGCTATTCGCCCTTGGGGCCGGCGAGGCCGAAACCCGCACCGGCCGGATCGGCGGCGATGACGATCCAGTCGCCGGTCGGGATTTCATGCGGTGCCACGAGGATGGTGCCCCCGTTGGCTTCGATCGCCCGGGCGGCCGCCGCGATCGAGGGCACACCGACATAGAACAGCCACGCCGCCGGCTGCTCCGCCTCCTGGCGCTGCATGATGGCCCCGACGCGCTGGCCGTGATGGTCGATGAAGGCGTAGTCGCCCATCGGCCCCATGTCCATCGCCTCGTTGAACTCGAAGCCGAAGTGCCGGCTGTAGAAGGCCTTGGCGCCGGCGAGATCGGGGCTGGCCAGCTCGTTCCAGTTGACCCGCTGCGGCGCCTCCAGGTCGAACACGTCGCTGGTCGCGTCGGGCACGCCCGCCGGCGGCAAGGGCGTCATCAGGTAGAAGGGCACGCCCTGGGGATCGGTGACCATGGCGATCCGGCCGACGTTCGGGATGTTCGTCGCCGGCATCTGCAGCTTGCCGCCATCAGCCACGATGGCAGCGATATGGCCGTCCACGTCCGCGGTTGACAGGTAGCCGAGCCACAGCGGGCGGGCGCCGTGCTGCAGCATGTCCTCCGAGAGCCGCATGACGCCGCCGGCGAACTTGCCATCGTCGCGACCGATCATGCGGTAGTCCATGCCGCCGGCCTGTTCGGGTGTGGCCGCGCCGATCGTCCAGCCGGCCACGGCCGCGTAGAACGGCGCGATGCGTCGGGGTCGGGCGTCATCAGTTCGTACCAGATGAAGCTGCCGGCAGGGTTGGCCATGTGTCGTTCGCTCCCGGCGGTCATTCTGTCACAGCCGGTGCGCCGCCATCCGCGCCGGCGTCCGGCAACGCCCGCCGCCGTCTGGCCGGCGCAAGAGCGTGTATCAGCGGGTCCGAACTCCGGGGCAGTTGTCCTACCATGGACGGCGATGTTGCGGCCGCGCCCACTCCTGACGTTTGTCACACCACTGATGCTCGTGACCGCGTTGTCTGCGTGCGGCGACCCCGGACCGTCGCTGGCCGAGCGCGCAGCGGCGGCACGCGCGACGGAAGAAGCGGCAGACGCCGTGGCCCGCGAGGAGTCTCGAGCACGGGCCGAGCGGGAGCGGATCGCGGCGTTGTGGCGTTATCAGCAGGCCACGGTGGGAGGCGGGGCGCAGGTCACCGCGGCCATCTTCGCGACTGACGGCGTCGACGCGGATGGCCAGGGACCGCGACCCGTGCAGCTCGTGTTTCGCGACCACCAGAAATGGGGCCGCAGCGCCTACCTCGTGCTGCAGGCGGGCGACTTCGCCTGCCGCCCGCGCTGCACGGTGGATGTCATCGTGGACGACCGCGCGCCCGAGCGCCTGGCGGCGTGGCGGCCCGACACCGACGAGGCGATCGCGCTTTTCATCCGCGATACGGCGAAATTCTGGCGTCTCACCGGCGACGCCGCGCGACTGCGCATCGAGTTCCCGGTCAGGGCCGGAGGCACGCGCACCGCCGACTTCGAGGTCGTGGGACTCGACGAAGCAAAGATGCCGCGATGGTAAGGTAGATGCTCCTGAGAGGACTCATGACTGTGAAGAATCCATTACGTTCGGTGGCCGTGGCCGTCCTGGCCCTGACGATGGCGCTGCCCGCGGCCGCCCAGAGTGTGGTCGGCAAGGGCAGGTCGGGGCCGGCGCCTGACCCGGTCGCCCTCGACATCACGGGGCTCTTCCAGGAGAAGTTCGTCAGCGTCGGCGACGACTTCTTCATCGGCGGCCAGCCGACGGAAAAGGCGCTGCGCGACCTCAGGGCGAAGGGCGTCACGACCGTGGTGAACCTGCGCATGCCCCAGGAGATGGCGCAGATCGGCTTCGACGAGGCGGCGCTGCTGAAGGAACTCGGCATCACCTACGTCCACATTCCGATGCGCGGGTCGCCCGAGAATCCCTACGGGCCGAAGGAGCTCGACACCTTTGCTGCCACGCTGGCGTCGGCCCCGGGCAAGGTACTGCTGCATTGCACCATCGCGTGGCGGGCCAGCCACCTGTGGGCCGCGTATCTGATTCGCGACCGCAAGGTGCCGGTGGCGGACGCGCTGGCGCAGACGCGGAAGATCAACCTGCGGGAAGAAGCGCCGTTCGGCACGCAGCAGCCGATCGAAGGCTTCCTCGGACGCACGGTGCCCGAGCTCGTGCGCCCCAAGCCCTGAACGCCGTGCGCCACGCGGCCGACAGCCACGATCTGATCCGCGTGCAGGGTGCGCGCGTCAACAACCTCAAGGACGTCAGCGTCGAGATTCCGAAACGCCGCCTCACGGTGTTCACCGGCGTCTCCGGCTCGGGCAAGAGCTCGCTGGTGTTCGGCACCATCGCCGCCGAGTCGCAACGGCTCATCAACGAGACCTACAGCGCCTTCGTGCAGGGGTTCATGCCGACGCTGGCACGACCCGAGGTCGACGTCCTCGAGGGGCTGACGACGGCCATCATCGTCGATCAGGAGCGGATGGGCGCCAACTCCCGCTCCACGGTGGGCACCGCCACCGACGCCAACGCGATGCTGCGCGTGCTGTTCAGCCGCCTGGGGAAGCCGCACATCGGCTCGTCGAACGCCTTCTCGTTCAACGTGCCGTCGGTGCGCGGCGTCGGGTCGATCTCGACCGACAAGGGCGCCGGGCAAGACCGAGAAGCGCGAATACACCGTGGCCGGCGGCATGTGCCCGCGCTGCGAGGGCATGGGCGCGGTCACCGACATCGACCTGTCGCAGCTCTACGACGACAGCAAATCGCTGAACGACGGGGCGCTCACGATTCCCGGCTACACGGCCGACGGCTGGCAGGTGCGTATCTTCGCCGCCTCGGGCTTCTCGATCCCGACAAGCCGATCCGGAAGTACACCAAGCGCGAGCTGCAGGACTTCCTCTACAAGGAACCGCGTCAAGGTCAAGTTCGAAAGCCTGAACCTCACCTACGAAGGGCTGGTGCCGCGAATCCAGAAGTCGTTCCTGACCAAGGACAAGGAAGCGATGCAGCCGCACATCCGCGCCTTCGTGGAGCGCGCGGTGACGTTCACGGCGTGTCCCGACTGCGGCGGCACCAGGCTCAATGCCGCCGCCCGGTCGTCGAAGGTCAAGGGCATCAACATCGCCGAAGCCTGCGCCATGCAGATCAGCGATCTGGCCGTGTGGCTGCGAGGGCTCGACGCGCCATCGGTGGCGCCGCTGCTGACTACGCTGCGGGCGACGCTCGATTCGTTCGTCGAGATCGGGCTCGGCTACCTCTCGCTCGATCGGCCGTCGGGCACGCTGTCGGGCGGCGAGGCGCAGCGCACCAAGATGATCCGGCACCTCGGGTCGTCGCTGACCGACGTGACCTACGTGTTCGACGAGCCCACGATCGGCCTGCATCCGCACGACATCCAGCGGATGAACGAGCTGCTGCTGCGGCTGCGCGAGAAGGGCAACACGGTGCTGGTCGTCGAGCACAAGCCCGAGGCGATCGCGATTGCCGACCACGTCGTGGATCTCGGTCCCGGCGCGGGGGCCGCCGGGGGCACCGTGTGCTTCGAAGGCACCGTCGAAGGGCTGCGGGCGAGCGGCACGCTCACGGGCCGCCATCTCGACGACCGCGCGACGCTCAAGGCGGCCGTGCGCGACGCCAAAGGGCGCGCTGAAGGTGCGCGGCGCGGCCACGCACAACCTGCGCGACGTCAACGTCGACATCCCGCTCGGCGTGCTGGTGGTGGTGACGGGCGTGGCCGGGTCGGGCAAGAGCTCGCTCATCCACGGCTCGGTGTCGACCGAGGACGGCGTGGTGGCGATCGACCAGGGCGCCATCCGTGGCTCGAGGCGCAGCAATCCGGCGACCTACACCGGCCTGCTCGACCCGATCCGCGCCGCCTTCGCGAAAGCCAACCACGTGAAGCCGGCGCTCTTCAGCGCCAACTCGGAGGGCGCCTGTCCGACCTGCAACGGCAACGGTGTGATCTACACCGACCTGGCGATGATGGCCGGCGTGGCCACGACCTGCGAGGAGTGCGAAGGGAAGCGCTTCCAGGCCGAGGTGTTGACCTACAAGTTCGGCGGCAAGGACATCAGCGAGGTGCTCGCGATGTCGGTCACCGACGCCCGCGCGTTCTTCGGAGGCGGCAAGGCGCACACGCCGGCCGCGCACGCCATCCTCGACCGGCTCGCCGATGTCGGCCTCGGCTACCTCAGCCTCGGCCAGCCGCTCACGACGCTTTCAGGCGGCGAGCGGCAACGCCTCAAGCTGGCCACCCAGATGGCCGAGCAGGGCGACATCTACGTGCTCGACGAGCCCACCACCGGCCTGCACCTGGCGGACGTCGCGCAGCTGCTCGGCCTGCTCGACCGGCTGGTGGATGGCGGCAAGTCGGTCATCGTCATCGAGCATCATCAGGCGGTGATGGCGCACGCCGACTGGATCATCGACCTTGGTCCGGGCGCCGGCCACGACGGCGGGCGCATCGTGTTCGAGGGCACGCCGGCCGCACTGGTCGCGGCCCGATCGACAGTGACCGGTGAGCATCTCGCCGGCTATGTCGGCACGCGGGCGAAGGCCCCGCGGTCGCGGTGACCCCCGCCTGGCCGTCTCACGGTTGCCGCTTCGACGCCTCGTAGCGCGCCTGGTGCTCGGCGTTGGGCGGGTACAAGCCGGGCAGCGCCACCCCGCGTGTGATCTCGTCCATGATCCAGCCTTCAAGACGTTCCTGCTCGACCGCCAGCGCCATCACCTCGTCCACCAGCGCGGCCGGAATCACGACGGCGCCGTCGCCGTCGGCCACGATGACGTCGTCGGGAAACACCGCCACGCCGCCGCAGCCCACCGGCTGCTGCCAATCGACGAACGTCAAGCCGGCCACCGACGGGGGAGCCGCCGTGCCGCCCGCCCAGACCGGCAGCCCGGTCGCCAGCACGCCGGCGAGATCGCGCACCACGCCGTCGCTGACGAGCCCGGCCACACCGCGCACGGCCATGCGCGCGCACAGGATGTCGCCCCAGAAGCCGGCGTCCTTCACGCCGCCGGCGTCGACCACCGCGATGCAGCCCGCCGGCATCTGCTCGATGGCGGCGCGCGTGGACTTCGGCGAACTCCACGACGCCGGTGTCGCCAGGTCTTCGCGCGCCGGGATGAAGCGCACCGTGAACGCCCGCCCGGCGATGCGGGGCTGGCCGCTCGCGAGGGGAAACGCGCCGCGAATCCAGACGTTGCGCAGGCCCTTCTTGAGCAGGATCGTGGTCAGCGTGGCGGTGGTCACTCCGGCCAGGGCGGAGAGGGTCGCGGCGTCGTTCGATGCAGACATGCGGAGCTCCTTTTGCGTGCGTTGAGGATATCCGGGCGACGGACCGAATCGCCGCACGCCGGCCGCCTCGCGGGCACGGACTACAATCGAACGGTATGCCTCCAGCGAGATCCGCCGGTTCCCGAGCGCATCGGCCGCTACCGGGTCGAGCGCAAGATCGGCGAAGGCGGCATGGGCGTCGTCTACGCGGCCCGCGACGAGCGCCTCGACCGCACCGTCGCCCTGAAGATGATTCGCGGCGAGAGCGACGACACCTCCCGCAAGCGCCTGTGGCGTGAAGCGCGCGCGGCGGCCGGCATCTCGCACCCCAACATCTGCCAGCTCTACGAGGTCGAAGAGACGGCCGACGGGTTGGTGCTGGCGATGGAGCTGCTGGCCGGTGAACCCCTCGGCGCCCGGCTGTCGCGCGGCGCCCTGCCGGCAGGAGACACGGCGGCCATCGTGCTGCAGGTGCTCGATGCGCTCGAGGCCCTGCACGCCCACGGGTTGCTGCACCGCGACCTCAAACCGTCGAACCTGTTCCTGACGCGCCACGGCGTGAAGCTGCTCGACTTCGGCCTGGCGCGGCCGATTGCCGGCCGCAGCGGCGCCGAGACCCCGACGCTGCTCACCGAGGCCGGCCTCATCATCGGCACGCCCAACTACATGGCGCCCGAACAGGTGCGGGGCGAGTCGCTCGACGCCCGCACCGACCTGTTCGCGACCGCGGCGCTGCTGTTCGAGATGCTGGCGGGGAAGCTGGCGTTCAGCGGGCCGACGATGATCGACGTGCTGCACGCCGTGCTGCACGAGCAGCCGCCGGCGCTGTCGGGCGGTCCCACGGTGGCCGGGCTCGACCGCGTGATCCACAAGGCGCTGCAGAAGCAGGCGGCCGATCGCTACGACTCGGCGACGGCGATGGCGGCGGCGATTCGTGACGTCATCGCCCTGCGCGAGTCGACCGAAGTGCCGATGCCGGTGGCGCGCGCGATGACACGCTTCATCGCCCTGCCGTTCCGGGTGCTGCGTCCGGACGCCGAAACCGACTTCCTGGCCTTCAGCCTGCCGGATGCCGTCACGTCGTCGCTCTCCGGCACGCGCAATCTGCTCGTGCGCTCGAGCGCCGCGGCGGCCCGCTTCGATCCGCAGGCGCCCGACCTGCGCCGGCTCGCCACCGACGCCGATGTGGACGTGGCGCTCATGGGCACGATTCTGCGCGCCGGCAGCCAGCTGCGCGCCACCGCGCAGCTGGTCGAGGCGCCGGCCGGCACGGTGGTGTGGTCGCACGCCTCGCAGCATCCTCTGCAGGATGTGTTCGCGATGCAGGACGAGCTGGTGGCCGGCATCGTCGCCTCGCTCTCGCAGTCGCTCGGCGACGCCGACAGCCGGGTGGCCAGGCGCGACGTGCCGCGAAACCCGGGCGCCTACGACCTGTTCCTTCGCGGCAACGAGCTGGCCCGCGACTGGGATCGCGTGCTCGAGGCCCGCGACGCCTACCAGCAGTCGGTGGCCCTCGATTCGCAGTTCGCGCCGGCGTGGGCGGGCCTGGGCCGCTGCCAGCGGATGCTGGGCAAGTACTTCGACGATCCCGACGGCAGCCGCGACGCGGAACGCTCCTTCGAACGGGCCAGCGCGCTCAATCCCGATCTTCCGGTGCTGCACAAGTACTACGCGCAGCTCGAGTGCGACGCCGGGCGTGCCGTGGACGCGATGCGTCGCCTGCTGCGGCGGGCCAGGATCGGTGTCGATCCGGAACACTTCGCCGGGCTGGTGCATGCCTGCCGCTATGCCGGGTTGCTCGACGCCTCGGTGGCCGCCCATGACGAGGCCCGTCGCCTGGACCCGACCATCCCGACGAGCATCGTCAATACCCACATCATGCGCGGCGACTTCGAGAGCATCCTGCGCATGGACGACGACGGCGATCCCGATCGCAAGGTGATGGCGCTCTTCCGCCTCGGCCGCCTCGAGGAAGCGCGCGCCTTGTGGCAGCCCGCACCGGCCGCCGCCCCACCCACCTACAAGGCCTGGGTCGACATGATCGAGGCCTGCCTCTCTGACGCACCGAACGCGCGCGAACTGGCCGAACACGCCGTCGGTCGCATGAGCTTCGGCGATCCCGAGGGTTACACCACCGGCGCGATCCTGTTGTGTCGGCTCGGCAGCCACGAGATGGCGCTCCAGGCCCTCCGCAAGGCGGTCGACGGCGGGTTCGCCGTGACCGAGCCGCTCGAGCACGATCCGTGGCTGGCGCCGCTGCGTGCCGACCAGCGGTTTACCGCCGTGCTGCGCGATGCGCACACCCGCCGCAATGAGGCGCTGGCGGTGTTCCGGGCGGAAGGCGGCGAACGCCTGCTCGGCCTCAGACCTGCCGCGTGACCTGACCCCGGCGAGGACCGGTGGCTGTGCAATTCGGAACAGCTTCTCGAGGGAGTGCGGCACTAAAGTTGCAGCCGATAGAACCCAAAAGGAGTTCATCCATGAACATCATCGTCGTACTCATCATCCTGCTGCTGCTGTTCGGCGGCGGCGGCTTCTATCTCGGCGGCCCGGCGATCGGCGGCAGCCTCGGCGGGCTCATTCTGATCGTGCTGGTGGTGATGCTGCTGACCGGCCGAACGTAGGGACCGGATCGAGCGCCCGTACCCTGCTCACCCTGCTCGCCGCCAAGGCGGGCATGGTGAGCGGCCGGTGCGCCAGCTGCTGTAATAGAAAACGGCGTGCTCCCGGTGAATGGGGGCACGCCGTTGGCTCGCGATGCGACAGGCGCGACAGCGCGTCAGCGCTTGATCTGCTCGCCGATGTTCTCGACCGCTTCGCCCACCTTGCGCTTGGCCGTTCCCGCCGTTTCGCGCAGCTCGCCGGTGGCTTCGTCGGCCGCGCCTTCGTCCTGCAACGCGACATCGCCGGTCAGATTGCCCACGCCCTGCTTGAGCTTCCCCTTGACCTGTTCGGCCTTGCCCTTGATCTCGTCTTTGTTCATCGCGATCTCCTGCTGCAGGTAGAGCAAACGGCGCGCCAGCCCCGAGAGGGTGTGACGCCGCGATGTCGTACTTGAAACTTCCCACCTTCGGTAGCGCAGGGGCCATTCGGTGTAGGGGCCAACACGGCGCACGCGTCACGGTCCAGCGCGACCGGGGCCATTCGGCCATGTCCAAGACGAGACAGCGGTCGCCGACGAACCCGGTCACGATGGTTGCTGCGCGAAGGCTCAGGCTGTGGCCGGGGAGTGCCGCGTCATCGAGGGCGCAGGAATGATGTTAGGCACGTTCGTGGCGGCGCATGGCGAGGAGATCCTGACGCGCTGCCGCCAGAAGACGAAGGCGCGTGCCCTGTCGCTTCCCACGTCGCAGGACGGAACGTATGGCGTCCCGCGATTTCTGGATCAACTCGTCGACGTCCTCGGGAATTCCGGCTCCTCGAGCGACGACATCGCTGCGACCGCCGCGCTGCACGGTGGTGCCCTTCGAGCAGGTGGATTCACCGTGTCGCAGGTCGTGCACGTCTATGGCGACGTCTGCCAGGCGATTACCGACCTGGCATTCGAGACGGCCACACGGGTCAGCGTCGAGGACTTCCGCACGCTCAACCGCTGCCTCGACGACGCCATCGCCAGTGCGGTCACGGGGTTCGGCGTCGCGCCGTCGCGTCCCGGTGCCGACACTGCAGCCGTCGACGAGCGGATTGGGTTCCTGGCGCACGAGATTCGGAACCTCGTCAACACCGCGACCGTGGCCTTCGAGGTCCTCAGCACCGGGGACGTCGGCGTTCGCGGGAGCACCGGGAATGTGCTCAAGCGCACCTTGTCGAGCCTGCGAGACCTCGTCAACCGCTCGCTCGATGACGCCCGGCTGGGGCAGGAGACACTCACCCGCGTGCCTGTCGTGGTCGCCGAGCTGGTGGAGGAACTGTCGCCAGCGGCGCGGCTGGAAGCATCGCACCGGGGTCTTGATCTCACCCTTCATCCTGGCGAGCCAGGGCTGGCCGTGTCAGCAGATCGCAAAGTGCTGGCGGCGATTGTCGTGAATCTCCTGCAGAACGCCTTCAAATTCACCGGACCGCAGACGTGCGTGGTCCTGAGCGTGACGGCGAGCGCCGACCGCGTGCTCATCGACGTCGCTGACGAGTGCGGTGGCCTCTCCGACAGCGGACTGCAGGCGGTGGAGCAGCCATGGTCGCAGGCGAGCGCGGATCAGGCCCGTCAGGGACTCGGTCTCGCCTACAGCCGCTGGGCCGCCGAAGCGCACGACGGCAGCATCTCCGTGCGCAACGTCGCCGGGCGCGGTTGCGTGTTCACCGTCGACCTGCCTCGGACGTCTGCGGCTGCCGTCACGACGCACTGAGACCGTCGCCGGCGGCACCTCACCTCTTCAGCGCGCCAGTCTACCCATTGTCGGTAGCGCCTGCGTGTGGCGTGTCGGGACGCCTGCTCGGCCGATGCCGTCGACGCAACATCCACCGTGGGAATCGGTCTCAGGCCTTCGGCACGTGACTTGCTCTTGAGGGCCTCGTAGGCGCGAGCGGCGCGACGGGGGTGCTTGCCGAGATGGAGCGCCTCTTTCTGCCGATTCCCGCTGCCGAGGAGACATGTGATGATTCGTAGGTACTTCGCGTCGACCGCTGTTGCGTGTGCCATCGTGGCGACCACCGCCTGTGGCAACACCATGCGCGGCATCAAGACCGATACCGAAAATGCCGCCGAGAAGACGGCCGCCGGTGTGGAGACCATGGACGTCAAGGCCGCGCTCATCGCGGATGGCCGCGTCGATGCCGGCAACATCAACGTCGACACCAGCGCGTCCACCAAGACCGTGGTGCTGAAGGGCAGTGTGCCGACGGCCGACCAGAAGGTCATCGCCGAGTCGGTGGCGCGCGATCAGGCCAAGGGCTACACCATCACCAACAACCTGACCGTGGCGCCCAAGTAGCGCGGCGCCTCCGGCGCCACCACGCACTGAAAAAGGAAACGGCCGCCGAAGATCGGCGGCCGTTTGCTTGTGGTGCGCCCGGTGCGGGGCGGAGGTTACTTCCGCTTCTTGTAGATCACGTGCGTGACGCCCGTGATCTTGCCTTCCTTGTCGAGCCGGATGTACTCATTGCTGATCACGGTGTTGTCTTCGTTCAGGCTGTTGATCACGACCTGATACACCATGCCGTCGCGCTTGTTCAGGATGCGGATGTTCTTGGCGTTGCCGTTGATGAGCTCGACGGCGGTCTCGGAACCGGGCTGACCCTTGACCGGGCGGAACTTGCCGTCGAACAGCGTCTCGTAGCTCCATTCGTCACCGGGCTTGCTCGGGTTGCTCACGGTGAGCTTGCTGCCACCCTTCTCGAAGGGCTCGTAGGTCATCACGTTGTTGGGGTTGGTGGTGTTGTCCCACACCCCGAAGCGCAACTCGCCCTGGGCGTAGCCCGGCGTGGCGTAGAAGAGAGCGGCGGCGAAAACGGCAGTGCACACGAGCAGATTCTGATGTCGCATTGATTCAATCCTCTTTGGGGCTGTGGCGCCCGCTAGTTCATCCAGTCAGCATACTCAATCCGGCTGGACGCTGCCATCAACGGAGCCAGCGGGACCGCGACGCCAGGGTGACGGCTTACTCAAGTGGGGAACGGGTTGCCAATCCCGCAGCCCGCGATCCATCCAGGCCCTGCAGCGCGGCTGGTACGGGAAATGCTCATTGCGAATCACGTGTCAGTCACCGTCACGCGCGACCTGCGGACCGGCCGTTCGGTGTGGGAACGGCAACGCCGGCCCGCCGTGGCGCACCAGCCGCTGACGCGGCCGGCCACCACCGATGTGCTCGTCATCGGCGCCGGCATCAGTGGCGCCCTCATCGCCGAGGCCCTTAGCGATGCCGGGCTCGACGTGCTCGTGGTGGATTGGCGCGGCCCGATGCGCGGCTCGACCACGGCCTCCACCTCACTGCTGCAGTACGACATCGATACGCCGCTCACGCACCTGTCGCGTCGCCTCGGGCCTGAGAAGGCGCTGCGGATTTGGCGGCGGTCCAGACTCGCGCTCGAGGGTTTGCGGGCGCGCACGCGCCACCTCGGCATCGACGCGGCCTGCGTCGACCGCGATTCGTGGTACCTGTCCGGCAACCTCCTGCCGCCACGCGCTCTTGCGCAGGAAGGCGAGGCGCGCCGGCGGGCCGGCTTCGAAGTCGTCTATCGGACGCCGCGCGAGGTCGAGGCGCATGCGGGCATCCGCGGCCGTTCCGCGCTGCAGAGCTTCGACAACATGGAGGCCGATCCGCGGCTGCTCACGGCCGGCTATCTGCGCGTGGCGGCGGCCCGCGGGGTGCGCATCAAGGCACCGGTCGAGATCGTGGACGTGCAGCCGTCCCGTCGTCACGTCCGGGCGCGGACGTCCGACGGGCTCGCCATCGTGGCCGGCGCCGTGGTGTTCGCCACCGGCTACGAGATGCCGCCTGAGGTGCCGCAGCGCGGCCACCAGATCGTCTCCACGTGGGTCATCGCCACCGGGCCGCAGCCGCGCCGCCTGTGGCCCGGCCGCGCGTTCTTCTGGGAAGCGTCCGAGCCGTATCTCTATGTCAGGGCCACGTCCGATGGACGCGTCATCTGCGGCGGCGAGGACGAGCCGTTCGCGGATGCCGCGTCCCGCGACGCTCTCATCCCACAGAAGACCCGCGCGCTCGAGCGCAAGCTGCAGCGCCTGATGCCGCACCTCGACTGCCGGGCGCACGACGCCTGGTGCGGGGCGTTCGGCGCCTCGGTTTCCGGCACGCCCTCGATCGGCGCGGTGCCCGGGATGCCGCGGTGTTTTGCCGCGATGGGCTACGGCGGCAATGGCATCACGTTCTCGGCGCTGGCCGCACAGATGCTGCGCACGGCGATTCTGGGCGGCGTCGATCCCGACCGCGATCTCTTCGCGCTCGCCAGGCGCTGATGCCGTCGTTGCCGCGGACACAAACGCTCCGAATGTGGGTAGCGCTCGGGCCAATGTAGGCCGAGGGCGGGGCTCGACATGCGCCGTCAGGGCCTGCAGGGCGGCCACGGGGCTGGAACGGCGCGTGCAAGCGAACAGTCCCGTTGCAGATGCGCCCCGGCTCGGGGTCTGGAGAAACGATCATGGCGACGACACCCAAGGCAGTGGAATTCAGCGATGACGCCCGGCGCGCCTACGTCCCGGCCCCGCACCACGACTCCGCCCCCGATGCCCCGGTGCAGGGCGTCCTCGACGACTCGTTTGTCGTCGCGACCGATGACGCGGCAGCCGATGACACCCTGACGCCCGCGTCGGACGGTACGCCGGCCAAGGAGGGGACGACGGACGAGGTGGACGACGAGGCAGACGACGATATAGACGACGACGATGACGACGATGACGACGATGAAGACGCGGTAACCGACGAAGAGTGACTCGCCGCCCCATGTCCGCGAGCCTTCTCCTGCGACTGCTCGGGCGCGCCGTTGCCGCCTGGTGGAACGACAATCTGATCCGGCTGGGCGCGTCGGTCGCCTATTACACGCTCTTCGCCATCGCGCCGATCCTGCTGGTGGTGGTGGCGGTGGCTGGAGCGGTATTCGGCGACGAGGCCGTGCGGGGCGAGATCGCGGCCCAGATCGACGGGCTCATCGGCACGGCCGGCGCGGCGGCAGTGGAGGCGCTCATCGAAGGAGCGCGGCGGCCCGACGGCAGCGCCGTCGCCGTGGTGGTCGGCGGGCTCACCACGATGCTGGCCGCCGCCGGCGTGTTTCTGGAACTGCAGTTTGCCCTCAACACCATCTGGCGGGTCTCGCCGCCGGAGGCCGGCGTGGTGCGCCAGTTCCTCTGGAACCGCGCCCAGTCATTCGGGGTGGTGCTGTCGATCGGCTTTCTGCTGCTGGTCTCGCTGGCCGTGAGCGCCGGGCTGGCGGGCCTCGCCGCCTGGCTCGGCGGACGTCTGCCAGGTGTGCCGGTGCTGCTGCAGATCGCCAACTGGCTGGTGTCGATCGCCGGTACGGCGGCGCTCTTCGGCCTGCTCTTCAAGGTGCTGCCGGATGTCGCGCTCGGCTACCACGACGTGGCGGTCGGAGGCGTCATCACGGCCCTGCTCTTCACGGCCGGACAGCACGTTATCGGCCTGTACCTGGGACGCTCCAGCGTGGCCTCGAGCTACGGCGCCGTGGGATCCGTGGCCGCACTCTTGTTGTGGGTGTACTACTCGGCCCAGATCATTCTCATCGGCGCGCAGTTCACCAGGCTCTACACCGAGCACCGTCGCGCCGCCCCGGCGCCGCTGCTCACCCGTGTTTGATGGCGATCGTCTTGAGCACGGTGAAGCCGAGCAGCGCCTCGAAGCCCTTCTCGCGGCCATGGCCGCTCGACTTCACGCCGCCAAACGGCAGCTCCACGCCGCCGCCGGCGCCGTAGTTGTTGATGAACACCTGGCCGCAGCGCAGCTTGCGGGCGACCCGGAGCTGGCGGGCGCCGTCGCGCGTCCACACGCCGGCCACCAGGCCGAAGTCGGTGCCGTTGGCAAGACGAATGGCGTCGTTCTCGTCGTCGAACGGCATCGCGGCCAGCACCGGGCCGAAGATCTCACGCTGGTTCAGCGGACTGTCGTGCGGGACGTCGCGGAAGAGCACCGCGGCCTGGTAGTAGCCGGCGCTGGCCGCATCGGGATGCAGCGTGCCGCGGGCCATCACCGGGATCTGCGCGTCCTCGGCCTGCTGGATGAAGCCCCGCACCAGCTCGAACTGCTTGCGGTTCACGAGCGGCCCCATCTCGAGTTCGAGCGCCGGCGGCCCGGCGCGCAGGGCGCTGAACCGCTCGGCCAGTCGAGCAAGCACCGTCTCGTAGATGCAGCGCTGCACCAGCAGGCGGCTGCCGGCCGAACAGGTCTGGCCGGCGTTCTGGATGATGGCGTTGACGACCACCGGCAGCGCCGCGTCCAGGTCCGCGTCGTCGAAGACGAGCTGCGGTGACTTGCCGCCGAGTTCGAGGGTGACGGGGCAGTGGCGCGCGGCGGCTGCCTCGGCCACCAGGCGTCCGGTTGAGGTGGAGCCGGTGAACGAGATGTGGTCGATGCCCGGATGCGCGGTCAGCGCGGCGCCAGCTTCGTGCCCGTAGCCGGTGACGACGTTGAGCGCCCCGGCCGGGAAGCCGATCTCCGCGGCCAGCGCCGCCAGGCGGAGGATCGAGAGGCTGGCATCTTCGGCCGGCTTCACCACGCAGGCATTGCCGGCGGCGAGCGAGGCGCCGACGGTGCGCCCGAAGATCTGCATCGGGTAGTTCCACGGGATGATGTGCCCGGTCACCCCGTGCGGCTCGCGGATGGTCAGCACCGTATAGCCGGGCTCGTAGGGCAGCGTCTCGCCGTGCAGCTTGTCGCAGGCGCCGCCGTAGGTACTCGAAGTAGCGGGCCAGCGCCGCCGCATCGACGCGCGCGGTCTTCAGCGACTTGCCGGTATCGCGCGCCTCGAGCTGCGCGAACTCCTCGCTGCGCTCGGTCACGGCCAGCGCTAGGCGCGCCATCAGGCGTCCCCGCTGGGCCGCCGGCAGACGTCCCCACGGCCCGTCGAAGGTCTCGCCCACGGCCGCGCGCGACGACGCCACCGCCAGGGCGATGTCGGCCTGGGTGCCTCGGGCGAGGGCGCCGAAGACCTCGCCGGTGCTGGGGTCCACCACCGGAATCGTGTCGTGGCTGCTGCCGTCGTGCCAGGTGTTGTCGATGAAGTGCTGCTTCTGCATGCAGGCTCTATTCTCTCTCGTCCCGGCGACGACCATGCCCGGAGGCGCCGGTGACCGCGATGGGATAGAGTGACCGCTGCGCTCTCGCCGTTCCCGACGAGCTTCGACGCTCATGACTGCGTCTCTGAACGACCACCCCGATCGTGTCTCCCGGCGTGGCGTCTACGCCGCCACGCTGG
Organism: uncultured Acidobacteriota bacterium; assembly: GCA_963779175.1. Lineage (GTDB taxonomy): Bacteria > Acidobacteriota > Vicinamibacteria > Vicinamibacterales > UBA2999 > CADEFD01. The sequence goes on from CAVZXA010000001.1 coordinate 190,904, forward strand.
CCGCGGTGCTGCTGGCGGCGATCGTCCGCTGGTCGCTGGGGCCGGTGCTCGGCGAGTTCGTGCCGTTCGCGACGTTCTTCGTGGCGATCGTGTTCGCCGCCTGGCGTGGCGGCCTGTATCCGACCCTGCTGGCCACCGGGCTCGGGTTCGCGCTGACCGTCGCGCTCTTCCCCTCGACGCAGTACGCCGGCACCGGACTCACCGGCCGCCGCCTCGTCGGCTGGCTCCTCTACTTCGCGGTCTGCGGCGCCATCGCAGCGTTCGGCGAGGCGATGTGGCGGGCCCGCCGCCGTCTGCAGGGCCGCGAGGACGCGCTGCAGCGGCAGACGGCCATCCTGCGCGCCATCACCGACGGCACGCCCGACCTCGTCTACGTGAAAGACACCGACGGCCGGCTGCGCTTTGCCAACCCCGCCACAATCGATGTCATGGGACTTGCGGCCGACACGGCGCTTGGCGCCGACCCGGCCGTGCTCTTCCGCAACGACGCCGAGCGCGAGGCCACTCTCGCCACCGACCGGCGCATCATGGCGGCGGCCGCCACTGATGTGGTGGAAGAAGCCTACACGGGTGCGCGTGGGCTGCGGACCTATCTCTCCACGAAGTCGCCGATGCGCGACGACCGCGGCGCCGTCGTCGGGCTCATCGGCATCGGCCGCGACATCAGCGAGCGGCGGCGCGTCGAAGAGCGCCTGCTCGAGAGCGAGGCCCGCTTCCGCCTGCTCGCCGATTCGATGCCGCAGATCGTCCACGTGACCGAGTCGGACGGGCGGGTCACCTTCGTCAACCAGCAGTGGCGCGACTACACGGGCCAGCCCAGCGCGGAGGAGGCCGACCTCGGCCCGCTGGTCCATCCCGATGACCTGCCGGGCATGGTCGACGCGTGGCGCCTCGCCACCACGAGCAGGACACCGTTTTCCAGCGAGTTCCGCCTGCGCCGCGCCGCCGACGGCGCCTATCGGTGGTTCCTGACCCGCTCGGTGCCGGTGGTCGAAGACGACGGCCGTATCGTGCGCTGGTACGGCACCTCCACCGACATCCACCGGCACAAGCTGGCCGAGGAACGCATGCGGGCCAGCGAGGCGCGCCAGGCGTTTCTGGTTACGCTCGGCGACGCGCTGCGGCCGCTGCGCGATCCGGTCGAGGTGCAGGCGGTGGCCAGCGAGCTGCTCGGGCGGGCGATCGGCGCCAGCCGCGTCATCTACTTCGAGGCGCGCGAGCGCGGCTTCCGTGTGCTGCGCGACTACACCGAGGGGCTGCCGTCGCTCGTCGGCGATTATCCGCGCGCCGCCTTCAGTCCGCACCTGATGGCGCGATCGCAGCGTGGACAGACGTCATGCGAGGCCGACGTGCAGGAGGCCCCGGGCCTGCCGGCAGAGGAGCGCGCGGCGCTGGTGGCGGCGGGCATCCGCGCGCTGGTCGCGGTGCCGCTCATCAAGGACGGCGTGTTCGTGGCCGGCCTGGCTGTGCATCAGGCGCACGTGCGGCACTGGACCTCCGACGAGATCGCGCTGGTGCAGGACGCCGCCGAGCGCGCCTGGGCGGCCGTCGAGCGGGCGCGGGTGGAGGCCGCGCTGGTGGCGAGCGAGGCGCGGTTCCGGGCGCTCTTCGACACCATGGACGAAGGCTTCTGCGTCGTCGACATGCTGTTCGATCAGGCCGGGCGTGCGGTCGACTACCGCATCGTCGAGATGAATCCGGCCTTCGAGCGCCACACCGGGCTGCGCGGCGTGCAGGGCCGCACCGTCAGCGACTTCGCGCCGACACTCGAAGCGTTCTGGTTCGAGACCTACGGGCGCGTCGCCACCACCGGCGAGTCGATCCGTTTCGTGCACCAGGCCCAGCCGCTCGGTGGGCGCTGGTTCGACGTCTACGCGTTCCGCCTCGGCGGCGACGGCAGCCACAAGGTGGCGATCCTGTTCACCGACATCACGGCCCGCGCGCTGTCGGATCAGGCGGCCAGCCTGCGCTCGGAGCAGGTGCGGCGCCTGGCGGCGGTGCTGCCGCGCATCAGCGCCACCAGCGACATCACGTCGATCATGGGGGTGGTGACGGTGGAAGCGCGGCGCCTCGTCGACGCGCATCAGTCGAGCGCCACCTTCGTCAACGGCGACGACTGGGCCAACGCCAGCACCGTGACGTCGGTCTCCGACAAGTACGAGGCGTCGCCCGACATCGAACGTCAGTTCACCGAGCCGGCCCTCCAGTCGCTGGTCTGCCGCGACAACACGCCACTGCGGATGACGCGCCGCCGAGTGCCACGCCCACCCGGCCTTCAGGGACGCCGGGCCCGGGCCGCCGAACGGCTGGCTGGCAGCGCCGCTGGTGGCCCGCGACGGCCGGAACATGGGGCTGCTGCAACTGGCCGACAAAGCCGACGGCGCCTTCACGGCCGACGACGAGGCGGTGCTGATGCAGGTCGCGCAGATGGCGGCGGTGGCCATCGACAACGCCCGCCTGGTCGACGACCTCCAGGTCGCCGATCGCCGCAAGGACGAGTTCCTGAGCGTGCTGGCGCACGAACTGCGCAATCCCCTGGCGCCGATCCGCAGCGGGCTCCATTTGATGAAGGTGGCGCACCACGATGCTCAGATCGTCGGCCGGGCCCGCGAGATCATGGACCGTCAGGTGACGCAGATGGTGCGCCTCATCGACGACCTGATGGACCTGACACGCATCAGCCGCGGCAAGCTGGTCGTGCAGAAGCGGCGGGTGGCGCTGGAGGAGGTGCTGCGCATCGCCGTCGAGACCAGCCGGCCGCTCATCGAGCAGGCCGGCCACGACTTCGCGCTCGACGCTGCCGGGCGACGAGATCATCGTTGAGGCGGATGAGACCCGGCTGGCACAGGTGTTCGCCAACCTGCTGAACAACGCCGCGAAGTACACCCCGCAGGGCGGCCGCGTCGGGCTGTCGGTCGAGCGTCGCGGCGACCAGGTGCAGGTCACCGTCGACGACAACGGCGTCGGCATTCCTCCGGCCATGCTCGGGCAGGTCTTCGACATGTTCACCCAGGTCGATCGCTCGCTCGAAAAGGCGCAGGGCGGTCTCGGCATCGGCCTGAACATCGCTCGTCGGCTGGTCGAGAAACACGGCGGCCGGATCACGGCCGAGAGCGGCGGGGAAGGGCGTGGCAGCCGCTTCGTCGTGCGCCTGCCGGTGGCCCCGGCCGATGCCGCGGCTGTTGCCGCCGTCGACCACACCTCACCGGACAGCCCGCGCCGCCGCGTGCTGGTGGTGGATGACAACGCCGACGCCGCTACGAGCCTGAGCCTGATGCTCGAGTCGATGGGTCACGAGACCCGCACCGCCCAGGATGGCCGCGATGCCCTCGCGGTCGCCGCCGGCTTCCGCCCCGAGCTCGTGCTGATGGACATCGGCATGCCGATCCTGAACGGCTACGATGCCTGCCGGCAGCTCCGTGAGCAGCCGTGGGGACGCGACATCACGATCGTGGCCTGCACCGGCTGGGGTCAGGAGGAAGACCGCCAGCGGTCGAAAGACGCGGGCTTCGATCAGCACATGGTGAAGCCGCCCAATCCCTCCACACTCGCCCACCTGATCGCGGCACTGCCGTCGCCCGGGCGCCCTGGCGACGCTCAGATGATCGACGACACCATCGGATAGAGCAGGGGCACCTCGGCCGTGACGGTGAGCGGCGTCGTCGCCCGCGCGTCGGTGCCGCTGACGAACGCCAGCACATCAGCGGCCAGTCGCCGCGGATGTGAGGCCAGGAGCCCGTGCGGCGCGCCGTCGTATTCGATGAGGGTGCTGCCCGGGATGGCGGCGGCGGCCCGCCGTGCCGAGGTGTCGATCGGCACCGTCTTGTCGGCCGTGCCGTGGATGATGAGCGTCGGCACCGTGAAGGCTGGAAGGTCGGGGCGGAAGTCGGTGGTGGCAAAGGCCTCCGCGCACGCCAGCGTGGCCTTCAGGCTCGCCTGCATGGCGAGGCGGTGCGACCACGCCATCACCTCGTCACTCACCGGCTGGCTCAGGTAGCCGACGCCGTAGAAGTCGGCGAAGAAGCCGGTCCAGAACCTCGCGCGGTCGTCGCGAATGGCGCCGGCCATGCCATCGAACGTCGCCCCGTCGACGCCGTCCGGGTTGTCAGCGGTCTTCAACATATACGGCACCACGGCGCCAATCAGAACGGCTTGGGCGATGCGGGCGCGGCCGTGTCGGCTCAGGTACCGCGCCACCTCGCCGCCGCCCATGGAGAAGCCGAGCAGCGTGATCTCGTCGGCACCGGTGGCGTCGATGACCTGCGCCAGGTCGTCGGCCAGCGTGTCGTAGTCGTAGCCGCTCCACGGCTGGCTCGATCGTCCGAAGCCGCGCCGGTCGTAGGCGACGGCGCGGAAGCCCGCATCGGCGAGCGTCATGCCCAGGTCGTCGAAGGTATCCGAGGTGAGCGGCCAGCCGTGCAGCATGACGATCGGGCGGCCAGTGCCCCAGTCTTTCACGTACAGCTGATTGCCGTCGCGCGTGGTCACGGTGTTCATGCGGTGTCCTCCTGACGAACCGGCATCCTGAGTGCAGCATCTGTGCCACGACAATCGCGCGCACCTGAGAACCGCCGATGGCACCGATCGTGAACCTGCGGCGATGATGGACATTCAGCACATGGCTCAGGTGCTCGCACAGCTGGCGGGCGCAGCCATCCTGGGCGGACTGCAGGGCCTCGAACGTGAGCGGCTGCAGAAGCCCGCTGGTCTGCGCACGCACATGCTGGTCGCGCTCGGTGCAGCCGTCTTCGTGCTCGCGACCAGCGAAGCCGGGGTCAGCGAGTCAGACCTCAGCAGGGTCGTGCAGGGCGTGGCTGCCGGTGTCGGATTCATTGGCGCCGGCACCATCCTGAAGCTGCCGGCGACGCGCGAGATCGAAGGCCTGACCACGGCCGCGAGCCTGTGGCTGGCGGCCGCCGTCGGCCTCGCGGTGGGTGCCGGCCTCGTCTGGGTGCCGGTGGTCAGCAGCGTGCTTGCGCTGGGCATCCTGCTGTTTGCAGGACGGGTCTCGCCGCCCGCGGCACGACACTCAGGTTCGAGCGATGGCTCCCCGAGCTGACGCCGGGCCCAGGGTGGCTACGGATCGCCGAATGTGAGTAGGGCGCGGACGAATGTAGGAAACGGGCGTCCACGCGGCGTGTCGCCGGACCCCCGTGTAGTGGCAGCGTGTTTGCACTGACGCGAGTTGCCCCCGCGCGCGGCTTCCTTCCAGGGCCGGGCCGCGCGCGGTGCGACCGGGGAGTCCCCTGATGTGTTGCTCCTCACCCGCCGCCGCGCTGCTGTGGCTGAGCCTGCTGGCCCTGCCCGTCGCGACGGTGAGCTGGACCGTCACCCACGAAGAGCTGTTCCGCGAGTGGCGGGAGGCGTGCAAGGCGCGCAGCACCGCTGGCCGCACCGTGCTGGAGCGGAAGTTCTTCTACGCCTTCACCTGCGAATACTGCTTCAGTCACTACGTGGCGGCGGGCGCCGTCCTGGGCACGGGCTTCCGCCTGCTGCTGGCAGACTGGCGGGGCGGCGTCATCGCCTGGTTCGCCCTGGTGGCGGTGGCCAACGTCTACATGAGTCTGTTTGCGCGTCTGCGTGTGGATATCAAGTCCGAGCGTCTGGACGTCGCTCGCAAGGAGCAGACGACACCGGCGTCAGGCGAACAGCCGCGGGCCTGATGCCCGCGGCTGGCGCAGTAGCTTCTCGCTACGACCCGGCCTTGCAGGTCGTCGCCAGCGACGTAATCGTACGCACGACGATGGTCGGCAGATTGGCCCGATCGAACGGCGTGCCGGTGGCGCCTGAGCCGGCGCTCCCGGTGGAAACAGCCGCTGGGAAGGGCGTGGCTTCGGGTGAACGCCCGGCGAGCGGCGACGTGGTAGCCGCCGCCGTTGACGTGCCTTCCACGCGCACGCGATGGTTCACGAGCGGCGGCAACGTGACCGGGTGGTCGTCGGTCGTGCGCAGGGCATACATCTTCGGAAGCGCAGGTGGAGGCACGACCCCGCCGGGCGAGGGGGCCGGCCCCGCCGGCGTCGCCGGGCCGACCGGCTGCAGCATCAGCACGTACTGTCCCGCGGCAGACGACTGCCCCTGCGAAGCGTCGCGGGTCAGACACCCTTCCACGGTGATGGCCGCCACGCCGGCCTTGGGCGCCGCCGGTTGTGCCGCGGCCGACATCGGCCCGGCGACCGCGACGGCGAGCATCACGAGCGCGAGCCGGCGAAGCGGCGTCGAGAGACAAATGACACGTGACATGGGTGCGACCCTCCCTGCTGAACAGCACACGCCGGCGACCGCGCGTCAGTGCAGGGTCCGGCGGAGAGTGAGGGAGCAACATGTGTGCCCGCCGATTTCGCTCGTCTGCGGCCGGAAGCGAGCGTCTGTCGATCGCAGTGAAACGCACGCTACCCATAGTGAGGCGTGGACTGCCGGGGATGGGTCCCAGCACCGGTGCGTCACGCGGCACATATCCTGCAGCCTCCAGGACATGTCCACATTGTCCAAGCTCTACGAGCTCATCGACGACCTCGAGATCGCCATGATGACGACCCGCCGTTCTGACGGGCACCTGCGCTCACGCGCCATGGCGACGCAGAAGGCGGCACCCGGCGCCGACCTGTGGTTCGTGGCCCGGCAGGGCGCTGGCAAGCTCGCTCGAGATTGCCGGCGATCCCCACGTGAACCTGTCGTACTTCCGCAGCAGCAATACCGAGTGGGTCTCCATCTCGGGCATCGCCGAGGTCTCGCAGGACCGCGACAAGATCCGCGAGCTGTATACGCCCGACTGGGCGATGTGGTTCGGCCAGGACGGCGACCCGCGGCACGGCACGGCCGACGATCCGCGCATCGTGCTCATCGGCGTCACCGTGCACGCGGCCGAGTTTCTCGCCATCGATGCCTCGCGTCCGGTGCTGCTGTACGAGCTGGCGAAGGGCTGGCTCACCGGCTCGGAACCGGACCTCGGCGAGATGCACCACCTCGACGCGCCCCGTCGACCGGCAGCGTCACCGGCGTAGGCACTCGCCGACGGCCGGTTCGGTCAGCGATAGAACACGTAGTCGGTCGTGTAGGGCACGAACACGCGCCGGCCGATGTCAGTGGCACTCGTGCAGCCGGTGGCCGGCGCCACGCCGCCCGCGGTGTTCACGCGCTGGATGAACTTCGTGGACGCGATCTTCCGGCCGTAGTCGGGGCCGTACTGCGCGCCCGTTACCCGCAGCTTGAGCCAGGGAATGGCGCCGGGCGCCACGTACGCCGGGTCCGACGACGTCTCCACGGCCACGGCCCAGACGGTGCTCGTGTCGCGCGAATGACGCCACGTGGCCCGCGCCGTGCCGGCCTCCTGAGGATTCGGGCTGAGGTAGTGCGTCATCACCTGGTCGAGGTCGCCATCGAACAGCGTGGCCTGCGGCCCCAGGAACGTCCAGGCGACGCCGGCTCCCGACGCGAGGCAGATGTAGTTCTGTGTGCCGTCGGCGTGCGCGAGAAGGTACGGGCGAAACTCCTCGTCGACCTCGAGGTTGGTGGGCACGTCGGGGCGCTCGACGCGTGTCCGCTGGTCGGGACCGGGCGCTGCCGCCACGTTGCCGACGAGGGCAGTCGTGAGGATGAGGGTCAGGGGCAGGTACTTCGCAAGCATGTCAATCTCCTTACCCTGACATCGAGATTGGCGGGTCGCAGCCGCCACCCCGCGGCATGGCGTCGCACCGTGACGGTAAGGGCGTATGGCAGAATCAGGCCCCATGACACCAGACGGCCACGCATTGGATCGACGGGCGTTCGTGATGAGCTCCATCGGCGCGTGGGCCGCGGCCAGCGCGCAGGGGCAGACGGCCGCGCCATCGATTGACCTGCCGAGCCTCTGGGACGTGGACCGGTCGATCGCCAACCTCGAGAACGCCTACTGGGGAGCGATGCCGCGCGAGATCGAAGCCGAATATCTCGAGCACACCCGATTCCTGAACCGCCGCAACGTGGTCTTCGTGCGCGACGCCATTGCCGGGCGCGAACGAACGGCGGCGATGGAACAGGCCCGGGCAGCGGTGGCGCGGCTCATGGGGGCACCGGCCGCCGAGTTCGCGCTCACGCGCAACGGCACCGAGTCGCTGCAGAACCTGATCCTGCAGTACGGCAAGCTCACGAGCGGCGACGCGGTGCTGTACGCCGATCTCGACTACGACGAGATGCAGCAGGCGATGGTCGCGCTGCGCCAGACGCGTGGCGCCAACGTGATCCGATTCGCCATTCCGGAGCCGGCGACCACGGCCAACATCCTGGCTGCCTACGAACAGCAGTTGAAGGCGGCGCCGGCCAGCCTGAAGCTGCTGCTGGTGACGCACCTCTCGAACCGCACCGGCATCGTCATGCCCGTGAAGGAGATCGTGGCGATGGCGCGGACGCGCGGCGTCGACACCATCGTCGACGCCGCGCAGACCATCGGCCACATGCACTTCACCCTGGCCGACCTCGACGCCGATTTCGTCGGCTTCTCGCTGCACAAGTGGCTGTGCGCGCCCATCGGCACCGGTGCCATCTGGATCCGGCCATCGCGTCTTGCCGACATCGAACCCTGCATGGGCAGCACCATGTTCCCGCCCGACGACACCCGCAGCCGCAGCAGCGTCGGCACCGTGAACTTCGCGGCCACGATGACGGTGCCGTCGGCGATCGCGTTTCACGAGCGCATCGGCGGCCTTCGCAAACAGCAGCATCTGCAGGCGCTGCGCAACTACTGGGTCGAGCGCGTGCGTGACATCCGCGGCCTCGAGATCCTGACGCCCGACGAACCGGCGCGCTACGGCGCCGTCACGAGTTTCCGCCTGCCGAAGATGCGCGACTACGCCGAGGCGCAGCGGATGGCGAAGCTGCTGCTCGACAAGCACCGGATCCTCACCGTGGCCCGGCGCGGCCTCGAGAAGGGCGCGGTCGTGCGCGTCACGCCGACGCTCTACAACACCACCGCCGAACTCGACCGCCTGGTCAGCGCGCTGCGGGCCGAGAGCGCGGCGTTCCGTCTGACGCGTCGGGCGCCCGGCACGATCGCGGCTAGCCGTGGCTGCGCCGGATGAGGCGCAGCATCTTCAGATTGATCACGGCGAAGCGCAGCAGCTGCCACGGCACGAACGTGCGCATGAAGACGGTCAGGCGCGTGGGTAGCGCGGCGTCCGGCGTGCGCGGCGGGCGCCACGGGCGCGTCGGGGCTGGAAGGGCCATGGCATCACTCCGGAATGAGACTCCAGCCGGGGCGGAGCCGCGCCTTGTGCAGGAACAGGTGGTGGAGCAGGATCTTGATCCAGTGGCCGGCCAGGCCGATCTCGCCGGACGTCTGCGCCAGATCGCGGCCGTAGTCGGGATAGCGCTCGAAGTCCGGCACGATCGGGAAGACCGTGAGCGAGACCGCCGTGCCGGTGAACGGATTCGCACCGGCCGAGGCCACGCACGCCGCCCCCATGGTGGCCATCGAGGCCGCGGCGGGTCGGTCCGGGCGCGCCGCCGAGCATGTCGACGATGCTCCGGGCCACGGTCTTGCCGATCATGGCCGAGGGCATGCCGGTGCGCGGCGGCGCCGGCGCGACCGGCGCGCCGGACGGCGTCTGATAGGGCCGCGAGATGGCGTGCGGCGGCGCAAAGGCGATGCCGGCCGCGAACAGGTTGCGATAGGCGGGCGACTGATAGGTGCGAGGGCCAGTCGGCCGCGCGCCACTGGTCGAAGGGGCGCGCGGCGTATTCGGCATCGACGGCCATGAAGCCGTTCGGGCGGAAGAGCCTGCGCGGTGATGTCGGCGCCGGCGCGGTCAACGGCCGTCAGGCCCACGCCGCTGAGAAGGCGGCAGCAGCATCGCGAAGTCGAACGCGGCCGTCGCCCTCGCCGCCGTCGATCGTCTCATAGTGCGCCTGGCCCGGTTCGACCTGCCGCACGTGCGCCCTGGTGATCGGCGCTGATCCCGCGCTCGGCGAACAGCGACTCCATGAAGATCCTGCTCGGCGTCACGTAGCCGCCCTGCTTGAAGTGCATGCCGCCCATGCCGAAGTCGCCGAGTTCGTACTCGTTGGTGATCCACTGGATATCGGCCCGGTCGCGCACGCCGCGCGCCCGCAGTTCGAACTCGAGGTTGACGACGTACTCGAAGGCCGCGCCTTCGCAGGTGCAGGCGCCGTGGCCGGTGCCGACGAGAAACCGCTGCCGTTCGCCGCGCCGCATCCGCTCGACCGAGACGTCGAGGGCGCGGGCGGTCTCGGCGGCATGCGACGTCGGTGCACACCGAAAGGCTGTGGCCGTCCGGGCCGAGGCCCGGCGTGGCGCCGAAGTTCAGCTTCGGGCCGGTGGCATTGATGAGGAAGTCGTAGCGGATCTCCTCGCGCTCGCCTTCATGGCCAGCGCGTGTGGATTCGACGACGACGTACGGGGCCGGGTCGTCGGCGCGGCCTTCCGGATGGAGCGCCACCGCCTTGGCCTGCTCGAACTCGATGCCATGCCGCTCGTAGACCGGCGCCAGCGGGAAGACCACGTCGGCCGGCGTCATCAGCCCGACGCCGACCCAGATGTTCGACGGGATCCAGTTGTAGGTCGGCTTGGGCGACACGACCACCACGTCGTCACCGCGGCCCAGCCACTTGCGCAGGAAAGACGCCGCGGTGTGTCCCGAAATCCCGGCGCCGAGGACGACAACTCTGGCCATGATGCTGTCCCTTCTCCGCCCGCCCCTATCGGCTGGCCGCCGGCAGCTTTGCCGTGATGCGGGCCACTGCCGCGTCGACCTTCTCGTCCATCCACGCCTGGTTGTCGACGATGCCGTCGAGGCTGCTCTCGGCCCAGCCGCGCCAGGCGAGCGCGCGCGTCTTCGCATCCACCAGATCCACCACCAGCGTGCCGGCGTCGTAGACGAAGGGCCGGCAGTTGTCGTCGCCGCAGTAGCCGGCCCTCCGGTCGACGTCCACGATGTCGATGTTCTGGGCGACGCTGGCGTGGAAGTGCACGAGCACATCGGGCGCGGCCGGCTGGCGGGTGTAGCCCTTGGCAGCCAGCCCGCGGTCGACCGCCGCCCGCACCCGCTCGAGGAAGAACGGATTGCTGTCGAGCCGGGGGTCACCGGTGCTTTCGGCGGATGCCGGCGCGAAGTCGTAGGAGCGGTAACGGCCGACGTTGCATGCCGCGCTCTGCGTACGCGTTCACACGAATCGGGGCGGCGCAGGCGGCGCTGGTGGCCGCCACCAGCAGCAGCGCGCTCAGTCGAACCCATCCACCGTAGCCAGTCATCGTCGTCTCCAGCGAACGTCCGCCGTCCGCAGTCGGGGTGCCGGGGGCATCGTGGTCGCGCGTCGTCACCGTGGCTGCGAGCGCCCCGGGAAGCGCGCCAGCATGCGTGTCACCGCTTCGTGAATCTTCCGCGTCATCTCGTCGTCGCCGGCCAGCAGCGGGGCGACCGCATCCTGGGCCCAGCCGCGCCACACCACCCGGCGCGTGCGCGCATCCACGATGTCGAGCACGATGGTGCCGGCTTCGTAGTCGCGGGCCTGCCCGCCGTAGCCGTACGACTGATCGACGCTCGCCGGGTCGATGCGCTCGCTGACATGGGCGTGATAGTGGATGAGCAGGTCGGCGGTGCCCGCCGGCGCCAGCGCGAGCCCGCGGCCCGCGAGCTGCTTCTCGACCTCACCCTGCAGGTGGTCCTTGAAGCGCGGGTTGGCATCGAGCCGCGGGTCGCCGGTGGGCAGGGCATCCGCCGGGCCCCAGTCGTAGGTGCGGTACTGCCCGAAGTCCACCTGGCGGTCGATGTGGGAACTCACCGACATCGTCGTCGCGCAGCCCGCCAGGGTCACGGCCGCAAAGGCGAGGGTGGTCGGGCCAATCAGTCGTCGCATGGCAGACACCTCATCTCCGTCACCCGGTAAGAGCCGCGGGCGCCGGATTGGGTTCGCTCGACCGGTCGGAACCCTTCGGCGGGGCCGCGACTCCCACCGAGTACGAACGCGGCGCGGCCGCGCTCGTGGCAGGAGGGTGACGTGATGACGCGGATGTGGTGGGCGGCAGGGATTCTGTCGGGGCTGCTGGTCGTGGCCGGATGCGATGAGGCCCGCTCGCCGGTCGGGCCCTCCCTGGTCGTGCCGGCCGCGGATGTCCAGGCCATGCTGGAACTGACGCTTCAGGACGAGTACCGGGCAGAGACGATCTATCAGGGCGTCGTGAACGACTTCGGAACGGTGCTGCCGTTTGCGGTCATCCTGACGGCCGAACAGCGGCACTCGACCACGATCGGCCTGCTGTTGACCAGGCGCGGCCTGGCGGTGCCGGCCAGCCTCGTGACGGTCGCGACCGTGCCGCACTTTCCGACCGTGCGGGAGGCCTGCGCGGCCGGCGTGGTCGCCGAAGGTGAGAACATCGCGCTCTACGACCGCTTCCTCGGCGGCGATCTGCCGGACGACGTGCGGCAGGTCTTCTCGAACAACCGGCGGGCGTCGCTCGACAATCACCTCCCGGCGTTCCGCGCCTGCGACTGAGGGCCGCCGGCCGTTTCGGGCGGCTGCCGTCCCACCGCCGGATAAGATGTCGGGGTGATTCGCCCCGATGTGCTCGTCCCCGACGCCGACCTCATCGAGGCGGCCCGCGGCGGCGACGCCGACGCCCTCGAGGCGCTCATCCTGCGCTACCAGCCGCGCGTGTTCCGCTTCGGCATGAAGATGTGCCGCAACGTCGACGACGCCGGCGACATCGTGCAGGAGACGCTGCTCGCGCTGGCCCGCAAGGTGGGAGAGTTCCGCGGCGAGGCCTCGGTCTCGACGTGGCTCTTCGCCATCGCCCGCAACGCCTGCATCAGGCGCCGCCGCCGCAGCAAGTTCGCGCCGGCGCGGGTGGAATCCCTCGAGAGCCTCGACGCGGTCCTGCGCGACGGCATCGCCGATCCGTCCATCGGACCCGAGCGCACGGCCTTCGGCCACGAACTCGAGCAGCGCCTGACCCTCGCAATCGACACCCTGGACGCCGGTCAGCGCGAAGTGCTCGTGCTGCGCGACGTCGAAGGGCTGTCGGCGCCCGAGGTGGCCGATGTGCTCGGCATCAACGTCGATGCCGTCAAGAGCCGGCTGCACCGCGCGCGGATGGCGGTGCGGGCCAGGCTGGCGCCCGCCCTCGGTGCCCCGGTCAGTCCGCTGCCATCGGGGTGCCCGGACGTGCTCGCCCTCTTTTCGCGCCACCTCGAAGGCGACATCAGTCCCGACGTCTGTCAGCAGATGGAGGGGCACCTCGACGCCTGCCGCAGCTGCCTGGCGGCGTGCGATTCCTTGAGGCGCTCGGTCGCGCTCTGCCAGGCGACGCCTGCCGGGCCCGTGCCGCCCGCCGTCGCGGACGCCGTGCGTTCGGCCGTCCGCGCCGCGCTTCAGGAAATGCGCCGCGGCACGCCCTCGGCCGGTTGAGCCGCGCCCGGACAACCTGATCCAGGCCCGCAGGGCGCACTGGATGCTTGCGACGATTCGAATTATCGAATATACATAGGGCTTGAGCTCGGCCCTCAAGACATTCAAGGCGCAGGTGTTCCAGGCGCTGGCGCATCCCACGCGGATCGCGATCGTCGAGGCGCTGCGTGACGGCGAGATGAGTGCGGGGGCCCTGCTCGCGCACCTGCACGTCGAGCAGGCGAATCTGTCGCAGCACCTGTCGGTGCTGCGGGCCAAGCAGATCGTGGTCGGCCGCAAGGCCGGCAATCAGGTGTACTACGCGTTGCGCGATCCGGTGCTCATCCAGATCCTGGACCTGCTGAAGCAGTTCTTCAACGCGCACCTGAGCCAGACCGTGGCGATGCTCGGCCAGATGAGCGCCGACGACGACGGGCCGGCATGACCGGCCTGACAGCATGCACTGACCGGCGCGTGGACCACTGCGCGCAGTTCCCGGGTGTGGGTGACGAGACCGCCCACGACCTTCCGGGCAGGTCGCTCTGATGGTGTCTCGATTCACAGGCCTCGGCCGGGACAGCTCACCGGCGGAGAGTCAATAACGACAGGGAGAGTCCATGGCGCTCAGAACCGGCGATCGTGTCCTTCAGGAAACGTACGGCGTTGGCGAGATCATCGACATGTCGGCCGCCTACGTCACGATTTCGTTCGATGACGGCAGCACCCGCAAGTTCGTGACTTCGCGCGTGTCGCTGCAGCCCAGCAGCACCCCGGCGCCGGTGAAGACCAAGTCGGCGTCGCGCAAGCGCGCCTCGGCGAAGAAGACCGCCGCGCCGGCCAAGGGAGCCGAATCGTGAGCGGACGCCAGACCCCGCCGGTGGCGATCGCGCCCGCCACCGGCAAACTCGGTGTGCTGCTCGTCGGCCTGGGCGCCGTCGCCACCACCACCATTGCCGGCGTCTTCGCCATCCGCAAGGGCCTGGCCCAGCCGATCGGCTCGCTCACGCAGATGGGCACCATCCGGCTCGGCAAGCGCACCGAGAACCGCTCGCCGAAGATCCAGGACTTCATCGGCCTGGCCGGCCTCGACGACCTCGTGTTCGGCGGCTGGGACATCTTCGCGGAAGACACCTACGCCGCGGCTCGCACGGCCGGCGTGCTCGAGCCGAGCCTGCTCGACCAGATGCGCCCCGAGATGGAGGCGATCAAGCCGATGCCGGCGGTGTTCGACCAGCGCTACGTGAAGCGGCTGAGCGGACCCAACGTGAAGACCGGGAAAAACAAGCGCGATCTGGCCGATCAGCTCATCGCCGACATCCGCGCCTTCAAGGCGCAGCACGGCTGCGACCGGCTGGTGATGGTCTGGACCGGCAGCACCGAAGTCTTCATGACCGAAGGCCCGGTGCACCAGACGCTGGCGGCGTTTGAAGCCGGCCTCGAGGCCAGCGACGACGCCATTCCGTCGAGCATGATCTACGCCTACGCGGCGCTCAAGGAAGGCATCCCGTTCGCCAACGCGGCGCCGAATCTCACCGCCGACATCCCGGCGCTGCTGGAGCTGGCGGCGCAGACCGGCGCGCCGGTGGCCGGCAACGACATGAAGACCGGGCAGACGCTCATCAAGACCATCATCGCGCCCGGCCTCAAGGCCCGCATGATCGGCGTCAAGGGCTGGTATTCGACCAACATCCTCGGCAATCGCGACGGCGAAGTGCTCGACGACCCGGAGAGCTTCAAGACCAAGGAAGAGAGCAAGAAGAGCGCGCTCGACTACATCTTCCAGCCGCAGCTGTATCCGGAGCTCTACAAGGACATCTCGCACGTGGTGCGGATCAACTACTACCCGCCGCGCGGCGACAACAAAGAGGGCTGGGACAACATCGACATCGTGGGCTGGCTCGGCTACCCGATGCAGCTGAAGATCAACTTCCTGTGCCGCGACTCGATTCTGGCGGCGCCGATCGTGCTGGATTCGGCGTTGTTCCTCGACCTGGCGAAGCGCTCGGGGATGTCGGGCATCCAGGAGTGGCTGTCGTTCTACTTCAAGGCGCCGATGCATGCGCCCGAGGTCTATCCGGAGCACGACCTGTTCATCCAGCTGATGAAGCTGAAGAACACGCTCCGTTACCTCAAGGGCGAAGAGCTCATCACGCACCTGGGCCGCGAGTACTACGACTAGCGGACGGGTGATGCGGCCGCCTGGCGGAAGATCGCCTCGGTGGCCGCGTCGACGGGGAAGAAGCTCTCGATGCGCAGCTCGTCGGCGGTGACGTCCTGTAGGCCGCCGGCCTACTTCGTGAGGGTCTCGGCTTGTCGCGCTTCGTAGCGCTCGCGTGCGGCCTGCTCCCAGGCCACTGGATCGAGCCCTCAACAACTGGGCGGGGTGCGCTTGTAGCCTTCCCAGACCTGGCCCATGGCCACCCAGAAGTCGCGCCAGACGACGACGGCACGGGCGGCGGCGGAGCGTGGCTGTACAGGCATCATCCTGCCATCGTAGCGCACGTCGGCCCTGCGCTATCCTGAGCGGTGCGCATGCGGCCTTCGAAGACCAGCCTCCAGACCCGTACGGCCACTGTGGGCGCCGCACGGCGCGAGCGCGCGTTGCTGCGCCACGGTCAGACCCTCGCCAGCGTCGAGTCCGGGCTCTCGTACCGTATCGGGGCGCTCCTCGGGCAGGGCGGTTTCGGCCAGGTCTTCCTGGCGACGCGCGTTGGCGCCTCGGACCAGGTGCCCGAGACGGTCTGCATCAAGGTCAGCACGCGCCAGGATGGCTGGCTCCGCGAGGCGTATTTCGGCCAGTTGCTGCACGACCAGCCGCGGGCCGTGCGCCTCTACGATGCGTTTCCGTTCTTCGGCGGCGAGGGCCGGCTGCTCTACGGTCTGGCGATGGAGTACGCCTGCCACGGCGACTTGAGCGCGTTCCTCGCGCAGGGCACCAAGCGGTGGTCGGAGGCCGCCGTACGCCGGGAAATCGCCGGCATCCTGCACGTGCTCGGCAAGCTGCACCGCGGGCAGCTGCTGCATCGCGATCTCACGCCGCTCAACGTCTTCGTCTGCGAGAAGCATCGCCTGAAGCTCGGCGACTTCGGCATCGTGCGCCAGCAGAGCGATCACCGCGGCGTCACCGCGCGCACGCTGAATCCGCACATGGCGCCGAGCGACATCTTCGACGGCGCGGCGCCGAAGTGGCAGGCGCGCGACGACGTCTACCAGATGGGGCAGCTCATCGGCATGCTGGTCAAGGGCGACGCCACCAGGCGCGTGCGGGCGCCGGAAGTACGGTCGTTCTCGTGCAGCGATCACCTGAAGGAAATCGTGTATCGCTGCATCGGCGAACGGCGCAAGCGCTACGAGAGCGCCGATGAGCTGATCAGGGCGCTCGAGCAGCCGCCGCCGGCAATCAAGGCCGGCGCGCTGAAGTCACTGAAGGGCGCGAAGGTGGCCTTCACCGGCACGTTGAGCGTGCCGCGCGTCGACGCCGCGAAGGCGGCGAAGAAGGCCGGCGCCACGGTGATGTCCGGCGCCTCGTCGAAGGTGACAGTCATCGTGCGTGGCCGGCCCAATCCGCTGCAGGCGGCTGGCAAAGACGGCGGACGCAAGCTGCTCGAGATCAAGCGGCTGCAGGAGAAGGGGCTGCGCATCGCGGTGCTGAGCGAGGCGCGGTTCTGGCGGCTGGCCGGCGGCACGCGCCGCTGACCCGGACCGGCCGCGGGCGCGCGGGTCAGGCCCGGGGCGGCCGCAGGAGCAGTCGAGGCAGCCGTGATCGGCGCAGGTGCCGCAGGAGGCCGCGACCTGTGAGCGGAGCGCCTGTCGCGCGCGGAATACCCGCACGCCGGCGTTGCTCGCGGTCAGGCCATGCTGCGCCGCGTAGTCCTTGACCGCGACTCCCTGCACGTCGATCTGCGCCAGGGCCTCCGCGTACTCGGGCTTGAGCGTGCTGGCGAGGCGTGTCACGCAGGCACGATATCTCGGCCGAGACCTCCGGCGGCGGCACCGTGTCGTCGAGCTCGGCGGCGAAGCGCTCCAACGCGCCGGCCTGCGCCGCCCGGCGGCGGTAGTGATCGATGACGGCATTCCGCAGCAGGCGGTAGAACCAGGCCACCGCCGACTCCCCGTCGCGCAGCGTGTTCAGATGCGTGACGGCCCGCCCGAAGGCGTCCTGCAGCAGGTCTTCGGCGGTCTCCTTCGAGCCCACGCGCCGCTCGAGGAAACGCAGGAACGCCCGGTGATTCTCGACCAGGACCTCGAGCGACGCCTTCGGATCCGGAAGGTCGACGTCGGGAGTCGGAGCGGTCTCGTGGGTCACGCACGCACCTCGCAACAGCCGCAGCACGACGCGGTCTGCTCATTGGACGCCGGGGCGGCCGCGCCGATGTCGCCGGCGACGACGCCGGCATCCTCCGTGAAGCGCGCGACCCGCAGCCGCAGGCTGTTGGTGACGACGCTGACGGAACTGAACGCCATCGCCGCGCTGGCCAGCACCGGGCTCAGCAACACCCCGACCACCGGGTAGAGCAGGCCCGCGGCCACCGGGATGCCGACCACGTTGTAGGCGAAGGCCCAGAACAGATTCTGCTTCATCGTCGTCATCGTGCGTCGCGACAGGGCGATGGCCGTGGCCACGCCGCCCAGGTCGCCGCGCATCAGCGTGACGTCGGCCGCCTCGATGGCGATGTCGGTGCCGGTGCCGATGGCGAACCCGACATCGGCCTGCGCGAGCGCGGGCGCGTCGTTCACGCCGTCGCCCACCATCGCCACCACGCGTCCCTCCGCCTGGAGTCGCGCGATCTCGGCGACCTTGCCATCGGGCAGCACCCCGGCCACGACCCGGTCGATCCCGGCGTCGCGCGCGCGACGGCCTCGGCCGTGCGCGCGTGGTCGCCGGTCAGCATGATGACGTCCAGCCCCAGCCCCTTCAGGCGCGCGATGGCCGCGGCGGCTCGTGGCCTTGATGCGGATCGGCGACGGCGATGACGCCGGCACGCGAGGTGTGCCCGTCGATGGCGACAAACATCGGCGTGCGGCCGCGGTCGGCCGCAGCGTCGCCGGCGGCGCCGGCGAGGGCGCCGGCGTCGAGCCCTTCGCGCTCGAGCAGCGCCGCGGTTGCCGATGACGAGGCGTTCGCCCCCGACCATCGCGCTGGCGCCCTGGCCGGTCACCGACGTGAAGTCGCTCACCGGGGCGCAGCGCGAAGTCCGCGCTCGCGGGCGGCGCGCACGATGGCGTCGGCGAGCGGGTGCTCGGAGGCAACCTCCACGGCCGCGGCGCGGGCGAGCAGCGCGTCGTCGTCGAGGCCCGCATCCGGGCCCACCACGATGTCAGTGACGGTGGGCCGGCCTTCCGTGACCGTGCCGGTCTTGTCGAGCACCACCGTCGTGATCGACGCCGGCGCGCTGCAGCGCCTCGCCGCCTTTGATGAGGATGCCGCTGCGCGGCGCCGCGGCCGGTGGCGACCATGAGCGCGGTGGGCACGGCCAGCCCCATGGCGCACGGGCAGGCGATGATGAGCACGGCCACCGCGGCCGCGAACGCCGCGGACGATCGACGCCTTCGCCGGCGACGACCACCCAGCCCGCGAACGTCGCGACCGCGAGCGACGAGCACCACCGGCACGAAGACCGCGCTGACCGCGTCCGCGAGCTGCTGAATCGGGGCGCGCGAGCCCTGGGCATCGCGCATCAGCTTCGACGATCCGCTGCAGCGGCGCTGTCGGCGCCGACGTGGTCGGCGCGAAACCGGAAGGCGCCCGTGCGGTTGATCGTCCCGCCGAAGACGCGCGTCGCCCGACCGCTTCTCGACCGGCAGCGCTCTCGCCGGTGAGCATCGACTCGTCGACGGCGCTTGCGCCTTCCAGGATCTCGCCATCGACCGGCACGCGTTCGCCGGGACGGACGAGCACGAGGTCGCCCACGACGACCTGTTCGACGGGCAGGTCGCGCTCGCGCCCATCGCGCAGCACCCGCGCCGTCGTCGGCTGCAGGTCGGCCAGTGCCCGCAGCGCCGCGGAGGTCTGCCGTTTGGCGCGCGATTCGAACGTGTTGCCGACGAGCACGAGCGCGATGATGAAGAGCACCGCCTCGTAGTAGACATCGGCGGCGACGCCGCCGCGAGGAAGCACCTCCGGCGCGACGGTCGCCAGCACCGAATAGAGCGAAGGCGGCGCCGGTGCCCACGGCGACGAGCGTGTTCATGTCGGCGGCGTGGTGGCGAAAGGCCTTCCAGGCGCGCACGTAGAAGTGCCCGCCGGCCCACACCATCACCGCGGCCGTCGTGAGCGAAGAGGCGCCCAGCCCAGCACGGCGCGGTCGAGGCTGTAGAGCCAGGGCCACGCGGTCGAGAGCCACGGGTCGATGACGCGATGCGCCCACGAGAGGAACGGGTCGGCCGGCGCCGCGCCATGCTCATGGCCGCTCGCCGCGGCGCCGCCCATGAGCGGCATCGAGGCCAGCATGCCGAACGCGCGCCGCCGCCAGGCTCACGACGGCCTTCAGCCGCAGGTCGCGGTACTCGGCCTCCTGCGCCCGGTCCTGCGCCTCCTGCTCGTCGAGCGCCGACCGGTCGGGCTCCGGCAGCGACGAGCCGTAGCCGGTCTGCTCGATGACCGACACGAGGTCCGTCGCCGTGAGCGCCGCGTCGTCGAAGCGTGACGACGGCGTTGTGCAGCATCAGGTTGACCGAGGCCGCGGCCACGCCTGGCGTCGCCTCCAGGGCCCGCTGCACGTGGGTCGAGCACGACGCGCAGGTCATGCCGTGGACGGGAAGAGTGACGCGTTCTCCATGTCAGGCCTCCGTGGCGCGGGTCACGACGAGGCGGCCGCGCAGCATGCCCATGCCGCAGGTGAAGACGTAGGTGCCGGGCGTGTCGGGCGTGAACTCGACCGTGGTGCGGGCGCCGGTCGGCAGGAAGCGGCGGATGCCGAAGTCGGGTAGCGTCACCTCTTCCGAGCAGCCCGAGGTGTCGACCCGGTCGAAGCTCAGCCGTACCGGGCGACCGGTCATCACCTGGATCGCCGAGGGCTCATAGCCGCCGTCCACGCGCACCACCACGTCCTGCCGGCCGCCGCCCCCGGCAGCCACGCGGGCGGCGTGACGCCCCGCGATGAAGAAATACCAGTTGATCCAGCCGATGGCGGCCGCGCTGGCGCCGAGAACCGTTCCTTCGATGGGCGTCATCTGCATCCTCCTCCACGTAACCCCTTCGGGTTCGTCACAGCAGCAGACGCGCCGGGGCGGGCAGCATTACAGTGGAGCCCAGAGGCCCGCCATCTATCCCGTTCTCTTCCGCATCGGGGACTTCGAGGTCACGAGTTTCGGCATGCTCGTGGCCATCGCCGCGCTCGTCGGCCTGTGGCTCTTCGAGCGCGAACGCCGCCGGTCGGCCCTGCCCGAGAACACGCTCGATGCCGGCATGGCCGGCGTCTTCGGCGGCCTCGCCGGCGCCAAGCTCGCGTGGGCCCTCGAACACATGGGCCGCGAGGGGCCGTTCCTCGAGCTGCTGCTGTCGCGCGGCGGCCTGAGCTGGTTTGGCGGGCTGGCGGGCGGGCTCGCGGCCGGCATCCTGCTGCTGCGCTGGCGGGGCATCCCGGTCGTGCGCGTGCTCGCCGCGGCGACGCCCGGCCTGGCGGTTGCGCACGCCGTCGGCCGCATCGGCTGCTTTCTCGTGGGCGACGACTACGGCGTGCCCAGCACACTGCCGTGGGCGGTGGCGTTTCCCGAGGGGCTGCCGCCCACCACGACGCCCGTGCATCCGACGCAGCTCTACGAGATGGCGGCCCTGCTGCCGCTCGCCTGGCTGCTGGTGCGCCTGCGGCGCGGCGGACGGTCGGACGTGTTCGTGCTGGGGACCTACCTCGTTTCAACGGGGCTCATCCGCTTCGCCATCGAGTTCCTCCGCTGGCGGCAGCCGATCCTCGGCCCGTTGGCGGTGGCGCACGTGGCGGCGCTCGTCGTGATGATCCTGGGCCTCGCGCTGCTGTATGCCAGCCGCAAGGACGATCCGTTGCAGGACAAGCAAGACGCCCGGAGGAAGCCATGACGCGCGTCATGAGGGCCCGGTTGGCGGGCTTCGTGGCGGCCTTCATGTGCCTGGCGGCGCCCGTGAGTGCCCGCGACCACCCCGGCCACGGGTCGAAGGTCGTGCTGGGCCCCCTCCGGGAGGTGACGGCGGACGCCATCGTCGTCGAAGTCCTCGACGCGGGCGCAGGTGGCACCACCAGAGTCCGGGTGCAACTGCAGCCCGATACGCGGTTTCGAATCGACAAGGAGCGCTTGACCTCGCTCGACGGCATGATCGGGCAGCGCGCCATCGTGTCGGTGGACTGGGAGGATGACGATCGTGGCGGGCAGACGTTGACGGCCACCGAGGTGAGGTTCACGCGAGCGAAGAAGAAGTAGCGGCCCGAGGCGAACGATGAGCCTGCCGTTCACCACGGACGCGTTCTTCGAGGTGTTTGCCCGCTACAACCTGGCGGTGTGGCCCGTCGTGGTCGCACTGTGGGTGGCGGCAGCGGCTGCGCTCGGGGCCGTCGTGCGCGCACCTGGCGAGAGGTCCAGCCGACTCGCCTCGGCGGTGCTGGCCGCACTCTGGCTCTGGGGTGGACTCGTCTATCACGCGACGTACTTCACGAGCATCAATCCGGCGGCCTGGGGCTTCGCCGCGCTCTTCGTCGGCGAGTCGGGGCTGCTCGCCTGGTATGGTCTGCGTCAGCGCCGGTTGGCGTTCGGGGTGGCGACCGGCCTCGGGCGAGGGGTGGGTATCGGCCTCGCGTGCTACGCGCTGGCGTATCCCGCACTGGCCATCCTGACCGGCCACACGTACCCGGCCTCGCCGACCTTCGGTGTGCCGTGTCCGACGGGGATCTTCACTGCGGGACTGCTGCTCACGACGGCAAATCGCCCGCCCATCCCCGTGGTGGTTGTGCCGGTGCTGTGGGCGCTCATCGGGGGCTCGGCTGCACTCGTCCTGGGTGTCGCCACCGACTACGTGCTGCTGGCGTGTTCGGTGCTCCTGGTCGTCGACAGCGTCCGACAGGCTCACCCGGGATCCGTTGGCGGGCCTCGGTCGCGAACCGACTGAGCCGTCCACTCACCGCGGCCGCGGATCCCGCAGGCGTGGCGGACGAGACGGTATACTTCAATCGTGAGTCGCTCGATGCGCGCGGTCGCCGGTTTCCTCACGGTTCTGACGGTCGTGGTCACACCGGCCATGTTGTCTGCGTGCGTGGCGCTCTGCATGCCCGGCATGGCCGGGCACACGATGGCCGAGGGGCCAGCCCTCGCGCCCACGGCGGCGCCTCACGTGATGACGCCTCTCGAGCCGTCGGTGCCCGCCTGCGCCGAGCACACTGTGCCCGCGCCCGAGCCGGCCACGGCGTTGCATGTCCGTGGCGCCGGCACTCCGTGCTGCGTCGATCGTCTGACGTCGGCGGACGTCTTCGTGACGGCGGCTCGTTCGGACAACCACGGCGTCG
>CAVZXA010000002.1:0-247690 GCA_963779175.1 uncultured Acidobacteriota bacterium
GAAGGACCTTCAAATGCGCGGAGCTGATCCAGACTTCGAGGCGCAGTGGTTCTCCGAGTGGCTCTCGGAGCCAGAGACGTTCGGCACCGCAACCGACGAGCTCAATCGGTTACTCGCTGAAGAACCCGAAGAAGCGTGGGCGCTCATTCACCGCCTGGTTGCTCATGCCGAGACGACAGTGGCACTCGAGTGCGTGGCGGCCGGGCCCCTCGAAGACCTGCTTTGCGAGCATGGCCCGCAGTTCATTGCCAGGGTTGAGGCGACGGCGCTTCAAGACAAGATCGAAGAGAAGGCGTGCGTTGTTGGGGCCTGACGCCGCCCGGTTGGTGGCCCTGTCGGTGGCATCAGATGCAGTCTGCTCTGCAATGGAGGGCGGGTTCTTGATCGATCGCGTGGCAGCAATCCTCCTGATCAGCCCTGACCCAAGAGCGCTAGCGGACTTCTACAGGAACGCCTTAGGCCTGCTGCTGGAAGATGAGCAACACCCTGGGGTCCCGCTTCACTACGGGTGCGATGTTGGCGGCGTGCATCTCGCCATTCATTCCAGCGCAGGGTTCGCCGGCGTTCCGGCGCGGGATGCTCAAAGTCCTGTCATGGTGCTTGGCACGTCGAGTGTGAGGGCCGTTGCCGAGCGGCTGTCCGCGGGCGGTGTTCAAACCATCGGCCCGACCGACCACGGCTTTGGGCTCATCGTGTCGTTTCGAGATCCTGATGGGAACCTCGTTGAGGTACTGGAGGAGGACGAATCGCCCAAGACATCGGAGTCTGCGCCAACAGCCCAGGCAGCAGACTCCTAGCTTAGAGGCATCATGGGCGGCCGAACAGGCCGCTGCACCTGACGGCACCGGCGCCCGCTCGCGCGTGCGCCTCGCGCCATGTGTATGCTCACGGCGCGTGCCGCAGGTGAGCGGCAACGCGTCCGTCAGGCCGACGACTGCGGAGTTGAACGCCCACGGGAGCTGATCGTTGATCAACGCTGAGTGGCACCAGCAGCACATCATGCCGATGGGTTCGACTATCAGCCAACGGGTCACGTGGCATGTCGCACACGCGAAGGCTTGCGGCTGCCGAGAGATTCCGCCAACGGTTCTGAAAGAGCTTCGCCGCCTGGGGATGAAGGTGCCCAAGCGTCGCGGCCACGCGGCCTGACGACGGTTGGTGACCGATGGGCCGGACTCCTCTTCACCTCTCGGCTACTGATGCGCCGTCCGTCAGGCCGACGACTGCGGAGTTGAACGCCCACGGGAGCTGATCGTTGATCAACGCTAAGTGGCACCAGCAGCACATCATGCCGATGGGTTCGACTATCAGCCAACGGGTCACGTGGCATGTCGCTCACGCGAAGGCTTGCGGCTGCCGAGAGATTCCGCCAACGGTTCTGAAGGAGCTTCGCCGCCTGGGGAGGAAGGTGCCCACGCGTCGCGGCCACGCGGCCTGACGACGGTTGGTGACCTGCCTCCGGGGCTGGTTAACTCGAACGTCAGGCGAGCCCGGATGCTGAGAGCCATGCGGCCGAGAACCATATGAGTGAGCCCACAGAGGTGATCGCAACCAACCTCTCGGTCGTTCCAAGTGGGACCGAGGTCGCCAGGCCGTTCCTGCCATCGCGAGACTTCGAGCTATCGAAGAACTTCTATGAAGCGGTGGGTTTCCAGAAGCTCCTCGATAGTAGTGACGTAGCGATCTTCCGTGCGGGTCCTGGGGGGTTTCTTCTCCAGCGGCGCTATCAAAAAGATTGGGCCGAAAACTGCATGATGCAGCTGATGGTGGACGACCTGGATTCGTGGTGGGCCCACATCCTCAGCCTGGATCTCCCGGGGCGATTCAGTGTGCAGCCGCCGAAGGGGCCTGCACTTCAGCCCTGGGGGCTTCGAGTCGCCTACCTCATCGATCCTTGCGGTGTGTTGTGGCATGTGGCAGAACGGCGCGCCGGCGTGGCTCACGACTAAGAGCCTCTTACGGCGCACTGCGCAGAGGAGAGGTTATGACCAATCGGTTCGCGACCATTCCACGTCGAGCGTTCTTGAAGTCAGGCACGGCATCGTTGCTCGCCGCCCCGTCGGCGGCCAGCCTCGCCGTCGCGCCCGCCAGCGCGCAGGGTGCCGCAGCTAACGCTCAGTTCGCATCTGTCAAGGCACTCGTCTTCGACACCTTCGGCACGGTCGTGGATTGGCGCTCGTCAGTGACGCAGGAAGTCGAGGCGCTGGCGAAGCGCAAGGGTCTCACGGTGGACGGCGCGAAGTTCGCCGACGCCTGGCGCGCCGGGTACGCGCCGAGCATGAACCGCGTGCGCACCGGTGCCATGCCGTGGACGAAGCTCGACGATCTGCACCGGATGATTCTCGACAAGCTCCTGGTCGACTTCGGCATCACCGGACTGTCGGAAGGCGAGACCGACGCGCTCAATCGGACGTGGCACCGGCTGCAGCCATGGCCGGACGCCGTGGCTGGACTGACGCGGTTGAAGAAGCGGTTCACCATTGCACCCCTCTCCAACGGCAACATCTCGCTGATGACCGATCTGGCGAAACATTCGGGGCTGCCGTGGGACTGCATTCTTGGCGCAGAACTGGTCCGCCACTACAAGCCCGATCGGGAGGTCTATCAGTCTGCCGCCGACCTTCTCGACCTCGAGCCCGCGAAAGTCATGATGGTGGCGGCCCACTCGGGAGACCTGCGCGCCGCCAAGGGCGTCGGACTCCGGACGGCCTTCGTGGTCAGGCCACTCGAGTTCGGGCCGAATGGGAAGCCGGACCTGAAGGCGGACTCGGCGGTGGACCTGTCCGCGAAGGACTTCAACGACCTGGCCGATCAACTCGGCGCGTAGGACGTCGCCCTGCCAACTGCTAATATCGAGAGCTGGCCCCCATGAAGATCGGCTCCATCGAACTCGCCTCGCCGCTGGTCGTCTCGCCGATGGCGGGCATGACCGACACGGCCTTTCGCCGCCTCGTGAAGCGGCACGGCGGGTGCGGTCTGGTCGTCAGCGAGATGGTGAGCAGCGAGGGGCTCGTGCGCGGCATCGATCGCACGCTCGAGTACGCCGAATACACCGAGGAAGAGCGGCCGGTCTCGATTCAGATCTTCGGCGGCGATCCGGACCGCATGGCGGAAGCCGCACGTGTCGTCGAGGGGATGGGCGCCGATGTGGTCGACATCAACATGGGCTGCCCGGTGCCGAAGATCGCCAAGCACCATGCCGGCTGCTCGCTGATGAAAGAACCCGAACACGCCGCGCGGATCGTGCAGGCGATGACGAAGGCGGTGAAGATTCCCGTCACCGTGAAGATGCGCAAGGGCTGGGACGACGACCAGGCCAACGCGGCGGATGTGGCCGAGCGGGTCGAGCAGGCCGGCGCCGCGGCGATCACCGTCCACGGACGCACCGCCAAGCAGAGCTATACCGGCCACGCCGACTGGGACTTCGTGGCCGAGGTCGCGCGTCGGGTGTCGATTCCGGTCTTCGGGTCCGGCGACTGCATCGAGCCGGAGCAGGTCGTCGAGCGCCTCCGCCAGGGCGTGAGCGGCGTGTTCGTGGGCCGCGGCGTCCTTCGTAATCCCTGGATTCTGGCGCAGGCCACCGACATGCTCGCCGGCCGCACTGCTCGCGTGGTGAGCGCCGACGACCGCGCGCGCTTCCTGCTCGACTACATCGACCTGCTGCTCGACGATGGTTCGCGTGAGCTGGAGGGCTTCCGCCACCACGCGCCGGCCACACCGGTGGAGCTCGATCCACGCGCGAAGAGCCGCGAGCGCTGGGTCGTGAACAAGGTGCGGGCGCTGTGCACCTGGTACACGAAGGGGCTCGACGGCGGTTCGCACCTGCGGATTGCCATCAACGCCGCGCCGTCGATTGCCGAGGTGCGGGAGATCGTCGATTGCTTCTTCCTGGCGCCAGAGAAGTTCGTGGCCCGCGGTCGCGTGACCGACGACGCGACCGACGCCGCCGCCCTGCTCGCGGGTCACTAGACACGCGAATGGGACTGCGCGTCGCCATCGACCTCGACGGCACGGTTGCCGATCTGTCGCGCGCGATGCACGACATCGCGAAGAAGAAGTTCCGCAAGCTGCAGGAGGCGCAACCGGAAACGCCGCCGGATGCTGCCGAAGGCGCGTTGCCCATGGAACGGCCCACGCTGCGCGATCTCGACCTGAGCCCGTCGGATCTCGACCGCCTGTGGACCCACGTCCTCAAGCAGAAGAACTTCTGGACCACCCTCGACGAGATGGACGAGGGCATCATCGCGCGCATCCAGCAGCTTGCCGACGAGCGGCGCTGGGAGGTGCTCTTCATCACCACGCGTCCGCTGGCCGCCGGCGCGACCACGCAGGTGCAGAGCCAGGAGTGGCTGGCCGCCAGGGGCTTCCGCCATCCGAGCGTCTACGTGGTCAAGGGCTCGCGCGGCAAGGTCGCAACCGCGCTCGATCTGGATGCGGTGATCGATGACCGTCCCGAGAACTGCCTCGACGTGGCCACCGAGTCACCGGCCAAAGCGATCCTCGTGTGGCCTGGTCCGACCGAGGCGCTCGGTCCGGGCGTGACGCGTCACGGCGTGGTGGTGAAAGCGTCGATCCGCGAGGCGCTCGACGAACTGGAAGAGATGGACCGCACGAAACGCGGCGGCGTCGTGCGATCGATCAAGCGCCTGTTCGGCAAGTAGCGGCGGCCCAGGTTCGCTAGTACTTCTTCTTCGGCGGTCCCGATCGCCCACGCGGACCGGCTCCGAAGCCGCCAGGCTTGCGCCCGTAGCTGCCGCTGCCACCAGGTTTCGGACCGCGCGGCCGGTCGCCGGCCGGCCGATCGCTGCTGAACGGCTTGGGCCGATCGCGCCACTCCGGCTTTGGGCCACTCGGCCGGTCGCCGCCGCGATCAACCGTCTTCGGGCGGTCGCGCCACTCGGGCTTCGGCCCACTGGGCCGGTCGCCGCCACGCTCGAACGTCTTGGGCCGATCACGCCACTCGGGCTTTGGCCCGCTGGGCCGGTCTCGCCGTTCCGGCTTCGGCCCCCGCGGCCGATCGCCGGCCGGCCGATCCCGCCACTCGGGCTTCGGCCCACTGGGGCGGTCGCCGCCACGGTCGAACGTCTTGGGCCGATCTCGCCACTCGGGCTTCGGCCCGCTCGGCCGGTCGCCACCGCGGTCGAACGTCTTGGGGCGGTCGCGCCATTCCGGACGCGGAGCACTGGGCCGGTCGCCGCCGCGATCGAAGGTCTTCGGGCGGTCGCGCCATTCGGGCTTCGGTCCGCTGGGCCGATCGCGCCATTCCGGTTTTGGGCCGCTCGGCCGGTCACCGCCACGATCGAAGGTCTTGGGCCGATCACGCCACTCGGGCTTCGGTCCGCTAGGGCGATCACGCCATTCAGGACGCGGCCCACTCGGCCGGTCGCCGCCACGATCGAACGTCTTCGGACGGTCACGCCACTCCGGCTTGGGACCACTCGGGCGATCCCGCCACTCAGGGCGTGGACCGCTGGGTAGTGGCCGGTCGCCACCGCGGTCGAACGTCTTGGGCCGATCGCGCCATTCCGGCTTGGGCCCGCTCGGGCGGTCGCGCCACTCGGGTTTCGGACCACGCGCATCGGGACGCGGCTTCCAACCAGGCCGTCCGCCGCTGAACCCGCCACTCGGCTTGTCGCGCCATGCCGGCTTCGGACGATCGCTCCACGCCCGCTTGGGCGCCGGCGCATCACCTTCCGTGCGAGGACGTCCGCGCCAGTCGGTCGGTGCCGGCGGCGCCTCGTCGGGCGGGCCGTCCGGCAGCTCGAACGGCTCGGGCTCGCTCGCAACAGCGTCGATCGAGTCGTCTGGCGCGTCGAGCGGACCATCGAGCGGCGCGAACACATCTTCTTCGGCCTTCGGGCCGTGACCGGGCCGCGCGCGCACCATCTGCTTGAAGCGCTGCCACTTGGCCTTCTTCGCCAGTTCGTACTTCTCGCGCGGGTCGCGATGTTCGCCGCCTGGGCGCCAGCTCTTCGTGCGCCGTTCGAAGCCTTCGGGCGGTGGCACGAGCGCGCCGTCGGGGCCGACGGTGTAGCCGGACGACAGCTTCTCCTTCGCTTCGTCGCGCGATTCCCACAGCTTGCCCTTCTCGAACCACTTCATCGTGGCGGCGGGCTGCTTGAGCTGCAGACGCTTCAGCGTCGGCAGCAGTTCATCGGGCTCGGCGGCACGAAAGGCGGTGGGGCCCCCGTCAACGAGGATGGTCCAGTACGCGTAGCGGGGTGGCATCTCACGATCCTACTAGGTAACGTGCGGGTGGACACGACCAGTTGGCAGGGGGCGCCGCCGCAAAAAGACTGGCGGAAAACGCCTGAAACCCGCCGCCGCGCGGCGCGCGGCTAGAGCGCGAGGTCCGGAATCCGCTTCAGCTTTTCCACCAGCGTGGTGCGCTTGAGCCCCAGCATGCGCGCCGCGTCGGCGCGATTGCCCTCGGTGCGCGTCAGCGCCCGGCTGATGAGGTCGCGCTCGATGCGCGCGACCAGCGACGGCAGATCCACGCCTTCGTCCGGCAGGTCGAGCGTGGGCGCCGATTCCACCGGCACCGACTGCACTTCGGGCGGCAGGTCGATGACATCGATCTGGGGACGCGTGCCGCGCAGGATGAGCGCGCGCTCGACCGCGTTCTCGAGCTGACGCACGTTGCCCGGCCACACGTAGGCCATCAGCCGGCGCATCGCGTCCTGCGACACCATTACTTCCGGCGCGCCGGCGGGATGCCCGTCGCGGGTCGTGACCTTGCGGATGAAGTGCTGCACCAGCAGCGGCACGTCTTCCTTGCGATCGCGCAGCGGCGGCAGCGTCAGCGGAATCACGTTCAGGCGGTAGTACAGGTCTTCGCGAAAACCGCCCTCGCCCACCATCTTCAGCAGATCCGAGTTGGTCGCCGCCAGCACCCGCACGTCGACCTTGATCGTGCGGTTCTCGCCCACGCGCTCGAACTCGCGCTCCTGCAGCACCCGCAGCAGCTTCTGCTGCAGGCCCATGCTCATGGTGCCCACTTCATCGAGGAAGAGCGTGCCGCGATCGGCCTGTTCCAGGCGGCCCTGGCGCGTGGCCACCGCGCCGGTGAAGGCGCCGCGCGCATGGCCGAAGAGCTCGGCCTCGAGCAGGTTCTCGGGAATGGCGCTGCAGTTGAGGGCGACGAAGCGCTGGTGACGCCGCGGACTCGTCTGGTGGATCGCGCGCGCCACCACTTCTTTGCCGGTGCCGGTCTCGCCGGTGATGAGCACGGTGGCGCCGCTTGGCGCCACGGTCTCGATCATCTGACAGAGGTCGCGCATCGGCTGGCTGCGGCCGACCACGCCGGGCAGCCCGTCGCGCTGTTCGAGCTGCTGGCGGAGGTACGCATTTTCCGAACGCAAGCGGCGCTGTTCGAGCGCAGATTCCAGCACGTGCAGCAGCTCTTCGAACTGGAAGGGCTTGCTGATGAAGTCGGAGGCGCCGCGCTTGATGGCGTCCACGGCGTCTTTGACGGTGCCATAGCCGGTGACCACGATGCCGATGATGCCCGGATAGCGCTGCAGCGCCGCTGCCAGCACCTCCCGGCCGTCGATGCCGGGAAGGCGCAGATCCGACACCAGCACGTCGAACGCGAACCGTTCGAGTTTTTCGAGCGCCTGCTCGCCTGACGAGGCCTCGGTTACCTGGTAGCCAGCGTCGGCCAGCCGTTCGGCCATGACGGTGCGTAGTGCATCTTCGTCGTCAACGATGAGCAGATGGATGGGTTCGGCCAAAGGCAAGTTGGGGGCTCGAGAAAGCGTCAATATCCTGACACTGATGCCGAGGAGCGTCAACCCTGAAATCTGGTCGGTCTGGCACAACCCTGCCCTAATCCCCACGACACAGCAACCGATACCAGCCTTTGAAGGAGAACTGACCTGTGGAACGTCAGACCATCAGCATCATGAAGGCGTGCGAGCTCGTGGGTGTCAGCCGTCGAACCATCTACAACTGGATCGCGGCCGGTAAAGTCGAATACGTCCGTACGGCGGGCGGCAGCATCAGGATTTTCGTGGATACCCTGTGGCGGCAGCCGGACGGCAGCACCCGCGCCGGTTCCAGTCCTGCGGCTTAACTCGCGCACGGCTAGACCAAGAGCGAGAGCACGTGAATCCGTCGACCATCCCCCTGGAGACAGGCCCACAGGCGCGGCCATCCGATGACCTGCGCGGCCTGTTTCACCAGCTCAGCAATCAGCTCGGGATCATTCTCGCGAATGCCGAGCTGATGGAACTCAAGCTGAGCGACCCCGCACAACGGGCCCGCGCCACCCACGTGGTGAACGCGGCGCTCGAAGCGATGGCCGCCTCGCGCGCCATCCGCGACGTGTCGGGCCTCTAGCTCGGTCCCGCACGTCCCCGCAAGTCCCCGCACGTCCTGCCCGTCAATCCTCGTCAGCCCCGACCAATTTTCGCTGCCACTGGCCGTCACAGGCTTGGCGTCGCACACACCATTCCGTCAATTCATTGGCGGAATTCGTCGTCGTGCGCTCAATTTCTCGGTTGTGCACGACGTGGCGATACGATTCCGTAAGTCATTAGTAATCAAACACTTAGTAACAAATTTCGCAGCTGCGGAGCGGCGCAAGGCAGTGCTGCGCGAATCTGGCATCGGCAATGCAGTGGTGCTCGGCATCCGCCACCAACGGTGGATAAACCAGGAGCCCGATTTCAATGAGCGCCGAGCACATCGCCGAGCACATCAACCCCCGAGTCGAAGCTGGCATCCCGTTCGTCGAGGCGCTGGCGCGGCGCGTGGCCGCCACCATGCCGCACTCGATCGACCTGGGCGACCTGGTGCAGGACGGGGTCATCGGGCTCATCGATGCCGCCAAGCGGTTCGAGGAATCGCGGGGCATCAAGTTCGAGACCTTCGCCGAGCGCCGCGTGCGCGGGGCGATGATCGACGCGCTCCGCAAGGACGCCTGGCCGCGTGGCGTGCGCCGCGTGCGCCGCGAGCTCGAGGCGGCGCGTGAGCGCCTGCGCCTCTCGCTCGGCCACGAGCCGTCGCTGGCCGACCTCGCCGCCGCCGTGGGCTCGGATGAAGAGCGCCTCGGCAAGGTGATCGTGCGCATCAACACCATCGAACAGACCTCGCCGCTCTCGTGCGCCGAGAACATCGACGAATCGCAGCTTCCCGCCGTGATGGTGCCGGTGGAAGCGGAGCGTCCCGACGCCGCCTACGAGCGTCGCGAAGTGCAGGCCCGGGTCCGCGGCGCCATCGCGTCGCTGCCGCCGCGCGAACGTCGCGTCATCGCGCTCTATTACTACGGCGAAGTCACGATGAAAGAAATCGGCGCCGAACTCGGCGTCAACGAATCGCGGGTCTCGCAGCTCCACGCCCGGGCGCTGCGCCGCCTGCGTGAGGCCCTCGGTCCCGACGCCACGCCGATTGCGGCGATGGCCGCGCTGCGCCAGGCCGTCGTGGCCTTCGCCCACCGTCCGCAGATGGCCAAGGCGTCGCTGCCCGAGAGCGACACCGTGGTGCCGCCGGCCGCCGTCGAGCGCGCCGAACGCGGGATCGTGATCGACTACGCCAGCGCTTCGCGCGCCGCCCGCAGCAAGTCGCCGAGTCTGAAGGGCTTGGAGAGCCACCGGCAGCCGCTGTCTTCGAGGAAGCGTTCGGCATCGGTGCCAGCCACGTCCCCGGTGACGAAGATCACGCGCCGCGCCAGCGCTGGTGTGGCC
Organism: uncultured Acidobacteriota bacterium; assembly: GCA_963779175.1. Taxonomy (GTDB): domain Bacteria; phylum Acidobacteriota; class Vicinamibacteria; order Vicinamibacterales; family UBA2999; genus CADEFD01. The sequence goes on from CAVZXA010000002.1 coordinate 9,687, forward strand.
GCGGTCATGGCCCTGTAGAAACGGATGCCGTCGACGCGCGGCATCTTCAGATCGCACACGATCAGGTCGTAGTGGTTCTCGGCGACCCGGGCGAGGCCTTCCTCGCCGTCGCCGGCCCGATCGACGACGAACCCGGCGTCGACGAACGCCTCTTTCACCGCACTCGCCAGTGCCGGTTCGTCTTCCACGACCAGCACGCGCGCGCCCTTGAACACATCACGCGCCGGCGTCGTGGCGGTGGCGGGTGTGGTCGCGCTCGGCGGCGGCGCCTGGTGCATCCGGCGGGCCGGTGCGGCCTTGCCGGTGGGCGACATCGGAAACTCCACGAAAAACGACGCCCCTGACCCGGTCCGCGACTCGAGGCGGATGCGGCCGCCGTGCTCCTGCACGATCGCGTAGGCCACCGTCAGGCCCAGGCCCGTGCCTTTGCCCACTTCTTTGGTCGTGAAGAACGGGTCGAAGATCTTCCCCTTCACGTCTTCGGCCACGCCCGGCCCGTCGTCGTTCACCTCGAGCACCACCATCTGCTTGGCGCTGTCGTGCCAGGTGCGGATGACGATGGTGCCGCGGCCGTTGGCGCCGAGCATCGCCTGTTCGGCGTTCATGAGCAGGTTGAGCAGCACCTGTTTGACCTGATGGCCGTCGGCGAACACGGCCGGAAGCCCGGCGGCGAGCGCCGGAATCACCGTGATGTTCGTGATCCGCTGCTCGTAGGCCCGCAGGTTCAGCGTCTCGCGGATGATCTCGTTCAGGTCGACCAGCGCCCGGGTGCTCTGGCGCTTGCGCGCGAAGGTGAGCAGGTTGCGCACGATGCGGGCGGCCCGTTCCGACTCGCTCAGGATGACGTCGAGGCCGCGTTTGAGCGGCGCGTTGTCGTCGGCGTGCTCCGAGAGCCGCTCGGCCCACGACAGGATGGTGGCCAGCGGGTTGTTCAGCTCGTGCGCGACACCGGAAATCGTCTGGCCGAGGGCCGCCATCTTCTCGGTCTGCAGCAGTTGGTAGTAGAGGTCGCGTGACTGCACCTCGAGGTGCTTGCGCTCGCTGACGTCGCGCACCAGCGCTTCGATGCGCATGGCGCCGGTGGCATCGGGCGGATCGGCGGTGGCGGTGACTTCGATCCACGCCAGCGTGTTGTCGGCGCGGCGCAGACGCACCAGATAGTCGGCCACCGAGCCGGCGTTCGCCAGGCGTTCGAGGAACGCGATCCGGGCCTGGGGATCGGCGAAGCGCGCCAGGTCGAACGGCCGCACTTCGCGCTCGTAGGTCTCCGGGGGATACCCGAGCACCAGCTTCAGGTGCGGGTTGGCGGCCAGCGTGGTGGTGGTCGCCGCGTGCACGAGGCCGATGTACACGCCCTCGTGCACCGCCTCGAAGAGGCGCGCGAAAGCCGCAGCGCGGTCGTCTACCACGCGGCTCAGCGCTTCTTCGCGGGCACCGGCGGTGTCGGCGTCTTGGTGCGGTGCTGCGGTGTCCATTTGCGTTCGATGGCGGCCCGGATGCTCGCCACGTCGGCGCCGGAGTTGTAGAGCTGCATCGACTCGCGCGCCACATCCACGCAGATCGCGCAGCTGAAGCCGTGCGTGTCCCAGCGCGTGACGTTGCCGTTGGCATCGCGGGCGCCGATGAAGCAGTTCTCGTTGTTGCGATGGCCGTCGGCTTCGCAGCCGCAGTAGCAGGGCACGTAGCGGGTGACTTCAGGGTGCCGCGCCGCGAACTCGTAGACCGCGCGCGTGAGCGCCAGCGGACGCGCCAACGCGTATCCGGTGGTGTTGAGGGGCGGCAGCGGCGCCTGCGCGGCTGCCGCAGCCGGCCTGGCAGGACCAGCCTGCCGCGCCATCAGCGCCACTGCGAAGCATGCCGTAAGGGCCAGCGCCAGCGCGCCAATTCGGAGGGGCGTACGCATGGCCGATACTTTAACCCAAGGCGCGTCGGCGATTCGCACGTGATGTACGCTCGATCGATGAGCAGCCGGCTCCCGCGCGTCTCGCAGATCGAACCCGACAAGACGGGCTGGAACTTCTTCCTCTGCACCCGCAAGGACGTGCGGGTGGGCAAGGGCGGCGAATACCTCGCGCTGGTGCTCCAGGACGCCTCGGGGCAGCTGGCAGGACGGGTGTTCGATGGCGTCGACCGCTTCAAACACGAATTTGAAATCGGCGAGTTCGTCCGCGCCGAAGGCCGCATCAGCCTCCATAACGGCGAGCTGCAGCTCGTGGCCAGCGTCATCCGTCGCGTCAACCCGGCCCAGGACGCCGCGCAGGGCTTCCGCGAGGAAGACTGCATTCCGAGCGCGCCGCGGCCATCGGCGACATGTGGACGGAGCTCACGGCGCTGGTCGAGGCGGTGGACGACCGGCACCTGCGCGTGTTCCTGATGCGCCTGTTGACCGACCACGAGACGGCCCTGCGCGACTGGCCGGCCGCCCAGAGCATCCACCACGCCTACCGGGGCGGGCTGCTCGAGCACATCCTGTCGATGGCCACCGCCGGCAAGGCGCTGGCGGTGCACTACGGGGCGCGTGCCGACCTGCTGGTGGCCGGCGCCATCATCCACGACATCGGCAAGCTGCAGGAACTCGCCTACGACAACGGCGCCATCAGCTACACCCGCGACGGCAACCTGGTGGGCCACATCGCGCTGGGGCTCGTGATGGTGCGCGAGACGGCCAAGGGGGTGGGCGGCTTCCCCGACGATCTCAGGGCGGAGCTTGAACATCTCGTGGTCTCGCACCACGGCGCCCGCGACAAGGGGTCGCCGGTGGAGCCGAAGAGCGTCGAGGCGTTCATCCTCTCGGCCGTGGACGACCTGGACGCCAAGCTGCACCAGGTGCGCTCGGCGCTGGGGGAAGGCGCCGTCGAGGCGGAGTTCACCGGCTGGCACCGCCGCTTCGGACGCGTGCTCTACCGGGGCGTGCGGGAGAGCTGACCCGCACCGGGCCCTGACTCCTGTCAGTGCAGCCCAGCCGTCGCCAGCGAGCGTGACACCATAGCGTAATACTATGGTATGACCAGAGTATGAAAGTCGCGGTCTCGATTCCAGAGGGCAATTTCGACTCCGCCGAGAAGCGCGGGAAACGCCCCGCGTCTCGCGCAGGCGGTTTCCCGCAGTGCCACGAACAGCCCCAGCGGAGTTCCTCGCAAGCCACCTGGCCTCAAGGTGACGGGGCGGCTGAACGCCGTCGCGGGGCGGAAGAGAGTCGCCTGGACGAACCGCTCCGGCGTCGCCAGGGCACATCGATCCGCGACCAGTCGTGGTAGTCGAAGCGGTCAGGTGTGGTGGGCCGACCTCGGAGAGCCCACCGGCTCGGCACCGGGGTTTCGGCGTCCGGTCGTCGTGGTGCAGAGTGACGCCTTCGACCGCAGCCGCATCCACACGGTGGTTGGCGTGGTTCTGACCGCGGAACCTTCGGACAGTGAGGGACGCGCCGGGCGGCGTTACCTGATTCCTGCCAAGGCTGCCGGGCTGCCAAAGGACTCCGTGGCCAACGTGTCGCAGGTGGTCACACTTGAACGCGACCACCGGGGGACCTCGCAGGTCGGGTCAAGGGGCAGTTGCTGGTTGATATCGACAACGGACTGCGCTTGGTCCTGGGTCTGTAGACGCAACCTCCGCCGAATGCTTCGACCGCAGTGACGTCGCGAGCTACAGCGCGCTGATCGTGACGTAGTAGCCGTCCGGATCCCGCACCGAGAACTCCATGGTCTTGGTGTTCGGGTTGAGGTGCGGCTCCTCGTCGAACCGCGCGACGAGCGCGCGGGCCCGCTGCAACGCCTGGTCGAAATCGTCCACGCGAAAGAACAGCAGCAGGCCGTTGCCCGGCGTCGCGCGATCGGGACTCGTCAAGGTCGGATGCCCGTGCGCGCCCCACGCGTGGAGGCACAACAGGACCGTTCCGTCTGAGTCGAGGAGCTGCCCGAAGTCCGCATGGGCCGGCGCCGACTGCGGCTGGCCGAAGAGGGACTGATACCACGCGAAGCTCGACGGAACGTCGTTGACGCCGATGATGGTCCAGATGCGCTTCACCGGGTTGGAAGCTCCACGCCACGGTCTCGGGATCGTCCGCGAGATGAGGGCATCACCTGCCGCGCCAGGCGTCGGGGGTCTCGTTTGTTGTGTCAGTCGGGTTGAAGTCGGCTGCCTCGACGCATGCGGCCTGACGCGACGTTCCCTTCGTACCAGTCGTAGAAGCGGTCGATGGCTCGCTGCACGTCCTCAGTCTTTGCGCCCTCGTCCCACTTGCCATGAGAGATGACCAGGTACTCATTCTTCGTGGTGGGTTGAGAGAGGGTTCGTTACTCCGGCGTGCCTTCGGATCCGTCGGCCTTCGGCCCCAGGGCAAACGTCATCGTGCCGCGCACGAGCAGGCGGTCGCCCACCCGGGCGTAGCCGGTCAGCACGCCCATGCGGCTGCGCAGGCGCACCACTTTCACCTCGATGGTGATGGTGTCGCCCGGCGAGGCGGCGCTGTAGAAGCGCACACGTTCGATGCCGCGGAAATAGACGAGACGGCCGGTGTTCTCGGGCTTGGCGAGAATCAGGATGCCGCCCACCTGCGCGATGGCTTCGGTGAGAATCGTCGGCGGCAGCACCTGACGGCCTCGTGAGTCGGCGGGCGACAGGTAGGTCTCTGACGCCGTGACGTTCTTGATGCCGACGATGCGCGTGTCGGGCTCGAACTCCGTGACGCGGTCCACCAGCAGGAACGGATAGCGGTGGGGAAGGATGCGCGCGATGGTCGCGTAGTCGAGGGGCAGGGCCGGCGTGTCCACGGAATCCGTAGTATCCCATGCCCGTCGGGGGCGGGGCTATACTGCGCGCGTGGTGCGCGCCGGCGTGCCCTGGAGGAAGGCCCATGCGCACCATTGCTCTGTGTCTGCTCGCCGCCCTGTCGTTCGCCCGGACCACGTCTGCGCAGAGCCGTCCGGTCACCATCGACGACGTGCTGGCGCTCAAGGCCGTGGCCGCGCCCACGCTGTCGCCCGACGGAGCGGCCGTGCTCTTCACGATTCGTCAGTGGCACGACGGTGACGACGGGAAGAAGGAGGCCCGCACGCACCTGTGGCGGGCGCCGGCGGATGGCAGCGCCCCGGCACGCCAGATCACCTTCGGCGAGCGGGGCGACTCGCAGCCCGGGTGGTCGCCCGATGGCCGCTACATGAGCTTCGTGTCGTCGCGCGGGAAACAGAATGGGCAGGACGCGAAGGCCCAGGTGTGGGTGATGCGCGTCAAACGGTGGCGAGGCCTGGCCGCTTGACCTCGGCCGGTGAGTCGGTCGAGCAGTATGCGTGGTCGCCCGACAGCCAGAAGGTGGCCTTCACCGCGATGGACCCGGTGCCGGCCGACGAAAAGGCCGCCACCGAGCGCCGCGACGACGAGCGCGAGTACGAACGGCCGACGCGGCCGGTGCATCTGTGGGTGGTCGATCTCGCCTCGAAGACCGCCACGCGCATCACGCGCGGCACCGACTTCACGATCCAGGGCGGGCTGTCGTGGGCGAAAGACGGCGACGCACATCGCGTTTGCCGCCGGGGCCTCGGCGCTGCTGCGCGATGGCCGGCGTGACATCCACATCGTGAACATCGAGAACTCCCGGGTGGAGAAGATCAGCCCGAACTTCGGTCCGGACACGAATCCGCGCTTCTCGCCCGATGGCCGCTTCCATCGCCTATCTCTCGGAGCCCGTGACCGCGCCGCCGATTGGCGACGGCACGCCGCGCGGCACCGTGGGCCAGTCGCACCTGATGCTCTACGACGTGCAGACGAGGCAGACGCGTGACATCACCGGCACGCTGCCGGTGGATCCTGGCACCCCGCACTGGACGCCCGATGGCGCACGGCTCGTCTTCACGGCTGGCACCCGCGCCTACAACGAGGCGTGGTCGCTCGACGTCGCCTCGGGACGCGCGACCCAGCTCACGAAGGGGCGCACGTTGCAGATCGGCACCTTCAGCGCCGACGGCACCAGGGTGGCGGTCACCATGGACACGCCGACGGCGCCCGCCGACGTGCACGTGGCGGATGCCGCGTTCTCCACGCTGCGCAAGGTCTCTGACGCGAATCCGCAGGCGCGCGAGTTCGCGCTCGGCGCCACCGACGTCATCACCTGGAAGAGCAAAGACGGCCTCGAGGTGGAAGGCGTGCTGCTGAAGCCCGTGGGCTTCGACCCGGCGAAGCGCTATCCGCTGCTGGTCGTGGCGCACGGCGGCCCGGCCGGCGCCTACGTGAACAACTATCGCGTCGGCGGCCTTGAAGGCGGGCAGGTGTGGGCCAGCCAGGGCTGGGCGGTGTTCTATCCGAATCCGCGCGGCAGCACCAACTACGGCGAGAAGTTCCTGAAGGCCAACGTGGCCGACTGGGGCGGCGGCGATTTCGCGGACATCGACACCGGCGTCGATGCGCTGATTGCGCGCGGCATCGCCGACAAAGACAAGCTCGCCCACATCGGCTGGAGTTACGGCGGCTACATGACGGCGTGGACCATCACGCAAACCCAGCGCTACAAGGCGGCGATGGTCGGCGCGGGCCTCACCAACATGTGGAGCATGTACGGCACCAACGACATTCCCAACGTGCTCATCGGCTACTTCGGTGGCATCGCCAACAAGGAGACGCTGCCGCTCTACATGAACCGCTCGGCGATGACGCACATCGACAACGTCACGACGCCCACGCTCATCCTGCATGGTGCCAACGACGACCGCGTGCCGGTCGGGCAGGCGCAGGAGCTGTTTCGCGGCCTCAAGGATCGCGGCAAGGCCACCGATCTCGTCTTCTATCCGCGTGAGGGCCACGGGATTAGCGAGTACTATCATCAGCAGGACCGCCTCTCCAGAATCCACGGCTGGGTCACCAGCTACGTGACTGGCGAGGGTGCGAAGCCGCCATCACCCCGTCAATGAACACGTCAGATTCCACGCCCGGCGACGCCTCGCCTGCAGGCGCGCCGGTGGCGCGCCCTTCCGATCAAGACCGCCTCGCCACGCTCTTCGCGCTCAGCCGTGAAGTCACCGGCGTGCTCGACTTGAACGAACTGCTCGAGCGCATTCCACGCCTGATCGCGCGTCTCACGCCGTTCGGCGTGTTTTCGGTCTACCTGCTCGACGAGGCCAGCCAGACGCTCGGCATCGCCTACGCCGAGGGCTATCCGGAAGAGGCGGCGAAGAAGGTGCGCCTCCAGCTCGGGCAGGGCACCGTCGGCACCGCCGTGCAGGAACAGCGCTCGATTCTCATCAACGACGTGTCCTCCGACCCGCGCTACATCGCCGTCGTGCCCGGTGTGCAGTCCACGCTGGTGGTGCCGCTGCGCAACAAGGGCGCGGTCATCGGCGCGTTGAACCTGCTCAGCAGCGACCGCGACGCCTTCGACGACACCGACGAAGCGATGCTGCGGGCGTTTGCCGCGCCCATCGCCCAGGCGATCGTGAACGCGCGGCTCTTCGAGTCGGAGCGCGAGTACTCCGACACGATGGAGACGCTCGCCGAGGTCGGCCGCGAGATGAGCGGCATCCTCGATCTCGACGAGCTGCTGACGCGGGTCGCGCATCTGGTGAAGCGCGTCATCTCGTATCGCACCTTCGGCATCGCGCTCGTGAACGAAGCCAGCGGGATGGTCGAGTTCAAGGTGGCGATCAGCTACGGCGAGGCGTCGGCGAGTTCGGCGGTGAAGATCGGCGAAGGCCTGCTCGGCTACGCGGTGCAGCACAAGGAAGTGGTGATGGTGCCCGACGTGGCGCAGGACCCGCGCTACATCAACGCCGTGCCCGACGCGAAGTCGGAACTGGTGGTGCCGCTGCTCGTGAAGGATCGCTGCATCGGCGCCTTCGACCTCGAAAGCCCGGAGCTGAACGCGTTTTCGAAGCGGCATGTCGAGCTGCTGACGCTGCTGGCGTCGGAAGCGGCGGTGGCGATCGAGAACGCGCGCCTGTGGGAAGAGCTGCGCGCCAACGAGCTGCGGATCGAGAAGGAACTGCGGTTTGCGCAGCGCGTGCAGATGGCGCTGCTGCCGCGCGAGCTGCCGAAGAAGCTCCGCTCGGTGGACGTGTCGTGGCGCTTCGAACCGGCGCGGGAGCTGGGCGGCGACCTCTACGAGTTCCTCGCCCCCGAGCCCCATCAGCTCATCGTGGCCGTCGGCGACGTCTCGGGCAAGGGCGTGCCCGCGGCGCTCTACAGCGTGTTTGCCGGCGAGGTCGTGCGCAGCCGCACGTTCCGCCGCCGGGCGACCCACGACAACCCCGGCCCCGGGCCGACCTTGACCTCGATCAACCGCATCCTCCACGAACGCCAGCTCGAGGAGTATTACTGCACCCTCTGCTACGCCATCTTCGATCTGCGCCGTCACACGGTGACGATGGCCAACTCCGGCCTGCCGTATCCGATCCGCTGTTCGGCCGATGGCACCAGCAGCGAGCAGATCGAGCTGCCCGGCGTGCCGCTCGGCTCGTTCGGCACTACCAGCTACGACGAGATCGTCGTGCCGGCCAACCCGGGCGACGTCTTCGCGTTCTGCTCCGACGGCATCTCCGAGACCTTCAGCGAGTCGGGCGCGGAGCTGGGCTCGCGGCCGATTGCCGAGGTGGTGCGCGCCCATCGCGACAAGCCGGCGGCCGAGATCGTCGAGCAGATCTTCCAGACGATGGCGGCCTTCCGCGGCAACGCCGAGCAGACCGACGACCAGACGGTCGTGGTCGTCCGCATCCTCGCCTAGGGCGCGCCGGCCCTACGTCGTCGTCGATCCCGGCTTCGGCGCGACGACCGCGCGCTCGATGCGACCCAGGCGCTCGACGATCCCCATGATCTCGACGTGCGCCTTCACGTTGACCTGGTAGTCGAGGTCGGTGCGGATGCGATCGCGCTCCGATTGCCGGTTCTGGCTGACCAGGACGAAGATCGACAGGAAGATCGCCTCGAGACTCACGATGAGCGTGAGCAGCCCGAACGGAAACGGATCGAACGCCAGCGCGCGCGGCAGCCAGCCGGCGCTCGCCAGGATGTTCAGCGAGATCCAGCCGCCGAACCAGCACAGATGCGCGATGGTGAAGACATGGCTGGCGGCCACGCTGGCCACCACGTCGCTCACGCGCTGCCAGCGCGTGGTGGCTTCGGCGATGGCGGCGTTGGGGTTGCGCAGGCCGCGAATGGTGGCCGTGCTGGCGCGCTGACGGGCGCCGAGCACCTGCAGGATGTCGATGGCGGCGTCGGGCCGCTCGCGCAGGAAGGCGTGGAACGACTCGCGGTTCAGCGCCAGCAGCGAACATTCCTGCAGCGCCCGCACGGTGGCACTGCGTGGACCGCCATCGAGCAGCGACAGCTCGCCGAAGATGCCGCCGGGGCCGAGGGTGTCGAGCAGCACGTGGTTGCCGTCGGCGTCAGGCGCGGTGACCGCGACGCGACCGGTGTCGATGATGTAGAGCGTGTCGCCGCTGTCGCCGAACCAGAAGACGGGCTCGTTCTCCTTGACCGTCTTGCGCGTCAGCCGGCGCAGCAGCGCGTCGTCGCCGGCGGCATCGAGGTGCGCGAACAGCGGGATGTGGCTGAGCGTGGTGCCAGTCGGCGTGGCGGTTGCGGTGTCAGTCATGCGGCGTCCGGGCAGGGTCGGGCCGGCGGTGCTCGAGCACGAGGCCCACGGCGGTGCCGCGCTTGAAGCCCTTCCAGTAGGTGTGGGTGGGCGCGGGCGCGCCGGCGCGATCGAGCGCGAAGACCGCGTCTTTGCCCTGCGGCACCACATCAAGATAGGCGGCCTTGGCCGTCTCGCCCTTGAGATGCAGGTCCACGTACGCCGTCACGAAGTGCGCCAGGATGTTGTTCATCCGCACCGTGTCCCACACCGGGTCGGCGTAGTGCAGATAGGGGAACGACTTCCCTGCCTCTGAGAACGCGTAGGCTTCGGCGGGCGCCGGAATCGGCGCCGCGGCGTTGTGGTTCGCGTTCACGAACGTGAGCAGATGGCGGTCGCTGTTCACCGCGCCCTCGAAGATCGCGCGGGTGCCCTTTTCGTAGCCGGAGACGTCGTCGGCGCTGCCGGCCACGAACAGCATCGGTGTGCGGATGCCGGCGAGCCCCGCCGCGTCCCAGTAGCCTACGTGCATGCCCCAGGGCCCGATGGCAATCGCCGCTTTGATGCGCGGATCGCGTGTCTTCTCGAAGGCGGGCGTAGCGGTCGCGCGCTCCAGCAGCAGTTGGTTCGGCGGACCGTTCGGAAAGGCCGCGGCTTCACGGCGATAGCCGCCGCCCACGACGTTCACCACGCCGTAACCGCCCATCGAGTAGCCGAGGATGGCCGTGCGCGAGACGTCCACGCGCCCGGCCAGCACGCTGCCGGAGCCGGCCGCTGCCAGCCGCGCCATCTCGTTCACCACGAAGAGCTGATCGAAGGCGCGGTTGTAGAGCGTGCTCGCGAAGGCTTTCTGGCTGTCGTAGGTGCTGTCGGTGTGGTCGATGGCGACCGCCACGTATCCTTTGCTCGCGAGGTTCTCGCCGAGGTGGCTCATGAGGAAGCGGTTGCCGGGATAGCCGTGCGAGATGACGACCAGCGGAAACGGCGCCACACCGGCAAGTGGCGCCGCATCGCGCACCGCCCGCCCGCGCAGGGTGGTGGCGGTGACGCCGTCGCGCAGCACCGTGCGATAGGTTCCGCCGCCCCCGCTGGCGGTGCCGGTCGCGGCCGTCGCGGCGGGATACCAGACCTCCAGCGTCAGCGGACGGTCATACCGCGCGGTGGGCGCGCCGTTCCTGGTGTTGAGGATGTCGGCGCGGCCCTTGTCCACCACCTGCAGCGTGCGCACGCCGACGGCGAAGGCGCCGTACGGCGCCAGTTCCGGCGCCATCGGCGAGACGGCGTCGATGCGGTTGTCCTGCGCGCCGGCCAACGGCGCCAGGGCCCCGCCAAGGAACACGGCCAGGACCAGTGCGCGCACGGATCGGGTCATCGGCTACTCTCCACGGTACCGACGTATTCTGCCTCAGCGCCGGGCGCCCCCCAACAACGGGGTCCGACGTCTTCGCCCACGGGCTCGTCCCCATCTGCCCCGCCACCCACGAACTCGTGGCGGCGCCTGCGAGGTTGCCGTGAACAACGACACGCGAATGACGAAGCGCCGGGTGTGGACCTGCGTGGCGGCGTCGGCGCTGGCGGGCGCGCTCCTGCGGGCGCAGCCGTTTCCGCCGGGCTATGTCGATCCGCAGCCGCTGCTGGCGGCCGCGGCGCTCGAGATCGGCGAGGCCAATCTCCGGTGCATCACCTTCTCGGGCGCCGGGTATGGCGGCGCCGTCGGCCAGACCTTCGAGAACGCGGTCAACGTCGACTGGCCGCGCATCGATGCGCTCGCCAACTACACGCGCACCATCAACTGGGAGACCGGCACCAGCAAGGAGACCTTCGACCGCAAGCCCGGGTTGAACCCCGCGTCCTGGAAGTACGGCCTGGGCTGGCGCGGCGGCACGCCGATCCAGAAGCACACGCGGCAGACCCACGTCGTCAACGGCGCGCATGCCTGGCATATCGACGGCGAGGGCGGACCGCCCGTGGCCGCCGCGCCCGAAGACGCGGAGCGCTACCAGCTCGATCTCTGGCTCAACCCGCCGGGGTTCCTCAAGGCGGCGCGCCTGCCGGGCGCCAACCCCCAGGCGATCTGGCGGTGGGAGCAGATCGAGATGGGCCGCGACGGCAACGTCGTGATGCCCGAGAAGATGCACGTCGTGTCGATCACGCATGCTGGGCAAGTACCGCGTCGAGGCCACGATCAACCCGCAGCAACCAGATCCAGCGGATCAAGGCCACGGTCAGCGAACCGGCCCTCGGCGATTTCAACATCGAGCAGGAATCGACCGAGCAGATGACGTTCGGCACCGTGAAGTGGCCGATCGTCTGGCACTCGCACCAGGGGTGGGACGACAACTGGCAGTTCGACAACGCCAGCACCGGACACAACGCCTACGGCGGCAGGTTTCCACGCGTGCAGCCGAACGTCTGCGACGATCCGATGACGGTGCCCGACGCGGTGCGGCAGGCGACCGCGCCCTCCGCAGTGACGGTGCAGAAGATGGCCGACGGCGTCTATCTGCTCGGCGGCGCCACCCACAACAGCTACATGGTGGAGTTCCGGGACTTCGTCGCGGTGTTCGAAGCGCCGCTGAACGAGGCGCGCAGCCTGGCGGTGATCGAGCAGGTGGTGAAGCTGGCGCCCGGCAAGCCCATTCGCTGGCTGATCAGCTCGCACCCGCATTTCGATCACATCGGCGGCCTGCGCACCTACCTCCACATCGGCTCGACGATCGTGACGCACCGCAAGGCCATCGACTTCCTCAATCGAGACGTCCTCAACTACCGGCCGCGCACGGTGGCGCCCGACATCGTGGCGCTGTGGCCGCCGACCGAGCTGTCGGAGGGCTACAACTTCGAGGCGATCAACGAGAACTACGTCATCACCGACAACAGCCGCATCCTGCGCGTCTACTACGTGCAGCCGCTGCAGCACGTGTCCGGCATGCTGATGGCGTATCTGCCGGCGGAGCGGATTGCCTTCGAGGCGGATCTGTTCGACACGCACGAACCGCACACCGGCGGCGCCCACGCCGGCGATGCGCAGCCTCTTCACCCAGGCGCAGCGCATGAAGCTGGATGTGGCCACGCTGGCGCCCGTGCACGGCCAGCCCGTGCCATGGAGCAGCTTCCTGAGCGCCATGGGCCAGCGTTAGCCCGGCGCCTTAGCCCCTGGCGGCTAGCCCAGGACACTAGTCCCCTGGCCGCGAGTCGCTGACCCTTAGCCCCTAGCCGCTAGCCGCTGTCTCTAGTGGTGTTCGTCGACCGCGGTGGCCGAGGCCAGGTAGATCGCGGTCAGCGTCATGAAGATGAACGCCTGCAGCGGACCGACGATGAGGCCGAGCGCCTGAATCGGCAGCGGCGCCAGGAACGGCACGATGCTGCCGATGATGAGCACCACCAGGTGCTCACCGAAGATGTTGCCAAACAGACGCAGCGTGAGCGACATCACGCGCGAGCTGTGGCTGATGAGCTCGATCGGCAGCATCAGCGGCGCCATCGCCTTGGGCACGCCCGGAGGGAAGGCGAAGTGCAGCAGGTAGTTGCCGAGGCCCTGCGCCTTGACGCCTTCGATGTGATAGTAGAGCCACACCACGATGGCGAGCGCGAACGGCACGTTCACGTTGCTGGTGGGCGAGCCGAGCGTAGGAATCTGCCCCATCAGGTTGCCGAGCAGGATGAACACGAAGACCGTGCCGACCAGCGGCAGGAACTTCTTGCCCTTGTGCGGCATCATGTTTTCGAGGTTGTCGACGATGAAGCTGACGATGTCCTCGAGCACGATCTGCAGCTTGCCCGGGTTGTCGATGCTGAGCCGCGAGCGGATGTAGAGGCCGATGCCCGCCAGGAAGAGCACGATGAGCGCGCAGAAGACCAGGTAATCCGGCACGTGGACGCCGAAGGCGCCGAACAGGACGTTGACCAGATCGACGATGGGCGAGGGATGTGCGAGCTGCTCCACAGCCCTACATTGTACTTGATTTCACAAGGAGTAAGCCGCGCGTCCCGGCCTGCCGGAGAGCCGGCAAGAAAAAAGCCGGGCCGGCCTGGGATGGTGGCCGACCCGGCGCCTGCGACGGGGGTCAGGACTGGCTTGGGGCGCCGCTGCGCCTTTCGGTCAAGTCCTTGAATATCTGTGACTTACGATGATCAGTCGCGATAGCGAATGCGCTGTTCCCGAAGGTGCAGACCCAGCGCCCGTCCGCCGAGCATGGCCACGTCTTCGACCTTGCCCTTGACCTCGACGCGGGCGCCGCGGCCGGGCACCCGGCGGTTGGTCGAGACGACCGTGATCTCGCCGGTGCCGTCGTCGAGCTTGAAGACGTTGAGGCCGACCAGGGGCACGCCCCACGAGGTCGTGACGGTGCCGGTGACGGTGACCGTGTGGTCCACGAATCGCCCGGGCTGGTCCTGCACCTGGCGGATCTGCGGCCGACCCGGCACCGAGGCGCATGCGGTGGTGAGCGTGGCAGCGAGTGTGACGGCTGCCAGGGTCCACACGATGTTGCGAGAGGTGATCACGATCGACCTCCAGTGACTTCCACCCTGTCTCAACGCGCAGAACGCGCGACTGAGACGTAAGCGCGACGGATCGTGGAACTTACGTCCGGAATGCGGCGATGCCAGCGCCTGCCTGATTGATCGCATCCCGGTGATCCGCCGCGCTCGACCCTTACACAATCAAGACCCGTGCCGGATCGCCGTATCGTGCCACGGCGGCCGGATATCGCGTGAATTGCTGGCGTTTCACGCGTGAGGTCGACGCGCCGAGCCGCTGGCGTCCCTGACGGCCGTCCTTGCACAGGGACGCGATGACCTCCCGGGTGGCCAAACGCTTCCACGTACGGTGCACGCGATGCCCACCGCGGCTTGCCCTGAGCCTGCTGAAGGGCCTCCCTGGCCCGTCAAAGGGCCTGCCCGTCTCTCCCCTCACGTGGTGAGGGAACAAACCGCGCCGCCCCGCCGTCCACTCCCGGTGAGGTCACTCCCGGTGAGCCACGAGACACTCGCCCTGCTGCAGGGCACGGCCGATCTGCTCATCCTGCAAGCCCTGCGGCAGGGTCCCGCGCATGGCTACGCGGTGTCGCGGTGGGTGCGCGAACGCACCGAGGGCGTGCTGTCGATGGAAGACGCGGCGCTCTACCAGGCCCTCCACCGCCTCGAGGCCCGCGCCTGGGTGGCGTCGGAATGGGGACTCTCGGAGAACAACCGCCGGGCCAAGTTCTACACGCTCACGCCCGGAAGGCCGCGCGCAGTTGCGCGCCGAGGTGTCGGCGTGGAAGCGGTACGCCAGCGCCGTGTTCAAGGTGCTCGAGACCGCGTAGGAAAGGCGAGGCATGGTTCCCCACGGCACGAAGCGGGTGTTCCGGTTCCCCTGGCGCACGACCACCGATGTGCGCGCCGACATTCGCGAAGAGTTTCAGTTCCACCTCGACATGCGCACCGCCGAGCTCGTCGCCGAAGGGCGCACCGAGTCCGACGCCCGTGCGCAGGCCCGTGCGCGAGTTCGGCGACGCGGCAGCAGGCGCGTCGGCCTGCGAGCGGGTCGATGCCCGCGTCGAATCGCGCCGGCGGGTCAGCACGCTCATGGCCGACCTGGTGCGCGATACGGCGTTGGGACTGCGGCTCCTCGTCCGCAGTCCGTGGTTCTCGGCGCTGTCGATTGCCATGCTCGCGCTCGGCATCGGCGCCAACGCGGCCCTCTACTCGATGTTCGATCAAGTGCTGTTCCGGCCGCTGCCGGTGACCGCGCCTGGCGACCTCGTGAACCTGTCGGCGCCGGGGCCACGGCCCGGCGGCGACAACTGCAATCAGGCGGGCCGCTGCAACGACGTCTTCAGCGTGCCGATGTATCGCGACCTGGCGGCGCTGTCGCCGGGCTTCTCGGGGATTGCCGCCCATCGCGCCTCCGACGTCACGCTCACCCCGGCGCGCGCCGACCGCAGCGAGTGGGCCATGGGGATGCTGGTGTCGGGCAATTACTTCGAGGTGCTGCAGGTGCGTCCCGCGCTGGGCCGGATGATCGCGGAGGCCGACGTGGCCGCCGCCGCACCCGTGGCCGTGCTGAGCCATACCTACTGGCGCACGCGGCTGAACGGCGACCCGACGGTGCTCGGTGAGGCGCTGCTCGTGAATGGTCGCCCGCTCACCATCGTGGGCGTGGCGCCCGCCGGGTTCGAGGGCACCACGCTGGGCTACCGTCCCGCGGCGTTCATGCCGTTGCCGGTGCGCGCCCTGATCGAGCCGGGCGGAGCGACGGATCTCGAGAACCGCCGCTTCCACTGGGTGTATCTGTTCGGCCGCCTCGCGCCCGGCGTGTCGCTGGCGCAGGCGCGGGCCGCGCTCAACGCGCCCTTCCAGCGCATCCTTGCCGAGGTCGAGGCGCCGCAGCTCACGGGCGTGAGCGACCAGACCCGCGCCCAGTTCATCGCCAAGCAGATCGTCGCCACCGATGGATCGCGCGGACAAAGCCGCCTGCACGCCGTCCTGAGCACGCCGCTCACCCTGCTGCTGCTCGTGGCCGCCGTGGTGCTGCTCATTGCCTGCGCCAACATCGCCAACCTGCAGTTGGCCCGCGCCGCCGCCCGTGCCAGCGAGATGGCCGTGCGGCTGTCGATTGGCGGCAGCCGCTGGCAGCTCGTGCGCCAACTGCTGATCGAATCGTGCGTGCTCGCCCTGGCGGGTGGCGCGGCCGGACTGCTCGTGGCGCGGTGGACCCTGCAGGGCATTGCCACGCTGCTGCCGACCGGCGACGAAGGCATGGCGCTGACCTTCGCGCTCGACTGGCCGGCCCTGCTCTTCGGTGCCGCGCTCACGATTGGCGCCGGCCTGCTCTTCGGTCTGGCGCCGGCGCTGAAGGCCACGCGTCCCGACATCCTGTCGACGCTGAAGGACCAGTCGGGCCAGCCGTCGGGCGCCAGGTCCAGCGCGCGCCTGCGCTCGGTGCTGTGCACGGCGCAGATCGCGCTGGCAATGGCGCTGCTGGTGTCGGCGGGGCTGTTCGTGCGCAGCCTGGTCAACGTCAGCAACGTGGCGCTCGGCCTCGACCCCGAACACCTCGTGACGTTCGCCGTGGCGCCAGGGCTGAACGGCTACTCGCCGGATGGCACGCGAGCGTTCGTCGAACGCCTCGAAACCGATCTGGCCGCCATTCCCGGCGTCACCTCGGCCTCGGCCTCGCTCATCCGCGTGCTCGGGAACCACAGCAACGGCGGCAACCTCGTGGTCGAGGGTTTCACCACCGACCTCGACGCCGACACCAACGTGCGCATGCACGGCGTCGGCCCGCAATTCTTCGGCACCATGGGGATGCCGCTGCTGGCCGGCCGGGCGTTCTCGGCGGCCGACACCGAGGGCGCGCCTCGCGTGGCCATCGTCAACGAGGCCTTTGCCAGGAAGTTCAATCTGGGGCGCAATCCCGTCGGCCGGCGCCTGGGCCGCCGTGGCGCCGCGGCGCTCGACACCGAGATCGTCGGCCTGGTGCGCGACGCGAAGTACAGCGACGTGAAGGGCGAGGTGCCGGCCGTGCTCTACGAGCCCTACCGTCAGAAGCCGGACCTGTTCGCGATGTACTTCTACGTGCGCTCGACGCTGCCGCCGGAGCCCCTGCTGGCGGCGGTGCCAGGCGTGGTGCGGGCCATCGATCCGCGCGTGCCCGTGCGCGACCTGGTGACGATGCCGCAGCAGGTGCGCGAGAACATCTTCCTCGACCGGATGGTGAGCGTGCTGTCGCTGGCATTCGCGTCGCTCGCCACGGTGATGGCGGCCCTGGGCCTCTACGGCGTGCTCACCTACACGATTGCACAGCGCACCAGGGAGATCGGCCTGCGGATGGCGCTCGGGGCGGATGCCGCGACCGTGCGGGGCATGGTACTGCGCCAGATGGCGCGCATGACGCTGACCGGCGCCGGCCTCGGATTGCTTGCGGCCTTCGGTCTCGGCGCCGCCGCCCAGTCGCTGCTCTTCGGGCTCGACGGTTTCGACCCGCTGGTCGTGGCCACCTCCGTGGGCCTGCTCGCGATCATCGCGATGGCCGCGGCGCTGGCGCCGGCAATGCGGGCCGCGCGGATCGATCCGATGCGCGCCCTGCGCTGGGACTAGCCAGTCCTACCTCGCCCGCAGCACCAGCGCCGGGTCGATACGTGACGCCCGCCAGGCCGGGCCGATGATCGCCGCGGCCGCGGTCACGAGCAGCACGGCCGCCACCCACACGAACGTGACCGGGTCGAGCGGCTCGACGCCGTAGAGCACGGTCGTCAGTGCCTGCGACAGCGCCGTCGCGAGCAGCAGGCCGATGACGGCGCCCGCCGCGACGACGCGCGCGGCACTCCCAGCCACCAGCCGCAGCACGTCGCTGGTCGTGGCTCCCATGGCGCGGCGGACCGCGAAGTCGGCCATCCGCTGCTGCACCGAGTAGGCGAGGATGCCGAACACGCCGACCATCGCCAGCAGGAGCGCCAGCGCCGCGAAGGCGATCACCAGCACCGCGCGGAAGCGGTGCGCCGAGGTGGCGCCGTCGAGGACATCGTCGAGCGTTCTGGCGGCGCCCACGCTCACGAGCTGCGCCGTATCGAGGCGCGAGATCGCGGCCCGCACGGCCGGCGCCAGCGCTGCCGCCGTGCCGACGGCGGGCCGCACCAGCAGGTAGGTGTCGTCGAGCGCGCCCTGCGTCATCGGCACGTAGATCTGCATCAGCTCTTCAGTCTCGTCGGGGCGGCCCTTCACCTGGCGGGCCACGCCGACGATCTCGCGCAGGACCGGTTTCTGCTGCGGGGCGTTGGCGAGCGTCAGCGCCACCTGACGGCCGATCGGATTCTGCCCGCGGAGGTGCGTGCGCACGAACGCTTCATTCACGATGCACACGAGCGGGCTCTCACGGGTGTCGCGATCGCCGAACCCGCGGCCGTCGACCACCGGCAGCTCGAGCGCGCTGAAGTAGGAGTGGCTCACGATCTGGTAGTCGGCCAGCGGTCGCCGGGTGTCGTCGGGCGCCTGCTCCCCGACGATCGTGAACGCGCGCTGTCCCCCCGACGACGGGCCGAGCGGCAGCGTGCTGGCCCACGCCACGCTCCGCACGCCGGGCACCGCGCTGACCTCGGCGCCGACCTGCTCGTAGAACTGCTGCAACGACTCGTCGGTGGGATAGCGCGACCCGAGCGGATCGACCATCATCGTCAGCACTTCGCTGGCGCCGTAGCCGCGCTCGACGTCCTGCACAGCGAGCAGCGTGCGCAGCAGCAACCCCGCGCCCACCAGCAGCAGCACCGCCGTCGCCACCTCGGCGACGACCAGGAGGCTGCGCAGACGGCCGCCGCTGCCGGTCGAGGTGCGCGAGTCGCTCGCGATGGCGCGCGCCGACGTCAGGTCACCGGCCTGCCAGGCCGGAGCGATGCCGAAGAGCACGCCGACCACGACCGCCGCCGCCGCGCAGAAGACGACCACGCGCGCGTCGAAGCCCACGATGACCGACGCCGGCAGGACGCCGGCCGGGATCACCGCCGGCGCCGCCGCGAGAATGCCCGCGCCCACGGCCGCACCCAGCACGCCACCCACCGCCGCCAGCACGAGACTCTCGGTCAGCAACTGGCGCACCACGCGTCCGCGGCCGGCGCCGAGCGCCGAGCGAATCGCCAGTTCCCGCGACCTTGCCGTGGCGCGCGCCAGCAGCAGATTGGCGACGTTGGCGCAGCAGATGAGCAGCACGAAGCCCACCACACCGAGGAACAACATCGACGTGACGCGCAGGTCGCTGCCGATGATCGCCTGACGCACCGGCAGCACCTCGGCGCCGCGGCCGCGGTTCTCGGGCACGGTGCGCGCCAGGTCGGCGGCCACGGTGGTGATCTCGGCCCGCGCGCGATCCACGGAGGCGCCGGCGGCGATCCGTCCGATGCCGCGCATGAAGTAGGCGGTGCGCAGCTCCGGACTGGGACGCACGCGGATGAGCGCAAAGATGCTGTTGTTTTCGGTCCAGCGGAACGCGGCCGGCGCCACGCCCACGACGCGGTACGACTCGCCGTCGAGCACCAGGTCGCGGCCGACGATCGCCGGGTCGGCGTTGAAGCGCGTGCGCCAGTAGGCTTCGGTGAGCACCACCGAATCGTGTTCGACCCAATCGTCCGCTGGCTGGAACAGGCGACCGACGAGCGGCGGCACCCCGAGCACTTCGAAGAAGCCCGACGACACCCACTGCCGCAACACCGTCTCCGCAGAGCCATCCACGCCGCGCATCACCATCCCGCCCATGCCGTTGGCGTAGCCGGCCGTGGATGCCAGTGACGGACTGCCGGCGTCCCAGTCGCTCAGGTTGAGGGGCGAGACGCCGCTGCGGGTGCCGCTCTCGGTGCGCTCGAGCAACACGACGACCTGGTCGGGATCGCGAAACGGCAGCGGCCTGAGCAGTGTGGCGTCGACCAGCGCGAAAATGGCGCTGTTGGCCCCGATGCCGAGCGCGAGGGTGAGCGCGGCCACGAACGTGAAGGCCGGCGTGGCCCGCATCTGGCGCAGCGCGAACACGACGTCGTGCCGGAACTCGTCGATCCATTGGGTGAGCGACATCGCGCGGTCTCGCTTTCTACCGAGGGTGTAGAGGGTGTGACGCAACTGGTCGAGGTTGCCGATGCGGGCGCGGGCGACGCGGCGAGCCTCGGCGGGGTCCATGCCCCCGTCGATGAGCTCGCGGGTGCGCATCTCGAGGTGGAACGCGATCTCCTCGTCCACTTCCTGGTCGAGGGGCACCCGCCACAGCCACGAGCGCAGCGATCGCTTCATGACGCGAAGAGCACCTTGGAGACGCCGACGGAGAACCGGCGCCAGGTCTCGACCTCGGCGGCGAGCTGCTCACGGCCGGCCGTGGTGAGACGGTAGAGCTTGGCGCGCCGCCCCAGCTCGGACGTACCCCACTCGGCCTCCACCAGGCCCTTCCGTTCCAGGCGGTAAAGGGCGGGGTAGAGCGACCCTTCTTCGACCAGCAGGGCATCGCCGGTGGTGCCTTCGATGGCCCGGGCCACCGCGTAGCCGTGGTTCGGCCCGCGGGAGAGCACCTTGAGGATGAGGGCGTCGAGCGCCCCGTGGAGCAGGGCATTCGGAGACTTGGCCGGTGGCGTCATGCGGGGCGTCCCTTACCTTGAGAGTCTAGGTAATGGCTTGGACGGGGGCGGAGGCCGAAAGGTTTACTCGGCCATCGGCCTCGCCGACCTTTCGGCGGCGGCTAGGGGCTGGCGGCTAGCGGCTAGGGGGTGGTCCCGCAGCGGCCTTCGCTCCGCTCGGCCACGGCCTACCGCTGCGACAGCTCTCGAATTAGCCGCTAGCCGCTAGCCCCTAGCCGCTGACACGTCAGTACACAGAAAGGTACCGCTCCCGCTCCCACGGGGACACGTGGCGGGTGTAGTCGTCCCACTCGCCGCGCTTGGCCGCCAGGAAGTGCTCGAAGATGTGCTCGCCCAGGGCGTCGCGCACCAGATCGCTCTTCTCGAGCTCGTCGAGCGCTTCGCTGAGCGTCGTCGGCAGGTCGTCGATGCGCAGGTGGCGCCGCTCGCGGTGGCTCATCTTGAAGATGTTCTTGTTCACCGGCGGGCCGGGATCGAGTTCCTGCACCACGCCGTCGAGCCCGGCGCGCAGCATCACGGCGAGCGCGAGATACGGATTGCAGGAGGGATCCGGCAGGCGCAGTTCCACGCGCGTGCCGTCGCCGCGCGCCGCCGGCACGCGCACGAGCGGGCTGCGATTCTTCTCCGACCACGCGATGGCCGTCGGCGCTTCGTGGCCCGGCACCAGCCGCTTGTACGAGTTCACCAGCGGGTTCGTGATCGCGCAGTAGCCGCGGGCGTGGCGCAGCAGCCCGCCGATGTAGTGCAGACAGGTCGCGCTCAACTGCCACTCGCGGTTGGCATCGAAAAATGCGTTCGCGTCGCGCTTGAGCAGCGTCTGGTGCGTGTGCATGCCCGAGCCGTTGACGCCGAAAATCGGCTTCGGCATGAAGGTGGCGTGCAGCCCGTTCCTGAGCGCGACGTTCTTGACGATGAAACGGAACGTGCTGATGTTGTCGGCCGTCGCCAGCACGTCGTCGTAGCGGAAGTCCACTTCGTGCTGGCCGGGCGCCACTTCGTGGTGCGCCGCTTCGACCAGGAAGCCCATCTGCTCGAGCGCGAGCACGATCTCGCGCCGCACGTCTTCACCCTGATCGACCGGCGCCAGATCGAAGTAGCCGGCGGTGTCGTGGGTGAGCGTCGTCGGGCTGCCGTCGCGCCGCTGGAAGAGGAAGAACTCGGCCTCGGGGCCGGCCACCATGCGGAAGTCCATGGCTCTGGCCCGCGCGATCGCCCGCTTGAGCGCCGACCTCGGGCAGCCCTCGAACGGCGTGCCGTCGGGATTGGCGATGTCGCAGGTGACCGCCGCCACCTTGGCGCCCGACGCGTCGGGCCACGGCATCACGCGGAAGGTCGCCAGGTCGGGCTTCAGGTACATGTCCGACTCTTCGATGCGCACGAAGCCTTCAATCGACGAGCCGTCGAAGAGCACCTGGCCGTCGAGGGCGTCGGCGAACTGGCGGTCGGGCACCTCGACGTTCTTGATGACGCCGAGGATGTCGGTGAACTGCAGGCGGAGGAATTTCACGCCTTCGCGCTCGGCGCGCTCGAGGACGGCGGCTTTCGTCTCCATGTGCGGTCACCGGCCAGTATATCGGTCAGAGCTGGGCCGAAGCCGCGCCGAAGCCGCGCCGAAGCCCCGAAGGGGCGAAGGCGGGGAGCGAAGGCGGGCCAACCAACCGCCGATGGCCGTCGTCAGACTCGTTGGAAGCCGGCGTCCAGCACCTGGACCCGGCCGGCCGCCGGCACCGGACGGCCCACTCACAAGGAGCAAGGATATGAAGGGGCAGCGGATGGCCGTGTACGCCGGTCTACTTGCGACGGCGCTCGTCACCGCGGTGGCGGGTCTGGCCGCGCGGACGGGCGAGGCGCAGACGAGCAGCGAGAACCGGCGCGTGGAACGCGACCGGCAGGTGGAACGCCAGGTCTACGTGGCGCCGGGTGACCGGCGCGTGATTCAGCTCGACGGCCGCGGCAGCCAGCTCGGCGTCATGGTCAGCGATCTCGATGGCGACAAAGACGGCGGCGTGCGCATCGACGACGTGGAGCAGGGCAGCGCCGCTGACAAGGCCGGCGTGAAGACCGGTGACATCGTGGTCGAGTTCGACGGCGAACGCGTGCGCAGCGCGCGGCAGTTGACGCGACTGGTGCAGGAAACGCCGGCCGGCCGCGCTGTGAAGATGGCGGTGCGCCGCGGCAGCGATCGGCAGACGCTCGACGTCACCCCCGAGGCGCGCGAAGCGTTCGCGTGGAACGGCCGGCTGGGCCCGGACGTCGAGCGCGAGATCGAACGTGGGGTCGAACGCGGACTGCGCGACCTGCCGGAGCGCATCGAGCCGTTCTTCAACTTCAGGTTCGATGGCGCCATCCCGGCGATGGGCGCGCGCGGCCGGCTCGGGGTGCAGGTCGAAGGCCTGAGCGATCAGCTCGCGACCTATTTCGGCGTCAGGGACGGCGGCGTGCTCGTGGCCGGTGTCACCGCCGACTCGCCGGCAGCCAAAGCCGGCCTGAAGGCCGGCGACGTCATCACGAAGGTGAACGGCACCGCCGTCAAGGACTCGGGCGATGTCATCACGGCGCTGCGCGACGTGAAAGACGACGGCGTCGTCACGCTCGACATCGTGCGCGACAAGAAGGCCACCAGCCTGAAGGCCACGATCGAGCAGGCGCGGCCGAGCCGTCCGGCACGCAGCGCGCGGCCGGCGTAGCGGCCGGCGCTCAGCCCAGTTCGACCCGAGCCGGCGGCACCTCGGCCGGCTCGGCGTCGAGACTCGGCAGCGGTTCGAGCAGCGTCGCCAGCTGCGACGCCACGATCCCGGCGGCGGCGAGCACGTCGGCGTTCACGTCGCGCGCGCCGGTCATCTCGAGCGACAGCACCCCGGTCGTGCCGCGCGGACCGGCAATCGGCACCGCCAGCGCGGCCGGCTGTCCGGCTCGCGCCGACATCGCGATCGCGCGCGTGCTCGTGAACGCCTTCGCGGTCGGGTTGTCGTCGGTCACGCCGACGACGGGGAAGCGTTCCACGACGCGGCGGTCATAGCCCGACGAGGCCACTACCTGCAGCCTGGTCCGACCGGTGTCGGCGAGCCACACGGCGATGCCGCGGGCGCCGAGCGCCGGCCGCACCGTGTCGAGCACCGCCGGCAAGGTGTCGCCGTCGGCCAGACGCGCCAGCGCGTCGCAGGCAGCCGCCAGCGGCGTGAGGTCGACGTGCGCTGGCGCAGGTACGGGCACGGGCGCCGCGACGGACACGGGTTGCGCTGCCGCGGCGAGCTCTGCCGCCCATGGCGCCGCCGACGCCGTCACTGCCGGTGCGCCCGGAGCGGGGGCGGCAGGGGCGATGGCAAGGTCCAGCCCGGCGTCGTTGGCGGGCGTGATCTCGGTCGCTTCGTCGTGTCGCTTCGGCCGCGGCGTCAGCAGAACGGCCGCCACGCCGAGCACGCCGAGCGCGCCGGCGAGCGCCATGATCTGCTGGTCGCGTGTCGAGGCGAGATCGCGGTCGCCGCTCTCGATCATCGCGCCGATGGTCTCGGCGACCTGATGGTCGAGGGCGTCCACATGCGGCAGGGCTTCGCCGAAGGCGACGTCGCTGGCCATGAGGGCGCGCCCGCTGACGGCGTTGTCGTGCAGCCGCTTCTCCGCGTCGGCCAGGCGATCGAGCCGCTCGGCATGCGGGCGCAGGCTGGCGCCGCCGTCGGTCGCCATGAGTGACGCGAGCCGGCCGCGCGCCGTCTCGATCGAGGCCGTCGCCTGGCGGCTCCAGCTCACCGCCGCCTGGCCGGGCGAGGCCATGGCGCTCAGCGCGCGTCTGGTGTCAGCCAGCGCCGACTGCAGGGCCCGCGCATCGAGCGTCGCGACGCTCAATGCCCGGCGCTTGTCGAGCGCGCGCTGCTCGAGTTTGGCCGCCCAATAGCAGCAGCCCGCCGCCGCCACCACGGCGAGGGCGAGCACGGACCAACGGACGGTGGGATGTCGCATGCCTGCCGATCGGATACGCGCGTCAGTCGGACGCGCGATCCAGTTCTTCCGTGACCAGGCGCAGCGGAATCACCGACGGCTTGGCCGCGTGTTCCATCTGCACGTTGTGCCCCTTGACCGGCGGCAGGTCCTGATACATCACGTCCCACTTCCAGCGCTCGGACGGATTCGACGCCTGCAGCCACGTCGCCGCGCTGACCGGACGGTTGAACGTCTGCACGCCGAGCGTTTCGTAGATGGCCTGGCCAGCCAGCGCCTGCGCGAGATCGACGCGCACGGCGGCCGACGACTCGTAGGAGAACGGCAAGCCGAGGGCGGCGGCCACGCTCGTGAGGATCTGCCAGTCTTCCACCGCTTCGCCGGGCGTCACGATGGCCTTCGAGGCGGCCTGCAGCATGCCCTGATCGTTGGTGAAGCAGCCGTCTTTCTCGACCCAGGCGGCGCCGGGCAGCACGACGTCGGCCGCGCTTGCCATCGCCCCGGTGAGCACGCCCTGATACACGAGGGCCTTGATCTTGCCGGCGGCCCTCGCCTCGAGCACCCAGCTCACATCGCCAAGCGATTCGGCCGGACCCGGATCGACGATGTAGAGCACCTCGACGTGACCGGCTTCGACCGCGGCGCGCAGGCCCGAGTTGTCGGGCGCGCCATCGAGGCCTGCACCCACCGCCAGACCGAGGTCGCTGGCGCCGGTGACGTTCGGGGCATCGGTGGCGGGGATGACGAACTTCGTGTCTGCGGGCTGCGACTTGGCCGAACGGCGCCAGGTGATGCCGACGTGCGCCGCGGAGGCATCGCCCTTCAGTTCGGTGGCGATGCGCTTCACGAGGAAGAGCTCTTCGAGGCTGGCGTGGGCCGAGACGAGGAAGCGGACCGAGGCCGGATCGCGGCGTCCGGCGGCGTTCAGCAGGTCGCGCACTCTGGTCAGCGCGTCTTTCCAGGTGACGGCCTGCTGGCCGTCTTTGGTGCGCAGTTGCGGCTTGCGCAGGCGATCGGCGCCTTCCACCCAGCCGTACTGGAAGCGGCCGATGTCGCACATCCAGTAGCCGTTCACCGCCGGATTGAAGCGCGGCGTCATGCGCACCAGCTGCGAGCCCTTGGCCCATTCCGGCTTGGCGCGCAGCCAACCGGTGGTCGAGCAGCCCTTCGAGCAGCCGGTGCAGATGGTGTCGATGGCGTTCGGGTTGTCCCACGGGCGCGAGCGGAAGCGGTACTGCTTGGTGGTGATGGCGCCCACCGGGCAGACGTCCATCAGGTTGCCCGACAGCAGCGAATGGACGCCCTGTTCGTTGAAGGTGCCGATTTCGCTGCCGTTGCCGCGGTTGATGACGCCGATCTGGGCGTCGCCGTCGACCTCGCTCATGAAGCGGGCGCAGCGCGTGCACATGATGCAGCGGTTGCGGTTGAGCATCAGCGTCGGGCCGAAGTCCACGTCGGCCTTGACGCCTTCGCCGTCGAAGGTGCGCCGCGGGAAGTCCATCCGGCTCTGCACGTTGCCGAACGCCGATGAGAAGTCCTGGAGCGGGCACTCGCCACCCTTGTCGCACACCGGGCAGTCGAGCGGATGGTTGATGAGCAGGAACTCGAAGACGCCGGCACGGGCCTCGGTGCTCTCGACGTCTTTGGTGTGCACGACCATGCCCTCGGCCGCCGGCGTCGAGCACGACGTCTGCAGCTTCGGCATCTTCTCGATCTTCACCAGACAGACGCGGCACGACGCATCGATGCCCAGCCCCGGGTGATAGCAGTAATAGGGCACCTGGATGCCGGCCGAAATCGCGGCCTGCAGCACCGAAGTCCCCTTGGGCACCGACACCTGGGCGCCATCAATCGTGAGCGTCACCTGTTCCATGGCGCCCGAATCATATCACGCGGTGGGCCCTCAATCGGCCGCGCGAACGGCGTGGAAGTCATGGCTGGTCAACAAGATGGAGGTGCCCGAGGGTGGCCGGTGGGAGCCAGCCGGACTGAAGCCTCCGGGCACCCGCGCCGAAAGTATTGACGTGACCAACGACCGCGCGCGGCGCGCCGGACGGATCGTGGTGGTGGCCGTCCTGCTGACCACGGCAGGGGCAGCGCCCGCGTGGGCGCAGTCGGACGCCGTGCGCACCGAGGCGCGCAGCGCCGCCATCGCCGGCCGGCGCGCGGAGGCCGTCGAGATGCTGGGCACCCACCTCACCACGTTCCCGCGCGATGCCGACGCCCGGCTGCTGCTGGGCGTCGTGCTGTCGTGGGACGGCAAATACGACGACGCCGACCGCGAGCTGCGACGCGTGCTCGATCAATCGCCCACCTACAACGATGCCCGGGTCGCGCTGGCCAACGTGGCCTGGTGGACGGGCCGCTACGACGTGCTTCAGGAGCTCGCCGCCACGGGCCGCCTCCAGCGGCCCTACGACGTCGAGTGGATCATGCTCGAGGCGCGGGCGCTCGATGGCCTCGGCCGCCGCCGTGAGGCCCGCCAGGCCGTGATGACCCTGCTGGCCCGTCAGCCCGGCCACGCCCAGGCGAAGGCGCTCAAGAACCGGCTCGATACCGAGCTGCGTCCGTGGATGCTCACCATGGGCTACGGCGGCGACCGCTTCTCAGACCAGCGCACGCCCTGGAACGAGTACACGACGTCCATCAGCCGGCAGACGCCGGTGGGTAGCGTCATCGCGCGGGTCAGCCACACCGAGCGCTTCGGGTACACCGATCGGCTCTTCGAGATCGAGGCCTACCCGAGCTTCCGGCCGGGCACCTACGGCTTCATCTCCTACGGCCGCGCCAAAGACGACACGCTGTTTCCGAACTACCGCATGGCGGCCGACTTGTATCAGTCGCTCGGCCGCGGGTTCGAAGCGTCGGTCGGCGTGCGACGGCTGGCGTTCAGCTCCACCACTGACATCTATCTGGGCACGCTCACGAAATACGTCGGCAACTGGATGGTCACCGGCAAGGTCTTCTCGGTGCCCGACTTCGATGGCCCCGAAGACTCGCTGTCGTACCACGGCCTGGTGCGCCGCTACATCCGCGGCGACGGCGAGAGCTTCCTGACGGCTGGCTACAGCCGCGGGTCGAGCCGCGAGGAACTGACCGACAGCGCCGAACTGCAGCAACTCGACGCCGACACCTTTCGCGCCGGCGCCGAGCTGCTGCTCGGGCGCACGGTCGTCGCGGTGTCGGGCAGCACGAGCCGTCAGGAGCGCGTGCGCAACGGCACGCTCTGGCAACACTCCTTCGGCGCCTCTTTTTCGGTCTATTTCTGATGCTGCGCCGGCCCCTCCTGCTGGCGCTGCTGCTGGCGCTGCCCACCAGCCTTCAGGCACAGACCAGCGCCAGCATGCGGCCGATCGCCGTACCAGCCGACGCGCCGAGATCCATGCAGGATGAGCAGGCTCGTGACGCCGCCTCCCAGCGGGCGATGTCGACCGAGGCGTGGGACGACGCACTGGCGCTGACGCTCGACCTGGTGTCGCGATACGGTGAACACCCGGACTACGTGGCCCGGCTCGCCGAGATCTACAACCGCATGCATCGCGCGACCGACGAGACGGCCGCGTGGGAGCGGTTCATGGCCGTGTCGCCCCACCCCGACCGTGCGTGTCCGATGGTGGGCCGCGCTTACCGCGGGCTCGGGCAATACGACGCCGCCGTCGATGCCTTTCTGCGGTGCCTGGCCGCCGATCCCGCCAACGTGAAGCTCGTGTACTTCGCCGGGCTCGGCTACGAATGGGCCGGGCAGCTGCCCGCCGCCCGCCAGTACTACACGCGCGCCATCGCGATGGCGCCACCCGGCCACGACTACCGCGTCTCGCTGGCGCGGCTCGACCTGCATCAGGGCCACCTGCGCGAGGCACGCGACCGCGCCGCCGCCGTGCTCGCGCAGGTGCCCACCCACACCGAAGGCGCGCTCGTTGCCGGCCTGGCCGAACAGCGCGCCGGCCATCGCGACGGCGCCCGGAAGTTTCTGGAACTGGCGGCCCGGCTGGCGCCGGAGTACTTCGACGTGCGGCTGGCCCTGGGCATCCTCGACTACACCGAGTCGCGCGTGCCGCAGGCGCGCGGCCACTTCGAAGCGGCGTTCCTCTCGGATCCGGCGCGGCGCGCCGAAGTGCAGCCCTGGCTCGACCGCACGATCGCGCCCCATTAATCATGCCGGCTCCGCTGCGACTCCTGCTCGCGCTCGCGACGCTGACCACCTTCTGGCTGGCCCTGTTCGTCTCGACGGCCGTCAACAGCGCGCCGGTGACGGCCGCCGCCTCGTCGTCGACGACGGCCTCCCCCGCCGAGGACGGCCCGACCGCGGCCGATGCCGAGGCCGATGCGGCGCTCATCGACGGCCTGCTGGTCGACAGCCGCGAGGCCTTCAGCAGCGGCCGCTGGCAGGAGGCGCTCGAGCCGACCAGGGCGATCGTGGCGCGCTTTCCCGGACAGCACGTCTACCTCGCGCGGCTGGCCGAGATCTACAACAAGCTCGAACGTCCGCAGGACGAAGCGGCCACCTGGGAGCTGTTCATGGACCGCGCGCCGCTGCCGGCCGAAGCGTGCCCCGCCGTCGGCAACGCCTACCGCCGCATCGGCAAGTACGACCTGGCGCTCAACGCCTTCGAACGCTGCTTCCAGGCCGACACGAAAAACGCCGAACTCGCCTTCTTCGTCGGCCTCGGCAACGAGTGGCTGACGCGTTTCGGGCCGGCCGAGGAGTACTACGGACGTGCCATCGCGATTGCGACCTCACACTTCGACAGCGAAGTGGGCCTGGCGCGCCTGCGGCTGCACCGCAATCAGCTCGGCGAAGCGCTGTCACGAGCGCAGGCGGTGCTGAAGCGCTCGCCCAAACACGTGGACGCGCTGCTGGTGGCCGGCCTCGCCGAACAGCGCGCCGGGCATGCTGGTGAGGCGCGCGTGCACCTCGAGCGCGCGGCGAATCTGACCGACGACTACTTCGACGTGCACCTGGCGCTCGGCGTGCTCGACTTCAGCGAGTCGCGCCTCGCTGACGCCCGCAAGCGCTTCGAGATTGCGAACAAGCTGGATCCGAAGCGGAACGAGGAAGTGCGGGTGTGGCTCGAACGCACGGCCGGCGTGAAGGCGGCATCATGAGGCTGGCGGCTGGCGTGGCGCGCGCGCTGGTGGTCGTGTTCTGGCTGGCGAGCGCCGCCTATGCGTTCCTCATCTCGGTGCCGTTCGTCTACGAGCAGTTTCTGCTGCCGGGCCTGGTGCCGGCGCTGGTCAGCTTCGCGCGCTGGCAGGGGGCGCTCGCGCTGGTCGCCGCGCCGCTCGTCGCGCTGGCTCTCTGGCCCGAATTCGCCGCCCGGCGCGCGCTCGTGAGCGGCGGCCTGCTCGTGTGGATCGCCAGCATGGCCGGGGTCGGAGCGTTCGTGGCGACGCCGCTCATCACGCTCGAGCCCGGCGTCCGGGCCACGGCGATGGCGGTGCTGGCGCTGGTGCCGGTCGTCTGGCTGGCGACCATCGATCTCGCTCAGGCGACCTGGACCGACGCCGTCCGCACCAACGACCCACTGGCCCGCGACGCGGTGGTCGTGCTGGCGGCCGCCATCGCCGCGATCTCGCTGTTCTCCGCCACTGGTCTCGCCGCCACGCGGTCGTTCGATCCGCTGGGCGCGGTGCTGAGCGTGAGCGCGCACGCGCTGCTCTTTGCCGCGCTCTTCGCGGTCTTCGTGGTCGTGCGCGCCACTGGCGACATGACGTCCAAGCCGCCGCAGTGGGAAGCGTTCAGCGCCGTCATGATGGTGGCCGTGCTGACCGGCATCGCCGCCGCGGTCGTCGTCCTGCCGGCGGTCTCGCAACGCGACGGGTTGTCGCAGGCGGTGGTCTTCGCCTTCGGCGCCACCATCGGCCTCGTGCTGGCGGCACGCGGCGTGCGCCACGGGCACGCCAGAGACCGCGACGGCATCGTCCTGGCGCTGGGCGGCGTGCTGCCGCGCTGGGCGCAATCGCACAAGCCACTGCAGCGGGCCGGCTGGGCGGCCATCGTGGTCGCCGTAGCGCTTGCCTTCCGCGCCGCCAGCGGCTCGATGGACTGGAACTTCGTCGTCGCCAAGCTGGGTGCCGTGGTCGTGTGGGTGCTCGTGCTCGCCACCGCGGCCCAGTGGGCACCGGCCCGTGTGTATCTCCCGAACCTGATGCCGTTCGGCGTCTGCGCGGCGGCGCTGCTCGTGTACCTGCTGGCGGCCGGCCGCCTGCCATTCGGCCCCGTCACCGTGGAGGCGGCGATGCGCGCCGGGGACGCCTGGGCGGTGGGCGATCCGTCGTTCCGGACGCTGCGCGACTGGCTGCACACGCCGGTGCCGCAGGTCGACTCCGGCGTGGCCGCTGGCGGCGGGGCGAGCGACCCGGGCGTCGGGTTCTTCGACTTCCTGCAGGCGCACACGAACATCGGCCGCTCGATCGCCATCGATCCGGTGCCCGTACATCTGGCGGATCTCGGCAAGGGCGCCAGCGTGCGCGCGCCGCATGTCTTCGTGTTCGTCGTCGACAGCCTGCGCCGCGACTACCTCTCGCCCTACAACCAGGCCGTCACCTTCACGCCCGCCCTGCAGCAGTTCGCCAGCGAGAGCACGACCTTCACCCGCGCGTTCACCCGCTACGGCGCCACCGGCCTCTCGGTGCCGTCGATCTGGGTGGGCGGCATGGTGCTGCACAAGCAGTACGTGCTGCCGTTTGCGCCGATGAACGCGCTCCACGATCTGCTCGGCCGCCACGGCTACCGCCGCTGGATGAGCATGGACAACATCGTCGAGATCATCATGCCGCGCGACGCCTCGCTCGACGAGATCGATCGCGGGCGCGGCGTCGGCGACTTCCGCATGTGCGCGTCGATCGACGACCTGCGCGGGCGGCTCGACCGGCTGGCCGCCGATCCGACGCCCACCTTCGTGTGGTCGCTGCCGCAGGACATCCACGTGGCGGTGCTCAACCGCGAGGGCAATCAAGCGGTGGATGGCGGCGGCTACGACGGCTTCTACGCGCCGTACGCCTCGCGCGTGCGCCGCTTCGACAACTGCTTCGGCGGCTTCGTCGACGATCTCAAGGCCCGGGGGCTCTACGACGACAGCCTCATCGTGGTCACCTCAGACCACGGCGACTCGCTGGGCGAAGAAGGCCGCTGGGGCCACGCCTACACGCTCTATCCGGAAGTGGTGCAGGTGCCGTTGCTCGTGCACCTGCCGGCGTCCGCCCGGGCCGGACTCGAGACCAGGCCCGATGCGCCGGCCTTCACGACCGACATCACGCCGACTCTGCACGCGCTGCTCGGCCACACGGTGACGCCGCCGTCGCCCATCTTCGGACAGCCGCTCTACTGGCCGAAGGGCACGTCGGTGCCGGCGCGGCCGCCCTTCGGCCTGGTGGCGTCGAGCTACGGCAGCGTCTACGGCTGGATCGATGCGCAGGGTCAGCAGATGTACATCGCCGACGGCGTGGCGCTGCGCGACTACGTCTACACGCTCGACGGGTCGGCGACCGGCGTGGCCGAACGGGTCTCACCGGCGGCGCGCGCGGCCGGCCAGCGCGCGATTCGCGATGGCGTCCAGGCGATTGCGGATTACTACAAGTTCACGCCCCCCACGCGCTGAGCGATCTGCCACAAGTCTGGCTCGGCCCTGAATGGGGTCTGACCCCACGATGTATTAACGGCGTTCGAAGGTGCCGAGGGCGGCTTCGTCGCGGTTGACGTCCACGCCCCGCACGGGTCCGCGGGCGGGCACCACCAGCGTGCCCGTGGCCTCGGTCAGCGCGACGATGGCGTCTTCGCTCGTGCCGTCGGTGTAGTGCAGGGTGATCGTGACCGGCAGATCGAAGACCTCGCCGAGCTGCTCGTAGCCGATCTCTACCGCGTCTGGCTTGATCGACGTCGTCAACCGCACGCGCGGCAGTTCGGCATCGAGCACCCAGCGCTCGAAGTAGCGCTCGAGCGGCCGGCCGCTGGCCTTCTCCATGGCCAGGCGCAGGTCGTCGGTGCCGGCCTTCCGGTAGCGATGCTCGGCATAGAACGTCCGCAGGCCGGTCATGAAGGCCTCGTCGCCGATGAGCCGCCGCAACATGTGCAGCACCGCCGCGCCCTTGTTGTAGACCAGCGCGCGGAACACGCGCGATTCGTTCTTCACATGCCCCAGGCGGTAGCCGAGCGAAATCGGACCCTGGTCGGAATGCTCCATCGACCAGCGGCGCAGATTCCTCAGCGCCGAGCGGTAGACGCTGTCGCCGCGGCGCTCGCGGGCGTAGAGCGTCGCGAAATATTGGGCGAAGCCTTCGCTGATCCACTGCTCGTGATAGTTCTTCCAGCCCACGGCCTGCCCCCACCACTGGTGCGCGATCTCGTGGGCGAGGATGAACTCCGGGAAGTCGTGGAAGATCGCCGGGTCGTTGCGCCACACAAACGGCGTCGTCGGCAGCGGATTGTTGACCACGGCGAAAAACGCCGGGCTGTGACCGCCGGGTAAATCGCTTTCGAGCATCGCGACGGTGAAGCCCGGGTACGGCGCATCGCCCATCAGCCCGGCGTAGAAGCGCAGGATGTCGGCCGAGGTGGTCAGCGCGTCGCGGGCCCGGCCTTCCTGGCGGCGGTTGCCCAGGGCCGTGAGTTCCACGGTGTTGCGGCCGCCGACCGGCGGCGGCCGGGGCGGCGCCATGAGCTCGGCGAGGGTCACCGACTTCGGTGGCGGCGGTGGCGGCGGCACCACGATATCGAGCGCGACGGTGGCGGCGTCCACGCGCGTCATGCGGCTCACGACCGCGCCCAGATACCGCACGGGATGGCCGGTGCGGAACGTGAACAGGCGGCGGGGCGGCGCGCCGACGGCGGCCGGCAACAGCTCGGGCTCGCTGGCGGCGGGCGTGCCCGTAGCCGCCACCAGATACTCCGCCGGCACGGCCACCCGCAAGGTCGCCGTCGCGAAGTCGGTGACACCCGACTGCGGATACCACGTCGAGCGGTTGCTGAGCAGCCAGTTCGGCTCGGCCGCCACGTACGGAATGTCAGGATCGCGCGATGCGCGTTCGGGCTGCAACGACTCGGAGTCGATGGCCTGACGTTCGAGCCGGCCCTGGTAACGCACCGTCAGCGTGAGCACGTAGTCGCGCGACAGCGCCGACGGCAGGTTGACCACGATCGAGTTCTGGTTGCGCACCTTCAGGAACAGCAGCCGCCCGAGCTCCTGGCTGGTGATCGACGACACGGTCAGGTTCTCGGCCAGCTTCAGGTTGAGCGCCGCCAGCATGAACGACTTCACGCGCAGCTTCAGGCGCGAGGTGCCGACGATCCACTCGCGATCGGGGTAGACCTCGAGATCGATCTCGTGATCGAGGATGTCGAACTCGGTGAGGTCGTCTTCGTCGTAGAAGGCGCCGCGGCTCGACAGCTTCTGTGGCGAGGCGTAGATGGCGATGTTCTTCTTGCGCTCGCGGTTGAAGAAGGTGACGTCTTCCGCTTCGGCCCCCGAGCGCACGTAGGTCAGCGTGCGCCAGCGCCTGGTGCGCACCTCGGCCAGCAGGTCGCCCGGCTGCGGCAGAATCGACCAGGTGTCGCGGCTCATGTCACTGAGGTCGAGGCTGAACGAGCGCGAGACTTCTTCGTCGAAGACCTCGCGGGCGCGGGTGAGCAGCCGCCCGTCGGCCGGCGCCGCCATCAACGTCTCGGCACTGCGCGCCTGTTCGAAGTCGTAAGGATTGACGCGCACGAACGCGGCGTCGAAGCGGCTCTCGATCTTGTCGTCGCCGGCGAAGAGCCGCGCCTGCCCGCGTTCGGTCTTCGGCGTGGGCTGAAACGTCATCACGCCGTCGCCGAGCAGCACCAGCGCCGTGATGCCCTCGGCCGTATCGGCGACGAACACCGAGCCGGTCGCGAGCTTCAGCTGGTAGTCCACCGAGGTGATGACGAAGTTGCGGGCCTGGAACATCCGCTCGCGGTTGAGCGTGAGGCGGTGCAGCACGTCGACCTGCTGCAGACGGTCATGCGCCACGATCCGCCACGGCGTGTCGGTGCTGCCGCGTTCGGCGGTGGCGCCGGCCGGCCGCCGCAGATCGAGCCGCCAGGTCGAGAGCTGCCCGCGCGCCCCGCTTTCCATGAAGATCTCGACGATCAGGCGATGGCCGTCGCCGGGCAGCGCGCCTTCGAGCGGCTGGCGATCGCGCTCGTGCACGACGACGCGCGTCACGCCGCGCGGCACGGCCGCATCGAAGAACTCGCCGGCGGCGCCGAGATCGGCGTTGGCCGAGATGAGCGAGAGCCACGCGCTCTTGTCACTCGACACGAGTGCCGTCTCGATGCGCTGGAGGGTGCGCGCGAGGAGGAGCTCGTCGGGATCTGGCACGTCTGGTTGTCGCGCGCCCGCGGGCAGCGCCCACGCGACCAGCACAGCGGCCAGCACGGCCTGCTTTACCCGGCCCATCGTGCGATTAGACGCCAGAACGGCGCCGAGCGGTTAGTCCCTCAGCGGCGGGGCTAGAGGGCCGGGACGAGTGTCGGGACGGGCGGCACGATCGGACGGCTCAGCACCAGCACCGTGAGGTCGTCGGCGAGCCGTTCGCCGTGACGATGGTCGTCCACGGCCCGGAACACGGCCCGTCCCAGCACCGCCGCCGAGACGCCCGGGGTGGCGCGTACGGCGGCTTCGAGGCCGAATTCCTCGAACATCAGGCCAGCGGGCGATTCCGCCTCGGTGATGCCGTCGCTGTACATGATGAGCGCGTCGCCCGGATCGAGCCGCGCGAAGCCCGGCTCGTAGGTCGAGCCCTCGAACATGGCCAGGGCCACGCCCCCGGTCGAGAGGCGCTCGACCGAGCCGCCGGCCCGCAGCAGGAGCGGCGGCGTCTGCCCGGCGTTGATGAACTCCAGTTCGCCGGTGCGCGGATCGAACAGCCCCATGAAGAGCGTGATGAAGCGTGACGGCGGCGCGTGTTTCGACACCTGGATGTTCAGCCGGCGGGCCAGCTCGGCCAGGGCCAGCTCTTCGTCCACCAGCGTCCGCAGCATGGCGAGAAAGAGCGCCATCAGGAGCGCCGCCGGGCTCGCCTTGCCGGCGACATCGCCCAGCGCCACGAGGACGCGGCCGTCTGGCCGCGGCAGGATGTCGTAGAAGTCGCCGCCGACGGTGTTGGCGGGCCGGGTGAGCCCGCTCGCTTCCACGCCGGGCGCCGCCCAGGTGCCATCGGGCAGCATCGCCAGCTGGATCTCGCGCGCCACTTCCAGATCCCGCTTGAGCGACAGCCGGTCGAAGACTTCGAGCAGCACCAGCAGATTCATCGCGGCAAACGCGAAGATCAGCCAGTTGGTGCCCGGCTGGAAGGCCAGCGTGGGCACGCCGACGCGGAAGAAGAACGGCGGAATCACGATCGGCACGCCGAAGACACTGACGCCGCGGAAGAGCGAGATGACGCCGAACGCCGCCGACAGCAGCGCCACGCCGTAGATGGCGCGCCGGGCCGGCGTGAGCCGCATCGTGAAGGCGACGAAGAAGGCCTGCGTCCACTTGATGACGCGCGTGTGTCGCGGCAGGGCTCTGAACGCCTTGCTGTCGATGCCGCGCGTGAAGAAGCGGTAGGCCTCGGGCGCGTCACGCGTGAAGACCTTGCCGAGTTCGTCGCTCGTCAGGTCCTGCGTGTAGGCGGAGAAGAACTCCCGCGCGCGAGACAAGGGTGGCATTGGCGGGTACTGACGGCCCTATATGACGCTGAGTTCCAGGCCGCCGCCGCGGACCGCGTCGAGCGCGGCACGACCGGGGGCGCCACGGCTTGCAGGGATTATGGGCCGCGCCGGCTGGCTGCGTATATAGTCGTTTCCGTAGCACCGCGCTTCCCCGACCGGAGGTCCGGCGAAACACTCGCTCCGGAAGGGCTCAGGTGTTCGGTGGACATGAAATTCGTCGGGCGGTGGTGCTGTGTGGCCGCGTCGGTCGCCGGTCTCTCGTTGACCGTGAGCCATGAGGCAAGCGCGCAAGGCGCAGCGTGGCTGACCTTCGCACGGCCGGCCGTGCAGGGGCCGGGCACGCCGGGCTACGACGTCATTTCGGATCCGACCATTCAGCCGCGCTTTTCGGACGGCTACCCCTGCCTCGCGAGGCGTCGCGGTCTCCATCGATCTCCAGGGGAATGGGCGTCCCGATATCTTCGTATGTCACACATCGAATATTGCCCATCCGCCCAGCAGGGTGCCGTGCCGCGTGCTGCGGCCGCAATCCGATGGCTCGGTGGCCGAAATAACCCGCCAGGTGTTCCCGGGCGTGCTGCCGACCGTGGAATTCCCGCGGGAAATCGTCATCGGGCGACTTCAATCGCGACGGGCGTCCGGACATCTTCGTCGCGGATACTGGCTGGGACGTGGCGCCCTATCGCGGCGCGACGAATCTCCTGCTGCTGTCCAATCCAGACGGGACCTACAGCGACCGCTCAGCGACCCTGCCGCAGACCCCCGACTTCTCGCACGCGGCGTCGGTGGCCGATATCAACGGCGATGGGTACCTGGATATCTACGTCGGCAATACGGGGGGCGCAGCTCCAATCGGTCCGTACTTTCTCGTAGGGCGTGGCGACGGCACGTTCACGCAACAGACGACCGGCCTGCCTTCGCAGATGACGAGCTTTCAGCAGAGGTTCCTGTGCGCCCTGCTGGTGGATGTGGACGGCGACGGGCATCCGGACCTGGTCCTCGGGTCGCAGCCGACGCCCGGCTTTATCGACAACGTCGTGCTGTTCAACAACGGCACCGGCGCGGATTTCACCAGCCGCCCGCAATACGTGCTTCCGCCGGGACCGCTGCCGAGGGACAACACGACGACCGAGGATATCGTCTCGCTGGATGTCAATCAGGACGGCCAATCCGATCTCATACTGCTGTCGTCCGCAACCCTGAGCGATAACGGCGTCGGTCTGCAGGTGCTGATCAATCACGGCAATGGCACCCTCGTCGACGAGACCGCCACGCACGTCAGCCCGGCGACGGACCGCCTCACCGGTCCGTGGTATCCCTTCATCCATTTCGCGGATTTCAACGGCGATGGCTGGAACGAGTTCTACCTCGACACGCTCCTGCACGAGGACCGCTCGATTCACCCTCGGGTGTGGCGGAACAACGGCAACAACACCTGGACGCCGGTGGCCCCGAGCGCGCTGCCGCCGGAATTCAGCTTCGGGGACATTCATGCGGTCGATTTCGAGGGGGACGGCCGCCCGGACATTCTTCGACTGGGCGGCGTGTTCGGGGGCAGCCCGCCTGACATCGGCTACAGCTCGTTCATGAATCGCACGGGTCTGCCACCTCTGGCCCCGGGCACGCTGACCACCACGCCGCCGGGACCCGCCGTGACGCTCTCGTGGCAGGCCGCGGACCTGGCGACGTCGTATCAGCTCGAGGCCGGGTCGGCCCCGGGACTGCGCAATCTCTTCACCGGCAACGTCGGGCTCGTGACCTCGTTGTCGGCCGCGCCGCCCGCCGGTCTCTACTACGCGCGCGTCCGGGCGGTGAACGGCTTCGGGGCCGGCAGCCCGTCGAACGAGGTGGCCCTGCTGGTCGGCAGCTGTCCCCAACCGTTCGCGCCGACGGGCTTCGCGTCGTCGGTGACCGGCAGCCTGATGGCGCTGTCGTGGAGCGGGGCACCGGGGGCCACCAGCTACGTGCTCGAAGCCGGGTCGTCACCTGGCCTGTCGAACCTGTTCAACGGCAACGTCGGGTCGTCGACGTCGCTCAGCGGCGCGGTGCCGTCCGCCTTGTATTTCCTGCGCGTGCGTGGGGCCAACGCGTGCGGGGCGGGCCCCGCGTCGAGCGAGCTGGACATGACGGTGGCCTGCCCGTCGCTGAGCGCCCCGAGCGGGTTCGCGGCGGCGGTCACGGGCGCCGCGGTGACGCTGCAGTGGTCGGCCGTGCCGTCGGCGACGTCGTACCTGCTCGAAGTCGGAGTCGCGCCGAACGTGTGGAACCTGTTCGTGGGATCGATCGGTCCGGGAACGTCGCTCGTCGCGCCCAACGTGCCGGCGGGCAGCTACGCCATGCGCGTGCGGGCCCAGG
This sequence comes from uncultured Acidobacteriota bacterium, assembly GCA_963779175.1. Lineage (GTDB taxonomy): Bacteria > Acidobacteriota > Vicinamibacteria > Vicinamibacterales > UBA2999 > CADEFD01. The sequence continues at coordinate 48,295 of CAVZXA010000002.1, forward strand.
GCGCCTGCGGCGTCAGCGCGCCGTCCACGACGGTCACGGCCGTGGTGCCCTAGCAGCGGACACGAACGTCACTACGGCGTTGGTGGTCGGGTGACGTTGTTCTGTCACCCCGAGCCCTGCCTAGATGACGCCGAGTTCCCGGCCCACGTCGGCCATCCGGTCGAGCGCGAACTGCAGGTCCTCGCGCGTGTGGGTGGCAGAGACGATGGTGCGCAGACGCGCCTGGCCTTTGGCCACGGTCGGGAAGCCGATGCTCTGCGCGAAGACGCCGGCCGCGAACAGCTTGTCGGACATGGTGGCGGCCAGCGCTGCCTCGCCCACGATGACGGGCGTAATCGGGCTCTCGCTGTGCCCGGTGTTGAAGCCGAGCGAGCTCAGCCCGGCCTTGAAGAAGCGGGTGTTGTCCCACAGCTGCTCCATCCACTGCGGCTCGGTTTCGAGCACGTCGAGCGCGGCGATGCAGGCGGCGGTGACGGCCGGCGGGTGCGAGGTGGAGAACAGGAACGGCCGCGCGCGGTGGTGCAGGAAGTCGATGAGCGCGCTGGTGCCGGCGACGTAGCCGCCGAGCACGCCGATGGCCTTGGAGAGCGTGCCCACCTGGATATCCACGCGGCCGTGGCAGCCGAAGTGATCGACGGTGCCGCGGCCCTGGCGACCGAAGACGCCGCTGGCGTGCGCGTCGTCCACCATCATGATGCAGCCGAACTCGTCGGCGAGATCGCAGAGCGCCGGCAGCGGACCGAGATCGCCGTCCATCGAGAAGACGCCGTCGGTGATGAGCAGCTTGCGCTGCGCGGCCGGAAGGTCCTGGAGAATCGCCCGCGCCGCGGCGATGTCCTTGTGCGGGAACACCTTGATCGGCGCCTTGCTCAGACGGCAGCCGTCGATGATGCTGGCGTGGTTCAGGCTGTCGCTGATGATGACGTCGTCTTTGGTCAGCACCGCCGAGACCGTGCCGGCATTCGCCGCAAAGCCGCTCTGGAAGACCACCACCGCTTCGACGTTCTTGAACGTCGCCAGGCGCCGTTCGAGCTCGACGTGCATGGCCATCGTGCCGGAGATGGTGCGCACCGCACCCGAGCCCACGCCGAACTCCCGCACGGCGTCGAGCGCCGCCTGACGCAGCTTCGGGTGCGTCGTCAGCCCGAGGTAGTTGTTCGACGACAGGTTTACGACCGACCGGTGATCGTAGACGGCGTGCGACAGCGCCTCGCCCTCGAGCACACGCAGCGTGCGGTGCAGACCCTGCGCTTTGAGAGCGTCGAGTTCGGCGTTCAGGAAGGCCAGTGGATCGGGGCGTGACGACATCTCGGGATTATAGACAGTCTGGTCGCCGGGCACGCCCCTTACAGGGCGAGCGTCACGCGCGCGCCGCAGTGACAGATCATGCAACTCTGGCGCCCGCGTCGCGTATGGGATAATTCCGCGGCCATGAAGTACAAGGTCCTTCTATTGCTGGCCGTCGTCGTGACCAGTGCGCTCTTCGCATATTACTGGACGCCGTACGCCATCGACGATGCCTGGATCACCTATCGCTACGCCGAGCACATCGGCGCCGGCGACGGCTTCGTCTACAACCCCGGCGAACGCGTGCTCGGCACGAGCACGCCGCTCTACACGCTGCTGCTGGCCGCCGCCCACGCGCTCGGCATGTCGGTGCCGGTGGTCAGCTGGGTCGTCGGGTTTGCGGCCACGCTCGGCACCATCGTCGGCGTGTTCCTGCTGACGCGCCTGCTGCACTCCGAAATGGCCGCCCTCCTCGCGGTGGCGGTCCTGATGATGACGCCACAGTTCCACAAGGTGGCGACCTACGGCATGGAGACGCCGCTCTACGTCTGCATGATCGTCTACGCCTTCTACGCCTACGCCACCAGGCGACACACCGTGGCCTTCGTGCTGGCCGCCGGATGCCTGGTGACGCGCCTCGACGGCGCCGCCGTGGGCGCCGCGCTCTTCGGCGCCTACCTGGTCGAGTACCGACGCCTGCCGTGGAAGCACATCGCGCTCTACCTCGCGATTGCGGTGCCGTGGTTTGCCTACTCGCAGCTCTACTTCGGCACGTTCCTGCCCAACTCGTTCCTCGCCAAACGCCAGCACATGAACACGTCGCTCCAGGGGTGGATGCTCCGCTGGATCGTGGTGCGCGCCGCCGCCGTGCCGGCAGCGATCGGCGGTCTGGCCACGCTCTTCGCCACGCGCACCAGGCTCCTGGCGCTGCCGATGTTGCTATGGTCGTTGGCCTACGTTACGGCCTACACGCTCTCGAGCTTGTGGCGGCACCAGTGGTACTTCATGCCGATCACGGTGCCGCTGGCGATCTTCGGCGCCATTGGCGTCGTGCGAGTGAGCGAGTGGGTGGTGCGCGACCGGCAGGCGCGGCAGTGGGCCGTCGGCGCGATGGCCGCGCTGCTGCTGGCCCCCGACGTGCTCACCACGGTCCGGCAGTTGCGATCGGGCCCCTACTACGACCCCATCGAGGGCGTGCGCTACGATGTGGCCCGATGGATGCGCGACAACGTGCCGCGTTCAGTTGTGGTCGCCACCGGCGGCATCGGCGTCGTCGGTTACCTCACCGGCAACTACATCCTCGACTCGGCGGGACTGGTGAGCCCGCAGGTCGTCGGACAGATGGGCCCGGAGTTCTTCCTCGATACGGCGGTCAACCGCTTCCACCCCGACTACGTCCTGCTCAGCCGCTACGAGATGCACGACTTCATGCAGAACGACTACGCCTTCGTCAAGACGTGGCCCACGGCGTCGGAGGAAGTGCCGTTCTACCGGCTCGCCTGCCGCGTCCCGTGCGTGGGCGGACTGCCGCTCGAGACCGCGCGGTAACGGCGTCAGGCCGGGCGTCACCGACAAGGTCGTCGCCATCACCGGCGCCAGCCGCGGCCTCGGCGAAGCCACGCCTACGGCAAGGCGAATGCCTGTAACCCGCTCGACAGCTGCACGACGACGTACTGCTTGCCCTGGTGCATGTAGGTCATCAGTCCGTACCGGCTGGCACCCGCGGTCGGGATCGCCCCCAGGCGCTGTCCGGTGCGCTTGTCGATCGCGAACAGCTTGGTCGCGTTGTCGGCGGTCTGTCCGGGCGCCAGCAGCATCGTCGCCGTGGCAATCAGGCCGCCCACGCTGGCGCGGCCGACGTTGGGGTTCACGCCTGCAACACCCTTGAGCAGCGCGCTGTTCCGAATCGCGTCCTGCTGCGCCTGCGGCGCATCGCCGTTCGGGATGACCCACAGGTGTTCGCCGGTGTTGAGGTCGATGGCCGTGATACGGCCGATGGGTCCCTTGAAGAGTGGCAATCCGCCGAGCGGATCGTTGGCACCGGCTGCCGCAGCCGCCGCGCGTGCCGCCGCAGCACCGCCGCCGCCACCGCCGCCGCCTTCCTCCCCGCCACCGGGACGCCCGCCCCCGGCCTTCACGCCCGCCTTCTGTGCAGCGTCCGGATACATCTCGACGGCCGCGTTGACCGACGCCGGCGTGCAGCCCGCGGTCGTGGGCACCCAGGCCGTCACCGTCGTGCCCGTCTGGCCGAAGCAATCGAGCTCGGTGCCAGGCACGACGACGCGCGAGCTGCCGCCGCTGTGCGAGGGAATGTAGATGATGCCGGTCGTGGGATCGGCCGCCGGCGGATGCGTGATGTTCGACCCTCCGGTCTCACCCGGAAAGAAACGACCGGTCGTCAGGCCTTCCGCGTTGCCGCGGTGCACGGGCGGATTGAACGGCGGCACGAGCAGCCCCTGCTCGGTGGCCCGCTTGAGCGCCAGGCCCCTGATCTCGGGCGTGTAGTCGATGAGGTCGTTGGCGGTGCGGCCGATGAGCTCGTACGGCGCCGGCTTGATCGGGAACGGCTGCGTCGGCGACAGCTTCTCGCCCGGCACCTTCGACGCCGGCACCGGCCGCTCTTCGAAGCCCCAGATCGGCGCGCCGGTGTGGCGGTTGAACGAGTAGAGAATCGCCTGCTTCGTGGCCTGGAACACGCCGGGCACGCGTCGGCCACCCACGGTCACGTCCATGGCGATCGGCGCCGTCGGCGTGTCGTAGTTCCACACGTCGTGATGCACCATCTGGTAGTGCCAGACGCGCTTCCCGGTCTTCACGTCGAGCGCGATGAGGCTGGCGGCAAACAGGTTGTTGCCGGGGCGGAACCCGCCGTAGATGTCCTGGGTGGCGCTGTTGGTGGGCACGTAGACGATGCCGCGTTCGGCATCGGCGGCCAGCGGCGCCCACGACGAGACGTCGCCGGTCGTGCGCCAGGCGTCGTTCTCCCACGTCTCGTGGCCAACCTCGCCCGGCCGCGGAATCACGTGGAACTTCCACATGAACTTGCCGGTCTTGGCATCGTAGGCGACGATGTCGCCCGGCACGTTTTCCTGCCGCGTCTGGTGATAGCCCTGCTCGGCGGAGTTGCCGACGATCACGACGTCGTTCACCACGATCGGCGGTGACGAGCTGGTGATGTAGCCGAGCTCGAGCGGCACGCCCTCGTTGGCGTTGAACTTCCGTTCCAGCCGCCGCCACGGCTCCCAATCGCGAATCAGGTCTTCCACGACGTCGACGACGCCGGTGCGCGGGAACGCGGGCACGCCGACGCGACGCCCCCAGTTCTCGAGCGGCTTGCCCGTTTCGGCATCGAGCGCCACGAGGAAGAAGCCGGGCGTCGTGATGAAGACCACGCCGCGCCCGTTCAACTCGTAGTACGCCACGCCCTTCCCGTACGACGCGCGCATCGAGTACTTCGAGCGATAGGTCTCGGGCTCGACCCAGCTCCAGAGCAGCTTGCCGCTCGTCGGGTCGATCGACACGACGTGCCGCCGTGGTCCGGCGACGCTCAGCAGCTTGCCGCCGACGTAGCTCGGCGTGGCGCGGGCCGTCATGTCACCGACGACGTCCACCGGACCGAACCGCCACGCCTCCTTCAGCGACTCGAAGTTGGCCGGCGTGATCTGGTCGAGCGGCGAGTAGCGGGTGTGCCCGAGGTCGCCCCCGAGCGTGCGCCATTCGCCGTTTTCGGTGCCGCGACGCGCCGGGGTTTGCGCCGACGGCAGGCTGAGCGTGCTGGCGATGAGCAGGGCCAGCGCGGCTGGGATCGTCAGGGAGTGTCGCTGCATGCCCGGGAGGGTAGGCCCGTTCGCCTCTGGCGTCAAACGGTTTTCGAGCGCCCCTCTCCGCGCGACGCCGCTATTTCGCCAGCGGATCGGGACGCAACTGGAAATGGGCTGCGAGCGGCCGCGTGCCCTTGCCGCCCTCGATGAGCCACGGCGTGCGGTCGCCGTTGGCGGCCCAGATCCCGCGGCCCTTCCAGCCGCCCTTCGGGTCGTCGATGCGGCCATCGAAGCCCTTGGCGTAGAACCCCATCGGGTAGGGCACGCGCAGCACCACCATCTTGCCGTCTTTGAGCGCCACCAGGCCGTCGTTCAGGTTGCCGGTGGACATCGGCACATCGCGCCCGAGGCCGAACGTGTCGTGCTGGTCGACCCACGTGTAGTAGCTCGCTTCGGCGCTGTTCTCGCCGAGGCCGCGGAAGCCCGGGCCCGGATACTGATGGAAGGTCCAGCCCTCGGGGCAGTGATCGCCGGTGGCCTTGGGACCGTTCAGCGGCGCCTTGCACTTGCGGCGATCGAAGCTGCCGAGGTGGCCGCTGCCGAGCGACACCCACGCCACGCCCTGACTGTCGATGTCGGCGCCGCGCGCCCCGAAGCCCGGGGCCGGCACGGTGTAGACCTCGGCCAGCGCGGTCTCGGGCGGGTTCGACCCGGGCGCCAGCCGCACCAGCGCGCCGGGCACGCCGAGCGTCGAGCCCCAGATGGAACCGTCCATCGGGCTCGGCATCACCGAGTAGAACGGCGAGTTCACGCGTTTGTCTTTCGTGGGATCGAGTGGCTGATCCGGCTCCACATAGGCGTCGCGTTTTCCGTTGCCGTTGGTGTCGAGGACGAGCGCCGTCCAGCCCTGCGAGGCCGCCGCATCGCCGGTGGCGTCGAACGTCTTCGTGTTCAGCCAGCCCACCACCGGGCCGCCGCCGCTGGTCCACAGCGTGTCGTTGGCGTCGTAGCCGAACTGCGGATGGTGCGTGGAGTAGCAGGTCTCGATGAAGTCGTACTTCATCGTCTTGAGGTTGAGCACCGACAGGTGCCGCACCGCGCGCTCCATCGGGAACGCCTTCGCCGACGGGTGATCCGAACCCGCCTTGCACCACGCCGGGTTCTCGTTGCCCCGCACCGACGCCGCCAGCCACAGGCGGCCGTCGCGGCCGAACATCGAGTTGTGGTTGTTGACGCGGGTGTCCCAGATCCGCTCGCTGCCCCAGTAGGGCGAGGGCTGGAGGGCGTCGAGGCCGGCGGCATGGCCCGGGCCGAGGTTGAGCGGCATCTGCGCATCGCGCACCGGCGCCTTGAACATCGTGGCGGTGTTCTTCACCGGATCGAGAATCGGCAGGTGGTCGGAGCTGTACTCGGGCGAGCCGACGATCGGTCCGTAGGCGTTCACCGTCGGGATCCGGCGATCGCTGGCGATGAGATCGTGCAGGTACTGCTTCTCGTTCATCCAGTCGCGCAGCGTGACCACGATGTTGCGCTCGACGCCCTGCGGGCGCGGCGGCGTGGCGAAGGGCAGCTCGCCCTTGGCGACCCGATCGGTCCAGTCGCCGTAGTTGGCAAACGAGCGCTCGCCGAGGTTGTTCAACTGGCCCAGCATCATCGCGCCCGACTGGCCCGACTGCACGCGCCGCTTCCAGGCCTCGGCGCCGCTGGCGAACGTGCCGAGCGACGGCGGGATGGTGCGGGTCGAGAGCTGACCGAGCTGGTGGCAGCCGACGCACCCGGTGTTCTTCATCGCCGAGATCCACTGCGGCTGCGACAGGCGCGCGGCGATGTCTGGCGCGGCCCCGCCGAACTGGTTGGCGGCCGGGATGTTCAGCATCGAATACCAGTAGATTGCCGGGTAGTAGTGTGCGGCGGCCGCGGGCGACGGCGCCGGCGTGGCCGAGATGTTCACCAGGCGGCCCGGCCGCGCTGTGGTCTTCGCGCTGTCGACCAGGCCGTAGCCGCGCGCCCACACGGCGTAGCTCGCGGGCGGCAGATCGGGGACGACATAGCGTCCGCGATCGTCGGTCACGACGCTCTTGATGTAGCGCACGCCGAGGTCGCGCGTCTCGGCGATGACCCAGACGCCGGCCTCAGGACCCTTCGGGCCGGTCACGATGCCGCCGATGTCATCGGCATCGATGGCGACCGGCGAGGTCTGGGCCGAGAGCGCGGCGACGAGGGCGGCGACGGCCGTGGCGGCGCCAAACATCCAGCGCGACGACGGAGCGAGACGCGACAGAGCCATCACGACCTCCAGCCGGTCCGTGGTTCCCATCGTGGACCGGACCGGGAAAGCCTAGCACGCAGCGACACCCATATTCGGTGGACCGCATGCCGCTTCCCTCCCGACCGGCTGGTGGTCCCTGCGAAGTGCGGGACCGCTCGGGGCCAGCGCCGCGACCGCGCGTCTCAGCGCGGCAGCACGAACAGCAGATCGCCGCCGTCGAAGCCCACGGTGATCCGGGCCCCCTGACTCTGGAGCCACGAGGCCACCGCGCGCCCCTCCTGCTCACGATAGCCGTCGATGTGCAGCAGCACGTGCGTGGCGCCCGAGGTCGTCACGGCCGTCCAGGCCGCATCGCGGTTGGTCCACATGGCCGCCATCCGGGCCGCGCGCGCGCGGTAGCCGTCCGGGAAGTAGCCGCTGTAGCCGTTGACGATGCGCTTGCCGTGCAACCCGGCGTAGTAGACGTAGCGCAGATCCCAGGCGGCATCGCCGAAGGGCAGCTCCATCACCACGGTGTCGTCCGGCATCGCCAGCAGATGGCGGTAGGCCAGCGGGCCGTCGTTGAGCCGATGCACGGCGGCCCACGGCATCGCGTAGCGCGGACCAGTATCCCAGTTCAGGTTGACCGGCATCGGCACCGCGTACGACTCGGCGAGGAAGAGCGTGCCGACCAGCGTGAGCGCCAGCGTGCCGGCGACGCCGCGCCGCGCCAGCGGCGCCAGCGCGTAGCCCGCCAGCGGCGCCAGCATCACCGCGGCCACCATCGCAAAACGCGCCGGCACGCGCAGGCCGTCGAAGCCGGGCACCCAGGCGAAGAACCATCTCGTAGAGCCCGAGCCCGCTCAGCTTCACGCCCGCCGCGCGCGGCACCGGGCCGAGCGACATGACGACGGCGAAGAGGAACGCCAGCACCAGCAGCGGCGTGAGGTCGGCCGGATGCGCCGTGACGGCCGTGCGCACCCGCGGCGAGTACCACAGCACCAGCGCGAAGAGCAGCGCCGCGACCAGCCAGCGCCCGGCGCACGTTGGTGATGCGGATGGTGAGGCCGGCCACCTCGCCCATGTAGCCGCCGGTCACCGCCGAGCACCACCGCCACGACCACGCTCACCGCCGTCAGGACCAGCAGCACGCGCACCCGGCGTTCGGTGGTGCCGACGGCGAGCGCGCGATCACGCCCGGCGCGCCAGGCCTGCCAGCACCACAAGCCGACGGCGGCCAGCGCCAGCGCCATCGGCACCGCGCCGAAGAAGAGATCGCCTTCGGGCTGCGGGTAGCGGTTGAGACGCGGTCCCCAGAAATAGAGCTGCGGCGGCGCGTTGAGGTAGGCGTAGAGGTCGGCCGAGAGCCCCATCACCTCTTCGACGTGCCGCGTCAGGCCGAACGCGGCTGCGGGCCTCGAGATACGGCAGCAGGAACGGCAGGCTCGCGGCCACCGCCACGACCGCTGCGGCGAGCATCGCCAGCCACGTGGGCCGATGGCGCAGACGTCGGCGCGCCGCCATCTCCCACAGCGCGTAGCCGCCCAGCACCGGCGCGAAGTAGAAGAGGTAGTAGCCGGTCGAGAGGCCCTGCACGACAAACGCGGCCACGCCGCCGCCAAGCGCCGTCAGCCGGCCGGTGTCGAAGTAGCGGCGCAGGCCGAACAGCGCAAACGGCATCCACTGCGACGACAGCGTCTGGATGTGCGGGAACTGGCCGAGGCGATAGGGCAAGAAGGCGTAGAACAGCCCGGCGATGAACGCCACGCGCGCCCGGCCGGTGAGCTCGCGCACGAACAGGAACATGCCGAGGCCCGACAGCGCGAAGGTCGCGAGGAACACCAGGTTGTAGGCGAGCACGATGTTGCCGGTCGCCAGATACGCCGGCAGGCCCTGCACGGCCTGCGGCAGCAGATGTTCGGAGAAGGCCAGGCTGAGCGGCGTGGGGTGGAAGATGTTGCCGTGCCAGAAGGCGTCAAACGACATCGCGCCCGACGCAATCGCGACCATCGCCTCGGCGCCCCATGCCATGAGCCACATGTTCAGCAGCGCGTCACCGAGGTCGGCCGGCACGTCGTGGGCGAGGCCCCGGGCAATGGGCCACGTCATCACGACGGTCAGCACGACGTAGCCGGCGAAGGCGGCCAGCCGTCTGGCCGCCGCGCCCGCGCAGGGGCAGGGGCACCAGGTCAGGCCTGCGTGAACTCCCGCGCGAAGTCGGCCACCTCGTCGTAGATCGACGAGAGCTCGGCCGGCGAGGCGAGGAAGACGACGCGGAAGTATCCGCCGTCGGCGGGCAGGCCGAAGCCCGAGCCGTACACGCACAGGATGCCCTTGGCGCGCAGCAGGCCGAGCACGAAGTCTTCGTCGGTCTTCCCCGGCGGCAGCGTCACCTGCGGCATCGCGTAGAAGGCGGCCTGAGGCGCCACCACGTTCATGCCGGGCATGGCGTTGAAGCGCGCGGTGGTGAGCTCGGCGCGCAGCTTGAGCTCGCGGCGGAACGCGACCTGGTGCGAGCGGTCGCCGGTGAGCGCCGCCGTCACGGCATATTGCATCGGGCCGGGACTGCACAGCCGTCCGTCGGCGAGCTTCTTGATGGCGGCGAGCGCCTCGTCGAGGCGCGGCGTGGCGCCGACGGCCATCCAGCCGGCGCGCCAGCCGGGCGCGAGATAGGCCTTCGAGAGCGACGAGTAGGAAATGATCGGCGCATCCGGCGCCAGCGCGGCCATCGGCGGCACCGGGCCGGCGAAGCCGAGATCGCCGTAGACCTCGTCGGCGAGGATGACCAGCCCGCGCTCCACCGCGAAGTCGATGAGCTGGCGGCGCAGCGCCTCGGGATAGATCGCGCCGGTCGGGTTGTTCGGGTCGATGAGCACGAGCGCGCGCGTCTTCGCCGTGATGGCGCCGGCCATGTGCTCGAGGTCGGGCAGCCAGCCGCGCGCCGGGTCGGTGCGGTAGTAGACCGGGTTGGCGCCGATCTTCGCCAGCACCGCCGTGTAGAGCGGATAGGTGGGCGACGGCACCAGCACGTCGTCGCCTTCGTCCACGATCGCGGTCAGCGCCAGCTCGATGCCTTCCGACGTGCCCGACGTGATGAGCACGCGGTCGGGCGAGACCGGCACGCCGCGGGCGCTGAAGTCGGCGGCGGCGGCTTCGCGGGCCGAGGCGATGCCGGCCGAGGCGGTGTAGCCGTTGTGGCCGTCGCGCATGGCCTTCGCGGCGGCCTCGATGAGGTGCGGCGGCGTCAGGAACCCGAAGGCATTCGGGTCGCCGATGTTCAGGTAGCGCACCGTCATGCCGGTCGCCTCCACCTTCTTCGCCTCGGCCACCACCTGGCGGATCGCGTAGGTGAAGCGGTGGACGCGACTGGCGGCGCGAATGGAGGTGGTCGTAGTGGTCATGGCGACCGAGATCTTAACAGTGGGGGCCCGGCCGGCGCTCGCCGTCGCGCTGGGTGTGCAGATTCGCGCAGTTTCCCGGCCGGTGTGACCCCCGGCACTCGGGAGCCTTTTACATGGTGTGTGTAAGTCTTACCGCTTCTCGGTAGCCGGATGGCCCTCCTGAGACGAGCAAAGGCGAGGAACTGCTTTGTTTTCAACACTTAATGACAATGGCACAGGGGTTGTAATGGGTGAGGGCATGCAGCGGGCAGTGATTGCCTCCCTCGTCGCCCTGCTGACGGTTCCGGCTTACGGTCAAACGACCGCCAAGCCGGCCACTGAGGACCAGCCTTCCGGAGTATTCCGGTCGGGAGTGGACCTCGTCACCGTCAGCGCGACCGTTCGCGACCGACGCGGACGGGCGGTGGCTGACTTGACGGCAGCCGACTTCGAGGTGCTCGACCGGGGATTGCCCCGGCGGATTACCGAGTTCCGCACCGAGGCCGCGCCGGTGAGCGTGGCGATTCTGTTCGATGTGAGCGGCAGCATGGACATCGCGTCCAGATCGCTGGCCGCCAAGTTTGCGGCCAATCACGTGCTCTCCTGGTTGGAGCACGGCCGCGACGAAGCCGCGCTGTTTGCTTTTGACAGCCGGCTGCACGAGGTGGCCCCGTTTACGGTCGATACGCGTGCCCTGCAAGGTGCGCTGGGGGAGGTCGATCCGTTCGGGGCCACTTCGCTGCACGATGCCATCGCCGACACGGCACGGAAGATCCACGAGCGGAGCAACACCCGCCGCGCGATCATCGTGCTCACCGACGGCATCGACACCGCCAGCCGGCTGACGCCGGCGGAAGTTTCGGGCATCGCCAGCGAGATCGACGTGCCCGTCTACGTGATTGCGGTCGTGCTTCCCATCGACAACCCGGACGAGAACGGCCGTCCGGCGGCCGAGACCCCGGCGTCGGTGGGCACGATTCGAGAGCTTGCGGCGTGGACGGGAGGCGAGCTGTTCTATGCGAGCACGCCGTCGGACACGAGCAAGGTGGCCAGGCAGGTCGTGCGCGAATTGCGTCAGCAATATCTGATTGCGTTCGAGCCGGGCACGGCGCCTGGATGGCACCCGATTGAAATTCGGACGACCAAGAAGAACCTGACGGTGCGGGCGCGCGGCGGATACGTGGCCGGTGCTCGAAGCCGCAGCAACGAGTTCTAGTGGCCCTGGAAATCCACTAGCCAGCAGAAAGAACGTCTCAGGAGGACCCTACCATGAAGAAGTCATTGTTCGTCGTCAGCTGCTTCGCCGTAACACTCGCCGTGGCGCCCGCGTGCGCGACCAAGAAGTTCGTGCGCACCGAAGTCGGTCAGGTCAATGAGAAGGTGACCACCCTCGGCAAGTCGCTCGAAGAGACGCAGGAACGCGTGCGTGTCGCCGAGACGAAGATCGGCGAAGTCGACACCAAGGCCGTCGCAGGCCGGCCAGGCCGCGCAGACCGCGGACAAGAACGCCATGGCCGCGCAGCAGACCGGCACCCAGGCGATGGAAGTGGGCAAGCAGGCCGTGGCCAAGGTGGACGCCGTTGAAGCGTCGACCCGCAAGCTCATCTTCGAAACCGTCCTGACCGACGACCAGGCCAAGTTCAAGAGCGGCATCGCGAAGCTCTCGGACGAAGCCAAGGCCGCCCTCGACCAGATGGTGGCGCAGGTGAAGTCGCAGAAGTCGGCCATCTGGGTGGAGATTGAAGGCCACACCGACTCGGCCGGCCCCGCGACCTACAACGAGCAGCTCGGCCTCGCCCGCGCGGAAGCCGTGAAGCGTTATCTCTACGAGCAGCACCAGGTGCCGCTCCACAAGATGAACGCCATCAGCTTCGGCGAAGAGAAGCCGGTGCAGGACAACAAGACGCGCGACAACCGCTCGCAGAACCGCCGCGTCGTCATCAAGGTGCTCGCGTAAGCGAGCACCACAGCACGGGTGCTCGTTACGCGAGCACGGGGCTAGGGGCTAGCGGCTAGCGGCTAGCGGCTAGACCCGAAGACGTCACGAAGAAGCGAGAAGGCCGGTGGGGCTCATGCCCCACCGGCCTTTCGTCGTTTCCGGAATGACGAAGCCGTCGCATTCGCGACTTAGCCCTCGCCGCCAGCCCCTGGACGTCGCCGCTTCGCGAGTTAGCCGCTAGCCCCTAGCCGCCAGCCGCCGCTCCCGCCCGCGCGTCAGTCCGGCGGGAGCGCGTAGAGCCACGCCCCATCCGCATTTCCAACCACGCGCGCGCCCTGTGCCTCGAGCCACGTCCGGACGCTGGAACCCGTGTCGTCGGGCCAGGCGCGCGTGTGCACGACCACGTGCGAGGCGGCGCCGAGCGCTCGCCACGTGGCCGACGGATCGGCCAGCGGCGCTGAAAGCGACGTCCGTCGTGCCAGGTAGCTCGGGGGCAGCACGCCGCTGTAGCCGTTCAGCGTGCGCCGCCGATGGGCGTTCGTGAAGAACGTGTAGCGGATCTCGTAGCCCAGGTCGCCGAACGGCAGTTCGGCCAGCACGGCGTCGTCAGGGGTGGTCGCCACGAAGCGGTAGATGGGCGGCGTGGGGGCGGCCGGACGCAGGTAGGGCGGCGGTGCCGAGAGCGGCGCGACGTTGAGCTCGCCATCGATCGGAAAGGGACCCTGCCAGCCCGTGCGGGTCACCAGCGCGACGGCGACGGCGACGCCCACCAACGCGAGACGCCAGCGCGCCAGCCACGCGGCGCCGAACCCCGCCAGCAGCGACAGCAGCGTCGCGGCGATGGCGACGAACCGGTGCGGCACCCGCAGGCCTTCGAATCCCGGCACGTAGCTGCGCAGCAGCAGGTAGGGGCCGGGATACGCCTCGCCCTCGATGCGGATGGCCGGGCCGAACGACAGCAGCAGGGCCACCGCCGCCAGCGCCAGCAGGGCGAGGCGGGCCCGGCGCGACACCTGGTCGCGCGCGGCCGGGACCAGCGCGCCGACCACACCGAGCAGCGACGAGCGGTGCGAGCCACGGCAGGGCCTGACCGTAGGCGGCGAGGGTGGCCGAGTTCGCGCTGGTCTCCTCGAGTGAGCGCGAGAAGCCGAGCTCGCGGCCGACGGCGAGATAGCGCAGCACCACCGGCAGCACGGCGCCGACCGACACGACGCCGGCGCCGACGACACCAGCCCACGTGCGCGCATCCCCCAGCCGGCGATGCCGTGTCAGCGACCACAGGGCGAACGCCGCCGTGAACGGCGCGCAGTAGGCCATCAGGTAGCTCGACGACAGGTGCAACGCGACCAGTGAGGCGGTGGCGCCCGCCAGCGCCCGCCGCGAGCCGGTGGCGATGAAGACCTCGAGCCCCCACAGCGCCGAACAGCCACCAGTGGATCGACAGAATCTGCAGGTGGCTGAGCGCCCAGAACGTGCGGTAGTCGTTCAGCGTGCACAGGGTCGCGGCGACGACGCCGGCAAGGTGCCGCCCCGACAGCCGCACGGCCAGGCCGTGCGCCGCCACCGCCGTGAGCGTCATCGTGGCCAGGTAGACGACGTTGTAGCCGACCAGCGGATTGCGCGTCGCCCACCACAGCGGCAGCGCCTGGAGGCTCTGCGCGAGGAAGTGATCGGAGTAGGCGAGGGTGGAGGTCTCGGGCGCGAAGATCGGCGCATCCCACATCGCGGTCCATGCGGCCGAGGTCGCCGCCGAGCACGGCCGTCAGGTGGCCCGCGACCCAGGCCATCACCCACGACACGAACGCCGGATCGCCGTAGTCGCCGGCCAGCGAGGTGTCGAGGCGGGTGACGAGCGGCCAGGTGATCCAGACGCTCAGCGCCGCGTACCCGGCCAACGACGAGGCCTGCGGGGACCCAGCGCCGGCGCGGGTGCAGCATCGCCGGGCTACCGCTTGGTGGCCAGCACCAGCAGCGACATGCCGAAGCTCGGCGGGTGCCGTCTCTTCGAGCTTCAGCAGCGGCATGATCCACTTGAACGCGGCGAGCTGGCCCTTGGGCAGCACGCGGCGCTTGAGCACGCGCGAGTTGAGCCACCAGCCGGCGACGCCGAGGCGGTTCAGGAAGCGGATGTCCTGCACGTCGAAGCCGCAGTCGGTCACCAGCTGTTTGAGCCCGGCCTTGTCGTAGCGGCGGAAGTGCAGCAGCGCCTCGTCGAGGGTGCCGTAGAGCGACGGCATCGACGGCACGAGCAGCACCATCTTCCCACCGGGATCGAGCACCGAGGCGAAGTCCACCAGGGTGGCGCGGTCTTCCTTGATGTGCTCGAGCACGTTCATGCACACGATCGAGTCGATGCGTTCGGCGCGCAGATCGGCGCGGTCGGCGTCCGACAGCGGGAACGAGAACGAGGCCACGCGCACGTGGGCCTTGTCTTCGAATCGGCGGCGCAGCTCGCGCAGGTAGTGCGGCTCGATATCGGAGGCGACGACGCGTTCGCGGTCGGCGAAGTAGCGCGTCTGGTTGCCGACGCCCGATCCGACCTCGAGGACGCGCCGGCCGAGGAACGCATCGAAGCGGTCGTGCAGCCACTTGTTGTAGGCCGTGAGGCCGGCCATGCGGCGCAGCGTGCGGGCGCCCACGTCGTCGGCCGGCGCTTCCCAGCGGGCGAAGCGGAGGAGCGTGAAGACGGCCTTGAACGCGTCCTTGAGGCCGATCTTCTTGCCCTCTTCGTAAGTGCGGCCGTTGTAGGAGATCGGCACTTCGAAGACGCGGGCGCCCATGCGGGCGACCTTGCAGGTGATCTCGGGCTCGATGCCGAAGTCGCGTGACTGCAGATCGAGACGCTGCGCGATGTCGCGGACGAAGACCTTGTAGCAGGTCTCCATGTCGGTGAGGTTGAGGTCGGTGATCGCGTTCGAGAGCAGCGTCAGCAGGCGGTTGCCGATCGAGTGCCAGAAATACAGCACCCGGTGGCCGCTGCGCGTGCCGAGGAAGCGCGAGCCGTAGACCACGTCGGCCTTGCCGTCGAGGATGGGCTTGAGCAGGTGCGGGTATTCGGTGGGGTCGTATTCGAGGTCGGCGTCCTGGATGAGCACCAGGTCGCCGGTGGCGTCGCGGAAGCCGCGCGCGACGGCCGCGCCCTTGCCTTGGTTCACGGGCTGCAGCAGCACCCGCACGCCGCCTTTGCCGTCGAGCTCGGCCAGGATGTCGCGGGTGCCGTCGGTCGACCCGTCATCGACGATGAGGAGTTCGAGGCCGACCGGGCCGAGATCGACGGCCTGGACCCGGGCCACGATCTCGCGAATCGTGGCCCGCTCGTTGTAGCAGGGCATGACGACCGTGAGCGTCATTCAGCCCACGAGTATACGTGGGCCGGGGCCCGAAAATCAGCGGGGGGTGGCGGCGGGCGGCGACCAGCGGGCGAAGCGCAGCAGCGTGTACACGGCCTTGAAGGCGTCCTTGAGGCCGATTTTCTTGCCCTCGTCGTAGGTGCGGCCGTTGTAGGAGATCGGCACTTCGAAGACGCGGGCGCCCATGCGGGCGATCTTGCAGGTGATCTCGGGCTCGATGCCGAAATCGCGCGACTGCACGTCGAGCCGCTGCGCGATGTCACGCACGAAGACCTTGTAGCAGGTCTCCATGTCGGTGAGGTTCAGGTCCGTGATCGCGTTGGAGAGCAGCGTCAGCAACTTGTTGCCGACCGAGTGCCAGAAGTAGAGCACGCGATGGCCGCCCTGGGCGCCGAGGAAGCGGGAGCCGTAGACCACGTCGGCCTTGCCGTCGAGGATCGGGCGGAGCAGCAGGGGATACTCCTGCGGGTCGTACTCCAGGTCGGCGTCCTGGATGATGACGAGGTCGCCGCTGGCCTCGCGGAACCCGCGCGCGACGGCCGCGCCCTTGCCTTGATTCACCGGCTGCAGCAGCACCCGCACGCCGCCCTTGCCGTCGAGCTCGGCCAGGATGTCACGGGTGCCGTCTTTCGAGCCGTCGTCGACAATCACGATCTCGAGCGACACGTCGCCGAGGTCGACCGCCTGCACCTGCGCGACGATCTCGCGGATGGTGGCCCGCTCGTTGTAGCAGGGCATGACGACGGAGAGCTTCATTCCGTCGACGAGTATACCCGCCGCCAGCGGCACGGCCGGGGGGGCGCCGTGACCCGCGCCGCCGCGGGCCCCGGCGATTCCACCGGCGACAGCTTTACGGGGTGACGGTCAACTGGCCGCGCGTCTCACCGCCCGGGTTCACCGCGCTGTGGATGTTCACGTAGACCTGACCGCCGACCAGCGCCTGGATGAAGTCCTCCCAGGTGCGGATGCCCTGATCGGCGCGCGGCCGCAGCGCCGACTGCGCCACCGTGCCGCTCAGCGTGAAGTCGTTCGAGATATTGGCGGGCGGCGCCAGATCCACCACCACCGGACCACCGGCGCCCGGACCGCCCACGTGGAAGTGACCGCCCACGGCGCCGCTCGGCAGGTTGAAGACATCGACTTTGTAGGTCACCGACTGGGTCGCCAGGTTCACGAACACCTCGGCGGTGCCGGTGGCGCCGGTCACGACGATGGCGGGCGTTTCGTTCGAGCCCGAGAGCACCGCCGTCAGCCGGATCGTCTGCGCGCTGGCCAGGGCGCTCGTGCCGAGCACCAGGGCCGTCGCGGCCGCCACATTCATCATCACTCGTCGCATGGGAAGCTCCTTTGCCGACGTCCTCACGCGGACCTCGGGCAGGCTGGGACGGATCGCACGATTCGCGCCAGCCCCGGGCGCGGCAATTCGTCGCATATTCGGGCCACCGCCGCCTGCGGCGGCGCTTCGCGCTTACGCGCCCCGAAATGCCTTACGGGGACCGTAAACACCTGATGGCGGCCGTCAGTGCGGCGAGGCGGCCGACTTGAGCATCTTCTCGAGCTGCCCGAGCCGTTCGTTGCTGCCAAGCAGCGCCAGCGTGTCGCCCTGCTGCACCACGTCGTCGGGGCCGGGCGAGACGGTGGTGAAGTCGCCGTGCCCGGTCTTCGACGTGCGCTTGATGGCGATGGTGGTCAGCCCGAAACGCGCCCGCAGACCGATGTCGCGCAGCGTCTTGCCGTAGAACTCGACCGGCGCCGGCACTTCCACGATCGAGAAGTCGCCCGACAGCTCGATGTAGTCGAGCACGTTGGGAATGACGAGGCTGTGCGCGATGCGCACCGCCATTTCGCGTTCGGGGAACACGACCCGCGAGACGCCGAGTTTCTCGAGGATGCGGCCGTGGAGCGGCGTCACCGCCTTGGCGACGATGTTCTGGATGCCGAGTTCCTTCACCAGCGTGACCACCAGCAGGCTCGCCTCGAGGTTCTCGCCGATGGAGACGACCGCCACGTCCACGTCCTGGATGCCGGCCGCGCGCAGGGCGCGCTCGTCGGTGGCGTCGAGCTTGACCGTCTGCGAGACCTGATCGGCGAGCGCCGTCACCCGGTCGTCATCGCCGTCGATGCCGATCACCTCGTGCCCGAGCTGCGACAGGGTCGTGGCCATCGCGGAGCCGAAGCGCCCGAGGCCGATCACTGCAAATGTCCGTTTGGCCATGTGGTGTCTACCCGACGAGAATCTTGCCTTCCGGATACCGGATCTTCGCCTGCGCGGCGCCCCGCCGCGCCACCGCGATGGCGAGGGTGAGCGGGCCCAGCCGCCCGATGAACATCATCAGCATGATGAGCACTTTGCCGACCGGCGAGAAGAACGCCGACAGGCTCACCGGCGCGCCGTTTTCACCCATCGACAGGCCCACGGTGCCGAAGGCCGAGGTGGTCTCGAAGAGCGTCTTGGTCAGGTCGCGTCCTTCGGTGAGCAGCAGCAGCCACGCCACCAGGTTCATGGTGACGAAGGCGATGAGCGAAAGAAAGAACGCCTTGGCGACCAGTTCCGGCGCCAGGCGCCGCTTGAAGAGCACGGTGTCGCTTTCGCCACGAACCGTCGCCCACAGCGCCGCCAGCGTGATGGAGAACGTGGAGGTCTTCACCCCGCCGCCGGTGCTGCCGGGCGAGGCGCCGATGAACATCAAGCCCATCATGACGAAGAGCGACGGCACTGTCATGGCACCGATGTCGAGCGTGTTGAAGCCGGCGGTGCGCGTCGTGACCGACTGGAAGTAGGCCGCCAGCACCTTCTCGCCGATCGGCAGGCCGGCGAGCGTGCGTGGATTGTTCCACTCGAGCGCCAGCAGCAACAGCGTGCCGCCGGCGAGCAGCGCCACGGTCGCCACCACGACCAGCCGCGTGTGCACCGACAGTTTCACCGTGCGCCGATGGCGCGTCAGCAGCTCGGTCCACACGAAGAACCCGAGGCCGCCGGCGATGATGAGGGTCGTGATGACGAGGTTCACGACGAGGTCGCCGCGCCACGGCATCAGGTTGTCGCTCCACAGCGCGAAGCCGGCGTTGTTGAACGCCGACACGGCGTGGAACAGGCCGCGCCAGGCGGCCTCGGCGAGCCCGAGTGACGGCCACCAGTACAGGGCGAGGATCAGCGCGCCTCCCAGTTCGAACGCCAGCGTGAGCTTCAGGACGGTGCCGGCAAAGCGCACCAGCCCGTTCATGTCCTGCACGTTGAGCGCTTCCTGGAGCGTCAGACGTTCCTGCAGCGTCACCGAGCGGCCGATGGCCACGGTGAAGACCGTGCTCAGGGTCATGTAGCCGAGTCCGCCCGCCTGGATGAGCAGCATGACGACGACCTGACCGAAGACCGAGAGGTCGACCGGCGTGTCGGCCACGATGAGTCCGGTCACGCAGACGGCGGACACCGACGTGAAGAAGGCGTCGAGCACCGACACCGTGTGTCCGGCGGCGTGGGCGATCGGCAGCGACAGCATCGCGCCGCCCGCCACGATGATGCCGAGGAAGCTGGAGGCGAGAAACTGCGAAGGCGACAGCGGGCGCCGGCGGAGCACGGGCGATTGTCCTCTACTGGGGCTGGGGGCTAGGGGCTGGGGGCTGGGGCGCGTCAGGCTGTCTCGCCGCCGGGCTGATTCACGCTCGCGCTGTCCCGCCGTCTCGCTGTTCCGCCGTCCTGCTACTTCAGCGCGCCGAGGTCGAAGTCGCCGCTGCCGAGCGTGCGCGTGCCGTCTCTGACCACCACCTGGTAGCGGCCGCGGGCGAGTGGCCCGGCGTCGAAGCGGGCCTGCACCCAGGCGCCCGTCATCGGCTCGCTGCCGGTGATGACCGGCACGTAGGGCGGCGGGAAGGGCCACCACGGCGCGTCCATCGGCGGCGGGTCCCAGAACAGGCCGTAGCGCGGGCGGCGATCCGCGCCTTCGGCCGCCATCGGAACCGGCGTGCCGGCGCCGTCGAGCGGCACCAGCTGCACTTCCACCGCCGGCACCCCCACGTAGTTGTTCTGCGGGTGGAACTGCAGTTCGACGATGACTTCGAGCAGACCGCGCCAGGGCTTGAGCGCGTCGGTCATCTGGCGCACACCGTAGCTGCGATCGAGGATTCGCATCTTCTCTTCCACGAGCAGCACGACGCGCCGGTACTCGGAGACGAGCGAGATGCGTCGCACGGCGTCGCCGGGCGTGCGGAAGTAGCCGTCGTGGAAGGTGCGGCGCTCGTCGCGCGTCGCCTGCCGGGCGAAGATGATGGCCTGGTCGATGCCGTCGGCGTCGAGATGGGCCTGGATCGCCCGGGCCGGCACGCCAGCGCCCGGCCACGTGGCCAGCAGCGCGACGGCGCAGGCCATCGTCGTTCGGCAGAGCCCGGTCCGCATGATGGCTCCGAGAATACCGCGACCGGATACCATGCGGTCAGGCCCGGCCCCGGCCGGAGGAGGATTCTGCACGTGAACCTGGATGGACGAGCCGCCCTCATCACCGGCGGCGCCCGCATGGGCGAGGCCATTGCCGGCCGGCTGGCGGCCGGCGGCGCCGATGTCGCCTTCGTGTACCGCGCCTCGGCGGAATCGGCCGAGCGGGCGGCCGCGGCCGTGCGCGCCACCGGCCGCCGCGCGCACACGCTGCGCGCCGATCTGGCCGATCCGCTCGACTGCAGCGCCACGGTCAACGAGGTGGCGGCCACCTTCGGCCGGCTCGACATCGTGGTGAACATGGCGTCGATGTACCAGTCGGTGCCGTTCGACCAGCTCGATGCCGCCCACTGGGACCGCCAGCTGGCGGTGGACCTGCGGGCCGCGTTCCTCATCAGCATCGCGGCCGTGCCGCACATGCGGGCGGTGGGCGGCGGGCGCATCATCAACTTCACCGACTGGATCGCGGCCAGCGGCCGGCCGCGCTATCAGGGCTTCGTCCCCTACTACGTGGCCAAGGCCGGCGTGAAGGCCCTCACCGAAGCGCTGGCCCTGGAACTGGCCGCCGACGGCATCCTCGTCAACGCGGTGGCACCGGGTCCGATCGTCGCGCCGCCGGGAACGTCGGACGAAGAGCACGCCGCCGTCGAGAAGGCCACGCCGCTCGGACGCTGGGGCGGCGAGGCCGAGATCGCCAAGGCCATCGCGTTCTTCTGCGAGAGCGACTTCGTGACCGGCGAGACCGTCCGTGTGGACGGCGGCCGGCATGTGAAATAGCCGTGTCAGGAGCCACCATGTCCCGTTCACCGCATTCCCGTCGGGCCTTCCTTGCCAGCGTCGGCACCGGTGCGGTCGCCGGCGCGCTGCAGGCCACCCCCGCATTCGCCCAACCCGCCGCCGCGGCCCCGCCCACGCTCGACGCCACGGCGCAACTGCTCAAGGCGCTGTCCGAAGCGCCGGGGCCGTCGGCCTTCGAAGAGGATGTGCGCCGCCTGGTCGTCGCCGAGTTCACCGCGCTCGGCGCCGCCATCGAGTACGACGGCCTGGGGTCGGTGCTGGCGACGCTGCCAGGCGCCGGCACCGGGCCGCGCATCATGGTCACCGCGCACATGGACGAAGTGGGCCTGATGGTGCAGCACATCACCGCTGACGGGTTCATCCGCGTCAAGACGCTCGGCGGGATCCTCGAGCAGGCGCTGCCGGATCAGCGCTGGACGATCCTGGGGCGCCAGGGTCCGATCGTCGCCATCAGCGGCCTGCGGACCACGCACGTCCTCCCGCCAGCGCAGCGCGGCGTCGTGTGGTCGCTCGACGACACCTTCCTCGATGTCGGCGCCTCGTCGCGCGAGGAGGTGGAGCGCATGGGCATCCGGCCCGGCGACGGGATTGCCCCGAAGAGCGACTTTCTGGTGATGCCGAATGGCCGCTACGCGGGCAAGGCGTGGGATGACCGCGTGGGCCTCGGCGTGATGATCGCCGCCGCGCGCCGCATCCGCGCCGAGCGCCTGCCAATGCCGGCGCAGATCGTGTGGGTGGCCACCACCCAGGAAGAGATCGGCCTGCGCGGCGCCCAGACGGCGGTTGAGAAGGCGCGGCCCGACCTCGGCATCTCAATCGAGGCCGGCGTGTCGGCCGACTATCCGGCCATCGGTCCGACCCAGGCGCAGGAGCGGCTTGGCGGGGGCCCCGGCATCTTCCTGCTCGACAGCTCGATGATCCCGAATCGCAAGCTTCGCGACTTCTTCTTCGACGTGGCGCAGCAGGCGAAGATCCCGCTGCAACCGAACGTGCTCACCGGCTACGGCGAAGATGGCGCCGAGATCCAGCGCTACGACAGCGGACGCCCCACGGTGAACATGACCGTGCCGACGCGCTATCTCCACGGGCATACGGGCGTCATCCAGCGCTCGGACTTCGACGGCGCCGTGGCGCTGCTGCTGCAGGTCCTCACGCGCCTCGACGCGCCGACGGTGGCGCAACTGGCCAGCTTCGCGCCGTAACAGCCGGGCTTGACAATAGATGTTACAACATCTATTGTCGTGGCATGGTCACGCCGCTTCATGTCGAGCTGCAGCAGGCCCGCCCCTGGGATCTCATCGAGGAAGAGGTCCATGTGAGCATCGCCCGCACCGCGGCCCTGCTCGAACGGGCCGTGGCGCAGACGCTCAAGCCGCACGGCCTCACGCCCACGCAGTACAACGTGCTGCGCATCCTGCGGGGCGCCGGCACCGACGGCCTGTGCCGCAATGAAGTCGGGGCCAGGCTCATCACGCCGGTGCCTGACGTGACGCGTCTGCTCGACCGGATGGCCGAGATGCAGCTCATCGAGCGCGAGCGTTCCGACGCCGACCGCCGGCTCGTCCGCACCTTCCTGACGCCGAAAGGACTGGCGCTCGTGAACGGGCTCGACGACGAACTCCGCGCCGGCCACAGGCGGCGCCTGACCAAGCTCGACCGCAAGGACCTGACCCAGCTCGTCACGACGCTGGCCGAAGTCCGAGCCGGGATCTAAGCCCTGTAACCACCGCAGGGTCTCGTGCGTCCAAGTAAGTGTTTAAACAAATTTAGTTACAACCATCACTAACAGGAGACTCCAATGACCACCGCTACTGCCGTCCGCACCTTCGCCATCGACAAGACCCACTCGGAAGCTGCCTTCCAGGTCCGCCACCTCATCACCAAGGTCCGCGGCCGCTTCACCGACTTCTCCGGCGCCATCGAGTTCAACGCCGACCAGCCCGCGGAGTCGAAGGTCAGCTTCGCGATCCAGGCCGCCAGCATCGACACCAACACGCCCGACCGCGACGCGCACCTGCGCTCCGACGACTTCTTCGCGGTGGAGAAGTTCCCGACGGTCAACTTCGAGAGCACCGGTATCACCGCCGCCGGCGGCAGCGACTACAAGGTGGCGGGCAACCTGACGATGCGCGGCGTCACCAAGAGCATCGTGATCCCGGTGACGCTTCTGGGCACGGCGGTTGACCCCTGGGGCAACGAGAAGCTGGCGTTCGAGGGTGAGGTGACGATCAACCGTAAGGACTACGGTCTGAACTGGAACGCGGCGCTCGAGGCCGGTGGCTTCCTGGTGGGCGACGACGTGAAGATCAGCCTGACGATTCAGGCCGCGGCGGCCAAGTAACTACGGGGCTAGGGGCTAGGGGCTGGGGCGTGCGCCGTCGCGCGGTCGCACGCCGCTTCTCGCGGCACAGCCCGCTGTCCACGCACATCGGCGTACTGACCCCGCCCCAGCCCCGCCCCAGAACCCAGCTACCGGCCCTTGAGCGTGACCCGCTGCACGCGCCAGTTGGTCAGCTCGCCCACGAGCAGTTCGGTGTCGCTGCGGCAGTCGAGCGAGTTGGCGAGGCCGAACTGCTTCGGCATCTTGCCGGCGCTGCCGAACTTGCCGACGACGGTGCCGTCGAGCGTCACCTTGTAGATCGCCGCGTCTTCCATCCCGTCGGCGTCGCCCGCGTGCGAGATGAACAGATGCTGCGTCGCGCCCTTGGTGATGCACATCGCCAGCGGCGTGCCGACGTTGCCGAACTGGTTGAGCACCTTGCCGTCGGCGTCGAACACCTGGATCCGCCGATTGCCGTAGTCGGCCGCGTAGACGTTGCCCTTCGCGTCGATGGCCAGCGCCTTCACGCCGCGGAACTCGCCCGGCTGTGAGCCGGTCGCGCCCCACTGGCGGATGAAGCGCCCCTCCTTGTCGAACTTCGCGATGCGGTTGTTGGCGCCCATGCCGTCGGCGATGTAGATGTTGCCGGCCGCGTCCCACGCCACGTCCGACGGACGGAAGAATGTCGACCCCGGGATGCCTTCACCGGGCCGCCGCGCCGCGGCGCCGCCGGGCCCGCCGGGCCCCCCACCTCCGGGCCCGCCCAGCCGCTGGCGCGCCGGCCGCCGGCGGCGGCGGCGGACGCACCGCCATCGTCTCGGGCTTGCGTCCGAGCACGAGCGCCACGCGGCCTTCGGTGTCGAACTTCACCACCTGATTGGCGCCGGCGTCGATGGTCCACACGTTGTCCTGCGGATCCACGCGCAGGCCGATGGCGGCGTTGAACCCGTAGACGTCCTGACCGAGTTCGCGCACGAACTTGCCGTTCGGATCGAACTGGAACAGCCGCGAGCCGTTGCGGAAGAAGGTGCGGTTGTCGCCGAGCGTCGCGTAGGGATGGCCGGTGCGCGTGTAGACGAAGAGCTGTCCCTTCGAATTGGCGCCCACGCCGCCCACTTCGCCCACGAACGTGTCGGCAGGCGTGCGCAGGAAGTCGGCGTTGGTGTCGAAGGCCAGTTCGGGCACCGGCGCCTGCGCGACCAGCGCGGCCCCGGTCATCGCCATCGCCGCACCGAGCACGAGCCACGTGCGGTTCATCGCGCACCTCCCGCCGGCGCGCTCGTGGTGGTCGCAGTCTTGAGCAGAATCTTCTGCGAGCGCCAGTTGTTGATCTCGGCGGTGTAGATGATGTTCGGATCGCGGCAGTCCATCTGGTGGATGGTCGCGAACTCGCCGGCCGCCTTGCCGGCGCGTCCGAACTTTCCGACGATGGTGCCGTCGAGTTCCATCTTGTAGACCTCGCCGGTGAACTCGGCGCCGGCCGCCGGCGCGCTGTCCTGCCACGAGTTGGACGAGTACAGATACTGCTTGCCGGGGTTCTTCGGCCCGGGCCCGCCCGACACGCACACCGCCCACGGATTCCCGACGTTCGGGTAGTTCGCCTTCCAGTTCAGGTTGTTGTCGAGCACCTGCACGCGGGCGTTGCCGCGGTCGCCGACGTAGACGTTGCCCTGGAAGTCGGTGGCAATCGAGTGCGGCGTGTTGAACTCGAGATTGGCGGTGCCGCGCTTGCCCACGGCCTTCAGGAAGCGGCCCGTCTTGTCGTACTTCACGACCCGCGCATCGAAGTAACCGTCTGACACGAAGATGTTGCCCTGCTGGTCGAATGCCACATCCGTCTGGCGTCCGAAGCGGTACTTCTCGTTGCGGCCGTGATAGGTGCCGCCGCCGGGCATGTTGAGGATCGACTGGATCGGATCCTCGCGCCGGCCGATCGTCATGATCACCCGGCCCTCCGGGTTGAACTTGACCAGCATGTCGGTGCCTTCGTCGACCGCCCAGATGTTGTCTTCCGCATCCACGCGCACCGAGTGGGCGAACGAGAAGCCGTAGTTGTGGCGACCGATCTCACGCACGAACGTGCCGTCGGGCGTGTATTCGAAGAGCCGCGTTTCGTTGGCGCGGTGGTAGACGTAGATGTTGCCCTTCGAGTTGGTGGCGATGCCCATGTTCTCGCCCGTGTAGATGCCGGGCGGATGTTTGAAGAAGTTGGGCACCGCTTCGTGCGGGATGACCGGCACGTTGGTGGCCGTGGCGCGCGTTTGCGCCAGCAGCGACGGGTAGGCGAACGACGCCACGGCAGCGAGCGCGGCAATCGCGGAGACGAGCGGCAGGTGGCGCTTCATCGAGAACCCTCCGGACACGCCGGCAACAGATGGCCGGGCGGACGGACTGTACCCGACGCGGCCTCCTGCGGCAAGGCGGCGAGCCGTCCCGGCGGGCGGCCCCTTGCGCCCACGAGGCCGCTCGGGAGTAGGATCCGCGCATGCCGACCGCCTGGGACCCCGCCGTCCGCAACGGGCTGCTCGCCCGCGCCCGCGCGCTCACGCCGCAGCACACCGCGAAGTGGGGCAAGTTCACCGCCGCCGGGATGCTCGCGCACCTGAACGAATCGACCCGGATGGCCACCGGCGAGCTGCCGGTGACCGCCAAGGCGCCGTCGTTCCTGCGCTGGCCGCCGCTGCGCTACCTCATCATCCACCGCCTGCCGATGCCGAAGAGCGCGCCCACCGCGCCGGAACTCCTCGCCCGTTGCGGCGCGCGCCGAACTCGCCACGGAACAGGCGCTCTTCGAGACCTCGTTCAGCCGGCTCGACGGCCACTCACACCGGCTGGTGCCGCATCCCGCCTTCGGGGCCCTGTCGCACACCGACTGGGGATGCCTCATCCACAAACACGTGGATCATCACCTGCGCCAGTTCGGAGTGTAGCGGCCCATTTGAACGGGGTCTGTCACGGTCACGAGTTGTAAACGGGGTCTGTCACCATCACGAGTTGTAACGGGGTCGGTCAAGCCGTGACCGTGACAGACCCCGTTACAAAAGGATAGCCGCCGGCTCCGATTCGCCGCGTCGTATGTAGAATCGCGGCATGGCCGCCCGCCATCCCCGAGCATGGGCTCTGGCCGCCGCTCTGGCGGTTATCGCCGCCGCGCCCGTTCACACTCGACAGGAGACGTTAGCTCCAGGCGTCGTACGAGGCGGCGGTCATCGCGTTGCAGACCGAGGGTGACGCCGCCGCGGCGCACCGGCTGGGCGCCACCTGGACGCACCGACAGTTCGAAATCGCGGCCGCGCGGACGCGGTGGGAATCGCCGAGGCTGGCGCGCCCGGCCAGCCTGTTGCATCTCGAGCTGGCCCTGGCGGCGGTTGAATCCGATCCGGATGAGGCGCTGTGGCAGATTCGGCTCGGCGACCACTGCTTGAATGGGTGGCACGCGCGCCAACCCGTGCCGCCGACGATTTCGTGGCCCGCTGGAGCGTGGTGGCATCGAGTGTTTTTCTGGCACGGACGGACCTCCTCGGGCCCGCGCCGCCCTCGCGTTCGGTCTGCGGCTCCGGTCTCGTGACTCCAGGGTGCGTCAACAGGCCGGTGCCATCGAAGACCTCGCATCGCTGCTGACCGAAAACGACGACACGGGCCTCGCGGACCGGAAGGGCACCGAGGCTCGGCGCTTGACCTACCGTCTGATTGCGAGGGCCGAGCGGGAGTATCGGGAGGCGCTGGCGCTGTGGCCGGAGAACGCGCCGGCGCGGATTCGTCTTGCCCGGCTCCTGCATCGGCGCGATAGGTTGCAGGACGCGCGTGCGGAGTTCGAGCGGGCACGCGCCGCCGTGCCTGCCGACCGGTGAGCGCTACCTGCTGCTGCTGTTTCTGTCGTCCACGTATGAGGCGCTGAACGACGCCGCGCTGGCACGCGCGGCCTTGCAGGAAGGCGTGCGTGTCGCCGGCAACCAGCAGGGCGCGTGGCTCGCGCTGGCCCAGTTCGAGGAACGATCCGGGCACCCGGAACGGGCTCGCGGCGTCATCGCACAAGGCCTCGTCCAGGGCCGGCGCTCGGACACGGACGCGTGGTGGGACTATCGTCACGGCGGATTCGACAGCGAGGGGCTGGAATGGCTTCGCGGCATCGCACGCTCATCGCCGTAGCCATCGCCGTGTGGCTGTCGATGCCGGCCACCGGGGCGCAGCCGGAACAGGTGTTCCGCACCTGCCGTGGAGTCGGTGGTGCTCGACGTGGCGGTGTCGCGCGGCGGCGCGCCGGTGCGTGGGCTGAGCGCGAAGCACTTCACGATCGTCGACAACGGCACGCCCAGGCCGGCCGAACGCGTCTTCCATGACTCGGTGCCGCTCAGCCTGGTGCTCTGCTTCGATACGAGCAGCAGCCTTGGACAGTGACGGGTTGCAGCGGCTGCGGGAAGCTGCCGACCGGCTTGCTGGAGTCACTGCGGCCGGAAGACCAGGTGGGCCTGGTGACGTTTGCAGAGGCGGTGGACGTGAGAGTCGAGCCGACGACGCGGCACGATGACGTCCGCGGGGCGCTCCGCAGGCTGTCTCCACAGGGCCCCACGGCATGGCGGGATGCGTTGTTCGTGGCGGCACAACTCGTGGAACCGACGCGCAACACCCGGTCCGTGGTTCTGTTGCTAACGGACGGGTCTGATACATCGAGCTGGATGAGTGCCTCGCAGATCGAAGCAGCCATGGGCCGCGCTGGGGTGGTGATACACGGCATCGAGCTCGACAGCACGCGGGCTCAGCGCCCGAGCACCAGCAACCTGGCGCCGCCCGTCATCGCCAGCGCCGGGATCCCCGATGCTGCGCAGAGCCGTGGAAGCAAGCGGCGGCCGCGTCTGGTCGGCGGCGTCAGACCGCGAGCTGCGGCGACTGTTCCTCGAGGTGCTGCAGGAACTTCGCGACCGCTACCTCGTCACCTATCGTCCGCCTGAGCCCGTCACGGCCGGCTGGCACAAGGTCGAGGTGCGTCTCAACGACACGCGGGGCGATGTGCTGGCGAGACCGGGCTACTGGGTGTCACCCGGGAAGTAGTCGAGACCCGCGACGCCCGGCGCCGCTACTTGCTCCAGGGCGGCGTGACCTTGTTGCTGCGCGCGTAGGCGATGAGCTGTCCCAGGTGCTCGTGCACGTGCGTCACGGTCATCACCCAGGTCGTGCGGACGCTGCTCTCGCGGCCGAACATCTTCATCGTCTGATCCATCTTCGCGTCGGGCGTGTCGGCCATTGCCTTCTTCATGAACGCGAACGACTGCTCGACCTCAGCGATGATCTCGGCGCGCGTACGCGTCTTCTTCTCGTAGGCCTCGACCGTCTTGTAGTCGGTGCCCGAGATGCCGGTGGCCGGCGGCGCAGTGGCGCCAAGCGCGATCGGCAGGAAGTAGTTGTCGGCGGCGACGTGCGTGAACGCCTCGCCCACCGAACGCACGCCGGGCATCGGCCGCCACGCGTACGACGCTTCCGGCATCGCCTTCGCGAGACCCACGATCTTGCCTTCGACATCGGTGACGTCGGCGATGAGATCGCCCATCAGCCCGGCACGCTTCTGCTGAGCACCGGCAGCGAACGAGGCGACGACGACGACCGAGGCGAGCACGAACAGACGGCGGCGGATCAACATGAGGCTCCTCCAGCGCCGGCACGGCGCGATGAGATGAATCCGCATCGTAGTCCGGTCCGGGGCGCTCGGCGCGCCGGTCGTCCCCGTCACTCGTCCCGGCGCTACTCGCCGATGAGCGACTTCGTGAGGATGAGGTACGGCGCCTCTTTGAAGCCGAAGCGCTGGTAGGCGCGCAGCGCGCGCGCGTTGGTGTTGTAGCCGTAGAGGCGCAGATCGAGCGCGCCGCCCGCCTTCGCTTCCCGGACCAGGTGCTGCAGCATCGTGTCCACGAGGCCGGTGCCGCGATGTTCGGGCGCGATGTAGAGGCTCTGGATCCACCAGTAGTCGCCGCCGCGGAAGTTGCTCCACTCGGTGACGATCGAGCAACTGCCGACCAGCGTGCCGTGCGACTCGACCACCCAGTAGCGCGCTTTCGGCGGCGTCGTGAAGCCGCCGGCCACGCCGCGCTGCACGTCGGTGCGAATCAGCGAGCGCCGCTCGGCGTCGAGCGCCTCGGCGATCGTGAACGACACCAGCGTCACGCTGTCGCTCACCTCGGCGGGGCGAAGCGTGTAGTCACCTGAAGGACGCGCGGAGCTCTCGGCAGGCATGCCGACAGGTTAGCCGATCGGGGACGCCGAGCGCGGCCGGAGCCGCCCGTGGATCAGAGCAGCGGGAAGACCAGCGCCACGATGGCGGTGGCGCGGCACACCGCCGCCAGGCCGGGATGCAGGCGCTCGATGTTGTTCCAGGCCAGCGCCAGCGTGGTCATCGCGACCAGCATGACGACCGCCCAGAGCAGCACGATGCGCGGCGGCTGGGGCCCGAGCGTGGGCCCGAGGCCGGTGGTCCAGTGCGAGCCGTAGAGCAGCGCCACGTGCACGGCGTAGACGAGCAGCGATTCCTCCGCCAGGCCCTGGAGCGGCGGCGTGAGTTTCGTCACGTAGTGCCCGATGGCTGCCACGATCGACAACAGGAGCAGCACCGACCCGAAGCGCTGTACGAACGACAGCGGGCTGGCGCGCCACCAGTCGTGCACGCCGTATTCGAACCAGCCGAACTCGCCCATGAGACCCGCGCCCACGGCCAGCACCGCGCCGAGCGACGAAGAGCGCGCGCGCCAGCGGCTGCAGGTGATCGCGCGTCGCCCACGGCGCCGCCGTGACGCCGAAGGCCGCGCCGAGCAGCGTGAAGCCGGCCCACGGGAAGAGCGGGAAGAGCGATCCGGTGCCGAAGGACAGGTACGACGCCACGATGAGCGGCACCCGCGTCACCCAGTCCACGCCGAGCACGAGCGGCGTGGCCACG
Organism: uncultured Acidobacteriota bacterium; assembly: GCA_963779175.1. Classification (GTDB taxonomy): domain Bacteria; phylum Acidobacteriota; class Vicinamibacteria; order Vicinamibacterales; family UBA2999; genus CADEFD01. The sequence goes on from CAVZXA010000002.1 coordinate 78,726, forward strand.
ACCAGCACCGCGGCAGCGGCGCCGCAGGCGATGGCGAAGCGCCGCGGCGTGCGCGTGAGGCCGATGAGCACCTGCAGCGCCAGCAGCGTGATGGCCACGTTCTGCAGCACGTCCACCGCGAAGAACGAGCGCCAGCGCTCGTCGGTCGCATACGGCAGGTCGACGAAGCGGCCCATCGGGAACTTCACGAAGTAGCCGAGGGCGAGGAAGAAGACCAGGCGCCGCACGCGCTTGAACGAACGGCGCGAGAAGCGGCCCTGCTCCTCCCAGTGGCGCAGCGCCGTCAGGCTGAAGGCCGCGCCTGAGAGGAAGAGGAACGTGCACGACGTCAGGCCGCGCAGGTAGAGCCAGGCGTTGTACTGCAGCGTGGTGCGGAAGTCGGGGTGGAGCAGCGCGTCGATGGTGTGGCCCTGCACCATCAGCAGGACGGCGATCGCGCGGGCCAGATCCACGAACAGGATCCGCCCGCCCGAGGCCGTGGGCGTAGCGGCCGGGGCCGCCACGCTCACCGCCGGGGAGATCTCGGTCACATCTAGGAGGCGAACACCGCGCGCATCGATTCGAGCGCGCCCGTGAGTTCCTTCCGATCGCGACAGGTGCAGAAACGGATGTAGCCTTCGCTCGCCGGGCCGAAGTCGAGCCCGGGCACGCAGCCGACCCGGCTGTGCTTGATGATGTGCTCGACCACCGTCCACGAGAGCGACTCGCCGGTGTCGAGGCCCATGCTCTTCGCCCACGCCGGATCGATCTTCACGAAGGCGTAGAAGGCGCCGTTGGGCGGCTCACCCGAGAGCGCGCCGCCGGTGACGTCCTTGAGGCCCGTGTAGAAGAGGTCGCGGCGGATCTTGAGTTCCGTCTTGAACTCCTCGATGCAGTCCTGCGAGCCCTCGAGCGCGCCGATGGCGCCGTACTGCGCGATCGAGCAGACGTTGCTGGCGGTGTAGAGCGCCACCTTGGCGGCGCGCGCGCGCATCACCGTGTCTTTGATGGCGATGTAGCCGACGCGCACGCCGGTCACGGCGTAGGTCTTGCTCAGCGTGTAGATCGGGATGGTGCGCTCGTACATCCCCGGCAGCGAGGCGATGCTGACGTGTTCGCCGGTGAAGAGCACGTCTTCATAGGCTTCGTCGGAGAACACCCAGAGGTTGCGCGACGTCGCCATCCCGGCAATCCGCTCGAGGTCGGCGCGGGTCAGTGCCCCGCCGCTCGGGTTGGTGGGCGAGTTGATGTAGATAGCCTTGGTCTTCGGCGTGATGGCGCGTTCGAGTTCGTCGAGGTCCCAGCGGAAGCCGAGCGATTCGTGCACCGGCACCTGCACCGGCACCGCATGGGCCGAACGCGTGATGGCGAGCGACGGCGGCCACAGCGGATCGGGGCAGATCACCTCGTCGCCCGGCTCGAGCACCGCGTGCAGGGCGGCGTAGATGCCGTGGGTGCCGCCGTTGGTGACGATGATCTCATCGTCGCTGCCCACCGGGATGCCGTTCTTGGCACGCAGCTTCTCGGCGATGAGCTGACGCAGCCGCGGCACGCCGAGCGTCGGCAGGTAGTGCGTGTGGTTGGCCTCGATGGCCTTGCGCATGCCCTGCTTGAACGTCTCGGGGGCGTCGAAGCTGACATCGCCCTGATCGAGGCGGAAGGGATTCTGGATCGTGTACATCATGTCGCGGATGCGCACGATGCCGGACATCGGAAGCGAGTCGAGGAAGATACCCATGAGGCTCAGCGGCTAGGGGCTGGCGGCTAGCGGCTAGAGAAGCTCTAGCGCCTGCGGCGCACCGGTTAGATTGACCGGCAAGCGTACCACGAACCGGCGGTCCATGGACGCGTGCGCGCCTAGGTGGTGCGGGTCGAGAGCCCGGCGCGGTCGAGGATCGCAGCTGAGCACGGCGGCCGTGCGCGCCAGCGGCAGGTTGCTCACGTAGAAGTGCCGCACGCCCAGTGCCATGAGCTCGCGGATCGAGCGGGCGCAGACGTCCACCGGCGTCGCCCCGGCCGCGAACTCGGCCGACAGTTCCTCCACCGGCACCGGGAGGAACTGGCTCAGGGTCTGGAGGGTCGAGGCCTTGGCGCTGCGGTAGTAGAAGACGCCGAACATGCCCGGCGCCGTCACGCCCTGACGCTCGGCCTCGCGCAGGAAGCCCTCGACGTCGGCGGCGCGATGGTGCGAGACGATCTGCGTCAGGTAGAAATCCGCGGTGAACTCGCTGTTGCCGACAAACGCCACCTGGCGGGCCGGGTCGCCGGCCGGATTCGCCCACCCGCCGAGCGGCAGCCCGGGGTGGCGCTCCCGAATGAGCTGCCGCAGCTGCCAGGCGTGTTCGACCGAGCGGGCGCGGCCCACGTGTTTGTCTCCGCCGAGCACCACCAGCGCCGGGAAGCCGTGCTGCACGACCTGATCGGCGTAGCCGAGACAGAAAGTCGATCGAGTGCTTGGTCGTGAGAAACGGCACGACGCTCGAGCGCGGCACATCGGGCCCCAGGTTGGTGACCAGGTGGCGCAGGTTGTTCTCCTCCTGCGCGCCGACGGCGCTGTCGGTCACCATCACCCGCACGTTCTGGCGCACCAGTCCCTTGATCGCGTGGTAGGTGTCGATCCAGGCATCGATGCCGGCCGCGGCCTCGAGCTCGGCCCGGGGAGGACGGAGCTCGACGGCCACGACGTGCGGTGAGATCTGCAGGGCGGAGAGGATTACTGACGCTCCTTCACGGCAGCGTCAGTATAGCCGTCGGCGCCATGTCTGCTCGCCCCGCCTGGGTCGGCACTGCTCGAACTCTAGGGAAGGACCACGACCGAGGAGCTACTGACGGTGACGCCGCCGGTCCCGGTCGGTGAGCCGAGCACGCACTGGCTGCCCACGGAGACCGTGTGTGGACCGGCGATGACGGAGTCGGTGGTGGCCCCGAAAAGAACGCCGCTGAAGTTGAGGTTCGACTGCACATAGACCACGCTGCTGCGCACCGGCACACCGTCCACCATAAGGAAATGGAAGTGGCCCGCGACGGCGCACTGGATGCCCCGCACGATGAACTTCGAAATGAGTAAATGGCCGGCTCTCGGCGTGACGATCGTCTCCTGGATGGCTACGTGGTTGATCTGGGCGGCGAGTGTCGCCGGGATGGACACGCCTGCCCCCTCGATCACGACCGCTGCCGCGGCATCGCTCTGCGTCTTGGTGTAGTAGCGGTCGTCGTGCAGATGGTCGCTGCGGGCCACCGTGGTTGCACCGCCACTGCCCCCGAAGATCCCGGCGGCGAGCTGCGTGGACGTGATCGTGCCGGGTGCGATCGCCGAACCCGGCAGTGACGGTGACGGACGGGGGCTCCCGCCGCTGCTGGCATTGAACGCGAACACGCCGCCATTGCCGGCGCTGTCGTTCCACGTGCCACTGACGCTCGGCAACGAGAGCCGCGCCGCCACCTGCACAGCGCGCCCGCCCGGGGCCGTCACGATGGTCAGGCCCACGGTGATCGAGCCGTCGGGGTTCGGCGTGGCCATCCCCACGAGCGGCGCGCGCTGGGCCGCACCGCACTGGTCGTCGAAGCCGTCCATGGTGTAGACCGCGCCTTGCTGGATGAGGTTCACAGTGACCACGTTACAGAACGGCTGCAGTTGCCACCTGAATGAACCAAGCAGCGTGCCCTGCGCGCGCAGGGTCGGGTGGGCGAGGGCAAGCAGGGCCGCGCAGAGGGCCAGCGTCAATCGTGGGGACGGTCGTGGCATTTGGTCGCTCCTGGTCCTAGAGGTCGTGCGCGTAACTGCCGGTCGCGCTCTGACCCTTGCGCTACTGACAGGTCCGTGTGCCGCATTTGATCACCCGCAGCGCACGGGCCGTCTGGTCCTGGTAGCTGATGACCGGCAGGCCGTCGGTGCCAATGGCAATCGAGCTGTGTCGGCCCACGCGGTTGACCGGGTCGTCCACGGTGGTGGAGACGTTGCCGGAAGAACAGACGGCGTTGCCGCAGTGGGTCACACGCAGCGCACTGAGCGATTCGGCCTGGTGGCTGATGATGGGCAGTCCGTCCACGCCGATCGCGATGCTTGGCGTGAAGCCGACCGAGTAGCCCGGCGCGTCCGCCACGTTGGTGACGTTGCCGGCAGTGCAGAGGGCGTTGCCGCAATGAGTAACGCGCAGCCGGGCCGCATCGGAGTCGAAGTGACTGATGACGGCCAGGCCGTCGGCACCGATGGCGATGGAACTGAAGGAGCCGACGCCGAAGATGGGGTCGACGGTGGTCGAGATATTGCCGGCGGAGCAGAGGACGTTGCCGCAGTGCGTGACGCGCAGCGTTCTGGCGGTGGTGTCCTGGTGGCTGATGATCGGCAGGCCGTCGGCGCCGATGGCGATCGCGCTGAGCTCGCCGACGACGTTGGCCGGGTCATCCACCGTGGTGGAGACGTTGCCGGCGGTGCACGCGACGTTGCCGCAGTGGGTCACGCGCAGCGTGCCGGCCGAGACCTCGTGATGACTGATGACCGGCAGGCCGTCGGTGCCGATGGCAATCGCCGTGAAATAGCCGCGGCCGCCGGCATCGACGAGCGTGGAGATGTTGCCCGTGGTGCAGGTTGCGTTGCCGCAGTGCGTGACGCCCAGACCAATCAGGTTCAGGTCGCGGTAGCTCACGACGGGCAGGCCGTCCACGCCGATCGCGATTGCGGTGTAATCCCCGACCGCGACCGTGGTGGAGACGTTGCCGGCGGTGCAGGCGGCGTTGCCGCACTGCGTCACGCGGGCGGCGGCCAGCCGAGCTGTCGTTGTGGCTGACCACCGGCAGACCATCCGCGCCAATCGCGATCGCACTGAAGTCGCCGGCGCTGCCGAAGTTGCCGGCGGCCGCATCCACTGTGCTGAGCGCATCGGTGCAGACGACCGTGCCATCGGGGTTGACGCCGCGCAGCGCCTGGCCATGCGCGCAGGTACCCCCGACTCTCGCCTGGACCTGCCCGGCGTTGATCTGGGCGGTGCCAATTACGCCTGGCGCCAGTTGCAGGGCCGAGATCGAGCCCGGCGCGATCGCCGAGCCCGGCATGGTGGGGGCGGGTCGTGGACTGCCGCCGGTGCTGGCGTTGAAGGCAAAGGTGCCGCTGTTGCCGGCGCTGTCGCTCCAGCTACCGCCGAGCGCGGCGAGCGTGATGCGCGCGTCGATCTGCAGGCCGCGTCCGCCGGGCACGGTCACCACGTGCAGGCCGAAGCCGATCGTGCCGTCGGGGTTCGGCGTGCCAAGGCCCACGAGCGGCGCGCGCTGCGGCGCCCCGCACTGGTTGTCGTAGCCGTCGAGCGTGTAGACGCCGCCTTGCTGCGTCACGTTCACCGTGACCACGTTGCAGAACGGCTGCAGTTGCCAGCTGAAGGAGCCGATCGGCTGCGCGTCGGCGGCCGAGGCGGCGAGGAGTAGAGCCACGCTGGCCCCGGCGGCGGTTCGTGCGAATCGAGTGACCATGGTCGTGTTCACCGTTTGTCGAGCAGGGCTTCGAGCCGCGTCCGAAGGAGGCGAAGTTGTTCGTCCTGGCGCGCCAGGTGCGCCTTTAGCGCCGCGTTGTCGCGTGCGAGGTCGCGCGTGCGCGCTTCGAGAGCCTTGACGCCGGCGAGCGCGACGCCGTCGGCGTCGATGATGTTGATGCGCAGAGCGCTCTCGCCGAGGCCGAACGCTTCGTGGAAGTCCTGCGCCACCGGGCCGATGTGGCGTATCGGCGCCGGGCTGGTCCCGGTAGCTGCCATTCCTGCATGGGCAGAGCCGCAATCCTGGCAAGCACGTCGTCGAGGTCAAGGGCCCGGAAGGCTTCCTTCGCATTGCAATCCGACAGGACCGTCCAGCCACCGCCGCCGATGGGCAATTCGACACCCAGGGTGTTGGCGGCGTTGGTGTAGAACCCGACGCCGCGAGTGGCGCGCACGATGAACTGATTCGGCTCGGCATCGAGCTGCCGCGCCGTCGTCGAGCCGTCGCCCCACACGAACGACCCGTCGAATCGCGCGTGGGCGCGGCCAAGAGCCACGCTCGCGCTGCCGGCGGCGATCGCCCCGAAGCCGGCCGCGACCGAGGAGCCGCCACTTGCGACGGAGCCGAAGCCCATCGCCGTGCTGCTGCTGCCGCTGGCGATCGTCTCGTTGCCCATCGCCGTGCTCCTGACGCCGCTCGCCGTCGTGACTGATGCCCATGGCCGTGCTGTAGACGCCGCTGGCAACCGTCTGGCACCCATCGCCGTGCTGGTGACGCCGCTGGCGGTCGTGAGCGAACCCATCGCCGTGCTCGAGCTGCCGCCGGCCGTCGTGCTGTTGCCCATCGCCGTGCTGTACTCGCCGCTGGCTGTTGTGGTGTCGCCGATCGCCGTGCTGCCCGTTCCGGTCGCTCTCGTGTTGCGGCCCATCGCGCTGCTGAAGGCCGCGCTGGCGATCGTGTCGACGCCGAATGCCGTGCCGTAGATGCCGCTGGCGATTGTGTCAACGCCCATAGCCGTGCTCAGGATTCCCACGTTCGAGTCGTTCCACTGTTCGCCGTCGACGTAGCCGGCGCGGAACGCGCCCTTCGCGGAGTACCACATCATTCGCGTACCCGGCCCAGATGCTGGAATGGGTCCTGCACTTGTGGCACCGCGCGCCAGGAAGCTGCCATCGGTGAGCAGCGAGAACGCGCCCGGAATCGCCGCCGCTGATGAAGGCAGCGGCCGCGCGCTGCCGCCGGTGCTGGCGCCGAGCGCCAGCGTTCCCGCATTGCCGGCGCTGTCGCTCCACGACCCGCTGGCCGATGGAAGCGTGATGCGTGCATCGACCTGCACGCCGCGCCCGCCGGGCGTCGTGACGATGTTCCAGCCCAGACCGATGGTGCCATCCGGATTCGGCGTGCCGAGCCCGACGATCGGCGCGCGGCGCGTGGCCCCGCACTGATCGTCGTAGCCGTCCATCGTGTAGACGGCGCCTTGCTGGGTCACGTTGACGGTCACGACATTGCAGAACGGCTGCAACTGCCAGCGGAACGTGCCGATCGGCTGCGCATCGGCGGCTACGGCGGTGAGTGAGACGATGCCGGCAGCGATGCCGGCGAACAGGATTCGCAATGTCATGGCTGTTCTCATCGCTTCTCGAGCAGGGCTTCAAGACGCGCGAGCCTCGCGCGCAGGTCGTCGTTCTCGCGCGTGAGAGCCGAAATGCGTTCATTCAAGGCCCTGTCGCCGTCGCGCAGCTCGCGCGTGCGCGCCTCGAGCGCCTTCACGGCGGCCAGCGCGACCCCGTCGGCGTCGATGGTGTTGATACGTCGAGGCTCGGCGCCGAGGCCGAACGCAGCGTGAAAGTCCTGCGCAGTTGGACCGACATGGCGAATAGCTGCGCTCTGCGCCTTGTAGCTCCACTCGCGCACCGGCATGGTCGTCAGCTTGCCAAGCACGTCCTCGCCATCGAGGTCGCGGAAGTGCTCTTTGGAGTTGACGTCCGACAGGATCGACCACGCCGAGTCGCCCGGCAGCAGCGCCACGCCGGGGCTGTTCGGGAAGGTCGTGGCGGCGGTAGACCAGAACATGACGCCGCCGGCCGCCCGCACCAGGAACTGGTTCGGTGTGACCGACGTGACCACGGCATTGCCGGCATTCACTGTTGAACGGTCGCCGTAGACGAACGATCCCGGAGCCGCCGCGGTGGCCCTGGCATACGTGCCCAGCACCGTCGTGACCAGGCCCTCCGCCTGGGTCACCGAGCCCGTCGCGATGCTGCTGACGCCGCTGGCCGTTGTCTGATAGCCCAGCGCCAGGCTTTGGGCGCCACTTGCGGTGGTGTAAGCGCCGATCGCCGTGCTGTTGCTACCGCTCGCGTGCGAGCCAAAGCCCATGGCGGTGCTCACGCTGGCGCTGGCCCGCGTTTCGAAGCCCATCGCGGTGCTGAACTGGCCGCTGGCCGAGGTGCCAAACCCCAACGCTGTGCTGTGGTTGCCGCTGGCGACCGTGTTGGTGCCCGTCGCGACACTGGCCAACCCGATGTTGGCGTCGTCCCACTGCGTGCTACCGGCCTGGCCCGCGCGGAAAGCGCCCTTGCCTGGGTGCCACATCATGCGGGTGCCGGCGCCCGCCGCTGGAATGCCGCCGCCGGCCGTGCCGCGGCGGCGACAAAGCCCACCGTCGGCCAGCAGCGAGAACGCGCCTGGAATGGCCGCCGGCGACGACGGCAACGGCCGCGCGCTGCCGCCCGTGCTGGCACCGAGTGCCAGCGTGCCCGCATTGCCGGCGCTGTCGCTCCACGACCCACTGGCCGATGGCAGTGTGATGCGCGCATCGACCTGCACGCCGCGCCCGCCCGGCGTCGTGACGATGTTCCAGCCGAGGCCGATGGTGCCATCCGGATTCGGTGTGCCGAGCCCGACAATCGGCGCGCGGCGCGCGGCCCCGCACTGATCGTCGTAGCCGTCCATCGTGTAGACGGCGCCTTGCTGGGTCACGTTGACGGTCACGACATTGCAGAACGGCTGCAGCTGCCAGCGAAAGGTGCCGATCGGCTGCGCGACGGCGGCGACGGCGGTGAGCGACATCATGAACGCGGCGAACGCGGCAGACAGGTATCGATGGCTCATGATGGAACTCACCACTTCTCGAGCAGGGCTTCCAGCCGCGTCAGCCGCGCCCGCAGCTCGTCGTTCTCGCGCGTGAGTCGTTCGTTGGTCTCTCGCGTCCGCGCCTCGAGTGCCCGCACCGCGGCCAGGGCCACGCCGTCGGCATCGATGCTGTTGATGCCGAGGGGGTCTTCGCCCAGTCCGAACGCCGCTTTGAAATCCTGCGCCGTCGGACCCATGTGGCGAATCGCCGCGCCCTGCGCCTTGTAGTTCCACTCTCGCACCGGCATCGCCGCGATCTTTGCCAGCACGTCGTTGTCGGCCAGGTCACGGAAGTTCTCCTTGGCGTTCACATCCGACACCGACGTCCACCCGCTGGTGTTCGGCATCAGCCTGACGCCCGGGACGCTCACCGAGCCGACCGGTGAGGTAATCGAGCTGGTGAAGAAGTAGAAGCCGCCGGCGGCTCGCGCCACGAACTGGTTGGTGCCGGTGGGCTGCACCCGGGTGCCGACGGCATTGGTGGAGGCGTCGCCGAACACGAACGAACCGGCGTGGGCCGAGGTCGCCTGGGCGTAGAGCCCCATGGCCGTGCTGGCGTAACCGCCGGCCGTCGTTTCCGGTGCGGCGCCGAGGGCGGTGCTGTAGTCGCCCGTGGCCAGGGCACTGGCTCCGAGGGCGACGCTTGCGATGCCCTGCGCGGCCACGTCCAGGCCGGCGGCGAAGCTGTAGATGCCGCTGGCCACCGGGTTGAGACCGAACGCGGTGCTGTGGTTGCCGATGTTGAGGTCGTCCCACAGGGGAATGGTGACCTGGCCCGCCCTGAACGCTGCCTTGCGGGGATGCCACATCATCCGCGTGCCGATGTTCGAGGCGGGGATGTTGCCCGTGCCCAGGGCGCCGCGGGCTGCAAAGCCGCCATCGCTCAGCAGCGAAAACGTATTGGGAATCGTGCCGCCCCCGGTGGGCGGTGCCGGCCGCGGGCTGCCGCCGGTGTTGGCGTTGAAGGCGAAGGTGCCGCTGTTGCCGGCGCTGTCGCTCCACGACCCGCCGAGCGCCGCCAGCGTGATCCGTGCATCAATCTGCACACCGCGGCCGCCGGGCACCGTCACCACGTGCAGGCCGAAGCCGATCGTGCCGTCGGGATTGGGCGTGCCCAGGCCCACCAGCGGCGCGCGCTGCGGGGCGCCGCACTGGTCGTCGTAGCCGTCGGCGGTGTAGACGCCGCCGTTCTGCGTGACGTTCACCGTCACGCGGTTGCAGAACGGCTGCAACTGCCAGCTGAAGGTGCCGATGGGCTGGGCCGCGGCGACGGAAGGAAGCAGCAGCAGGCCACAAAGTGACCAGATCAGGCGGGGCGTACGGGTCATGTCAATCCTCCGACGGGCAGAAGCGGCCGTCGCTGGGATAGATCGGAGGCGCGGGGGAGAACCCGACACGGGGGGTGCCGGCCGGGTGGTACCATCGCCGCTGGTATGCAGTCGTCGGTCCCGGACGTGCCCCTCAGCGCCCTCATCGCCGCCGCCGACGCCCGCGGCGCCGGGGCCCAGACGGCGCTGTTCGAGGCGCTCTACGCCGAACTGCACCGGCTGGCCGAGTCACACGTGCATCGCGCCGGGCGACACCTCACCCTCGGCACGACCACGCTGTTGCACGAGGCGTATCTCGAGATCTCGAAGCGCGAGGCGCTGGCCTTCGCCGACCGCCAGCACTTCTTCGCCTATGCGTCGCGGGCCATGCGCGGGCTGGTCATCGACTACGTGCGCCAGCGCCATGCGCTGAAGCGCGGCGGCGAGCTGACCTTCACCGTGCTCGACGAGGGCGTGGCCGCGATGCCGGCGGAGAGCTCCGAGGTCGAGCGCATCGGCGCCGGACTGGTGGAGCTCGAGCGGCTGGATCCGGCCCTGGCCCAGCTGGTAGACCTCAAGTTCTTCTGCGGGCTCACCTTTGCCGAGATCGCCGCCATGCGGGGGGTGTCCGAGCGCACCATCCAGCGCGACTGGGCCAAGGCGCGCGTGCTCCTGCGCGACGAACTGGAAGACGCCTGACCGCCGTGTCGTCTTTTCTCTGCCGGTTCCGATCGTCTTCAGAGAACCCATGAAGCGTCTCGACCCGGCCGTGTGGCACGTCATCAGCCCGTTGTTCGACCGGGCCCTCGACCTCGAGGCCGACGCCCGCCGCGCGTTCCTCGACGAGCTGCGCGCGACCGACGCCACGGCGGCGGAGATTCTCACGCGCCTGCTCGTATCCCATGAGCGGCTGCTCGGCTCGACCTTCCTCGACACGCCAGCCCTTGCCGATATCGAGCCGGATCTCGCCGGCTCGACCATTGGCGCTTACACGCTCGACGCGCCCCTTGGTGCCGGCGGCATGGGCGTGGTGTGGAAGGCGCACCGCAGTGACGGGCGCTATGAGGGCGCCGTGGCGCTCAAGCTGCTGCAACTGGCGGTGCTCGAACGCCACTCCGAGGCGACCTTCACGCTGGAGGGCACGCTGCTGGCGCGGCTGTCGCATCCGAACATCGCGCGTCTGCTCGATGCCGGCGTGACCCCGGCCGGTCAGCCGTACCTCGTGCTCGAGTACATCGAAGGCACGCGTCTGGACGCCTTCGCCGAGGCCGGGCGGCTCGACCTGCCGGCGCGCCTGGCGCTGCTGCTGCAGGTCGCCGATGCCGTGGCCCACGCGCACGCGCACCTGGTCGTTCACCGCGATCTGAAGCCCTCGAACGTGCTGGTGGACGGCGACGGGCGGGTGAAGCTGCTCGACTTCGGGATTGGGTCGTGGCTCGACCACGAGGGCGTGCGGGCGGCGCCGGCCGGGGCGCTGCGCTTTACGCCCGATTACGCGGCGCCCGAACAGATGCAGGGCGGCGAGATCACGACCGCCACCGACGTCTACGCGCTCGGCGTTCTGGCCCATGTGCTGCTCACCGGCCGCCATCCGTTCACCGCGCCGCCAGACGCGCCGGCGGGCCGCACGCTCGACGGCGATCTCGCGCTCGTGCTGTCGACCGCGATGCAGCAGGACCCGGCGGCGCGCTACGGCTCGGTCGTGGCGTTCGCCGACGACCTGCGGCGCTACCTCGCGCGCGCGCCGATCTCCGTGCGGGCCGCCACCACCAGCTACCGCGTCAGCTGCTTCCTCGCGCGCCACCGCCGCGGTGCGGCCGCCGCCGGGCTGGCGGTCGTGGCCGTGCTGGCCGGGCTGGTCGGCACGATCACGCAGGCCCGCAGAGCCGAGGCCGAGCGCGAAAGGGCCACCGGGGAAGCCGTGATCGCGCGCGCCGAGCGCGACCGCGCGCTCGAGGCGCAACGCAACCAGCGTGGCACCAACGAGTTCCTGCAGCTCGTGATGCGCGACGCGGCCACCGGCGATGCCGGTGCCCTGCGGCGTCAGCTCGATCGCATGAGCGTGCTGCTCGACAAGACCGAGTTCGAGACCCCGGTCGTGAAGATTGGCCTGCTGCGTCAGACGGCGGCGCGGTATGGCGAGATCGCGGCATGGGGCGAAGGCCTGGCGCTCATGCGGAAGGCGCAAGCCCTGGCGGTTGGGCCAGACCTGGCGGGGCCGGGCAGCGCGGTGCCGGTGAACCTGGCCTGTTCGGTGTCCCGCTATGCGTACGAACTGGGCGACCTGACCGGCGCCCTGGCCGAACTCGACCGCGCCGATCGGCACCTGGCAGCCGGCGCGGTCGTGGGCGTCCCCAGCCGGGTCGAGTGCCAGCTGTATCGCAGCTACATCGAACACGGCCAGGGGCAGTTCGAACGGGCATTGACCACGACGCGCGAGGCGATGCAGGCCCTCGAGGCCAGCGGCACCCGCACCGGCGAACAGCATCGCATCATGCGCAGCGCCCTCGCGCGCGCGTTGCTGTCGGTGGGACGCACGGCCGAAGCGCTTGCCATTGCCGATCCCCTGCTGGCCGAAAGTGACGCCGGGCAGGGGCGGCAGTCGATGGCGGTGATTCGCCGCTCGGTGCTGACGACCATGGTGCGTCGCGCGGGAGGTCAGCCGCGGGAGGCGTGGCGGTTGGCCCAACTGGACGCCGCGGCGGTCGACCGCCTCCTCGGACCGCTGCAGCGGGACCTCCAGACCGATTTGGAGCTGGGCCGTGTGCTCATGGCGCTCGGCAACTACCAGGACGCCGCCGACGTCCTCGACCGCGCCGTGCACGCCGGGCGCGCGGCAGGGCCGACGCTCCTGCTTCCCGCCACGGAGCTGGCCGCGGCGGAAGCCCGCCTGCGTCTGGGCCAGGTCGAGCGCGCGCAGGCGATGCTGGCGGCGAGCTCGGCGGCCGCACCTGACGCGCTCGCCAATCGACCCGAACGGATCGAGGCGTTGAGGGTGGCGGCGTTGGCCGCACGTGCTCAGGGCGCGCGGGCGCGGGCGACGCAGCTGCTCGAGTCGGCGCAGCAGATGGTCGATGCCAACGGTGGGAACGCCCATCCATTCGCTCTTGGCGTCGCGTTGGCCCGGTCCGAAATGGCGCTGGAGGATCGCCAGCCCGCCCTCGCCCTCGCGGCCTGCGAACGTGCGCTCGCGGCAGCGCGGCTGTGGGCGATCGACAAGGATCGGTCGATCGATGTCGGCCGGCTGCTCGGGCTGCGGGCCCGCATTCACGCCGCGCTTGGACGGGATGCGGAGAGCGCCGCCGACCGGCGCGCGGCCATCCGCACACGAGGAGACTCCCCCCGGTTTGCGGTGACGACCAGCGAGTCTCCCGCCGGGCGGTGGCGCAGCCACCCGGCGGGAACCAGCCGTCCCCTCGCGGGTCGGCTTACGGCACGACCACCTGCAGTTCCGCCGCCGCCTCACCCTGGCCGGCGTTGTTGACCGCGCGCACGCGCACGAAGTAGGTGCCCGGCGGCACGTTCGGCGCCGTGATCGCGGTGCCCTGCACCGGCACCCGCACGATGTCGCTCAGCCCCGGGCCGCTTCCAGCTTCGAGGATGTAGGCGCCGGCCGGACCACCCGACAGCGGCGCGGCCCACGAGAACGCCACCGCGCTGCCAGTCACCACGGCCGCGAAGTCTTCCGGCGCGCCGGGCGGCATCTCCGCACCGCCCACGCCGAGCAGCACGTCGTTGCTGGCGGCGCTCGCGCCACAGGCGCCGAGGGCGCGCACCCGCACCACGAACACCCCTCGCGGCGCCGGCGCCGAGAAGGTGGTGGCGCCCGACGGCAGCAGCGTGGAGAACGGCGCGTCGATGCCGAACGGGTTGCCGAGCACGCGGTAACCCGACACCCCCGGCGTCACACTCGCCGTCCAGGTGAGGGTCACGATGCCGCCGTTCACGATGGCCTCGAGGTCCGTCGGCGGCTCGGGCCGCGAGGCACAGCTCGACGGGCCGACGACGAGCTCCACTTCATCCGAGGCCGGACCGATGCCCCCGGCCGAGACGGCCCGCACGCGCAGGTAGTAGGTGCCCGGCGGCACGCCGTTCACTTCGTGGGAGGTATCGGTGCCAATCGGCACGCCGGCCGTGATGTCGCGGGCGCCCGGTGAAGTGCCGGCCTCGAGCACGTAGAAGAGCGGCTCGGCGCCATTCAGCGGCGGGCCCCAGTCGATGCCCACCACGCTGCCGTTCGTGAAGGTGTGCAGGTCAGTGGGTGCGCCGGGACGTCCCGGTACGCCGGCGCGCGGGTAGAAAGCCACGCGGCCCACCGGATCGACCTCCTGGTCGTCGAGATCGGGCAGCGCTTCGCCGCCGGCCAGCACGCCTTCCAGCCGCGCGTCGATGGCGTGCACCACGCCGTGCCACTTCGGCCGCCAGAGCAGCACATACGGACCGGCGCCGGTGGCGCTGGCGAGCACCGCCGCGAGGCGCGGTCGAAGCTGGCCGGCCATCGTGCGGAACGCGCCGCCGAGGAACACATACGGCCCGTCGCGATCGATCGCATGCACGGCGCCGTCCGGGTTCGGCTGCCAGCCGGTGGCCGTGGCCGGCGACGTCAATGCCAGCGCGGCCACGTGCGCGCGCCCGGCGCCGGCAAGCGCCGTGAAGGCGCCGCCGGCGTAGACGGTGTCGGCGCCCAGGTTCACCGCGCGCACGACGCCGTCGGGCGAGGCCATCCACGTGGCGTCGGCGACGCCGGTGAGGCGATCGACGCGGCCCAGATACGGCAGGCCCGCGCCGGACAGTGTCGTGAACTGGCCGCCCACGTAGACATGCGCGGCGTTGACGTCGAGCGCGAGCACGGCGTCGCTGGTGGCCCCCGGCCCGAAACCCGGCACCGCCAGACCGCTGGCGCCGCCGATTGCCGCAAGGTGGCTTCCGGGCTGACCGCCCGCCGCCTGGAAGTCGCCACCGGCGTAGATGGTGGTCTCGCCGCCCGGGCCGGTGAACGCGGCCAGCGCCCGCACGGTGGCATCGGCGGCCGGGTTCCATGAGCTGAGCGTGTGGGTGGCGAGGTCGAACGCCGCGAGGCGGTCGCGTGATTGTCCGGCGATGGTCGTGAACGCGCCGCCCACGTACAGGCGGCGATCGCGCGCCACCTCCAGCGCCAGCACGACGCCGTCGGGTCGCGGCCGCCACGGCAGCAGCCGCCCGGTCTCGAGGTCGATGGCCGCGAGATTGCGGCGCAGATGCCCGCCGAGCGCTTCGAATGACCCGCCGAGGGCGACGCGCGTTGCGGATGCGGCCACCGCCCGCACGGGATCGTTGGTGGCCGGATGCCATGGCAGGACTACGCCGGTCGTCAGGTCCACCGACGCCGCGTGCAGCCGCACGTGGCCGCCGACGTTGAGGAATTCGCCGCCGAAATACAGCGTGCTGCCCGTCACCGAAAACGCCAGCACCGTGTCGTCCACATTCGGATCCCACGCCTGCAGCGCGCCGGTGTCCGCGCGCACGGCGCCGGCGTGGTTGCGCGCTGTGCCGGCGAGCTGGGTGAAGCGTCCGCCCACGTAGAGCGTGTCGTTCACGAGTGCCAGCGCGGTCACCGCCTCGTTGGCGCCCGGATCCCACGGGGTGGCGAGCCCGGTCGCGGTGTCGAGCTGCGCGAGAAACGCGCGCGGCGCGCCGCCCGCGTTGGCAAACGCGCCGCCCACGTAGACCGTGGCGCCGCCGGCCGGGCACCAGCGCGCGCACCGTCGCATCCGCCGACGGGTTCCACGCCGTCACCGTGTCGGCCTGGGTGTCGTAGGCCGCCAGCCGCGTGCGCGCCTGTCCACCGAAGGTCGCGAAGTCACCGCCGGCGTACAGCGTCGCCCCGGAGGCGGCCAGCGTCGTCACGGCGCCATCAGCGCCACTTGCGGCCGACGTGAGCAGCGCGCCATCGGCCGCCGCGAAGGCCGCCACGTTCTGCCGCGCACCCGGCATCGCCGCGCCGGCGCCGCTGCCGGCCTGCGTGAACTCGCCGCCGGCGTAGAGCGTCGCGCCAACCAGTGCCAGCGACAGCACGCGTCCATTCACCCGGCCCGTCCAGGCGGTGTCGAGGCGTCCATCGGCCAGGATGTGCGCCAGTTGCGGCCGCCGCTCCTGTCCGACGAAGGTGAAGTGGCCGCCCACGAACCAGCCGCCATGGCCGTCGTCGACGATCGCGTTCACGTTGCCGTGCACGCGCACCGCCCTGAGCGCCCGCTGACTCGTGGCCGGCGACGCTACGGCGAAGCCGCCGGTGACGTTGTGCCGCGAGGCCACCGCGTTGAAGCGGCCGCCGACAAACGCCACCCGCCCGGCCCGCGCCACGGTGTGCACCGTGCCGCCAAAGGCCCAGTTCAACGCCGACACCGGCCGATGCTGCGCGACGGCCGTCGATGCCACCGTCATGAACGCCACCGCCAGGGTCAGCGTCTTCCATCCTCGCCGTACGTGCATATCGCCTCCTCCAGAAAGGGGACGCGACCGCGAAGGGAGCGTCGAGCACGTCCGTAGGCGTTAGACCGGACGGGCTCGAAAGGGTTGAAGCGCGGGCGTCAAACCACCTCGTCCGCGAAAAGTCCGGCGGTGTTGCGGGGCGGCCGGCCTATGCTGGATGGCGTTCGCTCGGGCGGCTGCTCCCCCTGCCGCGACGAGACTCACCCATGACGGGCCATCGCCTCCTCATCATCGACGACGAACCGTCGATTGGCGCCGTCATCGCCCGCGTCGCCACCAGCGTCGGCTACCAGACGATGGTGGTCGAGAACGCCGACGACTTCATGCTGAAGGTGCGCAGCTGGGCGCCCACGCACATCGTGATGGACCTGCAGATGCCGGTCGTGGATGGGCTGCAGCTGTTGTCGGAACTGGCGTCCGACAACTGCACGGCGAACATCATCCTCATCAGCGGTGTCGGCGACAGCGTGATCAACGCCGCGCGGCGCGTCGGCACGGCGCGCGGGCTGAATGTCACCGCCGCCCTCACCAAGCC
This sequence comes from uncultured Acidobacteriota bacterium, assembly GCA_963779175.1. Classification (GTDB taxonomy): domain Bacteria; phylum Acidobacteriota; class Vicinamibacteria; order Vicinamibacterales; family UBA2999; genus CADEFD01. The sequence continues at coordinate 95,616 of CAVZXA010000002.1, forward strand.
CTTCAGCACCGCCGAACTCGCCGGCATCCTCAAGTCGAACCGCATGGAAGACCCGTGGCTCACGGTGGCCAGCTTCTCGGCGGCGATGAACCGCGAAGAGTTCTATCTGCTCTACCAGCCGAAGGTCGAGCTGCGCACCGGTCAGGTGTCGGGCGCCGAGGCGCTCGTGCGCTGGCGCCACCCGATGCGCGGCGTCATCGCGCCGCTCGAGTTCATCCCGTTCGCCGAGTCGTCGGCCTGCATCGACCGCATGACCAACTGGATCGGCGCCACCGCCTGCGGCCAGATGCGCGCCTGGGACGATCTGGGCTGCCGCATCGGCCTCGCCATCAACGTCTCGGCGCGCAACCTGCACGAAGCGCGGCTCGCCGACCAGCTCGAGGCGCAGTGCCGCGTGGCCGGGGTCGAGCCGACGCGGGTCACGCTCGAACTGACCGAGACGGCGGCGATGCGCGATGCCGTGCAGATGATGGACGTGCTGACGCGGCTGCGCGTCAAGGGCTTCTCGCTCGCCATCGACGACTTCGGCACCGGCTACTCCTCGCTCGTGCAGCTCCACCGGCTGCCGTTCAGCGAGATCAAGATCGACCGCACGTTCGTCACCGGCTGCACGACGTCGAGCGAGAGCCGCAGCATCGTGCGGCTGGTCATCGACCTCGCGCATGCCCTCGGCATGAAGGCGGTGGCCGAAGGCGTCGAGACCGCCGACGCGCTGCGGATGCTGCGCGACATGGGCTGCGACGAGGCGCAGGGCTCGTTCATCGCCTCGCCGCTCGACGCCGTCGATGTGCCGGCGGCCGTCCGCGATCACAGCCGCCAGCGAGTGGTATCGCACGAGCGGCCCGTGGGCGCCGCCGCTGCCGTCGGCGGTCTGAGTTCGCGGCGAGCCCGCCGCTAGGGCACAGCTGGCACCGTCGCGCCGCCGCAACTGCTGCCGGCGCCGGCCGTGCACCCGAAGCAGTGCGGGCCGGTGACGACGCCGCGCCTTGCCACCCGCGCCAGCGCCACGTCGTCGGCAAGGTCGATGATCGTCTGCGGCGCCGCCGCGACCAGCGGCAGGTCGAGCATCTGATTGAAGTCGCAGTCGAAGAGCCGGCCGTCCCACCCGACACTGAGCGTCGATCGGCACATCACGCCGGGCACGGTGGCCGGATTGAACGCCTGCACCAGCTTGTCCATGTAAGCCTGCAGGTTCCCCGAGTGCTCCAGCCACTCGAGGTAGCGGCTGATCGGCATGTTGGTGATGGTGTAGAGATTGTTGAACACGAGGCCGTGCTGGCGCTGCAGCTCGCGCTTCCAGTCGCGTTCGAGCGCCGCCTGCGCGGCGGGCAGGAAAGCGCCCACGGGGTTGGTGACGAGGTTCAGCACCAGGCCGCTGCCGTCGACGCCGTAGCCGAAGGCGTTGAACTCGCGCAGCGCCGCAATCGACTGCGCGAAGACGCCGTCGCCGCGCTGGCGGTCGGTCATCGATGCCGCATGCGACGGCAGCGAGGCCACCACCTCGACGCCCTGCGCGGCGAGAAACCGTGGCAGGTCGCTGTAGTTCGGCAGCGTGGTGATGGTGAGGTTGCAGCGATCGATGACGCGGCGGCCGAGCCGCCTGGCCCGGGTGACGATCTCCCTGAAGCGCGGATGCATCTCGGGGGCGCCGCCGGTGATGTCGAGGGTTGGAATGCCCGAGCGCGCCAGCACGGCGAGACAGGCCTCCACGACCCCATCGGGCATGACCTCGCGTCGGTCGGGACCGGCATCGACGTGGCAGTGATGGCAGGCCTGGTTGCAGCGCTTGCCCAGATTCACCTGCAGCACGTCCACGCCCGCGGCCATGAGCGGCGCCGGCTGCCCGCCGGCCACCGCCTCCTCGAACGAGCGCGCGAGCGGCAGCGCCGCGAGCATCTCGCGTTGCGCCGCCGGGGCGGCGAGTGGCGAGCGCGAGTTCAGGAGGGTGGGGAGGGACATATGGCAGAGCGGCTAGCGGCTAGGGACTGGCGGCTAGAGAGGGCGCAGTCACGCCGGGTGGCCGAGTGGCTTCGAGTTGACGAGACGACGGCCGGTGGTCGAAGAGGACGGAGCCATGGACTGTGTGAGAGCGTGACGCATTAGCCGCTAGCCGCCAGTCCCCAGCCGCTACATCGAGATCTTCTCAATGTGATTCCGCATCTGCACGCCGTGCACGAGTGATGAACCGCCGCGGATCGCCGCCGCCACGTGCACCGCTTCGGTCATCTGCGCTGGCGTGGCGCCTTTTTCGAGCGAGCCCGAGGTGTAGGCGTCGATGCAGTAGGGGCACTGCACGGTATGCGCGACGGCGAGGGCGATGAGGGCCTTCTCGCGTTCGGTCAGGGCGCCTTCGGCGAACACCGCGCCGTACCACTCCGAGAACTTCTTCCACAGCTCCGGCGCGTCTTTGCCGATGTCGCCGAACTTCGCCAGATCGGGCGGGTGGTAGTAGGTGTCCATGCGGTCTCCGGGAAGTGCGCTCTCGCAGCGATACGCGGTTGGACGCTGGGCCGGACGGCCGGGTTTCCGCGCTGAGAGGTGCAGTCTACCGGAGGGCGCCGCGGCGTGCCGGTGACCAGGTGGCGAGCGCCACACCGGCCAGCACGAGCATCGCGCCGACCACGGCGCTGGCCGGCAGGCGTTCGCCGAGCAGCATCGCGCCCCACGTCACGCCGAAGACCGGGATGAGGTAGGTGACCGCCATCGCCGTGGACGGGCCGGTCCTGGCGAGCAGGCGGAAGTAGAGCAGGTAGGCGAGCGCCGTGCAGCCCACCCCGAGGAGCGCGGCGTAGAGCCAGGCGCTGGCGGCCGGCGGCGCGGCCGGCCACGCGACGACCGCGAGTGGCAGGAGCATCAGCGACGCGGCGGCCATGCTGCCGCCGGCGACCACGAGCGGCCGCACCCCCGTGAGGGAACGCTGCGTCACGTGTGCGGACAGCGCGTAGAGCACCGTCGCCGCCAGCGCCGCGACCACTGCGCGCCAGTCATTCGCGCTCGTCAGGCGGGGCCAGGCCAGCACGACCACGCCCGCGAACCCGACGGCCAGCCCGAGCGCGCGCTGGCGCGACGGGCGTTGACCCAGCCACAGGAACCCGATGAGTCCGCCGAACAGCGGCACGCTGGCATTGAGCACCGACGAGAGGCCGGCCGGCAGCGTGAGCGCCGCAAAGGCGAGCAGCGTGAACGGGATGGCCGTGTTGATGGCGCCCACGAGCGCCAGCGGCGCGGCCACCGCGCGCGCCGGAGCCAGGCCGTGCTGGCGCAGCATCGCCGGCAGCAGCAGCAGCGCGGCGATCGTCACCCGCACGAAGATGAGCGGCACCGGGCCGAAGGCCGGCGCCGCCACTCGCATGAAGAGGAACGACGCTCCCCACAACGCGCCGAGCACGACGAGGTCGACGAGCGTCTGCGTGGCCATGGGGTGCCGTCAGTGTGGCGCACGGGTCGGGCTGGCGTCGAGTGGCAGAGACGACAGCTGACGTCAATATTCTGCCAGCAGGGGCGGTGCTCGGGGCCCGGGACTCGGGGCTCCGCTTCGACTTCGCTCAGGGCAGGTGAGGTGGCGCGGGCACGCGACGGCCGACCGGCTCGAGTGCCGTCTTCTCGATGACGTCTGCCGCTGCCGCCGAGGCGAGGAACGCGATGTAGCGGCGCGCCGGGTCCGGCGATCGCGCCCGGGTGCCAAGGGCCGCCGCGAAGACCGTGACGCGCTGCACGGCGGCGGGGAGCGGCCCGACGTAGTCGATGCCGGGCTCCGGCACCAGCTCGCTCACCTGCTGGAAGCCGATCTGGGCCTCGCCGCGCGCGACCACGGCGCCGACGCGCTCGCCGACCACCTGCCGGCTCTTCGGCAACACCTGGTCGGCGATGCCCAGCTGCTGGAACAGTTCGGTCGAGAGATAGCGGCCGCTGACGCTGGCCGAGTAGGCGATCGATGTCGCCGCCAGCAGCGTTCGTTTCAACGCGTCCACGGTGGAGATATCGGGCCTGGCTGCACCCTTCCGTACCGCCATGCCGATCGACGAGCGCGCGAGGTCCACCTGCGGAGCCGGCGACGACCAGGCCCTTGCCGGCGAAGCCCCGAAGCGCGTCGGCGTCCACGATCACGACGTCGGCGGCCTCGCCCCGGGCCAGGCGCGCTGCGATCGACGTGTCGCCGGTGCCCATCGACGTCGCGTCGGTCGACGACGCGCACGGCTTCCCGGCGCTCGAACTCGGTGGCCAGCTCCAGATGAGCCGCCGTGAACGCCCCCGAGGTCAGGACGTGAATCTCGGCGGCCGGTTGGCGGGCGTGAATGCTGCCGCCAGCGAGAAGGGCCGCTGCGAACACCGCGCCGATCACGCGTCGAGCCAGGAGCCTGCGCATCAGGGACATCCTCCGCATATCCAGACGTGTGGCCGATCGAACCCACTCCTGAACGCGCGAAGTCTACCGGCCGGGCAACGGCCGGTCAAGGCATGGGTCTGCCTACAGCTGCCGCAGCGCCGTCGGAATCGGCAGCCGCGCCGCGCGCACCGCCGGGAAGATGCCGCCGATGAGCCCCATCACGAGCGCGTAGATGAGCCCCATCACCAGCAGCGCCGGCGTCACCTGGAACGCGAAGGCCACCTGGCTGAACGTCTGGAAGTTCATCGTCGACGTCTGGTAGCCGTTGAAGGCGACGTAGGCGATGATGCCGCCGATGGTGCCGCCGATGGCGGCCAGCGCCAGCGACTCGGCCATCACCGACACCACCACCGAGCTGGCGTTGAAGCCGAGCGCGCGCAGCGTCGCGATCTCGCGCGAGCGCGTCGACACCGCCGTGTACATCGTGAGGATGGCGCCGAACACCGCGCCGATGCCCATGAGCGCGGCGATCCCGAAGCCGACCGTCTGGATGAGGCCGCTGAGCGCCCGTGACTGCTGCGCGTAATATTCGGTCTCGCGCCGCACCTGCACGTTCAGCTGCGGGTTCGACGTGAGCGCGTCGCGGAAGGTGTCGAAGGTGTCGGAGGAGTCGAGGCGCGCCACCACCAGCTGGTAGGTGTTGCCGCGGCGATAGGCGCCCTGCAGCACGCGCGCATCGCACCAGATCTCGGTCTCGGAGACGCCGCCGTCGGCCTCGAAGATACCGACCACCGTCCAGGTGTTCTGGCCCGAGCGCACCTCGCTGCCCAGGGTGAGACCGGCGAACTGCCCGCTGGCGCCGCGGCCGACCACGATCTCGTTGGTGCCGAACTCGAGCATCCGCCCTTCGATGATCGACGCGTTGTCGCGCACCGCAAGCGTCTGTGGCTCGATGCCACGCATCGGCACGTTGGCCGGCGTGCCGCTGCTCTTCTTCGGCAGGTCGATGATGACGTAGAGCTCGGCCGAGGCCAGCGCCGTCTGGCCGTCGCGGCGGATGCCCGGCGCCTGGCGGATGAGGTCGGCTTCGGTGCCGCCGATGCCGCTGGTCATCTCGCTGTCGGCGCCGCTGCGCATCACGAGCGCGCGTGTGGGCGAGCCCGATTCGCGCATCGCGGCCGTGAAGCCGGAGGCGATCGACAGCACCGAGACGAGCACCACGACGACGCCGGCGATGCCGACAATCGCCACGCCCGACGAGCCGAGCCGTTGCGGAATGGTGCGGAGGTTGAGGGCGGTGACCGCAATTGTCTGACTGAACCAGGACAGCATCATCAGCTCCGGCGAAGGGCGTCGGTGATCTTGAGGTTCATGGCGTTGGCCGCCGGGAGTGCGCCGGCCACCAGGCCCAGCAGCACGATCAGCCCGGCGCCGATGGCGACATCACGCATCGGCAGCACGAAGATCGGCAGCATCCCGCCGGTCGGGTCGCCCTGCTGCACGATGAGCCAGGCCAGGCCGAGACCGAGGCCGCCGCCGAGCAGGGCGATGACCACCGACTCGCCGAGCACCAGCGACAGGATCTGGCCGTTCGAGAAGCCGAGCGTCTTGAGCACGCCCACTTCGTTGGTGCGCTCACGCACCGATTGCGCCATGGTGTTGGCGGCCACCAGCAGCATCGTGAACAGCACGGCGACGAGGATCGCGACCATGATCGCGCCGATGTCGCCGACCTGCTTGGCGAAGCCCTCGACGAAGCCTTTTTCGGTGGTGGTCTTGGTCTCGGCCGAGGAGTTGGCGAACATGTCGTCGAACTTCGCGCCCATCGCCTGCGCCTGCGACGAATCGGCGATCTTCACGATGTACCAGCCGACCTGGCCATCGCCCTGCCGCCGGTTCTCGTTCAGGTAGTCGTAGCGGAAGAAGAACTGCGTCTTGTCGATGCCTGACTCGCCGTCGTACATGCCGGCGATGTTGAACTCCCAGGTCTGCCCCTGCTTCGGCTGCCAGATCGTGCCTTGAATCGGCACGCGGTCACCGATCTTCCAGTTGAAGCGGCGCGCCAGATCGACGCCGACCAGCACGCCCTGACGATCAGCCGCCCACGCGGCCAACTGGTCGGGCGGCACGCGGTATTCCGGATAGACCTTCAGGAACGACTCGGGTTCAACTGCGATCTGCGCGAAGAAGTTCGACGGGTCCTGATAGACGCCGCCGAACCAGGTGTTGTGCGTGGCCAGCGCCACGCCCTCGGTCGAGCGCAGGCGTTCCAGGTAGCTGACCGGCAGCGGCATGATCAGGCTCACCTTGTGGATGAGCACCAGACGGTCGAGCCCGGCGATCTCGACGCCGAAGCTGAAGGCCGTGCGGATGGTCATCAGCAGGCCGAATAACAGGAAGGCGATGAACACCGAGAGCAGCGTGAAGATGGTGCGGACCTTCTTCCGCCACAGACTGCTCCACAAGAGCGGCAGGTACTTCATGCGGCGTCTCCCAGCAGCACGCCCTTTTCGAGGTGCAGCGTGCGCTTGGCGCGCTCGGCCGCGCGCGGGTCGTGGGTGACCATCACGATGGTCTTGCCGTGCTTCTCGTTGAGCGCCGCCAGCAGATCGAGGATCTCGTCGCCCGACTTGCGATCGAGGTCGCCGGTGGGCTCGTCGGCCAGCAGCAGCGTCGGGTCGGTCACGATCGCGCGCGCGATGCCGACGCGCTGCTCCTGTCCGCCCGAGAGCTGGCGGGGATAGTGCTTGGCGCGTTCGGTCAGGCCGACCACGTTGAGGGCAATCGCCACGCGCTTCTTGCGTTCGGCTTTCGAGAGGTTGGTGAGCAGCAGCGGCAGATCGACGTTGCGTTCGGCGGTCAGCACCGGCAGCAGGTTGTAGAGCTGGAACACGAAGCCGATGTGATGCGCCCGCCAGCGCGAGAGCTGTCCGCCGGAGAGCGCGGCGATGTTGGTGCCGCCGACTTCCACCGCCCCCGACGACGGCGCATCGAGGCCGCCGAGCAGGTTGAGCAGCGTCGTCTTGCCGGAGCCCGACGGCCCCATCAGGGCCACGAAGTCGCCCTGGGGAATCTCGATGTTCACGCCCTTGAGGACGTCGATGCGCTCGCTGCCGCGCGTGAAGTACTTGTGGACGCCGTTGACCCGAACCAGTGCGCTCATGGACGCGTGCTCCTCACTGCTTGATGACGATGGGCGTGCCCGGGGCCAGGGTCGCCGGCGGCGACACCACGACCCGTTCGCCGGATGACAGGCCAGCGGTGACTTCGAGACGGTCGCCGTCGGTGCCGCCGGTCTGGATGGCGCGGCGTTCGACGGTGTTCTGTGCGACGACGAAGACGTAGCTGGTGGCGCCTTCGGTCTTCACGGCGCTCTTCGGCACCAGCGCCATCGGCCGGGCCGCCGGCGCGGCAGCGGCCGCCGCCTCGCGCAGGAACGTCACTTTGACGCCCATGTCGGGCAGGATGCGCGGGTCGAGCGCGATGAAGCCGATGCGCACGAGCACCGTGGCCTTCTGGCGATCGGCGGTCGGCACGGTGGTGATCACCTTGGCGGGAATCTGGAAGTCGGGATAGGCGTCGAGCACCGCGCTCACCGGCTGGTCGTCGGAGACGCGGTTGATGTAGCTCTCGTTGACGTCCACTTCGATCTCGAGCGAGCGCATGTCGACGATGGTGCAGATGCCGGTGCGCGTGAAGCCGCCGCCGGCCGACACCGGCGACACCATCTCGCCGGCCTGCGCGTCTTTCGAGATCGCGACGCCCGAGAAGGGCGCGCGAATCACCATGTCGTCCATGGCCGTCTGCTGCAGCGCCACCTGCTGCTCGGCCACCGCGATCTGTTCGCGCATCGAGGCCACGCGCGCGATGAGCGAATTGACCTCGGCGTTGGCGGTGTCGATCTCGGCCGCCGTCACCAGGCCGTCTTTCGCCAGCCGCTCACGCCGGGCCTGCACCAGGCGCGCTTCGTCGAGCCGCACCTCCACCTCGGGCACGGCGCGTCTGGCCGCTTCGAGCTGCGCGCGCGAGAGGGCGAGTGCGGCCCGCACGGTCGAGTCGTCGAGCCGCGCCAGCACCTGGCCCTCGCGCACCGCCATGCCTTCCTCGACGTTCACCTCGACCACCTTGCCGGTGACCTTCGACGAGACCGTGGCGCGCCGCCGCGCCGTGACGTAGCCCGAGGCGTTCAGCACCGAGGCCTGGGTGCCGGCCGCGCGCGCGCTCACGGGGGCCACCTCGACTTCGAGCGGCACCACCCGCTGGCTCCACCACCGCGCGCCGCCGCCGGCAGCCGCCAGGATGACGAGCAGCAACACCCACTTGCCCCAGCCACGGCGGGTGGGTTCGAGCGGGGCCCGCTCGATGCGCAGCGCGGACAGGTCGTCGATGGGGTCGCTCACGCAGGCTCCTGAAAGCGAAGACAATAGTGCGAACAAAAAACGAAAGTCAATCCGGCCCGGCCATTCCTTCGAGTCGACGCTCACAGAGACGAACGCACGGGGGCTGGTGGTTCACGCACGCGCGTCCAGCGGCCGGAAGGGCGAGGCCGGTGGTTGGGAGGGGGCGCCGTGCGGCGGCCGATCGCCAGCCACTATACGCGGTCGCCGTGTCGGTCGATCAACCCGCGGCGCGCGCCGCGACCGGCGGTGCGGCCCGTGGACCACGCCCACTGGAAGTTGTGGCCGCCGATTGGCCCGAACGCGTCGAGCACCTCGCCGCAGAAGAACAGCCCCGGTGCCCGCTGGCTCTCGAGCGTGCCGCGCCGCACCTCGTCGAGCGCCACGCCGCCGCCGGTGACCTCGGCGGGCCGGTAGCCCTCGTGGCCGCTCCACGGCAGCTCGAAGGCGGTCAGTACCGCGATGAGACGTGCGCGCTCTTCACGCCTGAGCTGGACGCAGGTGCGCTCACGAATGACGCCGGCCGCGTCGAGGAGGGCTTCGGCCAGACGCTGCGGCAGGTGACGCGCCACGAGGTTCACGGCCAGCCCGCGCGCCTCGAGCAGCTCGGCCGTCCAGCCGGCCGCGTCCTTCTCCGTCCACGACACGCGGACGCTGGCCCGCGGGCCGCCGGCCTCCAGACTGCGCACGGCCACGTGCGAGACGTCGAGCACGGCCGGACCGCTGTAGCCGCGGTGCGTCACGAGGAAGCCGCCGCTCGATTGCGCCTGCTCACGCGGTGAGCGCGCGTCGATCGCGAGGTCGAGCGAGATCCCGGAAAGCGCTGCCTGCGGATGCGGATCGGCCGTGAGCGGCGTGAGTGCGGGGTAGGTGGGCTGCACGGTGTGCCCGACGGCGCGCGCCAGATCGAAGCCGAAGCCGGTGCTGCCGGTGGCCGGCACCGACAACCCGCCGGTTGCGACGACCACGCGGTTCGCCAGCAGCTCGCCGTCGGCGAGCGAGAGGCGCCAGCCGCCCTCCGCAGGTGTCACGCCGTCCACCGTGGCGCCGAAGCGGCGCTCGACGCCGAGCGCAGCGGCGCGCGCGACCAGCGCGTCGCGGACGTCGCGGGCGCGGTTCGAGGCGGGAAAATACTTCCCGCTGGCCCTTTCGAGCGCCAGCGGCACGCCGAGTGTCGCCGCGAAGTAGTCGTGTTGGTCGCGCAGCGGCCAGGCGCCGAGCAGCGCGCGCACGAGCGGTCGCGGCGCCTCGCTGACGAAGCGCTCCGGCGCGGAAGTCGCCGGCAGCACGTTGCAGCGGCCGCCGCCGCTGATGAGGATCTTGCGGCCGCCGTCGGCGGTCTTCTCGACCAGTGTGACGCGGGCCCCGGCCTCGCGCGCGGCCACGGCGGCCATCAGGCCGGCGGCGCCGGCACCCACCACCACGACGTGGGTCGTCACGCGCGTGGGCCGCGTGCGCAGGCCGTCGGGTTCGCGTCGTTCACGGCAGTCATCGTATCGTGGACGCCATGAGTCTCGCCCGCACGCTCCTGCTCACCGCCTCCGACAGCCGCTGGCTGCGCGAGAACGGCACCAAGATGCCGTTCGTCCGCCGCGCCGTTTCGACCTTCATGCCCGGTGAAACCGCCGGAGGACATGATGAGCGCCGCCGAGGCGCAGACCAGACTCGGCGTCGGCGCGCTGTTCACGCGGCTGGGCGAAAACGTCGCCGACATGCGCGAAGCCGACGGCGTGCGCGATCACTACCTCGAGGTGATCGATCAGTTGCGCGCCCGCAAGCTCGCGTGCGAGCCGTCGATCAAGCTCACGCAGCTCGGTCTCGACGTCGATCCGGAAGCGGCGTACCAGAACGCGCTGGCCATCGGCCGCCGCGCCGTGGAGGCCGGCAGCTACTTCTGGGTGGACATGGAGCAGTCGTCGTACGTGGACTCGACGCTCGACGTCGTGAGCCGGCTCCGCAAGGAGGTGCCGCGCATCGGCGTGGCGCTGCAGGCGTATCTGAGGCGTACCGGCGACGACACCGCGCGGATGATCCGTGAGGGCATCGGCGTGCGCCTGGTGAAGGGCGCCTACAGCGAGCCGCCCACGGTGGCGTTTCCGGCCAAGCCCGACGTCGACGCCAACTACGTCGCCATCGCCAAGGTGATGATGGCGCCGGAATCGCGCGCCAACGGCTTCCGCGCCGTCTTCGGCACCCACGACACGGCCATCATCAACGCGCTCGAACGCCACGGCGACGCCCACGGCATCGGCACGACCGACTACGAGATCCACATGCTCTACGGCATCCAGCGCGGCGAGCAGCGGCGGCTGGCCGAGCAGCGGAAGAACGTCCGCGTGCTCATCGCCTACGGCAGCTACTGGTTCCCGTGGTACATGCGCCGGCTGGCGGAACGACCCGCCAACGTGTGGTTCGTGGCAAAAAGCCTGTTCCGCTAACTAGTTGTAACGGGGTCTGTCACGGTCACAAATTCGCGGCGGCGACCACGCGCCGCAACGTCCCGACGCCAGCGCTCGCGCGTGTCGGCGTCGGCCGGGCCGGGCTCGCGGATCACCCGGGCGTGCACTTCGCTGACGCCGGTCTCGCGCACCAGCGCCGCGACTCCAGCGGCACGCACCCGTCCGCCGGCCACGATCGTAATGGCGTCGCCGGCGCGCGCGACCAGCGCGGCGAGGGTGGCGGCGCCCTCGGCCGCCGTGGACGCGCCGCCCGAGGTGAGCACGCGGTCGACGCCCAGCGCCACGAGCGCGGTGAGCGTGGCGTGCCACGTCCGGCGTCTCGTCGAACGCCTTGTGGCAGGTGACCGGCAGCGGCCGCGCGTGCGAGAGCAGGCGCCGCATCACGGCGTCGTCGAGCGTGTGGTCCGGCCTCAGCGCGCCGAAGACCAGTCCGTGCGCGCCGGCCGCGCGCATCAGTCGGATGTCGCGCACCATCGCCTCGACCTCCGCCTCGCCGTAGACGAAGCCGCCGCCGCGCGGACGCACCATCGTCAGCACCGGCACCGGCACCGCGAAGACGACCGCCCTGACGAGGTCCGGGTCGGGCGTCGGTGCCGCCCATTTCGAGATGCGCGCAGAGCTCGAGCCGGCGGGCGCCACCGGCGACGGATGCGAGGGCGGCGTCGAGGGAATCGACGCACGACTCGAACAGCACGCGCCGGAGCTTACCAGCCTTCGCGGTCGCGCAGCGCCGTGATGTGCGCGGTGTGGTGGCGCGAGTGCCACTCGTACATCGCCAGCACGTCGTCGATGGTCATCGGCCCGCGCTCGGGGTGCAGCAGCGTGCGGGCGAACTGGCCGGGCGCCAGCGACCGCAGCAGCATCAGCCAGCGTCCGTGCAGGGCGTCGAGCAGCGTGAGCGACATCGAGACCGGCGCCGATTTCGCGTCGGCCATTTCCGCCCAGATCGCTTCCGGATACGGCCTGATGGTCGGGTTGTCGTCGCTCAGCGCGAACTTGGTGCGCAGGTAGGCGTTGATGTGGCTGTCGACGGTGTGGTGCACGACCTGCCGCACGGTCCAGCCGTCGGGACGGTACGGCGTGTCGAGCTGGGCGTCGCTCAGGCCGGCGCAGGCGAGGCGCATGCGGGCGGGAAGCTCGGCCAGGGTCTTGAACGCGGTGGCGCGATCGGCAGTGGAAAAGGACGCGGGGGCGGCGAACGGGCCAACGGGGTAACGGAGGTCTGCCATGGGTCGGGATGATGCGGCCTGCCGGCTCCGGCGTCGAGTGGCAGAAATGCCAGAGTGCGTTAAGATCCTGCCATGACGCCCAGGCGCCTGCCCGGTCCGTCCAATCGCCTCGTCGCCGTGCTCATCTGCGACGGCGTGGCGCTGTTCGAGTTCGGCATCGTGGCCGAGGTGTTCGGGCTGCGCCGTCCCGAGCTCGGCGTGCCGTGGTACGACATGGTCACGGTGAGCTTCGATCGGCCGCCGCTCAAGGCCACCGGCGGCGTGCGCGTGCTGCCGTCGCACTCGGTGCGGATGCTGGCGAAGGCCGGCACCATCGTGATCCCGAACTGGCCCCGCCTCGACGAGCTGCCGCCGCCGGCGATGCTCGACGCCGTGCGCGCGGCCCACAAGCGCGGCGCGCGCCTGCTTTCCATCTGTTCGGGCGCCTTCGTGCTGGCCGCCGCCGGCCTGCTCGACGGCCGCCGCGTCACCACCCACTGGATGCACGCCGGGACGCTGGCGGCGCGCTACCCGAAGGTGGACGTCGACCCGTCGGTGCTCTACGTGGAATCGGGGCGCATCTTCACCGCCGCCGGCAGCGCCGCCGGCATCGACCTCGGGCTGCACATCGTGCGGCAGGATTACGGCGCAGGCATCGCCAACGAGGTCGCCCGCCGCATGGTGGTGCCGCCGCACCGCGAGGGCGGGCAGGCGCAGTTCGTGGCCACCGCCATGCCCCCGGTGGACGGATCGCTGGCGCCGCTCATGGAGTGGGCGAGCGCCCGCCTCGACGAACAGATCACGGTGGAGACGCTCGCGAAGAGGGGCCGCATGTCACTGCGCACGCTGGCGCGACGCTTCGAGGCGCAGGCCGGCACCACGCCGCACCAGTGGCTCACGCATCAGCGCGTGCTGACGGCGCAGCGCCTGCTCGAGACCTCCGACGCCTCGATCGACCGCGTGGCGCAGCTGTCTGGATTCGTCACCGCCGAGACGCTGCGGCATCACTTCCGACAGCGTGTGGGCACCTCGCCGATGGCCTATCGGCGCAGATTTGCGCAGCGCGTGCGGGCGGCCTGACGCATCGCCCCCTGCGGAGCAGCGCGCGCACCGCGCGGCCGCGATCGCGGAACCGGTGCCCGCTGACCCAACCGGCGCCCATTCTGCGCTCATCGGGGTGATGCCCCCTGCCTTTGCAGTGGCGCGAAGGAGCCCCTCCATGCGGATCACACCCCTCACCGCCATCGCCTTTGCGGTGGCATGCCTCACGACGCTGGCCGCCGAGGCCCAGCCCACGCTCACGCGCCTCGACCACCGACGGTCACGCCCGGCGCCGCCGTGACGCTCACGGTCACCGGCATTCCGGGTCAGAACTTCGCCGTGCTCGGCAGCAGCGTCGGCGCGGGCCTGGCGTATGGCGGCGTGAATCTCGCCGTGGGCAGCGACATGGTGATTCTGGCGATGGGGGCGATTGGCGGCACCGGGCTCGGTGGCCGTGACGTTCACGCCGCCATTTGTCGGCTCGACGCTCGATCGCTACTACGTGCAGGCGGCCACGTCGGGCTCGCCGTCGTTCATCCCGATCGCCGTGTCGCCGAGCGTGGTGCTGCGCAACAACGACGTCGTGGGCGGCGTCATCGGCACGCCCGGGTCCTGCTGGTCCTGCTGGGCGCGGCTAGGTCCGGCAGGGCGTCGCCGGGCCTGTCAGGGTCCCGACCGGGGCCGCTGGACCACAGGGCGCAGGGCCTCAGGGGCCGCCCGGCCCGAGCGGCGCGACCGTCGACGTCTACGTTGCCACCCTGGGGTCGACGGGCTTTGTGCCGATTAGCCACCGAGGCAGAACACCGACCGACGATGATCAGCAGAGACACGTCAGCCAGTCGGGTTCCTCGATTACCTGGCCAGAATCGAATGCGGAAATCGACACCACCAGCGCCCTGCTACCTGATCTACAGACTGCAAACTGCAATCCGCATGGCGTATCCGCCGCGCTCACTGCGGATCACGCCCTACTACCGACCTGACCGGGCACGCGCCGCGGTGTCATCGGCGCTACTGCGGCCGGGAAGTGAGCGGTCCTGGCGACCCAGGTGTCGATCTCGATGCAGACGCCAGTGACCGCCGGAGGCTTTCGGCGAACTGACGTCTTCCAGAATGGTGTGCTGGGGCAACGTACGACGGCGCCAGCCCGTCTGGATCGGCATGTGCGTCGTGGGTGCCGCCGCCAACTTCGGCCTGGGAAGCGCTGAGCGGAGGCTTACATCTCGACGCCCGTGGGCAGCGTGCAGTAACGGGCGGCCGTGCGCGGGACGTGGTCGCTACTTCATCACGTCCGCAATCGGCACCACCGTCACCGGGCCGATGCCGGCCGCGCGGATCGGCGCTTCGATCGACGCGCGGTCGCCGACGATGACCACGGCCATGCGATCGAGCAGCAGGTACTGTCTGGCGACGCGCGTGAGGTCGGCGCTGGTCACGCCCTGCACAGCGCCCACGTATTTCGAGAACACGTCGTCGGCCAGGCCGTAGACGGCGAGCTCCTCGAGCTTGGCGGCGAGCTGGCCGCTGGTCTCGAACTCGCCGGCGAAACTGAGCGCCGCGTAGTTCCTGAAGCGCGCCAGTTCATCGGCCGGCACCGGCGCGAGGATGGCGTTCAGCTCGTTGAAGAACTCCTTGAGCGCGTCGGCGGTCTTGTCGGTCTGCACGCCGGCGGTCGCGAAGAACGGTCCGGCGGCGCGCCGCATGTCGAAGCGCGACATGGCGCCGTACGAATAGCCGTTCTTCTCGCGCAGGTTGGTGTTGAGCCGCGAGGTGAACGAGCCGCCGAGGATGGTGTTGAGCACGTCGAGCGCGAAGTAGTCGGCGGTCGATCGCGGCACCCCGACCAGGCCGATGCGGATCTGCGACTGCGCGGCGCCCGGCTTGTCGACAAGGAAGATCTGCCGCTTGCCGGGCTGCGGCGAGACCCGCACCGGGAACGGCGCGGCGGCCGGCCCCTCGGCCTTCCACGCGCCGAAGCGCGCCTCGACCAGCGGGCGAAGCGCCGCCGTGGTGGTGTCGCCCACCACGATCGAGCACGGCGTTGTCGGGCCGGTAGTGGCTGCGATGGAAGGTCGTAAGCTCGGCCACGCCCAGTGCCTTCAGCGACGACTCGGTGCCGCCGGCGCTGCGTGCCGTAGCGATGCTCGGGACCGAACAGCAGGCGCGGGAACGCGAGGCCGACCAGCGCCGCCGGATCGTCGCGTGCCTGCAGCAGCGCGGTGAGGCGCTCGGTGCGCAGCCGTTCGAGCTCCTGCGCCGGGAAGTCGGGCGTCAGCGCCACGGCCGCCATCAGGCCCAGCGCCTCGCCAAGCTTCGCCGCCGGCGTCGACAGGCGCACCGTGGACGCATCGAACGACGCCGTGGTCGAGAGCGTCGCGCCCAGGAACTCCACTTCGTCGGCAAGAGCGAGCGCGGCCTTGCCGGCGGCGCCTTCGTCGAGCATCGCGGCGGTCATCGCGGCGGCGCCGAACTGCCCGGGCACGTCGGCGCTGGCGCCCGAGAGCACCACCAGGTTCGCCTGCACGAGCGGCACCTCGTGTTGTTCGAGCAGCCACACGCGCAGGCCGTTGCCGAGCGTGAACTTCTGCGCTGCCGGCAGCGTCAGCGTGGGCGTCGGCCCGGGAGCCGGCGGCTTGGTGCGATCCGGGAGCTGCTGCGCGGCCAGTGGCAGCGACGCCAGCACGAGCAGCGTCGTAAAAGTCTGGCTCCAGCTTGAATGGGGTCTGACCCCACGTATGCACGCGGTCACTTCGGGGCCTCCGGCATCACGATGAGTTCCACCCGTCGGTCGCGTGGCAGGAACGACCGCACCGCCGACGACAGGTCGGTGGCGTCGAGGGACCGATAGCGCGCCAGGTCTTCTTCGAAGAAATCCGGCGTGCCGGTGAGCGTGTAATACGCGTTCATCTGGTCGGCCTTGCCGTACATCCCGCCGACCCGTTCGGCGCGGCGCAGGAACGTGGCTTCGATCTGGTTGCGCACGCGTTCGATCTCGCGCGGCTCGGCGGGCGCGGCCGCCAGGCGGTCGATCTCTTCGTCGATCACCTTCTGGATCTCGTCGAGGCTCTTGCCGGGGCGCGCCGTCGCCATCACCATGAAGACGCTGCCGAGGGCCTGCGACTGCTGGTAGGCGTTGACGTCCTGCGCGATCTGCAGGTCGTAGACCAGCCGCTTGTAGAGCCGCGAGTTCTTGCCGCCGGTGAGCAGCGACGCCACGATGTCGAGGGCCGCGTCTCCGGGCTTGTAGGTGGCCGGCGTGAGCCACCCCAGATACAGGCGCGGCAGCTGCACCTTGTCGGTCATGGTCTTCTTCGTCACGCCGGTGAGCATCGCTGCCGGCGGCGCCACCGGCGGCACCGGCGTGCCGCGCGGCACCTCACCGAACCACTTCTCGACCAGCGCTTTCGTCTTCTCGATCTCGATGTCGCCGCCAATCACCAGGCTGGCGTTGTTGGGCGCGTAGTAGGTGCGGAAGAACTGCTGCACGTCTTCGTGGCTGGCGGCGCTGAGGTCTTCCATCGATCCGATCGTCGACCAGCTGTAGGGATGGCCCTTCGGGAAGAGCAGGCTGTCGAGTTCGAGTTCGGGAATGCCGTAGGGCCGGTTCTCGATGCTCTGGCGGCGCTCGTTCTTGACCACGTCGCGCTGGCCATCGACGCGTGCCGGAGTCATCGTGTCGAGCAGGTAGGCCATGCGATCCGATTCGAGGAAGAGCATCAGCTCGAGCGCATTCGACGGCCCGTCGATGTAGTAGTTGGTGCGGTCGACCGTGGTCGAGCCGTTGTTGTTGGCGCCGGCGCCTTCGAGCCAGGTGTCGAACGACCCTTCCGGCACGTGCTTCGAGCCCTCGAACATCAGGTGCTCGAACAGGTGCGCGAAGCCGGTGCGTCCCGGCCGCTCGCTGCCCGAGCCCACGTGATACCAGACGTTGAGCGTCACGATCGGCACGCTGGCATCGCGGTGCAGGATGACGTGCAGGCCGTTGGCCAGCGTGAACTCCGTGTACGGCACCGCGAGGCGGGCCGGCCCCTGTGCCGCCGCGCTCGTGGCTGCCGCCAGCGTCAGGACGAGACCGGCCGTCACCGCGCGAATCGAGGTCGTCATGCGGCCAGTGTAGCGCCTCGGCGCGGTCCGTTCGGCGGCTTCCACGCGATGTGGTGACGAGTGAGGGGACCAGGCAGGTGTCGGCATCCGGGCCGAGTCCCGAGCCCGGTCCCGGGCCCCGGGGTTTGATAAGCTCTTCCCTCCACCATGCCATCGCCCCTTGTCGCCGTCATCATGGGCTCGAAATCCGACTGGGACACGATGTCGCACGCCGCCGCCGCCCTCGATGAGCTGGGCGTGCCTTACGAGAAGCACATCGTGTCGGCGCACCGCACCCCGAAGTGGATGGCCGAGTTCGCCGAAGGCGGCCGAAGCGCGCGGGCTCGAGGTGATCATCGCCGGCGCCGGCGGCGCCGCGCACCTGCCCGGGATGGTCGCCGCGCACACCATCCTGCCGGTGCTCGGCGTGCCGGTGCAGAGCGCGGCGCTCCAGGGCCTCGACTCGCTGCTGTCGATCGTGCAGATGCCGGCCGGCGTGCCGGTGGCCACCCTCGCCATCGGCAAGGCCGGCGCCAGCAACGCCGGCCTGCTGGCCGTGGCGGTGCTGGCCACCTCGCGTCCCGACCTGCGCGCCAAGCTGCACGCGCTGCGCGCGGCGCAGACCGCGGCCGTGCGCGAAGACTCGCTGCCGTGAACCGGATCATCCAGCCCGGCGCCACGCTGGGCGTCCTCGGGAGCGGCCAGCTCGGCCGCATGTTCGCGATTGCCGCGCGCCGGATGGGCTACCGCGTCCACACGCTGTCGCCGGGCGTCGACACGCCCACCGGCCAGGTGGCCGATGCCGAGATCGAGGCCGACTACGACGATCTCGACGCCATCCGCCGCTTCGCCCGCGGCGTCGATGTCATCACCTTCGAATTCGAGAACGTCTCGACCGCCGCTGCCGATGCCGCCGCCGAGATCGTGCCGGTGCGGCCGAGCGGCCATGCGCTGCACCTCACCCAGCAGCGCGCCCGCGAAAAGGCGTTCCTCGCGCTCAAGGGCTTTCCCGTGACGCCGTTCGAACCGGTGGGCTCGCTCGAAGAGCTGACCACCGCCGTCGCCCGCATCGGCACGCCGGCCATCCTCAAGACGGCGAGCTTCGGCTACGACGGCAAGGGCCAGCATCGCATCACCTCGACCAGCGATCTGGAGGCGGTGTGGGCGCTGGTGGGCCATCAGGCGGCGGTCCTCGAGAAGGTCGTGGACTTCTCGCTCGAGTTCTCGGTGGTCGCCGCGCGCGGCCTCGACGGGGCGTTCGCGCACTACGGCGCGATCGAGAACGCGCATCGCCATCACATCCTCGACGTCTCGGTGGCGCCGGCGCGGATGCCCGCCGCGTCGGTGACCGAAGCGGTGGACGTGACACGCGCCGTGATGGACGAACTGGCCTACGTCGGTGTGCTGTGCGTCGAGTTCTTCCTCACCACCGACGGCCGCATCCTCGTGAACGAGATCGCGCCGCGTCCGCACAACTCCGGCCATCTCACCTTCGATGCCTCCATCACCAGCCAGTTCGAACAGCAGGTGCGCGCCATCTGCGGGCTGCCGCTCGGCGCGACCACGCTGCTGCGGCCGGCGGCGATGGCCAACCTGCTCGGCGACGTGTGGGCGAACGGCGAACCGAAATGGGACGCCGCACTCGCTGTGCCCGACGTGAAGCTGCACCTCTACGGCAAGCCCGACCCCCGCCCGGGTCGCAAGATGGGCCACCTCACCGCCATGGCCGACACGACTGCGCAGGCCATCCAGCACGTGCTGGCGGCGCGCGACGTGCTCGTCGAGGCGTAACCAGCAGAGACCGCGTGACCGCACATCCCATCGTTGTCTTCACCGACGGCGCCTCCAAGCGCAACCCCGGCCCCGGCGGCTGGGGCGTCGTCATCGTCACCCCCGACGGCCACGTGACCGAACTCGGCGGCGGCGCCGCGCTCACCACCAACAACAAGATGGAGCTGACGGGCGCCATCGAGGCGCTCACGCACATCGCCGACCTGGATGGCCCGCTGGCCGTGTACACCGACTCGACCTACGTGATTCAGGGGATCGAGAGCTGGGTGCACAACTGGAAGCGGCGCGGCTGGAAGACCGCCACCGGCGGCGAAGTGATGAACCGCGAGTTGTGGGAAGCGCTCTCGAGCCTGACCGCGGCGCGTGGCGCCAGGTCGATTGCGTGGCACTACGTGCGTGGGCACTCCGGCATTCCCGGCAACGAACGTGTGGACGAGATCGCGGACGCGTTTGCCGTGCAGGGGCGCGCGGCCCTCTACGACGGACCACTCGCCGCCTACGGCGTGCCGATTCTCGACATCCCCGACGACACCAGCGTGCCGGCGCGCAGCAAGCCGGCCGGCGGCGGCAGCGGCAGCGGCAGATCCAGGGGCCCCGCCTACTCGTATCTGAGCGTCGTCGACGGCAAGCCGATGCGCCACAGCACCTGGGCCGACTGCGAACAGCGCGTGAAGGGACGCTCGGGTGCGCGCTTCAAGAAGGCGACCAGCGACGTGGACCAGGCGGCGATCCTGCGCACCTGGGGCTTCGACCCGGGCGCGGTTTAGCCGGCACGGCGCGCGGCGTTCTAAGCCGATACGGCCGCGTAGCGTTGCCGCCTGGTCGTGATCGCCCGATCGCCGGCCGGCCGCACCGGCGCGCCGGAAGCCGTCCACTCCGCGAGCACCACGTGGATGCGGGCGAGCGCGTCGGTCAGCGCCGCCATTCGGGCCGCGCCCACGCGCCGGGCCAGGGCCTTTTCGTAAAAGGCCAGCACATCGCGTCCATGATCGAACGCCGCCAGGCCCGACGCGGTCAGGCGCACCAGGCGGGCGCGCCCGTCTGCCGGGTCGGCCACCATCTCGACGAAGCCGCGCGACTCGAGGTCGCCCAGCGCCTGGCCTACGGCCTGTTTGCTGACGTCCACGCGCCGCGCCAGCTCGGTCGGCCGAATCCCCTCAGTGGTCAGGTGAGGCAGCAGGCGCACGAGCGCAGCGGTGAGCACGCGGGCGCCGGCCTGGCGATTGACCTCGGCCTGAGCCACGTCGTCGAGCAGCCGGGCACAATCGAACAGCACGGGGCCGAGGCCCCTTGATGGCGGACGTCGTCTGGGCATCGAGTGGGATGGTGGCGCAGAGTATCGCGACTCGTCAAGTGAGATTGACTACATATGGTCAAGCGTGCTTGACTATGCCGTGACGTCGCCGCCCTGGCTCGACCGCGCCGCCTGGCCGTACGCGCCCCGCATGTTCGACCTCGGAGCCTCGCGCCTGCACTACGTCGATGAAGGTGAGGGCGCTCCGGTCGTGCTCGTGCACGGCACGCCCACGTGGAGCTTCGAGTGGCGGCACCTCATCGCGGATCTGCGCTCGCGGGCGCGGCTCATCGCCGTCGACCACCTCGGCTTCGGTCTCTCTGATCGCCCGGCCGACGCCGGCTACCGGCCCGAGGATCACGCCGCTCGCTTTCGCACGTTCATCGACGGCGTGTGTCCCACGGGGAAGCTCACGCTGGTCGTGCACGACTTCGGCGGGCCAATCGCACTCGACTGGGCGCTCGATCACCCCGGGCGGATCGCCCACCTGGTCGTCATCAACTCGTGGATGTGGTCCTTCGACGACGACCCCGCGATGCAGAGGAAAGCGCGGCTGGCCGGCAGCGCGCCGGGCCGCTGGATGTACCGCCGCCTCAACGCGTCGCTACGGCTCATCATGCTGTCGGCCTACGCCGACAAGCGTCGACTTACACCGGCCATCCACGCGCAATATCTGAACGTCTTCCGCGACGCCGACTCGCGCGAGCGCGTGCTCTTCACGCTGGCGCAGTCGCTGCTCGGCTCACGCACCTTCTTCGATGCGCTGTGGCAGCGCCGGGCCCGGCTGGCCGATGTCGATCTGCATCTGGTCTGGGGCACGCGCGACTCGGCGTTCCCGCCCGCGATGCTGGCGCGCTGGCAGCAGGCGTTCCCGCACGCGCGCACGACCCGCGTCGACGAGGCCGGCCACTGGCCGCACGAGGAAGCCCCGCAGGCGGTCATCGATGCCATGCGCGTCTCACTGACGTAAACAACCCGCGTGCTATAACGCTACGCATCATGCGTAGACGTTCGGTGCTGGTTCTTCTGTTGATGGTGGCGGCGGTCGTGGCTGGTGCTCCGGCCGTGCACACCCAGACCGCGCTGCCCACGCCCGAGTCGGTGCTGGGCTTTCGCCCCGGCGCCGACTACAAGCTCGCCACCTACGAAGACGTCGTCGGCTACTTCCAGAAGCTCGATGCTGCCAGCGACCGCATGATGATGGTCGAAGCGGGGACGTCCACGCAGGGACGCACGTTCCATCTGGCGCTCATCTCATCCCCGGCGAATCTCAAGAACATCGGCCGGCTGCGTGAGATCTCGCGGCGCCTGGCGCATCCAGACGGCCTGAGTGAGGCCGACGCGCGGGCGCTGGCACGCGAGGGCAAGGCGTTCGTGCATATCGACGGCGGCCTGCACGCTACCGAAGTGGCCGGGCCACAGCACACGCCGCAGCTCGCCCACGACATCCTGAGCAAGGCCGGTGAGCCCGACACCGCGATGGCGCTCGACAACGTCGTGCTGATGCTGTGGCCCACGATCAACCCCGACGGCCAGACGATGGTCACCGAGTGGTATCGCGGCAACGTCGGCACGCCGTTCGAAGTGGCGCCGCTGCCGAAGCTCTACCAGGAATACGTCGGCCACGACAACAACCGCGACGGCTACATGCTCAACATGATCGAGTCGCGCGTGATGGAACACGCGTGGCGCGAATGGGAGCCGCAGATCATCCACGTGCACCACCAGACGGCGCCGTTCCCGACCCGTATCTGGCTGCCGCCGTTTGCCGAGCCGATTGCTTCACGCGTGCCCTACCTGCTGTCGCGGCAGGTCAACATGATCGGCATGGCGATGGCCAAGGGGCTCGAAGAGAAGGGCCAGGTGGGCGCCACCCACATGGGCACCGGCTTCGATGCCTGGTATCCCGGCTATATCGACTACAAGCCGATGCTCCAGAACATCGCCTCGTTCTGGACCGAGACGGCGCTGTTCCAGGTACGCGACGCCGCGCTTCTACATGCCGAACGACTTCCCGGCCGACATGCGCGACTTGCGTCCACAGAGCCTCTACAGCAGCCCGTGGCCGGGCGGCTGGTGGCGCCTGCGCGATGCGGTCGAGTACATGGAGACGGCATCGCTGTCGGTCATCGACTGGGCGGCGCGTTACAAGGACTCGCTGCTGCTGAATCGCTACAAGGCCGGCACGCAGCAGATCGCAAAGTTCAGAAGCGGTCCCCCGTACGCGTTCGTCGTGCCGCAGCAACAACGTGATCCGGTGGCGGCCGTCGAATTGCTGCGCCGCCTCGCATTCCAGGGCCTCCGCGTGTCGCAGCTCACCGCGTCGGCGACCATCGACGGCGTGACCTACGCCGCGGGCGCCTGGGTCGTGCCGATGGACCAGGAGTTTGCCGAGACCGCGCGTCAGGTGCTCGAGGTGCAGAAGTATCCGGAGCTGCGCGAGTCGCCGGATGGGCCGCTCGAGCAGCCCTACGACGCGGCCGGCTGGACGCTGCCCTATCAGATGGGCGTCGAGGTGGCGGCGGTGACGACGCCGCTGTCGACCGAGGCGAAGGCCGTGCTCAAGGCCCTGGGTGGTGTGCCGTCGTTCACCGCCGCGCCGGTGGCCTACGACAGCGGCAGCGCCGACAAGGCGCCGTTCGACAGCCTGCCCGGCGTGGGCTTCGAGTCGAATCCGACGGCGGCGGCGATCGTGCCGCCCGCCGGCAAGGCCACCGGCACCGGCGCGGTGCTGCTGGTCGATCCGGCGCAGAACAACAGCTTCCGCGCGCTGAACCGCGCGTGGAAGGCGGGTGGCACCGTGCGCTACGTGCCGCCGGCCGGCGCGAAGACCGCGCGCTACGCCATCAGCGGGCTGAACGACCCGGCCACCACGGACCTGGTGACCACGCTGGCGCTTCAGGCCGAACGCGCCGCGAGTGTCGCTGGCGTCGAGGTGAAGAAGCCGCGGATCGGTCTCTACCGGCCCTGGCAGCCGAGCATGGACGAGGGCTGGACGCGCTGGGTGCTCGAGCAATACGGCTTCGACTACATCAACCTCGCGCCGGCTGACCTGCACGGCGCGACGGCGCTGGCCTCGCGCATCGACGTGCTCGTCATCGCCGACGAAGCACGTGGCTTGATGGACGGCTTCGCCCCCGGCGTCGTGCCGCCGCAGTTCACCGGCGGCATCGGGGCCGACGGCGTGCGCGAGATCGACACCTTCGTGCGCGGCGGCGGCACGCTCGTCACCTTCAATCGCGGCAGCCTGTTCGCGATCGAGCAGTTGCACCTGCCGGTGAAGAACGCCGTCGCCGGCACGAAGCGTCAGGAATTCTTCACCGGCGGGTCGATTCTCGAAGTGCAGACCGAGCCGGGGACGGCCGTGATGGCGGGCATGCCGGCGCGGGCGCCGATCTTCGTCGACAGCAGCCCCGCGTTCGAGCCGCTCGAGGGCTTCAAGGGCGAGGTGCTGGCGCGCTACCAGACGGCCGGCTCGCCGCTGCTCTCGGGCTATCTCGTCGGCGAGAAATTCCTGCACGGCAAGGCCGCCGCGCTCCAGGTGCAGCACGACGCCGGGCGGGTCGTGCTGCTCGGCTTCCGGCCGCAGTGGCGCGGCCAGCCGTTTGGCACCTTCCGCGTGATCTTCAACGCCGTGCTGAACGTCGCCTCGAAATAGCCGGCCAGCAGCGCTCCGACGTCACGCGCCGAAGCCGCGATCGCGCGCGAATACGATCGCCTGCGCGCGCGACCACACACCCAGCTTGTCGAACAGGTTCGAGGCGTGGTTGCGCACCGTCTTGTCGCTGATCTGCAGGCGCTCGGCGATGTCGGTATTGCTCAATCCGTCGGCCATCAGCGCCAGCACCTGGCGCTCTCGCGGTGACAGCGCGCTGAACGCCGGATCGCCGCTGACCGCACCGGCCGGCACGAACGCCGTCACGGCGTCCTGGAAACGCTGCCACGCGGGCTCGGGCTCGAGCAGCACGTGGTTACGCGAGTCCAGCTCGACGAACTCGGCGCCTGGGATGCCGCCGGCAAGGAACCGGCCCTCCGAGACCGGCACCACCTCATCGTTGCGCGCGTGCAGCACCAGCGTCGGCACGCGCACCTGGTCGAGCATGTCGGAGATGTCCATCTCGCCACGCGCTTCGAGCAGGCTGGCGGCGATTTCACCGGTGGTCGTCTTCAGGCACAGATCGTTGTACCAGTCGAGCTGCTCGTGGGTGCCGCCGGGAATGAAGCGCGACGTGAACACCTGGCGGAACGTCGGGTTGTCGCGCCCCCAGGCGACGCGTGCCAGATCGATCATGGCGCGGTGCGCCGTCTCGGCGGCCGGCACGTTGCGCTTGAGCGCGCCGTGCGCGTAGCCGCCGTAGAGGATGAGCCGCGCCACCCGCTCGGGATGGCGAATCGCGTATTGGATGCAGGTGGCCGCGCCCTGTGAGATGCCCAGCAGCGTGACGGGCTCGGCGGGTTGTGCCGCCTCCACCACCTGTTCGAGGTCCGACGCCCATTGGTCGCGCGTGAGTGGTGTGTTCGGTGACCAGTCGCTCATGCCGCAGCCGCGCTCGTCGTAGCGCACGAAGCGGTAACGGCCGGAGAAGAACTGCAGCCAGTGCTTCCAGACCGGACTCGACCACTCGTACTCGAGGTGGGTCATCCAGTTGGCGGCCTTGACCACCACCGGGCCGGCGCCGGCGTCGGCCCACGCGAGGCGAGTGCCGTCGAGGGCCGTGACGTAACGGATGTGCTGGCGCAAGGTCATCGGCGATCCGCCCCGGGCGAACCGGGACATTTGTCTCACATCCCGGCGACCGGCGTCAGCCGGATCGGGACATACAGCCGATAGCGCGCTTTCGGTCGCGGGAGCATCCTCGCTCTTCACAAGGAGGAGTGCCGTGCTCAAGCGCCTGTCGTTCTTCGTCTACGGCGTGTTCTCGTATCTGATCTTCCTGGCCACGTTCCTCTACGCCATCGCGTTCGTGGGCGGGTTCCTCGTGCCACGCCGCCTCGACGGGCCGCAGGACACCTCGCTTGCGGCCGCGCTCGCCATCGACGCCGCCCTGCTGACCATCTTCGCCGTGCAGCACAGCGTGATGGCGCGGCGCTGGTTCAAGGAGTGGTGGACGCAGATCGTGCCGTCGACGATCGAGCGCTCCACCTACGTGCTCTTCGCCAGCCTGGCGCTGCTGCTGCTCTTCTGGCAGTGGCGTCCGCTCGGCGGCGTGATCTGGTCGATCGAGCAGCCGGCGGCGCGCGCCGTGCTGTGGACGCTGTTCGCGGCCGGCTGGGGCACGGTGCTGGTCGTGACCTTCCTCATCAATCACTTCGATCTGTTCGGCCTGCGGCAGGTATGGCTGCCGCTGGTCGGCCGCCCCTACACGCCGATCACCTTCCGCACGCCGCTGCCGTACCGCTTCGTGCGGCACCCGCTCTACTTCGGCTTCCTACTGGCGTTCTGGATGACGCCGACGATGACGCTCGCGCACCTGGTGTTCGCGGTGGCCACCACCGCCTACATCGTGCTGGCGATCCAGTTCGAGGAACACGACCTCGTTCACGAACACGGCGCCTCGTACGAGGCCTACCGGCGCTCGGTGCCGATGCTCCTGCCCGGACGTCGCCGGCTGACGCGCGCAGTGCCCCCGCTCGTTCACCCCGCTTCACAGGAGACACCATGACCATCCGATTCCCGACTCGACCGCTCACCGCCGCTGCCTTCACCGCCGCCCTCGTCGCTGGTCTTGGCGGCATCCTTGCGCGAGCGCAAGGGCCGGGCGCGCCCGCCGCGGCCCGCCATGACAGTCCGGACGAACGCAAAGGTCCGACCAACGTGCTCGTGAAGGCCGTGCGCGAGGCGACCGAACGCTTTCGCGACGTGAGCGTCGCCGAGGCTGAAGGCTACGCGCTCATGTTCGGCTGCGTGAGCGGCGGCGACACCGGCGCGATGGGCCTGCACTACGTGAACCTGCCGCTGGTCGGCGACGGCGTGCTCGACGCCTCGCGGCCCGAGATCGTGATCTACGAACCGCAGCCCGACGGCCGCCTCAAGCTCACCGGCGCCGACTTCCTGGTCTTCGCCGACCAGTGGAATGCCGCCAACACCGCCACGCCACAGCTCATGGGTCAGCTGCTGCACTTGTTCGAAAGCCCGAACCGTTACGGCCTGCCGGCCTTCTACACGCTCCACGTGTGGGCGTGGAAGCCGAATCCCAACGGCACCTTCGTCAACTGGCACCCGAACGTGTCGTGTGACGCATACAAACCCGCGCCCTGAGCGCGTGGCGTGATCGGTTCACGGGGCCGGCGTCATCTCCTGCGCCGGCCCACGAAGACGTCGCGGCCCCACTCGTCGATGCGGCCGGTGGCGTCGATACCGGCTTCGGCCAGCCACGCCAGCCACGACCCGCGCGGGAAGATGCCGTTGCGATGCACTTCGTGGGTGCACTCGACGGTGCCGTCGGCGCGCCGCAGCACGAAAGCGTAGACCGTCTCGAAGGTGTCGTCGGCGGGGTCCGGATCCCACGACCACTCGATGTAGCGCAGGCCGCGCCCGTCCTCGGCGTCGTGCCCGCCGGTGTGGGTGTCGGGTTCGAGCGTCTCGGCGACGCTGTCGGGAATCACCATCACGGCGCCGCCAGGGCGGCAATGGCGCGCGGCGTTGACGAGCGCCAGGCGCGCGTCCTCCGGGGTCGTGCAGGTACATGATCGCGTCGTGAATCAACACGACGTCGAAGGTACGGCCGACGTCGATGGTCCGCATGTCGCCGACGAGATGTTCGCACTCCGGATTGACGGTGCGGCTCACCGCCACCATCTCGGGCGACAGATCGGTGAGGGTCAGGGTCAGGTGCTTCTTCAGATGCCAGGCGAGGCTGCCACCGCCGGCGCCGAGCTCGAGCAGCGTCGCTGGTGGCGCGTCCGAGGTGCCGAGCAGCTCCGGCAGCAGATCGGCGGCTTCCTCCTCGTATTCCGTCGCGGGAGAGAGCAGCGGCCACCATTCGGCCAGATCGGAGTACATGCGGAACGGGCGGGACATGTCCGCGATTCTGTCACGCGTCGCCGCCGGCACCGCTTGGCGTATCATCGCGTTCGCGCACCGCCCAAGGAGACCCGGATGATGACTGCCGCCCGCCTGCCGCTCATGTTCGCTGCCGCCGCTCTTGTGCTCGGCGCGACCCCCGTGGCCCTCGATGCCCACTTCAAGATGCTCGAGCCAGCGGGCTGGATCGTCGAGAGCGAACGCGGCGATCCGCAGAAGTCGGCGCCGTGCGGCGCCGATCCGAAGATGGCGCTGAGCGGCGCCGTCAACAAGGCCGTCGGCGGCTCGCTGCTGCACCTGAAGGTGGTCGAGACCATCTATCACCCCGGGCACTACCGGGTGGCGCTGGCCGTGAACTCGCGCGACGAGCTGCCGCCCGACACGGTGACCGTCGAACGCACGACAGAGAAGGGCCCGCGGTCGGTATGGGGGGTCATCCAGAGCCCGCCGCAGCTGCCGGTGCTCGCGGACGGTCTCTTCCCGCACTACACGCGGCCGGCCAGCCCGGCCACCTTCGAAGCCGACATCCAGTTGCCGAACATCACCTGCGAGAAGTGCACGCTGCAGGTGATCCAGTTCATGGCGGATCACGCCTACAACCAGCCGGGTGGCTATTCGTACCACCACTGCGCCGACATCGCGATCACGGCCGATCCCGCCAAGCCGATCGACAAGGGCTGGCCGGTGCCGGCGTCGACGCGCCAGTAGCCGTCGCCCTCAGGCGCTTGCCAGGCGCGTGGCCGCCGCGGCCACGGCACGCGCGCAGCGCGCCACGCCGTCGGCGGTCACCGCCGCCGGATAGCGATCGTCCTGATGATGGAACCACGCGTTCCCCTGGCCGATGAGCGACACGTAGCGGGCGCCGCCGACGTGCAGGTTGCGCGCTTCGCCGGCCGGCACGCGGCCGCGCGGCAGACGGGCCGCGATGGCCGCTCCGGACGCGGTCATCGCGTCCGCCAACACCTCGTCGAGCGCGTCGTGTGACGACTGCATCAGCGCACCCGTCGCGCCGGCCCCGATGTTGGCGCCGAGGTGGATCCAGGCGTGGGCCGTGCCGAGGAGCGCCTCATCGGTGTGCAGGAACGCGTCGAGGCCCAGATGTCCCAGCTCGTGGCCGCTCGAGGCCACGAACACCGTGCGCCGCGCCGGCCGTGCGGCCGCCAGCGCCCGCATCGCTTCCAGCCAGCAGACCAGACCGCCGCCACGTTCGGCCGCGCACGTCCACCAGCCGCTGCGCGGCGTGATGACGACCAGCGGCGCCAGCGACGCGTCCCGGCCTGGCACCTCGGCGACGACGTTCACGGCCGTGGTGCGCGTGCGCGTCGTGCGGCAGACCACCCGCGCCGTGGCGCCGGATTGCGCCGCCGCCTCGAGCACGCGGCGCGACTCGCTGCCGACCTGCAGCACCGGGCAGCCGTACGGCACGGCGAAGGCGCGGGCGTTCGAGGGCACCAGCCCCGGCACACTCGTCGCGGTCACGACCACAATCGACGGGGCCTGGCCGCCGCGTCGCAGCGCGGCGAGAAACTCGCCCTCGGTGCCGATGGCCGCCCGGTCGGCGATCGCCAGATGGACGCCCTCGGGACCGAGCGGCGCCGACACGCCGGCCGCGTCCGTGGTGCCGCCATCGAAGAGCGGCAGGCCCTCGATCCGTCGTCCCCCGATCTCGACATACGCCTCGACCACATCGATCCGGTCGAGGGCGAAGGGCACCAGCTGCGCGTTGCCGCCGGCTCGCGCCGCTTCGCGGTGCAGCCACTCGCCGGAGGCGCGGTCCACCTCGGTGCCGGTGCGATGGTGGCCCTGGGCATCGAAGGCGCGCAGCACGTCGTGGGCGCGGCCCTCGACATCAGACGGTGGCTGGGCCTCGGCCGCACGGACACGCCACGGGTGCGTCGTGCCGGTGAGGGTGGCCGTGCCGAGGAGGCGCAGGAAGCGTCGCCTGGTGCCATGCGGGAGCCGCATGCGCGTAGTGTAGGGCCGGCCGCGCCTGTGCGCGATGGTGCTGGCGGGCGCCGTCAGTCGAGCGCGTGCTCAGGCGAACCTGGCGCGCAGCACGCGACCCGTCGGCGCGCGTTCGATCGCGATGCGCCGTTCGCGCGCCACGACCGCCACGGGATCGCGACGCAGACGGGCAATCTGCTGCTCCCGCAGCTGCGCCCGGGCGCGGTCATCGAGCGGCGCTGCATGACGCACGATTTCGCCCGGGTCGTCATCGACGACGCAGCCCGGCTCGTAGGCGACGCGCCCGAGGTCGACGGATGGTCGAGCGAGGTGACTCCAGCCCGACGTCACCCGTCGGAGGGCCTGCGTTGCAGACGATGGCAGCGAATCCAGCATGCCTGGGATAGAGCAAGCTCTGCGCCAACCCGCACGACCCCTTCCCGGCCCCCTGAATGCAATGTTCTGGGGCTTGCCGGGGGTGACGGGCGCTTAGCTTTCGGCCTTCGGCGGAACGAAGTCGTGGCCCGGCAAGAATCTTGGCCGAGGTCGCGTTCATCCGCTGGTTCGCCGCCGCCATGCGGGCCGACTCGGCGACACGACGCGCCCGCGTCTCCGGCCGTTTCGCCTGGCGCACCCATTCGAGCACGGCCTTCTTCGCCGTTGCCGGAAATGCGTCGAAGTGCGCGCGAGCGCCCGCAACGGCCGCCAGCGCCTGCAGCAAGGTCGTCCGGCATTTCGAGCCGGTCGGTGGCCTCGAGCGCCTGCCACGAACCATTCCGCCTGGCGAGCGCCACTTTCTCCAGGCCGGCCGGATGCATGAGACCGGCGGCCATCAGACGCGCCACCCGGACCTTGTTGGGCGCCGACCACACCGACTTCGGCTTGCGTGGCGACAGCCACAACATCGAGCGCTCGTCGTCGAGCCCGCGGGCCTGGCCGTCGATCCAGCCGAAGCAGAGCGCTTCTTCGACCAGGTCGTCGTAGGTGAAGCGTTGCCTGCCGCTCGACTTCTTGAAGTAGACGAGCCACACGCCGCGATCGCGCGTGTGGTGGCGTTCGAGCCACCGGCGCCAGGCGGCGCGCGACGCCGGCTGTGCGGCGTTCTCCGGGAGAGCTGCTGCCATCCTTACTTCTGCGGCTGCGCCGTCGACGTCGTGCCGGGCTTGGTCCACTCGTTCGCCCAGTTGAGCATCTCCGCCACCGTGTGCAGCACCGACTCGCGCGCGGCGTAGCCATGCGCTTCGTGCGGCAGCGTCACGTAGCGCACCGTCGCGCCGTGACCTTTGAGCGCCACGTAGAAGCGCTCCGACTGAATCGGGAAGGTGCCGCTGTTGTCGTCCGCCTCGCCGTGGATGAGCAGCACCGGTTCCTTGATGAGGTGGGCGTGATTGAACGGCGACATCCGGCTGTAGATCTCCGGCACTTCCCAGAACGTGCGCTGCTCGTTCTGGAAGCCGAACGGCGTGAGCGTGCGGTTGTAGGCGCCGCTGCGGGCGATGCCGGCGCGGAAGAGATCCGAGTGGGCCAGCAGGTTCGCCGTCATGAAGCCGCCGTAGCTGTGGCCGCCGGCGACGAGGCGATTCGGATCGGCGACGCCCATCGCCACCACCTTGTCGACCGCCGCCTTCGCGCTCGCGACGAGCTGCTCGATGTAGGTGTCGTTGGCGGTTTCACCGGGACCGACGATCGGCATCGAGGGGTCGTCGAGAATCGCGTAGCCCTGCGTGAGCAGCAGCAGATGCGAGGCGCCGCTCACCGACGTGAAGCGCTGCGGCGAGCCCGTCACCTGGCCGGCGGCGTTCGGATCGACGAACTCGCGCGGATAGGCCCAGAAGATCGTCGGCAGCCGGCCCTTGTCCGGCGTCCAGCCGGCCGGTGTGTAGAGCGTGGCCGACAGCTGCACGCCGTCGGCGCGCGCGTAGGTGATGACCTGCTTCTGCGCGCCGGAGACGGCCGGGGCGGGATCCGCAGACGTGGTGAGCGTCACGCGGCGGCCATCGGCGGTCGAGCGCACGAGCGTGGCCGGCGGCGTGGCTTTGGTTTCGAAGCGCGTCAGCACACGCGAGCCGTCATCGGCCAGCAGGCCCAGCACCGGCTCGTAGCCTTCGGTCATCTGATACTTGCGCGCCGCCTTGAGGGTGGTGAGATCGAGCGCGTCCAGAAACGGCTTGTCGCCCTGCGGAGAGGCACCGGCGCCGGCGAGGAAGATCGTAGAGCCGGTCTGCGGGATGACGTCGAGACCCGACGCGCCCTCGCGCCGGACCGGCGTGCCGGGATGGCTGTAGCTGTCTTCGGCGCTGCGGTCCCACAGCTTGCGCGGCGCGGCGCCGGCGGTATCGAGCACCCACGTGCGGGTGCGACGCGTCGTGCGATCGTTCTCGGTGAGCAGGCCAACGCCCTTGTCGGTCCACTGCAACGCGCCGAAGCGATATTCGGTGCGCGCCAGTTCCACCGGCGCGGCCGCAAACGGCGCCGCCAGCGTGACGACGCGGTCGCGGTGCGCGGCGGCCACCTTCGGATTGCCGCCGTCGAGCGCTTCGGCCCACGTGAGCGTCGCTGGCGCCGAGGGCTGCCAGCGTACGGCGCGCGGGCCCGTGGGCACGCCGCTGTTGGGGACGTTGTCGGCCACCGGCAGCGTCGCGATCGTCTTCGTGACGGCGCCACTGCGATCCCAGACGGCGATCGTCCGGGCGAAGTCGTCGTAGGGCACCAGGCGCGAGAACGGCGCGGTGAGCGTGGTGACGAGCACGAGCTGGCCGTCGGGCGACGGCTGTGCCTGCGCATGCAGACCCGGACGTCCGAGCGGCGTGCGCTCGTAGCCGACCGCGTTCACGAACACGAGCTGACTGGTGCCGTGATAGATGAAGAGCGCTTCGTCGTGCGCCGAGGTCAGCAGGTCCTGATAGGTGCGCACCGGCGCCACGCCGCCGCGGTGTTCCTGCACGTTGGGCCCACCTGGCGCCAGCGGCGCCACCGGCGCCGCGCCGCGGCCGGCCGGGATCGTGCTGCACAGCAACCGGCTCCCGGTGCCCACCCACGTGCACGGTGTCGCGAAGACCCCGTTCAGGGCCAGGCCGGGCACGGCGTGGGCGCCTCCGGTGGCCGACTCGCCGATCCACAACTCGATGGCGGTGTCGCGCGCATGCGTGAACGCGAAGCGGGCGCCGTCGGCCGAGAAGCCCAGCCACGTGACCGCCGCCGATGGCGGCAGCGCGACCGGGCGCGCGGTGCCATCGGCCACCGTCTTCAGGGTGAGGGCGCGCGCGGTGCGGGCACGGTGGCGGCCGTTGTTGCGCGGGTCGATGCGCAGACCGGCGAGGCGCAGCATCGGGCGCGCCAGCTCGGCAATCGACGGCATCGGCGCGCGGTCGAGCACGGCGACGACGTCACGCGCCGGGCTCAGGTAGACGTCGGGCGGCGGCGGAGCGTCGAGGGCATCCACGATCGCCTGCGGCGGCAGCACGTAGCGCGACTCGGCCGGCGCCTGCGCGAGGGCGGACGACGACGCGAGCAGAACGGCGAGGGCGGCGGAGGCGAAGATGGCACGGCGCATGACACGCTCCTTCCGGGCGATTGTAACGGGGTCTGTCACGGTCTCGATTTGTAACGGGGTCTGACCCCGTTACAAATGGTGTTCACGACGCCACGGGGGCGTCGCGCCACACCACCTGGTCGCGTCCCGCCCGTTTTCCCACGTAGAGTCGATTGTCGGCCAGGCGCAGCAGGTCTTCGGCGGTGCGCGCCACCGAATCTTCCAGGAACGTGGCGATGCCGACCGTGGCGGTGATGTGCACCGTGCCGCCCTGCAGCGCCACCTGCGCGCGGTCGCGCAGGCGCCGGCGGAAGCGTTCGGCGAACGCGGCGGCGCTGGCCGCATCGGCGCTCGACAGGATCACGACGAACTCGTCGCCGCCGTAGCGGCACACCGTGTCGGCCGAGCGCGCGTGTTCGGCCAGCAGCTCCGCCACCAGCTTCAGCACGCGGTCGCCCACGAGGTGGCTGTGGGTGTCGTTGATTTCCTTGAAGTGGTCGGTATCCACGAGCAACACGCTCAACGGATGCTGGTAGCGCTCGGCGTGGGCCACGGCGCGCGGCAGGGCCTCGTCGAAGTAGCCGCGGTTGTAGAGGCCGGTCAGCGCGTCGCGTGTCATCCGCGTGCGCGCCTGTTCGTAGAGCTGGCGGTAGGTCAGCTTCTGCAGCACGTCAGCGACATCGCCGGTGCCGACGGTGGCGACGGCGGGCTCGAAGTAGCGCAGATACAGCGTCAGCGCCGATGCGTAGAGCAGGGCGGCCGCCGACTTGCCGACCAGTCCGGCCAGCATCAGGCGCGGCAGCGCCGGCCGGCCCCACTGCACGGCCAGCGTGAAGAGGAAGTTGTCCACCGCCACGATCGCCAGCAGCGCCAGCGCGGCCCGCCCGAACGTGGACGCGACGTAGCGGCTCACGAACTCGTAGACGAGGATGATGCCGATGACGTCGAGGGGCAGCAGCACCGTGCCGACGAGCGCCACCCACGCGCTGTTCTGGAAGGTGCCGGTCGTGAGACCGGCCGGCACCTCGCTGCCGGGAATCAGCATGTGCTGACTGATCACCATCGACACCAGCGACAACCCGGCGTTGGCGAGCACGAGACCGTAGACGAGCTTGCGCGCTTCGCGCGTGTCTTCCTTGATGTAGACCAGCAGCACCGCGAGCAGGGTCGCGGTGAACATGACCATCGACGCCGGATAGACCTCCCATCCCGGGGCCACTTCGACCCGCAGGCTGAGCGAGGCCTCCAGGTACTGGAAGCCGCCGATGACGATGTAGAGCGGCGACAGCCCCAGCACGGTGCGGCTGCGGAAGAGGCCCAGCACGAGGACCGCCATCACAATCGCCTCGGCACCGAGCAGGCCAAACTGAATCGGGTACATGCAGGGTCCGCGACTGAGGGGGTGCCGCAGACTATCACGCCGCTTCGTGTCGCCGCCCGGCCGCGCGGCGGGCCGCAACTAGGGCGCGAGTGTCAGCGTGTGCACGGGCCGTCCAGGCAGCAGCGGCAGCGGATCGCCGGCCACCCAGGCGCGCTGCTGGTCGCCGTAGTGCGGCGACAGCGGATGCCCGCTCTGGCCTCCCGGCATGTGCAGGATGGCGGTGCCGTCGTGTCCGGGCGAGGCCACGAACCGCTCCGACGCGCCGGATCGCGGCGACACGACACGCGTTGTGTAGACATCGCCCGCCAGCGGCTCGCGCGGCATGTTCAGCCAGCGCGCCAGTTGCGGCACGGCAGCGGCGAGCGGATGCGCGAAGTCGGCAGTGTTCTGTTCGCCCCAGGTGCGGGCGGCGAGCGCACCGTCTCGTGCCAGCGGCTCGAGCGTGCGATCGATGGCCGTAAGCAGGAAGGCGTCCCAAGACGGGAACTGCTTGTCGAGCAAGTGCAGGGGCCGTTCGTTCACGAGCCGCCACAGCGGACCCTCGAGCCGGCGGATCGTGGTGTAGTCGAAGTCGGGCGTCACCGACTTGACTTGCGCCGTGAGCGATTCCATCGCCATCCGCGACACGTTCAGGCGGAAGGCGCGCACGATGCGGTAGCCGGCGGAGTCGGGCGAGGCGCGCCCGCTCCAGGTGTCGCGCACGAGGCGCGCTGCTTCGGCGCGTGTCGCCGGACCGCCTTGCGCTGGCGGCGAGGCGAGCGTCTGCAGCAGGACGTCGCGCCAGCGATCGAGAAACAGCGAGCGATCGTCGAGCTGCATGGCGAACAGATCACGCTCGTCGGCGGTGTCGAGCGTCTTCAGGCGGTCGTGGATCATCCACGCGCGGATGCCGTCGGTGTAGCCGCCATCGCCGATCTTCTCGAGCATCGCCCCGTCGACGGTGCGGGCGTTCGCTGTCCACAGACGGCCATCCGGCGGATCGACGACGCGCGGATGTTCGTCGAAGCCGAGATAGCCGTCCCAGCGGTGTGTGCCGTCAGCCCACGAGGTGGGGACGTCGCCGGTGAAACCGATGCGGCGCGGAATGGCGCCGTAGATCGTCCACGCGATGCGTCCGCTCCTGTCGCCCACGACCAGGTTCTGCGCCGCCAGCGACGCGCCCACGGCCGCCTGCAGCGCCTCGTCTACAGAACGTGCGTGCGCGATGCGCGCGGGATCCGTAGCGAGAATCGCCGGATCGTGGGCGACCCATCTGCTTGCAAGCTCACGGTCCAGATGATCGCGCGCCACCACCGGTCCCCAGATCGTGGTGCGCACCTCGAAGGGCACCGGCGCAAAACTTTTGACCGCGATCGATTCGGTGACGACCTCGAAGGCGCGCGGGCCGTCCGGTGTCTGGTACTTCGCGGCATCGCCCGGGACGGGCTCGATGACGACCAGATCCGACCAGTCGCCGGCGGAGTTCGTGAAGCCCCACGCGATGTCGCCGTTGGTGCCCACGGCCATCTGCGGGCCGCCCGGCAATGTCACGCCCGAGAGCATGCGCGTCTGACCCGGCCGGCGATCATCGGGCAGCACGTAGGTGGCGCGGTACCAGATGTTCGGCACCGCGAGGCGCAGGTGCATGTCGTTGGCGACAATCGCGCTGCCGGTCTTCGAGCGCGCGCCCGACACCGCCCAGTTGTTGCTGCCGAGCGTGGCTTCTTCGTCGCGCGGCAGGCGTGCCCACCAGGGGAGCGATGCGGACGCGTCCGGTGCGTCGGTCGCGGGTGCGACGTGTGCCGCGACCTTCTTCCCTTGCGACGGCAGACCGGGACTCGTGGGCCCGAGGTAGATGGTGCCGCTGCGAGTCTCGTACACCTCCGGTCCCGGCACCGGCGGCACCGGATGCGGCACGCCGACAATCGGGCTCTCCCAGTCGCTGGCGCGTCCGGCCAGGAACTCGAACATCGGCGCCGGCAGCCGGGCCGCGAGCGTGCCGAGCGTCCGCTCGTACTCCCACTGATTGCCCTGCAGCGTCACCGACATCGCAATGAGCGTCAGGATCGAGTCTTCCGGCGTCCACGGCTCCGGCGTGAGACGCAGCGCCAGGTATTCGAACGGCGCGGCGCCAAGCGCCGCCAGCCCCGCGTTCACACCGGCGGCGTAGGCATCGAGTTCGGCACGGTAGTCGGCGGGCGCGAGCGCGAGCGCGCGGGCGGCAACCTTGCGGAAGC
The DNA here is from genome assembly GCA_963779175.1 of uncultured Acidobacteriota bacterium. Lineage (GTDB taxonomy): Bacteria > Acidobacteriota > Vicinamibacteria > Vicinamibacterales > UBA2999 > CADEFD01. The sequence continues at coordinate 132,313 of CAVZXA010000002.1, forward strand.
GGTGCACGCGCTGCGCGCGGTCGGCGTTCAAGGCCGCGGGCCCGACCAGCGCCGAAAGTTCGCCGGCCGGCTGACGCCGCTGCAGATCCATCTGGAAGAAGCGCTCCTGCGCGTGCAGGAAACCCATCGCGCGCGCCAGATCCACACGCGAGCCGGCCGTGATGGTCGGAATGGCCAGCGAGTCGCGCGCAATCGTGACCGGCGCGGCCAGCCCGGTCAGCGTGACGGTGCCATCGACCACGGGCAGACTGCGCCCCACCATGAACCGCGCGCCAACGGCCACGACGAACGCGCCAACGACCACGAGCGCGGCCATCCACATCAGGAAGCGCAGGAACTGGCGCATGGGAGGATTCTAGCGGCTAGGGGCTGGCGGACTAGGACGGCTAACAGGCCGGCGCCTGTCTCGGCCGACATGATGGTCGACGCGGGCTTCGAATTGCTGAGCCGCAGTGATCCAGCGCGACCTCAGCCGCTAGCCGCCAGCCCCTGGCCGCTGAGTTCCAGCGCACGGGCCGGATCGCATGGCCGCCCGGGCGCAGCCGGTACCCTCGTGCCATGATGCTTGCCCACACCACTCCCGACCCGATGCCCGCTCCACGCACCGACGATCGCCGCTGGACCGCCGTGCTCGCGCGCGATCGCGACGCCGACGGGCGCTTCGTCTACGCCGTGACGTCCACCGGTGTGTTCTGCCGGCCGTCGTGCCCGAGCCGCCGCCCGCGCCGCGACAACGTGGCCTTTTTCGCCGCCCCCTCCGACGCCGAACGCGCCGGCTTCCGCGCCTGCCTGCGCTGCACACCCGCCGGCGCGCGTCCGGTCTCGGCGGCGGCGCGGGCCGTGGCCGACGCCGCCGCGTATCTGCGCGCGCATGCCACCGACACGGTCATGCTGGCCGATCTGGCGGCCCGCGTCGGGCTCAGCCCGTCGCACCTGCAGCGCGCCTTCACCGCGCACACCGGCCTGTCGCCGCGCGAGTTCCAGGCGGCCTGCCGCGCCGAACACTTCCGCACGGCGCTGCGCCGCGGCCACGATGTGACCTCCGCCACCTATGAGGCCGGCTACGGCTCGCCGAGCCGCGTCTCGGCCAACAAGCCCACCGGCGCCGGTCTGACGCCTTCGGCCTACAAGAAGGGCGCGCCGGGCGCCCTCATCATCTATGCCGTCGTGCCGTCGGCGCTTGGTCGTCTGCTCGTGGCGGCCACGTCCGCCGGAGTCTGCGCGGTGAAGCTCGGCACCGCGGACGACGCGCTGGCCGCCGAACTCTCGGCCGAGTTCCCCGGCGCGACCGTGCAACCGGGGACGCTCCCCGGCGGCTGGGCCACGGCGATTGCGTCCGCGATCGGCGCGCGGCCGGCCGCCACGCCCGACGTGCCGCTCGACGTGCGCGGCACCGCCTTCCAGTGGCGGGTCTGGAAAGCGCTGCAGGCGATTCCGGCCGGTCAGACGCGTTCCTACGCCCAGGTGGCCGCGGCCATCGGCCGCCCGAAGGCCGCGCGGGCCGTTGCCCGGGCTTGCGCCGCCAACCCGGTGGCCCTGGTCGTGCCCTGTCACCGCGTGGTGCCGGCAGCCGGCGGCCCCGGCGGCTATCGCTGGGGCGCCGACCGCAAGGCAGCGCTGCTCGCCCGCGAATCGCGGCGCCAGCCGATGACCGGGGTCAGACCCTTACGCGAACCGTAAGGGGCCTGACCCGAGCGGCCGGCCGGCGGCGCGGCCGGAATCGGCCCGGCGATCCGTTACAATCCCGCCTCGTGTCTCGTCCGTCCCGTTCGCTCGTGGCGCTCCTAACGACCTTCGTCGAAGGCCGGCGCGGCCTGCGGTTGGGCTCGCTCTTCGGCGCGCCGGCGGTGTTTGCGGGCAGGCGGGTCGCGATCCGGCTCGACGGTGATGCGATCGACGTCCGCCTCGCGCCGGCAGGTCGCGACCTCGCGCGGACGCTGCTTCCCGGCCGCGTCGTCGCCGGACCAGCGACGTCCGCATGGCTTCGCCTCTCGCCGCCCCGCGACGCGCAGGGCGTCACGGCGTATCTGACGGTGTTCGAACGCGCCGTCCGCGACGTGGCCACCGCATGAGCCGCACCCGCTACGGCGTCGGCCCGTGGGCCATCCTCACGCCGCCGAAATCGAAGGCGTTTCCGACCCGGCCCGACGTCGAGACGGCGGATGTCGTGGTGGTTGGCGCCGGCCTCACCGGCATCCTCACCGCCACCGCGCTGAAGGCGGCCGGCCACCACGTCGTGCTGCTCGAAGCGGGGCGCGTGGGCGCCGGTCACAGCCGCGCCGCGTCGGGTCTCACCGGCCTGCTCGTTGGCGCCGACTACCGGGCGCTTGAAGCCGCGCACGGCCGCAAGATCGCGCGCACGCTGATGTCGGCGGTGACCAGCGCCGCCGCGACGCTCGCCGCCGGTCTTGCGAAAGCGAAGATTTCCGGCGTGGGCGATACGCGTCCGCTGCTGGCGCTCGCCGAGCCCGTGAAGGGCTGGGACCGCGATGTCGTGGCCCGCACTGCTGCCGGCCTCACGGCGGCCACCGTCACCGGCGCGGCGCTGGCGAAAGCCACCACGGCGGATGCTGCCGCCGCCACCCGTCTGGGGGGCGTGGGCCTCACCGAGCCGTCGCGCATCGTCACCGGCGCCATCAGCCGACTCGCGGCCGCGCGCGCGAAGGTCTTCGAGAAGAGCCCGGTCACGCGCATCACGTTCACCCGCGTGGACGCCACCGTGTGGGTCGGCAAACACGCCATCGTCACGCCGCGCGTGGTCATCTGCACCGACGCGCCCGGCACGCTTGCGCCCACGCTCGACCGGCACGTGCGCGGCTTCGAGCGCTATCACGTGCTCACGGCGCCGATGCCGGCGGCGATGCGCAAAGCCGTCGCGCTCGGGTCGAGCGTGCTCTACGACGCCGAGGCGTCGGTGGCGACCACGGCCACCGCCGATGGCCGTCTGCTACTCACCGGCGGAGACGGACCGCTGCTGACCGAGAAGCAGCGTCCGGCGGCGCTGGTCCAGCGTACCGGCCAGTTGATGTACGAGTGCCTGAAGCGCTTCCCGGCCATCGTCGGCCTGGTGCCGGAGTTCGGCTGGTCCACACCGGTCGTGGCCGGGCCCGACCGCTTCCCGCTCATCGGACCGCACCGGCAGTATCCGCACCAGTTGTTCTCGTTCGGCACCGACCGCGATCCGGCGCTCGCCTGGATGGCCAGCCGGATCCTCGTCCGCGCGGTCGCGCACGCCGAGGAAGCCACCGACGAGGCGTTCGGCTTCAGCCGGGTGCAGGAGGACCGCTCCTGAGCACGCTTCTTGCTGATGTCACCGTTGTTCAAGCCGTTCGCGGGGTTTGAGCCCCAAAAGGGATCCGATTCGCGAACAAGTGTCGGTTCGAGCAATGACTGTTTTTCAGAAAGCGGCGCTGGCCGCCGCCTCGTGGTTGGAAATTTCGCGCAAGTTTGGGCCTCCCCCAGTGCCCACGCCGGCACCACGTCCACGTCCGAATCCGCTGCGCGGGTCCGGGGTGGGCGTGGCGTCGGTGCGCTCCACCATCCCGACACCGGTCACGCCGCGGCCGGTCGCCGTGGCCGCCGCGCCCGAGCGCCGGGTGGCCATCGTGCCGGCGGGCGAACGCGAGCGCCGGCGGCTGGCTGACGATCGCCGCCGCGCCGAGCGCCGCACCAAGGACCTCGGCTCGCCGTACGGCGTCGAGCGTCGCTCAGGCGACGACCGCCTGGCCGACCGTCGCGGCACCTCGACGCGCCCGGCCGGCATCGGCCTGATGCGCGACTACTTCGCGCAGGCCGAGGAACGGGTGGCACCCGACGACGCCAGCCTGCCCGCCGGCCTGATCGAACGTTTCCATGAGTAGCGGCAAGGGTGTCACCCTCGAGGTGTGGCAGCGCCAGGCGGTGCTCGCCGCCGCCGCGCTGCTGCGCGAGCGCTTCGGGATGGCGCCGGAAGACGCCAAGGCCAAGGCCGTGCACGACGCGCTGCTCGAGGTGGTCGAACCGAAGCGGCGCAACCTGCGCCTGCAACGCGAGATGTCGAAGGCCGCCGACGGCGCCGCCCTCACCATGAAGACCGAACGCCGCGGACGCGCGCGCGACCGCCGCACCGGCTGGGATCGCCGCGTGCTCGACGTCGGATCGCCCACCGGCACCGAGCGCCGCAGCGACGAACGCCGCCTGCGCGACGAGCGCCGCTCGCGCCGCTAGCCGCCGCGCCGCCCCGGCGCGTGGCAACGCGCCACCCACAATCTGGCACGCGATGTATGAACGCGGCACACGCACGGGTGTCGCCGCGGGCGGATCGTGGGCAGATCTGGTCGCAACGTCGCGGCACACCGCTTGCACCGCTGCCATCCTCATGGAACTCCTGCGGCGATGGCTGGTGATGGGTGTGGCCGGTGTGGTGCTTGGCAGCGCTGCGGCCGACGCGTCGCTGCGGGCCGTCTCCGATGACACGCTCGCCCGGTCGAGCGCCGCCGCCGTGCAGGGCCGGGTCGTGGCCGCCAGCGCCCATTGGGATGACACGGCCGGCACCATCTACACCTTCGTCACCATCGACGTCGTGAAGTCGTGGGGCCTGACGGGCGCGCCGTCGCGGGTCGTCGTCAAGCAACTGGGCGGCATCGTCGGCGACACGGCGTTCGTGGTCGGCGGTCAGGCCCGCTTCGAGGTCGGCGAAGACGTGCTCGTGTTCCTCGACGTGCGGCCGCGCGACCACACGCTGTCGGTGGCCGGGCTCGAGCAGGGCAAGTGGGTGCTGACCGGTTCGGCGGATGCCGCCACGTCGGCCACGCGCGAAATCTTCGGTCACGATCGCGCCACCGTCGTGGGCCGCGAGTTCCGCTCCGCGGTGGCGCTCGATGCGCTGGCGTCGCTCGCAGGCTCCCGCGTGAGTGCGGCCGGTGCCGTGGTGCAGCCGGAGATTCCAGCCGCCCCTGCCGCCGGATTCGATGGTCACGCCGGGGCCGCCTACACGCTGCTGTCGTCGACGCCGGCACGCTGGCACGAAGCTGATACCGCAACCCCGGTCTACGTCGACACGCAGTCGGGCGGACATCCGCAGTTTGCCGGCGGCGGGCTCACGCAACTCGCCAACGCCGCAGCGGTCTGGCGTGCCGCCGGGTCCCTGCGGCTGCAAAGCGGCGTGGCCCGCGGCGCGCGCTGCTTCTCCAACTCCGAGAACGACAACCGCCTGTCGGTCACCTACGGCGATCCGTGCGGCGAGATCTCCGACGCCAGCTCCACGCTGGCCATCGGCGGCGCCTATTTCTCGTCGACCACACGCGTGGTCAACGGCGTCAGCTACTGGAAGATCACCAAGGGGATGATCATCACCGACAACCCGGCGTCGAAGTGGTCGGGCTTCACGACCGGCTGCTACGAAGACGTGCTGGTGCACGAACTCGGACACGCCATCGGTTTCGGCCATTCCACGTTGCAGTCCGCGATCATGTATCCGTCGATTTCGTCGAGCTGTTTCAGCCGCGCGGTGTCGGCGCCGCTTGGCGCCGACGACCTGGCCGGCATGGCCGCGCTCTACCCCGGTGCCGGCAGCCCTCCACCCGTGTTGCCGGGACCTCCCACGGGCCTGGCGACGTCGGTCGCAGGCTCGACGGTCACCATCCAGTGGAACGCGCCCACCACGGGCGGCGCCGCCACCGGCTACCAGCTCATCGCCGGCACAGCGCCTGGCGCGGCGAATGTCGGCGTAGTGCCGCTCGCCGATCGGTCGATCGTGGTGCCCGGTGTGCCACACGGCATCTACTACGTGCGGATCGTCGCCACCAACGCCGCCGGGGCCAGCGCCCCGACTGCCGATGCCACGATCGTGGTCGGCGGCGCGCCCGGCGCACCGCGAAACCTCACGGCGATTGCGCCGTCGCCGGGCGTCGTCAGCCTGTCGTGGCTGGCGCCGTCATCGGGCCCGGCGCCCACGTCGTACATGCTGCTCGCCGGTCACGCGCCGGGGGCGAGCACCTACCAGATCCCGGTCGCCGGCACCGCACTGGCCGGCGGCGGCGTGCCGGCCGGCACCTACTACGTGCGCGTGCTGGCGCTGAATGGCGCAACGCCCGGACCGGTGTCGGCTGAGGTGGTGTTGGTAGTTCAGTAACGAGTAGCGGCTAGGGGCTAGCGGCTAGCGGCTAAGGGTCACGCTGTGACGCTGCCGGCCTCGGGTTTAGCCGCCAGCCGCTAGTCCCTAGCCGCTAAGCCCCAGCCCGGGCAACGCACGGCCGGGGCGCTATACTGCCTCTTTGCACTGTGTTTGCTTTGGAGGCACTCACCCCATGCGTCGTCTAGCTCTCGCCGTTCTTCTCAGCCTCATCGCCGCGCTGCCCGCGGCCGCGCAGTCAACCGCCATCAACGGTTCGATTGAAGGCGTCATCAGCGACGATTCCGGCGCCGTGCTGCCGGGCGTCACGGTCACTATCACCAACCTCGATACCGGCGATACGCGCGTCGTCGTGACCAACGAGAGCGGTCTTTACCGCGCGCCGCTGCTGTCGCTCGGCAAGTACAAGGTCGAAGCCGAACTTCAGGGCTTCAAGAAGCTCGAGCAGACCGGCATCAACATCTCGGCCGGCCAGACCGCGGTCATCAGCATGAAGCTCGGCGTCGGCGCGCTCACCGAGACCATCTCGGTCACGGCCGATGCGCCGCTGGTCGACCTCGGCAAGATCGAGCAGGGCCGCACCATCACCGAAGCGGAGATCAAGACCCTGCCGCTGACCTCGCGCAACCCCTACAACTTCGCGCTGCTCCAGCCGGGCGTGGTCGGCTTCGAGAACTCCGAGTTCGGGGTGCCGCGCCTGACCACCAACGGCGCCCTGCTGCGGGTGAACTACCAGATCGACGGCAGCAACAACACGCAGAAGGATCGCGCCGGCCTGCGCCAGATGCCGATGTCGGAAGTGATGATCCGCGAGGTCAAGGTGGTGACCACCGGCTACGCGCCCGAGTTCGGCCAGACCATGGGCCTCATCTACAACGCCATCACGCCGTCGGGCACCAACACCTTCAAGGGCCAGGGCAGCTACCGCCTGCAGCGCAAGTCGATGGCGGCCTTCCCGTTCTTCACGCAGGGCGTGCGCAACGACAGCACCAAGCCGCCCACCGAAGTGAACGTCTACACGGTCGACCTCGGCGGTCCGATCGTGAAGAACAAGACCCACTTCTTCGGCGGCTACGAGCACACCGAGCGCGATCTGTCGGGCACGGCGGTGGGCACCATCACGCCGGCCAACCAGGCGGCCCTGGGCCTGACCGAACCGCAGTACCACGACAAGGGTCTCAACACCGAGTTCGCGATCGGCAAGATCGACCACCAGCTGAACGACGCCAACCGGGTGTCGGTGCGCTACATCTTCTTCGACAACTTCATCACCAACAACGTCGGCGGCGGCATCGGCTCGGTGCAGCGCGACACCAACTTCAGCGACCGTCAGCACTCGACGGCGGTGCAGCTCATCTCGACCATCCGCACCAACCTGCTCAACGAACTGCGCCTGCAGCACGCCACCCGCGCGCAGAGCCGCGCGCCCGGTTCGCAGGCCGGCACCGGCCCGGCCATCAACATCGCCAACGTCGCCAACTTCGGCGGCCCGGTGGCCAGCCTGACCGATGCCGGCTTCGCCTTCACGCAGGACGTCTCGCAGTTGAACAACAGCGTCACCTATCTCGCCGGTGACCACTCGTTCAAGGCCGGCTTCGACATCCAGCACATCGCCGACAACCGCACCAGCACGCCGTTCCAGCTCTACACCTTCCCGACCGTGGCCGCCTACCAGGCGGCGGCGAACGGCACCAACCGCTTCGGCTACAACACCTTCCAGCAGTACTTCGGCGAGCCGAATCTCGAGTTCTCGTCGAACACCTACGGGCTGTTCCTGCAGGACGACTGGCGCATCAACGACTCGCTGAAGGTGCTCTACGGTGTGCGCTACGACGTCTACGACGTGCCGGCGCCCAACGCCAACGCGCCGTTCGAGACCTCGCGCGACTTCGTGGTCGACAAGAACAACGTCGCGCCGCGCCTCGGCGTGGTGTGGACGGTGGGCAGCGACCGCCGCACGGTCGTGCGCGCCAACACCGGCATGATGTACGACCAGGCGCTGCTGGCCAGCTACGAGCAGTCGCTCATCAACGACGGCACCAACACGCGCGCCGCCGCCAACCTGCAGCCGACCTCACCGGGTGCGCCGGCCTTTCCGAACGTGCTGTCGACCGGGGCGGGCGCCACGCCGAGCACCCTGACCACGGTGTCGCGCGACTTCAACGTCGCCAACAACTGGCAGAACAACGTGCAGATCGAGCGCCAGTTGAGCGACCGCTTCGCGGCCTCGGTCGGCGCCTCCTACGCGCGCGGCTACAACCTGCCGCTCATCAGCAACATCAACGCCATCAACCCGATCGGCCGCCTCGCCGACGGCCGCCCGATCTACAGCACGGCCGTCAACAGCAGCACCCGCCTCGACCCGCGCTACAACGTCATCAACCAGATCGAGTCGCTCGGCGAGTCGACCTACAAGAACCTCACCGCGCAGCTCACCGGCCGCAATCTCATGGGCCTGCAGTTCGACTTCGCCTACACGCTCGGCAAGGCCGAAGACAACGCGCCGATCACCGGCGTGCTGTCGGTGCAGGGCGATGCCGGCCGCACCAACCCCGAGAGCCTCGACTTCGACAAGGGCCCGAACGTGCTCGATCAGCGCCACACCTTCGTGGGCAGTGTCGTGGCGCGGCCGACCATCGACGGCGGCAACGCCTTCACCCGCGGCCTCGTGAACGGCACCATCCTCGGCGTCGCCATGCAGTTTGCCAGCGGCGTGCCGATCAACCTGCGCGCCAACCCGGGCGAGATCAACAACGACGGCATCGCCAGCGACCGGCCCTCGGGCGTGGCCCGCAACTCGCTGCGCCTGCCGGCGCGCTACAACGTCGACATGCGACTGTCGCGTCAGGTGTCGATCGGCGGCTCGCGCCGCGCCGAGCTCATCGCCGAAGTGAAGAACGTCTTCAACACCGTGCAGTGGAGCGGCGTGCAGAACGCCGCCATCGCCGTCAACGCCGCCACCGGCCTGCCGACCGGCGTCGGCGCCGGCGTGCTGCCGACCAGCGGCGACCAGCTCATCCCGAACGCCGGCTACGAGCAGCGTCAGTTGCAGCTCGGCTTCCGCTTCTCGTTCTAGTGTCACGACGGAGGGGGCCACGCGCCGTGGCCTCCTCCGCGTCTCGTCGCCCTGGTGTCATGGCCGTTCCTCCTCGCGCTCCATCGGATCCGCTCGAACGCGTCTTCGGCGCGTTGGAACTGCGCGTGCTCGACGCCCTGTGGGCGCGGGAGGACGCGGCCACGGTCCGGGATCTCGAGCCGGCCTTCGCGGCCGTCGCCTACACCACCCTCATGACCACGCTCGACCGGCTGCACCGCAAGGGCGTGCTGCTGCGCGAGAAGTCGGGCCGCGCCTTCCTCTATCGCCCACGGCTGACGCGCGACGAGCTGCTGTCGAGTGTGGCCGGCGACGCGCTGGCGGCGATTCTCGGCTCGCGGGCGGCCGACCTGCGGCCGATGGTGTCGTTCTTCGTCGAGGCCGTGCGCCGCGAAGACAAGGACGTGCTCGACGCGCTCGACGCCCTCATCCGCGATCGGACGCGGGCGGAGGACGAGCGATGACGCCGCCCGTCGTCGCCGCGTGCCTCGCCCTCGCCACGGTGACCATCGCCGTGGCCGCCGGCGCCGTCACCATCGTCGTGGCCGACCAGGTGCGGCGTTGCCGCACCGTGCTGCGCCTGGGCGCCCGGCCGCGCGCCAGCCTGCTCGCGCAGGCGCGCCTGGCGCCGCTGACCTTCACGCTCGTCGCCGTGCCGCTCGTGCAGCTCGCCTTCTGGCGCTTCGAACCGGCCCACGCCACGGAAGCCACCGGCGTGGTGTTGCCGCTGCTGGCGATGGCCGGCGCGGTGCTGCTGGCGCTGGTGGCGCGCGCGGCCTGGCGATCGCCTGCACGCCACGTCGGTCGTGGCCGGGCTGTGGCGCCGCGCCGGGCAGGTGCGGCAGGTGCCGGGGTGGCAGGGCCGCGCGTGGGTGGTCGAGACCGCGTTCCCGGTCGTGGCGGTGGTCGGCGTGCGGCGCGCCGAGCTCTTCATGTCGGCCGACGTCATGCGCGCGTGCACGGCGGCGGAGCTGACGGCGATTGCCGCGCACGAACAGGCGCACGTCATCGCCCGCGACAACCTCACGCGGGTGCTCTTCTCGCTGGCCCCCGCGGCCGGGGCCGCCGCCGCCCGCCTCGAACAGGCGTGGGCGGCGACCGCTGAAGAAGCGGCGGACCTGCGGGCCCGCGCCGCCGGCGACGGCGTGACGCTGGCGCGCGCCCTCACCCGCGTCGTCCGCCTGTCGCTTTCGAGCGCCCCTGCACCGACGCTGGCCATGAGCGCGTTCATCGGCGGTGACAGCCTCGAGGCCCGCGTCCGCCGGCTGCTTGCGCCGGCCTGCGCGCCGGGGCGCACATTTGCCGGCCTGCCGGCCGCGGCCCTGCTGCCGGTGGCGTTCGTCGTCGTCGCATGGGGGCTGCCAGCGGTGTACGAAGCCGCCGAATTCCTCGTGCGTCTCGGCCGCTGAGGCGCGTCGACGAACTACGACCACTGGTAGTAGTTCGCTTCGCGAGCCCTACGCTGTTCGGGTGCTGACCCTGTTCGTCCGTGCGCTTGTCGCGGCCGTCGTGCCGCTCGTCGTGACCTCTCAGGCGTTTGCGCTGACCGGCCGGGTCGTGAATCCCGCTGGCGACCCCGTGGCCGGCGCCGAGATCAGCATCCTCGGGCGGTCGGGCACGGCCGTGACCGACAAAGACGGCCGCTTCTCCTGGTCGCCCGATCCGCCGGTGCCGTTCGAAGTGCTGGTCGTGGCCCCCGGCGGCATGTTCATGAAGCCGATTCTGGTCGAGCGTCTCGATCCGTCGCTGCCGCTCGTGCTCACGGTGGAATCACTCGTCAGCGAGCGCGTCACGGTCTCGGGCGCCGCGCCTGATATCGAAGCGACACCCACGGCCGCGACCGCCAGCTTGTCGCAGGCCGAGATCCAGACGCGACTGCCCTCGAACCTCGTGCAGGCGCTCGAGAACGTCGCCGGTGTCAATCAGGTCAGCGAAGGGCAGGCCGCCGTGCCGGCCGTGCGGGGACTCTCGGGCGGCCGCACGCTCATCCTCATCGACGGCGCGCGCGTGAACTCCGAGCGGCGCGCCGGCGCCAGCGCCACCTTCCTCGATCCCGAAGTGCTCGAAGGGGTCGAAGTGGCTCGCGGTCCGGGCTCGGTCGCCTACGGGTCGGATGCCTTTGGCGGCGTGATCGCCGTGACGACGCGCAAAGTGGCGCCGAGTGCGCCGTGGGCCGGCCGCGTGTCGGCTACCGCCGGCACCGGCGTGCCCGAGTGGCGCGTGGGTGGGGATGTGTCGAAAGGTTTTGCGGCCGGCAGCATGCTCCTGGCCGTCCATGCCCGAAACGCCGACGACTGGACCAGCCCGTCGGGCGAGATCTTCAACTCCGGCTACACGGACACCGGCGTCCTCGCCAAGGTGACGCACACCGTGGGCGGCGGCTTCCTCGCGGTTGGCTACCAGGGCGATGCCGGCCGCGACATCGAACGTCCGCGTAACAACTCGCGCACCGTCCGCTTCTTCTACCCGGAAGAGAACTCGAACCGCTTCACGGCCGAATACGACAAGCCCGACGTGGGCCCGTTCGAGGAACTCGGCCTCAACCTGTTCTACGGCCGCTACAGCCAAATCACCGATCAGGATCGCTTCGCCACGTCCACGACGGCCCGCAGCGTCGACCGCGCCGCCATCAGCGCCAACGACTTCCAGTTCCGCGGCTACGCCCGCCGCTCGCTCGGGGAGGCGCGCTGGGAACTCGGCGTGGACGTCAACGGCCGCGCCGGCCTGCGCGCGCTCGACATCTTCGAGCGCTATACGCTCGCCGGGGCGCTGACGACCACGGAGAACGTGTCGATCGACTCGGCGCGGCGGCTCGACAGCGCCGTCTACTCGAGCCTCGAAGCCACCGTGCTGCCGACGATGACGGTGGCCGGCGGCGCCCGCGTCGACTACATCACGACCACCAACCGCGGCGGCTACTTCGGCGACCGCGACACCGGCAACGGCGCCGCCTCCGGCTACGTGGCCGTCACGGCCGGCAGCTATCGCGGCTTCACGCTCACCGCGCAGGCGGCCCGCGGCTTCCGCGATCCGGTGCTCTCGGATCGCTACTTCCGCGGCCCGTCGGGGCGCGGCTTCGTCACCGCCAACCCCGACCTCGATCCCGAGCAGAGCCTGCAGTTCGACGGCGGCGTGCGCTACACGGCCCGCCGCATCCGGGCCGCACTCTACGGCTATCGCTACCGCATCTCGAACCTCATCGAGCGCTTCAACCAGGGCTCGCCCGACGACTTCTTCTTCCGCAATCGCGGCCGCGCGGTGCTGCGAGGCGTCGAGCTCGAAACGCAGCTCGACCTGCCGTGGCGCCTGTCGATCGAGGCGGCGGCGCAGGTGGCGCGCGGCCGCGCCCGCGATGGCAACACCTTCCTCGACGGCATCACCACGGAAACCGGCTCCGTGCAGGTGCGCCGCGCCATCGGCGTCCGGGCGTTCGCGCAGGCTCGGCTCGCGCACTTCACCGACGACGACCGGCCGGGTCCGACCGAGCGCCTCGTGCCCGGCTACACGCTGGTGGACGTGAGCGGCGGCGCCACCCTGGGCCGCCACCTCGAGCTGCGCGCGCTCATCCGCAACGCGCTCGACCAGGAGTACTTCGCCAGCCAGGACGTCCGCGCGGTGTTCGCGCCCGGCCGCGCCGCCTCGCTCACGGCCGTCGTGCGGTTCTAGTCGGTGATCCGGCCCGGCGGTGCCCCCGCGGCCCGCCGGCGCCATTCATGCGCCGAATCCGTCGCATCCCGGGGACGAGCTTTTCCCGGCCGGGCGACTCCTGTACGCTTGAAGGCTGAGGTCTTTGCTCCCCATGCGCCGATTGCTGATCGTCCCCGTCCTCGTATCGCTCGTCCTCACCTCGTCGTTGGTGCCCGCGCGCGCCCAACATCGGCTGCGGCCCGTGAGCGAGATGACCGGCCGCCCCGCGCTCGAGCTGATGCTGCGCAAGCTCGACACCGTGGGCAACGTGATGATGACGACCGCACATCCCGACGACGAGAACAACGCGCTGCTCGCCTACTACGGCCTCACGAAGGGCTTCCGCACGTCGCTCGTGACCGCCACGCGCGGCGAAGGCGGCCAGAACGAGATTGGCCCCGAGATCTTCGAAGCGCTCGCGGTGCTGCGCACCGAGGAGCTGCTGGCGGTGCACAAGTTCGACGGCGCCGAGCAGTACTTCACGCGCGCGGTCGATTTCGGTTTCTCGTTCAGCGTCGAAGAGACACTCGAGAAGTGGGGCGGGCAGGTGATTCTCGGCGACTACGTGCGCATGATCCGCACCATCCGCCCCGACATCATCGTCGGCTTCGTGTTCGACGGCGAGGGCGGCGGCCAGCATCACCAGACCTCGTCGCGTCTCACCTCGCAGGCCTTCCGCGCCGCCGCCGATCCGAACGCGTTCCCCGATCAGATCGCCGCCGGCCTGCGTCCCTGGCAGGCGAAGAAGTTCTACTACACGGCCGGCTTCGGCGGGCCCGGCGGACGAGGGCAGGCCCTGCAGGGCCCGGGCGCGTCCACGCTCTTCTCGTTCACGGGCGGGGAAGCGTACGACCCGATTCTCGGCCGCACCTGCAACGAGCTGGCGGGCGAGGCGCGCAGCATGCACAAGTGTCAGGGCATGTCGCAGCTGCTGCCGCTGCCCGGCGTGTCCGAGGGCTTCGGGCCCGCTGGGCCGCGCGGCTACCGCCTGCTCGACACGGTGCTCGAGGGCGGTGTGAACCGTCCGGATCCCGAGATGTTCGACGGCGTCGATACGTCGCTCCAGAGCCTGGCGCGGTACGCCGGCGCCACGCCGCCCGCGGCGCTCGCAACCGCGCTGCAGACGATTGCCACGCGCGTCGCCGATGCGCGCACCGCGGTGCTCTCGAGCGGGTCGTCCGCGGCCGTGGCGCCGCTGGCGGCCGGTCTCAAGGCGCTGCGCGCGCTGCGGGGCGAGCTCAAGGGCCTGAACCTGCCGGCGGCCGGCGCCTACGAGATCGACACCCGCCTGGCGCTCAAGGAAACGCAGTTCCAGCAGGCGCTGGTGCTGGCCGCGGATGTGCGCCTCGACGCCATTGCCAACGACAACCTGGTCGTCAGCGGCCAGCCCGTGCAGGTGCAGATCGTTGCCGCCAACCGCGGAGACGCTCCGGTGTCGCTCGGCGGCGTCCTGGCCGGCTTCACGGCGGCGAGTGGCGACTGCGCCGCGGCAGCGCTGGCGCCCAAGGCCGCGCGCAACTGCCGCATGACCGCCACCGTGCCGGCCGATGCACGGCTGACGGCCGCCCACTTCAAGTACGCCACCGACGCCGCGCGTTTCGTGCTCGATGCCGACGTGCCGGCCGGGCTGCCGTTCCGGCCCACGCCGTTCGTCGCCAACGTGGCCCTCACGATCGGCGGGGAAGCCGTGGCCATCCCGGTGGCCGTGGCCTCGCGCTCGGAAGGCAATCTCTACAGCGGCGAGAAGCGCGCCGAGCTGCACGTGGTGCCGAAGTTTGCGGTGATGGCCTCGCCCGAGATCGTCATCGTGCCGGCGACCGGCGGCGCCGCCGCCACGCGCGACGTGCGCGTCACGGTCGTGAACCACTCGAAGGCGGCCGCCACGGCCGATGTCGTGCTGGAAGCGCCGCAGGGCTGGCGCGTGGCGCCGGCCACCCAGAGCGTGGCCTTTTCGCGCGAAGACGAAGCCGCCACCGTGCGCTTCACGCTGAGCCCGCCGGTCCCGGCCGCGCTCGCCGCGCAGGTCAAGCAGGGCGGTGGTCGCGTGACGCTGAAGGCGTCGGCCCGCGAGGGCGGCGCCACTTACGCGCAGGGCTATCAGGTGGTCGAATATCCGCACACGACCCGCCGCCACGTGCTGCGCGCGCCCGAGGTGCAGGTGAGCGTGCTCGACGTGAAGATCAAGCCGAACCTGACCGTGGGCTACGTCATGGGCGTGGGCGACGAAGTGCCGCAGGCGCTCGAGCAGATCGGCGCCAAGGTCGAACTCATCAGCGAAGATCAGCTCGCCTGGGGCGAACTGGGCCGCTACGACGTCATCATGACGGGCGTGCGCGCCTACGAGCGCCGCGCCGACCTGCGGGCCTACAACCAGCGCCTGCTCGACTACGCCAAGGCCGGCGGCACGGTGGTCGTGCACTACAACAAGTTCGAGTTCAACCAGGCGCAGTACGGGCCGTTCCCCGGCAAGGTGAGCAGCCGCCGCGCCACCGACGAGAACTCGCCGGTGAAGATGCTGGTGCCGCAGCATCCCGTCTTCAACTCGCCCAACAAGATCACCGACGCCGACTGGAAAGAGTGGCGCCAGGAACGCGGCACCTACTTCTTCGACAAGGGTGACCCCGCCTACACCGACCTGGTCGAGTTCGAGGAATCCTACCCCTACAACAAGGGACCGAAGCAGGGCGGCCTGGTCGAGGCGAAGGTGGGCAGCGGCCGCTGGCTCTATCTGGGCATCGGCCTGTGGCGTCAGCTCCCGGCCGGCACCGATGGCGCCTACCGTCTGATGGCGAACATCCTCAGCCTCGGGACGGCCCCCGGCCCGGCCAAGCCCGCACCCACGGCCGCGCCGCCCGCCCGGAGGTAACTTCCCGTGTCCGGACCGGTCTAACCGGTTCGGAACGTTGGCTGGGACGCCATCAAACTCTGCAATAGCGGGTAGTCCCTTTATTCGTCCCGGATACAATTGATGACGTCGTGCCGGTCGCGGTGACTGGCACTCATGAGCCGGGGAGCGTCCGCATGCTCGACCATGTTCTGCGTCGGATGGGGTTCGGCGCCAGCTCGGCAGACTTGGACCGCTTCGCGCGCGCGCCGCTCGTGGGTGTGGTCGGCTACCTGCTCAACTACGACCGCGCGCCCGACGACGTCGACGCGAAGATCAACGACGCCGCCTACATCGGCGTCACCACCCGCGGCCAGTTCCAGCCGAATTCGGTCATCAACGACGCGCGCCAGCGGTGGCTCTTCCGCATGGTGCACACCGAGCGGCCGCTGCAGGAAAAGCTCGCGCTCTTCTGGCACAACCACTTCGCGACCGCCTACACCAAGGTGGCCGGCACCTTCGGCGCCGAACATGGCACCAAGATGATGGACGGCAAGGCCGCCGAGGTCGCCGGCCAGCGCCGCGGCCAGGTGCAGCTGTTCCGCGATCTCGCCACCGGGCGCTTCGACGACCTGCTCATCGAGGTGGCGAAAGATCCGGCCATGCTCATCTGGCTCGACGGCCGCCTGAACGTGCGCGCCCGGCCCCAGGAGAACTTCGGCCGTGAGTTGATGGAGCTCTTCACGACTGGCGTCGGCCACTACACCGAAGAAGACGTCTACGCTGCCGCGCGCGTGTTCACCGGGTGGAACCTGCGCCTCGCGGGCGACCGCACCACGCCGCTCACGAGCTACTACGAGTACGTCTACAACGCGAATCAGCACGACCCCACGGCCAAGACCTTCACCTTCGCGGTGATGCCCGACGGCGCGAAGACAATTCCGGCGCGGGCCGCGACCGACGGCGAGCAGGACGGCATCGATCTCATCCGCGCGCTGGCGCGTCGGCCGGAGACCGCCGAGCGCCTGGCCCGCAAGCTCTACGCGTTTTTCGTCAGCGAGTTCGACGCGCCCGATGACGCGCTCATCAACGACATGCGCGAGACTTACCTGGAGCACGACACCAGCATCCGCGCCATGCTGGTGCGCCTGTTCACGTCGAACCAGTTCCTCGAGCCGTCGAGCGAATATTCGCGCTATGCCTGGCCGGTCGAATACGTCGTAAAGGCGATCAAGGAAACCGGGTGGACGGGCCTGTCGGTGGATGCCGCGATGGGGCCGCTCGTGAACATGGGCCAGCAGCTCTACGAGCCGCCCGATGTGAACGGCTGGGCGCTCGGGCCCGAGTGGTTCTCGACCGCGTCGATGCTCTCGCGGATGAACTTCGCGTCGACCTTGATGCAGAACCAGAAGTTCAACCTGCAGCGTGAGGCCGGCGCCGCGCGCCAGTCGCCCGAGGCGCTCCTCGATTTCCACCTGGTGCGTTTCACGCCGTCGCCGCTGGCCGACCCGACGCGCACGGCGCTGCTCGACTACCTGCGGCAGGGCGTCACCTGGCCGGTGTCGGATGCGCAGCTCGCGAGCAAGGCCTCGGGCTTGGCGCGGCTCATCGTGGGCTCGTCGGAATACCAGTTCAACTGAGGGCCGCCATGAGCTTCACGCGCAGGCAATTCGTCAAGGGCGGCGTCACCGCGTTCACGTTCGGCTTCGCCGCGCCGCAGTTCCTCACCGAACTGGCGCTGGCGCAGGGCGGCGGCTCGCGCAACCTGGTCGTGGTCTATCTGAACGGCGGCAACGATGCGCTCAGCACGCTGATTCCGTACGGCGACCCCGACTACTACGCCCGGCGGCCCACCATCGGCATCCCGGCCGGCATGGTGCAGCAGATCGGCACCGACCGCGCCGGCAACGTGCTGGGTCTGCATCCGGCGCTCAGCAACCTGAAGTCGATCTTCGACAGCGGCAAGCTGGCCGTCATCCAGCGCACGGGCTACGAGAACTCGAGCCGCTCGCACTTTCAGGGCTTCGACATCTACGGCACTGCCAACCCGACCAACTCGCAGGGCACCGGGTGGCTGGGCCGTTATCTCGACACGCTGCCCTCGCCGATCGATCCGCTGGTGGGCTGGAACACGACCCGCGAGACACCGCGGGCCCTGCAGGCGCGCACCGTGGGCGTGCCGGCCATCACCAGCCCGGCCGCCTATAGCTTCGCGAGCCCCAATGCCGGCGCCGAAGCCGGCTTCGAGCGCGCCGCGGCGCTGCGCATCTCGTCGCACGTGCCGGCGAATCAGCCGCATCTCGCCTTCGTGAACTCGACCGCGCAGGCGGCGCTCGGCACCCTTGATCGGGTGGCGACGGTGGCGGCCTACCGGCCGTCGGTGACCTATCCGAACAACGGCTTCGCCCAGGCGCTGCAGGCGGTGGCCGGGGCGATGAACCGGCAGATCGGCACCAAGGTGTTCTGGGTCTCAACCGGCGGCTACGACACGCACGCCAACCAGAACCCGGTGAACGGCGCCTACAACACGCTGATGGGCACGGTGAACACAGGCCTCGGCACGTTCTACAACGACCTGCGCAATCAGGGCCTGCTCGACTCGACGCTGATCCTCATCTTCTCGGAGTTCGGGCGGCGCATCAGCGAGAACGGCAGCCAGGGCACCGACCACGGCGCCGCCGGCATCATGATGGCGCTCGGCGGGCTGGTGCGCGGCGGCCTCTACGGCAACGCCGCGAAGCTGCGTCAGGACCCGGCGAACCCCGGTCTCGAGAACAGCGCCGGCGACGTGCGCTACGAAACCGACTTCCGCGCCGTCTACGCGCGCGTGCTCGACGACTGGCTGGGGGCGAATTCGGTGTCGATTCTCGGCGCGGACTTCAGAGCGGGCGCGCCGGCGATTCTCTGAGCGGCTAGGGTCTAGCGGCTCGCGGCTAGTGGATCACGCTGTCCCGCTGCGAAGTCACTTCGCCGCTAGCCGCTAGGACCTAGCCGCTGTCTCTAACCCCGAGCCGCTGATCTACACTCGGAGCATGACCGTGTCCCGCGTCTCCGCGTCCCTCCTGCTCGCCGCCGTCGTGCTCGTGGCTCATCCCCTGGCGCAGGAAGGCGTGAAGGAATCCGATCGCATCAAGGAAGCGATCGTCGTGCTCGACGAGGTGATGGGCGCTGGGGATTCGGCGGTGCCGCGCGACCTGCTCGAGAAAGCGGAAGCGATTGCCGTCTTCCCGTCGCTCGTGAAGGCGGGGTTCGTCGTGGGCGGACAGCGCGGCCGCGGCATCATCAGCGTGCGGGATACCAAGAGCGGCGCGTGGTCGTCACCGGCGTTCCTCACCATCACCGGCGGCAGCATCGGCCTGCAGATTGGCGCCCAGGCGGTGGATCTCGTGCTGGTGGTGCAGAACCGGCGCGGTCTCGATCAGCTGCTTAAGAACCAGTTCAAGGTCGGCGCCGACGCCGCCGTGGCCGCTGGTCCGGTGGGTCGCGACGCCTCGGCCTCGACCGACATCCAGATGCGGGCGCAGATCCTGAGCTACTCGCGCACCCGCGGGCTCTTCGCCGGGGTGACGCTGAACGGCAGCACCATCCGTCAGGATCGCGACGCCAACGAGCGCTTCTACGGCATCGCCTACCGCACTACCGCAATCACGATCGAGCGCCTCGGCGGCTCGCCGGAGCCGAGCGCCGACTGGCGCGCCGCGCTCGCCAAGCATGCCGGAGGCTTGCCTTAGGGGCAGGGATCAGGGACCAGGGACCGGTCAGATGCGTAGCGCCACCGCCGGATCGACGCGGCTGGCGCGCCAGGCCGGCAGCAGCGTCGCCACCACGGCCACCACCAGCAGCAGCAATGGCACGGTGGCAAAGGTCACGAGGTCGCCGGCGTTCACGCCGTAGAGCAGGCGCGTGATCATGCGCGACAGCGCCCACGACACCAGCAGGCCCGGCACCAGGCCGGCCACCGCCAGCAGCACCCCCTGGCGCATCACCATCGTTCGCACGTCGCCGTTGCCGGCGCCGAGTGCCATCCGGATGCCGAGTTCGCGCGTGCGCTGTGTCACGGAATAGGCGAGCACGCCGTAGAGACCCATGGCCGCGAGCAGCAGCGCCAGGCCGGCAAATATGCCGAGCAGCCACGCCGCCATGCGCGGCGCCCACAGCGACTGGCTGAGCACGTTGTCGTAGGTGCTCACGTTCAGCAGCGGCAATCCCGGCTCGAGCTGTTGCAGTTCGCGGCGCACCGTGCCGAGCACGGGCGTGGGGTCGCCGGCGGCCCGCACCTGCACGACCACCTGCGACGAGTGGTTCTGCTCGAGCGGCAGATACAAGTACGACGTCGGCTCTTCGCCGATGAAGTTGTACTTGATGGTGCGGGCCACGCCAACGATCTGCAGCGGCGTCTCCACCCCGAAGAGGCGCAACTCGCGGCCGAGGGGTTCTTCGTTGGGCCACAGCTGTGCGGCCATGGCTTCGTTGATGACGGCCACGGGCGTGGCGCCCTGGCGATCGACGGCCGTCACCCCACGGCCTTTCACGACCTGGATGCCCATGGCCTCGAAGTAGCCGCCCGCCACCTGGTTGACCTGCGCCAGGCGGCCGTTGCGCGGATCTTTCGGATCCTGGCCGTCGCGGAACACCGTGCGGCCGAGGCCGCCGCCGAAGAGCGGCACGCCCGTTGAGAGCGTGACGGCCTCCACACCCGCCACGCCGCTCACGCGCTCGCTCACGCGCCGGTAGAGTTCGCGCGTGCGTGCTTCGTCGTAGCCCTGCGTGCCGGGGTTCATCCCCAGCACCGCCATTCTGCTGCCATCGAAACCGATGTCGATCTGCTGCGCGTTGCCAAGGCTGCGCAGGAACATCCCGGCGCCCGCCAGCGCGACGAACGAGAGCGTGACCTGCGCCACCACCAGCAGGTTGCGGGTGGAGTACCAGTGCGTGCCGGTGGGTGCGCTGGTGCGATCCTTCAGCTCGGTCACGAGATCGGCGCGCGACCCCTGCAGCGCCGGCACCAGGCCGAAGATGAGCCCCGTGAGAATCGACACACCCGCCGTGAAGGCGATCACCCGTCCGTCGAACGCGAGGTCAACGGCGCCGGGTTGAATGAACGGCGGCCGGTAGGCCCAGATCAGCGCGCGTGCCCACATCGCCACCGCCAGCCCGCCTAGGCCGCCCAGCAGCGACAGCAGCAGGCTTTCGGTCAGCAGTTGCCGCACCAGCTGCGTGCGGCTGGCGCCCACCGACAGCCGCACCGCGATCTCCTGCCGCCGCGCCGAGGCGCGCGCCAGCAGCAGATTGGCGACGTTGGCGCAGGCGATGAGCAGCACCAGGCCGACAATGGCCATCATCACCGTGCCGGCGAGCACGAGCTGTTGCTGGAACGCGGGCGGGAACGTGCCGTCGGTCAGCGGCCGTGCCGTGAACGAGCGTCCGCGGAAGTCCGTGGGATAGGCCTCTTCGAGCCCCTTGCCGATGGCCGACACGTTGGCGATCGCCTGTTCCACGCTCACGCCGGGCTTGAGGCGAGCCACCGCCTCGTAGAAGAGGCCGCGGCGCGAGGTGAAGAAGTCGAGCGCCGGACCCGTGAGCACCTCGCGGTACATCGACATCGGCACCCACAGCTCGGGCCCGCCGAGGGTGGCGGTGCCGCGAAAGCCTTCGCCGGTGATGCCGATGACGGTGAAGGGCCGGCCGTTGATGGTGATTGGCTGGCCGATGAGGTCGACGGCGCCACCGAAGCGTCGCTGCCAGAGTCCGTAGGTGAGCACCACCACCGGCGAGGCTCCGGGCGTCGTGTCTTCGTCGGGCAGGAACGTGCGTCCCGCCGCGAGCGGCGGCCCCAGCACGTCGAAGAAGTTGCCGGTGGCGATCTGCGCGAACACCTGCTCGGGCTCGCCGCCGCTGGCCAGCGCCACCTGGGTGAAACCGGCCGTCGCCACGCTCTCGAACACCGCGTTCTTCTCGCGCAGGTCGAGCGCGTTCGGGCGCGAGATGGCGCCCAGCGGCGTGACGACGCCGTTGCGGACTTCGGTGGTCACCAGGCGCACCAGCCGCGAGGCGTCCCGCACCGGCAACGGGTTGAGGAGCACCGCGTTCACGAGCGTGAAGATGGTGGTGTTGGCGCCGATGCCGAGTGCCAGCGACAGCACCACCACCGCGGTCATCGCCGGATTGCGCACCAGTAGCCGGGCCCCGTAGCGAACGTCCTGCAGCAGCCACCCCATCGGTGCCTCCCGCGCCGGCGTCGTGCCGGCGAACGAACGCTTAGACCCAGGATCGGGCGAATCGGTCTGCCGCGCGGTGACCGCGGGCTACCGCAGGGGCGGCTCCGGCTAGCCCTTCACGTACGAGAGCTTGGCCGCGATCTTCCCGTCGCGCACGGTGAACACGTCCACGCCGCGCAGGTGCCACGGCTGTCCGTTGCGCATCTTGCGGTAGATCCAGCGCACCGTGCAGCGGTCGCCGGCCACGAACATGTCTTCGGCTTCGAAGACGGCGTCGGCATTGGCGGCGATCCACTTCTCCCAGAACGCGGCCACGGCCGCCTTGCCCTCGACGCGCGTGCCGTCGGGCACCGGCCCGGTGTTCTCGAACACCGTGTCGTCGGTGAGCAGTGCGGCGACAGCCGCGGCGTCGTGACGGTTGAGGGCCGCGTTGAAGCGGGTCACGACCTCTGCGGTGGTGGCCGGAGCCGACGATGGCTGATCGAGCATGACCAGGCCTCCTGCGAGCACGAGCGCCAATATGCCAGTCTGCATAGCCCCTCCTGCAGAGGAAGCGAAGCCCGCATCCTGACCGAGCTCGCCCGGGCCGTCAACCGGTTCCGGGGCGGCACTGGCGGCGGCCCCGCAGCAGCCGGCCCGGGCCGTCAGGCGATGGCGCGCCGGTCGCGGAACGCCATCCAGCCGCGGACGATGCGATAGATCGCCCACAGGCCCAGCGCGAAGAAGCCCACGATCCAGATCGCGAAGCCCACCAGTACGATGGCGAGCACGGCGCCGACGGCGCCGATGACCACCGCCCACAGCAGCGCGAACCAGAAGGTGCGGATCTGCCAGGTGATGTGCGATTCGAGCCAGGTGCCGCGCGCCTGGTCGCGCTTCACGTAGTTGATGATGACGGCGATGATCGACGGCCAGCCGAACAGGAACGCGCCCACGACCGAGGCGGTGCCGAAGGCGCCGATGGCCAGTCCGAGGGCGTGCAGCGCGTAGGTGACGTTGGTGATGGTCACGAGCGAGGCGTCGGGTTCGCGGTAGGTGGTGTCGGTCATGGCGTCCCCTCCTCGGGGCGTCACCTGATTAGACGAGCCACGCTCCGCGCTGTTCCCCCCGAGACTAGAACAGCCAGGTGGTGACCTGGCCCTTGGTGTCGATGCGGCGCACGAAGATGTCGTCGCTCACGAACGTGGTGCCGTCGGGCGAGATGCACATGTCGTGCGAGAAGTTGAAGACCGCCCGTTCGAGCGGGCCGTCGAGCGGATGGTCGGCGATCCATGTGCTTTTCGGGATCTTCGTGCCCGAGACCGGCACCACCGTCGCCCCGGCTTCGTCCACCAGCATCAACTGCAGTTCATCCCAGCCGCGCTGCTCGAACACCATCAGACGGCTGATGATGAAGATCCGGCCTTTG
Source organism: uncultured Acidobacteriota bacterium (assembly GCA_963779175.1). Lineage (GTDB taxonomy): Bacteria > Acidobacteriota > Vicinamibacteria > Vicinamibacterales > UBA2999 > CADEFD01. The sequence continues at coordinate 155,656 of CAVZXA010000002.1, forward strand.
GGGTCCACGGCCATCGCGCTCACGCCGTCGAGGTGGTGTTTCGACGGGCTCACCCGCGTGACCTTCTTGCCGAAGAGCACGCGGCGGTAGGTGCCGTCTGGCGCGATCCGCCAGACCAGCGTGTAGAGGTCGTGCAGCGGCCGCGCCGTCGTGCGCGAACCGCCGGCCACCAGTTCGCCGTGTGCCGCGTCCCACGTGAGGTTGTCGAGAAACGGCTGGTTCTCGCGCGGGACGCTGTTGTCGCAGAGCACGTCAGGGCCCAGCACCGTCGAGACCTCGCCTTTCGGCGTGATCTTCCGCAGCGCGCAGCCCCGCTGATCCGGCACCCACAGGTTGCCGTCCGGGTCTTCCACCGGACGTGCGGGCTCGTTGAAGAGGGCCCCGCCGCCCTCGCCGTCGCCGAATCCCGAGATCCCCTTGGTGCCGTCGTTCTCGCACTCGCGCGGCGAGCCGGCGACGCGGCTCACGAAGCCCTCGGGCGTCACCGCCAGCACCGCGGCAGAGCTCGACACGAGCAGACGCCCGTCGGCGGTGAGCGTGAACGGGCCCACCGGCGAGTACCGACTTGCCGAACGGCGCGTCGCAGCGCGTGAGCGAGGTGAGGCCATAAGCGTTGGTGCTGCGCGTGATGAGCGGCGTGACCGCCCCGTCGGGCGCCACGCGCCAGAAACCGGTGCCGAGCGTGCGGCCGTCTTTGTCGAACCCGGCGCGGCCGGCCACGACGAGCCCGCCGTCGGCCGTGCACTGCAGTTTCACCTTCTCTGCGAAGAGCGGCTTCGCCGGGTTGAGGTAGGGATTCGAGATGGTGATCCGCGGCTTGCTGTTGTCGTCCGCGAACTTGCGGCCGTAGCCCTGCTGGATGGTGGCGGTGCGCGGCCCGTCGGCCAGCTTGTCGGTCGCCTTGACGGCGACGTAGACCTTCTCGGCCTCGCTCACGCGCGGCACCAGCGGTCGCTGGGCCAGCAGAATCGTGGCCGCCGCGCAACACAGGCCGAACACGAAGAAGGCCGCGCCGGCGCGTCGCCGCCACACGTGTTGGGAGTCCATGCCCTTACAAGCGTAGAACGTGGCGCAAACGGCTCACGCCCGCGTGCCGGCCGACTGTCAGGCCGACACGAGCGCCGCTCGAAGCGCCTGCTCCAGCGCGGGATGGCGAAAAACGTAACCGAGCGCCTGCGCTTTCTGAGGGACGGCGCGCTGTCCGGTGAGGAGGATGTCCGACAGCTCGCCGAGCGCGAGCCGCAGGGCGAAGGCGGGCACGGGCACGATGGTGGGGCGGCGGAGCACCGTGCCGAGCGTGCGTGTGAACTCCGCATTCGTGACCGGCGCCGGCGCGCTGAGGTTGAAGGCGCCGCGGGCGCCAGCGTTGGTGATCAGCCGCGAGGTCAGGCCCACCCAGTCGTCCACGGAGATCCACGGCATCCACTGCGTGCCGGGGCCCAGCCGTCCGCCCACGCCCAGCTTGAAGGGCGGCAGCATCTTCGCGAGCGCGCCTTCGGTGCCGAGCACGAGCCCGGTGCGCAGCCGCACCACGCGCGTGAACGCGTCGGCCGGCGTCGCCGCCGCCTCCCACGCCGCGGCCATGGTGGCCACGAAGTCGTGTCCGGCTGGCGCCTCCTCCGTGATGGTCGCATCGCCCGACGGCCCGTAGTAGCCGATTCCGGATCCGCTGACGAAGACCGACGGCGGCGCCGGCAGGTCGTGCGTCGCCTGCACGAGGCTGCTGGTGGCGTCGAGGCGGCTCTGGAGAAGCGCCTGCTTGCGGGCCACCGTCCAGCGTTTGTCGGCGATGCCCTCGCCGGCGAGGTTCACGATCGCGTCGGCGCCGGCCAGCCCCTGCGCCCAGGGGCCCGACCGGCCGTTGGGCGTCCAGGCGATGTCGTCAGGGTGGCCCGGACGCGCCCGCCGGGTCAGCACCGACACGCGGTGGCCGTCGGCTTCGAGCGAGCGGGTGAGGGCGCGGCCGAGGAAGCCGCTGCCGCCCGCGATGACGACGTGCATACGCCCATTGTGACGCGCCGCTTGCGACCCGGGTCCCACTTGTCACGGGGTCTGTCACGGTCACCAGATGTCTCCGGGCTCAAGTGGAACTTGACAGCCGAGGGCGGCGTAATTAACTATACGGTTGGTTTAACCAAACGGTTAGTTAGGGATTCATGCCTTTTTCACCAGCAGCCATCGCCGCCCGCAACACCCGCCGCGCCCCCGGCCGCACCGGCGGCAACAGTGCCGACCTCGTGCCCATCGCCGCGCACCCGCGCCGACCCGGACCGGCGCCCGCCGCCGGACGCACCTCCGAACCCACCGCCACCCGCGACCTCGTGTTCAAGGCCGGCGCCGACGCCTTCTCCCGCTCCGGCTTCGACGGCGTGGGGGTGGACGACATCGCCCGCGCGGCCGGCGTGAACAAGGCGATGCTCTACTACCACTTCAAGAACAAGCTGGAGCTCTACCGCGCGATCGTGCGCGACATGCTGAGCGCGGTGAGCACCGCGGTCACCGCCATCGCCGACAGCGACGTCGCGCCGCCCACCAAGATCGAGCGCTTCATCGAGACCTTCGCCACCATGCGCGAGACGCGGCCGTGGTTCCCGCCGCTGATGATGCGCGAGATGTCGGCCGGCGCGCCGCACCTCGACCCCGACACGCTGCTGCTGATGCGCGCGGTGTTCATGGCCTTCGGCCGGATCCTCGAGCAGGGCGTGCAGAGCGGCCACTTCCGCAAGGTGCACCCGGTGCTCGGCTACGTCACCATCCTCGGCCCGATGATGATGAACGCCGTGCGCGAGCGCGCCGCCGCCGAGCCCGGCCGCGCGCACCTGCCGATGTTCGCGGCCATTCCGCGCAAAGACCTCATCGCCCACATGCAGCACACCGCCCTCAGCATGCTCGCCAAGGACTCCGCCCGATGACCTCTCTGAAACCGTTCTCTGCCGCTGCCGTGCTCGCGTGCGTCGCCGCCTGCGCGCCTGCGGCCGACCCCAACCAGCTCCGCGTCTCCGGACACGTGGAAGCCACCGAGGTGCGCCTGGCGCCCGAGATGGGCGGCCGCGTGCTGACGCTCGACGTGAAGGAAGGCGACAAGGTGGAAGCCGGCGCCCGCATCCTCACGCTCGACGCGACGGACCTCACGCTCTCGATCGCGCGAGCGAAGACGGAACAGGCGTCTGCGGAAGCGCAGTTGCGCCTGGTGCGCGTGGCCGCCCGTCCTGAGGACGTGCGTCAGGCCGAAGCGCAGGTGGAAGCCGCGCAGGCCGACGTGCCGGCCACCCTCGCCGAACTCGAAGCTGCCAACGCCGACCTCAAGCGTTACGAGCTGCTGCTCGAACGCAAATCCGGCGCGCAGAAGCCGCGCGACGACGCCGCCACCCGGCGCGACGTGGCCCAGGCGCGCGTGGAAGCGGCGCAGAAGCGTGTGGCCGCGGCCGAAGCCACGCTCGCCCGCGTGAAGGTCAGCGCCCGGCCGGAAGAAGTGAGTGTGGCCGCCAGCCGCATCGCCACCACAGCAAGCCGCCATCGCCTCGCTCGAAGATCAGTTGAAAGACGCCACGCTCGTGTCGCCCGTGGCCGGCATCGTCACCGAGAAGCTGGCGGAAGCCGGCGAAGTGGTGGCGCCCCGCGCGCCGGTCGTGGTCATCACCGACCTCGACCACGCGTGGGCGGACGTCTACGTGCCCGAGCCCGCCGTGCCGCGCATCAAGATGGGGCAGACCGCCACGCTCTTCACCGACGCCGGTGGCGACGGCATCCAGGGCACCGTCACCTACATCTCGCCGAAGGCGGAGTTCACGCCCAGAAACGTGCAGACGGCGGACGAACGCGCCAAGCTCGTCTACCGCATCCGCATCACCGTCGACAACAAAGCCGGCGTGCTCAAGCAGGGCATGCCCGTGGACGCGGTGTTCGCACTGGTCCCCGTCTCTTAGCCGCTAGCCCCTAGCCGCTGACTCCAAAGCGAGCCCCGAGCCCCAATGAGCGCAATCACCCTGAACGGCGTCGGGAAGAGCTACGGGCCGACGCCCGCCTTGAACGGTCTGTCCTTCGAGGTGGCGAGGGGCGAAATGTTTGGCTTGATCGGTCCCGACGGCGCCGGCAAGACCACGGCGATTCGCCTCATCTGCGGCCTGCTGCATCCCGACAAGGGCACGCTGCGCGTGATGGGTCTCGACCCGGTGAAAGACCACAAGGCGATCACCCACAAGGTCGGATACCTCTCGCAGCGCTTCAGCCTCTACGGCGATCTCACCATCGACGAGAACATCCAGTTCTTCGCCGAGATCCACGGCGTGACCGACTACCGCGAGCGCCGCAACCACCTGCTCGAGATGACGCAGCTCACGCGCTTCCGCGATCGCCTGGCCGACAAGCTCTCCGGCGGCATGAAGCAGAAGCTGGCGCTGGCCTGCACGCTGGTCCATCAACCAGACGTCGTGCTGCTGGACGAACCGACCACCGGCGTGGACCCGGTGAGCCGCCGCGAGTTCTGGAAGCTGCTGTCGCACTTCCTCGACAGCGGCATCACCATCCTGATGACCACGCCCTACCTCGACGAAGCCGAGCGCTGCCACCGCGTGGCGCTCGTGCACGACGGCCGCACGCTGGCCCTCGACACGCCGGCGCGCCTCAGAACCTCGCTGCCTGGCATCTGGATCGAGTCGTTCTCCACCGACGCCCGTGGCGTGCGCGATCGCCTGCGCGCCACCGGTCACGCGCACGTGGAAGTGTTCGGCGAGCGGTTGCACCTGTGGGTGCCCGAGGCTGCCGACGAAGCCGCCGCGCGACAGACACTGGCCGCACTTGCGGCCCAGGCGGGACTGCCCCCGATCGAGGGGCGCGTCATCACGCCATCGCTCGAAGACGTGTTCATCGCCAGGCTCGCGGAGCTCGACCCCGCGACGCCGGCCGGAGCTGCTGTATGAGACGGATCGCGTTCACCCTGGCCGCCACGCTTGCGTGGGCCGTCACTGCCGCCGCGCAGCCGGCCCCGCAGCCTCCTCCTCAGCCCGGAGCGCTGCGCCTCACGCTCGAAGAGGCCACAACCCGCGCGGTGGAGCAGAGCCATCGCCTGGCCGAAGCGCGCGCCCGCCAGCAGGCCGCCACCGCCAACATCGAGGTGCGCCGGAAGGCGGATGACCCGACGCTCACTGCGTCCGCCGGCTACACGCGCACCAACCACGTGGACGAGTTCGGCGTGCCGCAGCCCAACGGCCAGCTGCGCGTCATCTATCCCGACATCCCCGACAACTTCCGCACCCGTCTGGAACTGGTGTGGCCGATCTACACCGGCGGACGAACCAACGCACTCGCCCTTGCCGCTCAGGCGGAAGCCACCGCCACCGGCAAGGATCTCGACGCCGCTCGCCTCGACCTGCGGCTCGAAGTGGCCCGCGCCTACTGGGCGCTCGTGACCGCGCGCGACACCGTGCGCGTGCTGGAACAGTCGCTGGCCACAGCCGACCAGTCGCTGGCAGACGTCCGCACGCGCGTGGACGCCGGCTTCCTGCCGCCCAACGATGTGTCTCGCAGTGAAGCGCAGCGGGCCCGCAGCGAGCTGCTGCTGGTGGAAGCGCGCGGCCGCGTGGAAGCTGTGACCATCGACCTCGCGCGGCTCATCGGCGCCGTCGACGTGCCGGCCATCGAACCGGCCGACGCGCTCGAGGGCCCCGCCGCCACCAGCGCCGACGCCAGCGCGCTCGTGACCGAAGCGCTGGGGCAGCGTCCGGAACTGGCGGCCATCAGCGAACGTGCCGGCGGCATCACCGCGCGGCTCGACGCCATTGCCGCCACGCGCAAGCCCGCCGTGTCGTTCGCGTCGCGGCTACGACTTCGCCAACCCGAACCCGCGCATCTTCCCGCGGCAAGACAAGTGGCAGGACTCGTACGACCTGTCGCTCAACGTGAGCTGGCAGTTCTGGGACTCGGGCCGCGCCAAGGCCGACCGCGCCGAGGCGCTCTTCAACCAGAGCGCGCTCACCGAACGGCAGCGCGAGGTGGAAACGCAGATCACGGCCGACGTGCGCCGGGCCCTCGTGGACGTCAGCACCAGCCGCGCCGCCCTCGCCCCCGCCCGCCTGGCGGTCACCGCCGCGCAGGAAACGCGTCGAGTCGTCAACGACCGCTTCGAGGCGGGCGTCGCCACCACCCTCGACGTGCTCGACGCGCAGCTCTCCGAGATGCAGGCCGAACTCGACCGCGCCCGCGTGCTCGCCGACATCCGCCTGGCCGAGGCGCGCCTCACGCGCGTAGTGGGGCGATGAGTATGCCTCTGCCCGGGCTCGCTGAGGGCTCGAACCCGGGGCCCGCCGCCGTCGCCATCGACGTGCGCGACCTCACGCGCAAGTTCGGCACCTTCACCGCCGTCGACCACGTGTCGTTCCAGGTGAAGAAGGGCGAAGTGTTCGGCTTCCTCGGCGCCAACGGCGCCGGCAAGAGCACCACCATCCGCATGCTGTGCGGGCTGCTCGCGCCCACGAGCGGCACCGCGAAGGTGGGCGGGGTCGACGTCGCCACCGACCCGGAAGGCGTGAAGCGCAACATCGGCTACATGTCGCAGAAGTTCTCGCTCTACGAAGCGCTCACGGTCGACCAGAACATCGCCTTCTTCGGCGGCGTCTACGGCCTGAACGGCGAGGCCTTTGCCAAGCGTCGCGAGTTCGTGCTCGACATGGCCGGCCTGCGCGGACGCGAGAAGACCGTGACGAAGGCACTCTCGGGCGGATGGCGCCAGCGCCTGGCGCTCGGCTGCGCCGTGCTGCACCAGCCGCCCATCGTGTTCCTGGATGAACCCACGGGCGGCGTGGATCCGGTGAGCCGCCGTCAGTTCTGGGACCTCATCGGCACGCTCGCCGAAGGCGGCGTCACCGTGCTCGTGACCACGCACTACCTCGACGAAGCCGAGCACTGCCGCCGGCTCGCCATCATCCACCGCGGGCAGATGGTGGCGCTGGGCACCGCACACGAACTCAAGAACGTGTTCGCCGACCGGCCCATCCTCGAACTGCAGACCGCGCAGCCAGTGCAGGCGATGGCCGCGCTGGAACGCCTGCCGGAAGTGGAGAAGACCAGCATCTTCGGCACCTCCGTGCACGCCGTGGTGCGAAACGCCGGCGTGACGCCCGAGTTGCTTCGCGCGGCGCTTGAACGCGACGGCATCACCGTGCTGGGCGTGAGCCGGGCCACGCCGTCGCTCGAAGACGTCTTCCTCGACGTAGTCGAACGCACCGAGGCTAAAGCACAGCAGGGAGGGCAGGCAGCATGATCGTCACTGCCCGCGCCATGGTGCGGAAGGAACTGCACCAGATCAGCCGCGACCGCCGCACCCTGCTCATCCTGGTGTTCGTGCCGGCGCTGTTCCTGCTGCTCTACGGCTACGCGCTCAACTTCGACATCAAGAACATCGACCTGGCGGTGGAAGACCGCGATGGCTCCACCTCGAGCCGCGCGCTCGTGTCGGCCTTCACCAACTCCGGCTACTTCACCTATGCCGGCGCGGTGCACGGCCAGAAGGAGCTCGACTGGCTGATCGACACCAACGCCGCCCGGGCCGCGCTGGTGATTCCCGCCGGCTACGGACGGGATCTCGAACGCCGCGTGCCGGTGCGCGTGCAGGTGATCGTGAACGGCGACAACGCCAACACCGCATCTGCCGTGGTGGGCTACGCCGGGGCGATCGTGGCCGAAGCGGGTGCAGAGATGCTGGCGCTGGCTGCCGGCACCACCGGCGCGGCTGGCTCGTCGCCGCGACCGCTCGTGGGCTTCGAGCCGCGCGTCTGGTACAACCCGCAGCTCCGAAGCGCGCTGTTCCTGGTGCCCGGCCTCATCGCCTACATCACGATGATCACGGCCGTGATCTCCACCTCGCTTGCCGTCGTGCGCGAGAAGGAACGCGGCACCATGGAGCAGATCCGGATGGCGCCGGTGAGTCCGCTGGCGTTCGTGATCGGCAAGACCATTCCGTATTCGGTGATCGCGTTCGTGTCGGCCGTGCTCATCGTGCTCGTGAGCATGGCGCTCTTCGGCCTGCCGCAGCGCGGCCCGTGGTGGCTGCTGTTCGTGCTGATCGGACTGTTCCTGGTGGGCGCGCAGGGCCAGGGGCTGCTTATCAGCACGGTGGCGCAGAACCAGCAGGTGGCCTTCCAGCTGGCGCTGCTTTCGAGCTTCCTGCCCACCTTCATCCTGTCGGGCTTCATCTTCCCGATTACCTCGATGCCGCCGGCCGTGCAGGCGGTCACGCACATCGTGCCGGCGCGCTACTTCGTGGCGGCGCTCAGAGCCGTAGTGCTGAAGGGCACGAGCGTGGACGTGGTGTGGCCGCAGATGGGCGCGCTCGTCATCTTCGCCAGCGTGATGCTGGGCCTGTCGGCCCTCAGGCTCAACCGGGAGTGGCGCTGATGCCGGCCGGCCTGCACCGCCTGGCGCACCTGGTGCGCAAGGAACTGATCGAGCTGAAGGCCGACCCGCGGCTGTTCGGCATCGTCATCATGGCGCCGATCATCCAGCTGGTGGTGCTGGGCTACGCCGCCACGACGGACGTGAAAGACATCCCGCTGCTGGTGGTGGATGCCGACCGCTCAACCGCCAGCCGGCAGCTCGTCGAGCGCTTCGATGCCTCCGCCAACTTCTACGTCGTGGACGTGGTGAGCGGCGACGACACCGTGCAGCGGCGCCTCGAAGACGGCAGCGCGTGGATGGCGCTGACGATACCGGCCGGCTTCGGCCAGCGCCTGGCCGCCGGACGCCCCGACAGCGTGCAGGTGATTGCCGACGGCACGGATTCGAACTCCACCGGCGTGGCCCTGGGCTACGCGCGCAACGTGGTGGCCGCCTTCAGCGCCGAGAAGACCGGCGAACTCAACCCGGCGCTCGCCGCCCGTGCCGCACCCATCAGCGCCGACATCCGCGTGTGGTTCAACCCGGCGCTCGAAAGCCGCGACTTCATGGTGCCCGGCATCCTGGCGCTGCTGCTGCTCGTGGTCACGACGAACCTCAGTGCCATGGCCATCGTGCGCGAGCGCGAAGTGGGCACGCTCGAACAGCTCAACGTGACGCCGCTGGCGCGGTGGGAGCTGATCGTGGGGAAGCTGCTGCCCTACGCCGCCATCGGCCTGTTCGACGTGCTGCTCGTGACCGTGGTGGCCGTGTTCTGGTTCGAAGTGCCGCTGCTCGGCAGCTTCCCGCTGCTTTTTGCCTGCAGCATGATCTACCTGCTGAGCACGCTGGGCCTGGGCCTGTTCGTGAGCACCATCTCGCAGACGCAGCAGCAGGCGTCGATGACGGCCACGTTCTTCTTCCTGACGCCCATGATCTACCTGTCGGGCTTCACGTTCCCGATCGAGAACATGCCCGGGTGGATTCAGTGGGTGACCTACCTCGATCCCGCTGCGCTACTTCCTGGTGATCGTCCGCGGGATCTTCCTGAAGGGCGTGGGCTTCGCCGTGCTGTGGCCGCAGATTGCGGCGCTGCTGGCGTGCGGGCTGGTGCTGATTGCGCTGGCGACGTTGAGGTCGAGTAAGCGGTTGGCGTAGAACGCAACTCGACTGTAGACCGCGTGACCCGTACGCGAACGCCGCAGTTCTCGGCTTCAGCCGTCGCGGCAAAAGACAGACTACGCCTCGAACGAATCGTTCAATCGTCGGCTACTGGACGGGTGTCTGAAGGTGCCCTAGCAGGCTGCTGAAATAGGGCTCATGAATAAGGTCATCGTCAGGCGACCGAGCTTGATCACGGGTGTTCCGTGGGCCGCGGCGCGGCCGCGGCCCGTGCTTGCGTGGCCGTCACGCGGCCTCGGCCGGCAGGTTGCGGAGCCGGACCAGGTTGTAGGCGGCGGCGACGAAGAGGAACTGCCACTCGACCCGGTCGCCGCCACGGTGCCGCAGCTTGCGGAGGCCGCCGACGGTCTTCATCCACCCGAAGATTTCTTCCACGCGCTTGCGCACGCGTTGACTCACGACGTACCCGGGATGCCGTGTCGTGCGGCCGTCGATCGCGCTGCGCTGCTTCTGCGCGACGTGCGGCGTGATGCCGAGCTGTCGTGCGTCGTTCACCCAGCCGCGATTGTCGTAGGCCTTGTCTGCGCCGACGGTCGCCTCCCGCGGCGGCAGGGCCGCAAGCAACCCGAGCGCGGCCGCGCACTCCCCGGTGCCGGTGGCGTGGACGACGCACGCATCGGCGATCAGCCCATGGCGGTTGTCCATCAGCACTTCGCCGAGATAGGCGAGCTTCGCTTCGCTGCCGCGGGTCTTCTTCGCCAGGCGGCTGTCGGGATCCGTCGTCGACTGATGGGTGTCGTTCGAGCGCCGTTCGCCGTGGAAATTGACCGTGGGATTGCCCGGATCGTCGTCCGACGGCCCGGGACTCGTGCCGTCCTTCCGCGTGAAGCTCTTCTGCCCGGCCCACGCCTCGAGCAAGGTGCCGTCGACGGTGAAGTGCTCGTCGGACAGCAGCCGGCGTCCACGCGCCTGGGCCAGCACCGCCGCGAAGAACTGCCGGGCGATGTCGCCCGCGAGCAAGCGCTCGCGGTTCTTCGTGAACGTCGTCGGCGTCCACACCGCATCGTCCATGCCCAGCCCGACGAACCAGCGAAACAGCAGGTTGTATTCGAGCTGCTCGACCAGCATCCGCTCGCTGCGCACGGTGTAGAGCGCCTGCAACAACAACGCCCGCAGCAACTGCTCGGGCGGCACCGACGGCCGCCCGGTCTTGGCGTAGATCGCCTCGAACTGTGGCGACAGCTGACGCAGCGCCTCATCGGTCATCAGCCGGATCGCTCGCAGCGGATGGTCTGCCGGCACGCGCTGGTCCGGCGACAGATAACTAAACAGGTGCCCGCTCTGCTGATCGTCTCCGCGCATCTGGCCTCCGGTGGCCGGCAGTGTAGTACGACGATCGGGGCGGTGGGTACTCCTTTTTCAGCAGCCTGCTAGCGTGCGTCGTTCAACGAAGCGTACAAGAGTCGATCCGATTCGGTGGGACCTACAATGAGCTATCGCCTTCACCCGACCTCTCAAGGGCATGAGCCCAAGCGAATTCGCCGCCAGGATGCTCCCAATCGCCACAAGCTCATCATCCGACTGAATCGAAAGGCAGGGCCTATCAGCCCAGAGCAGCCGCTGAACCCGCCTCTCTCCAGTCTCGGATGTTCCCATTCGGACCAATGCCACCTTAGGCCGAACTCCAGGCCGAACCGTTAACAAACCCCGAGCCCGTCATCTCGCGCGGGTCGGTCGTCGCACGTTGTTGATGAGCCGCTTCTCTGAGAGACTATTGCCATGTCCGGCAAGAAGACCACTCCGAGCCCACCTGCAGAAGCCGAAGCCCTCCGGGTCGAAGACCTCGTCGCTGCAGTTCAGAGCGGGAACGTGAGAATCCCACGATTCCAGCGGGGCCTGAAGTGGGGCGCACAGGACGTGGTGAATCTCTTCGATAGTGTCTACAACGGCTATCCAATCGGCTCGCTCCTTCTCCGCCGCGGACCGGCACCGGCAGAACGACTTCAACTGGGACCACTTACGATTGATGGACCAGAGACGCAATCTGCGCTGTGGGTCATTGACGGTCAGCAGCGACTCACGGCTCTGGCGGCGGGCCTTTCCCGCCAGTCTCCGTTGCCCACCACGCCAATCGATCCGTACGTCGTCTACTTCGACCCGGACACGCTTGATTTTCACTCTCCACCTGCTAGTGGCCGAATACCCAGCACCTGGGTTCCGGTTGTCAAACTCCTGGATTCCTCGTCGTTGACGGAGTGGGTATTTCAGTGGTCGCATGGGAAGAACGAAGCCCTCCGGAAAGCGGTGTTCGACGCTGGCAGCCGACTTCGTGAGTACCGGCTGCCGCTTTACATTGTGCATACGGCGGACGAGCAGCGGCTGAGGGACATCTTCTATCGTACAAACCACTTTGGAAAGCGTTTGACTTGGGATGAGGTTCACGACGCACTATTCGGGTTTACGGGCGACAGCCCTTCCACGATGGGCGACTTGGCACTCGAATTGGCAGGGTTGGGAATGGGACGGCCGGACGAAGGTTTACTACTGCCTTGTCTGGTTGCATTTCGGGGGCTGGATGCAACTCGAAGTGTCGGCGAACATTATCAGCGGTCGCCAGACGTAATGCGCAGCGCTGTGCGGGAGGCCCTACCCGCTGTTAGAGGCGCGCTCTCGTTCCTCAAACGGTACGTCGAGATCCCTCATCTTCGACTGCTGCCGAGGTCGACGGCGCTCCCGGTACTTACGAGATTCTTTGCGCTTCATCCAGAACCCAAGGCTCGCACAGCACATCTCTTATCACGTTGGGTGTGGCGGGCCATCCTGGAACCGGGCGCCATCGACGAGCGGAATCTGCTGCGGAAGGGCGTTGCGTCGATAGTAAGGAGTGAAGAAGAGTCGGTGCAGCTGCTTCTCGCGTTATTGCCGAGAGTCGCGGCTACAGAATACTCGCTGCCAGATCGATTCGATGCGCGAGGAGCAGATAGCAGGCTCGCGATGTTGGGCTTGGCTTCATTGCGACCTGTTGACCTAGACTCTGGGCGCGAACTGATTGTCGCTGACGCGATCGAGGCACTCGATATCGATGCCTTTCGGCGTATCGCTCACGTTGCGACACCTCTCGCGGCAAGTCCAGCGAACCGAATACTTCTTCGCGGGCATGGACTTGCGAAGAACGAAATCCTTGACGCGCCAGCAACGGAGGTTCGACTTGCCGCGCTGAGGACGCACGCCATTGGCGAAGAGGCGCTCCACTACTTGCAGCAGCAGCGCTGGGATGCATTCTTTACGACTAGAGCACAGGACATCGAGGCCTCTGTGATCACGTTGAGCAATCGTCTCGCAGCTTGGTCACAAACCGACAGACCAACGATCTCATATTTGATCAACAGGGATTGACCTGGAATGCCCACCTTTGAAGTCTACTTGAATGACCAAATCGTCGGTCACCTAGGCGAGGGCGACCGCGGCAGAATTGCGTTTCGCTTCGCCGGCGACTACCGTCGTCTGGCGAACCGGCCGGTACTCTCTCAGTCCTTTGAGGACGATCTCGAGAAGGTTTACGTGGGCCCCCGAGGACTGCTGCCACCGTTCTTCGCGAACGTGATTCCGGAGGGCACGGCGTTGAGGGCGGTGCTGGAGGCCAGTTTGGGTGTCGACGCATCTGACGACCTAGCGCTCCTGGCGGCGGTGGGGGAGGATTTGCCTGGGGCGCTGCGCATACGGGCTGGTGAGACTCTTCCGTTCCCTTCGCTCGAGCAGCACGACGAGGAGCAGGCGGAAGCTCTCCACGACGAGCCAGCCTTTCGCTTCTCGCTCGCGGGAGGACAGCTGAAGTTCTCCGTGCTGAATGAAGGACAGCGCCTAGTTGTGCCGGTGCGAGGGAAGGGTGGCGAGTGGATTGTCAAGATGCCGTCCCATCAGTTTCCAGGGCTCACCAGGAATGAGTTTGCGGTAATGACGTGGGCATCACTAATGGGGTTTGAAGTTCCAGAGATATCCCTTGTGAACCGCGACCAACTGCCGGCCGTGATGAAGCTCCATTATTCTGGTGACGAGCAATCCCTCTTGGTTCGTCGATACGACCGTCGAGGCGACGAGCGAATTCATCAAGAGGACTTTGCGCAGGTGATCGGATGCGCGCCCAAGGACAAGTATAAATTCAGTTATGAGAAGTGTGGATTGCTTGTTCGTGAGATCTGTGGTCACGAGGCGTACACGGAGTTCGTTCGGCGCTTGGCATTCGCGATCGCGTCAGGCAATATGGACGCTCACGTGAAGAACTGGTCATTTCTATACGGCGATGGCGAATCAGCGACATTGGCGCCAATGTACGACCAAGTATTTACTTGTGCTTATGCCGAAGTTCAGCGGGACTTGGCGCTGAAGCTCACGGGTGTCCGCGCAGTTACTGAGGTCGCAGAGCAGTCGTTCCGAGCATTGGGCAAGGCGGCCGGTGCTGACCCCAACCAGACCGCCGGAGTGGCGATGGAGACTATCGACCAGGCATCACGCGTCTGGCTCGGGAACGACCTGAGTGGCCTCCTTCCAGACGGTCACGGCGCACTACTCAGAGCATACTGGAGCGCGGTTCCAATTCTGCGACGGCACGCCGCTCTATGAGGGCGTAAGAGTCGTGACCTGACCCGGCGCCGGATGCCGAGGCGCTGCGGCTGGTCGACGCCATGCGCGGGCCTCTGAAAATGGCGGAGCAGGCGGCAGACGGTGCGCCCCAGCAGCCGGACGGTGCGCCGCAAGGCGCAGGCCGGCATCGCCACCGCCTTGGCGGAGGGGCTCGACGCCGCCCGCGACCTCGACGTGATCGTCGCGATCGCCACGCGCCAGGCAGGCCCCACCACATACGCGGGGTGGACCAGCGCCCGGCGGATCGAGGGCCAGGGATTCAGCGCTGCGAAGATCCCGGTGGCGCCGCCGGTTGCAGAGCCCGTCGTGCCGCCGGTGCCGGCGGTGTCGGAGACCGGGGCGCTGGAGCAGGCGTCGTGAGACGCCGCCCGCCGTGCGAGGTGCACGTCTTCCATGGCGTCACCACCGGCCGGTGGGCCGTGCGGGCCTTCATCGAATCGCTAGTCGTCCGGTTGAAGGACCCGTCCCCGCTGGTCGCCGCGGCGTCCGACTACCTGGCGCGCATGAAGGGCATCGCCGGGCCGTTCGACCTCGCGAAGGTGGACTTCTACAAGGCGCTGTACCGAAAGATGACGAGCGGCCTGACGCCGGTGATGGAGCTGGCGGTTGAGGACGGCGCCTCCGTGGGCGACTCGACGATCCCGTGTTCGGCACCGCCGGCGCGGACCTGAGGCGCCTGGGCACGGTGCGCCGCGAGGTGCACGTGGCGCTGCTCGACCCGCGTTCGGACGCCCAGTTCCTATACCCGGCGACGATCCTGCATTCCGGGCTGCTGTCGGCCTCCGACGCCGCGGCTGGCGGCATCTCGTTCTCGCCTCGCCGGTGTGTCTATCGGAAGGGACGGCAGTTTGTCGCGTTGCAGCCGTCCGACCCGATCGATCCGGCGGTGCTGAACACGGCCGAATACTTCGTGACGGTTCGATTCGGCGGACTCAATCCGGCGCTGGTGGCGGACTATCCGCCGCCGCGAGCGGCGATGCTGGAAGAGGTGAGTGACGAGGTCAGTCCGCTGCTGAGGCGGCGCGACGCGGACGCCAGGGCGCTGTTGTTTGGGGGGCGAGAGATCGGGTCAGGCAGCCGACCGTGTCGGCTGCGAAGCGCGTCCGCGTGGCGTGGCGGCCTGACGGGGCCTGACGGAGCATCCGCTGGTGAGCATGCGGGTGTTGGTGAAGAAGGCGTGATGCCTCATAGCCAAGACCTCAGCGACGCGCCGAGCGGACTGCCCGGAAGGGCACGCGGACCCGGGATTGGCGCCGCGAGCCGATACTGAACCTAACAAAACCCCGCACGGCAATCCACATCGCCGGCCGACATCGGTCGTGCGTAGAAGATGTCACCAGATGCATGAAGACGACTACCATTGCTCGACGGTGCCCGCGCCATTGCGTAGCTCCATCTAGCAGGCTGCTGAAAAAGGAGTACCCACCGCCCCGATCGTCGGACTACACTGCCGGCCACCGGAGGCCAGATGCGCGGAGACGATCAGCAGAGCGGGCACTGTTTAGTTATCTGTCGCCGGACCAGCGCGTGCCGGCAGACCATCCGCTGCGAGCGATCCGGCTGATGACCGATGAGGCGCTGCGTCAGCTGTCGCCACAGTTCGAGGCGATCTACGCCAAGACCGGGCGGCCGTCGGTGCCGCCCGAGCAGTTGCTGCGGGCGTTGTTGTTGCAGGCGCTCTACACCGTGCGCAGCGAGCGGATGCTGGTCGAGCAGCTCGAATACAACCTGCTGTTTCGCTGGTTCGTCGGGCTGGGCATGGACGATGCGGTGTGGACGCCGACGACGTTCACGAAGAACCGCGAGCGCTTGCTCGCGGGCGACATCGCCCGGCAGTTCTTCGCGGCGGTGCTGGCCCAGGCGCGTGGACGCCGGCTGCTGTCCGACGAGCACTTCACCGTCGACGGCACCTTGCTCGAGGCGTGGGCCGGGCAGAAGAGCTTCACGCGGAAGGACGGCACGAGTCCCGGGCCGTCGGACGACGATCCGGGCAATCCCACGGTCAATTTCCACGGCGAACGGCGCTCGAACGACACCCATCAGTCGACGACGGATCCCGACAGCCGCCTGGCGAAGAAGACCCGCGGCAGCGAAGCGAAGCTCGCGTATCTCGGCGAAGTGCTGATGGACAACCGCCATGGGCTGATCGCCGATGCGTGCGTCGTCCACGCCACCGGCACCGGGGAGTGCGCGGCCGCCTCGGGTTGCTTGCGGCCCTGCCGCCGCGGGAGGCGACCGTCGGCGCAGACAAGGCCTACGACAATCGCGGCTGGGTGAACGACGACGACAGCTCGGCATCACGCCGCACGTCGCGCAGAAGCAGCGCAGCGCGATCGACGGCCGCACGACACGGCATCCCGGGTACGTCGTGAGTCAACGCGTGCGCAAGCGCGTGGAAGAAATCTTCGGGTGGATGAAGACCGTCGGCGGCCTCCGCAAGCTGCGGCACCGCGGCGGCGAGCGGGTCGAGTGGCAGTTCCTCTTCGTCGCCGCCGCCTACAATCTGGTCCGGCTCCGCAACCTGCCGGCCGAGGCCGCGTGACGGCCACGCAAGCACGGGCCGCGGCCGCGCCGCGGCCCACGGAACACCCGTGATCAAGCTCGGTCGCCTGACGATGACCTTATTCATGAGCCCTATTTCAGCAGCCTGCTAGGTGATGTGACATGACCCACAAACCTTCACGCTCGCCTCAGCAGCGCGGCGCCTCGTTCGAAGGCGACGTCCGGGAACTGCTAGAACTGATGGGGTACCAACTGAAGGCCAACGAGCTGATTCAGGGAACGCAAATTGACTTGGTCGCGGACAGCCCGGGTCGGTTATCAAATATCAGGCTAATAGTAGAGTGCACGGACCGCACCGAGACTGTTGGTGTCCCGTTGGTCAAGGAGAAGGCCAGTATTCTACTTTCCCTGCGGGAAGCGACCAAGATCTGTAAACTATTATTCGTCTCCAAGTCCGGCTTCACGGCAGAGGCCAAGGGATTCGCGAGCGACAATCCGGCCATCGACCTATTGACGTTCGATGAGCTGGAGGGTCTCGTAATCGACTTCACGCCATACGCCAACTGGTATCTATCTCAGTACAATCGGTCTGGGAGCATTTTCGCTGAGGGCAAGTTGGCCGACCGTTACATCGAGCTAAGCTGCCAGACCGGCGGTGGTGCTCCGGGCCGACCGCTATCAGCCGTTGCACGAGACTGGCTCGCCGACCAAGAAAACAATCTCCTGTTCCTTCTTGGTGACTTCGGCTCTGGAAAAACATCGTTTTGTCGACGTTTCGCTTACGATCTGCTCGACGAGCGATACCGCCGTCAGCAACCTCAACGCTATATTCCCATCCTCATCAACCTTCGGGACAATCGACACTCATTCGATTGCCGCGGATCCTGACGGATACGCTCACTAGTCGCTACGGTGTCCAGCTCAGTTCCTTTCATGCATTCGAGCACTTTTGTGCGAAGCGACACATATGTTTGCTGCTGGACGGCCTTGACGAGATGGCCGATAGATCCGATCGTCGGACCATCGCGCGCTGTCTCGAGCAAGTCTTTTTGTTGGCTACTCTAAACGCCAAGACCGTCGTCACATGCAGGACCAACTTCTTCAACAGCAACGCAGACCTGGTGGCCTCGCTAAAAGCCTTCTCAATCGATATTCGATCCGAAGAAGACGGAAACGACCTGATTGAGCTTGCTTACGGTAAGCAAGGTAAAGTCGTGTCCGTCGCTGCGCTCAACGAGTCTGAAGTTAAAGCCTTTATCGCGAGGCGGGCGGAAAAGCCTGACGATGTTATCGCGGCAATCAAACGAATTCACGATCTGAGCGACTTGAGCAAGCGACCGGTATTGCTGGACATGATCCTCACGACGTTGCCTCTGCTTGAGAAGAGCGAAAAGGCAGTGAACTCTGCCGCGCTGTACCAGGTACGACACCAACCGGTGGAAGGCGCGAGACGAATGGAGGGTCAGCATGCCCCTCACTGCGCGGCAGGAGTTCTGCGAAGCGTTGGCCAGCGTAATGCACACCTCAAAAATTGAGGAGGTGGGCTATTCGTCACTCGAGAAGGCAATAGGTGTGGCGCTTCGACAAGATGCGGTGTCGGCGGACGATCTCGAACGCTTTAAGAATGATCTAAAAACGTGCAGTTTTTTAACGCGAATAGGCACGGGCGATCAATTTCGTTTTGCCCACAAGTCGTTTCTAGAGTTTTTTGTCGCGTGTCGTGTGGCGCGCCACCTCGACTCGCCCGCGGCAAGCCCACAGCCGGAACAGAAAGTTGCCAAGGGGACAATCGCTGAACGAGGCGCTGGTCAGAGGCCTCGCGCCCGCGCCGCAGACCAGGCGATCAAAACGAGCTCTGCCTTGCCACTGCTCTCGACAGTGGCCGCCCCGCACGTGGGTCTGGACTGGCGTTCGTTGGAGTACTCGGTAATTGGCAGACGTTCGTTCCTACAGGGAATTAGTTCTTCGTGGGGGACCACATACTCCCTTTCCGACCATACGCCGTACCGCTCAGAGCTCGAAACGCAGATGGACGCGGTTCTCAACCTTAGAAAGGAGCACAAGGCACCGACGGGCCTTCATATTACCGAGGAGATCGCGACGTTTGTCGTTGAGCTATTGGATAACCGGAGTGTTGCAATCGACCGTGTTCTGAGTGCCCGGCCAGAGGCCGAGGATGGGACGATCGCCGAGGTGCTGCGTCTCAGCAAGGCGAAGGACTACGTCAGAAAGCATACGGCGTATATCACAAAGTACATTAGCAGCTGTAAGGCGCCAGCAACTCAGGTGGCTCTTGCCGCCGCGCTGGCCCGAAGCGCAGAGACTGTTGAAGCGGAGTTCATTGCCTCCCTGCGTTCAATGTTGTCTGCGGATGGTTTCACCTATGTCTTGTTTGAGCTGGCAGCACGTCGGGCAAATATTGCAATGAGCGCATTCGAAGCGATCTTGGCCATTGAGGACCTTCGAGCATTGGATCGGGTGATCTGCAGGCACGGTTTGGACCAATCGCTACCGGCTGACGAGCGAAATTTGGTAACACCGGGCCTCGTCGCGTCTCTACTGGGCTCAGAGGAAGAGGCGGAGTTTCAGCTCGGCGTGACTCTGCTCGATTCTGTCGAGTTGTACAACGCATTCGCAGTGCTCAAACGCGCGTTTCAACGAGCCCGGGACCCTTTAACAAAGTCGAAATTGATTGACGCCATGCGCCGCGACACGGCCGAAGCTAACTGGAAGAACCTGCGTGTTCTTGCGCAGGGTGAGAGCGATAAAAAGGTGCGCGTGGAGATTCTAGGTGCAGAGGAGGCGCTGCGAAACAGGGTCAGTGCGTCGACAGTCCGGAGTGGGTGGAATCCGGGTAGTGCAGATCGACGGTTGAGAGAGTCGCTGTGGAAAATGCTTCGAAATCATTGATCATTGCTGCATCTGCAGGCGTGTAGCATTCGTGGGCGCCCTGGCCGCAGGCGTTCAAAGCAGCCATTGGCGGCGCAGGCTTCTATGGTGCGGCCTGGGTGATGATTACTGCAGCACCTGCCTGGGTCCTGAGGGCGCCGCGCATAGATCCGCGAATGAGTGGCAGCACGTTGGCCACCGCCGATTCCGCGTCGCTCACCACCGGCGCGGCGACGGCGGGCGTGCGAGACCGCCCTGGTCGTAGCCGACGGTCGAAGTCAGGGCTCGAAGGGCACGCGCCTTGGTGAGCAAGCTGCGCCGGCATCTTGATGCCGGCATTCGCACCGGCCGGCGCGAGAATGCGCTGGCCGCTCGGTGGCTTCACGTCGGCCACGGTCGCCCCGCCCGTATTTGCTTCGCCACTTGAAGAACGTAGCCTTGCTGACGCCGTGATTCCACAGCAGGTCGGCCACCGGGACGTCACTCTCCGCGTCTTTCAGAATGCCGACGAACTGCGTCTCCCTGAACTTCGATTTCCGCTTGGCCGCTCCTGACGGGAGCAGTTCTACTTCAACCTGTCAACCGGTCGGGGACGCTTACGATAGGAGCCGGGCCGCCTGCTCACAGCAAGGCCGTCGGGAGGTCGCACCCAGCCTCCATGACAGCCTTGCCGTAGCAGTCGGCTCGCCGGCCCGGACTACAGCGTAAGGAGCAGCTCGTCCAGTTGCGCGAACGTCTCGACCATCGCCTCTGCCGCGCCAGTGCCGGCAGCGTCGAGGGATTCTTTCGAGGCATGGAGCTCGTGCAGCACCAGCAGCGTCTGGCCACCCGCCTCCTCGAGCGTCACCGTGGTCACAGGCCCCCCCTCGCCCCCTTCCTCATTGGTCCACACGAGGCGCGAGGGCGGCGTCACTTCGCGGTAGGTGCCGAAGAACGCCATCCCGTCGGGTTCGAACACGAGACGGTACGTGCCCCCGACACGCACATCCATCTCGCAGGAACGCAGCACCATGCCCATCGACTTCGGCAGCCACCACCGCGTGAACAGGTCGGGATTGGTAAACGCCTCGAACACGATGCGCGCCGGGCCGTTCACGGTGCGCGTCACGACCACCTCACGCTCGGAGGTCCGCTCTACGGTCGTGCAGTTCTTCATCAGCGTGGTCTCACCGTCTCTTATTGCGTCCATCAGCTCTCTCCTTCGCTTTCAGTTCCTCGACCACTTCGTCCAGCTCGTCGAACCGTGCCACCCAGACCTGGTGGTGTCTCGAGATCCATGCCGCCTCTTCTTCGAGTGCGCGCCGGCCGAGCTTGCAGGTCCGCACGCGCCCAACCTTCTCCGTGGTGACGAGCCCGGCCTGCTCCAGCACGCCGACGTGTTTCTTCATGCCCGTGAGGGTCATGTCGAACCTGTTGGCCAGGTCTGTAATCGATGCGTCCGCGCGTCCCAGCTGCTCCAGCACCCCGCGTCGGGTGACGTCTGAGAGCGCGGCGAATGACGCGTCGAGACGGGATGCCAGAGACTGAACCATATGGTTCAGTATAGTAACGCACCGCGGGGCGGCATGCAAGGCCGAGCGTCCTACCGCTCCGGAGCCCTTGATTGCGAGGGTGGGCGAGCGGTCTCGCAGATTCCGAGTCCTGTCGGCGGGCGCGCCGGCGCTGATGTTTGAAGTGATGCCGAAGAGCACTCGGAAGCGCGACGCGCAGATCAAACGGCGGATGTTCGACGCTAGCGAGTCTCCCGCACTTCCCCAGGCACGGTGGGCCACAGCGGGTCAGTAGCTCTACATCATCTCGTTGGTGACCCGGCCCCAGGGCATCGCCCCGCCCCGGGCATCGAAGTTCCTGATCAGGTGGCGTAACAGCCCACAGGCGCTCTATTGCGCCGCGGTATGCGGATGCTGCTGATAGTGCTGGCGCAGCAAGTCCTTGCCGTAGTCGTTGCCGTTCGGCGTGCGCATCACGGCGTGAATGTGCTCGCGAAACGGCACGCCCGGCGGGTAGATGTGACGCAAGCCGACCGGCGTCTGGTGATCGAACTCGATCAACAGCACCGGGCTGTGCACCCGGTAGTAGAACACTGAGTCGGCGTCGCCCTTGCCGATCCACGCAAAGTAGGTGCGATCGAGATGGGCTGTCACCTCAGCCATCCGCACGGCCGCATGGCCCTCGCGCATGTTCCCGACGTACTGCTCGATCAAATCCAGCAGCTGCTGCCGTTGCGAGCCGTTCAACTCGGTGCCGCGCACGCCGGCATAGTCGAGCACGACGTTGTCCTGCCACGCCTGGGTCAGGATGTTGTTGCCGGTCTTCGAGAAGCTGAGCACCGCCTTGCTGCGCTGGGCCTCGGTGAGCGCGTTGACCATCGCCAGGCCCTTGCGCGCTTCGTCTCTCAGGATCTCGGTGCCCGCGTACTTCCCGCTCTTGGCCACCACGGGCTCCGATCCGGCAAAGAACGGCGACATCACCACCTGGTCGCCGAGCACGAAGTAGTTGACGATGCCGTGATGGCCGTCGAACTGCCAGCCCCACGGTTCGGTCGCCGACGGCGCGCCCATCACGGTGAGGTGATACCGGCCGTCGTTGTGCACGGTGAAATCGTTGTTCTGCAGTTCACCGAGGGTGTAGTTCAGCTTCCGGATGTTCTCTGTCAGCGTGAGGCCGCGGGCGCTGAGGCCCGCCCGCATCATTCCGAGGGCGGCCTCGCGCTGCGCGTCGCTCATCTCGCCGAAGCTGACGCCGCGCGGCCAATAGGCACTCTGGTTGGCCCAGCTGCGCCACTCGCTGGCATCGTGCGCAAACGTGGTCTTCTGCCGCTGTTCCGCGGTGAGCGAGGCAAGGAACGCCTCGGCCGCCTTCCGTACAGGCTCGGTGGACACGCCCGTGGACGCGAGGCGGAACAGGCCCACCTCGATCTGCCCGTTCGCCGTGATGCCCTTGAACGGAATCGCCAGTTCCTTGGCCTCGAGGTCGCGCGACCGTTGAACGGGGTTGGACTGCTGCGCGTAGGTCCAGGCGCCAAGCATGGTGCCGATGACACAGGTGTGGGCGAGCAGCCTCTTCATAGCCGCGAGTCTACCTCCACCGGTTCAGACCTTCACAAATTCCCACACTCGACGTCGTGCTCTCGACCTACGACGTCGTCGAACCCGACCTGCTCTTCATCGCCGGCGATCAGGCCGGCATCATGACCGAGAAGAACATCCAGGGCGCGCCGGCCCTGGTGGTGGAAGTGATGTCGAAGAGCACCCGGAAGCGCGACGCGCAGATCAAGCGGCGGCTGTTCGAGCAGGTCGGCGTGCGCGAGTACTGGCTGGTCGACCCGGACTCGACACCTTGCAGGTGTTCCGTCCCACCGCCGAGGGACGTCTGGCGCGGGTGGAGGAACTCACCGCCGAGGACGGCGGCACACTCACCACGCCCCTGCTGCCGAGATGCGGCATCGACGTCCGCACGCTCTTCCGCCCGACCCTCTGACCGTTCTGGGCACGCTCCCGGGACGCGGACGGGTGCGCCTCCCCCGTCAAGTGAGCCACGAATGCCTGGACTGCGGCACGGGCGACGCCGTGTCGCTCCCGCCTGGCCCGCCGGCGAATCGGCGGTAGCCCCGCGCGCGGCGGCCCCCGCCGCCCGTTCCATGACGATCCGTCTCCCTCGACATTCACGGACCGTCTCTCCAGGGTTCGCGGGCGCTGACTGTCATACGCAGCGCGTCCTTCGCTCAAGCTGCTGTCATGCCCGTTCACCGTCCACCTTCCGCGCCCAGTCGGGCTTCGGCACGCGGTGATCGGCATAGAACCGGTCGAGGCGATCTCGTGTGGCGTCGCTACGGCGCAGACCCAGCCACTGCACGGCGTTGACGCCGAGAAACTTCTCCGTCAGGTTCTGCACGCGGGCGCGGCGGAAAGACGGCTGCCGTTCGAGCTTCTCGAAGAGGTCGATGAACTGATCCAGATAGCGGTCGACTCCACCATCGGTCAGAGTCATCAGCCAGTCCGTGCCGTACATGAAACGGTTGGCCAGGGCCGCGTCGCCGTGCTCAACCGTTTCCCGGTACAGCTGTTCGAGTGCCTCCAGGAGCCGCGTGGAGTTGCGCCCCACAACCTCGACGTAGAACCCGGCATCAGCGAATGCTGAGCGACGGTCCTTCATCAGCGCCGTGAATGCCCGGGCTCGCTTGAGCGACTCGGTGACGGTGGGCGCCCCGCCGAAGTGGCCGAAACTGACACGGAGTTTGGGGTAATTCGCCAGGGCCAGAGCCCATCCGGCAGGGCCGGCCAATTCCTCGAAATCGCCGGCCGGCCCGTTGCTGACGTTGGCGTGGGCCATGACGGGGACGTCGGCGCCTTGGCAGTAGGAAAAAAGCCCGGCCATCGCGTCGTCGATTTCTGCTCCAATCGTCGACTCGGACATCCATGTCGGCAGCCACGGCCTGCGCCAGAAGTCCGGTGGCTTGCTGGCGTTGCCGTAGGCGGCGAACCCCATGGGCGGGTACAGCTTGACGCCGGCACAGCCGTGTCTATCCACGGCCAACTTCACCAGGTCCAGGGCCCCGTCGGCCGCCAGCCCGCGCCGGAACGCCACCTCGCGCATCGGGTCGAAGGGTGCGAGTGCGTGCACGCGCCCTCCGGTGGCGATCGCGATCTCACCCATCAGCTCGATCTGCGTCAACCGTGACGTTGCGGTAGCGACGCCAGAAGCGAGCGGCCAGTCGTAGTCGACCAGGCTGGGCAGC
The DNA here is from genome assembly GCA_963779175.1 of uncultured Acidobacteriota bacterium. Classification (GTDB taxonomy): domain Bacteria; phylum Acidobacteriota; class Vicinamibacteria; order Vicinamibacterales; family UBA2999; genus CADEFD01. The sequence goes on from CAVZXA010000002.1 coordinate 179,915, forward strand.
ATCAGGTCTACGACCCGCGAGTCCGGGTGGTTGTAGGTGCGCAAGTAGTCGTGCACGTTGACGTATCGATACTGGAAATTCTGAATCAGGTAGTCGACGAGGCCGCGCACCGCCCGTGCACTCAGGGAGCGCCGGACCAGAATCCTCGCCGTCGCTCCGGAACCGCTCCTGCGTGTCTGGGAGGTCTTCTACCTGCCTGACGAACTCGAACTGGAGCCCGGCCCTCCGATCGAGAGACCGTGTGTCAAGGGTGTCGCGGTTGGAGCGCCGAAACCGTCGCGTGCTCTCGGTCCGCTGCACGGCGTCCTGCAGTTCCTGACGGCCACGCCGGTAGCCCGAATCGCGAAGCGTGGTCAGCATGACCCGCCCGCTGGCGTCGGTGCAGCCTTCGAGCTCCGCCGCCAGGCGCCTCACTTCCGGGAGTTCATCGGCGCCGGACGGCGCCACAGTCCACACCAGGTTCTGCAACAAATCGGCGACAGCGCGGACCACCTCGCCGAGTGGCCCCGTCTGCTTTGCCTGGACCAGGGTGAGGAAAGAGCTGACCTGCAGGTCCGTTCCGTTGAACACGTGGCAATGCGCATCGATCGTCAGAGGGCCGCGCAGGTAGCTCACCGACCGTCCGCGAGGACACACCGCCTCGAGGGGCCGCGGCCGAAAGAACAGGCGGCAGCCAGACAGCGCACTTCCTCCAATGACTATCGTGGCCTGCTTCAGCAACTGCCGGCGTGTGGGCATCGCTATCCTTTTGGCAGCGGAGCGAAGACCGCCACGTAGGCCTTGCCGGCGGCGAGCGTCAGCACGCCCTTAACGAGTGTGGCTCGTGCCGGCGTGTCGATCGCCCCGAGCATCGCTGTCGAATAGGACCCTGGTCGACACCGCACACGGGTGACGGTGCCCAGCGTCAGTTGGAGGCGTCCGCCGACGATGCGATAGCTTCCGGTGCCCTTGTTGCAGTCCGCCCGGAAGACGAACGCGCCTCCGTCGCGAAACTCGATGGTGTAGCTAGCCGGTACGGCAGGCGCACTAGGCTTGCCAGGTGTCTGCTGGATCGACGTGAGTTGCCACTGGCCCAGCAAGTCTGCCGGCCTCATGCGCGTGCCCTGCGCAGCGACTCGGACGTCGGACGCTGCGGCCAGGCCCGCCATAAGCAGGCCTGCGCGAATCGCGGACGAGAGCCGCGAACGGGCGTCGGCACTGAACGCCATGATGGCAGGCCCTATTGAGCGGCCGCAGTTGGACCGGGCGCCATACGCTCCGCAACCCACTGGCCGTAACTCGATACTCGCGTATAGACGCCGGGGAATCCGCGCCGACCGCAGCCCCGTCCGAAGCTGACGATTCCCGCCAGCTTGTAAACGCCGGTGTTGTCTCTCACCTGTAGCGGACCGCCGCTGTCGCCTTGGCATGAATCTTTGGAGGTCCGGCCGGCGCACACCATCGAGCCCAGGATTGGGGACGGATTGGCGTCGGTCTTGTACGCGGTGTTGCAGACGCTCTGTGCCACGAACGGCACCGGCACTTTCATCAGCGCGTCCGGAAAATCGTCGCCGTTTTCGCTGGTCTTGCCCCAGCCGGAAACTAGTCCCGAGTTCGGTGGCCCGACCACGACCGTGGCATCGGGCATTGCCGCCAGCGGGATGGTCTGCGCGCGGGCTGGGGAGGACAGCTTCAGCAACGCGACGTCGTTGGCGTTGGTGTCGGAATTCCACCCGGGATGCAGGTGGATCTCGGTCACATCGAGGATCTGAGCTGTTCCGTCGGACAGCCTCGTCGAGCCGCTGAGCACCTGCACCATGTCCGGTGTGGTGTTGTCTTCCACGCAGTGAGCCGCCGTCAGAACCCACAACGGCGAGATGAGCGAACCGCCGCAAAAGTGCCCGTCGATCGGCGGAAAGCCGCGCAAGAACAACGATACCTGCCACGGCAGTTCGTTGACGATCGCCGGCCGGCCACCGATGATGCGCTGGTCGGCCTGGGCTGCCGTGGTGCTCTGGCGGGCGGCGCTCTGAAGTGTTTCTTGAATCCGCTGCGACGGCCAGGGCGCGGCCACCTTCCGGTCTTTTTTGACGTCATCCAGGGTCGGCAAGTGATACGAGACGACCGGAGGAGGAAGCGGCACAACCGCAGCAGCCTCACGCACTTCGTTAGTCGCTCGCCCCATCACGAGGGTCAGCATCACTCCGATTGCCAGACCGACCACGACACCGACGATGGCTCGCATGATCACCTCCCAGGCTGTACCGGCTGAGACGGACTTGCCGAGAACTTTTTGCGGCGTGCAGACTTTCGAGCTGACGCCGTGAGGTGGAGTCTGAGATGGCGGCCTCGGGCCACCCGTCAATCGTTTGGCGTCATTTTGGCGGTCGTCACCTCCTTCGTGCCCTACGCTAACGGTGCCCGCGTGGTCGTCCTGCATCCCTTTGAACACGATGCCAGAACAGCCGATGCGGTTGGTCGACCCGGAACTCGACACCGTGCAGGTGTTCCGGCCCACCGCCGAGGGACGTCTGGTGCGGGTGGAGGAACTCACCTCCGAGGACGGCGGCACACTCACGACGCCCCTGCTGCCCGGGTGCGGCATCGACGTCCGCACGCTCTTCCGCCCGACTCTCTGACCATTCTGGCAAGGTCCCGGACGCTCGCCGCGCCGCCGACGCTAGCGAACCTCCCGACGATTCCGTCCTTCCCGACGGCTAGTTCACAAACAGTCGCGCTGAATCTCCGCCGAGGAGCGCAAAGTACGCGAAGGCAAAGTCGCCGAGGAAGTGCAGCGCCATGCCCGGCAGGATCGACCCCGATTTCAGCGCCAGGTACCCGTAGACCACCGACGCAAGAAAGAACCCTGGTGCCACGGCGACAAGGTACGCCAGGCCGTGGGTGGCATGGAGCAGCGTGAAGGCCGTGCTCGTCACCAGGATGGCGAAGGTCGGACCGATGCGCTCGAGATGGCTCTGCATGTAGCCACGAAACGCCGCCTCTTCGACCACGCCGGCGACCATAGGGCCCATGAGCAGGACGGAAAAGCGGATGGCCGTTGTCGGATAGGCACTGAGATCCTCGGGCGGGCGGCTGGCTCCCATCAGCACGTACACCACGGAGAGTCCGACCATCGCTCCGATCAAGCTCAGAATCGTCGCCAGGCTGTCTCCAGACCAGGCGCCCGGCACCGGCCGCCAGAGGCGCAGGTGGAACGCTCGAAACGCCGAGGTGCGGCGCGGCCAACCCTGGCCGCTGAGCCACACGAGCATGACCACCAGCCCGCACGCGGTCGTCACCCCGGCCCAGGGCCACTCTGGAGCTTCGCGCACGTTCCACCTGATCAGCGCCACCCATGACAGCGTGCCAATGATCGCAATCGACAGGCTCATCAGCAGGGCGACAGCGATGGTCTTGCCGACCGCAGGGATCGCCGCGTGAGGCGTAGCGCCGGCATCGGTCATGGTGCTTCCTTTCGTGCAGAGAGGGTGTAGACCTGCGACCCGGTCGACGTCGTCATCTGGTGCCCTCCATCAAGAGTTGTCGGGCGGCGGCACGGGCGCGTCGAAGCAGGCTCCTCGAGGTCGCTCAGCAGAATGATCTGCCGGTACTTCTCGGGCAGAGCCGCCATCGCGCGCGCCACGTCCTGGCGCAGTTCGTCGACGGGCATGTGCGCGAAGCGCACCGAGTCCTCGATCGTCTTCAATTCCTCGACGCTGCGCATCAACATCAGGACGGGGAGGGCGCAGAGCCGCGCGACGACTCTGACCAGCCACGCGCCCAGCGTGGCGGGGCTGCGGATGTCGCCGACGCGTCGATAGACGACGATCAGGGCTTCCTGCACGACGTCCTCGATGGATGACGATGCGTAGCACTGAAACCGCGCATACCGCTGGATATCCGGCCGCAGCTGCGACAGCAGCCGTTCGAGGGCCGGCCGGTCGCCAGCCTGCGCCGCCGCGAAGAGGTCCCTGTCAACACGCAACATCCGCCGTCTAGCCTATAGGAGGGGTCGAAGCGGCAAAACGGGTCGCGGAAGGACGAAAGATCACGGCTTCGGTCGACGCTGCACGACCCCGCACGCTCTTTCGCCCGACCCTCTGACGTCGAAACGGTTACAACCCAATCCCTCGCCGATACCAATGGAACGATTCGGAGATGTCGACTCGTTCATAGCCTTCGGCCATCATCCGCCCTTGCTCTCTCAGAACGATGGAGACGCCGTCGGCGTCGGCGTCGACGAACCGGCTCAGGACGGCTTCAACGGCCCGCGACACCGGCGCGCTGACGAACGGTCGTCCGTCGAGGCCCAGTAGGTAGGCGCCCGTGTACTCGAACGGCACACCGGCGCCTTCATGTTCCGCGTCGTAGCGGCGCACGTCGTGCTCCAGGTAGTAGCGCAGGCAGTGATACACGCTGGCGAGGTCTTTCGCGGCCTTGCAGTCGCTGAATGCCACCAGTTTGAGCACGGCATAGAGCGGCAGCGGGATGACCGGCAGCGTCGGCCCGTCATCAATCGCGATGTCCACGGCGCTCGGCACGACGTGCTCGAATCCCGCCATGTTGAGCACGAGATCCTGCTGCAGTTCGAGCCTGCCGCCTCGCGCGATCTCTCGACCGAACGGCAGCACGTCAACGAGCCCGCCCGTGTGATGCCTCAGCCGATGCGATGCCCGTGTGTGCACGAAGCCGAAATCAGCGAGTTGGCCTTTGAGCGTTTCGAAGTCAGCGAGGCTTTCGACCGATACGGCGACGTCGGCGTCGTTCGTCATGCGCGCCGGCCGCGCCTCGAGCAGCAGCTCCGGAACCAGCGCTCCGACGACGGCGAACGGAACACCGAGGGTGCGGAGCCCGCGTTCGAGGTCGGTGATCACGCGCAGGAGCCCGGGCTCAAGCCGTGGCATCGCCCAGCACCTTCGGCAGCAGCAGCTCGGCGGCCTCGAGAGCCTGTGCGGTGCCGCGGTAGCGCAGCTCTGCGTAGGCGAGCAGGTCAGGCGCCGTGGGAACGCCACCGTCAGTGGCTGTGGGAATCGCCAGCGGCCCGGGGGGCTCGATCACCAGCAGGTTGCCGCCGCGAATCGCAGGCTGGGCCATCAGCGCTCTCTGCACGTCGCGATCGTCCAGCACCCTGATCGGCGCGTAGATTTCAGTGTCTTCGGCGCGAAAGTAATGGTCGCGGCGGCCGGCCGCATCCGCGCCGGTCACGGCCCACGGCTGGCCGCGTGCGGCCAGTACCTCGCGCAGACGCTCCCACATCTGCGGCTTGCCATCAACGCGGACCTGCAGCCGGCGCTCGACGAGCGTGGGTCGAAGCGCCTCGGTATAGGCCTGCACCCAGAGCGCAATCAGGCCAGGCCGGTCGGGCAGGGCGCGTGCTCCCGGCGCGCCGAGCAACAGGCCTCTGAGCGTCAGGTCGCGCATGCACTTGGCGACGGTTCCAAGCGCGACGTCCGCCTCGTCCGCAAGCACGCGAAAGGGCGCATTCAGGAGGTCGGTCCGCAACAGCAGCGCCATGACTGTCTTGACCCAGCCTTTGTGCGGGCGCGCGGGGCCCGTGGCGCGCACCGCAGGTGGACGCTGGCCCTGCACGTGCACGAAGAGACCCGGCGCGTCGAGGTGCACGTTGCCGGCGAGGTCGATGTAATCGATGCCCGCCCGCTCAAGCACCGGCGCCTGCTGTTCGCGGACGTGTGGGGCGAGCAGCAGAATCCGGTCGTTGGTGTGGGTGCGCGGCAGGGCGGCGCGGCAGCCCTTCAGCTGCTCGGCGACGACACCCGCGTCGAGGTGGCGGAAGTGCCGCTTCTCCGCGACGAGGTAGCGGAGAGCCTTGTTCCCGGCTCGCACGACCAGGAGTCCGTCGAAACGCGCCAGGGGGCCGGTGGGTGGCCGGGTCTCGGCCTTGGGCACCCATTTGTCGAGGGCCGGCCGGTACAGGTCCGAGATCAGCGTCGCGAGCAGGGCGAGCCATGTTCACGATAATAGCATGCTCATTATTAATGAACATACCGAAAAACTGGACAGCCGCCCGCAACGCTGACGCGGGCACGCTCGCGGGACGCCCTCCGCGAGGCGGACGCTACCGGATGTCCCGCACCTCGCCCGGCACAGTGAACAGCTCGTGCCCCCGCAGCTCCGGTTCACGCCGTTCGCTCTGGCTCGGCACGTTCGTCGGCACGTGGATGCCAATCGATCGCGCCGGCGCGATCCGCCGGTCGAGCACCTGGCGTCCGCTGTCGCTCATGAAGAACCAATACGGCGGAAACGCCACGTGGGTGCGACGGCGGCGCCAGTAGGCCTCGTCGCGGGCGAAATGCGCGTCGCTGGTGTCGGCGTCACCCAGGTGCACCACGGTGGTGGCGGCATCGAGCGTGACGCGGAACGCGATGTTCTCCACCTGCTGCTGCCGCGTCGGCCAGCCGGAATGCGGGATGCGCACGGCTTCGACCACGAGCGCGCCCTGGTTGAGCGTGACCGGTGCCTGCTGATAGGCCAGCGCGATCGCATGCACGCGCGACGCCACGGCGGCCAAACGTGAGGCCGAGATCTCGCGCATGCCCGCCACGGCCTGCGCGGGAGCGAAGAGCCGCAGAGCCGGACGCGCCTCAAGCAGGCGCAGCACGTCCACGGCCGAGAAGTGGTCTTCGTGGTGGTGACTGACGAACACCGCGTCGAGGCCGTCGAACGGCGCGGTGCCGTCGAAGAGCGCCCGCTCCACCTGCGCCGGCACGAGCGCGTATTGCCCGAAGTCGTTGCGGAAGAGCGGGTCGAACACCACCTTGGTGTCGCCGTGGGTCACGAGCACGCTGGCGTTGGCCACGTACTGCGCGGTAGACGTGACCGGCGCCGCGGCACGCGCCGCTCCCGACTGGCCCGCCGGTTGATTGGTGGCCGCCGCGTGTGCGATGGCTACAGCTGCCAGCGCCGTGACGATCAGCGATCCATGGATGCGAGCGCGACTCGTGGCGTTCATTGGTGACCTCTGGCAGTGAGCGCTGGTGCGCGTTCTTCTCGATGAACAGCTGCCGCGGCAGCCGGGCTCTGCAGCCCGTCAGACTTAGGAGTCTAGAGCAGTAAGCTCCCATTCACCGCTGGTGATGCGGCGAATACGGCGTCAATTCACCGCAAGACACGCGGCAAATAGCGGACTGAAGCGGTGCAAGATTTCGCCCTTCGACCCGGGAGCGTCGGCGCGGGGTGGCGCCTGCACCAGCGTTCCCTGCCTTGCGGAGCCGATCGAGCATCGGCCGCGGCGCGCCCCAATCAAGCGGCAGCTCTACGGGCTACCGCGTTGGCCGCCGGCGCAACCAGACCAGCGTGGTCACCTGCGCCAGCGCCAACACGAGCAGGGCGTATGCAGCCGCCCACGCCAAGTAGTGCCAGTCGCTGGTGGCCACCCGCATCGTCCGCAGCATCGCGGCAGTGCGTTCGCCGAACGGATCGGACGCCGGCAGCACGAAATAGACCGCCGCAATGAGCCCGCGTGCCGCTCGCAGGAACGGCCCGGGTGTCAGCAGTTCCAGGCCCTGACGCACGGCCAGCATGGTGCTGTCGTTCACGAGCGTGACGAGCACCACCGTGAGCACCGGATGCACGAACACGCCCAGCGTGGTGATGATGCCCAGCGCGATCATCGACTCAGTGAAACTGTCGAGCGCGAGATAGGCGAAGCCGTACTGGTAAGTCACGCCCCACACCTGCGACAGCGCCACGACCAGCACGGCGATGACGGCGTGCGCGGCCACGGCCACGAGCGCGCTTGTGGCAAACAGCGCGGCCACCCAGGCGCCAAACGGCGCGGCAGTAGTGGCCACCATGGAAATCGAGCGGCCGCGGCGATGCATCCACAACAGGAACAGACCTACCCCGGAGGTGACCAGGCTCGTGGCCCCGTGCAGCATGCGCGCCAGCGTCCGCAGGGCCTCGAAGCGGTTCGACGTGTCACCAAACGCCAGGGCCGGCACGACGGTTATGGCCACGCCCACCGCAACGAGCAGCCCGAACGCGTGCAGCAGACGGTTCCGCCGCAGGCAGGTCAGATGCGCCGCGACGTGCAGGCGAAGGGCCCCCATCATGGCCGTGCCTGCCCGAGTGTGGCCATGAGCGCGTCTTCGAGGCTGCGCGTGGCGATGAGGGTGTCGAGGTCGTCCACCGAGAGCAGTCGTCCTGAAGCGAGGATGGCGACCCGCGTGGCGAGCTGCTCCACTTCGGGCAGCACATGAGAACTCATCAGCACGGTCACGCCGTCTTTGTGCAGCGCGGCGAGCACGTCGCGGAACTCGCGCACGGCCACCGGGTCGAGTCCGCGCATCGGCTCGTCGAGCACGAGCAGCCGCGGCCGCTGCAGCAGGCACTGCGCGAGGCCCACCTTCTGCTTCATGCCCTTCGAACAGGCCGAGAGGAGAGTGTGCCGCGACGAGGTGAGGTGCAGGCGGGCGAAGACGTCGTCGAGTGCGGCGTCGGTGACCGGGCGGCCGTGCAGGCCCGCGTAGTAACGCGTCACTTCTTCGATGGTGAGGTAGTCGTGATAGACCGGCTCCTCCGGCACATAGACGAGGTCGCGGAACGCGGACGTGCCGGCCCGGAGCCGCTGGCCGAAGACCTCGACCGTGCCGGACGTAGGCTGTCGCAGGCCGAGCGCGCAGTGGATGGCCGTGGTCTTCCCGGAGCCGTTCGGCCCGATGATCGCCAGGAAGTCCCCGGGCGCTACGGTCAGCGTCAGGCCGTCGAGCGCCCGGAACGGGCGTCGCCCGAAGCCGCGCCGGCCGAACTCCACCGTCAGATTCTGGAACTGCATGGCCGGCGTCATGGCCGTGCCCGCCCGACGCCGAGTTCCACCCGCACGAGCGGGTCGATGACGACGTCGGCGTTGTGCACCGGACCCTCGTGGAAGAGCCGCGCGCGCCCGTCGCGGGCGACGATCACAGTGGTGGGGAAGGTGCGCACCTCGTAGGCGCGCATCACGTCGCCAGACTCGTCCATGGCGACAGTTGTTGGCAGGTCGTGGCGCCGCGCGAAGGCCCGCACGTCGTCGGCCTTCTCCTGCGTGTGGATGATCACCACGCGCGCGCGCAACTGCTCCGCTTGCAGGCGCTCCTGGTAGCGGCGCATCTCCGTCATCTCGTGGCCGCACTCGTCGCACCACGTCGTGACGAACATCAGCACTGTCACGTCCGACTCCGGCGCCTCTGACCGCACCGTGCCGCCGTCGAGCCACGGCAACTCGAACGGCGGCGCGACGCGCCCGCGCCATTCGCGGCTGCGGCGCACGCTGTCGGAGGCGCGTCGGGTGTCGACGGGCGCCAGGCCCGGCTTGACCGCCACGTTGGCGCCCACGAGGCCGAGCGCGAGCGCACACGTCAGCCACAGGCCCGCGCGGTCGGTCATTTCTCGATCCAGCCCTGCACCGGGTAGTTGGCGATGCGGAAGTCGGGCACGAACGCGCGATCGGCAATCGTGACCGGCAACCGTGTGGCGCCGCGGGCGACCGTGAGCGTGAAGCCGCCGTCGAGCGGGAACGCGCGCACGGTGCGGTACTGCACCATGTTGTCGACGCGCCAGCCGTCCACGGCCACGATCACGTCACCCGCCTGCAGCCCCAGCTTGTTCGCTGCCGGGCTGTCCTGCTCGACGAAGACGCCCAGCTTGGGGGGGCCGGCCGGCACGGGCTCCCGGCTCAGGCCGTTCGGGAACACCCGCTCGAGTTCCCGCTGCCACAGGTCCTGGTAGGCGTCGTCCTTCCGGACCACAGCGGCGCGGTAGTAGAAGCCGAGCAGCTCACCAGGGGCATCGTAGCCCTCGGCGTTGGATCTGAAGGCGGCCTCGGCGTCGTCGAGCCGCCCGAGGCGCTCGTAGAGCCGTCCCGCGGTGATGTGACCGGCGGCCGCACCGGTGGAGGCGGATTGCTCCGCCAGCTGCAGGGCCGGGCCAGTGCGCCCTTGCGCGTGGTAGTAGTTCACGAGCCAGCCGCTCCAGTTGGCCTTGGCCACGTCGTCGACGGCCTCGTCGCCGAGGGCGCGTTCGAAGGCCTGCGCGGCGTCTGCATCGCGGCCGAGCATCGCGAGTTTCGTTCCGAACTGCTGACAGTAGGTGGGTGAGAAGTCGCAGGCGTTCTCGAGCAGCTCGACGCTGCGCTCGCCTTCGCCCACCGCCGCCATTGCCCATGCCACGGCGCGAGTGTCGAAGGCCATGCGTGCGCCGAGGCGCCGCTCTACTTCCGCGAACGGCACCTGCTTGCCGAACTTCGCGGACAGATAGCTGGTGGCGAGCGGCAGGTCGTAGGGCGCGTTCTCCAACAGGCGCTCGTAGTCCTGCACGGGCTGGAGACCACCGGCCTGCACGCGCATGGCTGCGTCATAGGCCGTGCGCGGCGAGGTAGCAAAGAACCAGGCCGGCGCCGAGGGCATGAACTGCCGGGCGTGCTGCACGTACCGCGACGCAAACGCCAGAACGGTCCACACGTGCGCGGTGACCCGCTGGGGGTTGGCCACAGCCGTGGTGACCGCTTCGTTGAAGTAGCGGTCGTCGGCCTCGAGGCCGCGCGGACCCTTGGTCCACCAGATGGTAGCCGACGGGAACGTCCACAGGTGTCCGAGCTGGTCGTGCAGCATCACCTTCGCCGTGTCGGCGGCGTTGCCCGCGCCCATGCTGTGGCGCAGGTAGCTGTCATAGCGCGAGATCACGGCGGCCAGGCGTCGCTGCCCGAACTCCGCCCACGCGCCCCAGGGCAGCACCTGGGGATCCGCGCCGTCCATGCAGCGCGTCGCCAGCGCGTTCAAAGCCGCCGTCTCATCCTGCACGAGCGGCCGGCCGTGGAGCCTCATGTAGATGTCGTCGAGCTCGGCGCGTTCCTGGTCGAGGGCCTGGGTCACGAGGCTCGCGTCTCCGACGCCCACGACCGATCCGTTGATGATGCGGAACCAGTCCACGTCCATCGTGCGGCCGAGGCGCTCGAGCTCCGACGCGCCGGTCACGTTGCGGATCGTGACGCGGCGCGCGCGCAGGTACTCACGCTGCTCGAGGCGCGTGGCGGCACGTGGGTCGGCCATCGTGCGCCAGTCTTCTGTGATGCGCAGGCGAAGCGCCCGTGTCCAGGCCTGCACCGCGGGCGTCGCCGCGTCGGCGTCCAGGGCGTCAAGTGCGGCCATGGCCCGCACCTGTTGCCCGGTGAAATGAGCAGTACGGCGGTGGCCAGGCGGCCATCAACGCTCACGCCCGTGTCGCCGCGCAGAGCCCGCGCCAGAGCGAGGTGTGCCGTCATGCGGTTCATCGCCCAGCGTGCGTCACCGTGACGTGCGATCGGCTCGCGCAGCGCGAACGCGGCCAGGGTGAGCGCGGCCGACTCATGCGCCGCCGGGTCGCGCAGGTCGGCCTTCAACGCCCGCGACACGGTCTCGCTGGTTGTCAGGAGAGTAATCGCCGTCAGGTCGAGCAGATCCGCGTGCACGGTCAGGCCGCCAGGGGCCTTGACCACCGACGGCGGCGGGCCGAGCGCCGCCCTCGCCACGGCGGCGAACGCGGCCGGCGACCACAGTTCTGCGCTCAGATCGACCGTAGTTGTCGCGGGCGGCGTGGCCGGAATCGACACGGAATAGATGCCAGGCTGAGCTGGCGCGAGCACCGTTGGGGAGGCAGTGGCCGTGCCCGATCCCATTTCCGTGATGTCGCGCACGATTTCGTCGACGATCCAGGCCTCTTCCGTCGTGTAGGGTGCCGCCAGCGTCGCGGGCTTCGCGGCGAAGAACACGCGGTAGGCCCGCGAATACGCGAGGCGGCCGAAGACCCCGAGCAGGAGCAGCAGGACGACCGTGCTGACGAGATTGCGCCTGGACATGGGCCGTCGCGGTGCAAGGCCGATGCCCCACGCGGCGCCAGTGATGCCCGTGGCCACCATGATCTGCACGGCATTCGGCGCCGCTCGACGCCCGCGCCTTTGAGGAACGGCCGCCGTGCGTTCGAGTCGTGTGCCGTCTACCGATGCCCCTTGGCCGTGCCTTCTCGTCGCGGATCCGCGCCACCCGCCCAGCGCCCCTTGCCCGGAGCCTTCGCAAACGGCGCCGGCGCCTGGCCCCGCATCCCGTTGAACACGATGCCCTGTAATCCGCTGTTGATGTCCACGACCGCCACCGTGTGACCGCGCGCCGCCAGGCCCGTCTGCAGCGCGCTCAGCACCGTGCCCTTTTCCACCTCAGTGGTGGCGCTCGTCTGCGCGCCGAAGTTAGGCAGGTCGATGGCCGCCTGGATGTCGAGCTTCCAGTCCACCAGGCCCACCAGCGTCTTCACCACGTACTGGATGATGTTGCTGCCGCCGGGCGAGCCCACCACCGCCTCCACGTCGCCGTTGGCTGCGAACACGAACGACGGCGCCATCGAGCTGCGCGGACGTTTGCCGGCCTCGACGCGATTGGCCACGGGACGCCCTTCCGCGTCGGTCGGCGTGAGCGAGAAATCGGTGAGCTGGTTGTTGAGGATGAAGCCCTTCACCATCTGCAGGCTGCCGAAGCCGCTCTCGATCGTGGTGGTCATGGCCACCATGTTGCCGTCCTTGTCGACGATCGACACGTGGCTGGTGGAGGGCAGCGACAGCGAGTCGTCGAGGCCGCGCGGCTCGGCGCCGGCGGGAGTGCCCGCGGCAGCGACGCCCATCGTCTTGTCCATGCTGATAAGCGTCGAGCGCTGCTTCAGGTAGCCGAGGTCGAGGAGTCCAGCGACGGGCACGGACAGGAAGTCCGGATCGCCGACGAACTTCTGCCGATCGGCATAGGCCAGCCGGTAGGCCTCGCTGATGAGATGCACGGCGTCGAGCGAATTCGGCGCCAGCTTCGCCACGTCGAAGTGCTCGAGGATGCCGAGCGCCTGCAGCACGGCGATCGTGCCGGAGCTTTCCGGCGGCATGCCGCAGATGCGCAGGCCGCGATACGGCCCGCAGATCGGCTCGCGCACTTTGGGCGTGTAGCCGGCCAGGTCCTGCACGGTCAGCCGGCCGGGATTGGTGGGGTGCGAGCGCACCGCGTCCACGATCGCCTCGGCGATGGGGCCGCTTGTAGAACACCTTCGGGCCGTCCTTCGCAATCGCCCGCAGTGTGGCTGCCAGCTCCGGGTTCTTCAGCAGCGAGCTCTGCTCCTTGGGCGTGCAGTCGGGCTTCAGGTAGTGCGCCGCCACCGCCTTCTGGCCGCACATCCGCTTGGCGAGTGCGCCGAGCGTCGTGTAGAGCCGCGGTGAGATAGGGAAGCCCTTCTCGGCCAGCTCGATGGCCGGCTGGAACAGTGCCGCCCACGGCAACTTGCCGTGCGTGGCGTGCGCCATCGCCATCATGCTGACCACGCCGGGCGTGCCTACCGATAGGCCGCCGGTCACGGCGTCGATGAAGTTGAGCGGCTTGCCTAGTTTCAGGAATTGATCGGGCGTGGCCGCCGCCGGCGCGGTCTCGCGTCCGTCGTAGCCGAGGAGCTTCTTGCCCTTGCCGTCGTAGTGCAGCAGGAACGCGCCGCCACCGATGCCGGACGACTGCGGCTCCACCAGCGTGAGCATCATCTGCACGGCGATGGCGGCGTCAAGGGCCGAGCCGCCGCGGCCCAGGATGGTGACGCCGGCCTCGACTGCCAGCGGGTTGGCCGCCGCTACCATGTCGCGATTCGCGAACTGCGTGGTCTTGGGCGTCCAGCCCGAGGGGAACTCCGGCTGGCTCATTGTCTGGGCGCCGAGATGACTGGCCGGGGCGAGCAGTGTGGCCAGCGCGAGCGTGAGAGCCAGGGGCGTGATGCGCATTGGCGGATTGTAGTGGCAGAATCTTTCCGTGGCCGAGGCTGCGACATTCGTGCTGTTCGCTGCACTCGCAGGCGCCTTGCTGATGTCCGCTCTGGTTGACGAACGTTGTCGAGAGGGTGCTCGATCGATTCGGGATGTTGCCCGACGTGGACGTGCACGCGCGCGACGTTGTCGTGGAGCTACAAGCCGAATTCGCCAGCAGCGGACACCCTGTCGGCCTCGCTTGAGGCTGGCCGCCACAGCACGTCGATCGCCCATGCCACGTCGAACCGCGTTCCGTCCCACGCTGGTGGGGGTTCATGCCGACCTGCGGCAACACCACGTTCTGAACCGGTGGCGGCACCACGTCGACCCGCTCGCCATCCGGCCGCCAGAACGTCGGTCTCCTCCTTCCCCTGTGCCACACGGAACCCGCCCTCATGCACCGCGCGATGATGGCGTCGGCACAGCAGCACCAGATTGTCGAGGCTGGTCGCGCCGCCGTCTGCCCAGTGTTCGAGGTGATGCGCGTCGCAGCGGCGTGAGGTGCAGCCATGGGAAGCGGCAGGTGCGGTCGCGGGCACGAGCGCACGGCGGATGGACGGCGGCACCGTGCGTGTGCGGCGACCCACGTCGAGCAGGTCGTCATTCGCGTCGTGCCGTATCGGCACCACCGCGGCATCGCAGGCGATGCGTCGCGACGTTTCCGCGGAAACGCGGTGGGCGTCGTGATCGAGTTCGAGAACTCCGCCGTCGATACCAACGCGCGCCGGTGTCAGTCGATCCGTACCGCTCGGCGACATGTGGCCCGCGACTGACTCGTCGTCGCTTGCCGCGTCCACATGCAGCACCACTTGATACCGGTCTCCCGCGGTGCCGCGGTCGAGGTCGGTAGACAGCGCCGCTTCCGCCAGCAGGCCCAGCGCGTCGGCCCGGCGCTGCGCCGGCGTGACGTCCTCCGTGAGCGTCGCGCCCGTCGGCGACAGCCGGGCCTCGCGGAAGAGACGGTCGGCCGCGGCCTCGAGCGCGCGCTGCACCACGGCGCCTGCTTCCGGCGTCAGGCATCCGCGGACCACGACCATGCCGTCGTCATCCACCCAGACGGACAGTTCGCGATTCATGTGGCGCCGTTCGTCCTCCCGGCCTTCGGCTGTGCGGTCGACGCGGCGCCAGGCTCGCACGAAGCGTTCGACCTGCGCGGCGGTGGCAGCCAGGGCCACATCGAGGAGCGCGGCTTCGTTGTCTGGCGTGGCCACGCGCGTGAGTGCGCGCACCTTGGCATAGGAGAGCTGTCCGCGCTCCATGCACCACGAGATCCGCGGCAGCGCCGGCAGCGCCCGGGCCACGCGGACCTTCTCGCGTGAGGCGCCGAGATCGAAATGCGCGCGCCAGTGCAACCACTGGGCGCACGAGAGGAACCCGTTGGTCCAGCCGCCGCGGGAATCGAACTCGTGCAGCAGGACCAGCAGTTGATACGTGGCCGCGTGAAGTCCGGCGGCCAGCGATGCTATCGACTCGCCAAGGGCGTCGATGTCGGCCGTCGTGCCCGTCGAGTTCGGCGCGGGCGTGAGCATCGGCGTTTCCGCGGAAACGCCGCCGCGGGTGGCCACGAGATCGAGGGTGCGCATGCGCGCATCATCGCATCGCAGAATTTGCCGCTTCGACAATCGCGCAGGGCGCGCAACCGACGCGCACGACCTCGTCGGCGATGGATCGTCGGTCGGTCGTTGCGCCTGTGCCCGCCTCGTGCCCGGGAGCTGGCATCGTCGTGACGTTGCCGATTGGAACGCGGTCCGCCTTGAAAACCTGTCAAGCAAGAAGATCGTGCCAGGACGCGTGACGCCGCCCCGCGGCCCACGCGCTCAACTCATCGCTCGCATGTCGCACGCGCATCTCAACTGCGCGCCCGCCCGCTTCGCAGTCCTCGCATCACTCCATGTAGGTATTGACTGGATGCGCCGGCGGCATAACATCCGCGTCACATTGGCGGCTCTCCGCTGGTCTGCGCGTGGTGTGCGCGGCCGGCGGTCTAAACGGCAGGCGGCCTCAGCCTGCGCCGAGGGAGACCAGCATGACGACTCGCAACGGCCACTTCGCGTGGCGGCGACTACAGCGTTCGCTCACGACAGTGGTTCTCGCGTTGCTGCTGCCGGCGGTGGCCAGTGCGCAAAGTGCGGTCTCCGGCGTAGTGCGGGATGGCAGCGGCGGCGTGCTGCCCGGCGTGGCGGTCAGTGCCGCCAGCCCGGCGCTCATCGAGGGTAGCCGCTCGGCCATCACCGACTCACAGGGCCGCTACTCCATCGTGGACCTGCGCCCCGGCGTCTACAAGATCACCTTCGAGCTGGCCGGCTTCAGCACGCTGCTGCGCGATGCCATCGAGCTGCCGTCGAACGTCACCGTGCCGATCGACGTCGACCTGCGCCTTGGCGCCCTCGAGGAAACCGTGACCGTCAGCGGCGGCACGCCGCTCGTGGACGTCGCCAACGTGCAACGCACGCAGGTGCTCACTCGCGACATCATCGACAGCCTGCCGATCACACGCAATTCGCACTCGATTGGCGCGGTGGTGCCCGGCGTGAAGATGAGCCGGCCCGACGTCGGCGGCTCCCAGATGATGGAGCAGGTCGCGCAGTCGACCCACGGCTCGCTGAACAAGGACATCACCATGCAGATCGACGGCATGATGGTGAACTCGTCGATGG
Organism: uncultured Acidobacteriota bacterium; assembly: GCA_963779175.1. Classification (GTDB taxonomy): domain Bacteria; phylum Acidobacteriota; class Vicinamibacteria; order Vicinamibacterales; family UBA2999; genus CADEFD01. The sequence continues at coordinate 196,340 of CAVZXA010000002.1, forward strand.
CCGACTACGGCATCCAGGCCTACAACGACGATGCGCTCAATCAGGAAGTGGTGGTGCAGACCAGCGCCGTGCCGGTGGAAGTGGCGTCGGGCGGCGTGCGCATCAACATGATCCCGAAAGACGGCGGCAACCGCATGAGCGGTGCGCTGTATCTGGGCGGCACGCCCGGCCGCTGGCAGAGCAGCAACATCGACGACGCGCTGCGCGCCAAGGGCATTCGCCAGCCCAACGGCGTCGAACACATCCAGGATTTCAACGGCTCGCTCGGCGGCCCGATCCTGTCGAACAAGCTGTGGTACTTCGCTTCGGCGCGCCACATCTCGGTGAACGAAAAGGTCACCAATGCTTTCTACCCCGATGGCAGCCCGGCCATCGTCGACCAGTACGTGCGCAGCGGTCTGGCCCGCCTCACCTACCAGCTGGCCCAGAACCACAAGATCTCGGGCTTCTTCAACCGCATCTGGAAGCTGAAGGGCCATGAGCTGAACACCGGCACGGATGTGGTGAAAGCGTCGTGGCGCCGCATTCCGAAACACTCGCTCTACTACGTGGGCCAGGCCAAGTGGACGGCCACGCTCGGCAGCAACTACCTGCTCGAATCCGGCTTCTCGACCAACATCGAGCGCCTGACCCAGTTCTATCAGCCCGGCATCCGTCAGGACCGTGGCACCGCGGCGTGGCTGGCTGGTGCCGCCAAGCAGGACGCCGTGCTGACCACGCTGAACAACGCCGCCCTCTACGAGCGCGGCTTCATTCCCGACATGCGCATGGTGTCGGTGATGTTGTCGCGCGTCGGCGGCCGCCACAGCCTGAAGGCCGGTATGCAGTGGGCGTTCGGTCCGGTCGGGGATGAATACACGGCCAACGCCGACCTGGTGCAGATCTACCGCAGCGGCGTGCCCGACAGCGTCAACGTCTACAACACCCCCACGCGCTTCTTCACCAGCGTGGACGTCAATCGCGGCCTCTTCATCCAGGATTCGATCCGGTTCGATCGCTTCACCGTGAACGCCGGGCTGCGCTTCGACCAGCTGCGCACGACCATCTCCGACACCGAGCTCGGGGCCAGCCGCTTCCTGCCGGCGCGCTCGTTCAGCCAGGACGACGTGGTCGACAGCGCCGGCAACAAGATGGATGCCGTACCCGACTTCAAGAACCTGTCGCCGCGCGTCAGCGTGAGCTACGACGTGTTCGGCAATGCCCGCACGGCGCTGAAGGCCAGCTACAACCAGTACGTCACCGCCTGGGCGGGCGGCTTCGCCAACCGCTACAACCCGATGACCTTCGCCAGCGACCAGCGCCGCTGGATCGACGCCAACGGCGACGACATCGCGCAAGACAGCGAGATCGGCCCGTCGCAGAACGCCAACTTCGGCGTGCGCCAGAGCCGCTTCCCGAATCCCGACCTGTCGCGCGAGTACAACGTCGAATACACGGCCAGCGTGCAGCACGAGGTCATTCCCGGGCGTCTCGGTGCTGGGCGCCTGGTTCCGCCGCACCTACAAGAACAGCGAGAAGACGATCAACGAGCTGCTCACGCTGGCCGACTACCAGGCGTTCCAGGCCGCCAGCCCGCTCGACGGCACGCCGATCACCATCTACAACCTGAACCCGGCCAAGCAGGGGCAGGTGCGCCTGGTCGATACGAACTCCGAGGTGAACCGCCGCACCTACGACGGCTTCGAAGCCAGCTTCAACGCCCGCCTGCCGCGTGGCATCACGTTCTTCGGCGGCTGGTCGTCAGACCGCATCGTGCGGGTGTCGTGCGACACCAACGATCCGAACCTGCTGCGCTTCTGCGACGAGCGCGACTACGACATCCCGTTCCGCTCCGACTTCAAGCTGTCGGGCGCCATTCCGCTGCCGTGGGGCCTGCAGGTGAGCGGCATCTTCATGAGCTACGCCGGCAACACCAACAACGCCATCCCGGAGGGCGGCACCGTCACCTACCTGCGCAACAACTGGGTGGTGCCGGCGTCGGTGTTCCCGAACGGCCAGCGCACGCAGTCGGTCACCGTCAACCTCATCCAGCCGGGCACGCAGGTACTCGGAGCGGTGGAACCAGCTGGACCTCGAGGGCCGTCGCACCTTCAAGGTGGGCGGCACGACGCTGGTGGCGCAGATGGCCGTCTACAACGTGATGAACGGCAACACCATCCTCACGCAGAACCAGAATTTCGGCGCTGCGCTCGGTCAGCCGCTCACGATTCTGCAGGGGCGCCTGGTCCGGGCCGCCCTGCAGGTGAAGTTTTAGGCCGAAAAATCGCCGTATTGACGAGTTGGACGGCCCGCCCTGGCGGGGTGCCGATAACCCGCAGTGGGTATGCGGCGGCACCCCACCTGCGGTTAGGATGCCGGGAGGAGATGCAAGACATGACCAGTCGAGTCCGGTGGATCTACGGTGTGCCGTTCGTCGCGGCGCTGTTCCTGTCGACGGCCTCGGCCTCGGCGCAGACGCCCGCGGCGCCAACCTTCACGAAGGACATCGCGCCGATCCTGCAGCGCTCCTGCGTGTCGTGCCATCGGCCGGGCGAGATCGCCCCGATGTCGCTCGTCAGCTACCAGCAGGTGCGGCCGTGGGCGCGCTCCATCAAGACGCGCACCGCCAAGCGCGACATGCCGCCGTTCCATGTGGACCGCACCATCGGCATCCAGGCGTTCAAGGACGACCCGTCACTGAGCGACGCCGAGATCGCGCTCATCGGCAAATGGGTCGATGCCGGCGCGCCGCAGGGCAATCCGAAGGACCTGCCGGCCGAGCGCACCTTCGCCAAGACCGGCGAGTGGCAGATCGGCGAGCCGGATCTGGTCATCAAGTTCCCGACCTACGACGTGCCGGCCGCCGGGCCGGATCTGTTCGGCGACCTGTTTGCGCCGATCGCCATCGACGAAGACCGCTACATCCAGGCCATCCAGACGCGCTCGGCCACGCCGCAGTCGCACAAGGTGGTGCATCACGCGCTGTCGTATTCGGTGGCCACGCCGGAAGGCGAACAGGCCGCGATGGACGAAGGGCAGTTCCTGGTCGAATACGCGTCGGGCAAGAACGCCGAGGTGTATCCGGACGGCTCGGGCGTGCTGCTGCAGAAGGGCCAGCGCGCCCGTCTCAGCTACCACCTGCACTCGATCGGCGAAGCCACCAAGGCGGAAGTCGAGATCGGCATCAAGCTCTATCCGAAGGGCTACGTGCCGAAGCACATCCGCTGGTCGCGCCAGCTGGCGCAGCCCACGACGCCGCTCGACATCCCGGCCGGCACGGTCTCGCGCAGCGACGGCTACACGATCCTCCACAAGCCGGCCCGGCTCATCGCGTTCCAGCCGCACATGCACAACCTCGGCAAGCGCCAGTGTCTCGAGGTGATCTATCCCACCTCGGGCACGCGGACGCAGACCGAGATGCTCAACTGCGCCGACTTCAACAACAACTGGCACCTCACCTACAACTACAACGAGGATGCGCAGCCCCTGCTGCCGGCCGGCACCGTGCTGCACAACATCCAGTGGCACGACAACACCGCGACCAATCCGCGCGCGCTCGACTCGAAGAACTGGGTCGGCGACGGGCAGCGCACCATCGACGAGATGGGCTTCTTCTGGATTGGCTGGGTCGAGCTGACCGACGCGGAGTACGCCGAGCAGCTGGCCGCCCGCAAAGCGCAGCAGCGCCAGACCAGCAGCGCGTCGCAGCCGCAGCAGCGGTAGGAGCCGAGATGAAGCACAGCCTCCGGGCCACGCTCACGGTCGTCGTCGGCATGCTGGTGCTGTCGACGGCGGCGCACACACAGGCGCCCCAGGAGTTCATCAACAACTTCAAGTACAACCGCGGTCAGGCCATCCAGCCGATCTTCGAGGGCTGGTCGTGGGCACCCGACAAGAGCATCAACATGCACTTCGGGTATCTGAACCGTAACTACGCGGAGCAGCCGGAGATCCCGGTGGGGCCGAACAACCGCCTCGAGCCGGGCGGCCCCGATCGCGGCCAGCCGACCTTCTTCTACACCCGCACCAACCGCAATCTCTTCACCGTGAAGGTGCCGGGCACGTGGGGCAAGACCACCGAACTGGTGTGGACGGTCACCTTCAACGGGCAGACGCAGCGCGCCGTGGGCTGGCTGCAGCCCGAGTGGGAGATCGATCCGGTAGGCGGCGCGTCGGGTGGCGGCAACACCAGCGCGGAGCGCCTCGCCAACAAGACACCGTCGCTCACGGTGGCGCCGTCCGGCAACGTGATGCTGCCGGCCGCGATCACCCTCGTGAGCACGGTCGTGGACGACGGTCTGCCGGTGGCGAAGGCGCGCCCCAAGCCGGCCGTTGGTCAGGAAACGCCGCCCACCTTGCAGGGCGGCAGCGACGCGCCCGTGAACGTGCCCAGTGTCGTATCCGCCGCTGCGGCGGCGCCCGGCGCCACGCGTCCGCTGGGCATGGTGGTCACATGGCAGGTGTGGCGCGGGCCCGCGGACGTGCAGTTCGAGCCGCGCTACACGGTGCCCGCCGGTGGCCGCGGCGAGACCGTGGCGCGCTTCACGGCGCCCGGCGACTACGTGCTGCGCGCCACCGCCGATGACAGCGCCGCCTCTGGCACCGTGCTGGTGCCGGTGAAGGTGACAGGAGTGGCCCCGCCGACCGGACAGCACTAGTGATCCGTTTCGTCGTCTCGCTGGTGGCCGTCGCCGTGGTGTGGACCACGCTGGCGGCCATTCGTCCGTACGCCCGTCGAGCAGACCGTCACCAACCGTCCCATTCAGATCGCCGCCGACGGGTTCACCTCGTCTGCCACCTGCCGCGCCTGCCATCCCGGCGAGTACGCGTCGTGGGCCGGCAGCTACCACCGCACGATGACGCAGGTGGCCGCACCCGCCTCGGTGCGCGCCAGCTTCGAGGGCGTGACGGTGGCGGACGTGCACGGCGCGCCGATGCAGCTCACGCGTCGCGACGGCCGCTACATGGCCGCGTTCGACGACCCCGACTGGGACGGCCAGGGCACCGCGCCGCGCATCGAGCGCGAGGTGGTGATGGTGACCGGCTCGCACCACCAGCAGATCTACTGGTATGCCACCGGTCGCGACCGGCTGCTGGGCCAGCTGCCGGGCGCCTATCTGCTGGCCGAACAGCGCTGGATTCCGCGCCGCATGGCGGTGCTGCACCCGCCGGGCGATCCGGTGTTTTCGGAAACCGGGCACTGGAACGGCGTCTGCATCGATTGCCATTCCACCCACGGCAAGGCGCAGACCAGCGCCGCGCTCGGCACCGTGGCCACCGAGTCGCTGCGGGCCGCCTCCACCGCCGTGGAGCTCGGCATCGCCTGCGAGTCGTGCCATGGGCCGGCCGAGGCGCATGTCGAGGCCAACCGCAATCCGCTGCGGCGTTATGGGCTTCGCCGCACAGGCGCTGGTGATCCGTCGATCGTGCTGCCGACGCGGCTCGAACCGAAGCGCGCCGCCCAGGTGTGCGGGCAGTGCCACGGCATCTGGGAGTTCGCCGACGGCGACAGCGCGCGCCGGGCGCGCCTCGAGGGGTTGCCGTTCCGGCCCGGCGACGAGCTTCGGGCCACGCGGTTCGTCGCGCAGCCGACCGTGAACGGCGATTCGCCGGCGATGCAGGCGCTGCTGGCGGAAGACACCGGCTTCGTGCGCGATTCGTTCTGGCCCGACGGGCAAGGTGCGCGTCTCGGGACGCGAATACAACGGGCTGCTCGAATCGCCGTGCTACGTCAACGCCACCAGCGCCGAGCGCACGCTCACGTGCAGCAGTTGTCATGTGATGCACAAGCCTGCCGCCGATCCGCGCGCGCTGACTGAGTGGGCCAACGATCAGCTCGGCGCCTCCGCCGAGTCGGATACGGCCTGCACGCAGTGCCACGCGCCGATCGCGCGGGATGTCGCCGGCCACACGCGTCATGCGGCAGAGTCCACCGGGTCACGCTGCTACAACTGCCACATGCCGTACACCACCTACGGCTTGCTGAAGACGATCCGCAGCCACACCGTGAGCAGCCCGTCGGTGACCGAGACGACCGAACACGGCCGGCCCAACGCCTGCAACCTGTGTCACGTGGACAAGACGCTTGGCTGGACGGCGACCACGCTCGAGCAGTGGTACGGCCAGACGGCACCGGCGCTCACGCCCGATCAGGGGACGGTGTCGTCCACGGTGCTGATGGCCCTGACCGGCGATGCCGGCCAGCGCGTGATCGCGGCCGAGGCCCTGCGGTGGGCGCCGGCCCAGCAGGTGGCTGGCACCTGGTGGATGGTGCCCGTGCTCGCGCAACTGCTCGATGATCCCTACGACGCGGTGCGCTACAGCGCCGGCCGCACGCTGGGCTCGCTGCCGGCCGTCGACGGCTTCGCCTACGACTTCGTGGCCGGCCCGCGCGCGCGTCGCCAGCGTCAATTGGCGGTGATGCGGCTCTGGGACGGGGCCGCAGCGACGCGTCAGAGCCGCGACGGTGCGGCGGTGCTGATGCGCCAGGACGGCGCGTTGCAGGTGGATGAGATGTTGCGGCTGGTCAGGCAGCGCAACAACCGGCGCATGCTGCTGCGTGAGTGAGTTGGCACAACGTTCGTGCCATTTCGGCCTGTCCCGATTGGCGCGAAATCGGCGCACGATCCGTGCCAAATGGGCCAGCCCGGAGGTCTTAGCGGCGCTTGCCGTTGGCGGTTTCGTCGTTGGATGCGGCCCGCGCGATGCGCACCAGCGCCGTCACCAGCAACAGCCCGCCAGGCGGCACCAGCAGGATGCCGAGCCCCGGATCACCGCCCTCGCTGCCAATGCCGCCCAGGAAGAAGCCGGCCGGCAGCAGCAGCCCTGCCAGCGTGAGACACTGCGACGTGAGCACCGATGATGGCGTGCGCGGCAGCGTCAGGCCGTAGAGCACGTGCAGCACGCCCACGAGCGCACCGTGGGCATGCGCGAGCGTCCACATCAGCCGGCGCGTGTCGTTGCCCACGTCCAGGTAGAGGCCGATCTTCAGCCCGTGCAACGTCTCGAGCGCCAGCCCGAGCGAAGCGAAGATCGCCAGCGACCACCAGCCGATCCGCTGATGGCGATACGCCAACGCGTGGTCTATGGTCGAGCCCTCGCGGTTCATCGTGGGCGTCGCCACACGGCGCGAGTCTACCAGCATGCCGGCTCGCCAGGAGCTAACTCGATCGAGGTATGCGCGCGACCTCGCGCAGACAACCGGTGGAAGCCTCCGGAAAGGGTGTATCGTTCCCGCGTTCCTCCATGCCTCGCAAGGACTCTCCCGCGGCCACCGCCGGACCCGAATCGATCCCTGCTGTTCGAAGCAGCGATCGCATTCGGATCATCTGCATCGACGATCACCGGGTGGTGCGCGAGGGCATTGCGGCGGTGCTGGCGCGCCAGAACGACATGATGGTGGTGGGCTCCGGCGCCAACGGTGTGCAGGCCCTCGAGCTGTACCGCGCGCAGCGGCCCGACATCGTGGTGATGGACCTGCAGATGCCGGTGATGGGCGGCATCGAGGCCATCCAGGCGATTCGCGCCGACGATCCGGAGGCCCGCATCGTCGTGCTCACGATGTACCACGGCGACGAGGACATCTATCGCGCCATGACGGCCGGGGCGTCCAGCTATCTCTTGAAGGAAGCGATTCTCGACGATCTGGCCCGCGTGGTGCGCGACGTGCACCGCGGCAACAACCGGCTGCCGCCCGAGGTGGAGCACATCTTGTCGAACCGGTTCTCGCACGAAGCGCTGACCAGCCGCGAGGTCGAGGTGTTGGAGCTGATTGCGCAGGGCCTCAGCAACAAGGACATCGCGTCGTCGCTTGGCATCGCGCTCGAAACCGCCAAGGTGCACGTGAAGAACATCCTCAGCAAGCTGGACGTGAGCGACCGGACGGCGGCGGTGACGACGGCGTTGAAGCGGGGCATCCTGCACGTCAACTGATGGCCGGGTGATGACAGTCGCGGTGCGTGCCAAACCGGAAGCGCGGGGCCGTGGTGGCTGGCGGCGGCACCTCGCGGCATGCCTGCTGGCACTGGCTGGTGCCGCGTTCGCCGACCGCGATGCCGCCACCCATCGCTACACACGCAGCTGGAACAACGAAGATGGACTGCGCGGCAGCCAGGTGTGGGCGGTGCTGCAGGACCGCGTGGGCCACCTGTGGCTCGGCACCAACGAAGGACTGGTGCGCTTCGATGGGGTCACCTTCCAGTTGTGGCGCGAGTTCGGCGGCGTGGCGCTGCCGGGCGGCAGCGTGCGGGCGCTGGCCCTGGCCAGCGACGGCGCCATGTGGATCGGCTTCGGCGCCACGGGCGGCGTCAGCCGGGTGTTCGAGAACCAGCTGACCAATTACTCGAACGACGACGGGCTGCCGGGATCGAACGTCCTGGCCGTGCTCGCCGACAGCCGCGGCGGCGCCTGGGCCGGCAGCCTCGTTGGCCTGTCGCGACTCGACGGCGATCGCTGGACACAGGTGACCGCCGCCGAGGGGTTGTCGGCTAATCGCGTCAACGCGGTGTTCGAGGATCGCGCCGGCACCATCTGGGTGGGCAGCGACCTGGGCGTCTTCGCGCGGCCGGCCGACGGCTCGGTCTTCACGCGCATGAGCGAGGTGGTGGCGGCACAGTTCACCCAGGACGCGAGCGGCGTGGTGTGGACCGTGGGCGACGCCGGTCTGGTCGCCATCAGTGGCGCCCAGCGCCGCATCGAGCTGCCCGTGAGCGGCGGCACGCGCCTGCTGCACGATCGCGCCGGGGCGCTGTGGGTAGGCACGCTGGGCGGCGGCGTGCTGCACGTGGATCCCTCGCGCGCCGATCCGGTGGTGCACCGCTACTACGGCGAGTCGATCCTGACCAGTGACCTCGTGCGAGCGCTCTTCGAGGATCGCGAGGGCAACGTGTGGGTCGGCACACAGAGCGGCCTGAACCGCCTGTCGGACGGCGTCGTGTCGATGGTGCCGCTCGGCGCCGGCGAGCGGCTGGTGCGAGCGGTGACGCTCGACGACGACAGCGCGGTGTGGATTGGCACGAGCGACGGGCTCTACCGCATGGAGAACGGCGTGCCGCGCCGCTTCGGCCGCGAGCAGGGCCTGCCGAGTGCGTCGGTGCGGGCGCTGCACAACGAGCCCGGACGAGGCGTGTGGGTGGCCACCGACAGCGGGGTCGTGGTGGTCACGCGCCAGGGCGTCCGGCCCGGTCCATCGCGCCAGCCGCTCGCGGGCCAGGTGGTCGGACTGACCGTCGATCGACGGGGGGACGTGTGGGTCGGCGAAATTTCGACCGGCCTGGTGCGGTTGGGCGATGCATCCGCCACGAAGCCGGACGCGCCGCCGCCCGGCACCAAGCCCCCGTTCACGATTTACGGCGATTCGAGCGGCCGCGTCTGGACCGGCTATTTCGACGGCACGCTGCAGGTGCGCGACGGCGACGACGTCCGCACCTTCGGCCGCGCAGAAGGCTTCGTGGGCGGCATGGTCACGACGCTGCACGAATCACCGCCCGGCACGGTCTGGATCGGATCGTCGAAGGGCCTCTCGCGCTACCGCGATGGCCGCTTCGACACCGTCGGCTGGAGCAGCGGGCTGCCTGGCAACGTCATCGGCGCCATCGTGCCCGACGGCCTCGGACAGTTGTGGCTGGCGTCGAGTGCCGGGATCCTCCGGGTGGCGCTGGCCGATCTCGAGCAGTCGTTTGGCGACGCCTCACGTGCCCTGCCCTTCGTGCTCTACGACGCCTCGGACGGGCTGCGGGGCGACCCGATCAGCTTCGGCACGCCGACTGCCGCGTATGCGGCCGACGGACGCCTGTGGTTCGTGACGAGCGACGGCGTGGCTTTGATGGACGTGCACCAGGCCGTCAAGCGTCGCCAGCCGCCGGCCATGCTGATTGAAGGCGTCGTGGCCGACACGCGCGGCGTGCCCATCGACGGCGGGCAGCCCCTGCCGCCACACACCAGTCACCTGCAGATCAGCTACGCCGGCCTCAGCCTGCGCGCGCCTGAAAAAGTGCGCTTCAGCTATCTGATGGAGGGGTTCGACGCCTCCTGGGTCGATGCCGGCGTTCGCCGCCAGGCGTTCTACACCAACCTGCCGCCGGGGGCGTATCGCTTCCGCGTAAGAGCGGAGAACGACGGGGTGCCTAGCCAGACCGAGGCCACGTGGACGTTCGCGATCGCTCCGGCCTTCTACCAGACGCGGTGGTTCCAGCTGCTGCTCGTGGTGGCGGGCGTGGCCACGGCCACCATGGCCTGGCGGTTGCGCGTGCGCCAGGTGCGCAGCGAATACTCCCTGATCCTGGTGGAGCGGTCGCGCATGGCGCGCGAGATCCACGACACGCTGCTGCAGAGCCTGCTGGGCGTGCTGTTGCGGCTGGGCGACACCGAAGAAATGGTGCTCACCGCGCCGGAAGCCGCACGCCAGCAGCTCGGGCGCATGCGGCAGCAGTTGGAGTTCTACATCCGGGAAGCGCGGCAGTCGATTCGCGACCTGCGGTCACCGCTGCTGCAGACGCGCGACCTGGGTGCGGCACTGCGAGAGACCGGCGAGCGCCTCGTGGCCGGGCGCGCCGGCTTCCAGTTCGACGCCACCGGCCCGGCCCGCCGGGCTCCGGTGCGGATCGAGGAGCACGTCCTGCGCATCGCCCAGGAGGCCATTTCCAACGCCGTGCGGCACGGCGCCCCCACGACGGTGAAGGTCAACCTTCGCTACGACGACACCTCGATGACCTTGCAGGTGGAAGACGACGGCGTGGGTTTCGATCGCAGCGAGATGGCCGACGACAACGAGAGTCACTGGGGCATCACGAGCATGCGGGAACGCACGGCGCAGGTGGAAGGCCGTTTCGACCTGCGGACCGCCCGCGGGCAGGGCACGTCGATCGAGCTGCACGTGCCGCTCACGACGGCCTGACCACAGCGCCATCATGAAGGCTCACCCGCGCGCGCGACGAGTGCTTGCCATCCTCGCCGGGGCGGCCGTTGTGGTCGCCGTGGGCGCCTCGACGTTCTACGCACGCGACATGCGCCGCGCCTACGAGCGCATCCGCGGCAAGAGCAAGGTCGTGCCGTCGCCCTTCGGCGACATCGAATACTCCGACGGCGGCACCGGGCCGGCCGTGCTCGTGGTGCACGGCAGTGGCGGTGGCTTCGACCAGGGCGAGCTGATGGTGCGCGCGGTGCTGAGCGACCGGGTCCACTGGATCGCGCCCTCGCGCTTCGGCTACCTGCGATCCACCTTTCACGCCGGTGCGACTTTCGATGAGCAGGCCGACGCCTACGACGCCTTGCTGACCCACCTGGGCATTCGTGAGGCGCACGTTGTGGCGCTATCGCACGGCGGGCCGTCGGCGCTGCTCTTCGCCGTGCGGCACCCCGAACGCGTGCGATCGCTGACGTTGATCTCCGCGGGTGTCGCCTCGTCCCCCGAGGCCTCGCAGGCGCAGGCGAATCAGAAGGGCGACCGGCTCACGGCAATCTTCCAGCGCGACTACCGCTACTGGGCCGTCACCACGGCGCTCCGGAACATGTTCCTGGAGCTCATGGGCGCTACCGATGCCGTCATCGCAGAGCTCACGACGGAGCAGCGCGGGCTCATCGACGAGCTGATCGACGACATGAATCCCGTGTCGCAACGCGCGGCCGGCGTGGCGTTCGACAACCGCGCGGCTCTGCCCAACGAGCGGATCGCGGCCATCCGCGCGCCCACGCTCATCGTGCACGCGAAAGACGACACCCTGCAGCTCTTTCGAAACGCCGAATACGCGGCCGCCACGATTCCCGGCTCGCGCCTGGTGAGCTTCGAGCGCGGCGGGCATGTGCTGATGGCGGTGGAGCAGACGCGGATCCGCGCCTTGCTCGAAGAGCACATGCAGCGGCCACCGGATCCGTAGCCCAGGCATCAGCTGGTGCGTCCCATGGTCTACGATCGTTGGCGCCATGATGCCTCCACACGGCGCGGCCGTGCTCAGCGCCACGGTGGCGATGGTCTCGTTTCAGCTCGGCGCCGCCTTTGCGAAACCACTGATTCCGGTGCTCGGCGCACCGGGGACGACGGCGCTGCGCCTGGGCCTCTCGGCGCTGCTCCTCGTAGTGGTGCAGCGGCCGTGGCGATCGGTGCCGTCGCGCGCGGCGTGGAAGTGGATCCTCGCCTACGGCCTGTCGCTCGGCGCGATGAACGCAGTGTTTTACGTGGCGCTGGGCCGCATTCCGCTCGGCATCGCTGTGGCCATCGAGTTCGTGGGTCCGCTCGGCGTCGCCGTGTGGGCCTCGCGCCGACGCATCGACTACCTCTGGGTGGCGCTCGCGGCGCTCGGACTGGCACTACTGTTGCCGATTCATCGCGGCGCCGCCGCGCTGGATCCGCTCGGCGTGGTTTGCGCGTTGGCGGCCGGCGTGGGCTGGGCCCTGTACATCGTCTTCGGCCAGAAGGCGGGGCGGGCACATGGACCCACTGCGGCCACCTGGGGCCTGATGGTCGCCGCCCTCCTCACCGTGCCCCTCGGCGTGGTTGATGCCGGTGCGCGGCTCGTCGATCCGGCCATCCTGCCGTTTGGCGTGGGCGTGGCCATCTTCTCCAGCGCGCTGCCGTACACGCTGGAGATGATCGCGCTCCGGCGGCTCTCGACGAAGGCCTTCGGCACCCTCATGAGCTTCGAACCCGCGATTGCTGCCATCGCGGGCGCGGTGCTGCTGCGCGAGCACTTGACCACCATGCAGTGGTCGGCGATCGCCGCCATCGTCGTGGCGTCGGTGGGTGCGGTGACAGGCGAGCGGCCGGAGCTGCTGACCGAGCGCGCGGACTTCGCGCCGTGACCGCATCTCTGGCGGCTCGGAGCCCTCGGGCACGACCACGCCCAGCTCCGGGGCGTCTGCGTGCACGAACACGAGCCGGCAGTAGTGCATGTGCATGAAGAGTCCGCGCACGGTCGGGCTGCCCTCGCAGGCGCGCAAATCCATCGCATCCTCAGGCAGGGCGCGCAGCAGGTTGACGAGAATGACGTCGTTGCGGCGCCAGGAATCGAGCCGGCTCACTCCATCTCGACGTGTTCGTAAGCCAGCGTGACTTGCTCCATCACCACGCCGCCGTCCATGGCGTCGAGCGGCGAGTAGGTGAGCGTCATCGGCCAGGCGCGCAGAAAGCGCCAGGTCATCACCGGGCGCTGGTCGTCGGCCAGCAGGTGCACCGTGACCGTGCGCGTGGGCGGCGTCCTCTCGCGCCGGGCCTGGTCCCACCATTTGTAGAGGTCGAGCCGCCCGGTTGCACCGCGGCGCAGCACCAGTGTCGGGCCGTTCCCGTCAACCGGGGGCTGACGCTCGCGGTGACGTTCGAACGGCGGAAACACCACCTCGGCGAAGCCGGCGGCGGCGTCGCGGCCGTCGTCGTCGCCGATGGCGACCAGAAATCGGCCGCCGGTGTAGGGCTCGTCGCGCGTTACGGCCACGTGGTCTCCCCTATTCCATCTCGAGGCGCTCGTAGGCGAGCACCAGTTCTTCCATCGCCACGTCGGTGCCCCTGGCGTTGAAGGGTCCGCTCGTGTGCTTGACGATGCGCGCCCGCAACAGCTTCCAGGTCTGCACGGTCTGCGTGTGGTCTTCGCTCTGCAGCTGGATGGTCACGGTGCGCACGGCGTTCTGGTCGCCGTTGCGGATCTGGTCGAGCCAGCCATAGAGGCTGAGCGAGCCGATGACGCCGCGCTTGAGCGTGAGGTTGGCGTACTTGGCCAGGCCCGTGATCTTGCGCACCTGATTCTCGCGCTCGTTGCCATTGCGGTATTCCGCGACGGCCACCTCCATGTCGATGGCGCTCACCTCCTGGAATCCGGCATCGGGGCCTTCCGTGTTGCCGGTGCCGAGGTCGACGAGGAAGTTGAACTGGTTGTACGGACGCTCGCGCAGCACGGCCATGGCAGTCTCCCCGGTAACGGTTCGCTCACAATAGCGTGGAACGGCGCGGTAGTCGCTCACGGATCGCGCGCGCGGCGGTGATCGGCGTCACTCCGCCGGCCCCGCTGCTACAATCCGCCGCCATGCGCATCTGGATTGCTCGCGCCGTGCCTCTCGGCATCCTCGCCGTGGCCGCCTACGGCTTCTGGCAAGGCACGCCGCAGGATGTCGTCAACGCCGTGCGCAGCGGCGACGTCGAGGCGCTGCAGTCGGCCCTGGCCCGCGATCCGGCCAACGTGCACACCAAGGTCTACGCGCAGGCGTTCGAGACGCAGACGGCACGTTCCAACCACCGAACGCGCACCGGGGAGGATCCCTGGGACGGGCGCTATCTGATCCACGACGCGGTCGAGGTGTCGTCGAACGCGCTGCCCATTCTCGACGTGCTCGCGGCCGGCGGCGCCGATCTCAACGTGCGCCTGAAGGGCCAGACCCTGCTGCACCTGGCCGCGGCAGAAGGCGACATCGAGGTGGCCACCTGGCTGCTCGACCACGGCGCCGACGTCCATGCCGTCAACGACTGCGCCGATAGCTGCGAGGAGCGAGGCTACACGCCGCTCCATTCCGGGCTCGAGTTTCGCGACGACGAGATGACGGTGCTGCTGCTCGCCCGTGGCGCGCGCCTGGAGACCGCTGGCGCCGATGGCCGCACCGCGATGCATAAGGCGGCGCTGCGCGGCAAGCTGAGCGGCGCCTTCGTGCTGGCCCGTCACGGCGCCGACCTGACGCGCGCCGATGCCGCGGGGAAGACGCCGTTCGACCTGGCAGGTCTTCCGCCACCCGGAGGCGCTGCGAACCCAGCCGAGCTCGCGAAGTTCGCGCAGTGGTTTGCGCCGGGCGGCCCGTTTGCGACCGTATCTGCCACCGTGCGCGCCAGCGGCTCGCCGATGAGCGAAGACGACGCCCGCGAGGTGTTCGCGAAGCTCGACACGACGCCGCGCTGAGCCGTCAGGCGCCTGACCTTCCTCAAAAAACTTCGCCAAACTGAGCAATTGTGCGAAATCACGGGCTTCCAGCTGGTCTTGACATGAGTGTTTACGGCTCATAAGATATGAGTGTTCATGCACCACATCGGTGCGTGTTCAGTGCCGAAAGGAGGACCCAACCATGTTCCGGATGAACCGCTTCACGCCCTACGACGAACTCTTCACCTTCCAGCGCGATGTCGATCGCCTCGTCAACCAGTTCTGGAGTGACCTTCCGGCCCGCACCGAGTCGGCGCCGTCCACCGCCTTCCAGGCCACCGCAACCAACGACGGGTGGCGCATCGACGTGCCCATGGCGGGCATCGACCCGCAGCACGTCGCCCTCGAAGCCACCGGCAACACGCTCAGCGTGCGCGCACAGGACCCCGGCGACGCCAAGTCCGGTCCGCGCGTGCTCTTCGAGCAGACGATCACGGTGCCGCCGTTTCTCGATCTCGAGAAGGTGACGGCGTCGCACCGGCACGGCATGCTGCAGCTGGCGATTCCCGTGAAGGAAAGCGTGAAGCCGCGCCGCATTCAGATCGCCGCCCCCGACCAGCAGGCGCAGCTCGTGGGCTCAGGCCGCTAATTCGCGACTGGCTCTGGGAGTCTCTTCAGGCGGACCTTTCGGGGTCCGCCTTTTTGTTTGTACCCGCGCGTCGCCTGGACGATCTACCTGAGGGAAGCGGCACGCGGACCATGAGGCCTCCTGCCGGCTATTTCCGTGCCGGCATCACCGGCAGCTCGATGAAGCTCGCCGCGCCCGTGCGTGGGCGTGCCGGCGATGCAATCAGAGCCACGCCGCACATCCCCGGGGCGGACGCGCCGCGGACCTTACAGCGACGTCCACCCCGCCCGTGGCACCCGCGTCAGGAACTCGTTGGCGCCCGCGTCGTTGGTCACTCGCACGTTGGCGCCGTCGTAGGTGAGCTTGCGCCCGGCGCGCAGCGACACGATGCCGAGCAGCATCACTTCGGTCAGCTTGGCGGCGTACTCGAACGGGCACGACGCCGGCACCTTGCCCTTGGCAGCCTCGACCCAGTTCATCTCGTGCAGCTCGTCTGGGATGCGTGTGAGCTTGCGCGGCGGCGCGCCGGCCGACTGGTGCAGTGACGTCGGCAGCAGCCGCGGTTTGGCGCCGTAGGTCTCGTAGAGCAGCTTGCCCTTGCTGCCCACCACCAGCGTGCCGCCGCCTTTGTTGAACTCTTCCTCGCCCATCTCGACAGGCTTGGGCGGCAGCAGGCCGCCGTCGTACCACGTGAGCTTCACGGCCGGTTGTTTTCCGCGCGCGGCGAACTCGTAATAGGTGGTCGTGGCATGCGGGAAGGCGACGCCGTTGAATGGCGTGGACACCGTTTCCACGGTGGTGGGGAAGCCGAGATCGAGCGCCCAATACGCGTGGTCGAGCAGATGCGCGCCCATGTCGCCAAGCGGGCCGGAGCCCCAGTCCACCCAGCCGCGCCAGTTGAACGGATGGTAGACGGGGTGGTACTCCACCTGCGGCGCCGGGCCCAGGAAGAGGTCCCACGCCAGGCCCTCGGGCACGGGGTAGTGGCCGGCCAGCGCCGCGCCAAGACGCGTGGTGATGCCCGGGCCATTCCAGCGCAGCTCGTCGGCGGATGCCGTGAGTGGCGCCGGACGCGGCACGCCCTGGGGCCAGAAGCCGAGCGGACGGTTGGTCCACACGTGCACGTCTTTCACGTCGCCGAGCACGCCCGACCAGATGTGCTCGACGGCCGTGCGGCCGTCGTCGAGCGAGTGGCCCTGGTTGCCCATCTGCGTGGCCACCTTGGTTTCCGCCGCACGCTTTGCGAGATGACGCGCTTCGGCGACCGACCAGCAGAGCGGCTTCTCGACGTAGACGTGTTTGCCAAGGTCCATCGCCGCCAGCGCGATGTTCGCGTGCAGGTGATCGGGGGTGGCCACGACCACCGCGTCGATGTCCTTCTGCTGCTCGAGCATCTGGCGGTAATCCTGATAGCGCGTCGCCTTGGGTACCGCCTCGGCGAGCGCCTTCTGCCGGCCGGCCAAGGCGATGGCGCGCGCGCGCTCGAGGGCCGTCATCGGACGGGTCGTGATCGTGGGCGGGGCGCCTTCGTTACGGGCCGAGGCCGGCACGCGCACCTCGACGGTGTTGCTCGCGATGCGCTCCTCGAGGGTCGCGATCTCCTTGCCGAGGCCGGCAAAGCCTTTGTCGGCGTATGGCCAGTCCACATCGCACAGCGCCACGATGTTCTCGCTCGCCATGTTGGTGATGACGGCGCGGCCGCGACCGCCCACGCCCACCGCCGCGACGTTGAGTCGATCGCTCGGCGCCTGGAAGCCGCGCCCGAGCACGTGCCGAGGCACGATCGTGAATCCCGCGGTGGCCAGACCGACGGTCGAAAGGAAGCGTCGGCGCGAGCGGCGTGACGGCGTGGCCATGGCTACTTCACCTCGCGGATGCGGATGTTGCGCAGGGCCAACGACCCGGCGTGGTCGCCCTGGATGGCGATGTGTCCGCGCCTGGCGCGGCCGAAGTTGGGCCAGTCGACGAACTTGCTGGCCTTGACCTTCGCTTCCCAGTCGGGGCTCCACAGTTCGTAGTCGACCACCTTGACGCCGTTGAGCCAGTGCTCGACGTGGCCGCCGCGGGCGAGGATGCGGGTCGTGTTCCACTCGCCCACCTTCTTCAGGTGCCCGGCCGGCGACGGGTAGAGCGCGTAGGCTGCGCCGGCGCAGGTGAGGCGCGTCTTGTTGTCGGCCGCCAACTCGTCGTCGAGCAACTGGTATTCCGGGGCCGACCAGTGGACGCGTTCGTACTCCTCGGTGCCGCGATAAAAGAGGCCGGCGTTGCCGGCTTCGGCGATCTTCCATTCCAGTTCAAGCTCGAAGTCGCCGAACTGCTCTCGTGAAATGATGTCCGCCGCCTTGTCGGCCTTGGTGAGCGTGCCGCCGACGATCGACCACCCGGGCGGCATCGTCTCCGCCTTGTAGCCGCGGAAGGCGGCGAGCGAGGTGCCGTCGAACAGCACTTTCCAGGGCGACTGGGCCAGAGGACGCGCCGCCGCGGCGGCCAGCACGAGTGCACAGAAGATCACGGAAACCCGCACGGTCATCGGCACTTCCGTCGTCGTGCGACGACGGCCTCCGGGAGACATGGAACCTGCGAACTGAAGGCGTGAGCGGAGTAGTTGTAAACGATTACAACGGTGAATGCAACGGCACGTCTGCCGCCGCTGCCAATCCGGCCGATAACCCCCATATGAACGCGAAGCGATCGGTGGCCGTGTTGTTCGCCCTTGCTGCTGCCCTGGCCGTTGCGCTCGAGCGCCACACGTTGGCCCAGGGCCCGGCGCCGCTGCTCGGCCCGGCGCCTGCCACTGCCCAGGCCGTCGCGGACGCGGCCCGCGACGGGTTGGTCGTGCGCACGCGCGCGATGGTGGCCTCGCTGCCGCTCCTGCAGAGCGCCACGGCTTCCGGCCAGGCCGGCGATCGCAACACGCTCTTCGTGCTGAACCTGTTCGACGATGTGACGCTGCCGGCGGTGTTCGAACGCTTCGAGACGGGCGTGCTCGGCCACCAGACCTGGGTCGGACGGGTGGCGGGCGATGCCAACAGCACCGTCACGCTCACCTGGAAGGGCGACGTGCTCTCCGGCGGCGTGCAGACCGGCGATCGGCTGTTCCGCCTGACGACCCGCGCGGGCGTGACCATCGTCGACGAACTGAACGCCGACGCATTTCCCGTCGAACTGCCGCCGCTGCCGTCGGGTGAGCCGAATCCCCCGCCAGTGCTGGATGCCAACGGCGACGAGGTGGTGGCCGACGGGGAAGTCGTCGACATCTACGTCTACTACACGGCGGGAGCCCGAGCGGCGCGGAGCGGGCAGGCGCAGATCGAGGCGCTGATCGCCCAGGGCGTCACCGATGCCAACACCGCCTACGCCCGCAGCGGCGTGCAGGCGACGCTGCGGCTGGTCGGCGGCGGTGAGCTGGCCGGGTTCGTCGAGACCGCGAACATGACGAACGACCTCAACACGTTCCTCAATTCAACCACCGCCCAGGCCACGCGCAACGCCTTCAATGCCGACGTCATGCACCTGGTGCTGGCGGGCACGACCAGCGCGTGCGGCGTGGCGTATCTGGGGCCGAGTGTCAACTACGCCTACGGCGTCACCTCTCAGGACTGCTTCTTCCAGTACACGTTCGCCCACGAAGTGGGCCACAACTTCGGCAGTCATCACGCCCCCGAAGACGGGGCAAGCGGAGCGTTCAAGACCTACAGCTACGGCTACAAGAACTGCAGCGCGAGCCCGCGCTACCGCACGGTGATGGCCTACGTCTGCGCGACGTCGCTGGACGGCGCCCGCATCCTGAACTTCTCGAACCCGGCTGTGACGAACAGCGGACAGCCGACCGGCACCGCCACGCAGAACAACGCGCTGTCGCTCGCGCAAGCCTTCCCGATCCTGCAGGCGTTTCGTGCCGGCGCCCCGCCCACGCTGCCGTCGGCACCGCAGAATCTGCAGGCCACCGCGGTCGGCAATCAGCTCACCGTCTCCTGGGCGCCGCCCGCCACCGGCGTGCCGATCGCCAGCTACCAGGTGCAGGCCGGCAGCGGTCCTGGTCTCTCGAACTTCTTCAGCGGTGACATCGGCCCCGGAACCGCCGTGTCTGCGCCGGTGCCGAACGGCACGTATCACCTCCGCGTAGCGGCCAGGAACGCCGCGGGCCTCGGCCCCGCGACGGCCGATGTCGCCGTGAACGTGGGGGCGGCCGCGCCGGGTGCGCCACAGAGCCTGAACACGGTCGTCGCCGGCTCGCGGCTCACCGTGAACTGGGCGGCACCGTCGTCTGGAGGCGCGGTCTCGACCTACGTGCTGCAGGCCGGCAGCGCGTCGGGGCTGGCGAACATCTTCAACGGGCCGATCGGCCTGACCACCAGCATCGCCGCCGACGTCCCGCCGGGCACCTACTACTTGCGCGCTCTCGCGCAGGGGCCCGGGGGCACCAGCCCGGCCTCGAACGAGGCGGTGGCCTCGGTGTCGTGCCCGCTGCCCGCGGCGCCGGTGCTCACCGGCTCGAAAGCCGGCAACGTCGTCAGCGTGAGCTGGTCAGCCATCGGCGGAGCGACCTCCTACACGCTGCGGGCCGGGTCGGCCGTCGGCGCGTCGAACCTGTTCAACGGGTCGCTGGGCCTGAGCACCGCCGTGTCGGCCCCGGTAGGGAACGGCGTCTACTTCATCCGCGTGCACGCGGATTCGGCCTGCGGTCAGAGCGTGGCGTCGAACGAAGTGGCGATCACGATCCCGTAGCGACCGGGACACCCGCCACCGCCGGGTGTGGCGTGTCGCCGGCTGGATGAGGGAAAATCGTCGGGCCTTCATGTCCGACACCTCGTTTCCGCGCCACCGCATCCGCATCACCCTGCTCGAGAACGTCCACGCCAGCGCCGCCGAGGCGCTCATGGAGAAGGGCTACGCGGTGGAGGTCATCCCGCGGGCGCTCGAAGGGGCCGAACTGCAGGAGGCGATCGCCAGCGCGCACGTGTTGGGCGTGCGGTCGCGGACCAAGGTGCGCGAAGAGCACCTGACGCATGCCGGACGGCTGCTGGCCATCGGCTGCTTCTCGGTGGGCACCGACCAGGTGGCGATTCGCGATGCGGCGCGCCGCGGCATCCCCGTGTTCAACGCCCCGCACGCCTCGACCCGCAGCGTCGCCGAGCTCACGCTGGGCGCCATGATCTCGCTGGCCCGCCGGATGGGCGACAAGAGCAACGCGCTGCACCAGCGCCGGTGGGATAAATCGCTGGCCGGCGCGCACGAAGTGCGGGGACGTACGGTGGGCCTCATCGGCTACGGCCACATCGGCCAGCAGGTGGGTCTGCTCGCCGAGGCGTTCGGCATGCGGGTGCTGTTCCACGACATCGTGCGGAAGCTGCCGCTCGGCCTGGCGCGGCCGATTGCGGATCTCGACGAGCTGCTCGAGGCCTCGGACTTCGTGTCGCTCCACGTGCCCGAGACGCCGCGCACGCTGGCCATGATCGGTGCCACGCAGCTGGCGCGCATGCGCGCCGGCAGCTATCTGCTGAACCTGTCGCGCGGCAAAGTGGTGGACGTCGAGGCGCTGCGTGAGGCGCTCGGCAGCGGCCACCTCGGGGGCGCTGCCCTCGACGTGTTCCCGACCGAACCGACGCCCACCGTCGCCGAGTTCGACGTCGGCTTCGCCGATCTGCCGAACGTGATCCTGACGCCGCACGTCGGCGGCAACACCGAAGAAGCGCAGCGCGCCATCGGGCTCGAAGTGGCCAACGCGATCAGCGAGTTCATCGATCGCGGGTCCACCGAAGGCGCGGTGAACTTCCCGCAGGTCAACCCGCCGTCGATCCCCGGGACGCACCGCATCCTCAACATCCACCAGAACGTGCCGGGGGTGCTGGCGGCGGTCAACAACATCGTGTCGGAAGTGGGTGCCAACATCGAAGCGCAGCAGCTCGCCACCACGCGCGACATCGGCTACCTGGTGATGGACGTGAACCGCGAGCTGTCGGATGAAGTGCACACGCGCATCTCGGCGCTGCCGATGAACGTGCGCACGCGGATCCTGTACCAGCCGTGACGCATGATCTGGACGCGCGCGATCTTGCCGGGCCGGACACGGCCGTGCCGGCCTGCGTGCGTCTGGCGCCGGCGCCCGCGGATGTCTCGGACCTGCTGCGCGATGAATCGCGGATGAGCGCGGCGGCGGTGGCCTCGGTGGCCGAGCCGGCCACGCTGGCGGAGCTGCGGCAGGTGCTGCGGTGGCATGCGGCTCACGGACATCAGGTCACCGTGAGCGGCGCGCGCACAGGTGTGGCTGGCGGTGCGGTGCCGGAGGCATCCACACATCTGGTCTCGGTGGCGCGGCTGCGTGGCATCGTGGCGCTCGACCTCACCGCCGACCCGTCGTTCGTGACGGCGCTCGCCGGCACGACGCTGCGTGAGCTGCACACGCTGCTCGCCTCCAAGGCCCCCGGGTGGACCGTGCCGCTCGATCCCACCGAAGCCGGCGCCTCGCTGGGCGGCATGGTGGCGACCAATGCGGCCGGCTCGCGCGCGTTCCGTTTCGGCGCCACGCGCGACTGGGTCGAGGGGCTCACGGTGGAACTCGCGTCCGGCCGCACGCTCGCACTGCGGCGGGGCGTCGATCGTGCCGACGGCGACGCCGTCACGCTGCACGACGGCGACCACACGCGCACCGCCCATCTGCCGGCGATTCCGAAGCCGCACACGAAGAACTCGATCGGCTACGGCTTCACGCCCGGCGGCGACGTGCTCGATCTGTTCATCGGCAGCGAAGGCACGCTTGGAGTCGTCACCGAGGTGACGCTGCGCCTGGCGCCGTCGACCGAGCCGCGACTGGCCTTCCTGCAGTGTTTCGCCACCCCGGCGCAGGCGTTCACCCTGGTCGAGGCGCTGCGCGGCGACCGCGCCCTGCGCACGACCGCGATCGAGTTCCTCGACGCCCGCTCGCACGAACTGGCGCGCGAGACCGGCAAGCCCGAGGTGGAGCGCGTGCTGGCGAATGCGCCGGCGAACAGCTGTTCAGTGTTTGCGGAGTTCGGCTACGACGACGAGGCCGGCCTCGAAGCGACGATCGAACGCGTGCTCGAACACGTGGCCGCGGCCGGCGGCGACGAGGCGGCGGGCCTGGCCGGCATCGACGATCAGGTGCTGCGCGACATCCGCGTCTTCCGCCACGCCGTGCCCGAGCGCATCAACGCCACCATCGCGCAGCGGCGCGTGCAGCATCCGACGCTGCACAAGATCGCGACCGACATGGCGGTCGAGGACAAAGACCTGTTGTGGGTCTACGACCTCTACACGTCGCGCCTCACCGCGGCCGGCCTCGACCACGCGGTCTTCGGTCACGCCGGCAACAATCACTTCCACGTGAACATCCTGCCGAAAGACGACGCCGAGCTGCAGAAGGCCAAAGCCATCTACGCCGAGTTCGCGCAGGCGATCGTGGCGCGCGGCGGCTGCGTCTCGGCCGAACACGGCATCGGGCGGATCAAGAAGCACTTCCTGCCGGTGCAGTACGACGCCGCCACGCTCGACACGATGCGGGCGGCCAAGCGCTGGCTCGACCCCGAGTGGCGGCTCAACCCGGGAGTGCTCGTCGACCCCGCCTGATCCGCGCCCAAGGCGCAGGCCGCGTTATTTTGTGTGAAAGTCTGGCCCCGGCCAGAATGGGGTCTGACCCCACTATTCACGGCTCGCCCAGACACTCGTCGCTGAATCTGCGGCCTTGGCCTCGCCGGCGCATCGCAGGATCTGCCGCCTCAACTGCCGGAGTCCGCGAATTCCCTGACGTTTCTGCTTCGAACCCGCACGGGCACGGATCGTGCTCTGGCACGGCATCACCGAGGTCGTGGGTTTCGCGGTCACAGCGGCCGCCACGGGGGAGACACCATGGAAAAGCGGGCACGGCAGCGCCGGAAGACCCGGTTGTCGATCCGCTTCGGCGCGGAGCGGGCCGACAAGATGGGCCTCATCACGGATGTGTCTGCCCGCGGCATCTACATCGCGACCAATGCGATCCTGCCGCCGGGGTCGGCCGTTCGCGTGCAGGTGCCGGTGCCGGGCGGCGAGCCCATGCAACTCGACGGACGCGTCATGCGCGCACGCCGCGTGCCGCCGGCGTTCGTGATGATCTCGACCGGCGGGATGGGCGTACGGCTGCAGCACGTGCCGGCAGGCTGGCGCTCCAGCCAGTCCTTGCCCGACGAAAGCTGACGCGTGTCCGGCCTCAGCTCGCCGGGCGGATCCGCACCAGCAGGTCTTTGGCTTCCACCGTGTCGCCCAGCGCCACGTGCAGTTCGACCACCACGCCGTCGCACGGCGCATACACGGTGGTCTGCATCTTCATCGCTTCCATCATCAGCAGCTTGTCGCCGCGCACGACCTTGCCGCCAACCGACGCGGTGAGCGTGGCAATCAGGCCGGGAATCGGCGCCGCCACTTGCGCGGCATCGGCAAGATCCGCCTTCGGGCGCGCCTTCGCTTTCGGCGCCACGCTCTTGTCGGCGATGAAGGTGTCGCGCGCCACCCCGTTCAGCTCGTAGCGCACCGTGCGGCGGCCGTCCTGGTCGGGCGTGCCCACCGACACCAGGCCGATGATGAGCGTCTTGCCGGGTTCGATCTCGACCTGGATCTCTTCGCCCGGGGTGAGCCCGTAGAAGAAGGCCGGCGTCGGCAACACGCTGACATCGCCGTATTCCCGCGCGTGTTTCACGAAGGCGGCATGCACCTGCGGATACATCAGGTGGGAATACAGCTCGTCGTCGCTCGGCTCGTGGGAGAGGGTAGTGGCCACCTCGGCGCGCAGCGTCTCGAGTGAACCCGGCCATCCGGGAATGGCCTCGGGATGCGCCACGGCCGCGGCCCATTTCGCCCGTGCCTCGGCGTGGCGGGCCTCGCCAAGCACCACGCGCGAGATGTTCTCGGGCCAGCCGCCCTCGGGCCAGCCCAGGCCGCCGCTCAGCATGTCGATCACGCTCTCGGGGAACGGCATCGAGCCAGGCTCGATGTTCACCACATCCGCCGTCCGGATGCCCTTCGCAAACAGGAACAGCGCCATGTCGCCGACCACCTTCGACGACGGCGTGACCTTCACGATGTCGCCGAGCAGCTGGTTGACTTCGGCATACGTGCGCGCGATCTCGGGCCAGCGGCTCGACACCCCCATCGAGGCCGCCTGCTCCTTGAGGTTCGTGTACTGGCCGCCCGGCATCTCGTGCAGGTAGACCTCGGCGCTGCCGGTCCTGGGCGCGCTGTCGAACGGCGCGTAGCAGGCGCGCACCTGCTCCCAGTAGTCCGACAGGCGATCGAGCGTCGCAGCGTCGAGCCCGGTGTCGCGCGGCGTGTGGCGCAGGGCGGCGGCGATCGAGTTGAGGTTCGGCTGTGAGGTGGTGCCGCTCATCGACGCCAGCGCCAGATCCACCACGTCCACGCCGGCATCGGCGGCGCGCAGGATGGCCCCGGCCTGAATCCCGCTGGTGTCGTGGGTGTGGAAGTGGATCGGCACGCCCACTTCGTCCTTGAGCGCTTTCACCAGCTTCTGCGCGGCGTAGGGCTTGCACAACCCGGCCATGTCCTTGATGGCGAGGATGTGCGCGCCCATCCGCTCGAGTTCTTTTGCCAGGCGCACGTAGTACTGCAGGGAGTACTTGTCGCGGCGGTCATCAAGGATGTCGCCGGTGTAGCAGAGCGCTGCTTCGCAGACCGCATGCGTGTCCTGCACCGCGGCCATCGCCACGCGCAGGTTGGGCAGGTAGTTGAGCGAGTCGAAGATGCGGAAGATGTCCATGCCGCTCGCCGCGGCATGCTTCACGAAGCCGGCGACGACGGTGTCGGGGTAGTTCGTGTAGCCCACGGCGTTGGCGCCGCGAAAGAGCATCTGGAAGCAGATGTTCGGCACCTTCTCGCGCAGCGCCCGCAGACGGTCCCACGGATCTTCGCTGAGGAACCGCATCGCGGTGTCGAAGGTGGCCCCGCCCCACATCTCGAGCGAGAACAGATCCGGCAGCCCGCGCGCCACCGTGTCGGCACAGGCCAGCATGTCGAAGGTGCGCACACGCGTCGCCATCAGCGACTGGTGCGCATCGCGGAAGGTGGTGTCGGTCACCAGCAGCCGCGTCTCGGCGGCGGTCCACTCGGCAAAACGCCTCGGGCCGAGCTCGAGCAGCCGCTGACGCGTGCCCGGCGGTGGCGGGGTGCGGTGATCGTAGACAGGCGGCGTCGCCAGCGGCAGCGCCACAGACGGACGGTAGCCCTTGGCGTGCGGGTTGCCGTTCACGATCACCTGGCCCAGAAAGCTGAGCAGCTTCGAGGCGCGGTCGAGGCGCGGCGTGAACTGGAACAGCTCCGGCGAGGTGTCGATGAGCGTGGTCGTCGCCTGGCCCTCACGGAAGAGCGGATGCGCGATCACGTTCTCGAGGAACGGGATGTTGGTCTTGACGCCGCGGATGCGGAACTCCGACAAGGCGCGGTGCGTGCGGCTGAGCGCGATGTCGTAGCTCTGGCCGCTGGCGATGAGCTTCACGAGCATCGAGTCGTAGAAGGGCGTAATCACCGCGCCGGAATAGCCCATGCCGCCGTCGAGCCGGATGCCGAAACCGCCCGGCGAGCGGTAGGCGAGCAGCCGGCCGTAGTCGGGAATGAACTTGTTGTCGGGATCTTCGGTGGTGATGCGGCACTGGATGGCGTAACCGTTGCGCGGCACCTCGGCCTGCGGCGGCATGCCCACTTCGGGCGAGTGCAGCGCGTGCCCCTGCGCGATCAGGATCTGCGCGCGCACGAGGTCGAGGCCGGTGATGACTTCCGTCACCGTGTGCTCCACCTGGATGCGCGGGTTCATCTCGATGAAGAACCACTCGTGGCGATCGAGGTCGTAGAGGAACTCGATGGTGCCGGCGTTGTCGTAGCGCACCTCGCGCGCCATCCGCACCGCGGCGTCGCACAGCTCCCCGACCACCGCCTCGGGCAGCCCGTAGCTCGGCGCCACCTCGATCACCTTCTGATGGCGGCGCTGCACCGAGCAGTCGCGCTCGTGCAGGTGGATGACGTTGCCGTGCTTGTCGCCGAGAATCTGCACCTCGAGGTGCTTGGCGCGCGGGATGTATTTTTCGAGGAAGACAGCGGGGTTGCCGAAGGCGCGCTCGGCCTCGCCCTGCGCCTCGTCGAGCAGCGGCGCCAGATCCGCGGCGGCATGCACGACCCGCATGCCGCGGCCGCCGCCACCGAAGGCGGCCTTGATGATGAGCGGGAAGCCGATCGCGTTGGCGATGACCAGGGCCTCGTCGCGGCTGGTGATCGGCTCCTCGGTGCCCGGCAGCGTCGGCACGCCCAGCCGCTGGGCCAGCGCGCGGGCGGCGGTCTTATCGCCCATCGTCTCGAGCAGCTCGGGCCGCGGGCCCACCCAGACGATGCCGGCAGCTTCGACCGCGCGCGCGAACGCGGCGTTTTCAGACAGGAACCCGTAACCGGGGTGGATCGCGGCGACGCCTTTTTCCACCGCCACGCCGACCATCGACTCGATATCGAGGTAGGCGGCCACCGGGCCCTTGCCGTGGCCCACCTGATACGACTCGTCGGCCTTGTAGCGATGGATGCAGAAGCGGTCTTCCTGCGCGTACACGGCCACCGTCTTCATGCCCAGTTCGGTGCCGGCGCGGAAGATGCGCACGGCGATCTCCGAGCGGTTGGCGGCCATGAGCTTGGCCGCCGGGCGGATAGCGGGCGGGGTGGAGGGGGCGGTGGGCGGCTCGGGCGGATGCGGCATGGGCCTCGGGATGGCGCCGGCGCGCGCCGCGACGCGGTTAGAAGTACATCGATCTGAAGGCCGCTGCCAGCATGGTGGCGCCGGCGAAGACCAGCAGCCACAGCACGCCGTTCCTGAAGGCGATCGGGCTCATGCCGGTGTAGATCTTCGAGCCGTAGATCGAGGGAATGAGCAGCGCCCCGGCGACCACCGCCATCTGCGGCAGGTGGCGGGCGCCGGCGCGGCCCGACCACACGAGCGACGCGAAGGTGGCCGAGAGCACCACCAGGTTGAAGTTCTGGAGCACCGCGCGGTGTTCGTCTTTGGTGTAGCCGCGCAGGGTCGCCCACAGGGCCGGCGCCAGGCCGCTGAAGCCGCTGAGCGGCGCCATGACGCCGCCGAGCAGACCCACGAAGGCGTCGGCGATCCGTCCGCCGTGCGTGATCTTGGGCAGCTTCGCCGTCGCCAGCATTGCCGAGCAGCACACGACCAGCATGCCGCCCAGCACCAGCTTGAAGCGATTCGGGTCGAGCATCGTCAGCAGGCGGGTGCCGAGGGGAATGCCGATGGCGCTGCCGACGACGAACGGCCACAGCAGGTGCAGGTGCCAGCCGCGGCGCACGCGCAGCACCGAGACGATCTGCCCGGTGACGCCGCCAAACACCGCCATCACCGCTGCCAGTTGCGGGTCGACGCCCCACACCCAGATCGCCATCGCCACCATCGCGAAGGCAAAGCCGGAAATGCCCTGGACCAGCCCTGCCACCGCCGCGCCGAACGCCAACACCCACATCTCAGACATCGTGTGACCGATCCCTCGCGGAGCGCAGGCCTCCGAGGAGAGCGATGATTTTATGCTGGTTCGCGCCTGTGACGAAGCGTGGCGGGACGGCGATCGGGCGGCAGGCCGGGCGGGATCAGCCCAGGGGCGCGAGCGCGAAGCCGCGCCACAGGTACCAGACGCCCATGACCAGCACGAACACCTGCGAGAGCCGGTTCACCGCGACGCGGTGCCGCACCAGGCGCGCGTCGGCGAGCGAGAGGCCGAGCAGGGCCGGCGCGGTGCCGAGGCCGAAGGCGGCGAGCGCCGTCGCGCCCTCGAGCGCCCCGCCGCGGGCCACCGCGGCCGCCACCGCCGAGTAGAGCAACCCGCAGGGCAGCAGGCCCAGGAACAGCCCGACGACCAGCGGATGCCCGGGGACACGGCCACCGAACAGGCTCGAGATCCGCCCGAACCAGGCGCCATGGGCCCCGGCGGGGGGTGACCAGCCGGTGAGGCTGCCGACGGCAAAACCCACCAGCGCCAGGCCGGCCGCCACCGCAGCCGCCCGTTGCACGCCCATCAGGCCGCCCGCCACCTCGACCAGGCCGCCAAGCGCGCCGGCCATCGCCCCGAGGCCCGCGTAGGTCAGCAGGCGGCCGGCCGTGTACCAGAGCTGGGCGCCGATGGCCGAATGACGGCCCTCGGGCACGCCGAAGCGCCGGGCCACGATCATGACAAACGGCGAACACATGCCCACGCAGTGGGCGACGCTGCCCACCAGGCCCAACCCGAGGAACGCCAGCAGGTCGGCCCCGGCGCCGGTGCCGTGCAGCGTCCCCCCGTGGGCCATGGCCGTCACGAGTGGTACTCGAGGCAGTCGGCGAGCGCGGGGTCCTTGAGGGGCACGGCGTCGTGCCGGGCGAGCGCCCATCCGAACACCAGCGTGAAGAGGCCGAGGAAGCCGAGCGTGCCGGCGAACTCGACGATCGGCAGGTGCGCGTGGGCGGCCTCACCGCCGTGACCGACGGCCGGGCCGACCATCACGTAGAGCTCCCAGAACTGCGCAAACAGGATGAGCAGCGCGACCGGCACGAGGCGTGAGGGCCGGCGCTTGCCTTCGCGCGGCAGCATCAGCAGGAACGGCACCACGAACTTGAACACCGGCAGCAGCAGCAGATACGGCAGCCAGCCGTGGTCGGCGCGGCGCAGGAAGTAGACCGCTTCTTCCGGGATGTTGGCGTACCAGATCAGCATGAACTGGCAGAAGTAGATGTAGGCCCAGAAGCCGGTAGTGGCAAACACCATCTTGCCGAGGCTGTGCAGGTGATGCTCGTTGAGGAAGCCCTTGAGCAGGCCGGCGCTGACGACCAGCCCGGCCACCACCGCCACGAACGCGGTGCCGGTCTGCAGCACGTCGGTGAAGACGAGCACCGCAAACATGGTCGAGAACCAGTGCGCGTCGAGCGACAGCAGGAAGTAGAAGCTCACGACGCTCAGCGTCAGGGCGAAGACCACCATGAAGATCGCCGAGGCGGCGCGGCTCGTGCGGGTGGCGGCCATGCCGCCCTCCACGTCCTGCCGGCGCGAGGCCCCCACCATCCACGCGGCGAACGCCACCCACGACACCAGGCTCACGCCCACCAGCGCGCCGAACATCCCCAGGTTGAGAAACGGCGCCTTGTGTGTCAGCAGGGCATCGGCGGCGACGGCCTCGGCGTCGGACCAGTGGTAGAGGGAGTGCGCGCCGAGGGTGACGAGCATGGCGAGCACGCCGCCCGGCACCAGCCATGCCGTCATCGCTTCGGGGATGCGCCGCATGGTGACCGACCAGGTGCTGCCGGCCAGCGTGAGGATCGACATCCACGCCACGCCGAAGACGCCGAGGCCGAGCACGAAAAACATGCCGATGAGATAGGTGCTCCACGCCAGCGTCGAGTCGTGGCTGAACGCCCACGCAAGCGTGCCCGCGCCCACGAGCACGGCCGCGCCCGCCAGGCCCTGCACGAGGCCCGGCAGCGCGAGCCGCTCGGGCGCGGTTGGCAGCGGCTGGGAGTGTGACGCGCTCATGGCTGACCTCCGGGAACCGACGGGGCGGCCGTCGCTGACCCGGACGGGCCTTGGCTCGCCGAAGCCCCCGCCGAGGGTGTAACGGGCGAGGCGGGGGCGGAGGCGGCGGGAGGAGCCACCGGCTCGCGGGCCTGCATCTGCCGGATGTAGTGCACCACCGACCAGATGTCGCGCCGATCGACCTGACGCGCGTGGCTCGGCATCGAGCCCTGGCCGCGCATCGGCCGGTGGAACAGCTCGCCGTCGGGCCAGTCGCGCACCCTCTGCGTCATGAGGCTCGGCGGCTTCGGGAAGAGCGCGGTGACGTAGCCGTCGCCGGCGCCTTTCGGCCCGTGGCAGGTGATGCAGACGTTCTCGTAGACGAACCGGCCGTGGGCCACGACCTCTGGCGTCGGCTGCAGGGGATTGACCAGCTCCGCCCCGGCGCGCGTGGCCTCGGCCTGCAGATACAGATACGGCGTCTCGTCGGCGGCCACCGATCCGGTCGGCGGCTCGAGCTCGCCGGTGGCGCGGCTGCCGAAGGCATCGGCCCGCTGCGGCTTGAACTTCGGCTGGTCGATCATGTCGAGCCGGTTGCCTTCGCGGTGCGGCGCGCGACCGGCCGGCAGGCCCAGATCGCAGGCCGCGAGCATCAGCGTGAGTGCGGCCGCCACTGCGGCGCGCGCGGTCAGGGCGTTACGCATCGGCCCCTCCGTTGATGATCCGGACGTTGCCGGCGCCGAGCGACTCGGCGAAGCGCCGGGCGCCTGAGGCGTCCCACTTGGGGTCGGTCGCCGAGATCCACAGCACGAAGCGATCGACGGTCGCGCCCGTGGCCACCTCCGGCGGCGGCTGCGGCACGGTGTCTTTCTTGCCGGCGACGATGGCCACAAACGCACTGCCCAGCGCCGCCCAGAACACCATCGCCTCGAACGTGATCGGGATGAACGCCGGCCACGACGCGTGCGGCTTGCCGCCGAAGTTCATCGGCCAGTCGTAGACCATCACGTAGTTCTGCAGCACCTGGGCGAACAGGATGCCGCCCAGCGCGAGCCCGGCGGTGACCCACGGAATCCACGAGCGCGGCTGGCCCATCGCCTCGTCGAGGCCGTGCACGGGGAACGGGGTGAGGAAGTCGAAGTGCGTCCAGCCGGCCTCGCGCACCCTGGTGGCGGCGGCCAGCGCGTCGTCGGGTTCGTAGAACTCGGCGAGGACGCCGGTGTGGGATATCGGCATCATGGTCAGATCTCCTGCAGCGCCGACACGGCCGGCCCGGCGCTTCGTGCCACTTTCGGATCCATCACGCCCTTCACTTCCGACATCGCCACCACCGGCAGGAAGCGCACGAACAGCAGGAACAGCGTGAAGAACAGCCCGAACGTGCCCAACAGAATCGCGTAGTCCCAGCGCGTCAGCGCATACATGCCCCACGACGACGGCAGGTAGTCGCGGTGCAGCGACGTCACGACGATCACGTAGCGCTCGAACCACATGCCGATGTTCACGAGGATCGAGACCACGAACAGCACCCACGTGTGCCGCCGCATCGCCTTGAACCAGAAGATCTGCGGCACGATGGCGTTGCAGGTGAACATGATCGCGTAGGCCCACCAGTAGGGTCCGAACGCGCGGTTGCGGAACACGAAGCCCTCCCACTCGCTGCCCGAGTACCACGCCATGAAGAACTCGGTCGAGTAGGCGAAGCCGACCAGCATGCCGGTGAGCATCAGGATCTTCGCCATCAGCTCCATGTGGTTCAGCGTGATGTAGTGCTTCATGCCGAAGTAGCCGCGCATGAAGGTCATCAGCGTGATGACCATCGCGAAGCCGGAGAAGATGGCGCCGATGACGAAGTAGGGTGGAAAGATCGTCGTGTGCCAGCCGGGAATGACCGAGGTGGCGAAGTCGAACGACACGATCGTGTGCACCGAGAAGACCAGCGGCGTGGCCAGCGCCGCCAGCACCATGTAAGCCGATTCGTAGTGCCGCCAGGCGCGGTGCGAGCCATTCCAGCCGAGGCTGAGCGCGTTGTAGAGGGCCTTGCGCCACGGGTGGGTGGCGCGGTCGCGCACGGTGGCCAGATCCGGCAGCAGGCCGACGTACCAGAACGTCAGCGACACCAGGCCGTAGGTCGAGATGGCGAAGATGTCCCAGGCGAGCGGCGAGTTGAAGTTGATCCAGAGCGGTCCGCGCGCGTTCGGATACGGCACCAGCCAGTAGGCGAACCACGGCCGCCCGAGGTGGATGATCGGAAAGATGCCGGCGCAGGCCACCGCGAAGAGTGTCATCGCTTCGGCGGCGCGGTTGATGCCGGTGCGCCACTGCTGGCGGAAGAGGAACAGCACCGCCGAGATGAGCGTGCCGGCGTGGCCGATGCCGATCCAGAAGACGAAGTTGATGATGAACGAGCCCCAGCCAACGGGCTGGTTCACGCCGGCGATGCCCATGCCGGTGTAGAACAGCGTGATGAGCGCGAAGACCAGCAGGCTCAGGAACGCCAGCGCGACGCCGAAGGCCAGCCACCAGCGCTTGGTCGGGAACTGCTCGGCGTGCATGCAGATGTCGCGATCGACGTCGGCCCACGTCCTGGCGCCGGTGACGAGCGGCTCGGCGATCTCGAGGTCGCCGCCGTAGGGCCCGGCGCCCGCAAGCACGATTGGCCGGCCCGTGAGCTGGCTGTCGTCCATCACCGTGGCGTAGGGCCGTGCCTCATGCCTTGTCATTGCGCACCTTCGTCAGGTAGGAAATCGACGGCTTGACGCCGACCGCGTCGAGCAGCTTCATGGCCCGCGGATGCGCCGCCAGCGCCGCCACTTTCGAGCCGGGCGCATTCAGGTCGCCGAACGTGATGGCACCGGTGGGGCAGGCTTCCATGCACGCGGTGACGACCGCGCCCTCGGGCAGATGGTCTTTGTCGCCGCCGTCGCGCGTCGCCTCGGCGCGGGCGGCCCGCACGCGCTGCACGCAGAACGAGCACTTCTCCATGACGCCGCGGCTGCGCACCGTGACCTCCGGGTTGTTCTTCATCTGCATCGGCTCGCGGGTATTGAGCTCGGCGTTCTTCGCGATCCGTGGCACCAGCCAGCGGAAGAACGTGCTGTCCTGCTTCTTGCTCAGCTCCCAGTAGTTGAAGCGCCGCACCTTGAAGGGGCAGTTGTTGGCGCAGTAGCGGGTGCCGACGCAGCGGTTGTAGATCTGCTGATTGAGCCCGTCTTCGCTGTGCATGGTGGCGGAGAACGGACACACCGTTTCGCACGGGGCGTTCTCGCAGTGCTGGCAGAGCATCGGTTCGAAGAGCGTCTGCGGCTCTTCGACCACCTCGAGCGGCCCGTCCCACACCTCGGCGTCCCAGCCGCCGTCTTTCGTGGGCGCGTCGTAGTAGCGGTCGATGCGGATCCACGACATCTCACGGCCGTCGAGCATGCCGTGGCGGCCGACGACCGGGATGTTGTTCTCGGCCTGGCAGCCAATCACGCACTTGCCGCAGCCGTTGCACTTGCTGAGGTCGATGGTCATGCCCCAGCGGGCCTTGGTGTAGACGTGCAGCGGCCACGCCGACGGGCCGCCCTCACCCTGCTCGGTGCCGGCCGCGGGATCGGCTTCGTAATTCGTGAGCGTCGTCGTCGGCACCAGCGGCCGGGCCGCGCGGTCGATGACGTCCGACCCCTGAGCCACGGCCAGCATCTCGCGGCCCTCGACCTTGCGCAGCGTCACCGGCAGGCCGGCGGCCACGATCCGTCCGCCGACGAGCTGCTGCAGCGGAAAGGCATTCGGGCCGATGCCGGCGCCGATCGGACCGCAGGCGGTGCGGCCGAGTCCGAGCGGCAACGCCACCTGGTCGTAGTGCATGCCGGCGTGCCGGTAGGCCGGCGCCACGACCTTCGCATGGCCGGCGTCCACTTCGACCAGGTCGCCGTTTGCGAGGCCCATCTCGTCGAATCGTCGCGGCGCCATCGAGAGGGCGCCGCCCCAGGTGATGCGCGTGATCGGATCGGGCAGCTCGTGGAGCCAGCCGTTGTTGCCGCGTCGGCCATCGGCGTGCGCCAGATGCGGATAGAGCTGCAATTCCAGACCGCGCGCGGACGTCGGCGCGGCACCGAGAAGGGCCAGCGCCGCTGGCTGCCACACGCGGGCGGCGGGTGCCGGCGCCGGACCCTGCCACCACCCGGTGCGCAGCACGTCGTTCCAGGCGGCGTCGAAGGCCGGTGTCGCCAGATCCATCGCCAGGCGCGTCGCCCAGGCGGCGCGCAGGTAGTGCCAGGCGACACTGGTGCTGCGGGCCCGTTCCGCGGTGGCCGGCAGCGGTACTGCTACCGGTGCGGTGGCCGCAGTGACCGCGGCGCGCGCCTGCGGATCGCCGAGCGCGGCGGCCCAGTCCACCAGCACGTCGAGCAGCCCGCGGGTGTCGAAGAGCGGCTGAATCACCGGCTGCTGAATCGCCGCCACACCACGCGGCAGGACCTGGTCGCCCCAGCACTCGAAGGGATGACTCGTCGGCGCCAGCAGGTCCGCGAACATCGTCGTCTCATCGACGCGGTCGCCAAGCGAGACGACCGTGCCGACCTTCGCCAGCGCGCCGGCGATGTCGATGGCGACCGGCGCGTCGTAGGCCGGGTTGGCGCCGGCCACGACCAGCACCTCGACGCCGCCCCGGCGCATGTCGTCGGCCAGCGCCTCGAGCGTCTGACCGGCGCCGGCAACCGGCGTGGACGCGGCGGTCTCGTCGAAGAGACCGGCATCGAAGGCGCCGAGCGTCAGGTTGAGCACCAGCGCGGCCACTTCCCCGGCCGGACCAGTAGCCGCGTCGCTGGCGGCGCCGCCGGCGACGACCACGGCGCGTCCCACTGCGGCGGCCAGCTCGGCGGCAAGCGCCTTCAGGGCCGCCGGGTCCACCCCCACCGTCGACGCCACCGTGTCGATCGCGAACGCGCCGAGCACGTTCGTGACGGCCGGGTCAGCGGCGAGGGGGCCCAGACGGCGCACCACCACGAGTTCGTGCGCGAGCGCCGCACCCACGGCCCCGAGGTGCGAGTCGCGCACGCGCAGCCGGCGGTCGGCGTTGGCGCCGGTGAGCGTGAGACGGCCTTCGATCTGAATGAAGCGGTTCATCCCAACACCACCGGTCGGGTCGGGTGAGCGCCGCGTCGCGAAGTCGCGTTCGAGACCGTCGTCGGGCCGGTCGAGGAACTCGGCCCCGAGCCCGACGACCAGATCGGCCTTGTCGAGGCGGGGCCGCGCGAGGTTCGCGTGGCCGAACGCCTGTGTCCAGGCCGCCGCGGCGCCGTCGGATGCCAGCGGCGACCAGACCACGTGACGCAGGCCGGTCTGCGCGGTGAGCGCGCCGATGACAGCGGCGAGCGCCGGGCTCTGCACCGGGCCGGTCAGCAGCACGG
The DNA here is from genome assembly GCA_963779175.1 of uncultured Acidobacteriota bacterium. Lineage (GTDB taxonomy): Bacteria > Acidobacteriota > Vicinamibacteria > Vicinamibacterales > UBA2999 > CADEFD01. The sequence goes on from CAVZXA010000002.1 coordinate 231,696, forward strand.
CCTTCGGTCCGGCGGTCTTCAGCTTCGCCACCACCTCGGCGCTGACCACCGTCCAGTTCGACGGCACCGCCATCTCGCTCTTGCGTCGCACCGACAGCGGCCCGCGCGCGCGGTCCGGATCGTAGAGGTCCATCAGCGCCGCGTGATGGCGCACGGTGAGGCCGCGGCCGCTCGGGTCGTTGACCGCGCCGGTCACGAGGATCGGGCGGCCCTCGCGCGTGCGCACGAGCACCGGCGAGCCGTCGAGGACGGTGTGGAAGTAGCGGGCCCGTCCCATGCCGTCGACGAGACTCTCCGGCATGTCGTGGAACGGGATCGTCGCCTCGGGCGGCACCTGACACGCGGTGCTGGCCAGCGCGCCGGCCGCCGCGACGGCGCTCGAGAGGCGAAGGAACTCACGCCGGTCGATGCCGGTCGCCTCAGGCGTGGGGGTCTCGTGTGCACTCATACTCGGTTCCTCACCGGTGGCAGGTGATGCAGTCGGTGGAGGCCTTGATCTCGGGCTTCCGATGACAGTCGAGGCACCACTGCATGTTGAACGGCTGCTGCACCGAGACGATGTCCATCTCCTGGACCTTGCCGTGGCAGTTCTGACACGCGACCATCGCCTGGCCCTGCGCGTCCACCAGCGGCAGCTTCGAAGTGCCGTCGGCGTTCTTCGCATTCAGGTGCGCGGAGTGGTCGAAGTAGACGAAGTCGGGCAGGTCGTGCACCTTGACCCACGGAATCGGCTGACCGCGATCCCAGTAGTCCTTCATCTTCAGGACCCACTCGCGGTTCAGACCGACGTTGGTGTGGCAGTTCATGCAGACGGCGGTCGAGGGCAGCGTGGCGTGGCGGCCCTTGTAGGGCATCGAGTGGCAATACACGCACGGGATGCCGAAGCCGCCGACGTTGACCGGCTCGCCGGTGGCGCTCGTCTCCATCACCGGCACGCCCGCCATCCGCTTGTGCGAGAACGCGATGGGCTGACGCGGTTCGTAGCCCTGGCGCACGTTGCTGAAGGCGTAGGCGAAGCCGCCGGTCACCGCCACGGCGATGACCAGGGTGATGAGTCGGGCGGAGGATCTCCTGCCGTTCATCGCGGAACTCTCCTTGGGGAAGCCGCCGGGCCCGTGGGCGGCGTGACCTCTTCGTCGTCGAAGAGGATCCGCACGGCCGGCGTCTCGAGGTCGTCGAACTGGCCGGTGGAGGCGGCCCAGATGAAGAAGCCAACGGCGATGGCGGCGATCAGCAGCGCCAGCGGCAGCAGGACGAAGATGGTCTCCACGTCAGGCCTCCGCCAACGATGCACGCGCGGTGCCGGCGCGACGGGCCGGGCGCGCGAAGGTGCGGGTGAGCGCCGACGACACCACCACCGTCAGTGACGAGACCGGCATCAGCACCGCCGCCAGCAGCGGCCCGACGAACCCGGTCAGGGCCAGCGACGAGGCGGCGACGTTGTAGACGAGCGAGAAGCCGATGTTGCGGCGGATGACGCCGCTCAACCGGTGCGCGCCGTCGAGGATCTCGACCAGCGGCCGCAGGCCCTCGCGCGTCAGCACGATGTCGGCAGCCACGATGGTGGCGCCGGTGCCGCCCTGCACCGCGATGCCGACATCCGCCAGCGCCAGCGCCGCCGCGTCGTTCACGCCGTCCCCGACCATCACGACCGCGCCGTCGCGGTCGCGGTGGGCGACCAGCGCGGCCACCGCGTCGCGCTTGTCTTCGGGGGTCAGGCCGCCGATGGCGTCCTCTGCCGGCAGGCCGAGCGCGGCGCCGACGCGGGCGACGATCGCCGGGTGGTCGCCCGAGAGGATGCGCACGCGGATGCCGCGGGCGACCAGCGCCGAAACGGTGGCGCGCGAGTCGGCGCGCAACCGGTCGCCGATGCCAGCCACGCCGGCGAGACGTCCGTCTATCGCGACGAAGACTGGACTGAGACCCTCGGCGACCATCGCCGAGGCCGCGGCGGCGAGCGTATCCGGGACGTGACCGGCATCGACATGGAGGCCGGTGCCGACGCGCACGTCGTGGCCATCCACCTGGCCGCTGATGCCGCGGCCGGCGACTTCGACCGCGGCGTCCACGGTGGGCACGGCGTGCAGACCGCGGCCGGGGGCCGACTGGAAGGCCCGGGCGACCCGGTGCGACGACTCAGCCTCGAGGGCGCGGGCGTAGCGCAGTGCGGCGTCGTCTCCCTGCCAGCGCACGACGGTAGCGCGTCCTTCGGTGAGCGTGCCGGTCTTGTCGAGCAGCACCGTGCGCACCCGGCGCAGCCGCTCGAGGGCATCGGGGTTCTTCACGAAGATGCCGGCGCGCGCCGCCCGCATGAGGGCCACCGACATCGCCAGCGGCACCGCGAGGCCGAGCGCGCATGGGCACGACACGACCAGCAGCGCGACCACGCGCGTCATCGCCACCTCGGGGCCGAACTGCGACCAGCCGAGCACGACGGTGGCCGTGGCCACGACCAGCAGCACCTGAACGAAGCGCCGCGCCAAGACGTCGGTGGTCTGCAGCAGGGCGGGCTTGCGCGACAGGGCGTCCTGCACGAGGGCCAGCAGCGCGCCCACGCGCGTGTGAGTGCCGGTGGCGTTCACGCGCACCACCAGGCGGGCGCCGAGATTGGTGGCGCCGGCGTTCACGCGGTCGCCCTCGGCGACGGCGAGCGGAGTCGTTTCGCCGGTGAGCACGGCGTTGTCGAGTGCCGAGCGGCCGGAAAGCACCACCCCGTCCACCGGCACCAGTTCGCCGCTGCGTACTTCGACCTGGTCGCCGGGCACCAGCGCCGCCAGCGGCACTTCGACGACGGTGGCGCCGGGGCCATCGCCGCTGAGACGACGGGCGAACTCGAGAAACGCGACCCCGCGCAGGCTGTCAGCGCGTTCGAGGGCGGCGCGCTGGGCGCTGCGCTGCAGTTGACGGGCCCCGAGCAGCGCTGCGGTCAACATCGCCAGCGAGTCGAACCACAGCGGCCCGCTGCCGGCCACGACGTTCCAGGTGCTGGCCGCCGACGCGATCGCCAGGGCGACGGCAATCGGCAGATCGATGTGCACGATGCCGGCGCGAAGACCCGCGATGGCCGTCTGGAAGAACGGCTTCGCCGAGAAGGTCAGCACCGGCACCGCGACCGCGAGCGAGAACCAGCGGAAGAACGAAGCGTACTGCGCCGCCATGCCGGAGTAGTCGCCGGCGTAGAGCGCGCCCGACATGAACATCAGGTTCATGGCGCAGGCCGCCGCGACGCCGAGGCGGGCGAGGGCGGCGCGATCTTCGGAGCGGCGGGCGTCGTGCAGCCGCGCCGTCTCGTGGACGTGCGGGGTGTAGCCCAGGCGGTCGAGCGCGCGCGCGACGGTCGACAGCCGCGTGTGCGCGGGCCGCCACGTGACCTCCGCCACGGCGCTGCCGTAGTTGAGGCGCACCTCGTCGACGCCGTCGAGCACGGCCGGGAGCTTTTCGACCAGCCACACACACGCGGCGCAGTGCACGCCCTCGAGATACAGGCGCGTCCGGCGGCGCTCTGGTCCGAGCTCGTCGGTGGCCACCGCCTGCACGCGGGCGTCGTCGAAGTCGTCGAAGCTGCGGCCCGTCACCTTCGCCGGCTCGAGCGCGCCGGGCTGCTGGCCGGCCAGCCGGTAGTACCTGATCGAACCCCCACGCGCGCACCAGCGCGTAGACCTGCCGGCAGCCCGCGCAGCAGAACTGTTCGGCGTCGGCCTCGCGGCTGAGGCTCGCCGGCACCGGCTGGCCGCAGTGCGCGCACGCCGCGGCGGCGCGCGGCAGATGGGGCGCGGGCACGGGGGTCATCGCGCGGCACCCTCAAGAGTCGGGGACACGCTGAGACGGGCGGCGTGCACGAAGCGCAGCGACTGCTGCACGGCGTCGAGGCGGAACTCCCACGCGCCCGGTTCGTCCACGCGGACCAGCGTGCGGTAGTGGCCGGGATGCCCGGGCAGCGCCACCAGATCCCCGCGCTGGTTGAGCCGCTCGTTCGACGGCCGGATGGCGAGCAGCCGTCCGGCCAGGCCCGACACCGGCGCGCCGTCGCGGTCCTCGACGGTGACGTCCACCGGGCGCGGCATGCCGGCGGTATGTGGCACGTCGGCCGGCAGCTCGTAGCGCACCGTCCAGCCCAGATTCCGGCTGGCCTCGACGACGGCTTCGTCGGCATCCCACGTGCGCGCCGACTGGTAGTAGCCCTGGATCGGCCGCGGCGAATCGGGTCGCGTGGCCACCCACACCAGCACTCCGCAGGCGACGACCGACATCGTCAGGTGCCCGCCGATGTAGATCGGCCAGCGGTAGTCGGAGACCAGGCGGAAGAACTTCATCGCCCGGCCCCTTCAGGTCCGTAGGGACCGAGCAGCAGGAACTCGATCTCCTTCCGGTAGCCGCCGTCGGACGTCACCAGGTAGCGCACGGTGGCTTGGCCGTCGGCGAAGCGGCTGCGCGGCACGGTGGTGACGGCATTTACGGTCACGACCTTCTCGGCGGCGACGACGATCGGCGATTCGCTCACGACCAGCGTGGCGTCAGCCGGGCTGAGCACCCGCACCTCGAAGCGCTGGGTCGCGCCGAGCTGGTTGGTGACGCGCAGGCGCTGCTGGTTGGCGACGGCGCCGGAGTTGAGCAGGCGGTAGGGCTCGCGGCCGCCGCGCACGATCTCGACCAGGGCGTCGGCCCGCGTGAAGACCAGCGTGCCGAGCGTGCCCCAGGCGACCAGCATCATCGCGAGGTAGACGAGGTTGCGGGGCCGCAGCAGGCGCCGCGGTGCCCCCTGCTGCGCGCGTTCCGAGGTGAAGGCGATGAGGCCGGTGGGCCGCCCGAGCTTGCGCATCACCTCGTCGCAGGCATCCACGCACTGCGCCGTGCCGATGCACTCGACCTGCAGGCCACGGCGGATGTCGACACCGGTCGGGCACGCCGAGACACAGGCGCCGCAATCCACGCAGTCGCCGGCGGCGATGCCGGCCGTCTCGTGGTGCAGGCGCGTGCGCGGCTCGCCGCGCGTGGTGTCGTAGGCGACCAGCAGCGTGTCCTTGTCCGACAGCACGTTCTGCAGGCGGCCGTAGGGGCAGGCGATGGTGCACATCTGGTCGCGGAACCAGCCGAAGTCGAAGACGATGAGGGCGGTGACGGCGGCGATGGTGAAGAGCGCGCCGGTCCAGGCCATGGGGTCGTGCCGCAGGCCGGGAAGCAGCGGCTCCCAGCCGGTGAAATAGGCCACGAAGTTGGTTGCCATCAGGAGCCCGATGGCGCCGAAGGTCAGCCACTTCGCCGACTTGAGGGCGACCTTGCGGGGGCTCCACGGCGCCTTGTTGAGACGCCGCTGGTTGGTCGGGCCGCCTTCGATGAAGGCCTCGATGGGTCGGAACAGGAACTCCAGGTAGACCGTCTGCGGGCAGCCGAAGCCGCACCACACACGCCCGAAGGTCGAGCCCACGAAGAACACGGTGACGACCACGCCGAAGCCGAAGGCCGCCAGCAGCAGGTTGTCGGTGGGATGGAACGTGGCGCCGAACATGTGGAAGCGCCGCGTCGCGATGTCGAGCAGCACCGCCGGGTGTTCGCCGATCGGAATGAGCGGCAGCGCCACGAACAGCACCATGAGCGCGTAGGCGATGCGGCGGCGGATGTGCCAGTAGTGGCCCTTGCGCACCACCGGGTGCATGAAGCGGCGCGAGCCATCGGCGGAGATGCTGTAGAGCAGCTCCTCGGGCGGCGCGATCTCGAACAGGCGCTCGGGGCCCGCGGGCGCGCCGGCGGTGGCGCCCGAGTCTCCGGTGTGGATGGCGGTGGCCATGGCTACCGTCCCGGGATTGCTTCCGCCGCGAACGGCTCGCCTTCGGCGGGCCGCGGGTTGGGCGGCTTCGAGCCCTGCAGGCTGCGCACGTACGACACGAGCGCCGCCAGGTCTTCGGGCGGCAGCGCCCGGCCCCAGGGCGGCATCCCCTTGGCCGGCCAGCCCTTGGCGACGCTCTGGAACATCTGCTCGACCGACCCGCCGTGAATCCAGCGGTCGTCGGTGAGATTCGGGCCGATGAGGCCCTGGGCCTGGTCGCCGTGGCAGGCGGCGCAGGAGCGCGCGAAGCGCGAGGCGCCGGCCGCCACGACCGCATCGTTGGCGGCCCCGCCCAGCAGATCCGCGGGCGCCGGCGGCACCAGCGGGTTGGCATCGAAGTGCGACTGCACGGCCGCCACCGACTGCACCGTCTCGGAGCGATATTCGGCTTCGAGTGTGCCCTCGCCGAAGTTGAGGGCGTAGAAGATGAGATAGCCGGCCGCGAAGATGAGCGAGCCCCACCAGATGGCCATCAGCCATCCCGGCATCGGGTTGTCGTACTCCTTGATGCCGTCGAGTTCGTGCAGGACCTTGTCTTCGTACCTGTGCCATGGCTCCCTGCCTCACCCCTGCGCCGCGGCGTCAGGCGCCGCGGGCGCGGCGCCGGTGACCGTGTCATCGAGCGCCAGCCGGGCGCGGGCGTCGAGTTCGTCGGCGCTGGTGCGCGCCACCCGCACCGCCACCACCACATAGACCACGATGAAGAACAGCATCGAGGCGACGGCCCACAGGGAGGCGCCCCGGCTGGTGAGTTCCTGCAGCATCGCTACCTCGACGCGCCGCCGCTCGACGCGGGGGCGGCACCGGCCGGCATGACACCGGCCGCAAACGGCACCTGCGCTGCCGGACGCTTCCAGCGGATGTCGGTGCCGAGACGCTGCAGATACGCCGTCAGCGCCACGATCTCCTTGTCGGCGAGCCCGGTCGGGCCCTGCTGCGACTCGACGTCGGCGGCGATCGCCTGCGCCTGCGTCGCCATGGTGGCGGCGGCGACCGCGATCTCGCCGTCGCTGTACGGCACGCCGAGCGTGCGCAGGGCCCGCATCTTGGCGCCGATGAGGCTGGTGTCGAAGTGGCTCGTCAGCAGGTGACCATACGCCGGCATGATCGAGCCCGGCGTGGTCGACGACGGCTGCTGCATGTGGCGCACGTGCCAGAGCGACGGGTATTTGCCGCCGACGCGGTGCAGGTCGGGCCCGGTGCGCTTCGATCCCCACTGGAATGGCCGGTCGTAGACGTATTCGCCGGCCTTCGAGTACTCGCCGTAGCGTTCGGTCTCGTAGAGGAATGGCCGCACCAGTTGCGAATGGCAGTTGTAGCAGCCCTCGCGCACGTAGATGTCGCGGCCCACGACTTCGAGCGGCGTGTAGGGCGTGACGCTGGCGATCTCCTTCACGTTCGACCGGTCGAAGAACATCGGCAGCGCTTCCACCAGCGAGCCGACGGCCAGCGCCAGCGCCGTCAACACGGTGAAGGTCACCGTGCGGGCCTCGAGCATCCGGTGGAAGCCGTGCCGGACCTGGTGCTGGAAGGAATAGAGCGCGTAGTCGTAGGTGTTGGCCGGCGTGACCGCGCCGGGCGCCAGGCTCTCGTGCACGCGCGGCGGCGCCACCACCTCGGGCTCGACCGCGTAGTCGGCCGGGGCCGACTTGATGGTCTTGAACAGGTTCCAGCAGAAGACCAGCAGCCCGGCGAAGAACAGCAGGCCCGAGAGCAGCCGCACCCAGTACATCGGCACGATCCGCACGACGGTCTCGATGAAGTCGGGATAGACCAGGCGCCCGTCGGGCTCGAAGGCGCGCCACATGGCCCACTGCGTGATGCCGGCCACCCACATCGACACCTGGTAGCCGATGAGGCCGATGGTGGCGACCCAGAAGTGGAACGTCGCCGCCTTCACTGAGTAGAGCGAGGTCTTGTAGAGCCGCGGAATGGCCCAGTAGAGAATGCCGAACGACAGGAAGGCGTTCCAGCCGAGCGCGCCGGCGTGCACGTGGCCGATGGTCCAGTCGGTGAAGTGCGAGACCGCGTTCACCGACTTGATCGACATCATCGGCCCTTCGAAGGTCGCCATGCCGTAGTAGGTGACCGCCACGATCATGAACTTCAGGATCGGGTCTTCGCGCACCTTGTGCCAGGCGCCGCGCAGGGTGAAGAAGCCGTTCACCATGCCGCCCCAGGACGGCATCCACAGCACCAGCGAGAAGAGCATGCCGAGGGTGGACGCCCATTCCGGCACGGCGGAGTAGTGGAGGTGGTGCGGGCCGGCCCAGATGTAGACGAAGACCAGCGACCAGAAGTGCATGATCGAGAGCCGGTAGCTGAACACCGGGCGCTCGGCCGCCTTGGGCAGGTAGTAATACATGAGGCCCAGGAACGGCGTGGTGAGGAAGAAGGCCACCGCGTTGTGGCCGTACCACCATTGCATCAGCGCGTCTTTCACGCCGGCGTAGGCCGAGTAGCTGCCGAGCAGCGAATACGGCACCACCATGCTGTTGCCGATGTGCAGGATGGCGACGGCGACGATGGTGGCGATGTAGAACCAGATCGCCACGTAGAGGTGCTTCTCGCGCCGGGTGGCGATGGTGCCGAAGAAGTTCACCGCGAAGGTGACCCACAACACGGCGATGACGATGTCGAGCACCCACGGCAGCTCGGCGTATTCCTTGCCCTGCGTGTTGCCGGTCACCAGCGCCACGGCGGCGGCGACGATGAGCAGCTGCCAGCCCCAGAAGTGGAACGCCGACAGCTTGTCGCTGAAGGTGCGGGCCTTCAGCAGCCGCTGCATCGAGTGATAGACGCCGCCGAAGATGATGTTGCCGCAGAATGCGAAGATCACGGCGTTGGTGTGCAACGGGCGGAGGCGGCCGAAGGTGAGGTAGGGCGCCAGGTTCAGCGCCGGCAGGAAGAGCATGGCGGCGATGAGCACGCCGACCAGCATGCCGACCACGGCCCACACCACGGCGGCGATGAAGAAGCGCCGCGGGTTCCGGTCATCGTAACGAACGGTGTTGCTCATCGGGTGTGCCGCTCTGGCGAGTCCTCATGTCGCGCGGCGGCCTCTCCGGAGCACCGTCGGGGGACTGTTCCGAACGGAACAGTTGGCAAGCATCGTTCCAGCCGTGGATCCCCCGGAAACGCGCCAGCAGTGCCGTGAGTGACCTCCGGCGGCGGCCGCGCACCGAGCGGAATACTGCGCGACCTTGGGGGATTTGCCGCGAGCTCGCGGCGGCGCCACGCCGGGTCGTGAATGTCGCGGCTTGTCTCCGCCGGGCCGCCAGCGTGTCGTGCAGCCCGCCTCGGGTTAGGATGGATTCATGGCACGAGTTGCACTTCTTCTGGCCGGGGCGCTGGCCGTGGCGTCGGTGAGTGGGGTGGTGGCCGCGCGCACGCAGGGCGCCTCTGCCAACGACGGCGTCTACACGGCGGAGCAGGCCGTCAAGGGCAAGGAGCTCTACGCGCAGGTGTGCGAGAGCTGCCACCAGCCGTCGAAGTTCTCGGGCGCCGAGTTTTCCCGCGCGTTCGGCGCCAAGCCGCTGTCGGAGATCGACGCCGCGATGGCCGAGATGCCGATGGACAACCCCGGCAGCCTGAAGCGCGAGGAGATCGCGTCGCTGATCGCGTTTTTCCTCGAGATGAACAAGTACCCGGCCGGCGACAAGCCGCTCAACGGCGAGGCCGACGCGCTCAAGGCCATCATGGTGACCCCGCGTCCGTACGGCCGTCCGCGCCTGTCTAGATCAGGCGTTCGCGGATTTCCGGCGGCGGGATCTCGCAGGCGTTCGAGCGTCCTGCCAGCCGGTGCCGCACGGCGGCCACCACCGCGTAGGCGCCGTCACGCAGCGGCCGCGGCAGCACCAGCGCCGCGGCGGCCAGCGACCACGGCAGCGGCAGGCGGCGGGCGATGCGCAGCACCGCCGTGGACTTGCGATAGAGCTGTCCGTCTTCGATGAGGATGATGCTGCGCGTCGAGGCGCGCGTCTCGCCGAATTCGGCCAGCAGCGCCTGCGCCGCCGGCGTCTGCGAGGCGCCGAAGCGGAAGTAGCCGCCCGGATCGCGGGTGGCGATGAAGGTCACCGACCGCTCGCAGAACGCGCACGTGCCGTCGAAGAGCACGACGGCGTGCGCGCGTGCCGGTGACGCCATGAGCCCATTGTATCTGGCGCCTCCGGCGGGCGGTGCCGCCACCCGTGCCATCATGGCAGACGTGAGCGGCTGGCGCCTCGAACACTCCTACGCCGCACTGCCCGCGCTGTTCCACGCGGCGGCCATGCCGACGCCGGTGCGCGACCCGCAGTTCGTGGTCTTCAACCCGGCGCTGGCGACCTCGCTCGGCCTCGACGTGGCCGCGCTCGACACGCCGGAAGGCGCGGCGATCTTCGGCGGTAACGCCGTGCCCGACGGCGCGCGTCCGCTCGCCCAGGCCTACGCCGGCCATCAGTTCGGCTCTTTCACGACGCTCGGCGACGGCCGCGCCATCCTGCTCGGCGAGCAGATCACACCCGGCGGCACTCGCGTGGACGTGCAGCTCAAGGGCGCCGGCCAGACGCCCTACTCGCGACGCGGCGACGGCCGCGCGGCGCTCGGGCCGATGTTGCGCGAGCTCGTCATCAGCGAGGCGATGCACGCCCTCGGCATCCCGACCTCGCGCAGCCTCGCCGTGGTCTCGACCGGTGAGCCCGTCTACCGCGAGCGGCCGCTTCCGGGCGCCGTGCTCACGCGGATCGCCGCCAGCCATCTGCGCGTCGGCACGGTTGAGTGGGCAGCGGCGCACCGCGACCCCGCGGCTCTTACTGCGCTCGTGGATTACATCGTGGCGCGGCACTATCCCGAGGTGGCCGGCGCATCCACACCGGCCCTGGCCCTGTTCGAGGCGATCGCCGAGCGTCAGGCGCGCCTCATCGCGCAGTGGCAGCTCGTGGGCTTCATCCACGGCGTGATGAACACCGACAACATGGCGCTCTCCGGCGAATCGCTCGACTACGGGCCGTGCGCGTTCATGGACACCTACGATCCGGCCACGGTCTTCAGCTCGATCGACACCCAGGGACGCTACGCCTACGGCAACCAGCCGGCGATCGCGCAGTGGAACCTGGCGCGGCTGGCCGAGGCGCTGCTGCCGCTCATCGACGCCGACCGCACGCGCGCCATCGAGCAGGCCCAGAGCGCGCTCGCGCACTTCGCGGCGCGCTTCGAGCACCACCGGCTGGCCGGCCTGCGCGCCAAGCTGGGGCTGGTCACCGAGGAACCCGAGGACGCCACGCTGGCCGAGGCGCTGCTGTCGTGGATGCACGGCGCGGGCGCTGACTTCACGAACACCTTCCGCGCGCTGAGCGCTCCGGGCGAGGCGGACGCGGCCCTGCCGGGCGACGCCGCCTTCGCCGTCTGGCACGCGCAGTGGCGGGCGCGTCTGGCGCGCCAGCGGCAGACCGCGCCGGAGCGGATGGCGCTGATGCAGCGCGCCAACCCCGCGATCGTCCCGCGCAATCACGTGGTGGAAGCGGCGCTCACCTCGGCCTCCGACGACGGCGACCTGGCGCCGCTCGAGCGCCTGCTCGCGGCGCTGGCGACGCCCTACGACCACACACACGACGACGCGGCCTTCCGTGCGCCGCCGGCCGCCGGCGGCGCGCCGTACCGCACGTTCTGCGGGACCTAGCAGACTAGAATCGCTGCGAATGGCACACGACGCCGGCAACACCCTGCTCCTGAAGCGTCTCGGCATCGACACGCACGAGGAGCCGGTGGTCTACATGCGGGCCGACTGCCACGTGAGCAAATCCGAAGGCTTCTCGGCCCAGTCGCGGGTCAAGGTGACGACCGCGTCGGCGTCGATCATCGCGACGCTGAACGTGCTGCGCGACGGCTTCGTCTTGCCGACCGAGGCCGGGCTCTCCGAGGCGGCGTGGCGCCTGCTCGGTGCCACGCCTGGCGAGGTGGCGACGCTGTCACATCCGCGGCCGGTCGAGTCACTTGGCGCGGTGCGGGCCAAGGTCTTCGGGCATGCGTTCGGTGAGCCGCAGATGACGGCGATCCTGCAGGACATGGCGGCGGGGCGTTACACCGACATCGAGCTGTCGGCCTACCTGACGGCGTGTGCGGCGGTCGGGATGAGTCTCGACGAGGTGGTGTGGCAGACGCGCGGCATGGTGGACGTGGGCACGCGCCTCGGTTGGGATCGCCCGATCGTGGCCGACAAGCACTGCGTCGGCGGCCTGCCCGGCAACCGCACGACGCCGATTGTCGTGTCGATCGTCGCCGCGGCCGGCGTCTGGATCCCGAAGACGTCCTCGCGCGCGATCACCTCGCCGGCCGGCACCGCCGATGCGATGGAGACGTTGGCCCCGGTGGATCTCGATCTTGCCGCCATGCGGCGCGTGGTCGAGCGCGAAGGCGGCTGCGTGATCTGGGGCGGCGCCATCCATCTCAGTCCCGTCGACGACCTGCTCGTTCGCGTCGAACGCGCGCTCGACGTCGACAGCGACTCGCAACTGGTCTCCTCGGTGCTGTCGAAGAAGGTCGCCGCCGGGGCCACCCACGTCGTCATCGACCTTCCGGTGGGCCCCACCGCCAAGATCCGCACCAGCCAGGCGGCCTACGCGGTGGCGCGGCTGCTCGAGCGCGTGGGTGACGCGGTGGGCCTGATGGTGCGACCGGTGCTCACGGACGGGTCGCAGCCGGTCGGCCGCGGCATCGGTCCGGCCCTCGAAGCCCGGGACGTGGTGGCGGTGACGCGTGGCGATCGCGACGCGGCGCAGGATCTGCGGGCGCGGGCGGTGCTGCTGGCCGGCGAGGTGCTCGAGCTGGCCGGTGCCTGCCAGGCCGGCCACGGCGCTGCAGAAGCCGGCGCCATCCTGGCCGACGGCCGGGCGTGGCGCAAGCTCCAGGCGATCTGCGAGGCGCAGGGCGGCATGCGCACGCCGCCCGCCAGTTCGCAGCGCTTCGAGGTGCCGGCCGCTCGCGCGGGTACCGTGTCGAGCATCGACAACCGCCGCCTGGCGCGCGCCGCCAAGCTGGCTGGCGCCCCGGCCGACCCGGCTGCCGGCATCGACTTCCACGTCCGGCTCGGCGAGGCCGTCGCCGCCGGCCAGCCGCTCTTCACGCTGCATGCCGAAAGTCCCGGTGAACTCGCCTACGCGCGCGACTACCTCGCCACCCACCCGGACATCGTGGTGCTGGGGGAGACGCCGTGACGCGCCTGGTGCTGGCGCTGCCAGGCAGCGAGGCGCTCGGTCAGGCCCTCGGCGCGCTCACGGCCAGCCCCTGCGGCGTCGTCGAATCGCGACGTTTTCCCGACGACGAAACCTACCTGCGCATCGACGCCGACTGCGCCGGCGCGAGCGTGGTCATCGCCGGCACCCTCGACCGGCCCGATCCGAAGCTGTTGCCGCTCGTCTTCCTGGCGGCGGCCGCCCGCGCCCAGGGCGCGACCCGCGTCGGCCTCGTGGCCCCCTACCTCGCCTACATGCGGCAGGACGTCCAGTTCCGCCCCGGCGAAGCGGTGACATCGCGCACCTTCGCCGCGCTGGTCTCGAACGCGGTGGACTGGCTGGTCACGGTCGATCCGCACCTGCATCGCTATCGCGCCCTCGGCGAGATCTACGGCGTGCCGTCGCGGGCCGTGCATGCGGCGCCGGCGCTGGCGGCGTGGATCGCGTCGCATGTGGACCAACCGCTGGTCGTCGGGCCGGATGAGGAGAGCGTGCAGTGGGTGAAAGACGTCGCCGACCGTGCCGGGGCGCCGTGTGTCGTGATGCGGAAGACCCGCCGCAGCGACCGCGTCGTCGAGATCACGGCGCCCGACGTGAGCCGCTGGCGCGCGTGCACGCCGGTGGTCGTCGATGACGTGGTGTCGTCGGGGCAGACCATGATCGAGACGGTCAGGCGGCTGGTGGAGGCGGCGATGCGGCCGCCGGTCTGCCTGGCAGTTCACGCGCTCTTCACGAGCGCCGCCGAGCAGGCGCTGCGCGACGCCGGGGCCACCGGCATCGTGACCACGAACACCATCGCGCACCCGACCGGCGTCATCGACGTCCTGCCGCTCGTGGTGCCGGCGGTCGTCGAACTGGCCGGCGCGGCGTCCCCCTCTGCCCCATGACGACGCCACCAGACCGCCGTCACCTGTCGATGCTGCGGTCCTACACGTGGGCCGACGCGCTCACCATCGGCAACGCCGCGTGCGGCACCGTGTCGATCTTCCTGTGCCTCGATTTTCTGGCCGAGCTGAACCCGCGCTATCTCTGGGCGGCGTTCCTGCTGCTGCCGCTGGCGCTGGTCCTGGACCTGCTCGACGGCTACGTGGCGCGGCTCGACCGCCGCCGCCAATCGGTGCTCGGCGCCGACCTCGACTCGCTGGCCGACGTGATCTCGTTCGGGGTGGCGCCGGCCGTGCTCGGCTTCACCCTGGGCCTGCGCGGTGGTTGGGACATGGTGGTGCTCAGCTACTTCGTGGTCTGCGGCGTGAGCCGGCTGGCCCGCTTCAACGTGACATCGTCGGTGCTCGCCGATCCCGCCACCGGCAAGGTGAAGTACTTCGAAGGCACGCCGATTCCCACCAGCATCGCGATCGTCCTGCTGCTGGGCGTGGCGCAGTGGGTCGGCGCCACCGGCCCGGATCTGTGGCTCGGCGCCGTGCGCATCGGCCCGGCGCTGCTGCATCCGCTGGTGCTCGTCTACGGATTGAGCGGCAGCGCCATGATCAGCGCCACGCTCAGAATTCCGAAGCCGTAGGCTGTCCCCACCGTCGCTGCGACAGCCCCGAACGGCACCTGTCGTGATATGGTGCGCGGGTTTCACCATGAAAATCCTTCGTTGGATCGCGGCGGCGACTCTGGTCGTGGCGGTTGTCGGCGGCGCCTCCTGGGCCGTGACCTGTCCCTGTGGGGGCATTCCGGGATTCGTGCTGCGAGGTGAGGTGCAGCAGGAACCGGTTCAGGACTGGCGCTTCGCAAACGACGTGTCGCTGTGCCAGATTCAGATCAGCATCGGCTGGCTGCCCCACTCGGTGAACCTGAACTGCATGGCCACGCCGGCCGGAGACCTCTTCCTGAGTTGTTCGGCCGGAGCCAGGAGGTACTGGTGCCCGCAGGTGGGGGCCGACCACCCGGGCCGCCTGCGCCTCAACGGCGCCGTGTACCCCGTCGTGCTGAACCGGGTGACGGACCCGGCCACGCTCGACGCGGCGTGGTCGGCGAGAATTCTGAAGCTGCAGAACCCGGCGGTGCAGGCGCAGCAGCCCCCGGGGCCGGTGCCCTCCGCCGACGCCAAACGACCCGATAGCTGGTGGACGTTTCGGGTGCGCTCGAGAGCGTCGAGCTAGGCGTGCTGCTGCTGGCGGTGTCGATCCCGCTCGCCCTGGTCGCCCTCGCCTACGCCGTCACGCTGGTTCGAGCGGCCGTGGCCGCCAGAGCCGTACCCAGCCTGGAAGCGGTGGCGCTCGGCGCGGTTACCAATTTCCTCGACACGCTCGGCATCGGCTCGTTCGCGCCGACCATGGCCTGGTTCAAGTTCCGGGGGCTGGTTGCGGACCGGCTGATTCCCAGCACGATGATCGCCGGACATACGCTGCCCTCTGTCGTGCTGTCGCTCATCTTCCTCGTGATGCTGGGCGTGTCGGTCGACCCGGTACTGCTGGCCGGCTGCATCGTCGCGGCGGCGGCTGGCGCCTTACTCGGGGCGCCGATGGCGTCCCGCGCGCGCGTCTGGGTGGTTCAGGCCGTGGTCGGCATCGCCCTCGTGATTGCCGGCACGTTGTATGCGGCCACCAACCTCGACCTGATGCCGGGCGGCGGGGTGGCGTCGGAGCTGCCGGCGCCGCTGACGGCCGTGGCGATCGTGGCGTCTGCGGTCTTCGGCGCGCTCCTCAATTTCGGGATCGGCAACTTCGCGCCGACGCTGCTGATGTTGAGCCTGATGGGCATGGATCCCCGGCTCAGTTTCCCGATCATGGCCGGCGGCTCGGCGCTGGCCGGCGCCAGCGTCAGCTTTCGCTACCTCGCGCAGGGCGAGATGGACCTGCGGATTGCCGGCGGCATCGCGCTCGGCGGCATCCCGGCGGTGCTGGTCGCCGCGTTCATCGTGAAGTCGATGCCGCTCGCCTGGCTCCGGTGGCTGGTCGTGGTCGTCGTGGCGTACGCCGCGGCCGTCATGTTCAGGGCCGCGGCGCGCGGCG
>CAVZXA010000003.1:0-2200422 GCA_963779175.1 uncultured Acidobacteriota bacterium
TCGCATTCGCCGGTGTGCAGGCCGGCGGACCGACGGTGGAAGCGCGGGGCCGACGCGGCGAGTGAGGCGGCGCAGCGGATCGCGCGGGCCGGCCCGTCGAACGCGGCGGTATAGCCGCCGTCGATGTGCGGCGAGGGCGCGTCCGCGGAACCACTCGATGTCCCGCTGGAGGTGCGCCTCGAAGGCACGACGGCTCCGCCGGCGCGCGCGTCGACGCGGGCACAGCAGCACGGTCGCGAGCACGCGGTCGGCTCGCGCGTCGTGGTCGCGCGCCGGTTGAGGAAGGTCTCGATGTCGTCGAGCATCGCGTCCTGGTCGCCCACGAACGGCAGGTGGTCGTCGCCCGGGAGCTCCACGAAGCGGGCGCCGGGGATGCGGCTGGCGACGTAGCGGCCTTCCTCGACCATGAGACAGCGGTCGCCGGTGCGGTGCAGCACGAGCGTGGGCACCCGCACCGTCGGCAGCACGTGGCGGATGTCGATCTCGGCGTTCATGCGCGTGAGCGCCAGCGCCGCGCCGGGGCTGGCGCCCATCCGCAGGTAGGTCGCCCACCAGTCGCGGAACGCCGGGTCGTGCGCCTGCGTCGGCGCCCGCGCCTCGATGCCGACCGGGCCGCCCCACTCGGCGCGGATCTCGTCGAAGAAGTGCTCGCGCTCGGCGCGCGTCGGCGCCCACGGATAGTCGGCCGCCCACAGGCGCTTCGCGTAGGTGCCGATCATGACGAGCGCCAGCGTGCGTCTCGGGATAGGTGGTCGCAAACAGGCTGCAGAGCGGGCCGCCTTCCGAGACGCCGAGCAGCGCCGCGCGGGTCGAGCCCACCGCTTCCATCACCGCGCGCACGTCGTCCATGCGCTGCTCGAGCGTCGGCAGCTCCGAGACCCGGTCGGAGAGTCCGGTGCCGCGCTTGTCGAAGAGGATGAGGCGCGAGAACGACGCCAGGCGCGTGAGGAAGCGCGCGAACGACGGCTCGCGCCAGAAGTAGTCGAGGTGCGAGACCCAGCCCATGACGAACACCAGGTCGATGGGGCCGTCGCCGAGGACCTGGTAGGCGATGTTGACGTCGCCGCTCTGCGCGTAGTGGGTCGTGGGCGGCGTCGCGACGGCGGCCAGCGCGGCGCCGAGCGGCCGCGGCGTGGACGCCCCGGCGTCCCCGGCAGCCGGTGTCGGCGCGGGCACGGCGGGCGACGCCGCGTCGACGAGCGCGACCGGGGCCACGAAGCGGTAGCCGCGGCGGTGCGCGGTCTGGATGTACGTGGGCGTCTGCGGATCGTCGTCGAGCGTCTTGCGGATCTCGCGGATGCAGACCTTGAGCGCGGCGTCCCCGACGAACACGCCCGGCCAGATGACGTCGAGGAACTCTTCCTTCGTCACGAGCTGTCCGGCGTTCTTCACCAGGTGCAGCAGCACGCTGAACGCCTTGGGCGCCAGCGGCAGCGGCGCGCCGTGGCGCTCGAGCGTGGCGTTGCGCACGTCGAGACGGAAGTCGCCGAACACGTAGACGAGTGGAGCGGTGGGACCGGCCATGGCGAGGAACCCGCGAGCGGCGGGGCTCCGCCAATCTATCGCATCTGCACGACGGCCGCGGCGCGCCGGAGCGCCCGGCTCGGCCGTGCCACGCGTGACGCGCGCGGCGCTCAGCCCCCGATCGGGCGGCCGACGCGCGTCAGCAGCGTCACCAGTTCGTCGCCGGAATCGAAGTGCGCCGTCTCGCCGGTGGCGACGTGGGTGAGGCGTCCGCGCACGTTGGCAGCGTCGTCGCGCAGTTGCACGGTGAAGAGGCGGGCGCGATCGGCGGGATCGATCGGGCCTGGATCGGGAACAGACGGCGTGCGGGACATGGGAGGGGCGTCCTTTCGCGCGAGCGGGCGGATCAGGCGCAGCGGCAGAGGCAGGCCGGCGGCGAGGGGGTGTCGGCTGCGTGCGCGCCGCGGGCGCCGCCCGACGCGATCCCGAAGATCGCGTCGAGCGCCGTCAACTGCAGCACGTGAAGCACGCGCGCGCTGGCCGTGGCGATGGTGAGCCGGGTGCCGCCGCGGCCGAGCGACTGGCGCAGGCCGAGCAGCCGGCCCACGCCCCTGGCGTCGATCGCCGTGACCTCGCGGAGGTCCAACACCACCTGGTCAACGTCCCCAAGTGTGCCGGTCATGGCCCAGACGGGGGATTCGGCGCCCGCCCCCACCACCAGACGGCCCGTCGCGCGAATACAGCGCGTGCCGTGGGTGCCGGAGATATGGAGACCGAAGGTGGAACCTGTCATGGCAATCCTCAGTGGCGGCTGGCCGTCATCGGCGCCGCCGGCAGCCGGCTCACGAAGCGTGCGATATCGGACGCAACCGCCGCCGGACGTTCCCAGTGCATGGCGTGCCCCAGCTCCGGATAGTCGGACGCCGTGGCGCCGCGGATGGCCGCGAGGAACCCGTCGCGTTCCTGCTGCCGGCTGAAGGTGTCCTTGCCGCCGCTCACGACCAGCGTCGGGGCGGTGATGCGGCCCAGGTCGGCCGCGAAGTCGTCGGCGAGGAACGTCGTGAAGAGCGCCTGCCACACGCGGGCCGGCACCTTCAGGCTCTCGGCGACGTAGGTGTCCATCTGCGGCGCCGGAATCGGCGTGGCGACCGTGCTTTCCTGGAAGGCACGGACGAACGCCACGTCGATGGGATCGCGCATCGACGCCAGTGCCGTGTCCCACAGTTCCTGCACCGCGGGGTGGCCCTTGATCGTCGGCATCCCTCCCATCAGCACCAGGCCGCGGACCCGCGACGGCTGATCGATGGCGGTGCGCGTGGCCACCAGGCTGCCCATCGAGTGCCCGACGAGCACCGCCGAGGGGATCTGCAGCGCGTCCATGAAGGCGGCCACGTCGCCGGCCAGATCGGTGTAGCGATAGGTGTCGGGCCGGCTGGCGTCGCCGTGCCCGCGCTGCGTGACGGCAATCGCGCGCATCGTCGGCGGCAGGTGCGGCAGCAGCTGCTCGAACGAGCGCCACGAGTCGGTCACGCCGTGCAGGAAGATCACGGGCGTGCCGGTGGCCGGTCCCTGCTCCACGTAGGGCAGCACCAGGCCGCTCGCCAGCGTCGCCGTCTTCGTCGTGAACGCCGGCGCCACTGCCGCGGTGGCTGCGGCCGGCACACGACCGAACCGCGAGCCCGGCAGCGTGACGTCGGCGCGGGCGAGGGCCTTCGCACGACGGCCGTCGACGATCGCCGCCTGCGGATCCTTCTTCTGTGCCCGCAAGGCCTGGACCAGGCCGGTCAGGGCCCAGCCGTTCTCGCGGTTGCGCTTCAGATCTTCCCAGTAGACCGTCTCGGCCTCCGCGGCGCGGCCCGCTTCGAGCAGCACGGCGCCCAGCGCGTGCCGCACTGGAAACGCCCACTCTGCCGGCTCGGTGTAGACGAGCGCGTCTTCGAGGCGCACGCCGTGTTCGAGATGCGCGATCGCCTGGTCGTACTGGCCCTTCGCCGCGGCGATCTCACCGGCCAGCACGGCCGGCGCGATGCCGAGAATGGCGCGCCCGGTGTTGGGCGAGAAGAGCGGCGCGTCGAGCGCCTGGTCCGGCCATGAGCGGCGTGAGCGCCGCGAGGGCCTGTTCGGCCTCGGCACCTGGCCCTTGGCCACCAGCGCCATCCCGCGCGCGAAATGCCACGCGCCGGTGAGGAACACGTTCGTGGCCGGTGGCGCCGGCGTCTCCAGGATCTCGTCCCAGCGGCCGAAGCGGACGTTCGCCCACATCGGCACCACGCGGAAGCCCGCCGTGAGCGGCATCTCGGCCAGCACCGCGTCGGGAATCTTCGCGGCGATCTGCGGCGGCCGCGTCCATGCGCCACCGCCGACTGCACGTCGTAGGTCGCGGCGAACCACAGGAAGTGGATGTTGTGCGGGTAGTAGGCCATCGGATACAGGCCCTGCGCCCGGCACTGCGTGATGTAGTCCTCGTCGGCCGCGATGGCGAGCTGGTTGCTCTTCATCGCGTCGGCGTAGCGGCCGACGCGCTGGTAGATGTGCGAGGCCATGTGCACCATGTGGCCGGCGGCCGGCATCAGCGGCATCAGCGCGTCGGCGGCCTTCTCGGCCCGCTCCGGCGTGGTCGTCGGCTCGAGCAGGTGGATGAGCATGTGCAGCGCGCCGGGGTGCTTCGGGTTCTTCGCGATCACCTGTTCGGTGAGCGCGACGATCTCGCGCGTGCCCTCGTGCGCCTGGCCGTCGGGCATCCAGTAGCCCCAGGGCCGCAGGTCCATCATCGACTCGACGTAGAGCATCGCGATGTCGAGGTCGTGCGGGAACTGCTGATGCACGCCGCGCATCGCCTCGGCGTAGGCGGCGTCGTTGGCGGTGCGGTGGTCGGCGCTGCCCGAGTAGCGCTTCGCGAGGGCGTTGATGAGCGCCTTCTCGCGCGGCGACGCCTTGGCGGCCAGCGACTGCGCCTTCTGGATCATCTCGAAGGCGTGCGGCTCTTCGTTGGGCTCCATCACCGCGTTGATGTTGGGCCCGAGCACCAGCGCCTGGCCCCAGTAGGCGATGGCGAGCGACGGATCGAGCCGCGCCGCCTCGCGGAACGCCCGCCGCGCTTCGGCGTGGTTGAACGCATAGGCGAGATTCAGGCCCTGATTGATGAAGCGCTGCGCGCCGGCGCTGTTTGTGCTCACCGGAAAGGTGTGCGCGCCGAGATTCTGCAGGCGCGGCGCCAGCTCGCCGTTCGGGCCGGGCTGCATCGCGTGCGGCGCTGACATCGTAGTGCTTGTGCGTCGCGACCGCCGGGGCGGGGGACGCAGCCTGGGCCGCCGCATCCACCGTGCCGGTGGCGACCAGGACGATTGACAGTGCTGCCAGACGAGTCGAAACCATGGAAACGTCTCCTTCGGGAACAGGGAGGGACGGAGCGCCAGGCGCCCACCCCCCAATCAACGAGAACGCGAAATGAACTCTACGCCTCTCCAGGCCCTGGTGCGGGCCTTAAGGTTCGGTGTTGGCCACGACCGACCAGCGGACGGCGTTGCGACGGCGCTCAGCGCCGAACTGCAGTTCCACCTGCAGGGTGTGGTCGCCGACGGGCACCAGGCCGGCGCCGAGGGTGCAGCGGAAGGTCTGGCCGCCGCCGGTGATGGTGCCCGGACGCAGGCACCCGATGAGCGCCGACGTCACGTCGTAGCCGTCGAACCAGATCCGGCCGCCGGTGAGGCCACCGGGCGCGGCGGTGAGCGCGATGACGAAGTCGGTCGCGGCCGAGCGGAAGGTCGTGCCGGTGCCGGGCGTGAGCGTCAGGCCCGCCGTGGCCACCGGCTCGGCGTAGATGAAGTCGTCCATCGCCACCACGTTGGCGCCGACCTTCTCGTTGAGGCCGACGGTGACGTTGCCAGTCACGATCTGGACCCGGCTCACGACTTCGCCGGCGGTGAACGACACGCCGAGAAACGACAGCGTGGCGTTACCGGTTGCCGCCGGCACCGCGCGCTCGTAGAGCAGCGCGCCGTCGGGCGCGTAGAAGCGCAGGCGCGTCTTGTCGGCGAGGTCCACGTTGGTGAAGACCGCGCCGAAGCCGCTCACGCCGGCCGCCACGGCCTCGTTGCCCGGCACATGGAACACGGCGTCCATGACGTTGCTGTCGAGCGGCGTGAAGATGCGCGGGGCGCTGAACGCCGTGAACAGGCCCGCATAGGCGGGGTTCAGTTCCTCGAGCAGCGGCGCCGGCTGGCCGCTCAGCTCGAAGCCCGAGCCAGGCGTCACGAAGATCGCGCCGCGGTTGCTGAAGCGCCTCATCGGCGTCGGGTCGAGCGTGACGGTGGCGGCGACGCCGCCGCCGTCCCAGTTGATCTCGCGCCGGCCGGTCGGCTGCGAGCCGGCGGTGTTGCCGTTGTTGGCGCCGCCGAGGTCGGCCCGGAAGGCGTCCACCGCCGCCTGAATCGCCGCCGCGTTGGCGCCGGCCGCCTCGCGCACCACCTGGCCGGCCCACGCGTCGTGCGAGACCAGCAGCGCCGCCATCATCAGTCCAAGGGCTTTCATCACAATTACTCCAGGAATTGCCGCGTCCGATTCGTGCCGGCCGCGTGGTCGCCTCACGGCGTGTCCACCCGGCCGACGTTGACCTGCTCACAGTAGCGACGCGACGGCAGGCCAGTCCTGAGGGTGCGGTAACAGTGGGGTGCGATTTCGGTAAGCGCGTGCGGTGCCTGCCCGGCCGTTGGTCCCTCCACTGGCCCCACCAGCGGCTCCATGTGGCCCGGGCGAGACATCCTGTGTATCCTTGGCAGTACTTCCATGAGGCCTGCACCCGTCCTGCTCATCGTCGCCATGTTCGCGGGGGCCGCGTGCCGGTCCGGCGCCGGCGGCGGCACCGCCATCATCCAGCCCGGCGCGCCCGGCGAGGCCAACCGCACGTTGTCGCGTGAGGCGGCGACCGATCTGTCGAAGGTGCAGGCGACGCCGGCCGACATCAAGTTCATGCAGGGCATGATCGGCCACCACGCGCAGGCGATCGAGATGACCGCGCTCATCGCCGATCGCACCGAGCGCGAAGACATGAAGATGCTCGGCCAGCGCATCGCGGTCTCGCAGGCCGACGAGATGGACATGATGCGGACGTGGCTGCGTGCTCGCGGGCAGGAGATCCCCTCCGAACACGCGCATCACACGCACGAGGGCTTCATGCCCGGGATGCTGACCGCCGAGCAGATGGCGGAACTGGCTGCCGCGAAGGGACCGGCCTTCGACGAGCTGTTCCTCAAGGGCATGATTCAGCACCACGGAGGCGCCATCACCATGGTGGACGAGCTCTTCAAGACCCCCGGCGCCGGCCAGGAAGGCGACATCAACGCGTTTGCCGCGGACGTCGACTCCGATCAGCGCATGGAGATCGACCGCATGCGCGCCATGCTGGGCCGCAAGTAGTCGACGACCGTCATCCGTTGCTTCGAATCGAGGACATCTCATGAGAGTTGAAGTCAGGTCGTCTGCCGCGCCGCGTCGTGCTGCGTGGACCATGGTGGCGCTGGTCGCGGTGGGCCTCGGGGCCGTCGCCGCGCGGGCGCAGGACAAGCCGGCGCTGCCGAGCACGACCGATCCGCGCGCGTCGCTGAAGCCCGGCATCAAGGATGCCGGCACGGCCGCGAAGAACATGGCGCTGGTGTCGAGCATGACGCAAGCCGCAAGGGCTTCTTCGATCCGAAGAACCCGGCCGGCGACCCGACGCCGCCCGAGCGGCCGGCTGGCGCGGCGCCTGCGGCCGCTCCGGCGGCTCCCGCCGCGCCCGCGGTGCCGGCTGCCGCCGGCGCGCCAGCCGCTGCCGCCGCACCGGCGGCTCCGCGTCCCGGTGGCGGCCTCGACTTCGCCAACTCCGACCTGGCGTTCAAGGGCGTCAACGTCGTGATGGGCAACTTCCACGGCTTCAACACCTACAACGTCGAAGACGCCCGCAAGCCCAAGCTGCGTCGCCTCGATCGCCTGCCCGGGCGGCCAGGGCGACGTCTCGATCTACGGCAACCTGCTCTTCATGTCGGTCGAGCAGACGCGCGGCCGCATCGACTGCGGCACCCAGGGCGTCTCGACCCCGGTCAGCGTCGAACGCTTCCGCGGCGTGCGCATCTTCGACATCAGCGACCTCAAGAATCCGAAGCAGGTGGCGGCCGTGCAGACGTGCCGCGGGTCGCACACCCACACGCTGGTGCCGACGAAGAACGACCCCAACCACATCTATGTCTACGGCTCGGGCACCGGCAACGTGCGCTCGGGCGAAGAGCTCGCCGGCTGCTCGGGCCTCGACCCGAAGGAAGACCCGAACAGCGCGCTCTTCAGCATCGACGTCATCAAGGTGCCGCTGAAGAACCCCGAGAAGGCGGCCATCGTGGCCCGCCCGCGCATCTTCGCGGATGCCACCACCGGCGCCATCGCCGGCCTGTGGGCCGGCGGCGATCACGGTCCCGGCACTCAGCGCACCAGCACCACCAACCAGTGCCACGACATCACCGTGATGCCGGAAGTCGGGCTGGCCGCCGGCGCCTGCTCGGGCAACGGCATCCTGATGGACATCTCGAACCCCGAAGCGCCGACGCGGCTCGATTTCGTGGCCGACAAGAACTTCGCCTACTGGCACTCGGCCACCTTCAACAACGACGGCACCAAGGTCATCTTCACCGACGAGTGGGGCGGCGGCACGCGGCCGCGCTGCCGCGCGACCGATGCCCTCAACTGGGGCGCCAACGCCATCTTCGACATCGTCGACAAGAAGATGGTGTTCAAGGGCTACTACAAGATGCCGGTGGCGCAGACCGAGACCGAGAACTGCGTCGCGCACAACGGCTCGCTGGTGCCGGTGCCCGGCCGCGACATCATGGTGCAGGGCTGGTACCAGGGCGGCATCTCGGTGTTCGACTTCACCGACTCGGCGCATCCGGTCGAGATCGCCTACTTCGACCGCGGCCCGCATCGACGCCAAGAACCTCATCATCGGCGGCTACTGGTCGGCCTACTGGTACAACGGCAGCATCTACGGCGCCGAGATCGCGCGCGGCATCGACATCTTCAAGCTGGTGCCGAGCGAGTTCCTGTCGCGAGAACGAGATCGCCGCCGCCAACCTGGTGCGCTTCGAGGAGTTCAACTCGCAGAACCAGCCGAAGGTCACCTGGCCGCCGAGCTTCATCGTGGCCAAGGCCTATGTCGATCAGCTCGAGCGGGCGAAGGCCATCGACCCGGCGCGCGCCAAGGCGCTGCGCACGGCGTTCGACCAGGGCGACAAGCGCAACAAGGCCGCGCTGGCCGAACTCGACGGCATTGCGGCCGAGCTCGACAAGGAAGCCGCGGCGCCCGGCGCGAAAGACGCGACGCGCTACAAGGCGCTGGCGCAGGCGATCACGGCGCGCACGGCCCGGCTGCGCTAGAGAGCCCGAACAGCGGCTGGCGGCTAGCGGCTAGCGGCTACGGACGACGAGAGATCGAGGAGATCGACGATGACGCGGATGCGAATGGGACTCGGCGGTGTGCTGGCGGTGGCGATCGGGGCCGTGATGGCACAGGCGCAGCAGGCGCCGCCCGATCCGAAGGATCCGCGCATCGGCCTCAAGGCCGGGCATCACCGACGCGGCGTGTCGCGGCCGCGGAACATGGAGCTCGTGTCGAACCTGCCGAAGCCGGAGGGCTTCTTCGATCCGAAGGCCCCGGCCGGATCAGCCGACGCCGCCCGAGCGCCCGCCGGCGCGCCGCCGCCGACGCCGCGCGCCCGACGCCCGCCGCCGCCGCCGCCACGCGGCTCCGGCTTCACCAACTCGGACCTCGCCTTCAAGGGCATGCACGTGGTGGTCGGCAACTACCACGGCTTCAACACCTACGACATCGAGAACGCGCGCCGGCCGAAGCTGGTCGCCTCGATCGTCTGCCCGGGCGGCCAGGGCGACGTGTCGATCTGGGGCAACCTGCTGTTCATGTCGGTCGAGCAGACGCGCGGCCGCCTCGACTGCGGCGTGCAGGGCGTGACGCGCGCCGGTGAGCGACGAGCGCTTCCGCGGCGTCCGCATCTTCGACATCACCGAACCTGAAGAACCCGAAGCAGGTGGCGGCGGTGCAGACCTGCCGCGGCTCGCACACGCACACGCTGGTGCCCGACGAAGGGCGACCCGAGCACCATCTATCTCTACGGCTCGGGCACGAGCAACGTGCGCTCGGGCGAAGAACTCGCCGGCTGCTCGGGCCTCGATCCGAAGGAAGACCCGAACACCTCGCTCTTCAGCATCGACGTGATCAAGGTGCCGCTGGCGAACCCGGAGAAGGCGGCGCATCGTCAACCAGCCGCGCCTGTTCGCCGATCCGCGACACGGCGCCATCTCGGGCCTGTGGCCGGGCGGCGATCACGGCCCGAAGGCACGCAGACGCACGAGCATGACCAACCAGTGCCACGACATCACGGTCTACTCCGACATCGGCCTGGCCGCCGGCGCCTGCTCGGGCAACGGCATCCTGATGGACATCACCGATCCGGAGAACCCGAAGCGCCTCGACTACGTGTCCGACAAGGGCTTCGCCTACTGGCACTCGGCCACCTTCAACAACGACGGCACCAAGGTGGTCTTCACCGACGAGTGGGGCGGCGGCGGCCGGCCGCGCTGCCGCGCGACCGACCCGCTGACCTGGGGCGCCGACGCCATCTTCGACATCGTCGACAAGAAGCTGGTGCACAAGGGCTACTACAAGATGCCGGCGCCGCAGACCGAGACAGGAGAACTGCGTCGCGCACAACGGCTCGCTGATTCCGGTGCCCGGCCGCGACATCATGGTGCAGTCGTGGTACCAGGGCGGCATGTCGGTGTTCGACTTCACCGATTCGACCACGCCGGTAGAGATCGCGTATCTTCGACCGCGGCCCGATCAACGGCGAGGGATGCTGTCGGGCGGCTACTGGTCGTCCTACTGGTACAACGGCAACATCTACGGCGCCGAGATCGCGCGCGGCATCGACGTGTTCCGCCTGCTGCCGAGCGAGTTCCTGTCGCAGAACGAGATCGACGCCGCGATGCTGGTGCGCTTCAGGAGTTCAACTCGCAGAACCAGCCCACCTACGTGTGGCCGCCGAGCTTCGTCGTGGCCAAGGCCTACCTCGATCAGCTCGAGCGCGGGAAGGCGATTGACGCCGCTCGCGCGAAGACGCTGCGCGCGGCGCTCGACCAGGGCGACAAGCGCCAGAAGGCGACGCTCGACCAGCTCGACGCCATGGCCGCCGAGCTCGAACGTGATGCCGCGGCCCCGGCAGCGCCGGATGCCAAGCGTTACAAGGCGATGGCCGCCGCGATCACGGCGCGCACGGCGCGACTGCGGTAGGGATCGCGAGGGCGGCAGCCGCGCTCCGCACACCCGTTCCGCATCGTCCGCACGCGCTAGCGGCCGGTTGCACAGAATCTCGTTGGCCCAACCGGGCGCCCGGACCTAAGATTCCTGAGCCGGGACGGTGACGTGCGTGCCGTCAGGGCGCCCTGAAATGACCTGTCCACGGTGCGGCAGCGCCGCCGACGACAACCTGCGGACGTGTCCCGTGTGCCGCGCCCCCCTGGGCCCGGCGCCAGACGCCGCCGCGACCGATATCGGATTGGCGGCCGCGTTCGAGGTCGACATCACGCAGGTGCCCGCGGACGTCGACGGCGCCACGCGGGTGGCCGCTATGGCCGTGTCTGACGACGAGACCAATCTGGGCAGCGGCCCGGTGCCCGCCGCGCCATCTCCGCGGCCCATCAAGGTGCGGCCGCCGGCTGCGCCCGGGAGCACCTATGCTGCCGGGGACCTGGTCGGCTACCAGCTCGGCCCGCGCTACCACATCATCAAACTGCTCGGCGCCGGCGGCATGGGCGCCGTGTATCAGGCGTGGGACGACGAGCTCGGCGTGGCCGTGGCACTCAAGACCGTGCGGCCGGAAGTGGCCGACGAACCCGGCGACCGCCCGCGATGCTCGAGCGGCGGTTCAAGCAGGAGCTGCTGCTGGCGCGCAAGGTCACGCACAAGAACATCGTCCGCGTGCACGACATCGGCGAGGTCGACGGCATCAAGTACATCACGATGCCGTATGTCGAAGGCGAGGACCTGGCCACGATCCTCGAAGCGCAACGGCAAGCTCGACGTGCCGCGCGGTGCATGACGCATCGCGCGCAGCGTCGATCTCCGGACTCGCCGTCGCGCACGAGGCCGGGGTCGTGCACCGCGACCTCAAGCCGGCCAACATCATGGTCAACGCCGACGGCGAAGGCCTGGTGATGGACTTCGGCGTCGCCCGGTCCACCGAGCGGGCCGGCGCCGGCCGCCGCCACCGGTGGCGGCGGTGCCGGCGAGCCTGTCGGCGCGCCGCCGCCGCAGACGATGGCGCAGACGATGGCCGGCTCGGTGGTCGGCACCGTCGAGTACATGGCGCCGGAACAGGCGCGCGCCGAAGCCGGTGGACCAGCGGGCCGACGTCTACGCCTTCGGGCTGATCCTCTACGACCTGCTCCTCGGCAAGCGCCGTGCCGCAGCCATCTCGACAGCGCATTCGCGGAGCTCCAGCAGCGGATGCGCGAGGCGCCGCCAGCCGCTGCGCGCCGAAGATCCGGCGATTCCGGTGGCGCTCGAGCGCCTCGTCATGCGCTGCGTGCGAGCCCGAGGCGGCGGCCGCGCTTCGCGACCTCGCGCGAGCTCGAAGCCGAGCTGGCCAAGCTCGACGAGCACGGCAAGCCGCTGCCGCTGGTGCGCCGCCTGACCTGGAGGATGGTGGCCTCGGCCGCCGTGGTCGTCGCGCTCGCTGCTCGGCGGCACCTGGTGGCTGGCGCGTGGTCCGGCGCTGGCGGTCGCAGCACGAACCGGTCTCCATCCTGATCACCGACCTCCAGAACGACACCGGCGACCCGGCGTTCGACGGCACGCTCGAGCCGATGCTCAAGCTGGCGCTCGAGGGCGCCAGCTTCATCAGCGCCTACGATCGCAACGGCATCCGCCGCAGTCTCGGGCGTGGTGCCGCCGGATCGTCTCGACGAGACCGCCGGCCGCGAGATCGCCGTCAAGCAGGGAGTGGGCGTGGTGCTCTCGGGCATGCTCGGTCGCCGACGGCCACGGCTACACCATCACGCTGAAGGCGGCTGAGAGCGTCACCGGCAACGTCATCGCCGACGCCACCGAACGGCGCCTCGGGCAAGGACGGCGTGCTGGGCGTGGCGACGAGCCTCGGCAACCGAGGTGCGGACGGCGCTCGGTGACGACACGTCTGACTCGGCGCAACGATTCGCCACCGAGACGCTGTCGGCGACCTCGCTCGACGTCGTCCGCGAGTACGCGATGGCGATGCAGGCCATGTCGAACAGCCGGTTCGAGGAGGCCCTGCAGAGCTTCCGGCGGGCGGCGACGCTCGACCCGAACTTCGGCCTTGGCGTACGCCGGCATGGCCATCGCGTCGGCCAACATGGGCCAGCCCAGGAGGCCGCGACCTACGTGCAGGAGGCCATCCGCCACGTCGACAAGATGACCGAGCGCGAGCGCTTCCGCAC
Organism: uncultured Acidobacteriota bacterium; assembly: GCA_963779175.1. Lineage (GTDB taxonomy): Bacteria > Acidobacteriota > Vicinamibacteria > Vicinamibacterales > UBA2999 > CADEFD01. The sequence goes on from CAVZXA010000003.1 coordinate 12,979, forward strand.
GCGTGGGCTGTTCTACTACGTCACCAACGACTACGAGGCTGCGTCAAGGAGTATGGCGACCTGCTGGCCCGCTATGACGGCGATGCGTCGGCCCGCAACAACCTGGCGCTCTGCTCGACCAAGCTGCGCAACATGAACGCGCGCGCGCGAGGAGATGCAGCGGGTGGTCCAGATCCTGCCGAAGCGCTCGCTCTACCGTGTCAACGCCTCTCTCTACTCGATCTACGCGAGCAACTTCGCCGACGGCGAGCAGGAAGCCGCTGGTGGCGCAGGAGCTGAACAATCCGTGGGCCCAGCAGGCGCTGGCGCTCGCCCAGGCTCGGCCAGGGCGACCTCGAGCGCCGCCACCGCCGCCTACCAGCGCCTGGCGGCCGTGCGCGGCGCCGGGCCCCTCGTACACGGCCTCGGGGCTCGCCGACATCGCGCTCTCCCGCGGCCGCTTCGCCGACGCCGCGAAGCTCTTCGCCGACGGCGCGGCGGCCGACATCAAGGCCGAGGACAGCGATCGCGCCGCCGCCAAGCTCGCGGCGCTGGCCTACACGGAGCTGTCGCGCGGGCGGAAGCGCGAGGCCCGGGCGGCCGCCGATCAGGCGCTCGCCAACGGCACCAGCGTGCAGATCCGGTTCCTGGCCGGACGCATCTACGCCAGGTGGGCGCCACCGCCCAGGCGCTCGGCGATCGCGATGGCCTCGGCAACGAGCTGCAGGCCGAACCGCAGGCCTACGGCAAGATCATCGAAGGGGTGCATGGCGCTCGAAAGCGGCGACCACGCGGCTGGCGGTGAACACGCTGAGGCGAGGCCAACGACGCTGCTCGACACCTGGATCGGCCGCTTCGACCTGGGCCGGGCGTATCTGGCCGCCGGCGCCTTTCCGCAGGCCGACTCCGAGTTCGACCGTTGTCTGAAGCGGAGCGGGGAAGCGTTGTCGCTGTTCCTCGACGAGGAGCCCACGTCGGGTTTCCTGCCGCCGGTCTACTACTACCAGGGCGGGTCACGCGAAGGGATGAAGAGCGCGGGATCGGCCGGGTCGTATCAGCGCTACCTGTCGCTGCGCGGCAGCGCCACCGACGATCCGCTGGTGGCCGACGTCCGCGCCCGCCTCAAGGCCCGCTCAGCGAGATCGGGCTCGTCCGTCCGGACGGCCCGATCCGGAACGTCGCTACTTCACGAGCTTGAGCAGGAACGGCGCGCTCGGCCTGTAGCGCGGATCCGACGGCGTGATGATCACCTCGTAGGTGCCTGGCACGTAGCTCTTGCCGGCGGCGTCCTTGGTCTGCAGGTTGAAGTACCAGGTCTTGCCGGGCGCGTCGTAGCGGAAGGAACTGCCGCCCGGGTCGGTGTTCGAGATCGTCACGACCGGTCCGTTCGGCAGCGGCCCACGCACCGTCACGACGTGCGTGACCTGGCTGCTGTCGACCGGCGTCGTGCCGTTGGCGAAATACCACTTCATCGGCACCGCGCTGCCAGCCTTGAAGGTCTTGTTGGACGGCGGCGGTGCGTTCTGCACGCTGACGAAAGTGTAGGCCGCCGTGGCGCGCACGGTCAGCACGAAGGTGTCGGTCGTGGCCAGGCCGCCTTCGTCGATCGCGGTCACGCCAATCGTGGCCGTGCCCGAGCGTCCGGCCGCCGGCGTCACGGTGACGGTGCGGGCCGCACCAGAGCCGCCGAACACGACGCCGGCCAGCGGCACCAGCGTGGTGTCGCTCGACAATCCGCCGAGGGTCACCGTGGCGGGATTCTCGTCGGCGATCGTGAAGCCCAGCGCCAGGGTGCTCGTGTCCTGGTCGATCGTCACGTCCGGGATGTCGAACGTGGCGGGGGCGTCGTTGACCGCTGCGACGGTGATGGTGACCGTGGCGACGTTGGTCGTGACAGCGCCGCTCACGGCGCGATAGGTGAAGCTGTCGGTCCCGAAGTAGTCGGCGGCCGGCGTGTAGGCGAACGAGCCATCGGTCGCCAGCGCGAGCGTGCCGTGCGCGGGGGCGGTGACGAGTTCGGCCGTCAGCGTGATCGGGCTGTCGGGGTCTGCGTCGTTCGCCAGCACCCCGGGCGCAGGCACGTCAAGGCGGGTGTCCTCGGTGGCCGGATAGGTGTCGTCGTCGGCCACCGGCGGGTCGTTGACGGCCCTGATGGTGACCAGGTTCGACGGATCGCTCTGGATGCCGTCGGCATAGGTCGCCACCGCAAAGTAGGTGTAGAAGGCGTCATCCACGAGCTCGCTCGTATCGAGCGCGGCGTAGGACTGCTGGCCGATGACTACCGGCGACTGCGTCACCATCGTCCAGGTCTGGCCGGGCACGAGCGTCGGGCCATCGACGCGGTAGAGCGTGAACTGGGCCACACCGCCGACGTGGGGGATGGTCCACGTGGCCGCCACGTCGTGGAGCTGCGCCGCCGGTGCCGCGCAGGTGCCGACGCCGACCACACACGCCGTGAACGCATTGGGCGGCGTGCGCGCCAGGTCGGTGGCGGTCTCGAAGTCGAGCTCGCCGCCGGGATTGCGCGGATCGCCCTCGAAGAGATCGCCGCCGCCGAGGTCGCCCTTGCCGAGGTCGCCCTTACCGAGGTCGCCCTTGCCCAGGTCGCCCTTGCCCAGGTCGCCCTTGCCGAGGTCGCCTTTACCGAGGTCGCCCTTGCCGAGGTCGCCCTTGCCCAGGTCGCCCTTGCCGAGGTCCCCCTTGCCGACATCGACAGCGACAGCGGGCCCACCGCGAAGCGGCTGGTGCCGGGAATGAGATACAGGCCGCCGACATTGCGGCGGCTGCCGATCTGATTCGAGCCGCAGCGCCGTCCAGTCGTCGGAGCCCGGAAGCAGCGGCTCGCCGTTGTCGACGCCGTCGAGGCGGCCGTTGAAGTTGATGTCCTGCAGATACGCCGGCGTGTCGGCGAGGTCGCCGTCGGCGTTCCAGTCGATGGCGTCGGCGGCGCGTGCGCGCGTCGATCCGCACCATCGGCGGCTCGATGAGCGCCCCGGCGGCGTGCGCAGCAGCGGCGAGCCGTCGCAGTGCGTGCGCGGCGGCGGGGGCGCGTCCGGCCAGGTAGCTGGCCGGCGAGCGGCGCGTACCAGCCGAGGCGGTAGGGCATGAAGCTCACCGAGGCCATCGGCCAGCGCGCGTTTCGTCGACCGCCTGCCGTTGAGGCGGCGGAGAAGTCGAGGTGCGGCACGCCGCCGTCGTCGAGCAGCCCGCGCAACTGGTAGAGGTAGTTCATCACGCTCAGGTAGGTCGGCTTGCAGTTCGGCTCGAATGGCTCGCCGCCGTGGCGGCGCTCGGCGTTGTGCCCGAACTCGTGCACCAGCGTGGACGCCTGCATGAACGGCGTGCCGATGGGCAGCCCCGAGGCGTCGGCGAAGCGCCGAGCGTGACCAGCACATCGCGAGCCGGGGAAGTCACCGATGCCCGGTGTTGGTGCGCGGCGTGCGGAAGTCGGGATTCACGGCCACGGCACAGCACGAGTCGTTGACATCAGGCACGTGGGTTGCCGCTGGCATCGAGGCACGGCCAACTCCGACTTGCGGCAGGCCGATGGCGTGCGCGAAGAGCGCGTAGCGGAACATGTCTGGCGCGTCTCGTCGAAGCGGCGCTCGCAGGTGTTGCCCGGCTGGTCGCAGGAGTCATCGGCCTGCCGCGGGCAGCCGGCGCCGGGCACGCTCAGCACCTCGTCGCGCAAGAGGCGGAAGCCGGTCTTCCAGCCGACGGTGCCGGGATGCGCCGAGAACTGGCACACCCACGGCGGGGCACCGGGCGCCGGGCGTGCAGACGGTGACCGATTCGGGGATGGCCTCGCCGCCACGCGCCAGCCCGGCGCCGCGGATGATGTATGGATCGGCGGGCCCGGCCGGGTAGGTAGTCGCCCACGTCGAAGTGCGCGTTGATGCCCGTCCGGTGGGCGCGTCGCGGAAGCATCCGGCCCACCAGCTTCGAGCGCTTCGTGCGAGGGCAGGTGCGAGTGCGCAGGCTTCGATCACGCCCCGTAGGTCGCCGTCGGCGCGTCGGTCTTCATGATAGCCGATCTCGAGGAAGACGTCCTTCACGGTCGGCGACGCGCCCATCGCCGCCAGGTGCGGCAGCGTGCGGCCGAACGGGTCGGTCAGCGGCGTCGGCGACGACTCCCACATATCCAGCAGGCCGTCGGCGTCGCTGTCTTTCACGGTGGTGCGGTAGACGACGGCCGACCACGTCAGGCAGTCGAAGCTGTTGAAGCCGTCATGGTCGACGCCGGTCGTCACCGTGCGGCGCGACGGGTCGGCGGCCAGCGTGAACGTCGGATTGTCCCACTTCGGCCCGGCGGTGGAGGCGAACGGGTTCACCGCGATCCGGGTGCCGTTGTAGGTGAGGTTCTCGGACTTGTTGCTCTGGCCGCTGCCGACGATGTGGGTGAGCTTGGCATCGTTGCCGGCATCGTAGAAGCCGTCGCTCGTGAGCGCCATGCTCTCGACAGCCTGGCCCATCGTGTACGCGCCGTCGTAGAGCACGATGGCGCTCAGCGGCAGACTGGGATCGCGGTAAACGACGACCAGGCTGGCACCGATCGCCTCGACGCCGCCGCCATCGGGGAGCGACACCGCGTGCGCGCCGTTGGCCGCCAGCTTGCCCGTGGCCGGATCCACGCCGAGGAAGCGCAGCACGTCGGCGCGGTACCCATAGGTGCGGTTCGAGCCGTTCGACGAACCGGTGCCGCCGCCATTGCTCCAGCAGGGGGGCGTGCCGGAGCCGAGGGCCTTGCCGAACGGGCCCTCCGCGGAGTCCAGCCGGTTGCCGCGGAAGGTGACGCCGGTCGCGCCCGCGTCCGGCGCGTTGAGGTTGCCGACGACCTGCCAGTAGAGGAAGGCTGCGGCGATGTCGACGTTGAGCGGCACGCTGTCGACGACGATGTCGCCGGTGGCGCGGCCCTGGGCGCCAAGGCCGTTCAGGCCGACGCCCTCGACGACGTAGTCGCCGGTGAGGAAGTAGTTCTTGAAGAACGTGAGAGGCTGCGACTGCGCTCGCAGAACCGAGGACGCGGGCTGACACAGCAGGACCGCGGTCACCAGCAACAGGACAACGCGACGCATGGGACGCTCCATTCCAGGTCTGGGGGGCGGCTGGTTGCCGCAACCCGAACGGAAGTGTGCAACCGATTATGCCCGAGATGGGACGGGCCACCTGATCGGCGTGCGAAGTCTGGACTGGACTAGACTTGCAGGCTCGCCCGAGCGGGGTGCATGGTATCGTTGGCGCCATTGCTGGCGGCGCCGATTCGCGCCGTTGAAGGAGTGCTCCACATGTTCGTGCGCGCGCGCTTGACCATTATCTCAGCCCTTCTCGCCCTGCTCGTCGCCGGCGCTGTCCGGTCGGTGTCCGTCGGGGCGCAGCCGCGCGCCACCGCCCCGACCTTCACCGTCGATCCCACCTGGCCGCTGGAGTTCCCGAACCACTGGGTCATGGGGTCGGTGACCGGCGTGTTCGTGGACTCGAAGGACCACACCTGGATCACCAGCCTGCCTGAGACCCTGACCGAAGAAGAACTCTACGAAGAGCAGACGCCGCCGATGGGCACCTGCTGCAAGGCCGCGCCGGTGGTCATCGAGCTCGACGCCAACGGCAAGGTCGTGCAGGGCTGGGGCGACAAGGCCAAGGAGGAACCGGCCAACTGGCCGCGTAACCCGCACGGCATCTTCGTCGACCACACCGATCACGTCTGGGTGGGCACCCACATGCACCACCGCGTGATGAAGTTCACGCGCCAGGGCAAGCTGGTGCTCACGATCGGCGAATACGACAAGAACGCCGGCAGCAACGACACCAAGCTGCTGGGCGGCCCGTCAGGCATCTGGGTCGATCCGAAGACCAATGAAGTGTTCATCTCCGACGGCTACCGCAACCGCCGGGTCGTGGTGTTCGACGGCGCCACCGGCGCCTACAAGCGCCACTGGGGCGCCTACGGCAAGGTGCCCGACGACACCGTCAAGTTCGATCCCAAGACCATGATGAGCGGCGAGCTGCCGTCGCAGTTCTCGACGCCGCACGGGCTCACCGGCTCCTCCGACGGCAAGATCTACGTGGCCGACCGCCGCGGCAACCGCATCCAGGTGTTCGAGCAGTCGGGCAAGTTCGTGAGTGAGAAGATCATCGCGCCGGCCACCCTGTCGTCGGGTTCATCGTTCGTCATCGTGCTCTCGAAGGATCCGCAGCAGCAGTGGCTGTACCTGGCCGACGGCACCAACCACAAGATCTGGATCCTGCGCCGCAGCACCATGGAAGTGGTGGGTGAGTTCGGCCGCGGCGGCCGTCAGCTCGGGCAGTTCCTGCGCCCGCACGGCATGAGCATCGACTCGAAGGGCAACCTGATCGTGGGCGAGGCGTCCACGGGACGTCGGGTGCAGCGTTTCAACGTCAAGGGCGGCCGCTAACGCCCGGAGCCGTCATGACCAGACCGACCGTCAGCGTCGCCCTCGGGCTCGTCATGGTGCTGGTCGCGCAGGGCCTCGCGGCCCCGGGCGACGTGGCGCCATACTGCGCGGTCGACACGGCGGGGCGGCGCGTCGAGGTCATGCGGCCGGGTCCGGGTGACCCGGTGCTCGACGACGTGAACTGGTTTGCGCGTCCGGTACCGAATGCGGCCGGCCATCGCATCGTCGCGGTGGCCAGCCACAACCTCAACTATCTGTACGACCTGACGTCGGGGAAGCGCGTGCGCATCCCCGACACCTCAGACGCCGTGGCCACGCCCGATGGCCGCTTCATCACGGTGCCCTCGCACTACACGAGCACGCACACCGTGAACTTCTACGACGCCGCGACGCTGCTGGCGCGGCTGGCCGACGGCAAAGATGCGGCTGACGTGCCGCCCGTGTTCGCGCATCAGCACGCCGACGTCTACGACGTCTACTACCAGTCGGTCGGCATCCTCTCGACCCGCACCGAGGGCGCGCGCGAGACCACCGTCTACCGCATGATGTTCTCGGGCTCGACCAAGCCGGCGCCGCCCGGCTTCCGCATCGTCGACTACACGGTGACGCGCGAGCGCGGCGCGGTCACCGTGGTGCCGACGACGCCGATGCGGCTGTGCCCGCAGATCACGCGCGATCTCGCCACGCCGTTCATCTCGAAAGACGGGCGCTACGTCGCCGCCCACGACGACAGCAAGACCGACCGGCCGGCCTCGCTCAAGATCTTCGAGATTCTGGGCACCGATCCCGCTGGGCAGACCTCCACCTGCGCCGAGCGCGTGGATTTCGGCTTCGCGGCTGGCAAGGCCGACTTCAGCTTCGACGGCAAGCAGCTGACCTTCCACATCAGCAAGCACGACTACCTCACGCCGTTCGTGAGCGGCGGCATCAGCGCGCCGGCCATCACCGACGTGGTGGTCGTCGATCTCGTGCACGACGCCTCGGGCCGGCTCACCGGTGCCGGCGGATTGTCCAGGCTCACCACCTCCACGACCGAGGGCGTCGGCCACTACTTCCCGGCGTTCATGCCCGACGGCGCGGTGTTCTTCGTGTCGAACCTGGCGCCGAAGAACAGCGAGGCGCCGAAGCGCTTCGAGCTGCGCGTGGTGGCGGCGGCGGGCGAGGCGCGGCTCACCGGGCTCTTCACCTCGCCGGCGAAACGCGAACTGGCGGAAGCCATCGGCGAGCTGTGGCGTCAGAGCTGCGCCGCCGCCCTCACGCCGTTCCGGCCGCAGGAAGCCGCGTGGGCGTTTGCCAGCCTGGCGCCGGCGCAGTGCCGGCAGCTCGTGGACGAGCGCTGGAAGCCGGCAACCGACGCCCGCAAGGCCGCGCTGCTGGCCGCCTGCGACGGCCGCTAGCCACCGGTCGCCAGGTCCGCCGCCTCAGCGCGCGTCGGCGATCATGCGGTCGAGCCAGGCGCCGTATTCGTCGGCGCTGTGGGCGCCGGGAAACGCCGAGCCCACCAGCCGCCCGCGGGCCCAGGCCTGCACGGCCGGCGCGTGCACGAGCACGTCGCGGAACAGCAGTTCCACCGAATCAGCGACTCGCACGGCCTCGGGCGGCAGCCCGCCGCGCGCGCGTTCGGCCGCGGCGAACGCGCGATCGGCGCCCGGGTCGAGCACGGCGTGCACCGCCACGCCCCGCGCTGACGCCGCGGTCACGATCGCGCGATAGGCGTCCACCGAGAGCGGCATGTGCGGAGACCACATGTAGACGACGCCGCGCGTCGATGCCGTCATGGCGCGTGCGAGGTCGTCGTCGCTGAACCGCGGCGCGGCGGCCGCCGGGCGCGGCCGCTCGCTCGACATCGGCTTGCACGCAGCCGACCAGGTCACGGTGGTCACGGCCGCCGGCGTCACGCGCGCGACGCGGACCGTGTCGCCGTCACGAACCTCTGCCACCCACTCGCCCTGGCGGTGAGTGGGCCAGTGGCGGATCACGGCGCCGCTCGCGGCTGGCTGCGGACGTGGAGGCGCCACGACGGCCCACGCGGCGAGCTGCTCGTCCACGGCCGTGGTGCAGAAGGGACTGGCGGCTGGTCCCGGCTGCGCCCGTGCCGCAGCCCCGAACAGGCCGGCGGCCAGCGCGCCGGCCAGGCATCCCGTGAGGCGCGCGGCCATGACGGCAGTGTGCCACGATCCCGCCGCGCCGGTGGGCGGCCTGCTACACTGCGCGCTGACGCCGCCCGTCGCGGCGCTAGGGGGCTTCGATGGATCCCGATCGCCGTTCACTCTTCGCGGCCATGCTCGGCGGCATGACGCTCGTCGGTCCTGGTGCCCCAGCCGCCGAGGCGGCGCAGGGCGAGCCCCCCGACCCGTCCGTCTACATCCCGAAGGCGCACCTGGTGCAGGACCGGGCGTTTCTGCACGCGTTCATGGACGAGTTCAGCTTCGTGGACCTCGTCACGACGGCGCCCACGCTGCGCATCACGCACATTCCGTCGGTGCTCGATGGCGCGACCGGGACCTACGGCACGATCGTCGGCCACATCTCGGCCCAGAACGACCAGGTGCAGGCGATCCGCGCCGGCGCCCGCGCCGTCGTCGTGTTCCGCGGGCCGCATGGCTACGTCTCCCCCGGCTGGCTCACCACGCCCGCGGGCCGCAACGGCGTGCCGACCTGGAACTTCGCCGTGGTCCACGCCACCGGACGGCTGAGGGCCATCGACGAGCCGATGCAGAAGCACGCGCTGCTCTCGGGGCTCATCCGGAAATACGAGAGCTCGATTGGCGGCACCGCCTACGACTTCGCGGCGCTGCCGATGGCCGACGTGCTCGCCCGCGCGAAGGGCATCCAGCCGTTCAGCATCGAGATCGAATCACTGGAAGGCAAGTTCAAGCTGTTCCAGGAGCGTCCCGAGGCCGACAAGGCCGCAGCGGTGCCGAAGCTCGATACCTATCGGGAGCGATCACTCCGCGCGTTCACGGAGCACTTCTACCGGTCGGCGCCGAAGTAGCGCCGGGAAACGGGCAGGAGTCGGGGAAGAGCGCGGGGAAGGGGAGGGAGGGGCCGGCACGGACCGGCCCCCCGGGACACGCGGTCCCTGCTTCTCGACTAGCGGATCGGCACACCGTGCGACGCGGTCTCACCCTCGAACTGGAATTCCGCCAAGGCCTTGATCGCCGGGTTGATCGTGGGCTTGAGCACGACGGTCGCCTGCGACGCTGCCGGCCGTTCGAGGTGGGTGCAGTGGAAGGTCACCACCGGCGCCCGCAGGTCGTCGGCTTCGTAGATGTAGGTGCACGGCTCGCCACGCGCCATGCGGTCGTCGTCGTGTTCGATGACATAGCTGCCCATCAGCACGGTGTCGCCGACGCGGACGGGATCGCGGAACACGATGTCGATGTACTTGACCGCCACGGGACGTGCGAGCCCGAGTCCGGCCATGGCCACCAGGGGATCGTCCGCCGGCGTGCCGTGGTCGCAGCAGGCCATCGGCGTGGCAGCCGCGGCCGCCATCGGCATCTTGTGGTCCGCGCAGCAGCCCGCCTTCGGCATCGCCGGGGCGGCATGCGCCGCGTGTTGGTCCTGTGTCGCCTGCATGGCCTGGCCCCCGCAGCATTGGGCTGCAGCCTGGCCCACGGGCAGCAGGAAGGCCGTCACGAGTGTCGCGCCGAAAAGCAGTGTCCGCATGGTCACCCTCCTCTGATCTCTAATGGCGTGGTGCACTGCGAAATGCGTGCCGGGCAACTCCGGTCGATTGGCGAGCCGGGGCCGGCGTGACTGGCACAGCGGTGCGGAAACTCCCGCGATTCCCCGGGGCCGGGGGCCCACCCCACGCCGGGTCGGCGGGTCAGGCGGCGGGCGGGCGCCGCTCGATGGCGCGGATCTTCAGCAGCAACGCGGCCACGACGACCAGGATGGCGACCATCGACACCGCCAGCCCCCGGCGCCTGAACGCCAGCTCGCGGAAGCCCGCGTCGGTGGCGGCGTCCACGCCCTCGGCCAGCGTCAGGCCCTCGGCCGCCACCCTGGCCACGGCCTCTTCCCGGAACGTGTGCACCTCCGTGCGGGTGAGCACGAGGTGATTACGCGCTTCGCGCAGGCGCAGCTCGTGTTCGCCCACTTCGAGGCCGGCGTTGCGCACCTGCGCCAGTCGCGCATCGGCCCGGTCGACGGCCGCGCGCAGCGTCTCGATCCGGCCGTGCATACCGGTGGCGGCCTTGGCGCCGGCGTCGTCGGCATGACAGGTCGCGCAGAGGGCGCCATCAGCGGCGCTCAGCATGGCGTCGGTCGGCTCGACGATCCGGTGGTTGTCGTGGCACTCGATGCAGCCGCGCTCGAACACGTCCTTGTGCGGGCTGAGGGCGAACTTCTCGGCGAAGACCGCGTGGCAGGTCCCGCACACGTTCACGACCGCGCCGGCGCCGGGCGGCGCCGCGCCATGATTGCCGTGGCAGTCGTTGCAGGTCGGCGCCGAGAGGTCCTGCTTCACGGTGAGCGCCGCGTAGTGCACGCTGCCCTTATAGGCTTCGAACTGCGTCGTCGGCAGCGGCCCGCTCGCCGTCTGATAGCCGGCCATGTGCGCCGGGTCGGCGTGGCACCTCGCGCACGTCGTCGCCACGTTGAGCGGATACACCGGCGACTTCGCGTCTGAGACCTTGCGCACACCGTGGCCGCCGTGGCAGTTGACGCACGTCGCCACCTTGGTGTCGCCGGCGGCCAGACGCTGTCCGTGCACGCTGGTCGCGTACTCGGCGGCCTGGTCGATGCGCTGGGCCGGCGCGAAGGTGCGCATGATGCCGGCATCGGCGTGGCAGCGGGCGCAGGTGGTGATGACGGCGCTGCCCGTTGGTACCGCCCGGTAGCCTTTGCGCGGGTCGTGGGCGGCGGCGCGGTCGCTGGCCGCCGGATCGCCGCCGTGGCAGTCGGCGCAGGTGAAGCCGCGGCTGCCGTGCACGTCGGCGGCGACGTCGCGGGCCGCGACCCTCTCCGGCAGGCCGGCGTGGCAAGTCGCGCACTGGTTGACCGTGCCGGCCGGGGCCGCCGCGGTCTGCGCCGAGGCGGATGCCGCGACGAGGAGGAGGGCCGTCGCGAGAGCGTATCGTTCAGGCCGCCACATAGCCCACCACCGTCATGACGACCAGGTACACCAGGGCCACGACCCCGATGGCCGTGATCAGGGGACTGGATTCGCCTCGCGACGAACGTCGATCGAGGAAGGGCAGTACCAGCAGCGCCACCATGGCGACGCCCATGCCGAGCACGCCGAGCAGTTCGCCCTCGAGGCCGAGGATGTGCGCCGGCAGCAGCTTGAGGGTCTGGAACGCCGCGAGGAAATACCACTCCGGCCGGATGCCGGCCGGCACCGGGGCGAACGGATCGGCCTTCACGCCGAGCTCCCACGGCGAGAAGGCGGCCAGCGCCGCCAGCACGGCCAGCGCCAGATACCAGCCGACCAGCTCGCGCAGCAGGAAGTTGGGGACGAACTTGAGCCGCGGCGGCGTTTCGCCAGGCCTGAGCCGGCGCAGGACCCCGATCGGCACGCTCATGCCCTGACGCTGGATGAGCAGCAGGTGCATGCCGGCGAGCACGGTCAGCAGCGCCGGGAGAATCGCCACGTGCAGGCCGAAGAAGCGGGAGAGCGTCGCCCCGGTCACGTCGTCGCCGCCGCGCAGGAAGCGTTGCAGGCCCTCGCCGACGAACGGGATCGAGCCCGGGATGCCGGTGCCGACTTTGGTGGCGAAGAACGCCAGTTCGTTCCACGGCAGCAGGTAGCCGCTGAAGCCGAATCCGAGCAGCAGAAAGAGCAGCAGCACGCCGCTGATCCAGGTGAGCTCACGGGGGCGCCGGTAGGCGCGCAGGAACAGCACGCTGAAGAGATGCGCGAAGGCGACGCCAACGACGAGATTCGCCGACCAGCTGTGGACGTTGCGGATCAGCCAGCCGAACTCGACGCGCGTCACGATGAACTGGACGCTCTCGTAGGCCTCGTCGGCGCTCGGCCGGTAGTAGAGCAGCAGCAGTATGCCGGTCACGATCTGCACGCCGAGCAGAAAGAGCGTGAGGCCGCCGAGGTAGTACCACAGCGACTGCGGGTGCACCGGTACGTACTTCTCGTCGATGAGATGGCGGATGCCGCCGAGATCGACACGTTCTTCGAGCCAGGCGACCGAACGACTCCACATGGGACGCCTCCGCGGCGGCGCGGCCTAGCCGCGCGACACGACGATCTCTTCCTTGCCCGGTTCCCCCCGCACGGCCACCGCGAAGCTCTCGAGCGGGCGGGGCGGCGGGCCGGACGCGACGTTGCCCGACAGGTCGTAGAACCCGTTGTGGCAGGCACACCAAATCTGCGAGGTTTCGGCCTGGTACTGCACCGTGCACTCGAGGTGCGTGCAGACGGCGCTGAAGGCCTTGAAGTCGCCCTCGGCCGTGCGCACGAGAATCGCCGGCCGGCTGCCGAACGGGAAGACGATGCCCGAGTTGGCGCGCACGTCGGCGAGGCGCGCCGCGACGACGCTGGCGGTCGACGGCTCACCGCCCGCTGGCGGCACCAGGAAGCGGAACAACGGATAGAGCGCGGCGACGGCCGTCGAGGCGACGCCGCCGCCGAGCAGCGCGTCGAGCACCGTGCGCCGCGGCACGACCAGCGCCGTCGATTGGGGTGGAGCGGGGGGTTCCATGAGAATCTCCGAAGGACGGCCCGTCGTGCGTTGGAGCCTACCGCAGCGTGCGGAGGTACGCGACCAGGGCATCGACGTCGGCGGCCGGCAGGGCGGAGAAGTCGCGCATGACCGGTTTGCGCGTGGCCTTGGTCTTCTCGGTCATCCCCTTGGCGTTGACGATCCACTCCTTGAGGTCGGCGGCGCTGTACTTCGCGCCCACGCCCTCGAGCGGGCCCTTGGCGTTGCCCTTGCCGGCGATGGCATGGCACATCGAGCACTTCTGCGCGGCGTAGACCTGCGATCCCCGATCGGCCTGGGCGGCGGACACGCCGGGCAGGACGCAGAGGAGGGTCGTCGCGGCGACGACGGCGATGATGGCCCTGGGCATCATGACGGGCCTCCAAGCCCGGGGAGCGGTGCCGTAGCGCAACGGCTGGCTCTGGGCGAAGGGCAAGCAAGATCACTGCCGGGGTGGCACGCGCCAGCGTTCGTGGATCTTGCGCTGCAACCGGCGCCGAGGCGGGAGCTTTCCGGCTGCAGTGCGGGTTTGTCCCCACGGGCCGCGCGGTACAATGCGACCCGCTGGAGGCAGCCATGGCCGTACGTGTCTTCACCGCCGCGCTCGTCGCCGTCGCGGTGGTCTCGCTGGCCGCGCAGCAGCGCGCGCCGGGTCTCGAGTCGATCCGCCAGGAGGACCTGCGCGCCGACCTCTACTTCCTCGCCGGCGACGCCATGCGAGGGCGCCTCACCGACACGGTGGAGAACGTCGCCACCGGCGATTACATCCGCGCGCGCTTCGAGCGCGCCGGGCTGAAGCCGGCGGCGCCGGGCGGCTCCTATTTTCAGAACTACCACCTGATGACGTCGACGATCGGTGAGGGCAACGCGCTCGAGGTCACCGGCGGCGACGGCGTGATGCGACGCCTGCGTCACGGGCAGGAGTTCTATCCGCAGCGGTTCAGCGCCAGCGGCACCGCCACCGGCGCGGTGGTCTTCGCCGGCTTCGGCATCACGGCGCCGAAGCAGGGCTACGACGACTTCGCCGGCGACGTGCAGGGCAAGATCGTCCTGGTGCTGGACCACGAGCCGGGCGAGCGCGATCCGAAGAGCGCGTTCGAAGGCGTGGTGACGGCCGAGCCCTCCACTCCGTGGCGCAAGGCGCTGGCGGCGCAGGCCCGCGGCGCGGTCGCGGTGCTGTTTGTCGCCGACGTCCACAACCATCCGGCGCCGGTGAATTTCGAGCAGGCGTCGCGGACGGTCTGGCCGGCGGTGCCGCCGCACCTGAAGACCTACATGCTGGCGGCGTGGGCCGACCGCCTGCGGATCCCGTCGGCGCAGATCTCGCCGGCGCTGGCGGCGTCGCTCGTGGCCGGCACCGGGAAGTCGCTGGCCGACCTTGCGGCCAGCGCCGAGACGGCGCGCGGCATCACGCCCCTGCCGCTGCCCGGCGCGCGCGTGACCCTGACGGCCGCCGTCGACCGCCACACCATCCCGGATCGCAACGTCGTCGGCCTCGTCGAAGGCACCGATCCCGCGCTCAAGGATCAATGGGTGCTGGTGACGGCTCACTTCGATCACAACGGCGCCGACGGCACGCAGATCTTCAACGGCGCTGACGACAACGGCTCCGGCACCGTGGCGCTGCTCGAGATCGCCGATGCCTACGCCGAGGCCGCGAAGGCCGGCCGCCGCCCGAGGCGCAGCGTGCTGTTTGCGGCGTGGAACTCCGAGGAACGCGGCCTGCTCGGCGCCTGGGCGTACACCGAGTTCCCGCTGGCGCCCCTGTCGACCATCGCCGCCGTGCTCAACATGGACATGATCGGGCGCAACGAAGAAGTGCAGATAGGCGGCGGCCCGCGCTTCAACGGTTTCGAGGTGCAGACGGCCGAGTCGAACGCCAACACCCTGAACGTGATGGGCGCCTCGCGGGCGCCAGAGGTGGCCGCGGCGATGGAGGCGGCGAACGCCGGCATCGGCCTGACGCTGCTGCCACGCTACGAGAACAACGCCTCGAACCTGGTGCGACGCAGCGACCAGTGGCCGTTCCTGCAGCGCGGCGTGCCGGCGCTCGGCTTCATGACCGGTCTGCACCCCGACTACCACACCGTCTACGACCGGCCCGAGAAGATCAACTACCCGAAGATGGAGAAGATCGCGCGGCTCATCTACCAGGCCAGCTGGGACCTGGCGAACGCGGCGGGACGTCCCGCCCACGCCGCCGAGACCGTGAAATGAGCGCCCGGCGCTAGTCCATCCGCAGCGCCCGTACCGGATCGAGCCGGGCCGCGCGCCAGGCCGGCACAGCGCACGCGGCGAGGGTGGTGGCCGCCAGCAGCGCCGTGGTGGCGGCAAACGCCGCCGGATCGAGCGGGCTCACGCCCAGCAACTGGCTCTCGAAGACGCGCGTCACCGCGACCGCGCCGGCCAGGCCCACGGCGATGCCGGCGGCGGCCAGCCCCAGTCCCTGCCGCACCACCAGCCGGCCGACGTCGCCGGCGGTGGCGCCGAGCGACATGCGCACGCCGATCTCGCGCGTGCGCGCCGCGACCCCCTGCGCGATCACCCCGTAGAGGCCGAGCGCCGCCAGCAGCGCCGCCGTGGCGCCGAAGACCGCCAGCAGCGTCGCCGCCATCTCGAGCAGGAAGAACGAAAACGCGATGTGCTGCTCGAGCGTCTGCAGGTCGAAGAGCGGCACGCCGGGGGCGACGCGCGCCAGCGTCTGGCGCACGAGTCGGCACCATCGCATCCGGATCGCCGCTGGTGCGCAGCACGACGCGCATCGAGGGGCGATAGGCCTGGTCCACCGGCTGATACATGAACGCGCGGGCGGGCTCGCTCAGGCTCGCGTACTTCGCGTCGTGCGCGATGCCCACCACCTCGGCCCATCGCTCGCCGATCTTGACGCGGCCGCCGAGAGCCCGAGCGTCCGGGCCAGTAGCGGCGCGCCATCGTCTCGTTGATCGACGACCACCGGCGGCGCGTCCATGGTGTCGCGGTCCGAGACGTCACGGCCCTCGACCAGCGGCAGACCGATGGCGGCGAAATAGCCTGAACCGATCGACGCGTAGTAGGTCGTCAATCTCCTCGCCGCGCGCCGGCGTGTAGCCTTCGACCTCGACGCCGCGATCGCTGCTGTCGAGCGAGGTCAGAGGCAGACGCTGACCCACCGCCACCGCCTCCACGCCCGGCACCTCGCGCAGGGCGGCGACGATGGCGCGGTAGCTGGCGAGGCCGCGCGCCTGGTCGGCGTTGCCGCCGCCGACGTCGAGCACGCCCACCAGGCCCTGCCGCGCCGTGAAGCCGATGTCGAGCGCGATCGGCCGCGACCAGTGTGCGCAGGAACAACCCGGCGCTCACGAGCAGCACCAGCGCCAGGGCCACCTGCGCCACGATGAGTCCCTGACGCAGGCGGCCGCGACGGGCGCTGCCGCCCATCGCGGCGCCGTCCTTGAGCGGCGCCGACCAGATCGCCGCCAGACGCCTGCACCGCCGGCAGCAGGCCGAGCAGCAGGCCGGCGGCGAGGCTGACCGCCGACGAAAACGCCAGCACCCGCAGGTTCAGGCCGGCATCGATGGCGAGCGGGATCGGCAGCGGCGGGATGAAGGCGAACAGCAGGTTGCCGCTCCACACCGTCACCAGCGCCGCAACGGCCGCCGGCCACCACCGCCAGCACGGTCGTCTCGGCGACCAGCAGCCGCACGACCTGCCAGCGGCTGGCGCCGAGCGAGACGCGCACCGCCAGCTCGCGTCGCCGCCCGCTGGCCCGCGCCAGCAGCAGGCCGGCCATGTTGGCGCACACGAGTGCGAGCAGCACCGCGACGACGCCGCCGAGCACGGCCATCACCGGCAGCAGTTGCGCGGTGCCGCCCGAGGGCTGGTTCCATAGCGGGAAGAGCCGCATGCCGCGCTCGGCGTTGGCCTCGGGGTAGGTCGTGGCGAGACGGCGGGCGACCACGTCCACGCCCGCCTGGGCGGCGGCGACCGACGCGCCCGGCGACAGGCGGACGAGCGTCGAGAGCCAGGCCGAGCCGCGCGCCGTCAGACGGTCTGCCGGCATCAGCGTGCCGAGCATCGATACCGGGATGAAGATGTCGAGGCCGATGAGCGTCTGCGGCCCGTGGAAGCCGGGGGCGGCGACGCCGACGATGGTGAAGGCGCGATCCTTGAGCACGATGGTCGAGCCGACGATTTCGGCGCGTCCGCCAAAGCGCCGTTGCCAGGCGGCGTGCGTCAGCACGGCCACCGGATGCCCATCGGGCACGCGGTCGTCGTCGGGCGTGAGCAGCCGCCCGAGGGCCGCGCCGACGCCGAGCGTCTCGAACAGGTTGCCGGAGACGACGGCGCCCCAGATGCGCTCGGCCCCCTCCGCGCCGCGCAGGCTGAGCGCGCCGGCGCTGAAGGCGGCGACGCCGTCGACGCCGGGCACGGCCTGGTCGCGCAGGTCCAGGTAGTTCGGATACGACAGGCTGATGTTGTCGCGCGAGCGCGTCGTGCCGTAGAGCGCGACGACCGAGCCCGGATCGCTGATGCCGGGCAACGGATGCAGCAGCGTCGCATCGATCCAGCTGAAGATGACGCTGTTGGCGCCGATGCCGAGCGCCAGGGTGAGCACGGCGACGATCGTGAAGCCGGGACGGCCGGCGAGCGTGCGGACCGCGTGTCTGAGGTCGTGCAGGATCATGGAGCCTCCTCCGCCGCGCAGGCGCAGCCAGCCGGCATGCCAGAGCGCGCCAGCGGCGCGCAGGGCGAGCGCGCGGCTGGTGCGGGTGTTCACGAGCCCGGCGCGCTCCAGCGCATCGCACCGGTGCCACAGGTCGGCGCGCCACTGCTGGCGCCAGCGTGCGCGGTCGGACGCCGGCACCAGCCAGGCGCCGGCATCGATCAGGGCCAGCGCCAGTCGCCGCAGCGCCGTGGCCGTCATGGGCGGCGGGTGGCCGGACGGGCCCCTCGGATGCCGAAGGCCTCGAGCGAGACCGGCTGAAACGTGCGGTGCTTGCGCAAGGCTTCGGCCAGCGCATGCGCGCCGTCGGCGGTGAGCTGGAAGTAGCGGCGGGCGGGGCGGCCTTCGGCCTGGGCCGTGCCCGCGTGCTCCCACGACGAGCGCAGATAGCCGAGGTCTTCGAGTCGATCGAGCGCGGGATAGACCGAGCCGGCGGTCAGACCGGTGGCATCCACGATGTCGAACCCGAAGCGGAAGCCGGCGGCGACGGCGTGAAGTACCGCGACCGTGCCGAAGCTGAGGGAGCCGCTACCCATGGCGGAGGAGACGAGAGTTGGCTATATCGAGTTCCAATATAGGGGCGCCCGGCCGTTCGGGGACCGGCGGCGCTCCCATTGCATTTCGATGGGAGGCCGCGTATGCTCCCCTCGAAACTCGATGAGAGTGGCAACGAAGCCAGTTGGACCCGACATCCTGCGAGGCACGCTGGACCTCCTGATCCTCCAGGCGCTCAGCCATGGCCGCGCGCACGGCTACGACATCGCCCGCCGGATCGAACATTCCACGGAGGACGTTCTGGCGGTCGGAGAAGGATCGTTGTACCCGGCGCTGCATCGTCTCGAAGCGCGCGGCTGGGTGGCCGCGACGTGGGGCACCTCCGAGAACAACCGGCAAGCGAAGTTCTACATGCTCACCGTGCCTGGCCGGGCACAGCTTCGCGTGGAAACCGAGAACTGGCACCGCTACTCGGCGGCTGTCACCGCCGCGCTGGCGGCACGGCCGTCTCGTTAGCCCGGAGATCCGCGGTGGACCAGCGTCGACGGTTTCGCGGACTCCTCGGCCTCGAGCCCGAGCGCGATGTCGATCAGGAGCTCTCGTTTCACCTGGAGATGCGCGTCCGGGAGCTGGAGGCGCGTGGGGAGCCCCCTGCGCGCGCCCTGCAGCTCGCGCGGGAGCGGTTCGGGAACTACGACGCCACTCGGCAGGAATGCGTGGCGGTCAATCAGACTCGGAGGCGTCGCATGAGCCGGGCAGACTATGTCGAGGACCTGCTTCAGGACGGGCGATACGCCGTGCGCACGCTGGCGCGGAGCCCGGGATTCACGGTGGCCACGGTGCTCACTCTGGCGATCGGGCTCACCGGAACGATCTCGATGGTGTCGATCGTCAACGGCGTGCTGCTCAGCCCGTTGCCGGTGCGGGCAGAGCAGGAACTCGTCGTCGGCTGGCGAGGCCGGCCCGAGGCCGGTGCCCGACGCTGGCCGTTCACGACCGCGGACCTCGATCTGCTGCGCCGTGAGAGCCGCACGCTGGCGGCCGTGGCGGGCGTCGGCTATCACGATCCGGCGACCAGGCTGCTCGAGGATGGTGGGGACGTGCGCGAGGTGCGGGTGTCGCGCGTCACCGGCGAGTTCTTCGACGTGCTCGGGGTCCCGCCGCTGCTGGGCCGTGCGCTCGGACCGGCCGACGACGTGACCGGCGCCGAAAACGTCGTCGTCCTCTCCCATGGCTTGTGGCAGGCACGCTTCGGCGGCGCCCGGGACGTGCTCGGTCGCCGCGTCTCGATCGATGGTCAGCCGTTCATCGTCGTCGGCGTGATGCCGAGGGACGTCGAACATCCACGGCGCGCCGAGGCGTGGATGAGCGTGACCGGGATGCTGACGACCACCTCGAATCCCACGTCGCGGCTGGGCATCACGACCGAGTTCGACCTGCTGGCGCGTGTCACCCCGCAGGTGACCGCGGCACAGGTCGCTGATGACCTGCGGAGGCTCGGGCCAGGCATCGACGCCTTGCGGCCAGCCGGGGATGGGCGCGGGTTCGTGCCACAGGTGCAGGCCTACAGAGAGTTCGTGGTCGGTGACGTGCGTCCGGTGATGACGGTGCTGTTCGCGGCGGTGGGTCTGGTGTTGCTGATCGCGTGCGCCAACGTGTCGAGTCTGCTGCTCGTGCGAGGCGACGCTCGCCGGTCCGAGTACGCCGTGCGCGCCGCGCTGGGGGCCGGGCGTGCCAGGCTCGTCCGCCAGGTGCTGGCGGAGGGCCTCGTCCTGGCAGGAGCGGCATCAGCCGTGGCGCTGGTCGTGACCGCCGCGCTCCTGCCCGCCGTCATGCGGTGGGTGCCAGACGGGCTGCCCAGGGCCGAGGCGATCCGCGTCGATGCCCGGGTCATCGGGGCCAGCGTCGCGTTGGCCATCGTGTCCGCCATCCTCGCCGCACTGCTGCCCGCCATGACGTCGGTGGGCCCGCACCTGTCGGCGGGCCTTCGCGCCGCTGCTCGCGGGACGGCAACGAGTGCCGGACGCTGGCGCCGCATGCTGGTGGTTGGCCAGGTGGCGTTGGCCGTCGTCGGCTTGGCGTGCGCGGGCCTGCTCGTGAGCAGCTTTCGGGAACTGCAAACCGAGGCCACCAGACTGGCCACCGACGAGCTCGTCTACGTGCCGCTCGACGTGCCTCAAGACACCTACAGCGACCGCGCCCGGCTGCGGCGGCTGGTCACGGACCTGGCCGAGTCTCTCGAGGCCGACGAGCGCGTGGCGGGTGCCACACCCATCAACGTCACGCCCTTCTCCGGCATCGGATGGGACGTGCCCGTGTTCACCGCGGAAGGCCAGGCGGCCGCGGAGGCCACGGCCAACCCGTCTCTGAACCTCGAAGAGATTCACCCACGCTATTTCGCGACGTTCCAGGTTCCTCTGTTGCGCGGCCGGGCCTTCACAGCCGCCGACAGCGACACCGCCCCGCTCGTGGCGATTGTCAGTGCCGACGTCGCCACGCAGGTGTGGCCGGGCCTCGACCCGATTGGCAAGCGATTGAAGATGGGGCTGCCGGACTCGCAAGGCCGGTGGCTGACGGTCGTCGGCATCACGGCGCCTACCCGCTACCGGGATCTGCGATCGGCGCGTTCGACCCTGTATCTGCCGGCGCTTCAGATGATCGGGGGCGCTGAGCAGCTGGCGGTGCGGACGTCGATGCCGACAGTCCAGCTGATGGACCTGGTGCGGGCCCGCGTGCGGGCGCTCGATCCCAATGTGAACATCAGGCCGCTGCGTGCCTTCAACGAACTCGTGGAGGTGCCGCTGGCACGGCCGCGCTTCTACACCCTGTTGATGGCGGTGTTCGGCGCCACCGGCGTGGCGCTGGCCGTGGTGGGCCTGTACGGCGTGGTCGCCGGCAGTGTGCGCCAGCGACGCCGTGAGTTTGGCATCCGCATGGCCCTTGGCGCTCGAGCTCGTCATATCCGCAGGCTCGTGATGCGCGACAGCGCCTGGCTGGTGCTCGGCGGACTTGTCCTTGGGCTGTCGATGGCGCTCGGCGTCGCGCGGGCGTTACGGGGCCTGTTGTACGGCGTTGAACCGCTCGATCCGGTGTCGCTGCTGGGCGCCGCCGGGGGTATTCTGGCGGTGTGCGTCGCCGCGCTCGCGATGCCGCTGCGCGCGGCAGGACGGGTGGAACCGGCCGAGGTCCTTCGCACGGAGTAGTTTCTCCGCGGCATCACGTCCGGACCCTGTATGCTCTCCCGACAGTGGCACCCGCCACCGCCCGCATCCCCCATGAGCACACCGTCCTCGTCGTCCACCTCCGCTCCCAGCGCCGAGGCCCAGCTTGTCAAAGGCATCGGCCTGTGGGGCGCGACGCTCCTCGTCATCGGCAACGTCATCGGCTCGGGGATCTTCCTGACCACCGGCGGCATGGTGGCCGAGCTGTCGTCCACGACGCTGGTGCTGCTGGCGTGGGTGGCCGGCGGGCTGCTGGCGATGGCCGGCGGCCTGACCTACGCCGAGATGGGCTCGATGTATCCGCGCTCCGGCGGTCTCTATGTCTATCTGAGCGAGGCCTACGGCCCGGCGTGGGGCTTTCTGTTCGGCTGGGCCTGCTTCCTCGTGATTCTCACCGGTAGCGTGGCCACGGTCGCCATCGGCTTCGCCGAGTACTTCAGCTATTTCTTCCCGGCCCTCGGCACCGACCAGATCCTGGTGACGTTTGCGATGCCGTGGGGACCGTGGAGCATCAGCGCCGGCCAGCTGGTGGCGGCGGCCTCGATTGCGATCATCACCGCCATCAACTACGTCGGCGTCAACAGCGGCAACGCAGTGAACGGCATCCTCACCGTGGCCAAGGTCGGGGCGCTGGTGATGCTGCCGATACTCGCCCTCGTCTACCTGCGCGCCGAGCCCGTCTTCACGCCGGTGGTGCCGCCCGACGCCGCCCGGCCGCTGGCGTCGTTCGGCGTGATGATGATTGCGGTCATGTGGACCTACGAAGGCTGGTACTACGTGGCGTTTGCCGCCGGCGAGATCCAGGACGCCGCCCGCAACGTGCCGCGGGCGCTCATCTACGGCACGCTGGCGCTGACGGCCATCTACGTGGCCGTGAACCTCGGCTACTTCTACACGCTGACGCTGGCGGAGATGTCGGGCGTGGTCCGCATCGCCGAGAAGGCGGCGACCGTGCTGGTCGGACCGGTCGGCGCGGCGCTGGTCGCCGGCAGCGTCGTCGTCTCGACCTTCGGCTGCAACGTCGCCGCCGTCATCGGCTCGTCACGCACGGCGTTTGCGATGGCGGCTGACGGCCGGTTCTTTCCGGCGGCGGCGCGCGTGCACCCGGTCTACCGCACGCCGCACGTCGCCATCCTCATCACCAGCGTGTGGTCGGCCTTCCTGACGCTGACCGGCGGCTACGAGACGCTCTTCACCTACGTCACCTTCGCCTCGGTGCTGTTCGGCACCCTCGGCGGGATTGCGATCTTCGTGCTGCGGGCCAAACGGCCCGACGTGCCGCGCCCGTATCGCGCCCTCGGCTATCCCGTGATCCCCGCCCTCTACGTCGTCGGGTCCTTCGCGCTGGTCTGGAACACGCTCATGGAGCGTCCCGGGGCCTCGATCGCCGGTCTCGGCCTGGTGGCGCTCGGCCTGCCGTTCTACTTCTACTGGTCACGGCAGGCCGGGTCTCGGGGCTCGGGGCTCGGGGCCCGGAGCTAGCGGCCGCAGCCACTCCGCGACGACGGCGCGCACATCCACGCCGGTGGCGTCGCGCAGCAGCACCG
Organism: uncultured Acidobacteriota bacterium; assembly: GCA_963779175.1. Taxonomy (GTDB): domain Bacteria; phylum Acidobacteriota; class Vicinamibacteria; order Vicinamibacterales; family UBA2999; genus CADEFD01. Next base: position 36,002 of record CAVZXA010000003.1, read on the forward strand.
GCAGTTCATCGAGCGTGAAGGCGCGCTGCTCCTTCGCCGTCCACGCGACCAGGTACCGGAGCCCATCGCGGAGGCTCTTCGCGCCGCTGGTCGCGCGCTGGATCTGGTCGTCGATGGCGGCCGCCATCAGCCCGCCGCGCGAGAACACCAGGCGCCCGGTGCGGAAGTCTTCGGCGTAGCGGGTCGACGCGACCCGGCTGAGATCGACCAGCGGCAGGCGCGTCAGGAAGTCGGGCGCCGAGGCGACGTTGGCGCGGAAGCGGCGCTGCAGCATGCCGTCGCGAAACGCCGGCGGATTCGGCGCGCCGGCGGCCACCGCCATGATGGCCGCGTACTGGCCGAAGCCCTCGGCGAACCAGATCGAGTCGAGCACCGGCGCCAGTTCCCACTGGAACGGAAAGTAGCCCTGGCCGTAGGCGCGTTTGGGCACCCACGCGTGCGCGATGTGGTGCGCGTAGTTGTAGAGCACGCGGGCGTCGTCGTCGGCGGTGGAGGCGGCGGTGATGCCCGCTGTGGCGGCCAGGTAGTAGGTGCTCGAGCCAAGGTGCTCCATGCTCATCCCGTATTCGTGCTCCGGCGAGATCGGCGTGAGCAGTTCCTGGTGCAGCGTGTAGTGCGTGAACGGCACGGTGCCGAAGTACGCCGCCACACGCTCGAAGGCGGTGAGGGCGAGCCGGCCCACGCGATCGAGATCGACCGGGCCCTCCGCGTAGCTGGCGAGATACACCGCTACCGGCGCCGTCGCCAGGCGCCGCACCTCGGCCTTCGGGCCCATCACGATCTGACCGTCCGCCAGCGCGTAGTAGTCGGGCGCGCGTGCCTCGAGCGGCCCGGCGGTGAGCGGAAAACGCGGTGCCAGGGTGAGGAAGATCGGCCACCCGGCGGGAGCCCTCGACGCGCAGCCGCACCGGCCGGGTCTCGAAGCCGTCCACGAACGCGAACAGGGAATAGCCGAGCGCGCCGAGGTAGCCGTCGCGCACGCGCGACTGATCCGAGGCCGCGCGTACGTTCCGCTCCATCGCTGCGAGGTCGACCGTGTAGGTGACCGTGGTCGTGCCGGCCGGCAATCGCCAGCGCGGTCCCTCCTCGCGCACGGCCGCGACCGGCACCGCCATGCCGACCGCATCACCTGGCGCGTCCCCGGTCAGCGGCGACGACGTCATGACCGCGCGGACGAAGGCGTCGTAGCGCTGCTCGCCGTAGCCCATGGGAATCGCGCGCGGCATCACGAGCGCGCGCGGGGCCGTGAGTGCCGGCGACCAGCTGAGTTCGACCGTCACGGTCGTGTCGCCGGCGCGCGCGTAGCGCACGTGGTACGACACCTCGCCGGCCGCCTGCGCCAGGGCCTGCGAACCCTGACACAGCCCGGCAACGAACACGGCGGCAGCAAGAACAGGTCGCAGCATGGCGGAAGTTTACTGTTACTCTGGACGCAGCCGGACTCCTCCTCCCGCCCGGCCAGCCACCGCCATGCTGACAGGCCACGTACGCCTGCGCAGCCGTGCGGTCGGCGATTTCAGGGAGGCGTATCGATGAGTCCGAGGCACAGACAGCGGCGGTGGACGGCGGCCGTGGGCAGCCGATGAGCACGCCGAAGCTCGGCACCATCACGCTCGGGCAGGCGCCCCGCGCCGACGTGCTGCCGGAGTTCGACGCCCACATTCCGGCCGGCGTCGACCGGATGCAGGTGGGCGTGCTCGACCGTCTGCACGACGAGGAGATCGCGGCCCAGTTCGGGCCCCGTCCGCGCGAACAGCGCCTGCTGACGCGCCTGCTCGACGGGCGCGCGGTCGAGGTGGACGCGCGGGCCGCCGAAGCCGGTGTGCAGCGCCGGATCGTGGAGCTCGAAGATGCCGGCTGCTCGGTGATCGTGGTGCTGTCCACGGCGGTCTTCCGCGGCCTGCGGTCGCGCCGGGCGTGGCTCATCGAGCCCCACCGCATCCTGCCGGCGCTGGTCGGCGGCCTGGTGGGCCCGCGGCGGGTCGGCGTGCTGTCGTCGATCGAAACGCCGCTCGATGCCGCGCGGCGCAAGTGGGGGCCCCTGCAGATCCCGCCGAGTCTCGCCGTGGCCTCGCCGTACGCGCCCGATGAGGTCGTGGTCGCGGCATCGCGCGAGCTGCAACGGGCTGGCGCCAACGCGCTGCTCATGGACGCGTTCGGCTTCGTGAGCCGCCATCGCGCGGCCGCCACCGCGGCCACCGGCCTGCCGGTGCTGCTCTCGAGCGAGCTGGTCGCGCGCCTCACCGGCGCCTGCCTGCACGACGCGCCCTGACACGGGGAGGCCCATAGAACCCGGGCGCCGAAGGTCGCGGAGGGTCTCGCGCCTTTGCTATCATCACCGGCAGATTCAGTGTGAAGGTTCGCGTCATTCCAGCACGTGGTGGGCCGCGTCGTCGGGCGGCCGTTGTCGTGGCTTTCCTGTTCGGCACCGCTGGCCCCGGGTTCGCGCAGACGTCGGCCGCGCCGGTGCCCGCCCCGTCTCCGTCGCAGGCGTCCGCTCGCGCGCCGGCCGCGACGCCGGTGCTGCCCTCGTGGCTGCAGGTGCACGCCGAGCAGCGCACCCGCTACGAGACCATCGACGCCCGCTACCGGCCCACCGAGATCGGCGGCGATCAGCAGCTCGGCTTCCGGACCCGCCTCGCCGTCGGCGCGACCACGCCGGCAGCATGGGTCTTTGCCGAGTTCCAGGACTCCCGCGTCGCCCTCGACGACAGTGCCTCGACCCTCAACATCGGCGCTGGCGCGAAGACCAAAGTCCAGCAACTGCACGTCGGGCTGGCGTGGCGCAACGCCGGCGGGCACGGCGTGACCTACCAGATCGAGGGCGGACGTTTCAGCCGGAACCTTGGCTCACGACGCCTCATCTCGCGCAACATCTACGCGAACTCGACGACCGCCTACGATGGCCTGATCGCGGCGGCAGTCGGCAAGACCTGGTCGGTGTTGGCGCTGGCGACGCGCCCGGTGTTCTACAGCTACCCGGCGTTGACGCGCGACCCTCGCCTCGACAGCCTGCGCTTCGGCGGATTCTACATGACGTCGAGCCGCGTCAAGGCGGCCAACGCGGACCTCTACGGGCTGGTGTGGCACGACGGCGGCAACACGCCGGCGGCGACCAGGCGGTCGCTGAACACGTCGGGCTGCGGCATCTACGGCGCCTTCGGGCCCGAAGCGGCGCGCCGACTACGAAAACGAGATCACGCTATCAGGCCGGCGAGGTCGGGCCACGCGCCCACCGCGCCTGGATGCAGCATGCGCGCGTCGGCTACCACTTCGACGACACGGCCTGGACGCCCAACGTGCTGGCGGTGTGGGACTACGCCTCGGGCGACGCCGATCCCACGGATGCGAAGAGCGGGGCCTTCGACCCGCTAATCGGCGATCGACGCTTCGAGTTCGGCCCCGTGGGCCTATATGGCCTCATCGCGCGCACCAATCTCATCAGCCCCGGCCTGTGGGTGATCCTGCATCCGACGGCGCCGCTCGAGACGTGGCTGCAACTGCGCGGCATCTGGCTGGCCGAGTCGCGCGATCGGTGGCGTCCGGGCGGACTGGCCGAGGTCACCGGCGCGTCGGGCTCGCATGTGGGCACCCAACTCGAGTGGCGTACGCGCTACCGGTTCGGGCCGCATCTCGAGTTCGATGGGGGCGTGACGGTGCTCGACGAAAGCCGCTTCCTGCGGACGCTCAAGCCGTCGGCGCACGGCCACGCCGTACACTTCTACGCCGGCCTCGACCTGCACTACTGAACAATCGCGGCCGGCCGGGGGAGATACGCGCGCCCTCTCGTGATTCGGCCGTGAGGCCACTGTTCAGTGTGCTTCGCGCGACGAAGTGTCGTCCACGCCCGGTCGCGACGCGACGGCGAACACCACCGCCATGATGAGTCCTGTCACCGCGAGCGTCCGAAACATCGGCGCGTAGCCGACGGCCGCCACCAGCAGACCCGCGCCAATCGGGCCTGCGGCATCGCCGATGTCATAGATGGTGCCGAAGACGCCGTGCGCGGCTCCGTAGCGGGCGCGTCGCGAGACATCAGTGATGTAGGCGCTGGTGGCCGCGGTCGTCGTCGCGACACCGGCGGCGTAGGTCACGACGGCGACGGCCAGCATCCAGGTCGTGGCCGTGATCGACAGGGCCCACACGGCCACGCTGCTCACGGTCAGGCCGGCCACGATCACGCCGCGACGCCCTGCCCGGTCTGACAGCGACCCGATGACCGGGCGGACTGCCAGGGTCGTCACCGTCTGCGCGGCAAAGAGCCAGCCGAGTTGTGGCGTCGTCAATCCGCCGACGTCACGTCCATAGAGAGGTAGGAAGGCGAGCAACGCGCCGTTGAGGGCGAGCTGCGCGGCCTGCGCGGCACTCGTCACCAGGATGAGACGCTGGCACAGCACGTCCGAGATGCCGGCCTTGAATGCCGGCCAGCTCACGCGCGGGTCGTGCGCCGGCCCGGGCAGCGACAACGTGCCGACGATGAAGGGCGCCGCGAGGCCGACGACGCCCGCCGCGATGAATGCGAGATCGAAACGTCCCGCGGCGATGAGGTATCCGGCCAGGACCGGGCCGATGGCCTGGCCCACGCCCTGAGCGGTGGCATACGTGCCGAGCCAGGCTCCCCGCTGGGCAAGTGGAGCCAGATCGGACACCGTGGCGGATGCCACCGGACCAAAGACAGCCGTGGCGCAGCCATGGACGGCGCGGAGCGCGATGAGCGTGGCGAGCGTTGACGCTCCGAGATAGGTGAGCGGCATGAGCGCGAACACGAGGGCGCCAGCCAGGAGCAGGGGCCGCCGACCGAGGATGTCGGACAGCGCGCCTGCCGGCATCTTGACGAAAATGCCGGTGACCGTCGAGGCGCCGACGACGAGGCCGATCACTGTGGGGCTGGCGCCGAGCTCGTGCGCGAAGAGCGGGAGGAGTGGCGCGCGGCAGATCGCGTAGCTGCAGTAGGCGACGAACCCGGCCGCGCAGAGGCGCGCCAGGCCGTTCGATGGAAGGGTCGCCATGGCGCGTGAGCAGCGACCTACCGCCTCTGCCTCCGTGCCGCGGGTCGGCGGCGGACCGCCTTGGTGCTGCGGGCGCTGGTCCTCGCGAGTGGCCGTGGACCCGAGGCGCGTGCCGATTGTGCAAACGCCAGGTACAGCGATTCGAAGAGCGTGATTCCGTGCTCCAGCAAGACGTCGTCCGCAGCGTTGGCCAGCTGGAGCCCCTCGATGAGCGTGCTTACGGTGCCTGCATCCGGGGCACCGAAGCGGCCATCTTTCAGGTCGAGGTCGTGCACGATCTCGCCGATGCGTGTCACAGCCGGATCCGCGATCCCGAAGACGGTGCACAGGGTCTCGAACGTGCAGCCCTCGCCCTGGTGACTGAACTCGACGCCGAACATGTCGAAGGGAATCGCCTCCGCGGTCGGAAGGGCATCGCGGTCAGCCGCGAACGCAAACGTGGCCTCAGCGTCGACGAAGCGCCGGATCAGCCACGCCGAGCCCATGCGGTCGACGCCGGGGCGCGGGCGCGTCACCCACACCCGCCGCCTGGTACGAGCTGGCGTCTGTCGGCCCCGAGGTCGTCGCCGCGCGCAATGCGTGCGACGCGGGGCGTGCCAGATCGTCGAGTTGCGCCACCAGCAAGGCGGCGCGGTCGCGTCCGGCGCTGCCGAAGAAGTCGATGCGCGCCTGAGCTGCCAGGCGCCCGCGGAACGCCTCGACCAGGCGATGAACGGCCGGGGCGCGAGTGCCTCGGGGGCGTCGCGTCGCGTTCACCCGTGAGAGCACGCGTTCGATCTCCCGCGCGAGTGCGGCATACGCCTCCTGCCGCGTGCGGCGGAACTCATCGACCAGGGCGTCATCCGAAAAGCTGTCGATGTCGCTGGCGGCAAAGACGCTGGCCTCGCCACCGGCGCTCGTGACCTCTGTCTTGAGCCACTCGAAGTCTTCGCGCGCCTCGGGCGTGTCCGGGAGCGCGTAGACCGACTGCTTGACCGCCACGGCGCCCAGCTGCTGCAGCCGGCGCCAGACGCGCACGCGCAGGTTGGACGGTGACGCAGGCAGCTGATGCACTAACAGCAACCAGCGCCGCGTCCCCGGGGAGGGCAGGGGCGGCGTGGTCACGGGCGGATTGACCCGCGTGGCGGTCGAAGCAGGCATCGCTTGACGACGTAACACTGGTTGCAAGTATAGTGCAAACGTTGCGACCAGAGAACCACGACGACGGCGTGGCTGGCGTCGGCACCCACGAAGAGCCGGGCACGGCACGCAGGAGCAAGGCATGGACGCGTTATTGCAGCGGGAACGAATCAGCGTTCAACGGATGCCGCACTACGGCACGCCGCTTCTGCCGCGGCGGTGCCACTCGTCGTGGCGGAGAGTCCTATGCGGGGTCACCATGGCCATCCTGGCTGGCGGGTCGGCGAACGCGCAGGACCGAAGCGCGCAGGTGGCCGAACTCGACAGGAAGCTCACCGAAGCGCACGCGCGGGCGGAAGAACTGCAACACGCAATCGCCGTGCTTGCCGGTGAGTTGCAGGCATTGAAGCAGAATCCGGCGGCGGGAGTCGCCGTCCGAGCCGCGACGACGGACGACGACAGCGCGCCTTTCTTCGACCAGGTCGTGCGACCGGATCTCGGCGGTGATGAGCGGGGCCATGAGCTGACGGTCGCGCCAGAGCTGTTCGTGCAGTCGCGCTTCCAGTCGCTGCCGCTCGCTGGGGTGTCCGTCGAGGACGCCCCGACCAACTTTCTGCTCACCCGGATGGAGACCCGATGGGCGGGACGCCTGTCCCCGAAGGTCGGCCTGGGATTCGAGTTGCAGTACCACCCGGCGCCTGGCGGCAGCTCGTTCGAGATCGTGAACGATGCCTTTGTCGAGTACTACCCGTCGGACCGCGTGTCGGTGCGCATCGGGCAGTTCGTCAAGCCGTTCGGGTTCGACATCCAGCAATCGAGCGCCGAGCGCGAGTCCCCTGAGCGAGGCATCTTCGCCGGCTACTTCTTCCCCGGCCAGCGCGATCGCGGTGTGATGCTCCACGCCGGGCTGACCGGGGGCGTCGAGCTGTTCCTCGGCGCTTTCAACGGCAACCGGTTCTTCGCCGACAGCAATCGCCACCTGAACTACAACGCCCGCGTGCGCAAGGTCTTCGACGGGCTGCCGCTCGCCGCGGGCATCTCGGCGCAGTTCGGCCGGCAGCTGCTGCCCGAGGGCATGACTGGGAACGATCACGAACACTTGGTGGGCGCCGACGTGCAGTGGGCATGGCGCCGCTTCGGCGTGCGTGCAGAGTTCGTGACCGGCAATCGTCCGTCGACGCTGCTCGACCTGGAACCGGAGTTCGCACCGGCGTTTCGGCCCGGCGCGCGGTCGAGTGGCGGCGCGCTGTTTTCGAGTGTGCGGCTGACCGGCACCGATCAGGTGTACGCGCGCTACGATCAGTTCGACGGCGACCCGGTGTTTGGCTACGACGTCCGAGCATTCAATGTGGGCTACCTGCGGAAGATGGGCCCGTACTCGCGCATTGGCGTTGACTACCAGTTCAAGAACCGGGTGACCGCGAACGACGACCGTCTGAACAGCCGGTTCCTCGTGAGCTGGAACGTCGAAAGATAGGCCACCCGTGTACCCGCGGACAGGAGTTCTGATGAGGAGTTGGACGACGGCACTGGTGGCGCTGGTGGCCGTGTGGGCGCTTGGCGTGTCGGCGGCGACGCAGCAGAACCGCCGAGCGGCCCGTCAGGCCGCCCGGCCCGCCACCCAGTTCAGCGGGCACGTCGTGAGTGCCTCTGGCGCGCTGACCATTGGCGGTCCCGCGACCAATCCCGGCCATCCCGTGGTGGGTGCCACGGTCTACCTCGTGCCGGTCGCCGCGATCGACACCACGACACCCATCACCGCGAGCGCGATCTACGCGGCTCCGTACCCGGCCGAAGCCGTCGACGAGCCTCTCGAGGACGCGATTCGAGTCCGGGGCACCCAGTTCCCACGCGCTGTTACAGATGCGCAGGGCGACTTCGTCATCTCGACGGTGCCCGACGGGAGGTATTTCGTGCACGTGACCCCCGACCAGAAGGACACCGAGCACCTGCCAGGAGGGGATTGGAGCCGCCAAAGCCATACCGCGGACCAGCTTCGTGGCCAATCCATGACCGTCAAGGTCTCCAGCCGCCCCTCCGCCGCCGCCCGGTACGCGGGCAGTTCGGCGTGCCTGGCCTGCCATAAGGACCGGGTGCACTATCAGGAGACGGCGCACAAACTCGGTTGGACCGTCCCCGGCGCTCCGGCGCGGAGTCAGGATTTTTCGAAGCACCCCGACTACTTCAAGGCGCTCGAGTCGTTCCCCGAGGTCGAGGCGTACACGCAAGGCACACGTCTCGAGCTGGGGGACTATGACGCATCTCGAGGAGACGACAAGTTCATGCTGCGAGCGTTCGGTGACGCCCGTATGCCCCTCGCGCTGACCTACCTCGACGTGTACCTGTGGCGGAGCAAGACCGACCGCAAGTACTTCGTCACGATGGTGAACCGGCTGAATCCGCAGGACCCCAACAGCCCCGCGCACCTCGAGATCAAGTTGCTCTACGGCGGAGCCGTGCACGACCAGCGCTACATCGTGTCGGTGCCGCCGGGGTTGGCCGAGCGACAGGCCTGGTACACCGTACTGCGCTACAACATGACCGGTCGTGACAACCGGCTCAACCGCGAGCGCCGTGTGTGGCACGACTACAAGTTCTACCTGTGGTGGTCGGCCGGCGCGGACGGACGCTACGGCACCTCGGACGATGCGCTGACGGCGCCGCCGGTCAACACCAACGCCGTGCAGACGATGTGTGCGGCGTGTCACCTCACGGGGTGGCAGCGCTATCAGGACACGACGACGGGCCAGTTCCTCGTGCGGGCCGTCAACGATCCCGGCGGAGAGATCAATATCGATGACGACCCGGAGCTCGATGAGATCAACGTCGGCTGCGAGAGCTGTCACGGTCCCGGGTCTGAGCACATTGCGAACGGTGGGCGATCCCGCTTCATCGTCAACCCCAGGAATCTCTCAGCGGAACGCTCGAGCGTGGTCTGTGGCCGCTGCCATGATCGACGGCAAGGCTACGGTGGCCCGACCAACGGCTATACGCAGGCCATCAGCCCGACCGGTGAGCTGGCCCCACCGGGCATCAGCCGACAGGAGCTCATCACGCGCTACACGGATCCGATCAAGAAGGGGCCGACCATGCGAGGGGCCGGCCGCGAAGACAACATCTGGGCCGACGATATCCACTCGAACAAGCCGCACCAGCAGTACGCGGATTTCCTGAAATCGAAGATGTACCGGAACGACCGCCTGCTGGTCGCCTGCACCGACTGTCACGACCTGCATGGCGGCCGACCGTTCCCGCGGGCGCTCATCCACGACGCCAACAACCCGACCTCGCCGCTCTGCCAGCGTTGTCACACGGTGGACCCGCTCGTCCACATGGACACCAGGCTGAACGGGAAGATGAAGGGCCTGCAGACGCGCTGTATCGATTGCCACATGCCGGGTACGGCCAACACGGGCGGCATCGCTGGCGACTTCGGCCGTATGATCAACATGCCTCCGTATTCCAACGCGCAAGACGAAGAGAACAACGCCTACTGGCAAGGCCCGCTCAAGTCGCATGTGTTCGATGTGCCACGAAAGACGAATGTCGGGGTTGATGGTGTCGCGCCTGGTCGTGCGATGCCGATTCCATATACATCGGCGTGCGGGACATGCCACGTCGTGAACGAGCTGCCGTTCAAGTAGGAGTGGGAGGCGATCGAATGAAGACCCTAGCTCTGACCGCGTTCCTGGCGTTTGCTGGCGTGACGCAACCATCCGCCGGCGTTGCGGCGCCGCACGTCGTGTTCGTCTGCGAACACGGCGCCGCCAAGAGCCTCATCGCCACGCTCTATTTCAACAAGCTGGCCGCCGAGCGCGGCTTGACCGTGCGCGCCACGTTCCGCGGCGTGGATCCCCAGGACGCGCTGTCGGTTCGGGCCGTGGCTGGCCTGAAAGACGATGGGTTCCGCATTCCGGCAGAGCGCCCCACCGCGATTGCCGCGGCGGATGTGGCGGCAGCCACCCACATCTTCGCGATTGGCTGCACCCTGCCGTCCACCGCGACGGCCGCGGGCAAGGCGAGTTCGTGGGACGACGTGCCCGACGACCAGGGATATGGGCCCATGCGCGACGCCATCGTGCGCCATGTCCGGGCGCTGCTCGATACGCTGCGGTGAAGGCGCGCAGGGTTCTTTCATTCGCCGTCGTGGCGATCTGTCAGGCGCTGGCGGCGCACGCGCAGACGGCGCCGCCGCCTGAGCTGCGGGCCGGTACGCTCGACGCCGCCCACAGCATCGACGGCCGCCTGGATGAAGTGGCGTGGGCATCGGCCGGGGTCATCGATGCGTTCACGCAGGCCGATCCGCGCGAGGGCGCGCCCGCTTCGGCCCGCACGACGGTGCGCGTGCTGGCGGGCCCCAAGGCGCTCGTCATCGGTATCGATTGCGAGCAGCCGGCAGGCGTCGGTGTCGTCAGCTTCAATGTGCGCCGCGATGCCGCACTCACGCAGGAGGATCACGTGCGGATCGTCCTCGGCCCGTTCATGGATGGCCGCTCGGGCTACGTCTTTGCGCTCAATCCCAGCGGCGCGCGCTACGACGGCATCGTCAATCCCGGCGGCGAGAACGACAACGCCGAGTGGGACGGCATCTGGGATGCGGTGGCGATTCGGCGCGACGGCGGCTGGAGCGCGGAGGTGTGGATTCCGTTCCTCACCCTGAGCTTCAAGCCCGGTCTCGACACCTGGCACTTCAACGTGCAGCGGCGGATACAGGGCCTGCTCGAAACCGACCGCTGGGCGTCGGCGGGGCGGCAGTACCAGGTCACGCAGACGAGCCGTGCCGGCCTGCTCACGAACCTCCCGGCGATCGACCTCGGCCAGGGGCTCAGCGTCAGGCCCGCCGTCCGGGCCGGCGCCGGCGTGCCGTCGCCATCGGCCGATGTCGACGCCGAGTTCCGCGGCAGCCTCGATGTCACCAAGCGGCTCGGCGCCAACCTGCTCGCCTCGGCCACGGTGAACACCGACTTCGCCGAAACCGAGGTCGACACGCGGCGCACGAACCTGACGCGCTTTCCCGTGTTCTTTCCGGAGAAGCGCACCTTCTTCCTGGAGGGCGACGACATCTTCGCGTTCGGGCTGGGCCTCGACCAGGATGTGCTGCCGTATTTCAGCCGTCGCATCGGTCTGGTCGCCGGCACCGAAGTGCCGATTGTGGCGGGAGGGAAGCTCAACGGGCGAGTGGGAAACACCAACCTGGGCGGGCTCGTCGTGGGCACGAACGACCGCGCCGGCGTCGTCGACGACGAGTCGATGATGGCCGTGGCCCGTGTGAAGCAGAACCTGTGGCGGGAATCGTGGCTCGGTGCGATGGCCACGGTGGGCGACCCCCTCGGAGGCTCCGGCCGCTGGCTCGTAGGCGGCGACTTCACGTATGCGACGTCGCGTCTGCGCGGCGACAAGAACTTCCTGGTCGGCGTGTGGGGCCTGGCGACTGACCGGCACGCGGGCGCCGACGCGTCGCGCCTACGGCGTGAAGGTGGACTACCCCAACGACAAGTGGGACATCGCCTTCAACTACAAGCGCATCGGGCGCGACTTCGCGCCGGCGCTGGGGTTCGTGCCGCGCCCCGCCGTGCAGTTGTTCAATCTCGGCATCGACAACCGGACCCGCATCGCCCGCGGGCCCTTCCAGCAGCTGGTGCACGAGTTCCGCCCGTTCGTGGCCACCGACCTTGCCGGCCGGTGGGAGAGCTACCGCGTGTTCTTCGCGCCCATCAACTGGCGGTTCCGCAGCGGCGACCGCTTCGAGGTCAACGTGAACCCGGTGGGGGAGCGCCTGGTCGCGCCGTTCGAGGTGTCGAACGGCGTGGTGATCGCGCCCGGGAGTTACCACTGGACGACAGTATCGCCTGGAGGTCGGCACCGCCCAGAAACGCCGCCTCTACACGCAGGTCACGTGGTGGTTCGGCGGCTTCTACGACGGCTCGATCGATCAGGTCATCTGGACGGGCGCCTGGAACCCCACCGCGCTTTTCACCATCGAGTTCACCGGTGAGCGAAACATGGGGCGCCTGCCGTCGGGTCGCTTCGATCAGACACTCATCGGCAACCGCATCAGGCTGAACGTGTCGCCCGATCTGTCCGTGGCCAGCTACGTCCAGTACGACACGATCTCGAACTCAGTCGGCGTGAACACGCGCCTCCGCTGGACCCTTCGGCCGGAGGCCGACCTCTTCGTCGTCTACAACCACAACATCCGTTCGGTCGTCGATCGCTGGCAGCTCGAGTCGAACCAGCTCGTCATGAAGTTGCAGTACGCGTGGCGGCGGTAGTGAGTTGAAGGCTTGCAGGCAATGTTGAGCTGCGCGTTTTGACCGCCTGACAGCCTTCGCCTATCATCCGAGCAGTCCGCATGCTCGGCCCGTTTGCCTCCGCGTCCGCTACCGTTTCCTTCGGCATCTTCGTGCGCACACTGGCCCATGGGGCGATATGGGGCTGGGTGTGGGCTGGGGCCCTCGTGGCCGCGCCGGCCACGGCGCAGCCGAATCCCGATACGCAGGTGTGGGTGCAGGGGCTCGCCCTCGGCCAGCTCTCCGAGAACTGGCGCTCGCACCTCGAAGTGCAGCCGCGCTGGTTCGACGACAGCTCGGAACTCGGGTTGACGATCGTCCGCTACGCCCTCGGCCGTCGCGTCACGCCGCGCGTCACCGCCTTCGTCGGCCATGCCTGGGTGCCGCGCACGCTTCGGCGAAGGCGTCCGTCACGAGCACCGGATCTGGCAGCAGCTCTCGATCACCGGACCCGTGCTCGGCGCGCTGGGCGACCGTCGGCCCGGGTGCGGCTCGAGCAGCGGTGGCTCGACCCGTGGGACGGCGCCTCGCACCGGCTGCGTCTGCTGGCGCGGGCGCAGCGGCCCCTTGCGGCTGGCAGTGCCTGGGGCGTGTGGGCCTACGATGAGCTGATGGTCACGCTCGACGACACCGCGCAGGGGCCCGGCCAGCGGCTTCGACCGCAACCGCGTCTGCGGCCGGCATCTCGCGCCGGCTGTCGCCGATCGTCTCGTTCGACGCCGGTTACCTGTGGGAACGCGGCGTGTTCGGCGCCGCTGGACGGCGCAACGACCATATGGCGCTCGGTGTGCTCTACGTGGCGCTGCCGAGGCGCTGACCCACGACCGAGGTTGATCCCCGGTCACGAAGCCGGGACAATGCCCCGAGGAGATGCATCCGATGCCGCAGTCCGCCCGCACGATCGCTGTCACGCTCTGTGCCGCCGTGGTGGCCGCCGGGGCCGCTCACATGGCCGCGCAGCCGGCCGCCCCACAGGGCCCGCCCCGGGGCTCCTCGGCGCCACCTGAACACGCGAAGGTCGCTCCCATCAACCACCTGCCCAATCCCTACGAGACCGTGCGCAGCTTCGGCACGCTGCCCGATGGCCGCAAGTGGGGCTCGGTCAGCGCGGTGGCCGTGGACGTCGACGGCAAGCACATCTGGGCCGGCGACCGCTGCGGCGCCAACGCGTGCGCGGGCTCCGACGTCAACCCGATCGTCAAGCTGGATCCCACCGGTAAGGTCGTGGCCAGCTTCGGCGCCGGCCTCATCATGTGGCCGCACGGCATGGACGTCGACAAACAGGGCAATGTGTGGGTGGTGGACGCCCGCTCGGCCACGCCCGCTGAGATCAGCAAGTTCCCGAATGCGGCGGGGAAGGGCCACACGGTGCTGAAGTTCAGCCCGCAGGGCAAGCTCCTGCTCACGCTGGGCACGGCCGGCACCGCCGGCAGCCCGCCGCAGGCGTTCACCGAACCGAACGACGTGGCGATTGCGACCGACGGCAGCATCTTCGTCGCCGAAGCGCACAACGATCAGTTCCTGGATCAGAACGCGCCCACCGGCGTCGGCCGGATCTCGAAGTTCTCGGCCGATGGCAAGTTCATCAAGAGCTTCGGATCGTACGGCTACGGGCCGGGGCAGTTCCGTGGCGCGCATGCGCTGGCGTTCGACTCGAAGGGCCGGCTGTTTGTCGCCGATCGCGGCAACCGCCGGATCCAGATCTTCGATCAGGACGGCAAGCACCTCGACACCTGGTACCAGTTCAGCCGCATCAGCGGCCTCCACATCACCGCTGACGACACGCTCTATGCGATCGACTCGGAATCCGACGACAACTACAACCCCGGCTGGCGCAAGGGACTGAGGGTCGGCAGCGCGCGCACCGGCGAGGTCTGGTACTTCGTGCCCGAGCACGTCTCGAAGCAGGCCTCGGGCATGGGCGGCGTCGGCTCCATGGGCGAGGGTGTGACGGTCGATGGCCAGGGCAACGTCTACGCCGGCGAGGTCGGCCCGATCCAGGGCATGACCAGGTTCATCCCGCGCCTCAAGCGCTGAGCGCCGCCTCCACCAGCACGCGAGCCGCCGTCCACGGCGGCTCGCGCGTGCCCCCGCCCGGACCGTGCCCGTGCACGGAATGTCGATCTGCTCCGTACTTTCCCCTGGATCTCATCCGTGGCCGCCGGTATTCTCCGCCTGGGGACTGGGAAATTCCCCGTCGGCGATGCCGCGCCGCGCTTGCGCCCGGCCGCCTGCCCTCTCAAACCTCCCAGTACGTCCAGAAACTCGCGTGTGCAGGGTCAGTTCGGACTGTGTCGCGTCCGCGGCATCGCGCTTGCAGTCCGACCATCGGAATCGGCGTCCGCCCGTCCGGGCACGCCGACCGGGCAGGAGCGGACTATGAGACGTTTCGGCAACTGGGCGGTCGCTGTGGCCACCCTCATGATGCTGGGCAGCGTCGGAATGAAGGCGCTGACAGAGCCAGGCCCCGGAGCGACGCGGGTCGCCCCGGCCGCCGCCGCTGTCCCAGCGGCGGCTCCCGCCCAGACCGCGACGCCGCAGGCGCCGGCCTCGGGCTACGTCGGTGCCGAGACCTGTGTGGGCTGCCACACCGGGTATGACGGCACCGTCAATGCGACCAAGCACGGGTTCACGGGCCAACGCCCGCACGCCGATGGCCAACCAGGGCTGCGAGTCGTGCCACGGTCCGGGCGAAGCGCACGCCAGCGATCCGGAGAAGGTGAAGCCGGTCCAGTTCGACAAGGTGGCGGCCGACGTCGCCAACGGGCAGTGCCAGACCTGCCACAACCGCGGCGAACACGCGCTCTGGGACGGCAGCCAGCACGAGAACCGCAACGTGAAGTGCGCCGACTGCCACAGCGTGCACGCGAGCCAGGGCCCGACGCTGATGCGCGCCAAGACCCAGCAGCTCACCTGCGCGAAGTGCCACCAGACCATCACCAACAAGCAGCAGCGCTTCAACCACATGCCGGTGCGCGAAGGCAAGATGGCCTGCTCGTCGTGCCACAACGTGCACGGCTCGGTGAACGTGAAGCTGCTGCGCGCCGGCACCACGGTGGATCAGAGCTGCACCAGCTGCCACACCGAGAAGCGCGGTCCGTTCCTGTGGGAGCACGCGCCGGTGGTCGACAGCTGCACCACCTGCCACGACTCGCACGGCAGCAACAACGACCGCATGCTGGTGTCGCAGCATGCCGTTCCTCTGCCAGCGCTGTCACGTGACCTCGCGGCATCCTCCCACCGTCTACGAGGGCTCGACGCTGATGACCTCGCAGAACGCCAACAAGATCTACGGCAAGTCCTGCGCGAACTGCCACCAGCAGGTCCACGGGTCGAATCACCCGAACGGCAAGTTCTTCCTGCGGTAATCGGGAGGCATGCGATGCGCACCATTCAAGTAGTCACTGCTGCGGCGCTGCTCGTGGCCTCCGTCGAGGTCGCCCGGGCCCAGACGCCGCCCACCAAGCCCGAACCGCCGGCCGTGCCGTCGCTCGGGGCACTGGACCTCGGCTACCGCGGCGGCAGCGTCGATCGGCGACGAGGCCCGCTTCGAGCGCTACCGCGACCTGCGGCCGGGCGCCACCTCGTTCTTCCAGCTGAAGCGGCACGCCGAGAAGTACCGCTTCGAGGCCATCGGCCTCGAACGTCGGCTACCGCGACCAGCGCTATGCGGCGGAGTACACCGACGGCAAGCTCACCGTGGGCGGCCTGTTCGATTCGATCGCCGCTCAACTACCTCTACGACGCGCCGCTCATCTGGAAGAACGAAGGCGACGGCCGCTTCACGCCTGCCGCTCGCCCTCCGGCAGGCGGTGCAGGGCCCGACCAACGCCGTCAACGACGGCACGGCGGTGGGCGTGCCGTGCGCGCCGGGCCTCGGGCCGACGACCTGCAACGCCACGACGGCGGCGCTCGCCATCGCCAACCGGTCGATCTACAACTCGATCATCAGCCCCGGCGACATCGCGGTGAAGCGCGAGCTGTTCGGGGTGAAGGTCGGCTACATCGCCGACGCCGGCGCTCGGCTTCAACGTCGACTTCTCGTCCACCGGCCGCACCGGCTCGATGCCGTGGAACGCGTCGTTCGCGTTCAACAACGTCACGCAGCTGGCGGCGCCGATCGACCAGCGCAACAACGAGCTCAAGGCCGGCACCGAGTGGGTGAACGCCAAGGGCATGATCCGGGTGGACTACTGGGGCAGCTACTTCACCAACGACATCCAGACCCTGACCTGGGACAACCCGATCCGCGCCACCGACTACAACACCGGACTCGCGCGTGCCGTTCGACGCCAGCGCCTACAGCAACGGCAACGGCGCGGCCTTCGGCCAGGCGGCGCTGTGGCCGAGCAACACGCTGAACTCGTTCGGCCTGACCGGGATGCTGAAGTCGATTCCGAAGACCACCGTCAACGGCAACGTGCAGCTCACCTACATGCGGCAGAACGAATCGCTGCTGCCGTGGTCGCGTGAACTCGAGCATCACGTCGCCGGCGACCCTGGCGCTCTATCCCGGCCTGCGGGCCCTGCCGCGCACCTCGGCCGAGGCGGCGGTCAACGGCCTGAACGCGCTCGTCAACGCCACCAGCCGGCCCACGCGCTACCTCACGCTGCAGGCGCGCTACCGCTACAACCAGCACGACAACAACACGCCGAGTTTCGATGGCCGCACGTTCGTGACCTTCGACGGCGCCGTGCGCACCTTCACCGACGACCCGCTGACGCATCACGTCGAGGGGATGTCCGAGTACTTCCACATCACGCGCAAGAACTTCGACGCCAACGCCACCTTCCGGCTGGCCGACTACGGGTCGCTGCGCGTCGGCTACGCCAACGAGCTGTTCGACCGCGAGGGCCGCGGCTTCAGCGAAGTGGCCGACAACGCGCTGCGCCTGGCCTACGACGCGCAGCTGTTCGAACGCCTGACCGTGCGCGCCTCGCTCGACAGCTCGCGCCGGCGCGGCGACGGCTACATCCTGAGCGGCATCGACTACGAGAGCGGGCCCGCCGGCACGCAGCCCGGGCTGCGCTACTTCGACGAAGCCGACCGCGATCGCACGCGTGGCGCGGTGGTGCTCTCGGCCACCCCGGTCGACACCGTCGGCGTGTTCGTGCAGTTCTCGACCACGCGCGACACGTTCCTGGGCGACGACTCGATTCCCGCCGGCCGCGAGCAGTTCGGGCTGCTCAGCCAGGACGTCGACGCCATCGTCGGCGGCCTCGACTTCACGCCGAACGACCTCGTGCACCTCGGCGTCAGCCTCGGCCGCGACGAGTTCTCGGCGCTGCAGAAGTCGCGCAACGCCAACCCGCCGCCCGACCCGAGCTGGATCGACCCGGCCCGCAACTGGACGCTCGACAACAACGAGGTCGTGAAGACCTATATGGCCTATCTCGACCTCGTCGGGCTGGCCAACGCCAAGGCCGACATCCGCGTCAGCTACGAGTTCAACGACTCGCAGAACGCCTTCACCTACGGCGGGCCGCGGATTCCGGTGCTGCAGGCGGCCGGCACCTTCGTGCCGCTGCCGAACGTCGTCAACGAGTGGAACCGCTTCACGGCCGACGTGAAGTACTACTTCACGCCGAAGGTCGGCGTGGGCATCGGCTACTGGTTCGACAAGTTCGACGTGACCGACTTCGGCACCCTCGACGCCAACGGCCCGCAGGGCTTCACCGCCGCCACCGGCACCCCGCGCATCGACTGGCTGGGTGGCCTGCTGACCGGCTACGGCAATCGCCCCTACGAGGGCAGCCGCGTGTTCGCCCGCCTGCTCTACCGCTTCTAGCGCCTCGACCTTCGCCCGCCTCCGCCGGCGCCCCAGGGGCGCCTGGCGGCGACGGCGCAGCGGATCTTCTGTGACATCTGCCGTGCGCGCCCGCCGCTATAGTGGAGGGGTCCTGCCGCACTGAGCTTGCCGACGTTCGAGCAGCATCCGCCTGGATGCGCGCCGACTCGCCCTCCGGCCCAACGTCGTCTCGTCACAATCGAGCATCGCGCTCCCGACGCCCGCCGCGGGCGGCCGGGGCACCGTCATGGCTCCCCGCGCCTCTGGCGCGACCGGTGGCTGGGGCGCAGCGACTCGCCCGAAAGAAGGTAGAGCACATGGCGCACATCAACTCGAGCATCCGCTGGGCGATCGGCGCCTGGTGCGCACTGGCCATCGCCCTGGTGGCGTCGAGTGTGGTCGCCGGCGCCAGGCCGTCGTGGACGGCGATGCTGCTCATCGTCTGCATGGCGCCGCTGGCCGCCGTGGCGACGCTCTCCAGCCTGGGCACCGGGCCGCGGACGGCCGCGCAGATCCTGCGCGATCGGGTTCGCGCGGCTCGCTAGACGGCCACACGGAGATGGCCGTCCTGGTTGCCTTCAGCCGCTTCGTCGAGATCCGCGAACGGCATCGAGCGCGCGTGGCAGCGCGTCCGCGAGCCGGCCGCGTCGTCGTGCCGGAGACAACACCGCCGGTGACGATCGAGGGCGAGGTCGTGGTGCCGCAGCCGCCCGACTCTGACGCAGACGCTCCGGCGCCAGCCGCCCGGCCGCGGCGCGGGCCGGCGCGGCGTGGACGACCCTGGGGGCCCGACGCGCACAGTCCCTTCCCGGCGCGTCCCTAAGGCCGTGTCGGGCGAGATGGTTCCCTCTGTGACCGAGTACGTTCATGACACACCCGCCGCCTGAT
Organism: uncultured Acidobacteriota bacterium; assembly: GCA_963779175.1. Classification (GTDB taxonomy): domain Bacteria; phylum Acidobacteriota; class Vicinamibacteria; order Vicinamibacterales; family UBA2999; genus CADEFD01. Next base: position 55,097 of record CAVZXA010000003.1, read on the forward strand.
TCGTCCGGCCCCGCCGCCACGCCGACGTCCGATCTGGCGCGCCTGCGGCTGATCGCGGATCTACGCGCCGTGGTCGTTGCCATCGACAAGCGGACGCGCCGGCCCGGACGCGCCGGCGAAGCGGCCATCGCGGCCGATGCCTCGGCGCTGCGCTCCGAAGCGATGCGACGGATCGGCGTGCTGGAAGGCGGCCCGCGCCTACGCTGAAGCGCGGCCGATCGTGTCGAGTACCACGCGCACACGGTGAGTGGCGCCGTCGTCCACGATCGGGATGGCCGCCGCGTCGACCAGGCGCCCATCGAGGTCGGCCCGCGCCACGCTGCCGCGCCCGCCGGCGTTGGTGACCGAGATCTCGTAGCGCGTGGCGCCCACGCGCCAGCTGATCTCGAAGCCGGGCCAGCGCGCGGGAATGGCCGGCGCGAGGCTGAAGGTATCGCCGTGGCGCCGCAGCCCGAGGATCCCCTCCACGGCCGCGCGGTACATCCAGCCGGCCGAGCCCGTGTACCAGGTCCAGCCGCCGCGACCGGCGTGCGGCGCTCGCGCATAGACGTCGCCGGCCAGCACGTAAGGTTCCACCTTGTAGCGGCCGGCATCACCCGGTGTGCGCGCGTGGTTGATCGGATTCACCATGTGGAAGACCTCGGCCGCCTCGTCGCCGGAGCCGAGCCTGGCCAGCGCGAGGATCACCCAGGCGGCGGCGTGGGTGTACTGGCCGCCGTTTTCGCGCACGCCTGGCGGATAGCCCTTGATGTAGCCGGGTTCCTGCGTGGAATGTTCGAACGGCGGATCGAGCAGCGCCACCGTCTTCGAGCCACGGCCGATGAGCCACGTGCGCACGGCGTCCATCGCCTGCTCGGCCCGCGCCTTCGGCACCGCCCCTGAGAGCACCGCCCACGACTGCGCGATCGAGTCGATCCGGCATTCGTCGCGTTGCGCCGAGCCGAGCGGCGACCCGTCGTCGTAGTAGCCGCGGCGGTACCACTCGCCGTCCCACGCCAGGTCGAGGCTGGCCGACAGCCGGCTGGCGATGGCACGGTAGCGCCGCGCGCGGTCGTGGTCGCCCCGGGCCTCGCACCACGGGACGAAGTCCAGCAGCACGGTGTGCAGGAAGAAGCCGAGCCACACGCTTTCGCCGGCGCCGCCTTCGCCGACGCGGTTCATGCCGTCGTTCCAGTCGCCATCGCCCATCAGCGGCAGGCCGTGCGCGCCGCTGGTCGTCCCGGCGTCGATCGCCCGCACGCAGTGCTCGTAGACGGAGCCGTCGGCCGGCGCGGCCGCCGGCTGCATGTAGGCGTCGTGCTGGCCGTCGGCCAGCATCGGCGCTTCCAGAAACGGCGCCCGGGCGTCGAGCAGCGCCCCGTCGCCGGTCGCCTGCAGGTAGTGCGCGACCACGAAGGGCAACCACAGCAGGTCGTCGGAGCAGCGCGTGCGGGTGCCGCGTCCGCCCGGGTCGTGCCACCAGTGCTGCACGTCGCCCTCGACGAACTGATGGCCCGCCGCGCGCAGCAGGTGCGCGCGCGCCATCTCGGGCTGCGCGAGGGTCAGCGCCATGACGTCCTGCAACTGGTCGCGGAAGCCGAAGGCGCCGCCCGGCTGGTAGTAGCCGGCCCGCGTCCACAGGCGGCTGCTCACGGTCTGATAGAGGAGCCAGCCGTTGACGAGCGTGTCGAAGGAGTCGTCGGGCGTGCGCACCTGCACCGCCTCGAGCAGCGCCCGCCAGCCGGCGCGCACATGCGAGGAGGGCGGCGTCGGCGTCGGCCTCGGTGGCGTGCTGCTCGACCAGCCGCTGCGCCTCATCGGCCGAGGCCCCGGCGCCGAGCACGAAGACGACGACGCGGCTCTCGCCGGGCGCCAGCGCGAGTGACACATGGAGCGCCGCGCACGGGTCGAGCCCGGCGCCCACCGTGCCCGAGAGGGTCTGCGCGCGCAGGCCGGCCGGGTCGGCGGGGGAGCCGTTGCGGCCCAGGAACATCGTGCGGTCCCCGGTGAACGACGCCGGCGCCAGACTGGCGGCCGCGAAGGCCACGGCGGCGCCGAAATCGGGCGTGAAGGCATTGCGCGCAAACAGGGCCCGGCGCTCGACATCGACACTCGTCACGACGTGCCGGGCCTGCTGCGCGACCGGCGGGCCGAGGGCCCACTCGGTGTACGCGAAGACGCCGAGCGCGCGTGGCGCCTGGGTCGTGTTGGTCAGGCGCAGCCGCGAGAACTTCACCGGCGAGGTCGGATGCATGAAGACGTCGAGCACGTGCGCGATGCCGTGAGTGGTGCGCGTGAACCGCGTGACGCCCGCTTCGTGACGCACCACCGACGCGCCGTCGACGGCGGCATGCAGCATCGGCCCCGGCGTCGGCGCCCAGGCGGCGCCCGTGGCGTCGTCGCGCACGTAGATCGCCTCGACGGCAGGGTCGGAGACCGGGTCGTGGGCGGACGGGCTCAGGCGGTATTCACGGCTGTTGGTGACCCACGTCGTGGCGGCGCCCGACTCGCTGATGATGGTGCCGGCATGCGGGTTGGCGATGACGTTGACCCACGGCATCGGCGTCGTGCGGCCGTCGGGCAGCACGATGACGTAGGCGCGGCCGCCATCGGCGAAGCCGCCGAGCCCGTTGGCCAGGGTGAGGGGCTCGCGGACCGCGGGTTCGGCCGCCGCGTCCGGGGTATGGGCGAGGCCCGACAACTCGACCACCAGCGGCGGGGTCGGCGCGGCGGCAGGTGTCGGGCGATCCAGATGTGCTCGCAGGTCGCCGTAGCCGGCCGTCAACTGTGCCGACGCCGCGGCCACCAGCACGCCGGTCTGTTCGAGCGTCATCTGGTCGGCCCGCAACAGGAACGCGCCGCCCGGGCGCTGGCGCCAGCCGGCCCACGGGCCGGTGTCGAGGAGCATCGCCAGGGCGGCGTGCAGGTCGTCCCGATAGCCGCCCGGGCCGTCGTTGATGACGACCAGGTCGGCGCGCAGGCCCTTGAGCCGCCAGTATTCCTGGGCCCGCAGCACCTGCTGCACCAGCGCCACGCCGCCTTCGTCCTCGACGTGCACGAGCAGCAGCGGCAGATCGCCGGAGATGCCGTGCGGCCACAGCCCGGCCTGGCCGAGCACGTTGGCCGCGCGTACCGCCGCCGGCGGCGCCAGCGACGCATCGACGCCGAGCACGCGCGAGGCCAGGCGCTCGTAGAGGATGGCGTCGTCGGCGTCGACGCCCAGATGGTGCAGGCCGCTTCTCGCATGCGTGATGGCGAGCGCGAAGGTCCGCCCGGCGGCACTCGGGTCGTGGTACTTCTGCGCCAGCGCCTCGGCGTGCGAGCGCGAGCCGGCCACCCCGGTGGCCAGGCACATGCGCACGACGGCGCCCGGCGCCAGCCGCACCCGCTGGCGCAGGCTCACAATCGGGTCGAGCACGTCACCGGTGGTCCCGGTGAGGGCGCGGCCGTCGAGCGCCTGGGGCCGGCGCACGGTGCCGCCGCGGCCGAGGAAGCGGGCCCGATCGGTTTCCCATTCGACATGGCTGTGAGCCCGGCCCTCGAGGCTGAGGGCATGAAAGGCCCACAACGCTGTCTCGCCGGCATCACGGACGCGCCGCGTGCAGAGGAGCGCCGCGCTGGCCGGCAGGAACTCGGTGCGTACGAACAGCTTGCCGAAGGCCGGGTGGGCGCGGTCGGCGGCATCGGTCGCCAGCACGATCTCGCCGTAGCTCGTCACCTCGATCTCGCGCACCTCAGGGCCGTGATTGCGCAGCGTGACGCGCCGCACCTCGACGTCGTCTTCGGCCGACACGGCGACATCCAGCTGCGTCGTGAGCCCGTCGTCACGCCGGCGGATGGTGGCGCGTTCGGGCAGGAAGGTCACGCTGTAGTCGTCGGCCTCGCGGCACGTGGGCTGGAAGCCCGCCGACCACACGGCCTCGCTGCGCACGTCGCGAAGGTAGACGAACAGCCCGTCGTGGTCCATCGTGCGATCCTGGCGCGCCCGCGTCACCGCGAGCCCGCGGCAGGTGCTGCCGCCGCCCCCGGCGGTCGTGACGGCGGTCACGAACGTGCCGTTCGAGAGGAACTGCGTATGCGGGTGCTGCGTGTGCGGCGAGCGGAAGCGCCGCAGCGGCGCCGCCAGCGACGGCACCAGCGGCGGCGCGTTGTCGGTGGGCCGCGGCGCCACGGTGAGGCGGCGGCGCGGTGGCCGTTCCTGCAGCAGCAGCTCGGTGGCGCGCACGCGCGGATCGGCGTGGAAGCGCTCGACCATGGCGTTATCGCCGAGCGCGTTGCCGATGGCGACCAGCGTCATGCCCTGGTGATGCGCCATGCAGTTGGCGACGACGACGCCGGTGGCGTCGGGCGCGCCGGTCTCGGCATCTGGCTGGTTGTAGTCGATCGCCTCGAGAAAGCCGAACGGACTCGTCAGGCCGAGCGCGTCGAGCTGCCGCAGATTGGCGACCACCGCGGCCGGGGCATACACGGCGGCCAGGGCGCTGGCATACGGCGCGACCACCAGCGCGTCGCCGAGGCCGCGCTTCAGGCCGAGACCCGGCACGCCGAAGGCGCGGTACTGATAGGTGCCGTGGCGATCGACGGTGGCGTAGGCCGACTCCGAGATGCCCCACGGCACGTCGCGCGTGGCCGCGTAGTCCACCTGACGGCGCACCACCGCCCGGCACGACTCGTCGAGCAGCGTCTGCGGGAAGCTGCGCATCACCAGCAGCGGCATCAGGTACTCGAACATCGTGGCGCTCCACGACAGCAGCACCGGCACACCGCGGACGTTGGTCGTGGCCCGGCCCAGGTGGAACCAGTGCGCCTGGGGCACATCGCCCTTGGCGATGGCGATGAAGCTCGCCAGGCGGGCCTCGGAGGCCAGCAGGTCGTAGCAGGAGGCGTCGAGGCGTCCGGCGTTGTCGCGGTCGGCGAGCCGGTAGCCGATGGCGAACAGGCGCCGCGCCGGCACGTAGAGCACCCGGAAGTCCATCGCCTCGACCAGCGCACTCGCCCGGGCCGCCAGGTCGGGTGCGTGCGTGGCCAGACCCACGCTCAGGGTGACGAGCGCCGCGGCCAGGTTGCCGCTGTCGACCGTCGAGACGTAGGCGGGCTTGAGCGGTTCGAGCGTCCGCGTGTCGTACCAGTTCAGCAGGTGGCCGTGCCAGCGCTCGAGGCCTTCGACGGTGGTCAGCGTGGCGTCGATGGCGGCGACCATGGCCGCCTTGTCGATGAACTCGAGGTCGTGAGCCGACAGCGTCGCCAGCAGGCCGAGGCCGATGTTGGTCGGCGACGTGCGATGGGCGATCGTCGGCCCCGGTGTGAACTGCACGTTGTCGGGCGGCAGCCAGTGATCGTCGGCCGCGGTCCAGGTCTCGAAGTAGAGCCACGTGCGCCGCGCCACCTCGCGCAGGTAGGCGCGATCGGCGTCGCTCATCGGCGTCCGCAGCGCCGCGCGAGGGCCGGCTGAGCACGTAGGCGATCGTCGGCGCGGCGAGCCACAGCGCGAGGATCGGCGCGGCCGTCAGCCAGCGCTCCGGGGCCGCGAGGAGCACCGCGCCGAAGGTGATGACAGCCACGATCGGACTGCCCGCCATGCCGGAGAGATAGGTCTCGAGGCGCGGCGGACCGCTGCGCACCGCGTGGGCGGCGGTGGTCTCCCACTCGAGCAGCCGGCGTCTGGTGATGCTGACGCGCACCAGCGTGATGACGATGGCGTGCACGCGCTCCACGGCTTCGTGCGCCATCAGCGTGACCTGCAGCGCGGCGCGCACGGCGGCGAGGCCGGCCTCGTCGGCGGTCTCGCGCAGGTAGAGCCGCCAGCCCTGCCCGCGCCGCGGCCCGCTGACGAGGCGGGTGAGTCCGACGGCGAGCGGATACAGGGCGCCGGCCAGCGCCGCCACCGTCCAGACGAGGGCGTCCCCCGGCAGCAGCGTCCAGCCCGCGATGAGCAGCGCCGCCGTGGCGGGCGGCACCAGACTGCGCCGCAGGTTGTCGAGAATCTTCCAGCGCGCGATGAGCGGCAGGTGATTACGGACCAGGCCGCGGCGCGACGGCACGAAGGGGAACAGCCAGCCGAGGATCTGCCAGTCGCCGCGCACCCAGCGATGCTGGCGCCGGGCGTGGCCCAGCACGCTCGGCGGATAGTCGTCCACGACCTCGACATCGGTGACGAGCGCGGTGCGCGCGTACAGCCCCTCGAAGAGGTCGTGCGACAGCAGCGCGTTCTCAGGCACCCGGCCGTCGAGGGCCGCGGTGAAGGCATCGACGTCGTAGAGCCCCTTGCCGGTGAAGATGCCCTCGCCGAACAGGTCCTGATAGACGTCGGAGACCGCCGTCGTATACGGGTCCACGCCCGTGTGCCCGGCGTAGGCGCGGGCGAAGAGCGAGCCGGCGGCGCTGGCCATCGTGACGCTCACGCGCGGCTGCAGGATGCCGTAGCCCTCGGTGACGCGGCCGAGCGCCGGATCGAAGCGCGGCTGGTTCAGGGGATGTGCCATCACGCCGATGAGCTGGCGCGCGGCTTCGCGGGGCAGGCGCGTGTCGGAGTCGAGCGTCAGGCAGTAGCGCACGTCCTTGAGCACGTCGAGCTGCCCCTCGCGGGTCGAGAAGCTGGTGTCGGTCGCGCCGCGCAGCAACCGGTTGAACTCTTCGATCTTGCCGCGCTTGCGCTCCCAGCCGATGTGGGCGCCTTCGCCGGCGTTCCAGCGGCGATCGCGATGGAAGAGGAAGAAGCGGTCGGCGTGATCGGGGCCGAAGCGCGCGCCCAGCGCGGCCAGCCCGGCGCGGGCGTGCTCGAGCAGCGCGGCGTCCACGGCGTCGTCGGGATGGATGGTATCGGCGAAGTCGCTCAGGATTGCGACGTGCACGTGGCGATCGAGGTTGCCGAGCGCCAGCACCTCGACGTGGGCCAGCAACGCATCGACGCCGTCGCGGCTCGTGAGCATCGTCGGGATGATGACCATCGTGCGGGCGCTGGCCGGCACGCCGTCGGCGAACTCGAGGCGCGGCAGGCGCTGCGGCTGGAGGAGCCGGGAGACGATGGTCTGGATGAAGCCGACGACCAGTTCGCTGGCCGGCACCATCAGCAGCAGCGCGACGGCCGTGAGCGTCCAGGTCGACGCGCCGACGCCGTCGGCGTAGCGCACGCCGGCCGCCACCAGCGCGGCGGTGCCAACGGCCGCGGTGCTCACGTAGAGGATGGGCGCGGCGCGGAAGAGCAGGCGCTGCAGCAGCTGCACGAGGCCCGGCTGAAACCCCAGGTCCGACTCGAGACCGAGCCGGCCCGGGCCCACCAGGTGGTAACCGACATGTGCGGCGGCCGGCGTCCCGTCGTCGTGCGCCTGGCGCGCACTGGCCACGGCGCGCAGGGCCACCCGCACCTGGGCATCGCCGCTGGTCGGCGCCAGCGTCTCGACGGCCTGGCGCTGCTGGTCGCGGCTGAGGAAGTCCATGCGGGCGTAGACGCCGTCCGGATCGCGTCGCAGCACGTCGTCGACGAGGCTGACCGACTCGACGAAGGTCGGCCAATCGAGCGCCGCACAGAGCCGCAGGCTGGTGACGGCGTTGGCGACCGAGGCCTGGGCGACGCTCTGGCGCTGGTGCTCGGCGCGGATCGAGATCTTCGGCCGTGGTGTCGAGCGCCGCCAGATGCTGGTCGAGCGCCAGCCGCACGCCGGTGAGCCCCAGGCCGTACTCGCGAAGCCGGTGCAGCAGCTGCACGGCGAAGTCGGGAGCGAGCGGTGAGGGCAGGTCGATGGGGCGCGCACCCGGCGTGGCGGAGGCGTGCTCGAGGTAGGCATCGGCCGCCTGACGCACGACCCGCGCGTGCATGAGCTCATCGGCCAGACGACGGAGGTTTTCGACCAGCGCCAGCTTGACCATGCTCGGCCATGCCCACAGTTCGCCGATCGTGAGCGGTGCCACGCGCTGGAAGCTGCGGAGGAACTGCAGCATCTGCTGCTCGTCCAGACGGCTGTCGCTGTGGCGGATGAGTTCGAGCGCGATCGCATAGATCCGCGCATGGCCGGCGTGCGCGCGCACGGCCAGGGCCGGCAACTGCCGGTAGTAGGTCGCCGGCAAATCGCGCTCGACGGCCGACAGCCCCTCGGTGACGACGTGGAAGTTGTCGAGCAGCCATTCGGCGGCCGCCGACAGGAAGCGTCCTGCCGCCAGGTCGCGCGCCAGATCCATGTAGGCACGACTCAGCACCCGACCGTTGTCGGCGAAGCGGGGCAGCACGCTGAAGGCGCGGCCTTCACGCGGGTCGAGCGTCAGGCTGCCGGCAAGCGTGATCGCGCGCCCTTCGAGCGCCTCGATGCTCAGCAGCTCGTCGCGCAGCGGCGGTTCTAACGGCGTCGGCCGGCGGAACCATCGCCGGATACCGCCCTCCCCGGTGCCGCCAGCGGCGGGCCAGAGCACGGGCGGACGCCGGGTCACAAGCGCCGCGCCAGCTCGATGATGAGTCTGACCGCGAGGACGATGGGTGTGCCGACGAAGAGGATGGCCAGGGGCACAAGCACACCGACGCCGAGGATCTCGACGCTGCCGAGGGCCCACCGCACGATCCTGGCGCGGCCTGCGAACGCGACGATCGGCGCCGCGGGTGGCCGGTTGCTGTCTGGAGTGGCCATGCCTCACGGTACGCGTTCGCCGTCCGGACCGATGTTCACTATTGAGCAGCGCCCCACCGCGGCCTCAGGGGTGCCCGGGCCCCTCCCGACGATTGCCTGTATCCTGAAGTGTGCCCCGCCGCGCGGAACCTTCGCACGACGCCGGGCTGCCGACTGTGCCGACTCTTCGACCCGCACCCCACTGGGCCCTCGTCGCGCTCGCCCTGGCGCTGCTCAACGCCTCGCTCACCATCGTCAACATCTGGCCCACGCCGTTCGTGCGCCTGAGCGGGGAGCTGTCGCTCGAGGTGCTGGGCGCGGCCGGACTCCTCGCAGTGCTCGCCCGGCTGGCACGGCCGCGACGGCTGAAGGTGGCCCGCGCCCTGGCCGGCGCTGTGGGTGGCGCTGATGATCGGCCGCTACGCCGACGTCACTGCGCAGTCGATGTGGGGCCGGCCGATCAATCTCTACTGGGACCTGCCGCATCTGCCGGCGGTGGCCGCGATGTTCGCCGCCGTGGCGACGCCGACCATCGTCGCCGCCGTCATCGCCGCGCTCGTGCTGGTGCCGACGGTGTTCTATCTGCCGCTCCGCTGGGCCTTCGGGCGGGTCATCGATGGCACCGGCGATCCGATGCTGCGCCGCGCGATGCTGGTCCTGCCGGCGCTTGCGGTCGGCCTGGGGCGGCCTGCAGCGCCTCGACCAGGAGCGGGTGCCGCAGTGGCCGGCGATCGCGACCCCGGTCACCATGGTGTGGGCGAGTCAGGCCCGCCAGTACGCGTTCGAAATGAGCGGCGCCGGGGTGCGCGCGCTGGGGCCGGCGCCGGTCGTCGAGTCGACGCTGGCGCGCGTCCAGGGCGCCGACGTGCTGCTGCTGTTCGTCGAGTCGTATGGCAGCGTGAGCTGGGAGCGTCCGGCGTTCGCCGAGGCGCTGGCGCCGGTGCGCGCACGGTTCGACGACGCCATCCGCACGACCGGGCGGTCGGTGGTCTCGACCTACCTCGACTCGCCGACCTTCGGCGGCGAGTCGTGGCTGGCGCACATCAGCCTCCTCTCGGGCACCGAAGTGCGCGACGGCGCCACCAACACGCGGCTGATGGCCCAGCAGCGCGACACCATGGTCACGGCGTTCGCCCGCCGCGGCTATCGCACCGTCGCCGTGATGCCCGGCATCCGCGGTCGGTGGAGCGAAGGCGCGTTCTACGGCTTCGACGAGATCTACGATGCCGGGAAGCTGGCCTACGAAGGGCCGTCGTTCGGCTGGTGGGACATCACCGATCAGTTCGCCCTGGCGCGCCTCGATGCGCTCGAACTCGGCCCGGGCGAGCGCAAGCCGGTGTTTGCGGTGTTCCCGACCATCAGCACGCACACGCCCTTCACGCCGACCCCGCCCTATCAGCCCGACTGGGCGCGCGTGCTACGGCGCGATTCGCACGATGAAGCGGCGCTCGCCGCGGCGTGGGCGGTGCCGGCCGACTGGCTCGACCTCAGCCCCGGTTACGTCCGGGCGCTGACCTACGCCTACGAGACGTTTGCCGGCTACCTGCAGCTGCGCCACGACCGCGACCTCGTGCTGATCCTGGTGGGCGACCACCAGCCGCCGGCGCTGGTCAGCGGCGAAGGCGCGAAGTGGCACGTGCCGATGCACGTCATCACCTCGCGGCCGGCCGTGCTCGCGGCTCTGCAGGCGCAGGGCTTCCGGCCGGGACTGCGGCCCGACGCGCCGGTGACGTCGGCCATGCACGAGGCGCTGCCGCGTCTGCTCGACGCCTTCGGGAGCCGCTGACGCCGTGCTGTTCACCGCGCCGTCGTTCCTGTTCGTGTTCCTGCCCGTGGTGCTCGCGCTGCACCTGGTGCCACATCCGGCCTGGCGTAACGCCCTGCTGCTCGTTGCCAGCCTGGTCTTCTATGCGTCGGGGGCCGGCGCGTTCACGAGCCTCATCGCCCTGTCGATCGTCGCCAACTACCTCGCCGCCCTGGCCATCGACCGCTATCGCGACCAGCCCGCGGGCCGCTGGCTGCTCACGGCCACGGTGGCCGCAAACCTCCTGGTGCTGGTGGTCTGCAAGTACACGGGATTTCTCGGCGCCAACCTGAACGCGCTGCTCGGCCGCGCCGGAATCGGCCCGTTCGCCGTACCCGACATCACGCTGCCGATCGGCATCTCGTTTTTCACGTTCCACGCCATTTCGTATGTCGTGGACGTCGCCCGCCGCGACGCGGTGGCGCAGAAGCGCCCGATGGAAGCGGCGCTGTACCTGCTGTTCTTCCCGCAGCTCATCGCCGGACCGATCATCCGCTATCGCGAAATCGCCGACCAGCTGCCTCGTCGCGAGGTGGCTCTCCACGACATGGCGTACGGCGTGCGGCGCTTCGTCGTCGGCCTCGCCAAGAAGATGCTCATCGCGAACACGCTGGCGCTGCCGGCCGACCGCATCTTCGCGCTGCCGGCCGCCGAGTTGACCACCGCCGTCGCCTGGCTGGGTGTCGGGTGCTACACGCTGCAGCTCTACTTCGACTTCTCCGGCTACTCGGACATGGCCATCGGCCTCGGCCGGATGTTCGGCTTCCGCTTCCCGGAGAACTTCCGCTATCCCTACGTGGCCACCTCGGTGCAGGAGTTCTGGCGCCGCTGGCACCTGTCGCTGTCGGCATGGTTCCGCGACTACCTCTACGTGCCGCTCGGCGGCAACCGCGTGGCGCCGGCCCGTGTCTACCTGAACCTCGTCGCCGTGTTCGCGCTCTGCGGGCTGTGGCACGGCGCGAGCTGGACGTTCGTCGTGTGGGGCCTGTTCCACGGGGCGTTCCTCGTGGTGGAACGCATGGTCGGCCGTGGATCGCAGCGGGCCCCGGCTGGCGCGTGGCGGGTCGTCGGGCACGTCTACGCGCTGGTCGTCGTGATGGTCGGCTGGGTCTTCTTCCGCGCCGGCTCGCTCGCCGAGGCAGGGCACCTGCTGGCGGCGATGGCCGGCGTGAGGTCAGCCGCGACCCCCACCTTCGACGCCTCGTGGTATCTCACGCCGGACGTGGTCCTGGCGCTGGTGGCCGGCGTCGTCGGCGCGATGCCGCTCGCGCCGGTCGCTGGCCGCCCGTCTGACGCGCGCGTCGGCCGACAAGGCCGTCCCTGACGCTCGGCCCGTTCGCGTCGGCCGGGACGGTCGTGGCGTTGCTCGTGCTGATCTCGGCCTCGCTGCATGCTGAGCGCCGCCGGCACCTACAGCCCGTTCATCTATTTCCGCTTCTGATGCCAGAGCGCCCGCATCCCACCGCCGTGCCGCGTCGAGGCGAGTGGCGCCTCCTGCCGTGGGCGGAGCGCCTGCTCGTGGCTGCCGTTCGCCCTGGTGCTGCTCGCCCCGGGCCTTGGCACGCTCGCCGGTGTCGACGACGAGGTGCTGCGTGACGCGCCGACGCGGCCGCTGCCTCACCGGGCGGCTTCAGCTTCAGCCTCGCCGGCTGGGCGCGCGACTTCGAGGGCGCTTCGCGTTCCGGGCCCGGCTGGTGCGCTGGCAGGCCGGCCTGCGCTACCGGTGGCTCGGCGTGTCGCCGCTGCCCACGGTGCTGCGCGGTCGCCAGGGCTGGTGGTTCTATGCCGATGACGGGGCGATCGAAGACGCTCACGCTTGCCACGCCGTTCACGGCCGTCGAGCTCGAGGCGTGGCGCGTGACACTCCAGCACACCGCCGACTGGCTGGCGGCGCGGGGCATCGCCTACGTGTTCGTGCTGGCGCCCGACAAGCACACGATCTATCCGGAGTTCCTGCCGGCGGCGTTGCGCCGCGACGCCGGCCGCCGCGCGCGGGCCGACCAGCTCATGACGATGCTGCGCGCACGGACGACCGTGCCGGCCGTCGACCTGCGCCAGGCGCTGCTGGACGCCAAGGCGCAGGCGCGGGTGTATCACCTGACCGACACGCACTGGAACGACCTTGGTGCCGCCGAGGCCTATCGTCGAATCATGATGCGCCGTGCGGGAGCAGGCGCCCGCCGTGCCGCCGCCGGCGACCGCCGCCGCCTTCGTGGTCGAGGCCCGCACCACTCCGGGCATGGACCTGGCGGAGATGGCCGGCCTCGCGTCGCTGACATCCGAGACGGACCTCACGCTGGTGCCGCGCACGGCGCGGCGGGCACGTGTCGTCGAACCCGCGCGGCCGCATCCTGGCTACATCGGCCCGCGACTGGTGACCGCACTCGACGATCCGGCCCTTCCGCAGGCGCTCATCTACCGTGACTCGTTCGGCTCGGCGCTGGTGCCGTTCCTCGCCGAGCACTTCTCGCGGACCGTGGTGCTGTGGGAGTACGACGTGATGCCCGCGACCGATGCGCGAGGAACAGTCCCGCGGTCGTGATCCACGAGTGGGCGGGGCGCCGGCTCTACAACCGTCCGCCCTACGATGCCGTGGCCGCCGACCCCGCCGCGGTCGCCGAGATCGCGGCTAGCAGTAGCCGGGCGGGGCGTCGATGAGCACGAGGCGGCGGCGCAGGTCGTCGTAGACGCGGGCGCCGAGAGTTTCACGCAGGCGCGCCGGATCGAGCGGCGGCGTCAGGTCCGCGGCGATCGGTGAGCGTCTCCGGCAGGTAGCGGCGGCAGGCGCCGAACTCCTCTTCGTACTCCGGCGTCGGGAAGCGCAGCGTCAGCGTGGTCGCGCCGTCGGCGTGGGTCAGCGCGTAGAGCGGATTCACCGCGAGCGCGCCGGTCACGGCGGTGGGCGCCGGCACGTCGTAGCGCGTGAAGACTTGCGGCACGCGGCTGGCCACCAGCGTGATCGACGGCTCGGCGCCGATCGCGTCGGCGGCGACCGCGCGTGACAGATCGACGACGCCGTCGTCCACCACGCGCGTCGAAGAGCGCGCGATCGGGGAACAGGCGCGGGTCGAGCGGCGCAAACAGGTCGGCGTAGCCGGCGGGCGTGAGCGTCATGCCGGCCGAGAAGTTCTCGCCGAGCGCGCTGTGCAGGTGCGGCATGACGAGCGTGCCGCCGGGGCCCACCAGCCGCATCAGCTCCTCGGCCAGGGCCCGCCGGCGCCAGATGTAGGGAAAGGCGTCCGACAGCATCACGAGCGACGCGATGCCGCGGGCAAAGGGCAGCGGGTCGTTGGCGTCGCAGCACACCGCGTGCGCGCCGGGCACCGTCATGCGCGCGCCGAGCCAGAGCTTCCAGTAGTAGAGGTCGGCGACGATGGTGCCGCCGGGCCGCTCGCCCCGCAGCCCGGTGAGCACGCGCGTGAGGTGGCCCGAGCCGCCGCAGACGTCCACGACCCAGCCGTCGAGCGCCGGCGTCTGCGCCAGCGCGCGGAGCACGCCCGAGGCGGTGACGAAGGTCGGGATCCGAAAGGCGGTAGACGAAGTAGGTGCCCTCGGCGTCGGGACTGAGGACGTCGATGGCCTCGCGGTAGGTCGCCGCGTCCCCGCGGGCGACCAGCGCGTCGGAAGGCCTCGCGGCGCGGGCCGTCGAGCGCCAGCATGAGCGCCAGCGCCTCGTCGTGGTGTCCGGCCTCGATGGCGTTCATGGCCGCGCGTTCGCGGTCGCCGGCGATGACCACCGGGATCCCGGCCACCACCGGATAGGCGCAGCAGGCGCAGCCGAGCACGGCCGACTCGATGTCGTCGCCGCGCCTGACGACGGGCACCTCCTCGACGATCGCGAGCGCGGTGCCGCAGAAGGGACAGCGCAGCCGTGTGAGCAGTGATGCCTGCATGGGAGCCGATCAGGAGACGAGGGCCGGCGTCGCGCCGAGCCGGTCGATGAAGGTCGGGCCGACGGCGCCCACCGGCGCGCGACGGTAGTGTTCGATGGCGATGAGTGCGGCGTCGTCAGCGCTGAGCGCGGCAAAGGCGCTGGCGCCGAACTGCGACGCGTGGCACAGGATGGCCGCCAGCTTGCGGACGGCCAGCGGCCCGGCGTCCACGGCCAGCGTCGGTGCCGGGGCATCGGCTCCGAAGACATCCGGGTCGTCGAGCCCCGGCACCACCGGCGTGCTGCGGCCGGCCCGGACGGTGACGGCGCGCATCTGCCCGCGCGGCATCGAGACGTAGTAGAGGGCTGGCGCGGCGGCGCCGAGGGCGGCGACGGCCGCGGTCGTGCGTTCGTGCACCGCGATGTGATCGGGATGCCAGTAGAGACCGTCGGCATCGAAGGTGACGACCACCTGCGGCTGGTAGGCATCGAGCAGCGCCTGCAGATCCGCGTCGAGGACCGACGGCTCGATCCACGCCAGCATGCCGTCGGCGTGACGTCGCACGACCGCGTCGGTGGCGCCGAGCACGCGCGCGGCCGCCTGGAACTCCGCGGTCCGGACGTCGCCGAGCCTCGTGGCCGCCTCGGCGTCGTTGGACGAGGTGGGCCCCGCTTCGCCGCGCGTCAGCGACACCACGACCACCCGCACGCCGAGCGCCGCGCAGCGCGCAAAGAGGCCACCGCAGGCCAGCGACTCGTCGTCCGGGTGGGCGAAGATGCCGAGCAGCGTCGGCGCGGCACGGCGATCGGCCCCGGTCATCTCATCGCTCCGCTCCGGACGGCCGCAGCAGTTGCTGGTAGATGCGCTCGTAGGACCTCACCATGCGGGCCAGGCCGAAGCGCGCCACGGCCGAGGCTCGAACCGCGGACCGGTCGAGCGCGAGCACGTGGCCCAGGCCGGCCGTCATCGCCTCGAGCGACGTGAACACGCCGCCGGTCACGCCGTCGTCCACCACCTCGCGCACGGCGCCGCGGTCGAGCGCGGCGATCGGCGTGCCGCAGGCCATCGCTTCGGCGAGCACGAGACCGAAGGGCTCGGGCTTCTGCACCGGGTAGAGCAGGGCCCTGGCGCCGCCGAGGAGGGCGGCCTTCTCCGCCCCGCCGACTTCGCCCGCGTAGATGATGGTGGTGCCATCGACCAGCGGCGCCACGACCTCGCGGTAGTAGTCGTTCGCCTGGGCGGCCAGACGCAGCGGCAGGCCGGCACGACGCGCGACCTCGACCGCTTCGACCACGCCCTTGCCCTCGGTGAAACGGCCCAGGAACAACAGGTAGTCGCCCGGGACGGCCTGGAAGGCGAGCGCCTCGGTGTCCACGCCGTGCGGCACGGTGCCCGCGATCCGCAAGCCGTCGAGGCGCTCGGCCTGCGCGGCGGAGACGGCGACAAACGGCGCCTCGGGATAGCGGCGCCACATCGAGACCTCATCCTCCGCCGGCGCGTAGTGCACGGTGTGAAGGATCGGCGTCGCGACCAGCCGGCTGAACGCCAGCGACATCGGGAAATACTCCGACTGGCAGTGGATGAGATCGAACGCAGCGGCGCGTTCGACCGCGGCCGCCACGTTCATCAGCTCCGCCAGCTCCCACGACCACAGCGCCGGGTCGTCACGGTAGCCGCGCGGGAAGGTCGCGTGCAGCGTGGCGCTGGTGGTCGAGTCGCCGGCGGCAAAGAGCGTCACAGCGTGACCGCGCGCCACCAGACCCTCGGCGAGCTGCGACGTGAGCATCTCGATCGAGCCCGAGCGCGGCGGCGGCACGGCGGTGGCGACCGGCGCCACCAGGGCGATGCGCAGCGGACCAGTCATCGGCAGGCGGCCTCGAGCAGCGGCGGCAGCACCCGGGCGGCATCGAAACACTCGATGGCGATCTCGCGGGCGCGTCGGGCGTGGCGCGGGTAGTCGGTCTGCAGGCGATCGAGCCCGGCGAGCGCCTCCTCGGGCGTGGCGAACGCCAGCAGCCCCTCGCCTTCCGGGAGATGCGCGCTCCAGCCGGTGTCCTGCACGAGGGCCGGGCGTCCGGCCGCCAGGTAGCACTCCGTGCGATCGCTGAACCAGCCGGAGCGGCGCGAGACGTAGGCGTGTTTGGCGACGCCGAACTCGCCCCGTGAGCCCTGGACGTAGGCGCGGTAGTCCCACAGGTGGCGCGACACGCCCATGCCCTCCACCGTGCGCCAGCCGTGCGCGCGCAGGAACTCCTGCGGGCCGTTCACGGCCAGCTCCAGCGGATGGGGGGAGCGGGCCGCGACGTCCAGGAACTTCATGAACTCGATGTTCTTGTTGCCGTCGATGTCGGCGAAGCTCTCGATCTTCCACGTCATCACGGTGGTGTAGCGCTCGCCTTCCGAGCCGGCGGGCGTCTGCCACAGATCGGTCACCACCGGTTGCCAGGTCTTGTGCCACGTGAAGCCAGCGGTGGGCACGTCGCAGGCCGGCGTGCCGATGTTGGCGCCGAACGTGAACAGGTGATGGAAACGGCGGAAGAACGCGACGTAGGAGGCATCGCCGGCGGCGAGCGACACCTGCGTGAAGACCGGATCGGTGTCGATGAAGACGGCCCGCGGGATGCGGGCGTATTCGTCGCGCCAGAACCACGAGCCACCCGACAGGTTGATGTAGAGGTCGGCGTCGGCGCAGAAGGTCGCCACGGCGTTGCGCGGCGCGCCGTGCCAGGTGCCGTCCCAGTTCACGAAGCTCCAGCGGCCGCCGAGGTCGAAGGGTTGCAGCGCCTCGTGGATGTAACGGGTGCCGTAGGCGGGGTCCTTCGAGAGGGTGTTGGCGACCGGGTCGTAGATGCACTCGCCGGTGTCTTCCACGTAGAAGACCTCGTGGCCGAGCGCGCGCAGGCCCAGCAGGTACATGAGCGAACACCAGGTGACCCCGCCGAAGGGATACCGCGCGATGATGCCGGCGACCAGGATCTTCACGGCAGGCCGGGCGTCACAGCGCGTGCATGACTTCGTCGACCGATTCCGGCTCGTCGAGCGAGCGGCCGATCGACAGACGCGCGCACATGCGGCGATAGAGATCGTTGCCGGCCAGCAGCTGGTCGTGCGTGCCCTGGGCGACGAGGTGCCCGTCGTGCAGCACCAGGATGCGGTCGGCGTCGCGGATGGTCGACAGGCGATGGGCGATGACGATGGTCGTGCGCCCGGCGCGCAGACGGCGCAGCGCGCTGAAGACCGCTTCTTCCGAGAGGGCGTCGAGCGACGAGGTCGGTTCGTCGAGCACGAGGATCCGCGCGTTCTTGAGCAGCGCCCTGGCGATGCTGAGGCGCTGGCGCTCGCCGCCCGAGAGCGTGCCGCCGGCTTCGGCCAGCGGCGTGTCGTAGCCCTGCGGCAGGCGGGCGATGAAGTGGGCGACATGTGCGGCCTCGGCGGCCGCCGCCACCTCGGCGTCGGTGGCGGTCAGACGCCCGTAGCGGATGTTCTCGCCGATGGTGGTGCCGAAGAGCACCGCGTCCTGCGGCACCAGGGCCACCTGCTGACGCAGTGAGCGCAGCGCGTAGCGGCTGACGTCGACGCCGTCGACGAGCACGCGGCCGCCGGTGGGCACGAAGAAGCGCGGAATCAGGCTCACCAGCGTGGACTTGCCGGCGCCCGTGAGACCGACCAGCGCCACCATCTCGCCGGGACGGGCCACGAAGCTGATGCCGTCGAGGATGCGGCGGTCGGCATCGTAGGCGAAGCTGACGTCGTCGAAGCGCAGCTCGCCGGCGACCTGCGAGGCGTCGAGCCCGGCGTCCGGGTCGGCGGTTTCGGGCGTGAGCGCGAAGATCTCGCGTACGCGCCGGGCGCTGGCGACGGCCTGCTGCAGGGTGCCGGCGGTATGGGCGATCGACGACAGCGGCGTGTAGACCGCCGCCAGATACGCCAGCACGACCAGCAGGCTGCCCACGGTAAGCCGGCCGTCGAGCACGTGCATGCCGCCGACGGTGAGGATGAGCGCGGTGCCCACCAGCGTGATGACGCTGAGCGCGATGCCGAAGAGCGATTCCTGCCACGTCAGGCGCAGCCGCGCCTGCATCGTCTGGTCGCCGACCGCCGTGAAGCGGGCGATCTCGTGCGGCTCGCGCGCGAAGCTCTTCACGACGCGTACCGACGACAGAATCTCGAACATCCGCTCGACCAGCGACGACTCGGATTGCTTCACCTTCTCGGCGCGGTCGATCATCTTCGTCGAGTAGTAGCGGAGGCTGGCGTAGAGAAACGGCACGACCGCCAGCGACAGCAGCGCCAGCGACAGGTCGAGCTGCACGAGGATGGCGAACATCACCGTGAGCTTGAGCGCCGACACGGCGAGCGGAAAGACGCCGCCCATGGCCAGGTCGTTCACGCAGTAGGCATCGGCTTCGAGCCGGTAGACCGAATCGGCGGTGCGGGTCGTGATGTGGTGGCGCAGGCCCAGCGCCAGCAGATGATCGAGCAACCGGCGCCGCAGGTCGTAGACGATGCGCTGGCCGGTCTGCACCTGGAGCTGCGTGTGCCAGGTGAGGGCGCCTTCGAGCAGCAGCTGCAGCACCAGGCCGCCGACGGCGATGGTGACCAGCATCGCGACCGGGTTCGGTGCCGAGCACGCGATCGGCGAAGGTGGCCAGAAACGCCGGCAGCGGCTCGGCGCCGAGCACGCTGTCGATGATGGTCTTGAGGGGCCACGGCGCCAGGGCGCCGAGCGCCACCTCGACGATCGACAGCGCCGTGATGGCGACGACTCTGCCGCGATAGGGCCGCAGGAACGACAGCGTCCAGCGGAGGAGGCTCACGCCCGCCTCTTGAGCGGACTGCGGACGGGCGGCGCCTTGGTCTCGGCGCGTGGCGGCCGCGCCGGCCGCGGCGCGATCGCCGCCGGCGGCGCGACGCTGCGGACGGCCGGCGGCCCGCGAGGGCAGCACCCGCGGGGTCGTCAGATCCTGGTAGAGGAAGAGGCCGCTCAGGGCGGTGCTCGCCGCCATCAGGACGGCCGTGGCCGCCTGGCCCTTCTGCAGCGCGCCGGCCGGCTGCCAGCGGATGCCCGGACCCGCGGGGCCGGCCATCGGCACCAGCCCGATCTGCGCGCCGACGCGCGTCAGCGCGTGATCGAGCACGGCCAGGCTGCGCGTCGCCTGCCAGGCGACCCGGGCCATCAGCGCGATGACGACGATGACCGCGCCGAGGCTGGCCGACGGCCAGCGCAGCGCGATCGCCGCACTCGTGGCGCCGACCAGCCCGACGGCGAGCAGCGCCGCGCGCACGAGACCCTGCACGTTCGGCTGCAGGCGGGCGCCGACGCGGCACAGGCAGCGGCCGCGGTCGTGCTCCTCGACCAGCGTGCGCACGTGCAGCCACCCCCAGCGGCCCACGGCCATGCTGAGATCGCGGTCGGCGTGCCAGCCTTCGTCCACGTGTACGCGCCACGCCGGACGGGCCGCGCGGAGGCTCGAGGCGAGCGCCGTGAGGAAGGCGGGCGGCGCCATCCAGTGTTCGTTCCAGACAGGTCCACTCGACCGTGCCGCCGACCTGGAGGCGCGCCGACGCCAGCACCGTGGCGAGTGACGGCGCCGGGGCCCGCCACGGCACGCCGGTCGTGTGCGGGGAGTCGCCCACGTCGGGCGGATCGGCCAGTCCGCGCAGCCGGCCGAAGATGCGCGCCAGCGGTTGCAGCACGTGCAGCCAGGCGATGAGCGCGCGGTACTGCCAGCGGCTGCGCGTCGCCGAGGCGCGCGGAATGGGCGGCGCCGCCGAGAGGTCCGAGCGCCACGCGAACGTGGCGCAGCGGCCGAGCGTCGTGCCCCAGCCGATGACGCCGGCGGCCAGCAGCAGCCACGCCGCTTCCCCCGGACGCACGAGCAGGCCGAGCACGCCGGCCAGCAGCAGCAGCGTCGAGCCGAGCATCCATGCTGGCGAGTGCGGCAGGAACTGGAACGGATGCGCGTCGGTGCGGTAGACGGACGGGAACGCCGCCGTGCCGAAGATGCCGGTGTTCACGCGGCGGCCGGAGAGCGCGCCCACAAACGGCAGCGCACTGTAGATCCGGCCGCGCCACAACATCTGCCCGCCAACGAACTTCTCGGGATGGTGCGCTTCGAGCCAGGTCTCGCCTTCGCCGTAGCCGGCCTGCTGCCGCCAGTAGCCCTTCACGGTGGCGCGGTGGTGATGCCAGACCAGCGCCGACGGCGCAAAGCCGATGGTGTCGCCGCGCGCCTGCAGGCGCCAGCAGATGTCGACGTCGTCGCCGGCGCGCAGGTAGACCGGATTGAAGCCGCCGATCGCCTCGAGCGCCGACTTCCTGAACGCCATGTTGCAGCCCGGCACGTGTTCGGCGATGCGATCGTCGAGCAGCACGTGGGTCGGGCCGCCGGGGGCGCGAGCGACGGCCTGCGCGATCCAGGCGTCGTCGGGCGGCGCGATGTTGGGCCCGCCGGACCCCGCCATGGTGCCGTGCAGCATCGGCTGCACCAGATACGTGAGCCAGTCGGGGTCGACGCGCACGTCGGCGTCGGTGTAGGCCACGATCTCGCCGGTGGCGTGGGCGATGCCGATGTTGCGAGCCGCGGCGAGACCGCCGTTGGGAATGCCGACCAGCCGCACGGCCGGGTAGCGTCGCGTGATCGCGGCGGTGTCATCGCGCGAGCCGTCGTCGATGACGATCACCTCGAAGTCGGGATAGGTCAGCGCCTGCAGCGAGCGCAGGCAGCCGTCGATGGTGTCGCCGGCGTTGTAGGCGCAGACCACCACCGAGACGCGCGGCCACGTCTGCTGCGCGGCGGCGGAGAAGGGCGCCTCGGCGAAGACGCCGGCAACGCTCGTCAGCGCCGGCTTCGGTCGGCGTTCGCGATCGACCAGTCCGAACGCCCAGTCATCCACCTCGTGCCCGCCGCGCCACCACTCGTCGGTCCAGGCAAAGGCCACCGCACCGGCGGCGCCTTCGGCGAAGGCCGCCTGCAGCTGCGCCGCGGTCAGCCGGGCCTGGCCGTCGAGCCCTTCGCGAATGCTGTCGGCGCCGGCTTCGGCCAGCAGCAGCGGCTTGGTGCCGGCCAGGTGCTGCAGACGCCCGAGATACGCGCGCAGATCGCGCTCGCGGTGCAGGTAGACGTTGAAGGCGCACACGTCGAAGCAGGTGAGGTCGAGGTATTCGGTGGGCGGGAAGTTCGCGTAGGTGAGCAGCGCCGCCGGCGCCGCCGCCTTCGCGTCGTGGTAGAGCTCGCGGAGGAAGCGCTCGACGCGCGCCGCGCCGTGCCAGCGCACCACACCCGGCGGGATCTCGTTGCCCACGGCGAAGAGCAGCGCGGCGGGATGCGGCGCCAGGCGACGCACATCGGCGGCCACCTCGCGCCGGACGCGCCGTGCCAGCGCGGCGTCGTCGAGGAAGGCGACGTGCTGCATCCACGGCAGCCCGATCATCAGGCGCAGGCCCTGCGCGTGGGCGGCGTCGAGCACCTCGTCGGGCGGCGGCGTGTAGGTGCGGACGGTGTTGATGCCGGCCGCCGCCATGGCCGCGAAGTCGGCCTGCACGCGGGCGAGCGAGGGGTACTGGCGGCCCGAGGCGTCAGGTGCGAACGTGCCGTAGGTCACGCCCTTCACGAGAAAGCGTCGGCCACCGACTTCCAGGAACTTCCCGCAGACGCGCGCGTCGATCGACATGTAATCCAGAGAACCGGGCAGACTCCCATTCTAAGCCGTCCGCGCCGCTTCGGCGGCGCACACCCGGGCCGGGGCCGGGTATCCTTGGGCTCGCTCCCCCGATGTCCACTTCGACTCCTGCGCGCGCACCGAGGTTCCGGCCCGTCTGGCGGCGATCCCGCCTGGCGGCGTCGCTGCTGGCCGTGCTGAGCGCGGCCGCGGGCCTGGCGGTGGGCGCCAGTCAGGCGCCCGACGCGCTCACCGTGTCGATCGTCGGCACCACCGACCTGCACGGCTTCGTCTTTCCGCGCGACGGCCGTGGCGGGCTGGCGGTGTTCGGCGGCTACCTGGCCAATCTGCGCGCGGCCCGCACGGCCGATGGCGGCGGCGTCGTCCTGGTCGATGCCGGCGACACGTATCTTGGCGGGATCGAGTCGAACATGTCCGAGGGCGCCGTGGTCGTGGATGCCTACAACGCCCTCGGCTACACCGCCGCGGCCGTCGGCAATCACGATCTCGAGTTCGGCGCCGTGGACGCCTGGCCGTTCGCGCGCCCGGCCGGCGACGTGCGCGGGGCGCTCAAGGCGCTCGCCCGCCAGGCCCGCTACCCGATGCTCGCCGCAAATCTCGTCGACGCCGGCACGCACGCGCCGGTGGCCTGGCCGAACGTCATGCCGTCGGCGCTCGTGACCGTGGCCGGCGTGCGCGTCGGCCTGGTCGGCGTCATGACCTACGACGCGCTGTCGCTGACTCTGGCAGCCAACGTGGGCGGCCTCGCCACCTCGCCCCTGGCGCCCGCCATCGTGCGCGAGGCGACGGCGCTGCGCGCCGCTGGTGCGACGGTGGTGGTCGTCGTCGCCCACGCCGGCGGCTCCTGCTCGGCCTTTGCGGTCCCGGATGATCTCGGCCTTTGTGACGACAGCGCCGAGATCTTCGACGTGGCGCGGCGCCTGCCGGCGGGGCTCGTGAATGCGGTCGTCGCCGGGCACACCCACGACGGGGTGGCGCACCGTGTCGCCGGCATCCCGATCGTGCAGGCGTTCTCGTGGGGACGGGCCTTCAGTCGCGTGGACCTGCGTGTCTCACGGGCCACCGGCGCCGTCGAGACCGCGCGGATCTTCGCGCCACAGGACATCTGCGCGTGGCAGGACGCCGGGAGCGGCGACTGCGTGCCGGGCCCGACGGCCGCTGCCCGCGCGGCGCACTACGAAGGACGGGCGGTGATGCCGGTGGCCGCGGTGAGCGAGGCGATGGCGCCGGCCCTCGGCCGGGTGGCGCAGTGGCGCGCCGCGCCGCTCGGCGTGACGCTCGACGCCCCGATCGCGCGCGGACCCGGTGATGCCGAGTCACCGCTCGGCAACCTGTTCGCCGATGCCCTGGCCGCCGTCGTACCTGGTGCTGACGCCGCCCTCAGCTACGGCGCCGGTCCTGGCGGCCTGCGCGCCGACCTGGCCGCCGGTCCGCTCACGCTGGGCGCGCTCTACGACCTCTTTCCCTTCGACAACCGCGTCGTGTCCCTGACGCTGACGGGCGCCGAGCTGCAGGCGCTGCTGCTCGATCACCTGCGGCGTCCCCGCTGGCGCGCGCGCGCGCTCGGCGTGTCGGGGCTGCGCGTCGAGATCGGCTGCCGTGCGGAGCGCGACGACATCGAAGTGCGTCATGCGTCGGGTCGGCCCGTGGCGACAGGCGAACGTCTCACGCTCGCGATGACCGACTTCCTGGCGGCGCGCGCCCGCAGTCTCGGCCTCGCTGCCGACGACGCGCTGGCGGTCGGCGCTCGCGACGTGCAGGTGCGCGAGGCCGCGCTGGCGTGGGTGCGCGGGCAGCGCCAGTTGAGCGCGACGGCGTTTGCCGTGTCCGGCGCGCCGCGCTGGGCGCGCACCGAGGCCTCGGTCAGCGGCTGCGGCACGCCGGGGCCGCCTGCTCAGTAACGGTCGGCGTCGGTCTTCGGCGCCATCGGCCACGCCGGAGCGGTGTGGCCGTTGACCGTGATCCCGCCCTGCGAGAACATCGCGACGAACTTCAGCATGCCGGCCGGGAAGTTGAGCACCGGCTCCGAGACGGCGTCGAGTGCCTGGACGTGGTCCGCCGTGAGCACGGTGTCGAGGCCGGCGAGGTTCTGTTCGAGCTGGTCGAGCCGCCGCGCGCCGATGATGGTGGACGTCACACCGGCGCGGCCCTGCACCCACGCCAGCGCCACCGATGCCGGGCTCGCCCCCACCTCTCCCCCGATGCGCTGCAGCTCGTCGACGATCGCGTAGGTGCGTTCGGTGAGGAAGTTGGTGACGCGCTCGCCGCGGGCCGCCGTGACCGTGCCGGCGTTGGCGCGCGTGTACTTGCCCGACAACGCGCCGCCGCGCAGCGGCGACCACGGCGTGACGCCGAGGCCGAGTTCACGCGCCATCGGCATCAGCTCGCCCTCGACCGTGCGCTCGATGAGCGAGTACTCGATCTGCAGGGCGATGAGCGGCGTCCAGCCCTGGAAGAGCGCCATCGTCTGCGCCTGCGCCACCTTCCAGGCCGGTGTGTCCGAGAACCCGATGTAGCGCACCTTGCCGGCGCGCACCAGGTCGTCGAGCGCGCGCATCGTCTCTTCGATGGGGGTGAAGGCGTCCCAGCAGTGCATCCAGTAGAGATCGATGTAGTCGGTCTTCAGGCGCCGCAGTGACTGCTCGCAGGCCGCCTGCAGCGATTTGCGTCCAGCGCCGCCGCCGTTGGGATCGCCGGGGTAGAGGTTCGACAGGAACTTCGTGGCCAGCACCACCCGGTCGCGCCGCCCGGGCGTCTTCGCCAGCGCGTCGCCGATGATCACTTCCGAGTGGCCGCGCGTGTAGGCGTTGGCCGTGTCGATGAAATTGCCGCCGCGCTCCAGGTAGTGGGCGAGGATGGCCTCCGACTCAGCCACCGTGGAGCCCCAGCCCCAGTCGTCGCCGAAGGTCATGGTGCCGAGACACATCGGGCTCACGCGGAGTCCGGAGCGGCCGAGAGTGAGGTAGTGGTCGAGTGGCATGGGCGGCAGTATAGCCGTGCTGGGTCACGGCTGTGGCACGGCGCGCAATTCCGGCGCATGATGTGCGGAGAAAGCGAGGGACCACATGCCCGAGCCCACCGCCACGCCCGCGAACAAGTGTGCGCACCCGAGCTGCGACTGCCCGGCGCCCGCTGGCCAGAAGTACTGCAGCGACTATTGCAAGAAAGCACCCGAGACCGAGCTGCACTGCAACTGCATGCACCCGGGCTGCCGGTAGGCAGCGCTCGACCGCGTCGGTCGGCGGGGTGGCGCCGCGCCCGTCACCCGTCGGTAGTGGTGTGCGCCTCGATGGGACGCCGCGCGACCACCAGGCGGTAGCGCACCTGCCGTCGCGCATACAGCCGCTCGAGACTGAGGCCCCCGTGCAGCGCCCCCATGAGGACCCCGGCCGGCGTGCGCCCGAGCAGCCACCACCCGGCCCGGCTGGCCGCCGTGAGCACCGCCAGCCTGCGGGCTGTGCGGGCGGGCAGTCGTGCGGTGAGGTCGTGGTCGTGGCAGATGACGAGGCCGGCCGACGACACCGCGGCCCCGAGCGCCGCTTCGTCGAGAATCGCCGGGCACAGCCAGCCGGCGCGAAAGCCGGCGAAGTCAGGGTCGTCCTGCGCCAGGGCATCGAGCGGCACGTCGTCCACGAGCAGCAGCCGCCCACCCGGCCGCAGCCGCGCAGCGAGTCGCGCGATCGTGGCCGCCGGGTCGGGCGCGTGGGCGAGCGACTCGATGGCGACGACGAGGTCGGCCCCGTCCGGCACGCAGGTCGCTCAGGTCGGCGTCGTAGTCGCGTAGGACGAACCGGCAGGCGCCAGTGACGCCGCGCCGCGCCGCCTCCGCGGTGGCGCGGGCGGCCTGCGTGTCGCTCAGCGTGATGCCCGTGTAGCGGCCGCCAAGGCGCGCGTGCAGGAACAGCGCCGTGCCGCCCAGGCCGCAGCCGGCATCGAGCACCTCGAGGGTGTCAGGCGTGGTCGCGTCGGCAGAGGCGCTCAGTGCGGCGAGCAGGCGCTCGTGCAGCACGTCCCCCGAGGCCGTGCCGTCATCGCCGACGAGGTGCCGGTGCACGGTGAAGGTGCGCTGTCCGGTGTCGTGCGCGACGCCGCGCGCCAGATCCTGGAACCACGACAGCCAGGCGTAATAGCGGGCGACGCTCATCGGATCACGTCGTGAAGTGACAGGCGCTGAGGTGGCCGGGCCCGACCTCGCGCAGCGGCGGCGGCGTCGTCGCACAGAGACTCTCAGCGCGCGGGCAGCGCGTGCGGAATACGCAGCCCGACGGCGGGCTGACCGCACTCGGCATGTCGCCGTGCAGTGTCACACGCTTGCGCCGCCGTGTCGGATCGGGCACCGGCACCGCCGACAGCAGCGCCTGCGTGTAGGGGTGCGCCGGGCGGGCATAGAGCGCCTCGGCGTCTGCGATCTCCATCACCTTGCCCAGATACATCACGATCACACGATCGCAGATGTGTTCGACCACCGCCAGGTCGTGGGCGATGAAGAGCAGCGTCAAGCCCGAACTGTGCCTTCAGGTCTTCGAGCAGGTTGATGACCTGCGCCTGGATAGAGACGTCGAGCGCCGAGACCGGCTCGTCGGCCACCAGGAACTCCGGCTCCACGGCGAGCGCCCGCGCGATGACGATGCGCTGCCGCTGTCCGCCGGAGAACTCGTGGGGGAAGCGCTCGAGGTGATCGGCCGACAGGCCCACCTGTTCGAGCAGCGCGACGGCGCGGGCGGCGCGGTCGCCGCGGGTGCCGATGCCATGCAGGGCCAGTGCGTGGCCCAGCACGTCGCGCACCTTCTCGCGTGGATTGAGGCTGGCGTAAGGGTCCTGGAACACCAGCTGCATGCGCTTGCGGAACCGCCGCAGCGGCTCGGGCGCGAGTTGCAGCACGTCGGTGCCATCGAACCGCACGGCGCCAGCCGTGGCCTGTTCGAGGCGCAGGATGAGCCGCCCGACGGTGGTCTTGCCGGAACCGCTCTCGCCGACGAGACCCACCACTTCGCCGCGGTTGACGGCGAAGCTCACGCCGTCGACGGCCCTCACGTGGCCGACGACGCGGTTGAACACGCCGCCATGGATCGGGAAGTGCTTGACGAGACCGTCGACGCGGAGCAATTCGGTGTTCATGCGTCGTCAACGCGCGTCAACGTCCAGTCGGGCCAGCGCAGGCAGCGCACGTCGTGGCCGGCCATCGCCGCGTCGAGTGGCGGCGGCGTGGTCGAGCAGCGCGGCTCGGCGTGTGCGCAGCGTGTGGAGAAGCGGCAGCCGGCCGGCAGGTGCGTGAGCGCGGGCACGTGGCCGGGGATGGCGTGCAGGCGCTGCCCGTCACGGGCCCGGCCCAGTCGCGGGATCGAGCCGAGCAGGCCGGCCGTGTAGGGCATGCGCGGGCGCGGCGAACAGGTCGGCGACGGCGGCGGCCTCGACCACCTGACCGGCGTACATGACCATCACGCGGTCGGCGATCTGCGGCGACGACGCCGAGATCGTGGGTGATGAAGACGATGGCCATGCCGAGCTGCGCCTGCAGATCTTCCATGAGGTCGAGGATCTGCGCCTGGATGGTCACGTCGAGCGCCGTCGTCGGCTCGTCGGCGATGAGCACGCTCGGCCTGCAGGCGAGCGCCATTGCGATCATGACGCGCTGCCGCATGCCGCCCGAGAGCTGGTGCGGGATAGCTGCCGGCGCGGCGCGCCGGTTCGGCGATGCCGACGAGCGCCAGCATGTCGACGGCGTGCCTGGCGGCGCGCGTCGTGGCCGAGGCCCTCGTGACACCGCACCACCTCGGCGATCTGGGCGCCGACCGTGTGCACCGGGTTGAGGCTGGTCATCGGCTCCTGGAAGATCATGCCGATGTGGCGGCCGCGCACCGCCCGCATCTCGTCCTCGGCGATGGTCGTCAACTCACGGCCGCGGAGCCGGATCGACCCGCGGGCGATGCGGCCGGCGCGGGCCGGCAGCAGCCGCATGATCGAGAGCGCCGTCACCGACTTGCCCGAGCCACTCTCGCCGACGATGGCGACGGTCTCTCCCGCCTCGACCCGCAGGCTCACGCCGTCCACAGCCGCCACCTGGCCGCCGTCGGCCGACGTGAAGACCGTCTGAAGGTCGCGGACCTCGAGCAGCGGCGCCGCGGCGGCAGCGGGCGAGGCGTCGGTCATCGCAGCCCGAGCTCGTCGAGGGCCTGGGCCACGCCGTCCAGGTGCGTCAGATGCATCGACGCGTAGTTGGGCGCCAGCACCACGCCGTGGCCCCCGGCGCGGTAGGTCGCCAGCACCGAGCGCTTCACGATATCGGTCGAGCAGCGGGCCGTCTCCGGTCTGGTCCGTGGCGCATCGACCCCGATGCCCATGTAGACGTTCGCTCGGCCCTCGACGCCGCGCACCGCCTCGGCGCACTGGCCGAAGACGTAGGTGTCGGGCTCCATGCCGGCGGCAACCAGTTCCGCGAACGGCGCTTCGTGCAGGCCGAGCACGCGGAAGAGCGCCGTCGTGGCCTCGTCCGGCGTGAAGTCGCGCAGCACGGTCTTGCGAAGGAAGCCGAGTTCCTTGGTCCAGACCTCGCCGGCCTGGTGCTGGTAGGTGATCGGCTTCACGAAATCGGCGTAGCGGGTCTGCTCGGCCCACGGCCACTGGGCCCGTCGCAGCAGGTTGAAGTGATTCCGGTTCCACACGTTCAGGCCGAAGGGCAGCGTCGGCTTGCACCACTTCACCAGGCCGTACAGCTCGCGGTCGAGGTCCTTGTTGCGCTCGAGCCAGAACTTCTCCCACACGAGCGCTTCCGGGTGGTCGAGCAGCGTCCGCAGGAACGTGATGAGCGTGCCATCGACGAACGACTTGCCGGCCGCCGCTTCCTGCATGAAGTCGTAGAGGCGCAGCAGGGCCTGGCGGCAGGCCTCGACGTTCACGCCGCGCGCCTCGGCCTCGCGCCGCGCCGCCGGCGAGAAGTCGCCGGGCGCGCCGCCCTGGATCAGCGTGTCGAGCGGCGAGTTGCGTTCGTTGCACCACATCACCCCGTCGATCGGGTGATTGCGCACCTGGTCCTCGACCATCGAGTGGATCCACGTGCGATAGCCCGGGTGCGAGGTCGACGGCTCGCTGCCGAAGCGGCCGAAGAGGTCGACCTCCATGGCCTGCGCGAGCGTCGGCACCTCGACGGCGGCGGCCGATCCGTGGCCCGCGTACTTGAAGAAGGGCTCCATCAGCTCGATGTAGACCCGCATCCCGCGCGCGTGCGCGGCCGGCACGACCATCTGCAGGATGTCCTTCCCCTCGAACTCGGGGTCGCGACTCCGGTAGTCGGCCATGAAGGTGTCGCGGTAGTAGCGCGGATCGGGATCGAAATACGCGCCGCCGCGCATCTGGTACGGTTCGGGCACGCCGTGATCGGGCCAGCCATCGAGCGCGTGGCTGATCGAGCGCCCACTCTTCAGGCCGAGCCAGCTGACGGTGCCGAGCATCAGCACGTTGACGCCGACGCGGTGCTGCAGCGTGTCGAGCACCGCCTCCACGCCCTCGTCGACGAAGCTGATGGGGCTGATCTGGATTCCGACGAATTTCTGCATAGTGGGGTCAGACCCCATTCTGGATGGGGCTTGAAATGTGCAGCGGGGTCAGACCCTATTCTGGCCCGGGCGTGAATGGGGTCTGACCCCATGGGCAAATTCTGCGATGCGGCTCATCGCCTCGCGGATGAGTGGCAGCGGCTGGAGATAGCTGATGCGGATGTAGTCGGTGCTCGTGTCGCCGAACATCGTGCCCGGAAAGACCATGACGCCCGTCTCACGCAGCAGCCGCTCGCAGAATTCGGGGGCCGGCAGTCCTGTCGACGAGATGTTCGTGTAGACGTAAAAGGCGCCGCCGGGGTGCCCGTAGGTGAAGCCGGCAGCGGTCAGGGCCGGCATGAGCCACGCGCGCCTGGCGGCGTAGTCGTCGAGCATCTGCTGCACGGGTTCCTGCGGACCGGTCAGCGCCGCCAGCGCCGCGTACTGGCTGATGGTGCAGGTGTTGATCGAGAGCGTGTGCCGCGGCTCGGTCACTTTCGCCACGAAGTCCCCGGACGCGGCCAGATACCCGACGCGCCAGCCGGTCATGGCGTAGGTCTTCGAGAAGCCGTTCAGCGTCACCGTCCGCTCCCGCAGGCCCGGCAGCGTGGCGATCGACAGATGTTCGTTCGGCGCGTAGATCATGCGCGCGTAGATCTCGTCAGCCACGATGAGCAGGTCGCGGCGCAGCGCCAGCGCGGCGATGGCGCGGATCATCGTGGGCGGCGTCACCGCGCCGGTCGGATTGTTGGGGCTGGTCAGCACGAACATCCGGGTGCGCGGGGTGATGCGGCGTTCGATCTCGGTGACGTCGAGCGCGAAGTCGTCCTTCTCGAAGGTCGGCACGGGCACCGGCACGCCGCCGCAGAGGCGCACGGCCGTGTCGTAGGTGGTGAAGCGCGGACTCGTGATGAGCACCTCGTCGCCGGGCGCGCACAGGCCCAGCATCGTCAGCATGATGCCTTCCTGCGCCCCGGCGGTCACGACGATCTCATCAGCCCCGTAGTCGAGCCCATGCGCGGCCTTCAGATCCGCGGCAATTGCCGTGCGCAGCGTCGGCAGCCCCGTGGGGCCCGTGTAGTGATGATGATTGGCGTCGATGGCCGCCTTGGCCGCCGCCACGATGTGCGCCGGCGTGTGGAAGTCCGGATCGCCGCGGCCGAGCGCGATGACGTTCGTCATGCCGGCGGCCAGCGTGAGCATGCGCGTGCGGAACGCGCCGTCCTCCTCGACGATACGCGGGGCCAGGCGCGAGGCGAGCACACTCATCCGTGCATCCTCTTGCCGTCCACGTACGTCATGCGCACGCGATCGAGCGCGAACAGATCCTGGTCTGGGTTGCCGTCGACCACGATCAGGTCGGCGGCCTTGCCGGCTTCGAGCGTGCCGATGACCGAGTCCATGCGTGACAGCCGGGCCGCGCGAATGGTAATCGATGCCAGCGCGTCGAGGTTGTCGGGGCACACCCCCACCTTCACCATGTGGGCCAGCTCGGGCGCGATGACGTCGTGCTCGACGGCCGGGCTGCCGGCATCGGTGCCGAAGACAATGGGCACCCCGGCCTTCGCCGCGCGCACCAGGCCTTCGTAGCGAGCCGGATTGGCCACCGCCTTCTGTCGCTCCTCGACCTTCCAGTCGGGAATACCGAACTTCTTCGCCACCTCAGGTTGGCTCTGCTGCACGAGCGGCGCGAAGGTGGTGACGATGGGAATCTTCTTCTCGAGCAGCAGCGCCACCGTGGACTCGGACATCGAGCCGCCGTGTTCCACGCAGTCGACGCCGAAGCGAGCCACGCGCGCGATGCAGGCATCGTAGGTGGCGTGGGCGGTGATCGGCAGGTTGTTGCGGTGCGCTTCGTCGATGACGGCGCGCAGTTCCTCGTCGGTGAACTCGAGCGTGTCGTGGCAGGCCATGATCTTGATGAGGTCGGCGCCGCCGCGCACCTGTTCGCGCACGGCCCGCCGCATCTCGTCGGCGCCGCTGGCCTCGCGGCACACCCAGTAGGTGTGGCCGCCGGTCTGGATGATGGCTGCGCCGCAGACCTTCACGCGCGGGCCCGGGAAAGATCCCCTGCTCGATGGCCTGCTTCGAGAACAGGTTCAGGTCATGGAAGCCGAGGTCGCGCACCATCGTCACGCCCGCGCGCAGGCTCTTCAGCATGTTCGCGGCGGCCTTGAACACCGAGATCTCGCGCGGGTCGTCCATCGACTGACGCGCCAGGTCGTGGATGCCGTCCCAGTTCAGATGCGCGTGGCTGTTGATGAGTCCCGGCATGACCGTCGCGCCGGTGGCCACGACCGTGCCGCGCCCCGAGGGCATCTCACCTCGGGCCCCCACCGCCACGATCTTCCCGGCGTCGATTTCGACGAAGCCGTCCTCGATGACCGGGCCCGCCATCGTCAGCACGCGCCCGGTGAAGATCACGTGCGGCTGCGGCAGGTCGAACATCGGCTTGGTGATCTTCTGGTAGCGCCAGGCAGCAGGTTCGGGCATCTACGGGGCTCCGTGGCGGCGCCACGCCGCGCGCCAGTCGCGCTCGGGCGTCGTGTGCGGCATTCTCGGTGAAAACGGCCGTGGCTGTCGAACGCGAGCGGCCACGCGCCGCGCCGGACTCAGATCGGCAGGTCTTCGCCGTCGCGGGGAATGTGCACGGTGGATCGCACGTCGGTGCGGCGGAGCCCGTCGCGCAGGGCGGTGCGCGTCAGCAGGCAGTGATTCACGGCCTCGAGGTGGACGGCGACGACGGTCGCGCGTGGTGCGGCCCGGCAGACCTCGACCACGTCGTCGAGTCCCATGATGATGCGTCCGCCGTCGAGGAACTGCGCCGCGCCGGCGTTGACGACGATGACGTCGGGCGCGTGTGTCCTGATGGCGTCGGCGACCTCCGGACACCAGATGGTGTCGCCGGCGATGTAGACGGTGGGGAGACCCGACCGCGCGAGGACGTAGCCCGACACCGTGCCCATGCGTTGTCCGATGGCGCCGCGGCCGTGCTGACCGCCCGTGCGCGAGATCGTGATGCCCTCCCACGTCAGCGTCGACTCGACGACGCGCACGGCGGTGAATCCCGCCGTGGTGACGCGCTCCCGGTCGGCGGGCTGGACCAAGATCGCGCCATCTTTCGGCAGGAGCTCCCGCGCCACCGGATCCCAGTGGTCGACGTGCGGATGCGTGAGCAGCGTCGCCTCGATGCCGGCGACCACCTGCGCGGCCGGCATCGGCAACTCGACGAGCGGGTTCGGACGTGGATTCGGCGTGTTGTTGAACGCCGGGAGCGCGCCGGCGGGGCTGAGGAACGGGTCGAGCAGCAGCGTCCGGCCGCCGTACCGGATGATCGCGGTGGCGTTGCGCACGAGCTGCAGGCGGGCCGGCCCTGTGGCCTTGGCACCACGGGCCTGCGTGGCGTCACGTACAGCGGCGGTCGACGGCGCGGCCAGCAGGGCCGATGCGGTCGTCGCCGTCAGGAAGTCGCGTCGGGTCATGGCACAGCGGTTCTCAGAGGGGGAGCATCCGCATCTCAGGCGGATGGGCGGATTGAAAACGACTGGCCACCTCGACGGCGCCGGTGCCGACGATGAGTGTCTCGATGGTGCGCCAGCCGTCATGCCCCGGACGGTAGATGCCGGGTTCGCACGAAAAGACCATGCCGGCGGACGACGCCGTCGCATCGCCCGGGGCCAGCCACGGGGCCTCGTGGCCCTCGACGCCCATGCCGTGGCCGATGCGGTGGCGGATGGCCTCGCCGAAGCCGGCCGCGCGAATCGGCGCGAGCGCGGCGGTGTTGACCTCGGCGCAGGAACGCCCCAGCGCGAGGGCATCGATGGTGGCGACGGTTCGCTTCGTCCATCGCGTGCATCACGCGGCGCTGCTCCGCGCTCGGCGTGCCGCACACGAACGTGGCGCCGCTTTCGGCGTGATAGCCGCCCAGGCTGCAGCCGATGCCGGCAATCACGGGCTCACCGGCACGCGGCTGCCGGGCGAGCACGGCGCCGTGGGGCAGCGCCGCGCGCGGGCCCGAGTGCACCGAGGCCGTGATGCCCACCTTCGTCCCCAGGAACGCCGGGCCGTGCGCGGCCATCAGGGCGGCGCGCGCGTGCCCCGTGGCGTCGGCCATGAGATCCAGCTCCGTGCCGCCCTGGCGGATGATGTCGGCGCCGGCGGCGAGCAGGCGCTCGAGCACGCGGTCGGCGAAGCGCGCCGCTTCGCGGATGAGGGCAAGCTCCTCGTCGTGCTTCACGACGCGCTCCGGGCGCACGTGATCCGCGAGGTCGAGATGGGCGAGTATCGCCCGCGCGGCGCCGAGCAGGCGGGCCTCGAGCGCCTCGATGCCGAGGCGGCGCGCGCCGGTCTCCGCGATCATCCAGAGCACGGGCGGCACTTCGCCCGGGAACTCGTCGTAGGTGGCGACGCCCACGCCCGGCACGTCGAGCGCGTTCTCGAGTTCGAGCTGCGGCACGAGCAGGCGGGCCTCGCCATCGACGGGAATCCACAGCCCCATCGGGCGTTCGTTCACCGAGAAGTGCCAGCCGGTGGCGTAGGTCACGTTGCCGGGACCGAGCACGAGCAGGCCGTCGAGGCCGGCTGCCGCGGCCCGCGCGCGCAGGCGATCGCGCACCATGGCGCGGAACGCCGGAGCGAGCGGCGCCAGCGGCGCGGCTGCTGTCACAGACGCGCCTCGCGCCAGGGGCCCGACGACGGTCAGGGTCTCGCGCACGCCGAGTTCCTGGCCGAGCGCCGTCGAGATCCGCGAGCACGTCGTTGTCGAGCGGCACGCCGACGGCGAGCTTGGTGGCTACGCGCCGGGCCTCCTGCTCGCCCGGGATGCAGCACCTCCTCGAAGCCGGGCCGCACCGCGCGGGACTTCACCATGCGCGCGAAGTCGTCCATGCGGCGCGTGAACTCTTCGAGCGGCATGAACCACGCGATGTCGATGGCGGTGAGCGTGTGGCTCACGTCGAGCTTCGCCGGGTCGGCGTACGGCGTGAGGCCGTAGCCGCCGCCGCCGATGACGCCGGTGAGCACGTCGGTCATGAACGCCAGGCCGTAGCCCTTGTAGGTGCCGATGCCGAGCAGCGCACCGGCCATCGCCGCGTTCGGGTCGTCGGTCTCGTGCCCGTCGGGCGTGAGCGCCCAGTCGAGCGGCATGGGCCGTCCTCGCGCGCGTGCCACTGCATCATGCCCTTGCCGGCGGTCGTGAGCGCGATGTCGAGCACGGCGGGGAAGCCCAGGCCGGTCGGGGCGGCGATGCCCCACGGGTTCGTGCCCACCGCGCCTTCGCGCGCCCCCCACGGCGCCATCTCGGGGCCGGCGTTGGTGAAGGCGATGCCGAGGCAGGCGGCATCGGACGCCTGACACGCATGCACGGCGCTCGACCCGAAGTGCGTCGAGTTGCGTACGACCACCTGGCCGATGCCACAGACCTTCGCTTTCGCGATCGCGAGCGTCATGGCGCGCGCGGCCGCCACCGTGCCGATGCCGTTGTGCGCGTCGACGAGGGCCAGCGCCGGACTCTCCTTGACGATCTCCCACGGCGCCCGCGGATCGACCTGCCGGCTCCGCAGACGCTCCTGATAGCGGCGCAGCCGGCGGACGCCCTGGCCATGGCCGGGATGGAAGCGGAGCTCCGAGAAGACCAGCGCGCGGCCGAAGATGCCGGCGTCCTCATCGGGCAGGCCGAGGGCGCGGAACACCGCGATCGTGAACGCTTCGAGACTGTCGCGCGTGACGGACGTGAGTGAAATCAAGGGGGCACCGGGGTGACGCCGGTGCCCCACGCAGCCGGCCGCCGTCACCGATGCGCCCTAGGATACACGGGCCACGCGCCGACGGCCGCCGAGGCCGCCAGCACAGCTCCGCGGTCAGCTCATCTCCCGCCGCTCGCGCGTGCAGGACATGCCGCCCGCGCGCGTCCTATGGACGTCGCCCGCTTCCAGTTCGGGCACCGGGAACGGGCACGAGCCCTTGTCGCTGGCGCCGGCCTTGCGCAGCGACACGTCGTCCTGGATCACCGCCACGACCACGTCCACGCCGGCCCTGGGCAAGGAGGCGGCGCACGGAGGAGCCTCGGTGTAACATCTCGACGATGCGGCCATGAGACTTCGCAAGCGGAACAGGGCGGCAAGCAGATGACTGCGACAGAGCTCGTCGAACAGCTGACCGCGCACACAACGCTCGGGAGCGCGCCGCGAGCGGAGCTCGAATGGCTGGCGGCGCATGGCTCCCTGCGCCGGCTCGCCGACGGCGAGATGCTCTCGGCTCATGGCGTGCAGGTGGAGGGGCTGTTCATCGTGCTCTCCGGCCGCATCGCCATCTTCGTCGACCGTGGCGCGGGCCTGCACAAGGTGATCGAGTGGCGGGCAGGGGACGTCACGGGAGCGTTACCGTACTCGCGGATGACGAGCCCTCCGGGCGACAACGTGGCGCAGGAACCCTCGACGGTGCTGGCGGTCCATCGCAGTCAGTTCCACGCGCTGATCCGCGACTGTCACGAGGTGACCACGATACTCGTGCGGAATATGGTGGACCGCGCCAGAATCTTCACGTCGAGCGGTCTGCATGACGAGAAGATGATCTCGCTCGGGAAATTGTCGGCCGGCCTGGCCCACGAGCTGAACAACCCGGCGTCGGCCATCGAACGCAGTGCGGCGCTGCTCGACGACCGCCTGCAGGAGGCCGAACGTGCGACGCGAGTGCTTGGTGCCTCACGGCTCACGGAAGCCCAGCTCGACGCGATCGACCGCGTGCGAGCGTCGTGCCTGGCCGGACCGTCGGAGGGCGTGCTGTCGCCGATCCAGCAGGCCGAGCGCGAAGAAGCCATTGCCGACTGGCTCGAGGACCACGGTCTCGACGTGGCCATCGCCGGACCACTGGCCGACACCGCCGTGACGCTCGAGGCGCTCGACCTGATTGCCGCCGCCGTGAGCGGTCCGTCGCTCGACGCGGTGCTCCGGTGGGCGGCCGCCGGGTGCTCGGTGCGCGGGCTGGCCTGCGAAATCCAGGAGGCCGCGATGCGGATTGCCGGGCTGGTGCAGGCCATCAAGGGGTTCACGCACATGGATCAGGCCACGGTGGCCGAGCCGGTGGACCTGACGATGCATCTGGCCAACACGGTCACGGTGCTCAAGGCCAAGGCGCGCGCGAAGTCGGCGACCGTGGCAATCATGCTGGCACCCGGTCTTCCGCGCGTGCGCGGCTTTGCCGGCGAGCTCAATCAGATCTGGGCCAACCTGATCGACAACGCGCTCGATGCCGTGGCCGACGGCGGTCGCGTGGAGGTGACCGCCACGTGCGAGCGGCAGCGCGTGGTGGTGCACGCGCACCATGCTGGCCGCAACCGGCATGGTCTACCGCGAACATCCGGCGCTTGGCGTGTCGGAGCACACGGGCGCGGGGGTCTATTACGGCGCGGCCGCGACCGAGGCACCGGTGTTCGCCGGACGGCGCGTCATGGTCGTGGGCGGCGGGAACTCGGCGGGGCAGAGCGCCATGCATCTGTCGCGCTACGCGAAGGAGGTGCGGATTGTGGTGCGCCGCCACTCCTTACGCGACACCATGTCGCAGTATCTCGTCGAGCAGATCGAGAAGACGCCGAACATCCGGCTGGAGGGGCGCACCGAAGTCGAACGGGTCGAGGGCTCGGGGCACGTCGAGCGGGTGGCGTTGACGTCGCTTGACGACGGGACCAGTCGAGTGGACGCGGTCGACGCGGTCTTCGTGTTCATCGGCACCAAGCCGCGCAGCGAATGGCTGCCTGGCTCGGTGCTGCGGGACCCCAAGGGGTTCGTGCTGACCGGGCGGGACGTGCTGGTCGATGCGGCGTATGCGCGCATCTGGAAGGAGAAGCGCGAGCCGCTGCCGCTCGAGACCAGCGTGCCCGGCGTGTTCGCGGCGGGCGACATCCGTGCGGGCGCGATGAACCGGGTGGCGTCGGCAGTGGGAGAGGGTTCGATGGTCGTGCAACTCGTGCACGGATACCTGGCACTGACGTGACCGATTCGATGGCCGCCGCCCCGCTCTGGCGAAGAAAGCGGGCTCGTCGGCGGGTGGGGTGGATCGGTCGGCGCCGCCCGCGGCTCATGTCGGTGACAGAACCTACTGCGCGAGCGCAATCGAGAGGGTGTCGATCGCGAATCGCGTGACCTTCGTGCCCCTGGGCACACGGAACGAGAAGGTGCAGGTGAAGGCCGGCGCCGCGCCGATCTCGCCAAACGTCTGGGCGGTGTTGTAGGCCTTGCCGGACGCGTCGTAGAGCATGGGCTTGGGAATCGCCCCCGGCTTGAAGGCCGGCAGCACCTTGAAGTCGACCTTGACCGAGGCAAACTCCATCGGATCGCCGGGGCGAATCACGCCCCGCACGATATTGGCACCCGCCGGGCAGTCGGTAAGACTGACGTTCGTCGCGCGCTCGACGCCAGCCACCGCGACTTCGAGGCCCTTGTAGGACTGCGCGGCCTGCGCCGCCGCCGCGGCGCCGGTCGCCGCGGTCAAGACGCCGCCGAGCAGCATCGATGCAAGGTGCGTACTACGCATGAGAACCCTTTCGAACGGCCGACGAGAGGGCACGAGGCGCGGTGTCGTGTGCCCTCCCGTCTGGCGCGCACCTGCTACAGCGACCGATCGGGGAACATGATCGTGCGCCACATGTGAGACGTCGGGCTGTTGTCGTAGCCGATGCCCTCCTTCGGCTGCTTGAACTGGCGGCCGATGATGTCGATGAAGGGATCGATCGACACTTTCGCGTTCGGATCGAAGGAATAGAGGTCGTTCACGGTCACCAGACGCGGCAGGTCGTACCACTTGTGGTTGCGGACCATCTGGTAGTTGTGTTCGAGGTACGGCTCCGGCTTGTAGTCTTCGCCGAACGTGCGAAGGTAGCTCTCTGGATATTCGTAGCCGAACTTCTCGTCGGGATAGAAGCGCA
The DNA here is from genome assembly GCA_963779175.1 of uncultured Acidobacteriota bacterium. Taxonomy (GTDB): domain Bacteria; phylum Acidobacteriota; class Vicinamibacteria; order Vicinamibacterales; family UBA2999; genus CADEFD01. The sequence goes on from CAVZXA010000003.1 coordinate 93,481, forward strand.
GCGTCTGGTGATGGCGGATCGCGAACACCACCTTCTCCGAGGCGTACGGCTCGATGATCTGCGCCCCCCACCAGCCGTGGTCGACCTTCACGAGCGCGTGCACGGTGTCGTGCATCAGGCAGGCGAAGACGATCTCCTCGGGCATCCCCGTCTTCAGTGCGCGCGACGCACTCTGGAGCACATGGGTCGCCGGTGCAAAGCGCTTCTCGAAGAACTCGAGCAGCGTCGGACGATCGGACATCTTGGGAAGCGGTCCCCGCGGCGTGCCATCCCGGTTGCTGGCGTTGAAGACGTTCCCGCCCCCGGCGCGAATGCCCGTGCGCTTGGCATTGCGGTCGGCGATATCCGCCATCGTGGGGAACTTCTCCGGGGCGCTGCCCTGCTGAACGGCGGCCATGGCCGCGTCCAGTTCCTCTTCCATGAACGCCTCGAGCGCGTCTGCCTTCTGCTCCGATGTCATGAGCGCGACAGCCGCAGCGCCCCCGAGACTCTCGATGAACCGCCGGCGATCGATGTGCATGCGTCCTCCTCGCTGGGCAATCGTGGGAGGTGGCGCCTGGCGTCGTCCCCCGCGAGCGTCGTGCACCCGCAAAATGCGCCTTCTGGTGACTGTCGTCAAGCCAAATGCGCATACCCTCGCGCGCTTCGCCGACGCCTGCCTGGGCCGGTCGACGTTTCACCGGGTGAACGTCGGACGTATCGTGGCACGCCGGTGAGTCCGAGGGAGTGGGTGTGAGCGCGCAGGTCGTGGGGCTCGCCCCCGGTGCGCCGCCGAGGCCGCCGATTCAGCGCTCGACTGAGGCGTCGCCGGCCGCGGCGATGAGTCGAGCCTCCACTCATCTCGGCCGGCGGCTGTGCCCGTGACACGAGCCACGCGTGACCGCCAAGGACGAGCGACGGGAACGGCGTGGTCAGGAGCACGGCGGTCGCCTCGCCACCGTGCCGCGCGTCGCCCACGCGCTGTGCGCCTTCCGGTGGCGCTGCACATGGCCCGGCGAGGCGCGCTGGAACTCACGCGCCGCGAGCGCGTTCGTGGGTAGAGCGCGGCGACCACGGGTTGCGCTATCGCCGATAGCTGACCGTCACGGCACAAAGCCCGGCACCGAAGTGCGTGACCCCATCGTCGAACCTGACGACGAAGCGCTGCCGGCGTCGGCCGTCTCCCCGAGCGGCGTGAAGTCGACGATGCCTGTCGTCCCGGCCCGAGCGCATCGACCGCCGACGCCGCCGCACATCATCGACGACGTGCGGCAGTTCGACGAGACCGTCAACGCCGCGGCCGGAACCTCGCCCCGGGCAAGCAGCCAATCGAAGAACACGCCAATAGCACTTTCTACCCGCTCGAACCCGACACCCCCCCACCCCCCCCCCCACAACACGAGATAGAGGACGACGTACCACCGCACCCAGCGCGGCAGGTGCGTGCACCAGCCCTCGACGGCGGTGGTGCCGGTGGCCAGCTGCCAGCGGGCGATGCCCTCGTTCAGCACGCCCTTGAGGCCCGCGGCGAGCACCACCACCCACACGAGGGCGAGGCCATGCCGCGAGGCGGCCATCGTGGCCGAGACGATGTCGCCGGCCCCGATGCCGGCCGCAGCCACCAGCAGGCCGGGACCGATGGCCGTGAGGGCCCAGGTGGCGGGCGGCGCGGGTGGTGGCCGGTCGGCGCTGGACATCGAGGGTGCCGTCTCCGCTCGGCGGGCGGACGATACTATAGCGGCGCCGGTTCGGCGGGCCTGTCAGTGACTCGACCCGACCGCCAGGAGCACATGGAGAGTCTCACTGCCGCCGAAGCCACCGTCCGCATGCTCGACCTGTACGGCGTCCGGCACGTGTTCGGCCTGTGTGGCGACACCAGCCTGCCGTTCTACGACGCGCTCTGCCGGATGGATCACGGGATCACCCACGTGCTCACCCGCGACGAGCGCAGCGCCGCCTACATGGCCGACGGCTACGCCCGCGTCAGCGGCCGGCCCGGCGTGTGCGAGGGACCGAGCGGCGGCGGCGCCACCTACCTCCTGCCCGGCCTGGTCGAGGCCAATGAGTCGAGCTCGCCGGTGCTCGGCATCACCTCCGACGTGCCGGTCGCCTCGCGCGGCCGATACCCGCTCACCGAGCTCGATCAGGAAGCGCTGTTCCGGCCGCTCACCAAGTGGAACACGGTGTGCGACCGCGCCGACCAGGTGCCGCAGGCGATTCGCGCCGCGTTCCGCCACATGACCACCGGCCGGCCCGGCGCGGCCCACATCGGCCTGCCCTACGACGTGTTGAAGCAGCCGGTGGACGGCGCCGAGATCTGGGCCCAGGCCGGCCACAGCCGCGTATCCGGCCTGGCCGTCCGGGGCGGATCCCGTTGCTGTGGAGGCGGCGACCGCCGCGATCCTGCAGGCCCGCCGGCCGCTCTTCATCTGCGGCGGTGGCGTCATCTCGCCGGCGCCACCGACGTGCTCGCGGAACTGGCGACGCTGGTGAATGCGCCGGTCTGCACCACGGTGACCGGCAAGGGCAGCATCGCCGACACCCATCCCCTCAGCGTCGGCGTCGTCGGGCTGAATGGCGGCGTCGTCGCCACGCGCGACGTGGTGCAGCAGGCCGACCTGGTGATCTTCGTCGGCTGCCGCGCCGGATCGACCACCACCGAGCGGTGGACCCAGCCGTCGCGTCACGTGCCCATCGTGCACATCGACGTCGATCCGGCGGCCGTGTCGGCGAACTACCGGACCGCGCACGCGCTCATCGGCGACGCCCGGCTGGTGCTGGAGGCACTGCTGGCGCGGCTGCGGCTCCAGCTGGCCGGCCAGGCGCCCGGCGTGCACGACGGCGCCGCCGCCGCGGCGCTGCGCCCGCCGGGCCAAGGCGGCGGCGTTCTAGCCGCTCGCGGGTTCTCGCGAGCGGCCGATTCGCGCCGGAACGCGTGATCGCCGAGCTGAACCGCGTGCTGCCGGGCAACGCCGTCGTCGTCGCCGACCCGGGACGCCGTGTCCCTATGTCTCGGCCTACTACGAGATTCAGAGCGCCGGCCGGCACTTCATCACCAACCGCGCCCATGGCGCGCTGGGCTACTCGATGTCGGCGGCCCTCGGCGCGTGGTTCGCGCGGCCGGGACGCCCCTGCGTCTCGATCATGGGCGACGGCAGCTTCGGGTTCTCGGTCGGCGAACTCGAGACCGTGGTGCGCTGCAAGGCGCCACTGCTGATGATCGTGCTCTCGAACGCCAGCTACGGCTGGATCAAGGCCAGCCAGAAGGCGAGCTACGGCGGGCGCTACTTCTCGGTGGACTTCTCGGCCACCGACCATGCGCGGATCGCCAGCGCCTACGGCGTGGCGTCGTGGCGGGTCGAAGATCCGGCCGAGCTTGGCACCGTGCTGCGTCAGGCGCTCGAGCACGGCGGGCCGGCCCTGGTCGACGTCGTCGACCCAGCCGCTCCAGGACGCGGCCGCGCCGGTCCTGCCAGTGGATGGGGTGACCGCGTGTGCCAAGACAGCTGTGCCAGCACAGACTGGCCGAGCAAGAATGGCGCCCAGGCATTGGAGCTCGAGCCGCTGCTGCCGGGCGCGCCCACGGAGGCCTGACCATGACCCGCATCCCTGTTTCGCTGGCCCTCGTTGTTGCCCTCGTCGCTGGCGCTGGACCGGCCCTCGCGCAGGCGCCGTCGGCCGACGAAGCCGCCATCCTGGCCGTGATCGACCAGTTCATGCACGCGGTGACGTCGGGCGACTCCGCCGCGATGGCACGCATCCGGCGGGAGGGCACCACGACGACCATCGAGCGTCCTGACCCGGCCGGCGGCATGGTGGTGCAGCTCAGGCCGTTCCCCTCGGGCGCGGCTGCCCCGACGAGTGCGGCGCCCTCACCGGCGCCGGCCAGCTCCGTTCGCGAGCGCTACTGGGACCCGGTCGTCCACGTGCGTGGCAGCCTCGCCGTGGTGTGGACACCGTACGAGTTCTGGCGCGATGGCAAGACCAGCCACTGCGGCGTCGACGTGTTCGAGCTGGTGAAGCAGGCCGGCGCCTGGAAGATCGGCAACGTGATGTTCACCGTCGAGCCCGCCGCCTGCCCGGCCATGCGGCCCAAGGATTCCGGGCCGGGTCCGCCCGGCGCCGTGACGTGGGTCAGCCCGGTTGTCGTTGGCGGGTAAGCACCACGCGGTGACGGCTGTCAGAGCAGCCGATCGTGCGGTGCCACAGCCACGTCGACCGCGACTTGACACTGTGTAAAGCAACGCGCTAATCCGCCACCGAATCGCCGGATGCGCTCTACGGTATCCGCCCGTGGCGAACGGCGTCGCCAAGCACAGCGACACGCCGCTGGTGCCGTAGCACGGCACGGCGCCCGACACCGAGCCGCCAGGTGAGCCTGTCGGGGCAGGCGTGCGCCGACTCGGTCCCGAATTCCCGCGACGCCTATCCGGCCGTTCATGCGCCAGGCGGGTCCTGACGATGTCTGCTGGATTGACCGCGCCCAGCATATTGCGCGCGGTGCGATTCGGACGGCGCCGGTCGTGGGCGCGCGTGACACGAAGGACCTTCGGCCGTGAACGGGCAAGACACCATCACGTGAGGGGCGAGCCTATACTGGCCTGAGAGCGCCGCGGCCGGCGCCCTGGCTCCGGCCCCGACACCCATGTCTGACCCCACGGCTACACCCGATCCGCTGCCTGGCGCGCGCCCGCGGTGGCGCGTCTGGCTCGCGCGCTACGAGACGCCGCTCTGGATCGGCGCGATGGTCGTGCTGCTCTGGATGCGGTGGCCCGTCATCAAGGGCTACTACTACAAGGTGACCGACGCCGTGGCGCCGGACAGCACGATTGCGTGGCAGACCAACGTCGATGCGGCGCTGGCTGAAGCGCGCCGCGACGGCAAACTCGTGGTGGTGGACTTCACCGCCGACTGGTGCCCGCCGTGCCTGGCGATGAAACACGACGTGTGGCCCGACGCGCGAGTGGCGCGCGCCGTGTCCGAACGGTTCGTGCCGGTGCTCATCGACCCCAATCGCGACGGCGCGACGACGGCCCGCTACGGCATAGAAGGCATTCCCGCCGTGCTGGTGCTCGACAGCGCCGGTGCCGTCGTGGACCGCGGCGCTCCCCTCACCGCCGGAGGCATGCTCGGGTTCCTCGACCGATCGTCACCGGCGCCCTGACGGGGGCGCCTGCGCCAGCGCGGCAAACGCCGCTCGCGCACGAGTTCACGCGTCGCCTCGGCCCGCCGCGCTGACCAGTCCTGCGCGCTCGGACTCACGCGCCGACGGCACGACTGCGGCTCGGCTCCGCGCGGGCTGGCGACCGCTACACCAGGAATGAGCCGGGCACCAGGATCCCAACGGCTCGCCCTACATCGACCCGAAGCGGCAGGAGGGCACAACGCCACTGGCGAAGAGGGGATCCCACGGGGATCGCAGAGGCGGGCCAGCCGACCAAGGGGCTCGGGTCATGTGGCGTGTGGCCACGAACGACGCCATCCTGCCGGCGCGGCGGGTAGTATCTCCGAGTGCCCAAGCCCACCATCCTCGCCCTCTGCGTCGCCGCGCTGGCGGCCTGCCGGCCCGTGCCGCCCGTCCCGCCGGCGCCGCCCGAGCTGCCGCCGCTCACGGCGGAGAGCGCGTCCAACTTCGCCCGGATCACGCTCCGCTGTGTGGCCAAGGCGTATCCGAGTCAGCCCGGCTACGTACTCAACACACCCGAAGACGTGCAACTGCCCGACACCGTGCACCCGGCGTTCTACGGCTGCTACGACTGGCACTCGTCGGTGCACGGCCACTGGATGCTGGCGAGGCTCCTGCGGCGGTTCCCGTCGACTCCCGGAGGCGCCCGCAATCGTCGCCGCACTCGATCGCAACCTCACCGCCGAGAACCTCGCCGTCGAGGCCGCCTACTTCACGCGGCCGGGCACGGCGGCGTTCGAGCGGCTGTACGGGTGGGCCTGGACGCTCAAGCTCGCGGAGGAACTGCACCGGTCTGGTCGTCGCCGGAAGCGAAACGCTGGGAGCGACACCTGCAGCCGCTGACCACCGCGCTCGTCAAGCGCTACCTCGACTTCCTGCCGAAGCAGACGTATCCGATACGTACGGGCGTCCATCCGAACACGGCGTTCGGGCTCGGGGTTCGCACTTGACTACGCGGTCGCGCTCGGCGATGTGCCCCTGAAGGATCTCGTCGTCGGCGCGCAGCCGCGACTACTTTCTCGGCGACACCGATTATCCGGCCAAGCTCGGAGCCAAGTGGCTCCGACTTCCTGTCGCCGACGCTGGTCGAAGCCGATCTGATGCGGCGGGTGCTGTCGCCGCGAGGAGTTCGCCCGGTGGTTCGCGGCGTATCTGCCGGCGATGGGCGACGGTGAGCCCCGGAACCTGCTGACGCTGGCGGTGGTGACGGATCGCTCCGACCCGCAGCTCGGTCACCTCGACGGGTTGAACTTGAGCCGCGCGTGGGCGATGCGGAACATCGCCGCGGCGCTGCCGCCCCAGCTGCGTGCCCGTGCCTTTGTTGCCGACGCCGGGCATACGCACGCGATCGACGCGCTCCAGCACGTGGCCACGGGCCACTACGAAGGTGAACACTGGCTGGCGTCGTTTGCCGTGTTCCTCCTGACCGAGACCCCTTAAATCGTCAGCGGCCACGCCGAGGTGGCTCGGCACACTGAAGCCGTTCGCGTGACGGCGTCACTGGCTGCGCGCGGTCGTGTCATCCGCCGTGGTTGCACGCGATCCGGCGTGGCGCGGGACAGTGTACACTCGCAGCCACGGAGGGTCTGATGGACCAAGACCAGCGATGCCACGCTGCGCTCACGTTCGGGACGATTCTGGTGGGTGCGATTCTGTAGGCCGGCGTCGTGCGGGCGCAGGACCGCATGCCGGCGATTCCCCCCGACGCGCTGACTGCCGAGCAGCGACGAGCGGCGGCCGAGTTCCGCGCGGCGCGAAAGGCCGAGCCGACCGGCCCCTTCGTGCCGCTGTTGCGCAGCCCCGAGGTCATGACGCGCGCGGGGGCGCTCGGCGACTACCTGCGCTACCAGACCCGGCTCGAGCCGCGTCACAGCGAGTTCGTGATCCTGATGGCGGCAAGGAGCTGGTCGCAGCCCTACGAGTGGGCCGTGCACTACCCGATCGCGATCGCGGCTGGCGTGAAGGCCGAGGTGGCACGCGCGATCGCCGAACGGCGACGGCCCGCGAGCATGACCGCCGAAGAGACAACGCTGTACGACTTCTGCGACGAGCTGATGCGCACACAGGCCGTCGGTGATGCCGCTTACGCGCGTATGGCCGCGACCTTCGGCGAGAAGGGCGTCGTCGACACCGTCGGCATCGTCGGCTATTACACGATGCTGGCGATGATCCTGAACACGAGCCGCACTCCGCCGCCGAACAACGGCGTGCCGCCACTGCCGGCGGTGAAGTAGGCAGCCATTCCGCCGAGTCAGCGCGGCGTGTTGTAGCCCATCACGCGCGGCTTGTGTGCGGCCGTGCTGTCGACGACGGCCTGCGACACGACGTTCGAGAACTTCGGGCGAATCTGCGACCGCGCGTAGGGGTTGAGCTGCACCATCAGCAGCGCCACCAGATATCCTCCTGTGGGTCGATATAGAAGAGCGTCCCGTCGGCTCCTCCCCACGACCACGTGCCGATTGAGAGACCGTCGAGCGATGTGGCTGGATTGGTGAGGACACCCGCCCCCAGCCCGAAGCCCCAGCCCTCGCCGCGCACGTAGACGAGTTTGTCGCGGCCGATGTGATTGGAGAACATGTTGTTCACCGTCATGCGGCCCGAGCAGACGCGTGCCGCTGTACTCGCCGCCGTTCAGCAGCATCTGCGCGTAGCGGAAGTAGTCGGCGGCCGTGCCGTTCATGCCGGCGACGCCAGGGAAGTAGGTCGTGGGCTCCCGATACTCGGGCTTGCGGAGCAGCTCACGGCCCTGTTCGTCGGGACGATAGACCGCCGCGACGCGGTTCACTTTCTCTCGCGGAATGTTGTAGTGGGTGTCGCGCATCCCAAGCGGCTCGAAAATGCGGCGGCGCGATGAACTCGTCGATATTCATGCCGCTCATCTTCTCCACAAGATAGCGACGTCGTCGGTGGACGCTCAGTATTACCATTGGGAGCCCGGCTGAAAAGCCAGGGGGAGCGGCGCGGGCGGTCATGGCCTCGGCGAGGGTTGCCGGGCGGGGGAGCGCCGACGCCTGCCGCTGCGCTGCTGCTCGGCCGCGGCGTCGCGCTGCGCTTGCTGGCCGTGTGGTTCTCGACCTGCGATACGGGGGCCCCGGTGAGCGACAGGCCCGAGGTGTGCGTCAGCACGTGACGACGTCACGGCCTTGGCCTCCACGAGCGTGCCGTTCGTCGAGCACCTGCTTGTCGGCGTAGGCCGGCAGCCACTTCGAGATAGGGTCGTCGAGCCGGAATCGACCCTCTTCCCACAGCATCATCAGCGCCGTGGACACGATGGGCTTGGTCATCGACATGAGCGAAAAGATCGTGTCCTTCTGCATCGCCGCGTTGTCTTCCTTCGACCCGCAAGCCCTGCGCCTCGAAGTGGACGACTTTGCCGTGACGCGCGACCAGCGTGACGACCCCCGCGATTTCGTTGCGGTCGAGATAACCTTGGATGTAGTCGTGGATGCGCGCGAGCCGGGCAGACGACATGCCGACGCTCTCGGCCTGGCCGTGGGCACATCATCGTGGCGGTGGGCGCCGCGACCTCGAGAGCCCGGCCGCCGCAACGGCTCCGACGAGCAGGGAGACCCTGACGCGCGGTGTTGCCGATAAGCCCGCGGCAATACCACCGGGCAGTTGACGTCGCGTGCGTCGGAGAACGGAAGCCACGAGTGATGCCATGTGCAAGTCTCCTCGATGCCCAGTGCGCGTGTGCCAAGACAGCTGTGCCAAGCCAGGCTGACTGGGCGGCCAAGGTCGGAAAACGGCGGCTGCGATGGGCATGGTGCCACAGACCCGCCGGTCCGTCCCACAATGTCCTCATCCGTCGGCCCGTGCCGCAGCTATAATCACCGCGCCCTATGAAAATCCTGAAGATCATCTTCGCGGTGGCTCTCTCAGGCCCTGGTCGTGGTCGCGGTGGTCGCACCCATCGGTCCGTTGCCGGGCTTCTTCATCGGTGGTGAGCAAAGCGCTCCGCCCGCGAGCTGGCCCGACACATCCGGGGTGCACGAGATCCGGCTCAAGGTTCCTGGCACGTTGCCGCGGGTCGTGACGATATGGGTCATCGACCACGGGGGCGAGCTGCATGTGGTCGGACAACCGGGACAGCGGCTGGGTGAAGATGATAGGTCAGGGCGCCCCCGTGGAGATGCGTCTCGGGTGATCGCACCTACTCCCTGAGCGCCACCCCGCTGACCGAGGGCTGGCAAGAGGTCCTCGAGGCCTACGTGGCGAAGTCCAAGCCCCACTATCCGGAGATCGCATACGCGGGCATGCCGCCAGTGGCCGAGGCCAAAGACCGCGTTGTATTTCGTTTGAGCCGCACCTGACCATGGTGTACCGATGGCACTGATCGACCCCCTGTGCCAGACGCGAACGAAGTCCCGCATTGACGTTCGTCGTCCCTTGACATCAGTGAGACACGGCCGCCAGGGATGGAGTGGTCGAGCTGCGCCGACGCGCAGCTCGCTGGTGACACAGTTCGCCTACGACTCCGTGTAGGCCCACGCACCGGCGATGCTGCCGATCCTCGTGTTCACAAAGCCCGCGACGACGCTCTTCACCAGCATGCTCGAGGTGAAGATGCCCATGCTGGCGAAGCCCGCCAGGACGCACGTGATGGCAACGACGGGCACGAGCCCGGCCTTGACCGCCGTGCCTACTCCGCGGCCGAAGCGCGGCCGGATCGCCGCGTAAGTCCAGACGACGAGCAGACCGAGGATCAGGTCGACTTACTGAACAGGGCGGATGCGAGCTCGAGACAGACGAGGAAGAGCTTCATTGCGAGTTGAGAAACGGAACCAGGGAGGTGCATACTGCAGCTCCGGCTGCTGACGGTAGCTCAGAACCACTCGCGACAGGCCGCCGTATCGACGTCGGACATCTGAGAAGGACTGCTGACATGAGAAGGGTCGGCCTCACGTTCACCGCCGCGCTCGTCGGCTTGGTCGTCGCAGGGGCACAGATGCCCTCGGCCCAGTCCGCCACAGGCCAGACAGCCGCGGCCCAGCCGGCGGCGCCACGCGCCAGCGTCCCTCGTGTCAGCGACGGCCACCTGAGCCTCGAGGGCAACTGGACCAACGCCACCATCACGCCGTTCCAGCGCCCCTCGCCCAAGCAGCCGCTGGTGTTGTCGGAAGCGGCCGCGGTGGCCGACGAAATCAACACGCAGAAAGGCGTCGACGCCCGCGAGGCGTCTACCAGTTCCGATCGCGAGGCTCCGCCCGTGGGGGGCGAGCAGCGTAAGAGCCCCAATGCCGAACTTACGTACCTTGAGCGCCAATGGCAGCTCGGGGCCGGGCCCGTGGGCGGTTACAACGCGTTCTGGATCGACCCTGGCGACCGCGTGTTGCGTGTCAATGGCCAGCCGCGCAGTTCGATTCTGATCGATCCGCCCGACGGCCAGGTGCCCGCCTACACGCCCGAGGCCCGGGCCCGGCTCGCCGCCGCCGCGGCCGTCCGCGCCGCCCAGGGCAGCGAATTCGATCACCCCGAGCTGCGGCCGCTGGCCGAGCGCTGCATCACATCCTTTGGCAGCAACCTCGGGCCGCCGATGTTGCCAAACTACTTCTATAACAACAACTACACCATCGTGCAGACGAAAGACCACGTGCTGATCCTCACCGAGATGGTGCACGACACGCGCATCGTGCGGATTGGCGGCCAGCATCCGCCCGCGAGCGTCCGTCAGTGGTTCGGCGACTCGATCGGGCGATGGGAGGGCGACACCCTCGTCGTCGAGACCACCAACTTCAGCCGCGACCACGGCTTTCGCAACTCGTGGGAGAACCTCAAGGTCATCGAACGCCTCAGCCGCAAGGACGCGACGACGTTGTCCTATCGGTTCACCGTCGAGGATCCCGGCACCTTCATGACGCCCTTCAGCGGCGAGCTGGAGTTCAAGGCGATGGCGCCGGGCGAGCAGGTGTACGAGTACGCGTGCCACGAGGCCAACTACGGCCTCGAGGGCGTGCTGAGCGGCGCCCGATCGCAGGAGCGCGAGGCCGCGAAGAAGAAGCCGTAAGCGAACGCTCCTCGCGGGCTTTGGAGCGGTGGCCGTCGACGCGGCACTCACCGCCGACACTCACCTGCACTGGGGCGATCCGCCTGTTCCTGCTTCTTGAAGACGGCGCCCCGGCGCCGTCCGCCACGCAAACTGGTCGCGCGACATGGCGCGCCGGTGTTCTCGAAGGCCTACGGCCTGGCCGACCGCGAGCGACTTCACGTTCATCGCCCGCGTGCCGCCCGTGTTCGCCCCGGGCGCACGCGAGCAGTACTGCAACGGCTGCTGTATCGCCCTCGGGGCCATCGTCGAGAAGGTGGCGGGGATGCCGTGACGAGCGGTACGTGGCCGACAAGATCTTCGCGCCCGCGGGCCTGGCGAGCACCGGGTTCCCGCGGAGCGATCGGCCGGCGCCCGACATCGCGCTCGGGTACACGCGCCGCGGTCCCCGGACGTCAGGCGCTGCTGGCGCTCCGCCCCTCGTGAGCAACGTCGCGATGCACGGTGTGGCCGGGAGCGCCGCTGGCGGCAGCTACTCGACGGCGCTCTTTCTGCTGGCGTTCGTGAATGCGGCGAAGGCCGGCACGTTCTCCTGGCACGAGCGGCGACATGGGCATCGCCGGCGGCGCGCCCGGCACCAGCGCCGTCATCGAGTCGAGCGGCGAGTGGACGGTGATCGTGCTGACGAACCTCGATCCGCCCACCGGCGAAGAACTCGGCACCGCCATCGCGCGCGCGCTGCAGTGACGCCGCGCGGCCGGCTACGGCTCGAACGCCAGCAGGTCCGCGATGTTGGCGCCGGGCGCATCGAAGCTGCCGAGTTCACCGGCCGGCGCGGTCAGCAAGCACGGTGATGCCGGGGCCGTAGCCGGCGCGCGGACCATCCGTGCTGCAGATGACGCCGATGGCGCGGGCGCCGCGCAGGTAGCCGTGGTTGAAGCGGCTGTCGGTGTCGTCGAGCGCGACGAGGTCGCCGAGACGCAGCCGGTCGAGGCCGAGTTCGGCCAGCAGCGCCCGATCCGTCGACTGCATGTGGACGCTGCCGCCCTCGGACGTCAGTCCGAGACCGGCGCCGACGAGATGGGCCGGGATGCGCGCCGTCACGCCGACGAGCACGCGGCCATCCTCTTCGCGCGCCGGCAGCACGGCGAGCAGGTCGGGCGACAGGCTCCGCAGCGCGATGGCCGGGTGCGCCGTGAGCGTCATGCCCACCCCCTCGGCGCGCACCACGATCTGGTCGCCCACGGCCATCTTCGCGCGTGCCGCCTTCGGCAGATGCACGATGAGCTGCTCCGAGAAGCGGCCCGACTTGCCCGTGACCACGCCGCGCGTGCCGGCCGCCTGGCCGGTCATCACCGTGGCGCGATTGCCCACGCACGCATAGGTCAGCAGGCCGCGGTTCTTCATGTCGTCGGCCTGACGGATGCTCGCGCCCGGATGGATGCAGTCGGCGGCCCAGCCGAACGCGCGGTCGCCCACCGACACGTTGTAGACGAGGCCGCCCCAGGCGGGCAGCAGGAACGCCGTGCCATCGGCGGCCAGCCGGTACGGTTCGGCCGGCAGCGCCGGCAGGCTCGGGTGCGCGACGGCGCCGGCCACCGAGACGGCGATGAGATCGGCGCGGTTGGTCGCAATCGTGTGGGCGGTCATGACGTCTTCCGGATGGCGAGCGTGGTGGCGATGTTGGCGGCCGGGTCGAGGGTGAAGCCCAGCGCGTCCTCGGGGCCGGTGATGAGCGTGAGGATGCCCGGGCCGTGGCCCGTCAGCACCGAATCGCCATGGATGCAGAGGCAGATGGCTACCCAGCCGCGCCGGTACGAGCGGCCGAAGCGGTGGTCGACGTCGCGGATGGCGATGAGGTCGCCGAGCCGCATCTGGTCGATGCCGAGCTCGGCCATGAGCGCGCGATCGCCCGACATCAAATCCTGATCGACGAACTCGGCGTTGAGCTCGGCGCCCGAGCCCATGATGCGGGCCGGCAGTTCCATCGGCCACCGGGCAGATGACCCGCCCGCCGTCCACCCGGAGGCCGAACGCCTCGGCCAGGGCCGGGCTGGTCTTCTTGAACTCGAGGGCGGGATGGCCTTCCAGGCGCAGGCCGCGGCCCGTCGCCCGGATCTGGACCGTGTCGCCGATGGTCATCTGCTCGAGGACGTCGGGGTCGAAATCCACGAGCAGACGGGCGTGTTCGCCGGTCACGATGCCGCGGGCGCCGCGCGCCAGGCCGCTCGTGACCTCGGCCTCGTTGCCGATGCAGGTCAGGTAGTGGAGGGCGTAGTCGGCGCGTTCATCGGCGTGGGCAATCGAGACGCCCGGCTCGAGGTGGTCGGCCGCCCAGCCGAATGCCCGATCGCCGACGCGGGCGTTGTAGACGATGCCGTACATGCCAGGGCAGGGTCGTGGCCCGTCCGTCGGGCCAGTGCAGATAGGCGCCCTGCCGCACGGCCGGCTGGCTCACCTGGCCGGTGACCGCCATTTCGACCAGCTCGCTGGTGTTCCACCTCAGGCGCGTCGTGCATGCGTCCTCTCGGGGCCGGTCGCAGGGAGCCGGCTGGCGTGTCGCCGGTCGACAATATACAGTGTGCGGCGAATCGCTGCCGTCTCGAATCGTGCGGCGGCCGGGAAGACAGGTCTCGCAGACGATGGGCTACACCGCATTTCTGGAACGCGTCGGGCAGGTCAACGATCTCATCAACGCCAAGCAGATCCTCGCCTGGGACGCGCGCACGATGATGCCGCCGGGCGGCGCCGAGACCCGCGCCAAGCAGGAGGCCACGCTCACGGTGATGGCCCGCGACCTGCTGGTGTCGGACGACACCCGCCGTCTGCTCGACCAGGCCGAGGCCGAGACGGCCGGGCTTGCGGCCGACAGCGTCGAGCGAGCCAACTGCGCGCAGGCCCGCGAGGCCATCGACTACCACCTGCGGATTCCCGGGGCGCTTGTCGCCAAACGCGCCGAACTCGGCGCCATCGGCCACGAGGTGTGGGCGCAGGCGCGGGCCGACAGCAACTTCGCCGCCTTCGTGCCCACACTCGAAGAAACGGTGGCGCTCAACCGCGAGATGGCCGAGTGCATCGGCTACGCCGCGCATCCCTACGATGCGCTGATGTACCGGTTCGAGCCGGGCGAAACGGTGGCCTCGCTGCAGCCGCTCTTCGCCACGCTGCGCGCGGCGATGTTGCCGCTCGTGCGGGCGATCGGCGAACGCGAGTCGCCGCGCATCGACTTCCTGCAGCGCGCCTATCCTCGCGAGGCCGCAACTGGCCTTCGGCCTCTCGATGGCGAAGAAGATCGGCTACGACCTCCACCGCGGCCGGCTCGACACCACCGTGCACCCCTTCGAGGTGTCGTTCACGCGGAACGACGTCCGCATCACCACCCGCATCAACGAGCACTGGATGCCGTCGAGCCTGTTCGGCTCGCTGCACGAAGCCGGCCACGCGCTCTACGAGCAGTATGCCGACCCGGCCTTCGTGCGCACGCCGCTGGCCACCGATCTGGTCGGGTTGTATGCGGTCAGTGGCGTGAGTTTCGGCGCGCACGAGAGCCAGTCGCGGCTGTTCGAGAATCACGTCGGGCGCAGCCGCGAGTTCTGGGAGCTGAACTTCCCCGAGGCGCAGGCCGCCTTCCCGGAGCAGCTCGCCGACGTCGACGTCGAGACGTTCTGGCGCGGCGTGAACTGCGTCGCGCCGGGGCTCATCCGCGTGGAAGCCGACGAGCTGACCTACGACTTCCACATCATGCTGCGGGTCGACATCGAAGCCGCGCTCGTCGACGGCAGCCTGCAGGTGCGCGATCTCCCGGCCGCGTGGAACGCGAAGATCCAGGAATACCTCGGCCTCGACGTGCCGAACGACCGTCTGGGCGTGCTGCAGGACGTGCACTGGTCGTCGGGGCAAATCGGCACCTTCTGCAACTACACGATCGGCAACGTGATGGCCGGACAACTCTTCGAGACCGCCGTGCAGGACACGCGCGTCTCGACCGGGCTCTCGACGCGCCGACTACACGCCGCTGCGCGAGTGGATGACCGACCACGTGCACCAGCACGGCCGCCGCTACACGCGCAACGAGCTGCTCCTGCGCGCCACCGGCCGTCCGCTCGATCCCGCGCCCTACATCGCGCACCTCACCAGCAAGTACTCGACCATCTACGGACTCTGACCCCGATGCCCACCACTCGTCTCGCGCAGCGCGCGGCGCTGAAAGATTCCCGCGTCAACACCCGGCTGCAGGACCTTGCCGACAGCCTGACCGACGTCATCCGGATGGGCCGCGGCGATCCGGACTTCGACACGCCGCCGCACATCGTGCGCGCGGGGCAGGAGGCGCTGGCGAAAGGCGCCACGCACTACACGCACGCGCAGGGCATCCTGCCGCTGCGTCAGGCCATCGCGGCCGACATCCTGGCGCGCGGCGGCGCCAGCTACACGCCCGCCCAGATCGTCGTGACGCCGGGCGCGCAGCAGGCGACTCTTCACCGTGGCGCTCGGCCTGCTCGACCCCGGCGACGAGATGGTGGCGGCCTGCCCGGGCTACCACCCGTATCACCAGGCGGCCGAACTGGCCGGGGCGCAGCGTGGTCGACATCCGCACGACCATGGCCACGAACTTCACGCTGACGGCCGAGATGGTCGAGGCGCACCTCACGCCGAAGACGAAGATCGTCGTCGTCGTGAACCCGAGCAATCCGACCGGCACGGTCACACCGCCCGAGGAGGTGGCGCGGATCGCGGAGGTGGCGCAGGCGCCACGACCTGCTGGTCATCTCGGACGAGATCTACGCGCAGCTCACCTACGGCGACGCCCGCATTCAGCCGGTCGCGGCGCTGCCGGGCATGGCCGAGCGCACGATCACGATCTCGGGGTTCTCGAAGACCTATGCCATGACCGGCTGGCGCATCGGCTACTTCGCCGCGCCGGCGGACCTCGTGCCGGCGCTGGCCGCCATCCACAACGGGCTGGCCATCTCGACGGCCGCGGTCAGCCAGCACGCGGCGCTGGCCGCGCTCACCGGCCCGCAGGACTGCGTGCAGGACATGCGCCGCACCTACGACGAGCGGCGCGTCGCGCTCTGCGAGGGCCTGCGCGTCGATGGGCATTCCGTATGCCGAGCCGCAGGGCGCCTTCTTCGTCTACGCGAACGTCGCGAGCGTGGGCGTCGGCGCCACGGCGTTCTGCGAGCAGCTGCTGCGCGACGGCCGGGTGCTGGTGTTCCCGGGCGTCGTCTACGGCGACTACACCGACGACTTCGTGCGCCTGTCGCTCACGCAGCCCGTCGAGAAGATCCGCGAGGCCTGCGCGCGCATGGCGGCCGTCGTCGCCAGCCTGGGGTCTGGCCCCAAGGGCAGTGCCCGGGGCCTGACCCCATGACCCCAAGAGCAATGCCGGGGCCTGACCCCATGACCACCATGACCAAGTCCGACAATCCGAATGTGAAGAGCATCAAGCACATGGCGTTTGCCGTGCGCGATGCCGCGGCGGCGCTGGCCGCCTATGCGCGCTTCCTGCACGTGCCGGCCGACGACCGAGCTGAAGGTCTACCCGAAGTCGCAGAACCGCGTGGCGCTCTTCAACCTGGGCGGCATCGAGTACCAGCTCTGCGAGTCGCTGCAGCCCGACGGCCGCTTCGCCACCTGGATCAACCAGCGCGGCGCCGAAGGCCTGCATCACATCTGCTACGAAGTGGACGACATCGACGCCGCGCTCGCGCACGCGCAGGCGCAGGGCGCGTCGCTGCGCATCTGCCAGGCCTGCCAGAAGTTCGGCTCGCACCCGCATCCCGAAGGCTGGGTGGCCTTCCTCGACAACGAGGCCGGCGGCATCGAGATCGAGTTCATGCAGGTCTACACGCCCGAACAGCTGAAGAAGTATCAGGAATTCCAGGGGATCTGATGATGTCCGCCGCCAAGACCGTCACCGTCGGTACCGCCACCGCCGCGCCCGGCACCATCGTGCGCGGCGCCATTCCCGTCACGACCCTCGCCGGCGGCACGCCGCTCGAGATTCCCGTCGTCGTCATCAACGGCGCGCAGGGCGGGCCCTGCTTCTGGGTGGACGGCGCCATTCACGGCGACGAGCCCGAAGGGCCGCTGGCCTGCCAGATCGCGATGCGCGAGATCGATCCGGCGCAGCTCGCCGGCACCGTGGTGCTGGTGCCGGTGATGAACGTGCCGGCGTTCGAAGCCGCGCAGCGCGGCAACCCGCTCGACACCTTCAGCTACGACATGAACCGGATCTATCCGGGGCGGGCCAACGGCTATCTCACCGAGCGCATGGCGGCGGCGCACGCCGAGGCGATGGTGGCGCACGCCGACTTCGAGATCTCGATCCACTCGGGCGGCGCGCATTCGTTCCTCGACAAGGCGATCTTCGTCGACGAGTCGCCGGCGTCGGTCGAACTGGCGACGGCGATGGGGCCCGGCTGGGGCTGCATCATGTCGTCGTTCAACCCGAAGGGCAGCCCGATGGCCCACATGAAGGACTCGGGCAAGGTGGGCATCACGGTGGAACTCGGCGGCCGGTCGGCCACCTCGCCCACGGAGTTCGCGCGCGTCGGGCGCGAGCTGGCGAACTCGATCCTGAACATCCTGCGGCACTACAAGATGTATCCCGGCGCCGCCGCCTACCCGTCGCCGCGCTACAAGGGCCAGCAGGAAGCGCTGCTCGCGGCGGCCTCGGGCCTGTTCCTGCCCGCGCCCGGCGTCGGCTTCCTCACCATGATGAAGAAGGGCGACGCCATCGCCCGCATCACCAACATCTTCGGCGACACCCTGGCGGAGCTGGCGGCGCCTGCCGACGGCATGATCTTCGGCCTGCGCGCGCTGCCGAACGTGACGACCGGCGAGTGGTGCTGCTTCTACTGCAAGGTGGAAGGGACGCGGGACTAGGCGAGCCGTGACCAACGACGTGGCGTCGGCGCGCGACTTCGTGGGCTACGGCGAGACGCCGCCCGAGGTCTGCTGGCCGGGCGGCGCGCGCCTGGCGGTGAACGTCGTCCTCAACTACGAAGAGGGCTCCGAGTACTCGATCGACGACGGCGACGGCCGCTCCGATGCCACCCTCACCGAGGTGGCGCAGGCGCGGGTGCCGCACGGGCTGCGCGACCTGGGCGCCGAGAGCATGTTCGAGTACGGCAGCCGCGTCGGCTTCTGGCGGCTGTACCGGCTGTTTCGCGATCGCCGCCTGCCGCTCACGGTGTTCGCGGCGGCGCTGGCGCTCGAGCGGAATCCGGCGGCGGCGCGCGCGATTGCCGCCACCGACTGGGATGTCGTGTGCCACGGCTGGCGCTGGATCGAGCAGTACCTGCTCGACGAGGCGACCGAGCGCGACCACATCGCCCGCGCCCACGCGAGCCTCACGCGGCTCATCGGCCGCGCGCCCGAGGGCTGGTACTGCCGCTACGCGCCGTCGCCGAACACGCGCCGGCTGGTCGTCGAGCACGGCGGCTTCGGCTACGACAGCGACGCCTACAACGACGAGCTGCCGTACTGGGTGACGGTGGACGGCCGGGCGCATCTGGTCGTGCCGTACTCGCTGGCGACCAACGACGCCAAGCTCGTCGGCGGTCCGCTCGTCACCGGCCGCGCCTTCGGCGAGTTCCTCATCGACAGCTTCGAGGAACTGCTGGCCGAGTCGCGGCATGCAGCCGCGCATGATGTCGGTGGGCCTGCACGCACGCGTCATCGGCCAGCCCGGGACGGATCGGCGGCCTGCGCGCGTTTCTCGACCACATCCAGGGCCGCGCCGGCGTGTGGATCTGCCGGCGCGGCGACATCGCCGCCCACTGGCGGATCGCACGTGCCGCCGCCTGGAGGCGCGCGGTGACGCTGCCGCTGCTGGCGCCGGACGCCGGCGCTGTTCGCGCCCGTTCGGCGCGTTCATCGACGCGCCCGACTCGGGTCGGCGACGCGGCGGATGTACAGCGAATGGCTGGCGCCCGTGCCGGGCCTGGCGCTGCAGTTCCACACCAACCGCGTGGCGGCGTCGGCGCTGCCGCTGACCGTCGACCGGGTCGAGCGCCATCCGCACGCCGCGCAGGTGTTCCTGCCGCTCGACGTCAGCCGCTACGTCGTGACGGTGATGGCGGCCGATGCGGCCGGCGCGCCCGATCCGGCCTCGGCGCGCGCGTTCCTGCTGCCGCCGACGCTCGGCGTCGTCTACCGCGCCGGGGTCTGGCATGCCGGCATGACGGCGCTCGACCGCGAGGCGAGCTTCGCGGTGCTGATGTGGCGCGGCGCCGCCGACGACGACGTCTTCGCGGCCATTCCGCCGCTGGTGGTCGTGGCGCCGCCGCCGCCGTGTCGCGGGAGGCGCGCGTGGCTGAGCAGCCGCCGTGAGCGGACGCCCGGCCGTGGCGGCGGTGTCCACGCTTGCGCCGATCGAGCAGACGCCGCTCAAGGTGCAGATCGCCGACCAGCTGCGGCGCGCCATCGTGACCGGGCGCCTGCGTCCGGGCGCCGTGCTTGTCGAGACCGCGCTCGCCGAGCAGCTGAACGTCAGCCGCGCGCCGATTCGCGAGGCGGTGCAGATTCTCGAGAACGATGGCCTGGTCGAGACCGTGGCCTACAAGGGCAAGCGCGTCAAGCCGCTCACGGTCCGCGAGGTCGTCGAGACGTGCGAGATGCGCACGATGTTCGAGGTCGCGGCCGCGCGGCGGATTCTCGCGCACGGCACGGCGGTCGACACGTTGTGGCAGCCCTGCCGCGTGATGGAGGAGGCCGCCGCGGCCGGCGACCGCGAGGCGCTGGTCGTGGCCGACGAGGCGTTCCACCGGCTGCTCATCGAGCTCTCCGGCCATGCGCTGCTGAGCCAGCTCTGGGCCGGCCTCTACCTGCGGATCCACCAGATCATGTCGCTGCGCAACGACCGCGACGTGAATCTCGTCGACATCGCCGCCAACCATCCGCCGATCGTCCGCGCGCTCGCCGCGCGGGACGGCGCGCTGGCCGAACGGCTGATCGCCGAACACACCCACGCGCTGGCCAGCTTCGATCCGGCGAGCGTGGCGGAGCATCTGACATGAGCGCGCCGGAGGCCGTGCTCATCACCGGCGCCGGCGGGTTCGTCGGCAGCGCCCTGGCCGAAGGGTTCGCGGCGCTCGGCTGGCGCGTGACGGCCGTCGACCGGGCGTTCGACGAGCGCGACCGGCCAGCGCCTGGCCGGCTGCGATCTGGTCACGGCGGACCTCGGCGACGCCGTGCCGGACGACCTGCCGGCGGCGGCGCTGGTGATTCACGCCGCGGCCATCACGACCGCGGCCGCGGACCTGGGCTGGACGCCCGCGGCGCACGTGGCCGCCAACACCCGGCCGCTCGTCTCCATGCTCGAGTACGCGGCACGCACGCGCCCGGCGGCCTTCGTGTTCGTCAGTTCGAGCGGCGTCTTCGCGGCCGGCGACGGTGGCGACGGTGCTGACCGACGCCGACGTGCCCACCGGCCGCTCGCCGTATGCCGCCGCCAAGCGCGCCGGGGAACTGCTCGACGCGTCGCCGCGCTCGAGGGCATGGCGGCGGCGCACGTGATTCGGCTGGGCTATCTGTATGGACCGCACGAGACGGCGCGGCCGAGCCGGGCGCGCCCGTCGGCCGTGGCGCGCTGGCTGGCCGCGGCGCGCGACGGGCAGCCGCTCGCTCGTGCCGGCCGACGATCCGCGCGCGCGACTGGACGTTCACGCCCGACCTGGCGCCGGCGCTGGCGCGGCTGGTCGCGCGTCCGCCCGCCGGCCGGCCGGTGCACCTCTGCAGCCCGTTCATCGTGACCGACAGCGCCATGGCCGCGCAGCATCGCCGCGCACGTGCCGGGCGCCGTCTGCGTGACCGGAGCCGGCCATCGGCGCCCGCCAAGCCGCCGATGCGCGCGTCGGACTTGTCGCGCCTCGGCGTCGTGCGGTGGACCGCGCCGGACGCGGCGCTGGCGCAGCTCGTGCCGCCACCGAGGTGGCCGCATGAGCGACGTGCGCGTCATCCTCGTCGGCCTCGGCGCCCGCGCCCGCATCTGGCGGCGCGTCATCGGCGCGCGTCCCGACTGCCGGATCGTCGGTCTCGTCGACACGCCGGCCGGACGTCGTGACCGCCGCCGTGGCCGAGACGCCCGGCGCCGATCGGCGGCGCGACGCTCGCCGAGGTCGCGGCGCGTGTCGCTGCCGACGCCGTCATCCTCAGCACGCCGCCGGGCGGACGCGACGAGCAGATCGCCGCCGCCTGCGCCGCCAGGCTCGCGATCCTCGCCGAGAAGCCGCTGGCCGACAGCGTCGAGGCGGCCGAGGCGCACGTGGCGGCGGCCGCCCGCGCCGGCGTGTCGCTGGCCGTCGGCCTGAACTTCCGCTATCTGGCCGTGACCCGCGCCCTCAAGGCGCTGCTCGACGCCCGACGCAGATGGGCCGTCCGGAGTTCGCCCACTTCACCTACGAACGCTGGCGCGACGGCCATCAGCCGCACCTGAACAAGTACCCGCTCACGATGGATCAGCCGATGCTCTGGGAGCAGTCGATCCATCACTTCGACCTGATGCGGTTCGTCTACGACGCCGAGCCGACGGCGATCTGCCGCCCGCACGTTCAATCCGTCGTGGTCGATGTATCGCGGCGACGCCAACGTCTCGGCGCTCATCACGTTCGCGGGCGGGCTCGAAGTGACCTACCAGGGCACCTGGGCCGGCAACTGGCAGCCGATGACCTTCAACTGGCGCACCGAGACGCCGCGCGGCGTCGTCATCCAGGCCGACATGTTCGGCGCGCTCGGGTATGCCCACCGCGACGACGCGGCGCTCACGCCGGTCACGCTGCCGCCGAGCGAGCCGTGGGTCGACGACGCGGCGGCGCTCCTCGACGATTTCGTCGCCCATGTGCGTGACGGGGCGCCGCTGCCGTGTTCCGGCGCCGATCACCTGCGTTCCCTGCGGATGGTCGCGGCCTGCATCGAGTCGTCGATGACCGGCCGCGCCGTCGATCCCCGAAGCCCCGGACTGCAAAGGACGAGCCCCTCATGAAACTGCGCTACCTCGCGGCCCTGGCGGCCGGCCTGGCCCTCGTGGGCGCGGCGGTGATGATGACGCGCAGCGGACCGCGCGCCATCGACACGATCGTGGTGGGCCTCAGCGCCGACATCGCCACCTTCGAGCCGGCCAACATCTCGAGCCGCGACAACATGAACATCGCGCACCACATCTTCGCGTCGCTGTTCACGCTGGATGCGGACGGCACGGCACCTGCCAGGCCTGGCGCGCGAGCTGGCGATCTCCGACGACGGCCTGGCCTACACCTACACGCTGCGCGACGGGCTCACCTGCCACGACGGCGAGGCGCTCACGGCCGAGGACGTCGCCTACACCTTCACCCGCATCGCCGATCCGGCCAACAAGTTCACCGGCAACGCGCCGGGCTTCGTGTTCAGCTCGATCGGCTTCCGCGGCGCCGAGGCGCTCGACCCGCAGGCGTGTGCGGATCACCATCGCCCGGAAGAACCCCATCGCCTTCGGCCTGCTCACCGAGATCAGCATCCACTGCAAGGACAGCTACGAGAAGATGAGCCTCGACCAGGCGGCGACGTCGCCCATCGGCTCCGGGCCCTATCGGCTCGTGTCGTGGTCGCGCGGCTCCGAGATCGTGCTCGAGAAGGCGGGGGCGTCGCCGGCGGCCTTCGACCGCATCGTCTGGCGGATCATCCCCGAGGCCTCGACGCGCGCCGCCGAGCTGATGGCCGGCAACGTCGACATCATCGCCAACGTGGCGCCCGACCAGATTGCCGCCATCAACCGCTCGGGCGTCGCGGCCGTGCAATCGGTCACCAGCACGCGGCGCATGTTCGTCGGGTTCAACCAGGCGGAGCAGTTCGCTGCGACACCCGGCGGCCGGGCAATTCGCGACCCGAAGGTGCGGCGCGCCCTGCAGTACGCCGTCGACGTGCCGACGATCTGCCGCCAGCTGCTGCAGGTCGAGTGCCAGCGGGCCACCGGCCTCGTGAACACGGTCAACGCCAACAAGACACTGTCGCCGTATCCCTTCGAGCCGGCCACCGCCGAGCGCCTGCTCGACGAGGCCGGCTGGCCGCGTGTCGGCGGCAAGATGCGCTTCGCGCTCACGCTGCAGGCCGGCCGCGGCCGCTACCTGAACGACGTCAACGTCGTGCAGGCCATCGGCCAGTACCTGCGCGACGTCGGCGTCGACGTCAACGTCGAACTGCTCGAGTGGGCCAGCGTGTTCCAGCCGCTGCTGCGCACGCGCACCGCCGGGCCGCTCTTCTTCATGGGCACGGGCGGCGGCTTGTGGAGCCCGATCTACGACATGAACGATCTGGCGCGCGTCGACTCCGGCACCAACTACGCCAACTGGTCGGACGAGCGCTGGTTCTCGCGCTGGGACGCGCTGACCGCGGCGGCGACGCCCGAAGAGACGCGCCGCATCGTCGACGAGATGCTGCAGGTCTTCTACGACGACGGCCCGTGGCTGCACCTCTACTTCCAGCCCGACTTCTACGGCGTGTCGTCGCGCGTCGAGTGGAAGGCGCGGCCGGATGAACGCATCTACGCCTACGACGCGAGGCCGAAGGGCTGATGGGCGTCCTGGTCGCCCGCCGGCTGCTGCAGAGCGTCGTCGTCATTCTCGGCGTCACGCTCATCAGCTTCATCGCCCTGCATGCCGGGGGCGATCCGACCTACCTGTTCGTCAGCGAGCGGGCGACCGCCGAAGAAATCGCGCTCGTCCGGCAGGCGCTGGGGTTCGACCGGCCGCTGCACGTGCAGTACCTGAGCTTCGTGGCGGACCTCGCCCGCGGCGACTTCGGCACCTCGCTCTCGTACCGCCAGCCGGCGATCGACCTCGTGCTCGGCGCCTTCCCGGCGACCATCGAGCTGGCCGTGTTCGCCTTCGCGATCGCCATCGCCCTGGCCATTCCGCTCGGCGTCGTCGCCGCGCTCAACCGCGGCACCGCGGTGGACGGCTCGATCACGATCCTCGGCCTGCTCGGCCAGTCGATTCCGAATTTCTGGATGGGGATCATGCTGATCCTCTTCTTCGGGCTCTACCTGCGCTGGTTTCCGATCTCGGGCCATGTGCCGTTCCTGCTGCCGCTGCTGAACGGCGAGCTGGCGACGGCGTTCGGCAACCTGCCGCGCACCATCTACTTCCTGGTCATGCCCGGCGTGGCGGTGGCCACCTATTCGCTCGCCCGCAACACCCGGCTGGTTCGCTCGTCGATGCTGGAGGTGCTGGGCCAGGACTACGTGCGCACCGCCCGCGCCAAGGGGCTCGACGAACGGGTCGTCATCGTGCATCACGCCCTGCGCAACGCCTGGCTGCCGGTGGTGACGATGATCGGCCTCGAGTTCGGCTTCCTGCTCGGCGGCGTCGTCGTGACCGAGACCGTCTTCAGCTACCCCGGCATCGGCCGTCTGCTGTTCAACGCGATCAACCAGCGTGACATCCCGCTCGTGCAGGCGGGGGTGATCCTGCTGGCCGGCAACTTCATCCTGCTGAATACGATCGTCGACCTCGTCTACGCGCGGCTCGATCCGCGGGTGACGCTCTCGAGGCGCCGGTGACGCTTGAGGCACGGCGTGCCCGCCGACTCTGGCGCAGCCTGGTGGCGGCGAAGTGGCCGGTGCTGGCACTGTTCATCCTGATCGTCGTCGCCGTGGTGGCGGCGTTCGGGCCATGGCTGGCGCCGCTCGATCCGGCACGCCAGAGCATCGGTTCACGGCTGGCCGAGCCGCTCACCGCCGGCCAGGGCTCGACCCACTGGCTGGGCTCCGACGTGCTCGGACGCGACGTGCTCTCGCGGCTGCTCTACGGCGCCCGCATCTCGCTGCTCGTGGGCCTGGCGGCCATCGCCGTCGGCGGCGTGATCGGCATCGTGGCGGGTCTGCTGGCCGGCTACTTCGGCGGCTGGGTCGATGACCTGACGATGCGCCTGGCCGACATGCAGCTGGCGTTTCCGTTCATCCTGCTGGCCATCATGTTCCTGGTCGTGCTCGGGTCCCGGCGTCGGCAACCTCATTCTCGTGCTCGGCATCGGCCAGTGGGTGACCTACGCCCGCATCGTGCGCGCCGAGACGCTGTCGTTGCGCGAGAAGGAGTTCGTCGAGGCCGCCCGCGCCCTCGGCGACGGCACCACCTCGATTCTCTTCCGCACCATCCTGCCGAACATCGTCGCGCCGCTCACCGTCATCGCCTCGTTCAACGTGGCGAGCGTGATCCTGACGGAAGCGGCGCTGTCGTTCCTCGGCCTGGGCGTGCCGCCCTCGGTGCCCACCTGGGGCAGCATGCTGGCCGAGAGCCGCGACACGCTGCTCGCGAACAAGTGGTGGCTGGCGGTGTTCCCCGGGCTCGCCATCATGCTCACCGTGCTGAGCTTCAACATCCTGGGCGACTGGCTGCGCGACGTGCTCGACCCGCGGCTGCGCGACCGCTAGACGACGGAAGGTGACGGACGCATGAAGGTAGGAATCATCGGGGCGAGCTTCGCGCAGGCCGCCTATCTGCCGGCGCTGCAGGCACGTGCCGGGCGCGGAGGTCGTGGCGGTGGCCTCGGCGCGGCTCACGAGCGCGCAGAAGGCGGCGTCGGCGTTCGGCGTGCCGCACGCCTACGACGACTGGCAGCGGATGCTCGCCGAGCACACCTTCGACCTGGTGTGCATCGCCACGCCCACCGTGCAGCATGCGCCGCAGACGCTGGCCGCCATCGCCGCCGGGGCGCACGTGCTCTGCGAGAAGCCGACCGCGATGCACGCCGGCGAAGCGGCGCGGATGCTCGCGGCCGCCGCGGCCGCCGGCCGCGTGCACATGATCGACCACGAGCTGCGCTTCAATCCCAATCGCGCGCGGATTCAGGCGCTCATCGCCGACGGCAGCCTGGGCGAAGTGCGGCACGTCATCATCACCAACATCGGAGCGTCGTGGAACGACCCGGCGAGCCGTCCCAGAGGCGACTGGTGGAGCCGTGCCGCCGAGGGCGGCGGCCGCCTCGGCGCCAACGGCAGCCACCAGGTGGACCTGCTGCGCTGGTGGCTGGGTGAGGTGGCGTGGATCACGGGGGCGGCGCCGGTGATGGTGCCGGCGCGTCTCGACAGGACGACGGGGGAGGCGTGGACGGCGACGGCCGACGACGTGGCGTTCTTCACCGCCGAGATGGCGAGTGGCGCCGTGGCGCAGGTGTTCATGTCGGGCGTGGCCGCGCACAACATGAACAACGTCACCCAGGTGTTCGGCTCGAAGGGCACCGTGAAGCTCTCGAACGACGACGAGCGGCTGTGGTTCGCAAAAGCGGGGCAGGGCTTCGAGGACATCACCGAGACGGATCCGAACGCGTCGCTCGCTGGCGTGAACCCGGGCATCTGGAACGTGTCGGTGGTCGGCCTGATGCAGGAACTGACGGCGGCGATTCGCGAGGGGCGCCGGCCGCAGCGCGGCGCGACCTTCGTCGACGGCCTGGCCAACCAGCGGCTGCTCGACGCCGTGCGGCTGTCGGGCACGGAGCGACGTTGGGTGCGGCCGGAGGACATCGATGCCGGCGCTTGAGGGGCAGACCGTCCTCGTGACCGGCGCGGCCCAGGGGCTCGGCGCCGCCATCGCCCGCCACCTGCATGCCGGCGGCGCGCGCCTCATGCTGATGGACCGCGATGCCGCGGGACTCGCCGCGGTGGCCGCC
The DNA here is from genome assembly GCA_963779175.1 of uncultured Acidobacteriota bacterium. GTDB lineage: Bacteria > Acidobacteriota > Vicinamibacteria > Vicinamibacterales > UBA2999 > CADEFD01. The sequence goes on from CAVZXA010000003.1 coordinate 120,276, forward strand.
GCCTGCGGCGATGCGGTGTCTGCCGTGGTGGACCTCGCTGATGCGGACGCGACGGCGCGGGCGATTGCCGATACGGTGCGCGGTCCGGTCGACACGCTCATCCACAACGCCGCCATCCTCCGCATGGAGGCGGTCGACATCGTCAGCCTCGCGACCTTCCAGGCCACGCTCAACGTCGGCATCCAGGCCGGCTTCCAGCTCACGCAGGCGGTGTGGCCGGCGATGAAGTCGCGCGGCGGCACGCTGGTGTTCGTGAGCTCACGGTCGGGCATCGAGGGGTTCGCGGACGAGACGGCCTACTGCGCGTCGAAGCACGCACTCGAGGGCTTCTCGAAGAGCCTGGCCCTCGAAGGCGCCGCGCACGGCATTCTCTCGGTCACGGTCACGCCCGGCATGTACATGCACACGCCGATGTCGGAGACCACCTATTCCGCGGAGCTGCGGGCGAAGTGGGTCGATCCGATCCGGCTGGCGCCCGCCTTCGCCTATCTCGCCACGCGTCCCCTTCATCTCTCCGGGCAGCGCCTCAGCGCCTGGGACCTCGCGCAGGAACACGCCTCATGAGCATGCAGCCCATCTACGACTGGATCGACCAGCACGCCGACGAATGTATCGGCGACCTGCAGCGCTTCGTGCGGCAGCCCTCGATCTCGGCGCAGAACGTCGGCCTGCGCGAGTGCGCGGCACTCGTGCGCGACATGATGCACGCCGATGGCCTGCCGGCCGACTTCCACGAACTGGCGGCCGGGCCGCCGGTGGTGTTCGGGCATCTGCAGGCGAAGCAGCCGGGGAGGAAGACCATCCTGTGCTATTCGCACTACGACGTGCAGCCGCCCGAGCCGCTCGACAAGTGGACACACGGCGGCCCGTGGTCGGCGGCGATCGTCGACGGCGTGCTCTACGGACGCGGCGCCACCGACAACAAGTCGGGCGTGCTGGCGTTCCAGAAGGCCGCCAAGGCGTTCCTGCAGGTGCGCGGCGAAGTGCCCTGCAACCTCAAGTTCCTGATCGAGGGCGAAGAGGAGATCGGGTCACCGCACCTGGCGGCCTGGGCCGCCGCCAACCAGACGTTGCTTGCTGCCGACGGCATGCACTGCCTCGACGGGTCGATGGAAACCGGCACCGCGGTGCCCGACGTGTCGCTCGGCCTGAAGTCGGTGCTCTTCGTGGAGCTCATCGCGCGCGGCGCGAAGACCGACATCCACTCGCTGAACTTTCCGCTCGTGCCGGCGCCGGTGTGGGAGCTCATCTGGGCGCTGAACACGATCTTCAGCCGCGATCGCCGCATTCTCATCGAGGGATGGGAGGAAGGCATCTGGCAGATCGGGCCGGATGACGAGCAGCAGCTCGCCGACAAGGCGGGCCGCGTCAACCTGCAGGCGATGAAAGACGAGTGGGGCATCACCGAGTTCTCCGGCGGACGCGACGGCATCGATGCGCTGCGGGCCCGTTCGTACGAGCCCACCGCCAACATCCAGGGACTGATTGCCGGCTATACCGGCCCCGGCACCAAGACCATCGTGCCGAACGAGGCGCGGGCCCGGCTCGACTTCCGCCTCATTCCCAACATCCAGCCGGTCGACGCCATCCGCAAGCTGAAGGCGCACCTGGCGAAGCACGGCTTCGAGCACATCGAGGTGCGGGCCAATGACGGCGCCGAGCCGCCCTACAAGATCTCGGTCACGGAAGACATCAGCCAGGCCATCATCGCCGCCGCCACCGAGGTCTACGGCGAACTGCCGGTCGTGAACGGCGTCTCGGCGGAGGGCGCCATTCTGCGCCACGTGTGGATTCCCTGCGTGCTCACCGGCTTTGCCAACCCCGGCGCCAACCTGCACGCGCCGGATGAGAACATCCATCTCGACAAGTACCTGCTCGGCATCAAGTACGCGGCCGCCATCATGGAGCACTTCAGCAGGGCGTGAGGGCAGCAGCCGCGGCTCAGCGGACAGGCGGCAGGCCGCGCAGGAACCCGGCCACGAGATTCGCCCACACCGACGCCTTGACCTGCGTGCGGTGCGCTTCGGTGGCCGGGCCGGCCGGCACCACCACATGGCGGCCGCGCGGCACCTTCGTGATGAGCGGCTCGATGACGCCGAGTTCAATCGGGTTCAACTCGTCGTCGGCGAACAGGATGGCCAGCAGCGGCGCGGTGATCTTCCCGATCTCGGCCGCCGGGTCGTAGTCGAACGACGCTTCGAAGCGGTAGAGGATGTTGTTGGCGTCGTCTTCCTCGAGCGTTTCCTCGACCACCTCACGGACGTGCGCATCGGCCTCGGCATAAGTGGTGAGCTGCTCGCCCAGCCGCGCCGGACTCTGCACCAGCAGGTCGAACATCGGCATGATGTTGAGGAACCCCCGCGGCTGGGTGGTGTAGTTGCCGCCCAGCCACGCCGGATCGGTGCGGATCGCGTTCGACAGGATGCGCCGCCAGAGCAGGTTGCGCCCGTCGACCTTCACCGGCAGCGACGAGATCGGGATGAGGCCGTCCATCGCGTCGGGATGGCGGATACCCCACAGCCACGTATGCATGCCGCCCATCGAGATGCCCAGCACCAGGCGCAGGCGCTCGATGCCGAAGTGTTCGGTGACGAGGCGGTACTCGAGGTCGACGAGGTCTTCGTAACCGTACTTCGGGAAACGCGCGCGCAGCCCGTCGCTCGGCTTGGACGACTTCCCGGCGCCGAGAATGTCGGGGAAGATCAGGTAGTGGCTGGCCGGATCGAGCGCGCGCCCGGGCCCCACCAGCGGCTCCCGCATCGACGCCGCGAGCACCTGCGAGGCGTCGCCGCTCGAGCCGTGCATGATGAGGACGCCGTTGCGGATCTTTCCTCGCGAGTCGCGGATCGGCGTGCCGATCGTGCGGTAGTGGAGGCGCACGTTGGCCAGTGTCTCGCCGCTGCGGAAACGGTACGAGGGGATGAGGTAGTGGCCCTCGGTGATGGCAGGCGCCGCGGCGGGCAACTGCGCACGCGCCGGAACGGCCAGCGACAGCAGCGACAACCCGAGTGCGGCGACGGCGGGGCGGTGACGGAGGGCCATGCCCCCACAGGATACCCGGCTACGGCGTGGCGACGGCTCTGGCCACGGCCGTGATCTGGGCCTTGGTGAGGTTGTTGCCGACGATGCGGGCGACGCCGTCGGCGCGCTGCACGACCGCGAGCACCTGGGGATCGGTGGGCACGAAGGCTGACAGCTCCGTAACGGGAGGGGTGTGCCTTCAACGTGGGAGGGCGTTCCACTCGGCCTCGGTGATGGCATCGAGCTGGCGCTCCATCACCATGCGCCAGCCAGCCGGCGTCTTCACGAGCAGCGCCTCGAAGCGCACGAAGCCGGGCGTCTCCTGGCCCGATTTGTCGACCGTGGCGTAGCGGAAGGCGCCGGTTTCGAACGCGGAGGCCGGGCCATCCTGCCGGCTGGTGAAGCGGAACGCCACCGACGACCGCACGCCGTTCTGCTTCGACACGACCATGTCGCGGCCCCAGCGCTCGAGCGCGGCGCCGATCGGCTGCGTGCCGTCCTTGTTCACCAGCACGGCGTCCGGATGGTAGGTGCGCCCCATGGCGACAATGTCGTCGTTCGTGACCGAGGCGGCCACGGCCTGCCATACCTGTCGATCGATCTCGGCGCTCGGCTGCGCGGCGGCGACACCCGGCAGTGTCAGCAGGAGGGCGAGTGCGCCCGCGCATGACAGGCAGGCGCGCAGGGGGTGGGACAGCGGCATCGGGACGACCTCCGGACGGTGCGGGCGCAGCGTATCACCAACCCCGCACGGGGCCGAAGTACCCGAGCGGCCCCGTAGCAGCCGTGCGTCGGGGACGAAGCCGGCAAGCCCGGCCGTCGGTCGTCTACTTCGTCGGCTTGCCGCGCGCGTCGGTCTTGCCGGCCGACGGGCCACTCTCGTTCCCGACGCCCTCGACGTCCGGCTCGGGAAGTGGCGGGATGCCCTTGCCGGTGGGCTCATGGTCGGCCGGCAGTTCGTCAGCCTGCGGCTGCGCCTGGCCTTCGCTTTCCATGGTCGACACCTGGTCGCGGAGCGTGCCCTGCGGCTTCGACGCCGGGCTGTCCGCGTCCTTGGCCGACGTGACGTCGGGCTCGTGCCCGCCAGCCACCAGGGTGGCCGTCTCCCCATTCTGGGCCACGCCTTCCTCTTTTTTGTCGTCGTGGGTTCCGCGGTTGTCGTCTCGATGTGCCATGCCATCGAAGTGAGCAAGAGCGGTGCCCGCTCGAGCGCGGATGCTCTCAGGGCACGGGTTCGATTCGCAGCAGCGCCCCGTCGTCTTCGTCCGTGAGCAGATAGAGCAACCCGTCCGGGCCCTGCCGCACGTCGCGGATGCGCTGGCGCAGCTCCGTGAGCAGGGACTCGCGGCGCATCTCCTCGGTTCTGGCGTTGAAGACGATGCGCTGCAGGTGTCCGGTGCCCGGGATGAGGCCCATGCGCATCGCGCCGACGAACACGTTGCCCTTCCAGTGCGGGGAAGCGATCGCCGGTGTAGACCGCCATGCCGGCCACGGCGATGGACGGAATCCACGACGACGAGCGGCGATTCCATGCCCTCGCGCGTCGGGTGCTCGGAGACGCGCGGCCCCGGATAGTCGCGCCCGAAGCTCACGAGCGGCCATCCGTAGTTTCGTGCCCGGCAGGATGATGTTGATCTCGTCGCCGCCGTTGGGCCCGTTCTCGTTGTTCCAGATGACGCCGGTCTCCGGATGGACGATGAGCGCCAGGGTGTTGCGGTGGCCGAGCGTGAAGATCTCGGGCCGGTAGCCGGCGCGGCCGGCGAACGGATTGTCGTCGGGCACCGAGCCGTCGTCGCGAAGGCGGAGGATCTTGCCGCGCAGGCTCGCCGGGTTCTGCGCGATGTCGCGGATGTTGCCGCCGGTCGACATGTAGACCATGCCGTCGCGGCCGAAGACGAGGCGGCCGTTCAGGCCGGAATTGCCGTCGTAGGCTTCGGGCACCACGAGGTCGCGCACCTCGGTGAGGGTGGCGCCGTCGAGGCGGCCGCGCGCCAGCGCCGGCGTGCCGCGTCCGTTCTCGACCGGCTTGGTGTAGGTGAGGTAGACGAGCCGGTTCTCCGCGAAGCGCGGATGCAGCGCCACGTCCATGAGGCCGCCGTTGCCGTCGGTGCGCACCGTGGGGCACGCCGGCAATGGGCGTGGGGTCGAGGCGTCCGTTGCGAATCACGCGCAGCCGGCCCGGCCGCTCGGTGACCAGCAGCGACGCCGTCGGGCAGGAAGGCCAGGCTCCACGGGTGCGCCAGGCCTCTCGCAACCACGCTCACGCGGATCTTCTGCCCCTGCTCGGCGGTGACGAACTCGAACGGCCCGGCCCCAAGCGGCGGGGCCGGCAGGCCGACGCCGGGCGGCACCTGTGCGTGGCCAGCCGCCACAAGTGCGACGGTCGAAATCCAGACGAAGAGCAGGCGGCGCGCGTCACGTCGAGCGATCATCGATGCCTCCCGGGGTTGCCGGCCACGTGGCCCGCAGTATAGGCCCGCCAACCGCATCTGGAGTGACTCCAACAATTGAACTATCCTGTGGCCGTGCCCACCGACCCGGCGGACGTTCTGCGCGACCGCGGCATCCAGGTCACGGCGCAGCGTCTGGCGGTCTTGCGGGCCGTTGCCGGGCAACCGCACATCACCGCCGATGGGGTGGCCGAGGTGGTGCGCGCCGGCATCGGCTCCATCTCCCTGCAGTCGGTCTATGACGCCCTGGGCGTGCTGGTCGCCGGCGGCCTGCTGCGTCGCATCCAGCCGGCCGGCTCCGCCGCGCGGTTCGAAGATCGGGTCGGCGACAACCACCACCACCTGATCTGCCGCGTCTGCGGCCGTCTGGTCGACGTGGACTGCGTGGCCGGCGCCGCGCCGTGCCTCACCGCCGCCGACGGCCAGGGCTACGAAATCGACGAGGCCGAGGTCGCCTACTGGGGCCGCTGCCCCGACTGCCAGGTCGCAGTCACGCGCTACGCCCCCCACCGAATCATCCACACCCCGCCGCGGACGCCCGCGGCTCGCACGCACACCAGAGTAGAGGTCACCGTCACATGGCAAATGAATCCAAGTGCCCGTTCTCGGGCAACGCGCACAGCGGCACGTCGAATCGCGACTGGTGGCCCAACCAGTTGAACTTGAAGGTGCTGCATCAGCACCCGCCCAAGGGCGACCCGATGGGCGAGGGGTTCGACTACGCCGCGGCGTTCAAGACCGTCAATCTCGATGCACTGAAGAAGGACATCGAGCAGGTGATGACGAGCTCGCAGGACTGGTGGCCGGCCGACTTCGGCCACTACGGCCCGCTCTTCATCCGCATGGCCTGGCACAGCGCCGGCACCTACCGCATCCACGACGGACGCGGCGGCGCCGGCAACGGCACGCTGCGCTTTGCGCCCCTGGGCAGCTGGCCCGACAACGTCAACCTCGACAAGGCACGCCGGCTGCTGTGGCCGGTCAAGCAGAAGTACGGCCGCGCGCTCTCGTGGGCCGACCTGATGGTGTTCACCGGCAACTGCGCGCTGGAGTCGATGGGCTTCAAGACGTTCGGCTTCGGCGGCGGGCGCGTCGATGTGTGGGAACCCGAGTCGGACATCTACTGGGGCTCCGAGACGACCTGGCTCGGCGACCAGCGCTACAGCGGCGACCGGCAGCTCGAGAACCCGCTGGCGGCCGTGCAGATGGGCCTCATCTACGTGAATCCCGAAGGGCCCAACGGCAACCCCGATCCGCTGGCCAGCGCCCGTGACATCCGCGAGACCTTCCGCCGCATGGCGATGAACGACGAAGAGACAGTGGCGCTGATTGCCGGCGGGCACACCTTCGGCAAGACGCACGGCGCCGGCGATGCCAAACACGTGGGCCGCGAACCTGAAGCCGCCGCCCTCGAGGAGCAGGGCTTCGGCTGGAAGAGCACCTACGGCACCGGCAAGGGCGGCGACACCATCAGCAGCGGTCTCGAGGTCACCTGGACCACGACGCCCACGAAGTGGAGCAACGACTTCTTCGACCACCTCTTCGGCTTCGACTGGGAGCTCACGAAGAGCCCGGCCGGCGCTCACCAGTGGACGCCGAAGGGCGGCGCGGGCGCGGGCACGATTCCCGACGCCCACGACCCGTCGAAGCGCCACGCGCCGACGATGCTCACCTCGGACCTGGCGCTGCGCATGGATCCGGACTACGAGCCGATCTCGCGGCGCTTCCACCAGAATCCGCAGGCGTTCGCCGATGCCTTCGCGCGGGCGTGGTTCAAGCTGACCCACCGCGACATGGGGCCCATCGACCGCTACCTGGGACCGCTGGTGCCGACCGAGCCGCAGATCTGGCAGGACCCGGTGCCGCCGGTGACGCATGACCTCATCGGCGCGGCCGACATCGCCGCGCTCAAGAGCCAGGTCCTCGCCTCGGGCCTGACCATCTCGCAACTGGTCGCGACGGCGTGGGCGTCGGCGTCGAGCTTCCGCGGCACCGACAAGCGCGGCGGCGCCAATGGCGCGCGCCTCCGTCTGGCACCGCAGAACGGCTGGGACGTCAACCAGCCGGCGGAGCTCGCGAAGGTGCTGCGAGTGCTCGAAGGCATCCAGCAGACGTTCAACGCCGCCGCAGGCAAGACCCGGGTCTCGCTGGCCGACCTCATCGTGCTCGGTGGCTGCGCGGCCGTCGAGCAGGCCGCCAAGGCCGGCGGCTACGACGTGCAGGTGCCGTTCACGCCGGGTCGCACCGACGCGACGCAAGAGCACACCGACGTCGAGTCGTTCGCGGTGCTCGAGCCGACCGCCGACGGCTTCCGCAACTATCTCGCGCCCGGCCAGGCGCTGCCGGCCGAGAACCTGCTCATCGAGAAGGCGCGCATGCTGACGCTCAGCGCGCCCGAGACCACCGTGCTCGTGGGCGGGCTGCGCTCGCTGGGCGCCAACGCCGGCGCGTCCCAGACCGGCGTGCTCACGTCGCGTCCCGGCACCCTCAGCAACGACTTCTTCGTCAACCTGCTCGATATGGGCACCGCGTGGACGCCGACGTCGACGGCGGCCGAGACCTTCGAGGGCCGCGGCCGCGCCACCGGCGATCTCAAGTGGACGGCCAGCCGCGTCGATCTCGTGTTCGGCTCCAACTCCGAACTGCGGGCGCTGGCGGAGGTCTACGCCTGCGACGACGCGAAGGAGACGTTCGTGCGCGACTTCGTGGCCGCCTGGAACAAGGTCATGAATCTCGGCCGCTACAATCTCGCGTAACCCGGACGCTCAGGTCGGCCGCCAGTGGTCGACCTGAGCCCGCTCCCATGCGGCGCGGTTTTCACGACGCCGGCCGCGGGGTTCTGTTATCGTCCGCCGTGGCCACCCCATGAGCGACGTCCCATCCGGCACGAAGCGTCCCCCGGGCAGGCGCGGCCTGCCGATTCTCGGTGAGACCCTGGCATTCGCCCGCAGTCCGTTCGAGTTCATCGACGAACGCCTCCGCACCGAGGGCCGGACCTTCCGCACGTCGGTGCTGGGGCGAGAGTCCGCGGTCATCGCCGGCCCCGACGCCGCCGGCCGGTTCATCGACACCAACGACGTCATCCGAGCCGACTCGATGCCGCCGCACATCCAGGCGCTCTTCGGCGGCAAGAGCCTGCCGCTGCTGGACGGCGAGGAGCACCGGCAACGGAAGCTCGCGGTGCTGCGCGGCTTCTCGAGAAGCGCGCTGGCGGCCTACGTGCCGATCCTGCAGGCCTCGACGGAACGCGCGTTCGCGCGCTGGGCCGGGGCCGGCGAGTTCGGCTGGCTCGAGGACATGAAGCGTCTCTCGATCGAGGCGATCTGCCGGACGGTCATCGGCCTCGCGCCCGGCGCGGAGATGGATCAACTGAGCCGTGACTACGGCCTGGTCACGGATGGCTTTGCCACCATGCCCGTCCGGCTCCCCGGCACCGCGTATTCGAAGGCGCTGGCCGCGCGCGATCGCATTCTGGCCGTGCTCGCCACGCATGTCCGGGCCCGCCGCAGCGCTCCCACCGAGGACGGCCTGTCGCGCATTCTCGCCGCCAGCGCCGGTGAACCTTCGATGTCTGACCAGCACGCGGTGCTCGAGCTCCACCACATCGTCATTGCCGGCTACATCGTCTTCGCCGAACTCGCCGAGATGGTGCGCCGTCTCCACAGCCACCCCGATGTGCGCGACCGCCTCGCCCGCGAGGTGGCCGACCTGGCACCGGCCGCGCTGTCGCTCGAGGCCTTTGCGGCCATGACGTATCTGGCGCAGATCGTGAACGAAGTGAAGCGCCTGTGCCCGGTCGTCCCGGCGATCTTCGGGCGCGCCCGGCACACCTTCTCGTTCGATGGCTTCGTCATTCCGGCTGGCTGGATGGTGATGTGGCCGGTGACACCCAGCCACACCTCACACGGCGTCTACACCACGCCGCTCGACTTCGACCCCGATCGCTTCTCCGACGCGCGGGCGGAACACCGGAGGCACGAGCACGCGTTCGTCCCGCAAGGGGCCGGCGCGCCGACCGGCCATCAGTGTCCCGGTCTCGACTTCGCCACCTGCGTCATGGGCGTGTTCGCGGTCGTCCTCGTGCGTGGCTATCGCTACGATCTGGCGGCGAGTGGCGCTGAGTTGTCCTACCGCAAGACGCCGCCGGAGCCGGTGGACGGATTGCGTGCGACGGTCGCACGCCTCGGCGCGTGAGGCGCGCCCGACCGCGGGCGTCGCACCCGACCAGTCGCGCCAGTCACCCGCGCCGCTACCGCCGGCGTTTCGGCGCCGGCAGACTCCCGCGGCGCAGCGGCCGCCCGCGTTCCGGCTTGGCGGCCAATCCCGCACCGGTCGTGAACGTCCACGTCGGGCTGGTGCGGGTGCCACCGGCATCGTTGGCAGCGGTCACCCGCCATTCGTAGGTGGTCGACGGCTGCAGGGCCGGCGTGAAGCTCGCCGTCGCGCCGCTCGGGACCACCACCGGGCCCAGCGACGTGAACGGCGGCGTCATCGCGAAGTCGAGGACGAACTGGCTGTCGGCATCGACCTCGAACTGGTTGAGCCACGGCGAATACGTCTGCACGTAGACGCGGTTCTCGGTCGGGACGAAGCGGAGGATGCGCAGCCAGCCATTGCCGCCGCTGGCGCGATCCTGGTAGTCGGCCAGCATCTGGAAGACCGGGTGGCCGTTGGCCACGTCCTGGCGCCGCGCTTCGGCGTGCACGTGGCCGCTCAGCATGAAATGCAGATTGGGGGTGACGGCGCCGAGGCTGTCCCACAGGTACTGTGTGCTGGCGCAGCCGCCATGCACCGTGCGCTGGGCCGATCCGTTCAGGTAGCCGTGCGTCGTCATCATGCCGATGCGGCCCGGATGCGCGTCGAACACGCCCCTGGCCCACGCGACGGCGCCGCTCGACGGACAGAACTCCAGATGCACGGCCACGAAGTCGAGCCCGCCGCCCGAGAACAGCTGGAAGTTGTTGTCGTTGAGGGTCTGGTAATGGCCCCCGTACCACGGCAGCCCGAGGTAGCGTGAGAACGGAAAGTACTGGTTGAAGAAGGTCGACGGCTGGTCGTGGTTGCCCGGGGCCAGGCCGTACGGCACGACCCCGTCGAGAAGGCTCATGCTGGCATTGGCGGCCTGCCACTCGGCGTCGTCGTCCCAGTGCTCCACGACGTCCCCCTCATGGGTCACGAACACGATGTTGCGGGCGGCCTTGTTGGCGACGATCCACTGCGTCTGCGCAGTGAACACCGCCGGAAACGCCTCGGAGTAATGCTGGGTGTCGGGCAGCACCACGATCGTGAACTCCTGCCCGCTCGCCGGGCGAATCCCGGCCGCCGCCGTGATCGGTCCGCCCGCCGGCGCGCCGACGATGGCGACCAGCGGATCGGCCGGATCGACGCCGGACGCTCCGTCGGCCGGAGAGACGACGACGGGGGCGTCTGGCAGGGTCCAGTCGACCGTCAGCGCGTGGTCGGCCGGCGCGCGGGCGACCAGGCCGTTCGCATCCGCGACCTCGATATTCCACGTGAACGCCGCCGGCGACGGCAGCAGCACCGGGAACGCCACGTCGGCGGTGGTGCCCGACAGCACCTGCGTTGCGGCGGGTGAGGGCTGCGACCGGAAGGTCACGCTCAGCACCGGCGGCACCGCCGCCTCGCTCGACGAGAAGTCCACGCCGTCGGTGCCCGAATCGACGACCACCACTCCGTGATTCGGTGCGCCGTCGCTCCACTCCTGCACGATGCGGGTCACGTCAATGGCCAGAGAGCCGGTCGTCGAGCAGCTGCCCACCACCGCGGCGCCGTCGTAGGATGCTGCGCCATCGGCGCCAGGCGCTCCCCACGCCTGACCCGAGAACCGCTCGTTCCATGTCGCCTGGTCCGGAATCCACGCCTCGATCACGCGGTAGATCGAGAGCGGGGCGCCGGTGTTGGTGCAATTGACGGTGAGGGTCGCCGACACGACCGTGGAACCCGGCAGCATCTGCCCGGGGCGGGCGCCGAGCAGCTGCGGAAACGCCATCAGTCCATGCGCGTGCGGCCCCTGGCCGTCGACGTTGATGGCGAGGCCGGAGGCCGCCGGCACGGTGGGCGTGTCGGCCGTGATCTGCGCATCGACCGTGGCGGCGGCGCCGCTGAACGCCAGCGTCTGCGGCGCGCCGCCGACGAGCAGCGTCGCACGCGCGAGCCCGGCGGTGGCAGCCACGGTGGCGCCCAGCGTCGTGTAGTGGAGGTTCAGCACGGCGCCGTCGCCAGGAGTGGTGAGCGTCACCGCCGCTGGCGGCGTGACATCGACAGCGGCCGTCAGCTCCAGGTCGAACGTCACGTCGCTGCTCGATGCCGACTGCTGGTGTACTTCCACCGCGATCAGGTTGGCGCCGGCTACGAGCCTGGCCGGATCGACCGGCACGCTCAGCCACGCATTCTCATCGGCGCCGCTCACCGCCGTCGTGGCCAGCGTCGTGTGGCTCACGGCCCCGGCCGGCATGTTCGACCGCATGACCTCGGCGCCGTTCAGATAGACCAGCAGGCCGTCGTCGCGCATCACCCGCAACTGCAGTGCCGTGACCCCGGCCGCGTCGGTGACGTCGAAGGTCCGCCGGAAGTAGTAGGTGAGATGACGGGCGTTCGGGTTGCCGCCGTCCGACAGCACGGTGCTTTCGTCGCCGTCACCGTAGCCGAGCTGGGCGAGACCGGTCGGCCAGGCCTGATCGTCGAAGGCGGCGGTGGCCCAGGCGGCGCCGAGGTTCACGCCCGCGTCGTTGTAGCGCCACGCGGACCCGGGGGCCACGAATGTCTGGGTCGACGCACGCACGCTTCCGGCCAGCTGGCTGAGCGCGAGCGCAGCGACCAGACCGAGCAGGACACGGACGCGCATGGACTCAGTTGGTCGTCTTCGCCGGTCGGGCGGCGGCCGCGGCGGCCGAGCCGAACACGGCGCCGAAGAAGTCGCCGTTGTTCCATGCCGGCCGTGCCGTCTCCTGCGCGACCAGCCAGCCCGTGAGGAAGTTCAGCTGCGCGTGTTTCGCGCCGGCCTCGAAGTCGAACGGCTGCGACATGTCGTCGTTGGGCTTGTGATAGACATCGCGGCGGTAGGCGGCGTTGATGGCCGAGCCGTCTTTCGCCGGATCGCCGGTCTTGAACCCGCTCTTGATGAAGAGCGACGGCACGCCCTGGCGCACGAAGCTGAAGTGGTCGCTGCGGATGAACAGCACCTGCTCGGGAATCGGATCGGTGCCGATGGCGATCCCCAGGTGCTGCGCGGCCTTTTCCACCGGCGCGGCCAGCGTCGAGTGCTGGGCGCCGTAGGGCACGATGTCGAGCAGCGGGTGGAACAGGAACGGCATGTCGAGCGTGAGATCGGCCACGATGCCGCCCTTGGGCACGGTGGGATTGCGCGCGAAGTAGTCGGAGCCGAGCAGCCCCCGCTCTTCGGCCGTCACGAACAGGAACAGCACCGAACGGCGGGGCCGCGCCGGCAGCGCGGCATAGGCGCGGGCGACATCGAGCACGATGGCGACGCCCGACGCGTTGTCGTGCGCGCCGTTGTAGATGGCGTCGCCGTTCATCGCGACGCCGCGGCCGAAGTGGTCGACGTGGGCGATGTAGACGACGTGTTCGTCCTTGAGCGCCGGGTCGCTGCCCTCGAGGCGGGCGACCACATTGGCGCTCTCGACGTCGGTGTGCGTGGAGCGCGTCGCGATCGACACGCGGGTGGGCAGGTCGAAGGCCTGCGGCGTGCTCTTCGCCGCCGCCGCGAACACCGCCGCCGCTGGCGTGGGCGCGCCGGCAAACAGCGCCGCGACACCGGAATGATTCAGCGACGCCGCGCCGCGCATCGCCGCATCGCCGCGGTTGGGCCGGCCCTGGGCATCCACCCAGGCGTAGCCGCCCTGCTTGCCGGTGGCGACGCTGACGTCCCAGCGGAACCGCGGATCGTCGGGCGACGTGAAGCTGATGGTGCCGATGGCGCCGCGCTTGACGGCCTCGGCCTCCTTCACGGCGCCGGAGGAGTAGTAGGCGCGCTCGTTGCTCGGCAGCACGGCCGGCGCGCCGCTGAGGAACGCCACCACCTTGCCCTTCACGTCGAGGCCGGCGCCGTAGTCGTCGTAGCCGAGGGCCGGAGCGCTCACGCCGTAGCCGACAAACGCGACCGGCGCGTCGTCGATGCTGACCTCGGCGCGCAGCGGATCCGCGCTCAGCATGTAGTCCTTCGCATAGGCCAGGGTCTTCGTGCCCGACGCCGAGCGCACCTTCATCGAGCTGCCGCTCTCGACCACCGCGCGTTTCTGAGCGGCACCCGCTGCCGGAAGCCGCCGTTCTCGCCGGCCGGCGCCAGCCCGAACGAGGTCACCGTCTTCTCCACGTATTGCAGCGCCTGTTCGTAGCCGGGCGAGCCGAGGCCGCGGCCCTCGAGCGCGTCGTCAGCCAGCACTGTCATGTGCTGCTTGATGGCGCTGCCCTGAAAGGCCTTGAGCGCCGCGGCAATCTCGGACGTGTCGAGCGATGGCGGCGCCGGTTCCGGCGCCGAGGCCGGCGCCGACGGCGCGCCGCCGCACGCGCCGACGAGGGTGGCCAACGCGATGCTCACAACGATGCGACGCCCGAAATGCAGATCCATGCTCGTGTCCTCCGACCGGTGGAGCCGTAGGATACCAGCGGACGCTCCGCCCACGGCCACCGATCACGCGCCGCTACTGACTCGCCAGCACCGGCCCCTGCTTGAGGTGCTTGTCGAAGAACGCCTCGGCGCGGCGCCAGGTGTCGCGCAGGATATGAGCGCGGCGGAAGAAGTGGATCTCGCCGGGATAGACGCCCATCTCGAAGTCTTTGCCCAGCTTGAGCAGCACGTCGATGAGCCGCAGCGAGTCGCGGAAGGCGACGTTGCGGTCGTTGGTGCCGTGCAGCACCAGCAGCGGCCGCGCCAGCTTCTCCATGTGCAGGATCGGCGCCGACACTTTGTAGATGTCGGGGTGCTCGACCGGCGTGCCGAGGCGCGGCGTGGTGTAGCCGGCGCCGTAGGTGGCCCAGTCGACCACACCCGCCACGTCGATGCCGGCCCGCCACAGCAACGGGTCGGTGTTCATCGCCTGCAGGGTGAGGAAGCCGCCGTAGCTGAGGCCCCAGACGCCGATGCGGTCGGCGTCCACGTAGTCGAGCGTCTTCAGGTAGTCGGCGCCGGCGGCGACGTCCGCGGTGTCGTTGCACGCCCAGGCCCATGTGCACGCCGGTGGCCCAGTCGCGACTGTAGCCGGAGCTGCCCCGGTAGTCGGGTGTGAGGATCACGTAGCCCTGCTGCGCGAGATAGACGCTGGCGGAGTAGTACATCCGGTAGCTGCCGGGATGCCAGCCGAGGAAGTTCTGATCCGAGCCCGACCCGTGAATCCAGACGATGGCCGGGTGCTTGCGTGACTTGTCGAGGTTCTTCGGCACCATCAACGTGCCGGGCACCGGCTTCTTGTCGAGGCGGCTCGGGAAGTGCACCGGCGTCGGTGCCACGAGGTCGGCCTTCTGCAATCCCGCCGGCATCGAGTCGCTGAGCCGCGTGATCGCCGCGCCCGCCCGCGCCGGGGCCACGTAGAGGTCGAGCGAGTTCTCCGTATCCGTACGCTGGAAGACCAGCCGCGTGCCGTCGGGCGAGAAGGCGGGCTCGAGGTTCACGCCCCGCGCCGTGACGGCGGCCGACGCTGTGTCCGGAGGCCACGTCCACCACGCTGATGAAGCGCTCCATCTGATTGCCGGGGGCGCTGTGGTGATAAGCGATGCGGGTGCCGTCGGGCGACCAGGTCGGCAGGCCGGTGCCAAACTCACCCGACGTCAGCTGACGCGCCTGCGACTCGGACGTCGCGTCGATCGGCATCACGTAGACGTGAATCCAACCGCTGCGGTCGCTCACGAACGCGACCTGGCGGCCATCGGGCGACGTCGTCAGGCGCGCATCGCGTCCGGTCGGCGACCACCAGCGCTCGTCGCGGTCCCGCCAGATCGTGCGCGACGACCCGCCCACGCCGGTCGTCTTGATGTCGCGCGTCTTGCCGTCGGGTGATACCTCCTGATAGACGAGCGTGCCGCCGGCGCCCCACTGGAGATTGCTGACGCTGCCCACCGTGGGCACCCAGAACACGTCGCCGCCCTGCGCCGAGACGATGCCCACACGCCGCTCCGTCGTGACGTTCTCGAACGACCGCACCAGGTTGCCGTTCCACGGCAGCGCCTCGGGCATGAGTCCCCCGCGCGAGGCCGTAAACGCCAGCCAGCGCCCGTCGGCCGAGACCACGGGTACCGACGCGGTCAGTCCCTCGGGCAGCGACGTGAGCTGACGCTGGGTGAGTGCGGCGACCGAGGCCAGCCACACGTTGCCGCGGCGAACCAACGCCAGCTGCGTCCGATTCGCGCTCAGCGTGAAGCTGCCGGCCTCCGCCAGGCCGGTGACGCGCGTCGGCGTGCGCGTGGAGGGGGACACGGTCCACAGTTGGCCGTCCTTGCCGAAGAGGATCTGGTCGTTCGACGTCCACGCGACGGCGCCGAGATCCGACTGCTGCAGATCCGCATCCACCGGGAAGTCCGTGAGCGCCACCGGCGTGCTGCCGGGCGTGACCACGAACAGGTCCTGCTTGCCGGCAGCGTCCCACAGGAAGGCGACGCGCGTGCCGTCGGGTGACCACGCGGGGCTGGTCGGATACTTGATGTCAGAGATCCGCTCGATGGTGATGCTGCCGCGCGGCGGTTCGGCCGATGCGAACGTCGCGGCGACCAGCATCAACGCGGAGGACAGGACGGCGTGTCGCATGCGCATACGAGGGCCGAGTATCGGACTCAGGCACGGTGGAGTCAAACATCGATTCGGCATCCGGGGCATTCGTCGAGGGCACCGGAGGGCCGACCAGCGCCGTCAGAGCGTGGCCGACCCGGGTGGCCGCGTCGGCGATAATCGGGCCCGCCGCATGGCCGAGCCCACCGCCCACGACGCGCCCGCCATCGAGCCGCTGCAGCCCCCTGGCATCGAGCTGCACTCGATCGACTACGTGCCGGCGTCGGAACGGCACGGCACGGTGCGGCAGCTCGGCGCCTTCTGGTTCGTCAGCAGCGTGAATCTCACGGGTCTCGCGACCGGCGTGACGACGTTGTCCGCCGGCGCCGGGCTGAGCTGGACGCTGCTGGCCACGGTGCTCGGATCGCTGTTCGGCACCTTCTTCATGGCGTTCCACTCGGCGCAGGGGCCGCAGCTCGGCCTGCCGCAGCTCGTGCAGTCACGACCGCAGTTCGGCTACCTCGGTGCGGCCGTCACCGTCTGGGTGTTCGCGTTCGTCAACTACGTGGCGTTCAACACCTCGGACGCGATTCTGTCGGGCGATGCGCTGCAGGCGCTCCTCGGGGTCGCGCCGGACGTCGGCTACTTCTTCTCGGCGAGTGTCGCGGCGCTGGTCGCGCTCTTCGGCTATCGCTGGATTCACCGCGTCAACCAGTGGCTCACGTGGCCGTTGCTGCTCGTGATGACGGGACTCACGCTGGCCGCCACGCGGCCGGCCGCGCTGCCTCTCGCGGCGTGGGCGCCCGGCCCTTTCAAGCTCGCGCCCTTCATGACGGTCTTCGCCATCGTGGCGGGATTCCAGCTCGGGTGGGCCCCGTACGTCTCGGACTACTCCCGCTATCTGCCCGCCAACGTCGGCGTGCGCGCGACCTTCTGGTGGACCTACCTGCCGAGTGCGCTGTCGGCCGTGTGGGTGTTCGGGCTCGGCGCGATGCTGTCGGCGGCCGCGGCGCCCGGGCTCACACCAGTCGAGGCGTTCCGGTCGGTAGGGGATGTCCTGTGGCCGGGATTCGGGACCGTGGCCGTGGTCGCGCAGTTTGCGGGCCTGTTGTCGGTGATGGCGGTCAACCAGTACGGCGGCATGATGTCGCTCATCTCGATCGCCGACTCGCTGCGGCCGGTGCGCCCGACGCGCGGCGCCCGCGTGGTGGGCATCGTGGCGATGTTCGTGGTGGTGTGGGCGACGGCGCGGCTGGTGGGCGTCGAGCGTTTCACCTCGTTCTACGGCAACGTCCTCATCTACATCGGCTACCTGTTCACGCCGTGGACGGCCATCAACCTGGTGGACTACTTCTTCGTGCGCCGGGGCCGCTATTCGATCCGCGAGATCTTCCGGCCCGACGGGATGTACGGCCGCTGGGGGTGGCGCGGTCAGGCGGCCTACGGCCTGGCGCTGGCGGCGATGGTGCCGTTCATGGTGACGACGCCGTTCACCGGCTGGGCGGCGCGCGCCCTCGGCGGCATCGACGGCACCATCTTCGTCGGCCTCGTGGTGGGCGGTGGGGCGTATCAGCTGTTCTGCCGGAGCCTCGATCTCGAGGCCGAGCGGCAGGTGGTCGAGGCCGAGGGGCTGATTCGCCACGAGTGAGCGCCGCTCGTATACTCTGCCTGCCTGGCCGCGGACCCGGCCCTGAGGAACCGAACATGGATGCCATCACGCGTCGCGGATTCGTCGGAGCGCTGGGCGGAGTCGTCGGCGGAGGCTGCCTGCCGTATACGCCGGCGTTTGCCGGCACCGCCATCGAGGCCGAGCGCCTCGTGCACACGTCCGGCGACGGCATCGGCATCACGCCGCGGGAATATGCGGCGCTGCTCAACCGCCTGTGCCAGGCCAGGGACGTCGCCGCCGACAACTACCTGCTGGGCGGCGAGGTAGAGGCGTTCGAGAAGCACTGGGCGACGCTGCTCGGCAAGGAAGCGGCGGTGTTCATGCCGTCGGGAACGCTCGCCAACCAGCTGGCGCTGCGGGCGCTCGCCGGCACGAAACGTCGCGTGATCGTCCCCGAGATGAGCCACATCTACAACGACACCGGGGATGCCTGTCAGACGCTCTCCGGCCTGACGTTGATGCCGCTGGCGCCGGGCCGCGCGACGTTCACGAAAGCCGATGTCGAGGCGGTGTTGACGCGCACCGCCGGCGGGCGGGTCGCCACCGACGTGGGCGCCATCGCGATCGAGAGTCCTGTCCGCCGGCTCTCGGGGCAGATGTTCGACTGGGACGAAGCGAAGCGCATCGCGGCGCTCGCCCGCGACCACGGCATCGCGACGCACCTGGACGGCGCGCGCCTGTTCATCGCCTCGGCCTACTCCGGCCTGTCGCCGGCCGAGTATGCGAAGGAGTTCGACACCGTGTACGTGTCGCTGTGGAAGTACTTCAACTGCGGGATCGGCGCGATTCTCGCCGGGCCGACGCGGGTGCTCGACGGGATGTTCCACGTGCGCCGCATGTTCGGCGGCAACCTCGCCGTGGGGTGGAACGCGGCGCCTGGTCGCCCGTCACTTCATGGACGGATTCGAAGGGCGGCTGAAGCGCGCCGTGCAGACGTCCGAGACCGTCTACGCCGCGCTGGCGTCGCACCCACGGCTCGCGATCGAGCGCATCCCGAACGGCACCAACCTGACCCGACTGACGTTCAAGGGCGTGAGCGCTGCCGAGGTCGCCAGTCGGCTCGGCGCGCGCGGCATCGTGATGTCGGCGCCGGCCGGGCCGGCCACCATCACCCTCGCGGTGAACGAGACATGGAGCCGCCGGCCGGCTGCCGAGCTGATCGCCGCCTTCGAGGAGTCTCTGGGCTGAGCCGGCGCCAGTGGCGGCTCGACGCGGACGCCGCCTATGATGCCGGGGTGCGCAACCTCTCGCTCTTTATCGCCGTGATGCTGCTGGCGTTGGCGCGGGTCGCCGCCGCCCAGACCACGCCTTCTGCCGCTCCGCCCCCGACCTCGATGCGGGCGCCCACGCCGCGCGACGTGCTGCGCGGCGAGTACGGCCGCTATCGGTCCAACAACGACCTGCTGCACTACGTGCTCGACGTGCGCGTCGATCCGGAGCGGAAGGCGGTCAGCGGCACCAACGCCATCCGCTTCAAGATGCTGCGCGACGACACCCGCATCCAGCTCGAGCTCTACGCCAACCTGTCGATCGAGGCCATCCAGCTCGGCATCGTCACGCTCAAGTACGAGCGCACCCACAACACCGTCTACGTGGACTTCCCGGAGACGCTGCGCGCCGGCCGCACCTACACCATCGACGTGCGCTATTCCGGCGCGCCGCAGGAGCAGGGACGGTTCGGCGGGCTGGCGTTCCGCAAGGATCCCCAGGGGCGTCACTGGATCAACACCGCCAACGAGGGCGAGGGGTCGAGCATCTGGTGGCCGAGCAAGGACCAATGGCGCGATGAGCCCGACGGCATGGACATCCGCGTCGCGGTGCCCAACGGCTTGATGGATGTGTCGAACGGACGATTCCTCGGCAAGACCGACCTCGGCGACGGCTACACCCGCTGGGACTGGCGCGTGCACTATCCGATCAACTCCTACAACGTGTCGCTCAACATCGGCGCCTACGTGCAGTTCTCGGAGACGCTCGGCGAGCTGCCACTCGACTACTTCGTGCTGCCCGGCAGCCTCGAGAAGGCGAAGACGCAGTTCGCGCAGGCCAGGCCGATGCTCGAAGCGTTCGAGAAGTTCGTGGGCCCGTATCCGTTCCCGAAAGACGGCTACAAGCTCATCGAGGTGCCCTACTCCGGCATGGAGCACCAGAGCGCCGTGACCTACGGCAACCGCTTCGCCAACGGCTACCTCGAACGCGACTGGACCGAGGTGGGCGTCAGCCTGAAGTTCGACTTCATCATCATCCACGAGAGCGGGCACGAGTGGTTCGGGAACGCCGTGTCGGCGGCCGATGTCTCGGACATGTGGATTCAGGAAGGGTGGACCACCTATCTCGAAGGCGTCTACGTCGAAGCGCTGTTCGGGGCCGAGGACGCCGGGAAATACATGAACGGCTACAAGAAGAAGGTCGGCAACAAGGAACCGATCATCACCCAGCGCGGTATTCACCGCTCGCCCGGACAGGACATGTATTTCAAGGCGGCGCTGTTCCTGCACACGCTGCGCAGCGTGGTCAACGACGACCCACGCTGGTGGCAACTGGTGCGCGGCACTTACGAGACCTTCAAATACCGCAACATCATGACCGAAGACGTGGTGCGCTACGTCAACGCGCAGCTCAAACAGGATCTCACGCCGGTCTTCGACCAGTACCTGCGGCGGGCCGAGTTGCCGCGCCTGGAGTTGACCTTCGATGCGGGCGCGGGCACGGTGTCGTATCGCTGGCGGGCTGCCGAGGCCGGCTTCGCGATGCCGATCAAGGTGGGAAGGCCCGGCGCCTGGCGTGTCGTGACGCCGAACGCAAACTGGCAGACGATGCCGAACCCGGAGGGCACGGCGTTCACCGCCGCGACCGACCTCTACTACATCGACCTGGTCGTGCTCGACGCCTCAGGCCACCCCGTGAAATAAGCGGCGCACCCGCGTCAGTCGAAGTGCTTCACGGACGGCCAGATCTCGGGCAGGGGACGACGCAGTCCGCGCGCGACGAAAATCGTCAGGTTGCTTTCGTAGGGCATGCAGAGCTCGCAGATCGCTCGGCCAGCGGGACGCACGTCCTCGAACGCCCGCCGATGACTCTCCGGGTTGCCGCCGACGATCACCACGACGCCGTCGCCGGGCGGCCCCGGCCCCCAGTGCCAGTAGGCGTTGTGACCGGAGACGACCGGCGGCAACGCGAGCGAGCGGCCGTAGTACTCGAGCGCCCCGGCCTCTCCGTAGTTCTGCGCAAAGATGCGTGCCGAGGTGCGCTCCGCCGGTGACAGCGTCTGCACGACACCGGCAACCGCGTCGGCCAGGCCCTCCCAGCCGAACATGTCGGCGAAGTGTTGCGGCAGCGCGCCGGTCTCGTGGCGTTCGGCCGCCGACACCCCGAGGCCAAGGCGCGTCATGTACGCCTGCAGCGCCCTCGGCGGCAGCACCGGGAGCGTCAGTGGCACCAGCGGCAGCCCCACCGCGAGCATCACCGCCACAGTGAGACGCCGCGCCGCCGCGCGCGCCGCCAGCCAGCGCTCGAGCAACACCGATCCTGCGACGAGGAGCAGCGGGTAGGCCGGCATCACGTAGTAGGCCTTCGAGCGCTGCAGCAGAAAGACCACGAAGGTGGCCGCGACGGCCACCGCCCACAGGCGTCCGCCTGGCAGGCGTCCGGCGACGAGGGCCATCAGGCCGATGACGGCCACGACGGCGCCTACGGGACCGAGCAGCATGGCTTGTTCCGAGAGGAACGCCGTGGGCGACAGCGCCACGATCTTGCTCGCCTGCGCATTGCGAACGAACTCCGCGGTGGGCCAGTCGTTGGCCACCTGCCACGCCACGTGAGGGGCAAAGAGCAGCGCCGCGAGGGCCACCGCGGCCCACGGCCACGGACTGCGGAGATGCTGCCTCGCCGGTGACAGCACCAGGCCCAGAGCGAGGCCGGCGCCCCACACCAGACCCGAGACTTTGGTCAGGGCTGCCAGGCCCATGACCAGGCCGAACGCCAGCCACGGCCACGCCCGCGGCGACCGGCCGGGGCGCGGCGCCGCGTGCACCGCGGTGGCCCCTGCCAGCAGCAGCGCGGCCACCGACCACCACAGCACTTCCGGCGCGTTCATCGACAGGTAGTGGAACGTGTAGAGGTAATACGGGCTGAGCGCGAACGCCAGCCACGCCAGCGCGATGGCCAGCCCGCCGCCGCCGATCCGGCCAACGAGCGCCGCTATCACGGCGAGGACGCCGACCAGCGTGAGCAGCATCGGCGCGCGCAGCGCGTAGACCGACGTGCCGAGGGTGTGTTCGATGAGCCACGCGAGCGCCGCGATCAGCGGCGGATGGTCCACATAGCCCCACGCGAGGTGCCGGCCGTTGGCCACGTAGTAGAACTCGTCGCGAAAGATCCCGTAGCGACCCAGGGTCAGCACGTGCGCGGCCAGGAGCGCCCCGGCGACGAGCCAGGCCAGCGTGGGAATGCGTCGGACTGAGGCGGCGAGCGACACCGGCCACAGGCTACAAGACCGGCGCCCGGTTGGGCAGGGTCTTCTTGCGGTGTAGACTGCCGGCTCGTCGGTCCCTGAACGTCGAGCCCATTCATGATCCGAGTACTCGCCCTGCTGCTGTGGTGCGCGTTGACGGCCTCCTCCGTCCATGCCGACACCTATCCGAAGAACACCGGCATCGATGTGGAGCACTACGCCTTCACCCTCGAGCTGCAGGACCGGGACGATCGCATTGCCGGCACCGCGGCCATCGACGTCCGCTTCACCCGCGACGGCGAGACGTCCCTGCGGTTTGATCTGGTCGGCAGCGGCGCCACCAGCGGCAAGGGAATGACGGTCGAGCGCGTGGCGGTGGACGGCGCTCCTGCGACCTATGCCCATCGCGACCACGCGCTGACCATCACGCTGCCGCGCCCCTCGGCGCAGGGCCAGCGGCTGCGGGTCGAGATTGTCTACGCCGGGGCGCCGGCGTCGGGCCTGAAGATCGCGAACAACAAGCACGGCGAGCGCACGTTTTTCAGCGACAACTGGCCCGACCGGGCGCGCCACTGGCTGCCGACGGTGGACCATCCGTACGACAAGGCCACGGCCGAGATGATCGTCACCGCGCCGTCCCACTATCAAGTGGTCTCCAACGGCCTGCTGGCCGAGGAGACGGACCTGCCCGGCGGCCGCCGCCGCACCCACTGGCGGCAGTCGGTGCCGATTGCCCCGTGGCTGTACGTGCTCGGCGTGGCTCGTTTTGCCGTGCAGCACGTCGACACGTTCCAGGGCAAGGCCATCCAGACCTGGGTCTACGCGCAGGACCGCGACCACGGGTTCCACGACTTCGCGGTGCCGACGCGGGCGGCACTGGAGTACTACACCGACAAGGTCGGCCCCTTCGCATACGAGAAGCTCGCCAACGTGCAGTCCAACAGCGTCAGCGGCGGCATGGAAGCGGCCAGCGCGATCTTCTACAGCGAGTCGTCGGTGGTCGGCGATCGCAACGAGCGCTGGCGTAACGTGGTCATCCACGAGATCGCCCATCAGTGGTTCGGCAACGCGGTGACCGAGGCCGACTGGGACGACGTGTGGCTGAGCGAGGGCTTCGCCACCTACTTCACGCTGCTGTTCATCGAGCACCAGTACGGCCGCGACGAGTTCCTGCGCGGTCTGGCGTCGAGCCGCGAGCGCGTGCTCGCCTTCGACAAGCAGCAGCCCGACTACCGGGTCGTGCACGACAACCTGGCCGACATGGCGAAGGTGACCACCGGCCAGACCTACCAGAAGGGCGCCTGGATCCTGCACATGCTGCGCGGCGTGGTGGGCGACGAGGCGTTCTGGCGCGGCATCCGCAGCTACTACCAGGCACACATGAACGGCCACGCCACCACGGCCGACTTCCGCGGCGCGATGGAGCGGGCGTCGGGCCGCGACCTGCGCCAGTTCTTCGACCAGTGGCTCACGCGAGGCGGCCTCGTGCGCCTGTCGGGCGACTGGCAGCACGACGCCAGCGCCGGTGTGGTCACGATCCGCCTCGCGCAGACCGACCGTGCGCGCACGTTCACCATGCCGATCCAGGTGGCCGTCTACCAGGCGGGCAACCCCGTGCCGGTCATCTCGACGGTCGAGGTGTCAGGCGTCGAGCAGCGAGTTCCGCATCGCCTCGAAGGCGCGGCCGGAGCGCGTCGTGCTCGACCCGAATCAGTTCGTGCTGATGGAGGCGCAGTTCGTCGAACGGCGGCCGTAGCAGGGGCGCGCGGCCGCGACCGCGCGGCGCCTCACGGCAGGCGCGGCACCCGCGTCAGCATCCCGTCCTGCCGCATCACCGCCTCGATCTCCTCGGGCGTGCTCGCGAGATCGGGCGTGAAGTTCTCCATGCCGTCCCGCGTGACGACAATCGTGTCTTCCATGCGCACGTAGAGGTGCTCGTCGGGAATCCACATCATCGGGTCCACGGTGAACACCACGCCCTCCTGGAACGGCTTCCCCCAGATGGCGCCGGGATCGTGCACCGTCATGCCCACCGGATGCTGGAGGTGGCCGCGAAACGTCAACATCTCCTCGGCCGCCTTGCGGTGGCTGTCGTTCGCAAACCGCGTCCTGGCCAGCACCTCTTCCATGTCCGTCCGTGCCCGAGCCAGCACCTCGTCCGGCGTGATGCCGGGCCGGATGTAGCGGAAGAAGGCCTGGCGATACTCCAGGATGAAGCGCGTCAATGTGCGCTGGGCCTCGCTGTAGCGGCCGTTCACCGGCCACATGCGCGTCACGTCGCTCGTGTAGTAGCGAAGGTCGGGCGCATAGTCCACCAGCACCATGTCGCCGTCCTTCAAAGCGTCGAGATTGCGCGAGTAGTGGCCCATCCAGGCGTTGGTGCCGCCGCCGGCGATCGGGTTGTAGCCTTCGAAGCGCGCGCCATTGGCGAGGAAGGTGAACCGCGCGACCGCGGCCACCTGGTACTCGAATACGCCCGCCCGCGTGCTCTTCATCGCTTCGAGCAGGCCGAGCCCGGCCAGCAGCGACGCTTTGCGGATGAGCGCGATCTCTCGCGCGCTCTTGACGTAGCGGAGCGTGTCGAGAACCGGCGTGAGGTCGCGTCGCTCGAGCGCCGGATAGCGGCTGGCGAGCAGCTGCAGGAAATGGGCGTCGCGTGATGGCCGACCGTCCCATGGATCACCGGCCACCCCGGCCTGATGGGCGAGCAGCTCGTCACGGCTCTGCGCCTCGCCTTCGGCCGGACTGAACGGCACGTAGAGCAGCGGCCGTGGCGCACGGAGCATGGCGCCGAAGGTCTCGCGCGACAGGCGCTCGACCGGCAACACCGCATCGACGCCGGTGAGCCGCCGCACCTCGACGTCGTCTTCGGCAGACCAGACCGTGCCGGTGCTGCGCTCCAGCGCCGCATTGCGATGCGTCAGGAACAGTGTGGTCCTGCGGCTGCGGCCGTCGAGCACCAGGTAGGCGTGCGGGCTCTCGAGGCCGGTGAGGTAGTAGAACTCGTTCGACTGGCGGAACACTTTGAAGCCATCGACCCCCGGGGCGCCCTGAACGATGGCGATCGCCTGGTTCCCGATGGCGTCCATGACTTTGCTGCGCCGTTCGACGAACTCGTCGACGGGGAAGTCGCTCTGGTACGGCGCGACGCCCTGCCCGCGCAACAGCGCGGCAGAGGCGAGAACGAGCAGGAGAGGCAGGGCTCGGCGGGCCATGGGCAGGAACTCCAGGAAGTGAGGACGCACCCGGACGGGTGCAAAGGACGCCGTGCGAATTATACGCACCGCTGAAGCACGGTCTCGCCGTAAACTCTCGACCACCACCTTCCGGAGAGATCCATGACCGACATCACCGCCGTGATCAACGCGACCAACCTGGGCTGCTCAATCACCTGCAAAGACCTGGAAGCGTCGATTCGCTTCTACCGCGACGCCATCGGCTTTGCGGTGGCGCAGAGCTACGAGCACGAAGGGAAGGTCGTCGCCGCCGTGGTCTCCGCCGGTGCGTGTAACATCGTGCTCAATCAGGACGACGGCAAACTGGGGTGGGACCGGGTCAAGGGACAGGGCTTCTACCTGCAGATCAACGTGGCAGGCACTGCGGACGTCGACGCAGCGGCCGCGCGCATACAGGCGGCGGGTGGGGCGTTGCTGAGTGAGCCGAAAGATCAGCCGTGGGGCGCCCGGATGTTCCAGTTCAACGATCCGGACGGGTTCAAGCTCGGCGTGTCGACGCCGCTTGCGGGATAGCCGCTCCGCGATCTGAGCGCCGCCTTCGAGCCGCCTCTCGGGTGATCTTCAGAGGACGCTGCGGCCCCACCGGGCGATCAGGCGCTGGAACGCCGAGGGCGACGGCAGCAGCGCATCGATCTGCGATTGGCGATCCACCCACGTGGACAGGCCGCACACGAGCGCGAAGTCGACCAGGCCGGCCTGGGCGCCGAGCCCGGCGACGGTGAGGGCCACTTCGCCGTCGAGCAGCATGCTGCGGTCGTTCATGTTCGATGAGCCGACCTGCAGGTACTGCACGAACTGCACGACCTCCAGCGGGGTCAGGCGGTCGGCGCGCGCCGCAATCAGCTGGCGGCCCGCCTTCCAGACCGCCTCCGGCAGCGCCCGCACGTTGCGCTCGTTCCCGCTGACCTGACGAGCGCGTTCCTCGACGTACGACAGCAGCACGGCGGTCATTTCCGGCATCGCGAAGATGCCATCCCAGGCCGAGCGGCTCACGGCGAACAGCCCTTTCATGTGGAGCTTGGGCCGGGTCTCGGCCGGGGCATCCACCAGGTAGGAGGGCGGATGCTCCGGATACAGCTGCCGGGCGCGCGCCAGCAGCGTATCCAGCGTCGCGTCGCTGATCGGCAGCAGGGATTTGAACCACGGGCCCGCCGCCTCGAAGTTGGCGCGGGCCTCCGCAAGACGCGCGCCCACGTCGCCCACCGCCGACTTCTCGTTGAAGAAGCCGACCTTGAAGAGGCCGCCTTCCGCGTCGATTTGTGGTGCCAGCCCCTGTGACAGCGCCAGCAGCCGGCTCATCACCATGTGCATCCGCGCGGTCACCAGCCACGACGTGCCGGGGGCATTCGCCGTCGAGGGCGCCACCACGAGCACCCGGCAGCCTCGCAGGGCGCTGCCGAGCAGGAGCGACCCCCACAGCTCGCTCTCCCAGAGCGAGTCGGGTGACATGAGCACGGAGCCTCGCGGCATCACGCTCAGCAGAATCGCCTTGGCGGCCGTGGCCCGCTTCGTGCCGTAGCCGACGTCGTTGTGGCTTTGCAACACCCGGGCCGACGGGATGATGCTCTTCATGAGGCGATCCCGGAACGCCTGCGCCCTGGCGGCGTAGTCGGGGCCGAGGGGACGCGGCCGGAACGCCTCGGGCAGGCGGGCCCCGGTGAGCCCCTGCTGCTCGAGCACTCGGCGCGCGGCTGCCTTGACGGCCAGGGTGGCCGGCCCTTTGACGATGAGGGCGCGGTCTTCCCACGTGGCGCCCGAGTAGTGCTCGCCCAGCCCCATCCCGCTGAAGAGCGCCTCACCCTCGGTGGGGTCGTCCTCGGAGAGGTCGTAGAAGGCGATCTTGCGGTGGTCGCGCATCAGGTTGTCGGGCATCCCGACCAGCGGGATGAGGCCGTCGCCCCAGAACGAGAAGTCCGACGGGTTCGTGATGTTCACGTGCACCTTCACGACCTGGTGCAGCCACGTCTCCCCGAACCGGGCCCGCCGGCTCTGGAGCTGTGTCGACCCGGCCACCGCGCGCTGCAACGCGCGCTGCGCCTCCTGCAGGCTGCGCTCGGTGTCGGTGCTGTCGGGTGGCAGGGAGATCCGGTGGGTGAGCGGTTGCTCGAGCAGCGTCATCCAGCGGCGGCCGTTGTAGCCCTCGTAGTAGGTACTGGTCGAGGATGATGTGGTACTCGGGCAGCGATCCGGTCTCGTCGTAGCGCGCGACGTGCTCCGTGAGTGCCTCGAGATACTCGCGGACCTGCAGGGCGGAGACGCGATCGACGTGGCCCCGGTCGGCTTCCCCGCGCACGTCGTGGATCCACAGCACGTGGTGCCGCCTGGCCGCGGCCATCGTCTGCGCCAGCTCGAACTGGAACGCCTCGTTGACGACGTAGTCGACCCGATTGCCCTCGGTGAACCGCTCCCCGGTGGCTCGCTCGAGCAGCTGGTCGAGTTCCGGTTGCGAGTCGGCTTCCTCCGGCGCGAGGGCGACCTGCAGCGGCAGGAAGACGCGGCGGTCGTCGTGCCACACGTGCCAGACGCCTTCGCGGACGCCGTCCAGTTCGTGCAGCGCCCCGTGGAACGCCTTCATCGCGGCGGCCCGTTGTTCCGAGGTGTGCCCGGCGCGGGCCAGCACCGCGGCAAAGCGCCGCTCGGCCGCCGGCACGAACACGTGCAGCGTGCCCGAGCTGCGGCGCTGGCCGAGCAGGCCGTCGAACGGCAGGACCACCTCTTCCAGGACGATGCGGCGCGCCAGATGCGCCACCGACTCGAGCGCGGCCTGGTCTTCGCCGTACGCCGTCGCGGTCGCCCTGAAGAGGGCGGGCCACGCGTCGATCATCCGGCGCAGCACATCCTCCGCGTGGCCGAGGGCCGACACGGCGGCGACATCGGGGGCGACCGCCTTGGTCGCGTCGCCCTGCAGCCGCGGGCTGAGCGGCATGATCATCCGGGCGACGGCATCGGCGGCGGTGCGGAACGTTCGCAGGGCGGCGGCCAGCTCCGGGGGCGGACGGTGAATCACTGAGCGGCGTGGCGGACAGGGGCGACTGGTCTGAATGAGGCCGGGTGCGTCCCGCGTTCTGGCCGATCGGCAGCGTGACGCCAACCTGCAGTGTCTGGCCTCTCCCCGGCATCCAGCCGAGACGCAGGCGGCTGCCATTTCGGAAGAGGCCCCCGCGCCTGACGTTGAAATCGGTGCCGATCAGCCAATCCACATCGCCAGTGCGTGCGTCGACGTCGAGGCCGGCGTGCAGGCGGGCCAGCGGGCTGACACCCAGGAGGCGCAGCCCGCCCTCGGCACCGTACCGGCCAACTCCCGCGACCGCCTCGGCGCGAATGGCCAGCAGTCCGACCAGCGGATTGCCGACGTCCTTCTCGATGCCGGCCACGGCCAACGCCGCATCTTTGGCGGTGTCAACGGTGAAGCTGCCCTGCCACTTGACGGTTGGTGGCTGGCCCAGGGACCAGACGCGTCCGCCGTCAGCGACGGCGAGGCCGGACGACGAGCGACCAGCGTCAGCCGGCAGGGCGGAAGACACCGCGGGTGGCGCTGAAGGCGACGGGGCACCGCCGGCGGTCTGCGCTGCACTCGGTCGCGACAGGGCGACGGCGACGGCCGCGGCCACGGCGAGGGTCACCGCCGTCTGAACACAGTCACGATTCCTACGCGGGTCCATGAATACAATTGTCGGGCCAGTCGTGCCGTTCGCGACGCGCTTTGATTCGCCGGATTCAGGAGGCTTTTCGTGTCGGCGCCAAGGAAATCCCCCGATCGGGTCTCGCATGCCGTCCGGGCAGCCCTGTGCATCGCGATGGCGGCCACGTCGATCGCGCCGCAAGTGGTCGTGGCTCAGCCGCGGCAACCCGCACCGCCGGTCGCGCCGGAGGCGCCGTCGGCCGCCTGGGAGGAGCCTCTGGTCAGCGGCATCGCCCTGGTGCACGACAACGACAATCTGCCGCATCCCGGTAACACCCTGCGAGACGACAACTACTCTGCCGCGCACGAGTTTCGCATCAACGGCCGGGTGGTCACGTTGACCGGCGCGACCAGGCCGCTCGAAGGGCTCGACTGGCTGACGCGCGTGAACCGCCTGCACGCTCGTGGCGTCCGGCGCTTTCATTCCGCGCAGCTGCTGGGCCAGGTCTACACCCCCGACCGGATCGACACCAGCGAGGTGCAACTCGACGATCGTCCGTATGCCTCACTCCTCGCGCTCACGGTGAGCCGCACGTCGGTGGGCGGGGCGGCTTTCGATCGCGCCTGGTCGAGCGAGTTCTCGGTCGGCATGCTTGGTCTCGACGTGCCGGGCGACCTTCAGCGCCTGCTGCATCGCACGCGCCGGTGGATGACCGGGAATCAGGTGCCGGTGGACCCGCGCGGCTGGCGCAACCAGATCTCTGCGGGCGGCGAGCCGACGGCCCTGTATCGGACCGGCTACCAGCGCCACCTGGCGGGGGACGGCGCGTTTGCGAGCCGCAAGCACTGGCAGATCGTGGGCGGCCTCGAGGGCAGCGTCGGGTATTACACGACCGCGGCCGCCTCGGTCTCCGCACGGGTGGGCGCCTTTACGTCTGAGTTCTGGGAGTTCCCGCGCGGCATCGCGAGCGCGGCCGCCGGGCAATACTCCACGCCCGCCTCCGACGCCCGACGCTGGGATGTGTTCGCCTTCGGCCTCCTGCGTCCCCGCGCCGTGGCCTACAACGCGCTCATCCAGGGCCAGTTCCGGCACAGCGTCCATACGGTGAAGCCACGGCACCTGGTGGGCGAATGGGAAGGCGGCGTGGGCGCATCGCTGCCACTCGGGCCGTACCAGCTGCAGCTGGTCATCCAGCTCGCACAGGGACGGACGGCCGACTACGTCGGGCCGAAGGCGCGGGCCTACACCTGGGGCACGGTGGGTCTCTTTGCGAGCCGCCGCGCAGGTCGACAGCCGCCGCGTTGAGAGGGGCGGCCCCGAGGGCGGAACGGGCGCCGTCACCGTCACGACGTCCCCCGAGTGTCCCTGGACAGTCTCCACCGGCGTGAATTGGCTCTCCGGGTTGTCGCCTGTCACGCAGGACAAGGCAACGGCACGGTGGAGTTTCGCGTCAGAGCCGAATCCGCAGCCGTCAATGCGGGACGGCGACATCGTCGTCAACGAGAACCGACTGCGGGTGTCGCAGCAGGCGTCGCCGTGCCGATTCGAACTCCGGCCCGGCAGCCTCGCTCTGGATGCCGACGGGGGTTCCCGAGAGGTCACTGTGTCGGCAGCGACTGGTTGTTCATGGACCGCCGCCGCCGACGTCGAGTTGGATCTCGTTCACGACGCCGGTTGCGCGGTAGCGGAGACGGCACCGTCAGCGTCAGCATCACGCCGAATCCTGGCGGCGAGCAGCGTAACGGCACCATCGACGTTGGGGAACCAGAGACCAAGGTCGCGCAGGCGGCCGCCGGACTCTCGGCTGCAAGTAACACGATCGGTCTGACGGCAGATGTCGCGATAGCCGCCTCAGGCGGGACCGGGGTCGTCGCTGTGTCGACAGGTGCAGGGTGCGCCTGGACGGTCAGCAGCAACGTTGCGTGGATCACGGTCACCTCGGGAGCCGGCGGCACTGGCAACGGTGCCGTTGCGTTCAGCGTGGCGGCCAATGCTGGCAGCGGCCGTACGGGGATCATCACCATAGGCGGGGCGGACGTTCATGGTGACGCAGGCCGCCGCGGCCGGCACCTGCACTTACACGATCGGTGCAATCGATGCTTCGATGGCCTCAGCTGCACTTACACGATCACTCCGACCAGCAGCGGCACGGTGGTCGCGCCGGGCGGGACCGGCACGGTCTCAGTGACCGCGGGCAGCGGCTGCACCTGGACGGCGACCAGCAACGTGGCGTGGGTCAGGGTCACCTCGGGCGCCAGCGGCACCGGTGATGGTTCGGTGGCGTTCAGCGTGGCCGCGAATCCGGGCGGCGCGCGCACGGGTACGCATCACCGTAGCGGGCCAGACCTTCACGGTGACGCAAGCGGCCGCGGCTGTCAGCTGCACTTACACGATCAATCCGACCACCAGCGGCACCGATGCGTCGCGCCGGGTGGGACCGGCAGCGTCGCCGTGACCGCGGGCAGCGGCTGCACCTGGGCGGCGATCAGCAACGTGGCGTGGGTCACGGTCACCTCAGGGGCCACCGGCACCGGCGATGGTGCCGGTGGGGTTCAGCGTGGCCGTGAATCCGGGCGGCGCGCCGTACGGGGACCATCACCGTAGCGGGCCAGACCTTCACGGTGACGCAAGCGGCCGCGCGCTGTCAGCTGCACTTACACGTCTCCGACGACCAGACGCGCACGATGACGTCGCGCCGGGAGGGACCGGGTCGCCGTGACCGAAACGGAAGCAGACGGCTGCACCTGGGCGGCGATCAGCAACGTCGCGTGGGTCACGGTCACGACTCAGGGGCCACCGGCACCGGCGATAAGGTGCCGTGGAGGTTCAGCGTGGCCGTGAAGCTCCGGGCCCCGCCCGTACGGGGACCGTATCACCGTAGCGGGCCTAGACCTTCACGGTGACGTACAGGCGCCCGGCGGTCAGCTCCCTACCCGGCGAGCAGCAATGACATTGGATCACCGTGACGTCGGGTTCGAGCGGCACGGCAACGGTCGTGCTTCCTCATTGCTGGACGTACGTTCACGGTTCAGCAGGCCAAAGGCTGATCGACCGCCATGAGCTTGTCGATCACGTCGACCGTCCGCGCTGCTGTTGGCGATATGTGTCCTGCTGGGCAGCACTGCGCGTCCGGCGTCCGCCCAACAGTCACTGACGGATGTCCTGACCTTCCTCCTCACCAACCGCTCGATCCCGACGGCGGATTTCGTGCGTGACGAGCAGGCTGCGGTCGAAACCCGCGATACCGTCGCGAGGTTTCTCATCCTCGACCTCGCGACCCTTCCCGTCTCGCCCTCCTCGGGAGGGTTCACCTATCGCTTCGATCCGGCACTGGGGACGGTGGTGCGATCGAGCGACAGCTTCGGGCCGTTTTTCACTGAACGATCATTGACCTCCGGTCGAGCACGGGCGTCGTTCGGCTTCGGCTATCGCAGCACCACGTTCGACAGCATCGACGGCCGCGACCTGCGTGACGGCACGCTGGTCTCGACCGCCAGCATCCTGCGCGGCGAGTCCGCGCCATTCGACATCGAGACGGTGACGCTGCGGATCCGCACGGACACGATGACACTGACCGGGAACTACGGCGTCACCGACCGGCTCGATATCGGTGGCGCCATCCCCGTCGTGCGGGTGAACCTGCAAGGCCAACGGGTCGACACCTATCGCGGCCGCGAGCTCGTGCAGGCCACCGGATCGGCATCGGCCTCTGGGCTCGGCGACGTCGTGGTGCGCGCCAAGTACAGCTTGCTCCGTGCCGGCGGGAGCGGACTGGCGCTGGCCGGCGAGGCGAGTCTGCCGACCGGAAGCGAAGAGGACCTGCTCGGCACCGGGCGCATGAGCCTCACACCGCGCCTGGTCGGCTCGGACGAGCGAGATCGGGTCGGGATGCACGGTGAGCTGGGATACTCGTTTCGCGAGGTCTCGAACTCCCTGGGCTACGCACTGGCGGTCACCGTGGTCGCGGTGCCGCGCCTCACCCTCGTCGGCGAGCTGTCGGGGCTCAGACTCGGCGCGGTGCGACGCCGTCGTTTTCGCGCGCACGACCGGCCGCCCGAGCGGTCGGCCGGTCAGCGGCTGACGAGCCCCTTGAACCCGATCCGGACCTGCGGGCCGACCTTCAGCATCCCGAGGAACACGGTCGGGGGATCGAGCTTGAAGGCGGCGAAGTCGAGCCGGGTGCTGCCCTCGATCTGCACGCCTTTATCCGACGGCGTCAGCGTGATCGGAAACGTCACCGGCTGGCTGACGCCGGTGATGGTCACCGTGCCCGAGGCCTGCGGCTGGCCGCCGGCGAGGTCGTACTTCTCGAGCCGGTAGACGATCTCGGGGAACTTGTCGGCGTGCATCGCCTCGTTGAGATGCTGGGTCATCTCGTCGTTCGGGCAGCGGAAGGCCTTGAGCGGCACGGTGACGGTGGCCGCCTCGACGCCGGTGGCAAAACCCGGCACGACCGTGCCGGCGGCGGCGGGGGTGACCGCCACCGTGCCCTGGGCCGTGCACGTCCAGTTGCGGACGGTGGAGGAGCCGGAAATGGTGAAGTCGATGACCGACTGCGCGCCGGACGGGACCGGCGCCAGGAGGAGCGCCGTAAGCGCGACCGTGATCGGGCGCGGCGCCGTCACAGGCCGAACCCCTGCGCGTTGTGGCGCATCATGATCGGAGCCTGCCCCGGCAGCACGAACTGCGGGCCGATCTGATCGATTGTCGCCGTGCGCGTCTGGCGCATCACCATCGAGAACTCCTCCAACAGCAGACCGATGACCCGATCCACGCCCTCCTGACCGAACGCGCCCAGCCCCCACACATAGGGCCGGCCGATGCCGACGGCGTCGGCGCCGAGGGCGAGCGCCTTGAAGATGTCGGCGCCGCGGCGAACGCCGCTGTCGAGCAACACCGGGATGCGGCCCCTGGCGCCGGCAACCACGTCGGGCAGCGAGTCGATGGTGCCGCGCAGGCTGTTCTCGGCCCGGCCACCGTGGTTGGACACGAACACGGCGTCCACGCCGTGCTGCACGCACAGCTCCGCCTCCTCGCGCGTGACGATGCCCTTCAGCACGATCTTCATCTGCGTGGCGTCGCGCAGGCGCTTGACGTAGTCCCAGTCGAAGGGCGGCCGCGGCCCGGGCGCACCCGACACCCCGCGGTGCATCGGCCGCTGATAGCCGGGCTGATGGTTGTGGCAGCTCTGGCACAGCGGCCGGTTGTAGTTTTCGCGGCCCTGCGAGCGGCGCGACAGCTCACGGTTGCTGCCGCCGAGCAGGTCGATGGTCCACACCACCACCGGGCAGCCTGCGGCTTTCACCTTGTCCAGGGTCTTCCTGGTGATGTCCCAGTCGCCATTGGCGTACAGCTGGAACCAGTGCGGTTCGCCGCGCGCTTCGGCGATGGTCTCATAGCTCTGCGAGCTCTGGTGCGACTGGATCTGCAGGATGCCACGGGCGCGTGCCGCGCGTGCCGCGCCGGCCTCACCTTCGGTGTGATACGCCTCGAGGGCCGCCACCGGGCACAGGAGGAGCGGCGTATTCCACCGCCGCCCGAACAGCGTCACTGCCGTGTCGAGTTTCGGCACGTCCGGCCCGAGGCGCCGCGGCTTGAGCCCGACGCGCTGGAAGCCCTGGCGGTTGGCGACCCGGGTCTCGAGGTCGTCCACCCCCATGTGGATGTAGTTCCAGTGCTGGGGGAGCGTATTGGCATGGGCGACGCGTTCGAAGTCCCAGACGTTGATGGCCTCGGCGGGCGCGTCGATCAGCTGGCCGTTGAAGTGCACGTCGAGCGCGCCGGGCGGTTGGGCCGGCGCCGTCGCCCCCTGCTGCTCGAACGTCGCCGGCGCGTGCGAGGGCCGCAGCGCGAAGGTCTGGCCGCAGCTCGCGCAGGTGCCAGTCGGGGCGTGAGCCGCCGCCGTTCGTTCGGCGTGCCACGCGCGCTCCACCTCTCGCTGCCACGCCGGCGACAAGGCCGGGTAGGCGGCGGCCAGCAACGGGCTGCCGGCCAGGAGCTTGAAGAACTGACGGCGGCTGGCCCGTTGCTGCGCCGTGCGGGTGTCGTGCGGTCTCGTGGTCATGGCCGAGCTCCGGGGCTCCCGGCATGGGAGCGCGACGAGGCTAACACGGCCGCGACCGATCCGGCGATTCGGACCGGCCGCAGCCATGGATTCGCGCTGCCGTCAGAAGGCGATCCGCGAGCCGAACTGGACCGAGCGCGGGAAGCCGCTGCCGCCGCGCAGGTTCGTGAGCGTCAGGAACGTGTTCGGCAGACGCTCGTCGGAGTTGGCGACGAGCGGGTTGTCCCAGTTGGTGCGGTTGGTCAGGTTGAAGACGTCGACGAACAGTTCGACGGTTCGGTCCTGAATCTTCCGACGCCACCCGGCACGAAGGTCGACCTGGAAATAGTCCGGGCCGTAGGCGCCGAAGCGCCCGCCCTTGTTCTCCACGTCTTTCATCGCGTTCGGGCCTGTGCCGCTGTAGGTGCCTGCCGGCGACGGGTCGTCGAGCTGCCCGTTCTGGTTGACGTCGATGTTGCTGTTGTAGATCGTGAAGGGCGACCCGCTCATGTAGCGCGCCGTCGTGGCGAGCGTCATGCCACCGGTCCTGGGCACCTCGAGGCGGCTGGCCACCGACAGCACGTGGCGCCGGTCGATGGGCGTCGGTCCGAAGCGCTTGTCGAGATTCATCTCCGTGAGCACCTGGTCGGTGTTCTTGTCGGCCTGGTCCGTGGCCGTCCCCCGCGATTTGGACAGCGAATATGAAACGCGCCCCGACCATTTGTTGGCGTAGCGCTTCTCGAGCTGGAGGTTCAGCGCGTCGTAGTTCGAGCTGCCGCCGTTCTCGAACACCCATACCTGCTGGCGGTAGTTGGCCGCGTCAGCGCCGAAGATACCAAAGGCGTCGAGGCGCTGGATGGCGCCGGTGCGAGTCGTGTTGGCGCGCAGCATCGGCAGCAGGTTACGCCCCAGGAACATGTCGCGGTTCATGATGCGTACGTAGTCGGCGTGGAAGGCCAGCGTCGAGGCGAGCTCGCGGACGAAGCCGGCGGTCACCTGGTGGGCGTACGGCTGCCGGCGGTCCGGCGAATCGTAGATGACGACGCCCGTGTTCCGCGGGTTCGTTCCCGGCGGGAACATCTGGTTCAGCAGGGCGCGATTCACGACCGGCCCGTTGACGAGGAAGGGGTCGGTCGGGAACTGGCCGCGGCTGGGACCGGGGTCGACGTTGTCGTTCGGGAAGTTGGCGACGATCGACGAGGTGAACTTCGGGAACTCGATGGTGTCGTCGAGGGCGCCGAGAATCGTGCGGTTGTAGAAGATGCCGTAGCCAGCGCGCACGAGCGACTTGCCGTTTTCGCCCAGCTGGCGCGTGAGGCCGATCCGGGGCGAGAAGTTGTTCTTGTCGACGTTCGTCGTCTGCCCTGGCGCGAAGAGCGGATTGTCGGCCGTGTCGAGCGTCGGGAAGATCTCGAGGTCGTAGCGGAGGCCGAGGCTGAGGGTCGTCTGCTCGTTGAGTTGCCACTTGTCCTGCACGAAGCCCTCGTAGACGTGATTGGTCATCGTCGCGTCGTAGGCGTTCGGGATGCGAATCTGGAGCCGTTCCGGGTAGGTGCGAGGATCGGCGGGATTGAATCGCAGATCGGTGTTGAAGTTGAACGTGCCGTTCTGGTTGATCTGCGACACCCGGCGCAGCTTGGTGTAGGTGTAGCGCGCGCCCACCTTGATATTGTGGTCGCCCTTCTTGCCGGGCACGAACCACGAGAAGTTGTCCTCGACCTGGTAGTTCGTGTCCCACGGGCCCTGCGACTCGGTGCTGCCGCCTTCGATCTGCTCGAGGTAGTTGAGCTGCGGCGCGCACAGCGTCATGTCGCCGGCTGCTTCGCCACCGAACTTGAAGCCTTCATTGCCGCCCTCGGACCCCTGGCCGCGCGTGCACAGGTTGCCATGCCACCAGTGTTCCCACGTCTTGGCGACGCGAAGTGTGTTGACCTTGGTGCCCCCGAGGACGCTGGTGAAGGTGCCGACGGCCGTCTGGTCCAGGTCGGTCTCGTCCTGGAACACCTCGGGTCCCGACGCCCGATTGGGGACGACCGGGAACTGCGGCGCGGTTTCCCGGAGCCACCGCACCGCCCAGGTATGGTTGGCCGTGAGCTGGTGGTCGAAGCGGATAAGGGTGTTCCAATCGTTCCGATCCTCAACGATGGAGAAGTCGCGCTCCGGGCGCGAGCTGAACGACCGTGTGCGGCTCGGCTTGTCGACCTGGCGCTCCAGGCTGACAAAGAAGTGTGCCTTGTTCCTGACGATGGGACCACCCAGGACGAAGCCGGTACTCGCGCTTCTCGACCTTGGCCTTGGGCAGGGCGCGCTGGCGGGCGATGAAGTCTTTCGACGTGAGCGTGTTGCTGACGTTGTAGCCGAACAGCACCCCCGAGAACTTGTTGGTGCCGGTCTTGGTCACGGCGTTCACGATGGCGCCGCCGGCGCGGCCGAACTCGGCGTCGTACATGCTGGTGATGACCTCGAACTCCTGGATCGCCTCGAGCGGGGTGCGCACCTGGGCGCCGGAGCTGGTGCCCAGCGCGTTGTCGCCGTTGTAGCCGCCGTCGACCGAGACGTTGTTGTTCTGGCTCGACTGCCCGTTCGAGACGATCGTGTCGTTGCCCATCTGCGTGGACGGCGAGAACTGCACGCCGGGCAGCAGGGCCACCGTGGCGAAGTAGTTGCGGTTCATGGCCGGCAGTTCGGCCAGTTCGCCGGTGCCGATGTTGCCGCCGACATCGGTGGCCGTGAGGTCGATGATGGGCGAGTTGCCCGTGACGGTCACCGATTCCTCGAGCGTGCCAATGGCCATCGTCAGGTTGACCGTCATGGTCGTGCCCACGGCCAGCACGAGCCCCGTGCGTTCGAAGGCCCTGAACCCTTCGAGCTTGGCGACGATGCGGTAGCGGCCGGGGACCATCTGGGCAAGGTGGTAGACGCCCTCGGCGCTGGTCGTCGCCTCGCGGTACTGGCCGCTGTCTTCGTTGGTGACGACGATGGCGACCCCGGGCAGGGCCGCGCCTTGTTCATCGAGGGCCCGGCCGGTGATTTCCGAGGTGCCCTGCTGGGCCAGCGCTGGCGCGCTTGCCCCCGACATCACGACTGCCAGACCCACGCCAATCAGAACACTGCGCATGACCGACCTCCTTCGAGGGGACCGCAGACGGCACGAGACGAACGAGGCGACGCGACGCGATTTCGACCGCAGCCTAGCACAGCCTTGAGCGCCCGGCGCGGCCCGCCGGAATTCGGGCGTGCCTCACGTCCCGATTCATTGCACCGCCGCTCCTGGGGAACCCGCGAGCCTGGCGCGGACGCGCCCGCGCGGCAATCGGGTTCGGCGATCGGGTCGGCGTCCACTCAACGCGGCGGGCTGTCGAGCGCCGCCAGTTCAGCGATCAGCGGCGCTTGCGGGTGCTTGCAAGTCGTTGCCTGGCAGGGGAAGCGTCATGGTGAGCCCAATTGTCGCGAGTTGGAACCACCTCGACGCATTGGCTGCGGCAGGTCGATGGTCTCGGGCGGGCCGCGTGACCGCAGGCCGGTCGGTCAGCGTCTCAACGGGTCGTCTTCCCAGCTCGCGGTGAGGAGGTCGGCACCGATTTACTGTGGTGTCGTCGCCACGGATTGGGGCGAACACGACACTGGCGCCGTCTCGAGACCACAGCGGAAAGATGTCGTCACCCGGGTCAACGGTGATTCGATCCCACGCGCGACGGATGGTGTCGTAAGACCAGATATCCATGTGGCCGTTCGCAAACCGGTAGACGGCGACGCGACGGCCATCGTGTGAAAGCGCTGGTCCCAGCACGGAATTGTCGACGGAGACCATCTTGTCGAACTCCCGGCCGGACCGATCGACCCACACGAGCAGACGCTTCGCGCTGTCTGCCGCAGCCGTTCGATAGGTGATGGTTCCCGTGGCCGATGCGCTTCGCGGACGTCACCGTGCGTGTTGAGAACAATTGAGCATGCCTTGATGGCGCGCGAAAGACCGCACGACCTCCTGATGTCTACCCTGCTCGCGTCCAGCAGCGCTCTTCGAGCGAGCGCAGGAGGTTGCGATGAGGGGGCGTCTGGCGTTCGCGACAGGGGTGTGCGTCCTGGCCGTGGCCGCGTCAGCCGCCGCGGCGGCCGAGGTCCCGGTGCAGTCCCCGCCGTTGGCAGTCTGCCTCGTCTTCTCGCAGAAGCTTCCGCTCAGCGCGCGCGCCGCCGCCGTCGTCCTGGGGGAAGCCACGGCCATCTGGATGCCGCTGGGCGTCGGTCTTCGCCGGGCGGAGCCATCAGACGACAGCTGCGACCGGCTGATTTCGGTGAAAGGCGATCAGGAAGCCCTCGCTGAAGACGCGACCAACGAGTCCGCGATCGGGTGGGTGCCGTTCGTGAAAGGCCGCGCCCGGCAGCTGGTGTTTCTCCGTGTGGCTCGCGCGGGCCGGCTGATCGACGCGCTCAGCCCGGGCACGCGCCCTGAGGCGCTCACCGAGCTCCTGGTCGCCAGACTCCTCGGCCGCAGCCTCGGGCACGAACTGGGACACGTCCTCTTGAACAGCCGACGCCACGAAGCGGTCGGGCTCATGCGTGCGCGGTACCGCGAGCGTGAGGTGCTGAGCGTCCCGACGTCGGCCTACACGCTCAACCCCGCGGAACGCGCGCGCCTCTTCGCGCGCATGGCCGGAGAATCGCGCCTGGCGACTCGGTAGTACGACTACAATCATGGCCACGAGCCGTGGTCTCCTACCGCTTTGGCCCCTTCCGGCTCGTCCCTGACCAGCGTCGTCTCGAGCGCGACGGAGCCGCTATCGCGCTCACGCCCAAAGCCTTCGATCTGCTCGTCACCCTGGTGGAACATCACACGCGCGCGCTGTCGAAGGACGAGATTCTCACGCTCGTCTGGTCCGGATCGGTCGTCGAGGAGGGTAACCTCGCGCAGCAGGTGCTCCTGCTGCGGCGTGCGCTGGCCGATGCCGGCGATTGCGTGGCGACGTTGCCGCGTCACGGCTACCGCTTCGTGGCCCCGGTCACCGAGGAGCGCGACGCCCACTCGACCGAAAAGAGTCCGCACTGCATCGTCTGGGACGGACGCGAGTACTCGCTTCGCGAGGGCATCACGGTCATCGGCCGCGCCGAAGACGCGGATCTGCAGATTCCCCTGCCGTCTCTTTCGCGCCATCACGCACGGGTGGCCGTCCGCGGCCTCGAAGCGACACTCGAGGATCTCGGAAGCCGTCACGGCTCGTGGCGAGGATCGATGCGCGTCCACGAGCCGGTCGGGCTCTGTGGAGGAGACGAGATCAGGCTCGGCACGGCATTGCTCGTCTACTGCGTGGTCATGCCCAACGACACGACGCGAGACTGACGCGGCCAGGCAGGGTGGCGGCAGACACTTGGCCCGCCTCGTCGCTCCTCAAGTAGACTTGCCCTGCCCCGGGGAACGGCTGACCCCTTGACGATGGCCGCACTGCCCAACGGCGCCCGTCTCGGTCCCTATGAAATCCTCGCCCCGCTTGGCGCCGGGGGCATGGGCGAGGTCTATCGGGCGCGTGATGGGCGGCTGGGGCGCGTGGTGGCGATCAAGCTGCTCGCCGCTGAATTGAGCAGCGATGCGACCAGCCGGATGCGTTTCGAGCGCGAAGCCCGGATCATCGCGGCCCTCGCCCATCCACACATCTGCACGGTGCACGACGTAGGCGATCACGAGGGCAATGCGTTCCTCGTGCTGGAGCTGCTGGAGGGACACACGCTGGCCGCCCGTCTGGCCCGCACCAAGGGCGGGCTGCCGCTCGACGAGGTCCTGTCGATCGCGACGCAGGTGGCCGAGGCGCTCGCCTTCGCGCATCGCCATCACATCACCCATCGCGACATCAAGCCCGCGAACATCATGCTGACGCCCACAGGGGTGAAGCTCCTCGACTTCGGATTGGCGCAGCCGCGCGACCGGGATGAGGTGGCGGAACCGCGTGGTACGCACAGCACGCTGACGGGACCACTCGGCGTGGTGGGCACCCTCGCCTACATGGCGCCCGAGCAACTGGACGGGCGCGCGGACGAGCGGAGCGACATCTTCGGGTTCGGGGCGGTGTTGTTCGAGATGCTCACGGGCCGCAAGGCGTTCGACGGCGCGACTGCGTCTGCGGTTATCGGCGCGATCGTGCACACGGACCCGCCAGCGGTGTCGTCGCTCCGCTCGGAGGTCTCGCCGTCGCTCGAACGCGTCGTGCGCCGCTGCCTTGCCAGGGATCCAGACGCCCGATGGCAGTCCACAGCGGATCTGGTCGATGAATTCCGGTGGATTGCCGGATATCCGATGCCCGGCGGAGACACGGGCAGGTCTCCGGCGCGTGGGCGACGGCGTCGGGCCGTGGCCGCGCTGGCCGTAATGTCGGCCGTTGCCATCAGCGCGGCGGTCGTGAGTCAACTGCGCGTCGTACCGCCGCCTGCGAACGCATCCGTGCGGTTCGTCGTCCTGCCACCCGACGACGTCAGCTTCCGGGGCATGATGGCGCTCTCCCCGGACGGCCAGCGCCTTGCGCTGGTGACGATCGACGACCTGCGCCGCACGCAGCTCTGGGTGCGGTCGATGAGCTCCGAGGTCGCGCAGCGCGTCGCGGCGGCCGATGGCGCCACCTATCCCTTCTGGTCACCGGATGGCCAATCCATCGGATTCTTCGCAGACCGTCAACTGAAGCGCGTGGCGGTGGCGGGCGGCCCGCCCATCGTGATCTGTGACGCGGAGGATGGCCGCGGCGGCACCTGGAACACGGACGGCGTCATCGTGTTCGCCCCGCGCACCTATGCTCCGCTCGTGAGAGTGGCCGCGTCCGGTGGCACGCCGCAACCGGTCACTCGACTCGAACCGGCGAAATATATCGCCAACCGATGGCCACATTTTCTGCCCGACGGCGACCACTTCTTGTATCTCGCGGACGCGCCACCTGGAGGCCAGTCCGCCCTACGCGTCGGCTCGCTCGGAAATCAGGACAGCCTGAACGTGCTCGACGACACCACGGAGGGTCAGTACGCCGACGGCATGCTGTTCTTCGTGCGCCGGGATGTGCTCCTCGCGCAGCCATTCGACCTCGGCCGGCTCGCCCTCGGCGGTGAGCCGCTGGCGGTGGCACAGGACATCGCCGCGCTGGCCAGTGGCCGGTACGCGTTTTCAGTGACCCCCAGCGGGGCTCTGGCATTTCTTCGGCGATTGGATTCCCATCCGGTCGCGCGGCTGACCTGGTTCGACCGGAGCGGCACGCCCACCGGCAGCGTCGGGCCGCCGGGTCGATTCACCGAACCGTCGATCGCCCCTGATGACAATCGTGTTGCGGTCACGCGGTGGGGTGACGACGATCCGGCAATCTGGGTCTTCGAGATGACGCGCGGAACAGGGACGCCGCTGACGTCGCCCGGCTATCAGCCGGTG
Organism: uncultured Acidobacteriota bacterium; assembly: GCA_963779175.1. Lineage (GTDB taxonomy): Bacteria > Acidobacteriota > Vicinamibacteria > Vicinamibacterales > UBA2999 > CADEFD01. The sequence goes on from CAVZXA010000003.1 coordinate 162,902, forward strand.
TGGTCGTCGGACGGACGGCGGGTCGTGTTCAGCGCAGTTCCTCGCCAGGGCTCTCCCGTGGCGTACCTGTGGACGATCCCCGCTGATGGATCCGAGCCGGCGGTGCCGCTGATCGAGAGCAAGTTCGTATTGAAGGCCCACGGCTGGGCGCAGGACGGGGCACGACTGCTCTATCACCTGACGTTCGGGGATCAGGAGACCGCCAGCGGGCTCTGGTTGATGACCATGCCCGGGGCGCTCTCCACGCCATTTCGAAGCGATGGCTTCCGCTACCCGCAAGCCGCGCTCTCGCCCGATGGTCACTGGGTCGCCTACACCTCGAATCAGACGGGGCGCTTCGAGATCTACGTCGAGAGTTTCCCGACGCCCGGACGGCGGGTGCAGGTGTCGACCGACGGGGGGACACAACCAAAATGGCGCCGCGATCAGAGGGAGCTGTACTTTCTGTCGGCGGACAGTCGCCTGATCGCAGTCCCGACGAATCTGGGAGCTGACGCGACGGTGGGAACCGCCACGCCTCTGTTTGGGTTGGCCATGCCCGGTGGCGCGATGAGCGGGGGACCGCTCCCCGGCGGCGTGGGGGGGACGACGTCGACCCAGTACGACGTGTCCGCCGACGGCCGGTTCCTCGCCGCGGTCGTCGCACCGCACGTCCCGGACCGCCCGCCGGTCACCGTGGCCCTCAACGCGACTGCCGGCCTGAAACCGGGCCCCGGACGCTGACGCGCACCCTGACACCTCACGCTCCGGCTTCACTCGCAAGTAGTCGTGTGGTGGTCATCCCGACGCGACTTCTTGGTGTGCCACCGCGGGCTCACCGGTCACGTCTTGACAGTGAAACGTACGTTGTGTATTAGTGCAACACATGTTGCAGTCCCAAGGCGGCCGAGCGGCGGACGCCAACCGGCGCTGGCTCCTCCTGCTCCACCAGCTGCCAACGCGGTCGTCGAGCGCACGGGTCCGGATCTGGCGTCGCCTGCTGGGGATCGGCGCCGTGCAGATTCGACAGTCGGCCTACGTCCTGCCCAACCGTGGCGCCGCGCGCGAGGACTTCGAGTGGGTGAAGAGCGAGGTTGTGGGGTTGGGGGGCGCCGCCACACTCTTCGCGGCCGATGCCGTCGACGATGTCACCGATGCCGAGCTCGTCGCAGCGTGCCGCGAGGCGCGCGCGCACGACATCGCGAGCCTTCAACGGCGGTGCGTGCGCTGGCTCCAGCGGGCGGAGCGCCACGCTGCGCGCAAGCAGCCCCAGCCGCCGGACCTCACGCGCGAAGCTCGAGCGCTCGTGGCCGAGTGGCGCGCTGTGGCCGCGATCACCTACTTCGACACCCCAGGCATGGCCGACACGGAGGATATCGTGCAGCAGATTGCCCAGCGTTCCAGCGGACGCCAACCGTCGTCGTCGGCGGCCGCAGCCGCAATCGATCCGCGCGCGTACCAGGGCCGGACCTGGGTGACGCGCCCACGGCCAGGCGTCGACCGGATGGCCACGGCGTGGCTCATTCGCGCGCACATCGATCCGAAGGCCAGGTTCACTTTCGCCGACACCCCCACCTCGAACGCGGTCGCCTTCGACATGTATGGCGCCGAGTTCGGACACCACGACGACCGGTGCACCTTCGAGGTCGTCGCGGCTCAGTTCGGCCTGCAGAGCCAACGCGTGCAGTGGATCGGCCGGATCGTCCACGACCTCGATTTGCGGGAGCCGCGCTACGGCGAGCTCGAGGCACCCGGCGTGGGGCTCATGGTCGAGGGCCTTCGCCGGACCCACGAGGACGACGGCGTGCTGCTCGAGCACGGCATCGCGCTGTTCGAGTCTCTGGCGCAGGCCCGTACGGATGGTTCGCCGACTGAGCGTCGAGCGCGGGCCAGGCGACCAGCCGTGCCATCGCGGGGTGCCAGGCGCCGCAGGGGCGGGGGTGCGGCGTGACCGCCCTCGACCGTCGCGCGTTTCTCGGCGCCGCCGCAACCAGCCTCGTGGTCGGCCCGGTCACCGCACGCCACGCGGCGTGGATGGGGCAGGGCCCAGCAGCGGGGAGGCCCGACGTGGCCCGCTGGCGTACTCGGTTTCCCGCGCTGCGGCAGGAGGTCAACGGTCAGCCCCTCGCCTACCTCGACAGCGCCGCGACCACCCTGCGGCCACGGGCGGTCATCGACGCCGTCGCCCGCTACTACGAGACCGACAACGCCAATCCGGGTGCCACCCTCCACACGCTCGCCCGGCGGTCCGCAAACGGCTTGGCATCGGCCCGCGCCCGGGTCGCCCGGTTCATCGGAGCCGGCGACGCGGCCGAAGTGGTGTTCACGCGTGGCACGACCGAAGCCATCAATCTCGTGGCGGCGACGTGGGGTGAGGCGCACCTGACCACCGGCGACGAAATCGTGGTGACAGTCGCCGAGCACTACTCGAACCTGCTGCCCTGGCGCCGGCTCGCGAGCCGGGTTGGCGCGCGCGTGGTGGTCGTCGACGTGACGAACGACGGACGGCTCGACGTGGCACGGGTGCGCGACGCGCTGACGGACCGATCGAAGCTCCTGGCGTTCAGCCACGTCTCCAACGTGCTCGGGATCGTCAACCCCGCGCAGGATGTGTGTGCAGTGGCGCGGCGTCGGAACGTGCGTGTGCTGGTTGACGCCGCCCAGTCGGCGCCGCACGTGCCACTCGACGTTCGGGCGCTCGACTGCGACTTTCTGGCGTGCTCGAGCCACAAGATGCTCGGTCCGATGGGGGTGGGCGTGCTCTGGGCCCGAGCGGAGCTGCTCGAGACCATGCCGCCGTACCACCTGGGTGGCAACATGGCGCATGACGTGACCGACGAGTCGTTTGCCGTCGAGCACGGGCCGGCGAAGTACCAGGCCGGCACCCCGAACGTGGCTGGCCCGGTCGGCTTCGCCATGGCCCTCGACGAGTTGGATCACATCGGGATGGCCAATCTGATGCGGCACGATACCGACCTGGTGGCCTACGCGCACGAGCGCCTGGCTTCGGTGCACGGCGTGCGAATCCTCGGAACCCTCGACAAGGAGACGCCGCGCGTGCCGGTGTTTACGTTCGTCAGGGACGGTGTCGAACCTGCGGCACTCGTCACCGCCCTCGACAATGCCGGTGTGGCTGTTCGCGCGGGTGACATGGCGGCCCTGCCGCTTCTGCGCCGCTTCGGCGTCCATGCGGCCGTGCGCGCGTCGTGCTACCTCTACACGACGACTGAGGAGATCGACCGGCTGGCCCGCATTGTCGACGGCGTGCGATGACGAGCCACGAGATCGCCTGGCGCCAGGACGGGAGCACGCGCGTCGCGCGGGTCAGTGCGGCAGGCGAAAGTCGCGCCGCGTGACGATGCCGATGCCGTTGCAGCGGCGGAGGCCGAGCAGTTCCAGACCGCCGGTCACCATGGCCGTTGCCGTGGCGCAACTGACCGTTGCCAGCGCCACCTCAAGCGCGTCAGCGGGTTCCAGCCGGGACGACTGACGATCGGCGACGAGCGACGCCCACACGAGCCCCTGGCGGGTCGATGGCAGGCCGGAGCGCGAACGCGTTCACGAGCGTCGGTGTCGCATCAGGGCCAGGTAGACGACCGCGCTGAGCGCGAAGGTGACGAACCAGGCGTAGGTGTAGAGGTGATCGAACATCGTCGGATTGGGGACGACGCCGCCGGCCGTCATCGCCGCGCGCACGAAGCCGGGCACGACCGGCAGAATCGCGAGTGCGAGCGCGACCATCGCCTTCACGTTGACACCGTTGGTGTAGCTGTAGCGTCCGCGGACGGCAAACAGGTCGGACAGCGACAGCTCCTGCTTACGCAGGATCCAATAGTCGGCAATCAGCACGCCGCCGATCGCGCCCATCAGGCTGGAGTACCCGATCAGCCAGGTGAAGATGTACGCCGAGGCATCGGCGTAGAGTTTCCACGGCATCATCACGATGCCCAGCGCGGCCGTTATCAGTCCACCCGCCACGTAGCTGATTCGCCTGGGCGCGAGGCTCGAAAAGTCGTTGGCCGGCGACACCACGTTTGCCGCCATGTTGGTAGTGATCTGCGCGGCCAGGATCACCAGTGCGCCGAAGATGACGACAAACGGGCTGCCGATACGGGCAATCAGCACGACCGGATCCCAGATGGCTTCGCCGAAGATCACGATGGTCGCGCTGGTGACGGCCACCCCGAGAAACGCAAACGCCGTCATCGTGGCCGGCAGGCCGAGCGCCTGGCCAAGGGCCTGCGACCGCTGGCTCTTCGCGTAGCGCGTGAAGTCAGGGATGTTCAGGCTGAGCGTGGCCCAGTAGCCGACGTTGGCCGTCAGCGCCGCCGGGAACAACGTCCAGAATGGCGTAGTGCCCTGCTGCAGCCTCGGCGACTCGGACAGGATGCGGACGAGCCCGCCGCCGTTGGCGATCGCCCACCACAACAGGAGGCCGCCGCCACCGAGCAGCAACGGCGCCGACCACGCTTCGAGCCGCTTGATGCCCTCGAGGCCGCGAATGATGATCGCGACCTGGGCGAACCAGAACACCGCAAACGAGATCCAGATGCCGCCTGGCACGTTGGCCCAGCCGGGCCACGCCGCGGTCAGCAGCGTTTCGAGCGCCAGCGCCCCAATCCACGTCTGAATGCCGAACCACCCGCACGCCACAATCGCGCGCAGCACGGCGGGCACGTTGGCGCCCTTCACGCCGAAGGCCGCCCGGCACAACACTGGAAAGGACACGCCGTATTTCGTGCCGGCGTGGGCGTTCAGGATCATCGGAACAAGGACGATGGCGTTGCCGAGCAGGATGGTGACGAGGGCCTGCCACCAGTTCATGCCCTGCTGCATCAGGCCCGAGGCGAGCGTGTAGGTGGTGATGACCACGCTCATGCCGATCCACAGCGCGGCAATGTGATACGTGGACCACGTGCGGCTCGCCAGCGACGTCGGAGCCAGGTCGTGATTCCAGAGCGGACTGCCCGAGACGTCCTCGGTCAGCTCGACGAAGTCGGAGGCGCCGGCGGCCGCCGCCTGGCCTGAGCACGTCGAGGCCGGGTCGCCTCAAGTGGCGTACCCTTCGGCGTCGTGGCCACCGTGATAGTCCTTGCCGTCTGGCCGCCGGATCTTCGAGTGCACCACCACGTTGCCGCGCCGCAGACCGCGGAAGTCCTCGAGCGTGGCGTAGCCGCGTTTCTCCATGAACTGCTCCATGCCGTCGATCAGCGCCTTGATCACGGTAGGGCCGATCGCACGATCGAGCATGGCGGCCGTGCACACCTGCACGGTGCCGCAGCCGAGCAGGAAATAGTTGAGCGCGTGGGCGAACTCGGCAATACCGCCAATGCCCGAGAACGCCCGGTCGGGAAAAGCCCCGGTCAGCGAGGCCATCTTGGCCAGCGACTGCGGCAGAATGGCCGGGCCGCCCAGCCCGCCGCTCGACACCAGGCCATCCACATTCATCTCGAAGTCCATCGTCTCGGGATCGATCAGCGGCAACGACGGGAAGGTGTTCGACGAGACGATGGCGTCCGCACCACCGCGGAACGCCGCACCCGCCTCATCAACGATGTCGGTGGTCGAGGGCGTGAGCTTGCACCACACCGGGATCTTCGCCACCTCCTTCACGACCGCGGTGACGATCGACACCTGGGCTTGATCCTTGCCGATGTTGGAGCCCATGTCCTTGCGGTCCATGTGCGGACACGACAGATTCAGTTCGAACGCATCGGCGCCGGCGTCCTGGCAGGCTGTCGCGAGCGTTTGCCAATGCGAGAGCTCCGTGTCGTTGCCGGAGCCGGCCATGATCGAAGCGATCAGAACGCGATCGGGATGCGCCTTCTTGATGCCCTCGATCTTCGGCACCCACCAATCGAGCGTCTTGTCGGAAATCAGCTCCCAGTTCCACGACGAGTGCAATGCCGTATCGGGCTTCTTCTGCATCGACAGGTGGCCATCGATGGTCGAGCGCAGGAATTTGGTTTTCGGGTCCGGCGACGTTCGTCACCGGGTGCAGGCCAATGGTCTTGGTGACGACGCCGCCCCATCCCGCATCGAACGCCCGCATGATGTTGGTATCCGACTCGGTCGGCGGCGCCGACGAGAGCAGGAACGGGTTGGGGAACTTGAGTCCCGTGAACGTGACCCCGATGTCCGGCTTCATGCGGGGATTATCGGCGCTTCGACGGCCGCGGTGCAAGGACCTGGGTGTATGCTCCGGCGAGCACCTGTCATGAGCATTCTCATCAAGAACGGCACCATCGTCACGGCCACCGACCTTTACGCGGGCGACGTCTTCATCGAAGGCGAGAAGATCACCACCATCGGGTCGGCGCTGACCATGCCGGCAGACCGCGTGATCGACGCCGCCGGCAAGTACGTCCTGCCGGGCGGCATCGACGTGCACACGCACATGGACATGCCGTTCGGCGGCACGACCTCGGCCGACGATTTCGAGTCGGGCACCATTGCCGCCGCCTTTGGTGGCACGACAACAATTGTCGACTTCGCGATTCAATACCGCGGCGAGACACTGCATCACGCGTTCGAGACCTGGTCACGGAAGGCGCAAGGCAAGGCCGCCATCGACTACGGCTTCCACATGATCATCACGGAGCTGACCGATCAGGTGGAAGAGGAGATGGACGCGATGGTGCGGCAGGGGGTGAGCTCCTTCAAGCTGTTCATGGCCTACCCCGGCGTGTTCATGCTGGATGACGCAAGCATCTTCCGCGCCATGCTGCGCACCGGCAGGAACGGCGGCACCATCTGCATGCACGCCGAGAACGGCGGCGTCATCGACGTGCTGGTGAAGAAGGCGCTGGCTGAAGGAAAGACCGCGCCGAAGTATCACGCGCTGACGCGGCCGGCGCGCGCCGAAGGCGAGGCCACCCACCGCGCCATCGCGCTGGCCGAGATCGCCGACGTGCCGGTCTACATCGTCCACTTGTCCGCGGCCGAAGCCCTCGACATGGTGACCGAGGCCCGCGACCGCGGCCTGCCCGCGTTCGCCGAAACCTGTCCGCAGTATCTGTTCCTGTCGGAAGACAACTACGACGAGCCGGACTTCGGCGGGGCGAAGTACGTCATGAGCCCGCCGCTGCGCCAGCAGGCGACGCAGGATCGGCTGTGGCGCGGCCTGGCATTCAACGACCTGCAGGCCATCGCCACCGACCACTGTCCGTTCTGCATGAAAGAGAAGCACCTCGGCGCCGGCGACTTCTCGAAGATCCCCAACGGCGCGCCCGGCGTGGAAACGCGCATGAGCCTGGTGTACGACGGTGGCGTGCGCACCGGCCGCATCTCGATCAACCGGTTCGTCGAACTGACGTCCACGTCGCCAGCCAGGATCTTCGGGATGTTCCCGAAGAAAGGCACCATCGCCCCCGGGTCCGACGCCGACATCGTGATTTTCGATCCCGCGCGAACGACGACGCTATCGGCGAAGACGCATCACATGAAGGTCGACTACAACCCGTACGAAGGACGGCAGGTGACGGGCGTGACCGAGACGGTCCTGTCTCGCGGCAAGGTGATCATCGACGCGGGGAAATTCACTGGCAGGGCGGGCGCCGGCTCGTTCCTGAAGCGCAGCGCCCGTTCGATCTGACGGCGCGCGTCCGCCGTGCTCGTGAACCCAGCCCTGCTACCCCAACTCGAGATTGAGCCGGGCGTGAGCGTGACGGCGCCGCACCGTGGCGGCCAGCCACGATAAGCAGTCAGGCACTAGAATGAGCCGCTGGCTGTGACGGGGCGTGGCCGGAGCCGTCTGTCTGGGAGAGCTTCGTGCGGATCAACGACATGAACTGGATGCAGGTGCAGCAGTACCTGCAGCATGACGACCGTGCCGTCTTGCCGCTTGGCAGCACCGAGCAGCACAGCTTCCTCAGGCTGACCGTCGACTGCATCCTGCCGGAGCGCGTGGCGCTCGAGGCCGCCGAGCCGCTCGGCATCCCGGTGTTTCCCGTGCTGCCGTACGGCGTCACGCCGTACTTCCGTGAGTTCCCGGGGTCGGTGACGCTGAAGGTCGACACCCACCTCCGCGTCGTGAGCGACATCCTCGACAGCCTGGCGCACAGCGGCTTCCGACGTCTCCTCATCGTGAACGGCCACGGCGGCAACAACGCCGTGCAGCAGTTCGTGGTCGAGTGGGCCGCGGATCATCCGGCCTGCCGCGTGATCTTCCACAACTGGTGGAACGCGCCGCGCACGTGGGCGAAGGTGCAGGCGATCGATCCGGTGGCGTCGCACGGATCCTGGATGGAGAACTTCCCGTGGACGCGCCTGCCTGGCGTGACCGTGCCGGCAACGCAGCGGCCGATGGTGGACATGGCGCGCGTGCGGGCGCTCGACCCGGTGGCGCTCGAGCACTACCTCGGCGACGGCAACTTCGGCGGCTACTACGAGCGGCCGGACGACGAAGTGCTGGCCCTGTGGCAGGTGGCGGTGGAGGAAACGCGGGCGCTGCTCGACGGCACGTGGGGCGGCGGCGCGTGAGCGCGCCACCCGCGCCGCGCACGCTCGTCTGGGGCGCTGGCGCCATCGGCGGCACGCTGGGCGCGTATCTGGCGCGGGCCGGCCGCGACGTCACGCTGGTGGACACGGTCGCGGCACACGTCGACGCCATTGCGCGCGACGGGCTGCGGATCACTGGTCCGATCGACGCGTTCACCGTGAGGGTGCCGGTCTTCACGCCCGGGCACATCAGCGGCACCTGGGACGACGATCATCCTGGCCACCAAGGCGCATCACACCGCCGAGGCCGTGCGCGCGCTGGCGCCGCATCTGTCGGCCGACGGCTATGTCGTGTCGGCCCAGAACGGACTGAACGAGCTCGAGATCGCGGCGGTCGTCGGCGCGTCACGCACCGTGGGCGCGTTCGTGAACTTCGGCGCCGACTACCTGGAGCCGGGCGTCATCCACTACGGCGGACGCGGCGCCGTCGTGGTCGGCGAGATCGATGGCCGGGTCACGCCGAGGGCGACGGCGATCCGCGACACCTGGCAGGCGTTCGACCCGCGCGCTATCGTCACGCCGAACATCTGGGGCTATCTCTGGGGCAAGCAAGCCTACGGCGCGATGCTGTTTGCGACCGCGCTCACCAACGAGTCGATTGCCGACGCGTTGGCGATGCCGGCCTATCGCCCGCTCTACATCGCGCTGGCGCGCGAGATGCTGGCGGTGGCGGGCGCACGGTCGGTGACCCCCGAGGCGTTCGACGGCTTCGACCCGCTGGCCTACAGCCACTCGGCGCCGCCGGGCGCCGCCGAGCAGTCGCTCGACGCGCTCGTCGCGCACAACCGGAAGTCGGCCAAGTCGCACAGCGGCATCTGGCGGGATCTGGCGGTGCGCAAGCGGCCGACCGAAGTGGACGCGCAGCTTGGCATCGTCGTGACACTGGCCGCCGCGGCCGGGGTGCCAACGCCGCTGACGGCGCGTCTCGTGTCGCTCATCCACGAGATCGAGCGCGGCGAACGGCCGCAGGCGCTCGAGACGCTCGACGCGCTGGCCGCCGTCCTCGCCGGGAGCGCGACGTCATGACGCTGGACTTCACCGGCAAAACTGCCATCGTGACGGGCGCGGCGCATGGCTTCGGGCGCGCCATCAGTCTTGCGTTTGCGGCGCGTGGCGCCGACGTCTGGGCCTGCGACGTGCTCGACAGCGAAGTGCGCGAGACCGCGGCGCTGTGCCGGGCCGCCGGCGGCAGCTGCCACGCGGCCGTGTTCGACGTCCGCGATCGCGCCGCGGCAGAGGCCGCGGTGGCGGCGGCGTCGGCGGCATCCAGACACGTCGACATCCTCGTGAACAACGCCGGTGGCGTGCTCGGACAGGTCGGCCAGCCGCTGGAACTGGTGACGCCCGACCAGTGGCAGGCGATCTTCGACGTGAACGTGACCGGCGCGTTCTACTGCGCGCAGGCGGTGGCGCCGGGCATGAAGGCGGCCCGCGCCGGCCGCATCGTGAACATCTCGAGCGGCGCCGGGCTGGGCATCAGCCTCACGGGCATTCAGGCCTACGCGTCGGCGAAAGCCGCGCAGATCGGCCTGACGCGACAGCTCGCGCACGAACTCGGCCCGTGGGGCATCACGGTGAACAACATCGCGCCCGGCTTCGTCCGCTCGAACCCGACCACCGAGCGGCAGTGGGCGTCGTACGGCGAGGAAGGACAGCGTGCGCTGGTCGACCGCATCGCCCTGAAGCGCCTCGGATCGCCGGACGACATCGCGCACGGGGTGCTGTTTTTCGCCTCCGACTACGCCGGGTGGATCACCGGGCAGGTCATCTCGATCGACGGAGGCAAGTGATGGCGGGCGATGCGGTGCTCGACCACCTGCGCGCCGCGCACGACCGCATCCTGGCCCGGCTGGTCTCGTTCGCCGAAATTCCCAGCATCAGCACCGACCCGGCACACGCCTCCGACATCGCCCGGGCGGCGCAGTGGGTGGCTGGGGAAGTCGCGGCCGCCGGACCGTTCACCGTGCGTACGCTGCCCACCGGCGGCCATCCCGTCGTCTACGCCGAGTGGCTCGGCGCCCCCGGGCAACCGACGGTGCTGGTCTACGGCCACTACGACGTGCAGCCTCCCGATCCGCTCGACAAGTGGGTGAGTCCGCCGTTCACGCCCACCGTGCGCGATGGCCGCCTCTACGCCCGCGGCGTCTCCGACGACAAGGCGCCGATGCTGATTCCGATTGCCGTGGCCGCGGCGTTCTTCGCCGTCGAGGACCGGTTGCCGGTGAACGTGAAGTTCCTCTTCGAAGGCGAAGAAGAGATTGGCAGCGAGCACCTCGAGACGTTCGTGCGGGCCAATCGGGCGCAGCTGCAGGCCGACGTCGTCATCTCGGCCGATGGCGCGATGTGGCGGGCCAGTGAGCCGTCGCTCACCGTGGCCAGCCGCGGCCTGTGCGGGCTCGCACTCACGCTCACCGCAGCCGCCAAGGACCTGCACTCGGGCCGCCACGGCGGCGGCGTCGCCAACCCGCTCCATGCCATGGCGACGCTCATCGCGTCGCTGCATACCCGTGACGGGCGAGTCGCCGTGGACGGGTTCTACGACGATGTGCGGGAGCTGTCGGCCGAGGAGCGCGCGGCGATTGCCGCCTTGCCCTACGACGAGTCGGCGTATCTCGCGCAGGTGGGCGCGCCGGCGCCCTTCGGCGAGCCCGGCTACTCGACGCTCGAACGGCAGTGGACGCGGCCCACGCTGGAGGTCAACGGAATGTGGGGCGGCTACTTGGGCCCCGGACAGAAGACCGTCATTCCCTCGGACGCTCACGCCAAGATCACCTGCCGGCTGGTGCCCGTGCAGGATCCGGGGCGGGTGGCCGCCTGCGTGCAGCGGCATCTCGAGGCGCAGGTGCCGCCCGGCACGCGCCTCGTCGTGACGATTGCCGGTCACGGCTCGCGCGCGGCACACATCCGCCCCGACCATCCCGCGCTGAGGGCGGCGTCCTCGGCACTCCAGGCCACCTACGGCGTCACGCCGGTCGTCGTGCGGATGGGCGGCACAGTGCCGATTGCCGAGCTCTTCCAGACGCACCTCGGGCTCGAGACGGTGTTCTTCTCCTTCTCCTCGGCTGATGAGGACTTCCACGCGCCCAACGAGTTCTTCCGCGTGCGCCGCCTGCACGAGGGGCTCGAAGCCTGGGCACGCTACTGGCGGATTCTCGGCGAGGCACGTACATGACGCCACACCCCGACGGGCCGCCGGCTGGTCGTCCGGCCGGACTCGCGCAGGCCGAAGCGCGCGTCGAGGCGCACAGCGCGTCGCTCAAGAAGGAACTGGGCGTGCGCGATCTGGCGCTCACGCAGATCCTCTTCATCACCGGACTCACGTGGATTGGCGTGGCCGGCAAGCTCGGGCCCGCGCACGTCATCTTCTGGCTGGTGGCCTTGACGCTCTTCTACCTGCCGTCGACGGCCGTCGTCATCTACCTGAACCGCCTGATGCCGCTCGAAGGCGGGCTCTACCAGTGGGCCAAGCTCGGCTTCAGTCAGAACGTCGGCTTTCTGCTGGCCTGGAATCTCTGGCTCTACGTGATCGTGTTCACGTCGGAGATCGGCTTGCAGAGTGCCACCTATCTCTCTTACGCACTCGGCCCGGATGCCGCATGGATGGCCGACAGCGGTTGGTTCGTCACGCTCGCCTCGGGCTTGCTGCTGGCGCTGATGGTCGTCACCTCCACGCTCGGCCTGTCGGTGGGCAAGTGGGTGCACAACACCGGCGGCGTCTTCATGATCGTGATCTTCAGCGCCATCGTGATCCTGCCCATCATCGGCCTGGCGACCGGCACACTGGCCGAGTTCCGTCCGTTTCGTGCCGAGGTGCCGGAGCTCTCGCTGCTCAACCTGAACATCCTGGGCAAGATGGGCTTCGGCGCGCTCGGCGGCTTCGAATACATGGCGATTCTGGCCGGCGAGACCAAGGCGCCGGCGCGCTCGGTGACGCGGTCGGTCTTCATCGCCGCGCCGGTCATCGCGCTCATCTTCGTCCTGGGCACGAGCACGGTGGTGGCCTACGTGCCCAACGAGCAGATCGATCTCATCGGGCCGATTGCCCAGGTGCTGCGCGTGGGCTACGGGCCCTTTGGCATCGCGACGCCGCTCGTGACGCTCGCCATTCTGATGACGCTGGCGATGCGCGTCGGCCAGGCGAGCGTGGCGTTCACCGCTGTGACCCGCCTGCCGATGGTGGCCGGCTGGGATCACATGCTGCCGGCATGGTTCAGCCGGCTGCATCCCACCTACAGGACGCCCGTGAACTCCATCCTGCTCGTGGGCGCGACGTCGTTCGCCATTGCGGCCCTCAGCCTGGTGGGCGTCGGGCACGCCGAGGCGTTTCAGCTGCTCTTCAATGCCAGCGGCATCTTCTACGCGTTGTGCTACGTCGTGATGTTCGCGATTCCACTGTTCGGCCTGCGCGACGTGACGCCGCGCCCGCCACTCTGGCTGCGCCTGGCGTCGCTGAGCGGACTGCTGATGACCGTGCTGTACGTGGTGCTCTCGGTGTTCCCGATCATCAAGGTGGAGAACGTGGCCACCTTCGCCCTGAAGATCACGGCCACGGTGGTGGTCATGAACCTCGTCGGCCTCGGCATTCTGCTGGCGGCGCGGCGACGCGCTGCACCTTGACACCGCCGACTCCACGGCGCATCGTGGGACCCAGCGTGCTCACCCGACACGCTGGCCGGCGCCACCGACAGGAGACCACATGAAGGGACTCTCGCGATTCACTCTGACGGTCGGCGTACTGGCCGCCTTGCCGTGGGTGGTTGCAGCACAGTCCGCTGGTCCGTCCAGTCTGCGCACGAGGCTCGACGCCTACATCGAGTCGAATCAGCGGTCCATCGTCAGCGAGCTCGTCGAGCTGGTGTCGATTCCCAACCTGGTCGGCGACGCCGACAACATCGAAAGAAACAGCGCCGAAGTCCGCAGCCTGCTGGCCCGACATGGGTTCCGGGCCCAGGTGCTGCGGACGGCCGGCAATCCATTCGTTTACGGCGAGCTGCAGGTGCCGGGCGCGACGCGCACCATCCTGCTGTACGCGCACTACGACGGCCAGCCGGTCGATGCGGCGCGCTGGAAGCAGCGCAGCCCGTTTGTCCCGATCCTCCGCGACGGCCGGATGGAGGAAGGTGGCAAGGAAGTCCCGGGGCTCAAGAACCTGACCCGCTTCAATCCCCAGTGGCGCCTCTACGGACGGTCGGCCGCCGACAACAAGGCGCCGATCGTGGCCCTCGGCGCGGCGATTGACGCGCTGAAAGCCAGTGGCGTCTCGCTCACATCGAATGTGCGGGTGCTCGTGGATGGTGAGCTCGAATCCGGATCGCCGAGCCTGGCCGCGGTGCTCGAGGCACACCGCGACAAGCTGGCCGCTGATCTGCTGTTGCTGCTCGACGATCCCGTGCATCCACGAGGTGGCCCCACGGTCGTGTTCGGCGGACGCGGCGTGCTCGGGATGGAGCTGACCACCTACGGCCCGAAGGTGGGCGTGCACAGCGGGCATTATGGCAACTGGGTGCCGAATCCCGGCACTCGTCTGGCGCGCCTGCTGGCGTCCATGAAGGATGACGAGGGGCGCGTGCTGGTGAAAGGCTTCTACGACGGCATCGAGCCGCTGCGGCCGGAAGAGGAGGCCATGCTGCGCTCAGTGCCCGACGATGCACCGGGGCTCATGAAGCTGTTTGGCATCGCGGCGCCGGAGACTCCGGGCCTCACACTGCAGGAGGCGCTGCAGCGGCCGTCGCTGAACATCCGCGGGCTCTCGAGCGCGTACACCGGCGCCGACGCCCGCACGATCATTCCGGAGACGGCCACCGCGGCACTGGACCTGCGCCTCGTCAAGGAAACGCCGGCGCGCGCAATACTCGAGAAGATCAAAGACCACATCCGCGGGCAAGGGTACACGCTCATCGAGTCGGATCCCGACGACGTGACTCGGGCCAGCCAGCCTCGTATCGCCAAGCTCGTGATTCGCGGCGGCACCGACGCCTTCCGGACATCGCCCTCGTTACCCGAGTCACGCCTGGTGGTCGCAGCGCTCGAACGCATGTTCGGCGAGCGCCCCATCCAGATCCGCACCGGCGGTGCGACCGTCTCGGCGGCGACCGCCCTGGTCGACGCCCTGGGATTTCCAGCCATCTCGCTTCCCATCGTGAACTTCGACAACAACCAGCACAGCGAGAACGAGAACCTGCGGTTGGGTCACCTGTTCACCGGGATCGTCTCGATTGCCGCAATTCTGACCATGTAGACGGTCTGCCACGCCGCGAAGGGAGGCCCGAGCCTCCATGTGGCGGCCGCTGCTACGCGAGCGGTGCTCGCGGCGGGCCCGGCTTTTCGGAGGGCCGCGGCGCGGCGTCGTACATAATGGCGCCATGCGCACCGCGCTCCCCACCGCTCTTCTCACTGTGCTGCTGAGCGCCGGCGTGACCGCCGCCCAGCCAACGGCGCCGACCTTCAACCGCGACGTCGCGCCGATCTTCTTCGCCAACTGCACCACCTGCCACCGTCCCGGCGAAGCGGCCCCGATGTCGCTCCTGACCTACAAAGACACCCGGCCCTGGGTGCGCTCGATCGCCGCTCACGTGAAAGGCGGCACCATGCCGCCGTGGCACGCCGACCCGGCCATCGGTCACTTTGCCAACGAGCGCCGACTGAGCCCCGAGCAGAAGGCCACCATCGCCCGCTGGGCCGAGGCCGGGGCGCCGGAAGGTGAGGCCAGGGATTTGCCGCCGGCGCCGACGTATACCCCTGGGTGGCGCATCGGACGGCCCGACGTCGTGCTGCAGATGCAGGAGGACTATCCGATTGCCGCCAGCGGCGTCATCCCGTACGTCTACTTCGAGGTGCCGGCAAATTACGACGAAGACCGCTGGATTGCCTCCTGGGAGATGCGGCCCGGAAATCCGGCCGTCGTGCACCACGTGATCGTCTACGTACGCCCGCCGCAGGAGGCCGCGACTGCGGCGCCCGCTGGGGCGGCGGCCAGACCGCGGCCGCGGGGGGTTGTCACCTTCGCCGACGGCATGGACATTCCCGCCGGACAGACCGGCGGACCGGCGTTGCCTGATGGACACGCCACGCCGGCCTTCGCCAACGACCGGCCGCGCCCCAAGGGCACGGCCGGCTCCATCGGCGGTTACGTGCCGGGCAACTCCACGCGTGTGTTCCCGGCCGGCACCGCGATGCGGCTGCCGAAGGGATCGTCGCTCGTCTTCCAGATGCACTACACCACGACCGGCACGGCGACGACGGACCGTACCTCCATGGGACTCATCTTCGCGAAGGAGCCGCCCCGGGTCGCGCTTGGCGGCACGGCGCTGGTCAACGGCGCCCTGCATATTCCGCCGGGGGCCGCCAATCACCGTGTGGATGCCGAGATGACGCTCAATCGCGATGTGCAGCTCTACAGCATGACGCCACACACGCACGTGCGGGGCATCCGCTGGTATTACGAGGCCACGTATCCCGACGGCCGCCGTGAGCCGCTGCTCTCGGTGCCGAACTACGACTTCGACTGGCAGCACGAGTACCAGTTCGCCACGCCCCTCGCCCTGCCGGCCGGCACGACAATCAAGGCTTCGGCGTGGTACGACAATTCTCCGGCCAACAAGTCGAATCCGGACGCCACCAAGGACGTGTGGTGGGGCGATCAGACCTGGGAAGAGATGATGTTCACGAGCTTCACGTGGCACGTGAAGCCGCCGCGCACGCCCTGACTCACGACCACCATGGTGCGCGAGGACGATTCCCGCTCCAGTGCCACACCAGTGCCACACGGCGCGATTCAGGCGTCCGACGTCGACGACACGTTCGACGCGGAAAGCCTTGATGCGATTGCAGTTGGAATGGTGAGCCCGAATGTCGTGAGTTGGAACCACCTCGACGCGTGGCTGCTACATGTCGACCGTCTCCGGCGGGCGCTGTGACTGCAGACCGGTCAGTCAGCGTCTCAACGAGCCATGTTCCGGACTCGTCGGGACGAGGTCGCGGTCTTGGGCGGGCGCCCCCCAAGCTGGCCGTTCTCCCGAGAGGCGCGCGCTTTCGTAGTGCTTCGCCTGGCGCCGACCAGAGCGGCGACACCGACGATATCGACCTTACCCGTTCCCTTGTCGGAAACGCGCGCAACGCGGACCTGCGCGCCAGGCCGACTATCGGGATGCGCTTCCAGGTATGCCGCCAGGACACCACGAATGGCCCGTTCGGCTTTCGCCGCGCTGTTTGCGGCGGCATAGACCGGAAGTCCAGGCACGTAGGCGCTGGTCGTCCCGTTCTCCTCCGCTTCGAGCACGATTGGGTAGAGCATCGTCATTCGACACCAGCCTCGCGGAGGATGCGGTTGCCCAGTCGCCCGGCGTCCTTCTTGGTGTGGACGGCGACCCAGACCTCCTTGCCAGACGTGGGATGCTTCAACAGGAGGTGACTGCCTTTCCCGGATCGAACTTGGACGAACCCCGCAGCCTTGAGCTTCCGGATGACTTCCGCCCACGTCACGTCAGGATGGTAAACCTATCGCTAGGTTATGTCAACGCGCACAGACCAACTGACGGCGCGGCTGATTCTATTCCGGCCTGCGGTGGGGGCTTGGGATGCCCGCACGCCGTTGACTCGTAGGAACTGCGTGATGGTGAGCCCGGTAGGAATCGACAACGGGAAGGCGAGGCCGGAGGCCGACGCCGTGTTGCTGATGACGACCGGGCGAAGCCGTTCCGAGCGGAACGCGAGGAATGGTGAGCCCGGTAGGAATCGAACCTACAACCAACAGATTAAGAGTCTGCTGCTCTGCCAGTTGAGCTACGGGCCCAGGGGAGTGCGACGACCAGAGGCCGTCACCGCTCGCTGGTCGCGTACGGCAGGAGCCGCCACGCGACTGGCAAACCAAGACTATACCATCCGCCGTTCTTGCACGTAAACCCCTCACGCGCACGCTGTAGATCGCGGCATCGCGCCGGCGCCGACGCGCCGTCCGCGTATCATCTTGCGCGGGCACGACTGATGGCCACGACCCTGACGACCGTTCTGCCGGAAGACGAGACGGCGCTCGTGTTTCCCGAGCGCTGCGTCGGCTGCGGCGCCGCGCCCACCACCCGGTCGCGTCTCTCGTTTGCGAAGGTCGTCACGAGCGCGCGCGGCACCCAGGCGCCGGTGCACCGCACGGTCGCCGTGCCGCACTGCGACGCCTGTGCGCGCCGCACGAAAGCCGTGTTCCTGGCCGGGCTCGTGCCGTTCGCGCTGGGCTTCCTGGTGGCGGGCGGGGCCGCGTTTGCGGTCGTGGCCTTCAACGCCTCGGCAGCCGGCCTCGACGAGGTCGGGCGGCCCAACAACGCCAACTCGCTCGTGCTCGGCGCGGCCGCTGGCCTCGGTGCGGGCCTGGCCGGCGCCTTCGTCTGCGAACTTGCGGCGCGCACGCTGCTGCTGCCGGTGTTCGGCGGCGTGCTGTGGCGGGCGCCGCTCTTCGTGCCGTCGCTGCTCACGGACGTGGACTACGTCGCGGGCCTGACCGGACGTCCAAACGCCGACCTCAGCGCCGTCACGCTGACCTTCGCGCTCGACGATGTGGCCCGCGACTTCGTGGCGGCCAACACGGCGCGGCTGCACGCGTAATCAGCCGCCGCTACGGCCTCGGAAACGGCGCGCGCGTTGAGCGGGTCGCCCACATGCCGCGCCTGGCGTCTTTCGCCTCGCGTTCGGCGGCGAAGAACTCGGGCTTGCGCTTGTATTCGAAGCGGCGGTAGGTCTCGGCGAACCCGGCGCGGATGATTTCCAGATTGGCCAGGCGGCCACCGGGCAGCACCACGTAGGCGAGCGTGCGGTTGTACTGATCCTTGCGCGGGCCGTCGTATTCGAGCGTCACGACCTGACCTTCGACCAGGCGCCGCATGAACGCGGTGGCGGCGTCGCCGAACGGCTCCGACTGTCGGTAGCCGCCGGTCTTCTCCGGTGCGTCCACGCCGAGCAGGCGCACGACGCCGACGCCGGACACGGTGATGGTGTCGCCGTCGATCACCTGGCGCACGCGCTGCGCGGCGGCAGCCGAGGGCACCGCCACGACGAACGCGCATGCAGCCAGCGCCGCGCCGGCACGTCGCAGCGTCGATTGGAACTCGAACATCCCGCGACTATACCGGAAGCGCGCCGGCCTCGCGCTTGGCCTCGTACAACCGCTCATCGGCGCGTGTGATCGCGGCCGACCAGTCGCTGGCGTCAGCGGCCACTGAGACGCCGGTCGAGAAGCGCAGGGCCGTGGCGCTGCCGGTGTTGAACTGCGCCAGGGCCCCGTTCAGGCGTGCGCGGACGCGTTCGGCCTCGTCGGCGCCGGTGGCGGGCAGCAGCACGACGAACTCGTCGCCCCCCTGGCGGATCACGCGATCGCCGGCGCGGAAGAACTGCGACAGAAACGACGCCATCGCCTGCAGGAGCGCGTCGCCCGCAGCATGGCCGTCGCGGTCGTTCACCTGCTTGAGCCCATCGAGGTCGAAGGCGAACACCGCGACCGGGAACTCGCGGCTGACCTGCAGTCGCGCCGCTTCGTCATCGAAGTAGCGGCGGTTCGAGAGCCCGGTGAGGCGGTCGCGGTAGCCCTCGGCGCGCAGTTCCTGCTCGAACTGCCGGCGCGCGGTGACGTCGCGGGCCACCATCAGCAGCCCCAGCGAGCGGCCACGCGCATCCCACAGGTTGTGGCGCTGGATCTCGAGCCACTTCGCGGTGGGGCCGCGCGTCCATTCGCGTTCCACCGTGCTCTCAGGGCCGTGCGGAATCGATCGCCACTCCGGCGCCTTGAACACATCGTTCCACGGCGTGCCCACCAGGTCACGCTCCGGCGTGCCGAGCAGCTCGGCGGCGGCGCGGTTGGCGTCGACGATGACGTCGGTCTCGTTCAGCACGAGCACGACCTCCGGCATCGACTCGAACAGCGCGTCGCGGGCCACCGGCCGCGGGTCGAGCAGGCGGTAGCGCATCACCGCCCAGCCGATGAAGAGCGCGCTGAAGGCGAAACCAGGCAGCGTCGGGTTGTAGACCAGATACGCGCCCACGGCCGGCGACGCCTTGCCCAGCTCGTTCAGCACGTTGCCGGCAAACGGGACGAGACCGCCGATGAAGAGCAGCCCGCTCTGCACGCTGCCGCGCCGCTGCCAGTCGCGCAGCAGCATCGCGGCGGCGACGAGGAAGAAGGTATAGCTGATGGCGATGTGGAAGGGGAAGAGCGGGCCGTTCAGGCCCACCAGCTCCCGCCGCGGCACGATCTCGGAGAAGAACAGGCGATGGTCGTCGTTGGTGGCCACCAGCGGCAGCAGCAGGGCCGGCCACACGTACGCGAACCACCAGGCCTTCGACCGCGGGCGCTCGCCCAGCTGGTGCAGCGTGAAGAGCAGCCAGCTCGGAGGCACGACCCCGATGGCCGGGAACTTCAGGGCGAACCACAGGCGCGCATGCTCGGGGTCGAGTTGTTCGCCCAGGTAGCAGGCGATCCACCAGGCGGTGGCCAGCTCCATGGCGGCGAAATAGGCGAAGCCCGGATGGCGCCGGTCGCGCCAGGCCACGGCGGCCAGCACCAGCGACACGATCCCGGCGACGGTCAGCAGCGAGAGGTACATCGAATCAGTGGGGGATCCTAGCCGCTTTCATGTCACCGGGTGCAGCGCCGGATTGGGCCCGACTCCCTCGTCGCCCACGGGGCGGGCTGGTATGCTGTGCCGATATCGAGTGCGGGAATCCGCGCGGGGAGATGCGATGAGCGAGGCCGTGGCAGCGCCGGGAATGAGCGGGGAAGAGATGGTGGCGCTGTGCCGTCAGCACAGCCTCTACGAGTGGTCGGCGCAGGGCGCCGTGGATCCGATTCCGGTCGCGCGCGCGCAAGGGCGTCCATTTCTGGACTCCCGAAGGCAAGCGCTACATCGACTTCAACAGCCAGTTGATGTGCGTCAACGCCGGCCACGGGCATCCCGCCATCATCAAGGCCATCCAGGATCAGGCGGCCTCGCTGGCCTATTCCAACCCGTTCATGGCGACCGAGCCCCGCGCCCGCCTCGGGGCCAAGCTGGCCGAGATCACGCCTGGCGACATGGACGTGTTCTTCTTCACCAACGGCGGCGCCGAAGCCAACGAGAACGCCATCCGCATCGCCCGCGCCGTCACCGGCCGGCACAAGATCATGGCCCGCTACCGCGGCTATCACGGCGGCACCGCCGGGGCCCTCACGCTCACCGGTGATCCGCGCCGCTGGGCGGCCGAGCCCGGTATTCCCGGCGTCATCCACGTGCTCGACCCGTATCACGGCCTGCAGCGCGGCTGGGACACGGCGGCGCAGTCGCTCGCCTATCTCGAGGAAGTCATCGAGCTCGAAGGCCCGAAGCACATTGCCGCCTTCATCCTCGAGACCATCAGCGGCACCAACGGCATCCTGGTGCCGCCCGACGGTTACCTGCAGGGCGTGCGCGCGCTGTGCGACAAGCACGGCATCCTGATGATCTGCGACGAGGTGATGGCCGGCTTCGGCCGCACCGGCAAGTGGTTCGGCGTGGATCACTGGAACGTGGTGCCCGACCTGATGACGATGGCCAAGGGTCTGACCAGCGCCTACGTGCCGCTCGGCGCCGTGGGCATGCGGCGGAGCATCGCCGATCACTTCCGCGAGAAGGCCTTCAACGGCGGGCTGACCTACAACAGCCATCCGCTCGGCTGCGCCACGGCGCTGGCCACGATCAAGGTCTACGAAGACGAAGGGCTGATCGAAAACGCCGCGAAGATGGGCGAGGTCATGCGCGGGCTGCACCAGGAGCTCGCCGCGAAGCATCCGTCGGTCGGCGCGGTGCGCAACATCGGCTTGTTCGGCATCGTCGAGCTGACCCGCAACCGCCAGACGATGGAGCCGATGGCGCCGATGACCGGCAGCTCGCCCGAGATGGCGGCGCTGGGCAAGCAGTTCCGGCAGGACGGTCTCTACACGTTCGTCCGCTGGCACACCTTCTTCACCAACCCGCCGCTCACGGTGACCGAGGCCGAACTGCGCGAGGCGTTCGCCATCATCGACAAGGCGCTCGAGATCACTGACCGCGCCGTCGTCGGCGCCTGAGTCTGGTCTAAGGGAGTCGGGGCTCCGACATCAGCGCGAGGGGATTGCCCTCGGTGTCGGAGAACGCGGCGAGCCACACTTCGCGATCGGCGAGCGTTGCGATCTTGTGCGGCGGCTCAGTGAAGACGACGCCGCGTGCGGCAAGTGCGGTATGCGTGGCGGTGATGTCGTCCACGCCGAAGTAAAGCACCGAACCCGGCCGTTCAAGGCCGGGCGACGGCGGCGACAGCATCAGGCGCACGCCGTCACAGTCGAAGAAGGCCAGGCCCGGCGGAGCCGTGAAGAGCAGCCGCACGCCGAGCACGTCGCGGTAGAAGACGACCGCGCGGTCGGTGTCCTGCACGGGCAGCGCGATCTGATGGAGGCGCGAAAGGCCGGGCGCGAGAGTCATGGGTTCTCCGGTCGTGTTCGTCGGCGACGCTTCTCGCGGACGGTAACACACCTGGGCGCAGCCCCAGTCCCTCTGTCGTCCCGGCTCAGCTGCGTCGAGCCGTGAGCGACGTCCGCAGGATCAGCGCGCCCACCGCTGCCGCCAGCCCCGATCCGCCCATGATGCCGACCTGCGCGGCGTCGAAGGCCGGTGACGGCCCGAATGCCAGCCCGGCGATGAACAGCGACATCGTGAAGCCGATGCCGGCCACCCACGAGACGCCGTGCAGCATCCGCCACGACACACCCGAGGGCAGCGCCGCGACGCCGGCCCTGCAGGCCAGCCACGCCGCGATCGTGATCCCGGCCGGTTTGCCGGCGGCCAGGCCGACGCCGACGGCGGTGGCCGTCGCCACGTCGAGTCCGCTGCCGCCCAGCACGACGCCGGCGTTGGCGAAGGCGAAGATCGGCATCACGACGAACGCGCTCACGCCGTGCAGCGCATGTTCGAGGCGCAGCAGCGGCGCGGAGACGGCGCTGCTCGCGTTGTCGAGGGCATGCAGCGCCTCCTGCTGGCCCTTGCTCGTGAGCACGAGGTCGTCGCCGGTCTCGGTGCGATCGAAGTCCTCCAGGTGCGCCCGTGCCTCGCGCGAGAACTCGGCGGCGTTGATGCGCGTGTGCGTGGGAATCGTCAACGCCAGCACGACGCCGGCGATGGTCGCGTGAATGCCCGACTCGTGCACGAAGAACCACAGCGCGAGGCCGGCCGCGAGGTAGGGCGCCAGATGTCGCACGCCGGCACGGTTCAGCCCGACCAGCCCGATGACAATCGCGGCCGCCGTCAGCAGCGCCCCCGGATGCACCTCGGCGGTGTAGAAGAGCGCGATCACCAGCACCGCCGCCATGTCGTCCACGATCGCCAGTGCGGCGAGGAAGACCTTGAGCCCGGTAGGCGCTCGGGGCGCCACCAGCGCCAGCACGCCGAGCGCGAACGCGATGTCGGTCGCGGTGGGAATGGCCCACCCGCTACGAGCGCTCGCCGGGGCGAGGGCGAGGAAGAGCAGTGCCGGCACCACCACGCCGCCGAGCGCGGCCGCCAGCGGCAGCGTCGCCTGGCGCAGGCTCGACAGCTCACCGACGAGAATCTCGCGCTTGATTTCCAGGCCCACCAGCAGGAAGAAGAGCGCCATCAGCGCGTCGTTGACCCACATCCGCGCCGTCAGCGCCAGCGGATGGCTTTCGGGACCGACCACCAGGCGCGTGTCCCACAGCGCCTGATACGCCGCCGCCCACGGCGAGTTGGCGACCGCGAGCGCCGCCAGCGCCGCCACCAGCAGCACGATCGCCGCCTGCCGCCTCCGTTCGGAAGAACTGAAGGAACGGCGGATAATTTGGCGTGCTCGGCATTTCACGTCATCATATCGGCCCGATGCGAAAGACAGCCCTTGTTCCGCTCGTTGCAGTCGTCATCGCGGCCGCTGCGGTCGCTGTCGTGGCAGCTCGCGGACCGACGCCCGCCGAAGGCGCCTCGCGACGCCGCCGCGTTCGCGCGGCAGCAGCTCTGGGACGCGCTGCAGCCGGTCACGCTCGCGTCCTGCGATCTGCAGCGGCTGGGCGAGCCGCAGGACGGCGGCTACCTGGCCTGCGCCAACCTGCTCGGCGGCGCGAAGGCGGGGTACTCGTACGGCATCTCCGGCTACGACGGCTGGGGGTGTGAGGTGGCGACGCGGCTCGGTGTGCCGGTGCATCAGTACGACTGCTTCGATACGCGGCGGCCGGCGTGTGCCGCCGGCACCGTCTTCCATGCCGAATGCATCGGCATTCGTCCCGAGACGATCGACGGGCGGGCCTACGACTCCCTCGAGCGGCAACTGGCGGCCAACGGCGACGCCGCGTCGAACATCCTCATGAAGATCGATGTCGAGGGCGCCGAGTGGGACGTGTTCCTGACGACGCCCGATAACATGCTCGACCAGATCGATCAGCTGGTGGTCGAGTTCCACGGCACCGGCGAGGCCCGCTTCCTGTCGGCCGTCCATCGGCTGCGACAGTATTTCCACGTCGCCAACCTGCACATGAACAACCACGCGTGCACGGGCGGGCAGGCGCCGTTCGGCGCCTGGGCGTATGAGGTGCTGTTCGTGAACAAGCGCCTGACGGCCGCCACAGCCGAGCCCCGGGCCACGCCTTACCACCCGCTCGACCGGCCGAACTCGCCGGCGGAGCCCGACTGCCAGACCGTCGCGCCCTGAACTGACGCCGCTCGCGTGGGCTGCAGCGCGCCTGCTTTCTGATACCGTCGAAGGAGCCGTATGCGCCCGGTTGCACGTCGCACGCTGCTCTGGTTCGCGCTCGCCCTCGTGGTCGCGCTCGGCACCGCCGGCGCCAGGCTCGAAGGCGCGGCGGCGCGCCGCACCGCGTGGCTCGACGTGGCGGTGCGCCAGGCGCGCGCGACCGACCGCTTGCCGGTGTGGGTCTACTTCACCGACAAGGGGTCCGCCGCCGACCTTGGCGGCCAGCCGGCGCTCAGCCCCCGTGCCGTCACGCGTCGCTTCCGTCGCGGCACCATCAGTGCCGAACGCCAGTTCGAGGACCGGCCGCTCGCGTCCGACTACGTCGCGCGTGTCGGCGCGGCGGCCACACGCGTTCGTCAGACCTCGCGCTGGCTGAACGCGATGAGCGTCGAGGCCACGCCGGCCCAGATCGACACGCTGGCCGCCCTGCCGTTCGTGGCCCGCGTCGACATCGTGCGCCGCGCCCGCCGCAACCTCGAGCCGGTCACATCGCTGCCGGTGACCGGAAGCCGTGGGTCGCGCACGCTCGACGGCGCCGACGACGCGCCACTCGACTACGGCACCGGCCTCGATCAGGTGCAGCAGATCCGCGTGCCGGAACTGCACGCGCGCGGCCTGCACGGCGAAGGCGTCGTCGTCGCCGTGTTCGACTCGGGCTTCCCCAATCTTGCGCACGAGGCCTTCGCCGCGTATGACGATCGCCGCCGAACGCGACTTCGTGCACGGCGCTGACTCAGTGCGCGAGTCCACCGACGCGCATGGCACCAACACGCTCTCGACGATGGGCGGTTTCGCGCCCGGCCAACTCATCGGTCCCGCCTATGCGGCGACGTTCCTGCTCGCGGTGACCGAAGACGTCGCCAGCGAGACGCCGATCGAAGAGGACCACTGGGCGGCCGCGGCGGAGTGGGCCGAGGCACTCGGCGCCGATGTGATCAGCTCGTCGCTCGGCTATACGACTTTCGACCTGCCCTATACCTCGTACAGCGATCGCGACATGGACGGACAGACGGCCGTGACGACACGCGCGGCGGCCCTGGCGGCCGAACGGGGCGTCGTGGTGGTGAACTCGGCCGGCAACGAGGGGTTCGAGGAAGGGCGGAACACGCTGGTCGCGCCGTCCGACGGCGTGCGCGTGCTCACGGCCGGCGCCGTCACGCGCAGCGGCACGCGGGCGGGCTTCAGCTCGGTCGGACCCACGGCCGATGGCCGTCTGAAGCCCGATGTGGCGGCGATGGGCGTGAACGTGAAGGTGGCGCGGCACTTCGACCACGTCTACGGGGTGGCCAGCGGCACCTCGTTCTCGTGTCCGCTCACCGCCGGTGTCGTCGCCCTCGTGCTGCAGGCGCATCCCGACTACACGGTCGATCAGGTGCTCGAGGCCATGCGCAGCACCGCGTCGCAGGCGGCCGCGCCCGACCGTCTGCTCGGCTGGGGCATCCTCGACGCGGTAGCGGCCGTGGATGTGGTGCTCGCGGCGCCGCAACCGCAATAGCGCAAAGGCGGTCTTCTCGGGATTCGTGCCCGCTCGCGACGCACCCGTGCGGGGCGGCGTGCCTGAAAGCTGGCGTGGCGCGACCAGCTTCGAAGACGTGGGGGCGTGCGGAGGATTCGTGCCCGCTCGCGACGCACCCGTGCGGGGCGGCGTGCCTGAAGCTGGCGTGGCGCGACCAGCTTCGAGCGTGGGGGCGTGCGGAGGATTCGTGCCCGCTCGCGACGCACCTGTGCGTCGCGGCGTGCCTGAAACCTGGCGTGGCGCGACCAGCTTCGAAGAAGCTGGTGCGCCCGGCAGGATTCGAACCTGCGACCTTCGGCTCCGGAGGCCGACGCTCTATCCAGCTGAGCTACGGGCGCGTGTGGGGAAGCACCGGGTCACTGACACTCCCGGGCCGCAAACGCGGAACGACCAGTGTAGTCGAACCTCTGCCGGTCGGCAAACCAGGCGTGTCAGGCGCGGCGCAGGCTGCTCGCGCGTAGTTGATGAGGGCGTTGGTCGAGCCGTCGTGTGTGTGCGCGTCGGCCGGCCGCGTCGAGCTCCGGCAGGATGCGGTTGGCCAGCACCTTGCCGAGTTCGACGCCCCACTGGTCGAACGAATTGATGTCCCACACGGCGCCCATCACGAACACCTTGTGTTCGTAGAGCGCGAGCAGGCGGCCGAGGGTGCGCGGATCGAGGCGCCGATAGAGCAGGCTGGTCGTCGGCCGGCTGCCCGGGAACACCTTGTGCGGCGCCAGCCGCGCCACCGTCTCGGGCGCCAGGCCGGCGGCCTCGAGTTCGGCGCGCGCTTCGTCGAGCGTCTTGCCGCGCATGAGGGCTTCGGTCTGCGCGAAGAAGTTCGACAGCAGCAGCGGATGGTGCGACGGCAGGCCATGCAGCGGCTCGGCGGCGGCCAGGAAGTCCGCCGATACGAGGCGCGGGCCCTGGTGCAGGAGCTGGTAGAAGGCGTGCTGGCCGTTGGTGCCCGGCTCGCCCCACACGATCGGTCCCGTGGCCACGTCGAGGGTGGCGCCGTCGCGCGTCACGCGCTTGCCGTTGCTCTCCATGTCGAGCTGCTGGAGGAACGCCGGCAGCCGGCGCAGGTACTGGTCGTAGGGCAGCACCGCGTGCGTTTCGGCGCCGAGGAAGTTGGTGTTCCAGATGCCCAGCAGGCCCAGCACCATCGGCAGATTCGCGGCGAGGGGCGCCGTCTGGAAGTGCGCGGTCCATGTCGTCGGCGCCGGCGAGCAGGGCGGCGAAGCCCTCGGGCCCGACGGCCAGCGCGATCGGCAGGCCGATCGACGACCACAGCGAGTAGCGGCCGCCCACCCAGTCCCAGAAGCCGAACATGTTCGTGGCCGCGATGCCGAAGGCGGCGACCGCCGCGGCGTTGGTCGAGACGGCCACGAAGTGACGGCCCACGGCCGCCTCGCCCAGGGCCGCCACCAGCCACGCGCGCGCCGAGCGCGCATTGGCCATCGTTTCCTGCGTGGTGAAGGTCTTCGACGCGATGACGAAGAGCGTCGTGGCCGGCGGCACGACCCGCAGCGTCTCGTCGAGATGCGCGCCATCGACGTTCGACACGAAGTGCAGCCGCGGACCCTCGCGTCCGAACGGCGTGAGCGCGTCCACCACCATCGCCGGGCCCAGGTCCGAGCCGCCGATGCCGAGATTCACCACATCAGTGATGCGCTCGCCGGTGGCGCCGGTCCAGACCCCGCCACGGACGTCGGCCGCAAAGCGCGAGAGGTGCGCGCGGGCCGCCGCCACGTCGGGCATCACGTCGTGGCCATCGACGAGCAGCGGGCCCGGGGCCGTGCGACGCAGCGCCGTGTGCAGCACGGCCCGGCCTTCCGTGGTGTTGATGACGTCGCCGGCAAACATGCGATCGCGCGCGGCCTCCACACCAGTCGCCCGCGCCAGCTCGGCGAGCAGCGCCATGGTCTCGCTGGTGACGCGCTGCTTCGAGTAGTCGACGAGCAGATCGTCGAGCCGGATCGAGAAGCGCTCGAACCGTCGCGGGTCATCGGCGAAATGTTGCCGCACCGGCACCGCCGCGATGTGGTCGCGATGCTGTTCCAGCCGTTTCCACGCGTCGAGCGAACGAAGACTCATGCGCTCAGTCTACCCGTGGCGGGCGAAGCCCGCCGTCCGCGTGACGCGACGAGCCCGAGCCCCGAGCCCCGAGCCCCGACTCTTGAGCCCCTAGCCGCTAGCCGCTAGCCGCTAGTAAGATTCCCCCATGTCCCTGCTCGACTCCCTGAAGCGCCATACCGTCGTCGTCGCCGACACCGGCGACATCGACGCCATCCGTCAGCACCGCCCGCAGGATGCCACCACCAACCCGTCGCTTCTGCTCAAGGCCGCGCAACAGCCGGCCTATCGCGGGCTGGTCGACGGCGCCCTGGCGGCAGCCGCCGCCACGGGCCTCACGGGCGCCGCGCGCACCGAAGCGTTCATGGACCGGCTCGCCGTCGCCTTCGGCTGCGAGATCCTCGAGATCATCCCGGGCCGGGTGTCCACCGAAGTCGACGCGCGCCACAGCTTCGACACCGACGGCCACCATCGCCAAGGCGCACGACCTCATCGCGCTCTACGCCGCGGCGGGTGTCGCGAAAGAGCGCGTGCTCATCAAGATCGGCAGCACCTGGGAGGGCATCCGCGCCGCCGAGGTGCTCGAGCGCGAAGGCATCCACTGCAACCTGACGCTGCTCTTCAGCTTCGCCCAGGCGGTGGCCTGCGCCGAAGCCGGCGTCACGCTCATCTCGCCGTTTGTCGGCCGCATCTACGACTACTTCCGCAAGGCGAAGGGCGCCGAGATTCCGGTGGACGCCGACCCGGGCGTCGAGTCTGTGCGCCGCATCTACGCCTACTTCAAGAAGCACGGCTACGCCACGCAGGTCATGGGCGCCAGCTTCCGGCGCGTCGAGCAGATCACGCAGCTGGCCGGCAGTGACCTGCTGACCATCAGTCCCGAGCTGCTGGCGACACTCGCGTCCACGCCCGGGGAGCTCACCCCGACGCTCACCCCGGAGATGGCCGCGCGCGACGGCGAGCCCCGCATCCACCTCGATGAGAAGGCCTATCGCTGGCTCCACAACCAGGATGCGATGGCGGTCGAGAAGCTGAGCGACGGCATCCGCCGATTCGACCAGGATGCACGCGCGCTCGAAGCGTGGGCAGCAACCGTGCAGACCGCGGCTTGACCCCGCTCGATTCGAGGCCAAGTTCCTTTACAATGCCGAATCGTCATCGGGGTCGTGCGCGGAACACATCCGCCCGCTCCGGTCTGGAGGTTCCCGTGAGGACAGTGTGCGCCTGGATCGTGGCACTCACGCTGGCGACGGCCGCCACGGCGCGTGCTCAGACGCCGGCCCAGCCGCCGGCTCAGACGCCGGCCCAGCCGGCCGAGGCCGAGCAGCCGCCCATCTACACAGAAGCGGTGGTCGTGACCGCCTCGAAGGTCGAGCAACAGCTGGTCAATGCGCCCGCCACGGTGAGCGTCATCTCGAGCGACGTCATCGCCAGTTCCCCGGCCACCAACTACGCCGAGCTGCTGCGGTCGGTGCCGGGCATGAACATCACGCAGACCTCGGCGCGTGACTTCAACATCAACATGCGCGGCGCGACGTCCACGCTCTCGACCTCGCAGCTGGCGCTCATCGACGGCCGCTCGCTCTACCTCGACTTCTTCGGCTTCGTCGCCTGGGACTTCCTGCCGGTGAATCCGAACGAGATCCGCCAGATCGAAGTCATCCGCGGGCCGGCCTCGGCCGTGTGGGGCGCCAACGCCTTGTCGGGGGTGGTGAACTTCATCACCAAGACGCCGCGCGAGATGCAGGGCACGAGCTTCACGATGGGCGTGGGCAATATCGGCCCCGGTGAGGGCCAGGTGGATCGCAGCAGCCTGCCGCTGTGGTACATCAACGGCACCCATGCCGCCGCCGTGAACGACCGCTGGTCGTACAAGGTCTCGGCCGGCGCCTTCGCCCAGGACGCGTTGCTGCGGCCCACGGGCACGATCAACAACGGTCTCAACACGTCGTACCCGTCATTCACCAACACCGGCACCCAGCAGCCGAAGCTCGATACCCGCGTCGACTACGAAGCGCCGGACGGGGCCTATCGGCTGTCGTTCTCGGGCGGCTTCGCCGGCACCGAGGGCATCATCCACACCGGCATCGGGCCGTTCGACATGAACCGCGGCACCAAGCTCGCCTACGGCTCCGCCAAGTGGACCAAGGGCGCGCAGAAGTTCAGCGTCTTCACCAACATCCTCGACGGCGACGCCACGGCGCTGCTGTCGTTCGATGCCAATGGCCGGGCGATTCCGTTCGTCTTCAACACCAAGACGTTCGACGCCGAATACGGCAACGTCATGACCTTCGGCACCCGCAATGTCGTGAGCTTCGGCGGCAATGCCCGCTACAACAGCTTCGACCTGTCGCTGGCGCCCCGCGGCGACAGCCGCTCCGAAGGCGGCGCCTACATCCAGGACGAGATCTTCATCAACGACTACCTGCGCTGGGTGGTGGGCGCGCGCCTCGACAAGTTCAGCGTGCTCGACAACCCGAACTTCTCGCCGCGCACCGCCATCATCATCAAGCCGGCGCCGGATCACGCGGTGCGTTTCTCGTTCAACCGCGCCTTCCGCGCCCCGTCGCTCATCAACAACTTCCTCGAGGTCGGGATCGTCAACCAGCTCGACCTGCGCGCCATCAACCCGGCGTTCGCGGCCGCGCCCGGTGGTCCCGTCTACAACTTCCCGGTGCAGGCGACCGGCAACGAAGAGCTGGTCGAGCAGCAGGTGGACGCCTTCGAGGCGGCCTACACCGGCATCATCGCCAAGCGCGCCACGGTGACCGCGGCCTTCTACTACAACAGGTCGAAGGACGACATCTTCTTCACGCAGGTGGGCCGCTACCGGGCCGCCAATCCACCGCCGGGATGGCTGAACAAGGTGGCGCCGCTGGTGGGCACCGCGCAGGCCCTCGGCATCCTCGAAGTGCTGCCGCCGTCGTGCGTGGGCCAGACCACCTGCACGGGGGGTGGCATTCCGTCGGACTTCAGCTACCGCAATCTCGGCACGGTCATCGACAAGGGCATCGAACTGGGCGTCGACACGGCCATCAACCGCGCGCTGAACGTGTTTGCCAACTACTCCTATCAGTTCACGCCGGATCCCGACTTCGACATCTCGGAAGTGAACCTGCCGCCGACCAACCGCTTCAACGCCGGCTTCAGCTACAGCCAGGGCATGTTCCTCGGCAACATGAACCTGAGCTATCAGGACGAGGCGTTCTGGCAGGACGTGCTCGACTCGCGCTTCCACGGCACCACCGAGGCCTACACACAGGTCAACGGCGCCTTCGGCGTGAGGTGGCCGGGCGAGAAGGTCACCACCACCATCAAGTTCAACAACCTGTTCGACAAGAAGATCCAGTCGCACGTGTTCGGCGACATTCTGCGCCGGCAGGTGATTGGGGAGCTGCGGGTGCAGTTCTAGCGGCTAGGTTCTGAGCGGCTAGCGGCTAAGCTGGGGCCAGTGCTCGAGTGAGTGCTGGCCCCGACTCTCGTACGGTTGCGCCGTGTTCCTCAGCCGCTAGCCGCCAGCCCCTAGCCCCGCGAGGCGCCGAGCTTTTCCAGCGCGCCGAGCAAGTCCGCGCCCTCATGCTCTCTCGTGCCGCTCCACAAATCGCCCATATCGCGCACGCGCGGCAGGATAGTGTCGAGAGTGAACATGTCGGGCGTGAGCGCCTGGTGCACTTCGGCCCATGTCAGCGGGGTCGAGACGCCGCCAAACGCGCTGGCGCGGGCGCTGTAGGCGCAGGCGAGCGTCTTGCCTTCGATGTTCTGCAGGTAGTCGACGTAGATGGTGCCCGGTTTGCGCTTGCGGACGGCGCGCTCCACCGTCGCCACCTTCGGGTGGGCGGTCGCGACCATCGTGGCCACGATCTGGCAGAAGAGCATGCCGGCCTGGTAGGGCGTGCCCGGCTGCAGGGGCACGAAGATGTGCAGCCCCTCGGAGCCCGACGTCTTCGGGAAGGCCGTGACGCCGATCTTGTCCAGGATCTCGTGCACCCAGCGCGCCACGTCGAGGATCTGCGCGAAGGTCGCGCCCGGCTGCGGGTCGAGGTCGATGGCGACCTGGTCGGGCGTGTGCAACGCCTCGACGGTCGAGAAGAACGGATCCATCGAAATCGAGGCGAGCTGCGCCATGTAGAGCAGCGTCGTGAGCGATCCGCCGATGAGCCGGGCCGGCACGTCGTCGTCGGGCAGCGTCGCGATGCGCACGCCGGCCGGCACCGGCTCCGGCGCGCGATGCTGATAGAACGACGGGCCGTCCACGCCGCTCGGCAGGCGCTTCATCACCAGCGGACGGTCGGCCAGCACCGGCAGCAGCAGCGGCGCGATTCGCGTGTAGTAGCGCAGCAGGTCGCCCTTGGTGCGGCGGCCGAGCGGCCAGAACACCTTGTCGAGGTTGGTGACGTCGAGCGACTCGCCGTCGGGCAGCGCCAGGCGGCCGTTCTTCCGTCGCGCCTGAAGGTCGTCGAGCTGGGCCACGACGACGTCGGCGTCGGGGGTCCACGCCGCCAGCGGATCGTCGGTGCGCCGGCGGGCCCGCGAGGCGTTGGCGCGACGCGTCGGCGGCGGCGCGGCGGGCGGGGCGGCCGGCGTGGCCGGTGCCTTGGGCGTGCGCAGCGGATGCACCAGACGCCGGCCTTTCGGCGTCCGCACGGCCTTGGCCGCTTTGTCGTCGCGCAGGCCGAGATAGGCCGGATGCCGCAGGCGGCCTTCGTCGGTCATCTCGGTGTAGCGCACCTGCGCGACCAGCTGCGGCTTGACCCAGTGCGCGGTGCCGACGGTCTTCGGTGCGGCCTCGAACGGGCAGTCGTCGTGGCCAGCGCCGCCAGCAGCCCCGCCAGCCGCTGCAGTTCGACGTCGGGGAACCCGGTGCCGACATCGCCCACATAGGTGAGCGTGCCGTCGGGGCCGGTGGTGCCCAGGATGAGCGCGCCGAAGTGGCGCCGCGCGCCCTTGGGTTCGGTCCAGCCGCCGACCACGAACTCGTCCTGCAGCTGGATCTTGAGCTTCTGCCACTCCGGACTGCGTTTGCCGGCGCGATACGGCCCGGCCGCGCGTTTCACGACCAGGCCTTCCCAGCCGTCGCGATCGGCGCGCGCGTAGAGCGCCCGGCCGTCGCCCACGGCCTGCTCCGACAGGCGGAGCAGCGACGAGCCCATGTCGGCGCAGCGCGCCTCGAGCGCGGCCCGCCGCTCGGTCAGCGGCCGCGGCCGCAGGTCGGTGTCGCCGTCGCGCAGCAGATCGAAGGCGATGAAGGCCGCCGGCTGTTCGTCGGCCGTCTGCTTCGGGGCTGATGAACGGTACCCGGGCACCGAGACGTTGATGCGGCCCTGCAATCGCTGAAAGCCGGCGGCGTCGCCACTGCCGTCGAGCGCCACGATCTCGCCGTCGAGCACGACCGCGCCGTCGAGCCTCGTCGCCCACGCCGAGAGCGCGGCGACCAGTTCCGGGAACTGCGTGGACTTCTCGTTGCCGTTACGTGACCACAGCCGCACCACCGGCGGCGCGCCCGGCTCGACCAGCACGATGGCGCGGATGCCGTCGTACTTCGGCTCGTAGACGGCGCGCGGATCGACCAGCGACGGCGGCGCGTCGGGCGAGGTCGCGAGCATCGGACGCAGATCGCGGGCAGGGAACACGGGCGGCTCAAGAGTAGCGGTCGTCGAGCCACGGCTCGGCGGTGTTCGAGTAGCCGCGTTCTTCCCAGAAGCCGGGGCGGTCGTGGGCGTGGAACTCGATGCGGCGGATCCACTTGGTGCCCTTCCACGCATAGAGCTTCGGCGTGATCATGCGGCACGGGCCGCCGTGTTCGCGGGGCAAGGGCTGGCCTTCCCAGGCGTGGACGAGCAGCACGTCGTCCTCCACGGCGCGGGCCAGGGCGAGGTTGGTGGTGTAGGGAATGTCGCTGCCGGGCATGTGGTCGTAGCCCGTGCAGGTCACGAATCGCGCCTCGGCCGAGGGCACGGCCAGCTCGGCCAGCGTGCGAAAGCGCACGCCCCGCCAGTGGTTGTCGAGGCGGCTCCAGGTCGTCACGCAGTGGAAGTCGCTCTCGTCGTCCACCTGCGGCAGGGCCAGGAAGTCACGCCAGGTGAGCGACAGGGGATGGTCGCAGAGGCCGCTGACCTCGAGGCGCCAGGCGTCGAGCGCCACCTCGGGCACGTCGCCCAGGTCGAGCACCGGCCAGTTGGGCACCCGGCGCTGGCCGGTCGGGATCTGCGGCATGCCGTGGCGGTTCAGGGGGCCGCTGCCAAGCGGACGCGCCAGGCCGGCGTCGCGCGCGGCAGCCTCGTGCTGGAGGGCGCGCTGCCGATCCAGGTAGCGCAGCCGGCGCTCGACGAGGGTGGGGGCGGGGTCGGTGGCCACTCGGCAGAAGTCCGTTCGCCATGTATGCTACCAGTGTGCCCCGGCTCGACCGCGGTGGCGCCTCCTGCATGTCAACCGCCGCCTCACATCCGCGTCTTCTGTCCTGTGCCCTGCTGCTCGCCCTGGTGTCGGCGCAGTGCGGGCAGTCGCCCGAGAGCCCGACCGGCCCCACGCCGGTGCTCTCACGAGGCGCGGCGCCGCAAGCCGGTGATCCGCCGGCCGGGGATTCGCTCGGCACGGTGAACGCGCTCGGCGCCACGCAGTTCCTCGCCTTCGGCGACAGCATCACCTGGGGCCAGATCTCGTCGTTCGACGCGTCGATCCTGTTCGATCCGCTGCCGGGCACGGAATACCCGACGCAGGTGGACAACCAGCTCGAGAGCAGCTTCGGGTCGCAGAACTTCACGGTGACCAACGCCGGGCTGGCCGGGGAGTGGGCCGCGCAGGCGGTGTCCAGCGGCCGCTTCGCGCAGCGGATGGCGGCGCTGCGTCCGCAGGGGCTGCTTCTGCTCGAGGGCATCAACGACCTGAACAACGACCAGAGCGTGGCGACGACGGTGGCGGCCCTGCAGCAGATGGTCGAACTGGCCCGGCTCTACAACACCACCGTCTTCATCGGCACGATGTTCCAGACCTGCGTGAGCGTGCAGCCTGGCACCGGCACCGTCCGGCAGAACTCCGCCAACCGGATCACGACCTTCAACTCGGCCATCCGCGCCATGGCGACGGGACGCCAGAACGTCTACGTGGTGGATCTCTACGCGGCGTTCGGCAACAACTGCGGACCGGATGGCGGCGTCGGGATCCTGGGCGCCGATGGACTGCACCCGAATCCGAGCGGCTATTCCGTCCTCGCCACCGCCTTCACGAACGCGCTGAAGAGCGTGTTCGCGGTGCGTGGCTCCTACCAGTAGGCGCGCTCAGAGGTAGAGGGTGCGGCCGGTGGCGCCAGCGGCGTCGAGGCCCGCGGCCTCGCCGAGCCGGCGCGTGATGTCGGCCAGCTCGAGCGTGACGCGCCATTCGTCGGCGCGACCTCCGGCGGCGACGAATGCCTCGGCCCAGCGCGTCCACCACGGCGAGGTCTTGCGCGACAGCGGCTCCATCACCAGCACGTGCGCACCGCGCGCCGCCGCGGCCAGCAGCGACGGCAACAGCTCCGCCCGGTCGTCGTCGGACAGCTCGTTCACGACGTAACTGAGCAGGATGGCGCGCCGCTGAGGGCCACGCCCGTCGGCCCACGGACGGATCCCGCGGGCGCCGCCGATGGCACCACGGCGGACATCGCCGCGCAGGCCGAAGGCCTGGAGCGTGGCGCGCGTTTCTTCCACCGCCCACGGATGCGAGTCGAAGCCCTGGACGCTGGCGCCGGTGCCCGCGTGCATGGCCCAGGCGGCGCCCGCCGCGCCGGTGCCGCAGCCGATGTCGAGGATGGTCAGCGGCTCCGGTGGCCGCCGGCAGCGCCGTCAGGATGTGGGAGAGCGTCTGGAAGCGCCGTGGCGCGTAGTAGAGGGCGTAGGCGGCGCGTTTGCCGGCCGTGTCGAAGGCGCCGCGGCCCGACAGGCGCGCGCGTCGTTCCACATAGGTGGCCGACAGCGCCCGCAGCGCCCGCGCTACTTCGGTCGGCGTCATGTCGCGCAGGTGCCGGGCTTCGGCGTCGGCCAGCCAGCGTTCGAATCCAGGCGACGTCGGGGTCATGCGCGGACGTCGGCTGGAGTTCGGCGCTACAGTGGTGGGGGAAAAGAAGGTTTGGGGTGGATGACGGGGATCGAACCCGCGACAACCGGAGCCACAGTCCGGCGCTCTACCACTGAGCTACACCCACCGTGCCTGAGCCGTTGATTTTAGCATGGTTCCATACCTCGGTCCTGACGACCCCCTCCCGCCACCCGAGACGGCCCGCCGCCGCCCCAATGGCCTGCTCGCCGCCGGCGGAGGACTGTCGGTACCGCGACTGGTCGATGCCTACGGCCGCGGCGCGTTCCCGTGGTTCAGCGAGGGCGAGCCGGTCCTCTGGTGGAGTCCCGATCCGCGAATGGTGCTGCCCACGGATGCGGTGCACGTCTCGCGCAGTCTCGCCCGCCGCCTGCGCCGCCACGACTATCAGGTCACGCTCGACCAGGCCTTCGGCGCCGTGATGCGGGCCTGCGCTGAACCCCGCGCCGATGGACCGGGCACGTGGATCACCGCCGAGATGCTCGACGCCTACGAGGCGCTGCACCAGGCCGGTCACGCGCATTCGCTCGAGGTGTGGGTGGACGGGGCACTGGCGGGTGGCATCTACGGCGTCGGGCTGGGGCGGGCGTTTTTCGGCGAGTCGATGTTCTCGCGGGTGACCGACGGCTCGAAGGTCGCCATCAGCTGGCTGGCCGCGCAGCTGGCGCGGTGGCAGGTGCCGTTCATCGACTGCCAGGTGCCGAGCGAGCATCTGGCCAGCCTCGGCGCCCGGGAGGTGTCGCGGCGCGACTTCCTGCGCCGGCTGGCGCCGCTGGTCCGGGACGCGGGCACGCCGCCCTCGTGGCACCTCGACCGCGATCTGAGCGGCGCGGTCGTGGCGGCGGCTTTTCCCGACACCTGGCCGGACGGCCAGGTAGGCTCGACCCGCCAGACCCGCTAAGATCGGGGGATGCCGCCGTCGAATCCCTCCGGGGCCGACCCCAGGAGCGGGGTACTCATCGAATCGCGGCCCGACCTCGAGCGCACCCCGCCCCGGCCGTGGCGCGTGCTGCTGCACAACGACGACTACACCACGCAGGAGTTCGTCGTCTGGGTGCTCGAGACCGTGTTCGCCAAGTCCACGTCCGACGCGATGACCATCATGTTGCACGTGCACCACGCCGGGGTCGGCGTGGCCGGCGTCTATACAAGAGAAGTGGCTGAGACGAAGGTGGCCGCCACCGAACGTCTCGCCGAGCAACACGAGTATCCGCTCCGCGTCTCGATGGAGCCGGAGCCCGAGGAGGGCAAGTCGTGAGTGGGACCCCCGTGCCGTTCGCCCCGGACACGCTGGAGACGATCCGGCGGGCCTTCCGGTCCGCCGCCGATCGCCGCCACGACCTGGTGACGCTCGAACACCTGCTGCGCGCGCTCATCGACGACCCGCGGGGCCGCGCCGCCCTGCAGGCGC
Organism: uncultured Acidobacteriota bacterium; assembly: GCA_963779175.1. Lineage (GTDB taxonomy): Bacteria > Acidobacteriota > Vicinamibacteria > Vicinamibacterales > UBA2999 > CADEFD01. The sequence goes on from CAVZXA010000003.1 coordinate 200,152, forward strand.
TCAACGTCGATCTCGCGCAGCTCACGCACGATCTCGACGACGTGCTCGGACGGGCGCACACGCCGGTGCCGGGCAGCAAGCCCGTGAAGCCGGAATCCACCGTGGCCTTCGATCGCGTGGTCGAGCGCGCCGTGGTGCACGCCGCCTCGTCGAGCGCCCAGCAGGTGGAGAGCGGCAGCCTGCTCGTCTTCCTGCTGCAGGAGGAGGACTCGCACGCCGCCTATTTCCTCACCAAGCAGGGCGTCAACCGCCTGCGGCTGCTGCGCGCGATCGCGCACGGGCCGGCCACCGAGTCGCCGGGCGTGCGCACGCCGGAGGGCGACGACAGCGCGCCGAAGAATCCGCTCGAAGCGTATGCCGTGGAGCTGGTGGCCAAGGCGCGCCGGGGTGAGATCGATCCGCTGGTTGGCCGCGCGCTGGAACTCGACCGCGTGATCCAGGTGCTGTGCCGGCGGCGCAAGAACAACCCGCTGCTGGTGGGCGAACCCGGCGTCGGCAAGACCGCGCTCGCCGAAGGGCTGGCCCTGCGGATCGCCGAACGCCAGGTGCCGCCGGGGCTCAAGGCGTCGGCCGTCTACGCGCTCGACCTGGGCGCGCTGGTGGCCGGGACGCGCTACCGCGGCGACTTCGAGGAGCGCGTCAAGCAGGTGCTCACCGAGCTCGAGAAGCAGCCCGGCGCGATTCTGTTCATCGACGAGATCCACACGCTGGTCGGCGCCGGTTCGGCCTCGGGCGGCACCATGGACGCCGGCAACCTGCTGAAGCCGGCGCTGGCGTCGGGGGCGCTGCGCTGCATCGGCTCGACCACCTTCGCCGACGTGAAGCAGGGCTTCGATCGCGACCGCGCGCTGTCGCGCCGCTTCCAGAAGATCGAGATCCTCGAGCCGACCGAAGCCGAGGCGATCGAGATCCTGATGGGGCTGAAGGGCCACTACGAGCGGCACCACGGGATCCGCTACAGCGACGACGCCGTGACGGCGGCGGTGACCCTGTCGGCCCGCTACCTGAAAGATCTGCACCTGCCCGACAAGGCCATCGACGTCATCGACGAAGCCGGGGCGGCGATGAAGCTGAAGTCGGCGCCGGCGCCGTCGGCAGCCGACGTCGCCGCCGCGGACGCCGCCGACGCGGTGGCCCTTGTGGAGGTGCCCGAGGCGGACCTGCCGGTGGTGGAGGTGGCCGACATCGAGGCCATCGTCGCCAAGATCGCGCGCGCGCCGGTGCAGGCGGTGTCGACCGACGATCGCACGGCGCTGCGCAACCTCGATACCGAGCTGCGCAGCGTCATCTACGGTCAGGACGACGCCATCACCGAGGTGGCCTCGGCCATCCGGCTGTCGCGCTCGGGCCTGCGCGCGCCCGACAAGCCGATCGGCAGCTTCCTCTTCGCCGGGCCGACCGGCGTCGGCAAGACGGAGCTGGCGCGGCAGCTGGCGCGGGTGCTGCGCGTCGAGTTCCTGCGCTTCGACATGTCGGAGTACATGGAGAAACACGCGGTGTCGCGCCTCATCGGCGCGCCTCCCGGCTACGTCGGTTACGAGGAGGGCGGCCTGCTCATCGACGCCATCCGCAAGGCGCCGCATGCGGTGCTGCTGCTCGACGAGATCGAGAAGGCGCATCCGGATCTGTTCAGCCTGCTGCTGCAGGTGATGGATCACGCGACGCTGACCGACACGCACGGGCGCAAGGCCGACTTCCGCCACGTGATTCTGATCATGACGACCAACGCCGGCGCCCGCGATCTGTCGGGCCGCAAGCTCGGCTTCCAGGACGCGCCCGAGGGCAGCAAGGCCACCGGCGTGCTCGAGCGCGTGTTCGCGCCCGAGTTCCGCAATCGCCTCGACGCCACCGTGCACTTCAAGCCGCTCGGCGGCGGCGAGATTCTCAAGGTCGTGGACAAACACGTCGGCGAGCTGCAGGCGCTGGTCGCCGGCCGCGGCATCACGATCGCACTCACGCCGGCGGCGCGCACGTGGCTGGCCGAGAAAGGCTTCGACAAAGCGTTCGGCGCGCGTCCGATGGCGCGGCTGGTCGAACGCGTCATCAAGAAGCCGCTCTCGAACCTGCTGTTGTTCGAAGACCTCGCGGCGGGGGCGACGGTCACCGCGGATGTCGTCGACGGAGACATCCGTCTCAGGGTGGGAGCGTAGGCGCATGGAGATCTCGATCGACCGCTATCTCGACGACGGCAAGGCGTCGCTCGTCACCATCGCCCTGCGCAGCCGCACCACCGAGATGCATAGCGTGCTCTCGGCCCTCGATGCCGGGCAGAAGGCCGCCGTGCAGGCGGCCCTCACGCAGGCGATGAACGACATCGTGGCCGTGATGCAGCCGGTGGCGGCGGGGATGCCGAAGAAGTAGCGGGTGGGCCGTCAGTCGCCGCAGCGGCGGCGCCTGAGCCCTGGCGGGCGTAGCCAATTCGCGCGTGCGCGAGTCGGGCTCGTGCCCCGTCGCGGCGCGCCTGCGAGCCGCGCGGCGCCTGAGCCCTGGCGGGCGTAGCCAATTCGCGCGTGCGCGAATTGGTGCGCCCGGCAGGGCTCGAACCTGCGACCCTCAGCTTCGAAGGCTGATGCTCTATCCAACTGAGCTACAGGCGCGTGATCCGATTCTACCGCGAGCCCGTTCCGGGGGGCTGGCCGGCCCCGGACGGCGCGGATTCCACGGTGTGCGCGCCATCGCTCAATCTTGCGGAAACGGCCCCACGCGGCGCGTCCCGGGCGGGGGGCGGCGGGTATGATGGCCTTTCGATGCCCAAGGCCGTCCCCGTCCCGGAAAACTGGACGGAGCTTCCCGACGAACAACTCCTCGATTTGCGAATGTGCGATCTGCCCATCGCGCTGGCCGGCAGTGCCATGCAGGGGCGCGTCGCGGAGCTGCAGGCCGAACTCGACATGCGCGAGCTGAAGGTGCCGATTCACTACTACCTCGCCGAGGAGTGGTTCACCCCCGACGGCGCGACCTCGATGGCGGTGCCCTTCTACCTCGCGCATCCACGGCTCGAGAAGCTCGAACGCGCACAGATGCTCGAAGTGGAAGGCGGCGACTACGAGTGGTGCATGCGCATCCTGCGGCACGAAGCCGGCCATGTCGTCGACAATGCGTGGAAGCTGCGCCTGCGCCGCCAGCGCAAGCTGATCTTCGGCAGTTCCTCCGAGCCGTACCCTGAGTTCTACACGCCGAAGCCGTACAGCAAGAGCTTCGTGATGCACATCGACCCGTGGTACGCGCAGAGTCATCCCGACGAAGACTTCGCCGAGACCTTCGCGGTGTGGCTCACGCCCGGGGCCTTCTGGCAGGATCGCTACGTGGGCTGGCCGGCGGCGAAGAAGCTCGAGTACGTGGACGGGCTGATGCGGTCGCTGCGTCAGAAGAAGGCGCTGGTCGACGCCCCCACCGAGATGGAGCCGCTCTCGAAGGTCAAGAAGACGCTTCGCCAACACTACCGCCACAAGCGCCGGCACTACGGCGTGGAACGGCCCAAGTTCTACGACCGCGAGCTGCGCCGGCTGTTCTCGAGCGCGCCCGACCACGCCAACAACATGTCGGCGGTGCAGTTCCTGAACCGCGTGCGCCGGCCGGTGCGGCGGCTGGTCGCCGACTGGACCGGCATCTACCAATACACCATCGATCAGGTGTTCAATGACGTGGCGGCCAGATGCCGTGAACTCAAGCTGCGGCTGGCCGTGCCCGAAGAGCAGGCGCGGCACGAGTTCACGGTCTTCCTCACGGTGCAGACGATGAACTATCTCCACAGCGGACGGCATCGGGTGGCGCTGTGACGGGGGTGCGGTGAAACCGGCGCGCGTCCTCGTCCTGGTGCACAAGCACCTCATCCCGCCCGACACGGCCACCGACGCCGAGGTCGCGAGCGCCGACTGGAAGATGGAGTGGGACGTCATCTCGACGCTGAAGAAGCGCCGCCACGAGCTGCGCGTCATCGGCGTCAGCGACGACCTGTCGCCGATCCGGCCCGCCATCGACGAGTTCAAGCCGACCATCGTCTTCAACCTGATGGAAGCCTTCGCGGATGTCGGCGTCTTCGATCAGAACGTGGTCAGCTATCTGGAGCTGCTGCGGATGCCCTACACGGGCTGCAATCCGCGCGGCCTGACGCTGTCGCGCGACAAGGCGCTGGCCAAGAAGCTGATGGCGTATCACCGCATCCCGGTGCCCGAGTTCGTGGTGGTGCCGCGCGGGAAGAAGGCCAAGCTGCCCAAGCGGCTCGGCTTTCCGCTGATCGTCAAGTCGCTCATCTACGAGTCGTCGATCGGCATCTCGCAGAACTCGGTGGTCGCCAGCGAAGACCAGCTGAACAAGCGTGTGCAGTTCGTGCACGACACCATCGGCACGGCGGCCATCGTCGAACAGTTCATCGACGGGCGCGAGCTCTACGCCGGCGTGCTCGGCAACGACCGCCTGCGCGTCTTCCCGGTGTGGGAGATGTCGTTTGCGAAGATGCCCGAGAACTCCTGGCACATCGCCACCGAGCGCGTGAAGTGGAGCGCCAAGTACCAGGAGAAGCACGGCATCGACACCGGCGAGGCGGCGCTCACCTACGGCGCCGCGTCACGGGTGCAGCATCTGGCCAAGCGTGTCTTCCGCGCGCTCGATCTCACCGGTTACGCGCGCATCGACCTGCGGATGGCCGCCGACGGCCGGCTCTTCGTGATCGAGGCCAACCCGAATCCGCAGCTCGCGCAGGGGGAAGACTTCGCGCAGTCGGCGAAGCTCGCCAAGGTGTCGTACGGGGAGCTGCTGGACCGCATCATGGCGCTCGGCTTGCAGTGGCAGCCCGAGCGGACGGCCTGACACCACGGCACGGCGGGCGTGCGGCTCGCGTGCCATACTGAGCCGCCCCCACGCAGACGTCCCGCCCCGGCCAGCCCGGCGCGGCTGGCGTCGGAGTCCGCATGAAGTCGGCAATCGCGATGGGGCGCCGTCACGGCCCCGTGTTCGCGGCGTTCGTGCTGGTGTCGGTGGCCTGCACGTGGCCGCTCGCCTGGCACCTCACCGATGCCGTGCCGCGCGATCTCGGCGATCCACTGCTCTCGATCTGGACGCTCTGGTGGAACGCCCACAGCCTGCCTTTTACCGCGGCGTGGTGGAACGGCCCGGTGTTCGTTCCCGCCGCCGGCAGCCTGGCGTTTTCCGACCACCGCGTCGGGCTCGGGCTCGTCGCCTCGCCACTCATCTGGGCCGGCGCCGCGCCGCTCACGGCCTACAACGTGACGCTGCTGCTGACGTTCGTGCTGTCGGCCCTGGCGGCCTACGCCCTGGCGCTCGCTCTCACCGGGCGTCGCCTGCCAGCGTTCGTGGCGGGCCTGGTCTTCGGGTTCCATCCGTTTCGCGCCGCACATCTCGAACACCTCGAGCTGCTGGCGGCCTTCTGGCTGCCGGTGGTGTTTCTCTGCCTGCATCGGTGGCGCGACCAGCGCGCGGCCTGGGCACTGCCCGGCCTGGCCTTGTCGCTGACCATGCTGGCGGTCACGAGCGGCTACTACTTCTTCTTCGGCGGAGTGCTCGTGGCCTGCTGGGTGCTCTGGTTCGCACGCGGGATGCCCGTCGCCGACATCGCAAGGCTGGCCGCCGCGTTCGTGGTGCCGCTCCTGGTCGTCGCGCCGATCCTGCTGACCTATCGCGCCGTCCACGAAGCGCTCGGGTTCGCCCGTTCGATCGCCGATATCGAGTTGTTCAGCGCCGACGTGCTCGACTTCCTGGTCGCCCCGGAAGCCCTGGCCCTGTGGCCGTCCGTGTCACCGGGCAAGCACCCGGAGCGGGCGCTGTTTCCCGGGCTGACGGCCATCGGCCTGACGGTCTGGGCGGTCGTGCGCCACAGGTCCCGCACGCCGGTGTCCGCCGGGCCGACCCGACTGAGGCTGGTCGCCGCCGTTGTGGGCGTCGTGGCGTTCGCCGTGGCGCTGGCGTCACTCGGCGGCCTGGATGCCGTCTCGTTCGGTCCGCTCGATGTGTCGTTCCGCCAGGCCTACAAGCCGTTTTCAATCGCGGCCGCGGCGTTCGCGCTGTGGGCCCTGACGTCGACGTGGGTCCGGCGCGCGTGGGTCGATCGGTCGACCCTCGGCTTCTATGGCCTCGGCGTCGTCGCGATGTGGCTGTGCGCACTGGGACCCACCGCGCGCGTCGCGGGAGAACGCGTCCTCTACAAGGCGCCGTATGCGTGGCTGATGCTCCTGCCGGGCTTCGGCGGCGCCTTTCGTGTGCCGGCACGCTTCGGGATGATTGCGGCCTTCGCGCTCAGCGTCACCGCGGCCCTCGCGCTGGCGCATTGGCCGCCGGCGACGAGCTGGCGTCGGCGCGCGGCGTGGGGCGTCGTGGTGGTCGGCGTGCTCGCCGACGGATGGATGGCGCCGATGGCCTTGTACTCGCCGCCGGGGAAGCTTGACGTGCCGGAGCGCGTCGCTCCGGGCGAGCCGATTATCGAGCTGCCGATCGGCACCTATGAAGATGCGGCGGCCATGTATCGCGCCATCAGTCACCGCCACCCGCTCGTCAATGGCCTGAGCGGCTACGAGCCGGCGCACTACACCCTGCTGCGCGCGGCGCTGCGCGATGGGGACGTCGCTGCGCTTGTGCCTCTCGCGGCGCCGCGCCCTCTCGTGGCGTTCGTCGCGACGACCGGCGCCGGTCAGGCCCTCGCGCAGTCGTTGGGGACGCTGCCGGGTGCCGTGCGGATCGCGACCACCCCGACGCACCACGTCTTCAGACTGTCGGTAGCGGTCTCAGGCGCCGTGCAGGAACCCTTGCACATGCTGCCGATTCGGGACGCGAGTGCCATCCCGCCCGACGACGTCGCCCTGGTGCTCGACGACAACCCGGCAACCGTGTGGCGGACTCCACCGCAGCAGGGTGGCGAGCAGTTGCGGCTCGATCTCGGTGCACCGGCCGTCGTTGCAGGCGTCAGACTGACGCTCGGCGCGCAGGTCGCTGCGTACCCGCGGCACCTGCTGGTGGACGTGTCGGACGACGGGGTGGACTGGCGGCCGGCCTGGCAGGGGCAGCCGGCGGCGCTCGTCGTGGCCGCCGCGCTCGTCACGCCCCACCATGTGCCGTTTACCGTGTCGTTCGCCCCGCAATCCGCGCGATTCGTCAGGCTCACGCAGCTGGCGCGGGCCGACACGGCGTGGGAGGTGGCGTCGGTCTCGGTTCTGGGCCGCCGCTAGCGGAAGACGACGCCGACCGTGGCGCGCCAGAAGCGGAGACGCGCCCGTTCCTGGCTGACGTTCGACGTGTCGGCCGACGACACGCTCTTGAGGTATCGGAGGTCGAAGCGCAGGCCCACCACGTCGCTCACGAAGCCGACCGCGCCGACGCCCAGCGTGAGCCCGAGGAAGTCGTTGCTGATCGGACTGAAGGCGATGAGGTCGTTGGCTGAGGCATGCATCCAGCCAAGGCCGGCCACGACGTAGGGCCGCAGCGACTCGCGCGTGATGCTGAGCGGCAGGGCGAGCATCAGGTTGCCGCCAAGCGTCGTCACTCCGCTGCGCGTGACGAGTCCGGTGTCGCCCTTGCGCTCGAAGAAGCGCGGTTGGTGCGCCAGCTCGAGTTCCAGGCCGTAGCCCTTGTCCGCGATGACGACGCCCGAGATCCCGACCGCCATCTTGGTGTCGCGGGAGCCGTCGTTCAGGTCGAAATCGAGCTCGTTGGTGGCGCCCTTGAACTTCACGCCGAGGAACGGCGAGACGAAGATGTCGGCGGCGGCGGGGGCGGAAGGAACCAGCGCGATCCAGCCGACGAGTGCCGCGGTCAGCAGGCGGGGCGATCGCACTGGATGGGGTCTGCTCAGGAGGCGAACAGCCGCAGGAACAGCTTCGCGAAGAGCGAGACGGTCACATCGCCGTTGGCAAGGGCCTCCGGCGCCAGTCCGTCGCTGTTGGCGAGCAGGATGAGCGTGAGGTCGCGCGAGGGCAGCTTGATCAGCAGGGCCGAGCCGGCGTCGCGGATGGCGCCGAACTGCCACACGAGGCGTTCGCCGTTGTGGGTCTGCACGAACCACCCGAGGCCGGTCGGCAGCGGCGCGCCGGCGCTGGTCGTGACGTTGGTCCACGCCACCGCCCGCAGGTTCTGGCCGATGAGCGCGTTGTCGTCGAGCGCGATGTCGAAGCGCGCCAGGTCGCGGACCGTCGAGATGAGGCCGCTGGCGGCGGAGACGCCGTCGGCCGGGTAGTCGCCCCGCGTGGCCTTGCCGCCGCGATCGACGCGGTACGGCACCGCCAGGCGCGTCAGCACCGACTCGTACGCCCGCAGCCGGCCGTCGTCGAAGAAGTCGTGGTCGGCCGCGCCGATGGCGGTGAGGTCGCGGCCCGGGATGGAGTCGCGCATGCCGAAGCGGTCGAAGATGTCTTCGGCGACCACGCGGCGGAACGGGCGGTCGGCGCAGTCGTCGGCCACCGGCGTGAGCTGGGCGAAGCGGCCGAGGTCGTAGCGGTAGGCCTCGCCCGGCGCGCCACTCGAGGTGTGCGCGAGCACATGACGGACCTGCGCGCTCGTTTCGGGAATCGCTGCCGACCACCGGCTGATGGGTTGCGTGATGCCCAGGCCCGACTGCTCGACGCACAGGCCGAGCACGACGGCCGCGAAGTTCTGGGTGAGGTCGCCGATGAGGTAGGGGGTGTCGGCGCGGGCCGGCACCGACTGTTCGACATCCTGACGGCCGAGTCCGGTGTCCCACACGAGCCGGCGGCCCTGGACGATGGCGGCGGAGAGGCCCGGGAATCCCGGATTCCTCACGCAGGGCGTCGAGATAGCGGTCGAAGAGGGCGTAGGGCAGACTCTGGGCGGCCGGTCGTGGCGCCAGGGCCAGGACCGCCAGCAGCGCAAGCACGCCGGCGCGGAGGGGTCGCATCGAAGTCTGGACGGAATCCGTCACCAACATGATAGCACCGGCGGTAGAGTCCGCAACCGACCCGCCGATGTGCTACAGTCTCGGGTTGTACGTCCAGTTCGTGCATGCCTACTGATTCTCAGCGCCCCGTGCGCCGCGCCGCCGCCCTTGCGCTCGCGTTGTGCCTTGCTGGCGCCGTGCCCGCCTGGGCCGCGATACCCTCAAGATCGTCCCGCTCGTGCGCGAAGGCCAGGTGCTCGTCTCCTGTGTGCTCGCCGACGGCTACACGACCGACGTGCACGACGTCATCCAGAGCGGCCTCAAGACCACCTTCACCTACACCGTCGAACTGCGCCTGAAGGTTCCCGTGTGGGTCGACCGCGTGGTCGAAACCGCGACCGTCACGACCACCGTGCAGTTCGACAACCTGACCCGGCGCCATTCGATGTCGCGCTACCTCGACGGCCGCGTCGAAAACGCCCAGGTGACCGAAGACGAAGCCGTGGTGCGGTCGTGGCTCACCGCCTTCGACAAGCTGCCGCTCTTCAAGACGTCCCGGCTCGAAGCCAACCGCGAGTACCTACGTGGTGGTGCGCGCCGCGGCCCGCCCCAACAGCAACGTGCCGTTCTGGCCGTGGGGCACCTCGGTCTCCGGGCAGACCAAATTCACCTTCATCCCCTGACGGCCATTCCGGCCCGACGGCGTTCCCTCAGGCACCGCACGGCGCGCGCCGCTCTTTTTGGTAGAGTAGGCGGCGCTCGAGTTCCGTCTTTCTGACGAGGAGTCCCATGGCACAGTGGAATCACACGTGGCGAGGGCTGTCGATGGCCGTCGCGATGAGCGCGACGGCCGGCGTCGCCAGCGCACAGCCGGCGATGGCGCCGGTCAACGACGCCCCCAATCCCTACACGACGATCGAGAACCACTTCAAGCTGCCCGAGGGCCGCACCTGGGGATCGACCAGCGCCGTCGAGATCGACAAGGACGGCAAGTCGATCTGGGTGGGTGAGCGCTGCGGCGCCAACTCGTGCTGGGACGCCGCCAAGGGCCAGATGTCGCCGCTGCCGGTGCTGCTGAAGTTCGACCCCTCGGGCAAGCTGGTCCAGAGTTTCGGCACCGGCATCGCGGTGTTCCCGCACGGCATCCACGTCGATCGCGACGGCAACGTGTGGCTGGCCGATGGCAACGACAACCTGCCGCGCCGCGCGCCGGGTGCGCCCGCCGACGCGCCGCTGCCCGCGAAGCCCGCCAAAGTGGTCGGTCACCAGGTGTTCAAGTTCAGCCCCGACGGCAAGCTGCTGCTCACGCTGGGCAAGCCCGGTGGCAACCAGCCCGGACAGCCCGCCGACCCGGCCTCGTTCTATCAGCCGAACGACGTCATCACCTACCCCAATGGCGACATCCTCGTCGCCGAGGGGCACGGCAACGCGCCGCCGGCGACGGCACGCCTGATCCGCTTCGACAAGACCGGCAAGTTCCTGCGAGAGTTCGGCAAGATGGGCAGCGGCCTCGACGGCGAGTTCATGCAGCCCCACGGCCTCGCGTTCGACTCGAAGGGCCGGCTGTTCGTCGCCGACCGTTCGAACAACCGCATCCAGATTCTCGATGCCGAGACCTACAAGACGCTCGACACCTGGTATCAGTTCAGCCGTCTGAGCGGCATCTACATCGACAAGAACGACATCCTGTACGGCGCCGACTCGGAATCCGGTTCGGTGAACCCGCCGCACGGCGCCTGGCGCCGCGGCATCCGTATCGGCTCGGCGAGGGACGGCAAGGTCACGGCGTTCATCCCCGATCCGAGCAGCGTCGGCGAGACCTTGTCGATGGTCGACGGCAAACCGGTCATGAAGAAGGCCGACGGTTCCGACGGCGCCCGCGGCACGCTGGCCGCTGAAGGCGTGGTGGTCGACGCCGACGGCAACATCTACGGCGCCGAAGTCGGACCGCGCGCCGTCAAGAAGTACGTGCGGAAGAAGTAGGCGGATGGCGCGCGTGCTCTTCGCCGCGCTGGTCGCAGGATGCATGGCGGGCGCCCCGGCTTCGGCCGGCGGCGCCCGTCCTGTTTCCACGGCCGCGCTCCTCGCGTCGGCCCGTCAGATGCTGGTCGTCACGACCTCCGGCTGGGACGACGTCTCGGGCACGCTCGTCGGTTTCGAGCGCGGCGCCGACGGCGCCTGGCGTGAGGTGCGGTGGCGTACCGACGAGCGCCCGGCGACGACGCTGCGCGAAGTCACGATCGTGGTGGGGAAGAGCGGCACGGCCTGGGACCCCGCGGTGGTCGCGCCGGTGCCGGGTCCGATCAAGCAGGAAGGCGACGGCCGATCGCCGGCTGGCGTCTTTGCGCTCGGCACCGCGTTCGGCTTCGCCAGGGCGGCCGAGGCGTCGTGGTTGAAGCTGCCCTACCGCGAGATTACGCCGACGCTGGAATGCGTGGACGACCCGGCGTCGGAGTTCTACAACACGCTCACTGACCGCGCCGCGGTCGAACCCGACTGGAAGAGCAGCGAGAAGATGCGCGAGATCGCCCCGCAGTATCACTGGGGCGTGGTCGTCGACTACAACGCGTCGCCGGCCGTGCCGCGGCGCGGGTCATGCGTCTTCCTGCACATCGGCGGCGATGGGGGGAAGGGCACCGCGGGCTGTACGGCGATGCGTGAGCCGATGCTCAAGGCCGTGATGCGATGGCTCGACCCGAAGGCCTCGCCGGTGCTGGTGCAGTTGCCGACGGCGGCCTACGACGCCCTCAAGACCGCCTGGGGCCTGCCGCCGATTCCTGCCGCGCGATAGCGGCGACCCGCGTGCGGGCCGCCACCCCATTCCATTTAGCCGCTAACCGCTAGCCGCCAGCCGCCGTCATTTGACTGCCGCGCCCAGCCCCTCTGTCAGTTCCACGTAGGTGCCGAACGGGTCGGTGAAGAAGGCGAGACCGATGCCGATGGCGGCATTCTTCGAGTAGGGGCGATCGAACTTCACGCCGGCCGCTTCCAGCTTCCGGCAGAACGCTTCGAGATCCTTCACCTCGTAGCCGACGTGATCGAACGAGCGCCCCCTGGTGGGCGCGACGCCGTCCGGCGCCGGTGAGAAGGTGAGGTTCACGCCCGGCAGATCCGCGGCCTGGAACGAGCCGCGCATGCCGCCCTTCGCGCCGAAGGTCTGCACGTACCACGCCTTCATCTCGTCGACCTTCGGCGTGTAGTAGTGGATGTGGTGCAGCGCCACCGGCGTGGCCTGCGTCTTCACCTCCACGAGTTCGACCTTCACCTCATCCGGAGCCATCACGTAGGCCACCGAGGTGTTCTGGTTGGCGATGAAGGCGAGATCGTCTTTCACCTCCTGGGTCGGCGGCATCTCGGCCCGCGTGATCGCCGGGTAGCCGGCCGCCTTCAGCTTCGCCATCGTGGCGCGGATGTCGGGCACGCCGAAGCCGATGTGATTCACGCTCGTGCCCTTGGAGCCGCCGGTGGGCGTGCCCTGGCGAAGCAGCACGATGACGTTGGTGAAGACCACGGCGTCGCCGGTTGCGAGCTTCGCGGCCCGCCCGCCGAGCGTCTCGACCCAGAACTTCCGATGGGCCTCGACGTTGGTCACGACGAGGTGGTGGTGCCCGTAGACGACCGGGCCCGGCGCGAGCTGGGCGCCCGCGGGCGTCGACGCGCCCGCGAGCCCGAGCCCGGCGATGAGGAGGATCGCGGAGAGGCGCATCCCCTTACTTCGCCGCGAAGCAGTAGAACGCGCCGGCGCCGCCGGTGGCGACAAGGTTGGCCTGGCTGCAGCCCTTCGACGGATGCGCCGAGTTCCAGGAGTTCGGATTGGCGCCGCCGCCCTGGCGGTCGTGGTGGCCGACCAGCGCGCTGCCGTCGCCCTTGTTGCTGGTCCAGTTGCTGCAAGTGGTGTCGCCGGCGGCGCTGGCGAGCGTGCCGTCCATGTTCGAACCGGTGAGGATGTCGTGCATGTTGGGGGTGTCGCCGCGGCCATTCCAGACGGCGCCCTTTTCAGTCAGCGAGTTCTCCTTGCCAAGCTTGGTCACGGCCTCGTTGTGGAGATCGGCGACGTTCTGCGCGATCAGCACGCCCTTGGCGTTGTACCAGGGGCCGGTGCCGATGCGGTCCTTGGCGTTCACCGCAGGCTGCGAACCCGACGCCGACGCACTCAGATACGCGCGCCAGGTGCGGTTGCCGGCGCCGGCCGCGGCGCCCAGTTTCTGACAGATGGCGTCGGCGCCGGCGATGCCGCCCAGGTTGGCGCCGTCGCCCGATCCCGCGCTCGTGATGAAGAAACTCAGCGTCGTCGGCGCCTGCGTCTGCACGCGCGCAGCCCCCGCAGCGATTCCGAGACCCAGTAGTGCCATGCCCAGCAACGTCCTTCGCATCGTGACCCTCCATCGCGTGCCCCGCCGGAGAGGGAGCGGACGCCGCGTGTGAACGGGTAGTCTACGCCGTGCCGCGCATGCAGCGGAAGCAGCCCATCCATCCGCCCTGCGGGGCGTCTCTTTCGACCTCCGGACGTCTCGCGATGTCACGGTTTTCGGCGTAAAATCGCGTGTAAACTGCACCGAGTAGTGAGCCGGCAGCGCCCCCACGCCCGGGAGCCCGTCGGAAGGAGTTCCAACGCATGCGGCGGTTCGTAGTGGCGGCGTTCTCGGTGATGATCGGCCTCGGCCTCGCGGTGGCCCACGGCGGGTCCGCGGCTCCGCAGACCACGGGCGCGGCGAGCGCGCCGCGCGCGGCCACGGCGCAAGCGCCATCGACGAGCGCCGCACCGACGCGGCGTGCCGCGCGCGCGACCGCCGTCACGCCGGCGGTGGCCTTCGATGCCGCCGCACACACCGGCACCGTCAAGACCTACTGCGCCACCTGTCACAGCGAGCGCGGCAAGGCGGGCGGCCTGTCGCTGGCGGCCTTCGACGCCGCGAAGCTGGCCGACGACGTCGCGCTCGCCGAGAAGATGATCCGCAAGATGCGGGTCGGCATGATGCCGCCGGCTGGCGCCAAGCGCCCCGAGGGCAGCGGCATCGCCGACATGGCCGCCGCCTTCGAGCAGCAGCTCGACGGCGCGCCCTCGAAAGTGCAGAACCCCGGTGGGCGCTCGTTCCAGCGCCTGAACCGCGCCGAATACACGCGCGCGGTCAAGGAAATGCTGGACCTCGACATCGACGTCACGGCACTGCTGCCGGCCGACACCATCGTCCACGGCTTCGACAACGTCGTTGACGGCCAGACGTTCTCGCCCGCGCTCATGGAGAGCTACCTGCGCGCCGCCAGCCGCGTGACGGCCCTGGCGCTCGGTGATCGCGATGCCTCGGCCGGCGAGTCGCTTTACCGCGTGCCGAAGACCGCCTCGCAGCTGCAGCGCGTCGACGGCGCCCCGTTCGGCACCCGCGGCGGCACCTCGGTCATCCACACGTTCCCCGCCGATGGCGAGTACGTGTTCCGCGTCGAACTCCACGGCAACGCCTGCGGCTTCCTGTTCGGCGGGCCGGCACAGAACGAACAGATCGAGATCTCGGTCGACGGCGATCGCAAGGCGCTGCTCGACATCGACCCGAAGATGTACGAGGGCTCGACCAGCCTGGTCCTGAAGTCGGCCGGGGTGCAGGTGAGCGCGGGTCCGCACCGGGTCACCGCGGCGTTCCTGCAGCGTTTCGAAGGTCCGGTCAACGACCTCATCGCGCCGATCGACCACACGCTGGCCGATACCCAGATCGGCGTCGCCTTCGGCATCACCACCATGCCGCACTTGAAGGACCTGGCCATCGCCGGGCCGCAGAGAGTGACCGGCATTTCCGACACCGACAGCCGTCGCGCCGTGTTCACGTGCCGGCCGACCTCGCCGAGTGCCGAGCAGGACTGCGCCACCGAGATCGTGCGCCGCATCTCCACCAGGGCGTTCCGCCGTCCGGTGACCGACGTCGAGTTCGCCGACCTGATGGGGTTCTACGCCAGCGGCCGCAAGGAACGCGACTTCGAGGGCGGCATCGCCTCGGCGCTCGAGGCGGTGCTCGCCAGCCCGCAGTTCCTGTTCAGGCTCGAAGCTCCTGCGGCGGCCTCGACCACGCGGCGCGCCGGCTCGCCCTATCGCCTGCGCGACACCGACCTGGCGTCGCGACTGTCGTTTTTCGTGTGGGGCGTCGGCCCCGACGAGGAACTCACGCGTCTGGCCGCGCAGGGCCGCCTGAGCGCGCCCGGCGTGTTCGAGGCGCAGGTCAAGCGGATGCTGGCCGACCCGAAGTCCGAAGCCCTGGCATCGCGCTTTGCCGCGCAGTGGCTGCGCCTGCGCGACGTCGAGGAAGTGCTGCCCGACGCGCTCCTCTATCCCTACTTCGACCGCACGCTGGGCCGCGCGATGATGCGCGAGACCGAGCTCTTCTTCGCCAGCCTGGTGCGTGAAGACCGCAGCCTGCTCGACCTCATCACCGCCGACTACACGTTCGTGAACGAGCGCCTGGCGCGTCACTACGGCATCCCCAACGTCACCGGCACCGAGTTCCGCCGCGTCACCTTGCCGCCGGAGCGCCGCGGCATTCTCGGTCAGGGCAGCGTGCTCGTGCAGACCTCGGTCGCCGACCGCACCTCGCCGGTCATGCGCGGCAAGTGGGTGATGGAAGTGATGCTCGGCTCGCCGCCGCCGGCGCCGCCGCCCAACGTGCCCACGCTCGAAGAGACCGGCGGCTCGCAGGGCAGCAAGATTCTGACCGTGCGCGAGCGCATGGAGCAGCACCGGAAGAACCCGGCCTGCCAGTCGTGCCACCGCGTCATCGACCCGCTCGGCCTGACGCTCGAGAACTTCGACGTCACCGGCAAGTGGCGCATCAAGGACAACGGCAACCCGGTGGATTCGTCGGGGGTCCTGTACGACGGCACCCAGATGGACGGCCCGGCCGGCCTGCGCGCCGCCCTCATCAAGAACAAGCGGGCGTTCGTCCTGAGCTTCACCGAAAGCCTGATGACCTACGCTCTGGGGCGCCGCATCGAGGCGCCCGACATGCCGCTGGTGCGCCGGGTGATGCGGGCTGCCGAGCAGCGCGACTACAAGCTGTCGGCCTTCGTGCAGGCGATTGCCGCCAGTCCCGCGTTCCAGATGAATGCCGAACCCGCCGTCGAGACCACGACGCCGGTCGCGCCCTGACGTTTCGAGTCCACGAGTTCGAGGAGCCATCATGCTGTTGACCAAACGCCACCTGCCGCGCCGGACGATGCTGAAGGGCATGGGCGCGGCGATCGCGTTGCCGCTGCTGGATGCGATGGTGCCGGCCGGCGTCGCGCTGGCCAAGACCGTGCCGTCGAAGAAGCGCCTGATCGCCATGGAGATGGTGCACGGCGCGGCCGGCAGCACCACCTTCGGGGCGTCGAAGCACCTGTGGGCGCCGGCGCTGCCGGGCCGCGAGTTCGATCTGGCGCCGACGTCGATGGCGCCGCTCGAGGCCTACCGCGACTACCTGACGATTGTCAGCAACACCGACGTCAACAACGCCGAGGCGTTCACGGCGCCCGAGATCGGCGGCGATCACTTCCGCTCGGCGGCGGTGTTCCTGACGCAGTCGCATCCCAAGCAGACCCAGGGCTCCGACCTGCACGCCGGCACCTCGATCGACCAGATCGTGGCGCAGAAGATCGGCCACGAGACGCCCATCCCGTCGATGCAGCTGTGCATCGAGAACGTCGACCAGGCCGGCGGTTGCTTCTACGGCTACTCGTGCGCCTACACCGACTCGATCAGCTGGGCCTCGCCGACCGAGCCGCTGCCGATGATCCGCGATCCGCGGCTGGTCTTCGACCAGTTGTTCGGCATCGGCGCCACGCCCGAAGCGCGCGCCGAGCGGCGCCGCAAGGACCGCAGCCTGCTCGACTTCGTGCAGGGCTCGGTGGCCCGCCTGCAGAAGGACCTCGGCGCCTCCGACCGGGCGCGGTTGTCGGATTACCTCGACGACGTGCGCGAGATCGAGCGCCGCATCCAGAAGGTCGAAGAGACCAACTCCAGCGGCGAGCAGCGCGCGCTGCCCGGCGCGCCGAAGGGCGTGCCCGACTCCTACGAGGAGCACGTCAAGCTGATGATGGACCTGCAGGTGCTGGCCTTCCAGTCGGACCTGACGCGCGTGTTCGCGTTCAAGCTGAGCCGCGACGTCAGCAACCGCGTGTTCATCCCCGACGTGAACACCGGCTTCCACATCGCCTCGCACCACGGCGAACGCGAAGACCGCATCCTCGACTTCGCCAAGATCAACCGCTACCACGTGAACCTGGTGCCGTACCTGCTCGAGAAGCTGAAGGCGACGCCCGACGGCGACAGCGGCAACCTGCTCGACAACTCGCTCATCTTCTACGGCTCGCCGATGGGCAACCCGAACGTGCACAACCACAAGCGGTGCCCGCTCTTCATCGCCGGCCACGCCGGCGGCGCCATCAAGGGCAACCTGCACATCAAGGCGGCCGACGGCACGCCGATGGCCAATGCCATGCTCTCGATGCTGCGCACCTTCGACATCACCGACCCGCAGTTCGGCGACAGCAAGGCGGAGATGGATCTCAATCAGGTTCCGGTCACCACCATGGCGGAGCAGGGGTAACCATGATCACCACGTCACGCACGCGCCGTCTGGCGGTTCTCGCGGCCCTGGTGGGCCTGTCGTCGGGGCTCCTGCAGGCGCAGGGCAGCCGCAGTCAGGCCCTTCGACCGGCGGCGGAGCCAGCGGCTCAGGGCCGCGCCGAGCACAGTCGAAGCGCGGTGGCGGATGCCGCCATGGCCAAAGACGCCGCCCGCGTCCGTCAGCTGCTCAAGAGCGGCGCCGATGCCGGGGCCTCGCAGGGCGACGGCATGACGGCGCTGCACTGGGCCGCCATGCAGGGCGACGGCGCGATGGCCGAGATGCTGCTCGTGGCCGGCGCCAACGCGCGCGCCACCACGCGCATCGGCGGCTTCACCGCCCTCCACCTGGCCAGCCAGGCGGGCCGCGCCGAAGCGGTGCCGGCGCTCATCACGGGCGGCGCGCCGATCGATGCGGCGACCGCCACCGGGGCCACCGCCCTGATGCTCGCCGCTGCCGCCGGCAAGGCCGAGATCGTCTCGGCGCTCGCCGCCGCAGGCGCCGATCTGAACCGCACCGAGACCGCACACGGACAGACGGCCCTGATGTTCGCCGCGTCGCTCGGCCGCACCGAAGCCGTCAAGGCGCTGCTCGCCGCGGGTGCGGACTGGAAAGTCCGCTCGCGCGTCGTCGACCTGAGCAAGGTCGAAGTGCCCGAAGAGGTGCTGCAGGATCAGCTGCGCCAGCAGTCGTCGCAGCCCCGAAACGAAGGCACCGCGGCGGCCCGTCCGGCCGCGCCGGCGCCCCCGGCGGCGCAGAGCATGCGCGTGGCGGGCGTCGATCGGCCCTTCAAGTACAACGAGCTCATCGGCAAACACGGCGGCCTCTCGGCACTGCACTTCGCGGCCCGCCAGGGCGCGACCGGCACCGCGAAGGCTCTGGTCGAAGCCGGCGCCGACGTGAACGGGCAGACTGCCGGCGACCAGACCAGCCCGATGCTCATCGCCACCGTCAACGGCCACTTCGATCTGGCCCTGTATTTCCTGGAGAAGGGCGCCGATCCGAACCTCGCCAGTGACGCCGGCATGACGCCGCTCTATGCCGCGCTGAACGTCCACTGGGCGCCGAAGGCGTTCTATCCGCAGCCGCGCGCTTACCTGCAGCAGCAGGCGTCGTATCTGGACGTGATGAAGGCGCTCATCGCGAAGGGCGCCGACCCGAACGCGCGCCTGCAGCGCAAGATCTGGTACACGCAGTACAACTTCGACCTGCTGCGCGTCGACGACACCGGCGCCACGCCGTTCTGGCGCGCCGCCTACGCCAGCGACATCGAGGCCATGAAGCTGCTGGTGGCGGCCGGCGCCGATCCGTCGGTGCCCACCGCCAAGCCCGCCGCCAACGACCGCTTCCGGCAGGGCGGCACGCGCAGCACCGACGAGAACAAGGATCACTCGGGCCTGCCGGTGGTGCCCACCGGCGGGCCGGACATCCCGGCGCTGCTGGCGGCCTCGGGCGCCGGCTACGGCGAAGGCTTCGCCGGCAACGCGCATCGCTTCGCGCCGTCGGGGATGCTCGCGGCCGTGAAGTACCTGATCGAAGACCTCGGCACCAATCCCAACGTGCGCGACGCCGATGGCAACACGGCGCTCCACCACGCGGCCTCGCGCGGCGACAACGAGATGATCAAATACCTCGTCTCGAAGGGCGCCGACGTCACGCTGCTGAACCGCGGCGGCCAGACCACGGTGGACATGGCCAACGGCCCGGTGCAGCGCGTGCAGCCGTACCCCGAGACCATCAAGCTGCTCGAGAGCCTCGGCGCGAAGAACAACCACAAGTGCGTGTCCTGCTAGTCACGGCCCGCCGGCGGTAGCGGCAGGCACGACGGAGCCCGACGGCGGGCGCCAGTACATACGAAGGGCGGCCTGCCGGGCCGCCCTTCGCATGTGCGCGTGAGGTGCAGGCTCAGCGCATGCGGTGGCACGACTCGCAGTCCTGCGAGATGGTGCGGCCGTCGGGCGTGGCCTTCTCCTCGTCGTGGCAGCGGAAGCAGCCCGTCGAGTCGGTGTGGCCGAGTTCGTTGCGGTACGAGCCCCAGGTGATTTTCATCTGCGGGAAGACGTTCGTGCGGTAGAGCGCCTGCGTCACCTGCACCGCACGGTCGACGTCGGCCCCGGCGGGCTTTGCCGGCGCCTCGACGCCCGCATAGAAGTCACGCAGGCTCCGCGCGATGCCGGCGAGGGCCTCGTCTTTCGTGGCGGCCTCGGTCTTGAGCGCCTTGACCATCTCGCGGCGCACGAACGGCAGCGCGCGGGGCACCTGGCCCAGGGCGAGCGCCTGGTTGGCGGCGCGTTCGGCTGAGGCTGAAAACTGATGACTGGGGCGGTTGTGGCAGTCGGTGCAGTCCATCTGGCGCCGAGTGCCCGACGCCAGCACGTCGTCGGTCACCCCGGGCCGCTTGAACTCCCGCACCGTGCCGTCGGCCATGGTGAGCTTCACGTAGGGGATGTCCTGGCGCGCCTGGTCGAGGGCGATGAACTCGACCCGGTTGGAGACGTGCATGTGCCAGTGGATGCCTTCGCCGATACCGAGGGCCGTGCTGCCGCCGCCGACCCGGAGTTCGAGGGTGGTCACCGTCTCGCTGGAGGTCTCGTCCTCCGCGTACTCCTTGACGACCTTGAGCCGGTCGCCGTGGATCTTCTCCGGCCAGTGGCAGGTGCCGCAGGTCTCGCGGGCGGGACGCATCGTGATGACGGGGGTCTCAATCGGCCGCGCGATGTTGCCGGTGATGAAGCCGACGAGCCGGCGCGTGCCGTCGATCTTCGAGGCCACGAGCGCGCCCGCTCCCGAGCCCACATGGCAGCTCACGCAAGTGACGTTGGCGTGTGGACCCTGGGCGTGGGCGACGTACTCCGGTTCCATGACCGCGTGGCAGACCTGGCCGCAGAACGACGGCGTCTCCATGTAGTGGACGGCGCCGACGCCGGCCATCGACAGGATGACGACGTTGACCAGCGACGCCACCACCAGGCCCATGACGAAGATGCGCTGTCCGCGATTCTTCAGGTCGATGGTCGGCCACGAGATCTCCTCGGCGCCGCGCCGGCGTCCGCGGATATTGCCCACCGCCACGAGCAGCAGGCCCAGCAGAAAGCCGGCCGGCAGCGCGAAGAAGATCAGGATGCCGACGTACGGGTTCTGGATGAGCCCGTACGATTCGGCACCAAGCGCGATGAGGAAGAGCAGCGCGCACGCTGTCGTGAGGACGACGCCGAAGGCGGCCAGGGGCGTGCGCGCGAGTTTCACGAAATCAGCCCTTCAGAGACTGCATGTAGGCGACCAGCGCGTCGAGGTCGGCCGCCGGCAGCGACGGATAGGCGCGCATCTCCGGCTTGCGGTTGGTGTCGGACTTCATCTCTTTCGGCGTGACGATCCACTTGCGGATGTCGGCCGCGCTCAGCTTGGTGCCGACCTTGTCGAGCGGGCCCTTGGCGTTGCCGCGGCCCGCGATGGCGTGGCACAACGAGCAGCGCTGCGCGTCGTACACCGTCTTGCCCTTGGCGACCTGCGCGGCATCCTGTGCCAGCACCGGCACGGCGCCGAGCGACAGCACCGTCACCGCACTCATGATTCGAATCAGACGACCCACAGACACCTCCCTGACTGGCAATGATAGAAGCATGTCCCGTGCCGCGGGCGCCACACCGTCCGCACCCGTGGATTATGCGTGCGTCCGGGCCGCCATCGCCAGGTATTGGCGGAGGCCTCCGCGGCGTGCGGACTATTCCGCGTTCGGCTGCCCTCGGGCGTGCCAGCGGGCGCCATGTCCACGGCTCCACGGGTTCAGCCGGTGGTGCCCATAGTCCGGAGGCGTCGGGCCGGGCGGGCGCGGCTGGGGCTGGCGCCTCGCGGCCGCGAGGCCGGGCGGCTCAGAGCAGGCGTCGCGGCCATCTGCCGGCACATCAGGTCGCAGAGGGCCAGCACGGCCGGGTCGGCAATCGCGTAGTGGATGAAGCGCCCGGTGCGGGCACGCCCCACCAGCCCGTGCGCGTGCAGCGTCTGCAGGTGTTTCGACAGATTCGCCTGGCGGAGTCCGGTGGCGTCCATGAGCGCGCTCACGTGCTGCGGGCCCTGCTGAAGACACTGCAGGACGCGCAGCCGGGCCGGTTCCGCCAGGACCTTGAAGCGGGCGGCGACGCGGCGCAGATCCCGCGCCGAAAGCGGCGTCGTGCTCACGGTCGGGGGCTCTCCGCCGTCAGCGGCAGTCCGGCCGCCACCCAGCCGTTCAGGCCGCCTGGCATGTTGGTGACCTCCGCGCGTCCGAGCTGGCGCAGCAGCGAGGCGGCGATCGCCGAGCGGGTGCCGGCCTGGCAGTGCACGACCAGCGGCCGCCCGGCGGGCACCTCGCCAATGCGCGCCGACAGATGGCCGAGCGGGATGTGGGTGGCCCCGGCGATGTGGCCGCCCTGCCATTCGTTGTCGTGGCGCACGTCCAGCACGTGGACATCGCCAGCGGCCACGTGCGCTGCCAGCGCCGACGGGGTCATCTGCGGCACGCTGCCAGGGACCGCCCCTGCGGCCACGGCCTGCGCGATGGCCTCCGGGCCGAAGATGCCCGCTACCCGGTCGAGGCCGATGAGGGCCAGCTGCCGCACCAGCTCGGCGACGGTGTCGTCGGAGGCGTCGCGCGCGATGAGATACAAATCGTCGTCGTACGGCAGGAGCCAGCCGGCCCACGTCACGAATGAGGCACCGGTGGCCAGGTTCAGCGTGCCCTGCACGTGACGCTCCGCGAAGGCGTCGGCCGCGCGTGTGTCGATGACCCGCGCGCCCGCCTGCACCAACGGCAGCAGCCGATCGCCGTCGAGCTGCGGCGGCAGCGACGTGCGGCGGAGGTCGGGCCCGCGCTTGTTGAGGGCCTTCATGGTCGCGAAGTAGGCGGGCGGATCGGGCTGCCCCTCGAGGACGCGGGCGACGAACTCCGCTTCCGTCTTCACCGCGTAGGCCCAGTTGAAGCGGCGCTCGTAGCCGAGCGTGCTGTAGGGAATGGCGCTGATGCCCTTGCCGCAGGCGGAACCGGCGCCGTGGCCGGGCCAGATCTGCAGCCAGTCTTCGTGGACGTCGAAGGCGCGCAGGCTGCGCCACAGCGTGCGGGCGCCTGCTTCCATCGTGCCGGCCATCTTCGCGGCCTTCTCGAGCAGGTCGGGCCGTCCGACGTCGCCGACGAACAGGAAGTCGCCGGTGGCGGCGGCAATCGGCCGGTCGGCCGCCGCGCCGTCGGTGATGAGGAACGTCAGGTGTTCGGGCGTGTGCCCGGGAGTGTGGACGACGTCCACCAGGACGTTGCCGATGGTGATGCGGTCGCCGTGGCGGATGAGCCGCGCCTCGTCGGCGAAGGCGTATTTCCAGTTGGCGTCGCCTTCATCCGACAGCAGCAGCCGGGCGCCGGTGGCATGCGCCAGCTCACGCGCGCCGGAGGCGAAGTCGGCATGGATGTGGGTCTCGGTGACGCTGGTGATGCGCACGCCCTCGCGCGCCGCGGCGGCAAGGTACGGCGTGATGTCGCGGTTGGGGTCGATCACAATCGCCTCGCCGGTGGCGGCGCAGCCGATGAGATAGCTCGCCTGCGCGATGGCAGGTTCGAAGAAGCGGGTGACGATCATGGCAGGCCTCGATTACCTCGTGAGGAAGATGTAGCCCGACGCGCCGAGCAGCACCGCGGCGAAGAGCGTCTGGAGATGAGCGGGGTCGAGCCGGCGGGCCAGCGCGCCGCCGGCGACCACGCCGGCCGACGCCGCCGCGGCCATTACCAGCACCGTGCCCCACGCCACCGGCACGGCGCGATAGCCGACCGCCGCCGTGGCGGCGCTGAAGGTGATGGCGAAGAGCGAGATCGGCACGGCGTCGAGGGTCGTGTAGCGGCCGAACACCACCAGCGCCGGTACGATCAGAAAGCCGCCGCCGACACCGACGACGCCGGTGAGCACGCCGACGCCGACGCCGGTCACGAGCAGCCACAGGCGGGCGCGCCGCGAGACGTCGCGGACGGCGGGGCGCGCCACGCGACGCCGGATCCACAGAAATGCGGCGGCGATGAGCAGCGTCGAGCCGAGCAGCAGCGACTGCGTCGAGGTGGCCAGGTGCTGGGCAGCCGCGGCGCCGATCCACGCGCCGGCGCTGGTGGCGGCGGCCAGTTCGATGGCTGGACCGAGCGCCAGCAGGCCGCGGCGCCAGGCGATGAGGCTGCCGGTGGCGGCGGCGACGGCGACGACCGGCAGGCTGAGCGCGATGGCGTGCCGGGTGTCGAGGCCCAGCAGCGCCCGGACCAGTGGCACCGTCAACACGGTGCCGCCGCCGCCCAGCAGGCCCAGCGTCGCGCCGATGATGAGGGCGCCGGCCAGCACGACTGCCGCGGTCACCGTGACGCTCCCGACGGCTCTCGTCTACATATCACTGTTCAGTAATGTATCCCCTGCGGCTGTCAGCGTCAATCGGCGGCCCCGCCTTGGTAGAGTAGGGCGCCATGGACGCCCGTCAGCTGCTCGTCGATACGCATTCCCATCTGCCCCCGGCCGCCACCCTGGCCGGCTTGTCCCCCGACGACGCCACCCGCAGCGTGGCGGGTCTGCCGCACTCGATCGCCGGCATCGTCGCCCACATGGCCTTCTGGCAGGACTGGTTCACCGCGCGCTGCCACGGCCAGGACACACCGATGGCCTCGACCGCCGCCGACGGCTGGCCCGACGCCGGCGTCGATAGCTGGCCGACTGTGTGCGAGCACTTCCTCACCGGCCTCGACGCCTTGGCCGGGGCGGTTGGTCGCCATGAGCCGGACGCGGCGATCGCGCCGCCGATCGAGTTCCAGTTGCTGGCCGGCTATTCCTATCGGGACGTGTGGGAGCACGTGGCGCAGCACAACGCGCACCACCTGGGACAGATCGTGGTGCTGCGACAGATCCTCGGCGTCTGGCCGCCGCCCTCGGGGAGCTATACGTGGTGAGCTGACAGCTCGCTTCGCCCGCGGGCACTCACGAGGAAGCGGCTAGGGGCTAGCGGCTTGCGGCTAAGCAGACCGCGGCTAAGCAGACAATCTGAATTCACCCCGAGCGTGGCACTAGACAGTGAAAGGCCCGGCGGTATCCGCCGGGCCTTTCATCATCGAGTCAGCCGCTAGCCGCTAGCCGCGCGTGTCGTGCGTCAGCACGACACGCAGCGGTGGTTGTTCTTCGAGCCGAGCTTCTCGAGGAGCGACACGGTGGCGGGGAAGGGCGAGACGCGCTGCACCGGCCCGTTGGCCATGTCGGCGGTGGTCTGGCCGTTGCGCGCCACGACGGTGACGTCGGCGCCCTTGCTGACGAGATACAGGATCACGTCGTTGTCGCCACGCGCGGCGGCGTGATGGAGCGGCGTGTAGCCGTCGTTGTCGCGGGCGTTCACGTCGAGTCCCAGGTCTTCGACCAGGAACTTCACCGCCGCCAGCCAGCTGTCGGGCGCGTGCCGATGGGCGTTGCCGGCGAAGCCTTCGCCGTATTCGACGCCGGCGGCGGCGTGCAGCGCCGAGGCGCCGGGACCGCCGTACGGGATCGGCGTCAGCTTCGGGATTTCGACCGTGAGCGCCTGTTTCGAACCGTCCGATCCGGGTCCACCACCCTCGGGCCCGCGGCGCACGGCCGCCTTCGGCGCCATCGACGGGATGTTGGCGTCGGCGCCGTGTTTGACGAGCAGGCGCATCGCCTCGACGTCGGTCGAGTAGGCGGCGCGCCAGAAGGCCGTCGAGCCCGAGGTGTCGGCCAGCCCGCAGTTGCGGTTGCCGCAGCCGCTGTAGACCATGTACCAGGGGTGCTGCTTCGATGCGCGCGTTGGGGTCGGCGCCCTTCTCGAGCAGCTTCGCCATGACGTCGAGGTAGGTCGCCTTCTGCAGCTCCATCTCCTGGGGCTGCGGGAAGCGCGTGCGCGGCTGCCACTGGGTGTTGACGGCCGACCACAGCGGCGTCGCGCCGTTGACGCGCGCCGCCAGGTTCGGATCGGCGCCGCGCTCGAGCAGCAGCATCGCCATGTCGAACTGGCCGTTGATGGTCGCCATCAGCAGCGGGCTGGTGCCGTCGCCGCTGCTCACCGCGTCGACGCTGGCGCCGCCGTCGATGAGCGCGGTTGCGGCGGCCAGATGTCCCTGGCGCGCGGCGTGGAGCAGCGCGGTCAGTCCGCCTTTGCTCGACAGGCCAGGCGTCTCTTCGAAGAACTGCTGCTGGCCGCCCTGCCCACCGGCTGCGGCGGGCGCGCCGGCGGCCGGCTTCTCGGGCTCGGGCAGCTTGCCCGACGCGTAGAGCTCGCGGCTGGCCTGCACGGCGGCCTGGAGCTGGTTCGGCGACGGCTTGCCGTTCTTGCCGGCCGTGCCTTCGAGCACCTTGGCGAAGCGCTGGTTCGAGGCGCGGTCGAGCGGGATGTGCTTCTGGAGGTCGACGGCCTTGCTGGTCACGTTGGCGTTGGCGCCGCGCGCCAGCAGCACCTTGATGGCGTCCACGCGGTTGAGCGAGGCGGCGAAGATGAGCGGCGTCTGGCCCCACTCGGCTTCGGTCGCGTTGACGTCGGCCTTGGCGTCGAGCAGCGCCGTCACGACCGCCGGATCGCCGGCCGCGGCCGCCAGATGCAGCGGCGTCGCGCCGCTCACCGAAGTCTTGGCGTCGACCTTGGCGCCCACTTTGAGCAGCGCCCGCACCGCGGCGGCGCTGCCGGCGCGGCTGGCCAGGTGCAGCGGCGTGTATTGCCCGATGCGGGTCACGGCGCCGGGATTGGCGCCGGCGTAGACCAGCATCTCGGTCATCTCGGCATCGCCCTTGTCGGCGGCCCAGTGCAGGGCGCTCATGCCGTCGCCCTGCGCGGCGTTGACGTCGGCGCCCTGCTGGATGAGCGCGCGCACGGCCTCGCGGCTGCCCTTCATGGCGGCGTCGGCGACGGCGCTGCGGCTCTGCGCGGCGCCCGCGGCCTGTGCCTCGCCGTGGCGAGGAGCCGGCGACGCCGTGAGCACCGCGCCCACCGAGGTGGCCAGGGCGGTGGCGGCGACAAACGGAAGTGCCAGTCGAAGTCGCATCTCGTGACCCCTGAAGGCTAGGCGACCGTGATGGCCGACTGCGTGAGCGAGAGTTCGCCGGTGCTGTCGCCGAAGCTCTGCATGTCCTCGAGACCGAGGTGCTTGAGCAGCGTCAGCATGGCGTTGGCCATCGGCGTGCCGTCGGCCGCCTTGATGTGCGTGTTGCCGGCCAGCATGCCGTTGCCCTTGCCGAGCATGATGAGCGGGCAGCGGCGGTGGTTGTGCACGTTGGCGTCGGCCATCGGCGAGCCCCACAGCACCACCGACTTGTCGAGCAGGCTCTGCTCGCCGTCCATGGTCGTCTTCAGCTTCTCGAGGAAGTAGGGCAGCATGCTGACGCGGAACTTGCAGATCTTGTTGAACTCCATGATCCGCTCTTCGCGGTTGCCGTGGTGCGACGCCGGGTGGAACGGCTGATCCGAGCCGCTCTCGGGGAACACGCGGTTCTGCGAGTCGCGGCCGGTCTTGAACGAGATGATGCGCGTCATGTCGGCCTGCAGCG
Organism: uncultured Acidobacteriota bacterium; assembly: GCA_963779175.1. Classification (GTDB taxonomy): domain Bacteria; phylum Acidobacteriota; class Vicinamibacteria; order Vicinamibacterales; family UBA2999; genus CADEFD01. The sequence goes on from CAVZXA010000003.1 coordinate 227,106, forward strand.
CCAGCACCTGGAGGTCGAACAGGAGCTTCATGTGCTCGCTGAAGGAATCGGGCACGCCGGCCGGGGCGCCCGGCAGCTCGCGGGCGTCACCGCTGGTGTTGCGGGCCTCGATGGCCTGGATGCGGCGCTCGATCTCGCGCACGTGGTCGAGGTACTTGTCGAGGCGGTTCTTGTCGCCGCTGCCCAGTTCGTTGCGGACGTCGGCGACCTGGCCGGCGATCCAGTCGAGGATGCTGCGGCGCGACTGCCGGCGTTCGGCGCGGTCTTCCTTCGAGCTGCCCGAGCCGAACAGCATGTCGAAGGCGACGCGCGGGTCGCGGATCATCGGCAGCGGATCGTTCGGCGAGGCCCAGCTGATCGAGTCGGTGTAGGCGCACGAGTAGTTGTAGGTGCAGCCGCCGGCCTGATCGAGGTTCTCGATGCAGAACTGCATCGACGGCAGCGGCGTCGACTGCCCGAACTTCTGGGCATAGAGCTGGTCCATCGAGGTGCCGCACCAGATGTCGGAGCCCTGCGTCTGCTTGGGATGCGACTGCGTGAGGAACACCGCGCTCGAGCGGAAGTGGTCGCCGCCGATTTCCGGCAGCGCGAAGGCCTCGGCCATCCGCACGTCGGTGTTGCTGATGATGGTCAGGTGCTCGCGGAACGGCTCGAGCGACTTGAGCGCGTTGTCGTTCACCAGTTGGAAGTCGCGGCCGGTGGTGGCCGGCGCGAACAGGTGCTTCGAGGCCGCCCAGTCGTTGCACCCGGCCAGGCCGTGGACTTCCTCGATGCACACGAGGCGGGTGCGCTCGGGCGTCTTCGCCAGCACGCGTCCCGCCGGGACCATGGCTTCGAGGAACGGCAGGGCAACCGTGGCTCCCGCGCCACGCAGGAACGTGCGGCGGGGCAGCTGCTTTCCGGTGATGAACGACATGCGACTCTCCTCAGTAGGGTTGACTGACTATCGCTGCTTGCTGGCGTCCAGGGCGGCCTCGTTGGTGGTCGAGACCGGCTCCGCGCCCTTCTTCTGGAAGGCGTCGCTCTTGACGACGCCGAGGATGAACGACGACATCCGGTAGCCGTCGGCGGCGGCCTTCTTCGCGATGGCGCGCACGGTCGACTGGTCGAACGTCTCGACGCGGCGGCCCAGCGCGTAGGCCATGAGGTTCTCGGTGAAGTTGCGGACCAGCGGCTCGGGGCGCTTCAGCAGCGCCGCCGAGAGCTGGTCGAGGTTGTTGACCGCCGAGCCGTCGTAGTAGTCGCCGCGGGTGTCGAGCGGCATGCCGTTCTCGCGCTCGCGCCAGCGCCCGGTCACGTCGAAGCTGTCGAGCGACAGCCCGATCGGGTCCATGAAGCGGTGGCAGGCGTTGCAGGTCGGGTTGGCGCGGTGCGCTTCCATGCGCTCGCGCGTGGTCAGCATCTTGCCGTCCTTCGCGCTCGCCGATTCCTCGAGCGTCGGGCACGTTGGGCGGCGGCGCCGGCGGCGGCGTGCCGAGCAGCACCTCCATCACCCACTTGCCGCGCAGCACCGGCGAGGTGCGGTTGGCCAGCGACGTCTGCACGAGCACGCTGCCGTGGCCGAGGATGCCGCGGCGCGTGGCGTCGGGATAGGTGATGCGGCGGAACTGGGTGCCAGCCACGTTCGGGATGCCGTAGTGGCGGGCCAGGCGCTCGTTCACGAAGGTGTAGTCGGCCGTGAAGAAGTCGAGGAAGCTGCGGTCGCGCGCCACCAGGTCGTTGAAGAACATCTCGGTCTCGCGCTTCATCGCCGCGCCGACGTTCTCGTCGAAGTTCGGGAAGAAGTTCGGATCCGGCTTGACCTTGTCGAGGTCCTGGAGGCGCAGCCACTGCGCCGCGAAGCGCGACCCCAGGGCTTCGGCGCGCGGATCGGCCAGCAGGCGGGCAGCCTGCTTCTCGAGCATCCCGGGCGCGGTGAGGCGGCCCGACCTGGCGAGGTCGATGAGTTCCTGGTCGGGAGGAGCGCCCCACAGGAAGAACGACAGCCGCGAGGCGAGGTCGAGGTCGGCCACGCGCGTGGCGGTCTGGGTCGTCCCGGCCGGGCGCTCACGCTCCATGCGGAACACGAAGTGCGGGCTGGCGAGGAGCGCCTCGAGCGCCGTCCGCACGCCGCCTTCGAAGCCACCGGCAGCGGCGCCCTTCTCGAAGAACGGCATCAGGCTGTCGACCTCCGCCGTCGTCATCGGCCGGCGATAGGCGTCGCTGCCCAGGCGCGTGATGATCGAGCGGGCGCAGGTGCGTTCCTGCGACTGCGCGGTGGGGCGGCACGTGAAGATGCGCTGGCGCGTCGGGGTCTCCGAGACGCCGGTGGCGTTGTACGGGCCGGCCACGACCACGTCGCGCAGATGGGGCAGGGTGGTGATGCCGGCACCGCCCGAGCCGCCGCCCGCGTACGACCAGTCGTGCGGACGAATCAGGTCTTCGTAGGGGCCGTCGCTGCGGCGCACGAACGCGGCCGAGATCCGGTGTTCGCCGGCGCGCACCACGATCGGCTCGGTGCGCATGGCGATGCCGCCGCGGCCGTCGGCCGCCGCCGCCGGACCCTGTTCGTACTTCACGCAGCGCGACGCGCTCGCCGTCGATCGAGACGTCGATGTCTTCGTAGCGCGCGTTCTCGCCCGAGATCGACCAGCAACTCGAACTCGTATTCGGCGTCGGCCGGGAACACGTGGTTCACCACCAGCCCGCCGCGGGTGCCGTAGGGCGCGCCTTCGACGTGGTCCCACGGATGCTGCGAGACGTAGCTGGGGTTCGTGTAGACGGTGTCGACGCGCGGCGCCTGCTTGTCGCCCACGGCCATGCGGCTGATGTCGGCGGCGGCGTTGAGATACGCCTCGAGCAGCGTCGGCGACAGCGACTGCTCGTCGGCGATGTTGTCGAAGTTGGCGCTCTTCTGGTCGAGCGGCAGCCAGTTGCCGGCGGTGACGTCGAGGCCCAGCAGTTCCTTGATGGCGCGCTCGTATTCGGGGCGGTTCAGGCGCTGGAAGGTGCGGCGGCCGGGATTCGGGTTGTTGGCCGCGTGTTCGTCCATCCGCGCCTCGAGGGCGCCGGTGAGCGCGGCCAGGGTCGCGGCATCGGGCTTCTTCGCGCCGGGCGGCGGCATCAGGCCGGCGCTCATCTTGCGGATCATCTTCTCGACGACCTCTTGCCGCTCGGTCGCCTTCATCGCATCGAAGCCGGCCAGCGACAGCCCGCCGGCCTTGGCGCGGTCGCTGTGGCAGCCGGCGCAGTACTGCCCGACGAGCTCGCTCTGCTGGCGCGCCGACAGGGCCGGCGACAGGCTGTGCGACGCGGCGGGGGCGACGGCGGCGGGGCGGCGGGCCGGCGGGGCCGGCGCGGGCGCGGTCACCTGGCTGGTGGACGACGGCGTCCGGGACTGCTCGGCGGTGCCGGTCGCGGCCAGCGCGACCCCGACGACGACAGTGCCGAGCACACTCACTACGAGACGCGTCATGCGATCGACTCCCGAACCTTGACTGCCCGGCGCGGAGCGCGCGGCAGGGAGACCCGTACTGTGCTGACGATGCCGAAAAAATATACATCGGATTCACATCCGGATTTCGGCGATTTCGCTCCGGAAAACGGGCATTTCTTGCCTCCGGTTGTCTTGAATTGTCTCGCCGCGGCCCGCCCGGGCGGGTCGGGCAGCGGCGCGCGGCGGCCGTTCCGGCCGGGCCAGGCGCGGGCCTGCCGGGAGGCGTCGCCAAGGATGAGCTGCTGCACGCCCAGGACGCCGGTTGCGCTCACCCGCTGGCCATGGCCAGAGAGCGGCGGGCTGCTACAATTGAACGTTTGTCACCGCGGGCGCGGCCCTCGCCGGCCGCCCTCCCACAGGAGAGTTCGAGATGATTGCGGTCAGCAGCGTGTCGATGCGCTACGGCACCAAGGTGCTCTTCGACGACGTCTCGACGACGTTCCAGCCGGGACGTCGCTACGGGCTCACCGGTCCGAACGGCGCGGGCAAGTCCACGTTCATGAAACTGCTCACCGGCGAGCTGCCGCCCCAGCGCGGCTCGGTGACCACGCCGGCCCGCCTCGGCGTGCTGCGCCAGGACCAGTACGCGTTCGACGAGTTCCGCGTCATCGACACCGTCATCATGGGCAACCGCGCGCTCTGGGCGGCCCTCGAGGAACGCGACGCCCTCTACGCGAAGGACGCCCTCAGCGACGCCGACGGCATGCGCCTGGGCGAACTCGAAGGCACCATCGGCGAGCACGACGGCTACTCGGCCGAGAGCGACGCGGCGGTGCTGCTCGACGGGCTCGACATCCCCGACGACGTGCACGAGCGGAAGATGAGCGAGCTGCAGGGCGGCCAGAAGGTCCGCGTGCTGCTGGCGCAGGCGCTGTTCGGCCGTCCCGAGGCGCTGCTGCTCGACGAACCGACCAACCACCTCGACCTCGACTCGATTCACTGGCTGGTGGACTTCCTGCAGCGCTACGACGGCACGCTGGTGGTCATCTCCCACGACCGCCATTTCCTGAACGCCGTCTGCACGCACATCGCCGACATCGACTACCAGACCATCATCACCTACACCGGCGGCTACGACGACATGGTGCTGGCGAAGACCCAGATCCGGTCGCGGCTCGAGTCGCAGAACGAGCAGCGCGAGAAGAAGATCGCGCAGCTCCAGGACTTCATCCAGCGCTTCTCGGCCGGCACGCGCTCCAGCCAGGTGCAGTCGCGACGCAAGGAAGTCGAGCGCCTGCAGACCACCGACCTGGCGCGCTCGAACATCGCGCGCCCCTACATCCGTTTTCAGATGGCGCGGCCGTCGGGCCGTCTGGCGATGGAATGTGAAGGCGTGTCGAAGGCGCATGAGGGCCTGCAGGTGCTGGAGGGCTTCGACGCCATCGTCAACCGCGGCGAGAAGATCGTGCTGGTGGGCAGGAACGGCGTCGGCAAGACCACCCTCATCAAGGCGCTGCTCGCCGACGCGCCGGGCCAGCCGGCCGCGCCCGGCGACATCGACAGCGGCTCGGTGCGCTGGGGCCACGAGGTCTCGATCGGCTACTTCGCCCAGGACCACACCGGCGCCATCGCGCACGGGCTCACGGCCGTCGAGTGGCTGCACCAGTTCGATCCGGATGCGTCCAAGCAGGACATCCACGGGCTGCTCGGCCAGATGCTCTTTGCCGGCGAGGAGGGCTACAAGCCCACCGCCGCGCTGTCGGGCGGCGAGACCGCGCGCCTGCTCTTCTGCCGCATCATGCTGCAGAAGCCGAACGTGCTCATCCTCGACGAGCCGACCAACCACCTCGACCTCGAATCGATCAACGCCCTCAGCTTCGCGCTGCAGAAGTACGAAGGCACGGTGTTTCTCGTCACCCACGACGAAGACCTGATGGATTCCGTGGCCACGCGGGTGTGGAAGGTGGCGCACGGCCACGTGCAGGATTTCAAGGGCACCCACGAGGAATTCGAGGCGGCAACCGCGCAGGCCCCGCGCTAGGGACGCGTCTCGGGCCATAATGCGGCCCGTGAATTCAGAGAAGATCAGCCGCGCCGGTTGGCGCATCGTGCTCCTTGCCAGCCTCGGTGGCACCCTCGAGTTCTACGACTTCGTCATCTTCGGCGTCTTCGGCCCCGACCTCGGGCGGGCCATCTTCCCGAGTGACGTGCCGCTGGTGGAACTGCTGTCGTCGTACGGCGTCTTCGCGGCCGGCTACTTCGCCCGCCCGATTGGCGGCATCGTGCTCAGCCACTTCGGCGATCGCTACGGCCGCCGCAACGTCTTCCTGCTGTCGCTCTTCGCGATGTCGGGCGCGACGCTCGCCATGGGCCTGGTGCCCACCTACGCCGCCTGGGGCGTGGCGGCCAGCATCACGATGGTGGGCCTGCGGCTGCTGCAGGGCTTCTGCATCGGCGGCGAACTGCCCGGCGCGCTGACCTACGTGGTGGAGACGGCGCCGAAGCAGGCGGCGCTCGTCTGCGGCGTCGTGTTCGCGTGCGTGACCTACGGGGTGGCGGTGGCAACCGGCGTCAGCGTCGGCGTGCGCACGTTCCTGCCGCCGGATCTCGTGCCCGAGTACGGCTGGCGTATCGCCTTCATCCTCGGCGGCCTCGGCGGCATCGTCAGCTTCCTCGCGCGCCGCGCCATGGAAGAATCGCCGGAGTTCGCCAAGATGAAGGCGCTGGCCGCGCGCCAGCCCTTCCGCGAGGTGCTGCAGTCGCATCGCGGCGCGGTGCTCACGGGGATCGGCATTCTGGCGCTCTCGGCCGGGTTCAACGGCCTCTACTTCTCGCACATGCCCGGGTACCTCGGGCGCGTGCTCGGCTACGACGCCCGGCTGGCCGTGGTGGCGGCCACCATCGGCGTCGTGATCCACGCCACGATGATCGCCGTTGTCGGCTGGCTGGCGCGGTTCGTCGCGCCGCTGACGTTGCTGCGTGGGGGCGCCATCGGCATCCTCGTCCTCGGCTATCCGTTCTACACGGCGCTGGCCGGCAAGCCGGAATCGCCGACGGCGCTGCTCATCGGCATCGGGCTGGTGGCCGGGTTCCTCAACGGCACCTACGCCGTGCTGCTGACCGACCTCTTCCCGACGCGCATCCGCTTCAGCGGCGTGGCGCTGGCGTTCAACATCTCGTTCACGCTCTTCAGCGGCACGGCGCCGCTGGTGGCGACCTGGCTCATCGGGCGCAGCGGATCGAACAGCGCGCCGGCGCTCGATCCTGCTCGTGTGCGGCGTGATGACGCTCGTGGCCTCGTTCCTGCACCCGAGGTATTCGGGGCACGTGCTGCACAAGGACGCGTAGGGACCGGGGACAGGGACCGGGGACCAGGCATGCCGACGACGGACCTCACCCTGGCGCGCCTGCGGCGCCATGCGATTGCGCGGTCGCTGTTCACGCCGCGGCCGCTCGCCGCAGGCCCTGGCGCAACTCGCGTTCGTGCAGGCCGATCCCATCCGCTCGCCGGCGCGCGCGCAGGACCTGACCCTGCGCCACCGCGTCAGCGGTTACCGCGCCGGCGACCTCGAGCGGCAGTACCGCCGGCTGGCGATCGAGGAAGACTTCTTCGTCAACTACGGCTTCGTGACGCGCGATCTCCACGCGCGCCTCCATCCGCGCGGCGGGATGCGGGCGTGGCCGCGACCCGGGAAGAAGGTGGGCGAAGCCGTGCTCGCCTTCGTGCGCGAGCGCGGCGAGGTGCATCCGCGCGACGTCGACGCGCACTTCGCGCACGGCGCGGTCAGGAACTACTGGGGCGGATCGTCGAGCGCGACCACACACGTGCTCGATCACCTGCACTACCGCGGCCTGCTGCGGGTGGTCGGTCGCGATGCCGGCATCCGGCGCTATGCCGCGCGCGAGCTGCCGCCGGCGGTCGAAGGCGCGGCCGCGCGCCGCGCCTGTCAGGATGCGATCGTGGATGCGATCGTGGGCCTCTACGCGCCGCTGCCGGCGCCCACGCTCGGCTGGCTGGTCGGCGCGGATGCGCTACGCGCACGCCGCAGTGGCGGGCCGACACCGCGCGCCGTGCTGGCTCGCGCCAAGGCCCGGCTCGCGCACGCGCGGGTCGGCGATCTCGACTGGTACTGGCCGGCCGACGAGCCGCTCGTCGGACGACGGCGCCCGCCGATCGCGTGGCGCTGCTGGCGCCGTTCGATCCGATCGTGTGGGACCGCCGCCGCTTCGAAGCCTTCTGGGACTGGCGCTACCGCTTCGAGGCCTACACGCCGGCGGCCAAGCGCACGCTGGGCTACTACGCGATGCCGCTGCTGTGGCGCGACACGGTCGTCGGCTGGGCGAATCTGTCGGTGGCCGACGGCCGGCTCGTGCTGCGCGCCCGGCTACGTCAGCGGACGCGCGCCGCGCGACCGCGCCTTCAAGCCGGCGCTCGAGGCGGAACTCGAGTCGCTGCGCGCCTTCCTCGGTGTGGCAGGCTGACCGCGATGATCCGCATCAGCGACGCGCTCGTCATCCTCCCGCACGAATACGAGGAGCGCTTCGTGCGCGCGTCCGGTCCCGGCGGGCAGAACGTCAACAAGGTGTCGACCGCGGTCGAGCTGCGCTTCGACGTCGCCGCCTCGTCGTTGCCGTCCGACGTGAAGACGCGCCTCATCGCGCTCGCCGGCAGCCGCATGACGGGGGAGGGCGTGCTCGTCGTCGACAGCCGCGAACACCGGACGCAGGCGCAGAACCGCGAGGCGGCGCGGGCGCGGCTGGTGGTGCTGGTCGCGCAGGCGGCGGTGCGCCCGAAATCGCGCCGGCCCACGAAACCGGGAAAAGGCGCCAAAGAGCGGCGCCTGCAGTCGAAACGGCTGCGCAGCGACGTGAAGGCGGGCCGCGGCCGCGGCGGGTCGAGCGACGACTGAGCGCGCGAAGCAACCGGCGCTGCCGACTTGGACGATATAATCGCGCCTCTCGTGGCCATCACCCCCGGCGCCGATGCCACTGCCGCGCCGATCACGCTGGTCCTGAACTGGAATCCTGAGGCGAAGAAGGAGCGCTGAGGCAACCCGCACGCCATGTTAGGCTGACAGGTAAGGAATCTGATACGAGGTAAGGAATGCCAAGTGCACTCATCACCGCCAAGGGCCAGACCACCATTCCCAAGGCCATTCGCGACCGGCTCCGCGTCGCGCCAGGCGATCGGATCGACTTCGTGGTGCAGGCCGACGGCACCGTCCGGGTGGAACCGGCCATCCAGGGCGTGACGCCCTTGAAGGGCCTGTTGGCGGCCAAGGGCCGGCGGCCGGTCAGCGTGGCGGCCATGCACGCGGTCATTCGCAGGCGCGCGGCGGGCCGATGATCGGCCTCGACACCAACGTGCTCGTCCGCTACCTGGTGCAGGACGATGCGGCCCAGGCGAAGCTGGCGTCGGCGGCCATCGAGTCTGCGGCCGGGCGCGGCGAGCGATTGCGTCTCTCCGCGGTCACGTTGTGCGAACTGGTGTGGGTGCTCGAATCCGCCTACGACCAGACGCGAGCCGACGTGGCCCGAGCGCTCGAGCAGATCGGGCGAACCGCCGATTTCGACCTCGAACACGCCGATCATGTGCGCACGGCGATCGAGCGGTACCGGTCGACCGCTGCCGATTTCGCGGATGCCCTCATCGGTCTCGTCAATGAGGCCGCCGGATGCGAGTACACGCTCACCTTCGACCGCGCGCTCAAGCGCACGCCACACTTCAAGGTGCTCTGAGCCTCACATGGCCCTGACCCCGGCACCCGCTCGGCGTCTACGAGATCACCGCGCCCCTCGGCGAAGGCGGAATGGGGCAGGTATGCCGGGCGCGCGACACGAAGCTCGATCGCGACGTCGCCATCAAGGTGCTGCCCGAGGCGTTCGCCGCACGACGCGGACCGCCTGGCGCGCTTCACGCGCGAAGCCGAAGACGCTGGCGGCGCTGAATCATCCGCACATCGCCGCAGATCTACGGCCTCGAAGAGAGCTCGGGCGTGCACCGCGCTCGTGATGGAACTGGTCGAGGGCGAGGACCTGTCGCAGCGCATCGCCGCGCGGCGGCGATCCCGCTCGATGAAGCGCTGCCGATCGCGAAGCAGATCGCCGAGGCGCTCGAAGCCGCGCACGAGCAAGGGATCATCCACCGCGATCTGAAGCCCGCGAACATCAAGGTGCGCGCCGACGGCACGGTGAAGGTGCTGGACTTCGGCCTCGCCAAGGCGCTGGACCCGGCCGCCGCGTCGAGTCGCCGACGTCGATGAACTCGCCGACGATCACGTCGCCGGCGATGACGCAGGCCGGGATGATCCTCGGCACCGCCGCCTACATGAGCGCCGGAGCAGGCGCGAGGGCAAGGCCGTCGATAGGCGCGCCGACATCTGGGCGTTTGGCGTGCGTGCTGTACGAGATGCTGACCGGCAGCGCGCCTGTTCGCCGGCGACTCGGTGCCGGAAACGCTCGGACTGATCTTCTCCCGCGAGCCGGATCTGGCAACGCTGCCCGCCGCCACACCGGCGCGTGTCCGGACGCTCGTCGCGCGCTGCCTCGTCAAGGATCCACGTCAGCGACTGCGCGACATCGGCGAAGCGCGGCGTGGTGCTGGAGCGCCCGGACGATCTCGCGGGCGCGGTCGTGCACGCGCCGCAGCGCTCGATCGCGCGCGCCGTGCCGTGGACCGTGGCCGCAATCGCGGTGCTCGCCGCAGGGTGGGCGCTCTGGGGCCGGCCGGGACCGAGCCACGTCTGCGCCTCCAGTGACTTACCTCGACATCGGCTTCCCGCCCGACGTCGAGCCCTACCACCTGACCAAAGGCCCGGCGATCTCGCCGGATGGCCGCATGGTCGCCATGGTGGGCGTGAAGAACGGCGTGCGGAGCCTGTGGGTGCGCCGGCTCGATCGCGCCGAGGCGACCGAAATCGGCGCCAGCGGCAGCGTGGCGGTGTCGGCCTTCTCGCCCGACAGCGGGAGCGTTGCGTTCATCGTGGCCGGCGGAGCGGTCACGCGAGTGGGCCTGGCAGACCAGCAGCGACGCGTTGTTGCGTCTGGCGCCGACGTCAACGGTGCGCTGGCGTGGAGCCCGGCCGGGATCGTCTTCGTCGAGAGCCGGAGCGCTCTTGGATCGCGTCACCCGAGGGCGGTGTGCCGCGAGCGCTGACGACGCTCGATGCGGCTCGACATGAAGCCGCGCACAGCTATCCCGGTCGTGCTGCCTGGGGAGCAGTTTGTGCTGTTTTCGACGCATACCGGCGAGCTCGGGTGGAGATCGCATCGAAGCGGTGCCGTTCGAGCGGAGGTCAGCGAACGGTGTTGGTCGAGCGGGCCTCGAGTCCGATCTGGTCACTCGACGGGCCACCTGTTGTTCGCGAGGGATGGCGTGGTGATGGCCGCCGCCCTCGACGCCCGCACGGCGACGTTGCAGGGCCCGGCCGATCCCGGTGCTGGCGTCCGGCAGCCTGCAGCCCCTCGGTTCAGGCGGCCTGGCATTCGAGCTGTCGTCGACCGGCACGCTGCTGTCCATTCCGGTTGGCTTCACCGACACACGCGTGGCGTCGGTGGGCCGCGACGGAGCCGCCAGGGCTCGACCTGTTGCCCTCCGGCCGCTACACGAATCCCCGGATCTCGCCGGACGGCCGCACGCTGCTGGTGGAGGTCGCCAGCAGTGGCATCGACGCTGCTGGATCTGGCGCGCGGCACACGCGCCAGGTCGGCCGCGGGACGCCGTGGACGCGACCATGTCGACCTGGAGCGCGGACGGCAGCCGCGTGGTGCTACAAGCGATTCCAGGTGCCGCACTGGGTGGCGGCCGACGGCAGCGGCACGTCCGGCGCCGTGCCTGGCACGACCCTCAACGACTTCCCCTCGTCGCCAGGGCCCGATCCCGACTCGATGATCTTCGTCCGGCTGCAAGCCAGACACCTCGGCGGATGTCTTCCTGATGTCGGTGAGTGGCGCCTTCGCACCGAAGCCCTTGATCGTGACGCCAGCCTATGACGGTGGCGCGCAGTTGTCGCCCGACGGCCGCTGGCTGCTCCATCAGTCCGACGTCTCTGGACGCGCGGAGATCCACATCTCGCGATATCCCTCGCTCGATCGACGGTGGCAGGTGTCGGAGGGTGGCGGCGTGCAGGGGCGGTGGAGCCGCCACGGCCGCGAGATCTTCTACCGCGGCGGCAAGCACATCGTCGCGGTGGCGCTCGACACTGCCGGTGCAGAGCCCGTGTTTGGCAAACCGGCGCCGCTCTTTGCCGACGACTACCAGTTCGGCGGCGGCAACAGCATCGCCAACTACGACGTGACGCCCGACGGCCGTCTCATCATGATCCGGCGCGGACCGAACGGCGGCAAGCTGCGTGTCGTTCTCAACTGGACGGAAGAGTTGAAGCGAATCCTCGCCGCTGGCGGCGTGCAGTAGGAGACGTCACCGTCGCGCCCGTTCTGCCGCGGTCTGGAGCTCTGTTGGCGCGGGCGCCACGAGCGCGAGCGACCTGCCGTCTTCGGGGTGCGCCAGCTGCAGGCGGTGCGCGTGCAGCAGGTAGCCGCCGTCACCTGGCAGCACGTGCGCGTCGGCCCGCAGGTGTCCGCCATCGACGAAGAGCGGATCGCCGGCGAGAGGATGCCCGGCCGCGGCCAGATGGATGCGGATCTGATGCGGCCGTCCGGTCTCGATGCCGACCTCGCACAGCGCCGTGTCGGCACGACGTTCGATGACGGTGGCGGTGCTGCGCGCCGCGCGGCCGTCGGGACTCGCCGCGTGCACCGTGCCCAGCAATGCGTGCGGCACCGGGCCGATCGGCGTCGTGATCTCGTGCGAGGTCCACACTGGATCGCCGTCCACGAGCGCGCGATAGAACTTCGTCACCGCCTGCGTACGCCAGGCGCGGCCGAGCGCGGCGGCCGCCGCCGGCGTGCGCGCGAACAGCACGAGGCCCGAGGTGCCGCGGCCCAGACGGTGCGCGGGATGCGCGTCGCCGAACCGGGCGCGCACGAGCGCCAGCAGAGTGTGCTCGAGAAAGCCGCCGGCCGGCATCGTGGGCAGGCCGCTCGGCTTGGCCACGGCGAGAAGGTCCGCGTCTTCGTGGATCACGTCGAACGTGAGCGGCACGTCTGGCTCCTGCCACGGCGGACGCTGCCAGACCACGACCTGTCCGGCGCGCAGCGCCTCATGGCCCGCGGCCACGGCGTTGTCGATGGTGATTTCCGCGCCCGCGAGACGCGCCGCCCAGTCGGCGGCCGACGAATGGGCGTAGGTCGCGGCGAGCCAGGTGTTGAGGGGGAGCCCGGCCGCCTCGGGCCCAATCTGCGCGCGGTAGGCGAAGCCGCGGTTCAGCGCCATGCCGGCCGCGTCACTCCGAGCCGTCGGCGCGGCTCACGTCCACCCAGCGGTCGTCGCCGTCCACGCTCACGCGCAGCTGCCACGGGTTGCAGCACACCTCACAGTCCTGGACCAGCACGCCGCGGGTGTCGGGTTCCAGGTAGATCTCGACCTCTTCTCCGCAGTAGGGGCACGTCACCGTGAATTCGGTCTCGCTCACTGTTCACTCCGGCCGGCCGAAACGCACGGCGTAGATCGGCGGCAGATGCGCCGAGACATGGCTCCACGAGTCGCCGCTGTCGGTCGAGATCCACAGGCTGCCGGAGGTCGAGCCCATCGCGAGCACGGTGCCGCCGGCATCCACGTCGAGCGCGTGGCGATAGACGAGGTCGTACGACGGCGCTGGCAGGCCCTTGTCGAGCACGTCGAACGTCCTGCCGCCGTCGCGTGTGCGTGAGACGACGAAGCGCGCCTCGACCGGCACGCGCTTCTCGTCTTTCACCGCCGGTGCGAACCACGCGGTGTCGGGATCGCGCGGATGGACGGCAACCGCGAAGCCGAACGCGGAGGGCCGCGCGGCGTCGACCGCCTGCCACTGCCGCCCGCCGTCGCGCGTCTTGAAGATGCCGGAATGATGCTGGGTCCACAGCGCATCGGGATCGGCCCGGCAGGCCACGATGCGATGCGGATCCTGAATGTCCGGATCCTCGCGCAGTTCGGGCGGCATGTAGTCGGCGCGCATGCCGGTCGCGCGTCCGCTCCAGGTGGCTCCGTCGTCGTCACTGGCCCAGGCGCCGCCGCACGACACGCCGGCCAGCACCCGCCGCGAGTCGCGCGGATCGACGACCACCGAGTGGATGCCGGGCCAGTCGTAGCCGCCGCCGAACCACTTCGCGCGCGCCGGCAGGTCCCACAGGCCGCGGCAGATGGTCCACGTCACGCCGCGATCGTCCGAGCGGAAGAGGCCGCCGGGCAGGGTGCCCGCCCACAGCCGCCCCGGCTGATCGGCGCCGCCGGGTTCGAGCGCCCAGATCATCTTGAGCGTCGGCGGCTCGGCCGCCGCCGGTGCGCCATCGGGACTCGGTGGGCGGCTGATGGCGGGGAGGTCCGCGTACGACGGCACGCCCACCTCGGTCCAGGTGGTGCCGCGGTCGTCGGACCGATGGAGCTTCGAACCGAAATGGCCGAGGTTGAGCGCCGCATACACCGCGCCGTCACGCGCGTCGTCGAGCACCATCGACACCGGATCGCCCAGGAATGACGGCGTGCCGAGGCGCCAGCCATCGCTGGCGTGCAGTTGAAAGAGGCCTTTGCGGGTGGCCACCCACAGCGGTTGCGTCATCGCGGATCTCCTGATTCGGCCGATGGGGCGCCACCTGAGAGCGCCTGCAGCACGAAGATTTCCGTCTCCGGGCCGACGGCGTCTGACAGCGCCACGCGGTCCACCAGTGGGGCATCACCGACGAACACCGTCACATGCTGCCGCACGCGGCCGTGTTCGTCGAGCACGTAGCCGCGCAGCCGTGGGTTGGCGGCGAAGACATGGCCGAGCGCGTCGGCGACGGTCGTGCCGTTCACCGCCGCCGGCGGGGCGTCGAGGAAGCGCTGCAGGTGCGGCGTGAAGCTGATGCGTGGCATGGCGGCCGGGTCCGAGCCGGAGTCTACCAGTCGTGCGGCTCCGCGCGCGGCCGCCGCGCACGGATATGATGTCGCCGCATGAGAGTTGTCGTCCTCGCCCTGGTCACACTGGCGCTGTCTGCGTCGCCCGCGTTGGCCACCTGGTCCGTCATCGCAGTGGATGCTGCGACGGGGCGCGTCGTCATCGCCTCGGCCACCTGCGTGGATCGCGATGACCAGTTCCTGATGGGCGTGCAGGCGGTGGTCGTGCCAGGCAAAGGCGTCGCCGCCTGTCAGGCCGGCGTCGACGGTACCCACAAGAACCAGATGCTGGTCTTCGACGAGCTGACAAAAGGCACCGACCCGGCGCGCGTCATCGAGCTGCTCAGTGTGGATCCGGCCTTCCAGAGCCGCCAATTCGGCATCCTCGATCTGCAGGGCCGTGCGGCAGGACACTCCGGTCTCGGAAACGGCTACGTGTCGCAGGATGTCCAGGGCCAGGTGCCGGGCACGCGTATCTTCTATTCGATTCAAGGCAACATCCTGCGGCCGGGCAACGTCGTGCCCAATGCCGTGCAGGCGTTCCTCAAGACCACCGGCGCCTTGACCGATCGCGTGATGGCGGCGATGGAGGCGGCCGACGGGTCGGGCGGCGACAGCCGCTGCGTGTGTCCGCCGTGGCCCGCGGATGGCACCACGCCCGCGATTCCCTGCGATGGCCGCACTTCGCACGTCGCCTACATTCTGATGGCCGACCCGGCCGACACGAATGGCGACTCGCACAACAACGGCAAGTACGCGATGTACCTCTCCGTGTCGCAGCCGGGCGCCGACAAGGGGCCCGGGCAGATCAAGGCCAACGCCGGCGAGAACCTCAACCCGGTGAAGACGCTGCGCCTGCGCTACGACGCCTGGCGCAAGACGCAGGCGGCGTCGTTTCGATGAGGACGAGGTCGATGCCAACCTGCCGAACGGCTGTTCTCGCGCTGATCGTCGCGCTCGCCGGCGCACCGTTCGCCGCGGCGCAGCCGCAACCGCGCCTGCTGCCTCCCGCGCCGATCACGCCGCCCCCGGCGCCCCCCGCGCCACCGTTGCCCTCACCCGCGGCGCTGCGTCCGCGTCCCGTGCAGGTCATGACGCTCGAGTCGCCAGCGTTCGCCGATGGCGGCCTCATCCCGGCCGCGCACGCGCAGACCGGCCGCGACCTGTCGCCGCCGCTCACGTGGAGCGGGGCACCGGAAGGCACGGCGACCTTCGCGCTGGTCGTGCGCGACCTCGACGCCCTCGCGCCAGGCGGCGGTGACGACCTGCTGCACTGGCTGGTCTGGAACATTCCCGGCACGGCCGCGAGTCTGCCGGCCGGCGTGCCCGAAGGCAACGCGCCGGAGCCGCCGCGCGGGCCCGGGCCGGTGCCGCGTCCGCCCACCGATCGGCTGCGCCAGACCAGCGCGACCGGCCCCAACTACCGCGGGCCGGCGGCACCGGCGTCGGGCCCGTTCCACCACTACGTGTTCGAGCTCTACGCGCTCGACGTCTGGCTCGACGTGCCGGCCGTGGGGCTGTCGCCGGCGGCGACGCGGGCGGCCGTCATGGCGGCGATGGCAGGGCACATCCGTGGCAAGGGCGTGCTGATCGGGCGCTATCGACGGCCGGCCCCGTAGGCCCCCGCCACGCCAGCGCCAGCGTCGCGGCGGTGAAACCGGCCGCTGACGCCGGGCGTCGAACCCGCGGGACGCCGGGCCTGACCGGCGGGTTACTATCGAGTTGGACATGCCACAAGTCGCCGCGTCGTCGTTTGCTCTTCGCCTGCTCGCCGCGGCCGTCCTGCTCGTCGTGCAGGCGTGGCCCGCCAGCGCGCAGCTGCGCCGCGTGCCGGTGGACATCGTGCCGGTGGTCGAAAGCACCCGCGTGCGCGCCGGCACCACGATCAAAGCGGCGCTGCAGGTGACGCTGCCCGAAGGGCTGCACGTCCAGTCGAACAAGCCGCGCGATCCGGCGCTGATTCCGACCGAACTGCTGCTGCAGCCGCCCACCGGCATCACCGGCGTCGAGGTGGTCTTTCCGAAGGCGGTGGACTTCCCGCAGGAAGGCCTGCCCGAGCCGCTGCTCGTCTTCGAGCGCGTATTCACGATCGGCGTGCAACTGGCCGTGGCCGCCGATCTGTCACCGGGCCCGCACACGGTGCCGTTCGAACTGCGCTACCAGGCGTGCGACGACAAGGTCTGTTTCGCCCCGAGTTCGAAGACCGGTGAATGGACTGTCGAGGTCGTGCCCGCCGCCACTGCCGTCACCGCCGAACATCAGGACGTGCTGGGCGCGATTGCGTTCGGCACCGGTGACAAGCCCACGGTGGCGCCGCCGGCGTTTGCGACGCCCGCGCCGGTCGCGGCCGCGGTGGGCGGCAATGGCCTGGCGCAGCTCGACGCCTTCACGGTCGTGGCGACCACCGGCGGCTATCTCGGCACCGCCGACTTCCTCACCTTCGTCTCCAACGCCGAAGCCGGCATCGCCGAGAGCGGGCTCTTCGAGGGCCGGGGTCCGCTGGCCATCCTGCTGCTCGTGCTGGTCGGCGGTCTGGCGCTGAACCTCACGCCGTGCGTGCTGCCGATGATTCCGATCAACCTGGCGATCATCGGCGCCGGCGCGCAGGCGGGCTCGCGCCAACGCGGGTTCCTGCTCGGGCTCACCTATGGCGGCGCCATGGCGTTCGTCTACGGCGTGCTCGGCCTCATCGTGGTGCTCACGGCCAGCACCTTCGGCACCATCAACGCCTCGCCGTGGTTCAACCTCGGCATCGCCGTGCTGTTCGTCGGGCTGGCGCTGGCGATGTTCGACGTCTTCGAAATCGACTTCTCGCGCTTCGGCGGCGCCGTCGGCGCCGGCGGCGCGCGCGGCAGTTTCGGGCTGGCCTTCACGATGGGCACCGTGGCGGCGCTGCTGGCCGGGGCGTGTGTGGCGCCGGTCGTCATCCAGGTGGTGCTCTTTGCCAGCAACCTCTACGCGACGGGCACCAGCGCGGCGCTGGCGCTGCCGTTTTTCCTCGGCATCGGGATGGCGATTCCGTGGCCCATCGCCGGCGCCGGGCTGGCGTCGCTGCCCAAACCGGGGCCGTGGATGGTGCGCGTGAAGCAGGCCTTCGGCGTGCTCATCCTGGGCACCGCCGTCTACTACGGCTACCTCGCGTACGGCCTGTTCGCCAACCAGTGGGTGGATGCGGCCGAGGTCTCGTCGAGCGTCGAAGAGAAGCTGAAGGCGGGCTGGCACTCGTCGCTGGCCGACGGGCTCGCCGTGGCCGAGCGCGAAGGCAAGCCGGTGCTCATCGACATGTGGGCCACGTGGTGCAAGAACTGTCTGACCATGGACAAGACCACGCTCGCCGACGCCGGCGTGACCGCGGCCCTCGACGGCTACGTGAAGATCAAGGTGCAGGCCGAGCAACCCGACGAATTTCCATCCGTGGAACTCATGAAACGATTCAAGGCCGTCGGCCTGCCGGCCTATGCGATCATCCGTCCGGCGGCGAAGCCAGCGGCTGACTGAACGTCCGGAACGTTCGGGTCGCGGCTCCCGTCGAACGGAGGCAGATGCCGCGCACAGCCGTCGCCGCAGTCGTCCTGATCCTGCTCGCCCTCGGGCCCCTCGTGCCCGCCGTGCACGCCCAGGCGGCGGCACTGGCACCCGCCGCCGCGCCGGCGCTCTCGGTTGAAGGGCAGCTGGCCTTCCTGACGTCGGCGAAGGTCGTTTCCACGCGCCAGATCGGCAAGGGCATCACCGGCGCGCTCCGCGTCGTGCTGACCGATGGCACGCGCACCCACGACGCGGCGTTCCAGAGCATTGCCGAAGAGCCCCGCCTCGATGGCCGCAAGCGCGCCGGCGAGCTGCGCTTCGCCGATCACTACCGTTACAACATCGCGGCGTGGCGCCTGGCATCACGCCTGGGGCTGGGGTACATGATGCCGCCCACCGTCCAGCGCGACGTGCAGGGAAAGCGCGGGGCGCTCTCGTGGTGGATCGACGACGTGATGATGGATGAAGCCGAGCGCGAGCTGAAGAACCTGCAGCCGCCCAATGCGCTGGCGTTCGTCCGCCAGCGCCTGCGCATGAGCGTGTTCGCCGAACTGGTCCGCGATACCGACCGCAACAAGGGCAACGTCGTCTACACCTCCGACTGGCGGGTCGTCATGCTCGACTTCTCGCGCGCCTTCCGCCTCGAGACGCCGCTGCGGGCCCCGGCCACGCTGGCAATGTGCGACCGGGGGCTGCTGACCGCGATGCGCGGGCTGACGCGGGCCGACGTCGCGGCGGCGGTGGGCGAACACCTGAGCAGCGACGAGATCAAGGCCATCATCACGCGCCGCGACCTGCTGGTGGCCCACTTCGACCAGCTGGTCGCCACCCGCGGCGAGACCAACGTGCTGTACTGACCAGCCGCGGTCCCGAGTTGTCGGGCCCTCCCGGCCGGCGCCGCAAGCTGCTACTATCTGCGCTGAGCATGATGGTGATGCGGCTCGTGTTCTCCGCCCTGACGCTGCTGGCTGCCGGCGTAGTCGCGTCTGCCACGTCCGATGCGCCGCCCACCGGCACGCCGGTGGGCGCGACGACCCGTCCGCTGGCCTCGCATCCGCAGGCGCCGGTCCCCTCCGCGCAGAGCGCCTCGTCGGGTGTCACGGCACCACAGACCGTGGTGGAGCAGTCGTGCACCGGTTGCCACAACGATCGCGCGAAAGCCGGTGGGCTCAGCCTGCAGGGCTACCAGGTCGCACGAGCGGCCGATGCGCTCGATGTCACCGAGAAGATGATCCGCAAGGTGCGCGCCGGGCAGATGCCGCCGGCCGGCGGACGTCGTCCCGCCGACGCGGCGCTCGATGGCCTGGCCACCGCGCTCGAAGCCGCCGCCGATGCCCGCGCCGCGCAGGTGGCCACGCCGGGCCGCCGCTCGTTCCAGCGCCTCAACCGCGCCGAGTACGCGCAGTCGGTGCGCGACCTGGTGGGCCTCGACGTGAACGCCGGCGACTACCTGCCGCTCGACACCAAGATGGCGAACTTCGACAACATCGCCGACGCCCAGCTGCTGTCGCCGTCGGTGATGCAGTCGTATCTCACCGCTGCCGCCGAGATCAGCCGCCTGGCGGTGGGCGACAAGACGGCCACCGCGCGCGAGGTGTCGTTCCTCATTCCGCGCACCGCCTCGCAGCGTGAGCAGGTCGAGGGCGCGCCGTTCGGCACGCGTGGCGGCCTCTCGGTGCAGCACACGTTCCCGGCCGACGGCGCCTACCGCTTCCGCGTGTCGTTCTACCACGAGACCACCGGCGCGCTCTACGGCAACGGCCGCGCCGCGCTGCACACGGCCGAGGCGCCCGAGCAGGTCGAGATCTCGGTGGACGGGGAACGCGTGGCGCTGCTCGACGTGGACCGGTGGATGAACAGCTCCGACCCCGACGGCGTGAACCTGCGCACCGAGCCGGTCACCATCACGGCCGGGCCGCATCGCATCTCGGCCGCCTTCGTCGCCCGCTTCGAAGGCCCGGTGCAGGACCTCATCACCCCGCTCGAGTGGTCGATCGCCAGCACCAGCATCGCCGACGCTTACGGGTTCACGACGCTGCCGCACCTGCGCGACATGGCGATCACCGGTCCCTTCGAGCCGACCGGCGTGTCCGAGACGCCGAGCCGCCGCCGCATCTTCCAGTGCCAGCCGGCCTCCACGGCGCAGCAGGTGCAGTGCGCGCAGCGCATCATCTCGGGCCTGGCCTCGCAGGCGTTCCGCCGCACCGCCAGCGAGCGCGACGTCAACGCACTGATGGCGCTGTATCGCAAGGGCGTCGCCGACGGCGGTTTCGACGAAGGCATCCGCATGGCGCTCGAGGGCATCCTCGCGAGCCCGCGCTTCGTCTTCCGCTTCGAGGAGCGACCGGCCACGGCGCGCGACGGCCAGGCCTACGCGGTCAGCGACGTCGATCTGGCCTCGCGTCTGTCGTTTTTCCTGTGGGCCTCGGCGCCGGATGCGGAACTGCTGCGGGTCGCCGAAGCGGGCCGGCTGTCGCGGCCGGCCGAACTCGAGAAGCAGGTGACGCGGCTGCTGGCCGATCCGCGGGCCGACGTGCTCAGCGAGCGGTTCGCTGCGCAGTGGCTGCGCCTGCAGGACCTCGACAAGATCCATCCCGACGTCCGCTTCTATCCCGACGCCGACGAGCAGCTCAAGGCCTCGATGCGCAAGGAGACCGAGACGTTCTTCCGGCACATCGTGCGCGGCGAACCGCCCGGTCACCGAACTCTTCACCGCCGACTACACCTTCGTGGACGAACGCCTGGCGCGGCACTATCGCATCCCCGGGATCGTCGGCCCCGAGATGCGCCGCGTGACCCATGCCGACAACCGGCGCCGCGGCCTGCTCGGCCACGCCAGCATCCTGACGCTCACCTCCGAAGCGGAGCGCACCTCACCGGTGCTGCGCGGCAAGTGGGTGATGGAGGTGCTGCTCGGCACGCCGCCGCCGGCGCCGCCGCCGAACATCCCGGCGCTCGACGAGACGCCGGAGGCCGAAGGCGGGCGCATGCGCACGGTGCGCGAACGCCTGGAGCAGCACCGCAAGAACCCGGCCTGCATGTCGTGCCACCGGATGATCGACCCGATCGGGCTGGCGCTCGAGAACTTCGACGTCACCGGCGCCTGGCGCATCAAGGACAACGGCATGCCGGTCGATCCGGCCAGCGCGCTCTACGACGGCACGCCGCTTGCGAGCGCCCACGACCTGCAGCAGGCGCTCATGAAGCGGTCGGACGTGCTGGTCCGCACCTTCACCGAGAACCTCGCCACCTACGCGCTCGGCCGCCGGCTGACCTCTTCCGACATGCCGCTCGTGCGCGCCGTCGTGCGCGGCGCCGCATCGCGCAATCACACCGTCGCGGCGTTCGTGACCGGCATCGTCACCTCGCCGGCCTTCCGCATGAAAGGCGCCGACGCGCCCGTGGTGACCACCGCGGGCGTGGCCGGACAGCCGTAGACATCGCCAGACCGTTCGACGAGGGAGACCGCACATGTCGTTCATCACCGGGAAGCACGTAGCGCGGCGCACGATGTTGCGAGGACTCGGGGCCACCGTGGCCCTGCCGTTCCTCGACGCGATGGTGCCGGCCCGCGGGCTCTTTGCGGGATCGGCCACCGCCGCCTCGCTCGATCGCCCGCGCCTGGTCACCATCGAGATGGTGCACGGCTCGGCCGGCAGCAGCCCCTGGGGCGCCGAACAGCATCTGTGGTCGCCGGTGGCGGCCGGTCGCGAGTTCGACCTCGGCCCCACGTCGCTCAGCCCGCTCGAGCCATGGCGGAAACACCTGACCATCGTCAGCGACACCGACGTCCGCAACGCCGAGGCGTTCAGCCAGCCGGAAATCGGCGGCGACCACTTCCGCTCGAGTGCGGTGTTCCTGACCCAGGCGCATCCGCGACAGACCGAAAGCTCGGACGTGCGCGCCGGCACCTCGCTCGATCAGGTCTACGCGCAGCGGTTCGGGCAGGACACGCCCATCCCGTCGATGCAGCTCTGCATCGAGAACGTGGATCAGGCCGGCGGCTGCGCCTACGGCTATTCCTGCGTCTACACGGACATGATCTCGTGGGCCTCGCCCACTGAACCGCTGCCGATGATCCGCGACCCGCGGATGGCTTTCGACCAGCTCTTCGGCGCCGGCGGATCCGACAGCGAACGCAAGGCCCGCCGCAAGTCCACCTCCAGCGTGCTCGATTACGTGAACGGGCAGGTCGCCGACCTCAACCGCAAGCTCGATCCGAGCGATCGGCGGCGGATGGACCAGTACCTCGACAACGTCCGCGAGATCGAGCGCCGCATCCAGAAGGTCGAGAGCCGCAACGCCAGTGGCGACGAGCGCGTGCTGCCGGGCGCGCCGGCCGGCGTGCCCGATTCGTTCGACGAGCACATGAAGCTGATGTTCGACCTGCAGGCGCTGGCGTTCCAGGCCGACGTGACCCGCGTCTTCTCGTTCAAGACCGGGCGCGATGCCTCGAGCCGCGTCTATCCGGAGAGCGGCATCTCGAAGGGCTTCCACCCGGCCTCGCATCACGGCAACAAGCCCGCGAACGTGCTCGAGTTCGCACAGATCAACCGCTACCACGTCAGCCTGCTGCCGTACTTCATGGAGAAGCTGCAGGCGATCGACGAAGGCGGCACCAACCTGCTCGACAAGAGCCTCATCGTCTACGGCTCGCCGATGGGCGACGGCAACGTGCACAACCACAAGCGCTGTCCGCTGGTGCTGCTTGGCGGCGCGCACGGACGGCTGCCCGGCAACATGCACTACCGCGCCGCGGCCGGGACCCCGATGGCCAACGTCATGCTGAGCGTCCTGCAGATGGTGGGCATCGACGACATGCCGCAGTTTGGCGATTCCACCGGCGCCTTCTCGCTCACCACGTAGTCGCGCGCAGGAGCCCTGATGTCCACGTTTCGCACCACCTCGGTTGCCTGCGCCACCGGCGCGGCCCTGCTGCTCACGGGCGCGTCGCTCGCTGCGCGCGCGACCGCAGACGCGTACAGCGCCCACCGTTGCGGCCGCTCCCGCACGCGGGGCCCTGGCTGATGCCGCAATGCGCGACAATCTCGCCGGCGTGCGCGCCCTGCTCTCGCTCGGCGCCGATGTGGCGGCGGCGCAGGGCGACGGGATGACGGCGCTGCACTGGGCCGCCGAACACGGCCGCGTCGACATCGCCGAGGTGCTGGTGGCGGCTGGCGCACCGGTGACGGCGACGACCCGGCTCGGGCGCTACACGCCGCTCCATCTCGCCGCGCGGCGCGGCCACACCGCCGTCGCGACGCGCCTGCTGGCGGCCAAGGCCGATGCCGCGGCCGTGGCGTCCACGGGCGTCTCGGCGTTGCACCTGGCGGCGGCGGCTGGCGACCCGCGGCTGGTCGAAGCCCTCATCACCGCGGGAGCGCCGGTGGACGCGCGCGAGCCGCAGTGGGGACAGACGCCGCTGATGTTCGCCGCCGCGGCCGGCCGCACCGACGCCGTGAAGGCGCTCGTCGCTGGCGGCGCCGCCCTCGGCACCACCGCCAAGTCGGTGGATCTGGTGGAACGCAACCGGGAAGACCAGGCCGACAGCCGCGCCCGCAACCAGCGCATTGCCGCGTTGCAGCGTGAACGCGCCGAGCAGCTCGCGAAGATTGGCGGCGGACCCAAGGCCGCCGCCACGCCGCGCGCCGGGCGCGGCGACGACTCCGGCAACGAACCCGAGCCGCTCGGCTACGCCGAACTGGTTGGCGCGCAGGGCGGCCTGACGGCGCTGCTGCTGGCGGCCCGCGACGGCAAGGCCGAGACCGCGGCCGTGCTCCTCGATCTCGGGGCCGACATCAACCAGGTCAGCGCCGGCGATCACACGAGCCCGCTGCTCATGGCCACCATCAACGGGCACTACGACCTGGCGGCCACGCTGCTGGCCCGCGGCGCCGACGTGCGACTGGCGAGCGACGCCGGTGCGACCCCGCTCTACGGCGTGCTCAACATGCAGTGGGCGCCGAAGGCGCGCCATCCCCAGCCGTCGCACTACATGCAGCAGTCGGTCGACTATCTGGACCTGGCCGCGCGGTTCCTTGCTGCCGGCGCCGACGTCAACGCGCGCCTCACGCGCACGCTCTGGTACACCACCTACAACCGCGATCTGCTGGGCGTGGATCGCACCGGCGCGACCCCGTTCTGGCTCGCCGCCTACACGCTCGACATCCCGGCGATGAAGCTGCTGCTCAAGCACGGCGCCGACCCGAACATCCGCACGGCGAAGGTGCCCGAGCGCTACGAGGAAGGCGGGCCTGATCCGAGCCTGCCCGATCAGTCGGGCCTGCCCCCACTGCCGTGGCTGGGGCCCGCGGTGGCGCCGATTCACGCCGCCTCAGGCGTCGGCTACGGACTCGGATTTGCCGGCAACACACATCGGCACGTGCCGGATGGCTGGGTGCCGGCGGTGAAGTTCCTGGTGGAGGAGCTGGGCGCCGATGTCAACGCGCGCGACCACAACGGCTACACGCCGCTTCATCACGCCGCCGCCCGCGGCGACGTCGATCTCATCAAGTACCTGGTGTCGAAAGGCGCCGACGTCACCGCCGTCGGCCGCACCGGCCAGACCACCGTCGACATGGCCAACGGCCCGGTGCAGCGCGTGCAGCCGTACCCCGAAGCGATTGCGCTGCTCGAGAGCCTGGGCGCGAAGAACAACCACCGGTGTGTGAGCTGTTAGATCGGCTGATCAGTCGCCGGTCGCTGACCTTCCTGTGTCTGGCACTTGTCGGTTGCGGGCCGTCCACACCCACGGCGCCGCCGGCTGACCTCGTCATCTACGGCGGGCCGATCGTCACCCTCGATGACGCGAAGCGCCGCGTCGAGGCGCTGGCCATCCGCGACGGCCGCATCGTCGTGGCCGGCACCGAGGCCGAGGCGCGCGCCGCCGCCGGTCCGGCGACGCGGCTGGTGAACCTCGGGGGACGGGCCGTGCTGCCGGCCTTCCACGATGCCCACGTGCATCCGGTCAGTGCCGGCGTCGAGCTCGGACAGTGCAACCTCAACGACCTCGACACCGCCGACGCCGTGCTCGCGATGGTCGGCAGCTGCGTCGAGGCCCAGCGCGGACAGCCGTGGCTGGTCGGCGGCGGCTTCGTGCTCACGGCGTTCCCCGGCGGGGCGCCGGATCGGCAGGCGCTCGATCGCGTGACCGGCAGCCAGCCGGCCGCGCTCAGTTCGTCGGACGGCCACACGTTGTGGGTGAACTCGGCGGCGCTGCGGGCGGCCGGCATCACCCGCGCCACCGCGAGTCCGCCGGCCGGACGGCATCGAACGCGACGCCCGCGGCGAGCCCACAGGGGTGCTGCGCGAGTCGGCCAGCACGCTCGTCACACGGCTGGTGCCGCCGACCACGGCGGCCGAGTACGAAGCCGGATTGCTCCGGGCGCTGGCGGCGATGAACCGCGTGGGCATCGTCTCGTTCCAGGAGGCGAGCGCGCGCGAACCCATGGTGGCGGCCTATCGCGCGGTGGCCCGGGCGGGCAAGCTGACGGCCAGGGCGCGGCTGTCGCTCTACGCGGATCCGGAGCGGGACGCGTCGCAGGTGGACGGCTTCGTGGCGCTGCGGCAGGCGGTGGTGGAGCCGGGGCTGTCGGCCGCGGCGGTCAAGATCTTCGTCGACGGGGTCATCGAGGCGGGCACGGCGGCGCTGCTCGAACCCTACCTGCCGCTCAAGGGCGAGCGCGCGCTTCCGGCCTCGTCGCCGGCGTCTCGCGGGCTGCCGAACTTCACCGATGCGGCGCTGCAGGCGCTCGTGACGCGCCTCGACCGCGAGGGCTTCCAGACGCACATGCACGCGATTGGCGATGGCGCCGTGCGTCAGGGTCTCGACGCGATTGCCGCCGCCGACCGCGCCAATGGACGTCGCGATCGCCGCGCCCACATCGCGCACATCCAGCTGGTCGATCCAGCCGACCACCCGCGCTTTGCCGCGCTCGGCGTGGTGGCCAACATGCAGCCGCTGTGGGCCTACGCCGACTCGTTCATCACCGATCTCACCGAGCCGCGGCTGGGCGCCGCGCGCTCGGCGTATCTGTATCCGTTCGCTTCGCTCGCGCGGGCCGGTGCGCGCCTGGCCGGCGGCAGTGACTGGTCGGTGTCGTCGGTGAACCCGCTGCACGGCGTGCAGGTGGCGGTGACCCGCAAGGCGCTCGCTGCGACAGAGGCCGCTCCGGCGTGGCTGCCCGATGAACGCCTCGATCTCACCTCCGCGCTCGAGGCCTACACGCGCGGCGGCGCCTACGTGAACTTCGAAGACGCCGACAGCGGCGCGCTCGAAGTGGGGAAGTTCGCCGACCTCATCGTGCTCGACCGCGACCCCTACGCCGTGCCGCCGGCCGAACTGCATGCGCTGCGCGTGCTATGGACGGTGAAAGAGGGCCGCGAGGTCTATCGGGCTGACGGCTTCACGCCGTAGGTCGCTGGCGCCACCCGACCCGCACGCACAGTGTCGCCAGCGCCACGGCGACGATCCAGAGCCCGACCGGCGGCCACAGATAGAGCGGATACGGAAACGCCTGGCTCGTGAACGGCGCCTCCCGCGCCGCCCCGGCCGCGGCAAGGACAGCGGCCTGCTGATCGGCCGTCCAGCGATGTCCCGTGCGCGAGACGTACGAGGGCGTGTCGAGCACGGGCCCGAAGTAGCGCTCCAGGATCCGGTTCTCGTGCCACGCCGTCGCCGCGTCGCCGGCGCTCCACGCCGTGTTCCGTGCCTGCACGTGCTGCAGGCCTTCGGTCGCGTACTGGTCTTCCCGTGACAACCGATCGGGACGCACCAGCGGTGGCGCATCCTGCCACTGCGCCGCGCGCTCACGCGCCGCGGCGTCGAGCGCCGGCGCCGTGAAGCGCGACACGAACGACGTCGGCCCGTCGGTGACGGCGACGCCGAGATGCACGAGATGGAGGAAGGCGGCCAGCGCGACCGCCGTGAGCGCGACTAGACGCGACACGGTGCGCGTGGCGCCGGCCGGCCAGGCGCCGGCCGACGGCGCCGGCGCGACGGCCGACGTGAAGAGCAGCGCGCAGCCGATGGCGACCCCGTTCAGCCACACGTCCTTCAGTTCCCCGACCCGCGCCGGCAGCCACCACTGGTAGGCCTCTTCGGCGAGTCCGGCGAGGAATGCCGCCAGGCCGGCCAGGACGTAAGCGGCCGCGCCTGCGCGCTCCCGCCACGCGCGATGGAACAGGAAGGTGATGACGCCGGTACTCGACGAAGTGGACCAGTTCGACGGCCCGGATCGAGGGGTCGGCGTTACCGGTCCAGGCCACGTAGACGCCGGCGATGGCCAGCGCCGCGACCATCCGCGCGACGCGGCCGATCGACGGCCGTGGGCCGCGGCGCAGCGCGATGGTGATGGCGGCGGCCAGCGCGAGGGCGAGCGCGCCAGCGAGGAACGTGGCGAAGCGCGGTCCGAGTGCCGACTGGAGGCGGCTGCGCGCGACGCCGGCCGCCGGGGCGGCGCCGACGATGAGCACGGTGAGCGCGACGGCGAGCGCGAGGCGCCAGGCCGAGGTCGCCGGCGGTGACGCGGAGCCGACGACGCTCACCGCACGTCGAAGGCCGCTTCGTGCAGCAGGACGCCGTCGGCCGGCGCGCAGTTCCACCCGCCAGGCGCCGGGGCTGAGCGTCTGGCGGCTGAAGGTGCGATAGCCGTCGGACGGGTTGGCGGCGATGGAAAGCGTGACGCTCTGGCGCAGCGACGTGCCCCGGTACCAGCGGTGCTGCACGCGCATCGCCGAGGGGGAGGCGATGCGGGTGTAGTAAGCGGCCCGGCCGGGCGCGGTCACGGCGTCGACGGCGTCGCAGCGCCACGCGCCGCTCGTAGACAGCGACGCGCAGACGTTGGCGGTGACGATGCGCACGCCTGCCGGCGCGGCCACCCCGGCGTTGCTGTTCGAGCGCTCAGGTGGGGGCGTCGCCGCGGGCGCGGCCGGCGTCGCCGCGATCGGCGCGGCGGCGGTCGGCGTGGCTGGCGTCGCCGCGGGGGACGGCGTGGATGCGGGTGGCGCCGCCGGTGTCGCCGCTGTCGGCGTGGCGGGAGTGACGGCCGAGGCGCGCTCCTCCGGTGCCGGCGTCACCCACGACCGCCCGAGCATGATGGCGCCGACCACCGCGAGCAGCCCGGCGACGGCGATGAGCGGCTTTGACCAGGTCGCAGCATCGGGGGTAGCCACGGCGACGGCTGGGGCCGGCGGCGGACGTGAGGCCGCCCGGGCCGGCTGGGCCGCGACGGCGGGCGGCGTGGGCACGGGCGAAGGCGCCGGCACGACCGGCGGCGCCGGAGGTGTGACCGCCGCCCGTTCTTCGAACGCGCGACCACGCGCGGCACAGAAATCCTTGAGGTTGTCGCGGCTCGTGGCGACCAGCGGATCGTCCGGCGGCAGCGATCCTGAGGCGATGGCATAGGCGCGCCGGTAGAAGCGCTCGGCGTCGTCGTTTTCGCCCACGGTCTCGCACACGACGGCCAGATTGTTCAGCGTGCTGGCGAGATCCGGATGCGCCGTGCCGAGCGTGGCTTCCTGGAGCTGCAGGGCGTCGCGCAGGCACGCGTTGGCGCGCGCGAAGTCGCCGGCGCCAGCCGCCTGCTCCGCTTCTTCCATCACGGATTGATACTCGCGCGCGTCCGGCATGCAGTCCTCCGGCGGCGGCGGAGCATGGGGGCAGGCTCGGACGACCGTTGCGGCATTGTAGTGCAGCCAACCGGCGGGGCGCCCGGACGCGGGATAATCGGGGCCAGACACCCGTGACGACAGCACCCAGAGTCATCCTCATCCACGGCAACGGCGGCAGCACGGCGGCCGATGGCTGGCTGCCGTTTGTCGAACGCGACTTGACGGCGCTGGGTCTGGAGGTCGTGAACCGGACCTTTCCCGACAACGTTCGCGCGCGGGCCAGCGTGTGGCTGCCGTTTCTGGATGAGCTCGGCGCCGATGCGCGCACGGTGCTCATCGGCCACTCGTCGGGCGCGGTCGCTGCGATGCGCTACGCCGAGACGCCATCCGCTGCTGGGCTCGGTGCTGGTGGGCGTCTGCCACACCGACCTCGGCGACGTGGACGAGCGGACGAGCGGCTACTACGGCGCGCCCTGGCAGTGGGACGCCATCCGTCGCAACCAGCAGTGGATCGGCATCTTCCAGTCGTTCGACGATCCCCTGATCCCGGTGAGCGAGGCGCGGTTCGTGGCGAAACAGCTCGGCTGCAGCTACTTCGAGCACACCGATCGCGGACACTTCGTGGACCGCGCGCCGTTCCCCGAACTCGTCCAGTTCGTGCGGCGCCGTCTCGCCAGCGGCGGCGGAGCCTGAGCACGATGCGCCGTCCACGCTACCGCGGTCGGAATCCTCGCGCGTTCCACGAGAAGTACAAGGAGCAGCAGCCGGAGCGCTATCCGGCCGACGTGGCCAGGGTGCTGGAGGCGGGGAAGACGCCGGCGGGCATGCACCGGCCGGTCATGGTCGACGAGATCGTGGCCGTGCTGGCGCCGCAGCCCGGTGAGGTGGCGGTGGACTGCACGCTCGGCTTCGGGGGGCATGCGCGAGCGGTGCTCGGACGCCTGGCGCCGGGCGGACGCCTGATCGGAGTCGACGCCGATCCGCTGGAGCTGCCCCGGACCGAGGCGCGCATGCGCGCAGCCGGTTGGGCTGAAGACGTGTTCACCGTCCATCGCACCAACTTCGCGGGCCTGGCGCAGGTGCTGGCGCGGGAGGGACTCGCCGGGGCCGATGTGATCTGTGCGGACCTGGGGGTGTCGTCGATGCAGCTCGACAACCCGGAACGCGGGTTCACGTTCAAGGACGCGGCGCCGCTCGACATGCGGATGAACCCGACGCGCGGGGCCCCGGCTGCCGCGTTCCTCGCCCGTGCGACCGCCACCGAACTCACGGCCATGCTCGAGGCCAACGCCGACGAACCGCACGCGGCGGCGATTGCCGGGCGCGTGGCGGGGCAGGTGTATGCGACGACGCGCGCACTGGCGGAGGCTGTGCGTGCGGCGGTGAGGACAGCGAGTCCGCGGGCGCAGGCGGACGATGTCGAGCGCTCGGTGCGGCGCGTCTTCCAGGCGGTGCGCATCGCGGTCAACGACGAGTTCGGCGCCCTCGATGCGCTGCTGCGGGCGCTGCCGGCCTGTCTCAACACCGGCGGGCGGGTGGCCATCCTCACGTTCCACTCGGGTGAAGATCGCCGGGTGAAGAAAGCGTTCCAGGCCGGCGTGCGCGACGGCGTGTACGCGGACGTGAGCCCCGACGTGACGCGCGCGTCCGCCGCGGAAGTACGCGCCAATCCACGCGCCGCGGCGGCGAAGCTGCGCTGGGCGAGGCGGGCATGAGACGCGTGCCGCTCGGGGCTGTTACGATTGAGGCCACGCGCCCGTAGCTCATCTGGATAGAGCACCGACCTTCTAAGTCGGGGGTAGCTGGTTCGAGTCCAGCCGGGCGCGCCACGTCCTAGACAGTATGGCTGTCGGGGCAGAGACCTGCCTCACGTAGTAGATCGTGGATTGCGCGACACCGGTGAGGGTTGGCGCAGAGCCACATACGACGGAGGCAGGCCATGGCGAAACGTAGCATGTTCGTGGGGATGGATGTCCACAAAGACTCGATCGACATCTCCCTGGCCGAAGACGGGCGAGAGGGCGAGGTCCGCCACTACGGAGGCATTCCGGGCGATCTCGAAGCGCTGGCGAAAGTGCTGAAGGCCCTGCGGGCGCCGACGCGGCGCCTGCGCTTCGTGTACGAGGCGGGCCCGTGCGGCTTCGGCATCTATCGCTACCTGACGAGCCAGGGCGAGGAGTGCGTCGTCGTCAATCCATCGAGCATGCCGAAGCGCAGCGGCGACCGGATCAAGACGGACCGGCGCGACGGCGACGCCCTCGCACGGCTCCATCGCGCCGGCGAGCTCACGGCGATCTACATCCCGACCGACGCCGATGAAGCGATGCGCGACCTGGTGCGCGCGCGGGAAGATGCGGTCGGCCTCAGCACGCAAGCCAAGCATCGGCTGAAGGCGTTCCTGCTCCGCCAGGGCCGGCGCTATCCGGGGCGGGCCGGGTGGACGCAACCGTATCGCCGGTGGCTGGCCGATCTCAGCTTCCCACTGGCACCCCAGCACATCGCGCTACAGGAGTATCGCGACACGATCGACGAGACCGAGCGGCGCGTCGAGCGCCTGACGGAGCAGCTGCGACAGCACACGCCCGCGTGGCGCTGGACCCCGGTGGTGGACGCCTTGCAGGCCTTGCGTAGCGTCTCGTTCGTGACCGCCGTCGGTCTCGTCGCCGAAGTCGGCGACATCCGCCGCTTCGACCACCCGCGGCAGCTCATGGCGTTTCTCGGCCTTGTGCCGTCGGAGTACTCGAGTGGACCGAGTGTCCGGCGCGGCGGGATCACCAAGGCCGGCAACCCGCATGCGCGGCGGCTGCTCGCCGAGGCCGCGTGGGCGTATCAAGGCGTCCCGCGCATCGGCCGGCAGATGCTGTATCGCCAAGAAGCGCTCCCGAAGGCGGTCTGCGACATCGCGTGGAAGGCGCAACTGCGTCTGACGTCCCGTTTCCGCAAGCTCGTGGCCCGCGGCAAGGCGAAGCCGAAGGTCGCCACCGCCGTCGCCCGTGAACTCACCGGCTTCATCTGGGCGATCGCCCGGGAGGTGCGACCGCCGGCGGCGTAAGCCCGCGCGATGATCAGGTCCGACTGGCCGGCGGCATCGCGGGCTTGGTGGAGAATCCTCGAGTCCGTTAAGGACAGCGGCCCGTGGTCGCTACGTCCGTGCCTAGGGCGAGGCAGCTCCGCGACGAACCACAGTCTGGGCGGTACCCAACCCGCGGATATCAGCAGCGTCAACCGTCGCTAGAACGCGGTGCCGCCGGCCAGATGGACCTGAAGCATGACGAGGCTCCAGAAAGAGCGGGCCAAGAACGGCACTCATGATGACGATGAGGCGGGACGCGTCTGCCCACTTGACAGAAGACAGCCATATCAACGGACGGGGCCGCGCACCGGCCGGCCTCAGGCACGCCGCGCCGCGCCGGCGCGTCGCGAGCGGGCTCGGTCCAGCCGGGCCAGTCAGCTCTGACGAACGGGGCCGCGCACCGGCCGGCCTCAGGCACGCCGCGCCGCGCAGGCGCGTCGCGAGCGGGCTCGATCCAGCCGGGCCAGTCAGCTCTGACGGACGGGGCCGCGCACCGGCCGGCCTCAGGCACGCCGCGCCGCGCCGGCGCGTCGCGAGCGGGCTCGATCCAGCCGGGCCAGTCAGCTCTGCTCGACGGGGCCGATGTCATCACCCCTCGCGCAGCACTTCTGCCGGCGCGACCCGCATGGCGCGGCGCATCGGCACCCATGTGGCCGCAGCGACGACCACGACAACTGAGGCCGCCACACCGGCATAGGTCGGGACGTCCAGACGGGGCACGCCGAACAGCAGGCCCTGCACCGCGGCACTCGCGAGCGTCGCCGTGCCGAGCCCCAGCGCCAGACCGAGGGCGGCGAGGATCGCGGCCGAGACGGCTACCCCTCTGGCGACGAGTCCCGCGGTGGCCCCGACCGCCAGCCTCACCGCGAACTCCCGGCGCCGTTCGGCCACGTCGAGTGCGACCACGCTGAAGAGACCGATGGCCGTGAGCGCCGTCGCCACGGCCGCAAAGAGCGAGAACACCCACGCGCCGAAGCGCCACGGCGCCCAGGCGCGGCTCACCAGCGCCTCGAGCGTGGTGACGCCGTCCACGATCGCCGTCGGGGCCACACGTCGCGCCTGTGCGCTCACGACGGACGCCACGGCCAGCGGATTCCCGGCCGTGCGGATGACCAGGTCGGTGGCCGGCTGCGTCGACTGCGTGTGCGGGTCGTAGAGGTCCAGAGACACCTCATCGAGCCCGCGGTAGTGCACGTCGGCCACGACGCCGACGACCCGCCGCCACGCCTTCTTCGGCGCGCCCTCGCGGCGATCGAACGACGCGGTGAGCAGCCGCTGGCCCACGGCGCTGCGACCGGGCCAGATGCGCGTTGCCGTCGAGGCGCCGACCACGGCCACACGTTCGGCGCCGTCGCGATCGCCGGCGGTGAAGTACCGTCCGGCCACCAGCGGAATGCGCATCACGTCGAAGTATCCCGGTGTCGCCACCTGGTAGTTCAGCAGCGGATTCGCCGCCGCCGACTCCGGCGTGTCGGGCTGCCCCTCGAGCACCACCGTCGTGCCCTGGCCGATCGGCCCGAGCCCGAGCGGACGCAGGGCCACCGCGCCGACGGCCTCCACCGCCGGATGCGCCGCCAGCGTCTGAAGCAGCTCGTCGATCCATGGGTTCACCCGCGTCGCCGGCAGGCGCGGATCCACCTGCACCGACAGCACGTATCCCGGCTGGAAGCCGAGGTCGATGGCCTGCAGGGCCTGGAAGCTGCGCGTCACGAGGCCGGCGGTCACGAGCAGCACCACCGCCATCGCGATCTGCGCCACCAGCAGCCCGGTGCGCCAGCGGCGCGGCCGCGCACCGGCGGTGTGGCGTCCGGCATCGGCCAGCGCGTCGGCCACGCTGGCGCCGCGCGCAAGACGCATCGGCGCAAGGCCGCAGGCGATCGCGCACAGCAGCGTGACGGCAGCAGGCCGCGGCGGCCACCGGCAGGTTCAGCCGCGCGCCGTCCAGACGCGGGATGCTCTCGGGTGCGAGGGCGAGCATCGTGGACGTGAGTCCCGACGCCAGCGCCAGCCCGGCGACGCCGCCAAGCAGCGCGACCACCGAGGCCTCGACCAGCCACAGACGGGCCACGTCGGCCTCCGAGGCGCCGATGGCGAGGCGGATGGCGCGCTCGCGGCGGGCTCGGGCCGCGCGCGTCAGCATCAGGCCCGACACGTTCACGCAGGCGATGACCAGCAGCACACCGACGGCGCCGAGC
The DNA here is from genome assembly GCA_963779175.1 of uncultured Acidobacteriota bacterium. Taxonomy (GTDB): domain Bacteria; phylum Acidobacteriota; class Vicinamibacteria; order Vicinamibacterales; family UBA2999; genus CADEFD01. The sequence goes on from CAVZXA010000003.1 coordinate 260,897, forward strand.
AGGGCCCACAGCGCGCGGCGCGCCGGACCGACGACGTGTTCCTCGAACGGCATCGCCATCACGCGGCTGCCCACCTGCGGACCCGGACGTCGCTCGTCGAGGCGTCGGCCGATGGCCGACAACTCATCTCCGGCAGTCACGGCGGTGACGCCGCCGTTGAGGCGCGCCACGTAGAACAGCACGCCCACGGTTGCCAGCACGTCGGTCTTCCACACGGCGTCGCCGGCCGAAAGGCCAGGCGCCAGCGGTGCCCAGAACTCGGCGCCGCGCGGATAGTCGAAGCCTTCCGGCATCACGCCGAGCACTGTTTGCGGCTCGCCGTCGAGGGTCAGCGTGCGGCCGACGATGGCGGGGTCGGCGCCGAAGCGATCGCGCCAGGTCACATGGCTCAGCACCAGCACGCTGGGGCCGCCGCGCACGTCGTCGGCCGGCTGGATTGCGCGGCCGAGCGCGGCCGGCACGCCGAGCGTCTCGAAGAACGTGCCCGAGACGCCGGCATACGCGAGCCGCGCCGGATCGCCGTGGCCTTCGAGCACGGCGCTCCAGGTGGTCGAGCCCACCGCCGCCATCGACTGCACGGAGCGGTTGTCGCGGCCCAGGGCCTCGATGTCGCGATAGGTGAGTTCGACAAGCCCGTGCGAGAGCTCCGGCGCCAGGCCCCAGCCGGCCACCAGACGCCGGGCTCCCTTATGGGTTGCGGTGCCAGCAGCACCGCGTAGACGGCGCTGAACATCGCCGTGGTGGCGCCGATGCCGAGGGCGAGCGTGCCCACCGCGGCCAGCGCGTAGCCGGCGTTGGTGCGCAGCGCGCGCAGGGTCAGACGCAGGTCGGTGCCCAGGGTCACGGTGTCGCCTCGCCGTCAGCATACCCGTGCGAGCGTCGCCACCGACGAGGGCCGCCCACTGCTCCGGGACGAGTGGTGGTATCGCCGGGAGGGCGGGTCGATTGCGGCCTACGGGCTGGCAGTCAGCGCCGCGATGACGTCGGCGGCAGAATACGCTGTGGCGCCGGGACGCAGGAACCGGCCCACGCCGGCGAGGTCGTCGCCCATGGTCACAATCGGCGGCTCTTCCAGCCGCCCGGCGCGTATCTGCGGCAGGCCCACGGTGGCGAGGAGCGCATTGCAGATACAGGCGCGGCCGACCGTATCGGCACCGTCGCCACCCTTGGATATGTAGACGTTCACGGGCTCCGACGGACAACGGAATCGGATCGTGCCGTCGTCGTCCGTGTAGGCCTCGCGCAGATAGCCGAGATCGCAGATGCGGGGCCGGGCGGCCAGCACGCCGGCGTCCGAGAGCGTGCCAGGCAGGCTGGCGACCTTGAACGGAAATCCCGTGGGTGAAGCGACGGCGTTGGTCACCACGTCGGTCGTGGCCCTCCCGCACCTGTGTCGAGCAGCGCCTGCCGGATGTCATCGCGCAGGCCCGACTCCGCGCACATCGCAAACGCCGTGCCCACCTGCACGCCTTCGGCGCCAACCGCGAGCGCCTCGCGCACGCCGTTCGGGCGTGCCGGAGCCGCCGGCCAGCCAGAACGGCAGGCCGAGCGCCTTCAGCTTCTCGAGGTTCACGACATCACGTGGGCCGTAGACCGGCTCTCCGCGTTCGTTCAGCTGAAGGGCCCCGCGCGGCGGCGCGTTGTGGCCGCCGGCCGTCGGCGCCTTCGACGATGAAGCCGTCGACCGTGCCGTTGGCGCGCTTCGTGAGGCTCAGCGCCAGCACGTCCGAGGCGATGATGGCCAGGAACTTCGGCCGCGTCAGCGGCGGCAATGCCGAGCCGACGAACTCGCGCGGATCGAACGACAGCTGCACGGCATCGTCGGCGCTGGCGCCACTGACCGTCAACGGATAGGTGGCCGGCTCGTGGGTGACGAAGCGATCGAGCACGCCCGGAATCTTCATCGGGATGCCGGCGCCCATCAGCACGTAGTCGACGCCGGCCAGCATCGCGCCGTAGATCGACGGCAGGTGCGGCGTCTGGATCTTCTCGAGGTAGTTGATGCCGACGGGATTCGCCGTGGCCCTCGCGGGCCAGGAACACCTCGACGAAGTTCGCCACCATCACGAGCGCCTGCCACTCGGCCGATGGCGAGGCTGACGGCATCGGCACCGCCGCGAACGCGTCGCGGCGTGCCTTGCCGCCGGGGATGTAGTAGCGCGCCAGGATGGTGGCTGCCAGTTCCGGCACCGGGAACGCCGTCAGGGCTCGGCGCATGTGGCCCACCGGGATCGCCCGTCTGCAGGCGGCGCGCCAGCACCTGATCGAGCGCCGTGCCCTGACGACGCCGAGTTGTCCGAGGGCCGACACGCGTCTGCGCCAGGCGCCAGTGCGAGATGCCGACGCCCATGCCGCCCTGGATGATCACCACTCCTGCATGCTACGAGTCGCGCGCGCCGGCGCGCGTACTCCTTTTGTAAGACTTGTCAGAGCAAGCCGTCGGCGATCGTCCGCGCCAGCCACGGGGCGACTGAATATTTGCCCGTGTCGACGGACACGTAGTTGCCGTGGCGCACGATGCCGATCCGGTCGCGCCGGTGCAACGTGGACGCTTCGGGGCCGTCTGGGCTGACGCGCTGCGCGCGCTGGCGTTCCGGCCCGTGGCCGCGGCGGCGATGGCGTGCGGCGTGCATCCGTATGCGCCGTTCTCGGCATTGCGCTACGGCCGGCGTGGCAATCTCGTGAGCGCGATCCGGCGCAAGACCGGCCTGCCCGGCCTCGACCCGCGAGCGCCGCGCTGAACGCCAGGGGAACGCGAGTCTAGGGCGACAGGCGTCCGTACTTCTTCAGCAGTGCCCGCAGCTGATCCACGGGCAGGGCGTGGGCGGTGTTGCCGTCGATGCCGGTCATCGTCTCGGCCGCCACCAGCGCATTGACGATGGCCTCTTCGGTGGCGTCCACGGTCGCTTCGAACAGCGGCGACAGGTCGCCGTTCGGGAGCCACGTGATGGCGCGTGGCGCCGCGTCTCGGCGGCGGCACCGGGGTTGGCAGTGGAAAACGCGATGAAGATGTCGCCGGAGCCGTTCGACGCCGTGCCGCCAAGGCGCGCGATGCCCATCGGCACGCGGCGCGCCACGCGTTCGAGCTGATGCGGCAGCAGCGGCGCGGTGGTGGCGACGACCACGATGATCGACCCATCGCGATCGGCTGGCGGCGCCGGTGCGCGACGACGTTCGGCGCCGGTGATCTCACGTCCGACGGGCACGCCCGCAATCGCCAGGCTCTCGCGCGTGCCGTAGTTGGCCTGCACGAGCACGCCCACGGTGTGCCCGGCAACGACCCGGCTCGAGGTGCCGATGCCGCCCTTGAAGCCGTGCGCCACCATGCCGGTGCCACCGCCTACGTTGCCCTCGGGCACGGCGCCGCCGCGCGGCCCTCGTCAGCGCTTCGAAGGCATGCGCCTTGGTGACGTGCTGGCCCTGGCCGTCGTTCAGGAACGCATCCGACGTCTCGCCCACCACCGGTTGGTGCCATGGGATGGGCGTCTTCAGCACCTCGTGGAAGTAGCTGTTCACGGCGTCGCGGACCACGCCGACCGAGTAGGTGCCGGTGATCATCACCGGGCCGCCGAGCACGCCGCCTTCAACGACCCACGGCGCGCCGGTCATCTCGCCGAAGCCGTTGCCGGCAAACCAGCCGGCGAACACCGGCGCCCACTGTCTGCCACGCGGCCACACCGCCGTCACGCCCGTGCGCACGGGTCCCTGGCCCACCACGAGCGCGCCGTCACCGCGCACCACCGTCGCGTGACCCACTTCCACGCCGGGCACGTCAGTGATTGCGTTCAACGGACCGGGCGTGCCGTGGAACGGCACGCCGAGCGCGCGGGCCCGCGGCTTGGATTGCGCACTCGGCGCAGATATCGCCAGCAGTACGCAGATCCCGACAAGGGCCCTGCCCCAGTTGGCACGAAATCGGCGCAGGAAACGTGCCATTCGGGGCAGGCCGATTATTCGCCGCCACCGACGAACTTGTCGGCGTCGTCGGCGAACAGCACGTTGAAGGTCGTGAGCGAGCCGTAGCAGCCGGTGATGTAACTCTGCACCTTCAGTTTCTGATCGTCGGGCAGGTCCGAGGCGTTCAGCTGCTGTTCGAGCGTTCGCAGGCGATTGCGGAGCATGACGATCTTGTGGAAGAAGGTCTCGATCGGCCAGCTCTTCTCCTGCACGCCGGGCTTGCCGGGCCGCAGCACCAGATCGCCGCCGCGCCATTTCTCGGCCGGCGCCGCCGGCGTCAGGCCCGTCTCTTCGCGGATGATGCGGCGCAGCAGCGCTTCGAGGTTGACGCCGGACGGATCGCTCATGACGGGCTCCGAGATCTCGCGCTCGCCAACGAGCGGCAGGGCGGGGGAGGGGACAGCAGCGGACGCCGGTCGCGCGGGGCGGGTGGATGTCGGCGCCACCGGCGTGCCGGCAATGGCCATGCGCGCGCCGCCGCGGAAGTTGTGCTCGCTGCGGCAGAAGTCGCAGCTGACGCGCAGCGGCTGGCCGTCGCCGTCGACCACCACGACGGTGTGAATCCGATCCACGTGACAGGCGCGGCAGTAGTCTTCGACGGTCTGTCCGGCGCGGTAGGCGCGTGTCGTCATCGCTGGCCGATCATGCCACGGCTGGGCGGCGGACGGGCGACGACACACGGGCGTGCCGCGGACGGAGTTGCACGGGCGGACGTTTTGCAGATCCGTACGCCGGGTGACGTTGGTCGTGTCTGGCTCAGCGACGCTGGAGGCGGCCCCGCGTGACGGGCCGGTTGCCGCGAACCGCGGCCGCAGGCGCCGCTGCCTTCAGTTCGTCGGCGCCGATGTCGGCGCGCCCGTCGGCTGGCCGGGCGTCGCCGTCCCAGTCTGCCGGCACGTCCGGCAGGGCCGGCGCCGCATCGATGGCGAGGGTCGCTGCGGCCGTCAGGTGGAGATCGCCGGTGGCCACGCCCGAGAAGTACGCCGCCGTGGCGGTCGTGACGTTGCTGGTCAGCGTGGCGACGGCCTGGTCGCGGGCGAGGACGGCGCCGTCGGTCAGGTTGTGGGCGATGACGAGGCCGGTCGCATCGGGGAAGCGGTACTCGATGGCATTGGGATAGGCGCCGCCCATCCAGATCGTGTTGTGGAGCACCGAGGTGCCCGGCGAGTCGACGACCGCGATGCCGACATCGCCGGCGGCGCCTGGCGTGCGCACGATCATGTTGTTGCGCACGATGCCGCCGATGTGGTCGTTGATGCCACGCGCCACCAGGCCGAGGCTGATGTCGCGGTGGTTGTCGATGAAGGTATTGCCCTCGACCAGGGTGTGGCGCGAGTTGTTCCACATCAGCACCGCCGGGCCCGCAAGGCCGCTGTCGGAGCGGATGCGGCGGAACAGGTTGTGGCGGATGATCCAGTCGCGGCCGGTGTGCACGTCCACGCCGTTGGTGTAGTCGCTGCGGGCCACTGTCTCGTATTCCAGCACCGAATATTCGACCACGCCGCCATCCACGCCGCCGCCGTTGCCGTCGGGGTTGGCCTTGATGAACTGCTCGCCGGCGTTTACGAGCCGCACGTTGTAGACGCGGGGCTGTGCGGTGCCGGGGTTGAAGATGATCGGGTGGAAGAAGAAGTCGCGCAGTGTCAGATTGGCGATGGTCAGCCGCGTCACGCCGTCGCCGGTCCAGATGCCGAAGGGCACCTCGCCGTAACGCGGGTTCGCCATCCCCGTGCCGACGATGACCACGTCGTGGCGGTTGTTGGTGGCGCCGCGGATGACGACGTCGCGCAGCTCCCGGCGGAAGGTGAGCGTCTGCGAGAGCGTGTAGGTGCCCGGGGCGATGAGAATGGTCGTGCCCGACCGGACGCCCCGCACGGCGTCCTGCAACTGGCGCTCGGTCTGCACCGTGACCACGGTGCCCGTTGGCGCCGGCAGCGGCGGCGCCGTATCGGGCGAGGCCGCGCGCGCCGGAGCGATGGCGAGCGCGGCAGCCACCGCCACGGCGAGCCCGGACAGCCGCGCGACCGCGCGCCGCCGTGCCGTCAGGTCTGGCGGCGCCACGTTACTTCAGGCTCGCGCCCACCTTCGAGAACGCCAGCATCTGCGTCGTCAGGTCCATGGGATAACCGATCGTCACGTCGGTGATGGCGCCGCTGGCGTCGGTGACCGCAGTCAGTGCCGGCATCACGAAGCCGGAATAGGACGGCAGTTTCAGGCGATCGACGCGGGCCACGACCTGGTCGCGCAGCGTCGGATCGAAGTGCACGCCGTGCGCTTCGAAGAGCGCCTTGGCGGCGCCGTAGTCACCCACCGACTTGATGCGCTGCACCTCGCCGAGCAGCCGGCCCACGCCCTCGCGAAACGCCCGCGCGTCGGTCATCACGTAGAAGGTCTTGCCGTCGCGCTGGCGCACCTCGATGGCCTTGGTGTTGGCCATCAGCCAGCGCACGATCATCTGGCGGTTGCGCATGTGGTCTTCTTCGATCTGCGTGCCCTGGCGGATGCGGCGCAGCTGCACCAGCGCGTTCTTGGTGTAGGCCTCGTATTCCGCCTGCACGATCTCGGCCTGGTCGGCGGCCTTCAGGATGCCGAGTTCGGCGAGCTTCGGATCGGCCAGGAAGTAGAGGCCGATGAGGTCGGCGCGGCCTTCTTCGAGCGCCGAGTACTGCTCCTTGAGCAGGGTCGCCGGATTACCGCCCACCTTGTCGGAGACCTTGCCGGAGGCGTGGCCGATGACCTCGTGCATGTTGGTGTGCAGCTCGCTGGCAAAGGCGCTCCATTTGTCGGCGCGCGCCACTTCCTCCGGCGTCCACGCGAACTCGCGCCGGAACTCGGGCACCGTGGACTTGTCGTAGGCCTCGTTCACGTTCGACAGCGACACCGACTTGCTGCCGTGCTCCTCGCGCACCTTCTGGTCGTTCGGCAGGTTGATGCCCACGGGCGTGATCGGACCGGAGTCGCCGGTTTCGATGACCACATCGATGGCCGTCGCGGTGATGCCCTTGACGCCGGCCTTGCGGAACTCGGGCGCCCACGGCATGCGGTCTTCGAACCACTGCGCGCTGGTGGCGAGCTTCTCGATGTCCACCGTCTTCTGGCGGTTCACGTAGTAGACGAGCGCTTCCCACGAGCCCTTGACGCCGCGGGCGTCGAGATAGACCTCGATGAAGCCGTTGATGGTGTCGACCGGCGAGGCCTTGTCGTTGACCCAGGCGATGTCGTAGGCCTTGCGGTCGGCGTCGTCGCCGGTGCGATACCACTGCACCAGCTTCGCGAGCGCCTCCTTCATCGTCGGCGTGGCAAACGCCTGCGCGGCTTCGAGATGGCCGACGACGGCGCGGATCTGAACGTCGTACTTGCCGCCCACCTTGTAGACCTCTTCGACCAGGCGGCCGTTCTGCTTCACGAGGCGCGAGTTCAGGCCGTGCTTCTCGGTGAAGCCCTTGAGGTCGGCGGTTGAGACGCCGCTGTAGAGGTTGTTCGAGCTGGCCTGCAGGATGTCGCGGCCGCCCTCCGGCGTCTTCTGCGTGACCATCGGGTCGACCGTCAGGTCGAAGAAGTAGGGCCGCAACCGCGCCAGCAGGCCGTCGAGCGACTCGCCGGACGCGGTCGCGAACGTGGCGCCGTTCTTCACGCGCCTGCGCGGCGGCTGCCGCAAAGGCCTCGGGCGTGCACGTGAGCACGAACTTGCGGGCCGTGAGGTTGTTGTAAGGCCCCGAGTTCAGCCACAACAGCTTGGTGTAGCGGGTGACCTCGGCCAGCGTCGCCGGGTCGATGCCGGCGCTGTGGGTCAGGATCTGTTCGACCACGCCGCGCATGGCGAGGCCGTGCGCGTAGCGCTGATCCCAGTAGATGTCGCGGCCGGCAATGGCCGCCTGGGTGAGGTGATAGACGAGGCGCTTCTCGTTGAGCGGCAGATCGCGAAAGCCGTCGGCGTAGAGCTGCACGACGGCGGCATCGTCGACGCGCTCGAGCAGGTACTTGCGCTCGGCCGGCGCCGCCGCCGCGGTGGCCGCGGGCGCCGGTGCGGGTGTGTCGGCGGGCGACGAACAGCCGGCAAGGGCAGTGGCAAGCGAGGCGGCGAGAGCGAGTCGGATGCGCATCCCGCGAGTGTAAACCACCACTCGCGGCGCGACCACGGCGACAAGGGCGCCGATACCGGGGGGCGGGTCAGCCGCGCGCGGCGAGCGGAGCAGCCGTGCGACCGGTCCAGCGCCCGGCTTCGTCGAGATGCAGGCCGAACTGGTCGAGCACGCGCATCACGGTATGGTCCACGATGTCGTCCACCGAGGTCGGGCGCTGGTAGAAGGCCGGCACCGGCGGGAACATCACGGCACCCATCCGCGACAGGCGCAGCATATGTTCGAGGTGGATGTCGCTGAGCGGCGCCTCGCGGGGCACCAGCACCAGCTTCCGGCGCTCCTTGAGCACGACATCGGCGGCCCGGTGCACGAGCGTGGTGCCGCTGCCGGTCGAGATCGCCGCCAGCGTCCGCATGCTGCACGGCGCCACGACCATGCCGCGGGTGACGAACGAGCCGCTCGAGATGGCGGCGCCGAAATCGTCGGGGCTGTGGACCTCGGTGGCCAGACGTTTCACGCCCTCAACGGTGTAGTCGGTTTCCTGCAGCATCGTCTGGATGGCCCACTTGCTCATGACCAGGTGCGAGCCGACGCCGGCCTCGCGCAGCCGCTCGAGCAGCCGGACGCCGTAGATGATGCCGGTCGCGCCGGTGAGGGCGACGACGAGTGGAGCCGAAGAAGCGGTGGACATGCGGATACTGGCCCTCGGGCTGGCTGCTAGTGTAGCCCTCTCCCTTGGACGCCGGGTCCCGCCGCGGCGTCCCGGCGCCAGGCGCGCCAGAGCGGCGGCGCCGCCAGCAGGAGGGCACACACGGCCAGCAGCGCCCCGGCGATCGGGCGCGTGACGAGTGTGGCCCAGCCGCCGTCGCCCACCGCCAGCGCCCGCCGCAGATGCATGTCGGCCGCCGGTCCCAGCATGAAGCCGATCATCACCGGCGCCAGCGGACACGCGACCCGCCGCAGGCCGAGACCGACCAGGCCGATGACGACCAGCGCGAGGATGTCGCCCGAGGAACGATGCACGCTCCACGCGCCAACCGTCGCCACGACGAGGATGCCGCCGTAGAGCCACGGCGCCGGGATGCGCAGCAGCAGCACCCACAGGCGCACGAGCGGCAGGTTGAGCACCAGCAGCAGGACATTGCCGATGTAGAGACTCGCCAGCAGCGTCCACACGAACTCGGGCTCGCGCTCGAAGAGCAGCGGTCCGGCCTGCAGGCCGAACTGCTGGAACGCGGCGAGCAGCACGGCGGCGGTCGCCGAGGCGGGCAGCCCCAGCGTCAGCAGCGGCACCAGCGTGCCGGCGGCCGAGGCGTTGTTGGCGGCCTCCGGGCCGGCGACGCCTTCAATCGCGCCGCTCCCGAATTCCTCCGGCCGGCGTGCGAGGCGTTTCTCGACGGCGTACGAAAGCAGCGTGGGCAGTTCTGCGCCACCGGCGGGCAAGGCGCCGAGCGGAAAGCCGATGACGGTGCCACGCAGCCACGGCTTCCACGACCGCGCCCAGTCGTCGCGCGTCATCCAGCGCGTGCGCTCGAGCGGCAGCACCGCGTGGCCGGCCGGTGGCCCGGCGGCGAGCGCCAGGGTCTCACCGACGGCGAACAGGCCGATGGCGACGATCGTCGGGTCGAGTCCGTCGAGCAGGTACGGCACGCCGAAGGTCAGGCGTGCCTCACCGCTCAACCGATCGATGCCGGCCAGGCCCAGCAGCACGCCCACGAAGAGGCTGAGCAGGCCAGCGGTGCGCGAGTCGCCGAGCAGCGTCGAGGTGGCGATGAACGCCAGCACGATGAGGGCGAAATACTCCGCCGGGCCGAAGGCGAGGGCGAGCCGCGCCATCGCCGGCGCACTCACCGTGAGCAGCAGCGTGCCGAGCGTGCCGGCAACGAAGCTGCCGATGGCGGCGGTGGCCAGGGCCGCGCCGGCGCGGCCGCGGCGCGCCATCTGATGACCCTCGAGCGCGGTCACGATCGTCGAGCTCTCGCCGGGCGTGTTCAGCAGGATCGACGTCGTCGAGCCGCCGTACATCCCGCCGTAGTAGATGCCCGCGAACATGATGAAGGCGCTCGTCGGGTCGAGGCCGTAGGTGGCCGGCAGCAGCAGCGCGACGGTGAGCGCAGGGCCGATGCCGGGCAGCACGCCGACGGCGGTGCCGAGAGTGACGCCGAGCGCGCCCCAGCCGAGATGCGCCGGCGTGAGCGCCTGCACGAAACCGTCTGAGAGCGCCGCGAAGGCGTTCACCGCGGCCACCCCCCGAGCGGCAGCGGCACGCCGAGCCCGGCCGCGAACACGATCGCGATGACGACCGTCACGGCCACCCCGACGCCGACGTTGCGCGCGTGACGGCGGCTGCCGAGCGCTGCGGCGCCGGCGGTGAAGACGAGGGTCGCGGTGATGACAAATCCCAGCAGCGGCTGGAGCACCGCCTGCAGCAGCAGGGCGCCGGCGATGAGCCCGACGCGGGCGTGTGCGCCGGGTGCGCCGGGCATCGCCGGAGCGCCTCGACGCTGCCACGCGAGGGCCAACATCAGCACCGCGGTGAAGGCCAGCGCGAGTGCCGGCGCGGTGGCGGAGGTCGGTGTCCACGAGGTCGCGGGCGTGGCCCGGCCCTGCGCGAGTCTCGCCAGCACCGCGTGGACACGTGCCTGTTCGGCCAGCAGGAACTGGCGGAACGCCGGTCCGTCGAGGTACTGGTCGGTCCAGCCCGTGCGGGCCAGCGTGTCGCGCCAGGCGGCGCTGTCGACCGCGACGCGGACCCGCGCGGCGAGCGCGGCAGCCTCGGCGTCGCTGACGCCGGGCGGCGCCACGACCGCCCGCCAGTTGGCGAGGTCGAGTGGCACGCCGGCCTCGCGCAGCGTCGGCGCGTCGAGTTCGGCCACGCGTGTGGGCGAAGAAATCGCCAGGGCGCGCAGTTGTCCGGCGCTGATGCTCTGCGCGAACTCGCCGAGGCCGCTCACGCCGGCCGTGACCTGCCCGCCGAGCAGCGCCGCCAGCGCTTCGCCGCCGCCCGAGAACGCCACGTAGTTCACATCGGCGGGAGAGACGCCGATGGCCTCGGCCATCAGCCGCGCCAGCAGGTCGTCGGTGCCGCCGGCCGAGCCGCCGCCCCACGAGACGGCGCGCGGCGCGGCACGGAAGGCGGCGAGCAGGTCCTGCAGCGTGCGGTGCGGCGAGCCGGCCGGCACCACGATCACTTCGTGTTCGCCGGTCAGGCGCGCGATTGGCGTGACGTCGGCCAGCGAGACCACCGACTGCGTGGCGACGATGCCGCTCACCATCACGAGCCCGGTCACCAGCAGCGCGTCATCGCGGCCGCGATCGGCGCTGGTGAAGCGCGCCAGGCCGATCGTGCCGGCCGCCCCCGGCACGTTCTCCACCTGCACGTTCACGGGCGGCGTGAGCGCGGCAAACGCGCGCTGCAGGGCCCGGGCGGTCTGGTCCCAGCCGCCGCCGGGCGCGGCCGGGGCCACGATCGTGATCGACTGCGCCGCGGCTGTCCTCGGGGTCGAGACGGTGGCCGCGACCAGCGTTGCCGCGAGCACCAGCACGCGGGCGACAGCGCGACGCTCGGGCATCAGGGCGCGATTGTAGTGCACGGGCCTCGGCGGCCGGCGCTAGTGTCCCGGAGCCGATGTTCGCTGACATGCTCCGGGCGGGGCATCCCGCGTCCCACCCCACGACGCAGAGGACGCGTCGCGGGGGCCCCGGCTCGCGGCGTTGCTTCTCCCTCGAATATTCTCGATATTCTCGGTCGTCGCGCCTGGCGATCCGGGCGCCGCGCCCGGATCATTTGTCACCGAACTTCGGCTCCGGGACACTAGGATCGCCGGATGCCGACCGCCCGCTATCTCCACTACGACGTCTTCACCTCGCGCCCGTTCGAGGGCAACCAGCTCGCCGTGTTCCTCGACGCGCGCGGCCTCGAGACGCGCGACATGCAGACGCTCACCACCGAGATGAACTTCGCCGAGAGCACCTTCGTGCTGCCGGCCGAGTCCGCCGACACCGACATCCGGATGCGCATCTTCACGCCGGCGCGGGAGATGCCGATGGCGGGACATCCCACCATCGGCACCACCTTCGCGCTGGCCTCGCTCGGCGTCATTGCGCCGCCGCGCGCGCGCTGGATGTTCGGCCTGAACGTCGGGCCAACGCCGGTGGCGCTCGAGTGGGGCACGAACGGTCTTGCCGCGGCGTGGATGGATCAGGGGCGGCCCGAGTTCCGTGTGAGCGGCGGGCCCGGCGCCGAGGTGGTGGCGGCCATCAACGGCGATCTGGCGGCGTGGACGTCGACCGGGCTGCCCGTCGAGGAAGCGTCGTGCGGCGCGGCGTTCTTCTACGTGCCGCTGGCGACGCGGGCGGCCGTCGATGCGTGCGATCCGGACGGCGCGAAGATGCGGCGGCTGACGAGTGCGTTTGCCGGGGCCCACATCGGCGTGTTCGTGTTCTCGGCCGAACCGGGGCCCGACGGCGCTACGGTCTACAGCCGGATGTTCGCGCCGGAGGCCGGCGTGGTCGAAGACCCGGCGACCGGCGGGGCCAGCGGACCGCTCGGCGGGTATCTGGTGCGCCACGGCGTCGTGTCGCTGGCGGACGCCGGCACCATCGTGAGCGCGCAGGGCGTGAAGATGGGCCGCCCGAGCCGCGTGCACGTGCGCGTCGAGGCGACCTCACCCGCTGATATTCGCTGCGTCCACGTGGGTGGCACCGCCGTCCGCGTCGGTGAGGGCACGATCACCTGGTAGTTGTCACTCGACTTGTCGGTGGTCGGGTCAGACCCCATTCTTGACTGGGCCAGACTTCGCGGCGATTGGTCTGGTCCAGCCCAGAATGGGGTCTGACCCCAGACCCCGTGACAGCTACGGTGCGAGGCGTTCGATGATCCAGGCCGCGCCGTCGCGACGGTAGCGCAGGCGGTCGTGCAGGCGGTTCGGGCGGCCCTGCCAGAACTCGATCCACGAGGGCGCGACCAGGTAGCCGCCCCAGTGCGGTGGACGGGTCATCGCCTGGCCCGCGAACCGCGTGGACACCTCAGACATCCGCGTCTCGAGCGTCTCGCGATCCGGGATCACCGCACTCTGCGGCGACGCCCACGCGCCGGTACTGGCTCTCGAGCGGGCGCGACAGGAAATACGCGTCGCTGGCGGCCGCCATCCACGCGCGTGACCGTGCCGCTCACCCGCACCTGGCGTTCGAGATCGGCCCAGAAGAACACCAGCGTGGCGCGCGGATTCGCCGCCAGCTCGCGGCCCTTGGCGCTGTCGTAGTTCGTGAAGAAGGTGAAGCCGTCGGCGCCGACGTCCTTGAGCAGCACGATGCGCGCGTCCGGCGTGCCGTCGGCCGACGCGGTGGCCAGCGTCATCGCCGTTGGCATCGGCGAGCTCGGCGCGCACCGCCTCGTCGAGCCACTGACGGAACAGCACGATGGGATCGGCGGCGGCGTCGGCCTCCGACAGCGCGCGCGCGCGATAGTCTCTGCGCAGGTCCGCAATCGACATCAGGGCGTCTCCTTCGGGGACGGCACGGGCGCGACCCACACGCCGAGGTAGCGGCGATCCCGCACCGCGGGATCGACCTCCATCGGCACGAATCCGGTCGTCGTCGACGAGACTCGAGCAGGATCACGCTGCCCGTGGCCGGCGGCGGCACCTGCACGTCGACCGCGGTCTTCGCCCGAGCAGATCGATCTCCTGGCTCCAGCCGAGCGTGGCGAGCCGCAGGTGGTTCGGCCGCTTGCCGCTGTGCACGCGCAGCGTCACGCCGTCGGCGCAGCCGCCGGCGCACGCCAGGGTCACGCGCGCCGGCCGCTCGCCGGTCGTCCAGAAGCCGCCGGCTTCCGGATACATGGGCTCGTCGTGGAAGAACACCAGCGCTTCGCCGTAAGCGGCCGCGGCGAGCACCTGCGGCGTCGCGCGCGCGCACGCCCTGGTCTACGACGGCCACCGGCTTCGATGCGGAGCGACGGCGATCGAGCGCTCGACCTCCGGCGTGCCGCGCAGGCCGACGAAGCCGGCGTCGACCGGCAGCCAGAACTCCTCGGCTCCAGCGCGCCGCCGGGCATCGGCGCCACCGTCCACGTCGTGAGCGGATGCGCCGATGCGTCCCACCTGCAGCGCCACCGTGGCGCCGCGTGCGCGCCGGCAGCGGATTGCGCGACGGCCCACTGGATCACGAGCGCGGTAGCGGCCGGCCGGCAGCGAGAAGCGGCCGTTGTGCAGCACGCGCACCGGCTGCGGCTCGGTGCGCAGGCCAGGCGTCGACGCCGACCGCAGAGCATCGCTACGTCGTCGACGGCGCTCGACAGGTGGAGCGGCGCGTAGCGCAGCGATCCAGCGGCCGGCTCACGTGATCGAACGAGTCGAGCGCGGCAAGCCGCGGCCCGGCGCGCCAGGTCGATGCCCGGCAGCGGCGGCTGGGCCGGCGGCAGCAGCCGCATCGCCGTCGCGCCCGCCCACGAGCGCCAGGCCGCGCCCGCCGGGACGCCATCAGCGCCGCCGCGCCACGCGTGGCCGGCGCGCACCCGGCCGAGCGCCCACGATCCCAGGGCCGACGACCGCCAGCCAGACGGCCACGTCGAGCGAGCGCGCGCGGCGCCTCGTGTGCGATGAAGGTCGGCGCCAGCAGTCCACAGCGGCCACCGCGGCGACAGCCACTCGAGCAGCGACGAGGTGCCGTCGCGGCCGTTGTTGACGAGGAAGCCGTCCTGCGCGGTCGAGCAGCACGACGGCCAGGCAGACGCCGGCCCAGATGAGCAGATGCTGCGCCGCCCGGCGCACCGAATCCGCGGCAGCGGTGCCGAGCTGCACGGTGATGGGCAGCATCAGGATCAGCAGACCAGAGGTGATCGGACGTCCGGGCGCGGCCGACCCGCCCCACCAGATCCTGAACGCCCCGACTGTGAAGAGGAGCGCGCCGAAGACGAGGGCGACCTCGAGCCCCAGACGGCGCAGCGGCCCGGGCCGCCGCGTCATCGTCCACACGCCGAAGCCGGCAAGGACGTAGGCAGGCGCGTAGGCGAGCAGTCCGTACTCCTGATCGAAGAGCAGGCCCGGCACGCCGAACAGCGTGTTGTCGATCTCGGTCTGCGACATCGCGCCGTACGGCGCGCTGGGCCACGGCGTGCCCCAGTAGGCGTAGAAGAACGCGAACCACGCGAGCAGGCTGAGTCCGTACGGCACGGCGACCCGCACACCCGCGGCGATCTGCCAGCGCCGTTCACCCGGATGCAGGGGCCAGGCGCGCCGCGCCAGGGCGACCGCGACGAGCGCCGCCGACATGGGCGCGTACTTGGTGCTGAGCCACGGCAGCGCGCCCGCGAGCAGCCCGATCGCGAGGTCGTGCCACGTCCGCCCGCCGGGTGTCGGGCGCAGCGTGAGCACCAGGGCCAGCGCCACCACAAGCGCCGCCGGAACCTCGGGGTAGATCGTGAAGGCGTTGATGAGAAACGGCGCCGAGAGCACGATCGCCGCCCAGGCCAGCGTCGGCGTGCCGAGGGCGCCGGTGAGCGCGACCACCCACCGCCACACGACGGCCGCGGCGGTGGCCGCCATCGCCACGAAGAACGCGACCACCAGATCGTAGCCGCCGAGCGCGTAGACGGGCGTGATGAGCACCGGCATGCCAATCGGGTGCACCGAGTAGATCTCGCGGTCGACGCCGCGCGTCAGGTAGTGCGGATCCAGATCGCGCCCGAAGTACTCGGCATAGTCCCGCCGCGTGTGGTTGTTCTCGATCAGCAGATCGCCGTCGCGCCACAGGCTCTGCGCGAGCACCAGGTAGTGCGGCTCGTCGCCTGAGGGGAAGAGCACCGTGTGCGTGAGCCGCTGGGCCCCGAGGCCGGCTGCCGCCGCCGTGACGATCCAGATGGCGGCCGTGTGCGTGCGAAGCGACCGCCGCGTGCACCACGCGGCCACACCCGGCAGGTGCGGCCACAACGTCCACAGGATCTGCGTGCCGACCAGCGCCCAGATCATCCAGAAGCCCGGTCCGGCGAGGGCCTGCAGGGCCGGCCACCAGTCGGGCACGACCGGCAGATACGGCACGATCAGCGCCGCCAGCGCCAAGGCCGGCAGCACCAGCGAGGCGAGCGCCGGTCGGCAGGCGGGACGCACGCGCGTGACGAGCATGGCCAGGCCGCCGAGCACGACGACGCCAAAGGCGAGGAAGGCGACGAAGGGCTCCCACGACGGCACCAGCGCGATGCGCTGACGCACGCCGTCCACGACCACCTCATCGAGCTCGGCGCGTGAGGCCCAGCCGGCGGCGCCCACGACGAGGCAGGCGAGGCTTGGCAGGACGGCGGCGCGCGCGCGAGTCACAACGACGATCTTACTTCGATGGCGCGGAGGCCGGCCGCCGCGCCCACGGCCACGGGCCGCCGTGCACGACGCGAATCAGCGCCGGCGCGGTGGCGCGCGTCGGCGTCGTCAGGTCGAAGACGTGCACGCGCGCGGTGCCGACGCGGGCTTCGGCAAGCGGCGCCCAGTCGAGGCGTCCGCGCACCTGTCCGGCGAAGCGTCGGCGCCAGGCGGCCTCTTCCCAGTCGTCGAGCACGACCCAGGCGGTGCGCCCCTGTGCAGCCAGCGCGGCCACGCGCTGGTCGAGCCCGTCGGCCGCGAGGTAGTCCCAGCGCGCCACCGTCTGCACGCCGGCGGCGGCCAACCCGCCGCTGTGCTGCACGCTCCACACGACCGTGCCTGTCGGCGCCTGCGCGCGCACCCAGTCGGCGACGGCTGGATAGCGCTGGGCCCCGCGCCAAAGGTCGAAGACGCCGAAGTCCGCGGCAGTTCGTGCGGCGAATCCGGCGATGGCCAGAGTCATCATCAACACGACGATGGGCGCCGCGTCGGTCGACCAGCGGGCAAGTCCGCGCCAGGCGACGAGCGCCGTGGCGGCGGCAAGGACGGGCCACGCCGGCAGATAGAAGCGGAGATACCACCATTCCGCGAACACGGCGTACGGCAGATAGCTGGCGACGATGCCGGCAACCAGCGCCAGCGCCGGCCACGCCCGGACCCGCGGCGCGGTGGCGGCGACGACGGCCACGCCGGGCAGGGCGGCGACCATCCACCACGCGCGCGTCTCCGCCGTCCACCGCCACAGGCTGGCGACGTTGGGCCACACGTTGGCGGCGAGGAAGAGATCGTCGGTGGCGCCGTAGCCCGAGGCAAACGGCGAACCCCAGAGTCGCAGGTTGATCCACGCGACAGCGGCGGCCGCCGCTGCCAGGGGCACCGCGAGCACGACGCCGCGGCGCGCGCGTGCCAGCACCGGACCACGACCGCTGACACAGGCCGCCGCCCACACGAACCCCGCGACCAGCACCAGATTCGGCCGCACGGCGAGCGCAAGCCCGGCGCAGACAGCGGCGAGGGCGGTCGAACGCGACGACGCGCGTCCGAGTGCGACGACGGCCCCGGTCCACAGCGCCGCACCGAGCAGGTCGCTCATCGTCTGCGTCGAGGCGAAGAGCAGCGGCGGACTCGACGCCACCAGAAGCGCGGCGGCGAGGCCCACCGCCGGCGGGCCTTCGCGTCGGGTGAAGACGAACGTCAGCCATGCGAGCAGGCCGACCGCAAGCGGCGTCCACACGAAACGCCCGGGATCGCCGGCGACGGCGCCGCCAACCGCCATCAGCCACGGCAGTCCCGGTGCGTAGGTCGGGCCAAGCACGCCGGGCGTGACCGTCGGCGCAAAGCCGAGCGGCGCCACCTCCCAGCCGGCCAGCGGCCACGGCGATTCGCTGATTACCGGCGCGTCGAGTGTGCTGCGCCCGTCGGCCCAGAGCTGCGCCTGATGCAGATAGCCGCTCGAATCCGCGCCGGCCGCGGCGTGCTCGCCGAAGATGGCGGAGGTCAGCGCCAGTGCGACGGCGACCAGGGCCGCGCCCCACGGCGCCGCGCGGTCGAGGGCGTGGCCGGCGCTGGCCAGTGCCGCCCGGCGCTCGTCGGCGGTCGTGCGCCAGAGCGCCAGCAGGGCCAGCACGAGGGCGAGCACTCCGGGGCGCAGGGCCGATCGCGACGAGATGCGGAGCGGCCCGACGAGCAGCACGCCGCCGCCCGTCATCCAGGTGACCAGCGCCCAGAAGGCGAGCGCCGCCGCCAGCACGGCGAACACGCGGCGGACACGAACGGGCAGGGGCGGCACAGCGAGGGGGGCTTGGCGCGGTGTCGCGCGTGGTCCAGAATACCCGCGAATCGCCGCGCGCGCCGCCGCGGCCTCGAGGGACTGGAGCCATGCGACTTGCGCTGGCCGCGCTCTGCGCGGTGCTTGCCGGCACGCTCACGCTGACCGCACAGTCGCCCGCGATCGACGCGGCGTGGCAGGCCTACTGGCGCGCCGACAGTCCGAAAACCGCGTCTGGCGCCGCCGCGACCCTCGTGAAGGCCGGTGTCAGCTTCGATGACGCCTGGTCGCGGCTGCGACGGGGGCGCACCTACGGCAAGGCGCAACCCGGAGAGCGCAGCCTGCGCGCCACCGCGCCGAGCGGCGCGGCCTACGACAACGTCGTCGACATCCCGGCCGAATACGACCCGGCGCGCGCCTGGCCGGTGCGCGTGCAGTTGCACGGCGGCATCATGCGGCAGAACCCGGAGGAGGGCCGGCGCCGGCGCGGCAACCGCCTCCCGGGGGAACCGCAAATCGTCATCCAGCCGTTCGGCTGGAACG
The DNA here is from genome assembly GCA_963779175.1 of uncultured Acidobacteriota bacterium. Classification (GTDB taxonomy): domain Bacteria; phylum Acidobacteriota; class Vicinamibacteria; order Vicinamibacterales; family UBA2999; genus CADEFD01. Next base: position 279,601 of record CAVZXA010000003.1, read on the forward strand.
AGGCGGCGTGGTGGCATGCGCCGCAGGTCGAGAACATCCTGTCGCTGGTCGATCGCGTGAAGCGCCAGTACAACGTGGACGAGTCGCGCCTCTATCTGACGGGCACCTCCGATGGCGGCACCGGCACCTATTACCTGGCGATGCGCGAGCCGACGCCGTGGTCGTCATACCTGCCGCTCATCGGCCACCTTGGCGTGCTGTCGAATCCCTCCACCGGCGCCGACGGCGAGCTGTTCGTCTCGAATCTGGTGAACAAGCCGTTCTTCGTCGTGAACGGGATGAACGACCCGCTGTACCCCGCGGCCCGCGTCGCCCCGTACCTGGAGGCGTTGCAGACGGCCGGCGTGTCGCTGGTCTTCCGTCCGCAGGCTGAGCGGCGGCCACGACACCAGCTGGTGGGAGGCGGAGCGCGATCTCTACGAGCGGTTCGTGCACGACCATCCACGGGTGGCGCAGCCGGCGCTCCTGTCGTGGGAGAGCGAGCGCACCGACCGCTACAACCGCGTCCACTGGCTCGTCATCGACGCCCTCGGCGCGCGGCCGAGTGACGTGGCGCTGGCCGACACCAACACGGTGACCGAGCGTCGCGAGCCCGACTTCGGCGTGCGGGGTGATGCGAAGAAGGACAAGGGCACGCGGGTCGTCGAGGTCGTGGCCGGCACTGACGCGGCCACGATGGGCATCCGGCCCGGCGATCGGATCCTCGACATCGATGGACGACCGGTGGCCGACATGCAGGCCATCATGGCGGCGTTCGCGCAGAACACCGGCCCGCGCATCGCGTTGGTCGTCCAGCGCGGCAGCGAACGGCTATCGCTCAGCGGCCCGTTTCCGCCGTCGCCCGGCTCGGGCGCTGAACGCCGGATCTTTGCCCGCCGTCAGCCGTCGGGCCGCGTCGACGTGGTGCGCCGCGGCAACACCTTCGAGGCGCGCACGCGCGGGGTGACCGCGTTCACGCTGCTGCTCTCACCGGACGTGGTGGACTTCGCGCGGCCGGTGGTCGTGACGGTGAATGGCCGGCCCGTGCACGACGCCGTGGTACCGCGTGACGTGGCCACTCTCATGACCTGGGCGGCGCGCGACAACGACCGGACGATGCTCTTCGGCGCGGCCCTGCCGGTGGTCGTGCCATGATGTGCCGCCCCTCTCAAGGAGACCGTATGCGCAGCGAACGCCGGTGGCAGTGGTGCACGCTCGGCTTGGTGGCGGCGGTGCTGGTAGTCGGGGCGGCGCAGGGTGGCGCGCAGACGGCGCTGCGGCTGCGCGGCCAGGCGCTGGCGGCGTCGGGCAGCGGCGTGCCGGCGTCGATTGAGCTCGAAGCCGTCTACGGCTTCCGTGGCCTCGATTTCGTCGGCCAGAAGACGTTTGCGACCCGATCGAACGACAAAGGGCAGTGGTCGGTGCTCGGTGTCACCTCCGGCGCCTGGGTATTTGCGGCGCACGCGCCAGCCTACCTGCCGCAGGTGGTGCTGCTGCCCGTGCAGTTCACGCAGAGGAACCCGGCCAGCGCCACCGGCGGACAGCTGCCGTGGGAAGTCGGCTTCGATCTGACGTCGCGCGACGCCCATCCGGCGCTCAGCGCCGCGGCCGATGCCGCGCTGGCGGGCAGGCGCGGCGAGGTGGCCGCGCACCTGGCCGCGGTGTTCGAGACCGGCGAGGCCGAGACGCTGGTCGCTGCCGGCGAGATCGCCCTGTATGCCCGCGACGCCGGCCTGGCGCGGGCGCTCTTCGACCGTGCGCTCGCCAAGGCGCCTACGAACGGTCGGGCGCGCCTGGGTCTGGCGTCGGCGGCGATGCTCCTGGGCGCGTGGGACCGGGCGTCGAAGGAGCTGTGGTCCGCCCGCGAGGCGGGCGTCTCGCCCAAGCTCTCTCGCGCCGTCGGCGCGGCGATCGCCGAACTGCAGCGGATCGCCGTGCCGCAGGACGGCAACTTCGCCTGTCCCGGCCCCGGCTGCTAGTGTCCCGGAGCCGAAGTTCGCTGACATGCTCCGGGCGGGGCATCCCGCCTCGCGGCGTTGCTCCTCCCTCGAATATTCTCGATATTCTCGGTCGTCGCGCCTGGCGATCCGGGCGCCGCGCCCGGATCATTTGTCACCGAACTTCGGCTCCGGGACACCAACCGCGTACCGCCTACCGGCGGCGCAGCAGCACCGCCGCCAGCGCCGCCAGGCCGCCGGCCAGCACCACGCCGCGCAGCACCCGGAAGAGGCTGAGCACCCAGGCGATTCCGAGACCGAGCGCCGGCCACTGCACCCACCAGTGGCCGGGTGAGGTCAGCAGGTTGATCACGAACAGGAACGCCAGGATGAGCGGCGCTTTCACGAGGAACTTCGCGGCCCGGAGCGTGTGCGTCACGGCTGGATTCTCCTACAGGAGATAACGCACGCCGCGGCCGGGGGTTCGCGCGCCCGGCGCCACCGGGGCTCCCGCCGATCCGACCGGCGCCTTTCCGGCGCCGAACGGATGGCAGAGACGACGTCCCGGGTGCTACCCCTTCAGCCGGTCGCCGAAGTACTTCTGCAGCTTGTCCACCTTGGGGGCGGCCACCGCCGCCACGTAGGGCTGGTGGGGGTTCCGCGCCGCGTAGTTCTGGTGGTAGGCCTCGGCAGGGTAGAAGGGCGCCGCCGGCTCGATGGTGGTGGCTATCGGCGCGGCGAACACCTTGGCGGCCGTCAGTTGCGCGACGTAGGCCTCGGCGACGGCGCGTTGCTCGGCGTCGACCGGGAAGATGGCCGAGCGGGTACTGGGTGCCGCGGTCGTTGCCCTGACGATTGAGCTGCGTCGGGTCGTGCGCGACGGCGAAGAACACTCGCAGCAACTGGCCGAACGAGATGACGTCGGGGGCGAAGGTGACGCGGATGGCTTCCGCATGGCCGGTCGTGCCCGAGCAGACCGCTTCGTAGTTGGCGGTCTCCGCGGCGCCGCCGATATAGCCGGAGACCACCGATGCCACCCCGTCGAGGGGCAGGATCACCGCTTCGGTGCACCAGAAGCAGCCGCCGGCCAGCACGGCCACCTGCGGCGCGGCCGACCCGGAGGCCACGTCGCGGTCGGGCGAGGGGAAGTTCGCGAGGTCTGCCACTCCGCCACCGAACAGGCTCGATATCTGCATACCAGTCACCACCCACAGGTTTGACGCCGGAGGCGTGCCGCGGTTCCCGAAACGACACATGACACTCGGAGACATCCCCAGACTACAAATGGCGTCCATCCGCCCGAGGGATTGCTGATTCGGCCGTATACTCAGCGTGTGTTGGTGTCTGGAATCAGACACTTAGCGCAGGTTGTGCCAGGTGCGCCCATGAAACAGTTCGCGTTCGCCATCGCGATCACGTCCGTCGTCGGGGCCGGGCTCGCGGTCGCCGCCTTCGAGGGGCAGACGCCGCCGGCCTCGCCCACGCCGGCCGTCAGGTCCACGCCGCCGGCGCCCGCCGCCACGGCCCGTCGCTCCGCGCCGGTTGCCGCGCCGTCACATGCGTCCGGGCTGTCGGCCGTGTCGCAGACCGAACTCATCACGCAGTACTGCGGCACCTGCCACAGCGAACGCGGTAGGGCCGGCGGTCTGTCGCTTGCCAACTTCAACGCCATGAAGGCGCACGAGCAGCCCGAGACGGTCGAGAAGATGATCCGCAAGCTGCGCGCCGGCATGATGCCGCCCGCCGGATCGAAGCGGCCGGATGCGGCCACCATCGAGGCCCTCACCCTGGCGCTCGAATCGCGGATGGACGAGGTGGCCGGGGTCAATCCGAACCCGGGCTGGCGGCCGTTCCAGCGCCTGAATCGCGCCGAATACACCACGGCGGTGAAAGACCTGCTCGGCATCGACGTCGACGTCAGCGCGTTCCTGCCGGCCGACACCATCAGCGACGGCTTCGACAACGTGGCCGACGCCCAGGGCTTCTCGCCGACGCTGATGGAAGGCTATCTGCGCGCGGCCGGCCGCATCACCCAGCTGGCGCTCGGCGAGCCGACGGCGGCGCCGACCGAAGCCACCTACAAGGTGCCGCGCACGCAGTCGCAGATGGTGCACATCGAAGGCGCGCCGCTCGGCACCCGCGGCGGCGTCTCGCTGGTGCACGTGTTCCCGGCCGACGGCGACTACAGCTTCCGCGTGATGCTGCACTCGATTCCCACCGGCGAGCTCTACGGCAGCACCACCAAAGGCGAGCAGATCGAGATCTCGATCAACGGCGAGCGCGTGGCGGTGATGGACATCAACCCGCGATGAGCGAACGCGACCCCAACGGCATGAACCTGGCGACGCCGCGGGTGCACGTCAAGGCCGGCCCGCAGCGCGTCTCGGCCGCGTTCCTGCGGCGCTTCGAGGCGCCGGTGGACGACCTGCTGGCGCCGCTCGATTACACGCTGGCCGACTCGCAGATCGGCAGCGGCTTCGGCGTCACCACCCTGCCGCACGTGCGCGACTTCAGCGTCAGCGGCCCGTTCGACGTCACCGGCGTTTCCGAGACCGTGAGCCGCAGGAAGGTCTTCACGTGCCGGCCGACCACGCTGGCCGAAGAAGTGCCGTGCGCGACCGAGATCCTGAAGCGGATGGCGTCGCAGGCGTACCGCGAGCCGGTCTCGACCGCCGATGTGCAGGGGCTGGTGGCGTTCTACGAGAAGGGCCGCAAGGGCGCGGACTTCGAGGCCGGCATCCAGATGGCGCTCAGGCCCTGCTGGCCAGCCCGCGCTTCCTGTTCCGTCTCGAGCAGCCGCCGGCGACCGCCCGGGTGGGGCAGACCTTCCAGGTCGCGGAACTCGATCTGGCGTCGCGCCTGTCGTTCTTCCTCTGGGGCACCGGGCCCGACGAGGAGCTCATCACGGCGGCGACCTCCGGCACCCTGCAAGACCCCGGCCGGGATCGACAGGCAGGTGCGGCGGATGCTGGCCGACCCGCGCTCGGAGGCGCTGGCGACCCGCTTCGCTCGCAGTGGCTGCGCCTGCAGGACGTCGAGAAGATTCGCCCGGATGCGCTGCTCTATCCCAACTGGGACCACACGCTGGCCGAGACCCTCGTGCGCGAGACCGAGCTGTTCTTCGACAGCCTCGTCCGCGACGACCGCAGCATCCTCGACCTGCTGCGCGCCGACTACACCTTCGTGAACGAGCGCGTGGCGCGGCACTACGGCATCCCGAACGTGATGGGGGCCGAGTTCCGCCGCGTGCCGACGCCGGCGGGCCGCCGCGGCGTGCTCGGCCAGGGCAGCGTCCTGCTGCTGACCTCGGTGGCCGACCGCACCTCGCCGGTGCAGCGCGGCAAGTGGGTGATGGAAGTGCTGCTCGGCTCGCCGCCGCCGGCGCCGCCGCCCAACGTGCCGGCGCTCGAAGAGACCGGGGGCGCCAAGGGCGGCACGCCTGCTGTCGACGCGCGAGCGCATGGAACAGCACCGCGCGAACCCGGCATGCAAGTCGTGCCACAGGGTGATCGATCCGCTCGGCCTCGCGCTCGAGAACTTCGACGTCACCGGCGCCTGGCGCATCAAGGACAACGAAGTGCCGGTCGACGCGGTCGGCGACCTCTACGACGGCACGAAGATGAACGGCCCGATCGGGCTCGCGCGACGCGCTGCTGAAGCACAAGGACGTGTTCCTTCTGAGCTTCACCGAGAGCCTGATGACCTACGCGCCTCGGCCGCCGGATCGAGTCGTTCGACATGCCGGCGGTGCGCAAGATCATCCGCGACGCCGGCCGACAGGACACATCGCATCTCGGCGTTCGTGCTCGGCGTGGTGAACAGCCCGGCGTTCCGGATGAGCCGCGTCGAAGGCACGGACACGACAACGCGTCAGTAGGCGCAGTCAACGAAAGCCAGCATCTGATGTTCATCACCCAGAAGCACCTCTCGCGCCGCACGGCTCTCAAGGGCCTCGGCGTCACCATGGCGCTGCCGCTCCTGGAGGCGATGGTGCCGGCGCGCACCGCGCTGGCGCAGACGGCTGCCGGCGGCAAGGTCCGCCTGGCCGCCATCGAGATGGTGCACGGCTCGGCCGGCGCCACCGTTCGGCCTGCAGAAGAACATGTGGTCGCCGGCGGCCGTCGGCACGCGACTTCGACCTGACGCCGACGCAGCCTGGCGCCGCTCGAGCCCTTCCGCGACGCCCTGACGATCGTCAGCAACACCGACGTCCGCAACGCCGAGGCGTTCGAGCTGCCGGAAATCGGCGGCGACCACTTCCGCTCGAGCGCGGTGTTCCTGACGCAGAGCGCATCCGAAGCAGACGCAGGGCTCGCGACGTGCTCGCCGGCACCTCGCTCGATCAGTTCTACGCGCAGAAGTTCGGCCAGGACACGCCGATTCCGTCGATGCAGCTGTGCATCGAGAACGTCGACCAGGCCGGCGGCTGCGCCTACGGCTACTCCTGCGTCTACACCGACACGATCAGCTGGGCCTCGCCCAAAGAGCCGCTGCCGATGATTCGCGACCCGCGCGCCGCCTTCGATCAGCTGTTCGGCGTCGGCGCTACGCCGGCCGAGCGCGCCACCCGGCGCAGCGCGACAAGAGCATCCTCGACTTCATCACCGGCGAGGTCGCGCGGCTGCGCAAGGACCTCGGCCCGGCCGACCAGGCCCGCCTCGGCGAGTACCTCGACGACGTCCGCGAGATCGAGCGCCGCATCCAGAAGGTCGAAGCGTCGAACTCGAGCGGCGAGCCGCGCGAGCTGCCCGGCGCGCCGGTGGGCGTGCCCGACGCGTTCGACGAGCACGTCAAGCTGATGTTCGACCTGCAGGCGCTGGCGTTCGCCTCCGACATCACCCGCGTGTTCTCGTTCAAGATGGGCCGCGACGGCTCGAGCCGCGTCTATCCGGAAAGCGGCGTCAACGCCGGCTTCCACCCGGCGTCGCACCATCAGGACCGCGAAGAGCGCATCCGCGACTTCGCGAAGATCAACACGCTACCACGTCGCGCATGCTGCCGTACTTCCTCGACAAGCTGAAGAACACGCCCGACGGCGAGCAGCACCCTGCTCGACAACACGCTGATCATCTACGGCTCGCCGATGGGCAACTCGAACGTGCACAACCACAAGCGCTGCCCGCTGTTCTTCGCCGGCCACGCCGGCGGCGCGCTGAAGGGCGGCCTGCACATCAAGGCCGCCGACGGCACGCCGATGGCGAACGCGATGCTCGGCGCCATGCACCTGCTCGGGCTGTCCGACGTGAAGACGTTCGGCGACAGCACGGGCGTGACGGATCTGAACGCGGCGCCCGAGGCGACCGCGGCCTTCTAGCTCGGAGACACGGCGATGCAGTTTCGACTGGAACAGTCCCTGATGCGTGGCGTCGCCCTGGTGGGTGCCGCCGTTCTGGTGCTTGCCGCGACGCTCGGCGCGCAGTCGGCGGCAGTCGCCGATGCGGCGATGGGCGGCGATCGCGCAGCGGTGAAGGCGCTGCTGAAGCAGGGCAGCGACGTCAACGCGGCCCAGGGCGACGGCATGACCGCGCTGCACTGGGCGGCGATGAACGGCGACGCCGAGCTGGCGCAGATGCTGGTCTTCGCCGGCGCCAACGTGAAGGCGACGACGCGGCTGGGCGGCTACACGCCGCTCATCATCGCCGCCCGCAACGGCCACGCGCCGGTGGTGGAGGTGCTGCTCAAGGCCGGCGCCGACGCGAAGGCCGCCACCTCGACCGGCACCACGCCGCTGATGCTGGCCGCCGCCTCGGGCAGCGTCGAGGCCGTGAAGGCGCTGCTCGGCGGCGGCGCCGACGTCGAGGCGAAGGAACGTCGATGCAGCAGACGCCGCTGATGTTCGCCGCGGCCAACAACCGCGTCGAGGTCATGAAGGCGCTGATCGCGGCCGGCGCCAACGTGAAGGCGACGTCGAAGGTCGTGAACATCTCGACGCTGACCTCGCCGGAAGAGGAGTTCTTCGCGCAGCAGGCGGCCCAGCAGCGGCCCGCGGCCGCGCCCGGCACCGCGCCGGCACCCGGCGCCCCTGCCGCCGCGGCCGCGCCCGCCGGTGGCGGTGGCGGCCGGCGTGGTCCGCAGACCGGCAAGGCCGGCGTCGAACGCAACTACCGCTACAACGAGCTGGTCGGCTCGCAGGGCGGCATGACGCCGCTGCTCTTTGCCGTGCGCCAGGGCTCGATGGACGCCGTCAAGGCGCTGCTCGAGGCCGGCGCCGACGTCAACCAGGTGAGCGGCGGCGACAAGACCAGCCCGCTCGTGATCGCCATCGTCAACGGCCACTTCGATCTGGCGCTGCACCTGCTCGACAAGGGCGCCAACCCCAACACGGTCAGCGACAACGGCGTGGCGCCGCTCTACGCCGTGCTGAACGTGCAGTGGGCGCCCAAGGCGCTCTATCCGCAGCCGCGGGCGTACCTGCAGCAGAAGACCACCTATCTCGACACGATGAAGGCGCTGCTCGACAAGGGCGCCGACCCGAACGCGCGCCTCAAGTGCAAGGTGTGGTACTCGGGCTACAACTTCGATCTGTCGGGCGTCGACGAGATCGGCGCCACGCGTTCTGGCGCGCCGCCTACGCCTGCGACGTCGAGGCGATGAAGATGCTGGTCGCGGCCGGCGCCGACCCCAACATCCCGACCACCAAGCCGGCCGGGCGTCCGCGCGTCGGCGACGCCGGCGTCGCGTGAAGGCGGCGACACCTCCAATGCGCCGCCGCTGCCGGTGGGCGGCCCCGGCGTCACGCCGCTGCAGGCGGCGGCCGGCGTCGGCTACGGCGAGGGCTTCGCCGCCAACTCGCACCGCTATGCGCCGAGCGGCATGCTGGCCGCCGTGAAGTACCTGGTCGAGGAGCTCGGCGCCGACGTCAACGCCGCCGACCACGAAGGCAACACCGCCCTGCACCAGGCGGCGGCGCGCGGCGACGTCGCGATGATCGTATACCTGGTGTCGAAGGGCGCCGATGTGACGCGCGTGAACCGCGAAGGGCAGACCACGGCCGACATGGCCAACGGCCCCGTGCAGCGCACGCAGCCGTATCCCGAGGCGCTCAAGCTGCTCGAGAAGCTCGGCTCGAAGAACAACCACAAGTGCGTGTCGTGCTAGACGCCGCGGACGCGGCGGCACGACGGCGAAACGGCAGGCCACGAGTCATGACGAGACGACGACTGACAGCAACAGCCGCCGGCGCCGCCGTGGCCCTGGCCCTGGGCCTCGCCGTGCGCGCCGAACAGGCGGCGACGCCCACCGCGCCGGCCCCGGCCGAAGCCGCTGCCGCCCGGCCCGCTGTCAGCCGTCCGCGCCCGGCCGCCGCCCCGGCAGCGTCGCACACCCCTGGCGCCGTGCCGCTCACCGCGGCGGGGCAGACCGAGCTCGTGACGACGTATTGCGCTACCTGCCATAGCGAACGCGCCAAGGCCGGCGGGCTGTCGCTGGCCAACTTCACCGCCATGCGCGCCCAGGAACAGCCCGAGGTGGTCGAGAAGATCATCCGCAAGCTGCGCGCCGGCATGATGCCGCCGGCAGGCGCGAAGCGGCCCGATGCCGCCACCATCGACGCGCTCACAGCGGCGCTCGAATCGCGCATGGACGAACACGCGGCGACCAATCCGAATCCCGGCTGGCGTCCGTTCCAGCGTCTGAACCGCGCCGAGTACACGCGCGCGGTCCGCGACCTGCTCGGCGATCGAGGTCGATGTCACCGCCTTCCTGCCGGCCGACACCATGAGCCACGGCTTCGACAACGTCGCCGACGTGCAGGGCATGTCGCCGACGCTGATCGAAGGCTACATGCGCGCGGCCAGCCAGATCAGCCGGCTCGCCGTGGGCGACCGCGACGCCACGCCGGCCGCCGCCACCTACAAGGTGCGGCCGCACGATGTCGCAGATGCGCCAGCTCGAAGGCGCGCCGATGGGCACCCGCGGCGGCATCGTCGTGACGCACATCTTTCCGGCCGATGGCGACTACGTGATCGGCGTGAACCTGCACAACGAGCCGCTCGGCGGCCTCTACGGACGCTCGACGATGAGCGTCATGAGTCTCAAGGAAGAGATCGACGTGGCCATCGACGGCCAGCGCGTGGCGGTGATTGCGCTCAACGAGCGGATGAGCGAGTCGGACGCCGCCAACAGCCTCGATCCGAAGACCGCGCGCATCCACGTGACGGCCGGGCCGCACCGGGTGTCGGCGGCCTTCATCCAGCGCTTCGAAGCGCCGCTCGACGACCTGCTGGTGCCGACCGAGAACACGCTGGCCGATGTCAGCATGAGCTACGGCGTGACGCTGCTGCCGCACCTGCGCGACATGACGGTCAACGGGCCCTATGCGGTGACCGGCGTGTCGGATTCGGTGAGCCGCCGCCGCATCTTCACCTGCCGGCCGACCTCGGCGGCGGAAGAGCCGGGCTGCGCCGGCGAGATCATCGGGTCGATCGCCGGGCGGGCGTTTCGCGGCCCGGTACCGCAGGCCGACCTCGACACCCTGATGGGCTTCTACACCGACGGCCGGAAGAAGGGCGACTTCGAGCACGCCATCCGTTACACGCTGCAGGCCATTCTCGCCAGCCCGCGCTTCGTGTTCCGGCTCGAGGAAGTGCCGACGACGATGCGCGCCGGCCAGCCATTCCGCCTGAACGATCAGGATCTGGCCTCGCGGCTGTCGTTCTTCCTGTGGGGCACGGTGCCCGACGCCGACCTGCTCAAGGCCGCCGCCGCCGGTCATCTGCGCACGCCGGTGGCGCTGAAGAAGCAGGTCGAGCGGATGCTCGCCGACCCGCGCTCGGAATCGCTGGCGACGCGCTTTGCCGCGCAGTGGCTGCGCCTGCAGGACCTCGACAAGATCATCCCCGACTACCTGCAGTATCCGCACTACGACGACACGCTGGCCCAGGGCCTGCGGCGCGAGACGGAACTGTTCGTCGACAGCCTGCTGCGCGACAACCGCAGCGTGCTCGACCTCATCGAGAGCGACTACACGTTCGTGAACGAGCGCGTGGCGATTCACTACGGCATCCCGAACGTGACGGGCAACGCCTTCCGCAAGGTCGCGGTGACCGACCCGAACCGGCGCGGCATCCTCGGCCACGGCAGCGTGCTGGCGCTCACCTCGATCGCCGACCGCACCTCGCCGGTGCTGCGCGGCAAGTGGATCATGGAAGTGCTGCTCGGTTCGCCGCCGCCGGCGCCGCCGCCGAACGTGCCGGCGCTCGACGACACCAAGGACACCAGGGGCGGCCGCACCCTGTCGGTGCGCGAGCGCATGGAACAGCACCGCGCCAACCCCTCCTGCATGTCGTGCCACAAGGTGATCGACCCGCTGGGCCTCGCGCTCGAGAACTTCGACGTCACCGGCGCCTGGCGCATCAAGGACAACGAGGTCGGTGTCGACCCGGTGGGCGACCTCTACGACGGCACCCGGCTCGATGGACCGGCCGGCCTGCGGGCGGCGCTGCTGCGCCACAAGGACGCCGTGCTGCTGAGCTTCGCGGAGCACCTCATGACCTATGCGCTCGGACGCCGCGTCGAGCCCTACGACATGCCGGCCATCCGACAGATCATCCGCGAGGCGGCGGCCAACAACTACAAGGTGCAGACGTTCGTGCAGGGAATCGTGGCCAGCCAGGCCTTCAGAATGACCCGGATCGACGCGCCGGAGACCACAACGATGGCCCCGGCGGCCGTCGCGAGACACTGACGCAGGACCCGGTGGCCTTGGGGTCTGGCCCCAGAACGAATCGTCACGGGCCTGTCCCCGAGTTAGGATCTGACCACATGTTCATCACCCAGAAGCACTTGTCCCGGCGCGCGGCCCTGAAGGGTCTGGGCGTGACCGTGGCCCTGCCGTTCCTCGAGGCCATGGTGCCGGCGCGGACGGCGCTGGCGCAGACCGCCGCCGGCAAGGTGCGGCTGGCCTGCATCGAGATGGTGCACGGCTCGGCCGGCAGCACCGCCTTCGGGATCAAGCAGAACATGTGGGCGCCGGCGGCCGCCGGCAGGAGCTTCGACCTCACGCCGTCGGCCCTGCAGCCGCTCGAGCCGCTGCGCGACTACCTCACCATCATCAGCAACACCGACGTCAAGAACGCCGAGGCGTTCGAGCTGCCGGAAATCGGCGGCGATCACTTCCGCTCGAGCGCGGTGTTCCTGACCCAGCAGCACCCCAAGCAGACGCAGAGCTCCGACGTCCACGTCGGCACCTCGCTCGACCAGTACTACGCGCAGAAGTTCGGCCAGGACACGCCGATCCCGTCGATGCAGTTCTGCATCGAAAACGTCGACGCGGCCGGCGGCTGCTCCTACGGCTACTCGTGCGTCTACACCGACACCATCAGCTGGTCGTCGCCGACCGACCCGATGCCGATGATTCGCGATCCGCGGGTGGCCTTCGACCAGCTCTTCGGCGTCGGCGCCACGCCGCGGGCGCGGGCCGAACGGCGCGCCGAAGACAAGAGCATCCTCGACTGGATCACGTCCGACGTCGCGCGACTGAAGAAGGACCTCGGCGCCGCCGACCAGGCGCGGCTGGGCGACTATCTCGACGACGTCCGCGAGATCGAGCGGCGCATCCAGAAGACCGAGTCGTTCAACAGCAGCGGCGAACAGCGCGAGCTGCCCGGCGCCCCGGTGGGCGTGCCCGACTCGTTCGAAGAGCACATCAAGCTGATGTTCGACCTGCAGGCGATCGCGTTTGCCAGCGACATCACCCGCGTCTTCTCGTTCAAGCTGGGCCGCGACGCCAGCAACCGCGTCTTCGCCGACAGCGGCGTGAAGACCGGCGTTCCACTCGGCGTCACACCATCAGGACCGCGACGATCGGATCCGCGACTTCCAGAAAATCAACCACTACCACATCGGGATGATTCCCTACTTCCTGAACAAGTTGAAGGCGACGCCCGACGGCGAACGCAACCTGCTCGACAACACACTGGTGCTCTACGGCTCGCCGATGGGCAACTCGAACGTCCACAACCACAAGCGCTGCCCGCTGTTCCTGGCCGGGCACGCCGGCGGGGCGCTGAAGGGCAACATGCACATCAAGGCGGCCGACGGCACGCCGATGGCCAACGCCATGCTGAGCGTGCTGCACACGCTCGGCCTGAACGACTTCACGTCGTTTGGCGACAGCACCGCTGCGATGGACCTGAACTCGGCGCCGGCGCCGACCGCTATTTAGGCGGGTCTCGGGTCCCGGGGCTCGGGATCGCCCTTCGCGACATTCGGCATCACCGGTGGCACTCGGGCCGCCGCGCACGACGGAACGACGAACGCGGACGGAGAGGACACGCATGCAGCGGAGCGCGACAGCGGTCCTGACGGCCGCGACGATAGGGCTGACACTCGCAGGACTTGCTGCCGCAGGCGACCGCGCCCCGCAGGCGTCCACGGCTGCGCGGCCGGCCGCATCTGCTGCCCGCACGCCCACCGCGCCCGCCGCTCCGCGATCCACCGCACCCGCACGGCGCGCGGGGGTGCCGGCCAGACCCGCCACGCACGCGCTCAGCCCGGCCGCGCAGACGGAGCTGGTGGCCACCTACTGCGCTACCTGCCACAGCGAACGCGCGAAAGCGGGCGGGCTGTCGCTGGCGGGCTTCAACGCCATGCGGGCGCAGGAGCAGCCCGAGGTGACCGAGAAGATCGTGCGCAAGCTGCGCGCCGGCATGATGCCGCCGGCCGGGGCGAAGCGTCCGCCGGCCGGCGCCCTCGAGGATCTCACCGGCGCTCTCGAAGCGCGGATGGATGAACACGCCGCCGCCAACCCCAATCCCGGCTGGCGTCCGTTCCAGCGTCTGAACCGGGCCGAATATGCGCGCGCGGTCAACGACCTGCTCGGCGTGACGCTGGATGTGGCGCCGCTGCTGCCGCCCGACACCATCAGCCACGGCTTCGACAACGTGGCCGACGCCCAGGGCTTCTCACCGGCGCTGCTCGAAGGCTACCTGCGGGCGGCCAGCCGCGTGACGGCGCTGGCGGTCGGGGATCCCGATAGTGCGGCCGGCGAATCCACCTACTCGCTGCCCAAGACCGCCTCGCAGCTGTCGCGGGCCGAGGGCGCGCCGCTCGGCACTCGCGGCGGCGTCTCGGTGATGCACACCTTTCCGGCCGACGGCGACTACACCTTCCGCATGGATTTCTTCGCCGAGCCGCTCGGCATGCTGTTCGGCAACACCGCCACCGGCGAGCAGATCGAGGTCTCGATCAACGGCGAACGCGTCGCCATCTTCGACATCGATCCGCGGATGAACGAGACCACCTCGAGCCTGTCGCTCAAGACCGCGCCGGTGCACGTGCAGGCCGGCCCGCAGCGGGTGACGGCGGCCTTCCTGCAGCGCTTCGAAGGTCCGGTCAACGATCTGGTGGCGCCGATCGATCACACGATGGCCGACACCGAAATCGGCATCGCCGTCGGCATCACCACGCTGCCGCACCTGCGTAACCTCGCGGTGGTCGGGCCGCACGCGGTCACCGGCGTCTCCGACACGGCGAGCCGGCGGAAGATCTTCACCTGCCGGCCCACCAGCGGCGGCGACGAGGCGGCCTGCGCCGATGCGATCATCCGCGGCCTGGCCACCCGGGCCTTTCGGCGGGCGCCGAGCGAGCGCGAATTCACGCGTCTGCTGCGCTTCTACGAGAGCGGTCGCCGCGGCGAATCGTTCGAGCGCGGCGTGACCAAGGCGGTCGAGGCCATTCTGGCCAGCCCGCAGTTCCTGTTCCGCCTCGAGGACACGCCGGCGACGGCCCGTCCCGGTCAACCGTATCGCCTGGCCGATGTCGAACTGGCGTCGCGTCTGTCGTACTTCGTGTGGGGCGCCGCTCCGGACGAGCCGCTGCAGCAGCTCGCCTCGCAGAATCGCCTCAGCGCCCCCGGCGCCATCGAGGCCCAGGTCACGCGCCTGCTGGCGGACCCGCGCGCCGACGCGCTCTCGACCCGCTTCGCCTCGCAGTGGCTGCGTCTCCAGGACCTCGACGACGTCTCGCCCGACCCGATTCTCTATCCCTACTACGACCGCACGCTGGCGCAGGCGCTGCAGACCGAGACCGAACTCTTCGTCGCCAGCCTGGTGCGCGAGAACCGCAGCGTGCTCGACCTGCTCACCGCCGACTACACCTTCGTGAACGAGCGGGTGGCGCGCCACTACGGCATCGGCGGCGTCACCGGCTCGCAGTTCCGGCGGGTGGCGCTGCCGGCCGAGCGCCGCGGCGTGCTCGGCCACGCCAGCGTGCTGACGCTCACCTCGATCGCCGACCGCACCTCGCCGGTGCAGCGCGGCAAGTGGATCATGGAGGTGCTGCTCGGCTCGCCACCCCCGGCGCCGCCGCCCAACGTGCCCGCGCTCGAAGACACCAAGGGCACGAGCGACGGCAAGGTGCTGTCGGTGCGCGAGCGCATGGAGACGCACCGGAAGAACCCGGCGTGCATGTCGTGCCACAAGGTGATCGACCCGCTCGGCCTGGCGCTCGAGCACTTCGACGCCACCGGACGCTACCGCATCAAAGACGCCGGCGTGCCGGTGGATGCGGTCGGCGACCTCTACGACGGCACGAAGATGGCTGGCGCCGACGGGCTGCGCGGCGCCCTCATGAAGCACAAGGACGCGTTCCTGCTCAGCTTCACCGAGCACCTCATGACCTACGCGCTCGGGCGCCGCGTCGAGGCCTCGGACATGCCGGCCGTGCGAGCGGTGATCCGCGCCGCGTCGCGCCAGAACTACCGCATCTCGGCGTTCGTGCAGGGCGTGGTCGCAAGCGACCCGTTCCAGAAGAGCATCATTCGGACCGCCGCGCCGACAGATCACGGAAGAAGCGCGGCGAGACGTAGCGGCTAGGGCCTAACGGCTGGCGGCTAAACGAGACCACGGTTCAGGGATATCGAGCTCATGGCAACCTTCTCTCGACACAGAAGCATCTCTCGCGGCGCGCGGCCCTCAGGGGCATCGGGGCCACCGTGGCCCTGCCGTTCCTCGACGCGATGCTGCCGGCCTCCACCGCCTACGCGAAGGTGGCCGACCGCAAGGTGCGCCTCATCGCGCTCGAGATGGTGCATGGCGCGGCGGGCAGCACCACCTACGGCGCGAAGCTGAACCTGTGGGCGCCGGCGGCGACCGGCAGCGGCTTCGACCTCGCGCCCACGGCGATGGCGGCGCTCGAGCCCTACCGCGACTACCTGACGATTGTCAGCAACACCGACTGCCGCAATGCCGAGGCGTTCAGCGCGCCGGAAATCGGCGCCGACCACTTCCGCTCGGCGGCGGTGTTCCTCACGCAGGCCAAGCCGAAGCAGACGCAGGGCTCGGACGTCTTCGCCGGCACCTCGTTCGATCAGATCGTGGCCAGGCAACACGGGCAGGAGACGCCGATTCCGTCGATGCAGCTCTGCATCGAGAACGTCGACCAGGCGGGCGGCTGCTCCTACAACTACTCGTGCGTCTACACCGACACCATCAGCTGGGCCTCGCCCACCGAGCCGCTGCCGATGATCCGCGATCCGCGCTCGGTCTTCGATCAGCTGTTCGGCGTGGGCACCACGCCCGAGGCGCGGCGCTCGCGCCGCAAGGACGACCGCAGCATCCTCGACTTCGTCGCCGAGTCCGTCGGCGACCTGAAAGGACGGCTGGGCGCCGCCGATCGCGCCCGCCTCACCGAATACCTCGACGACGTGCGCGAGATCGAGCGCCGCATCCAGAAGGTCGAGGGCCAGAACTCGAGCGGCGACGCCCGCGAACTGCCCGGCGCGCCGATCGGCGTGCCCGACTCGTGGGAAGAACACGTCAAGCTGATGTTCGACCTGCAGGTGGTGGCGTTTGCCAGCGACGTCACGCGCAACTTCGCCTTCAAGCTGAGTCGCGACGTGAGCAACCGGGTGTTCGGGCCCACCAGTTCCCAGACGGCGTTCCATACCGCGTCGCACCACCAGGAACGCGAAGACCGCATCAAGGACTTCCAGAAAATCAACGTCTATCACGTGAGCCTCATCCCGTATCTGCTGGGCAAGCTCAAGGCGACCCCCGACGGCGACGGCAACCTGCTCGACAACAGCCTCGTCGTCTACGGCTCGGCGATGGGCAACTCGAACATGCACAACCACAAGCGCTGCCCGCTGTTCTTCGCCGGGCATGCTGGTGGACGCCTCAAGGGCAACCTGCACATCAAGGCGGCCGACGGCACGCCGATGGCCAACGCGATGCTGCCGGCACTGCAGGCACTCGGCGTCGACCTGGCGAGCTTTGGCGACAGCACTGGTGCGCTCGATCTGAACCGCGCCGTCGACACGACGGCGGCGGTGGAGGCGTAGCGCGATGCCACGACGCGTGCACGGGGGCGTTGCCCTCCTGGTGACGCTGGCGGCGTGCGGCGCCTGGCTGCAGGCGGCGGCGCCCGATCCCGGACGAAGCGCGGTGGCCGACGCGGCCATGCGCAAAGACGTCGAGGCGGTGCGCGCGCTGGTGCGGCAGGGTGGCGACGTCAACGCGGCGCAGGGCGACGGCATGACCGCGCTGCACTGGGCCGCGACCCATGGCGACGCGCCGCTGACCGAGATCCTGCTCTATGCCGGCGCCAACGTGAAGGCGACCAGCCGTCTCGGACGCTACACGCCGCTCCACGTCGCCAGCCAGGGAGGCGCCGCGGCGGTGGTCACGGCGCTGCTGGCACGCGGCGCCGAGGCCGATGCGACCACCACCACCGGCGCGACGGCGCTGATGTTCGCGGCGCAGGCCGGCCACGTGCCGACCGTCACGGCGCTGCTCGATGCCAAAGCCGACGTGAACGCGACGGAGCAGGCGCACGGCCAGACCGCGCTCATGTTCGCGGCCACGGCCGATCGCGCCGACGTCGTCACGCTGCTGGTCAGCCGCGGCGCCAGAACGGACGTGACGTCGAAGGTCGTCGATCTCGCGGCGCTCACCCAGGGCGACGGCGAAGGGCGGCCACCCGAGCCGCAGACCGGCGGACAGGATCAGGCCCGCGGCGGCGGACCGGCAGCGGCGCCGGCCCGGCCCGGCGCCGCGTCCCACCGACGTGGCCGGCGCCACGCGGCCCTATCGCTACAACGAGCTCATCGGCGCGCAGGGCGGGCTGTCGGCGCTGCACTTCGCCGCGCGTCAGGGCGCGTTCGCCGCCGCCCGCGCCGTCGTCGAGCGCGGTGGCAACGTCAACCTGAAGAGTCCCGGTGACGGCACGACGCCGCTGCTCATCGCGACGCTGAACGGCCACTTCGATCTGGCGCGGTATCTGGTCGAACACGGCGCCGATCCCAACCTCACGAGCCGCGCCGGCGCGGCGCCGCTGTATGCGGTGCTCAACGTGCAGTGGGCGCCCAAGGCCGCCTATCCGCAGCCGCGCGCCTACCTGCAGCAGCGCACCGGCTACCTCGAGCTGATGACGCTGCTCCTCGACAAGGGCGCCGATCCGAACGCACGCCTGACGCGCAAGGTCTGGTACTCGGGCTACAACTTCGACCAGTCGGGCGTCGACGAGATCGGCGCCACGCCGTTCTGGCGCGCCGCCTACGCCAGCGACGTCACGGCGATGCGCCTGCTGGTGGCGCGCGGTGCCGACCCGCACATTCCGAGTGTGCGGCCGGCCGAGCGCACGCGCGGCCTCGATGGCGTCGGCGAGCTGCGCGACGTCTCGGCCCTGCCCGCCGTGCCGGTGGGCGGCCCCGGCATCCCGGTGCTGCACGCCGTGGCCGGCGTCGGCTACGGGAAGGGCTTCGCCGGCAACTCGCACGTGTTCGCGCCGACCGGCATGATGGCCGCCGTGACCTACCTGGTCGAGGAACTGGGCGTGGACGTCAACGCCATCGACTACGAAGGCAACACGGTCGTGCACCATGCGGCCTCGCGCGGCGACACCGAGATGATCAAGTACCTGGTGGCGAAGGGGGCTGATGTCACCCGCGTGAACCGCGCCGGCCAGACCACCATCGACCTGGCGAATGGCCCGGTGCAGCGCGTGCAGCCGTTCCCCGAGACCATCGCCTACCTCGCGTCGCTCGGTGCGAAGAACAACCACAAGTGCGTCTCATGCTGATTCGTCGGGCCCTGACCGCGCTCATGGCGGCCACTGCCGCCGCCGGACTCGGCGTGTCGTTGACGGCCGGACAGTCGGGCGGTGCCGCCCCTCCCGCATCAACGCCGGCGCCGCGTCCTGCCGCCCGTCAGGCGGCCCCGGCGCGCAAGGCGCCGGCCGCACCTGCGAGCCACGCGACGCCTGATCTCAAGGCACTGTCGGCGGCGGCGCAGAGCGAGCTGGTGGCCACCTACTGCGCCAACTGCCACAGCGATCGGGCCAAGGCCGGTGGGCTGTCGCTGGCCGGCTTCGACGCCATGCGCGCCACCGAGCGTGCCGACGTCGTGGAGAAGATGATCCGCAAGCTGCGCGCCGGGATGATGCCACCGGCCGGCGCGAAGCGTCCGGACGCTGGCACGCTGGCGGCGCTGACCGACGCGCTCGAATCGCGGATGGACGAGTTCGCGGCGGTGAATCCCAACCCGGGCTTCCGCCCGTCGCAGCGGCTCAATCGCGCCGAATACGCGCGCGCCATCAAGGACCTGCTCGGACTCGACGTCGATGTCACGGCGTATCTGCCGGCCGACACCATCTCGCACGGCTTCGACAACGTGGCCGACAGCCAGCGCCTGTCGCCGACGCTGCTCGAAGGCTACCTGCGCGCGGCCAGCCAGATCAGCCGCCTGGCTGTCGGCGATCGCGGCGCCACTGCCAGTTCCACGACGTTCAAGACCTCGCGCACCGCGTCCCAGCACCGCCACGTCGACGGCACGCCGCTCGGCACCCGCGGCGGCATGGCCGTCAGCCACGTCTTCCCGGCCGACGGCAACTACACGTTCCGCATGATGCTCCACGCCGGTCCGACCGGACAGCTCTACGGCGGCCCCTATGCGGGCGAGCAGGTGGAAGTCTCGGTGGACGGCGAACGGGTGGCACTGCTCGACATCAACCCGCGGATGGACGAGGCCGATCCGGCCGGCATGAACCTGTTCACGGCGCCGGTCTACGTGCGGGCAGGGGCCCACACGGTGGCGGCGGCGTTCATCAATCGCTTCGACGGCCCGGTGGACGACCTGGTGATGCCGATCGAGCAGCCGCTGGCCGACACCAACATCGGCGAGGTGTTCGGCGTGACCGCGCTGGTGCATCTGCGCGACCTCGCCATCACCGGTCCGCACGCCGTCACCGGCGTGTCCGACACGATCAGCCGCCGCAAGGTCTTCACCTGCCGTCCCACGACGACCGCCGATGAGCGGCCGTGCGCGCGCGACATCGTGGCCTCGCTGGCCCGCCAGGCCTACCGGGGCGCCGTCAGCGACGACGAACTCCACGGCCTGCTGAAGTTCTACGAGCAGGGACGCAGCGACGGCGACTTCGAGGCGGGCATCCGCACGGCCGTGCAGGCGGTGCTCGCCAGTCCGCGCTTCCTGTTCCGGCTCGAACAGGCGCCGGCGTCGGCGCGTCCGGGCCAGACCTACGCGCTCGGTGGCACCGACGTGGCCTCGCGACTCTCGTTCTTCCTGTGGGGCGCGGTCCCCGATGCGGCCCTGCTCACGGGGGCGGCGAAGCTCACCACGTCGGTGGCCATTGCCACCGAGACGAAGCGGATGCTCGCCGATCCGCGTGCCGAGGCGCTATCGACCCGCTTCGCACACCAGTGGCTGCGCCTGCAGGACGTCGAGAAGGTGCGGCCCGACTATCACTTCGCCCCGCACTGGGACACCTACCTCTCGGGCGCGCTCGTGAAGGAGACCGAACTCTTCTTCGACAGCCTGGTGCGCGAAGACCGCAGCGTGCTCGAACTGCTGTCGGCCGACTACACCTTCGTCAATGAGCGGGTCGCCAAGCACTACGGGCTGCCGAACATCACCGGCAGCACCTTTCGCCGGGTCACCGTGCCCGACTACCGCCGCGGCATCCTCGGGCACGGCAGCGTGCTGCTGGCGACGTCGTTCGCCGACCGCACCTCACCGGTGAACCGCGGCAAGTGGGTGATGGAGGTGCTGCTCGGCTCGCCGCCGCCTCCGCCGCCGCCCAACGTGCCGGCGCTCGAAGAGACCAGCGGCAGCGCCGGCGGGCGGCTGCTGTCGGTGCGTGAGCGCATGGAACAACATCGCGCCAACCCGGCCTGCCAGTCATGCCACCGCGTGATCGACCCGCTCGGGCTGGCACTCGAGAACTTCGACATCACCGGGAAGTGGCGGGCGAAAGACAGCCTGGTGCCGGTGGACGCGAAGGGCCAGCTCTACGACGGCACCGCCATGGACGGCCCCGCCGGCCTGCGCGAGGCGCTGCTGAAGCACAAGGACGTGTTCCTGATGAGCTTCACCGAACACCTCATGACCTACGCGCTGGGTCGTCGCATCGAGAGCTACGACATGCCGGTCGTGCGGGCGATCATCCGCGACGCGGCGAAAGCCGACTACCGGATGTCGGCGTTCATTACCGCCGTCGCCACGAGCGCCCCGTTCCGCATGGGGAAGCTGGAACCGTCGGCAACAACAGACGTACCGAGATAGCGGCTAGCGGCTGGGGACTAGCGGCTGAGATCTCGCGACCGGAGCAGACAACGATGTTCATCTCGCAGAAACACCTCTCTCGGCGCACCATGCTTCGCGGCGTCGGTGCCACCGTGGCTCTGCCGTTCCTCGAGGCGATGGTGCCGGCACGTACCGCCTACGCGAAGAGCGCGGCGGCCGGGAAGGTGCGCTTTGCCGCCATCGAGATGGTGCATGGCTCGGCCGGCGCCACCGTGGTCGGCACCGCGAAGCACATGTGGTCACCGGCCGCGACCGGGCGGGCGTTCGATCTCGGCCCCACCTCCATGCGCGCGCTCGAGCCCTTCCGCGACCACCTGACCATCATCAGCAACACCGACGTCCGTAATGCCGAGGCGTTCGAACTGCCAGAAATCGGCGGCGACCACTTCCGCTCGAGCGCGGTGTTCCTCACCCAGGCCCACCCCCGCCAGACGCAGGGCTCGGACGTGCGCGCCGGCACCTCGATCGATCAGCACTACGCGCAGAAGTACGGGCAGGAGACGCCGATTCCGTCGATGCAGCTGTGCATCGAGAACGTCGACCAGGCCGGCGGCTGCTCCTACGGCTACTCCTGCGTCTACACCGACACCATCAGCTGGGCCTCGGCCGAAGAGCCGCTGCCGATGATCCGCGACCCGCGCGTGGCCTTCGATCAGCTGTTCGGCGTCGGCGCCACGGCCGAAGAGCGGGCGGTGCGGCGCAAGGAAGACAAGAGCATCCTCGACTGGGTCACCACCGAGATCGCGCGGCTGCAGAAGACGCTGGGCCCGGTCGACCGCGCCCGGCTCACCGACTACCTCGACGACATCCGCGAGATCGAGCGGCGCATCCGCAAGGTCGAGACCCTCAACAGCAGCGGCGAGCAGCGGGCGCTGCCGGGCGCGCCGATCGGCGTGCCGGACAGCTTCGGCGAACACGTGAAGCTGATGTTCGACCTCCAGGCGGTGGCGTTTGCGAGCGACCTCACGCGGGTGTTCTCGTTCAAGATGGGCCGCGATGCCTCCGGCCGCGTCTATCCCGAGAGCGGCGTCACGACCGGCTTCCATCCGGCCTCGCACCACCAGGGCCGCGAAGACCGGGTGACGGAGTTTGCGAAGATCAACGCCTATCACGTCAGCCTGATTCCGTATTTCCTCGACAAGCTGAAGAACACGCCCGAAGGCGACGGCACGCTGCTCGACCAGACGCTCGTGATGTACGGCTCGCCGATGGGCGATTCGAACGTGCACAACCACAAGCGGTGCCCGCTCTTCCTCGCCGGACATGCCGGCGGGCAACTGCGGGGCCAGACGCACATCAAGGCGGCCGATGGCACGCCGATGGCCAACGCGATGCTGTCGGTGGGACAGCTGCTCGGGCTGGATCTGCCGTCGTTCGGCGACAGCACCGCGGCCATGGACCTGAACGCCGCGGTCGAGACCACGGCGGCGAAGTAGGCGACCGATCATGACGATGCGACGACTGGCTGGAACCTGGGTGACCGCGGGTCTCGTGGTCGGACTCGTGTCGATGACTGGGGCCGGCGTGGAGGGCCGCCGCCGCACGATCGCCGATGCCCCCGTGGCTGATGCCGTGATGCGCGGCGACACCGCCGGCGTGCGTGCGATGCTGCGCGCCGGTGCCGACGTGAACGCGGCGCAGGGCGACGGCATGACCCCGCTGCACTGGGCGGCGATGAAGGGTCAGGCCGAGATCGCCTCGATACTGCTCTATGCCGGTGGCAGCCACGCGGCCACCACCCGCCTCGGCGGCTACACGCCGCTCCACCTGGCCGCCCGGGCCGGCAGCGCGCCGATCGTGGACGCGCTGGTCGCCGCCGGCGCCAACGTCAAGGCCACGACCTCGTCTGGTGCGACCGCGCTGATGCTGGCGGCCGAGTCGGGCACGCTCGCCGCGGTGCGCCGCCTCGTGTCTGCCGGCGCCGACGTCAACGCGGTGGAGCAGGCCAAAGGCCAGTCGGCGCTGATGTTCGCCGCCGCCTTCGACCGCGCGGATGTCGTGGCGTTCCTGCTGGCGCAGGGGGCCGACCACCGGCGCGCCACCACGGTCGTGGATCTGGCGACGCTCACCGCCTCCACCGAACCGGCGGCGCCGCGGCGGCCGGGCACGGCTGCGGCGAACGCGCCGCAGATTGCCGGCCTGACCCGCCAGTTCCGCTACAACGAGCTCATCGGCACGCAAGGCGGTCTCACAGCGCTGCTCTTTGCCACCCGCGAAGGCTACGCGGCGTCGGCGACGGCGCTGCTGGCCGGTGGCGCCGACGTCAATCAGGTGAACCCCGGCGATGGCACGAGCCCGCTGCTCATGGCGGTCATCAACGGCCACTTCGACCTCGCCATGCAGTACCTGGCCAAGGGAGCGGACGTGTCGCGCACCGCGGCCAACGGCGCGGCGCCGCTCTACGCCACGCTCAACCATCGCTGGGCGCCGAAGTCGCAGTATCCCAATCCGAAGGGCTATCAGCAGCAGACGACGTCGTACCTGCAGATGATGCAGGCGCTCCTCGACCAGGGCGCCGACCCCAATGCGCGCATCCGGAAGAAGGTCTGGTATCAGGCGTTCAACTCCGACTTCGCCGGGGTGGACGAGATCGGCGCCACGCCGTTCTGGCGCGCCGCCTACGCCAGCGATGTCGAGGCGATGCGGCTGCTCGTGAAATACGGCGCTGATCCCCACATTCCGACGGTGAAACCGGCCGGACGCCCCTTCACCGGCGACGGCATCCGCCAGACCACGGATGTCTCGAACATCCCGCCGGTGCCGGTGGGCGGGCCGGCCGTGCCGCCGCTGCTGGCGGCGTCCGGTGTGGGCTACGGCGAGGGCTTCGCCGCCAACTCGCATCGCTACGCCGAGACCGGCTTCCTGCCTGCCATCAAGTACCTGGTCGAAGAGGTCGGGGCGGACGTGAACGCGGTGGACCACGAAGGCAACACGGCCGTGCATCTGGCTGCCTCGCGCGGCGACAACGCCTCGATCGAATACCTGGTCTCGAAGGGCGCCGTCGTCACGACCGTGAACCGCGAGGGTCAGACCACCGCGGACATGGCCAACGGCCCGGTGCAGCGCACGCAGCCCTACCCGGCGACGATTGCGCTGCTCGAGAAGCTCGGCGCGACCAACAACCACAAGTGCGTGTCGTGCTGACGGCCTGACACGGCGCGCGCGGCGCCGGTCGCCGATGTCTCGTGGAGGGCTCGATGCAGACGACCTTGCAGGATCTGAAGTTCGCCGTCCGCTCGCTCCTGCGGGCGCCCGGTTTCGCCGCCGTCACCATCCTCACGCTCGCGCTCGGCATCGGCGCCAACACCGCCGTCTTCACGATCGTCAACGCCGTGGTCCTGCGGCCGCTCCCATACCCGGATGCCGACCGGCTCGTGATGCTGTGGCAGGACCTGCGGGCTGGCGGCGGCCCGCCCGATGAGTGGGCCTCGCCCGGCAACTTCGTCGACTGGGGGACCGCCCTGCCGGCTCTCGCCCGCGTGGCCGCCATCGGCGGGTGGCGGCCGACGCTGAGTGGCGAGGCGGAACCCGAAGCACTCACCGGCGAGCAGGTGTCGCACGAGTACCTGTCGGTGCTCGGTCGCGCGCCGGTCGTCGGTCGCGACTTCGCTCCGGGCGACGACGTGCCGAATGCGCCGCGGGTGGCGCTGGTGGGCGACGGCCTGTGGAAGCGGCGCTTCGGCGGCGATCCGTCAATCGTCGGTCGCGTGGTCGTGCTGGCGGGCGAGCCGCACGAGATTATCGGCGTGTTGCCGGCGGGCTTCCGGCCCATCGTCGCCTCCGGCGCCGAGATCTGGCGGCCGCTGCGGCTGAACCGGGCCGCCCCGGCGCGCGGCGCTGTCGTGCTGCGCACCGTCGCGCGTCTGGCGCCGGCGACCTCCGTGGCCCAGGCGCAGGAGGCGGCCACCGCGCTGGCCCGGCGCCTCGAAACCGAATATCCCGACTACAACCAGCAGACCGGGTTTCTCGTGCAGCCCCTGCGTGAGCGCGTGACGGGACAGATCCGTCCAGCGCTCCTCGCCCTCACCGGGGCGGTGGCGTTCGTGCTGCTCATCGCCTGCGCCAACATCGCCAACCTCCTGCTGGCGCGATCAGCGGTTCGTCGGCGCGAGCTGGCGACCCGCGTGGCGCTCGGCGCCGGCCGCGGCCGGATGGTGCGCCAGCTCGTGACCGAGAGCCTGGTCGTGGCGGGCGCTGGAGGCGTCGCCGGTCTCGTCCTCGGCCTCTGGGGCGTGGATGCGCTGGTGGCGATGGCCCCGGCCGATGCGCCACGGCTCGACGAGGTGCGCATCGACACGACGGTGCTGGCGATGACGGCGCTGCTGACCGCGGTGACGGGCCTGGTCGTCGGGCTGGCACCGGCGCTGCAGCAGTCGTTCACCGATGTCGCGTCGACGCTCAAAGATGGCGGCCGCGGCACGGTCGGCAGCAGCCGGTCGCTGCGTGGGGCGCTCGTGACGGCGGAAGTGGCGCTGGCGCTGGTGCTGCTGACCGGCGGCGTGCTGCTCGTGCAGACGTTCACCCGCCTGCAGTCGGCCGACCTCGGCTTCACGACCGAGGGCGTGCTGGTGGGCGGGCTCTTCCCGCCACGGGCCGTGTACGACACGCCGGAGAAGACCATCGCTCTGTACGACCAGGTGCTTGAGCGAGCCGCAGCCATTCCCGGCGTGCGGCGCGCGGCCCTGGCCTCGGTGCTGCCGCTCGACGACGGCGACAGCGACATGTCGTTTGCGATCGAAGGACGTCCGCCGGTGGCCCGGGCGTCCGACGCGCCGGTCACGTGGTACCGGGTCGTAAGCGCCGGCTACTTCGACGCCATCGGCATGCGGGTCGTGCGCGGCCGCGGCTTCGCCGGGCGGGACGCGGCGCCGGTGGTGGTGGTCAACGAGACCTTCGTCCGCCGTCACTTTCCGGCCGAGGAACCACTCGGAAGGCAGGTCCGCTTTGGCGGACCCGAGCGGCCGGCCTTCGAAATCGTCGGCGTCGTCGCCGACGTGCGCGGCCGCGGCGCCCGCGAAGAGGCGCGGGTCGAGACGTTCATCCCGTACTGGCAGTTGCCGGAAGGCGGCATCAGCATCGTGCTGGCCGGTGCGACGCCGGGACGCTGGAGCGGGTCACTGCGACAGGCGGTCACCGGGGTCGATCCCGGTCTGCCGGTCGTCGGCATTCGCACGATGTCGGAGATGCTCGGCGCCTCCATCAGCCAGCCGCGTTTCCTGGCCACCCTGGCCGGCGGCTTCGCCGGCCTGGCGCTGTTGCTGGCGGCGCTCGGCATCTACGGCGTGATGGCGTACGCGGTGGCGCAGCGCACCACCGAGATCGGCGTGCGCATGGCGCTCGGCGCCAGCGCCACCGAGGTGTTCCGGTTGGTCATCGGCGATGGCGTCCGGCTGGCGGCGGCCGGCGTCGTGCTCGGCGTGACCGGCGCGGTGCTGGCCGCGCGCGCACTGGCCACACAGCTCTTTGCCGTCGAGCCCACCGACCCGGTGCGCCTGGGCGGCATGGCGGTGCTGATTCTGGCCGTGGTCGTCGTGGCGTGTCTGGTGCCGGCGTGGCGGGCGATGCGGGTCGATCCGGTGGAGGCGCTCAGGGCCGACTAGGCGTGGTCCCTGACCGGCCGGCGCTCGTCAGGGCAGCGTGAGCGTCGCGCCGGCGATCCCCTGCTCGCCGCAGAACGCGTAGAAGAGGACGGAACGGCCGGCGTCCTCGAACACGAAGGGGTCGCGCAGTTGTCGCACCGGCACGTCGATGTCGCCGGGCGCCGAGGCGGTGTTCGGCAGGTGCGCGCATTCGCCGGCGGTCTCCGGCCGCAGCACTTCGACGGGTGACGTGGCCTGCCAGCGGCGCCAGTCGGGCGTCAGGTCTATGGTCGACATGAGCACCCGTTCGGGGGCGTCGCCGATGGCGGTAAAGAACACGTGCAGGCGCGATCCGCGCTGGACGAGCGCGAGATGCCGCACCCGGTTGGCGTAGGTCCCGCTGCTGAACGCCTGCACGCCCGGCTCGAAGGCCGCCAGCGGGGTGGCCGCGCGCGAGACCTGGCCCAGCCGCGACAGCCCGTAGAAGGCGCCCTGATAGGAGAAGACCCGAAGGTACGACGTCTTCGTGATCGCCGGCCGCGCCGTGAAATGAAGCCCGTCGCTCGACTCGGCCGCCTGCGTGAACTGGCCGTATCCCCGCTCGCGCGCCCAGGCGCGCGCCGCGACCGGGTCGGCCGGCCAGCGCTCGCCGTTGGTCCACCAGCCGTGGAACCACAGCACGATCCGTTTCGCCGCCGGGTCGAGCAGGATCTCAGGCGACGCGATGTGCGTGTAGAAGTCGGCGCGGGTCTCGGGCGGATCGGGCTGCGGGCGATGGAAGGCGGTGTTGCGCACGTGCAGCACGCCCGGCGCATACACCGTCCACGGGCCGGTCACGGCGTCGGCGTAGGCGAGGCGGATGAACTCGCCCATGTGGTTCGCGAAATACATGTAGTAGCGGCCGAGCGGCCGCTCCACCCAGTCGGGCACCCGAATCACCGTCGGGCCGTTGACGTTGCCGCCGAGCGAAGGCGCGCTGTCCACCGTGATGAGCGGGTTCTGCGCGAAGCGCGCCGCGACCGGTGGCGGCGCGGGACTGGGCGGGGCCGCGCCCGGCAGCGCCAGGCAGCAGTGCGAGCGGCAGGCGCGTCATCGTGGCGGACGATACCGCAGGCGCACGGGCTGCCCCGGGTGCGGCCGTGGAGCCGCCGTCACGCATGGTCGAACTCGGGATTGGCGGTGACGCGGATGCCGTGGTCGCGGAAGGCGGCCAGGTAGGCGGCGACGCGGCGGCCGCACTCGGCGCGGTCGGTGTTGTCGAGCGTCAGGTTGAGCACGTCGATGTACCACGGCGCCTTGACGTCGCTTTCGACCAGCGCGGCCACCAGATCGCGCGCGATCGGCAGGGTGGTCGCCTTCGAGTCGTCGTAGACGTCGCGATTGGCGGCCGCCAGCAGCTTCGCGTATTCCTCGTCGATGAGTCGGGCGAAGAGGGCCGGCGTCAGCGTGTCGCCGGCCCGCACGCCGGTGGCAGCGTCATCTTCGCTGAAGGGCGCCTGCTTGTGCAGCCACTCCCACAGGATGCTGACGCGGATCTCGCCGGTGGCCATGTCCTCCATCAGGTAGAGCACGTCCTCATGGCCGAAGAAGTCCGCCGGCTTGAGGGCGGCCGCCTGCATGCCCTGGCCGAACGCGTTCCCGTACTGGATGGCGACGCTCAGCAGATCGCGGGCGCCGCGCACGGTGCGGGGCGCCGTCTCGAGCGCCCGCAGCGCCGCGGCATCGGCGGCCGTGTAGCCGAGCGGCGGGAAGGCGCGTCCGCGCTGGTTCACCTCGCCGACGGCTTCCCATACCGGCCGCACGATGTGCACCATCTTCCAGTGCGCCACCCACTTGCCGCTGGCGCCGGCGGCACGTTCGCGCTCGGCGCCCGCGAAGGCGCGGGCCATGCCGGCGGTGACCCCGGCCGCGCCCCCCACCGGGATGTTCGGCTCCATCCCGCCCTGCCACAGGGCTGTGCGCCCGTCGTAGTCAGGGGTGTTCACGGCCCGCCGCACCCGGTCTTCGTAGGCGCGCATGTAGGCGTAGGTCATCGTGATGGCGTCGATGTTCGGGTTCTGGAACGCCCCGTCCCACGCCACCGCGTCCGAGACGCTGTTGATGTAGTCCCAGCGGCCGGTGTTGAAGCCCACGAAGTGCGCGCCGAGCGCGGCGCGAATCTCCATCAGCTGGTAACAGGCTTCCAGCTGCTCGACCAGCACGTAGGCCTTGATGGCGCCGGCGGCGAGACCGAGGTGGGTTTCGAGCGCGCCGAGCAGGTCGTGCCACAGCGCCGCCTCTTCCGCGGTCTGGATCTTCGGGAGGTAGAGCACGACCGGCCGTCCGAGGGCGGCCAGCAGCTGGTGCACGTTCACCACGTAGAGCACCAGGTCGACGATCGAGGCGGAGAAGCCGGTGCCGTCGATCCCAGCGCACGTGGCGGTCGTCGAGGTGCAGGCCGCGGGCGCGGAAGATCGGCACCGTGAAGTCGAGCTGGGCGCGCCAGTCGCCGATGATCGGCCGCCGGAAGAAGCCCTGTGCCCATGCGTTCATCTCGCCCGCCACCTGTCGCGCGACGTCGAGGAACACGGTCTCGCGCGAGAAGGCGAGGCGGAGATTGCGCTGGTTGTCGAGCGCCATGGTCGATCGCTGCCCGAGCGCGTCTTCGCCGTCGAACATCCAGCCGTCGGCGCCCGAGAGCAGGGCGTAGGCGACGTTGCGCAGGCTGGTCTCGAGCGCGGCCCCGGGCCGGGCAGCCGGGCCGGTGCCCTGAATCCACTGCCGATCGAGCGCGGCGGGGATGTCGCCACCGCGGAATCGACCGGCGCGCGCGTCGGCGACGCGGATGGAGGTGCGGCCGATGACCGCGTCGTCGGGGAGGAAGCCGACGTGTTCACGTGCCGCCGCCCGCGCTGCGCGCCGGTCCAGCCGCGAGGCCATCAGCGCGCGCCGATCGCGATCGAGCGGCGCCAGCAGTTCGAGGGCCGCCAGCGCCGGCGGGGTGAAGACGTCGGCGTAGCGCGTGGCGAGGTCCCCGCGAATCTGCAGCGGACCTGCGGCCTGGTGAATGGGCGCACGAGATGGCATGGCGCCGGAGTGTACCGCAGTCCGTCGTCCGATGCGGTCCCGGCGGCACGCGTCCGTTGACGGCGCGGGCGTGGGGGTATACAAAGACACGGTATGAATTCGAGACTGCTGGCCGCTGGCGCGGCCTTCGTCGTGTCCGTGGCCGGGGCGTCCGCGCAGACCCCGGCGCCGGCGCCTGCCGACGCGCAGATCAAAGGCCTGTCACCCGATCGCGGCCGTCCGACCAAACACGACGACGAGCAGCCGCTGCTCGACTTCGACGTCTACTTCCTGGGCGCGCCGTGGACCTTCGAGTGGGACGTGCCGGAAGGGCCGCTCGGCGCGGCCGGACGGATCACCGGCACCACGACCTACAAAGCGCTCGGCGGCCGCTTCTACGAGGCGCTCACCGCGGCCGAGGGCCCCGACGGGAAGTTCACGGTGCGCGAGACCATCGGTTACCACCGCGACTACAAGGCCGTCTCCCGGCACGTCGTGGACAGCCGCGGCTTCACCTACGACCAGATCGCGCACGTCGGCGCCGATCTGGGCGGCTTCTACAACATCCTCTTCGAGAGCGCGCCGTTCACGGCCGGCGGGCAGTACGGTGCGCATCAAACACACGATGCGCCTCGGCGCGCCGCTGGCGTATCGCGTGGCGACCACCGTCGTCGGTCGATGACGGGCCGTTCGTGAACTTCGGCAATCCCTGGTTTCGCAAGCCGGTGCCCGGCGGCGGACCGCAGTAGACGCTCGTCACGACGAGCCACGCACGAGGCAAAAAAGACATGATGCGACGAGTGATCGGCGGGGCAGTGGCCGCGCTGGCGGTGACGCTGGCGACGGCGTCGGGGGTGACGGCGCAGGGCGAGGCGCTACCGGCTGGTGCCCAACTGGCCCACGCTGCCGACCGACATGTGGTTCGGGTTGAAGGAGGCGCCGCCGCCGCCGGCCGAACGCGAGGCCCAGGCGGCCGCGCGCCGCGCCCGCGGCCAGACGGGTGGCGGCGGAGGGCTGCCCACCAACCAGCCCGGCATCTCGGGCCTGGCCATCGATCAGCAGGACCGCATCTACGTCTTCAACCGCGGCCCCAAGCCGGTGATGATCTTCGACACCGCCGGCAAGCTCGTGCTCGCCGGCGGCGACCTCGAATACAACGGCAAGACCATCAACAAAGACTGGGAGCACTCCGGCGCGGTCGACTGGGAGGGGAACGTCTACATCATCGAGCGCGATGCGCACCGCATCGTCAAGGTCACGCCGAAGATGGACAAGTTCCTGATGCAGATCGGCACCACGATGGAGAAGGGCAACGACGCCACGCACCTCGACCTGCCGTCGGGCATCGCCGTGCTGAAGAACGGCAACATCGTCGTCACCGACGGCTACGGCAACAACCGCGTCATCCTCTACGACAAGAACGGCAAGTTCATCAAGCAGGTGGGCAAGGGCGCCGGCGGCCCGGCCGACAAGGGCACGGGCCCCGGCGAGTGGATCCTGCCGCACAAGCTGGCCGTCGATGCGCAGGAAGATCTCTACATCGTCGATCGCGAGAACAAGCGCATCCAGGTGTTCGACAAGAACCTGACCTACAAGCGCGAGATCAAGCACGAGTGGAACCCGTGGGACGTCCACATCTCGCGCAAGGGCACCGAGGGCGTCGGTTACGTGGCCGACCACTACCTCGAGCGCGTCCACAAGTTCTCGCTCGCCGACGGCAAGCTGCTGGCGACCTGGGGCTCGCAGGGGACCGGGCCGGGGCAGTTCGACTGGGTGCACGGCATCGTCGTCGACTCGAAGGGCGCCGTCTACGCGGCCGACACCTACGGCCAGCGCATCCAGAAGTTCGTGCCGGCCGGCAGTTCCTTCTAGCCGGTGTGACGACGCCGTCGCGTTCGCGGCTCGGCGCCGTCGATCTCGTGCGGGGGGCGGCCATCGTGCTGATGGCCCTCGACCACACGCGCGACTACACGACCGCGCTCAGGTTCCAGCCCGAGAACCTGGCGCTATGGCAACCCGGTGCCGTGGCGAGCGCAGGCAACGGCGGGCCTCACCGTTGCCTCGTTCCTCAACCTGCTCACGTACCCGCCGTCACTGCAGTTTCTGCTGATGACGCTGGGTCCGGCGCTCATCGCGCTGGCCGGAGCGGAACAGGCGCGCGGGCCGATCGCCCGCCTGCTCGCCGTCTACGGCCGCGTGCCGCTGTTCTTCTACGTCGCGCACATCTTCGTCGTCCACGCGGTGGCGGTGCTGATTGCCTTCGCCCAGAGCGGCGAGTGGCGGCGGATCCAGGCGGTCACGCATCCGGACCAGATCCCGCCGTGGTTCGGCCTGTCGCTGCCGGGCGTCTACCTGGCGTGGCTGGTGGTCGTGGCGGTGCTCTACGTGCCGTGCCGCACGATGGACCGGTGGAAGGCGACCCGAACCGGGTGGTGGTGGCGCTACGTGTGAGAGGCCGGGTGGCTCAGTTGCGCTGTCGGCCGTCGATCGGGCTGCCGAAACGCAAGGTGTTGCCGTCGGGATCGCGGACGTAGACTTCGCGCATGCCCCACGTCTGGTCAACCGGCCCGTCTTCGACCGGCGACGACGGGCGTCCCGGTGTCGTCAGGCCCTTCGTGATGAAGCCCTGGAACAACGCGTCGACGTCGTCCACGTAGAAGTAGGTCGAGGTGCCGGTCGGGCCGTCGCCACCGAAGGCCGACAGGTGAATCTGCTGGCCGTCGAGCGACACGCCGAAGTACACCGGGCCGTCCGGTCCAGCGGCGTAACGGAAGTCGATCACGAACCCGAGCCGGTCGCAGTAGAAACCGGTGGCCCGCTCGGCATTCGTGATCCTGAGGATCGGCACCGCACGCCGGACGGCCACCGCGGCTACTTCGGCCGGCTCACCGGCGGCACGATGCCGTTGACGCGGTAGGCGGTGACCAGCTTGCCGTAGTGTTCGCCCTGATGATCGAGCCAGCTGACCAGCCGCGGCGACGGGCTCTTCTCGACCAGCGGATACGACTCGGCAATCGCCGCTTCCATCTCGGACACGACCGAGGCGCGGGTCTGGGGTTTCGACGCGTCGGCTTTTTCCGCCGCGCCGAAGTCGAACTTCTCGCCGCGCGCCACGGCCGATGTCATCCGCAGGCCGATCGTCACGTGGCGCAGCTCGTCGAGCACGCTGCGCGAATCGGGATGCGGCTTCCAGCCCAGCTTCGCATCCGGGAACTGCGTATCTTTCGCCATCACGAGGATCTTGTCGTGCAGCGCCTTCCAGGTGCGCAGCACCGCGGCCTCGTAGGTCGGGGGCGGCTGCGGCGCCTGGGCGGCGACCGAGGAGGCGGTGGCGACGACGAGCAGGGCAGACAGTGTCAGCAGCTTCATGGGTGACCTCCGGGGACGCTCGATTCTACGCGCCGCGGCGACGGCCGCCACGGGTTTGTGACCGGCGGCGGCCGGCAGGGACGAGGGCCGGTGTGCAGCTATTTCAGCCCCTCTGCCACCGTCAGGAAGCGGTCGATGTCGGC
This sequence comes from uncultured Acidobacteriota bacterium, assembly GCA_963779175.1. GTDB lineage: Bacteria > Acidobacteriota > Vicinamibacteria > Vicinamibacterales > UBA2999 > CADEFD01. The sequence continues at coordinate 313,191 of CAVZXA010000003.1, forward strand.
GTCGGTGTTGAAGAGCGCCGGGGACACCCGGATCTGCGTGCCGTTCTCGCGCACGCTCACCGACGTCTTCGTGTCGGCCAGGTGCTTCGCGATGGCGTCGGCGGCTTTCGTCACCTTGAAGGCGACGATCGACGAGCGGTTGCCGTCGGGTGTCAACACGGCGAACCCCAGCGTGCGCAAGCCCTTCTGGAGACGATGCGCGAGGGCCACCGAGTGGGTCTCGATACGGTCGACGCCCACGGTCGTGATGTAGTCGAGCCCGGCGCCGAGCTGGTAGATGGGCCCGAAGGCCGGCGTGGCGTAGTCGAACTTCTTCGCGGTCTCGTAGATCTTGAAGTCGGTCGGGCCGAGCGTCTTCTCGACGTGCCGCCAGCCGTAGCGGTCGACCGTCACCCGCGGCAGCACCTCGCGGCGCACGTAGAACGGCGCCACGCCGTAGCTGCCGAGCACCCACTTGTAGGTGCCGATGCACATCGCATCGACGCCGGCCGCCTGCACGTCGACCGGGAACATGCCCACGGCCTGGATGCCGTCGGTGTAGCAGAAGGCGCCGTGCGCGTGGGCGAGGTCCGCGATGGCGCGCATGTCGTGGCGGAAGCCGTTCTGATGCGACACCCACGCCACCGAGACCAGCTTCGTGCGCCGGTTCACCAGCGGTTCGAGCTCCTTCACCGTGACCGCGCCGCCGACCGCCTTCGCGATCCGGAGTTCGACCCCGGTGGACTTCGCCAGCTCGGAATAGAGCACGAACTCGCTCTCGTAGTGCAGCTCGTCGATGACCACGTTGTCGCCACGCGTGAGACCGAGCGACCGCGCGATGACGTTCTCGCCTTCGCTCGTCGCCGACGAGGAACGCGACCTCGTCCGGGCTGGCGTTGATGAGGCGCGCGTACTGCGCGCGCACGTCCTCGGTCTTGCGCAGCATGTCGCCGAGCACAATCGGCGCGTGGGTCTTGGCGTCGGCGAAGGCGCGACCAACCGCTGCCACCTGCAGCGGCGACGGCGTGATGTAGGCGGCGTTCAGCGACAGCACGGAGTCGGCGACGGGGAAGTCCTTGCGCACGCCCAGGGGATCGCCCGCCGGCCTGCGCGACCGCGTCGAGAGGCAGCGCCGGCAGCGACGACAGCCCGGCCATGGCCGGCAGTGCCGTGAGCAAGGTGCGACGGGAGACAGCCATGGCGGACCTCGTCGCCTAGCGGGCGCTCGACGCGGGTGCCGAGCAGCTGGCGGATCTGCTTCACGGCGTAGTCGCTCTTCATCTCGAAGAGCTTCTTCCCCAGTTCCGCCGACGACCGGCGGCCATCGCCGGTGATGCCGTTGTTGACCCGCGGCTTCGAGCGGTCGGGCTTCTCGCCGGGCGCCGGCAGCGGATCGCCGAGCGCGTCTTTCACGAGTTCCTTCCGCACCCAGCCCTTGTCGCCGCCCAGGTACAGCATCTCGGACGTATCGGGGATGCCGGCATGCGCGCTGCCCGGATAGCCCTGCGTCTTCAGCCATGCATCGAAGTCGCCGTTGGCCTTGCCGTAGACCTCGTCGCAGAAGACCACGCGGATGCCCTGGCCGGCGTACTTGGCATCGAGCTTCGCCGCCACTGACTTCAGCTGCGCCTGGCCGCCGCCGTGATCGCCCATCAGCACGACGCTCTTGAAGCCGGTCTTGATCAGCTCTTCGGCAATCTGCTCGTTGATGGCCTCGAAGATCTCGTTGGTCAGCCCGATCGTGCCCGGCAGATCCGCGCTGGCGCGGTTGGGCGAGAAGGGCAGCACCGGCGCCGCGAGGGCGTTGCCGAGCTTCAGCGCGATATCGCGGACCTGCTCGCGGCCGAGCAGCGTGTGGCCGCCGTTGACGTTCTGGGGGCCGCGCTGTTCGGTGCCGCCGTTGTAGACCAGCGCCGTGGTCTTGCCGGCGGCCAGCGCCTGCTTCACCTCGGGCCACGTCATCATCTCGAACTCGACGTTCGGCGTGCGCGTCGTGGCGGCCCCCGGGGCAATGCCCTGGGCCTCCGCCCGTCCCGCCATTGCCAGTACCGCCACCACCATCAACCCGCCCCACGTGCCGTATCGCATGATGTCTGCCTTCCGTGGCCGGCAGCCACGCCTCTTGCAGGCGGGTGCCGGTCAAACGCGCCCCAAGAATAGCCGACGCCAGCGGGGCCCGGGCGATAATGGCGCCGTGCGTGCCGTCGCCGCTGGAGTGGTGTGGGGGCTGCTGGCGCTGGTGTCCGGCGGATGCGGCGGCGGGGCCGGCACGCCCGGCGGCCCGACGCCCGCGGTCACGCCGGCTGCGCCGCGTCACGTGCTGCTCGTCACCATCGACACCCTGCGCGCCGATCGCGTCGGCGCCTATGGCGCCGCGACCGCGCGGACGCCCCATCTCGACGCCCTGGCGGCCGCCGGGATGCGCGCCACTCACGCCTACGCCACGGCGCCGGTGACGCTGCCCTCGCACGCGTCGATCCTGACCGGGCGCTATCCGCCCGCGCATGGCGCCCGCCACAACGGCGTGGCGTTGCCCGACGGCGCCGTCACCCTCGCGACGGTGTTCAAAGCGGCCGGATTCGCCACCGGCGCCTTCGTCAGTGCGTTTCCGCTGGATCGACGCTTCGGCCTCGCCGCCGGCTTCGACGTCTACGGCGACCGCTGGGCCCGCGCGCCCGATGGGCGGCCCACCGACGAACGCGCCGGGCAGCTCACGGTGGACGAGGCGTTGGCGTGGCGCCGCTCCACCGGCGATGCCCGCACGTTTCTGTGGGTGCATCTGTTCGAGCCACACGCGCCGTATGGCGACGCGCGCAGCGGTCGCGCCGTGAGCGATCGCTACGACGACGAGATCGCGGAGGCCGATCGGCAGGTCGGCCGGCTGCTCGACGGGCTCGGCCCGGCGCGGGCCGAGACGCTCGTGGTCGTCACCGCCGATCACGGCGAGGCGTTCGGCGAACACGGAGAGATCGGCCACAGCGTGTTCGTCTACGACACGACGCTGCAGGTGCCGCTGATCCTCGCGGGACCGGGCGCGGCCCGCGGTCTGCTGCCTGATCCCGTGTCGCTGGTTGACATAGCACCGACGGTGCTGGCGGCGACCGGGGTGCCGGCACCAGCGCCGCTCGATGGCGAGGCACTGCGGCAGGACCGCGGACTTCGACCGCGCGACGAGCCGCCGCGACAGCTCTACGCCGAGACGATGGCGCCGTTCGAAGACTTCGGCTGGAGTCCGCTGCGCTCGGTGCGCGCGGGCGTCACGAAGTACATCCTCGCGCCGACGCCCGAACTCTATGACACGGCGGCCGATCCGGTGGAGGCGACCAACCTGATCACAAGCCACCAGGCGGAGGCGGCGCGCCTCAAGGCCGCGGTCGCGACGTTCGCCCGGTCGCCCACGCCCGCCGCCGCGAGTGCCCTCACGCCCGACGCTCGCCGCCGCCTGCAGTCTCTCGGCTACCTCGGGGGCAGCGGCCCTCGAGCGGGGGAGCCGCTCGCCGATCCGAAAGACCGCCGCGAGCTGGCGGCGCGGCTCGCCGAGGTGACGTCCGGCGAGCTGAGTGGCCCGGCACTCGAAACGGCGCTGACGCGCATCCTCGCCGACGACCCGCGCAATCCGCAGGCGGCGCTGCGGCTTGGCTACGCGCGTGTCGCCCGTGGCGACTGCCCGGGCGCGGTGCCGCAGTTCCGGACCGCCATCGCCGCCGGGATGCCCACCGCCGACGCCCACCTCGGTCTCGCCGGCTGCCTTGCGGGCCTGCAGCGACTGGCCGAGGCCACGCGCGTGCTCGAGGACGCGGCTGCGGTCGAACCTGGCAACCCGGTCGTCATGGCCAACCAGGGCCTGATTCGCTCGGATGGCGGGCGACCGGCCGAGGCCGTGCCGTTCTTCCGCCGAGCGCTCGCTCTCGACCCGGAGCTGCACCAGGCGCGCTTCGGCCTGGCCATCGCCCTGGCGCGTGCGGGTGACCGCGAAGGCGCCTCGCGCGAAGCGTCAGAACTGCTGAGTCGCCTTCCCGCCATCGCCCCGCAGCGCGCCGAAGTGGCGCGTCTGCTCGCCGCGCTCCGCTGAACGCCGGTCCCACGCCGATCCAATCCAGCACGAATATTTCGCCGTCCAGCCCAATTTTCCGGTGAGTTGTCCCTGATTGTCGCCGGATAATTGGATATGTCTCCGTCACAGGTGCAGGGCCGTGTGGCGGTATCGGGCCGAATCCTGCGATCTCTCTGGCGGCGCGCCCCCTGGGACGAACTCCCCGTGGTTGGACCGGGCCTTGCTGTAGAACGTCCGTTACGGAAATTCAACGCATTTGACTCTGTACGACCAATCAGGGAGACCCATTTATGAAAAAGCTCATTCTGGCGCTGTTTGCCAGCGTGGCGTTGTGCGCGGCGGAAGCCGGCGCGCAGCAGACGACCGGATCCATCATCGGCCGCGTGCTCGACGACCAGGGCGCGTCCATCCCGGGCGCGACCGTCATCGGTCGCCAGCCCGCAGCACCGGCTTCACCCGCACCGACGTCAGCGACGCTGAAGGCGTCTATCGCCTGCGCGGCGCTGCCCGTGGGCACCGTTCGACCTCACGGTCGAGCTGTCCGGCTTCGCGTCCCTCGACAGCGCAAGGGCGTCGTCGTCAACGTCGGCCAGACCATCACCATCGACTTCACGCTCAAGGTCGCGGCCCTGGCCGAGACCGTCATCGTGACCGGCCAGACGCCCGCTCATCGAGGCGACGGTGTCGTCGGTGGGCGGCGTCGTCGACATCGGCCGCATCGAGAGCATTCCGCTCAACGGCCGCCAGTTCGCCAACCTCGCCGCGACGCTGCCGGGCGTCGGCCTCGGCAACCACTCCGACCCGACCAAGAGCACGCAGTACTCGCCGCAGATCAACGGCGGCAACGGCCGCAACGTCAACTACCAGATCGACGGCGGCGACAACAACGACGACACCGTCGGCGGCCTGCTGCAGCTGTTCCCGCTCGAGGCGATCCAGGAGTTCAACTTCGTGACCTCGCGCGCCAAGGCCGAGAACGGCCGCAGCAACGGCGGCGTGATGAACATCGTGACCAAGAGCGGCACCAACAGCTACCGCGGCAGCTTCTTCGAGCTGTTCCGCGACAAGTCGATGAACGTCGATCACCGACCACCGAGAAGAACGGCGGCGCCGACAAGCAGGACTACCGCCGTAACCAGTTCGGCGGCAGCTTCGGCGGCCCGATCCTGAAGGACAAGGTGCACTACTTCGCCGCCGCCGAGCGCACGCAGCAGGACACCAAACAGGTGGTCAACACCCGCGGGCCTGTTCCCGAGCCTCGACGGCACCTTCGACACGCCCTACCGCGAGACGCTCGCTGAACGTGAAGGTGACGGCCAACGTCACGCGCCAACCAGTACCTGTCGGTGCGCTACGGCCGCAACCAGAACTCGCAGCCCTACGGCGCCACCTCGCTCAACGCCGGTCAGACGGCTGGGGCGACAGCACGAACAAGTTCAACTCGATCAACGCCAACCACAACTGGGTGCGTCGGCGGCAGCATGCTGAACGAGTTCATCTTCCAGTACGCCGACTTCGCGAACAACATCTCGGCCAACAGCCAGGATCCGTACGAGAGCTTCCCGAACGGCGTCGCCATCGGCCAGAGCCCGAACACGCCGCAGACCACCGAGCAGAAGAAGTGGCAGTTCCGCGACGACTTCTCGTGGCACGTCACCGGCATGGGCGGCATCGGCCACGACTTCAAGGCCGGCGTCAACTTCATCAACGAGCCGCGCCTGTTCATCACCTTCAACTCGGGCAAGGGCGTCGTCCAGCACACGCACCTCACCGACGATCGTCAGCGGCCCGATCTCGGTCATCACGCTCAACGACGGCGACGCCTCGGCCAACATCCCGCTGAAGCAGTACGCCGGCTACGTGCAGGACGACTGGGCGGTGACCGACAACCTGACGCTCAACATCGGCCTGCGCTACGACCTCATCACGGGCTACCAGTTCGACCAGTCGAAGAACCCCAACTTCGTGATCATGCAGAACGCCGGCAAGGCGGGACTGCTGGCCGGCATCAAGGGCCTCGAGAACTTCGGCAAGGATCCGAAGAACGACACCAACAACTGGCAGCCGCGCCTCGGCTTCGCCTACACGCTGCGCGGACGGCAAGGACGTGCTGCGCGGCGGCTGGGGCATCTACATGGACATGGCCTACACGAACTCGAACGCGCTGTTCGCGGCCAGTGACTCCACCGGCAAGGGCTTCGGCGCCGTCGTCTCGATCGACAACCAGTCGGGCATCCGCAACCCCGACGGCTCGTTCTTCCGCGTCGGCCAGCCGCTGGCCAACATCCTGAGCCAGAACCAGTCGACGCCCGGCGCGGTGCCGGTCTTCGGCCAGTTCACCGACCCGCGTCTGCAGATGCCGTACACGCGGCAGACCTCGCTCGGCTACTCGTTCCAGCTGACCGAGTCGATGGTCATCACGGTCGACGGCGTGCGCGCCGACGGCCGCAACCTCAACTCGCGCCCGCGCATCAACGTCGGCACGGTCGGCGGCGGGCAACGGCGGCGCGCGGCAGCTCGCGTTCCTCAACGTGACGCCGGCGGCCATGGGCACGCGCCCGGCGATCAGCGAAGCGGAGAGCGACTACACGGCGCTCATCACCGGCTTCAAGCGCCGCATGACCAACAACCTCGACCTGACGGCCACCTACACGCTGGCCAAGGCCAACAGCCAGATCGGCTCGGCGGCCGACGAACTGAACGCCAACAACCTGCAGGACGCGCGCGCTGCTCTACGACGACGACCGCGTCAACGGCCCGACGTCGCGCACCGACGCGCGTCACCAGGGTTCGCTCGCGGCGGTGTATCTCTTCAAGGGCTTCACCGTGGCGCCGACGTTCTTCTACCGCTCGCGCCTGCCGCTGGCGACCATCACGGGTGTCGACACCAACCTGAACCGCGAGAACAACGACCTGACGGCTCGCGCGTACCAGTACACGGGTGTCGGCAAGGCGCCGAAGGAAATCGGCGAGTGCAAGACCTACAACTGCAGCCGCGGCGCGTGGCGCACGCAGGCCAACCTGCGCCTGTCCTACGACATCAAGATCAAGGGCAGCGCGCGCGTCACGGCCATTGCCGAGGCGTTCAACCTGTTCAACGCCGAGAACCCGGGCTTCGCGCTGGTGCAGAACCAGACGAGCACGTCGTTCATGCAGCCGAACGCGTTCGCTGGTGACTTCCAGCAGAGCGAACAGCGTCTGGCTCAGGTCGGGTTCCGGTTCTCGTTCTAACGCGGCCTGCGGCCGCGTCAGAACGACGGGGCTGGGGGCTAGCGGCTGGCGGCTAGTCTTCACGCAGTCACGCTGCGGGGCGGCTTCCTTTCGGGGGCCGCCCCGTTTCTTTTCTCCGTCGCGACGGGCGGCGGATGCCGGGCTGCCGTGTGTCTAGCCGCCAGCCGCTAGCCGCCAGCCGCTGGCCTGAAGCTGCGCTCAGCGAAGCCCGCGCAGCAGCTCGGTCGCCGCCTGGCGTTCGCGCGTGGCGCTTCGCGGGGCGCGGCGCAGGACCTCGCGATAGGTCGCGGCGGCGTCTCCGGGGCGGCCGGACTGCTGGTAGGCGATGCCGAGGTTCAGCCGCGCTTCGTGGAAGTCCGGCTGCGTAGCGAGGACGCGCGTGAAGACGTCCACCGCCTCTCCCGCGCGGCCGCTCTGCACCAGCATCACCCCGCGGCCGTTGGCGGCGTCCGCGTGCAGCGGATCGAGGGCGAGGGCGCGGTCGAAGGCCTCGGCAGCCCCGGCCGCGTCGTCGATCGCCCGTCGCGCGTTGCCGAGGTTGGCCCAGTAGGTGGCGTTCGAGGCATCGATCTCGACTGCCCGCGTGAAGGCCGCAGCTGCGGCAGCGGCCTCACCCGCATCGGCGTGCAACAGGCCGCGGCCGCTGTGGGCGGCGGCGCTGCCGCTGTCGAGGGCCAGCGCGGCGTCTTCCGCGCGCACGGCTTCGGCGGAATCGCCGGCGGCGCGCGCCGCCACGGCGAGGTCGTGGAAGAGTGCGGCCTCGGTGGGGAAGCGGGTCACGGCGTCAGCCAGCACGCGCATCGCCTGGCGCGGCTGGCCGCGTTCCGAGAGGGCGCGCGCATACGAGGTCGCGAAGACGTAGCCGCCGGGATGCGCGGCGGCGAGTGCCGCCAGCGTCGCCAGTTCGGTCGCCGGGTCGGCCGCGGCCCGCTCGAATCGTGTCCAGTCGTCCGTCGTGGTGGCCGGGTTCGCCGCGCTGGCCGTCGGCGCCGCCGCCGACGGGCCCGAGGCGTAGCCGAGCGCCCGCAGCTTCGCCAGCGCGTCGGCGGATGGCGCCGCCGCCTGGCGCGTGGCCGTCATGAGTGGCGTCAGGCGGGCCACGGCGGCGCGGGCGCCGGCGGTGTCGCGCGTCGCGACGTTCGTCGCTTCGGCGGCGTCGGCGTCGAGGTCGTAGTACTCGAGGCCGCCGGCGCGAATCAGCTTTCGCGACGCTCCGGCGAGCACATGCAGCGGATGCCAGCCGGCCACGGCCGGATAGGTCGTCTCGGCGTAGACCTCGCCGTCGGGATTGGGATTGCGCAGGTTGCGCGCCGACGCGTCGGGCAACACGGCGCGGGCGCCGCTCAGTTGCAGCACCGAGACGGCGACGTCGGCCAGCGACACCGGCACCGCGACGCTGGCCGGCGTGAGCGACGGCGCGCGCACCAGCAGCGGCACCCGCAGCGTCGAGTCGTAGGCGAGCATGCCGTGGGTCGACTCGCCGTGATCGCCCAGGCCTTCGCCGTGATCGCCGGCGAGGACGACGATGGTGGACGCGGTGAGCCCGCGCGCATCGAGGCGGGCCAGCAGGCGGCCCACCTCGGCGCCGGCGTAGGCCACCTCGCCGTCGTACGGACGTCCGGCGAAGCGCGACCGGTAGGGCTCCGGCGGCTCGTAGGGCGCATGCGGATCGTAGAGGTGCACCCACAACAGGAAGGGGCCGGCCGGCGCGGCGTCGAGCCACGTCAGCGCGCCGTCCACGACGACTGACGCCGTCCGGGCTGCCTCGAGCGTGTCGGTCGCGGTGGCCACACGCGGCACGCGGTCGTCGTAGGTGTCGAAGCCGCGCGCGAGCCCGAAGCGGCGGTCGAGCACGTAGGCGCCGACAAAGGCGGCCGTGCGGTAGCCCGCGCCCTTGAGCGCGGTGGCCAGCGTGGGCACCTCGGCCGCCAGCGTTTGTCCGTTCAGGCGCACGCCGTGCCCCGGCGGCAACTGCCCGGTGAGCAAGGTCGTGTGCGCGGGCAGCGTCAGCGGCACCGTCGTCCGCGCGGCCGTGAACTGCACGCTTGCGGCCGCCAGCGCGTCGAGTTCGGGGGAGATGCCGCGTCCGAGCCGATCGGCGCGCAGCGTGTCGATGGTGACGAGCACGATGTTGCGCGGCGGCGGCTGGGGCGACCGCGCGCACGCGGTGGCGGCCACGAGCGCGAGGCCGAGCGTGACACGCAGCAGGAGCACGCCTTGGATGATGCCAGATGCGGCGGCTCCGAAGCGAGCGCTGCCGATGCGCGCGCTGTCGACCCAACGTGCTCGTTCGTTCCATCCGGGTGCGAACACGACTGGATGGTAGAATCTGTCGGTGGATCGCGACTCGATACGGCAGTTCGCTCGTCGAGACTGGACGGCCGTTGCCACGTCGAAGGCCCGCTTCTGGCAGGCGCTCAAGGCCGGCCGCTCTGCCGCTGACGTGCTCGCTCTGGCGGACCAGATGCGCACGCACGCCCAGCGCCTCCGTCCGGGCTGGCCCCCGCGCCAGCATCGTCTCGACGACCTTCTGGTCCATCAGCGCGTCGGAGAGGCTCTGCGTGCCGTCGCCGGCCGGCCCTGCTGAACTCCTGGCGGACCTCGCGGTCGCCTTGGAGGCCGTCGGCGCCCGGTGGTACGTGTTTGGCGCGCAGGCCGCGCTGGTGTGGGGGCGTCCGCGCCTGACGACCGACGTGGATGTGACCGTCAAGTGCCGCGCCTCGAACCAGGAGCTGGTGCGCGCGCTCGACCGGCACGGCTTTTCGCTGCGCATCGACGGGACCGACACCTTCATCCGGACCACGCGCGTGGTCCCGCTCGAACACCGGGCGTCGGGTCTTGCGCTCGATGTCGTCCTGGCCGGACCGGGTCTCGAGGATCTCTTCCTCGAACGGGCCGTGCCAATCGACGTCGCCGGCACCGTGGTGCCCTTCATCAGCCCTGAAGACCTGATCGTCACCAAGCTGCTCGCCGGGCGAGAGAAAGACATCGGGGACGTGCGCGGCGTGCTGTCGGAGCGCGGGTCCGCTCTCGACCTCACCCAGATCCGGACGACACTGGGGCTGCTCGAAGACGCCTTGGGCCAGAGCGATCTGATGCCGGTGTTTGACGACGAGCTCGGGCGCTGGCAGCGATCCCGTCAGTAGCTGCGACGCCCAGGTTCTCGCATCTTCGACCCCGCTCCGCCGTCAGGCGGGATGGACCTCGAGAATCGGCAGCACCCAAGGTGTTTGGCTGGCTGTCTGGGACGAACTTCGCAACTGGATCGTGACGGCAGCGTGACTCTGGCAGGGCGAGCTACGCGCTCCGCGGCAGCGCCCGCGTCGCTCATGAGCGGTTCGACGGGCCAGGCCGTTCGCAGGTTGCTCCAGGGGAGCGCGCGGCTCTGAATTGCGTTGTGCCGTTCCGCCTGGCTGAGCTAGGCTTCACCGCGTCGCCATCTCTTTGCACCAGAAATTCGAGACGATCCACCACTGGGTGAGGACAACTCGCAGTCGGCCACGAAGTCCGTTTGACGTGGAGTCCACTGTATGACCGTCGACGACACCCCGAGGAGGCCGTGGGCCGTTCTGGCCTACACCGTGGCCGACGACAAGAGCGACGGCGGTGCACTCGACAAGGCGGCCCAGAAGGAGCTCAAGGCGATTTGCGATGCGGCTGATTTCGGTCAGCTGCGCGTCGCCGCACAGATCGACTTCAAGCGCTCGCCTGGTGTGTTTCGCAGCGTGCTCCGGGAGAGTCAGCCTCGAGCATTCGAGGACATCGATGCCTCGGAGCATCCGCTGTGGCGCAGCATCGAAGCCAAACTGGAGCGTTCGAAGCTGCGCGTGCAGAAGGAAACGGCGGATCTGAATGCCGCCCGGGGACAGGTGCTCAAGACGTTTCTGCGGTTTGGTCATCGCGAGTGTGCAGCCGACCGCTATCTCGTGTCTTTCTACGGCCACGCCTACGGGCCCATGGGGCTCTTCTATGACAACGACCAGGATGCGTCCGAGTCGACGAGCATGGGATTGCCGTCGCTGGCCGTTTCACTGAAGGCCGTCGACGGGCGGGCCGCCGTGCTCGTGTTTCGCAACTGTCTGGTGAATACCCTCGAGACGGCCTACGAGATCCGGGACGTGGCGCAGTTCATGGTGGCCACGCAGGCGCTGGCCCCAATCAGCGGCGTGTGGCCGTGGAAGTTCTTTGCCACCGCGCTCATGCCAGGTGCGCCGTCCGGCGATGTCGCGACGGCCATCGCGCAGCAGTTGTCGCTTTTTCTGGAAGCTCCGGAGAATCGCGGGTCGATCGCCGATGTGCCGTACTCCGCCATTGATCTCGATGCCGCCGACGCCATCGTCGAGCCGCTGAACGCCCTGGCTGGGGCGCTCGAGTCGGCACGAGGCGACCGTCAACGCGAATCGGCCTGCGCCCGCGCTCTCGAAGGGGCGCGCATGGGTCACACAGATTCAGATACCAAGCCCGGCGACCCGGCGATCATCGATGTACCGACCTTGTGCCGGAAACTCGGCGCCCTCGCCGGTGATCCGGTCGCGGCGCCAGCCAGGGCGCTCGAGGAGTTCGTGCAAACGCGACTCGTCAGGTGGCATGGCTCACGCGGCAACAGCTTCCATGGCGTCAGCGTCTACTACAAACCCACGGGAAAGAATCGCGAGAGGTCGTGCATCTTCTATCCGGAAACGGAGGCTGCGGACGACGCACGCTACAGGAAGCTCGCGCTGAGCACGGCGTCGAATTGGCACCGCATCGCTCTTGCGCCGTTGGCCACGTAGCCTTCTGGGGGTCGTATTCCGTGGTTCTGACAATCGGCACTCGCATCGGCCCATACGAGGTCCAGTCTACGCTCGGCACGGGTGGCATGGGCGAGGTGTATCGCGCCCGGGACACGACGCTGAAGCGAGACGTCGCCCTCAAGGTGCTGGCCGAGTCGGTCACTCACGACGCCAGGCGGGTGGCTCGCTTCCGTCGTGAAGCGGAAATCCTGGCGTCGCTGAACCATCCGCATATCGGTGCCATTTTCGGCGTCGAAGATGCTCACGGCCTGGCCGTCCTGGTGCTCGAGCTGGTCGAAGGACCGACGCTGGCCGATCGCATCGCTTATCACCGGCTGCCCGCGAAGAGGCGCTGTCCATCGCACGGCAGATCGCCGCCGCCCTCGAGGCCGCACACGATCAGGGCATCGTGCATCGCGACCTGAAGCCCGCGAACATCAAGGTGCGCCCCGACGGTACCGTGAAGGTGCTCGATTTCGGACTGGCCAAGCCTGCCGACCCGTCGGGAGCGTCCGACGCCTCGGAGTGGTCCGACACATTCCGCCCACGACTTGTCCGACCCAGGCGCGGTTCTTGGGCACCGCGCGGTACATGTCGCCAGAACAGGCGGCAGGAAAGACGCTCGACAAGCGCACCGACATCTGGTCGTTCGGGGTCGTGCTGTTCGAGATGCTCTCCGAGGCGATCGCGCGTTCGAGGGCGAGTCAGCGGCGCACGTGATCGCCGCGGTCTTGCGCGGGGAGCCCGACTGGACGTTGCTGCCGCTCGACACGCCGGCCGCCATCCGGCGCCTGTTGCGGCGCTGTCTCGAGAAGGACCGGACCCGGCGCCTCGACTCGGCTCGTGCGGTAGCGATCGAACTTGACGAGGCACTGGCGCCCGAGGACAAAGCGGCGCCCGCCGTAGCGACGCGGCGTTTCGTGTTACCGATGGTCGTCTTCGGTCCTGGCCGCCGGGTTCGTCGCGGTGCTCGCCGGGCGGCTGCTGACGCAGCCGGTGACTCCCGCGCCGGCGCCGCGAACGACCTTTGCAATCACCCCGCCCGCCGCGCTCCCGTGGCAGCCCACCCCGCAGGCGGCCTCGCGAGACTTTGCCGTGGCGCCAGACGGCACGTTTCTGGTCTATCTGGCCGGTGACGAGGGACAGCTCGTCGTGCGGTGGTTCGACCGGCTCGAGGTGGAGCCCCTGGCGGGCGTCACCGGCGCGGCGATGCCGTTTGTGTCACCCGATAGCCGATGGATTGGCTACGTCGACAACAATCTTGTGTTGCGCAAGGTTGCCGTTGCCGGAGGCGCTCCCGTGACGCTGGCACGGCTGCCTGTCATGCCGCGAGGCTCGTCTGGATTGATGCGGCGACGATTGTCGTTGGCACCAACAGCCTGACCACCGGGCTCATGCGCGTGCCGGCGGGCGGCGGTGAACCGACCGTGCTCACCACACCGGACCGTGCTGCGGGCGAGGAAGGGCACCTTCTGCCGCCGGTCTGCCAGGCGGCGGCGCCGTGCTCTTCACCATCGGGTCAGCGCAACCCGAGAACGCTCAGATTGCGTTGCTCGACCTCAAGACCGGTCAGCGTACGACGGTCTCTGGGTGGGGACGCGACGCGCAGTACGTGTCGTCTGGGCACCTGGTGTACATGGCCGGACTGGCGATGTCGGCTGTTCGCTTCGATCTGCAGGCAAAGGCGGTCGTGGGGGAGCCGGTGCGTGTGATGGACGCATTGGCGGCCACGCCGACAAGCGCGTTGAACGTCGCCGTCACATCGGCCGGGACGTTGGTGTTCGTTCCCGGGGCACAAGCAGCCCACCACAGCGGTCTCTTGTGTGGGTGGATCGTCGGGGGTGAGACACCCACGGGAGCGCCCGTGCGCCCCTACGAAAGCGTTCGCCTCTCGCCGACGGTACCGAGCCGTCGTCAGCATTCGCGACGAGCAGAACGATCTCTGGCTCTGGGACTTCGCGCGGAAGGTGCTGACACGGCTCACGTTCGACGCCGACATCGACATGAGCCGGCGTGGACACCGGACGGCCTCCGTGTGGTGTACGCCTCGGCTCGCGCTGGCGTCCTGAACATGTACACCCGCGAGGTAGGAGGAGGCGGAAGCGACGTGCGACTGGCGACCGGCGCGAATACGCAACTGCCCACGTCGGTGACGCCCGATGGCGCCTTTGTCGTCGGCCAGGAGGTCAGGCCACAAACCCGAGCAGACCTGGTCCGTATCGCCCTTTCGCCTGGCCGCGAGGCAGCATCCGAGGGGCTGGTCGAGACTCCCTTTGACGAATGGAGCGGCGAGGTCTCGCCCGACGGGCGCTTCCTCGCGTACTTGTCCGTTGAGTCCGGGCAATCCGAGGTCTATGTGCGACCCATGTCAGTTGGCACCAAGGCGCGTTGGCAGGTGTCGTCCGGGGACGCCAACGACCCGGTGTGGACACGGGGCGGCCGCGAGCTCATCTACACCGATGGAGCGGGGCGGTTGATAGCCGTGCCCGTGGACTCGACAGGCGACGCAGTGCGAATCGGCGTGCGTTCCCCGCTCGGTTGGGGCATCGATATCCCCTACGTGGCGTGGCGAACCTTCGATGTCTCGAGAGATGGGACGCGGTTCCTGGTGCTGAAGAAGGCCGCCGATGCGCCACAGGCGACGGCGCCCGTCGGCTTCGTCGTGGTTCAGCAGTGGCTCGAAGAGTTGAAGCGTCTGGTGCCCGCGGAGTAGCGAGTACCCGCACGGGCAGGCTACACACTCCTGCCCGTGCGTCATGTCGGCTAGCGCTTCTTTGCGGTCTTCTTTGCAGCCTTCTTGACCGTCTTCTTCCCGCTCAATGAATTCTTCTTCTCAGGCATGTGATCCTCCGTTGACCGACTCGTGTTCGTGCGGTTGCGAGGTGCGGGCGCATCATAGCGTGAAATCAATCGGCCAAAGTCGCCATGTCAAAGGTCTACGCACTCTTCGTCGGGATCGATCGGTATCACGCGGCGCCCCGCTCCGCGGCTGCGTTGCCGATGTCGGCGCCATGGAGGCGCTTCTGGCCGAACGCATCGAGCCCGCGTCGCTCGACCTGCGAACGTTGCGCAACGACGAGGCCACGCGGGCGGCCATCATCGATGGGTTTCTCAGCCACCTGTGTGCAGCACGCGCCGATGACGTCGCCTTCTTCTACTTTTGCGGTCATGGTTCGCAGGAGCCCTGCCCCGATCAGTGGCGGGTCCTGGAGCCCGGCGGGAAGAACGAGACGCTGGTGCCGGTGGATGCCCGCACGGGCGACGTGTTCGACATCGCTGACAAGGAGCTGGGCGCCCTCATCCACCAGGTGGCTTCCAGTGGGGCGCAGGTCGTCGTGGTGACCGACTCGTGCCATTCCGGTGGCAACACACGCCACGACGGCGACACGGTAAGGACAGCCCCGGCGTCGACCATGCAGCTACGTGTGTTCGGTGACTATCTCGAGCTGGCGCGCACATGTACGACCCGGCGCGCATCACGGAACACGGCCGGCCCGAGCCGCGCCACGTGGCCATCGCTGCGTGCCAGAGCGACCAGACCGCCAAGGAGGTTCCGCTGGCGCAGCTCACACGTGGTGCCTTCTCAATCGCGTTCGAGCGCGCCGTTCGATCACTCGGGTCCCTCGGCCACGTACGTGGACGTGGTCAACGCCGTGCGCGCGAACGTGCGAAGCCGGGTCGCCGATCAGCTGCCCAATCTGCATGTGAGTGGCGGCGCCAGCGGCCACGATGTGTTCCTGGGGGGACATTCGGGCCGACGTCACCTAACACTTGATGCCGACGAGGCCGGCCGCTGGTGGCTCTCGTGCGGTGCCATCGACGGCATCCCGTTGCCTGCTGAGGGCGTCACCAAGATCGCGGTCTACGAGCGCGGAGCCCTCGATGCGGGTGCAGCGCCGAGCGCGCCGCTCACCTCGGGAGTCGTGGACAGCGTGCTCGAAGATCGTGCCCGCCTGAATGTGAGTAGCGCATCACTAGATCCGTCCAGGCAGTATGTGGGCGTGATCATGCGACTCGGCACGCCCGCCTTGAACGTGGTGGTTGACGCCGCAGCCGCGGCGCCGGCAACGGCGGCGCTCGTTCGTGGGCGCCTGGCCCGCAGCGGTGCACGCTTCGCCGTGGTGGACGGCAGTGGTCCGCGGACTGCAGCCCACACGCTGACACTTGCGGTGAGCGACGAGCTAGTGCAGGTGCGTCGCGACGACGCCACGGCCATTGCCGGACTGCAGTTTGCCGTCAACGACGCCGGTCTCGAGAGTCTGGCTCAGTGTTGCGATCACCTCGCACGATGGTGTGGCCTGCGCGATCGTGCTCCCGTGGGCTCACCGGTCAATGGGCTGGTGAAGCTCGCCGTTGTGCCTGTCGGCGCTGGTGAGAAGACTGCCTCGGCGGACCGAACACCCATGCCGACGACCGATGGCGAAGTAGTGTTGCAGTACCAAGGTGACCAGCGTCCGCGGGTACAGATTCGTTTGCGCAACGACTCGCCTGCACGGCTGTACGTGGCGCTGCTGAACCTCGCCGACTCGTTCGCCTGCGCGAAGATGTTCGGCGACTGGATTCCTGCCGGTGGCACCGCGTACGTCGCCGGCGGAATGGGGATTCCGATGGAAATCACCGATCCGGAGGCGCACGGCGGCCACCGACTACTTCCAGGTCGTGGCGTCGGTCGTGGAATTCGACCCCGAACGGTGGAATCTGTCCGCGCTAGTGAAGCCGGCGGCGACCAGAAGCAGCGGGGTGGCCGCGTTGGACGAGGCAGACGACCCCGAAGACGAGGCGATCTGGGGCACGACGTTGCTGAAGGTAGTCACCAGGAGATAGGAAAAGCGCCACAGCGCCGCGCCGATGTCGCGGGTCGTGACGAGATCGCTACTGTGACCGCGTCAACTCCATCGTGACGCCAAGCGTGAAGGTGGCGACCCATTTGTCGTTACGTGAGTGACTCGATCTGTGTCCCGAAGGGCTTGCGGTCGCCCACCGCGAAGCCAGGGCGCAACTTGTTCTGACGAATCAGAAGCGTCCCCATGGTCAGGCTCACACGGTCCCAGGCGACGGGCCAGCTGCCGCCGAAGGTACCACGCTTTGCTCCGCGTCGGGGGCAGCCCGACACCGACAACCAGTTCCGGGATGGCCCGCCAGCCGGTACTCGGCCAGCCGGCCGAACGTGTTGTCCACCTGGGCGCGCCGCTGCGGCAGGCTGATCGACGCGGTGAGGAACACCGGACGCCTGGCCTGCTCTTTGGCGATCACCAATTCGGTTGGCAGTTCTCCACTGAGCGGGACCGCGGCGGGGAGTTCGTGCCGGTCCACGTCCACGGCCTTGGCCGGGATGAAGAGACCGGCTCCAATCTGAACGGCGTGCCACCCTCTCACGCGGTAGGTGTTCCGCCACTGGCGCAGCCCGTAGCCGGGCCCGCGACGGCTGATGGTCACTTCCATTGCTACCGGTGGCGGCCGCACACGAAACCTGCGCACTCCGACCTCGACGACGCGGTAGCCAGACGAGCCCAACGCTCGCCTCGCGGTTGCCCCGGTTGGATCAAACTCCTCGAAATCACGAGACACCGCCCGCGGCTTGAACTCGACATCGATGGACGTGGCGAACGGGGCCGAGTCGTTCTCGAAATAGACGACCCAGAAGTCCCTGTCCTTTCCCAGCGAGCGATGATGCGGTGGGACGGGATCCTCCGCCTTGCCGTCTATCAATACCATCCGGTCGACGCCGTCGAGGCCGATAAACGCCACGACCGGTTCGCGCCCGGAGTCCGCGTTCCAATCGACCACCCGGTTGGCGATGGCATGGACCGTCTGCACGCAGCCCTGGTCGCATCGTCCGGGGTCGGACTTTGGCTTATCCCCTTCCTTGATCTTGCCGAGGCAATCGGCATCGGGATCCGCTGAGTCGCAGCGGCTGAAACGCACCACTGCCTCGGTACTCACCCTGGGTGAGTGCGACGAGCTGCGTGTGCCCCTGGCTGCGCCAGTGGTCGGACGCTACTATGTCCCGAATCGTCAAGGTGAAGCCTTGGCCCTCTTCGTTGCCTGCGGCCACCAGCTTGACCTCGACGTAGCCGTGGGACTTACTTTCAACGGCCCGCACGAACAGTTCCAGCCCGGATTCCGACGACGCACTTGCGGCGAGCGGCTGTCCTTCCAGGCTGTACGCTCGCAGCTTGAACTCACTGTCCGCAGTGTCGGAAACAACGGCCAGACGGTGCTGTACGTCGACGTGCCCTCGTACTCTATCCAGGCCGAGTTCGTGCCGGAGGCGGACACACTGCCCGAACACTTCGTTCCGGGCGCGACCGTGCCGGCAGTGAGACCGCTCGGCTTCGAATTGTTCTCGAAAACGTGGACCTTGACTTCGTTTTGCTCCTTACCCTTCCCACACGCATCTTCAGCTGCAGCGGCCCATGGAGCAATGGCCCAGACGAAGATGCACAACGTCGCGAGCATCCACGGGCGGCCATTCGCAGGAGGACTCGCGATGTCAGGTGCCATGACTGTCTCTACTTTCTTTAATCTTGAACGGCGTCGAGACGCCGATTGGATTGGCGTGCGTCCGATGGCTCCACACCAGCTGGAACGAGTGCCCAAGCTGCACGTTGTCGAAGCTGTGGAGGCGCTCATCGTTGGTGTAGGAGTACAGCTGGTCTTCGGCTTTCTCAATCTGCAATCTTCAGGATTCCGTGGGCCATCGCGGACAGGCTCAGGAAGTAGTCTCGAGCAACTGCACTCGATGTCCGCCCCCTCGATAGGTGAGCGGGGCGTCGAGCCCTTGGGCGACTAACGCGTTTCTGACGGTGCAGGGCACGGCTACTTCGTTCCGAACGCAAGAGATTGCCACGTCCGCGACGCAGGGGGCGGCCATTCGTGTGCTGCCCTCGTTCACTCGAACACTAACCGACTGGCAGGGGTCGACAGGCGGCTGAGCGTCGGCGCATTCGGCGCTTCCCAGCAGTCCTACGGCCGCCAGCGCCAGCACGACGGACCGCACGGTGAGTGGCGTAGTCAGTGCCTGGGCCGCGACCTTCACTGTGCCGACTCCGTAGCATGGGAGCCCGATCCGTTCTTAATCTCCTTGCTCCGCATCGCCACGTAGTTCGGCATCATGCTTCCGCAGTCGTGCCAAAACTCCACGGCGTCGACGTGTGCGGGATTGACCAAGTGGAGCTCCACTGTCTCGACTTTTTCGACCTTCAGCAGCTTGATGGTTGTGCTTTCGGACTCCAGCCCCGAGATGAGGAAACCTTTGGCTATTCCCAGAGGATTCCGCTCGCGCGTGAAGGGATTCGACATTCTGAGTTTGACGCAACTCGGAGCCTTGGTCAGATACGACGTCCCATACAGGAACGGCAGCAGGCTGAACTGGGAGACGAGTTCACCGAGCGACAACCACGTCAGATAGCGCACGATGCTCGCGGGCGCCTCCACCGGCAGCCGCCGAGAGAACGCGGCTGCCAGCGTCAGCGCTGCTGCTGCGAAGGCTGTGCTACCGACCGTATCCTGGGACTGCCTCTGGAGGCTCTCCGTAGCCTGTTTGCTCTTCGTCGCGTCCTCGGCCACCGCCTCGACGACGAGCTTCGCCGGGGCACTGAGCCCAGCGAGCGAGTCCCAGTCCGCAGGAGCAGGTTATCCGCCTCCAGGGCCTCCGTGATCAGCCGGGCGTTGTCGACGATCAGGTTGAGCGCGAAGAGGAAGACTCCGGTGACCGCGAGCTACCCGACGACGGCGAATGGCCGGGAGCTTTGGATCGGCCATTGAAGCGGGACGTGTCGGGATATGGCGAGCGCCAGGCTCAGCCCTGCGACCGCCGCGGTGATGCCCCAGTGCTCTCCCATCGAGCGCCAGAGCGCGGCGCCCGAGTCGACAAAGAAGAAATAGTCGGCTTTGAAGTGGTGCGGTGCTGGCTGAGGTGTTTGGCACGCCAAAGGTGACGGCCCGTTGGTTGAGGGCGACGTAGCCGACCGCATATATGGTGGCAGCAATGCCGCTCGCCGTCAGCAGGCCGGTGTAGTCCCGCAACTGTTCGAGCAGGCCTGGCGGACCGCCGGACGGCGCTGAGCCTGGGGCAGTCATCTCAGGGAGCCCTCCTTGGCTTCCGCAATAGCAAGAAGAGTTGGCGCGCAGTCGATGCCGAGATGCGCACAGCCGACGCCATGGCGGTTGGGACGCCGACGAGTACTACACGGCCGCTGCGCCGTGACAATAGACTATCTCGATTTCGAAATCCGGGTCGTCCGGGAGCACGGGGAAGGCGCCCGCGCCTCCGGCCCGTACCTGGTCTCTGTCACCCGATTGCCGGCTCGCGAAGGTGCAGACACCACCCTGACGCTCCCGTTTGGCGATCTCGAGGGCACGTTGCGCGGGCTCGGCAGCGCAGTCGCGACCTCGCGGGCGGTGTCGCCCGAGGGGTTGACCGCGGCGGCGGGCACGACGCCAGCTCCCGAAGATGTGGCGCGCGACGTCGGCACGGCGCTCTTCGAGAGCCTGTTCAGCGGGCAGGTCGAACGCGCCTACCGGCGCAGCCAGGAGATGGCAAAGGAGCACCTTGGTCTGCGCGTGCGCTTGCGCCTCGACGACGTGCCGGAGTTGTCGAGGCTGCCTTGGGAGTTCTTGTACCGACTCCGTGGACCGCGACTACGTCTGCCTGTCGAAGCAGACGCCGGTCGTCCGCTACCTGAAGTCCGATCAGACTCCCGAGACGCTGGCCGTCCAGCCACCACTCTCCATTCTCGCGATGATCGCGAGCCCCGGCGATTCCGCGTCGCTCGACGCGCCGCGCGAACGGAAGTTGATGGAGGATGCCACGGCCGATTTGCGGGCCGGTCACAAACTGCGGCTCGAATGGGTCAACGGCTCGACGTGGGGCGACCTGCAGAGAGCCCTCAGCCGCGGGCGCTACCATGTCTTCCACTTCATCGGGCATGGCGACTTCGACGAAGCGGCCGGCGCTGGCGTGCTGGCGTTCGCCGACGAGGGCGGCAAGAAAGATCTGCTCGACGCGACGCAGGTGGGTCGGCTTCTCGCCGACCATGGGTCACTCCGACTGGCGGTGTTGAATTCTTGCCTGGGCGCCAGGGCCAGCGAGACCGACGTCTTCTCGAGCACTGCGGCCGTGCTGGTTGCCCGGGGCGTGCCTGCCGTGGTGGCGATGCAGGACCAGATCACCGACAAGGCGGCGCTGCAGTTCTCGAAGTCTTTGTATGAGGCCCTGGCCGACGGTTCGCCGATTGACGCCGGTGTCACCGACGCGCGAAAAGCGGTCAGCTTGAAGTTCCGCGACTCCCTTGAGTGGGCCACGCCGGTGCTCCATATGTCCAGCCCCGACGGCGTGCTGCTCCGCCGCGAAAGGGCGGTCTCCACGCCGCACGCCCTGACCGGTCCTGCACCAGAGGTCGCCGCGCCGGCGCCGCCGTTCGACGCGAAGTTGACCCTGCTGCTGGTGGTGGCGGTGGTGCTGTCGGTGGGCTACATTTTCGGATGCCCTTAGCCGCGGCAGATCCTCCCTCCGCGCAAGGTCACCGCAATCGCTCGTCGCTCCGCCGGCGCCGATCCAGGCCGGCTGCCCGAGAAGCCCTGCGCCTGCAACTGCGCGAACAGCTTCAGGGCCGTGCGTCGCTCGCGCTTGGGCCGACGCGCATCGGTCATTAACGCGTCGCGGAGGCAGGTCTCGTGCGGGCCGATCTTCTTCGGGGCCGCCACCCGCTGTACTGCATCGCATCGCGAACGGGCCCGCGCAGCCAGTCCTTGATCGTGTTCCTCGACAGGCCAGCCAACCTGCAGATCGCGGCGGCGAAGCTCGAACGCGGGCAGACGTTGGCGCCGCCCGCGGTAAGTTTCAAGATTCTTTCAAGATCGGCTGGCTGTCTGGGATTCGAACCGGCTCCTGTGGTCGCAATGCTCATCCGTGGGTGGAGTGGTGGCGAACGTCAGGCTCCGCCTCAAGACGCCAGCACGCGCGTGATCGTCCAGTAGAGGCCCACGGCGGCGATCGCAAGCGACGCCGGCACGACGATGCGCTGGTGGTACCACGGGCGGTCGCGCCACCAGCCCACGGCAAGCGCCACCGCGGCGATCACGGTGAGCTGTCCGGCTTCGACGCCGAGATTGAAGCCGAGCGAGGCCGATGCGCCAGGTCGGCGCGCGGCAGCGCCAGCCCCGTGAGCACGCCGGCGAAGCCGAGGCCGTGCAGCAGCCCGAAGAGGAAGACCAGCGCGACGCGCCACGGCGTGAGCGCGCGCGTCCGCAGGTTCTCGATCGCCACGTAAACGATCGAGAGCGCGATGAGCGGTTCGACGACGCGTGCCGGCAGCGACACCAGCCCGTAGAGGGCGAGCGCGAGGGTCAGCGAGTGCGCGACGGTGAAGGTGGTGACCTGTGCGAGCACCGGACGCCACCGCGCCGACAGCAGGAACAGCCCGACCACGAACAGGATGTGGTCGAGCCCTTTCGGCAGGATGTGCGTGTAGCCGAGCACGAGGTATTCGCCGAGGCGCGCGGTGAAGGTGGGGCGTATGAACGGGCCGCCGAGGGGCAGCGACGTGCTCCACGCATCGCCCTGCACCCATTCGGTGCGCGTGGCGCCGTCGGCGAGCGTGATCGTGAAGGGATAGGGGTCGGCGACCATGCCGTAGTACCAGCGGACGCGGCGCGCCTCGGGCGGCACTCGTCCGCTGAGCGTGTAGGCGGCCAGCGCGAACTGGCCGGCGGGCACCTCGGCGGGCGGCGGGGTGTAGGTGCTCGAGGTCGGCCGCACTTCGTGGCTCGCGGTCGCACCGGCCGCGTCGGTCATCTCGACGAAGAGCACGACCCGGTCGAGCGCGTCGGGGGCCAGCGCCGCCAGTCGCGCATCCCGCGCCTCGGGCGTCGCCGCCTCGGGCGGGATGCCCCCGGCAAACGACTCCATCCGCAGCAACAGCCAGGCGGGGTCGTGGGCGAGGCGGAGCGTGAAGGTGCCATCGGCCGCCAGGGTGAGGTGCACGGTGGTGCGCTCGAGGTCGTGCGCGGTCACGCGGGCCGCCAGCGCCACCGCCATCACCGCCGCGCACATGCCGGCCCGCCGGGCCCACCGTGCGCCTGACATGGCGGCTATTCTACCGGCGCGCCATCGCGCCACCGCCTCCGCCGGCCTGGACCCGGCCGACCCGCCGAAGACGGCGCAGGTGCGCTAGACTTGGCCCTTCGGTGCGTGCCCGGTCCGATCCTTCGGAGAGCCCTACATGACGCGTCGCCTGATTGTCGGCCTGCTTGTCATCCTCGGTGTCGCGGCCTCGGCCGCCGCGCAGTCACCGGCCCCGCCCACGGCAGGCGCCGCGCCTACCTTCACGAAAGACGTGGCGCCGATCATGTTCGCCAAGTGCGCGAACTGCCATCGGGCCGGGGAAGTGGCGCCGATGTCGCTGCTCTCGTATCAGGAGGCCCGTCCCTGGGCCAAGGCCATCAAGACCAAGGTCATGAGCCGCGAGATGCCGCCCTGGGGCGCCAATCCCGCGCTGACGCTGCCGATGCGCAACGACGTCAGCCTGAGCGACAAAGAAATCGCGACGCTGGTCGCCTGGGCGGATGCCGGCGCTCCGCGCGGCAACGACGCCGATCTGCCGCCGGCGCCGTCCTTCGTCGAAGGCTGGACCTACGGCCGTGAACCCGACGTCATCCTCGAGATGCCGGTCGAGTTCGACATCCCGGCCGAAGGCGAACTCGGCGTGCAGACCTTCTTCTCGAAGATCCCGTTCACCGAAGACAAGTTCGCCGAGGTGCTGGAGCTGCGGCCCAGCAACCGCTCGGTCGTGCACCACTCGGGCGTCTTCGTCGTCGATATTCCGGAGGGCGCGCGGATCGTCGACGGACGGCTGATGGGGCCTGATGGCAAGCCGTTCATGGAACGCACCGAAGCCGGGCTGCCGAGAAACGACGGCGGGTCGCTGCCCGGCGCCTCGAAGCTGCTGTCGTGGGTGCCCGGGCGCGGCGTGGACGTGCACCGCGCCAACGTCGGCAAGCGCATCCCGGCCGGCAAATACCTGAACTGGCAGCTCCACTACAACCCGACCGGCACGCCGCAGAAGGACCGCTCGCGCCTCGGCATCTGGTTCAACAAGGTGCCGGTCACGCACGAACTGCTGATCCGTCAGGCCGGCGATCCGCTGGCCACCGACACCACGGCGTCGGCGCTCTACCGCGCTGAAGGCAAGGAAGTGCTCTACAAGGCGGATACCGGCAGCACCCGCCGCAGCCGCACCACGCCCAACATTCCGCCCTACGTCGAAGACTGGTCGATCATCGGCATCACCCCGGTCACCGAGCCGATCACGCTCTATGCGATGTCGCCGCACATGCACCTGCGCGGCAAGAGCCTGCGCTGGGTCATCGTGTATCCGGACGGCCGCGAGCAGACCATCCTCGACGTGCCGAAGTTCGACTTCAACTGGCAGTTCAACTACGAGCTCAAGGAGCCGTTGAAGATTCCCGCCGGCAGCAAGATCCTCGGCCTCGGCGTCTACGACAACTCGGTGAAGAACCGCTGGAACCCGGCGCCGCATCTGCCGGTCTACTGGTCGGAGCAGAGCTGGGACGAGATGTACCAGGCGTTCACCGAATACACGGTCGACAGCCAGGTGCTGTCGGGTCCGGGCGCGCGCCTGACGACCTCGCAGCCGCAGCCGCGTCAGCGCTGAGGGCGTGATGACGTCCACGCGCGCACTGCCCGCTGTGCTGCTCGTCGCGGGCCTCGCCGCCGTCACCTCCTGCGGCGGGCCGGCGCCGCCGCCACTGCGCCACGTGGCCGACGTGAAGCAGTTGATGCGTTCGGTGCTGGAGCCCGCGACGGATGCCTACTGGGACGGCGTCGGCACGATCATCGACGCCTCGGGCACCACCGAGATCCGGCCCGAGACCACTGAAGACTGGGACACGCTCGTCAATCACGCCTACGTCATCGCCGAGTCGGGCAACCTGCTGATGCTGGGGCCGCGGCCGAAAGACGGCGGCGAGTGGATGCAGATGTCGCGTGCGCTCGTCGACGTAGG
Organism: uncultured Acidobacteriota bacterium; assembly: GCA_963779175.1. Taxonomy (GTDB): domain Bacteria; phylum Acidobacteriota; class Vicinamibacteria; order Vicinamibacterales; family UBA2999; genus CADEFD01. The sequence goes on from CAVZXA010000003.1 coordinate 338,255, forward strand.
CGAGAAGGCGATTCGCGCGGCCGAGGCGCACAACGAGCAGGGCGTCTTCGATGTCGGGGCCGAGGTCTACGAGGTCTGCACGAGCTGCCACGCGAAATACGTGGTCGAGCTCGCCCCGACCGAAGCCGCCCGCGCAGTAGCGGCGCCCGCGCTAGCGTCCTGGCCGCTTACCGTAGCCGGCGCGGAAGTGCGTGTGACAGGTGACGCACGACTCGTACATCTCGTCGTTGAGGGCTTCGAGCGCTGCCACGTCTTTCGCCTTCGCCGCCGCAAACGCCTTTTTGCCGGCCTCGAGCATCAGGCGCGCGTCGCTGACCCACTGCGCGCGTCCGCGGGCGTGAGCGGGCAGCAGCAGCAGATTGCCCGCTTCGGCGAGCGTGAGCGTCTGGGCCTGAAGCACGACCCACTCGGCCTCGGTCGCCGGCGTCCGGCTGGTGATGTAGAAGACGGCGTCGGAGGTCGGCCGGATGAGATGCACCATCAGTTCGCTCATCGTGCCGACCGGACGGAGTGGGGCCGCGGCCGGGGCGGCGGGCGCCGCCGGGGGCCGAGTGGCCGGCGGGGTCGGGGCAGCCGGGGCGGACGTCTGGCCGGTGACCCGGGCACCGGCCGCCACGACCGCGAACAGGGCAAACGCGGCAAGTCGCATCGGCGGAGCATATACTCATCGCCGTGTCGCTGCTGACCCTGGCGCAGTGGGTGGCCGAACAGCCATCCAGTATCGCGCTGCGCGAATCCCTCTACATGTGGCCGCTGCTCGAATCGGCGCACGTGCTGACGCTGATGCTGTTTGCCGGCACCGCGACGATGCTCGACCTGCGCCTGCTCGGGGTGTCGTTCAAGGGCGTGCCGGCCAGCGAGTTCACCGAGCGCCTGCTGCCGTGGACGCGCGCCGCCTTCATGCTGATGACCATCACCGGCGTGCTGCTCCTCTACGCCAATCCCGTGCGCTACTACTTCAACCTGTTCTTCCGCCTGAAGCTCATCCTGCTGGCGTTTGCGGGCCTGAACATCTGGTGGTTCCACGGCCGCACCGAGCGCACGCTGGCGGCGTGGGACACCTCGCCGCGGCCGCCGCGCGCGGCGCGCATGGCCGCCGTCGTGTCGCTGGCGGCGTGGGCCGGCGTCATCGTCACCGGCCGCATGGTGGCCTACAACTGGTTCGACTGCGACCTGCAACCGCAGGCGTCGCTGGTCAACTGGGCCGCCGGCTGCATCGCGCCGCCGGTCGAGCCTCCGCAGTAGCCGATGGACCTGCTGCCGTTCTTCGAGTGGTGTGAGTCCACCGGACTCGGGCTGATGGTCCGGGAATCGGTGTGGCTGTTCCCGGTGATCGAGGCCGTGCACCTGCTCGGGCTGTCGCTGCTCGGGGGCGCGCTGCTCCTCGTGGATCTGCGGCTGCTCGGCGCCGGCCTCACGCGCACACCGGCGGCACTGCTGGCGCGGCAGGTGCGACCGTGGCTGACGGCCGCGGTGCTGGTGATGATCACGACCGGCGTGCTGCTGTTCCTGTCGGAAGCCGTGAAGTGTTACTACAGCCAGGCGTTCTGGGTGAAGATCACGACCTTCCCGATCGCCCTCGCCTTCACCTACGCGCTGCGCCAGCGGGTGGCCGAAGACGCCACCACCACCCGCGCGACGGCCGTGCTCACCGGCACGGCGTCGATCGCGCTCTGGTTCGTCGTGGCCGCTGCCGGCCGCTGGATCGGGTTCTCGTAGCGCCGCGCCGTTGATCCGGGCTACGGCACCGTGAAGACCGTCGAGCCGGCCAGCCACCAGCCGCAGCTGTTGCCAGCCACCAGTGCGACCGAGTACGGCCCCGACGGCACGCTGGCGGAGATGCTGGTGGCAGATGTGGGCAGCAGCACTCGCGGCCACGCCTCGAGGGGGGCGGACGCGGCGAAGATCGCGATCTCGTAGAACGTGGCCGGACCTCCTGGCGGCGGCGGACCCGGCGTCCAGTTCAGGGTCACCTGGCTCCCGTTCACCGTGGCCGTCAGCTGGTCGTCGGTCTCGTCGACCGTCGTGCAGGCCGGCACCGACACCGGGAGCACGGCGGAATGTGGACCGAGGCCGAACTGGTTCTGTCCGCGCACGCGCACGTAGTAGCTGCCGGCCGGCACGGCGCTGGCAGCCAGGACGCCGCCCGGCAGCGAGAACGTGCCGACGTTGGCGGTGCCGGGGCTGGTCCCCACCTCGACCAGAAAGCTCGACGCACACCCTCCCCACGTCGCCAGGCGGAGGCGGACATCGTTAGGGCCGGTGCCGGACACCTCGCGGTTGGCGAGGCCGATTCCCGGTGGCCCGCTGCATCCCCCGGGTACGACCACCGCGCGTCCAGTCGCTGGCCGCGATGTTCGGCGTGGCGACCACCCCGAGGATGACGGCCACGTAGTAGGTGCCCGGAGGCACGCCGAAATACGTCCACCCGTACGTATAGTTCAGTTCGTCGGGGTCGGGGATGAAGGGCGGGAAATACGGGACGCGGGCCAGGATGGCGCCGTTCGGTGAGGCCGCCGCGAACAGCGTGACGCCGCCGGCGCTGGTCATCTGGGCGAGCGTGTTCGGGCTGGTATACATCGCGGATGTCGGCCACGTTCGGGACGGTCTGGATGGCCAGCGGCGTGAACGCCGTGCCAATCTGGGCGCCGGCCTCGGCGGCCGTCAGCACGACTGCGCGACGAGGGCAGCCGCGGCCAGCCCGGCGGACGAAGCACGACGCATCCAGAGGCGCATGGTGTGACTCCATGCCAGGACTAGCGCAATCCCGGCACGGAGTCCGTCATGGCGGTCTAGCGTCCGCCCGGAGGCGGCTTCTTCGTGCCGCCCTCGGTCGGGTCGCGGCCATCACGCGGCGCGCCGGTGCCCGACGAGCCCATGAACATCTTGCGGCCATCGGTGAAGGTCACGTCGCGTCCGTTGGCGCGCTTGAGCGAGTGGTCCTTGGTCTGGTAGCCGTCGACGACCAGCTCCGTGCCGACGGTGAGCGAATCGCGGGTCAGGCCGCGCCGCAGCAGCGTGTTGGGCGTGCCGCCCTCGACCATCCAGACCTCGGGCTTGCCGTCCCTGACGACCTCGATGTGAATCCACGCGTGCGGGTTCACCCACTCGAGTTTGACGACCTTGCCCTGCAGCTTGATCGGCGCATTGGGATCGAATTCGGCGCCGAAGGCGTGATGGCCGCGGACCGAGGCCGTCGAGACCACCACGAGGGCGGCGGCGAGAATGAAGAACGTCGTGCGCATGGTGGCTGACTCCTGCTGTTACTGCTGCGGCGGGGGCGGCGACTTCTTCGCCGCCTCGCGCGCTTTTTCCTGCGAGCGTTCGCCGCTCAGCACGTTCGAGAGCGCGTAGTTGCCCTCGTGACAGGCGTATTCGTAGATGAGGTCGTCGAGCTTCTCGAACGGCAGCTCGCCGCTCCACGGCCGTGTGAAGGTCTGCGGGTCGTCGATGGTGAACTTGTAGAGCAGCGTGTCGCCGTCCACCCGCGTGATGCGCTCGATCACCTTCAGCGAATCGGAGGCGCCGCGGAAGAGCTGCTGCGGATGGAAATTGGTGGTCTCGATGACCAGCGTATCGCCTTCCCACCAGCCGATCGAATCGCCCCACCAGGGACGCACGTGCGCCGGCGGGTGGGTGTGCTGCTTCCCGATCCGGATGATGCGGGCGTCGTGCACCATCTCGGTCATGACCATCACGTGATCGGGCGTCTGCACGATCGTGTAGTTGTTGTTGTAGAAGTAGTTGGGCAGCATCGGCGGCCCGGCGTTGCTGCCAAACGACGCGATGCAGCGCTCGGCCAGCGGCCGGTTCTCGGGGTTGTCGTATTCGCCGAAGCTCTGGAAGCGCTTGATGCGCTCGGCCTGGCGGGCGCGGGCCGCCTCGGTCAGCGCCGGCACGCGGCCGTCGGGCGGGTCGACGACGAGTGACGTGCGGTATTCGCCGTTGACCACCGCCACCCGCTCGCCGGCGTCGATCCAGAAGTTGTTGTAGCCGCCGACGTTGCCGGCCGCACCGGTCGAGCCGTCGCCGCCCTGCGGCGGGGCGTCACGGTTCGGGTCGCTCGGCTTGGCCAGCGCCTCGATGCGATCCTGCACGCCCTTCTCGATCCGCGCCACGGTTTCCTTCGAGAGCGCCGCCGGCTGGCCAGGCGGTCGCTCCAGCGGCGTGACCGTGGCGTTGGTCCAGTTGCCCTGCAGATCCGGTTTGCCGTCCGGCGTGCGTGCCACGGCAGCCGGCTTCGCCGTCGCGGGCCGCGCGATGCCTGCAGGCGCCTGCGCGGCGAGCGGCGCCAGCACGGCGCCAGCGCCGACCAGCGCCACCGACGAAACGAACGCGAGCGTCTGTCGTCGCATGGGCATCCTCATCCTCACGGCAGGGGGGTCTTGCGCAGGTGGCCGTACATCAGCTCTTCGACAAACGGCACACATTTGAACTGCCCGAGCCGGGCGTTCTGGTTGACGTGCCGGTAGAGCGGCATCGACAGCTTCCACGGCCGCGAGAACGTCTTCGGGTCCTCGATCGTCGCTTCGTACTGGAGGTGATCGCGATCGAGCATCGTGTAGCGCTCGGTGACCTTCATCGCCTCGCTGTGATGATTGCCGGAGCGGTCGAACCAGGTGGCGTCGTTGAAACCCGACGCCTCGACCACGAAGGTGTCGCCGTCCCAGCGGCCCACCGACTGACCCATCCACGAGTCGGTCTGCGGCGGGCCGGGGTCCGTGAGGTAGACGTTGCGCACGGCGCCGGCGTATTCGTAGGCGAGGAAAAACGCTGACTGGCTCTGGACAATCTGGAAGGGGAAGGGCAGGTAGGTGGCGCGCGGCAGGCCCGGCAGGTAACACTTGATCTCGGGATCGCGCTGCAGCCAGTTGGCCTGGTTCTCTTCTTTCTTCTTCCGCGCTTCGGGCAGGTAGGGGATCTCGCCGCCCTCGACCACGCCGACGCCGGCCGGCACGGCGCCCACCGCGCCGAACGCCAACACTTCTTTCGCCGGCACCGGCACGACCGGACCGGGCCGCATCGCCAGGGCCGGCCGGGCCGTGTGCGCCTCGATGTCCCAGTTGGCGGTGTTCAGGGCCTGCCAGAGGCCGTTCAGATCGGGCTTGCCGCCGGCCGTCCGCGGAATGGCGGGCCGGGCCGTGCCGGCGCGAGGTGCCTGACCCGCGACCGGCAGGGCCGTCATCGCCAGCACCGCGCCGGCGGCGGCCGAAGCCAGGCCGAACGCCCACAGTTTCACCGTCCCTCGGTTCACGCGGCCTCCAGTCAGCCGCGATGCTCGCACCCGGGGCACATGGTGTCAAGCTGTCCGCCCGGCCGCCGTCAGGGCGTGGACGCCGGCGCGGCAGGCCGGTGCACCTTCACGAACGCCGGTGTCACTGCCGAGAGGGTCGGGGTGCCGCAGCAGCCCATCACGCGCGCCAGCTCGGTCTGCAGCATCTCGATGACCGCCTGCACGCCGTCGGCGCCATAGGCCGCCAGGCCCCACATCACCGGACGCGCCACGAGCACCGCCCGCGCCCCGAGCGCCATGGCCTTCATGAGGTCGCTGCCGCGACGGAATCCGCCGTCGACCAGCACCGCGACGTCGGGACCCACGGCGGCGACCACGCGCGGCAGCGCGTCGAGCGCCGTCGGCTGGCCCGGCGCTTCCGGGCGTCCGTAGCTGGACACGATGAGGCCGCCGGCGCCCCGGTCGACCGCCATGAGCGCGTCGGCCGGGGTCATCACGCCCTTCACCGCCACCGGCAGCATCGTCGACGCGCGCACGGCGTCAAGCGCCGCCCACTCGCGTCCGGACGGGCGTCGGGCGCGAGTGCCGTCGCCGCCCATCGTCAGCACGATCGCGCGGCAGTTCACGCGCTCGGCCTCGCGCACCCGCGTGCGCAGGGCCGCCACGGCTTCGTCCGCAAACACCTGATACAGCAGCGGCGTCGCCGCCTGCGACGCCAGGTCCGCCAGCGGCACAGACGATCGGTGGCTCACGACCACCGCCGCCTTCGCCGCCGCGGCTCCGCGTATCGTGGCCAGCTCGCCGTCGCCATGGAACCGCCGTTGATCGGCGACCGGCCCGACCAGGATCGGGGCGAAGAGCGGCAGCCCGAAGACCTCAGCCGACAGATTCAAGTCGACGCAGTTCACCATCATCCGCGGCCGGAACGTGATGCGGTCGAGCGGCGCGCGGTCGCTGCCCGTGAGAGTCGCCGCCAGGTCGGCCGCGAGGACGCGCGCGGCCTCGGCCTCGAATTCGAGCACGTTGACCAGCTCGTCGCGCGGTGCGACTCGCGGGCGGGTGGCGCCTGCTGTCTGGCGCGCCGTCATGAGGGAAACCTCGTGACGACGGCCGACCGATCGAGTTCAGCCAGCGATCGCCGTCCGGCGGCCGCCATCGCGGTCACCAGTTCCGCCTGCACCATCTCGATGACGCGTTGCGCGCCCTGCGGACCGAACGCGCCGAAGCCCCAGCGCGTCGCCCGCCCGAGGCACACTGCGTTCGCGCCCAGGGCCAGCGCCTTCATGACGTCGGCGCCGCGGCGGAAGCCGCTGTCGACGAGCACCGGCACGCGTCCGCCCACGGCCGCGACGATCTCCGGCAGCACCTCGAGCGTCGACGGCCCGTAGTCGAGCGAGCGGCCGCCATGGTTCGAGACGATGACGCCCTGCGCGCCGTGCTCGATGCAGAGCCGGGCGTCTTCCCCGGTGAGGATGCCCTTCACCAGCATCGGCCCCGCGATGAACGGCCGGATCCGATCGAGGTAGCTCCACTCGTACCAGAGACGTCCGTCGCCTACGCGGTACGGATTGCGTGCGTTCACCCCCTGACGGGGCAGAGGACCTCGCGGAGTGCCGCCGAGGTTCCGGAGGTGCAGCGTGCGCTCGTAGGTCGTGGCCTGCTGGTCGACGGTCACCACGACGGCACTGCAGCCGGCGTTCTGCACGCGCTCCAGCATCGCCCGGCTCTCGTCGAGGCTGCGGCGCGGGTAGAACTGGAACCACACCGGCGCCGTGGACGACGCCGCGATCTTCTCGGCCGGCTGGCTCGAGTTGTTGCTGATGATGAACGGCGTGTTGGCGGCGATAGCGGCGCCGCGCATGCCGACCTCGCCCTCGGGATGCAACGCCGATTGCAGAGCCGTGGGCGCGACCAGCAGCGGGTAGTCGAGCGTCAGCCCGAGGACGTGTGTTCGCGTGTTCACCATCGACGGCGCAATGGCCGGACGCGCGACGAGGTCGACCCAGTCGAAGGCGTCGCGGTTGCGCCGGATCGTGAACTCGGAATCGGCGCCGTGTGCGGTGTAGTCGTAGACCGCCTGCGTCACGTTGGCGCGAAACAGCGGCTCGAAGTCGAAAATCGACTGCATCTCGGCGAAGCCGGGCAGGCGCCGATGCTCGCCGAGCGGCCGCGGGTCGCGTTGCGCCGCCAGCAGCGGCAATCCGGCCGACCAGCGCGGCCAGGCTGGCGAGCGCCTCACGGCGGTTCGGGCTGCGGTGCCATCGCCGTTCCACTGGGCCCACGCACGACTCCTTCCACGGCGCCATCCACCAAGGGGCCGTCACCGGCGACGGCCGGGGTGGCGGGAACGCTACGTCCGCGGGAGCGGGAAGTCAACGGCCACCTCGTGACAGTCTCGGACCAGGTCCCGAATATCGTGGAGCGCTTCCGCAGGTTGCCCGTGACGCAGGTAGAATGGCCCCCGCCCCACGCGGCCCGCGGGGCGGAGGGACTCCGCATGAACGAGGTCCGCGCTCGACGTCTGTCCGCGTTCGCCTTCGCGCTCGCCCTCGTCGCCCTCGCGGCGCCGTCGCGCGCGGTGCTCGACGCCCGGCCCGGGCGCGACCTCGCGGTCGCCGCACCCGAATCGGTCGGCGTCTCCACCGAGCGTCTGAAGCGCCTCGATGCCGGCATGAAGGGGCTGGTGGACGACAAGCGCCTCCCGGGTGTGGTCACCCTGATGGCGCGCAAGGGCAAGGTGGTGCACTTCACCGCGCACGGTAAGAAAGACCTGGGCCTGCCGGACCCGCTCGCGAAGGACTCCATCTTCCGCATCTACTCGATGACCAAGCCGGTGACGGGCGTGGCGATGCTGATGCTCTACGAGGAAGGCAAGTGGCGCCTCGACGATCCGGTGTCGCGCTACATCCCCGAATTCGCCAAGCTGGTCGTCTACGTCGGCGAGAACCCCGACGGCACGCCGAAGACCGAGCCGGCGCGCCGGTCGATGACGATGCGCGAGCTGATGACGCACACCGCCGGGCTCGGCTACGGGCTCGTCGGGGCCCATCCGGTCGACAAGCTGTTCCTCAAGGCCAACGTGCTCGACCCGGCGGAGCCGCTGTCGACGATGATCGGCAAGATCGCGGGCCTGCCGCTCCTCGCGCAGCCCGGCACGCGCTGGTCGTACAGCAGCGCCGTGGACGTGCAGGGCTATCTGGTCGAACAGCTCTCGGGGATGTCATTCGCGCAGTTTCTCGAGACGCGGCTCTTCACGCCGATCGGCATGAAAGACACGGCCTTCCATGTGCCGCCCGCCAAACTCGGGCGCGTGGCCCGCATGCACCGCGAGGGCGACGGCGGCGTGCTCGTGCCGAGCGACCGCGAGAGCGATCCCACGGTGGTGCCGAAGGCCGGCTTTGGCGGACACGGACTGTTCTCGACCGCCACCGACTACGCGCGCTTCGCGCAGATGCTGCTCGACGGCGGCGAACTGGGCGGCGTACGGATCCTGGCGCCGCGCACGGTCGAGATGTTCCGCACCAATCATGTGCTCGCCGAGCCGCTCAAGACGATGCGCCAGGGGCAGGGCTGGGGCCTCGGTCCGCAGGTGATTCTCGATGCGGCGGCGTCGGGCGAGCCGTATTCGGATGGGTCGTTCCACTGGTGGGGCATCGGCGGGACGTGGTTCTGGGTGGATCCGGTGAAGGAGGTCGTCTTCATCGGCATGATTCAGTACCAGGGACGCGGTTTCGGCGCCGTGACGCAGATTCACGGCTACGCGCGCAATCTGGCCTACCAGGCGGTGATGGACTGACATGCGGACGCGTCTGTGGACGGCGTGCGGCGTGGGCGCCCTCACGGCGCTGGTCCTGTTCGCCCGCGCTGGCGCCCAGACACCGGCGGGCGAGTGGCGCGTCTACGGCGGCGACCTCGCCTCGCGCAAATACGCGCCGCTGACCCAGATTGCGAAAGACACGCTGCCACGCCTGGCGGTCGCGTGGCAGTGGCCGTCGCCTGATAACGCGATCGTCGCCGCCAACCCGACGGCGCGGCCCGGCGCCTATCAGGACACGCCGCTCATGGCGCGCGGCGTGCTCTATTCGGTGACCTCGCTCGGCGTCATCGCGGCCATCGATCCGGCCACCGGGCAGAGCCGCTGGACCTTCGACGCCGGCTCATGGCGCACGCGCCCCGGCAATCTCGGCTACGTGCATCGAGGCCTGGCCTACTGGACCGACGGCACGCGCGAGCGGCTGCTGCTCGGCACCGGCGACGCGTATCTGATTGCCGTAGATGCCGCCACCGGCGCGCTCGATCCGGCGTTCGGCACGGCTGGACGCGTGGATCTGATGGACGGCGTGGCGCGGGCGACGCGGGCGACCACGTTCTCGAACAGCTCGGCGCCGCTGGTGGTGGGCGACCTCGTCGTCGTGGGCGCCAGCGTGCACGACGGGCCGACCACCAAGGAATGGCCACGCGGCGACGTGACGGCCTTCGACGTGCGCAGCGGACGCCGGCTGTGGACGTTCCGCTCGATTCCCGAGAAGGGCACCTTCGGCCACGACACATGGAGCGGCGACGCCGCCGAGTACACCGGCAGCACCAACGTGTGGACGACGATGTCGGCCGATCCGGCGCTCGGCCTCGTCTACCTGCCCTTCGGCACGCCGACCAACGACTTCTACGGCGGGCACCGTCCAGGGGCGAATCTGTTCGCCGAGTCGATCGTGGCGGTCGACCTCAAGACGGGCGCGCGTCGCTGGCATTTCCAGGCCGTGCACCACGGCGTGTGGGACTACGACCTGCCGGCGGCGCCGACGCTGGTCGACATCACCGTTGGTGGACGCGCCGTGCAGGCGCTCGCACAAGTCAGCAAGCAGGGCTTCACCTACGTGCTCGATCGGCGCACCGGGCAACCCGTGTGGCCGATCGAGGAGCGACCGGTGCCGCAATCGGCGGTGCCGGGCGAGCGCACGTTCCCGACCCAACCCGTGCCGTCGAAGCCGCCGGCCTTCGAGCGGCAGGGGATGACCGACGATAACCTCATCGACTTCACGCCGGAGCTGCGCCAGCGGGCCCTCGCGGCGCTGGCGCCCTACGATCGCGGTCCGCTCTTCACGCCGCCGACGGAGCGCGGGACAGCGCAGCTGCCCGGCTGGGTCGGCGGCGCCAACTGGGGCGGCGCCGCCTTCGACCCGGAGCGCGGACGGCTGTTCGTGCCGTCGATGACGAGTCCGACCATCGTGCAGCTGGTGAAACCCGACCCCGCAGCCAGCAACTTCCAGTTCCGCCGCGGCGGCCAGATGCTGACGCCGTCGATCGACGGACTGCCGCTGACCAAACCTCCCTACGGTCGCGTCACGGCCCTGGATCTTCGCGAGGGCACGCTGGCATGGACCTCGCCAGTGGGCGAGGGCCCGCGGCGTCACCCGCTGCTGGCCGCGCTCGACCTGCCGCCGCTCGGCATGGAGACACGCGGCAATCCGCTGCTGACGCGCACGCTGCTCTTCATCGCGCAGGGGGGCGGCAACCTCGCGCCGCCCCCGCCGGCCGGCCTGAAGCTGCCGCCGCCCGAGACGCGCAAGCTGCACGTGTTCGACCCCGACACGGGCGCGCATCTGCGCGCCATCGAGCCGCCGCTGCCGGGGCCCATGGCCTCGCCCATGACCTATCTGCACCAGGGGCGGCAATACGTCGTGGTCGCGACCGGGGCCGGCCTGAACGCCGCGCTCGTCGCCTACGCGCTGCCGCCGCCGTAGCCGGTTCGCCCCGCCCGCCGCCCGCACCGCTCTCGCGATAGGATGGCCGCGCCATGGAGACTCCGCTCAGCCCTCTCGAATTCATGCGCCGCGCGCGGCGGCTGTACGCCGGGCGGGAGGCGGTCGTGGACGGCGACCTCCGCTGGACCTACGCCCAGTTCTTCGACCACTGCGATCGCTGGTCCACGGCGCTGCAGGCGCTCGGCGTCGGGCCCGGCGATCGCGTCGCCTACATCTCGCCGAATACGCACCAGCAACTGGCGTCGTTCTACGCGGTGCCGCAGATTGGCGCCGTGCTCGTGCCGATCAACTTCCGCCTGGCGCCCGAGGAGTTCCACTACCTGATCCAGCACAGCGGCGCGACGGTCGTGTGCGTGGACCACGACTACCTCGATGCGGTCGACCAACTGCGGCCGGAGCTGCCAGGCGTGCGGCATTTCGTGGCGCTCTCGGGCGCGCGTGAGGGCTGGCTCGACTACGCGGCGCTGGTGACCGCGGCGGCGCCCGACCCGGTGCGGCCCGCGGCCGCGGAGACCGACCTGCTCACGATCAACTACACGAGCGGCACGACCTCACGTCCGAAGGGCGTGATGATCACGCATCGCAACGCCTGGGTGAACGCCGTCGGCATGCTCATCCACATGCCGATGTCGGCCGCCGACCGCTATCTCTGGACGCTGCCGATGTTCCACGCCAACGGCTGGACCTTCACGTGGATCGTCACCGCGATCGGCGGACGTCACGTGTGCCTGCGCAAGGTCGACCCGGCGGCGGTCTTCCGGCTCATCGCCGCCGAGGAGGTGACGTTCCTGTGCGCGGCGCCGACGGTGCTCATCGCGCTGGCGAACGCCCCGGCCGACCTCAAGGCCGCCGTGCCGGCCGGCGTGCGCGTGCTGACCGCCGGCGCTCCGCCGGCGGCGGCGACCATCCAGCGCATCGAGGACGACCTCGGCTGGGTCGTGACCCAGCTCTACGGCCTGACGGAAACATCGCCGCTCATGACCATCTGCGAGGTGCTGCCCGAACATACGGCCCTCGCTCCCGATGACCGCGCGCGCCAGAAGGCACGGCAGGGCGTCGAGCAGCTCACCGGCGGCGAGGTGCGCGTGGTCGATCCCTCGGGCGCCGAGGTGCCGGCCGACGGCGAAACCCGCGGTGAAATCGTCGTGCGCGGCAACGTCGTCATGGCCGGCTACTACGACGATCCGGCGGCGACCAACGCGGTCATGGGTGACGGCTGGTTCCATTCCGGCGACGCCGCCGTCGTGCATCCCGATGGCTACATCGAGATCCGTGACCGCCTGAAGGACGTCATCATCAGCGGCGGCGAGAACATCTCGTCGGTGGAAGTCGAGGCCACGCTGCTCCGGCATGTGTCGGTGCTCGAAGCCGCCGTGGTCGGGTTCCCGGACCAGACGTGGGGCGAGGCGCCGCACGCGTTCGTGGTGTTCCGAACCGGCTGCGAGGCGGCGCCAGCCGAGCTGCGCGCCTTCTGCCGCGCGCACCTTGCGCACTTCAAGGTGCCGCACAGCTTCTCGCCGGTCGCGGAACTGCCGAAGACCGCCACTGGCAAGATCCAGAAGTTCGTGCTGCGCAAGGGGCGCCCGAATCTCGCCGCGCAGTAAGCGTTGGGGACAGACCCCATTCAAGGTCCAGCCAGACTCCGGTCGCAGAATCTGCCACATGTCAGGGCGGGCCCTGAATGGGGTCTGACCCCGTCAGTGCCCCGTCAGTGCCGGTGTGGCACCACCGGCGTCCCGAGGCGTCCGTAGTAGCGCACGAACACGTGCATCGACAGCGGCCGGCCATACGAGTCCTGCAGGTTGGCCGGCACACGGTAGGTGGTGACGTCGGCGCCCACCCCCAGGCGGCCGAAGGCGCCCGTCACGAGATCTTTCACGCCGCCCAGCGTGAAGGCGCCCACCCGTGACTGGCGATGCGAGTGGCCGACGCCGACCGGGTGGAAGCCGGCATCGAGGATGTCCTTGTCGAGCCACTCGACGCGCGAGTAGGCGGCCCAGCCGCGCGACGGCCGCGCCACGGCTTCCGCCAGGTAGGCTTCCAGATTCCCGTGGGCCTCGCGATTCTGACCCGCGGCCACGGTGACGGCGACCGTCCGATCGCCGTCGCGGCGCAGGTACGAGAGCGACGCCGTACGCCGTTCGGCGTCGTAGGTCGAGAGCCGCTCGGGTCTCGTGAGCCACGCGGCCGAGAACTGGCCGTCCCAGTTGCCGCGCGTGTAACCGATGCGCACGGCCTGCGAATCGAGGCGCCCGAGGTCGAGGTCGGTGCGTTGTTCATCCGGCTCCCGGCCGCGAAACGTGGCGCCTTCGAGACGCGCGCCGCGCCACTCGACGACGGCCCGCGCGACGCCGTGGGTGATGTGCGTGGCGTCGAGCTGATGGTGGCTGAGCGGCACCTGCGGGTTCTCGATCGCCGAGGCGCGGTGCATGAACGCCGGTGGGCCAATCGGCGGACCGCCGACCAGGGCGGCGCCGAGCGTGACCCGGGCCGGACCCACCGCGCGCATCACGTCCGCGCCGAGGTGCATCGCCAGATCGTGCGGATGCTGGTAGTCGATGAGCGGCGCGTTCTGGAAGGTCTCGCCGGTCTGGAACACCTGCGGCGAGCCCGAGATCGGCCAGCGTGAACGGCTCGAGCGTGCCGCCGGCGACCAGCACCGTCGTCCACGGCCCGGCGACCCGCGTCGCCGTCGCCATGATCCAGTTCTGCGATTCGACGGCATCGAAGTCGGTGAACTTGCGCTGTTGTCTGTTGTAGCCGACGAACACGTTCGTTTCGACGGACCACTGCCATGCCGACGCGGTGGCAGGCGGCGCCTCATGGACGTGCGGCGATGGAGCGGCCGGTGCCTGCGCGCCGACGGGCGAGGCGGCCGCGACGGCGGCGAGCACCGTGAACAGGACGACGACGCGGCGCATCACTGGATGACGATCCGGCCTGAAAACGCCGGCACACCGAGGTAGGCGTGATCGTGATACCGGCACGTGCGCGCCACTGTGAAGGCCGCCGTCTGCCGGCTCTGGCCGGAGGCGACAAATCCTGCCGCGTCGATCTCGGGGCACTCCGGCTGCGCGGGATCGGGTCCGCCGGAGAAGTCGTGGGCGCGGACGTCGAGGTTGCGGAAGGTGACGCGCGTGCCCACCGGCACGGTCAGTTCGGCGGGAGAGACGCCGCTCGAGGTCACGGTGATGGTCGTCTCCGCGGGCGGCGTGCCGCCACCACCGGCGGGCGGCGCGGGCGAACTTGGTGTGGTCGGGGTGGTGGGCGGGGCGTCGGCGACGCCGCACGAGACGGCGACGAGGAGCCACGACAGCGCCAGGAGCGTGCGAACGGCGGTCAACAGCATGAGACGACATCCGGCCCGGGTGGCGCGCCAGGCGAGGTCGTCACCGTACCACGGACGGCGCGGGAAGGCGAGTGGCGCAGCCGGGGCGGCTACGAGAAGTGCGAGGGCACGAGCGGCATGGCCAGCGAACCGGCTGAGCTTTCCACGTAGAGCTGCCCGTCCATGACGTTGATGGTCCACTGCGATCGCCGTTCGAGCCCGGCGGCCAGCGGGTCCACGAACGCCTTATCGAACGCGTAGACAGGAATCTCGGCGGCGCGGTGCACGCGCTGCCCGTCGAGCTGCGCCAGCACCTGCCGCAGATCGCGGTGCGTGTAGAGGGCGGCCCGTCCCGCCAGCTTGCTGCCCCGGTGCATCCGATCGGCCGACGGCATCCCGACTTCGATCCACGCGGTGGTGCGGCCGGTCAGGTCCTTCACCACCACGGCGGGTTCGTCGGCCGTCGACAGGCCATCACCGAAGGTGATGCCGTCTTCGTATTCGAGCGCGTAGGCGAGCAGGCGCGTCACCAGATACTCCGCCGTTTCCGAGGGGTGCCGCGCGACTCTGAGGTCGAGCGTCTCGTAGACGCCGCGGTCCACGTTGGAGAGATCGATCGTGACGGCGTAGACCGTCGAAGACTGTGCCATGCCGGGCAGGATGGTACACCCTGCGTTATCATCTCGTCGCCCTGACGACCCGCCGCTTTGTCCGTCCTCTCGTTCCCGCGTGGCGTGCGCGGGGCCTCCTGCTGCTGGTCCTGTCGCTGTGGCCGCTGCCCGCGCATGCCCGCCAGGACGCGGTGCCGGCACCGACCACGGGCAAACGCGCCTCGGCGACGCGGGTGCCGGCGGGCGCGATCACCCTGGACGGCCGTCTCACCGAAGAAGCGTGGAACCATGCGACGCCGGTCACCGACTTCGTGCAGAAGGAGCCGACGCAGGGCGCGCCGCCGACCGACGCCATGGAAGTGCGCTTTGCCTACGACGAGCGCGCCTTCTACGTGGGCGCCCGGATGCACAGCACCAACGCCCGCGGCATCCAGGCGCCGATGGGCCGCCGCGACATCGTCGACCAGGCCGAGCGGATCCTCATCGGCCTCGACACCTTCTTCGACCATCGCACCTCGGTCGTGCTCGGCGTGACCGCCGCCGGTGTGCGGCTCGACCGCTTCCACGGCGCCGACACCGAAGAGAGCTTCGACGCCACCTATGACCTGGTGTGGGACACGGCGACCACGATGGACGCCGATGGCTGGACGGCCGAGATCTGGATTCCGTTCGCGCAGCTGCGCTTCAACCCGGTGGACGACCTGACCTGGGGCCTGAACATCCAGCGTTTCCGGCCGTCGCTGAACGAAGAGGACGACTGGGTGCTCATCCCGCGCACCGTGCGCGCGTGGTCGTCGCGCTTCGGCGAGTTGAAGGGCGTGTCGGACGTCCCGGCGGCGCGCCGTCTCGAGGTGTCGCCGTACGTGGCGGCGGCGAGCACGGTGTATCCCTCGGGCACCGGCAATCCGTTTCAGGCGGGGCTGAACCCGGTGGGCCGCGTCGGCGCCGACATCAAGATGGGGCTGGGCCCGAACCTGACGCTCGAGGCCACCATCAATCCCGACTTCGGCCAGGTGGAAGCCGATCCGGCGGAAGTGAATCTCACGGCGTTCGAGACGCGCTTTCCCGAGCGGCGGCCGTTCTTCCTCGAAGGCGCGACGCTCTTCAACATCGGCCACCCGAACTTCTACTACTCGCGGCGCGTCGGCTCGCGTCCCGTGGGGCCGGCCACGGGCGACTACGTGGACTACCCGACCAACAGCACCATCATCGGCGCGGCCAAGCTCACCGGCCGGCTGCCGTCGAAGACCTCGCTCGGCTTCCTGACGGCGGTGACGGCGGAGGAATCGGCGGAGGTGGCGTCGAACCCGCTGCTCGAGCGCCGTGACGATCCCGGTGGCGCCGCGCAGCTACTTCGCGCTCGGCCGGGTGCTGCAGGAGTTCGGCTCGCAGGCGTCCACCGCCGGCCTGCTCGCCAGCGTCGTGCATCGCGACTTCGGGGAGGGCGATCCGCTGGCCGACCTCCAGCCGGAGAACGCCATCGCCGTCGCCGGCAACTCGACGCTGCGCTTCCACGGCGGCCTCTACGAGCTGCGCGTGGCCGGCGGCGGCTCCATCGTGAGCGGGACGGCGAAGGCCATCGAGCGCGTGCAGCGATCGAGCGCGCACTTCGCGCAGCGGCCCGACCGCACCTATTCGCCGCTCGACCCGACCCTGACGTCGCTCGGCGGCTGGACCTTCCAGGCCAACTTCGATCGCACCGGCGGGCGCCATTGGCTGTGGGGCGTCAACACCAAGATCGACTCGGAGAACTTCGAGACCAACGACTTCGCGATCCTGAACGGCGCCGACGGCTGGCTGAGCAACGCGACGCTGCGCTACCGCGAGACGCAGCCGGGCCGCATCTTCCGCGCCTATTCGATCCAGCGCCGACGTCAACACCGACACCACGCTCCGGCGGCTCGTGCAGGCCGGCTACGTCCGCTCGGCCATCGACCTGACGTGGGCGAACTTCTGGACGACGTCGATCGCGGTGCGCCGCGACCTGCCGCAGACGAGCGTGTCGCTGACGCGGGGCGGACCGCTCATGGGGCGCGGGCCCGGCGTCACGGCGGCCGTGTCGCTCGGCAATCGCGCCGGCGCACAGACACGGTGGACGGTCACCTCGCAGCTGGCGCGCAACGACGACGGCTATCGCCAGCGGCGCGTGAGCACCCTGCTGTCGGTGCGGCCCGCGCCGCGGTGGCAGCTGTCGGCCGAGCCGTACTACGAGAAGCTGACCGAGCCGCAGCAGTACGTGTCGACGCTGGCCGGCGGACGGCCCGAGACGTTCGGCTCGCGCTACGTGTTCGCGTTCATCGACCGCAGCACCGTCGCGACGCAGTTCCGGCTCGGGCTGACGGTGAAGCCCGACATGAACCTCGACGTCTACGCCGAGCCCTTCGCCGCCTCTGGTCGCTACTACGACTACGGCGAGCTGGCCGCGCCGAAGAGCCGCGAGCGCCTGCTGTACGGCACCAACGGCACGACGATGACGGTGCACCCCGACGGCAGCCGCACCGTGGGCGTGGACGGCACGACGCTGTCGCTGCGCAACCGCGACTTCAACACGCTGTCGTTTCGCAGCAACGTGGTGCTGCGCTGGGAGTGGCGTCCGGGCAGCACGCTCTTCGTCGTGTGGCAGCAGAGCCGCGCCGGCACGGAAGTGCGCGGCGACTACGTGGGCCCGAGCCGACATGTTCCGCTCGCTCGGCGCGACCGGCACGAACTTCTTCGTCGTCAAGACGTCGATCTGGCTGCCCGTGCGCTGAAGCGGATGTTGGGGTCTGACCCCGCGTTTCAACGAAGCCTGCGTCGGGTTCGGCGAACATGTCTTCGAACACGCGGTAGTGGCCGCCGTTCATGCCGAGCGACGTGTAGACGGCCTGGGCGCGCGTGTTGGTCTCGTCCACGTAGAGCCGCAGCCCGCCGGCGCCGGCCGCGACCGCCTCGGCCCGGGCGTGGGCGTAGAGCGCACGGAAGACCCCGAGCCGCCGCGCATCGTCTGCCACGTGCACCGACTGGATCCACCACACCGGCCGGTTCCGCCAGTCGCTCCACTCATAGGTGATGAGCAGCTGGCCGACCACGCGCCCCTCGTGTTCGGCGACCCGGAACTGCCCGGGCACGCGTCCCTCGAGCACGGCCGCGACGCCAGCCCGCAGCGTCGGCAGGTCGAGCGTGAGCTGCTCGGTCTCGAGCGCCATCGCGGCGTTGCCGGCGACCAGGGTCTCGAGGTCGGATGAACGGGCGGGGCGGATGGAGAGCGTCGGTCGTGTGGTCATGAGGCAGAAACCGCGTCAATTGTAACGGGGTCTGACCCCGTTACAATTCGTGGGCTGTGACACGCACTGCCGACATCGCCGTCGTGGGCGCCGGCCTCGTCGGGCTCGCGACCGCACATGCGCTGGCGACGACCCATCGGCAGCGCGTGGTCGTCTTCGAGAAGGAGCCGCGGGTGGCGGCGCATCAGTCGTCGCACAACAGCGGCGTCATCCACTCGGGCCTCTACTACACGCCGGACAGTGCAAGGGCGCGCCTGTGCGCCGAGGGACGTGTGCGGATGGTGGACTTCTGCCGCGCCCACGGACTTGCGCACGACGTCTGCGGCAAGCTGGTCGTGGCGACGCGTGAGGACGA
Source organism: uncultured Acidobacteriota bacterium (assembly GCA_963779175.1). Taxonomy (GTDB): domain Bacteria; phylum Acidobacteriota; class Vicinamibacteria; order Vicinamibacterales; family UBA2999; genus CADEFD01. The sequence goes on from CAVZXA010000003.1 coordinate 356,807, forward strand.
ACTGCCGCGGCTCGAGGCGTTGCGCCTGCGCGGCCTCGAGCACGGCCTCGCCGTGACGGCGATGACGCCAGGGGAGTTCGCGGCCATCGAACCGCACGCCGCCGGACTCCGTGCCCTGCACGTGCCGGAAGCCGGCATCGCCGACTACCCGGCCGTGGCGCGGACGCTGGCCGCCGAGATCGCCGCAGCGGGCGGCGCCGTCGAATGCCGGGCCGCCTTCGTTCGCGCCCGCGACGAGCGCGCCGGACTGCGGGTGGACGTCTCCGACGGCGCCTGGCACGTCGGCGCGATGGTGGCCTGCGCCGGCCTGCAGGCCGACCGCGTCGCCGCGGCCTCGGGCGTCGCCACCGACATCGTGATCGCGCCCTTCCGTGGCGAGTACTACACGCTGGCACCGGCCCGCCAATCGCTGGTGCGTCACCTCATCTATCCGGTGCCCGATCCGCGCTTCCCGTTCCTCGGCGTCCACTTCACGCGGATGGCCGCCGGCGGGGTGGAGGCCGGTCCGAACGCCGTGATGGCGTTGGCGCGCGAGGGCTACAGCTGGGGCGACGTGTCGCTGCGCGACCTCGCCGACTTCGCAGCGAGCCCCGGCGTGCGCCGCTTCGTCCGCGCCCACGTCTCCACCGGCATCGCGGAGATTCGCCGTTCGCTCTCGAAGGCGCACTTCGCGGCCACGCTCGCGCGCCTGGTGCCGGCCATCACCCCGAACGACCTGACGCCCGGCGGATCGGGCGTCCGCGCGATGGCACTGACGCCCGCCGGCACCATGGTGGACGACTTCGCCTTCGTCGAGACCGGCCGCATGGTGCACGTGCTGAACGCGCCGTCGCCGGCGGCCACCGCCTCGCTCGCCATTGGTCACCACGTCGCCACCCGCGTTCTCGCCCGGCTGGGCTGAGTGCCGGGGCCCCGGCCCCTATAATCGTGTGGCCCGGCGCGACGCCGGCTCTTCCGCGACAGGACGAATCGTATGTATCTGGGTCTGAGAACGTGTGGGGCGGCACTGGCTGCCGTCGTGCTGACAGGGGCGGTGGGCGCCGGCGCCTCGGCGCCCGAGCCGCAGGGCGCCGCCGCGGCCGCCACCGTCCAGGCCGCGAGTACCGGCCCGCAGGATCCCTTCAGCGCGGGCACGTTCTCCGAGTTCCGGCTCCGCGCGGTGGGACCGGCGCTGATGTCGGGCCGCATTGCCGCCATCGCCGTGCATCCCGACGACAAGCAGACCTGGTACATCGGCGTGGCCTCGGGCGGCGTGTGGAAGACCACCAACGCCGGCATCACCTTCACGCCGGTCTTCCAGAACGAGGCGTCGTATTCGATTGGCGCGGTCGTCATCGACGCTGGCAATCCCAGCACCATCTGGGTGGGCACCGGCGAAGCCAACAACCAGCGCAGCGTCGGCTACGGCGACGGCCTCTACAGGAGTGACGACGCCGGCCGCACCTGGCGCAACGTCGGGCTGAAGACGTCCGAGCACATCGGGCGGATCGTCATCGATCCGCGCGACTCGAACGTGGTCTTCGCCGCCGCCTACGGACCGCTGTGGTCGGCCGGCGGCGACCGCGGCCTCTACAAGACCATCGACGGCGGCACGACCTGGGCGAAGGTGCTCGAGATCAGCGAGCACACCGGCGTGAGCGACGTGGCCATCGATCCGCGCCAGCCCGACGTGATGCTGGCGGTGGCGCATCAGCGGCGGCGCCACACCTGGACGCTCATCCACGGCGGGCCCGAAAGCGGCCTGCACAAGTCGGTGGACGGCGGCAAGACCTGGCGGCGCGTGCGCACCGGCCTGCCGACCGGCGAGGTCGGCCGGATCGTCATCGCGTTCTCGGAGGCGCGCGCCGGCCTCGTCTACGCCAAAGTCGAGACCGCGGAGAACACCGCCATCTACGTCTCGCAGGATGCCGGCGAGAGCTGGGAGCGCCGCGGCAACGTGCAGGCGCAGGCGATGTACTACAAGAACATCCATCCGGACCCGAAAGACGCCGATCGGCTCTACGTGATGACGGTGCAGACGCAGATCTCCGACGACGGCGGCCGCACGTTCCGCGATCTGGGCGAGCGCAACAAGCACGTCGACAACCACTACCTCTGGATCGACCCGGCCAACACCGACCACCTGCTCGAAGGCTGCGACGGCGGCCTCTACGAGAGCTGGGACGGCGGCCGGATGTGGCGCCACTTCGCGAACCTGTCGATCACCCAGTTCTACAACGTCGAAGTCGACAACGCCTCGCCCATCTACAACATCTACGGCGGCACCCAGGACAACAGCACGCTCGGCGGGCCGTCACGCTCGCGCGGGCCCGACGGCTCGACCAACAACGACTGGTTCATCGTGACCGGCGGCGACGGCTTCGTGGCGCGCGTCGATCCGACCGATCCGAACATCGTCTACGCCGAGTCGCAGTACGGCGGCATCGTGCGGCTCGATCGGCGCACCAGCGAGCGCGTCAACATCCGGCCGGTCGAAGGGAAGGGCGAGCCGGCGCTGCGCTTCAACTGGGAATCGCCCTTCATCATCAGCCCGCACAATCCGGCGCGGCTCTACTTCGGCGCCAACAAGCTGTTCCGCAGCGACGACCGCGGCAACACCTGGCGGGCCGTGAGCGGCGACCTGACCTCGCAGACCGACCGCAACATGCTGCCGGTGATGGGCCGGGTCTGGCCGCCGGAAGCGGTGGCGCAGCATCAGTCCACGGCGACGTGGGGCAACATCTCGGCGGTGGCCGAGTCGCGGCGGCGCGAAGGCCTGCTGTATGTCGGCACCGACGACGGGCTGGTGCAGATCTCGCTCGATGGCGGCACCAGCTGGCGACGCAGCGAGCGCCTGCCGGGGCTGCCCGATTACGGCTCCTACGGCGTCTACGTGCAGCGCCTCTTCGCCGGCAAGAGCGACGAGAGCACCGTCTACGCGCTCTTCGACAACACCAAGAACGGCGACTTCAAGCCCTACATCTTCAAGAGCACCACACGTGGCGCGTCGTGGACGGCGATTGCCGGCGACCTGCCCGCCAACGGGCCGGTGCTGGCGTTTGCGGAGGACCCGGTGAATCCGGACCTGCTGTTCGCCGGCACGGAGTTCGGGCTCTTCTTCACCGTGGACGGCGGGAAGAAGTGGATCCGGCTGCGCACCAACCTGCCCACCATCCCGGTGCGCGACCTGGCGATGCAGGAGCGCGAGAACGACCTGGTGCTGGCCACCTTCGGCCGCGGCTACTACGTGCTCGACGACTTCTCGCCGCTGCGGCAGATGGCGGCCGCGACCTTCGCGAAGGACGCGCATATCTTTCCGACCAGACCGGCCGCAATCGAGCTGCCCGAGACCGGTCGCGCCCGCGGCTTCCAGGGCGAGCAGCTGTGGATGGGTGAGAACCGGCCGTTCGGCGCCACCGTGACCTATTGGGTCAAGGAGGCGCCGAAGACGCTCAAGGAGCGGCGACAGGACGCGGCGCGCGCCGCCGAAGCGAAGAAGGAGACGCCGCCCTATCCCACGCAGGCGCAGCTCACGGCCGAAGCCGATGAGGAAGCGCCGCAGACCTACCTCACGGTGACCAACGCGGCCGGGGCGATCGTGCGCCGGCTGGTGGTGGCCGGCGGTCGTGGCGTGCATCGCGCCACCTGGGACCTGCGCGGCGTCGGCGCGGCGCTGCCACCGGCCGGCGGCGGCCAGGGCGGTGGCGGTGGCTTCGGTGGCCAGCAGGCGCTCGGTGGGTTCGTGGCCCCCGGCACCTACACGCTGGCGCTCTCGCGCCGGGTGGGCGGCCAGACCTCGACCGTTGGCGATCCGCAGACGCTCGTCGTCAACCCCGATCCCGCCGTCACGCTGACACCGGCGATGCTCACGTCGGCGCGCGACTACCAGGAGCGCGTCTTCCGCCTGCAGCGCACCTTCACCGGAGCGCTGGAGCAGGCCAACCAGATGCGCACCCGCACGCAGGCGATTCGCCGGGCGGTCGTGGAATCAGGGGCTGCCGTGCGGCTGCTCGACACGGCTGGCGCCTTCGACCGGCGCGTCGTGGCGGTGCTGCGCACGCTGCGCGGCAACGAGACGCTACGGGGCCTCGAGTCAGGGGCGCCGTCGAGCGTGCAGGCACGGGTGAACTCGGCGGCCGCGGGGGCCCGCGGCCTCACCGGCGCGCCCACCGCCACGCAGCAGCAGAACTACACCATCGCGGCCGATGACGTGACGGCGACAGTGGGCCTGCTGAGGACTCTCGAGGCCGAGATCCGGAAGTTCGAGCAGGAACTGGAAGCGGCGGGCGTGCCGTATACGCCCGGCCGCTGGCCGGGGCAGTAGCGCCGGCGTTACTTGATGAGGGTGATCGGCACCTCGACGAGGTGAATCACCTTCATCGCGGTCGACCCGAGCAGCAGACTTTGCACCGGTCCGAGCCCGCGGGTGCCCATGACGACGGCGTCGCAACCGAGGCGCGTCAGATGCGCGGCCACTTCCGAGGCGATGTCACCGACGGCCGCGTGCGTCTGGACGTCGAGGCCGGCCTCTCGCAGGATCGCGGCGGCCGGATCGAGTACGGCCTTCGAGCCGGAGGACTGCCAGCGGGCGATGTCGTCGGCGCCGAGATGGCTGCGGACTTCCCAGGCGTCGATGGCCGGCTGCACGTGCACCAGTTGCACCCGGGCGCCGGACTGGCTGGCCAGCACCTTCGCGACCCAGCGCACGGCGCGCGTCGCGCTCGCCGAGCCGTCGACCGGCACGAGGACGTTCGTCATGGCGTCATCCTATCGCACGCCGGGCGCGCGGTCGGACCGCGTCAGTGATGCGCGGAGCTCGGCGGGGCGGTCGTGCCCGCCTGCCGCCGCAGATCGAACTCACACCGCAGCCGATCGCCATCGGGGCTCACCGTCCAGCCGGCGTCGAGCGTCGCGACCAGATGCGCGGCCAGTTCGCCCAGTTCGCGGGTGCCGCCGGTCTGCAGCGCCAGCATCACCTCGAGGTCGTACCACAGCCCGTCACCGAGCTGGTCCACGGCTTCCTGCGCCGAGGTCACGTCCACCGGGATGTGCGAGGTGCGCGACCACTGGGCGGTCGCGCGAAAGATGTCCGCGAACTGCTCGCCCGAGTAGGCGAGTTGGGTAGAAGAGCGCCAGCGAATCATCAGAGGGGGTCGTTCTCATCGTAGCGCGGACGAGTCCTTCTGCGGCGCCGGGCTGCATGGATTCTTGGGATGGGCTGCCACAGCGAGCAAGCACGCCTTGCGAGACGTCCGTCACCCGTGATGGCCCGGCGCTGGCCACGCTGAAGGCGGCAGGCGGCTCCCTGCTCGAGGGGCTGACGTTCTCGGGACGGCGGTGAGACGGCACGCGACCCGGCGGCCGGCCGTTGTCGTGGTGGCGCTCGGCTACGCCGTCGTGTCCGGAGCCGGGCTGCTGGCCGTCAGCGACTGCTGGCGAAGGGCCGCAGCGCCCAGCAGGCCGCCCATGCCCATCGACTCGACGGCGCTGCTCGGGATCAGCATGAGCGCGCCTTTCTCTTTCAGCCCCTCGTAGAGCATGTTCATCGCCCGCAGGTGCAGCGCGGTCGGGTTGTCCTGATACACCCTCGCCGCCTCGTGGAACGAGTGCGCGATCTCCATCTCGGCCTGGCCGAGGATGATGCGGGCCTGCTTCTCGCGCGCCGCCTGCGCCTCGCGCGACATGGCGTCCTGGAGGGCACCGGGGATGACGACGTCGCGCATTTCGACCGACGACACCGTGACACCCCAGGGGTTCGAGCGCTGGTCGATCAGGTGCTGGAGGTCGGCTTCGATCTGCTCGCGCCCGCGGAGCAGATCGGTCAGGGTCGTCCGGCCGATGATGTCGCGCAGCGCCGTCTGCGCCGCCCAGCTGACGGCCTGTTCGTAGTCCTGCACTTCGAGGGCGGCGCGCTCGACGTCGTGCACGAGCCAGAACAGCACGGCGTCCACGTTCACCGGCACGGTGTCGCGTGTGAGCGTCTGTTCGGCGGCGAAGCTGGTCGTCACTGTGCGCTGGTCGACCCAGCTCGAGACCGAGTCCACGAAGGGCACGACCCAGAACAACCCGGGTCCGCGCAGGCCGACGAAGCGACCGAGGCGCAGCACCACGGCTTTTTCCCATTGCCGGGCGATGCGCGGCGCGGCGGCCGCCACCACGCCGAGGGCGGCGAGGCCGAGCGCCAGCGGCAGCAGCCTGGTGGCGCCCCAGACGAGGCCGGCGACCCCGGCGAATGCGCCTGCAATCGCCACCGACAGGATGTTGAGACGGAAGGCTACAGCGGCCATGTCATTCTCCCTGCGCCCGGCGGGCGAGCGCGTCCAGCAGTTCGGTCAGGTCGATGCCGGCAGCGGCGGCGTCTGCCAGCACCCGCGTGGTAAAGCCGTTCACGCGGCGGTCACGCTCACGTTTCGGGTGCGCTTGCGCGGGTGTGGCCGTGACGAACGACCCGACGCCGCGGCGCGTCTCGAGCACGCCGGCGCGTTCGAGCTCGCCGTAGACGCGGGCCACCGTGTTGGCGTTGATCTTCAGCTCCACTGCCAGCTGCCGCACGGTCGGCAGCTGGTCGCCGGCCCCGAGCCGGCCGGTGGCAATGGCGGCGCGGATGCCGCGTTCGATCTGCGCGTAGATCGGCGTCCGGTCGCGCGGGTCAACGGTGAGCAGACTCACGAGAATGTATGTACTAGTACATTAATACAATGTCAAGTGGCGGCGTGATCGCGGGCACAACAGGGCAGTGGCCGACGGGGTTCGCCAATCGCGCCGGCGTGCGCGCGACCAGGCGCACCAGCTGAATCCGTTCCGGGCCCCTGTCGCAGGCGCCCTCGGCCTGCTCGTGTGTCAAGAACCATCAACGGCGCCGTTGAATCGTCAGCACGATCCCGGTCGCGGGACCGTTGTCGATCTCGACGGCGGTCATCCCTGCGAGTTCATCACGGTACTCCAGGGTGACCCCGTGTCGCGTCTCGGTCTCCACCCTCCCGCGAAGGGCATCGACGCGAGAGGAGCTGGATTCCGTACCGGCCCGGTCCCGGGTCACGCGCCCGATTTCCACAGGCGGAACAGCGACGATGCGGTAGCGGCCGTTCAGGACGCCTTCGAGCAGGAAGGCGCCGTCGGGGGGCGTCAGCATACGCGGTCGCGGCGACATCGGCAGCGCGCCGGCGGGGGCGTCGGCGGGGACGAGCCGTACCATCGCACCGGCCACCGGGCGCCCTTCAGCATCGACCACGGTGCCTGTCACCTGGAAGGCCGCAGCCGACAACATCTGCAGCCGGCCGATGTCGGTCGTCACGCCCTTCACCGCCGCGACTGGCAGCGCGGCATCTGCAGCGGTCGTGCCGGGAAAATAGGTCGGGACGTGGATGGCACTGCCCGCCAAGGTGAGCGCCGGCCCCGGCGCGGGCACCACCGGCACGACGGCCTGCAGATAGTAGTCACCGGGCGCGAGGTCGTCGACGCGAAACGCTCCTTCGCGATCCGCGTAGGCGTTGGAGACTGGCGACATGCGGGTTCGCGCGCCAGGCGGGCCCGGTTCTTTGCGCCGCACGTAGATAGCCACGCCGTGCGCGGGGCGACCTTCTGAGGTCAGCACCCGTCCCGAGAGTCCGGCGCTTTGCCCGAGACGCAGCTCCACGTTGGGCACCGGTTCACCGTCCGTCACGACCAGCGGAAATGGCGGATTGCGCGTGGAAGGTCGGGCGTATCCGGTGAGCTGCGCGTTGAGAAAATAGCGGCCAGAGGCGACGCCGACGAACTCGAATCGCCCCTCGCCATCAGCGTGAACGCGCACCGACAGTGGCTGTTGTGGGTCGATCGGGAACTGCGGCATGCGGGTGAGCCGCACCTCTGCACCCGCCAGCGGTGCGCGCGACTCCTCATCCAGCACTTGGCCGGCGATCATCTGAGGGCTGGATGCGCCGGCGGTCGCCTGCGTGAGAAGGCCGACGAGGGCGATCACAGTGGACAGCATCGGCGTAGCCTCCCTTGGAGCTCGACTGGATTCGTGCCCCGCCTTCGCTCGCGATGCGAGCTCCGGCGCGACAGGCCGCGTCTCCGTCCGACCGCGCGCGAATGCCTGAAGCCGTCGGCGGCCATTCCCGCCGCGTGCGGCGGGGAATGGTCGGGGCGACTGGATTCGAACCAGCGACTTCTCGCTCCCAAAGCGAGCGCTCTACCAGGCTGAGCTACGCCCCGACGGCTGGAGGGTTCCGGGATCCGGCTCCCACATTGTACCCGCGATGCCCCGGCTCGTCCGCACCCGCGACAGGCTGCACGACTTCGGTGTGACGCGCCGCGCCGATGAGGCGGGTGCGCTATTCTGACGCCCGTGCCTCGCTACTTCGTCACCGGTGCCACGGGCTTCGTGGGCGCGGAGGTAGCCAAGCAACTGCGCACGCGCGGCCATCAGGTGGTGGCGCTGGTGCGGTCGCCGGAGAAGGCATCGCTGCTCGCCAAGCTCGGCTGCGAGCTGCGCGTGGGCGACCTCGGCGACCCGGCCACGCTGCGCGCCGCGATGCAGGGCGTGGACGGCGTCTTCCACCTGGCAGCGTGGTACAAGACCGGCGCGCCACACGCCGGCGCGCTCGCCGCGGCGACCAACGTCGAGGGCACGCGGCACGTGCTCGACGTCATGCGCGATCTGGGCATTGCGAAGGGCGTCTACACGAGCAGCCTGGCGGTGTTCTCCGACACTCACGGCATGCTGGTGGACGAGACCTATCGCTTCGATGGCCGGCACCTCTCCGTCTACGACGAGACGAAATGGCGCGCCCACTACGAGGTGGCGCTGCCCGCGATCGCCGCCGGACTGCCGCTGGTCATCGTGCAGCCGGGAGTGGTCTACGGCCCGGGTGACACCAGCCTGATCCGCGACCTGTTCGTGCGCCACCTTCGCCGCCGGCTCCCGTTGGTGCCGTCCGGCACCGCCTACTGCTGGGGGCACGTGGACGACACCGCGCACGCGCACATCGAAGCGATGGAGCACGGCCGCGTGGGCGAGAGCTACATCATCGCCGGCCCCGCGCACTCGCTGCGCGATGCGGTGCGGGTGGCGGCGCGTGCCAGTGGACGTCCGGCTCCACTGGCCGGCATCCCGCCCTTCCTGTTGCGGGGGGCGGCGCGGCTGCTGGCCGGTGTGGAGGCGCTGGCGACCCTGCCGCCATCGCTGAGTGCGGAGACGCTGCGGGTGGTGGCCGGCGTCACCTACCTGGGGTCGAGTGCCAAGGCGGCGCGCGAGCTGGGTTTTGCGCCGCGGCCGCTGGACGAAGGCATGCGGCACCTCATCGAGCACGAGATGCGGGTGCTCGGGATCGGGCCGCGTTAGTTCGACTCGTCTGACGTGCCCGGCACCGGGCGCAGCATCCCGCGGCGCATGATCCCCGAGATGAGGGCGATGGCCTCCGGCGTCGGCCGGCCCATCTGCTGTTCGACCCCGAAGATCGATTCCACCGAGAAGTAGTAGATGAAGGCCCGCGTCGCAAACAGCAGCGCCGGCGCGAACGGCACGTCGTCGCGGAAGCGGGTGTCGAGCCCGAGCCGGGCCCGGTGGGTCTCCGCGAATTCCTCGAAGCGGGCCGCGAGATCCGCATAGAAGCGCTGGATGTGCCGGCCATCGAATTCAACGGCGTCCACGTAGTAGAGCGCCAGGTAGGGCCGCCAGCCCGCGAGCACCTGGTGCGCGGCTTCGGCGAGTGCGGCGAAGTCTTCGAGGAACTCTCCACGTTCGAGCACGACGTTGATGGGGAAGTCGGGCCGCTTCGTGGTCGCCTGGAACTGCTCGAGTAGGGCCAGGAAGATCGCTTCCTTGTCCTGGAAGTGGTGGTAGACCGAACCCGTCGAGACGCCCGCCTTGCCGGCGATGTCGCGCATGCTCGTCGCCCCGTATCCGCGGTGCGAGAACAACTCGAGGGCGGCGTCGAGAATCGCGGTGCGGCTTCGTTCCGAGCGTTCGATCTGCAGCATGGACCCTGGTGTGGAGGTTACTTCAGGTCGTGCAGCCAGCGTGACAAGGCCGCCACGGCCTGCCCGCGGTGGCTCACCGCGGCCTTGGCGTCGCCGGCCGCCGCCAGGGTGGTGCCCAGCTGCGGGCTCAAGAAGATCGGGTCGTAGCCGAACCCGCCGGTACCGGTCGGGACGTGCGCCACCACGCCCTCGACGACGCCGCGGGTCTCGAACAGGAGGTCGTCGCCGCGGGCCACGACCATCGCGCAGATGAAGCGGGCGGTGCGGTGTGCGTCGGGCACGCCGCCGAGCCGCCGCAGGATCTCGGCAAAGCGCGCCGGATACGAGGCGTCGGCCCCGAGGAAGCGCGCGGAGTGCACCCCGGGCGCGCCGCCGAGCGCATCGATCTCGAGGCCGGAGTCTTCAGAGACCACGAGTTCTCCGGGGAACCGCGCGGCGTAGTAGCGCGCCTTGAGCCGGGCGTTGCCCTCGAACGTGTCGGCGGTCTCGTCGGGCTCGGGGATCGGGGGGAGCCCCGCCAGCGTCTCCACCTGCACGGCCACGTCGGCCAGCAGCCCGCGCACCTCGCGCACCTTGTGGGGGTTGGTCGTGGCCAGGCGGAGCACGCGCATCAGCGGCCCAGAATCGGCCCGCAGATCTCGCGCTGGGCCACGATCAGGCGATCGATGCCGCTCGAGGCCAGCTCCAGCAGGCCGCTGAGCGCCGTCTGATCGAACGGCTCGCTTTCGGCGGTGCCCTGAATTTCGACGAAGCGGCCATCGCCGGTCTTGACGATGTTCATGTCGACCTCGGCCTTCGAGTCTTCCTCGTAGGCGAGGTCGAGCAGCGGCATGCCGGCGACGATGCCGACGCTGGTGGCCGCCACGTAGTCGTTGACCGGGATGGTCGTGAGGGCGGCGGTCTCCTTCAGTTTGCCGAAGGCGAGCACCATCGCCACGAAGGCGCCCGTGATCGCGGCCGTGCGGGTGCCGCCGTCGGCCTGGATGACGTCGCAGTCGAGCCAGATGGTGCGCTCGCCCAGCCGTTCCATCCGGACCACCGCGCGCATCGAGCGGCCGATGAGGCGCTGGATCTCCATCGTGCGGCCGCCCACCTTGCCCTGCGACGCCTCGCGCGTCGTGCGGGTATTGGTGGCGCGTGGCAGCATGCCGTACTCAGCCGTGACCCAGCCCTTGCCGCTGCCACGAAGGAACGGCGGCACGCGGTCTTCTACCGACGCCGTGCAGATCACTTTCGTGTGGCCCACTTCGATGAGCACGGAGCCTTCGGCGTGGGCGAGGTAGCCGGGCGTGATGGTGACGGGACGCAGGTCCCCGGGAGCGCGATCGAATTGTCTGGTCATGGGACGCGGATGAGCCCTTCATTCTTTCGCAAGGGCTCACGCAAGTCCACATGTCCGGTGAGCGTCTCGACCTCGCGGCCATCGATCAGGATCTGCACGCGGGTGATCGGCGTGAGGTTCGTCGTGAGCACCGACACGATGGCGTAGGTCGCCATCAGCTCGTTGTGCGAGCCGCCCGGCAGCGCCGAGACGAACGTGCCGTCGAGGTCCACGTAGGCCTCGTCGCGGCTGGTCAGGAACACGCCGCGCACGGTGACACCGGCCGGCACGGCGCGGGTGAGCGGCGCCGGTGGCTCGGTGGCAAGCTGCGCTTCGATGAGGGCGCGGGCCTGCGCGGCAGGCGAGTCGCGCAGCGGCACGTCCATCGATTTGCCTTCGAGCAACGTGCCGTCTTCCGACACGAAATAGAGGATGGCGGCGATGTGCGGCCCCACCGCCGCCGGCGTCTCGGCCGCCGGCGCGACCGGTTCGGCGTCGGGCGTCGGCTCGGCCAGACGCCGGCCGAGGGCCGAGAACATCAGCCAGCCGAGTCCCACTGCGAGTGCGGCGACGGTGGCGACCGTGGCCGCCCGGCGGGGCGTCATGGCGCCGTCTTCTCGACCCGGGCGCGGAAGGCCGTGATGGCTTCGAAGATCGCGAGTGCCACTTTGTCCTGGTGCGCGGCGCTCGTGAGCGCCTTCTCTTCGTCGGGATTCGAGAGGTAGCCGATTTCCACCAGCACCGCCGGCATGTTGGCGCCGACCAGCACCCGAAACGGCGCCTGCTGCACCGGCCGCGGACTCATCTCGACCTTGCCGCGCAGGGCCGTCTCGACCAGCGCCGCCAAGGTGGCCGATTGTTCGAGATGCCGCAGTTGCGCGGTTTCCCAGAGGATGAGCTCGACGGCGCGGGTGCCGCCGCCCAGCTGCGGCAGCGACTCAGGCTGCTGGATGGAGCGCCGCGACTCGAGGCTGGCGCGATCGACGCTCAGGTAATAGACCTCGGCGCCCTTCACCGACGGCCGCACGGCGGCGTTGGCGTGGATGCTCACGAACAGATCGGCGCGGTTGTTGTTGGCGATGGCGGCGCGCTGGTCCTGGTCGAGCGTGCGGTCGTCGTCGCGGGTGAGGATGACGCGCAGCCCCAGGCGTGCTTCGAGCAGCGCCTTGAGCCGCCGGCTCACCTGCAGGGTCACGGCTTTCTCGAGCGTGCCTCCCGGTCCGGCCGTGCCATCGGCGTCGCCGCCATGGCCCGGGTCGATGACGATGGTTCGAAAGCCCCCAGGAGGCGGCGGAAGCGAGGGCAGCGTCGTGGGATCCGGCGCGAGGGCCGCGGCCGGCGGTGCGGCCGGCGCCGGTGCACCTGGCGCCAGCGTCTCGGCGCCCGCCGCCATCAGGTCGATGACCAGGCGGGTCGTGCCGGCGTCGATCGGCTGCACGGTGGCGCGATGGGTCTGGAAGCGCGGGCCGGTCGCCAGCACGAGACTGGCCGCGTCGCCCGGACGGATGCCCTGCAGCAAGCGGGTTCGATGGCACCGTCGGCACGGCCGCGTCCACGGCGTCGGCCGCGAAGGTGACCACGAGCTCGCTGCCGGTGCGGGTCACGGTGGTCTCGGTGGCGGGCGAGATCTCGAGCGTGAGCTGCGCGGCGCTGGCCGCGAATTCGCCCCGCACGACCACGCGCGGCACCCGCAGGTCGCCGACGACGAAGAGGCGGCCGGCGCGGCGGAAGTCCACACGGCGGTCGAGCACGAGGCCGACGACGCGGGTGACGAACTCGGGCGTGACGACGATACGGCCGTCAGGGCGCAGCGGCGGCGCCGCCAGCGACACCAGGCGTCCCTGCACCGAGACCACGTTGCGATCGGGTGTGAGCACGGCCGATCGGCCGCCGACGCTCATTGTCGTGGTGCCGGTGACGCGATCGTCGCGCAGCGTCAGGCCGAGCGCACCGGCGAGGTCGTCGAGCGACAGGTAGTCGCCGCCGTTCACCGTGGTCACGGTGAGGCTGCGGCGGCCCTGCGCGCTTACGAGCGTGATGGGCGACGGCGACGGCGCCTGCGCGACCGGCACGGTGCCGAGGCGACCGCGAGCGTCAGGGCGACACACAGGAGAACGGCGAGACGACGCACGACGCACCATTCTAGCGTGGGCCGCGATCGGTGGCCGTGGCGCCGCGGGGAACTTCGATAGAATCAACCGGGGCAGGAGGACGAACCGAGATGGCGATGCGCAGCGGGATGGCAGTGGCGGTGGCGGTGGTGTTGCTCGCAGCGCCCGAGCTGGTGGCGGCACAGACGGCGGCACGTCCGGCGACGTTCGACCTGTGGGCGGCGGGGAAGACGGCCTTCGGCGTGTTCGTGCCCGACGAGAACCCGGCGCCACGCGGTCCCAACCGTGGGCCGGCCGTCTACACGGTGGCCGGCGGCCAGGCTGCTGGCGAAGAACCCGCTCATCGACTTCGTGTTCCTGAACCTCGAGCAGCGCTACGACCGCAACGCCGTCATGGCCATCAGCGAAGGGCTCGGCAAGAAGGGCACACCCGGCCGCAAGATGCTGCTGGTGCGGATTCCCGCGCTGGCCGAGGCCGGTCCCGCCGAGACGCTGGTCCGCATCAAGGAGATCCTCGCCATGGGCGCCGACGGCATCACGCTGCCGCACATCGAGAATCTCGATCAGGGACGGCAGGCCATCAGTCTCTTCGCCGACGCCCGCGCCAACGTCTGGTCGGCCTCGAACCCGACCGGCACGGTGGTGGCGATGCTGATGCTCGAAGATCCGCTGGCCGCGGCGGCGGCGAAAGACATCGCCGACATCGGCGGCTACAGCGTGCTGGCCTGCGGTATCGGCAGCCTGACCGGCGCGCTCAACGGCGACCGCGTCGCCGCCGAGAAGGCCAACCAGGCCATCATGGTCGAGACCAAGCGCACGAAGCTTGTCAACATGATCACGGCCAACGACAAGGACGTCACGCAGCGCGTCAAGGAAGGTTTCCTGGGGCTGCTGGTGCCAAACGACGAGGTCATCAAGATCGGACGCACCGCGGCGGGACGCTAGCTCGCCAGGGTCGTCCGCTTGTCGTTGGTCGCGGGGCCCGGCTCGGGAACAGCCCAAATGCTCGCTCGCGTGAAAGCTCGCTCGGCATTTGGGCGCCCGTTCCCGGCCGCCCGCGACCGGCCGGACGCGGACGGACACGACCGCGCCCTGACTTGAGCTGAATCCGGCCGCGAAGCAGGGCGGACTCACCACCAGTCAGGTCTGGCGCTTCTCGACCGGCAACACCAACCGCGTGTTGCGCATCGTGCTGCACAACAGCCTGATGGACCGCGACAGCCCGAGCCCGGTGCAGAAGGGCATGGGAGCGGCGTTCCCCGCGTATCAGAAGAAACTTGCCGCGCTCATCGAGTCGTCCAACTCCTACGTCGGACGGCAGCGGCTCGACCTGGGCTGGAACCTGGCCGGCAGCCCGGCGCCGAAAATCGCCGATCGCACCACCATCCGGGTCGCACCCGGGCGCAACGCCGAGTACATGAAGTTCGTTCAGGCGTTGCTCAAGACCTTCAAGAAGTCGGGTCATCGCCGCACGGCCGGCCAGGTCGTCTTCGGCGGTCAGGTCGGCTGACACCTTCGTGTCGAATACGTTCTACGACAGCTGGGCCGACCTCGCGAAGGGACGGCCGCCCACTCGCGTCCTGTCAGGTGCCGACCTTGCGGCCTTCAACGCCCTGAACCCGCCCGGACTCTTCACGATCATCAGCCGCGACGTCACCATCTATGACGCGGAGATGAGTGTGGTGGCCGCAACGACCACGTCGTCGAAGTAGCGCGCCAGCCCTCTCGAGTTTTCGCGACGGATTCCCTGCCGGCGCCTCGGTCTGCGACCGTGGCGCCGGTTCCCCGTATACTCCCGGCAACATGGCGCTCGCCCCCGGCACCCGTCTCGGCGTCTACGAGGTCACCGCGCCGCTCGGCGAAGGCGGCCCGCCTACGCTCGCGCATGATGCGGGCGAGCTTCGGCGAGGTCTCGCCGTAGCCCAACGGGGCTCGACATAGTGAGCGGCGAAAGAATCGGGCCGTACACGATCGTCGACAAGTTGGGCGAAGGCGGAATGGGGCAGGTGTGGCGGGCCACTGACACGACGCTCGGCCGCCAGGTGGCGATCAAGATCCTGCCGGATGCGTTTGCGTCCGACCCCGAGCGGTTGGCGCGCTTCGAGCGCGAGGCCAGGACGCTCGCGGCGCTGAATCATCCGCACATCGCGGCGATCTACGGCTTCGAGAAGTCCTCAGGCATGCACGCGCTGGTGATGGAGCTCGTGGAGGGCGAAGACCTGTCGCAGCGTATCGCCCGCCTCCGCGCGCCGGGCGTGTCGGAGACGCAGGCAGGACTACCGCTTGATGAGGCGTTGCCCATCGCCAGGCAGATCGCCGAGGCGCTCGAGGCCGCGCACGGGCAGGGGATCATTCATCGCGATTTGAAACCCGCAAATATCAAGGTGCGCGCGGATGGCACCGTGAAGGTGCTCGACTTCGGTCTGGCCAAAGCGCTCGACACGAATGCCCGAGCGCAGCGGCGGAGAACTCGCCGACGATCACCACGCCGGCCCACCTTCGCCAAGGCTACGGCGCGGCAGGCACTGAGGCCGGCTTGATCCTCGGCACCGCGGCCTACATGGCGCCGGAGCAGGCGCGCGGCAAGCCCGTGGACAGGCGCGCCGACATCTGGGCCTTCGGCGTCGTGCTGTTCGAGATGCTCACGGGGGCGCGGGCGTTCGACGGCGACGACACGACCGAGGTGCTGGGTGCGGTCGTGCGCCTCGAGCCGAACTACAACGCGCTGCCGGCGGACGTACCCGCGCCGGTGCGCACGCTGCTGCAGAGTTGCCTGGTCAAGGATCCCCGGCGCCGGGTCGCCGACATCTCCACGGTGCTGTTCGTGCTGGAGAAGTCCGCTAGCCTCGCGCCGGCGTCGGCGACATCCCTCACCGCCGTCCCGCCTGTGGCGCCTCGCAGGGGCATGGCGTGGATCGTCGCCGCCGTCGCGGTGGTCGCCGCCGCCGCGCTCGCCCTTCCCGCGCTGCGGCATTTACGCGAGACGCCGCGGTCCGAGCCGCCGCTGATGCGCTTCACCATCGCCCCGCCGGACGGCGTCACGCCGATGAGCGCGCCGATTATCTCGCCAGACGGGACGCGCGTGGTGTTTGCGGGAACGGCGGCTGGCGACGGTGACGGCGCGCTCTACGTGCGGCCGCTCGACGCGCTGGCGGCGCAGCGTCTTCCGGCCACCGAGGGGGCGTCGTGGCCGTTCTGGTCGCCCGACAGCCAGAGCGTCGGCTTCTTCGCGGGCGGCAAGCTCAAGAAGATCGACATCGCGGGCGGCCCCGCCGTGACGATCTGCGACGCGCCGGTGGGGCGGGGCGGCGCCTGGAGCCGCACGGGCGTGATCGTGTTTGCGCCGGACGGCAGGGGCGGATTGCAGCAGGTGTCGGCCGCTGGCGGGACGCCCGCGCCGGCCACGATCCTTGATCCGGCGACCAAAGCGACCTCGCATCGCTGGCCGCAGTTCCTCCCCGACGGCGAGCATTTTTTGTACTACAGCCAAGTCACGGTGAGCGTGGGCTCGGGCGCGAATGGCGTGTTCGTCACGTCGCTGGGATCGACGACGAGCACGTTGCTCGTGTCGACCGACAACTGGGCGGCGTACGCGCCCCCCGGCGAATTGCTGTTTCTGCGCGGGACCACGCTGATGCGCCAGCCCTTCGACCCGGCGGGGCTCCGCGTGACGGGCGACCCGGCGCCCGTTGCGGAAGACCTCGCTCAGTTTGTGCTTGTGTCTGGCGTTGCTTTGTTTTCGGTGTCGCACACCGGGGCGTTGGTCTACGCCACCCGCCAGGCCGCGACCAATCGTCGGCTGGTCTGGGTGGATCGTCGGGGAGGCGTCACGCCCCTGGCGTTGGCGCGCGGAATCTACGACAGCCCGGCGCTGTCGCCCGACGGGCGGCAGATTGTCATGGTCGTGGGCGATACGACGGGGGCCCACCTGTGGGTGTATGACATCGCCCGGGGCACGCTCGGCAAACGCACGTTCGACGGCCGGGCTGACAGCTTGCCCATCTGGACGCGTGATGGGACGTTCCTGACCTTTGCGACCGCCGAGGCGGGCTCGTTGGTGGGACCCCTCCTCCGCGTGCGCGCGGACGGGAGCGGCCCCGTGGAGCCGCTCGTCACCGACGCGCAGCTGCCGGGCTCGAAGGTGGCGACGTCGTGGTCGCCGGACGGCCGACTGCTGGCGATCCAGAGCGGAGAAGACGTGGTCGTGCGTGACGCCGAGGGCGTCTTCCATCCCACGCTGGTGACCAGAGCGAACGAGCGGGAAGCGCGATTTGCACCGGACGGCCGGTGGTTCTGGTACTGCAGCAACGAGACGGGCCGCTTTGAGGTCTACGTCCAGTCGTATCCCCCGGGGCGCGGCAAGTGGCAGATTTCGACCGACGGCGGCGCCCAGGCGATGTGGGCGGAGAACGGCAAGGAGCTTTTCTACAAGAGCGGCAACCGGATGATGGTGGTCGATGTCGAGTTGGGCGCCGCGTTCAAAGCCGGCACGCCGCGGGTGCTCTTCGAGATACCGCTGCCCGACCGCGCGCCGGATGATCCCGGCCGGTTCGGCGTCTCGCCGGATGCGCAGCGCTTCCTCGTGCTCACGACCGCGGAGGGGGCGAGTGGGGCGGCCGCGACCCCGCAGATCATGGTCGTGCTCAACTACGCGCAGGCCCTGAAGCGCTGAGCCGCGCGCGGGAGGTGGGAACGGTGCCCGCTACCGCGCGGTTTCGTCGATGAGCACCTGCAGGAAGTGACGGTCGGCCGCGTCCGACGGGCGAACCGTGTTCTTCGTCCGGATGAGCGTGGACGGGCTGGCCACCGCAATCGGGACGCCGCCGAACAGCATTTCCACCGCATCGCGGCTGGCCTCGGCGTAGTCGACACCGCAGGCCCGGGCCATCAGGTCCACCACGATCTCGTCGGCAACACGCACGACCGAGTAGCGAGCCACGTCCTCGTCCGCGACGTCGTTGACGGCCTTGTCCTCGAGAATCTGGAGCGCCAGGCGCACGCGCGCGACGTTTGCCGGATCCGCGTCGATGAGCAGATCGATGTCCTTGGTGGTGCGGGCGCCGCCGTGTGCGATCACGGCGAACCCGCCGATCAGCACGTAGCGGACGTGGTGGGTGTTCAGCGCACGGGCAAGGCGGACGAGATCCTCGAGCTGCGGCTCACGTGCGTACGAGCCATCATGCGCGTCATCCACGCGTTGGCCTCCTCGAAACTGCTGAAGCGGTAGACGCCGCGAGGGACCAGCGCGCCAGTTCGACGCACGGCAGCCAGGGTGCGCTGCAGCGCCGCCGGGTCGTGCCGGTCGGTGCGCCGACGACCCACTGTCTTGTCCATGGTCTGATGATACCAGCACATGGTCAGGCCGCTGCCCGTCAGACGGCGTCCGCCGCGGTCCCGGATCAGCGCCGCACGCGCTCTTGGCGAAGGCCGATCATCCTCACCGCAGGCGCGCCAGCAGCTCGATCGCGCTCCAGATGGCGAGTCCACCGCCCACGATGCCGGCGATCCCTTTCGCAGCGTCGAGCGCGCTGCGCTCCAGGCGCGCCCGCAGGCCGGCAAACCGTGCCGACACGCGGTCCCCCAGGACCAGATGCGCCGCCAGCAGCAGCAGCGGCGGCGTCACGAAGATCGCGTTGTAGCCGGCGAGCAGCGGCACCCAGCGGGAAGCCGGTAAGTCGGCCCCAGTCAGAATCGCGAGGGCGCCGAGATACGGAACCGCGGTGGGCAATTCGAGCATGGTCACCGTGACGCCCAGCGCGGCGAGCGCCAAGTAGGTGCCCGTCGATGGCAGCGTCGACGCCGGAGACGGCGGGCCGTCTGGTGCCGGCCGCATGCTCCACACGAACAGCACCGCGCCGATGAGCCCTTGCAGCACGAAGCCCGCCACGCCCTCGAGTGCCGGTCCGAGCTGCTGCCAGACCGACGCCAGCCCCAGCAGTGTCGCCGCTCCGATGGCGAAGTAGGTCGCGAAGATGGCGGCCACGTACACCGGCACGGCGCGGCCGGCGCCAGGCCGTGTCAGCAGCGCGAGCGTGACGACGAGCGCCGACGGGTTGATGCTGTCGACGACGGCGAGCGCGATGAGGCTCGCGAGGGTCATGGCCGCCGGTTTGTCTATTGCCGCACGAACTTCTGCACGCGGCGCCCGGTGCCCACTTCAGCGGCGTAGAGATCGCCGCGTGAGTCCACGGCAATAGCGTGGAGGAAGATGAACTGGCCGGCGTAGCGGCCGATGCGGCCGAAGGCGCCCACTTCGGTGAGTGTAGCGCGGTCGTAGATCCGGATCTTCCCGTTGCCCGCATCCGCTAGATACAGGAAGCGCTGCGCCGCATCCGGCGAGAAGCCCACGGCGAAGGAGGTGCCCAGCAGCTTCGTCTTCCGCTCGATGAAGATCTCGCGCTCGTAGCCGCCGGCCGTCGTGAACACCTGCATGCGGTTGTTGCGGCGGTCGTTCACGTAGACCTTGCCGTCGTTCGACACGCGAATGCCGTGCACGAGGTTGAACTGCGCCGGCGCCGGGCCGTCGTAGGTGACGGCCTTCGACGCGGCGTCGTCGGGAGGCTTGCCGTAAGCGCCCCACATCCGCTTGAAGGCGCCGGTGTCGGCGTCGTAGACGATGACGCGGCGGTTCACGTAGCCATCCGCCACGTAGAGCTCGTTGGTCTTCGCATCGACGTAGACGTCGGCAGCGTTGTTCACGTTGGCGTTGTCGAGCGAGCCCTTGCTCTGCCCGCGCTTGCCGATCTGCAGCAGGAAGCGGCCGTCGCTCGTGAACTTCAGGATCATGTTCTCTTTGCCGTCGCGCAGGCGCGGCCCGCCGGCGGACGTGATCCACACATTGCGCTTGTGATCGACGTGGATGGCGTGTTCGTCTTCGGGCCACTCGTAGCCGGCGCCCGCCCCGCCCCAGCCTGAAAGGTAGCGGCCGCTGGCATCGAACTCGAGCACCGGCGGCGCCGCCGTGCAACAGGCGGCCTCGGGGTTCTGCGCCTTCTCGTCGTCGGTGAGCGACCATGGGCGATGCAGCACCCAGACGTGGTCATTGGCATCCACAGCGACGCCGGTGACCTGGCCGAGCGTCCACTGCGGCGGCAGCGTCGGCCAGCGCGGATCCACGGCGAAAGACGGCGCCGGTGGCGCCTGGGCGATCGTGCGCACGACCGCGCGCTCGGCGAGGGAGAGTGCGGCCAGCACACCCGCGGCAAGGGCGAGACCACCGAGACGTGTCATCGGGAACTCCTGCAGGATCAGGCGGCTTCGCCGCCATCGGCCACGGTGCGGTTGCGGCCGGCGGCTTTGGCGGCGTAGAGCCGGCGATCGGCGGTGTCGATGAGTGCGCGGGTCACGCCGTCTTCGGGCCGGCTGGCGACGCCGACGCTGGCCGACAGGCGCGGGATGCGGGCCGAGGCATGCAGCGACGCCCGCCAGGCATCGAGCCGCGCCACCGCGCTGTCGCGGTCGGTCTGCAGCAGCACCGCAAATTCCTCGCCGCCATAGCGGGCGATGATGTCGCCGTCGCGGAAGGCGTCTTTCAGGTGGCTGGCGGCAAAGCGCAGCGCATCGTCGCCGGCGGCATGGCCGTAGCGATCGTTGACGTTCTTGAAGTGATCGAGGTCGATGAGGGCGACAGTGAAGGGCGAGTGGGCATCGCCGGCGAACAGCCGTGAGTAGCTTTCGTCGAAGAAGCCGCGGTTGAAGAGCCCGGTGAGCTGGTCGCGCATCGAGTTCAGCCAGAACGCCCGCGACCGCACGACCACGGCGGCGTGGATGATGGTGGCCACCGCGATGAGCTGCAGGCGGCTGACCTGCGAGTCCCACTGGAAGATGCCGTAGACGCTCGACTGCGTCCACACCTCAGGTTCGAAGACGCCCACCCAGCTGACGAGGGCGCCGTACTGCAGCAGCGCGGCGCCGCCGGCCGCCAGGCACACGCGCGGGTCGTAGCGCAGGCCGGTGCCGGCGAGCGCGACGAAGTACATCGTGTAGTGCACCAGGCTGTTGCTGACGACGATCGGGCGATCGGCGACGATGAAGCTCACGAAGCCGAGCGAGATCACCGCGACGTCGAACTGGCTGGTGGCAAAACCGAGCCAGCCCGGAGGCATCGGGCGCGCGGCCAGCCGTTCGAACCACACCGCAAAGGCGAGGGCGACGCCGATGGTGGCCAGCCCGAGCCAGTTCTCGACCTGCCCGGGGTTGACCAGTGAGGTCAGCAGCGGGATGAGGGCGAGCAGCACGAGCAAACCCAATCGGAATTGGGCGACGAACAGGTCACCCGACCGGCTGAGGTCGCGGCTGATGGGATCGCCCCAGCCGGCCAGCGCGCGCGTCAACTTGAGCAGCGTGTCCACGACCGTTCCTGCCCGCACCAGCGCCGTCGGCGCTAGTATCCCATCGCGTAGCCGGTCCGGCGCGGGTCGGCGCCGGCGGTCTTCGCGCCGGTCTTCGGGTCGACGCGGATGACCTGCATGTGACCGAGGCTGCCCCAGCCGGGCAGCACCTCCACGGTGTGGCCCATGGCCTTGAGCGCGGCAATGGTGGCCGCCGGCACGCGGCTTTCCACCTGCACGGCGATGGCTGCGCCGGGCTTGTAGAAGTTCGGCGTGGCGTTCAGCACCAGCCGCGGCGCTTCGATCGCCTGCTGCACCGGCATCCCGAAGTCCACCAGGTTGACCAGCACCTGGAACTGAGTCTGGCCGATGGTCTCGCCGCCGGGCGTGCCGAAGACGAACGCCAGCTGGCCATCCTTGAGCACGACCACCGGCGAGTTGTTCAGCACCGGCGTCTTGCCGGGGCCGACGTAGTTGGCGTCGGTGGGGTAGGGCGAGGTCGAGCCGATGCGCATGCCGTTGTTGAGCAGCAGGCCGGTCGAGCCGACGACGACGTTACTGCCGAACAGGCCGCCGAGCGTGGGCGTGACGCCGACGGCGTTGCCGAACGCGTCGACGATCGAGAACGAGGTCGTGTGCAGCTCGCCGTCGTAGTGCTCGTCGAACGCCGGCCCCTGCGCGCGCGGCGAGCTCGACGGCATGCCCTCGGGCGTGCCGGCCGGTGGATAGGCAATCGCCTTTGACGGATCGAAGAGCGCGCGCCGCGTGGCGGCGAACGAGCGCGACATCAGGCCAGCTGTCGGCACGGTCACGAAGGCGGGGTCGGCGACGTAGCGGTAGATATCCGCCTTCGAGATCTTGATCGCTTCGATCACCGCGTGCAGCGCCGCCGGGGAATTCGCGCCGGCCGCCTTGAGATCCACGCTTTCGACCAGGTTGGCGCCCATCAACACCTCGAAGCCGCCGCGTGAGGTGGCCGGATTGCTGTAGACGTCGTGGCCGCGGTAGGTCGTGTGCAGGGGCTCCTGCCATTCGGGCGTGTAGGCGGCCATGTCGGCGGCCGTGAGCACGCCGCCGTTGGCCTTGAAGAAGCGATCGACTTCCTGCGCGATATCGCCCTTGTAGAAGCGATCGAACGCGGCCTGGATGGCGGCGGCGCGCGAGGCGCCCTTCTTCAGTGCCTGCTGCTCGGCCTCGACCAGCTTGCGCAGGGTGGCGGCGTAGTCGGGGTTCTTCAGCAGGTCGCCGGCCTTGAGCGGCTCGCCGGTGGGCAGGAAGATCTTCGCGGAGGTCGGATACTTCGCCAGGTTGGTGCGGCCGCGCCCAATCGACGCCGCCAGCATCGGATCGATCGGATAGCCCTTCTCGGCGTAGTCGATGGCCGGCGCGAAGACCTCAGCCACGCTCATGGTGCCGAAGCGCTGAAGCTGGGTGAGGTAGCCGCCGAGGTTACCCGGCACGATGCCGGCCTTCATGCCGGCGTTCAGCGTCTCGGGCGTCATCTCCGATGGCACGATGCCTTTGGGGGCCGCGCCGGCCATCGAGAGCGACCACACCTTGCCGGTGGCCTTGTGATACACGGTCATGAAGCCGTTGCCGCCGATGCCGTTCATCTCGGGCTCGCCGAGTGCGGCCATGGCGCCAACGGCCGCCGCGGCGTCGAACGCATTGCCGCCCTTGAGCAGCATCTGCAGGCCGGCCGACGACGCAATCGGATGGCCGCTCGTCACGAGGCCGTTCAGACCGGCCACGGCCGGGCGGGTCATCGCCGGGCGGGCCGAGGCGGGCGCTTCGGCCGCCTGCTGCTGCCCGAGGACGAGTGCGGTGCCGGTGGACAGCAGCGCGGCGGACATGACGAGCAGGCGTGGAATGCGCATGGAGTGCTCCCTGGGGAAAATCGGTGTGTAGAGTATAGGAGCAACGCGGCCACGGCCACCCCGTGCCGCCATTGCACATCCGTGCCACAGCCACCGTCGCACCAGACCCTGTCGTTTGCCCTCCACTCGGTCCGCGCGCTGCCCGTCAGAGGCGCCAGTGCGGTCACGACCTCACGCGCCGGGCTGCTGCTGGTTGAAGACGATCTCGGCATCTACCGTCTGCGCGGGAGCACCGCGACGCTGTGGGCCGGGCCCGACCTGCATCCCGCGCTGGCGGATCTCGAAGGCGTGACCGCCAACGACGCCGGCGATGTGGTGTGGGCGCTCTCGGAAGAGCACGCCACGCTGGTCGAGATCCACGCTGGCACGCGCGGGCCGCGCGTGCGCCGCACGGCGGTGCTGGAGCGTCCCGGCTCGACGAAGAACAAGGGCTTCGAGGGGATCGCCTGGCTGGGGCCACGCTTGTCGCCGACGCGCCGGACGGCTCTGGTCGCCGTGCACGAGCACCAGCCGCGCCGCGTCTGCATCTTCGACCTGCGCACGCTGGCGTTGACCCACGACCTGCGATTGCCGCGCGAGGCCAAGCGGGTACTCGACGACCTCGCCGACGTGGCCGTGGATCCGGTGTCGGGGCTGCTGGTGTTGCTGTCGGAGGAAAGCCGCCGGCTGGCCATCATGCGGCTCGCCGCCGACGGCCTCCAGCTCGTCCACAGCTACGATCTGCCGCTCGAAGACGGCGAACGCCCCGAGGGGCTGGCGTTCCTGACCCGCACGCGCCTCGCGGTGGTCACCGAAGGCCCGGCCCGCCTCCTCACGTTTCGCGTGACCCGGCCGCTGGCACCGCGGGTGTAAGCTAGCCGGGGTCTGCGGCCATCTGTTGCGGACATCGTTTCGATATCGCCCGTTCGGAGGTCCTCATGGCTCGTGTACGCACGATGTCCGCGCTCGTCGTCGCTGCGGCGACGGTGATGGCGTGGTCGGCCGCGCCCCGCACCCAGCAGTTCGGCTCGATCACGTTCCCCACCTCGGGCGCCGCGTCGGCCCAGAACGCCTTTCTCACCGGCGTCAAGGCACTGCACAATTTCCAGTTCGACGAAGCGGCGCTTGCTTTCCAGGAAGCGCAGAAGGCCGACCCGCAGTTTGCGATGGCCTACTGGGGCGAGGCCATGAGCCACAACCATCCGCTGTGGGCCCAGCAGGACCTCGCGAAAGCCAAGGAGGTCCTCGACCGGCTCGCGCCGACGCATGAGGCGCGGCTGGCCAAAGCGAAGCTGCCGAAAGAGAAGGCGCTGCTCGACGCGCAGCAGGTGCTCTATTTCAGCCCCGGCGACAAACTCGCGCGCGACCTCGCCTACTCGAGCGTGATGGCGAAGATGTACGCGCAGTATCCGGACGACCACGAAGTGGGCGTCTTCTACGCGCTGTCGCTGCTTGGCACGGTCCGGCCCGGCGACGCCGGCTACCGCCGCCAGGCTCTCGCGGCCTCGATTGCCGAGACCATCTTCAAAGCCAACCCGAATCACCCGGGCGCGGCCCACTTCATCATCCATTCCTTCGACGATCCCGATCACGCGCCGCTGGCGCTCGAGGCCGCCAACGCCTACGCGAAGATCGCCCCGTCGGCTGCCCACGCGCTGCACATGCCCTCGCATATCTACGTGCAGCGCGGCATGTGGGAGCAGGTGAAGCAGTCCAACATCGTGGCCTACAAGGCGGCCGTCGACCTGAACACGAAGATGAAGCTGGCCGAGGGCCGCGAGGACTTCCACACGCTCGGCTGGCTCGGCTACGCCAACCTGATGCTGGGCGATGTCGCGGAGTCGAAGAAGAACGTCGAACTGGCCAAGGCCGCAGCCGACCGCAACCCCACCAACGCCGGCATTCGCGACGGCTACCTGAGCATGCGCGCGCGCCACATCCAGGAGTCGGGACAGTGGGAGAAGCTCGCGCTCCCGGCCGCCGCGGCACCTGCCGCCGCCGGCGACCACGCCAATATGCCGGGCATGAACATGGGGCCGCCTCAGGGATCGGCCACCTGGGTCTACATCGTCGGCGTCAGCGCGGCGAAGCTCGGCGACCTGGCGACGGCCGACGCCGCCGAGGCGCAGCTCAAGGCCATTCGCGAACGCGCGCAGGCGGGTCCCAACGCCTACGCGGTGCGCCCGCACTCGGTGCGCGAGAAGGAACTGGGCGCCATCGTCCGCTGGGCCAAGGGGCAGAAGGAAGAGGCACTCGCGCTCGCCAAGTCGGCCGCCGACGTGGAGGCGACGATGGAAGCGCCGTCGGGTCCGCCCGATCCCATCAAGCCCGCCTTCGAACTCTACGGCGAATTGCTGGCCGAGGCCGGACGCCACAAAGAGGCCGCGGCGGCCTTCGAGCAGGCGCTGCTGCGCACGCCCAATCGCACGCCCTCGGTGAAGGGCCTCGCGCAGGTGCAGGCGAAGCTCAAGACGTCGATGAACTAGCGGCTAGGTGCTAGCGGCTAGCGGCTGGATACACAGGCGCGAGCAGTCACGGTGCGTGCGCTGCAGCGTGAAAGCGTGATCCACCAGCGGCTAGCACCTAGCCGCTAGCCGCTGATCGGGTAACAATGCGTGGCATGTCACCAGCCGGTGCGTGCCACGCATTTGTCGTTCTGAGCCTCGTCGCTGCCGTCGCCTGCGCGCCGGCGACCCCGCCGCCGCGCCACGCCGAGAGCGCTTCGACGTCTTCGTCGATGCCTTCCTCGATCACTTCGCCGCGCGGCATCCGTCGATTGCGGCCGGCAACGGCATCCACGTCTACGACGAGCGGCTCGAAGACTTCTCGGCTTCCGCCATCGCCACCGAGATCGAGGGTTGGAAGGCGCTGAAGACGCGCCTGGCCGCGATTCCCGCCGCGCCGCTCACGCCGGACGAGCGCGTCGATCACCGCATCGTGGACGGCCTCATCGACGCGTGGCTGCTCGAACTCGAGACGCACCGCAACTGGCAGAAGAACCTCATGACCTACGCCGCCGCCATCTCCGACGGCGTGCACAACCTGATGACGATGGAGTCGTCGCCGGCCGAGGTGCGCGCCCGGCGCATCATCGCCAAGCTGCGCGGCGTGCCGCTGCTGCTGGCGGCCGCCCGGGCCAACATCACCGCGCCGCCGAAGGTCATGGCCGAACGCGGCGTGCGGATGCTGCGTGGCGCTTCGGGGATGCTGACGGCCGATGTGCCGCTGGCGTTCGCGTCGTTGAGCGATGTGACACTCAAGGGCGGCCTGCTCGCCGCCACCACGTCGGCGGCGAGTGAAATCGACGCCTTCGTCACCTGGTTCGAGGCCGAGCGCCTGCCCGGCGCCGACGGCCGCTATCAGGTAGGCAAGGTCGGGCTCGAGGCCCGCTACCGGGCCGAAGAACTCATCGACCTGCCGGTCGAGACGCTGCTCGCCATCGGTGAGCGCGAGCTCGCCGCCAACGAGGCCGCCTTCATCGCCGCAGCCGCCCGGGTTGACGCGCGGAAGCCGGCGCTCGAGGTGTGGGCGTCGGTGCTGGCCAACCATCCGGCCCGGGGCGCGCTGGTGCCGGCGGCGCAGAAAGCCGTCGACGAGCTGCAGGCGTTCGTCGTGGCAAAGCACCTGGTGGCGCTGCCGCCGAGCGAGAAGGTGATCGTGGCCGCCGCGCCGCCCTTCGACCTCGGCCTGGCGTCGATGCACTCGTCGCCGCCGCTCGAGACCACACCGGTCAAGAGCTACTTCTACGTCACCGACGCGCAGGCGGAGTGGGACGCCGCGCGGCAGGACACCTGGCTGCAGAAGTTCAACATCCCGACCCTCACCGTCATCAGCGCCCACGAAGTGATGCCCGGTCATTACGTGCACAGCGTCTTCATGCGCAAGCACGCCCGGCAAGATCCGCCGCATCTGGATCGGCCTCAATCCCTTTCCGCAACCGTCGTCGGGGCAGGACGGCTGGGCACACTACGCCGAGCAGATGATGCTCGACCAGGGGTTCAAGGCCGACGACCCGCGCTACCGGATGGCCCAGCTGAGCGAGGCGATGACGCGCATCTGCCGGCTCATTTCCGGCATCCGGCAACACACCGGTGAGTGGACGGTGGCACAGGCGGCCCGGCTCTTCGAGGAGAAGGCCCACCTGCCGGCCCCGGCCGCGCTCCAGGAAGCCGAGCGCGGCACCTACGACCCGACCTACGGGGGCTACTTCCTCGGCAAGATGCAGATGCTGAAGCTGCGCGCCGACGTGCAGGCCAGGCGCGGGGCGGCCTTCGACCTGCGCGAGTTCCACGAGCAGATCATGCAGAACGGCATCGCGCCGCTGTGGGCGCATCGCCAACTGCTGCTGCCCGGCGACACCGCCCCGCTGCTGCAGTAGCAGCGAGACAGCGGGACAGCGCGAATGGGTGCGTTCCGAGCCCCAGCCCTAGCCGCTAGCCGCTCAGAACCTCTTCGTATACACGACCTTCGCCGCACCGCGCCGGTCGAGGGTTCGGAAGCGCTGGTTCGGACCGAGTCGGTCGTCGATCCAGTTGTGCGTGTAGATGAAGAACACGTCGTTACCGGGCTGCACGATCCAGCGGAAGCGCGACTGCCAGCCGAGCCCGCGGCTCACCGAGTCGTACTGCACGTTGTTCACCAGATACATGAACGGGCTGAACTGCGTGTCGACAATCGCGCGGTGCAGTCGCGTCGAGAATCGTCCCTCGGCCAGCGCGACCCGGTTCCACTCGTTGGTCAGATTGATGGTCACCCCGGGCCGTGGGCGGATGCCGACGTCGAAGGCGACTTCGCGCCGCGTGCCGGAGAGGAATCCGCCCCACTCGACCCGCGGGCGCACGGCCACCAGACGCTGGTTGGCCGTGTTGATCGACGCTTCGTAGCGCGTGAAGGTGTAGTCGCGGCCGGCCGGCAGGGTGATGCCGCTGCTGATCGTGAAGTCGTCCTGCAGCCGTTCGTACGACGGCGAGACGTTGACCTCGACGTTGTCGCCGCTGTGGAACTCGACCCGGCCGAGGCGGACGTTGATCTCCCGCGTGACCCACCGGTTGTTCATGTCGGTGATGAGGTCGGTGCCCACGCCCCAGCCGTAGCGGCGGACCGTCGGATGCCGCACCACCGGTCGCGCATGTAGAAGAGAAACGGATTGGCGCTACGGAAGCCGCGTCGCGGCGTGAAGCCGACGGCCGGGTCGAACTGCTTCTCGACCACGTTGAAGCCGACGCCGCCCTCCCAGACGTCGTTGGGATAGTCCACGAAGGAGCCGAACGACATGTTCTGGCCTGTGCCTTGCTGGGGATTGGTGGCATAGAGCAGGTAGGCCGAGCCCTCGAGGTTCTTGTTCCCGAGGAAGGACGCGGTGGCGAGCCGGGCGTCGAGCGCCGGGGGTGTGCCGCGCGTCGGGCGCGCTTGGTCCGCGCGTGGTCCGTCCGGTGTAGAGTCCACCGACGTAGGACTGCTGCAGGATGCGGCGGCGGCGTGCGCAGGACCAGGAAGTCCTCGCCGAGCGCGCCTTCGTCTTCGCCCGTGCGCACGTACAGCGCGCCGACGTCCTGGCGACCCGCCTGGCCTGTCACCTTGGTCGCCGATGTCGATACGCTGCGGCTGTCCGCGCGCGTCAAGACCGATGCGGCGCGAGAAGAACGCGCGGTTGGCGAAGTCGAAGAAGGTGGCGCCGTCGAGGAAGAACGTGCGGCGTTCGGGAAGGAAGAGCGGGAACCTGCGTCAGGTTGACCAGCCGCTGGTCGACCTCGGTCTCGGCGAAGTCGGTGTTGACGGAGGCCACGCCGCGCAGGCTCGGCGTGAAGTTGTAGGTCACTTCGCCGCCGACATTGGCTTCAGCCGTTCGCTGGCCACCGCCGGCGACCGGCCGGGCGCATCGGCGAGGTTGCCCGACGCATACGGCTTCAGCTCGAGACCGAGGCCCTGCGTGACGTCCGTCAGGCCGACGAGCAGGCCGGCAGTGGCCATGCGCCGCAGGCCCTGATTGCGCTGATGGCCGGTCCACAGCAGCTCCTCGTTCTTGCGGCGCACGGTGCGCTGGAAGTTGATGCCCCACGCCGGGGCGTTCGGATCGAAGGCGAGCGTCCGGAACGGGAGGTCGATCTCGACGACCCATCCGATGTCGCTCTGCTTCACCCGCGCGTTCCAGATGCCGTCCCACTCGCGCGCGTTCGTGCCGCCGGGGCCCATCAGGGCGTCGGCCATCAGGCCGGCCGGATTCATCTCGAAGAAGTAGCCGGTCTGCTGGTTCAGGAACGTATCGATGGTCCACATGAAGCGGTCATCGGCACTCAGGAACTCATCGCGCTTGCGGGTGTTGCCCTTGAGCTTGTCGGGCTCCGAGTCGAAGAGCGTGGCACCGATGTAGAGATGGTCGCGTTGAAGACGACGCGAATCTCTGTGCGTTCGGTCGGCGTGCCGCCGAGCACCGGGTCCTGCATGACGAACTCACCGCCGTGCTCCGCGCGGCCCCAGGCCGGCTCATCGAGCACGCCGTCGAGCACGATGCGCTCGCCCTCGCGCATGCGCTCGGCCGTCATCGTCCGGCGGCCCGAGTTCATGACTTCCATCTGCGCCGCGGTCT
Source organism: uncultured Acidobacteriota bacterium (assembly GCA_963779175.1). GTDB lineage: Bacteria > Acidobacteriota > Vicinamibacteria > Vicinamibacterales > UBA2999 > CADEFD01. Next base: position 386,953 of record CAVZXA010000003.1, read on the forward strand.
GCGTCGCCGCCGGCGCCGGCGTCAGCAGCAGCGCCGCCACGACGACCCATCTCACGAGTGTCCCTGTCTGCATCGCGGAATAGCATAGCGGGCCGCTTGTGCCCGCTACCGAGACACCTCGTGACAAACGCAGGGTCGATGCGGCCCGATTCGTGTACTCAGCTCTGCCGTGCGGCGGCGATGAGCTCGGAGAGGCGCCGCACCTGCTGGCCGCTGGCGTCGCGGTTGTCGGGCGCCAGCCATGCGAGGAAGGCGCGCTCGAGCGCCGGGAACTCGTGATCGAGAATCGAATACCAGGCGGTGTCGCGACTGCGTCCCTTGTAGATGGTGGCCTGGCGGAACAGCCCTTCGTAGGTGAAGCCGAGCCGCTCGGCCGCCACTCGCGACGGCGCGTTCAGCGCGTCGCATTTCCACTCGTAGCGGCGGTAGCCGAGCGCGAAGGCATGCCGCATCATCAGGAACATCGTCTCGCTGGCGACCGACGTGCGCTGGGCGCAGCGGTGAGAAGTTGATGTGCCCGACTTCGATCGAGCCGGCCGCCGGGTCGATCCGAAGGTAGCTCGCCACGCCCACCGGCAGGCTGGTGGCGCGGTCGATGATGGTGAAGAAGCAGGGGTCGGTGCCCGGCGCCATCGTGCGCAGCCAGGCGTCGTAGGCTTCGAAGGTGGCAAACGGACCGATCGGCAGATAGGTCCAGTTCGCCCCGCTGGTATCGAGCGCGTTGGCCTCGTGCAGGGCCCGCCCGTGGCGGTCCGGATCGAGCCGTTCGAGACGGGTGAACAGCGCCGTCGAGCACGGTGGCCGTGGGCCGGGGTGGCGCCTGCCAGTCGGGGAGCGGCGGGCCGATCGGTTGGCCGAGGGCATTCAGGTGCGTGCTCATTGGCTCGCGGGGAGGTGTCAGCGGCGCAACGTGGCCGCGAAGACGTCCATCGTGCGCTTCCACGCTTCGGCGGCGGCGGCCTTGTCGAAGCGCGGGGTGGTGTCGTTGTTGAAGCCGTGCTGGGTGCCCGGATACATGTGCATCGCGTATTTCACGCCGGCCGCCTTGAGTGCCGCCTCGTACGCCGGCCAGGCGGCGTTGATGCGTTCATCGGTGCCGGCGTAGTGAATCAGCAGCTGCGCCTTGATCTTCGGCACCTCTTCGGCGGCGGCCGGGCCGCCGTAGAACGGGACCGAGACCAGCAGCTCCGGCACCCGCGTCGCCAGGAAGTTGCAGATGCCGCCGCCGTAGCAGAAGCCCACCGCGCCGATGCGGCCGTTGCATTCCGCATGCGTGCGCAGGAAGCCGGCCGCTGCCACCATGTCTTCCCGGGTCTTGGGCTGTTCGAGCTTGCCGAAGAGGGTCCGCGCCTCGTCTTCGCCGGCGGCGGGGTAGCCGCCAAGGGGCGTCAGGGCATCCGGCGCGAACGCGACGTAGCCGTCGAGCGCGACGCGGCGTGCGATGTCTTCGATGTGCGGATTCAAGCCGCGGTTCTCGTGGATGACGAGCACGCCCGGCAGCTTGCCGGCCGCCTTCGCCGGCCGCACGAGATAGCCCTTCATCTTCCCGTAGCCCTGCGGCGACGGGTATTCGACCAGCTCGGCCCTGAGGCGGGCATCGTCTTTCGCGATCTGCTGGGCCTCGGCGAACTTCGGGCTCAGGTCGTCGAGCAGCATCGAGGCCGTCATGCCGCCCACCGCGTATTTGGCGGCCTTGTCGAGGAACCCCCGGCGATCGAGCGCGCCATGCACGTAGGCGTCAAACAGGATGAGCACTTCGGGATCGAAATCAGCTGCGGTCTTGCGTGCCATGGCGGAGCCCTCCGGGAAGGCAGATTTTACCCGCATCTGGTGACCTGTTGATCGGGTGATATACACTTCCGACACCGCCCGAGTGGGGCGGGTCACGCGTGCCCTCCGCTCCCGTCCATCTCGCCTTTCTCGGCTGTGGCTTCATCACCCGCGTGCACAGCGCCCACCTGCGCGCGCTCGGTGGCGAGGTCGTGGCGAGCTACGCCAGCCGTGATGTGCGCGAAGGCCGAGCGATTCCGCGCCGAGTTCGGCGGCCGCGCCGCGTTCGGCAGCTATGAGGCGGCCATCGCCGACCCGTCCGTGGACGCCGTCGTGGTGGCCGTGCCGCCGCTCTTCCACCGCCCCCTGACCCTCGCGGCCCTGTCCGCCGGCCGCCACGTGCTGGTCGAGAAGCCGGCCTTTCCGCTGCTGGCCGACTACGAGGCCGTGCGGGCCGCCCGCGATTCGGCCGGCCGCGTCATCCTGGTGGGCGAGAACGACCACTACAAGCCGTTGGTGCGCACGCTGCAGCGGCTCCTCGCCGACGACGTCATCGGCGAGATGGTGTTCGCGCACTTCGCCACCATCGCGCACCGGCTCAAAGCCGCCGACGACTGGCGCAACGACGAGACGATGGCCGGTGGCGACGCGTTCTTCGAGGAAGGCATCCACTGGCTGCACATCGCCGGCAGCCTCGGCCCGAAGATCGTCAGGGCCCGCGGCTATCGTCCCGCAGGTGTCGCGCGAGGGACCCGACCGCCGCGCCAAGAGCATGATGGTGGCGCTCGAGTACGACAACAGCGCGGTGGGCGCCCTCTACTACTCGCGCGAGATTCCGTCGCTGTTCAAGGGGCTGCGGGTGTCGAAGCTGTTCGGACGCCGCGGCGTCATCACGTTCGAGTCCAACGGCGCCTTCGTCATCGCCCGCGGCGGCGCCATCCCGCGCCTGTTGCTGCCCGGGTTCCGCGACATCCGCGGCTACCAGGCGATGTACCGCGACTTCGTCGGCGCCATTCGCAGCGGCCGTGCGCCGGAGATGAGCCTCGAACGGGCCCTGGAGGATCAGACGCTCATGGATCAGATCTACGCCAGCGTCGGCACCGGCGCGGCGTCCTCGCGCCCGGTCACGTCCGCATGACCGAGCGGTTCGATCTCGTCATCCTGGGTTCGGGGGCTGGCGGCGGCACGATGGCGCACGCGTTGGCCGGCAGCGGCGCCCGCATCCTGCTGGTCGAGCGCGGCGAAGCGATTGCGCGGGAGCCCGAGAACTGGGATCCGGCCTCGGTCTGGCAGGAGCTGCGCTACCGGACGCGCGAGCGCTGGGTGGAAACCGGCGGCGGCGAGTTCGTGCCGTACATGCACTACTGCGTCGGCGGCAACACCAAATTCTGGGGCAGTGTGCTCATCCGGCTGCGCCGCGAGGACTTCCAGGCCCTGCGGCACGTGGACGGTGAGTCGCCGGCCTGGCCGATCGACTACGAGACGCTGGCCCCCTACTACGACCGCGCCGAGGCGCTCTACGGCGTGCGCGGACTGGCGGGCACCGACCCGACCGAGCCGCCGCGCGGCCCGTTCCCGCATGCGCCGGTGCCGCACGCGCCGATGATGCAGGCGATCGTGGACGACCTGCGGGCGCAGGGACTGCAGCCGTTCCACCTGCCGCTCGGCGTGCTCGCCCCCGGCGAACCGCAGGGCTGCGTGCTCTGCAACACCTGCAATTCGTTCCCGTGCCGGCTCGGCGCCAAGAGCGATGCCGAGGTGTGCGCCGTGACGCCGGCGCTGGCGTCGCCGAACGTGACGCTGTGGACGGGGGCCGAGGCCAGGCGTGTGCTGACGAACCCGTCGGGCACCCGGGTCGAGGCGGTCGAAGTCGTGCGCGGTGGCGTCGTGACACGCGTCGAGGCGCCGACGGTCGTGGTCTCGTGCGGGGCGGTGAACTCGGCGGCGCTGCTGCTGCGCTCGGCCACCGACAAGCACCCGCGCGGCCTCGCCAATTCGTCGGATCTCGTGGGCCGCCGCTACATGGCGCACCTGGCGACCATGATGCAGGGCTTCCATCCGTTCCGCCGCAACGACACCGTGTTCCAGAAGACGGTGGCGGTGAACGACTTCTATTTCGGCGGGCCCGACTCGCCGTATCCCCTCGGCCACGTGCAGTCGCAGGGCCGCACCCACGGCGTCATGGCGAAGGTCGTCGGCGACACGATCATCCCCGGCATTCCGCTGGCCGCCTACGACGCGTGGGTGGCCCGCGGCATCGACTGGCTGGCGATGTCGGAAGACCTGCCCCGTCCCGACAACCGCGTCTCCCTCACCGCCGACGGCCGCATCCGCCTCGACTACGTGCCCAACAACCTGGTCGCGCACGGGCAACTGGTCGAGACGGCCACGCGGATGCTGAAGCGGCTCGGCGCCTGGAAGGTGATGCGCCACTCGCTGCGCAGCCGCAACACCACGCATCAGTGCGGCACCTGCTGCTTCGGCACCGATCCGGCGGCTTCGGTGCTCGATCCGTTCTGCCGCACGCACGACGTCGAGAACCTGTTCGTGGTCGACGCCTCGTTCTTCCCGTCGTCGGCGGCCGTGAACCCGGGCCTGACAATCGTCGCCCAGGCGCTGCGCGTGGCCGACCACATCCGCGCCACCGGGCTGTAGCAGGCCTGTTACCATCTCGGGCCATGCGCGCCCGTTCCTTCAGCCACGTCGGCCTCACCGTCTCCGATTTCAACACCGCCGTTCGCTTCTACGCGGAGAACTTCGGCTGCCCGCTGGTGGGCGTGGCCGATACGCCGCCCGACCGCGTGAAGGCGTTCTTCGGGGTGGAGGCGCCGCTGCCGTCCTGCAAGATCGGGTGGATCCGGGTGCCGGGCGGGGGCGTGCTCGAGATCTTCGCCTTCGAGCCGAAGCTGCCGGCCGAGACCATCCCGTGGCACCGGGTCGGGTTGACGCACTTCTCATTCAACGTCTCGAACCTGCAGAAATGGCATGACCATCTCGTCGCCCGAGGGGTCGAGATCGTCAGCCGGCCCGAGAAGTCACCGCGCGGCCACTCGTTCTTCTTCGTGCGCGACTTCGACGGCAACCTGATCGAGCTGATGGACCTCGGCTACATGTACCACGTGCTGAATTGGCTCGGTCCGCTCGGCGGCTGGCTGTTTCGGCGGGGGATGTACAAGCAGGTACTACCTGCCTGGCCCGCGGGGCTGAGCCCGGGCCAACGGCCGGGATCACCCCCGCGCGGTGCCAGTGGCACGGATTCTGCCTCTACGGGTAGACACTGGGCGCCCCCGCCCGAACCCCAGTACCGAGGTAGGACGCATGAACGCGCCGGAAATACCGTCATATTGCGCCATCGCCCCCGGTCGCCGCCCCCGCCAGCGCGGGTGGACGGCGCTTGCAGTTCTCGTCGCGCTTGTTCAGTTTTTGTACGTCGGGCGTGTATCTGCTCAGGCGACGGACGCCTCGACGGCGGTGCACTTCCTCGAGCAGGCCACCTTCGGGCCCACCGCGCTGGAGGTGGCGAACGTGCAGGCGATCGGGCCGGCCGCCTGGATCCAGAACCAGCTGGCGATGCCCGAGAGCCCCGTCCCCGACGGCCTCGATGGCAACGCCGTCCGCGCGCAGGTCTACCTGAACATGGCCAACGGGCCCGACCAGCTGCGCCAGCGCGCCATCTTCGCGTTGAGCCAGACGATCGTCGTCTCGGCCAACAAGGTCGGCAACGGCGAAGAGCTGATTCCCTGGATGCGGCTGCTGTCGCGCAACGCCTTCGGCAACTTCCAGACGGTGCTGCGGGACGTCTCGCTCAGCCCGACCATGGGCAAGTACCTCGACAACGTCTACAACCGCAAGGCCACGACCACGACCTCACCGAACGAGAACTATGCCCGCGAGCTGCTGCAGCTCTTCTCGCTCGGCACCTGGGAACTGAACAACGACGGCAGCCAGAAGCTGGATGGCGGCGGCAATCCGATTCCCGCCTACAGCCAGGCGACGATCGCCGCCTTCGCTCGGGCGCTGACCGGCTGGACCTATCCGCCCAGGCCCGGCGCCACCTCGGGCAATTCCAACCCTGAATATTTCGTCGGCGAGCTGGTGCCGACCTCGAGCGCCTCGCGCCACGACACCGACCCCAAGACCCTGCTGAACGGTCTGGTCACCCCGGCCGGTAACAGCGCCATGGCCGACCTGTCGTATCTCATCGACAACATCTTCTATCACCCGAACGTGCCGCCGTTCATCGCGACGCGCCTCATCCGGTCACTGGTCTCGAGCAACCCGAGCCCGGCCTACGTCAACCGGGTCTCGAACGTGTTCATCAACAACGGCGCCGGCGTGCGCGGCGACCTGGCGGCGGTGTTTGCGGCGATCCTGCTCGATCCCGAGGCGCTCAACCCGGACGCCACGCTCCACGGCCGTCTGAAGGATCCCATCCTCCACGTGATGGGGCTCGGCCGCGCGCTCAACGCGCAGCTGGGCGATCCCGGCAGCTTCCAGGTACGTGTTCTCGAACCTGAGTCAGCGCGTGCTCACGCCCTCCACGGTCTTCAGCTTCTACTCGCCGACCGCGAAGATCCCGACGCAGCAGTCGCTCTTCGGCCCCGAGTTCCAGCTCTATCCGCCGGCGCTGGCGATCCAGCGCGCCAACTTCATCTACGGCATCCTGACCAACCAGTTCGGGTCCGCCTTCAGCGTCGACATGACGCCGTTCCGCGTGCTGGCGGCGAACCCGACGGCGCTCGTGGACAAGGTCAACACCACCTTGATGATGGGTCGGATGACCCCGCAGCTGCGCCAGATCATCCTCAACGCGACCACCGCGGTGCCGGCAAGCGACACCACGCAGCGGGCGCTCGGCGCCGTATATCTGGCGGCGATCTCGAGTGAATACTCGGTCTACACCGGCGGCACCAGCGCCGGCGGCGTCATCCCCACGACGGTGCAGGCGCCGACCGGCCTCTACGTGGCGTCGGTCAACGGCAACGTGGCGACGCTGCGCTGGAATCCGCCGCAGCTGGGTCCTTCGCCGGACACCTACGTGCTCGAGGGCGGCGTCACGGCCGGCACCACCATCGCCGTGGTGCCGCACGGGCAGCACCGCGCCCACCTTCACCTTCAACGCGCCGAACGGATCGTTCTACGTGCGCATGAAGTCGTCGCGCGCCGGCGCGATGAGCCTGGCGTCGAACGAAGTGCGGCTGCACGTCAACGCGGCGCTCAAGCCCAATGCCCCGGGTAACGTGCAGGGCGCCGTCAAGGGCTCGGCGCTGTGGCTGGCCTGGCGCAACACCTTCACCGGCGGCACGCCGCTCAGCCTGATGCTGGATGTGACCGGCGCCGCCGACGGTGTCGCTGCCGTTGCCGCTCAGCGAGTCGTTCAGCCTGCCCGGCATTCCCAGCGGCACCTTCACCTTCCGCCTGCGCGCGCTGAACGCCGCCGGCGCCAGCAGCCAGTCGAGTGCGGTCACGTTGACCGCGCCATCGACCTCCTGCGCCCTGCCACGCGTGCCCACGAACTTCCAGGTCACGAAGGCCGGCAACGTCATCAGCGCCTCGTGGGACACGCCCTCGGGCGGCACCCCGGCCGCCGGCTACCGGCTGAACGTCTCGGGCTCCTACACGGGCTCCTTCCCGATCGCCGGCCTCGGCTTCGCCTCCGGCGCGCCTGGCGGCACCTACAACTTCAGCGTGCAAGCCGTGAACGCGTGCGGCGCCGGCCCCGTCACCGCGTTCCAGACCGTCGTCATTCCGTAGCTCGAAAGCCACACGCCATGCATACGCACAAGCCTGCACGCCGTCACTTCCTGAAGCTGAGCACGCGCCTGGCCACGCTCGGGCTCACGGGCATGGGCTTCGGTCCCGCCCGCTCGTGGTTCGTGGCCGATGCCTCCGCGGCGCCGGTCAGCGACTACAAGGCGCTGGTCTGCATCTACCTGTTCGGCGGCAACGACTGCAACAACCTGATCGTGCCGGTCGACACCACGCCCTACACGCAGTACCAGACCCTGCGCGCCGGCCTGACGCTGTCGGGCACCGAGCTGCTGCCGGCCTTCGCGCACGGCGGCAGCCAATACGCGCTGCACTACGGCCTGCCGCAGATCAACTCCCTCTACGGCCAGGGCAAGGTGGCCTTCGTGCTCAACACCGGCCAGCTCGAACGGCCGCTGACGCGCGCGCAGTACCAGTCGGGCGTTCTGGCGCCGAGCAATCTGTTCTCGCATTCGGACCAGACCCTGCAGGCGCAGACGGCGACGTCCAACTCGACCATCGGCGGCTGGGGCGGGCGGCTGCTCGACGTGTTCGGCGTCACCGACACCCTGGGCGCCGTGTCGGTATCGTCGCCGGCGGCCTTCCTGCAGAGCGGCGGCGGCGCGCCGAACGTGATTCCGCCCGGCGCCAGCCTGAACCTCTCGGGCATGAACATCTACCCGGCGTCGGCGGCCACGGCCCGCCGCAGCGCCGTGGACGCGATGCTGGCGCTCGATGGCGGCCATCCGCTGCGCACGGCGGCGAACGACTCGTTCGCTGACGGGCTGCAACTGGCCGACACCCTGAACTCGAGCGGCAGCGTGGGCAACATCGCCACGGTGTTCCCGGGGTCGGGCCTCGGCAACCAGCTGCGGGAAGTCGTGAAGCTGATTCGCCTGCGCTCGCAGATCGGGCCCGGCCGTCAGGTGTTCTTCTGCTCGATGGGCGGCTTCGACACCCACACCTCGCAGGACTACAACCACTGGGCGCTGCTGGCCGAACTGTCGGCCGCGCTCGGCGCCTTCTACAACGCGACGGTGGAAGTGGGCCTCGCCAATCAGGTCACGGCCTTCACGCAGTCGGAATTCGGCCGCACGCTGCAGCCCAACGGCACCGGCACCGACCACGCGTGGGGCGGTCACCAGATGATCGTCGGCGGCGCGGTGAAGGGCGGCGTCTACGGCCAGATGCCGGAATTTGCGCTCGGCGGCCCCGACGACGCCAACAACCGCGGCGTCTGGATCCCGAAGATCTCGACCTCGCAGTTCGGCGCCACGCTCGGCCGCTGGTTCGGCGCCTCGCCGGGCGAGCTCGCCGTCGCGTTCCCGAACCTCTCGCTCTTCCCGACGGCGGACGTGGGGTTCATGCTCTAGCGCGAGGACAGCGCGGCTGACCCGCGCTGCGGACTAGGGACTAGCGGCTAGCGGCTAAGGGGAACGGGCTGGGCCCGGTGGCTATTGCCCATCGGGCCCGTCTCTTGTACGGCCGTTCTAGATTGAGACAGCGAGACAGTTAGCCGCTAGCCGCTAGAACCTAGCCGCTACGCACGTAGCCGCTGGACCCTAGCCGCTCGCATGTAGCCCTAGTCCCTAGCCGCTGTGCCTGTGGCCCAGTCCCAGTGCACTCCCGCCTGCGCGATGAGGTCGGCGACGTCTTCGGCCAGCAGGTAGCGCTCTTTCACGAGCGTCACCGCGGCCTGGGCGATGCGTCCCAGGTAGGCATCGCGGCTGGGGTAGCGCTCGGCGATCGAGGCGCGGCTGTCGCCGCTCTGCGCGCGCTCGGCCGCGGTGCGCGGCAGGGGACGGTAGGCGCCGATCTCGCTGGCCAGCCGGTCTGGCGCGCCGATGGCGGGCTGGCGGTAGTTCCATCCCGTGTGCGTCGCCAGCGGCACGGCTACCTGCGGCAGGCGGATGCCGCCGCGGTCGTTGCCGGCGTCGTCCACCGCCGGCACCAGGCTCGTAAACGCGGCGCCGAGGCGCGGCGGTTCGATCGTGACCCGGCCTTGTGTCCACTCGGGCCCGAAGTCGAGCCGGTAGGTCGTCATCGGCGCTGGCGGCATCGTCACGCCGGGAATGCGCGGCCACCCGGCGGCGGCCGGCGCCACCAGCGTGCCGTCGGCCAGCGTCGGGTAGCGGCTCGGCGGCGGCTCCACGTCCTCGGCCACCCAGCGATCCAGGGCGCGGAAGACGGCGCGAAGCACCGGCGTGTAGACCAGCGGATTCATGTCGGCCTGACCGACGAAGTCCTTGTCGGCGAACGGCGCCGGCGGGAACGGCCCGACGATGTGCGGCGCCGACGCCACCATGTAGATGCGGCTGGTGGCGGGCGGCGGCACGTCGCGGCTGCCGGTCACGTCGGTGTGCACGAGCGAGCCGGCGCGATTGAAGTACTCGGAGTTGGTCAGCAGATGCACCATCCGCGGCACCGTGTTGGTGCGGCGGGCGCGGGCGAGCAGGCCGTCGGTGGCGCCGGTGACCGGATCGGTCTGGTCGTCGTCGGTGAACGGGAACATGTCCACCGGGTACTGGATGTTGAAGTGCTGGAGCTGATCGCGTGACTGCTGTCCGAAGCGGTGATTGAAGCTGCCGCGCCCGGATCCTCCCACCTGGTCGAAGACCCCGTCGAACACGATCCGCCCCTGCTCGTCTTCGTTGAAGCCCTCGTACACGAAGTGGCGGAGGAAGCGTCCCGTCTGCGACACGCCCCAGCCGATGGCGTGGCGCAGGCCCGGCGACGGGTTGCCCTGCGTCGTGGTCGCGTGCTTGAAGAAGCTGATGAGGTCGCGCGTGCCCGCCAGCCCCACGCCGACCACGCGCGGATCGCGGGCCCGGTAGACCACGTCGTAGATGCGGCCGGGCTCGAAGCCGCCGTCGAGCGTGACGGTGGTCGCGGTCGCAAAGCGCCAGCGGGCGCGCGGCACCACGGCCGGCGCGTCGGTGGGCAGCCTGCGGACGTAGAGCACGTGGTCGGCGCTCGCCGGATCGACCACCGGATAGGCGTCGTGGCCGCGGTCGGCAATCGACGCCGTGGTGGCGTTGGCGCCGGGGATGAAGTTGCCGCGCACGAGCCCGGTGATCACCTGGCCAGCGGAGGTCGCAATCGGGATCGCCATTCGCATGCGCCCGGGCGGCACATCCCACTGCCAGCCCATCCAGAGCAGCGAGAACCCCTGCATCATCAGCGCGCCGTTGCCGAACTCGGCGGCGGCGGTCGGGTCATCGGCGCCGGTGGCCTGCTGGAACACCGGCAGGATGCGCTTGGTGCCGCGGTTGCCGGCTTCGTAGAAGAGCCGCCCATTGCCGCGCGCCGGATCGACCGGCTTCAGCAGGTAGAAGTCGGCGGAGAACTCCACCAGCCCCTGGGCGTTTCGCGGCGCGAGGGCGAGATCGACGATGCCCAGGTTGCGTGGCGCCCGTGGGTCGAGCGCGAAGTGGACGCGCCCGACCAGCTTCTCGTAGGGGCCCGCCGCCCCGAAAGCGCGCCCCTGCAGCACCACCTCGCGGCGCGTGATCTCGAGGCGGGTGACGCCGGCGTCGGCGGTGACGGCGGCCAGGCACAGCAGGGCCGCGAGGAGAGCGCGAAGGTGATGGCAGCACATTCGCCGATAGCATAAGGGCAGGAGGCCGGTCGTGCGTGTGAGAGATACCGGGCGCGTGAGAACCGAGATCGGGCGTGCGGCAGTCGTGGCGGTGGCGCTCGCGGCGATGGCCTGCGCGCCGCCCGTGTCAGACCCGGCGTCGTCGGCCGTTGCGCCCTCGGCCCTGATCGAGGAGCGCCGGCTCGCCATGGGCAGCGAACTCCATCTGCGGGCGTCGACCACCGACGAACCCCGCGTGCGTGCCGCGTTCGCCGCCGTGTTCGCCGAGTTCGAGCGCCTCGAGGGGCTCCTGAGCGTGTGGCGGGAAGGCAGCGACGTCTCACGTCTGAATGCCGCCGTCACCGGCACCGCGGTAGCGGTGGATGCCGATACTCGCGCCGTGCTGCTGTCTGCCAGGAAGATCAGCGAGTGGACCGACGGCCGCTTCGACGTCACCTTCGGCGCGCTGGCGGAAATCTGGAAGTTCGATCACGACATGGATCGCCGCGTGCCGACCGACGCCGAGATCGCCGCCCGGCTGCGCCGCGTCGACTACCGGGCCGTTGCGGTCGATGCGGAGCACGGCACGGTCGCCATCGCGCGTCCCGGCGTGCGCGTACACCTGGGCGGCATCGGCAAGGGCTACGCGGTGGGCAAGGGCGTGGCGATCCTGCGCGCGGCCGGCGTCACCGACTTCATGGTGCAGGCCGGTGGCGATCTCTATGTTGCCGGGCGAGCCCCCGACGGCCCGTGGCGGCTCGGCATCCAGGATCCGCGCGGCGAGGGCGGCGACTTGTTCGCCACCGTGGAACTCAGCGACGCGACGTTCAGCACCTCGGGCGATTACGAGCGTTACTTCGAGCAGGACGGCGTGCGCTATCACCATCTGCTCGACCCGACCACCGGCCGCCCGGCCCGCGGCACGCGAAGCGTGACCCTCGTCTCGAGCGATCCGGTGCTGGCCGACGGCCTCTCGACCGGCGTCTTCATCATCGGCCCGGAGAAGGGCATGGCGCTGGTGGAACGCCTGCGCGACGTCGAAGCCATTATCGTGACGGCCGACAATCAGGTCCTCATCTCGAGCGGCCTGCGCGGACGGGTGGAGGTGCGGAGGCGGCCGACGCCGTAGGGTCAGCGGCTAGGTTCTAGCGGCTAGACCTGCGGGCTACTCGCGTGACGCGGCGCCAGCGCGAGCGACGTGCGGCGTGCCTTAGCCGCTAGCCGCTAGCCGCTAGCCCCTAGCCCCTAGCCCCTGACAGGCGTAAGGGGAATCGTCCCGCCCTTACGCTTCTTGTAGTCGAGGATGCGCCAGTGCGGGCACTTGGCTTCGTCCGCGTAGACGCGCTCGCAGTCGTCGCAGCGCACGCACTCGGACTGGATGATGCGGGGGCCGTCGATGGCGCCCCACTCGCACGTCTTCTCGCAGATCTTGCAGGTCGAGCATTCCGACCAGCGCTTGATCTTGAAGACGGTCAGGTACGAGATGACGCCCAGGGTGGCGCCGAGCGGACAGAGGACACGGCAATACAGGTTGCGGACGAAGACGGTGGCGATGAGCAGCAGGCCCAGCATCGACCACAGCAGCACCGACGACTCGGAGCGTCCGAACATCCAGAACGGCTCGACGTAGCGGTAGACCATCGTGTTGTGCGTCACCGCGTAGTAGGTGAGCACCGCCGCGAGCAGCCCGAACTTGATGTAGGCGGCCCGCGTCTCGATCGCCTTCGGCACCTCGACGCGCCACGACGAGGGCAGCACCGCGTCCATGAGCTGCGTGAAGGCGCCATAGGCGCAGACGCGTCCGCAGTAGAAGCGGCCCCACAGCACCGTCGAGACCACCGTGAACCCGGCAAACAGATACCAGGCCACGTTGTGCTTGAAGGGCGGGAAGCTCCAGTCGATCACCCGGAACACGTCGGTGATCGACAGCAGGTTGCTCTTGGCGAACCCCATGTAGAGCACCGACACCGCCAGCGTGACGTACTTCAAGCGCACGCTCTTGCGGTGGAAACTGATGTAGGCGAGCAGCAGGAACGCCGCGAGCGGGAGGATATCGATGGCCTGGGCCGACAGCAGGTCGCTCCAGGTCTCGACGGGCTCCTCCTCGAAGCCCCAGGGATCGTCCGGCTGAATCACGGCTTCAGGTTGGCGGGATTCAGGAACGCCTTGGCCATGATGCGCGAGCTGTCACGGATGGCACGGGTGGCGCTCGAGATGGTGATGGTGGCGCGCGACACCGCGTGCACATCGGCGCCGACCTTGAAGGGCTGGCGGACGCTCTTGCCGACGAACTGGGCGCTGAACTCCGGCGGCTGTACCGAGAAGTAGCCGTAGGGTTCGGAGTCGTAGTCGACGATGGCGCCACTGAGGATGCCCGTCAGGTCCATCCCGACCAGGACGTGGATGGGCCCGTGGTAGCCGTATTCGGCCGGCACGACGTCGGTCGTCCAGAAGGCGTAGCCGAGCAGCGGCGCGTTCGGGGTCGTCTTAGGGTCGGCCCCGTAGGCCTTGAAGTGCAGCGGCGTGCCCTCGAGGGGCGAGAAGGCCGCGGCCTTGGGGAACAGCGCCCGCAAATGGGCCTGTGGTTTGGGGTTGGTGAAGATCCGGTCGGCCGCGATGACCGCCATTGCGGCGCTGGCCACGATGGCCGCGACCGCTCCCGACATCCGTGTCCACTTCGCCACGCGCCGTCTCCTCGAGGTGCTGCGGACGCCTGGAGCCGGCGCCGGGACAACAGTCTACGCTATACTTGGGGTCTCGCTTCTTTGAGCGTCCCGTCCGTTGGGTCGCGCTTACACCCCAAAGCAACGAGTCGCGCGAGTCTGGCCCGGCGGACGTTCCCGTTCCCGGCGCCGCCTCCCTTCCGGCATTGGAGCGTGTGCAATGATTTCTCGACCCGACCACATGGCAGCCTTCGAGTTCGTCGTGATCAGCTCCCTTCGGGCCGGCCAGCTCGTCCGTGGGTCGACGCCGCGCGTGGCGCGTGGCCACCGCCACACCACTACCGCCCGCGAGGAAGTCGCGACGGGCCTGGTGGTGCGCGAACCGGCGCCGCCCAACGCCAAGCCGGTCGCCTAGGGCTCGTTTCGCAGTTTCCGGTTCTTTCGTTCTTCGACCTCGGGCGGCATACGACGCTCCAGGCACGTCAGGAGTGTTCTCGTAATGCCGTTTGCCGCACTGGGGCTGTCGCCCCGCACCATCAGTCCCCTCGCCCGTCTGGGCTACGAGACGCCGACTGACGTCCAGTCCCAGACCATTCCCGCCGCCTTGAAGGGGCGCGACGTCCTCGCCCGTGCCCAGACCGGCACCGGCAAGACGGCCGCCTTCGGGCTGCCGATGATCGAGCGCCTCGCGGCCGTGCCGCACGGCCAGGGCATCGCGCCGCGCGGTCTCGTGCTGGTGCCGACGCGCGAGCTCGCCCTCCAGGTGAAAGAATCGCTGTTCGAACTGGCGCAGGGCACGCGCCTGCGTGTGATGACGATGGTGGGCGGCGAGCCGATCATGCCGCAGGTGCGCACGCTGCGCCGGGGTGTGGACATCGTGGTGGCGACGCCGGGCCGCCTCATCGACCATCTCGACCGCAAGACCATCGACCTGCGCACGATTGAAATCGTCACGCTCGACGAAGCCGACCGCATGCTCGACATGGGTTTCCTGCCGCCGCTCAAGCGCGTGATGAGCCTGGTGCCGGCCAGCCGCCAGACGCTGCTGCTCTCGGCGACGCTCTCCAAGGAGATCATCGCGGCGGCCAGGGCGTTCACGAAGGACCCGGTGCGCATCGACGTGGCGCCGGAGCACGTCGTGGCCTCCACGGTCGTGCACCGCGTGTTCGCGGTGCCGCAGGAACAGAAACGCGACCTGCTGGCGCACATCCTGACCTCGGGCCCGGAGCGCCAGACGCTGGTCTTCTGCCGCACCAAACACGGCTCCGACCGCGTCGGCCGCTTCCTCGAGGGCGCCGGGCTGCGCACGGCCGTCATCCACGGCGACAAGAACCAGGGCGCCCGCAAGCGCGCGCTGGCCGACTTCAAGGCCGGTCACGTCTCGGTGCTGGTGGCCACCGACGTCGCCGCGCGTGGCCTCGACATCGAGAAGCTGCCGCTGGTGGTCAACTTCGACCTGCCGCTGGTGGCCCAGGACTACATCCACCGCGTCGGCCGCACCGGTCGTGCCGGCCAGACCGGCGAAGCGATTTCCCTGGCGACCACGGCAGAGCGGGCGCTGCTGCACGACATCCAGAAGCTGCTGCCGGCGCCGATTGAACGGGCGTCGATTCCGGACTTCACGCCGAAAGTGGCGCAGGTGCGCGGACCGCATGCGCATGCCGCGCCGCGTCCCAACGACCCTGCTCGCACGCCCAAGGGCCCCGCCCCCCATCGCAACACGCCGGCGCGGTTTTCGAGCCGGCCCGGTGGCAGCGCGCACCGCAAGGGCCCGCGTCCGCCCGGCAGCGCGCCGCGCGCGGCCAGCTGGCGCTAGCGCGTAGTAGTCTTGCGCGATGCATCGGCTCTGGCGGCTGAGGCCTGAAGAAGGCCTGCTCGTCTTCGGTTTCATCACCTCGGCCGTCGTCACCGTCTACGCCAACCTTCAGCTCGCCGCCAGCGGGACCAGCTCGCGGCGGATTGAAGGCGGACTGGCACGCCTCGGAGCGGTGGTCGTGCTGGCGGTGGTGGTGCTCTGGATCCACCGCTATCTGCACCGCACGCCGTCGGGGTCGCGGGCGCGCCGCGTCGCCGAGTTCTTCCGCATGGCGCTGCCGTTTGTCATGTGCATCGCGGTCTACACCAACCTGCACGACACCGTGCGGTTCGTGAACCCGAACGACATCCACCAGCACCTGGCCGCGGCGGAGCAGTGGCTGTTCGGCGGCCAGCCGGTGGTGTGGGCCGAGGCCTACATCACGCCTGGACGCACCGAGTTCTTCAACCTGTTCTACGCGAACTTCTACGTGGTGGCGCCGTCGGTGGTCATCCTGCTGTGGCTGCGCCAGCGCTACGCCGAAGCGCGGCAGGTGCTGCTCGGCACGATCATCTGCTTCTACACCGGCTACGTGCTCTACGTCGTGTTCCCGGCCGCGCCGCCGCGCCTCTATTTCGAATCGCTGGGCCTGTTCTCGGTGTCGTTGCGGGGCGGCGCCATCACCAACTTCCAGCAGGCGCTCATCGAGATGATGCCCAACCACGCGGCCCGGGCAGCGTTTCCGAGCCTGCATGCCGGCGTCAGCTGCCTGAGCCTCGCCTACAGCTGGCGCTACCTGCGCGGCTACTTTCCCGTGCTGCTGGCGTTTGTCGTGCCGCTGCTGGTCTCCACGGTCTATCTGCGCCACCACTGGATCGTGGACCTGCTGGCCGGGGCGGCGCTGGTGCCGTGGGTGCTGTGGATCACGCCGCGCTTCGACCGGTGGTGGCGGGCGCAGGGCGCACCGGCTCCGGTCGTCTGACGAGGCGGTGCGCGGCCCCCCGGCGGGCGCCCGCGTGTAACATGGGCCGCATGTCCCGACGCCTCCTGCTCGTCGCCCTTGCCGTCGTTGGCGCCGCGGCCCTGCCGCACGCCCAGACCGGCCCTGGCACCCCGGCCTTCGAAGCCGAGACGCTCAAGCACTTCCAGGCCTTGCTGCAGCGCGATACCAGCAGCCCCCCGGGGAACGAGATCCGCGCGGTGGAGTATCTGAAGCAAGTGCTCGACGCCGAGGGCATCCCGTATCAGGTGTTCGCGAAAGACCCGCAGCGTCCGAATCTGGTGGTGCGGATGAAAGGCAACGGCAGGAAGAAGCCGGTGCTCATCATGGGCCACACCGACGTCGTGACGGTCGATCCGAAGAAGTGGACCTTCCCGCCGTTTGGCGGCACCGTCGATGGCGGCTACGTCTATGGCCGCGGCACCGTGGACGACAAGGACAACCTGGTGGCCGGACTGATGCTGGTGCTGCAACTGCACCGCAGCAAGGCAGCGCTCGATCGCGACGTCATCCTGCTGGCCGAAGCCGGCGAAGAAGGCGCCCCCGACGTCGGCGCGCAGTTCATGGCCGACAACCACTTCGACGCCATCGACGCCGAGTTCTGCCTGGCCGAAGGCGGCGGGGTGGTGCGGCGCGGCGGCAAGGTCGTGCAGGCGAATGTCGGCACCACCGAGAAGGAGCCGCGTCCGGTCGAGCTCATCGTGACCGGCCCTGCGGGCCACGGCTCGGTGCCCAACCAGAACAGCGCCGTGCTCGGCGTGGCGGCGGCGGTGGGGAAGGTCGGCGCGTGGAAGCCGCCCCTGCGCCTCAACGAGACGACGGCCTCGTACTTCAAGCGCCTCACCACGATGTCCGAGCCGGCCGTGGCGCAGAAGTACCGCGACCTGCTCAATCCCGATCCGAAGGTGCATGGCCCGGCCGAGGACTGGATGCTCGTGAACGAACCGCAGCACTGGTCGATGACGCATACCTCGCTCGTGCCCACCATCATGACGACCGGGTTCCGCTACAACGTGATCCCGTCGGAAGCGAAGGCCACGCTCGACGTGCGCCTGCATCCGGATGAAGACCAGGAGAAGTTCCTCGACATGGTGCGCAAGGTCATCGGCGACCCCAAGGTCGAGGTCCGCTGGGCCCGCGATCGCTACCGGCCGGCCGGCGGCTCGCGCCTCAACACCGAAGCGTTCACCGTGCTCGAAGCGCAGATCAAGAAGCACTACGACACCGTGACGCTGCCGACGATGGGCACCGGCGCCACCGACATGTCGAACATCCGCGCCAAGGGCCCGCAGTGTTATGGCATCGGGCCGGCGCTCGACAGCGAAGACGGACAGAAGGGCTTCAGCGCGCATAGCGATCAGGAGCGGATCCTGGTGGACGAACTGCATCGCTTCGTCCGCTTCCAGTACGACGTGGTGATGGATCTGGCGCGCGCGAAGTAGCGCGGCGCGTTCCGTGGCACCGCCGTTGGTGTCGATGTCTGGAGGCGAGCGGCTCAAAGTCGGGGCCGACCGAGACTTCAGCGGCGTCGATTGCGTTGGCCTCGTGGCCGAGGCGCCGCTGATGTAAACTGAGCCCCGCGTTTTCCAGACGAGGCTCCCCCCCGTGTCTGAATCTCCCGCGTATGTGCCCCCGTTCGTTCGTGCCACTCGTGACTCCGGACTCCCGCTCAGTGCCTCGCGCGACCAGCGCGAGGAGGTCGATGGCGATCTCGATGACGACGACGGCGACATCGTCATCGAGCACGACGGCGACAGCGAGGCCGATGCCGACCCCGACGTGCATGCCGGCGCGCCGGCGCGGGCGCGGGAAGGCCTGCCGCCGACCTACCGCATGCGGGCCGAGCCGCACTATGTCGAAGCGCTGGTCGATCGCTCGCTCGCCGCGTTCGAGCAGGTGAGCGCGGCGGCGCCGATGGCGCCTGAGCCCGTCGCCGTGCTGCCGGAGCCGGCGGCTGTGCCGGTGTTCGAGTTGCCCCCGCCCGTGCCGTCGGCCTCGCTGGCGGCCGCAGCCTCATCGCTGGCCGAGGCCTTCGATGCGATTCAGGCGGCCCTGCGTGACGTGCCGCTGCGCGGCCGGCCCCTGCGCGACCGCGTCGCCATCGAACTGGCCCGCGCCGAGGCGACCCGGGGCCGTTGGCTTGCGGATGCCGCCGTCGTGCTCCAGATCGAGCCGCTGCCCGCGCTCGACGAAGTCGATCTGCTGCAGCTGCTGGCGGAGGTCTTCGACGCCTTCGGGCCGGAGAACCGCCTGAGTGGCGGCGCGGCGGCGATGGCGCTGCCCGCTGGCACCTGCCCGGTGTTCGGCGACGAGCGGCTCCTGACGACTGCGCTCGGTGCCATTCTGGCGGCGGTGCACGCGCTCATCGAAGACCGCGGCGACGCGCGGAAGGTGAGCGTGGCGCTCGGGCCGCGGCGGGAAGCGGCGACGCGCACGATCGAAGTGTGCCAGGCCGCCGTGCGCCTCCCGGCGTCCGCTTACGGCCGCTTCTTCGACGCCGAGTGGGCGGAGCATCCGGCCGGGACCTCCGGCGCGTTGCTGCTGGCCGCGGCGAAGAAGATCGCGCTGGCGCATGGCGGCGGGCTCGACATCGCTCCGCTCGAGGGCGGCGGCTGCCGTCTGGTGCTGGGCGTGCCGGCCGCCGACTAGCCGAAGAACATCCGGTGCATGATCCGGCCGGGGCCGAACGCCAGCAGCCCGGCCACGATCAGTCCGCCGAAGTACAGGCCGCGCATCGACTGGCGGTGGCCCACGATCTGTCCGGCCCTGGCGTAGCGCAGCGTCCGCCAGATCGACCACGCGGTGAGCGGCACGAACAGGTGAATCAGGCCGAGCCGCAGCGGACCGACGTCCACACTGAAATCAGCGAATGACCGGATGAAGGTCGCAGCAATGGCCGTGACCGCCATCAGCACCAGGTAGACCTTCCCGACGAGCCGGTGGTGGCGCGAGCCCTTGGTGCTGCCGAAGAGCAGCCAGGTCCCGAGCACGAACGCCGGGACGACGGTGGCGACGTGGAACTGCACGGCGAAGGGCGCGGCGAGGAGCGGCTGCAGATTCAGCATGCCCGAGGATACGCGCCCGCCGGTCCGGCGTTCGGCTGACGATGACGAAGGGCCGAACGCGCGTCCCGGACGGTCGGCGACGGCGCTCGAGTGGCGCGGTGGCGGCGGCCGGGGCGTTGCCCCGGGCCGGCCCCAGCGCGTAGGATCCCAGTCCATGTCCACCTCGCCCCTCGCCACCGACCAGGCCCACCTGATGCACCCGCTCCATCACCCGTCGGCCTACGCCGGCACCCGCGTCTGGGTGAAGGGCGAGGGCGCCCGCATCACCGATGCCACCGGGCGCGAATATCTCGACGGGCTGTCGGGGCTGTGGAACGTCAACATCGGCCACGGCCGCGCGTGAACTCGGCGACGCGGCGCAGAAGCAGATGGCCACGCTGGCGTTCCACTCGGCCTATGCGGGTGGCACCAACGAGCCGGCCATCCGCCTGGCCGAACGCCTGAGTCGTCTCGCCTATCCCTCGATCAACACGTTCTTCTTCACGAGCGGCGGCGCCGAGTCGTCCGAGAGCTCGTTCAAGACGGCGCGCTTCTACTGGAAGGCGCTCGGCAAGCCCGACAAGATCAAGGTCATCTCGCGGCACCGTGCCTACCACGGCCTGACGCTGGCGGCGA
Organism: uncultured Acidobacteriota bacterium; assembly: GCA_963779175.1. Classification (GTDB taxonomy): domain Bacteria; phylum Acidobacteriota; class Vicinamibacteria; order Vicinamibacterales; family UBA2999; genus CADEFD01. The sequence goes on from CAVZXA010000003.1 coordinate 407,186, forward strand.
TGAGCGCCACCGGCCTGCCGGCCTTCTGGCCGATGTTCGAGCCGCGCACGCCCGGCTTCAGCCACATCGAGGCGCCCGATCCGTATCGCTTCGCGCACACCGACACCAGCGTCAGCCTGGGCGTGGCGGCGGCGAACAAGCTCGAAGAGGCGATTCTGAAGGAAGGCCCCGACACGGTGGCCGCCTTCATCGCGGAGCCGGTGCAGGGCGCTGGCGGCGTGATCGTGCCGCCGCCCGACTACTTCCCGCGCATCCGGGAAATCTGTGACCGCTACGAGGTGCTGTTCATCGCCGACGACGTCATCACCGGCTTCGGCCGCACCGGCACCTGGTTCGGCCTGGAGCACTACGGCGTCGAGCCCGACATCATGCAGTTTGCCAAGGGCATCACCAGCGGCTACGTGCCGCTGGGCGGCATCGGCGTGTCGGACCGCATCCGCGAGGTCATCAACGGCGTCGGGCCGGGGCAGCGGTGGATGCACGCCTTCACCTACTCGGGGCATCCGACGTGCTGCGCGGTGGCGCTCGCCAATCTCGACATCATGGAGGGCGAGGGCCTGGTCGAGCGGGCGAAAACCAGCGGCGCGCGGCTCCTGCAGCGGCTGCGCGGCCTCGAGGCGATGGACGGCGTCGGGCACGTGCGTGCGCTCGGCCTGATGGGCGCGGTGGAACTGGTCGCCGATCCGGCGACGAAGCAGCTCTTCCCGCCGGCGCTCGGCGTGAGCCAGAAGCTGATGGACGGCATGCTCGAGCGCGGGCTCTACACCCGCGCGGTGATGGACTGCATCTGCCTGGCGCCGCCGCTCATGACCAGCGACGCCGATCTCGATCGCATCGTGGACATCGTCGCCGATACGATCCCGTCCGTGCTCGCGACCGCGCGCGCGGCGATGACGGCCACGCGGTAGCGGCCGCCTGGCGCACGGCGACGGCCGTGATCAGCCGGTCGCCGAACCCGCTGCCCTAGCGGCTCGAGGCGACGCGCAGACTGGGACGCGGGAGCTGCGCCTTGGCCTGGCGCAGCGGCACGCCGAGGGCGGCGCGGGCGAGCGCCGTGGCCAGCTGCGGCGCCAGCAGCGCCAGCTGGTGCGCCACTTCGGCGGCCAGCGGGCTGTCGCTGTAGGCGGCGAGCACCCCGGTCGTGCTGCCCGTCGTCGACCAGCGGCGTCGCGACGCAGTAGCGCAGCGACGACATCGAGGCTGACGGTCCGAGGTCGAGCCGGGCGTCGGAGTTGATGATCTGCTGGCGGTTGGCGGCGACCCAGCCGCTCACGCGTTCGCCGAGCGGAATGGCGTCGTAGCCGTGACCGCCGGGATGTTCGCGGGTCGCGTATTCGGCGACCAGACGCTCGGCCCCCGACGAGGTGATGTAGAAGACGAATTCAGCCGCCGGCGCCAGCGCCTTGAGGTCGAGCGCGAGGAGGCTGGCGACGTCGGCGAGGCGTGGCGGCCCGGCCAGCAGGCGCGACACGCTGTCGATCGCCGTCTGCGGCGCCAGGTGTGCCGGCGCCGGCAGCGCGGTGGTCGCCGTTGGCGCGGTGACCGGGGCGGCATCGCGCGCCGCGGCGAGCTTGTGCATGGCACGGCCCAGCGTGGGCTCGGCTTCGATCACCTTGCCGAGCGACGGCAGCAGTTCGAGGAAGGTGTCGACGACGCGCGGGTCGTACATCGTGCCGCGGCGTTCGATCACGATCGCGGTCGCCTGTTCCTGCGTCATCGCCGGGCGGTAGGGCCGGTCGGAGGTGAGCGCGTCGTAACAATCGACGACCGAGAGAATGCGGGCGCCCACCGGAATGTCTTCGCCCTTGAGCCCGCGCGGATAGCCGGTGCCATCCCAGTTCTCGTGGTGGGCGCGCACGATCGGCACCACCGGATAGGGGAACTCGATCGACGACAGGATGTCGGCGCCGACGTCCACGTGCAGCTTCATTGCCTCGAACTCGGCGGCCGTCAGCTTCCCGGGCTTGTTCAGGATGTGTTCGGGCACCGCCAGCTTGCCGGTGTCGTGGAGGAGGGCCGCCGCTTCGATGGCCTTGACCTCGTCGATGGCCGCCACGCCGAGCGCCTTCGCCAGCGCCACCGAGTAGGTCTGCACGCGGCGGATGTGGCTGCTCGTCACGCCGTCTTTGGCGTCGATAGCGCTCGAGAGCGCCTGGATGGTGGACATGTAGAGGCGGTCCACCTGCTTCACGTGCCGCTCGGCATCGGCGAGCCGGCCGAAGCGCGAGTGCAGGCCGAGATACACGATCACGACCAGTGGCGCCGCGGCGGCCAGCGCCAGCACGCCGAACCTGCCGGCCAGCAGCGCCAGGATGAGGGCCGCCGAGGCGGAGGCGGCGTGGCTCACGGCCAGCAGGGCGAAGTGATTGCGCCACACGTCGAACGGGTGGCCGCCACGTTCGAGGGCGGCCGCGGTGGCGGTCAAGCCTGAATGCACGAGGAAATGCACCGCGGCCATCACCGCCAGCGGGCCGACCACCATCTCGAGCGCGATGGCCTCGTTGCCCAGCGGCCCGCGGCCGAGGGTGGCCAGGAACGCCTGGGCGCCCAGCCACACCGACAGGGCGGGGTTGGCGGCGTTGAAGAGGATGCGGTCGGCGCTGTGACCGCGGCGCCACGACAGGATGAACCCGTCAGCCGCCATCGCCACGGTCGCCGGCGCCGGCCCGAAGAGCAGCACCGACGTGAGCATGAAGGTGTCGGACATCGACGCGTGCGCGTTGACGCCCGGCAGACGCAGCGAGAGCCGCCCCGAGGCGATCGCCAGCGCCGAGAAGAGCACCCACTCGGCCGGCCGCGGAATCGCCACCAGGCTCGTCAGCGACTGCGCGATGGCGAAGAGCCCCAACGCCGTCACCGCCGCGACGTAGCGCGACAGCACCCGCGTGTCGTGCGGGGCGCTGGCGGCGGCGGTGGTGGCAGGCATCGACATGGCGTCCACGACACCTATCGCAAAGTCCCTGCCATCCCGGAGGTCGAGGCATAGCGGGAGGATGTCGCGCGATCGGGCCGGATTCGTGCGGGAATCGTGCGTCCTGCCGGCGATGGCTTGGCAGGGCGTGTCAATGCCCCGTTCCAAAGGTGGGTCCCACCGATATTTCTGCTGCAGCACTCGCCAATTAATCGGGGGTGCGAAGGCGCGCATCGGCGTGCAAACCGTGTTGTAACGTTAAATTATGGCTAGCCTGGACCGATACTGAGACCAGACATGGTGGGCTCAGAGCGTCTCGCCGCCCAGCTCGCGCATCTCGCCCACGAGGCGGGGGCGGCGTCGGCGTCGGTCTACCTGCCCACGCCGTGGAACCCGGCGGCGCCGATCGTGCTCGTCCACGCCGGCGAGGCTGCCCCGTTGCCGGAGCTGGCGACCGCGGCGTCGGCCGAGGCATTCGCCTCCGAGGTGCTCGAGACCGGCGCCTGGAACGGGGCGGCGGTCAGCGCCGATGGCCTCATCGCCAGTCGTGGCGGGCACGGCGTGCTCATCGCCGCGCCGCTGCTGACCAGCCTCTGGGCCGGCGTCGGCGCGTCGGTCTCGAATGTCAGCCACGCGCGGCGCCGCACTGCCGACCAGCGCCGGTTGTCGCCGGCCGCCGGCTGGGTGGCGCTGCGGATGCCGATGCCGGCCGCGCCCACCGGGCCCGGCTCCATGCTCGCGGTGGCGCACGCGCTCGCGTCGACCATCGTCAGCGTCTACTCGGTGCTGACCGATCCGCTCACCGGTCTGCCCGGCCGGCACGAGCTGATGGGCGTGCTGCGTGAAGATCTCGACCGGGCGCGCCGCCGCCGGCTGCCGTGCGCGCTGCTGCTCGTGAATCCGCTCGGTCTCGACGGCGTGAACGAGCAGTACGGGCGCCGCGCCGGCGACGGGCTGGTCCGCGAAGTGGTGCAGACGATGCAGGCGCTGCTGCGGCGCTCCGACGTGCTCATGCGCTACGGCGGCGCCATCTTCGCGCTGCCGCTGGGCAACGTCGGCGCCGATGCGGCCCGGCTGGTCGCCGAGCGCGTGCGGCACCAGGTGTCGGGCCGCGCCTTCCTGCAGAACACGGTGCACCTGCGCTGCGCCGTCGGCATCGTGGCCTGCGACGCGGCGGATGCCGATGGCCTCGAGCCACTGGACCTGCTGAAGCGCGCCAACGAAGCGCTCGGCGTCGCGCGCCAGAAGAACGGCGACGATTCGATCATGTGGCACGACGCGGCGGCCGACGCCGCCGGACCGTCCACCGATCGCCTGCTCGGCATCTTCACCGGCCGCACCGACAAGGACTACCGCAACATGGGCCTGCTGTGGGATGTCCTGCAGGCGCTGTCGAGCGCCGCCGGCTCCACCGACCTCGCTGCCAAAGTCGTCGATCGCCTGTTCGCCGTGCTGCACCCGACGCGGGCCTCGTTCTTCGTCACCGGCGATGCCGGCGAGCGCCTGCTCTTCGGCCAGCAGCGCCACGACGAGGGCGAACCGCGCGTGCTGCTGCCAGCCGACCTCTCGGAGGACGAACGCGCCGTGGTGACGGCGGCAGTGGATGCCGGCGCCGTGCGGCAGCGCGCCACCCATCTGACCACGCCCGACGGCGAGCGCCGGCCGCACGTGGCGGTCGCCGTGCCGCTCGTGACCGAGGGCCGCACGCTCGGCGCCATCTGCCTGGTCGGCAGTCCCGAAGTGCTCGACCTCGATCGCACCGACATCCACGTGCTCACCGGCGTTGCCGGTCAGCTCGCCGTGGCGCTCGACCGCGAGCATCTCGCCGAACGGCATCGCGTGCACGCCGAACACGAACGGCGGCGCCTGCAGGCCGAAGTGCAGGGCCTGCGTTCGCAGCAGAGCCCGATCGTCTTCCAGTCGGCCGTGATGGCCGATGTGCTGACGCGAGCGCGCCGGGTGGCCGCCACCGACACGACGGTGCTGGTGACGGGCGAAAGCGGCACCGGCAAGGAGATGATGGCGCAGACGCTGCATCAACTGAGCGGCCGTCGCAGCAAGCCGTTCGTGATCGTCGACTGCGGCGCGATCCCGGCGACCCTCATCGACTCGGAACTCTTCGGCCACGAACGCGGCGCCTTCACCGGCGCGCAGCAGCGCTCGAGCGGGCGCCTGGCGATGGCCGACGGCGGCACCGTGTTCCTCGACGAGATCGGCGAGCTGCCGCTCGACGTGCAGTCGCGGCTGCTGCGCTTCGTGCAGGAAAAGACCATCTCGATGGTGGGCGGCACGCGCTCGCGGAAAGTGGACGTGCGGATCATCGCGGCGACCAATCGCCGGCTCGAAGACGAAGTCCGCGCCGGGCGCTTCCGCGAGGATCTGTTCTACCGGCTCAACGTCGTGCGGCTGCACATTCCGCCGCTGCGCGAGCGGCCGGAGGACGTGCGGCTGCTCGCCGATCACTTCGCGCGGGCGGCCGCGGCGGAGCAGCGAAAGCCACTGCAGGGCTTCACGCCGGAGGCCGAGCGCCGGTTGACCGCGTACCTGTGGCCGGGCAACATCCGCGAGCTGCAGAACACGATCCTGCAGGCGGTGGTGCTCTCGGATGCCGATCGTCTCGACGTCGACGATCTGCAACTGCCGGAGCCGCTCGGCGCGCGCTCCACCGCGGTGCCGACACGCCCGCGCGCCTACGTGCCCGACGCGGCCGGCCGGGCCGAGGGGACGACCGGCTTCGAGGAGGCGTGGCAGCAGCTGCGCGTCGCCCTCGAAGGGGAGGTGCAACGGGCCGCGTCCGCCAGTCCGCGCCTGAGCCTGCCGCTGGGCCGTTGGCTGGCGCACGAGGTCGTGCTCGTGGCCCACGAGCAGACCTCCGGGGTGGGGGCACGCGCGGCCGCCCGCATCGGCCTGCCGCAAACCACCTTCGCGCGGCGCTTGCGCCATGCCGACACCGATCGCTCGCTCACGGCGCGGCCGGCAACGTGGATTGCGGTGAAGGCGGCCCTGACGGCGGTCATCAGCGCTTCCGACCTGCCCAGCGAGGCGCTGGCCGATCGCGCCGAGGCGCTGCTGCTCGACGTGGTGCTCACCTATGCGCCGACGCCGGTCGCCTACGCCGCGGCGCTGATGGCGCTGTCGCCGCCGACGATGAAGCAGCGGCTCGCGGCTCGCGGCCGGGGGTAGCCGATCGGCGCCTCAGTTCACTTCGATCTGACCGGTCGCCTTGGCGCGCAGCAGCGACCACGACAGGCCGATGCCGAGCAGCACGCCGATGACGGCGAGCCCGACCCAGACGATCCCGGAGCCGGTCAGGCTCACGACGTCCTGGTCGACGAGGAACCAGACCAGCACCGAGAAGAGCGCCGTGCCGAGCAGCAGCCCCACCTTGCCGAGGGAGATGAAGGCCGTACGCAGGCACACGATCCACCCGATGACGAGCGCCAGCACGGCCAGTGCCTTGCCCGGGGTGACCTCGACCGGCGCCGCGGTAATCCAGTGGAACAGCGAATAGCCCGTGGGGTTGAAGGTGCCGATGACGAGGGCCAGTGCGAGCCCGATGCGGATGACGGTGCCGGTGAGGGAAATGCCGGAAGGCATGCGCGCGATTCTACCAGCGCCGGGCGCGCCCGGGGGGACCGGCCGCCCCTACGCTGCCGGCAGATACAGGCGGACCGTGGTGCCGAGCCCCGGCGCGCTCTCGATGGCCAGGCCGCCCGAGTGCGCGGCGATGAACCCGTGCACCGACGCCAGGCCGAGTCCGGCGCCCAGGTGCGCGGGCTTGGTGGTGTAGAAAGGGTCGCAGGCCACGGCGACCGCGTCCGGCGTCATGCCGACGCCGGTGTCGCTCACGGCGACGACCACGAAGGCGCCGGGCGGCACCGCCAGTTGCGCCAGCTGCAGGCCATCGCGCACCTGTTCGCGCCCGACGCGCACCGTCAGGCGGCCGCCCTGCGGCATCGCCTCCAGCGCGTTGTCGAGCACTTGTTCGAGCGCGGCGGCCATCTGCGCGGCGTCGGCGAAGACCGCAAACGGCCCGTCGCCACGATGGAGTTCACCGGCGACGCCAGCCGGCAGCTCCCTGGCGACGCGGTTGTAGCAGCCATGCACGGTCGCGTCGGCGTCGAGGATCTCGAGGCGAGTCATCTGCTGACCGCTGAACGCGAGCAGCTGTCCGGTCAGATCAGCGGCCCGCATGGCGGCGGTCCGCGCGCGCACGAAATGGTCGCGGGCTTCCGCGTGCGGCGGCAGCGAGGCCTCGCCAAGCTCGGTGTTGCCGATGACGCGCGCCATCAGGTTGTTGAACTCGTGAGCGATGCCGCCGGCGAGCCGGCCGATGGCCTTCAGCCGGTCGGCCTGCCGGCGCTGTTCGCGCGCGGCCTCGGCCCGGGCGAGCTGCGCGGTGTGATGGGCCGAGATCAGCAGGCGGACGGCCAGCAGCAACGAGATGGCCACGAGGGTGGCGGCCAGCGGCAGCGCCCGGCTGGTGGCGCCCGTCGCCAGCGTGGCAAGCAGCGCGACGCCGACCAGCAGCGGCATGGCCAGCGGAATCGGGTTCAGATCGCGCAGCCACGGCGGACCGGTATGGGCGGCGTGCGTCATCGGATCGGTGCGGATGGCATGACACGCCACCAGCGTCGGCAGCACGCCGGCGTAGTAGACGATGTCGAGGGGCCAGCTCGGCGTGAGTCCGGCCCTGTTGAGCTGTGCCAGGACGACCACCGGCAGGTAGAGGGCGAGGCCGCCGATGTACCACCAGAAGGCGCGCGGCGACGGCACGGCGAGACCGCGCACGATGACCACGTTCAGGCCGGCGATCATCGCCAGCTGCGCCAGGCCGAACGACTGGATGAACGACTGCGCCGTGGGGTCGCTCGCCAGATCCGTGCTCGTCTGGGTGACGAAGGTCCAACTGAGCAGGCCCAGGCCACCGGTGGTGACGAGGGTGTCGATGGCCAGGGCCCAGTGCTCACCGGGGCGTGCCACGGCCCGCGGGTAGACCAGCAGCGACACCAGCGTGGCGACATAGCCGGCCACGGTCAGCGCCGAGTCCACGTACGGCGCCAGCAGCGTCGGTCCGCCCACCTGCGCGGGCACCAGCAACGCGTAGTTGGCGGCGGTCGCAAACGACGTCCAGCCGGCGATGCGGAACGAGAGCACGAATCGTGGCGGCAGGTCGGCGCGGCCGATGGCCCAGAACAGGGCCGACCCTTCGATGCAGAGGCGGATGGCGCTGGCGATCGACGAGCCAGCGGTGCCGTCGACCCGCGCGCCGGTCGGCGTGAGCAGGAACAGCGTGTAGCCGACCAGAGCGGCAGCCGCCCACCGCATCCAGTCGGGCGCCGTCTCGAACACGTTCGGCCACGCGGGCGTGGCCGGCAGTGCGAGCGGTGGCGGCAGACGGGTGGACATCATGGCTCCGCGGCCTCGGCAGGCACGCCCGTGGCACGTTAACACGGGGCGCCGGCGTGATGGGCGCCCTCATGGGATATCGGCGACGGGCCCGGCCTTGACTGAGTCGGGTCATGAACGTGCCGCGCCAGCACGGCGCGGAGCCCGGCGGTATCATCCGGGCAGCAGGTACCCCATGGAACGCGCGACGTCAGCAGGCAAGCCGAAACGGCCCGAAGGCTCGCCGACGAGCGGAATCGCGAGTGGAAGGTTGGCGCGGGCTGGCGCTTGGCGCGCATGCGGGCACGCTGATCTTCGAGGCCGACCCAGACATCGTCGAGGAGCGGAAGTGGAAGAAGCCGTCGAACCCTGCCGGCGTTCCCGTCTGGTCGCACCACGGGATCGTCTGCACCGGCGAGACCTATGCGAAGGTCGTGAAGCTCACCTTCATCGGGGCGCCAGCCTCCCCGACCCCGCGCGCCTCTTCAATGCGAGCCTGGAAGGCCACACCCGCCGGGCCATCGACATCCACGAAGGCGATGAGGTGGATGCGCGCGCGTTCAAGGCCCTCGTCAAAGCGGCGGTCGCGCAGAACGCGTGTCGGTGAAGGCGAAGTCGGGCGACCCGCGCGCTCTAGTCGCGGGTCACACGGCGGTGGCAACCGGCGCGGCCCGTAGTGCTGACCGTGCACGCCTGAGAAGGCGTTGCGTTCGCGCGCGGTCATGACGGCCAACGCGGGCCCGCCCTGGGCGAAGATGCTGTGCCGCAGGGCCACCACGATCCACTCGTCCACCTGCACACAGCGATACTGCCGGGTGCTGAACTGCTCGATCACCGTCGCCACCGCGGCGCGGCGATCGGGCACCGTCGGGTGCACGAGCACGTCGGCGATCACGTCGAGCATCATGTGCAGGTTGTCGATGATCGAGGCGGCGCGGTCGTGCAGAGCCACCAGGCCCGGCGCAATCGCCGGGGCGAGAGGGAGCTCGGTGGGTGGAGCCTCCGGCAACCCGCCGAGCGACAACTTGGCGCGCAGCCGGCCCTCGACGGTCTCGAGCGCACGATCGCGTTCCGGGCCGGCAGGGAAGTCTTCGAGTGGTGTGAGCACGGCCAGGCCGTACCAGCGCGCCGCCCACATGGCCCCCGTGAGTGAAGGGTAGGCGAGCTCGCGGTGCGGCTCGGCCTCCGGCGGCACCGGCGGCACGAACGACGTGTACGGGTGGTCGTACAGAATCGACATGTCCTTGGCGGCGTCGGCGACCGCCAGGCCCGGACCACGCTGGTAGCGTTGCACCGCGGCGTCGAGCGCCGCCTTGCGATCCCCCGACGATCGGCTGGCGTAGATGGCGATGACGTCACGCTGAAACGCGAACGCGCGCCGAATGCAGCTCGGCCGCCCTTGGACCGAGCGCGTCGAATCCCCGATCGGCGTCCGCATCGGGAGCGGGACTGATTGCCGATGCCGAGAGTTGGCGCGTCAGGCGCGGGCGGACCTCTCGTTCAGCGATCCGGCCCCGGCGAGTCATCAGCGTCTGGAAGAGCAGACCCTGCGCGCGCTCCTGACCGACCAGGCGCGCATGCACGGCCGGCGCGATCGTCTCGAGCGAAGGCTCCAGTGCGGCGCTCGGCGCGGGTTGCGCGCGCGGCGACGACGCACACACGGCGATCCCGGCAACGAGCGCGAAGAGGATGGGCCTGTGCACGGTCAGGCCGCTACGGAATCGGCTGCGCGGGCATCCGGGAGCGCTGGCGCCGGGTATTCTCTGGCGTCGGCGCGGTCGTCATCGGCCGCGGGCGCAGGGTCACGGCACCTGACAGCGCCGCCCTCCACATCCCCCGGCCGTGCGTCGCGGCGACGAGGTAGCCGTTGAGCCCGTCGATCTGCGCGTCATAGACCGCCACGCTCGGCAGGTTGGTCGATTCCGGCACCCACCGCGCGCCGCCATCGCTGGTCGAATACATCCCGTAGTCCGTGCCCAGATAGAACGTCGCGGCGCTGAAATCGACGGCCAGCGACATGGCGCGAATACCGGATGGCAACGTGCCGGTCTTGTCGACCCAGGTCACGCCGCCATCGCTGGTCTCGAACAGCCGTCCGCCCGACGCGGTGTCGACCGACAGGTAGGCTGTCATCGGGTCGGTCGGACTGACGACGATGTCGGAGATGATGCGGCCCGCCGGAAGTCCGGTGTTCCGGAGCAGCCAGCTCGCGCCCCGGTTGACCGTCGCATAGACCCGGCCGTCACTGCTGCCGCTGTAGATGACGCTCGAATCCGTGGGCGCGATCGCCAGGGCCCGCAGGTGGCCGCCGCCGGTGAGGTCGGGGCTGATCGTGCCCCAGGTGGTGGCGCTGTTGGTGGTCTGCCAGACGCGGTGGGTGCCGGCCAGCAGGGTGGTCGGCAGGTTCGGGTCCACGATGAGCGGGCCGTTCGCCCAACTGGCGCGGTCGCCGGACCAGGGCCCGGTCACGGTGCCCTGCGAGGTCAGGGGCCGCAACCATCGATACACCGGCGACATTCGGACGTAGGTCGTGAAGTAGCGGCTCGGGTTGCTCCACTCGACGGCCACCGGCCCGCCATCGCCGCCGATCACCTGCGGCCACGCCTGCGCGCCCTGGAACTGCAGCGACCCGTTGTCCTGCGTGCCGGCCACGAGGAAGTTCGGGTCGGTCAGGTGGGTGCCCACGGTATAGAACTGCGTGATGCTCAGCCCCTGATTCAGGTTCACCCAGCTGGCGCCACTGGTGGTCGTCTTCCAGACGCCGCCGTCCGATGCCACCCACAGTGCCCCATCCGGCCCGAACACGAAGTAGTGCTGATCAGGGTGCACCTGCGAGCCGTTGGTGCCCACCGTGACGTAGCTCCACGAGGTTCCGCCATTGGTGGTTCTGGCGATGCCGCCGCTGCAGTACGAGAACACGCCGCCGGCGAAGACGAGGTTGGGATTGGTCGGCGAGACGGCCAGACCGTTGTCGTACCAGCCCTGCGTGCACACGTAGTTCGGCGTGTTCGACAGCAGCGACCAGGTGACGCCGCCGTTGACGGTCTTGTACATCCCGGCCAGGGAGCCTGACGCGCTGATCAGGCTGGCGTAGACGATATCGGCGTTGCTGTCGGCGATGGCGAGGTTGAGGCGTTGAAAGCCGGTGGTCGGCAGGCCGCCGCCCAGGGCGCTCCACGTGGCCCCGTCGTCGATCGACTTGTAGATGCCGGTTCCGTAGAAGCCGGCAAACAACGTCAGCGGCGCCGCCGCGCTGCGGACGAGGTCGTTGCACCAGGCGGTTGCGGCGCCCGGCTTGAACGCCGTCCACGACGTGCCGTCGTCGATCGACCTGACGTAGCCGAGGTCGCTGCACACGTGCAGGGTGCCGGCCGAGAGGCCGACCCGGGCGATGTAGTTGCCGACGTCGGCCTTCAACCCGATCTTCGACCAGCTCGCGCCGCCATCGACGGTGCGGAACAGCCCGTCCCCGTACAAGCTGTCACTCGAGTAGTGCTGCTCGCCAGTGCCGTAGATAACGGTATCCGGGTTCGACTGGTCGATCGCCAGCGCTCCCGACGACAGGGACGACAGCTGATCGCTGATGGGCGTCCACGACTGGCCGCCGTCGGTCGTCTTCCACACGCCGCCGCCGGCGGCGCCGATGTAGGCGGTGTTGACGTCGGCAGGATGCAGGGCGATCGTCGAGACGCGGCCGGACGCATTGGCGCCGCCCGACCAGTACTCGTTGGTGATGGGTTGCGGACCGAGCGACTCCCAGATCAGGGTGCCCCTCGACTCCGGAAAGAACAGGCCGCCCGGCCGCCGCTCGGTCGGCGTGAGCTGCGCGAGGAGGCGCGCGATGCTGAGGCGTTCCGGGCGGTCGCCTTCGGGCTCCATGCCGTTGTCTCTCTCGTCAGGCAGCAGCGACAGACACGCGAGCGAGACCAGGGTGCCCAGGAGGACCGTCAGGCTTTTTGACAGCCTTCGGCCATTGACGCGGGGGGTGCGTTTCATGGGCAGAGCGTACGCCGCCGGGAGCCGGAGGAGGAAATGAATTTTCGCGAAATCTTTCAGCTAGGCGCCCCGGGCGAGCGGGAGCATAGTCGGGCACAGCGCCCCGGCAGGACGCTGGGGGCTGCCTTCAAGGGAGATGCTGCCAATGCGATGTCTCGCTTTCGCCGTCGTTGGAGTGGTCCTGTGCGCACCGTTGTGCCCGGCCGACATCGCGGCGGCGCAGCCCGTAGCCCCTCCTACGATCCACCGGGTCACGCTCCGGCCCGACACCGGCGTGCTCACGATCAGCGGCACGGGTCTGGGGCCAGACCTCTTCGTGTCGGTCGACGGGCAACCGGTGCCACAACTGCCCGGTGCGACCGACACGCAGGTGGAAGTGCTGGCGCCATCGACGGTGCTCACGACGCCCGGTTCGTATCGGCTGACGGTGCTGGACCCGGCGCGCCAGACATGGGACACGTTTGTCGTGTCGAGTCACGCTGGGAGTGCCGCTTCGGCCGGCGCCACCGTCATTGGGTCGCCCAGCGGGCCGTCCGACGCCATGACGGGGCGCGAGCCGGTGACCGCCCTCGCGGCCACCGCCGCCCCGCAAGCCCTCGGCGGGCCGCCGCTGCAGGCGGTGGTCGAGGACACGGCGTCGCCGTTCCGCACGTCGATTGGCCACCTGGCGCTCAGTTCGAACAACTCAGCAAGCGGCTGGCACAACACGGCGAGCGGCTATCGGGCGCTCGATGCCAACACGACGGGTCACCGCAACACCGCGAGCGGCTCTTTGGCGCTTGTCACCAATACAACGGGCTACTGGAACACGGCGAGCGGGTATGAGGCACTGCTGGCCAACAGCACGGGTCCCGGCAACACCGCGACCGGGGCGTTCGCGCTCCTCAGCAACACCACCGGTGGCGATAATACGGCCAGCGGCAAATACGCACTCAATTCGAACACCACCGCCAACTACAACACGGCGAGCGGGTCGTACGCGCTCTATTCCAATACGACGGGCGCCAACAATACGGCGAGCGGTTATGCGGCGCTCTATTCCAACAACACCACGGGCGCCAACAACACAGCCATCGGCTACGCTTCGCTTTACTCCAACACGTCCGGCCACTCCAACACGGCCACCGGCCTGAACACGCTCTACAGCAACACCACCGGCCAGTGGAACGCGGCGCTTGGCTACCGCGCGGGGTTCAGCGCCACGACCGGCACCTACAACCTGTTCCTCGGCGCGGATGTCACAGGAACGGCCGCCGACACCAACACGATTCGCATCGGCCTGCCGTACAGCGGCGGCGTGGGCCAGAACCTCACCTTCATTGCCGGCATTCACGGCACGCAGTTGACCGGGCCCGCGGTGCAGGTCTTCGTGGACGCCAACGGACAACTGGGCACGCTCACGCCGCCGATTGCGAGCGGGACGGGCACCACGGCCGCGCCGCTCGCCCTCGAACAGCAGGTGCAGGCGCAACAAGCGATCATCGAGGACTTGCTGGCGCGGCTGGCACGGCTGGAGGCGGCTGCCAAAGGGGCACGGCGCCCGTAAGGCGCCCCCGATCGCATCGAGGGCCGTCATCGACATGGTGCGCCGACCGCGCCCGCGACGCACGATCCATCCGCGTACCTGTGCCGGCGGCAGCCGGCACGACGGTGCCGCGATGTGCGACCATCCTGACCGTGACTGGAACGGACGCACGCGCAGGTCGGGTAGTCGAGGCGGCAGACCTGCCGTGGCTTGCGCGTCGACATCGAACGGCGCTGGCCGCGATCGTGCTGTTGGGGCTGGCGCTGCGGTTGTACCGGCTCGACGCGCAAAGCGTGTGGTTCGACGAAGCGTTCACCGTCGCTCACTCGGTCGAGCCCCTGGACGAACTGTGGCGCACGCTGTGGAGCGAAGGTGGACGTCACCCGCCGTTGCACTACTGGATCCTGCACGGGTGGTTCGACCTCGCCGGGTTTGGTGCCCTGCAGGCCCGGCTGCTGTCGGTCGTCTTCGGCACGCTGTCGATTCCGCTGCTCTACCTGCTGGCGCGGCGATTCACCGATACGGCGAACGAGTCTGGCCGCCGCCCTGTTGCTCTCGGTGTCCCAGATTGCGGTGTACTTCTCCCAGGAGGCGCGGTCGTACAGCGCCGCGCAATGCGCGTCTCTCCTGGCGGCCGTCGCCTTCATGCGACTGCTGGAGCGCCCCACGATTGGACGGACCGCCGCGGTGGCGGCCGCGAGCCTGGCCCTGCTTGCAACTCACTACTACGGCGTGGCCACCCTGGCGGCGCTCGGTCTGTTCTGGATGCTCTTCCGGCGTGACCATTCGCCGCTCGTGAGTCGCAGGCTCGTCATCGCTGCAGCAACAGCGGCGGCCGCGTATATGCCGTGGCCTCTCGCGCTCCGGTCGAGTCCTGCGTCACAGCCGGCAGAAGTATTTCAGGTGCGAGACCCAAGCGAGCGACCGAGTCTTCTGTCGCCCGTGATGGCACTGAACCGGTTCAACAACGGAAAATTCGCCTCCGTGGAGGCGGAGTCGCCCGTGGGCAGCGTCGCGCTCGGCCTGGGACTGTTCACGCTGCCCATCGTGGCGGGGCTCTGGCTCGCCCAGCCTGGACGTAGACCGCGAGCCGCGCCGCAGCGAGCGCCGGCGGTCGGCGCGGCCGGCGATGCCACGGAGGCCCGACGGCTCCGGTGGCGCGGCCTCGTACTTGGGTGCCTGCTGGCGGCGTGTCCCGTCGGGGTCGCCATCCTGCTCGGTCTGTTCGGCGCCGTCTTCAACTACCGGCACTTCTCGTTTGCCGTTGCCGGCTACTACCTGGCGGTCGCCATCGGCTCGCAGGTCACCCTCGGCCGCCGTCGGATGCGGACGGCGTGGCTGGCAGTGGTCGTAGGCCTGTCACTTGTCTCCCTGCGCGCGAACTACTTCGCGCCGACCAAGCCCGACTACCGCGCGGCGCTCGCGCCGCTGGCGGCGGCCTACCGGCCCGGGGATTGTGCGGTCACGCGGCCCGGCATCTGGAACGATGCCATGCATCTGGCGTGGCCGGTCTATTACCGGGACCTCGGATCTCCCAGGATGATTCCGTTCGACACGCTGCCGTCGGGATCCGCGGGGTGCGAGCGGGTCTGGGTGATCTGGGACACGACGTGGTGGATGAACCGGAACGACGTGGAGCGCGCCAGGACGACGCAGATGGTGATGGCCCTGGAGCCAACGTTCGCCCTGGTCGAGCGCCATGCGCATCCCGACGTCGACCTTCGTTTGTTTCGCCGCCAGCCCTCGCGGTGACGGGACAGAAGATTGACGGGTACGACCAATCGCTGGGTGCTTCGGCCAGCCCGCCTTCGCTAAACCTACGGCGCGGCAACCTTCGCCTGATCATGCGCGAAGGTTGGTGGAGGCGGCGGGTCGTTCACTCCGGTCTTCTCGACTTCACGAGCATCGACCCCGGTCGTGGAGACACGATGGAGACGGCTGGCGCGCCACGAGCGCCGTCATCACGCGGCCCGGACTCTGGTTCGGCTCTTGAGGGAGACCTCGAAGCGCACGCCCTCCGCGCGCTGAAGATGGGCGATGACGTCGAACAGGTTCTTCGCCTGCGGGTTGCCTTTCGGCCCGAGCATCCGCATCAGGCTCTTCGCGGGGATCTGCGTGAGCTCGCCGAGGCGTTCGAACCCCATCGTGCCGTTGACGTAGTCGCGCAGCAACGCCTTGCCCGTGTCGACGATCGCCGGCAAGCAGGCCATCGATCGCTTCCTGCAGCACGGCTTTCCTGAAGCCGGCCGACTTGATCAAGCGGGCACGCACGGTCTCTTTGAAGTCTTTCGTCAGTGGCATGGCGGAGGTTCACTGTCGTCGTTTGTAGTCCTGCCAGCACCGGAGCGCGTCCGCAATGTCACGGGGCTGGCGTTTCCTGGTGCCGCCGCCGACCAAGATCACGACGGTGTCGCCGTCCTTGAACGATCCGCGATCCGAAGACACCGGCCCCGACGCCCTTGACGCTCGAGAAGTCCCGTGTTCGATCCGCGTCATCGTGGTGAGCACCCGGGCGGCCGCCGGTTCGTCCAGGCCGTCGAGCCGCTCTCCCGAACGGGCTCGTCCCATCAGGACTGACGTACTGCTTGACCATGACCACCACTGTGATGGTAACACATGAGACACCACATCCAGCGCGACCCGGCGAGCGGGGCGGCGGGCGAGTCGGCCCGCAGCCCGGATCGCGTCAGTCGTGTCGTCGGCGAAGGGCCTGCGCTTCGGCCTCGATCACGCGAAACGCAGACGTCGTCACGCTCGGGTCTTCCTGGTACGGGACAAAGGTAGTTGGATTCGCGCGCATCCAGTCGAGTTCCGGAGCTCCAGGGACCGCCACGACTACAACGTCGATCCGGCGCTCAAGGAGCCGCCCAAGCCATGCGTGGAAGTCCAATCGCGGCAGGAGCCGGGCAAGATGTTGGTAGTCGATAACTTCACCATCAACGGTAGGCGGGGACGTACACCACATCATTCTGGAGTCGGGAACCCATCAGAGGGTATCGAAACACCGTGTGGCCGTTGAAGCCGTCCCAGCCAGCCGCGAAGGCGATTCGGGTGGGCGTGTCGCCGTCCAGCCCTTGCCATATGCGCCACGCGGCCAGTGCCGGATAAAGCGGAACAATGTCGTAGGGGGCGCCGCCGATGGTGTGAGTGTCGGCATACATGCGATATCTGGAGTCCTCGCGTGTCGTGGCAAGCCCGTGTGCCACGATCATGAAGGCGATGATGGCTCCCACGGCGGCAAGGAAGCCTCGAGCAGCAAATGTCCGACCAAGCGCAATACTGACGGCCGCGACGAGGACGGCCCCAGCGGCGATCTTCGCGACTGCCGCCATCGCGGATATCTCCAACGCTGAAACTGACGCCGGTAGCGCATATGCGGCACCAGCCAGCGCGGCGATGGCTCGACACCAGTCTGCAGCACGACCGGGAACCACGCTGCCTGCGATGGCGATCGCCGCAAGCGTTGGGGCGATAAGGCGTCCCACGATCGGCGCGAACGTCGTGCGTTGCGTGAGCATTGCATCGGACATCAAGCCTGCCAAAGGAACGACCACGAACGGCGCGAGCACAACCAGGGCCGCTCGTAGACGACGGTCCGCCAATATCGGCCACACGCTGACAACGCCCAGAGCTAGGAGGACTGTCGCGCCAGCGCCGAAGTTCAGATGGTCAAGCGCCTGCGCATCGACACCGTGAAACAGCCCGAACAGAAAGCGCGACGGCTCGAACACGGGCAATTGGCCCAAAGTGGACCCGGAAAACACTCCGGCCAACTGCTCGTTGCCCTGATACACCGTCTTGCCGCCGATGGTCAGGGACAACGGGTAGATTGGCGATCCGGTGTCCTGCCACGCCACGAAATAACCCGTGAGCATCGGCGCGCACACGACCAGGCAGAGAGCCGTCGTCGGCAACAGGCTCGAAACGTCGCGGTGCCACCAACGGCAAGCGACGAGAGTCGCGAGGCCAAGCATGAGTAGCGGCAGCGCGAGTGACTGAACGCCGCTCGCCAATCCAAGCGCGGCGGCAGCAAGCACGGCGTCGCCCATTCGGCCCGACTGCATCGCCAAAAGCAGGAAGGTCAGTGCCAGCAGCAGAACGGTGAGCAGTGGCCCGGTCACGTAGGCACTCGTCATGAAGCTCAGCACGCAGGGCATCACCGCCAACCCCAGCGCCGTGTTCCAGGCCGCAGCAGGCCGCGCCTGAAGTGCGCGTGCAGCTCCGTAGGCTGCCAGTACGCCCACCAACCAGGCGCCGGCACCGGCGACGGCGACGTATGCATCGGAGTGGCTGGGTAGCATTGCCCATGCCCAGAGCAAATCGCCTCCCGGCGGGAAGTACTCGTAGTAGCGCCAGGCATCTGGCGCGACGTCGCGCGCCCAGCCACCGTGCTGGATCCATCGACCGGCTCTGACGAGGTGATATGTCAACGCGTCCCACCCCAGAGGCGGCGCGACGAGTCCCTTGAGGAAGCGCAGGCCGAACACTCCACCCACGGCCATCGTGCTGAGCAGCACGATGGCCGTCGGGCGGCAGCGCAACTGCGCCGTAGCCGTCTTGACGTCATGCCGAAGTGCCTGTCGGACGTCGTTGCGCCTGCCAAGGGTCAGCAGCACGGCCACCGCTGTCAAGACGCAGATGCTCAGCACCGCCGGTAAGCGGAATGCGTGACCGCTAGCTAACCCGTAGAAGAGGAGCGTGAGCCACCACCAAGCGACGACGGCGGTCGCGCAGAGACGATGGCAGGCGCGGGTGTGGGGGGGGGTAAGGACAGCGGCGACGGGATACGCAGTGGCCGTCAGGGAGACCAGCAGCGCGCCTCCGATCGCGGCGTCGAACACGGCCGAGCCATTCACGCCTGCATAGGATACACGAGCCACGAAGGGCTAGTGGCGTGGCGGCGGCAGTGCAGAATCCGCGCGCCGCGCAGCATTGTCATCGTGCAGCTTCTGCAACCATCCGAGCGCGTCACTCCATGGGGCGGCCGCATCGAGCAAAGCAGACCGATTGCATCTCGGTGGCCATGCCCGGCGCCTTCCTGACGGCCCGCCACAGTGAGGTCCTCGACGTCGTCCTCCGCCACTCGGGCGATTCGTCGGCCGCCAATATGCGACCTTTGCCGGCGTCACGCACGGGCAGAAAGTACACCGACTTCATCGCGCGAGTGCTGGCGCACCAGTACGTCCGGCCGATCGCCCTTGGCCCGAACGGGCGAACGCGAATATTCCACGTCCACTGCAAGCCCCTATGTCCCCAGGTAGCCCCGCGGTGTCCGGCGCTCCTTGTGCGTAGAACAGGAAGTGCCGGCCATCGGGCAGAAACGACGGAAACCGGTGGCTCGGCTGCCCTGCGAGGGTGGTGACCGCGACCGTCGGTGCCCTCGAGCGGCTGGGCGGTCGTGGTCGCCAGCGACCGCCCCCACAGGCGGGAGGGGCCGTCGCCCGACGCCACGAAGACGATTTGGCGGCCGTCGGGCGAGAGGGCGAAGTCTGTGGGCCGGTCAGTGGCGGGCGTGACGAGCTCAGCGTCTCGGCCGGCGCGCGGGGCGGCGTTTGTCGCAGATGCCGCCCGGCGGGAAGGGCGAGTGCGATCATCCCCACGACCGCGGCGGCGGTCGCGACCATCCAGGGCAGTCGTCCGCGCGATGCCGATGCGGTGGCTGATGACGTCGTCTGCGGCGCGACCGTCTCGAACGCGCCGTCGAGCGCGAGGCGCATCGCGGCGATGTCGGGAATCCGCTCGACGCGGCGGCGGGACCTCGTAGACGCCGAGTCGAGTACCGGGGGTGAGGGCCAAGAGTGACGTGATCATACGGTCGAGGCAGGTGGCCGACGGAAACGCCGCGGGAGCGTCGAGACAGCGTCCTGAGCCTTGCTACGACTCAGGATCGGGCGGTTCAGCAGCCGCTAACGGTGTCACGACTGCGATCAAGTGAGGCACGTCGTCGCACACCGTCTGCCAGAGAATGGCGATATCCACGCCGAAGTATGCGTGCGCAAGGACGTTTCTGAAGCCTCGCACTTCTCGCCATGCCACTTCGGTGTGATCGGCCACGAATTCGTCGTCGATGTGCCTCGCAGCTTCGCCCATGACCTCGAAGTTTCGTACGACGGCATCAATGGTCCTCAGATCGGCCTGAAACTCCTCGGCGGACATTCCGGCGGTGTAGGACTGAATCCGCAGGCCGCCGTGAGGATATCCTCCAGGCGGAGTCGTCGCGACCTCGACTCAGGCCGCACGCACGGCCTCGCGAAGGATGCGAGTTCTCAACTGCGGCTTCAGGGCGGCAGGCGTCACGAGATCGACGGGATGTCCCAACGCCGCCGTCAAGTGCTGCTGCAACCCGACAAACTCGACAAGGCCGACAGGCCGTGAGAATTCGACGAGCAGATCGATGTCACTGTGCGCCGTGGCTCGCCCGTTCGCAACAGACCCGAAGACGTAGAGCGCCGAGACGCCGTGTTCCGCCAACAGCGCCCGCTGGCCGAGAAGACACCGTGTGACCGCGTCGAGCGTCATGCTGAGAGCGTAGCAGAAAGCCTCACGGCCTGAGCGCACGTTCGCCCGACGGCTTTGTCGGGGCTGCCAGTTCAGAATAAGCGTGATCGGCGCGGCCCTCTGCGAGGCGCGGGCAGCTTCGCCTTCAACTCTTCCAGCCAGTTGAGGACGACGACCATCGTCGGCGCCTGCGCGGCAGCCGCATCCTTGATCATCAGGAACCGCTGGCCATCGGGGGAGACGTCGTAACCGCGCGTAGCACGCGTTGAAGTACTCGCGTCTCGAACAGCGTAGTCGCGGCGCCGGCGCTGAAGGTTGGCGTCGTCTGAACCGGGACGCGGGTCATCGCCCCGGCGCTGTCGAGATAGAACAGCTCGGTGCCGCTCCGCGCCCACAGTGGGCGGCGTGCCGCCGCTCGTCGAGACCATCCAGTTGCCGGCGTCCACGTTCGGGAACGGCCGCACGAAGATTTCGTCGCGGCCCGACGCGTTCGACTGATACGCCAGCCAGCGCCCGTCGGGCGAGATCTCGCCGTTGTGCTCTTCGAACGGCGTCTGCGGCAGCAGGGGCTCGGTCTGGCGTGGTGGGGTTCCGGGTGAGGGCGACGGGCTGGTCCCGGGCGACGTCGAAGGAGGGGACTCGGTGCCTCCGTGAGCGAAGTCGAAGGGGTCCAGGCGCAGCACGCGCAGATCGAGGCCCGTCGTCGGCCCATCTTCCCTGACGAGCAGCCGCGTGCCGTCGGGCGAGATCGACATCGGCGCCTGGCCGTTGGGACTCGCGGTCAGGCGCTCGGCGGTCCCGGTGTTGTTCGCCGCCTGCCAGAAGAGATTCGGTTGACCCGCGCGCGCCGACGCGAAGATCACGCGCCGGCTGTCCGGCGTCCACACCGGGATCAGGTCGCCGGCGGGCGCATCGGTCAGCCGGGTCAGCGTCTGGCGCGCGAGATCCCAGATCCAGATGTCCTGCTGCTGGTCGCGAATGTCGAGCGCCACCCGCGTGCCGTCTGGCGAGAGGCGCGGGATGGCGTAGGCGCGCGGCGGCGCGGCCGTCAGGGGCTCCTCGCGGCCGTCGCGCGTGACCCACACCAGTGAGCGCTGGGCCTCCGCCTCCCCCCCGGGGACATACACGAGCGCGCCGGTCCGCGACACGCTGAACTGGCGCCCCTTCACTGCCTCGACCACGGGTACCGGGTCGCTCCCCACCGCGAGGGTGTCCGGATCGACGCGCACGGCGCGCAGCGTGCCCGCGACCGCGTAGACCAGATAGCCGGCCTGGCCTGAGCCTGCCGAAGGCGCGACTGTACTCGGCCCGACTTCCCCCGCGCACCAGCGTCGTGGTCTGGCCGGTCGTGAGATCCCGCACGGCGATCTGCGCGGTGTCGATCCCGCCGCTCGAGGTGACGGTGAACAGCACCGCCCGCCCGCTGGGCAGGAGGGACGGGAACAGATGATCCGCTTCGCCCTGCGCGGCATCGGGCGTGGTCAGCACGGTCGGCGTCCCGCCCGCGGCTGGGACGCGGAACAGGCCGGTGGTGGGATCGCTCGTCGCGAAGACGATCGAGTCGTCTGGTGCCCAACTCGCGCCGCGCGGTGTGCCCACGATGGGGCACAGGATGATGGGCGCCCCGCCCGTGATCGCGACCTTCCGGAGTTCGGTGTCCCGTAAAGTACCCGACCCAGCGGCCGTCGGGCGACAGGAACGGGTTGAGCGCACCGGTGATGCCGCGGAGTGGCACCGGGTCGAGCGCCTCGATCGCCCGCACCATCAACTGCCCCCCGCCCGCCACATAGACGAGGTGCCGGCCATCGGCGGACAGGACAAAGTCGCGTTCGACGCCGCTGATGGCGAGCGCCTGCGCGCCCGTCGGGGCCACGGCGAAGCGCATCGGCTGCAGCGGCACGGGCGTGGGACGCATCAGCGCCCAGGTGGCGAGCGTGGCGACCGCGGCGCCGCCAAGCAGCGTTGCGCTCGCGATGGCGATGGTGCGGCGTGGCGACGCGGGCGTGGCGGCCGCCGTCGTCTGGGGTGTGGCCGTCTCGAACGCGCCGTCCAGCGCCGAGCGCGCCTCACCGATGTCGCGTAAGCGCTGCTTCGGGTCCTTCACCAGGCATCGCGCGAGCAGCGTGCGCGATGTGCCGCGGCGTGGTCGCCGGCAGTGTGCCAAGATCGACTCTCGCGCGTCATCACGTGCGGCAAGCGTCTCGGGAATGGTCCTCGCCGCTGAACAGCGCGCTGGCCGGTCAGCATCTCGTAGAGCACCACGCCAAACGCCCAGATGTCGGCGCGCTTGTCGACCGATCTTTCCCTTGGCCTGCTCGGGCGCCATGTAGGCGGCCGTGCCCGAGGATCATCCCGGCCTGCGTCATCGCGGGCGACGTGATGGTCGGCGACTTCGATCGCCGTCGGGCGACTCGACCGCACGCGGCGGGTCGATCGCTTTCGCGAGACCGAAGTCCAGCACCTTCACCGTGCCGTCGGCGCGGACCTTGATATTCGCGGGCTTCAGATCGCGATGGATGATCCCCTGCTCGTGCGCCGCTTCGAGCGCCTCGGCGATCTGCTTCGCGATCGGCAGCGCCTCGTCGAGCGGGATCGCGCCGCGCGCGATGCGCTGCGACAGGTCCTCGCCCTCGACCAGTTCCATCACGAGCGCGTGCATCCCGCCTGCCCTGAGCCTGTCGAAGGGAGCTTCTCGAACCCGTAGATCGCGGCGATGTGCGGATGATTCAGCGACGCCAGCGTCTTCGCTTCGCGCTCGAAGCGCGCCAGGCGCTCGGGATCGGCGGCAAACGCGTCCGGCAGGATCTTGATCGCCACCTGGCGGCCGAGCGTGGTGTCGGTGGCGCGCCACACCTGACCCATCCCGCCTTCGCCGATCGGCGCGGTGATTTCGTAGACGCCGAGACGCGTGCCTGGAGTGAGGGCCAAGTGGCCGGAAGTATAGCGTTTAGCGTCGCGAGGTAGGGCGATCAGCATCCCACCGCCCTCGCCGCCCTCAAGGCGCTCCGGTCCGCGTCGCCCCCGCCCATGTCCGCGCGGCGCCTTCAGGCCTCGACCGCGGCGGCGTGCGGCGGGGCCCCGGCCAATACGCGGTGGCCAGTGGGCTCTGGCGGCGCACCCGTGCAAGAAAATCGCTTCCCGGTGCGAACAGAGTCGCTGCTCGTGCACGGCCCGCCGGAGATCTCAGCCGGAGGTGCCCACACTCAACACGTTTTGGCCGCGGTTCCTCGACGGCTACGCGCGGGCGAATCGGCAGAAGCCGAGCGGCATCGCCGCCAAGGACACCATCGGGCGGGTGCACTTGCTCCCGCTGCTGGGCGCCCGGAAGCTGGATGCGATCACGACCGAAGACATCCAGCGGCTCAAGGCGATGCTTCGCGGCAAGTCGGCCAAGACGGTCAACAACGTCCTCACCGTGCTGAACGTGCTGCTCAAGAAGGCGCCGAGTGGGACGTCATCGAGCGTATGCCGTGCGTCATCCGCCTGCTTCCGACCCCGAAGTCGTCGGCTGCCTTCCACGACTTCGACGACTACGAGCGGCTCGTCGAGTCCGCGCGGAGTTCACCAGCCAACGCGTATCTGTGCGTGCTGCTGGCGGGGGAGGCCGGGTTGCGATGCGGGGAGGTCATGGCGCTGCGCTGGACCGACGTGGACCTTCGCAAGCGTCAGCTCTGCGTGCAGCAATCCGACTGGAAGGGACACGTGCAGCGCCGAAAGGCAATCGCTTGCGCTACGTACCGATGACGACGCGGCTCGCGTCGGCGCTGCAGGGGCATCGGCACCTGCGGGGCGAGCGGGTGCTGTGTCAGGACGACGGGTCACCGCTCACGCAGAAGATCGTGCGTGAGCTCGTTCGGCGCGCGGCGCGCCGGGCGGGGGTGGCGAAGGGAGGTGTGCACATCCTGCGGCACACGTTCTGTTCGCACCTGGCGATGCGAGGCGCGCCAGCTCGCGCGATTCAGGAGCTGGCGGGGCATCAGGACCTGTCGACGACGCAGCGGTACATGCACGTCAGTCCCGCGGCGATCGACGACGCCATCAGACTCCTGGAGTCACCAGGTGTCGTCTCCAGGCGTGGAGACATTGTGGAGACGGGGCAGGAACGGAGATAGATCGTCGGAGAAGATCGTTCGTCGTGGTCAGCGGGAGTTGTGCCCGCTAAGTCGCGCCGCTGGCGCGACTTGCGCGCCTGACTACGACGCCGACACCACGACTGAACGTAGTGAAGGAGTGGTGGAGGCGGCGGGAGTTGAACGCGAAAAGCGCGTGATCGGTAACTTGCTGATGGCGCGCGACTTCTGGGGCTAACGCGTTCTGTCGGCGGCAGTTGCCGCCGTTCGTCGAGTTCACTGGCGTCCTCGGGAAACACCCGAAATCGACCCGAATTTTGGAGGGATATTGGAGGCGGCGGGGCAGTGGTCCCGCCGCTTGCCATTTTGGCGGCGGGAACCGGATTCAGGGGTGCCCGTGCCCTGTTCCACGGGCCCTGTCCCGCCGCCTCCAAAACGGCGAGGTGTTGGAGGCAGCAGCTACGCCACGTCCAGGAGCGCGCGGGGATTCTTGGCGGCAATCAACAACAGCGTCCGTGCCGCGCCGGAGGGCGCGCGGCGGCCCTGCTCCCACTCCTGCAGCGTCCGCACCGAGACGCCCAGCAGTTCAGCGAAGCGCGGCTGCGACAGCCCCGTGCCTTCGCGGATGGACGCGACCGACGGCACCGTGGTGACGCGGCCATGCTCGCCCCGCTTGAGCTGCCGGAGCCCGTCCAGAATCTCCCGCCCGACGTTTCGCTTAGGCGCCGCCATCGATCTCCTCCTTGATCTTCTTCAAGACGTGTCCCGGGATGCTCTCGACTTCGTTCTTGGCGTAGAGCGTGAGCATCCAGATCTCTCCCTGCCGTGACCGCAGGTAGTAGATGACCCGAATTCCGCCGCGTTTGCCGCGGCCGGCGAGGCCCCAGCGAAGCTTGCGGACGCCGCCCGATCCGCGAATCACGTCGCCGGCGTCCGGGTTGTCCGCCAGCGCCTGCTGCAGCGCGGCGTATTCGTCGTCCGAGAGATACTGGCCGACCAGCGACGTGAAGAGCTTGGTCTCGATGAACGTCAGCACGGCTGGCTGAGTATACGTCAGAGACGTATAGTTCGTCAATTGCTGCGGAGCTGGTGCTACCTTCTTGGGAAGTCCGGCCGGCGCTGAGGCGAAAAGCATTCGGCGAGCCGGTAATCGGGACCACCACGCCAGGGAGCCGTGCGATGGCACGACGCAGCAGAGACTGGAACGAAGGGCTGGCGCAGGACCTGCGCGACCAGGAGTTCGCCCGCGAGTTCCTGCTGGCGGCCATGGACGAAGGCGTGCCGATTCAGGTGGCGCTCGGCAAGGCGATCCGCGCGATGGGCGTGAAGGAGTTCGCCGCGAAGGTGAAGATGGCGGGGCCGAACGTGCTGCGCGCGATCAACCCGAGGCACAACCCGACGCAGGACACGATGAATCGGCTGCTGAAGCCGTTCAGGCTCAAGCTGAGCCTGGCGCGCATCGAGGAACCGCGAGGCCGTCACGCGGCGTAGCCTTCAGCCTTTGAGGCTCCTAACGCTCGAGGATGCGGCGAATCCGAGCAGGCATCTCCGACAGGCAGAAATCAACAAGCGTCTCGAACGCGAAAGACAACTGCCCAAGGTCTTCACCGGCACGGTCCAGGATCAGAGTCAAGCTCGGGTGCCGCCTCGGGAACGTTATTGCCTGCACCCGCTTGTCAGTGAACAGCGAAGCCATCTGCCAAGGCGCCGAAGGGCGAGGCGAGCTTCTACGACTTCGACGAGTTCGAACGGCTCGTCAAGGCGGCGCAGTCAGATTCGCTGGCGCAGCTGCTCGTACTGCTCGGTGGGGAAGCGGGCCTGCGGTGCGGCGAGATGATGGCGCTCGAATGGTCCGACGTGGACCTGGCGAAGCGGCAGATGACGGTGGCGCGTTCCGAATGGAAGGGTCACGTCACGGCGACCAAAGGCGAGCGGTTGCGGCACGCCGCTGACGAAGCGGCTGACGAGGCGCTGCGAGGCGCGGCATCTACGGGGCCGCGAGTGCTCTGCGAGGGTGCCGCTCACACAGAAGGTCTCCAAGTGCTGATGCGACGGGCCGCCAGACGGGCGAACGTGAAGCCCGGGGTGCACATCCTGCGGCACACATTCTGTTCG
Organism: uncultured Acidobacteriota bacterium; assembly: GCA_963779175.1. GTDB lineage: Bacteria > Acidobacteriota > Vicinamibacteria > Vicinamibacterales > UBA2999 > CADEFD01. The sequence continues at coordinate 433,689 of CAVZXA010000003.1, forward strand.
CACCTGGCGATGCGTGGCGCGCCGGCTCGGGCCATTCAGGAACTGGCCGGACACCAGGACCTGACCACGACCCAGCGCTACATGCACCTGAGCCCGGCGGCGTCGACGCGGCCATCAGGCTCTTGGAGACGGGGGCCGTCTCCAGCCGTGGAGAGATTGGGGAAACGAGGGGGTCGACCGGGAAGGCGAGGCCGAAGGCCCGTAGTGAAGAAAGTGGTGGAGGCGGCGGGAGTTGAACCCGCGTCCGAGAGAACGTCCTCGCAGGACTCTACATGCGTGTCCGCTTCGTGGTTCTCGCGCCCGCCGTGTGGAAGCGGCTAAGTACCGTCAGGCGCCAGCCCCGGTAAATCTCACCCTCGCGCGCCGTGGCGCCACGCGAGAGCCAGCCTGCTTAATGACGTCTTGACCCCGACCACCAGGCGAGGTCAGGCAAGACGCTCACAACGGTTTAGGCTGCGAGAGCGTACTGATTGTCCGCAGTTAACGGATGTCCCACCAGATTTACGAGTTAGTGGAGCTCGGCATGCATCCCACGATTCTGCACCCCCGTCGAAGCCAGGTCGCCCCCACGTAGAGCGCCGCGCGCTGGAACCAGACCCACACACGCAACCGCAGGATCGATAGTAGCACCCTTGCACACGGCTTCGACGGCGACCGCCGAGGTGGCGGTGTTGCACGGCGTTTCTTGACGCTGCACCCCATCGTCCCGATAATGCAGACAGGGCGTTCTCCCGATACGTTGGTGACAGGACGCCCGTCGGCACACAGGGGCACGTCAAGCCGATGGACCGCGCATTCCCAGCCGCGTCGACGTTCGCCACTTCGCCCCTGTTCGAGACTGCCATGTCGCTGGAAGACCGATTTCGTCAAGCGCTCACCGATGCGATCTCCGAGGTGAAGACCCGCCTGGAGGCCGAATTCGACGCCGCCTTCACCGACGTCAAGGCCGAGGCCGATCGCGACCGCACGGCTGCGCTGGCCCTGGCTGACGAGGCCCGGGTCGCGGCGGTGGCCGAGGCGCGAGGCGTCGTGTACACCGAGCTCCAGGCCGCCTTCGACAGCGAGAAGACGTCGTTGGCCGCCACCCATGAAGCGCAGCTCGCCCAGGCGGCGGATGCCGCCCGCCTCGAGGCGAGCCGGTTGAATGAGGCCGCCGCGGCCGAGTTGGAATGCCAGCGCCAGGAGGCCGAGGCGGCGCTGACGAGCGCCAAGGCCGATGCCGAGGCGACCGTCGAAGCCATTCGCACCGAACTGCGCGAGGCCCAGGTCATCGCCGTTCGTCAGCGCGAAGAGGGCGAGGCCACGATCGCCCGGCTGCAGTCGGAGTCGGAGGCGACCATCGAGGCGGTCCGCACCGAGCTGCGCGAGGCGCAGCAGGCCGCGGCGCAGCAGCGCGAGGAGGCTGAGGCGGCCGCCACCGAGCTGCGCGCCTCGCTCGAGGCCGCGACCGTGGCCCGCGACGAACACGCCGCCGATGCCGCGCGTCTGCGCGAGCAGGCCGACGCCACCACCGCGCAGCTGCGCGACGAGTTCGAGCAGGTCGCTGCGCGCATGCGCGCCGACTTCGACGGCGCCACCGCGCAGGCCCGTGAGCTGGCGGAAGCCGCGCTGCTGTCGCTGCGCGCCGAAGCGCAGGAAGCCGCCACCCTCCACAGCCACGCCGTGGACGCTCACCAGACCGGCGCCCTGCGGATGCTGGAATCGGTGCGCGCGCTCGACGGCGCGACCTCGCTCACCGAAGTGCTCGACGCGCTCGCGCTCGGCGCCAGCAAAGAAGCCGGCCGGGCGGCGGTGCTGGTCGTGAAGGGGGAGCGCCTCATCGGCTGGCGCACCATCGGCTTCGGCGCCTACGACCGCGAACCGCGCGCGCTCGAGTCGAGCACCAGCGACGTGGGGGCGCTGGCGGCCGCCGTCAACACGCAACGTCCGGCCGTCACCGGTTCGGGCTCGGTGCTGGCGGCGCCAGCCTTCAGTGAAGCGCCAGCCGACCGGCCGGGCCTGGCGGTGCCGCTGCTGGTGGCCGGCCGTCCCGTGGCGGTGCTCTACGCCGACCCGGGCACCTCGTCGACCGCCGCCGGCTGGACCTCGCCGGTGGAAGTCCTCGTTCGTCATGCCGCGCGATGCCTCGAAGGCCTCGCCGTACAGCGCGCCACGGCCGGCAGGGCCGGCACGGCGCGGGTCGCTGCGTCCGCGTGACGGCACGGGTCGCAGGAGCCGCACGCGCATCCAGCCGCCGGGGGTGGCTGGGCGTCGTCGCGGCCCTGACGGCCCTGCTGCTCATCGGCGCGGCGCCTGACGCCGTCCAGGACGCGTCGCCGCCCCTGCAACCCACCGCGCACGACCCGGTGCCCGCACAGCCCTCCGCCTACTGGCTGGCGCCCGCTCCCGTCACCGCCCTCACCGCGCCGCTCAGAGATTTCGCCCGCGCCGTTGTCGTCATCGACGGCGGCGGCGATGCGTCGTCGGTGGCCGCGCTGGTCTCATCGGCCGTCCTCGACGCCTCACCGCTCGCCGAGCACGTGAAGTACTACCGCGGCATGGTCGCGCTGCGCCAGGGCCGCCTCGACGCGGCGGCGGCCACCTTCGGCTCGATCGCAACTCCCAACGCGCGCAGCCACATCGCCGAGCAGGCGCTCTGGCGCCTGGCCGAGGTGCAGCAGCAGCGCGGCGAATACGCATTGGCCAGCGAGACGTTCGCGCGCCTGCTCGCCACCAAGCCGGCCGAACCCGACCGCGTCGCCCATCAACTGGGCATCGCGCGCGAGCGCGCCGGCGACCCCGCCGGGGCGATCGAGGCGCATCGGCGCGTCTACTACGACTACCCGCTGTCGCCCGACGCGGCGTCGTCGGGCGAGGTGCTCGAGCGTCTGAACGTGGACGACGCAGAGTTCCCCGGGCGCCTCGACAAGACGCGGGCGCGGGCCGCCGCCCTCTACGCCGCCCGGCGATGGGCGCTGGCCCGCGCCGCCTACGTCGAGGTCGCGGCGGCCACGACCGGCGAGGTCCACGACGGCGCTGAGGTGCGCATTGCCGCCGCCGACGTGCAGGCCAGGCAGTTTCGCGCCGCCGTCGATCGCCTGCGCCCGCTCATGGGCGCCGGGGCGCATCAGGCCGAGGCCCGGCACCACCACGCGCTGGCCGCTGCGCGGCCTGGGCGACGTCAACGGCTACGTGCAGGCCGTGCGCGCGCTGGCCGACACGCATCGCCAGAGTCCGTACGCGGAAGAGGCGCTCGACGCCCTGGCAACGCAGTACCTGCGAGACGACCAGGACGCGGCGGCGGCCGAGGTCTTCGGTCTCATCGTGCAGCGTTTTGCGGCCGGCCGTTTCGCCGAGCGCGCTGCCTGGAAGGCGGGCTGGTGGGCCTACCGGCAACGCAACGACGCCCTGGCGATCGCCTGCTTCGAGACCGGCGCGCGCAGCTTTCCGCGTTCCGACTACCGGCCCTCCTGGCTCTACTGGAGCGGGCGGGCGATGCAGCGCATGGGCAACAGCGCCGCCGCCTCGGCCCGCTTCGTGCTCACGGCCACCGACTACTACAACAGCTACTACGGGCGGCTGGCACTGGCGCAGCTCGACGAGGCGGGCACCGCCGTGCCCACCAGCGTCGTCGAGGTCCCCGGGCCGCGGCCCACGGCCCCGCCGCCCACCGAGCGTCAGATCGCGTTGCTGATGGCGCTGGGCCTGCACGACCTGGCCCTGGCCGAAGCGCAGTTCGCGCGCCGGGCCTTCGGCGACTCGCCGGCGCTGCAGGCCACGGTGGCGCTCGCGCATCACCGGGCCGGCCGGCTGCGGCCGGGCATCAACGCGATGAAGCGCGCCTATCCGCAGTACCTCGCGTCCGGGGGGCAGTCACTGCCGGCCGACGTGCTGCGCGTCATCTTCCCGATCGACTACTGGCAGCAGCTCGAGGGCAGCGCGAAGCGGCGCGGGCTGGATCCGTATCTGGTGGTGGCGCTGGCGGCGCAGGAATCCACCTTCGACGCCGGCATCGCCTCGTCGGCCGGCGCCATCGGGCTGATGCAGATCATGCCGGCCACCGGACGCAGCGTCGCCCGCCAGATCGGCATCAAGCCGTTCTCGACCCGCCGCCTCACCGATCCGGAAGTGAACATGGCGATCGGCACCGAGTACTTCGGCGACCTGATGGCGCAGTTCGGCCACGCCGCCTACGCGCTGGCCGGCTACAACGCCGGCGGGCACCGCGTGACGCGCTGGAAGTCGGAGCGTCCGGGGCTGCCGATCGACGAGTGGATCGACGACATCCCGTTCCCCGAGACGCAGAACTACGTCAAGCGCATTCTGGGCACGGCCGAAGACTACCGCCGGCTCTATGGCGGCGGCGTGCTGAAGCCGGTGCCGATGGTGGCGCCCGCGCCGGCGGCGCCGTCGATGCTCACCCCGCCCGCGAAGAAGCGACCGGCGCCGGCGACGAAGAAGCCGCCCGTGCGCCGCCGTCCGCGCGGCTGACGCCGCGCCGTCACGGCACGTCGGTGCGGATCCGGAAGACGCGCGCGGTCTCGTCCGCGAACACGCGCGCCACCCACGGCACCTGGTCCACGGCGTCGATGACCGCCTGGCCCACCGTGGCCCGCAGCGGCGCCAGGTGCAGCACGATGTGCGTGATGCCCATCGCCGTGATGCGACGCCGGGCCCGGTCCGACGGAAACGTGGCGAGGTCGGCCAGCCGCGCGCTGTAGTCCGGCGTGAAGGTGCCGCTGTAGCCGGCCACGATCGGCTTGAAATGCACGGTCTGCGCGAGCAGGTACGGCGCATTGCGGCTGAAGGCGGCGCCTTCGTAGGTCGGGTACTCGAGCAGCACGGCTCCGGGCAGCGCGGCAATCCGGGTGTAGATCGCCGGAATCGCCGGCGTGGGCCTGAAGGCCAGGGGCGCCCGCAGGGCCTCGAGCGTGATGAGCGTCAGGGCCGCCACCGCGATCGCCTGACGCGCCCGGCCGGACGTGCGTGCGCGCAGCACCGTCAGGCCGTAGGCGGCGAGCACGGCGAGGGCGGTCAGCGCCAGCACGCCCCAACGGTCGGTGGCACGCGTGGCCTGCAGCAGTGGAATGTGCTCGAAGAGCCACGTGTAGAGGGGCACCACGGGACCGAGCGACATGAGGACGCCGGTGGCGCCGATGGCCGCCATCATGCGCACGCGGCCCTGCTGGTCGTGCGGAGCCGTCGAGTCCCACCAGCGCCAGCAGCACCACGGTGACGCCGGGAAAGAGCGCGGCGGTGTCCGGGAAGTACGGCGCGCTCCACCACGCGTAGTGCAGTCGGCCGCCGGTCGCCAGGTAGTCGCGCCAGGTGGCGGCGAAGTCGGCGGCTTCGGCGACCGTGCGCGCGAGCCCGAACTCGCGGCTGACCGCCAGGTACTGCCAGAGCATCGGCGCCAGCAGCAGCACGCCGAGGCCGATGCCGAGGCCCGAGGCGGCGACGGTGGCGCCAGGACGCTGCCGCCACTCGCTGGCGCGCGCCAGCATCCCGGCCACGGTGGCGCCGGCGGCAAACGCGAGCTGATAGATCGACGTGAAGCCGACCAGCGCGAGACCGACGCCCAGCAGCAGGCCGTCGCGCAGTCGCGCCCGCGTCGCCAGCCGATCGAGGGCGAAGAGCACGATCGGGAAACACTCCGCGTGAATCGCCTGCAGGTGACCGAAGCGGGTGAGCAGATGCGCGTTGAACGCGTAGGCCAGCCCGGCCACCGCGCCCGCGGCTTCGTCCCCCGTCCAGTGCGCCACCACGCGCCACATCGCCCAGGCGCTCAGCGCGAAGCCGAGGATGACGAGCAGGTTGTAGGTGACGGTGGCGTCGAGCCCGGCGGCGCGCAGCGGCATCGCCATCACGCCCGGCACCAGCAGCGGCTCGGAATAGGCGAGCGTGCGTTTCTCGGGATGGAAGATCGGCGCGTCGAAGACGTGCAGCGGATCGCGGGGCAGGACATGCGCGACCCAGCTCACGATCCACGTCGTCAGCGTCGTGTCGGCGTTGTCGTGGCGCGACAATCCGGCCGGATCGCTGGCGAGCGGCCAGGTGTGGAGCACGGCGGCGACGAGCGTCGCCAGGAGGGCGGCGGCAGCGCGTCGGGTCATGGCGCCTGCCCGCGCATCAGTTGGGCCAGTCCACGATCTCGAAGAGCCACACGTCGTCGTCCTGCACGATCGGGCGCAGGTACTGCTGGTAGGTCGTCAGGCGCACCAGCAGGCGCTCGCGGCTGCGGCGGTCGTAGCCCTGCAGGTGGAACACGACGTAGCGGGCGCCGATTTTGCCGAGGATGGCGAACGCTTCGCGGGTCGGGAACGAACTGAGCGGCACGACCGTCTCCCGCCACTCGCGCCGGGATGTGGTCGGAGTAGCCGTTGATGAGCGGCTGGAAGTGATAGGTCGAGCCGAGCATGTACTCGGCGTGCCGCGGAAAGTCCGACCGCTGGTAGAAGTACGGGAACTCGGCCACCGGCCCCGCGCGGCAGCGTGGCGAGCCGCCGATAGGCCTCGGGCACGGGCGGGGCCTCGCGGAGGGCCGTCGAGCGGGGCGGTGTTCAGCTCGAGCGCCGCGAGCACGACCAGGGCCGCCGCCCACGCCAGTGGGCGAGGTCTGCCGCGCGGAGCCACGGCGCGAGCACGCCGCTGGAGAGCACGACGAGCGCCAGCGTCACGACGATGCCGATGCGGGCCGGCGCCCGCAGGAAGGAGAACACGGGCACCGTGTCGTAGAGCACGCGATACAGCCCGGCGTCCGGACCGAACGACGCCCAGAAGGCGATGAGGGCGACCGCCACGTAGTAGCCGGCGACGTCGCGCGTCAGGCCAGGCGACGCGTTCGCCTCTGGGTCGTCGCGACGGTCGCAGCAGCCGCCGCTGCGCCCCAGAGCGCCGAGCACGGTCGCGAGGAGGCCGGGAAAGAGCACCTCGGTGAACCCTTCGAATGGCGGCAGCCACCAGCGATGCGCCCACGACGATGAGGCCAGCCAGGCCCCGGCATTGGCGCTGTACATCGACGCGCGTCATCGAGCGTGCGCGAGAAGCCCTCTTCCTGCACCTGCACGTAGGGCAGGAAGAACGGCGCCGTGAGCGCGATCGACACCGCCGCCGCGAGCGCGATGTGCGACCAGTAGCGGGGGGAACGCCACAGGCCCCGCGTGACCGCGAACACCAGGGTGCCGAGACCGACCATGAGCGCCGCGAAGATGCCGTAGTAGGCGCACGACAGCGCCTGCGCCCACATGACGACGCCGAGCGTGGTCGCGCGCCCCGGCGTCTGCGCGATCGACCAGGCGATGGAAGGCCAGCATCGAGAACGGCAGGCCGAAGGTCATCATCAACTGGATGTGGGCAGTCCGCGCGAACACGAAGGGGCAGAACGCGAAGAGCACGCCGGCCACGGCCGCGGCGCCGCGACTGGCGGTGAGGTAGCGCGTCAGGTAGTAGGCGCCGGCCACACCCATGGTGAAGGCGAAGACCACGACCGAGTTGTGGGCCAGGAAGGGATTGCCGCTGAAGCCCCAGGCCGGCACCGCGACGACGCCGGCGCCGATGTTGGCCTCGGAGAACGCCAGGGCTCGCCGCGCCGGATAGAAAATGTTGGCGTCGAACAGCCTCGACGGACGCACGATCAGGGAGTCGGCCACCCACGCCACGTTCCACATCGCGAAGTACCCGTCGGCCGTATTGACGCGGCCGATCCGATCGATCTTGGCCACCAGTGGATAGGTGAGAGCGGTCGGTAAGGAGCAGCGCACCGGCCACGACGGCCGCTGGCCTCGGCGAGCCCGCGCTGGCGCATGCGGGCCGTATGGTACCATGGCGCCGCCGCATGATCGTCGCGGCGCGCCGCGGCATGGAACACCTCGATCGCCTCCTCGAACTCACCTACCGCGCCGAACGCACCCACTTCTGGTTCCGCGGGTTCCGGCGGTTCGTCACGCCGTGGCTGGCTCGCGCCGCCGGCGGACGCCCCAACCTGCGGCTGCTCGACTGCGGCTGCGGCACCGGCGCCAACCTCGAGATGCTGGGCCGCCACGGCCGGGCGTTCGGCTTCGACATCACTTCCATCGGCCCGCGCTTTGCGCGCACACACGGGCTCACCCGGGTCGCCCGTGGCAGCATCGGCCATATCCCGTGCCCCGACAACGCCTTCGACATCGTGACGTCGTTCGACGTGTTCTACGGGCTGCCTGACGAGGTCGAGCAGGCCGCCGCCCGCGAGATGGCCCGCGTGGCCAGGCCCGGCGGCTACGTCCTCATCACCGCGGCCGCGCTCGAGTCGCTGCGTGGCGGCCATGGGTCGCTGGCGAAGGAACTGCGTCGCTACACCACGGCCTCGCTGACGGCGCTGCTCGAAGGGGCCGGTCTCGAGGTGGTGCGGATCTCCTACACGTTCGCGTTCCTGTTTCCGCTCCTCTATTCGGTGCGGGCGTTCCAGCGCTGGCAGGGGGGCGGCCAGGCCGCGGCGAGCGACAGCGAGATCAGCGTGCCGGCCGCGCCGGTGAACCTCGCGCTGTCGGCGTTGCTGGTGGCGGAGTCGTGGCTGCTGCGGGCGGTGAACATGCCGGTCGGCAGCTCGATCATCTGTCTGGCGAGGAAGCGGCCGTGACCGCTCCGGCCGAGGGCGCGCGCGCCTTCCGGCTGGCCCCGCTCCTGGCCGGACTCGCGGCCGGTCTCTCTGCCTGGGTGTCGCTCGGTGCCGTGGCGCTGGTGGATCCGTCACGGATGACGCGACTCGGCGCACTGCCGCCATCCCTGTGGCTGGGGGCCCTGCTGGTCGCCGGGGGGCTGGCCGGCGCGCTGGCCGGGCGCCGTATCCGGCTGGCACCGCTGGCCCTGCTCGCGCTGCCGTGGCTGCCCTGGCTGCCGCTGCCCGTGCCGGCGGCCTTTCTGCTGTGGGACGGTCCGCTCGAGGGGGCCGTCTGGGGCGTGGCGCTCGCCGGCGCCGTCTGGCCGCTGGTGCATGGCCAACTCCGGCGCCGCGACCACGGCGAAGCCTGGTGGCACTCGCCGCAACAGGCACCGTGGGTGGCCGCAGCGGTGTTCGCCGTCGTGGCGCTGGTGGCGTGGGCGGTAGCGCGTCCGCGCCTGCCGGCGGGGGATGAGCCGCACTACCTTGTCATCACGCAAAGCCTGCTGCGCGACGGTGACCTGCGCATCGAGAACAATCACCGCGACCAGCACTACACCGACTACTACGAGGCGACGCTGAAGGCCGACTTCATGCGCCGCGGCACCGACGGTGAGATCTACTCGATTCATGCCCCGGGGGTATCGGCGCTGGTGCTGCCGGCCTTCGCGGTGGCGGGCTACCCGGCGGCCGTGGCACTCGTGGTCGGCATCGGCGCCCTCGGTATGGCAACGGTCTGGCGTCTCGTGTTCGCGCTCACGGCCAGTGCCGGCGCGGCGTGGATCGCCTGGGCCACGGTGGCCACGGCGGCGCCGGTTCTGCTGCATGCCTTCACCATCTATCCCGACCCGGTGGGCGGCGTGTTCGCGCTGGCCGGTGTGAGCGCGCTGGTCGCCCTCGACACCGGCGCGCGGCCCCTGTCCAGCCGCGCCTGGCTGGCGACCGGGGCGGCGCTGGCACTGCTGCCGTGGCTGCACACGCGCTTTGCGCTCATCGCCGGCGTGCTCGGCGTGGCGCTCGCCCTGCGCCTGTGGCAGCGCGATGCGCATCGCGCGGACCTCGTCCGCTTCCTCGCGGTGCCGATCGTGTCGGCCGTGGCCTGGTTCGCCTACTTCTACGCCATCTACGGCACGCCGAACCCGGCAGCGCCGTACGGGGCGCGGCCCGAGGGCGGCCTGGCCTTCGTCCCCGCCGGACTCGCCGGACTGCTGGTGGACCAGCAGTTCGGCCTGCTCGCCACCGCGCCGGTGCTCGTCACCGCGGTGGCCGGCCTGGTCGTGCTGGCGCGCGAGCGGCGTCGCCTCACGGTGGAGCTCCTCGCCGTGATCGCGCCGTATCTGACCGTGGCCGCCAGCTATCCGATGTGGTGGGGCGGCTACAGCGCGCCGGCGCGGTTCGTCGCGGCCCTGGTGCCGATGGCGGCCCTGCCGATCGGCGTGCTGTGGGCGCGCGGAGGCGGTGTGACGCGGGTCGTGATGGGCGTGCTGCTGGCGATCTCGGCGGCCATCACCGCCACCCTGGTCGCCGTCGATCGCGGGGCCTTCATCCTCAGCGGACGCGACGGCTACGCGCCGCTGCTCGACTGGCTCAGTCGATCGGCAGACCTCACGCTGGCGCTCCCCAGCGTGCATCGCGACGGCCTGGCCATCGCCCTCGAAGACGCGGCAGTGTGGCTGGCAGCGGCGAGCGCGGTCGGCGCGCTCGCGGTGCTCGCCGGACGGCTCGTGCTGCGGCTTCGCCGGGCGGTGGCGTTCGTGGCCGTGCCGGTCGTCGTGATGCTCGCGTGCACGATCGTCTGGACCGGACGCGGCCGCGAGATCGGCACGCCCACCACCTCGCAGATGTCGTGGCTCTCACGCTGGACGCCGGGGAGTACACCGATCGTGCTGCAGCTCGCCCCCACGCGGCGGCTGAGTGTCGAAGACGCGCCGCGCCGTCTGAACATCACCACCAGCCGGCGCGGTCGCCTGGGCGGTCCTGACGAGCCGCTGCTCAGCATCCCGCAGCTGCCGGCCGGCGACTACGATGTGTTCCTCGACGCGCACGACGCTCTGACAGGCGAAGTCACCGTGACGCTCGGACGCCAGGAGGTGCCGATGGAGCGGTGGCGACTCGATGGCCGACCGCCGGGCTTCTCTGGACTGGTGCTCCATCTCGCCGTGGACGCACACTCGGTGACCGTCAGGGGCGACCGTGCGGCAGCGGCGGTCGTGCAGCGGATGTCCCTGCGTCCGCGCATGCTGGCCCCACGCGGCACCGTGGCGTTCGCCCCGCGGGCGGCCCGCTATGGGCAGCTGGTGGTCTTTGCCCTCGACGACGACTCGTACATGGAAGCGGACGCGCTGTGGCTGCGCGGCGAACGCACCGCGTCGTTTGTCGTGGTCGCGGACCAGGGCGCGCGTGTGGTGCTGCGCGTGAAGGCCGGGCCGATCGCGAACGAGGTGCGTCTGACCTCCGGCGCGTGGACGCACACCACAACGCTGGCGCCGGATCAGACGGTGGACATCGTGATGCCTGCCGAGGCGCTGGCGCCGTCAACCCTGAGCGTGACGAGCACCACCGGCTTCCGGCCGTCCGAACACGGCAGCAGCGGGGACGTGCGGTGGCTGGGCGTGTATCTGACCTGGCCCGACACGGCGACGCCCCCGGGGCGCTGCCATCCCCTGAACTGTAGCGCCCGCAGATCGGTGGTGACGCCACATACATCGAGGAACACGTAGGCGCGCATGCCTGCAGCGACTGGATGTGCCGCCACGGCGCCGGGCCGCGGCGACATCAGGGCGCCGCTGTCCCTCGGTGTACACGGTTTTTAAAGGTCAGGCCTAGCCGATCAATGGCGCGCCAGAGTACTGAGCGCGGCTGTCGTCGGCAGGGCGGTTGGAGCTCGGCCAACGTAGCATCGGGCTGCACGAGGAGCAGCACGCCCAACAGATGCTCTTGCTCCGGCGTCAGCGCTCGCCGGCGAAGACCGTCTGCACGCGCGGCGTCACCTCGCCGTCTCGCGACGGCGCTGCTCACCCGGTCGACCCACGCGCTGACTGTGTAACTCAAGGCATGTGCTTGAGGGCATGCCGGCTTCAGAGTCGCGCAGCACGTGGCTCGGGAATCCATCGAGTATCGGTGCCATGGCTCCTCGCGGGAGGAGCTAGAAGCGGGCCGTGCCGCCGAAGTAGAGGCCCTTGAACGTCAGCGTGCCGGTGTCGTTCTTCGAGAGATAGAAGACGTCGATGCTGCGGTAGCCGGCCTGCACGCCCACGTTCTTGTGCGGGTTGAAGGTGGCATACAGGTCGAAGTCCAGGTAGCGCCCCCGGTAGTCCTCCGACGCACTCTCCGGCACCTTGAAATAACTGACCTCGGCGTTGAGCGCGACGTTCCTGGCGGCGTAGACCCGGCCCACGCCGCCGATGGTCGGAATCGGCGCCACGGCCTTGGTGAACTCGTCGCCGATCGGGCTGAGCAGGCCGACGTTGACGTCGGTGTACTTCACGTCGAACAGCACGCCGAGGAAGCCGCGATCGCGATAGAGGAAGTCGTATTCGTAGCCGAAGCGCCACGCCTTGAACTGGGCGGTGGTTTCCACCGGCAGCCCGGGCCGGTAGCGCAGGCCGTTGAAGATGAACTCGCGCGTCAGCGTCGTCGTCGCGTCGTAGTTCATCGGCAGGTAGTTGATGCGGAAGCGGTGTTTCTTCGCCGGCCGCAGCACGATGCGCAGGTCCTTGAGCATCTTCTTGGTGATGCCGAGGTCGGTCACCAGGTTGATGTCGGTCCCGAGGATGCCGAGCGCCTCGCTGTTCACGATGGCTTCCGGCGTCGGGTTCCAGAAGTTGAACGACAGTTCGATGTTGTAGTCCTCACCGACCACGGCGTCCCCGCGAGCGGGGAACTGGGCCGAGGCGGGCACGGCGGAGAGGACGAGGCTCGCCAGGACGGCGAGGGCGAACGACGGCGAACGGAACGTGAGCATGGACTGCGACCCCTTGGCTGGCGATGTACGTCGTGACGGGCCCGGCCGCGGGGAGACGCGTTGCCAAGCGCCAGTGTGTGAAGTATCGGCAGCAGGCGGCGGCGACAACAGGGGCAGCCCGCCCGGGCCAGCTTTCGGCGTACAGACGAACGCCCCGGCACCCGCCTGGGGCCCCGGGGCGTCTGAAGTCGTGGATTCAGGCGCGAAACTAGCCCTCGGCCGGCACCGGCGCCTGGTCGCCCGACAGCAGGCTGGCCCACTTCGCCACGGCCGACACCAGAATGACGATCGCCAGCACCATCAGCAGCGCCGTGCAGCCGCTGAGGATGTAGCCCTGGGTGCTCACCGACCCGACGTCGCTCATCGCCTTGGGCCAGTAGTTGTCGCGGATGTTGAGGAAGCCGCCATAGAAGGTGTTGACCGCCAGGAAGAGGAACGGGGCGATCGTGACCCAGGCATAGCGCGCCTTGCCGGTGCTGATGATGATGGTCGTGGCCACGGCCAGCGCCACGCAGCCCAGCAGCTGGTTGGCGACGCCGAACATCGGCCAGATGGTATCGACCTGGCCGGTGTAGATGAAGTAGCCCCACGCCCCCACGAGCAGCCCCGTCGCCAGCAACGCCCCGGGCAGGAAGTCGGGGCGTGCCATCGGGGCGTAGACCTTCCCTAACGCCTCCTGCAGCAGGAATCGCCCGACCCGTGTGCCGGAGTCGATCGTGGTCAAGATGAAGAGCGCCTCGAACATGATCGCGAAGTGGTACCAGTACGCGAGCAGGCCGTTCATGCCTGGTAGCGAGCTGAAGATCATCGCCATGCCCACGGCCAGCGACACCGCGCCACCGGTCCGGCCTTCCACCTTTTCACCGACCTGCTGTTCGATCGTTTCGAGATTGACGTGCTGCAGCGGCGCCCCCTGGAAGCTCTGCCGCTCGTAGGCCGCCGGCGTCATGTTGATGGCGAAGTAGTCGCCGGGCGGCATCGCCGTGGCGGCGATGAGCGCCATGATGCCGACCACGCCTTCGACCAGCATCGCGCCGTAGCCGATGGGCCGGATGTCGGTTTCCTTGTCGAGCATCTTCGAGGTCGTGCCCGAGCTGATGAGGGCGTGGAAGCCCGAGATGGCGCCGCAGGCGATGGTGATGAAGGCAAAGGGGAAGAGCGGGCCCGGAATGATCGGCCCGCCGCCCGACGTGAACTCGGTGAAGGCCGGCATCTGCAGCTCGGGGTTCACGATCATCACGCCCGCCGCCAGCAGCAGGATGGTGCCGATCTTGGTGAACGAGCTGAGATAGCCGCGCGGCGCCAGCAGCAGCCACACCGGCAGCACCGAGGCCAGGAAGCCGTAGACGCAGAGCGCAATCACCAGCTGGGTGCGCGAGAGGTGGAAGAAGCTGCCCAGCCACGAGTCCGGGTGGTTCAGGGGCTCGCCGCCGGCCACCGCCGCCAGCATGGCGATGACGCCGATGGTGGTGGCTTCGGCGATGCGGCCCTTGCGCCACACGTACATCCACAGGCCCATGAACATCCCGATGGGAATGGTCATGGCAATCGTGAAGGTGCCCCAGGCGCTGTCGGCCAGCGCGTTGACGACGATGATGCCCAGACCCGCCAGGGCGACGGTGAGCGTGAAGAGGATGGCCACGGTGCCGACGGCGCCGGCGACCGGGCCGATCTCGATCTTCACGAGATCGGCCATCGACTTGGCGCCGCGCCGGGTCGAGGCCCACAGGATCATCGAGTCGTGCACGGCACCGGCAAGACACACACCGGCCACCAGCCACAGCAGCCCGGGAGCCCAGCCGAACTGCGCCGCGAGCATCGGGCCGACCAGCGGGCCGGCACCGGTGATGGCGGCGAAGTGGTGTCCGAAGAGCACCCACTTCGAGGTCGGATAGAAGTTGGCCCCGTCGTATTTGGCGTGCGCCGGCGTCTGGCGGCTGTCGTCCAGCATCCAGATGCGCGTGGCGATGAACGCGCTGTAATACCGATAAGCGATGGCCAGAATGCAGAGGGCTGGCAGAACGATGTACAACGCGTGCATAAGCCCGGGATGATAGCAAAAGCGCAGGGGTTTCCGGGCGGCTATTCCGGCCGCTCAGTAGATCGATGCGCAAGTCGTCGCGCGCTGATGTGTTTCCGCCATCGACATCGCGTGACAGGCGGAGACGTCTGCGCGCCGCCTCAGGCGCGGCGCCGCGGCACTCCTGCACCGCTCAGCGGTCGTTGGACGGTGGAACCGGCGGCGGCGCGGCTGGCGCCTCGCCCGCCGGCGGGTCGGGGGCAACCGGGGAGGGCGCGGCAGCGGGCGGCTGGGCGCGCTCACGGCGGCGGAACAACTGATCCACCGGCGCCGGGGCGCTGGCCCGCGGATCCCAGCCGAGCCGCAGGATGGTGACGCGCACGGCCTGGCGGCCGAACGCGAGCGCGTCGTTGCAGCTCCACATATAGAGATCGAGCTCGCGGCCTTTCACTTCCGGGCCGGTGTCGAGCACGGTCCAGATGCCGCTGTAGCGGGTGTCGCGGGTTTCTACCCGAACGACGCTGCCGAGCGGCAGGAGCGTCGGGTCGGCAGCCGCCATGCCGTGGCGCACGGCCACGCCGGCCGCGGTCGTCTCGCCCTTGCAGTAGGCCGTGGCCTGGAAGCGGATCTCGGTGCCCAGGCGCGGCCGCCCTTCGCTGTCGAACACCTCTTCGATGGAGTCGCGGGTGCGGGTCGTGAAGACCGCCAGGACCAGCAGGGCGGCCACGGTGACCACCAGCACCCGCCGCACCGTGCGTGACTCCGGCATCAGGCGCTCGCGAAGTGTTCGAAGCCGATCGGCAGCGGTGCGTCGACGCCGTCGCGGTGCAGCACCAGCGCCGGCGCTGCGGTGAGCACGCCGATGCGCGTGAGGCGGGTCGCGAAACTGGCGCGGGCCGCACGCAGCCGCCCGCCCGCCTTCGGCCCCACGGCGAACAGCAGCTCGTAGTCGTCGCTGGCCCCGAGCGCCGTCGCCACGGGCTCGAGACCGCGGGCCACCGACCAGCGCTCGGCGCCGGGTTCGATCGGCAGCGTGGCCGCATCGATGCGCGCTCCTACCGACGAGGCCCCGGCCAGCTGGCGCACGGCGTCGGCGAGTCCGTCGCTGAGGTCGATGGCGGCGCGCGCGGCGCCGTCACGGGCCATCGCCCAGGCTTCGCGGAGCCGCGGCACCGGCGAGGTGTAGCGGGCGATACAGGCGGCATCGGCGGGATCATCGGCGGTGAGCATGGCGAGCCCGGCGGCGGCGCCGCCGATGGTGCCGGTGAGCCAGAGTTCGTCGCCGGCACGGGCCGTGTCGCGCCGCAGCAGCCGCCGCGGACGCACATGGCCGGTCACCGTGACGTCCACCACCAGCGGCCCGCTCGTGCGCGTGATGTTGCCGCCGACAATCGCGGCGCCGGCAGCTCGCGCGGCGTCGCCAGCGCCGGTCACCAGCGCCTCGAAGGCGGCGACGGGGAAGGTATCGGGCAGGATCAACGACAGGAGCAGCCACGAGGGCCGTGCCGCCATCGCCGCCACATCGCTCAGGTTGACGGCCACCGCGCGGCGGCCGATGGCCTCCGGCGTCATGAAGCGGGTGCTGATGTGCACGCCGTCGACGAGCGCGTCGGTCGTCTGCACCAGGAACTCGCCGCGGGGCGGACGCAGCACCGCGGCGTCATCGCCGATGCCGACCAGCACGTCGGGGCCCGGCGCTGGCAGGTGCCGGCGAAGCCACTCGATGAGGGCGTGCTCTCCGCGTTCGCCGACGGTCACACCCGAGTGTAGCCCGCGGCTATCGCCCGGAACAAGGCGGAGCAGCCCGGCCCCGAAACGACAAACGGCCTCAACTCGGGGAGTTGAAGCCGTGTGAAGAAAACGTCCCGCGGTGCCGTGTGGGGAGGATCGCTGAACCTGCGTTAACAGGTGGAGCCGCTGAACACTGCGCTTAAGGCTTCCTCACGACGGAGGCATGCACACCACGCAGCGGACGCAACTCGCTTGGAAGGAACATTGGCTCAGACGAGCCTCCAAGAGCCATCACGAGCACAGCAGGACGTTGACGATCTTAGGGCTGCGGACCGCCGCGGTCAAGCCGAATGCGACAGCCGCCACCGCGCCCTACTTGACGACGACGACGACCTGCTGATCGGTGGTCAGGGCGCCGTCGTCGGCGCGCACCCGGAGCACGTATTCCCCCGGCGTATTGAACCACGCCGTGGTCTTCAGGCGGCCGTCGGGCGGCAGCTGCGGGGCCGTCCAGTGCGGCGCCCACGGCGAGTTGCCGCCGGTACGGGTGTCTTCCCACGCCGCGATCTGGTCGGTGTCGAACTTCACGTCGCCGGCGCCACGATAGACATGCCAGCCCAGGTGCAGGCCGACGTTCTTGCCGACGGTGACGCGCGACGGCGGCAGCACCAGGCGACGCAGCCGCAGCATTTCGACCTGCTTGAGCATGGCGGGATTCTTCGACGAGAGCGTGGACGACGAGCCTTCGTTCTCGACTGCGGCGCCGGCGCCAATGAGCCGCACCTTCGGAAGGCCGTCGTCTTTCACGATCGCCGTCAGTTCCACCGGCGCGCCGACCTTGACCTCGATCCGGCGCGGGCCCTGCACTTCGAGCACCGGCGGGGTGTTCGACCGCACTTCCGGGACTGCTGCTGCCGGCGCCGAGGGCGCCGGTTTCCGAGGCCCGGACGACGTCGTCGATCTTGTAGTCGATCTTCGTGCTCGCGTAGGCCAGCTCGGTCTTGCCCCTCGAGGTCAGCGACCAGATGAGCTCGTCCTTTTCGGTGAAGCCCGGCGGCACCGGCACGCGGAAGATGAAGCGATTCCGGCGCGGCAGGAAATGCGTGGGCTGGCCCAGGTCGGGCGTCCCGGTCGTGAACTTGTTGTCGGGCCCGACCGGGACGTCGAGTTCTTCCTGCCAGTTCCGGTTCATGTAGCCGAACACGAAGAACTTGCGACCCGCCGAGTCTTCTTCCCACCCCTCGTAGGCAGGTGAGACGTTCTGTCCCCGCGCATATGTCAGGTTCTGCGCGCCGGCCGCGTCGGCCATCACCAGAACACCAGTTATCGCGGTTGCCAGCAGGTACTCGGCGGATCATGGGGGCGTCCTCCAACGAATCGAACGAAAGGCTGATGCGGCTACTGCTGTTGCTGCTGCTGCGGGAGTGCGCGCGGCCGGCGCCGGCGCCAGCGACGGCATCTTCTCGGGCAGCGGCAGGTTGCAGAGCGGGCAGCCGATCATGACCGAGCTGCGCGTGAGCTTGAGCTTGGCCTTGCGGGCGTTCATCTCGGCCAGGAACTGCTCATCGGTGAGCGACACGCGGTTGCCGAGGTCGATGAACATGTTCGCCACCGAGCGGTTGCCCGATCCCTGCCAGTTGCGCGGATCCGGCACGTTCTTGTTGGTGGGCGAGTTGTTCATGTAGCCGACGATGTGCAGCACGGTGCCCCGGGGCAGCAGCGGCGCGTGGTCGTCGTCGTAGTCGTAGCCGCGCACCCAGTTGTGGTCGTAGCCCACGCAGTTGATGGTCTCGACCGTGTAGCCCCACGACGCCTCGAGGCACATGCGCGCGCCGGGCGCGTGCAGGTGCGGCTCGAACGACAGGATCTTCGTGTGTTCGGTCAGCACCGCGTAGGCGTTGAGCTGCTGGTTGGCGTCCATGCCCTTGATGTCGATGTCGACGCCGTTGCCGAGGCTGATGTTCGAGGTGCGGTACTCGGGCTTGTAGCCCTTCGGCATGAACTTGAAGCCGATCTCGAGGTGCGACTTGGTGTCGCGGCCGTTCGAGTGCAGGTGCACCGAGTCGCTGACCACCGAGGAGCCGGCCTTGAGCAGCCGCGCCGACTTCGGATCGAAGAAGTCGGCCTCGCGGCCCACTTCGTGCACCGGCCAGGTGGTGGTGCCGGGGGTCTGGCCGAACAGCACCGCGAGGTCGAACGGCGCGGCCGGGTTGATCGGCTCTTCAGGCGCGTCGAGCACCTTGGTCTGCCAGATCATGTGGTGGAAGACGTAGCGGCCGCCGACGGTCTCGCGGCCGGTGCCGCTCGAGTCGACGTCGTTGACTTCACGCACTTCGAGGGCCGCCACGTAGCGGTCTTCGGTGAGGCCGGTCGGCGTGGGCGGAATCTCGCCCCACCAGTCGGGCGCGGTGCCCTTCACGAGCACTTCGGACGTCTTCACGACCAGGTCGGGCGTGCCGATCGACCACTGCGTGCTGTCGTTCCACGTGCGCGCCGCCGGCATGTCGGCGGGATTGCCGCGCGCGGCGCCGGTGTCGGCCCACTTGGCGATGAGCGCGATCTCCGTCGTCCGACAGCGACGGATCGTTCTTGAAGTGCTGGATGCCGATTTCCTTCTCGACGTACCACGGCGGCATCACGCCGGCGCTTCGGGCCGATGCCGGTGCGGGCCTTGATGCGAGCGCGCCCACGGGCGGGCCTGCTCGTAGGTCTGCAGGGCCATCGGCGCGACACCGCCCGTGCGATGGCAGTTCTCGCAGCTGCGCTGGAGGATCGGCGCAATGTGTTTGGTGAAGGTGACTTCGGCCGGCAGCGGGGCGGCGGGGGCCTGCGCCTGCACGGTCGGCGAGAAGAAGGCAGCCGAGGCGGCAAACGTGCCGGCGGCCAAGGCGAACGACCACGAACGAAGACGTCGAGCAGTCATCCCAGCTCCTTGGGGCACACGCCCCGTATTGTCAGATTTGCTGGTAAGCATAACGGAACCTCGGCAGCAAACCTATCGATATTTGTCGGCCATTTCATGTTCGAATTGCATCGATCCAGCAGGAAAATCCCTTGCACCAGCTCGGCGAATGGGTGTAGTTTCCGCGCCGCATGGTGAATGCCGTGCTGCGCCTCACCCCGACCATGCCCGGCCTTGCTGTTGCCGGGCGCAGGAGAAGCCTGTGAGACACGTGAACGTTAGGTCTGTGCTGAGGGGGGCGAAGCTGGCCATGCTTGGCGTGCTGCTCAGCGCGTCAGTCGTTGCGGCCCAGCAGAACGGCGGTATCGCCGGCGTGGTGCGCGACACCGGCGGCCTGGCGATGCCGGGCGTGACGGTCGAGGCCGCCAGCCCCGCGCTGATCGAAAAGGTGCGGTCGGTCGTCAGCGACGGCGAAGGGCGCTACAACATCGTCGACCTCAGGCCCGGCACCTACACGGTGACCTTCAGTCTGCCGGGGTTCTCGACCGTGCGGCGCGAAGGGATCGAACTGAGCGCCGGCTTCACCGCGCCCATCAACGTCAACCTCGCGGTGGGCGCCATCTCGGAAACCATCACCGTCACGGGCGCGTCGCCGGTCGTCGATACGCAGTCCATCCGCCAGCAGGAAGTGCTCAACACGCGGCAGCTCGAGAACTCTGCCGAGCGGCAGCATCGGCCTGCAGACGCTCGCCTACGTCACGCCCGGCTTCGCCTCCACGCAGGCCGATGTCGGCGGCACGCGCGACACCTGGTCGGCGCAGGGCGCCTACACGTTCTTCCACGGCAAGACCGGCACCCGCGCCTCGTTCGACGGCTTCCGCAACCAGTACTTCATCGGCGCCGGCAGCGGCGTCGGCTACATCAGCGACCAGGGCACCATCCAGGAACTGCAGCTCGAGACCAGCGGCATGGGCGCCGAGTCGGGCTCGGGCAGCGCGTCGCTCAACGCCATCCCCAAGAGCGGCGGCAACATCTTCGCTGGCGGCGTCGACGGGTTCTTCTCGGGCAAGGGCATGCAGGGCTCGAACATCGACGATGACCTGCGCGCGTTCGGCATCAACTCGAGCGCCGAAGTGCAGAAAATCTACCGCCTCGGCGCGCAACTGGGCGGGCCGATCGTCAAGGACAAGATCTGGTTCTTCGCCGCGGTGGCGCGCTGGGGATCGCGGGTGAATCAGCCCGGCGCCTACTACAACAAGCTGCAGGGCAAGTCCGGCATCCCGAGCGTGCCGACGATTGCCTTCGAGCCCGACCTCGATCGCCCGGCCGCCAGCTACGACTGGTTCCGCAACCACTCGCTGCGCGCCACCTGGCAGGCGACCGAGAAGCACAAGTTCGCCGTCTTCGGCGACCTCCAGAAGTCGTGCCGCTGCACCACCGGCCCCTTCACCGGCGCCAACGCGATTGAATCCGAGCGCGGCTGGGACTGGTGGCCGTCGGGCGTCGTGCAGGGCACCTGGCAGGCGCCGCTCACGAACAAGCTGCTGGTCGAAGCGGGTGCCTCGTGGCAGGTCGCCAACTGGGTCAACTTCGCGCAGGAAGGCGTGTCGCGCGACGACCGCTCCATCCTCGAGACCTCGACCAACTTCCGCTACGGCGCCACCTCGGTGCTCACGGCGCCGATTGCCCGCACCGGCCGCAGCGCGCAGCGCGTCACCGCGTCGTATGTGACCGGCAGCCACAACTTCAAGGCCGGCGTCACGCTCGAGCAGGCCTTCAACGACGAATCGCGCAGCCGCAACAACGAGACCGACGGGCTGAACTACGACTTCCTGAACGGTCGGCCGCTGCGCATCCAGTATCAGGCCGAGCCGTTCCTGCAGCAGGAACGGCAGAACGCCGAACTCGGCATCTTCCTGCAGGATGCCTGGACCATCAAGCGCGTCACCCTCAACCTCGGCATCCGCATGGACTACGTGTCGATGGGCTTCCCGGCCGCCGAACTCGAGGCCGGCCTGTTCGTGCCGGCGCGCCAGGTCGAGGAATTGAAGGGCGTGCCCGAGTGGACCGACATCAACCCGCGGTTCGGCGTGGCCATGGACGTCTTCGGCAACGGCCGCACCGCGGTGAAGGCCTCGGTCGGCCGCTTCAACCAGCTGACCCGCAGCGACCTGACGCGGCGCTTCCATCCGTTCAGCTCGTCGGTGAACACCGCCTTCCGCAACTGGAACGACGTCAACGGCAACTACATCCCGGATTGCGATGCTCGCCAACTTCGCGGCCCAGCGGCGAGTGCGGCGCGATCTCGAACCAGAACTTCGGCAAGTTCATCCCGTCGGCGACCCTCTTCGATGACTCGGTGACCAAGGACAACCGCGACTTCCTGTGGGACATCAACGTCGAAGTCGAGCACCAGATCCGCGACGGACTGTCGGTGAACCTCGGCTACAACCACAACTGGGACGGCAGCTTCACGGTCACCGAGAACACGCTGCTCGGTCCCGAGAGCTTCGACGAATACTGCGTCACCGTGCCGAACGATCCGCGTCTGCCCAATGCCGGCCAGCAGCAGTGCGGCTACTACGACGTGAAGCCCGAACTCTTCGGACGGGGCCAGCTGCGCGTCACCAACGCCAAGGAGTTCGGCAAGCAGCAGCGCTACTGGGACGGCTTCTGGCTCGGCATGAACGGCCGGCTGCCCAAGGGCATCACCGTGGGTGGTGGGCTCGACATCGGCCGGCAGGTCGACGACCACTGCCTCACGGTGGACATGCCGAACCAGCCGAACGACATCACCGGTGCGCCGGTGCGCGGCGGGTCGCTGGCGGCGGCGGCCAACTCCTACAGCCCGTTCTGCCGGGTCGTGACCGACTGGAAGAATCTGCTCGACGTGCGGCTGCGCGCCTCGGTGCCACTGCCGTGGAATTTCAACGCCAGCTTCATCTACCGGAACACGCCCGGCGCGCCGCAGGATGCCACGTTGGCCGTGACCTCGGCGACGGTGCAGTTCAAGAATCCGGCCCGCACGACGCTCACGACCGCACAGACCGTCAACCTGTATGCGTCGAATTCGGTGTACGGCGACCGCTTCTCGCAGCTCGATGTCGCCGTCAGCAAGACCTTCGACATCGGCTGGGGACGCCTGCGCGCGGCGCTCGATGTCTACAACGCCCTGAACTCGAATACGGCGCAAAGCGTCGTCACCGCCTACAGCACGCGGTGGCTGCGGCCGGTGGGCTTCCTCGACGCCCGCCTGGCCCGGCTGACGGCCAGCATCAACTTCTAACCTCGGAGGACTCGTGCCAAGAACCGCGCGCGCACTCATCCTGATCGGAGTCATGGCACTGGGCCAGGTGACTCCGGCGTTGGCTGGCGGATCGTTGCTGCAGTCAGCGACGCGTCTGGCCCGCGAAGCCGCGCGCGACCTGCCGGTGCCGGCGCGCGTCGCGACCGGCACCGCGCCGAGCCGTGCCGCCGAGCAGCAGGGCACCCTGGCCGAGAGCGGCATGAGCAAACGCAAGAAGCTGCTCATCGCGCTCGGGGCGTTCGTCGCCGCGGCGGCGGGGATGTATGCCATCGACAAGGGCGTCGAAGACAACACACCGTCGAGCAAAGGCACCCGCAAGGACTGACGTTCTGACGCGTCGTTCACTCCACGTCGCCGCCGCGGTCCTCGCCTTGGGGAGCGCGGCGTGCGGCGGGCCCGCGGCCACGCCCGCTGGCCCTGTAGCCACCCCGGCGGAGCCGGTGGCCTGGTTCACGGAGCGGGCCGCCGCCACCGGGCTGGTGTTTGCGCATGCCAACGGCGCCTCCGGACGCTTGTACTACCCGGAAATCCTGCCGCCCGGCGTCGCCATGTTCGACTACGACAGCGACGGCGATCTCGACGTCTACCTGCCGCAGGGGCAGGCGCTCGGCTTGGCCGGCACCCGGACCTCGCCATCAGCCGCGCCGGCAGGCGCGCGTCTGTATCGCAACGATCTGACGGTCGCCGCCGACGGCACCCGGACGCTGCGCTTCACCGATGTGACCAGCGCCAGCGGCCTCGACGCGCCGGCGTTCGGACTCGGCGTCGCCACCGGCGACATCGACAACGACGGGTTCGTCGATCTCTTCGTGACGGGCTTCGACGGCTGCCACCTGTATCGCAACAACGGCAACGGCACCTTCACTGACGTCACGGCGGCAAGTGGCGCGGGCAACCCCGGCGGGTTCTCGGTGTCGGCGGCGTTTGTCGATCTCGATCGCGATGGCTGGCTGGATCTCTACGTCGCCAACAACGTCACCTACCAGACCACCAACAGCACGGTGTGTCCGGGCCCGGCCGGCGCGCCGGACTACTGCCCGCCGCAGATCTACGGGGGACAGCGCGATCGGCTCTACCGCAACCTCGGACGCGGACGCTTCCGGGATGTCACCGCCACGGCCCTGCGCGGGCTCACGGCGCGGCCGGGTCTGGGCGTCTCGACGGCCGACTTCGACGGCGACGGCTGGATGGACATCTTCGTGGCCAACGACGGTGAGCCCGACTTCCTGTGGATGAACAATCGTGACGGCACGCTGCGCGAGGTCGGCCTGCCGGCCGGCGTCGCGGTGACCGGTGAGGGCAAAGCCGAAGCCAGCATGGGCGCCGATGCCGGCGACTTCGACAACGACGGCGACGAAGACGTGGTGGTGACCGAACTCACGAGCCAGGGCACCAACCTCTTCGTGAACGACGGCGCCGGGCGTTTTCGCGACGCCAGCGCGGCGTCGGGCCTCGGCGTGCCCAGCCAGCCCTACACCGGCTGGGGCACGGCCTGGTTCGACTACGACAACGACGGCTGGCTGGATCTGCTGGCCGTGAACGGCACCATCATCGCGCAGGAAGGTCGCGCCGGCCGGGCGTTCCCGTACGATCAGAAGAAGCTGCTGTTCCGCAACCTCGGCAATGGCCGGTTCGAGTCGGTTGGAGCGCAGGCCGGTCCGGCGTTTACACTTTCGGAGTCGGGCCGGGGCGCCGCGTTCGGCGACCTCGACAACGACGGCGACACCGACGTGATCATCGGCAACAACAGCGGTCCCGTGCATCTGCTCATCAACGATGTGGGCGCGCGCCAGCACTGGCTGGGGCTGCGCCTGGTCGGCGTCGGCGGCCGCGACATGCTCGGCGCGCGGGTGGCGGTGGAACGTGCCGGGCAGCCGGTGTTGTGGCGGCGCGCCCGCGCCGATGGCAGCTACGGGTCGGCCAACGATCCGCGCGTGCTGGTGGGCTTGGGGCCATCGGCGGCGCCGGCCACTGTGCGCGTGCGCTGGCCTGATGGCCAGGAAGAGCGCTGGACGGCCGTGTCGGCCGACGCCTGGACGACGCTGCGTCAGGGCGCAGGCCAGTGACGACGGCACGGTGCGTCGGGGTGATGGGCGCCCTGCTACTGATGGCCGCGGCGGCGTGTTCGAGCGGGCCTGGCGGTGGCCGCGCCGATCGCCCGGCGCCGCATGCCGCGCCGCTGCCGGACCTGTCGAAGCAGGCGCCGTCGGTGCAGACGCAGATTCGCGACGCGCACGCCCGCCTGATGACGCTGGTCACCGCGCGCGCCGAGGCGGGCGAGCGCAGTCGGGCCTACGGCGAGGTGGGCGTCCTGCTGATGGCGGCGCAGTTTCCGGATGCGCCCGAGCCCTTCCTGCAGAACGCGCAGGCGCTCGATGCCGCCGACTTCCGCTGGCCCTACTACCTGGCGCACTTCTATCGTCTGCGTGGCGAGGCCGAGCGCGCGCTCGCGCAGTTCGAGCAGGCGAGCGCCGTCAATCCCAAGGACGTGGCGTCACAGATCTGGCTCGGCGACCTGCATCTGCAACTCGGGCAGCCAGATCGCGCGGCGCCCCGCTTCGCGCAGGCGCTCGCCCTGCAGCCCACGTCGGTGTCGGCGCGCTTCGGCCTCGGCCGCAGCGCCCTCGCGAAGAACGACTACGCCGGCGCGGTCACCCACCTCGAGGACGTGCTGGCGCGCGATGCCACGGCGGTGGCGGCCCACTACCCGCTCTCGCTCGCCTACGCGGGTCTCGGCCAGACCGCGAAGGCCGAGGCGCACCTCAAACTGCGGGCCAGCCGCGACATCCTGCCGGCCGACCCGCTGATGGTCGAACTCGAGACCGTGCTCGAGAGCCCGCAGAGCTACGAGACGCGCGGCATCCGCAGCCTCGAGGCGAAGGACTGGGCGGCGGCGGTGGCGTGGTTCGAGAAGGGCCTCGCGCTGGCCCCGGACTCGGCGGCGCTGCATCATCGCCTCGGCGCGGCGCTGAACATGACCGGCGACCGCGCGGCGGCGCGCCGGCAGTTCGAGGAGGCCGTCCGCCTGTCGGCCGATCAGTTCCTGGCGCACTACAGCCTCGGCGTGATGGACCAGGAGGATGGGCGGCACGCGGCAGCGGTGCCGCGGTTCCTCGCCGCGCTCGCGGCGCGGCCGGCCTACGTGCAGGCCAGGGTGCGTCTGGCCTCGAGCTTGCGCCGCACGGGCCGTGCCGCCGATGCGCTCGCCGAGTACCGCCGCGTCATCGCCGATGAGGCGCGGCTCACCGAGGCGCACGTCGGCTACGCGATGACGCTGGCGCAACTGGGCCGCTTCCGCGACGCGCGCGATCACTTCGAAGCAGGCGCTGCGCGCCGAGCCGGGTTCGGTGGTGTTCACGCACGGCCTGGCGCGTCTGCTCGTCACCGCGGCCGATGCCCGGGTGCGTGACGGCGCTCGCGCGATGACGCTGGTGGAAGCGCTCGTGCAGCAGGGGCGCACGCTCGATCTCGGCGAGACGATGGCGATGACGCTGGCGGAACTCGGGCAGTTCGAGCGCGCGGCGGCGGTGCAGCGCGACCTGCTCACGGCCGCCCGTCAGGCCGGGCTCGCGCCGGTGGTCGCCAGAATCGAGCGCAATCTCGGCCTCTACGAACGCCGGCAGCCGTGCCGTGTATCGTGGACCGAGCAGGAGTGGCCATGATGACGGCGATTTCGAGTGACGGCGCCGCGCGGCGGCTGGTGTTCGCGGCGCTGGCGGTGCTGCTGCTGGCGCCCGCTGCCGGTGCCTCGGCGCAGGCGCCGCTCCCGGCGCTGACGCTGCAACAGGCGGTGCCCGACCGCACCACCGACACGCTGACGATCGACGGCGAGCACTTCGGGCCGCGGCCGTTCGTGACGCTCGACCTCGTGCCGCTCGAACTGCGCCTGGTCCTCGACACGCGGATCATGGCCGCGGTGCCGATTGACGCGATGCCGCCCGGGCGCTACCTGCTCACCGTGAGTCGCGGACCCGAGGCCGCCGACCGCGCCACCCTCGAGGTGTCGCTCGGCGCGGTGATTGACGAACCTGCGACCACGCCGGTGAGATCGCCAGCAGCGACGCTGGCGATGCCGGCGCCGGGCGCGCCCGCCGTCGTCGTCGGCGATCGCACGATCTCGGTGGCCGAGGTCGACCGCGAATGGCAGGCCACCGATCCGGGCGGCTATGTCGCGCTGCTGCGCGAACTGCACCAGCAGCGGCGGCGGATCGCCGATCGCATGGCCACCGACGACGTGCTGGCGCGCGAAGCCAGAACGCGGAGCCTGACGCCCGAGGCGCTCCTCGCCGAGGAGGTGCCCAAGCGGGTCATCGCGATGCCCGATACCGCGCTGGCTGCGCTCTACGAGAGCCTGGGCGAGCGGACGCGTGGCGCGGCGCTCGAGCAGATGCGGCCGTCGCTGCGGGCGTGGCTCGAACGCAAGACCGAACCCGAACTGGCGAAGATGGCCTACGTCGAGGAACTCGTGAAGACGGCGACGCGGATCGACCTGGTGCTGGAAGCGCCGGCCGTGCAGGTCGAGCGGACCGCGCTGGATCCCGTGCTCGGTCCCGCCTCGGCGCCGGTCGAGATCGTGACCTTCGGCGATCTGCAGAGCCCCGACTACGCGCGCCTCGCCCAGGTGTTCGGCCGCGTCACCGAGACCTTCGGCGCCCGCGTCCGCTTCGTCTTCAAGCTGCTGCCGGCCTACGGCGCGCAGTCGGCGTCGGCGGCCGAGGCGGGCGCCTGCGCGCACGCGCAGGGCCGGTTCTGGGCGTTCCATGACGTGGCGGCGAAGCCGGGCACGCTGGATGCGCGTCGGCTCAAGGCGATTCCAGGCGAAGCCGCCCTCGATCCGCGGGCCTTCGATCAGTGCATGGAGGCCGGCACCTTCCGCGCCCGTCCGCGCGAGGCGACCGCCGAAGCCGGCCGCTACGGGATTGCCAGCGGGCCCGCGGTGCTCGTCAACGGACGCCTGGCGCCGGCGCCGCCGCCGTTCCTGCCGCCGTTCGAGTACTTCACGCGCCTCATCGAAGAGGAACTGCAGCGACAGGCGCGGGCGGGACGGAAAGGCGCCCGCTGAGTAGCAGGCCGCGCGCTTCGTCGACGGTCACCGCCTGATCGGGGGCGACGGCGGGGAAGCGCTGCGTGGCGCCCGACGGCCACGTGACCTCGACCGTCACCGGCGCGGTCTCGCGTCCCAGGCCGAAGGTGAGCGCCAGGTCACTCTGCGACGCGTAGCTCGAGCCGCTGCGCACCGTCTGCGCCTGGGTGCCGGAGGCACTGGTGACGCGGACGACGGCGCCGAGACCGCTGCGCGTCGAGCGCGCGCCGACGGCCCGCACCCGCAGCCAGTGGCGGCGGCTCCGCGGCGTCGTTGCGCAGCAGGAAGGCCGGGCCGTTCAGCGTCGTCATCGCCAGGTCGAGATCGCCGTCGCCGTCGAAGTCGAGATACGCCGCGCCGCGGCCCATCAGCGGCCGGCTGAAGGCCTCGCCGACGCGCGCCGAGATGTTCTCGAAGGTGCCGGTGCCGCGGTTCCTGAACAGCAGCGGCGGCATGCTGAGGCGCGCCCGCTGGTCGCGCCCCTGCGATTCGTCGGTGCCGCCGTTCAGGGCGAAGATGTCGAGGAAGCCGTCGAGGTCGGCGTCGAAGAAGAAGACCGCCCAGGTGACCGCCAGCAGGCTGGCCCGTCCCACGTCGGTGCGCGGCGCCACGTCGGTGAAGAAGCGCCCGTCGCTGTTGCGATACAGACCCAGCATCTCGCTGAGGAAGTTGCCGACCAGGATGTGAGGCCGGCCCGAGCGGTCGTAGTCGGCGGCGTCCACGCCCATGTTGGCGCGGGCCACGCCCTGCTCGCTCAAGGCGACGCCGGCGGCCAGCCCGTCGTCCACGAAGGTGCCGCGGCCGGTGTTGCGATAGAGCCGGGCCGGCACCCGGTCGCTGCCGATGAAGACATCGGGCCAGCCGTCGCTGTTGAAGTCGAGCACGGCGACGCCCATCGCCTTGTCGGCCGGTTCATTCATGCCGGCGCGGGCGGTGACGTCGGCGAAACGTCCGGCCGCCGAGGTTGCGGTACAGCTTCGGGGCGGTCGGCTTGTAGGCGTCGGGCCCGCAGTAGCCGCGCTCGCCGTTCTGCGCGCACCGCACTTCGGAGGCCGGCGACCAGCGCACGTAGTTGCCGATGAAGAGGTCGGCGCGCCCGTCGCGGTCGTAGTCGAGCCAGGCGGCGCTCACCGCGAACTCGGTGTTGGCGATGCCGGCGCTCCTGGTGACATCGGCGAAGCGGCCGTTGCCCTGGTTGCGGAACAGGCGGCCGCCGTCGACCGTGGTCAGGAAGACATCGTCGCGGCCGTCGTTGTCGAAGTCGGCCACCGCTGGCGCCCAGACCGTAGACGCCGGCGGTGTCGAAGCCGCTGCCGGCGGTGACATCGCGGAACGTGCCGTCGCGGTTGTTGCGGTAGAGGCGATGGAGGCCCGGCTGCGCGGCCGGCGTCCACGGGCGGCCGTTCACGAACAGCAGATCGGGCCAGCCGTCGGCGTCGAGGTCGAGCACGGCAACGCCGCCGCCGAAGAGCTCCGGGTACCACTTGTCGCCGACCGCGCCGTTCTGGTGGACGAAGCGGATGCCGGCCGGGCCCGTGACGTCGGTGAAGGTCAGCGCCGGTGGCGCCTGGGCGGCCCCGACGATCGCCCCCGCCAGGCCGGCGGCCAGTGACATCCAGAGGCCCGCGTGGCGTCGGCGCGAAGGGGGCAACACGGTTGCAGCGTGACAGAGCGGCGCGCCGAGAGCAATCGCCGGGTGGCGGTCGGCTGGCGACAATCGAGTCCCCTCGCGGGCAGCAAAATGGTGTAAAAGGGGGGCCTATGGATGCACAACGACGGCTCGCATCGGCAGTCACGGTTGGCTGTTCCCTCGCCTTGGCGGTCACCGTGGGCGTCGGAACCCGACCGGTCAGCGCCTTCGAGCAGGCGGCCCCGGCGGGTGAGGTCACCTTCACGAAGGACATCGCGCCGATCCTCCAGCGCAGTTGCGAGACCTGCCACCGAGCTGGTGGCGGCGCTCCGATGTCGCTGACCACCTACGAAGAGGTGCGGCCGTGGGCCCGCGCCATCAAGCAGCGTACCGGCATCGGGCCCAGGGCCGGCGTCATGCCGCCCTGGTATGTCGAGAAGAACATCGGGATTCAGCATTTCAAGAACGACCCGTCACTGAGCGCTGCCGAAATCGCCGCTGTCGCCACGTGGGCCGATGCCGGCGCGCCGCGCGGCAACCCCGCGGACATGCCGCCGGCGAGGGTCTGGAGTGAAGCCACGAAGTGGTCCATCGGCGAGCCCGACCTCATCGTCAACACCGCGGACCTGGTGGTGAAGGCCGGCTCGCCGGATTGGTGGGGCGAGATTCCGCGTGTGCCGACGGGGCTCACGGAAGACCGCTACGTCGCCGCCCTCGAGGTCAAAGAAGTGAACGACGTGCCCACCGCGGGCACGGGCCGCGACACCGTGGGTGGGCGCTACGTCTTTCATCACATGATCTGGAGCACCCGCACGCTCGGGCAGGAGGGATCGAGCAATCCTGCCGATGGCACGTCGTGGCCGGTGCACGAGGTCGGTCGCGAGGCCGACTTCTTCGATGCCAAGTCGGCGCGCCTGCTCGAGGCCGGGTCCTAGATCGTCAGCGACTCGGTGCACCTGCACTCGAATGGCCGCGACACCAAGGCTCATCTCCAGATCGCGTTCAAGTTCATGCCGCGCGGCTACAAGCCCGAGTACCGCCGGTCGCGGGTGTCGCTCGGCAACGGCGTCGACATCGACGTCAAGAGCATGGAAGCCGGCCAGCAGCTGCACGCCTACGCCGTGCTGAAGGAGAACACCAAGCTGCTGTCGTTCGAACCGCACCTGCACGCGCCGGGCGAGCGCATGTGCCTCGAAGCCATCTGGGGCTACAACATCCAGACCCTCAGCTGCGTCGGCTACGATCACAACTGGGTGCGCGGCTACGACTTCGCCGACGACGCCGCGCCGCTGCTGCCCAAAGACACCATCCTGCACATCGTCGGCTACATGAACAACACGCCGTCGAACAAGAACATCCCCGACCCTCGTAACTGGCAGGGGTCCGGCAACCGCTCCGTGGCCAACATGTTCATCGACCTGGGCAACCGCGTGTCGCTCACCGACGAGCAGTTCGCGGCCGAGATGGCGGCGCGGCGCGAGAAGTTGAAGCTGACGCGCAACAGCGTCGTGATCGGCTGTCCGCTCTGCAACGTGGCGCCCGAGCGTCCGGCCGCGACGCCGGCGGCGCCGCCGCCGGCCGCAGCAGTGAGAGCGAGGTCTCTGATGCGCGCGCGCACGATGCTGCTCACGCTGGCCATGGCGGCTGCTCTGGCCGCCGGGGCCGAGCTCCTCACGGCGCAGTCGCTGTCGTACTCGAGTGGGCAGAACGTCTCGCCCGCCTACGAGGGATGGGAGGAAGATGCCAACGGCGCGCGGTATTTCGTATTCGGCTACATGAACCGCAACTGGCAGGAAGAACTCGACGTGCCGGTCGGCCCGGACAACGGCTTCAGTCTGGGCCCCGCCGACCAGGGCCAGCCGACACATTTCCTGCCGCGCCGCAACCGGTTCGTGTTCCGGGTGGCCGTGCCCGGCGGTTTCGCCGCGAAAGACGAGTTCGTGTGGACGCTCACCACGCGAGGGAAGGTCGAGAAGGCCTACGCGACGCTCAGTCCCGACTACAAGATCGACGACGTCGTGCGGGCATCGGAAACCGGCGCCCTCGGCGCCGGCACCAGCAGTCCGGAAGTGCGCGCCAACACGCGTCCGATTCTCGAGGTCCAGGGCCGTCGGGAACGCACGGTGAAGGCGGGCGACACCCTGACGCTGAACGCGGTGGTGGTCGACGACGGCATCCCCAAGCGCCGCGGGTCGGGACTGTCGGGGGCGGCCGTGACCAACGAGGGATCGCGTCGCGACGACCAGCTGTCGGAGTCGAGCGCCGAGAATCCGGTGCGGGTGAACCGCGCGATGCTGCCGCCCGCCCGGGCCACGGTGGGCAAGAACGTCGGCCTGCACGTGACGTGGTACGTCTACCGTGGCCAGGGCCGAGTCACGTTCAGCCCCGACCAGGTGATGGCCTGGGAGGACACGCGAACGGGCGCCAACTCACCATGGGCGCCGATCTGGACGCCGCCCGAACTGGCCGGGAACGGTCGGACCTCGGTGCAGGTGACGTTCCACGACCCGGGCACCTACGTGCTCAGGTCACACGCCGATGACGGCGCCCTGACGACCGACGAGCAGGTGACCGTCGTCGTGACGCCGCGGTAGCGGCCGCCGGGCACGGCGGCCTCAGCCGCGTTCGACCGGCTCGACGAGTTCCAGGGCCTGGTCCACCATGCGCTCCAGTTCGCCGGCGCGGGCGGCCACGCTGCCGTCGGCGTGCACCTGCGAATCGCGGGCGCGGAAGTACTCGTCGGCGATGTTCAGCGCGGCGAGAATCGCCAGGCCGAGGGTGTCGCTCGAGGGCGCCGAGTCGAACGCCACCTTGAGCTTGCGATCGACGTAGGTCGCCAGCTCCTGCACGTACGACGGGTCGAGCGAGCTGCGGATGGGATACCGCTGCCCGTTCACCTCGACGTGCACGACGCGCGGTTCGGCCATGACGAAACGCTACAGCTTGAGCGTGTCGAGCTCCGCGAGGATCTCGCCGACGCGGGCGCGGATGAGGTCGCGCTCTTCCTTGAGGGC
This sequence comes from uncultured Acidobacteriota bacterium, assembly GCA_963779175.1. Lineage (GTDB taxonomy): Bacteria > Acidobacteriota > Vicinamibacteria > Vicinamibacterales > UBA2999 > CADEFD01. The sequence continues at coordinate 465,954 of CAVZXA010000003.1, forward strand.
GCTCACCTCGGAGCCGGTGGACTCGGCCTGCGCCACCCGTTCCTGCAGCGCCGTCAGCTCGCGCTGCAGCTTGCCGTTCTCTTCGGTCAGGCGCGTGTGTTCGCCCTTCAAACGCGAGATCGTGCTCACGAGCAGCTTGATCTTCTCTTCGAGCCGATCGAACGGTTCCACGCCTGCCATCGTCTTCGCCATCGTCTGACCTTTGAACGCCGTTATCGTGGGGCCGCGCCCACTGCCGCGGCCGCCTGGTTCACCCTGATCATCGCACTGTGGATCTCGTCGTCCACCAGCGTGCGATCCGGAGCCTGGAACGTCAGCCTGAATGCGAGGCTGAGCGTGCCGTCGGCGAGCTTCGGATCGAAGCGATCGAAGAGTCTGATCTCGACGAGATGCTCCGACACGTGCGCCTTCCGGATGGTGTCACGAAGTGTTTCGGCAGACAAGGTGGGATCGACCTTGAAGGCGACATCGCGGACCACGGCGGGGAAGCGCGGCAGCGGCACGACACGCGTCGCGCCTGGCGGCGCCGCGCCGGTGATGGCATCGAGGTTCAACTCGAGCACGTAGACATCGTCGGCGCGCGGGATGCCGCGGGCATCGGCGAGGGCCGGCGACAGCAGGCCGCAGACGCCGACCGGGCGCGACCCGGCCATGACGCCGGCGGCGCGTCCGGCCACGAGGTAGTCGGGCTCGACCAGCGCGAAGGTGAGCGGCACACCCAGCGTCACGCCGACGTGCTCGACCACGCCCTTGACGTCGAAGAAATCGACCTCGCGGCGCCCGCCGCTCCAGTGATCGCCGCCGGCGGCGCCGGTCCACGCCGCTGCCAGGGACCGCCGCTCGCCGTCGGCGCCGAACGCGGTGGCGATCTCGAACAGGCGCACGTCCCGCCGGCCGTGCCGGCGGTTGTGGCTGACCGCGTCGACGATGCCGGCCAGCACGGTGGGCCGCATCACGGCGAAGGTCTCCGACAGCGGATTGGCGAGCGCGATCGGCGCGGCGCCGCCGGCAAACGGCGCGGCGGCGGCGGCTTCGATGAACGCGAAGCTGATGGCCTCCGAGAACCCGAGCGCCAGCATGCCGCGGCGCGCGGCGCCGTCACGCGCGATGCGCGGGTCTGACGGCGGCGGCGCCTGGGACACGGGCGGGAAGGTGGCCGGCAGATGTTCGAAGCCGTGATGCCGCCCCACTTCCTCGATCAGGTCTTCGGGCCGCGCGATGTCGGGCCGCCAGCCGGGCACGGCGCACCTGCCACGAGGTGCGGCCGGCATCGGCGCGCGGCCGTGAAGCCGAGCGCCTCGAGAATGCGCTCCACCTCGATGACCGGCACCGGCATGCCCAGCAGGCCTTCGATGTGCGCGTGGGTGAGCGGCACGACGCGCGGCTCGAAGGGGCGCGCGACGGCGTCCACCATCGTGCCGTCGGCGGTGCCGGCGCCGATGAACTCGAGCAGCGCGCAGGCCCGGGCCATCGCGCGCGCCTGCACGGTGGGGTCGGCGCCGCGTTCGAAGCGCATCGAGGCTTCCGAGCGCAGGCCGAGGGCCTTGCTGGTGGCACGCACCGCGCCGGGCTTGAACCAGGCGCTCTCGAAGACGATCCGCGTCGTCTCGGCGCGCACTTCGGAGTCGAGGCCGCCCATCACGCCGCCCACGGCCGAGGCACGGTCGGCGTCGGCGATGACCAGCATCGAGGGGGCGAGGGTGCGGCGCTTGCCGTCGAGGGTGGTGAGGGCTTCGCCGGCGCGAGCGGCACGCACCACGATGGCGTCGCCGGCGAGCCGCGCGTGGTCGAAGGCGTGCATCGGCTGGCCCAGTTCGAGCAGCACGTAGTTGGTGATGTCGACGACGTTGCTGATCGGGCGCACGCCGAGCGCGGTGAGGCGGCGCTGCATCCAGGCGGGCGAGGGGGCCACCGTCACGGTGGCGGCGGCGCCGACGTAGCGGGGGCACAGGTCCGGCGCGTCGAGCGTCACCGAGAAGGTCGCGCGGTCCACGGCGGCAAGCGTCGCGCTGCGCAGATGGCCGGTCGCGTCAGGCGACGGCAGGCGCAGCGGCAGCCGGTACACGGCCGCGATCTCGCGCGCGATACCGACCACCGACATGCAGTCGGGGCGGTTGGCGGTCACGTCGAAGTCGAGCACGGCGTCGCCGTCGACGGGCGCCTGGCCGGGCGGCGCCTCACCCGGAGGCGCCGGTTCGATGCCCTCGAGCGCGAGCCCGCGCAGCGACAGCCGGCGGCCGATCTCGGCCGGCCCGTCGGGCACGTCGACGAAGTCCTTGAGCCACGAGTAGAGGACCTTCATACGGCGAACTGCTCCAGGAAGCGCAGGTCGTTCTCGTAGAAGAGGCGGATGTCACCGACGTCCCACTTCAACATCGCGACGCGCTCGATGCCCATGCCGAAGGCGAACCCCGTGACTTCGGCCGGGTCGTAGCCGACGGCTTCGAAGACCGCCGGATGCACCATGCCGCTGCCGAGGATCTCGAGCCAGCCGGTGTGCTTGCACACCGGGCAGCCGGTGCCCTTGCAGCGGATGCAGGCGACGTCCACTTCGGCGCTCGGTTCCGTGTAGGGGAAGAAGCTCGGACGGAAGCGCACGGCGGTGCCGGCGCCGAAGAGCGCTTCGGCCATCGCCAGCAGCGTGCCCTTCAAATGGGCGAGCGTGATGCCCTTGCCGACGACCAGTCCCTCGCACTGGTGGAACATCGGCGTGTGCGTGAGATCGAGGTTGTCGCGGCGGTAGACCGGCCCGATGGCCACCAGGCGCACCGGCGGATCGTGCTGTTCCATGTAGCGGATCTGCATCGCCGAGGTGTGCGTGCGCAGCAGCGTCAGCGGCTGCGGCCCACGCGCGCGCGGCGAGCTGGCCGCAGCCCACGGCATCGTCGGCGCGGCGGTCACCGGCGCGTCGAGATACAAGCGTGTCCTGCATGTCGCGCGCCGGATGCTCCTCCGGCATGTTGAGCGCTTCGAAGTTGTGATAGTCGTCTTCGATCTCGGGCCCTTCGAGCACCTGATAGCCGAGCCGCGTGAAGATCTGCTGCACTTCCTCCCGCACGAGGCTGAGCGGATGGCGGTGGCCGATCGCCGGCGCGCGGCCGGGCAGCGTGATGTCCACCGCGTTGGCCGGACGGCGCGTGCCGGCCAGCGCCGCCTCGCGCTCGGCGAGCGCGGCTTCGACGGTGGTCTTGAGCGCGTTGACCTGCTGCCCGAAGGCCTTGCGATCGGCGGGCGGCAGCGATGGCAGATGCGCCATCAGGTCGGCGATCTTTCCGGACTTGCGGCCGGTCCACGCGACTTTCAGCGCATCGAAGGCGGCGGGCCGGGCGGCCGTCGCCGCGGCGTCGGCGGTGGCGAGTGCCGCCGCGAAGGACCGTTGGTAGTCGGAAATGAGCCCTGTCAGCTCATCGAGGGAAGACATGGGGACCTATTCTAGCGGCTAGCGGCTAGGGGCTAGCCGCTAATGGGTAGCGGCCAATGGACGCGGCATCAGGCGTACAAGAGAAGCACCAAGAACGGCGGGCCCGTCTTGGTGCTGAGTAGGCAGTTCGACAGCGAGATTCTTTAGCCGCTAGCCGCTAGAACCTTAGCCGCTAATCAAGCCACCCCGGCCGCCGTCTTGGCCTGGGCGACGATGCTGGCAAAGGCCGCGGCGTCGCGCACGGCGAGTTCCGCGAGGCTCTTGCGATCGAGTTCGATGCCGGCCTTCTTGATGCCGCTCATGAACACGCTGTACGACACCCCGTGCTCGCGGGCGGCGGCGTTGATACGCATCACCCACAGGCTGCGGTAGTCGCGCTTCTTGCGCTTGCGGCCGGTGTAGGCGTAAACGCCTGCCTTCTCGGCCGCCTCCTTCATGAACTTGTAGAGCTTGGACTTGTTCTGGAAGTAGCCCTTGGTGAGCTTCTCCAGCTTCTTTCGCTTGGCACGACGGACCGTGCCGCGTTTGACGCGAGGCATTGTGAACTCCGAATGGCGGCTAGGGGCTAGCGGCTAGTGGCTAGATTTGGTCACGCTCTGGAAGGCGTACCAACGATCGATGACGGAATTGCCCTAACCGCCGGTCGTCGATCGGATGCGGCACCGGGACAGCGCGACACGGGTTCGGAGCCGATAGGCTCTCAGCCGCTAGCCGCTAGTCCCCAGCCGCTAGTCGTACGGGAGCATCCGACGCAGCTTGTGCTGCTCGGAATCCGACACCAGCTTGTTGCCGCGTGCGTGGCGCTTCATCTGGGTCGACTTGCACGTCAGCTGGTGACGCTTGAAAGCGGCGGTGCGGGTGAACTTGCCCGTGCCGGTCTTCTTGAAGCGCTTGGCGGCGCCACGGTGGCTCTTCATCTTCGGCATGATCGGTCTCTAGCTTTCCGTCAACTCTTCGCCGCCGTCGGCGCTGCGGCCGGCGCGTGCGGCCGGTTTACCGCCGCGCTTCTGCGACAGGATCGTGTGCATCTGGTTGCCCTCCTGCCGGGGCATCGTCTCGGGCAGGGCCACGTCGGCCAGGTCCTCGATGAGCCGCGTCAGGATGCGGTGTCCGATCTCCGGGTGCGCCATCTCGCGGCCGCGGAAAAACACCGTGGCTTTGACCTTGTCGCCTTCTTCGAGGAAGCGCTCGATGTGCTTCTTCTTGAACTGGTAATCATGCTCGTCCACCTTCGGACGGAACTTGATTTCCTTGACCTCGATCACCTTCTGGTGCTTCTTCGCCTCGCGCGCCCGCTTGGCCTCCTGGTACTGATACTTCCCGTAGTCCATGATCCGGCAGACCGGCGGCACGGCGGTGGGGGAGATCTCCACGAGGTCCAGTCCCTTGGACCGGGCAATCGTGAGCGCCTGGGGAGGCGGCATGATGCCCAATTGCTGGCCCGTTTCGTCGATGACCCGGATCTCGCGGACCCGGATGCGTTCGTTGGTTCGGACACGGTCGTCACGACGACCGGCGCGGTTGCGATCGAATGCGATACTCAGCCTCCAGACGGAAAGAGTTTAGGATAGCCGCTTCTCGGCAACCTCGGCAAGGGCTTCCGCCACAAATCTGTCGAGCGGAGTCGCGCCGAGGTCGCCCCTGGAGCGGTGACGCACGGCCACGGAGCGGTCGGCCGCCTCGCGATCGCCCAGCACCAGCATGTAGGGCAGCTTCTGAAGCTGGGCTTCACGAATCTTGTAATTGACCTTTTCGGGCCGTTCGTCGATGACAGCCCGCAGCCCGGCGGCCTGCAGGGCCGCCAGCACCTCGTGGGCGTAGGCGTTGGCCCGGTCGGTGATGGGCAGCACCGTCACCTGCACCGGCGCCATCCACAGGGGGAACGCGCCGGCGAAGTGTTCGATGAGAATGCCGATGAAGCGCTCGAAACTGCCGAAGATGGCACGGTGGATCACGACCGGCGTGTGGTGGGCGTTGTCGGCGCCCACATAGCGCAGTTCGAAGCGGGCCGGCATCTGATAGTCGAGCTGGATGGTGCCGCACTGCCACTTCCGCCCGAGGGCGTCGGTGATGTCGAAGTCGATCTTGGGGCCGTAGAAGGCGCCCTCGCCCGCTTCGAGCACGTAGGGCTGCGCGGCGCCCTCGAGCGCCTGGCGGAGCGACGCCTCGGCGGCGTCCCACGTCGCCACCTCGCCGAGGAACTTCTCGGGGCGCGTGGCCAGCTTGGCGGTGTATTCGAGACCGAAATCGCGGTAGACGCGCTGCACCAGCTTCAGCAGGGCCTCGACCTCGGACGCGATCTGGTCATCGGTCACGAAGCAGTGGGCGTCGTCCTGCGAGAACTGGCGCACCCGCGTCAGGCCCGAGAGCACGCCCGAGGCCTCGTTGCGGTGCAGCGGCGTCTGCTCGTGGAGGCGCAGCGGCAGGTCCTTGTAGCTGCGCATCTCGCTGGCGAACACCAGCATGTGGCCGGGGCAGTTCATCGCCTTGAGGCCCATGGCCTCGCCGTCTTTCGACTCGACGAGGAACATGTTCTCGCGGTAGTGCGACCAGTGGCCCGACGTTTCCCACAGCCCCTTGTTGAAGACGATCGGCGTCTTCACCTCGACGTAGCCGGCGGGGAAGAGCACGCTGCGCATGTAGTCGGCCAGCGTGTTGTAGAGGGTGGCGCCCTTGGCCAGCCAGAACGTGGCGCCCGGCGCCCAGTGGTGGAACGTGAACAGGCCCAGCTCTTTGCCCACCTTGCGGTGGTCGCGCTTCTTCGCTTCTTCGATGCGCGTGAGGTGTGCGTCGAGCTCCTTCTGCGACAGGAAGGCGGTGCCGTACAGGCGCTGCATCGGCTGGCCCTTGGCATCGCCCTTCCAGTAGGCGTTCGATGCCGAGGTCAGCTTGAAGGCCTTCAGGCGGCTGGTGCTGGGCACGTGCGGGCCGACACAGAAGTCCACGAAGGTGTCGCGGTCCTTGATGGTGTAGCAGGAGACGTGGCTCTGGCCGGCCGTCTTCTCTTCGATGAGCTGCACCTTCAGCGGCTCGCCGCGCTGGGCGAAGAACGCCAGCGCTTCGTCGCGCGGCCACATCTGCCGCTCGTAGACGAGATCCTGCGCGGCCAGCTCGCGCATCTTCGCTTCGATGCGCTCGAGATCTTCCGGCACGAAGGGGTGCGGCACCACGAAGTCGTAGAAGTAGCCCTCGTCGATGGCGGGGCCGATGCCGCACTGCGCGCCCGGAAACAGCGCCGTGACGGCCGCCGCCATCAGATGCGCGGTGGAGTGACGCGTCAGCGCCAGCGCTTCCGGACTCTTGTCGGTCACGATGCGAACGCGCGCGTCCCGGGTCAGCGGCTAGGTCAGGTCGACCAGCTGGTCGTCGACGACCGCGGCGAGCGCGGCCTGGGCGAGGCGGGGGGAGATAGCGGCCGCGATGGCGGCGGCAGGCGTGCCGGCCGCCACCTGCCGGCTCGAGCCGTCGGGGAGCGTGACCGTAATCATGAGGTGGGATTCCGCGCCTTGAGGCCGAGTCGAATGGTAGGCACGGGCAGACTCGAACTGCCGACCTCCTGCGTGTCAAGCAGGCGCTCTAACCAGCTGAGCTACGCGCCTATGGTGCGTTCGCCCGGCCTCACGGGAAGTGAGCAGTATAGCACTGCTGTAGCGGTTCCGGGCGTAATCAGGCCGCTTTCTTTGCGGCGGTGAGCGTTTCGACCGCCTTGTCGAGCACCGGATCGCCGGGCGTGGGTTCGACGCCGAAGTCGACGGTGGGCACGTCCACCGCCACATCCGGCACCACCCCGCGCTCGTGGAGCGAGGCGCCGCCGGGCCCGAGATACAGCAGGTGGGTGAGGATCAGGCCGGCGCCGTCGGGCAGCTTCACGACCTTCTGCCGGGCGGCGCGTCCGATGGTGCGCTCGCCGATGAGGCTGGCGCGCTTGGCGCCGCCGAGGGCCGCGGCGAACACTTCGGCCGCGCCGGAGGTGCCGTTGTCGGTGAGCACGGCCACCGGCAGCGTGAGCGCGCCGTCGCCGGGGGCGGCCGAGACCGGCTGCTTGTCCTGGCCGCGCGCCTGGCGGTAGCCGAGCACGCCGGAGGGCACGAAGAGCCTGGCGGCGTCGTAGCCGAAGTCGAGGTCGCCGGTGGCGGTGCCGCGCAGGTCGATGACCAGGCGCGCCGCGCCGCCGCGCGTCAGCGTCGCGATCTCGCTGCGGATCTGGCCGGCCGAGGCCTTCGAGAACTCGGGCACGCGCAGGTAGCCGGTGCCGGCGGCAAGGACGCGGCCCTTCGGGGCCAGCGACTGCGGCGCTTCGCGCAGCAGTTCGACCTGGTGGGGTTCGGCGGCGTTGCCGCGCAGGATAGCGAGCGTCACCTTCGTGCCCGCCTTGCCGCGCAGCAGCTGCATGCCTTCGAAGACCGTGGTATCGCGCGTGGACTGGCCGTCGATCGAACGCACGTAGTCGCCCGGTCGCAGCCCCGCCTTCGCCGCCGCCGAGCCGTCGCGCGCGGCGATCACCCGCAGGTAGTACTGACGCGTCAGCTCCAGGCCGGGATCGGCAAAGCCGGTCGTGGGGGCATCCACCGTCTTCATCTGGCGGGCGTCGAGATAGGCGGAGTCGGGGTCGAGCCCGTCGGCGAGCCCGTGCATCGCCCCGTGCATCACCTTGTCGACGTCGACCTCTTCCACGTAGTTGTTCAGGATGAGGGTGACGACGTCTTCGAAGATCTTGAGGTGCTGGTAGTTGCCGCCCTGCGCGGCAGCTTCGCGACCGAGGAACCCGCCGATGACGGCAAACGCCAGCACCGGGAGGGAGACAGCGAGGACGGCGGCGCGAAGGCGTGGCGTCATGGCGTGGGCTTGAGCCATTGTACGGGATTGACCGGACGGCCGTCGACGCGCACCTCGAAGTAGGCGGCCGGCTCGCCGGCCGGGTTGGCGCCCGAGGCGCCCACGGCCTGGCCGCGGGTCACCGGGGCCCCGGGGCGCAGGGCAGTGCCGGCCAGATGGCCGTAGACCGTGAAGGTGTTGTCACCGTGGTCGAGGATGACCAGCACCCCGAAGCCGGTGAACGGCGCGGCGTAGGCGACCGTGCCGCCATGCACGGCATGGACCGGGGTGCCGACCCGGGCGCCGATTTCGATGCCGTTCTTCTGGATGGCGGTGCCGAAGCTGCTGGCGGCGCGGCCGAAGCGCGACAGCACGGGGCCGCCGATCGGCCAGGGAAGATCGCCCTGGAACGGCTTGAACGGCAGGTCCGACGCGCTGGTCGTGGCCAGTCCGGCGATGGTGGCCTGGAGGCGCGTGCGCGCCTGCTCGAGCTCGCCGACGTACTGCGCGGCGAGTTCGCGGCGATTGTCGAGCTCGTCGAGGAGCCTGGTGCGATCGGCGACCGCGCGCTGAGCCGCCTGGTCGAGCGTGGCGGCCTCGGTGCGCAGGCGCACGACCTGGCGCTGCTCGGAGGCCAGCTGGTCGCGGGCCGCGCGCTCGTCGGCCAGCAGCTTGCGGTGGGCGGCGATGCGCAGCTCTTCGACCCGCGCCAGCGCCACGACGCCACGGCTGGCCCGGGCCAGGTCGCGGCCTTCAGCCGTGGCCAGCAGCAGCCGGACGTAGCCGTCGGCGCCGCCGCGCTTGTAGAGCGCCTCGAGCCGGCCTTCGAGCGCGGGCGTGCGCGCCACGCGCTGGCGCTCGAGGTCGGCAACCCGGGCCTCGGACGCGGTGACCTTCTCGGCGAGCGCACCCAGGCGCGCGTTCACCGCGGCGAGCTCTTCGGCCCGCAGCGCCCGCGTGACTTCGAGCTGGCGCAGCTGCGTGAGCACGGTGCGCGACTGCGCGGCCAGCGCATCCGACTCCCGCTGCAGGGCCTTGATGCGGTCGCCGGCGCGGGCGGCCAGCGCGCTCGCCTCGTCGCGCGACAGGGGCGGCGCCGGCGCGGCCTCGCTGACGACGGGCGGCCGCTCCTGCGTGGTCGGCAGCGGCACCTGCGTCTGGGCAGCGGCGTCGAGCGCCACCATCGCCGCGGCCGCGGCGATCCATGCCAGGCGCGGGCGGCGCGGCATCCGACCTTTGCTGGCGTGCTGTCGGCGTTCCCTCGGCATCTGCTCGAAGGATACACTTTGCCGATGTCCGAATCCCCGCCGACGCCGTCATCGGTCCCCGTCACCGTGAGCCCCGCCGAGCTCTTCTGGCTGACCGCCGGCGCGTGGCTGAGCGGCGCGTGCCTGCTGGCCCTGCTGCCGGTGCTGCTCGCACCGCGCCTCGGGCCGGCGGCGGGCCTGGCCGTGTCCTACGTCCTTTTCTTCCTTGCCTGGCAGCCGATCCAGCGCCTCACGCAGCGCGCCCTCGGCCCGCAGCAGGCGTTCGTCCGCATCCTGGCCTTTGTCGCCTCGGCGGCGATGGTCGCCTACTACGTGCGGGAAGCGCTGCTGTCGCTGGTCGGCACCGCCGGCGCGTGACCCGGTGCGCGACGCCGCCGCTATACTGCACGACGTGCGCGCCCTTGGCATCGACTACGGCCTTCGCCGCATCGGCCTCGCGCTCAGCGACGCCTCGGGCACGCTGGCCTCGCCCCTGACGGTGTTGATGCGCCCGAAGGGCGAACGCGAGACCCTCCGGCTGGTCAGTGCCGAGGTGGCGCGCCTGGCCGCCGAAGACGACGGTCTCGCCACGGTTGTGGTCGGGTGGCCGCGCCGCCTCGACGGCACCCCGAACGAGCAGACGCCGATTGTCGAAGCCTTCGCGCGGGCGCTCGGCAAGGCCGTCGCCCTGCCGGTGGTGCTGCAGGACGAACGGCTGACTTCACACGAAGCCGATGAGCGGCTGGCCACCGGCGAGCGCGACTGGAAGAAGCGCAAGGCCAAGCTCGACGCGGCGGCCGCGGCGATCCTGCTGCAGGACTTCCTCGATGCGAGGCCCCGTGGGTAAGTGGCTCGTGCGTCTGGTCGCTGGTCGTGGTCGCGCTCGGTGCGGTCGCGGGCGGCGCGGCGTGGTGGCTGCGCCAGCAGGCGCTGGCGCCGTTTCGCGGCTTCGACGGCGAGGCCGTGTTCGTCGACGTGCCGCCGGGCACCGGGCCGCGCTCGATCGGCGCGCGCCTGGTCGCCGCCGGCGTCGTCAAAGACGACCTCACCTTCAGGTCCGCGCTGTGGCTGACGGGCCGCGCGCGCGAGCTGAAGGCCGGCGAATATCGCTTCGCCGACGCGCGCAGCGCGGTCGAGATCGTGGGCACGCTCGCCGACGGCGCCATCTACACGCGCCCGGTCACCTTCCGCGAAGGCTTGACCATCGGCGAGATGGCCGATGTCTATGCCGGGAGCGGGCTCGGCGACCGCGACGCGTTCATCGCGGCGGCCGGCGACGCCTCGCTCATCCGCGATCTCGACGCGGCGGCCACCGACCTCGAGGGGTATCTTTTCCCCGACACCTATCCGGTGCCGCGACAGACGCCGGCGGCGACGCTGGTGGCGCAGATGGTGCGCGGCTTTCGCGCCGCGCTGACGCCCGACCTCATCGCGCGGGCGAGTGCCGATGGCCTCACCGTGCGCCAGGTGGTGACGCTGGCCGCCCTGGTCGAGAAGGAAACCGCGCAGGATGCCGAGCGGCCCGTCGTGGCCGCGGTGTATCGCAACCGGCACCGCATCGGCATGGGCATGCAGGCCGACCCGACCGTGATCTTCGCCCTGCAGAAGGCGGGGAAGTGGGACGGCAACCTGTCGCGTGACGACCTGCAGTTCGACTCGCCCTACAACACCTACCGCTACGGCGGCCTGCCGCCGGGGCCGATTGCGGCGCCGGGCAAACGTGCGCTCGAAGCCGTGGTGTCACCGGCGAAGGTCGACTACCTCTACTTCGTCAGCCGCAACGACGGCACCCACGTGTTCGCGACGACGCTGGCCGAGCACAACCGCAACGTCTTCGAGTGGCAGGTGAAGTTCTTCCGCGACCGCCGCGCGCGCGAACGCGCCGGGGTCCAGGACCGCTAGCATTCACGCGTCCGGCGCCGCGACGTTGCGCGGCCACATCGGCTCGGGACGCCCGCGCCAGATCCACGCGATGTAGTCCACCAGCGGCGGCTCGGCGCCCAGCTCGCGCAGGCGCGCGTTGACCTGGCCGCGGTGGTGCATGCTGTGCATCGCCACCTGGCGCGCGGTTTCCGCCAGCGTCGGATGCGAGAGGGCTTCGTGGCGCTCGATGGCGCGTCCGGCCCACGGCAGCACGATCGTCCTCGCCAGCGCTTCGGCGTCGGCCGACGAGAGAAACGCCTGCACACCGGCATGGGCGCCGCGTCCCCAGGTGGCGAGCGCCGGCGCGTCGGCGAACGAGGCGACGTTCACCAGCTCCGGCGCGGTGCCCTTCCAGATCGCGGTGAAGGCCCGCTGCACGGTGTGGATGTGATGCAGCCAGCCGCGGAGGCGTTCATCGGCGCGCGCCGGCCCCGACTGCAGGGTCGTGCTCCAGACGAGCGCATCGGCCCATTCCATGTGCGCCGCCAGCTCGAGCAATTCATCCTGCAGTGCCATCGTCGTCTCCCTGAGGTCCGTTCCGTGCCGCCGTCACGCCGCCCTCAGCGTTCGCCCCACTTGAGTTTCTGCCGCAGCACCTCGAAGTAGGTGCGCGTGGTCGCCCGCACGAGTTTCACGTGGCGGGCAGCGCGGCGGATGATGACGTCGTCGCCGGTGCGCAGCGGAAAGCCGGTCTGGCCGTCGAACGTCACGTAGACTTCGCCGCCGTTGTCGGTGCTCACGGCGACGCGGACGTCGCGGTGCGCCGGCACCACGATCGGGCGGTTGCTGAGCGTGTGCGGGGCAATCGGCGTGAGGATGAAGGCTTCCATCGCCGGATGCACGATCGGTCCGCCGGCCGCCAGGTTGTAGGCGGTCGACCCGGTCGGGCTGGCCACGATCAGGCCGTCGGCCTTCACGTTGGTCACGAACTGATCGCCGACCCACACCGACAGATCGATGATGCGCGACAGGGCCGTGCGCGTGAAGACGACGTCGTTCAGCACGGTGGTGTCGTGCGGCTCCTCGCCGGCGCGGTGGACGCGGGCGTGGAGCATCATGCGCTCGTCGAGCGAGGCCCGGCCCTCGAGCACGTCGGCGAGCGCGTCGAAGAGTTCCGGCCGCGTGATCTCGGTCAGGAAGCCGAGGCTGCCGAAGTTGACGCCGAGGATCGGCACATCGCGCCGGCCGCGGGCGATGCGGTCGGCCATCGCCAGCAGCGTGCCGTCGCCGCCGAGCACCACGACCAGGTCGGTGGCCGCCGGCATGTCGTCGCGCGACACGACCAGCCCGGGCGCGCCGTCGAGCAGCGCCGCCGCCTCGGGCGACCAGCACGCCGTGGCGCCGCGCGCCTCGAGCCAGTGCGCGAAGCTGGCTCAGGGTCTCGCGGGCGTCCGCGAGGTCGGGTTTGGCGACGATGCCGATGCGCATGGGTTACAGCCGCGGGCCGGGCGTGAAGTGCATCAGGAACTCCCGATTGCCTTTCGCGCCGACAATCGGCGACGGCGTCACGGCCAGGCGCGTCCATCCTATCGCAGCCGCCTTGGCGGTGACCTCGGCCTGCACGCGCGCGTGCACCGACTGGTCGCGCACCACGCCCTTCGGAGCGTCGCGCCGGCCGGCCTCGAACTGCGGCTTGACGAGCGCGATGAGGTCGGCGCCCGGCGTCACCACATGGAGCAGCGGCGGCAGGATGAGCGCCAGCGAGATGAACGAGACGTCCATGGTGACGATGGCGGCGCCAGCGCCGAGATCCGGCAGGTGCGCGGGCGTGAGGTGGCGCGCGTTGAGGCCCTCGATGACGGTGACGCGCGGGTCGGTGCGCAGGCGCCAGTGCAGCTGGCTGTGGCCGACGTCCACCGCGATGACGCGCGGGGCGCCGCGGGTGAGCAGCACGTCGGTGAAGCCGCCGGTGGAGGCGCCGATGTCGAGGCCGAGGCGGCCGGTGACGTCGATGCCGAAGGTCTCGAGCGCGTGCGCGAGCTTCACGCCGCCGCGGCTGACCCACGGGTGATCGGGGCCGATCACCTTCACGTCGGCGTGTTCGGAGACCATGGTGCCGGCCTTCGGCCGCGGCGCGGCCGTCGAGATCGACCTGGCCGGCCATGATGAGCGCCTGCGCCCGTTCGCGCGACTCGACCAGGCCGCGCCGCACGAGGAGCTGATCGAGGCGGAGCTTCATCGGCGGACCGGCGGCTACGAGGAGCGGTGGACGATCCACTGGGCGATGGCGTCGAGGTGCGAGGGACGCAGGCCGGCCTCGGCCAGGGCCGCCTCGGCCCGCGCGGTGGTCTCGGCCGCCATCCGTTTCGACGCCTCGAGGCCGTAGAGCGCGGGAAAGGTGGGCTTGCCGTCGGCGGCATCTTTGCCCGAGGTCTTGCCGAGGGCCTCCGACGCGCCCTCGACGTCGAGGATGTCGTCGACGATCTGGAACGCCAGCCCCACCTCCGCGGCCCAGCGGTCGAGGTGCGCGAGTGTGGCGTCGTCGGCGCCGGCCATGATCGCGCCGGCCGCGGCCGAGGCGCGGATGAGCGCGCCGGTCTTGCGCGCGTGCATGTCGGCCAGCGTCGGGCCGTCGAGCGCGGTCGCGGCGCCGGCGACCCTTGCCGGCCGCCTGCAGATCGATCGCCTGGCCGCCGACCATGCCGGCCGGTCCGGCGGCGCGTGTCACCACGTCGAGCACGCGCAGTTTGCGCGCGATGAGGGCCGGGTCGTCGGTGTGCGGTTCGCGCACGATGAGGTGGAACGCCTCGGCCTGCAGGCCGTCGCCGGCGAGAATCGCCTGGCCCTCGCCGACCACGGTGTGCAGCGTCGGCCGGCCGCGGCGCAGGTCGTCGTCGTCCATCGCCGGCAGGTCGTCGTGGATGAGCGAGTAGGTGTGGATGAGTTCGAGCGCGCACGCGGCCGGCAGCGCCCTGGTGAAGGCCTGCGCGGGGTCGTCGCCGCGGGCCCGGGCGACGGCATCGGCGGCGGCCAGCACCAGAATCGGCCGCAGGCGCTTGCCGCCGGCCATCACGCTGTAGCGCATCGCGTCGGCGACCACCGGCGGACAGTGCGGCGCCCGCGGCAGCACGCGATCGAGCGTCTGCTCGATGGCGGCGCGGCAGTCGCGGGCGAACGCCTCGAACGCCGCCACCTACCGATCCTCGTCCTGGCCGACCTCGGTGAGATCGCGCGGCGCCGCCACCAGCTCGCCGCGGTCGTTGAGGATGTCGATGCGCCGTTCGGCCGCTTCGAGCCGCTCGTGGCAATAGCGCTGGAGCTGCACGCCGCGCTCGTAGAGCGCCGAGCGAGGTCTCGAGCGCGAGGTCGCCTTCCTCGAGCTTCTTCACGATGGCGGCCAGTTCCGCCAGGGCGGCTTCGAAGTCCTTGATCGTCTCGTCCATCACGCCGTTCCTCGTTCGGGCCCGTCGCCGAATACCTCACGCACCTCGCAGCCCACTTCGCCGGCGCCGAGCGTCACCCGCACGCGGTCGCCGGGGGCCAGCTGGTCGGCCCGCCGCACCAGCGTCGTGCGATCGCCCGTCCAGCATACGGCGTAGCCGCGTCCCAGCACCGCCAGCGGACTGAGCGCGTGCAGGCGCGCTGCGGCCTCGCGGGCCCGGCCCTGCGCGCGGTGCTGGGTGGCGCGCATGGCGGCGTCGAGCCGGGTGCGGTGGCCGACCAGCGCGGCCCGGACGCGGGCGAGCCGCTGCTGCGGACGGAAGGTGTCGAGCGTGCGGCCGAGCGTCGACAGCCGGCGCTGGCGCCCGGCGAGGCCGGACGCGGCGGCCGCCGCGCAGGGCGGCGGCGAGTTCGCTCACGTGGCGCTGGCGCAGCGCGATGCGGCCGGGAAGGCCGGCAAAGGCCGGGCGGGCCGACAGCTGGTGAAACCGGGCGTCGAGCCGCTGCACGCGCGAGCGCATGGCGGCGCGGGCGCGGCCGCCGACGGCATCGATCTGGTGGACGAACTCGTCCTTGCGACCGACGACGATTTCGGCCGCCGCCGACGGCGTCGGGGCCCGCAGGTCGGCCACGAAGTCGGCGATCGTGACGTCGGTCTCGTGGCCGACGGCCGAGATGAGCGGCACCGGACAGGCGGCAATGGCGCGCGCCACCACTTCTTCGTTGAACGCCCACAGGTCTTCGATCGAGCCGCCGCCGCGTCCGGCGATGACCACGTCCACGCCAGCCACGGCGCCGATGCGGTGAATGGCGCGGGCGATCTCGTCGGCGGCGCCCTCGCCCTGCACGCGCGTCGGCGCGATGACCAGATGCGCGTTCGGGTAGCGCCGCCGCAGCACCCGGATGATGTCGCGCAGCGCCGCGCCGTCACGCGAGGTGACGATGCCGATCCGGCGCGGCAGCGCCGGCAGCGGCCGCTTGCGCGCTGGCTCGAACAGACCCTCGGCGGCGAGCCGCTTGCGCAGCTGTTCGTAGGCGAGCTGGAGCGCGCCGAGGCCCTTGGGCTCCATGTGCTCGCAGATGAGCTGATACTCGCCGCGCGGGTCGTAGACGCTGAGGCGCCCGCGGGCGATGACGTGCGCGCCGTCTTCGGGCTTGAACTTGAGCAGCCGCAGCGAGGTGCGGAACATCACGCCCTTGATCTGGGCGTTGGCGTCTTTCAGCGTGAAGTACAGGTGGCCGGTGTTCCAGACGCGCGCGCCGGAGAGCTCGCCTTCCACCCACACTTCCGAGAACTCCGACTCGACCAGCCCGCGCAGCGCGGCGGTGAGCTCGCCGACGCTCAGGACCCGGCGTCGCGGCGGCGGCGGCGGTGGCGGCGGCGCGGGGTCGTCGAACGGCAGGCGGGTCGGGGTCACGCGCGGGCGCCCGAGGTGGCGGCCATGTCGGCGGCGAGACGTTCGATGTCGGCCGCCGAGAGGCTCAGACGTTCGATGGCGGTGGCGCGGCCGGTGGCCGGGTCGGCGGTGACGATGACCCCGTTCAGGCGCGGATCGCCGGTCGCGGTCTCGAAGCGCGTCGGCAGGGCGTTCAGGAACTTGCCGATGACCGCGTCTTTCTCGACCCCGATCACGCCGTCGTGCGGGCCGGTCATGCCGGCGTCGGTGAGATACGCCGTGCCGTTGGGCAGGACGCGGTTGTCGGCGGTCTGCACGTGCGTGTGGGTGCCGACGACGGCGGTGGCGTGCCCGTCGAGGTACCAGCCCATCGCGATCTTCTCGGACGTCACTTCCGCGTGCACGTCCACGAACACCAGCTGCGCGCCGGCCGCCTTGAGCGCGGTGACTTCGCGCATCGCGGTCGTGAACGGGTCGTCGATGTTCAACAGGAACACCCGGCCCATCACGTTCACGACGCCAACCTTCACGCCGTTCTTCGCCGTGGCGAGATAGGTGCCGAGGCCGGGCGCGCCGGCCGGGTAGTTGGCCGGCCGCAGCAGCCGCGGCTCGCGCCCGATGTAGTCGAGCGCTTCTTTCTTGTCCCAGATGTGATTGCCCGACGTCAGCACCTCGCACGCCGTAGCTGAAGAGCTGGTCGCCGATCTCGCGCGTGATGCCGAACCCGGCGGCGGAGTTCTCGCCGTTGGCGATCACGAAGTCGATGTCGTGGGCGGCGACGATCGGCCCGACGCCGCGGCGCACCAGTTCACGCCCCGGCCGGCCGACGATGTCGCCGATGAAGAGCAGCTTCATCGGACCGCGTCCGTGGTGATCGGCACCAGCAGGCCCTGGCCGCGCCGCTCGTCGATCTTCGGCAGCCGTACCCGCAGCTCGCCGTGGGCGAGCGTGGCCGAGGCCCGGGCCGCATCGATCGCGACGTGCACGCGCACGGCGCGCGCGAAGCGGCCGAAGTCGCGTTCGACCAGGTGATAGCTCGCCGTGCCGCGGGCGCCCGGCTCGGGGCGGTCCTTTTCGCCGGCGATGATGACGACGCCGGCCTTCACGAGCACCCGGATGCCGGTGGCCGAGACGCCGGGCAGGTCGATCAGCAGATCGATCGCGTCATGCGTCTCGAAGACGTCGAGCAGCGGCAGACACTCGCCGGTGATCTGGTGCCGGCGTTCCGGACGCTGCTTCAGCAGCTCTTCGAAGAGACGGCGGACGTCGGCCGAGACGTCGCCGACGTCGGTGGAGACAGGCAGTCGGGTGAGTGGACGCATACGGGCCTCGGAACGGTCGCTGTATTGTACCGCCAGGGCTGCGGGCGACGCTCATGTCGCCGTCACGTCCGCGGCGAGCCTGGCGACGCCGAGGTAGTCGGTCTTGCCGGTTCCGAGGACGGGGATCTCGCGCACCACCGCGATGGTACGCGGGACGAAGAGTTCCGGCATCCCGGCCTCGCGCGCCGCGCCGGCGAATGTCTGCCGGGTAAGTCGCTTTCCCGGTCGTGACGAGCACCAGCTGCTCACCTTTCCGCGGATCGGCCACCGCCACCACCGCGTGCGCGGCCGCGGGCCAGATCGTCGCGGCCAGGTCCTCGACGGCGCCCAGCGGCACCATCTCGCCGGCGATCTTGGCGAAGCGTTTGGCGCGGCCCTTGATGGTGACGAAGCCCTCCGCGTCGATGTCCACGATGTCGCCGGTGTCGTACCAGCCGTCGAGCGGTGGTTCGAGCACTCCCGGACGTTCGGCGCGCAGGTAGCCCAGCATCACGTTCGGCCCCCGCACGTGCAGGCGCGCGCCGTCGGTGATGCCGGCAATCGGCTCGAGCCGATGGGCGATGCCCGGCAACAGGCGTCCGACGGTGCCGGCCTTGAAGTGGCGCGGCGTGTTGACGGCAATCGCCGGCGCGGTCTCGGTGGCGCCGTAGCCCTCGAGGATCCGGATGCCGAACTTGTCGAACCACACGCGCCGGGTCTCCGGCTTCACGCGCTCGGCGCCGGCAAACACGTAACGCACGTTGTAGAAATCGTAGTTGTCGGCCACCCGCGCGTAGCCCTGCAGGAACGTGTCGGTGCCGAAGAGGATGGTCGCATTCAAGCCATAGGCCAGCTCCGGCACCACGCGGTAGTGCAGCGGCGACGGATAGAGGAACACGCGCACGCCGGCCAGCAGCGGCAGCAGCAGGCCGCCGGTGAGCCCGAAGCTGTGGAACACCGGCAGCGCGTTCAGCACCAGGTCTTCGCGTGAGATGTCCACCACCGACGCCAGCTGATAGCGGTTGGCGAGCAGGTTGCGGTGGCTGAGCACCACGCCCTTCGGCGTGCCTTCGGATCCGGACGTGAAGAGCACCACCGCGGCGTCATGGGCGCGGGCCGGATGGTGCGACGGGCGAATGACGTATGAGCGCAGGAGCGCGCCCAGGCGCGCCGGTGCGCCAAGCGCCGCCTGGACGTCTTCGAGATAGAGCAGCGTGCACGCCGGCGCCAGCGCCGCGACGAGCGGCTCGAGCTTCGCCTTTTCGACGAAGCGTCGCGAGGTGACGATGAGCCGCACGTCGGCGGCCGTGCACGCCGAAGTGACCGCCGCCGGGCCGCTCGAGAAGTTCAGCATCGCCGGCACCCGGCGTTCGGCGTGCAGCGCGAAGAAGGTGACCACGGCGGCCTTCGAGGTCGGCAGCAGCACACCGACGCGTTCACCGGGCGTCGTGCGGGCGGCGAAGACCCGGCCCAGCGCCAGCGCGCCGGTCACGAGACGGCCGTAGGTGATCGGCGCCTGGGTGATGTCGTCGGCGATGACGTGGCCGCGGCCGTGCTGACGCATGGCCTCGAGCAGGGTGTCGAAGAGCGTGGTGTCGATCGGCGCGGTCGTGAACGAGGCGTCGATCATCTCGTCGGCGAGCAGGCGGCGCAGCGCCACGCGGCGGGCGCGGCCCGTCACCCCGGCCGGACTGGCCAGCTGGCGTCCCGGCAGGATGCGCAGGCGGATGCGCGGAAACCAGCGGCGCGGCATCTTGCCCATCAGGCGCGAGAAGGGTGTGTATTCCACGCCGTCGATGCGCACGGGCAGCAGGGCCGCTCTGGCGCGCTCGGCAATGAGCGCCGGGCCCTCGTAGACCTTCATGAGCGACCCGGTCGTGGTGAGACGGCCTTCCGGAAAGATGATGCAGGCGCGCCCGGCCTCGACCGCCTTGATCATCGTGCGGATCGACAGCGGGTTGGTCGGGTCCACCGGCAGCGCGTCGACCAGCGCCAGGAAGGGACGCGCCCACCACTGCTTCGCGATCTGCGTATCGACGGCGAAGACGGGGCGGCCCGGCAGGAAGGCGCCGAGCAGCAGGCCATCGAGGAACGAGGCGTGGTTGGCGGCGATGACCGCGCGCGGCATCGCCGCGTGGGCGTGCTCCAGCCCGTGGACCTCGACGCGATAGACGAGGCGCAGCACGACGCGCAACACGACCTTCGTGATCGGCACGCGCCAGGGCCAGGCGGCGGCACCAGCCAGGGCGACTGCGAGGACCGAACTGGCGACAACGACCAGAGTCATGACCGGCGCTCCTTTGTCGGTGGGGTCGAGGCGGGCGAGGTGAGGGCGGCCCAGGCCGCCCCCACCATGCGGTCCGCGTAGGCGGTCTGCGGATCGCCGAGACGTCCATAGGCGGCGAAGGTCATCGGCTGCAGCACCAGGCCGAGGACGAACGCGGTGGCAAGGTCGGCATCCTGTGCCGGCAGGTCGCCGTGCGCGATGCCCGACGCGATGACGTCGCGAAAGACCGTGACCGGCGTCGGCGTCCCTGCGTCGAGGCGGCTCAGTTGCCCGTGCTGCACGAAGACCAGGAACGTGAAGAGGGTGGCGTCGTCGTCGTGCGCCTGGCAGATTTCCCGAATCATGGCGGCGAGCTTCTCGCGCGTCGCAGTCTCGCGGCCGGCCGCCGAGCCGAGGCGCGCGGCGAGGGCCACGTAGTGATGCTGGAAGGTGCGCCACACGAGGTCGTCCTTGCTGGCGAAGTGGCGGTAGAGCGCCCCCTCGCTGAGGCCGGAGCCGCGGGCGATGTCCTTGATCGTGGTTTCGGCCACGCCCTTGGCAGCGAAGAGGCCGACGGCGACTTCCTCGATGCGCCGAAGCGTGTTTCGTGTTCGTTTCTGCATGAAAGTGAGTGTTCACTCACTTTACGAGTCGGGCGGCCTTCCGGTCAAGGGGGAATCAGCAACTGGCGCTGACGCGCCGGAACTGCCTACAATCTTAGCGTGTGTGTATCAGATAATATGCTTGTGTGAAACTAATCGCGTGCTATGCTCGTCCTAGGTTCAGGAAGAAGGAGACGCGTCATGGCTAAGGGCAAAGTGATCGGCATCGACCTCGGCACCACCAACTCGGTGGTCGCAGTGATGGAGAGCGGTGAGGCAGTCGTCGTGGTCAACCAGGAAGGCGCACGTACGACGCCCTCGGTCGTGGCCGTCGCCAAGGATGGCGACCGTCTCGTCGGCCAGGTCGCCAAGCGCCAGGCCGTGACCAACCCCGAGAACACGGTGTTCTCGGTGAAGCGGTTCATGGGCCGCAAGTTCAGCGAGGTCGAGGCCGAGTCGCGGCGCGTCCCCTACAAGGTCGGCCAGAACGCCAACGGCGACGCGTGGGTCGATGTGCGCGGCAAGCAGTACTCGCCGCCCGAGATCTCCGCGATGATTCTCGGCAAGCTCAAGAAGGCCGCCGAAGACCACCTCGGCGAGACGGTGACCGACGCGGTCATCACCGTGCCCGCCTACTTCAACGACGCGCAGCGCCAGGCCACCAAAGACGCCGGCACCATCGCCGGCCTCAACGTGCTGCGCATCGTCAACGAACCCACCGCGGCGGCGCTCGCCTACGGCCTCGACAAGAAGAAGGATGAAACCATCGCCGTGTACGACCTCGGCGGCGGCACCTTCGACATCTCGGTGCTCGAAGTGGGCGAGGGCGTGGTGGAAGTGAAGTCCACCAACGGCGACACCCATCTGGGCGGCGACGACTTCGACCACAAGATCATCGACTGGCTCACCGACGAGTTCAAGAAGGCCGAAGGCATCGATCTGTCGAAGGATCGCATGGCCCTGCAGCGCCTGAAGGAAGCGGCGGAGAAGGCCAAGATCGAGCTTTCCGCGGCGATGGAGACCGAGATCTCGCTGCCGTTCATCAGCGGCGACGCGACCGGCCCGAAGCACCTCACGGTGAAGCTCACGCGCGCCAAGCTCGAGGCGCTGGTCGAGGACCTCGTGCAGCGCACGATGGGCCCGGTGAAGCAGGCGCTGGCCGATGCCGGCGTCAAGCCCTCCGACATCGACGAGGTCGTGCTCGTCGGCGGCTCGACCCGCATGCCGCGGGTGCAGCAGGCGGTGAAGGAATACTTCGGCAAGGATCCGCACAAGGGCGTCAACCCCGATGAAGTCGTGGCCGTGGGCGCCGCGCTCCAGGGCGGCGTGCTCGCCGGCGACGTCAAGGACCTGCTGCTGCTCGATGTCACGCCGCTCTCGCTCGGTATCGAGACGCTTGGCGGCGTGATGACGACCCTCATCACGCGCAACACCACCATTCCCACGCGCAAGAGCGAGACCTTCTCGACCGCGGCCGACAGCCAGACCAGCGTCGAGGTGCACGTGCTCCAGGGCGAGCGGCAGTTCGCCCGCGACAACCGCACGCTGGGCAAGTTCCAGCTCGTCGGGCTGCCGCCGGCGCCACGGGGCGTGCCGCAGGTCGAGGTGACGTTCGACATCGATGCCAACGGCATCGTCAACGTCTCGGCCAAGGACAAGGCCACCGGCAAGGAACAGAAGATCACCATCAGCGGCGCCAGCGGCCTGGCCAAGGACGAAGTGGACCGCATGGTGAAGGACGCCGAGTCGCATGCCAGCGACGACAAGGCCAAGCGCGAGCTCATCGATCAGCGTAACCAGCTCGACTCGCTCGTCTACTCGGTCGAGAAGACGTTGACCGAGTCGAAGGACAAGCTGCCCGCCGGCGAGGTCGAGAAAGTGCAGACCGCGCTCGAGGCGGCGAAGAAGGCCACGCAGGGCGATGACGTCGCGGCGATCGCCAGCGCGTCCAGCGAGCTGCAGAAGGCGTCGCACCAGATGGCCGAGACGCTCTACAAGGCGACGCAGGCCAGCGGCGGCGGCGAGCCCGGAGCGCCGGGTGCTGCCGGTAGCGCGCCACCCGCCGACGGCGAAGTCGTGGACGCGGAGTTCTCGGAAACGAAGTAACGGGAATAGCGGCTAGGGGCTCGCGGCTAGCGGCTAAGGCACGAACGACACCGCAATGCAGAAGACAGGAGCAAGGCCATGGCTATCGTGCGATTCGATCCGTTTCGTGAACTGACGCGGCTGCAGGATGCACTGGCCGGCGAAGGCACGTGGGTGCCGCCGGTGGATATCTACGAAGCGGCCGACAAGACGCTGGTCATCAAGGCCGAGTTGCCCGAGCTGAAGCGCGAGGCGATTGCGGTCACCGTCGAACACGGCACGCTCACCATCAGCGGTGAACGCGCGTGGCCGGCCGACGTGCCCCAAGGCGACGTGCGGCGTGTGGAACGGGCGTATGGCCGGTTCAACCGTCGCTTCTCGCTGCCCACTTCCGTCGATGCCGGCAAGGTCGCGGCCGACTACAAGGACGGCGTGCTCACCGTGCGCCTGCCGATGCGCGAGGCCGCGCGGGCGCGCACCGTGCCCGTGGCGGTCGCGTCGTAGGTCGCCAGGCGGAGAGGAGACAGAGATGATGGGCTTCGTGCTGCACTGGGTCGTGCTGGCCCTGGCGCTCTGGGTCAGCACCCAGATCGTGTCGGGCGTGTCGGTGTCGTCGTGGGGCGCGCTGGCCGGCGGGTCGGCCGTGCTCGGCCTCGTGAACACGGTCGTGCGGCCGGTGCTCACGCTCCTGACCCTGCCCATCACCATCCTCACGCTGGGGCTCTTCTATCTCGTCGTGAACGGGGCGGCCTTCGGCCTCGCCGCGGCGCTGGTGCCCGGTTTCGAGGTGTCCTCGTTCCTGTCGGCCGTGCTCGGCGCCCTGGTCACGGGCCTGGCGGCATGGATGGTCGGCGCCGTCGTCAAACCCCGCGCCATTCCGGCCCCCTGACTCAGGGGTTGATGCCGGGACGGTGCATTCTGTAAGCTGAAAAGCCATGTCCGATTCAGAAACCGTTGTGGGTGGCCAGGCCGAGGCACCGGTGGTGCGTCATCAGGCGCGTCCGATCGAGAGCCGCTTCCTCTACGTGGATGTCGCTGCGGCCCGGGCCAAGCAGCTCCGCAAGGGGGCGAAGGTGCGCCTGGAAGCCGGCGTGCCTCGCGCGGTCAAGCCCGAACGCCTGGCGATGGAAGAAGTGAACCAGCAGCTCGTGGAGTGGGATCTTCCCGAGTTCGCCGTGCTGCTCGAGAAGCGCTAGACCGCGCGACGGAACCGCGGCCGGTGCGCGCTCGTCCCTTTCAGTGGGTGGCCCCCGCCGCCCGTCGGGAGGGCAGGATGGGCGCACTACTCGCATTGGGCGCGGTCGCCACGGCCGGCGCCGTCGTCGTCGGTCTCTTCGGAGTCGTCTGGTTCGTCCTGAAGCTGGTCCTGCTGCCGATCCGGCTGGCGTTCGGCCTCGTCAAGCTGGTGGTGGGTGTCGTGTTCGGCGCGCTCGGCATGCTGGCGATGCTGGCGCTGGCGCCGGTGCTCGTCGTGGCGGTCGGCGGGGCCATCGTGGTCGGCCTCGTCATCGCGCTGCTCGCGGCGCTGCTGCCGCTGGTCCCCTTCATCCTGCTCGGCCTGGTCGTCTGGTCGTTCCTGAAGCGCCCGGCCGTGGCCGCCTGACGACGGCTCAGGCGCCGGCCGGCGGCGTCAGCAGATGCCAGTCGCTGGCCGCCTGATAGGCGGTGCCGGCGGCGACGAGCGTCGCTTCGTCCCACATCCGCCCGGTCAACTGACAGCCGATCGGCAGCCCGTCGGGCGACAGGCCGCACGGCAGGCTGATGGCGGGCACGCCCACCAGGTTGGCGCTCACCGTGAAGATGTCGGCCAGGTACATCTGCAGCGGATCGGCGACCTTCTCCCCCAGGCGGAAGGCCGGTGTCGGCGTGGTCGGCGTGGCAATCACGTCGACGGTCGCCAGCGCCGCCGCGTAGTCGTCGCGCAGGGTCGCGCGCACCTGCTGCGCCTTCAGATAGTAGGCGTCGTAGTAGCCGGCGCTCAGCACGTAGGTGCCGAGCATGATGCGGCGTTTCACCTCGGCGCCGAAGCCTTCATCGCGCGTCCGCTCGTACATCGTGCGCAGCGTGTCCTGCGGCGTGAGCGCGGTGCGATGCCCGTAGCGCACGCCGTCATAGCGCGCGAGGTTCGAACTGGCCTCGGCGGTAGCGATGAGGTAATACACCGGGATGGCACGCGAGACGTTCGCCAGCGTGATGTCCACGATGGTCGCGCCCAGCGCGCGCCACGCCTCGAGTGCGGCATCGAAGGCGGCCGCCACGGTCGCGTCCACGCCCTCGACGAACGCGCGCGGCACGCCGATTTTCAGGCCGCGCATGTCGGGGGCTGTCGTGTCGGGCAGCACCGGCAGCGGCTGATCGGCGCTGGTGGCGTCGCGAGGATCGTGGCCGGCAATCGCGGCCAGCACGATCGCGGCGTCGCGCGCCGTGGTGGTGAACGGGCCAATCTGATCGAGCGACGACGCATACGCCAGCAGTCCGTAGCGCGAGACACGGCCGTAGGTCGGCTTCAGACCGACGATGCCGCAGAACGCCGCCGGCTGACGAATCGAGCCGCCGGTGTCGGAGCCGAGCGCGGTCGGCACCGCACGGGCAGCGACCGTGGCGGCCGAGCCGCCGCTGGATCCTCCGGGGGTATGGGTGAGCGCCCACGGGTTGGCGGTCGGACCGAAGGCCGAGTTCTCGGTGGACGACCCCATCCCGAACTCGTCGCAATTGGTCTTGCCGACGATGACCGCCCCGGCGGCGATGAGCCGTTGGACGACGGTGGCGTCGTAGGGCGGCACGAAGCCAGCCAGGATCTTCGAGCCGGCGGTGGTCGGCACGCCCCTGGTGCAGATGTTGTCTTTGACGGCGATCGGCACCCCGGCCAGCGGACCCAGAGTGGCGCCGCTGGCGCGGGCGCGGTCGACCGCGGTGGCGTGCGCGAGCGCCTGTTCGGCGGCCACGGCCGTGAAGGCCGACAGCGCCGGCTCCTGCCGTGCAATCGCGGCCAGCGCCTCGCGCGTGACCGACTCGGCGCTACGTTCTCCGCGTGCGACCTCGTCGCGCACGACTTCGACAGGGCCCCGACGATCGCTCATCCGATGACTCGCGGCACCTTGAAGAACCCCGCTTCGGGTGCGGCATCGGGTGCGTTGCCGAGAGCGGCGCGCTTGTCGAGGGTCGGCTGCGCCGTGTCGGGGCGCTCGTGGACATCGCCACCGCCGACGTGTGACATCGGCGTGACGCCGTCGGTCGGAACCGCCTGAATCTGCCGCACGTAACCGAGGATGTCGTTCAGCTGGCGACCGAAGAGCTGGACTTCGTCGTCGGTGAGCGCGAGATGCGCGAGCGCGGCGATGCGATGTATCTCGGCGGCGTCCAGTGGCGTCTCAGTCATCACTGGAATCGTACCACGAAGCCCGACGTGTGCGTCCCGGCCACGCGCGGCTCCGCTTACAATGGGGTGTTCCCCGCCATCGGACCCTGGCCGCCACACGGGTCCGCGCCGCCGCCTTCCGCGACGGTCCCTCTGTGGAGTTGCCGGAGATGTATCGCCTCATGTCTCAGTGTGTCGTTCGGGCCCTTACCGCGGTTGTCGCGGCTCTCTGTCTTGCCGGTTGCGGATCGGCAGCCCCCGAAGGCGCCGCACCGGGCGGGCCGCCGGGTGGCATGCCGCCCATGGGCGTCGAAGTGGCGACCCTTACCGACGGCGACGTCGAGCAGGCCAGCGAGTTCATCGGCACGGTGAAGTCGCGCCGCTCGGTCACCGTGCAGCCCCAGGTCGAAGGCTTCGTGACCCGTATCAGGGTGTCGTCCGGCGACCGCGTGCGCACCGGCGCCGTGCTCATGGAGATCGACGCCGGGCGTCAGGAAGCCGCGGTCGCGACGCTGCAGGCGCAGCGCGGCGCGCGTGAGGCCGACCTGGCCTACTGGCGTCAGCAGTCGGCGCGGCTCAAGACGCTGCTCGATGCCGGCGCCGTCAGCCAGCAGGAATTCGATCAGGCGGACTCAACCGTCAAGTCCGGCGAAGCGCAACTGGCCGCGCTCGACCAGCAGATCCGCGAACAGAACGTCGAACTCGGTTATCACCGCGTGCTGGCGCCGGCAGGTGGGGTCATCGGCGACATCCCGGTGCGCGTGGGCGACCGCGTCACGCAGTCGTCGATGCTGACGACCATCGACGACAACCAGGGGCTCGAGGTCTACCTGCAGGTGCCGGTGCAGCAGGCGCCGGACCTGAAGCTCGGCCTGCCGGTGCGGCTGGTCGACGACGCCGGCGCCACCCTGCGCGAAGCAGCCATCACGTTCATCGCCCCGTCGGTGGATCCGACCACGCAGTCAGTCCTCGCCAAGGCGGCGCTCGACCGTGCCGACGGCCTGCGTCACGACCAGTACGTGCGGGCGCGGGTGGTGTGGCGCTCGACGCGCGGCCTGACCATCCCGCTGGTCGCGGTGACGCGCGTCAACGGCCGCTTCTTCGTCTTCACGGCCGACAAGGACGGGCAGGCGACGATCGCGCGGCAGCGCGCGGTAGACCTCGGGCCGCTGGTTGGCAACGACTACATCGTGCTCAAGGGCCTCACTGCCGGGCAGCAGCTCATCGTCTCGGGCGTGCAGAAGATCGGCGACGGCGCGCCGGTGGCGCCGACGCCCGCCGGGACGGCCGCCGCGGCCACCGCCGCCGCGGCGCCGGCGGCCAAGTAGAGCGAACGCATGCGTACAGACGTCTTCATCAGCCGGCCCATTCTCTCGACGGTTCTCGCGCTCGTCATCGTAATCGCCGGCGCGATCGCGATTCCCACGCTGCCCATCGCGCGCTTCCCGGAACTGGCGCCGCCGTCGGTCACGGTGCTGGCCGTGTATACCGGCGCCAACGCACAGGCGGTCGAGTCGGCGGTCACGACCCCGCTCGAGCAGGCCATCAACGGCGTCGAGGGCCTGGCGTACCTGCAGTCGTCGAGCACCAACAGCGGCATCGCCACCATCACGGCCACCTTCGACATCAACCGCAACGCCGACCTGGCGGCCATCGACGTCCAGAACCGCGTCAACCAGGCGCTCGGCCGCATGCCGGCTGATGTGCGCACCAACGGCATCACCGTCACCAAGAACACCGCCGGCTTCATGGGCGGCCTCGGGTTCTTCACGAGAGACAACCGCTACGACGCGCAGTTCATCAGCAACTATGTCGATCGTTACGTTCGCGACGCCGTGAAGCGGGTGCCCGGCGTGGGCGACGTCATCATCTTCGGCGAGCGCCGCTACGCCATGCGCCTGTGGCTCGATCCGGGCAAGCTGGCCGCGCGCGGCCTGACGGCCGGCGATGTCGTGAACGCGCTGCGTGAGCAGAACGTGCAGGTAGCGGCCGGCGCGCTGGGCGAGGCCCCGGCATCCGCCGATCAGATGTTCAACCTGAGCGTGCGCGCGCAGGGCCGGCTCACCGAGGCCACCGAGTTTGCCGACGTGGTCGTCGCCGGCGGCAGAGACGGCGCGCTCGTGCGCGTGCGCGACCTCGGCCGCGTCGAGCTCGGCGCCGAGAACTACACCTCGAATCTGCGCTTCCTGGGCCTCGAAGCCTCGGGCATGGGCATTGCGCTGCTGCCGACGGCCAACGCCCTGGCGGTCTACGACGGCGTGATGGCCGAGATGGCGCGCATCGAGAAGAACTTCCCGCCCGGCCTCGAGTGGCGCCTGGCGTTCGACAACGTCACCGTGGTGCGCGAGTCGATCGTCGAAGTGCTGAAGACGCTGGCCGAAGCGCTGGTGCTGGTCGTGCTCGTGATGTTCCTGTTCCTGCAGAACTGGCGCAGCACCATCATCCCGGCGCTGACGATCCCGGTGTCGCTCATCGGCACCTTCGCGTTCGTAAAGCTGTTCGGCTTCTCGATCAACACGTTGACGCTCTTCGGCATCGTGCTGGCCATCGGCATCGTCGTCGACGATGCCATCGTGGTGGTCGAGAACATCGAGCGCCACATGCGCGAGTACGGCAAGAAAGCCTACCCGGCAGCGGTCGATGCCATGCGCGAGGTACTGAGCGCGGTCGTGGTCATCGGCATCGTGCTGGTGGCGGTGTTCGTGCCGGTGGCGTTCTTCCCCGGCACCACCGGCCGCCTCTACCAGCAGTTCTCGCTCACGATCGCGTTTGCCGTCGTGCTGTCGGTCTTCAACGCCATCACGCTCACCCCGGCGCTGGCGGCGCTGCTGCTCGACAAGGAGACGCACAGCCACGGCTGGTTCTTCACCCGCGTCAACCGCGTGATCGACGCCGGCACCTCGGCGTATGTCGCCGTCGTGCGGCAGGCGCTGCGGTGGAAGTGGGCGATGCTGGTCGTGTTCGCGCTGGGCCTGGCTGCCACCTGGCGCCTGGCGCAGGTGGTGCCGACGGCGTTCGTGCCCGAAGAGGACGAAGGCTACTTCATCACCGTCGTGCAGGCGCCACCCGGCGCGTCGCTCGAATATACCGACGGCATTGCCAAGCAGGTGGAGCAGATCCTCTACAAGGATCCCGACATCGCCTCGGCCTTCTCGGTGATGGGCTTCAGCTTCAGCGGCGCGGCGCCCAACAACGGCCTCATCTTCACGTCGCTCAAGCCGTACGACCAGCGCCGGCGTGCCGATCAGTCGCTCGGCGCCGTGCTCAACCGCCTCCGCGGGCCGCTCTTCGGGCTCTCGGGCGCCATCGTGGTGCCGTTTGCGCCGCCGGCGATCCAGGGCCTGTCGGTCTTCGGCGGCTTCCAGTTCGAGGTGCTCGACCAGACCGGCGGCGACATCGTCGGCCTCGCCGACGCCACCACCGCGGTGGTCGCCGCGGGCAACCAGTCGGGACGCGTGGCCGGGCTCTTCAGCAGCTTCCGCGCCGACGATCCGCAGCTGCGGGTGGACATCGATCGCGACAAGGCGCGAGCGCTGGGCCTGCCGCTGCGCGAGGTGACCGATGCGCTGCAGGTGTTCCTGGGCTCGCAGTACATCAACGACTTCGACTTCAACAGCCGCGCCTACCGCGTGTTCGCGCAGGCCGACCAGCGCTTCCGCGCCTCGCCCGAGAATCTGAAGCAGCTCTATGCCCGCACGACCACCGGCCAGATGGTGTCGCTCGACACCGTGGTGCGGGTGAGCGAGACGACAGCGCCGCAGGTGATCAGCCACTTCAACCTGTTCCGGTCGGCCGAGATCACGGGCGTCGCGGCGCCGGGGCTGAGCTCGGGCGAGGGGCTCGCGGCCATGGAGACGGTGGCGCGTCAGTCGCTGCCGCCGGGTTTCGACTTCGCGTGGGCGGGGCAGTCGCTCGAAGAGATCAAGGCCGGGTCGCAGGCCCTCTACATCTTCGCGTTGAGCGTGCTGCTCGTCTATCTGGTGCTCGCCGCGCAGTATGAAAGCTGGATTCTGCCGGTCATCATCCTGCTCGGCGTGCCGCTGGCGGTGCTCGGCGGGCTCGGCGCGCAGGTACTGGCGTGGGCTGGCCAACGACGTCTTCTGTCAGGTGGGCCTGGTGCTGCTGGTCGGCCTGGCGGCCAAGAACGCCATCCTCATCGTCGAGTTCGCCGAACAGCTGCGCGAAGAGGGCCGCTCGATCTTCGACGCTGCCGTCGAAGCCGCGCGTATCCGGCTGCGGCCGATTCTCATGACTTCGATCGCCTTCATCCTCGGTGTGCTGCCGCTGGCGTATGCGACCGGCGCCGGCGCTGCGGCCCGCAACTCCGTCGGCACGACGGTGGCCGGCGGCATGCTGGCCTCGACGTTCCTGTCGATCATCTTCATCCCGGTGCTCTATGTCGTCATCCGCACCATGGCGCCCGGCAAGGCGCGCGGCGCTGCTCCCGCCAACAGCGAAGAGGTGGCCCATGGCTGACCTCCGTCGTCCAGCTTCGTGGGCGCTGACCCTCATCATCGCTCTGGGCGCCGTCGCGACCGACGCGCGCGCCCAGGCGCCGCCGCTCGAGGTGGTCACCTTCGACGACGCGGTGCAGCGCGCCATCCAGGCGAACCTCACGGTGGAACGCGCCGCCACGGCCGTGCTCGGCGCCGAAGCGCTGCTGGCGCAGGCGCGGGCGGCCGTCCGTCCAACTGCGGGCGGCTCGGCGGTCGTCACCGTGCTCGACGGCGAGCGCGGGTTCAGCGGCAACGTGGTGCAGCCGCGCACGCAGTTGACGCTGGGCGGCTCGATCGAGGTCCCGGTGCTGGCGGCGTCGCAGTGGGCGGTGCGCGCGCAGGCGGCCGATCAGGTCGCGATTGCGAAGATGAGCGTGGCCGACATCCGCCGGCAGGTCGGCGTCGCCGCCGCGCAGGCGTATCTTTCCGTCGTGACGGGGAAGCGTCAGGTCGACGTGAACGAACGGGCCCGCGACACGGCGCGTGCGCAGGTCGAATACGCGACCGCGCGGCGCGAGGGCGGCGTCGGCAGCCGGCTCAATGAAGAACGCGCGGCGCAGGAGCTGGCGGTGACCGAAGAACTGGTCGAGCGCACGCGGCTGGCCGTGATGCTGGCGCAGGAAGCGCTCGGCCGCCTGCTGACCGCCGATCACGCAGTGGACGTGGCCGGACCGCCGGCGCTCGAGACCCCCGCCTCCGACGGCGACACGTGGTGGCTCGCCCGTACCGACATCCAGCTGTTCGACGCGCGCATCGACGCGCAGGCACGGATCGTGAACGACAGCCTCCGCGACTGGGTGCCGAGTGTCACGGCGTCGTTCCGCCCGCAGTACGTCACGCCGGCCGGCCTGTTCGCGCCGTCGGGCACATGGCAGGCGCTGCTCTCGGCCAACATTCCGTTGTGGGACAGCGGTCAGCGCCGGGCGCTGAAGGCGCGACGCCAGGCCGATCTGTCGCTCTTCAAGGTCGATCGCCGCGATGCCGAGCTGTCGGCGAAGTCCGAGGTGCGGATTGCGCGGACGACCATGGACGCCGAAGCGCGGGCGCTGGTGCGGTCGCGCGAGGCGGCCACCCATGCCGCCGAGGTGCTGCGCATCACCGACGTCGCGTTTCGCGCCGGCGCCACCACCAACATCGAGCTGGTGGATGCGCAGCGCCGTGCCCGCGACGCCGAGTCGGCCGTGACATTGGCCGAGGAC
This sequence comes from uncultured Acidobacteriota bacterium, assembly GCA_963779175.1. GTDB lineage: Bacteria > Acidobacteriota > Vicinamibacteria > Vicinamibacterales > UBA2999 > CADEFD01. Next base: position 497,445 of record CAVZXA010000003.1, read on the forward strand.
CGCGCGCGCTCGGCCCGCCTGGCGCTGCTCGTGGCCCTCGGCCGGTTCCCAGGGTAGCGGCGCGGGGCCCGTTCCCGGGAACCGCAGCGAGATGGCTGGCCTTCGGCTTGCGCCGGGCGTAGACTGACGCCATGGCGCGGCGGCGCGGTCGCAGCGGGCAGTGGTGGCTGGCACTCTTCGCCGGCTGGATGGGCCTGCAGAGTCTCGACCTCGGTCCCGACCCGACGCTCATCGTGTCGCAGGCCGAGTCCTTCGCCGTGCGCGCGGTGGACGTCTCGGGCCGCCGCCATCCCATCGCCATGTTCGATGGCCGCGGCTGGCTGGTCGACTCACCGCGCGGGCTGGTCGGTCCGCCGGCGCCGGATCCCCCCGCCATCGTCGGCCTCGAGACCAGCGACGGCATTCCCGTGACCACCGTGCGCGTGTTCGCGGCCAGCGGCGAGCCGTGGCGCTGGGCCCAACGCGCCGTCGAAGACGTGGCGGCCCGCACCTCCGGACTCGGCGAACGGCGCGTGACCGAGGTGTCGATGTACGTGCCGGCCGGTGCCGGCGCCAGGGCCGTCTATGTGGATCTCACCCTGCGCACGCCGGAGCCGGAATGGCGCGGCGCGGTGGTCGGCGCGTGGGTGCTGCCGCAGGAGGGCGCGGCGCCGGTCGTGCTCGGGGCGCGGCCGTCGAGCTTCCGCTCCTACGACGAGTACATCCGCATCCCGCGCCGCCATCCGCTCGGCATTGCGGTGGCCGGACGGGGCGGCGTGCAGACGTGGGTGATGTACAACCGCAGCAAGGACGGCGACACCTTCGAGCTGGCGGGCATCAGCCGCCGCGGGCTCCGCGAGCACCCGCCGATTCCGCGCGGCGCGTCGTAGCGGGCTGGCTACTGCGCGGCCGTCAGCGCGATCTCGAAGATCAGCGTGGCGTTCCCGGGGATGGTCGGAGGTGACCCCACCGAGCCGTATCCGAGTTCCGGCGGGATCACGATGCGGCGGCGTCCGCCGACGCGCATCCCGTTGATGCCCTGGGTGAAGCCGGCGATGACGCCAGACCCGTGAACATAGGAGAACCCTGTGGTATTCGTGTCGAACTGGGTTCCTTTGTTCTCGGCGGCTGTCGTCGAGTAGAGCCAGCCGGTGTAGGTGACCGTGATGCCCCGCCCGAGTGTGGCGGGGTTGCCGGTCCCCACCACCAGGTCGGTGGCCGAGTAGGGAATCCCCAGCGACGGCGAGGTGGGCGTGTCGCCATCACCGCCGCAGGCGGCCGTGGCGGCGGTGAGCATCAGGACGAGAGCGAAGCGCGTCAGTCGAAGCATCATGGGTATGGGTGCCGGGCAGTCTGGCGTCCCTCAGTATACCGGCGGCCGGCTGGCGGGCGACGGCGTCGGGCACAGCCAGATGCCGGGCATGAACTCTTCTCCCTCGGCACAGATCACGTAGGTCACGAGGGGCACGTCGCGGGCGGCGGCCAGGCGCACGTACTCGTCGATGCGGTGCACGGTGATCGGGGCGACGATCAGCCGTTCCTGCGAGCGGAAGCTGAGCACGTAGGCGAGCCGGAAGTCGCCCCACAGCGCGTGGAAGCCGCGAGCTTCGAGCGCGCGCGCCGCCTCACCGCGCCGGTCGGGCCAGCGTCCGCTGCGGATCTCGCGGCCGAGCGCCGCGTAGTCGCTCAGATTGAGGCCGGCCCAGAGCACCGCCGCCGTCACCAGGCCGGCGCGCGAAGTCGCCACCGGCCAGCACAGGCCGGCCAGCAGCGCCCCGGTGGGCAGAAACAGCCCCAGCAGGTCGTAGCGCAGCGTGGCCTGCGAGATCCGGGAGCAGGCCACGAAGCCGTAGACGAGTGTCGACAGCACGCCGACGGCGATGAGGAATCCCGGCAGCGCAGTGCCGGGGATCCCGCTGGAGGGGGCCGCTGCTCCGGCTGGCCGCGTCACGTCCGCTGAGGGCCGCCGGAGGCGGGCCATCAGGCCGCAGCCGAGTCCGGCCAGCGTGAGCGCGAGCACCCACGGGGCGAGGCCGGGGTTGCCGTGGCCCATGCCGGAGCTGATCGTGACGTCGATCATCGGGCCCGGCACGCCGCCGGCCATCAGCGGCAGGTGTTCGGTCACGAGTTGCCGCCCGCGCTCCGGCCAGGTGGACGGGGTCAGGCACACCTGTGCGGCGATGGCGTCACGGGCCGAGAGATTCACGAAGTCAGGACGCACCTGGCTGTTGGGCCCGTACATGTCGCCATGTGGACGCAGAGTCGCGACGCCCAACTGCGCCGCGACGACACACGCCGCCGCGATCGCCCAGTGGCGGACGAGCGGGCCCGGCGTGGTGCGGCGATACCAGAGGTCGAGGCCGCCGATTGCCACGGCGGCGAGGATCGTGAACTCGCGGTGGGCGACGAAGGCGCCGAGCGCCAGTCCGAAGGCCCACGGACGCGCCCGCAGCGTCCACAGCACCAGCGCGTAGAGCAGCGGCTCGACGTTGCCGCCCATCGCGTCCATCAGACGCGAGCCCGGCGTGACGGCGGGCAGCGCCAGCGGCAAGGCGCCAGCCACGGCGAGCCACGGCGCCAGGCCGAGATCGCGGTGCGCCCGCCAGACGAGCAGCAGCACCGTGCCCACGTTCATCACGAGCAGCGGCAGCTTGAGCGCGACTTCGGTCGGGCCGACGAGCCACATCACGGGCGCCGCCAGGTAGGCTTCCACCGCCAGCAGGTAGCTCTGTCCGTAGAAGAAGACGGGGAAGGCGCGGCCCTCGCTGATGTGCTTGGCCATCAGCCCGACCACGGCCTGATCGGCGTCGAAGCGCACGCCCGCAGCCATGAACGGCACCGCGCGCGCGAGCACGAGCCCGGCCGCGAGAGTCAGGCACAGGAGAAGCGCGGCGCGGCGGGACACGGCGTCGTGAAGGATACCAAGCGGCGGAACCCGAAAGGAATTCCGCCCCGAAAAAGAAAACGCGGCGGGGAAGGTGTCCTCCCCGCCGCGCAGCGTGACAGCTGGCGAACGTGTGGTAGCCGCTAGCCCCTAGCCGCTAGCCGCCGTTCACATCACTTGATGAACAGCATCTCCCGGTAGGTGGGCAGCGGCCAGGTGGCGTGCGGCACCAGCAGCTCGAGCTGGTCGCCCAGCTCGCGCAGCTTGACCATCGACGGCACCACTTTGTCGCGCATGAACTTCGCGTGCTTTTCCATCGACGGCACCTGGTGGTCGAGCGACGCGGCGAGCGCATCGGTCTGCACGCGGAACTGATCCACGAGCTTGACGATCTTCGCCAGCAGCTTCTTGCCCTCGCGGCTGGCGCCGCCGGCCTGCTTCACGGCCGTGACGCTGGCCGCGACCGCGCGCTGGTACTCGAACGCCGCCGGCAGGATGTAGCGGTTGGCCATCAGCACCATCAGCTGCGCTTCGACGTTGATGGTCTTGTTGTAGGTCTCGACGTTCACCTCGTAGCGCGCGTGCAGCTCGCGGGCGGTCAGCACCTTGAACTGCTCGAAGGCCCTGACGACCAGCGGCGTCGCGATCTCGGGCAGCGCGTCGACCGTGTTCTTGTGGTTGAGCAGACCGCGCTTGGCGGCTTCCTTCTGCCACTCCTGCGAGTAGCCGTTGCCGTTGAAGATGATCCGCTTGTGCTTCTTGAGCGTCGTCTTCAGCAGCGCCGCCACCGCCGCCTGCAGTTCCTCGCCCTTGGCGAGCGCCGCCTCGAGCTGGCCGCACATGTAGTCGAGCGATTCCGACACCGCCACGTTCAGGCAGGTGGCCGGGAAGGCGATGCTCTGGTTCGACGACACCGCGCGGAACTCGAACTTGTTGCCCGTGAAGGCAAACGGCGAGGTGCGGTTTCTGTCGCCGGCATCACGCGGCAGCTTCGGCAGCACCGAGACGCCGATATCGAGCATGCCGCCGTGCTTGCTCGAACGGGCGCCGCCCTTCTCGACCTGCTCGAGCACGTCGGTCAGCATGTCGCCGAGGAAGATCGAGAGAATCGCCGGCGGCGCTTCGTTGGCGCCGAGGCGATGGTCGTTGCCGGCGCTGGCGATGCTCATCCGCAGCAGCCCCTGGAAGGTGTCGACCGCGCGGATGACCGCCGTGCAGAAGAACAGGAACTGCATGTTGTCGTGCGGCGTCGCACCCGGGTTGAGCAGGTTGTTGCCGAGGTCGTCGCCCATGCTCCAGTTCACGTGTTTGCCCGAGCCGTTCACGCCCGCAAACGGTTTCTCGTGCGTGAGGCAGGCCAGCCCGTATTTCGGCGCGATGCGCTTGAGCGTCTCCATCGTCATCATCTGATGGTCGGTGGCGACGTTCATGCTCTCGAAGATCGGCGCCAGCTCGGTCCTGCGACGGCGCCACTTCGTTGTGGCGCGTCTTGATCGGCACGCCCACCTTGTAGAGCTCGGTCTCGACTTCCGCCATGTAGTTGAGCACGCGCTCGGGGATGGCGCCGAAGTACTGATCCTCGAGCTCCTGGCCCTTGGGCGGGCGCGCCCCGAACAGCGTGCGGCCGGCGTTGATGAGGTCGGGCCGGTTGTAATAGAAGTGGCGGTCGATCAGGAAATACTCCTGCTCGGGGCCGCAGGTGGCGGTCACGCGCGAGGCCGGCACGCCGAAGAGATTGAGCGCGCGCGTCGCCTGGGTGGAGAGCGCCTGCATCGAACGCAGCAGCGGCGTCTTCTTGTCGAGCGACTCGCCGGTCCAGCTCACGAACGCCGTCGGGATGACCAGCGTCGCCGAGTTGCCGTTCACGAGCAGCCACGGAGGGCTGCTCGGATCCCACGCCGTGTAGCCACGCGCCTCGAAGGTGCTGCGCATGCCGCCCGACGGGAAGCTCGAGGCATCGGGCTCGCCGCGCACGAGTTCCTTGCCGCTGAATTCGGCCATGGAGCTGCCGTCGATGGTGGGCGCGTAGAACGAGTCGTGCTTCTCGGCGGTGATGCCGGTCATGGGCTGGAACCAGTGGGTGTAGTGCGATGCCCCGTGTTCCACCGCCCAGTCCTTCAGCGCCGAGGCCACGGCGTCGGCCGTGGACATCTCGAGTGGCGTGCCCTTGGTGACCGTGTCGCGGAGCGCCTGGTACACCGCCTTCGGCAGTCGGGCCTGCTGCATGGCCTCGTTGAAGACCAACGACCCGAAGATGTCGGCCACGACGGCCGGCTTTTGCATGGCTCGGCCCTCATGCATCGCCCAGCTGCGCATGTGGTCGATGGCGGCGCTCAGCGTGTCAGATCCCATGGATACGGCTCCCTCTTTTCTTCTGCGTAACGGTGGCGGGTGGTGACTGGCCCGAGGTGTCGGTTCGGGCACGCACATTGTGCGCGATCGTCCCGCTCTGCATCAACAAAATTGATGTGAAAGATGCATGATGAGGTTCTGATTGTGTCATTGGAGCACTAAATTGAGTTCAATTTCATAATTGTAATCAGGCAAGGTCGGCATTCTGTCCCAAAGCGGCCGGGTCGCGGACGCTGGCAGTTCCGGGATCGGAAGCGAAACGAGCGGTTGGCGGGGGGCGCGGGGGAGCCCGGGCGGGCGCAAACGAGGCGGGGACGGAGGGCTGCTGACGGCCTAGAAGGCCGGCGAGACGCGGCGGGGCGCGCAGTCGGCGGACGGCGCCGGGTGTGAGCTGTTCACGACGGCCGGGTAGGCGAGTTCCGCCATCAGGGCGTAGCCGCGGTCGCTCGGGTGAAAGCCGTCGCTCGAGAAGCTGGCCGGCTCGATGATGCGCGCGTCGCACATCAGGTCGACGACGAACGTGTTGGGCCCCACCAGCGCGTTCACATGGTCGGTCATGCCGACGGCGATCCGCTGCATGATGCCGCGTTCCAGCGCTGAATTGCGCGCGAGATACGGCGCCCCCGACAGGTTCGGCAGGTTGAGGATGACCACCCTGGCGCCGGGCGCCTTCTGGCGCACCGCGCGGACGAGGGTGCCGATATCGTCACCGAACTGACGGACCTGTTGGTCGATGAAGCCGCGGATGTCGTCGCCGGCCAATTGCGCCTGCACCACCTGACCGATGGTGTTGGCGTCGTTGCCGCCGGCGAAGATCGTCACCACCGTGGACTCGGGCCTGGTGAAGGGCGCCTGGTTGGTGATGAAGTTCCCCGGGTAGGTGCGGCCCAGACGCCGGCCGAGATCCTCGAAGTGCTGACTGATGACCTGGCCAGGCACCCCGGTGTTGTTGAGGGTGACGGTGCCGTTCTGCTGCAGGCGCCGGTAGAGCGTCTGCACCCACCCGGTGGCGTTGGCCGCACAGGTGGTGAAGGGGAAGCACTCGACGCTCGACATGTAGCCGGTGGCATCGCTGGCGCTGATGTTGTTGAAGGTGACGGCGGTGCTGCCCGGCCCCCCGGGCGAGGGCGAGGTCGGCGTCTCGGACGACTTGCTGCAGCCCGCGACCCCGAGGGCGGCCAGCAGCGCGGCGAGACGAATCTGTCGGAACATACGTCGAACGGTGTGCAAGGTTGGTGCCTCTGGCAGTTCCCGGAGGGTCTGGTGGATCTTTCGGTTGCCGGGACGGACTTCATTACAATGCGCTGGCTACCGACCGCCACCTTCATGACGGACCTCGCCACTCGCCCCTGGACTCGATTCTATGCGCCCTCGACGGCGCAGGACCTGGCGCCACGTCCGTGGCACACCGTGGCCGGGCTGGTGCGCGAGGCGTCGGCGAAGTACGCGGCCAACGAGGCCTTCACGCTGCTGCTGCCCAACGGCACCCGCGGCTCGCTCACGTTTGCCGAGGTCGACCGGCTGTCGGACGCCTTTGCCGTCTACCTGCGCGAGGTCGCCGGCTTTGCCGCCGGTGACCGCCTGGCCGTGCAGATGCCCAACTGCCTCGCCTATCCGGTGGTGGTCTTCGGCGCCATGAAGGCCGGGCTCGTGACGGTCAACACGAACCCCCTCTACACGGCGCCCGAGATGGAGCACCAGTTCGCCGACAGCGGCTCGACCGGGCTGGTGGTCATCGACCTGTTCGCCGACAAGGTCGCGCAGGTGCTCAAGAAGACCGCGATCACGACCGTGGTCGTGGTGACGATCGCCGACCTGCTGCCACTCGTGTCACGCACGATCGTGCGCGCCGTGCAGAAGTACGTCAAGAAGCAGGTGCCGCCGGCCACCTTCGCGCACACGACCTTCGACGCGGCGCTGGCGGCCGGCCGGCGCAAGGTCGCCTCCGGCGCCGATCCCACCGTCTACCTCGAAGGCGCCACCGAAGACCGCGTGGCGACGCTGCAATACACGGGCGGCACGACCGGCGTCAGCAAGGGGGCCGTGCTGACCGAAGGCAACCTGCTGGCGAATGTCGCCCAGTGCATCGAAGTGTGGAAGCCGGGCGTCATCGAAGGCAAGGAAACGGTCATCACCGCGCTGCCGCTGTACCATATCTTCGCGTTCACGGCGAACCTGATGGTGTTCTTCGCCTTCGGCGGACGCAACATCCTCATCCCCAGCCCGCGGCCGCTCGCCAATCTCAAGCAGGCGATCACCCGCGAAGGCGCCACCTGGCTCACCGGCGTCAACACGCTCTTTGCCGGCCTCATGCACGAGCCGTGGTTCAAGGCGCACACCGGCTTCACGCTCAAGGGCACGGTGGCCGGCGGCATGGCGCTGGTGCCGGCGGTGGGCGAGCGCTGGGAAGCGATGACGAAGACGCCGATGTATCAGGGCTACGGGCTCACCGAGACCTCGCCGGTCGTGTCGCTGGTGCCGTTCCATCGCAACAAGCGCGACTCGATCGGCGCGCCGGTGCCCGGGACCGACATCCGCATCGTGGATGCGGATTGGCAGGACGTCCCGTCGGGTGAACCCGGCGAGCTGCTCGTGCGGGGGCCGCAGGTGATGCGTGGCTACTGGCAGCGTCCCGACGAGACCGCGCGCGTGATGAAAGACGGGTGGCTCGCCACCGGCGACATCGCGACCATCGACGATGACGGCTACGTCTACATCGTCGACCGCAAGAAGGACATGATCCTCGTGAGCGGCTTCAACGTGTATCCCAACGAAGTCGAAGCCGTGCTGGCCGCGCATCCCGGGGTGGCGGAAGTCGCCGTCATCGGCACGCCCGACGAGACCTCCGGCGAGATCGTGTGCGCGTTCGTGGTGCGCAAGGATCCGGCGCTGAGCGAGCAGGTGCTGCGCGACCACTGCCGCCAGTCGCTCACCGCCTACAAGGTGCCGAAGGTGGTGCACTTCCGCGACGACCTGCCCAAGTCGCCGGTCGGCAAGGTGCTGCGCAAGGACCTGCGCGACCTGGCGCTGCGCTAGCCGCCGTCATGGACAATCTCGCGCACGCCCTCACCGGCCTGGCGATGGGCCACGCCGGGCTCAAGCGCCGCACGCCGCTGGCGCTGACGACCCTCGCCCTGGCTGCCAACGCCCCCGATATCGACATCGTCGTGGTGGCGACCGACACCCTCGCCGTGTATTTCCGCCGCGGCTGGACCCACGGTCCGCCGGCGATGGTGTTGCTGCCGGTGGTTCTCACGCTGCTCGTCGTCGGGTTCGACCGCCTCGTGCGGCAGCGCCGCCAGGCGCCTCCGCCACCGGTGGTGCCGCGTGAGGTGCTGCTCGTGGCGGCCCTCGGCACCTGGTCGCATCCGCTGCTCGACTACATGAACAGCTACGGCATCCGCCTGCTGATGCCGCTGTCGGGGCGATGGTTCTACGGCGACGCGCTCTACATCGTGGACCCGTGGCTCTATCTGCTGCTCGGCGTGGGCGTGTGGATGGCGTGGAAGTCGCGCGGCGCGTCAACGACCGGCGTGCGGGCGGCGCGGGTGGGTCTGCTGGCGGCCTCGCTCTACGTCGCGGCGATGTATGGCTCGAATCTGTGGGCGCGCGCGGTCGTGACCGAGGGCCTCGCCCGGGCCGGCCGCGGCGACGCCCGCTTCATGGTCACGCCGGTGGCCGTGAACCCGTTCCAGCGCGAGGTGCTCGTGGACCTCGGCGATCGCTACGAGAAGGGGTTCGTGACCTTCGCCCCGCTGCCACGCTTCCGCCCGGCCGGCTACGGCGTCGAGAAGCACGCCGATGATCCCGCGGCGCAGGCGGCGGCGGCGACGCCGCTGGCGCGCCAGTACCTGACGTGGTCGCGCTTTCCGTTCTTCGTCGTCGAGCAGACGGCAGACGGGACGGTGGTCCACCTGAACGACGCGCGCTATTCGGGGCCATCCGGACGGGATGGCTGGGCCGGGCTCCGCATCCCGCTGCCAGACCGGCCGCGATGACCCGAGCGGCCATGGCCACTACAATGAGAGCCATGCGCGTGTTGCCGCTCCCGCTCGCCCTGCTCCTGCTCGTCGCCGGGCTGCCGGCCGGCCTCGGCGCCTGGGGCTTCCCGGCGCACAAGCACATCGCCGATCGGATGATCGCGTTGCTGCCGGCCGAGCTGCGCCCGGCATTCGAGGCGCGCCGCGCCTTCATCGTCGAACGCACCGTGGATCCGGATCTGTGGCGTAACGTCGGCTGGGAAGAGGAGCCCCCGAACCACTTCCTCGATCTCGACGCCGAGCCCTACGGCGCGTATCCGTTCGAGGCGCTGCCGCGCGAATACGACAAGGCGGTGGAGAAGTTCGGCAAGGACGTCGTCCATCGGGAAGGCACGCTGCCGTGGCGGGTGGCGGAGTTCTCGGGCCGGCTCGAGCGCGCCTTCGCGTCGCTCAAGCGTCCGGTGCCGTCGCCCTATGTGCTCGACGACATCGCCCTCTTCTCCGCGGTGCTGACCCACTATGTGAGCGATGGCCACGTGCCGCTGCATGCGGTGAAGAACTACGACGGGCAGATCACCGGGCAGCCGGGCGCGCACAGCCGCTTCGAGTCGGAGCTGTTCGAACGCTACACGCCGCAACTGGCCATCGTGCCGGCGCCGCGTCCGCCGGTGACCAGCGCCCGCGACGAGATGTTCCGCATCCTGCTCGAGAGCAACCGCCTCGCCGACCGCGTGCTGGCGGCCGATCGGACGGCGGCCAGAGGCCGCGAGTACTACGACGACGCGTTCTTTGCCGCGTTCCGCACCGACGCGCTGCCGATCGTGGACCAGCGGGTCGCCGATTCCATCGCCGCCTCGGCGGCCTTCATCGCCGGCGCCTGGGAAAAGGCCGGCCGGCCGGCCGTGCCGCTGACCATCACCCGGCCGCCGCGCCGGGTGCCGGCGCCGGCACCGCCGAAGTAGCGGCGAACCACCAGCCCCCGGCCAGCGTCCCACTCTCCATGCAGGTGTTCCTGATTCCGATCGGCGTCGATCGGTACGAGCCGTACTACGAACCGGTCGAAGGCGACGACGCGCCGGCGGCCGACGAGAGCGGCTGGTTCGCGCGTCAGCGCCGGCGGATGAGCGAGATGCTGCGCGAGGCCGAGGCCGAGCGCCATCGCCGGCACGCCGCCACCACCGGCGCCGCCGACTGGCTGGGGCACACGCCTCAAGCGGACCGTCATGCGGTGGATCGTCGAGCGGGCGGCGGAGCAGCGGCTGCTGTGGCATCTGCGGACGGCCACCGCGGCGACCCTGCACGTGCCCGACGACCTGCCGCCGGACACCGCGCTGGGCCTCATGACGACCGGCCTGAAGCGTGATGCCGACCGCCACTTCCGGTGGTTCGTCGTGCACCTGCTGCTGCTCATCGTCTCGGGCATCTTCTTCTTCATCCCGGGGCCCAATCTCATCGGCTACTTCTTCACCTTCACGACCGTGGGACACCTGCTGGCGTGGCGCGGGGCGGCGCGCGGGGTGGCGCAGGTGACCTGGCAGGTGGAGGCGAGTGCCGACCTGACAGCGCTACGCGCGGCGCTGCTGCTGGCGCCGCGCGACAAGGAGACGCGCCTGCAGGAACTGGCGGACCGTCTGGGCCTGCAGCATCTGGCGACCTTCGTGGAGCGGCTGGCCGTTCCGGCCGCGTGATAGGCTCACCGTCGTGACGCTCCACGAGCTGGCCGAGCGCATCGGCGCCCGCCTCGAAGGCGAGGGAGACGTGGTGGTCACGCGCGTGGCCGCCCTCGAGACGGCCGGCTCCGGCGACGTCACGTTCCTCGCGAATGCGGCCTACGCGCCCAAGGTGGCGCAGACGCGTGCCTCGGCCATCATCCTCGGCACGCACGGTGGGGCGGCGCCGTGCGCCGTGCTGCGGGTGGCCGATCCGTATCTCGCGTTCGCGCGCGCGGCGTCGGCGCTGGCGCCGCCCTCGACGTTGCCGGTCGGCATCCATCCCACCGCCGTGGTGGCGCCCGACGCGGTGCTCGGCGAAGGCGTCGGCATCGGACCGCTGGCGGTCATCGGCGCCGGCGTCGTCATCGGGGCGCGCACGGTCATCGAGTCGCACGCCGTCATCGGCGCCGGCACCGAGATTGGGCCCGACTGCGTCATCCACGCGCACGTGTCGGTGCGCGAGCGCTGTCGCCTGGGCGCCCGCGTGGTGCTGCAGAACGGCGTGGTCATCGGCGCCGACGGCTACGGCTTCGCCCGCCGGCCCGACGGCTCGCACGAGAAGATTCCGCAGACGGCGCCGGTGGTGCTCGAAGACGACGTCGAGATCGGCGCCAACACCACCATCGACCGCCCGGCCGTCGGCGAAACGCGCATCAAGGCCGGCGCCAAGATCGACAACCTCGTGCAGATCGCGCACGGCGTGGTCGTGGGCGCGCGCACGCTGCTGGCGGCGCAGGTCGGGATCGCCGGCAGCACGACCATTGGCGACGACGTCATGTTCGGCGGCCAGGTGGGCGTGGCCGGGCACATCACCGTGGGTGACGGCGTGAAGGCCACCGGGCAGACCGGCATCACCAACTCGCTGGCGCCGGGCCTGTTCGTGTCGGGGCTGCCGGCGATCGACAACCGGGAATGGCGCAAGGCGGCGGTGCTCGTGGGACGTCTGCCCGAGCTCAGGCGTCAACTCCTGGAGATGGAACGGCGCCTGGCGGCGCTCGAAGCAACGCACGGCGGGGCGGCAACCCCCGTGCCATAATCGATCGAAGACTATGACCACACTCGTCGCGCGGGTCGTCTCCCTCCTCCGGCGCCGCGCGTTCGCGGTGACCGCCGTGGCCGTCATCGCCGGCGCGGCGTGCCTGGTGCCGCTCGACGCCGCGGTGGCGCCGCCGAAACTCCAGTATCAGCGCTTCACGCTGCCCAACGGGCTGACCGTGATCCTGCACGCGGACCGGTCCACGCCGATCGCCCACGTGCAGCTCTGGTACCACGTCGGCTCGAAGAACGAGCGCGCCGGGCGCACCGGCTTCGCGCACCTGTTCGAACACATGATGTTCAAGGGCTCGAAGAACGTCGAGCCCGAGCAGCACACCTCGATCGTGTCGTCGGTGGGCGGACGCGCCAACGCCTACACGAACGAAGACGCGACGGTCTACTGGAACACCGTGCCGGCGCAGTACCTGCCGCTGGTGCTGTGGATGGAGGCCGATCGCCTCGGCTCGCTGCGCATCGACGAGCAGACCTTCGTGAACGAGCGCGAGGTGGTCAAGGAAGAACGCCGGATGCGGGTGGACAACCAGCCGTTCGGCAACTTGAACGAGCTGCTCTACAAGGCCGCCTTCGCGACCCACCCCTACAAGAACCCGGTCATCGGCAGCATGGCCGACCTCGACGCGGCCACCATCGACGACGTCCGGGCCTTCTTCAACACCTTCTACATTCCCGCCAACGCCACGGTGATCATCGCCGGCGACTTCGACGTGGCGGAGACCACCGACCTGGTCACGCGCTACTTCGGGCGCATCCCGGCCGGCGCCGGCAAGGTGCCGCGCGACATCACCCCGGAGCCGGTGCAGACGGTCGAAAAGCGGATCACGCTCGAAGAAGCGTGGCCGCTGCCGGCGGTGATCGTCGCGCACCACATCACCTACGACGGCCACCCCGATTCCTACCCGATGCACGTGCTCGCCAAGGTGCTGTCGGACGGCAACAGCTCGCGCATCCACCGCAGCCTCGTCTACGAGAAGCGGCTGGCGGTGGCGGCCTTCGGCAGCGCCAACCTGATCGAACATCCGAACCTGTTCTATGCCGTGGCGCTGGTGGCGCCGGGGCAGTCGCCCGACGCGGTGGAGAAGGCGCTCATCGCCGAACTCGACAAGGCGGCTGCCGACGGCATCACCGACCGCGAACTGCAGCGCGCCAAGAACCAGTTCGCGCGCGACTACATCCTGATGCGCGAGACGGTGCAGCAGAAGGCGCAGATTCTGGCCCACGCCGAAGTGCTGCACGCGGATCTGGCGACCGCCGACGGCGAGTTCATCACCTTCCAGAACATGGCGCGCGCTGACGTGCAGCGCGTCGCGAAGAAGTACTTCACGTCAGGGTCGCGCGTGGTCATGCACGTGCGGCCGAAAACGGGGGCACCCGCCCATGAGCCGCCGCGCGTTCCACGTCGTGCAGTCCTCGCTGCTTGCGTCCATTGCCGTCCTCGTGGCGTCGGTGGGGCTCTCGGCCGGCCAGGGCCCGCGCACGCCCATGGTGGCCGATGCGCTGCGCTGGCCCACCGAGCGGCCGCCGCGGCCGCTCTCGGCCAAGCCGGTCAGCTTCCCGAAGTACGAGATCCGCACCCTGCCCAACGGGCTCAAGGTGGTGCTGGTCAGCCAGAACGAGCAGCCGATCGTGAGCGCCCGCATGCTGGTGCGGGCCGGCGCGGCCCAGGACCCGAAAGGCAAGGAGGGCCTGGCGATGCTCACCGCGGCGCTGCTCGATCAGGGCACCGCCACGCGCAGCTCGGCCGAGATCGCCGAGGAGATCGACTTCATGGGCGGCCTGCTCGGCAGCGGCGCCGGCACCGACCTGAGCTTCGTCAACACCGTCAGCATGTCCGACGGCCTCGGGCCCGCGCTCGACCTGATGAGCGACGTCGTGCGCAAGCCGGCGTTCGCCGAAGCCGAGATCGAGCGCCAGCGGCAGCAGGCGCTGTCGTCGCTGACGGTCGCCGCCGAAGATCCCGACACCGTCGCCTCGCAGGTCATCGATCGACTGGTCTTCGGCTTCCACCCCTACGGCATGCCGTCGGGCGGCACGGTGTCGTCGCTCGGCGTCGCTCACCCGGCAGGACTTCGTCGACTACCACAAGGCGTGGTTCGTGCCGAACAACGCCCTCATCGCCATCGTCGGCGACGTCACGCCCGATGCCGCCTTCGCGCAGGTGCAGCGCGTGTTCGGCGACTGGGCGCAGGGGCCGGTGCCGGCCTTCGCGCCGATGGAGCCGCCGCCGCCGGTCAAGCGCCTCATCGTGATCGACAAGCCGGGCTCGGTGCAGACCGAGATCCGCGCCGGCCACCTGGCGTTCGAGCGCCGGCACCCCGACCACCTCGTGATGGACCAGGTGGTCAAGATCCTCGGCGGGGAAGGCGGCAACCGCCTGCAGCAGGTGCTGCGCACGCAGAAGTCGCTCACCTACGGCGCCTCCGCCGACCTCGACGCCTACAAGCTCACCGGCGCCGTCATCGCCGAAACCGACACCCGCACCGAAGCGACGGTGGAAGCGGTGCGCACGGTCGTCGACGAGTTCTTCCGCCTGCAGCGCGAGCGCGTCTACGAAGGCGAACTCGAAGGCGCGCAGGACTTCCTGGCCGGCAGCTTCCCGCTGTCGATCGAATCGCCCGACGCCATTGCGACGCGGGTGCTGAATCAGCTCTTCTACGAACTGCCGCTCGAAGACCTGCCGGCCTACCCCGAGCGCGTGCGCTCGGTGACGGTGGACGACGTGCAGCGCGTGGCCAAGACGTGGCTCAAGCCCGGCGTCGCTCTCGGTGGTGCTGGTCGGCGATGCCGAGCGCTTCATCGAAGGATCTGGCCGGCGCCGGCTTCACCAGCATCGAGCGGATCCCGATCGAGCAGCTGGATCTCACCGCCGCCGACCTGCGCCGCGCCGGCCGCGGCCCGCAGGACTAGCCGGCACGCCGTCTCCGTCGGACCCCACGATGCGGGTGATGGTCTCGTGCGGCGAGCCGTCCGGCGATCTCTACGCCGGCGCCCTGGCCCGCGCGCTGCTCGAGCGTGAGCCGGGCCTCGACGTCTTCGGCTTCGGCGGGCCGCTGTGCCGCGAGGCGGGCGTCCGCCTGGTCGGCGAGTACACGGGCCTCTCGGTGACCGGCCTCACCGAGGCGCTGCGGGTGCTGCCGGCCACCTACGGCATGCTGCGCCGGCTGGTGCGGGCCTGCGACGAGACGCGACCCGACGCGCTGGTCGTGGTGGACTATCCCGACTTCAACTTCCAGCTCATGAAGCGCGTGGCGGCCACGCGGCGTGCCGGTCGTCTACTACGTGACGCCGCAACTGTGGGCGTGGCGGCCGGGGCGGATGAAGGCGATGCAGCGCGATGTCGCGCTGGCGCTTGCCGATCTTCCCGTTCGAAGCGCCGCTCTACGAACAGGCCGGCGTGCCGGTGCAGTTCCTCGGCCACCCGCTCGTCGACCGCGTGCCGGCGCCGAGTGCCGATCCGGCGGAGGCCGCGCGCCATCAGGCGACGCTGCGCGCCGCGCTCGGGCTCGACGCCGCGCGCCCGGTGGTGGCGCTGCTGCCGGGCAGCCGCCACAACGAGCTCTCGCGGCTGGTGCCGGTGGTCGCGGCGGCCCTGCCCCTGATTTCGCGCCGCGGTGCCCGACGTGCAGTTCGTGGTGGCGTGTGCGCCCGGACGACGGCCCGACGAGTTCGCGCGCGATCCTCGCGGCGGCGCCGGGCACGCCGGTGGTGGAGCAGCGGACCGACGACGTGCTGGCGGCGTCGGATGTCGTCGTCACGGCCTCGGGCACGGCCACCGCGCAGACGGCGCTGCACGAGCGGCCGATGGTGGTCATCTACAAGCTGTCGCCGCTCACCTACGCGCTCGGCAAGCCGCTGGTCACCGTGGACACCTACGCGATGGCCAATCTCATCGCCGGCGATCGCATCGTGCCGGAACTCATCCAGGAGGGCTGCACGCCCGAGGCGATCGCCGCCGAGACGACGTCGTTCCTGCGCGACCGCGGCCGCTGGCAGCAGACGCACGCGCGTCTGGCCGAGACGCGCGCGAAGCTCGGCCCCCCGGATCGACCGAGCGGGTGGCCGAGGCCGTGCTGGCGGTGGCGCGCGGCGCGCGATCGGCGTAAGACCCGTCGGCTCACGACGGACCGACGCGACCCCGAAGTAGACTCAGGGCATGCGCACGTTCCGGATGTTCCTGCTGTCCGCGCTTCTGGCGGTGGCCCTTCCCGCGCGGGCGCTCACCGTGCTTCCTGCGACCTTCGAAGAACTGGTCCGCGAATCGGTATCGGTCGTGCACGGCCGCGTGCGCGAGGTGCAGGGCCGCTGGACCAGCGACCGCCGCACCATCGAATCCACGGTCACCCTGGACGTCTACGACGCGTTCAAGGGCGCGGTCACCGACACCGCCACCTTCGTCGTGCCGGGCGGCGAAGCCGGCGGCCGGATTCTCGTGATGCCGGGCGCGCCGACGTTCCGGCCCGGCGACGAGGTGGTCGTGTTCCTGCGCGGACGCGCCCCGTCGATGCCGCAGCCGGTCGGGCCTCTCGCTCGGCGTCTATCGCGTGGCCCATCCGTCCGCGGCCGGCGCCGCGCTGGTCGTGCCGTCGCCGGTGAATGCCGCCGCCACACCGACCACCATCCGCCGGGGCACGTCCGCCCGCCAGGTGCGTCCGCTTGCCGACTTCGGCGCCGCCGTCCGCGCCGTGGGGGAGGCGCGATGACGCGCCGCGCGTTCTGGCTGGCGCTGGTCGCGGTGGTGACCACCTTGTCGGCACCGGCGCAGGCGTATCTGAAGTTCGGCGTCGAGGTCGGCGGCCGCACCGTGCCGGTCCGATGGGCGCCCGGGCCGATTCGCTATTTCGTCTTCGAGCGCGATTTCGGCGGCGTCTCGCCGCAGGCGTTCAGCGACGCCGTCGCCCGCGCCACCGCCACGTGGAACGCCGTGCCCGGCCTGCCGGTGGCGTTCAGCAGCCAGGGGCTCACCCGCAGCCAGCCGCTCGAGGCCGACGGGCGCTCCACGCTCGGCTTCCTCGATCGGCCGGACCAGGAGCGGGTGCTCGGCGCCGCCACGTTCCTGCTCGATGCCGCCACCGGCGCGCTCCTCGAGTCGGACATCTACTTCAACACGCGCTTCCGCTGGTCCACGGCGCCCGGCGGCGAGGCCGGGGCCAACGACCTCGAGTCGGTGGCGCTGCACGAACTGGGACATCTGCTCGGCCTCGGCCACTCGGCACTCGGCGAGACCGAGGTGAGCGGCAGCGGCCGCCGCGTGCTCTCGACCGGCGCCGTCATGTTCCCGATTGCGTGGCCCACCGGCAGCATTGCCGATCGAGTGCTGCAGCCGGATGACATCGCCGGCGTGCGCGATCTCTACGACGCGCTGCCGCCAGCGGAGTTCGGCAGCATCCAGGGCCGCATCACGAAGAACGGTCGCGGCGTCTACGGCGCCCATGTGGTCGCGTTCGGCCTGGAGTCGGGCGAGATGATCGGCAGCTACACGCTCAACGCCAATGGCGACTTCGTCATCGCCGGGGTGCGCGAGGGGCCGCATGTGCTCCGGGTCGAACCGCTCGATGACGCCGATCTCGAGAGCTTCTTCGGGCCGGCCAACGTGGACATCGCCTTCAGCGTCACCTACGGTCCGAAACTCGCCGTCGTGCAGGCTGGCGGTGCGACCGGTTCGCTGACGATCGAGGTGCGCCCGAAATGAGGCGCGCCGTCGTGGTGGCGTGCCTGTGGGCGTGGGGGGCGGGCGTCACGCCGGCCACGGCGCAATCAGTGCGCCCGGAGTGGCGACCGTGGCATCCGGTGCTGAGCATCGGCGGTGGCTGGGCGGGGTCGGAATCACTCGGCACGGTCACGGCCGAGACGCGGGCGACCGGCATCGCCACGCTGACGCCGTCGCCCTTTCCGTTGTTTCAGACCACCTCCACGCTCGATGGCGGGCCGCGGGCCGAGTTGGCGCTGGCACTTCCCGTCACGCCGACGCTGGCGGTCGAGATCGTCGGCACCATGGCACGCCCGACGCTCACGACCGCGATCAGCCGCGACGCCGAAACGGCGCCGGCGGCCTCAGCCAGCGAGCAGATCGACGACTACACGGTCGGCGCGCGCCTGCTCTACGAGCTGTCGCACTGGTCGTTTGGCGGCCGGGCGCGGCCGTTTCTCGCCGCCGGCGGCGCCTACCTGCGCCAACTGCACGAGGACCAGGTGCTGGTCGAGACCGGCCAGGTCTGGACGGCCGGCGCGGGCCTGCGGGTGTGGCTGCTCGGCGCCCGGCAGGGACGATCGCTGGGCGTGACGACCGAGGTCGGCTGGGCCTGGCGCACCGGCGGCATCACCTTCACCGACGGCGCGCGCGGGGCGCCGACGGCCTCCATCCGCCTGTTTGCCGGTCTCTGACCCGATGACCGAGGCCGCCCTTCGTGCGGTCGGCGTGTCGAAGCGCTACGGCAGCGTCGCGGCGCTCGACGAGGTCTCGCTCGAGGTGGCGGCGGGGGAGTGCGTGGCGCTGGTCGGCGAGAGCGGATCCGGCAAGAGCACGCTGCTGCGCGTGTTCAACGGCCTCACCGCGCTCGATGCCGGCCAGGCCTTCGTCAACGGCCGCGACGTCACCAGCCTCGACCCCGTCATGCTGCGGCGCGGGCTCGGCTACGTGCCGCAGGACGGCGGCCTGCTGCCGCACTGGTCGGTGGCCGACAACGCCGCGCTGGTGCCACGCCTGAGCGGACGTGCCGATGCCGCGCCACTGGCCGCGGCGGCGCTCGATCTGGTCGGCCTGCCGGTGGCGCAGTTCGGCGCGCGGTGGCCGCATCAGCTCTCCGGTGGCCAGCGTCAACGGGTGGCGTTCGCGCGCGCCCTCGCCGCCGGCGCGCCGGTCGTGCTGCTCGACGAGCCCTTCGGCGCGCTCGATGCGATCACACGCGGCGAGCTGCAGGAGATGTTCCTGGCGCTGCGCCGGCGGACCTCGCTGGCGGCGCTGCTGGTGACGCACGACCTGCACGAGGCATCGCTGCTCGCCGATCGCATCGCCGTCATCCGCGGCGGGCGCATCGAGCAGACCAGCACGCCCACCGCGCTGCTGGCGGCCCCGGCGACCGCCTACGTGGCGGCGCTCCTCGCGCGGGCCCGGCTCACCGGAGCGCCGTCATGATCGAGATGACGCGACGGACCGGCTGGCTCGTGGCCGCGCTGGCGTGCTGGAGCGTCATCGCCGCGCCGCTACGGGCGCAGGAGCCGGCGGCCGGGCGTCCGGTGGTCGTCGGATCGAAGCCGTTCGGCGAGTCGTACCTGCTGGCCGAGCTCTTCGCGCAGATCCTCGAGGCGCGCGGGCTGCGCGTGACGCGCACCTTCGGCCTCGGCGGCACCGAGATCGTGTTCCCGGCGCTGCAGCAGGGCGCCATCGACGTGTTCCCCGAGTACACGGGCTCGGGACTGCTGGTCATCCTGAAGGCGCCGATGGCGTCCGATCCGGCGGCCGTGTTCGACACCGTCTCGCGCGAGTTCGCCGCCCGCTACGACGCCCGCTGGCTGGCGCCGCTCGGCTTCGAGAACACCTACGCGATGTCAGTGCGCACCGAGATGGCCGACGCGGCTCGGTTTACGCACGCTGAGCGACGCCGCGCGCGTCAGCGACCAGCTGCGCGCCGGGTTGACGGCCGACTTCATCGGCCTGCCCGACGGGTTGCCGGCGCTGCGCCGGGTCTACGGACTGGCGCCGAAGAGCGTGCAGCGCGCTGGCGCCGGCGCTGAAGTACCAGGCGCTGGTCGCCGGCGACGTCGACATCATCGACGCCTACTCGACCGATGGCCTGCTCGACCGCTATCCGCTGACGGTGCTGGCCGACGACCGGCGCGTGTTCCCGCCCTACGATGCCGCCGCGGTCGTGCGCGGTGCGCTGGCCCGCGACCAGCCGGCGGCCGTGGCGGCGCTCACCGAGCTGAGCGGCCGGATCGACGTGACGCGGATGCGGCGGCTGAACGCGCAGGTGGAAGTGGAAGGACGGCCCGTCGCCGAGGTGGCGCGCGCCGCTCTGGCGGAACTCGGTCTCGTGACGCCGCGGTCGCAGCGGCTCCAGGCGCGGCGTCCGCGGTGCCCGCCACTGAAGCCGCGTCCCCGTCGTTTGCGGCCTACCTGTGGGCGCGCCGCGGCGCCATTGCCGCGATGAGCGCGCGGCATCTGTGGCTGGCGGGCGTGTCGCTGGCGGCCGCAATCGTCGTCGGCGTCGGGCTCGGCCTGCTGCTGGCGCACCGCCGCGGCGCCGAGGCGGCGACGCGCGGCATCGGCCTGCTGCAGACCATCCCCGGCATCGCGCTGCTGGCCTTCATGCTGCCGGTGCTCGGCATCGGCGTGGTGCCGGCGATGGTGGCGCTGTTCCTCTACTCGCTCTATCCGATCGTGCGCGGCACGGTCACCGGCGTGCGCGAGGCCGACCGCAGTGCGGTCGAAGCCGCCGTGGCCCTCGGCATGACGCGGCGCCAGGTGCTCACGTGGGTGCAGGTGCCGCTGGCCGTGCCGATCATCATGGCCGGCGTGCGCACGGCCGCGGTGACCAACGTCGGCACGGCGACGCTGGCGGCGTTTGTCGGCGGCGGCGGACTCGGCGATCCGATCGTCGCCGGTCTCGCCCTGGCCGACACGCGGATGATTCTCTCGGGCGCGGTGCCGGCGGCGCTGCTCGCGGTAGCCGTCGATCTGGTGCTGGCGCGCGCGCAGCGGTGGCTCACGCCGGCGGGCCTCCTGAGGTAGGATGCGGCGCCCGGCGTGGGCAGGGGAGACACGGATGCGAGTGACATCAACAGGCGTCGGCACACTGCTGGGGCTCCTGGCCGCCGCGGCGCCGGCCGCCGCGCAGCCGAAGGGCGTGAGCGAGTGGCGCGTCGCGCACGAGCAGGGCATCGTCGAGGAACTGCGCGGGCTGGTATCGCTGCCGAACGTGGCCGGCAACGACGCCGACATGCAGAAGAACGCGGCGCACCTGCAGACGCTCTTCACGGCGCGGAAGTTCAAGGTCGAGACCATCGGCGGGCCCGGCTCGCCGGTCGTCTTCGCGAGCCTCGACGTGCCGAACGCCACCGGCACGCTCACCTTCTACATCCACTACGACGGCCAGCCGGTCGACGCCTCGGAATGGACGCGGTGCAAGCCGTTCACACCGTGTCTGTGGAGCGCCGCCGGTCCGGTCGCCGACGATCCCGCACGCACGACCTTCGATCCCGAATGGCGGATGTACGGCCGCTCGACCTCCGACGACAAGGGTCCGATCGTGGCGCTGCTGAATGCGATCGACGCCCTGCGCGCCAGCGGCACCGGGCCGACGTGGAACGTGCGCGTGGTGCTCGACGGCGAGGAAGAGGCCGGCTCAGCCAACTTCCGCCGCTTCGCGACGGCGCGACCCGGCGCGCTCAAGACCGACCTCGCCATCACCCTCGACGGTCCGCGCCATCCGAGCGGCCGTCCCACGGTGTACTTCGGCGTGCGCGGCGGGGCCGGCGTCACCCTCACCGTCTACGGCGCCAAGGGCGACGTGCACTCGGGCAACTACGGCAACTGGGCGCCGGATCCGTCGATGCGGCTGGCCAAGCTGCTGGCGACGATGAAAGACGACACCGGGCGCGTGCTCATCAAGGACTTCTATCGCGACGTGCGGCCGCTCACCGCCACTGAGCGGCAGGCGCTCGCCGCGGCGCCGAATGTGGAGGCGGTGCTGGCGCGCGACTTCGGCGTGGCGACGCCCGAGCGCCCTGACGAGCGCCTCGAAGCGAAGTTGAACGAGCCGACGCTCAGCATCCTCGAGATGTCCACCAGCGGCATTCCCGGGCGCTCGGCGATTCCGGGTTCGGCCACCGCGCGCATCGAGGTGCGGATGGTGAAGGACCTCGTTCCTGAGACGCAGAACGCGCTCATCACCGAACACGTCCGCGCCCAGGGTTATTTCATCGTGAGTGGTCGCGATCCGAGCGATGACGAGCGCCGCAGCCACCGGCTCATCGCCCGCGTCGATGCGCGCCGCGGCTCGACGGCCTCGCGGGTGTCGATGGACGACCCGAAGGCGCAGGCGGTGGTGCGGGCGCTGACGATGCGCGGGGTGCCGCCGGTGCAGCTGCCGACGCTCGGTGGCGGCCTGCCGTTCGGCACCTTCAGCGACCAGTATCAGATGCCCACCGTGGGCGTCTCGATCGTGAACTTCGACAACAACCAGCACGGGCCCGACGAGAACCTGCGGCTGCAGAACCTGTGGGAGGGCATCGAAATGCTGGCCGCCTTGATGACGATGCCGCGATGACGCGCCGCCACCTCGCCAGCGTCGTCCTCGCGGTGGGGCTGCTCGCGCCTGACGCAGCGGGCGCGCAGGCCACGCTCGGCGACCAGCTCGCCGCGAAGTTCCAGCAGACGCTCGACGCGGTGACCCGAGACGCCCGGGGCGTGGTCGGCGTGAGCGTCATCGACCTCACCAGCGGCCGCCGCTGGGACGTCAACGGCACGACGGTGTTCCCCCAGGGCAGCGCCATCAAGATCGCGCTGCTCATCGAGCTCTTCCGCCGGGCCGATGCGAAGGAACTGGCGCTGACCGACCGCAGGACGCTCACCGCGGCCGACCGCACCGGTGGCAGCAGCCTGCTGCAGTACTTCGCTGATGGCGGCTCGGCGTTGTCGCTGCACGACCTGACGGTGCCGATGATCGTGCTCTCGGACAACACCGCCACCAACATGCTCATCGACGCCGTGGGCCTGGAGAAGGTCAACGCCACGATGGCGGCCATGGGGCTCGCCAACACGAAGTTCCGCCGCAAGATGATCCGCCCGGACGAGCAGGTGGATCGCGAGAACATCTCGACGCCGCGTGAGGCCGCCGATCTCATGGCCCGGCTGTCGCGATGCGACGTGCCGCTGACGCCGGCCTCGTGCGCCGAGGTGACGCGCCTGCTGGAACTGCCCAAGGGCGGATCGTTTCGCGAAGTGATTCCGGCGGCGGTGCCGGTCGCCTGGAAGCCGGGCTCGCTCGACGGCGTGAGCACCGCCTGGGGGATCGTGCGAGTGAACGGCGCGCCGTATGCGATCGCGGTGATGGTCACCTACGGCGACGCGACGGCGGCCGCTGTGGTGCGTGAGGTGTCGGCCGCCGCCTACGGCTACTTCACGCAGGTGGCCGGCGCGACCGCGCTCGGCGCCCGCGTGCCGCCGGCCGTCATCAGGAAGCCTGGTCCGCCACGCTGACGCTCGCCTGGGTGCGGGCGTCGAGCCCCGAGCCCTTAGCCCCGAGCCCCGAGCCCCGGGCCCGGGTCCTTTGGCGCCCACAGGAAGCCGAACGACTGCGCGCCGTCTTTGCCGTGCGTCTTGTGATGCACCAGGTGCGCCATGATGATGCGGCGCAGGTAGGTCCACTGCGGCACGTTGCGGATACGCACGCGGCGGTGCACCACGATGTCGTGGAAGACGACATAGATGGCGCCGTAGGCCGTCATGCCAAGCCCCACCGGCAGCATCCACGACCCGCCGGCATCCACGCCCGCCTTGATGAAGAGGATCGACGGCACGGCGAAGAGCAGGCCGAAGAGATCGTTCCACTCCCACCCGCCCTCATGCGGCACGTGATGCGAGGCGTGCAGGAACCAGAGCGGGCCGTGCATCAGGAAGCGGTGCGTGAGATAGGCCACGCCTTCCATGGCGACGAGCGCCAGCAGGAACCACGCGAGAAACGTCCACCACGCCATCGAGTCACCCTAACATGCCCACCGTGGGCGGTGTGAAGAGGCCCACACGTGGCGGCGCCGCGCGGTCCGCCAGGGTCTTCACCCAGGCAGTCGCAAAGGCGGCCTGCACGAGGCGCGCGAGCTTCTGAGGCGTGCCGACGACCGTGCGCGTGGTCCAGGCGTCGGCGCCGCGGTACGCCACCGCGCGGCCGATGTCGCGATAGACCAGGCGCGCGGTCGCCACGGCCCAGGCGGAACGTCCCGGCAGGTGCGCGACACCGTGCCAGGCCGAGTCGTAATAGCGCTCGGCGTCGGTCAGCAGCCGCGCCACCACGGGCACGACACCGGCAGCGGCGGCACGGTCGAGCACCTGCCCCTCGACCAGCGACGCGCCGGCATCGCGCAGCCACGCCGAGGGCAGATAGACGCGTCCGGCCGCCACGTCGTCGCCGACATCGCGCGCGATGTTGCTCAACTGGAAGGCGAGCCCGAGATCCGAGGCGCGGTAGAGCACGGCGCGATCGCGCACGCCCATCACCCACGCCATCATCAGCCCGACGGCGCCGGCCACGTGGTAGCAGTAGTCGAGCGTCTCGTCGAAGGTCTCATAGCGCCGGCCGCCGGTGTCCATCGCGAAACCGGCCAGGTGATCGGTGGCGAGGATGTGCGGGAGCCCGGTGGCGGCGACGACACGGGCCAGGGCCGCGAACGGCCCGTGCGGTCCGGCCGCGCCGGCAAACGCCGCGTCGGTGCCGGCGCGGAGTGACGCCAGTCGCGCCTCGCGGTCGGACACCGCGGTGAGGCCGTGACCACGCACCTGGCCATCCACGACGTCGTCGCAGTGGCGGCACCACGTGTAGAGATCCCAGACCAGGTCGCGCGTGGCGGGATCGAACAGACGCGCCGCCAACGCGAAGCTCTTGGATCCGATGCGGATCGCCTCGTCCCTCGGCCCGGTTCCGTCGTGTGCGCGATGTCCCGTGTCAGTCACCGCGGCGCCCGCTGAGGTCTTCGATCATCAGGCCGGCCGTGGCCTTGGCGGAGTTGACGACCCCGGGCACGCCGGCGCCGGGGTGCGTGCCGGCGCCCACGAAGTAGAGGCCGCGAAGACTGTCGTCGCGATTGTGGACGCGGAACCACGCGCTCTGCGTGAGCACCGGTTCCAGCGAGAAGGCCGAGCCGACGTGGGCGTTCAGCTCGTGCTGGAAGTCGAGCGGCGTGAAGATCCGTTGCGTCACCAGATCCTCGCGCAGGTGCGGGATGTAGCGCGCCTCCAGATAGTCGAGGATGCGGTCGGCGTAACGCGGCCCTTCGACCGTCCAGTCGATGTCGCCCTTGCCAAGGTGCGGTACCGGCGACAGCACGTAGAACGCCTCGCAGCCTTCTGGTGCGAGCGTCGGATCCGACACCGTCGGCGCGTGCAGGTAGAGCGAGAAGTCGTCGGCCAGCACGCCGCGGTCGAAGATGTCGCCGAGCAGCTCGCGGTAGCGCGGGCCGAAGATCACGTTGTGATGGGCCAGGTGCGGATGCCGGCGCCTGGTGCCGAAGTAGATGAGGAACAGCGACATGCTGAAGCGCTTGGCTTCGAGCGAAGCCGCCACCGACACGCCGCGCGGGGCGTGTCCAAGCAGGTGTTTGTAGGTGTGCACCACATCGGCGTTGCTGGCGACGGCGTCAGCTGCGAACACCTCGCCGCTCGTAGTGCGCACGCCGGTCACTCGATCACCCTCGACCAGAATGCGGTCGACGGGCGTGGCGAGACGCACCGTGCCGCCGAGCCGCTCGAAGAGCGCGACCAGGGCCCGCACCAGCGCGCCGGTGCCGCCACGCGGGAAGGTCACGCCCCAGGTGCGTTCGAGCACGTGGATGAGCGTGTAGATCGACGAGGTGGCAAACGGGTTCCCGCCGACGAGCAGCGAGTGGAAGCTGAAGGTCTGCCGCAGGTGGTCGTCCTGCAGGTAGCGGGCGACGATGTCGTAGACGGTGCGATAGGCCTCGAGGCGCACCAGTTGCGGTGCCGCCTTCACCATGCTCCAGATGTCCAGGAAGGGGACGTGCGCGAGCTTCGTGTAGCCCTCGTCGAAGACCTGCTCCGCGTAGGCGAGAAAGCGGCGGTAGCCGTCCACATCCGCCGGGTTCCTGGCCGCGATCTGCCGGATGACCGCGTCGAGATCGTTGGAGTAGTCGAAGGTGTCGCCGTCTTCCCAGAAGAGCCGATAGAACGGCATCACCGGCAGCAGGTCCACGTGGTCGGCCATGCGCTCACCGGCCAGCGCGTAGAGCTCTTCGAGGCAGCCCGGCGCCGTGATCACGGTGGGGCCGGCATCGAAGGTGAAGCCCTGGTCCTGATACACGTAGGCGCGGCCGCCGGGCTTGTCGCGCTGCTCGAGCAGCGTCGTCTGCACGCCCGCGGCCTGCAGGCGGATGGCGAGAGCGAGCCCGCCGAAGCCGCTGCCGATGACGACGGCGCGGGACGCCGGGGACCGGGGCGTGGGTGTCATTCCCACAGATGCGTGAGGGCGCGCCAGACCGGCACCGGAGGACGCCCCGTGAGCAGGCGCAGCTGGTCGCCCGTCGTCAGCCGGGCGCCGTAGAAGCGCGCGATGAGATCGCCCGGCCGGCCGTAGAACTGTTCGAGGACGTCGACGCGCGCCTCGGGACGCGCGGCCCGGAACAGCCAGCGATTCAGCAGACGGAAGAAGCGTCGCTCCTGCCATCGCCTGGTTGCCAGCGCCCGCATCTCTGAATAGACGCGCGCCGGCGTCATTGGATCCATTGACGCCAGCAGCGACGCCGTGGCCACCGCATCGGGCAGCGAGTAGCCGGTGGTCGGATGGAACAGGCCGGCGCGCATGCCGATCCGCGGCACCTCCCCCCGCCAGAACGGCTCGATGCGTCCGCCGAGGGGAATCGGCAGGCTCCCGGTCTCTTCGCGCGCGATCGACGACACCCGCCAGCCACGGGCCACGGCGTAGTCGGCGATGGCGCGGCGGGCCGCCTCCACGTCGACCCCGGGCGCATCGGCGTAGGCGGTGTCTTCGACCAGCAGCCGATCGGCCGACCATGGCAGCACGTAGACGAACTTGAAGGCGCCGCGCTGCGCCACCCTGGCATCCATGATCATCGGCGCGACGACGCCGTGCGGGCGATCGCAGACGAGGTCCTGGCCGAGAAACGTCTGCCAGCCGAGCGGCAGGTCGAGCGGCTCGGCGCCGCGCGCGTCGATGACGACGCCGGCGGCAAGCGTCTCGCCGTCGGCCAGGCGCACCGATGTCGGCGTGAGCGCGTCGACGGCCGTGCGCAGGCGCACGCGGGCGCCGAGCGCGCCGCTGACCACCGCGTGCAGGTGTTCGGACGTCATCGCACAGTATTCGCCGTCGAGCGTGCGGGCCCGTGACGGGAACGCGACCTCGTAGCGCGGCCAGCGGTGGGTGATGAGCGGCGCCATGAAGGCGAGCGCGGACGGCGACAGGTCGGTGGCGTGGAACGACCAGGTGTGATTGCCGCCGAGGGTGTCGCCGGTTTCGAGCAGGCACACCGACCGTTCGGGCCGCGTCGCGTGGAGGCGCCAGGCGGCGAGGCTGCCGGCGAGGCCGCCGCCGACGATGAGCACGTCCACCATCAGAAGGCGAGCGTATCACGCGGCCCTCGGAGCCTCCGGTGCCGGCCGCTGGCTATACTGAGGCCGTGACGTCCGTTGCGGCGCTTCCCGATCCGGCCCTCGAGATCGTCGGCGCCTCGCGGCAATTACAAGGCCGCCAGGTGCTGCGGGACGTGACGCTCAGCGTGCCCCGTGGATCGCTGGTGGCGGTGGCCGGACCGAATGGCGCCGGCAAGTCGTCGTTGATGCGCGCCATCGGCGGACGCCTCGCGCTCGATGGCGGCACCATCCGGATCGCCGGGCGCGACGCTGCGTCGGCCCGTCGCGAGGGACGGCTCGGCGTCGTGCCGCAGGACCTGGCGCTGCATCCGCAGATCTCCGTACGCGAGAACCTGCGCCTGTGGAGCGTGCTGGCAGGCACGCCGCACGGCGAAGTGGCGGCCCGCATCGACGCCGGGCTCGCCTGGACGGGCCTGGCGGAGCGCGCGCGTTCGCGCGTCGAGACGCTGTCTGGCGGCATGCGCCGCCGCGTCAATCTGCTCGCCGGCCTGCTGCATCGCCCGGCGCTGCTGCTGCTCGACGAGCCGACCGTCGGCGTGGACAAGGACGCCCGCGGGCGCGTCTACGAGCTGCTGCGCGACCTGTGTCGTGACGGCGTCGGCGTGCTGCTGGCGACGCACGAACTCGAGGAAGCTGGCGCCCACTGCGACACGGTGGTCGTGCTCGATCAGGGCGAGGTGGTGGCCACCGGGTCGCGCGCAACGCTCCTTGCGGCCCATGGATCGCCCGACGGTGAAGTGGTGGTCGTGCCGCTGTCCACCGACGGGACCGATGTGCTGCGCGACGACGGCTTCGTGCCGGACGAGGACGGCACGTGGGTACGGCCCGCCGGCGCCACCGATGTCGCGGCACTCGACCGGCAGCTGGCGGCGCGTGGCGTCGCCGTTGCCGAGATCCGGCTGCGCCGCCCGACGTTGCAGGGGGTGGTGGCGCGGGCGATCGCGCGGCATCGGGAGCGCGCCTCGTGAGGTGGGCGGTGTGCCGGGCGCAGGCGCTGGCGCTGGCCGGCGACGGCGGGGCCCTGGCGATGAGCTTCGTGTTGCCGGTGCTGGTGTTCCTGGTCTTCGCCGCGATCTTCTCGAGCGCCAGCGGCGACGAACTGCGGCTGCAGGTGGCGCTCACTGACGACGCGGGCACGCCGCTCTCGCGCCGTCTGAGCGCGGCGATCGCCCGTGACGGCTCGCTGCGCGTGACACCCGCTGCCGACCGCGCGGCGGCGGAAGCGCTGGTCGCTGCCGGCCGCGTCGATGCCGCAATCGTGCTCAGGGCCGGAGCACGCGGCCTCGACACCCTGGCCGGCGACGGCGCGGCCCCGGTGCTGGTCGTGAGCCATCCGGCGCGGGCGGTGGCCGGCGGGATCGTCGCCGGCGCGGTGCAGCGTGCGTATTTCGCGGCCCTCCCCGATGCGGCGCTGCGCGGCGCCGTGTCGCTGGTGGACGAGGTGGTCGTGCCCCTGACGTCCGAACAGAAGGCGGCGGCGTCGACCGTCCTCGACGAGATGGCGGCGGATGCGGCGGCCGATCCCGCCACCGACGCCGCGACCGACACGACCGCCGCCTTCTCGTCGCTGGTGGAGACGACCGTGCGAGCTGATGCCGCCGCCCAGACCAGCGTGCCGGCCTATTACGCCGGCGCTGTGGCCGCGCTCTTCATCCTGCTGGCGGGGGTGCCGATCGCCGCGGCGCTGCACGACGAACTGGCCTCGGGCATGGCCGACCGCGTCGTCGCCGGACCTGCCGGGCTCGCCACGCTGGTCGATGGCCGCGGTCTGTTTCTCGTGGCGCAGGGCGTGGCTCAGGCGGTCATCATCTTCGCCGCGTCGTGGCTGTGGGCCGGCGCGCTGCCCAGCGGGCCGTACTGGCCGTGGGGCCTGGCGGCGCTGGCGCTCGGTGTGGCCTCCGCCGGAGCGACGCTGTTGCTCTCGGCCGTCTGCGGCACCGCGCGCCAGGCGACCACGGCGTCGAACATCGCCGTGCTGGTGGCCTCGGCGGTGGGCGGCAGCATGGTGCCGCGCTTCCTCATGCCGCCGTGGCTCCAGCAGCTGGGCTGGCTGACCCCCAATGCGTGGGCCATCGAGGCGTTCACGCAGGCGCTGGGCGGGGCCGCGACCGGACCGGCCATGTGGACGGCGGTCGCCGTGCTCACCGGCGGCGGAATGGTGGCCTGGACGGCCGCGCGGGCGGCCTTCGCCCGGCGCACGGCGCTCTGAGTGGCCCTGACCCGGTCACTGCCCGGGAATAAACCCGGCCGACCGGGAGTTATGAGGGAACATCGGCCGTGGTGTGCCGTGCCCTGCCAAACCGCATGCCCCGTACCGCCATTCGTCCACTCGCGTTTCCGGACTTCGTCGCCGCGCGACGGGCCGATGTCGACGCAGCGCTCGAGCGATGGCTGCCGGTGCCTCCCGCCTGTCCACCGGCGGTGGCCGAGGCGATGCGCTACGCGATCGGCAGCGGGGGCAAGCGTTTCCGCCCGCTGCTGGCCCTGGGGGCGGCCGATGCCGTGGCGGTGGCCAATGGTGGTGACGAGGCGGCGCGCGCCGAGGCCGTGACGCTCGCCCTGCCCGTGGCCTGTGCCGTGGAACTGGTGCACACGCAGTCGCTCGTGCACGACGACCTGCCGGCCATGGACGACGATGTGCTGCGCCGCGGCCAGCCCACCGTGCACGTTCGCTATGGCGAGGGCCTCGCGATTCTGGTCGGCGACGGGCTGCTCGCCGAGGCCTTTGGCCTGCTGGCGCGCCGCCCGGTCGACGGCGGCGACCCCGTGCTGCTCGCACGCAAGCTCCACGTGATCGCCGCCCTGGGCGACGCCGTGGGCGCCACCGGCATGGTCGGTGGTCAGGCCATCGATCTGCTCTCGACCGGATCATGTGGCCACCTCGGCGCGGGTGCGGCGTTGGATCTCGCCGCGCTCTCCGATATGCACGCCCGCAAGACCGGCGGTCTCATCCGCGCGGCAGCGGTGGGCGGCGCCATCATGGCCGGCGCGACCTCGGATCAGGTCGCGGGGCTGTCGGCCTTCGCCGTGCGCATCGGCCTGGCGTTCCAGATCGTGGACGACGTGCTCGACGTGGAAGGCTGCGCCGTGACCCTCGGCAAAACCGCCGGGAAAGACGCCGGCGCGGGCAAGGTGACCTTCCCCGGGCTCGTCGGCCGCGACCGCGCCCGCCTGCTGGCGATCGAGGCCGTGGCGGATGCGGAGGTAATCCTCGCCGATGCCGGCGTGTCGTCCCCGTACCTGACAGAGCTCGCGCGCGGCGTCGTCACCAGGCGCGACTGACGCCTCGCGGCTTCTAACCCTCGGTCCGCAGCGCCTCCATCGGTGTGGTGCGGCCGACGCGCGACGCCGCGGGCCAGGCCGCGGCGAGCGCCGACAGCGTCACGGTGGCGGCGGCACCGGCCAGCAGCCACGGATCGCGCGTTGTGACGCCGAACAGCAGTGCCTCGAGTCCACGGCCGCCGATCCACGCCAGCGCCAGACCCGCGGCCGACGCCAGCCCCGCCAGCATCGCCGCGTCGCCGAGGATGTGCGACCGGAGTCGGCCGCCAGAGGCGCCAAGTGCGGCGCGGATGCTGAACTCCCGCGCGCGGGCCGCCGCCAGCGCCGCCGTGACGCCGTAGGCGCCCACCACCGCGAGCATCATCGTGGTGGCGGCAAACAGCGTGAAGAGCCAGGTGTTGAAGCGACGTGACGCCAGCGCGTCGCCGACCGAGGCGTCGAGCGTGCGCACGGTCGAGATCGGCTGCGCGGGATCGGCACGGTGCACGGCCGCCCGCAGCGCCGAGGTCACGGCTGCCGGGTCGCCGTCGGCCCACACCACGAACGCCAGGAACGGCCACGCCTCGACGCTTTGGGCCAGCGGCACGTAGAAGGTCGGATACGGCGCCGTCTCCACGCGTCGGTATCGGGTGTTGCCGACCACCCCCACCACTTCGTGCCGGGCGCGGCCGAACTCGATCTCGCGGCCGATCGGCGATCGCCCGGGAAAGTAGCGGACGGCGAACGCCTCGTTGACGACCACCACCCGTGGTGCGCGTGCGTCATCGGTGGGCGCGAGGGGCCGGCCGGCGGCGAGGCGGATGCCGAGCGTCGTGAAGAAGTCCGGTGTGACCACCTGGAAGTCGGCGTCGGGCTCCTGTCCGGCGGCGGGTTCGGCTTCGCCCGGCAGGCGCACGCCGCGATTGGGCGCGCCGGAGAGCGGCGCCGTGAAGGCGGCCGCCGCGGCATGCACGCCGGGCACGCGGCGGACGTCTTCGAGCACGGCGTTGGCGAAGCGTGCAATCGGCTCGGTGGCCTCCGGCGTGCCCTCAGGGGCCGGCCGGCGATAGCGATCGGGGGCGAGGGTGAGCTCGGCTGCCACGCGGCCGGTGGTCTCGTAGCCGAGGTCGACGCCGCTGGCGGTCGCCAGGCTCGTCGCCAGCAGCCAGGCGCCGACGACCACGACCTGGGCCAGCGCCAGTTCCGCCACCACCAGCCCGCGATGCCAGTGGCGCAGGCCGCGTCCGCCGGTCATGCGCACGCCGCCGGCATGGAGGGCGGCGGCAGGCGCCATCCCCGCGCCTGCCAGCGGTGCCATCCCCACGACCAGCGTCGTTGCAAGCGTGAGCGCCGCGGCCACGGCGAGCACCACGCCGTCGATGGCGATGGCCTCGACGCGCGGCAGACCCGCCGGCGCCAGCGCCACGATGAGATCGACGCCCCACGCCGCGAGCAGCACCCCCAGCACACCGCCGGGCAGGGCATACGCCAGCGCTTCTCCGAGCATCTGCCGGGCCAGATCCCGCCGCCCGGCGCCAAGCGACACGCGCACGGCGATCTCCTGCTGACGGCTGGCGGCGCGCCCGATGAGCAGGTGCGCGACGTTGGCCGCGGCCACCAGCAGCAGCACGAGCACGGCGGCCTGGAGCAGCCACAACAGGCGTCGCACGTCGCCGACCACCGCTTCATGCAGCGGCACCACGCGGGCGCCAAGGCCGGCGTTGGTCTCGGGATAGGCGTTGGCCAGGCGCGCGGCCACTGTCTGCAGGCGCGCGTCGGCGGCGTCGGCCGAGACCTCCGGTTTGAGGCGGGCGAGGACGAAGAGCAGGTGCGAGTCGCGCACGGTCGTGATGTCGCCGGGGAACGGGAACGAGCGCGGCACGCCGCGATCGCCGTTGGTCCAGAGCTCCGCGCGCGGCTGGAGCGGGAACTGAAATGCCGGCGGCAGCACCCCGACGATCGTGCACGGCCGCCCGTCGAGCACGAGCGCGGTGCCGAGGACGTCGGCCCCGGCAAAGCGACGGGCGCGCAAGCCGGCGCTCAGGACCGCCACGCACGCGGCGCCCGGGGTGTCGTCGTCCGGCACCAGCGCGCGACCCTCGGCGACCGGCTGCCCGAGCGTCTCGAAGAACGTCCCCGATGCCGAGACGGCGCGCAGGCGTTCCGGCTCACCGGCGCCCGTCAGGGTGAGCGAGACGCCGTCGAAGGCCGCCATCGACGCGACCGCCGGCGCCAGCTCGCGGCGCCAGTCGAGGTAGTTGGCCGGCGCCACCCAGCGGGCCGGGTTGTCGGGCGAGGTCTCCCACAGCATCACCAGTTGCTCGGGGGCGGCGTAGGGCAGAGGGCGCAGCAGCACGTGGCGCACCACCCCGAAAATGGCCGTGGTGGCCCCGATACCCAGCGCGATGGACGCGATGGCCGCGGCGGCCAGCCCGGGCGCCCGACCGAGGGAACGGAGGCCGAGGAAGAAGTCGCGCATGTCGTGCTGTCTACCAATCCCGTGCCAGCGAACGGCGCTTCGCGCGCCACAGCGCCGGGAGAAATCGCGCCGGAATTTCGCCGGCCTGAGAAGCACCGCCAAGCCGGGGCATCCATCGGTGTCCGGTCCTGAACGGGCGGTGCCCGTTCCCGAGCGGCCACCGGCGGGCCCCACCTGCTAGAATTCCGGAGATCATGTCCAGCCGAAACTCGTTCAGCACCCGGTCGTCCCTCTCCACGGGCGGCCAGTCCTACGACTACTTCAGCCTGACCGCGCTCGCGAAGGCCTTCCCCTCGGTGGAGCGCCTGCCGTTCTCGCTGAAGATCCTGCTCGAGAACCTGCTGCGCCGCGAAGACGAGGCCTTCGTCAAGGCCGACGACATCCGCGCGCTGGCCGGCTGGAACCCCGCGGCGGCCAACCCCGACAAGGAAATCTCGTTCATGCCGGCGCGGGTCATCCTGCAGGACTTCACCGGCGTGCCCGTGCGTGGTCGACCTGGCGGCGATGCGCGACGGCATCGCGGCGCTTGGCGGCGACCCGGCGCGGGTGAATCCGCTGCAGCCGGTGGAGCTGGTCATCGACCACTCGGTGCAGGTGGATCACTTCGCCACCGCCAACGCGCTCAGCCTGAACGGCGACCTCGAGTACCAGCGCAACCGCGAGCGCTACGTGTTCCTGCGCTGGGGCCAGGGCGCCTTCGAGAACTTCCGCGTGGTGCCGCCCGAGACCGGCATCGTGCACCAGGTGAACATCGAATACCTGGCGCGCGTGGTCTGCGCCGACGGCGGCGTGCTGTATCCCGACACCTGCTTCGGCACCGACTCGCATACGACCATGGTCAACGGCCTGGGCGTCGTGGGCTGGGGCGTGGGCGGCATCGAAGCCGAGGCGGCGATGCTGGGCCAGCCGAGTTCGATGCTGATTCCGCCGGTGGTCGGCTGCCGCCTCACCGGCAAGCTGCCCGAAGGCGCCACCGCCACCGACCTCGTGCTCACCATCACCGAGGCGCTGCGCAAGCACAAGGTGGTGGGGAAGTTCGTCGAGTTCTACGGCAACGGCCTCGGCCATCTCACGATCGCCGACCGCGTGACGCTCGGCAACATGTGCCCCGAATACGGGGCCACCGTCGCCATCTTCCCGGTCGACACGCTGACGCTCGACTACCTGCGGCTGACCGGCCGCAGCGCCGAGCAGGTGGCGCTGGTCGAGGCGTATGCGAAGGCGCAGGGCCTCTTCCGCACCGAGGCGACGCCGGATGCCACGTATTCCGAAGGGCTCGAGATCGACCTCGCCACGATCGTGCCGAGTCTGGCCGGTCCGCGCCGTCCGCAGGACCGCGTGCCGCTCACCAACGCCAAGCTGTCGTTTGCCAGCACGCTCGATGAGCTGAAGAAGGGCGTGAAGATACAAGCGGCTGCCGGGGGCACGGCCGTGGCCACGAAGACCCAGCTCGAACATGGCTCGGTCGTGATTGCCGCCATCACCAGCTGCACGAACACGTCGAACCCGGGCGTGATGATCGGCGCCGGGCTGGTCGCGAAGAAGGCCGCCGAGCGCGGGCTCACGCGCAAGCCGTGGGTGAAGACGTCGCTGGCGCCCGGCTCGAAGGTGGTCACCGAATACCTGCGCGCGGCCGGCCTCGATACCTACCTCGACAAGATCGGCTTCAACCTGGTGGGCTACGGCTGCACGACCTGCATCGGCAACTCCGGGCCGCTGCCCGACGAGATCAGCGCCGAGATTCGCGAGCGCGGCCTGGTCGTGGCGTCGGTGCTGTCGGGCAATCGCAACTTCGAAGGCCGCATCCAGCAGGACGTGCGCGCCAACTACCTGGCCTCGCCGCCGCTGGTGGTCGCCTACGCGCTGGCCGGGTCGATGAACATCGACATCACGACCGAGCCGCTCGGCACCGGCTCCGATGGCACGCCGGTGTTCCTGAAGGACATCTGGCCGACCGACCAGGAAATCGCCGACGCCATGCGTTCGAGCGTCACCTCGGCCGCCTTCACCTCGCAGTACGCGCACGTGTTCGAGGGCGACGCCCGCTGGCGCGCGCTGCCGGTGCCGACCGGCGACCGCTTCAATTGGGAGGCGGATTCGACCTACGTGCGCCGGCCGCCATTCCTCGAGGGGCTGTCGATGCAGCCGGCGCCGCTCACCGACATCAGCGGCGCGCGCGTGCTGGCCGTGCTCGGCGACAGCATCACCACCGACCACATCTCGCCGGCCGGCAATATCAAGGCCGACAGCCCGGCCGGCAAGTACCTGATCGAACACGGCGTGGCTCCGAAGGACTTCAACAGCTACGGCGCCAGACGCGGGAACCACGAGGTGATGATGCGCGGCACCTTCGCCAACACGCGCATCAAGAACCAGCTGGTGCCCGGCGTCGAGGGCGGCGTCACCGCCTATCTGCCCGGCGGCGAGGTGATGTCGATCTACGACGCCTCGATGCAGTACCAGGCGGCCGGCGTGCCGCTGTTCGTGCTGGCCGGCAAGGAATACGGCTCGGGCAGCTCGCGCGACTGGGCCGCCAAGGGCACGATGCTGCTCGGCGTGAAGGCGGTCATCGCCGAGAGCTACGAGCGCATCCACCGCAGCAACCTCGTGAACATGGGGGTGCTGCCGCTGCAGTTCAAGGACGGCGACTCGGTGACGTCGCTCGGCCTCACCGGCCGCGAGACCTTCGCGCTCACCGGCGCCGGCACCTCGCTCAAGTCGCGCTCGCTGGTCACGGTGACGGCAACCGCGGAAGACGGCACCACGAAGAGCTTCCAGGCGATGTGCCGCATCGACACGCCGGAAGAGCTCACGGCGTTCAGCC
Organism: uncultured Acidobacteriota bacterium; assembly: GCA_963779175.1. Classification (GTDB taxonomy): domain Bacteria; phylum Acidobacteriota; class Vicinamibacteria; order Vicinamibacterales; family UBA2999; genus CADEFD01. The sequence goes on from CAVZXA010000003.1 coordinate 533,303, forward strand.
ACGGCGGCATCCTGCCGTACGTGCTGCGTCAGCTGGTCGCGAAGAAGTAGATCGAGGCGACACTCGGAGTCAGCGGGCGGTATCCGCCTGCCGGCTCCGATTCGCCGCGTCGGTCACTCGCACCTTCCGGCGACTTGTCCGATGACCAGGCATTTCTGGAGTAGTCCAACCGGGGCCCCCGTCGCGCGTGGTCTGCGCGATGGGGTGGTGTCCCCTGCAGAGACGTCACCCGCACTCTCGGTGCGAGTGTCGGATTCCCGATCGACGACGGCTCATAGTCGCCGTCAGGCGGACACCGCCCGCCGACTCCTCGAGGTGCCGTCGCGTCCCGCGGTGGAGAGCCCATGCTGACGTCCGCGGCCGTCAAGGCGCACGCGCGGACCCTCGGGTTCGATCTGTGCGGGATCGCGCTGGCCACCGGGATGCCGGAGCTGGCGCGGATCCACGACTGGGTGGCGCGCGGATACCACGGCGAGATGCGCTATCTGGAGCGCTCCGCCGATGTGCGGGCCGACGTCACGAGGGTCCTGCCGGGGGCGCGATCGGTCGTGATGACCGCGACCAACTACTTCACCGGGCCTGATCCCACGCCCGGCCCTGTGCCGTCAGTCGCTCGCTACGCGCGCGGCGAGGACTATCACCTGGTGCTGCAGGAGCGCCTCGACGCGTTGCTGGCATGGATGCAGGAGGCGACCGAGCAGCCGTTCGACGCCGCGGTCTTCGTTGACAAGCACTGGGTGCAGGAACGCGTGGTGGCGGCCTACGCGGGCCTCGGCTGGATCGGCAAGCACTCGCTGCTCATCAATCAGGACATCGGTTCGTGGGTGCTGCTGGCCGGCATCGCGACGACGCTGCCGCTCACGCCCGACGAACTCGTCGCCGATCAGTGCGGTGCCTGCACCCTGTGCATCGACGCGTGCCCGACCGGGGCCATCGCGGACGAGCGCGAGGTCGATGCGCGCAAGTGCATCAGCTACCTGACAATCGAGAAGGACGGCGTGCTGAGCGAGCACGAGAAGTCGGCCGCCGCCGGACATCTCTTCGGCTGCGATGTCTGCCAGGAGGTGTGTCCGTGGAACCTCGCGCCGGCTGTTTCGGCCGACCCGGCATGGCAGCCGCGGGCAGGACGCGAGGCGCCGGATGCGGCGGAGCTCTGGCAGCGCCCCGACGACCGGCTGCATGCGTTCATCGAGGGCAGTCCGCTCACGCACGCGTCGATGGCGCAACTGCGGCGCAACCTCGCGCTTGCGATCGGCGCCTCGGGAGGTGCCGACGCTGTCGCGGCGCTCGAGCGTCCAGGGGACGGCGTGAAGAACGCCGCGTTCAGCGCGGAAGCGCCGGCCGTGCGCGATGCGGCGGCGTGGGCGACGCGGCGCTGAGCGCCTACCTGAGGTCGATCGGCAGCGCCGCCGATGCCCCGCTCGTAGCCGATCGTGAGCACGTAGCGTCCTGGCTCCCAGGCGCCGGTCGGCGATTCGAAGAGCAGGTCGCCGATGAGCACCGGGTCCCAGAACGAATCTTCGAGGTCCACCACCGTGTAGCCGTCCTGCGGACGCGAGAAGAAACGCAGGCGGTTGATACCGGCGCCGCCGAAATACGGCCGCACCTGATGGCGTGAAGGCGTCGCCTGTTGCAGCAGCCGCACGGCCCGCGTGGGATCGGCGCCCCAGCGGCGCTGGCCCGAGAGCGGCACGATGTCGCCCGACGGCGTCTCGATTTCGATGTGGTCGCGGCGCAGCACGTCGCGGCTCCGGGTGCGGAAGCCGAGTTCCACGAGCACCCACGGGCCGGCGTGCTGGACCTGCGAGTAGTAATAGGCGGCGATCACCTGCGCCCTGCCGTCGTCGTATTCGCTCACCGCCGAGCCCAGCACCTTGGCGTACGGCAGCTCGCGCTTTCGAGTGCCCTGCGTCGCGCCATCGACACGCGACCCGAGTCCGAACGCCGCGGAGACCACGCCGAGCGTCGCTTCCCGCCGGGTCGGCTGCCTCACCACTGCTGCCTCGCGCTCGTTGCCGGCGGACGGCTGCAGGTACTTGCCGAACCAGTCCACGTAGCGCTGCAGCCGGTCGCGCTCGTAGCTCGGCATGGTCAGGCCGTGGAACTGTCCCGGGTAGATGACCAGCTGCGTGTCGACGCCCAGGCTCTTCAGCGCCTGGTACATCTGCTCGCCGCCGGCGATCGGCACGTTGAAGTCCTTCTCGCCGCCCATGAAGAGCGTCGGCGTCTTGATGCGATCGGCGTGGAAGAAGGGATACGACACCTTCATCCACGCGTCCGGGTTCTTCCACGGCAGCCCGAGTTCCTGTTCGTACTGCACGATGTACTGGTCGATGCCGTACATCGTGAGCTGCAGAGCGAACTGCCGGCGCCGCTGACCGCCGCCTTGAAGCGCGTGTCGGTGGCAATCGTGTAGTTGGTGGTGATGCCGCCGTAGCTCCAGCCGCCGATGCCGAGGCGATTGGGATCGGCGAGGCCCTGCTTCACGGCTTCGTCCACGGCGCCGAGCACGTCGATGACCTCGAAGTGTCCCCAGTCTTTGTGGATCGCCTTCTGGAACGTGGCGCCGCGGCCGGAGCTGCCGCGATAGTTCGGTGCCAGCACGACGTAGCCGTTGGCCGCGAACCACTGGTGCGTGCTGTCGAAGCCGTGGTCGTCCTGCCCGTTCGGACCGCCGTGGATGTAGAGCACCAGCGGATAGCTGCGCGCCGGCCACGTAGCCCACCGGCTTCACGAGGATGCTGTGCACCTCGGTGCCGTCCTTGCTCGTGGACGTGAGGTTCTCGGCGGTCGCAAGCGCCACCTGCGCCTGCAGCGGCGTCGTTGTGCTGGGTGAGCTTGCGCGGCGCCGCGCCGTCGAGCGCGAAGAGCTCCGGCAGCGTGTTCGAGGTGCTCAGCACCGCCGCGTGACGCTCGTCGGCGGCGCCGGGGCTGAGCGCCGCCACCACCATGCCGGCGCCGGTGAGCCGCCGCGGCGTGCCGCCTTCGGCCGGCACGCTGGCCGACGTGCTGCGAGCGATCGTCTTCGAGCAGGAACGAGATGCGCTGGCCGTCTGCCGACCACGACGGTGCGAACACGGCGCGATCGAGCGTGGGGGAGAGCAGCCGCACGCTGGTCGGCCCCGGCGCATTGGCGGCGACGACGCCGAGCTTGTTCAGGTCGTAGGCGTAGTTGGTGTCGGTGTCGCCGACCAGCACCGCGATGCGCGAGCCGTCGGGGCTCCACGCCGGACGTCCGCTCTCGCCCTCGGGGCTGTTGGTCATCTGGCGCGGCGTGGCGCCGGCCTTGCGCCTCGACGACCCACACATCGGTGTTGGTGGTGCGATCGGGATCGGGCTGGCGCGCGCTTGCTCAGGAACGCGATGCGCGTGCCGTCGGGCGACCACGCCGGGTTCTCGTCGTCCACCTGGCCGGAGGTCAGCGCCGTGGCGGTCTTCGTCGCCAGGTCGAACACCGCGATGTGCGAGTAGTGGCGGCTCAGATAGCCGGTGCGGTCGTCCTTGAAGTGATAGCGGTCGATCACGATCGGCGGCGTGGTCTTGCGCTTCCAGCCCTCCATCTTCTCGGGCTCGTCGGCGGGGTTCACGTCGCTCATCTCGAAGGCGAGGCGCGTGCTGTCGGGCGACCACTGGATGTTGCTCACGCCGCCCTTGACGTCGCTGACCTTCTGCGCTTCGCCGCCCTGCCGCGGCAGCAGCCAGAGCTGCGCGCCCTTCTTCTTCTCGTCGTCGGTGCCGCGCGAGGCGAGAAACGCGAGGTACTTGCCGTCGGGGCTCCAGCGCGGCGAGGACTCGTTGTCGGGCGACGAGGTGAGCTGCTGCTGCGCGGTGCCGTCCCAGCGCGCCATCCAGATGTCGGTGTTGCGCTTGTCCTTCTCCGCGTCGATGGTCGTCACCGTGTAGGCGACCCAGGCGCCGTCCGGGCGATCGCTGCGGATCGGCGAGCGCGACGATGCGGTTGTAGTCGTCGAGCACCATCGGCCGCGGCCCCGATTGGGCCGGCGCCAGCGCCGGGATGAGGGCGAGCAGGGCGGCGAGCAGGGCGCGGCGACACGGCATGGCCGCACTATACGCGCACTCGGGGGGCACTGGAGTAGGATGGTTCCATGCCCGATGACGCATCGTCCATCGCCCCGTTGATGCTCATCTCGATGCCGCAGCTGGCCGATCCCAACTTCGAGCGGACAGTCGTGCTGCTGTGCGCCTACGGGCCCGAGGGTGCGTTCGGCCTGGTGGTCAACCGGCCGATGGAAAAGCCCGCCAACGAAGTGGTCGAGACCGTGCCGGCGGTGTCGATTCGCGACGACATCTACCTCTTCACCGGCGGCCCGGTCGACCAGCGGCGCGCCTGGGTGCTCACCTCGCGCCCGACGCTCGACGCCGACGCCACCGAAGTGGCTGACGGCATCTACCTCACGGCCTCGCCCTCGGCCCTGCGCACGGCGCTGCAGTCGCCGCCGGCCAGCGACGTGCGCGTCGTGGTCGGCTATGCCGGGTGGGACGCCGGCCAGCTCGATGCCGAACTGGCGCAGGCCTCGTGGCTGATGGCCCCGGTCGGCGCCGACCTCATCTTCGGCAGTCAGCCCGAGCGGATGTGGGACCAGGCGATCGAGCGCCTCGGGTCGGATCCGGCGCACCTGCTCGGCAGTCCCGGCGTGCACTGACCCGATGCCCGCCTTCTGCGAGCCCCCTCGCTTATGTCCACACAGCCCGCCCCGTTCGCCTTTGCCGCTCTTCTCTCCTTTGGCCTGGCAGCCTGTGGCAGCCCCGGTGCCACGCCGCCGTCAGCCACCGCGGCGGCAGCCACGGCCGACCCGGCGATGAGCGTGCTCGCCACCCAGACGGCGCGGTTTGCGCCCACCGACCTGTCGGCCGATGTGTCGGCGTTGCCGGCCTCGGAACGCCTCGCCCTGGCGCATATGATTCGCGGCGCGCAGGTCATGGACGCGCTGTTCCTGCGCCAGGTGTGGGCGGGCAACGAGCCGATGCTCTCGGCGCTCGTCGCTGACGCGTCCGCGGTCGGCCAGGCGCGGCTGCGCTACTTCCTCATCAACAAGGGCCCGTGGTCGCGCCTCGATCACAACGAGCCGTTCGTGCCGGGCGCGCCGCCCAAGCCCGCCGCCGCCAACTTCTATCCCGCCGACGCCAACAAGCAGGAGGTGGAGCAGTGGCTCGCCACCCTCGCCGGCCCGGCCCGCCAGGCGGCCACCGGCTTCTTCACGACCATCCGGCGCGGCGCCAGCGGCCAGTTCGTGGCCGTGCCGTACAACGTCGAGTATCAGCCCGAGCTCATGCTGGCGGCCTCGCACCTGCGCGCCGCCGCCGCGGCCACCACGCAGCCCACGCTCAAGGCGTTCCTCGAGGCGCGCGCCGCGGCGTTCCTGTCGAACGACTACTACGACAGCGACGTGAAATGGATGGAGCTCGACGCCACGCTCGAGCCGACCATCGGGCCTTACGAGGTCTACGAGGACGAGTGGTTCAACTACAAGGCGGCGTTCGAAGCCTTCATCACCGTGAAGGACCAGGCCGAGTCGGCCCGGCTGCAGCAGTTCGCCGCCGCGCTGCAGGAGATCGAGAACAACCTGCCGATCGCCCCGGCCCTGCGCAATCCGAAGCTCGGCGCGATGGCGCCGATTGCCGTCGTGAACACGGTGTTCTCGGCCGGCGACGGCAACCGCGGCGTGCAGACCGCGGCCTTCAACCTGCCCAACGACGAGCGCGTGGTCAGGGAAAAGGGCAGCAAGCGGGTGATGCTGAAGAACAACCAGCAGGCCAAGTTCGACACCGTGCTGCTGCCGATCGCGCAGGTGGCGCTGGCGCCGGCCGACCGGCCCAACGTGGCGTTCGATGCCTTCTTCACGCACATCCTGATGCATGAACTCGTGCACGGCCTGGGTCCGCACAGCATCACGCGTGGGCGGCCGCGCCACCACCGTGCGCCAGGAACTGAAGGAGACGTCGAGCGCCATCGAGGAAGCCAAGGCCGACATCACGGGCCTGTTCGCGCTGCAGTTCCTCATCGACAAGGGCCAGCTCCCGAAGGACGATGGAGCGCACGATCTACACGACGTTCCTGGCCTCGGCGTTCCGCTCGATCCGCTTCGGCATCAGCGAAGCCCACGGACGCGGCCAGGCCGTGCAGCTGAACTACCTGCTCGACCGGGGCGCCTTCGTCGTGAACGCCGACGGCACGTTCGCCGTGGTGCCAGCGAAGATCCGCGAGGCGGTGACGGCGCTGGCGCGCGACATCATGACGCTGCAGGCGGCGGGCGACTACGCGGCGGCGAAGACGATGCTCGACACGCTCGGCGTGATCCGTCCCCAGACGCAGGCCGTGCTCGACAAGCTGAAGGGCGTGCCGGTCGACATCGCGCCGCGCTTCACTGCGGCGGCGGCGCTGCTCTCGGCCTACTGACGCGGGCTCAGGCGCCGGCGACGACCAGCGTCGGCACTTCGGCCTCGGTCATGACCCGGTAGGCGGTGGCGCCGAGCCGATGCTGGCCGCTGCCGCGCGACACCACCAGCAGGCCGGCGTTGCGATCGCGTACCATCGCGGCGATGCCGGCCGCCACGCGGCCGCGGCGCACGTCGAGCATCGCGCTGGCGGCGCCCGGCACGTTGCGGATGAGCACCGCCATCTGGCTGCGCGCCTGCTCGAGTGTTTCCGGCGCCGTGACGTCGGCGGCAAAGGGCCACCAGGCCGGCGCCGGCACATCGCGGCAGACGTGGCCGAAGACGAGCGGCACCGCGCACGCCTGCGCCCACTGGGCCGAGGTTTCCGCCACCGTCATGTCGGCGGCATCGAGGCCGATCGCCGCCACGATCTGGCCCACCGTGATGCGGGCCTCGCCCTGTTCGACGCTCATCCGTTCGGGCGTGTACTCCGGCACCGCGAGGACCGGGACGTGCGCAGCGCGCACGACGCGCTCAGTGGTCGAACCGAACATCAGCCGGCCGGCGCCGCCGAGCCCGCGCGTGCCCATCACGATGAGTTCGGCGCCGGCGCGCTCGGCCGAGGCCAGAATCTCCGTGGCTGGCACGCCGGTGACGATGTCGATGGCCGGCAGCAGCGGCGAGGCCGCGGCCGGCATCCGCCCGAGCGTGTCCTGCAAGGCCGATTCGACCTGATCGCGCAGCGACGTCGCCGTAGCCCGACGCCTCGGCGCCGGCCACCAGCATCGGGTCGTTGACCGTCACCACGGTGAGGTGGGCGCCGAAGGCGCCGGCAAGCGCCAGCGCGTGGCGCAGGGCGCGTTCGCTGTGCGCCGAGAAATCGATCGGGCAGAGAACGGACGTCGGAAGGGCCATGTGGTCGGGACGCGGGCGGTAAGCGCGCGGTCAGCGCGTGGTGGGCGCGGCGCCCACCTGCACGGCCTTGGCCGTGAGCGGCGCCTTGCCGCTGCCGATGTTCACGACCACGCGGTCGCCGACCTTGAGGTCGGCGGCGCCGAGCTTGGTTTTGCCGCGCGTGATCTTGGTGGTGGCGACGATGGCGATGGTCGAGATCGCGTTGTCTTTGGTGGCGCGCACCACCAGGCGGTCGGCCGCCACTTCGGTGATGGTGCCGAGCAGCTTGTGATCGTGACCCTCGTGGGCGAAGGCCCGGGCGGCGGGCACGGCGGCGAGCGCGAGAGCGGAGACGAAGGCACGGCGGTTCATGGCAACTCCTGGGATCGCGATCAGTGCGGGTGCCCGGGTTGGGGCTCGGGCAGGTCCAGTGTACCAGACAGGAAGCGGCGTTCTTCTTCGAGCGCGCGCCACTCGGCGCGGCCGCGGGGATTCAGATCTTCCATCTCGAGGATCTGGTCGTCGGTCAGCTGCGGCAGGTGGCGGATGAACTGCACGAGGTGCCAGGTCGAGCGCTCGCCCTCGGGCGTGCCGGTGGTCCAGGCCGGCATGCCGGTGAGCTTCACGCCGTGTTCGATGAGGGCGAAGAGCTCGCCGTCGCTCAGCTGCTGGGTGGCGGCCAGGCGCATGTCGGGCGCCTTCGGATAGAGGCCGCGGCCCATGGCGGTGTCACCCGAGCCGTCGTTGGCGTGGCAGCTGGCGCAGTGGTCGGCCCAGTGCGCCAGGCCGTCGGCGAGCGTCTCGGCGGTGCCGGCCTCGGGGTTGGTCCGCGCCCGCAGCGACGCGGGCACGAGCCAGTGGCGGGCCGTGCGCGACACTGCCGTCTCGATCGGCCCGGGCGTCGCGGTGGCGCTGACGCCCTGCGCCGCGAACCACAGGCCGCCGGCCGTCGTGACGAGCCCGACGACCGCCAGCAGATGCCAGACCAACCGCACCACGCTCACAGCGTCCTCCGGGGACTCAGTTCACCGAGCACGAACCCGGGCCGTCGGGATGTCCGCACGAGCCGCACGGCCCGGCCGCCATCGGCGCGCGCCCGCCGCGCGCCGCCGGCGCCGAGACGGCGAACACCGACGAGCTGCTTCTCGAGCTGCTGGCCGTGGCAGGCCGGGCACTCGAAGGTCGTGGCCTCGCGCACGAGCAGCTCGAAGCCATGGTCGCAATCGCGGCAGCGGTATTCGTAGAGCGGCATGGGGGAAGGATACAGCGGCTAGGGGCTAGCGGCTAGCGGCTAAGGGCATCGCGGCACGTCCATGCCGACCGGATTGCGCATCGCGAGTCGAGACAGGTACGCTGTATCGCCAGGCGAGCTGAACGTAGCCGCCAGCCCCTAGCCGCCAGCCGCTGTCCATGATCATCCACGCCGCCGTCATGCCCGCTCCGCTCCAGCCGGTCGAGATCCGCGAGTTCGCCGAGCCCGACATCGCGCCGGGCGGGATGCTGCTGCGCACGGAGTATTCCGAGGTCTGCGGCACCGACGTGCATCTGTGGCACGGGCGGTTGTCGGGCGTGCCGTATCCGCTCATTCCCGGGCACGTGTCGATCGGGCACGCGGAGAAGATTCGCGGCGAGGTCATCGGCGGCGACGGCCAGCGCCTGCGGGAAGGCGACCGCGTGGTCTTCTTCGACGTGCACCGCACCTGCGGCCGCTGCTATGCGTGCGCGGTGAGCGGCACGCCCACCAAGTGTCCGTCGCGCAAGGTCTACGGCATCACCGACGGCGCCGCCGACGGGCTGTTCGGCGGCTGGAGCGAAGCGATCTACCTCGAGCCCGGCGTGGTCGCGGCGCGGCTGCCCGACGCCGTGCGTTCCGAGGACTACATCGGCGGCGGCTGCGGCCTGATCACCGCCGTGCACGCCATCGACCGCGCCGCGCTGCGTCTCACCGACGCCGTGCTCGTGCAGGGCACCGGCGCCGTCGGCCTCAGCATCGTGGCGCTGGCGCGGCTGTCGGGCGCCGGCGTCGTCATCGCCATCGGCGCGCCCGGCGATCGGCTCGACCTGGCGCGGCGGATGGGCGCCGACGTGACGCTCGACGTGACGACCACGTCGCCGAAGAGCGGCTGGACGCGCGTGCGCGCGCTGACCGGCGGCCGCGGCGTCGACGTGGCCATCGAGGCGTCGGGCGCGCCGGCTGCGGTGGAAGAAGCGCCGGCCCTCATCCGCGACGGCGGACGGTACGTCATCGCCGGGCACTACACCGACGCCGGGCCGAGCGCCATCAACGCGCACCAGCACATCAACCGCAAGCACCTCGAGATCCGCGGCTGCTGGGGCAGCGAGGCCGGGCACTTCCTGCGCGCCGTGCAGGTGCTCGAGCGGCACGCCGCGGTGGTGCCGTTCCGCGACATCGGGGCCCGCGTCTACGCGCTCGACGAGCTCAACGAGGCGCTGGCCGACGCCGGCGTCGTACGCCATTCCGAAGGCGCTGGTGGCCCCGCAGCGCCGGGCTGGCGTGTAACGAAAGATCGCCTTCCGGCGGCGCTGGCGGGCCGATCCGGACATTTTCCGGGCCCGCGCCTGCGGCCCAACCGGCCCTGTATACTGAAAGGATGTCTGAACCCCGAACGGCCGCGTCGAGCGGACGCACCATCGCCAACCCGCTCCGCCGCAACGTCGCCATCATCGCGCACGTCGACCACGGCAAGACCACCCTCGTGGACGCGATGTTCCGCCAGGCCGGCGTGTTCCGCGCCAACGAGCGCATCACCGAACGCGCCATGGACAGCAACGAGCTCGAGCGCGAGCGCGGCATCACCATCCTCGCCAAGAACACCGCCGTCCACTACGGCGAGGTGCTCATCAACATCGTCGACACGCCCGGCCACGCCGACTTCGGCGGCGAAGTCGAGCGCGTGCTGTCGATGGTGGACGGCGTCGTGCTGCTGGTCGACGCCGCCGAGGGCCCGCTGCCGCAGACCCGCTTCGTGCTGCGCAAGGCGCTTCGAGCGCGGCCTGCCGCCGATCGTCGTCATCAACAAGATCGACCGCGCCGACGCGCGCACCCAGGAAGTGCTGAACGAGGTCTACGACCTGTTCATCGACCTCGACGCCACCGAGGAGCAGATCGAGTTCCCGGTGCTCTACACCAGCGGCCGCGCCGGCACCGCGACCACCGATCTCGAGGTGCCCGGCAACGACCTGCGGCCGCTCTTCGACGCGATCATGTCGCACGTGCCGCCGCCGTCGGGCGATCCGGAGCGCCGCTGCAGATGCTGGTCGCCAACCTCGACGCCAGCGACTACCTCGGCCGCATCGCCATCGGCCGCATCTTCCGCGGCCGCGTCAAGGTCGGCGATCCGATCGTGGTGCTGAAGCTCGACGGCGCCGTCCAGCCGACCCGCGTCACCAAGCTGTTCGCGTTCGACGGCCTGAAGCGCGTCGAGGTCGAGCACGCCGCCGCCGGCGACATCGTCTGCCTGGCCGGCATCGAGGACATCAACATCGGCGAGACCATCGCCGATCCCGAGCACCCGGAAGTCGATTCCGCCGATCGCCGTCGACGAGCCGACGGTGTCGATGATCTTCGGCGTCAACACCTCGCCGCTGGCCGGCCGCGACGGCAACTACGTGACCTCGCGCCACCTGCGCGAGCGCCTCGACCGCGAGCTGCTCGGCAACGTGTCGCTCCAGGTCGAGCCGACCGCGACGCCCGAGCAGATCAAGGTGCTCGGCCGCGGCGAACTGCAGCTGGCGATCCTGATCGAGATGATGCGCCGCGAAGGCTTCGAGATGCAGGTCTCGCGGCCCGAGATCGTCACCAAGGAGATCGACGGCGTCCGCATGGAGCCGGTCGAAGACCTCGTCATCGACGTGGCCGAAGAATTCCAGGGCGTGGTCATCGCCGGTGCGGCGCCCGCCGCGGCACGATGACCAAGATGGTGAACCACGGCAGCGGCCGCGTGCGCCTCGAGTTCCGCATCCCGGCGCGCGGCCTGATCGGCTTCCGCTCGCAGTTCCTCACCGACACCAAGGGCACCGGCATCATGAACCACATGTTCGCCGGGTGGGAGCCGTGGCACGGGCCGATCCCGTCGCGCGCCACCGGCGCCCTGGTGGCCGACCGCGCCGGCATCGCCACCGCCTATGCGATGTCCAACCTGCAGGAGCGCGGCGATCATCTTCATCGAGCCGACCACCGAGGTCTACGAGGGCATGATCATCGGCGAGAACTCGCGCAACAACGACCTCGACGTCAACATCTGCAAGGAGAAGAAGCAGACCAACATGCGCGCCTCGTCGGCCGACGAGGCCATCCGCCTCGTGCCGCCGCGCGTGCATGGGCCTCGAGCAGGCCATCGAGTTCATCAACGACGACGAGCTGGTCGAGGTGACGCCGAAGAGCATCCGCCTGCGCAAGAGGGTGCTGGCGAGCAACATGCGGCCGAAGCGCCAGGACGACTAGGCGGCGGCGGACACCGCCGCCGGGGACGTCGGCTTGCGCGGACGGCGCGGTCGGTCGGGTGCGCCGAGGGCGGCCGTCACTGCGCGGGCGCGGGCGCTGGCGGGCGAGCACGCACCGGCGGGCTGGCTTCAGCCTTTATTGCGGCCGGATGCGGTAGCGGGCCGTCGACCCCTGCGGCGCCGACCACGCTCGTGCCTGGTAGCGCGGCGCGGCCATGCCGGCGCGTTGCACGCCCCCGACCGCCGCTCGCGTCCACACGGTGCCGGTGCCGGGCTCATCGACGCCGGTGACGGTCTGATCGAGGGCACCTCGCCTCCGCCGGCGCTGGCCGAGCGGTGCGCTGCCGGCGACACGGTGGCGCCAAGGTGCTCTGGACATCTCGACGCCGTCCGGGTTCACGACCGTCATCCATGTGGTCATCGGGGACGCGCCAACGCGCGGCGCGTTCAACATGATCGATCACGACCGGATGGCTGCGGGCGGTGGCACGTCGACCACGCGCGCTGCCACGGGTGAGGTTGAGCGCCCCTCGGGGAACTGCTCATCGGCGGATGGTTGCGTCGTCTGGGGTCAACGCTGGGTCAGCTATCCCCGGTGACCCGCTCCCGGACGACCTACGTCCCCCCCGACTACGAAGCCAGCGAACCGGTGTCGGTGGACGGTCGTGCCCGATGACCCCTTGAATGCCGCGGAGAATGCGACGCAGCCCGCCGACTCGGCGGTGCTGGCCGAGGTCGGCCGCATCGCGGCGGCGTGGGCCACGGCCTGAGCCGCTACTCGCAGCGGATGGCGACGCAGCGGATCGGGCGCGCATGGCGCGACGGGCCGGCACCACGATGGCGATGGCGCCAACCGTGAGGAACAGCATCGCGGCCATGACGAAGACGCGCGAGTCGGTCGCCGCCACGCCGTAGAGGAGAGTGTCGGCGGCACGGGCCAGCGCGATGGCGCCGGCGGCGCCGAGCACCAGCCCGGCCCCCACGAGCCGTCCGCCTTGGCACTCATCACCATCCGCAGGATGCTGCCGGGCGTCGCGCCGAGGGCGAGGCGCACGCCGATTTCGCCGGTGCGTTCGTGCACCAGGAACGCCAGCACGCCGTAGAGGCCGATGGCAGCGAGCACGGTGCCGAGCGCGGCGAACAGGCCCACGAGGCTGGCATAGAGCCGCGGCCGCGCCACCGACGAGCCGACGATGCCAGTCATCGAGGCCACGTTGAACACCACCCCTTCGGGTTCTTCACCACGCACGATCCGCGACAGCTGCGGCGCCAGTGCCGCCGCGGCGGCCGGCCCGCGCACCACGTAGTAGGCACCGGCCGGAAAGAGCGGCAGGCCGCGCTGCCACTGCCGCAGGTCGGCGAAGAACTGCGATTCCGGAGACTTCTCGAGGCCGAACTGACGCACGTCGGCGACCACCCCGACGATGGTCCACGGCGCGATGTCGCGTCCCACGAACACCGCGAGACCGAGCGGGTCTCGACCGGGAAACTGCCGCCGCGCCAGGGTCTCGGTTGACCAGCAGCACGCGCGGCTGGCCGGCGCCGTCGCGCTCGTCGAAGCCGCGGCCGGCCACGATGCGCACGCCGAGCGTTCGCAGAGTAGTCGCGGCTGACGAGGCGGGCATCGTCGGCGTCTGGCGCGAGCGTCCGCGTGGCGTCGGGCGTGGCCCACAGGCCGCCGGCCGTGTCGCGCAGCTGCACCATCGGAATCTGGTTGGCGTAGCCGGCGACCTCGACGCCCGGCACGGCGCGCAGGCGCTGCGGTCAGGGCATCGGCGAAGGCGAGCAGCCGCTCGGTCGGGATAGCGGTCGAGGCCGGCAGGCCGATCTGGAAGGTGAGCACGCCGTCGGTCGGCGTAGCCGGTGTGGGTGGTCAGCAGATGTTGCAGGCTGCGAGCGAGCAGCACCGCGCCGCACCAGCAGCGCCATGCGCCGCGCGACCTGCGTGACCACCAGCAGACGACGAGCGCTGCCACGCCGGGCTCCGCCGGCGTCGCCGGGGCGCCGGTCGAACGAAACGCGCCGAAGACGTCCGTCCGGGAAGCGCGCAGCGCGGCGGCGAGGCCGAGTGGCGAGGCCCAGGCACATGGCGAGCGACGCAATGTGAGGGCCAGCACGGTTCCGTCGATGGTCACCTCGTCGAGGCGCGGAAACGACGACCCGCCCCAGCCCGGCCCGGAGTTGGCGAGGTCGATCCGCGGCAGCGTTGTCGCCAGCGCGCGGAAGCCCGCCACCGCACCGGCAGCGACGGCCATGCCGCCGACCCCACCAGCCAATCCCAGCAGGGCGCTCTCGGTCAGCGCCTGGCGCGCCAGGCGGCCGCGGCTGGCCCCGAGGGCGGCGCGCACCGAGAGCTCGCCGCCGCGCGACAACGCGCGCGCCAGCAGGAGGTTGGCGACGTTCAGGCAAGCGAGGAGCAGCAGCACGGCGAGGGCGCCGGCGAGCACCAGGGCCGCCGGACGCACCGGTCCCACGAGCTCGTCATGTTCACGCACCAACTCGTAGCGCACGTCGGGCCCGTGCTGCCGAAGCTCGCGCACGAGCGGCGTCAACTCGGCCAGCGCCGCGTCGAGCGTGACGCCAGGCGTCAGCCGGGCGAGGAGCCGGCCGCGGAAGACCCGCCGCCGCCGGGTCCAGGCGGCGGTGGAGGCCGCATCCACAGGGCGGTTTCGGGCCGGGGGAAGGTGAACTGCGGCGGCATCACGCCGACGACCGAGCAGGGACCGCCCGACACGGCGACCGAGCACCGTGTCGAGCGTGACGCGGCGGCCCGACGACGTCGGGGTCGGCGGCGAAGTAGCGTTGCCAGGCGGTGGTGACTAGCGAGGACCATCTCGTGCGCGCGCTGCCGCCTGGCGTCGGTCGAGAGAGCCTGGTCCGAGGAGCGGCGTGGCATCGAGCACGCGCAGGGCGTCGGCGAGATGAGCACGCCGACGGTGACGTGGCCGACGCCCTCGACGCCGCGCAGGCTCATGACGCTGGATGCCACCATGGCCGCGTCGGCGAGCAGACGCGTGCGTGCCCTCAACGTCTCGAGCTCCCCGGCGGTGAACCCGACGTCGCCACGCCGGGGCGGACAGCGGACCCCGGGGTGGGGAGCGGCGTGTAGGCGACGAGGCGCACCAGCGAAGCGGCGCCATCGGTGTAGCGGGAGCGGCTTCAGCAGCAGCGCGTTCACGACGCTGAAGATCGCAGTCGTGGCGCCGATGCCAAGCGCCAGCGTGCCCACCGCCGCGGCGGTGAACATCGGCGCGCGCCTGCACGCCCGCAGGCTGTGGCCGACGTCGTGCCGCAGATCTTCGAGCCAGCCGATTGAGCGGACGTCGCGGTGGATCTCGCGCGTCCGGTCGTGACCGCCCAGGGCGCGGCGCGGCCGCCGCGGCGGCGTCGTCGCGCGCCATCCCGCGCCGGAGGAAGTCGTCCTCGACGAGCTGGAGGTGGGCCGCGAGCTCGCGGGTCAGCTCGCGCTCGGCGCGGTCGCGCCGCAGGAAGGTCCAGAGCCGCAGCCACAGGCGTCGCATGCGTCCTCCGATCAGGGCTCGTCGGTGAGCAGCCGCTCGACCAGGCCGGCCAGACCGTCGCCATCGTGCGGTCTGCCCGCCGAGCGCGCGCGTGCCGGCGGTGGTGATGGCGTAGAACTTGGCTTCGCGGTTGTGTTCGGTGGTGCTCCACCGGCCCTTGATCCAGCCTTTCTGCTCGAGCCGCACCAGGGCCGGATAGAGCGTGCCCTGGTTGAGCATCAGCGGCGCGTCGGCGGTCATCTGCGCCAGCCGGGCGGCCAGCGCGTAGGCGTGCAGCGGCCCCATGGTGCTCAGCGCGCGCAGCACGATCAGGTCGAGCGTGCCCTGCAGAGTTCGGTCCTGCCCGTCCACCTGCCATGCCAGTGGAGCGCACTCTGCCCTGTCGTCCACTGGCGTGTCAAGTGGAACGAGGGCGGTGGCCTGGCTTCAGGCCGCGTGCGGGCGGGTCCGGCCCTGGCGGGCCGGGTCGAAGGCGTCGGCGCGGGCGGTGTCCCAGGCGCGGCCGAGGCTGCCGTTGACGCTGCCGCGCAGCAGCGCGCCGGGCTCGAGCGTCGGGTAGATCTCGTGATAGCTGCGCACGTCGCCCGAGCTGACGCGCCGCATCACGAACCACGGCTTGAGATCGCCCGGCTGGTGGAGGCCGGCCGCGCCGAGCACCTCGAAGAAGCTCTTCACCGTCTCGCGGTGGTAGCGGGCGACGCGCTGCCGACTTGTCGCCGACGTGCAGGCCGCGGACCAGCTCCGGATCCTGCGTCGCGACGCCGGTCGGGCACTGGTTGGTGTTGCAGCGCAGCGCCTGGATGCAGCCGAGCGCGAACATCATGGCGCGCGCGGCGTTGCACATGTCGGCGCCGAGCGCGACCTTGGTCGCGATCTGGAAGCCGGTGTTCACCTTGCCCGACGCGATGAGGCGGATCTCGTCGCGCAGGCCGGCGCCGACCAGCGCGTTGTGCACGAACGACAGCCCTTCGTTGAGCGGCGTGCCGACCGAGTCCGAGAACTCGAGCGGCGCGGCGCCGGTGCCGCCTTCGCCGCCGTCGACGGTGATGAAGTCGGGACGGATGCCCGACTCGAGCATCGCCTTCACGATGCCGAGGAACTCGTGGCGCTTGCCGACGCAGAGCTTGAAGCCGACCGGCTTGCCGCCCGACGCCTCGCGCAGCCGCTGCAGGAACTGCAGCAGGCCGATCGGCGTGGAGAACGCCGTGTGGGCCGGCGGCGAGACCACGTCCTGGCCGGGCACGACGCCGCGGATCTCGACGATCTCCGGCGTCAGCTTGGCGGCCGGCAGGATGCCGCCGTGCCCGGGCTTGGCGCCCTGCGACAGCTTGACCTCGATCATCTTCACGTTCGGCAGCACGGCGCGCGCGCGCGAACTCGTCGGGGTCGAAGCGGCCGTCGGGCGTGCGGCAGCCGAAGTAGCCGGTGCCGATCTGCCAGACCAGGTCGCCGCCAGGCTCGAGGTGGTACGGGCTCAGGCCGCCTTCGCCCGTGTTGTGCGCGAAGCCGCCCAGCTTCGCGCCGGCGTTGAGCGCGAGCACCGCGTTCTTGCTGAGCGAGCCGTAGCTCATCGCCGAGACGTTGAAGATCGACGCCGAATACGGCTGCGTGCAGGCGCGCGCCGCCGACCACGACGCGGGCGCACGTCGTGATCGGGTTCGACCGGCGCCAGCGAGTGGTTGATCCACTCGTAGCCGGCGGCGTAGACGTCGCGCTGGGTGCCGAAGGGCAGCGTGTCGAGTTCGCCCTTGGCGCGCTGGTAGACGACCGAGCGGTCGTTGCGGCTGAACGGGCCGGCCGTCGCTGTTGCTCTCGACGAAGTACTGGTTGATCTCGGGCCGGATCTGCTCGAGCAGGTAGCGGCCGTGCCCGATGAGCGGGAAGTTGCGGCGCACGGCCTGCCGCGTCTGCAGCATGTCGGCGACGCCCGCGCAGCATCAGCGGCACGATGAGGACCAGCGACCACAGCACCGGCGGCCAGACGACGGCGACCGCCGCGACGATCGCCAGAGTGAGGCCGGATCCGACCAGGAACGCGTTGCGCATGCGTCTGCAATCGGCCCGGGGCGGCGCAAGTTCAGCGCTGGCGTGAAAAAGGGCGCAGCGGCATCGCACCCGCCAACCCCGGCGGGGTCGGCTACGGCCGGACGAGCGCGACGCGGAAGCCGATGAACGGCGTCGGGCGCCGGGTTCGGCCGCCCCGCGCGCGGTCGTGCGCACGAGCCGCGCCGGATCGCCGAAGTGGCCGCCGCGCATCACCCACAGCGCGTCGGCGTCGAGATTGGCGCGGTCGTCGGACTCGTCGTAGGGATAGGGCTGATACGGACTGCGCGTCCATTCCCAGACGTTGCCGGCCATGTCGGCCAGCCCGTAGGGGCACTCCGGGCAGGGGAAGCTGCCCGGCCGGCGTCGTGCCTGTGCCTTCGAAGTTCGCGCGATCGCGGCCGCGGCTCGTTGCCCCAGGGAAAGATGCGCCGGTCGGTGCCGCGCGCGGCCTTCTCCCATTCCGCCTCGGTGGGCAAGCGTCACGCGCCAGCCGTCGCGCAGCGCTGCTGGAGGGCGCGGGCGTGGCCGGCGACGCCTTGAGCGACGCGCTCGAGCCAGCGGCAGTAGGCGAGGGCATCGGTCCACGACACAAACGCCACGGGATGGGTCGGCGGCGCGGCCAGCGCCTGCGGTTCAGCCGACCAGCCGGTCGCCTGCGCGAAGGCGGCGAACTCGGCCACCGTGACTTCGTGGCGGGCCGAGGTAGAAGGTCGGCAACGTCGACGGTGCCGTCGTCGGCCGCCGGCGACCAGCGCTCGTTGTCGAAGGCCGCGGGCGACGGCCAGGTCCGGCGCCCATCGTGAACGGCCCGGCGGGCATCTCGACGAAGCCGGCCAGGTCGCCGGCGCGCTCCGCGACCGCCGGGACGTCGCCCGGTGGGGCCTGACACGGCCGGCCAGCGCACGCAGCGCCGGTCACGACGAGGGCGGCCGCGGCCGCGTGGCACGAGACGCCGCACGCGACGCGCTCATCGCGCCGCCGACGCCTTGCCGCACGCGAACACCAGCCGTGGCGGCACGCCCGCGCGTAGAGCTCGGGCTCGGGCATGTCGATCAGGTTCGGCCGCCTTCGCGCAGCAGCAGCCGCAGATCGAAGGCGCGAGGTTGGCGCGCGCCGGCGTGCGCGCATCGAGCAGGTTCACGCACCCGGCCTGGAAGCGCGCCTCGCAGGCGCGCGCGAAGTAGGCCTGCGCGCGCTCCGGATCGGCCGGCACGAGCCGGCCCTCGAGGTAGTGGCGGCCGAGCTCGTTGCAGGCCCAGCCGGCGTTGTCGGTGCAGTAGATGCCTTCGATCCGCAGCAGCCGCGCGCACGCCTGCGGCCGGTCTGCGGCGCAGGCCTGCTAGCCAGAAGGGCAGCGCGTCGCCGCGGTGCATGCCGTCGGTGCGCCCGGCCGCGGTCATCACGCCGAAGAACACGATCCACACGGCCATGTGCGCGAGGTTGCGGCGGCCGAGCGGCGGGTCCAGGCCGAGCAGCGCGCACCAGCGGCCGCTCGCCGATGCGCGTCGCACAGCGCGATCGATGGCGGGCACGAGCAGGTTGAGCAGCGGCACGCACAGCAGCTTGTCGTAGAAGGTCGGCACGCCGAGCGCGCCGAGCAGCGCGTAGAGCGCGAACACGCCGATGCCGTACAGCACGCCGAAAATCACGCGCCCGAGCGGCGTGCGCGGCGAGGTGGACGGATCGGTGACGAGCAGGTGCAGACCGAGGAACACCGCCGACGGAATCTCGGAGTCGATGAAGTACGGCATGCCGGTCGACCGCGCTGTAGAGCGCGCTCAGGCCGAAGAGCGTCAGCCGCGGCCGAGGCGGTCACGGGCGTGATCGAGAAGTAGTACATCACGACCAGGCCGATGAGGAACAGGACCAGGTAGATGCGCGGTCCGAGGCTGAACGTGGTGTTGATCTCCTGCGCCCACGTCACGACGGTCGTGCCGGTGACGATGAGCACGAGCGAGAAGAGCGCCAGCGCGAACGCCGAGGGGTTGAAGATGTGGACTGCGCCGGCCGTCGCGTTCCCAGCGGACGAACGCCTTGCCGAGGAAGCCGACGGCGATGAGCAGGAACTGGAAGGAGAACCAGTCGTCCTTGAACCACAGGAACAGGTTGGTGCTGAAGACGATCGGGATCGGCCCGAAGCCGAGCCCGTAGGGCCGCGGCGCGACCACGAGAGCAGCATGTCGAACGCGTAGGCGAAGAGGAGCTGCGCGAAGAGCAGCGGCAGTAGGGGTAGACCGGCGCCCAGTAGTAGCCCCAGTAGGCGTAGACGCTCAGATGGCAGCACATCTGGATGTAGTGCTGCGGCCGCGGCGGCGTGCTGACGAATCCGGGCAGCCGCGCCCCGTGACGAGCACGCCAGCACCGCCTGCCACACCAGCAGCACCCCGCCGGCGCCCCAGAACGCCAGCGTGCAGCGGGCGGCTGTCGCCGACGCGGCCGAGCAGGCTCATGGCGAGGAGCGCCGCGGTCAGGCCAGTGGCACGCGAAGACGCGCCGACGGCCCGAGGCGCCGGGGCGGTGGGCGACTGGGCGGGCGACGTGAGTGTGCGGGTGACGCCGTGCCTGGGGCGTCGCGGCGCGGCGTGCTGGAGGCCACGCAGTGTGTACCTCGCATGTCCACGCCGGCACTTGGCTCAGCGGCCTGAGGCCGGTGCTGGTTGACAAATCGCGGGCCGCCGCAGCATCCTTGGCCGGCATCATCCCGACGTTCGCAGGCGTTTCAGGGAGCACAAGTGCCCATGACGAATGCACATGTCTCGCAGCTGGATGCCCCACGCACCCTGATTGGTAGCACTGGCGTGGTGATCGTGACTGCGCCATCGCGGGCCTGCCGGGCGACGCCCAGCAGAAGGGTGAATGGCCCGGCATCACCGGCGGCGACACCGGCACGCGTTATTCGGCCCTCGACCAGATCAACGCCTCGAACTTCAACACCCTGAAGGTGGCCTGGGAATGGAGCGGCGCCGAGCGACGCCGGGCGTCGAGATCGGCGAGATCAACGCGCGCGGCGCTGCCGATCTACGTCGACGGCATGCTGTTCACGCGTCGGGCCCGCGCCGCACGGTCGTGTCGCTCGACCCGGCCACCGGCAAGACGCTGTGGGCGTTCCAGGAAGCCGACGACGCCGCGCCACGACATACTCGATGCGCTCGAACCACGGCAAGGGCGTGGTCTACCGCAGCATCAACGGCCGCGGCGTCGTCTTCGTCACGACGCCGGGCTTCTTCCTGCACGCGCTCGATGCCAAGACCGGCCAGCCGATCGAGGGCTGGGGCGGCGCCGTGCCGGTGCCCGGCTTCCCCAAGACCGGGCTCGGTCGACATGCTGAAGGACCTCATCGCCGACTGGGAGCCCTGGAAGCAGACGCGAAGCAGCCGTACGACCCGGCTCAAGGGCCTGCCGCTCGAGATCGGCTACATCACCACCTCCTCGCCGCCGATCGTCGTCAACGACGTGCTCGTCGTCGGCAACTCGGCCGAGCAGGGCTACAACCAGACCCGCATCGAGAACGTGCCCGGCGACATCCTCGGCTACGACGCGAAGACCGGCAAGTTCCTGTGGAAGTTCCACGTCATCCCGCGGCCCGGCGAGTTCGGCCACGAGACCTGGGAGAACGACGCGTGGCAGTGGACCGGCGACATCTCGTCGTGGGCGCCGATGTCGGCCGACCCCGCGCGCGGCCTGGTCTACATCCCGACCAACGGCGCGACGATCGACTACTTCGGCGGCTTCCGTCCCGGCGACAACCTGTTCAGCACCAGCATCATCGCCCTCGACGTGAAGACCGGCAAGCGCGTCTGGCACCAGCAGCTGGTCAAGCACGACATCTGGAACTACGACATGCCGACGGCGCCGATGCTGCTCGACGTCAACGTCGACGGCCGGCGCATCCCGGGCGTGTTCCAGATCACCAAGCAGGCCTACGTCTACTCGTTCAACCGCCAGACCGGCGAGCCGATCTGGCCGATGGTCGAGCGGCCGGCGCCGCAGTCGAAGGTGCCGGGCGAGAAGCTGGCCGCAGATGCAGCCGCACCCCGACCAAGCCGGCGCCGTACGATCTGCAGGGCCGCACCGAAGCCGCACGTCATCGACTACACGCCCGAGATCAAGAAGCTGGCGCTCGCGCGGGCGCAGGAAGCTCGACCTGCTGGCCGCCGCTCTTCGAGCCGCCGCGCCACCGCGGCAACGCCGAAGGACGCGGCCCGGCCAACATCTGCCCGGGCGGCGGCGGCGGCGCGAACATCACCGGCCCGCCAGCGGCCGATCCGGCGACCGGCTTCGTCTTCATCACCTCGACGAGCGGGTGCTCGCCGACGCTGCTGCAGCCCGCCAACGAGCGCGACAACGACAAGATGACCGGCAAGACGCTGGCCGACTGGGTGCCGATGCGCGGCGGCCAGCCGCGCCGCCGGCGCCGAAGCCGGAACGAACGATCCGCTGCTCGGCATCCCCGACACTCTTCAAGGGGCCGGTCGGCCGTATCGTGGCCATCGACATGAACAGCGGCGAGCACCTGTGGATGATCCCGCACGGCGACACGGCGCAGGCGCGATCAGGAAGCGTTCCGTAACCAACCCGCTGATGAAGGGCCTGCAACTTCGACACCAACTGCGGCCGGCGCGGCCACGCCGCGCTCGCCGCCACGTCGACGCTGCTCCTCGCCAGCGGGCAGACCGCCGACAACAAGCCGCAGCTGTTCGGCATCGACAAGAAGACCGGCAAGCGTGTCGGTGCGGTCGCGATGCCGCGGATCGGCGGCTACGGGCTGATGACCTACCTGCACCAGGGCAAGCAGTACATCGTCATTCCGGTGAACGGCGGCTACACGACGCTGGCACTGCCGTAGGTCGAAGACTGCGCCCGCCTCCGGGCGGGTTTGACTCCACCCGGGCCGGGTGTCCCCCAGGGCACCCGGCCCGGGGCTGTACGGGGGGCGGCGCCGGCGGCCAGCCGTCGACGAATCGCGGCGGTGGTTGACAAGAGCAGGGCCGCCGGGCCATCCTGACCCGATTTTTCGGATGTCTCCAAGTTCTGGGAGCTCATTGACTCATGATGAATAGACCTACGCGCAGCTGGGCGCCTCACCTGCTGGTGGGGGCACTGGCGGTGATCGTGTCGATCGCAGTGGCCGGACTGCCGGGCGATGCCCAGCAGAAGGGCGACTGGACCACGATCACGGGTGGCGACACCTCCACCCGGTATGCCGCTCACGACCAGATCAACGCCGCGAACTTCAACAACCTGAAGGTCGCGTGGGAGTGGAACGGCAGCGACCTGC
This sequence comes from uncultured Acidobacteriota bacterium, assembly GCA_963779175.1. Lineage (GTDB taxonomy): Bacteria > Acidobacteriota > Vicinamibacteria > Vicinamibacterales > UBA2999 > CADEFD01. The sequence continues at coordinate 555,902 of CAVZXA010000003.1, forward strand.
CGCCCGGCACGGAGCTGGGTGAGGTCAACGGCCGCGGCCTGCCGATCTACGTCGACGGGATGCTCATCACCGTGTCGGGGCCGCGCCGCACCGTGGTGTCGCTCGACCCGGCGACCGGCAAGACGCTGTGGTCGTTCCAGGAACCGCTGACGCCCCGTCACGAATACTCGATGCGGTCGAACCACGGCAAGGGCGTGGCCTACGCGAAGATCAACGGCAAGAGCGTCGTGCTCGTCACGACGCCCGGCTTCTTCCTGCACGCCCTCGACGCCAAGACCGGCAAGCCGATCGAAGGCTGGGGTGAAGCGGTGCCCGTGGCCGGCTTCGGCAAGACCGGTTCGGTCGACATGCTGAAGGACCTCATCGCCGACTGGCAGCCCTGGAAGGTGACCGAGCAGAAGTACGACGCGTTCAAGGGCCTGCCCCTCGAACTCGGCTACATCACCACCTCGTCGCCGCCGATCGTCGTCAACGACGTCCTCGTCGTCGGCAACTCGGCCGAGCAGGGCTACAACCAGACCCGGGTCGAGAACGTCCCCGGCGACATCCTCGGTTACGACCTCAAGACCGGCAAGTTCCTGTGGAAGTTCCACGTGATTCCGCGGCCGGGTGAGTTCGGCCACGACACGTGGGAGAACGACGCGTGGCGCTGGACCGGCGACGTGTCGTCGTGGGCGCCGATGTCGGCCGACCCGGCCCGCGGCCTCGTCTACATCCCGACCAACGGCGCCACCATCGACTACTACGGCGGCTTCCGTCCCGGCGACAACCTCTTCGGCACGAGCATCATCGCGCTCGACGTCAAGACCGGCAAACGGGTGTGGCACCAGCAGACGGTGAAGCACGACATCTGGAACTACGACAACCCGACGGCGCCCGTCCTGCTCGACGTCAACGTCGGCGGCCGCCGCATCCCGGGCCTCTTCCAGATGACCAAGCAGTCGTACCTGTATTCCTACAACCGCCACACCGGCGAGCCGATCTGGCCGATGGTGGAGAAGCCGGCGCCGCAGTCGAAGGTGCCGGGCGAGAAGCTCTCGAAGACGCAGTTCCACCCGACCAAGCCGGCGCCGTATCGACCTCCAGGGCCGCAAGGAATCGGACCTCGTCGACTACACGCCGGAAATCAAGAAGGCGGCGCTCGAATGGGCGCAGAAGTACGAGCTGCTGGCGGAGCTCTTCGAACCGCCGACGCACCGTGGCAACGCCGAGGGCAAGGGCCCGGCCAACATCTGCCCCGGCGGCGGTGGCGGCGCCAACATCACCGGGCCGCCCGCGGCGGACCCGACGATGGGCTACATCTTCATCCCGACCTTCAACGGCTGCTCGCCGACGCTGCTGCACCCGGCGAAGGAACGCGACAACCCGAAGATGACCGGCAAGACGCTGGCCGACTGGGTGCCGATGCGCAGCGGTCTGCCGCGCGTGCCGACGCCGCCCGAGGGCCACCCGCTCGTCGGCTTCCCCGACGTGTTCAAGGGCCCGATTGGCCGCATCGTGGCCATCGACCTCAACACCGGCAACCACGCCTGGATGACGCCTCACGGCGACATGGCGCAGCGCGATCAGGACAACTTCAAGGCCAATCCGCTGATGAAGGGCATCCAGTTCGACGCCAACTGGGGCCGTCGTGGTCACCCGGCCCTCGCCGCCACCTCGACGCTGCTGCTGGCGTCGGGCCAGACGGCCGACAACAAGCCGAACCTGTTTGCCATCGACAAGAAGACCGGCAAGCGCGTGGGCGCCGTGGCGACGCCGCGCCTCGGTTCGTACGGCCTGATGACCTACATGCACCAGGGCAAGCAGTACATCGTGCTGCCGGTGAGCGGCGGTTACACGACGCTGGCGCTGCCCTAGACGGTTCACCCGCGGCGTTCGCGCCGCGTGCCTTTCAAGGCCGGGTCCCACTGGGGCCCGGCCTTGTTCTTTGTACCGGGCCACGAAGACGCGCCAGCTTGCATCTATATCATCGATGGATTTAGTATGCCCTCAATGGTGCGATTCGACCCATCGTCATACCTGCCGCTGACGCCGGCCATGTTCCAGGTGCTGGTGGCGCTCGCCGACGGCGAGAAGCACGGCTACGGCGTCATCAAGGAGGTGGCCCGTCGCACCGACGGCAAGGTACGCCTGCGCGCCGCCACGCTCTACACGGTGATCCGGCGCTTCGTGGATGACGGCTTCATCCAGGAGTCGTCGGCGCGCCCTGACCCGTCGCTCGACGACGAACGCCGCCGCTACTACCGGCTGACCGACCGCGGCCGCGCGGTGGCGGTGGCCGAGGCGCGGCGCATGGCCGAGACGCTGGCCCAGGCGCGCGCCAAGCTGGGGGTGTCGTGATGGGCGCCCGGGTGCTGCGGTGGTTGCTGCGCCTGCTGCCCGGCGAGTTCCGTGACGGCTATGCGCGCGAGATCGAACTGACGGTGGCGGCCGAGGCGCGCGAGGCAGGGCGCGGCGCGGCGGCACGCCTCTGGCTGGCTACTGCGATCGACGTCGCTCAGGGCGGCGCCCGGACAACACGCCGACATCCTGTGGCGCGACCTCACGGTCGGCATGCGTGGCCTGCGGGCGCATCCGGCGCATGCGCTCACGGCGATCGTCACCCTCGCCATCGGCATCGGTGCCAACGTCGCGATGTTCGCGGTGGTCGATGCGGTGCTGCTGGCGCCGCTCGACTACCGCGACGCCGGTCGTCTGGTGGCGGTGACCGAGACCCGGCAGAACGGCACCGCCGGCACGATGGGGTACCTGTCGTATGCGGACCTGGCGGCGCGCGCCCGCAGCGTCACCGATCTGGTGGCGGCGACGCAGTCCACGGCCACCTTCGATGCCACCGGACGCGACGCCGTGCGGGTGAACGCGATGCGGGTGTCGCGGGCCTGGTTCGATCTCGTCGGGGTGCAGCCGGTGCTGGGCCGCGCCTTCACTGCGGCCGAGGACCGCCCGGGACCGGCGCGCCAGGTCGTCGTTCTGAGCGACGGCCTGTGGCGGCGCCAGTTCGATGCCGATCCGCAGGTCATCGGGCGCGTCGTGGCGATTGGCGGCACGCCGTTCACCGTGGTCGGCGTGATGCCGGGTGGCTTCGACGACCTGGTGGCCAGCCGCTTCTACCGCGACGCCGCCCTGTGGTTCCCGCTCGGCTACGACCCGGCGGCGTCGTTTGCCTGCCGCACCTGCCGCCACCTGCGGGTCTTCGGCCGCCTGGTGCCGGGCGTGACGACCGACGCCGCCCAGGCCGAGCTGACGTCACTCTTCCAGGACCTCGAGCGCACCCACCCGACGCAGTATGCCGGCGCCGGCGCCCGGGTCACGGCGCTCGGCGACGTGTTCCTCGGACCGGTCCGGCCGGCCTTGTGGCTGCTCTGGGGCGGCGTGGCGCTCCTGCTGGTCATCGCCTGCGCGAACGTCGCCAGCCTGCTGCTGCTGCGCGCCAGCGACCGGGCATCGGAAGTGGCGGTGCGGGCGGCGCTCGGCGTGACGCGCGCCCGGCTCGCCCGTCAGCTCCTCACCGAGTCGCTCGTGCTGTCGGCGGCAGGTGCCGCCGCGGGGCTGGCGCCGGCCTGGGCGGCGGTGCGTCTCATTGGGGCGTATGGGCCCGCCGAACTGCCACGTCTGGCGTCGGTCGCGCTCGACGGACGGGCCGTCGCCGTCGCGGTGCTGCTGGCCGGCGCCAGCGGCGCGCTCTTCGCGATTGCGCCGATGCGGCGTCTGCTGCGCCACGACGTGGCCCGCGACCTCACGGGCGCTGGCCGCCGCACCGCCTCGTCGGCCACCTGGCGGGCCCGCGCCTCGCTGGTCACCGCCAACGTCGCGATGGCGGCGGTGTTACTCGCCGGCGCCGGCCTGCTCGTGCGCAGCGTCTCGGGGTTGCTGGCGGTCGAGCCGGGCTTCGCGCCGGAGGGCGTGCTCACGCTGCGGCTCTGGGCCGGGGGACCCCGCTTCTCGACCGGCACGCCCCACGAGCAGATTGCGGCGGCAACGCGCTTCTACGACGACGTGCTCACACGGGCGCGGGCGGTGCCGGGCGTGACGTCGGCGGCCGCCGTGACGACGCTGCCGCTCGGCGGAGACGTCGACGGGTTCGGCCTGCACGTCGTCGGACGTCCCACCGCCAATCCGCAGGACGCGCCGACCGCCGATCGCTTCGTGGTGACGCCCGACTACTTCGCGACGCTGCGGATTCCGCTCCGCCGCGGCCGCCTGCTCGATGAGCGCGACACACAGCAGGCGCTCGGCCGCGGTGGTCATCAACGAGCACGCCGCGGCGACGCTGTTCCCGGGTGACGATCCCATCGGCCACCAGATCGTGCTCGGCGGCCCGGACGGCCCGCCGCGCACCATCGTCGGCATCGTCGGCGACGTGCGTCATCACGCGCTCGATCGTCCGCTCCAGCCGCAGGTCTACGTGATGCAGCCGCAGTGGGCGTGGGCCGAGACGCTCATGACGCTGACGGTGCGCACCGCGGGGGATCCCGCGGCCCTGGCCGGCACGCTGCGCGGCGTCATCCGCGAGGTGGATGCCGGCCAGCCGGTGACCGACATCCGCCCCTATGCCGACGTCATCGCCCGCACCACCAGCACGCGGCGGTTCGTCGCCGGCGCGCTCGGGATCTTCGCGGCACTGGCGCTGGTCCTCGCCGTGGTCGGGCTCTACGGCGCGCTCAGCGTGAGCGTCGCGCAGCGGCGCGGCGAGATCGGCATCCGCCTGGCGATGGGCGCCGATGCCGCCGATGTGCGGCGCCTGGTGTTCCGGCACGGCCTGCGCCCGGTCTCCGCCGGCCTCGCGCTGGGGGCCGGTGTCGCGCTCGTGGCGGCGCGCCTGCTCGGCGACCGCCTCGAGGACGCCTCGACGATCGACCCGTTCGCCGTGGCCGCCGCGCTGGCGCTGCTGCTGGCGGCCAGCGTCGCCGCGTGCGCGATTCCGGCGCGGCGCGCGGCGCGCATCGATCCGGCGACGTCGCTGCGGGCCTCGTGATCGTCACGCCGCGCGGATGACCGGGCCGGCCGCGCGCCGGGCCGCCGCCGGCGCCTCGCGCCGCCCGAACTCGCTCAGGATCGATTCGAGCACCGGCAGCATCAGCGCGGTGCGGCGGGCGCGGATCACCAGATCCCAGAGCGGCTCGAACTTCTTCCAGCCGGCGGCATACGCCGCGTGGCGCAGCCCACCCCACATGTCGTCGTGCGCGGCGGCGCCGCGCGCGATCGCGCTCCAGCGGTAGAACTCGCGGTAGGCCTGCCAGTAGCCCGTCTCGAGGGCGTCGGCGCTCATCCGCGCCGGTTGGAAGACCGCGTGCCGTGTGTCGTACCGGTCCCAGTCGTGGTGGAGCAGCCGTCCCTGCGATGCCATCCGCTGGTAGAGCGCGGTGCCGGGGTAGGGCGTGAGGACGTGAAACGTCGCCGTCTCGATGCCGTGCGTGATCGCCCACTCCACGGTGCGGGCGAACACCGACGGGTCGTCGTCGTCCATCCCGAAGACGAACGAGCCGTTCAGCATCACGCCCAGGCCATGCAGCCGGCGGATGGCCGCCGCGTAGTCGCGCTTCATGTTCTGGAACTTGCGCTGCGCGACGAGGTTGGCCGGGTTCAGCGTCTCGAAGCCCACGAACAGGCTGCGCAGCCCGGCCTCGACGGCCTTCTCCAGCAGGTCGGGTGCCAGCACCGCGTTGACGGTGCCGGCGGCCTGCCACAGGCGTCCCATGCCGCGCATGCCGTCGAAGAGTGCCGTCGCGAAACGCCGATCGCCGAACAGGTGGTCGTCGAGGAAGTAGAGATGCCGGCCCGGCAGCCGATCGATCTCCGCCAGCGCGGCATCGACGGCCTGCGTGTAGAAGCCCTTGCCGCCGGCGAAGAACGCCTCCTTGTAGCAGAAGTCGCAGACGTGCGGACAGCCGCGCGAGACCACGATCGAGTTCGGCACGAGATACAGATGCCGCTTCAACAGGTCGCGGCGGATCGGCGGCAGTCCGGCCAGCGTGCGCGTCGTCGAACGGTAGAGCGGTGCCGGCGTGCCGCGCGCGAAGTCGGCCAGGAACTGCGGCCACGTGTCTTCGCCCGGACCGAGGAAGACCGTGTCGGCGTGGGCGGCGGCCTCGTCGGGCAGCGACGTCACATGCAGCCCGCCGAGGGCGACGTGCACGCCGCGGCGTCGATACGCGTCGGCGAGCCGGTAGGCCCGCCTGGCGCTGGTGATGTAGACCTGGATGACGACCAGATCCGGCGTGTCGTCGTCGAGCGCGAGTGCTTCGACATGCTCGTCGTGGATGGTCACCTCGGCGTCCGCAGGCAGATAGCCGGCGAGCGTGGCGAGACCGAGCGGCGGGAACAGCGAATATTTGATCGGACGGAAGAACGGGCTGGTCGCTTCGGTGAGCGCCGGCAGGATCATCGTCACTCTCATCGCGCGGCCCCGATCGCGACGACGCCGATCTCGCGGTCGCGCGGGCCGTCCAGTTCGACCACGAAGACGCGCTGCCACCGTCCGAGGCTGAGCCGGCCGTGGATGATGTTGAGGCAGACCGAGGTCGGCAGCACCAGCGCCCGGCAATGGGCGTGGCCGTTGCGGGGCTCGTCCGCAGGGACGCCGGGCCGGCGTGCCAGATCGTCGTGCCGGTAGGCGACGCCGAGTGGCGCCAGACGGGCGAGGGCCGCGTGGAAGTCGTCGTGCAGGCGCGGCTCGCCCTCGTTCACGACCACCCCGGTCGTGGTGTGGGTGGTCTGGACGTTCAGCAGGCCGACGTCGATGCCGGACTCCGCGACGGCCTGGTGGAGCCGGTCCGTGATGTCCACGAACTCGGTCGATGCCGAGGTGGTCAGGCGGAGCCGGATGTACTGCGCGGGGCGAACGAGCGAAAAGGTGTCCATGGCGATGTCCTCCGTGAGGCAGCATCGGCGTGGACCGGGGTCGATGTCGTGACGGCGAGGTGAGCGCCGCGTGAGATGGCGGTGAGATGCGCCGGTCAGCGCCGGCGGGTGAGGCCCAGGGCCAGCCCGGCGCCGAAGAGGGCGCCCTCGCCGAGCCCGATCAGGGCCGAGGTGAGCGGCCCGAAGCCGGGCTCACCGATCAGGCGTCCGAGCGACGTGAGGGCCACCTGCGCGCCGGCCGACGCCTGCGCCAGGCCGTGGATGGTGCCGCCGACGAGCGGCCGCCCGGCCAGCGCCAGGGCCAGTGCGGCCACACCACACGTGAGGGCCGTCAGCGCCGCCACCTGCCATCGTCTGGCCCCCTGCGGCGCGGCGATGCCCCAGGTGATGCCGCGGGTGCCGGCGGCGTAGCCGAGCGCCGCCGCTGCGCCCAGCACCAGGCCGTCGAGCCCGCCGCCGATCGGCACGTCGAGGCCCACCAGCGCCGCCAGCGTCCACCGCATGAGCCACTGCGCCGTGACGCCCACCAGGCCGCCGCCGATGGCGCCGCCGATCACGAGCGCCAGGGCCCGGCGCGATCGCAGCACCGTCTCGGCCACTGCCATGCCGGCGCCGACGCCGGCGCCGCCCACCGCGCCGCTGGCCGCGCCAAGCGCCACCAGCACGGGCACGACGGTCACCGGCGCCGTGGCCCCGGGCCCCAGCGCCAGCAGGGCGCCGCCAGCGATGCCGCCCGCCGCGCCTGCGGCTCCGCCGCCGATGGCGGCCGCGGCCGCGCGCGTGGCCGCCAGTCCCGCCGCCCGCGTGAGACGCAACACGACCACGTGCCAGGCCACAGCCATTGCCGCGGGACCCTCCAGCACCGGCACCGCGCCGGCGCCGGCGATGTCCCATCGCGTGTCGCGCAGCAGCGCTCGCGCGCGGACGTGCCCGGCTCGCGTGCCAAGCCGCTGCAGCGCCTCGTGGGTGCCGAGCGCATGGAGCTGCTCGGCGGCATCGCGCTGGTCTTCGTCGCCGGCGTCATCGGCCGCCGCGGACGTGAGGCGGTCGAGCAGCGGCGTGAACGGGTCGGCCTCAGCTGCATCGAACGCGGCCGGTCGCGCGTCGGCGGGATCCGCGCTGGATAGAGCCGGTGCAACGGGTGCGGCCGTGGGCGCGTCGTGCGCGTCGTCTTCCTCGATCACGGTGACGAACACGAACTGGTAGCCGTGACGTGACACCGTCTTCACGAAGCGCGGATCGCGCGAGTCGTCGCCGAGCACGCGCCGGATGGTGCGGATGGCCTGGCTGAGCGCGCTGTCGGAGACGATCACGTCGCTCCACACGCGATCGAAGATCTCCTGGCGATGCACGGCGTCACCGCGACGCTCGACCAGATAGACGAGCAGGTCGAAGTAGCGCGGGATGAGCGGCTGCAGCGTCCCCGCGCGCGTCAGGGCCCGGCGGCGGGGCGAGAGCACGAAGTCGCCGAATCGGTAACGTGGCACGGCAGGCAGCAGTCGTCGCGCTCAGTAGTCGCGCACGCGCGAGGCGAGCAGGCCCGTCGCGAGCGCCGGATCGATGTCGACGACGAGCAGCCCGGCGACGCCGTACGGCTGAAAGGCCACCAGCGTTCCGTCGGGCGCCGCCACCGCCGAGGTCGTCGGCGAGCCGTCGCTGGCGAAGTTCACCGCTGCCACGAAACAGGTGTTCTCGGCGGCCCGGCACAGGATTGCCTTCTCGTGGAACGTGTTGGCCGGGTCCGCGAACGTGGTGGGCCTGACGCCGCCTGGCTCGGCCTCGTGGAAGTGCGGGACGAAGATCACCTGGGCGCCGCGGCGGGCCGCCCAGCGTGCCGTCTCCGGATAGCGCCAGCCTTCGTGACAGATGGCGAGGCCGAAGGTCAGCGCGCCGGCGCTGTAGACGTGCCGTTCGGTGCCGGGCACCCACGTCGCCTCCTCCGAGGGATCGAGCTGCACCTTGTCGTGGAACCCGGCGATGGTGCCGTCGGCGTTGACGACCAGCGTCGAGATGCGATGCCGTCCCTCGACGATCCGCTCGGTGCCGACCACGGCCGTGATGGCCGCCTGCTTCGCGGCGGCGGCCACGCGCCGCCAGGCGTCGTCGAGATAGGCCGCAGACGGCGGCGCCATATGCCGGCTGGCCGTGCGATAGCCGGGAATGTAGTTTTCCGGAAAACACACCACCCGCGCGCCGGCGCGGCCGGCGTCGGCGATGGCCTGCACGGTGCGGACCACGGCGTCGTCGGGCGTGTCTGCGAAGGGCAGGTTGGCGAGCGCAAGACGGACGGTGGGCATCGTGTCGGTTCTCTTACCTGAGCGTGGTGAGGCGATCGACGTCGCGGCGATCGTTCAGCCGTTCCCAGCGCAGGAGCGACAACGGCACGTTGCCGTTCTTCCACACGTAGTCGTGGAAGGCGCGCAGCGAGAAGGCCGCGCCGTCAACGCGACGGACGTCGGCGAGCAGGCTCGTCACCTGCAGCTTGCCGATCTGATAGGTGATGCCCTGTCCGGGGCCGGCGGCAAACGACGCCGCTTCTTCGAGCGCCGTCGCGGCGTCCATCGGCACCGTCGCCGCGAGGTAGTCGGCGGCCTGCGCAATCGTGAAGAGGCCGGTGGCGAGCTTGACGTCCACCTCGACGCGCAGCGCTCTGAGGCGCGCGAAGTTGTAGATGATCTCGCGCGAGCGCGGGCTCTCGTTCCACAGGCCGGCCTGCAGCATCATCTCTTCGGCATAGAACCCGAGGCCTTCATTGGCGCCGGAGTCGTAGTAGTGACGGCGGATCGGGTTCTCGTGCGCCCACGCGAGCGCCAGCTGCATGTAGTGGCCGGGCACGCCTTCGTGGACGATGATCGGCCGCGGATCCCGTGCCATCGACAGGTAGAAGTAGGGCAGGTCCGGGCGGGGCGCGCGGATGTAGCTGTAGCCATCCTCGCCGAGCCGCGACGGGCCGGTGAGGTCGTCGGTCACCCCGAGGAACGCCAGCGGCGCCAGATACGGCGGCAGCAGGAGGTTGCGGTAGTGCCGCATCCACGTCGGCACGCTCAGCAGGCCCTCGCGTTCGAGGAACAGCCGGATCGCCTGCTCCTGGAAGGCCGACGCCGTGACCTGCGTCGGCGCATCCGCGAAGATCGGCATCTGGGGCAGCGCGCGGTTGCGGCCCTGTTCGAGGGCCTCGAACGCCACCGCCCGTTCCCATTCCTGCCGCCCCATCGCCACGATCTCTTCGGGCGTGAACGGGACGAGTGCGACCTCGCGGAGGAAGGTCACGTAGGCGGCGCGGCCGACGGTCGTGTCAACCGGCATCGTGCCGATGCGCCCCTCGAGCCAGCGGCGCAGATCGACCAGCGCCGCGGCCGCCGCCGTGGCCGGGGCGGTGAAGCGTCCGCGGTGTGACGGCACCGCCGTGTCGAGCTCACGCGCCAGCGTCGCCAGCCGGGCGTCGATGTCGGCCAGGGTGTCGATGGCGAGGCGCGCAAACGGCGCCCGCGTGTCGTCGAGGTTCACCTTCGCCTGTTCAACGGTCCGGAGCACATGGCCGAGCCGCGCGATGACCAGCTCGGCGCGGGCGGCGCTGACCGGGGGCGGCGGCAGCAGCACGTCGAAGACGGGACCGAGGGCCTGCTGGATGTAGAAGGCGGGATCGCGGCGCCAGGCGGGCGCGCCGTCGAGTTCCCACCGCACGCGGGCCAGGGCCGAGCCGATGAGGCGATGGTCCACCTGGCGCGTCACCGGCCACCCCGAGACCTCGATCGCCTGATGGCGCCGCGTGAACCCGGCCAGGGCCGCGCGTCGTGCCGCGACGGCGGCGGGGGACCAGTCGGGCAGCCAGCCGGCCGGGCGGTCGAGGCGCGGGATGTCGTCGCCCGAGGAGGGCTGCGTCGCCGCCCGCCACGTCCAGACCTCGCGTGCGAGGTCGTCGAAGGGATCAGCGGACGCCGGCGCCGCGACGAGTGCGGCGGCCAGCGCCAGCGGCAGCAGCCGGAGCGCGAGCATGCGAAGAGTCTATCCGGGCCGCGGCGTCGCGTCACCGTGACGGGCAGCTATAGTGATCGACGCATGCACGTCCGCCTCATATTCGTCGTCGTCGCCGTCGTCGGTCTCGCGCTTCCGCAGGGGGCCGGCGCCCGCCAACGGCCCCCAGCCCCCACCCTCACGGTGGAGCGCGTGGCGGCGCTGCCGAGCCTCATCGGCACGCCGCCGTCGAGCGTGACGTGGTCGCCCGATGCTTCGCGCCTCGCGTTCCTGTGGAACGACGGGGGCAGCCCGTTTCGCGATCTCTGGATCGTGCAGGGCGACGGCCGCGGACTGCGGCGCGTGACCGCGCTGCAGACGACCGATCCGGCGCCACCGCCGCCGGATGGACCGTCTACGGATGCGCTGGCGGCGCGGGTCGCGGCCCGTGCGCGTGGCGGTATCAGCGAGGTGGCGTGGGACGGCCCCGACGCCCTGCTGTTCGTGCATCGCGGGCGGCTGTTCAAGGTGGCGGCCGGCGCCGGCGCCGCCCTCCCCGAGCGGCTCGGCGTGGGCGACGACGTGTCGGACGTGGCGCTGTCGCCGGATCGCACGGGGCTGGCGTTCCTGCGCGCCGGTGATCTGTGGCTGTGGCGGCGCGGGCCGGCAGCGCCGGTCAGGCTCACGGCGCTGGGCGAGGCGGGGATCGGCAAGACCGCGGTCGGTACCTACAACCGCGCCGACCGCGAAGTGGGCACCGGCATCTGGGGCGCCGACTGGCCGCCGTTTGCGTGGTCGCCCGATGGCACGCGCCTCGTGTTCCACGCGGTCGATCGCCGGCACATCCGCGAGGTGCCGTTCCCGTCGTATCTCGGCACGGAGACCGTGGAGAGCCGGCTGCGGCGCGGTTATCCCGGTGACGAGAACGAGCGGCGCACGCTGCACGTGCTCACGCTGGCCACCGGGCGGATCGTCGACCTGGCCGTGCCCGAGCCCGGCCGTCGCGCGGTGAGCGACTACGCGTGGTCGCCGTCGGGCCGCCTGCTCGTCGATCACGTGTCGGACACCGGCGCCGAGCGCTGGCTCTACGTGGCCGACCCCGGCGCCACCACGCTGCGCCTCGTGTGGCACGACCGTCGCGATTCGCGGATCTATCCGGCCTACGTCGCGCGCTGGCACTGGGACGGACGGCGCATCCTCGTCGTCGCCGATCTCGACGAGCACGATCAACTCTTCGTCCTCGATCCGGATGCAGCCGCGCCCTCGCCGGTGGCGCTCACGCCGGCCACGTGGGACGTGGCGGGGGAGCGTGGCGCCGCCAGTGTGCAGGTGGTGCCCGGTGCCAAGGCGGTCTTCTTCACCGGCACCGGAGGTGGGCCCTACGAGCGCCACGTCTACCGGCTCGCCGACGGCGACCGCACGCCGACGCTCCTCACCTCGGCCGCCGGTGTGCACGTGCCGGTGGTCTCACCCGATGGCCGCGCGGTGGCGTCGGTGTGGTCCGATGACGTGACGCCGCCGGAACTGCTGGTGGGCGAGGCGCGAGCCGGCAAGGCGCTGGCGCGTGTGACCACGTCGCCGCCCGACGAGTTCGCGACCCACCGCTGGGTGCGCCCGCGCTATGAGACGTTCCGGAACGCGGTGGACGGGTTCCCGGTGCACGCGCGGATTCTCGAGCCCCCGGATCTCGACAAAACGACACGGCATCCAGTCGTGTTCGGGCCGGTCTACTCGAACACCGTGCGCAACCGCTGGGGCGGCGCCAACGGCACGCTGCAGCAGTACCTGGTGCAGCGCGGCTTCATCGTCGTGCAGGTGGACGTGCGCGGCAGCGTGGGCTACGGCCGCGCCTTCCGCGAGGCGTTCCTGATGGACTACGGCGGCCGCGATCTCGACGATCTCGCGGCCGTCGCCGATGGCCTGGCCGCGCTTCGGTACGTCGACCGCGCGCGGATGGGCATCTACGGCAGCAGCTACGGCGGCCTGCTGAGCGCCTACGCGCTGCTCAAGCGGCCTGGTCTGTTCCGCGCCGGGGTCGCCGCCGCGCCGGCCCTCGATCCGCACGCCTTCGGCCCCGACGACGTCGCCATCACGCGCACCCCCGAGACCCATCCCGACGCCTTCGTCCGCAACTCCGCGATGGAACTCGGCGCCAACCTTCAGGACCACCTGCTCATCATCCACGGCCTGATGGACGACGTCGTGCCCTTCCGCACCACCATGCAGCTGGCCGAACGCCTGATGCTGCTGGGCAAGGACTTCGACCTGGCGACCGCGCCCAACGCCACGCACGCGTGGTCAGCGCGGGAACACTACGCGATCTTCTTCTTCAGGAAGCTCGCCCAACACTTTGATCGCTTCCTGAAGGACTAGCGGCTAGGTTCTAGCGGCTAGCGGCTAGACCCGACGCGTCAGACGTGTCTCACGACAGAGGCGCCCGACAGCGGGCGCAGGCGCAGCGAGACAGATAGCCCCTAGCCGCTAGAACCTAGCCGCGGAACTCGGAATCTTCCCGCGCGTGCGCAACGCGCGCGCTATGGGAAGATCCCGAGTTCCATGTAGCTCCTCGCCACCTTGTGGATCGCGGTGAGGAAGGCGGCGGTGCGCAGGTCGGGCACGTCGGGATGCTGCTTCCGGGTCTCGCGCAGGCCGTTGTAGGCGTTGACCATCGTTTCCTCGAGGCCCGAGTTCACGAGGTCGAGTTCGTCGGGGCCCCTGGCGAGTTCGGCCCGCTGCGCCTCGGTGAAGCTGGTGCCGGTGGCCAGTTCAATCGCCTTCAGCATCTGGCGCTCGTTGGCTTCTTCGTGACGCTTCGAGATGCGGCCGAAGCGCACGTGCGAGAGGTTCTTCAGCCACTCGAAGTACGACACGGTGACGCCGCCGGCGTTGGCGTAGATGTCGGGGATGACCAGCACGCCCTGCTGCCGGAAGATCGGATCGGCATCGGGCGTCGTGGGGCCGTTGGCGCCTTCGAGGATGATCTTCGCCTTGATGCGAGGCGCGTTGTCGGCCGTGAACTGATTCTCGAGGGCCGCCGGAATCAGGATGTCGCAGTCGAGTTCGAGGGCCGCGGCGGTGCTGGCCAGCGGCGTCGCGCCGGGGAAGGTGAGAATCGAGGCGCCGCCCTTGCGGTGCTGGAAGACCTCCTCCTCGTGGAGGCCCTTCGGATTCATGATCGCGCCTTCGCGTTCGGCGATGGCGATGACCAGCGCACCGGCCTCGCGGCAGAACCGCGCCGCGTGGTAGCCGACGTTGCCGAGGCCCTGCACGACCACCCGTTTGCCGGCGAGGCCGGTCGTCAGGCCGAGCGGCTGCATGTCCTCGGCGTGCGAGCACGCCTCGCGGATGGCGTAGAAGAGGCCGCGGCCGGTGGCTTCGCGGCGCCCGTTCACGCCCCCCTGCGACAACGGTTTGCCGGTCACGCAGCCGATGGCGTCGAGCTGGCCGGGATGCAGGGCCGAATAGGTGTCGGCGATCCACGCCATCTCGCGTTCGCCGGTGCCGTAGTCGGGCGCCGGGACGTCGATGCCGGGGCCGATGAAGTTCTTCTTCACCAGCTCGTGCGTGTAGCGGCGTGTGATGCGTTCGAGCTCTTCGATCGTGTAGTTCCGGGGATCGATCTTGATGCCGCCCTTGGCGCCGCCGTAGGGCACGTCCACGATCGAACACTTGTAGGTCATCAGCGCCGCCAGCGCCATGACCTCTTCCTCGTGCACGTCGGGCGCGTAGCGGATGCCGCCCTTGGTCGGCAGCTTGTGATGGCTGTGCTCGACCCGCCAGCCGTGGATGACTTCGATGGTGCCGTCGGCGCGCCGCAACGGAAAGTCGAACCGGTAGATGCTGTTGCAGCAGCGGATCTGCGACAGCAGGCCCTCGGGGTAGGTGGTGAAGCGCGCGGCGTCGTTGAAATACCGGGTCACCTGGTCGAAGAAGCTCTCGGTGGGATGCATCGCGTGGGTCTCCGTGTCGGGGCCTTCGGTCGAACGCCCTGCTGACGCCAATGTGTCAGTCGGCTGACTCCGACTGACAATTCTGCTCATCGCATACGCGGATCGTCGTGTGCCGAGGGGGCTGGTTCAGGGTTTCGCCCTAACCACGCGCGAGCGGACATCAGGTTTCGTCCCATGATTGCACGACCTGACGCGGAAAATGACGGCCCTGCTCCGCGACGGCACACGACTTGCCACAATTGCGGCTAGACTCCGCCAGCCAACGACCGACAACTGTCATGTTGCTGAACATTCTGCCCTTCGCCGCCCGTGATTTCGCCGTCGATCTTGGCACGGCGAATACAGTTGTGTACGCGCCAGGCCGCGGCATCGTCGTCGACGAGCCGTCGATCGTCGCGATCAACACGCAGAATGACAAGACCGAGGCCGTCGGGCACGCCGCCCACGCGATGCTCGGGCGAACGCCCGCGAATATCACGACCATCCGGCCGCTGCGCGACGGCGTCATCGCCGACTTCGAAGCCGCTGAACGCCTGCTCAGCCATTTGATCCGCAAGGCGCAGGGCAGCGTCACCTGGCGACGCACGCGCCTGGTCATCGGCATCCCGTCGAGCATCACACAGGTGGAGCGGCGCGCCGTGGTCGACAGCGCCTACCGCGCCAAGGCCAGCGAAGTGCACCTGGTCGAAGAGCCGATGGCGGCGGCGATCGGCGCCGGCCTGCCGATCACCGAAGCCACCGGCAGCATGGTGGTCGACATCGGCGGCGGCACCACCGACATCGCCGTCATCTCGCTCGGCGGCATGGTCTACACGAGCGCCATCCGAACCGCCGGCAACCACATGGACGACGCCATCATCAGCTTCATGCGTCGCCGTCACGGGCTGCTCATCGGCGAACGCACCGCCGAAGACGTCAAGATCCGCCTCGGCTCGGCGTGTCCCGGCGAGCCGGTGCGCAACATGGAAGTACGCGGCCGCTGCATGCGCGAAGGCCGTCCCCGCATCGTCGACGTCACCGAGAACGAAGTGCGTGATGCGCTGGCCGAGCCGCTGCGCGCGATCGTCAGCGCGGTGAAGAACGCGCTCGAGTGCGTGCCGCCGGAAATCGCCGCCGATATCTACGACCAGGGAATGGTGCTCACCGGCGGCGGCGCGCTGCTGACGCGGCTCGACGAGCGGCTGCGCGAAGAAACCGGCGTGCCGGTCCAGGTGGCGGCCGATCCGCTGACCTCGGTCGTGCAGGGCGCCGGGCGCATGCTCGACGACGCCGCACTCCTGCGCCGCGTCGCCTGGGTCGCCTGAGCGGCTGATTCCCGGTTTCCCGAGGGAAACCGCGACCGAACGCCGCGCCGCCGGGCCGGTTTGCTATCCTGTGGACGCCTATGTCGTCCACTCTCGAGGAAATGCGGCCCGCCAGACTGTGGCGGACGATGCCTACCGACCGCCGGGTCGCCGCCGCCACCGCGTTCTGGACCGATGAGAACGCCGCGCTCGAACAGGCCGAGGCCATCGCGCTCATCGCCCGCCAGATCAAGTTCCGCCCGCGCAGTGTCCAGGCGCTCGGCGTCGATAAACGTGCCAAGTACCTGGGCGGCATCGCGCAGGTCTCCGACCTGCTCGCCGCGCGGTTGCTGGTGGTCTATCACCTCGAGTTCCAGCGGCCGATGATGGGCGCGTTTCTCGACGCGCTCGGCATCACGCACGTCGACGGCCTCATCGAAGACGAGACGCCGAAGAGCCCGACGCCCGAAGCGATCGCGTCGGCTGCCGACCAGCTGTCAGCGGCGTTTCCCAAGGGGGACGTCGGCCGCTACTTCTGGACGCTGCTGTGGCAGGACCCCGAGACCTGGGGCGCGCTGCAGACCCGCCCCGAGCTTTCCGAGCTGTCGTAATGCCAGCGTTCGAACGCCACGTGTTCGTCTGTGGCAACCAGCGCGCCGCCGATCACCCGCGCGGCTGCTGCGATCCGGACGGCGGCGAAGCGCTCCACAAGCTGTTCAAGAAGGCGCTGGCCGACCACGGACTCGGTCGCACCGTGCGCGCCAATCGCGCCGGGTGCCTGGACCAGTGCGAACACGGGCCCACGGTGGTGGTCTACCCGGACGCGGTCTGGTACGGCGGCGTGACGGCGGCCGACGTCAACGAGATCGTCACCACGCACCTGCTGGCAGGCGAACCGGTCGCGCGGCTGCGCCTGGCCGACGGCTGCGTCAATACCGGCGCCTGCGCGCACAAGCCGCGGCGCCCCGTTTCCGCATAAGGCAGTCCCCATGATGGAAGCGCTCTTCACCGCCGACAACCTGATCGCGCTCGCCACGCTTACGGCCCTCGAGGTCGTGCTCGGTGTCGACAACGTGATCTTCATCTCGATTCTCGCCGGCAAGCTGCCGGCGGCCCAGCAGGCGCGGGCGCGTCGTGTCGGCCTGCTGGCCGCCATGATCATGCGCATCCTGCTGCTGTTCTCGCTGGCCTGGATCGTCCGCCTCACCGAGCCGCTCCTCACGGTGTTCGGCCGCGGCATCTCGGGTCGCGATCTCATCCTGCTCGGCGGCGGGCTGTTCCTGCTGGCGAAGGCCACGATCGAGATTCACGAGAAGCTCGAAGGCGTGGAAGGGGAGCGGTCGGCGAAGGTGGCGCCGTCGTTTGGCGCGGTCATCTTCCAGATCATGCTGCTCGACATCGTCTTCTCGCTCGACTCGGTGATCACGGCCGTCGGCATGGCCGAGTCGATCACGGTGATGGTGGTCGCGGTGATGCTGGCCGTCGGCATCATGATGCTCTCGGCCGGCAGCGTCTCGGAGTTCGTCCAGCAGCACCCGACCGTGAAGGTGCTCGCCCTGAGCTTTCTGATGCTGATCGGCATGTCGCTGGTCGGCGAGGGCCTCGGGCAGCACATCCCGAAGGGTTACATCTACTTCGCGATGGGCTTCTCGGTGTTCGTCGAGATGATCAACCTGCGCCTGCGCAAGCCTGGCGTGCCGGTCGACCTGCACGAACCCTATCGCGCCGACCCGCCGAAGGGCTGACGGCGGCTATTCGGCCCGCAGCGCGGTGGACGGGTCGGTCGCCGCCGCGCGCCGCGCCGGCAGCCAGCTGGCGAGCGTCAGCACCGCCAGGAAGATCGCGACGGCGCCGGCGTAGCTGGGCCCGTCGACCACGGCCACACCGACCAGCAGCGACGCCAGCAGCGTGCCGACACCGGCCGCCAGCAGCAGGCCGAGCGCGGCCCCAAGGCCACCCAGTACCGTCGCCTGTCGCACCACCATCGCCCGCACGTCGGCAGGTGTCGCCCCGAGGGCGAGGCGGATCGCGAGGTCGCGCGCCCGCGCGGTGACGACAAACGCCATCAGCGCGTAGAGCCCGAAGGCCGCAAGCACGAGCCCCGCGGTGCCGACGCTGCCGGCCACCCACGCCGTCAGCCGCTGCGGCATCAGGCCGATGCCGACCGCCTCATCGAACGCCTGCACGAACATCGCCGGCACGGTGGGCTCGACCTCGGCCAGCGCCGCCCGCACGGCCCGCGAGGGCGACTGCCCGGGGAGGTGGCGCACGAAGAACGTGACATCGCTCACCGGGTGCTGCGCCATCGGGACGTAGATGAAGGGCTGCGGCGCATCGCTGATGTAGCGGTACTTCGCATCGGCCGCCACGCCGACCACCTCGATCGGCACCTCGCGGTCGGCGGCCTCGCGGTGCAGCAGGCGCTGGCCGACGGCGGACCGTCCCGGCCAGGCGGCGGTCGCGAAGGCCTCATTGACGATCGCCACGCGCGGTTGGTCGCGACGCTCGGCGCCGCTGAAGCCGCGTCCATCCACCAGGCGCATGCCGATGGTGTCGAAGTAGGCGGGCGTGACGACGTCCCAATCAGCGTCCACCCGGTCGTCTCCGTCGGGGCCGCGGTAGCCGGGTACGCGCAGCTCGCCCAGGCCGAAGCCGCTGCCCTGCAGCGGGATCATCCGCGCCGTGGCCACGGCGGTCACGCCGGGCAGCGCCGCCAGACGCCGCTCGAAGCGGCCCACCAGATCCACCGCCATCTCGTCGCGATAGCCCGACAGCGCGACCTCGACGTTTGCGAGCAGGATGTCGCGGGTCGTGAAGCCCGGGTCGATGGCGGCGGCGGCCTGCAGCGTGCGCACGAACAGGCCGGCGGTCACCACCAGCATCAGTGACAAGGCGACCTCGACCACCACGAGCGCCTGGCGGAGGCGTCCGCGCCGGCGGTCCGGCGTGCTGGTGCCGCCGTGCAGCAGCGGCGCGATGTCGGCGCCCAGCGCGTGCCGGGCCGGCGCCAGACCGAAGATCACCGCAGACACGAGCGACAGGCCAACCGCGAAGGCCACGATGCGGGCGTTCACGGCGGGGTGCAGGTTGAGCACGACCGGCAGTGGCGGCAGCGACTGCTGCAGCAGCCACACCCCGGCCATCGTGAGCGGCACGGCGAGAACCGCCGCCGCGGCAAACAGCACGCCGGTTTCGACCAGCAGTTGCTGCACCAGGCGCCGCCGGCTGGCCCCGATCGCCAGTCGCGTGGCCATCTCGCGCCGCCTGGTCGAGGCGCGCGCCAGCAGCAGTCCGGCGACGTTGCTGGCGGCAATCGCCAGCAGCGCCATCGCCAGCGCGAAGAGCACGCCAAGGAAGCCGAAAAACGGCGCCCGCATCGGCCCCGGCACGCGGCTGGTCGCCACGAGCGCGACGGAATGGCGCGGGTTGGCCTCCGGCGTGACGGCGACGAACTGCCGCATCAGGGTCTGCAGTTCCGCCTGCGCGGTCTCGCGCGACACGCGGTCTTTGAGGCGCCCGAGGCCGACATGCCAGACGGCGCGTGGATTGGTCAGCAAAGCCGCATTGGCGAGGCCGCGGGCCTCGGCCACCATCGCCATCGGCATCCAGACGTCGGTGCCGGCGAGGCTCGCCCCCTCGAAGCCGGGCCCGGCGACGCCGACGACCGTGAACTCGTGCGCGTTCAGCCGCAGCGTGCGGCCGATGACGTCGGGGTCGCCGTGGAGCCGCCGCGTCCAGAATCGATGGGTGAGCACGAGCACCGGGCGGGCACCGGGCACCAGGTCTTCGTCGTCGCGGAAGCCGCGGCCGAGGGTCATGGGTGCGCCGAGCACGTCGAAGAAACCTGCCGAGACGAGGGTGCCGAAGAGGCGCTCGCTGGTGCCGTCGAGGGTGAGGCTCATCGGCCGCCCGCCGAAGTCCACTGCGGCCATGCCGTCGAAGGAGGTGGCGTGCCGGCGCAGGTACTCGAAGGCCGGATGCGCCATGTTGTCGAAGCCGCCGCCGTCGGTGCTGCGGCCGATGTCCACCAGCCGCCCGGGGTCGCGGACGCCGGGGGCCGGCGCCAGCAGCGCATCTGCCAGGCTCACGACCGCGCTCGGCACGGCCAGGCCCGCGGCGAGCGAGACCATCGACGTGACGGTGAACAGGGGACTGCGGACCAGCAGGCGGAGCGCGAGTCGGACGTCGCCAATCCAGCTCATGCCACGTTTGGAACGGCGGCGCGCGCCGATTGTTTCAGGACGGCGGCAAGGACGTGGGACGAGTGGTCAGCGGGCGCCGAGGGCCGCGGCGTCGCCCACGAACCCAACCACCGCATCGGCGATCGCGGCTTCCACCTCGTCCTGACGCCGCCCCGAGGCGACCGTGACCTTGAGCGAGTGGTCGCCCGTCTCGACCGGCAGCACCGTCACCCGGGGCGCGTCGGCGGTCGCCTGCCGCACGTCGTCGGGACCGCCGAAGGGGTCGCGCGTGCCCTGGACCACCAGCGTCGGCACGGCCAGCTGCGCCAGGTGCGACACCCGATCGCCGCCGCGCGGCCCCGGAGGACGCAGCGGATACCCGAAGGCGATCGCCGCCGTGAGCGGCACCGGGGAGGTCCAGCGGTCGGGCTGAGCGGCGACGTGCGTCGCCATGCGTCCGCCCATCGACTTGCCGGCGACGACCACCGCCGAGGTACGCCCGCCGAGCGCCTGCACCGCGGCGTCGACGGCGGCGCGAAAGGCTGCTTCGAGGGCCGGGGGACGGTCGGGCAGCTTGCGGCCGGCGGCGATGTACGGGAAGTCGAAGGTGAGCACATCGAACCCGCGGGCAGCGAAGAGATCCGCGAAGCGCCGCATGAAAGGGGATCGATGACCGGCGCCGGCGCCGTGGGCGAAGACGATGAGCGTGCCGAGCGGCCTCTCAGCGGTGGTCAGTTCGCCGGGAAGCGGCCCGTTCTCGGCGGGAATCTGCATGACAAGTGATGACATGGAACGTCCGCATCGACGGCTATAGTGTTACGTGAAGTAGCCTTGCGAGCCTCGAGGCGTCACCCTACCTTATGCGATTCCCTCAGTTCGTGACGTCCGCGGCACGCCCGTGGCGCGTCCTGTCTGTCCTGGTCCTGATCGGGCTGGTTCTCGCGGCTCACACGGCGGCGTTCGCGCAGCAGGCCTCGCCGGCGACCCGTCCGCGCCCGGCCGGCACGGCCGGCGCGGTGCCCGAGGCGCCCACCATGGACGGCGAGGTGCTCAACGATCCCGCATGGAAGTCGGCGCCGATCATCAGCGGCTTCTTCCAGGAGCAACCGCTCGAGGGCGCGCCGGCCACCGAGAAGACCGAAGTGCGGCTGGTGTTCACGAAGGACACGCTCTACATCGGCGCCGTGATGTACGACGCCGAGCCCGGCGGCATCGTCACCGCCGACCCGCGGCGCGACGCCTCGCTCGACGACATCGACAGCTTCCGGATGATGGTCGACACCTATCGCGATCGGCAGAACGGCTTCGTGTTCGGCACCAACCCGGCCGGCGTCGAATACGACGGCCAGGTGACCAACGAAGGCCAGGGCGGCGGCGGCATCGCGTTCGGCGGCACCTCGGCGGCCGGCTCGGGCGGCGGCTTCAACATCAACTGGGACGGCGCGTGGACGGTGCGGACGAAGATCTCCGAGGTGGGCTGGACGGCCGAGTTCGCCATCCCGTTCAGGACGCTGCGCTTTCCGGGCACGCCCGACCAGACGTGGGGCGTCAACTTCCAGCGCAACATCCGCCGCAAGAACGAGCGCGCCTACTGGGCGCCGATTCCGCGGCAGTTCAACCTCTACCGCGTGTCGCTCGCCGGCTCGGTCTCGGGCATCAAGACGCCGCCGGTGCGCAACCTCAAGATCATGCCGTACGCGCTCGGCCAGACCATCACGTCGGGCGTCGACCCGGCGCCGACCGACAACTCGGCGCGAGTTCGGCGGCGACCTGAAGTACAGCGTCACGCCGAGCCTGACGCTCGATGCCACCGTCAACACCGACTTCGCGCAGGTCGAGGTCGACGACCAGCAGGTCAACCTCGATCGCTTCAACCTGTTCTTCCCGGAGAAGCGGCCGTTCTTCCTCGAGAACGCCGGCTTCTTCTCGGTCGGCAACCCGGGCGAAGTCGATCTGTTCTTCAGCCGGCGCATCGGCCTGTCGATCGAACGGCGAGGCGATGCCGATCATCGCCGGCGGCCGGATGTCGGGCAAGGCGGGGAAGTTCAACATCGGCCTGCTGAACATGCAGACCAACGATGTGGACAACCGCATCGCGAGCAACAACTTCGCGGTCGTGCGGGTCAGCCGCGACCTGCCCAACCGCTCGCAGATCGGCGGCCTCATCACGAAGCGCCAGGCCACCGGCGACCTGGCGGGCGACGACGACTACGGCCGCACCTACGCCGTCGACGGCCGCTGGGGCATCGGGCAGAACACGGTCGTCTCGGGCTTCCTCGCGCAAGACCGAGACGCCCGGGGCCTCGACGGCGACGACCACGCCTTCAACATTCGCTCGCGCACCAACCTGCAGCGTATCGACGTCGATGCGGGCTATCAGGAAGTGGGCGAGCAACTTCAATCCCGAGGTCGGCTTCCTGTCGCGTGGCGGCTACCGCAAGCCCGACGTCCGGATCATGACGCGCTTCCGTCCGAAGCGGATTCTTCCAGGAACTGCGCCCGCACGTCTCGTACCGCGGCTTCTGGGGCTTCGACGGCTTCCAGGAAACCGGCTACGCCCACATCGACAACCACTGGCAGTTCAAGGACTCGACCGAAGTGCACACCGGCATGAACCTGACGCAGGAAGGCGTGCGCGTCCCGTTCCAGATCTACCCCGGCATCTTCGTGCCGGCCGGCACCTACAACAACGCCGAGATCCAGCCGGTCATCATGACCAATCAGGGCCGGGCCGGTCAGCGTCGAGCCTGCAGAACATCATCGGCGGCTTCTTCAGCGGCCGCCGCAAGTCCTTCAACCCCACGGTGCGCTTCCGCGCCGGCCAGCAGCTGACCGGCGAGGTGTCCTACCAGCGCAACGACGTCGACCTGCCGCAGGGCGACTTCGTGACCAACCTCGTGCGCACCCGCGCTCTCGTATTCGTTCACGCCGCGGATCTTCGTGCAGTCGCTCGTGCAGTACAACGACCGCGCCGACGTCTGGTCGATGAACCTGCGCCTGGGCTGGCTGCAGGCCGCCAACACCGGCCTGTTCGTCGTCTACAACGACACCCGCGGTCTCTACGATCTCAATCCGACGCCGCAGCGCGAAGACCGCAGCCTCGTCATCAAGTTCAGCCGGATGTTCGACCTGCTGCAGTGAGCACGCCGGCCAGCCGTGCGGCCAGCGCTTCGACGGTGAGCGGCGACGACCCCTCGGCCTTGTTGTTCACGAGCACGTAGACCTTGCGGCCCTTCGCGAGCGCGCGGGCGGTGAGGGCCACGACCTGGTCGCGCATCGGCTCGTCGGGTTCGACCAGGCGATTGAACGGCTTGAAGTGATCGCGCTGCTGTTCGTACCACGTGCCGGGCCGCAGCAGCAGACGGACCACCGCAAACGGCAGATCCTCCGGCGGCACCACGGCCGCCTGCGCCAGCGGCATCGGCATCGCCGACCAGTAGTTGTAGGTGTGCGCCACGCCGTGTCGCGCCAGCACGGCGCGATAGGCCGGCGTGAGCAGCGCTGTGTCGCGAATCTCGACCGCGTAGTCGAAGTCGCGGGGGAGCTGTCCGAGGAAGCGATCGAGGGCCTCGAGGAACGCCGCCGGCCCCTGCGCCTGGTCACGCGCGCCCGGCGGGAACTCCAGCACGATCGGGCCGGTGTGCGGGAAGAAGGCGATCGACAGCGGTTCCAGCAGATCCACGATCAGGCGATCGACCGACAGGAAGTCGGCATTCGGCGCCGCGGCGCCGCGCGGGCCGCCGAAGGTGGGCGCCAGCCGTGAGGTCACCGCGGCCGGTGCCTTGAGGCAGCACCGGAAGCTGTCGGGGAGCTGGTCGGCGTATTGGCGCAGGTCGTCGATCGGGATCGGCGCGTAGTAGCTGCGATCGACGCCGACGGTGCGTCAGCAGGGGATGACGCGCGTAGTGTCGCAGGCCCTCGCGCGACAGGGCGGTGGAGGACAGGCCGGGCGGATACACCAGCCCGGCCCAGCCGGGGAACGTCCACGAACTGGTGCCGAAGGCGACCTCGGAGGGCAGCGCCGCCGCCACCACCGCGGCGCGCTGGCGTCGGGCCTCGAGCGCGTCGCCGGTCGCGCGCGCCTGCCGCGACGCCTCGTCCTCCGGGGGATCGAAGAGGAAGAGCTGATCGCTCATGCGCCGGCTCCGGCCCCGGCGGCCACCGCCCGGCGCTTGTCAGCGACCGCCAGACGCGGGACACTACGCCGATGTCCGGGCCACCGCCCACCGCCAACGAGCCGGCCGAGCCGTCCACGCCTCCCGTGGACCTGGCGCTCTACGGCTGGGACGCGGCGTGGGAGGCGGCGTTTCGTCCCTTCGCCGCCGAGGGCCTGACGCCGGCGCGGGTTGCCATCGAATACAACCATCTGCTGCGCCTCTATACGACCACCGGCGATGTGCGCGCGCAGCACTCCGGCAAGCTGCTGCACGAAGCCGTCGGGCGGCACGCCATGGCCGCGGTGGGCGACTGGGTCGCCATCCGCATCAGTCCGGGCGAACGCACCGCCACCATCGAAGCGATCTTGCCACGACGGACGCATTTCTCGCGCAAGGCCGCCGGCGAGCTGACCGAGCAGCAGGTCGTGGCCGCCAACATCGATGTCGTCTTCATCGTGATGGGGCTCGACCGCGACTACAACCCGCGCCGCCTCGAACGCTACCTCGTGCTGGTGCAGGACAGCGGCGCCAGGCCGCAGGTGCTCCTGAGCAAGGCGGATCTCGTGGCCGACGTCGGGCCGCAGATTGCGGAGTGCGAGGCGGTGGCCCCCGGCGCCGACATCTACGCGGTGAGCGTGCGCGACGGGCGCGGCCTCGACCGCGTGCGCGCGGCGCTGCTTCCCGGGCAGACCGGCACGCTGCTCGGCAGCTCCGGCGCCGGCAAGTCCACGCTCATCAACCACCTCCTCGGCAGCGAGCTGCTGGCGACCGGCGAGGTCCGATCGTCGGACCAGCGCGGACGCCACACCACCCGCCACCGCCAGCTGGTGCCGCTGCCCGGCGGCGGGCTGCTCATCGACACGCCGGGCATGCGCGAGTTGCAGCTGTGGACGGCGCCCGACACCACGACCACGTCGTTCGAAGACATCGACGCGCTCGCCCCCGGTTGCCACTTCAGCGACTGCCGGCATCGCAGCGAGCCACGCTGCGCCGTGCGGGCGGCGGTCGAAGGCGGCCAGCTCGAGGCCTCGCGGCTCGAGAGCTTCCACAAGCTGCAGGACGAGACGCGGTCGCTCGAAGCCCGTCAGGACGTCCGCGGCCGGATTGTCGAGCGGGCGCAGGGCAAGATCCTGTCGCGGGCCGTGAAGCAGTTCTATCGCGGGCGCGACCGCGACTAGCGCCCGTCCCGGAGTTCCGATGGCCCCCCGCGTTCGTCCCCTCGACTTCCAGCGCCTGCCCGTCGCCGCGTCCCTCGAGCGCGCCACCGTCTTTGCGGCGCGCGCGGCCCGGCGGCGCACCGTGCGCGACTTCTCACCCGATCCGGTGCCGCGCGCCCTCATCGAGCCGTGCCTGCTGGCCGCAGGCACGGCGCCGAGCGGCGCCAACCAGCAGCCGTGGCACTTCGTGGCCGTGGGCCGCGACGACGCCGAGCTGCGCCGGCGCCTGCGCGCCGCCGCCGAGGACGAGGAACGCGAGTTCTACCAGACGCGCGCTCCGGCCGAGTGGCTGGCCGCCCTGGCGCCCCTCGGCACCGACGCCGACAAGCCGTTTCTCGAGATCGCGCCGTGGCTCATCGCGGTGTTCGTGGAGCCGCATGGTGTCGGCCCCGATGGCGAGGTCGTGAAGCATTACTACGCGACCGAGTCGGTGGGCCTCGCCACCGGCATCCTCATCACCGCGCTGCACGATGCAGGCCTGGTGACGCTCACGCACACGCCGAGTCCGATGGGCTTCCTGACGACCCTGCTCGGCCGGCCCGCGCACGAACGCCCGTTCCTGCTGCTGGTGGTCGGGTATCCCGCGCCGGACGCGCAGGTCCCCGATATCAGCCGCAAGCCGCTCGACCAGATCGCTACGTTCCTTTCCTGACGTCGCTGCCGGGGTTCGGCCGGAAGCCGTTGGCCACCTCGAGACGGGCGAGCGTGCCGACGGCCACGGCGTCGGCGGTGTCCCAGCGCAGGCCGTTGTCCCCGGTGGGATGGCCGATGCGCGTGTAGAGCTGGAGCAGCGTCTCGGTCGAGCGCACCTCGGGATGGTCGATCACCTCGACCACGTGCTGCAGCTCGTGCGCGAGCATCGCGATGGCATCGCTCGGGCGCAGGTCATGCCGGAACGAGGCGCGGACGATCCGCCGCGAGCTGGTGGCCGCCATCCAGGTCAGGCAGGCCGTCACGTTCGGCGACAGGTTGCGGCTGATGTCGAGATAGACGATGACGTCGCTCTGCTCGATCCGATCGACCAGACGCTGCACGGTCGGCGAGCGGCGCCGCGCCTCGCGCAGCCACGACTCCACACGCGATCCCTGCGGGCGCAGCCGATCGGAGGTCGCGTAGGTGCGATCGCCGGGATTGGAACGCGCGTCAGGCGCGAAGGCGTGTACGGTGGGGCGCAACGGCACCGGGGCGAACGCGAGTGCGGCGATCAGTACGGGCACGGTCATGGCAGTGTCCTCCGGCCCTCACCGATCCCGCGCGTGCAATCGGCAACCCCAACGCGGGCTGCAATCGTCCGGGTTAGACGGCCGGCCCGCCAAACGGTTCGTGCGCGCGCGGCAATGACGGTGACGGATGGTGGGACCGCGGCTACAATCGGCGGCGGAGGCGGAACTCATGCGCGGGCTCGCAGTGGTGATGGTGGTCGGTCTGATGGCACATGGCGCCGGCCTCGCCGCCGCCCAGGGCGTGAAGCCGCGGCCGGCGGCGCCGGCACCGCCCGCCGCGCCCACGCCGCCCGCCGCTCTTCCGCACGCCGCTCACGCTCGACGAGATGCGCGGCAAGCAGGCGGTGCTCACGACGGCGGCGGGCGAGATCGTGATCGACCTGCTGCCCGAGCACGCGCCCAATCACGTCGGGCTCTTCATCAAGACCGTCCGCGAGGGCGGGCTGACCGGCACGACGTTCCACCGCGTGGTGCGCCAGGGCGTCGTGCAGGGCGGCGATCCGCTCACGAAAGATCCCGGCGACCAGGGCGAAGGCCGGCACCGGCGGCCTGAACCTCGTCGCTCGCGAGGGCCTGACCGAGAAGCACACGCGCGGCGCCGTGTCGGCGGTGATCGTGCCGGGACGGCCCGACAGCGGCGGCACGCAGTTCTTCATCTGCATCGTCGACCAGCCCGCACTCGACGGCCAGCACACGGTGTTCGGCCGCGTCAGCGAAGGGCTGCGCGTGGCGCAGCGGATCTCGGAGGCGCGCCACCGACGACAAGGGCGTGCCGGTCGAACCGGTGACGCGTGACCGCAGTGGTCATCCGCGACAAGCCCGCCGAGGTGCCGCCGCCGTTCTCGACCGAGAGTGTCGAGGCGCTGGCGAAGGTGACGGCCGTGCTCGAGACCTCGCTCGGCGACATCACGATTGGCGTCACGCCCGACAAGGCGCCGGAACACGTCCGCAACTTCCTGCGTCTGGCGGCGCTCGGCGTCTACGACGGCACGACCTGGCACCGCGTCGTGAAAGGGCTTCGTCGTGCAGACGGGCATGATGGCGACCCGCAAGGCGCCGCTCACCGACGCGCAGGAACGCCAGATCCATCAGCTGAAGGCCGAGTTCAACGACCAGCCGCACGAGGTCGGCACCGTGTCGATGGCGCGCCAGGCGGAGGTCGATTCGGCCAGCACGTCGTTCTTCATCGTGACCGCGCGCGCGCAGTCGCTCGACCAGAAGTACACCGTCTTCGGCAAGGTGCTCGCCGGGCTCGACGTGGTGAAGGCGATCGAAGCGGTGGCGGTCAACGGTGAGGCTCCGGTCGAGGAGGTGGTGCTGCGGCGGGTACGCGTCCTCACGCCGTAGCGACCGGCAGTGAGTCGCCGCCGCAGACCCTAGGGGTTGGTTGGCGGGTCGTCGTCGTCGAAGGGCAGACGCGGCAGGTCGAGTCCGCGGCGGATGCGCACGGTGGCGGCGGGCGGCGCCGTCGTGTCCACGAGGTTGTGCACGCTCACGCCGAGCAGGCGCACGGCGCGGGCGCCGGCATCGGTCTTCGTGAGCAGGTCGAGCGCCCGGAACGTGATCCCGGTCACCTCGCGCGTCGGCTCGGCGCTGTGACTGCGCGTGATGGTCTCGAAGTCGGCATAGCGCACCTTGATGGTGACCGTGCGCGCGTAGAGCCCGCGCTTGTCGAGCCAGGTCGCGCACTCGCCGGCCATCTCCGTGACCTCGCGCCGGATCTCGTCGGCGCTCGTCAGGTCGTGTTCGTAGGTGCACTCGGAGCCCGACGACTTCGACGGTCGATCCGGTTCGACGGCGCGGCTGTCACGCCCCTCGGCGAGGTCCTTCAGCCAGTCGGCCAGCGTGCCGACGATGGCGCGCAGGGCCTCGAGGTCGGCGGCGCGCACGTCCACCAGCCGCGTGATGCCGTGGGCGGCGAGCTTCTTCGCGGTGACCGGCCCGACGCCCCACAGCGCATCGACCGGCAGCTCCTGCAGGAAGCGCTCGACGCGGCCGGGAGCGATGACGGTCAGGCCGTCGGGCTTCTGCCAGCCGGAGGCGATCTTGGCGAGGAACTTGTTCGGCGCCACGCCGGCCGACGCCGTAAGACCGGTGGTGTCGCGGATCGCGGACTTGAGGCGCTTTGCGACCGCCACACCCAGCGGCTCCTGCCAGGCGTTCTCGGTCACGTCGAGGTAGGCCTCGTCCAGCGAGAGCGGCTCGACCAGCGGCGTCACCTCGCGGTAGAGCGCGAAGATCTGCTGCGAGATCCGCCGGTACTTCTGGAAGTCGGGCCGCACGATGACCAGCGATGGACAGAGCCGCACGGCGCGAGACATCGGCAGCGCCGAGCGCACGCCGAAGGTGCGCGCTTCGTAGCTGGCGGCGGCGACGACGCCGCGCTGGTCGGGCGCGCCACCGACGGCCACGGGCCGGCCGCGCAGCTCGGGGTTGTCGCGCTGCTCGACCGACGCGTAAAAGGCGTCCATGTCGATGTGAAGGATGCGCCGCATGGGCGGAGGTGAGGCCGTTCGGATCGCGGACGCGCGATGGAGACCATTGTGCCGCAAGGCCGGTCGATGTCGAGAGCGTTCGATGATGGCGTCAAACTGCACATCCTGTCTGCGGCGCGCTTCGCGCGCCGCAGGGGCAGAGGCTCCCACCTGTTAGGATAGACGTCGATGAACACAGTGCCTGCCTCTCTGAGATTCGGACTCATCGGCTGTGGCGACATCGGCCGGCTTCGCGCCGAGGCGCTGCGCCGCGCCGCGCCGGGCTGCCTCTGACGGTGGTGTGTGACACCGACTCCGCGAGGGCGGCGAAGGTCGGCGCCGGCGCGGTGGTGGTGGCCGACTGGCGCGAGCTCATCGGCCGCAACGACGTCGATGCGGTCATCGTCTCGACCCCGCCGAGTCTGCGCAAGGACATGTGCGTCGAAGCTGCGGCGGCCGGCAAGCACGTGCTGTGCGAGAAACCCCTGGCGCTCGATTCGCGTGAAGGACACGAGATCGTCGCCGCGGCCGAGCGCGGCGGGGTCCGCGTCGCGACCGGCTTCAACTACCGGTTCTATCCTTCGTTCTCGCTCGCCAAACGCTGGCTGGCCGACGGGCGCATCGGCACCCTCGATCACGTCCGCAGTTATGGCGGCTACTCGGCGGTGTCGCACAACCAGCCTTGGGTCCACGAGGCCGGCACGGCCGGCGGCGGCGCGCTGCGCGACATCGGCATCCACCTCATCGACCTGACCTGCGACTTCATCGGACCCGTCACTGACGTGGTCGGGATGAAGACGGCGTCGGTCTGGAAGTATCCGGGCTGCGAAGACAACGGCTTTGCGCTGCTGCGCGCCGAGAGCGGCGTCGTGGCGTCGGTGCAGGCGAGCTGGACCGAATGGCGGAAGTACAGGTTTTCGATTGAGTTGTACGGGTCGCATGGATTCATCCAGGCGACCTGTTTCCCGATGGCCGCCGAGATCCGCTGGGCCACCGAGGTGTCAGGGCCGCAGCAGCGGCAGACCGAGCGGTTCCTCGGGACGCTCATCAACGAGAAGGTCTACTCGTACCGGCGCATCGTCGTCGACAGCTTCGTCGAGGAACATGCGGCGTTCATCCAGTACGTGCAGGGCAGGCCGTCGCGCGTCGCCACCGCGCTTGACGGGGCGCGAAGCCTCGAGGTGGTCGAGATGGCCACCGGCGCCCCTGCGGCGGCCGCCAGATGAACGGCGTCACGCCGGCCCCGGCGTTGAGCGTCGTTATCATCTGCTTCACGTCCGTGGCGCATCTGCGGCGGGCGCTCGACGCGCTCGTCCTG
This sequence comes from uncultured Acidobacteriota bacterium, assembly GCA_963779175.1. Taxonomy (GTDB): domain Bacteria; phylum Acidobacteriota; class Vicinamibacteria; order Vicinamibacterales; family UBA2999; genus CADEFD01. The sequence goes on from CAVZXA010000003.1 coordinate 586,520, forward strand.
CAGCAGCCCCACGCCGCGATCGAGATCGTGGTGCCTCACGACGACGCGCTGAAGGACATCACGCCGCTCACGACCGCGTATCCAACGGTCGGGTTCATTCGCGTCGGGACGCGAGCGACCCCGGCCGCACTGCGGGCGCGCGGCACCCAGGCCAGCCGGGCGCCGCTGGTGGGCTTTCTCGAAGACCACTGCGTGCCGGCGCCCGACTGGGTGACGCGCACGCTGGCCGCGCATCAGCAGCCACACGCGGCAGTTGGCGGCACCATCGAGAAGGGGTTCCATGAAGGGGCCTCCACCGACACCGCGCTCAACTGGGCGATCTATCTCACCGACTACAGTCGCTACATGCCGCCGATGCCGGCCGGGCCGGCGCATGGCATGAGCGACTGCAATGTGTCGTACAAACGGTCCGCGCTCGACCGCATCGCCGACGTGTGGGCGCTGGAGTTCCACGAGAACCTCGTGAACGGCGCGTTGGCCGCTGCCGGAGCATCGCACTGGTTCGATCCGGCGATCATGGTGTTCGAGCAGCGCGACCTCACGTTGTCGGACGCGCTTGGCGACCGCCATTCCTTCGGACGCCTCTTCGGCAGCAGCCGCGTACGCCAGACGCCGCTGGCGAAACGTCTGCTGCTCGGCGCCGCGGCGCTGGTGATGACGCCGCTGCTGGTCTGGCGCGTGGCCGGCAACCTCGTCTCGCGGCGACGGCACCTCGGCCAACTGGTGCGGTGTCTCCCGCTGCTGGTGGTCGTGGCCGGGACCTGGATGGTGGGCGAGTCGGTCGGCTACGTCACCGGCACCGCCGGACGGCTGGCGCATAGCGGCGATTGAACACGGGCTAGGTGCGGGCGGTCACCACCCCCCGGGTTTCACCGGCGACCCACGCGACCTGCATGGCGACGATCGCAGGTGTGGCTCTCAGGCATCGACCAAGGGTGCCGCGCGTCGCATGCGCCCGCACCAGGCGGAACCACAGGAGGGGCGGCACGAGGGGCGCGCGCGCCACTGCGGCGAGCCGGCCCGCTGTCGAGAGGTGTCCGGCCCTGGCGGCGCCAAACAGCCGTCCCCATTCGAACCGCTCGCGCAGGAGCGGCATCAGCCGGCGGTAGTGGCTGCGGTGATGGACGACCGGCGAGTCGTTGAGGAACAGCACCTCGCCTGCCGACACCAGCGCCCAGTGCACCTTCACCTCGTTGTAGATGTCGGTCCACACCGGCCGCGTCGCCTCGAGTGCCCGGCGCTTGTACGACAGGTTGACGTCGGACACGTATTCGCGCGGTCCAGGCGTCACCGGCGGCGCGTAGCGCGTGAAGTCACAGGCGTAGAACGCGAAGTTCAGCGGGTCCGGCGCCACGGTCCCGATCGGTCCGCCGATGACGGCATGGGGCAGGGCGTCGTGCAGGCGCCGCATGGTCGCCGCCCAGTCAGGTCCGGGGATCGCACGGTCCTCGAGCATGCCGACGATCGGCGCCGTCGCGGCCCGCAGTCCGGCGGCGCGGCGGCGATCGAAGAGTTCATGCTGGCCGGCGCCGGTACGCGCGTCATGCTCCAGCCTCAGCGGGCCGAGATCGAGAAACGTGACGTGCGGGAACTCCTCCGCCAGGGCGCCGACATGGGCGATGGTGGCATCGAACGGCACGATCACGTCGATCGCGGATGGCGGCTGCTGGGCGGCGAGGGCCTGCAGCAGCTGCTGCAGGGACGATCCGGCCTCGACGACGGTGACCACGACGCTCAGCGTCGTGTGTCGCAGCGGGCGCTCAGCTTCCACGGATCGGCATCATACAGCGGCGACGAGCGATCCGCCGTGAGCGGGTCGCTCAGTGCCAGGGCGTCCAGGCGCGGAAGTGCCCGTGACGCGCCTCGAGCAGTTCGCCGATGGTGATGGCGGCGTGGATGAGCCCGACGTGCGTGTAGGCCTGCGGGAAGTTCCCGAGCTGCCGTCCGCTCTCCGGCTCGATGTCCTCCGAGAAGAGCCCGAGCGGGTTGGCGTGCGCGACCAGGCGGTCGAAGAGCGCCACCGCGTCGTCGAGCCGGCCGATCATGGCCAGGGCCTCGGCCCACCAGAACGAGCAGATCGTGAAGGCGCTGGTGGTCGCCCCGAAGTCGTCGGCGTGGCGATAGCGCTGCATCAGGCCGCGGTGGGTGAGCACCCGTTCGTACTCGCGCACGGTCGAGACGAAGCGCGGATCGTGCGGATCGACCAGGCCGAGGGTCGCCAGCAGCAGGTTCGACGCGTCGGGATGGACGCCGTGGAGGGCCTGCGTGAAGTAGCCGAGTTCGGCGTTGTAGCTGGCCGCGAGCACGCGGCTCCGCTCGGTCGCCGCCCAGTCGCTCCACGCGGCCGACTGCTCGGCGAAGCCCAGCTTGCGGGCCAGCCGGGCGCCGCGCGAGGCGGCCACCCAGCACAGCACCTTCGAGAACGTGTAGTGGTTGGGCAGCGTGCGGAACTCCCACAGGCCCGTGTCTTGTTCGGTCGAGGCGCGGATGGCGTCGGTCACGAGGCGCTCGATGAGCGGCATGAGTGACGGGTCGTGGTCGCCGGTGCGCGGGTCGGTGGTGATGGTGTCGAGACACAGGATCATCTCGCCCATCACGTCGTGCTGGGTCTGCACGTAGGCGGCGTTGCCGACCCGCACCGGGCCGACGCCGGCGAAGCCGGCCAGGTGGGGGAGCTGCGTTTCGACCAGGTCGCGTTCGCCGCCGATGCCGTAGACCGGCTGCAGCGGGCCGTCGTCGGCGACATCGCGCAGGAACGACACGAACCGCTCACCTTCGGCGAGGTGCGACAGGCGTCGCAGCGCCTCGACCACGAACGCCGCATCGCGCAGCCAGCAGAAGCGATAGTCCCAGGTGCGCTGCGAGTCGAGCGCCTCGGGGATGCTGGTGGTGGCGGCGGCGACGATGGCACCGGTGTCGAGGTACTGGTGCAGCTTGAGGCAGAGGGCCGAGCGCAGCACCGCTTCCGGACGGAAGGTCGGCAGCGCGCAGCTCTTCGACCACGCCCGCCAGCCGGCGCGTGTCAACTCGAGCGCGCGCTCGACCGCCGAGGCGTCGTGCACGTCCGGCGGCCGGCCGGCACTGAAGACGAAGTAGCACGGTCAATCGACCCGGAACGAACGGCCGTCGGCGATGGTGGTCGCCGCGACGTTCGAGTGCAGGAACAGGCGCTGCGGGCCGCCGAGCACCTCGAGCCCTTCGGAGGTGAGCGCGACGTCCACCGTGGCGCGCGCGTAGTCGGGCCTCGGATCGAAGATGGCCTTCAGCCGGGGCGCCCCTTCGAGCGGTCGAATCAGCCGATGGATCTCCAGCGGCGCATTCACACCGAGGCCGGCCGGGATGCGGGGCGCGAAGTCGAGCACCTCGCAGGCGCCTTCGGCGGTGCGGATCTCGGTGCGCAGGATGTTGGTGTTGCGCAGGTAGGCCATGGCGCCCACCTCCCCCTGCTCGGGCACGAACTGGAAGCGGCCGCCTGTGGCCTCATCGAGCAGCCGGCCGAAGACCGAGGGGCTGTCGAAGCGTGGCAGGCACAGCCAGTCGATGCTGGTGTCGGGGCCCGACCAGCGCGAGCACGCTGCCGTTGCCGATGGCGCCGTGGCCGAGGTCGGTGACGGCCATCAGCGCCTCACGTCCGCGAGGCGGCAGGCCTCGGACAGGAGCGTGCCAGCCCAGTCGTAGACCGTGTGGGAGAGCACCTCGGTCCGAAGATTGCGCATCCGCCGCTGCTTTTCGTCGGCCGGAAGCCGGAGTGCCTCGTCGATGGCGGTGGCGAATTCGTCGGGCGCGAACGGATTCACCGGCACGACGTCGGCGAGCGCGCGGGCGGCGCCGGTGAACTGCGACAGCACCAGCACGCCCTGCTCGTCGGTGCGGGCGGCGATGAACTCCTTGGCCACCAGGTTCATGCCGTCGTGCAGCGACGACACGACGCAGACATCGGCGGCGCGGTAGCAGGCGCCGACCTCCTCGGGCGTGTGGTGCTGGTGCCGGAACAGCACCGGCGTCCAGGTCCTGGTGCCGAACTGCTGGTTGATGCGATCGGCTTGCGCTTTCACTTCTTCCCCGAGCAGATGATAGCGGTCGATGCGCTCGCGCGTCGGCGCGCCGATCTGCAGGAACACGACCTGCTCGCGCCACTCCGGCCAGCGTTCGAGCATCCGTTCGAACGCCTGGAGCCGTTCTGGAATGCCCTTCGTGTAGTCGAGGCGGTCGACGCCCATGACCAGCTTCGCATCGCCCACGCCCAGCCGCTTGCGCGTGGCGGCGACCTCGCGCGACCAGTCGCGTCCCACGGCGACCGTGTTCCACAAGCCCGGGTCGATGCTGATGGGGTAGGGCTTCACGTAGGTCTTGTGCCCGCCGCGGTGCACGGCGAAGTGCTCGCGGTCGATGCGTGCTTCGAGCGTGCGATCCACCGTTTCCAGGAAGTTGTTGCAGTGGTACTGGATGTGAAAGGCCAGCAGATCGTTACCGAGCAGGCCGTCGAGAATCTCGTCGCCCCACGGACAGATGCGGAACGCCTCGGCGTTGGGCCACGGAATGTGCCAGAACTGGCAGACGACCGCATCGGGCCGCGCCGCCTTGACCATCCGCGGCAGCAGCGCGAAGTGGTAGTCCTGCACGAAGACGATGGCGCGCTGATCGCCGATCTCGTCGATGACGGTGTCGGCGAAGCGGCGGTTCACCTCGACGTACTGGCGCCAGTCGGGTTCGTCGAAGACCGGCCGCGCGTAGGCGATATGGCAGAGCGGCCACAGCGCGCTGTTGGCGAGCCCGTAGTAGTAGCCTGCTTCCTCGCGATCGGTGAGCCAGACGCGACGGAGCGTATACGACGGATCGTCCGGCGGCACGGCAACGCGGCCATGCGCGTCGGAGGTGGCGCGATCGCCCGAGCCGCTGCCGTGCGCCACCCAGGTGCCGCCGCAGGCGCGCATCACCGGATCGAGCGCCGTCACCAGTCCGCTGGCCGGCTGCATCCACGACAGGCTCGTCGTCGGCTTGCGCCCCATGAGGCGGCCCAGGAACCCCGGCTCCTGCACATGTGTCACGTGAACGTAGGGCTCGCGGTTGGCGACCACCACCAGCCGCGTGTCGCCCAGCCGCGCGACGACGTCCGAGACCAGCGCGGCCGCCGTCATCGGGCGCCCTCGAGCGCGACGGCTTCGGCGAGATCGGCGAGCACGGCGGCGACGTCGGCCGTGGACTCGAGACGATAGCGGGCGGCCGAGGCGCGGCGCCCCACCACCACCGACACCCCGTCGCCCACCGCGCGGAACGCGTCTTCGTCGGTGAGATCGTCGCCGAAGTAGACCAGCCACGGCGCCTCGCCGGTGGTGCGTTCGATGTCGTGCGCAATCCAGCGCACCGCGTCGCCTTTGTTCCAGGCGGCCGCCGGCAGGTACTCGTGCACATCGGCACCAACCAGCAGCTTCAGAGCGCCGGCGCTGAGCCACGGCTCGGCGGTGGTGTCGGCGGCCGCGAGCACACCGGCGCGTTCGTCGCGGGCGACGCCGCGCACGTGCACGGCGACCGCCGCGCCTTTCGCCTCGAGCCGCGCGCCAGCCGTGCCGGCGACCACCGGCGTCAGCGACGCTTCCAGAGCCTGGACGGCCGTCAGCGCGCGCTCGACCGCGTCGTGGCGCCACTGGCGGCCGGCGACGACGATTTCGAGGCCATGCAGTCCGGCCATGTACACCTCCGAGCCGAGCGGGACCCGGCGGGCGAGATCGGCGACACGACGGCCGCTGACGAGCCCGAGGGTGACCTGCGACAACGATGACAGCGCAACGAGCGCAGCAAACGCGTCCGACCGGATCCGGGGAAGGGTGGGGTCGAGGTCGAACTCGGCCAGAGTGCCGTCGAAATCCGAAAGCACCACCAGCCGTGCGCCGCGCCGCCGCGCCACACAGGCGCGGAGAACGTCCGCGAACACCTGGTCATCGTAGATCGCAGGTGCCGGCAATTGCTACCGCGGCCGTGCGTGACGAATGAAGACCCTGGCGTGTCAGCGGCCGGTGCTGCCGAAGCCGCCACGCGACGGACCGTCTGCGGCCGCGGCTTCGACGAACTCGACCCGCGGCGCCGCCAGCACCATGCCCTGTGCGAGGCGATCGCCAACCGCCACGTGCACGGGCTGGTCGGTGACGTTCAACACCTGGATCTTCACTTCGTCCGCCGGGCCGCAGTAGTCGCTGTCGATGACGCCGACCCCGTTGGACACCATCAGGCCGCGCTTGAGCGGGGTGCTGCTGCGGGCGAGGATGGCGAGGAAGTAGCCGGCCGGCACACGCACGACCAGCCCGGTCGGCACGAGCGCAATCGCGTGCGGCGGCACCACGGTATCGGCCGAGGCCGCCAGATCGAAGGCGGCGGCGCCGGGGGTGCCGTAGGAGGGGAGGGGGACGTGCGGTGCCAGGCGCGTGATGGTGATCGTCATGTGCGGACCATTTTAGGCGGGGCCGGGCGGCCCCCCGCCGGCGGCTGAAAACGGGCATGATGGAGGACCTGCCGGGCGACCAATGGCCCGGCTGCCGCGTCTCAAGGACACCCATGACCCTTCGTCTACTGCTGCGCTCCGCCCTCGCCGCCCTGTTCGTGACGACGCTCGCCGTCAGCCCCCGCGCGCAGGTGGCCGCACCGGCCGCGCCGCCCCCCGCCCAGGCGCCGGTCGTGGCCACCGACCCGGCCGCAGTGCTGCCGCTCGAGCCGTCGATCCGGGCCGGCCGCCTGCCCAACGGCCTGCGTTACTTTCTGCGCCAGAACGGCCGGCCCGCCAAGCGCGTGTCGCTGCGCCTGGCGGTGGACGTCGGCAGCATCCACGAGGAGGACGACCAGCGCGGCCTGGCGCACTTCCTCGAGCACATGGCGTTCAACGGCAGCACCAACTTCAAGCCCGGCGAACTGGTGGCGTTCCTCGAGTCGATCGGCGCGCGCTTCGGTCCGCACGTGAATGCCTCGACCTCGTTCGACGAGACCATCTACATGCTCGACGTCCCGACCGACCGCGACGGCTACGTGGACAAGGGGCTGCTGGCGCTGCGCGACTTCGCCGGCGGAGCCTCGCTCACGGCCGAGGAAATCGACAAGGAACGCGGCGTCGTGCTCGAGGAATGGCGCGGCCGCCTCGGCGCGGGATCGCGGGTGACCGACCAGCAGCTGCCGGTGCTCTTTGCCGGCTCGCGCTACGCCGACCGGCTGCCGATCGGCCTGCCCGAGACGCTGCGCGGCTTCCCGCACGAGCGGCTGCGCGCCTTCTACCGCACCTGGTATCGGGCCGATCGCATGGCGGTCGTCGTTGCCGGCGACCTGCCGCTCGACGAGGCCGAGAAGCTCGTGCGCGCCCGCTTCGGCGACCTGCCGACGCCGTCGGCACCGGCGCCGGTGGTGACGCGCGTCGTGCCGCCCCACGCCGACACGCTCTACAAGATGGTGACCGACAGCGAAGCGCAGCGCTGGAGCGTCACGGCCGCCTTCAAGAGCACGCCGGAGCCGGATGGCACGGCGGGCGCGTATCGCCGCTCGATCGTGCGCGGGCTGGCGCTCTCGATGCTGAACGCGCGGCTGGCCGAACTGGCGCGTCGGCCCGATGCGCCGTTTCTTGCCGCCGAGGCCGGGGCCTCGGGCCTGGGCCGGGCGCTCTCGCTCTTCGAGCTGAGTGCGGAGGTGCCGGCCGGCGGCACCGCGGCCGGTCTCGACGCGGTGGTGCGCGAAGCCAGGCGCGCCCAGCAGTTCGGGTTCACGGCGCCGGAGATCGACCGCGCCCGGCGGGCGCTGCTCGCCGACTACGAGCGCGCCTTCAACGAGCGCGGCAACGCCGAGAGCCCGTCGCTGGCCAACGAGCTGGTGCGCCACTTCCTGCAGGGCGAGCCGGCGCCCGGCATCGCCTACGAGTTCGAGATGGTGCGCGGCTTCCTGCCCGGCATCACCGCTGATGACTTGACCGGTGAGATCCGCAAGCTGGTGCGCGACGACAGTCGCGTGGTGCTCGGCGTGGCGCCTGCCACCGCCGGAGCCACCGCGCCGACCGACGACACCTTGAAGACGGCGCTGGCGGCCGCTTTCACGGGCGCAGTCACGCCGTGGAGCGACGACCTGGCCGGCCGTGCCCTCGTCGCGACGCCGCCCACGCCGGGCAAGGTGACCGGTCGTCGTCAGATCGCCGACATCGGCGTCACCGTGCTCACGCTCTCGAACGGCATGGAAGTGTGGCTGAAGCCCACGACCTTCAAGGCCGACCAGGTGGTCTTCAGCGCCTACGCGTACGGTGGCGGCTCGCTGGCCTCGGAAGCCGACTACACCGAAGCGGCGCTGGCGCCCGCGCTGGTCGCCATGGGTGGCCTGGGCGGCCTGACGCCGGTGGACCTCGAGAAGGTGCTCGCCGGCCGCATCGCCTCCGCCTCACCCGACATCGACAGTCACACGCACGGCATCTCGGGATCGTCCACGCCGAAGGATCTCGAAACGGCGTTGCAGCTCACGTATCTCACCTTCACCGCCCCCGGCCTGACCGACGACGGCTTCGGGCTGCTGCAGCGCCGCTTCAGCGCCATGCTCGAGAATCAGCGGCAGAGCCCGCGGTATCTCTTCGGCGAGAAGGTCCGTGAGCTGACCACCTCCGGCCACTACACCTCGAAGGGGCTGACCGCGGCCGACGTGCAGGCGCTCGACCTGCAGGTGATGCGGCGCGACTACGCCGCGCGCTTCAGCAACGCCGCCGACTTCACCTTCTTCATCGTGGGCGCCTTCGACGAAGCCGCGGTGGTGCCGATGGTGGAGCAGTGGCTGGCGTCGCTGCCCTCGACCGGCCCGCGCCGGACCAGCTTCCGCGACATGGGCATGCAGTTTCCGAAGAGCATCGAACGCGCCGAGGTGCAGAAGGGCAAGGAACCGGCCAGCCAGACGGCGATGGCGTTCTTCGCCGATACCGGCTTGAACGAACTCGAGATGCACCGCGCGCGGGCCGCGTCGACGCTGGTCGGCATGCGCCTGCGCGACATCCTGCGCGAGCAGCTCGGCGGCACCTACGGCGTGAGCGTCAACTACGGCAACACCGCCCCGCAGAAGGGCTACGGCAGCATGACCGTGTCGTTCGGCAGCGCGCCGGACCGCGTAGCCGGACTGCAGAAGGCCGTGCTCGACGAGGTGACGCGCCTGCGCACCGAGGGGCCCTCGGCCGACGATCTGCAGAAGGTGCAGGAGATGGAGCGCCGCGAGCTCGAGACCTCCGCGACGCAGAACCAGGTACTGGCTCGGCTCGCTGCAGACCGTGCACATGCTCGGCTGGGACGCGTCGGGCATCGCCCGCCGCCTCGAACGCACCAACGCCCTCACCGTGCCGGTGCTGCACGAGACCATCAGGAAGTACTTCCCGCTGGACCGGTACGTGGTGGTGACGCTGAAGCCTGAATAGCGGCTAGGGGCTGGCGGCTAGCGGCTCAGGATCACGCTGTCACACGGGCCTAGGTCACGCCGGCCGCGGCGGACTACACGGATGCGCGGCCTGACGGCGTCTTGGCAGGCGCGGCGCGCCGCGACTACAATTCGGGCACGGCCTGTCAGGCCGCACCCGCCGACGGTCGTAGCAGCAAGATTTCCTAGCCGCTAGCCGCCAGCCCCTAGCCGCTAGAACATGCCTCAATTCGTCTACACCATGAAAGGGCTCGGGAAAGTCCACGAGCCAGACCATCAGGTTCTCAAGGACATCTGGCTGTCGTTTCTGCCGGGCGCCAAGATCGGCGTGCTCGGGCTGAACGGCTCCGGCAAGTCCACGCTCCTCAAGATCATGGCCGGCCTCGACCTGAACTTCCGCGGCGAGGCGTTCGCGGGCGAGGGCGTGAGCGTGGGCTACCTGCCCCAGGAGCCGCAGCTCAATCCCGCCAAGGACGTTCGCGGCAACGTCGAAGAGGGCGTCGCCGAGGTGCGCGCGGTGCTCGATGCCTACGACGCCGTGAACATGAAGCTCGGCGAGGAGCTCACGCCCGAGGAGATGGACAAGGTCCTCGAGGAGCAGGCGCGGCTGCAGGACAAGATCGACGCCACCAACGCCTGGGACCTCGACAGCCGGCTCGACCTGGCGATGGACTCGCTGCGGCTGCCGCCGGGCGACGCCGATGTGTCGACGCTGTCTGGCGGCGAACGGCGGCGCGTGGCGCTGTGCCGGCTGCTGCTGCAATCGCCCGACCTGCTGCTGCTCGACGAACCGACCAACCACCTCGACGCCGAGTCGGTGGGGTGGCTCGAACGCTTCCTCAAGGACTACCCGGGGACGGTCGTCGCCGTCACCCACGATCGCTACTTCCTCGACAACGTCGCCGGCTGGATTCTCGAGCTCGATCGCGGCAGCGGCATCCCGTATCAGGGCAACTACACCGGCTGGCTCGAACAGAAGCAGGGCCGGCTGCAGCAGGAAGAGAAGACCGAAAGCAAGCGCCAGCGGACGCTGCAGCGCGAACTCGACTGGATCCGCATGTCGCCGCGGGCGCGTCAGGCCAAGGGCAAGGCGCGCCTCAACGCCTACGAGCAGCTGCTCGCCGAAGACACCAACGAGAAGCTCGACCGGGTCGAGATCTACATTCCGCCGGGACCGCGCCTGGGCGACATCGTCGTCGAGGCGCGCGGCATCAGGAAGTCGTACGGCGACAACATGCTGTTCGACGATCTCACCTTCACGCTGCCGCGCGGCGGCATCGTCGGCGTGATCGGGCCGAACGGCGCCGGCAAGACCACGACCTTCCGGATGATCACCGGCCAGGAGCAGCCCGACGGCGGCACCCTGCGGCTCGGCGAGACGGTGCAGATCGGCTACGTCGATCAGAACCGCGACGCGCTCGATCCCGACAAGAGCGTGTTCGAAGTGATCACCGGCGGCGAAGACGAACTCGAACTCGGCAAGCGCAAGGTCGCCTCGCGCGCCTACGTGTCGTGGTTCAACTTCAAGGGCGCCGCCCAGCAGCGTAAGGTCGGACAGCTGTCGGGCGGCGAACGCAACCGCGTCCATCTGGCGAAGCTGCTGCGCGAGGGCTGCAACCTGCTGCTCCTCGACGAGCCGACCAACGACCTCGACGTCGACACGCTGCGCGCGCTCGAAGACGCGCTGCTCGACTTCCCGGGCTGCGCCGTGGTCATCAGCCACGACCGCTGGTTCCTCGACCGCATCGCCACCCACATCCTCGCCTTCGAAGGCGACTCGCAGGTGACCTGGTTCGAGGGCAACTACCAGGACTACGAAGCCGATCGGAAGCGCCGCCTCGGCGCCGCCGCCGATCAGCCGCATCGCATCAAGTACCGGAAGCTGACGAGGAACTAGGCGGCTAGGGTCTAGCGGCTCGCGGCTAGACCCGACACCGTCACGCTGTGAACTCGCCGGGACGCTTGCGCCCGCCCGGTTTTCCAGCCGCTAGCCGCTAGCCGCTGTTCGGAGATCCCCATGACCCCACAAGAAGCCCGCGCCGCCGTGAACGTGATCGGCACCCAGCTGCAGCACGAGTGGATGACGACCGCGAAGGTGCTGGCGGCGATTCCCGATGCCGCCAAGGACTGGAAGCCGGAGCCGAAGAGCCGCTCGGCGTGGGAGCTGGCGATTCATCTCGCCGGCGCCGATATCTGGTTCCTGACCGCGATTCTCGACGGCAAGTTCACCAACGATCCTGACGGCGACGCCAAACTCAAGGCCGCGGCGCCGACGCCGGCACAGCTGGCCGAGTGGTACAAACACGAGTTCCCGAAGAAGCTGGAACAGGTGCTGGCCCTCCCCGACCACAAGTTCACCGACATCATCGACTTCTACGGGATGAAGAACCCGGCGCTGGTCTATCTCAACTTCGCGCTGGTCCACGGCGTGCACCACCGCGGCCAGCTTTCGACCTACCTGCGGCCGATGGGCGGCAAGGTGCCGAGCATCTACGGCGGCAGCGCCGACGAGACCTGGCAGGGGAACGCGAGCTAGCGGGGCTCGGGGGCCGGGGCTCGGGAAGAACATGACCGCGTCACGCTGCCTCGCCCTCGCGGTGCTCGTGCTCGCGCTGCCTGGCTGCGCAGGTCCGGTGGCGCCGGAACTCGTGATCCTGAACGCGCGCGTGTTCACCAACGACACCGCGCGTCCCTGGGCCGAGGCGGTCGCGGTCAAGGGCGACCGCGTCATCGGCGTGGGGACGAGCGCCGAGGTGAAGGCGTCTGCGGGCCCGGCCACACGCGTCATCGATGCCGGCGGGCGGCTGCTGGTGCCGGGCTTCAACGATGCCCGAGTCGACCTCCCGATCGAGCCGCCGCCGCCGGCCGGTCTGAGCGCGCTCGATCGCGCCGCCGTCACCAGAGGCGTGACCAGTCTGCAGGTCGTCGCCGGCGGGCCGATGCGGTCGCTGGTCGTGGCGGCGCAGCAGGCGCAGCGTCAGGCGCGGTGGCGGCTCATTCGCTCGCCGATGGACGGCGAACGTCCGCAGGACGAGGAACCGTACCTGCCCCCGCAGCCCGGCGAGCGGCTGTTCGCGTCGGGCGTGTCGTGGACCCTCGGGCCGTGGTGGACCGGCCGTCGCGCCGCCGAGCCACGACAGCTCACCACCATCGTGAAGTGGGCCTACGGCGCCGAGGACCCGGTGATCGTGGCGTTCCGGGGCGACCTGTCGGAGGGCGGCGTCGGCGAGGTGGCAGGTGGCGAGGAGCTGCGCGCCTATCTGACCGCCCTGCGGGGAATCGGCGTGACAGAGGTGTGGCGCCGAAAGCGTCCGCGTCTCGATCTGTACGGCCGCGTGCCTGTTGACCGGCGCGCCGGCTCCCCGGGGTTCCCTCCGATCACGAACGTGCTGGCCGCGGTACTCGAAGACGTCCGGCAGGCGGGAGTGGTGGTCACGGTGGTGCCGCGGATGCCAGCGGACCGCCACTTCGAGAAGGACATCGCGGATTTCGCCGAGCCCTTCGAGTACGAGCGGGCCGGGGTACGCGTGGCCCTGGGGTCCGGGGCCGGACGATCGCTCATCGCCGCCATCGCCGACGTCCGCGATATAGGCGACCGGTCCAGAGAAGCCACGGTGACCGCGGCGACGCTGGGCAGCGCCTACGCCGAGAAGCGCGAGCGCGACAAGGGCTGGCTGGGGCCCGGCACCCTGGCGGACCTCGCAGTGCTCTCCGACGATATCTTCACGGTGCCCGCCTACCGCTTCGACGCCATCACCAGCGTGCTCACGCTCGTTGGCGGGACCATCGTGTACGATCCGGGCGTCCTTACGAAGTAACCGATGTTCCCAGACCTCCGCACCTTCATGGATCGGCTGCGCGCCGACGCCGATCTCGTCACCGTCACCGCGCCCGTCGATGCGCACCTCGAAGCCGCCGAGATCCATCGCCGCGTGATCGCCGCCGGCGGACCGGCGCTGCTGTTCACCAACGTCAAGGGCCGCGCCTTCCCGCTGGTGACCAACCTGTTCGGCACCGAGGAGCGCGCGACGCTGGCCTTCGGCGAACACCCGATGCGCCTGATTCGGCGGCTGGTCGAGCTGGCACAGACGATCATGCCGCCCGATGCCGGCAAGCTGTGGGGCGCGCGGGATGTCGCCGGCAGCCTGCTGAAGGTCGGCCTGAAACATCAGAGCCTGGGCCCGGTGACCGAGGTGGTGTCGCGCGATCCGCGCCTCGACCGGCTGCCGGCGCTCACGTGCTGGCCCGACGACGGCGGCCCGTTCGTGACGCTGCCGCTGGTCTACACCGAACATCCGGGCGGTCACGGCCACAACCTGGCGATGTATCGCCTGCACGTGCACGATGCGAACAGCACCGGCATGCACTGGCAGATCGGCAAGGGCGGCGGCTTCCACTACCAGGGGGCCGAAGCGAAAGACCAGCCGCTGCCGGTCACGGTGTTCCTCGGCGGCCCGCCGGCGCTCATCCTCTCGGCGATCGCGCCACTGCCCGAAAACGTCCCCGAGCTGATGCTCGCCTCGCTCATCGCCGGCGAGCGCCTCGCGCGCGTGCCCGGCCCCTTCCGCCACCCCCATCCGCTCGTCGCCAATGCCGAGTTCGCGCTGATGGGCGAGGTGCGGCCGCACGAGCGGCAGCCGGAAGGCCCGTTCGGCGATCACTACGGCTACTACTCGCTGCGGCACGACTACCCGGTCTTCCGCGTCCACACCCTGGCGCACCGCAAAGATGCGATCTATCCGGCGACAGTGGTGGGGAAGCCGCGGCAGGAAGACTTCTTCATCGGCGACCTGCTGCAGGAGCTGCTGTCGCCGCTCTTCCCGCTGGTGATGCCGGCGGTCGAGCAGCTGTGGTCGTACGGCGAGACCGGTTACCACTCGCTGGCGGCGGCGGTGGTCAAGCAGCGCTATCCGCGTGAAGCGATGGCGAGTGCCTTTCGGATCCTCGGCGAAGGGCAGTTGTCGCTGCAGAAGTTCCTGCTCGTCACCGACCAGCACGTGGACGTGAAGGACTTCCGGGCCACCCTCGAACACGTGCTGGCGCGCACCGACCCGCGCACCGACCTCTATGTCTTCGGCCACCTGTCGATGGACACGCTCGACTACTCGGGGCCGGCCGTGAACAAGGGCTCGAAGGGGGTCTGGATGGGGCTCGGCGATCCGATTCGCGAGCTGCCTCGTGAGTTCCGACCCCCGGTGTCACCGCCGTCCGACGTGACCGATGTGCGGGTCTTCTGCGCCGGATGTCTCGTGGTCGGCGCGCGGCCTTTCGCGGAGGATCGCGACGCGGCGGCGCGGCTGGCGGCGCACCCGGCCTTCGACGGCTGGCCGCTCATCGTCATCTCCGACGAGCCCGAGCGCGCCACCAGGAGCACCGTCAACTTCCTGTGGACGACCTTCACGCGGTTCGAGCCGGCGGCCGACATCCATGCGGCGCGCGTCACCCTCGAGCGCAACCACGTCGTCTTCACCCCGCCAGTGGCGATCGACGCGCGCATGAAGCCGTGGTACCCGGCGGAGGTGTCCTGCGATCCCGAGACCGCGGAACTGGTCACGCGGCGTTGGCGGGAATACTTCCCCGACGGCAAAGTGCCGATGGGTGACGCCGAGCGCGGCCACCTCGACTAGGCTGCTGCCGTTCCCGTAGTACGATACGAGTCACCCGTGAGCGACACCGTTACCCGAGGCATCCGCGTGCAGGTCCGCAGTGTGTTCGTGCCCGAACGCAGCGCGCCGCGCGAACAGCACTTCTTCTTCGCCTACCACGTGCGGATCTCGAACGAGGGCAGTGAATCCGCCCAGCTCCAGAGCCGCCACTGGATCATCACCGACGCCAACGGCGACGTGCAGGAAGTGCGCGGGCCCGGCGTGATCGGCGAGACCCCGCTGCTGGCGCCCGGCGCGGCGTTCGAATATACGAGCTACTGTCCGCTGACCACGGCGGTCGGCACGATGCAGGGCAGCTACACGATGACGACGCCGGCTGGCGACAGCTTCGATGCCCTCATCGCGCCCTTCACCCTCGCCATGCCGCACGCCCTGAACTAGCGCATCCCCGGCCGTACGGCCAGGGAAGTGGTGGCGGCACTTGGGCCATACTTGGACGATGGCCCTGATGCGTCCGTCCACCCCCAGCGCGCGACGAGCCGAGCGCGTCGGCGCCCCGCCCGCCTCGGCCGGCCCCGTCCCTGACAAGAAGAAGGTCGCACCGGGCGCCGCCTGGCGGGAAGCCCGGCTGCTCATCCATCAGCACCGCGGCCGCCTCGTCACCGGGCTCATCCTGATGCTCATCAGCCGCTTTGCCGGGCTGGTGCTGCCGTCGTCGGCCAAGTACGTGATCGACGACGTCATCGGCAAGGGCCAGCACGACCTGCTGATGCCGATCGCGCTGGCGGCCGGCGCGGCCACCATCGTGCAGGCGGTGGCCTCGTTCGGGCTGTCACAGCTGCTGGGCGTCGCCGCCCAGCGCGCCATCACCGACATGCGCCGCCGCGTTCAGGCCCAGATCATGCGCCTGCCGGTGCGCTACTTCGACTCGACGCAGACCGGCGTGCTGGTGGCGCGCATCATGAACGACGCCGAAGGCCTGCGCAACCTCGTCGGCACCGGCCTCGTGCAGCTCGTTGGCGGGCTGTTCACGGCCGTCATCGGCCTCGGCGTGCTGCTCTATCTCAACTGGCGCCTCACGATCGTCACGGTGGTCGTGCTGGGCCTCTTCGGCGGCGGCATGGCCTACGCCTTCAAGACCCTGCGGCCGCTCTTCCGCGAGCGCGGCAAGATCAACGCCGAAGTCACCGGACGCCTCACCGAAGCGCTCGGCGGCATCCGCGTCGTCAAGAGCTACACCGCCGAGAAGCGCGAAGAGATCGTGTTCACCCACGGCGCGCACCGGCTGTTCCGCAACATCGCGCAGTCGATGACCGGCGTCTCGGCGACCACCGCCGGCAGCACCGTCATCATCGGCGTGGTCGGCGTGCTCATGGTGTGGCTCGGCGGCAACGACATCCTGGCCGGGCGGATGACGCTCGGCGACTTCGTGATGTACATCTTCTTCATCGGCCTGGTCGCCGCGCCGCTGGTCTCGATTGCCTCGATCGGCACCCAGATCACCGAGGCCTTTGCCGGCCTCGACCGCATCCGCGAGATCCTCGACATGAAGACCGAAGACGACCTCGACGCCGACAACGCGCCGATGGACGTCATCACCGGCCACGTCGAGTTCGACGGTGTCACCTTCGAGTACGACCCCGGCCGTCCGGTGCTCAAAGACGTGACGTTCGTGGCCCCGGCCGGCTCGACCACCGCGCTGGTCGGCTCGAGCGGCTCGGGCAAGAGCACCCTCATCAGCCTGGTGATGGCCTTCAACCGGCCGCTGTCGGGCCGGGTGCTGGTCGATGGCCGCGACCTCACGACGCGTGAAGCTGCGCGACTATCGCGAGCAGGTGGCGTCGGTGCTGCAGGAGAATTTCCTGTTCGACGGCACCATCGCCGAGAACATCGCTTACGCGCGGCCGCAGGCAACGCGGGCCGAAGTGGAAGAGGCCTGCCGGCTGGCCCACTGCGAGGAGTTCATCCTGCGCTTCGCGCAGGGCTACGACACGGTGGTGGGCGAGCGCGGCATCAAGCTGTCGGGCGGCCAGCGCCAGCGCGTGTCGATTGCCCGGGCGCTGCTGGCCGAGCCGCGCATCCTCATTCTCGACGAAGCGACCTCGTCGCTCGACAGCGAGAGCGAGGAGATGATCCAGGACGCGCTCAAGCGCCTGCGCCACGGCCGCACCACCTTCGTCATCGCGCACCGGCTCTCGACCATCCGCAGCGCCGACCAGATCCTGGTGCTCGAAGGCGGCGAGATCGTCGAGCGCGGCACCCACGACGAGCTGCTCGTGAAGAACGGGCGCTACCGGCAGCTCTACGACAAGCAGTACAAGCTCGAGACCAACCGCTTCATCAACCCCGGGGAAGACTGGACGCCCGAGCCGGCGAAGGTGGTCGTGGCGAAGACGTCGACCCAGGTCTAGTCAGCGCCGCTGCGGCTCGGGCAGACGGACGTCGGCGGCGTGGTCGGCCTCGCGCAGCCGCGTGTGGCAGTCGAGGAACGCATCGACGATCACCGGATCGAAGTGGGTGCCGCGGCCGTTGCGGATGATCGCCAGCGCCTCGTCGTGAGGCAGCGCCTCCTTGTAAGACCGCTTCGCCACCAGCGCATCGTAGGTGTCCACCACGGCCACCAGGCGCCCCGGGATGGGAATGGCCTCGCCGCGCAGCCCGCGCGGATAGCCCGAGCCGTCCCAGCGCTCGTGATGCGTGAACACGATGTCTTTGGCCAGTCCCAGCACCTCGTTGTCGTGCACGCCGGCGAGCGCCTCAGCCTTGAGCAGCGAGTCGTGTCCGAGCGAGGTGTGCTGCTTCATCTCGGTGTATTCGCTGGCGGTGAGCTGACCGGGCTTGTGCAGGACCGCGTCGGAGATGCCGACCTTGCCGATGTCGTGGAGCGGCGCCAGGGTGGCGATGAGGTCGATGCGGTGCGGCGTCAGGTAGTCGCGGTAGTCGCCGCGGGCGGCGACCGTGGCGGCGAGCAGGCGCGTGTACTCCTGGGTGCGGCGGGCGTGTCGCCCGGTCTCGACATCGCGGGTCTCGGTGAGCGAGGTCAGCGTCTGCACGATCAGGCTCTGGGCCTCGTCGCGGCGGCGGCGTTCGCGGTTGGCGCGCCGGGTCTCGAAGGCGAGTTCGCCGGCCACGCTGGCGACGACGCCGAGCGCCAGCCCGGCAATCGTGCTGACGGGCGAGACCACCGCACCGGCGGCGGCGAACCAGCCGCGCAGCGCGAACCACGTCGCCGCGGCGGCGGCCAGGGCCAGCACGCTGCCGCCCACGCCGCCGAGCCGCGCCACGACCAGCGCGCCGATGACGGCGCCGGCGACCGGACCCGCCAGTTCCAGCAGGCGGGCGGCCGCGGGCCGCGCGGCGGCGGCGCCGCCCAGCAGCGTGTCGGCGATCGTCGCGTGCAATTCGACGCCGGGGAAACGCGGGTCGAGCGGCGTGGCGACCGCATCACGGGTGCCGAGCGCGCTGGCGCCGACAAAGACGATGCGGCCGCGGACGGCATCGGCCGGCAGGGTGCCGTCGAGCACGTCGCGCGCTGACAGGTGCGGATAGGTGCGGCCGGGGCCGCGCGGCCGCAGCAGGATCTGTCCGTGCGCGTCGAGGCGCACCCGATGTTCCCCGACCGCCAGTTCCAGCGACCCGTCGCTCCCCCTGGCGACGACCAGCGGCGTCGGCGCGGCCACGCCAATCGCGGCGAGGGCGAGCGTCGAGTGGATGTCGTCCTGATGGCGGGTGAGGAGCGGAATCCGGCGCAGCACCCCGTCGCCGTCCGGCGACGCGTTGATGGTGCCGGTGGCGCGCGCCGCCTCGCCGAGCACGGCCACGCTGCAGACGGCGCCGGTCGCCTGGAAGAGGTCGGCCAGCGGTTCGTCGCTGCCCGTGTGTCGCACCACCGGCGTCACCGGGCGCAGCACGCAGCGGCCGGGCAGGTCGCGGGGGGCGGCGCCGGCGGGCTCGAAGGTGAGAGCCGCGCCGGTGACCACGCGCGCCTCGCGCATGGCGTTGGCGAGTGCGGCGTCGGTCGAGGTCGGGCCACCGGGCGTCGGGCTTGCGGTGCCCAGGCGGTCGGGTTCGGGGAACAGGATATCGAAGGCGATCGCCGCTGCGCCGGCGCGGTGCAGCGCGGTGACCAGCCGGGCGATGACGTCGCGCGGCCACGGCCACTGCCCGTGGGCGTCCAGGCTGCGCTCGTCCACGGCCACGATGGCGACCCGGGCCGACGGGGCAGGCCGGGCAGTCTGGCGGACGAAAGCGTCGTGCGCGGCGAGATCGAGATCGGCGAGCGGTCCGGGATGGAGGACCGCGAGGGCGAGGGCGGCCACCGCCGCGGCCAGCGCCGGCACGCCGTGGCGGACGAGACGAGCGGTGTCGTGCCCGGCGCTCACCGCACCGTCACTTCGACCCGGCGATTCCGCGCGTTCCCGGTATTGTCGGGCGTCGGTTCGAGCGGGTTCGACTCGCCGTGCGAAGACACTTCGATGAGCGCGGCATCGAGGCCCGCCGCCAGCAACCGGTCGCGGACCAGCGCGGCGCGCCGCAGGCCGAGCGTCACGTTGGCCGGCGCGGCGCCGGTGGTATCGGTGTGGCCGATGATGGCGACATCGGGTTGGCCGCGTTCGGCGACGAGCGCGAGAATGGCCGGCACCAGCGCCTGCGACCCGGGCGTCAGGGTGTCGTTGCCGAGTTCGAAGTACAGCATGTAGCGACGGGCCGGCGGCGGCAGCACCGCCAGCACGTCGCCGAAGATGCGCGCAATCTCGCCGGCCGGCAGGATGACCGGCGTCGCCGGCGCCCGGCCGGGCACCACGGTCGTCGAGGCGCCGGCGGCGGTCAGGTCCACCGTGGTTCCGGCCGCGTTCACCGTGGCGGCACCAATCGGCTCGTCTTCAGGATGCGGCGCCAGCACCACCAGGTCGCGCGGCGCCACGGGCGCGACCCGCGGCGGCGGCGAGCCGCAGGCGGCGGCGCCGGCCAGCAGTCCGACGGCCACGGCGAGCCGGCGCCTCGTCACGGCGCGTCTGCCTTCACGAGCACGTGCGTGCCGCGGACGCCGATGATCGCGGTCGGCGTCTGCAGGCGCACCGATTCCGGTGCCAGCTTCGCGATGAGGCCCGAGACGTAGGAGAGCATGCCGCGCGCCAGCCGCACGCCGAGCCCGAGCTGCTGGTCGGCCGGGACATAGGCGAAACGCGTGAGCGCCAGTTCGCTGTTCGGTCCGAGGGCGAGCCGCGACTCGTCTTTCAGCATCACCGACAGCCGGCCATCGGCCGCGGTGCGCAGCACGTCGCCCTCGAAGACGGTGGCGCCGGGGGCGGCGGCCAGCGTCTGGCTGCCGCGCACGATCGAGGCGGCGCCAGTGGCGACCTTCACGCGTCCGGCCGCTGTGGGCGGCGTCTGAGCGAGCGCGGGTGCCGCAGTGGCGAGCACCGCGAGCGCGCAGAAAGTCATGGCAGCGAGCATCGACGGCATCCCGGTTCCCGGAGGAGACACGTCAGGATAGCAGTCCGCCGGAACCTTTCGGGGCGGACGGCAGTATTCTGTGGGCAGGAAGGAGCAACGCACCTGAACGGCGACCAACTCCTCGAGATGTTCGTACGTGGCGCGCTGGGCAAGGCCGGGCGTAAACGTGCACGCCGCGCGCAGACGTTCCTGGGCGGACAGGGCGGCTTCCTCACCGCCAGCACGGTGATGGCGGCGGTGGGCGTCGCCTGGGGTCTCTACGACCACCTGCGGGCGCAACAGCCGGCCACCGCCGGCGGTCCGATGCCCTCAGGCGCATCCGGCACCTGGACGCCGTCCGCCGGCCCGGCCACGCCGCCGCTGGTCGTGCCTGCCGCCGTGGCTCGCCTCGTGCGTCTGGCGGCGTCGGCCGCCAATGCCGACGGCACGCTCAGCGACGCCGAGCGCCTGGCAATTGCCGCCGAGGCGCGTCGCGCCGGCGTCGAGGTGCCGGCCGATGACGAGCTCCGGGCTCGGCGACCGCTCGCCGAGGAATCGTCGCCGGCGTGACCAGCGATGCCGAGCGGCGCGACCTCTACGTGCTGGCCTTCACCATCGTCCGCGCCGACGAAGACGTGTCGGGCGCCGAACGCATCTATCTCGCGCAGCTCGCCCACGCGCTCGGTCTCGATGCCGCGGCCGCCGCGGCGCTCGAGCGCCAGACCGCCGCCGCCATCGATGCGGCCGGCCAGACGCCGGCCTGAGCCGGGCAACCCCGTTCACCCGACACACCGAGGCGAGCTGCGTGGCGCGGCGCGCGCCGCCGGTTCAGCCCGCGCCAGGAGACGAGACGTGATGCAGGGCGTGCAGCAGTGGTACATGGCCATCGGCGGCCATCAGGTGGGACCGGTCAGCCAGGACGAGATCCTCGCCAACCTCCGCAACGGCAGCATCGACCGGAACACGCTCGTGTTCACGTCGGGCATGGCGAACTGGCAGGCCGTGAAGGACGTCCCGGTCTTCACGGCGTTCGTCGATGGCGGCACCGCGCCCGGCGCCGTGCCGCCGCCGCCGTCGGCGCCCGGCCGCCGCGCCCACGACATCGACTTCACGATTCACGGCACCGAGATGCAGTTCGTCGAAGTCGAACTCGATCCCGGGGAAGCGGCCGTCGCCGAAGCCGGGTCGATGATGTACATGACCGACGGCATCCAGCTCGAGACCATCTTCGGCGATGGCAGCAAGGCGCAGAGCGCCGGCGTGCTCGACGCGCTGCTCGGCGCCGGCAAGCGCATCCTCACCGGTGAGAGCCTGTTCATGACCGTGTTCACGAACCACGGCACCGCGAAGAACCGCGTGGCGTTTGCGGCGCCCTATGCCGGCAAGATCCTGCCGATGGACCTGCGCGCCATCGGCGGTCATCTCGTGTGTCAGAAGGACTCGTTCCTGTGCGCCGCGCGCGGCGTGTCGGTGGGCATCGCCTTCCAGCGCAAGATCGGCGCCGGTCTCTTCGGCGGCGAGGGCTTCATCATGCAGAAGCTCGAAGGGGATGGCCTGTGCTTCGTGCACGCCGGCGGCACGGTGCACGCCCTCGACCTGGCGGCCGGCGAGACGCTGCGTGTGGACACGGGCTGCCTGGTCGCACTGCAGCCGAGCGTCACCTACGACATTCAGCTGGTGGGGAAGGTGAAGACGGCGCTGTTCGGCGGCGAAGGTCTGTTCTTCGCGACCCTGCGCGGCCCCGGCAAGGTGTGGCTGCAGTCGCTGCCGCTCAGCCGCCTGGCCGACCGCATCTACAAGGCGGCGCCGCAGACCGGCCGCCGCAGTGAAGAAGGATCGATCCTCGGCGGGATCGGGGACCTGCTGGACGGCAGATAGCCAGGCGCGAGGGCGGGGTTGGCTGGCCCCGGAGCTCCCGCCCCTAGCCCCCAGCCGCTGGCCCCGGTAAGATGCCGCCATGCTCTCTCTGGTCCGTGCTGCCGCGGCAGTGGCGCTCGTCGCCCTCCTGACGGCGTCCGCCGCCGCGCAGCCGCGCACCGCGTTCCCCGACAAGCGTGGACTGGCGCTGACCGACTTTCCCCGGCTCGTGCCGCTGGCCGAGAACGTCTACGGCTACGAGGAAATACGCGACCCCGGCTTCACCACGGTGAGCCTCATCGTGGTCGGCACCGAGGGCGTGCTGGTCGTCGACGGGCAGGGGAGCGTCAGGGCGACCCAGACCCTGCTCGACCGGATCAAGGGCATCACCCCGAAGCCGGTGCGCTGGTACGTCGTGGGGTCGGAACATGGCGATCACACGGCCGGCAACAGCGTGTTGCCGAAGGACGTGACCTACATCGTGCACCCGACGTCGCGGGCGCAGCTCGAACGCGATGCGGCGACGGTGATGGGGCAGAACCTGAAAGCGGCGGCCGAGGCGCTGACGAAAGGCGCCACGCCGCCCCCGCCGCGGCCGCCGGTCATCGTGCCGGCGGTGGCCATGACCGATGAGCGGCAGACCATCGACGTCGGCGGCATCGAGGTGCAGGTCGTGTTCCTCGGACGCGCGCATACCGGTGGCGACCTCCACGCCTGGCTGCCGAAGCAACGCCTCCTCTTCATGAGCGAAGCGTTCCTGAACCGCGTGTTCCCGGCCATGCGCTCGGCCTACCCGAACGAGTGGGTGAAGACCATCGACCGCGCGCTCGCGATGGACATCGACCGCTTCGTGCCCGGGCACGGCTTCATCGAAGCGCCGAAGGCGTCGCGCGAGGAGCTGGTGGCGTTCCAGAAGGCCGTGCAATACGTGATCGAGGAGGTGAAGCGTCTGCACCGCCTGAACCTGTCGCCCGAAGACGCCGCCAAACAGGCCAACTGGGGCGACTACGCGTCGTGGATGCTGGCCGACCAGCAGGGCCTCATCGCCATCCGCAGGATCTACGACGAACTCGAAGGGAAGCTGAAGTGACGAGCCAATCGGCCGCCAATCACGCGCACCACCCGGTGCCCACCTACATCGCGACCGTCCTGTGGCTGGCGGCAGTCGTCCTCATCGGCGGCTCGATGTGGTTCGGCTGGAACCTGCACGAGGCCGGCGTCCTGGTGCTGGCGCTGACGGTGCTGCCGCTCATCGCCATCAGCCGCTGGTATGTGGTGAAGCTGCAGGACCGCATCATCCAGCTCGAGATGCAGGTGCGCTGCGCGCGGGTGCTGGCGGCCGGTCAGGACGAACTGCTGACGCAGCTGTCGTACAAACAGGTGGTGGCGCTGCGCTTTGCCTCCGACGACGAGCTGGGCGACCTGCTGCAACGCGCGGTGCGCGAGCAGATGACGCCGGCTGCCATCAAGCTGGCCGTCCGCCAGTGGCGGCCCGACTACATGCGCACCTGAGCCGCCGCCGTGAAGGCACGCTTCGCGCCCCTCGACACCGCCGCGCTCACCGACGCCCAGCGCGCCGTGGTGGCCGAGGTGCAGCGCGGACGTCGCGGCACCGTGCCGGCCAACGTCGTGGCGTGGCTGCCGAATCCGGAACTGGCCCGCCGGGCCGCATCCCTGGGCGAGCTCGTCCGCTACGAGACGGCGCTGCCGCCCCGCTGGTCGGAGCTGGCGATCCTGGTGGTGGCGCGCCGCTGGACCTGCGCCTACGAGTGGGCGGTGCACGTGGGCGAGGCGCTGCGCGCGGGCCTCGAGCCCGAGATCATCGAGGCGGTAGGCCGCGACGTGGTGGTGCCGGCGCTCTTTGGCCTCGACGCGGTCGTCCACGCCTTCGCCCGCGAGCTGGTGACGACGGGACGGGTGTCGGACCAGCGCTACGACGACGCGCTCGAGGCGCTCGGCGAGGTCGTGGTGGTGGATCTCATCGGGCTGGTCGGCTACTACACGCTGGTCGCCTTCACGCTGAATGCGCGTGAGGTGGCGCCGCCCGACGGCGCGCCGCGCCTGCCCGATCCCGGCTGACCGCTACCAGAGCGCCGCCTTCATCCGCGCGATCGCGATCTCCACCTGGGCCAGTTCAGTCAGCACCCGCTCGGCCTCGGCGATGGTCTGCGCCAGCGCATCTGGCGGCGGCGTAGCGCCGCGCTTCACTTCCCATGCGAGATCGCGCGTCGTCTCTGCACACGCGCGGCAGATGGCCAGCGTCTGTTCGTGGGCGCCGATGATGCGCCCGATCTCGGCCCGTTCCTCGTCGGTCATCGGGTCAATTGTACTGGCGGCTAGGGGCTAGCGGCTGGCGGCTAGCCGGATCAGGGGCCGCCCGCTGGTTGTGCGAGCAGCAAAGACAAAGGGCCCGGTGGGTGTGTCCACCGGGCCCTTGCAGTGTGACGAAGTCGGTCCTAGCCGCTAGCCGCTAGTCCCCAGCCGCTGCGGCGGCGTCGTTAACTCGCCGCCGCCTTACCAGTCGAACTTCATGCCGAACCGCGCGATGGTCGGCGGGACGATCGAGCTGGGCAGCTCGAACGCCGAGCCGCTGTTCCAGGTGATGTTCTGCTGGGCGGCGCTGTTGTTCAGGTTGTAGACGTCGAAGAAGACGCCCACGCGCCGGTTGCTCGGCAGGTTGAAGTACTTCTCGGCCCGCACGTCGAAGATCGTGATGTTGTCCTGCGTCCTGGTGCCGACTTCCTCCATCAGGATGCGCTGGGTGCCGTAGTTGATGCCGCCGGTGCCGCCGATACCGTAAGCGGCCGAGGCGAGGATGGTGCGGCCGTAGGGCTGTCCCGACTGGAAGCGCAGCGCCGGGGTGACCCGGATCTGCCAGGGGAACTCGTAGCTGCCGTTGATCTTGGCCGTCCACATGCTGAACACGAACTGACCGTCATCGGTGTTGATGAAGTCGTTCGCGGTCGAGGGCGTCACCACCGAGCGCAGGTTCTGCCCGAAGTAGGTGGTGGCGTGGTCCTTGTTCCAGCGCTTCGACATCGACGCGGCAATCGACCAGCGACCGGTCTGGCGCTTGTTGATGCCGAACTCCACCGTCTGGTACTCGCCCTGGCCGTCCAGGTTGGTGAGCTGGTTGACGTTCGGAAGGGCCAGGTTGGCCGGGTTCAGGTTGAACGCCTGGAAGTTGGCGCCGTCATCGCCGTTGCCGAACACGGCGTCCGGGCCCGGGTCGCGCAGCGTGACCGGCACGTTGTAGGCGCTGACCGGCCGGTTGACGTTGACGCGCACGCGGAAGTTGTCGATCTTGCGATAGACGTAGCCGCCCTGCAGGCCGACGCCGGGGATGAGCTCGTGCTCGATCCAGGCCGACACCTCGTTGGTGCGCGTGTTCTTCAGGTTCGGATCGAGGACCGTGGTGCCGACGCCGCCGAGCGTGGTGGTGGGCAGCCCGATGGTCTCGCCGGCGTCGTAGATCCCGTTGCCGCGGCCCGCCGTGCCGGCCGGCAGGTTGGCGCCGTCGGTCCAGTTGTAGCGCTTGTAGTAGTCCTGGCTGTTCGGGTTCATGACGTTGGCGATGTCGGTGCCCGGATTCCAGAAGTACTGCGCGTAGTTGGCCTTGACGACCGTGCGGCCCTGGCCGGTGACGTCGTAGATGATGCCGACGCGCGGCACCGGGTGGTTGAACGTCTTGACGTCGTTCACCGCGGCGTACGGCGTGGCGGTGGCGGCCGAGAAGCGGCCGCCGCTCGGGCCCTCCTGCTCGGGCAGGAAGCTGCGGTAGCGGTCGAAGCGCAGGCCGACGTTGACCGTGAAGCGCGAGCTCATGCGCCAGGTGTCCTGCAGGTAGAAGCCGCTGGTGCGCAGACCCTGTTCGGAGGTCGACGGCGTCTCGAAGAGCAGCACCTCCACCGGGTTGCCGTTGTTCAGCACGTGCAGCACGTCCCCGGGGAAGACCCCATCGACGCCTTCGCCGCGCTTGTAGGTGAAGGTCTCGCGGAACCACTCGCCGCCAGCCTTGAAGTTGTGCGAGCCGGCCCAGCCGTCCTTGTAGTAGGTCATCGAGCCGGCAATCTGGTTGCGCGACGGGATGTTGAACCAGCCGTCGCGGTTGCCGCCGCGGACGATCTGGTTGCCGATGTCTTCGTAGGCCGGCGCCTCGGTCTGGCGGAAGTTCGGCCACTCGTACTTGAACTGGCCGGCCCGCACTTCGAGGAACGAGTTGTCGCCGACCACCGACTCGTAGCCGGCCTTGTAGGTGTGCCCCCAGTAGCGCTGTTCCCAGGTCGATTCTTCCGAGTCGTGGCGCGCCACGGTGGCGGCGACCAGGAAGCGGTCCATGCGGTTGGGCTGCAGCTTCTGACCGCCCTGTGCGTAGGCGGTGAACTTGTTGTTCTGCGACAGCGCGTACGTGACCTTGCCAGTCAGGTTGCGCAGCCGGGTCTGAAACGGCTTGACCGGGAAGTTCGGCACCTGTGTCTGGATGTCCTGGTTACGCGCCGAGCCATACCACCACAGCTTGTCCTTGAGGCCCGGCACGTAGCCGCCCACGTCGGCGTTCACGTCGTAGTAGCGCTCCATGCGGTTGAGGTCCGACGGGGTCAGCTTGCCGCAGTTACGCACGCCGCCGATGCTCGGGCACAGGAACTGGAAGTCGTCGGGGATGTTCTCCCGCTGGATCGCCCTTGCTCTGGTAGTCGCCGTAGATCTTGCCGTGGAACTCGTTGCCGCCCGACTTCGACACGAAGTTCGACCACACGCCGGGCCACGGCATCTCCGCGGTGTGGCCCTTGGTCTGCACTGCCACCTCGTCGATCGAGCCGTAGTCGTAGTAGAAGCCGGCGGCGCCGGTGCCCTCGGTGTTGACGATGCCTTCGACCATCGGCCGATGCTGGTCTTCCTTGGTGTCGTAGACCGCGTAGCCGGTCTGGGTGCCGGCGGCGCTGCCGCCGACGTCGATGCGGGTGACGACGATGGCCGGCGACGCGGCCAACACTGCCCAGAAGTCGCGCGCATTCGGCAAGGCTGACAGGCGCTCCTCACCGAAGTTCGAGGACGTGGTCGTGGTCGAGACGTCCACCACCGGTGATTCGCCGCTGACCGTCACGGTTTCCTGGAGCGTGGCGACACCGAGTTCGGTGTTGACCGTCGCCGTGAACCCGAGGCCCACCTGGATGCCTTCGCGGTTGACGGTGCCGAAGCCAGCCAGTTCGTAGACGAGCTTGTAAGTACCTGGCGCTACTGCGGGGAAACGATACTCGCCAGCCTCGTTCGTGACGTCGGTGCGGATGCCCTGCATGCTGGGGCTCGACGCGGTCACGGTCACACCCGGCAGAACGCCGCCGGTGTTGTCCGTCACCTTGCCGTTGATCGAGCCCGTCGTGCTGGAGACCTGCGCAAACGCTGCGGACGACGCTAGGAGCACGCTAAGGACAAGGGCGCAAACGCGTACCATGCCGAACTCCTCCTTCTGTCGTGCAAAAAACAACGTGCCTGTGGGGTCGTGCGCACCGGCGTCAGGAAGCGACATCGGTGCCCGCGGACGGGCTGCGGTAGCCACGGAGGCCCGGGAATGCTCCGGGGCGCCGAGGATGGCGCGTATTCTAGGCAGGTCAACCGTGCGACACAAGGACGATTCGCATGTGTAACCCATGCGAGCAGGCGATGACGGCCGGCACGTGGTCGATCGTGGCGGATGGCTGGCTGCGACACGGATCGGCTTCACAAATTTGGATCAGCGTGGGGCTGATCGGGCCGTCGGCCCTGCGTGCGGTGCCCATTCCGCGGGTGGCGAATCGACATTCCAAACCTTGAACGGGCGATCCATCCGGTCGTCGTTCGAGCGCGTCAGAGCGCGTCGGCGTGCGTTGCTCCCGCCCCACGCCGCGTGCGCCACCCGATTCAGGCATCCGCGACGCGCATGCGCGTGATGCACGCGCGTCGGTGCGGCTCGACGACGGCGCGGGACGTCCTGACGGCGATCCCGTCCAGCACGGTTGGCAGATGGGTGCGGGTGTCGCCATGCCCGAAGCCGATGCCCGGCGCCACGCCCCGCGATCGCCGCCGGGCGTGGCGGCGGCACCCGACGGCGAAGACCCGGCGTGGGGTGCGCGCCGCGCCGGGTGCCTGTCGGCCCACATAGAATAGGAAGACTGTGGGGGGAACGATGCGCAAGCCAGTGGTGCTCATCACGGGCGCCGGCGGAGAAATCGGTCACGGCCTGATTGCGAAGATCACCGAGTCGGGACGGCAGTCGGTGGTGACGCTCGACCTCAATCCGCTCGAGCCGGCACTCGCCCGGATGGTGCAGCGGGAGTTCACGGGCTCCATCCTCGACACGGCGCTGCTCGAACGGATCCTGGCGGAGTTCGAGGTCGACACGGTCTTCCACCTGGCGGCGCTGCTCTCCACGCGCTCCGAGTTCACCCCCACCACCGCCCACCAGGTGAACGTCGAGGGCACCCTGCATCTGCTCGAGTTCTCGCAGCGCGAAGCCGAGTCGCACGGCCGCCCGGTGGTGTTCGTCTACCCGTCGTCGATTGCCGCCTACGGCCTCCCTGATCTGGCGACCAAGGCGCGGGCCGGACGGGTGACCGAAGACCAGTTCGCGTCGCCGACCACCATGTACGGCTGCAACAAGCTGTACTGCGAACAACTCGGCCGCTACTACGCCCGGCACTACAAGCAGCTCTCGGCCGACACCCAGGCCGGGCGCGTGGATTTCCGCTGCGTGCGCTTCCCGGGCCTCATCAGCGCCATGACCGTGCCGTCGGGCGGCACCAGCGACTACGCCCCGGAGATGATTCACGCCGCCGCGAAGGGCGAGCCCTACGCCTGCTTCGTGCGGCCCGACACCCGCATCCCGTTCATGGCGATGCCCGACGGCGTCGAGGCGCTGCTGGCGCTGGCCGCCGCGCCGCGCGCAGGCGCTGACGCGCACGGCCTACAACCTGGGCGCCTTCAGTCCGTCGGCCGAAGAGATCTACGCGCGCGTGCACGCCGCGTTTCCCGCCGCCGACATCACATGGAAGACCGACCTCAAGCGGCAGGGCATCGTGGATTCGTGGCCCGCCGACGTCGACGACTCGGCGGCTCGCCGCGACTGGGGCTTCAACCCCGGCTACGACTTCGGGCGCGCCTTCGACGAATACCTGATTCCCACCATTGGCGCGCGTTACGCGCGCGGCTGAGGCCCCGATGACCGTGCAGCGACTGGCTCTGGCGTGTGTGCTCGCGGTCACCAGCGTGCTTGGAGGCTGCATGCACACCGCGATTCCCATGGCGCAGTCGGAGAACGCCGCTGCCGAGACCTACGTACGCCTGGTGCTGGCCCTGGGCCAGCACGATCAGAACTTCGTCGATGCCTACTACGGGCCGGCGGCGATCCGGCAGGAAGTCGAGCAGGCGAAATGGCCGCTGGCCGACATCAACAAGCGCGCCGCGGTGCTCGAAGTGGATCTCCGTCGGCTGCCGGTCATCGATGACGCGGCGCCCGACGCCGAGATGCAGCAGCTGCGCCGCGCCTATCTGGCGCGCCAGTTGAACGCGCTGCGCGCCCGGGTGGCGATGCTGCAGGGGAAGCGCTATCCGTTCGATGAGGAATCGCGCGAACTCTACGACGCGGTGGCGCCGCAGAATACCGAAGCGTCGTTCCAGACGGTCATCGACGCCCTCGGCGCCAGAGTGGGCGGCGAGGGGCCGCTGCCGGCGCGCTACGCCGCGTTCCGCCAGGGGTTCGTGATTCCCGCGGCGAAGCTCGATGCAGTCTTCTCGGCGGCCATCGCCGAATGCCGACGCCGCACCCTCGCGCATGTGTCGCTGCCGGCCGGCGAGTCGTTCACGGTGGCCTACGTGAAAGACAAGCCGTGGAGCGCCTACAACTGGTATCAGGGCCACTACAAGAGCCTGATCGAAGTGAACACCGATCTGCCGGTGTTCATCGATCGCGCCATCGACCTGGCCTGCCACGAGGGCTACCCGGGCCATCACGTGTACAACGCCCTGCTCGAGAAGCACCTGGTGACCGACCGCGGCTGGGTCGAGTTCTCGGTCTATCCGCTGTTCTCGCCGCAGTCGCTCATCGCCGAGGGCACCGCCAACTACGGCATTCAGGTGGCGTTCAGCGAGGCCGAACGGCGGGCCTTCGAACGCGAGACGCTCTTTCCGCTCGCCGGGCTCGATCCGTCGCGCGTGGATGAGTACTACGACGTGCTGACGTTGGCCAAACCGCTCTCCTACGCCGGCAACGAAGCGGCGCGCGGCTATCTCGACGGCCGCATGGACGCCGCGCGGGCCGCCGACTGGCTGGTGCGCTACGCGATGAGCACGCCGGCCCAGGCGGCGCAGCGCGTGAAGTTCTTCGACACCTATCGCAGCTACGTCATCAACTACAACCTCGGCGAGGACATGGCGCGCGCCTATGTCGAGAAGCGCGCCGGCAGCGATCCCGAGAAACGCTGGCAGGTGTTCACCAGCCTGCTGTCGTCGCCTCGGCTGCCGTCGAACCTGAAAGAGTAGCGGCCATGCGCGCGGTGGAAATCGGCACGTTCGGACCGCCCGCGGGGCTGCGCCTGGTCGAGCGGGCCGGCCCGACGCCCGGACCGGGCGAGGTGCTCATCGCCGTCGAGGCCGCCGGCGTGAACCGGCCCGACGTGCTGCAGCGGCTCGGAAAGTACGCGCCGCCGCCCGGCGCTTCCGACCTGCCAGGCCTCGAGGTGGCGGGTCGCATCGTGGCGCTCGGCCCGGCGCCCGACAGCGTGGCCGGACGCTGGCAGATTGGCGATGCCGTGTGCGCGCTGGTCGCCGGCGGCGGCTACGCCGAGCTGTGCGTGGCACCGGCGGAGCAGTGCCTGCCGCTACCCGCCGACTACTCGATGGTCGAGGCCGCCGCGATTCCCGAGACGTTCTTCACCGTCTGGACCAACGTGTTCGAGCGCGGACGGCTGGCGCCCGGCGAGACGCTGCTCGTGCACGGCGGCAGCAGCGGCATCGGCACGACCGCCATTCAGCTCGGGCGCGCCTTCGGTGCCACCGTGTTCGCCACCGCGGGCTCGGCGGAGAAGTGCGCTGCCTGTGTCGCGCTTGGCGCGGCGCTGGCGACCAACTACCAGGAACACGACTGGGTGGCGGCCTTCAAGGCGGCCACCGGCGGTCGTGGCATCGATGTGATCCTGGACATGGTGGGCGGCGACTATGTCGCGAAGAACCTCGAGCTGCTGGCCATCGACGGACGACTGGTGCAGATCGCCTTCCTGAAGGCGTCGAAGACCGAAATCGATCTGATGCAGGTGATGCGGCGGCGGCTCACCATCACGGGCTCGACGCTGCGTCCGCGCAGCGTTGCCGAGAAGGGGGCGATCGCCCGCGCGCTCGAAGCGGAGGTGTGGCCGAAGCTGGCCAGCCGCGAGGTGGCGCCGGTGGTGCACGCGACGTTCCCGCTGGCAGAGGCGGCCGCGGCGCACCTGTTGATGGAGAGCAGCCGGCACGTCGGCAAGATCGTGCTGGTCGTGTGAGGCGAGGCTCGGCGGCGGCGCGCCCGGCGGCCACCGACCCTGGCCCGCTATACTGAGCGACTCCCATGTCCGCGCCGGACCGGCTCTTCACACCGCGCTTCTTCGTGATGTGCGGCTTCAACTTCGTGGTCTTCCTGTCGGCCTTCCAGCTGTTGCCGACGGCGCCGTTCCGCATTCGCGATCTCGGCGGCAGCGCCATTGCCGCCGGGTTGTTCCTCGGCTTCCTCACCTACGCGTCGGCGCTGAGCGGCCCGGTCACCGGCGGCATCGCCGACCGTGTCGGCAAGCGGCGGGTGCTGCTGGTGTCGAGCGCCGCGATTGCGGTGTTTTCGCTCATCTACAGCGTGCTGCCGCGCTACGAGCTGATGCTGGCGCTGGTCATCGTGCATGGCCTCTTCTGGTCGGGACTGCTGGTGGCCGCCAGCTCGTATGTGACCGACATCGTGCCGCCGCACCGCCGCGCCGAGGGAATGAGCTACTGGGGCATGTCCACGATCTTCGCGGTGTCGATGGCCCCGGCCATCGGCCTGTGGGTCTACGAACGCGGCGGTTGGCGCACGCTCTGCCTCGAGGCGGCGGGACTGAGCGTGCTGATGTTCGTCATCGCCTGGACCATGCTGCCGAAAGACGGGCCGCGCCGGGCCGAACGGGCGGCGTGGTCGTGGTCGTCGCTCATCGAATGGAAAGTGCTGGCCCTCTCGTTCACGATGTTCCTCTACTCGTTCGGCTACGGCGGCATCACCAGTTTCGTCGCCATGTACAGCGAGGCGTCGGGGGTGCATCCGGCCTCGCTGTACTTCACGGTGTTCTCGGTCGCGATCCTGGTGACCCGGCCCTACGTGGCGCGGCTTGGCGACCGCATCGGCCACAAGAAGGTGTTCGTGCCGTGCCTGTTCCTGGTGGTGGCTGGCTTCGCGCTGCTCTCGGTGGGCGGCAGCCGCGGCATGTTCATCGCCTCGGCGCTCCTCTTCGGCACCGGTTTCGGGTCGGCCTATCCGCTCTTTCTCGGCCACGTGATGCGCCACGTGGCGCCTGAGCGGCGCGGCGCGGCGTTCGGCAGCATCATCGCCGCGTTCGACACCGGCATCGGCACCGGCTCGATGGTCATCGGCTGGATCGTGCAGCACTACGGCTACCGCAGCGCCTACGGCGTCGCCGCCGCCCTGGCGCTGCTGACGGTGCCGTATTTCCTGACGGTGGAACCGAAGGTGCTGCCGCCGGGCACGCCGGTGCACTCGTAAGGCGTCTTACGCGGGGCGGGGCGCCGCCGTGTCGTAGTCGAGGTTCGGCCCCAGCCACCGTTCGACCTCGGCGACCGACATGGCCTTGCGCGCCGCGTAGTCGGCCACCTGGTCCTGCCCGATCTTGCCGAGCGTGAAGTAGCGCGCCTCCGGATGTGCGAAGTAGAGGCCGCTGACGCTCGAGCCCGGCCACATCGCATACGACTCGGTGAGCTGCATGCCGGTAGACGCCTCGACGTCCAGCACCTGCCACAACGCGCCCTTCTCGGTGTGATCCGGGCACGCCGGATAGCCGGCGGCCGGCCGGATGCCGCGGTACTTCTCCTGAATCAGCTCGGCCGGCGTGAACGTCTCGTCGCGGCCGTAGCCCCACTCATCGCGGACGCGTTTGTGCAGGCATTCGGCAAACGCCTCGGCCAGCCGGTCGGCGACGGCTTCGGCCATGATCGCGTTGTAGTCGTCGTGCTGGGCGCGGAACTCGTCGCACAGCTCGCGCAGGCCCAACCCGGTGGTGACCGCGAAGGCGCCGACATGGTCGGCCAGGCCGGTGGCTTTCGGCGCCACGAAGTCGCTCAGCGACAGGCACGGATGGCCGTCGCCGCGGTCGGTCTGCTGGCGCAGGAAGTGGAGCTGCGTGAGGACGTCGGCGCGCCGCTCATCGGTATAGAGCACGACGTCGTCGCCTTCGGCATTGGCGGGGAAGAGGCCATACGACGCCGCGGGCGCGGATCAGGCGCTCGGCGATGATGCGATCGAGCAGGGCGTTGGCTTCGGCAAAAATCTGCCGCGCCTGCGGGCCGTACTTCGGATCGTCGAGGATCCGCGGGTAGACGCCCTTCAGTTCCCAGGTGTGGAAGAACGGCGTCCAGTCGATGTAGTCCCGCAGGGTCGCCAGCGGGAAGTCGTCCAGCACGCGGACGCCGGTGAACGCCGGCTGCGGGAGGTCGTCCGCCCGCCAGGCGATGGCCGGCCGGCGGGCGCGCGCGGTCGCGAGATCGACCAGGGGCTGACGCGTCGAACCGTGGTTGCGGCGAATCACCTCGTAGTCGGCCCGATGCTGCGCCACGAACGCGGCCTTGTTGTCGCGGCTCAGGAGGCTGGTGGTCACCGGCACCGCGCGGCTGGCGTCGAGCACGTGCACCACCGGCTCCTTGTAGTGCGGCGCGATCTTGATCGCGGTATGCGCGCGGCTGGTGGTGGCGCCGCCGATGAGCAGGGGCAGCGTGAAGCCCTGGCGCTCCATCTCACGCGCCACGTGCACCATCTCGTCGAGCGACGGCGTGATGAGGCCGCTCAGGCCGATGAGGTCGGCGTTCTCGGCCCTGGCGCGTTCGAGAATCTTCTCGCACGACACCATCACGCCCATGTCGATGACCTCGTAGTTATTGCAGGCCAGCACCACGCCGACGATGTTCTTGCCGATGTCGTGGACATCGCCCTTGACGGTGGCGAGCACGATCTTGCCCTGCGCCCTGACGGCCTGGCCGGCAGCCGCCATCTCGGCCTTCTCGGCCTCCATGAAGGGGAACAGGTAGGCGACGGCCTTCTTCATCACGCGGGCCGACTTCACCACCTGGGGCAGGAACATCTTGCCGGCGCCGAACAGGTCGCCGACCACGCCCATGCCGTCCATCAGCGGTCCTTCGATGACCGCCAGCGGCCGCCCGAGCTTGGCGCGCGCCTCTTCGGTGTCCTGGTCGATGTAGGTGTCGATGCCCTTGACCAGCGCATGTGACAAGCGCGCTTCGACCGTGCCGAGACGCCACTCTTCGGTCTTCTTCTCGTCGGCGACGGTGCCGCTGCCGGCCGCCTTGAGGGCCTCGCCGTACTCGACCAGCCGCTCGGTGGCGTCGGGACGGCGGTTGAGGAGGACGTCCTCGACCAGCGCCTTCAGTTCGGGCGCGATCTCCTCATAGACCTCGAGCATGCCGGCGTTGACGATGCCCATGTCGAGGCCGGCGCCAATGGCGTGATACAGGAACGCCGAGTGCATCGCTTCGCGGACGACGTTGTTGCCGCGGAAGCTGAATGAGATGTTCGAGACGCCGCCGCTGACCTTGGCATGCGGCAGGTTGGCCTTGATCCAGCGCGTGGCTTCGATGAAGTCGACCGCGTAGTTGTTGTGCTCCTCCATGCCGGTGGCGACGGTGAGGATGTTGGGATCGAAGATCACGTCTTCGGGCGGGAAGCCGATGTCGTCGACCAGGATGCGGTAGGCGCGCGCGCAGATGCGGATCTTCTCGCTGTAGCTGGCCGCCTGGCCCTGCTCGTCGAACGCCATCACCACGACCGCGGCGCCGTAGGCGTGAATGGTCCGGGCCCGCTGCCGGAACACCTCTTCGCCTTCCTTGAGCGAGATCGAGTTGACGATGCCCTTGCCCTGCAGGCATTTGAGTCCGGCCTCGATGACCTCCCACTTGGAGGAGTCGACCATGAACGGCACCTTGGCCACCTCCGGCTCGCTGCCGAGCAGCTGGAGGAAGCGGGTCATCGCCGCCACGCCGTCGATCATGCCTTCGTCCATACAGATGTCGATGACGTTGGCGCCGTTTTCGACCTGCTGGCGGGCGACGCTGACGGCCTCGTCGTACTGGTCTTCTTTGATCAGCTTCGCGAACTTCGGCGAGCCGGCCACATTCGTCCGCTCGCCGATCAGCATGAACACGCCGGGCTGCTGCGTGAACGGCTGCGAGCCGGAAAGGCGCAGCGGCTCGGGTACCGTGACCGAGCGACGGCGCACGTCATCGCCCGCCACGGCGCGATGGGGCACGTCGCGCCCCGGCTGTCCATCCAGCGCCCGGGCGATCGCCGCGATGTGGTCGGGCGTGTTGCCGCAGCAGCCGCCGGCGATGTTGATGAGGCCGTCCTTCGCGAAGTGGCCCAGGTAGCGGGCCATGTCGGCCGGCTCGAGGTCGAAGCCGGTGGGCGACAGCGGATTGGGCAGGCCGGCGTTGGGGTAACACGAAATCGCTGTCGACGACTTCGCCGCCAGTTCCTCGAGGAACGGATACATGAGGTCCGGACCGAGCGAGCAGTTGAGGCCGACCGAGAGCGGCTTGACGTGCGCCACGGCAGTCCAGAACGCTTCCACCGTCTGCGCCGAGATCATGGTCTCGCCGCCGCGGCCGACCGCCGCCGAGATCATGATCGGCAGGCGGACACCATCCGCCGCGAAGACGTCCTGAATCGCCACCAGCGCCGCCTTGGCGTTGAGCGAGTCGAAGATGGTCTCGACCAGCAGCAGGTCGGAGCCGCCGGCGATGAGCGCCCGCACCTGCTCCATATAGGCGGTTTTCACCTGGTCGAAGGTGACCACACGGAAGCCGGCGTCGTCGGCATCCGGCGAGTTGGAGAGCGACACGGTGAGCGGCCCGATCGCGCCCGCCACGAAGCGGCGCCGTCCGGTGGCGTCGGCGACCCGGTCGGCCCACTCGCGGCATTGCCGCGCCGACTGCTCGTTGATGTCCCAGGCGAGGCGCTGCAGGAACGGGTCGTCGATGATGCGCTGGTAGAAGGCCGGATCCTTGCGGCCGCCGTGCTCGCGCGGATCGTCGACGAAGAACTCGCTCTGCGTGATGGTGGTGGCGCCAAACGTGTTGGTCTCGATGATGTCGGCGCCG
Organism: uncultured Acidobacteriota bacterium; assembly: GCA_963779175.1. Classification (GTDB taxonomy): domain Bacteria; phylum Acidobacteriota; class Vicinamibacteria; order Vicinamibacterales; family UBA2999; genus CADEFD01. The sequence continues at coordinate 623,197 of CAVZXA010000003.1, forward strand.
GCCTCGAGGAAACGCCTGTGGATGTCGCAGATCATCGTCGGCTGGGTCAGCGAGAACAGGTCGCCGTTGTTCAGGAGGTCCTTGGGGGCATCGCGGAAGCGCTCGCCGCGGATGTCGGCCTCGGTCATACCGTAGGTGCGGATGGTCGTGCCCATGGCGCCGTCGATGATCGCGATCCGCTGCGCCATGACCTCCTGCAGCGGATGCAGGTTCGGCGCCGCAGCGGCCGTGAGAGTGGAATGCCTGTGCGGATCGGTGGGCGACGGCGTGGTCATAGGGGATCCTGAGCGGGCCCGCGCGTGGAACGGGCGCGCCGGGGGGAACGGGGAGGGGCCAGCGACAGCGTGTCGGGCTTGGACGCGCAGGCGACCAGCACCACGAAGGGATCGCCGGCGCCGCGGGCGCCGACCTGGACACGCGGCGTGACGAGGCCGGCTGCGGTGAGCCACGACGAGAGCGTGTCGTCGTCGAAGCCCTGCCAGCGATCGCCGAGCTTATGGCGCACCCAGGTCTCGTCGTGAGTGCGCAGATCGAGGATGAGCACGCGGCCGCCCGGGCGCAGCACCCGCGCGGCTTCGTGCACGGCGCGGCCGGGATCGGCGGCATGGTGCAGCGTCTGCGACAAGAGCGCCACGTCGAACGAGGCGTCGGCGACCGGCACGCGCTCGATCTCGCCGCGCTTCCACACGATGTTCGAGAACTTGCGGCGCTCGGCCAGCTGCCGGGCCCGCGCCAGCACCGCCGGCGAGCGGTCCACGCCGACCACCTTGCGGGCCCAGCGCGCGGCTTCGATGGTCAGGTAGCCTTCGCCGCAGCCGATGTCGATGACATCGAGCGGCGGCAGCAGCAGGCCGATGGCGCGCGACCACGCCGCCCAGCTCCGTCCAGGTACCAGCTGGCGGCCGTCGCGGGTGTCGGCGCCGGCGTGCTGGTCGAAGTTCTCGCGGCGCAGGCGCCGCACTTCCTGGATGCGGGCGTCGTCGGCGCGCACGTCGGGAATGGCCGCGGCGCGACTGAACTCGCCCTCGAGCAGCTGCCAGAGCGGCGACTCGGCCCCCGGCTGGCGCGCCAGCCGGTAGTAGGCGTAGATTCCGTCGCGGTCTTCGCTGACGAGTCCGGCGTCTTTCAGCAGGCCCAGGTGACGCGAGACGCCCGATTGCGCAAGCCCCAGGATGCCCGTGAGTTCGGTCACGTTGAAGCGGTCCACCGCCAGGGCGCGCAGCAGGCGGAGCCGGGCCGGGTCGCCGAGCACACGGAAGAGCGCAGACGCTTCAAGCATATCGACGAATCTACCGATGATGATATGACAGGTGCGGGTGTTTTCCCAAGTGCCGGGCGTCCAGACTTGCCGCCGGGCGCCGGGCGTTGGCCCGTCCCCGGGACCAGCCCGGCCGGGCCCTGACGAATGGGCGGGCACGCAGGTCCGAGCGGTGAAGTAGACTAGGGGGCTCCGCGCCCGTCACAGCGACCGCGACGGCCGGACACACACGCATGGGTATTCTCGATAAGCTCCGCCCCCAGGCCCGATGGAAGCACGGCGATCCGATGGTGCGTCTCGAGGCCGTTCAGGCCCTCGACGCCTCCGAAACCGACGCGCTCGTCCAGGTGGCCTCCGAAGATTCTGATGCGCGCGTCCGCCGCGCGGCCGTGGGCCGCCTGGCCGACGCCGACGTGCTGGCCGCCGTGGCTCGCAACGACAGCGACACCGGCGTCCGCGACGCCGCCGTGCAGCGGATCGTGGCGATCGCCGGCGAACCGGGCGGCGCTGCCACCGCGGTGCGGGTCCTGAGCGCCCTCGGGCGGCACCGGGACCTGTCGACGCTGGCGCGGTCGAACGCGCCCGAGCCAGCCCGGCACGCCGCCGTGGCCGAGCTGGGCGACGCCAAGCTGCTCGGCGGCATCGCCCGCAACGCGGCCGATGCGAGCACGCGTCTGCTGGCGCTCGAGCGCTTGTCGGAGGCGGCCGACCTCGAAGCGGTGGCCGTGAACGGCGAACACGCCGACGCGGCCGTGGCGGCGTTCGACAAGCTCTCCGGGCTGTCGGTCGATCAGCTCGTCGCCATCGCGCAGCGCGCCAAGTCACGCGCCGTCGCCAAGCGCGCCAAGGCGATGGCCGCCGCGCTGAGCGCGCCGCCGGTCGACGCCGCGGCCCCGGCCGCGCCGCAGTACCGCGAGGCCGAACAGCAGACCGCCCGCGACCTCAGCCAGCAGATGGCGGCCCTTGGTGCCAATACTGATCTGGCCGCCGTGCGCGACGGTTACGCCGCCGCCCGTGTGGCATGGGTCGAGCTCAACGCCGACGCCGACATCGAGCCCTCGATCGTGAGCGAGTTCGAATCGCGGTCCGACATGGTGCGCACGGCGCTGGCCGCCGACGAAGCCGCCCGGGCCCAGGCCGCGAAGGCGGCCGAGGCCCGGCGCCTCGAGCAGGCCGAGCGTGTGCTGTGGTGCGAGCGCGTCGAGGGGCTGCCTCTCGAGGGCCTCGGCGCGGGGCTCGACGAGGCCCGCGCGGCGTGGGCCGCGCTGCCGCCGATGCCCGACACCTGGGCCGGCGACCTGCAGCGTCGCTTCGACGACGCCTGCAAGGCGGCCGAGCGCCGGCACGAACAGGCGGAGCAGGCGCGCGAACTGGCGGCGCAGGCGCCGTCGGTAGTGGACGAAGTCGAGAAGCTGGTCGGCGAAGACTACGCGGTCGTGCGTGGCCAGTGGCAGGCGCTGCGCCGCAAATGGCAGGCGATTCAGCGCACTGGCGACGTCGATGCGGCGCTGAACGACCGCTTCCAGGCGGCGGCTGCGGCGTTCGAGACGCGCGAAGCCACGGTTCGCGAAGGCAAGCAGAAGCAGCAGCACGAGAATCTGGTGCGGCTGCAGGCCTCGGTGCAGGCGCTCGAAGCGCGCGCCGCCGCAGAGTCGATCTCGCTCAAGGACGCCGACACGATCGTGAAGGACGTCAAGCTCGCCGTCGGCACCATGGGCCCGCTGCCCACGCCGCAGGATCGCGAAGACCTCACCGTGCGGCTCCAGGCCGTCCGCGCCGCGGTGCAGCCGCGGCTCGACGAACTGCGCAACGCCGAAGAGTGGAAGCGCTGGGCCAACGTCCAGGTGCAGGAAGAGCTCTGCACGAAGATGGAAGCGCTCATCCCGGTGGCCGACACCGATCCGGGCAAGGCTGCCGAAGAGATGCGGCAGCTGCAGGAGAAGTGGAAGCCGGTGGCGGCGGCGCCGCGCTCGCAGGGCGAAGCCCTGTGGACGCGCTTCAAGGCCGCGCAGTCGCAGGTCTACGAGAAGTGCAAGGACTTCTTCTCGCAGCAGGCCGCCGAACGGCAGGAGGCGCTGAAGAAGAAGGAAGAGCTCTGCGCCCGCGCCGAGGCGCTCTCCGACTCCACCGACTGGGTGAAGACGGCCGACGCCATGAAGACGCTGCAGGCTGAATGGAAGGCCATCGGCCCGGTCACGCGCGGCCGCGAGAAGGCGATCTGGGAGCGCTTCCGCAAGGCCTGCGACGCCTTCTTCACGCGCCGCCAGGCCGACATGAAGCAGCGCAAGCAGGACTGGGGCGAGAACCTCTCGAAGAAAGAGGCGCTCATCGCCGAAGCCGAGCAGCTCGCGCAGTCGACCAACTGGGAGCAGGCCTCGGCCCGCCTCAAGACGCTGCAGGTCGAGTGGAAGACCATCGGTCCGGTCAAGAAGAGCAAGTCGGATCAGGTGTGGGAGAAGTTCCGCGCCGCCTGCGACCTGTTCTTCGAGCGCTTCAAGAACCGCGACCAGGAACAGATCCAGACCAAGTTCGTCGATCGCGACACCGCCGTCGCCGAGATCGAGGCGCTGGTGCCCGAAGAGGGCGCGCCGATGCCCGACGACCTCTACAACAAGGTGCAGGCGGCGCGCGCGCGCTGGCTGCAGGGCCCGGAACTGCCGCGCCACGTGCTGACGCCGCTGGCCGAGCGCGTCAATGCGGCGCTGTTATCGCTGGTCACGCGCTGGCCCGATGCCTTCGTGGGCGGCGAACTCGATCCGGCCACCTCCGCCAAACGCATGGAGAAGCTGTGCGCGAAGGTGGAGGCGCTGGCGCCGTCCGACGGCGGGTCGGCCAGGCAGGGCGCGGCGCTGTCGCCGGCCGAGCAGCTGGCCAAGCAGTGGCGCGAGGCGCTGGCCGCCAACACCATGGGTGCCGGTGCCGCCAAGCAGGCCGAAGAAGCGCGTCAGCGGGCGGCCGACCAGGAACTGCGCAGCGCCCAGTCGGCGTGGCTGCGGCTGGGGCCGGTGCCGCCCGACGTCCGCAAGCCCTTGCAGGAGCGCTTCGACAAGGCCGTGCGCCGCGTGCTCGACGGCCGTCGCCGTCCCGTCGCGCGCACCTAGCGGACCGGTGTACCTGCGGTCGCACCCGCACTACCGGGTGGACCGGGGTGAGACGGCGGCGGCCTTGATGCGCGCCACGAGCTGGTCGACAACTTACGCGTCCCACCGGGTACGGCGCGCTGCGCCGGGCGGCCTGACCCCCAACTCGTCGCCCGAGTGCCTCCCCGTTGCTCGGGCGGACCCGCAGGATCCTGCCGCCCGCCGGGCGTAGAATCCAGGGCACGTGACGCTTCCCCCGGACGACTGGCCACGCCTGAAAGAGGTGTTCGCGGGCGCGCGGGCGTTGCCGGCCGACCTGCGCGCGGCGTACCTGGCCGAGGCGTGCGGCGGCAACGAGGCGCTGCACCACGAGGTGGAGTCGCTGCTGGCGTCGGACTCGCACGCGACGAGCTTTCTCGAGACGCCGGCCGTGCTGCTCGCTGACACCGTGGCGCCGAAGCTCCTGGAAGGCCAGCGCATCGGCCCGTACCGAGATCGCGTCGCGGATCGGCGCCGGTGGGATGGGTGAGGTCTACCGCGCCCGCGACGCACGGCTGGGCCGCGATGTCGCGATCAAGATGCTGCCGCGGGTCTTTGCCAGCGATCCCGATCGGCTCGCGCGTTTCGATCGCGAGGCGCGGATGCTCGCGTCGCTGAACCATCCGCACATCGGCGCGATCTATGGCGTCGAGCAGTCGGAGGGCGTCCCCGCGTTGATCCTCGAACTGGTCGAGGGCCCGACGTTGGCGGATCGGCTGGCCACGGGTCCGATCCCGCTGACGCGAATCACTCGGGATCGCTCGGCAGATTGCCGAGGCGCTGGAGGCCGCGCACGCGAGAGGGATCGTCCACAGGGACCTGAAGCCGGCCAACATCAAGATCACGCCCGACGGCATCGTGAAGGTGCTCGACTTCGGCCTGGCCAAGGCCGTCGCACGCGACGGCGCCGCCGGGATCCGTCACAGTCAGCCGCCCGTGACGTCTGCGGACACGCGCGACGGCGTCGATCCTGGGCACGCCGGCGTACATGAGTCCCGGAGCAGGCGCGCGGGCAGACGGTCGACAAGCGGACGGATATCTGGGCGTTCGGCTGCGTCTGTACGAAATGCTCACCGGCCGCACGGTGTTTCCCGGCGAGACGGTATCCGATCACATCGCCGCGATTCTCGAACGCGACCCGGACTGGGCCGCGCTGCCGGTGACGACGCCGCTGAGCATTCGTCGTCTGCTGCGCCGCTGCCTCGAGAAGGAATCGGCGCGTCGACTGCCGGACATCGCCGTCGCGCGTCTGGAAATAGACGATGCGGCCGGTGACCCGGGCGGCGCCGCTGAGGCGGCGGCGACTGTGACGTCGCGATCACGCGATCGCGTGTGGAGGAGGGCGACCGGCAGCGGCGGCGGTGGTGCCTTGGTCGCGGTCGGCTTCGCCGCGTGGTCGGTGATGCGGCCGTCACCGATGGCCGCGCCGATCACGTTCACGCTCCCAGCACCCGAAGGGCTTCAGGTATCTCGCGATTTACGGCTCGCTCAGCCTGTCGCCGGACGGCCGCACCGTCGCATTCGTGGCGATGGATGCGACCAGGCGTCTTGCGGCTGCCGAAACCGGCGCGGGCGCCCTGTACATTCGGTCGCTCGGTTCGCAGGAGGCGCGAAGGCTTTCCGGAACCGACGGCGCGTCGTCCCCGTTCTGGTCTCCGGACGGCCGATTCGTCGGATTCATCGCCGGCGGGAACTTGAAGAAGGTCGCCGTTGCGGGAGGTCCACCGGTCACGCTCGCCGAGCATCCCGCCGGCCGCTCCGCTTGGAGCGCGCAAGGCGTCATCCTCTACAACCGAAATGACGATTCAACAGGCCTGTACCGAATCCCGGACAATGGAGGCCAGCCGACGCGGGTGACCGAATTGGACCGGTCCCGCGACGAGTTAGGGCACGTCTATCCGATGTTCCTGCCCGATGGTCGCAGGTTCCTGTTCCTCGGGCGGCAGCAACGACCGCTCGAAGAGTGCGATCTATCTGGCGTCGCTCGATTCCCAGACGCGCACGCGTCTACTCGACGTCCACTCGCAGCCGGATTACGCACCTGGGTTCTTGCTGTATCAACGCGGCGGCGCGGTGATGGCGCACCCCTTCGACGAGAAGCAAGGGCGGCTGACGGGCGACGCCGTGCCGATTGCCGAAGGCGTCGACACCGACACGATCAATGGGCGCGCGGCGTTTTCGGCTTCGGCAAATGGAGCGCTGATCTACCGGTCGGGACCGGCGACCGGTGGATCTGGTCGCCTGACGTGGTTCGACCGCAGCGGCAAGACGCTGGGCACGGTCGCCGAGAACGGTTTCTACCGCTACCCGCGCGTGTCACCGGACGGCCGGCACGTAGTGGTGACGTTCAGCAAGGACGAGGTCGGGATGGATCTGTGGCAGATCGATCTCGCTCGCGGCGTTCCGACCCGGTCCACGTTCCACCCGGACGATGACTTCTTGCCCAGCGTGTGGTCGCCGGACAGCCAACGCGTCGTGTTCTCCTCGAGCCGAACGCGCAAAGGCGTCTTCGACCTGTATCAACAGCCGGCGGCCGGCGCCGCCACTGCCGAGCTGCTGTGGCAGTCAGGCGAAAGCAAGAGCCCGAGCGGTTTCTCGCCGGACGGACGCATCCTGCTGGTCGACCGGTGGATGAACGGCGGCTCGAGTCGGACATGTGGGCGCTCCCGATGACCGGCGACCGTAAGCCGTTTCCTCTCATCGAGACGGCGTTCAACGAGAACTCCGCCGTCTTTTCGCCGAGCGGCCGGTTCATCGCGTACGTGTCCAATGACTCCGGGGTCAATCAGGTGTATGTGCAGCCATTCCCGCCGACCGGGGCGAGGGTGCAGCTTTCGAGTGGAAATGGGCGGTCGCCGAGGTGGACATCAGATGGCCGCACCGTTCTGTATTCGGCCGTCTGGATGAAACCTCGACGAGGGTCTTCGTCGCCGAGACCGCGTTCATGGCGGTCGACGTGACGACGTCCGGCTCGACGGTGCGCGCCGGATCTCCCCGAATGCTCTTCATGCAACGACACATTGGCGGCGGCATGAATGGCTTTGCCGTCGACCCGTCGGGTCAGCGCTTTCTGCTGGTCGTGCCCGACCAGAAGGTGCCCCCTCCAATCACCGTCGTCTTGAACTGGCCGTCGCTGTTGTCGAAGGAATAATGTCACGCGACGACGTCGCGACGGATCGCACAGGCGCAGTGAGGACGACGCCTGTGGACCCGACGCTTTGCGCGCGGCTGCTCAGTCGCGTGGGGCGCGCCAACTGAATGGTCCCCACGAAGCAGGTCTTGCCCGCTGGCGCACCGACGCAGCCCGGTCCGGGTATCCGGATCCTGTCGAACTCCACGTGCACGCTGGCGCCGGTGCGCCACCCGGCCAGGACGACGCCGTCGAGCTGGGCCTTGCCGGTCACGTTGTTCGTCCCGCCCCGGATGAGCGCCGTGAAGAAGTCGGTCGCCGTGGTGGAATTCATAGATCGCCTCGAGCCGAACGATGCCGTTCAGGGCCGGGTTCACGCTCACTTGTCGTTGAAGAATCTCGCCGACGTACTTGTTGGCGAGGTCGCCGCCCCAGAAGCCTTCCATCAGCGTGGAGACGTGGTCACCCACTTCGTGAAGGTGATTTCGACGGGCCGATTGGGATCGTCGTCGCTCGTCGGCCATGACGGGTGCGAACTGGAACAGCAGCGCCATCGCGCCGACGAAGCAGGCAACGCGGGTGCGAGTACGAACGGTTCTCATAGAGGCTCCTTGGGTTGAGTGGTCCTATAAGATGAGAAGCGCAACCCAGCGCCGTTTCCTCTCATGAGCCAATGACGGGCCGCGTGGACGATGTCACGGGACTGCTCCTGTCCTGGCGCCAGGGAGACGCCGCGGCGCTCGACCGCCTGGTCCCCCTCGTGTATCAGGAGCTGCGCCGCGTGGCGGGCCGCCATCTCCGACGCGAGGCGCCGGGGCACGCCCTCCAGGCGACGGCGCTCGTCCACGAGGTCTACCTGCGACTCGTGGATGTGGACCGCATGACGCTGAAGAACCGGGCCCACTTCTTTGCGGTGGCCGCCGTGCTGATGCGCCAGATCCTCGTCGACCACGCCCGCCGGCAACGCGCCGACAAGCGCGGCGGCGGCGTCACGATGGTGAGCCTGGACGACGTGTCGCCGGCCACTCAACCAGCCAGCGTGGACGTGCTCGCGCTCGACCAGGCGCTGGAGGCGCTGTCCGCACTCGATGCCCGGCAGTGCCGCGTCGTGGAATTGCGCTTCTTCGCGGGGCTCAACGTCGACGAGACGGCCGACGCGCTCGAGATATCGCCCGCCACGGTCGCGCGCGACTGGGCCTTGGCGAAGGCGTGGCTCTATCGGCGACTGTCGCCCCGCGAGTGAGGGGGACGTCGCCGGTGTCTTACTCGGCGCTCGGATCTTCCAGGTAGGTGTAGCCCTGCAGGCCTTCCTCGTAGAAGCGCAGCAGCCGTCCGGCCTGCTGGTCCTGAAGCTGGCCGGCATGCACGGCCAGCTCGACGTCGCGGCGCAGCTTGCCGAGCAGCTCTTCCGGGTCGAACTGCACGTAGCGCAGCACTTCGTTGACCGTGTCGCCCTTGATCACGTGGTCGACGCGGGCCGGTTCGTTTTCGTCGCCGTTTTCGTTCAGGCTGACGTGCACCGCGTGCGTGTCACCGAGCAGGTTGTGCAGGTCGCCGAGAATCTCCTGATACGCGCCCACCAGGAACACGCCCAGGAAGTACGGCTCGCCGTTGTCGCGGTGCAGGCGCAGCGTCTTCTTCACGTCGCGGCGGTCGATGAACTGATCCAGCTTGCCGTCGGAATCGCAGGTGATGTCGCCGATGACGGCGTGATTGGTCGGCTTCTCGAGCAGCCGGTGGATCGGCACGACCGGGAAGAGCTGCTTGATCGCCCAGCTGTCGGGAATCGACTGGAACAGCGAGAAGTTGCAGAAGTAGGTGTCTGACAGCATCTCCTCGAGGTTCTGCAGTTCCTCGGGGACGTCGGCCATCTGCTGGCAGCAGCCGCCGGATCTTCTCGGAGATCGCGAAGTAGAGGTTCTCGGCGTGGGCGCGCTGCTCGAGCGGCAGGTAGCCGCCGCTGAACAGGTTCATCGCCATGTCGAGCGCCTGCTGCGCGTCGTGGTAGCTCTCGAGGGCGTTGCGGGCGTTGACGTTGCGGAAGGTCTCGATCAGGTCGATGACCGGCTGCTCGAAGTCGTCCTGCGGCGCCGCCGGCACCTGTTCTTCGCCGAAGCCGCTGGTGCCGAGCACGTTGAAGACCAGCAGCGAGTGATAGGCGGTGATGGCGCGGCCGCTCTCCGAGATGATGGTCGGGTGCGTGACCTTCTCTTCGTCGCACACCTGCTGGATGTGATACACGACGTCGTTCGCGTACTCCTGCAGGGTGTAGTTCATGCTCGACTCGAAGTTGGTCTGCGAGCCGTCGTAGTCGACCCCCAGGCCGCCGCCGACGTCGATGTACTCGACTCCCGCGCCCGCCTTGGCCAGGTCGCAGTAGACGCGCGCTGCTTCGTTCAGCGCGTTCTTGATGATGCGGATGTGCGTGATCTGGCTGCCCAGGTGGAAGTGCAGCAGCTTGAAGCAGTCTTCCATCCCGTGCGACTTCAGCAGCTCGAGGCCGCGCAGGATCTCGGTGACGGTCAGCCCGAACTTCGAGCGATAGCCGCCCGATGACTGCCAGCGGCCCATGCCGCGGGCGGCCAGCTTCACGCGCATGCCGATGCGGGGCCGGACGCCGACCTTCTCGGCGTACTTCAGGATCAGTTCGAGCTCGGTGTACTTCTCGACGATCGGGATGATGTTGCGGCCGATCTTCTGGGCCCACATCGCCAGCTCGATGAACTCGGCGTCCTTGAAGCCGTTGCACACGATCGGCGTGTCGTTGCTGGCCATGGCGGCCACCGCCATCAGCTCGGGCTTGGAGCCGGCCTCGAGGCCGAAGCCGGTACTGGCGGCCGAACTCCATGATTTCCTGGACCACCTGCCGCTGCTGGTTCACCTTGATGGGGTAGACGCAGACGTATTTGCCGCTGTACTGGTTCTGCGAGATGGCCTGCTGGAAGGCGGCGTGAATCTCGCCCAGGCGGTGCTGCAGGATGCCGGGGAAGCGGATCAGGATGGGGGCGCTCAGGCCCCGCAGGTCGAGCCGGTCGACCAGCTTCTTGATGTCGATGGCCCGGGTGGCGTCCTTCGACGGATGCACCAGCATGTGCCCGGCATCGCTGACCGAAAAGTAGCCCTGGCCCCAGCGGGCCACGTCGTAATGGTCGCTGGCCTCGGTCTGCGTCCAGTGCCCGTTGGTGGAGGCGCCGTTGGCCAGTTTCAGTCGTTCGTTGGTCGCCGTGCTCATCGTCAGGGGATCGAGAATAAACGAAATCGGCGGGGGGCGAGCAGGCGATTCGCGCCCGACACGATCTTTTTACTACCATCGGACGATGTCCGACCGCATACCCGCCATCAAAGTGCTGCTGCTGCCCAAGGACACCAACGCGCTCGGGACGATTTTCGGCGGCGTGATCCTCTCGCACATCGACCTCGCGTCGGCGGTGGAGGCCCGGAAAACGGCGGCGCATCGCTTCGTGACCAAGGCGATTCGCGAGGTCGAATTCCACTCGCCGGTGTTCGTCGGCGACATCGTCAACTTCTACACCGAGACGCTGAAAGTGGGGCGGACCTCGGTCACCGTCGCCGTCTCGGTCGAGGTGGAGCGCTGGAGCGCCGGCGTCGGCGAGTGCGAGAAGGTCACCTACGCCGAAGTGGTGCTGGTGGCCATCGGCCAGCACGGACGCCCGATTCCCATCAAACCGGAGAACGGAGCGCCGCGATGATTGCTGCCTTCGCCCCGGCCACCGTCTCGAACGTCGCCGCCGGCTTCGACGTGCTGGGCTTCGCGCTCGACGAGCCAGGCGATGTGGTGGTGGCGCGGCTCTCCGACACGCCCGGGGTCGTCATCGGCGAGGTGACCGGCGACGGCGGCCGCCTGTCACGCGATCCGGGCAAAAACACGGCCGGCGCGGCCGCTCAGGCGCTGCTGGCGGCGCTCGGCACCCGGCAAGGGATCGTGCTCGACGTGCACAAGGGCCTGCCGCTGGCCAGCGGCGTCGGCAGCAGCGGCGCCAGCGCCGTGGCGGCGGTGGTGGCGGTCAACGAGCTGCTCGGCCGCCCGGCGTCGATGGAACGGGTCTGCCAGGCGGCGATGCAGGGCGAGCAGGCTGGCTGCGGGGCCATCCATCCCGATAACGTCGCGCCGTCGCTCTACGGCGGCTTCGTGCTGGCCCGCAGCGTCGAGCCGCCCGACATCGTCCGCCTGCCGGTGCCGGCCGGTCTATCGTGTGCCGTGCTGCATCCGCATCTGGAAGTGCAGACCGGCGCCGCGCGCGCCCTGCTCGGCGACTCGGTGCCGCTGGCCACCGCCGTGCGGCAGTGGGCGAACCTCGGCGCCCTCGTCTCGGCGCTGCACACCGGCGACCTCGCGCTGCTGTCGCGGTCGCTGGTGGACCACGTGGCCGAGCCCAAGCGCGCGGTGCTCGTCCCCGGCTTCGCCCGGGTCAAGGCCGCGGCCCTGGCCGCCGGCGCGCTCGGCTGCAGCCTGTCGGGATCGGGCCCGTCGATCTTCGCGCTGGCGCCGACGCTGGCCGCTGCGCGCGCCGTCGGCGAGGCGATGGCCGCCGCCTATGCGGCCGAACCCGGACCCGGCGCCGACCTGTGGGTGTCGCCGGTCGGCACGACCGGCGCCCGCATCGTCGACGTCACGGGAGGCCGGTGATGCCGTTCATCAGCACCCGAGGCACCGCTGCTGAGGCGCCGGTCACGCTGGCGGAGGCCGTGCGGCGCGGCCTGGCGCCCGACGGTGGCCTCTACGTGCCGACCGCCATTTCCGCGATGACGCCGGCCGAGTTCGAGGCGCTGCGCGGTCGATCGCTCGGAGCGGTGGCCGCCGCCCTCATCGCGCCGCTGGCTGCCGATACCTTCGGTCGCGAGGCCCTCGAGGGCCTGATGACCGACGCGCTCGACTTTCCCGTGCCGCTCGTGCCCCTCGGCGACGCCCGCTTCGTGCTCGAGCTCTTCCACGGGCCGACGCTCGCGTTCAAGGACGTCGGCGCGCGCACGATGGCGCGCTGGCTGGCGGCGATTTCCCCGAGCGGGGAGGCCCGGCCGCTCACCGTGCTGGTCGCCACCTCGGGCGACACCGGTGGCGCCGTGGCCCAGGCGTTCCACCGCGTGCCAGGCACCCGCGTCGTCGTGCTGTATCCGCACGGCCGCGTCAGCCGGGTGCAGGAGGTGCAGTTCACGACCCTCGGCGACAACGTCTCGGCGGTGGCGGTCGAGGGCACGTTCGACGACTGCCAGCGCCTCGTGAAGGCGGCCTTCGCCGACCAGGCGCTCGGCGACGCGCACCGCCTCACCTCCGCCAACTCGATCAACATCGGGCGATTGCTGCCGCAGATGGCGTACTACGCGTGGGCGGCGCTGCAACTGCCGGCCGGCGCATCCCCCCCGACGATCGTCGTGCCGAGCGGCAACCTCGGCAACCTGACCGCCGGCGTCATGGCCGCCCGTCGCGGCGTGCCGATCGGCCATTTCGTGTCGGCCACCACCATCAACGATCCGTTCCCGCGGTATCTCTCGAGCGGCACCTTCACGCCGCAGGATGCCGTGCCGACGCTGGCCAGCGCCATGGACGTGGGGCACCCGAGCAACCTCGAGCGGCTCACCTGGCTGTACGGCGGCGACCTGACGCGGATGCGTGACGCGATCACGGGCGTGGTGGTCACCGACGACGAGGTGCGGGCCACGATTCGCCGCCTGCACGCGCAGCACGGCTACATCGCCGACCCGCACACCGCGGTGGGCTGGCTCGGCGCCGACAAATCCGGACGGGGACACAGTGCGCCCACGATCGTGCTGAGCACGGCCCACCCGGCCAAGTTCCCCGAAGTGGTGGAGCCCACGCTCGGCCAGGCGGTCGCGTTGCCGCCGGCACTGGCGGCGCGGCTGGCCCTCGACGTCCGGGCGGTGCGGATTCCGCCGCGACTCGACGCGCTCACCAGCGTGCTGGCGGCGACCCCCTGACGGACCGCTGACACGGCTGGTCCCGTCCACACATCGAAGGCTACGAGATGCCGACCCGCGTCGCCCGCACGCTGCTGCTCGGGGTCCTCGCGGCGCTCGTTGTCGCGTTCTTCTGGTTCGATCTCGATCGCTTCGCCAGCCTGAGCGCGCTCAAGGCGCAGCAGGCGGCGGTCGAGGCCTACCGGCAGGCACATCCCTGGCAGACGGCCGGCCTGTTCTTCGCCGCCTACGTGCTGGTGGCCGCCGCGTCGCTACCCGGCGCGGCCGTGATGACGCTGGCGGCCGGCGCGCTCTTCGGAGTGGTCACCGGCACGCTGCTCGTGTCGTTCGCCTCCTCGATCGGCGCGACGCTGGCGTTTCTCTCCTCGCGATTCGTGCTGCGCGACTGGGTGCAGCGGCGCTTCGGGGAGCGCCTCACGGCGATGAACGCCGGGGTGGCGCGCGAGGGCGCGCTTCTACCTTTTCACGCTGCGGCTGGTACCGGTCTTTCCGTTTTTCCTCGTCAACCTGCTCATGGGGCTGACGCCGATGAAGGTGCCGACCTTCTACGGCGTCAGCCAGGTGGGGATGGTGCCGGCCACGCTCGTCTACGTGAACGCCGGCACCCAGTTGGCGCGTCTCGATGGGCTCGCCGGCATTCTGTCGCCGGCCCTGCTCGTGTCGTTCACGGCGCTGGGGCTGCTGCCGCTGGTGGCGCGCCGGCTGGTGGAGGCCGCCCGCGTCCGCGCGGTCTACCGCCCGTTTGCGCACCTCAGACCGGCGGCCTACGCGCACAACGTCGTCGTCATCGGCGGCGGTTCCGCCGGCCTGGTCGCTGCCTACATCGCGGCCACGGTGAAGGCCCGGGTCGCGTTGGTCGAGAAGCATCGGTTGGGCGGCGACTGCCTCTACACGGGTTGCGTGCCGTCGAAGGCGCTGCTGCGCTCGGCCAAGCTGCTCGCCGACATCCGCCGCGCGCCCGAGTTCGGGATCCGCACTGCCTCGGCCGACTTCGACTTCGCGGACGTGATGGCGCGGGTGCAGCGCGTCATCACCGACATCGAGCCGCATGATTCGGTCGAACGCTACACCCGCCTCGGCGTGACGTGCGTCGAGGGCACCGCCACGATCACCTCGCCGTGGACGGTCGACGTGACCGCCGGCGACGGCTCGCGCCAGACGCTGACGACGACGCATATCGTCATCGCCGCCGGCGCCAGGCCGCTGGTGCCGCCGCTGCCCGGCCTGGCCGAGGCCGGGCCGCTGACCTCCGACACGGTGTGGGCGCTGCGCGCGTTGCCGCGGCGTCTGGTCGTGCTCGGCGGCGGACCGATCGGCTGCGAGCTGGCGCAGGCGTTCGCGCGCTTCGGCTCGCAGGTCACGCAGGTCGAGATGGCGCCGCGGCTGCTCGCAAAGGAAGACGTGGAGTTCTCGGCCCTTATCGCCCGGACCTTCGTGCGTGAGGGCATCGACCTGCGCCTCGGGCGCACGGCCCGCCGCGTCGAGGTCGTGGACGGCGAGAAGCGGCTCATCGTCGACCACGCGGGGGGCACCGAAGCCATCCCCTTCGACGAGATCCTCTGCGCGGTCGGCCGCGTGGCGAACACCGCCGGCTACGGCCTCGACGCCCTGGGCATTCCCACCACGCCGTCGCGCACGGTGGAGGTGAACGGGTTCCTCGAAACGCGGTTCCCGAACATCCTGGCCTGCGGCGATGTCGCCGGTCCCTACCAGTTCACGCACACCGCCTCGCACATGGCGTGGTTTGCCTCGGTGAACGCGCTCTTCGGCCGCTTCCGCAAGTTCCGCGTCGACTACACGGTGGTGCCGTGGGCGACCTTCACCGAGCCGGAAGTGGCCCGCGTCGGCATGAACGAGCAGGAGGCGAGGGCGGCCGGCGTGCCGTGCACGGTCACGACCTACGGCATCGACGACCTCGACCGCGCGATTGCTGACGGCGCCGCCGAGGGCCTCGTGAAGGTGCTGACGACGCCCGGCACCGATCGCATTCTCGGCGCCACCATCGGCGGCGCCCACGCGGCCGACCTGCTGGTGGAGTTCGTCACGGCGATGAAGCACGGGCTCGGCCTCGAGAAGATCCTGGGCACCATCCACACCTATCCCACCATGGCCGAAGCCAACAAGTTCGCGGCCGGGGCGTGGAAGCGCGGCACCGTCACCCAGGGTCAGCACACGGTGCTCACCGCGTTCCATGCGTGGCGACGCGGTGCCGCAGGCCTCGGCGGCGTGCTGGCGGCGCTGCCGGCGTTGTGGCGCGACCGGCGGCTGGTCGAACCGCCGCCGGGGCCGACTGGCACGCGCCCATGACGCGCAGGTAACATGGCCGGGATGGCTGCCGCGTCCACGCTCGTCACCCCCGAACGCTCCGAGGTCGACCCCGCCTACACGTGGGATCTGTCCGCCATCTTCCCGTCCTGGGAGGCTTGGGACGCGGCGGTGACGGATCTCGAACGGTTCATCGGCGAGTTCAAGGCGTTCTCCGGCACGCTCGGGCTGAATGGCGCGCGGCTGCGCGCGGCGCTCGAAGCGCACGATGTCATCGGCCAGCTGAGCTACCGCGTCTGGTATTACCCCTCGCTCACGCACGACCAGGATCAGCGCGACAACGCCGCGGCGGCGCGGCGGCAGCGGGTCCAGTTGTTGTTTGCCCGGCTCGAACACGCCACCTCGTGGTTCAATCCGGAACTGCTCACCGTGCCGATCGAGGCGATCCACGGCTGGATGGACGCCGACCCGGCGCTGGCCGTCTACCGCTTTGCCGTCGAAGACCTGTTCCGCAAGCAGGCGCATGTGCTCGATCAGGCGGGCGAGCGGCTGCTGTCGTTGTCGTCGCGCCTGACCGGCGCGCCGAAAGACGTCTACGAGGCGCTGTCGACGGCCGACGCGAAGTTCCCGGCGGTGACGCTCAGCACCGGCGCCAGCGTCGAGTGCACCTACAGCAACTACCGCCGGATCCTCGCCACCAGCCGCGTGGCGGCCGACCGCCGCGCCGTCTTCAATGCGCACTTCGACGTGTTCGGCGGCAACCGCAACACCTACGCCTCGATCTACAACGGCGTGCTGCATCGCGACTGGTTCCAGGCCCGGGCGCGCGGCTATGCCAGCACGCTCGAGGCGGCGCTCTTCGGCAACGCCATCCCGACCGATGTCGTGACCACCCTCATCGCCGAAGCCCGCGCCGGCGTGGAGCCGTTCCAGCGCTACCACCGCCTGCGCAAGCGTGTCCTCGGTCTCGATACCTACACGCCGGCCGACACCTACGTGCCGCTGGTCGACTACGACGTCCAGTATCGCTACGACGACGTGCGCGCGTGGGTGGTCGAATCGACGGCGCGGCTGGGCGCCGACTACCAGGCCCGGGTCGGTGAAGCCTTCGAGCGGCGCTGGATCGACGTCTACGAGAACAAAGGCAAGCGCAGCGGCGCCTATTCGGCGCCGGTCTACGGGGCACACCCGTACATGCTGCTCAACTACAACGACACGCTCGACGCCGTCTTCACGCTGGCCCACGAGATGGGCCACTCGATGCACACGCTGCTGGCGCACGGCAGCCAGCCGTTCGTCTACGCCGGCTACACGATCTTCGTGGCGGAAGTGCCCTCGACGCTCAACGAGGAGCTGCTGCTCGAGCTGATGCTGGCGCGCGCAACGTCGGTCGAAGAACGCACGATGCTGCTGCAGCACGCCATCGACGGCATCGTCGGCACCTTCTACAACCAGGTGGTGTTCGCCGACTACGAACTCGAGGCGCACCGAATGGTCGAGCGCGACGAGCCCATCACCGCCGACGCACTCGGCGCAGCTCTACTCGCGCACGATCGATGCCTACTGGGGCGACGCCATTACCCGCGACGAGCGCACGGCCTGGACGTGGGCGCGCATCCCGCACTTCTTCCAGTCGCCCTACTACGTCTACCAGTACGCCACCTGCATGGCCTCGACCGCCGCGTTGATGGAGGCCGTGGGCAGCGCCGACCCGGTGCGCCGCAGCGACGGCGTGCAGCGGTATCTCGATCTGCTGCGGGCCGGCGGCAGCGATCACCCGATGGCGCTGCTCAAGCAGGCCGGCGTGGACCTGGCGCAGCCCACCGCCATCCGCGCGCTGGTGTCGCGGTTCGATCGCCTCGTGGGCGAGCTCGAATCAGCGCTGGGCTGACGCGACCGGGCAGGGTGGCGGTCCCCAGACGGGCTCGCCGCTGACGATCCGATCGTCGGTGCGATCGCGCACGACCGGCGTCCACGCGCCCTCTGGCCACACGCGCTGCGAAAACGTCCGTGGCGCCGATCGCACCTCGACCTCGTAGCGATGCCCGGCGGCGGGCGTGAACGTGACGGTGGCGTAGCCGGCCGGCGCGTCGGCGGTGCCCGGACGCGGCTGATTCCGCATCGTGAATGTGAGCGCCAGCGGCGCGTTGCCTGTGGGCCACGCCCGCGTGCCGGGGCGCACGGCTGCGGCCTCGAGACACACCGGGACGAGGTGGCGCTGCGTGACCTTCAGGGATCCGGCGGGCGCGCCGAGGACGAGCACAGCTGCGGTTGCAAGCGTGAGGGCGGTCGACGTCATGGAGGCTCCCGGGAATCAGACGCGCAGCGCCATGGCGGGATCGGCCTTCATGGCGCGCCGCGCCGGCACCAGGGCCGCCAGCGCCGCGCCGGCGAAGAGCAGCGCCGGCACCGACACATAGGTGCTCGGGTCGTAGGCCGTGACGCCGATGAGCACGCCGCGCGTGACGCGGGCGGCGCCGGCGGCCGCGACGAGGCCGACGCCGATGCCCACCGCGGTCAGGCTCAGCGCCTGGCCGAGCACCAGGCGCATCACGGTGCCCGGGGCGGCGCCGAGCGCCATGCGCAGACCCATCTCCGAGGTCCGCTCCGCGACCACCAGCGCCAGCACGCCGTAGACGCCCACCACCGCCAGCAGCAGCGCCAGCACGCCGAAGCCCGACACCAGCGTGAGGACGAAGCGGCGCTCGGCGAGCGACGCCGAACGCAGGTCCGACATGGTGCGGAAGTCCGAGAGCACGAGCGTCGAATCGGCGTCCCTGGCGACGCGGCGAATCGTGTCCACCAGCGCCAGCGGGTCGCCGGTGGTGCGCACGGCGATGAACGGGCCATTGGGCGGGGTGCCGCGCATGTCGACGTAGATCTCGGGCGGCGGCGCGACTTCGAGTGAGTTGTGGCGGATGTCACCGACGACACCCACGACGGTGATCCAGGGCGCCGTTGGCGCCAGGCCCTGTCTGCAGGCGTCGCCCGACCGGGTCGACGCCAGGAAAGACCATCCGCGCCATCGTCTCGTTGATGACCGCCACCGGCGGATCGGTGGGGCGATCGGAGGCCTGGAGCGGCCGACCCTTGACGATCGGCATCCCCATCGCCCGGAAGTAGTCCGTGGAGGCGCGCCTGAATTCCACCTCGGGCAGGCTCGATGCCGGGTCGGTGTTGCCCTCGGCGCGCGCTGACGTCGTGACGTTCGAACTGCCCAGCGGAATGCGGGTCGTGCCTCCGGCCGCCGTGACGCCCGGAATCGCGCCCAGACGCGCGAACCAATCGTCGTAGAAGGCCCGCCGCGCCTCGACGGACGTCAGGCGGTCCGGCGTCCCCATCTGGAACGTCAGAAGGCCTTCGGTCTGGAACCCCGGATCGGTGGCGACGAGTGAGGCGAAGCTCCGGAAGAGCAGACCCGCCTGAATCGTGATCACCACGGCCAGCGCCACTTCCGCGACCACGAGCGTCGTGCGGAGCCGTCCTCCCGACCGCGACACACCTGCGGCGCCGCGGCTGCTGTCCTGCAGCACGCCGCGGACGTCGGTGCGCGCCGCGACCCAGACCGGGACGATGGCGATGGCGATGCCGATGACCAGCGCGAGGCCGGCCGAGGCGGCAAACGTCTCGAGCCCGGCACCGACGTCCTCGATGCGCGGAACAGTGGCCGGGGCGAGGGCGACGAGCGCCCGGAGCAGCCACGAGCCCAGCAGGGTCGACAGCCCGAGGGCAGCGCCGGTCAGGACCAGACTCTCGATGAGCGCCTGCCGTACCAACTGGCGGGCGCTGGCGCCGAGCGCCGAGCGCACGGCGAGTTCGCGTTGTCTGGCGATTGATCGCGCCAGCACGAGGTTGGTCACGTTCACCGCGGCCATGAGCAGCAGCAGCAGCGCGCCGGCCTGGAGGGCCGAGAGCCCCACCCGCATCGAACCGGTGGCCTGCGCGTGCAAGTCGACGACCCGGGCGCTCCAGCCGCGATTGGTGTCGGGATAGCGATCGGCCAGCGTCTGTGCGTGCGCGCGCAGCTCGGCGCTGGCCTCGCCCGCCGTGACGCCCGGGCGCAGACGGCCGATGGCCATGAGGGCGTGTGCGGATCGCACCAGCGTTCCGTCTGGTTGGACCCAGCGCGGCCCCTCCATCGGCATGGGGATCCAGAAGTCCGCCACATGCGGCGTCGTGGTGCCCGCCTGCCAGAGCATGTCCCGCAGCGGAAACACGAACTCCGGCGCGGCCACGCCGACGATGGTGAGCGACTCGTTGCCCGAGAGGACGATGGTGCGACCGACGACCGCCGGGTCGGCGCCGAACCTCGTGCGCCACGCGCGGTCGCTGACCACGGCGACGTCGCGTTCATCGGGCGCCATGAGCCGCCCGAGCTGCGTGCGCGCGCCGACGATCGGCAGCAGGGTCGAGCCCACGCGCAGCACCTGGACCACGCCCTGATCTTCCTGGCCCTGAATGGCGACGCGCACGATGAACGACAGCGCGTAGTCGAGTGACTCGAACGACCGGCTCATGCGGCGGAGATCGTCGAAGTTGGCGGGGGAGAGCGGGTTGGTCTCATTGGCCAGCCGCGGGTTCTCGCTCCACAGCATGGCGAGCCGGTCGGGGTGCTCGTAGGGCAACGGCCGCAGCAGCACGCCGTTCACCACGGCGAACACGGCGCTGTTGGCGCCCAGTCCGAGGCCCAGGGCGACGACCGTCAACGCGGTGAACGCGCGAGCCGAGGCCAGGCCACGGACGGCGGCGCGAACGTCGTGCATCAGCGAATCCCACATGGTGGCGCGTCTCCCGTCAGGGGTGTAGAGGTGCGGACGATGGGTGCGCCAGGTCTGGCGCGAGAGGGCGGCGCCGCGCTCGGCGCATCCCGAGGCGATCGTGGTGCCCAGCAGACGGCCGCGGTCGCGCCAGCCGCGTGAGGCCGTCGCCGCGCTCGGCGCTGTGCCATGCCTCGGTCAAGGCGCGCGACAGATCGGCGCCGAAGCGGGCACGGAACTGGCGCGGGTAGCTGCGCAGCGCGACGGCGATGGGCCAGGGCGTGGACGTCGGCATCGGCGTGTCAGGCAAAGAGCTTCGCGGCGTGCGCGCGGGCGACCACGCGTTCGAGGCGCACCGCTTCGGCGCGCGCCACCGCGCGCCCGAGGTCGGTCACGCGGTAGTAGCGGCGACGTTCGTCGTCGCCCTCGCGGGGCCGCTCGTCGAGTTCCACGATGAGCTCGGATTCCAGCAACCGCGCCAGCGCGCGGTAGAGGGTGCCCGGGTGCAGCGGCGCGTCGGCGGCGCGGGCCACCTCCTGCATCACCGCGTAGCCGTGGAGGTCGTCGGCGCACAGGGCCAGCAGGATGTCGAGCCACGCCGGCGGAAGGGGCAGGAAACGTTCGGGACGATGGCGATCCTGAGTCATAGCTGCGATGGGAGTATACGCGTGTGGAACATAGACGGGCGGGATGGGCAAATGGTTGCAGGGGTTGACAGGGCCAACACCAATGTCGTATATATCCTTGCATCCGGATTTACGGATGAATCAAGACCGCGCCCTCGCCATCGCCGACCGGCCCAGCATGCCCCGCCTGCTGGAGCACATGACGGCGCTGGCCGACCCGGTGCGCTGCCGGATCCTGCTGCTGCTCGAGCGGCACGAACTCACCGTCACCGAACTCTGCGCCGTCGTGCAGCTGCCGCAGTCCACCGTCAGCCGCCACCTGAAGACCCTGGCCGACGACGGCTGGGTGACGTCACGCCGCGATGGCACCTCGCGCTACTACGGGCTGTCGGCGTCGCTCGACCAGCCGGCGGCGCGTCTGTGGCCGCTCATTCGCGAGCAGGCGAGTGACACCTCGGCCGCCGAACAGGACGCGCGCCGCGCCGAAGCGGCGCTGGCCGAGCGGCGCTCGAAGTCGGCGCAGTTCTTCTCGTCGGCCTCGGGCCAGTGGGATCGCCTGCGGGCCGAGCTCTTCGGCCAGCAGTTCCAGTCGGAAGCGGTGCTGGCGATGCTCGATCGGCGCCTGCGGGTGGGCGATCTCGGGTGCGGCACCGGCCAGTTCAGCGCGCTGGTCGCGCCCTACGTCACGCGCGTCATCGCCGTGGACGCGTCGGTCGAGATGCTCGGCGCGGCGCGCACGCGCCTGGCGTCGATGGCCAATGTGGAGGTGCGGCGCGGCACCCTCGAAGCGCTGCCGGTGGACGATCAGCAGCTCGACATCGCCGTGCTCGCGCTCGTCCTGCACCACGTGCCCGACCCCGGGCGCGCCATCGCGGAAGCCGCGCGCGTAATCGCGCCCGGCGGCCGCGTGCTCGTCGTGGACATGCTGCCCCACGACCGCAGCGACTATCAGCAGCAGATGGGACATGTGTGGCTCGGCTTCTCCGAGCCGCAGATCCGCCGGTGGCTCGAGGGCGCAGGCTTTGCCGATGTGCGCTTCGAGGCCCTGACGACCGAGGCGACGGCGAAGGGCCCCGCGCTCTTCCGCGCCGTCGCGACCAGATAGACGACCGTTCGACCGATTCGACACCGCACACAGGAGAGAGACATGGCAACCGCGACGACCGTTCACGCATTCGAAGCCGCCCGCACGGCGGGCCGCCAGCCCTTCAAGGTCAAGGACCTCTCGCTCGCCGATTTCGGCCGCCAGGAGATCCGGCTGGCCGAGCACGAGATGCCGGGCCTGATGGCCCTGCGCAAGCAGTACGGCGCGGCCAAGCCGCTGGCCGGCGCGAAGATCATGGGCTCGCTGCACATGACCGTGCAGACGGCGGTGCTCATCGAGACGCTGACCGAACTCGGCGCCGACGTCCGCTGGGTGAGCTGCAACATCTTCTCGACGCAGGATCACGCGGCCGCGGCCGTGGTGGTCGGCCGTCCGGAGACCGGCGGCACCGTGGCCGATCCCAAGGGCACGCCGGTGTTCGCGTGGAAGGGCGAGACGCTGCAGGAATACTGGTGGTGCACGGTCGAAGCGCTGCTGTGGCCGGATGGCTCGGGCCCGTCGCTCATCGTCGACGACGGCGGCGACGCGACGCTGTTCGTGCACAAGGGCAAGGAATACGAGGCCACCGGCGTGATTCCGGCGTTCGACGCCGAGAGCGATCCCGAAGAATGGGGCGTCATCCTCGAGACGCTCGGCCGTGAACTGAAGGCGCGTCCCGGGGTGTGGACCAAGGTCGCCGACGGCATCCAGGGCGTGAGCGAAGAGACCACGACCGGCGTGCACCGCCTCTACGAGATGACCGCGGCCAACACGCTGCTGTTCCCGGCCATCAACGTCAACGACTCGGCCACCAAGAGCAAGTTCGACAACCTCTACGGCTGCCGTCACTCGCTCATCGACGGCTTGAACCGCGCCAGCGACGTCATGCTGTCGGCCAAGGTGGCGGTGGTGTTCGGCTACGGCGACGTGGGCAAGGGCTGCGCGCAGGCGCTCAAGGGCCAGGGCGCACGCGTGATCGTCACCGAAATCGATCCCATCTGCGCGCTGCAGGCGGCGATGGAAGGCTACCAGGTGACGACGCTCGACGAGGTCATCGAGACCGCCGACATCTTCATCACCGCGACGGGCAACAAGAACATCCTCACCGTCGAGCACATGATGCGGATGAAGGACAAGGCGATCATCGGCAACATCGGCCACTTCGACAACGAGATCGAGATGGCCGGCCTGGCGAAGTCGGGCGCCACGCGCGTGCAGATCAAGCCGCAGTACCGACGAGTGGGTGTTCCCGGCCACCGCGACCCGCGCCGAACACAGCGTGCTCGTGCTGGCGGAAGGCCGTCTGCTGAACCTCGGTTGCGCCACCGGCCACCCGAGCTTCGTGATGAGCTCGTCGTTCACCAACCAGGTGGTGGCGCAGCTCGACCTGCACTTCAGCGCCACCGGCAAGGAGACGCTGTCGGGCACCACCTACGACGCCAAGCGCGTCTACATCCTGCCGAAGAAGCTCGACGAGATGGTGGCGCGTCTCCACCTCGACAAGCTGGGCGTGAAGCTGACGCGGCTCACGAAGGAACAGGCCGACTACATCGGCGTGTCGCCGGATGGCCCGTACAAGGCGGCGCACTACCGCTACTAGGTTCTGGGGGCTAGGGGCTGGAGGCTGGGGCTCGAAAAGGCTGCTGCCGCTGTCCCGCTGTCTCACTGTCACGCTGCGGGCGCGGGGCTTCGGCCTCGCGCCCGTTCTCGTGTACGAAAATTATGGCTGACACGACTCGTCAATAAAACGGTTGGTGTGCGCCAAAATTGTGCGCACGGTGGTCGAGGGCCGCACAGTTCTCACTATTGAACCGAAAAACAACACTTTCCATGATGGCATCTTTCGTGCTCTGAGCCGGACAGGCGAATAGCCGGAACGGGAGACAGAATCAGTATGAAGCGCGACGGACTTGTGGAAACCGGGCGGTATGGAGCGGGGATGCGGATCGGTGCGGTCATGCTGGCGGCGTTCATCGCCCTGCCGCTGACGGCGACGAACGCTGACGCGCAGGTCCCCGTCGTCACGCTGAGCAAGACCGTGGTGACGCCGGGCGGCGCCACTCTGGTGACCGTGACCGGCACGCCGGGCGAGAACTTCGCCATCCTCGGCAGCTCCAAGGGGTCCGGCTTCGCCTACGCCGGCGTGTCGTTCTCCGTGGGCGCGGATTTCGTGCTGCTCGCATTCAGCAGCCTTGACGGCAGCGGTCGGGCCGTCGTGAGCGTGACGCCGCCGTTCAGCGGCACCGAACTCGACCGCTACTACATTCAGGTGGCGACCTCACCGTCGCCGGCCTTCCAGCCCCTGCGCGTGTCGCCGGGCTTGGTACTCCTCAACGCCGACCTGAGTGGCCTTGCGGCCGCGATTGGCTCGGGTCCCACGGGGCCGACCGGTCCTCAGGGACCAGCGGGCGCCCAGGGGCCTGCCGGGCCCACTGGGCCGGCAGGCGTGGCTGGCGCGGCGGGTCCGCAGGGGCCGGCAGGTGCGGCCGGCGCGCAGGGCCCCGCAGGTCCGGTGGGGCCGCAGGGGCCGCAGGGTGCGATCGGTGCGATCGGTCCACAAGGACCGGCAGGCAGCGACGGGGCTCCGGGCGCGGTGGGCGCGACGGGTGCCGCAGGTGTGGATGGCGCGCAGGGGCCGGCGGGTCCCGCCGGCGCCACGGGCGCGCTTGGTCCGGTGGGTCCGCAGGGCCCGGCCGGCGCTGACGGTGCGGCCGGCGCGCAGGGCCCGGCAGGTGCCGCCGGGCCGCAAGGAGCGGTTGGCCCCGTGGGGCCGCAAGGTCCCGCTGGTAGCGATGGCGCGCCTGGAGTCCAGGGTGTCGCTGGCCCGGTTGGTCCCCAGGGACCCGCGGGTAATGACGGGGCGCCGGGTGTCGCTGGCGCGCCGGGTGCGGCGGGTCCGGCAGGTCCCCAGGGACCCGCGGGTAGCGATGGCGCGCCGGGTGTTGCGGGTCCGCAGGGGCCCGCAGGCAACGACGGCGCGGTGGGTGCGACTGGCGCGAACGGCGCGCAGGGTCCGCAAGGTCCCGCGGGCAGCGACGGCGCGCCCGGTGCGGCGGGTCCGCAGGGACCGGCGGGTACTGACGGTGCGCCCGGTGCGGCTGGTCCGCAGGGTGTCGCCGGTCCTGTAGGTCCGCAGGGCCCAGCAGGCAACGACGGCGCGGCGGGTGCGACTGGCGCGAACGGCGCCGGGCCCGGCTGGTCCAGTGGGCCCGCAGGGCCCGGCGGGTATCGACGGCGCGGCGGGTGCGACTGGCGCGAACGGTGCGCAGGGTCCGGCGGGTCCGCAGGGTCCCGCGGGTAACGACGGCGCGCCCGGCGCACAGGGTGTCGCTGGTCCGCAGGGACCGGCGGGTACTGACGGTGTGGCTGGTCCGCAGGGTGTCGCGGGTCCGCAAGGTCCGGCGGGGAATGATGGCGCGCCCGGCGCGCCGGGTGTTGCAGGTCCGCAGGGTCCCGCGGGCAACGACGGCGCACCTGGTGCCCAGGGCCCGGCAGGCGCCGTGGGTCCCCAGGGACCGGCGGGTACTGACGGTGCGGCTGGTCCGCAGGGTGTCGCGGGTCCGCAAGGCCCGGCGGGTACTGACGGTGCACCTGGCGCGCAGGGTCCGGCGGGGAATGATGGCGCGCCGGGTGTTGCAGGTCCACAGGGGCCCGCAGGCAACGATGGCGCTCCCGGTGCCCAGGGCCCCGCAGGCGCCGTGGGTCCGCAGGGTCCGGCAGGTAACGACGGAGCGGCCGGTCCGCAGGGTGCCGCCGGCCCCGCCGGTCCGGTGGGCCCGCAGGGCGCGACTGGTGCGACGGGCTCGCAGGGTCCGGCTGGCGCACAGGGCCCCATGGGCTTGACGGGTGCACAGGGGGCGCCCGGCGTCAGCGGCTACGCGTCGGTGGCCGCGACCTCTGGATCCAACACCACGGCGGACAAGACCGTGACCGCCACGTGCGCCGCCGGCAAGAGCATCATGGGCGGCGGGTTCGCCACCGTGGGCCTCACGGGAACACTGGTGTTCCAGAACGGACCGGCCAGCGCGACCACGTGGACCGTGCGCGTGCGTGAGAACCAGACCGGCACGCCCACCTGGACGCTCAACGTCACGGCGATTTGCGTCACGGCGCTGCCGTAGTCGCCTCTCGCTGACTGGCACTCGGGGACGTTCGACCGGCAGATGTCCGGCGGGCGTCCCTGTTGTGTGTACGGACGATCGCTCCCCCGAAACGCGTCAGGGCACGACCACGAGAATCTCGGGCGAGGCCGGCCCGGCGCCGGCGGCGTTCACCGCCATCGCTCGCACGAAGTAGGTGCCGGTCGCCACGCCGTGTGCGGCCAGGGTCGTCTGCGCCATCGGAATGCGTGTGGTCGGATGGTCGGCCGAGGTGCCGACGAGCAGCACGTAGCCGGCCGGCGGCGCGCCGGTGCGCGGCGCCTGCCACAACACGCGCACATCACCGGTCTGTCCCGCCGCCGCCATGAGTCCCACCGGCGCGCCGGGCAATCCGTCGCCGACGACGACGATGATGTCCGGCGACGGCGCGCTCGTGCCATGCGCGTTCATCGCTCTGATTCGCGCGTAGTACACGCCGCGTCCGACGCCGACGGCGGTGAGGCTGGTGGTAGCGGTGGGGAAGGTGCCGATGTCGGCCGCCCCGGGCAGGCTGCCGACGATGAGCTCGTAGCTCGCCGCTGCTGCTCCCGTCGGCAGCCACGCCAGTTGCACCGTGGTGCCCGTGGTCACGCCGCTCAGTCCGGCCGGCGTGCCCGGCGGGCCGGGCGCCGACGACCCGGCGGGATACAACGCGTCGAGCGCCGCCAGAATCCGGCGGCTGCAGCGGCAGCGATTCACTGCGGTTCACGCACTCGGGCGCCAGCCATGGCGCCATCAACGACGGCGTGGCCGCGGTGTGCGCGAGACCGACCGCATGGCCGAGCTCGTGCGTCAGCACCTCTTCGTAACATCCGGTGCTCAGCCCCGAGAACTTGGCGCGGGCGTTGTCGAGCACCACCATGCCCTTGGTGATCTTCCAGTACGCCGCGCCGCGCACCATTCGCACATCCGCGCTCGAGACGTAGGCGCCACCGATGGCGAGGGTCGGGCTGGTGTCGGCGATTTCGTCGCACGGATCGTCGTAGCTCACCGACACGCGTCCATCGGCCGCGTCGGTGTTCCCGAAGCAGCGGGGACCGCGCAGCACCCCGGGCTGCAGGCGCAGCGCGCTCGGCCCGCTCCAGGCACTGATGGCGCGCAGCAGCTGCGTGAACCCTCCGGCGGGGAAGAGCGGATGTCCGGTGGACATCGAATCCACGAAGACCGGAGCCCCCCAGTCGGCCTCGTGCCAGCGTGCGCCAGCGGAGGCCGATCGGATCGACCGCCAGCGGTGCCACCGGCCGGAGCTCGCGTCTGGCCGTCGCGTACGGCGCGCCGGCAGGCAGCCGCACGTCGGTACCGGCGAGGGCCGCCAATGCCTCGAGATCGCGGGCCGCGAGCGCCTCGCCGGCGGAGCCGACGGCGTCGTGGCGCTGGCGCGTGGCGGTCTGCGGCAATGCCGCGGCCGGCTGAATGGTCCACTTGCCGCGCTCCAGGCCGGTGACCGAGAGCGAGCCGTCGCGGGGCCGCACATCGAGGAACGTCAGCACCTCCTCGCCGGGCACGAACACGGCCTGACCGGCGACCACCAGCGCCTGGTCGGCGGTCGCGCCGCCGAGCAGCTTCAGCTCGATCGTGGAGGGGAGCGTGGGGAAGCCCCAGGACCGCGTCACTGCGAGCCGCACATGCGTGTAGAACGTGCCCACGGCGGGATCACGATGCGTCGAGACCGCCACCACCACCCCGCGCACCGCGGCGGCGCTGGCGCGGGCCAGGGCGGCGTCGGCGGACGGACGCGTGATGGCGCGCACCGGCGTCGAACCGGACGCCAGACAGAGAATCGCGGCCGCCAGGGCCGCCAGGGGGCCCAGACGCCGCGCAGCGATGGCGCTCACGCGGGATCAATCGGCGGCGGCGCTCCGGACTTCACCAGCTCGACGGCGGCGGCGTATTCAAGTTCGTGCCGCTGGCGCCGATTCAGTTGGCGGAGAGGTCCCCCCGATGTCCGACGCCACGGCTCGCCCGCTCGACGACCCGGCCGCCGGCCGTGTGCTCGATGCGCAGACATCGTTCGGGCGCGGCCGCGACGACTGGCGCGTCAGCCACGGCATGGTCGGCCAGTCGCCGGTGATGCAGGCGCTCTTCCGCACCGTCGAGCGCCTGGCCCCGCACGCCCGCGCCACCCTGATCACCGGCGGCACCGGCGCCGGCAAGGCGACGCTCGGCGCCGTCGTGCATCGGCTCGGCCCGTGCCGCGGCGGGGCACAGATCACACTGCTCGGCGCCGACGAAGCCCACGAGCGTCGACTGCCTGCGGGAGGCGTCGCGCGGGGCGCGTGCGCCGGTGACGTGTTTCGTGCCGGAACTCCGCGACCTGTCCAGCGATACGCAGGCGGCGCTGGTGCGCGCGGTGGTCGCCTCGGCGGATCTGCCACTCGGCGAGGGGCTGCACGTCATCGCCGGCACCTCGAGCGAGACGGCACAGCTCATCGCCGACGGCGCCGTGCGCGCCGACCTCATCTACCGTCTCGGCGTCGTGCGCCTCCACGTGCCGTCGCTGGCCGAGCGCCGCGAAGACATCGCGGCCCTGGCCACGACGCTGCTGCGCGACGCCTGCCGGCGCCTGCGGCTCATGGAGAAATCGTGGGCGAGCGCGGCCCTGGCGATCTTCGAGGAGCGTCGTTGGCCGGGCAATGTCCGCGAACTGCGCAATGTCGTGTTGCGCGCCGCCGCGCTCAGCGACGACACGGTGATTGCCCCGCACACCGTGCGCGAAGCGTGCGGCCCGGATCTCGAACGGAGCACCGAGCGTCGCGGCGGCTCGGGCGCGCGGGTGGTGGAGGAGGCGGAGCGCCTGCGGGTGACAGCGGCGCTGAAAGCGGTGGGGGGGAACAAGTCGGCCGCCGCGGTGACGCTCGGCGTGAGCCGGCGGGCCTTCTACCGGATGCTGGAGCGACTCGGCGCGTGAGTGCGGCCACGCGCCGAATCGTCAGGAGCCACTACGGGCGCTAGCTGCCGGCCTTGAAGCGGAACGAGCCGTCTTCGAGGCGTTCGCGATACGGCGTGTGGCAGGTGCCGCAGGCCGAGCCGACGGCGGCCGCCGCGGTCTTGGCAGCGTCCCAGGTGCCCGACTTCGCGGCCTTCTCGACCGCCAGCAC
Organism: uncultured Acidobacteriota bacterium; assembly: GCA_963779175.1. Classification (GTDB taxonomy): domain Bacteria; phylum Acidobacteriota; class Vicinamibacteria; order Vicinamibacterales; family UBA2999; genus CADEFD01. The sequence goes on from CAVZXA010000003.1 coordinate 652,628, forward strand.
GTTGGCGCGGGCATCGGCCGCCCACTTCATCGCATCGAGCTTGCCGCGCTTCTTCATGAAGGCTTCGGTCTCGGTGAAGGCGGCCGCGAGCGTGGCGACGTTCTTGGTCGCAAGCTCGACGTTCGAGGCATCGGCGCCCTTGCGCATCTCGCCCGAGGCCGCCGGCACGCCGCGCATCGCCTTCTGCAGCGCCTTCCTCGTCGGGCGTCATGGCGGGCGGAATGAAGCGCGCGAGATCGAGCATCTTGTCGTTGACGACCGAGGTCGCGAGCACGACCGGCTTGCCCTTGAATCTTGCGGCATCGGGGCCGAGATCCTGCGCGTGCGCCTTCGACTTGGCGGCGACGTCGGCCGGGTCGTACTTCATCAGCAGGCCGATGACGGTCACGTAGGTGTTGGGCGTGACCGGGTCGCTCATCCGGTGCGAGAGCACCAGGACGTCCGGGGCGGCCTTGGTCTTGTCCTGATCGACCGTGAACGCCATCTTGCCGACGCTGGCTTCGACGATGCCGGTCAGGGCGACGTATTCGCCCACCCACTGATCGGGTTTGGCAGCCACGGAGCTGGCGGCCACCGGCACGATGGCGCGCGTCGGCGCCGGCAGCGTCGCGACAGCGGGCGCCGCCGGTGCAGCCGGGGCCGCGGGCGCGGCCGGAGCCTGCCCGGCGGGCGTGGCGGGCGCGGCGGGCTTCTGTTGAGCACCAGCCATGGCCAGGGAGGCAACGGCGATCGTCGTCGCCATCGCGGCAAGGCCGCGTCGGCGCGACGCGGAGGAACGTGCAATCTTCATCTGGCGACTCCTTCCAGTCGCGTTCATGATAACTCCAGATGGCTGCCAGCGCAGGGCTGGCGTCGCATAATTGGTTGTACACGAATGTCCCCGATCGTGACCGGTTGGATGCTCGCGATCGTGCTCGCGGGCCCGTTGCAGACGCTCCCCTCACGCTGCACGCCAGCGGTGCAGACGGTGCTCGACCAGGCGGCCGCCGAGGTGGCGCGCGGCGAATACGCCGCCGCCGCCGAACGCGTGCGCACGGGCGATGACAGCGCCGGCGCCTGCGCCTCTCTGCGCCTGGCGGCCTGGGCCGCCAGCGGCTGGATCGCGGCGGCAGCGGCGGCCGATCGGGGCGGCGCCGCGGAGGCGCTCGCGCCGGTCGTCGAGGCGATCGCGATCCTGACGCCGCTCGGACCGCCGCGGTCTGACGCGGCCTATGCCGTGGCGCTGCTGCGGGCGGCGTCGGCGGCCGCCCAGGATGAACGCGACGAGATGCTGGTGTGGATCGAAGAAGCGCGGGCCCAAGCCGCCCGCCTCGCGCTGGCGGGGCCGGGGCCCACGTGGCCGCTGCCGGTGGATCTCGCCGAAGGCGAGCTCTGGCACGGGGTCGACGACTACGAACTCGCGGAGGCCGCCTTCACACGGGCGCTGGCTGCGCGCGAGAGTCCCCTGGGGTGGCGCGGACTGGCCCGCGCCCGCGACCGCCGCGGCAACCATCGCGGCGCCTGCGAGGCCTATCAGCGCGTGCAGCAGATGCTCGCCGCCGAGGCCGCGCGGGGCCCGCTGGCCGTCGAGGCCCGCGCCTACCTGCTGCTCTGCAGGCCCTGATGCCGACCTATCGTCCCGAGATTCTCGAGGCCCTGGCGGCGCACGGGCTGCGGCCGCGGGCGGCCACCACACCCGAGGCATTGCGCGACGCGGTGAACGACCTCTACCGTCACGAAATCCGCGCGCTGCGCGATCGCTGCCGCGCCCGCGAGTTCCCGGTGCGCGAGCTGGCGCCGCGCGTGGTCGAGCTGCGCAAGCGGTATCTGCTGCTCTCGACCCCGCTGGCCCGCTGGACGCTCGACGAAGCGTAACGGCGGGGCTAATCGCGCCCCGAGCCCCGAGCCCCGGGCCCCGCCCGTGGTGCTACTCTTCCGCGTATGGCTCGCATGCAACGGCTGGTTCATCCGCTCGTGCGCGACGTCCGTGGCGGCACACTCCGACGGGCGACGTGGGACGAGGCGCTCGATCGGGCGGCGGCGGGGTTCCGTGACGTCGTGGCCCGGCGCGGTCCCTCGGCGTTCGGGCTCTTCAGTTGTTCGAAGAGCACCAACGAGATGAACTACGCGGCGCAGAAGTTCGCCCGCGCCGTCATCGGCTCGAACAACATCGACAGCTGCAACCGCACGTGACACGCGCCAAGCGTCGCCGGTCTGGCGACGGTGTTCGGAATGGGCGGCGGCACCAGCTCGTATCGCGAGATCGAGGAGACCGACTGCGTCCTGCTGTGGGGGTCGAACGCGCGCGAGACGCATCCGATCTTCTTCCACCACCTGCTCAAGGGGGTGAAGCGGGGCGCCCGGCTGTTCACGATCGATCCGCGGCGCACCTCGTCGGCCAGCTGGGCCGAGGTGTGGGCCGGGCTCGACGTCGGCACCGACATCGCGCTGGCGCACGCGATGGCGCGCGAGATCATCGTTGCGGGCCTGGCCCACGGCGAGTTCATCACGCACGCCACGACCGGCTTCGACGCCTACAAGGCCTCGGTGCTGCCATGGACGCTCGAACGCGGCGAGCAGGCCACCGGCGTGCCGGCCGGCGTGATCCGCGAGATGGCGCACGCGTTCGCGTCGGCACCGCGGGCCATGATCTGCTGGACGCTGGGCATCACCGAACATCACAACGCCGTCGACAACGTGCTGGCGCTCATCAATCTCGCGCTGCTGACCGGCCACGTCGGGCGCTGGGGCTCGGGCATCAATCCGCTGCGCGGCCAGAACAACGTGCAGGGCGGCGGCGACATGGGCGCGCTGCCCGATCGGCTGCCTGGCTTTCAGCATGTCGAGAACGACGAGGTGCGCGCGAAGTTCGACCGCGCCTGGGGTGTGGCGGTGCCGCCGACGCGCGGCTGGCACCTGACCGGGATGTTCGAGGCGATGGGCCGCGGCGACCTGACGGCGCTGTACGTCATCGGCGAGAATCCCGCGCAGTCGGAGGCCGACCAGCATCATGCCCGCGAGCTGCTGGAGTCGCTCGAGGTGCTGGTCGTGCAGGACGTGATGCGCACGGCCACGGCGGAACTGGCCGATGTGGTGCTGCCGGCGGCCGCCGGCGCCTTCGAATCGGAGGGCACCGTGACCTCGAGCGAACGCCGCGTGCAGCGCGTGCGCCGCGCCAAGGCGCCCGTGGGTGAGAGCCGCGAAGACCTCGACATCATCGTGGCGCTGGCCCGTCGCATGGGCGCGGCGTGGCCGGCCACCGACGCCGAGGGCATCTGGAACGAACTGCGAACGCTGTCGCCGGTGCATGGCGGCATGAGCTACGCGCGGCTGGCCGCCGAAGGCGGGCTCCAGTGGCCGTGTTACGACGACACCCATCCCGGCGAGGCCTTCCTGCACGGCCGGCTGTGGGAGCGGCCCGTGGGTGGACCGCGCGCGCCGTTCTCGGTGGTGGAGCACGCGCTGCCGTTCGAGGCGGTGGACGCCGCGTACCCGTTCCGCCTGACGACCGGCCGCCGCCTCGAGGAATACAACACCGGCGTGCAGACCGGCCCCTATGCGTCGCCCGTGCGTCGCGGCGAGACCATCGACATGTCGCCGGAAGATGCCGGCCGGCTCGGCTTCTTCGAAGGGCAGGCGGTGCGCGTCCGGTCGCGGCGCGGCAGCGTCGTGGCGCCCGTGCACATCGACGAGGCGCTCCGGCCCGGCCTGACCTTCATGACGTTCCATTTCCCCGAGGAGGTGGCGACCAACCACCTCACCATCGACGCCGTCGATCCGAAGTCGGGCACCGCCGAGTTCAAGGCCGCGGCCGTGCAGATCGAGGCCGTCGAGGCGTAGGCCGCTGCCACCATGGACATCCACGTCGTCGGACCGGAGCGCCACCGCGGAGGAACGCGCGGCCGTCGACGGCCTGCTCGGCCCGCCCGACGGCGGCTGGGACGGCGGCGTCCGCGACATCGCGCGCGACGGGCGCAGCTCGCGCGGCGGACGTCCGGCCGCGATGGCGCAGCGCCACCTGCTGCTGCCGGCCTTCCACGCCGTGCAGGACCGTGTGGGCTGGGTCAGCCGCGGCGCCATGAACTACATCTGCCAGCGTCTCATCGTGCCGCCGGCCGAGGCGTGGGGCGTGCTGACGTTCTATCACCTGTTTGCGACCGCGCCGCGGGCGCGGGCGGTGGCGCACGTCTGCGACGACATCGCCTGCCGCGTGCGCGGCGCCGAGGCGCTGTGCGCGTCGTTGACCGCGCGCGCTCGGACCCGCGGGCACCGACTCCGGACGGCCGCGACACGACCTGGATGCGCAGCCCGTGCCTGGGGCAGTGCGAGCGCGCGCCGGCGGCGCTCGTGGTGCGGGCCGGCACGCCGGCCGCGCGCGCGGTCGTGGCGCCGGTGCGCGTCGGCCGACGCCGTCGTGCGGGCGCTGGCGCCGGACGTCGCCGGGCCGTCACGCGAATCGCTCGCCGAACTGCGCGCGGCGGTGCCACAGGCCGGCGCAGCCCGGGCTGACGCTGCTGGCGCGTGTGGGCGTCGTCGATCCGGCGCAGCCTCGACGCCTATCGCGCCTCGGGCGGCTACGCGGCGCTGACGCGCGCGATCGCGCTCGGCCCGGCCGGCATCATCGCCGAGGTGACCGCGGCGAAGCTCATGGGCCGCGGCGGCGCCGCGTTTCCCACCGGCGTGAAGTGGGCGGCGGTGGCCGCCGAACCCGCCCAGCCGCACTACGTCGTCTGCAACGCCGATGAATCAGAGCCCGGCACGTTCAAGGATCGCGTGCTGATGACCGGCGATCCGTTCGCCGTCGTCGAGGCGATGACCATCTGCGGCATCGCCACCGCGCAGCAGTCGCGGCTTTCTCTACGTGCGCGGCGAATACCCCGAGGCGGAAGCCCGCATCGCGCACGCGGCGGCGGCGGCGCGGGCGGCCGGTCTGCTCGGCCCCGACATCTGCGGCTCCGGCCACCGCTTCGATCTCGAGATTCGGCGCGGCGCCGGCGCCTACATCTGCGGAGAAGAAACGGCGCTCTTCAACTCGCTCGAGGGACAGCGCGGCGAGCCGCGCTCCAAGCCGCCGTTTCCGAGCCAGGTGGGCCTCTTCGGCCAGCCCACCGTGGTGAACAACGTCGAGACGCTGGCCAACGTGCTGCCGATCCTCGTGCGAGGGCGGCGGCGGCGTGGGCCGCGGCGGGCACGCCGGCCTCCACCGGCACGCGGCTCTTCTGCGTGGCCGGCCAGGTGACGCGGCCCGGGCTCTACGAGTGGCCGTTCGGGACCACGCTTGGCGAGGTGCTGCGCGAGGCTGGCGGCGTCGCCGGGGGCCGTCCACTGCAGGCGATTCTGCTCGGCGGCGCGGCCGGGATGTTCGTGGGTCCTGAGTCGCTCGATCTGAGGCTCACGTTCGAGGACACTCGCGCGGCCGGCCTCACCCTCGGCTCCGGCGTCGTGCTGGTCTTCGACGACACCGCCGACCTGCCCGATCTGCTCGGCCGCATCGCCAGCTTCTTCGAAGACGAAAGCTGCGGGCAGTGCGTGCCGTGCCGGGTCGGCACGGTGCGGCAACGGGAACTGCTCGACCAGTTGCGGGCGGATGCCGGCGTGACCTCGCCCACGGCGCGCCTGGCCGTGCTGACCGAACTCGGCCAGGCGATGCGCGATGCCTCGATCTGCGGCCTGGGGCAGACGGCGTCGTCGGCGGTGGAGTCGGCGGTGGCGCGCCTGCAGGTGTTTCACACGGGGAGCGCACGGTGACCGAACACGACGCCATCTGGTTCCGCCTGCCGCCCCGGGCGATCGCGCTTCCGGACGCGCCGCCAGCACCGGTCCGCGCGATGGTCGCGCTCACCGTCGATGGCGTCGCCGTGGAAGTGCCGGCGGGCGCGACGCTGCTCGATGCCTGCCGCGCCGTGGGCCGCGAGGTCCCGACGCTCTGTTACCTCGAGACCCTGACGCCGGTGAACGTGTGCCGCGTCTGCGTCGTGGAGGTCGCCGGCGCGCGCGTGCTGGCGCCAGCCTGCTCGCGGGCGGCCGAGGCCGGCATGCAGGTGCAGACGCAGTCGCCGCGCGTGCGGACCGCGCGCAAGGTGGTGCTCGAGCTGCTGGCGTCGTCGGTGGATCTGTCCACCGCCGACGATCTGAAGCCGATGCTCGCCGAATATGGCGCCGACCCGTCGCGCTTCGGGCCGGCCCCGGCGACGGTGGCGCAGCCGCTCAAAGACGACAACGACCTCTACGTCCGCGACTATTCGAAGTGTGTGCTCTGCTACAAATGCGTCGAGGCCTGCGGCACCGACGCGCAGAACACGTTTGCCATTGCGGTGGCCGGTCGTGGTTTCCACGCCCACATCTCGACCGAGCTCGATGTGCCGCTGCCCGAGTCTGCCTGCGTCTACTGCGGCAACTGCATTGCCGTGTGTCCCACCGGCGCGCTCATGGCGAAGCCCGAGTTCGCGCTGCGCCAGGCCGGTGAGTGGGCACCCGAGCGGCAGACGGCGGTCGACACGATCTGTCCGTACTGCGGCGTCGGCTGCACGTTGACGGCACATGTGCAGGATGAGCGAATCGTCAAGGTCACCTCGCCGTTCGAGAACGGAGTGACGCAGGGCAATCTGTGCGTGAAGGGGCGGTTCGGCTTCGAATACGCGAACGATCAGGACAGGAATAGCGGCTAGCGGCTCGCGGCTCGCGGCTAGACGTCACGGAAAATGGATCCACGCTTGAACACGCTGCTACGCTATACCGCTGCGTTTGCCACGCTGCTGTTGTCGATCGCCACGCTCGGCGCTCAAGGGCCGGCACCCGCGCCGGCGCCGGTGGGCGAGTGGCGGACCTATCACGGCGACAACCGCAGTCTCCGCTATTCGCCGTTGGCGCAGATCACGCGCGAGAACGTGGTGCGGCTCGGCATCGCCTGGGAACGCGACCTCGGGCCCATCGGGCCGAAGCCCGAGTTCAAGAACGAGGCGGCGCCCCTCTACGTGGACGGCACCCTCTACATGACTGCCGGCATCAACCGCGACGTGGTGGCGCTCGATCCGGCCACCGGCGTTGAGCGCTGGCGCTGGACGCTCGACGAGGGCGAGCGCACGGCGAAGTCGCCCCGCCGCAACTCCGGACGCGGCGTGACCTACTGGACCGACGGCACCGACGCCCGCATCGTGGTCGTGACGCCGGGCTTCCGCCTGGTGTCGCTCGACGCCCGCACCGGACGGCCGGTGCAGTCCTTTGGCGCCGATGGCATGGTGGACCTCAAGCGCGACCTCGGCCGCGGCGGCTTCGATCCGCTGGCGCCCATCGGCAGCAGCTCGCCGGTGGTCATCTCGAACGGCGTCATCGTGGTGGGCCCGGCGCTCGAGCTCGGCTTCCGGCCGAAGACGATGGCCAACGTGCCGGGCTTCGTGCGCGGCTTCGACGTGCGGGCCGGCAAGGAGCTGTGGCGCTTCAACACCATCCCCCAGGCGGGTGAGCGCTTCGTGGAGACGTGGCTGGGCGACTCGTGGAAATACACCGGCAACGCCGGCGTGTGGGCGCCGTTTTCGGCCGATGACGCCCTCGGCTACGTGTACCTCCCGGTCGAGGCGCCGACCGGCGATCTCTACGGCGGGCATCGCCCCGGCGACAACGTCTACTCGTCGAGCCTGGTCTGTCTGGATGTGCGCACCGGCCGGGTGGTGTGGCACTTCCAGCAGATCCATCACGACATCTGGGACTACGACAACACCACCGCGCCGATGCTCATCGATGTGCGCGTGGGCGCGCGCACGGTGAAGGCTGTGGCGCTGATGACCAAGCAGGCGTTCACCTACGTGTTCGACCGCGTGACCGGCGAGCCGGTGTGGCCGATCGTCGAGCGGCCCGTGCCCGCCAGCGATGTGCCCGGCGAGCGCGCCGCCGCCACGCAGCCGTTTCCGTCGAAGCCGCCCGCCTTCGATCGGCAGGGCCTCACGCTCGACGACGTCGTGGACTTCACGCCGGAGATTCGGGCCCGTGCGGTCGAGGCATTGAAGGGTTATCGCCTCGGCGCCATGTATCAGCCGCCGTCGCTGGCCGCCGCGCCCGACGGCACGAAGGGCACGATTCTGCTCCCCGGCGTGCAGGGCGGGGCGCAGTGGGAACATGGGGCCGCCGACCCCGACACCGGGATGATGTACGTGTCGAGCGCCACCCAGCCGTCGTTGGTCGCGCTCGAGAAGAGCGACGAGACCGACATGGACTACGTGGCCGTGCAGCACCGCGGCGTGCCCACGGTGGACGGCCTGCCAATCGTGAAGCCGCCCTACGGCCGCATCACCGCCCTCGACCTCACCCGTGGCGACATCGCGTGGCAGGTCGCCAATGGCGACACGCCGCCGGCCATCCGCAACCATCCGCTGCTCAAGGGCCTGACGATTCCTCGCACCGGCAGCCGCTCCCGCGCCGGCCTGCTGGCCACGAAGACGCTGCTCTTTGCCGGCGAAGGCTGGGGCGGCCAGCCGTTCTTCCGCGCCCTCGACAAGGCGACGGGCGCCACGATCTGGGAAACGGTGTTGCCGGCGGGGCAGACCGGTCCGCCGATGACCTACGTCCATCAGGGACGACAGTACGTGGCCTTCACCGTCGGCGATCAGGAGCGAGGTATTGCCGCGCGGCTGATCGCCCTGGCCCTGCCTGCTCCGCCCGGCCGCTGAGCTGCTCGCGACCGGTCGGTCGTATACTCCCGGCGAGAGTCAGGGAGATACCGATGACCACACGTTCGCATCCGTCACGCCGCGCGTTCCTGCAGACCGGAGCCGCGCTGGCGGCCGCCACCGCTTTCGGCCACGTCCCGACCGGGGCGCAGGCATCGGCGCCTGTCAAGATCGGCATCATCGGCTCGGGTCGCCAGGGCGGCGCCATCGGCCTGCTGTGGGCGAAGGCCGGGCACGAGGTGTTCTTCTCGTCGCGCAATCCCGAGAACCTGAAGGAGCTCGTGGCCCAGGCGGGGCCGAAGGCCCGCGCCGGCCTGCCAGCCGAGGCCGCGGCGTTCGGTGAGGTGGTGCTCATCGCCGTGCCGTACGGCGCGCTGCCGCAGGTGGGCAAGGACTACGCGGCGCAGCTGCGCGGCAAGATCGTCATCGATGTCGGCAACCCGCGCGTCGACCGCGACGGCGAGGTGGGGAAGGACGGCCTCGCGCGCGGCACCGGCGTGACCTCGAAGGAGCATCTGGCCGGCGCCCGGCTCGTGCGCGCGCTGAACGCGCTCAGCTTCGTGCAGGTCACGAAGGAGGCACACCGCGCCGGCGAGAAGCTCGGCATTCCGATCGCGTCCGACGACCAGGCCGCCATCGCGATGACGGTGCGGCTGGTGACCGATGCCGGCTTCGACCCGGTAGTGGTCGGAGGCCTGGCGCGTGCCCGCGAGTTCGACGCCGGCACGCCGGTCTATGTGAAGGGGCTGACAGCGGCGCAGCTCAAGACCGCGCTGAAGCTGCCATAGACTGCCTGTCGTGCCCGACCGCGACGCCGACGCGACCCGGATGGTCGAGGACCAGCTGCGCAGTGCCGGTATCACCGATGCGCGTGTGCTTGCCGCCATGCGCAAGGCGCCGCGCCACCTCTTCGTGCCCGCCGACCAACAGGCCGCAGCCTACGACGACCGGCCGCTGCCGATCGGGTTCGACCAGACGATCTCCCAGCCGTACATCGTGGCGTTCATGACCGAAGCGCTGGCGCTCTCCCCGTCGGACGTCGTGCTGGAGATTGGCACCGGGTCGGGCTATCAGGCGGCCGTGCTCGGCGAGCTCGCGCGAGAGGTCTACACCATCGAGATCGTGCCCGACCTGGCCGAGCGGGCGCGCCTCACGCTCGAGGCCCTGGGCTACCGCCACGTGCACGTCCGCAGCGGCGACGGCTACCGCGGCTGGCCCGAGCATGCGCCGTTTGCGAAGATCATCGTGACGGCCGCGCCGGAAGAGGTGCCACCGGTGCTCCTGCAACAGCTCGCGATCGGCGGCACGATGGTGGTGCCCGTGGGACCACAGTCGGGCGTTCAGGAGCTGCGCGTCCTGAAGAAGACCGAGCGGGGCGTCATCACCGAACGCAGTCTGCCCGTGCGTTTCGTGCCGATGGTGAAGCCCCCGCGATGAGCGGCGCGCCGCGGCGCCGCCGCGGCTATTTGCCGGCCGCGCCGCCGTCGGGCGCGCGGCCATCCACGCCGCCCTCGAAGATGCCGTCCTTGCCCACGACGATGACTTCCGCCACGCCCTGGCCGCCAGCTTCAGCCACGGTGTGGCCCATGGCCTTGAGCTTCGCGATGGTGTCGGCCGAGAAGCCGTAGCGTTCCATGCTCAGGCGGTCGGGCAGCCACTGGTGGTGCATGCGGCCGGCGTCCACGGCTTCCTGCGCGTTCATGCCGTAGTCGACCACGTTCAGGATGGTCGTCAGCACGGTGTTGATGATGGTGCGGCCGCCGGGCGAGCCGGTGACCATGAACAGCTTGCCGTCTTTCGCGACAATCGTCGGCGCCATGCTCGACAGCATGCGCTTGCCGGGCAGCGCCAGGTTGGCCTTGGTGCCGATGTTGCCGCGCTCGTCGGTCATCTCGGGCGCCGAGTTGAAATCGCCCATCTCGTTGTTCAGCAGGAAGCCGGCGCCGGGCACGACGATGCGGGAGCCGTAGCCGTACTCGAGCGTGTAGGTCATCGAGACGGCGTTCTGCTTGCCGTCGACCACCGAGAGGTGCGTCGTTTCCTGCGATTCAGTCGGCCAGGTGAAGGTGGACGGCGTCGAGACCGAGGCCTTATTCGGATTGATGGTCTTGCGCAACTGCGTGGCGTAGTCCTTCGAGATGAGCTGCGCGATCGGGATGCCGCTGTTGAAGTCGGGATCTCCGAGATGCTGCGCGCGATCGGCGAAGGCGCGGCGCATCGCCTCGGTCACCAGGTGGATGTTCTGCGCCGAGCCGTAGCCGTTGGCCTTGAGGTCGAACGCCTCGAGCACGTTCAGCATCTGGATGACCGCCATGCCGCCGGAACTGGGCGGCGCCATGCCGATGATCTCGTGGCCGCGGTAGGTGCCCTTGAGCGGCGCGCGCTCCTTCGCGACGTACTTCTTGAGGTCGTCTCGGGTGATGAGGCCGTCGTTGGCCTTCATCTCCTTTTCGATGAGCTCCGCCGTCTCCCCCTCGTAGAAGCCGGCCGGGCCCTTGTCGGCAATCCGCTGCAGCGACTTCGCAAGGTCGCCCTGCTTCAGGATCTCGCCGGCCTTGTAGGGCACGCCGTTCTTCGAGAACTGGGCGAGTGACGCCGGGTATTCTTGAACTCGGGAATCATGCGCTCGAGCGAGGCGGCCAGGCCTTCGCTGACTTCGAAACCATCTCGCGCCAGCGCCACGGCCGGCAGCACCAGGTCTTTCCACGGCTTGCTGCCGAGTTTCTGGTGCGCCAGATAGAGCCCCGCCACCGTGCCGGGGACGCCCACCGAGCGATGCGAGTTGTGATGGATGTCGAAGTCGTATTTGCCGTCTTTCATCCACATCGCCGGGTTGGCGCCGGCCGGCGCCATCTCGCGGAAGTCGAAGGTGGTGGTGGTGCCGTCGCCGGCGCGGTAGACGATGAAGCCGCCGCCGCCGATGTTACCGGCCGTCGGATGGGTCACCGCCAGCGCCAGCGCCGTGGCGACGGCGCCGTCGATCGCATTGCCGCCCTCGCGCATGACCTTCCAGCCGACCTCGGAGGCGATGTCGCTCTGCGACACCACCATGCCCTGACGGGCGCGATACGGCGCGTTGCCGGCGCTGAGCGACAGGGTGAGCGAGGCGACGAGGAGCGCCACGACGGGCGCGGTGCGGCGGCGGGTATACATGTCATGTCTCCGGAGCATCGGACGACGATAGGGGACCGGCCGCAGGCAGTCAAGGCTACAATCCCGCGCGTCTCCCCGGAAGCCTGCCATGCGTGCTGGGACGTGTCGAATCATCAGCCTGTGTGCGGCGCTCCTGCTGGCCACCGGAACGGCGGCGAGTCCGCGGGCCCAGTCGGCGTCGGCGCCGGCGGCCGCGCTGCCCAACGAATGGCTCGTGGCGCGGACCGGCCCTGAGGTGCTGGCGGCCGCCGCCGCGGTGCTGCGAGACCTGGGCGCTCGGTTCGAGCGCCAGGATGTCGCGCGCGGCCTCCTCATCACGCGGCCGGCGCCCTACGATGCCCGCTGGCCGGAAGCGTCGGCGCTTGGACTGACGCCGACGCAGGTGCCGCGCGCGGCCACCCTGCACATCCACGTGGCCCCGGGCTTCGTGCCGGCGCGACTGGCTGTCGGGACCATCCTCGTCACCGACACGACCTTCGTACCGTTTCGCGTGGACCGCGCTCGTGGCGACTCGACGGCCTACGGGCATCGTGAGCTCGGGCGCGCCGTCGCGGCACGGATTGCCGATCGCCTTGGCACTGCGCTGGTGGCCATGCCGGCCAACGCCGAGGTTCGCGCGCGCGAGGCGACGCGGATTGGTGGCAGCACCTGCGGCCCAGCGCCACTCTATGCGAGCGGCTCGAAAGGTCCGTGGCCGCGCCTCGTGTCACAGGTCAAGCCGGAGTACCCACGCCCCCAGCTCGAGCAGCACATCGGCGGCATCGTCCAGTTCACGGCGGAGGTCACCGAACACGGCACCTTGACCGGCCTCGACTGGCAGCAGGGCATTGAAGACTCGAACCTCGTGGCGGCGGCGCGTCGGTGCGGCGAGCCTCTGGCGCTTTGAGGCGCCGGTCGTCGACGGCTGCCCGGCCCGCCGGGCGCATCACGCTCGAGATGTCATTCAGGATGACGCGCTGACGCGTTCGCCTCCCTTGCTGCTCAGAGCCCGGGCTTGCGCCGCGCGAAGATCGAGCGTGAGGATGGCGAGCAGGATCTCGTCGATGAACGGCACGAAATCCGGGATGACGAGGTCGAGCCCGAGCAGCGCCGCTGCCAGCAGGAACAACCGCGGCGTGGCGAGTCGGGCGAGGAAGCGTGCGAAGCTCGTTGGCATGGCAGCGTGCAGTGTGACAGCGCCTAGCCGCTAGCCGCTAGCCGCTAGTCCCTGTCCTTGATAGGCGTGTCGTCCCGGTTCCCCCACTCCTCCCACGCGCCGTAATAGTTCTTCAGCTTCGAGAGGTCGTGGCCAAGCAGCGCCAGCGTCCACAGGTCGTAGCTGGCCCGCATGCCGACCTGGCAGTAGACGATCACCTGCGTCGTCCTTGCCGACGCCCTTGCTGCGCCAGAGCGTCTCGACCTCGGCCGGCTGCTTCACGGCCCGTGAGCCCGCCTCGAGCAGGTCTTCCCAGTAGACCGGAATCGACGACTCGATGAAGCCGCCACGCTTGATGCCGCGCAGGTCCTTGCCATCGATTTCGCCCTGCGTCCGCGCGTCGATGAGCTTCACGGCGCGGTTGTTGATCGCCGCCTTGACGTCGTCGGCGGTGGCGACGCCCACGGTGCCGGCCTTGACGGCGAACGTCGCGGCCGTCGGCCGTGAGGCGGCCGTCGTCGTCACGCGCTTGTCGGCAGTCCACTTCGTCCAGCCGCCATTGAGCAGCGCCACGTTGCCGTGGCCGTAGTGATTGAGGATGAACCACAGCCGCGCCGCGTAGAGACCGCCGCGTTCGTCGTAGGCGATGACACGCGTCGTGTTCGAGATGCCGAGGCGCCCCATCAGCGCCGCGAACTCCTGCGGCGTGGGCAGGAACGTCGGCGGCGCCTTCGGATTGCGGATGTCGTTGTTGTCGAGCCACACCGCATTCGGGAATGTGACCCTCGTCGAATCCGCGCGGCCGCAGGTCGACGACCCGCGTGTCCGCAGCGAAGAGGTTCGTTTCCAGCCACGCCGGTTCGACCAGCAGTTCCGGACGGGCGAACGACGTCGACGTCTGCGCCGACGCCGGGTGAGCGGCGAGGAGCAGGACCGGCAGCCAGCAGGAGCATGCGCATGGCCGTATTGTAGCGGCAGCCACCGGCGGCGGCACCGTGTCGCTACCAGTAGCGGATGACGGTACGCGCGTCGCCCCAGCCGTCGGTGGGCGGCGGCGTCGGCAGCACGCGGCGCAGGTAGTGGTCGGCGGTCTTCGTCTGCTGCCACTGCGCCGGATAACCGAGCGACACCTCCTCGAAGCGGACGCCGTCGCGCCAGCGCGTGCTGCGCATGTGCAGGTGTCCCGAGACGACGACGTCCGCGCGGTAGCGCCGGTGCCAGTCGGCCGTGCGCGTCGTGCCGCACCAGATCGTGAAGCGCGGAATGCGCGGCAGCACGGCGAGATCGGGCCGCAGCGGGAAGTGGTTCACCAGAATGAGCCGCGCCTCGGCGGACACGGCGTCGAGCCGGGCCTCGGTGAGCGCCACGCGCTCGGCGCACCACGCGGCGCGCGAGGCCAGCGGCGCCGGCGACAGCAGCAGCTCGTCGGCGCATTGCACCTTGGTCTCGGCCGCCCACGCCACCGCCTCGTCGGGTGTCATGCCGGCGGGCCCGAACGAGTAGTCGTAGAGCGTGAAGCAGGGGGCGATGACGTGGCCGGTCTCGGGCCACGACGACGAACGGATCGTCGGGCGTCACGACGCCGCGATCGCGGCAGGCGTCGACCAGTCGCGCGTAGTGCGCCACGCCGCGGCGGGCGTCGGGCCACTGCCGCGGGGTCCACAGATCGTGATTGCCCGGGGTCCAGATGACGCGCCGCGAAGCGCGCCGTCACGACGTCGAGCACCAGTTCGAGCTGGGCCAGCGTGTCACCGGTGTCGCCGGCGAGAATCAGCCAGTCGTCGCCGTGGTCGGTGAGGGCCTCGACGGCCTTGCGGTTCGCTTCGAAGCCGACGTGCACGTCACTGAGGGCCCACAGCGTCACGGCACCAGCGCCTCGGGCGCGGTGGCCGTGAGCGTCACCGCGAGGTCGGCGCGGTCGCAGGTCACGGCCAGCGACAGGCGATGGACGTCGGTGGGCCAGAGCTGCCGGAACTGCCAGCGCCCGGGCTGATCGTCGAAGCCCTCGACGAAGCGGATCGCCGGCGGCGCCGGCGGCGCCAGCGTGAAGGCGAAGTCGGCAAGGGGAATCGCCAGGCCCATGCCCCGCGCCTTGATGTAGGCCTCCTTCAGCGTCCAGTAGTCGAAGAACGCGCGTGGCTGCGCGGCGGCCGGCAGGGCCCGCAGGTCGCGCACTTCACTCGGCGCGAAGTAGCGGCCGGCGATGTCGTCCCGCACGACCCGATCGACGCGTTCGACATCAACGCCGACGAGTTGCCCGCGCGTCACCGCCAGCGCCACCAGCCCGTGCGTATGCGAGACGTTGAAGGCCAGGCGAGGCGCGCCGGCCTGGGCCTCGACGATCGCCGGGCAGCCGTGCTGATTGGTCTCGAAGCGCCAGTCGCGCGGCCGCGTCGGGCCGTAGGTCGACAGCGTCATCCGGATGAGCGCCCGGGTGACGACGAACGTCCGCTGGTCGACGGCGCGGAGGAAGCGGGCGCGGCGCGCGGTTTCGTCCGCCGTGAGCAGCGTCGCCAGCGCGTCGATGACGTCGTCGGGCACGCCGTCGGTGACGACGGTGAAGACATCCACCTGTGGAAGACCTGCGCCCGTCATCGTCGCCGCGACCGTCACCGTATTATCCCCGAGGCGTGACCGTCTCAGGAGGAGGCGCGCCGCCGGTACCGCACGTACACCCCCACGGCCAGCAGCGTCACGGCGCCGACCACGGCCAGCGCGAGCGCCGCGCCATGCCGCTCGAATGCCTCGATCGCCTGCTCCCGGTAGGCGGCGGCCAGCCCGGCCTCGATGGCGTGACGGGAGCCGCGGCCGAGCGCCAGCGCCGCGACCAGCCGCCACGGCGGATAGGCGGTCGCGCCGGCCAGCAGCACGAAGATCTTGAGCGGCATCGGCGGCGGGATGAACGCCGGGCCGGCGATGGCGACAAAGGCGCTGCGCGTGTACCACGCCACCGCGCCGGACGCCCACGGGCCCGACAGGCGGGTGCCGAGAAACGCCGCGCCGCCGCGGCGGGCGACGATGTAGAGCGGCCACGAGCCGGCGACCACGCCGGCCGTCCCCATCGCCGCGTAGTACCACCACCACGCCGGATGCTGCAGCGTGAGGTACATCACCAGCGCGTCGGTGGCGTTGGGCAGCGCCATCACGCTCGAGTCGAGCACCGCCACCACGAACACCCCGAGGCCACCGGCGCCGTCGGCCCAGGCGCGCACGGCCTGCAGGAACGCGGAGAACATCCGGCGGCATTGTACCGTCGGGCCGCGCGCGGGTCGGTGCCCGCTGGCCGCGGCCGCCGGTCGCTGACATAATGCGCGCCTATGTCACGCGGACTCACTCGTGAACTCGCCGCCGAGTTCCTCGGCACCTTCGTGCTCATCGCCTTCGGCGCCGGGGTCGTCGCGCAGGCCGTGCTGAGCGCCAACGCCAATGGCAGCTACCTGGCGATCAATCTCGGCTGGGGCATCGCCGTCATGCTGGGTGTGCTGGTGGCCGGCGGCGTGTCGGGCGCGCATCTGAACCCGGCCGTGACCATCGCCCTGGCCGTGCATCGCGGCCTGCCGTGGGGCAAGGTGGCGCCGTATGCGCTGGCGCAGACCGCCGGCGCCTTCGCCGGCGCCGCGCTGGTCTTCCTCACCTATCACGAGGCGTTTGCCGCCTTCGATGGCGGCGTGCGCCAGGTGGCCGGCGCGCAGGGCACCGCCGGCATCTTCGCCACCTACCCGCAGCCGTTCCTGTCGATCGCCGGCGGCCTGGTCGACCAGATCGTCGGCACGGCGCTGCTGCTCATCGGGGTGTTCGCCATCGGCGACGCGAAGAACATGGCCGCGCCATCGTGGATGGGGCCGATTCTGGTCGGGCTGCTGGTGGTCGGGATCGGCGTGGCCTTCGGCTTCAACGCCGGTTACGCCATCAACCCCGCACGCGACTTCGGCCCCCGGCTCTTCACGGCGGTGGCGGGCTGGGGCGGCGGCGTCTTTGCCGCCAGCGGCGGGTGGTGGTGGGTGCCGATCGCCGGCCCGATCATCGGGGCCGTCGTCGGCGGCGCGATCTACGACCTCTGCATCACGCGGCTCCATCCCGCGGGGAGCGCCCGATGAGCCGTTACGTGCTGGCCCTCGATCAGGGCACGACCTCGAGCCGCGCCATCGTCTTCGACCGCAGCGGCCGCGCGGTCGCGACCGCGCAACAGGAATACCGGCAGATCTTCCCCCAGCCCGGCCACGTCGAGCACGACCCGGAAGACATCTGGCGCAGCCAGCTCCAGACCGCGCGCGACGCCATGGCGCAGGCGGGCGCGAGCGCCGGCGACATCGCCGCCATCGGCGTGACCAACCAGCGCGAGACGACCGTGCTGTGGGACCGCGCGACCGGGGCGCCGGTCGCCAATGCCATCGTCTGGCAGAGCCGGGTCACGGCGGGTCTCTGCGATCGCCTCAAGGCGGCCGGCCACGAGCCCACCGTGCGCGCGCGCACCGGCCTGGTGCTCGACGCCTACTTCTCGGCGTCGAAGATCAAGCACCTGCTCGACACGACCGACGGCCTGCGCGCCCGCGCCGCCCGCGGCGAGGTGCTCTTCGGCACCATCGACAGCTTTCTCATCTGGCGCCTGACCGGCGGCCGCGTGCACGTGACCGACGAGAGCAACGCCAGCCGCACGCTGCTCTACAACATCCACCAGCGGCGCTGGGACGACGACCTGCTGGAGCTCTTCGACGTGCCGCGCCAGATGTTGCCCGAGGTGCGCGCCAGCAGCGAGGTCTACGGCGAGACCGCGCCCGGACTCCTGGGCGGCGCGATCCCGATTGCCGGCGCCGCCGGCGATCAACAGGCCGCGCTCTTCGGGCAGGCGTGCTTCGAGGCCGGCGAGGCGAAGAACACCTACGGGACGGGCTGCTTCATGCTGCTCAACACCGGCGCCCGGCCGGTGGCGTCGCAGAAAGGCCTGCTGACGACGGTGGCGTGGCGGCTCGGCGACACCACCACCTACGCGCTCGAAGGGGCGGTGTTCGTGGCCGGGGCGGCCGTGCAGTGGCTGCGCGACGGCCTGCGGGCCATCAACACCTCGGCCGACGTCGAGCGGCTGATGCGCGAGGTGCCGGATGCCGGTGGCGTCTATCTCGTGCCGGCGTTTGTCGGCCTCGGCGCGCCGTACTGGGATCCACACGCGCGCGGCACCATCGTGGGCCTGACGCGCGACTCGCGCATCGAGCACATCGCGCGCGCGGCGGTGGATGCGATGGCCTACCAGACGCGCGACGTCCTCGAAGTGATGCAGGAGGAGGCGGGCCTGACCCTGCCGCACCTCAAGGTGGACGGCGGCGCCTCGGCCAATGCGATGCTGCTGCAGTTCCAGGCCGATCAGCTCGGCGTGCCGGTGCGCCGGCCGGTGGTCGCCGAGACGACCGCGCTTGGCGCCGCGTATCTGGCCGGCCTCGCCGTCGGCTACTGGAACGGGCTCGACGACGTGCGCCACAACTGGGCGCTCGACCGCGAGTTCTCGCCGTCGATGGCCGCCGATGTCCGGGCCCGCGGCTATCGGGGCTGGCGGCGTGCGGTGGAGCGATCGCTCGGCTGGGCGACCGAGGGCTGAGGGCGCTCGCTTACACGGTCGGCGCGGCGCCGCGCGCGCCGAGCGCGCCGAGCACGATCGCCGCGGCGGTGGCGACGTTGAGCGAGTCCATCTCGCCGTGCATGGGAATCCGCACCGCCAGGTCCGCACGCGCCAGCGCCCCCGGCGTCAGCCCGTCCCCTTCGGCGCCGACCAGCACCGCCGCCCGGGCCGGCAGGACCACGTCGTAGAGCGAGGGCGCCTCGTCGCCAGGCGTACACGCGATGATGGCCAGTCCGCCTGCGCGCAGACGGTCGAGCGCCCCGGGCCAGTCGAGCGTCTCGACCCACGGCAGACTCGAGGGTGGCCGCCATGGAGGTGCGGATCGCCTTGCGGTAGAGCGGATCGCCGCAGCCCGGTCCGAGCACGATGGCCTGCGCGCCGAGCGCCGCGGCGTTGCGGAAGAGGCCGCCGATGTTGTCGGGGTTGTTCACGCCCTCGGCGACCACCACCAGGTCGAGCGACGGCCACGGCAGGGCCTCGAGTCCGCGCGGCAACGGACGCGCCGCCAGCGCCAGACAACCGCGATGGATGTTGAAGCCGACCACGCCGTTCATCACCGCCTGCGCCACCACGAACACCGGCGTCGTCGGATCCAGAACGGCGAGCGTCGCGGCCATGGCCGCGGCCGCCGTCTCGGTGAGCAGCAGCGAGTGGAGCAGGTGGCGTCGTCCGCGCACCAGCCGATCGACCACCAGGCGCCCTTCGGCCACGAACAGCCCGCGGGCGACCAGCGCCTCTGGGGCGGCGATGTCGCGGTAAGCCTCGAGCCGCGGATCGTCGAGGTCGGTCGGAATCACCAAAGGCGCGGGCACGGAATGACGGGTGGCCGTCAGCGGATGATGGCAAAGCCGGCGGTGCTCATCGCCGAGGTCTCGCCGCGCCGGGCGGTGAAGCGCAGCACGTATTCGCCGAGGGCCAGGGACCGCAGCGGCAGGTCCACCTGATACTGGCCGTTGCTGAGCGTCGCCGGCAGCGTCGCCAGCGCCTTGCCTTCGCGTGTCAGCACTTCGGCGGCGATGGTCGACGGCGAGCTGTCGCTCGCCGGCGACCTCCGTGCGCACGACGACGAGATCGGTCTGGCGGAACTCGCGATCGGGGCTGGGCGCGCCGCTCTCACCACGGCGCAGCGCCTGGAAGGCCGCGGTCGTGCGGGCGCGCACGAACACCGGCGTCGCCATCGCCAGCGTGGTGCCGCTCAGGTCGGGCACGGTGAGCGGCAGTTCCCAGCGGTCCACGATCTCGCCGGCGGCGTCGGCGGCGCTGAAGCGCACCAGCACCGGGCCGGCCGGCACCTCCACGTGCACGACCCCGGTGCCATCGCGCCGTGATCGCGTTCTCGGCCTCGCCCAGCGGGCCGCCGCCTTCGTCGCGCACGTCGACCTTCAGACGTTCCGGGCGGTCCTTGAATCCGGGCACCGGACGCCACGTGGCCGACAACCGCACGGCGCCGTTGGCGCCGGGGGAGAAGCCGGTCTCGACATGCGCCACGCGGTTCTCGCGGCGCGCCTGGAGGTTCGTCAGGGCGCTCGAGACCGCCGGTTCGAGCGGCGGCGGCGCCACCGCTGTCATCTCTTCGGCCGACGGCGCCCAGTAGCCGCGCCGGGCGACCGTGCGCGCGCCCTTGCGCTTCACCTTCACGGCGATGCGGTGGAACTTGCCGTCGTTCAACTCGCGCGTCGGCGCGTAGCCGATGAGGTAGTGATGACTGGCGTCGCGGATGACCTTCTGGAGCCCGCGCGACAGGTCGTTGGTGTTGACGATGGCGTGACCGCCGGTCTCACTGGCCAGCCGGTAGAGCGTGCTGTGCACGAGCGTGCCCTGTCCGAGCCCGCGCGGGTCGAGGGTGTGGATGATGACGTTGCCGCGATTGGCTTCGCGCACCAGCGCCTGGAAGTCGGGCTCGAGCGAGACGTCGAACATGAGCGGGATGCCCTGCGAGACGACCAGCAGCGTCTTGCGGCCTTCGCGCAGTCCCGACAGATGCATGACCAGCGCCTGGAGGGCCGTGATGACCACCTGCGACCGCACGCGGAAGACGTTGCGCGTGAGGTTCTGCGATTCCTCGAGCGCGCTGCGGCCGATGAAGTTGTCGTTGCGCCCTTCGTAGGTCTTGACGTCACGTACCAGTTTCGCGCGGTCGCGCGTCCACTCGAGCGCGCTCAGCGGCGTGATCGGGTTCATCACCGTGACCAGGTCCAGCGGCCCCATCATGGTGCCGAGGAACTCGGACAGCGCCTTGCGCAGCGGCAGCATCTCCTGCGGGAAACGGCCGAGGTGGTAGTCGTCCATGAAGACGGCGAAGAGCCGCACGTCGTCGCGGCCGGCCTCGGCGATGGCGTGATCCTGCGAGCGGATCGGCAGCGCTTCGCCGTTGCCGCGGGGGGCGCCGTCGAGACGCACCAGCGTCGCTTGTTCGACGGTCTGCGGGATGCCGTCTTCGGTCAGCTCGAATTCGCCGGGCGTGAGATCGGCCAGCGGCGCGTCGCCGTCGCCGGTCACCGACACATCGACCAGCACCAGCTTCACACCCGAGCGGAAGACCGGCTGCGCGTCGGCGGGGGACGGCGCGGGCTCCTGTGGAGGGCCCGCGGGCGCCGGGGTCTGGACCTGCGGGGCCGACGATCCGGCAGCGGGCTCGAGCGGCGCCGTGCGCGCCGCCACGAGGGTGACGGTCGCGGCCGCCATGCAGGCGGCCATCCACGGCAGGACGCGGCTCGTCATCCCGTCACCACTCCGTTTTCTGCACCACCGGCATCTGCAGCGCCCGCTCGCGATCCAGATCGAGCGAGCCGACGTGCAGGGCCAGCGGCGATTGCACCCACTTGTAGATCGACTGCGTGAAGAGCTTCGCGAAGCGTTCGGCGCACGCGGTGAGATAGGCCCCATCGTAGCCCGGACAGACGCTCGCCAGCGCCACTGCCACCTCGGCCGGCGACAGCTTCTCGCTGGCGTACAGGTGCAGGCAGGCGTCGAGAATCGGAAACGGCATCAGCTCCTGCTCGGCGATCTGCTGGTCGGCGAGTTCGGGGCCGGGCAGCGTGGCCAGCGTGGCGGCGATGCCGGCGAAGCCGAAGCGCACGTGCAGGCGATGCAGCAGCGCCTCCACCACGGTCTTGGGCACGTTGGCGATGACCGACAGCGATCCTTCGAGGTCGCCGCCGATGGTCGTGTAGCCGACCGCCTTCTCGCTCATGTCCCCGGTCTGCAGGAAGAGCGCGCCGGAGGTGTTGGCCCAGTTCCACATGCGTTGGCCGCGCAGCCGCGCTTGTACGTTCTGACGCGTCATCTCGCCGGGTGGTTGCCCGCCGAGCATCTGCCGCGCCACCTCGACCTCGCGGTCGTAGGCGTCGTCGAGCGGGATGGTGTGGAGCGCCACGCCGAGCGCCGCAGCCAGCTCATGCGCGGCGCCGCGGGTCGCGTCCTGCGAGTGGCGCGACGGCATGTAGAAGGCGGTGACGAGCCCGCCGGCCGCGGCCGGATCGGCGATTGCGGTCTTGCCCAGGATCCGGGCCGCTGCCCGCCAGGCCACCAGCAGCGTGAGCATCGAGTCGCGGCCGCCCGACAGCGCCAGGCCCAGTGAGCGGAAGGCGCCGGTCTTCGTGTAGTAGCTCTCGACCCCCATCGCCAGCGCTTCGAAGAGATCGTCGAGCGCGTCGTCGCGGGCGTCGGTGGGCGGCGGCGAGGGTGGCGGCAGGAAGAAGCTGTCGCCGGCCGGGGGCGGATAGCTGAGGCCGCGCGCGTCGGCGGTGGCGCCGTCGCTGCGCAGCACGGCAACGGGACGCTCGCGGCGCACGTAGTGCTCGCAGTCGGCGCGCCAGGTCGTGTGCTCGAGGCGCAGGCGCCGCGTGCGATCCAGATCGACCACCGCCGAGGTCACGCCGGTGGTGAAGCGCGGGGCTTCATGCACCAGCCGTCCGTTCTGGAAGATGAAGCCGCCGCCGTCGTAGATGAGCCCGTCCTGGCCACCGACGGCATTGGCATAGACCAGCACCGTCTGATTGTCGGCGGCGCGGGTGGCCAGCATCTCGCGGCGGGTGGCGACGATGCCCATGCGATACGGCGACGCCGAGACGTTCACGATGATCTCGGCGCCCGACAGGCATCGACGGCGCATCGGCCCATCCGGCGCCCAGGCGTCTTCGCATACCTCCACGCCCACCGTGCCGAAGTCGAACTGGAACAGGAAGTCGCCCAGCGGCAGACCGGCGGCGTCGAGCGCGAGGCCGGGGCCGCCGCGCGAGAAGGTGCGCGCTTCGTAGAAGACGTTGTAGGTGGGCAGCTTTTCCTTCGGCACGCAGCCGAGGATGCGCCCGCGATGCACCACGGCGGCGGCATTGAAGAGCAATGCGCCCACCGGCACGGCCAGCCCCAGCACGTACACGGTAGGGCAGTCGGCAGTGTCGGCGGCGAACGACTCGAGCGCCTGCCGCTGGGCGTCGAGGAAGGCCCGCCACTGCACCAGGTCTTCGGGCGGATAGCCGCCCAGCACCTGTTCCGGAAACGCGCCGAGCATGACCTCCGATTCGGCCATCTCGCGGGCGGCCTCGAGCACCCGCGCGCGGTTCGAGCGCACGGCGCCGACGGTGGGGCTGAGACTGGACACCGCCAGCTTCACGAGTCGCATGCCTCAGCTTACCGCGTCCCGCCGGTGCGGGAGGTGGACGGGAACCCCGCCGCCGGTCCGCTGCGTCCTACGGGGGTGCTCGACATGCTGAAGCCGTTCGCGGCCGGACTGGTGACCTTCCTGGCCCTCGACCTCGTCTGGATCGGGCTGGTGGCCAACCGCTTCTACAAGCAGGAGCTGGCCGGCATCGCGCGCATGGACGGCGACAACTTCGCCATCCGCCTGGGCCCGGTGCTGGTGCTCTATCCGCTGATCATCCTGGGCCTGCAGCTCTTCGTGCTGCCGCGGGCGGCGGCCGGCCAGCCGTGGAGCGCGGCGCTCTGGGGCGGGCTGTTCGGCTTCATCGGCTACGGCGTCTACGACCTCACGAACTACGCGACGCTGACGCAGGTACTCGCTGCGCATGACGGTGGTCGACATGTGCTGGGGCTTCGTGCTCTCGGCCGTGACCGCGGCGGCAATGGCGGCCGTGAGCAGCCCCGCGGCGCGCTGAGGTCCGCCCGGACCTCTCACCGCCTCAGTCGGCCCGGCTGAGGCGCGTGACGGCGAGCGCGCGTTCGCCCAGCCACCGCCACGGCGACGGCCGGCCGGCCTTGCTCAACCCGAAGCGCTTGATGGCGTAATGCTCGATGTGCGCGATGGCCTCGTCGATCGAATCGGTGACCAGCATCAGGTCGAGGTCCCCGGGCGAGATCGTGCCGGCCGTCACCATCGTCTGCAGCATCTCGCGGAACGGCTTCCAGTAGGCCGTGTCCATGAGCACCACCGGGAACTGCTTCACCTTGCCGGTCTGGATGAGCGTCAGCGCTTCGGTGAGCTCGTCGAGCGTGCCGAGGCCGCCCGGCATGCAGACGAACGCGTACGAATACTTGAAGAGCAGCACCTTGCGCACGAAGAAGTAGCGGCAGGTGACCCAGCGATCGAGGTACGGGTTGTGCGTCTGCTCGAACGGCAGTTCGATATTGCAGCCCACCGACGGTCCGCCGACGTCGCGGGCGCCACGATTGGCCGCTTCCATGATGCCGGGGCCGCCGCCGGTCATCACCGTGAAGCCGAGCCGTGCCACGGCAGCGCCCATGGCCCGCGCCTGGGCGTAGGCGGGATGGTCTTCCTTGAAGCGCGCCGAGCCGAAGATCGTCACGCACGGTCCCACGAAGTGCAGCGCCCGGAAGCCGCGGATGAAGTCGCGCCCGGCCCGCACCACCGTGCCGAGCTCGCGGATGCGGGCGCGCGGCCCTTCGAGCAGGACGATGTCGGGCGGGGTCTCGGGCGCCGGCGGCGGCGCGACGGGCGTGACGGACGACGGCATGGGACGTCTCCATCGTAGCAGCCAGAGACCGCGATGCGGCGTGGCTAGAACGAGAAGAGGTGGGTGTACTTGACCACCACGCCGCGGCCGGCCGCCACGTGGCCGTCGGTGTACTGCTGCTCGTTGTAGACGATGAAGAAGTCGCTGAGCGGGTGGTGGATCAGGTTGAAGCGGATGTTCGACGAGAACTGCCGGATGTCGTTGCGGTACTGGACCAGCGCGTCGAGGAACATGTTGGTGGTGAACGAATAGCCCGACCGCCAGTTCACCAGCGTGGTGACGAACGAGGCCGCCGGCTGGTCGAGCGTGATGTCGGTCACCTGCAGGCCGACGTCGAAGAACAGGCGGTGGTTCGGTCGATAGAGCACGCTGGTCTGCACGTTCTTCTGTGAGCCGCGCCAGAAGTCGCCGTGGGTGATGCGGGCCGACAGCGACAAGGCGCGGCTGTGGTCGGTCTCGACGACCCACAGGTGCTGCGTCCAGTCGTAGCGGCCGGCCGGAATCGCGACGTCGCTGCGGATCTTGAACGGACTGGTGATGGTCTCGGTGCGCGGCTCGAGTGCGTACTCGACGCGCGAGCCGTTGTTCCAGGTGATCTGCGTGGCGACGTGCGCCTGGCGCGTCGCCAGGTCGCCGTGTGGCGAGTAGTAGTAGAACGCGCGGGCGTGCGGCTGCACCTGGCGGATGCCGCGGGCGCGCAGCCAGTCGGGCTGCAGGAACGACGCCCAGTCGACGAAATGGCGCGTCACACCGGTGCGGCGCACGAAGCCCATGTCGGCCTTGAAGCCTTCGTCGATGTTCATGAGCGAGGTACTGCAGCCGCAGCGTGCTGTCTTCCCAGCCGATCGAGCCTTTTGCCGTGCCCTGGCCGCGGGTTTCGCCGGGCGTGTCCGAGCGGGCGGCGAAGCCGTTGAGCGACAGGCTCTTCAGCACGCGGAAGTTGGCGTCCACACCGACCACCCGGTTGTAGTCGTTGCCGTCGCCAGCCGACTGGCGCGACATCACGATGGCGCCGACGTCCGCATTGCCGAAGACGTCGCGGCGCACGCGCGCCACGCTGTAGTTCTGGCCGGGCCGATCGTCGGTGCCCTCGCTCTGCATGCTGAGCGCGCCCAGGCCGACCTTGCCGGCGCGGCCGGTCACGCGCAGGCCGCCGTAGAGCGGCGTCTGCGCGCCGGCGTCGGTCAGGCCGATGCGGCGGCTGAAGAAGAGCAGCAGGTCTTCCTCAGGTGGACGAAAGCGGCTGGTCTGTCGCTGGTTGCGCGGGATGTCGCCGAAGTAGAAGACCCCGGAATTCTCGAGGAAGAACTCGCGCTTCTCGGGGAAGAACAGGCTGAACTGCGTGAGGTTGACCTGCTGTTCGTCGGCCTCGGCCTGTGCGAAGTCGGGGTTGGCGGTGGCATCGAGTGTCAGCGACGGCGACAGGCCGGCCTTCACGTCGAGCCCGGCGCTGCGGTCGAGCGAGAAGTTGCTGCCGCCGAGCGGCCGCACGGTGCCGCCGAGCAGGTACGGCTTCACGCGGATGTTGCGGCCCTGGGCCAGGTCGGGCAGGCCGGTGAGCGTGCCGGCCGACGACGCCCGCACCAGGCTGAAGGCTCTGGCCACCGGCGACCAGTAGGTGACTTCGGTCTTCCGGCGGATGCGGCGCGCGAAGTTCAGGCCCCAGAGATGTCCGTCGCCCGGTTCGAAACGCAGCGTCTTGAAGGGGATCCGGAACTCGGTGGTCCAGCCCTCGGCCGAGGTCGTCGAGGCCACCCACCACACGGCGTCCCAGTTCGGGTTGACGTCGCGACCTTCGTTGGCAATCTGCGAGTCGGCGCGGGCGCCGCCGGCGTTGGTCGAGAAGATGAAGCCGTTACGGCGATCGGCGAAGGTGTCGAGCAGCACCTCGAAGGTGTCCTGCTCGGCGCCGGAGAAGTCCTTGCGGATGTCGTTGACGACGATGGCGGCGGGATCGGAATCACGGCACCGCGCGCCGATGTAGAGGAACTCGTCGTCGAAGGCGACATAGACTTCGGTGGCCTCGGTCGCCGGAAACCCTTCGCGCGGATCCGACTGGACGAACGCGTCGGCCGCAGGGGCCGATTGCCACACCGCGTCGTCGAGAACGCCGTCCACCGTGACCGGCGTCGTCGCGCGCACGGCGGTGAGCGTGCGCCGCCCGTCGTTCGACGACACGGTGAGCGTTTGCCCGGCAGAGGAGGTCGCGGCAGTCAGAAGGGCAGCAACTGCAATCCATGAGCACCCGACGCGCGACGACATGCGGCGGTAGTGTAACGCGAGCGTGCGTGACAATGTTTGACAACCGGCGCCGGCGTCGGGTTCACTCTCTCTCGAACACCCTGGAGGTCGGAGACATGCGATTGATGGCGAGAGTTGGGCTCCTGACGCTGTGCCTGCTGGCGACGACGGCCGCGGCGGTCATGGCGCAGGCGACAGGACAGATCACGGGCGTCGTCACCGACGGCTCCGGCGCAGTGCTGCCCGGCGTCACGGTGGAGGCGACCAATGCGGGCACCGGCGCCGTGCGTACCGCCGTCACCGGTTCCGACGGGCTCTACACGCTGCCGCTGCTGCAGCCCGGTGTCTACACCGTGCGGGCGACCCTCGAAGGCTTCCGTGTCGGCCAGCAGGACGGCGTCCGCGTCACGGTGACCGAGACGGCGCGTGCGGTCTTCCAGCTCGAGGTCGGCCAGATCAGCGAAACGGTCACCGTGATCGCCCAGGCCACGCTGGTCGAGACCTCCAACGCCACGCACGGCATCGTCATCGACCAGCAGAAGGTCGTCGACCTGCCGCTCAACGGCCGCAACTTCACCCAGCTCGGCACCCTCATCCCGGGCGTCGTCGCGCCGCCGACCGGGCTCGGCGGCCAGAACGGCGACGCCACGCCGGGCGGCTTCGGCAACACCACCGGCGGCTTCAATGTCAACGGCATGCGCAACCAGTCCAACAACTTCCTGATGGACGGCGCCACCAACAACGACACCTTCAACACCGGCTTCGTGCTGCGCCCGCCGCCCGATGCCATCGAGGAGTTCAAGATCCTCACCCACGCCTTCGGGGCGGAATTCGGCCGCAACGCCGGCGCGGTCGTGAACGTGGTCACCAAGTCGGGCAGTAATCGGCTGGCCGGCGCCGCCTGGGAATTCAACCGTGACGACGCCCTGCAGGCGCGCAATTTCTTCGCGCCCGGCAACCAGGCGAAGCCGGTGCTCAAGCAGAACCAGTTCGGCGCCGCGCTGGGCGGTCCGGTCCTGCGGAACAAGCTGTTCGGCTTCGGTTACTACGAGGGCTACCGCAATGAGTCGGGCACCACGACCAACCTGCTGGTGCTGTCGGAGGCGCAGCGCGCCGGCAACTTCGGCGCCACCACCATCCGCGATCCGCTGACCGGCCTGCCGTTTCCGAACAACACGATTCCTGCCAGCCGCATCAGCCCGGTGGCCGCACGCCTGCTGAGCGAGTTCGTGCCGCTGCCGAACTCGGCCGGCAACCGCTATATCGTCTCGCCGACGCTCGACGACGTGCGCGACATGGTGGGCGGGCGCCTCGATTACCAGATGACGGAGAAGCAGTCGATGCTCTTCCGCTACATGCGCAGCGAAACCGACCGCACGACACCCAAGGTCATTGCCGCCGTTGACCAGAAGGCGCTCGCCACCCTCCAGGATGGCCTGGTGTCCCACAACTACGTGCTGCGCTCGAACCTCATCACGCAGACCCGCGCCTCGATCAACCGCATCTCCGCCAACCCGGCGGTGACCAGCGGCCTCAGTCCACGCGACTACGGGATCAACTTCGCCAACACCAACCCGCTGGCCGCGGGCCTGCCGTCGATCCTGGTGCAGGGCTTCTTCGGCAACGGCGTCAACGCGCTCGGCGACCCGCAGCAGCCGTTTGTCACCCGCGTCAACCACGTGTGGCAGGTGGCCAACGACGTCACCTGGATTGCCGGCCGGCACTCGCTCAAGTTCGGCGTCGACGTGCGGCGCGAGGCGATGAACATCGCCTTCATCAACCGTCCCAACGGCGACCTGACGTTCAACGGCGGCCTCACCGGCAACGCGGCGGCCGACTTCCTGCTCGGCCTGCCGTCTCAGGCCCGCGCCACGACGCAGCAGGTCACGCAGGACGGCTACGGGTGGCTCTTCGCCGGCTACGTGCAGGACGACTTCCGCCTCACCCAGAACCTCACGGTGAACCTGGGTGTGCGCTACGAGCTGCCGATGCCGTTCATCGACAAGAACGACGCCATCAGCGGTTTCCGCACCAGCCAGCAGTCCACGGTGTATCCGACCGCGCCTCGCGGCCTCGTCTATCCAGGCGATGCCGGCGTGCCCCGCGGCATCGTCCCGACCGACAAGAACAACGTCGCGCCGCGCGTCTCGCTGGCGTGGGACCCGTTCGGTGACGGCCGGACCAGCGTGCGCACGGCCTTCGGCGTCTTCTACGACGCGCTGGCCGGGCAAGGCGACTTCTTCCAGAGCGGCGTGCTGTCGCCGCCCTTCACGCCGCTGGTCGAGCTGAACACGCCGACCCCGATCACGCTGGCCGATCCGCTGGCCGCCGTGGCCGGGCCGCCCAACGCGTTCCCGGCCGCCCTCACCATCATCGGCTGGGGCGACGACTTCAAATCGCCCAAGGCCTACCACTTCAACCTCGGCGTGCAGCGTCAGCTGGCCAGCCGCCTCGGGGCGGAAGTGGCGTACGTGGGCTCGCGTGGCTTCAACCTGCCGATGTTCCTCGAGGTGAACCCGGGCGTGTTCACCCCGGGGCAGACAGCGCGCGGAGCGCGGGTGCTGCCGGCCTACTCGCTCGTGCGGCCCACCTTCTCGGTCGCGCAGTCGTGGTTCGACTCGCTGCAGGCCAGCCTGCGGCTGCTGCCGTGGAAGGGGTTGAACGCCACCGCGTCGTACACCCTCGGCAAGGCCACCGACCACGTGTCGGGGCTCAACATCGGCGGTGAGTCACGGCCGGTGCTGCCGGTGGTGCAGGGCGACGAGGCCAGTGTCGACGCGGCACTCGCGGCCGAGAAGGGGCCGGCGCTCTTCGACGCGCGCCACCGCTTCGTGCTGAGCTTCGGCTACGAACTGCCGCGGCTGGAGTCGCGCCCGGCCGCCCTGCGCGCCATTGCCGGCGGCTGGCAGCTGAACGGCATCTACCAGGCGCAGACCGGCTTCCCGTTCTCGGTCAACTACGGCGGCGTCCTCGACATCCGCTACATGACGCAGCGCCCCGACGTGACCTGCGATCCGAATAACGGCCCGAAGACCACCGCGCAGTGGTTCGACACGTCGTGCTTCGTCGCCCGCACGTTGGCCGACTCCGGCGTGCGTCCGGGCAATGCCGGCCGCAACGCCGTGCGCGGCCCCGGCTTCCAGCGCACCGACATGTCGATTTTCAAGAACTTCGACTTCGCCGGCCGCCACCGCATCCAGGCGCGCGTCGAGGCCTTCAACGTGCTCAACCAGGCCCGCTTCAGCAACCCGAGCGGCACCTTCGGCACGCCGGCCTTCGGCCAGATCACGGCCGCGGAAGACGGGCGGATCATTCAGCTGGCGGTCAAGTATTCGTTCTAGCGGCTAGGGGCTAGCGGCTAGGGGCTAAGGGAGTTTGTTTGCCACATCGTCGCCCCGTCAGATGGTCACGCCGACAGGTCGTTCGCGGCGTGGCCGCGGGTGCGCTCAGCGGCTTTGCCGGGCGTGTGCCGCTGTTCGCCCAGGCGCCGGGGATCATCACGGCGCCGGGTGTGTTGCCGGTGGTGACCGACGGCGTCGCCTCGACGCTGGTGGGCGACGATGCGGCGGTGGTGTGGGCGCGGGCGGACCGGGCCGCCCGGATGATCGTCGAATACGCGACCTCGGACAGCTTCCGCAACGCGCGGCGGGTGGTGGGGCCCTCGGCCCTCGAGAGCCACGACTTCACGTCGCGCGTGCATCTGACCGACCTGCCGCGCGGGCAGACGGTGTTCTACCGGGTGTCGTTCCAGGATCTCTCGGACATCCGCCGCTTTAGCGAGCCGATCGTCGGCCAGCTCGGCACCGCTCCGGCGCCACGCACGCGCGATGTGTCGCTGGTGTTCTCGGCCGATACGGTGGGGCAGGGCTGGGGCCTCGACCCGGCGTTCGGCGGCATGCTCACCTACGCCAGCATGCTCGGCGTCGCGCCGGATCTGTTCGTGAACCTCGGGGATGCGATCTACGCCGATGCGCCGCTGCAGGCGGAGGTCACGCTCGACGACGGCCGCGTGTGGAAGAACCTCACGGCCGAGGCCAAGAGCAAAGTGGCCGAGACGCTGGCCGAATACCGCGGCAACTACCGCTACAACCTGCAGGACGCGCACATGCGGCGCTTCAACGCCGCGGTGCCGCAGCTCACCGTGTGGGACGACCACGAGGTGCGCGACAACTGGTACTTCGAACGCCGCCTCGACGACGACAAGCGCTTCACCGAGAAATCGGTGGCGATGCTGGCCGCGCGCGCCCGGCAGGCGTGTTTCGAATACACGCCGATGCCGTTCGACGGCGTCGATCCGGAACGCCTGTACCGTTCGGTGCGCTACGGGCCGCTCGAGGTGTTCCTGCTCGATCACCGCAGCTACCGCGGACCCAACAGCGAGAACCGGCAGGCGACACTCGGCGACCCGTCGGCGCTGATGGGCGCCGCCCAGCTGGCGTGGCTGAAGCGGGCGCTGGTCGCCAGCACCTCGACCTGGAAGGTGATGGCGAGCAGCCTGCCGATCGGGCTGGTGGTGCGCGACTTCCCGTCGCACTTCGAGGCGGTCGCCCAGGGCGACGGCGGCGGCCCGCTGGGGCGCGAGCTCGAGATCGCGGATCTGCTGCGCTTCATCAGAGACGAGCGCATCGACAACGTCGTCTGGATCACCGGCGACGTGCACTACGCCGCGGCGCATCACTACGATCCGGCGCGGGCGCGCTTCACCGAGTTCGCGCCGTTCTGGGAGTTCGTCGCCGGGCCGCTCCATGCCGGCACCTTCGGGCCCAACGCGCTCGACCCGACCTTCGGCCCCGAGGTGCGCTTCCTCTCGATTCCCGACAACATGAAGCCAAATCGGCCGCCGTCTGAGGGGCTGCAGTTCTTCGGCCGCTTCGTCGTGGATGCAAAGACCGAGGCTCTGCGGGCCAGCCTGCACGAGCGTGGCGGACGCCGAGATCTTCGCCACGACGCTGCCGCCGGGCCGGGCGTGAGCGCGCGGGCGACGTTTCTCCTCAACTACGTCGCGTATCAGGTCGGATGGCTGGCGGCGATCGTCGGCGCCTCCACCGGTCACGGCACCGCCGGCGCCGGGTTCGCTGCCGCGCTCACCGCCGCGCACGTGGCGCTGGCCCGCGATCGCCGTGGCGAGGCGGCGCTCGTGGCCGCCGCGCTCGTCACCGGGCTGGCCGTCGAGTCGTGGCAGATCGGGTCGGGTACCTACCGGCTGCTCGAAGGCGCGCCGGCCGTCGGCGTGCCGTTCTGGCTGCTGATGTTGTGGGCGCAGTTTGCGACGACGTTCCGCTTCAGTCTCGCGCGCGTGATGACCCATCCTCCGCGCGCCATGCTGTTTGGCGCCATCGGTGGGCCACTGGCGTTTCTCGCCGGCGAGCGGCTTGGCGCCGTGGCCCTGCAGGTGCCGCTGGGGCCTGGTCTTGCGCGGCTGGTCGTGGCGTGGGCGCTGGCGCTCGGCGGCCTGGCCTGGCTCACGCGGCGGATGGCGGCGGGCGAAGGGACCTATCGCGGCGCGTGGGCGTCGCGCCGTGCCCGCTAGAGCGTTTTTCACAGCCGTGTAGGAACGCGATACCCGGCGTGCTGCATGTAGTGGCCGCATTCGGTCGGTGTAAAGCGGGGGATCGCGTCCCGCATGAGCGCGCAGACGTCGTCGAAGCTGCGCGGCCGGGCGGCCCGCAAGAAGGCCTTGAGTTTCGCAAAGACCTGTTCAATGGGATTCAGATCGGGGCTGTAGGGCGGGAGATAGCGGACCGTCGCGCCGACGGCGTCGATCGCGGCGCGCACGGCCGGTTGCTTGTGAATGACCAGGTTGTCGAGGACGACGACGTCGCCAGGGCGGAGCGTCGGCACCAGGATCTGGTCGATGTAGGCCAGGAACGACGGATTGTCGATCGGGCCATCGAAGACGGCCGGCGCGGTCAGGCCCCCGAGCCGCAGTCCAGCGATGACCGTGTGGGTCTGCCAGTGCCCGCACGGCGTGTGGTCGTGCAGCCGCGTCCCCCGCGGACTGCGCCCATAGCGCCGCAGCAGATCGGTGGTGACGCCACATTCATCGAGGAACACGTAGGCGCGCATGTCCTGCAGCGACTGGATGTCCCGCCAGCGGCGCCAGGCCGCGGCGACATCAGGGCGCCGCTGTTCCTCGGCGTACACGGTTTTTTTTAAAGGTCAGGCCTAGCCGATCAATGGCGCGCCACAGCGTACTGAGCGCGGCCGTCGTCGGCAGGGCGGTTTGGAGCTCGGCCAACGTCGCATCGGGCTGCACGAGGAGCAGCACGCCCAACCGATGCTCTTGCTCCCGCGTCAGCGCCCGCCGGCGAAACACCGTCTGCACGCGCGGCGTCACCTCGCCGGTCTCGCGCCGGCGCTGCTTCACCCGGTCGACCCACGCCCGGCTGACCGCGTACTTCACGGCCACGTCCTTTGAGGGCATGCCGGCGTCCGAGTCGCGCAGCACGCGGCTCCGGAGATCCATCGAGTACGGTGCCATGGCCCCTCCGCCGGGAGGAGTACCACGGCCCGAGTACCTGCGTACAAGTACAAAACGCTCTAGTTCGAAGTGTCGCGCAGCAGCGCGCCGACCTGATCCACGAGAATCTGCCGCGTCACCGGCTTGTGGAGCAGCACCGTATGCGGCGCGTGCGCGATCCCGGCTTCGAGCTCGTCGGCGTAGCCGGAGACGAACAGCACCTTGACGTCGGGGCGGCGGGCGCGGATGGCGCTCGTGAGCGCCGGGCCGCTGACGTTCGGCATGACCACGTCGGTGATCACCAGGTCAATCTCGTCGTGGCGCGCCTCGAAGGTCTCGAGGGCGTCGCGGCCGTCGGCCGCCTCGATCACGGTGTAGCCGGCGCGCTCGAGGAAGCGCGAGAAGAGCCCCCGCACCTCGGGATCGTCTTCGACCAGCAGCACCGTGGCGCTGAGCGGCTCGTCGAGCACCGGCGGCGGCACGGCGCGCGGCCGTGACGCCGGCCGCGCGGCGTCGAGCACCGCGGGCAGCAGCACGTGCACGGCGGTGCCGGCGCCGGGCGCGGTGTCGATCCAGGTGTAGCCTTCGCTCTGCTTGACGATCCCGTAGACCATCGACAGGCCGAGGCCGCTGCCTTTGGTGCTGTCCTTGGTGGTGAAGAAGGGCTCGAACGCCTGCGTCGCCGTGTCTTCGTCCATGCCGCACCCGGTGTCGCGCACCGACAGCAGCACCCAGGCCCCGGCCGGCACGCGCACCGGCAGCGATTCGTGCGCCCACGGCTCGTCGAGATCGAAGTTGGCGGTCGAGATCTCGAGCGTGCCACCGTCGATCATGGCATCGCGGGCGTTGATGGCGAGGTTCAGGACCACCTGTTCGATCTGGCCGGGATCGACCTTGACGGCCGCCAGATCCGGCGTCAGGGTGCTCACGAGCCGCACGTCTTCGCCGATGACGCGCGTCAACATGCGTTCGAGCGTGCGCACGGTGACGTTGAGGTCGAGCACCTCGGGCAGCAGGATCTGCCGGCGGCCGAACGCCAGCAGCTGGCGGGTGAGCGAGGCGGCGCGATCGGTCGCGGTCTGAATGCTGCGCAGCAGCCGCCGCCGTGCCGGGCCGTCCACCGCGGTGCCGAGGGCTTCGGCGTGGCCGCTGATGACCTGCAGCAGGTTGTTGAAGTCGTGCGCGACGCCACCGGCGAGGCGGCCGAGCGCACCGATCTTCTGCGACCGGCGCAGTTGTTCGGTGAGGTCCTTGTTGTCCTGCAGCGCCGTCTCGAGCCGTGTGCGATCGCCGCGGTCGTGCACCGTGACCAGCGATCGGCCGGAGC
Organism: uncultured Acidobacteriota bacterium; assembly: GCA_963779175.1. Classification (GTDB taxonomy): domain Bacteria; phylum Acidobacteriota; class Vicinamibacteria; order Vicinamibacterales; family UBA2999; genus CADEFD01. Next base: position 687,130 of record CAVZXA010000003.1, read on the forward strand.
TGTCGAGCGGCTCGACCTGGACGTCGGCCGGACACGACTCGCCGTCGCCACGCGTATACGCGGCCGTGCGTCGCGGATGCGGGCTGGGCGGGGCCAGCGGGCCGCTCACGTCGAGACCGGGCGGCGCGGTGATGTAGCGGTCGAGCGGCGCGCCTTCGAGCGTCGAGGCCGGCACGCCGAGCAGGCGTTCGAAGGCGGCGTTGACGCGCACGAGACAGCCGTCGCGATCGACCACCGCCAGCGCCCCGGCGACCGCGTCGATCGGCACGGCGAGCGCCGGCTCGGAGGTCGAACGGCGGCGGATGCGCTTCAGGGCGCCACCGAGCGCGTCGTGGTCCGCCGGCACGGCCTGTCCGCGGTCCATCAGCCAGGCGCGTTCGAACGGCGTCATGGCCAGCGGATCACGCCGGTCGCCGGCGTCCCCTTGCGGTGGGCGGGTGCGGTGCGCCATGTCGTGGTGCCCTGCGTCATCCTCACACACATTTCCAGTTTTCGGAATCGGCAGCTGGGCCGCGCGCTTGAATGCCGACGCGGTGACGGGCGCCGTCAGGCGTCGAACATGCTCTCGGTGGCCCGCACCTGCTCACCGACGTCGGCCACGAGATGGTCGATCTGGCCGAGCAGCACCATCCGCTGCGCGAGCGGCAGGGACAGGGACGCACGGTCGAGCTCAGTGGCGTCCTGGTCAGCGTGGTCGGGGAGCGGCGTCACCCAGTAGCCCATCCAGTCGGCCAGCTGGCACGCCACCGACACCCGCGCCAGCATGTCGGTCGGCCCGACCGCGCCGGCATCGTGGTGATGGCCGGCCACGTCCTGGAACACCTGCGGCAGCTGCAGCTGCTGCGCGAACCACTGGCCGGCCTCGCAGTGATCCATGCCCATCAGCGCCCGTTCCAGCCGCAGCAGCTCGGTCCCGCGCGTGTCAGCGGCGTCGAGGAACGCCGGGTACTGCGTCGGATGGGCGACGATGAGCGCCATCCGGCCGAGGTCGTGGAGCAGGCCCGCCGTGTAGGCGTCCGGAGCATTACCGCCGAGGCGCAGCGCCATCTGCTCGGCCGTCGACGCGCAGGCGATGTTGTGACGCCAGCACCGCTGCACCGCCGGCAGACGCAGCGACTGTCCGAGGTAACGGCGCAGGCCGATGGTGGCGGCCAGCGAGCGGATCCGCGCAATCCCGAGCAGCGTCGCGGCGTGGCGGATGCTCGTCACCTCGCCCCGGATGCCGTAATAGGCGGTGTTGGCCGCCCGCAGCACCTCGGCGGCGATGGTGGCGTCGGCGGACAGGGTGTCGGAGACCTCGCCGAGCCCGACGTCGTCCTTGGCCAGCAGGCCCAGCAGGCTGACCGCGACCGACGGGATCGGCGGCAGCTCGCAGTTGCGCCGCAACAGCCGCGCCTTCCCCGGGGCGGGGCCGCCGATACCTGGTGCCATCAGTTGTCCGTTGGTCTCCACCTCGGCCTCGGAGGAGAAATCGGCAGCGGCGTGGCCGGCTCCAGTGCGCCGCCCTCGCGTGCCTAGGCGTCTTTGTGACCCATGAGCGCGGCGACGTGTTTGAGCAGGGCGCTTCTGGTGACCGGCTTGGCCACGTGCGCGGCGTGCGGATCCTGGCTGCCGAGCTCCAGCTCGTCGGTGTAGCCCGAGACGAACAGCACGCGCACGTCGGGCTTTCGCGCGCGCAGCGCGCTCGCCAGCGACGGCCCGCTGACGTTCGGCATCACGACGTCAGTCACCACGACGTCGATGTCGTCGGCGTGGCGCTCGAACATCTCGAGCGCTTCGCGGCCATCTCCGGCTTCGCGTACCACGTAGCCGCCGTCGCGCAGGAAGGTCGTGAACAGCGTGCGCACCTCGGGATCGTCTTCGACCAGCAGCACCGTGCCGCCCGTGGACTCGAGTCGGCTCTGGGGACCGGCGTCGTCGCGCGGCGCCGGCACCTCGTCGTCGTGCGCCGCCGGCAGCAAGACGTGGACGCTGGTGCCGGCACCGGGCGCCGTGTCGATCCACGTGAAGCCGCCGCTCTGCTTGACGATGCCGTAGACCATCGACAGGCCGAGGCCGCTGCCGCGGCTGGCGTCTTTGGTCGTGAAGAACGGCTCGAAGGCCTGCGCCGCGGTGTCCGGGTCCATGCCGGTGCCGGTGTCGAGCACTGAGAGCAGCACCCAGTCGCCGGCCGGCACCGGCACTGGCAGTGCCGGATGGCTCCATGCGTCGGCGAGGATGAAGTTCGCGGTTGCCACTTCGAGCGTGCCGCCTTCGGCCATCGCATCGCGGGCGTTGATGGCGAGGTTGAGGAGCACCTGTTCGATCTGGCCAGGATCGACCTTCACGCGCCGCAGGTCCGGCGCCAGTGCGCTGACAAACTGCACGTCTTCGCCGATGACGCGGCCGAGCATGTGCTCGAGCGACAGCACGGTGACGTTCAGGTCGAGCACCTGCGGCACCAGCACCTGCCGGCGGCCGAAGGCGAGCAGCTGGCGGGTGAGCGAGGCGGCCCGATCGGTGGCGCGCTGGATGCGCTGCAGCAGCCGGCGCCGCGACGGATGGTCGAGCCCTTCGGCGCCCAGCGTTTCGGCGTAGCCGCCGATCACCTGCAACAGGTTGTTGAAGTCGTGCGCGACGCCGCCCGCCAGGCGGCCGAGGGCCCCGATCTTCTGCGACCGCCGGAGCTGCTCCGCCAGATCGTGGTTGGCGCTGAGCGCATCGGTGGCGATCTGGCGCCAGCGCTGGCTGCGCAGGGTCACGAAGACCGGCGCCGTCGGGCCGTAGCCCGCCAGAGTGAAGACCAGGTCGATCGGCACGACCTCGCCGTCACGCGTCGTGGTCACAGTGAGGGTCGGCGGTCCGGCCTCGGCGGTGTCGCCGGCGGCCGGTGCCGACGGCAGCAGGGCCAGCAGGTCGCGGCCTTCGCAGGCCGCGGCCGACGGCTGGCGAAGCTCGGCGGCGAAGCGCGCCGATGCCCGCAGCACGCGACCGGTCGAGTCCACCAGCGCGGTGCCGTCACCAGCGTGCTCGAACAGGAGGCGCCAGTCGGCGACCGGGCCGGCCTGGGTGGACGTCGGCACAGCCTCGGCATCGTCGGTCGTGCGCGCCAGTGTGAGGCGCAGGCGGTCCTGCGGGGTGGTCTCGGCCGGCACCCGCGTGAGCACCCAGTCTGCGACCTGCTCGGGCGCGGCCTCGGCCGGGAGCAGATCGGCGTCGAGCTGGACGCCGACGTCGGCGGGGACAGTGGCTTGGGCCAGCACCGCGACCGGCGTCCGACGCGAGCCGGCGTGCGCGCGCAGGCGCCGGCCGACATCGAGCGCATCGAACGTCGGCGACGCCTCGGCCAGCACCACGGCGTCGGGCGCGTGCATCACGAGCGCCGACAAGGCGGCGCTGGCGTCGGTCACCGATTCCACCCCGTAGCCCTGCCTGTCGAGCAGCACCGTCAGCTGGCGCCGGAATTCATCGCTGCCGCCAGCCACCAGTACCGTCCGCCGTGCCTGGGGGAGGGGCCCGGCACGACGCCCCGGAAACTGAGTACTCACGTCCGTCCTTCCGCCGCCGGACCTGCAAATCCGGGCGACGAACCATCATGGCATCACCGCTGCACGGAATTTCCCGTGGCGATGAATATTCTGTGCAAATGCCGGCGCGGCGCTCAGGCGGCGCCGTGGGTGAGCTTGCGGGCCCAGCCGAGCGCGTCGGCGTAGGCGTCGGGCAGCGAGTCGGCGGCCAGCCCGAGCGAGGTGGTGATCGCCGCGGCTTCTTCCCACCGTCCCTGTTCGAAATGCACGACGGCGTCGAGCGTCCGGCGCGCCTGGTTGCCTTCGCCGAGCAGGGCCGCCAGAATCTCCGGGTCGAGCGGCAGCTCCTTGGTGACCACCTCCATCGGATGGCCGAGCAGCGCGTCGAGCAGCGAGCACAGCCCGAGCAGGAAGTAGGCCGCGCCGTTGTCGGAGCGGTCGAGCGCCTGGCCGATGAGCTCGCAGCAGCGGGCGCGGATGACGGTCATCGTCACCAGTTCTCCCGGGCCCTTGTTGAGACCGGCCAGCGCCCAGATCGAGCTCCACTTGCGTACCTGGTCGAGGCCGAGCAGCAGCAGCGCTTCGCGGATCGAGTGGACCTCGCGCCGCAGGCCGAAGCCGGCCGAGTTCACCGAACGCAGCACGCGGTACGAGAGCGAGGCGTCGTGCTTCAGCAGATCCTCGATCGCGCCCAGCGACACCGATGGCTGGTTCAGCGCCGCGACCAGCCGCATCTGCGTCAGCTGATTGGCCGGCAGCGCGCGACCCGAGAAGGTCACCGGGCGGCAGAAGTAGTAGCCCTGGAAGAGCGAGCAGCCGGCCGCTGCGGGCGCGCTCGAAGACCTCGGCCGTCTCGACCTTTTCGGCGACCACGGTGACGCCGGCGGCCAGCAGGCGCTTGGTGGTCGGCTGCAGCTGGTCGTCGCCGAGGGCCAGGACGTCGAGCTTGACGAAGCGGGCCAGCGGCACCAGGGCCTCGGCCGGCGAGCCTGGCACGAAGTCGTCGAGGGCGATGGCGTAGCCGCGCTCGCGCAGCGACGTGCACATCTCGATGACGTCGGGCGTCACCGCGACGGTCTCGAGGATCTCGAGCACCACCTGCTCGGGATCGAGCAGCCCGCTCGCATCGGCGAGCAGCGTCTGCATGTCCAGATTGATGAAGGCGCGGCGGCCGTCGGTCAGCGTCTCGAAGCCGATGCCGAGCAGCGCATCGCCGATGACCCGGGCCGACACATTGCCGTTCTGCTGCACACACGACTGGTCGGCGGCCGCGGCCCGGTAGAGCAGCTCGTAGCCGAAGACCTGCTGGCGGGCGTCGAGAATCGGCTGGCGCGCGACGTGAACCTGATCGAGTGTGACGGACATGCCGAGAGGGACATCGGCCGGCGCGCCGGGGTCTTGAATGCGGCGCCGCGCGCCTGCGGCCGGTTTCAGGACTCGAACAGGCTGTCGAGTTTGTCGAGGAGCGTGCGCGAGGTGAAGGGCTTCTGCAGCAGGTGCTCCACCGGCTGGGCACCGGCGAACACCGGTTCGGAATAGCCCGACATGTACAGCACCGGGACCTCGGGGTAGCGGCTGCGGATGCGGCGGGCGACTTCGAGCCCGTTGCCGCCCGGGAGCACGAGGTCGGTGAGCAGCAGGTCGAGCCCCGTCAGGCCGTCGCACGCCGCCTCGGCGCCCGCCAGGCCGTCGGCGAGGTGCACGACGTGACCGGCGCGGCGGAGGATCTCGGCCACGATGTGGCGGACGTCTGCTTCGTCTTCGACCAGCAGCACGACCTTGCCGCCGGCGCGCGGCGCCACCGGCCGCGCCGGCGCCGGACTGACGTCGCGGTCCTGGCCCGGCGCCCACGGCAGGTAGAGGCGCACGCTGGTGCCGCTGCCGGGGACGGAGTGCACGCTGATGTGGCCGCCGGCCTGCTCGGCAATGCCGCGGCAGAATCGACAGCCCGAGCCCGGCGCCGCGGCCCGGGCCCTTGGTCGTGAAGAACGGCTCGAGGGCGTGCCGGCGGACGTCCTCCGACATGCCATGCCCCGTGTCGTCCACCTGCAGACACACCCACGGGCCGTCGCCGGTCACGCCATCGGCCGCCGGTGCTTCGGTCACGCGGGTCGTGGCGATGACGAGGCGTCCGCCCTCGGGCATGGCGTCGCGGGCGTTCAGGGCGAGGTTGAGCACCACCTGCGCGACGTGCGCGTGGGCCATGTTCACGGTGGCGGGGATGGCACTCAGTTGCCACTCCACCTCGATGGTCTCGCCGAGCGTGCCGGTGATGAGCGAGCGGAGGCCGTCGAGCGCGCCGCTGACGTCGATGACGGAAGACGTCGTGGGATTGCGCCCCGAGAAGGTGAGCAACCCCGAGGTGATGCGCGTCGCCTGGGCGACGGCGCGGCCGAGCGCGTCCACGCGGCTGCGCGCCGAGTCCGGCAGCGCCGCTTCGTCGGCCATCGCGTCGAGATGGCCCTGCATCACCGTCAGGAGGTTGTTGAATTCGTGTGCCACGCCGCCCGACAGCTTGCCAATCACCTCCATGCGCTGCGCGGCCAGCAGGCCGTCGTCGATCCGCCTGAGCGCGGTCACGTCGGTGAAGGCCGTGAGGTAGCAGTCGCGGCCGTCGAGGGCAATCCGGTTGGTGTGGGCGAGCAGTTGCAGTTCCTGGCCGCGCGCGGTCTTCAGGCGCACCAGGCGGCCGGCATGTGGCTCGGCCGTCACGTCGGCCAGCTGCCGTTCACGATCGGGCGCGTCGCGGTAGTAGCCGAAGTCGTAGACGGTGCGGCCTCGTAATTCCCGGGCCGAGTAGCCCGACAGGGCCTCGGCCACGGCGTTGACCGCCATCAGTTCGCCGGTATCGACAGCGCTGACGACCAGCGGCAGCGGGCTCGCCTGGAACAGCGCCTGCAGCGCCGAGTCACGGCCCCCGAGCCCGTCGGCAGACAGGCCTGAGACGAACGATCGTACGGCCCCTGGTCGGGGGGGCTCACTCATCCACTCACGCATCCAGCGACGCCTCGAGACACAGTCACGGGAGGGCTCGCTTACGCCTCATCCGGGTAGCCAGATGCTACACATTCGCCGATGGGTTGCACACTATATTTTTGGATGAGCTGGCGGCCCCGCCGGCCCGCCGCACTCGTGTTAAGTTCTGGCCGTGTCCGTGGACCCGTTGATGCCCGTCCGGGGAGCCGGTCCGCCGCCGGTCGAGTGGCTGGTCACCGTCAACCGCCAGTCCCTGGCCGTGCGGCTGCTGGCGACGACCGTCCACGACGTCAACAACATCCTGCAGGTGATGAGCGGCGCCGCCGAAGTGCTGGCGCTCGACCCGACACCCGCGGCGGTGACTCGGCGCACCACCTCGATTGTCGGGCAATCGGCCGCCGCGACGGCGGTCCTGCACAATCTCATCGCCTTCGTGCGCGCCGACAGTCCCGCGCTCGAGGGCGCGCGTCCGCTGGCCGTGGCGCAGCAGGTGCTGGCGTTCCGCCAGCACGCGTTCAAGAAGCTGCGGCTGACCGTCGCGGTCGAGGGCGACGACGTCGAATGTGCGATGGCGCGCCATCGTCTCCAGCAGGTGCTGCTCAATCTCGTGCTGAATGCGGAGCAGGCGCTGGCGGGGCAGGCCGGTGGCGCCATCCGCCTCACGGTGCGCGGCGGCGACCCAGTGGCCATCGAGGTGGCCGACAATGGCCCCGGAATCGACCCCGCCCGTCAGGCGGCGATCTTCGGCTGGCCGCCGGTGCCCGGTGCGGTGGCCGGCGCCCTCGGCATCGGCCTGCAGGTGACGCGCGCCCTGGTCGCTGAGGCCGGCGGCGCCCTGACGCTCGAGACGCTGCCCGACGGCGGCACCCTGGCGGTCGTGACGCTGAAGCCTCTAGGCCGCTGACACCGCTTCGTCGCCGCCGAGGCGGTTCAGCTTGTCGATGAGCGTCGTGCGGCTCAGGTTGAGCAGCCGCGCCGCCTGGCGCTTGTTGCCACCGGTCTTCTCGAGGCCGCGGCGGAGCAGTTCGCGTTCGAGCTGCGTCATCACCGAGGTGAAGTCGAGGCCCTCGTCGGGAATCGTGACCGGCGTGAGCAGCGACGACTGACCGGGGTGGCGCACGTCGTCTGGCAGCATCGACGGCGCGATCTCGCGCTCGCCGCCGCTCATCGCCACCGCGTGCTCGATGGCGTTCTCGAGCTGCCGGATGTTGCCGGGCCACGCATAGTCCATCAGCGCGCGCAGCGTCGCCTGGCCGAGCACCTTGCCGGTGAGCCCGTTGCTCTTGCACGACTTGAGCAGGAAGTGCTGGGCGATGAGCGCGATGTCCTCGCGGCGGCTGCGCAGCGGCGGCAGCGTGAGCGGCACCACGTTCAGGCGGTAGAAGAGGTCTTCGCGGAAGGTGCCTTCCTTGACCAGCCTGCGCAGGTCGACGTTGCTGGCGGCGATCACGCGGATGTCGAACTTGAACGACTTCGACTCGCCGACGCGCTCGACCTCGCGTTCCTGCAGCGCCCGCAGCAGCTTGGCCTGCAGCGCCATCGACATCGACCCCACCTCGTCGATGAAGAGCGTGCCCTTGTGGGCCAGCTCGAAGCGGCCGACGCGGGCGTTGACGGCGCCGGTGAAGGCGCCCTTGACGTGCCCGAAGAGTTCGGCCTCGGCCAGGCTCTCGGGAATGGCCGCCGAGTTGAAGGCGACGAAATGCTGGTCGCGGCGCGGGCTGTTGAAGTGGATGGTGCGGGCGATGAGTTCCTTGCCGGTGCCGGTTTCGCCCTGGATGAGCACGCCGCTGTTCATCGGCGAGACCAGTTCGAGGGTGGAGAAGACGTGCTGCATGGCGGCGCTGCGGCCGACCACGTTGTCGAAACTGAAGCGATCGTGGAGCTGCGCGCGCAGCTGCGCGTTTTCGATGCGCAGCCGCCGCTCGGTGATGCCGGCGTGCAGGACGTGCGCGAGCTGACCGAGCTGGAACGGCTTGATGAGGAAGTCGATGGCGCCGCGCTTGATCGCCTTGACCGCCTCTTCCACGCCGCCGAAACCGGTCATCACCACCGCTTTGATCTCGGGGTAGCGGGCCAGGGCGGCGTCGAGCACGTCCATGCCGTCGGCATCGGGCAGCCGCAGATCGACGACCAGCGCGTCGTAGGCGAAGCCGGCGAGGCGCTCGGTGGCGTCGGTGGCGTCGGCGGCCTGGGCGACGGCGAAGCCCTGGGCTTCGAGTGATTCGGCGATGAGCTCGCGCAGCGCGGCTTCATCTTCGACGACGAGAACGGTCGGGGGAGGTGCTTGGGTCATGGATCGGCTCAGACTGGCAATGGGGTTGCTTTAGTAGTTCTCGGTCGATGACCGGTTCCACCACAGGTTTTCTGCACATTGCCGATTACCACGTCACGAAAGCAGCAACGCCCATGCCAGCCGAGCCATTCCTCAGAATCGAAGCCCTGGTCGTCGACGACGACGAAGCCGTCCGCGAGGTCATCTCCTCGTACTTCTCGAAACTCGGGATGGCCGTGACCGGCGCGACGGACGGGCGGAGCGCGATTTCGATCCTCGAGCGCTCCAACGGCCGCTTCAAGGTCGTGGTCACCGACCTGAGTCTTCCCGGCGCCGACGGACTGGCGGTGCTGAAGGCGGCGCGCCACGCCAATGCCTCCAGTTATGTGGTCATCGTGACCGGCTACGCGTCGCTCGACTCGGCCATCGCCGCGGTGCGCCTGGGCGCCTATGACTATCTGACCAAGCCGTTCTCGCTCGGACAGCTCGATGTCATTCTGCGCAGAATCGTCGACCGCGAGTCGCTCGAACAGGAGAACCGCGCCCTCCAGCAGGGCGACGGCGCGCCGGCGCCGGGCCGGCCGGGACTGTCGCTGGCCGAACTGGCCGACCGGCTGACACGCATCGAGTCGGCGCTCGGCCGCATCGAGAGTTCGCTCGGTACCCACCAGTTGGCGACGCTGCACCGACGATAACGTGTCGGCCCGCCGACACCGGCTGGCCGGATCTGCACAGAACGCCGATCCTTCACCGCTCCAGCGCCTCGGGCACCAGTCTTGCTCAGGGCTGGGGCGTGCCTGAGATCAGCGACGCCGCCATCCTCTCGGCCCTGGGCCGTCAGTTGAACAATGCCGTCGCCAAGCAGACCGTGGCGGCAAGCAACCTGGCGAACCTCGACACGCCCGGCTACCGCACCCGCGACGTCTCGTTCGACGACGCGCTCAACGACCAGCTCGGCACGATGCGCCGGACCAGCGACAAACACCTCGGCCAGCCGGACCCCGACGGCGGGCAGACGGCCGAAGTCGAAGGCCTGCAGTCGCGCCGTGACGGCAACAACGTGCAGGTCGATCGCGAGCTGCTGGCGCTGACGCGCGCCTCGGGCGACTTCAGCCGGGCCCAGACCGCGCTCACCGCGAAGTTCCGTCTCGTGCGCTACGCCATCAACGAAGGCCGGTAGCCCGAGGTCCCCCGATGCCACTGTCCGATGCCATCACCGCCAGCGCCACCGCCCTCGACGCGCAGCGCGCGCGCATCGAGGTGGCGGTGTCGAACATCGCCAACGCCGAATCGACGCGCGGGCCCGATGGCCAGCCGTACCGCCGCCGCGACGTGGTGCTGCGGGCCGAGCCAATCGAGCCCTTCAGCGACTCGCTCGGGCGGGCCGAGGCGATAGGAGTCACCGTGAACGAGATCGTCGAAGACCAGAGCCCCTTCCGCCGCCGCTACGAGCCGGCGCATCCCGACGCCGATGCCGAAGGCTTCGTGGCGATGCCCAACGTCGATGTGCCGGAAGAAATGGTCGACATGCTGGGCGCGGCGCGCGCCTATCAGGCCAACCTCACGGCCATCAACCTCATTCGCGACACCATCCAGAAGGCCCTGGAGCTCGGACGCTAGCCATGCCCATCACCTCCATCGGCACGTCGAATCCGATTGCCGCTCCCGGCGGCGCGAAGAGCGGCCCGGCCAGCGACGGCGGCGACTTCGGCAGTTCGCTCGCCAGGCTGCTCGAGTCGGTCGAGACCAGCGGCGCCGACGCCAACCAGGCGGTGGCCGCGATGACCGACGGCAGCGGCGACGTCCACACCGCGATGCTGGCCCTGCACCAGGCGGAAGTCTCGATGCAGCTCACCGTCCAGGTCCGCAACAAGCTCGTGCAGGCGTATCAGGATCTGATGCGCATGCCCATCTAGGCCGGACTGAGCCGTGAATCCCCAGCAGCTCCTCGCGCACGTCAACCGCCTGCGGTCGACCTTGTCGACCGGTCAGATCGCGAGCCTCATCGCCGCGTTCGTGGCGGTGGTGGGCGTCATCGCCGGCACCGCCTACTGGGCCAGCACGCCGTCGTACACGGTGTTGTATCGCGACATCGATCCGGAATCGGCCAATGCGGTGGTGGCGAAGCTGAAGACCGCGAACACGCCCTACCTGCTCGAAGACGGCGGCTCGACCCTGATGGTGCCGGCCGTGAAGGTGGACGAGCTGCGGCTCGACTTCGCCTCACAGGGGCTGCCCACGGCCGGCCGCATCGGCTTCGAGATCTTCGACCGCACCTCGTTCGGCACCACCGAGTTCCTGGAGCACGTCAACTATCGTCGCGGACTCGAAGGCGAACTGGCGCGCACGATCGCCACCATCAGCGACGTCGCCAGCGCGCGCGTCCACATCGCGCTCGCCAAAGACTCGCTCTTCACCGAGTCGGCGCAGCAGGCCAAAGCGTCAGTGGTGCTGAAGCTGCGCAACTCGCGGCCGCTGGCGCCGGCAACCGTCGCCGGCATCGCCGGCCTGGTCTCGTCGGCGGTCGAATCGCTGCGGCCCGAGTCGGTCGTGATCGTCGACACCTTCGGCCGGCCGCTCTCGAAGCCCGCCGACGACGCCGAGCTGCCGGGCCCGAACGTGGAACACCAGCAGAAGTTCGAGCACGACCTCACGACCAAAGTGGTGACCCTGCTCGAGCCGGTGGTCGGGCCCGGCCGCGTGCGGGTGAACGTCTCGGCGCGCTTCTCGGCCGACACGGCCGAGGAGACCGAAGAAGTGTGGGACCAGACGCCGGTCATCCGCAGCCGTCAGAGCCTGTCGGACACGACCGCCAGCGCAGCCTCCGCGGCGAAGGCCGCCCGCACCGGCGGCGTCGCCGGCGCGCGCGCCAACCAGCCGCCCGAGGCCAGCACCGCCAATCCGCAGGCCCTCCAGGTCTCGGGGAGTGAAGGCACGTCGGGCCGCGTGAGCGAGACCGTCAACTACGAGATCGGCAAGAAGACGCGGCACACGGTGGAACCGAGCGGCCAGATCGAGCGCCTGTCGGTGGCGGTCATCGTCGATGACGTCCGCACGCCCGGCGCCGACGGACAGCCGGCCTCGAACAAGCCGCGCGAGGCCGCCGATCTGGAGCGCATCAAGGGCCTGGTGGCCGCCTCGGTCGGCCTCGACGCCGAGCGCGGCGACCAGTTGACCGTCGAGAACATCGCCTTCGAAGAAGCACCCGAAGCCGTCGAGGAGCCCGCGGGTCCGTGGTGGAAGCAGGTCTCGCCGACGGTCGTCTCGACGCTGGGTGTCTCGGTGGGCGACGTGATGCGCTGGGCGCTGGTCGGCCTGCTCGCCCTGGTCGCGCTCTTTGCGGTGATCCGGCCGATGATGCGCGCCGCGCTCGGCCCGCAGGTGGGCATCGCGGCGCTGGCGCCGGCCGGCGCCGGCGGCGCGGCGGTGCCGGCGCTGGCCGGCGGCCGCACGGTGGCCGAGCTCGAAGGCGAGATGCAGGCGGCCGTCGACGGACGGCGCGATCCGGGCCGGGTGTCGTCGATGCGCGGCATCGCGGCCAAGGCGGAACAGGATCCCGAACACGTCGCCAAGCTGGTGCGGGCCATGCTCGCGCAGGAAGATCGCTAGCCGATGGCCGTCGCGCAACCACCGCTCACCGGCGCCCGCAAGGCCGCCATCGTCATGATGGCGCTCGGCGAAGGTCGTTCGGCCGAGGTCTTCAAGTTCCTCCAGGAACATGAGGTCGAGGCGCTGGCCCGCGAGGTGGCCAACGCCGGCAAGGTGCCGGCCGATGTCGGCGAGTCGGTGCTGGCCGAGTTCATGGACATGACCGAGGCCGCCGATCACATCGCCACGGGCGGCGTCGAACAGGCGCGCCGACTCCTCGAGCAGTCGGTCGGGCCCGGAAACGGCCCGGCGGATCATCGACCGGGTGCTCACCTCGTTCAAGGCCACCGCCGGCTTCGCCTCGCTCGAGAAGGCCAACCCGGAACAGCTGTCGAAGTTCATCCTCGGCGAGCACCCGCAGACCATCGCCGTCATCCTGTCGCGCTTGAACGCCAACAGCGCCGCGCAGCTCATCACGCAGCTGCCCGACGAGCTGCAGGCGGACGTGATCGTGCGGATGGCCAACATCGAAGAGATCCTGCCCGAGGTCATCGAACGGATCTCGAGCGTGATCGACCAGCGTCTGAAGTCGCTCGGCGGTCCGACGCGCGAACAGCAGGGCGGCGTCAAGGCGGTGGCCGAGCTGTTCAACCGGATGGCCCGCGCCGATGAGCCAGCGCGCGCTCGAACTGGTGGAAGAGCGGTCGCAGGATCTGGCGGTCCAGATCCGCAACCTGATGTTCGTGTTCGACGACCTGGCGACGGTGGAAGACACCGGCATCCGCGAGATCGTCAACCGCGCCGACAAGAAGGCGCTCACGGTGGCGCTCAAGGGCGCCAACGAGGAGATCCGCGGCCGCTTCTTCGGCAACATGTCGAAGCGCGCCGGCGAGATGCTCAAGGAAGAGATGGAGATCATGGGCGCCGTGCGCCTGCGCGATGTCGAGAAGGCCCAGCAGGAAGTGGTCGCGATCGCGCGCAAGCTCGAAGAAGAAGGCGTGATCACGACCGGCTCGGGCGCCGGAGAGCCGTATGTCGTCTAGAGCCCGCCGCATCGGCGCCCCCGGTCCCGCCCGAACGCTTCACGTGGGGCGCGGCGCCGGCCGCCGCCGAGCCCGAACTGCTCTACGGCGGCACCGGCACGGCCTCGATGGCCGTCTCCGCGCCGCCCGCGGCGGCCGCAGATCTCGCCGTCCGCTCGAGCGCGACGCCTTCACCAAGGGCTACGCCCAGGGCGAACGGGCCGGCAGCGAGGCCGGGGCCTCGCGCGCCGATGCGATGCTGCGCCGCCTGGCACAGACGCTCGACGACCTGCAGGGACTGCGCAGCGATCTCATCCGCCGCACCGAACGCGAAGTGGTCGAGCTGTCGCTGGCCATCGCGAGGAAGGTGCTGCAGCGCGAGGTGTCGCTCGATCACGACCTGCTGCTCGCCATGGCGCGGGTCGCGCTCGACCGCCTGGCCGATGTCGCCACCGCGAGCATCCGCCTCCACCCCGATGACTACGCGGTCGTCGCGCTCGGCCGCGGCCCGTCGGCGGTGACGACCCACGGCGTGCAGATCGTGGCCGACGGCTCGGTGCGCCGCGGCGGCTGCGTCGTGCAGTCGGAGTTCGGCTCGGTGGACATCGGCGTCGGCGACGCAGATCGACGAACTGACGCGCGCCCTCTTCGGCGACGACGCGCAGGGGCCCAACCTGCCGGTGGGACTGCGTGACGATGCCGCGGCCTGACGCCGCCCTGTCGCTGGCGCCCTACCTCACCCGCCTGCGCGAGGCCGAGGGCGCGCCGGTGTTCGGCCACGTGACCCGGGTCGTCGGGCTGGTGGTCGAGTCGCAGGGACCGCGGGCGCGCGTCGGCGACGTGTGCGAACTTCGCCGGACCGAAGGCGGCGCCACGCTGCCGGTGGAAGTGGTGGGCTTTCGCGACGGCCGTCTGCTCTCGGTGCCGCTCGGCGACACCGTCGGCATCCGTCCCGGCGATCGCATCGTCGCCCGTGGCGGCGTGCTGTCGCTGCCGGCAGGGGAGGGGCTGCTCGGGCGGGTCATCGACGGGCTCGGCCGACCGCTCGACGGACTGGGTCCGCTGCAGGTACGCGACCGCGCGCCGCTGCGCCCGCCGGCGATGAACCCGCTCGACCGCGATCCGGTGGTCGCGCCAATCGGCACCGGCGTGCGCGCCGTCGACGCCCTGCTGACGTGCGGCCGCGGCCAGCGCGTCGGCCTCTTCGGCGGCAGCGGCGTGGGCAAGAGCACGCTGCTCGGCATGATGGCGCGGGGCACGGCCGCCGATGTGGTGGTGCTGGCGCTGGTCGGCGAACGCGGGCGCGAGGTCCGCAGCTTCCTCGAACACGACCTCGGTCCGTCCGGCCTCGAGCGTTCGGTGGTCGTGGTCTCGACCTCCGACAGCCCGCCGCTGGTGCGCCTGCGCGCCGCCTACGGCGCCACCGCGATTGCCGAGTACTTCCGCGACCGCGGCCAGAACGTCCTGCTGATGATGGACTCGGTCACCCGTTTCGCGATGGCGCAGCGCGAGGTCGGCCTCGCCGCCGGCGAGCCGCCGACCGCCAAGGGCTACCCGCCGTCGGTCTTCGCCCTGCTGCCCGGCCTGCTCGAGCGCGCCGGCAACGTCCGCGGCAAGGGCAGCATCACGGCCGTCTATTCAGTGCTCGTCGAAGGCGACGACACCAACGAGCCGATTGCCGACGCGGTGCGCGGCATCCTCGATGGCCATATCGTGCTGTCGCGCGAACTGGCGGGCCGGAACCACTATCCGGCCATCGACATCCTGTCGAGCATCAGCCGCACCATGCCCGACGTGACCGACGTGACACACCGGCGCCGCGCCGCCGATGTGCGCGAGTGGCTGGCGACGCTGCGCGACACCGAAGACCTCGTGAGCGTCGGCGCCTACGTGAAGGGCACCACACCGCGTATCGACCAGGCGCTCGAACGGCGCGACCGGATCCAGGCGTTCCTCTGTCAGCCGGCCGACAGCCTGGTCGGGTTCGGTGACGCCGTCGAGGCGCTCCAGGCGATCTGACGATGCGCGCCTTCCACTTCCGCGCCGGAATCGTGCTCGACCTGCGACGTCGCGAGGAAGAGGCCGCCCGCACCGCGTTGACGCGCCAACGGGCCGTCTGCGACCGCGCTCACGCGGCCCTGGCCGCGGCCCGCGACGCGGTTGGGGAGGCCGGCCGGGCGCTCGACAGCGCCGCAGCGGCCGGCACCACCCATGGCACGCTCGAGTGGCACCGAAGTTGGATCGTACGGCTTCGGACGGGCGTGCACGTGGCCATGCGGGTGGCCGCCGACGCCGATCAGGCCGCCGGGCGGGCCGCGGCGGCGCTCAACGTGGCGATGCAGAAGCGGCGGGTGCTCGAGCGCCTGCGCGACCGCGCCTGGCGGAAGTACACGATGGCGCGCGATCGCGCGCACATCCAGGAGATGGACCAACTGGCCAGCCTGCGCTTTGCAGGTCAGGCCCTCGATGCCGGAGGCACCCGTGACGATCAATCAAACAAGCGCAGCCAGCGGCAGTTCGGCGCCGGCCCCGGTCTCGTCGTCGGTCGACGAGAGCAGCCTGGGCCGTAACGCCTTCCTCAACCTGCTCGTGACGCAGCTGCAGCACCAGGACCCGACGCAGCCGCAGGCCGACGGCGAGTTCCTGGCGCAGCTGGCGCAGTTCAGCCAGCTCGAGCAGCTGCAGCAGCTGAACGACAAGATCGACGCGCTCACCGAGCTGCTGGGCGCCGCGTCCACCGTCGCCGCCTCCACCGTCGCCGCCAAGCCCTGATGACCGGCCGGCCGTCGAGGCTGTCGGGCCACCGACAGTCCGGCGGCCGCTCCGGCCCTCCGTGAGCTGCCGCACCCGCGCCCGTCTCTTCCCCAGCCTCCTGCCGCGTTCCGACGCGGATCCCGCCGGAAAACAGCCACTCCGGCACTGCCCGCGCCTGAACATCGGCCATCGGCGCCGGAACTTGAATCGCCCCGCCGGTCTGGCACTGCCTTTGATACCTCGTTCCGCGGGCAGGAGCCCGAGGAGGAGCGACAGGTGCTGACCCTGGATGAACCCGACGCACGGACGGCACGCAGTCACGACGCGTGGAGCGGCGCGCTGTGCCGGCGACGTGCTGCCGGTCGCGCACCTCTTCATGACCGTGCGCCAGTGGTGCGACGACCCGCCCCCGGCGCTCATCTCCCGCGACTCGGATCCGCTCTACCGCACACACGGCGACCCGCGCGACTGACCGCGCCACCGACGATACGGCTTTCGACAGGAAGGACACGACGCATGGGTTTCTCGGCTAGTCTCTCGGGCCTCAACGCCAATCAGCAGAAGCTGAGCGTGATCGGCAACAACCTCGCGAACCTCAACACGGTGGGCTTCAAGGCCAGCTCCGTGCAGTTCATGGATCTGGTGAGCCAGAACGTGGGCGGTTCGAGCGCCAACCCGATGCAGGTCGGGCTCGGCGTGACCACCGGCGCCATCTCGCCCAACTTCACGCAGGGCGGCCTCGAGACCACCGGCGTCAACAGCCACGTCGCCATCCAGGGCCGCGGCTTCTTCATCGTCGGCACCGGCAGCAACGACCGCTCCTACACCCGCGCCGGCGATTTCTCGTTCGACGCCGACGGCCGCCTCGTCTCGGCCGAGGGCCTGCCGGTGCAGGGCTACACGCAGGTCGACCCGCTCACCGGCGCCATCGTCACCACCGGCCAGCCGTCCGACGTCCTGATTCCCCCCGGCGTGCTGCGCGCGCCCGGCGCCACGACCAACTTCAGCACCGTCTCGAATCTCAACGCCCAGGCGGCGGTGGGCGCGACGTTCACCGCCTCGGTGCAGATCTTCGACGCCCTCGGCGCCGAACACGTCGCCACCATCACCTACACCAACACCGGCCCCGGGGCGTGGGGCTACGACATCAGCGTCGACGGCGCCGATGTCACCGGCGGCACGGCCGGCACGCCGGTCTCGATCGGCACCGGCAACGTCACCTTCGGTCCGACCGGCATCATGACGGCTCCCGCGGCCGATGTCGTCGTCACCAGCCCGGCGTGGGCGAATGGCGCGGCGCCGACCAACTTCACCTGGGATCTCTACGACGCCAACAACCAGCCGACGCTGACCGGCTTCGCCGCCACCTCTGCGACCTCCTCGAAGACGCAGAACGGCTACGCCGCCGGCACCATGAACCCGATCACCATCGACTCTGACGGCAACATCCAGGCCTCGGTCGGCGCCGGGCGCACCGTCGTCATCGCGCAGCTCGCGATCGCCAACTTCAACAACCCGCAGGGCATGCAGAAGCTCGGCGCCAACCGCTTCGCCGAGACGCAGACCTCGGGCATCGCCAACGTCGGCGTCGCCAACACCGGCGGCCGCGGCAGCGTGGCCGGCAGCGCCCTCGAGCAGTCGAACGTCGACATCGCGCAGGAGTTCACGCAGATGATCCTCGCGCAGCGCGGCTACCAGGCCAACTCGCGCAGCATCACCGTGGCCGACGAGCTGCTCGTCGAAACCCTCAACCTCAAGCGTTAAGGAGCGTTGACGTGATCGGCATGCACAGCGCGACCGCCGCCGGAGCGGGCACCAGTCTGCCGGTGCTCGCCGGCGGGGCGGCGCCAGCCGGCGGCGCTGCCGGCCGCCGATCAGGCCTTCGACGACGTGTTCCGCCAGCTCGTGGGCGGACTGCTCACGACCTCGGCCGGCGCTGGTGAGGCGGCGGCCGAGATCGACGACGACGACCATCCGGTCGCGGTCGCGGGCGCGGCCGCGGCGGCGTCGACCGACGACGCGTCGGCAACGATTCCGGTGAGCGTGCCGATGACCTTCACCGCGCCGGTCGCCGAGCACGCCGGCCGCGGCTGAATCCGGCGGCGGGGGCGACGTGATCGCCGCCGCCACCCCGGGCCGCACGACTGCCGCGGGTGTCGCGGGCACCACCACCGCCACCGCGACGGCCGGCGGCGGCACGGCATCGTCGACGCCACCGCCACGTGCCCGTCACGCCAGCCACGGCACCACGGCCTGCCCAGGGCCGCAACGGCCCGGGCGAACGTCGACGCAACACGGGCCATGCAAGCCAACACCGCGCAATCCGGCCCCGGCGGGCACGCGGCCGCGTGCGGCCGACACCGCGCGAGCGACGCGGCCACCGCGGCCGCCTGCGCAGCGGCGATCACGGCTGTCAACACCGGCACCCTGCGCCCGCACACGCCACGGCGGCAAACGGCGCGCCGGTCGGACGCGCCCCGGTGGCGTCCATCGACGAGGCCGTCACCGACGGCCTCGAGACCAGCGAACCGCCGGCCGCACGCGGCCGGCACCGAGACGCCTGCGACCGAGGTCGAGGCGCACGTGCGTGGGCTGGAGCGTCGTCGCGGTATGCGCGAGACGCCGGCCCGCGCGCGGACGTTCGACGCCAGCGCCGCGGCGGCACCCGTCGAGACGTCAGGCGGCGCCGGGACGCCCATCGAGCCGACGCCAGCGCCAGCCGGGCCCGCGTCGCCATCCGGTCCCTCGCCTGCCGCTGCACCTCGCGAGATGCCGGTGCATGTCGAGCGAGTGCTGGCGCTGCAGCGGGCGCTGGCCCGGCAGATCGACGGCGACACGCGCGAGACGCCGGCCCCGGGTCTGGCGACGCAGGCCGCACTGAGCGGAGGCGCACCGGCGACCGGCACCGGCCCCGGCACCGATCACGGCAGCGATCCGAACGATTCCGGTCGCAAACAGGGCCGCGCCTGGTCCGGCACCATGCCGGCGGGTGCGCCGGCCGCCGGCGCTCCTGCGATGTCGGTTCCCGCCGTGTCTCTGGCTGGCGCCACCGACCATGCGTCCGTGTCCGGCCCCACGGCCGGTGCGGCATGGCGTGCGGCCCTGGCCTCGACCGCTGTGGCCGAGGCCCTGGCGCCGTCCGGCGATGCGGCGCGGACACCGGCGCTGCCGGCCGCCGTCAGCACGATGCTGCAGGCCTTCGAGGTGCCGGTGCTGCGCGACCGCGCGCCGCTGATGGTGGACCTGCCGATGGAGGTGCCCGAACTCGATGGCCCGACCGCCGAGGCCGTGCACACCCAGATCGTCAGATCGATCCGCATGCAGTGGACCGGCGCCGCCAGCAGTGAGGCGCGCGTCACGCTGCGCCCCGAATACCTCGGCGAGGTGGTGGCCACGATCAAGGTGGACCAGGGCGTCGTGACCGCGACCCTGCAGGCCGACACGCCCGAAGTGCGGCGCTGGATGGAATCGCACACCGCCACCTTGCGCGACGCGCTGGTCGAACACGGCCTGAAGCTCGATCGCCTGACCGTGAGCGAGCCGGAGAAGCAGGGCGCCCAGGGCGACCGCCAGGCGAAGTCACGCCAGCAACAGCAGGACCCGCCGCGCCAGCGGGCGCGTCGCGAGACGTCCGACCACGACACCCCTTTCGAAGTGACCACGGAGTAGCGAGGACCTCACCATCATGAATCTCACCAACACCAGCAACACCGCCGCCGGCGACGCGATCAACCAGTTGATCTCGCGCGTCATGGAGAAGTACGACGGCAACAAGGACGGCCAGCTCACCAAGGCCGAGTTCGGCAGCTTCCTGACCGGCCTCATCGGTGGCACCGGCAGTGCCGCCGGCGCCCTGGCGGCGGCCGACCCGGGCAGCACCGGCAGCACCGGCGCCTACCGTTCGAAGCTGGCCGGCTTCAGCCACGCCAAGATGGATGACCCCACCATCCGCGATGCCATGACGTCGAAGTACGTCGCGGCGCGGATCTTCCAGGACTATCCGCCGATGCCCGAGAGTCTGCCGGCGGTCGTGGACCGCCTGAAGGCGCAGGGGATCAACGCCAAACAGACCGACTTCGACAAGATCGACTTCGGCGACGGCTACGGCCCGATCGACGTGATTCAGGGCGCGTATCCGGGAGGCGGCGTGGCCTGGCAGTGGCTGCCCGTGGGCGAGCAGTGAGCGCCGCACCGGCACCGGCCGCTGACGCCGCTGCCGCTGCCACCAAGGGCGGCGGCAAGAACAAGATGATCCTCATCGGTGGTGTCATCGTGGCGCTGGCCGGCGGCGGCTACTACTACAAGACCCAGGCGGCCGCGCACGAAGAAGCCGTCCCGGTGGCCAAGGAAATCTCGCCCAAGGAGCGCGGCCTGGTGTCGTTCGATCCCTTCGTCGCCAACCTGGCCGATCCGGGGGGCCGACGCTTCGTGCGGGTCACCGTGCAGCTGGTCGTGGCTGATGCGCTGCAGGCCACCGAGATGACCGAGACGCCGGTGCTGGCGATGCAGGCGCGCGCCATCATCCTCGAGCTGCTCGGCATGCAGCTGGCCGACGCGCTGGTGACGCCCGACGGCAAGGTCGCGCTGCGCCAGGCGATCGCCGAACGCGTCGCCGAGGCCCTCCACGAGATCGAGGTGGTCGATGTCCTCTTCTCCGACTTCGTCGTCCAGTTCTGACGTCGACGAGGCCCTGGGCGCGCTGGCGCCGATGGCTGACGTCTTCTGCGGCGTGGATTTCATCATCGGCACCAGTCAGATGACCGTCGCCGAATGCCTGCAGCTGGGCCGGCACAGCGTCATCCGCCTGTCGGAGTCGGCCGGCAGCGACTTCGACATCCGTGTGAACGGCGTCTCGATCGCGCACGGCGAAGTGGCGGTCGTCGACGACGCGGCGACGGTGCGGATCTCGCGGCTCACCGTGCCGTCGGGCGTGGGGTGGGAATGACGCCGCTCTTTGCGCTCATGCAGGTGGCTGACGCCGCCGCCGATCCGGCGGCACTCGGCACGCTCGGCCTGCGGTCGCTGTGGGCGCTCGGCATCGTCGGCGCGCTGCTGGCGGCGATGGTGTGGGGCCTCAAGCGGGTCACCGACGCGCGCAAGGGCCGTCAGGTGCTCAGCGTCGAGTCGGCGCTGTCGCTCGGCGAAAAGCGTTCGCTCGTCATCGTCGCCGTCGAAGGCCGCCGCTTGCTGGTGGGCGTGGCCCCGGGCGGCGTGTCGCTCGTCGCCGAGCTGCAGCAGTCGTTCTCCCACACGCTCGCTGCGTCGCTCGAGACCCCGGAACAGTCATGAATCAGCTCGACCTCACGGTGAACGGCGTCGGCGCGGTCTCGGCGCCGCTGCAGATCGTCCTCTTCCTGACGCTGCTGTCGTTCATTCCCGCGATCCTCGTGATCATGACCTCCTTCACGAGAATCGCCATTGTCTTCCATTTCTTGAGGCAGGCCCTCGGCACGCAGGAAATGCCCTCGAACCAGATGCTGGTCGGGCTGACGCTGTTCCTGACGTTCTTCATCATGGCCCCGGTCGGCGAGCGCATCCATGCCGATGCGATCCAGCCGGCGATGGCCGGCCAGATCGACGTCACCGAAGCGCTGCTGCGCGGCGCGCCGCCGCTGCGCGCGTTCATGCTGAAGCAGACGCGCGAAGCCGACCTGGCGCTGTTCGTCGAGCTCGGCAAGGTGGCGCGGCCGGCGACGCCCGACGAGCTGCCGATGCGCGTGGTCATTCCGGCGTTTGCCATCTCGGAGCTGAAGACCGGCTTCCAGATGGGGTTCTTCCTGTTCGTGCCGTTCCTGCTCATCGACCTGGTGGTCTCGACGACGCTGCTCTCGATGGGCATGCTGCAGCTGCCGCCGGCGATGATCTCGCTGCCGTTCAAGATCCTGCTCTTCGTGCTCATCGACGGCTGGCACCTGCTGGTCGGTTCGCTCGTAAAAAGCTTTCTCTAGCCGCTAGCCGCCAACCGCTAGCCGCAAGGCAGTCACCATGTCAGAAGCCCTCGTCGTCGGCGTCGTGCGCCAGGCCATCGAAACGGCGGTCATCGTGACCGCGCCCATGCTCGCCGCCGGGCTGATCGCCGGCGTGCTGGTGAGCGTGTTCCAGACCGTGACGTCGATTCAGGACAACGTGCTGGCGTTCATTCCGCGCGCCGCGGCGATCTTCATCGCCTTCGCCGTGACCTTCCCGTGGATGCTGCGGGTGGTGTCGGCGTTCTCGGCCGGGCTCATCCAGCGTCTGCCGGAGCTGGTGCGGTGAACGAGTTCTCGACCATGGCGCAGCTGGGCATCCTGGTGGCGCGCCCCGGCGCGCTCATCGCGACCGCGCCGGCCTTCGGCGGCGCGTTTGCGCCGCCGCCGGTGCGCATCGGCCTGGCGGTCGTCATCGCGGTGCTGCTGGTGCCGGCGGTGCCGCCGCAGTCGTTCGCCTCGACCGCCGGCCTCGGGCTGGTGGTGGCGCGTGAAATCGCGATCGGCGTGCTGATGGCGCTGTCGCTGCGCGCGATTCTCGCCGGCGCCGAGCTCGGTGGCCACCTCACCGGCAGTCAGCTGATGCTGTCGTACGGCTCGGTGGTCGATCCACAGGGCGGCGTGCGCAGCAACCTGGTCGCCAATCTCTACGGCAACCTGGCCCTCATCACGTTCCTGCTGATGAACGGCCACCACGCGCTGCTGCGCGCGCTGGCCGCGTCCTACACCGCCATTCCGATTGGCGTTGGCAGCATCGGCGCGTCGCTCGCCGGCACCGTCGTGCAGCTGCTCGGCATCGTCTTCGTGCTCGGCGCGCGGCTGGCGGCGCCGATCGTGGTGGTGATGCTGCTGGTCGAAGTCGGCACCGCGATCATGGCGCGGGTGGCCCCGTCACTGAACCTGCTGGCAGTGGCGCCGCCGCTGCGCGTGGCGGTCGGGCTGCTGGCGATGGCGGCGATGGTGCCGCTGGTGCCCTCCGTAGTGCGGGCGGCGTCGTCGGGTATCGGCGAGCTGGCGCTGCGCGCCGCCGGCGCGTTCCGCTGAGGCAGCCGTGGCCGACGAGCAGAGCGGAGAGAAATCCGAAAAACCTTCAGCGAAAAAGCTGAAGGAGGCGCGCGAGAAGGGCAACGTCCCGCGCAGCGCCGATCTGGTCGCCGCGCTGTCGTTGCTGGCGGTGTCGACGGTGCTGGCGCGGACCGGCGCCACCAGCGTCGCCCGCCTGCAGCAACATCTCGCCGAAGGCCTGCGGGGCCTGGGCGACCGCGCCCATCAGACGATGACGCCGGAGTTGCTCGGGACCATCATCACGCAGGATGGCCTGCTGCTGGCGTTGCTGGTGGCGCCGATGATGGCCGTCGCGGCCTTCACGGGACTGGCCGGCAATCTCGTGCAGTCGGGGTGGGTCTTCGCGCCCGAGCGCCTGACGCCGGACTTCACACGCCTCAGCCCGTCGAACGGCTTCGCCCGTTTCGCGCCGTCGCAGGCCGGCATCACGGTGCTCAAGGCCTCGATTGCCGTCACCATCGTCTCGACGCTCCTGTATTCGATGAGCGCGCAGGCGATGGCCGACACGCCGCGTCTGGCCTGGATGTCGCCGGCGATGGCCGGCGCCGAGGCGTGGCGCTGGATCTGGCGCCTGCTGATGCAGGGCGGCATGGCGCTGCTGATGCTGGCCGGCGCCGACGTCGGCTGGCAGTGGTTCCGGCACTACCAGTCGCTCAAGATGAGCAAGCAGGAGCTGCGCGACGAATCGAAGGGCAGCGAAGGTAACCCCGAAGTCAAGGCCCGCGTCCGCCGCATCCAGCGCGACATGACGCGCCGGCGCATGCTGGCCGCCGTCAAGACCGCCACCGTCGTCATCACCAACCCGACCCACTTCGCGGTGGCCCTCGAATACAAGCGCGGCGCCATGAGCGCGCCGAAAGTCGTCGCCAAGGGCCAGGACCTGCTCGCGCAGCGCATCAAGGAGATCGCGCGTGAAGCCGGCGTGCCCATCGTCGAGAACAAGCCGCTCGCCCAGGGCCTCTTCAAAGGGGCCGAGGTGGGCGATGTCATTCCGGGCGATCTGTTCGGCGCGGTCGCCGAAATACTCGCCTACCTCGTCCGCATCCGTCAGCTGATGCTCTGAGATCCGTATGGCCACCACCAGCTCGCCCCGTAATCCCTCGCACCTGCTCGTGCCGATCGCGCTGCTCGCGGTGGTCATGCTGATGGTGGTGCCGATGCCGCCGCTGCTGCTCGACCTGCTGCTGTCGATCGACATCGGCCTGTCGGTGGTGCTGCTGCTGACCGTCGTCTACGTGAAGAACCCGGTCGAGTTCTCGGTCTTCCCGTCGCTGCTGCTGCTGCTGACGCTGCTGCGGCTGGCCCTGAACGTCGCCGCCACGCGCCTCATCCTGATGCAGGGGCACGAGGGCGTCGAGGCGGCCGGCCACGTCATCATGGCGTTCGGGCAGTTCGTCGTGGGCGGCAACTTCGTGGTCGGCATCGTCGTGTTCCTGGTGCTCATCGCCATCCAGTTCATCGTCATCAACCACGGCGCGGTGCGCATCTCGGAAGTCACGGCCCGCTTCACCCTCGACGCGATGCCGGGCCGGCAGATGGCCATCGATGCCGATCTGAACGCCGGCGCCATCGACGAAGGCGAAGCGCGGCTGCGCCGCGACCGGGTGCGCCGGGAAGCCGACTTCTACGGCTCGATGGACGGCGCCATCCGCTTCACCCAGCGCGATGCGCTGGCGGCGATTCTCATCACCGGCGTGAACATCGCCGCCGGCCTCGTCATCGGCGTGCTGCAGCACGGCGTCGATCTGGCGACGGCGGCCCAGACCTACACCATCCTGACCATCGGCGAGGGCCTCGTCACGGCCATCCCGGCGCTGCTGGTGTCGATGTCGGGCGGTCTCATCACGACCCGCGCCGCCTCGGAATCGCATCTGGGCGACGACGTGGCCGAGCAACTGCTGGCACGCTGGCGTCCGCTGGCCGCGGCGGCCGCGGCGCTGGTGGCGCTGGCGCTCATCCCCGGCCTGCCGAAGTTCGCCTTCATCACCGTGGCGCTGGTGCTCGGCGGCGCCGCCTACGCCACCAGGAATGCCGGCGCCGCGCCGGCGCCGGTGGCGGCGGCGCCGGCGGCGGCGCCCGATGCGCTCGACGGCGGCGTGAACATCGACCCGCTGGGCGTCGAAGTGGGCTACGCGCTGGTGTCACTCGTGGAAGAAGCCCAGGGCGGCACGCTGCTGGCGCGGATCCGCTCGGTGCGCCGTCAGATCGCGACCGAGACCGGCGTGGTGGTGCCGGCCGTCCACGTCGCCGACAACCTCCAGCTCGGACCGCGCCAGTACACGCATCCTGGTCAAGGGCGTCGAAGTGGCGCGCGGCGAGCTCTACGCCGACCGGCTGCTCGCCATCAACCCCGGCACCGCCGGCGGCGGTCTCGACGGCGTGCAGACGCGTGAACCGGCGTTCGGGCTGCCGGCTATCTGGATCGGCATCGAGCAGCGCGACCGGGCGTCGGCGGCCGGCTACACGGTGGTCGATCCGACCACCGCGCTCTCGACGCACCTCTCCGAGACCATCCGCGTGTTCCTGCCGGAACTGCTGACCCGTCAGCACACCAAGGAACTGGTGGATCGCGTGGGCCAGACCTCGCCGAAGCTCATCGAGGAGCTGGTGCCCAAGATTGCCTCGATCGGCGACATCCAGCGGGTGCTGCGCCAGCTGCTGCGCGAGCGGGTGTCGATCCGCGACCTCACGACGATTCTGGAAGCCGTGGCCGACGCGGCGCCCGGGGCCAAGGACACCGACGGGGTGGCCGAGGCGGTGCGCGCGGCCATCGGCCGCTCGATCTGCCGGCCCTATCAGACCGACCGCGACGAGCTGCCGGCCATCTCGCTGTCGCCGGCGCTCGAGGAGCGGCTGGTGTCATCGATCGTCAAGACCGAACACGGCGCGGTGCTGGCCATCGACCCGACGCAGGCGCAGCGCCTGGCCAGCCGCATCGGCGAGATCTTCGCCGGCGCGGTGGCACAACCTGTGCTCCTGTGCACACCGACGTTGCGACCACACATCTGGCGGCTTTTCGCCAGGGTGCTGCCGCATCTGGGTGTGCTGTCGCACAACGAAGTGCCACCGCAAGTGCACGTGGCTTCGATTGCGACGCTGGATTGACATGCTGCAGGTCAAAGAGTTCCGCCAACCCACGGTACGCGAAGCCTTTCAGGCGATTCGCGAGGAATTCGGCCCGAGCGCCGTCGTGCTGTCGAGCGGCCTGGTCAGCGCACGCGGCTGGCGCGGCTGGGTCGGTCAGCGCGAGGTGCAGGTGATGGCCCAGGCCCCCGCGGACTGGTCAGCCGACACCGAGCGACGGCCCGCCGTTTCCGAGCGTCGGCCCGCCGACACCTCGGGCACGACCAGCAGCCTGGCGGCGCGGCTGTCGGCCGCCGGCATCGCGCAGTCGGTCGCCGAGGCGGTCGCCTCCGGCGTGTCGGCGAAACAGCAGCGCCACCTGACGCCCGAGGGCGTCCGGCAGCATCTGGCTGCCTATCTCACGCCGTACGCGGCCGGCGCCGAGCCGTTCGCCCGCGTCGAGGTGTTCATCGGCCCGCCCGGGGTGGGGAAGACCACCACCATCGCCAAGATCGCCGCGCAGGAGAAGGTGCGCCGCAAGCGCGCGCTCGGCGTGGTCGCCGCCGATGCCTTCCGCGCCGGCGCGGTCGAGCAGCTGCGGACCTATGCCGCCATCATCGGCGCCCCGTTCCGCACCGCCCGCACGATGGAAGACATCGAGCACGCCATCACCGCCTCGCGCCAGACGCTGCTGGTGGACACCGCCGGCCGCTCGCCCAAAGACGACGACATGCGCGACGTCCGCCGTCTGCTCGGCCGCCGCGAGGGCGTGCGCACGCACCTGGTGATCCCCGCCGACACGTCGGTGGCGACGGCCGGGAAGATTCTCTCGCGCTTTGCCGATGCCGCGCCCGACCGCGTGGTGGTCTCGCGTCTCGACGAGGCGGATTCGCCGTCGGCGCTGTTTGCATGGCTGCTCGAGACCGGCCTGCAGATTTCCTACATCACCACGGGCCAGCGCGTGCCGGAAGACCTGGAGCGCGCCACGCCCGAGGTGCTCGCCGCCGCGATGCTCCGTGACGATCTCGGTGTGCCGATGGCGATGGGCCTGGCGTGATGGCCGGGCAGACAAGCAACGACAGGGAGCCAGGGCGATGCGTGTGATGAGCGCAAGTTCCGACCAGGACACCGCGGTCCGCGACCAGCTGGTGATGGAGCACGTCGGTCTCGTGAAGGCGATGGCCAGCCGGCTCGCCAACCGGCTGCCGCCGCAGGTCGAGGTCTCGGAGCTGGTGAGCGTCGGGGTGCTGGGCCTCATCGACGCGGCCGGCCGCTTCAAGCCGTCGCTCGGGGTGCCGTTCAGCGCCTTCGCCCGCCGGCGCATCCACGGCGCGATGCTCGATTCGCTGCGCGGCCTCGACTGGGCCCCGCGCGCGGTGCGCAAGCTGCGCCGCGACGTCGATGCGGCGATTGCCAACCAGCGCTTCGAACTGGGACGCGAGCCCGAGGCGGCCGACATCGCCCGCGCTCTGGCGGTGTCCGAGAGCGAATACGAGAAGATGCTCGACCGCCTCAAGGTCGCCGAACTCGCCGCCATCCGCCAGAGTGCCACGACCGAAGACGGCCGCACGGCGCTCGACGTCGAGATCGAGCCGGGTGAAGGCCCGCACGCCCGTCTCGAGCGCGAGGAGATGCGGCGGCTGCTTGCCGGCGCCATCACCGAACTGCCCGAGCGCGAGCGGCAGATTCTCGCCCTCTACTACGAGGAAGAACTCACGCTGGCCGAAATCGGCGAGGTCATCGGCGTCGGCGAATCACGCGTCTCACAGCTGCGCAGCCAGGCGATCGCCCGCCTGCGCTCGGTGCTCGCCACCCGGATGGCGCGGAAAGACGCGGCCTAGTCGTGACCACGATCCTCTCGCAGAGCGACATCGACGCCCTGGCGGCCGCGGTCGCCGGCGCGGAGCGGCCGCAGGCCTCGCCGGCGGTGAAGGTCGCCCGCTACAACTTCCGCCGGCCCGATCGCATCTCCAAGGAGCAGATTCACGCGCTGCACTTCCTGCACGAGCGCTTCGCGCGCAACGTCTCGCAGTCGCTGGCCGCCTATCTGCGCTCGATGACCGAGCTGTCGCTGGTGTCGGTCGAGCAGTTCGCCTACTCCGAGTTCCTGATGTCGTTGTCGGACCCGACGGCGTTCTATGCCATCTCGATGGCGCCGTTTGACGAGCTCGCCGGCCTCGAAATCAACCCGGCGGTGGCGTTTGCCATGATCGAGCGGATGCTCGGCGGCGGCGAGAGCAAGGGCGCCGCCATCGATCGCGCCCTCACCGACATCGAGCAGAACGTCGTCGACTCGGTGGTGAAGATCCTGCTCGACTCGCTGACCGACATCTGGCACCCGGTGGTCGACCTGAGCTTCGGCATCCGCGCCCGCGAGACCCGGCCGCAGATGCTGCAGGTCGCCTCGCCCAACGACACCATCGTGATGCTGGTGTTCGACATGCGCATCGGCGAGGCGCGCGGCACCCTCAACCTGTGTCTGCCGGCCAGCATCGTCGAGAAGACCGACTCCCACTTTGCCGGTGGGCTCGACCGCCACCGGCGCGAGCCCACCGGCCGGGAACGCCTGTGGCTGCACGAGAACCTCTCCCGCGTGCCGATGCCGCTCAGTGCCGTCCTGGAGACGCGCTGCACCACCCGCGACATCGTCGAACTGCGGACCGGCGACGTGATGTCCCTCGGCGTGCCGACCAATCGGCCGCTCGACCTGCGGGTCGGGCGCACGCTCAAGTTCCGCGGCCAGCCGGCCGCGCAGGGCGGACGCGCCAGCGTGATCGTGGCGCACCGCTGCGACGGCGCCGGCGTGGCGGAGGCATGACATGGCCGATCAAGTGACCATCGAGACCCTGCGGCTGGCGCTCGGCAGCGAGTTCCGCGCCGCGGTCGAAGCTGTCGTCGGCACCCCGCTGACGGCGGCAGACGGCGCGGCGCCGTCGGGCCCCGGCTGGGGCACGCCCCTCACCGTCTCGGGCCCCGTGGAGGGGCAGCTCACGGCGTGGGTGGATGAGGCCGGTGTCGTCGCCATCGGGCGGGCGATGATGGGGATCGACGAGGCCCCTGAACCGGGTGTCGCCGCCGACATGCTGGCACAGTTGTGGGCGCAGGCGGCCGCGGCCACGACGCTCAAGGACGGCTTCGCGGGCCTGACCCTCACCCCGGGCCCGGTCCTGACCGGGACGATGCCGGATGACGGCGCCGGCGTCGTCGTGACCAGCGGCGGTGACGTGTTCGCGACGCTGTCGTTTACGGGCACGGTGTCGCGCGTCAGCACTCAGCCCGCGGGCGCGCCGCCGGGCGACATGTCGGCCGGTCACGGCGCCTATCCCGGCAACCTGGCGGCGCTGCTCGATATCGACCTGCCGCTGGTGGTGCGCTTTGCGCGCACCGAGATGTCGCTGCGGGCGTTGTCGCAGCTGGGCCCCGGGTCGATGGTGGACATGGGGCGCTCACCGGATGCGCCGGTGCAGCTGCTCATCGGCAGCCAGGTCGTCGCCGAAGGCGAAGTCGTGGTGGTGGCCGGCAATTACGGCGTGCGGATTACGACGCTTGCGAGTCCCGCCGAGCGACTGAGAGCGATGGAGCTATGACCTCTGTTCCGACCTTGATGGCGGCCGCGGCCTGCGGCCTGGCGGTGCTGTTCCTGGTGCAGATCGTCCTGCTGTGGAAGCTGGCGCGATCGACGCGCGTCACCGCCGACGCCACCACCCGTGTCGCCCAGCTGACCGCCGCGCTCGAACTCCTCACCGATACCACTGAAGAAGGATTCGTCAATGTGGCGGCAGAACTTGAACGGCTCGGCGCCCGGCCGCTGGCCGGCGGTTCGACCCGCCGCGCCACCACGCGCCGGATCGCCGCCGCCGTCCGCAAGGGCAAGGCGATTGAAGACATCGCGATGACCGAGGCGCTCTCGGAGAGCGAGGTGCGGCTGCACCTCGGGCTCGAGGCCGCCGCCGACCCGGTGACGGCCCGTGAGGCCGAGGAGACCGCCGAGGCCGCCGCCGACACGCCCGGCGTGCTCGACGACATCGAGCGCTGGATGAATTCGCTGACCAAGACCCGCCGGACCCGGGGATCCCGCCATGCCGCCGTGCGCGTCTGATTCCTGCACCCGTCAGTCGCGGTGGTGGCGCCTCGGCACGTCGAAGGGCGCGACCCTCGACGGCCAGTGGCACTGCTCCCAGGACTGCGTGGAGTCGGTCATCCAGACGCGCCTGCAGGGCCTGTCGGCCAGCCAGGAAGTGCGGACGCGGCCGGGCATCCGGCTCGGGGCGCTGCTGCGTCATCAGGGCGCGGTGCCGCCCGAACAACTGGCCGCAGCGCTCGAAGCGCAGGCCGAAAGCCGGCTGCGGCTCGGTGAGCAGTTGCGGTCGATGGGCGCCGTCGAGCCGCAGGCGCTGCTGCGCGCGCTGGCCGAACAGGCCGGGGTGAGCTACCTCGCGTCGGTCGATGCCAGCCGCGTCGACGACGCCCCCGGGGGCCTCAACCGCGATGCCATCCAGGCGCTGCGGCTGGTGCCGATCGGGCCGCCGGACGGCGGTCGCATCCGCGTCGCCTTCCCGGCGCCGGTGCCGCGCACGGCGCTGTCGATCTTCCGTCAGCAGACCGGCTGGGCGCCCGAGCCGTTCCTCGTCAGCGACGACGACTGGTTGCTGCTGCTCGAACACTACGGGTCGCGGTCGCACGGCCGCGTGGCTCCGGAAGAGATCTCGATGGGCTTCGCCCACGAGCGCGACGGCGTGGAGGCGACGCGCCGCCTCGCCCAGGTGGTGATGGCGGCCGGTGAGGCACGCATGCGCGATGCCCGCTGGGGGCACTACGTGTGGGTGCGCCTGCAGGGCGCCGGCACCGGATTCGATTTGCTGTTGGACCGGGCATCGGATGCCCGTCCGGAAGGAGCGGGGACATGGCAGGCGGCCACTACGTCGCGTTGAGCGGCATGCGCACGCGGCTCGACGAGCTGGATCGGCTGGCGTCGGATCTCGCCAACGTCGGCACCGCCGGCTACAAAGGCGAGCGGACCGGGCAGCGCAACGTGCCGCGCCCGGCCTTCGACAGCGCGCTTGAATCGGCCATCGACGCCTCGCTCGGCGCCCGTCGCCTCGACGCCCGTCCCGGCGCCATCGAGCCCACCGGGCGCGCGCTCGACGTCGCCATCGAGGGCAACGGGTTCCTCGCCGTGGATACGCCGGCCGGTCCGCGCTACACCCGCAACGGGCATCTGAGCCGCACGACCGAGGGGCAGCTCATCACCGCCGACGGCGCCGTGGTGCGCGGCGTGGATGGCCCGATCACGGTGGGCGAGGGCGCGCTCAGCGTCGACACCGATGGCTCGGTCGTCAGCAACGGCGCCGTCGTCGGCCGGCTCGCCATCGTGCAGTTCGGCGATCCCGGGGCGCTCGTGCGCGAGAGCGGCGCGCTCCTCAAGACCGACGAGACGCCGACGCCGGTGGCCGCGCCCACCATCCGCGCCGGCTCGCTCGAGCAGTCGAACGTCTCGGTCGTCGACAAGGTGGCCGAGCTCACCGCCGTCAATCGCAGTTTCCAGGCCCTGCAGAAGGCCGTCTCCGTCCTGATGAACGACATCGATGGCCGCGCCATCGACACGTTCGGCCGCCGCTAGCGCTTCCGAGGAGTAGTTATGATCCGCGCCCTGTATACCGCCGCCAGCGGCATGAACGCCCAGCAGACCAACATCGACAACGTCGCCCACAACCTCGCCAACGTCAACACCGCCGGCTACAAGAAGAGCCACGTCGAGTTCGAGGACCTGTTCTACCAGCACACCCGTGTCGCCGGTGCCGCCACCACCACCGGCGATTCGCCGACCGGCCTCGAAGTGGGTCTCGGCACACGTGTGGTCGCCACCTCGCGCGACTTCACGAGCGGCAGCTTCCGCTCGACCGGCAGCCCGCTGGATCTGGCCATCCAGGGCGACGGCTTCTTCCAGATCAACCTCCCCGATGGCACCACCGCCTACTCGCGGGCCGGGGCGCTGCACCGCGACGGCCAGGGGCTGGTGGTCACGGCGGACGGCTACGCGCTCGAGCCGCAGATCTCGATTCCCGAAAACGCGACCACGGTCACCGTGACCAAAGACGGCGTCGTCTCGGCGACCATTCCCGGGCAGAGCGCCGCCCAGCAGCTCGGAGTGATCGAGCTGGCGACCTTCCAGAACCCCTCGGGCCTGAACCCGATGGGCGGCAATCTGTTCCAGGTGACGAGTGCCTCGGGCGAGCCGCAGACCGGCCCCGCCGGCACCGAACAGCGCGGCACCCTCGTGCAGGGTTACCTCGAAGACTCGAACGTCAGCGTGGTCGAGGAGATGGTCAACATGATTCTCGGGCAGCGCGCGTATGAAGCGAGCTCGAAGGTCATCAAGGCCGCCGACGAGATGCTCGCCCAGGTCAACAACATCGTCCGATGATGGCCCTGGCCCTGCTCCTCGCGTCGCTCACCTCGGTCGCGCCGGTGGCGACCATCGCGCTCGCCCCGGCGATCCACGCCGCGGTCGAGGCGGCCGTGCGCGCGCGCATGGGCGCCGATGCCGAGGTGCTGGTGACCGTGCTGGCGCCGCCGACGCCGGCGGTGAGCGAGGTCACCGATGCGGTGCTCGAACCGGGCGCCGCGCTCGGCGGCCCGCTGCGCCTGGCGCTGCGAGCGCCGGTGGTGCGGGGCGGCGCGACGGTGCTGGCGGCGGTGTCGCACGTGTCGGTGCGGGTTGCCATCAGCGTCGATCACTGGCACACGGCACGCGCGGTGCCGCGCGGCACACGGCTCGGGGCCGGGGACGTCGCGCCGGCACGGCATCGCCTGACCGCAGGGGCGCTACGGGCATTCCCGGCCGAGGACGACGTGGTCGAGGCCCGCGCCGTGCAGGACCTGGCGGCCGATGCCTGCCTGACGACGCGCCTGGTGGCGCCGACGCCGGCCGTGGCGGCCGGCGCCGACGTGGTCGGTATCGTGCGCGACGGCGACATCGAAGTGCGCGCCCATCTGGTGGCCGTGGATTCCGGCCGCATCGGCGACCTGGTGCGCGTCATGCACCGCGAGAGCCGCAAGACGTTCCGCGCCCGCGTCACCGCGCGGGCCGAAGTGGAGATCAGACATGACCGATAGCCAAACGCGCCGGCGCTTCACCAGCGCCGCGACGCTCGCCCTGCTCGTGGCCCTGCCGGTCGTCGCCGTCGCTCAGACGGCGCGGCCGACGGCGCCGGCGGCCACGGCCAGCGCGGCCGCCAAGCCGAAGAAGCCCGAGGCGCCGGTGCCGCCGCCCGACGCCCAGGACAAGGCGCTCGCGCGCTACCTCGAAGCGGCGCGGTCGATGCCGTCGGCCGATCCGAACGCGTGGATGCAGGGGCTGGCGCTCGACCTGCGCGCCCGCCGCGTCAACGACATCGTGACCGTGCGGGTCGAAGAGACCATCGCCGCCACCGGCACCGCCGATGCGTCGATCGGAAAGTCCACCACGACCGGCGTCGGCATCTCGACGCTCTTCGGACTGCAGAACAAGATACCGGCCGGTGTCGGCCTGGGCGACCTGGCAAGCAGCGGCAGCAACACCGACTTCAGCGGCAGCGGCACCACCGCCCGCGCCAGCGCGCTCACGGCCACCATCAGCGCCCGCGTCGCCGAGGTGCTGCCCAACGGCGACCTGCTGGTCGAAGGCGTGCGCGAGATCGAGATCAACGGCGACCGCCAGGTCGTGGTGCTCACCGGCGTCGCCCGCGTCGTCGACATCGGGCCCGGCAACGTGGTGGCCTCCGGCTCGCTCGGACAGCTCAGCATCCGCTACTTCGGCCGCGGCCTGACCAGGTCCAGCCTGACGCCCGGATGGCTGGTGCGCATTCTCAACAAGGTGTTCTGACCATGGCTTCCACTCGTTCCGCCGTCCGCCTCGCCGTCACCGCCGCGCTCGCCGTGGCGATGAGTGCGCCGGCACTGCACGCCGATACCACCGTCCGTCTCAAGGACGTCGTGTCGATGCAGGGCCCGGAGGCCCTGCCGTTGATGGGGTACGGCCTCATCGTCGGCCTCAACAAGACCGGCGACCGCCGGCAGACCATCTTCTCGACGCAGTCGCTGGCGAACATCCTCCAGCAACTGGGACTGTCGGTGCGTCCGGGCGAGGTGAAGGTGGAGAACATCGCCGCCGTGCTCGTCACCGCCAGCCTGCCGGTCTACGCGCGCGCCGGCGTGCGTCTCGACGTCACGGCGTCGTCGATCGGCGATGCCCGCAGCCTGCAGGGCGGCACGCTGCTCGCGACGGCGCTGCGCGGGCCCAACGGCCAGGTGTTCGCGCTGGCGCAGGGGCCGCTGTCGATCGGCGGCTTCGGCGGCGGCGCCGGCGGCAACTCGGTGGCCGTGAACCACCTCACGGTCGGTCGCGTACCCAACGGCGCGCTGGTGCAGCAGGGCAGCGGCATCACCATGGGCGTCACCGACGTGGTGCCGCTGTCGCTGCGTGAGCCCGACTTCGCCACCGCGGTGCGGGTGGCCGGGGCCATCAACGCCGACCTCGGCGAGGGCCGGGCCAAAGTGCTCGATCCGGGCACCGTCGCCGTCGCCGTGCCGACGCAGTACCGCGATTCGCTGCCGGATCTGATGGCCCGTCTCGAGGCGCTCACCGTCATCTCGGACACCCCGGCGCGGGTCGTCATCAACGAACGATCGGGCACCATCGTCGTCGGCGCCAACGTGCGGATCGCGGCGGCGGCGGTCGCGCACGGCAACCTGTCGGTGCGCATCAGCACGAGGTTCGAGGTGTCGCAGCCCAATGCGCTGGCGCGCACCGGCGACACCGTCGTCGTGCCCAACACCAACGTCGACGTGCGCGAGGGCACGGCACGTCTGGTCTCGCTCGAGGAGGGCACGACCCTCGATTCCGTCGTCCGCGCGCTCAACACGCTCGGCGCCACGCCGCGCGACATCATCGCCATCATGCAGGCGCTCAAGGCCGCCGGGGCGCTGCACGCGGAGATTGTGATCATCTAGCGGCTAGGGGCTAGCGGCTAGAGGCTAACGGACGGCGGAGCACACCATGAAGACGACACTCGAATCGCTCGCCCTCGCGCCGGCGCCGGCACCGAAGACGACCGCCGAGGCCGAGCACCTGCAGGTGCTGGCGCTGGTCGAGCAGTTCGAGGGCATGCTGCTCAGTGAGATGCTGCGCGATGTGCGGGCGGGCGACGACGAGGAGGACGGTTTCGGCCTCGGCGCGTCGACCATGACCGACACGATGCAGGGCGAGTTCGGTCTGGCGCTCAGCCGCGCCGGCGGGCTCGGCCTCGGCGAGCTGCTCGCCAAGGCGCTCCTGAAGAAGGCCGACGACGCCAGCGTCATGGCGACGGCCACCGCCGCTTCGGTCCCCACGACCGGCGCGGCATCCACCCCGGTAGCCCCGGTCACCGCCGGCCACGACCATGACCATGCCCCGGCCCCTGCGACTACCGTCGTCCCCACCGGCGCGGACCTGAGCGGGGTGGTGGCGGCGCCGGTGCCGGTGTCGTCGGCGTTCGGGTGGCGCAGCGATCCGTTCACGGGCCGGGCGGCCTTCCACAAGGGCGTCGATCTGGCGGCGGCCTACGGCACCGAAGTGCGCGCCTTCGACGAGGGTGTCGTCCGGACGGCCGGGGAGCGTTCGGGCTACGGTCTGACGGTCGTCGTGGACCACGGCGGCGGCCGCGAGACGCTCTACGCCCACCTGTCGTCGCTGGCCGTGGCCCCTGGCGACCGCATCGCGGCTGGTCAGCCGATTGCACGCTCAGGGAACAGCGGGCGCGCGAGCGGCGCACATCTGCACTTCGAGGCACGCGAATTCGGCCGGCCGGTGGATGCAGGGCGGCTCGCAGCGGTCTGGAACGGCCGGGCGTCCGACACCGGTGTCGGCGCATCGGACCAATGACGGCTGCGGTACTAATGGAGTCGCCGGCATTGCCGATTGGATGGGGGAACAACCCGCGGGCGTGGGGCCTGGCAGGGGAGGGACACGACGATGAAGATTGATCAGAACCGCGCCAACCTCGACACGGTCGCCAATTCCCGCGCCGATGCGGTGCGCGATGAACGCGCGGCGGCGGCCGAGAAGGCGGCCCAGGACGACCGATCGGCCGACCAGGTGCGGGTGTCCACGACCGGGCAGCTGGCGGCGGCCGCGGCCGCCAAGGCCAACGAGGCCTCCGACATCCGGCCCGACGCGGTGGCCCGCGGCCGCGAGCTGCTCGAACGCGGCGAGCTCGGCCGCGACGCCGGCCGCCTGGCCGACAAGCTCATCGACAGCCTGCTCGACAAGGGCTGATGACCGTGACGCCGACCCGACACGCGGCGGATGTGCTCGGCCAGGCCCGCGCGCTGCGCGCCGCGCTCGAGGACCTCGCCGGCGCGCTGTCGCGAGGCGACGCTCCGGGGGTGCTGGCCGCGGAGCCGACGCTGCAGGCGGCACTGGCAGCCGTGGATCCCGCCGGAGCGGGCACTCCCGAGGATCGGGACGCGGCCGCCATCGAACTGGCCGCCGCCCGGGCCGCGCTGGCGCGCTGCCGGGCGATCGGCGCGGCCAATGCCGAACTCACCGGCGTGACCCTCGACGTCCTCGGGCGCACCGGTTCGTACAGCCGGCACGGCGCCAACCAGCCGCGCGGTCCGCGCGGCCGTGACCTGCACGCGAGGGTGTGATGGCGGGACTCTTCTCCAGTCTGTCGATGGCGGCCCGGTCGCTCGAGGCGCAACGCGCCGGGCTCGACACGGCCGGCCGGAACATCGCCAACCTGAACACGCCTGGCTACGCTCGTCGCCGACTCGACCTCGCCGAGGTCACCAATGGCACCGGCGGTGTCGAGGTGCTCGGCACCCGCGCGATGCGCGACGTGGTGCTCGACACCCGCGCCCGCACCGCCATTCCGGACGAGACCCGCGAAGGCGCCATCGTCGACACGCTGTCGCTGGTCGAGACCTCGATCGGGGCGCCCGGGCAGGGCATCGACGGCCGTCTGGCCGCCTTCTTCGACTCGGTCTCGGCGTTGGCGGTCGATCCGACCTCGGCCGTCGCCCGCGACGGCGTGGTGCTGCAGGGACGCCAGCTGGCGGCGTCGTTCGCCGATGTCGCCCGGCAACTGGCCGACAGCGCCCGTCTCGCCGACAACGGCGTGCGCAACGCCGTCAGTGAAGTCAACGCGCTGACCGCGCAGATCGCGGAGTTGAACGACGCCATCGCGACCTCCGGCGGCGGCGACGTCGAGGCGCTGCGCGACCGCCAGCAGGTCGCGCTCGAGTCGCTGTCGGCGCTGACCGCCGTGGCGGTGCAGACGCGCGCCGACGGCGGCGTGGACGTGTCGATTCCCTCGGGGCGCGCGCTCGTCATCGGCGGCTCGGCCTACGGCGTCACCGTCAGCACCGCGCCCTCCACCGGCTACGCCACGCTGACCCTCGGCAACGTGGACGTGACCAGCGAGATCACGAGCGGCCGGATCGGCGGGCTCGCGCATGCCCGCGACACGCTGATTCCCGGCTATCAGGCCCGCCTCGACGACATGGCCTTCGGCGTGGCGCAGCAGGTCAACACGCTGCACCAGGCGGGCTTCGACCTGAACGGCAATGCCGGCGTCGCGTTCTTCACGCCGCCAGCGACCGTGGCCGGCGCCGCCGCCAACCTCGCCGTGAATCCGGCGCTCACTGCCAACCCGAGCCTGGTCGCGGCGTCGCAGAGCGGGGCCCCGGGCGACAACCAGATCGCCCGCCAGATTGCCGCCCTGCGCGACCAGAAGGTGCTGCTCGGCGGCACCGCCACCTTCACCCAGGGCTGGGCGCAGCTGGCCTACGGCGTCGGCGCCGACGTCGATGCGGCGCGGGCGCAGCAACAGAGCAAACAGGACGTCGCCGACCAGGTCGCGCGCCTGCGCGACCAGGTGTCGGGCGTCTCGCTCGACGAAGAAGCGGCGTCGATGATCAAGTTCCAGCGGGCCTACGAGGCCAACGCGAAGTACTTCACGGTCGTGGACGAGATGCTCGTGACGCTCATGCGCACCGTGGGAGGCGTGTAATGCGAGTGACCTTCCGGACCGCTTATGGCGGCAGCGAATACCTCGAAGCGCCGTCCAGCCAGATGGCCACGGCGCGTCAGCAGGTGATGACCGGCAAGCGGGTCCAGAAGGCCAGCGACGATCCGGCCGCCATGCAGCGTTCGGTCGAAGGCCGCGGCGAGATCGGCGGCCTCGAGACCTATGCGCGCACCGCCGATTCGGCGATGGCGAAGCTGACGACCATCGACACGGTGCTCTCCGCCGTCGTCGACAAGCTGACGCAGGCGAAGGTGTCGACGTTGTCGGTGCAGGGCTCGGTCGCCAACCAGCAGCAGCGCGAGGCGGCGGCGCTCACGCTCGAAGGCGTGCGCGACTCGCTGGTCGCCGACTTCAACACCTCGGTCCGCGGCGCGTATGTCTTCGCGGGCAGCCAGTCGACCACCGCGCCGTACGCGAGAGTCGCCGGCAGCTGGACCTACCAGGGCAATGCGACGCCGACGAGTGTCGACATCGGTCCGGGCCAGACGGTGGACGTCGCCCTCGACGGCCAGGCCCTCGCCCAGGGCAGCGACACCGCCAACATCCTGAACGAACTCGAGGCGCTGATCGTGGCCGTGCGCGCCAACGACCAGCCGGGCATGGCGACCGGCGTCGCCGCCATCGACCGCGCCTTCGGGCGCGCGACCCGCGCGCAGAGCGGCGTCGGGGTCGACGAGCAGGGCATCAGCGAACGCCAGGTGCAGATCACCTCGGCGCGCCTGTCGGTCGTGACGCGGGTGTCGAAGGACGAAGATGCGGACCTGGCGATGGCGATCTCGGAGATGAACCGCGCGCAGACCGCGTATGAGGCGGCGCTCGGGGCCATCGGGGCCACCTCGCGCACGTCGCTGCTGGATTACCTGCGATGACCACGGCCCTCCTCGCCATGCCGGCCGACGTCGAGACGCGCTTCGGCACCTTCCCGGTGGCCGCCGCCGATGTCGTCCATTTCGCGCACGGCGTGCCGGGCTTCGAGCAGTGCCGGCGCTTCGTGCTCGTCACCGCGCCGGAGCTGGCGCCGTTCACCTGCCTCCACGGCATCGATGCGCCGGGGCCGTCGTTCCTGACGCTCGATCCGCATCAGGTGGTGCCCGGGTTTCACACCACGCTCGGCGCCCCCGAACGCGCCCGCCTGGACGCCCGGCCCGGCGAGCCGCTGCTGTGGCTGTCGATCGTGCACGTCGACGAACTCGCGATCACGGCCAACCTGCGGGCGCCGATCGCCATCAACCCGCGACGGATGCTCGGGCTGCAGGTGATGGGCGCCGACAGCGCCTACCCGACCGACCACCCGTTGACGGGCGAATAGGGCGATGCTGGTCTTCACTCGCAAGCGCGACGAGGCAATCGTCATCGGCGACGGCATCGAAGTGCGGGTGCTGCGCACCGGCAAGGACGCCGTGCGGATCGGCGTGACGGCGCCGGCCGATGTGCTGGTGCACCGCCGCGAGGTCTACGACGCGGTGCGCGCCGCCAACCAGACGGCCGCGCAGGCGGTGCTGCCGCCGATGGCGCACCTGGCCGGACGGCTGCGTCTGCAGCCGCCGCTCGAGCGCGTGGACTAAGCCGTGCTTCGCTGCGAGTCCTGGGCGACCGCCCGCCCCGACGAGATGGCGGCGGTGTTCGCGGCGGAAGCCGTCCGCTGGCGCCAGACGCTGGAGTGGGACACGGCGACCTTGTGGCCGGTGCTGGAGCAGGCCCGCGCCACCGACGCGCTGCCGGGTCTGGTGGTGCGCGACGGCGCCGACCGGATCACCGGCTGGACCTACGCCGCCGCCCGCGAGGGCGAACTGCTGTGCGGCGCGCTTGAGCGCCGCTGATGCCGAGGGCACGGCGCTGCTCGCCGACGGGCTGCTCGGCTGGCCAGAGGCGGCCGCCGCCTCGCGGCTGGTGTGCTTCGCTTACACCGACGCCCCGGCGCTCGACGCCGTGCTGGCT
Organism: uncultured Acidobacteriota bacterium; assembly: GCA_963779175.1. GTDB lineage: Bacteria > Acidobacteriota > Vicinamibacteria > Vicinamibacterales > UBA2999 > CADEFD01. The sequence continues at coordinate 727,333 of CAVZXA010000003.1, forward strand.
CGCGCGCGGCTTCCAGCTCGATCCGCACGAATACCTGACGCGCCCGCTCGGCCGCGGGCCGTCCGCGCGCCGTCCCGGCCGCGCCTGGGATGTCCGCGATCTCGACGCCACCGCCGACCTGCTGCGCGCCAGCTATCCGGTCAGCGATCCGGGCCGCCCGTTTGCGCCACACAGCCGCCCGGCCGAATGGCAGCGCTACGTCGCCGACCTGGTGCTCGGCCAGGGCTGCGGCCGCTTCCGGCCGTCGCTCTCGATTGCCGTGCCCGGTCCCGGCGGCACGCTCGACGCAGTGGCGATCGTGACCGACCTCGGCGCCGGCACCGCTCATCTGGCGCAGCTCGCCGTGCGTCCCGGCTTCCGCGGTGCCGGGCTCGGCGCCGACATGCTGGCCGCCCTCTCGGCCTCGTGCGCCGGCGCCGGCTTCGCGCGCCTGACCCTGCTCGTCGGCGGCAGCAACACCACGGCGCGACGGCTCTACGCGCGGGCCGGCTTTACCCCATTGGCGCGCTTCGTCTCGGGCACCAGGGCCGGCGTCGCCGGCGAGCAGCGGCGAAGCGCCCCGGCCGCCTGAGCCGCCGGAACCGCGCCGGCGCGCGGCATCTCGATTCGGGAAGGCAGGGAAGGCGGCGGCTAACCGCGGCGATCGACGAGTGAGGCGTGGCTGATCGACGGCGTGAGCACGCGTCGGTAGGCGGCGAGCGTCGTCTCGCCCTGTTCGAGGCTGGCCACGGCAGCGCGGCGCGCCAGCTCCGCATCGGCCAGCGACTGCATCGACTCTTCATCGGTGGCAAGAATCCGCGCCACCAGCGCCGAGGCCTTCTGACGCAGGCTGACCACATCGGCATAGCCGCCGAGCGTGGCCACGCGGTCGCGGGCGACGGCCAGGCGGGCCCGCGCCGGCTGCAGGCCTTCTTCCACCGCGACCAGCGTGCGCGTCAGCCGATCGCGCTCGTCGCCTTCGATTCCGAGCTGCTCGAAGTCTCGCCGTGCGGTGACGCCGCGCTGGCGCGCGGCCACCACCGCCAGCTGCTCGAGCAGCGCGATCTCGGCGTCGAGGCCGGCGCGATACTCCGCGAGCGCGTCGGCGAGTGCGTGGTCGTTCACGCGGCGCCCCGGACCGGCGCGTCGGCGGCGGGCGTGGCGATGGTCACCCAGCTGTCGCGCAGCACGCCGAGCACCCGGGTCGCGTCGTCGATCGGGCCGACGGCGTTGTCGGCGGCGGCGCGCAGGATGCAGGCGTTGACGTAGCCGTAGAGTTCATCGAGGCGTTGGGCGAGCTCGCCGCCCTGCTCCATGTTGAGCGTGCTCTGCAGCTCCGAGATGATCGTGATCGCGCGCGACGAAGCGTCGCGGCGGGCGACGATGTCGCCACGCTCGATGGCCTCGCGGGCCTGATGCAGGAACGTGAGGGCGCCGTCGTACAGCATCACCACCAGTTCGAGCGGGGTGCGCGATTGCACCTGGGTCTGGCGATAGGTGGTCAGGCCACGCTGAAAGGACATCCGCCGGATCTCCGTGAAGGTTAGAGAGAGGCCCCGAAGTTCGCCAGCGAGCCCGACTGGCCCTGCAGCTGGCTCATGGCGGCATCGGCGGCGATGAACTCGCGCTGCAGCGCCGCGCGCCGGAACGCCAGGCGGTCCTGCATGGCGGCGATCGAGTCGGTCAGGCGCGTCGCCTGCTCGGTCACCTGTTTGCGGGCGCCGGGAATGAGGCCGTCACTCTGCGTGAAGGCGTCGAGCTGGGTGTCGAGCGCCGCAAACGCGCCGGGCGTGCCGGTCGACCCGGCGAAGAGCTTCTCGAGGTCCACGGTGCCGTTGGCCAGCGCGCTCGTGAGCATCCCTGCGTTCAGCGCCATCGTGCCGGTGCGGGTGAACTCGATGCCTACCTGCGAGAGGGCGCTGAAGGCGCCGCCGGTGGAGTACTGGCCCACCAGCGATGCCCGCACCTGATCCTTGATCTGGCGCAGCAGCGGGTCGCGGCCGATGCTGGACTGATCGCCCCGGGCGGCCGTCGCGCCCTGGTCGGTGACGAACTTCTGGAAGTCGTTGTACGCCTTCACGAAGTCTTCGACCTTGGTCTTGACGCCGGCCGTGTCGATGGCGACGTCCACCACGACCGGGTTCAGCGGATCCGCCTTGAAGGCGGTGATGGTCACGCCGGGGACGGCCGTGCTGATGCGTGTTGGTGGTGCTGGTGATGGCGATGTTGTTCACGAGCAGCGAGGCATCGCTGGCCTGCACCGCGTTGTCGGCGGGGGAGTTGCCGGAGATCCCGTCGCTGTCGGCGTCGCCGAAGGCGATGCCGGTGCCGCCGGTGAGATTGTTCGTGACGGTGAAGGCGTTGGCCTGGCCGGTGTCCTTGGCCGACAGCACCAGCCGGTAGCTCGACGGACCCGACTGCACGACGCTGGCCCGCGCCGGCGGATTGCCGGAGGCGTTGATGGCGTCGGCCAGCTGCCGGAGCGTCGTCGAACCCGACAGCGTGACGGTGACCCCGCCAATCGTGATGGTGCCACCCGACGCGACGACCGCGTCGGGGTCGGGCGCCGCGGTGGTCGAGGCCGTGACCTGCGCCTTGGCCAGTTCATTGACAACGACCTCGTAGCGGCCAGGAATGGCCGACGAGGTGGCCGAGGCCGTCAGGGCCGTGGTGTTGCTGCTCGCCGCGGTATAGCCGCTCAGCTGCGAGGTGTCGGCCAGTTTGGCGGCCGCCTGCTGCAGCGCGAGGGCGCGGGTGGTGAGCGTGCCGAAGGTGTTGGCGCGCGACTGCAGGGCCGCTTGTCTGGTCTGCATCGCGACCAGCGGCTGGCTTTCCTGCGTCATGATGATCGTCAGGATCTGGTTGAAGTCGATCCCGTTGGCGCCGCTGAACGTGATAGGCGAACTCACACGCCCTCCTTACGCCGGCCCGGACGCGGACCAGCCCCCGAGAACCGTTGCGAAATGTCTGCCAACGTGAAACGACGGGCAGGCGGTGGGGGCGCCCGCCCGTCGATCTCACTCGGTACTGGGATCCCCGGACGCCGGGGAACTCGCGGGTTAGCGCAGGAGCGACAGCACCGACGAGCTCTGCTGGTTGGCCTGGGCGAGGGCGGCGATGCCGCTCTGCGTCAGGATGTTGTAGCGCGCGAGGTTGGCCGACTCTTCCGCCACGTTGGCGTCGCGAATGCGGCTCTCGGCGGCCTTGGTGTTGACCGACTGGTACTGCGCCAGGCCGATGGCGTACTGCAGACGGTTCTGGAGCGAACCGACGCTGCCGACGACCGTGCCGACCGTCGCAACCGCGGCGGTGATGGCCGTGACCGCGGTGGCGGCGCCGGCGGCGGTGGCGACGCTGAGGGCGGCGATGCCGAGCGTGGTCGTGTCGGCCGCGCCGAGCGTGCCACCCACGGTGCCGCTGCCGCCGCTGCTCACGAACACCGAGAAGCCCTGCGCCGTGCCGAGGCCGGCCACCGAGACTTCACGGGCGATTTCCGCGACCACGTCCGTGAACTCGTTGTTCAGGGTGGTGCGGTTGCCGGCGAAGCCGGCCGAGGCCGACTGCGACGCCAGGGTCGCGAGACGGTCGAGGAGCGTGCTCACGTTGTCGAGCGCGCCGTTCTTGATCTGGAGCGTCGAGAGTCCGTCGTTGGCGTTGCGGATGCCCTGGTTGAGAACCGCCTGTTCCGACCGATACGCATTGGCCACCGCGAGGCCGGCCGCGTCGTCGCCAGCCTGGTTGATACGCAGACCACTCGACAGACGGGTCAACGTCTTCTGCAGGCCGATGCTGGTGGTGTTGAGGTTCGCCTGCGCGTTCTGCGCCGACACGTTGCTGACAACTGAGAATGAAGCCATCTGAAATCTCCTCCGTGAGTCCGGGTCGGCGTCCCTGCCGGCCGGCACGCGGTGGCGGTGTGCCTGCCGCGCGTCGGGGAGGTAATCGGAGCCCGGTCGCGGAGCTTTAATGGGGGTGTCGGCGGGTTGGCATGAATCCGGCTCTGGAGCAGGCCGGAGACACGCGACATGGCCGATTGCCTGGTCAACGACATACCGGAAACCCTGGATTTCCGGCCAGAAACATGGGGTGAGTTGCTCGACCGGCTCGATCGCCGGCTCGCTGGCGACCGCCGGGTGGTGACGGCCGTGCGATTCGATGGTGTCGACCAGCCGTCATTCCGGCACCCGGCCATCGCCGGGACGAGCCTTGGTCGGGTGGCCCGAGTCGAGGTGGATGCGGAAGACGCCGTGGCGCTGCTGCTGGCCGCCGTGGACGCCGCCAGCGACAGCCTGCCGGACCTGGTGGCCGGTGTGAGCCAGACGGCGGTGGCGCTGCGCAGCGATGCGCCGGATGCCCACGGGCAGCTCGGCTCGCTGGTCACGGCGCTGCAGTCGCTCGTGGCCCTGACCGTAGCCGCGGGCACCGCGGCCGACATCTCGTTCGGCGCCGACCCGGGTGCCGATGCCGCCGTCACCGGCGCCTGCGCGCGCATCGAAGCGGCCCTCTCGACCGTGGTCGCCGGCCAGACCGACGGCGATCGGCGCGCGGTGGCCGACGCCCTCGACCAGCACCTGGCCCCGGCCGTCGCCGGCTGGACCGACGTATTGACTCCCATTCGCATGAGGGCCGCAGCATGAGCGTCTCGTATCAGCATCCCGCTCCGGGCATGAGCACGATCTTCTTCGGCGCCACCGGACTCCATCTGCGCTACCGCTGCGACACCATCGGTCACCGCATCGTCGTCACCGACGAATCAGGCGCGGTCGTGCGCGTGTTCGGCGGCTTCGGCCGCAAGGCCGGCGCGCTCGATTCGCCGCTCGACGTGGTGTTCGTGCGGCCGGAGTTTGCCGGCGAACACCTGCCGGTGGATTCGGCCGATGCCGTCTGGGTGGCCGTGGCCGACTACGGCAACCGCCGCGTGCAGGTGTTCGACCTCGACGGCAGCGTCGTCGGCGAGTTCGCCATCGACGCGCCGGGCGGCGAGCCGTGGACGCCGACCGGTCTGTCGTGGCGGTCGCCGGTGCTCGAGATCGAAGGCATCGAAGGCGCACACACCGCCGTGCATCTGAGCGCGGCGCTGCTGGCCGGCGCCGGCCGCACGGCCTACGGACGCACGGCGCCGGGCAGCGAGGCGCGGCACTGATGGCGCCGACCACCACGACCGCGGTGCGTTTTGCGCCGCCGGTCATCGGCCGCGGCGAGATCGACGAGGTCGTCGCCGCGCTCGAGTCGGGCTGGCTCTCGACCGGACCGCGGGTGCGGCAGTTCGAGGCGGCGTTTGCCGCCTACACCGGCGCGCCGCACGCGCTGGCGCTGAACTCGTGCACCGCGGCCCTGCATCTGGCGCTGCTCGCCTTCGAGATCGGGCCGGGCGACGAGGTGGTCACCACGCCGCTCACCTTCTGCGCGACGGCCAACGTCGCCATCCACGCCGGCGCGACGCCGCGTTTTGCCGACATCGATCCCGACGACCTGGAACCTGTCGCCGGCCGCGGCGGCGGCGGCGGTGACCTCACGCACGCGGGCGGTCGTGCCGGTGCACTTCGGCGGGCGTCCGGTCGACGTGCCGGCCTTCCGCGCCCTTGCCGATCGACATCGCCTGGTGCTCATCGAAGACGCCGCGCACGCGGTCGAGGCGGTATCGGGCGGACGCAAGATCGGCGTCACGGCCGACGTCACTTGTTTCAGCTTCTACGCCACCAAGAACCTGACGACCGGCGAAGGCGGCATGCTCACGACCGCCTCCGACGCCGTCGCCCGCTTCGCCCGTACGGCGTCGCAGCACGGCATCAGCCGCGACGGCTGGGCGCGCTACAAGGAGATGGGCAGCCCGCACTACGACGTCCTCTTCGCCGGCTTCAAATACAACATGATGGATCTGCAGGCCGCCATCGGCCTGCACCAGCTCGCTGGCCTGGCCGCGCGTACAGCGCGCCGCGAGGCGGTGTGGCGGATCTATGACGAGGGTCTGGCCGACCTGCCGCTGGTGCGGCCGGCGCCGGTGCCCGACGGCGACGTCCACGCCAGGCACCTCTACTCGGTGCTGGTCGGTCCGGCCGCGGGCACCACGCGCGACGATCTCATTGCGCACCTCGCGGCGCGCGGCATCGCGACCAGCGTGCATTTCCGGGCGCTGCACCTGCATCCGTACTACCAGCAGCGGTATCGCCTCACGCGCGGGATGTTCCCCGAGGCCGAGCGCGTCTCCGACCAGATTCTCTCGCTGCCGTTTGGCGGCGGCATGAGCGACGACGAGGCCTGGACGGTCGTCGAGGCGCTACGGCGTGCAATTCCGGGACGGACGCGCTGATGCCGATTATCCGACACGTGGCGGTCGTCTTTCGCGTTGCGGCAGGCCCGCGCCTCGGCTTTGGCCATCTCGTGCGATGTCGCGCCATCGCCCGGGCGCTCGGGGTCGAGCCCTGCGTGTCGATCCGGGGCACGGCGGCGACCCGCCGCGCCGGCGAGCGGCTGGGCCTGCGGGTCGTGACCGGCGGCCACGGCGTCCTCGACCGGGAAGATCCACAGGTGCTCGTCGTGGACGACCCGTCGGCGGCGGCGGCCCGTCCCTGGGTGGCGGCGGCCCGACGCCGCGGCGTCGCGGTGGTCTCGGTGCACGACGCCGGCCTGGCGCCCCTCGACGCCGACCTGGTCATCGATGGCAGCGTGCGCGCGCCCGGCCCGGCATCGCCGGCGCGGCTCTGCGGTCCGCGCTACGCGGTGCTCGATCCGCGCCTGACGGCACTGGCAGCGGGCCGGCGTCCGGCCGCCGGGCGGGTCCTGGTCGCCGTGGGCGGCGGCGCCCATGTGTTCTCACGCGTGCCCGCGGTCGTCGCCGAGCTGGCGCGCCAGGTGCCCGGGGCCGACATCTGTGTGGCGCCCGGCTTCACCACCCGTCGCCGTCCGGCCCTGTCGTCGGGCCGCTGGCTGGCGCCCGGACAACTCGCGGCGGCTCTTGCGGACTCACAGCTCGCCCTGGTCGCCGGCGGCATCACCGCCTATGAGGCGTGCGCGCTCGGCGTCCCGGTGGTGGCCGTGTCGGTGGTACCCGCGCAGCAGCCGACCGTGCGCGCGCTGGCCCGTCGCGGCGCCGCGGTGGACGGCGGGCCGCTCAGCGCGGCCGGCGCCGCACGAAGGGTCGCCGGTCAGCTGGCGCACCTGCTCGCCGCGCCGGCGGCCCGGCGCCGCCTGGCGGCCGCGGGGCGGCGCCTCGTCGATGGGCGCGGTGCCGCGCGCGTCGCCGCCGCCATCCGCACTCTGGCGCGGCAGGGAGGGGCCCGTGGCTGAGACCCGCGCCATCCTGTTCGATCTCGACGACACGCTCCATCCGCTCACGCGTTTCGTGATGAGCGGCTTTGCCGCCGTCGCCGATGTGGTCGAGGCACGGTGGCAGGTGCCGCGCGCGACCGCGCTCGCGACGCTCGTCAGCGCGTTGGCGTCAGCCCGCGGACGTGAACTGCAGGTGCTCGCCGAACGCCACGGGCTGCCCGGCGACGTCGTGCCGCAGCTGGTGGACGTGATCCGCCTGCACCTGCCGGTGCTGCGCTTGCCTGATCTGAGTGCCGGCGTGCTGGTGGCCCTGCGCCCGCACTGGCGCATCGGCGTCGTCACCAACGGGCGGCCCGACATCCAGGCGCGCAAGGTGCAGGCGCTGGGGCTGCACCGCTTCGTGGACGCGGTCGTCTATGCGTCGGAATGGGGCAGCGGCGCGGGCAAGCCCGAACCAGCGTCGTTTCACGAGGCCTGCCGCCAGCTCGATGTGCCGGAAGCCCGCACCGTGTTCGTCGGCGACGACCCCGACTGCGATATCGCCGGCGCCCGTGGCGTCGGCATGAAGACCATCTGGCTGCCTGCCCGTGTCGCACCGCCCACTGCGCGTGCCGCGGCGCTGGCGGATGTGACCGTGGCGTCGCTGGCGGACGTGCCGGCGGCGGCCACGCGACTGCTCGTGCCCGAATGGAGGGCTCATGTTGCCTGATGCAACCCAGGTGCGCATCGGCGGCCGCGTGGCCGGTGATGGCGCGCCGTTGTTCGTGATTGCCGAGATCGGCCTGAACCACGACGGCTCGATCGAGCGCGCGCTGGCGCTGGTGGATGCCGCGGCCGTGGCCGGCGCCTCCGCCGTGAAAGTACAGGCGCTCTTCGCCGACGAGCTGGTGGCGCCGGGTGCACCGGCGCCGATGCACGTCGAGGCGGCGTCGCTGGCCGACTTCTTCCGCCGTTTCGAACTCGATGAGGCCGGCTACGCCCGGCTGGCGGCGCGGGCCCGCGAGCGCGGCCTGGCCTTCATCGCCACGCCGTTCTCCGAGCGCGCGGTCGACATGCTGGAGCGCGTGGGCGTGGACGCCTGGAAGATCGCCAGCGGCGACATCACCTTCGAGCGCCTCATCGAGCGCTGCGGCGCGACCGGGAAGCCGGTCATCATCTCGACCGGCATGGCGTCGCTGATTGAGGCGCAGCGCGCGCTCTTCTGGGCCGAGCGCGCCGGCGCCGACGGGGTGGCGCTGCTGCACTGCGTGTCGGCGTATCCGGTGCCGAAGGGCAGCGAGAACCTGCGCGCCATCGCCACGCTCGGCATGGCCTGCCGTGCCGTCGTCGGCTTCTCGGACCACGGCGCCGACGGCTTTTCGGTGCCGCTGGCTGTCGCCATGGGCGCCGCCATCTACGAGCGCCACCTCGTGCTGCGTGCCGGCGACGACAGCATCGACGCCGAGGTGTCGAGCACGCCCGGAGAACTGGCGGCGCTGGTGCGCGCCGCGGCGCGCACGCAGGCGGCGCTTGGCACCGGCGTCAAGGCGTGCCTGCCGGCGGAGAAGGGCAACAGCGATTCCAGCCGGCGCGCGCTCTACGCCGCGGCGCCGGCTGCCGGCCGGTCACGTGGTCGCGGCCGCCGATCTCATCGCCTTGCGGCCGGCCTACGGACTCGGCGCCGACCGCCAGCGTGAGCTGGTTGGCCAGCGGCTCGGCCGCGACGTCGATGCCGGCGCGCCGTTCCAGACCGCCGACCTGCACGCGCATGACAAGGGGACCGAACATGTCGCTTAACGTGCTCATCACGGCCGGCTCGCGGCGGGTGCCGCTGGTGCGCGCGTTCCAGCGGGCGGTGGCCCAGCACCGCGGCGGCAGCGTCGTGGTCACCGACGTGAACCCGCTGTCGCCGGCCGTGCACGCGGCCAACCGCGCCTACCGGGTGCCGCTCTCGACCGCCCCCGACTACATCGACGCCATCCTCGAGATCTGCGTCGGCGAACGGATCGGGCTGGTCGTGCCGACCATCGACGACGAGCTGGTGATCTTCGGCCGCGCCGCCGGCCGCTTCCTCGAGCACGGCGTGCGGGTGGCGGTGTCGCCGGCGGCGACCTCCGAGCTGTGCGAAGACAAGTACGCGACGTGCCGGTACCTGAACGACGCGCGGCATTCCGGCCGCCGACTCGTGGCTGCCATCGGCGCTGCCCGAGACCCCGGCGTTCCCGCTCTTCATCAAGCCGCGACGCGGCCGCGGCAGCGTCGGCGCCTACCCGGTGCGCAGCCGGCGCGAGCTCGACTTCTTCGTCGACTACGTGCCCGATGCGGTCGTCCAGGCCTACCTCGATGGCCCCGAGTTCACCATCGACATGCTCTGTGACTTCTCCGGCCAGCCGCTCAGCATCGTGCCGCGCCGACGCGACGTGATCCGCGCCGGGGTGAGCGACCGCGGCCGCACCGTGAACGACCCGGCGCTCATCCAGGTGGCGCGCACCTGCGCGGCCACCCTGCAGTTTGCCGGCGCCGTGAACATCCAGTGCCGCCTCGTGGACGGACGGCCGGTGGTGTTCGAGATCAACCCGCGCTTCTCCGGCGGCATTCCGCTGACCATCCATGCCGGCGCCGACTTCCCGCGCATGCTGGTCGATCTCACCGCCGGCGTGCGCGTGGCGCCGTCGATCGGCCGCTTCCGCGACAACCTCTGGATGGCCAGCTACGAGACCTCGGTCTTCCTCGACGGCACCCGCATCACCCTCCCCGAATTCGCTCCGACCTGTGTAGAGGACGTCGCATGAGTGCCCGCGCTGCCATCGTCGTTCAGGCCCGCATGGGCTCCACCCGTCTGCCCGGCAAGTCGCTGTCGCCGATCGCCGGCCGGACGCTGCTGGCGCGCGTGGTGGAGCGTCTGCTCCATCAGGGCGAGCTGCCGGTCGTGCTCGCGACCACGACGCTGCTCGAAGACGACCTGCTCTGCGAGGAAGCCGAGCGGCTCGGCATCGCGGTGCTGCGCGGCTCGGCCGACGACGTGCTGGGCCGCTACGCCTTTGCGGCGTCGCTGCTCGGCGTGCCGGCCATCATCCGCGCCACGGCCGACAACCCGGCGGTGGATCTGGCGGCGGCCCTGCGCACGCTCGAGATCCTGCAGCGCTCGGGGGCCGACTACGTCGTGGACTACGGCCTGCCCGTGGGCGCGACCGTCGAGGCGCTGAGCGTGCCGGCGCTGGTGCGGGCGGCGGCGCTGGCGACCGACGCCTACGACCGCGAACACGTGACGCCGTTCATCCGCCGCGACGGCCGCTCCCGCGCGGTGGACGCGCTGGCGCCGACCGAACTGCGCCGGCCCGATCTGCGCTTCACGGTCGATACGGCCGACGATCTCGACTACATGCGGCGCGTGTATCTCGAAGCCGGGCCGTCCGACCAGCCGTGGCCGCTGGCCGCGCTCATCGACGCCGCGGACCGCGTGCGCGTGCGGACCGAGCTCGAACAGACGGGAGCAGATGCACGGTGACCACCCCACGACGCGTCTCCGACGCCGCGTTCCTCTTCAGCGTGCCGCTGATGGTGGCGCTGGTCGTGGGCGCCCAGTCGCTCGACGGCGGCACCATCAGCACGCTGCTGCAGCCGGCGGCGGCGCTGGTCGTCTTCGGCGGCACCGCGGCGGCGGTGCTCTTCAGCTTCCCGCTGGCGCTGCTGGCCCGCACCGGCCGGGCGCTGGCGGCGGCCTTCGGGCGCCGTCCGGAATCCGACACGGCCCTGCTGACGCGGATGGGCGAATACGCCACCCGCGCCCGTAGCCGCGGCACCTTGTCGCTCGAGAACGAGCTGTCGCGCAGCGACAATCCGTTCCTCGTGCGCGCCCTGTCGCTGGTCGTGGACGGGGTGCCGGCCGCCGACGTGCGCCATACGCTCAAGACCTTCAGCCAGGTGCGTGAGGAGGCCGACGCCGAGTGCGCGCTCGTGCTCGAGGCCGCCGGCGGCTACGCGCCGACGCTCGGCATCCTCGGCGCCGTGCTCGGCCTCATCCAGGCGATGGAGCACCTGACCTCGCCGGCCAGCGTGGGGCCCGGGATCGCCGTCGCGTTCGTCGCCACCGTCTACGGCGTCGGCGCCGCCAACCTCGTGTTCCTGCCGCTGGCGACACGCCTGCGCAGCCTCGGCCGGCAGGCGGCGCTCAGTCGCGAGGTGGTCATCGAAGGCGCGGTGGCGATTCAGCAGGGGATCCATCCGACGCTGGTGGACGGCCACCTGCGCAGTCTGCTCACGGCCTGGCACGGCGCGCCGCGCTACGCCGTGCCGACGGAGGGCGGGACGCGGGCGCGTCTCGTGAAGTCATGAACATCCGGCTCTCGGCCACGCAGGTGTCGCGCGATCGGTGGCTCATCTCCTACGCCGACTTCATGACGCTGCTGGTGGCGTTCTTCGCGACGCTGTATGCCGCGTCGTTGACCGAGACCGCGGTGACGACCGCACCGGCTCCGACCGAGACCGCCGCGCCGGCCACCGCGCCGTCGGAGGCGCCACCGCCCCCTGATCCCGCCGTGGCCCTGCGGGCCGAGGTCGAACGTGCGCTGGCGCCGGAACTCGCCGCCGGCTACCTGCAGCTGATCGAAGATCCGCGCGGGCTCGTCATCGAAGTGCCCGAAGCCGGCGCCTTCGACGTCGGGCAGGCGGACCTGGCGCCGGAGGCAGCACAGATGCTGACCCGGGTGGCGACGATGTTGACGACGCTGCCCAACGCGGTGCGCATCGAAGGCCACTCGGACACCACCCCGATTCGCACCTCGCAGTACGCCTCGAACTGGGAGCTCTCGACCGCGCGGGCCACGCGCGTGGTCGAGTTCCTGGTGACGACCGCCGGCCTGGCGCCGTCGCGGCTCTCGGCCGCCGGCTACGCGGAGTTCAAGCCGCGCGCCGCCAACGACACGCCTGCCGGCCGGGCCCGCAATCGGCGCGTGGATCTGGTGCTGCTGAACGAGCAGACGACGCGGGCCGAGGAACCCGCAGGGAGCGCCCGTCCATGAGATGCCCCTTTTCGCCCGACGAGCTCGAGCGTCTGCTCGATCGGCCGGTGCGCCACCTGCTCGGCCCGGCCGACCGCAAACGCTACGCCGGCCGGCGCCTGCTCATCACCGGGGCCGGTGGCTCGGTGGGCTCCGAGCTCTCGCGTCAGCTGGCCGACTGCGGGCCCGATGTGCTGACGCTGGTCGATCACTCGGAGCTGCATCTGTTCGAGATCATGAAGGAGCTGGCGGATCGCGCGCCGGGGCTGGTGGTCGAGCCGGTGCTGGCCGACATCTGTCAGCAGCCGCTCATCCGCCGCGCCGTCGCGCAGGCCGCCCCCGACGTCGTCTTCCATGCCGCCGCCTACAAACACGTGTCGATGATGGAACGCGACGTCTGCGCGGCCGTCGGCGCCAACGTCGTCGGCACCGCCAACGTCGTGGCGGCGAGCCGCGAGGCCGGGGCGCGCTTCGTGCTCATCTCGTCCGACAAGGCCGCCGCGCCGCGCAGCGTCATGGGAGCGACCAAGCGGCTGGCCGAACTGGTCACGCTTGCCGCCACCGCTGGCGACGCGCGGCCGATTGTCGTGCGCTTCGGCAACATCCTCGGCAGCAGCGGCAGCCTGCTGGCGATCTTCCGCGATCGCATCCGCCGCGGCCTGCCGCTGGCGCTGACCGACCCGCTGGCCACCCGCTACGTGATGACGGCAGGGGAAGCGGTCGCCCTCGTGATGAAGGCGGACCTGCTGGCCCGTCGACCCGAGACCTACTGGCTCGACATGGGCGAGCCGGTCGGCATCGGCGATCTCGCAGGCCGCCTGCTGGCGATCGAGGCCGAGGCGGGATTTGCGCGCGTGCCGATCGAGGTCGTCGGCCTCGGCCCCGGCGAGAAGCGCCGCGAGGAGCTGACCACCCAGGGGCTGCGGATGTGTCCGACGGCGCACCGCCGCATCTGGGTGGCGCGCCAGAAAGCCAGCGACGGCGCGACGGTGACGCGCGCCGTCGAGCGGCTGCGCCGGCTGGTGGAGCAGGGCGAGGCCGAGGCCACGCTCGACCTGCTGGTCGCGGCGGTGCCTGACTTCGAGGCGAGCGACGAGGCGTGGGCGAGCGCCCGCCGCCGGGGTGCCCGAGGCCTGCGACGCCCCGTGCTGTCGCGCAGCGCGTAACGGAGGCCATGGTGCGCATTCTCCATCTCCTCTCGTTCGTCAGCGGCGCGGCCGGCCACACCGTGACCGAGCTGGCCGTCGGTCAGAAGCGCGCCGGCCATCAGGTGACGGTCGTGACGTCGAAGACGCCGTTCGGCGGACTGATGAACGTGGCGCCGCTGATGCGCAAGCTCGCCGACGGCGGCGTCACGGTGCATGAGATCGACTCGCTGGCCGCCCGGCAGATGGGGCCCAACGCCGCGGTCGTGCAGTGCATCCACGATCAACTGGGCACTGCCGCGGCCTTCGACGTGCTGCACACGCATGGCACCGTGCCGAGCGTCATCGCGATTGCGGCGGCCAAGCGGGTGAGTACGCGGGTGCCGATCCTGCAGACGTCCCACGAATGGACCGTATCGCGGCCCGGCACCGGCCGTCAGGCCTACGACCTGGAAGTGATGAACCTCGTGGACCGCGCGGTGGTGCCGACGTGGGCGGTGGCCGAGCACTTCGTGGCGCGCGGCGTGGTGCCCCGACAGTTGGCGGTCGTGCCCTACGGAGTGCTGCCCGATCCCCCGCCCGCCTCGGGTGATCATCTGGAACTCGAGATGCGCGCCTGGCGCCAGGCCGGCGGCCTGGTGCTGTGCTACGTGAGCGCCACCACGACCGCGCACGACCAGCGGCTGCTGCTGCACGCGCTGCCATTCGTCGATCCCCGGCTCCACATCCTGTGCGTCTTCTTCGGCGGAACCGAAGCGCGCGAGACCGCGCCGTGGCCGCACGAAGGGCCGGTCACCGTGCGGGTCGCACCGCCCGATGCGGCCGTGCGGCAGTACTCGCACGAAGCGGACTTCCTGGTGCTGCCGTCGGGCGACGGCGACCAGCCGCTGGCCGTGCTCGAGGCGTTCTGCGATCAGGTGCCGGTGGTGGCCAGCCGCGTGCCGGAGCTGGTCGAGTTCATCGACGACGGCCAGACCGGCTGGCTGTTCGACCCGACCGACACACGCGCCCTCGCCGAGACGCTGAACCTCGCCAGGACGACGGCGCCGAATGCGCTGCGGGCGCTCTGTCAGCGGGCGCGCGTGCGCTACCAGACCGAGTTCACCATCGACCGGATGGTGAGCGGCTACATGCGCGAGTACACGCGGCTGTCGTGATTCCGGCCGGCGTGTCGGCGCGGCGTCCGCCGCCGCCAGGCCCACCGTCGGCCCGCCGACACCCGGCTTCGACGGATTGCACAGGATCGCCGGGCGTCGCCAGGCCCGCCGGCGCGGCACACACGTTGCTGATACGGCGGGCATGGTTTCCCCAACCGTCCGCCTCGAATCTGCGCCCACCGGCAGCGATGCCGGACATCAGCGGCGTCCTGCTCCGGCCGCCAGCCCACTGGCCGTCGGCCTCTTCAACGACAGCGCCGATGACGCGCAGGTCGTGAGCCTGGCCGTCTCGCACGCCCACCGCCGCATGCTGCAGCGGGCCGGGGCGCACGTGCGCCACGCCTACTTCCGCGGCGACTGGCAGGAGCTCGGCACCGGCACCCTCGACGAGGCGGTGGCCGCGGCCCTCGCCTCGCCGGAACTGCGACGCGTCTTCGCCGACATCGACGTGGTCGTCGTGGCCGGCGATACCTTCCGCGCGCAGCGTCACCGCCATCTGCTGGCCATTCTCGGCGCCGCGCAGCACCTCGACCTGCCGACCTACCTCGTGAATGCGACCGTCGGCCCGCTCGACGAAGGCCACGACATCCTGCGCGGGCTCGCCGATTGCACCGTGCGCGACGCCGCCAGTGCCCGCGTCCTCAAGGCCCTCGGCGTGGCCCATCGCCGGGTCGCCGACTCGGTCTTCGGCGCCCCGTTTGGCGCCACCGCCCGCCGCGACTTCTCCGATCATCTCGTGGTCACCGATTGCCATCCGTCGCGCCGCGTGGAGTTCACGGCGGACCTGGCGGTCGTGCGCGGCGCCTGGCCAGGCATGGTGGCCGACTATCCGCTCGATGCGCCCGGAAGCTCGCTCGACTGGACCTCGGCGGTGGCCGACCTCGGCACCGCCTCGGCCGTCCTGACCGGCGGCCGCGACGGCGCCAGCCTGGCGCTGCGGGCCGGGGTGCCATTTGTCGCGCTCGGCCTCGAGGGCGAGGCCATCGACTTCATCGAGACGCTCGACGGCTACCCGGCGGCGGCCGCCGATCCGGCGCGCCCGCTCGACGCGCGGCTCGCCTCGGCCATCGAGGCGCGGGCGTGGTTCGTCGAGGCCGCGGCCCGCTGCCAGACCCGCGGCCCCGCCGAGGCCTTCTCGCGCCTGCGCCCGAGCATGGTGCCGAGCGGCCGCGACGATGCCTGGACCGGCGCCATCGACGGGGTCATGGACGTCGTGTGCGGGCTGACCGCGGCCGGCGGCAGCGTGCTGCATGCGGGTGCCGGTCAGGGGCAGCTGGTCGAAGCGCTCGCCAGGAGCGGCCTGCGCGCGTGGGGCACCGACGTCGCCCGCCGGCTCGATCGTCCCGACCGCAACCGCTACTCCAGGGCGACGCCGATGGCGCTGCCATTTGCCGATCACGTCTTCTCGACGGTGGTCGTCTCGGCCGACTGGCTCGAACACCTCGAAGCCGATGACCTCGACGCCGCGGTCGCCGAACTGGCGCGCGTCGGCCGCGACACGCTGGTCGTCGAAGTGTCGGGACGTCCGATGCGCGCCGAGCGCGCCTTCGAAGAGCGCCTGACCGACGACTGGTGGCGCCGCCGCCTGTCGATGCTCGGCCTGCGGCTGCACGACCTCGCCGACACGCTCGTCACCCATGGCGCCGGCCCCACTGGCGGCACCTTGCTCGTCATGTCGGCGCACGCGCAGCTCTGCCCGAGTTGCCGGCGCGTTCACGCGCCGGCCGACGCCGTCGAGCCGGTGCATCCCGGGGTGCTGATGGCCGCCGCCGACGCGCGCGCCACGGCCCTGCGCCGGTGAACGCCATGGCGACCCGCGAACCCCTCTTCGACCTGCCGCGCCTGCGGCCGCGCTCCGCCGCGGCCCGCCAGCCGCTGCGCCTCCTCCACGTCACGGTCGGCCACGGCCCGCAGGGGCCGCCACTGGCCGAGGCGATCCACGCCGCCAGCCGCGGCGCGATCCGTGTCGACACCGCCGTCGGTCTCGGTCGTGCGCTCGACCATCTGCGCGCCCATCCCGCCGCTCTGGTGCTGCTGCAGGCGGAAGACGCGGACCTGGCGCGGGTGGCGCTGGCCGAAATCAAGCGCACCCATCCGGCGCTCCCGGTGGTGCTGCTTACCGATGCCGACGACGCGGCCGCCGTGGCCGCGGTGCGCGCCGGCGCCGAAGACTGCCTGCCACGCGCGGCGGCCACCGGGCCCCGGGTCGTGCGGGCGCTGCTGTGCGCCCTCGAGCGCACCAGCCACGCGGCGACGCTGCGCACGCAGGCGGTGACCGATCCGCTCACCGGGCTGCCGAACCGGCACGCGCTGCAGAAGGCGATCGATCATGCCATCGCGATGGCCCGCCGCAAGAGCCGGGCGCTGGCCGTGCTGTTTGTCGACCTCGACGGCTTCAAGGACATCAACGACGCCTGCGGCCACGAACAGGGCGACCGCGTGCTTCAGGAAATCGCGCGCCGCTTTGCCGGCCGCACCCGCAGCATGGACACGGTGGCCCGCATCGGCGGCGACGAGTTCGTGGTGGTGATGGAAGATCTCGACGACGGCCGGTTCGCGTCCACGCTCGCCGGCAAACTGCTCACGGCGGCCGCCGCGCCGATCGTGGTCGAGGGCCGCGTCACCGAGCTCACCGCCAGCGTCGGCATCAGCGTGTTCCCCGGGGATGGCGACGACGCCGCGGCACTCATCCGTCATGCCGACACCGCGATGTACGCGGCCAAGGCGGCGGGGAAGAACCAATACCGCTACTACCGGGCGCAGATGAACGAACACTCGCGCGCCCGCACCGTGCTCGATGCGGCGCTCGAACGCGCGTTCGAGGGCGGCGAGTTCGAGCTGCACTACCAGCCCGTGTGGCAGTCTTCGGCGCGGCGCATCTCGTCGTGCGAGGCGCTGCTGCGCTGGCGCCGGCCCGGGCACGGCCTGATGCTGCCGGGGGCCTTCCTTGCGGCGGCTGACGAATCCGGCCTGGCGGGACGCCTCGCCCAGTGGGTGCTGACACGCGGTGGCGCCACCGCCCGGCGGATGCGCGAGGCCGGGTTCGACGTGCCGGTGTCGATCAACCTGTCGCGCCGGCAGCTGGTCGAAGGCGACATCGTGCCGTGCCTGCGCCGCGTGCTCGCAGATGGCACCGACGCCGCCGCGCTGCGCATCGAGATCGCCGAGTCGGTGCTCGTCGCCGACGACCCGCGGGTGCACCGGGTGCTGGCCGACCTGGCCGGGCTCGGCATCGGCGTCATCGTCGACGACTTCGGCAGCGGCGTGTCGTCGCTGCGGGCGCTGCGCCGGGTACGCCCGCACAGCATCAAGATCGACGGCGCCCTGGCGCGTGAGCTGCCCGACGGGCAGGACGCGGCGGCGCTGGTCAGCGCGGTCGTCTCGCTCGGCAAGACGCTCGGCGTGCACGTGGTGGCCGAAGGGGTCGAGACCGAGGCGCAGTCACGCCGTCTGCGGACGCTCGGCTGCGACGACCTGCAGGGCTACTACTTCGGGCACGCGCTGCCCGATGACGAGTGGCTCGCGTACCTGCGCTGGGCGTGCACGGCGGTGGTGGGAACCGACGGGCCGGCCCCGGCGCTCGTGGTGCGGCGTCCTGGCCGCAGCCGCCGGGCCGCTGCGACGCCGTTCGCTGACGGCGCCGGCATGCCGGGCATTCCCGGCGCGCCGCGGGTGACCAGGACCGGGCAGGTCGTGTTCGGCCGCTTCACGGATTGAGCCTCTCATGTCCACGACCCGGCCACGGCCAGCCACGGGATTGGTGCCAGGCACCGCGACGACGGCCGCGGCGGCGGCGGGTGCGGTGCCGTATGGCTTTGGCCGCGGACTGTCGGAGGCGTTCCCGTCACAGGTCATCATCGACGCGACCGAACTCTGCAACCTGTCGTGCACACACTGTCCGCATCCGGCGTTCAAGCGGTCGTCGCACTACGGCGGACGATCGCTCAGCGTCGAGCTGAGCGCCAAGGCGATCGGCGAAGTGGCGGATGCGGGTCGGGGACACGTGCAATACGTCCGCTTCGCCAGCGACGGCGAGCCGCTGCTGCATCGATCGATCTTCACGATGCTGGCCGACGCCGTGCAGCGGTCCGGCACGTTCGTCTCGCTGACCACCAACGGCACCCTGCTCACCGAGTCGCGCATCGAGGCGCTGCTCGCCACCGGCGTCAACCTGGTGGATATCAGCATCGACGCCTGGTCGGCGGAGACCTACGCGAAGATCCGGGTGCGGGGTGACCTCGCGGTCACCCGCGCCAACGTGATGCGGCTCATCAACCGGGCGCGGGAGACGGGCGCCGGGCTGCGGGTCGCCGTCAGCTTCATCGAACAGCCCGGCAACGTCCACGAGACCGGCGACTTCCAGCGGTTCTGGACGGACGCCGGCGCACACTCGGTGGCCATCCGCCGGCTCCACTCGGCCTCGGGCGCCGTCATCGGCGTCGCCGACGTGATGCGGGGGAAGGCCGCGCAGCAGCCGCGTCGGCCGTGCGTATATCCGTGGGATCGCGTGGTCGTGACGCCGCGGGCCACGCTGGCATTCTGTCCGTCGGACTGGACCGGTGGCTCATCGCTCGTGGACTACCACACGACCACGATCGCCGAGCTCTGGCGGAGCCAGGGCTACGCGGCGCTGCGCACCGCCCACCTGACCGGCGACTACAGTCAGCACGCCTTCTGCGGGCAGTGCCCCGATTGGCAGGAGACCCGCTGGCCGGGTCAGGGCGCGACCTACGCCACCTTGGTAAGCAACCTGAAGGAGACGGCCGCATGACACCCGCGCGTGTCGTGACGTCGCTGGTCACCGAGATCGAGACCCTGGTCGAAGGCGTGCCCGGATGGTCGCCCATCGACGAACTGTTCACGCTGTCGACCCTGGTCTATGCGACCGCTCACCTGCCGGGCGACGTGGTGGAAGTGGGGTCGTGGTTCGGCCGATCGGCGATCGCCCTCGGAGCGGCGGTGCGTGACACGCACGGCCTGGTGCACTGCATCGATCCGTTTCCGGCCCGCGACGACTGGCGGCAGAACGCCGACGGCACCTATTCCTTCGAGGTCGAGATCGACGGCCGGCGCCATGCCGGCTATCAGGAGCAGACCGTGTGGAGCGCTCCGTTCGAGGAGTCGCTGGCGCCCGTGTACGCGCGGCAGGGCAGCGTCTTCGAGGGGTTCCAGGCCAACATCCGCAGCCGCGGTCTCGACGCGGTCGTGCGGCCGCACCGCGGCACCACGGCGACGTTTGCCGGTCAGGTGCCGCCCGGCTTCCGGTGCCGGCTGATCTTCCTCGACGGCGATCACGGCGCCAGCGCGGTTGACGACGACCTGATGCGGTTGCTGCCCTGTCTGGTCGAGGGCGGCTGGATCTGCTTCGACGATGCGTTCTCGGTCTACGAGGGTGTGGACCGGGCCATCACGACGCACATCATCGAGAGCCCCGCCTTCGACATCAAGCGGCAGATGACCCGCAAGTGTTTTGCGGCCCGCAAGGCCGTAGGCGCGCAGTGAGCGGCCGCGGCGAGGAGCCACGCGCGTCATGACACGGGTCGGCATCATCCAATCGAACTACATCCCGTGGAAGGGCTACTTCGACATCATCCACGACGTCGACCTGTTCGTCTTCTACGACGACGTGCAGTACACGAAGAACGACTGGCGCAACCGCAACCGCATCAAGACCGAGCACGGCGAGCGGTGGCTGACGATCCCGGTCGGCAAACGCGAGTCGCGGCGTATCTGCGACGTCGCGCTGCCGTCGAGCCCGTGGGCCCGCGACCACTGGCGGCGGCTCGAAGCGGCCTATCGCCGGGCCCCGTACTTCGAGGTCTACCGCGCCTACTTCGAGGAGTTCTACCTCCGGCGGCCGTGGTCGACGCTCTCGGAGTTCAACCAGGCGCTGGTGACCGGCATCGCCCGTGACCTGCTCGGCATCACGACGCCCTACGTGGATTCGCGCACGTTCCACCTCACGCAGAGCAAGGGCGGGCGCGTGGTGGAACTGCTGCAGCACGTCGGCGCGTCCATGTATGTGTCGGGCCCATCCGCCAAGGCGTACATCACCGACGAGGGCTTTCTCGCCGCCGGCATCAAGGTGGAGTGGAAAGACTACCGGGGCTATCCCGAATACGACCAGTTCCATGGTCCGTTCGTCCACGCGGTGACGATCCTCGACCTGTTGTTCCACACCGGGCCCCTGGCGCCGTACTACATCTGGGGCTGGCGGGCGGCCGGCCGGGTCGCGGCGTGAGCGGGTCGCCGGATGTCACCGCCGACGCCGACCGCTGGCTGGACGGCGCGGCCATCGATCAGTCGGCAGTGCTGTTCGTGATCGGCCTAGGTGACGGGCAACTGCTGACCGCGCTCACCGGCCGCGGCTGGCGTGGACGGGTCATCGCGCTCGAGCCTGGCGGCACGTCGCCGCTGACGCCGTCTGCGGCTCTGAGCATCCTGACCGGCCCCGGCTACGACGGGCTCGACGAACTGGTCAGAACGCTCGACCCCGATCGTGATCAGCCCGTGGTGGTCGGCGATCCAGCGGTGATGCGGGCCCATCGCGACGAGGCGGTCAGGGTCAGCCGGCTGGTGGTGCGCGCGTGGTTCGGCGCCCGCGCGAATCAGGAGGCGCGGCGCAAGTACGCGGGGCCGTACCTGCTGAACACGCTCAGAAATCTCCCGGCCATTGCCGCGTCCGAGGATGCGGGCGCGCTCGTGCAGGCGTTCGCCGGGTTGCCGGCCGTGCTCGTGGCCGCGGGGCCGTCACTCGATGTCAACCTGCCGGAGATCGTCGCCCATCGCGACCAGGTCGTCCTTATCGCCGTGGATACGGCCGTTCGGCCACTGCTCGGCGCCGGTGTGCAGCCTGACTTCGTCGTCGCGCTCGATCCCAGTGACGTCAACGCGAGTCATCTCATCGACCTGCCGGCGTGTCCGCGGACCTGGCTGGTGGGCGAGGGCAGCCTCGATCCGGTCGCCTTCGACGCCTTCGCGGGCCGCTCGTTCGTGTTCCGCGTGGCCGACCATCACCCGTGGCCGTGGCTGCGCCGGATCGGCCTGGATCGCCAGCCGCTGCGGGCCTGGGGGTCGGTGCTCACGACGGCCTTCGATCTGGCGCTGCAGATGGGCTGCGACCCGATTGTCTTCACTGGCGCGGATCTGGCCTTCTCGAGCGGGCGGCCCTATGCGCGCGACACCACCTTCGAAGAAGAGTGGCGACGGGCACGGGCGTGGGGCGACTCGCTCGAGACCAGCTGGGCCCAACGCCTCGCAGCGTGGCCCGAGACGTTCGAACCCGGCGTCGACGGCACGCGCGCGCGCACGGCGCCGCACCTGTGCGCGTTTCGCGATTGGATTGCCGGCGAAGCCGCGCGTGCCCCCGGCCGCACGGTCGTCAATGCCACCGGAGCCGGCATCCTGGCCGGACCGGCGGTGCGGCAGGCGACGCTGACTGAGGCCCTTGGTGACCGCGAGCCGCTGGCGGTCTCCGCGTCGGAGGTGATGCGGCGACGGCAGGCGAGTGGCCAGCGACGCGCCCACATCGCGGTGCCGCCGGTGCCAGACGACGTGCGCCGCGACTGGCAGACGTGTGCCGGCGTGACAGGGGAGGCCATCGACGACGCCCTGCCGGCGCCGGCGCCCGCTGACGAGTCGGTCCCTGCCGCGCCGACGGGCTCGGCGTGTGAGGCCACCGAAGCCGACGCCGACGAACGCTATCTGCAGGGCCTTGCGGGCACGACGTCGCTGCGGCGCCACCGCGTCACCAGTCCCGACCAGGATCTGCTCGGCGAACTCCGTGCACTGACGCGCGGGCTCAGCGCCTGCGACGCGATCGTCGTCGTGGACGAGCTCGGCGTGGGCGCCGGCGCGCAGGTGCGGCAGGCCGTCGACGTGCTTCTCTGCGAGCGGCCCGACCTGTGGCTCGAGTACCGACGGTTCGTCGATCACGCGTCGCGTCTCACGATTCTCCGCGGCGAGGCGTCGCGCCTCACGCCGCCGGCGCACCAGGCCGATCGGGCCAAGTGGGACCCGCAGCACGCGGCGGTCGCGTCGGCGCTCGTGCCGCTTCTGGCACGTCAACTTGGTCCCCGCAGCGTCGTCGACCTCGGCTGCGGCGCCGGCTACTGGCTGCGCGCCTTCGAAGCCGCCGGGGTGACCGACGTGCTGGGCATCTCCGCCCGCACGACGCCGCTTGGCGCGGTGCCCGATCCGGGCCGGTGCTTCGACCTGTGCCTGTGTCTCGAGGTGGCGCAGGAGCTGTCGCCCGGCGATCAGCAGGCGCTGGTCGGGGCCTGCACGCGGGCCAGTGACGTGGTCGTGTTCTCGTCGCGGCTGCCGGGGGCCCCGGGGTCGAGTCCGCACGATCGTCCCCTGCAGTATTGGGCGGAGCTGTTCTGGCACCACGGCTACGTCCTCGACGACACGCTGCGTCAGGTCTTCGAGCGGCAGGCGGACATCCCGCGTTCGGTGTTCGAGGTGATGGTCACGTTTCGCCGCGCTCGTCAGGTGCTGTCGGTCGCCGACGCGGACGGCGCCGAGGCGACGGTGCGGGAGCTGGTGCTGGCGTCGGCCGCACGCCTGAACGATCTCTACACGCAGAAAATCTGGTGGGCAGTGGCGGCGCTCGACCTGCAGCAGGCAGCGCGGATCGAGACGCCGCGGCCGGAAGACCAGCCGTGGCACATTCCTGCCTCGCGCCTGCTGACGTCGACCGATGGCGCGCGCGTCTTCCGCTTCCGCACCGGCGCGGCACGCTGGTACGTGACGCACCCGGCGTCGACCCTGCGGGTGCTGGAGGACGGGCGTCCGCTGCCGGCCCTCGACGCCGGCACGCAGCCGGATGGTCCTGGCGGCGGCTGGACGCGGTGGCGCGACGAGATCCGCGTGTGGTCGAGTGATGGCTCCGACCCCCGGACCAACCGCCGCCGCTACAGCGTCGTGCTGCCGGGGCACGTCGCCTGGGCCGAGAGCCAGCCGCTCGCCGACCTGCTCCGCGACGACCTCTGACGCGCCGTCCGGTTGGCGCTGCTGCCGACCGCGCCAAGGCCAGCGTGCCAACGCGCGAGCCGTCAGCGGCTGGCGAGGGCGCCGGCGGTCGAGCAGGCGTTCCGCCGTCGCGCCTCCGGCCACGATTCGCAGCAAGCGCGTGAGCTCGTGCTCGCGATCGTGATGGGTCGTCACGTAGCGGTCGTTAGCTCGCGCCATCTCCGCGGTCCGAGCTGGATCGTCGAGCAGTGCGGCGACAGCCGCACAGACCTGCGACACGCCGAAGGGCCGCAGCCGATGGACTGACAGTCCTCGCTCGCCTTCGAGGGCATAGGACGCCTGGTCCGCCACCACCACGGCGCTGCCGCAGGCCACCGCCTGCTGCACGCTCCATGACACCGGTTCGAGCGTGCCGACGAGCGAGAGCGAGACATCGGCGACCGACATCAGCTCCGCCACCGTGTCGAGCGGCGCGTTGCCGCGCACGAACGTGACGCGACCTGCGAGACCCCGCGCCCGGGCCTCGACTTCGGCTGCCGCGATGTCGCCATCGCTGCCCGATCCGCCGAGGACGACGAGATGGAGCGCGGGGCGCGCCAGGGCCAGGGCCACCATCGCCGGCCACGCCGCACCACTGCCCCAGTGGGGCAGGAAGCGGCGGATGTTCATCAGCACCGGCGCCCCGGCGGCGATGCCGTGCTTCTGCCGCACCCGGGCGTCGTCGGCCCCGGTGGCGCGGCGGAACATCCGCCGGTCGACGCCGTACCAGATGCGGGCGATGCGCGCGCGTGGCAGGTCGAACCGCTCGTGCAGGGCGTCTTCCATCGTCGCGGTGTTGGTCAGCACGTAGTGCACGCCGTGCAGCGCCTGGCGGACCAGCGCGTGCGCCACGTCGGTCATCGGCGCGTACTGCAGCACGTCGGCGCCCCACGCCATCAGCGCCCGTCGCGGGGCCGCGCAGCCACTGGTGGCCAGGCCGTGCGCGAAGGCCTCGTGGCCGAAGACGCAGGCCGGGTCGAGGGCGTCGGCGGCCGCTGCGATGAGCAGCGCGTCGTGCGCCGGCGGGGCAACCGACGGCGGCACGGCCGTGTGCGCCCAGGCCTGCAGGGCGGTGCGGACGCGGGCCGGATCCAGCGCCAGGCTGCTGGTGTTGACGGCATCGAGGAACGAGTAGACGGCACGGGCGGCCGACACCGCCCACGGCGGCGCCAGCGACTCGGCGGAGACGACCGGCAGGTCACCGTCAACCGTGTGCCCGCCTTGCCAGCGCGCGGCCAGGATGACGGCGTCGACGCCGCGCTCCCGCCAGAAACGCACCGGCGTCTGCACGAAGACCGAGGCCGGATCCCCGATGACGACCACGCGATCTCTCATGGCGATGTCCGCACGGGAAGAAGCAAGACAGGCGCCAACGGTGGCGCGGTCGGCGCCGCGCGCCTCACGTGTCTCCCGGCCAGTCGACTGGTACCGAACTTGCCATTCAGCAGGCCGTGCGGTGACTCCATGCACGGCCCGGCGTCACCGGCGCGCAGATCACGGCAGAAAGAGCCGCCAGCGGCCCGGCCGGGGTGCGGCGTCATCGGACGCCCGACACCCGTGTCGGCAGACCGTCCGATGGGCGGACGGTGGAACGAGCGGACGATGACGATGACCACGGCTGACACGACATGTGAGGTGACCACCGACGCTTCGGCGTGGGCGGCCTCACCGCGGGTGCTGATGTTCCGGTCGTGCCGCATGCCGCAGTTCGCCGCGACGCTGGCCTGGGTTCGCGCCCGCTGGCCCTCGGCGGCGATCGACGTCGTCACCTCGTCCGGCTTCGACGAGTCGCTGCGCGCCGAAGGCGTGTCGAGGCTCTTCCACTACGACGGCGCGGCCCTGGGCCTGCTCAGGCACGCGCGCCCTGGTGAGACGCCTGCGGGCCGAGCACTTCGACCACATCGTCATTCCCCAGGCGAACAACGCCGCCGTGCGCCACGCCAATCTGTATCGGGCGGCGCGTGCCATCGGCGCCGCGCGTTTTGTCGTCGCGGCGGCCGATACGACCCCCGTGGTGCTCGAGCCGCGCGCCTTCGGCCGGCTGACGCTGCTGGCGTCGTTCGGCCGCCTGCTCGATGCCATCGATGTCCCGCTGCTGCTGGCGCAGCTGGCCCTCGCCTGGATGTGGCCCCGGGCCGCGCTCACGCCCGGCCGGACTCGTCGGCGCGTCCTGCACGTCATCAGCTCGCTCGGCGTCGGCGGCGCCCAGGTGCAGCTCGCCGAGCTGCTCAGCCGCACCGATCGCGCCGCCTACGATGTCGAGGTCCTGGTGCTCGGCCGCCAGGACGGCGAGTTCTCGCGCCAGTGGCTGACGCGCGACGACATCACGTTTCACTACGCCGCGGGATGGCCGCGCCGCTCACAGGTGGTCGCCGAGATCGCGCGGCTGTGCCGCCGCGAGCGCTACGACCTCGTGCACACGTGGCTGTTCATGGCCAACGTCGTCGGTGCCGCCGGCGCCCGGCTGGGCGGTGTGCCACGGCTCATCGGCTCGGTGCGCAATTTGAGCCTGTGGAAGCGCACCTGGTACGCGCAGTGGTGGTTCCGCATCGCCGATGCCCTGGCGACCCGGCTGGCGGACCGTGTCACGGTGAACGCCACGCCGCTGGTGGCCGACCACGCTGCCTGGACGTGGCTGCGGCCCGAACGCCTCGCCGTCGTGCACAACGGGCTGGATCCTGCGCGGGTCGTCGCGCACGGTGCCGACGCGCGCGCATGGCTTCGCCAGACGCTGCAGCTGCCGGCTGACGCGCCGGTGGTCGGCACGGTGGGCCGGCTGGCGCCCGAGAAGGACCAGGCGATGTTCGTGCGTGCGGTCGCCATGGCCTGTGCGCAGCGTCCCGATCTGCATGCCGTCATCGTCGGAGACGGCCTGATGCGCGAGCCGCTGGAGCGCCAGGTGCGTGAGCTCGGACTGAGTGGCCGTGTGCACCTGCTCGGCGAACGGGCCGACTCGCGCCGGATCATCGCTGGTCTCGACGTGTTCGTGCTCACCTCGCACATCGAAGGGTTCGCCAACGTGTTGCTCGAAGCTGCCTTCCTCGGTGTGCCAGCCCTGTCCACGCGGGTGGGTGGGGCCGTGGATCTGCTCGACGACGACGATCTCGTGAGGCCCGGCGACGCCGATGACACCTGCCGCGGCATCCTCGATCGGCTGGCCCGTCCGGAGTGGACCGCGCGCCAGGCCGCGGCGACGCGCCAGCGGGCGTTCGAACGTTTCACCGCCGACCATTCCACGTCGCAGTGGTTCGCGCTGTACGACCAGTTGTTGTCCGACAAAGGAGAAGGCCAGTGAAGAGTGACCTGCTGCAGTGGATTTGCTGCCCGGCCTGCAAGGGCGACCTTGCGCTCGAGGTGGCGGCCGGTGACGCGTTGTCGGTGACGGAGGGCACATTGAGCGTGCCGGCCGTGCGCCCACACCTACCCGATTGTTCGCGGCGTGCCACGGTTCGTCGCGCACGACGGCTACGTCAAGACCTTCTCGTACGAGTGGAACAAGTGGAGCCGGGTGCAGTTCGACCCGGCGAACGGCCGCACCGAGTCGGAAGAGACCTTCACCGAAAAGACCGGCTTCACGCCGGCGGACCTCGAAGGCAAGCTGGTGCTCGACGTCGGTTGCGGCGCCGGCCGGTTCCTCGACATCGCGTCGCGATGGGGGGCACGAGCCATCGGGATCGACTTCTCATTCGCGGTGGAAGCCTCGCACGCCAATCTCGGCCTGCGCCCGAACGTGGACGTCATCCAGGCCGACGTGTTCAACCTGCCGTTTCGCGACGAGGTGTTCGACGTCATCTTCTCGATCGGCGTGCTGCACCACACCCGCGACACGCGCGAGGCCTTCCTCCGGCTGCCGCGTCACCTCAAGAACGGCGGCCAGATCGCGGTGTGGCTCTACTACTACACCGACCAGCTCTACAACCGCGCCAGCGACTTCTGGCGGCGCGTCGTCCGCGGCTGGCCGAACGGCGCCATCTACGCCTTCTGCTGGACGCTGTGTCTGCTGTTCTCCCGCCTCTACAGCCAGCCCTTCATGTCGCGCCGGCCGTGGGGACATCTGCGGCGCGTGCTGCCGGTCAACACCCATCCCGACTGGCACTGGCGCGTCCTCGACACCTTCGACTGGTACTCACCGATGTATCAGGACAAGGACTGCTCACCCGAGCGGGTCGTCTCGTGGTGCCGTGAAGGCCGGCTGCACGATGTCGAGATCCTCAGCTTCCCGACCTCGATGCGGGCCGTGAAAGACGTGGAGGGCGCGCGGCCGCTCATCAAGGCGCTGCCCGATCTGCACAACCGGCGTCTGGTGGTGTTCGGCGCCGGGGCCGCCGGCGTGCTGGCCTTCAACGAGCTGCGGAATATCGGCCTTGCGCATCAGGTGGTGGCGGTCTGCGACAACGACCCGGCCAAGGCGGGGAAGCCTTTCGAGGGGCACACGGTCACCCCGTTTGCGGCGCTGCTCGCGCGACGGCTACGACCACATCGTGATCGCCTCGCAGTACGGCCTGCCCGCCATCTCGGCCCAGCTGCGCGAGTCGGGTCTGGTCGACAAGCAGGACTTCTTCTCGATCGGCTTCGTCGAGAACCTGGGGCCGCTGCTGCGGCTGGCCCGGCAGGACGCGTAGCCCGAGCCTCACGCGACGAGGACACGGCGTATGTGTGGCATCTGCGGCATGGTCGGACGCCCCGAGCGGGAGACGCTCGGGCGGATGGCGGCCGCCATGACCCATCGCGGTCCCGACGACGACGGCTTCCACCTGGATGCCGCCGCGGGCCTCGGCTTCCGGCGCCTGTCGATCATCGACGTCGCCGGCGGCCACCAGCCGCTCACGAACGAAGACCAGACGCTGCACCTGGTCTTCAACGGCGAGATCTACAACCATCGCGAGCTGCGCGC
Source organism: uncultured Acidobacteriota bacterium (assembly GCA_963779175.1). Taxonomy (GTDB): domain Bacteria; phylum Acidobacteriota; class Vicinamibacteria; order Vicinamibacterales; family UBA2999; genus CADEFD01. The sequence continues at coordinate 755,768 of CAVZXA010000003.1, forward strand.
CGGGCTCGAAGCGCGTGGCCACCGCTTCCGCACGCGCACCGACGGCGAGGTGATCCTGCACCTCTACGAGGAAGCCGGTGCCGCCGCGGTCTCGCAGTTGAACGGCATCTTCGCGCTGGCGTTGTGGAACCCGGTGGCCGATGAACTGGTGCTGGCGCGCGATCACCACGGCGTCAAGCCGCTCTACTACGCTCAGACCGCCGAGGGCCTCGTCTTCGCCTCGGAGCTGAAGGCGCTGCTCGCCAGCCGTCTGGTGTCGCGCGAGCTCGACCCGGAGGCGGTGTCGCAGTACCTGGTCTACCAGGCCGTGCCGGCGCCGCTGTCGATTCTGCGCGACGTGCGGCAGCTGCCGCCGGGCAGTCTGCTGGTGCGCCGCCACGGCGCCAGTCGCGTCACGCGCTACTGGTCGCCGCCCCGCGAGGTGGCAGCTCCGGTGACGTCCGAGGCCGAGGCCTGCGAGATCACGCTCGACGGGGCTGCGGGCCGCCGTGGGCCGCCAGATGATGTCGGAACGTCCGCTGGGGGTGTTCCTGTCGGGCGGCGTGGACTCGAGCGCGCTGGTGGCGTTGGCGTCGGAGCGCGTCTCGCACCCCCTGAAGACGTTTTCGGTCGGCTTCGTCGGCCCCGACGAACAGGTGCTCAGTGAGTGGCCATGGGCGCGCATCGTGGCCGAGCGCTACGGCACCGACCATCAGGAGTTCGTGCTCACCGAGGCGATGTTCCGCGAGCACCTGCCGCACGCCTTCGCGGCGATGGACCAGCCGACCTCCGACGCCATCAACTCGTACTGGGTGTCGTATGCCGCCGCGCAGCACGTGACGGTGGCGCTCTCGGGCACCGGCGCCGACGAGCTGCTGCTCGGCTACAGCCGCGACGCGCATCTGCTGAGCCGCTACGACCAGGGCCGCACGCTCGGCCGCCTGCCGGCCGCCTACGTGCGGCGCATCGCGGCGCTGGTTGGCGGCGTGGCGACCGACCGGGTCTGGCAATCCGTGGGCGGGATGCTCGAGACGGTGAAGGCCTACGCGCTGCTCGACGAGGCACTACCTCTCGCCGTCGGGCATCGCCATCTACACGCCGTCGCAGCGCGACGAGGTGCTGTCGGCGGCGCTGCGCGCCGGCCGCGGCGCCGGACGCACCGCGGCAGACTACCTGCGCGCCGACGTCGCCGCCGACCTCGAGCGCCCCGGCGACTGGCTGCTGCGGCTGGAACAGCGCGGCTACCTGTCGTCGGTGCTGCTGCGCGACATCGACGCGATGTCGATGGCCCATTCACTCGAAGTGCGCGTCCCGTTCCTCGACCCGGAGTACGGCGCCGAGCTGGCGCGCATTCCGTGGCAGATGAAGTGCAAGGACGGCGTCGGCAAGTGGGTGCTCAAGCAGGCGCTCACGCCGCTGCTGCCCGACGAGATCCTGTTCCGCCCGAAGATGGGCTTCGGTCTGCCGTATCCGGTCTGGATGCGCCGCTCGCTGCAGCCGATGGTGCGCGATCTGCTGAGTCCGTCGCGGATCGCGCGACGCGGCGTCTTCGATCCGGTGGCGACCGCGCGGCTGGTCGAGCGCTTCTTCGCGGGTGACGACGGCGTGTGGCGGCTGGTGTGGACGCTGCTGGCCTTCGAGGGCTGGGCCACCGAGGTGCTGGACCGCGGTGCGGAGGGGGGCCATGCGCGGGCGGCCTGAACGCATCCTGGTGTTCCGCTCGGGCCGGCACCTGCAGGTAGCACTGGCCGCACTGCGCGCGGCCTCGCCGGCGTGCGAGGTCACGGTGGTGGCGCGGCCCGACGCCGCCGTCGCGCTCGACCAGGCCGGCGTCGATGCGGCCCATCGCATCGATCCTACGACCGCACGCCGTTCTTCCAGCCGCTGCCGTTCATCACGAGCCCCGCTGGACGGCGTGCCGTCGCCGGGCACTTCGACCGCGTGTGTGTGTTGTGGAACGGCCCGGACGGCGCCGGCCAGGCGAATGTCGACTACACGGCGCTGACGGTGTCGCCGCTGGGGTTCACGGCCATCACGCCCGACGGCACGCTGCTGGCGATGCGCACCAGCGCGAACCTCGGTCGCGAGGCGGCGCGCGCCGTGCTGTCGGTGGCGGTGGCGGCGTTTCTCGGGCTGACGTTGTTCCTGCCGGCCCGGGTGCTGGCCCTGCGGCGCGGGGCCGCCGGGAGGGCGCCGTCGTGATCCGCGCGCTGCACGTCGTCGAGTCGCTGGCCGCCGGAGGCATCGAGACCACCTTCCTGAACGTCCTGCGCGCGTGGCGAGAGACCGCACCGTGGGCGGCGCACGACGTCCTGGCGTGGGCCGGCGGGGCCCTCGAGGACGCCTACCGGGTTGCCGCGGACGCGGTGACGATCACCGCCGCGCCGGAGGTGCAGGCGGCGACGGTGCTCGGGAACTACGACGTCATCTACTTCACCTTCGAGCGCTGTGCCCATCGGCTGCTGCCCGTGGCCGTCTCGCGCAGCCGCGCCGCGGTGGTCTACGGCAAGGGCTACGACATGGGCGGCATGTTCCGCCTGAACGACGGGTTCAGGTGGCAGCCCGACGAGTCGATGATGTGGGCTGCCGATCACGTCACCTTCACGACCGGGCGTCTGGCCGCCGGCTTCGCGGTGCCGGCAGGGCGGGCCACGGTGCTCGGCAAGGCGGCCGATGTGCGGCGCTTCGCTGACCTGCCGCCGGCCGACGCCTCGACGCCGAACCGCATCGTTTGTGTCGCCAATCTCCACGCCCGTAAACGCCTCGGCGACCTCATCCGCGCCGTCGCGCGGCTGCGGCCCGAGATCGGCGGCCTCTCGCTGCGCCTGGTGGGCGCCGACAGCGGTGGGGAAGCGGACCGCCTGGCGGCCCTCGCGGCGTCGCTGGACATGGCCGAGGCCTGTGAGCTGGTGGGGCGCCGGGTGGACGTGGCCGACGACCTGGCGGCGTCGCGTGTCTTCGCTTTGCCGTCCGGGTGTGAAGGCGTGCCGACGGCGATGCTCGAAGCCATGGCGGCGGCGCGTCCGGTGGTGATGACCGACGTCGGGCACGTCACCAGTGTCGTGACCGACGGCGTCGAGGGCTATGTCGTCACCGCCGGGGACGTCGAGGCCTTGAGCGAACGGCTGCGCACGCTGCTTGTCGACCCGGCGCGGGCACGCCGCATGGGGCTCGATGGGCGCTCGCGGGCGACCGGACACGACGTGCGGGCCGTGGCGTCGCGGCTGCGTGCAGTCCTCGAAGGGGCCTGCGGAGTGCACGCGGCATGAACCTCGTCGCCTCGCCCGGTCGGTCGGCGTCGATGCCGGCCGTGCTCGATCTCGTCGAGCGCATCGGGTGCGATCACGCGATGACGCAGGCCGACCTCCACCGGCTGGCGGCGGACGCCGCCGCGGCGCTGCCGGAGTTCTGGACGGCCTACCAGCAGCACTGGGGCGGCTTGTGCGGCGCGCGGCTCGATCCGATGTTCTGGTCACTCACGCATCCGGCGCGACTCACCGGCGCTGTGCACGTGGCCGACGGCGCGCCGAGTGTCGTCGTCGGCACCGGGCCATCGCTGGCATCCGCGCTACCCGGCCTGCACCGCCTGCGACCGGCGCTGCACCTCATCACCTCGCCCAGGGGCGCGGAGGTGCTGGCGCTGGCGGGGCTGGTGCCCGACCTCGTGGTCGTCGAACATCAGACCGCACTGGACGCACAGTTCTCCGTCAGCGACCAGTCGCATCGCCGCTCGCACGCGCTGGCGGCCGTGCCGCTGGTCGCCGCCGACGTGCGGACGCCGGCGGGCCTGCTGGCGTCGGTATCGGCCGACCGCCTGTTCGTCCCCGACCCCTGGCCGTCGTGGGGCCTGTGGCCGGCCACGGCCGTGGCGCTGGCCCTACGCGCCGGCGCTGGACGCGTCTGTCTCGTCGGCATCGACCTCGGCACCGTCGCGCACCCCGACCCCGCGCATGCCCCGCTGCGCGATCTGCTGGGCCTGCTGGCCCGCCACGCGCCGGTGCCGTGCCTCGACCTCGGCGCTGGTGGCGCGCAGAAGCCGCACTGGACACCCTCGACGGTCGAGACCGTCGCGTCGGATCGCCCGGTCGAGCCCGTGCGCCTCGACGCGCGGCCCTGGTGGACACCGGCCGAGCGCCGTTGCCGCGCCACCGAGATCTGGCAGCGCCTGCGTCCGCTTGACACGCGTGCCCAGGCGACGCTGGCCGCGGCGGGCGCCGTGCGCGACGGCGACCGGTCGGTGGGCACCGTCCAACGGATGTCCGGCGCGCTCGAGCACCTGCTCGCGGCCGGGCAGGAGCTGAACACGCGCATCGACATACAGGACGGGCTCGGCGTGTCGTTTCTGCCGCGACTGTGGCGGACGCCGCCGGACCTCGGATTGGGCCCGCAGCTCTGGCGTGCCGCGGCGCTTGCGAGCCACGAATTCGTGGCGCAGCATCGCACGCTCGGCCATCAACTGGAGCGCGGCACATGACATCCGCAGCGTCGCCCGCGGTGTCGGTGCTGCTGCCGGTGAGAAACGGGATGCCGTATCTGCCGGCGGCCATCGGCAGCGTGTTGCGGCAGACGTTCCGCGATTTCGAACTGCTGGTCATCGACGACGGCAGCAACGACGGCACCGCGTCGTATCTGGACGGCGTGACCGACGCGCGTATGCGGGTCGTGACGGCGTCGGCGGCCGGACTGGCATCGGCGCTCAACGCCGGTCTGGCGGAGGCGCGCGGACGTTACGTGGCCCGGCAGGACGCCGACGATTGGTCAGCGATGGATCGCCTGGCCCGGCAGGTGGCGTGGCTCGACCAACGGCCGGACGTCGACGTCCTGGCCACGGCTGCCTCGTTCGTGGACGAACGGAATGCGCCCGTGGAGTCGGTCTGGACGCGGCGGGTCCGCGCGCAGTGGGACACCGCGGTCACGCCGGACGAGATCGCGGCGCTGATGCCGCTCACGTGCTGCATCTTCCACGCGACGGTGATGGCGAGGACGGCGATTCTGCGCGATGCGGGTGGCTACGACCAGGCCACCGTGCCGGCGGAAGACTACGACCTGTGGCTGCGGCTGCTGCCCGCGCACCGGTTCGCGCGCCTCGCCGAGCCGCTCTACACGGTGCGGGTCCATGCCGCCAGTTCCAGCGCCATTGGTCGCGCCACGCAGCTCGAACGCGTGATCGAGGCCAAGCTCCGTTACCTCCGCCGGCAGGTGCCGGAGCTGCCGTGGCCGGTGCGGCTGGTGCTGCCGGGGCACGGCCGTGGCGCCGAGGTCTTCCGCCGTGTCGGTCGCGCGCTCGGCTTCGATGCCGCGATGCCGTCTGAGGGCGATTCGAGCGACGTCGAGGTGGTGGCGGTCACCGACTTCGCCGCGCTGCCGGCGTTTGCCACTGCGGTGGCCGCCTCGGGAGGCGTCGCGCGCTACGGCAACCTGTTCGTGCGTGGTCCGCTTGCGCAGGGCACCCGCGCGCCAGCGGATCTCGGGGCGCGCCGGGCCTCGTGAAATCAGCGCGTCGACCGGTACAGCGCGTCGAAGGCGCCGACCATCTTCGTCCAGTCGTAGCGAGCCTCGACCATCGCGCGGGCGCGCCGCACGATGGCGGGCTGCTGACGATCGGTCAGCGCGGCGCCGAGCACCGCGGCGGTGGCGGCGGTGCCCCGGCCCGGCACCGTCCATCCGGTGCGGCCGTCGGTCACGAAGTCTTCGATGCCGGCCACGGCGCGGGCGGCCACCGGCACGCCGAGGGCCATGGCTTCGAGCACGGCGAGCCCCTGGCCTTCGTCGTTCGAGAGCGACACGAAGAGCGACCACCGGCGCACCAGTCGGCTCACATCACGGACGTGCCCGGCCACGTGCACGGCGTGGCCCAGCTGCAGGCGCTCGATGGTGTCGGTGAGCTGACGGGCGTAGGCGGCATCAGCGACCGGGCCGACGAGCTCGAGGCGCGCCTCGGGCACGGACCGCCGCAGCCGCGCGAAGGCCTCGACGAGCGCCAGCTGGTTCTTGCGCGGCTCGATGCGGCCGACACAGCCCAGCACCGGCGCCCCGGTCGGCTGGTCCGTGGCAGTCCGGCAGGGAAGCGTCGCGAGGTCGAGCCCCCAGGGCAGGTAGGTGAGACGGCGGGCCGGGACGCCGCCGGCGCGCAGGAGCCGGCTGTAGGCGCGGGCCGAACTGACCACCACGTCCGCCTGTCGGAACGCCCAGAGGTCCTGCGTGTTCATCCAGGCTGGTCGATCCGGGCCCCAGCTGTACATCTGGCCCACGAGGCGCACGCGGCTGCCGGCGATGTCGCGGGCCAGGGCGGCCAGACCGGTGGGCGTCCCGGCGTGCGCGTGGATGACCCCGGGCCGCAGCTCGTCGATGAGGGCCGACAGACGCGCCGCGCTGGTCCAGTACGTCGCGGCGTCGCGCTGGAAGGTGTCGATGTCGACGTGTCTGACGCCGGCGCGCGCCAGGTGGCGGCGATAGGACGGCCAGTCGGACAGCCCGTCGTGTCGGCCCGTCGTCACGAGCACCACCGGCCTGTGCCGGACCTGTGCGGCGCACAGCGCCGAGATGACGCGACCGGCGCCACTCCAGAGGAAGGGCGCGATGTGCAGGATGGGCGCAGACATCGAGGCGACGGCCGATTATAGAGCCCCGGTCACCGTGCCACCGCATCCATGCGGGCGCCGCCCCGGTCAAGAAATCCTCCGGCACGCCGATTGCTCCAGTGGTCACGGGCCTCACGCCCGCGCCGCACACACGACATGTTCGTCATCATCGGGCTTCTCATCGTCATCGGATCGGTGCTTGGCGGCTACGTCATGCACCACGGCAAGATCGCGCTGCTGAACCAGCCGAACGAGTTCCTCATCATCTTCGGCGCCGCCATCGGCGCCATGCTCATCAGCACGCCGCTGCCGGTCGTCACCAAGATGGCCAAGCAGATCGGCGGCGTGATGTCGCCGGGGCTGACGAAGAAGGACTACTCGGAGCTGCTGGCGATGCTCTACCAGCTGTTCCGGTTGTCGCAGCAGACCGGCATCATGGCCCTCGAGGGCCACTTCGAGAACCCGAAAGAGAGCACCATCCTCTCCAAGTACCCGAAGTTCCTCGCCCGCCATGAGTCGCTCGATTTCCTGGCCGATTCCATCAAGGTCATCATCGTCGGCGGCATGGCGCCGCACGACCTCGAGGCGCTGATGGACGAAGACATCTACGTGCACCACACCGAAGCGCGGGCGCCTTCAGCGGCACTGGCCAAAGTGGCCGACGCGTTCCCGGGCCTGGGCATCGTCGCCGCCGTGCTCGGCGTCGTCATCACGATGCAGGCGATCGACGGGCCGCCGTCGGAAATCGGCGAGAAGGTCGGCGCCGCGCTGGTCGGCACGTTCCTCGGCATTCTGCTCTCCTACGGCATGTTCGGCCCGCTCGCGACCAACCTCGAAACGCGGGTCGACGACGAAGGCAACTACGAGAAGTGCATCAAGGCCGGCGTGCTCGCGACCTTCAAGGGGCTGCCGCCGGCGATCGCCATCGAGTTCGCGCGCCGCGTGCTGCCGCATGAAGTGCGACCGAGCTTCGAAGAGACCGAGAAGTTCTGCAAGGCGGCTGGCAAGCCCGAAGCGATGGCGGCGTAAGCGATGAAGCCCACGCAGCCCATCATCATCATCAAGAAGAACCGCGGCGGCCATGCCGGGCACCACGGCGGCGCCTGGAAGGTGGCCTACGCCGACTTCGTCACGGCGATGATGGCCTTCTTCCTCGTCATGTGGCTGGTCAGCTCGAGCCCCGAAGTGAAGAAGTCGGTGGCCGGCTACTTCCGCGATCCCGGCGTCTTCGACTACGAGAAGTCCACCGGCATGATGGCCGGCGGCATGACGGGCATCGACGAGGGCCGCGCGCCCGAGGTCGCGACGCTGCCCGATGCGGCCGCGCTCACCGTCGAGCGCCAGCGCATGGAGCAGGCCGCCGACTCCATCCGCGACAGCCTGGCCGAGACCGGCGGGCTCGAGCAGCTGCGCGACCAGATCGAGTTCTCGGTGACCGAAGAAGGGCTGCGCATCGAGCTGCTCGAGAAAGACGGCTCCAGCTTCTTCGACAGCGGCAGCGCGGTGCTGCGCGGCGAGAGCGAGCGCATCCTCAGCATCATCGGACGCGAACTCGGCACGATGAGCAATGACGTCGTCGTCGAGGGCCATACCGACAGCCGGCCGTTCGGGGCCGGACGGACCTACTCGAACTGGGAGCTGTCGGCCGATCGCGCCAACGCGGCACGGCGGGTCATGGAGGCCGTCGGGCTCAACCCCGGCCAGGTGCAGAGTGTGCGCGGATTTGCCGCCACGCAACTTCGTCTCCGGGAGGCGCCGATGGACCCACGCAACCGGCGCATCTCGATTGTCGTCCGGAGCCAATCGCGGACCCGTCTCGAGGAGTCGCTTCGTCCGACCGCCGAGCCTGCCGCGTCCCCGCCGGCCGGGAGCGCGCCACCCCCGGCCGCGCCGCCGGTCCACTAAAGCTTTCCCCCCGGCGGCCGATTGGCCCACCGGGGAACAACCGCCGGCCCGGAGGCCGGCGCCGGCTGGCGGACGACCGCTGCCGGGTGCCCGTTCCCGCGAGGTATTCGATGCCAGCCCCGCTCTCTGCCGCTCCCGTGTTTCCGACGCCCTTCGCGCCCGCCGCTGATGCCGGCGCGCCCGTCGCCGAGCTGGTCGTGTCGCCGGACGGTCGCATCCTCGAATGTGGCGCCGCCGCCGCCCGCGTGCTCGGCCTGGCCGACCCGCGCGAGGCGATGGGCGTGCATCTGAGCCTGTTCTGCCGCGACGCCGACCGTCTGGCCGAGGCGCTGGGCGCCGCCGCCGTCACCGGGCGCCTGGAGCGCTGGGACGCCGACTTCGTGAAGCTCGACGGCAAGGCCCTGCCGGCGGTCGTGGACCTCGTGGCCTCGTTCGAGGCGCCGCGCACGCTCACATCCCTGCGCGTGTCGATCAAGCCTGTCACGGCCTGGCCCACGCCGGCACAGGGACCGACCGCCGTGCCCACCCGGCGCGACGAGGCCAGCCAGCTCTCGCACGAACTGAACAACCTGCTCGCCATCATCAGCGGTCACGCCGAGTGCCTGGTGACGCCCGGCGCCGGCGCCGTCGATGCGGGCGCCGTCGAAGCCATCCGCCGCGCCGTCACCTCCGCCGCGCAGGTGTCGGCCCGCGTGCGCGGCCTGAGCCAGCGCCGCGAACAGGCGGTGCGGGCGGTCGACATCGATGCGCTGCTCGCCGCCGTGCAGGACGACCTGCGGCGGACCTTCGGCCATCGCCTGAGCGTGGCCGTGCAGCCGGCGCCCCATCCATGGACGGTCTCGATCGACCGCGCGGTCGTGCACCATGCCCTGGCGGCCCTGGCCGCCGAGGCCATCGAATCGATGCCGCACGGCGGCACGCTGAGCTTCCGCACGATGAACGTCGAGGTGGGCCTGCGCCGCCCGATGTCGCCGGTGTCGGCGCGTCCGGGTCGCTACGTGCGCGTCGAGGTCAGCTACCTGACGACCGAGATGCCGGCCGAGAGCACGCCGCAGCGGCGCGACAGCGACGAAGCCGGCATGGCGGCCATCGAAGCGCTGCGCCGCGCCGGCGGGCGCGTGATGGTCGATACCGACGGTCACCGCGTGGCCAGCGTCGTGTTGCTGCTGCCGTCGGACGGCGTGACGGTGCTGCGTCCGCGCAACACCGAGGCCCGGCGCGAGTCGGGCCACACCGTGGTGCTGGTCGAAGGCGATCCGACCCATCGCCGCCTGCTGCAGGCGGTGCTGCGCGGGCAGGGGCACGACGTGGAGACGGTGGCCACGGCCGCGGAGGCCGACCGGATCACGGGCCTGCAGACTGATGCGGTGCTGGTGACCGACCGGCTGCCGGGCGCGTCGCCGGCCGAAGCCGCTGCGTGGCTGGCCGCGCGGCCGGCGCTCAAGGTGCTCGGCACCTCCGACGAGGTGGCGCGCGCCCTGGCGCTGCTGACCGAACCGCGCCAGGCGCTGGCGATTTCTCGCCCGCTCGCGGCCCTGCAGATCACCGAAGCCGTCAAGGCGCTCTTCGACGGCCAGGCGGCCCTCGACGGGCCCGAGAGCGGTGCCGACGTGCTCGCACCGCTGTGGTTCAAGCGCGACGGTAGCGAGCCGATTCATCCGCTGGAGGCGTCCTGAGGCGCATCGCCCCGGTGGGCAGCGCGCGAAGGGCTTCATGACGAACAACGCCGTAATCTCACTCGATCTCAGACGTCGCGGGCAGGAAAGCAACGAAGCGCTGGTGATGCGCCTGCTCGACGAGGTGCTGGCGTGGGCGCGAGACTTCCTCGCCGCCGACGAAGAAGCCGGCTGGGGCGCCCTGGCGCTGCGCTTCGAGTCCTGCCGCACGGCCATTGCCGGCGGCGCCCCGTCCACCGACGTCGAGGCGCTGGCCACGGCCTGTCTCACCGAGGGACGCGAGCTCATCCAGCACCTCCAGCAGCTGCGCAAACAGCGCGTCGAAGAATCGTTCGCCGTCGTCGAGGCGTTGCGCGAGGTCATGACGACCATGGGTGCCGAGATGAGCACCATGCACACCAGCCTCACGCAGTCGACCGAGCGCTTCGAGGCGATCGGCCAGCTGAACGACGCGCGGCAGATGAAGGTGCGCCTGATGGCCGAAGTGCTCACGCTGAAGCAGGTCGCCGCCCGGCGCCGCAGCGCCTGGGAAGAGACGGCCCGCACGTTGTCACAGAAGGTGGCGGCGCTCGAGCGCGACTTGTCGGTGGTGAAGGGCGAGGCCTCGACCGACTCGCTGACCGGCGTCGCCAACCGGCGCGGCTTCGACGAGACGCTCGAGCGCTGGCTGATCAAGGCCGGCCCCGGCTTCGTGCTGGCCGTGCTCGACATCGACGACTTCAAGCGCATCAACGACGCGCATGGGCACGCGGTGGGCGACGACGTGCTGCGCTACGTGGCGAAGTGCCTGATGCAGTCGTTCCGCAGCGACGACCTGGTGGCACGCGTCGGCGGCGACGAGTTCGCGGTGCTGGCCGCCGGCTTGACCTCGCGCCAGGCGGAACACCGCCTGGCGGGCGTGGTGGCGCGCATCGCGGCCGGCAATCCGGGTGAAGAAGGCCGTCCGTCGTGCATCCCCACGCTCAGCTGCGGCCTGTCGGAGTGCGCGGCCGGGGATACGCCGGCCAGTCTCTACGAACGCGCCGACGGCGCGCAGTACATCGCCAAGCGGCAGGGCAAGAACCGCGTCGTTGCCAAGGACGCCCGGTTGCTGCGCGACCTCGGAAGGCACTGAGGCAGGACATGCGGGATACCGGGGCGCGCCGCGTTCTCATCGTCGACGACTCGCCCGCGTTCACCGATGCGCTCAAGCGCCTGCTGACCGCCGAGGGTTTCGTCGCCGACGTGCTGCACGACAGCGAAGGCGTGATCGGCGCCGTAGCGCAGTTTGCGCCCGATGTGGTGCTGCTCGATGTGGACCTGCCCGGGGCCAGCGGCTTCGAGGTCTGCCGCCGGTTGAAGCGCTACGAGGCCACCCGGCTCATCCCGGTCGTGCTGCTGACGGGCCTCGTGGGCCGCGAGCACCGCCTGGCCGGGATCGAGGCCGGTGCCGACGACTTCCTGACCAAGCCGTTCGATTCGTCCGAGCTCACCGCCCGCGTGCGATCGCTGTCGCGCCTCAAGCGCTACACCGACGAACTCGAGTCGGCCGAGTCGGTCATCGTCAGCCTGGCGCTCACCGTGGAGGCGCGCGACGCCTACACGGAAGGCCACTGCGACCGGCTGTCGAGTTATGCGGTGGCGCTCGGCCGGGCGATTGGCCTGTCGGCCGACGACCTGTGGGCGTTGCAGAAGGGCGGCCTGCTGCACGACGTGGGCAAGGTGGGCATCCCAGATGCCATCCTGCTGAAGCAGGGGCGGCTGACTTCGGAGGAATACGAGATCGTCAAGTCGCACACCGTTATCGGCGAACGGCTCTGTTCGGGCCTGCGATCGCTGGCCTCGGTGCGGCCGATCATCCGGCAGCATCACGAGCGCCTCGATGGGCGCGGGTATCCGGATGGGTTGAAGGGCAGTGAGGTGTCGCTGCTGGCGCAGATCATCGGCGTCGTCGACGCCTTCGATGCGATGACGACCGACCGGCCCTACCGCCGCTCGCTGGGCATCGACCGCGCCTTCGACGAGCTGCGTGGCGACGTGACGAAAGGCGCGATGGACGCCATGCTGGTCGAGCGCTTCATCGACCTGGCACCGGCCATCCACGCCGTGGCGCCGATGAGCAGCGGGTGGGACGACGCGCGTGCGGCACGCACCGCTGAGACGTCGCCCTCAGCTGAGCCGCCCAGACTAGTGACGCACCTGCGGGCCGTGGCTGGCCGCTAGAACTCGCCGCCGGGACCGCGCGGCACCGCCATGCGGTCGCCACCGCCACCGCCCCCGCCGCCCGAGTAGCCCGAGCCGCTGACGCCGCTCGAACCGCTCGAACCCGACGAGCCGCTCGAACCGTTGCCGCCACTCATGCCGCTGCTGCGGCCGCCGTCGCCGCCGGTCGAAAATGTGGTCTCGATCGGCCGCACCTGCGTGTAGCCGCGGCCGTTGACCAGACGGCCCTCGGCCACCGGTTCGGTGGGCGTCGAGGGGCCGCCGGTGCCCGGCTGCGTCGCGACCCAGTCGGGCCCGTAAGGGCCCCAGTAGCCGTAGTAGTAGCCGGGATACCGCGCATACATCATCGGGTCGTAGCCGGCGCAGCTGCCCCAGTAACTCGACGACGCCCAGCCCAGATTGGAATAGCAGTTGAAGAGCGCCGCCGGACCGACCAGCGGCGAGAAGAACGGATCGGTCATCGACGAGATGCCGATGCCGCCGCCGCCCCCGCCGAATCCGCCGGAGGTGGCGCGACGCACTTCGAACTTCGCCGGATAGGTGACGCCCACCATCAGGTCGATGACGCGGTCGCCGACGCCGGCGTCGGCCATGGCGATGAGGGCCTTGGCGTTGAGCCGATACGGGGTCGGCGCTTCGGAAATCGCCGCCTGCACGCCGTCGGCCGGCAGGGCGCCACTCAAATCGATGACGTCGGCCACGGTGAACGGCGCCATCGCCTCGGCCGTCGGTCCGCGCGCGCCGGGGGCGCGGGTGAGGGTGGTGCCGTCGGGCAGTTGCTGGTTCGACGCGCGCACGAGGCGGCTGACGCGCACGTTGGTGGTGCCGTCGGCTTCCACGGTTTCCACGTCCACCATCGCCTGGCCGGCGACGAAGAACGACGCGGTGGCGAGCGTGCGCGGCGCGCCGCCGTCGCAGGCCACAGTCGCGCGGCGATACAGGCGGTGGCCGGTGGCCGACCAGCGCGCCGTTTCGGTGCCTCGGCAGCCATCAGCATCGACCGGGCGCGCCGAGCCGTCGGCCACGCGGGTGTCTTCGCCGACGCGCTGGCCGCCGACGATGGTCGTGACCGTCACGCCCGTCCCCGCCGGCGCGATGCAGATGCGGGAGCCGGTGCCTGCCGGATCGTCCACCGCGCGCCAGCAGCCGAGGAAGGGGTTCCAGCGGGCATCAGTGAGCGAGGGCGTGGTGGCGGCTGGCGACTGCGCCTGTGCGGGGGCCGCGACGGTGGCGAGCGAGAGAAGGGATGCAGCGAAGATGGCTCGGGTCATGACAGTGTCTCCCGGAGTAGCGGTGGCTCCCGGACTAGAAGACCAGCTTCAGGCTGGCGCCGAGGCGGGCACCGGCCAGATCGATTGGTTCGAAGTCCACGAAGTCGGCGCTGAGCGGGGCCGAGCTCCAGGTGTAACGCGCTTCGCCGGTGACGTAGAGCCGGCGATAGACGCGCAGGTCAGCGCCGGCGAGCACGTGCGCGCTCGGCGCCCATCCCTTCGACCGGAAGGTGTCGTTGAAGACGCGCAGCGTCTGGAAGTCCACGAAGCTGCCGTACTGCTCGAACTGATACTTGATGGCGCCGGCGCCGGCGCCGACAAACGGGGTGACGGCGCGCGGCACCCAGGCGAAGCGGCTGATGCGGCGGCCGGAGGGCAGCAGCGACCAGCGCACGGTGGCGGCAATCTGATGATCCTGCCGCATCGTGGTCTGCGTGATCGGCAATCCGGCGTTGTCGATGAAGTCGCGATATTCCGATGCTGTCTGTGACTTGGCGTTCTCGTAGAGCACGGCCACTTCGAGGCGCGGCGAGATGGCGACGCCGATGCGGCCGCCGACGATCGGCGTGTTGAAGTTCTTCCGCTCGAGCGTCAACTGCTCGGTGAGGAAGTCGTAGAGGTCGCTGCCGGCGCTGGCGAAGAGGAAGCCGCCATCCACCGACACGAAGCCTCGGGGCCGGCCGAGCATGAAGTCGGACGGGGCGGATGGCGTGATGACGGGCGTGGGCGCCGACTGGGCGCGGGCGCCGGGGACGCTGGCGACCAACACCGCGAGCGCGATGAGGACTGCGCGAAGGAACAGGACCGACCGCCCGTGGTTCATGTTGCGCCTCCCGACAGACACGGCAACTCGCCGCTAACAAGCTAGCACCGAAGACCGGCAGGTCGAGCGGAATTCGCCGGGGAGGGGGGCGAACTGGAGCCGGCGATAGGACTTGAACCTACGACCTGCTGATTACGAATCAGCTGCTCTACCAACTGAGCTACGCCGGCTCGGCGTGGGTGCCTGACGCATCGGGAACCCGATGGCCAAGACAGCCGATTCTACCACCCCCGGCACAGCCGGGGAAGGCGGAAGCGCCGCGGCGCTCAGGTGGCGGCGACGGCGGTGTCGGAGCCGCGACGCCGTCGGGCCGAGCCCGGGGCGGCGCCGGCCCACCAGTCGGTGCCGCCGGTGGCGTCGAGTTCCAGCAGCCGCAGCAGCTCGTCGGCCGGCACGGCCCGCGAGAACAGGAAGCCCTGGCCGAGCGGGCAGCTCAGCTTCTTGAGCGCCAGCAGCTCCGACGGCGTCTCGATGCCCTCGGCAACCACCTCGATGCCGAGGATGGCGGCCACTTCGATGGCGTACTGCACGATGGCGGCGCTGCCGCCGTGCTGCGGGTTGCCGCCCAGATAGCTGCGGTCGATCTTGATCGTGTGGACGCCGAGCGCGCGCAGGTGTTCGGTGGCGGCCAGGCCGAGGCCGAAGTCGTCGAGCGCGAGCTTGAACTCGGCCTGCCGCAGCGCCTGCGACACCTCGACCGCCCTATCGAAGTTCGACATCACATCGAGCTCCGATAGCTCGAGTTCGAGGTCGCCGGGCTGCACGCCGGCTTCGGTGACCGCGTTCGTGAGCCGGGCCACGAGGTCCGGCGCCAGGAACTGCGAAGTCGACAGGTTGACCGAGATCCGCATGGCCTGCGCCGGGGGATGCACCGTGCGCCACTGCGCCAGCGACCGGCAGGCATCGCGAATGGTGCGCCAGCCGAGCGGCACGAGATGCCCGGCCTGCTCGAGCAGCGGCACGAAGATGTTGGGCCGCAGCAGGCCGCGCGCGGGATGCCGCCAGCGCAGCAGCGCCTCGGCCCGCACGATCGAGCCGTCGCCCAGATGCACGGTGGGCTGGAACCACATCTCGAACTGGCGATCGCGGATGCCGAGGTCGAGGTCGTTGGCAAACTCCATGAACTCCGACGCGGTGGCCCGCGCCGAGTCGTCGAAGAGCTGCGTTTCGGCGGGACCGCGGGCCTTGGCGCGCACCAGCGCCGAGTAGGCGTCGCGCAGCAGATCGTCCACCGAGTCGTGCCCGGCGCTGTTGATGGCGATGCCGACACAGGCCGAGGCGAACAACCGATGGCCGGCGATCGGGAAGGCCGCCGCCAGCGCGTCGTGCAGCCGGGCGGCGACGCGCAGCGCATCACGGGCGTCGACGAGGTTCGAGATGACCAGCGCGCACTCGTCGCCGCCAAGCGGCGGCAGCGCCACGTCGCCGGCGACCGCGTGGGTGTCGTGGACGCCGATGCGGGCCACGAGATCGCCCTCGCGCAGGCACCGCGCCAGGCGCCGCAGCGCCTCGCGCAGCAGCAGGTCGCCGCCGTCGTGGCCGAGCAGCTCGTTGAGCGCCCCGAAACGGTCGAAGTCCACCAGCAGCAGCGCAAAGCGCGCCGCCGGCGTCTCGCGCGCCGCGGTGATGAGGCGATCGACGTGCGCCCGCAGCGCGAAGAGGCCCGGCAGTCCGGCCAGGGTGTCGGTGCGGTTGCGCTCCTGCACGTCGGCCAGGGTGCCGGCCAGACGCACGGCGCGGCCGGCGGGATCGCGGTCGGCCACGCCTTCGGCGACCACCCAGCGGAAGGCGCCGCCGTGCGCGCGCAGCCGGTGTTCGCAGCGGAAGGCCGGTGCGGTGCCGCTCAGGTGGCGGTCGAGCGCGTGCATGACCGAGGCGACATCATCCGGGTGCACGCGGCCGAGCCACGCATGCAGCGACTCGACGGTGTTGCCTTTGGCATCACCCAGCAGGCCATGCCACGCCGCCGAATAGGCGACGCGATCGGAGGTGACGGTCCACTCCCACGTTGCGCTCAGGGGCGCGTCAGGCATCCCGGAAGGGAGAGGTGTGCCAGCCACCACGGTGGAGCGATGGTAGCCTCGCGGCGGCCGCAGGCCAAG
Source organism: uncultured Acidobacteriota bacterium (assembly GCA_963779175.1). Classification (GTDB taxonomy): domain Bacteria; phylum Acidobacteriota; class Vicinamibacteria; order Vicinamibacterales; family UBA2999; genus CADEFD01. The sequence continues at coordinate 772,307 of CAVZXA010000003.1, forward strand.
CGGGAAGCTGGCGCCGTCAGACCGGCAGCAGCTTTTCGACACTTCGCACGAGGTGTTCGACGTCCACGGGCTTCGCCTCGAAGGCATCGCAGCCCACCCGCATCGCCATGTTGCGGGAGTCGGTCTGGGTGTTTTCCGAGAGCGCCACGACGAGGATGTGACGAGTGACCGGGTCGGCCTTGAGCCGCCGCGCCGATTCCCAGCCCTCGAGGGCCGGCGGATCCATGTCCATCAGGATCACGTCGGGCTTGTCGGCGCGGACCGCTTCGAGCGCCTCGCGTCCGGACCGGGCAAAGCGCGCCCGGAAGCCGCGGGCGAGCAGTGAGCGCACCATGGTCTGGCGCACCGTCTCCTGGTCGTTGACGACGAGAACGCTCCTGCCGGCGGCGCTGTGTGGCATGGGACCCATCCTCATCGTCCTGCGGGCTTCAGGAATCGTGCCAGACCGCCGTCCCATGCAGTTATGGCCCGTAGTGTGCCAGGCAGACGCCGAAATTGTGAGTGGCGGCGAAACTGTGGAGGCCGACGACAAAAAATGCTGTCGGCCGGATGACAGCCGGATGGGATCGGGCGGCCGCGACACGGCGGCTGCACGTCGTTGCCTATGGGCGGGAGGTCTGCGCTACCATCAATGGTTCCGCCCATGTCATCCGCCCGGACACCCGATCCCCTCGTCGTCAAGGGGGCGCGCACCCACAACCTGAAGAACGTCGACGTCACCCTGCCGGCCGGCAAGCTGGTCGTGCTCACCGGGGTCAGCGGGTCGGGTAAGTCGTCGCTCGCCTTCGACACCATTTACGCCGAAGGGCAGCGTCGCTACGTCGAGTCGCTGTCGGCCTACGCGCGCCAGTTCCTGGAGCGGATGGAGAAGCCCGACGTCGACCGCATCGAGGGCATCGCCCCGGCAATCGCGATCCGCCAGAAGAACAGCGTGCGCAACCCGCGCTCCACCGTGGGCACGGTCACCGAGGTGCACGACTACATGCGCCTGCTGTTTGCGCGGGTGGGGCGGACCTATCTGCACCAACTGCGGCGTCGAGGTGGTGCGCGAGACGGCCGAGGTGGTCTCCGGCCGGCTGCTGGCGCTGCCCACCGGGGCGCGACTGCTCATCGGCTTCGACATGCCGGTCATTGCCGACACGCCGCCACCGCACACCCCGGCCGACGACGACGGCGAAGACGTCACCGACGCGGAGGACGCGCCGGCCGAGCCGGTCGCCAGCGCCGTCGCGCCGCTGTCGCCGGCGCGAGCCGCAGTGGACGCGCTTCGCCGCAAGGGCTTCGGCCGCCTGCTCGTCGACGGCCGCGCCGTCGCGTTCGAAGACCTGGCCCCGACCGACGTCGATGGCCGTGTCACCTTGTCGGTGGTCGTCGACCGGCTGCGCACCAGCCCCGACGAGCGGTCGCGGCTGACCGACTCGGTCGAAGTGGCCTACCAGCAGGGTGGCGGGGCCGCGTGGGCCGTGCAGTTGGGCGAAGACGGCGCCGCCGACGTCCGGCACGTCTTCAGCGAACGCTTCGAATGCCGATCCTGCGGCCTGGCGTACGAAACGCCGCAGCCGCGGCTGTTCTCGTTCAACAACCCCTTCGGCGCCTGCCCGACCTGCCATGGTTTCGGCAACATCATCGAGCTCGACATCGATCTCGTGGTGCCCGACCAGGCCAAGTCGATCGCGCAGGGCGCCATCGAGCCGTGGACCAAGCCGCACTACCGGCCGCACCTGGCCGACCTGAAGAAGGTGGCCAAGGCCATCGACGTGCCGCTCGACGTGCCGTGGCGCGACCTCACGCCCGACCAGCAGCGCGTGGTCGTCGACGGCGACGGCGGCGCGTGGGCCGGCATCCGCGGCTTCTTCGCCTGGCTCGAGCGCAAGAAGTACAAGGTACACGTCCGCGTGTTCCTGAGCCGTTACCGCGGCTACCAGACGTGTCCCGACTGCGCCGGCACGCGGCTGCGGCGCGAGGCGCGCGCGGTGCGCGTGGGCGAGCGCACGATCGACCGCGTCTCGGCACTGACGACGCGCGAAGCGCAGACCTTCTTCGACGGGCTGGCGCTGGGCCCGCAGGAGGCGGCCATCGCCGAGAAGGTGCTGGTGGAGATTCGCCGCCGCCTCGGCTTCCTCGCCGATGTCGGCCTCGACTACCTGACGCTCGACCGCCTGTCGTCGACGCTCTCGGGCGGCGAAGCGCAGCGCATCAGCCTGGCCACCTCGCTCGGCGCCTCGCTGGTCGGCACGCTGTACGTGCTCGACGAGCCGTCGATCGGGCTGCACCCGCGCGACAATCAGCGCCTCATCACCATCCTGCGCAAGCTGCGCGACCAGGGCAACTCGGTGCTGGTGGTCGAACACGATGCCGACATGATCGCGGTGGCCGACCACGTGGTCGACATGGGCCTCGGCGCCGGCGAACACGGCGGCCGCGTCATCTTCAGCGGTCCGCTCGCGGATCTGGCGGCCGAGCCGCGCTCGCTCACCGCGAAGTACCTGCGCGGCGAACTGCAGATCGCCGTGCCGTCACACCGGCGCAAGGGCTCGCCGCAGAAGATCCGTCTCGTCGGCGCGCGCGAGCACAATCTGCAGAACGTCGACATCGAGATTCCGCTGAACACGCTCACTTGCGTGACCGGCGTCAGCGGCTCGGGCAAGTCGACCCTCGTGCACGACGTGCTCTACGCCGGACTCAAGCGCGCCAAGGGTCAGTGGGACCGCAAGGTCGGCTTTCATCGCCGGCTCGAAGGCGCGGAGCTGCTGACCGACGTCGTGCTGGTCGATCAGGCGCCGATCGGCCGCACGCCGCGCAGCAACCCGGTCACCTATCTCAAGGCGTTCGATCCGATCCGCGAGCTGCTGGCGGGCACCAAAGACGCGCGCAGCCGCGGGCTGACGGCCAGCGCGTTCTCGTTCAACGTGCCGGGTGGCCGCTGCGAAGCCTGTCAGGGCGAGGGCGAGGTGAAGGTCGAGATGCAGTTCCTCGCCGACGTCTACGTGCCCTGCGACCAGTGCGACGGCCGGCGCTTCAAGCCGACCGTGCTCGACGTGAAGTACAAGAACCGCAACGTCACGCAGATCCTCGATCTCACCGTGCGCGAGGCGCTGCAGTTCTTCAGCGGCTCGCTCAAGGTGCTGCGCCGCCTGCAGGTGCTCGACGAGATCGGCCTCGGCTACATTCGTCTCGGCCAGCCGGCGACGACTTTGTCGGGCGGGGAAGCGCAGCGCGTCAAGATCGCGTCGCATCTGGCGTCGGCCGGCGGCGAGCGCCTGCTCTACATCCTCGACGAGCCGACGACCGGACTGCACTTCGACGACATCGCCAAGCTGCTGGCCGCCTTCCGCAAACTGCTCGAGGCCGGCAGCACGCTGGTGGTCATCGAGCACAACCTCGATGTCATCAAGACGGCCGACTGGATCATCGACCTCGGCCCCGAGGGCGGCGCGGCCGGTGGACAGGTGATCGCGATGGGCACGCCCGAACAGGTGGTGCAGGTGGAGGCGTCGCACACGGGCCGCTACCTGCGGCCGTTGCTCGTCACCCAGGATCGGGATTGAGCGGCAACGGCCGAGAGGCCTGACCGCCCGCACGCCGTGGTGATGTCGTCGCGCAGCGAGCGCGTGCTCTCCGCCGGCTTCTACGCGCGGCCGACGCTTGTGGTCGCCCGTGAGATCCTCGGCGCGACGCTCGTGCACGAGACGCCCGAGGGTCTCGTGGCGGGGCGGATCGTCGAGGTCGAGGCCTATATCGGCGAGTCGGATCCCGGCTGCCACGCCGCCGCCGGCATGACGCCGCGCAACCAGCCCCTCTACGAGGCGCCGGGTCAGGCGTACGTGTATCTCAACTACGGTGTCCATTGCCTGCTGAACGCGGTAACCGAAGCGCCGGGCGTTCCCGCGGCGGTGCTGCTGCGGGCCGTCGAGCCGCTCGAAGGCCTCGCGCTCATGCGTCGCGCGGCGCACCCGTGACGGCCAGAGGCCGGCGGCCGACATGGCGCTCTGTCGCGGTCCCGGCAACCTCGCGCGTGCGTTCGGCATCGACCTGACGCACAACCGCGCGCCGCTCGACGGCGGCGCGCTGCGGATCGTGGCTGCCGCGGCCCCGGCGGCCGACGTGCAGTGGACGCGCCGCATCGGGCTGTCGCGGGGCGGCGATCGCTACTGGCGGCCGATCGTGACGGGGAGCGCCGCGGTGTCGGGGGCGCGACGCTGGAATGCCGACCGGCGGATGGCGCCGTGGCCCGGGCGGGCGACAGCGCGCGTCGGGCCGCGCTGAGCGGCCGCGGGGCGGCTAGCGGCGCTGGGTGCGGCCGCCTTCTTCTTCCACCGGCACCTTCAGGGTGCGGCGGGTCGACTCGCGCAGGATCTCGACCACGGCGGTGCTGCCGATGGCGCTGTCGGCGATGGCACGCAGGAACGCCGAGCCGTCGCTGACCGGCTTGCCGTTCAGGCTGAGGATGACGTCGCCGGGCCGCACGCCGGCCTGGTAGGCCGGGCCGCGCCACATCTTCATCACGACCAGCCCGTCGGCGCCGGTGGTGCCCAGTTCGTCGGCCAGGCGTGAGGTCAGCGGCGACATCTCGGCGATGCCGATCCAGCCGCGCCGCACCTTGCCGTACTTCGTCAGGTCGGCCACCACGCGCCGGGCCAGATTGCTCGGCACCGCGAAGCCGATGCCCTGATAGCCGCCGCTGCGCGAGAAGATCGCGGTGTTGATGCCGATGAGTTCGCCGCGGGCGTTGATGAGGGCGCCGCCCGAGTTGCCCGGGTTGATGGCGGCGTCGGTCTGGATGAAGTCTTCGTAGGCGGCGATGCCGACGTTGGCGCGGCCGAGCGCGCTCACGATGCCGAGCGTCACGGTCTGACTGAGCTGGAAGGGGTTGCCGATAGCCAGCACCCATTCGGCGACCTTGAGCTTCGACGAGTCGCCCCAGGGCACCGTGGGCAGCCCCTTGGCCTCGACCTTGAGGAGGGCGAGGTCGGTGGACGGATCGACGCCGATCACCTTGGCGCGCAGTTCGCGCTTGTCGGCGAGGCCGACGGTGACTTCCACTTCGCCTTCGCCCACGACATGGCTGTTGGTGAGCACGTAGCCGTCGGGGGAGATGACCACCCCCGAGCCGAGGCTCGACTCGTAGCGGTTGCGCGAGCCGAACATGTCGGGCTGGTCGCCGAAGAAGTACTGGAAGAACGGATCGTTGGCGAACGGGGAATTCGGCACCGCTACGCGCTGCAGCGAGGCGATGTTGGTGACGGCCGAGATGGTCTGTTCGGCGACGCGGGTGAAATCGGGGCCGGGCGCGGCCACGGCGGGGGCGTCGGGACGCGCGGCGCGCGGCGCCGGGGCGGTGGCGGCCTGGTCGGTCAGCGCATCGGCGCCGGTGGTGCCACGCATGCGGCCCGAGACGACGAGGCCGGCGGCCAGCCCGGCCAGAACGAGCGAGAGCGCGAGCACGAGACGGCGCATGGCGTGTCTACCCGACGTCGACTTTGCGGGGCCCGTGGCCGGGCAGCTTCGGCACGATGACGGTGAGCACGCCGTCCTTGAGGTCGGCGGCGATCTTGTCGGCATCGATGCCCGAGGGCAGGCGGAAGGTGCGGGAGAACTCGCCGTGGCCGCGTTCCACCTGGTGATATTGCTCGCAGGCGACGCGGGCGTCGCGGCGGCCGTGCAGCGTCAGGTGGCCGTCGTGGAACTCGACCCGCACCTGCGGCCGGGCCACGCCTGGCAGCTCCGCGGTGACGACGTAAGCATCGGTGGTTTCGCAGAGGTCGGCGGCCGGCACCCAGCCCTGCGGGGCGGGGGCGGGCAGACGCTCCATCTTCAGCTGGATGGCCAGCAGGTCACGAACAGGATCCCAGCGCGCGAACGCCACGATTCGGATGGTAGCACGGGGGACGGCCGGGCCGGTCCCCGGGCAGCCGAACCCGGAACCGCGTGGTAGCATTCTCAGGATCGAGGCTCGCCTCGACCAAGACCCATGGCCAATACACTCGCAGCGACGCGCCTCAAGCGGGGCATGATCATCATCCACAACGGCGACCTCCTCCGGATCCTCGATCTGGAGCACAAGACGCCGGGCAACCTCCGCGGCTTCGTCCGCGTGAAGGCGCGCAACCTGCGCAACAACAGCCAGTCGGAACAGCGCCTGCGCTCCGACGACGTCGTCGAGCGCGCCGTGCTCGACGAGAAGCAGATGCAGTACCTCTACAGTGACCCCGCCGGCCATCACTTCATGGACACCTCGAGCTACGAGCAGATCCAGCTCTCGGAAGAGGCCATGGGCGACTCGTCCGGCTACCTCAAGCCCGAGATGACGATCAACGTCGAGTTCCACGGCGAGGCGCCGGTGGGCATCGAACTGCCGCCGACCGTCGATCTCAAGGTGATCGAGACGGCGCCCGGCATCAAGGGCGCCACCGCCACCAACCAGCTCAAGCCCGCGACCACCGAAACCGGCATGGTCGTGCAGGTGCCGCCGTTCATCGGCGAAGGCGACGTCATCCGCGTCAGCACCGAGACCGGCGAATACCAGTCGCGCGCCTAGCGCCGCGACTCACGAGGAAGCAGGCGCATGGACGTCGTCCGGGCGGCCAGTCAGGGCTGGATTGAAGTCATCGTCGGCAGCATGTTCAGCGGCAAGAGCGAAGAGCTCATCCGCCGGGTGCGCCGGGCCCAGATCGCGCGCCAGCGGGTGCAGATCTTCAAGCCGGCGGTGGACGTCCGCTACGCCGAAGATCACATCGTCTCGCACAGCGATCTGAAGATCGAAGCGGAACCGGCCGCCTCGGCCGCCGACCTGCTGTCGAAGGTGCGCGCCGACACCGAAGTGGTCGGCATCGACGAAGGGCAGTTCTTCGACGCGGCGCTGCCGGCGGCGTGTGTCGAGCTGGCCGAACGCGGCATGCGGGTCATCGTCGCCGGGCTCGACCAGGACTACCTGGGCCGTCCGTTCGAGCCGATGCCGCACCTGCTGGCGATCGCCGAGTTCATCACCAAGACGCGGGCCATCTGCGTGGTCTGCGGCAACCCCGCCAATCACACCCAGCGCCTCGTGCACAGCGCCGACCGCGTGCTGCTCGGCGCGCACGGCACCTACGAAGCCCGCTGCCGGCGCTGTTTCGACCCGACGCTCTCGCGCCAGGACGCCGCCACGCCCCGCGCCAATTGACGCGCGCGGGCGGCGCGGGCAGAATCGGCCTGTGACGCTCGTCGGCCTGCTGCCGCAGGTCCTGTTCGTGCTCGGGCTGGGATTTCTCGTGGCCAACATCCGCGCCGCGATCGACCTGGCGCGCTGGGCCCGCCGCCAGCCGGGCGCCCTGGTCGTGTGGCTGCCGCCGAAGCCGCCCTTCTACGCCATGAGCCTGGCCATCGGCGCGGCGATGGGCTGTCTGCTGCTCTCGGCGCTCTTCGTGCCGCGGCCGCTGCCGGCCCTCTTCGGCGAGCTCATGATGTTCGTCTACTACGCCGGGGTGGTGCCGGCCAGCGCCCGCATCGCCCGCGGTCTCTATGCCGACGGCATCTGGGCCGACTCGGGCTTCATGCCCTATCAGGAGATTGGCGGCCTGCGCTGGCAGGAAGGCGAGGCGACCATCCTGGTCGTGGCATCGCGGCTCAAGACCCTGGCCCGGCGGCTGCCGGTGCCCGGTCCGCGTCTGGGCGAGGTGCGGCGGCTGCTGCGCGAGAAGATCGCCGAGCACGCCATCGACATCGAGTCGGGCCCGGGCCTGCACCTGGGCGGCCACGATGCGAGGAATGACGTGTAGGGACGTGGGACCAGGGACCGGGACCGGCGCGGCCTCGCCGGCTGCACGCTAATGCAGGGTGCGGCTCCGACCGATAGGTCCCTTGCCACAGCCTCCGCACGGGGGCGTCATGGAGGCTACGATGGCGGCGCGTCCAACCTGGAAGGGTTTTCTCAAGGTCAGCCTGGTCACGATCCCGGTGCGGGTCTACCCGGCGACCGAGTCGGCCGCGACCATCTCGTTCAACCAGCTCCACGAGGAGTGCCAGACGCGCATCCAGCAGAAGAAGTGGTGCCCGTCGTGCGAGCGCGAGGTCACGAGCGCCGAGATCGTCAAGGGCTACGAGTTCGAGAAGGGCCGCTGGGTGGTGGTGGGCGACGACGACATCGCCAAGGTGAAGACCGAGTCGACCAAGGTCATCAACCTGCTGCAGTTCGCCAGCGACGACGAAATCGACCCGATGTACGTGGACAAGACCTACTACCTGGCGCCCGAGGGGCCGATGGCCGGTGACGCCTACGCGGTGATGCGCGACGGGATGAAGGGCAAGGCCGGCATCGGCAAGGTCGCCATCCACGGCCGCGAGTATCTGGTGGCGGTGAAGCCGCACAAGCAGGGCCTCGTGATGTACACGCTGCACCACGCCGCCGAAATCCGCACCATCGACCAGATCGACGAACTGCGCGACGTGCGCGGCAAGGTCTCGGCCGCCGAGTCCAAGCTGGCGCAGCAGGTCATTGCCAGCTACGAAGGGCCGCTCGATCTGAAGACCTACACCGACGAATACCAGTCGGGTCTGCGCGCCATCATCGACGCCAAGATCGCCGGCGAAGAGATCGTGGCGACCAAGGAAGATGCCGCCCCGAAGGTGATCGACCTGATGGAAGCGCTGCGCCGCAGCCTCGATCAGGTCAGCGCCGGCCGCAAGTCCACCGCCAAGGTGGCCGACGCCACAGAGACCAAGGCCGTCGTCAAGGCGGCGTCGGGCCCCAAGGCCGTCGCCCGCAAGCGGAAGGCCTCGTAGTGGTGACCGAGCAGCGCAAAGTCGTCTGGGCCTGACGCCTCAGCGCAGGAGCCAGCCGAGCAGCCCGAGGCCCGACGCGGTCGGATCGCGCAGCCAGTCGGGCGGCGTCAGCCAGACGAACGACAGGATGGCGATCACCCAGACGTCGTAGTGCAGGGTGGCCCGGTCGTCGCGCCAGAAGAAGTAGCGCGAGAACAGCCCGGTCACGCCATCGGTGGACGGCATCGGCAGCTTGTTGAGCGCCAGATACGTATAGTGGATGCGGTTGGCCACCGTGACCACGGCCAGGGTCAGGATCACCCACAGCACGCCCGCCATCCGGTCGGTGAAGGCGCCGATCATGAAGAGCACGATGCGCTCGGGCCGCTCCATGAAGCCGACCTTGCACTTGTCGATGAGCGACTCGGCGCGGGCACGCGCGTAGCTGGTCATGATCGAGAAGATGAGGGCGCAGGTCGCCACCAGCACGTAGCCCTCGCGGCCCAGCGACGAGTAGAGCCAGATGAGGCCGGTGAAGAGCGCCAGGTCGGAGAAGCGGTCGAGCGTCGAGTCCCAGAAGGCCCCGAACTCCGACTGCTTGCCGGTGATGTGCGCGACCTTGCCGTCGATGAAGTCGAAGATGTTGGCGCAGGATCATGATGACCCCGGCCAGCACGAAGCGGTCGACGGCCAGCGCCCAGGCGGCGGCGATGTTGACGATGACGCCGATGAGCGTCAGCACGTTCGGGTGAATGCCGAGGGCGACGCTCGCGTTGATGATGAGGCGCAGCGGGAACATGCTGGCCGCACCGATGAATCCGGTGAAAGTCATTGGCTAGAATGAGAAGCGTAGCGCATGGCCATTCAGGATCTCAAGGAACAGATCGCGCGGCTTCCCGAGCAGCCCGGGGTCTACCTGTATGCCAATGCGGCCGGCGAGACCATCTACGTGGGCAAAGCGCGGGCCCTGCGCGACCGCGTCCGGAGCTACCTCGGCGGCCCGCGGCAGCAGCCCCAAGACCGACGCCCTGCTCGATGAAGTGACCTCGCTCGAGGTCATCGTGACCGACTCGGTCGTCGAAGCCCTGGCCCTCGAGAACAACCTGATCAAGCAGCGGGCGCCGCGCTACAACATCCTGCTGCGCGACGACAAGAGTTACCCGTACCTGCGCCTGACCCTCAGCGAGGCGTTCCCGCGCGTGCTGGTGGCCCGGCAGGTGGCGCGCGACGGCGATCTCTACGCCGGGCCGTTCCTGCCGGCCTCGCTGGCGCGACGCACCATCGGGCTCGGCCACAAGCTGTTCGGCCTGCGATCGTGCAACGAGGTCATTACCGGCAAGCGGCCGCGGCCGTGCCTGGAATACGACATCAAGCGGTGTCTTGCGCCGTGCGTGGACACGGTGTGCTCGCCGGAACGCTACCAGCAGGCCGTCGCCGACATGCGCCTGCTGCTCGAGGGCCGCGTCGACGAACTGGCGGCCGACCTGCAGGCGCCGGATGCTGGCGGCCGCCGCCGCCGAGCGCTACGAAGAGGCCGGCCAGCAGCGCGACGCCATGCGGGTGGTGCAGGCGGTGGGGGCGCGGCAGCAGAAGATGGCCACGCCGGCGCTCGGCGATCGCGACGTCTTCGGCGTGGCCGTGGGGCCCGTGGGCGCGGTCATCCAGGTATTCCAGGTGCGCCGGGGACGGGTGGTCGAACGGGTGACCCTGCAGGGCGCGGCGGCCGACGCGCTCGAGGGCGCCAGGGCGCTGGTGGCGGCGGCGCTGCAGCAGTTCTACGAAGTGCAGGAGCCGCCGCGCGAGATCGACCTGCCGGTCGAGATCGACGACCAGGACGTGACCGAAGCGTGGCTGTCGTCGCGGGCCCAGCGCCGCGTGTCGCTGCTCGTGCCCCAGCGCGGCGACCGCAAGCGCCTGGTGGACCTGGCGACGCGCAACGCCGAACTGGTGGTGCGGTCCGCCGCCGAGCCCGGCGGCGACAGCTTCGCGGCGCTCGACGGCCTGCGCCAGGCGCTCGGCCTGCCAGGCCTGCCGCGGCGTATCGAGTGCATCGACATCTCGACGCTCCAGGGCAGCGAGACCGTCGCCTCGGTCGTGGTCTGCGAAGACGGCCGGATGGCCAAGGGGGAGTACCGGAAATACCGCATCGGGGCCGGGGACCGGGGCCGGGGGAAGAACACGACGAACTCGAGACGGCAGCCGTCCGGGCACCGTCGCCCGACCGCCGTCGCCCGAGCCCCCAGCCCCCGGTCCCGACCCCGGTCCCCAGATTTCCTGAACGATTTCGCCGCCATGGCGCAGGTGGTGCACCGCCGCTTCTCGCGCCTGGTCGAGGCGGGCGGGCCGTTTCCCGATTTGCTGGTCATCGACGGCGGACGGGGGCAGCTCGATGCGGCCTACGGAGCGCTCGAACGCCTCGGGCTCGCCAATCTGGTTGCCGTGGGCCTGGCCAAGCGCGAGGAACTGGTGGTGACCCGCGATGCCGACGACGCCGGTGGCGTTCGAGCGCACCAGTGCGGCGCTGCGGCTGCTGCAGCAGATTCGCGACGAGGCGCACCGCTTCGCCGTGACCTTCCACCGCGCGGCGCGGGCGCAGCGGGACTTCAGCTCGGATCTGGACGCGATTCCCGGTGTGGGCGCCCGCCGGCGACGTGCCCTGCTGACCCGCTTCGGCAGCCTGGCCGGCGTGCGGCGGGCGACGCGGGAAGACCTGGTGCCGGTGGTGGGGCAGCGCTGCGCGGATGCGGTGCTGACCCATTTCGCGCGCGGGGCGCCTGCCAACTGACCGGGCCGCGGCGCCCGGCGCCTGTGGTACGCTTGAGCGCTTTGGCGGACCTTGATTTCCTGCAGATCGGTCTTCTGCTGGCCGTGCTGATTGCCTCCCTGTCGTTCCACGAGGCGGCGCACGCCTGGGCCGCCGACCGTCTCGGCGACCCGACGGCCCGCCTGCTCGGCCGGCTGTCGCTCAACCCCCTCGTGCACATCGACCCCATCGGCACCGTGCTCTTCCCGCTGGTCGCGATTGCGACCGGGGTGCCGCTCATCGGCTGGGCGAAGCCGGTGCCGGTGGACTTCCGGAATCTTCGCCAGCCGCGGCGCGACTTCGCACTGGTGGCGGCCGCCGGGCCCGCCAGCAACCTGGTGCTGGCAGCAGTCGGCGCACTCGCCTTCGCCGCCCTCCGTGGCGGCAGCGACGACTTCGGTCAGCTGGAATACACGCTGGCGTTCTTCGTGATGATGAACGTGCTGCTGGCGGTGTTCAACCTGATCCCGGTGCCGCCGCTCGATGGCGGCAACATCCTGCTCGGCGTGCTGCCTGCCTCGATGGTGGGCGTGGTCGAGCGCATCCGGCCCTACGGCATCCTGGTGCTGTACGGGCTCATGTTCTCCGGCGTCCTGTCGCGGGTCACCTACCCGATCCAGGTCGGCATTCTGAGATGGCTGCTGTGACGATGAAGCGCGTGGTGTCGGGCATGCGCCCGACGGGACGACTGCACCTCGGGCACCTCGTGGGCGCCCTCGACAACTGGATCGCGCTGCAGCGCGACTACGACTGCTACTACTTCATCGCCGACTGGCACGCGCTGACGAGCCACTTCAACGAGACCTCGGAGCTCATCGCCAACGCGATGGACAACGTGGCCGACTGGATCGGCTGCGGCATCGATCCGGAGCGCAGCACGATCTTCGCGCAGTCGCTCGTGCCCGAACATGCCGAGCTGTATCTGCTGCTGCAGATGGTCACGCCGATTCCGTGGCTGGAGCGGGTGCCCACCTACAAGGAACAGACCGAGCAGCTGGCCGACCGCGACCTGAGCAGCATCGGCTTTCTCGGCTATCCGCTGCTGCAGACGGCCGACGTCATCATCTACGACGCCAACGTGGTGCCGGTCGGCGAAGACCAGGTGCCGCACCTCGAGCTGTCGCGCGAGGTGGTGCGCCGCTTCAACAACTTCTACGGCGACATCTTCGTCGAGCCGCAGTCGATGCTCACGCCGACGCCGCGCCTGCCGGGGCTCGACAACCGCAAGATGAGCAAGAGCTACGGCAACACCATCGATCTGTCCGACGACGCCGCGGCGGTCGTGAAGAAGGTCCGCTCAGATGTACACGGACCCGAAGCGTGTCCGCGCCGACATCCCCGGCACCGTCGAGGGCAATCCGGTCTTCATCTACCACGACGTGTTCAACCCGGACGTGGCGGAAGTGGACGACCTCAAGGCCCGCTACCGCGCCGGCACGGTCGGCGACGTCGAGGTCAAGACCAAGCTGGCGGTGGCCATCAACGCCCGCCTCGAGCCGATCCGCGAGCGGCGCCGGCAGGCGCTGGCACGTCCCGGCTATCTGCGCGAGGTCGTGATGGAAGGCTCGAAGAAGGCGCGCGCGCAGGCCATCGAGACGATGACCCGCGTCCGCGAGGCGGTGAAGCTTGTCTACTGACGGCGCCTCGCGCGACAACAACTTCGAGTCGCAGCTCGAGTCGATTCCGCTGCGCCTCGAGACGTTCGAAGGGCCGCTCGATCTGCTGCTGCACCTCATCAAGAAGACATGAGGTGAACATCTACGACATCCCGATCGCGCTCATCACCGAGCAGTACCTGGCGTACCTCGGCCTGATGCAGGAGCTCAATCTGGATCTCGCCAGCGAGTTCCTGGTCACCGCCGCGACGCTCATCCACATCAAGAGCCGCCAGCTGCTGCCGCGGGCCGAAGAAGTGTCGGACGAGAGCGGGGAAGAGATCGACCCGCGCGACGCGCTGGTGCAGCGCCTGCTCGATCACCAGCGCTTCAAGGCCGCCGCCGAGCTGCTGCACGAACGCGAGACCCTGCGCAAGCGCCCAGTGGACGCGGCCCGATGCGCGCGTCGAGGCGATCGCCGGCGAAGACATCGAGCCGGAGCTCGACGTCGATCTGTTCGGGCTGCTGGCGGCGTTCCGCCGCGTGCTCGAACGCTCGAAGCTGCCGGCGGCGGTGCCGCTGCCGCCGGAAGAGATCTCGATCGAGCTGCGCATCGAGCAGCTGCTCGAGCGGATGTCGGCGAGCCGAGGCGTGCGGCTTCGAGGACCTGTTCGACGACGTCGCCACCCGCGGCGATCTCATCGTCACGTTCCTGGCGCTGCTCGAGATGGTGCGGCTGAAGCTCGTGCGCGCCTTCCAGCAGGGCGGCGGCGTCGATTCGCGTCTACCGGCGCGCCAGGCCCACCGACGCGCCGCACCCGATTCACGATCCCGAAGACGAGTACAACGCGCACCATCGCGACAGCGGCGGCGACGTGCCGCCGCCGTCGGCCGTGCGGCTCGACGACGAGCCGGCGCCCGCCGACGACAGCGACGACAGCGACGACAGCGACGCCGACGCGCGCGACGACGAGGACGACCAGCGATGAACGACGAGATGCCCGACGACGCCGACGCCAGCCTGCCCGCCGATCCGCCTGACGAGACCGCCGACGACACCGCGATCGAGCCTGCCGATCCGAGCCCTCGACGCCGCGCCGGTGCAGCCCTCGATGGACGGCCGCCAGCTCGAGGCGATTGTCGAGGCGCTGGTCTTCGCCTCGCCCGAGCCGCTGACGCCGAAGATGCTCTTCAAGCTGCTGGCCGACGAGCCGAAAGACGACGTGCAGGCGGCGCTCGATCGCCTGATCGTGCGCTACGAGCAGCCCGGCGGCCTGCACCTGGCGCAGGTGGCCGGCGGCTTCCAGATCACGACCCGGCCCGAACTGCACGACTGGGTGCGGCGGCTCTTCCACGAGCGCAGCGCGCAGAAGCTGTCGGTGGCGGCGCTCGAGACGCTGTCGGTCATCGCCTATCGCCAGCCGGTGACGGCGGCCGAGGTCAACGAGATCCGTGCCGTCAACGCCTCGGGCGTGCTCTCGACGCTGCTCGAGCGGCACCTCATCAAGATCGTCGGCCGCAAGAACGTCGTCGGCCGGCCGTTCCTCTACGGCACGACGAAGGAATTCCTGATCCGCTTCGGGCTCAAGGACCTCGCCGACCTGCCCAACATGCAGGACATGGTGCAGGCGCTCGGCTTCGACCCGCCGGCGTTGCTGATGGAGCGGCCGGTGACCGACGAGATGCTGCCGCTCGAAGAGGGCGACGTGCCCACGGCGTCGCCAGGCGCCGAAGAGGAGTAGCGGCGCGGCCGCTATTTCTTCGTCGAGGCCTTCAGCGCCGCCACTTCTTCGGGACGCAGGTCGCGCCAGGCGCCGGTGGGCAGCCCGCGCAGCGACAGCGTGCCGTAGCGCACGCGCTGCAGCGAGCGCACCGGATGGCCGACCCGCGCGCACATCTCGCGCACCTGCCGGTTGCGGCCTTCGTGCAGCGTCAGAATCAGCTTGGTGGTCGGCACCTTGCCGGTCTTGATGGTGATGCCGCGCGTGACGTCGGCTTCGGCGGTGCGGCGGTTGTCGAGGTAGACGCCGCGCCGCAGCTCGTCGATGGCGGCATCGTCGGGCGTGCCGACGACGATCGCTTCGTAGACGCGCGGCACTTCGTGCCGTGGATGCGTCAGGCGGGCGGCGAAGTCGCCGTCGCTCGTGAGCAGCAGCAGGCCCTCGGTGTCGTAGTCGAGCCGTCCTACCGGGTAGATGTACTCGTGGACGCCGCCCAGCAGATCCATCACGGTGCGGCGGCCTTCCGGGTCCTGCCGCGTCGTCACGAAGCCGCTCGGCTTGTTGAGCATGATGTAGCGCGGCTTGGCCGCCGGCTTGACGCGCCGCGCGTCGACGCGGACGTCGTCAACATCCGGCACCGCCTTGGCGCCGAGCGTGTCGACGACTTTGCCGTTCACGGTGACGCGGCCCTCGGCGATCAGCGATTCGGCGGTGCGCCGCGAGGCGACGCCGGCCGCCGACAGCAGCTTCTGCAGGCGGATGGCGCCTGGACGGTCGTCGCCGGGGGCCGGCGCGCGCCGTCTGGTCGGTGCCGGCGCGTCACCGCGGGTCGGCCGCGAGGCAGCGGCACCACGCGGCGACGGCGTGCGGGGCGGGGCGCTGCGCTTGCCCTCGGGTTTCCCGGGGCCGGAGGCACGAGGGCCCGATGGGCGCGGCCCGGATGGGCGTGACGCGGGGGGACGCGACTGCGGGCGTCGTGACGGAGCAGCAGGACGGCGAGACGGAGTGCGAGGTGGCATATCGATTGGGTTCCTAGCCGCTAGCCGCTAGTCCCTAGCCGCTGTGGGCGCCCGCGATGCGGGCGCGCTCTAGTATCGCATCAGCCCGCGCCAGAAGCGGGTGAGCGCCCACACATCGCCGAGCGCGGCCGACTTGTCGACCTCGGCGTGCGTGATGAGTCCACTCAGCAGCCCCGTGACCGGCGTGCGACCGCGCAGATGCGTGGCCAGGAAGAGCGTCTCGATCGGCGGGATGACCGTGTCTTCGCTGCCGTGCAGCAGGAACACCGGCGCCGCCGGCGCCGGCACCTGCTCGGGCGACAAGGCGCGCGCCGCCGGTTCGCCGCCGAGCGCATCGACGACGGGGAAGAGCCGTGGCCCGAGCTGGTCGACGGCCCGGTCGTTGACCCAGGTCATGAACGTGCGCGCCGGTTCGGGCAGCGTCGCCGCGACAGCGCGCGCGCGGGCGAACTCGGCGTTGGCCCGCGTCATGTCCACCAGCGTCAGCGACGAGGCCGAGAGGTAGATGAGGATCGCCTGGCGCAGCGGCTCTACCTGATCGGCCGGCACCACCCGATCGGCAAACGTCAGCAGCACCACGGTGACGCCGTAGTCGTGCGGCGGCAGCAGATGCATGGAGCCGGCGCCGACGACGGCGCCGCCGGCCGACGGATCGGCGGGGGCGGCCGGCGTGCGGCCGGACGTGAGGTAGCGCATCACCCGCAGCAGATCGCCATGGCCGCCGAACGACATGACAAACGCCACCTTGTCGCGCAGCGTGTCGCGGCCGGCGGCGACGATCGACAGACCGCCCGAGAAGCTGATGCCGACCATGCCGACCCGGCCGTCGGGCGCCAGATCGGGACGGGTCGTGATCCAGCGCGCGGCGTCTTCGATCACGTCGGTGTTGGCCGGCGTGATCTGGAAGCGGCGCAGATCGGGCGGTGCCACGGTGACCACCGCGTAGCCGGTCTCGGCGAGGTCTTCGGCCATGCCGACCAGTCGCGTCTCGTCGATGCCGTCCATGTGCACGCCGGGCACGAGGAGCACGCGTGCGCGAGAACCGCGTGGGCCGGTAGAGACGCGCCGGCACCGCGCCGTGGCGCGTCGCGATCGGCGCCAGCTCCTCGCGCGTCGTGGCGTAGGCGCGCGCCGCGGCGACGCGGCCGGGGAGTCCGTCGGTCAGGCCGGCGGCGCGCACGATGAAGGCGGCGGCATCGACGTACGGCGCGAGCGTCCAGGCGCTCGCGGCGGCGACGAGCACCACGACGAGCACCAGGCGCTGCACACGGAAATTCACCACGGAATGCGCATGTTACACTGGCCGATTGTGAAGCGTCTGGTGGTCGCCGTTGACGGACCGTCCGGGGCGGGGAAGGGCACCGTCGCCCGCGCCGCCGCCCGGGCGCTGGGATATCGCCACATCGATACCGGCGCGATGTACCGCGCCGTGGCGTGGCGGGCGCGCGACACCGCCGTGCCGCTCGACGACACGGCCGCCGTGGCCGCCGTGGCGGCCCGCGCCGCCTTCGACCTCGCCGACGGCGTCGTCGTCATCGATGGCCATGACGTGACCACCGCCATCCGCACGCCCGACATCGACAAGGCCGCGGCGCTGGTCGCCCGCAATGCCGAGGTGCGCGACGTGCTGGTGGCGCGTCAGCGCGCGCTCGGCGCCGCCGGCGGCGTGGTGATGGAAGGGCGCGACATCGGCACGGTCGTGTTCCCACAGGCCGAGGTCAAGATCTACCTCGATGCCTCGCACGAAGAACGCGCCCGTCGTCGGGCTGCCGACCCCGCGCACACGAGCAGTCGCACGAGCGACGTCGCACACGTGGCCGAAGACCTCGCGGCGCGCGACAAGTCCGACTCGACCCGCAGCGTCGCGCCGCTCATGAAGGCCGACGACGCCGTCTACATCGACACTACCGGCGTGCCGGTGGACGAGGTGGTCGCGCAGGTGCTGGCGCTGGTGCGGGAAAAGACAGCGGCTAGCGGCTAGCGGCTCGCGGCTAGAAGACCACGCCGTCCCGCAGTCTGCGGCCGAGGGCTGCCCAAGACGAAAGGCCCGGCGGAGGTCTGCCGGGCCTTCATGGTGTACCGTAATGGGTCTAGCCGCCAGCCGCTAGCCCCTAGCCGCTGATTTCGACGAACGCTTTAGCGCTCGTCGAAATCGTCCGACGACGCCGGGTCGAGTTCCCAGCGATCGGTGTCGCGCGCCGCGATCTCGTCGCCGCCCTGCAACTCCTCGTCGTCGTCGTATTCGACGCCGAGCGCGCGGCCAATCTCGTCCACGACGTCCTGGTCGGGCGTCGGGTTGTCGCCACCGGGCGCTTCGTCGCCCACGGTTTCGGCTGCCTCCCAGTTGGCATCGACGTCACCGGCGGTGATTTCCGGGCCGGTGCCGGTGTGCGAGGCCAGCCTCACCCGCAATTCGTCGGCGCCGCTGCTGGCGGCACTGGCGTGCCGGTTCGACACGAAGCTCGACGGGGCAGACGGCGGTGGGGCCTCGCCGACGGTGCGGCGCTCGCGGTTCAGGGCCGGCGCGGGACGGGCGGCCGGAGCCTTCCGGGCCGCAGGGGCCTTGGGCGGCGCCGCGGCCTTCGCCACGACCGGTTTGACGGCCGCTTGCGGTGTCGGGGCCGTGCGGGCGGCGGGCTGCTTCTTCGAGGCCGCCTTCCTGGCTACCGCCTTGGCGACGGCTTTGGCGACCACCTTCCGGGCCGGCGCCTTCCGGGACGCCGTCGTCTTCTGCACGGCCTTCCTCTGGACCGCCTTCTTCCTGACGGCCCTCTTCGGGGCGGCCTTCTTCGGCGGCCTTCTTCGGCGAGGCCTTCCGCGAGGCGGCCTTCTTCGCCGGCCTTGGCGGCCGCCTTCTTCACCGGTTTTCTGGAGACCGGGGCGGCCTTCCGCCGCTTGGCCGGCCGGGCCGCGGCTTTCGAGCGGGCAGATTTCTTCGCGGCCTTCTTCGCGGCGCGGGCGGGCGCCGCCTTGCTGCGGGCGGCCGGCTTCTTCTTGGCGGCGGAGTTCTTGGCCATGGACGCGTCCTCTCGGATATCCTTGACAGCCCAACTTAAGTAACGTAAATTCTGTTGGTTACGCCGACGGCGCCTTCGGGCCCATCAGCGAACAACCTGCGGGGCGCCGGCCCCCGCTCACCCAGTCCGGCAAATTCGTACGTCAGGAGGACGCGCACGTCAATGGCAACACACGAAGAGCAGGCACTGGAGCCCCAGGGCGCGTCGACCCCGGGAGCCTCACAGCCCGCGGGCCGGCACACCCTCAAAGCCACCCCGCAGATCACAGGTGGCTTCGACGAGGACATGGACCCGGCGGAATTTTCCCGCCTCTTGGACCTTTACGATAACAGCTTCCGCAACATCGCGGAAGGTGAGGTCGTCAAGGGCACCGTCCTCAAAGTGAACGAAAACGAAGTCGTCGTCGACGTCGGCTACAAGTCCGAAGGCGTCATCTCGGTCAACGAGTTCCTCGACGAGACCGGCGCCGTCATGGTGCAGGCCGGCGACGTCGTCGACGTGCTGCTCGAGCGCACCGAAGACCGCGACGGTCACATCGTCCTCTCGCGCGAAAAAGCCGAGAAGATGAAGATCTGGGACGAAGTCGAGAAGGCCTTTGCGGATCGCAAGGTCGTCATCGGCCGCGTCATCGAGCGCATCAAGGGCGGCCTCGCGGTCGACATCGGCGTGCGCGCGTTCCTTCCCGGCAGCCAGATCGACGTGCGCCCCGTGCGCAACCTCGACGCCCTGCGCGGCCAGGAACTGCGGATGCGCGTCATCAAGGTCAACAAGAAGCGCGGCAACATCGTGCTCTCGCGCAAGGTCCTCCTCGAAGAGGAGAACGCCGAGAAGAAGAAGCACACGCTCGAGACCCTGGCCGAGGGCAAGATGCTCACCGGCGTGGTCAAGAACATCACCGACTACGGCGCCTTCATCGACCTCGGCGGCATCGACGGCCTGCTGCACATCACCGACATGTCGTGGGGCCGCGTCGGCCATCCGTCGGAAGTGCTGAAGGTCAACGAGAACATCGAAGTCGTGGTGCTCAAGTACGACCAGGCGACCGAACGCGTCTCGCTCGGCCACAAGCAGCTGGTGGCCGACCCGTGGACGACGGTGATGGATCGCTACCCGGCGGGCGCGCGCGTCTCCGGCAAGGCGGTCAGCCTGACCGACTACGGTGCCTTCATCGAACTCGAGCCCGGCGTGGAGGGTCTCATCCACGTCAGCGAGATGTCGTGGAGCAAGCGCGTCAAGCACCCCTCGAAGATCCTCAACGTGGGCGACAACGTCGAAGCGATGGTGCTCGGCGTCGATCCGGCGGCGCGGCGGATTTCGCTCGGCCTCAAGCAGGTCGAGAGCAACCCGTGGCACGAGCTGGTCGAGAAGTACCCCGTCGGCACGAAGATCACCGGCAAGGTGCGCAACCTCACCGAGTTCGGCGCCTTCGTGGAAGTCGAGGACGACATCGACGGCCTCATCCACATCTCCGACATGTCGTGGAGCAAGCGCATCAAGCACCCGAGCGAAGTGCTCAAGAAGGGTGACACGGTCGAGGCGATGGTGCTCAGCATCGACGCCGAGAACCAGCGCCTGTCGCTCGGCCTGAAGCAGCTCGCCACCGACATCTGGGAAGACTTCTTCGCCCGCCACAAGGTGGGACAGAGCGTCGAGGGCCGGGTGGTCCGCATGACCAACTTCGGCGCGTTCGTCGAACTCGACGAAGGCATCGAGGGCCTCATCCACGTGTCCGAGTTCGACGACACGCAGGGCGGCGAGAAGGTCGATCTTCAGGTGGGCACCGCCTACCAGATGAAGGTCATCAAGCTCAGCCCGTCCGAGCGCAAGATCGGCCTCAGCATCCGCGCCATGAAGTCCGACGAGATCCGGACCGACTGGGAAAGCTACTCGGCATCGCAGGGCGACGGCTCGGCGACGCTGGGGGATCACTTCAAGATCAAGTAACGGGTCAGCGGCTAGGGGCTAGCGGCTGGCGGCTAGGACGTCGCGATGTCAGACTGTCGAAATTGGATCTTCGCAGCCGGGCAGCGTGATTTCCTAGCCGCTAGCCGCTAGAACCAAGCCGCTGGGCAAGCCACCATGACCAAGGCCGAACTCGTCGAGGAAGTCTCGCGCGTCTCCGAGCTCACGAAGAAGCACTCGGAGGTCATCGTCGAGACGGTGTTCCAGAGCATCATCGACGCGTTGCACCGCGGCGAGAAGATCGAGCTGCGGGGCTTTGGCAGCTTCCGCCTGCGCAAGCGCGAGCCCCGAAAGGGCCGCAATCCCAAGACCGGCGACAAGGTGGACGTGCCGCCGAAGAGCGTGCCGTACTTCAAGCCCGGCAAGGAACTGAAAGACCTGATCAATCGCGAGGACGACGAGCCCGGCGAGCCCGCGCCCGGACCTTCTTCCTCGTTCTAGAACGGACGGCCTCGTGGAACGGCTCTGGTCACCCTGGCGCCACGCCTACGTGACGCGCGACGAGCGTGAGCCGGCCGGCTGCGTCTTCTGCCACATCGACAGTCCCGAGGCGCAGGCGCTGGTCCTGCACACCGGTCCCACCGCCTACGTGATCCTGAACCTGTATCCCTACAACGGCGGCCACGCGATGGTGGTGCCGAAGCGCCATGTCGCCACGCTGGCCGGGCTCGCCGATGACGAGCTGGTCGAGATCGCGCGCCTGACGCGGCTGACCGAGATGGCGCTCACCGAGGTCTACCGTCCGCAGGGGATGAACATCGGCTTGAACCTCGGCCGTCCCGCCGGCGCCGGCATCGTCGACCACGTGCACGTGCACCTGGTGCCGCGCTGGAACGGCGACACCAACTTCATGCCCGTCGTAGGACAGGTGCGGGTGCTGCCCGAGACGCTCGACACGACCGCGGCGCGACTGCGCCCGGTGCTGGGGCGTCTCACCAGTGCCGCAGGAGATTCCGCCGATGACCTTCGAACTCGAGACTGACGCCGCCGCCCGCCGCGACGCCGCCGATGCGGTCGCCCGCGACGTGGTGGCCCCGGCGGCTGCCGGCGCCGACCATGCCGCGGAGGTCCCGGCGTCGCTGCGGGCGGCCATCCGCGCCATCGTGCCGACGGCGCCGGCCGCCGCCAGCGTCGATTGGGTGGTAGCGCTCGAAGCGCTGGCGGTCGTGTCGCCGACGCTGGCGCTGGTCGCCGCCGGCGAGGCCCTGGGCGCGCCCGCCATCACGACGACGGCGCAATGGAGCGGCCTGCGCGGGGCCGACGTCGACGGCCTGCGCGCGGCGCTCGGCGCCGATCCCTCATGGCAGCTGGCCGTGACCGCGACGGTCGTGGGTGCGGGCCGGGCCGCCGTGGAAGCCGGCGTCGCCGCGCTGAAGGTCTCGCGCGCGGCCGGCGTGACCGGTCATACCGGCCAGCCGCTGGTGGCCGATGCGGCCACGGCGGTGGATGCGTCGCGGTTGCTGTTGTGGGACGCGGCGAGCCAGCCGATCGACGCCGAGGCCACGCGCATCGCCCGCGGTCTGGCGCGCCTGCACGCGCTCGACGCGCTGGCGACCGCGCTCACCGCGGCCGAGCAGGCCTGCGGCAGCGAGGCCTTTCGCCCGGGCACGCCGCTCGAGCGCCTCCGGCGCGACGGCTCCACCGTGGCGCAGGTGCTGGGCGACCGGGTCCGCGAAGCCGAAGCCGTCGCCGCCGGCACTTTCCCGGCGTGAACGCAGGCGACAACGAGCCGCGCACCGGCGCGCCGGGCTACGGCTGCACGGCGTAGCCGAGCTTGCCGATCTTCGCGGCGATGTCGGCGGCGGTCACCAGTGCCGGGTCGAAGGTGATCGTCACCTGGTGATCGACGTGCGACGCCGCCACCTCGGCCACGCCGGGCATGGCGCCCACCGCCCGCTTTACCGCGTTCTCGCATCCGCCGCAGGTCATGCCGTGCACCGGCAAGGTCAGTACAGTGGCCACGTGTCGCTCCTCGTGTGACGGTCGCCGTCAGGCCAGGCAGGCCTTTGCGATGGTGACAAGCTGCATGTTCGACGTGCCCTCGTAGATCTGGCCGATCTTGGCGTCGCGGTACAGCTTCTCGACGGGGTATTCCTTCACGAAGCCGTTGCCGCCGAACAGGTTGATCGCTTCCGACGTCACGCGCTCGGCGATCTCCGAGGTGACGAGCTTGCAGATGGCCGCTTCGTGCAGGAACGGCTTGCCCTGGTCGCGCAGGCGCGCCGCGTTGTAGGTCAGGAGCCGCGCGATCTCGACGTCGGCCGCCATCCGCGCGATCTGGAACTGCACGCCCTGGAACTCGGCGATCGCCTTGCCGAACTGGGCGCGGTCTTTCACGTACTTCACGGCGTGGTCGAAGGCGCCCTGGGCCAGCCCGAGCATCTGCGCGCCGATGCCGACGCGACCCTCGTTCAGGGTCTCGATCGCCACCTTGTAGCCCTTGCCGACCTCGCCCAGCACATTGGCCTTCGGCACCACGCAGTCTTCGAACAGCAGCTCGCAGGTGCTGCTGGCGCGGATGCCGAGCTTGTCTTCCTTGCGGCCGACGGTGAAGCCGGGCATGCCGCGCTCGACAACGAACGCGGTGATGCCCTTGTAGCCGGCCTCGGGATTGATGGTGGCGAAGGTGATGAAGAGGTCGGCCTCGTTGCCGTTGGTGATCCAGAGCTTGCGGCCGGTGAGGCGGTAGGCGTCGCCGGTGTCGACAGCGCGGGTCGTGAGCGCGAAGGCGTCCGAGCCCGAGCCCGCCTCCGAGAGGCAGAACGCGCCGATGGTGTTCTCGGCCAGCCTCGGCAGGTAGCGCTGCTTGAGCTCGGCGTTGGCCCAGCGGACGAACGAGTTCACGACCAGGGTGTTCTGCACGTCCACGAGCACGCCGAGCGCCGGATCGACGCGCGACAGCGACTCCACGGCCAGCACCGAATGGAACAGCGTGGCCCCGGCGCCGCCGTACTCCTCCGGAATCTCGATGCCCATGATGCCGAGGTCGAACAGCTTCGGCAGCAGCGACGGCGCGATCTTGGCGTGTTCGTCCATCTCCCGGACCAGCGGGCGCACCTCGCGGTGGGCGAACTCGTAGACGCTGTCCGCGAAGAGCCGTTCGTCGTCGGACAGCTGGGTCAGGGCGAGAGGCGGGGCGGAGGTCGAGTCGGACACGGGCACCTTCGGTTTCGGGAGGGGAGACACCGGCGCGGAGACTGGTCTCGGTGCGGGCCTCGGCTCGGCTCACGATGTTATCATCGGGCCAGCGCCCCAGCCAGTTCCCCTCGAGGTGTGCCGACCATGGTTTCGAGCAGCGTTCGTCTCGCCCTCGCCACGGTGTGTGCCGTGAGCGTGGCCGGTGCGGTGGCAGTCGTCGGTCAGCAGGCCGCACAGACGCCGCCTCCGGCGGCCCAGGCGCCCGCTGCGCCGGCGCCGGCGACACCGCCCGCCGAAGCCGAGCAGCCGGTGTTCCGGGCCGGGGTCAACTTCGTGCGCGTCGATGCCATCGTCACCGACAAGCAGGGCAATCCGGTGACCGACCTCACCCAGGACGACTTCGAGGTCATCGAAGACGACAAACGCCAGACCGTCGAGACGTTCCGCCTGGTGAAGATCGACACCACCGCGCCGGTCGAGACGACCGGCCGGCTCTCCACCCGTCAGGACGAAGAGAACGCCGCCGCCGACGAAGACGCCCGCATCTTCATCTTCTTCCTCGACGAATATCACGTGCGGCTCGGCAACAGCCTGGCCGCGCGCAAGCACCTCATCGACTTCGTCCAGACGCAGCTCGGGCCGAAGGACCTGGTGTCGGTGATGTATCCGCTCAGTCCGCTCGACACCGTCGTGCTGACACGCAATCACGAACAGCTCGTGCACGCCATCGAACGTTTCCAGGGCCGCAAGTTCGACTACACGCCGCGCAATGCCCTCGAAGACCGCTACTCGAATCAGCCGGTCGAGGTGGTCGAACGCATCCGCCGGCAGGTGTCGCTGTCGGCGCTGACCGGGTTGTCGGTGAAGCTGGGGGCGCTGCGCGAAGGCCGCAAGGCCATCGTGCTCGTGAGCGAAGGCTACATCGGGATGCTGCCACCGCAGCTGCGGGGCCCCATCGCGTCGATGCCCGGCCTCGGCAATCCCAACCGCAACAACCCGTTTGCCGGCGACAACATGATGGAGGATCGGGCCCGCTTCAGCGCCGAGCTCGACGTGCAGGGCGAACTGCAGCGCGTGTTCGAGGAAGCCAACCGCAGCAACACCGCCATCTACGCCGTCGATCCGCGCGGCCTGTCCACCGGCGAGTTCGATATCCAGGACAACGTGGCCGGGCGGGCGAGTCAGGATGCTCTGCGTCAGACGCAGAACACGCTGCAGGTGCTGGCCGGCGAGACCGACGGGCGCGCCATCATCAACCGCAACGATCTGGCTGCCGGCATGAAGCAGATCGTGCGCGACTCGAGCGCCTACTACCTGCTCGGCTACAACTCCACGCAGTCGCGCAGCGACGGCAAGTTCCATCCGATCAAGGTGCGCGTGCGCCGGCCCGGGGTCCAGGTGCGGGCCCGCAAGGGCTACTGGGCACTCACCGCGGTCGAGACGGCGCGGGCCATCGCTCCCCCGAAGCCCGGCCCGCCGCCGGCCATCACGAAGTCGCTGGCCGGCATCACCGCCAGCGCCGACCGCCGCCTCATTCGCACCTGGGTCGGCACGGCGCCGGCCGACGGTGGCAAGACGCAGGTGACGGTGGTGTGGGAGGGCATTCCGCCGACGCCCGGCAGTGGCCGGGCCCCGGTGGGTCGGGTGATTCTCACCGCGGCGTCGCCGGACGGCGTTCAGTTCTACAAGGGTCAGGTGGGAACGGATCCGGCCGCCGACGCGCCCGCCAGCGCGCGCCGCGGCGCCGTCACCTTCGAGGCGCCGCCGGGTAAGGTCAGCCTGCGGATGTCGATCGAAGAGAAGCCCGACGAGGTGCTCGACACCGACGACCGCACCATCGAAGTGCCCGACTTCACCGAGCCGAAGGCCCGCCTCACCACGCCGCGGGTCTACGTGGCGCGCACGCCGCGCGAGTTCCAGGCCATCAAGAACGACGCCACGGCGGCGCCCACCGCCACTCGGGAATTCCGGCGCACCGAGCGCCTGTTCCTGCGACTCGACGGCGTGGCGCCGGGCGGGCAGGCCGCCGCACTCACCTACACGGCGCGCCTCCTGAATCGCCAGGGCGTTCGCATGGTGGACCTGCCGGTGACGCCGCCGGCCGACGGCGGCACCGCCACCCTCGACGTGCCGCTCGCCAGCCTGCCGGCGGGCGAGTTCCTGATCGAGATCGCCGCCAAGGGGCCCGACGGCGCCGACGTGACGGAGCTGGTAGCGTTTCGCATGGTCGGCTGACGCCGACCATGCGGCGGCTAGGGGCTAGCGGCTGGCGGCTAGGCCCTCACGTAGTCACGCTGCGGCGCATGGACCGTGCGGTCCGCGATGTCCGGCCCGGTGCCACGCGTCCATTGTCGCCACGCCAAATACCGACTCTGTCGCACGGCACGATGAGAGTCTCGCAGACCGACCTCGCCGATGGGAGCGAAGAGCTCCGCCATACCGTGGTTAGCCGCTAGCCGCCAGTCCCTAGCCGCGCGCGTGACGCGCGAAGCGCGTCACGCGTACATGCCGCGCATGCGCGTCACCGTCGCCACCCGGTTGATCGCCACGATGTAGGCGGCGGTGCGCATGTCCACGTTGTGCTTCTTCGCGGTCTTGAGCACGGCGTCGAAGGCCTCGACCATCTTCACCTCGAGGCGTTCGTTCACTTCCTTCTCGGTCCAGAAGTAGCCGTGGCGATCCTGCACCCACTCGAAGTACGAGGTGGTGACGCCGCCGGCGTTGGCGAGGATGTCCGGCACGACGAACACGCCGCGCTTGTGCAGGGCGTGGTGGGCGTCCGGCGTGGTCGGGCCGTTGGCGCCTTCGATGACCATCTTCGCCTTGATCGTGGCCTGGTTCTCGGCCGTGATCTGGTTCTCGAGCGCCGCCGGCACCAGGACGTCCACGTCGAGGGCGAAGAGCTGCTCGTTGGTGATGGGCTCGGAGTCGGGGAAGCCGGCGACGGTCTTCTTCTCGGCCGTCCACTTCAGCAGGGCCGGCATGTCGAGGCCCTTCGGGTTGTAGACGCCGCCCTTCCAGTCGGTGGCGGCGAGGATCTTCGCGCCTTCGGCATGCATCAGCTCGGCGCCGATGGAGCCGACGTTGCCGAAGCCCTGCACGGCCACCGTGGAGTCGCGGAGCTCGAAGCCGAGGTGACGGGCCGACTCGCGCGCGATGATCATGACGCCGCGGCCGGTCGCCTCGCGACGGCCGAGCGAGCCGCCCATCTCGACCGGCTTGCCGGTCACGACCGCGGTCGAGGTGTGCCCGACGTGCATGGAGTAGGTGTCCATGAACCACGCCATGATCTGCGGGTCGGTGTTGACGTCGGGCGCCGGCACGTCTTTTTCGGGTCCGATGAGGTCGATGATCTCGGCGGTGTAGCGGCGCGTGAGCGCCTCGAGTTCGCGGCGCGACATGGTGGTGGGATCGCAGATGATCCCGCCCTTGCCGCCGCCGAAGGGCACCTGGGCCACGGCGCACTTCCACGTCATCCAGGCGGCCAGCGCGGTCACTTCGTCGAGCGTCACGCCGGGGTGATAGCGGATGCCGCCCTTGGCCGGGCCGAGCGTGATGTTGTACTGCACCCGGTAGCCGGTGAAGACCTCGATCTGTCCGTTGTCGCGCTGAATCGGACAGGAGACGGTGACCTGCCGCTTGGGATGCGTGAGGATCTGCCAGATGCCGGGGTCGAGATCGAGGATGCGCGCCGCGCCTTCGAATTCCTGGAGCATCGCGCTGAAAACGCTGCCGTGTGTCGCCATCGGATGGGTCCTTTGTGTGCCCGTCAGCCCACGGGGGCCGCATCCGGGCGGGTCGAACAAACGATCAAAAGTAGCCCGGCTGTGACGTCGATGTCAATTGCACGTCAGTGCCATGCGTCTGGGGCATGGATGCCCGGCGATGCAGGCGCCGTCCGAGGCCGTGAAGCCGGATGAGCATCCTCTATACTGAAATCGATGGCCACGCCGGTGACACCCGCCACGAGGGACAAGGCGCGCTGGACGCGCGAGGTGCTCGAGCCGACCCTGCGCAAGTCGCCGGAACGCGCCGGACCCTTCACGACCATCTCGGGCCGGTCGATCGAGCGCCTGTATACCGCGGAAGACGTGATCGGCATCGATCCCGGGCGGGATATCGGCCAGCCCGGCGAGTTTCCCTACACCCGCGGGATCCATCCCAGCGGCTACCGCGGCAAGCTGTGGACGATGCGGCAGTTCGCCGGCTTCGGCACCCCCGAAGAGACCAACGCCCGCTACAAGGAACTCATTGCCGCCGGTGGCACCGGACTGAGCGTGGCCTTCGATCTGCCGACGCTGATGGGCCGCGATCCCGATCATCCGCTGTCGCTCGGCGAGGTGGGCAAGTGCGGCGTCAACATCACGTCGCTGGCCGACATGGAGCGGCTGTTCGACGGCATCGCGCTCGGCGACATCACGACCTCGATGACCATCAACTCGCCGGCGCCGATGATCTTCGCGATGTACCTGGTGGTGGCCGAGAAGCAGGGCGCCGACTGGAAGAAGATCTCCGGCACCATCCAGAACGACATCCTCAAGGAGTTCATCGCGCAGAAGGAATACATCTTCCCGCCGCGGCCCTCGATGCGGCTCATCACCGACATCTTCGGATTCTGCACGCGGGAGGTGCCGCGCTGGAACACCATCTCGGTGAGCGGGTATCACATCCGCGAAGCCGGATCGACGTCCCTCCAGGAGCTGGCGTTCACGCTCCGCGACGGGCTCGAATACGTGCAGTACGGCGTGGATGCGGGCCTGAAGGTGGACGACTTCGTGCCGCGCATCTCCTTCTTCTTCAATTCCCACAGCGACTTCTTCGAGGAAATCGCCAAGTTCCGCGCCGCCCGCAAGCTGTGGGCCGAGGCCATGCAGACCCGCTTCGGCGCGCAGGACCCGAAGTCGTGGCAGCTGCGCTTCCACACCCAGACGGCCGGCGTCTCGCTGACCGCGCAGCAGCCCTACAACAACGTCGTGCGCACGGCCCTGCAGGCCCTGGCGGCGGTGCTCGGCGGCACCAACTCGCTGCACACGAACTCGCTCGACGAGGCGCTGTCGCTGCCGACCAAAGAAGCGGTGACCATCGCCCTGCGCACGCAGCAGGTGATCGCCCACGAGAGCGGCGTGACGAACGTCGTCGATCCGCTGGGCGGCTCCTATTTCGTCGAGGCGCTGACGCGCGAGATGGAGCAGGGGACGCTCAAGTACTGGGACACGATCGACCGCATGGGCGGCATGGTCGAGGCGATCGAACTCGGGTATCCGCAGAAGGAAATCGCCGAGGCGTCGTATCAGTTCCAGCAGGCGGTCGAGCGCAAGGAGAAGATCATCGTCGGCGTCAACGACTACATCCAGCAGAACGAGCCGCCGATCGAGATCCTCTACATCGACGATCGCGCCTCGGAGATTCAGCTGGCGCGCCTCGAGGCGCTCAAGGCGTCGCGCGACAACGGCGCCGTGCGCCGCACCCTCGATGCGCTGAAGGCGGCCGCCGCCGGCACCGGCAACACGATGGAGCCGATGCTCGAATGCGTGCGCGCCTACTGCACCGTCGGCGAGATGTGTGATGCCCTGCGCGACGTCTGGGGCGAGTGGGAAGAGACGCCCATCATCTAGCGGCTAGAGGCTAGCGGCTAGCGGCTTGAGGACCGCCACTGAATGGACAGGAAGATTCGAGTAGTCATTGCCAAGCCGGGGCTCGATGGCCACGACCGCGGGGCCAAGGTCATCGCCCGCGCGCTGCGTGACGCCGGCATGGAGGTCATCTATACGGGCCTCCGCCAGACGCCGGAGATGATCGTCGGCGCCGCGCTGCAGGAAGACGCGGACGTGATCGGACTGTCGATTCTGTCAGGGGCGCACATGCATATCTGTCCCCGGGTGATGGAATTGCTGAAGGCGCAGGGCCTCGACGACGTGCTGGTCGTCGTCGGCGGCATCATTCCCGACCAGGATCTCCCGAAACTGCACGCCATGGGCGTGCGAGGGATCTTCATTCCGGGCACGCCGATGCAGGCGATCGTCGACTTCATCGCCGCCAACGCCCGGGTGCGCTCCGACGCCTGACGGCGTAAAGCTTGCACGACGTGGGGATCGGAGACTGATCCCCATGACGGTAGTGTCCCCCCGAGTCCTCCTGATCTCCGAAAGCCGCATCACGCGCCGCGTGGTCGAGATGACGTTCGCCGACCAGCAGGTCGAGCTGGTCACGGCCGCCACCGGTCAGGAAGGCCTGGCCGCCTGGGACGACCGGCCGGCGGCGGTGGTGCTGTCCGACCTGATGATGGACGCGCCACCCGACGGCCTGGCGGTCGCCCGCCACATTCAGGCACACGGCGGCGACAGGCCGGCCGCCGTGTTGTTGATGGCCGGCCAGCACGACGTGGTGGACGACGCCGGGATCGCCGCGGCCGGCGTGCGCGGCGTCATCCGCAAGCCGCTCGACTCGTTGCAGCTCATCGACGCCGTACGCAGCGCCCTGCGGGCCGGCCGCGCGGCGCAAGCCCCGTGGGCGCCGACGGAGATCGCGGCTCCCGCGACGGACGCGGCCGTGGACGTCGCGGCGGTGCCGACTGCAACGCATCCGCCCGCCGACGCCGAGGCGCAGGCCGTCGAGTCACCCGCCCAGGAGTCCCCAGCCATGCACGCAGTCGAGACCGACGCTCCGCGCGCCCTTCGTGACGAAGACCTCGAACGCGTCGCCGCGCGGGTGGCCGCCATCTGGAGCGGCGACCAAGACCGTGAGCGCCGCATGGCCGCGCTCCTGACGGAGCGGGCCGAGCAAGCCGCGGCAGCCTCGGCGGTGGCGGCGGCCGAACGCGTCGCCCCGGCGGCCACCAGCGAGGCGGCCGAGCGCCTGGTGCGCGAGCTGGCGCCGGCGCTGGTCGCCGAGGTTGCGCGCCTGGTGGTGGCCGACGTCTCCGAGCGCCTGGTGCGCGAAGAGATCGCGCGCATGCGGGCGACGCCCGCGCCGCGCTAGGCTTCGCCGGGCGCCGTTCCGACGCCGCTGTCGCGGTTGCGTGCGCCGGAGCGACTCGGTACGATGAGGGACTGTTCGCCGCCCCGTGGCCGCGCCTCCGTCCCATGCACACACATCAGCCGTCCGCCGTCCCCGAATCGCCCGCGCTCGAAGGGCTCGAAGCCAGACTCACCGAGCGCTGGGAGCGCGAGGGCACCTACCGGTTCGACCGTTCGCGGCCGCGTGACCAGGTCTACGCCATCGACACGCCGCCGCCCACGGTGAGCGGATCGCTGCACGTCGGCCACGTCTTCTCGTACACGCACACCGACATCATCGCGCGCTTCAAGCGCATGCGCGGCCTGGCGGTCTTCTATCCGATGGGCTGGGACGACAACGGCCTGCCCACCGAGCGCCGGGTGCAGAACTACTTCGGCGTGCGCTGCGATCCGTCGCTGCCGTACGACCCGGCGTTCCAGCCCCCCGAGAAGCCGGACAAGCAGCAGGTCTCGGTGTCGCGGCCGAACTTCATCGAGCTGTGCATCAAGCTCACGGTGGAGGACGAGAAGGCCTTCGAACATCTGTGGAAGTACCTGGGGCTGTCGATCGACTGGTCGATGACGTATGCGACCATTGCGAAGCCGGCCCAGCGGGTGTCGCAGCTGGCGTTCCTGCGGCTGCTCGGGCGCGACCAGGCGTATCAGCTCGAAGCACCGACGCTCTGGGACGTGGACTTCAAGACCGCCGTCGCGCAGGCGGAACTCGAAGACCGCGAGATGCCCGGCGCCTATCATCGGCTCCGCTTCGCCCGCGCCGGCGCGGTTGGTGCTTCGACGCCGCCTGGCGCCAGCGGCTATGTCGAGATCGACACGACGCGTCCGGAACTGCTTCCGGCCTGCGTCGCCCTGGTCGCGCATCCCGACGACGCCCGCTATCAGCCGCTCTTCGGCACCGACGTCGTGACGCCGCTGTTCGGGGTGCGCGTGCCGGTGGTCGCACATCCGCTCGCCGATCCGGAGAAGGGCAGCGGCATCGCCATGATCTGCACCTTCGGCGACACCACCGACGTCACCTGGTGGCGCGAACTGAAGCTGCCGGTGCGGGCGGTGATTCAGCCCAACGGCACGCTCGGCCCGGTGACCTGGGGCAGCGCCGGCTGGGAATCGGTGGCACCGGCGGCTGCGCAGGCCGCGTACGACCAGCTCGCCGGGCTGTCGGCAAAGAAGGCGCAGGTGAAGATCGCCGAGCTGCTGACGGCATCCGGCGATCTGCTCGGGGCGCCGCAGCCGATCACGCACAACGTGAAGTTCTTCGAGAAGGGCGACCGTCCGCTCGAGATCGTCACCAGCCGGCAGTGGTTCTTCAAGACCATCGAACACAAGGACGGGCTGCTCGCCCGCGGCCGCGAACTGCAATGGCACCCCGAGTACATGCGCACGCGGTTCGAGAACTGGGTGCATGGCCTGAACGGCGACTGGTGCGTGAGCCGCCAGCGCTTCTTCGGCGTGCCGTTCCCGGTGTGGTACGGGGTGCGCCAGGACGGCACTACCGACTACGGGCAGCGTGTTTCTCCCCGACGAGTCGCGCCTGCCGGTCGATCCGTCCACCGACGTGCCCGAAGGCTTCACGCAGGCCCAGCGCGGCCAGCCCGGCGGCTTCGTCGGCGATCCGGACGTCATGGACACCTGGGCCACCTCGTCGGTGTCGCCGCAGCTGGTCACCGGCTGGGAACGCGATCCCGACCTGTTCGCCAGGACGTTCCCGATGGATCTGCGGCCGCAGGCGCACGACATCATCCGCACCTGGCTGTTCTCGTCGGTGCTGCGCGCGCATCTCGAGCACGACTCGTTGCCGTGGCGGCACGCGGCGATCTCGGGCTGGGTGCTCGATCCGGATCGCAAGAAGATGTCGAAGTCCAAGGGCAACGTGGTCACGCCCACGGGCATGCTGCAGGAATACGGCAGTGACGGCGTCCGCTACTGGGCGGCGCGCGGCGGGCCGGGCGTCGACACCGCCTTCGACGTCGGCCAGATGAAGATCGGCCGGCGGCTGGCGATGAAGCTGCTGAATGCCTCGAAGTTCGTGCTCGGACGTGAGGCCGAGGTCGGGCAGGTCACCGCGCCGCTCGATCGCGCCCTGCTGGCTGGTGTTGCCGAGCTCATCAGCCGAGGCGACCACGGCGCTCGACCGCTACGAGTACACCCGCGCGCTCGATCGTACCGAGTCGTTCTTCTGGTCGTTCTGCGACAACTATCTCGAGCTGGTGAAGGCGCGCCGCTACGGCGATCACGGACCCGAGGGCGGCGCAGTCGGCCAATGCCGCGATGCGCGCGGCGCTGTCGGTGCTGACGCGACTGCTGGCGCCGTATCTGCCGTTCGTGACCGACGAGGTGTGGTCGTGGTGGCAGCCGGGTTCCGTGCATACGGCGGCGTGGCCGACCGCGCGACGAGATCCACGCCGTGGCGGCCTCGCCAGGCGATGCCGCGACGCTGGCCGTGGCGGCCGAGGTGACCGCGGCGCTGCGCCGCGCCAAGTCGGAAGCGAAGGTGGGGATGAAGACCGCGATCGCGCGGGCCGTCGTGCGCGACAGCGCCGAGCGTCTGGCCGCGCTCGAGACCGTGCGCACCGATGTCTGCGCCGCCGGCAACGTGCGTGAGCTGGTATTCGAAGCGGCCGACGCGTTCTCGACCGAGGTGACCTTCGAGGCGCCGGCCGGAGGGCCCGCCTGATGTCGCTGGCGCCCCCGGCGGTGGAGACGTATCGCGACCTCGTGGCGCGGGCGCTGGCGGAGGACATCGGCCGCGGCGACGTGACGAGCGCGGTCGTCGTCGACGCCGACCTGCGGGCGCGCGGCGTCATCGACGCCAAGGCGTCGCTGGTGGTCGCCGGCCTCGACGTGGCCTTCGAGGCGTTCCGCCAGTGCGATCCCGCGGCGACCTTCGAAGTCCGCTGGGGCGACGGCGCGCGCTGCGAGCGCGGCGACACCGTGGCGATCGTGACCGGCAACGCGCGGGCGCTCCTGACTGCCGAGCGGACGGCCCTCAACATCCTGCAGCGGCTCTCGGGGATCGCCACGCTCACCGCGGCGCACGTGGCGGCGGCGGCTGGCCGGATTACCGTGCTCGATACCCGCAAGACCACGCCGACTCTTTCGCGCCCTCGAAAAGTATGCGGTGCGCTGCGGCGGCGGCACCAACCACCGTTTCGGGCTCGACGACGCCATGCTCATCAAGGACAACCACAAGCGACTCGCCGGCGGCATCACGGCGGCCGTGACACGGGCGCTGGCAGCATCGACGGGCCTGCGCGTCGAGGTCGAAGTCGAGACCCTCGACGAACTCGACGAAGCGCTGGCCGCCGGCGCCACCTCGGTGCTGCTCGACAACTTCACCACCTACGATCTGCGCCGTGCCGTCGACCGCGTGGCCGGACGCGCGCGGGTCGAGGTCTCGGGCGGGGTGACCCTCGACCGGCTGCCGGAGATCGCCTCGACCGGCGCCGAGACCGTGTCGATCGGGGCCCTCACGCATTCCGCGCCGGCGGTCGATCTCGAGCTTCGAGCTCGAACCGGCGCCCCGCTGATTGCCGTGGCCGAGTCCGTCTCTTTGCCGGCCGGGCTTGCCGACGCCATGGCGGCGGCGCGTCCGCGCTTCGGCGGGCACGTCGGCGAGATCGTCTACGTCGCGTCGTTGCCGTCGACCATGGACGCGGCGGCGTCGCTGGCCGAGGCGGGGGGCGGTCATGGGCTGGTCGTCATCGCCGGCCACCAGACGGCGGGACGGGGCCGACGCGGCCACACCTGGTCGTCCCCGGTGGACGCCGGGCTGTACTTCTCGACCGTGGTGCGCCCGCCGCTGACGCCCTACACCGAGGGCGCGCCGAGCCTGCTGGGCCTGCTGACGCTCGCCGCCGGCCTCGCGGTGGCGGAAGGCGTCGGGCATGCCACCGGCCTCGAAGCGTCGCTCAAGTGGCCGAACGATCTGTTCTATGGCTACAAGCTGGCCGGCGTGCTCGCCGAGGGCCACCGCATCGGCTCCGCCGATCAGCATGTCGTCGTCGGCGTCGGGATCAACATCCGCGACGTGCCCTATGTGAGCGAACGCGAACGGGCGACGTCGATCGAGCGTGAACTTGGCCGGGTGCCGGATGCCGGGCTGGTGCTGGCCGAGGTGCTGGCGGCGTGGGCGGCCCGCTACCAGGATCTGCTCGATGGCCGCTACGCGCGCGATCGTCGATCGCTGGCGCATCCGCGCGACCGGCCTGGCCGGGCGTCCGGTGGCCTGGGTGGACGGCGCCGGCGAACACGAGGGCACGACCACCGGCGTGGACGCGACCGGGCGCGCTGCTGGTGGACACCGGTGTCGAGGTCGTGCGCATCACGTCAGGGGCGGTGCAGTGGCAATGAGTATGGAAGATGTGCCGGTGCCGGCGATGGCGGCCGACGAGGTGCACGCCTATTGCCGCGAGGTGGAGGCGCATCTGTGCCGGCGCAACGACGGCCATCTGATCCGGGTCGTCGGCCCGGCCTTCGAGCTCGTGAAGGGCTGGGCGGCGCAGGGCATCCCGCTGGCACTCGTGCGTGAAGCGATCGATCGCGTCGTCGAGCGAGCCGAGCGCAAGCCGCAGGCGCGGCGGCGTCCGGTGCGCATCGAGTTCTGCGACGCCGAGGTGCTCGACGGCTACGACCGCTGGCGTCGTGCCGTCGGCGTGACGGACGTGGCGCCGGTGGCCGGGGCCGACGCCGCGCCGAAGCGCGGGTCGCTGCACGCGCACGTCGAGCGTGTGGCCGTGCAACTGGCGGCTGCGCTCGGCAGCGATCGGGCGCCGGCGGCGCTCAAGCCCTCGGTGCAGGCGGCGCTGACGGCTCTCGACGCCGTGCAGGCGTCGAGCGCAAGCGCGCGCGGCGCGGCGCGCGAGGTCCTCGATCGCCGCGCTGGCGGAGGTCGATCGCACGGCTCCTCGAAGATGCGGCCCGGGCGTTGCCGCCCGAGCGCCTGGCGGCGCTCGGCGCCGAGGCGGCGCAGGAACTGGCGGCCTTCCGCAGCCGGCTCCAGCCAGAGCAGTGGGAGGCGGCCGTGGCGGCCGCTCGCGGACGTCTCGTGCGCGCCGCCACCGGCGTGCCCGTCGTGAGGTTCGACTGATGGCGGCCTCCGGAGAGCTTCTGACGCTCACGATCGATCGGCCGGCGGTGGGCGGCCGCATGATCGCGCGCCACGACGGCGCCATCGTGCTCGTGGCCGGCGCGATTCCCGGGGAGCGCGTCGTCGCCCGCGTCGAGCGCGTGCAGCGTCGCACCATCTTCGCGCGCGTGGTGGAGGTGCTCGACGCCTCGCCCGACCGCGTCGCGGCGGACGACGGGGTGGCGTGCGGTGGTCACGTGCTGGCGCATATCAGCGCCCCCCGTCAGGCCGCGCTCAAGGCCGAGATGATTGCCGACGCCTTTCGTCGCCTCGGCCGTCTCGACGTCGGGGCGGTGACGGTGGCCAGCGGGCCGGCCGACGGCTACCGCACGCGCGCCCGCGTCCACGTGCGGCGGGGCCGCTGGGGCTTCTTCGAAGAGGGCTCGCACGCGCTCTGCGACATCACCAGGTCGCGCCAGCTGACGCCCGAGAGCGCGCTGGTCCTCGACCGTCTGTGCGGCGAAGTCGCCGCGGATCCGCAGATCACGGCCGAAGTGGAGTGGGCGGAGTCGATCGACGGCGCCCGCCGCGTCGCGCACGTCGAGGTGACATCGGCGACGCCCGCGCTCACGCTGGCGCCGCTGGCGGGCCTCGACGGCGCCTCGTCGAGTGATGCACGCGGCCGCTCGCGGCAGACCTGGGGCGAGCCGTTTGTCATCGATACGATCGGGCTGGATGGTCACGGCGCGGCATCGGTCGAGGTGCGGCATCACGTCCGCGCGTTCTTTCAGGGCAACCGCTACCTGCTGCAGGCGCTGGTGAACGATGCCACCGCCCGCGTGGACGCGACCGACGTCGCGGACCTCTATGCCGGCGTCGGCCTGTTCAGTCTGGTGCTGGCCGGCCGGGGATGCGCCGTCGATGCCGTCGAAGGCGACGACTGGGCGGCCGGCGATCTGCAGGCCAATGCCGCGCCCACGGGCCGCGTGCGCGTGCACCACCGGACGGTCGAGACGTTCGTGCAACGGACGCGCCTGAACGACTTCGGCACGATCGTGGTGGATCCGCCGCGCACCGGGCTGTCATCGCTGGTCAGCACGGCGCTCATCGGGGCGCGGGTGCCGCGGGTCGTCTACGTGTCGTGCGATCCGGCGACGCTGGCCCGCGACGCGCGGCTCTTCGTGGATGGCGGCTACACGCTCAACGACGTGCGCGCCTTCGATCTCTTCCCGCGCACGGCCCACGTCGAGACCGTGCTCACGTTGACGCGCTGATCCGGAACGCGCCTACGACGGACGACGGCAGGCGTCGACGAAGCCCTCGAACAGGGGCCGGAACTCGCCGGTGCGCCAGAAGTTCTCCGGGTGCCACTGCACGCCGAGGCAGAAGGCGCCCGGGCGCTCGACGGCTTCGATGACCCCGTCGGGCGCCGTCGCCACGACCTCGAGGCCGGTGCCGAGGTGCTTCACGGCCTGATGGTGCCGGCTGTTCACCGGGCAGCTCTCACCGTCCACCAGCTTCTCGCGCATCAGCGTCGCAAAGCGCGACCCGTCGGTGGCCCACACTTCGTGGGCGATCGCGTAGCGCGGCTCGCGCACGTCGTGGTGCGCGGCGCCGTTGACCTCGGTGGGGATGTCCTGCACCAGATCGCCGCCGAGGGCGACGTTCATGAGCTGCATGCCGCGGCAGATGGCGAACACCGGCTTGCCGGCATCGAGCGCCGCGCGCACCAGCGCGATCTCGAAGGCGTCGCGGCCGGGGTCGGCCGGGTCGAAGGTGGCGTGGGGCGTGGCGCCGTAGAGGGCCGGATCGACGTCGCCCCCGCCGGTGAGCAGCAGGCCGTCCACCTTCGCCACGATCTCGTCCGGCTGATCGTTGAGAGTGAGCTCGAGCGGGGTCGCGCCCGCGCGACGCACCGACTCCAGGTAGTCGGACATCTGCCGGCAGGGCGAGAGAGCGATGGTGGGCATGGCGCCAGTGTCCTACATACGGGTCGGCACGTCGATGCCCATCGTCGCGAGCGCCGCGGTGAGCTGGTGGCGCACGTATCCGAGGGCGCCGGCGCGCCACAGGCGGACGTCGGCCCGCTCTTCGCCCAGCACCGGCAGCGCGTGATAGACGGCGTTGAAGCCCTGGGCCAGGCCGAACGCGTACTTGGCGAGGCCGGCGAACTCGAGCGTGCGCACGCAGCCGTCCACCACGTCGTCGAGCCTGGCGGCATCGAGCACCAGCGACCACAGTCGATCGGCGCCGTCGTCGCCTGACAGCCCGGTGGGCGGATGCGCCGGGAGGGCGGCCGCAATCCCGGCATCGTCGAGCCCGTCGCGGTCGCGCAGTTTCTGGAAGATGTTGTTGGCGCGCACGACCGCATATTGCAGGTAGGGGCCGCTCTCGCCTTCGAAGCTGAGCGCTTCGTCGATGTCGAAGGCGATGACCTTGGTGCGCGAGAACTTGATCATGAAGTAGCGCACGGCGGCGACGCCGACCCGCTCGGCGGTCTGGCGCGCGTCGGCGGCCGGCAGTTCGGGATTGCGGCGGACCACTTCGCCGAGCGCCTTGTCGATCATGCGGTCGAGCAGGTCATCGGCCTTGACACCGAGGCCCTTGCGTCCCGAGACCTCGACGAACGGCTTGGCCGCTTCTTCGGATCCGGGCGGCCGGGGCGAAGCCGAGCTCGCGCGCGGTGGCGTGCGAGAGGGCGACCATCTCGTAGGAGAAGTGGGTGTGGAGGCGGGCGGCCTCGGGATGGCCGGCGACGGCCAGCGCCTGCTTGAGCAGCTGCTGCAGGTAGGCCTGGCGGACGTCGATGACGTTGACCGTGGCGGCGGCGGCGCCAAACGACGGATGCGGCTCCGCCGCCTGGTCGTCGCGGCTGGTCGTGGCCCACAGCGTGTCGCCGTCGAGCCGGGTGCCGAACCTCCGGTACTTGAAGTCGCGCCCGAGCACGCCCAGCTTCCAGAACTGGTACGCCATGTCCTTGCCGACGTAGGTGACCGTGCCGTTCGAGCGCACGATGACTTTCTCGCGCGGCTCCTCGCCATCGGCGCCATCGGCGGCGGCGGGCGCCTCGGGGGCGACCTCGGACGCCTCGGGCGGCACGCCGCCGTCGTCGTCGATGGTCATCACCCAGCAGCCGGCGAGTTTGCCCTGCGTCTGCAGGAACACCGCGCCCTTCGCCTTGAGCAGTTCGAAGGCCCGGGCCCAGAACTGCAGGCGCAGGATGTCGCCCTCCCAGGTGAGCAGGTC
Organism: uncultured Acidobacteriota bacterium; assembly: GCA_963779175.1. Classification (GTDB taxonomy): domain Bacteria; phylum Acidobacteriota; class Vicinamibacteria; order Vicinamibacterales; family UBA2999; genus CADEFD01. Next base: position 811,625 of record CAVZXA010000003.1, read on the forward strand.
GTAGTCGATGCCGAGCCGGCCCATCGTCACCAGGTGCGTGCGCACGATCCGTTCGGCGACGAAGGCGGCGATGGCGGCCGACGGATCGAGTCCATGTTCGATCTCGTGCAGGGTCTCGGCGCGCACCGCCAGCCGGGCTTTGTCGGCCGCGTACCACTCGCCGACGCGGGCATAGAGGTCCCAGCAGTAGTAGTCGAACCGCGTCGAGTCGGCGATGGCCGTCACCGCCGCGAGATCCAGCTGCTCGAGATGCCGCATCCCGACCACGACGTCGGCCACCTGGACGCCGGTGTCGTCGATGTAGTTCTGCACCTCGACCGGGGTGCCGCGAAAGCGCAGCGCCCGCACCAGCGTGTCGCCGAGGCAGGCGTTACGGAGGTGACCGATGTGGGCCGCCTTGTTCGGGTTGATGGCCGTGTGCTCGACAATCGTCTTGCCACCGCGCGGCGGCGCCGCGGCGCGGCCGCTGAGGCGCGACGAGAGGAATGCGCCGCGATCGAGGAACACGTTGAGGTAGCCGTTGGGCGCCGCCGACACCGACGTCACGCCGTCGACCGCGCCCAGCGCCGCCGCCAGTTCCTGGGCGATGACCCGCGGGGCCTTGCGCAGCTCGCGGGCGAGTTCGAAGGCGAGCGGCGACCCGACATCTCCGAAGGCACGATTGGGGGGCGTCTCGAGCGGAATCGCCGCCGCATCGCGGTCGAGCGCGTACTGGGTGACGAGGGCAGTGCGGATGGCGGAACGCAGGCGGTCGTAGAGCGGCAGCATCATGATGGGAACCGGATGATCCTAGCGGGAACAGCAGGGCGGCGGCTAGGTGTTGTCGGCGCCGCCGGTTGGACAAGCCTTCGGCCGCTGGGATACGCTGCACGGCGCTGACGAATGCCCGGTCACCTTCACAGCGTCGCGTGGTCGTTTGCGAGACGGAGATCGTCGGGGGTGTTCACGTTCAGCAGCAGCCGTCCGTCAGGGTCGAACGGCGACAGGTCGGCGTCGCCCACGGCGCAGACCACCAGGTCCTCCAGCGCGTCGGTGACGCGCCATTCTCCCCGGTCGATGCGGGCCCTGAGCCGCGCCGCGACGTCCCGATGATAGACCGCACACAACGGCTGCCAGCGCCCCCCCGGCTGCGGCACGATGGCCTCGGCTTCTGCACGCCGGGCGACCAGCGCGCCCAGGAAGTCGGCGGTCACGAACGGCAGATCGCCGGCGATGACGAGCACGTACGGGGTCGGCGCCGAGGCGACGGCCGTGTACAGCGCGCCGAGCGCGCCGGCCGCCACCAGATCCGGCACCACCTCGAAGGGCAGCGCCGCGTAGGGCGTGGCATCGGGCGCGATGAGGCGCGGCACCCGGCCGAGCGCCGCCAGCGCCGCGGCCTGTCGCGCGAGAATCGTCCGGCCGTGCAGATCGACGAGCGGCTTGGTCCGGCCGTCGAGGCGCCGTCCCCGTCCTCCCGCCAGCACCGCCGCCGACCATGCCTCCATCAGGATCGCTACGCTAGCAGAATCGCGGAGGGGCGGCGATGACCGACGACGGCATCGGCCGGCTGCTGGTCGCCAGTCTGCATCAGAGCATCGGCGAGGTGCTGCCGACGCGTCTCGACTACTACGAGCACTGGCTGTCGCCGATGGGCCTGCGCGAGGGGCGATCGGGGCTGGCACCGCTCGGCGCCGTGCTGTCGTTCCTGCGCCAGGAAGGCGAAGGCTCGTACACGACCGTGATGACGACCGCCGGACGGCTGTCGGCCGACTGGCACTTCGCGCAAGGGGGCGTCGCACTGCGGCTGGTCGGCTGGCAACCGAAGTGGCTGCGGCGGCGGTCGGCGCTCAAGAGTGCCGCGCGGCTGCTGCGCACCGCGTATGAGCCGCTGGTCGTGACGACGGCCGTCCGGCGCGGCCGCGGCACCGTGACGATGACCGGCAGCGTCTTCTGCACGCTGCGCGACACCTGGCCGTGGCCGACCTGCGCCTACGCGGCCGGCGCGCTGACGCGGCATCTGGAACTGCATGGCTTCGCCGCCGACGTCCGGATCGAGACCTGCCGCGCCGCCGGCGGCAACGCCTGCACGCTGGCCGTGTCCTTCGACCCGGCCCCTGCCGCGGAGCCGGCATGAACGTGCGCGCCGCCACGCTGACGTGCCTGATCGTGGCGACCGCCGCTGCGCCGGCGTCGGCGCAGTCCGAGGCGGTGCTGGTCGTGCCGTTCGAGCTGGAGCGGTTCGACCAGCGCGTGGGGTGGCTGAGCGAGGGCGTGGCGGTGGGCCTCACCGCGGCGCTCGAAGCGCGCGGTGTGGACGTGGTGACCCGCGACGAGCGGCTGGCGGCGCTCGAGCGCCTGCAACTGCCGCCGGCCGCCGCGCTCACACGCGCCACCCTCATCAAGGTGGCCGAACTGGTCGGCGCCGCACAGGTCGTGATGGGCACGGTGCGTGAAGCCGACGGCACCGTCACCGTGGTGACCCGGCGCCTCGACGTGGATGACGCCCAACTGGTGGAACTGCCGGTCGTGTCGGCGCCCGCGTCGCGCCTCTTCGACGCCTTCGCGCGGCTGCTCGAGCATCTGGACGCCCCGCCCGCGACGACCGAGTCGCCGGCAATCGCGGTCGCCCCGTCGGTGCCGGCCTTCGAGCTGTTCGTGCGCGGGCTGGTGGCGACGGCGCCCCAGGCGGGTGAAAAGCTGCTCGCCCAGGCCCTGGCGCTCGCCCCCGACTACACGGCGGCCCGCAAGGCGCTGTGGGCGGCCGAGACCACGCGCGGCGCGCACGACCAGGCACTCGCCACCGCCGGCGGGGTCTCGGGCGCGAACGTGCCGGCAGGCACGACGCCGGAATGGCGCCTGCGGGCGGCGTCGTCGCTCGTGCAGCTGCGCCGCTACGACGACGCGTTCACGCAGCTGTCGAGCCTCGCCGCGGTCAGTCGTGACACGGCCGTGCCAGCGCTGCTGGGCGTGGTGCAACTGCGCCGTGGTTCGACGCCGCAGACGGGACGCGCGACCTACTATTTCAATCAGGTGGTCGAGCGCGAAGCGGCGAGTGCCGATGCCTGTTTCAACCTCGGCTACGCCTACTGGCTCGACAAGGACGCCTTGGCGGCCGCCTACTGGCTGCGGGAAGCCGTGCGACGCGATCCCACCGACGGCGACGCGCACTTCGTGCTGGCGGCGGCGCTGGCGGCCAGCGGTGCCGGGCCCGAATCGGACCGTGAACGCGAGCTGGCCAGACGGCTGTCGGAGCGCTGGGAGAAGGCCGGGCCGACCGACGTGGTGCCACGCGGACTGGAACGCCTGCCCGAATATTCGCGGCCGGCCGCCGGCGGACTCGAGTCGGCGCTGAGCGCCGGCGTCCAGCGCGACCAGCGGGCGCTCGCCGCGTTTCACGTCGACACGGCCAGGCGGGCGTTCGACGCCGGGCGCGATCAGGAAACCATCCGCGAGACGCAGCGGGCCCTGTACCTCACGCCCTACGATGGCGAGGCGCTGCGCCTGCTCGGCCGCGCGCAGGCGCGCAGCGGTCTGCTGCAGGAGGCGATCAGCGCGCTCAAGATCGCCATCTGGAGCCACGAGTCGGCGGCGGCGCAGGTAGAGCTCGGAGAGTTGCTGCTGCGGGCGCGTGACGGCGCCGGAGCCCTCAGGGCGGCCGAACGCGCGCTGGTGCTCGAGCCGACCAACGCGGCGGCGGCCGATCTCGGCGTCTCGGGCGCGCGCTCCCCGCGGCGGCGCGTGATACGATCCGGCGTCCCCTCCGCCTGTCAGACATGCCCACGTCCGACGATAGCGTTCGCGAAATCCAACTGAGCGGGAAGCAACTCGTCTTCCTCTTCATGGCGGTCACCGTGGTGTCCGTCGTGATCTTCCTGTGCGGCGTCCTGGTCGGACGCGGCGTGCAGGCACGTACGGCCGCCACTGCCGCGCAGGCGCCGGCGCCGGTCGAGGAACCGGCGGACCCGACGGCGTCCGGCGCCACGCCGCCGGCCACCTCCGCGGCCGGCCCGACCGCGGTGCCCGACCTGGGCTACCAGGATCGCCTGGAGTCGACCGCGCCGGCGCCCGAGACGCTCGTCAAGCCCACCGATCCGCCGCCCACGCCGGCGCCGACGAAGACGGCGCCGCGCACCGAACCGGCGGCGCAGGACGCCGCATCGGCCACCGGACCGCCGGCTGCCCCGCGAGCACCGGCGGCGGCGATCGCGACGCCCGCCCCGAACCCGGCGTTCGCGGAACCGCGGGGCGATGGCTTCGCGATCCAGGTGGCGGCGCTGAGCGGCCGGGTCGAGGCCGAGGCCGTGGCGGCGCGTCTCAAGTCGAAGGGCTACGCCGCGTTCGTCCTTACATCACTGCCGGGGCAGCCCTCGGGCTTCAAGGTCCGCGTCGGCAAGTTCAAGGCCCGGGCCGAGGCGGAGCAGATCGCCACCAAGCTCGAACGGGAAGAGCAGTTCAAGCCCTGGATTACCCGCTAGCCCTCCTCGCTGGCGCCCTGCTGGCGCTCTCGTTCCCGCGCTACGGCCACGCGGTCGTGGCGCTGGTGGCCGTGGTGCCGCTGCTGGTCGCGGTGGCCGGATGGCGCGGACGCCCCGGGGTGTTCCGCGGCCAGCCGTTCCGCCGCGGCGCCGCCCTTGGTGCAGTCGCGGGTCTCGTGCACTTCCTCGGCACCATCTACTGGACCGGCGCGGTGGTCGAGACTTTCGGCGGGTTGCCGAGCTTTGTCGCGTGGCTGTGTGCGCTGGCGCTGGCGCTGTACATGTCGGCCTACACGGCGCTGGCGTGCGGCCTCACCGGCGCGATGATCCGCCGCACCGGCGCGGTCGGGTTCGTCATCGCACCGATTGCCTGGGTGGCCGCAGAGTACGCCCGCGGTCATGTGCTCGGAGGCTTTCCCTGGATTCCGCTCGGCAGCGCGGTCGTCACGCTGGTGCCGGTGGCGCAGCTGGCCAGCCTCGTCGGCGTCTACGGGCTGTCGTTCTTCCTCATGACGCTGGGCACCCTGGTGGCGTTGGCGCTCACCACCGTCGGCCGCTCGCGCGTGGCCGCCATCGCGAGTGCGGTCATGCTGCTGCTGGCGGTGTCGGTGTGGGGCAGCGCCCGCGTGTCGGATGCCCGGTTGACGCGCGAGGGCACGCCCCTCACCGTCGGGCTCATCCAGCCCAACATCTCCCAGGAAGACAAGTGGAATCGCGCCATGGTCGGCGACATCGGACGCCGCTTCACCGCGCTGACGCGGCGCGCCGTGGCCGATGGCGCGCAGGCGGTGCTGTGGCCCGAATCCTCGACCCCCTACCTCTTCAACGAAGATCCCGTGCAGGCGGAGGCGGTGCGCGCGCTGGTGCGCGAATCGGGCGTGCCGCTGCTCTTTGGCACCGACGAAGTCGAGCGCGGCACCCCCGACAAGTACTACAACTCCGCGTTCGTGCTCGACCCGACCGGCGCCGTGGCGGCGGTCTACCGGAAGATGCAGCTGGTGCCCTTCGGCGAATACGTGCCGCTCAAGCAGGTGCTGTTCTTCGTGGCGCCGCTGGTCGAGGCGGTGTCGGAGTTCACGCCTGGCGAACGGGTGACGATGCTGCCGATCGAGGGCCACATGGCGAGCACCGCCATCTGCTACGAAGTCGTCTATCCGCATCTCATCCGCCAGGCGGTGCTCGAAGGCGCCGAGCTGCTGACCACCATCACCAACGACGCGTGGTACGGCGATTCCTCGGCCCCGTATCAGCACTTCGAGCTGGCCTCGATGCGCGCCATCGAACAGGGCCGCTATCTGGCGCGGGCGGCCAACACCGGCATTTCCGGCGTCATCGATCCGTACGGCCGCCCGGTGGTCGCGACGCGTGTGTTCGAAGAAGCGGTCGTCACCGCCGAGATCCGCTTCCTGCAGTCGCGCACGCTCTATGCGACAATCGGAGACGCGGTGGCGGTCGCCTCGCTGGTCCTGGCGCTGGCCGCCGCGGTGTGGCTGGCGGCGACGCGCACCGCGCGGTAGCGATCTCAAGGAGCACGGACGTGGCGCAGGCACAGGACGAACTGGTTCGACGGTCGGGAGATCTGCTCAAGCGGGCCGGCGATCTCCGGAGCTATCTTTGACCGGGCGACTGCCAACGACGAACTCGCCACGCTCGAAGCCCGCATCTCTGCCCCTGAGTTCTGGAAAGACCAGGCGGACGCCCAGAAGGCCCTGCAGCGCCGTCGCCGGCTGAGCGAGGACGTCGAGCTGCGCGACTCGCTCGGCCGCCGCATCGGCGACCTCGGCGTGCTGCTCGAGTGGGCCGGCGGCGGGGAAGACGTGGCCGCCGATCTCGAGCGCGGCCTGAACGACCTCGAGCACGAGATCGACACCGCCGAGACCAAGAAGATGCTCTCGGGCGAACACGACAACTCGAGCGCCATCGTCAGCATCCATCCGGGCGCCGGCGGCATCGATTCCCAGGACTGGGCGGAGATGCTGCTGCGCATGTACCTGAAGTGGGCCGAGAAGCGCGGGCTGCGCCGCGAAGTCATCGACTACCAGCCGGGCGAAGAGGCCGGGCTCAAGAGCGTGACCGTGCTGCTCGAAGGCGACTACGCCTTCGGCCTGATGTCAGCCGAAGCCGGCGTGCACCGACTCGTGCGGATCTCGCCGTTCGACCAGGCGGCGCGCCGCCACACGGCCTTCGCGTCGGTCTACGTGTGGCCGCAGATCGACGACGACATCGACATCGAGATCGTCGGAGAAGGACCTGCGCATCGACACCTACCGTTCGAGCGGCGCCGGCGGCCAGCACGTCAACGTCACCGATTCGGCGGTGCGCATCACGCACCTGCCGACCGGCATCGTCGTGTCGTGCCAGAACGAACGCTCGCAGCACAAGAACCGCGACGTGGCCATGAAGGTGCTGCGGGCCCGGCTCTACGACATGCGGCTCAAGGAGCAGCAGGCGCGGCTCGATCAGATCGGCGGCGCCAAGCGCGACATCGCCTTCGGCAGCCAGATCCGCAGCTACGTGCTGCAGCCGTACCAGATGATCAAGGACCACCGCACGAAGCTGCAGGTGGGCGACGTGCACCGGGTGCTCGATGGTGAGCTCGACGCGTTCATCAAGGGCTATCTGATGGCGAAGGCCGCCGGCACGCTCGGGCAGGCGACGCCGGACGACGACGAGTAGCGGCAGACGCCGACCGGCGGCGTTCCCTCAGCGGCTGGGCTGCGTGCCGGTGATGAACGCTTCCGAGATCGACTGCGGCGTGCCGGCATCCACCGGCTGGCCGGTCTCGCGATCCACCGGCACGAAGACGATGTTGCCGGGCGGGTCGAAGGTCGGCGGGTGTTCGCGGTCGCGGCCGTCGAGCCAGGTCCGCATGATGTCGATCCAGACCGGCAGCGCCGCGGTGGTGCCGGTTTCGCCGTTGCCGATCGGCTTCTTCTCGTCGTAGCCGAGCCACACGCCGAGCGTGATCTCGGGATCGAAGCCCACGAACCACGCGTCGGTGTAGTCGTTGACGGTGCCGGTCTTGCCGGCCAGCGGCCAGTTGAGGGCGGCCGCCGAGGCGGCGGTGCCGCGTTGCACCACGCCGCGCAGCAGACTCGTCATCACGTAGGCGGTGTCGGCGCGGATGGCATCGCGGGCCACCGGGGTGTGCTCCTCGAGCGCGACGCCTTCACGATCGGACACCGAGAGCACCTGGGCGGGCTCCATGCGGACGCCGTGATTCGGGAAGGCGCTGTAGGCGGACGTGAGCGCCAGCAGCGTGGACTCGCCGGCACCGAGTGCCGACGACAGATACGGCGGCAGCGTGCCGGGCAGGCCGAAACGCGTCGCATAGGGCGCGACCTGGGCCGGGCCGAGCATCTCCATCACCAGCACGGCAGGAATATTGCGCGACCGCTCGAGCGCCGTCCGCAGGGTGACGGGGCCGTCGAACTGGCCGTCGTAGTTGCGCGGCGTGTAGGGCGGCTGGCCGGCGCCGGCATCGAACGAGTGCGGCTCGTCGATGAGCATGGTGGCGGGTGTGAGCCCGCGGTCGATCGCGGCGGTATAGAGAATGGGCTTGAACGTCGAGCCGATCTGGCGCAGCGCCTGCGTGGCGCGATTGAACTTGCTGCGCTGGAAGCTGAAGCCGCCCACCATCGCCAGGACCTGCCCGGTGCGATTGTCGAGCGCGACCACCGCGCCCTCGAGCAGCGGCGTCTGTTCGAGCCGCACGGTGGCCAGCCTGGTCGTGCCGTCCACCGTCAGCAACTCGACGTCCACCAGATCACCCACGCCGACGACTTGTGACGCCTGAGTACGGCGCGTCCACTGAAAGCTCTCTCTGGTGAGCTCGGCGTGCAGCGTGCCGATGCGCAGCGTGGCGTGGCCAGGCGTGGCGCCGGCGGCGTCCACCCGCTCGACAATCGCAGGCACGATATCGCCGGCCGCCAGCGGCCGGTTCCAGCGCTCGTGGCGGTAGGTCGCAATCGCCTCGCCCGTCGCCACGGCCTTCGGATGCGCGCGCCGGAATCCGGTGCGGCGCTTGTCGACGCGGCGCAGACCGGAGTCGAGCGCGCGGGTCGCGATGCGCTGCAGGCGCGGGTCGAGCGGCGTCTTCACCGTCAGGCCGCTCTCGTACAACTGCTGCGCGCCGTAGCGGGCCTCCAGGTGTTTGCGGACTTCTTCCAGGTAATACGGGGCGAACGACGACTCGCGGGCCGGGTCGCCGCGGGTGACGATCGGCTTGGCCTTGGCGGCCGTGGCCTCGGCGACGGCGAGGTAGCCTTCGCTGGCCATGCGGTCGAGCGTGTAGTTGCGGCGGCGGACCGCGGCGTTCATGTTCACGTAGGGACTCTGCCGCGCGTTGCCCTGCAGGATGCCGGCGATCATCGCCGCTTCCTCGACCGCCAGGTCGGCGACCGGCTTGCCGAAATACAGCTGCGCGGCGGCTTCGACGCCGTAGGCGCCGTGTCCGAAGTACATCTGGTTGCAGTAGAGCGTGAAGATCTCCTCTTTGGTGTAACGCTTCTCGATCTGCACCGACAGGAGCAGTTCCTTGACCTTCCGCTCCCAGGTCTTCTCATCGGTGAGGAAGAGCTTGCGGGCGAGCTGTTGCGTGAGGGTGCTGGCGCCACCGGCCTTGCGCATTTCGATCACGTTGGTGACGACCGCGCGCGCCAGGCCCGTGATGCTCAGCCCGAAGTGCTCGAAGAAGCCCGAGTCTTCCGCCGAGAGCACCGCCTGCCGCATCACCGGCGGGATCTCGTCGTAGCGCAGCACCACGCGGCGCTCGGTGGCGAACTCACCGACGACGCTGCCGTCGCGGCCGAGCACCCGCGTGATCGTGTCGGGCTGGTAGGCGTCGAGCGCCGAAATCGCAGGGAGGTCGTCCGAATACGCAAACAGGACGCCGCTGGCCGTGCCGGCCAGCGCGGCGCCGACGAAGAGCAGCGCCAGACCGAAGTGTCGCGCGAAGGTGGGCAGGGCAGGCATGGCGTCGTCCTGTGACGAATGGACGTCGCTATTGTGCCATCAGCCGCACCGCGCGGCCGGCTCGCGGTCTCAGCCGGGCCGTCGCACGCCGCCGGGCCGCGGGCCACCCCGGCTGTCGCCGGTGCCGGGGCTGCGCACGCCACCGCCCTGCGGGGCTGCGCGCCCTTCAGCGCCGCCGCGCGGACGGGCGCCAGCGCCGCTGCCACGTTCCGCCGGCTGGCGGTTCGGCGCATTCGACGGCGGTGCTTCGGTCCGCGGCTGACGCACCGGTGCGCCCACGGGCGCGACCTCGCGCGGTTCGCGTCGTGAACGCGCGGCTTCGCCCGGCATGGACCCACCCGGCGTGGACGACCGTTCGGCCCCGCGGCCGGACGCTGCGCCGGGCATCGGATCGACCGGCGGCGGAGCGTCGCCGGGCCGGCGCGGGCGCGGCGAGGTCTCGGGCGGGCGTTCGCCGCGCACGGGCTCGCCGGTTCGGGGCTGATAGGCGATCGGCGGCCCCGGCTGGCGGTACGACGGACGCGGCACGTACGGGGTGGCGCGCTGACCGGGCCGGACAGCGAAGCGATCTCCCGCGCCAGCGGGCCCGCGCGGGCCGACCATCTGCGAGACGAAGCCGCCGAGCACGGGTCCGGAGAGATACCGGGGATCCTGGAGATCGCGATAGATCGGACCGCGAGTTCCGAACGCGTGGCGCGGCAGGATCGACCAGGACGAGGCGAAGAGGCCGACCGCGCCGCGGCGGGCACCGAAAGAGAAATCCACCAGCGGACGCCGATTCCAGCCCAGTGGCGACCACGCGACGTGATCGGCGGCCACGGCCCAGCCCACCCAGGCCGGACCCCACGCGCGGTGCGGAATCCAGTACCACCCCCGCGCATCGTGATGGCCCCAGCGTCCGTAGTGGTGCACCGGCCACGCCCAGCGGTCGGCGTCGATCCACGTCCAGCCGTAGCGTGTGAATCGCCACGAGCCGTACTGGTACGGCCGCCACGACGGTCCGGCCGACGGGAACCACACCGGACCGTACGGCGCGAGCGTGGACCACTGCCCGTTGGCCTCGAGGTCGGCGGCCCAGGGCTGAATCGCAGCGGGAAGCGCCGGGCGACGCGCGGTCATGGTGGTGCCGAGACGCCGCTCGGCCCAGTCGGCGAAAGCGTCGCGTGGCGCGCCGCGAGCCCAGCGCGGTCGCCGGTCACGCGGATCCACCAGGAGCACGTCGTCGGCGCCGATCGGGGTCTCGCTGTCGCCGGCGACGAGCGCCGCATGGCCTTCGCGCACCGCGATCGTCGTATCGCCGCGCAGGTCATCGGCTGACAGGTCGTAGATGCCGCGGGCGGCAAGACGCACCGGACCCGCGGGTGTGGACACGTAGAGCGCCTCGATGTCGGGCGGTGTGTGGATGATGAGGCGACCCGAGACGAGGCGCAGCCGCACGCCGAGATCGATGCGCACGTCCGACTGCCGATCGACGTGGGCGACGCTGCCGTCGGCGAGCACGAGTTCGGCGCGCCCTTCGGCCGTCACCAGCCGGTCGTCTTCTTCGAGCAGGTCCGGCGCCTGCGCGGCCTGCACGCCGTCGGGACGCACGAGATCCACGCGGCCGTCCACGTACGAGAGATTGACCGGGGCCGGAACGTCGAGCGTCTCCGGCGGCTCGGCAGGGGGCGCCTGATCGACCGGGAACTGCGCCCGTGCCGATGTGGCCAGCAGCAGGCACGCCATGACGGCGAACGAGGCGAAACGGCGTGAGCGCACGGGCGACCTCCACCCGACGAGACAGGCGGCGTCCACCGGAACGTCGGCTCCGGTGCGCGAGAGCTGGCTCGGTCAGTATAGCAACCGCCCGCGGCTGCGCCGGGGTGTGAAAAGTTGACAGTCCGAGACTCAGATTCCATACTGAACGGGATCATGGACTTCTATGTCGTGCTGGGCGTACGACGGGAGGCGACCGACGGCGACATCCGTCGCGCCTACAAGCGCCTCGCTCGTCAGTACCATCCCGACATCAACCCCGGCGATCGCGAGGCCGCGGCGCGCTTCCGCGACATCGCGGCGGCCTACGAGACCCTCGTCGATCCGACGCGGCGACAGCGCTACGACGCCGGCGAGAGCCTCGACACCGGTGCCGCGGGTGCCGGCTTCACCGGCTTCGACTTCTCGCCGCTGGTGCATGCCGAGCCGTCCACCACCTTCGGAGATTTGTTCGCCACCGTGATTCTCGGCGTCGCCGATCGTCGTCCGGCACGCGGCGCCGACGTCCACGTCGACGCCGCGATCTCGCTCGAGGACGTGGCGCGCGGCGCCACCACGCGCGTCGCGGTGACGCGCCAGGTGCCGTGCCGTGGGTGCGCCGGCGCCGGCGTCTCGCAGGTGGCCGGGGCTGCCTGTCTCGCGTGTGACGGCCGCGGCACGACCAGGGTCGCACGCGGCCACATGATCTTCACGCGCCCCTGCGACCGCTGCGATGGCACCGGGCAGCGCGTGCGCCAGGCCTGCCTCGCCTGCCACGGGGCCGGCAGCGAACCGCGCAGCGACGTGCTCGACGTGGTCGTCCCGCCAGGGGTCACCAGCGGCGCCGTCCTGCGCGTCGAAGGCATGGGACACGCGGGGCAACATGGCGGCAGCGCCGGCGATGTCCAGGTGACGGTGGCGGTGGTCCCGCATGCGCTCTATCGCCGTGACGGCGACGACCTGCACGTCGAGGTGCCGGTGGCGGTGCACGAGGCGGCCCTCGGCACCCGCGTGACTCTGCCGATGCTCGTCGGCCCGCCGGTGCGGCTGAAGGTGCCGCCGGGCACGCAGTCGGGCCAGCGGTTCCGGTTACGCGACCGCGGGTTGCCGGCATCGCGCGGCGGCGGCCACGGGGATCTGGTGGCGGAAGTGCGGGTGATGCTGCCGCGCGTGCTCGATGAACGCTCCAAGGACCTGCTGCGCGAGTTCGGCCGCCTGCAGCAGGACAGCGTGCGTGACGCCCGCTTCACGGTGCGCGAGGGCGGAGACTGATGGCCAAGCGACCGAGCGGCAAGTCGTTCTACATGATCAGCGTCGTCTCGCAGAAGTACGACATCCATCCGCAGACGCTGCGGCTCTACGAGCGTGAGGGCCTGCTGATGCCGTCGCGCACCGACGGCAACACGCGCCTCTACTCGGATGAGGATCTGGCGCAGCTCGAGACCATCCTGACCCTGACGCGCGACCTCGGCGTCAACCTCGCCGGCGTCGAGATCATCCTCAACATGCGGCGCAAGATGGAGCGCATGCAGGACGAAGTGAACGAGTTCATGGAATACGCCAAACACGAACTCGCGCGCGGACTCGGCGACTGGGAACAGCGCCTCGGCACCGCGCTCGTCAAGTCGTCGCCGACCGACCTGGTGCGTCGACCGCAACCGCCGGTCGAAGTCAAGTCGCCGCTACCGCGCAAGCCGAAGTGAGGTCACTCACGGACGGTATACAATCGTCCGGCGATGGCGTGCGAGCAGTGTCACGACAGCTACTGGGTGACGGAAGTCGTCGATGGCGTGGACCGCGTCCGCCGCTGCGACTGCTGGCGGCAGTCGATCGCCGGCCATCAGCTCACGCACGCGCGCATCCCGAAGCGCTATCAGCATTGTCAGCTCGCGAACTTCGAACAGACCGTCGACTCGCTGCGCGAAGCGCATCGCCGCGCCCGCGCGTTCGTCGACGTGTTCCCCGCGGTCGACAAAGGGCTGCTGCTGCGCGGCCGTCACGGTGTGGGCAAGACCCACCTGGCGGTGGCGATGCTGCGCGAGATCATCGCCACCAAGGGCGCCCGCGGCTACTTCTACGAAACGCGTGAGCTGCTGAAGCTCGTGCGCGACACCTTCGCCGCCCCCGGCGAGTCGGAGATGGACGTGCTGCGCCCGGTGCTCGACGCCGACATCCTGGTGCTCGACGACCTCGGCGCCGAGAAGACCTCGGAGTGGGTGCAGGAGACGCTCGGGCTGGTGGTCAACACGCGCTACAGCGAACGACGGCCCACGATCTTCACGACCAACCTCGACGACTCGGCCGACACCACCAACCCCAACTCGATGTACGTGCAGCTGGGCGCCCGCACGCGGTCGCGGCTGTTCGAGATGTGTCACTGGGTGGACATGGAAGGGCCCGACGTGCGCGAGGTGGGCAGCCCGAATCCGACGCCGGCCGACATCGCGCGCTACAACCAGCAATCGCCGCTCTCGGACAAGAACCGCCGCGCGGGCGGGGTCCCCGATCGCGCCAAGGGCATGGCCCGGGCATCGCTGCGTCCGCGGGGCAACGCCGACGTGGCGTGGTCCGGCGGCAAGGGCGGGTCGGGGTAGGGTCGGCGCGCGGTGGCCGGCCTCTACGTGCACGTGCCGTTCTGCGCGGCCATCTGCCACTACTGCAACTTCACCCGCGGCCTGCTCGACGAGGCCGTCAAGGCCCGCTACGTCGCGGCGCTGGTGACCGACATCCGCCGCCAGGGGCGGGCGGTGCCGATCGATTCGATCTTCTTCGGTGGCGGCACGCCGTCGCTGCTCACGCCGGCGGAAGTCGCCGCCGTGGTCGCCGCCGTCCGCGCCTCGTTCCTCCTCGAGCCCGATGCGGAGGTCACGCTCGAAGCCAACCCCGAGAGTGTCACGCCTGAAGCCACCGCCGGGTATCTCGCCGCCGGGGTGAACCGCGTAAGCCTCGGCGTGCAGTCGTTCCGCGATGACGAACTGACGCGGCTCGGCCGGGTGCACTCGGCCGCGCGCGCGGCCGCGGCCGTCGCCGAGCTGCGCGCCGGCGGGGTGACCAACCTCAGCCTCGACCTGATGTTGTGGCTGCCGCAGCAGACGCGGGCGCACATGGCCGAGTCGGTCGCGCGGCTCATCGAGGTCGACCCCGACCACGCTTCGGTGTATCTGCTCGAGGTCTATCCCAACTCGCCGCTCAAGGACACGATGGCGCGTGGCGGCTGGCTGGTGGCCTCCGACGACGAGGCCGCCGACATGTACCTCGAGACGATGGACGCGCTCGAACGTGCGGGCTACGCGCAGTACGAAATCTCGAACGTCGCGCGCCCGGGACGGCAGAGCCGCCACAACCTCACCTACTGGCAGGACGGCGACTGGTTCGCGTTCGGCGCCGGCGCGCACGGCGCCGTGGATGACACGCGCTGGCGGGTGGTCAGCGGCACCGGCGACTACATCGCGCGCGTCGACGCCGGGGAAGACGTGGCCGCCGAGCACTGGCCGCGCGACGCCGCGAGGCGCTGCGAGGAGGCGCTCTTCATGGGGCTGCGGCTGGCCGAGGGCGTCGATCTGGGGCGCATCGCATCGCGCTATGGGGTCGATGTCTGGGCACGATTCGGCCGTGAATTGCAGCCGTTCGTGGACGCGGGGCACCTCGTGCACGAGCCCGGGCGCCGGATTTTCTTGACGCGGCCGGGGATGTTGGTGGCTAATGACGCCATGGCCGTGTTTCTCGATGTGGGAATGCGGTAGAGTATCGGTCTTTCGCCGTAAGGAGGCTTTGCAATGCTTCGAGGTTTCGGTATGTCTCCGGCCGCGAGCCGGTCGTTCGTGATGGGTGTCGCGCTGTCGGCTGTGATGGTCGCCGCGCCCGCGTTCGCGCAGGATGCTGCCCAGCCGGCTGCTCCAGTGCTGGCCCTTGATGGGGATGCAGCCACGATCACGGTGCTCATCAAGCCCGACAAGACCGCCGAGTTCGAAGCGGTACTGGCAAAGGTGAAGGAGTCCCTCGCGAAGAGTGAGAAGGCGGAGCGGAAGGCCCAGGCGGCCGGTTGGACGGTCTACAAGACCGCCGCGCCGGTGCAGGGCAACGTCGCCTACATCATGATCATCAATCCGGTGGTGAAGGGGCAGGAGTACGACATCAGCCGCCTCATCGCCGAGGTGTTCCCGGTCGAAGTGCAGGAGTTCTTCCAGAAGTACAAGGACTCCTTCGCTGGTCGCGGCATCACGCCGCTCACCAAGTTCATGACGATGGGGCAGTAGCCCCGTCGGGGTCCGCGGTGGACCTCGCCTCGTGAACACTCCCGCTGTCTGGCTGCTGGCGCTCGTGCAGAGCGCCAGCAGTGCGCCTCAAGTCCCCGCTCCCGTGCCTGCCGACGTCCCGGCCTCGGCCAATCCCGCCCGCCTCATCTTTCCCGCAGGTACGTCCGGACTGGTCCTGGCGCTCGTCAAAGCCGATCGCACCGCCGACTACGAAGCTGTCATCACGGCCTTGAAGGCGGCGCTGGCAACCGCGCCAGAGGCCGATCGCCGCCTCGCCGCCGGGTGGCAGGTGTTCAAGGCCCGTGAGGCGGATGCCAAAGGCAACGTCGTGTACGTGCACTGGCTGCCGACGCCGGTCGCCGACGCCGACTACCGGCCGTCGCTGCTCCTCGATCGCCTCTCGACGTCGTTGCCGGAAGCGCTGCTCGTGAAGTACCGCGATGCGCTCGCGGCGCCGCCGACGCGGCTGTCGCTCGAGGCCTTTGCGACGCTGGCCGTCACGCCGGTGCCGCCGCGGCGCTGAGCGTTCCTAGAATCCCAGCGTCGCGCCGGCATAGACCCGGTGATACGTCGCGTGGAGCGGCGCGCCCGCAGGCGGAAGAGCCGGTAGTCGAGGCGGAGCTTCAGTGGCCCGGCGATGCCAATCTTCACGCCGCCACCGATGTTGGCGGCACCGTTGGTTTCCTGCCGGGTGCCGAGACGTTCGCGGTAGAGGCCCGCTCCGGCCGTGCCATAGAACTGCATCCCCGAGACGGCCAGCGGCGTCTGAACGAGGAGGTTGGCCATCCCGGTCGAGAGGCCGGGCTCACCGTCGGCGGCCTGCTCGAGGATCTGCGCGGCCTCGACCTCGAACGCCACCACGACCAGGCCGGCCCCGGCGGCCGCGCCGCGCGCCAGCCGCAGGCCCGGATTCGGTGACGCGCCGAGAAATGCCGTGACGTCGGCCCACAGCGGCGCCGGCCCGACGAGCATGCCGAGGGCCACGAAGAGCGCGGTTCTGGTGCGCGGGGTCATCGGCGAAGCCTCATGACCCCAATGATATGATCGGGACGCGGCATCACCTCCCGATCCCGACACCAGCTGCCTCCGATCCGGACGTCCCGTGCCTGACTTTTCCCTGACCGACGACCAGCGCCTGCTCGCCAGGAGCGTGCGCGCGTTTGCCGAGGCCGAAATCGGCCCGCACGTGCGCGAGTGGGACGACGCGCAGCACTTTCCGCACGAGCTGCTGCCGAAGCTCGCCGACCTCGGCCTCATGGGCATCCAGATTCCCGAGGCCTATGGCGGCGCCGGCATGTCGGCGGTCGATTATTGCATCGCCTCGAGGAACTGGCGCGCGTCGATCCCTCGGTGTCGCTGTCGGTGGCCGCGCACAACGGCCTCGGCCTCGCGCATCTGGCGCTCTTCGGGTCGGAGGCGCAAAAGCAGCGCTACGTCACCGTGCTGGCGTCCGGCGCGAAGCTGGCGGCCTGGGGGCTGACCGAGGCCGGGTCGGGCAGTGACGCGGCGGCCATGCGCACGACCGCGCGCCGCGACGGCGACCACTGGGTGCTCAACGGCGCGAAGTGTTTCATCACGCACGGCACGTCGGCCGACATCCTGGTCATCATGGCGGTGACCGATCGCGCCAAAGGTGCCAAAGGCATCTCGGCCTTCGTCGTCGAGCGCGGCACGCCCGGGCTGGCGGCCGGCAAGAAGGAAGACAAGCTCGGCATGCGCGCCAGCGAGACCGTGGAGGTGCTGCTGCAGAAGTGCCGCATTCCCGCCGATCAGATGATCGGCGAGGAAGGCCAGGGCTTCATCCAGACGCTGCAGGTGCTCGATGCCGGGCGCATCGGCATCGCCGCGCTGGCGGTCGGCCTGGCGCAGGGCGCCTACGAGGCGGCCCGCCGCTACGCGTTCGAGCGCAAGCAGTTCGGGGTGGCGATCGGCACCTTCCCGTCGATTCGCGCCAAGCTGGTCGCCCACGCGGCCGCCGTGGAGGCGGCGCGGCTGCTGACGCTGCGGGCGGCGTGGCTGAAGGATCAGGGCCGCCGGATGACGCTCGAGTCGTCGATGGCCAAGCTCTATGCGAGCGAGATCGCCGTGCGCGCCTCGGAAGACGCGGTGCAGATTCACGGCGGCTACGGGTTCGTGAAGGACTACCCGGCGGAGAAGTTCTTCCGCGACGTCAAGCTGACGACCATCGGCGAAGGCACCAGCGAGGTGCAGCGGCTGGTCATCGCCCGGCAACTGCTGGCCGCCTGACGTGACCGAGCGATTGCCGCTCAGCGCCCGGGTGCTCGCTGGCGATCCGCGGGCCATCGCCCGCGCGATGTCGCTCATCGAAGACGATCACCCCGGCGCCGCCGGCACTCATCCGCGACATGTTCCCGCACACCGGCCGCGCCTACCTGGTGGGCGTGACCGGTCCGCCGGGCGCCGGCAAGAGCACGCTCGTCGACAAGCTGGTGGCGGAACTGCGGGCCGCCGGCGAGACCGTCGGCGTCATCGCCGTCGATCCGACCAGCCCGTTCACCGGCGGCGCGATTCTCGGCGATCGCCTGCGGATGCAGGCGCATATCGCCGATCCCGACGTGTTCATCCGCAGCATGGCCACGCGCGGCCACCTCGGCGGCCTGGCGCCGACGACGTCGGACCTGGCGCTGGTGCTCGATGCGGCCGGCAAGTCGGTGGTGATCATCGAGACCGTCGGCGTCGGCCAGGACGAAGTGGACATCGTCCGCACCGCCGATATCTCGATCGTCGTGCTGGTGCCCGGCACCGGCGACGACGTGCAGGCGCTCAAGGCCGGCATCATGGAGATCGCCGACATCTTCGTGGTGAACAAGGCCGATCGCGACGGCGCCGATCGCATGGTGACGTCGATCGAATCGAACCTGGCGCTGCAGGCGTTCGGCGACGGCGAGTGGCGCCCGCCGATCGTCAGGACCGAGGCCACCACCGGCAAGGGCGTCGCCGAGCTGTGGACGACGGTGCGCGCGTTCCGCGCCCACTCCGCGCCGCAGCGTCAGCAGCGCCTGGCCGCGCGGCACGAATTTCGCCTGCGCGACTGCTGCGCCAGGCGCTTCCTGGCGCACGTCGAGTCGCAGGTCCTCGTGGCCGGCGAGTTCGACGCCCTGGTCGGTCGGATCGCGCGGCGCGAAGTCGATCCTTACACGGCGGCGTCTGATATTCTGGCCCGTGCGCTGGGCACCGGTGAGGGCAGGCGATGAAAGTCCGTCTCGATCACGTCGGCATCGCCGTGGCGATGCGGCCGCGGCGACCGCGTTCTACCGCGACGGCTCGGGCTGCAGGTCGGCGCACGACGAGTTCGTCGCCGGCCAGCAGGTGCGCGCGCACTTCCTGCCGGCCGGTGAATGCCTGCTCGAACTGCTCGAGGCCACCGCGCCCGAGTCGCCGATCGCGAAGTTCCTCGAGAAGCGCGGCCCCGGGCTGCATCACGTGGCGCTCGCGGTCGATGACATCCACGCGGCGCTGGCCGAGCTGAAGGCGGCCGGCGTCCGGCTGATCGACGAGACGCCGCGTCCCGGCGCCGAAGGGGCGCTGGTCGCGTTCATGCATCCGTCGGCCGCCGCAGGGCGTGCTCGTCGAGCTGAAGCAGCCGGCGCCCGGCGCGCGCGCCGGCCACACGCCGACGGTGCCGCTCTTCCGTGGTCCGGCCCGGCTGGCATTCGGCGACCTCGAGCTGGTCTCGCTGTCGGACGGCTTCTTCGCGCTCGACGGCGGCGCGATGTTCGGCGTCGTGCCGCGCACGCTGTGGGAAAAGCGGCTGCCGCCCGACGACCGCCACCGCATTCCGCTGGGCATGCGGCCGCTGGTCGTGCGCGGCGAGCAGACGGTGCTCATCGACGCCGGCTGCGGCGACAAGATGGACGCGAAGAGCGCCGCGATCTACGGGCTGGATCGCACGCTATCACCTCGATCACGCGCTCGCCGATGCCGGTCTGACCGTCGAGGACATCGACATCGTGATCGCCAGCCACCTGCACTTCGACCACGTCGGCGGCTTCACCGAGCGCCTCGCCGACGGCCGCCTCGTGCCGCGCTTCCCGAAGGCGCGCTACTTCGCGCACGCCGGCGAGTGGCACGATGCGACCCATCCGCACGAACGCAACCGCGCCAGCTACCTGCCGGAGAACTTCGTGCCGCTGATGGAGGCCGGCGTGCTGACGCTCGTCGACGACGGCGCCGAAATCGTGCCCGGCGTCCGCTACCGGCGTTCGGGCGGCCACACCGCGCACCATCAGGTGGTGACGATCGCATCGGGCGGGCGCACGGCGGTCTTCGCGGCCGACATGTATCCGACCTCGGTGCACCTGCCGGATCCGTGGGTGATGGGCTACGACCTGTATCCGGTGGACACGCTGGCGTTCAAGCGCGGCCTTCGCGCGCGAGGCGATCGAGCGCGAATATCTGGTGTTCTTCGAGCACGACCCGTCGATGGCGGCTGGTATCCTGCGCGAGGCCGATGGACGGCGCAGCGTGGAGCGAGTGATTTAGGTATCGGGGTCAGACCCCAGAACGGAGTAGCGTGATGAGCAGCGCAGAGATCGGAATCATCGGCGGCAGCGGGCTCTACGACATGGCCGAGCTGACCGATCGCGAGGAGCGAGTCGTTGACGACGCCGTTCGGCGAGCCGTCGGGGCCCTACGTGCTGGCGACGCTGCGCGGGAAGCGCGTGGCGTTCCTGGCGCGGCACGGCGCCGGCCACCGGCTGATGCCGAGCGAGCTCAACTACCGCGCCAACATCTTCGGCTTCAAGCTGCTGGGCGTCTCGCACATCCTGTCGGCGAGCGCCGTCGGCAGCCTGAAGGAAGAGTATCGGCCGCTCGATCTCGTGTTCCCCGATCAGTTCATCGATCGCACCTTCGGACGCATCGGCACGTTCTTCGGCAACGGCCTGGTGGCGCACGTCGGGTTCGCGCATCCGCTGTGCGAGCGCCTGCGTCTGCTGGCGGCCGCAGCGGCCGAGGCCGCCGGCGCCCGCGTGCATCGCGGCGGCACCTACGTCTGCATGGAGGGGCCGCAGTTCTCGACGCTGGCCGAGTCGCGGCTCTATCGCTCGTGGGGCATGGACATCATCGGCATGACCAACCTGCAGGAGGCCAAGCTGGCGCGCGAGGCCGAGATCTGCTACGCCACGATGGCGCTGGTGACCGACTACGACTGCTGGCATCCCGACCACGACGCCGTGACGGTCGAGATGGTCATCGCCAACCTGATGGAGAACGCGAAGATGGCGCAGCGCGTGATCGCCGAGACCGTCGAGCGCCTCGGCGCCGAGCGTCCGTGCGGCTGCAAGGACGCGCTCGGCACGGCCCTCATCACCCGGCCCGACGCGGTGCCGCCGCAACTGCGGCGCGATCTGGCGCCGATCGTCGGCCGCTATCTGCCCGTCACCGACTGACCGCCCGCGTCCCGGGCCCCGAGCCCCGGCTTTATTCCGAGACCCGCCATGAAACTGATCGTCACCGGCTCGATCGCGTTCGACTACCTGATGTCGTTCCCCGGCAAGTTCACCGAGCACCTCCTGCCCGAACACATGCAGCGCGTGAGCCTGAGCTTCCTCGTCGACACGATGGACAAGCGGCGCGGCGGCTGCGCGCCCGAACATCGCCTACACGCTGGCCCTGCTCGGCGAGCGGCCGCACCTGATGGCGACGGCCGGGCAGGACTTCAGCGACTACGGCGCGTGGCTGACGGCGGCCGGCATCGACACCTCGCTCGTGAAGGTCATCGGCAACAAGTTCACGGCCTCGTTCTTCTGCAGCACCGACCAGGCCAACAACCAGATCGCGTCGTTCTACACCGGCGCCATGGCCAACGCGGGCGAGCTGTCGTTCCGCACCGTCGACGGGCTCGCGGCCGACGGCCTGGTCATCATCTCGCCGAACGATCCGGACGCGATGGTGCAGTACGCCGAAGAGTGCAGCACCATGGGCATCAACTACATCTGGGATCCCGGCCAGCAGTGCGCCCGCATGGACGGCGCCCAGCTCAAGGACGGCATCGTCGGCGCGCACATCGTCATCTGCAACGACTACGAGTTCGAGCTGATCCGCCAGAAGACCGGGATGCAGGAGGCGGACGTGCTGGCGGCGGCCGCGGTGCTCATCATCACCCGCGGCGAACACGGCAGCACCGTCATCACCCGCGACAGCCGCATCGACGTGCCGGCCGTGACGCCCGACCGCATCGTCGACCCGACCGGCGTCGGCGATGCGTTCCGCGGCGGGCTGATGAAGGGCCTGGCGAGCGGCCGCTCGCTCGAAGTGTCGGCGCGGATGGGCAGCGTCGCGGCCACCTGGGCGCTCGAGCACCTCGGCGGCACCAGCCACGCCTACACCTGGCCGGAGTTCGTCCAGCGCTACGAGGCGCACTTCGGCCGGCTGGAAGCGTAGCCGCCAGCCGGCGGTCGTGCCGAAGCCGCGCCGAAGCGCCGAGTAGCGGCGCGAAGCCGCGGGCCCGGGCCTTAGGACACCCCGGCCGCGAAACGGGCGCGGGCCGCGGCGACGATGCGCGCGTACTTGGCCTGCTGCAGCTGGTAGTCGGTCTGCAGCAGCGCCACCTGCGCGTCGGTGAGCTCGGCCGACGTGATGACGCCGTTTTCGTATGACACCTGCGCGATGTCGACGCTCTCGCGCGCGAGTTCGAGGGCCTTCTGCTGGGTGGCGACCACCTCGGCCGCGGCCTGCAGGTCGGTCCAGGCGGTCTCGAGTTCGAGGTGCCCGTCGTCGAGCGCCGCTCGCAGGCCGTGTTCGGCCTGCCGTCGCTGCGCTTCCGCCACCCCACGCCGTGCCGCCGCGCCCGGCGCCGCCGTGAGCGGCATGCGGACCGCCACGCCGAACGTGTAGTTCTGGTTCGACTGGCGCAGCACGCGGGCGGCGTCGTTGTTCTGATACGCGACGTTGCCGATGAGCGACACCGTCGGCTTCCAGTCGGCGGAGGCCAGGGCCACCGCGTAATCGGCCACCCGGCGCTGCGACTCGAGCGCCAGCAGGTCCGGACGCGTCGGCAGCGCCGCCGCCAGGGTCTCGCGGTCCTGCGGCACCGAGAGGTCGTCGAGCGTCCCCTGCAGCACCAGCGGCTGCGTGCGCGGCAGCGACAGCACCGTGCGCAGCGCCTGGTAGGACTGGTCGACCGCCGCCTGATATTGAATACGCCGCGCCCGCGCATTGGCGAGGTCGACTTCGGCGCGCAGCACATCGAGGCGGGCCACCGAGCCGGCCTCGAAACGCACCCGGGCGAGCTCGAGCTGGCGCGTCGCCAGCGCGACGCCCTCGTCGGCGACCTTCACGCTCTGCTCGTTCATGAGGGCGGCATAGAAGGCCTGCACGACGCGCAGGTGCAGGTCCTGGCGGGCGCGCTCGAGGACCCGCGTGGAGCCCTGGAGGGCTTCCTCCTGCAGATCGCGGGCGCGCGACAGGCGGCCGCCGGCATAGACCGACTGCGACAGGTCGAGCTGAATCACGTTCTTGCGCACGAAGTTGGCCTCGAAGCGTTGCTCGTCGGGGCCGAACACCCCGGCCGGGATCGACGATCTCCGGGAACTTCTGAATCGGCTGGAACTGGTAGCTCAGGTTCGCACCCGGCAGGAAGGCGGCGCGCGCCTCGGCCACCCGCGACTCGCCGATGCTCACGTTTTCGGCGACCACGCGCAGCTGCTGGTTGGCGGTCATCGCCCGCTCGAAGGCCTGATCGAAGGTGAGGGTCAGCGGCGAGGTCGGCGCGGCGGCCGGTGTCTGGCCGTAGGCCGTCGAGGCGCTCCAGAACCAGCCGGCCAGCGCGAGGAGGACGACGAGTCCGGCGACGCGCGTCGCCTGGCCGAGTTTCGCCGGAGCCGCGCCGGCGCGCCACGCGGCCAGGCGCGCCATGACGCGCGAGAGGATGAGATAGGCGACCGGCACCACCAGCAGCGTCAGCGCCGTCGAGGTGATGAGGCCGCCGATGGTGGCAATCGAGATCGGGGCCCGGAATTCCGCGCCGTCGCCGGTGGCCGCCGCCGAGGGCCACATGCCGAAGATCATGGCCAGCGTGGTCATGAGAATCGGGCGCAGCCGCACCGGTCCGGCCTTGAGGATGGCGTCCTTCACCGAGAGGCCTTCCTCGCGGTGGTAGTGATTCGTCAGGTCGACCAGCAGAATGGCGTTCTTGGTGACCAGGCCCATCAGCATGACCACGCCGATCATCGCCGGCATGCCGATGTTGTTCCCCGTGACCAGCATGCCGAGCAGCGCGCCGACGATCGCCAGCGGCAGCGACAGCATGATGAGGAACGGCTCGGTGAACGATTCGAACTGCGAGGCCAGCACGATGTAGATGAAGGCGATGGCCAGCAGGAGCGCCAGGCCCATCGACGCCGCCGACTCCTGCATCATCTCGACGTCGCCGGCGTAGCCCCACTCGAAGTTGGCCGGCATCTGGACGCCGGCCATGACCGTGTCGAGGTCCCGCGTCACGTCGCCGAGAGCGCGGCCGTCGAGTTCGATGGCGATTTTGGCCTGGCGCCGCCGCTGCTCCCGTTCGATGTTGGTCGGGCCCACGCCCGGCTCCATCGTGACGATGTCGGCGGTGCGCACGACGGCGCCGCGTGACGAGTAGAGCGGCGTGCGGCCGATGACGGTGAAGTCGTTGCGGAACTCCGGCGCCAGGCGCACGCGGATGTCGAATTCCTCTTCGCCGTCGCGCAGTTTGGTCGGCACCACCCCTTCGATCATGCCGCGCAGCTGCGAAGCCACGGTCGCCACCTCGAACCCCATGTCGGCGGCGAGCGAACGGTTGACCTGCGCCACCATTTCCGGCTGGCCGCCTTCGAGCGTGCTGTCGACGTCGACGGCGCCGGGCACCTGCCGCACCTTGGTGACGATCTCGTCGCTCAGGCGCTGCAGGGCGATCATGTCGTCGCCGCGCACGAAGATGTTCACCGGCGCCTCGCTCGGCGCCCCCTGCATGAACTCCGGATCGGTGACGGTGGCCCTGACCAGCGGCACATCGGCCAGGCGGGCGCGCGCATCGGCCTTGATGGCCAGCAGACCGCGCTCGCGTTCCTGCTTGGACGTCGTCTTCACCTGGAGGCGCGCTCGCAGCGCGTCGCCATTGACGCCCACGGTCGAGAAGATCTGGCGCACCTCGGGGATGCCGCGCACGATCGACTCGACGCTGGCCACCGCGGCCTCGCTCTGCTCGAACGAGGTGCCGGGCGGCAGTTCGACCAGCACCTCCAACTGACCGCGATCCTCGAGCGGCACGAACTCGGTGCCGATGACGGTCAGGGTGGACAGGCTGCCGAAGAAGACCAGCGTCGCCGCGGCCACGACCTTCCACGGATGCTCCAGCGCCCAGCCGAGCAGGCGGTGGTACTGGCGGTCGATCTTGTCGTAGAACTCACCCCAGCGCTCGAGGAAGCGGCCGACCTTGGTCGCCCGGCGTTCTTCGGGCGGGATGAAGCGCACGAAGCGCGACGACAGCATCGGGTCGAGCGTGAAGGCCACCAGCAACGACATCGCGACCGCAAACGCGATGGTGAGCGCGAACTGCTTGAAGAACTGGCCGACGATGCCGGTCATGAAGCCGACCGGCAGGAACACCGCCAGAATCGTGAAGGTCGTGGCCATCACGGCGAGGCCGATCTCGGCCGTCCCCTCACGCGCCGCGGTCACCGGGTCTTTGCCCATCTCCATGTGCCGGAAGATGTTCTCGCGCACCACCACGGCGTCGTCGATGAGGATGCCGATGACCAGCGACAGCGCCATCAGCGACATCATGTTGAAGGTGAAGCCCGCCACGTACATGAAGAAGAAGGTGGCGATGACCGAGGTCGGCAGGGCCAGCGCGGTGATGAGCGTCGAACGCCAGTCGCGCATGAAGAGGAAGATCACGACGACGGCCATGAAGCCGCCGAAGAGAATGTGCCCGCGGACGTCGCGGACGTTCTCCTTGATGAAGTCGGCGTCGTTGTGGACCGGCCGGATCTGCAGGTCGGGGAACGACGGGCCGACCCGGGCGAGAGTGGCGGTGACGCGGTCGGTGATTTCGACCGTGTTGGCGCCCGACTGCTTGCGCACCGAGAACGACACGGCATCGGCGCCATCGAGGCGGGTGGTGGACTTGCGCTCTTCGAAGCCGTCGACGACCGTGCCGACGTCCTTCACCCGCACGGTGGAGCCACCGTCGGAACGCAGGATCACGTTGGCGATCTCGTCGGCGTCCTGGAACTCGCCCTTGGTGCGCAGGGTCACGCTGCGGCCGTCGCGTTCGACGTTGCCGCCAGGAAGGTCGAGGTTCTCGGCGGCCAGCTTGGCGGCCACCTCGGTAATCGGCATGCCGAGCGCTTCGAGGCGGCGGGGATCGAGGTTGACCTGGATCTCGCGGACCTGGCCGCCGTTGATCTCGACGGCGGCGACGCCGTCGATCTGCTCGATGAGCGGCTTGAGCTCTTCGTCGACCTGCCGGCGGACCCGGTCGGAGGGCTGCGTCGAGCCCACCGCGTAGACCGCCACCGGCAACGCCGCGACGTCGAAGCGCTGGATGGTCGGGTCTTCGATGTCGGGCGGCAGGATGCCGCGGATGGCGGCCACCTTCTCACGCACCTCGGCGGCGGCGGCCTGGGCGTCCACTTCGAGCCGCAGCTCGACGCCGACGCGCGAGAAGCCCTCGGTGGAGGTCGAGATCACGCGCTTGACGCCGTTGATGCCCGAGACGGCGTCTTCGATGCGCTGGGTCACCAGCGACTCGACTTCTTCGGGCGCGGCGCCGGGGAAGACGACGCCGACGTTGATGAACGGGAAGTTGACTTCGGGAAAGAGGTCGATGCCCAGGCGTCCCATCGAGACCAGTCCGAGCACGACGAAGCTCATGATGGTCATGGTCGCGAAGACCGGGCGCTTGATGGACGTATCGGAGATCCACATGACGGTGTGCTCGGAGCCTGGAAGAGACGACTAGTTGAGTGAGGTGCGGACGCGGGTGCCGTCGGCGAGCTGCCGGCGGGCGTCGGCGACGACCGTGTCACCGGGGTTGAGGCCGGTCAGGATCTGGATGCGCTGGCCATCGGCGAGCCCTTCGGTGACCTCCACCGACTTGACGGTGTCGCCGGTCACCACCAGCGCGATGCGCTTGCCGGCGCGGGTCGTGACCGCTTCGCGCGGCACGATGACGCCGCCGGTGGCGCGCTCGGTGACGATGCGGGCGGTCGCATACATGCCCGAGAGCAACACGGCTCCGGGGTTCGGCACGCGGATCTCGACACGGAAGTGGCGGTTGCGTTCGTTCACTTCCGGCGCGATGGCGGCCAGCTCGCCCTTGTACTTCTCACCCGAGCGCGCCTGGACCACGACCTCGGCCGGCATCCCGACTTTGAGACGGCCGGCTTCGAGTTCCGACACGCCGGCTTCGAGCTTCAGCACGCGCAGGTCGGCGATGACCACGACCGGCAGGTCGCCCGGCATGGCGCCCGGATCGTAGTTGCGCTCGACGACGTGGCCGGCCACCGGCGAGCTCAGCGTCGTATCGCGCTGCTGTTCGCGCGCCCGGCGCTGGGCCGCCTGCGCCTGCGCCAGGCTGGCCCGCGCCAGCTCGCGCTGCGCCACCGCCGCCTTGTTGGCGGTATCGGCGGCATCGAGACGCTGGCGGGGCAGGGCGCCCTTTTCGAAGAGGTTGCGGGCCCGTTCCAGCTCGGTCGCGGCGTTTGACAGCCCCGCTTCTGCCGCGTCCACGCCGGCCGCGGCGACGGCCACGGTGGCGATGGCGGCATCGGCCTGGGCGTCGATCTCGCGGCGGTCGAGGGTGGCCACGGTCTGGCCCTCGCGCACCGCCGCGCCGATCTCGACCAGCACCCGTTCGATGGCGCCGGGCACGCGCGGCTTGACGCCGACGCGTGCCCGCGGCGCCAGGTTACCCGACAGTTCGAGCGTGGCCTCGAGGGTGCCAGCCTGCGCCTTCACGGCAGCGACATCGACCGGCGGCACGGCGACCGGGGTGGCGGCCTGGGGAGCCGATCCGCCGCCGCAGGCCACGACCGTGGCGAGCGAGAGGCTGGCGGCGACGAGCACGAACAGGTGACTAGCCTTCATGAGAGGTGACTCCGGTGGGGGGCGAGGGTGGTACATGCGTCGTGCCCGGGTGACAGGGCACGAAGCTCAAACGGGTGCCGGCCCGCAGGCCGGCGATGGTGGTCTCGAGCACGTCGTGCGCCAGCGCGTCGCAGTCTTCACCGGGGGCGAGGCGGCAGGTGCAGCCGAGCACGGCCGGCCCCATCATCGCGCCCCAGAGCACGTGCAGGGCGACCTCGGGGTCGAGGGTGGCCGGCAGCTGCCCGGCGTCGATGGAGCGCTGGATGCGGGCGGCGACGCGGTCGATCATCTGCTGCAGCAGGGCAAATCCCTGCCACTGCTCGGTGATGGCGGGCACCGAGCGATCGACGAACATGAGCAGGAAGAACTCCCGCTGCTCCTTCGAGAAGGTGTAGAAGGCCGCCCAGCAGTTCCTGAGATCCTGCAGCGGATCCGGGTCGCCGACCACGTCCTTGATGGCGTCGTCGAGGCGCTGAAAGCCCTCGGCGGCGAGCGCGAAGAAGATGTCGTCTTTGCCGGGGAAGTAGCTGTAGATGGCGGCCGGGCTGTACTCGATGCGCTCGGCGATCTTGCGGATGGAGACGTTGGGATAGCCCTCACTCACGAAGAGGTCGCGAGCGGCGGTGAGAATCGACGCCCGTACGGCGTGACGTTCCCGGTCCTGTCGTTCCTTGATGCCCATCGTGCCATCCTGCCTGAACACTGTTCAGGAATCTAATGGCGTTTGACGACGGGCTGCCTCCGAAGGTTCCGCCGGCGGCTGGGCTACACTAGGCGGTGTGGGTGTGACGGCCGCGGAACGTGCGCAACCGGTCTCGCCGGTGCTCGCCGCGGCGCTCGCGTGGCTGATGCCGGGGGTGGGCCATCTGGTGTTGGGCAAACGCCAGAAGGGCGTGATTTTTCTCGTCGCCATCCCGGCGATGTTCGCTGCTGGGCCTCGCCCTCGATGGCCGCATGTTCCCCTTCGACTTCTCCCAACCGCTCGCCGGTCTGGCGGCGATTGCCGCCCGCGGCGTGGGCCTGCCGGCGCTGGTGGCCGGCTGGTTCGGGTGGGGCCAGGGCGTGGTCACGGCCGCCTCCTACGAATACGGCAACACCTTCGTCATCGTGAGCGGGCTGCTCAACATGCTCGTCGCGCTCGACGCGTTCGACGTCGCCTCGGGCCGCAAGTGAGATGACCAGCCACCTCCTCTACCTGCTGCTCTTCGCGTTCTTCGTCGCCCTGGTCTTCGCGACGATCGCGCACGACGAGCCGAAGGAGCAGGCGCGGCTGGGGCTGCGGATCTTCGGCGGGTTCGTCGGCGCCGGCCTGGTGCTCGGCTGGCTGATGTACCCGCTGCCCCTGTGAGGGCCGCTCCTTCGCGCCTGTCGCTGTGGGGGCCGGTGGTCGCCTACATGGCGCTCATCTTCAGCCTCTCTGCCATGTCGTCGCCGCCGTCGCCCGGCCCGATCAACGACAAGGTGCTGCACTTCGCCTTCTACGGCGGCCTGGCCGCCGTGACGCTGCGTGCCACCTGCGGCGGCCGGCTGGAAGGGGTGACGCTCGGGGCCGCCCTTCTGGCCTGGGTCATCGCCACCGCCTACGGGGTGACCGACGAGTTCCATCAGCGCTTCGTGCCGTACCGGTCCGCGGACCTGGCCGACCTCGCCGCCGACAGCCTCGGCGCGGCGGTGGCCGTGGGCGTGCTCGGAGCGTCCGGTATAATCGCTCGTTCGCGCGGGGCCGGCACGTCCGCGCTGAGGGGCCGATGACCTACGAGAACCTGCTGATCGAACGCGACGGAGCGGTCGCGATCGTCACCGTCAACCGGCCGGCCAAGCTCAACGCGCTCGACCGCGTCACGATGAGCGAGATCCAGCACGCCATGACCGCGCTCGGTGCCGACCCGGGCGTGCGCGCGATCGTGCTCACGGGCGCGGGCGAGAAGGCGTTCGTGGCCGGCGCCGACATCAACGAGCTCGCCGTCATGTCGCCGTTCGAAGGCAAGGAACATGCGACCACGGGGCAGCGCGCCTTCGACACCATCGAGACGCTCGGCAAGCCGGTCATCGCCGCCGTCAACGGCTTCGCACTCGGCGGCGGCTGCGAGCTGGCGATGGCGTGCACGCTGCGCATCGCCGCCGACACCGCACGCTTCGGCCAGCCCGAGGTCAATCTGGGCCTCATGCCCGGCTACGCCGGCACGCAGCGTCTGCCGCGGCTGGTCGGCCGCGGCCGCGCCCTGGAACTGCTGCTCACCGGCGACCTGATCAGCGCCTCCCGTGCCTACGAGATCGGGCTGGTGAATCGCGTCGTGCCCGCCGCCGACCTCCGCGCCGAGGCCGTGAAACTGGCGACGACGCTGGCCGCCAAGGCGCCGATCGCGATGCGCTACATCCTCGAGGCGGTGCATCACGGCGGCGAGATGCCGCTGGCGGAAGCGCAGCACCTCGAGGCGACGCTGTTCGGCCTGATCGCGTCCACCGAGGACATGAAAGAAGGCACCAGCGCGTTCCTCGAGGAAGCGCAACGCCGTCTGGAAGGGCCGCTAGCATGCCCATGTTCGAAGGGCGCCAGTCGGCACCCGGCAGCCGCTTCGCGATTGTCGTCGCGCGTTTCAACGACTTCGTGACCGCGCGCCTGCTGAGCGGCGCCCGAGAGGCGCTGAGCGCCGCCGGCGTCGCCGGCGAAGCCATCGACGTCCTGTGGGTGCCTGGGGCGTTCGAAGTCGCCTCGGCGGCCCTGCACGTGGCCACCACCGCGCGGCCCGCGGCCGTCATCTGCCTCGGCTGCGTGATCCGCGGCGGCACGCCGCACTTCGAGTACATCTGCGCGGCCGCGGCGCACGGCGTCACGACCGCGTCGCTGCAATCAGGCGTGCCGATGGCGTTCGGCATGCTCACCACCGATTCGGTCGAAGCAGGCGGTCGAACGCGCTGGTCCCGGCCCGTCGAACAAGGGCTACGAGGCCGCGATGGCCGCCGTCGAGATGGCCACGCTCCGCCAGGCGCTCGAGGCCCGGCCGTGAGCGACGCGCTGCCGGGCACCGACCCGCTGGGACGAGCGGCACCGTGCGCGCGAGGCCGCCCTGCGGGCGCTGTACCAAGTCCATATCGGCCAGGTGCCGCTGGCCGACGCCTTGCGGCTGGTCGAGCAGCCTGAGGATCAGGACGGCGTGGTGCTCGACGCGCCCTCCCGCGCGTTTGCGGCCCGGCTGGCCGCCGGCACCTGGGAGACGCGCGACGATCTGGACGCCGTCGTGACGCCGCACCTGCTCAACTGGCGCCTCGAGCGCATGGCGGTCCTCGACCGGCTGGTGCTGCGGCTGGCCGTGCGCGAGTGGCTGAGCGAACCGGGAACCCCGCCGCGCGTGGTGCTGACCGAGGCGCTCGAACTGGCGCGCGAGTACAGCGGCGAAGCCGCCGTGCGGTTCGTCAACGGCGTGCTCGACGCCGTGTATCACCGGCTGAAGCAGGAAGGCCGTATCATCGACTGACCCGCGTCACGGGTACCGTTCGGCGCGGTCGGCAGGGGAGTGAGTTCACCGAAATGTCCAACGCAGACGCGCAGTCCGACCAGCGCCGGGCGAACCTGGCGGCGATCGAGGCGCTCGGGTTTCCGGCCTATCCGCATCAGTTCGCGACGACCCACACCGTCGGGCAGCTGGTGGACGCCTATGCCGACACGCCGGCCGAGACGCTCGAACAGCCGCGTGTCGAGACGGTGGCCGCCGGGCGCGTCATCAGCATCCGCAGCTTCGGCAAGGCCAGCTTCCTGGTGCTGTCGGACGGCCGCTGCCGCCTGCAGGTCTACGTGCGGCAGGACGCGCTCACCGAACGCGAGTTCCAGCTCTCGAAGCTGCTCGACTTCGGCGACATCGTCGGCGTGGCCGGCCACCTGTTCCGCACCAAGACCAACGAGCTGTCGATCTGGGCCGCATCGCTCACGTTTCTCGCCAAGTGTTTTCTGCCGCTGCCCGAGAAGTGGCACGGGCTGCAGGACGTCGAGACGCGCTACCGGCAGCGCTACCTCGATCTCATCGTGAATCCCGACGTGCGCCGGGTGTTCGAGCTGCGCAGCCGGACGGTGTCGGCGATTCGCGACGTCCTGACGGCCAGCGGGTTCCTCGAAGTCGAGACGCCGATGATGCAGCCGATTGCCGGCGGCGCGCTGGCGCGGCCGTTCGTCACGCATCACAACGCGCTCGACATGAAGCTCTACCTGCGCATCGCGCCGGAGCTGTATCTGAAGCGGCTGGTCGTGGGCGGCATCGAGCGGGTCTTCGAGATCAACCGCAACTTCCGCAACGAAGGCATCTCGACGCAGCACAACCCCGAGTTCACGATGCTCGAGTTCTACTGGGCGTACGTGGACTATCAGACGCTGATGGCCTTCACCGAGGAGCTGCTCTCGACGGTGGCCGAGCGCGTCACCGGCAGCACGACCTGCCCGTTCGGCGAACACGCCATTTCGTTTGCCGCGCCGTTCCGGCGCCTGTCGCTGCGCCACGCCGCGGCGGAAGAGGCATCGAAGCGGCTCGGCCGCGCGGTGACGGTCGACGAGCTGCGCACGCTCGACGGCGCCACCGCCGTGGCCAGGGCGCTGCACATCGAGATCCCGAAGGGCGCCGGCGCCGGCAAGATCGCCAGCGAGATCTTCGAGCGGCTGTGGCAGGACTCGCTCATCCAGCCGACCTTCGTCTACGACTTCCCGACCGAAGTGTCGCCGCTGTCGAAGCAACGCGCCGACGATCCCGACACGGTCGAGCGCTTCGAGCTCTACATCGGCGGCTTCGAAGTGGCCAACGCCTTCAGCGAGCTGAACGATCCGGCCGAGCAGCGCCGGCGCTTCGAGGCGCAGCTCGACGGGCGCGACCAGGGCGACGACGAAGCGCACGCGATGGACGACGACTACGTGCGGGCGCTCGAATACGGCCTGCCGCCCGCGGGCGGCGAAGGCATCGGCATCGACCGGCTGGTGATGCTGCTCTCGAACAGCCCGTCGATCCGCGACGTCATCCTGTTCCCGCAGATGCGTCCGCGAGACTGAGCCGCCCGTGCCCTACGAGCTGTTCGTCGCGCTGCGCTATCTGTTCGCGAAGCGGAAGCAGGCGTTCATCTCGGTCATCTCGCTGGTGTCGATGCTGGGCGTCACCGTGGGCGTGATGGCGCTCATCATCGCGCTGGCGCTGATGACCGGCCTGCAGCAGGGCGTGCGCGATCGCATGCTCGGCTCGTCGGCCCACGTCTACGTCTTCCGCACCGGCGGCATCACCGACTACCAGGCCGACGTGCGGCGGCTGTCGGCGGTGCCCGATGTCATCGGCGTCGCCCCGGCGTTGATGGCGCAGGCGCTCGTCAGCAAGGACGGCCAGCAGGCCTTCATCACCATCAAGGGCATCGACCCGGCGCTCGAGC
This sequence comes from uncultured Acidobacteriota bacterium, assembly GCA_963779175.1. Lineage (GTDB taxonomy): Bacteria > Acidobacteriota > Vicinamibacteria > Vicinamibacterales > UBA2999 > CADEFD01. The sequence goes on from CAVZXA010000003.1 coordinate 844,518, forward strand.
CGCGCGTCACCGAAGTGGCCGCGTCGCTCACGAGCGGCCGCTTCGAGGATCTCGACGACGGCGGCGAGGAACGCCTGCCGGGCATCCTCATCGGGCACGAACTGGCGGGGCAAGCTCGGCGCGCAGGTCGGCGACGCGGTGAGCGTGCTCACGCCGAACGGCACCTTGTCGCCGATGGGCGTGATGCCGCGGCAGCGGCGGCTCACCGTGGTCGGCATCTTCCAGCTGGGCCTGTTCGAGTTCGATCAGGCCTACGGCTTCGTGACGCTGGCGACCGCCGGCCGGCTGGCCGGCAAGGTCGAGCCCGATCATCTGGAACTGCGCGTGCGCGACATCTACGCCGCGCCGGCGATGGCCGACGAGCTGTCCTCGCTCGACGACGGCGCCTACATGGCGCAGGACTGGGCCGATCTCAACCGCTCGCTGTTCTCCGCGCTGTGGCTCGAGAAGGTCGCCATCTCGATTGCCATCGGCCTCATCGTCATGGTCGCCGCGCTCAACATCGTCGCCTCGCTGGTGTTGCTGGTGATGGAGAAGAGCCGCGACATCGCCATCCTGAAGACGATGGGCGCCTCGGCGACGAGCATCCGCCGGATCTTCATGCTGCAGGGCCTCGTCATCGGCCTGGTCGGCACCGGCGTGGGCACCGCGGCCGGCGTCGGCATCGCCACGGTGCTGGACCGCATGCGCCTCATCCAGATTCCCGCCGACGTCTACCAGCTCTCGTACCTGCCGTTCACGGTGGTGCCGCGCGACGTCGCCCTGGTGGTGCTGGCGGCGATCGTCATCTGCTTCCTGGCCACGATCTACCCGTCGCGGCAGGCGGCCCGGCTCGACCCGGCCGAGGGACTGCGCCATGAGTGAGGTGCTGCTGCGCGCCACCGGCGTGCAGAAGTCGTACGTGGCCGGCGGGGCAGCGCCTGCAGGTGCTGCGCGACCTCGACATCGAGGTGGCGCGCGGCGAGATGGTCGCCATCGTCGGCGCGTCCGGCGTGGGCAAGAGCACGCTGCTGCACGTGCTCGGCGGACTCGACCGCCCCGAGAGCGGCGAGGTCACGATGGGGGACTTCGCGGTCTCCACGGCCGACGACGCCGCGCTCGTCGCCTTCCGCAATCGCCACGTCGGGTTCGTGTTCCAGTTCCACCACCTGCTGCCCGAGTTCAGCGCGCTCGAGAACGTCGAGATGCCGCTGCGCATCGCCCGCGTGTCGGCCGCCGAGGCGCGTCCCGTGGCCGAGCGGCTCCTCGGGCGGGTGGGCCTGGCGGAGCGACTCACGCATCGTCCCGGGATGCTCTCGGGCGGCGAGCAGCAGCGCGTCGCCGTCGCGCGGGCCCTGGTCAGGCAGCCGTCACTGCTGCTGGCGGATGAACCGACCGGCGACCTCGACGAACGCACCGCCGACGCGCTGCATGCCCTGTTGCGCGAGATGCATCAGGAGTTCGGCCTCACCGCCGTGATGGCCACGCACAACCCGCGCCTGGCCGAGCAGTGCGATCGCATCCTGCGGCTCGAGGGCGGCCGGCTCACGCCGGCGTAGCCCCGCCTTCCGGCCGTGGCGGCGTGTCAGTCGCCGAACGTGATGCCCTGCGCGAGCGGCAGCGACGAGCTCCAGTTGACGGTGTTGGTCTGCCGGCGCATGTAGCCCTTCCACGCATCCGAGCCCGACTCGCGGCCGCCGCCGGTTTCCTTCTCGCCGCCGAAGGCGCCGCCGATTTCGGCGCCCGAGGTGCCGATGTTCACGTTGGCGATGCCGCAATCCGACCCGCGCGCCGACAGGAACGCTTCGGCCGTGCGCATGCTCTCGGTGAAGATCGCCGACGACAGGCCCTGCGGCACGGCGTTGTGCAGCGCGAACGCCTCGTCGACGTTGGTGTACTCGAGCACGTAGAGGATCGGCGCGAACGTCTCGTGGCGCACGATCTCGGCCTGCGCCGGCATCCGCACGATTGCCGGCTCGACGAAGTGCGGGCCCAGGTCGGTCCGCCGCGCGCCACCGGTCAGCACCGTGCCGCCGGCGGCGACGGCCGCGGCGAGCGCCGCCTGCATCTTCTCGACCGCGGCCTCGTTCACGAGCGGCCCCATGAGCGTGGCGCCGTCGAGCGGCGAGCCGATCCGGACCTGCGAGTAGGCCTTCACCAGGCGCTCGCAGAGGGCGTCCACCACGGCGGCGTGCACGATGAGGCGCCGCGTCGACGTGCAGCGCTGGCCGGCCGTGCCGACGGCGCCGAAGAGCACCGCGCGCACCGCCATGTCGAGGTCGGCATCGGCGGCGACGACGATGGCGTTGTTGCCGCCCAGTTCGAGCAGCGCCCGGCCGAAGCGTCCGGCCACGGCCTGACCGACGCGGCGGCCGACGGCCGTGGACCCGGTGAACGAGATGAGCGGCAGGCGCGCGTCGGCCAGCATGCGTTCGCCGATGGTCTGACCGGTGCCGACCGCCAGCGTGAACACCCCGTCCACGCCGTGGTCAGCCATCACCTGGTTGGCAATCCGCTGCACCGCGACGGCGCAGAGCGGTGTCGGTTCGGCCGGCTTCCACAGAACGGTGTCGCCGCAGACGGCGGCCAGGGCGGCGTTCCACGACCACACGGCGACGGGGAAGTTGAAGGCGGTGATGATGCCCACCGGGCCGAGCGGATGCCACTGTTCCATCATCCGGTGGCCGGGACGTTCGGACGCGATCGTGAGGCCGTAGAGCTGCCGGGACAGCCCGGTCGCGAAGTCGCAGATGTCGATCATCTCCTGCACTTCGCCGTGCCCCTCCGCGCGGATCTTGCCCATCTCGAGGCTGACCAGATCGCCGAGCGGCTCCTTGGCCGCGCGCAGCGCCTGGCCGAGGTCGCGCACGAGCTCCCCGCGGCGGGGCGCTGGTGTCTCACGCCAGGTGCGGAAGCGGGCGGCCGCGGCGTCGGCCATGCGGTCGTAGGCGGCGGGGGGCGCCAGCTGCACGCCGGCGATGGCGGCGCCGGTGGTCGGGTCGTACGACGTCAGCACCTCGGCGCCGGACGTCAGCGTCCAGTCGGCGGCGCCCGACGAGACGCCGGGGTTGAGGTCGGCAAGGCCGAGGCGTTCGAGGATGGCGCGGGGTGTGGGCACGGAAGCAGACATGCGAATCTCCGGAGAATGCCGGCGCGGGGCCGGCGCGTCAGACGAGTCCAGCGAGGCGGAAGATCGTGGTGGCCACGCCCGAGTAGTCGTCGTCGCCGCCTCCGGCCGTCACCTGCGCGTGCACGAGTTGCTGCACGACGGCGGTGGCCGGCGCCGGCACGCCGAATTCGGCGAGGGCCTCGTTCACGATCCGCAGGTCCTTCTTGTAGAGCCGGGCCTTGAAGCCCGGTTTGTAGTTGCCGGCCAGCATCCGCTCGCCGTGCACTTCGAGCACGCGGCTGGCGGCGAAGCCGCCCAGCAGCGCCTGGCGCACCTTCGCGCCGTCCACACCGGCCTTGCCGGCCAGCGCGAGGGCTTCGGCCACCGCCACCATCGTGCCGCCGATGACGAGCTGATTACAGGCCTTGCAGATCTGTCCGGCGCCCGACGGGCCGACGTGGACGATCCGCTCCTCCTTGCCCATCATCGCCAGCAGCGCCCGCACCCGTTCGAGAGCGTCGGCCTCACCGCCCACCATGAAGGTGAGCGTGCCGTCGATGGCGCCGATCTCGCCGCCGCTGACCGGCGCATCGAGATAGGCGCCGCCGCGCTCGGCCACCTGCGCCGCGAAGCGTTTGGCGGCAGACGGGGCGATGGTGCTCGAATCCACGACCACCGCGCCCGGCTGCAGTCCGGCGAGCAGCCCCGACGGGCCCTCGAAGACGGCCTCGACGTCCGGGGCATCCGGCAGCATCACCATCACCACCTGACAGGCCGCGGCCACCGCCGCCGGGGTGGTGGCGATCCCGGCGCCGGCGTCCGCCAGGACGCGCTCGGCAGCGTGGCTGCGGTTGTGCACCACGACCGGCACGTCGTGTTTGCGCAGGTTGAGCGCCATGGGCTTGCCCATGGCGCCGAGTCCGATGAATCCGACAGCGTCCGGCACGGGGGAACCTCCACGGCGATTGTAGCCGTCGAGCCGGGTGTGCGGCCGACCGATCCGGTCCCGGCCGTACGGCCGGGGCCGCGAGGGAGGAATCCCTTATAATGAAACCCACAAGCGCCGGGACTTTTTTCCACGCGAAGGCGGCCGGATGTTCGAGCGGTATACCGAAAGAGCACGGCGGGTGCTGTTCTTCGCCCGCTATGAGGCAAGTCAGCTCGGCAGCATCTCGATCGAGACCGAGCACCTGCTGCTGGGATTGATCCGCGAGGGGAAGGGGCTCACCAGCCGCATCTTCCAGCGGTCACACCTGTCGCTGGACACGATCCGGAAGGACATCGAGGGCCGCACGGTGTTCCGTGAAAAGGTCTCGACGTCGGTCGAGATCCCGTTCAGCGGCGAGACCAAGCGGGTGCTGCAGTACGCCGCCGAGGAGGCCGATCGCCTCCTCCACAACTACATCGGCACCGAACACCTGCTGCTGGGGCTGCTCCGCGAGGAGCGCTCGGTGGCGGCCAGCATCCTCATGGAGAAGGGCATGCGCCTGCATGCCGTCCGCGAGGACATCGTCCAGCTCCTCAACGAGAAGACCACCTCGACCCGGGTGAAGGAGACGCCGCTGCTGGCCGAGTTCAGCCGCGACCTGACCGACATCGCGCTGAAGAACCAGCTCGATCCGCTGGTCGGCCGCGACTACGAGCTGGAGCGCGTGCAGCAGGTGCTGTGCCGCCGCACCAAGAACAACGCCGTGCTCATTGGCGAGCCGGGCGTCGGCAAGACCGCCATCGTCGAGGGACTGGCGCAGAAGATCGTCTGCGGCGACGTGCCGCATTTCCTCGCCGACAAGCGTCTGCTCGCGCTCGACATCTCCCTCATCGTGGCCGGGACGAAATACCGGGGGCAGTTCGAAGAACGCCTCAAGGCCATCATGAAGGAGCTCACCGACAACCCGAACATCATCGTCTTCATCGACGAACTGCACACGCTGGTGGGGGCCGGATCGGCCGAAGGCTCGCTCGACGCCGCCAACATCCTGAAGCCGGCGCTGAGCCGCGGCGAGATTCGCTGCATCGGCGCCACCACGCCGGCCGAATACCGCAAATACATCGAGAAGGACCGCTCGCTCGAGCGGCGCTTCCAGGCCATCAAGGTCGAGCCGCCCGGTGAGCAGGAGACCATCCGTATCCTGATGGGGGTGAAGGACCGCTACGAGCAGTTCCATCACGTCGAGTACTCGCAGGACGCGATCGAGGCCTCGGTCTACCAGTCGAGCCGCTACGTGACCGACCGTTTCCTGCCCGACAAGGCCATCGACCTGCTCGACGAGGCCGGCGCCCGCGCCAAGCTGCGCGAGGCCTCGTTCAGCGAGGAATTCGGCGAGATCAACAAGAGCATCCGCGTCGCCGTCGAACAGTGGGAACAGGCGGCGTCGCAGAAGGACTTCGATCGCGCGCAGTACTACCGCGACCAGGAAGCTGCGGCCCGCGAGAACCTGGCGCTGGTGCGCGAGCGCTTCGACGTGCGGCCCAACCAGCGCAAGGTCGTCGTCGGCCGCAGCGAGATCGACGAAGTGGTCTCGAAGTGGACCGGGGTGCCGCTGGCCTCGATCAACCAGGACGAGAGCGACAAGCTGATGCGGATGGAAGAGGAACTCCATCGCCGCGTCATCAGCCAGGAACAGGCGATTTCGGCGGTGTCGCGGGCCATCCGCCGCTCGCGCGCCGGGCTCAAGAATCCGGCCCGTCCGGTCGGCAGCTTCATGTTCCTCGGGCCGACGGGCGTGGGGAAGACCGAGCTGGCGCGGGCGCTGGCCCACCTGCTGTTCGGCAGCGAACACGCCCTCATCCGCTTCGACATGTCCGAGTACATGGAAAAGCACTCGGTGTCGAAGCTCATCGGCTCGCCGCCCGGCTACGTCGGGCACGAAGAAGGCGGGCAGCTCACTGAGCGGGTGAAGCGCAATCCGTATTCGGTGGTGCTGCTCGACGAGATCGAGAAGGCGCACCCCGACATCTTCAACATCCTGCTGCAGGTGTTCGAAGACGGGCATCTCACCGACGGGCTCGGCAATCGCGTGAACTTCAAGAACGCGATCATCATCATGACGTCGAACATCGGCGCCCGCTTCATCCAGAAGCGGGCCACGCTCGGGTTCCAGTCGGAGTCGGGCGACTCGTCCAAGAGCATCACCGACATGGTGCTCGGCGAGGTCAAGCGCACCTTCAACCCCGAGTTCATCAACCGCGTCGATGAGCTGATCGTGTTCGATGCGCTGTCCGACGACGACCTGCGGCGCATCCTGGTGCTGCTGGTGGCCCAGGTGAACACCAACCTGGCCGACAAGCGGATGCAGGTGCGGCTGACCCCCGAGGCGCTCGACTGGATGATCGAGGTGACCTGCAAGGACCGCTCCTATGGCGCCCGTCCCCTGCGCCGGGCCATCCAGCGGTATGTCGAGGATCCGCTGGCCGAGGAACTCATCCGCGGCCGGGTCCGCGACGGCGAAATCGAGGTCTACGTGGACGGCGCGGTACTCGGCTACCGCACCGTCTCGGAACCCGGCGAACCGGTCGGGGCCGGCCAGCCGCTTTCCAGCGACGTCTGAATCCGGTAGGATCGACGGATTCGGCGACCGGCGACGAGCCGGCGGCCCCGGAGGCGCCCCGGGGGCGCCCGGTCGACCGGTGTGAACACGATGCGAAGGCTGCTTACTCTCCTCGGATTCTGTCTCGTAGCGTCGGCGGGCGTCGTCGAAGCCAGGCAGGCGGCGCCTCCGGCGCCGGCCGCCCAGCCGGCGGCGCGGATGCCAGCGCCCGGCTCCGGGCCGGTCATCCGCTTCATCCAGCTGAAGTTCCACCCCGTCGATGAGTCGCTCATCGACCCGCAGACCTACCTTTATTACATCCAGACGCAGCCGAGCAGCAGCTCCGCCGGCACCTGGGTCGCCTACGACGACCAGGCCGAGGCGAAACTGCGCGACGACTTCCGCCGCCTCTGGGGCACCAGCTTCCTCGACAACCTCTGGGTCGAGGTGCTCGACGAGCCCTACGACAACGGGGTGGTCGGCAAGCGGGTCATCTTCAACATGGAAGAGCGCCCGCGCGTGAAGATCGTCGACTACACCGGGTCGAGCAAGGTCGAGCGCACCAAGGTCGACGAGAAGATGAAGGAACTGGGCGTGGCCCTGCGCCTCGACTCGTTCCTGGATGAAGGCGCGATGCGCCGGGTCAAGAGCATCATCCAGGACCTGATGAGCGAGAAGGGCTATCAGTTCGCCGAGATCACCTCGAAGGTCGAATCGCTGCCCGGCGGGCCCAAGCTCGTCAAGGTCGTCTTCGACGTGCAGGAAGGCCCCAAGGTCCGCATCCGCGAGGTCAACTTCGACGGCAACGTCGAGGTCAGCGATCGGACGCTGCGCCGCAAGATGAAGGAGACCAAGCAGCACGGGGCGTTCTCCTGGCTGACCGGCGGCGGCAACTTCAAGGAAGCCAAGTTCGAAGAAGACGCCGACATGGTCGTCGCCCACTACCGCAACAAGGGCTACATCGAGGCCCGCGTCGGCACCCCCGAACTGAAGACCCTCGAAGACAGTCCCGACGGCAAGACGCGCTGGATTCAGGTGCGGGTGCCGGTCACCGAAGGGCCGCGCTACAAGGTCGGCGAGTTCGCGTTTGCCGGCAACACCGTGGCGAAATCCGAAGGCCTGCGGCCGCTCTTCAAGCTGGAGCGCGGCGACTGGTACAGCGAGAAGCGGATCCGCGACGGCCTGCGCAAGACCCAGGAAGTCTACGGCGGCGTCGGCTACTTCGAGTTCACCGGCTATCCCGACCTGAAGCCGCAGGCTGCCGCCACCGGCCCCCTCGATGGTCCGGCCGAGCCCACCGTGGATGTCACGATGACGATGCAGGAAGGCGAGCAGTACTTCGTCAACCGCATCACCTTCACCGGCAACACCACCACCCGCGACACGGTCGTGCGCCGCGAGATGCGGCTCATCGAGGGCGGCATCTTCAACACCGAGGCGCTGAAGTATTCGGTGCGGCGCCTGAATCAGGTGGGCTACTTCAAGCAGCTCGAAGAGGGCGGCCAGGCCATCGACGTCAAGAAGACGCCCAACGCCAAGAACAAGGTCGACGTCACGCTCAAGCTGGAAGAGCAGAACCGCAACCAGCTCACCTTCGGCGCCGGCGTCTCGCAGTTCGAAGGCTTCTTCGGGCAGTTGTCGTTCCAGACCGCGAACTTCCTCGGCCGCGGCGAGAGCCTCACGGTGTCGCTGCAGGGCGGCTCGCGCTCGCAGAACTACCAGGTGGCCTTCACCGAGCCGTTCCTGTTCGACCGCAACATCACCGGCGGCGTCGACATCTACAAGCGGTCGCTCAACTACATCGGACAGTTCACGCAGGCCTCGACCGGCGGCAACGTGACCATGGGCTTCCCGGTGGCCGACTTCTCGCGCGTGTTCGTGAACTACAGCTTCGAGCAGGTCAAGGTGCTGGATCTGAATCCGGCCTACCAGAACGTCGGCAACAACAATCCCTTCCTCGCCGACTCCCTGCTCATCGGCCAGGGCGGCTCGCGGACGATCAGCAAGATCGTGCCGAGCTTCTCGTTCAACACCGTCGACAACCCGATCTTCCCGAGCACCGGCCGCCGCCTCACCGCGTCGTTCGACTACGCCGGGCCCGGCGGCGACACCTTCTTCATCAAGCCGACGCTCGAAGGCGTGGGCTTCTGGCGTCTCACGCCGCGCATGTCGGTCGGCTCACGCGCCCAGTTCCAGTACATCCGGCCCTACGGCGACACCAAGCAGCTGCCGATCTTCGAGAAGCTGGTGCAGGGCGGCGAATACAGCATTCGTGGCTACGACATCCGCAGCATCGGCCCGCGCGACATCAGCTCCGGCATCGTGCTCGGCGGCAACAAGAGCGTGCTGTTCAACGCCGAATATCTGCTGCAGATTGCCGGGCCGGTGCGGCTGGTGCTCTTCTACGACGCCGGCCAGGTGCGCGACATCGGCGACCGCTTCGGCTGGCAGGAAGACATTCTCGAAGTGGTGCCGCCGCCGCAGCCGCTGCTCTACGATCCGCTGGCGTTCACCGGCTTCGCAGACCCGAACGCGCCCAAGGCGACGACGCGCTCGATCGGGCGGCAGAGCGCGTTCAAGACCTCGACGGGCGCCGAAATCCGCTTCTTCATGCCGGTGCTGAACGTGCCGTTCCGGCTGATCTTCGCTTACAACCCGCAGCGAGGCGGGGTGCTCAGGAACAACCTGACGCCGGCGCAGAAGTTCCAGTTCCGGTTCGCGGTCGGCTCCACGTTCTGAGCTCCGGCCGCTGCGGCCCGCCGGCCGGCTCAGGGGTGGGTGACGTCGATTTCGTAGTCCTGCGGGTCCACCAGCGTGCCGACGTCATAGATGCGGACGCACAGGGTGCCGGTGGTCGTGGCCTGGCCGATGATTGAGGCGGGCATCGTGGCGCGGTCGTTGCTGATGACCGCCTGACAGCCCGAACCATTCCAGGTGCCGAGGCTGAAGCCGACCACGGTCGTGTTGTCGGGGGTCACGGTCTTCAGCAACGGCTGTCACCTGACCGCCGCTCGAGAAGTTGATCGGGAAGGGGTGCGAGGTCGCACCGCTCCTCGTCAGGGTGCCGGTAAAGGTCTCGGTGACGATGACCGGTTCCGGCGTCGGACCGATGAAGTCCTGGATGTCGCCGCCGCAGCCGGCGACGACGAAGGGTAGAAGCAGCGTGCAGGCGAGCGTGACTCGGCGCATTTCGGTCCTCAAGACAGGGCGACTCACTGATCTTACCCGGCGCGGCATAGTAGAGTAAAATGCGAAGGTTGTCGGTATTGCCGAAAAGGATGTCAGCAATGAGACGTATGGTTGTGGCCCTTGGCCTCGTGCTCGTGACCGGAACCGCTTCGTTCGCCCAGGCCCCGGCCCCGGCGACGGCGAAGCCCGCGGCGCCCGCCGCTCAGGCACCGGCCCCCGCCCCCGCGCCGGCCGCTCCGGTGGCGCTGCCGTTCCCGGAAGGCGCCAAGATCGCCTTCGTGGTGCTGCAGCGCGTGGTCGCTGAATCGGCCGAAGGCAAGCAGGCCAGCGCGCGCGTGCAGGCGCTGCAGGCGAAGAAGGTGGCCGAGCTCAACGAGCGTCAGAAGCAGGCGCAGGGCCTGCAGGAAAAGCTCGACAAGAGCGGCGCCGTGATGAGCGAGGCGGCGCGCGCCGACCTCACCAAACAGGTCGAACGCGCCAATGTCGACATGCAGCGCGCCACCCAGGACGCGCAGGCCGAAGTCCAGGAACTGCAGCAGCAGCTCCAGGAAGAGTTCCAGCGCCGGATTGCCCCGATCATCGAGGCCGTGGGCAAGGAGCGGGGCCTGTACTACATCTTCAACGGCCCTGACTCCGGTCTCGTCTGGGCCGACGCGGCCCTCGACATCACCGTCGACGTCGTGAAGAAGTTCGATCAGGCGAAGCCGGCCGCTCCGGCCGCCGCCAAGCCGCAGGGCCAGTAAGGCCGCGCCTCCAGCGACGCAGCCCCCCGGGGCTGCGTCCCCCGGTGTCCCGCACTCCCGTGCACATTCCCAGCCTCCTCGAGCGCCAGTCCGAGCGGTGCCCCGTGTCGCTCGTCGACATGGCGTCACTGGTGGACGACGCCGGCCGCCTGACCGGCTCCAAGGCGGTCAGCGCCAGCGAAGACTACTTTCAGGGCCACTTCCCGGGCGCGCCGCTGATGCCCGGCGTGCTGATGCTCGAAGCGCTCACGCAGGCCTCGACGCTGCTGCTGCTGGGCGGCGCCGAGCGCCTCCGAGGCCGCCACCGTGCGCCTGCGCGGGGTCGACGACGCCAAGTTCCGCCGTCACGTCGTGCCCGGCGATCGCCTCGACGTGGAGGTGCAGCTGCTGCGCCGCCGCGGGCCGATCGCCCGCGTGCAGGCCACCGCGCGGGTCGACGGCACGGTCGTCATCGAGGCGCAACTCGTGCTGGCGGTGACCGACGCCGCGCCGCGGATCCATCCCGCCGCGATCGTGCACCCGTCGGCCGTCATCGGCGACGGCTCGGTCATCGGCCCCGGCGCGGTCATCGGGCCGTACGTGGTCATCGGCCGCGACGTGCAGGTCGGCGCCTCGGCGGTGGTCGACGGCGATACCACCATCGGCGATCACACGCGCATCTTCCCGTTTGCCTCGATCGGCCTGCCGCCGCAGGATCTGAAGTATCGCGGCGAGCGCACGCGCCTGGTGGTCGGCCACTCGAACGTGTTCCGCGAATCGGTGACGATTCACCGCGGCACGGTCGGCGGCGGCGGCGAGACCCACATCGGCGACGGCAACCTCTTCATGGCCTACGCGCACGTCGCCCACGACTGTCACGTCGGCAGCCACATCATCTTCGGCCCCGGCGCCACGCTCGGCGGCCACGTGGTGGTGGAAGACTTCGCGCAGATTGCCGCCTATTCCGGCGTGCACCAGTTCTGCCGCGTCGGCCGCTACGCCTTCATCGGCGGCTACTCGGTGGTGACGCTCGACGCGCTGCCGTTTGCCAAGACGGTCGGCAACCGCGCCCGCGTCTACGGTCTGAACACGATCGGCCTGGTGCGGCGCGGCTTCAGCCCGGAGGTCGTCAAGAGCCTGAAGCGCGCCTACCGCTACCTGCTCACGTCGCGCCTCACCCCGTCGAAAGCCCTGCAGACCATCGAGGCCGAACCGGCGCTGGCGTGCGCCGAAGTGGCCTATCTCGTGGACTTCATCCGCTCGTCGAGCCGCGGCGTCACCCTGCGGCGGCCCAACAAGCGCGCCGACGACGCCGGGGAATAGCGGCACCGTGAAGCTCGGGCTGCTCGCGGGCAATGGCCGCTTCCCGTTCCTGGTGCTGGAAGCGGCGCGGAGCCTCGGCCACGACATCACCATCATCGCGGTGAAGGAAGAAGCCGACGCCGATCTCGAGGCGGCGGCCGCCGCACCGGTGCCGGTGCCGATTCACCGCGTCTCGCTCGGGCATCTCGGCACCTGTCTCCAGATCCTGCAGCAGGCCGGCGTCACCCACGCGGTGATGGCGGGGCAGGTCAAGCACACGAAGATCTTCGGCGTCGTGCCCGACCTGACCTTCATGGGCCTGCTCACCAGGCTCACCGCGCGCAACACCGACGCGCTGATTGGCGCCGTCGCCGACGTGATGCGGGAACGCGGCATCGAACTCATCGACTCGACGGCGCTGCTGACACCGCTCCTGGCCGCGGCGGGCGTGATGACCGCCCGGCCGCCCACCGAGGCCGAGACCGCATCGCTCACCTTCGGCTACCGGATGGCCGACGCCATCGCCGGCCTCGACATCGGCCAGACGATCGCGGTCAAGCACAGTGCCGTCGTGGCGGTGGAGGCGATGGAGGGCACCGACGCGGTGATTGCCAGGGCCGCCGATCTCGCCGGCGCCGGGGTGCTCATCGTGAAGGTCGCCAAGCCGCGCCAGGACATGCGGTTCGACGTGCCCGTGGTGGGCATTCCGACGATTCAGGCGATGGCGCGCGCCGGCGCGAGCGTGCTGTCGCTGGATGCCGGCAAGGCGCTGATGTTCGACAAGGCGAAGATGGTCGCCGCGGCCGATGCCGCCGGCATCGCCATCGTGGGGCGGGCCGTGCCCGCCGGGGAGCGTGAATGATGGCCGCAACGCGGCTGCGCGTGGCCGTAGTGGGCGTCGGGCACCTCGGCCGGCATCATGCCCGGCTGCTGGCCGCGATGCCGGATGTGGACCTGGTCGCCGTCGCCGACATCGATGCGGCCCGGGCGGCCGAGATTGCCGCCGCGCAGCAGACGACCGCCGTCGCCGACTGGCAGTCGCTGCCGGCCGGTCTCGATGCCGTGACCGTGGCGGTGCCCACCGAAGCGCACGTGGCGGTGGCGCTGGGCCTGATCGAGCGCGGCGTGCACGTGCTGGTCGAAAAGCCGCTGGCGCGGTCGGTCGCCGAAGCCGACACGCTCATCGCCGCCGCGGCGGCGGGCGGCGTGCATCTGGCCGTCGGCCACACCGAGCGTTTCAACCCGGCGGTGACGGCCGCGCGCGCGCATCTCACGCATCCGCGCTTCATCGAGGCACATCGGCTGGGCACGTTTCCCGAGCGCAGCCTCGACATCGACGTCGTGTTCGATCTCATGATCCACGACCTCGATCTGCTGCTGTCGATCGTGGGCGAGCCGGTCGTGAGCGTGGAAGCGGTCGGCGTGCCGGTGCTGACGCCGCGGATCGACATCGCCAACGTGCGCCTCCGCTTCGCCGGCGGCTGCATCGCCAACCTGACGGCCAGCCGCATCAGCCGCGATCGCGTGCGCAAGATCCGCTTCTTCCAGCCGAAGAGTTATCTGTCGATCGACTACGCGGCGCAGGAAGTCGAATACTGGACGCTCGGCGCCGGGCCGGCCGGCACCCCGGCCATCACCGGCGGCAAGCTCGACGTGCCGCGCGACGAGCCGCTCAAGCGGGAACTCGAGGACTTCGTGGCGGCGGTGCGCGACCAGCGCGCGCCGGCCGTGACCGGCGACCAGGGACGCGCGGCACTGGCGCTGGCGGCCGAGATCGTGGAGCGTATGGAACATGTCGGTTGATGCGACTTCGACGATTCGCCCCGCGGTGATCGAGGCGGCGCACGCCGGGCAGCGGCTCGACGCGGCTGACGTGCGCGAACTGGGCCGCGCCACCGACATCCTGTCCCTCGGCGCGCTCGGCGACGAGGTGCGGCGGACGCGCCACGGCGCGACCACGACCTTCGTGCGCGTGCACCTGCTCGAGTGCGGCGCCGCCGCGACGTGGACGGCCCCGCCGGCCGGCGCGCGGGAAGTGCGCCTGACCGGTCGCCCGGAGTCGCCGGCCGCGGCCGTGGACCTGGTGCAGCGCGCCAAGGCGATTGCCGACGGGCTGGTGCTGCGCGGCTTCGTCCTGGGCGATCTCGTGGCGCTCGGCGGCGCGCCGCTGCTGGCGGAACTGCGGGGCGCAGGCCTCGACGAGGTGGCGCTGGCGGAGCCGGGTCCGGGCGCGGTCGAGGCCGTGCGTGCAGGCTCGAGCGGCCGGCCTCGCGGTGCGGGTCGTCGGCGCGGTCGCCTGCCCCGAGGACCGGACGGCGTGGCTGCTCGACGTCCGCGCGTTGCAGGATGCGCTGGGCGGGGTCGAGGCGGTCGTGCCGCTGCCGCAGGTGGCCGACCCGACGACGCCGACAACCGGTTTCGACGACGTCCGGCAGGTGGCGCTGGCCCGCCTCGCACTCGAGAGCGTGCCGCACGTGCAGGTCGACTGGCGCCTGCACGGGCCCAAGCTGGCGCAGGTGGCACTCACCGTGGGGGCCGATGACGTCGATCTGGTGGCGGCCGACGACGATATCTCGCGAGGCGCGCGCCGGGCGCCGCTCGAAGAGATCCGGCGCAATATCACGGCGGCCGGCCTGACGCCGGCCGAGCGCGACGGCCGCTTCGCGTCCCTGGCGGGATGAGCGCGCCCCTTCGCGTCAGCGCCGTTTCGTTCCTGAACGCCCGCCCACTGGTCGCCGGCCTGGCGGAGGAGCGGGCGCTGTTCGACGTCGAGTTCGACCTGCCGTCGGTGTGCGCCGAACGGCTCCACGCCGGCGACGTCGATCTGGGGCTCATCCCGTCGTTCGAGTACCTGCGCGGCGACTACCGTCTCGTCCCCGGCATCGCCATCGGATCAGACGGCCCGATCCTGTCGGTCGCGGTCTTCACGACCGTGCCGATGGCCCGGGTCCGCCGCCTGGCGCTCGACACCAGCTCACGCACCTCGGTGGCGCTCACGCACATCCTGTGCGCGAAGCGGTGGCAGGTGACCCCGGAGATGGTGCCGGCCGCCCCGTCGCTGGCGCGATGCTGGCCGGCGCGGATGCCGCGCTGCTCATCGGCGATCCCGCGCTCGATGTCGACCCGGTGCCGGCGGGCGTCGAGAAGGTCGATCTCGGGCAGGCGTGGCAGCGAGCTGACCGGCCTGCCGTTCGTCTACGCCGCGTGGACCGGACGTCCGGGCGCGCTGACGCCCGCGCACCTCGCGGCGCTCGCCGCCGCCCGCGATCGCGGCCTGGCTCGAGCTCGATGCGCTGGCGGCCGACGCGGCCGGCGGCGACGCCGCGCGGGCGGGGACGAACGCGTCGTATCTACGTCATAATCTGCGTTACACCTTCGGGCCGCGGGAGCAGGCGGGACTCGAACGGTTTCACGTGCTGGCCGCCGAGGTGGGACACACCACCCGCGCGCGGCCGCTGCGGTTCTACTGATGACGTCCAGTCTCGACACCCTCGGCGCCCGCATCCTCGACGGCGGACGGCTGTCGGCCGACGAAGCCCTGTGGCTGTACCGCGAGGCGCCCACGATGTGGCTCGGCCGCATGGCCGACGCGGTGCGCCGCCGCAAGCATCCGCACGGCGTGGTCACCTACATCATCGACCGCAACGTCAACTACACGAACGTGTGCGTGGCGCGCTGCAACTTCTGCGCGTTCTACCGCACGGTCGGGCACGCCGAAGGCTACGTCCTCGGCTTCGACGAGATCCACCGCAAGATCGACGAGACCATGGCGCTCGGCGGCAATCAGCTGCTGCTGCAGGGCGGGCACAATCCCGATCTCCCGCTGGCGTGGTACGAAGATCTCTTCCGCGGCATCAAGGCGAAGTATCCCGACTTCAAGCTGCACGCCCTGTCGCCGCCCGAGATCCTGCACATCTCCCGAACCTCGAAGCTGCCAGTGCCCGAGGTCGTCAGACGGCTGGTGGCCGTGGGCCTCGACAGCGTGCCCGGCGGCGGCGCCGAGATCCTCGTCGACCGCGTCCGCAGGCTGCTGAACTGCTATTCGAAGGCCACCGCCGACGAGTGGCTCGACGTCATGCACGAGGTGCACAAGGCGGGCCTGCGCACCACGGCGACCATGATGTACGGCACCGTCGAGACCGACGCAGGAGCGCCTCGAGCACATGCTGCGCCTGCGCGACCTGCAGGACGCGACCGGCGGCTTCACCGCGTTCATCACCTGGAGCTATCAGCCCGAGCACACCGAGCGCGGCGGGGAAGAAGCGACCGGCGTCGACTACCTGCGCACGCTCGCCATCGCGCGCCTGGTGCTCGACAACTTCGACAACCTGCAGGCGTCGTGGGTGACGCAGGGCGGCAAGGTCGGGCAGCTCAGTCTGGCCTTCGGCGCCAACGACATGGGCAGCGTGATGATCGAAGAGAACGTCGTGCGCGCGGCCGGCGCCGAGTACTGCATGGACGAATACGAGGTCGTCCGCAACATCGAGAACGCCGGCTTCACGGCCTCGCGCCGCACCATGCACTACGAGCACCTCGGCACGCCGGTGTTCCGCCAGCGCGAGGTGCCGCGGGTGCTGGCGCTGGCCACCGCGCGCCAGGACGGCGACCAGTCGGTGCCGGCGGAGCTGGCGAACTACGAGGCGAAGAGCGCCGCCGGCAAGCGCCAGCGCGGACAGGCGCCAGCTTCGCCGATGGCGTGACCACGTCGCAGGCGCCCGGCGCCTCCGTGCTGGTGCGCGCGGCGTGGGTCTGTCCGGTGGCGACGCCGCCGCTTCGCGACGGCTGGGTGCACGTGGTGGACGGCCGCGTGGCCGCCGTCGGCGACGGACGGGACGCGCCGCCCTCTGCGCACACCCTCGACCTCGGGCCGGTCGCGGTGCTGCCGGGCCTCGTCAACGCCCACACCCACCTCGAGCTGTCGTGGCTGCGCGGCCGGGTGCCGCCCAGTGCGGACTTCCTCAGTTGGGTCGGCCAGCTGATGGCCGCACGCCGGTCGTTCGAGCGCGCCGACGACCCGACCGTGATGGCGCCCATCGAGGCGGCGATCGCCGAGATGCGCGACAGCGGCACGGTGGCGGTGGGCGACATCGCCAACGCGCTGGTCACACCGGCGCTGCTGGCGGCCGCCGGCATGCCGGCCGTGGTCTTCCACGAGCTGATGGGATTTCGGCGTCGCCGATGGCGCGACGGTCGTGGCCGAGGCGGTGGCCAGGCATGGCGCGCTGAGTTCAGCGCGGGGTGCGGGTGGTGCCGGCGGCGCATGCGCCGTTTTCGGTTTCCGAAGCGCTGTTCCTCGCCATTCGCGATGCCGTGCGGGCGTCGGTGCGTCCGCTGACGAGCGTCCACGTGGGCGAGTCGGCGGCGGAGGTCGAACTCCTGCGCGACGGCCGCGGCCCGTGGCGCGAGCGCCTCGCCGCCCTCGGGGTGTGGCAGGACGGCTGGCAGGCGCCGGGCCGTGGCCCGGCCGACTACCTGTGCGATCTCGGTGTCATCGGTCCCGGCACGCTGGTCGTGCACGGCGTGCAGTTGACCGACGAAGAACTGGGGCGCCTGGCCAAGGTCGGCGCCACGCTGGTCACCTGTCCGCGCAGCAACGTCTGGGTCGGCGTCGGCCCGCCCCCGCTCGAGCGCTTTCTCGCGTCGGGTGTGCGCCTGGCCGTGGGCACCGACAGCCTGGCCAGCGCACCAGACCTGAATCTCTTCGCCGAGCTGGCGCTGATGCGGACCCTGGCGCCGCTGGCGCCGGCGCGGGCCCTGCTCGCCGCCGCCACGCGCGGTGGCGCCGAGGCGCTCGGGTTCGGTGACGCGCTCGGCACCATCGCTCCCGGCAAGCGCGCGGCCCTCATCGCCGTGGACGTGCCCGCCGGCACCACCGATCCCGAGGAGCACCTGCTCTGCGGGATCGCGCCGGCCGCGGTGCGCGTCATCGACATGGCCGGTTACCATGGAGGCCGTTCCTGATGGCGTCGCTGGCGACCTACCTCTCGTTCGTGCGCGTGAGCCACACGGTGTTCGCGTTGCCGTTTGCCTTCACCGGCGCGCTGCTGGCCTCGCGCGAGTCGGCGCCGTCGTGGCGCCAGTTGGCGTGGATTCTTGCCTGCATGGTGGCCGCGCGCAGCGCCGCGATGGGCTTCAACCGCATCGTCGATGCGCGGTTCGATGCGAAGAATCCGCGCACCGCGAGTCGCGAGCTGCCGCGGGGAGCGATGACGGCCCGGGAAGCCTGGGCCTTCGTGACCGTCGCGGCCGCGGCGTTTGTCGCCAGCGCCTTTCAGATCAGCGCCCTCTGCGGCTGGCTGTCGCCGCTGGCGCTGGTCATCGTCGGCTGGTATTCGCTCGCCAAGCGTTACACCTACTACACGCAGGCGTTCCTCGGGCTGGCGATGGCGGTGGCGCCGGTGGGCGGGTGGCTGGCGGCCGGCGGCGGCCTGGCCTGGGCGCCGTGGCTGCTCGGGCTCGCCATCGGGCTGTGGGTGGCCGGCTTCGACATCATCTATGCCTGCCAGGACGAGGCGTTCGATCGGGCGCACGGCTTGAAGTCGATTCCCGTCAGGTTCGGGGTCGCCGGGGCGCTGCGGCTGTCGCGCCTGCTGCACGTGGCGACGATCGTCGCGATGGCGTCGCTGGCCGTGGTCGTGCCGCTCGGGCCCGTGTATCTCGGCGGCGTCGCGTTGGTAGCGGCGCTGCTCGTCTACGAGCAGTCGATGGTGGCGCCGGAAGATCTGTCGCGCGCGGCCGAGGCCTTCAACCTGAACGGATACGTGGGAATTCTCTACATGATGACGACCGCGGTGGCGCTGTATGTCCGCTGAGCGCCCCGGGGCGGGCGTCGAGCCCCTGCCGCTCGACAAGGCGCCGTCGCGGATCGCCGGGATGTTCGACGCCATCGCCGGCAGATACGACCTGCTGAACATGGTGCTGTCGGCCGGTCTCGACCGGACCTGGCGAGCCAAGGCGATCGCGTCCTTGCAGCTCACCGGGGCCGAGCGCGTGCTCGACGTCTGTGCCGGCACGGCCGATGTCTCGATCGGCGCCGCGCTCGCCACGCCCGGAAGCTCCCGCGTGGTCGGCGTGGACTTCGCCGGGGCGATGCTGGCGAAGGGGCAGGAGAAGATTCGCGCCGCCGGGCTCCCGGGCCGCGTGCAGCTCGTTCGCGGCGATGCGATGTCGCTGCCGGTCACCAGTGCGTCGGTGGACTGCGTGACCATCGCCTTCGGCATCCGCAACGTGCAGGGCACCGCCGCGGCCCTCACCGAGCTCCACCGCGTCCTCAAGCCGGGCGGGCGCCTCGCCATCCTGGAATTCGGTCTGCCGCAGGCGCCGGGCCTCCGTCAGCTCTACCAGTGGTATTTCCTCGGCGTGCTGCCGCGGATTGGCCGCATGGTGTCGAAACACGGCGGCGCGTATTCGTACCTGCCGCAGTCGGTAGGCGCGTTCCCGTGGGGCGCGGATTTCGCGAAACTGCTGACCGACGCGGGGTTCGCCGAGGCCCGATCCAGACCATTGACGCTTGGCGTCGTCTATCTCTACACGGCCCGCAAGGGCTGAGCAGGCCCGGCCAGGCAAGGCCCGGACGCCGGCGTCCGACGGGTATAATCGAGACAACTGCTTCATGTACTTCGACTTCGACGATCGCTACGAGCAAGTCGAAGCGGTCGGCAGTGCGATTTCCCGGCGGGAAGGGGTCGTGCTGTCGGTCGTGGTGCATGTGGGCATCCTGCTACTGATGCTGTTCGCGCCGCGTCTGGCCATGTTCCAGCCGTCGCCCGAGGAGTTGCAGGCCCGCGAAGAGCGCCAGCAGGCCCGCAACGAAGAGACGCCGCGCTTCGTGGTCGTGGAGCCGCTGCGCGACATGCCGGCGCCGGCGCCGCCCGAACGCGCCGACATGTCCGACATGGACCGGCAGGCGTCGGCACCCGAAATCGTCGAACGGCCCGAGAACGCGCTGCCGTTCGCGCAGGGCAACTCCAGCGAGCGGGTGGAAGCGGCACCGGAGGAACGGCCCCGCGGCCGCGGACCGGATCCGGAGCCGGCGCCGCCGGCGCCCGAGCGCACCGCCGAAGACGTCACGCCGCTGCCCGAGTCGGCGTCGGGCACGCCGGCCCCGCGGCGGGCCGAGGCCGAGCCGGCCCCGCCCACCCGCCCGCCGGGCGGCCAGCTCGGCGAGGCGCTGCGTGACCTGCAGAAGTACGTGGAGCGCGAGTCGTACAACAACCCGAAAGGCGGCGTGAACGAATTCGGCCCGGCGATTCAGTTCGACACCAAGGGCGTCGAGTTCGGGCCGTGGATCCGCCGCTTCATCGCCCAGGTCAAACGCAACTGGATCGTGCCCAACTCGGCCCTCGCCATGCGCGGCCGCGTCATCATCCAGTTCAACGTGCACAAGGACGGCTCGATCACCGACATCACCGTCGTGCGGCCGTCTGAAATCGACTCCTTCAACCGCTCGGCCATGAATGCGCTGATGATGTCGAACCCGACCACGCCGCTGCCGCCGGAGTATCCGGACGACCGCGCGTTCTTCACGGTCACGTTCTTCTTCAACGAGTCGCCGGCGCCCCAGCCATGATCTCGCGGGCGCAGCAGACCGGGCTCGTCGTCGTCATCACGGCGCTGGCCGCGGTGGCCTTCGGGCAGCTGGCGTGCCGCCTGACGTGATGACGCCGCGGCTGGTGGCGGTGCTGGGCGCGACGGCGACGGGGAAGTCGTCGCTGGGCCTGGCCATCGCCCGTCGCTTCGGCGGCGAGATCGTCAACTGCGACTCGACCGCCGTCTACCGTGGCTTCGACATCGGCACCGACAAGGTGCCGTCCGACCAGCAGCAGGGCGTCCCGCACCACCTCATCGACATCGTCGATCCGACCGACGAGTACACGGCGGCCCGCTACGCCAGCGACGCCGCGGCCGCGATCCGCGACGTCCACGCGCGTGGCCGCCTGCCGGTCGTGGTCGGCGGCACCGGCCTCTACTATCGGGCCCTCACCCGCGGCCTGTTTCCCGGGCCGCCCGCGGATGCAAGCTTGCGCGCGCGCTTCGAGCGGGCCGCCAATCGGCGCGGCAATCGGTGGCTGCACCGGCTGCTGCAGCGGCGCGATCCGGCCTCGGCCGTGCGCATCGCCGCCGCCGATCGCAAACGCATGATCCGGGCCCTCGAAGTGCTGTGGCTGACCGGGCGCCCGCTCACGGCCCACTTCGCCGAGACGGTGGCGCCGTTGCCGGAGTTCGCGGTCATCGCGGTGGCGCTGCGCATGCCGCTCGAGGCGCTCGAGCCGCGACTGGCGGCGCGCGTCGACGCGCAGTTCGCCGCCGGCCTCGAGCCGGAAGTGCGCGGCCTGCTGGCGCGTGGCGTGCCGCGCACGGCGCGTCCCTTCGGCGGTCTCGTCTACCGGCAGATGCTCGACGAGCTCGACGGCGTGCGCGATCGCGAATCGACACGCGCGCTCATCGTGCAGGAGAACCGCCGCTACGCGCGTCGCCAGTTGATCTGGTTCCGCAAAGAGCCTACTCTAGTGTGGTTTGACGGGCCCGGTGAAGCGGCGCAGGTCCAGGCGCGCGTCTTCGACCATCTGGGCACGCGGGGTTTGCACGACGACGGGAGCGACGTGAGCAATGGCTGACGGAAAATCGAGCGCACCCAACATCCAGGACGTCTTTCTGAATTACGCCCGCCGCGAAAAGCTCGCCGTGACGGTGCACCTCCTCGATGGCCGGCAGTTCGAGTGCCGGATCAAGAACTTCGATCGCTTCGCGGTCGTGATCGAGTGCGACGGCCTCGATCACCTCGTCTTCAAGCATGCGATCTCCACCCTGCGCGTTCCGCGCAGCGTGCCCAACTACTTCTCGTCGCACCACCCGTGATCGGCTGACGGGCCGCGTATGGTGCGCCGCGCGATCCTGATCGTGCTCGACAGCGTCGGCGCCGGCGAGCTGCCCGATGCCGCCGCCTACGGCGACCAGGGCAGCGACACCCTCGGCAACATCGCGCGCCAGGTGCCGCTGGCCATCCCGCACCTGGCCGATCTGGGCCTGGCGGCGGCGGCGACGATGCCGGGCGTGCCGGTGCCGGAAGCGCCGCGGGCGGCGTGGGGCCGGATGGCCGAGCGCTCGCCCGGCAAAGACTCGGTGACGGGGCACTGGGAACTGATGGGCGTGGTGCTCGACCGGCCGTTCCCGACCTTCCCGCGCGGATTCCCTGCCGATCTCATCGCGGCGTTCGAAGCGCGCATCGGCCGGCCCGTGCTCGGCAACGTCGTGGCGTCGGGTACCGCCATCCTCGACATCCTCGGCGACGAACACTGCGCGACCGGCCGGCCCATCGTCTACACCTCCGCCGACAGCGTCTTCCAGATCGCCGCGCACGAAGCGGTGGTGCCGGTGCCACAGCTCTACGACTGGTGTCATGCCGCCTACGACCTCGCCGTCGTCGGCCGCGGCCTCGGGCGCGTCATCGCCCGCCCGTTCGTCGGCTCGACCGGCGCTTACACACGCACCGCCAATCGCCACGACTACGCGATGCCGCCGACCGCCGAGACGCTGCTGGATCGGCTCACGCACGCGGGCGTGCCAGTGACCGCGGTCGGCAAGGTGGGCGACCTGTTCGCCGGGCGGGGCATCAGCGACGCGATTCCGACGGCCAGCGACGATGGCGGGGTCGATGCGCTGGTCCGGCTGATGGCCGGCGATCGCCGCGGGTTGCTGTTCGGCAACCTCGTGGACTTCGACACCAAATACGGCCACCGCAACGACGTCGGCGGGTACGCCGCGAATCTCGAGCGATTCGATCGGCGGGTGCCGGAGATCCTCGCCGCGCTCGAGGATGGCGATCTCCTCATCGTCACCGCCGATCACGGCAACGATCCGACGACGCCGAGCACCGACCACTCACGGGAATACGTGCCGCTGCTCGTCACGGCGCGGTGGATGACGCGGCCCGCCTCGCTGGGCGTGCGCGCGTCGTTTGCCGACGTCGGCCAGACGCTCGCGGCGTGGTTCGGGCTGCCGCCGCTGCCGCACGGCACCAGTTTCCTCGCCGACCTGCGCTAGGGCAGAAGGCCCTGCTACCATGACGGGATGCCGCAGCCACCGAAGGGCGTCGCATGACCATCCGTGAAGAGCTCGAAGCGCGCGAGAACGAGGCCCTGGCGCCGCAGGCGGCCCGTGCCGCCGCCACCAAAGGCCGGATGCGTCCCGAGGCCGAAGATCCGATCCGCCCGGCCTTCCAGCGCGACCGCGACCGCATCATCCACACCAAGGCGTTTCGCCGCCTCAAGCACAAGACGCAGGTGTTCTTCGCGCCGGCCGGCGATCACTACCGCACGCGGCTCACGCACACGCTCGAGGTGTCGCAGATCGCGCGTACCATCGCCAAGGTCCTGCGCCTGCACGAGGAGCTCACCGAAGCGATCGCGCTCGGCCACGACCTCGGCCACACGCCGTTTGGTCACGCCGGCGAGCGCGTGCTGAAGGCACTCAGCCCGGGCGGCTTCAACCACTACGAGCAGAGTCTGCGGATCGTGGACGTGCTCGAACGCGACCGCCAGGGGCTGAATCTCACGTGGGAGGTGCGCGACGGCATCGCCCGGCACTCGAAGGGGAAGCACGGCCTTCCGGTCGGGGCGCCGCCGGAGCATCGCGCGTCCACGATGGAAGGGCAGGTGGCGCGGGTGGCCGATATCGTCGCCTACGTGAACCACGACGTGGATGACGCCGTTCGGGCCGGATTGCTGGACGAACGGGGCCTGCCGGCGACCGCGCTGACGGTGCTCGGACGCTCGGCTTCCGAGCGGATCGGCCGCATGGTGTCGGACGTCGTGCGCGAGACGCTGGCCGGCGGCACCGACGAAATCCGGATGAGCGGCGAGATGCTCGAGGCGACGCTGACGCTGCGTGACTACCTCTTCACCGAGGTCTACGAGAACGAAGCCGCCATGGCCGAGTTCGCCAAAGCCGAGGGCATCCTGGGCGGCTTGTGGGAACGGGTGCAGAAGCAGCCCGACGCCTTCCTCGACCCGCGGACCATCGAGGCAGAAGGCCTCGACGTCGCCACCCAGGACTTCATCGCCGGGATGACCGATCGCTACGCTGTCGGGCTGTTCGAACAGCTGGTCATTCCCAAGCCGTGGGTCGGCCCGTGGCCCGTCTCCGAGCGCTCGCCGGCCGGCCGCTGACCCCGTCGTTCCACGCTCCGGCGCCACCGCCGAGCAGGTCCGTCCAGGCAAAGACCGGGCGAAGGAGGGCAGCGAAACCGCGTGATATACTGGCTGGTCGGCTTGGCTGCGGAAACGCGGCCCGAGCCCGAAGACCATGTTTCTGGACCTGACTTCCATCCGCCTGCCCGAGACGCCCGTGGACCGCACCTACGCGGCCGACGCGTTCGCCTCCGACGACGGAGTTCCGCATCGTCGCGCCGGCGCACCTCGTGGCGACGCTCCACAAGGACGACACCCGCTGTCGCCTGGAAGGGCGGGTGACCACCGAGGTCGAGCTCCTCTGCAGCCGCTGCGCCGAGCCGTTCCGGATGGCCGTCAACGGCACCTTCGCGCTGCGGTACCTCCCGCAGGCCCTGGCGGGCGACAAGGAGGCAGACCCCGAGACCGACCCGACCACGGCGTTCTACGCCGACGACCGGATCGACCTCGGACAGGTGGTGCGCGAGCAGTGCTACCTGGCCATTCCGATGAAGCCGCTCTGCACGCCCGACTGCCAGGGGCTCTGCTCCCAGTGCGGGATCAACCTCAACACCGAGCGCTGTCAGTGCGCCCCGCAGTGGCAGGACCCACGGCTGGCGATACTGCAGAAGCTCGCCTCTGCCCGGACGAACGACGATGCCTAATCCCAAACGCCGACACTCCAAGACCCGCGGCCGCAAGCGCCGCACCCACGACGCGCTGCCGCAGACCACGGCCGGCGCCTGCCCGCAGTGTGGCGAACCCAAGGCGCCGCACCGCGTGTGCGCCTACTGCGGGTTCTACAACGAGCGGCAGGTCCGCGCCGTCGACGAGGAGTAGAGCGCTGAGCGCGCGCCTCGCCGGCGCGGAGCGGGCCAGGCCGTGAGGCCCCCGTCCCGCGGGTCGGTGCGGATCGCCGTCGACGCGATGGGCGGCGACTTCGCGCCCGGCCGCGTAGTCGACGGCGCGCTGGCGGCCGCCAGGCATTCGGGCGTGGCGGTGACGCTGGTCGGGCGTCGCGACGCCATTGCCGCGGAGCTGTCACGGCACGACGATCGGGCCGCGCTCGACGTCACCGTCGTCGATGCGCCCGATGTCGTGGCGATGGACGAGTCGCCGGCGGCGGCCATCCGGCGCAAGCCGGGGGCGTCAATCCGCGTCGCCGCCGAACTGGTGCAGCGCGGTGAGGCGTCGGCGCTCGTGAGTGCCGGGCACACCGGCGCCACGGTCGTCGCTGCGCATGCCGTCTTCGGCATGCTGCGCGGCGTCGACCGTCCAGCCCTGGCGCCGGCCATTCCTACCCGGACCGGCATGGCGGTGCTGCTCGATGCCGGGCGCCACGGTCGAGTGCCGGCCGCACTACCTCCTGCAGTTCGGCGTGATGGGCGCGGTGTATGCCGAGGCTCTGCTGGGCGTCACCCGACCCCGCGTCGGGTTGCTCTCGATCGGCGAGGAAGAGGGCAAGGGCAACGAGCTCACGCGCGAGGCCTACAAGCTGCTCAAGGCCGCGCCGATCGCATTTGCCGGCAACATCGAGGCACGCGACGTGTTCTCCGGCAGCGCCGACGTCATCGTCTGCGACGGCTTCACGGGCAACGTCGCGCTCAAGTTGAGCGAGGGGCTGGTCGAAACCGTCGAGGAACTGCTCGGCGCCGAGCTGTCGAGCACGTTTTCGAGTCAGGTGGGCTACCTGCTTTCGCGCCGTGCCTTCCGGCGTTTTCGCAAGCGCCTCGACTACTCGGAATACGGCGGGGCGCCGCTGCTCGGCGTCTCGGGCCTGGTGTTCGTGTGCCACGGGCGCAGCTCGGTGAAGGCGATCCGCAACGCCGTGGTCGCGGCCGCGCGATTTGCCGGCGATGACATCCTGGGCCGGGTCGAACAGCGTGTGACCGACGAGTTGATGGGGGAACGATGATCGCGTTCGTGTTTCCGGGCCAGGGATCGCAAACCGTCGGCATGGGCAAGGCGCTGGCCGACGCCTTTCCGATCTGCCGCGAGACCTTCGAGGAGGCCGATGCCGCGCTGGGTCTGCCGCTCAGCGCGATGATGTTCGATGGCCCGTCCGAACGCCTGGCGCTGACCGAGATCACGCAGCCTGCGATCCTGACCGCGAGCGTCGCGGCGTGGCGTCTGCTCGATTCCCACGGCTGCCGCCCGGCGATTGTCGCCGGCCACAGCCTCGGCGAATATTCGGCGCACGTGGCCGCCGGCACCTTCAGCTTCGCCGACGCCGTGCGCACCGTGCATCACCGCGGCCGCTACATGCAGGAAGCGGTGCCGGTCGGCACCGGCGCCATGGCGGCGATTCTCGGCGCCGACGAAGCGCTGGTCACTCAGGCCTGCGCCGAGGCGGCCGAGGGCGAGGTGGTCAGCGCCGCCAATCTCAACTCCCCGGGGCAGATCGTCATCTCGGGTGCCACAGCCGCGGTGGCGCGGGCCGGCGCCCGCGCCAGGGCGCTCGGGGCCAGGCGCGTGATTCCACTGCAGGTCAGCGCGCCGTTCCACTGCGCCCTGATGCACCCGGCCGAGCTGCGCCTCGCGCCCGAGCTGCGCGCGTTGCCGGCGCGTGACCCGCGCGTGCCGGTCATCGCCAACGTCGATGCGGCGCCGCGCTACGACGCCGAGACCTCGATCGAGGCGCTCATCCGCCAGGTCTCGGCACCGGTGCGGTGGGAAGATTCGGTGCGTCGCCTTGCATCGGATGGAGTCACCGCATATGTTGAGGTGGGCCCGGGCACGGTGCTGAGCGGGCTCATCAGGAAGATCGTCCGCGCGGCGACCGTCCTCAATCTGGAGTCGCCGGACGGGCTGGCGGCTATCGTGGCCCTGGCGGCGGGCGAGCCTCACGCGAGCGAGCACTCATGACACGGTTCGAGGGAAAGGTGGCGCTGGTCACCGGCGCGTCGCGCGGCATCGGCCGGGCGATTGCGGCGATGCTGGCGGCACAGGGGGCGACGGTGGTGGCGGCGGCACGTGGCGACAACGCCCGGGCCACCGTGGACGCCATCGTGGCCGCCGGTGGACGGGCCGAGGCGCTGGCCCTCGACGTGACCGATGCCGACGCCGCCGTGGCGGCCGTGCAGGGCGTGGTCGCGGCCCACGGGCGGCTCGACATCCTGGTCAGCAATGCCGGCATCACCCGCGACCAGCTGATGCTGCGCATGAAGCGCGCCGACTGGGACGAGGTCATCGCCACCAACCTCACAGCGGCGTTCGTGCTGTGTCAGGCGGCGCTCAAGCCGATGATCAAGCAGCGCGGCGGGCGGATCGTCGCCATTGGCTCGGTGGTCGGGCAGATGGGGAACGCCGGGCAGGCCAACTACGCGGCGTCGAAGGCCGGCCTGATCGGGTTCTGCAAATCACTGGCGCGCGAGGTCGGATCGCGCAGTGTCACGGTGAACGTCGTGGCGCCGGGCTTCGTCGAGACCGACATGACGAAGGCCGTGAACGAAGAGACGCAGAAGCAATGGGCGGCGCAGATCCCGCTGGGACGGCTGGGCACGCCCGACGACGTCGCGGCGGCAGTCTGTTTCCTGGCGTCGGACGAGGCGTCGTATATTACTGGGCAGGTTCTCGCAGTCAATGGCGGGATGTACACGTAGGAGGGCCAGATGGCCGTAGCGGATAAGGTGAAGAGCATCATCGTTGAGCAGCTCGGGGTGGACGAAGAGGAAGTGACGTCGGACGCCTCGTTCGTCGAGGACCTCGGCGCGGATTCGCTCGACACCGTCGAACTCGTCATGGCGTTCGAAGAAGAGTTCGAGATCGAGATTCCCGATGAAGACGCCGAGAAGATCACGCGCGTCAAGGATGCGGTCGAGTACATCGAGAAGAACGCCAAGGGCAAGAAGTAGGGACGAGGGGGCATTTTGAACAGGCGAGTCGTCGTCACCGGCATCGGGCTGGTGACGTCCCTGGGGATCGGCACCGAGGCCACGTGGGCCGCACTGCTGGCGGGCACGTCGGGCGCCGGGCCGATCACGCACTTCGACGCCGAGGGCTACTCCACGCGCTTCGCGTGTGAGGTGAAAGGCTTCGATCCGCTGGCGTTCGTCGGGAAGAAAGACGTCAAGAAGATGGACGTCTTCATCCAGTACGCCATCGCGGCGTCGCACTTCGCGGTGGCCGATTCCGGTCTCGCGATCACGCCGGCCAATGCGCCGGACGTGGGCGTGTGCATCGGCTCGGGCATCGGCGGCTTCCGCACCATCGAAGATGAGCACACCGAGCTCATCAACGGCGGCCCGCGGAAGATCTCGCCGTTCTTCATCCCCGCCTCGATCATCAACCTGGCCTCGGGCCAGGTCTCGATCCGGTTCGGCGCCAAGGGGCCGAACCTGGCTACCTGCACGGCCTGTTCGGCCTCGGCGCACGCGGTCGGCGACTCCTACGAGATCATCAAGCGCGGTGACGCCGACGCCATGATCACCGGCGGCTCGGAAGCCGCGATCACGCCGATGAGCGTCGGCGGCTTCGGCGCGCTGCGGGCGCTCTCGACCCGCAACGACGAGCCGACGCGGGCCAGCCGGCCGTTCGACAAGGGCCGCGACGGCTTCATCATCGGCGAAGGCGCCGGGGTGCTCGTGCTCGAAGAGCTCGAGTTCGCCCGGGCGCGCGGCGCCCGCATCTACGCCGAGATCATCGGCTACGGCATGGCGGGCGACGCCCATCACATCACCGCGCCCTCGGAAGACGGCGACGGGGCGTTCCGGGTGATGACGCGGGCGCTCAAGAAGGCCGGCCTGCAGCCGTCCGACATCGACTACGTGAACGCGCACGGCACCTCCACGCCCTTCAACGACAAGATCGAGACCCTGGCGATCAAGCGCTGCTTCGGCGAGCACGCCGGCCGCCTGGCGATCTCCTCGACCAAGTCGATGACCGGGCACCTGCTCGGCGCCGCCGGCGGCGTCGAAGCCGGCATCTCGGCGCTGGCGGTGCACCATCAGATTGCTCCGCCCACCATCAACCTCGACGAGGCCGATCCGGAGTGCGACCTCGACTACGTGCCGCAGACGAAGCGGGCGATGCCGATCCGGCACGTGCTCTCGAACTCGTTCGGGTTCGGCGGCACCAACGCCGCGCTGATTCTCAGCCGTTACGAGGGATGAGGCGGCCGGCGCCCGTGGCGCCGCGCGGCCACCAACCGTCATGAAGATTGCCGTCTGTATCAAGCAGGTGCCGACGCGGGAATGGCAGCCCCGTCTCACCGAGGACCGCCGCTGGGTGCGTGATGCCGACATCTCGTACGAGATGAACGAGCCCGACGCCTACGCGCTCGAAGAGGCGCTGCGGCTGAAGGAAAAGCACGGCGGGGAAGTGGTGGTGGTCTCGGCCGGGCCGGCGCGCGCGCAGCAGGTCATCCGCGAAGCCCTGGCCCGCGGCGCCGACCGCGCCATCCACGTGCAGGACGATGCGCTCGGCACCGCCGATGCCTGGGCCGGCGCGGTGGCGGTGGCCGAGGCCGTGAAGAGCGAGGCCTTCGACATCGTGCTGACCGGCCTGCAGTCGGACGACCAGGGTCACGGCCAGTTCGGGCCGGTGCTGGCCGAGCGGCTCGGGATGCCGCATTCGACCATCATCATGGAAGTGCAGATTGCCGACCGGGTGCTGCGGGCCAAGCGTGAACTCGAAGGCGGCTGGTTCCAGTACGTCTCGATGCCGCTGCCGGCGCTGCTCACCATCCAGAGCGGCATCAACCAGCTGCGCTACGCCACCCTCAAGGGCATCATGGCGGCAAAGAAGAAGGACGTCCGCGTCGTGACGCCGGCGGCGACGACCGCCTCGCGCGTGAAGGTGCTGACGCTGGCGGCGCCGCAGAAGTCGAAGCAGACCGTCATGATCACCGGGTCGCCGCAGGAGGCCGCCCGCGAGCTGGTGCGCCGTCTGCGCGAAGAGGCGCGGGTCCTATGATTCTCGTCATCACGGAACAGAAGGACGGCCGGCTGAACCGCGCCAGCTGGGAGACGATTGCCGCCGCCCAGGCCCTCGCCGCCGGGACCTCGCCGATCACCGTGGCCGTCTTCGGCGCCGAGGTCGACGCCGCCGCTCAGGAACTGGCGGCGGCCGACGTCACCGCCGTGTGGGCGGTGACGCACGCCGCGCTTGGCGCCTACACGCCCGACGCGTTCGTGGCGGCCGCAGCCGAGGTGATCGAGGCGCTCTCGCCCTCGCACGTGTGCTTCCCGCACACCTACCAGACGCGCGACTTCGCGCCGGTGCTGTCGGCCAGAATCGATCGCGCGCTCATCACCGATGTGACCGGGGTGGTCAGGCGCGACGGCGTGCCCGCGTTCACGCGGCCGATGTTCCAGGGCAAGCTCGTTGCCGAGGTCGTCGCCGACGGGCCGGGGCCGCATCTGCTGTCGTGGCAGATTGGCGCGTTCCGCGCCGACGCGGCCGCCCGTGGCGCCGGAGCCCCGGTGACACGACGCACGGCCACGATCGACGCTGCGGCGCTGCGCCAGACGGCCGAGGCGCCGTTCCAGGAGACCAAAGCCGCCGTGGATCTGTCGCAGGCCGAGCGCATCGTCGCCGTCGGGCGCGGCATCAAGGCGCAGGAACACGTGGCCATGGCCGAACGGCTCGCCGCCGCGTTCGGCGCCGAGCTGGCGGCCTCACGGCCGATCTGCGACAACGGCTGGCTGCCGATGGAACGCCAGATCGGCAGCTCCGGACAGACGGTCGCGCCCAAGCTCTACGTGGCGATCGGCATCTCGGGCGCCATCCAGCATCTGGTGGGGATGAAGGGGTCGCGCACCATCGTTGCCATCAACAAGGACGCCGAAGCGCCGATCTTCGAAGTGGCCGACTACGGCATCCAGGGCGACCTGTTCGAGCTGGCGCCGGCGCTCATCGCGGAGCTCGGCCAGCCCTGACGCCGGCCGCCGCGGCGACGCGGGGGCACCGGCGCGGAGACTTCGGCGACATGGAACGCGAGACCCTCGACGTCGATGTCCTGGTGGTGGGCGCGGGCCCGGCCGGCCTGTCGGCGGCGCTGCGTTTGTCGCAGCTGCAGCAGCAGCACGGCGGCGAGCCGCTCACCGTCGCGGTCATCGACAAGGCGCGTGACGCCGGCGCGCACTCGCTCTCGGGCGCGCTGCTCGATCCGTCGGCGCTGGCGGACCTGGTGCCCGACTTCAAGCAGCGCGGCGCGCCGCTCTCCTGCGAGGTCACAAACGACAGCGTCTACCTGCTGGGCGCGGCCAATCGCTACCGCCTGCCGATCACGCCGCCGCCGTTCACGAACCACGGCAACTACGTCATCTCGCTCAGCCACTTCGTGAAGTGGATGGCGCAGCAGGTCGAAGCGGCGGGCACCGACCTCTTCATGGGCTTTGCCGGTCAGTCGGTGCTCTTCGAGGGCGAGCGGGTCGTCGGCGTGCGCACCGGCGACCGCGGCGTCGGCCGCCACGGCACGCCGCGTGGCGCCGTGGAGCCGGGCAGCGACATCCGCGCCAGAGTCACCATCTTCGCCGACGGCGTGCGCGGTCATCTCACGAAGGAACTGACGCGCGACCTGCAGCTGGGCAGCGCGCATCCGGCGCAGTTCGGCATCGGCCTCAAGGAGCTGTGGGACGTGCCGGCGGATCGACTGGCGCCCGGCACCGTGATCCATACGCTCGGCTGGCCGCTGCGCAACGAAGAGTTCGGCGGCAGCTGGATCTACGCCATGCCCGAGGGGCGCCTGTCGGTGGGCTTCGTCGTCGGCCTCGACTACAAGGATCCGCGGCTCGATCCGCATCAGGCGTTCCAGCGCTTCAAGACCCATCCGTTCATCCGCGACATTCTCAAGGACGGGCACCTGGTGCGCTTCGGCGCCAAGGCGCTGCCCGAAGGCGGCTGGAACACGCAGCCGACGCTCTACGCCGACGGCGCCCTCATCGTCGGCGACGCCGCCAACTTCGTGAACTCGCTGCGGCTCAAGGGCATCCATCTGGCGATGCGCAGCGGCATGCTGGCCGCTGACACGGCGTTTGCCGCCGTGCGCAGGAACGACACGTCAAAGGCGATGCTCAGCGCCTACAAGGCCGCGATCGATGCCTCGGCCATCAAGCGCGAGCTGTATCCGGTGCGCAACGTGCACCAGGCGTTTGGCGGCGGCACGCTCGTCGGTTCGGCGTTTGCCGGCGTCGCGATGGCGACCGGCGGCTGGTGGCCGGACGATCTGGAAGGCCATGCCGGGCACACCCGCATGCGCACGGTGAACGACTACTACGGCCTGCAGAAGCGCGACGTGCTGGCACCCTCGAACGCCGTGCCGCCCGACCGCGTGCTGACCTTCGACAAGGCCACCAGCGTGCACTTCGCCGGCGTGCACCACGAAGAAGATCAACCGCCGCACCTGCGCGTGCAGACCGACGTCTGCCACTCCGTGTGCGGGCCGGAGTACGGCCATCCCTGCGTGAAGTTCTGCCCCGCCAACGTCTATGAGATGGTGGACAACGGCGCCGGGGGCAAGCGCCTGCAGCTGAATGCCTCCAACTGCGTGCACTGCAAGACGTGCGACATCATGGACCCGTACGGCGTCATCACCTGGGTGGCGCCCGAAGGCGGCGAAGGCCCGCAGTACGACGGCATGTGACCACCGAGGTCCGCGACGACGAGGCGGAGCGCCCCGGGTGGCAGCGCTCATGGCGGCGGCGGGCCGAGGTGGCGGCCATTGCCGGCCTCGGGGCGCCGCTGCTCGGCGCGCTCGGCCACACGCTGCGGCTCGAAGCCGTCGGCGGCGAACATCTCGCCGCGCTCGATCGGGCCGGCGAACGCTACATCGTGGCGCTGTGGCACGGTCACATCCTGCCCGGCTTGTACTACTTCCGCGACCGCGGCATCGTCGTCGTGACGAGCGAGAACTTCGACGGCGAGTGGATTGCGCGCATCATCCGGCGCTTCGGCTACGGGGCCGCCCGCGGCTCGACCTCGCGCGGGGGCGCCAGGGCTCTGCGGGCGCTGCTGAAGTCGACCGCCCACGCGTCGGCTGCCTTCACGGTGGATGGCCCGCGCGGTCCGCGGGGCGTCGCCCATCCGGGCATCGTCTGGCTGGCCCGGGCGACCGGCCACCCGATCCTGCCGATTCACGCGGCGGCGGACCGCCACTGGACCATGCGGAGCTGGGACCGGACGCACATTCCGAGGCCGGGGTCGCGAGTGGTCGTGGCACTGGGCGCTCCGATGCGCGTGGCGCGGGACCTCGACGCTGCCGGGCTCGAGGCCGCGCGGCTGGCCGTGGAGCAGGGCCTGCGCGACGCCGAGGCGGCGTGCAGCGCGGCGCTGGCGCGTCCGGCGGGAACGAGAGATTGAGGACGGCATGCTGCTGCTGACGAGCGAACGCTTCGCGCATCACCTGACGCCGCCGGGACATCCCGAGCGGCCCGAGCGCGCCGACGCGCTGCGTCGCGTCGCGCTGGCCTGGGGCGCGGCCGGACACACCGTGCGGGAGCCGGAGCCGGCCGACGAGGCGGCGCTGGCCCTCGTGCATGCGCCCGAGTACATCGCGGCGATCCGCGAGACCTCGGGGCGCGCCGTGCGGCTCGACCCCGACACGACCACCAGCCCCGAGTCGTACGACGTGGCGTGCCTGGCGGCGGGAGCGGTCATCGACGGCGTGCGGCACGTGCTGGCGACGGGCGACCCGGCGGTGGCCTTCGTGCGGCCGCCCGGTCACCACGCCGAGCCGGCCCGCGCGATGGGTTTCTGCCTTTTCAACAGCGTCGCGGTCGGCGCGGCCTGGGCCCGCACGCAGGGGCTGAACCGGGTGGCCATCGTGGACTTCGACGTGCACCACGGCAATGGCACCCAGGCGGCGTTCTACGACGATCCGTCGGTGCTCTTCGTGTCGAGCCACCAGTTCCCGTACTACCCGGGCACCGGGGCTGCGAGCGAGGTCGGTAGCGGCGCCGGGACGGGATTCACGGTCAACCTTCCGTTCGACGTCGGCGCCGGTGATGCCGATCTCGACGAGGCCTACCGCTCGGTGGCCCTGCCGGTGCTCGATCGCTTCCAACCGGAGCTGGTGCTGGTGTCGGCCGGGTTCGATGCGCACCACGACGACCCGCTTGGCGGCTTCCGCATGACGCCGGCCGGGTTCGCCAACCTCGCCAGGCTCATCGACGCCGTGGCGCTGCGACATGCCGGCGGACGCGTCGTCTACGCGACCGAGGGCGGCTACAGCCTCGACGGCCTGACGACCTCGCTCGACGCCGTGCTCGGTGTGCTGGCCGACCGCGCCAGCGGCGCTGCGGCCCCTGAGGTGGCGGGGGACCGCGCGCGAGGACAGGCGGCGGCTGCCGAGGCCCGGGCCGCGCTGGCGCCCTGCTGGCCGGGCCTCTGATCCGGCCGCGTTCCGCTCATACGGCACCGGCGCGCCAGCGCCGGGCGGTCCCCGGCTGCTAGAATTCGAACGGCGGCGGTTCTGCCGCACCTTCCGGTACCCAACACCCGTGTCTGACTACCATCCGCAAGAGCTCGACCAGAAGTGGCAGAAGCGCTGGCATGACGCCCGCGCGTTCGAGGTGGTCGAAGATCCGTCGAAGCCGAAGTTCTACTGCCTGGAGATGTTCGCGTACCCGTCCGGGCACGCGCACGTCGGGCACGTCCGGAACTACATCATCGGCGACGTCGTCGCGCGCCTGAAGCGCCTGCAGGGCTTCAACGTGCTGCACCCGTTCGGCTGGGACGCGTTCGGCCTGCCGGCCGAAAACGCCGCCATCAAGGGCGGCATCCACCCGGAGACGTCGACGCTCGCCAACATCGCCCACATGAAAGGGCAGTTGCAGCGGCTCGGCATCAGCTATGCGTGGGAACGGGAGCTGGCGACCTGCCTGCCCGACTACTACCGGTGGAATCAGTGGCTCTTCACGCGGATGTTCGAACGCGGCCTGGCCTATCGCCGGCGCTCGACCGTCAACTGGTGCCCGAGCTGCCAGACGGTGCTCGCCAACGAGCAGGTGATCGACGGCGCCTGCTGGCGCTGCGGCTCGCAGGTCATCGAGAAGGATCTCGAGCAGTGGTTCTTCAAGATCACGGCCTACGCCGACGACCTGCTCGCCGGCGCCGACGGCCTGACCGCGTGGCCCGAGAAGGTGCTCACGATGCAGCGCAACTGGATCGGCCGCTCGGAAGGCGCCCGCGTCCGTTTCGCGATCGAGGGCGCGCCCGACGGCGTCGAGGTCTTCACGACGCGCATCGACACCATCTACGGCGCGACCTTCCTGACCCTGGCACCGGAACATCCGCTGGTGGCGCGCCTCGCCACCGGGCCCGGCGCGGCGCACGTGCTGGCCGAGGCGCAGCGCTATCGGGCACAGGACCGCACCGCCCGCATGTCGGGGGAGGCGGGCAAGGAAGGGGTCTTCACCGGCGCCTGGGCGGTCAATCCGTTCTCGGGCGAGCGCGTGCCGATCTGGATCGCCAACTTCGTGCTGGGCGAATACGGCACCGGCGCCGTGATGGGCGTGCCGCACGGCGACCAGCGCGACTTCGAGTTCGCGCGCAAGTACGGGCTCGAGGTGCGCGCGGTCATCCGCGCCGCCGATGGCACGGTGCCGGATCCGGCGGCGATGACCGAGGCGCACGGCGACGAAGGCACGGTCGTGAACTCCGGCCCCTACGACGGGATGACGTCCGCCGAGGCGCGCCGGCGCATGACGGCGGATGCCGAAGCCCGGGGTTTCGGCACCGGCTCGGTGCAGTTCCGGCTCAAGGACTGGGGCATCTCGCGCCAGCGCTACTGGGGCACGCCGATCCCGATGATCCACTGCCCGGTGGACGGCGTCGTGCCGGTGCCCGACGATCAGCTGCCGGTGGTGCTGCCGAAGGTGAGCGAGTTCACCGGCCGCGGCGACTCGCCGCTGGCGCACGTGCCCGAGTTCGTCAACGTGACCTGCCCGAAGTGCGGCGGCCCGGCCCGGCGCGAGACCGACACGATGGACACGTTCGTGGATTCGTCGTGGTACTTCTACCGCTTCGCCGACGCCCACAACGACCAGCTGCCGTTCGATCCGGCGGCCGTGAAGTACTGGGGGCCGGTGGACTTCTATTCGGGCGGCGTCGAACACGCCATCCTGCACCTCATCTACTCGCGCTTCTTCGCCCGGGTGTTCCGCGACCTCGGAATGATCGACCACAGCGAGCCGTTCACCCACCTGCTCACGCAGGGCATGGTGCTGAAGGACGGCAACGTGATGTCGAAGTCGAAGGGCAACGTCGTCGACCCCGACACCATGCTCCAGAAGGTCGGCGCCGACGCGCTGCGCACCTACGTCATGTTCGTCGCCCCGCCCGAGAAGGAAGTGGAGTGGAGCGACGCCGGGCTCGACGGCATGTTCCGCTGGCTCGCCCGCGTG
This sequence comes from uncultured Acidobacteriota bacterium, assembly GCA_963779175.1. Classification (GTDB taxonomy): domain Bacteria; phylum Acidobacteriota; class Vicinamibacteria; order Vicinamibacterales; family UBA2999; genus CADEFD01. Next base: position 880,857 of record CAVZXA010000003.1, read on the forward strand.
TGGCGCGTGGCCGACCAGTGGCGCGACGCCGCCGTGGCAGCGCCGCCGATCGACGTGTCCACGCTCGCCGGCAGCGAGCGGGCCCTGCGCCGCAAGACCCACGAGACCATCCGCCGGGTCACCGCCGACATCGACATTCGCAAGCAGATGAACACGGCCATCTCGGCGATGATGGAGCTCGTGAACGACTTCTACCTCTTCACCGAGCAGCAGCGCGCGGCGCCCACGGCCCAGGCCGCGGCAGTGGCCCGCGAAGCGGTCGAGGCGCTGGTGCGGCTGGTCTCGCCGTTTGCACCGCACACGGCCGAGGAGTTGTGGGAGGCCTACGGGCACACCGGTGGCCTGGCCGCGGCCTCGTGGCCGCTGGTGGACGACGCCGCCGCGAAGGCCGAGGAGATGGTGATCCCGGTGCAGGTGAACGGCAAGGTGCGGGCGCGCCTCACGGTGGCGCCGGACATCGCGGATGCGGCGCTCGAAGCGGCGGCGCTGGCCGATCCGGCAGTCGTGCCGCACCTGGCCGGCAAGACCGTCAAGAAAGTGGTCATCGCCAGGGGGCGTCTCGTCTCGGTGGTGGTGGGATGACACGGGCGGGGACCAGGGCTCGGGGACTCGGGGACTCGGGGGCGCTTACGCGCCGCCACCTGCTGCGCCTCGCGCCGCTCGCTGGCGCCTCGCTGGCGCTCGGCGGGTGCGGCTACTCGCTGGCGGGCCGGGGCTCGTTCCTGCCCGACTACATCCAGTCGCTCGGCATCCCGATGTTCGGCAACCGCACGCCGTATTCGCCGCTCGAGCAGATCTTCACCGAGAAGGTGCGGGTCGAGTTCCAGAGCCGCGGCCGCTATCAGGTGGTGCCGTCCGACACCGGCGTCGACGGCATCGTGCGCGGCGAGATCGTGAACATCGGCGCCGCGCCGGCCGGCTTCAATCCGAATCAGCAGGCGTCGCGCTACCGCTTCACCGTGGTCGTCAGCGTGTCGTTCGCCGACACGCGGCAGCAGAAGGTGCTGTGGGAGAACCCGGCGCTGTCGTTCAGCGACGAGTACGAGCTGGCCAGCGCGGCCAGCGCCAATCTGGCGGCCACTGGCGGCGCCGGCGCCTTCATCGACCAGGAACGGGCCGCGGTCGACCGCCTGAGCACCGACTTCGCGCGCTCGGTCGTGAGCGCGATCCTCGAAGCGTTCTAGACGTCCCGCCGATGACACCCGCCCAGGTGCGCGCCGCGATTGCCTCGGCATCGACGCACCCGATCTACCTGCTCGAAAGTGATGACGCGCCGTCGCGCTACGACCTGGCGCAGGCGTTCCTCGGGCTGGTGGACGAGGGGCTGCACGCCTTCAACGTGGCCTCGTTCCACGCCCGCGAAGCCGGCAATGCCGGCGACCGCGATGCCATGCTGTCGGCGATTCTGGGCGCCGCGCGCACGCTGCCGATGATGTCGCCGCGCCGGGTCATCCTCGTGCACGATGCCGAGTTCCTGCTGGCCCCGCGCAAGGTGAAAGACGATGAGGCGCCGCCGGTGGACGTGCCGGCGGGGAAGCGCAAGACGCGCGCGACCACGCCGGCCGAAGACTTCGAGGCCTACGTCGCCGCACCCGAGCCGATGACGACGCTGGTGCTCGACGCGCCCTCGCTCGACCGCGGCCGGCGGATCACCAAGCTGCTCCTGCAGAAGGCGATGGTGGTCGACTGCGGCACGCTCGAGACGGCACCTGACGCCGCGCGGTGGATCACCGCCCGCCTCGAGCAGGACGAGATGACGATGGACGCGGCCGCGATGCGGGCGCTCCTCGAGGCGACGGGGCTGCACCTGTCGCGCATCCGCGCCGAGATCGACAAGCTGGTGCTCTACGCCGCCGGGGCGCGTGCCATCACCGCCGCTGACGTGAGAGACGTCGTGGCGCCGGTGGAAGAGCCGGGAGAGGACTTCGCGCTGGGGAAGGCGATCTGGGCAGGGAACACGGCGGCCGCCCTGCGCGAGATCGGCGCGCTGATGGACGGCGGCGCGCCGGCGCCGATGGTGCTCGGGCAGATCCGTGCGGCCGTCATCCGCTTGCGACCCGACCAACGCGCGCGCGCCGCCCTCCGGCGGGTGCTGGAGAGCGATCTGGCGGTCAAGAGTTCACGCGGCGAGCCGCGCTACCTGCTCGAGGCGCTGGTGGTGGAAGTCTGCGCGGGCGTCCCGGGCACGCCCGCCGGCCCGACTAGGCGGTCTTGGGCTTGAGCTTGGCCGCGATCCGCGACTTGTAGCGGCCGGCCGTGTTCTTGTGGATGATGCCCTTGCCGGCCATCTTGTCCACCAGGGACGTCGCCGAGCCGAGCAGCGCCTTGGCTTCGTCGATCTTGCCGGCGTTGAGCGCGGCGCGGATCGCCTTGAGACCGGTGCGCAGGGTGGACCGCATATCGCGGTTGCGCGAACGGCGGACGACATTCTGACGGTGGGCCTTCAGGGCCGACTTGTTTCTCTTCGCCACGTGTACAAACCTCTAGCGTTCGACTTGCACCAAAACCCTGAGAATATCACACCTAGCGGCTGCCAGGGTCGGCGGCGTCGGCTTTGGCGGGCGTCTGGGGGCGGTCGGAATAGCGCACCACCTCGCGGCCGTCCACGACCTCGACCCAGCGGTAGATGCGGGTCGGCGGCTTGACCGGGGTGCCGGTGGCGCCGGGGCGGCCTTTGGTGATCTTCTGCACGTAGTCGCGCGTCTCGCGGTACGGCGGCACCTTCTGGCCGTAGCGGTCCACCGCGCCCGGACCGGCGTTGTAGGCGGCCAGCGCCAGCTCCACCTTGTCGTCGTAGCGGGAGAGCAGGCGCTTCAGGTAGCGCACGCCGCCGCCGATGTTCTGGTCGGGATCGAACGGGTTGCCCACGCCGAGCTCGACCGCGGTCGCCGGCATCAACTGCATCAGCCCCATCGCCCCCTTGGGCGACAGGGCGTGTGGATTGAACGCGGATTCCACCTGGATCACGGCGCGCACCAGATCGGGGTCGACGCCGTGGGTCGTGGCGTGGTCGTCGATGTAGCCGTCAAACTGCGCCGAGCGCTTGTCGGGCGGGCGGGTGACGCGCACGCCGCGCGCCTTCGGCACCTCGAAGGTCTGCATCGGCGTGCCGCCGACCGGCGGCTTGTCCGACAGCACCATCTGACCCGAGGCGTCGCGCCAGGCGTAGATCTGGGCCTGCGCCGTCCCGCTCAGGAGGACGCTCAGCGTGCAGACGAGGCAGAGGAGGCGGGCAGCCATTCGATACGGTGGGGAAGGCCCGGCGGCGAGACTCCCCCTGCACAGTATCGGGCCGGGATCGGGCCGCCGCTAGCCCTCGAGGAGGCTCGTGATATGTCTCCGTGCAGCGGCCAGCAGATCCGGGATCTTTGCCGGGTCCTTGCCGCCGGCCTCGGCGAAGTCCGGCCGTCCGCCGCCGCCGCCGCCGACGATTGGCGCCAGGTGCTTCACGAGCGCGCCCGCCGGGGCCCTCTTCGCCGCGCCGGGGGTGACCGAGGCCACCATCGAGACCCGGCCGTCGCCGGTGGGGCCGGCCAGGAACACCACGCCGTCGGCGAGCTTCGACTTGGTCAGGTCGGCCAGCGAACGCAGGGCCTCGCGGTCGAGGTCGGCCACCTGGCGCACCACCACCGTGAAGGCGCCGACCGTCGTCTCAGCGTCCGCGTCGGCGCCCCCTGCTCCGCCGCCCAGGGCTGCCGCGGTCTTGAGCTCGCGGATGTCTTTGAGCGCGCGGGCCAGCTGAGCGCCCTGCTGTTCGATCTTCGCCGCGAGCTCCCCCGGCGCCGCGTGGGCGGCGTCGCAGGCGCGCTGGAGGTCAGCCACGGCCTGGCGCAGGTAGGTCAGGGCGGCCGTGCCCGTGAGCGCCTCGACGCGCCGCACGCCGGCGGCCACGCCGGATTCTTCGGTGACCACGACCAGGCCGATATCGCCGGTGGCCGCGACGTGGGTGCCGCCGCACAGCTCGGTGCTGAAGCGACCATCGCCGATGGCGACCACCCGCACCTGGTCGCCGTACTTCTCGCCGAAGAGCGCGGTCGCGCCGTCGGCAATCGCCTGCTCGGTGTTCTTCACGGCGGTGACGACCGGTTGATTGGCCAGCACCGCGTCGTTCACCGTCCGCTCGATGGCCGCGCGCTCATCGGCCGTGACGGCGCCGCCGTGCACGAAGTCGAAGCGCAGCCGATCGGGCGCGACGAGCGAGCCGGCCTGCTTGACGTGGCCGCCGAGGGTCTGGCGCAGCGCCGCGTGCAGCAGGTGCGTGGCGGTGTGGTTGCGGCGGATGGCCGCCCGGCGGGCATGGTCCACGGCGGCGACCACGCGGTCGCCGACGCGCAGCGGTTCTGCCGCCGACGCGATCCGATGGCCGCGCGGCAGGCCGGCGCCGAGGCGCACCACGTCGATGACGGCAGTAGCGGCGCCCTGCGTGCCACGGAGCACGCCGGTGTCCGACACCTGCCCGCCCGACTCGACGTAGAAGGGCGTCGTGGCCAGCACCACCACGCCGGCCGCGCCGGCATCGAGGGTCGCGACCGGCGCCAGATGCTCGTCGAGCAAGCGCGGCGATTGCCGTCGGCTCGCCGGTTTCGTCGGTGTAGCCGATGAAGCTCTCGCTGATGGGCGAGAGCGCGGCGCGGGCCTCGGCCGGGAGCTCGGCCTTCTTCGGGCCGCCGAACGCACTGTGCTTGCGGGCCTGTTCGCGCTGCGCCTCCATGCCGGCCTGAAAGCCGGCGACATCCACGCGCAGGCCCTGGCTGGCGGCCATGTCTTCGATGAAGTCGAACGGCATGCCGAAGGTGTCGTAGAGCGCAAATGCCTTGTCGCCGGGAACGACGCCGCCGGGCCCGGCCGCCTCCATCACCTTCTCGAGGCGGGGCAGGCCATCGGCCAGCACGGCGCCGAACCGCTCCTCTTCCTGACGGACGGTCCTGGTGATGGCATCGCGGCCCGTCACCAGCTCCGGATAGGCGTGGCCCATCTCGCCGACCAGCACGTCCACGAGGCGATACAGAAACGCCGTGTCGAGGCCGAGCCGGCGGCCATGCCGCATCGCCCGCCGCATGATCTTGCGCAGCACGTAGCCGCGCCACTCGTTGGACGGCACCACCCCGTCGGCCAGCAGGAAGGTCATCGCCCTGAGGTGGTCGGCGATGACGCGCATCGAGACATCGGCCGGGTCCATGGTGCCGCCGTGGCGGCGATTCGCGAGGCCGCCGATGGCGTCGAGCACCGGCGTGAAGAGCGCCGTGTCGTAGTTGGAAATCGAGCCGGCCATCACCGCCGAGATGCGCTCGAGGCCCATGCCGGTGTCGATCGAGGGCGCCGGCAGCGGCGTCAGCACGCCTTCGGCGCTGCGGTCGAACTCCATGAACACGTTGTTCCAGATCTCGACGAAGCGCTCGCTGCCCGACTGGATGTCGGTCATGAAATCGCCGCTGCCGGCGATGCCCGGGCCGCGGTCGACGTAGATCTCCGAGCACCGTCCGCAGGGGCCGGTGTCGCCCATCGACCAGAAGTTGTCGGCGGCGCCGAGTTCGCCAATCGACGCGGCGGGCACGAAGTCGCGCCAGCGCGCGTAGGCGTCGTCGTCGCGCGGGATGCCCGGCTCGCCCTTGAACACCGTCACCCGCAGGCGGTCGGCCGGCAGGCCCCATTCCTTCGTGAGGAGATTCCAGGCCAGCGCGATGGCGTCCTGCTTGAAGTAGTCGCCGAAGGAGAAGTTGCCCAGCATCTCGAAGAACGTGTGATGGCGCAGCGACGGTCCGACGTTCTCGAGGTCGTTGTGCTTGCCGCTGACGCGCATGCACTTCTGCGAGGTGGCGGCGCGGGTGTACGGCCGGGTGTCGCGCCCGAGGAACACGTCCTTGAACTGGTTCATCCCGGCGTTGGTGAAGAGCAGCGTCGGGTCGTCGTGCGGCACCAGCGGGGAACTGGCGACGGTGGTGTGGCCGTTGGTCGCGAAGTAGGCGAGGAACGACCGGCGAATCTCGTTCGGATGCATCGGGACCATGGTACTAGCGGCTAGGGGCTAGCGGCTAGGGGCTGGACGCGCAGATGACGCATAAGGCGCACCGGCCTCGTCGACGGCAGGCTGACGAGCCGACAGACCTTGTGACTGCGTGACCGATTAGCCGCCAGCCGCTAGCCCCGAGCCGCTATTCTTCGACCGCCGCGCCGCGGCGGCGGAGGCGGTTCATCACCGCCTGCGCATCGAAGCCCTGGCGCACGAGCGCACTGGCGATGCGACGGAAGGCGGCGCGATCGAGCCTGCCCGCGGGCTGGCCGCGCAGTCGCTTGTCGATCGCCCGTTCCAGCAGGGCATCGACGTCCACCTGCGCCAGGGTCGTCTCGAGTGCCGCCTGCACCGTGGCGTCGCCAAGGCCCAGCGCCTTCAGTGCCAGTCGGGCGCGGACCGGGCCACGTCCGCGGATCGAGGTCTCGCGGCGGGCAGCGGCCAGCGCCAGGCGCTCTTCATTCAGCGCGCCGCGTGTCGACCAGCCAGGCGACGATCTCTTCGGCCACCTCGGCATCGACGCCACGGCGGCGCAGCCGCTGCCGCACCTGCAGCTTCGACAGCTCGCGCATGCCGAGCCAGCCGAGCGCCAGCGTACGAGCCTCGCCCGGGGTGAGCGGCGGCCGGTCAGCTGCCGAAGCGCGTGATTTCCGGGGCACCGGCGGGAGCGGACGCCGGGCGCCCGAAGAGGGTGCTGGCCATCTGGTCGCGCGACAGCTCCGCCGTCGTCGAGATACCCTGCACCTTGAGCTTGAACTCGTCGACGTTCGAGGCCCAGCGCAGGGCTTCTTCGTAGGTCACGAGGCCCTGCGAGAACAGGCTGAAGATCGACTGATCGAACGTCTGCATCCCGTACTGCGAGGTGCCCTGCGCGATGGCGCCCTTGATGAGGTGCGTCTTCTCCTTGTCGACGATGCAGTCGCGCACGAAGGGGGTGGCGATGAGCACTTCCACGGCCGGCACGCGCGAGCTGCCGTCGGTGCGCGGGATGAGGCGCTGGGCGACGGCGGCCTTGAGCACCGAGGCGAGCTGCAGGCGGATCTGCTTCTGCTGGTGCGGCGGGAACACCGAGATGACGCGGTTGATGGTCTCGGTCGCATCCAGCGTGTGGAGGGTCGAGAACACCAGGTGGCCGGTCTCGGCCGCGTGCAGTGCGGTCTCGATCGTCTCCATGTCGCGCATTTCGCCGACCAGGATGACGTCGGGGTCCTGGCGCAAGGCGCTGCGCAGGGCGTGCGCGAACGAGCGGGTGTCGCTGCCGATCTCGCGCTGATTGAGAATCGAGAGGTTGTCGCGGTGCAGGTACTCGATCGGGTCTTCGATGGTGATGATGTGCGTGTCGCGCGTGTTGTTGATGTGATCGACCATCGCCGCCAGGGTCGTGCTCTTGCCCGAGCCGGTGGTGCCGGTGACGAGCACCAGGCCGCGCTGCTCGTTGGCGATCGTCTTCAGCACCGGCGGCAGGTCGAGTTCGTCGAAGGTCTTGACGCCCATCGGGATGACGCGCAGCACGATGCCGATGGTGCCGCGCTGCTGGAAGACGTTGCAGCGGAAGCGGCCGAGGCCGGCCACGCTGTAGGCGAGGTCGAGCTCCTGCGCGTCCTTGAAGCGCTGACGCTGGTTCGCCGACATGATGGTCGCCGCCATCGTGACCAGCGCTTCATGGTCGAGGCGCACGCTGGTCGTCAGGGGCTTCAGCTGCCCGTTGACCCGCACGACCGGGTAGTTGCCCACCTTCAGGTGGACGTCTGACGCCCCCTGGTCGGTGGCGTCTTTCAGCAGTTGGTTGATGTCCATGCCAGTTCGTGCAGGCGTGGGGAGGCCCTGACCTGCTCGGTCTGCGTATCGGCCGGCGGCGGAGGGGACTGCAGGGGCGCGTGCCGGGCGGCTACTGTTTCTCGCCGCAGAACGGACAGGTGACCGTTTTGGCGTGCAGTGGCTTGGCGCAGTGCCAGCAGAAGCGGGCCGGCGGCGTGTCGCGGGCCCGCAGGCGCTCGCGGATGTCCTTGGCCGCCGGGTCGCGGTCGGCCACGGCCGTGCCGGCAGCGGGCCAGGGCCGGCGACTGGCGCCGGCGGGGCGGGCGGCGAGAATGGCGTCGAGCAGGTCGTGCGCCCGGGCATAGCGCTGCGAGACATCGGGCGCCATCGCCTTCAGCACCACGTCGGCGATGACCTTCGGGATCTTCGGATTGTGCATCCGAGGCGAGGTCGTGAGTTCGCCGCGCATGAGCTTGTCGAGGTCGCCGGGCGCCGGCGCTTCGTAGGGCAGGCGGCCCGTCAGCAGCTGATACATCGTGACGCCGAGCGAATAGACGTCGGAGGCGAACACCGCCTTGCCGTGGAACTGCTCGGGCGCCATGTAGGGCGGGCTGCCGATGACGGTGGTGCCGTGCGCCGCGATCTCGAGAAACCGCGAGGTGCCGAAGTCGGCCACCTTGGCGATGCCGGTTTCGGTCACGAGCACGTTGCCGGGACGCAGGTCGCGGTGGATGATGCCCTGCTGGTGCGCGTGATCGACGGCGTTGCAGATCTGGCAGGCGAAGTCGAGGGCGCGGCCGAGATCGAGCGCGCCGTCGCGGTCGGAGATCGCCTCGAGCGTCTCGCCGGCCACGTATTCCATCACGATGAAGAAGACGTCGTCGATGCGCTCGGCGGTGAGCACCGTGACGATGTTGGGATGGCTCAGCGTCGCGAGCAGGCGGGGTTCGCGCAGCAGCTCGCCGAAGTCGAGGCTCTGGCGGTGCGGCACCTTGAGCGCGACCTTCTTGTCGATCCAGGTGTCTTCGGCGAGGAAGACGGTGCCGAATCCACCGCTGCCGAGCGGCGCCAGGATCTTGTACTTGCCGATCACCTGGTCGCGAAAGAACATCCGCCCGCAGTATAGACGAACGCTGCGCCGCCCGGGGCCCGGCGCCCGGACGGTATAATCCGCGCGTGATCGCGCGTGTGCTGGTGCCGGCGGCGACCCATGAGGGCGAGCGGCTGGAGGTACCGGCCGACGAGGCGCAGCATCTGCTGCGGGTGCTGCGGCTCGGGCCCGGCGCCGCGGTACGCGTGTTCGACGGGCGCGGCCACGAGTGGGACGCGACCATCCGCCAGACGACGAAACAGCGCGCCGAGGTCGAACTCGGGACCGTGCGCGTCACCGCGCCCGAGACCCGCATTCGCTACACGCTGGCTGTGGCGGTGCTGAAGGGCGACGGCACCGACCAGGTCGTGCGCGATGCGGTGATGCTCGGCGTCACGGCGATTCGGCCGTTCGTCTCGGCACGGTCGGAGGTTGGTGTGGCGGCCCTGGCGCGCGCACACCGGCGGGAACGCTGGGAGCGCATCGCCGTCGCTTCGGCGAAGCAGTGCGGACGCGCAGTGGTGCCGGTCGTCCACGAGGTCGTCGAGTTGGCGACGGCGATGACGGCCGACCAGGCCGCACTGAGGCTGCTGCTGGCCGAGCCGGCGGTGGCCGGGCCGGCGACGACGCTGTCGGCGATTCCAGCGCCGGCCGCGGTCAGCCTGGCGATTGGCCCGGAGGGCGGCTGGACGAATGAGGAAGTGGCGGCGGCGACCTCGGCCGGGTGGCGCGTGCTGCGCCTCGGCGGGCGGGTGCTGCGGGCCGACGCCGCGCCGACGGTCGCGCTGGCGGCGTGCCAGGCCGTGTGGATGGACGACTAGCAGACGAAGGGGAGCGGCACCATGAAGGCGACGATGTGGATCGTGACGGCGGCACTGGCGGCGGCGATGGGGATGTCGAGCGGGGCGGCGCCGGCGCCAGCCGACCGCGATCCGGATCCGGTGGCGACGTTTTCGATCCTCGGCTACGACCCGGCCACCGGCGAAGTCGGCGGCGCGGTGCAGTCACGCGTGTTCTCGGTCGGCAACGGCGTGTTGTGGGCCGAAGCGGGCGTCGGCGCCGCAGCCTCACAGGCCATCGTCGACGTGAGTTACGGACCGAAGGCGATCGCCTTGCTCAAGGCCGGGATGGCGCCGCCGGCCATTCTGAAAGCGATCTGGGACAGCGATCCCGATCCGCAGCCGGAGCGCTGGACCAAACACGGCCGCCAGTTCGCCGTCATCAATCAGAAGGGCGAGGCCGCCGCGTTCACCGGCACCAAGGCCACCGAGTGGGCCGGCGACAAGCAGGGCAAATACTGCACGGCGCAGGGGAACATCCTGGCCGGCCCGGCGGTCGTCAGCGAAATGGTGCGGGCCTTCGAGTCCACCACCGGCCACCTCTCGCAGCGGCTCACGGCGGCGCTCGAAGCCGGCCAGGTGGCCGGCGGCGACAAGCGTGGCATGCAGTCGGCGGCCATCCTCATCGTCGGCCAGGGCCAGGGCGTGTGGCTGAACAACGACGTGGTGATGCGGCTGCAGGTGGACGACAGCCCCGAGCCGATCAAGGAACTGCGCCGGCTGGTCGAGAGCTGGAACGACCGCCGCACCAAGGGCCAGCAGCGCGCGGTGAAGTAGGCGGCCGCCTGGTCGTGCGGGACGCTAGCGCCGGCGCAGCACGTCGGCGCACCACTCGTCTTCGTGGCGTGCGTGATTCGACGGTGAAGCCGTCGAGCGCGGCTTCGACGCCGTCGCGCTCGTAGTGCATGAAGCCGCTCACGACCAGCGTGCCGCCGGAGACGACCATCGCCGCCAGCGGCGCGGCAGCGCGGATGAGCATGGCGCCGGTGAGGTTCGCGAGCACGACGTCCACCGGCGCCGACGGCACCGCGAAGACGTCGGCCGTCTCGAAGACCACCGGCGTGGGCAGCACGTTCAGCGCGGCACTGCGCCGGGCCGCCTCGATCGCATCGGCGTCGATGTCCACACCGCGCACGTCGCGGGCCCCGAGCACCGAGGCCGCCATCGCGAGCACGCCCGATCCGGTGCCCAGATCGAGCACCGTGCGGCCGGCGAAGGGCAGGTCGCCGAGCGCCGCCAGGCACAGGCGCGTCGTCTGATGATGGCCGGTGCCGAAGCCCATCGACGGCTCGATGACGAGCACGTGGGTGCCGGCGGGCGGCGCTGCCGGCACGTCCCAGGGCGGCGCCACGATGAAACAGCCGGCCGCTATGGCCGACAGCGCCTGCTGACTGCGCGCCACCCAGTCGTCATCGGGCAGATCGACGCGGTCGACGCTCAGCCCGAGGTCGAGCGCCGCGATCGCCTCGGCCGCGCCGTCACGCGTCGCGACATCGGCGAAGCACACGCGCCAGGCCAGCGGCGTCGGCGGCGGCTCGGGCGGCGGTGGCGCCGTCGGATCCCACAGACCGCCGGGCGGCAGCGGCGGCGGAATCAGATCCTGCACGGCCAGCGGCGCGTGATCGTGCGAGGGTCGCGGCGACCAGATCGCCCAGCCTGCCGCCTTCGTCGATGCCGGCGGAGCGGACCTCCACGGCCGGCCAGCGGCGCGGCTCAGCCAAAGATGTCTTTGACCTTGCCGAAGATGCCCTTGTCGTCGTCCTTGCGCTCGCCGGGGCCGGCCGCCGCCAGCGTGGCCGCGAACTGCTCGAGCATCTTCTTCTGTTCGCGCGACAGCGACTTCGGCGAGACGCCGCGCACGGTCACCATCAGGTCGCCCTTGCCGCGGCCCGAGACGTCCGGCATGCCTTTGCCCTTGAGGCGGAACATGGTGCCGGTGGTGGTGCCCTCGGGAATCTTCAGCGTGTGCGGGTCGTCGATGCCGGGCACCGCGATCTCGCCGCCGAGCGCGAGCATCGTGAACCAGACATCGCTCTGGCAGTGCAGGTCGTTGCCGTCGCGGGTGAAGCGCTCGTCGTCCTGCACGAAGATGACGACGTAGAGATCGCCGGGCGGCCCGCCGCGCAGGCCGCCTTCGCCTTCGCCGGTCAGGCGCAGGCGCTGGCCGGAGGCGATGCCGGCGGGGATCTTCACCGTGAGCTTCTTCTGGTGTTCGATCTGGCCTTCGCCGCGGCAGGTCTTGCACGGCGTGGCGACGACCTTGCCGCTGCCGCGGCAGGCGCTGCAGGTGCGGGCCATCGTGAAGAAGCCCTGCTGGAAGCGGATCTGGCCGGCGCCCTTGCACTGGCTGCAGGTGGTCGGCTGCGTGCCCGGCGCCGCGCCGCTGCCCTTGCAGGTGTCGCAGCTCTCGTGGCGCGGGATCTGGATCGTGGATTCGGCGCCCTTGGCCGACTGCGCGAACGAGATCTCGAGGTCGTAGCGCAGGTCGGCGCCGCGCTGCGGACCGCCACGCCGGCGGCCCCCGCCGCCGAACACGTCGCCGAAGCCGAAGATGTCGCCCAGTCCGCCGAGGATGTCCTCGAAGCCGGTGAAGACCGAGGGGTCGAAGCCCTGGCCGCTGGCGCCGCTCACACCGGCATGCCCGAAGCGGTCGTAGCGGGCGCGCTTGTCGGCGTCGGCGAGCACCGAGTAGGCCTCGGCCGCTTCCTTGAACTTCTCCTCGGCGGCACTGTCGCCGGGGTTGCGATCGGGATGGTGCTTGAGCGCCAGCTTGCGGTAGGCGCTCTTGATGTCGGCCTCGCCGGCGTCTTTGGCGACGCCGAGGACCTCGTAGAAGTCGCGCGCGCTCACGACGCTTTGGCCACGCGCACGAGCGCCGGACGCAGCAGGCGTTCGCCCAGCCGGTAGCCGCGCCGCAGTTCCGCCACCACCTGTCCGTCGCGGGCGCCCGGGCTTTCGTCGTAGGCAACCGCCTGGTGGACGGTGGGATCGAAATCCACGTTGGTGGTGTCGATCGGCTGCACGCCGCGCTTGCGCAGCACGTCGGCGAGCTGACGATGGATGAGCTCGATGCCCTCGCGGTATTTCGCCGCTTCAGGCGGCGCGGCCACGCCCAGCGCGCGCTCGAAGTCGTCCACCACGGCGAGCACGTCGCCGATGCAGTTCGGCGGCCGCCCATTCGGCGAACTCACGGCGTTCGCGCTCGGTGCGCTTCTTGAAGTTGTCGAACTCGGCGGTCTTGCGCAGCAGGCGATCGTAGAGCTCGTCGCGCTCGCGCTGCAGGGCGTCGAGCGGCGACGGCGCGGTCTCGCCGTCGGGCAGGGTGGAAGGCACGGATGAAGCGTCGGACACGGGAATGTCACTCATGGCGTTCAGGGTCGAACCGGGACGAGTCAGTTTTCGTCGCGCAGAAAGCGGGCCACGGCGACCGCGGCGCCGTCAACGACGCTGATCGCGCGGGAGTAGTGCATGCGGGTCGGGCCGATGACGCCCACCGCGCCGCGCCGGGCGCCATCGCCGTAGGCGGCGACGACCAGGCTGCAGCCCCGCAACTGCGGGTCGTGATGTTCGGCGCCGATGACGACGGCGACGCCGGGACCTTCCAGATAGGCGTCGAGCAGCTGCACGAGGCGCTGCTTTTCCTCGACCATCTGCAGCAGCGTGCGCAGCGTCGAGAGCGACACCGGTGAGGCGTCGCCGGTGTCGGCCAGCGACGAGGCGCCGTCGATGAAGACCGAGGTCGGGGTCTCGATGCCCTCGAGCGAGGTGCGGGCCAGCGTGAGCGCTACCGCCCGCAGTTGATCGTAGAGCGTGCGTTCCTTTCGAGGCGGGCGATGACGGCCTCGCGCACGTCGGCCAGCGGCATGCCGGCGAACTCGGCGTTCAGGTAGTTGGCGGCCTGGGTGAGGGCGCTCGGCGGAATCGCTTCGGTGGTGTCGATGACCTTCTGCGAGACGTGATTGCCGCGCGCCACGGTCACGACCAGGACCCGCGACCCCGACAGCGGCACGAACTCGATGCGCTGGAAGATGGCGTGCTGGTCGGAGGGGGCGATGGCGAAGCCGACGTGGTGCGAGACCTCGAACAGCACGTGCGAGGCGCTCGACAGCAGCTGATCGAAGAGCGGCGCCGCGCCGGCCTGTTCGCGCAGCCGCGCCTCGACGCTCGAGGCATCGCGGGTGACGCGCCGGGTGTCGAGCAGCATGTCCACGTAGTAGCGGTAGCCGAGGTCGGTGGGCACGCGGCCGGCGGAGGTGTGCGGCTGGCGCACGTAGCCCATGTCTTCGAGCTGGGCCAGGACGTTGCGGATGGTGGCCGACGACACCGCCAGCCCGGCGCGGCGGCAGAGCGCGGCCGAGGCGACCGGTTCGCCGGTGTCGATGTAGTCCTTGACCAGGCACGCCAGGACGCGGCGTGTGCGGTCGGACAGGGGCCCGGGAGTCATGTGGTTAGCACTCGTCAGGTGAGACTGCTAGAAGCGAGTATAGCAGATGCCCGCAAAGGCCGGCCCCGGCCGGGCTAGGACTGGACGGGTGTGGTCGACGAACTTCGGCGTCCACTTGAGCGACGCCCCGGCCACCGCCGGGTCGGCCGTGCGGCCGCGGCGCACCGCGATGAGCTCGGCCACGATGCTGACCGCAATCTCCTGCGGCGTGACGGCGCCGAGGTCGAGCCCGATTGGCGCGTGCACCTGCGAGAAGCGCTCGGCGTCGACGCCTTCGGCCATCAGCGCCTCGTAGACGCGGGCCACTTTGGCGCGGCTGCCGATGAGGCCCACGTAGCGCAGGTCGCGCGAGACCACGGCGCGCAGGGCGTCGAGGTCGTGACGGTGGCCGCGCGTCACGATGACGACATACGCGCTGGCCGGCAGGGTGGCCGCTGTCAGCCACGCCGGCACGTCGTCGACGACCACCTCGGCTGCTTCGGGGAACCGCTCGCGGTTGGCGAACTGCTCGCGGTCGTCCACCACGTTGACCAGGAATCCCGACTCGTGGGCGAACTTGCCGAGGTAGTAGCCGACGTGACCGGCGCCGATGATGTACACGGCCGGCGGCGGCTCGATCGGCTCGATGAACACTTCCATCTGCCCGCCGCAGACCAGCCCGTTCTCCTGCGCGAAGTCGTCGTCGAGTTCGTACTTCACGCGCAGCGGCTTGCGGGTCTTCAGCGCTTCTTTGGCCTTCCAGAAGGCGTCGTTCTCGTAGCAGCCGCCGCCGACGGTGCCGACGGTACGGCCGTCGGCGTAGACCAGCATCTTGGCGCCGACGCGCTGCGGCGTCGATCCGTTGGTGGCGACGATGGTGACCAGCGCCACGTCTTCCGCGCGCTTCATCGCCTCGCCGAGGGCCGCAAACACTTCCTGATTCATCGCTCTGGCTCGATTATCACTGAAACTGGTGCAACGGGCACCACGCGGCCGGCTCGGTGCCGGCGAGGAAGGCTTCGGTGGCGACGCGCGGGCAGCCGGGCAGCGCGAGGTGGCCGGTATCGCGGTCAATCTCCAGCTGGACAATGCCTGACGGCGGCTGGAAGGGCACATTCGGGCGCCCGGCCAGGGCCCGCTTCATGAAGGCGGTCCAGATCGGCAGCGCCGACTGGGCGCCGCTCAAGCCCAGAATCTGGTTGTCGTCGAGGCCGACCCAGACGACGGCGAGGAGTTCCGGCGTGAAGCCGACGAACCACCCGTCGCGCAGGTCGTTGGTGGTGCCGGTCTTGCCGGCGGCGTCGAGCGCGAAGCCGGCGGCGCGGGCCGAGGCGCCCGTACCCTCGTTGAGGACGCTGCGCATCATGTTGGTCACCAGGTAGGTGACCGCAGGGGCGGCGACCGCGCGGCTCTTCGGCGCCGGCAGCGGACGGTCGCGCGGCCCGTGCACGATGCGCGTGATCGAACGCAGCGGCACCTGGGTGCCGAGCGTCGCGAAGGTCGTGAAGGCTTGTGCCACCTCGAACGGGGTCAACTCGAAGACGCCGAGCGCGATCGACGGATAGCCGCGCAGCGGCGTCTTGCCGAGACCGGTGCGCGTCCACAGCGACGCCACCGTCGAGAAGCCCGCCTGCTCGGCCACCTTGATGGCGGCGACGTTGCGCGAGAGCGCCAGCGCGCGGCGCAGCGTCACCATGCCGTCGTATTCGTCGTCGTAGTTGCCCGGCGTCCAGTCGCCCTCGGCCGCTGGCCACGTGGTGGGCTCATCGAGCACCAGCGACGCCGGCGTCAGGTCGGTGCGGCCGTCTTTGGCGGCCTGGTCGAACGCTGCGAGATAGACGAAGGGCTTGAACACGGAGCCCGGTTGCCGGCGGGCGCCGGTGACGCGGTTGAACTGCGACTGGTTGTACGAGCGTCCGCCGACCAGCGCCAGGACCTCGCCCGTGCGCGGGTCGATGGCGATGAGCGCCGCCTGCGGCCGCACGCTGCGCTTGCGCCTGGTCATCGTCTCGTCGACGCTCGCCAGGCCGGTGCGCACGGCGTCCTGCGCGGCCCGCTGCAGGTTGATGTCGAGCGTCGTGTAGACCTCGAGCGCGGCGTCGCTGCCGCTCAGCCCCGGCAGCATGGTCTCGAGTTCGTCGGCCACGTGATCCACGAAGTACGGCGCCTCGAAGTCGAGCGCGCGCGCGGAGGCCTGCAGCGGTTCGGCCCGCGCCTGGGCGAGCCCGGCCGCCGGCAGGTAGCCGGCGTCGTGCATCGCCTGGAGCACGACGTCGCGTCGTTCCCTGGCGCGGGTCAGGCTGGCGAAGGGGGAGTGGTTGCCCGGCGACTGGATGACGCCAGCGATGAGCGCGCCTTCGCCAATCGACAGGTTGCTCAGATCTTTGGCGAAGTAGGTCCGCGCTGCCGCCGCCACCCCGTGCAGGGCGAACGAGCCGCGGTGCCCGAGGTAGACCTCGTTCAGATAGAGCTCGAGAATCTCTTCTTTGGTCGCTCGCGTCTCGAGCACGATCGCCATGAACTGCTCGAGCAGCTTGCGCTTGACCGAGCGGCGGCCCGCCAGTTGCTCCTCGGCCATCTGTTCGGTCAGGAAGAAATTGCGCGCCAGCTGCTGCGTGATGGTGCTGGCGCCCACCAGATACCCGCGGGTGCCGCGCAGGTTGGTGACCAGCGCGCCCACCATGCGGATCGGATCGACGCCCGGGTGCGCGTAGAAGCGGCGGTCCTCGATGGCGAGCACGGCCTGCTGCACGTGGGCGGGAATGGCCGCCAGCGGCACCCGGCGCCGCCGCTCGCGCGTCGGCGTGGCGAGGCCGCTCAGCAGCGGCGGGTCGAGGGCCACTTCGGTAACGCGCGTGTCGCCGACGAGCACCCGGGCAATCGTCGCCGGCGGTGTGGCGGCGCCCGGCCGGGTGCCATCAGGCGCCGCCCATTCGAGTCGCACGGTGCGCCCCGCGTGGCGCCCCCCGCGCGGCACGATCGCGACCACCTCGCGGGTGGCGGCGAACTCGCCGCCCTCGCGCGGCGTCTCGCGGGCGGTGTAGCCGAGGTCGTTGAGCCGCTGCACGACGTCGTCGCTGGCCAGCGTCAGTCCGGGGCGCAGCGTCAGGGGCCGGCCATACACGCGCGGGATGACCCGCACCCGTTCCCCCTGCAGACGCGCTTCGATGAGCAGCGAAAACTGGCCGTAGTAGTAGCCGGCGGCGCCGGCCATCGAAAAAATCGGCAGCACGATCGCGGCGGTGAGCAGGCGCGACCAGCGCCGGCGCGGAAGCCACGACCACGTCGCGGAGCGGCGCTTCAGATCGTGAGCACCCAGTGATGCCCGTGATCGAGCGGCAGCAGGTCCATCAGGCGATCCACCGCGGCCGGCCCGTAGCGGTTGAGCAGCCACACCGCGCCCACTTCACGTTCCTGCGGCTGGCCGTTCGGGAAGAGCTGTCCCTGCGTGCGGTGGAACTGGCGGCGCAGCGTCTCGTCCTTGCGCTTGGCGGCGTGGATGACCTTGCCGTGCAGCGTCTGCAGGTCGTGCTGCATCTTGCCGAGCGTGGACCTGGCGGCGCCTTCGAGCGTGCTGTCGACGACGCTGGCGGCCGCGGTCACGGCCTCGAGGCGGGCGGCGATGGCGGCGGTGGCGTCGGCGAAGCTGCGATCGATCTCGGGCGGCAGCTGGCGCTCGAGCAGCTGGTTGAGCGTCAGCTCGTCGCGACGCTGATAGCCGGCAAACGCGACGTCGACCTTGCCGAGCGTGCGCAGGGTCGAGGAATCGACCACCGAGGCCGAGGCCCGCGGCATCACCAGCGGCATCGGGACGCCGAAGTGGGCGTAGACGCCTTTGAGCTGACCCAGATACGCAAGCTCGGCCGGACCGCCCACGTAACAGATGGTGGGGAAGATCGTGTCCTGCACGAGCGGACGCAGCAGCACGTTCGGGCTGAAGCGTTCGGGATGGCCGGTGGCGAGAGCGACCAGGTCCGCCATCGGCATCTCCTGCTCACCGACGACCGCGTGGTCGGCGGTCCAGCGGATGGCCTCGCGTGAGCCGTTCATCAGAAAGAGCGGCGCGGAGTGTTCGGCCGCGGTGACCTGCGCGTGATAGCCAAGCTGTTCGAGTCTGGCGCCGGCGTCGCTGGCCAGCTGCGAGGTCACGCCGGGGGCTTCGAGGGCGCGCGCGAAGAGGCGCGCGGTCAGCGGCTTGGTGGCCGGGTCGGCCGCATCGTAGACGACCAGGCCGTAGCGGCCGAGCATGTGTTCGAGCACGCGGCCGAACGCCGCTGACATCGAGCGGCCCGGAGCGTAGGCGTGGGCGAGGGTCGTCAGCAGGTCGTCGGTGAAGGCGGTCGCCGGCATCACGGCCTTGAGGGCCTCGACGGCCGCCTGGCCCTGGCCCTGGAGCACGAGCCGGGCGATCGAGCGATCGCCGGCGCCCTCGAGGGTCGCCAGCTGCACCGAGTGCGCCTGCTGCTCGTCGTCGAGCACCGTACACCCGCGCACCTCTTCCCAGTCGTGATCTTCCGAGTCGATCCAGAACACCGGCACCGCGCGCACGCCACGTTCCGCCGTCACCTGTGCGGGCCAGCTTGATGGCGGTGATGGCCTTGTGCAGGGTGTAGAGCGGTCCGCCGAAGAGGCCGGCCTGCTGACCGGTGATGACGGCCACGGTGGTGGGGTCGGCGAAGGCCGCCGCGGCGTCGAGCGCTTCCTGCGGCGCCTCCCGGTCGCGCTGCTGTGCCGTGAGCAGCGCCGCCAGGTGCGGGGTCGCGCGCCTGCGGGCCGGCGTGCACGCGGCTGATGACATCCGCCCAGGCGGTCGTCGTCCTGCGGGTTGCCGGCGTAGAAGGGGGCGAGGCCGTCGAACGCGGACGCGTAATCCGCCGCCAGGCGGCTGATCCACGGCAGTTGACGGAGATCGATGGCGAGAGTGCCCGCCGAGGGCGCGGGAGCGGAAGGTGACGACACCGGACGGCTACTGTTGCAGACGCCCGCGCGGGGTGTCAACCGGTGATCGTCCACGAGCACGGGTGGGAAGCTGCGTGCTAACATACCCAGCGCCCCAATCGACGGCGTTCCACGTCGAGGAGTACACCCACTGACCGAGGACCGCCTCCAGTTCGACGGCCCCCGTGCGACCTACGGTCGCTTCCGCGTCCTGCACCAGATCGGTGCCGGCAGCGTGGGTCCGGTATTTCGCGGCGAAGACGGCGAAACCCGCGATCCGGTGGTCATCAAGGTCATCCGCGTCGGGCTGCCGCCAGAACGGGTGGCAATCGTGGCCTCGGCGCTGGCCGCCCTGCGAGACCGGCTGCCGTCGCACCCGGCCCTGGCGCCCCTCATCGACACCGGCGTGCTCGAGGTCGAGCCCTACATCGTCAGCCCGTTCATCGACGGCGACTCGCTCGACGTCGCGCTGCGCGAGTACGGACCGGCGCACATGACCGACGCCCTGCCGCGCCTGCGCCAACTGGCGGATGCCATGGACGCCGCCGCGGCGGTGGGCGTGTCACACGGCAGCCTGCACCTGCGCGACATCGTCGTCTCGGTCGGCGAGACCGTCCTCACGGGCATGGGCATCGCCTCGGTGCTCGAGCGGGTGGGTGTGCGGCCGCCGGTGCGCCGGCCCTACTGCGCGCCGGAAGTCGCGCTCGGCCACGGCATCAGCCCGGCCGCCGACCAGTACGCGCTGGCGGCGATCGCCCACGAGTGGCTGAGCGGACGGCGCCTGTCGGGCACCGGTGCAGCGGGCTTCCAGGTGCCGGCGCTATCGGAGGCGGGTGTCGAGGCGCTGCAGGGCGTCTTCGCGCGCGCCATGGACGAGTCGCCCGACGACCGCTTCCCGACGGCCACCGCCTTTGTCGAGGCCCTCGCGGAACTGGCCGGCTACGCTGCCCCGCGCTCGAAGTCGAGCCGCCGCGTGCCCGTCGTGGAGGCGCCGCGTCTGGCCTTCGACGAGCCGGCGGATCCGCCGGAAGTGTCCGCGTTCGTCGACCCTGCGGCCGACGACCACGTCGCGCCCGGCGCCGACGACTTCCCGGTGCAGCACGCCGCGCCCGACGACGACCCGCTCGACGCGCCCCTGCACGTGGCCGTGCCGGCGGCCCTCGACTGGGATCCGGATGCCCGACGTGGCGGACGCGCCGCAGGCGTTTTCGTCGGTGGCCGACGACGGCGCGGCCGACGACGGCGCGACGGCACCCGTGGCCTGGTCGCCGGAACCTGCCGACGACCCGGCCGTGGGGCAGTGGTCCGCGGACCCGCCTGACGACCCGACCCCTGACGACGCGGCTGGCTCCTGGGTTCGTTGGGCGGCGCTCCTCGCCTTCGTCACCGCATCCGCGCTCGTCGGCGGCTGGGCGCTGCTTCGCTGGGGCACCCCCTCGCCAGCCACCGTGACCCCGGCGACGACGGCGACGCGTGACGAAGCGGCTACGCCGGTGCCTGCACCAGCGACGCCGGCGGCCACACCGGCTCCACCGGCGTCCTCCGCCGCGCGTCCGACGGGCGCGTCCGCCCGCGCCGGCCGCCACGGCACCTCCGCCGGCAGCTGGTGGCGGCGTCCCGACCGCCGGCGAGTTCGTCGCCGTCGACCTCCGTCTGCGTCATCCGCGCGCACCAGCCCGCCGCCGCCCAAGGCGACGACGTCGCGGCCGGCCGCGCCGTCGCCGTCGAACCCGCGGCCAGCAGCCTCGGCGCCCTCATCGCGCCCTGCCACACCACCGCCGCCCGCGCCTGCGAGCCGCCCGGCACCCGCCGCCGCGGCGAACGCCGGACGCCTGCTCGTGCGCTCGACGCCGAGTGGCGCCGAGGTGTTCGTGAACGGCGAACGCCGCGGGGTCACGCCGCTGGCGCTGCGCGACCTGTCGTTTGGCGCCTACGCCGTACGCGTCGCCCGCGCCGGCTTCACGGCGGTCGAGCAGCGTGTCGCCATCGATGCGGGCAGGCCCGCACGGTCGCTCGAAGTGGCCCTTACGCGGCCGACCGCGGCGTCGCCGGCGGCGCTGTCCGCGGCCGACGCCACGGCGCCAGGCAGTCTGCTCGTCGAGAGCCGCCCGGCCGGGGCGCGTGTCATCGTGGACGGCGCCGAGGTCGGCGTCACGCCGGTGACGGTGCCGACCCTGACGCCCGGCAGCCACACCGTGCGCATCGAACGCGCCGGCTTTGCACCCATCACGACCACGGCGCGCGTGGAGGCCCGCACCCGGGCCCGCGTCGCCGTCACCCTCACGGCGGAAAGGCCCCGATAGATGAACGCGATTCTGGCACTCGAAGACGGTACCTGGTACGCCGGCGTGTCGGCCGGCGCCACCGGCGAGACCACCGGCGAGGTCGTGTTCAACACGTCCATGACCGGCTACCAGGAAGTGCTCACCGACCCGTCCTACGCCGGACAGATCGTCACCATGACCGCGCCGCAGATCGGCAACTACGGCGTGGCCGCCGGTGACATCGAGTCGGACGCGCCCAAGGTCGCCGGCTTCGTGATGCGTGACCAGTCGCCGATTGCGAGCAACTGGCGGGCGCAGGGCTCGCTCAGGGAATACCTGACGGCCAACGGCATCGTCGCCATCGCCGACATCGACACCCGCGCGCTGACGCGCAAGCTGCGCTCGGCCGGCGTGATGCGCGGCATCATCGCCACCGGCCCCGGCGACCCGCAGGCGCTGGTCGAGCGGGCCAGGGCCGTTCCGCAGATGGAAGGCATGGACCTCGTGAAAGAGGTCACCTGCGTGGCGCCCTACGACTTCTCGCTGTCGTTGGCCGACGCGGTCAACGCCGCGACGTTTGCCGTCACGCCCGAGCGGCCGGCCTCACGCCTGCTGAAGGTCGCGGCCTACGACTACGGCATCAAGACCAACATCCTGCGGCGGCTGGTCGCGCACGGCTGCCAGGTGCGGGTGTTCCCGGCCACCGCCCCGGCGGCCGACCTGCTGGCCTGGGCGCCCGACGGCATCTTCCTCAGCAACGGCCCCGGCGATCCGGCGGCGGTCGGCTACGCCATCGACAACGTGAAGGCGCTGGTGGCCTCGGGCACGCCGATCTTCGGCATCTGCCTCGGGCATCAGTTGCTGGCGCTCGGGCTCGGCGCCTCCACCTACAAGCTCAAGTTCGGGCACCGCGGCGCCAACCATCCGGTGAAGTTCCTCGACACCGGCGCCGTCGAGATCACCTCCCAGAACCACGGCTTCGCCGTCGACCCCGACTCGCTGCCGGCCGGCATCGAGATGACCCACAAGAACCTCTACGACGGCACGGTGGAAGGCATCCGGCACACCTCGCAGCCGCTCTTCTCCGTGCAGTACCACCCCGAGGCGTCGCCCGGGCCCCACGACGCCGACTATCTCTTCAGGCAGTTCGTCGACCTGATGGAAAAGAACTGAGCTGCCCGCCCCATGCCTCGACGTACTGATCTGAAGCGCATCCTCGTCATCGGCTCCGGTCCGATCGTCATCGGCCAGGCCTGCGAGTTCGACTACTCCGGCACGCAGGCGGTCAAGGCGCTTCGCGACGAGGGCCTGGAGGTCATCCTCGTCAACAGCAACCCGGCGACCATCATGACCGACCCCGAGATGGCCGACCGTACCTACGTCGAGCCGCTCACGGTGGACGTGGTCGAGCGCATCATCGCGCGCGAGAAGCCGGATGCCATCCTGCCCACGGTGGGCGGGCAGACGGCCCTCAACCTCGCGATTGCGCTGCACGAAGCCGGCGTGCTCGACAAGTACGGCGTCAAGCTGATCGGCGCCTCCATTCCGGCCATCAAGGTGGCGGAAGACCGGCAACTGTTCCACGACGCGATGATCGAGCTCGGACTCGAGGTGCCGAAGAGCAGCGTCGTGAAGACCATGGCCGAAGCCCTCGAGGCGGTTGAGACCACCGGCTTCCCGGCCATCGTCCGGCCGTCGTTCACGATGGGTGGAGTCGGCGGTGGCATCGCCTACAACGTCGAGGAGTTCAAGGAGATCTGCGGCCGCGGCCTCGAGATGAGCCCGGTGCACGAAGTGCTGATCGAGGAATCGGTCATCGGCTGGAAGGAATTCGAGCTCGAGGTGATGCGCGATGTCGCCGACAACTTCGTCGTCATCTGCTCGATCGAGAACATCGATCCGATGGGCGTGCACACCGGCGACAGCATCACGGTCGCGCCGGCCCTCACGCTGACCGACAAGGAATACCAGCGGATGCGCGATGCCGGCCGCCGCATCATCCGGCGCGTCGGCGTCGAGACCGGCGGCTCGAACATCCAGTTCGCCATCAACCCGGCCGACGGCCGCATGGTCATCGTCGAGATGAACCCGCGCGTGTCGCGCAGTTCGGCGCTGGCGTCGAAGGCCACCGGCTTCCCGATTGCGAAGATTGCCGCCAAGCTGGCGCTCGGCTATCACCTCGACGAGATCCCGAACGACATCACGCGCCTGACGCCGGCGTCGTTCGAGCCGACCATCGACTACGTGGTGGTCAAGATCCCGCGCTGGAACTTCGAGAAGTTCCCGCAGGCTGACCGCACGCTCACGACCCAGATGAAGTCGGTGGGTGAGGCGATGTCGATCGGCCGCACCTTCAAGGAAGCGTTCCTGAAGGGCATGCGGTCGCTCGAACTTGGCAAGGACGGCCGGCTGTTCGGGGCCAGTGCCCGCGCCGGTGAGCGCGCCGATCAGGCCACGCCCGACGAACTCGACGCCGACCTGCGCCGCCGTCTGTCGGTGCCGACCGACCGGCGCATGTGGGCGGTGTTCGAAGCGCTCGAGCGCGGCTGGACCACCGCGCGGGTGCACGAGCTCACGAGGATCGACCCGTGGTTCCTCGAGCAGTTCGCCGAACTGGTCGAGCTGCGCCGCACGGCGGAACTGGTCGGCCTGCGCGACATGTCCGGCGACCTGATGCGCACGCTGAAGCGGGCCGGCTTCGGCGATGACGAACTCGCGCACATCCTGCAGGTCAACGAGTCGGCGGTGCGCGAGAAGCGGACGGAACTCGGCGTTCGCACCGCCTACAAGCGCATCGACACCTGCGCGGCAGAGTTCGAGTCGTTCACGCCCTACATGTACAGCTCGTTCGAGCACGAATGTGAGGCGCAGCCGACGCCGGCGCGCAAGGTCATCATTCTCGGCAGCGGCCCCAATCGCATCGGCCAGGGCCTGGAGTTCGACTACTGCTGTTGTCACGCCGTCTTCGGCTTCAAGAAAGACGGCTTCGAGACGGTGATGATCAACTGCAATCCGGAAACGGTGTCGACCGATTACGACACCGCCGACCGGCTGTACTTCGAGCCGCTCACGTTCGAGGACGTGACGGCGATCATCGACCGCGAGCGGCAGGGCAACCCCGACGTCTCGGTGGTGGTGCAGTTCGGCGGCCAGACGCCGCTCAAGCTGGCGCTGCCGCTGCAGGAGGCCGGCGTGACCATCGTCGGCACCTCGCCCGACTCGATCGACCTGGCCGAAGACCGCAAGCGCTTCTCGCAGCTGCTGTGGGACCTGGGCATTCCGCAGCCAGCGAGCGGCACCGCCGTGTCGCGCGCCGAAGCCCGTGAGGTGGCCGCGAAGATCGGCTTCCCCGTGGTCGTGCGGCCGTCCTACGTGCTCGGCGGCCGCAACATGGCCATCGTCTACGACGTGGCCTCGCTCGACCGCTACATGGCCACGGCCGTCGATGTCTCGAACGACCGGCCGATCCTCGTCGACCGCTTCCTCGAACACGCCAAGGAACTCGACGTCGACTGCGTGGCCGATGCCACCGGCGCGGTCGTCATCGGCGGCATCATGGAGCACATCGAGGAAGCCGGCATCCACTCGGGCGACAGCTCGTGCGTGGTGCCGCCGACAGGCCTCTCCGAGCGCCATCTGGCGACGCTGCGCGACTACACGCGGCGCATGGCCCGGGCCCTCAAGGTCGTGGGCCTGATGAACGTGCAGTACGCCCTCAAGGACGACGAGATCTTCGTGCTCGAGGTGAATCCGCGCGCCTCGCGCACCATCCCGTATCTGGCCAAGGCGACCGGGGTGCCGCTGGCGCAGGTGGCCGCGCGCGTGATGATGGGCAAGACGCTGGCCGACCTCGGCCTCACCGACGATCTGGTGCCGGCCGGGGTGTTCGTGAAGAGCCCGGTGTTCCCGTTCATCCGGTTCCCCGGCGTCGACACCATCCTCGGCCCGGAGATGAAGTCGACCGGCGAAGTGATGGGCGGCGCCCGCGACTTCGGCCACGCCTTCGCGAAGGCGATGCTCGGCGCCGGCCAGCGCCTGCCCGAGCACGGCACCGTCTGCCTCAGCGTGAACAACGACGACAAGGCCGACGTCGTGCCGATCGCAAAAGCGCTCGCGGAGATGGGCTTCTCGGTGATTGCCACGCGCGGCACCGCCGTCTACCTGCGCGCGCACGGCATCGAGTGCGGCGTCGTCTACAAGGTCAACGAGGGCCGGCCGAATCTGTCGGACGAGATCGTGAACCGGCGCATCCACCTGGTCGTGAACACGCCGCTCGGGCTCGAGTCGTTCTTCGACGACAAGGCGGTGCGCCGCTCGGCGATGATGGCCGGCATCCCGTGCATCACGACGATGACCGGGGCGGCCGCGGCCGTCGATGCCATCCGCGCGCTCAAGGGGCGCGACCTCGAGGTGTGCTCGCTGCAGGAGTACTGACGAGGCGGCGAAGATCGCGACCTAGCGGGCATTCACGCCGGCGCAGTTCCCTCGTACCGGTGGGAGAGCCCGTGCGGCGGGTTCTGCGTCGCCGCCCAGCGGACCTGAACCGCCAGTACGCAGTCCGGCACGTCTTCGCGCGCCTCGCGCGCTGTGCCCGCATTCTTGCAGTGCGGTGGGCGTGCCCTTCCTGCCGGTCGTCGTCGCGGTCGCGCTCGCGCTTGGCGTGGCCACCGGCGCGTCCTGGCCTCACCTGGTCGTGTCGTTCTCCGCCGTGGCCGTGCTGGCCTGGGCCGCGACCGTGTGGACCTGGCGCTCCGGCGGACGGGCGGTCCTGCCGCTGGCGATAGGCGCGCTGATGCTTCTGGGCGCCGTGCTCGGCGGACTCGCCATGCGACGGGCGCTCGAGCCGAGCCTCGTCCGCGTGCTCGACGCGCACGGCGTGCTCACGGCCGGCGGGAATCGCAATGCCGACCCCATCCGCCTCGAAGGCCGGCTGGCTACCGACGCCGCGCCGTCGGGCCGCACCGTCCTGCTGCGAGTGGATGTGGGGCGCGTTTGGGTCGGCCCCTGCGGCTGTCCGGAACTGGTGGAGGGCCGCATTCTGGCGTCGGTGGGGGGCGGTCTGGCGCCGGGCGCGATGGACACCTGGCGTGCCGGCCGCACGGTGGTGCTCACGGCGACGCTGAGGCGTCCGCTCGCCTACAGAAACCTCGGCGCCCCCGATCCTGCCATCGAGCTGGCGCGGCGGCGCACCGCGCTCATCGCCGCGGTCAAGAGCGCGGTGGTCGTCGAAGTGGTCGGGCGCGGCTCCTGGGTGGCTGAGGCCGCCGCCGAGGTACGGGCGCGGGCGCGACGTGCCATCGCGCGCGCTGCCGGCGCCGGCAGCGAGGCCTCCGCGGTGGGCACCGCCGTGCTCATCGGCGACCGCGCGGGCCTGGCGGCCCCACTCGAAGAGCGCCTGCAGCGGGCGGGCACCTTCCACGTGATTGCGATCTCGGGCGGCAACATCGCGCTGTGGTCGATCGGGTCGCTCTGGCTCGCGGCCCGGCTGACGCGCCGGCGCCCGCTGGCCCTGGCCGCCACGGCCCTGGCGCTGGTGGCCTACGCGGCGATCGTGGGCGGCGGCGCCTCGGTGCTGCGCGCGACCGGCATGGCGCTGGTGGGCATCGCCACGCAGTGGCTCGATCAGCGCGGCGCGGCGCTGAACGTGCTGGCGCTCACGGCCGCCGCCCTCGTGGTCGCCGATCCGATCGTGGTCTTCGACATCGGCTTCTGGTTGACGACCGCGGCGACCGCCGGCCTGGTCGTGGGCTTGCCGTCGCCGGCGCCGGGGGAGTCGCGTGTCCGCGCCTGGACGCGTACGTTGCTGCTCACATCGGTGTGGGCGGAAGCGGCGCTGCTGCCGATCGTGGCGACCGTCTTCCAGCAGGTCACCCTGGCCGGCGTGGTGCTGTCGGCGGTCGCGATTCCGGCCATGGCGCTCGTGCAGCTGGCGGCGCTGGCGGCGGTGGCGGCTGACGCGGTGGCGCCGGTGCTGCTGGCCCCGTGCGGTGTGGTGCTGCGCGTCGCTGCGGCGATCGTCACGGAATCAGCGCGTCTTGTCGACGTGGTGCCGTGGCTGTCGTGGCGGGTGCCGCCGCCGGCCGCCGCGGCAGTGGTCGTCTACGTCGGGGCGGTGGCCGCGTGGCTATGGGCGCGTCGTTCGGCGGCCGACACGCGCCTGGCTGTCGTGGTGCGGGGGGTGTCGCGCGTGCTCGCGCCAGTGACGGCGCTCTGGATCGCGATCTCCCCGGCCACGCTGGTGCCATGGGCGCCAGGCGACCTGCGCGTGAGCGTCCTCGACGTCGGCCAGGGTGACAGCCTGCTGGTGCAGTTCCCGAATGGCCGGCGGATGCTCGTGGACGCCGGCGGCGCCTCGAGCGAGGGACGCGACCTCGGCAGCCGGGTGGTCGGCCCGACGCTGCGGGCACGGGGCGTGCGCCGGCTCGACTACCTGGTGGTGACGCACGCCGACATCGACCACATCGGCGGCGCCGCCACCATCGTGCGCGAGTTCCGGCCGGCCGAGGTGTGGCTCGGCGTGCCGGTGGCGGACGACACCGCCACGGCGCGCCTTCGCGCCGCCGCCGACGAGGCCCGTGCCACCTGGCGTGAGGTGCTGCGTGGAGAGCGGCTCCACGTCGGCGACGTGCGCCTCGACGTCGTGCATCCGCCGCCGCCCGACTGGGAGCGTCAACGCGTTCGCAACGACGACTCGGTCGTGCTGGCACTGCGCCACCGCGCGGTGCGCCTGGTGCTGACCGGCGACATCGGCGCCACGGTGGAACCCGACGTCGTGGCGGCGCTGGGAGACACCGAGCCAGCGCCGGCGCTCACCGTGCTGAAAGTCGCGCACCATGGCAGCGCCGGGGCGTCGAGCGCCCACTGGCTGGGCGCGCTGCGGCCGTCAGTGGCGCTCGTCAGCGCCGGCGCCACCAATCCGTTCGGGCATCCCGCTGCCGCGGCCCTCGCGCGCCTGCAGGGCATCGGGGCCGAGGTGTTCCGCACCGACCTCGACGGCGAGATCGGCATGCGCACCAACGGTCTGGTGATCGAGGTGCTGGCGCACACCGGCCGGCGCCGGTGGCTGAACGCTCAGCCGCGGTAGTCCTTGTTTTCCAGCTGGAAGCGGATGCCATCGGGGTCGTTGAAGTAGACCTCGGGCTTGTCCTTGCGGATGGTGGCCTTGATGCCCTGCGCTTCGAGCTTCGCCGCCATCGCGTTGACCTCGTAGTTGTCCACGCCGAGGCACACGTGATCGACGCGTCCGGGGTTGGGCATCTTGTAGAGCCCGAGGAAGCTGGTGCCGAGCGCGAGGTTGATGCCGGTACCCTGGGTGGACGCGACCGGCATGCCGAAGGTCTTCTGGAAGAACTGCTTCGAGGCGTCCGGATCGGCCACCGCGAGCGACACGTGATTGAGCGACAGCGCCGGGATCGCCGGCGCCTGCACGGCGGCTTCGACGGCGCCGGTCGAGGCGACGAGCGCGGCCAGCCCCTGCACGAGCTGCCGGCGGGTGAGGCGGCCGGATTCAAACGCGGACACGAGCGAGTCGATGGCAATCATGGAGCCTCCGTGCGAAGCCCGCGCGCCGCGGCCTCCGCGTCATCGCGCTTGACGGTGTCCCACAGCGCGTTCTGTTGGTCGAGCGGGAGATCGGCGAGGCGCGTGCCGCGGGCGGCGGCCAGCGCTTCCATCCGGGTGAAACGGCCCTGGAACTTGTCGGACGCCCGGCGCAGCGCGGCCTCCGGCTCCACGCCGAGCTTGCGCGCGTAGTTGGCGCAGGCAAAGAGCAGGTCCCCGAGCTCGTCTTCGAGCGTGTCGGTGGACCCGGTGGCCGCGGCTGCGGCGCGCTCCTCGCGCACCTCCTCGAGTTCCTCGGTGATCTTGGCGACGACGTCGTCGGGCGTGGCCCAGTCGAAACCAACGGTCGCCGCCCGCGCCGTCATCTCGTAGGCGCGCAGCAGCGCCGGCATCGAGCGCGGCACGCCGCTCAGCAGCGTCTTCGGCTTCTGCCCGGCGGTGGCGCGCTCGGCCGCCTTGAGGTCCTCCCACTTGCGCACCACATCGCCGGCGCTCATCGCCGGCGCCGCGTCGACCAGCGGCAGGCCGTCGGGTGTGAACACGTGAGGGTGACGCCGCACCAGCTTCTGCGCGATGCCGTCCACCGCATCGGCGATGGAGAAGTGACCGGCTTCCTCGGCGATCTGGGCCAGGAAGACCGCCTCGTAGAGATAGTCGCCGAGCTCCTCGCGCAGGCCCTCGAGGTCGCCGCGGTCGATGGCGTCGAGCAGCTCGTAGGTCTCTTCGAGGACGAACGGCCGCAGCGACTGCAGCGTCTGCTCGCGGTCCCACGGGCAACCGCCCGGCGCGCGCAGCGCCCGCATGATGCGGACGAGATGGTCGAAGCGGTCGGCGGCGGGTGTGGGCATGGCAGGCAGGTCGGGGCGCTATGCTACCATTCGGGCTTCTCAGCCGTGGCCGACACGAATCCCTCTCCCAACGACGCGCGCGTCAGCTTTCTCGCGTTTCTCTACTCCCTCGCCGGCAGTGCGGCCGTGCATTTCGGCGACGTCGCCGACCCCGCCACGGGGGAGAAGCGGGCGCCGAACGTCGAGCAGGCCGGGCACGTCATCGAGGTGATGGCGATGCTCGAGCAGAAGACCAAGGGCAACCTGACGGCCGAGGAGCGCCAGTTTCTCGAGACCGTGCTGTACGAACTGCGGATGCGGTTCGTCGCGCTC
The DNA here is from genome assembly GCA_963779175.1 of uncultured Acidobacteriota bacterium. Taxonomy (GTDB): domain Bacteria; phylum Acidobacteriota; class Vicinamibacteria; order Vicinamibacterales; family UBA2999; genus CADEFD01. The sequence continues at coordinate 910,899 of CAVZXA010000003.1, forward strand.
AAGGGCTCGAGCGGGCGGCCCTGATGCCGTCGGCGCGGGTCACGTTCCTCGGCACCGGGACGTCGCACGGGGTGCCGATGATCGGATGCCGCTGCGCGGTCTGCCGCTCCGGCGATCCGCGTGACACACGCCTCCGTCCTTCGATCCACATCAGCATCGACGGTGGACCCTCGGTACTCGTGGATACCGCCACCGACCTGCGTCAGCAGGCGCTCGCCAACGACATCACGCGCGTCGACGCGGTGCTCTTCACGCACAGCCATGCCGACCACGTGATGGGGCTCGACGAACTGCGGCGCTTCAACGTGACGGCCGGCCGCAAGCTCCCGATCTACGCCGACGCGAAGACCGGCGCCGAACTGACGCGCATCTTCTCCTATGCGTTCAGCGCGCCGGCCGGGCCCGGCGGCGGCGTGCCTGAGCTCTCGCTCCACGAGATTGACGGGCCGTTCGAGGTCGAGGGACTGGCCGTGCAGCCGGTGCCGATCATGCACGGCCCGCAGCCGATCCTCGGTTTCCGCATCGGCCGCTTCGCCTATCTCACCGACTGCAATCACGTGCCCGAGACCTCGATGGCGCTGCTTGGCGGCCTCGACGTGCTGGTGCTCGACGCGCTGCGCCACCGGCCCCACCCGACCCATTTCTCGCTCGCCGAGGCGGTGACCGTGGCGACGCGAATCGGCGCCCGCGAGACCTACTTCACGCACATCTGCCACGACCTGCCGCATGCGGCGACGTGCGCCGACCTGCCGGCCGGCATGGCCCTTGGCGTCGACGGCCAGGTGGTCGTGCTCGACGAAGTGCCGTGGGCGGCCCCCGCGGTCTCCGGCGGGGGGGCGGCCTAGCCATGGAGGTCGTTTACTTTCCGGACCATCCGCGTCCGCCGCGCTGGATGAGCCCGGTGCTGGCGCTGGGCAACTTCGACGGCCTGCACCGCGGCCACCAGAAGATCGTCGAACGCATCCGCCGCAGCGCCGCCGACCGTGGCGCCACCGCGCTGGTGCTGACGTTCGACCCGCATCCACCGCGCGTGGTGCGTCCCGACAAGGCGCCGCCGCTGCTGATGACGATGCCGCAGAAGATCGCGGCGCTCGAACGGGCGGGACTGCACGGGGTGGCCGTCGTGCGTTTCACCGAAGCGTTTTCGAGGTGGAGCCCGGAGCAGTTCGTGCGCCAGGTACTGGTGGACTGGCTGCGCGTCTCGGAGGTCTGGGTGGGCGCCGACTTCCTGTTCGGACACGAGCGGGCCGGCACGTTTTCGGTCCTGCGCAGCCTCGGGATGCAGTACGGCTTCCGGGCCGAGAAGATCGATCCGGTCCGTTACAAGGAGTTCGTGGTCTCGAGCACCCGCATCCGGCGGCTCGTGGCCGAGGGTCGGGTGGACGAGGCCGGGGCGCTGCTGGGCCATCACTACACGATCGACGGCGTGGTCACCGCTGGCGCCGGCCGCGGCCGCACGCTGGGGTTCCCTACGGCCAACCTTTCGACCGACAATGAACTGGTGCCGCCGACCGGGGTCTATGCCACCACCGCCGAACTGCACGGCACGCGGTGGCCGGCGGTGACCAACATCGGCGTGCGTCCGACCTTCGAAGCCGCCGGCGCGGTCACGGTCGAAACCCATGTCCTCGGGCTCCAGGCGGATGTCTACGGCGCGCCGCTGGCGCTCAGCTTCATCCAGCGCCTGCGCGACGAGCGCAAGTTCCCCGACGTGGACGCGCTGCGCGAGCAGATTGCGGCCGATATCCGCCGGGCCGGGCGGCTGTTCGACAACATCTCGGTATGACGATGACCCCACGGGCGTTCGAGTTCTCGATGCAGGTCAGCAGCGGTCGCGCCATGCTGGGCGCGGTGCGCGACCTGGCGTCGCAGGTGGCGACCTACGCCGGGGGGCAGGCGCTGGCGGCCGCAGTCGCCGACGAAGTGGTCACGGCGGCGGAAGCGGCGATTGCCGCCAGCCGCGGCGACGGCAGCCCCATCGACGTGCGCTTCCGGCGCACCGACGAGTTCCTCGACGTCTTCATCTCGGGCGGGGCCGGTCCGACCCTGGCGGCGGCGGCGCTGTCGCACGGTCACGGCCTTTCGGTTGACTGGCGGCACGACGGCGCGCGGCCCGTGTGCCACATCCGCCAGGTGATGGCGTAAGGACTCTCATGCGGCTCTACAACACCCTGACGCGCCAGCGCGAGGACTTCGTTCCGGCCGACGGCCGGCTGGTCCGCATGTATGCCTGCGGCCTCACCGTGTACGCGCGCGGCCACATCGGCAACTTCCGCACCTTCATCAGCCTCGACGTCCTGCGGCGCACGCTCAAGTACGTGGGCGGCTTCGCCGTGAAGCAGGTCGTGAACTTCACCGACGTCGACGACAAGACGATTGCCGGCGCCGTGCGCGAAGGCGTGTCGCTCAACGACTTCACGGAGCGCTACATCGCCGCGTTCCACGAAGACTGCGCCTCGCTCGGTCTGGAGCCGTCGGAAGAGAACCCGCGCGCCACCGATGCCGCCAACATCCAGGCGATGAACGACATGATCGCCACTCTCGAGCAGAAGGGCCACACCTACCGCAGCGACGGCTCGATCTACTTCAAGATCGCGACCATGCCGACCTACGGACGACTGGCGCGGCTCGATCACGACGGCATCCTGTCGGGGGCGCGCGTCGATTCGGACGAATACGCGAAGGAAGACGCCCGCGACTTCGTGCTGTGGAAGGCGACCAAACCCGGTGAGCCCACGTGGGACCCCGGCGTGGGTCCGGGCCGGCCCGGCTGGCACATCGAGTGCTCGGCGATGGCGCTGCGGCTGCTGGGCGAGTCGCCGATCGACATCCACGCCGGCGGCATCGACCTCATCTTCCCGCACCACGAAAACGAGATCGCGCAGAGCGAATGCGCCACCGGCAAGCCCTTCGCGCGCCTGTGGGTGCACTTCGAGCACCTGCTGGTCGAGAACCAGAAGATGTCGAAGTCGCTCGGCAACGTCTACACGTTGACCGACGTGGTGGCGAAGGGCTACCGCATCTCCACGCTGCGCTACCTGCTGCTGTCGGCGCACTACCGCTCGCGGCTCAACTTCACGTGGGCGGGCATGGCCCAGGCCGAAGAAGCCATCCGCCGCTGGACCGACTTCCTGGCCCGCCTCGACACCATCACGAGCACCGCCGCCCATCCCGAGGCGGTGGCGCTGGTGGCGACCTCGCGCGCCGCCTTCGATGCCGCGATGGCCGACGACCTGAACACCGCCGCCGCGCTCGGTGAAGTGTTCGAGCTGGTGCGCGCGCTCAACACCGCCGCCGACAACGGCGCGCTGGGCGTGGCGGATGTCGCGGCCGTGCGGGAGGCCTTCGCGCACTTCGACGACGTGGTCGGGGTGGTGTCGCTGCGCGCGAACGAAGACGCCTCGGCGGGCCTCTCGGAAGTCGAGATCGACCGCTACATGCACGACCGGCAGGAGGCGCGGCGCCGCCGCGACTTCGCCGCCGCCGACCGCATCCGCGCCGAGCTGCTCGATCTCGGCGTCATTCTCGAAGACGGGCCCCAGGGAACACGCTGGAAACGAAAGTAGGGGAGCGATGGACGCGCCGAATCTGAAGACCGCACTGCCGGGACCGAAGGCCAAGGCTCTCATCGAACGTGACGGCAAGGTGGTCTCGCCGTCCTACACGCGCGACTATCCGTTTGTCATCGCCCGCGGCGTCGGCGCCACGGTTGAAGACGTCGATGGCAACGTGTTCCTCGACTGCGCGGCCGGCATCGCCGTGAACTCGACCGGCCATGCCCACCCGAAGGTGGTGGCGGCGATCGTCGATCAGGCGCAGAAGTTCCTGCACATGTCGGGCACCGACTTCTACTACGAGCCGCAGGTGAAGCTCGGCGAAGACCTGGCGGCCACGGCGCCGTTCCCGGGGCCGGTGCGCACCTTCTACGCCAATTCCGGCACCGAGGCCAACGAAGCGGCCATCAAGCTGGCGCGGTATCACACCAAGCGCTTCGGCATCCTCGGGTTCCTCGGCAGCTTCCATGGCCGCACGCTCGGGTCGCTATCGCTCACCTCGAGTCGCGCCATTCAGCGGCGCGGCTTCGGTCCGATGGCTGCCGGCACGTTCCACGCGCCCTATGCCACCTGCTATCGCTGCCCGGTGGGCCTGACGCCCGACCGCTGCGGCGCCGAGTGCCTGGAGTTCCTCGAGGAACAGGTGCTCGTGCACCTCATCTCGCCCGATGACGTCGCGGCGGTGCTGGTCGAGCCGATTCAGGGCGAGGGCGGCTACGTCGTGCCCGCCAAGGCCTTCCACGAACGGCTGCGCGCGCTCACGACCAAACACGGCATGCTGCTGATGGTCGACGAAGTGCAATCGGGCATGGGCCGCACCGGCAAGATGTGGGCGATCGAACACTTCGGCGTGCAGCCCGACGTGGTCACGGCGGCCAAGGGCATCGCCTCGGGTCTGCCGCTCGGCGTCACCGTGGCCCGGGCCGACATCATGGACTGGCCGCCGGGCGCGCACGCCAGCACGTTTGGCGGTAATCCCGTCTCGTGCGCCGCCGCCATCGCCACCATCGACCTGCTGCGCGAATCGCTCGTGAAGAACGCGGCCGAGGTCGGCGATCACCTGCAGCAGGGCCTCAAGGCCCTGATGGACAAGCACCCGATCATCGGTGACGTGCGCGGCAAGGGTCTGATGGTGGGCGTCGAGCTGGTGCGCGACCGCCAGACCAAGGAGCGCGCCACCGACGAGCGCAACGCCGTGGTGAACGAGGCCTTCAGCCGCGGCATGCTGATCCTCGGCGCCGGCCGCAACGCCGTGCGCTTCTCGCCGCCGCTGGTGCTCTCGAAGGCGCAGGCCGATACGGCCATCCGTATCTTCGACGAGTCGCTCACGGCCGTTACCGCGCGCAAGGCGTAGCGGGCGCCGCGCCAGCGGTCCGGCCCTTGCAATCGGTCGTGCATGACACATGCACGACAGGCCCTCGGTCTCGAGGGCGAGACCCGCGCCTGTCACGCGGTTGAGGCGCGCGGCTACCGCGTGCTGGCGCGGCGCTATCGCACGCGTTACGGCGAACTCGACATCGTGGCCCGCCACGAATCCGCCATCGTGTTCGTGGAGGTGAAGGCGCGGCGCGGCTGCACATTCGGCGATCCGGCGGCCTCGGTGACGTGGCAGAAGCAGCGACGCCTGGTGGCGATGGCCGCCGACTACCTGGCACGCCATCATCTCGAACGCGCCGCCGTGCGCTTCGATGTGGTGAGCGTCGAGTTCCGCGGCGGCGAGGCCCCGGTCATCACCATCATTCCTGACGCGTTCCGCCCCGGCTGGTAGCGCGTTCGGTGTACGCTTGTGGGCTGATGTCTGAATGGCGAGCCGATCCGGTGACAGGGCAGTGGACGATCGTGGCCGAAGACCTGCCGCTGTCGCGCCGCGACTTCGTGCTCGACGGCGTCAGCCGGCCGCTCGATACGCCGTGTCCGCTCTGTGAAGGCCGCGAGCTCACCGCCGGCCACGAAATCGCGGCCGTGCGCGACGGCTCGGCGCCCGACGGCCCCGGCTGGCAGCTGCGCGTGGTGCCCAACCGCGTGCCGGCGCTGCGGGTGGAAGCGGGGATGAGCGGCGCGCACGACGGCCTGTTCATCCACCGCCCGGGCCTCGGCGCCCACGAGGTGGTGGTCGAGACGCCGCGCCACGACGTGTCGTGGTTCACCATGACGGCCGAGGAACTGGCGCGCATCTTCACTGCCTGGCGCGACCGCATGGCCGACCTGCGCCGCGACGGCCGCCTCCGGGCGGCAGTGGCGTTCAAGAACCACGGCGTGGAGGCCGGTGCGCGCCTGGCGCACGCGCACTCGCAGATCGTGGCCACGCCGCTGGTGCCGCCGTCGATCACGCACGAGGTCGACGCCGCGCGGCGCCACCACACGGCCACCGGCAACTGTCTCTTCTGCGAGCTGGTGACGCAGGAGCGGGCGGCTGGCGTGCGGGTGGTGGCCGAGACCCCGACCTACGTGGCGCTGGCCCCGTACGCGTCGCGCACGCCGTTCGAGACGTGGCTGCTGCCGGTGACCCACGCGGCACGCTTCGACGAGGCATCGGCGGCGGACCTGGCGGGCCTGGCGGCGCTGCTGCGGCAGGTGCTCGAGCAGGTGGGACGCGAACTGGAGCGTCCGGCCTTCAACGCCGTGCTGCATTCGGCGCCCTTCGACGAGCCCGGCGACGGCGCCTACCACTGGCACCTGGAGCTGGTGCCGCGGGTGCTGCGGGCCAACGGACTGGACGTGGGCGCCGGCCTGCCGATCAACCCTGTGCCCCCCGAAAAAGCGGCGCGGGTCCTGCGCGGTGGCGGGTAAACGCACACAGTCCCGAGCGGGCCGCTTGCCGGGGATCGCGGCATTTGTTACACTCGGTGGACGTTCCCGGGCGGGAATAACTCAGTGGTAGAGTGCGACCTTGCCAAGGTCGAAGTCGCGGGTTCGAATCCCGTTTCCCGCTCCAACTTTCGCCCCGTAGTGCCAGCGAAAGTTGTCTCGCCGAAGCCCGCGGCGCGGGCGAAGGCGGACGGTCCTGTGAGACACTAACCCCCGACCGCACGATCCCCACCAGCTCCAAAGCGGCGCCGTAGCCAAGTGGTAAGGCAGAGGTCTGCAAAACCTCCATCCCCGGTTCAAATCCGGGCGGCGCCTCCAACTTCCGCGCTCACTTCCCAGCGGAAGTTGTCTCGCCGAAGCCCGCATAGCGGGCGAAGGCGGACCACACGAACAGCGGTGCCTACTGCTTGATCACGAGCACGTTGAACCGCGTGTTCACGGCCATCGCGACGAAGTTGTCGTGATAGAGGCGCCACCGGCTGATGCTGGGGTCGTACCACACGCTGGTCGGATTGGGCTCGTAGACGGTGGCGCCGGCGTTGTAGACGTGGGTAATGAACAGCATCGCGTTCTGATCGCCATTAATCAGCGGATGGTCGATAGTGGTTGCATGGCCGCTGATGTTGGCGACGATAGCGGTGTGTTGAAACGCTGTCCGGGTCGATCCAGAGACGCGGAGGGCGCCGTCGCTGACATCGAGTGCGGTGCCAAGCGCGCCGTTACCGGTCGCCCGCACGCCGGTGCCGGTGCCGACCGTCGAGCCAGCGAGACCCACGCCGGTCAGCGTCAGGCCTCCTACCGCGAGTGACGAGTCGCTCAAGCCGAAGATCGCCGGACCGGACTGACTGCTCGCGAACACACCGGCTCCCCCGAGCACGCTGATCGATGACGGCGGCCCGAACTGCACGGCGATGGCCGGGGGCGTGAAGGCATCGGCGGTGGCACGAACCACGGTCAGGCCTTGCCCGGCCGGGCCGGCAGGTGCCTGAATCAGCGTGCCCCAGGCGGGCGCACCCGTTGGCACCGGGCGGGCGGAACCGGCGGCCGCGCCGTTGAACACGAGCGTGCCGCTGTTACCGGCGCTGTCGCTCCACGGGCCGCCGAAGGTCGCCAGGCTCATGCGCGCGTCCACGTGCACCGACTTGCCGCCGGGCACGGTGACGATATTCAGGCCGAAGCCGATGGTGCCGTCGGGATTCGGCGTTGCCAGGCCCACCAGCGGCGCCCGCTGCGGCGCCCCACATTGATCGTCGAAGCCGTCGAGCGTGTAGACGCCCCCGTTCTGTGTCACCGATACCGAGATGCGGTTGCAGAAGGCTGCAGCTGCCAGGTGAAATCGCCGATCGGCTGGGCCTCGACAACACCGCTCATCACGAGCGCGGCGGCCACGCCCATCGTCCATACAGGTGCTACGCGCATGCGACCTCCTCCATTCACCCGCGATCGGCCCCGGAGGGGGAGCCGGCACCAGCGTGCGCCATGGTCGCACGTCCCCGGCCCGTCGGCCCAGGAGGTGCACGAGACGACGCACGAACAGGGTACGTCGGCGTGCAATTCAAGGAGTTCGCGGTCAACGCCGATTGCCCTGATCATGACCGTCAACTCGACCCCTCCTTCCGCGGCCACGCTCGAGGTAGAGCGGGAGGTGCTGGTGATGAAGAAGCAGCAGGACGTCGCGAAGCAGGTGGGGCAGGCGCTGGTCGAGCTCATCCAGGCGGCACCGGCGCCGGGGCGCATCGACACCTACGCCTGACCGCCCTCGTCACCTCGCCGGGAGGTGTGACTGACCGACGCGCGAAGCGGAGCCGCAGATCGGATGGTGCCGGTCCGACCCGCGGCTCGCAACCTCTAGCGGATGTCCAGGAACGTCCCGGCGCGCAGCTGCGCGAACGCCTGCGCGATCTCTTCCTGGGTGTTCATCACGACCGGCCCGCGCCAGGCGATCGGCTCGCCAATCGGCGCGCCTGACACCAGCAGGAAGCGCATCCCGTGTTCACCGGCCCGGACGCGGATTTCGTCTCCGGCGTCGAACACCGTCAGCGAGCGATTCGCGACATCGGTGCCGTAGCGCGCGCGGTCGTCATCGAGCAGCCCGCCCGGGGTCACCACGTCGGTCGCCACGGCGCGGGCTTCTGAGGCGTCACGAAAGGCGCCCGTGCCTTCGAACACGTAGGCGAAGGCGTTCTTCGAGCGGGCAATCGGAATCGTGCGCTCGACGCCGGCCGGAATCGTGATGTCCACGTACTGCGGATCCGCCGCGATGCCTTCTACCGGGCCGCGCCGTCCCCAGAACTCGCCCGAGATGATGCGCACCCTGGTGCCGTCGTCGTCGGTCACCTCGGTGACGTCCTTCGACGCCACTTCCTGATAGCGCGGCGCCGTCATCTTCTGCGCCGCCGGCAGGTTCGCCCACAGCTGGAAGCCATGCATGCGCCCGACGCCATCGCCGTGTGGCATCTCCTGGTGCACGATGCCGCGCCCGGCCGTCATCCACTGCACGTCGCCGGGGCCGATGGCGCCTTCGTTGCCGAGGCTGTCGGCGTGGTCCACGGTGCCGGCGAGCACGTAGGTGATGGTCTCGATACCGCGGTGAGGATGCCAGGGAAAGCCGCGCAGGTAGTCGTCGGGGACGTCGTTCCGGAAGTCGTCGAGCAGCAGGAACGGATCCAGGCCCTCGGTTTCGCCGAAGCCGAAGGCGCGGCGCAGGTGCACACCGGCCCCTTCGAGCGTGGGACTGGACTGGACGTGGGAACGAACGGCACGAAGCGACATGGGTCCTCCTGAAGCAAGAGTGTTACAACACTCTTTGAGATGCGTCGGCCGGAGCTTTCGTTTCCTCCGGAAGCCGCAAAGTGAGCCAGGCACCCACGGTCAGTCCGCCGGCCAGCAGCCAGAGCCCAGCGGCGAAGCTGCCCGTGGTGTCGCGGGCGTAGCCGACCAGCGTCGGTCCGACGAAGCCGCCGATGTTGCCGACCGCGTTCACGAGCGCCACGCCGCCGGCGGCGGCGGTGCCGCGCAGGAAGGCCGTGGGCAGGGCCCAGAACGGGCCTAAGGCGCCCCAGATGCCGAAGGCCGCCACCGACAGCGCCAGCAGCGACAGCACGACGGAGGTGGGCACGGTCGCGGCGGCCACGAATCCGGCGGCGCCGATGAGGGCGGGAATCGCCACGTGACGCCGACGTTCACCGGTGCGATCGGAATGCCGCCCCACGAACACCATGCCGATGGCCGCCACGACGTAGGGCAGTGACGAGATGAGCGCCACCACGCTCGACGGCAGGTCGCCGAGCGACTGCACGATCTGCGGCAGCCAGAAGCTCACACCGTAGAACGCCAGCACGAGGCAGAAGTAGACGGCGGCGAGCCACCACAGGCGCGGCGAGGTGAGCGCCCCCCGCAGGTCGTGGCGCACGCCTGGGGTCTCGCGCGCCTCGGCCTCGAGCGTCGCCACCAGCCAGCCGCGCTCGGCCTCCGAGAGCCAGCGCGCCTCGGCGGGCCGGGTGTCGAGACGTCGCCACACGATCGGCGCCAGCAGGATGGCGGGGATGCCTTCGACCACGAACAGCCACTGCCAGCCGCGCAGGCCGAGCACGCCGTCGAAGAGCAGCAGGCCGCTCGAGATCGGCCCGCCGATGACGCCGGCGATGGCCGTGCCGGTCATGAAGAGCGCAATCGCGTGCGCGCGTTCACGCGCCGGGAACCACTGCGTGAGGTAGTAGATGATGCCGGGGAAGAAGCCGGCTTCGGCGGCGCCGAGCAGGAAGCGGAGCAGGTAGAAGGTCGTGGCGTCGCGCACGAAGGCCATCGCGATCGAGACCAGGCCCCACGTGAGCATGATGCGGCCGATCCAGGCGCGGGCGCCGACGCGCGCCAGGATGAGATTGCTCGGCACCTCGAGCAGCGTGTACGAGATGAAGAAGATTCCCGAACCGAGCCCGTAGACCGTGGCGCTGAACCCGAGGTCGCGGTTCATGTCGAGGGCGGCAAAGCCGATGTTCACGCGGTCGAGGTAGGCGACCACGTAGAGCAGGAAGAGGAACGGGATGAGACGGCGCCGGAGCGCGGCGACCGCAGTGACGGAGGGGGCCTGGGGTGCCGGCATGCGGCGCCATGATGGCATAGCGTGGTCAGGAGCCAGGAATGGCGCAGGAAAGTCTTGCGTGCGAGATTTCCTGGGCCGAAAAGTCAACCAAACAAGGGATAAGAAATGTGACCACGAGTGACTAGTGCCCTGTGCAGTCTCGTGCACATGGCACATTTCCTAAGGAAATCACCACGGTACGGTCCGTGCTAATCGACCGGTCAGCATGAACACGCACGGTACTCAGCAGAACTCGTTTTCTCCCCTCTCCCTGGCCTCTGACCGCGATCGCCGTTCGCAGCCAAGGCTGAGTGCCGAAGTGCTCGGCCTCGACGTCGATGCCACGCTCTCGCAGGGTGTGTATGTGCGCGTACTCAACGTCTCCACCGGCGGCGCGCTCGTCGAGCTTCACGAGTGGATCCGCCCCGGCACCCGCAGTTCGCTGAAGCTGTCGCGCCCGGTCGAAGACGGCGCCCAGGCCGACCGCATGGTCGCCAACGGCCAGATCGTCCGCTGCTGGGTCGACCGGCTGGCGCCGCTCCGCTATCGCGCCGCGATGGTGTTCGCCACGGCGGTGCCGGCGCCGCAACCGCCGCCCCCCGGCGATATCGACCTCACCGTGCTTCTGGAGCGCCCGGCATGACCATCACTGAGGCCACGCACGCCATCGCGACGCTTTCCAGGACAGAGCGGGCGCCCGAACGCGTCACCGCGTTGTCGGGAGAGTCCATGCGCCTGGTCGATGCCATCAAGAGAGTCGAGCCCACCTGGGTGGAAGCCGTCGCCGTCGTGCAGGCGGTCTGCGCGCAGCTGGCGCCCGGTGAGGCCGCCCCGGCCCTCGACGCCATCATGATCTCGCAGTCGGGCACGGTGTCGTTTCCGCCGGCCGGCAGCGCCGACGACCTCTCGACGGTGAAAGCGGTCGGACGGCTGCTGAGCGGGATTCTGCGCACCGGCGATTGCCCGATGCCGGTCTGGGAAGCCACCGAACGGGCGCGGCGTTCGCCGTCGGCGGTTGGCACCGCGCGCGCGTTCGGTGCGGCGCTCACGTGTTTTCCGGCCGCACAGGGCGCCCACGAACTCCAGCAGTATTTCCTGGCCTCGCGCAAGCTGGCGCCGCCCACGGCGCGTCCGGCCACGGCGCCGTTCAGTTTCGCGGGCCTCAGCGCCCGCGCCGGCCTGGTGCTGCTGCTGGTGGCGATGGGCGGCATCGGCGCCGGGGTCTCGGTGGGCACACTGGTGGCGACGAAGACGTTGGGGACGCCGGCCCCGTCGGTAGTCATCATGGCGGCCAACCACGCCGTGCGGCGCTAGACGGTCGCGGGGACGTCAGGCGCGCGGACGCGTCGCCGACGCGGCCTGCAGGTAGCGCGATCGCAGCGGATGATCGAGCCGTGCGGCCAGCGCGGTCGAGGCCGCCGCGACAGCTGCCAGCGACACGCCCGTCTCCACGCCGAGCCCGTCGAGCATGTAGAGCAGGTCTTCGGTGGCGAGGTTGCCCGACGCCCCGGGCGCGAACGGACAGCCGCCCAGGCCGCCAGCCGCCGCATCGAAGGTCGTGATGCCGGCATCGAGGCCCGCCAGCACGTTGGCGAGCGCCGTGCCGCGGGTATCGTGACAGTGCAGCGCCAACCGATCGAACGGCACTGCGGTGCCGAGAAATTGCAGCAGCTCGCGCACCTGGCCGGGATGGCCGATCCCGATCGTGTCGCTCACCGCCACCTCGTAGACGCCGGCGTCGAGCAGCGCCTGGGTCACGCGCAGCACCGCGGCGGGCGCCACCGGGCCCTCGAACGGGCAGCCACACGCGCACGACACGTAGCCCCGCACGCGCAGCCCGGCTGCGCTCGCGCGTCCGATCACCTCGCCGTAGCGGGTGAGTGACTCGTCGATCGACTGGTTGATGTTGCGCTGGCTGAAGGTCTCGGACGCGGCCGCGAAGACCGCGACCTCATCCGCGCCGGCGGCCAGTGCGCGTTCGAGGCCGGCCAGATTCGGCACCAACGCGGTGTAGCGCACGCCGGGTTGTCGGGTGAGCGCGGCGAAAACCTCGGCCGCGTCGGCCATCTGCGGCACCCATTTCGGCGACACGAACGCCGAGACCTCGATCACGCGGTGGCCGGCGTCGGCGAGCGCGTGCACGAAGCGGACCTTGTCGGCGGTCGGGATGGCGGCGGCCTCGTTCTGCAGGCCATCGCGCGGGCCGACCTCGACGATGGTGACCACCGGCGGCACCCTCATGCGTCGATCTCCACGAGGCGCACGCCCGGTTTGACCAGATCGCCCACCGCGCAGCCAATCGCGCGCACGACCCCGTCGCGCGCGGCTTGCACGGTCAACTCCATCTTCATGGCTTCGAGCACCACGACCGGCGCCCCGGCACTCACGCGGTCGCCCACGGCCACGACCACCTTCACGACCGTGGCGGGCATGGGCGCGGTCATGTCAGACACGGTGGCGCGGCTCGACGCGGCTCGCTTCGGCGAGCCATCCACCACCAGCGTGCGCGCCTGTCCGCCGGCCATCACCCAGGTCTCATGCGGCGGGCCGGCCACGGCCACGATGGTGCGCGCGCCGTCGTCGCTCGTGACGCGGTATTGCCCCGGCGAGGTCTCCACGACGTGAAAGCGGCGGCCGTCGACGACGACGGCGCCGTCGGCCCCGGTTTCGGCGGTCAGTTCGTCGGCACCGTGCAGGACGCGGTAGCGGTGGCTCATGCGCGTCTCAACCTCGCCAGCCGCGCAGCGTGTCGAACGGATCCGCGGTCGCCGTCGTCGTGGCGGCGGTTCCAGTGGACGCTGCCGGACCGCGTGACGCGTGCCACGCGGCCGCCGCCGCCAACTCCGGCGTCAGCCCGCCGGCGTCGGCCGTGAGCGTCTCGATCTCGCGGCCGAGGAAGCCGGTGTCGATGGCGCCGGCGATGAAATCCGGGTGGCGCAGGATGGCCAGCAGGAACGCGATGTTCGTGCGCACGCCGAGGATCTCGAAGCGCGTCAGGGCGTCGCGGCCGCGGGCCAGGCTTTCGGCGCGCGTCTCGCCCCAGGTGATGAGCTTGGCGAGCATCGGGTCGTAGTAGACCGACACGGTGCCGCCCTCGACCACACCCGAATCCACGCGAATGCCGGGGCCCGACGGCTCGCGGTAACGCAGCAAGGTGCCTGCCTGCGGCAGGAAGCCCTGCGCCGGGTCTTCGGCGTAGATACGGCACTCGAGCGCGTGGCCGCGTTGCGTCAGGTCCTCTTGCCGCCACGGCAGCGTGTCGCCAGCTGCGACGGCCAACTGCGCGCGCACGAGATCGACGCCCACCACGCACTCGGTGATGGGATGTTCCACCTGCAGGCGGGTGTTGATCTCGAGGAAATAGAAACGCGCGTCGTCGCCGTCGCCCTCGAGCAGGAACTCGACCGTGCCGGCGTTGCGATAGCCGACTGTCCTGGCCGCGGTCACCGCGGCAGCGCCAATCCGCGCGCGTACGGCCGGTGTGACGGCGGGTGAGGGGGTTTCTTCGACCACCTTCTGGTGCCGGCGCTGGGCCGAACACTCGCGCTCGAACAGATGCACGGTGTGCCCGTGCGCGTCGGCGAACACCTGTACTTCGATGTGACGCGGGCGGTCCACGAGGCGCTCGAGATACAGCGTGGGATTGCCGAACGCCGCCTGGGCCTCGCGGCGGGCCTGCGGCAGCGCCGTCGCCAGCTCGTCGAGGTGGCGCACGGTCTTCATGCCGATGCCGCCGCCGCCCGACGCGGGCTTCACGAGCAGTGGCACGCCCAGAGTCGTGGCCGCGGCCGTGAGGGCGGCGTCGCTCTGGTCCACGGGCGCGGCGCCCGGCACCACTGGCACGCCGGCGGCCTCCATCAGCGTCCGGGCCCCGGTCTTGGAGCCGAGGCGGGCAATCGAATCGGCCGTCGGGCCGATGAAGATGAGCCCGGCGTCTTCGACGGCGCGGGCGAAGTGCGCGCGTTCCGAGAGGAAGCCGTAGCCCGGATGCACAGCGTCGGCGCCGGTCTGGCGCGCGGCGTCGATGAGCGCCGCCACGTCGAGGTAACTTTCGGCGGCCGGCGCCGGGCCGATCCGCACGGCGAGGTCGGCGGCCTGTACATGGGGGGCGGCGGCGTCGGCATCGGAATACACGGCGACCGTGCTGATGCCGGCGGTGCGGCAGGCCCGGATCACCCGCAGTGCGATCTCACCGCGGTTGGCGATGAGCACACGACGAATCATTTCACCACCCACGACGGCTCGCGCTTGCCGAGAAACGCGCGCAACCCTTCCTGGCCTTCCGGCGACACGCGCTGGCTCGCGATGGTACGGGCGGTGAGCGCAGCCACGTCCTCCGGCCGCTGTCCCCACACCTGCGGGATGAGCGCCTTGGCCGCGGCCACCGCGGTGGGCGCGGCCGACAACGCGTCGCGCACGTGGACGGCGACGGCGCTATCGAGTTGGTCGGCCGGCACCACGGCGTGCACGAGGCCAATCGCCAGCGCCTTCGCGGCGTCGAAGCGCGTGCCGGTCAGAAAGAGCGCGCGGGCGGCCGAGACGCCGATCTTCGGCAGCACGAAGGGCGAGATCATCGACGGCAGGATGCCGAGCCTGGTCTCGGTGAAGCCGAAGATCGCGGTGTCGTCGGCGACCACGATGTCGCAGACCGCGGCCAGGCCCGCGCCGCCGCCGAGCGCGGCGCCGTGGATCCGCCCGATGACCACCACCGGCAGCGTGTTGATGGCGCGCAGCATGGCGGTCGTGGCCAGCGCGTCCTGTTCGTTCTCGGCCTCCGAGGCGTCGGCCATCCGCGCCATCCACGTGGCATCCGCCCCGGCGCTGAAGACCTTGCCGGCGCCCGCCAGCACGACCACGCGCACGCCGGGATCCACCGCGAGGTCCGCGGCCCATTGCCGCAGTTCGGCCACCACCTCGCCGTTGAACGCATTGCGGACGTCGGGGCGGTTGAGCGTGAGATGTTCGACGGCGCCGTCGCGCCGAACCTGCAGGTAGCGATACATCAGCGGCTACATCCGGAAGATGCCGACACGTGGCGGCGGCACCGGGGCGTTGGCGGCGGCCGAGATGCCCAGCGCCAGCGCCGCCCGCGTGTCGACCGGGTCGAGGATGCCGTCGTCCCACAGCCGGGCGGTGGAGTAGTAGGGTGAGCCTTCCTCCTCGTACTTGGCGAGGATCGGCCCGCGGATCGCCTGCTCGTCTTCGGCGGAAAATGTGCCGCCGGCGCGGGCGAGCTGGTCGCGCTTCACCGTCGTGAGCACGCCGGCCGCCTGTTCGCCGCCCATCACCGAGATGCGCGCGTTCGGCCACATCCACAGCAGGCGCGGCTCGAAGGCGCGGCCGCACATGCCGTAGTTGCCGGCGCCGAACGAGCCGCCGATGATGACGGTGAACTTCGGCACGACGGAGGTGGCCACGGCGTGCACCATCTTGGCGCCGTCTTTGGCGATGCCGCCGCGCTCGTAGGCGCGGCCCACCATGAACCCGGTGATGTTCTGCAGGAACACCAGCGGCACCGCGCGCATGTTGCAGAGCTCGATGAAGTGCGTCGCCTTGAGCGCCGATTCCGAGAACAGCACGCCGTTGTTGGCGATGATGCCGACCAGGCGCCCGTGCAGGCGGGCGAAGCCGCAGACGATGGTCGGGGCGTAGCGGGCCTTGAACTCGTCGAAGCGCGAGCCGTCCACCACTCGCGCAATCACCTCGCGCACGTCGACCTGCGTGCGCAGGTCGGCCGGCAGGATGCCGTAGAGCTCGCCCGGGTCGTAGAGCGGATCTTCGGGCGTCGTGACGTCACGCGCGGCCGGCTTCACGGTGTGCAGCGTCGAGACGATGGTGCGCGCCTGGTGCAGCGCATGCCGATCGTCGTCGGCGAAGTAGTCGGCCACGCCCGACTCGCGCGTGTGGACATCGGCGCCGCCGAGGTCTTCGGCGGTGACGTCTTCGCCGGTCGCGGCTTTCACGAGCGGCGGGCCGGCCAGGAAGATGGTGCCCGTGCCCTTGACGATGATGGTCTGGTCGGACATCGCCGGCACGTAGGCGCCGCCGGCCGTGCACGAGCCCATCACGACGGCGATCTGCGGAATGCCCGCCGCCGACATCCGCGCCTGGTTGAAGAAGATGCGGCCGAAGTGATCGCGATCGGGAAAGACCTCGGCCTGCAGGGGCAGGAAGGCGCCGCCCGAGTCCACGAGGTAGACGCAGGGCAGCTGGTTCTGCAGCGCCACCTCCTGCGCCCGCACGTGCTTCTTCACCGTGAGCGGGTAGTAGGTGCCGCCCTTCACGGTGGCGTCGTTGGCGACGATCATCACCTCGCGGCCCGACACGCGGCCGATGCCGGTGACGATGCCGGCCGACGCGGCGCCGCCGTCGTACAGCTCCCACGCGGCGAGGGCCGAGAGTTCCAGGAACGGCGAGCCCGGATCGAGCAGCAGATCGATGCGCTCGCGCGCGGTCAGCTTGCCCTGCGACCGGTGGCGTTCGATGTACTGCGGGCCGCCGCCCTGCTTCACGAGGCCGAGCCGCTCTCGGTATTGGGCGACCAGGGCGGCCATGCGGTCGCGATTGGCCCCGAACTCCGGACTCGTGGTGCGGATGTGGGACTCGAGGACGTCCATGCAGCTCCTGCGCGTCGGGCGGATGGGGCCGGGGCCCCTACCAGCCGCAGCAGTCGGTCTTGAATCGGCACGCCGGGCAGCGCCAGACCGCGTGCATGCGATACATCTCGGCGCCGCACCGTTCGCAGACCGTGCGGGTATCCTCGGCCGGGGCCGGCGCGCTCCGGAGGGCCGACAGGACCGGCGTAATCGGCGGGAACGGGCGGGACTCGGCCATCGCGGCGATTATAGCGGAAGGGGCGGCTGCGCCAGCCCGGCCCCGCGGATCGGGAATAATGGACGAACAGTCATGGCGCGTGTGCAACCACGCCGGCGCCGCGTCCTGGTCGTCGATGACGACCCGGCCACGGTCGACTGGCTCAAGATGGTGATCGAGCAGGCGGCGGTCGAGCCGCCGTTCGATGTCCGATCCGCCGGCCTGGGCCGGACCGGCCTGGCCCTGTTCGGCGAGTGGCGGCCCGATATCGTGCTGCTCGACCTGCTGCTGCCCGACGGCGACGGCATGGACGTGCTCAAGCGCATGAAGGAACACGCGCCGGGCGCCGAGGTCATCGTCATCAGCGGCCAGGGCACCATCGCCCGGGCGCTCGACGCCGGCCAGGCCGGCGCCTTCTTCTTCATCGAGAAGTCGCAGCTCGATCCGGCCGGCATCGTCGGCATCCTCGAACGCGCGGCTCGCCAGGTGGACGAGCGGGTGACCCACGAGGAACTGCGCGCCAAGCTGCGCGATCCCGACGGCATGGGGGCGGTCATCGGCCAGAGCCAGGTGATGCGCGACCTCTTCGAGCTGGTGGACGCCGTGGCGCCGAGCAACGCCAACGTGCTCATCCAGGGGGAAAACGGCACCGGCAAGGAACTCATCGCCAATGCGCTGCACCAGCGCAGCCCGCGCGCCGCCGGGCCGTTCATCAAGATCAACTGCGCGGCCATTCCGAAAGACCTGATCGAGTCGGAGCTCTTCGGCTACAAGAAGGGCGCCTTCACCGGCGCCAACACCGACAAGGTCGGGTTGCTCGAGCTGGCCGAAGGCGGGGCGCTGATGCTCGACGAGATCGGCGAGATGCCGGCCTACCTGCAGACCAAGCTGCTGCGCGTCCTGCAGGAGCGCGAGTACCGGCCGATCGGCAGCGACCGCTTCGTGAAGGTCGACTTCCGCCTCATCTGCGCCACCAACGTCGACCTCGACGCGGCGCTCGGCGACGGCCGCCTGCGCGAGGACCTCTATTTCCGCATCAACACCATCCAGTTGCGGGTGCCGCCCCTGCGCGAGCGCACCGAAGACATCCCGCTGCTGTGCGACTGGTTCGTCGAGAAGTTCGCCCGCCGGCATCAGAAGTCGGTGCGCGGGGTCAGCCCGACGGCGTATCACCTGCTCATCCGCAGCCGCTGGCCCGGCAACGTCCGCGAGCTCGAGAACGCCATGGAGCGCGCCGTGCTGGTGACGCGCTCGTCGGAGATCCAGGCGACCGACCTGCCGGATTCATTGCGGGCCGCGACTGCCGACGACAGCTTCGCCATTCCGGCACACCGCACGCTGGCCGAGATCGAGCGGATGGCGATCCTGCAGACGCTCGAACGCACCAACTGGAACAAGCAGGAAGCCGCACAGATCCTCGGGCTCTACCGGCCGACGCTCTACAACAAGATGCGGCGGCACGGCATCGTCGCCCGCGACCAGCGCCGGCGCACCGTGCCGGCGGTGGGGGAGGCCTGAGCGCGTGCGGCTGATTGCGCGCGCCGCCTGGAAGGGCGTCGAAGAGCTCTACAGCAGCGAGGGACTGACGCATGCGGCGTCGATTGCGTTCTATGCGCTGCTCTCAATCTTTCCGTTCTTCCTGCTGCTGTTCTCGGTCATTGGCAGCTTCACCGAAGATCCGGCCTCGCGCGACAGCGTGGTGTCGTTCGTGTTCCGCTATTTCCCCCGCCAGTTCGACTTCATCTCCGGTCAGATCGACAGCTTCCGCACCGATCGGGTGAGCATCGGCGTGGGCGGCGGCGTGGCGCTGGCCTACGCCTCGCTCGGCGTGTTCAACGCCCTGAGCTCGGCCGTCAACCACTCGTGGGGCGTCGAGAAGCGGCGCAGCTTCATCCGCCACCGGCTGTTCTCGTTCCTGATGATGGTCTCGGCCGGCGCGGTGTTCGTGGTGGCCATCGCCATCGTCAGCGCCGTGCGCGTCGTGGAGGCGCGCTGGTTCTCGTCACTGGAGCTGCAGGGCGCGTGGGTCGATCGGCTGCAGGGCGTGGGCACCGACTGGGCGGCGCTGGGCCTGCTGGTCGTGTGCGTGGCGCTGGTCTTCCGCTTCGTGCCGAACGTGAAGGTGAGCTTCGCCGAGGTCTGGCCCGGCGCCATCGTGACGGCCGTGCTGTGGCGCGTCGCCTTCGCCATCTTCTCGTGGTACGCGGCCGACCTTTCGCAGTGGAGCGTCCACGGCTCGGTGGCCGCGGTGGTCGTGTTTCTGCTCTGGATCTACGTGTCGGCCGTGCTGCTGCTCTACGGCGTCGAGATGACGGCCGCCTACGTGCGCCTGCGGGTCATGTCACGGTCGCCAGCAACTGGCGGATGATCGCTTCGGTGAAGAACGGCAGGTCGTCGGACTTGCGCGAGGTGATGACGCAGCCGTCTTCGACCACCGGCCGATCGACGTAGCGGGCGCCGGCGTTCTTTGCATCGACCGCGATCGACGGCCAGCACGTGATCATGCGGCCGCTGAGCGCCTTGGCGTTGATGAGCACCGAGGGCCCGTGGTCGATGGCGGCCACGGGCTTGCCGGCGGCGACCGCGTCGCGCACGAGATCGACCATGGCGTGGCGCAGGCGGATGCGGTCGGGCGCGAAGCCGCCGGGGATGACCACTGCGTCGACATCGGCCACCCGAACCGCGCTGGCCGCGAACTCGGCGGCCACCTGCTGGCCATCGCGACTCCGGTAGATGTGACCGGCGACCGGCCCCACGACGTGGACGGTGGCACCCACCACCGACAAGGCGGTGCGCGCCGCATCGAGGTCGACGTGGTCGTATTCCTGTTCCACCAGAATCACCACGCGTTTGCCGCGAAGCGGTGTCGAATCAGTCACGCCGGATCATGCCTCCACGGCGAGTGTACCCCAGCGCTCGGGGCGCGGCATATGATCGGAGGATGAATCGCCTTGCCGGGGAGCCCAGTCCGTACCTGCGCCAGCACGCAGCGAATCCCGTGGACTGGTATCCGTGGGGCGAGGAGGCGTTCGAACGGGCGCGCCGGGAAGACAAGCCGATCTTCCTGTCCATCGGCTACGCGACCTGCCACTGGTGCCACGTGATGGCGCACGAGTCGTTCGAGCAGGCGGCCATCGGCGAGCGGCTCGGCCGCGACTTCATCGCCATCAAGGTGGATCGGGAAGAACGTCCCGACGTCGACCGCGTCTACATGGCGTTCGTGCAGGCGACCACCGGCAGCGGCGGCTGGCCGCTCAGCGTGTGGCTCACGCCGTCGCTCGAGCCGTTTTACGGCGGCACCTACTTCCCGCCGGTGTCGGCGTGGGGCCGGCCGTCGTTTTCCGACGTGCTGCGCGAGATCGCGCGCGCGTGGCGCGACGAACGCGCTGACGTCGGAGCCTCCGCCAGCCGTGCCATGGCCCATCTCAAGGCCGACGCGCCGGTGCGTGACGACGCAACGCTCTCGGACCTGGCGGTGCTCGAGGCCGGACAGGAAGCCTGGGCCCGTGCCTTCGACGAGCGGCGTGGCGGCTTCGGCGACGGTCCGAAGTTCCCGCGGCCGAGCGAACTGCTGTTCCTGCTGCGCGAACATGCGCGCACCGGCGCGCCGGAGCCGCGCGTGATGGTGCTCGGCACGCTGCGGGCGATGGCGCTCGGGGGCATGCGCGACCATGTCGGTGGCGGCTTCCATCGCTACTCGGTGGACGGCGGCTGGCGGGTGCCGCACTTCGAGAAGATGCTCTACGACCAGGCGCAGCTGGTACTGGCGCTGCTCGAAGCCTGGCAGGTGAGCGGCGATCCGTTCTTCGCGCAGGTGGCCGAAGACACGCTGCGCTACGTCGAGCGCGACCTGGTCGGGCCCGACGGCGGCGTCTACTCGGCCGAAGACGCCGACTCGGTGCCACCCGCGCAGGCCGGCGAGCCGGGCGCACATGCGACCGAGGGCGCGTTCTACATCTTCTCGCGCGATGAGGTCGTCGAGGCGCTCGGGCCGGACAGCTCCGCCTGGGAACTGCGCTTCGGCGTGCTCCCGGGTGGCAACGCGCCGCTCGATCCGCAAGGGGAGTTCGGTGCCAACAACCTGTTCTACACGGCCAAGACGATTGCCGCGATCGCCGAACAGACCGGCCGCAGCGCGCCCGACATCGGCGCCGCGCTGGCACGCGGCCGGCAGCGGCTCTTCGAATGGCGCAGCAAGCGTCCGCGGCCGCAGCTCGACGACAAGGTGCTCACGGCGTGGAACGGGCTGGCGCTGGCGGCCTTTGCCCGCGCCGCACGAGTGCTGGCCCCTGAGGGCGTGCTCGATGAAGGCGTGGCCGGCAGTGGACGGCGGCACCTGGCCACGGCGATCCGCATCGCCACGTTCATCCGCGCGCGGTTGTGGAACGACGCGACCAGGCGCCTGCAGCGGCGCGTGGCAGGTGGTGCGGCTGGCATCGACGGGTTCGCCGAAGACTACGCGTGTATGGCATGGGGGCTCATCGAGCTCTTCCAGGCCACCGGCGATCCGGCGTGGCTGGCCTGGGCGATCGAACTGCACGAGACGCTCGACCGCCTGTTCCTCGCCCCCGACGGACGCGGCTGGTATGCCACGACCGGTGAAGACCCGTCGGTACTGCTGCGCCAGCTCGAAGAGTACGACGGCGCCGAGCCCTCGGCCACCTCGGTGGCGGTGATGAACCTGCTCGCGTTGTCGCGTCTGACCGGACGCGCCGAATATCAGCGGACGGCCGAACGGGTGCTGGCGGCGCGCCGGGGACAACTGGCGGCGCAGCCCCGCGTGGCGCCGCACCTGCTGGCGGCGCTCTCGACCACCCGGCAACCCGCGCTCGAAATCGTGGTCACGGGCGGCGATCGCGCCGGCACGTTACATCACACCGTCACATCCCGCTTCCTGCCGTCGGCGGTCTGCGTGCCGCTCTCCGAGACGCACGCGAGTGCGCTCGCCGGGCCCGCTCCGTGGACGGCTCCATACGCCGAACGCGCGGCGGAACCGGCCGCCTTCGTCTGCCGAGAGTTCGTCTGCGCGGCACCGGTCTCGGCGCCGGAGGCGCTCGCGATCCTGCTGGACCAGGCCACCCATCCCGGACCGGTCGAGGACGAGGGCACGATTCAGTAGGGTGCGCCTGCGTGGCAGCCTCAGGTATCGTGAACAGGAGCCGGGGTGGCGAATGGTGGCCCACTGGCAGACGCACCTGTCGCTGCACCAGTTTCGCCAGTGCAGCTGACCTCGGGTATCTTGATCTCGCGCCGGGGTGGCGAAACTGGCAGACGCACGGGACTTAAAATCCCGGGCCCCGTAAGGGGCGTGTGGGTTCGATTCCCACCCCCGGCACCATCACTCGCCGTTGGCTCGTTCCGGCGCCGTAGGTGGGATTCAGGCACTCGGCCGCCGCGCGCCGCGCTCGGCCGTCGGGCACGATTCTCACGCCCGGCACTTGTGTCTCTTCGTCCGCTCGTTTCGGCTATCTGCGGCGTGACGCCGCCTGCACGAGCGCCTCGAGGCGGGCGAGTCGCACGCGCAGCGACGCGATGGTGTCCTGCTGCTCCGTATTGATCGCCTGCTGTTCCCTGAGCTGCGCCTCGAGTGCAAAGGGCGCAAGCGTCGTACCCGTGCCCGACGCCGCGGGCGGAGTCAACGTGCCCAACTGCCCGTTGGCATCGATGAAGACTTGTACGGCAGGGCCACTCAGCTGGGTGCCGTGAATGCCGGCAATGAACGTCTGGTTCTGCCCGGCGCCGGCGCTGAAGGGCAGGCCGATGCGGATGGTGTTCGTGTCAGCGGCGTCGCCGACCACCTGCGCGCCGAGGAACACGTTGTGGTTGCCTGCCGACGCGCTGACTCCGGCATTGTGGCCCACGGCCGTGTTATTGAAACCTGTCGCATTGAACAGCGCAAAGGCACCGTCGGCCGTATTGCCCGAGCCAACGGCGTTGTTGTAGAGCGCAGCCGCGCCGCTGGCCGTGTTCCCGACACCGGTAGTGTTGTTGACCAGCGCCACGTGGCCTGCGGCGGTGTTGTCGACGCCCGTGGTGTTGTTGAAGAGCGCCAAGACGCCGTTGCCCGTGTTGAAGCTGCCCGTGGTGTTCGAGAACAGCGCCGAGGCGCCGCTGGCGACGTTTTCGTTGCCCGTCGTGTTCGAATAGAGCACTGAATCGCCGTAGGCCGAGTTGGCGTTGCCCGAGGTGTTCTGGTAAAGCGCGCTCGACCCGGTGGCCGCGTTGGCAAGACCGTCAGTGTTGGAGAAGAGCGCCCGATAACCGTCGGCCGTGTTGGCAGAGCCGATCGTGTTCGAGAAGAGCGCCTCCGCGCCGCTCGCCGTGTTGGCGGTCCCGGTCGTGTTGGACGCGAGCGCATTCTGGCCGACGGCCGTGTTGGTTGGATCTTCGAGGACCTGCGGGGGCGGTGCGGACTGTGCGGCGACGGACTGAGCCAGTCCAAGGGCCGCACAGAAGGCGAATCCGAATATGACAGGGGGAGCGTGTCGCATCGAGGAGCCTCATTGAAGCTCCCTCCAGCGGGCGGGCCGGGGGGGAGGCTTCGGATTCTCCTCAAAGGGGCCTCCAGCCGCAATACCCAGTTCTGTCGGTCCGGCCGGCATCCGAGTGCCCCCGCCGGTCGTAGGAGCCTGCCGCGCCGTCAGGCCCACGGCAGTGTTCAGAGTCTCCATTGGTGTCGGCGGCCGAGCCGACCACATGTGCGCCGAGATACACGTTCTCAGTCCCGGTGACCGCGCTGGACGCGGCGGTGTAGCCCACGGCCGTGTTGTTGGAGCCAGTGGTGCTGTCGTAGAGGGCGCCCTGTCCGCTCGTTGTGTTGGCGTTGCCGTTGTTGGAGTAGAGCGCGCCATAGCCGCTCGCCGCATCGGCGGCCAGCGCGAAGTGTCCGGCGCCCCGTCGTGTCATATGATCGCCCTGGCCCGAAGACGTGCCGTCACGCGTCGCGGACCATGGGAGGACACGACCATGCGGTGGGAAGACCAGCGGCGAAGCGACAACGTCGAAGACCGGCGCGGCATGAAGGTGCGCGGCGGCATGGGTGGCGGCCTCGGCATCGGCACCATCGTCATCGTGCTGGTCGTGAGCTGGCTCACGGGCGCCAATCCGCTCACGCTCTTCCAGATGGCGGGCGGACTCTCGGGCGGCGGCGCGCAGGCGCCGGTCGAAGAAGGGCCAGGTCGGCGCGCCCACCAACGACCCGCAGGCGGAGTTCGCCGCGGTGGTGCTGGCCTCGACCGAAGACGCGTGGGGCCGCGTGTTCCAGCAGTCGGGCGAACGCTACCAGGCGCCGCGCCTCGTGCTCTTCACCGAGGCGGTGGCGTCGGCGTGCGGCACCAACTCGTCGGCCGTGGGGCCGTTCTACTGCCCGGCCGACCAGAAGGTCTACATCGAACTGGGCTTCTTCCACGAACTCGACCAGCGCTTCGGCGCGCCCGGCGACTTCGCGCAGGCGTATGTCGTGGCGCACGAAGTCGGGCACCATCTGCAGACGCTGCTCGGCGTGTCGGAGAAGGTGATGGCAGCGCGGCAGCGGGCCAGCGAGGTCGAGGGCAATCAACTCTCGGTGATGCAGGAACTGCAGGCGGATTGCTTCGCCGGCGTGTGGGGCCACCACGCGAACCAGAAGAACCTGCTGCAGCCCGGCGATGTCGAAGAAGGCCTGCGCGCCGCCGCCGCCATCGGCGACGACATGATGCAGAAGCGCGCGCAGGGACGGGTGTCGCCGGAATCGTGGACGCACGGCTCGTCGGAGCAGCGCGTCACGTGGCTGCGCCGCGGACTGAGCGAAGGCACCATCGACGCCTGCGATACCTTCGGCCAGGCGTCACGCCGCTAGGTTCGAGCCCCGGGTCCCGGGTCCCGAGCCCCGCCCCGCGCTACCAGATCTTCACGCGCGCCTCCGGCGCGAGGTACAGCTTGTCGCCCGGCTTGACGTCGAACGCCGTGTAGAACGCCTCGACATGCGGCAGCGGCCCGGTGCCGCGCACCTGGTCGGGCGAGTGCGGGTCGGCCATCACCTGATTGCGCAGCGCCTCGTCGCGCTGCTTGGCACGCCACGCCTGCGCCCAGCCGGCGAAGAAGCGCTGGTCACCGGTGAGCCCGTCCATCACCGGGGCCTCCTTGCCGCCGAGCGACATCCGGTAGGCGCGGTGCGCGATGACGAGCCCGGTCAGGTCGCCGATGTTCTCGCCGAGTGTCAGCTCGCCATTGACCTTCACGCCGGGAATCGGCTCCTTGGCGCCGTAGTAGGCCGAGAGGCCCTTGGCCCGGCGCATGAACTCGTCGCCGTCTTTCGTCGTCCACCAGTCGCGCAGCACGCCCTTGGCGTCGAAGCGGCGGCCCTGGTCGTCGAAGCCGTGGCCCATCTCGTGGCCGATGACGGCGCCGATAGCGCCGTAGTTCATCGCGTCGTCGGCGCCCATGTCGAAGAACGGTGGCTGCAGAATCGCGGCGGGGAAGACGATCTCGTTCCTGATCGGGTTGTAGTAGGCGTTGATCGTCTGCGGCGTCATGCCCCATTCCTCGGGGTCCACGGCCTTGCCGACCTTGGCGAGCTGGAACGCGGCGTCGGCCTCGATGGCGCGCAGCATGTTGCCGGTCAGGTCGTCCTTGCGGATGTCGACCGCCGAGTAGTCGCGCCACTTCGTCGGGTAGCCGATCTTGGGACGGAACGCGGCCAGCTTGGCCTGCGCTTCCTTCTTCGTCTCCGGCCCCATCCACTCGAGCCCGTCGATGCCCTGCTTGAAGGCGGTGCGCAGGTTCTCGACCAGTTGGTCCATGCGGGCCTTGGCGGCCGGCGAGAAGTGTTTCTCCACATAGACCTGGCCCAGCAGCTCGCCCAGGGTCGAGTCCATGTTGGTGAGGGCGCGGCGCCAGCGCGGCTGCAGCGTCTGAATGCCCTGCAGGGTCTTGCCGCGGAAGTCGAAGCGCGTGTTCACGAGCGTGCTGCTCAGATACGGCGCGAAGCGGTCGATGGCGTGGAACTTGAGATGCGCCTTCCACTGGTCGACCGGCCGCGACGCCACGGTCTTCGCGAGCGCGGCGAAGAAGCTCGGCTGCGACACGATGACGTGCGGCGCGTCGGCGACGCCCAGTTCCGTCGTCCACGCCGTCCAGTCCATGCCGGGGAAGCGGCTGGCGAGGTCTTTCACCGGCACGCGGTTGTAGGTCTTCACCGCGTCGCGGTTCTCGACGTTGGTCCAGTGCGCGCGGGCCAGCGACGTCTCGAGCGCCATCACACCGGCGGCGGCGGCCTTCGCGTCGGGCACGCTGGCCGCGCCCAGCATCGCCGTCACGTAGTCCACGTACTTCGCGCGGATGTCCTGCAGCTTGGGATCGGTCTTCAGGTAGTAGTCGCGATCGGGCAGGCCGATGCCGCCCTGCGACACGTAGAGCACCGAGCGCGTCGGCTCCTGCGCGTCGCCCTCGACGCCGCCCTGGATGACAGTCCCGCCCACGCCCAGCTTGAGTTGCCGCGCGAAGTAGGTGGCGAGGTCGGCCTTGGTGGTGATGGCGTCGATGCGCGCGAACTCACTCGCCAACGGCGCGATGCCGAGCGTGTCGGCTCGGGCCTCGTCCATGAACGCCGCGAAGAAGTCGCCGATCTTCTGCTGCGGCGAGCCGGCGGCGGCCGGCGTCTTCGCGACGGCCTCGACCAGCGCGCGCAGTTGATCCTGGGTGCGGTCGTTGGCTTCGACGAAGCCGCCGTACGAGGCCTTGTCGGCCGGGATCTCCGTCCTCGCGAGCCAGCCGCCGTTGACGTAGCGATACAGATCGTCCTGAGGCCGCATGGTCTTGTCGAAGGTCGCGGCGTCGAACCCGGAGGTGAGCGGCGGCGGGGCCTCGGTTGTCGCCGCCGGAGGGGTCGGCTGTGAGCAGGCAGCCGTGAGGGTCAGCACGGTGCAGGCGGCAATCGGTCTCAGCATGAAGATCTCTCCCGGAGGTTCACGTTTCCAATCATAGGGCGACTTGCGGCGAATCCCCGGCGTCGGTCACGATGCTCGCCCTACGCCTGGGACGAGTGGCGCGACGGGCATCCACGCAGCCGCTGCACTAGACTGGCCCGCGATGCCACTCACGCTCGATCTGCACTTCCTCGGCCATACCGGCGTCATCGCCACGGCGGCCATCCCCTGTGACGGCGGCGTCGTGCTCGTCGACCCGGGGCCGACCTCGTGCCTGCCGGCGCTGACCTCCGGACTGGCCGCGCACGGCTACGGGCTCGGCGACGTCAAGGCCCTGCTCCTCACGCACATCCATCTGGATCACGCGGGCGCCGCCGGCACGCTGGCGCAGGCGTGGCCCGGCCTGCCGGTCTATGTCCATGCGATCGGCGCCCGGCATCTGGTCCACCCGGAGAAGCTGCTCGCCAGCGCCACGCGGCTCTACGGCGCCGACATGGATCGGCTGTGGGGCGCCTTCCTGGCGGTGCCCGAAGGCGCCATCCGGCCGCTCGACGGCGGCGAGTCGCTGGCGATTGGTGATCGGACGTTCGACGTGATCTACACCCCGGGTCACGCCTCGCACCACGTGAGCTACCTCGACACGGCGGATCGCACGGCCTACGTCGGCGACACTGCCGGCATCGCCGTGGGAGGCTACGTGCTGGCGGCCACGCCGCCGCCCGACGTCGATCTCGAGCGCTGGCAGGAGAGCCTCGACGCGGATCGACGCATGGGCGCCGTCGTCGCTGTTCCTCACCCATTTCGGCCTCCTGGACGACGCGCACGCGCACCTGGCGCGCTATCGCGACGTGCTGCGCCGGTCGGCCGAGCGGGCCCGCGACGCCATCAAGACGGGCGGCGATGAGCCCGCCCTGATCGAAGCGTGGGTGCGGTGGCTCCGCGAGGACGCGCGGCAGGTGGTGTCGGAAGAGGTCGCGGCGGCGGCCGAGGCGGCCGCGCCGTTCGATCAGATCTGGCAGGGGCTGGCGCGCTACTGGCGCAAGCGGGTCGAGCGGGAAGGCGCCGGGGTGCTCGACGCGCCCCTGAGGTAGGCGCGGGCGGGTCTCAGCAGGCGGCCGCCATCTGCGGCAGGGCGTGACGCGGGGCGCCGGCGGCGGCCTGGTCGGCCGGATCGAGCAGGAAGCGCAGCGCGTATCCCTGGGCGGCGCCGGCCGTCTGTTCGCGTTCCACGCGCCACACGGCGGCCAGCACCCGACCGGCGGTCAGAGGATGGCCCGTGCCAGGCATCGGCGTCTCGAGCTGCAGGTGCACCAGGCGGAAGAGCGGCAGCGGCGCCACCGATGTGCATTCCACGAACGCCCCGGTGTCGCTCACATCGCGCGTGACCACCGACGCGAACCGGACGGTGCCGCCCTGGTCCTTCCACGTGAGGCGGGCGGCAACGGCCACGCGCTGACGGGAGTTGGTGCGCTGGGTGGCGCTGACGGTCGGCGTGAGAAGCGAGTTGGCCACGGAATCCCCCAGGGTCTTGAACGTCGATACTGCAAGCATTGCAATACCTGCCATCCTCCAAGATCCGCGCCTACTCGTGTTGTTGATGTCTTTAGTGTGAATTTATATGACTTAAAGAGACAATAACTACGTTTAGTTGACTGCCTGAGTCGGTCAGAGTTTCGTCCCATGTGGATACTCAGTATCCGTACGACATTCCAAATGGATACTGAATACTCAAATCTGAGGGCCCGAACCTTCGATTCCGAGCCGCTTCAGCTTCAGATAGAGGCCCCGCCTCGTCAAACCGAGCGTTCGCGCCGACTCGGCGATGTTGCCGCCAGACTTCTCCATGGACTCGGCGATGAGCGAGCGTTCGACCTCGTCCACGAGGTCTGCGAGACTCTGGCCCGCCTTCAGATACGGCGCGCCACCTGAGCCATTGCTGTTCGAGCTCGGCCCATGCGCCGGGGCCTCGGTGGTGAGGTCGGGAGACAGATGCTCGGGGACGACAGTGCTGCCCGGGGCCGCCAACGCCACGGCCCGCTGCACCTCGTTGCGCAACTGTCGCACGTTGCCGGGCCACCAGTACGAGGCAAACAGACTGAGCACCTCGGGGCTCAAGGCCACATCGGGCTTGCTGAGCCGGTCGGCCGCCTCGCGCAGGAAGAACGTCGCGAGGTGCGGAATTTCGTCGCTGCGTTGGCGTAGTGGCGGGATGTGAATGCGGATGACGCTCAGCCGGTAGTAGAGGTCCTCGCGGAACTTACCCTCGCTCACGCGCTGTTCGAGGTCGGCGTTGGTGGCGGCCAGCACGCGCACGTCCACGTGCTGGGGGCGCGTGTCGCCCACCGGGAGGATCTCACTCTGCTCGAGGAAGCGCAGCAGCTTGGGCTGCACGTCGAAGGGCAGGTCACCGACTTCGTCGAGGAAAAGCGTGCCGCCGCCGGCGGCGCGAATGAGGCCCGGCTGGTCGTTGACGGCGCCCGTGAAGGCGCCGCGGCGGTGGCCGAAGAGCTGACTGTCGGCCAGGTCGCGGGTCGTCGTCGTGCAGTTGTAGGGCAGGAAGGTCGCGGCATTGCGCGGCGAGCCGACATGAATCGCCCGGGCCACCAGTTCCTTGCCGGTGCCGCTCTCGCCGGTGATGAGCACCGTGAGGTCGTTGCCCTGCAGGCGCTGCACCTGCTCGACCACGCGCTGCATCGACGGCGAGGCACAGATGAACCCGGTGAGCAGCGGCTCCAGCGGACGTTCGCCGCTGGTCACGCGCGCGGCCACCGGACGTTCGCGGGCGCCGCACAGCTCGAAGCCCTGGCGGGCCACGGCCGCCATCATGCGCGTGCGGCGCAGCGCGAGATCGCTCCAGGGTCGCGCCGAGGCGATGGCCAGCACCCGCGGGCCGTCCGGATCGTTGCCGAGCGGCCGCACGACCACGGGTTGTCCGGCGAAGGTGCCGGAGGCCCCCGCGGCGGTGGCGAGGGTCCGGGCCGCCGCGTTGTCGCCGCCGGCGCTGGCGACGATGCGAAGGTCGCCGCCGGGGGGCGCCACGTAAACGACGGCGAGGTCGGCCAGCACGGCCTCGCGGGCGGCCATGACGAGCTCGTGCGCGAGCAGGTCTGGCAGCACGGACGCGTTGACGAGGCGCTGGACGATGGCGTCGTCGGCGTCGGCGGGTGAGCCGAGATAGATGCCGGTGCCCGGCGTGGCCGGCTCGGTCAACGCCCGTTCGGTGTCTTCGAGATCGCGCAGCGAGCCGAGGGCGCGGAACTCGTCGCGCGCCTGGGTGAGATGCCGATCGGAGACCGACCGCGCCCCGGCTTCGCGGGCCAGCCGGCCCAGCGCGAAGTGGCTGACGGCTGCCTGGTAGCGCTCACCGACGAGATCGAAGACGCTCACGCTCTGGGCGATGTCGTGGTACGCCTCGTTGGGCCGGCCCTCGGCGGCCTGCACCAGGCCGCGCACGCGCAGGAACTCGCCCCACGCGCCCGGGGTGGTGCGCGGGTCGATGCGGCCCTCGACCCCCCGGAGCCGCGCGTCGGCCTCGCGGGGGCGCTTCGAGAGCAGCAGCGCCTCGGCGGCGATGAGTTCGGCGTCGAGCCGCTCGGCCGGCGGCGCGCCCTCGGCGTCGATGATCGCGTCGGCGAGCGTGAAGGCCTCCTCGGGCCGGCCGCGGCGGTTGGCCAGGCGGGCGGTGATGACGCGCACCGACCATTCGTACCAGCGGCTGGTCTCGCGGCCGTAGTTGCCGAAGGCCTCGGCGGCGCGGGTCAGGTGCTCGGCGGCGCCCTCGTAGTCGCCGCGCATGAGCGCGATCTGGGCCAGCGTGTCGTAGACGGCGCCGGTGATTTCGTGCGCCCGCAGCGCCGAGGTCTGCGCTGAAATCTGGAGCGCGCGGCGCAGCGCCGTCTCCGCGGCGTCCAACTGCCCGAGCTTGACGTTGATCTGCCCGAGCGTGGCCAGCGAGGCGGCGAGGCGGTGCGGCTGGTCACTCGACTCGTGGAGCGCGACGGCCCGTTCGGCCAGCGCCACCGCCTGGTCGTAGCGGCGCCGAAGCTGGGCGACCGCGGCCTGGTTCACGTAGGCGAGGGCGAGCACGTCGTCGGCGCCGAGGGCAGACGCCAGCCGCTCGGCGTTGCGCAGCGCGCCGGTCGCCTCGTCGTAGCGGCCCTGCTGCGCGAACATCACGCCCGACACCGAATGCACCTGCGCCAGATGACGACGATCACCGGCAGCGTGCAGCGCCGCCGCCGCCTCGGTGAGGTGTTCGCGGACGATCGTGTGGTCGCCGACCTTCTGGTAGCAGAGCACGAGCTCCAGGTGGGCCAGCCCGATGCCGCGCGAGTCGTGGGCCGCTTCCGCATGCTTGAGGGCGCGGGCGTGCAGCGCAATCGCGCGCGACTGTTCGCCTACGGCGTAGGCGATGCGGCCGTGCAGCCGCCACAGCGTCGCCAGCAGCGCCTGAGGGATCTGCTCGCGAATCTGATCGGGCGTGCGGCCGAGCACGCTGGCGGCCCGCTGTGGATCGCCCTTGAGGAGCCACGCTTCCGCCAGCGCGCCGCGAATCACCAGCTCGTCGAGGCGCTTCAGACTGCGGGACTGGAGCAGCGGTTCGAGCAGGTCGGCCGCCGCCGTGCCGCGGCCCCGATCGAGCAGCGCGGTGGCACGAGCCAACACCGGCTGCAGGGGCGTGCTGATCACCGGTGCGAGTATACGCCACGGGATCTGAGGTTGTCGGGGCGGCCCCAACGCTTGTAGTCTCGATGGGTGAGGACTGTTCGCGTGCCGGCCCGGCCGGTGGAGGGTCGCCGGTGACAGGCGCCGGACGCACCGACACCGGGCCGGTCCGGACGGCGAACGAAGACCACTGGCATATCGATGCCGGGCGCGGCCTGTTCATCGTCGCCGACGGCATGGGCGGGCATCAGGCCGGAGAGGTCGCCGCGCACCTCGCCGTCGCCGAGGTGGTCGCCGACCTGGTCGCGTCGGCGGGCGACGGGTTCGCCTGGCCGCTGGGCCGCGACGAGGCGCAGCCGCGCACCGCCAATCGGATCAGCCACGCGCTGCGCCGCGCCAACGATGCCGTCTACGCGGCCGGCGTCGCCGATCCGGCGCTGGTCGGCATGGGCACCACACTCACGGTGCTGCTGCTGGAGGCGGGCGAAGCCCACATCGGCAGCGTGGGCGACAGCCGCGCCTATCTCGTGCGCGGGCCATCGATCGACCTGCTGACCCACGACGACACGTGGCTGGCGTCGGTGCTCGGGCGGGACGGCGCCCGCGAAGCCGCGGCCCGGGCGCACCCGATGCGTCACGTGCTCACCAGTGTCATCGGGGCGCGCGAGGCGGCGCGGCCCGAGGTGCTGACGTTCCCCGCGGAGCCCGGCGACATCCTGGTGCTGGCCACCGACGGCCTGCACAACGTCGTCGACGACCAGAGCATCGGGCAGCTCGTGCGCGGCCACCGCCCGGAGGCCGCCGCGCAGGCGCTGGTCGAGGCGGCGTTGTCACGCGGCACGACCGACAACGTCACGGTGGTGGTCGTCCACACCTGAGTCCGGCGGGGCGACGCCCGGGAACCTCGGCCCCCTGCATCCGTCATAATGGACGGACGATGTCGTTACGGCCGTTGGCCCCCTCAGCGTGGCTCCTCGTGATGGTGATGGCGTGTGGCGCCTGCGGCACCGCGCCCACGCCGGCCGAGCGGCCGGCCCCGGCGGGCGATGCGGCGCCGGCCTCCGCCGCCGTCGCTCCGGATCCCGCGCCGGTGTCTGCCGACCGGCGCATCGTGATTCTGGGCGACAGCCTCACCGCCGGTCTCGGGCTGCCCGACGACCAGGCGTATCCCTCCCTGCTCCAGTCGCGGCTCGC
Organism: uncultured Acidobacteriota bacterium; assembly: GCA_963779175.1. Classification (GTDB taxonomy): domain Bacteria; phylum Acidobacteriota; class Vicinamibacteria; order Vicinamibacterales; family UBA2999; genus CADEFD01. The sequence goes on from CAVZXA010000003.1 coordinate 943,919, forward strand.
CGCGCGACAGGAGGGGTGGCGGGTCGTCAACGCCGGGGTCTCGGGCGATACGTCGGCCGGTGGCCTGCGTCGCCTCGATTGGTCGCTCGACGGCGGGGCGGCCGTGGTCGTCATCGCCCTCGGCGGCAACGATGCGCTGCGTGGGCTGCCGGTGGCCGACCTGCGAAAGAACCTCGATGAAGCGGTGCAGCGCGCCCAGGCGGCCGGCGCCAGGGTGGTGCTCGCCGGCATGCAGGCGCCGCCCAACACGGGCCCCGAATACACCACCGCCTTCCAGGCCGTCTATCCGGCCATCGCCACCGCCCGCGGCGCGGCGCTCGTGCCGTTCCTGCTCGACGGCGTCGCCGGCATCGAGTCGCTCAACCAGGCGGACGGCATCCACCCCAACCAGGCCGGCGCGCGCCTTGTCGCCGACACGGTCTGGCGCGCGCTCGAACCGGTCGTGCGCGAGCTCGAGGCCCTCCCCACCCGATGATCACCCTGCGCGGCGTCTCGAAGACGGTCGCCAGCGGCGACCGTCCGCTCACGATCCTCCATCCACTCGATCTCACGGTGCCAGACGGAGAGTTCCTGGCCATCGTCGGCCCGTCCGGCAGCGGCAAGACCACGCTGCTCGGGCTGATGGCGGGCCTCGATGCGCCCACCTCCGGCACCATCGACATCGGCGGCACCGACATCACCGCGCTCGATGAAGACCGGCTCGCCGTGCTGCGCGGCGCCCGCATCGGCTTCGTGTTCCAGTTCTTCCACCTGGTGCCATCGCTCACCGCGCTCGAGAACGTGCTCGTGCCGATGGAACTGGTGGGCCGTCGCGGCGCCCGCGAACGCGCCACGACGCTTCTTGGCGAGGTCGGTCTGGCCGAACGCGCGCACCACTATCCGACGCAGCTCTCAGGTGGCGAGCAACAGCGGGTCGCCATCGCGCGCGCCCTGGCCAACGATCCGCCGCTCATCCTGGCCGACGAGCCGACCGGCAACCTCGACGGCGCCAACGGCCGGCACATCCTCGACCTGCTGCTGTCGGTGCGCACCGCCCGCAAGGTGACGCTGGTGCTGGTGACGCACGACGCCGAGATCGCGGCTCTGGCCGACACCCGGCTGACCCTGCGCGACGGGCGGCCGGTACCCGAACTCACGACCGCGGACGTCGGAGGCGCGCGATGAGGTTCGTCGCCGCGATGGCGATGCGCGAGATGCGCGCGTCGTGGCGGCGGCTGTTGTTCTTCTTTCTCTGCATCGCGCTGGGCGTCGGCGCGATCGTCACGCTGCGCTCGGTCATCCAGAGCGTGCGGCAGGTCTTCGCCGGCGAGGCGCGCGCGCTGCTCGGCGCCGACCTCGTCGTGTCGAGCACTCGGCCCATCGACGGCGAGGTCGCGCAGAAGGTCGAGGCCCGACTCACCGCCGCCGGCGTGCAGGTGACGCGCACCGCGGAGACCGCGACGATGGCTCGCGCCGGCACCGGCGTTGACGGACCGGCCCGCATGGTCGAACTGAAGGCCGTCGGTCCGGGCTTCCCGTACTACGGCACGCTCGACCTCGAAGGCGGCACCCGCTACAGCCACGCGCTGGTGGCGGGCGGCGGGGCGCTGGTGCGGCCGGAACTGCTGGCGCAGCTCGGCATCGGCGTCGGCGACGCGATGGCGCTCGGCGGCCGGACCTTCACCGTGCGCGGCGTGATCGAAGCGGAGCCGGGGCGGCGTCTCGGCGCCTTCAGCCTCGGACCGCGTGTGATCGTCGATCTCGCGGACCTGGAGCAGACCTCGCTGCTCGCGTTCGGGAGCCGGGTGACCTACCAGCGGCTCGTGAAGGTGCCCGATGCCGCGCTGGCCGGCCTCGTGGCGGCGCTGCGTGACGACCTGAAGAACTCCTTCGTGCGCGTGCGGTCGTACACGACCACGGAGGGCGACCTCGGTGAAGACTTCGCGCGCGCCGAAAACTACCTGAGTCTGGTTGGCCTCATCGTGGTGATCCTGGGCGGCGTCGGCGTGTCGAGCGTCACCCGGGTGTTCGTGCAGCAGAAGATCAAGAGCATCGCGATCCTGAAGTGCCTCGGCGCGCGCGGCAGCCAGGTGCTGGCCATCTACATGGCACAGGTGCTGGCGCTCGGTGTGCTCGGCAGCGTGGTGGGCGTGCTCATCGCCATGGCCGTCATGGCGTGGATTCCCGCGTTTCTCGGGCCGGCGGTGACGGCGGGCATCAACGTCAGCTACCGGCTGACGCCGTCGGCGGTGGCGCAGGGGGCCGGCACCGGCCTGCTCGTCTCGATGCTGTTCGCGCTGGTGCCGCTGCTCGACGTGCGGCATGTCAAGCCGTCGCAACTGCTGCGCGACGAGGAGCTGGCAACGCGCCGCGACCCGGCGCGGCTGGCGGCCATTCTCGTGGTCGGCGGCGCGCTGGTCGGCGTCACGATGTGGCAGGCCGGCTCGGTCCGGATCGGCGGCATCGTCGCCGCCGGGTTCGCTGCCCTGGCGGTGGTGCTGTATTTCGCCGGCCGCGGCCTGATCGCAGCGGTGCGGCCGCTGGCCGCCTCGTCCTGGTTCCCGCTGCGCCACGCCGCGCTGCAGCTCACGCGCCCCGGCGGCCAGGTGCATCTGGTACTGCTGACCGTGGGACTCGGCACCTTCTTCATCCTCGGCGTGCGCGCCCTGCAGGACAACCTGGTGCAGGAGGTGTCGGTGGACATGGCGGCCGACGCCCCCGACATGTTCCTGCTCGACATCCAACGCGACCAGCTCGACGGCGTGCTCGGCGCGCTGTCGGCGAGCCAGCCGGCCGGCGCTCCGGCGCCCAAGGCCCTGCCGGTGCTGCGCGCCAGGGTCACCGGCGTGCAGGGGCGCGCGGTCACGCTCGACGACGTCGAGGACGTGCGCGGCCGCGGGTCGCTGGCGCGCGAGTACACGGTGACCTATCGGGCCGCGCTCGAAGCCAACGAGCGCATCGTGGCCGGTGCCGCGTGGGACGCGACGCCGGCGCCGGGCGGGGAAGTATCGATCGAAGAGAGCATCCGCGACCGCTTCGGGATCGACATCGGCGACACCATCCGCTTCGACGTGCTCGGACGCGTCGTGTCGGCCACGGTGACCACGGTTCGTCACGTCGAGTGGAGCGACAGCCGCGCCGGCGGCTTCATGTTCGTATTCCGGCCCGGGTTGCTCGACAGCGCGCCGCACGGTCATGTCGCCTTCGTGCGGGGGCCGGCCTCGACGGCCGATCGGGCGCGCCTGCTGGGCGCGCTGGCCCGCGACTATCCCAACGTGTCGGTCATCGACGGGCGCGAGATGCTGGTGGCGATTACCACCGTGGTCGACAACGTGACGCTCGCCGTCACGGTGGTCGGCTCGCTCGTGGTCGTCAGCGGCTTGCTCATCCTGGTGGGCGCCGTCGCCATGACCAAGTTCCGCCGCGTCTACGAAGCGGCGATCCTCAAGACCCTCGGCGCCACCCGGCGGGTGATCGCGACCATGCTGTTCCTGGAATACGGGGTGCTCGGCGCCCTCGCCGGGGTGCTCGGGGCGGCCGGCGCCGCCGGCCTGACCTGGGCGCTCAGCCGTTTCGCCTTCGACATGACCTACCGTTCGCCCACGATGCTGCTGGCGGTGGGTGTGGCCGTATGCGGCGTCACGGTCTCGCTGGTCGGGGTGATGTCGAGCTGGGACGTGCTGCAGCGACGGCCCCTGTCAACGCTGCGCGGCCGCTAGGCGGCCGGAGCGGGCGGCAAAGCCGGCTCGGGGACCCGGCGTGCAGCCGCGTGTTATCATCGGTTGTTCGCCGGGCGAACGGCCCGGGCGCTGTGGAGCACCCCTCATGAACGTGGCCGTGTACAAGGATCTGCTCTTGCGGAAACGGGCCGAACTGACCGCCTCGGTCGGCGGCAAGCCGCTCCAGCATTCGATGGAGCACAACAACGGCCGGCAGGGGGACATGGCCGATCAGGCGAGCGGCAACAACGAGGTGCACATCGCGCTGAAGTTGAAGCAGACCGACGCCAAGATCCTGCAGGCCATCGACGAAGCCCTGGTGCGCATCGACAAGGGCGCTTACGGTGTCTGCCGCGACTGCGGCGAGCCGATCGCAGAACCCCGCCTGAACGCGATCCCGTGGACGCGCGTGTGCATCAGCTGCAAGGAGAAGCAGAAGTCGTGACCCCGACCGACCTGGCCCCGCTGCTCCGCGAGTTCTACGCCGAGCGCCTGGCGATCCTGCAGCGGCACGTCGCCTCCGCCCATCGCATCGGCGACTACGACGTCAACAACGCCTACCAGTACGTGGTCGCGCGCGAAGAAACGCACGTCTACTGGGTGCACCGCGCCGTGCTGGATGCCGGCGCCACGGTGCCAGCGGCTGCGGCCGAGCCGGGTGACCCGTCGGGCAGCGGCCGCGACATCGCCGCCGCCGACGCCGCGGTGAATCACGCCTTCGTGGCCGGATGGGCGCCGAAGGTGGCCACCGTGACCCACGCGCGTCACCGCAAGATGCTCGAGGTCGTGCTGGGCGAAATGCAGGAGCACGCGCGGTTGTTCCAGCAGGCCGGCGAAGGCCGCACCGACATCATCGGCGTGCCCGTGGCCGGTACCGTGCGTGCCGGCTCCGTGCTCGGCACCCGCTGGGTGGAGTGACCCCGGCCGGCGCGGCGGCGCCGGTGCGCGTCGCGGTGGCCCTGGGCAGCAATCTGGGGGACCGGGCGGCGCACCTGACCTGGGCGCTCGATGCCCTCGCTGCCGTGCTCACCGATCTGCGCCCGTCGCCCTTCGTGAACACGGCTCCGCACGGCGTGCCAGACCCCCAGCCCGACTATCTGAACGCGGTGGCCGTCGGCGCCACCACGCTCGGCCCGCGTGCGCTCCTCGACACGCTGCTGCGCCTCGAAGCGGCCAGGGGGCGCGTCCGCCCGGGCCTGCGCGCCGCACGGACACTCGACCTCGATCTCATCCTGTACGGGGGCCGGGTCATCGATGAGCCGGGACTGCAGGTGCCGCACCCGCGCTTCCGCGAGCGCGACTTCGTGCTGGGGCCGCTGGCGGCGTTGGCGCCGCGGTGGCGCGATCCGGTGGGCGGGCAGACGCTGGCGGCACTCTGGCGCACCCGGCGGCTGCCCGGTAGAGGGTAGGCAGCCGTCGGATGCGCTGAGGGCGGGAGGCTCAGTGGCCGGCCGGCGCGTCGTGCGCCTTGCTGCGGCGGAACAGGCCGCCCAGGCCTTCCTCGAAGAGCGTGTACATCGCCGGCACGAACACCAGCGTGATGAGCGTGGAGGTGAGCAGGCCGCCGATGACCACGCGCGCCAGCGGCGCCTGCAGCTCGGCGCCTTCGCCGATGCCCAGGGCCATCGGCACCAGGCCGAGAGCCGTGCAGATGCTGGTCATGAGGATCGGACGCAGCCGGTGGTGGCCGGCCTGCTCGATGGCCTCGCGCAGCGGCAGCTTGTCGCGGCGGCGCAGCGTGTTGGCGTAGTCGACGAGCAGGATGGCGTTGCTGACCACGATTCCGGCCAGCATGATGACGCCGATGTAGGCCTGCATGCTGAACGGCGTGTTGGTCAGCAGCAGCGAGCCGACCACGCCGATGGCGGCCAGCGGAATCGAGAACATGATGATGAACGGATCGCGCAGCGACTCGTACTGCGACGCCATCACCGTGTAGACCAGCACGATGGCCAGGATGAGCACCAGCTGCAGTTCGCGGAACGACCGCGCCTGGTCTTCGACTTCCTGACCGAAGCTGACTTCGAAGTCTTTCGGGATCGACAGCTCGGGCAACCGCGCCTGCACGTTGGCCACGGCTTCGCTGAGCGTGACCTCGACCTCCGAGTTGACGCGCGTGATGCGCTCCTGATTCTTGCGGTCGATCTGCGTCGGGCCGGTGTCGCGGTTCACGACCATGACGTTCTTGGCCGGCAGCACCCGGCCGCCCGGCGTGCTGAGCAGGACGTCGCCCACCGACGAGATCTCGTCACGGTCTGACTCGCGCAACCGCACCATGATCGGATATTCGTTGCCGGCTTCGCGGAACATCGCTGCCTGCGTGCCGGCGATGTTGGTGCGGATGGTGTTGGCCACGCCGGTGACGGTCATGCCGAGCACGGCCGCCTTGTCGCGGTCGACGTTCACGGCCAGCTCCGGGCGGCCTTCGTCGCGGCCGAGGCGGGCATCGGCGATGCCGGACGTGGTGTCGAGCAGGGCCTTGAGATCCTGGGCCACTTCTTTGGCCTGGTCGAGTTCGTGACCGCGAATCTCAATCGACAGGCGGCTGCCGTCGCCGTTACCGCCGCCACCGCGCATCATCATCTGCTGGCCGCCCGACGCCCGGGTGCGGACGATGACGCCCGGCAATCCGGAGAGCTGGCGGCGCAGATCCATGGCGACCTGTTCGCTGTCGCGCGTGCGCTCATCTTTCGGCGTCAGGCGCACCGTGATGTTGCCGCGGTTGGTGGAGCTGTTGCCGAAGCCGCCGCCGCCACCACCGCCGCCGCCAGCCTGGGTGATGAGCATGACGGCCTCTGGCGTGTTCTGACGAATCGTCTCTTCCAGGCGGATGAGCACTTCTTCCGTGCTCTCGATGCGGGTGCCGACCGCCAGTTCGGCATCCACCGTGACTTCGCCTTCGTCGGTGGTCGGCTGCAGTTCGAAGCCGACGCGACCCAGCAGCACGATGGCGGCGACGAACATCGCCAGGCCGACGGCGAAGACCGTCGGGCGGTGATGCAGTGACGCATGCAGCGTGCGGGCGTAAAGCGTGTCGAGCCCGGCGAGCGCGCGTTCACTCCAGCGGAACAGGACGCCGATCGGGCCGCGGCGGCTCTCGGCCGGCGGCGCCAGGCGCAGGAGACGCGAGCACAGCACCGGCACGATGGTGACGGCCACAAACAGCGACATCGCCAGCGAGAACGAGACGACCGCGGCGAGCTGACCGAACATGATGCTCGAGACGCCGGTCAGGAACAGCATCGGCACGAAGACGGCGATGTGCGTCAGGGTCGAGGCGAGAATCGCGCTCCACACCTCCTCGGCGCCGTCGATGGCTGCGGTCCTCCCGTCTTTGCCCATCTCGAGATGCCGGTAGGTGTTCTCGAGCACCACGATGGCGGCATCGACGATCATGCCGATGCCCAGCGCCAGGCCGCCGAAGGTCAGCGTGTTCAGCGTGTAGCCGCCGAAGTAGAGCAGCGCGAAGGTGCCGACCACCGAGATCGGAATCGAGGTGCAGATGATGATGGTCGAGCGGATGTCGCGGAGGAACGCGAAGATGACGAGGATGACGAGCAGGCTGCCGATGAGGGCGTGTTCCTGCACACTGCTGATCGAACGCTGGATGTAGATCGACTGGTCGTCGAGCACCTGCAGCGTCACGCCGGGGATTTCGCGGTTGATGCGCTCGATCTCGGCGCGCACGCCCTCGGCGATCTGCACCGTGTTGGTGCCCGACTGCTTGGTGACGCGCATGCGGATGCCGGGGTTGCCGTTGATCCGGGTGAAGCTGCGGCGGTCTTCGGTGCTGTCGCGCACCTCGGCGATGTCGCGCAGGTAGACCGGCACGCCGTTCTGTGTCAGGACGACCAGGTTGCGGATCTCGTCGATGTTGGTGAACTGGCCGGGGCTGCGCAGCAGATACATGCGGTCGGCTTCGAAGACCTCACCGAGCGGGATGTTCTGGTTTTCGGTGCGCAGGATGTTGACCACGCGGTCCACCGAGAGGTTGAGGGCGGTGATCTTCTCGCGCGAGAGGTCGACGCGAATCTGGCGCCGCAGGCCGCCATCGACGCTGACGGCGGCGACGCCGGCCACGCGTTCGAGCCGCGGCGACAGGTCGTTCTGCGCCATCTCCCGCAGCGTGACCGGATCGAAGTTGCCCTCGACGCCGACGCCCATGATCGGGAACGAGGTCGAGTCGAACTTGAAGATGGTCGGCGGGTCGGCGTCTTCCGGCAGGCGGCCGCGCACGCGGTCGATGCGGGAGCGCACTTCGTCGGCGGCTTCGTTGAGGTCGGTGCCCCACGTGAAGTTCAACCGCACCGTGCTGTTGCCCTCCGACGAGGTGGAGTTGACCTGGTCGAGCCCGGCCACGGCGCTCACGGCCTGCTCGATGGGGCGCGTGATGAGCTCCTCCATCTCGAGCGGGCCGACGCCCTGGTACGAGACGCGGACCGTGATCGACGGGAAACTCACGTCGGGCATCAGGTCTACGGGCAGCCGCGTCAGCGAGATGGCGCCCAGCAGCACCACGACGAAGCTCAACATGAACATCGTCACGGGCCGTTCGATGGCGAGTCTCGGAATACTCATCGGTCCTCCAACGTCGTACTGAACTGCGAACTACTGCGCGGCACGGGGCGCGGGACGTCCGGCCTGGCCACCGGCGCCCGGCGGCGCCGCCGCACCAGCCGACGAAGCGCCGGCGCCGGTCGGGGGCGTGCCGCCCGGGGCACCGGGACGGCGGCCACCGGCGCCGCCGCCGGGACGAGCCGGGCCGTCCTGGCCGGCCACGATGAGCGTGTCGTTGTTGCGCAGCGCCGCGGCGCCGCTCGTGACGAGGGTGTCGGTGGCGCTCAGGCCGGCGCGCACTTCGACCCGCTCGTTGTCTTCGATGCCGATCTCGAGCGGCTGGAACTTCGCCTTGTTGTCGGCGGTCATCGTGAAGACGCCGCGGGTGCCCTGGTAGTCCACGACCGATGCCTTGGGCACGAGGGTCGTGTCCTTACGGCTTTCGATGGTGACGCTCATCCGCGCATACATGCCGGGCTTGAGGCGGACGTCTGCGTTCGGCACTTCGATTTCGATCTCCGCCGTGCGGGTAGCCGGGTCGAGCACCGGGGCGACGCGGGCGATGCGGCCCGAGAAGGTCTCGCCGGGGTAGGCATCCACCGTGACGCGCGCCGGGTCGCCGGCATTCACCAGCCGGAGGTCCTTCTCGACGACATTCGCCACCAGGCGCACGGAGCTGATATCGACGACCGAGGCCACCGGCGATTGCTGCGATGCCCAGGCCCCGACGTCCATGTTGCGCTGGCTGACGAAGCCGGTCACCGGCGAGGTGATGTTGGTGTTGGTCTTGGCGATGCGCAGCTCGTCGAGGCGGGCCTGCGTCTGCGACAGTTGCGCACGCGCCAGATCGAGCTGCGCCGCCGAGGCGGCCTGCCGCGCTTCGGCGTCGTCGAGCGACTGCCGGGGCAGCAGCTGGCGCTGGAACAGGTTCTGGGAGCGTTCGAAGTTGATGACCGAGAACTTCAGGTCGGCCTCGCGCTGGCGGATGGTGGCCTGGGCGACTTCAAACGACGCCTCGGCTTGTTTCACCTGCTCGTTGATTTCCTGGTCTTCGATCCGCGCCAGCGTCTGGCCGCGCGACACCCGGTCGCCCAGCTTGACGTTCATGGTCACGAGGCGTCCGGCCGTGCGCGGCACCACATCGACCGTCTGGGCGCCGATGAGGTTGCCGACGACGTTCAGTTCCGCCGAGATGTCGCCCTTGGTAGCCTTGGAAACCTCGACGGTCATCGGGGGACGAAAGCCACCGCCGCCGCCGGGACCGCCCGGACCGCCGGGGCGCTGGCCGCCCTGACCACCGCCCGCCGGCCGCCCGGCCGCGTTGGCACCGCCCTGGCCCTGGGCCCCCGCCTGCCCGCCCTGGGGCGCCGCCGGCGCGTCCGAGCACGCGCTCGTGGCCAGCACACTTCCGGCCATCACCGCGATGCCCAGTCTCATCCACACCGTGCTACCCATAGCTCTTCCGCCTGACACACCTTCCGTGAGACGCGACCCGCGAGGTTGCCGTCCCACTAGTTACCGCCGCCCTGGTTCGCACCGCCGCCGGCCGCGCCGGTGCCGGTCGTGCCACCGGCCGCCCCGCCGCCGCCGGCGGGCGCTTCCTGGGCGCGCTCGAACGTCACAAGCGCGCGCTGCAGATCCGTGAGCGCCCGCAGTTCGACGTTCTGCGCGTCGGCCAGATCCCGCTGCGCCTGCACGACGAAGAAGTTGGTCGACAGGCCAACCTCGAACTTGCTCTGTTCGGCCTCGAGCCGGCGCTCCGCCAGCGCGCGGGCCGCCCGCGAGGCCTCGACCCGGCGCAGGCTGGTCTGCACCTGAATCGCGCCATTGGTCACCTCGGTCGCCACCTGCAGCTCGAGCGCCCGCAGCCGTGTGGACTGCTGTGTGCGCAGCACCCGGTTGCGGGCGTACTGCCCCTCGGCGTTATTGCCGCCGAGCGGGTAGCTGACCGTGAGCGCCGCGTTCCAGGTCGGGAAGTCCACGCCGCGAATGAGCCGCAGGGCGTCGAAGTAGCCGCCGGGAATGATGTTGCCCGTCGGCTGCGACGTGACGCCGGAGCCGGTGCGTTCGACCTGCTGGCCACCGAGGCCGGTCGCGCCGTAGTTCAGGAGCAGGTCGAGGGCGGGCCGCGACTGGTTGCGCCAGAAGCGCAGCGTCACGTCGTTGCTGTCGAGGTTCTTGCGCGCCGTCGCCAGGTCGGTGCGCTTCTCGAGGGCCGCGCGGACGGCGGCTTCGACATCGAGCGGCGGCGCCTCGAGCTGCGGCAGGTCGGTCGCACGCAGCTCCTGCGTCCACAGCGGATCGCTCGTGCCATTGACGATGAGGCGCTTCAGGGTGAGCTCGGCGGTGGCCAGCGTGGCCTCGACCTGGGCCAGCGTCTGGCGCCGGTTGGCGGCCTCGGCTTCGGCCTGCACGACATCGATCGGGGCCAGGGTGCCGACTTCGACCCGGGCCTGGTTGTCTTCGACCAGCTTCTGCGCGAGGTCGAGCGAGCGCTGCGCGACGTCGAGGGCCGCACGCGAGTAGGCCAGCTCCCAATAGGCGTTTCTCACATTGGCGATCGTCTGGGCGATGGTGGCGCGCAGCGTCTCCTGGCCGATGTCGCGGTTGATCTGGGCGATGGCAAGCTGCTGGCGGTTGGTGTCGATGGTGAAGTCACGCAGCAAGGGCTGCGTGAACGTGGCGTTGAGACTGCTGTTGAACGCCGGGTTGTAGGTGGTCAGGTTGTTCGACGTCGCCTGACGGGTGTTGCCGAAAGCGAGGTTGAGGTTGCCGCCGCCCCACGGCATCTCCTGCGCGACGCCGAAGTTGTAGGTGGTGACGTCGTTGACGACGCGGTTGCCGCCGGCGAGGGCGTTGGTGGCCGGATTCACCTGGTGCCGCTGGCCCAGGTTCGAGCTGGCCAAAGGGCGATAGAAGTTGCGCAGGCCGGCGACCTGGAAGTCTGCCGCCTGTGGCGTCAAACGCTCGACCGCGATGTCCAGGTTCTGCCTGAGGGCGAGTTCCACGACATCCACCAGGCGCAGTTCGCGGGGCGCGCCGGTCTGGCGCACGGTGGCCGGGGCCGCCACGCTGTCCTTCAGGATCTCGGCTTGGAAGCGCGCCACCGCCTCGCGCACGATCGTGTCATGCCGGCTCGCATCCTGTGCGCCGGCGGGCACTGCCGCGGTGGTGGCCAGTGACACGGCCAGCACCACGGAAAATCCACGTCTCGTCATCGTTGAAAACCTTCGTGCAGGGCTAGGCGCCGGGCTTGGCCTTGGAGTGGCCGCGTCGGGATCGCTCACGCTCGTCGAAGAGCACCTTGAGCTTGGAATGCTGGTCGGAGGTGAGCACGCGCCGCATGCGGTAGAGCATCAGGGCGCGCGTCTTGCCCAGGTCGCCGCGCGCGGCTTCGACCCGGACGATGAGCTCGGTGGCCGTGGCGTCATCGGCGCGGGCGTCCTGAACCATGGCCGACAGGTCGCTCTGGAGCTTGTCGAGCGCGCTTTTGCCGGAGCGCATCGCCGGCCCGGCGGCCTGGAAGATCTCCTCGAGGCGGGAGACCTGTTCGGTCGAGAGCACCAGCTCGCGCTGGAACGTCTCGTGTTGCCACCACTTGAAACTCTGTGCCGCGGCCGGGGCCGGGCCCCAGGCAAGGAGCACGGCCGCGACCAGGGCGCACACGGGGACGGAGAGGTATCGCGGCATGGGTATGACTGATTTACGACCGGGACGTGGCGGCGTTTACGGCGCGACGCTGGTGGCCGGCTCGGCCGTGAACGCGGTGAGCGCTCGGACGACGGCTTCGACGAGGTTGTCGGGGGTCGAGGCCCCCGACGTCAGCCCGATCGTGACCGCGCCGTCGGGCAGCCAGCCGGTGGACACGACCTCGGCCTTGGTGCGGACGTGGCGGTGCCGGATGGCGTCGGACGACAACAGGCCGCTCGGATCCGCGATGTGGTAGGTGGGCACTGTCGCGGCGCAGATCCGGGCCAGATTGCAGGTGTTGCTGCTGTTGTAGCCGCCGATGACGATCATCGCGTCGAGGTGACGCTCGGCCAGCATCGCCACCACGGCGTCCTGGCGGTCCTGCGTGGCGCTGCAGATGGTGTCGAAGGCGCGAAAGTGCGAGCTCTCCGCGGCGGCGCCGTAGCGCTGGCGGATGGCGGCGCGAAACTGCTCGCCAATCGCGAACGACTCGGTGCTCAGCATGGTGGTCTGATTGGCGCAGCCGATGCGCGCCAGATGCAGATCGGGATCGAAGCCGGGCGAGCAGGCGTCGCGGAATCGCTCGAGGAGCGCCGCCCGGGCCTCGCTGCCCGCCGCCGGCGCGCCGGTGATGAAGGCACAGACGGCGTCGGCTTCGGAGCGGTCGAGCACCACGAGATAGTGCCCGCCACTGACCTGCACGGCCTGTGAGGCGGTGGCGCGCGTTTCTTCGTGCCAGTGCTTGCCGTGGATGATCGAGGTGAAGCCGTCGGCGGCGTAACGCTTCACGTTCTTCCACACGTTCAGCACCGAGCCGCAGGTCGTGTCCACCAGCGTGCAGCCCAGGGTGTCGAGCCGCACCAGGTCTTCGACCGTCACGCCGAAGGCCGGCAGGATGACGACGTCGTCGGCCGTCAGCGCCTGCCACGACTCGCCGGCATCCGACAGGAAACGGATGCCCTGCGACCGCAATTGATCGTTCACGTGCGGGTTGTGAATGATCTCGCCGGTCAGGAACACGCGGCGCGCCGGGAACTTGAGGCGTGCCTGATAGGCGTAGTCGACGGCTCGATCGACGCCGTAGCAGAAGCCGAACTCGCGGGCCAGATGGATGGTGAGGCGCCCGGCCTCGAAACGGTAGTCGTGCGCCTTGATCTCGGCCACCAGATCGCTGTGATAGCTGGCAGCGAGCTGGCCGGCGACCTCGCGCTTGAGGTCGAGGCCCTTCTTGAAGATGAGTGATGGCACGCGGGTTATCGAGCCTCGTAGGCGATGGGGGTCAGGCCGTCGAGGGCTTCGAACTCCGGACGGGTTTCACGCGTCAACAGCTCTTCGACGTCGCTCAGCAGCATATCGTCCCGGCGCGGATCCGGAGCCGGCTCGGCCTTGGCAACCAGCGGGGCCGGTGCCGCCGGGGTGTCGAGGCGCAGGCCCGGCCCGTTGCCGGGCAGGCGACCCACGGCGATACCAAGCAGCAGCCCGGCCGCGGCGGCACCCAGCACCCAGCGGCGATCGGCGGCCGGCGCCGCTGACCGGTAGGCCGCGGGAGGGCCGGCCGGGAAGGGCAGCACCCGCGCGGCGGCCCCCAGGCGCCCGATGCGCTGGAGAATCGAGTGGCGCTGGCGCTCCAGGTCCGCCGGCGTGAAGGCGGCATCGGCGTCCTGCCGGGCGGCCAGGCGAGTGGCCTCCAGGCGGGTCGCCAGCCGATCGCGCCGGCGGCGGCACTGCGGGCAGGAGGCGAGATGGGCGACGGCGCGGCTGTCGGGCGTCTCGAGGAGGCTCAGCCCGAGGTCGGCGGTATCGAGATGGCGTCGGAACAGTCGCATCATGGCGCTCCCAACACCCCGCGCAGCTTGCGCAGCGCGCGGAAAAGATGGACCCGCAGGGTCGCGGGGTTCATCCCCAGAATCCGGGCGGCGTCACCGGGCGACGCCTCTTCGAGGTGGCACAGCATGAAGGCTTCCCGCTGTCGCGTGGGCAGGCCGCGCACCGCCTCCGACACCGCGTGCCAGGCGGATTCGGCCAGCAGCCGCCGTTCCGGCGACGGCTCGTGACCCGGCACCGTGTCGAGCGCGTCGGCGGCGAGCACGTCGGCCGGCGACGCCCCGGGGGTCCGCCGGCGGCTCTTCAGCCGGTCGAGGCACGTATTCACGAGAATCCTCGTGAACCACGCGTCGAACGGCAGATCGGCCCGGAATGATGGCATGTGTGCGTAAACCTTCACGAACGCGTCCTGCACCGCTTCGTCGGCGTCGGCGGCGTTTCCCAGGTAGTAATAGGCGAGCCGCACGGCCCGCCGCTGCCACAGGCCGACGAGATCGCCGAAGCGTTCGGCGGCGGCGTCGCGGTGGCCCGCCTCCAGCAATCCCTTGATGTCGGCTGCCACCGCCGACGCGTCGTCGGTCGTGGCGGCTGCACGGGTGGGGCCTGAGGGCATGCCTGTCATGTGAGGATACGCTCGGCGAGGGCACGCCGTTTACGGATTCTATCAAGACCCGACATCGTATTGACTTCTCGTAAACATGCTCAATACGATCACACTAAATTGGGCCGCAGATTCGCTTGCGGCCGCGGGAGACCTAATGGCTTCGACGCAAGGAACGTCCGGACTGGACGCGCATGGCATCTCGACGACCGGCTCCGTGCACTGGAATCTGACCCCGGCGGTGCTTTACGAGCAGGCGCTCCAGCGCGGCGAGGGCGTGATTGCCGCCGAGGGGCCCCTGGTCTGCCGCACCGGCCAGCACACGGGCCGCTCGCCCAATGACAAGTTCTTCGTGAAGGAGCCCTCGAGCGAGGCCCATATCCATTGGGGCAAGGTCAACCGGCCCCTGGCGCCCGAGCACTTCACGGCCCTGCGCGCCGACGTCGTGGCGCATCTGGCCGACAAGGACCTGTTCGTCCAGAACCTCCATGCCGGGGCCGACCCGGTCTACCGCCTGCCGGTGCGGATGATCAGTGAATACGCCTGGCACAGCCTGTTCGTGCGCAACCTGTTCATCGTGCCGACCGCGGCCGAGCTGGGCGCCCACCGCCCGGAGTGGACGGTCATCTGCGCGCCGAGCTTCAAGGCCGAGCCGGCCCGACACGGCACCCGCTCCGACTGCGTCATTGCGGTGAACATCGCGGCGAAGGAAGTCATCATCGGCGGCACCAGCTACGCCGGCGAGAACAAGAAGTCGATCTTCACCGTGCTGAACTACGTGCTGCCGCTCAAGGGCGTGCTGCCGATGCACTGCTCGGCGAACATCGGCAAGGGCGGCGACACGGCCCTGTTCTTCGGTCTCTCCGGCACCGGCAAGACGACGCTGTCGAGCGATCCCGAGCGCGGCCTCATCGGCGACGACGAGCACGGCTGGAGCGATCGCGGCGTCTTCAACTTCGAGGGCGGCTGCTACGCCAAGACGATTCGCCTGTCGGCCGAGGCCGAGCCGCAGATCTACGGCACCACCCGGCGCTTCGGCACCGTGCTCGAGAACGTCGAGTTCGACCCGATGACGCGCGAGCTCGACCTCGACTCGTCGAAGTACACCGAAAACACCCGCGCCGCCTACCCGATCGAGTTCATCGACAACGCCGTGCCCGGCGGCCAGGGCGGCCACCCGTCCACGATCGTGATGCTCACGGCCGACGCCTTCGGCGTGCTGCCGCCGATCGCGCGCCTGTCGCCCGAAGCGGCGATGTACCACTTCCTCTCCGGCTACACCGCCAAGGTCGCCGGCACCGAGAAGGGCGTGACCGAGCCGAGCGCCACCTTCAGCACCTGTTTCGGGGCGCCGTTCCTGCCGATGAACCCGAACGTCTACTCGAAGATGCTCGGCGAGAAGATCGCCGCGCACCAGTCGCGGGTGTGGCTCGTGAACACCGGCTGGACCGGCGGACCCTACGGCGTCGGCAGCCGCATGAAGATCTCCTACACACGGGCCATGATCCGCGCCGCGTTGTCGGGCGCCCTCGACGGCGTCGGCTTCGGACGGCACCCGGTCTTCAACGTCGATGTGCCCACCAGCTGTCCGCACGTGCCGGCCAGCGTGCTCAATCCGCGCGACACCTGGACGGACGGGGCCGCCTACGACGCCCAGGCCACCAAGCTCGCGCAGATGTTCGTCGACAACTTCACGACGTTCGCCGCAGACGTCGATGCCGCGGTGGTTGCGGCCGGCCCGCGGGTGTGAGTCTCACCGCATCCAGAGTTGCGCTCGAGCCGGTCATCGGGCTGGAGATTCACGCCCAGCTCCGTACCGCGACCAAGATCTTCTGCGGCTGTCCGGCCCGCTTCGGCGAAGCGGCCAATCACGACGTCTGTCCGGTGTGTCTGGGCCTGCCGGGCGCGCTGCCGGTGCTCAACGGTCAGGCGGTCGATCTGGCTGTTGCCGCCGCGCTGGCCCTTGGCTGCACCGTGCACGAGACGTCGATCTTCGCGCGCAAGAACTACTTTTATCCCGACCTGCCGAAGGGCTACCAGATCTCGCAGTACGAGCGGCCGCTGGCCACCGGCGGCCACGTCGAGATCGAGGCTGACGGCGGCCCGATCTCGGTGCGCCTGACGCGCATCCACATGGAAGAGGACGCCGGGAAGTCGGTGCACGACGGCTTTGCCGACTCCGACCGGCGGACCTATGTCGACTACAACCGCGCCGGCGTGCCGCTCATCGAGATCGTGAGCGAACCCGATCTGCGCACGCCGACCGATGCCGCGCACTTCTTCGAGAACGTGCGCCGGCTGCTGGTCTGGATCGGCGCCAACGACGGCAACATGGAAGAGGGCAGCCTGCGCTGCGACGCCAACGTCTCGGTGCGGCCGCGCGGCCAGGCCGCCTACGGCACCAAGGTCGAGGTGAAGAACCTCAACTCGTTCCGCTACCTGCAGAAGGCCCTCGAATACGAGATCGCCCGCCAGACCGACTGCGTCGCGCACGGCGAGCGCATCGTGCAGGAGACCCGGCTCTTCGATTCCGCGCTCGGGCGGACCTTCTCGATGCGCAGCAAGGAAGAGGCGCACGACTACCGCTACTTCCCGGAACCCGATCTGCCGCCGGTGCTGGTGCCGGAGGAGAGACGCCAGCGCGTTGCGGCGTCGATGCCCGAACTGCCCGATGCCCGGCGCGCGCGCTTCGTGGCGGCCTACCGGCTGCCCGACTACGACGCCGGCGTGCTGACCGAATCGCGCGGCCTCGCCGACTACTTCGAGCAGGTGGCGGCGGCGTGCGGCAATCCGAAGGCGGCCAGCAACTGGGTGATGGGCGAGGTCCTGCGCGTGCTCAAGGCGCGCGAGGCGACGATTGCCGAGGTGGGCGTGACCGCCGACGCGCTCGGCGCGCTCATCCGCCTCATCGAGGCCGGCACCATCAGCACCACCGTCGCCAAGGGCGTCTTCGAGCAGATGTACGGCACCGGCCAGCAGGCCGCTGCGATCGTCGAGGCGCAGGGGCTCGCGCAGGTCTCCGACGACCGCGCGTTGCACACGATCGTGCAGCAGGTCATCGGCGCGCAGGCCGATGCGGTGGCGCAGTACCGCGCCGGCAAGAAGGCGACCTTCGGCTTCCTCGTCGGTGAAGCGATGAAAGCGTCGAGCGGCAAGGCCGATCCCAAACGCCTCAGTCAGCTGCTGCGCGCGACGCTCGACACACCGTGACCTAGTTTGCGGCGCCGCACGTCGCCGGCCCTGCTACTATGTCCGCGGCGGCGGCGCGAGACCCGCGCCGGCCGCGCGACTTCACGTGATCGAACTCCAGAACGTCACGAAAATCTACGGCACCGACGCCACGGCCCTCGACCGGCTGTCCTTCACGGTCGACAAGGGCGAGTTCGTGTTCCTCACGGGACCGAGCGGCGCCGGCAAGTCCACGCTGCTGCGTCTGCTGCTGCGCCAGGAGGTGCCCACCGAGGGCACGCTGACCGTCGGAGGACGCGACCTCGCCACGCTCTCGACCGGTGAGGTGCAGGCGTATCGCCGCTCGCTCGGCGTCGTCTTCCAGGACTTCAAACTCATCGCGACCAAGACCGTCTTCGACAACGTCGCCTTCGTGATGCGCGTGCTGGGCGTGCCGGTGGAGCAGCAGCGGCGCCGCACCTATCAGGTGCTCAAGGGCGTCGGCCTCCAGCACCGGGCGCTGGCGTATCCGCCGGAGCTCTCGGGCGGCGAACAGCAGCGCATCGCCATCGCCCGGGCGCTCGTGAACGAGCCGCAGGTGGTGCTGGCCGACGAGCCCACCGGCAACCTCGATCCGGATCTGTCGCTCGAGATCATGGACGTCTTCCGCGACATCAATGCCGCCGGCACGACGGTGCTGGTCGCCACGCACGACCGCGCGCTCATCGCCCATGTGGGACGACGGGTGCTGCATCTGGAATCGGGCCGCGCGCCCCGGGCCGACGCATGAGGGCGCTCACCTACGCCTGGCAGGAGGCCGTCGCCAGCCTGGCACGGGCCCGCTGGACGCTGTTGCTCTCGATCGCCACCATCGCCGTGGCCTTTGCGATGCTCGGGGCCTTCCGGGTCGTGTCCGGGACCGTCGAGCGGGTGGCGGGCGGCTGGTCGGAGGCGGCGGAAGTCTCGGTCTATCTCGACGACGTCGTCACCGAGAGCGAACAGACCGCCATCCGCCAGGTCATCGAGCGCAGCGGCATCGCCGCCGGCATTGCGCTCGTCAGCAAAGAACAGGCGCTGGCGCGCTTCGGCGCCGAGTTCCCGGAACTGGGCGACGTCACCTCGTCGCTCGATGCCAATCCGTTTCCGGCCTCGTTCGAGATTCGCGTCTCCGAAGCCGGTATGAGCGGCGGCGCCGACCAGCTGGCGGCGAGTCTCACGGCGCTTCCGGGCGTGGCCGACGTGCGCTTCGATCGACAATGGCTGTCGCGGCTCATCGCCGTGATCACGGCCTTGCGCACGGCTGGCTGGATCGCCGCGCTGGCCCTGGTGCTCGGTGCCGCGACCACAGTGGTCGCCGTGGTGCGGCTGTCGTTTGAAGCCCGCCGCGAGGAAATCGGCATCATGGCGCTGGTCGGCGCGCCGGTGGCGTTCATTCGCGGGCCGTTCGTGATGGAAGGCGCCATTCAGGGCGGGCTCGGGGCGCTGGCGGCGCTCGGCGGCCTGTCGTTGCTGGGCCGGGCCCTTGGCCGGGCGCTGGGGCCGCTGGCGGCGGCGCTCGGGCCGGATGCGCTGCGCCCGCTCATCTGGACCGACATCGCGGCGCTGCTCCTCGGGGGCGCGATCGTCGGGGCCGCGGCCGGATTGCTCGCGACGTGGAAGTGGGATCCGCAGGGACCGCTGGCCCGTTGACAGGTGCCGGGCGCCGCCTTACACTCGAAGACAAGCAGACTGAATGCACAGGACCCGAGGCCCCATGCCGCACTTCCTGAGCGCCCGCCCCGTCCCCGCCGTTCCTGTACCTGTCCCTCATCGATTTCTACCGGGAAGAGTTCGTCAAGCATCAGGAGTGCCTTGACGCGCAGCGCGAGTACTTCTCGGAACACGCCATCCGATCGGTCGAAGTCGCTCTCTGCCGCATCATCTCGGAGATCGACGCGCTCTCGCACAAGGCCGACGCCGATGAGGTGGTGGCCCGCCTGCTCAAAGAGTTCGACGTCGTGACCAGGCTGTCGGCTTGGACCGACCCCCTTCGCATCAACTAGCCCCGCTGCTCGCGCGCCGCCGCGCTGACGCGCTGGCCATCGCCGCCGCCGGCGTCGAGGCGGTGTCGCCGCGCGTGCTGATGCCGCGGGTCGCCGCCGCGGTGGCCGCGGCCGGCGTCTGCCGCAGCGGCGCCCTCCGCGTCGTGGCCGTCGGCAAGGCCGCCGCCGGAATGTACGAGGCCTTCGCGGTGGCGCCGCCGTTTCCCATCGCCCGGGCGGTGGTGATTGCGCCGGCGCGGCCGTCCCGGTGGGCATGGCCGGCAACGCTGGTCGAAGCCGGCCATCCGTTTGCGACCTCGGCCAGTGAAGTTGGGGCCCGCCTCGCCCTCGACATCGCCGCCGAGGTGCCCGAAAACGGCTGCCTCGTGTGCCTGCTCTCCGGCGGGGCCAGCGCCTTGATGGCGGCGCCCGTCGACGGGCTCTCACTCGAGATCAAACAGCGTGCGGTAGCGCATGTGATGACCGGCGGGGCCGACATCACGGCCCTCAATGCCGTGCGCAAGCATCTGTCGCGGGTGAAAGGCGGGCGCCTGGCCGCGGCCTGCCGCGGCGCGGTCGTGACCTACGCGATCTCGGATGTCATCAGCGACGACCTCAGCGTCATCGGCTCCGGGCCGTGCGTGCCCGACTGGTCCACCTGGGCCGACGCCGCCGACGCCGTGCGCCGCTTCGGCGGCTGGGAGGGGCTGGACCCCGACGTGCAGCGGGTGATCGCGGCAGGGCTCGCCGGGGCCATCGACGACACGCCCAAGGCCGGCGACGCGCGTCTCGCGCGCGCCTCGGCCGAGGTGATTGGCGGGCGCCGCCAGGCGATGGACGGAGCGGCCCTCGCCGCCGCCGCCCTCGGCTTCACCCCGGTCGTGCTCGAGGCGCCGGTGAGCGGCGAGGCGCGGGCGTCGGCGCGCGAATGGTGGGACGCGGCCGTGGCGCGCGTCGTGGGCGCAGGACGGCCCATCGCGCTCATCTCGAGCGGTGAGACCACGGTGCGCGTGCGCGGCCGCGGCCGCGGCGGCCGAAATCTCGAGTTCGCGCTCGCGCTCGTCGAGATGCTCGCGGCCCACGGGCCCCTCACCGGTACTGGCCTCGGTGGGCACCGACGGCATCGATGGCCCGACCGATGCCGCCGGGGCGGTGGTCGACGCCGGCAGCGGCGAGCGCGGCCGCGCGGCCGGGCTCGCGGCGGCGCGCGCGCTCGACGCCAACGACAGCTACAGCTACTTTGCGGCCACCGGCGATCTCGTGCGGACGGGGCCGAGCGGCACCAACGTCGGCGATCTGCAGGTGTTGCTCGCCGGTCCGGCCTGATACGCTTGAGCGCGCGGCGTGCCGCCGCCAGTGTCCAGTGGCCCCCTTCGATCGACCGACTCTTCTCCAGCAGCTGCGTGCCGCCGCCGGTCCGCCGGCCACCGCGCGCGAGCTGGCGCGCCTGCTCGAGATTCCGCGCGAGACACAGGCGACCTTTCGCCGCGACCTGAAGGCGCTGGCCGCCGACGGCCAGCTGGTGGTCGTGCGCGGGAACCGTTACACCTTGCCGGACCGCGTGCACGACGTGGCGGGGAAGCTGCAGGGCCACGCCAGCGGCATCGCGTTCGTCATCCCTGATGGCGGCGGCCCCGATGTCTTCATCCCGGCCTCGCGCCGCAACGGCGCCCTGCATGGCGACCGCGTGGTGGCGCGGGTGGAATCGGGGCCCGGAGCCGAGCGCCCGGAGGGCCGCATCCTCGAGGTGCGCGAACGGCGCAGCGCCCGCATCGTCGGCCGCCTGACGCGCGACCGCCGCGGCATCGCGCTCGTGCGGCCCTTCGACGCCCGGCTCGATACCGACATCCGCGTGCCGCTCGAGGACCAGCTGACGGCCGCCGATGGCGACATGGTCGTGGTCGAGATCACGCGCTGGCCCGGGCCGACGGCCGAAGCGGCCGGCCGGATCGTGGAAGTGCTCGGCGCGCTCGACGACCCCGGCGTCGATACCGAAGTGGTCCTGCGCAAGCACGGCATCCCCGACGAGCATGCCCCCGACGCGGTGGCCGAAGCCCGCGCCCGCGACGGCGCCGTCCATCCCCAGGAGATCGCCGGGCGCACCGACTTCCGCGGCGAAGTCATCGTGACCATCGACGGCGAGCACGCGCGCGACTTCGACGACGCCATCTCGATCAGCCGCCGCCCCAACGGGCACTACTGGCTGGGCGTCCACATCGCCGACGTCGCCCACTACGTGCGCGAAGGCAGCGCCCTCGACCTCGACGGCTTCGAGCGCGGCACCTCGGTGTATTTCCCCGAGCGCGCCGTGCACATGTTCCCGCATGAACTGGCGACCGGCGTCTGCAGTCTCAACCCGCACGTCGATCGGCTGGTGCAGAGCTGCCTGATGGAAGTCAACGCCCACGGCGACGTGGTGCGCTACGAAATGCACGACGGGGTCATTCACAGCCGCGCCCGCATGACCTACAACGCCGTCAACGGCATCGTCGCCACGAAAGACCCGGCGCTGCGCGAGACCTGGCGCGAGCTGGTGCCCACGTTCGAGCTGATGCTGGAGCTCTTCGAGGTGTTGAACGGGCGGCGCCGCCGCCGCGGCTCGATCGACTTCGATCTGCCGGAGGCCGAGGTGCTGGTCGACGCCGAAGGCGCGATTGCCGACATCGTCGCCGCCGAGCGCAACGTCGCGCACCGGATCATCGAGGAGTTCATGCTCCTGGCCAACGAGACGGTGGCGGCGCATCTCGAGACCGCGGCGATGCCGGCGCTCTACCGCGTGCACGAAGCGCCCGACCCGTTGCGCGTGCTCGAGTTCGAGGAGTTCGTCGCCTCGCTCGGCGTGCGGCTCGAGGCCCCGCCGAGCGGCGTGCATCCGCGGCATTTCCAGCAGCTCGTCGATCGCATCAAGGGCACGCCGGAAGAACGGCCGATCGCGTCGCTGATGCTGCGCACGATGCAGAAGGCGCGCTACGACGCCGTCAATCTCGGGCATTTCGGCCTCGCCGCGCACACCTACACCCATTTCACATCGCCAATCCGGCGCTACCCCGACCTCGTGGTGCACCGCGTGCTGCGAGAGCTGCGGCACCGGCAGGCCAGCGAGGAGCGGCGCGCCGAGCTGGAGGAGGCGCTGCCGGAAGTGGCGCAGCACACCTCGGCCATGGAGCGCCGCGCGCAGGAAGCCGAGCGCGAACTGCTGCAGTGGAAGAAGGTCCGGTTCATGACCGACAAAGTCGGCGAGATCTACGCCGGCTACATCACCGGCGTGACTGCGTTCGGCCTGTTCGTGCAGATGACCGAGCACTTCGTCGAGGGCATGGTCCACGTCTCGACGCTGGCCGATGACTTCTATCGCTTCGACGAACAGGCGCGGGTGCTCTTCGGCGAGCGCACGAAGAAGATCTTCCGCCTCGGCGACGCCGTGCGGGTGCAGGTGCTGCGCGTGGACATGGATCGCCGGCAGGTCGAGCTCGGCATCGCCGAGGTCCTCGAGACCGTGCGGCGCGACGAGGGCGCGCGCGGTCCGCGGCGCAGCCTCGCCGCGCCGAAGAAGGGGCGACCGGCCCCGCCGCGCCTCGGCAAGCGCCGGCGCGACGGCCAACGCGAGCGGAGCGCGGCCAAGAAGGGGCGACGCTGATGCGCACGGTGGTCGTCGGCACCGCCGGGCACATCGATCACGGGAAGAGCGCGCTGGTCAAGGCGCTGACCGGCACTGACCCGGATCGGCTCAAGGAAGAGAAAGCCCGCGGCATCACCATCGAACTCGGCTTCGCGCACGCCGCGGTGGCCGCTGACGTCGTCGCCTCGTTCGTCGATGTGCCGGGGCACGAGCGCTTCGTCCGCGCCATGCTGGCCGGCGTCGGCGGCATCGATCTGGTGCTGCTCATCGTGGCGGCCGACGAGTCGGTGATGCCGCAGACCCGCGAGCACTTCGACATCTGCCGGCTGCTCGGGGTGGGCCGCGGCCTGGTCGTCATCACGAAGGCCGACGCGGTGGAGCCGGGCATGACCGATCTCGTCGCCGCCGAGGTCCGCGAGCTGGTGGCGGGCTCGTTCCTCGACGGCGCGCCGATCCTGACGGTATCGGCACTCACGGGCGAGGGGCTCGACGGCCTTCGCGCGGCGATCGCCACGCTGGCGCGCGCCGTGCCGGCGAGATACGCCGCCGGCGCGGCCCGTCTTCCCGTCGATCGGGCCTTCACGCTCAAGGGGTTCGGCACGGTGGTGACCGGCACGCTCGTGCAGGGCACGCTGGCCGTGGACGATGAGCTCGTGCTGCTGCCCGACGAGCGGCCCGTCAAGGTGCGCGGCCTGCACGTGCACGGCGGCGGCCGTTCACGCGCGACGGCGGGCGAAAGGGTGGCGGCGAACCTCACCGCCGTGGAGGTGGCGGAAGTGCGGCGGGGCAGCGTGCTGGCGCCGGCCGGCGCCTTCGCCATTACCAGGCGGGCCGACGTCCACCTCACGATGCTGCCGGGGATGGCCCTCAAACACGGCGCGCGCGTCCGGGTGCATCAGGGCACCGCCGAAGTGCTGGCCCGCGTGTCGGTGGCCGGCGCCGCCGGCCTGGTCGAACCGGGCGGGCAGGCCGATGTCCGCCTCCGCTTCGAAGCCCCCGCGGTGCTCGCCCGCGGCGACCGGCTGATCGTGCGCAGCTACTCGCCGCTGGTCACGGTGGGGGGCGGCGTCGTGCTCGATCCGCTGCCGCCACGCCCCGGCGTGCGCACCGCGCGCGGCGTGGCGCGGATGGCGGCGCTGTCGGTGCGGGGCGATGTGACGGCCGATCGCGCGGCGGCGCTGGCGGTGCTGGTGGCGTCGTCGGGCCCGTCCGGTGCGTCTCTCCCGGATCTGGCGCAGCGCCTCGGGGCGACGCGCGACGAGGTCTCGGCCAGCGTCAACGCGCTGGTGGCAGGCGGAACGGCGGTGCGCGGGGGCGACTGGGTGGTGGCGTCCGCGGCCCTCGAGCGCCCGACGGCAGTCATGCTGGCGGGGCTCGCCGACTTCCACCGCACGCAGCCGCTGGCCCAGGGGCTCGGTCTCGAGGACGCGCGCAGCCGCTGGTTCAGGGTCGTTCCGGCGCCGGTGGTCGACGCGGTCGTGGCGGGCCTGGTGGCCGCCGGCCGCATCGTCGCCACCGATACCCTGGCGCTCACCTCGCACCGCGTGTCGTTGTCAGCCGAGGATCAGGCGACGGCCGACTGGCTCGACCGCCGGTTTCGCGACGCCGGCCTGGCGCCGCCCGATGTCGCGGGCCTGGCGGACGAGGCGCGGCGGCCAGCGGCGGCGGTGGAGAAGCTGCTGCAGTTGCAGGTCAAGGCGAAGCAGCTCGTGCGCCTCGACACCCTGGTCTTCCATCGCGACGCGCTCGACACGCTCAAGGCGGAGATCCGCGCCCGCAAGGCGGCGGCGGCCGATGGCCGCGCGACCGTGGACGTGAAGGCCTTCAAGGACACCTACAACGTGTCGCGGAAATACGCGATTCCGCTGCTGGAGTATCTGGACAGGGAACGGGTCACACGCCGCATGGGCGATGTGCGGATCGTGCTGTGACGCGGCCGGGCGCCGCGCCGGCGGGGACTACTTCGGGAGCTCGTCGCTCTTCAGGCCGGACTTGAAGTTCTTGATGCCGGCACCGATGCCACGGCCGAGTTCCGGCAGGCGGTTGGCGCCGAAGATCAGGATGACGATTGCCAGGATGATGAGCATCTCCGGCAGACCGAGCGGGCCGATGAGGGCAATCACGTGCGTGGCCATGCCCCGATTCTAGCACCGCTCGGCGGCCGGATCCGGACCATGCGCCAAG
This sequence comes from uncultured Acidobacteriota bacterium, assembly GCA_963779175.1. Taxonomy (GTDB): domain Bacteria; phylum Acidobacteriota; class Vicinamibacteria; order Vicinamibacterales; family UBA2999; genus CADEFD01. Next base: position 969,281 of record CAVZXA010000003.1, read on the forward strand.
GAAGCGTCCGGCAGCGTCCAAAGGGGGAGAGGATGCGGAGCCGTGGGTGGCGCGCGTCGATTGCCCTTGTCTCCGGCGAGAAGCGTCGGTCAGAATTGGAGCACGCGCCGCCCGACCCTTCGCTGACTGCGCATGCCCGAATCACAGAGCACGGCTGCCACCGCCAATCGGGGGCCTGCACGCCCGACGCACCTCCTGCTGGACCGCCCGCAGGACGTCGCGTTCGATTTCGAGCAGCAGCGCTTCGGTGGCGCGTTTGGCGCCTCGGTGGTCTCGCACGTCGCGATGGTCGTCCTCGTGCTGCTGGCCGTGCGCTTCATGCCGCGGCCGCAGGTCGCCGAGTTCGTGCCTGAGCGCATGCCCGACGACATCGTCTGGATTGCCGAGGAAGGCCCCGGCGGCGGCGGTGGCGGTGGCGGAGACAACACCCCGGAACCCGCCAAGAAGGTCGAGCTGCCCGGCAAGGAAAAGGTCAGTGTGCCGGTCGAGGTCGAGCCCGAGCCGGTCAAGGAAGACCCGAAGGTCGAAGAACCGCCGCAGGAGGTGCTGCTGCCCGCGGTGCAGACGGCGGCGGCGCCCACCGAGGCGCCGGGCGCGATCGTGGCCGAGTCACCGGCCTCGACATCGGCCGGCAGCGGCACGGGTGGAGGCGGCGGCACCGGCTCCGGCGGCGGCTCGGGGTCGGGCGATGGCCGCGGCCTCGGCGACGGCCGCACGGCGGGTGTGGGCGGCGGTGAATACGAGATCGGCAACGGCGTCACCTCGCCGCGCCTGCTGCGCGAGATCAAACCCATCTACACGGCCGAGGCGATGCGCGCCAAGGTGCAGGGCGTCGTGACGCTGCGCGCGGTGGTCCTGCCCGACGGATCGGTGGGCCGGGTGGAAGTGGTCCGTTCACTCGACAGCGTGTTCGGTCTGGATCAGGAAGCCATCAAGGCCGCCCGACAGTGGCGCTTCGCTCCGGGCATGCGGTTGGGTGAGCCGGTGGCGGTGCGCGTCGTGCTCGAACTGTCGTTCACGCTGCGCTGACGAGGAGTTCCGGTGCTGAGACGCTCTCTCTTTCAGACGCTCGTGCCCGGGCTCGCGGGCCTGGCGCTGCTCGGCACGATCGCCTGCGACACGACAGGACGGGCGGCGCCGGCAGCCGCGGCTGCGGCGCCCGGCGCCGGGATCGAGCAGCGCGTCGCCACCGAGCGGCTGCGCGCGCAGATCGTGCAGACCTATCCGCACGACCCGAATGCCTTCACGCAGGGCCTCGTGCTCGCCGGCGGCCGGCTCTTCGAGAGCACCGGCCTCGAAGGGCGATCGAGCGTGCGCGAAGTCGATCTGGTGAGTGGGCGGGTGCTGCGCAAGCTCGACGTGCCGGCACCGGTGTTCGCCGAAGGCCTGGCCCTGGTCGGCACGCGCCTGTTCCAGATCACGTGGAAACACGAGACGGTCTATACCTACGACCGCGACACCTTCAAGAAGGGCCCGACGTTCCCCTACAGCGGCGAGGGCTGGGGGCTGTGCCACGACGGCCGCGAGCTCGTCATGAGCGACGGCAGCGCCCGGCTCACGTTCCGCGGTCCCGAGACCTTCCGCGCCTCACGCGAGGTCGTGGTCCGCGACGGCGGCCAGCCGGTCGATCAGCTGAACGAGCTCGAGTGCGTCGGACCGTACGTCTACGCGAACGTCTGGATGACCGACCGCATCGTGCGGGTCGATCCGAAGACCGGCGCGGTCACCGCCACCATCGACGCGTCGAATCTCCTGGCGCCGGCCGAACGCTACGGCACCGATGTGCTGAACGGCATCGCCCACGATCCGTCCAACGATACGTTTCTCATCACCGGCAAGCTGTGGCCGAAGATGTTCCGCGTCCGATTCGTTCGCTGACCGGACGCCCAGCCAGCGGCTAGCGGCTTGCGGCTAGCGGCTAGAAAGACCGACCGACGTGCGCCTGCCGCTCCTTGCCGCCTTCGTCCTTCTGGTGCCGTCAGCCTCCGGTACGGCCGTCGCACAGGCCACGTTTCCTGCTCCGGTGGAACGGGATTTCATCGCCCGCGACGTGCGATTCGACAGCGGGGAGGTGGCGCCGGAAATCCGGCTGCACTACCGCACCGTCGGGCAGCCGCGCAAAGACGCTGACGGCGTGGTCAGGAACGCCGTGCTCATCCTGCACGGCACCGGCGGCAGCGGCGCCGGCTTCACCGGTGCGGGCTACGGCGGATTGCTGTTCGGCCAGGGCCAGCTGCTCGACGCCGGGCGCTACTTCCTCATCCTGCCCGACAACGTCGGCCACGGGCAGTCGAGCAAGCCCAGCGACGGCCCGCACATGCGTTTCCCGCGCTACCGCTACGCCGACATGGTGCGGCTGCAGCATCGCCTGGTCACCGAAGGCCTCGGGCTCACGCACCTGCGGCTGGTCATGGGCACGTCGATGGGGGCCATGCACGCCTGGATGTGGGGCTACATGTATCCCGCCTTCGCCGACGGACTGGTGCCGCTGGCGAGCAACCCGGTCGAGATCGCCGGCCGCAACCGCGTGTGGCGGAAGCTGCTGGTGGATGCCATCGTCAACGACCCGACGTGGCAGGGTGGGGAATACACGGAGCCGCCCAGGGGCATGGCCAATGCGCTGGGCTTCCTGCTCATCGCCACCAGCACGCCGCGGCTGTGGCAGAAGGACTTCGGCACGGCCGCCGCGGCCGACCGCTGGCTGGCCGATCAGATCGCGACCCGTCTGAAGGCGACTGACGCCAACGACACCATCTACCACTTCCGCGCCTCGGAAGACTACGACCCGTCGCCGCATCTCGAGAAGATCACGGCGCCGGTGCTGGCGCTGAACTCCGCCGACGACTTCGTGAACCCGCCCGAGCTGCCGATGATGCAGGCCCTCATCGGTCGCGTGACGAAGGCGAAGTTCGTGCTCATTCCGGCCAGCGATGAGACGCGCGGCCATGGGACGCACTCGCGGCCGCAGGTGTTCGGTCCGTACCTCGCCGAGTTCCTCAAGGCGCTTCCTGTTCACTGAGCGCCGGTGCGACTCGGCCACCGCAGGGCCGAACACCTGCGGCCGTCCCAGCGGCTAGGTTCTAGCGGCTAGCGGCTAGTCCGGCCGTCGTCACGCTGTCGAAAAGGAAAAGGCCCGGAAGGGAACTCCCCTCCGGGCCTTTCAAGTCTAGCCGCTAGCCCCTAGGACCTAGCCGCTGGTCGAGCGTCAGTACATCCCGCCCATACCGCCGCCGCCGGGCATCCCGCCGCCAGCCGATTCCTTCTTGTCTTCAGGAATCTCCGCGACGATGGCTTCCGTGGTCAGCAGCAGGCTGGCGATCGACGACGCGTTCTGCAGGGCATTGCGCACCACCTTCGCGGGGTCGATGACGCCGGCCTTGACGAGGTCTTCGTAGACGTCGGTGGCCGCATTGAAGCCCTCGTCGCCCTTGCCTTCCTTCACCTTGGCCACGACGATCGAGCCTTCGTGTCCGGCGTTGGTGGCAATCCAGCGGCAGGGTTCTTCGATGGCGCGACGGATGATGGCCACGCCGACCTTCTGATCGCCTTCGAGCTTGAGGCTGTCGAGCGCCTTGCTGGCGCGCAGCAGCGCCACGCCGCCGCCGGGCACGATGCCCTCTTCGACGGCCGCCTTGGTGGCGTGCATGGCGTCTTCGACGCGCGCCTTCTTTTCCTTCATCTCGGTCTCGGTGGCGGCGCCCACCTTGATGACCGCGACGCCGCCCACGAGCTTGGCCAGGCGTTCCTGGAGCTTCTCGCGGTCGTAGTCGGACGAGGTCTCTTCGACCTGCATGCGGATCTGCTTCACGCGGCCTTCGATGGCCTTGCTGTCGCCACCGCCTTCGACGATGGTCGTGTTGTCCTTGTCGATCGTGATCTTCTTGGCCTTGCCGAGGTCTTCGATCTTGATGTTCTCGAGCTTGACGCCGAGGTCTTCGGTGATGGCCTTGCCGCCGGTGAGGATCGCGATGTCCTCGAGCATGGCCTTGCGGCGATCGCCGAAGCCGGGGGCCTTGACGGCGGCGGCGTGCAGCGTGCCGCGCAGCTTGTTGACGACCAGCGTCGCCAGCGCTTCGCCTTCGATGTCTTCGGCGATGATGAGCAGCGGACGGCCGAGGCGCGCCACCTGCTCCAGCACCGGCAGCAGGTCCTTCATCGAGCTGATCTTCTTTTCGTGGATCAGGATGACGGGGTTCTCGAGCACCACTTCCATGCGCTCGGGGTCGGTCACGAAGTAGGGCGAAAGGTAGCCGCGGTCGAACTGCATGCCCTCGACGACGTCGAGCGTGGTCTCGAGCGTCTTGGCCTCTTCGACCGTGATGACGCCGTCCTTGCCGACCTTCTCCATCGCTTCCGCGATGATGGTGCCGATGGTGTGGTCGCTGTTGGCCGAGATCATGCCGACCTGCGCGATCATGTTGCCCTTGACGGGCTTGGCCATCTTCTTGATCTCGGCCGTCATGGCCTCGACCGCCTTCTCGATGCCGCGCTTCAGCTCCATCGGGTTGGCGCCGGCCACCACGTTGCGGGCGCCTTCGCGATAGATCGCCTGGGCCAGCACGGTCGCCGTGGTCGTGCCGTCACCGGCCGTGTCCGAGGTCTTGCTCGCGACTTCGCGCACCATCTGGGCGCCCATGTTCTCGAGCGGGTCCTTCAGCTCGATTTCCTTGGCCACCGTCACGCCGTCCTTGGTGATGGTGGGGGAGCCGAACTTCTTGTCGAGGACGACGTTGCGGCCCTTGGGGCCGAGGGTCACCTTGACCGCGTCGGCCAGCTGGTTCACGCCGCGGAGGATCGCCTGCCGCGACTGCTCGCCGTAAATAATCTGCTTCGCCATGTGCGCCTGTCTCCGTTCGATCCGAATCTGGTTTACTTCTCGACCACGGCGAGGACTTCGTCCTCGCGCATGATGAGGTACTCGTCGCCATCGATCTTGATTTCCTGGCCCGAGTACTTGCCGAACAGGATGGTGTCGCCGGCCTTGACGTCGAGCGCGATCTTCTTGCCGTCCTTGTCGGGCTTGCCGGCGCCGACGGCGACCACCTTGCCCTGCTGCGGCTTTTCCTTGGCGGTGTCGGGGATGATGATGCCGCCGACCTTCTGTTCACCTTCCTCGATGCGCTGCACGAGGATGCGGTCGTGGAGCGGACGCAGCTTCGAAGCCATATTCAGAGACTCCGGTCATTCAATCTGCGGCCCCGTCGGGGCCGCGAAGTCAGGATGTCGGCCCACCGGTCCGGCAACTCGCCGGCCGGGTGAACCCATCCGTGGGGTCTGGCACTCGCCCCCTGAGGGAGCTAGCACTCACCTCACTAGACTGCTAAGCGTAGCGACAAGCCGATTGGCCTGTCAAGGGCGGGTCGATTTCAGGCCGCGGAACTGCGGCGGACCCTGATCTTGAGGGCGCTGACTTTGCGGGTGAGGGTGTTGCGGTGCATGCCGAGCGTCTCGGCCGCCTTGCCGACGTTGCCGTCGCAGTGCGCCACCACGCGGGCGATGAAGCGCCTCTCGAACTCGCGCTGGGCGTCGTCGAAGTGGACGCCGCGGTCGACCATCTCGTTGACGATGCGGTCGAGTTCCTCACGCATTCGGCGTCTCCAGCTCGCGGCCGGTGAGCCGCGATAGGCGTCGAGGTACTTCTCGCGCGTGCGCCGCACCACGTCGTCGGGCAGCGACGGCACCGGCGGCTGCTTGTTCCAGCGGATCGATTCCAGGTAGTCGCGCACGAACTGCTTGTCGAAGCTGGGCTGCGGGCCGCCCGGGGCGTACTGGTCCTGCGGCCAGTAGCGCGACGAGTCCGGCGTCATCACCTCGTCGATGAGCAGCAGCTCGCCGGCGTCGGTCAGGCCGAACTCGAACTTGGTGTCGGCGAGGATGATGCCGCTCGAGTCGGCGTGCGCGACGCCGGCGGCGTAGAGCGCCAGCGTCAGCGTCTTGAGGCGCGCCAGCAGTTCGGCGCCGACCACGGCCGCGGCCGCCGCTTCGGAGATGTTCTCGTCGTGGCCGGACTCGGCCTTGGTGGCCGGCGTGAAGAGCGGCTCGGGCAGCCGGTCGGACTCACGCAGGCCGGCGGGCAGCGGCACGCCGCACACCTCGCCGGTGGCCACGTAGTCCTTCCAGCCCGAGCCCGAGATGTAGCCGCGGGCGACGCACTCGACCGGCAGCGGCGTGGTCTTGCGCACGAGCATCGAGCGGCCGCGAAGCTGCTCGCGGTACGGCGCCAGCACGGCCGGGAAGGCGTCGACGTCGGTCGAGAGGAGGTGGTTCGGCACGAGTGACGCGGTGCGGCCGAACCAGAACGTCGACAGCTGCGTGAGCACGCGGCCCTTGTCGGGAATGCCCGATCCGAGCACGTAGTCGAAGGCCGAGATGCGATCCGTCGCCACCATGAGCAGGTACTCGCCGACGTCGTACAGGTCGCGGACCTTGCCCTGGCGGACCAGTGGCATGCCGGGCAGGGAGGTGGTGAGCAGCGGTGGGGCCAAGGTCACGGTGAACTCGCGTGTGAAGACCGTGCATCGTAGTCATTCATCGGGAGCGGTGCAAGGCCCGGCGCGCGGTCGCGTCGCGCGCTCATGTAGTATGGACGTGCCCGATCGCGCTGGCGGCCGCCCGCGGCCGCGACGGCTCCAACCCCATGCGACCGTGGCTCCGCAACACCATCCTCGTCGCGCTGATGCTCGTGCTGGTCGGCGTCTTCCTCCGCAACGCGAATCTCGCGGAGGTGTGGCACGTGGTGCGCACCGCCGATCCGGGACTGGTCGCCATCGGCGTGGCCTGCCTGTTCACGAGTTACGTGCTGCGCACGCTGCGCTGGCAGGTGATGCTGGCGCCGCTCGGACCGACACACTTCGGTGCGGCCTTCCGCGCCACCGTCATCGGTTTCGCCGCGTCGTTCATCCTGCCCGCCCGGGCCGGTGAGATCCTGCGGCCGTGGCTGCTCGCGCGGCGTGAAGGTCTCGACACGGCGGCGCTCATCACCACGATCGTGATCGAGCGCCTGCTCGACTTCGTCACCGTGCTGGTGCTGCTGGCGGCGTTCTTCACCTTTTTCGATCCCGGGCTGTCGGCGATGGACCCGGCGATGTTCCAGACCGTCAAGACGTGGAGCACGCGCGCCGGTTATGCGGCGATGGCGGGCATGATGGTGCTCATCGGCGCGGCGGCCCGTCCCGACTGGCTGCTGAGGGTGGTCGAAGCCGTCACGGCGTGGCTGCCCGCGACGCTGCGCGGGGTCATCGTCGGCCTGGCGTCGCAGTTCGCCGCCGGCCTGGCCGTGGTGCGGGAGCCGGCCCGCCTGGCGGCGGCGCTCGCCTGGTCGTTTCCGTTGTGGCTGGTCATCGCGGCGCAGATCTGGGTGGTGTCGAGGGCCGTCGGCGTGGCGCTGCCGCCGTCGGGCGCGCTGCTCATCATGGCGCTGCTCGTCGTCGGCGTGGCAGTGCCCACGCCCGGCGCGGTTGGCGGGTTCCACGAGGCCTACCGGGTGGCCGCGACCGCCTTTTTCGGCGCCGACAACGACCACGCCGTCGGAGCCGCGATCGTCTTGCACGCCGTGGGTTTCGTGCCTACGCTGATAGCCGGGGGCTGGCTGATGGCCCGTGAAGGCCTGTCGCTCACTCACCTCGGGGCCGAGGCGAAGCGCGCGCACGGCGAGGAGACACACCCGTGAAGTGTCCGTTCTGCGGCCAGCTCGGCGACAAGGTCGTCGATTCGCGCGAAAGCAAGGAAGGCGACGTCATCCGCCGGCGGCGGCAGTGCCTGAACGGTGACTGCGGCAAGCGCTTCACCAGCTACGAGCGCATCGACGAGATCCCCTACATGGTCGTCAAGAAGGACGGCACGCGGGAGCGGTTCGAACGGCAGAAGCTGGTCGCCGGTCTGCTCAAAGCGTGCGAGAAACGGCCGGTGTCGGTGGCGGCCATCGAAGGCGTCGCCGACCGTGTCGAGTCGATGCTGCAGGACCGCGCGGAGAAGGAAATCGCGACCGCCGAAATCGGCGCCTTCGTGATGCAGGAGCTGAAGGCGCTCGACAAGGTCGCCTACGTGCGCTTCGCCTCGGTCTACCGTCACTTCCGCGACATCGGAGAGTTCATGACCGAGCTGAAGGATCTGCTCGGCGCGAAGGAGTAGGCGGCCGGCGCCTGACCCCGCATGGCGACGTCCCCACTCCCGCGCGCCACCGGATCCGCTGTCGCGTCCGAGAGTGCTGCCGCACGCCGGCCGTTCCGTGACAACCCGCGCCTCATCCTGGTCGGCATCCTGCTGCTGCTGGCGGCGCTGGCCAGCCTGGTGTGGCTGGCCAACCGCTCGGCGCGCCTGGCGCCGGAGATCCTGACCGGGTTCGTGCTCTACGCGCTCAGCGCGACCAACGTGATGATGCTGCTGGCGCTGGGCTTCTTCCTGGTGCGCAATGTCGTCAAGGTCGTGGTCGAGCGCCGGCGGGCGCTGCCATTCGCGCGCTTCCGCGCCAAGCTCGTGGCGCTGCTGCTGAGCCTGACGCTGGTGCCGGCGGTGCTCGTGCTGGCGGTGGGCTCGCAGGTGGTGCTGACGGCCGTCGATCGCTGGTTCAACGCGCCGATGGACGAAGTGCTCGCCTCCGCCAGCCGCATCGCGTCCGATTACTACCTGGAGCGCCAGCGGGTCGTGAGCGACGAAGCCGCCCGCATGGCGCAGGCCCTGTCACGCGTCGACCTCACCGACGTCGACGCCGTGCGCGCCATCGTGTCGCCCGACGTGTCGGGGCGGCGGGTCGCGCTGGTGCAGGTGTACCGCATCGCCGCAGACGCCGCTGCCACGCCGGTGCTCGACGTCGCCAACCCGAGCCTTCCCGCCGGGTCGGCGCGATCGGGCGGCGATCGCCTGGCGGCGCGCGCCATCGAGAGCGGCAAGGTCATGTTCGAACCGGTGCCGGAAGCCGGCGGCGGCGAGCTGCTGCGCGTCGCGCAGGGCATCCGGGCGCCCGATGGACGCATGGTGGGCGTGGTGCTCGCCAGCGACGTCCTCACCGGCGAGATGGCCGACCGCGCGCGGCGCATGACCAAGGCCTACGAGGACTACAGCCAGCTGCGCGTGCTCAAGCAGCCGCTGGCGGGCGTCTACCTGTCGGTCTTCATCATGGGCACGCTCATCATCCTCGGCGGGACCACGTGGATGGGGTTGTACCTCGCCAAGCGCATCACCCGCCCGGTGCAGATGCTGTCGGCGGCGGCGCGCGAGATCGGCGCCGGCCGCCTCGAGCACCGCATCGAGCACCAGTCCGATGACGAGTTCGGCCACATGATCGAGTCGTTCAACGCGATGGCCGCCGACTTGTCGACACGGCAGCGCCGGCTGGAGCGCGCCTCGCTCGATCTCGAGCAGCGCCACCAGGCGGTCGAGCGCCGCCACCGCTCGGTCGAGACGATTCTCGAACGCATCGCCACCGGGGTCATTTCGATTGACGCCACCGGTGCGGTGGGCCGGGTGAACTCGGCCGCGGCCCGCTTGCTCGGCCTGCCCCCGGCGGTCGAGGGCCAGCCGGTGGCGCAGGTGCTCGGTCCCGACCTGACGGCCATCACGGCGGTGCTCGACGATGCGGCCCGGGCGCGCACTGAATCGGTGGCGCAGGAAGTCAGCATCACCCGCGAAGGCCGCGAGGTCACGCTGGCGGTGGCGGCCACCCGCCTGCACGGCGCGGGCGGCTTCGAGGGCACGGTGCTGGTGCTCGACGACGTGACGCCGCTCATCCGCGCGCAGAAGGTGGCGGCATGGCGGGAAGTGGCGCGCCGCCTGGCGCACGAGATCAAGAACCCGCTGACGCCGATTCAGCTGTCGGCCGAGCGGCTGCAGCGCAAGCTCGGCGAGGCCGGCGCGCCGCATGAGGCGCTGGTCAGGGAGTGCACGAGCACGATCATCGGCGAGGTCGAGTCGCTGAAGGGACTGGTCGACGAGTTCTCGCAGTTCGCGCGGATGCCGGCGCCCAAGGCGGTGCCGTCGTCGTTGAACCAGGCGGTGAGCGAGGCCCTCACGCTCTATCAGGGCCTGTTCCCGCAGCTCACCCTCGAGCTCGCGCTGGCGCCCGATCTGCCGTCGGTGCGCCTCGACAACGAGCAGATCAAGCGCGTCATCATCAACCTCGTGGACAACGCCGTCGAGGCCATGCACCGCCAGGGCCGCATCATCGTCGAGACCTCGCACGACCCGGTGCACAAGGTGGCGCGTGTGGTCGTGTCCGACGACGGCCCCGGCATCGCCGACGCCGATCGCGACAAGTTGTTCCTGCCGTACTACTCGACCAAGGGTCGCGGCTCGGGCCTGGGCCTGGCGATCGTGCGGCGGATCGTCGCCGAACATGGCGGCAACGTCGAAGTGTCGGACAATACTCCGACCGGCAGCCGATTCACCATCGAGCTGCCGTGCTGAGCTGAGCCGCCGATGTCCGCCATCCTGATTGTCGACGACGAACCCGGCGTGCGCTCCGCGCTCGGCGGCGTGCTGCGCGATGAGGGCTACACGGTGGAAGCCGTGGACTCCGGCGAAGCGTGCCTCGAGCGCCTGGTGGAGCAGGAGTTCGATGTCGTGCTGCTCGATGTCTGGATGCCGGGTATCGACGGCCTCGAGACCCTGCAGCGCATGCGCGAGCGCAAGGTCGATGCCCAGGTGGTCGTCATCTCGGGCCACGGCAATGTCGAATCCGCCGTGCGGGCCATCAAGCTCGGCGCCTTCGACTTCGTCGAGAAGCCGTTGTCGCTCGACAAGGCGGTGCTGGTCGTGCGCAATGCGCTGCGCCAGCGCGCGCTCGAGGTGGAGAACCGCGACCTGCGGGCGCAGGTCGATCGGCGCCACGTGATGGTGGGTGAGAGCCCGGTGATGCGCCATCTGCGCGAGCAGGTGCTGCTGGCGGCGCCGACCAACGGCCGCGTGCTCATCCTCGGCGAAAACGGCACCGGCAAGGAGCTGGTCGCCCGCACCCTCCATGCGCACAGCCGCCGCCGCGCCGGACCCTTCGTCGAAGTGAACTGCGCCGCCATTCCCGAGGAGCTGATCGAGTCGGAGCTGTTCGGCCACACCAAGGGCGCCTTCACGGGCGCCGTCGCCGACCGCCGCGGCCGCTTCGAGCACGCGCACGGCGGCACGATCTTCCTCGACGAGATCGGCGACATGAGCCTGAAGACGCAGGCCAAGGTGCTGCGGGCGCTGCAGGAGCAGGCGGTGCAGCCGGTTGGCGGCACCGCCACCATCCGCGTCGACGTGCGCGTGGTGGCGGCGACCAACAAGGACCTGCAGGAAGAGATCCGCGCCGGCCGCTTCCGCGAAGACCTCTACTTCCGCTTGAACGTGGTGCCGATCTTCGTACCACCGCTGCGCGACCGGATGGAGGACATCCCGCGCCTGGCCGAACATTTCATGGCCACGCTGTCGTCGGAGTACGGACGGCGGGTCAAGCGTTTCGCGCCCGAGGCGATGGCCCGGCTGCAGCACTACGCGTGGCCGGGCAACGTGCGCGAACTGCACAACGTGATCGAACGGCTGCTCATCATGGTGCACGACCACACGGTGACCGGGGAAGACGTGAGCTTCATCGACGACGGCGGCGCCGCCTCGGCGGTCGCCGGCGGCGCGACCGCCGGCCCGATCGTCGCCCTGGCCGACGCCCGTGACGCGTTTGAACGCGGCTACATCCTGCGGGTGCTGGCCGCGCACCACGGGAACATCTCGCGAACGGCCGATGCCCTCGGCGTCGAGCGCAGCAACCTCTACAAGAAGATGCGGGCGTTCGGCATCGCGCCGTCGCGACGCGAGCTCGAGTGAGGCGGCGTCACGAGTCGGGCAACAGGCGCGTCTCGAGAATCTTCGACGCCTGCCAGCCGGCGATGCGCAGACTCGTGGCCGCCACCGCCGCCAGCGCCGCCGCCGGCACCAGGCCCACCACCTCGCTCTCGGCTACCGTGACGCCGTAGCGCGCGGCTTCGCGCGTCACCGCATCGAACACCACCCCCATGGGCGTCTGGTCGACGTCGGTCAGGTTCATCGAGACCTGCACGAGTCCGCGCGCGGGGAGGGGCAGGGCCATGGCCTTCACGTGCGGCAGTCCGCCGCTGCTGGCGCGCACGGCGGCGGCGACGGCCGTGCCGACCTCGAGCCGGTCGGTCGCCAGGTTGATGTTGTAGGCGACCAGCAGGCGGCGCGCTCCGATGGCGACGGCGCCGAAGCTCGGATGCGGCGCGTCCGGGCCGAAGTCCGGGCGCCACCCGGGCTGTCGGAGTTTCTCCGCCAAGCCCTCGAAGCGCCCCCGGCGCACCTGTTCCAGGCGACGGCGGTGCGGCGCCGAGGCGGCCTCTTCGTAGAGCAGCACCGGAATCGAGAAGCGCTGCGCGACCGCGGCGGCGGTGGCACGCGCGGCCGCCACGGCATCAGCCATCGTCGACGCGCCGAGCGGGATGAAGGGCACCACGTCCACCGCGCCGATGCGCGGATGCGCGCCGTGGTGCCGGGCGAGATCGATGGTCCTGAGGGCCTCCTCACAGAGGGCGACGACCGCGCCGGTGAGCGCGGTGGCCTCCCCGGCCATCGTGAAGACCGAGCGGTGGTGATCGGCGTCGCGATGCACGTCGAGCAGGCGGACGCCGGGCGTCGACGCCAGGCGCCCCGCCAGCCCGTCGATGACGGCGTGGTCGCGCCCTTCGCTGACGTTCGGCACGCACTCCAGCCACGGCATCGGCGGGTTGTACCACAGGCCGTGCAGAGGCGTGCAAGTGCTATACTCACGGCGATTTACAGGCATGATCGACCCGACGCCCGGTGATTCGCCGCTCGCTGATCCGCTGACCGACGCCGAACGCGAGGTGCGCATCGAGCAGCTGCTCGTCTCGGGACTCGACGAGTACTTCGCCGGGCGCATGGATCACGCGGTGAACGTCTGGACCCGCGTCCTGTTCCTCGACCGCGCCAACGACCGCGCCCGCGCCTACATCGACCGCGCCCGCCGGGCTCAGGCCGAACGTCAGCGCGAGTCGGAAGCCCTCGTGCATCAGGGCCTGCAGGCGTTCGACGACGGCGACGTCGATCGGGCGCGGCGGCTGCTCACCTCGGCGGTCGAACGCGGTGCACCGCACGAACAGGCGCTGCCCGTCCTCCATCGCATCGGGCTGCTCGACGTGACCGCGCCAGGCACCCCGGCGCCACCGGCACGCGGACGGTGGCGTCGCGCCGACGGGCCGCGCACGGGCGAGGACCGCGTGCGACTCGGCCCGTGGTTCCTGGCCATCGGCATCGCGGTGCTGGCGGGCGTGGCGGTGTTCGTGGCCGAAGACACGCCCCCCTCGAGCCTCGCCGCCACCGCGATTGAGGGCCCGCCGCCGCCGCTGCCGGTGCCGGCCGCCTCGGAGGCGCATCTGTCGCGGGCCCGGCAGCTCTTCGATGCCGGCAAGCTGCCGGATGCCCTACAGGTGCTCGACCGGATCGGCCAGGGCGATGCGGCCTATGGCGACGCTCAGACGTTGCGGGGCCGCATCCAGCGCGAGCTGCTCGCGGCGGCCGGGCCGGGCGGGAAGGAGCCGGCGCAGCCATGAAGTGTCCCAAATGTGGCTATGTGGGGTTCGAAGCGTCGGACCGCTGCCGCCACTGCGGCTACGACTTCTCGTTCATGACGCCCGCCGAGGACGCGCCGCGGGCGCTGCGGGCGGTCGAATCGTCGCGGATGTCGCCGTACCGCGAGCCGCTGCGAGCCGTCGCGGCAGAGCCCGATCTGGCGCGGTTGGGCAGCGCGCCGATGGTCGACCTGCCGCTGTCGGCGCCGCCGCCGGTGGCGACAGTGACGTCATCGCTCTTTGCCGATCCACCGCCGCCGCCGGCGCGCACGCCGCTGGCTGTGCGCCGCACGGCCGAGCGGCCGCGCAGCCGGGCGACGCCACATGTGGTGCGGCGGCCGCGGCCGGCGCTGCTGGATTCGCCCGTCGAAGCGGAAGACGACAGCGGGGTGACGGCGGACGCCCAGGCGCCCATCGCCGCGCCGGCGGTGGCGCGGATCACCTCGGCGCTGGTCGATGTGGCCCTCATGGCCGGCATCGATACCGCCGTCGTCTACCTCACCACGCAGATGGCAGGCGTCGCGGTATCAGAGGTCTGGACGTTGCCGCTGGTGCCGCTGGCCGCGTTCATGCTCGGGTTGAACGTCGCCTACCTCGCGATCTTCACCGCCAATGGCGGGCAGACGCTGGGCAAGATGGCGATGGGGCTGCGGGTCGAGGCCACCGACGGCGCGCTGACCTTCGGCGGGGCCATCGTCCGCGTGGCGGCGACCATTGCCGGCGGGCTGGCCCTGGGCGCAGGGTTCATCCCGGCGCTGTGGCGCGCCGATCGACGCGCGGTCCACGATCAGATCGCGCACACGCGCGTCGTCAAGGTCAGCGCATGATGAGTCGTCTCGCGCTCGCGTTCGCCAGCGCGGGCTATGCCGGGTTCTTTCCGATCGCCCCCGGCACCGCAGGGTCGGCCGTGGGTCTGGCGCTGTGGTGGGGCCTGCGCGCGGCCGGCGCGTCGATGGCGGTCGAACTGGCCGTGGTCGCGCTGCTGCTCGTGGTCGGCGCAGTGGCGGCCACCCGCGCCGAAGCGGCGCTCGGCACCACCGATCCGGGTCCGGTGGTCATCGACGAAGTGATGGGGATGGGCGTCACCCTCATCGCCGCACCGCTCACATGGGGCACGGCGATCCTGGGCTTTCTCCTCTTCCGCCTGTTCGACATCGTCAAGCCGCCGCCGGCCCGCCAGCTCGAGAAGGCGCATGGCGGCTGGGGCATCATGCTCGATGATCTCGCCGCCGGCCTCTACGCGTGGGCGGCGCTGCGCATCGCGATCTGGCTGGCGCCCCAGTGGCTGGCGTGAGCGGCGCCGGCGCGCCCGCCCGCGTGGCCGTGGTCGCCGTCGGCAGCGAGCTGCTCACCCTGGGCCGGATCGACACGAACTCGCCGCACATCGGCGCCGCCGTCCAGCGCGCCGGTCTCGCCGTCTGCTGCACGACGGTGGTCGGCGACGACCTCGACGATCTGAGCGACGCGCTGCGCCACGGGTTGGCGCGCGCCGATCTCGTCATCTGCACGGGCGGTCTCGGCCCCACCGACGACGACCGGACGCGGGATGCCGCCGCCAGCGTGGTCGGCGTGCCGATGCACGAGGATGCGGATGTGCTGGCGGCCATTCGTGAGCGGTTCGGCCGCCGCGGTCTGACGATGCCCGAAATCAACCGGCGGCAGGCGATGGTGCCGGCCGGCGCCACGATCGTGCCGAACGACCGCGGCACCGCGCCGGGGCTGTGGATTCCCGCCGGCACGAAGGCGGTGCTGCTGTTGCCGGGCCCGCCGCGGGAGATGGCGCCGATGTTGGAGCACGCGCTCGTCGCCCACGTCGCGCCGCGCTGGGGCGGCGGTGTGACGGCGCAGCGCGCCCTGGTCGTGGCCGGGCGCAGCGAGTCGTGGGTGGACGAGCGGGCGCAGCCGGTCTACGGGCCGTGGCGCGAGGAGCCGCTGCCCATCACCACGACGATCCTGGCCAGTCTCGGCACCGTCGAACTGCACCTGTCCTGCCACGGCGCCGACGAGGCGGCCATGGCCCGCCGTCTCGAGGCCGCGGTGCGATCGCTCGCCGAGGTGCTCGGCGCCGATGTCGTGAACCGCGACGGGCGCTCGCTCGAACAGACGGTCGGCGCGCTGCTGCTGGCGCGCGGCTGGCGCGTGGCGCTGGCGGAATCCTGCACCGGCGGGCTGGCCACGACACGGCTGACGGATGTCGCCGGATCGAGCGCCTACGTGGATCGCGCCGTCGTGTCGTACAGCAACGCCTCGAAGGTAGAGGCGCTCGGCGTCCCTGAAGCGCTGCTCGCGGCGCACGGCGCGGTGAGCGAACCGGTCGCTGCGGCCATGGCCGAAGGCATGCGTGCGCGTGCCGGCGTAAACGTGGCGGTGGCCATCACCGGCATTGCCGGCCCCGGCGGCGGCACGGCGGAGAAGCCGGTGGGCCTCGTGTGCTTCGCCATCAGCGGCGCCCGCGGCACCGAGGTCCGCACGTCGCGGTTCACCGGCGATCGCGCCGTCATCAGATCGCTGGCGGCGACGACAGCGCTTGATCTGCTGCGGCGGTTCCTCCTGGCGGGCGAGGGCGCATGATCCTGTCGGCGCTGGCCGGCTACGCGATCGGCTCGTTGCCGCTCGGCTACCTCGCCGGCCGCCGCTGGGGCGGCGTCGATCTGCGCGCGGTCGGGAGCCGCAATGTCGGCGCCACCAACATGTATCGCGTATCGGGTCCGCGACTCGGCGTCGCGGTGATGGTGCTCGACATAGCCAAAGGCGCGCTGGCGGTGGCGCTGACGTCCGCCCTGCTGGCCGATGCCGATCCGGTCGCGGCCGGCGTGGCGGCGGTGGCCGGACACGTCTATCCGGTGTGGCTGCGCGGGCACGGCGGCAAGGGCGTGGCGACGGCGTGCGGCGCGTTTGCGCTGCTGGCGCCGCTGGCGACGCTGGTGGCCGCGCTCACCTTCGCGCTGACGGTCGCGTTGACGCGGGTGGTGTCGGCCGGGTCCCTCGTTGCCAGCGTGATGCTGCCCACCTCCGCCGCACTCTCCGGCGCTCCCGCCTCGGTCGTGTGGGGCAGCGCGCTGGCCGGCGCGCTCATCATCTGGCGCCATCGTGGCAACCTGGCGCGTCTCAAGCGCGGCACGGAACAGCGCCTGGCGCGCAAGGGGATTCCGCATGCGTAGTGTGACGGTCGTGGGCGCCGGCAGCTGGGGCACGGCGCTGGCCGTGCATCTGGCGCGCGTCGGTCACCTCGTGCAGCTCTGGGCCCGCGACACCGATCTGGTGGCCGAGATGACGGCGCGTCGGGCCAACGCGGTCTACCTGCCGGACATCTCGTTCCCAGATGCCCTCACCGCCACCGCCGACCTGCCGGCAGCGCTCGGCGGCGCCCAGTTGGTCGTGGTGGCCGTGCCCTCACACGGGCTGCGGCAGGTGCTCAGGCAGGGAGCCGCGCACGTCGATCGCGGGGCGGTCGTCCTCAGCGCCACCAAAGGCCTGGAAGACGGCTCGCTGCTGCGCATGTCGCAGGTCATCGGCGACGAGTGGGCGCACGTGGACGAGGTCGCCGTGTTGTCGGGACCGAGCTTCGCGCGCGAACTGGCGCGCGAGCTGCCCACCGTGGTCGTGGTCGCCTCCGCGCACGAGAGCGCGGTGCGCCACGTGCAGGACGAGTTCCGCTCGGGGGCGATGCGCCTCTACGCCAGCAGCGACGTGACCGGCGTGGAGCTGGGCGGCGCGCTCAAGAACGTGATCGCGATCGCGGCCGGGGTGGTCGAAGGCCTCGGCCTCGGACACAACGCCCTGGCTGCCCTCATCACCCGCGGGCTGGCCGAGATCTCGCGCCTGGCCGTCGCCGCCGGCGGCGGCCGCGAGACGCTGGCCGGGCTGGCCGGCATGGGCGACCTCGTGCTGACCTGCACCGGGCAGCTCAGTCGCAACCGGCACGTCGGTCTCGAACTGGCCCGCGGACGCGCGCTCCACGACATCGTCGCCGGCATGAAGATGGTCGCTGAGGGCGTCAAGACCACCCAGGCGGCGCTGGCGCTCGGGGCCCGCCTGGGCGTCGAACTGCCCATTGCGGCGCAGGTGGACGCGCTGCTGGCGGGGCGCGTGGCGCCGGCGGCCGCAGTCGCCGACCTGATGGGCCGGCGCCAGCGCGCCGAGTCCGACTGAGCCGCGACGTTCGGCCGCGCGGGGCGGCCCTGTTAAGATCGTGCGGATGGGTTTGCTCGATCGGTTCACCCGGGGCCTGGCGCGCACCGCGGAGCGCCTGGCGCAGCGCTTCGATGACATCGTCGGTCGCGCCGATGCGCCCGGGCACGAGACGGCGGCGCTCGATGTCGACACGGTCGACGCCCTCGAGGAACTGCTGCTCGGCGCCGACGTCGGCCTCGGCGCCACCGGGCGGCTCATCGAAGGCGTGAAGCGCCGGCCGCGCACCGGCACCGGCCTGCGTGCGGCGCTCACCGAGGAGATTCGCGACATCTTCGCCGCCGTGACACCCCCGCCGGGCCCGCCGGCCACGCCGCCGCGGGTGGTGCTCATCGTGGGCGTCAACGGCACCGGCAAGACCACCACCGTCGGCAAGCTGGCGCACCGCTTCCGGCAGGACGGGCAGAAGACGCTCATCTGCGCCGCCGATACCTTCCGCGCCGCCGCCGTCGATCAGCTGCAGGTGTGGGCCACGCGCGCCGGCGTCGACATCGTGCGGGCCAGCGAAGGCTCCGACCCCGCCGCCGTCGTCTTCGACGCGCTCACGGCGGCCAAGGCGCGCGGTGTGGACACGGTGCTCATCGACACCGCCGGCCGCCTGCACACCCGCGTGAATCTGATGGCGGAACTGGAGAAGATCCGCCGCATCACCGCTCGCGAGGTGCCGGGCGCGCCGCACGAGGTGCTGCTGGTGCTCGACGCCACGGTCGGCCAGAACGGCCTCGTCCAGGCCCGCGAGTTCTCGGCAGCCGCCGGCGTGACGGGCGTGGTCCTCACGAAACTCGACGGCACGGCCAAGGGCGGCATCGCCGTCGCCATCGCGCACGACCTGTCGCTGCCGATCCGCTACGTCGGCGTCGGCGAGGCCATCGACGACCTCCTGCCGTTCGACGCCGGCACTTACGCCGACGCCTTGTTCCGACCGTCGTGGTAGACGAGCCCGCCATGATGCGACGGGCGCTCTTCCACGCCGAGCGCGCGCTCGGCGCGACGGTGCCCAATCCGATGGTGGGTGCGGTCGTCGTCGATGCCGAGGGCGTGGTCGTCGGGCAGGGCTTCCATGAACGGGCGGGGCAGCCGCATGCCGAGGTGATGGCGCTCGAGGCGGCCGGCCGGCGTGCCGCCGGCGCCACGCTGTATGTGACGCTCGAACCCTGCTGTCACGTCGGCCGCACCGGCCCGTGCACGACGCGGATTCTCGCCGCCGGCATCCGGCGCGTGGTCGCCGCCACGCTCGATCCCTATCCGCAGGTCGCCGGCAACGGCGTGCGGGAGCTGCGCGCGGCGGGCGTCACGGTCGAGGTCGGGCTCGAAGAGGCGGCGGCGCGCCGGCTCAATGCGGCGTATCTCATGGCGCAGGAACGGCAGCGGCCGCTGGTCGTCGTCAAGGTGGCGACGACGCGCGACGGGCGCATCGCCGAGCAGCGCGACCGGCCCACCCGCATCTCCGGCGACGAGGCGGCACGCCGCACGCAGCGGCTGCGCGCGGCGGTCGATGCGATTGCCGTCGGCGCCGGCACGGTGCGCGCCGACGACCCGCGCCTGACCGCCCGCGACGTGGTGCGCGCGCGTCCGCTGACGCGGGTCGTCTTCGACCGCGCGCTCGAGACCTCGCCGTCGGCGCGGGTCCATGCGGGGGCCGGCGACGGCCCGGTGATAATGATCACGGATCCGGCGTCTCTGGCCGCACGTCCCGAGCAGGCCGCACGCCTGGTTGCGGCGGGGGCGGCGGTGGTGCCGGCCGCCTCACTCGATGAGGCCGTGCGGGCGTTGGTCGGACGCGGTGTCCACACGCTGCTCGTCGAGGGTGGGGCGGCGCTGCATCGCAGTTTCTGGGAGGCGGGCCTGGTGGATCGTCTGCACCTCATCGTGGCGCCGGCGCGGCTGGGTGCCGGGGGCGTACGCTTGTTCGATGGAATGGCGGTGCCGTGGTCGCGGTTGTCACGCGTGACCAGCGTGGCCTGCGGGCCTGACATGTGGATGGAAGCCGATGTTCACTGGGATCGTTGAAGAGGTCGGCCGGCTGGCCGAAGTCAAGCCGATGGCCGGCGGCTACCGGGTCCGCATCGAGACGAGTCTTGCCGCCGGGACGCAGCCCGGCGACAGCCTGGCCGTGGGCGGCGTGTGCCTGACGGCGCTGGTGGTCGCGCACGGCGAAGTGCACGCCGACATCGGTCCGGAGACCGCGCGCATCACCACCCTCGGCTCCCTGTCGCGCGGTCAGCGCGTGAACCTCGAGCGGCCGCTGCGGGCCGATGCGAGACTCGGCGGCCACTTCGTGCTGGGCCACGTCGACGGCGTCGGCGTGGTGGAGGAGACGCGGGCGGAGGGCGACAGCTTCTGGCTCACCATCAGCTTCCCGCCGTCACTCTCGGCGCTCTTCATCCGCAAGGGCAGCGTGACGGTGGACGGCGTGAGCCTCACGGTGGCCGGCCTCGACGAGCGCCGCTTCGACATCCAGGTCATCCCCTACACGCGTGAGCACACGACGCTCGGCGACCTGCGGCCGGGGGATCGGGTCAACCTCGAGTGCGACGTGCTCGGGAAATACGTACTGCGGGCCACCGAAATCGCCGGGCTCGCCGATCTCCGCCGGCGCTGAGGCGCCTTCACATGGCCAAGACCACCAGGAAGCGATCGTCCCCGTCGACTCGTCCCCCGACCCGGCGATCCGCCCGCACGCCCGGCCGCCGCGACGTCCGCGGCGTGCCCGCCACGGCGTTCTCGAGCGTCGAAGAGGCCGTCGCCGCCATCCGCCGCGGCGAGATGGTCATCGTCGTCGACGACGAAGATCGCGAGAACGAAGGCGATCTGACCATTGCGGCCGAGAAGGTCACGCCGGCGGTCATCAACTTCATGATGACCGAGGGCCGCGGCCTGATCTGCATGCCGATGACGGCCGAGCGCCTCGACGAGCTCGAGATCCCGCTGCAGGTGCCCGCCGGCCGCAACACCACGGCCTTCGATACCGCGTTCTGCGTCGGCATCGAAGCGCGGCGGGGCGTGACCACCGGCATTTCGGCCGCCGACCGCGCCAGGACGATTCTCACCGCCATCAACAGCAAGACCCGGCCCGCCGATCTGGCGCGACCCGGCCACGTGTTGCCGCTGCGCGCGCGCGACGGCGGGGTGCTCGTGCGGGCGGGCCAGACCGAAGCGGCCGTCGATCTGGCGCGGGCCGCCGGCCTGTATCCGGCCGGCGTCATCTGCGAGATCGCCAAGACCGACGGCACCATGGCGCGCGTGCCCGACCTGGTGAAGTTCGCGCGGAAGCACAAGCTGAAGCTCATCACCGTGGCGGCGCTCATCCAGTACCGGATGCGGCACGAACGCCTGGTCACCAAAGTGGCCGACGCCAGCATGCCGACGCTGCACGGGCGCTTCCGCATCCACGCCTACGAGAGTCCGCTCGACGGCGAGACCCACGTGGCGCTGGTCTGCGGCGAGATCGGCGACGGCGACAACGTGCTGGTCCGGGTGCATTCGAAGTGCCTGACCGGCGACGTCTTCCACTCGCTGCGCTGCGACTGCGGGCCGCAGTTCGATGCCGCCATGCAGCGCATCGCCGCCGAGGGCCGCGGGGTGCTGCTGTACCTGAACCAGGAGGGACGCGGGCATCGGCCTCGGCAACAAGATTCGCGCCTACGCGCTGCAGGACCAGGGGCTCGACACGGTGAGGCCAACGAGCACCTCGGCTTCAAGCCCGACCAGCGCGACTACGGCATCGGCGCCCAGGTGCTCCGGGATCTCGGCGTCCACACGATGCGGCTGCTGACGAACAACCCCCGCAAGTTCGTCGGCCTCCAGGGCTACGGCCTGTCGGTGGTGTCGTCGGTGCCGCTCGAAATTGCACCCTCTGACACCACCCGCCGGTACCTGAAGACCAAGAAGGAAAAGCTCGGCCACCGCCTGACCAAGGTTTGACCACCGGCCTGAAAGTCCAGTAGGATAAGGGTTTGTCTGTATGTTCGACGCCCTGAGTAATCGTCTGCAAGACGTCTTTCAGTCCCTGAGAGGCGAAGTCCGCCTCACACCTGAGACGACCGAGCGGGTGCTGCGCGAAATCCGCGTCGCCCTCATCGAAGCCGACGTCAACCTGCAAGGTGGTCAAGGCGTTCGTCGATCGCGTGCGCGACCGCGCCTCGGCGCAGGAGGTGCAGGAGAGCCTGAGCCCCGACCAGCAGGTCATCAAGATCGTCCGCGATGAGCTGCTCGGCGCTGTTCGGCGACGCCAAAGGCGGGCTCACGACCGGCGGCCCGCTGCCGAAGGTCATCCTCATGCTGGGCCTGCAGGGCTCGGGCAAGACGACGACCACCGGCAAGCTGGCGCGGATGCTGGCGAAGCAGGGCCGGTACCCGCTGGTCGTCTCGACCGACGTGCGCCGCCCGGCGGCCATCGAGCAGCTGTCGGTCGTCGCCGGCAAAGCCGGCGTGCGCGTGCACGACCCGGCCGGCAACATGGATCCGGTCGTCGCGCGCGAAGGGCGCGCTGGCCGAGGCCAGGAACACCGGCCACGACGTGCTCATCGTCGACACCGCCGGCCGCCTGCACATCGACGACGAGCTGATGCACGAGCTGGTCGCGATCAAGGAGGCCGTGCAGCCGTCGGACCTGCTCTACGTCGCCGACGCGATGACCGGGCAGGACGCCATCAAGAGCGCCGGCGAGTTCAACCGCCAGGTCGGCGTCACCGGCGTCGTGCTGACGAAGATCGACGGCGACGCGCGCGGCGGCGCGGCGCTGTCGGTGGTGTCGGTCGTCGGCGTGCCGATTGCGTTTGTCGGCAGCGGCGAACGCCTCGAAGACCTCGAGCCGTTCCACGCCGATCGCTTCGTCTCGCGCATGCTCGGCATGGGCGACGTGCTGTCGCTCATCGAGAAGGCCGAAGAGGTCGTCGACCAGTCGACGGCCGCCGGCCTCGAAGAGAAGATCCGCAAGGGCAGCTTCACGCCTCGACGACTTCCGCGATCAGCTGCGCACCATCAGCAAGATGGGCCCGCTCGAGCACATCATGAGGCATGCTGCCCGGCATGGGCCAGCTGAAGGAGCTCGGCGGCGCAGAAGCCCGACGAGAAGCAGCTGAGCCGCGTCGAGGCGATCATCAACTCGATGACGCCGGCACGAACGCGAAGCACGCCGAAGTCATCGACGGCAGCCGCCGCAAGCGCATCGCGCGTGGCAGCGGCACGTCGGTCGAAGACGTCAACCGCCTGCTCAAGCAGTTCGACGAGATGCGGAAGATGCTGAAGATGGTGGGCCAGATGACGGGCGAGGCCGTGCCCGAGGCTCCCAGGAAGAAAAAGAAGAAGGGGCCGTTCAGCTTGATGCGCTAGCCGGATGTCCGGCTCGCCAGGACGAGGACACTACCTATGTTGGCTATTCGCATGCGTCGCACCGGGTCGAAGAAGCGTCCCCATCTACCGGGTGGTCGTCACCGAGCGGCGTTCGCCGCGCGAGGGCGGAGTTCATCGAGATGCTGGGCTTCTACAACCCGCGCACCAAGCCCGCCGTGGTCGACATGAACAAGGCGCGCATCGAGCACTGGATCTCGCAGGGCGCGCGCCCGTCGGATTCGGTCCGCACGCTGCTGGCAAGACACGTGACGCGCGACCTCGGCGCCGTGGCGCCGGTGGTCGAAGCCGCGGCCACTGCGCCGCAGGCCTGACGGGAGCGAACGCCGTGGCCGAGCTCAAGACACTCGTGGAAACCGTGGCGAAGGCGCTGGCCGATGAGCCGGACGCCATCGAAGTGGTGCAGGGTGAACGGCGGGGCGGACTGTACTTCGAACTGCGTGTCGCGTCCGGCGATCTCGGCCGGGTGATCGGCCGCCAGGGGCGGACGGCCGCGGCGCTCGAACGCTGCTGGCGGCGGCTGCCGACGTGGATGGAACCAAAATCCAGCTCGACATCCGCGACGTCGACGGCCAGCGCTGAGGCGCCGGCCGCCGCATGGAACGACATGCTCCTCGTGGGGGTCGTGGCCCGCACGCAGGGCATCAGAGGCGAAGTGGTCGTCAACGCGACGACCGACTTCGTGGACGATCGGTTCGCGGAAGACGCCGTCCTGTGGGGACGGCGGGTGCCGGATGGGCCGATCGAGCGGTTGCAGGTGACGCGGTTCCGGATGCATCTGGGCCGGCCGGCGGTGGTGTTCCGCGGCGTGGCCTCGATCGATGATGCGGAGCGCTTCACCGGGTGGGAGCTGCGGGTGCCGCCCGAGACGGCGCGTCCGCTGCCGGCCCACGTCTACTACCATCACGAGCTGACCGGCTGTGAGGTGCGGACGGTGGCGGGCGAACGGGTCGGCACCGTCGCCTCGATCGACGGCGACGGCGAGGCGGTGCGGCTGGTGGTCGCGACGCCCGGCGGAGCGGTGCTGGTGCCGCTGACGCAGGCGATCTGCACGGTGGACGTCGGCGCCCGGCGCATCACGATCGACCCGCCCGAGGGGTTGCTCGAGGTGAACGGCGGCTGGCGGGCATGAGCGGGGAAGACGGACGGGTCGTCACCTTCGACATCGTCACGATTTTCCCGGCGATGATCGAGGCCGGCCTGGCCGAGGGGGTCGTCGGCCGGGCCCGGAAGAGCGGGCTGCTCGACGTCGGGGTGCACGACCTGCGGGCGTTCACGACGGATCGGCACCATGTCGTGGACGACATGCCGTTTGGCGGCGGACCCGGGATGGTGATGAAGGCCGAGCCGTTCCATGCGGCCGTGGCGGCGATTCGGGCGCGCCGGGGCGGGCCGGGGCTGGTGGTGATGACCTCGCCGGCCGGTCGGCGGTTCGACCAGGCGGCGGCGGAGCGGATGGCGCGCGAAGCCGGCGTGACGTGGCTCTGCGGCCGCTACGAAGGGGTGGACGAGCGCGTGGTCGAGGCGGTGGGCGCGGAGGAGTGGTCGATTGGCGACTACGTGCTCAGCGGCGGCGAACTCCCGGCGCTCGTGATGCTCGATGCGATAGCCCGGCTGGTGCCGGGGGTGGTTGGTGACGAACAGCTCGGTGACGAACGATTCGTTCGCCGACGGCCGGTTGGACTACCCGCACTACACACGGCCGGCCGTGTGGCGGGGACGAGCGGTGCCCGAGGTGCTCCTGTCGGGGCATCACGGGGCAATTGAACGGTGGCGCCGCGAGGCGGCCGAGGCGCGCACGAGCGCGCGGCGGCCGGACCTGCTGAGCAGGACGCGGCGCGGATGGTGGAAGGGAAGGGCGAGGATCGATGAACGCGGTGGAGATGTTCGAAAGGCGCAGACGTTGACGCGGCCCCCGATGCAGGCCGGCGACACGGTGAAGGTGCACGTCCGGGTCAAGGAAGGCGACAAGGAACGCGTCCAGATCTTCGAGGGCATCGTCATCAACCTGCGCCGCGGCGGCACGCGCGCGTCGTTCACCGTGCGCAAGGTGTCGTTCGGCCAGGGCGTCGAGCGCATCTTCCCGCTGCACTCGCCGGTCATCCAGAAGATCGAGGTCGTGCGGTCCGCCAAGGTCCGCCGCGCCAAGCTCTACTTCCTGCGCGATCTGAAGGGCAAGGCGGCGCGCATGAAGGAAGTCCGGAAGAACCCGCTCTAGGCGGCGCGACCCGCGGGCCCGGCCCATGTCAGCCGCGCGTGCCCGGCGCACGATCGAGAACCACTACCGGCGATACGGCTTCGGCCTGGTCGCCGGGGTGGACGAAGTGGGGCGCGGCTGCCTGGCCGGCCCCGTCATGGCCGGGGCGGTGGTGCTCGACCCCGCCCGGCACATCCCGGGCCTGGCCGACTCGAAGCTCCTGACGCCGGCCGCCCGGGACCGCCTCTACGACCTCATCACCGCCCGGGCGCTCGCCTGGGCGGTCGGCATTGCAGACCCACCCGAAATCGACCGATACAACATCCACCGCGCGTCGTTGCGCGCCATGGCACGGGCCGTGGCCGCCCTGGCGCCGCAGCCCGACCTGGTGCTGGTCGATGCCTTCCGAATCGAGGGCCTGCGGATGGCGCAGCGAGCCGTGGTGGGCGGCGACCGGAAATCGGCGGCCATCGCCGCGGCCTCGATCGTGGCCAAGGTGATCCGCGACCGTCTGATGCACGACCTGCATCAGGCCGATACCCGGTATGGCTTCGATCGGCACAAGGGGTACGCCACCGCGGCGCACCTGACGGCGGTGGCGAAGCACGGCTATTCCGAAGCGCACCGGCGATCGTTCAAGCCGGCGTCGCTGTTTGATACTCTGGACTGAGGGCGAAGCATCGTGGCGCCATTCGATCGCGAAGGAGCTCTGAAGCGGGCCGAAAAGGCCCTGCGTCTCGGCAAGGTGGACGTCGCCATCGACGAGTACCAGGCGCTGGTGCTGGCGCAGCCCCGCGACTGGAACAGCGCCAATGCGCTCGGCGACCTGTTCGTCCGTGCCGGGCAGCTCGACAAGGGCGTCGAGCAGTACACCCGCATCGCCGACCATCTGGCCGACGAAGGCTTCTACCCGAAGGCGGCGGCGCTCTTCAAGAAGATCCTCAAGGTCAAGGCCACCGACGAATACGCGCTCATCCGCTCGGGCGATGTCGCGGCGCGGCAGGGCCTGCTGGCCGATGCCAAGGCTGCCTACCAGACCGTCTCCGACCGCCGGCGCAAGATCGGCAACATCCGCGGCGCGGCCGAGATGGCCGTGCGTCTCGGCCAGGTCGATCCCGACGACTTCGGCGCCCGCTTCACCGCCGCCAAGGCGGCACGGGACCTCGGCGACACCGACACCGCCACGCGCGAATTCAAAGCGGTGGCGGAATGGTTCACCAAGGAAGGCCGGGGCGAAGACGCGCGCTCCGCCTACCGCGATCTGCTCGAACTCGATCCCTCCGATGACGACGCCCGCGCGCAGGTGCTGGCCGCCGACATCGCCAGCGGCGAGTTCGCCCGGGCCCTGGCCTGGGCCGCGTCGCCCGCGGAACTGCGGCAGCTCGCCGCGGCGCTGGAAGCCGCCGGTCAGCACAGCGAAGCGCTGTCGGTGCTGGGCCGCGTCGCCGACATGGATGCCACCGACATCCAGGCCCGGGTGCAGCTGGTGCGCGCGCACATCGGCAACGGCGATCTGGGCACCGCCCGCCGCTACCTGACGACCGAGGTGGTCGCCGCCGACCCGACGCTGTGGATGGTGGTGGCCGAAGCCGAACTGCGGCAGGGCCATCTCGACGAAGGCAAGGCAGCCGTGGCCAGCGCCCTGGCGGCCGATCCGTCACAGCGCGAAGCCGCCATCGCCATGGCGTGCCGGCTGGCCGAACACGACGCCGACGCGGCCTATCCCGGCATCGAAGCCGTGGCCGACGCGGCGGTGGCCGATGGCGACTACGCGGCGGCCGCCGCCGCGCTGCACGAGTTCGTCACCCGCGTGCGCCGCCACATCGTCGCCCTCATGCGCCTGGTCGAGATCTGCGTCGACGGCGGCCTCGAGGCCACGATGTATTCGGCGCAGGCCCAGCTGGCCGACGCCTACCTCGACGCCGGCCGCGGCCTCGAGGCGCGCATCATCAGCGAAGACCTGGTGGCCCGCGAGCCGTGGGACAGCGCCAACATCGCGCGCTTCCGCCGCGCCCTCGAGATGCTGGGCGAATCCGATCCCGACGCCATCATCGCCGATCGCCTGAGCGGCGACAGCCCGTTCATGGCCACCAACAAGATGGACCTGAACGAAGGCATCACCTTCGACGACCCGGTCGAGATGCCCGAGCCGGCGGTCGAGGCGGCCACCGAGGTCGACGTCGATGCGGGTGGGGAACTCGAGGCCGCGAAGGCGGTCAAGGGCGGCAAGGCGAAGAAGACGCTGCGTCCCGCCGACGCGGTGCTCGAGGCCGGACGCGCGCAGGACGAGACCCTCGCGGCCGAACAGCTGCGGCTCGGCCTCACGTATCGCGACATGGGGATGCTCGAAGACGCGATCCAGTCGCTCGAACTGGCGTCGCGGTCGTCGCGGCAGCGCTTCGAGGCGGCGTCGGTGCTCGGACGCCTGCAGGCCGACCGCGGGGATCGCGCAGCGGCGCTGGAGTGGTTCGAGCGGGCGGCCGAAGCCCCGGCGCCGACGGTCGATGCCGGCCGCGCCCTGCTCTACGATCTGGCCAGCGTGCTCGAGGATCTCGGCGAAGTCGGCCGCGCGCTGGCGGTGTTCGGGGAACTGCAGGCCGACGCCCGCGGCTTCCGCGATGTCACCGCCCGCATCGAACGACTGAGCCGCGCCCAGGTCCGGGGTTAGCACCCGCGTGCGCCGCCTCCTCATCATCGCGGTGCTCATCGAACTGGGCCTGCTGCTGATCGTGGTGCCGTGGTCGACCTACTGGGAGCGCAACTACTTCGCGCAGGTGTCGCCGCTGGTGCAGGCGATCGTCACCAATAACTTCGTGCGCGGGGCCATCACCGGACTTGGCGCCGTCAACGTGATTGCGGCCCTCACCGACCTGGCCGCGCTGGTACGCCGCCGGCAGACGCCGTGAACGCCGTTCGTGCCGCCGGCCTCGCGCCTCGGCATCGTGAGCGATCGGCGGCGGCTCGCCGCGGCCGCCGGACGGGCGCTCGAGGACGCACCAGCGCTGCTGGTCGCGCAGGTCGAGGCCGCTGCTGACGCGCAGGCCGGCTTCTATCAACTGCGCGAACCGGATCTCGGGGCCGCGGCCCTGCTCGCCCTCGCGCGTCAGCTGGTCGAGGTCGCGGCCGGCCGAACCCGGGTGGTCGTGAATGATCGGGCCGACGTGGCTGCGGCCGCTGGCGCCGGCCTCCACCTGAAACACACCTCCCTCAGCGCGGCCGGCGTCCGGACGTGGATGCCGGCGACGACCTGGATGTCGCGCGCCGTGCATACGGCGGATGACGCGCGCGCGGCCGGACCCGTGGACGCCCTCATCGCCGGCACCGCCGCACCGACGGTCTCGAAGCCCGCCGGCGCGCCGACGCTTGGCGTGGCTGGTCTCACCGCTCTCACCGCGGCCAGCCGTGTGCCGGTCTTCGCGATCGGCGGGCTGGGTCCTGCCGACTGGCGCTGGGTGGCAGACAGCGGCGCTTTCGGCATCGCCGCCATCGGCGCCTTCCTGCCGCGCCCCGGGGAAGATCCGGGGACGCGGTGGCGCGCACACTGGCGGCATTCGTCCGCGCGATTGACTGAGCCGGTGGGCGTCACTACCATCGAAGGGTTGGGGGCGCGATCGCCCGCGGTGGACTGGATGATGCCGGTGCTCGACACCTGTGAAGACTTCGGACTGGCGTTGCGCACGACGCGCGAGGCGGCCGGCCGCTCGCTGCGTGAGGTGGCCGACGTCACGAAGCTCGGCGTGCGCACGCTCGAGGCGCTCGAGCGCAACCAGATTGATCGCTTGCCGCCAGGGATCTTCCGGCGGGCCGTGGTGCGCGCCTACGCCAAGGAAGTCGGTCTCGACCCGGAAGACACGCTGCGCGTGTTCCTCGCCCGTCACCCTGACGCGCTGCCGCCGCCCGGACCGCCGCAGGGCCCGGTGGCCGACCTGCCGGTGCGTCCGCGTGGCTGGCCGTCGGTCATCGTCACCGGCCTCGCCGTTGGCGTCGTGGTGGCGCTGGTCGTCCTCGCCTACCTGCTCTGGCCCCGACCGGCGCAGGTCGGGCACCTCGACCCCGGTGCCGGGCGCCCCGCGGCGACGACCCGGTCGGCGGAGCGGGCGCGCTGATGGACTGCGGACTCAAGACGCTGTTGCTCGACAGCTTCCGCAAGGACGACGTGCCGCGCGAGGTGCGCCTCGATGCGGCGCTGGGCCACGTGGCGCCGCGCGGGCAGGAGCAGCTGGCGCTGCTGGCGCTGCTCCTCGACGACGCCGACGCCGAGGTGCGGGCCGCGGCGACAGAGACGCTGGCGCGAATCCCGCCGGCGGCGCTGGCGGCCGTGCTCGCCCGCGCCGACACTCCGGCCGACCTGGTGCGCTTCTTCAGCGCCCGCGGCGTGACGCCGGTGCCGGGCCCCGAGACCTCGGCGGCCGACGACGAGGCGCCGCTCGTCGAGGCCCCGGGCGGCGACTGGGACACCATCGCCGACGACGCCGGGGGCGAGATCACGACCGAGAGCGGGCTGTCGATTACCCAGCAGATCCAGCAGATGAACGTCATGGAGCGCGTGCGCGCCGCCATGAAGGGCTCGCGCGAAGTGCGGGCGCTGCTCATCCGCGACCCCAACAAGATGGTGTCGTCGGCGGTGCTGTCGTCGCCCAAGCTCACGAGCCCCGAAGTCGAGAGCTTCGCGAAGATGGCCAACGTCGCCGAAGACGTGCTGCGCGCGATCGGCCAGAACCGCGCCTGGGTGAAGAACTACGGCGTGGCCGCGTCGCTGACGCGCAACCCGAAAACGCCGGTGGCGATGTCGATGAACCTCATGCAGCGGCTCATCGACCGCGACGTGCGCGCGCTGTCCATCGATCGCAACGTGCCGGAACCGCTGCGCATGGCCGCCCGCAAGCGCCTCGTGAAATCGCAGAACGGCTAGCGCTTCTGGCGGCCCGGGCGCGTCGGCACCGCGGCTGTCGGCGGCGGACGCTGTGCGGCGCCGGCCGGCGCCGCGGCCGTCTTCACGCCCCATTCCGATCGCATCTGCGCGAGCCCGTCCATGTAGACGGCGGCGCGCTCCCGTTCCTCCTCTGACGGCAATCCCTTCAGCAGGTCGATGGCGCGCTCGAGGTCACGCACGACCGTGGCCTTGGTGGTGGCGTAGTAGAGGCGCTTGATCTCGGCGAGCGAATCGGTGGTGCGGGTCATCGTGTCGTCACCTGCAGTCCTTCCGTATCGACGGCCGCCTCGAGCACCCGCGCCCCGGCGGCGCGCCACGCCTCCCGCACCGCGTCGACGCGACCTGGCGGCGCCAGCGCGAACAGGCAGCCGCCGCCCCCGGCGCCGCAGACCTTGCCGGCCCACGCGCCGGCCGCGCCGGCCGCATCGAGCAGCGCGTCGATGGTGGGGGTGGTGACCCCGGGTGCAAGCTGTTTACGCGTCGTCCACTCGTCGGCGAGACAGGCGCCGGCGCCGGGCCAGTCGCCGGCCTCGAGGGCGGCGCGCATGCGCCCGGTCGCCGCGACGATGGCGGTGAAGGCGGCCGTCACCGAGGCGTCGCCATCGATCCGACGCTTGGTGATGTCCCAGTTGTTGATGCCCGACTGGCGCGGTGCGCCGGTGTAGCACAGCGCCAGACGGGCCGACAGGGCCTCGGCCGGAACCGGCAGCGCGACCCTGGTGGCGCCAAACGGGCCCAGTTCGACCGCCGCCACGCCGCCGTACAGCGCCGGCCGGTAGTCCTGCAGTCCCGTCGGCACGCCGATCACCTGGGCCTCGACGTTCTTGGCGACTTCGAGAATGCCCTCGTGGTCGAGGCCACGGCCCGTCCACGTTGAAAGGGCGGCCGTGACGGCGATGTTGAGCGCCGAGGAGCCGGCGATGCCGGCGCCGGCCGGCGAGTCGCTGCGCGTCGTCACGGTCAGTCCGCGGGCGCCGAACGCGTGCGTGAGCTTGGCCAGCAGCGGCAGCGTCGTGTCGGCGGGGAGGGCATCGAAGCTCAACGGCGGCGTCGTGACGCCGAGATCGTCGGACACGAGCACGACGGCCTGGTCGTCACGCGGCTCGATCCGCGCATAGGTGCGAATGGTGAGCGCGGCGTTGAGCGTCTGTGCGCCGGGATGAAACAGGTAGAGCGGCCAGATGTCGATGGTGCCCCCGGCGAGATCGACCCGCGTCGGGGCGGAAGCGGTCACGGTCACGGCGGAATTATAATGCTCGCACTCGCATGCCGATGCCGCTACGTCGCCGCGTCGGGCAGGTGCTCATCGGGAGCTTCACCGGTCACGCGGTGCCCGTCGAGCTCACCGCCCTCGCACGGGAATTCGATCTGAGCGGCGTGACGCTCTTCGCCAGGAATGTCGACAGCCCCGAGCAGGTGCTCGAGGTCGCGCTCGGCGTCGAAGCGCTGGGCGCCGGCGCGCCGGCCTGGGTGAGCGTCGATCAGGAAGGCGGCCGCGTCGCCCGCCTCAAGGCCCCGTTCACGATCTGGCCGCCGGCCGCGACGCTGGGCCGGGCCTCGTCGCCGGCGCTGGCCGAACGCTTCGCCCGGGCGCTCGGCGCGTGAGCTGCGCGCGGTCGGCGTCACGCTCGACTTCGCGCCGGTGCTCGACGTCCTCACCAATGCCGCGAACCCCGCCATCGGCGATCGCGCGCTGTCGGACGACGCCGAGCGGGCGGCGACGCTCGGGGCCACCATCATCCGGGCGCTGCAGGCCGAAGGCGTGGCCGCCTGCGGCAAACACTTCCCGGGCCACGGCGACACCACCGTCGACTCACACCTCGAACTGCCGCTGGTCGAACATGCGGGCGAACGGCTGCGCGGGGTCGAGTTCGTGCCGTTTCGCGCCGCCATCGCCGCCGAGGTCGCCTGCGTGATGACCGCCCACGTGCTGGTGCCGGCACTCGACGAGGCCCGGCCGGCGACGCTGTCGCCGACCATCCTGCGGCTGCTGCGGGACGAACTGGGACATCCCGGGCATGATCGTGAGCGACGACCTCGAGATGCAGGCCATCGGCAGACAGTGGACGCCTGCCGAGGCGGCCGTGGCCGCCATCAAGGCCGGCTGCGACACGGTGCTCGTGTGCGCGGGGGATGTGGACGTGCAGGCCTCGGTGCTCGAGGCGCTGGTCAAGGCGGTGGAGTCGGGCGAGCTGCCGCTGGCGCGTCTCGACGACGCCGTGGCGCGCGTCGGGCGTCAGAAGGCCCGCTTTCTCGGCGCCGCCCGGGCGCCGGCCCGCGAGCGGGTGCGGGCCTGGAAGCAGGTGGTCGGGTGCGAGGAGCATCAGCTCGTCGCAGCGGAAATGGCGGCGTTCGCATGAGTGCTGACGAGACCCGGACGCGTGGCGGGACGGCGGCGTCCACGCCGGCTCCAGCAGGGCGATCGCATCGCATTGGTGGCGCCGGCCAGCCCCGTGCAGGCCGACGAACTGGCGCGCGGCGCCGACGAACTGCGCACGCTCGGCTTCGAGCCGGTGTACGACGACCGCGTCCTCGCGCGTCATGGTTACGTGGCGGGCACGCCGGCGGTGCGCGCCGCCTGTCTGGCCGAGGCGTGGCGCGACCCCTCGATCCGCGGCATCGTGGCGGTGCGCGGCGGCTACGGCAGCCAGCAGCTGCTGCCGGCCCTCGACCCGCGGTGGATCGCCGCCGACCCCAAGGTGTTCATCGGCTACAGCGACATCACGACCCTGCTGGCGTGGCACGTCGCCCACGGCGGCGTCGCGTTTCATGGCCCGATGGTCGAAGGGCGCCTGGCGCGCGGCATCGGCGGCTACGACCGCGCCTCGTTGATGGCGGCGGTGACGCAGCCGGTGCCGATGGGCACGCTGTCGCCGCCGAGCCTCGAAGTGTTCCGCTCGGGCGAGGCGCAGGGCGTGCTCGTCGGCGGCACCATCACGCAGCTGGCCTCGTTGCTGGGCACGCCGTGGGCGGTGGTGCCGCGGGAACCGACGATCCTCTTCCTCGAAGACGTCGGCGAACGGCCCTACC
The DNA here is from genome assembly GCA_963779175.1 of uncultured Acidobacteriota bacterium. Classification (GTDB taxonomy): domain Bacteria; phylum Acidobacteriota; class Vicinamibacteria; order Vicinamibacterales; family UBA2999; genus CADEFD01. The sequence continues at coordinate 1,002,552 of CAVZXA010000003.1, forward strand.
GCCTCGATCGCCTGATGACGCAGCTCCATCAGGCGGGGATGTTCGGACGGGTCACCGGCATCGTGCTCGGCACCTTTCCCCGCTGCGACGAAGGCGGCGGTGGACCGACGGCGCGCGGCGTGCTGCGCGATCTGCTGGCGCGCTTCCCGGGACCGGTCGTGTTCGGCTTCCCCTCGGGACATACCGAGATGCCGGCGTGGACGATTCCGGTCGGGGTGTCGGCTCGCCTCACGGCCGGGCCTGGCGGCGCCGGGCTGTCGATCGAAGAACCGGCGGTCAGTTGATGGCCCGCACGATCCATTTCATCGGCATCTGCGGCACCGCGATGGGCACGCTGGCGGCGATGCTGCAGCGTCGCGGCGACCGCGTGCAGGGTTCTGACGCGCACGTGTATCCGCCGATGAGCGACTTCCTGCGCGCCGAAGGCATCACGCTCCTCGAGGGCTACGACGAGGCCCACATCGACGACGGCATCGACGTGGTGGTCGTCGGCAACGCCATCTCCCGCGGCAACCCGGAGCTCGAGGCGGTGCTCGACCATTCGCTGCGCTACGTCTCGATGCCCGAAATCATCCGCGAGACGTTCCTGTGGGACGCGGATGCCGTGGTGATTGCCGGCACGCACGGCAAGACGACCACGACGGCGCTGGCCGGCTGGGTGCTCACGAGCGGTGGCCTCGATCCGTCCATCCTCGTGGGCGGCATCGCCCGCAATCTTGGCGACGACGGCCAGGGCGGCAGCTATCGGCTGGGCCGCGGGCGCGCCTTCGTCATCGAGGGCGACGAATACGACAGCGCGTATTTCGACAAGAGCGCGAAGTTCCTGAAGTACCTGCCCGACATCGCGGTCGTCAACAACGTCGAGTTCGATCACGCCGACATCTACGACGACCTCGACGCCGTGCGGCTGGCGTTCCGGCGCCTGGTGGCGCTGGTGCCGCGGCGCGGACTGGTGCTGCTCGGCGCCGACAGCGCCGAGGCCGCCGCGCTGGCGGCCGGCGCCCGCTCACGCGTGCAGACCTTCGGCCTGGCCGAGGGCGTCACCTGGCGGGCCACGGCGCTCGCGCAGCAGGGCACCGGTACGCGGTTCACGGTGCACGGTCCGGATGGTCTCGTCGCCACGCTCGACGTGCCGCTCCTCGGGCAGCACAACGTGCGTAACGCGCTGGCGGCAGTCGCCGTCGCGCACGAGTGCGGGCTGTCGATCGAGGCTATCCGCGACGGCCTCGCGACCTTCCGCGGCGTCAAGCGCCGTCTCGAGGTGGTGGGTGAGCGGCGCGGCGTCACCGTCTACGACGACTTCGCGCATCACCCGACCGCCGTCGCCGAGACCATCGCGGCGCTGCGCACGGCTCGCCCCGGGCGGCGCTTGTGGGCGCTCTTCGAGCCGCGCTCGGCCTCGTCGTGCCGCCGTGTCTTCCAGGCCGACTTCGCGCGCGCCTTCGCCGGCTCCGATCGGGTCATCATCGCGCCGGTATTCCGGAGCACGTTGGCCGACGCCGATCGGCTGTCGGTGCCCGAGCTGATCCGCGCGCTCACGACGGCCGGCGTTGACGCCCGCGAACTGCCGTCAGTGGAGGCGATCGTGGACGCCGTTGCACGCGAGGCCGCTGCGGGCGACGACATCCTCGTGATGTCGAACGGGGGCTTCGGCGGCATCCACGGCAAGCTGCTCGAGGCGCTGGCGTGAGCGGCCCGGTCTTGTCGCGGCCGCGCCTGCATCATTCCGGCGACGGCCTGGTGCTGGTCGAGTTCGAAGCCACGATTTCGCCTGACGTGAATCGCCGGGCGGTGGCGCTGGCCGCGGCGATCCGCGGGGCGCGCGTGCCGGGCGTGCGCGACGTCGTGCCGGCGTACGCGTCGGTGGGCGTCCATGTCGATCCGCTGCGCTTCGATCACGCCGCCCTCGACGCGGTGGTCTCGCACGCGTGGGATACGGCCGACAGCGCCGAAGCGCCCGGACGCGTGGTCGAGATTCCGGTGTGTTACGGCGGGGCGTTCGGGCCCGACCTGGCCGACGTCGCCGCCTTCGCCGGATGTGCGGCCGCCGACGTCATCGCCCGGCACGCCGCCGGGCACTACCGGGTCTACATGCTGGGCTTCCTGCCCGGCTTCGCGTACCTGGGCGGCGTGGAGTCGTCGATCGCCATGCCGCGGCGGGCGACCCCTCGCACCAGCGTGCCGGCCGGCAGCGTCGGCATTGCCGGAGGGCAGACAGGCGTGTATCCGTGCGAGAGTCCAGGCGGGTGGCGCCTCATCGGGCGCACGTCGACGGCGATGTTCGACCTGTCGCGGTCGGCACCGGCGCTGCTCGCGCCGGGTGATGTGGTGCGCTTCGTTCCGCTCGCGCACGACCGCTGGACGGGCCCGACGGCGTGACGCCTCGCGCCTGTCTCGTCGTGCGGCCGGGCCTGCTGACGACCGTCCAGGATCTCGGGCGCTGGGGCCAGCAGGCGGCCGGCGTGCCGGTGGCCGGCGCGATGGACACCTACTCGTTGCGGCTCGCCAACCTGCTGGTGGGCAATCCCGAAGGCGCGGCGGCGCTCGAGGTGACCCTGCTGGGGCCGACGCTGCGGGCGGAGGGGCCGCTGGTGGTGGCTGTCGCCGGCGCCGTCTTCGATCTCAGCGTGGACGATCGCCCGGTGCCGCACGGCACCGCGCTCGAGGTCGCCGCCGGCAGCGTCCTGCGTTTCGGCGAGCGGCGCACCGGCTCACGCGCCTATCTGGCCATCGACGGCGGCATCGCCACACCGGCGGTGCTCGGCAGCCGCGCCACGCATCTGGTCAGCCGGATGGGCGGCGTCGATGGCCGGGCTCTGGTTGCCGGCGACTGCGTGCCAATCGGCGCCGGGCTTGCCGCCGTCGTCCATCGCGCGACTCGGGCGCCGCTGCCGCTCGACGCCGTGCCGGGGCAGCGCCGGCTGCGCGTCCTGCTCGGGCCGCAGGACGACTGGTTCACCCCCGCGGCGCTCGATGCGCTGCTGGGCGCCCGCTTCTCGGTGTCGTCGCGGTCCGACCGCATGGGCTTCCGGCTCGACGGCCCGGCGCTCACGACCAAGCGGCCGGGCGAACTGCTCTCGGAGCCGGTGGCGTTCGGCGCCCTCCAGGTGCCCTCCGGTGGCGCGCCGATCCTGCTCATGGCCGACCGCCAGACCGCCGGCGGCTATCCGAAGATCGCCACCGTCATCAGCGCCGATCTGCCGCTGGCCGGACAGCTCGCGCCCGGCGACGCGGTGCGGTTTGCCGCCTGCACCCGCGCCGAAGCCCGCAGCGCGCTCATCGCGCGCGAACGCGATCTGCTGCGGGCGCTTCCGGATGGGGTGCGGGCATGACGTTCGGTGAGGTGATGCGCGCCGCCCTCCCGGGCGTGCCGGTGACGGCGGATGCGCCGCTCGGCGCCGCTCACGACCTTCAAGGTCGGCGGCCCCGCCGACTGGCTGGTCGAACCGTCCAGCGGCGACGATCTGGTGCGCGTCGTCCAGTTGGTGCAACGGCAGGGCCTGCCGCTCACGATGCTCGGCGGCGGTTCGAACGTGCTCATCGCCGACGACGGTATCCGCGGCGTCGTCGTGCGGCCGCGCGGCGGCACCATGCAGCTGGTCGGGCCCGACATCGTGCGCGCGGATGCGGCCGTCACCATCAACGGCCTCGTGCGTTGGACGGTCGGGCGCGGCCTGGCGGGGCTCGAGGCGTGGGCGGGCACGCCCGGCACCGTGGGCGGCGCCATCTACGGCAACGCCCATTGGCGCCAGGCCAACATCGGCGACGTGGTCGAGAGCGTGCGGGTGCTGACGCGCGACGGCGGCGTGCGGCAGGTGCCCGCCGACCGCCTCGACTTCGATTACGACACCAGCCGCCTGCAGCACAGCGGCGAGATCCTCGTGTGGGCCGCGTTCCGCGTGCGGCCGGGCCACGATCCCGATCGCGCTGCGCGAGGTCGCGCGGGCATCGCTGGCGTTCCGCAAAGCCACGCAGCCGCTGGCGTCGCCCAGTGCGGGCTGCATCTTTCAGAATCCCCAGCCGCGGCGCGACACGGTGCCCGAGGGCATTCCGCCGTCGGCCGGCGCGCTGGTCGATCGGGCCGGACTCAAGGGGCACGCGATCGGCGGCGCGCGGGTGTCGCCGACGCATGCGAACTTCATCGTGAACGACGGCACGGCCACGGCCCGCGACATCGCGGCGCTGGTCGAGTTGTGCCGTGCGCAGGTGGCCGAGCGATTCGGCGTGACGCTCAGGGACGAGATCGTCCGGCTGGGCAGGTGGCAGGCGAGAGGCTAGCAATGTCGACACTGATCATCGAAGGGGGCCACCGCCTGTCGGGCGTGGTGGACGTCGAGGGCAACAAGAACGCCGCGCTGCCGCTGATGGCGGCGACCCTGCTCACCGCCGAGACCTGCGTGCTGACGAACGTGCCGCGCATCGTCGACGTGGATGTGATGGCGCGCCTGCTCCTCGATCTCGGGGCCGAGGTGGACGGCATCGGCAGCCCGACGCTGACCATCCGCTGCCGCGAGGTGCGCACACACGAGCCCGATCGGGCGCTGGTGGGCCGGCTGCGTGGATCGGTGCTGCTGCTCGGGCCGCTGCTGGCGCGCACCGGTCGCGCCTACATCGCGCCGCCCGGCGGCGACTTCCCGGCGCGGCGCACCATCCGCACGCACCTCGAAGCGTTGACGGCGATGGGCGCGGAACCGGTCGAGGGGTCGGGCCATCGCCTCGAAGCCCCGCGCGGGCTGGCGCCGGCCTCGATCTACCTCGACGAAGCGTCGGTCACCGGCACCGAGACGGCGCTCCTCGCCGCGGCGGCCGCGCCCGGCATCTCCGAGATCCGGCACGCCGCGTGTGAGCCGCACGTGGTCGAACTGTGCGAGTTCCTGTCGCTGATGGGCGCCGGCATCACCGGCGCCGGGTCACACACGATTCGCGTCGAAGGCAGCCCGCGGCTCGGCGGCGCCACCAAGGCGCTCTACGGCGACTACATCGAAGCGGGGAGCTGGGCCGTCGTCGGCGCCATCACCGGCGGGGAAGTCGAGATCCGCGGCGCCCGCGCCGTCGACATGGAAGTGGTCACCGCGACCTTGCGCAAGCTCGGCGTGCAGTGCGCGCAGCAGGGCGACGTGCTCACCGTGGTGCCATCGACGCTCACCGGCGCCGGGCGCATCACGACCGGCCTGTGGCCGGCCTTCCCGAGCGACCTCGTGAGTCTGGCCACGGTGCTGGCGACCCAGGCGGAGGGCGCGACGCTGGTGCACGACTGGATGTACGAACTGCGGCTGTTCGCCCTCGAGCAGATGAGCGGCATGGGCGCCGATCTGTTCCTCTGCGATCCGCATCGGATCATCGTGACCGGACCGGCGAAGCTGCGCGGCAAGGCGCTCGACAGCCGCGACATCCGCTCGGGCATGGCGCTCATCGCGGCGGCGCTCGCCGCCACCGGCCAGAGCCGCGTCGAGCCGCTCGAGACGGTCGAACGCGGCTACGGCACGCTGGTCGAACGCCTGCAGTCGCTCGGCGCGCACGTGGCGCGCGTGTAGGAAACGCCGGGGCCTCAGCGGCCAGGCGGCGGTGGGGGCGGGGGCGGCTTCACCGGCGAGGCCGTGCCCGGCACCACCGGCATCGGCCGCAGCACCGGCACGGCGATCCCCGGCGGGGTGCCGGCGGGCTGCACGCCGGCCGCATCGCCGCCAGGCGGCGGGCGGGTCGGCGCTGTCGTCGGCACGTCGATGATGGCGGCGCCGGTGTCGCGACCCACCTTGAACGCGCGCACGTCGGCGTCGGTCAGGTCGAGCACGCGCACGATGTGCGGCGTGAGCGTCAGGATGATGTCGGTCTGCTGCGTCTCGAGCCGGTTGAACGCGAAGATCCGGCCGATGACCGGGATGTCGCTCAGGCCGGGAATGCCCGACGCCACCTTGCGCTCGTCGTCGCGGATGAGGCCCGCCAGCATGTTGGTCTCGCCGTCGCGCAGGCGGATGACGGTGCTGATCGAGCGGTTGCCGAACGTCGGCAGGCCGCCGAAGCCGCTGCCGGAGATGTTGCTGATCTCGATCTTCACCGCCAGCGAGACATCGTCGTCGTGGTGCGTGCGCGGCGTGATGTCGATGTTGACGCCGATGTTCTCGTAGTTGAACGACGTGATGGGCTGCGTCTGCACGCCGCCGGCGGCAATCGGCGAGAAGGTCGTCACCGGCACCGGCACGCGCTCGCCGAAGCGGGCCTGGGCGGCGATCCCTTCCGAGGTGCGCAGCTGCGGGTTGGCGAGCGTGCGCGTGTTGGTGTCGCTCTTGAGCAGGCGGTAATAGAGGCCGGGCAGGTTCGTGAGCAGCACGTCCGACGAGGTCAGGCTGCGCAGGTCGCGCAGGCTCAGGCCGTCGCGGTTCACCGAGGCCTGGCCGTCGATGCCGATCGGCGTCGACGTGGGCGAGGCAATCTGCAGCCCGTAGTCCTGCAGGCGGGTGCGATCGACCTCGAGCAGCTCGACGTCGATGACCACTTCGGGCCGCGCCTTGTCGATGGCCTGGATGATGCGGCCGGCGGCGGCCACGCGCTCCGGGGTGTCCTTGATGGTGATGGCGTTGGTGGCGGCCACCGGCGCCAGCCGGCGCGCATCGACCACGATTCGCAGCACGTCGACCGTCTCTTTGAGATCGGCGTTGCTGAGGAAGAAGGTGCGGACGATCTCTTCCTCGTATTCGCGGCGCTTGGCGGCGGTGTCGGGCACCACCGTGACCGTGCGCGGCGCGGTGACACGCCAGAAATGGCGGGTGGCGGTGCCGACCGACGACAGGGCTTCGGCCAGCGGCGCCTGGCGCAGGTCGATGCTGAGCGTCTGATCGCGAAACGCCGGATCGAAGACGACGCTCATGTTGGCGAACTTGCCGATGGCGGTGAAGATGTCGCGGGCGCCGGCGTCGCGGAAGATGAGCGAGTCGGGCAGCGTGACATCCGCCGGCACGTCGGCGCCGGGCAGCGGCGCGGCGAGGCTGTCCTTGATGAGCGCTTCGAGCGTGGTCTTGCCGCCGCGGTCGATCGCGACCTGCGTGCGCATCTGCGCCCGCAGCGTGCGAAGTTCGTCCTGGATCTCGCCGTTGGCCGGGTTCAGTTCGGCCGCGAGCTGGTACTCGACCAGGGCTTCATTGGTGGCACCGGTGGCGGCGTGGCGGCGGGCGCGTGCGAAGTGGTCCTGCGAGGCGCGCAACTTGGCGCGGTCGAGCGACAGCCGGATGGAGCGGTCGTCGGGCTGGGCGCGGGCGGCTTTGGTGTATTCCGCCACCGCCAGGTCGTAGTCCTGCTGCTGTTCGGCGACCCGGGCCTGGCGCAGGTTGCCGCCGCCGGAGGCACAGGCGGCCAGCGACAGGGCGAGCATCAGCAGGCCGGCGGCCCGGAGCGCAGACGAACGATGGAGGACGGACTCGCGGGTCATTGCGTGACGACGTCGACGCCCTTCGGAATGCGGAACTCGAAGAGTGTATCGGGCGGCCGCTGGTTTTCCTTCAGGTTCGAAAAGGTGAAGGCCGATCGGCCGCCCTGGCGGTCGAGGGCCACCAGATGGCGGATCTGGAAGCTCACCGGGTCCACGGCAATGGCCAGCCACTCGAAGTCGGGGTCGGGCTTGCGGGCCACCAGCTTGAGCCCCAGCAGGCCCGGAGCGGCGCCTGGCACGGCCATGGCCGTGGCGTCGAAGTCGCGCGTCAGGTTCGCCTGGCCGGTCAGGAACAAGGCCGGGGTCGTGTCCGCGCCCTTCGGGGCATCGCTCACCAGCACCTGGCGGTCGGCCGGGAAGTAGGCGTAGACCTTCACGCCGTTTGAGACGAATTCCTTGCGCTCAGGGCTGGTGTAGATCCAGCGCATGCGTCCCGGGCGCTTGATGACGACGGTGCCGCGTTCGGTGGTCTTGGTCCGCAGCACGCCGCCTTCGTAGGTCTGGGTGAACTGCCCCTCGAAGTCGGTCACGGTGTCGTAGCGGGCCTGGACCTTGCGGGCGACGTCGTCGGCCGCCGGCGTGCCCTGCGCCACCGGGCGGGCCCCGAGGCCGGCCAGGCACCAGGCCAGGACGGCGGCTGCGCGGACGACGGCTGGCAGGGTCGGAGTCACCGCTCCAGTATACGGCCGCGCGTCAGCTTGAGCAGATTCGGCGACTTGGAGCCGCGCTGGTGGCTGCAGGCGCGCGCGAGCGGGTTGGGGACCGGTCGTGAGATGGTGGACGGCAGGAGGATCGAACTCCTGACCTCCGCGTTGCGAACGCGGCGCTCTCCCAGCTGAGCTAGCCGCCCACAGTGACCGGCAACGTTGTCGATCGTGCCTGACAACCTTGAGATTCTAACACAGCCTTCGGCCCGTCACCCCAGCCAGGCGTGGAGCGTGTACTCCGCGCGGACGTAGTGGAAGCCCACCGATTCGTAGACGCGAATGACGGGGAAGTTCGCATTCTGCGTCTGGCACTCGGCCACCGCGCCCTGCTCATGGGCCCACACGGCGGAATCCCGAATCAGGCTGGCGTAGGCGCCCGGGGCATCGCGGCGGCAGGCCCCGAGGCCCCCGCCGTAGATCGGCATGCCAATGGTGGAGGCCGGCTGACGGCGGCGGTGGGCCAGGTAGCCGATGACGCGGCCCGACGAGTCTTCCGACACCATGACCAGATCGGCCATCACGCCGGCCAGGCACTGACGCGCCCATTCTTCGTAGAAGCCGTCGGCACGCCCGGGCGGGATGTGGGCGTCGAGGTGGAAACGTCCGCGATAGCCGCGATAGGCCTCGCGCGTGATCTCGAGGACGGCGTCAGCATCCGACGGCGTGGCCAGGCGCACCGGGCCGACGCTGCGGACACCGCGCGGCACGTCTTTGCCCGGCCGCATGATGTAGGTGGCGAGTGCGTCCATGGTCCGGAACCCGGCATCTTCAAGCACCGCCAGCGTCACGAGATCACCGACGTCGACGCGGGCGGTGAGGTGGCGCAGGCCGGCGTCGCGTGCCGCCGTGCAGGCGGCGGCGACGACGTCGCGCCGATCGGCGGCGGTGGCCTCGGGCGAGGTGAGCACGTAGTCCAACCGGCCCATCGGCACGCCGAAGTAGGTGCTGTCCCACGGCAGCGGCCGGGCGATGACGGCCGCGCGCGGCGCCTCGAGGCTGGTGACGTGGCTGAACTCGCCGCCGACGGCCAGGGTGGCGTCGATGTCGGCCAGCAGGATCGCCTGCTGCTCGCGGCGCGAGTAGGCGCGGTACTGGCGATAGGGCTTGAAGGGATACGCCTCGACGAGGCCTTGCAGAGCGGCACGCGGCAGGCCGCTCACCGAGGTCGCAGTCATGGACTCATTCTAGCAACGCCGCGAGGCGGCCACGAGCGGCGCTGTGCGCCGGCGCCAGCGCGAACGAGGCGCAGCGCGCTACGGCACGACCACGGTGACCTCATTGGAGGCTCCGCTCTGGCCGCAGGCGTTGGTGGCGATGACACGCACATGGTATGTGCCGCGCGGCGCCGGCGCGGCCAGACCCGTGGCCGTCGTGCCGGTCGGATACACGACGATGTCGGCGGCCCCCGGGGCGCTGCCGGCCACGACGGTGTAGCTGGTGGGCGAGATGCCGGTCGGGCCCGTCCAGGCCAGCGTGATGATCCCGCCCGAGGCCGACCCCACGAGTCCGGTCGGGGCTGACGGCGGCGCCGCGCACGGCTGCACCACGAGGGTGATCTCCTGCGAGGGCGGACTGATGCCGCACACGTTGGTGGCGTGCACGCGCACGTAGTAAGTCGCGTACGGCACCGGGCCGCCGAGATTGGTCACGGTGGCCGGGAACGGCAGCACGGCGATGTTGGCCAGTCCCGGCGCGCTGCCGGCCACCACCTGATAGCCCTGCACCACGCCGCTCGCCGGCGGCGTCCATTGCAGGTTGACGACCGTGTCGTTCGACGATCCGATGAGGCTCGCCGGGGCCGGCGGCGCCGTGCAGTTGCCCACGGTGACAGACCGTTCAGACGTCGCCGCACTGGTGCCCAGCGCGTTCTGCGCGCGCAGCCGGAGGTAGTAGGTGCCGATGCCGGCCGGGCCGGCCGAGATGGTCGTCGCCGGCGCGTTCACGACGATGGTGCCGAGGTTGTAGGTGGCCGGCGCGGTGCCGGCATCGATGAGATACCGCTGCGCCTGTCCGCCGGTGGACGCCGGCGTCCAGTTCATCACGACGGTGGACAACGCCGAGGTCACCGTGAACGCGGTGGGCGTGTTGGGCGCGCTGGTGGCGGCCGGGATCCCTTCGTAGATCGCGGTCACGCCGGCGACGTCGTCGGCGCCGAGCCCGCGGGGGCCGCTGCTGCAGTTCCCGGGCGGCGCGGTCTGCATGATGGCCGTCGTGCTGTCGGAATGGCCGAGCCCCAGCGCATGTCCGATGCCGTGCGTGATGGCATCGCGGAAGCAGCCAGCCGACGAGGTCTGGGGGCCGCTGTCGTTGAGCACGACGAAACCCTGCAGGAACTTCTGGAACTCGACGCCGTTCACCGTGCGTTTGTCGCCGGTGGTGTAGTAGCCGCCGCCCACGACCCATTCACTGCCGGGCACGTTGCAGGGATCGTTGTAGGCGACGGTGATGCGACCGTTGCCGGTGAAGGCGCTCGGACAGAATCCGGGCGCGACCGAGGCGCCGCCGTCACGCAGGTCGAGGTCCATGCCGGAGTTCCTCCACAGGCCGATGGCGGCCGTGGCGTCGCCGGTATTGCCGAGCCAGGTTCCGGGGAGCGACGAGGGGTGATCGACGAAGAGGGGCTGGTTGGTATCCACTTCGTGCCAACGGGCGGGATAGCCGCCGTCGGTCGGCAGATAGACGAAGTTCGGACCGGGACCGGGCTGCGGGCCCGAATATTCAGGCGGCGCCGCGGCGAACGACGACAGCGGCAGGCGGCCCCGGCTCAGGGCGAGCTCCGCGTCGCCGAGCGCCACCCGCGTGACTGCGCCGTCGTCGCTGCGCTGCGTCGCGGTCTCGGCGCCGGTCGCCTCGTCGGTTTCGATGCGCCACTTGCCGCGCCCCAGGCTGGCGGTCGTGAGCGTGCCGTCGGCGGGCCGCGTCACCAGCTCCAGCAGCACGTCTTCATCAGGCGCGAACGCGGCCTGGCCGGCGATCCACAGGCCGATGCCACCGGTGGCGCCGCCCAGTTGTTTTAGCACGATGCGCGACGGGACGCCGCTGCCGAGCGCGACGCGCGTCACGTCGACCGTGACGTAGGTGTACAGCACGCGCGTGGCGTCCCACCGCGCTTCGGCGGCGGCCACGCGTCCGCGGACGACGATCGCCTCGGAGGTGGCAGCGGGTGTCTGGGCCGCGACCGGCGCGACCAGGCAGGCCGCGACCCAGGCGACGGCAAGAAGCAGACGAGTCGTGCGGCTCATGAACCTCCAAAATTACCACGCCCGGGCCCCGCTGGTCTGTGAAGCGGGGAAATGAAAAGGGCCGGTGCGCTGGCACCGGCCCTTTCGTGCGATCAGCGCCTGTGGGGCGTTACGGGGTGTAACCGGCCTGAAGGAACGGAATCAGCGTCCACTGGCTGCATGCCAGGCCATCGATCGTCTTCTGGGTGGTGCTGGTGTCCCACGCGGCGCCGGGGTTGCTGCCGCAGTGGCCGCCGATCATGTCAACCAGGAAGATGTTACGTTCACTGGTGCGGCCGTTGGTCCGCGCGCCCTCGTCGGGCAGTGCGCTGCGGTTGAAGGAGACGACGTCCTGCGACGTGCCTTCGTTGCAGCGCTTGATGTTGAGGCCCCAGCGCGTGTCTCGCTTGCGCAGTTCTTTCACCACATCGAAGAGGAAGCGGTTGTTGCCGCCGTGCTCGATGCATGACGCGCGCACGAGATCGGGCCGCGCCCGCGCCAGGTCTTCGACGACGCCCGCGCCGTAGCCGGGCAGCGACGGAATCAGCGTGCCTGGAGCCGGGTCCGGGGTGCGCGGACCGGCGGGTGGCGCGCCGTCGTTCAGCACGGTGACCGGGTTGTCGGGCGACTGACCGCCGCACGACGTGAACGCCTTCACCGAGAGCTCGTAGCTCCCCAGCGGCACGACCTGGCCGATGCGGGTGAACGACGGCGGCAGGCCGTACGGACCCATCTCGGTGCCGTTGAGCTTGGCCGACAGCACGTACTGGACGGCACCGGCCATCGCCGGCCACGACACGCTGAGGTAGCCGCTGAAGGCGAAGGTCGAGAGCGGCACCGGCGGCGCCGGGTCGCAGGCGCCCCCCTCGGGCATCACCACAGACACTTCGTTGGACGGCGCGCTCTGGCCCGCCGCGTTGACTCCCACCGTGCGGAAGTAGAGCGTCGTGGCCGGTGCGGGCCCGCCGCCGAACGCGGGCGCGACCGTGGGGATGACGAAGTCGGCGCCCCCCGAACTCAGCGCCGCAATCAGCCGATAGCCGGTCACCGCGCCGCCACCGGCGCCAGGCGACCACGTGGCGATGACGCTCCGGCCATTGCGCGCGACGGTCAGGCCGGTCGGCGCCGAGGGCGGCGCCGGCACCTGGAGCGTGATTTCGTTCGAGGCATCATTGCTAGGAATGGCGACGACGCGGAGGTAGAACAGGCCGTTCGGCGCCGGGACCGAGAAGGTGGTCACGTTGCCAAGGGCGAAGCTGCCCAGGTAGGAGCCGGGCGCCAGGCCGTAGTCGAGGCGGTAGCCGGTGGCGCCGGGCGTCGCCGACCAGTTGAAAGTGACGTTGTTGCCCGAGACGCCGGGCTGTGCCAGCACGGGCGCCTGTGCGCTCGCGACACCCACGCCGAGAAGCCACGCGGCGGCTACTCCCGCGATGCTTCGAAGAAGTCGTCCAGTCATCTATCGCTCTCCTCGCTAAGCGACCACACCCGAGGGCGCGCCAGGCACGCCACCGGGGTCGCCGCGTTTCGATCCATCACGTGGCGGATGGGGGCGCACACGGCCGGGCGAAGGGCTGACGCCCTTCGCCAAACGGTGCAGGAGTGTACCACAGGGGATCGAGCCGGAAAGCTCGACCGTGGAACGAATCAGCGGGGGAATCCGGCCTGCGTGTAGGGCTGCAGCGTCCAGATGGCATCGGCGCCGCCCACACCCGTCTGATTGAGCCAGAAGGCGCCGGGATTCGAGCCGCAGTGCCCGACGATTACATCGACCACGTAGATCTGACGCGTGCCTTCATCGGCTTCTGATCCCCAGTTGTAAGTCACGATGTCCTGCGACATGTCGCCGATGCGGCCGCGCTTCCAGTTGAGGCCCCAGCGCGTGTCCTCCGTGCGGAGACGCTGCACGAGGCGGAACAGCCAGGCATTGTTGCCGCCGGCCGTGGTGCAGGAATTACGCAGGTCGCCCGGATAGGCGCGCGCGATCTCCTGGGCGACGGCCTCACGGTTGGGCAGGGGCAGCTGCTGTCCGGGCGGCGGATTCGGGGTGCGGCGTTCGGTCCCGGGCGCAGGCGGGGTGACCGTCAGGGTCTGTTCCGCGGAGGTGCTCTGCAGCCCGCACGCGTTGGCGGTCGACACCGTGACGTAATAGGTGCCAGGCGGCACGCTGGGGTTCGAGATGGCGGTGGTGGCAGCCGACAGGTTCTGCGCCAGGAAAGGCGCGCCGCCGGGCGTCGCCGACGCGGTCAGCCGATAGCCCACGGCGCCGGGCACTGCGCCCCACGAGATGAGGACGCCGAGCCCGTTCACCTGCGTGCTCACGACCGGCGCGGCCGGCGGGGTGCAGGTCACGGCGCTCACGACGATCTGCACTTCGTTGGACGGGGCACTCTGGCCGCCGGGGCTCACCGCCACCAGGCGCCCGTAGTAGACGCCGGGCGGTACGTTGGGCACGGTGTTCTGTGCGGCGACCGACAGCGGCAGCACCGCCTGGGCGGCCCCCGGGCTCGCGCCGGCCACCAGCAGCAAGCCGGTCAGCGGCACGTTCGGCAACTGCGCCGAGAAGGTCACGCTCGAGCCGTTCACGCTCGCCGACAGGCCGGTCGGCGGCGGCGGCGGGCCCTGCGAGGAATGCACCGTGACGCCGACGACGTTGGACGGCGCGCCGGCGCCGCTGGCGTTGCGGGCCAGGACGCGGAGGTAGTAGGTGCCTTGAGGCGCCTGGAGGGAAAAGCTCGTGAGCGGACCGATTTCGTAGCCGGCCAGCATGATGGACGGCGCGATGCCGGCCTCGACGCGGTAGCCCGTGGCTCCGGGTACCGCCGTCCAGCTGGCCGAGACGGTCTGGCCGCTTGCGCTGACCTGCAGCACGGGCGCGCCGGGCACCTGCGCAAACACGAAGGCCGGTGTGGCGAGCAGGAGCGCGGTGAGGGCGAGGAGGGAGCGGACCGAGTGGAACATGGTGATACCTCTGGACACAGGACCGCCAGATGCTCTGCGAAGCCGGTGCCAACACGGGAAATCCTTGATTCGTGTGTAGTTTCGGGTATTCCCCCTGCGGCCGGTCCGTCATCAGTGTCGGCCTTCGATACGCCACTGACGAAAATGGCATACTCGGTGCGCAACTGATGCCTGACACTTCACGGCCCGAGCCTGGGGTCGATACCGCGCTGCTGGCGGTGCTCGCGACGGCCCTGCTGGCCCGTCTCTGGTATCTCGACTCGCCGCTCATCGACGCGCACAGCTGGCGCCAGATCACCAACGCCGACATCGCCCGCCACTTCATGACGACCCTCGACTTCCTGCACCCGCAGGTCTCGTGGGGCGGACGCGACGGCGTGGTCGGCATGGAGTTCCCGCTGCTGCAGTGGCTCACCGGCGTCCTGTGGCGTGTCACCGGTGAGTCGCACGTGGTGGCACGCCTGGTCGTCGTGGCGTTTTCGGTGGCGGGCGTCGCCTGCATGTATGGCCTGGGCGCCCGGTTGTTCGGCCGCCCGGCAGGACTGGCCGCTGCCGCGCTCATGGCCGTCTCACCGAGCGTCGTGTTCTTCGGGCGCAGCTTCCTGTCGGACACGCCGATGCTCACGTTCATGATCGCCGCGGTGTGGGCGTGGGACGTCTACTTCGAACGCGCCACGACAGCGCGGTTGGTCGCGGCCACGCTGCTGACGGCGCTGGCCGCGCTCGTGAAGCTGCCGGCGATTCTCGTGTTCGCCCCAATCGTCGGCACGGCCTGGCGGCACCGGCAGTGGCGCGCCGTTGCCGATCGCCGCGCCTGGGCGGGCGGCCTGGCCGCGCTGGGCCTCATCGCGGCGTGGTACTGGCACGCCGACCGGATCTTCCTCGAGACCGGCTTGACGCAGGCGGTCTTCCGGCCCTCGGGCACCTATCCCGCCGACATCGCGCCGGGCGTGGAGTTCACGTCGGTCTCGCACTGGGCGACGCCCGAGCGGCTGTTCTCCGCTGAAACCTGGCGCGAGCTCGGCGATCGGTTCTGGCAACTGCACCTGACAGCGCTCGGGGCGGCCGGCGCGCTCGTCGGGCTGTGGCTGGCGCCGCGTGCCAGCCGCCTGCCGGTCGATCTGTGGCTGCTCGGCGGCCTGGCCCTCTTCGTCGTGGCGCTGGAGGGGCAGTTCTGGCACGAGTTCCACCAGCTGCCGCTGCTGCCGCCGCTCTTTCTCTACTTCGGCGCCGCGGCGGCGCCGCTCTTCGATCGCGGGTGGCAATCGCGCCTGCTGCCGGGCCGGGGCGGGGCCGTCGCCATCGGCGTCATCGGCCTGATCTGCGCGGTACAGGCCATGCGGGCGTCGGGCATCGAACTGCATCTGTACCGGCCGGCCAACCTCCAGGCTGCCTTCGTGAGCGTCGGCGCGGCGATCCGCGAAGCCACCGCGCCTGAGGCGCTGGTGGTCACCGTCGAATATGACGACGGCGGCACGAACTCGCCGATGCTGCTGTACTTCGCCCATCGCCAGGGGTGGAGCTTCGACGTGCGGTCGATCACGCCCGAGGTGGTGCCGCACCTGCGGACGCTGGGCGCGCGCTATGTCGCCACCACGAACTGGGTCGAGCTCGAAGCCGGCAAACCCGAGGTCGCGGCGCTGCTGCTCTCGAGCAGCAAAGAGATCGTGCTCACCGGCGTGCCGTCCGGGGCGCGGCTGTTCGACCTCCAGACCGCGCGGTAGGCGTCGGCGGCGTCCCCGGTCGTTGCAGCAGCGTCGTGCGGGGGCCGATATACTGAGTGTCTCCATGTCACCAGAACACCGAAAGATCGGCGTCCTCACCGGCGGCGGCGACGCGCCCGGGCTCAATGCGGTCATCCGCGCGGTCGTCAAAGCCGGCAGCAACGCCGGCATGGAGGTCATCGGGCTGGAAGACAGCTTCGACGGCCTCCTCGACGCCACCCGGTCGCGCAAGCTCACGCCGCGTGACGTCACCGGCATCCTGCGTCTCGGCGGCACCATCCTCGGCACCACCAACCGCGGCAACCCGTTCGAGTACCCGACCGATGGCGGCAAGGCCGACTACTCCGATCGCGTCGTCGCGACGTTCGGCCAGATGGGGCTCGACGCGCTGGTCGTCATCGGCGGTGACGGCACGCTCGCCATCGCGCATCAGTTCTACCTGAAGGGGATCCCGGTGGTCGGCGTGCCCAAGACCATCGACAACGACATCGTCGGCACGACCAGCTGCTTCGGCTTCGACACCGCCGTGTCGTTTGCCGCCGATGCGATCGATCGCCTCCACACGACGGCGCAGTCGCACAAACGCATCATGGTCGTCGAAGTGATGGGTCGCTACGCCGGCTGGATCGCGCTGCACGCCGGCATGGCCGGCGGCGCCGATGTGATTCTGGTGCCCGAGATTCCCTACGACATCGAGAAGGTGGCGGCGCACATCCGCCGGCGTGACGAATGGGGCGCCAACTTCAGCATCGTCGTGGTCGCCGAAGGCGCCAGTCCGATCGGCGGCGGCATGACGGTGCGGGCGGCGGCGACGCCGGGCGTCGTCGAGCGCCTCGGCGGCATCGGCGAGCAGCTCACGGCGGCGCTGCAGCAGATGACGGGAAAAGAAAGCCGCAGCGTCGTGCTCGGCCATCTGCAGCGCGGCGGCTCACCGACCTCGTTCGATCGCGTGCTGGCGACGCGCTTCGGCGCCAAGGCCGTGGAACTGGTGCGCCGCGGCGTCTTCGGGCGCATGGTGGCGAACAATCCGCCCGACATCGTGCACATCCCGCTCGCCGACGTCGTCGGCCGCACCAAGACCGTGCCGCTCGACTACGACCTGCTCACGGCGGCCCGCGCCATCGGCGTCTCACTCGGCGACTGAGCGCGAGCCGCGCGGTACCAGCGCATCGTACGCAGTACTTCCAGGTACTTCAGCGCCCCGCCGGTGTTGAAGAGCACGACCCGCTCGTGGGGCTGCATCGCGCCGGACGCCAGCAGCATGCGAGCGGCCGACAGCGCCGCCGCCCCTTCGGGGGCGGCCGAGATGCCTTCCAGCCGGCCGATGAGGAGCATGTCTTCGACCATCTGCCGATCGGTCACGGCGAGCGCCGTGCCGCCGCTCTCGCGGATCGCCCGCAGCACCAGGAAGTCGCCGATCGCCTTCGGCACGCGCAGGCCGTGCGCTTCGGTGTCGGGATGCTCCCACATCGCCGCCCGCTCGGTCCCTTCTTCGAAGGCGCGCACGATCGGCGCGCAGCCGGTGGGCTGCACGGTGACCATCTTCGGGCGCTGCCGAACCGATCCAGCCGAGCGCCTCGAGCTCGTCGAACGCTTTCCACATGCCGACCATGCCCGGTGCCGCCGCCGGTCGGATAGATGATCCAGTCGGGCAGCGTCCAGCCGAGTTGTTCGGCCAGCTCGTAGCCCATCGTCTTCTTGCCTTCGGCGCGGTAGGGCTCCTTCAGCGTGGAGACGTCGTACCAGCCGTGCTCGCGGGCCTTCTCGCCAGACAACTTCCCGGCGTCGGTGATGAGGCCGTCCACCAGCGTGACGTTGGCGCCGTAGAGCGCGCATTCGTCGAGGAAGGGCTGCTTGGCGTCGCGCGGCATGAAGATCTCGCAGCTGCATGCCGGCGGCGGCGGCGTAGGCGGCCGCGGCGTTGCCGGCATTGCCGGCGGTGGGCAGTGTGATGGTGGTCGCGCCAAGGGCTTTGGCGCGGGTCACGGCCGCCGACTGTCCGCGCGCCTTGAACGAGTTGGTCGGATTGAGCGACTCGTCCTTGATGAGCAGGTGCTCGAGGCCGACCGTCGTCGCCCAGCCGGCAGGCGCGCAGCAGCGGCGTGAAGCCCTCACCGAGCGTGATCGGGGTCTCGCCGGGAAAGAGCGGCAGCATTTCCCGATAGCGCCACATGGTCGGCGCCCGACCGGCGAGGCTGTCGCGCGACCAGGCGCGGGCCCGCGCCATGTCGTAGCGGGCGAGCAGCGGCATCCCGCAGCCGGGACAGAGATGGTGCCGGGCGTGAGCGTCGAAGGGGCCGGCGCCGCACGGCGTACTGCACTCGAGGTGGCTGAAGAACATCGGGGCTCGGGTCTCGGGTCTCGGGTCCCGGGAAATGCCCAGCCGCCGGGCCGCACCGTATTCAGCTCCGGGCCCCGAGGCCCGGGCCCCGCCTATTTCCCGAGCAGTTCTTCGTCCTTCTTCTTCTGCAGGTCGTCGATCGGCGCGGATGGCGCCGTCGGTGATCTTCTGCACCTCGTCGAGGCCGCGCTTCTCGTCGTCTTCCGAAATCTGATGCTCCTTGAGCATCTTCTTCAGCTTGTCGTTGGCGTCGCGCCGCACCGTGCGGATGTGATTGCGGCCTTCTTCGGCCGCCTTGTGCACGTGGCGCGACAGGTCCTTGCGCCGCTCATCGGTCAGCGAGGGAATCGGGATGCGCAGCACCTTGCCGTCGGAGGCCGGGTTGAGGCCCAGGTCCGACAGGCGGATGGCCCGCTCGAGGCTGCCCATCATGGAGGGGTCGAAGGGCTGCGCCACGATGAGCGACGGCTCCGGGATCGACAGCGTCGCCACCTGGTTGAGCGGCAGCTTCGAGCCGTAGGCCTCGACCATGATGTTCTCGAGCAGGCCGGTGCTGGCGCGGCCGGTGCGCACGCCCGCCAGTTCGCGGCGCACGTACTCGAGTTGGCCGTCCATGCGCTTCTTGCTCTCGGCGTAGAGTTCCTTGAGGTCGTTCACGTCCATTGTGCGGTACGTCCCTAGCTCGTGACCGTCGTGCCCACCGGTTCGCCGCTCACGACGCGACGGACGTTGCCCGGCGTGCGCAGGTTGAAGACGACGATCGGCAGCTTGTTGTCCATGCACAGCGAGATCGCCGTGGCGTCCATCACCTGCAGGCGGTCCTGCAGCACCTGCAGGTACGAGATCTGCTCGTAGCGCGTCGCCGACGGATCGGTGACCGGGTCGGCGGTGTAGATGCCGTCGACCTTGGTCGCCTTGAGGATGACATCGGCCTTCATCTCCATGGCGCGCAGCGCCGCCGCGGTGTCGGTCGTGAAGTAGGGGTTGCCGGTGCCGGCGGCGAAGACGACGACGCGGCCCTTCTCGAGGTGGCGGATGGCGCGGCGGCGGATGAACGGCTCGGCCACGGCGCGCATCTCGATGGCGGAGAGCACGCGCGTCGGCACGCCCTGCTGCTCGAGCGCGTCCTGCAGGGCCAGCGCGTTGATCACGGTGGCCAGCATGCCCATGTAGTCGGCGGTCGAGCGGTCCATGCCGCGGGCGCTGGCGGCGACGCCGCGGAAGATGTTGCCGCCGCCGATCACGATCGCCGTCTGCACGCCGAGCGACTGGATGTCGGCGACTTCCTGGGCGATGCGGGTGGCGACGTTGGCGTCGATCCCGTAGGTCTCGTCGCCCATGAGGGCTTCGCCCGACAACTTGAGGAGCATGCGCGAGTAGCGCATGCCGGCGGGTGGGGCAGTGGGGGACAGGCGCGATCATCTCAGGCGGGCATTATAGGACAGTCTGGCGCGACGCTCCCGCAGGGGCGCCGCGCCGGCCGGACGCCTACTCGGCGTGGTCGCCCAGCTTGAAGCGGACAAAGCGCGAGATCGTGACGTTCTCGCCGGTCTTGGCGGTCGCGGCCTGCAGCATCTGCTCGATCGTCACGTTCGGATCGCGCACCGACGCCTGCTCGAGCAGGCAGACCTGCGAGTAGAAGCTTCCGAGCTTGCCCTCGACGATCTTGTCGATGACCTGCGCCGGCTTGCCGGAGTCGGCGAACTGCGCGCGGTAGATCTCCTTCTCCTTCTCGAGATCGCTGGCCGGCACCTGGTCGCGGCTCACGTAGCGCGGGTCGGCGGCGGCGACGTGCATCGCGATTTCTTGGCCAGGCGTCTGGAAGTCATCCGTGCGGGCGACGAAGTCGGTCTCGCAGTTCACCTCGACCAGCACGCCGACCTTGCCGCCCATGTGGATGTAGTGGCCGATCATGCCGTCTTTGGTCGCGCGGCCGGCGCGCTTGGCGGCCGTGCGCCACGCCGCGCTTGCGGAGCAGCGTCGATCGCCTTCTCCATGTCGCCGCCCGCTTCCGTCAGCGCGGCCTTGCAGTCCATCATGCCCGCGCCGGTCTTGTCGCGAAGCTGCTTCACCATTTCTGCCGTGATTGCCATTGTGTCGGTCTCCATCGTGGCGCCTGAGCGCCCGTCGCGCGGTGCCGCGCGGTACAAGAAAAGGCCGGCCGGAGAGGGTCAGCTCCCGGCCGGCGCAAGTTGAGCCAGACGAGCCGCCTAGGTCGTGGGGACCGGCGTCACCGGCACGGCAGGCGCGGCCGGCGCGGCCGCCGGCGCGGCAGGAGCATCAGGGCGCTGGGGGCGGCGGATGGCCGCCGGGCGCACCACGCGGGCGGCCTCGTCGGCGGCCGCCTGTTCGGCATCCGACGCCGCCTGTTCGGCGCGCCGTGATTCACGCTCGGCCTGGCCGTCGAGCACCACGTCGGCCACGCGCGCCGCGAAGAGCTTGATCGAACGCAGGGCGTCGTCGTTGCCGGGGATCACGAAATCGACTTCGTCGGGATCGCAATTGGTGTCGACGATGCCGATCACCGGAATCTTCAGCTTGCGCGCCTCGTCGACGGCAATCTTTTCCTTGCGGGTATCGACGACGAAGAGCGCATCGGGCAGCCGCGACATGTTGCGGATGCCGTCGAGGTTCTTCTGAAGCTTGCGCTTCTCCTTTTCAGCCTTTGCGATTTCCTTCTTCGGCATGACCTCGTAACGGCCGTCGGTGGCCATCGACTCGAGGTCGCGAAGACGGGCGATGCTGCGCTGAATGGTGGAGAAGTTGGTCAGCAGGCCGCCGAGCCAGCGCTCGTTGATGTAATACATCCCGCAGCGCGCGGCTTCCGTCGCGATGACGTCCTGCGCCTGGCGCTTGGTGCCGACAAACAGAATCGTCTTGTCTTCGGTGGCGAGGCGGCGCACGTAGTCTTCGGCTTCGCGGAACAGCTTGACCGTCTTGCCGAGGTCGAGGATGTAGATGCCGCTGCGTTCGCCGAAGATGTAGGGCTTCATCTTCGGGTTCCAGCGCTTGGTCTGGTGACCGAAATGCACACCTGCCTCGAGCAGGTCCTTCATCGCGAGTGGGGTCAAGGTTGCTCCGTCCATCGTTCCGCCTAGCGCTTGCTGAACTGGAACCGCTTGCGGGCTCCGGCCAGACCGTACTTCTTCCGTTCCTTCGCGCGCGCGTCGCGCGTGAGGAGGCCGTCTTTCTTCAGCTTTCCGCGCAGTTCGAGATTGAACGAGCACAGCGCCCGCGAGATGCCGAGGCGAATCGCGCCGGCCTGGCCGGCGACACCGCCACCCGCCACCGTGCACAGCACGTCGAACTTCTCGGCGGTTTCGGTCAGCAGCAGCGGCGTCTTGACGGCGATGCGCAGCGACTCGGTGGGGAAGAACTCCGCGAACTCGCGGTGGTTGACCGTAATCGCGCCCGAACCAGGACGCAGGAACACTCGAGCCGTGGACGTCTTGCGCCGTCCGGTCGCGTAATACTGAAGAGCCGCCACGTTAAGCCACCTCGAACGAAGTTGGTTGCTGCGCCGCATGCGGGTGCTTCCCGTCGGCATAGACCTTGAGTTTCGTGTACATCGCGTCGCCCATCGCGTTCTTGGGCAGCATGCCGCGCACGGCTTCTTCGACCAGGCGCGCGGGGTTCTTCTGCCGGACGATCTTGGCGCGCTCTTCCCGCAGGCCACCTTCGTAGCCCGAGTGATAGCGATAGAGCTTCTGATCTTCCTTGCGTCCGGTCAGCTTGACCTTCGCGGCGTTCACGACGACGACGTGGTCGCCGGTGTCGATGAACGGCGTGTAGGTCGCCTTGTGCTTGCCCTGGAGCATCCTGGCCGCGGCCGTGGCGACGCGCCCGAGCACCTGGCCCTCGGCGTCAATCACATGCCAGCGTCGCGCCACCGTCTTGGGTGTCGCCACATACGTTCGCATCGTTTCAGTACCCTTCCCGCGCGTTTCTTGCGACGGCAAACCCAAATAATACGCAACCTTCCGGGAATCGGTCAAGCCTGAATCGGGACCGCGACGATTTGGCATCCGTCCACCGCGGCCGCCCCGGGGGCGCCAAACTTCCGACGCCGTCAACCGGGGCGCGATCACGGATCCGTGAGAATTGGCGGGCAACCCCTTCCGCAGCTCTGCTAGGATATGCCGGCCCATGCACAGATCTGCAATTGGCTCCGGGTGGTCCCTGCCCGCTCCTGCACGAAGCTTCCGGGCCCTAAGTTGCACAATTCGCACGGGTTCGGCTCCTGTGACGGGGTCGTCAGGCCGATAGCACTGGTGACCATGAAGGCAGTGGGGCACAAGGCCGCGTTCGGAAAAAACTGTCAGTTGGTGTCGGTTTTGTCAGTGATGTTCCTGCCAACAGACCGACACCTGGCGACGATCCGCCATAGTTTCGGGCGATTTCCGGCCCGAGCCAGAACTCTCCGTGTTGGTACCGCCTTTGCCATTACCGGCTCGGCGGCCGGTTGGAGCGAGACGCTCCGGCAGAGAGAAGGGAAGGCGTCGTAGTGCTGTTCAACAGAAGCAAGCCGGTGGTGGGGCTCGACATCGGGTCGAGTGCCGTCAAGGCCATCGAACTCAAGAAGTCGGGACGTGGCTTCAAGGTGACGGCCATCGGCGTCGAGCCGGTGCCGCCCGACAGCATCGTCGACGGCGCGATCATGGACGCGGGCGCGGTGACCGATGCCGTCCGCCGGCTGCTGCAGTCGAGCCGCTTCAAGGCGAAAGACGTCGTGGCGTCGCTCTCGGGCAGCTCGGTCATCGTCAAGAAGATCAACCTGCCGGTGATGAGCGATGCCGACCTCGCGGATTCCATCCAGTGGGAAGCCGAGCAGTACATCCCCTTCGACATCCAGGACGTCAACCTCGACTACCAGATCCTGACCCCGGTGGCGGAGCGGCAGGGCACGATGGACGTCCTGCTGGTGGCGGCGAAGAAAGACAAGATCGCCGACTACACGGGCGTCGTCAGCGCCGTCGGCAAGAAGACGGTGGTCGTGGACGTTGACGCCTTCGCCCTGCAGAACGCCTTCGAGACCAACTACGCCGAAGACGCCGGCAAGATCGTGGCGCTCATCAACGCCGGCGCCAGCGCCATCAACATCAATCTGGTGTCGGGCGGCACCTCGCTCTTCACGCGCGACGTCGGCATCGGCGGCAACGCCTTCACCGAGGCCGTGCAGAAGGAACTGGGGCTGCCGTTCGAAGGCGCCGAAGACGCCAAGCGGGGCCTGCCGGTCGAGGGCGTGCGGCCCGAAGACGTCCGCCCGGTGCTGCACGCGGTGATGGAGAACGTGCTGCTCGAGATCGAGAAGACGTTCGATTTCTTCAAGGCCACCTCCGCCAGCGACCGCATCGACCGCATCGTGGTGAGCGGCGGGGCGTCGATGGTCGAGGAGTTCGAGTCGGCGCTGCGCGAACGCATGGGCACCGAGGTCGAACGCTTCGATCCGTTCCGCAACGTGCCGATCGACCCGGCCGCGCTTCAGGGCGCCACCGCCGCCGACTACGCGCCGGTGTGCGCCGTGGCCCTCGGCCTGGCGCTGCGCAAGGATGGTGACCGGTGATTCGCATCAATCTCGTGGCCGAGAGGCGGCCGGTGGCCAGCGGCGAGAGCCGCTTCCGGCTCGACGAAGGCAAGAAGATCGCGCTCGGCGGCAGCCTGATCGTGCTGCTGTCGATCGCCTACGCCGGCTGGAGCTACTGGTCGCTGGATCAGCGCGCCAGCCAGGTGGAGCGTGACATCGACGCCGCGCGCGTCGAAGAGCAGCGCCTCATCCAGGTGATCTCCGAAGTGCGCGAGTTCGAGGCCCGCCGCGGCCGCCTCGAGCAGCGCGTCTCGCTCATCGAGGAACTGCGCCGCGGACAGACGGCGCCGGTGCACATCCTCGACCAGGTGAGCCGCAGCCTCCCCGACATGGTGTGGCTGACGAAGATGACGCAGAGCGGCTACGACATCACGCTCGAAGGCAACTGCCTGACCCTCACGGCGCTCTCGGATTTCGTCGGCGCCCTCGAGCACTCGCGCTACTTCGCGCGCCCGGTCGAGATCATCAACAGCGAAGTGGTGCCGGCGACGCCGACCACCCCCGAAATCATCAAGTTCGTGGTCAAGGCGGGCTTCCAGATGTCGGGCCTCAAGGCCCCGGCTCCGGCCGTCGTGCCCGGCGCGGCTCCGGCCGCGAAGGGAGGCGCCCGTGGCTAGCCTGCAGATGAACAAGCTGCCCTGGTGGGGTCAGCTGCTGGTCTTCACCTTCGTCGGCGCGGCCATCGTCGGCGCCTACTACTACTTCTACGAACAGCAGGCGCGGGCCGACCTCGACATCCGCGACGCCGAGCTGGCGGCCATCCGCGGCCGCATCGACAAGGGCATGGAGACGGCGCGCAAGCTGCCGGAATTCCGCGCCCAGGTCGGCGACCTCGAAGCGCGGCTCGAGAGCCTGAAGGCGATCCTGCCGGAGGAAAAAGACGTCGCCGAGCTGCTGCGCCGGCTGCAGACGCTGGCCGCGCAGTCGAACCTGACCATCCGCCACTTCCGGCCCCGCGCCATCGCCACCAAGGAACTGCACGCCGAGTGGCCGATCGAAATCGAGGTCGAAGGCGCCTATCACAACGTCGGGCAGTTCCTCGACCGCGTGAGCAAGCTGCCGCGCATCATCAACGTCGGCGCGATGGAAATGTCCACCGTGCCGGCGGGGCGTGCCGGGGCCACGGTGCGGGTGACCTGCACGGCGATGACCTTCGTGATGAACGACCAGACGTCGACCCCGCAACCTGGAGCGCCGGCCGCCGGTGGGCCCGCGAAGAAGACCGAATGACGCGCTTCCTTTTCACTCTCGTCGCGGTGGGCTGGCTGGCGACCGCGGTCGCGGCCGGCCAGGCGCCTGCCGCCCCGGCCCCGCCGACCGCCGCGCCGGCCGACAACCTGCCGTCGCCTCCGGCCGACTTCTCGTATGCCACCGCCGGCCGGCGCGATCCGTTCACCACGCTCACCCGCGGCAAGTCCACGGTGACCGACAACGTCACCGGCACCCGCCCGGCCGGCGCCGCCGGCATCCTGGTGGACGAACTGGTCGTGAGCGGCATCGTGCTCGCCAACGGCGCCTACGTGGCGATGGTCTCCGGGCCGACCAAACAGACCTACAGCGTGCGCGCGGGCGCGAAACTACTCGACGGCACGGTGCAGTCGATTACCCCTCGCGCGGTCGTGATTCTGCAGCAGGTCAGTGATCCGCTGTCTCTCCAGAAGCAGCGTGAGGTGCGGAAACTCCTCCGCACCCAGGAAGAGGGCAAATGATGCTCCGGCGAATGGCTCCACTTGTTACGGTTGTGGCGTGTGTCACCGCGCTGGCGGGACACGTCGTCGCACTCCGTGCCGCATCGGGCGACTCGGCCACGCCCCCGCAGTTGCGCGCGGTCTCCACGCGCGACGACGGCCGCATGAGCGCGGTGGTGATCGAGGCGACCGAACCGGTGGCCTACGTCACCTCGCAGCCCGATCCGCTGACCGTGCTGGTCGACCTGCGCAACGTCCGCGCGGGCGGCGTGCAGGCGTCGCCGACTCGCCACGCGACCTCGCCGCTGGGCGTCGTGCGGGTGGAGGAGAGCGTGGCCGCCGACGGCACGCCGCTGGCGCGCGTCCGGGTCAATCTGGCGCGGGCCGCGGTGCACCGCGTGCGCACCAACCGCAACATGATCATGGTCGAGGTCGATCGCGCGACGCCCGTGAGCGCCGTCGCGGCCGCCACGGCCGTCCGCGCCCCGGCCACCGAACTGCGCGCCGTGCGCGCTTCGCGCTCGGGCGATGAAGTCACCGTCGCCATCGTCGGCAACGGGCCGCTCAAGGCGACCACGGTCGAAGAAGCGAAGGACATGCCGCCGCGCCTGCTGCTCGACTTCGAGGGCGTGGCCGCCAGCCGCTCGGTGCCGGCCGTGTTCGGCGTGAACCAGGCCGACGTGACGCGCGTGCGCGTGGCCACCAACAGCCGCGAACCGCTCATCACCCGCGTGGTCGTCGACCTCAAACGCAAGCTGGAATATCGCGTCGAGGGCGCCGGTGCCGATGGCGAGGAAGTGCGCGTCGTGTTCGCGGCGCCCAACGCCGGGGCCGCGCCCGTTGCCGCGCCGGCGGCTGTTGCCGCGGCGTCTGTCACTCCGGCCCCGGTCGCCGAAGTCGTGACGCCCGCGCTCGAGCCGGCCGCGCCGGCTCCGGTGGCCGTCGCGCCGGTCGCCGCGCCCGAACCCGTGCCCGTTCCCGCGTCCGTCGCGGTGGCGCCGGTGACGGCCCCGTCACGTTCGCAGAACGCGACCCAGGAGCCGGACGCCCCGGCCCGGCCGCGCTTCACCGGCCATCCGGTGTCGCTCGACTTCCAGGGCGCCGACCTGCGCGCGGTGCTCCGCACGTTCTCTGAAATCAGCGGCCTGAACGTCGTCATCGACCCGAGCATCAACGGCACCGTCGACGTGTCGCTGCGCGACGTGCCGTGGGATCAGGCGCTCGACATCATCCTGAAGTCGAACAAGCTCGGCTACTTCGTCGACGGCACCATCGTGCGCATCGCGCCGCTGGCGGTGCTGGCCGACGAAGAAGTGCAGCGCCGGAAGCTGGCCGACGAACAGGCGCTGGCCGGCGAACTGCGCGTGCTCACGCGGCCGCTCAGCTACGCGAAGGGCGGCGACCTCATCGCCATCCTGACGCGCAGCGCGCTGTCGTCGCGCGGCGAGGTGCAGGTCGATCCGCGCACCAACACCGTCATCATCCGCGACCTCCCGGCGCGCCTGACCGCCGCCGACGCCCTGCTCACCGCGCTCGACCTGCCGCAGCCGCAGGTGGAGATCGAAGCGCGGATCGTGCAGACCACCCGCGACTTCGCCCGCAACATCGGCGTGCAGTGGGGCGTGAGCGGCCGGATGTCGCCCGAACTCGGCAACACCGCGCCGCTGGCCTTCCCGAACAACGGCAGCATCACCGGCCGCACCGGCGCCGGGCCGCAGGGGCCCGATGGCGCCCCCAACGGCGTCAACCTCGGCGTCGCCAACGCCACCAGCGCCCTCGGCCTCGCGCTCGGCTCGATCAACGGCGCCGTCAACCTCGACGTCGCCCTGAGCGCGCTCGAACGGTCGGGCCAGGGCCGGCTGCTCTCGACGCCGCGCGTCTCGACGCAGAACAACGTCGAAGCCGAAATCACGCAGGGCGTGCAGATTCCGATTCAGACGGTCGCCAACAACACCGTCACGGTGACCTTCAAGGACGCCGCGCTCACGCTGAAGGTGACGCCGCAGATCACCGCCTCGAACACCGTCATCATGCGCGTCAACCTCGAGAACGCGGCCCCCGACTACAGCCGCGCCATCAACGACATCCCGCCCATCGACACCCAGCGCGCGGTCACGACGGTGCTGGTGGGCGACGGCGAGACCACGGTCATCGGCGGCATCTACCTGAGCCGCGAACAGTCCGTGCAGGGCCGCACGCCGCTGCTGTCGCGGGTGCCGCTGCTCGGCTGGCTGTTCAAGCGCGACGAAATGAGCGACGAAAGCCGCGAGCTGCTGATCTTCATCACGCCGCGTATCACCAAGGGCTGATCGGCCGAGAGACATCTACGAGGCAGAGGACATCATGCGACTCTCGATTGCGAATCATCGGATCGCCGCGCTGCTGCTGGCAGCGTCGGCCCTGGTCACCTCCGCGTGCGGCGAAGTGGCGCGCACCGGCCGCTCACCGGCCTACGTGCAGATCGTGCGGCTCCAGGCCTCCAGCGGCGCCACACCCGACGAGTTCGGCGGCACGTTGCTGTCGGACGTCGTGACGGTCATCGAAGTGAAGCGCGGCGAACAGACCTTCTTCGTCGACTCGTTCTTCAACGACATCGGCCAGGCGGAACTCCGCGTCGGCCTGAAAGACCCGGGCCCGGTCGCGGTGCCGACGACGCCGTCGCCGCTCAACGCCGTGACCCTGACACGTTACCGCGTCGTCTACAAGCGCTCCGACGGGCGCAACACCCAGGGCGTCGATGTGCCGTACGCCTTCGACGGCGGCATGACCATCACGGTGCCGGCGTCAGGCTCCGCCATCGGCGCTTTCGACATCGTGAAGCACACCGCCAAACTCGAGGCGCCGCTGCTGGCGCTGCGCGGCTTCGGCGGCGCCCAGATGATCAACACGCTGGCCGACGTCACCTTCTACGGCACCGACCAGGCCGGCAACGAGGTCACCGTCTCCGGCACGATTTCAATCACGTTCGGCAACTTTGCCGATCCCGAGTAGGACGGAAAGGACACGCGCCGTGACGTTCTCCATGTCTCGCACCCTGTCAACGCTGGTCGCCCTCGCCACCACCGTGGCGTTTGCCGGCTGCACGGTCAAGAAGACCGAAGCGCCGGCCCTCTCGGGACCGTCTGAACTCGGCCTGTCGCTGCAGATCACCGCCACTCCCGACATCCTCGGTCAGGACGGGCTGTCACCGTCGCAGGTGCAGATCGTCGCCCGCGGCCCCGACGGCCGGCCGGCGCGCGGGGTGGCGATGCGGGTCGAAATCTACGCCGGCGGCGTGCTGGCCGACTACGGCCGGCTGTCGGCCCGCACGGTCGTCACCGGCGACGACGGCATCGCGCGCCTGGTCTACACGGCGCCGCCGCCGCTGTCCGAGCCGGTCGACAACGGCACCGTGATTCAACTGCTCGTCACGCCCATCAGCGGCGACTTCGCCAACTCCAACTACCGCAGCGTCGACATCCGGCTGGTGCCGCCGACCACCGTCCCGGTCATCATCCCGCCAAACGGCGCCCTGAACCCGCGTTTCATCGTGACTCCGACCCAGGTCACCACGTACTCATCGGTCACCTTCGACGCTTCTGGCACCTTCGACGAGCTCGGGCCGTGTGGCGTGCGTTGCACCTACGCGTGGGACTTCGGCGACGGCTCGTCGGGCACCGGCATCACCACCGGACACGAGTTCCGATTGGCCAACACGTTCACCGTGCGCCTGACGGTCGTCGACGACCGGGGCGCCTCGGCTACGATTTCGCAGCCCGTCGTCGTCACCGCGTCGGCGCCGCCCAAAGCGGAGTTCACCTTCTCCCCGACCGAGCCGCGCTTCGGCCAGGAAGTGTTCTTCAACGCCGCCGCCTCAACGGCCGCGCCGGGCCGGAAGATCGTCGCCTACGACTGGGACTTCGGCACCGGCCGCACCGGCTCTGGGTTGACCGTGGCAAAGCGCTACGATATCGACCTCATCCCGCCGGGCGCCGTGACCGGCGACGAGGCCTCTTTCAACGTCACGCTGACCGTGACCGACGACACCTTCGCGCCCTCGGGCGTCGGCGTCGTCACCAAAGCGGTCAAGATCAAGGTTCCATAGGCGTCACGTGTCACCGTCCCGAATCGATGAACTCCGGCGCCGGGTCCAGAACGACCCGGCGTCGATCGCCTTCGCCCAGCTGGCGGAGGAGTACCGCCGCTCGGGGCAGACGGATGAGGCCGTCCGCATCTGCCGCGAAGGACTGGTACGTCACCCCGGATATCTGTCTGCGCGGGTGACGCTCGGACGAGCGCTGCTCGACCTTGGTCAGATGGCCGAGGCGCGCGGCGAGTTCGAGTTCGTGGTCGCCGAAGCCCCCGAAAACCTGGCCGCGGTGCGCGGCCTGGCGGAGATCTTCCACCGCGACGGCCAGATCGCCGAGGCCCTCTCGTACTACGAGCGGGCGCTGGCGCTGGCCCGTCACGATCCCGAGATCGAAGAGATCGTGCAGCAGCTGTCGCGGCAGATCGGCGTGGCCGCCTCGGGGCCGCCCGGTGGCCTGTCGTTCGAAGAAGCCCACCAGGAACTGCTCTCGGCCGCAGAGCGCGTGCCGCTGGCGCCGCAGAGCGCGCCGCCGCCTTCGACCCGCAACGCCGCCGAAGGGTCGACGGCGCCATTCGATTTCGATCGCCTGGTCGCGGCGCTGGGCTCGCCAGCGGCGCCACCGCAGCTGGAAGCGGCGGTGGAAGGTCGGGCCGTGCCGGCCCTCGATCTGCCCGAGCCGGTCGACCTCGGTCCCAATCCGTTTGCGGCCCTCGAAGCCGAACTGCGGGCGCACGACCTGCCTGCGCCCGTCGCCGCGCCGGAGCTGGTTGCCCCGGAGCCGGAGGCTGCGCCCGACCCGGCGTGGGAGCCGGCAGCGGTGGGCGAGAACGCGACCGAGGGCGCCGAGCCCGACGCCTTCCCGGCGCCAATCGCCGCGGCTGACGAGATCGTGGCAGGCGACGACACCGTTCCGGAGCCTCCGCCCTCGTTCGCCGAATACCTCGACGACGCCGCGCCGCTGACAGCGGCGTCCGTGCTCGAAGACACGATGCTCGGCGACAGCGCCGAGTTCCTCGACGGGCCCACGGCCCTGAGCGAGGCCGCGGCCCAGCCGGCCGACGAGGTGACGGCCGACCCGGCGGCGCCGTCCGGAGCCCGGGCCCGTCAGCGCGCCTTCCGAAGACGTGCTCGGCGACCTCGAGACCTGGCTGAACACCCTGCACGACCGCTCCACTGAGTAGCCGGCTCCTGCCGGCTCTCATTACCCACGCTCCTGCCATGCCCCCGCCACCAGACGCCCTGATTGCACGCCTCGTCGCTGCACGAAATGGCATCGGGCCAGCCGGGCTGGAGGGCCTGCTCGTCACCAGCCCGGTCAACCTGTGCTATCTGACTGGCGTGGCCGCGTCGGCCGGCATGGCGCTGGTGACGGCGCAGTCGGTCGTGGTCATCGCCGACCACCGTTACCTGACGCAGTTCCGGGAGGCCGCCCAGGTCCTCGACCGGGTGCGTGTCGAGCCGGTGGCGGTGGGGGAGAGCTACGAGTCGACCGCGGCGCGCCTGGTGGCCGGCGCAGCCGTCCCGGTGCTCGGAATCGAGGCCGACCACCTGACCGTCGGCCGCCTCGCCGCGCTGCGCCGCGACCCGGCGCTTGCCGGCCGGGAGATTCGCGAAACGACAGGTTTCATTGAGCGTTTTCGAGCGATCAAAGACCGCTGGGAGCTCGGCCGCCTCCGGGAGGCGGGGGGACGGCTGGCGGAAGTGGCGGCGTGTATACTCCCTGAGGTGTCCGAAGGCCGCTCCGAACGCGACGTCGCCTGGAAGGTCGAGCTGGCGCTCCACGCTGCCGGTTTCGAGCGCCCCGCGTTCGAAACCATCGTCGCCTCCGGCCCCAACGCGGCCCGGCCCCACCACCGCGCCACCGACCGGCGGATTGAAGCAGGTGAGCTGGTGGTCGTGGATTTCGGCGGAGTGCTCGACGGCTATGCCGTGGACATGACCCGCACGGTGGCCGTGGGCGCCGTGCCGGCCGACCTGCGGTCCTGGGTCGCGGCGGTGGCCGAGGCGCAGCAGGCCGCCATCGACGTCGCCGCACCGGGCGTCATGCCGTCGGCGATCGATGGCGCCGCCCGCGCCGCCCTGGCTCGCCACGGGCTCGCCGAGGCCTTCGTCCATGGCACCGGCCACGGGCTGGGGCTGGACGTGCACGAACGGCCCACCATCGGCCCGCGTGGCGACCACGACGGTCCGATCGCGCCTGGAATGGTCTTCACCGTCGAACCCGGCGTCTACCTGACCGGGCGGGGCGGTGTGCGAATCGAAGACGACGTCGTCGTCACAACAGCCGGCGTGGAGCGCATCACCGGCGCGCCGTCGGGTTACGAGGCCCATGAACTCTGACGCCATCAAGGAACTGCTCGACCTCGTTCAATCCCACGACCTCGCGGAATTCGAACTCGAGGACGGGGACTTCAAGCTGCGCGTGAAGCGCGGCGGACCGCACATCGTCACGCACGTCACGCCTGCCACCGGGCCGGTGCCGGCGGCGCCGCTGCCGGCAACGCCCGGGCCAGCCGCCCCGGCCGCCCCGGTCGAAGACGGCGCCCAGCTGGCGATCGTGAAGTCGCCGATCGTCGGCACCTTCTACCGCTCGGCCGAGCCGGGCGCCGCCCCGCTCGTCAACGTCGGCGACACGGTGAAGAAGGGCCAGGTGCTCTGCATCATCGAAGCGATGAAGCTGATGAACGAGATCGACTCGGAATACGAGGGCGAGATCACCAACGTCTACGTGGAGAACGGCCAGCCGGTGCAGTACGGCGAACGCATCTTCGCCATCCGCCTGCGCTCATGACACCCGACAGCGCCCGGCGTCGTTGTATCGGCGCGCCGGGCGCTGTCGCGCCCACGCGAACCGGGGTCCCCGCCACGCGTCGTCCGCGTGGTGGGGTGGGGAGCGTGGGCCAGACAACACTGTGCCTGGCGGACCGCAGCCCTGAGCGGTCCCGGGCGGAGGTAGGCTAGTGTTCAAGAAGATTCTGGTTGCCAACCGCGGCGAAATCGCGCTGCGGATCATCTTCGCGTGCCGTGAGCTCGGCATCAAGACCGTGGCGGTCTACTCCGAAGCCGACGAGAACTCGCTGCACGTCCGCTTCGCCGATGAAGACATCTGCATCGGCGGCGCGCGCTCGAGCGAGAGCTACCTGAACGTGCCGGCGATCATCAGCGCCGCCGAGATCACCGGCGCTGATGCCATCCACCCCGGCTACGGGTTCCTCTCCGAAAGCGCCTACCTCGCCGAGGTCTGCGAGGCCTGCCACATCCGCTTCATCGGGCCCGACCCGCACGTCATCCGGCTGCTCGGCGACAAGTCGAAGGCCCGCCGCGCCATGAAGAAGGCCGGCTTGCCGATGCTGCCCGGCAGCGACGGTCCGGTCGAGAACGAAGACCGCGCGATCCAGATCGCGAAGGAGATCGGCTATCCGGTCATCGTCAAGGCGGTGGCCGGCGGCGGCGGCCGCGGGATGCGCATCGTGAAGACCCCGGCCGACCTGTCGCACGCGCTGCGGACCGCGCAGCGCGAGGCCGAGGCGGCCTTCGGCAACGGCGACGTCTACATCGAGCGCTACCTGGAATCGCCGCGTCACATCGAGTTCCAGATCCTCGGCGACCATCACGGGTCGATCATCCATCTCGGCGAGCGCGAGTGCTCGATTCAGCGCCGCCACCAGAAGCTGCTCGAAGAGTCGCCGTCGCCGGTCATCTCCGACAAGGTGCGCCGCAAGATGGGCGCCCTGGTGGCCGATGCGGCGCTGGCGGTGCAGTACACGAACGCCGGCACCTTCGAGTTCCTGATGGACGACAAGGGCCACTTCTACTTCATGGAAGTGAACACGCGCGTCCAGGTCGAGCATCCGGTGACCGAGTTCGTAACCGGCCTGGACATCGTGAAGGAGCAGATCCGCATCGCCGCCGGCGAACGCCTGTCGGTGCGCCAGAGCGACGTGACCTTCACCGGACACTCGCTCGAATGCCGGGTCAATGCCGAAGACCCGGAGACCTTCGTGCCGTCGCCCGGCGTCATTCACGCGTTCTCGAT
The DNA here is from genome assembly GCA_963779175.1 of uncultured Acidobacteriota bacterium. Taxonomy (GTDB): domain Bacteria; phylum Acidobacteriota; class Vicinamibacteria; order Vicinamibacterales; family UBA2999; genus CADEFD01. The sequence goes on from CAVZXA010000003.1 coordinate 1,036,303, forward strand.
TCCCGGCGGTCCGGGTGTGCGCGTCGACACGGCGGCGCACTCCGAGTGCACCATCACGCCCTACTACGACTCGATGATTGCGAAGGTGATCGTGCACGGGCGCGACCGCGCTGAATCGATTGCGCGCATGAAACGCGTGCTCGGCATGACGGTCATCGAAGGCATCAAGACCAGCATTCCGCTGCACCTGAAGATCCTGAACGACCCCGACTTCGTCGCCGGGCGCATGAGCACCCACTTCATGGAGCGCTTCATGCCGCCGGCCCGGCCCTCCAGACTGGCGGAGTCCGCCTAGCCCGCGGCATGTCGCCGCTTTACGCGATCGTGGACGTCGACGTGTGTCTGGCCGCCGGCCGGACGCCCGAGGCGGTGGCGGCCGCGTTGCTGCGTGGCGGCGCCAGGCTCCTGCAGATCCGCGCCAAGCAGCTCGGCGCCGGCGCCTTCCTCGACCTGGTGCTGCGGGTGGCGCCGATGGCCGCCGCGGCTGGTGCGACCCTCATCGTGAACGACCGCGTGGACGTAGCGCGTACGGCCGGTCTCGGCGTGCACCTCGGGCAGACGGACCTGCCGGTGGCGGACGCCCGGCGCCTGCTCGGGCCAGACGCCGTCATCGGCCGCTCGACCCACACCCCGGCGGAACTCGAGGCCGCGCTCGCTGACGCGATCACCTACGTCGCCTACGGTCCGGTCTTCGCCACCGCCACCAAGGCCGATCCCGATCCGGTCGTGGGGCTCGACGGCATCCGCGCCGCGGCTGCCCGGGCCGCCGCCGCCGGGCGGCCGCTGGTCGCCATCGGCGGCATCACCCTCGAGACCGCCCGGGCGGTGACCACGGCCGGAGCCACCGCCGTGGCCGTCATCAGCGACCTGGTGCGCGGCCCCGACGATCCGGAGGCCCGCTGCCGCCGGTTTCTCTCGGCGCTCGGGGACGACCCTGTATAATTCCCCGGACTTTGGGCTCGATCCGGTGCCAGCGCCGGGGTCGGCAGCTCATATGGAGGCGGAATGGATTCGAACCTGCTCAAGACGAAGTCGATCGAGCAACTCGTCGGTGACGTCGAGCATGGCAGCAAAGCCCTGCGGCGCAGCCTGACCGCGTGGGACCTGACGCTGCTCGGCATCGGCGCGATCATCGGCACCGGCATCTTCGTCCTGACCGGAACCGCGGCCGCCAACCAGGCGGGCCCCGCCATCATGATGTCGTATCTGGTCGCCGGCCTCGCCTGCGGCTTCGCGGCGCTGTGCTACGCCGAGTTCGCGTCGATGATTCCGATCGCCGGCAGCGCCTACACCTACGCCTACGCGACGATGGGTGAGCTCTTCGCCTGGATCATCGGCTGGGACCTGATCCTCGAGTACGCCGTCGGCTCGATGACCGTCGCCATCGGCTGGAGCGGCTACATGCAGCAGCTGCTGTCCGGCGTCGGCATCACGCTGCCGACTGTGGATGTCGGCGGCGCCGAGCGCCAACTCTCCCGGCGCGATCATCAACCTGCCGGCCGTCATCATCGTGCTCTGCATCATGTACCTGCTGGTCGTCGGCATCCGCGAGAGCGCGCGCTTCAACGCCATCATGGTCGGCGTCAAGCTGGCGGCGGTGCTGTTCTTCATCGGCGCCGGCGCCGTCTACGTGAAGCCCGAGAACTGGGATCCGTTCACGCCCTACGGCTGGTCGGGCGTGATGGGCGCCGCCGGCGTGGTCTTCTTCGCCTACATCGGCTTCGACGCCGTGTCCACGACCGCGGAAGAAGCGAAGAACCCGCAGCGCGACCTGCCGATCGGCATCATCGCCTCGCTGGTCGTCTGCACGATCCTCTATCTGGCCGTGGCCGCCGTGCTCACCGGCATCGTGCCGGTGGTCGACTACAAGGCCGACCAGGCAGTTCCTCAACGCCCCGGTGGCCTTCGCGCTCAGCCTCATCGGGCAGGACTGGGCCGCCTACCTGGTCTCCGCCGGCGCCGTCGCCGGCATCACGTCGGTGCTGCTCGTGATGCTCATGAGCCAGCCGCGCATCTTCTTCGCGATGAGCCGCGACGGCCTGCTGCCGCAGGGCATCAGCAAGGTCCATCCGCGCTACGGCACCCCCTACATCACCACCATCATCACCTGCGTCGTCGTCGCCATCGTCGCCGGCCTGACCCAGATTCAGACGGTCGGCGAGATGACCTCGATCGGCACGCTGTTCGCGTTCGCCATCGTCTGCGGCGCGGTGCTGATCCTGCGCGTCACGCGTCCTGAAGTGCATCGCCCGTTCCGGGTGCCGTTCGGCCCGGTCTTCCCGGTGCTTGGCATCGTCTTCTGCGTCTACCTGATGCTGAACCTGCCGATTCTCACCTGGGTGCGGTTCCTGGTGTGGCTGGATCTGGGAATGATCATCTACTGGTTCTACGGCCGCACCCACAGCCCGCTCGTCAACAAGGCGGAGGCCGGGCGCCGCACGTCGTTCCAGGGCCTCTCGAACTTCGTCTATGTCGCCGGCATTCTCGCCGTCTTCAACTTCGGCTGCGTGACCGCCCTCGCCTACATGACCGAGTTCGGGATCACGACCGAGACCATCGCCAAGTGGCACGAGATTGGCGTCACGCCGGAAGCGGCGGATGCGTTCGCGCTGCGCTGGCTGGCCGTGTCGGTGGGCGTCTTCATCGCCGGCGTCGTCATGCGCAAGACCAGCGGCGCCGACGGCGTGGCCGCCTGACACCGGGCGCGTCGCGCCGGTCACACGGGGGGCAACGGTGGTGAAGGGGCGCCCGCGGATGCCGTTGTCCTGGGCCCGCGGGCCCGGGCTGGGCGTGGTGCTCTTCGCGGGCGTCTGCGTCGTCGGGACCCTCGGCTATGCTGGCATCGAAGGCTGGAGCCTGTGGGACTCCGCCTTCATGACCATCATCACGGTCAGCACCGTGGGCTACGGCTACGTGCATCCGCTCAGCCGGGCCGGAGAAGCGTGGACGGCGCTCGTGCTCCTCACCGGGGTGGCGACGCTCTACTACACGGCCTTCGTGCTGATGGCGCTGGTCGTCGATGGCGGGCTGCACCGGACGTTCGAACAGCGGCGCTTCACACGTATGCTCGACCAACTGACCAATCACTTCATCATCTGCGGCTACGGCCGGATCGGCAGCACCATCGCCGAGGAGTTCCGCCGTCAGCGGGTGCCGCACGTCGTCATCGAGCGTGACGCCGAGAAGGTGCGGGCCATCAACGCCGCCGGCGGCATCGCCGTCGAGGCGGACGCGAGTCGAGAGGATGTGCTGCAACGGGTCGGGCTGCAGCGGGCCCGCGGTCTCATCGCCGCGGTCTCGACCGATGCCGAGAACGTCTACGCGGTGCTCACCGCCCGGGTGCTGCGGCCCGATATCTTCATCATCGCCCGGGTCGAGTCCGACGATGCCGAGTCGAAGCTCAAGCGGGCCGGCGCCGATCGCGTGATCTCCCCCTATACGCTGGGCGCCATCCAGATGGCGCACACGGCGCTGCGGCCGGCGGTCGTGGATTTCATGCGCCTCGCCACCAGTTCCGAACATCTGGACCTCTCCGCCGAGCAGATCGAACTGGCGCCCGGCGGCCCCCTCATCGGACAGTCGATTCGCGAGGCCGAACTGCGGCAGCGCTTCGGCGTGATCGTCGTGGCGATTCGCCGCGCACAAGGACACATGGAGTTCAACCCGTCCCCCGACGCCCGCATGCTGGCAGGCGACCAGCTGGTGCTGCTCGGCAGCGCCGAGAAGCTGCGACAGCTCGACGCCGTGGCGCGTCCGGCGGCCGGCTCCGGAACCCCGGCATGAGCGCCCGCGTGCTCGATGGCGTCGCCACCGCCACCGCCATCCGTGCCGGGCTCGCCGGCCGCATCGCCAGATTCACCGCCGCCCGCGGCCGTCCCCCGGGACTGGGCATCGTCCTGGCGGGCGACGACCCGGCGTCGCAGATCTATGTCAGGAACAAACTGCGCACGGCGGCCGAGGCCGGCTGTCGCGCCGAGCTCTTCCGCCTGTCGGCCGACGCACCGCTCGCCGACGCGCTGGCGGCGGTGGCGCGGCTCAACGGCGACGACACCTTCGACGGCATCCTCGTGCAGTCGCCGCTGCCGAAGGGCATGGGACGCGACGCCGAACAGCGGGTGTTCGACGCGATTTCGCCGGCCAAAGACGTCGACGGCTTCCATGCGCAGAACGTCGGGCTGCTGGTGCAGAAGCGCGCGCAGCTGGTGGCCTGCACGCCCTCCGGCGTCATGCAGCTGCTGGCGCGTGAGGGCATCGCGCTGGCCGGCAAGCGGGCGGTGGTCATCGGCCGCAGCGACATCGTCGGCAAACCGATGGCGCTGCTGCTGCTGCATCAGGACGCGACGGTCACCATCTGCCACTCGCGCACGCCCGATGTGGCGCGTCTGGCCAGCGAGGCCGACATCCTGGTCGCCGCCGTCGGCCGGGCGGCCTACGTGACGCCGGCCTACGTGAAGCCCGGCGCGACCGTCATCGACGTCGGCATCAACCGGGTCACCGATGCGGCGCTGGTCGCGTCGTGGTACCCCGAAGGCCACGCCCGTCTTGCGCAGTTTGCGACGAAGGGCAGCCTCGTCGTCGGCGACGTGCATCCCGACGTGTGGGAGGTGGCCGGCGCGGTGACGCCGGTGCCAGGCGGCGTGGGCCCGCTCACGATCGCGATGTTGCTCGCCAATACCGTCACGGCGGCGGAAGCGCGCGCGGGACTCCCGCCGGGCGAGTGATGGGCACGTGCGCGTCGCGCTGACGGGCGGCATCGCGACGGGGAAGAGCGTGGTCGGGGGCGCGCTGCGACAGGCGGGGCTGGCCACCGTCGACGCCGATCAGATCGCCCGCGACGTCGTCGCCGCGGGGACGCCGGGTCTCGCGGAGGTCGTGGCGCGCTTCGGGGGCGGCGTCCGGCGCCAGGATGGCACGCTCGATCGGGCCGCGCTCGGCGCCCTGGTGTTCGGCGATCCGCTCGCCCGCGCCGATCTCGAACGCCTGCTGCATCCGCGGGTGCGATCCGGCGTCGAGGCGTTCTTCGCGGCGCTGGCGCCCGGTGTGCCTGGCGTGGCGGAGATTCCGCTCGCCTACGAGACCGGCTGGGCGTGGACGTTTCAGGTGGTCGTGGTCGTCGCCTGCCGGCCGGAGACGCAGCGGGCGCGGCTGATGACGCGCGACGGGTTCTCGGCCGGCGACGCCGAGCGCCGCCTCGCGGCGCAGTGGCCGATCGGCGACAAGGTGCGCCTGGCCGACGCCGTGGTCATGACCGACGGCGACATGGCATCGACGCTGCGCCAGGCGACTCAGCTGGCGTCGTGGCTCAGAGATCGTTGCCGTCTTTCGTGACCGGCGCGATCCGCTCCTCCACGAAGGTGTTCCACTCGTGGCAGTGCGGGCACTGCCAGAGCAGTTCGGTGCTGCGGTAGTGACAGCGCAGGCACACGTGGGGGTCGAGGTAGAAGACCGCCGCCTTGGCGTGCGTCACGTAGCGCTCGACGGCGGTCCGCTCGAGACGGTTGCGCAGCAGCAGGTCCCAGATCGCTTCGTGCACGGTGAGCCCGTGCGGGTTGTGGCTGAGGGCCTCGAGGAACTGGTCGAGGGCCGCCGGCGGCTGGCCGGCATCCACCAGCGCGTGCCCCAGGGCCAGACGAGCGCGCCAGTTGTGCGGATGGGCCGCGGCCACGCGGCGGCACAGCTCCAGGAAGCGGTCGGGCTGCCCGGCGGCGGCGTAGGCTGCGCGCAGGCGGTCGAGCACCAGATGTGAGCGATCGGGCGCCTCGTCGACCACCCCTTCCCACACCCGCACGGCCTCGGCCACCTGGCCGTCGCGGGCCATCACGTCGCCCAGATTCACCGACGCGGGCGTGACGGTGGCGTCGAGGTCGAGCGCCGCGGTAAAGCGTGCCCGGGCCACCGCCAGGTCGCCGGTCTTGAGGGCGGCGAGCCCGCGCTCGTTCTCGAGGAAGGCGAGGATGGTCTGGCTGCGCGCCGGTGATTCCGGGCCGGCCATCGCCAGCAACTCCTGCCGTACCTTGGCGGCCTCCTCCCACTGGCGCTGTTCCTCGTAGACCTTCTCGAGGTGCAGCAGCGCGTACGCGTTCGAGGCGTCGAGCCGGCGCGCTTCCTTGAAGGCCTCGACCGCGCGGTCGACGAAGCCGCCGCGTTTGTAGTCGAGCCCCAGGCACAGCATCACGTAGGCGTGTTCGAGCCGCGTCAGCTTCTGACGCTGCAGCAGCGACTGATGCACCTGGATGGCGCGCGACACCTGACCACGCTCGCGATAGACGTTGCCGAGGATGAGATGAATCTCGAGCGCGTCGGCATCGACGCGGGCGGCCTGGCTCAGTTCCTCGATCGCCAGATCGATCTGATTGGCGACCAGGTAGTTGAGGCCGAGCACGTAGTGGTGTGAATCGCGGGCCTTGCGGCGGTCGATCCAGCGGCCGTCGCGCAGCTTGTAGCGCTCCCAGGCCTTGCCGATGGCGACGCCGGCCAGCAGGGCGAGCAGTGCCGAGATGAAGGGGAGGTAGTCGGCCAGCACGGCTCGTTACACCAGTCCCGTGCGCCAGAGATCGTGCAGGTGCACGATGCCCACGGCACGGCCGCCGTCATCGACGACCACTACGGCCGTGATCTTGCGCTCCTCGAGCAGATGCAGCGCTTCGGCCGCCAGCGTGTGCGGGGCCACGGTGACGGGGGTGCGGCTCATGACATCGCTGGCGTGCAGTGACAGCACGTCGGCGCTGCTCGCCAGGGCGCGGCGAACGTCGCCGTCGGTCACCACGCCGGCCAGGCCGCCCTCGGCGGTCAGCACGCAGGTGATGCCCATCCGTCCGCGCGTGATCTCGGCGACCACCTCGCGCATCGGCGTCGCCGGCGGCACCGCCGGGAAGTCGGCGGCCGTGCGCATCATGCCGTCCACACGCCGGGCCCGGCGGAAGAGCGTGCCGCGCGGATGGAGGTCCGCGAAGTCGTCGGGGCTGAAGCCCTTCTCGACCAGCACCGACATCGCCAGCGCGTCGCCGAGGGCGAGCGCCGCGGTCGTGCTCGCCGTGGGCACGAGGTTCATCGGACAGGCCTCTTCCGAGACGCTGCAGTCGAGCACGACGGTGGCGGCCCGGGCCAGCGTCGAGGCCGGGTCGCCGGTCATGGCGATCAAGGTGGCGCCGAGGCGCTTGAGCGTCTCGAGCAGCCGCGTCAGCTCCTCGGTTTCGCCGCTGTGCGAGAGCGCGATGACCACGTCATCCCGCTGGATCATGCCGAGATCGCCATGCACCGCTTCTGCCGGATGGACGAAGAAGGCGGGGGAGCCGGTGCTCGAGAGCGTCGCGGCGATCTTGCGGCAGACGATCCCCGACTTGCCCATGCCGGTCAGGATGATGCGGCCACGGCAATCGCGCACCAGGGCGACGGCCGCCGTGAAGCGGTCGTCGAGACGGTCGGCGAGCGCCCGGACGGCGTCGGCCTCGGTGTGCAGGACCTTGCGGGCGAGGGACAGATCAGCCATCCGCTTTCACGATCTCGTCGACCGCGACCAGGCGGCGCAGCAGCGCCTCGAGGTCGGTCAGCGGAAGGGCGTTGGCCGCGTCGCTCTTCGCGCGCGGCGGGTCGTCGTGGACTTCCATGAACACGCCGTCGACGCCGGCGGCGACCCCGGCGCGGGCCAGCGGGGCGATGTATTGCGCCAGGCCGATGGTGACGCCGTCGCCGGCGCCCGGCAGCTGCAGGCTGTGGGTGACGTCGAAGACGACCGGGTGGCCGAGTTCGCGCATCATCGGCAGGCCGCGCATGTCGACGACCAGGTTGTTGTAGCCGAACGCACTGCCGCGCTCGGTCAGCAGCACCCCGGCGGCGCCGCTCTCGACCAGCTTCGCCACGACGTGGCGCATGTCGTGCGGCGCCAGGAACTGCGCCTTCTTCACGTTCACCGGGCGTCCGGTTCTGGCGGCCGCCACCAGCAGATCCGTCTGCCGCGACAGGAAGGCCGGAATCTGCAGGATGTCGACGACCTCCGCCACCGGCGCCGCCTGCGCGGCCTCGTGGATGTCGGTCAGGATCGGCAGGCCGGTGCGCGCCTTGACGGCGGCCAGCGCCGTGAGGCCTGCCGTCAGACCAGGCCCGCGGAACGACGCCAGTGAGGTGCGGTTGGCCTTGTCGAACGACGCCTTGAAGACCACCGGCACGCCGACGCGGGCGGCGATGGCGGCTATTTCGATCGCCATATCGAGCACGTGCGCATCACTTTCGATGACGCAGGGCCCGAGGATGAAGGCGAGGGGATGCCCGGTGCCGAACGTGACGGGGCCGGCCGACACCTCGCGGACTGACGCCATGTCAGGCAATGGCGCCCGCTTCGTTCATGGTGCCGAGCGTGCCCTGACGATGGCGATACGAGGCCTCGACGAAACTCGCAAACAGCGGATGCGGCCGCAGCGGACGCGACAGGAACTCCGGATGGAACTGCACGCCGAGGAACCACGGATGGCCCGGCAGCTCCGCGATCTCGACGAACTTGCCGTCGGGCGAGCGGCCCGAGATGAGCATCCCGTGTTCCTTGAGCACCGGCTCGTAGAGGGTGTTGAACTCGAAGCGGTGACGGTGCCGTTCCCAGATGACGTCGGTGCCGTAGACGCGGCGCGCCAGCGATCCCGGCGCCAGCTCGCAGGCGTAGCGGCCGAGGCGCATCGTGCCGCCGAGGTCGTCCACGCCGAGCAGATCGCGCAGCTTGTAGATGACCTTGTGCGGGGCCGACTCGTCGAATTCGGTCGAATCGGCGCCTTCGAGGCCGCACACGTTGCGGGCGAACTCCACCGTCGCCCACTGGAAGCCGTAGCAGATGCCGAAGTACGGCACGTTGTGCGTGCGCGCGTATTCGGCGGCCTTCATCATGCCGCGGGTGCCGCGGGTGCCGAAGCCGCCCGGCACCAGGATGCCGGCCGACCCCTCGAGCAGGCGGGCGCCGCCTTCCTGCTCGAGCGCCTCGGCCTCGACCCACTGGATGTTGATGCGCAGGCGATGCGCGAAGCCGCCGTGATACAGCGCCTCATTGAGGCTCTTGTAGGAGTCTTCGTAGCCCGTGTACTTGCCGACCACGTGGATGGTGAGCGCGTCCTGCGGGTGCTTGATGTTGTCGACCAGCTGTTCCCAGGCGCGGGCGTCGCCGGGCGTGACCGGCAGACCCAGCCGCTGCAGCACCACCTTGTCGATGCCTTCCTCGCGCAGCGCCAGCGGCACTTCGTAGATGGTGTCGACGTCGCGTGCCGTGATGACCGCTTCCTGATCGACGTCGCAGAAGAGCGCGATCTTCTGCTTGATGTCGCGGTCGAGCACGCGGTCGGTGCGGCACAGCAGGATGTCGGGCTGGATGCCGATCGAGCGCAGGTCGCGCACGCTGTGCTGGGTGGGCTTGGTCTTCAGTTCGCCGGCCGAGCCGATCCACGGGACCAGGGTGAGGTGGATGTAGAGCGTGTGCTCGCGGCCGGCATCCTGACGGAACTGGCGGATGGCTTCGAGGAAAGGCAGGCTCTCGATGTCGCCGACGGTGCCGCCGATCTCGACCAGCACGACATCCACGTCGCGGCCCACGGCGCGGATGCTGTCCTTGATCTCGTTGGTGATGTGCGGGATGACCTGCACGGTGCGGCCCAGGTAGTCGCCACGCCGCTCCTTCTGGATGACCGACATGTAGATCTTGCCGGTGGTCCAGTTGCTGTTGCGGGTCGTGATGGTGTCGGTGAAGCGCTCGTAGTGGCCGAGGTCGAGGTCGGTCTCGGCGCCGTCGTCGGTCACGAAGACTTCGCCGTGCTGGTACGGGCTCATCGTGCCGGGGTCGACGTTGATGTAGGGGTCGAACTTCAGCAGGGCCACCTTGTATCCGTGGCCCTCGAGCAGGGCGCCGATGGACGCGGCCGCGAGGCCCTTGCCCAGGGACGACACGACGCCGCCGGTGACGAAGATGTACTTGGTGGGTCGCGGTGATGTGCTCATAGGTCGGACACCTTGCGTCGGGCGTGGGCGAGATCGTCGGGCGTGTCGACCGCCAGCGACACATAGGCGCTGTCGATCACACGGATGGGGATGCCATGTTCGAGCGCCCGCAGCTGCTCCAGCGATTCGCTGCGTTCGAGCGGCGACGGCGGCAGTGAGGCGAGGTTGAGGAGGGTGGCGCGGCGATAGCCGTAGACGCCCACGTGCACAGCCGGAGCGGCGCCGCCGCTGGCGCGCGCATACGGGATGGCGGCGCGCGAAAAATACAGGGCCCGGCCGAGCCGGTCGCGCACGACTTTCACGAGATGGGGCGACGCCACGTCTTCGCCGGGCAGGAGCGGCCGGCACAGGGTGGTCATCTGGACGTCGCGATCGCGCACCAGCGGCTCGGCCAGCAGGTCGAGGGCGGCCGGATCGATGAACGGCTCGTCGCCCTGGACGTTGATGATGACTTCGCACGGCAGGGCGGCCGCGATCTCGGCCAGCCGGTCGGTGCCGGTCGGGTGATCGGCGCGGGTCATCCAGGCAATGCCGCCGAAGCCTTCCACGGCGTCCACGATCCGCTGATCGTCGGTGGCCACGATCACGGCATCCACCGCGGCGCGCGCCGCGCGGCGATAGACGTGTTCGACCATGGGGCGACCGTCGATGTCAGCGAGAGGTTTTCCGGGAAGGCGGGAGGAGTGGTAGCGCGCCGGGACGATCGCGACGACCGAAGATTCCGTCAGTCCGGCCGGCAGTCTGCCTGGAACAGCGGGCACGGCGAATAATACCACAGTGCACACGATGGCACGCCGTGGTGATGGCTGGCGCGGGCCGACCGATACTATGCTGCAGAGCGATGCGCACGGACTCACATCGGCTCACCGGCACTCTCGTGGCGCTCGCCTTTCTCGGCGGGTGGTTCTCGGCGTCGTGGCTCAGCCCGCCGACGGCCGTCACGCAGGTGCGCCCGGCCCGCCCGGTCACCGCGCCTCCGGACGTGCCGATGCCGCACATCACCCTGGACGAGGTGACGGCGCCCACCACGACGCCGGCGACATCCCGCAACCCGTTCGTCTTTGCTGGTGGCCGCGACGAGATGCGCACGGTGACGCGACGCGCGCCGTCCGCCGCCGGCGGCGATGCGGCTGCCGACCCCGGCGGCCTCTCCGTCGCCCCGGTGCAGGCAGTCGCCGCGCCCGCCGCACCAGTGTGGCGGGTGTTCGGCATCGCGCAGGGCGCTGACGGTCACTACACGGCGGTCGTGAGCGGCGGCGGTGACGTGTTCCTGCTGGGGATGGGCGACCGCCTGCCCGACGGCGCCGTAGTCGTCGAGGTCGATGCGACCGGCGTCGTCGTGGCCGACGCCTCCGGCGCCCGTCTCACCCTGCGCCTCCCGTAGCCATCCGCCGTTGCTCTTGTGCGTCCGCACCTTGACGCGGGCAATTACCCAACCTGGTGAGGCCGGCGCGTGTTCGGACGGCCACGATATAATGCGACGCTTGTGCGCGGCGACCAGCCCGCGCATGGGAGAGCAGGTCGGCGGCACCGGCGCGCACCACACGTGGTGCAAAGTGGTGTTTTGTTCGACTAGACGCGGGATTGAGGCCGGTGTACGGGGCCTTTTCCACAAGCTTTTCCACAGAAGGTGTTGATCGTTCGGATCATGCGCAGCGGGGGCCTGACCTAATGACAGGCGCCGCGGCGGATTCGCGGAGTGCAGGAGCGCAGCAATGAATCGAAAAGTGACCGTGGTGGGTGGTGCCGGCAACGTGGGTGCCACCGTGGCGCGCGCCGTCGCGCACAAGGAACTGGCGGACGTCGTCATCATCGACATCGCCGAGACGAAGGCGGCGGGCATCGCGCTCGACATCTATCAGTCGTGCCCGGTGGCCGGGTCGTCGGCGAAGGTGGTCGGCTACGGCGCCACCGACGAAGGCTTCGCGCACAGCGCGAATTCCGATGTGGTCGTCATCACGTCAGGCGTGCCGCGCAAGCCCGGCATGAGCCGCGACGACCTGCTGGCCGTCAACCACGACATCATGAAGTCGGTCACGGCGCAGATCGTCAAGCACTCGCCCAACACCATCATCGTGCCGGTCGCCAATCCCCTCGACGCGATGTCGCAGGCGGTCTACCGCCTGAGCGGCTTCCCGCGCGAGCGCGTCATCGGCATGGCCGGCGTGCTCGACTCGGCCCGCATGCGCACCTTCGTCGCCATGGAACTCGGCGTCTCGGTGTCGGACGTGAACTGCTTCGTGCTCGGCGGCCACGGCGACACCATGGTGCCGCTGCCGCGCCTCTCCACAGTGGCCGGTATCCCGTTGACCGAACTGGTCGCGATGGGCAAGCTCTCCCAGGAGCGCCTCGACGCCATCTGCACCCGCACCGCCAACGGCGGCGCCGAAATCACCAAGCTGGTCGGCACCAGCGCGTGGTACGCGCCCGGCGAGTCGGCGGCGGCGATGGTCGAATCGATCCTCAAGGACCAGAAGCGGATCATGCCGTGCTCGGTGTTCCTGCAGGGCGAATACGGCGTCCACGACCTGTTCGTCGGCGTGCCGGTGAAGCTCGGCGCCGGCGGCGTCGAGGAAATCATCCAGATCAACCTGACCGAGTCCGAGAACGCCGCCCTGCAGAAGTCGGCGGGCGCCGTCAAGGAACTGGTCGACGTCATCAAGGTCTGAGGGTTACGTGAAGATTCACGAGTATCAGGCCAAGGCCATCCTCGCGAAGTACGGCGTCGCCGTGCCGCGCGGGGAAGTGGCCCTCACGCCGCAGGACGCGGTGGAGATCGCCAAGCGGCTCGGCGGCCCGGTGGCCGTCGTCAAGGCGCAGATTCACGCCGGCGGGCGCGGCAAGGGCGGCGGCGTGAAGGTCTCGAAGGGCCTCGAGGCCGTCGAGACCAACGCCAAGGCCATCCTCGGCATGCAGCTGGTCACCCACCAGACCGGTCCCGCCGGTCAGCGCGTGGGCCGGGTGCTGGTCGAAGAGGGCCTGGCGATCGCGCGGGAACTCTACGTCGGCATGCTCGTGGATCGCGCCACGAAGAAGATCGTGCTGATGGCCAGTGCCGACGGCGGCATGGACATCGAAGAAGTCGCGGCGAAGACGCCCGAGCGCATTCACAAGGCCCTGGTCGAGCCGGGCACCGGACTGCTGCCGTTCCAGGCGCAGCAGCTGGCGTTTGCCATCGGGCTCACCGGCGACAGCGTCAAGAAGGCCACCAAGGTCATGCTGTCGCTCTACCAGGCGTTCCTGGCCTCCGACGCCTCGCTGCTCGAGATCAACCCGCTCATCGTGACCGAGAGCGGCGACCTGCTGGCGCTCGACGCCAAGATGACCATCGACGACAACGCGCTCTATCGCCACGCGGACTTCCGCGACCTGCGCGACCTGAGCGAGGAAGACCCGCTCGAGGTCGAGGCCTCGAAGTTCTCGCTGAACTACATCCGCCTCGAAGGCAACATCGGCTGCATGGTGAACGGCGCCGGCCTGGCGATGGCGACCATGGACATCATCAAGCTGTCGGGCGGGCAGCCGGCCAACTTCCTCGACGTCGGCGGCGGCGCCAACGCCGAGCAGATCAAGAACGCCTTCAAGATCCTGATGTCCGACACCAACGTGCAGGCGGTGCTCATCAACATCTTCGGCGGCATCCTGCGCTGCGACGTGCTGGCCGCCGGCGTGATTGCCGCGGTCAAGGACCTGGGCGTGCCGGTGCCGATCGTCATCCGCATGAAGGGCACCAACGTCGAGGAAGGGAAGAAGATGCTCGCCGAGAGCGGCCTGAACTTCACCACCGCCGACACCATGGGTGAGGCGGCCGTGCAGGTCGTGCAGCTCGCCGGAGGCGCGCGCTAATGGCGGTACTGCTCGATTCCAACACCCGCCTCATCGTCCAGGGACTCACCGGACGCGAAGGCACGTTCCACGCCAAGGCGGCGGCCGCGTACCACACCAACGTGGTCGGCGGCGTCACCCCCGGCAAGGGCGGCACGACCCACGAAGGCTGGCCGGTCTTCAACACCGTGCAGGACGCCGTCGCGGCCACCGGCGCCAACGCCTCGGTGATCTTCGTGCCGCCGCCGTTTGCGGCCGACGCCATCATGGAAGCGGCGGACGCCGGCATCGGGCTGGTCGTCTGCATCACCGAAGGCATTCCCGTCGTCGACATGCTCAAGGCGATGACGTTCCTGAAGGCGCGGCCCGGCACCCGGCTCATCGGCCCCAACTGCCCGGGCCTCATCTCGCCCGGCAAGGGCAAGGCCGGCATCATCCCGGCGAACATCTGCAAGGAAGGCCGCATCGGCATCGTGTCGAAGAGCGGCACCCTGACCTACGAGGCGATCGACCAGCTGACCCGCCTCGGCTACGGGCAGTCGACCTGCATCGGCATCGGCGGCGATCCGCTGATCGGCACCACCCACATCGACGCCCTCAGCCTGTTCCAGGACGACCCCGACACCGACGCCGTCATCATGATCGGCGAAATCGGCGGCTCGGCCGAGGAGGAAGCGGCGGCCTGGATCAAGGACCACTTCACCAAGCCGGTCGTGGCGTTCATCGCGGGGCAGACGGCGCCGCCCGGACGCCGCATGGGCCACGCCGGCGCGATCATCGCCGGCGGGCAGGGCACGGCCGCCGAGAAGATGGCGGCGCTGACCGCCGCCGGGGTCACCGTGGTCAAGAGCCCGGCGGATATGGCACAATCCCTCGTCGCCATCCTGAAGAAGTAAGCCCATGCGCCTCCGCGTCTTCCCGTTCGTCGTTTACGTTCGCCGGCTTTACGGCCGGCCGGGGGGCCGTGTAGCGCGACGACGACCATCCGTCGACGACACACACCGCCGCCCGAGCCTCCACGGTTCGGGCGGCGTTTTTCGTTTCAGGGGGAGTTCCCGATGACACCGCCACCACTGTCCGACCTGCGCCGCGCCGTCGACGACATCGACAAGGTGCTGCTGAACGCCCTGGGCGAACGCGCCCGCCTGATGCGCGACATCACGGCCGCCAAGACCGACGCCGAGCAGCCGCTGCGCGACGAGTCGCGGGAGGCGGCGCTGCTCACGCACCGCGCTGCCTACGGCGAGCGGCTGGGGCTGGATCCGGCGCTGGTCCGGCGGCTCTATCGCGAGATTCTCGACGACGCCCTGCGCCGCCAGCGCGACTGGCTGAAAGACACGCCGCAGGACGAGGAGGCGCCGCCGCTGGCCGTGGCCTTCCAGGGCACCGAAGGCGCCTACGGCCACGAGGCGGCGGTGCGCCACTTCGGCGTCGAGCGCCGGATCGTCACCTACAAGCCGTATCGCTCGTTCCGCGAGACCCTCGAGGCGGTGCAACGCGGCGACGCGCACCGCGCCGTGCTGCCGATCGAGAACAGCACGGCCGGATCGGTACACGAGGTCTACGACCTGCTGTTCCAGATGAACCTGTCGATCGTCGGCGAGGAGGTGATCGAGGTGCGGCATTGCCTGCTGGGCCTGCCCGGTGCCACGATGGCGGGCATCACGAAGGTGCTCTCGCATCCGCAGGCGCTGGCGCAGTGCAGCGAGTTCCTGGCCGAGCGGCCGTCGATCGAAGCCTCGCCGGCCACCAACACGGCGCTCGCCGCGCGGCGGGTGGCCGAGCTCGCCGACCCCAGCCAGGCCGCCATCGCCAGCGCCGAAGCCGGGGACCGCTACGGTCTGGTCGTGCTGGCCCGCGACATCGCCAACCAGGCCGTGAACCTGACCCGCTTCGTGGTGGTCTCGGCAGCCCCGATGGACTGCGACCCGAAGGTGGACGCCAAGGTGGCGCTGGTCTTCGGCACCCGCCACGAACGCGGCGCGCTGGTGCGGTGCCTCAACGTGCTGGCCGACGAGGGGGTCAGCCTGACCAAGCTCGAGTCGCGGCCCCGCCCGGGCGTGGCGTGGGAGTACGTGTTCTACGTCGACGTCGAGGGGCATCTGGCCGAACCGCGCATCCAGGCCGCCCTGACCCGGCTGACCG
The DNA here is from genome assembly GCA_963779175.1 of uncultured Acidobacteriota bacterium. Classification (GTDB taxonomy): domain Bacteria; phylum Acidobacteriota; class Vicinamibacteria; order Vicinamibacterales; family UBA2999; genus CADEFD01. Next base: position 1,052,242 of record CAVZXA010000003.1, read on the forward strand.
GGGCCACCCAGTTCGTGCGCCTGCTCGGGTGTTTCCCCCGGGCCATCGGCACGGCGGGCGAGCCGGCACAGGTATAATTGGCAGGATATGCAGCGAACATTTGCCATCATCAAACCAGATGCCGTCCGTGCCGGGTCGATGGGGAAGATCCTCTCCCGCGTCGAAGCCGAAGGATTCGCCGTGCGTGCCGCGCGGATGATCCACATGTCGAAGGCCGAAGCCGAGGGCTTCTACCACGTCCACCAGGCGCGTCCGTTCTTCGGCGCCCTCACCGACTTCATGTCGTCGGGGCCCTGCCTGGTGCTGTGCCTCGAAGCGCCCGACGCCATCAAGAAGTGGCGCGACCTGATGGGCGCGACCGATCCGGCCAAGGCCGAGGCCGGCAGCCTGCGCAAGGAGTTCGGCGCCTCGATCGACAACAACGCGACGCACGGGTCGGACGCGCCGGAGACGGCGGCCTTCGAGCTCGGCTACTTCTTCCGCGGCATGGAGCTGCGCTAGCGCCGTCGTGGGCCCGGTCCTGGTCGTTCTCGGGGTGGCGGTCGCCGCGGTGGGCGCCCTGGTGTGGCTGGGCGTCCCGCTCGGCCGCCTGCCCGGCGACATCAGCATCGAGCGCGAGGGCTTCCGTCTCTACGTGCCCATCACGACGTCTCTGCTCGTGAGCGGGGCCTTCATGCTCGTCAGCTGGCTGCTCCGGCGCTAGGCGGAGCAAAGATCGAGGAGTGCGATGGCGATCAAGAGCGACCGCTGGATTCGGCGCATGGCGCTGGAACACGGGATGATCGAGCCGTTTGAAGACCGCCAGGTGCGCGCCGGCGTGGTCTCGTTCGGGCTGTCGTCCTACGGCTACGACACGCGCGTGGCCGACGAGTTCAAGGTCTTCACGAACGTCTACAACACGGTCGTCGATCCGAAGAACTTCGATCCGAAATCTTTCGTGGACATCCAGGCCCTCGAGTGCATCGTGCCGCCGAACTCCTTCGCGCTGGCGCGCACCATCGAGTACTTCCGCATCCCGCGCGACGTGCTCACGGTGTGCCTCGGCAAGAGCACCTACGCGCGTTGCGGCATCATCGTGAACGTGACCCCCTTCGAGCCCGAATGGGAAGGGCACGTCACCATCGAGATCTCGAACACGACGCCGCTGCCGGCCAAGATCTACGCCAACGAAGGCATCGCGCAGGTGCTGTTCTTCCAGAGCGACGAGCCGTGCGAGGTGTCCTACAAGGACAAGGCGGGGAAGTACCAGCAGCAGCGCGGCGTGACGCTGCCGAAGATCTAGCGGCTAGGGGCTAGCGGCTCGCGGCTAGACTCGACGCAAGCGGTCAGGAACACGATGTTACGCAGCTACAAGGGCACGACTCCGACGGTGGATGCCACGGCGTTCGTGGACTCGTCTGCCCAGGTGATCGGCGACGTCCACATCGGCGCCGAGTCGTCGGTGTGGATGAACGTGGTGCTGCGGGGCGACGTCCACACTATCCGCATCGGCGCGCGCTCGAACATCCAGGATCTGACGATGGTGCACGTGATGCGCGACACGCACCCGACCACCATCGGCGACGAGGTCACCGTGGGCCATTCGGCGGTGCTGCACGGGTGCACGATCGAGAGCCGCTGCCTCATCGGCATGGGCGCGATGCTGCTGAACGGCGCCCATATCGGCGCTGATTCGATCGTCGCGGCCGGCAGCCTGGTGACCGAAGGCATGCACATTCCGCCGCGGTCGCTCGTGATGGGACGCCCCGCGAAGGTGAAGCGGGCCCTGACCGACGACGAGGTCGCCGAGATCCGCTGGTACGCCGACAACTACGTGGGCTATCGGCTCGACTACCTGGCCGGAGAGACCGCCACACCCGACATCCGGCCGGAGGGGCGGTCATGAGGGCGGCGCGCCGGATGTCGCGCCCCGCGAAGCGGGGCCATTCAACACAGTCATCAGCGGCCTGGAGCCGTCGTCGTCATTCCATGGCGGCAGGTCGCTGAATGGGCGTCTCCACCAAGCCGGCGCGCGGCATGCGCGACTTCCTGCCGGCCGACGTCCGCCGCCGCCAGTACGTCATCGGCGTCGTCGCCGCGGTCTTCGAGAGCTACGGCTTCGAACCGCTCGAGACGCCGGCGGTCGAGAACATCGAGACCCTCACCGGCAAATACGGCGAAGAAGGCGATCGCCTCATCTTCAAGATCCTGAAGCGCGGGGAAGGGGCCGGCACCGGTGAGGCCGACCTGGCGCTGCGCTACGACCTGACGGTGCCGCTGTCACGCGTGGTGGCCGAACACCGCGCCGCGCTGCCGAAGTATTTCAAGCGCTATCAGGTGCAGCCGGTGTGGCGCGCCGACCGGCCGCAGAAGGGCCGCTTCCGCGAGTTCTACCAGTGCGATGTCGATGCCACGGGATCGACCTCGATGGCGGTCGAAGCTGAACTGCTGGCGGCTGGCGCCGATGTGCTCACGCGGCTCGGCTTCACCGACTTCACCATCCGCCTGAATCACCGGCGGCTGCTGGCAGCGATTCTCGACGTCGCCGGCGTGCCGGCCGACCTGCACGGCACGGCCCTCATCGCCCTCGACAAGGCCGACAAGATCGGCCGCGAGGCTGTGGTCACCGAGATGACCACCCGCGGCGTGACCGACACCGCGGCGGCGACGCTCGTCTCCTTTCTCTTCGGGCTCAACGACGCGGCCAACGGACCGGCGCTCGATGCCGTCGCGGCGTTCGTGGGCGCCCACGAAGGCGGCGTGGCGGCGGTCGCCGACCTGCGCGAGATCCTGTCGCTGGTCGCGCCGCTGTCGGCCAACCCGCACGTCCGCATCGACGCCACGCTGGCGCGCGGCCTTGGCTACTACACGGGCGCCATCTTCGAGATCGCGGTCGCGGATCTGGCGGGGAGCCTTGGCGGCGGCGGCCGGTATGACGACCTGGTCGGCATGTTCCTCGGCCAGAAGGTGCCGGCCTGCGGCCTCTCGCTCGGCCTCGAGCGCATCCTGGTCGTGATGACCGAGCGCGGGATGTTCCCGGCCACGGTCGAACGCGCGCCGGCGACGGTGCTGGTCGCCAATTTCGATGCCGACGCGGTGGGCGACACGCTGGCGCTGGCGGCTCAGCTGCGGCGCGGCGACGGCGGCACGCCGCTGGCCGTCGAGGTCTATCCCGACACCGACAAGCTCGGCAAGCAGTTCAAATACGCCGCCGACCGCGGTATTCCGTTCGTGGCGGTGGTCGGGACCGAGGAGCGCCGGCAGGGCCAGGTGACGGTGAAGTCGCTCGGCACCGGCGGGCAGGAGGCCGTGGCGCGCGACCGCGCGGCCGAATACATCGTTACGCACATGGGGACCTCACGTGGCTGAGCAACTTGGATCTCTCGCCCGCACGCACACCTGCGGCGCTCTCAGGGTGGCCGATGTCGGCGCCCGCACCGTGCTCCTCGGCTGGGTGCAGAAGATCCGCGACCTCGGGTCGATCATCTTCCTCGACATCCGTGACCGCCACGGCGTCACGCAGGTGGTCGTGCAGGACGACGCCGAGTTGCTCGAGCGCGCCAAGCGGTTCCGCAGCGAGTTCGTGGTCGGCATCGAAGGCGTGGTCGAACGCCGCGCCGCCGAGACCGTGAATGCGAAGCTGCCGACCGGCGAAGTGGAGGTGCGCGCCAGCGGCCTGCGCCTGCTGAATGAAGCGAAGACGCCGCCGTTTCCCATCGGCGACGAGCAGAACGTCTCGGAAGAGACGCGCCTGAAGTACCGCTACCTCGATCTGCGCCGGCCGCAGCTGCAGAAGAACATCATGCTGCGTCACAAGGTGACGATGGCGATGCGCCGCTACTTCGACGACCAGGGGTTCCTCGACATCGAGACGCCGATCCTCACCAAGTCGACGCCCGAAGGGGCGCGCGACTTCCTGGTGCCGAGCCGCGTGCATCCGGGCGAGTTCTACGCGTTGCCGCAGTCGCCGCAGCTCTTCAAGCAGATCCTCATGATTGCGGGCATGGACCGCTACGTGCAGATCGCCCGCTGCTTCCGCGACGAGGCCCTGCGCGCCGACCGCCAGCTCGAGTTCACGCAGATCGACCTCGAGATTTCCTTTGCGACGCCGGAGCTGGTCTACGGGATCGTCGAAGGCGCGCTGGCCGCGGCGTTCCATGAGATCGGCGTGACGATCGCCCGGCCCTTCCGCCGCATGCCGTATGCCGAGGCCATCGCGGTCTACGGTTCGGACAAACCCGACCTGCGCTTCGACCTGAAGATCCAGGACGTCGGCGCGCTGTTTACGGAGTCGCCGTTCGGCATCTTCCGCGAGGCCGTGGCCCACGGCGGCACGGTGCGCGGCTTCGTGATCCCGGCAGCGGCGGGGGTGTCGCGCCGCGAGATCGACGAGCTGGTCGAGATGGCGAAGCAGGCCGGTGCCGCCGGACTCGTCACCCTCCGGCGCACGGCCGAGGGCGTGCGCAGCTCGGCCAAGGACATCGGCGACGCGACCACGGTCGCGGTGCTCGAGGCCATGGGCGCCGACGCCGCGGATCTCGTGGTGCTGGCGTCCGGAGCGGCCGACGCCACCTCGAAGGTGCTGGGGCAGCTCCGCCTGGCCGTGGCGAAGAAACGTGGCCTCATCCCCGAGGGCGCCTGGGAACTGCTCTGGGTCACCGACTTCCCGCTGTTCGAGTGGAACACCGACGAGCAGCGGTGGGATTCGCTGCATCATCCGTTCACCTCGCCCCGCGAGGAGGACCTGGCGAAGCTGGCGTCCGACCCGGGCAGCGTCCGCGCGCGGGCCTACGACGTCGTGCTCAACGGCTGGGAACTGGGCGGCGGCAGCATCCGGATCCATGACCGCGAGACCCAGGCCACGGTGTTCCGGCTGCTGGGGCTCAGCGACGAGCAGGCGAAGCTGCGCTTCGGCTTCTTCCTCGAGGCGCTCGAATACGGCACCCCGCCCCACGGCGGCCTGGCGCTCGGCCTCGACCGCATCGTGGCCATGCTGGCCGGCGAGAGCTCGATTCGCGAGGTCATCCCGTTCCCGAAGACCACCCAGGCCGTGGACCTCATGAGCGACGCGCCCTCCACGGTGGACGCCGCGCAGCTCAGGGAACTGCGCCTGCGCACCGAGGCTTGACCCGGCGGCGGAGGGCACGCTACGATTCTTGAGTCAGAAAGTAAGTTACTGATACTGAAGGAGATATCGGCATCAGCACCATCACGACGCGTCGAATAGCGGTACCCGAATCGAGCGTCGGCGCGCTCTTCGGTCCCTACGACGAAAATCTGCGCCACGTCGAAGCGCTGCTCAACGTGAAGATCCGGACTCAGGGCCACGAGCTGCTGGTGGACGGGCAGGCACGCGACACCGCCCGGGTCGAGCAGTGGGTCGGCCAGGTCAGTTCGCTGCTGCACGACGGCCACTCGCTCACCGACACCGACATCCGCACCGCCGCGCAGCTGGTCTCGGCCAACGACGGCATCGACCTGCAGGAGCACTTCCTGAAGGGCGGGCAGTTGCGCCAGGTGGGCCGTCGCCGCATCACGGCCAAGTCGACCAACCAACGTCTCTACCTCGACGCCATCGAGAGCCACGACATCGTCTTCGGCGTCGGCCCGGCCGGCACCGGCAAGACCTACCTCGCGATGGCGCAAGCCGTGTCGGCGCTGCTGGCCAAGAAGGTCACGCGGATCGTGCTGGCGCGGCCGGCCGTGGAGGCGGGCGAGAAGCTCGGCTTCCTGCCCGGCGATCTGCAGGAGAAGGTCAATCCGTATCTGCGGCCGCTCTACGACGCCCTCTACGACATGCTCGATGTGGAGCGGGCCGAGCGCCTCCTCGAGCGCGGCACCATCGAGGTGGCGCCGATCGCCTTCATGCGCGGACGCACGCTGAACGATGCCTTCGTCATCCTCGACGAGGCCCAGAACACCACCGTCGAGCAGATGAAGATGTTCCTGACGCGCCTGGGCTACGGCTCGAAGGCGGTCGTCACCGGCGACATCACACAGATCGACCTGCCGACCGGCCGCACGTCGGGCCTGAACGACGCGCTGCGCATCACGGCCGGCATCGAGGGGATCGCCGTCGTGAAGTTCGACGACCGCGACGTCGTGCGCCACAAGCTGGTGCAGGCGATCGTCAAGGCGTACGAGGCGGCCAGCGCGGCCGCCAAGGGGTAGCCGTGCTGGAGGTGGCCATCGTCGCTGCTCCCGCGGACCGGGCCGCCGTTCGCGGCCTCGGCCCCTGGCTGGCGCGCACGGCGCCGCGGGCGCTGCGCGGCACCATCACCGTTGCGCTCGTGACCGACGCACGCATGCGCGCGCTCAACACGCAGTTCCGGCAGGTCCACGCCGCCACCGACGTCCTCTCGTTCCCCGCCGCCTTCGCCAAGGCGGCGGCGCCCAAGGCCGTCGCGGGCGTGTCGTCTGATCCCGATCGGACGCCCGCTTCGGCGAGGGCCTTCGGCCCCGGACATTTCGCAGGCGACCTCGGCGACATCGCCATCGCCCGCGGCGTCGCCGCCCGGCAGGCGAAAGCCGCCGGGCACACGCTGGCCACCGAAGTGCGCGTGCTGGCCCTGCACGGCCTGTTGCACCTGGCCGGCTACGACCACGAGACCGACGACGGCGAGATGGCGCGGGTCGAAGCGCGTCTGCGTCGCAAGGGCGGCCTCGCCGGCGGCCTGATCGAGCGCGCGAAGACGCCGGCCGCGGCAGCCAGGCGGCCCCGGCCATGACCCCGCTTGCGATCTTCCTGCTCGCCTGCGGCGCCGTGCTCGTCGGCACCGTCTCGGCCGCCTTCAGCACCATGATGCGTCTGTCGCTGCGCCTGACGGCCGAGCGCAGCGATCGCGACGACCTGCTCGGGCGCTACCTCGACGACCCGATGCGGCTGTTCATCCCGGCGCGCATCGTGCTCGCCATCATCTACGTCGTCGCTGGCGCGCTGCTGGCGCGCGTCATCGGCATGCAGGCCGGTCACGGGCTGCCGACGCTCATCGCGGCGATGGCCATCTTCGCACTGGTGGCCGAACATCTGGTGCCGCTGGTGCTGATCCGCCACGATCCGGAAGGCGTGCTGAGCGCGCTCCTGCCGGCGTTCCGGGCCGTCGAGCGGGTCCTGCGGCCGGTCACGACGGCGCTGCTCAGCGTCAGCCGCACGCCGCCATCCACCGAAGGCCCGGGCGAACTGGCCCCGCCGGTGCCCGGGGCGCCGGTGGTGGCCGTGCCCGAGACCGACGGCGGTCTCGAATCGGAGCCCGACCAGGCGCGGGCGCTGCTCCGGTCGATCGTCGACTTCCGCGACACGCTGGTGCGCGAGGTGATGACGCCGCGTCCGGACATCGTGGCGATCGAGGCGGGCAAGAGCCTGGCCGACCTGCGATCGCTGTTCCTCGAGCAGCAGTACTCGCGGGTGCCGGTCTTCGAGGGCACGCTCGACAACATCCTCGGCTTCGCGTTCGTGAAAGACCTGGTGCGCGACGACGACCCGTCGCGGCTCGGCATCCGCGATCTGCTGCGCCCGGCGCACTTCGTCCCCGAGACCAAGAAGGTGCCGGCGCTGCTGCACGAGTTCCAGCGGGCGCGCGTGCAGAGCGCCATCGTCGTCGACGAATACGGCGGCACGGCGGGCCTGGTCACGCTGGAAGACCTGATCGAGGAAATCGTCGGCGAAATCCGCGACGAATACGACGTGGAGAGCGAGTCGGTGGTGGACGAAGGCGGCGGCACGTTCGTCGTGAGCGGCAAGGCCGACGTATCGGTGCTGCAGGCGCATCTGGGCGTGGTGGTCGAGCGCGCCGGCTTCGATTCGGTCGGCGGCTACCTGCTGGCGTCGCTCGGACGGGTGCCCCTGAAGGGCGAGCGTTTCGATGTCGGTGACGTGGCCGTCGAAGTGCTCGATGCCGAGCGGCGCCGCGTGACGCGGGTGCGGATGCAGCGGCGTCCCGCCGTTGCCGACGCCGAAACGGCGGGCGCATGAAAGCCGGGTTCGTCGCCCTCGTCGGCCGGCCCAATGCCGGCAAGTCCACGCTGCTGAACCATCTGGTGGGCACCAAGCTCGCCATCGTCTCCGACAAGCCGCAGACCACCCGCAACCGCATCGTCGGCGTGCGGACGCTGCCCGGCGGGCAAATCGCCTACCTCGACACCCCGGGCATCCACAAGCCGCTGAAGACCCTCAACGCCCGGATGATGGACGTCTCGCGGGCGGTGCTCCGCGAAGTGGACGTCGTGACACTCGTCATCGACGCGACCGCCCCGGAAGGCGCCGGCGATCGCTTCGTGCGCGAGCTGGTCTCGACGGTGCGGGTGCCGGTCGTCATCGCGCTGAACAAGGTCGATCTGATGGCCAAGGCCGATCTGCTGCCGCGCATCGCCGCCATGGCCGAACGGAAGATCGCCGTCGACATCGTGCCGATCTCGGCGACCACCGGCGAGAACGTCGATCGGCTGGAAGCGGTGCTGCTGTCGCACCTGCCGGAAGGGCAGCCGCTCTTTCCCGAGGACTATCTGACCGACCAGCCCGAGCGCTTCTTCGCTGCCGAACTGGTGCGTGAGCAGGTACTGCGCCACACCCACGCCGAACTCCCGTTCAGCACCGCCGTGGTGGTCGATCAGTTCGGCGAGCCCGAGGCGCCCGGCGGGCTGATGCGCCTGCACTGCTCGATCCTGGTGGAACGGGCGACGCAGAAGCCGATCCTGCTCGGCAAGGGCGGCTCGATGATCAAGTCCATCGGCACCGCCGCGCGGCTTGCCCTCGAGGCGTTCTTCGACACCAAGGTGTTCCTCGACCTCCACGTCAAGGTCAAGGAGGACTGGCGCGACGATCCGCGTGCCCTCGCCGATATCGGCCTGCCCGAGATCGACGGCCGCGGCGGCCGCCGCAAGCGGTGACGCCTCCCGTGGTAACGTTGTGCGGATCTGAGCTTCCCTGACTGTCATGGCGCCGCAGCGAAGAATCGACGTCGTGCTGGATTCGGTCCGGCGGCTGCTGCGGATCGGCGCCACCGCCAACCTCCAGAATCTCCTTCAGAAGCAGCACCCGGCCGACCTCGGCCAGATCTTCAGTGACCTGCACGAAGGCGAGCGCACGGCCGCCTTCAGCATCCTGGTCGAACGCCAGCCGCGGCTGGCGATGGAGAGCCTGAGCGAACTCGGGCCCGAACGCGGTGCGGCGCTGCTGGCTGTCCGATCGGCTGAAGAGATCGCCAAGCTGGTGCAGGAGATCCCGTCCGACGACGCCGCGGCGCTCATCGATCACCTGCCCGAGGAGCTCTCCAACGAAGTGCTCGAGCTGATGCGGCGGCGCGAGTCGGGGCAGGTCGAGAGCCTGCTCGACTACGCCGAACGCACCGCCGGCCGCATCATGAACCCGAACGTCTTCGCCCTCAGCGAAGACCTGACGGTGGCCGAAGCGGTGTCGGCGCTCCAGAGCGCCATCAACGTCGAGATGGTGTTCTACCTGTACGTCGTCGACGTGCGGCGCCATCTGGTGGGCGTGACGTCACTGCGTCGTCTGCTGCTGGTGGCGCCGGAAACGCCGCTCAAGCGGATCATGACGCCCGACGTGTTCAGCGTCCGCGTCGACACCGACCAGGAAGAAGCGGCCCGGCTGGTGGCCTCCTACAACCTGCTGGCGATCCCGGTCGTCGACGAAGAGAACAAGCTGGCCGGCGTCATCACGGTCGATGACGTCATCGACGTGCTCAAGGACGAGGCCACCGAAGATCTCTATCGCCTGGCCGGCGTGTCGGGTGACGAGCGCGTCGAGACCCCGGCCTGGGAGGCCCTGAAGAAGCGCCTGCCGTGGCTGGGCGTCAACCTGGGCACGGCGTTCCTGGCCGCCTCGGTGGTCGCCGCCTTCGAAGACACCATCAGCCAGGCCACGGCGCTGGCCGTCTTCATGCCGATTGTCGCCGGCATGGGTGGCAACGCCGGGACCCAGACGCTGACCGTCATCGTGCGCGGCCTGGCCCTGGGCGAGCTCTCCGGGGCCAACGCCCGGAAGGCGCTCTTCAAGGAGGTCGCCATCGGTCTGGGCAACGGCGTGGCGCTGGGCATCGTGGCGGCGCTGGTGGCCTGGATGACCAAGGGCAATCCGGTGCTGGGCCTGTTGCTCGGCATGGCGATGGTCTGCAACATGCTCGTGGCTTCCACTGCCGGCACCCTGGTGCCCCTCGGTCTCAAGGCCATGAAGGTCGACCCGGCGCTGGCGTCGTCGGTCTTCATCACGACCTTCACCGATGTCGTGGGCTTCGCCTCCTTCCTGGGCCTGGCGACGATATTTCTGCGTTACCTCGGCCCGGGGTAGACCGGGGAACCGGATAGAATGAGCAGCGAGGTCGGCGTCGGTGCCCCTCTATACCGCTGACGCGCTGGTGCTGCGCACGTACAAGCTCGGCGAAGCCGACCGCATCGTGGTCTTCCTCACCCGGGACCGCGGCAAGAAGCGGGGGGTGGCGCAATCGGCGCGGAGGCCGCGCTCCCGCTTCGCCGGCGCCCTCGAACCGCTGACCGAGGTGCGGGTGGCCTACTTCGAGAAGGAGCAGCGCGAGCTGGTGAATCTCAACTACGCCGAACCGGTGCGATCGCCGATGTCCACGCCGAACCCGGACGCGCTGGGATACAGCGCCTATTTCGCCGAGCTGCTCGACGCCGTGGCCCTCGATGCCGACCCGGACGAGCGCCTGTTCCGGCTGGGCACCGCCACGCTCGAGGCCCTCACCGTGGGCGGGCCGGTGGCGCCGCTGGCCCGGTATTTCGAATGCTGGCTGCTGCGGCTCCAGGGCGTGTATCCCGCCGACGTGGCGTGTTCGGCGTGCGGCACCGACTTTGCGACCGACGACGGCGCCTACCTGGCGGTGGAAGGGCACGGCTTCGTGTGCCGGTCCTGCCACGGCGCGCAGGGCACCGACGACCGGTATCTGTCCTCCCGGGCGCTGGCCTTCATCAGGGCCGCCCGGCGGGTGAAGCCGGTCGACGCGGCCGGCCTCGGCGCCTCCGACAGTGTCCTCCGCGAACTCGACCTGGCGCACCGCGCGCTGCTCGGCTCGCACCTCGATCGACAGTTGAAGTCGGTGCGCGTCGTGCAGGCGCTCGGCCGGCCTTCCCGATAGGCGATTCCCGGTGACCTTTCAGGACCTCATCCTCAAGCTCTCGACCTTCTGGGCCTCCCGCGGGCTGCCTGCTGCAGCAGCCGCTCGACCTCGAGGTGGGCGCCGGCACCTCGCATCCGGAGACGCTCTTCCGGGTGCTCGGCCCCGACCACTGGCAGGTGGCGTACGTGCAACCCTCGCGGCGGCCCGACGACGGCCGCTTCGGCCAGAACCCGAACCGGCTGTTCAAGCATCACCAGTTCCAGGTCATCCTCAAGCCGTCGCCCGACGAAATCCAGCAGATCTATCTCGACAGCCTCGAAGCCTGCGGCATCAATCCGCGGCAGCACGACGTGCGCTTCGAGGAAGACAACTGGGAATCGCCGGCGCTCGGCGCCTGGGGCATCGGCTGGCAGGTGATGCTCGACGGGCTCGAGATCACGCAGTTCACCTACTTCCAGCAGGTGGGCGGCGTGAACCTGGCGCCGGTCTCGGTCGAGATCACCTACGGCCTCGAACGCCTGGCGATGTTCCTGCAGAAGGTCGACAACGTGTTCGATCTCGAGTGGGCGCCCGGCGTGAAATACGGCGAGGTGCGGCTGCGCGAGGAGATCGAGCAGTCGAAGTACGCCTTCAACCAGGACACCGGCATTCCGGCCGAGGAGTACGCGGCGTTCCATCGCGCGCAGTTCGAGGCCAACTACGGCTTCGCCGGCCGGCTGGCCGACGCCAAGCTCCTCCTGCCGGCGCTCGAGTACGCGCTCAAGTGTTCGCATCTCTTCAACCTGCTGGACTCGAGTGGCAGCATCGGCGTCACCGAGCGCACCGCATACATCCTGCGGGTGCGGCAACTGGCCGTCCGCCTGTGCCGCGAGTATGCGGCCGGGGCCGAGGCCACCGCGGCCGCCAGGGCCGAGGTCGCAGGCTAAGCGCGCGTGACTGTCATGGATAGAGAGCTGCTCATCGAAATCGGGACCGAGGAACTGCCGGCGCGCTGGCTGCCGGGCCTCACCACACAATTCGGCGCCCGCCTCGAGGCCCGTCTGCGCGAATGGCGGCTGCCCTCGGCCGAACCCATCGAGACCTTCAGCACGCCGCGCCGCCTGGTGGCGCGGGCCGTGAAGATTCCCGAACGTCAGACCGACTTCGAAGACGTGGTGACGGGGCCGCCGGTGTCGGCGGCCTTCCAGGCCGACGGCCAGCTCACCGGCGCCGGCCTCGGCTTCGCCCGCAAGCAGGGCGTGGAGCCGGCGGTCGCTCGAACGCATCGAGACACCGAAAGGCGTCTACCTCGCCTATCGGAAGCAGCTGCGCGGCAAGACCACCGTGGACGTGCTGCCCGAGGTGCTGGCCGCGGCGCTGCGCGATCTGCAGTATCCCGAAGCAGCTGCGCTGGGACGCCCAGCTCGAAGACGGCAAGGGCGAGCTGCTCAGCGGCCGGCCGATTCGCTGGGTGCTCTTCCTCTACGGCGGGCGCGTCGTGCCGTTCGACATCACCCGCACGCCGCTGGCGTCGAGTTCGCTCGTGCAGGACATCCGCTCCGGCGCCGTCACCTTCGGCCATCGCTTCCTCACCACCAGCGGACGCGCCGGACGCGCCATCAAGGTCAAGGGCTTCGACGACTACCGCCGCCGCCTCGCCGAGAACTTCGTCATCATCGAACGCGGCGAACGGCACGATCGCATCGCCCGGGAACTCGACGCCGAAGCGCGCCGCCGTGGTGGACGCGTCGAGGTGTCGGCGGCCGGGGAGGAGGCGCTGGCGGAAGTGCCCGATCTGGTCGAATATCCGGCCGTGGTGTCGGGCGCCTTCCCGGAAGAGTTCCTGGCACTGCCGGCCGAAGTGCTGACCACGACGATGATCCACCACCAGCATTTCTTCCCGCTGGTGACCAGCCACGGCGCGCTGATGCCGGCGTTCCTCGCCGTGCTGAACATGGAGCCGGAGAAGCCCGAGATGGTGGCGCGCAACCTCGAGCGCGTCCTCACGGCGCGCCTGCGCGACGCGCGCTTCTTCTGGGATGCCGACCGCGCGCAGACGCTCGAGCAGCATCGCGGACGCCTGGCCACCGTGGCCTTCCATCAGGGGCTCGGCAGCTTCCGCGACAAGGCGGACCGACTGGAGCCGCTGGCCCGCTGGATCGCCGGCGATCTCTTCGGCCATCCGGAGGCCGCCGATGCGGCGGCCACGGCCGCCCGCTTGTGCAAGGCGGATCTCGGCACCGCCATGGTGCGCGAGCTGACCGAGCTGCAGGGCACGATGGGCGGCATCTACGCCCGCAACGAAGGGCTGCCCGAGCCGGTGTGGAAGGCCATCTATCACCACTACCTGCCGACGGCCGTCGAGCCGACGGGCGCGCCGAGCCGGACCGATCTCGGCGAGGCGGCCATCACGTGGGCGGCCGTGGCACTGGCCGACAAGGTCGATACCCTGACCGGCATGTTCGTGGCCGGCGAGCGGCCGACCGGGTCGCGCGATCCGTACGGCATCCGCCGCGCCGCCCAGGGGCTGGTGCGCATCCTCGCCGACCTGCCCGAACTCACGGGCGTCGACCGGGCCATTCCGATCGAGCGCTTGACCGGGCGGGCGTTCGAGGCCTTTGCCGGACACGCCGGTCTGGGCGACGCCGCGCCGGCGCTGGCCGTGTTCCTCCGCGAACGCGTGGCCAGCGTGTTCGAGCAGCGCGGCGCCGACGTGCGCAACGTGCGGGCCGTGATGGCGGGGGAGAGCACGCTGCTGCCGCTCACCATCCGCCGCCGGTTGAACGTGCTGCCCGAGTTCACCGACACGGCCGAGTTCAAGCAGCTCGCCGTGCTCTTCAAGCGCGTGCGAAACATCGCCAAGCAACTGCCGGACGAACAGTTCCGCGCCGCGGAAGCCTCGGGCACGGCCATTCCCGCGCTGTCGCTGCCGGCGGAACTGGCGCTCCACGACGAGATCGCCCGGCGGACCCCGGCGATTCAGTCGGCGGTGCTGGCCGGCGACGGCTACCGCAAGGCCTTCAGCGAAGCCGCGGCGTTCGGGCCGGCGGTGGCGACCTTCTTCGACGACGTGATGGTCATGGCCGACGACCCGGCGGTGCGCGAAGGCCGCCTGCGCCTGCTGCGCCGTCTCGAATCCCTCATCCTGCAGCTCGCGGACATCGCCGAGATGGTGCCGCAATCCGACTCGTAAGGAGTTCCCTCGACATGGCGAAGCGCAAAGTCGCACCAGTGAAGACGTCGTCCCCGAAAGCGAAGGCCGCGAAGGCAACCCTCAAAGCGAAGACCAAGGTGAAGGCCAGGGCCAAGGGGAAGACGAAGGTCGCGTCCCTGGTCAAGGCGGTGGTGCGGGCGGCCGTGAAGGCGGTGACGAAGGCCAGGCGCGGGTCGGCGGCGCGGCCGAAGGCGCCGAAGTTCATCTACTTCTTCGGTGAGGGGAAGGCCGAAGGCGACCGCACGATGAAGGACACGCTCGGCGGCAAGGGCTCCGGCCTCGCCGAGATGACCAACGCCGGCCTGCCGGTGCCGCCGGGGTTCACGATTTCGACCGGCGCCTGCAACCTCTACTACGCCAACCACGGCAAGCTCACGCCCGCCATCGAGAGCGAGATCGACACCCACATCGCGCGGCTCGAGAAGAGCGCCAAGGCGACGCTCGGGTCGTCGACCAACCCGCTGCTGGTCTCGGTCCGCTCGGGCGCCAAGTTCTCGATGCCCGGCATGATGGACACGATCCTGAACCTCGGCCTGAACGATCAGGCGGTCGAGGGTCTCAAGACGCGCACCGGCAACGGCCGCTTCGCGTTCGACAGCTACCGCCGCTTCATCCAGATGTTCGGCTCGGTGGTGCTCGAAATTCCGAAGGCCGCCTTCGAGCACGAGTTCGAAGCCGTGAAGACGGCCGTCGGCGCCAAGGTCGATACCGACCTCGACGAAGCGGCCCTGCGCGACGTGGTCACGCGCTTCAAAGCGGTCGTCAAGGCGAAGACGCACAAGGCGTTCCCGCAGGACCCGCACGACCAGCTGCGCATGGCCCGTAACGCCGTCTTCCGCTCCTGGCACAACCCGCGCGCCAAGGAATACCGACGCATCTACGACATTCCGGATTCGATCGGCACCGCCGTCAACGTCCAGATGATGGTGTTCGGCAACACCGGCGACCGCTCGGCCACTGGCGTCGGCTTCACCCGCAACCCGGCCACCGGCGCCAAGGAGTTCTACGGGGAGTTCCTCGTGAACGCGCAGGGCGAAGACGTCGTCGCCGGCATCCGCACGCCGCGGCAGATCCGCGAACTCGAAGAGGTGATGCCGAAGGCGTACGCCCAGCTGCGCCAGATCACGACCCGCCTCGAGAAGCACTACAAGGACATCCAGGATTTCGAGTTCACGATTCAGGACGACCGCCTGTTCATGCTGCAGACGCGCAGCGGCAAGCGGACCGGCTACGCCGCCGTGGTCATCGCGACCGACCTGATGAAAGAGAAGCTGGTCACGCCGAAGGAAGCGCTGCTGCTGGTCGATCCGGAAGCGCTGTCGCAGCTGCTCGCACCGGGCTTCGAGCCGAAGGAGTGGAAGGGCATTCCGGTCGCCACCCGGGGCCTGCCGGCCTCGCCCGGCGCCGCCTGCGGCCAGGTGGTGTTCACGTCGGACCACGCCGTGGAATGGACCAGCCAGGGCAAGACCGTGATTCTGGTGCGGCGCGAGACCGTGCCCGACGACATCCACGGCATGTGGGTGTCGCAGGGCATTCTCACCGCCACCGGCGGCATGACCTCACACGCCGCGGTGGTGGGACGCCAGATGGGCAAGCCCTCGATCGTCGGCGCCGGCGAGCTGGCGATCGACGAGCATGCCCGTGCCTTCACGATCAAGGGCCAGACCATCAAGGAAGGCGACTGGATCGCCTTCGACGGACTCACCGGTGAGGTGAAGCTCGCCAAGGTGGCGGCGGCGCCGAGCGAGATCCTGCAGGTCATCGATGGCAAGATCGCCCCGGCGGATTCCGACATCTACCGGCGCTTCCATGCGCTGCTCGAGCAGGCCGACAAGGTGCGGCGGCTGGGCGTGCGCGCCAATGCCGATCAGCCCGACCAGGCGGAGATCGCCTACAAGTTCGGCGCCCGCGGCATCGGCCTGTGCCGCACCGAACACATGTTCTTCGGCGAAGGCCGCATTCCGATCGTGCAACGCATGATTCTCGCCGACAACGAAGCCGATCGGCGCGCCGCCCTGGCCGAGCTGCTGCCGATGCAGCGGGAGGACTTCTACGGCGTGTTCAAGGCCATGAAAGGCACGCCGGTCACCATCCGCACCATCGACCCGCCGCTGCACGAGTTCCTGCCCAAGCGCGAGGACCTGATGGTCGAGATCGCAGTCATGGAAGCGACCGGCAAGACCGGCGCGGCCCTGACGGAGAAGAAGGCGCTGCTGGCGCGCGTCGAACAGCTTCACGAGTTCAACCCGATGCTCGGCCATCGCGGCGTGCGTCTCGGCATCACCTATCCCGAGATCACCGAGATGCAGGCCCGGGCCATCCTCGAGGCGGCGGCCCGCCTCAACAAGGAGGGCCTGAAGATCGTTCCCGAGATCATGATTCCGCTGGTCGGACTCGTGAAGGAACTGACCGACCAGAAAGCAATCGTCGATCGGGTCGCTGCCGAGGTCATGAAGGAACAGGGCATCAAGTTCAAGTATCTCGTCGGCACCATGATCGAAGTGCCGCGCGGCGCGCTGACCGCCGATCAGGTGGCGGTCGAGGCGCAGTTCTTCTCGTTCGGCACCAACGACCTCACGCAGATGACCTTCGGGTTCTCGCGTGACGACGTCGGCAAGTTCCTGCGGGTCTACCAGGACCGCAAGATCCTCGACAAGGATCCGTTTGCGACCTTCGACGGCGCCGGCACCGGCCAGCTGGTGGCGATGGCGGTGCAGAAGGGCCGGGCCGTGCGGCCCGACCTCAAGCTCGGCATCTGCGGCGAACACGGCGGCGATCCCGCGTCCGTGCACTTCTTCCACACCGTGGGCCTCGACTACGTGAGCGCCTCGCCGTACCGCATTCCCGTGGCGCGGCTCGCCGCGGCGCAGGCGGCCCTGCAGGTGAAGGTGGGGGACTAAGGACGCTCACAGCGGCTAGCGGCTGGCGGCTAGGGCCTGGCGGGCAGATGATCACGCTGTCATGCTACCGAACGTGAAAGCGGGCCCGGCGTAGTCGCCGGGCCCGAATCGTGCGCGGGCATCTAGCCGCTAGCCGCTAGTCCCAAGCCGCTGGTTCAGCGGGGGACCAGGATTCGAAGAATCCGTCCCCCCGCGTTCTCGGTCACGAACAGGTCCCCGGTGCGCGTGTCCACCGCCAGGTGCGTGGGGGTGCGCAGGTTGTCGGCCATGACCAGCCTGGTGCCGCGTGTCGCGTCCACCCGCAGCACGCGGCCGGGGCCGCCGGTGAGGAAGGCGGCGCTGTACTCGACCACGTAGTACCTGGTCGCTCGTGCCGACAATCGGCAGCACGTCCACCGCGGTCTGCAGGCCCGTGACCACCGGCGTCACGGCGCCGGTGGAGCGCGAAATCCGCTGCACGCTGGCCGCGCCCGGCCCGAAGGGGAAGCCGGTGAGCAGCGACACCACGAAGTCGTCGCCGGCCACGCGCAGGCTGGCGGGCACGGCTTCGCTGGTGGGCCCGCCGGTGCCGGGGAAGAGCGTGTTCGGCACGTTGGCAAACGCCGCCACCTGCGTCACGGGGCCGCCCGGCGCCAGCCGGATCGACCACACGGCGTTCATCGACGCGTCGTTGATGGCCAGCCCGGCGGCACTGCCCACCACACCGTAGGGATTCGAGAATCCGCACATGACGCGGCTCGTCGGGTCGCGGCTCGGCCACGTAGCTGGGGAAGTCGACCAGCCGCGACACGCGGAGCGCCTCGCCGCTGGCGTTGTGCAGATACACGGCCCGGTCGGCGGCGAGCAGGTCGTGTTGCGGGCGTTGCAGGGCGAAGCCCAGCGAGAACGAGCCTGCCGCGTCCGGGAACTCCAGCACCAGCACCGAGCTGAAGAGCGGCGACGACACCTGCGGATTGGGAATCTCGCTGCCCTGGCCGGCGCCGGAGATGGTGGTGTCGCCGCCACCGATGGTGACGTAGAGGGTGCGGTCGACCAGCAGCATGCCATTGGGCCCGGCAGGGTCGCGGCCCAGGAACAAGGCCGACGGCAGGCCATCGATCACGGTGAAGCGGCGGGCGTCGCGATCGACGAACGAGATGCGTCCGGTATTGGGCCCGTTGCCGGCTTCGGCCACCAGCAGCTCGCCGGCCGGGAGCGCCAGCAGTTTGGCCGGGGCCCGCAGCCCCCCGACATGTTCCTGCACCGTCTGCCCGCCGGCCGGCCCGGCCGTGACCGCAAGCACCACGGCGCCCACGATGACCACCGACTTCAAGTTGCTCCGCATCCTGCCTCCAAATGCCTCGCGCACCCGCCGCACCGCGGTCGGCCGCCGGCAGGCGCTGGGCTTATAATGGCGCCGGGTTCGAGTCGGAATCGACCGCGCCCGCCGCCTCCGTGTCGCTGTTGGTTGTAGCGGCGCGGCGCGTGCCCCGTCACGAAAGCCAGCCGAAATCCAGACGAAGCCTTGCCGAAATGACGCCGACTTCCACGTCCGCCACTGATCAGCTCCGCGTGCGTGACGTCACGCTCGACCTGGCGCGTCAGGTGGTGCGGGTTGGCAGCGAGGAGATCCGGCTGCGCCCGAAGACCTTCGACGTGCTGACGATGCTCGTGCGCCATGCCGGTCAGGTGGTGAGCAAACAGCGCCTGATCGAGACGGTCTGGGGCCCGGTGGCCGTGACGGATGATTCGCTCGTGCAGTGCCTGGTCGAGATTCGCCGCGCCCTCGGCGACGGTCACTTCACCATCCGCACGGTGCGCGGGCGTGGCTACCTGCTCGATGGCGAGGTGGCGGCAGACGGTGCGGCCGTCGAGACACCCACGCCGCCACCACTGGCCACCTCAGCCCCGCGTGTTCTCAACCTGCCGCGGTGGCCGTGGACCTGGACCTTCGGAGCCGTGGCCGCGGTGGGGGTGATGTCGGTGCTGGTCGCCGTGGCCGCCCTGGGCCCGCGTGCGGGACGCCCGGCGCCGACGACCCTTCAGGACACGATGGTGCCGGACGCGCGGGCGGAACTCGACGCCGGCCTCGGCCTGCTGCGCACGTCGCGGGCCCAGACCGACCTGCAGCGCGCCCGCCAGCACTTCGAGCGGGCCGTCCAGCTCGATGCCGGCTACGCCGCCGCCCACGCCGCGCTTGGCAACGTGCTGGTGCTGGCGTCGGGCTTCGGCATGCAGCCGGCGCAGGAGGTGCTGCCGCTGGCCGGGACCTCGGCGCGGCGCGCGGTGGAACTCGACCCGACCCTCGCAGCCGCCTGGCAGGCGCTGGCCCACGTGCAGACCCAGGCCGATTGGGACTGGGCCGCCGCCGAGCAGAGCTACCGGCGAGCGATGGCGCTCGACCCCTCCGCTCCGATGAACATGATCTTCGGCCACCTGCTGGTGGGGATCGGGCGCACCGACGAGGCCCTTGCCGAGAGCAACCGCCTGCTGGCGCTCGATCCCGGATCGCCGATGCGCCATGGCTCCAACTGCATCGTGAAGTACTTCGCCCGACGCTTCGACGACGCCGTCGCCGCCTGCAACCGCAGCCTCGAGATCGACCCCAACTACACCACCTCACACTTCTGGCGGGCGCTGGCGCTGTCGGCGGTGGGGCGCCACGACGACGCCATGGCCGATGCGCTGGCAGCGCGCCGGGCGATGGGGTTTGCGCCGGCCTGGGTCGTCGGTTACGTGCATGCCCGGGCTGGGCGCCTCGACGAGGCCCGGGAGGTGCTGCGGGCCGTACAGGCTCGCGCCGCCACCACCCACGTGCCCCCCGTGGCCATCGCGTTCCTGTTCGCGGCGGTGGGCGATCATCCGCAGGCGCTCGACTGGCTCGAGCGGGCGCACCGTGAACACGGGCCGTGGATGGAACTGCTGGCGGTCTACCCGCCGGCGGACCCGCTGCGCGCCGAGCCGCGATTCCGCGCGTTACTCAAGGCGCTGCGCTTACCGGAGCTGTCGTGATTCGCTACTTCGTGCACCGAGACGGCCGCACCAGCGCCGTCGACGCGCTGGAGCCGGCCTGGCTCGCCCCCGGCAGCGGCGTCTACGTCTGGGCCGACGTCGCCGAGCCGACCGCCGACGACGGCCAGGTGCTGCGTGAACTGTTCGGCATTCACGAACTGGCAGTCGAGGACGCACTCGGCGAGACGCACCATCCGAAGGTTGAGACCTACGGCAGCCTGGTCTACGTGGTGCTGCACGGCATCAACTTCCACGCCAGCGAACACGCCTTCGACACCCACGACACTGACTTCTTCGTGACCGCACAGTTCCTCGTCACGGTGCACGACGGCAAACGCCGCAGCATCGCGCACGTCTCGGACCTGTGCGGCAAGAGCGCCCACATCCTGGCCGAAGGCCCGATGGCGCTCATGCATCGCATCATGGACACGATGGTGGACCACTACCACCCCGAGGTGGACGAGCTCGAGGAGTGGCTGGACGATCTCGAACGCCAGGTGCTCGAGTCGCCCAAAGAGAGCCTGATGGGCGAGATCCTTGCGGTGAAGCGCGACATCCGCAGCCTCCGGCGCATCGTGATGCCGCAGCGGGACGTGATGGGTCGACTGTCGCGCCGGGAGTTCGATCTCATCAGCGAGGAGATGGCGTACCGCTTCCGGGACGTCTACGACCAGCTCGTGCGCCTGGCCGATGACGCCATGATCTTCCAGGACCGCGTGACCGGCATCCTCGACGCGCATCTGGCCGGCGTGTCAATTCAGCTCGCACAGACGTCCAAGCTGGTCGCCGTCGTGGCGACGCTGTTCGGGCCGCTGACCGTGCTCACCGGGATGTATGGCATGAACGTGCCGCTCCCGCATTTCCCGGGTGGGGAGGACCTGCAGTTCTGGTGGGTGCTCGGCTTGATGGGCACCGCGTCGGCCGCCATGTTCGTCGGATTCCGCCGTTCGGGCTGGTGGTAACGCGATGAGCCGCATCGTCAAGCTGCCCGACGACCTCGCCAACCAGATCGCCGCCGGCGAAGTGGTGGAACGCCCGGCATCGGTGGTCAAGGAACTGGTCGAGAACGCCCTCGATGCCGACGCCCGGCGCATCACCGTCACCATCGAGTACGGCGGCAAGCGCCTGCTGCGCGTCGAGGACGACGGCATCGGGATGTCACCCGACGACGCCCGGATGTGCCTCGAACGGCACGCCACCAGCAAGATCCGTTCGGCCGACGATCTGGGCGCCATCGCCACGCTCGGCTTCCGTGGCGAGGCGCTGCCGAGCATCGCCTCGGTGTCGCGCTTCACCCTGCGCACGCGCGAGCGCGGCACCGACGGCGGCACCGAGATCCGTGTCGTGGCCGGCCACATCGAGCGGGTGATGGCGGTGGGCGGCCCCGAAGGCACGAGCATCACGGTCGAGGACCTGTTCTTCAACCTGCCGGCGCGGCGCAAGTTCCTCAAGTCGGACGGCGCCGAAACCGCGCACGTCTCGAAGCTCATGACGCAACTGGCGCTCTGCCATCCCGGCGTCGGCTTCACGTTGACCAACGCCGGGAAGCGGGTGCTCGAATGTCCGCCGGCCGCCACGCTCGCCGATCGCATGTATCAGATCTACGGCGACCGCCCCGACCTGGTGCCGGTCGATCGCACCACCCACGGCGTGCACCTGACGGGCCTGGTGGCCGCGCTGGCCGACACCGGACCGACGCGCGGGCCCCAGCACGTCTTCGTGAACGCCCGCATCGTCAAGGACAAGACCATCGCGCACGCGGTCATCGACGCCTATCAGTCGGCCTCGATCAAGGAACGCAGTCCTGAGATTCACCTGTTCCTCGAGGTGCCGCTCGACCGCATCGACGTCAACGTGCATCCGACCAAGGCCGAAGTCCGCTTCGCCGATCAGTCGCTGGTGCATGAGATCGTGCGCCGCGGCGTGGCCGAAGCCCTCGGGGCGGCGCGGATGCCGGCGCTGCCGCCCGACGGGGCGACACACGATCGAGCGGACGCCACCGTGCCGCCGTGGACCTCCGCCGCCAATGCGTCGCCCTGGTCATCGCTGCCGGGCGGGGGCTCGGCGGTGCGCGACTGGACGGCGATGTGGCCGGCGCCTCCGGGACGAGCGGAGGTCAGCGGCGGTGGATCTTACGTGCCGGCGTCGGCGGGCATGGCCTCGTGGTCGCCGGTCAGCGGCGAGCGGCCGCTCACGCCGCTGGGGCAGTTCCGCAACACCTTCATCATCGCCGTCGACGACGAAGGACTCGTCATCATCGACCAGCACGTCGCGCACGAGCGCGTGCTGTTCGAGCGCATCCTCGAGAAGCTCACGGCAGCGCCGCTCGAATCGCAGGGCCTGCTGGTGCCGATGGTCATCGACCTGCCGGGCGCCGGCCACGCCACGCTGCTGGCGCGGGCGGCCGACCTGACGCGCTTCGGCTTCGAGATCGAAGACTTCGGCGGCTCGAGCGTGCGCATCTCGGCGGTGCCGGCGATTCTGCGCCCCGACGACATCGACCGCACGCTGCGGGCCCTGGCCGACGACCTCGAGCACATCGACCGCGGCCTGGTCGCGGAGCAGGCACTGAAACAGATCGCGGCGACCATGGCCTGCCACACCGCCGTCCGCGCGCACGACCCGCTGACGGTCGAGAAGATGACGCACATCCTCGACGAACTGCGGGCGACCGCCTATTCGACGGTGTGCCCGCACGGACGGCCGGTGATGTTCAGACTGTCGCGGCGTGACCTGGAGCGAAGGTTCGAGCGGATCTAGAGGCGGCTAGCGGCTTGGTCCTGGCGGCTAGTGTGCAAGCGTCACGCTGCGGAGAGATGCGACCTGCGCGCCGACTGACGGGTTGCTCATTCGCGGGACAGGTTGCTCGACTAGCCGCTAGCCGCTAGAACCTAGCCGCTCCGCTTCTTCGCCTTGATCTCCTTCCATCCATCCAACCGCCGCTTGATCTCCTTCTCGAATCCGCGATCGGTCGGCTGGTAGAACTGGCGGCCCTGCAGGCGTTCGGGCAGGCAATCCATGGCCGCCACGGCGTCGGGTTGATCGTGCGCGTATTGGTAGCCGCGGCCATAGTCGAGCGACTTCATCAGCTTGGTCGGCGCGTTGCGCAGGTGCAGCGGCACCGGGTCGGCGGCGTCCTGCGTGGCGGCTTCGGCGGCGGCGTTGTAGGCGGCGTAGACGGCGTTGCTCTTGGGCGCGGTGGCCAGATACAGGGTCGATTGGGCCAGCGCGGTGTTCGCTTCGGGCATGCCGATGAAGTGCAGCGCGTCACGCGCCGCCATCGCGATCACCAGGGCCTGAGGATCGGCAATGCCGACGTCTTCCGAGGCGAAGCGCACCAGCCGGCGCGCGATGTACATCGGCTCCTCGCCGGCTTCGAGCATCCGCGCCAGCCAGTAGACGGCGGCGTCGGGGTCGGAGTTGCGCATCGACTTGTGCAGCGCCGACATGATGTTGAAGTGTTCTTCACCGCCCTTGTCGTAGCGCAGCGTCTTCTTCTGCAGCGTGTCCTGCACCAGCGCGAGATCGACCTTCGGACGGCCCACCGGCTGCGGCGCCGCCGCCACCACCAGCTGCAGCAGGTTCAGCGCCCGGCGGGCATCGCCGTCGGCGACGCGGGCCAGCGCGCCGAGGGCTTCGTCACTGACCTCCGGCGCCACGGCGCCCAGGCCGCGCTCGGTGTCGGTGAGGGCGCGCTGCAGGATGCGCGCGATCGCCGGCTCGTCGAGCGGCTGCAGCACGAACACCTTGGAGCGCGACAGCAGCGCCGCGTTCACTTCGAACGACGGGTTTTCGGTGGTGGCGCCGATGAGCACGATGTCGCCCGATTCGACACGCGGCAGGAAGGCGTCCTGCTGGGCCTTGTTGAAGCGGTGGATCTCGTCGACGAAGACGATGGTGCGGCGGCCGGCGCGGCGGCGATGCTCGGCGGCCGCCATCACGTCCTTGATGTCCTTGATGCCGGAGAGCACGGCGCTGAACGCCACGTAGTCGGCCGAGGTGGCATCGGCGATGAGGCGCGCCAGCGTGGTCTTGCCGGTGCCCGGCGGGCCCCACAGAATCACCGATTGGAGGGCGTCGCGGGCGATCGCTTCGCGCAGCGGCCGGCCCGGTGCCAGCAGCGCCGCCTGGCCTTCGATTTCATCGAGCGTGCGCGGCCGCATCCGTTCCGCCAGCGGCGCCGGCGGTGGCGGTGTGGCGCCCTCGACTCGGATCGTCGTCGAAGAGGCCGCTCACGCGCGAGCCCGTCGCTGCGCCGCCGCCGCGTAGACCACGAGGGCGCCGGCGACGGCGACGTTGAGCGATTCGACCGGCGCCGCCATCGGCAGCGTCAGCACCTGGTCGGCCTGGGCGAGCAGGGACGCGCCGAGCCCCGGGCCTTCGCCGCCCACGAACACGCAGGTCGCGCGGGCGAGATCGACCTCTTCGGGCCCGCGACCGCCCCGTGGCGCCAAGCGCCACCAGTTGCATCTCGCGAGTGCGGGCCTCGGCCACGAACGCGGCCATGTCTGGCACCCGCGCCATCGGCAGACGAAACGCGCTCCCCATCGACGCCCGCAGCGCCTTCCAGCCCAGCGGGTCAGCGGAGGCGCCGAGCGCCACGAAGCCGCTGGCTCCGGCCGCTTCCGCCGTGCGCACGAGCGCGCCGACGTTCCCGGGGTCCTGCACGTCGACGGCGACCACCACCAGCGCCGGGGCCGGGGCGAACACGTCGGCCAGCGTCAGCACCGGACGGCGGGCGAGGGCCACGACGCCCGACGACGTGCGCACGGGACTGATCGCCTGCAGCACATCGTCGGTCACATGCACCGCATGCGCGCCGGCCTCGATGAGGTCGTCGAGGGCGCGCGCTTCTGCCGGGCCCGGCGGATCGACGTTGACGGCGACCGCGTCCACGGCGAGACCGGCCGCGACGGCATCGACCAGCAGATGCCAGCCGTCGAGCAACAGCGGCTCATCGGGGCCGCCGCCGCGGGCATCGCGACAGGCCTGCACGAGTGGATGACGACGGCTGGTGATCGAAGGCAGGGCGAGTATCACGGTGGCAGGGCCGCGCGGGGCGCGGCGCACTCTCCGGAGCATAGCACCCCGTGTGCTACAGTAACCGGCTGAAGCGATGAAAGAACGAATTCTGAAGCGATTCGACGACGAGATTGCCGGCCTGGAGCGCGAGCTCTACTCGGAGCTTCCGAAAGAGATCCAGCGGGCGCGCGAGTTCGGCGATCTGCGCGAGAACGCCGAGTACTCGGCGGCCAAAGAGCGTCAGAGCTTCGTGCAGGCGCGGATCGCGATGCTGCAGCGCCGGCGCAACGAAGTGGCGCTGATGAACCTCGATCGCGTGCCGCACGGCAAGACCGGCTTCGGCTCGACCGTCACCCTGAAGGAAACCGGCGGCGGCGAGGTCATCTATCAGCTGGTGATGCCCGAAGACGCGGACGCCGCGAAGGGCCTCATCTCGACCGCGTCGCCGATTGGTCGCGCGCTCCTGAACAAGGAAGAGGGCGACGAGGTCGAGGTGACCGCGCCGGCCGGCACGCGCACCTTCGAGGTCGTCAAGGTCGTCACGATCCACGACGAGTAGGATTCGACTGGTGGCCCGAGGCTCTCGAGCCCAGCACGAACTGTATTCCCCCGAGCGCCCGACGGCGGTCGTGCTGAGCGGCACCGGTGTGGACGGCGCGTATCACGCCGGCGTGCTCGAGGCGCTGCACGAATCCGGCGTCAAGATCGACCTCGTGGCCGGCCGCGGCGTCGGCGCCCTGGCGGCCGTGCTCTTCGCGCTCGATGGCGCGGCGGCGCTCTGGGACCCGCGAGGACTCTGGCGTCGTCCCACCAGGCACGCCGCCTACGGGCTCACCCGGCCATACCGCGCGGTTGGCATGGCGCTCGTGCTCGTCGCCGGGCTCGTCGCCAGCCCTCTGGCGCTGCTGCTGGCCGCCGTGGTCGTGTGGCCGGCGAGTCTCCTCGCCGGGTGGAGCGGGCTCGACGGCACGCCGACGCTGGCGGCGCGCTACGCGTCGTGGCTCGGGTGGGTGTTCCAGCCAGACCATCTGGCGGCGTGGATCGCGCGTCTCGTGCTCATCGTGGCCGCGACGCTGCTCGCGGCGCTCGGCGTGGGCGCCGCCGTCACCGCGGTGCGAGCGCCCCGCCGTCAGCGCGGGCACCTGGCGTGGCGTCTGCTCGGTGCGCCGGTAGACTCGGCGCGGTTTGCGGCGACCGCCATGAGCGCGCTCTGGGACCTGCTGCGGGGCGGGGCAGCGCTGGCCCGCCCGCGGGCCGCCGATCTGAGCCTGCGGCTGTCGGAGCTCCTGGTCTCCGGCGCCGGCCAGCCGGGACACCGCGATCTGCTGCTGACGGTGCACGACCTCGATGCCCGCCGCGATCTGGTGTTCGGGATGATCGGCGGGGAAGCCGGACGCCGGCAGTTCCCTGGTGCGACCGGCCCGGCGGGCCGCCGCGCCGAGGCCTTCGACCTCGCCGGTCCGGCGAAGGCCTCGCTCATCGATGTCGTGAGCGGCGCGCTGACGCTCGCCGATCTGTCGGAGCCGCACCCACTCGCGTTCCCCGCCGACAGCTTCTGGCGTGGCGAGGTGCATCGGCTCGCCGATCGCCCGGCCTCGCTCTCGCGGCTGCTCGAAGAAGCCGCCGCCGCCGGCATGGAGCAGGCCATCATCGTGACTGCCTCGCCCGAGGTCGGAGGTCCGCACGATCTCAGGACCGCGCGGCTCGACCCGCGCGGTCGGGCGGGCGAGTGGCTGCTGGCGCAGGAAACGGCGGCCGTCCGCGACGGCGTGCGCTACGCCCAGGCGCACTTCCATGCGGTGTTCGTGATCCGCCCATCGCACAACGCGCTGACGCCGCTCGATCTGGCCGGCGCCGACGACGTCGCCTCCGATCGGCGGGCCACGCCGGCCGATCTGGTGACGCGCGGCCACGAAGACGCGCACCGTCTGTTCATCGAACCTGCCCTCGGCGCCGCCGGCGAACGCGTGGGTGAAGACTCCAGAGGACGCTCATGACCACTCGTGCCAGCCACGGCCCCGCCACGCGCCTGATTCACACCGGCGAGCGCCCGCCCGCCGCCGCTTCGCTCACCGTGCCGATCTACGAGACCAGCACGTTCGTGTTCGAGTCGGCCGCCGACGTCGAAGCCTATGCGGCCGGCACCAGACCCGGCTATCTCTACTCGCGCTACGAGAACCCGACGGTGGTCGCGGTCGAGACCAAGCTCGCCGAGATCGACGGCGCCGAGGCGTCGCTCGTCTTCGGCTCCGGGATGGCGGCGATCTCGACGGCGCTCTTCGGCCTGCTCGAAGCCGGTGACGAAGTGGTGTGCTGCGCGGCGATCTACGGCGGCACCTTCCACGTGCTCACCGGGCTGGCCTCACGCTTCGGCATCACCACCCGGTTCGCGTCGCTCGAGGAGTTCCGGACGCCGGCCGCACTCATCGGTCCGAAGACCAGGCTGGTGTGGTTCGAGTCGCCGATCAACCCGACGCTGCGCGTCATCGACGTCGCGTCGGTGGCCCACGCCTGCCGGACGGCCGGCGTGCTGTCGGTGATGGACAACACGTTCGCGTCGCCGATCAACCAGCCGGTGCTCGCGATGGGTGTGGACCTGTCGATGCAGAGCGTCACGAAGTACCTGAACGGCCACAGCGATGTCACCGGCGGCGTGCTGTCGGGCCGGGCCGGGCTCATCGGGCGGCTCGCCAAGACCAGACGTCTGCTTGGCGGCATCCTCGACCCGCAGCCCGCCTACGCCCTGGGCCGCGGCATGAAGACGCTCACCCTGCGGGTCGCCCGTCACAACGACAACGCGCTGGCGCTCGCCCGGGCCCTCGAAGGCCATCCGGCGTTGGCCGCCGTGCACTATCCGGGGCTGGCCTCGCATCCCGACCACGCGATCGCGAAGCGCACAGATGAGCGGCTTCGGCGGCATGGTGTGCATCGACCTGGCGGGCGGGCAGACGGCGGCGTTCCGTGCCTTCGACCGCCTGCAGGTGTTCCAGCGCGCGGCCAGCCTGGGCGGCGTCGAGAGCCTGTGCAGCCTGCCGATCCTGACGTCGCAGTACGGGCTGAGCGACGAGGCGCTGGCGAAGGCCGGCGTCACCCGCGGCATGATGCGCCTGTCGGTGGGGCTCGAAGACGCCGACGACCTCATCGCCGACGTGAAGCAGGCCATCGAAGACTGAAGCTGGTCGGCGCGGCGAGCGCCGACGCCTTCCCGAGCCCCGAGCCCCGGGCCCCGAGACCCGAGCCCCGCTACTTCTTTCCGGTCTGCTCGTGCAGGAAGTCGAGCACGAGGTCCAGCATCCGTTGATTGACGCGACTGCCCTCGTGCACGCCGAACTTGGTCTGGAACGCTTCGAGCGGCACCACCGCCTTGGCCATCGTGCGATGGCCGCCGGCGCTGCCGATGTCGTTGAACCAGCGGCGCACGAAGTCGCCGGCGTTGCGCGAGTAGCCGAGGTTGCGGACCGAGACCACCATCTGGTCGTTGACCACGCCAGAGATCACCGTCCACTGGACGTCTTCGAGCTGCAGATAGAAGTCCGCCACGTAGGGGATGAAGTCGTCGCGCGGCGGCTCGCCGAGAAACGCGCAGAACACGTGCTCGACCATGCGGCCCTGCTGCCACGCCTTGATCACGTAGTCGAGCCGCTCGCGCGTGATTTCCGCGCCTTCCATCTTGCGGATGAGACTGGCGTCGGCCAGCGGATACAGGAACGAGAACGCGTCGAGGTCGGCGCGGTTGGCCTGGCGGTTGAAGAACAGCGTGTCGGACTTGATGGCGTAGAGCATTGCCGTCGCCGTGCGCTCGGAGATGTCGAGGTCCACCGCCTGCAGATGCTCGGTCAGGATGGTCGAAGTCGAGCCGTAGTCGGGGCGGATGTCCTTGAACATGGCCGTCCAGCCGGTGGTCTCGGGATGGTGATCGACCACCAGATCCACATGGCGCAGCTGGTCGCCGAAGTAGTGCGGCTGCACGTCCACCAGCGCAATCTTCTCGAACGACGCGAACTGGTCGGCCGTCACCGTGTCGACGCCGATTTCGAGCAGCTTCAGCATCCGCAGGTTTTCGGGCCGCGACACCGGCTGCATGGTGCCGATGATGGCGGTCTGCTTGGTGCGCCGCAGCAGCGTGCGCAGCGCCAGGCCGCTGGCGATGGCGTCGGGATCGGGATCGTGGTGCGTCAGAATCAGCACCCGGTCGGCGTCACTGAAGTAGCGTTGGTACTGCTGCACCTTCTGGCGGGTGAGCGAGCGGTTGAGCTCGGTGGCCAGCCGGGTCTCGACCAGTTCGGCCAGCGTGATGTTGGTGAGCTCCGGGAAGTCGGCCCGCAGCGCCGCCGCGCGCTTGTCGTCTTCCGGGCCGAGCGTGCCGAGCAGGTAGACGAGCACGCCGCCGGCATCGCGCACCGCGTCGAGCACTTTGGGCAGACTGCGCTGGCGGGCGTCTTCGATGATGACCGACGTGGTGGGCAGCAGATCGGCCTTCACGAAGGTGTCGACGCGCCGGGGGTCGGCGGCCACCACGGTGGCGCCCGCATCGTGGAGGCGGCGCGCCAGCGCCTTGCTCTCGACGACGAACTCGACCTCGAGGCGTGGACTGAGCACCGCGTGCAGCAGGCGGCCGACGAGTTCGGTCTGGCAGACGGCCAGGCACCTCATCGAGAGGATTCCATTCGGGTCGGCGGCGGCAGCATCTGCAGCAACCTCTGATTATACCGTCCACCCGGATCCGCCGCGGCCCTGGACCGGGCAGCGTTGCACGCCACTGCCTGTGGTACGCTCCGGGAAGTCCCCACTCCTGCCGACGGCACTGCCCGGACGCTCGGCCCCGGGGCCGACCCCCAATGCCCGCCACCCTCGACCGCTTTTCCCTCGTCTCGGAC
The DNA here is from genome assembly GCA_963779175.1 of uncultured Acidobacteriota bacterium. Classification (GTDB taxonomy): domain Bacteria; phylum Acidobacteriota; class Vicinamibacteria; order Vicinamibacterales; family UBA2999; genus CADEFD01. The sequence continues at coordinate 1,082,294 of CAVZXA010000003.1, forward strand.
TTCGAACTGGCCGGCGACCAGGTGCGGGCCGTGCCGGAGCTCGTGGCGGCCCTCGAACGCGGCGATCCGCACCAGACACTGCTCGGGGTGACCGGCTCCGGCAAGACCTACACGATGGCGGAAGTCATCGCCCGGGTGAACCGGCCGGCGCTGGTGATGGCGCACAACAAGACGCTGGCGGCCCAGCTCTATCAGGAGTTCCGCCGCTTCTTCCCGCACAACGCCGTCGAGTACTTCGTCAGCTACTACGACTACTACCAGCCCGAGGCCTACGTCCCGGCCAGCGACACCTACATCGAGAAGGAATCGACGATCAACGACGAGATCGATCGCATGCGCCTGTCGGCCACGCGGTCGCTGTTCGAGCGGCGCGACGTCATCATCGTGGCGAGCGTGAGCTGCATCTACGGCCTGGGCTCGCCGGAGGCCTACTACGGCCTGGTGCTGCCGCTCGAAAAGGGCCAGCGGATGAGCCGCGACCACCTGCTGCGCAAGCTGGTCGAGATCCTCTACGAGCGCAACGACCTCGAGTTCGGGCGCGGCACCTTCCGCGTGCGCGGTGACATCGTCGAGGTCTATCCCTCCTACGACGAGCTGGCGTTGCGCATCGGGCTGTTCGGCGACGAGATCGACGAGCTGGCCAGCTTCGATCCGATCACCGGCAAGACGGTCCGCCGCCACGACCGCCTGTCGATCTTCCCGAAGACCCACTTCGTGACCTCGCGCGACCGGCTGAAGGAAGCCGCCGACGCCATCAAGGCCGAACTCGAAGAGCGCCGCACCTTCCTCGAACACGAAGGCCGGGTGCTCGAGGCGCAGCGCATCCACCAGCGCACGATGTTCGATCTCGAGATGATCAAGGAGATCGGCTACTGCCACGGCATCGAGAACTACTCGCGCCACCTGACCGGCCGATCGCAGGGGCAGCCGCCGCCGACGCTGTTCGACTACCTGCCGGCCGACGCGCTGCTCATCGTGGATGAGAGCCATCAGACCGTGCCGCAGGTGCGCGGCATGTTCCACGGCGACCGCGCCCGCAAGGAAGTGCTGGTGCAGTACGGCTTCCGCCTGCCGTCGGCGCTCGACAACCGGCCGCTCAGCTTCGAGGAGTGGGAAGGCCGGATGCCGCAGACGGTGTTCGTCTCGGCCACGCCGGGCGCCTACGAGCTGAAGGCGTCGGGCGGGGTCGTGGTGGAGCAGGTGATTCGTCCGACCGGCCTGATGGACCCGCCGATCGAGGTCCGGCCCGTGAAGGGGCAGGTGGACGATCTGCTGGCCGAGATCCGCCAGCGCGTCGCGCGTCGCGAACGGGTGCTCGTCACCACGCTCACCAAGCGCATGGCGGAAGACCTGACGCAGTATTACCACGAGCTCGGCGTGAAGGTCCGCTACCTGCACTCCGACATCGACACCCTGGAGCGGGTCGAGATTCTGCGCGACCTCCGCCGCGGCGTCTTCGACGTGCTGGTCGGCATCAACCTGCTGCGCGAGGGCCTCGACCTGCCGGAAGTGTCGCTGGTCGCCGTGCTCGACGCCGACAAGGAAGGCTTCCTGCGCTCGGGCGGCTCGCTCATCCAGACCGCCGGCCGCGCCGCCCGCAACGTCTTCGGCCGCGTGATCATGTACGCCGACAAGGTCACCGACTCGATGCGGATGGCCATCAACGAGACCGAGCGCCGGCGCACCCTGCAGGCGGCCTACAACGAAGCGCACGGCATCACGCCAACCACCATCGTCAAGGACATCGAAGGCGTGCTGTCGAGCGTCTACGAGCGCGACTACAGCGCCACCCCGGCCCTCGACAGCGGCGGCTCGCCGGCGGAGGAGGCGTCACGCCTCGCCGAGCTGGAGCGGAAGATGAAACAGGCGGCGGTGGATCTCGATTTCGAGGCGGCCGCGGCCTTGCGCGATCGCATCGCCGCCATCAAGGGCCGCGCGCTGGGCCTCGGCGGCCGGCCGCCGGGGACGACGTGATGCCGGCCGTCACCGAGTGGGTCAAACGAGCACTGCTCGAGATCCAGGAGTACACGAAGCTCGCGATGGCGACGGCGCGCTGCGCGGTGACGCGGCCTTTCTACTGGCACGACTTCGTCGAGCAGCTCGACGCCATCGGCATCGGGTCGATGACGGTCGTGATCCTCACCGGCCTCTTCACCGGCGCCGTGCTGGCCCTGCAGTCCGGCTTCACCCTCGATCAGTTCGGCGCGCGGCCGTTCGTCGGACGCCTCGTGAGCGCCTCGATGATCAAAGAGCTCGGGCCGGTGCTGACGGCGCTGATGCTCGCCGGCCGCGTCAGTTCGGGCATCGCCGCCGAGCTCGGCTCGATGATGGTGACCGAACAGGTGAGTGCGCTGCGCGCGCTCGGCACCGACCCGGTGCGCAAACTGGTGGTGCCCCGCGTGCTCGCCGGCATCCTGATGACGCCGATCCTCACGGTCGTCGCCAATACCGTCGGGCTGCTCGGTGGCTGGGTCGTGTCGGTGCAGAACCTGCGCGTGTCGTCGGGCGTCTACTGGTCGTCGGTCATCGACGGGCTGTTCCTCGAAGACGTGTGGATGGGGCTGCTCAAGCCCTTCTTCCTGGGCTTCATCATCGTCACCGTCGGCTGCCACGTGGGCCTTCGAACGCGCGGCGGCACGCAAGGCGTGGGCCGCGCCACCACCAACGCGGTCGTGGCCGCCTCGGTCGGCGTCATCGCCATGGACTTCTTCGCCACCCAGCTTCTGCTGGAGCTGCTGTTTTGATGGCCGCGATTCCCGAAGCTCGGCGCGGGCCCGCGCAGGGCCGTCCCGGCGACGAACCGGTCGTCGTCTTCGACGACGTGCACCTGGCGTTCGACGACAACGTGGTGCTCGACGGCATCAGCTTCAAGCTGTACCCCGGCTTCACGAAGATCTTCATCGGCGCCAGCGGCTCCGGTAAGTCCACGGTGCTGAAACTCATCCTGGGGTTGCTCGCGCCCGACTCGGGCCGCATCTGGGTGCACGGCCAGCAGATCGACCGCATGACCGAAAACGAGCTGTTCGCCGTGCGCGATCACACCGGCATGGTGTTCCAGGAGGGCGCGCTCTTCGACTCGCTGACGGTGGGCGAGAACGTCGGCTTCAAGCTCTACGAAGAGACCGATATGCCGCTCGCCGACGTCCGGGCCCGCGTCGAGGAAGTGCTGGGCTTCGTCGAGCTCGGGCCCTATGTGGACCGCAAGCCCTCGGAACTCTCCGGCGGCCAGCGGCGCCGCGTCGCCATCGCCCGGGCCATGGCGTTCAAGCCGAAACTGCTGCTCTACGACGAGCCGACCACCGGGCTCGATCCGATCACGGCACTGACGGTGGATGCCGAGATCATCAAGCTCCGCGACCTCGAGGGCGTCACCTCCGTGCTGGTCACCCATCAGCTGCGCGACGCCTTCCACATCGCCACGCATGGGGCCTCCCGGACGCCCGAGGGCCACGCCATCGTGAGCGCTACGCCCGACAAGGTCGAAGAAGCGGATTTCGTGATGTTGCGTGACGGCAAGATCGTGTTCGAAGGGTCCGCCGACGAGCTGCGGGCGGCGACCGACCCCTACATTCTCGCGTTCCTGTCGTAGGAGATTGCACACATGCCGCGTACGCGCTCTCTGGCGTGGTCGGAACTGAAGATCGGCATCATCAGCCTGTTTGCGCTGGTGATGGCGGCAATGCTGGTGTTTGCCGTGGGCGGCGCCGGCGGATTCTTCTGGCAGCGCTATTCGCTCAAGGCGCGCTTCCCGAACATCGCGACCGTGAAGAGCGGGACGCCGGTGCGGGTGGCGGGCATCGAGATGGGGGTCGTGAGCGAGGTGCGTCTGGAAGGCGCCGGCGGTCGAGGTCTGGCTCGACATCGCCGAAGAGATGCGTCCCCTCATCACCGACAAGTCGCTGGCTGTCATCGGCGCCATCTCGCTGCTCGGCGAAGGGGCCATCGATATCACCCCGGCTCCCGCCGGCACCCCGATTCCCGACTGGGGCTACGTGCCCTCCGGCATCGATCCGACCTCGATTGCGGCGCTGTCGGCCGTCGCCGGTCAGGGGCTCGACGAGACCGCCAGGCTGCTGGCGGACCTGAGGGCCGGCAAGGGCACGCTGGGCCGGCTCTTCACCGACGACGCCGCCTACCGCGACCTCGACGCGCTCATGGTCTCGGCGACGCGGGTCACCGACGCGGTCGAACGCGGCAAGGGCAGCCTGGGCCGGCTCGTGAACGATCCGCGGGTCTACAACGAACTGCTGGCCTCCACGGCCGCCTTGAACGCCATCACGGCCAAGGTCTCGCGCGGGGAGGGCAGCCTCGGCGCCCTGCTGCACGATCCGGCGCTGGCGAAATCGGCGACCCAGGCCGCCGCCAACCTCGAGACCCTCACCGGCCAGCTCACCCGCGGCGAAGGCACGGTGGGCAAGCTGCTGACCGACGACGAGCTCTTCACCCGTCTCAGCTCGACCGCGACGCGGCTCGATGAGATCTCCGCCCGGCTGTCGGCCGGCCAGGGCACGGCCGGGATGCTACTGCAGGACCGGCGGCTTTATGAGAACATGAGTGCGGCGGTGACCGAGTTGCGTGGACTGGTCTCGGACATCCGCAAGGACCCCAAGAAATACCTGAACGTGAAGGTCAGCCTGTTCTGACCGCGCGGGGTCGCAGGAGGAGAGTCATGTCGAGAGACAACAACGGCGGGTCGGTGATGCTGGCCTTCGTGCTCGGCGCGGTGGCTGGTGCGGCCGCGGCGCTGCTCTTTGCGCCGGCCACCGGCGACGAAACGCGGGAATACCTCGGGCGGCGCGCCCGCGAGGGCCGCGACAAGGCCCGCGATGCCGCCCGCGACGCCGCCGATCAGAGCCGCGAGTTCTACCAGCGGAATCGCGACAGCGTGTCGAGCGCCATCGAACGGGGCCGCGAGGCGTTCCAGCAGGCCCGCGAAGAAGGACGTAACGCGTGACCGACGTCTGGCTGGCGATCATCGCCCTGGCAGTTGCCGTGATGGCGGCCATCCAGGTGGGCGCGATCGTGCTCGGCCTGCGCCTGGCCCGCCGTGTGGACCAGCTCACGACCCAGATCGAGCACGAGGTCAAGCCGCTCATCCAGAACCTGACCGAGATGACGGCCGAGGCGAAGCGGGCCACGGCGCTGGCCGCCGCGCAGGTCCAGCGGGCCGATCGGCTGTTCGGCGACCTCGCCGTGACGGCCGAGCGGACGATCGCGATTGCCTCGCAGCTGGTGGGCGGTCCGGCGAAGAACGGCTTCGCGCTGTTTTCGGCGGCTCGCGCCGCGTTCACGGCGTTCCGCGACCTGCGGGACGCCTCACGGCGGCGCACGGCCTACAAGTCGGCCACGCCGGAAGACGAAGAATCGCTCTTCATCGGTTAACCGGATACGCGCCGGTGCGGCGCCAGGAGGCAGTGGGCATGCGTCAATTGGTTCAGCTCTGCGGCTCGCTCATCACGACGCTTGCGGTCGTCGCCGCCACGGCCCAGCCCGCCAGCGCCCAGGAGCCGAAGTCGGCCGCCAACGCCAAAGAACTGCTGAAGGTGCTGAGCGACAAGAAGATGGATGCCGTGGCCGTGCGGGCGCCCGATTCCGCCGACACCTTCCTCGCCGCGCTGGTGTTCCCGGCGCAGATCATCGTCGTGTCGGCCAGGTACGCCGCCCCACCGCTTTTGAACGAGAAGCTCGCCCGGCGCGAGTATCGCGACGTCTACATCGAGTTGAACAGCGCCTCGGTGCTCGAGACGCGCCACATCATCACCGACCTCGGCGCCGACGGGCTGCGCGCCAAGCGCGCCAAGCGGGACGACCCCTTCGATTCGCGCGAACTGGCCGGCAAGGCGTTCAACCTCGACGGCAACTGGCGCGAAGACAAGATGTCGGAAGCCGACTACATGAAGCTGCACGCCGAGACCGACGAGAAGTACGCCCAGATTCTCGCCGCCCTGCTGGGGGAAGCGAAGAAGTAGCGCCCGTGCGGGTGCGCGTCGTCGATCGCACGCCGGGCGCGCTGGTCGTCGTCAAGCCGGCCGGACTCCCCAGCGAAAACCCGCGCGATCCGGCCGCCGATTCGCTGGTGCGGCGCCTCGAGGCCGACGGCCATCACGGGCTGCGCCTCGTGCATCGTCTCGATATGCCCGCCTGCGGGCTGATGCTGGTGGCGCGCTCGCAGGCGGCTGCCGCCTACTACGCCCGCGAGATCGAAGCCCGCCGCTGGCACAAGTGGTACGTCGCCCGCGTCGCCCAGCCGCTCGACGTGGCCCGCCGGCTCGTGGGCACCCACAAGGCGTTTCTCAAGACCGCCGGGCGCATCGCCACGGTCGTCCGCTCGGGCGGCAAGCCGTCGTTTCTCGACGTTGCCCTGGCGACCGACGTGCCGGACGGGTCGGGCGACAGTCACCTCCTGATCCAGCTCCATACCGGACGCTTCCACCAGATCCGCGCCATGCTCGCGCACGCCGACGCGCCGCTGGCCGGTGATGATCTTTATGGCGGCGCCGGCCCGGGGCTGCGCTATCTGGAACACGTGCTGCTCGGCAGCCGCGCCGACACCACCGGGGCGTGGACCGTGTGGCAGGCGCCGCCGCACGAGGATCGCGATCCGTGGGCGCCGGAGCTGGCCGCCGCCATCGAGGCGCGCGCCGTTACGGCGCGAACAGCACCGCCGCCACCCGATCCCGCGCCCTGACGTCCACCGGCCACGGCGGCAGCGGCAGCCACTGCGGCGCCTGCGGCAGGGAGGCGTCGATGAGGTCGGCGAGGGTGCCACTGGCCGCCAGCTCGCGGGTGTTCGAGGCCGCGAAGACCACGCCGCCCGGCGACAGCACCCGCACCGCCGCGCCGATGAGCGCCGGGTAGTCGTCCACCGCCCGCCACGCCGCGACCCCGCGCCGTTTGTTGGCTGCCGCGAAGGTGGGCGGGTCGAGGATCACCAGGTCGAAGCGCTCGTCGGGCCGGCGCGCCGCCTGCGTCAGGTAGTCCATCGCGTCGCGGCGCAGGAAGCGCATGGCCGACGGCTCGAGCCCGTTCAAGCGCCAGGTTCCTGCGGCCCCAGTCGAGATACCGTCCCGACACGTCCACGTTCGTGACGGCCGCGCCGGCGGCGGCCAGCGGCATCGCAAACGCGCACGTGTAGGCGAACAGGTTCAGCACCCGCGCGCGGTCGGCGCTCCGCCAGCGCCCGGCGATGGTCGCGGTGATCGAGGAAGAGGCCGGTCGACAGGCCATCGTAGGGCCGCACTTCGTAGCGCACGCCGTATTCCTCGACGACGAGCGACTCCGGCAGCACTGAGCCCGCCCGTGGCGTGGGCGACGTGGCCTCGCCCGGCAAGTCGCCTCCGAGGCGGCTGCGATCGCGCACGAACGCCTTCACGTAGACCGCCTCGATGCCGCTCGGGCCGAGCTGCTCGAGCGTGACCTCGGCCACCCGCGTCACCGCCTCGTGCGGCAGCCCGGCGTCGTCGTAGACGTTCAGCACCGCGGCCGGGCCGTAGCGATCGATGGTCACGCCGGGGACGCCGTCGCCTTTGCCGTCGAGCACACGCCAGGCGGTCAGATCGGCGCGGCCGGCGAGCGCCGCCCGCCGGCGGCAGGCGTGTTCGAGCGCCCGCGCGAACGGGGCAGTGTCAACGGTGCCGAGGGCGCGGCTGGACGGCATCAGGTCTGACGCATCGTACCAAACGCGGCCCGGGCGGCGCGTGGCGCCGTGTTATAACGACGGCCATGCGCGAGCGGATGTCACGGCGAACGTGGGTGCAGCTGATGGCGGGCGTGGCGTGGTCGGGCGCCCGCGTCGCCGGCTTCCAGGGCAGCCGGGGCGACCGGGTGGTCATCGCCGGCGGCGGCATCATCGGCGCCAGCATCGCCCATCGTCTGGCCCGCAAAGGCGCCCAGGTGACGTTGCTCGAGCGCACGGCGCCGGGCACCGGCACCACCGCCAACTCGTTTGCCTGGATCAACGCGAAGAAGCAGCCGCTGGCGTACCACACGCTCAGTCAGTTCGGCATCGAGGCCTGGCGCGTGCTCGACCAGGAGACCAGGGGCGAGCTGCCGATCGTGTGGGGCGGCAGCCTCGAGTGGGTGAGCGATGCCACCCTCGCCGGCGCGAATCACCGACGTGAACCGGCAATACGCGCGCTGGGGCTATCCGCTTCGGACCATGACCGCCGCGCAGATGGCCGAGCTCGAGCCGCGCGTGCGCTTCGACGGGCTGCGCTACGGCGTCCACGCGGAGTTGGAGGCCAGCGTCGATCCGCAGGGCGCCACCGAAGTGATCGTGGCGCACGCGAAGGCCGCGGGCGCCCGCGTGGTGCATCCAGCCACGGTGACCGGACTCGATTTGCAGGGCGGACGCCTGCGCGGCGTGCGCACGACCATCGGCGACCTGCCGGCCGATGTGCTCGTCATCGCCTGCGGCAACGACACGCCGGCGCTGGCGAAGCTGGCCGGCATCGAGGTGCCGTTGACGCGCTCGCCCGGGATTCTCGTGCACACGACGCCGCAGCCGCACGTCATCGACCACCTGCTGCTGTCGCCGCTCGGGCAGATCAAGCAGAAGCGCAACGGGCGCCTGGTCACCGGCGCGGATTTCGGCGCGACGTCGAACGAAGACACGTCGATCGCCCGCGGCGAGCAGTTCCTGGCGCGGATGGCGGCGGTGCTGCCGGCGATGGGGAAGGCGCAGGTGGAGAAGCTCACGCTGGGTCTGCGCGTGCTGCCGAAAGACGGCTTCCCGATCATCGGCTTCGCCGAAGGCCATCCCGACATCTACGTGACGGCGATGCACAGCGGCATGACGCTCGGCCCGCTCGTGGGACGGCTGGCCGCGACCGAGATTCTCGACCGCGTGGATGTGGATCTGCTGGCGCCGTATCGGCTGGGACGATTTGCGGCTGGTACGGCGGCCCGCTGAGCGGTGGCTACAACGCCCGTCGGGATGGCACCATCCAATCGTCGGCTCCGCTTCGCACGTCGGTCACTCGCCCCTTCCGGCGACTTGTCTGCTATCCAAGCATTTCTGGGGTCCCCGGCCGGGGCCCCCGTCGCGCGGAGTCTGCGCGATGGGGTGGTGTCCCCTACAGAGGAGTCGCCCGCACTCTCGGGGCGAGTGTCGGATTCATGCGCGCCGCGCTCAGAGTCGCCGCCGACCGGACGGTGCCATCCCGACTACGATTGGCGCTGCCCCCGCGGGTCGAACGTCCGCCAGAACCAGTGGGCCAATTCGCGCGAACTTGCCGACGAGGCGACACCCCTAACGGCATCGGTCGCCGGAGCGTATGGATTCTTGCCGCCCGCGCGACGCTGTGGCGGGGCCCTGAAGGACCCGGCCGGCCATGGCGCGGCCAGACTCGGCATGGAGGTGGCGGCGCGGAATGGGCGCACTAGCCCACACGGGAATCCCGTCAGAAGTGACCGGGTTCTGTGTTTCGCGCGTTTCGCAGGTGCAGCCTGTCTCGGCGGGCTATCGTAGCGGATGGCTTCCAGACCCCTGCGCTCGGCCGACACCCTCGTCGTGGCGTCGTGGCACGTCTTCTACGAGTGGACGATGCTCGAAGACACGCACAGCCTGATGTCCGCTTCCGATCTCGCGCACAACCATCGGCGGTCGGCGCTGCTTGAGTCATTCATCGTCCACGTACGGAACCATTATGAGTTCTTCTGGCAACCGGCCAAAGGCTGGAGGAACAACGACATCGCCGTCGATGACTTCTTCGACGGAAACGCCGCGTGGCGCGGGCAATTGAACCAACCGCCGGCATTGCTGTCGTCGGACATGGTCAACCGAATGCACAGGGAGATTGCGCACCTCTGCGTACGACCGCCTGGAACCGGACCGGCCGACCGAATGGGAGGTGACCGCGCTCCTCAACATCTTCCGGCCAGTCATCACCTCGTTTCGCAATGCGGCACCGTCCCACTACCTCCACCCCATCTGGCGCGGTGAGCCTCCCTTGGATCGCCCCGTCCCATATCCGGTGGCGTTTGTCGGAACCATGCGTCCGAACACCGGGCTGATCACGCCGGGATGGGCGGTGAGCACGCCGGGTCAGAATGCCGCGTTTAACGGACTGAGTCGGCCCAAATAGGAGAGAGACCGCCCTTGCGGCGAGAGAGCTCCGCTCTTCGGACCGTGCCACGGGCTCGACATACGCGTGGCCAGCTTCCCACGATTCGAGAGGTGGTGCGCGCTCCAGGATTCGAACCTGGGACCCCCGCCGTGTGAAGGCGGTGCTCTACCGCTGAGCCAAGCGCGCGATGAGGTGAGACGAGACAGTTTAGCCGGAAGCCCGGCCTTTCGGCAACCGGCACGCGGGCCCGTCCGGCCGGCGGCGCGGCGCCGCTCAGACGGTGCCGAACAGGCGGTCGCCGAAGTCGCCCAGGCCCGGCACGATGAACTTCTGCTTGTTCAGCTCGCGGTCCACGACCGGCGTGTAGATCGGCACGTCGGGGAAGCGGCGTTCGATGGCGGCGATGCCCTCCGGGGCCGCCACCACGCAGACGAAGCGGATGTCGCGGGCGCCGGCCGCGCGCAGCAGCTCGATCGACGCCACGGCGCTGCCGCCGGTCGCCAGCATCGGGTCGGTCACGAGCACCACGTCGTCTTCGAGGTCGGGCGGCAGCTTCACGTAGTAGCGCGAGGCCAGCGCCGTCGTTTCGTCGCGCTGCAGGCCGATGTGGCCGACGCGCGCCGTGGGCAGCAGGTCGAGCACGCCGTCGATCATCCCGAGCCCGGCCCGCAGCACCGGCACCAGCGTCACCCGGGCGCCGACGCGCCGCGCAAACGCCGCGCCGAGCGGCGTCTGCACCGTGCCTTCCACCGTCGGCACTTCCTTCAGCACCTCGGCGGCGATGAGCAGCGACATCCGGCGGGCCACGCGGCGGAAGATGTCGGGCGGGGTCGAGGCGTCGCGCAGCGTTGCCAGGGCGTCGTGCACGAAAGGGTGCGTGATGAGGTGGACCACGGGTGGGGCAGTTATATCACGCGGCCTCGGAGCCTCGGTCGGCGCAGCGAATCGCCTACAATCGCCCGATGCCTGCCGGCCGGATTCTGTTGCTCGTCGCCCTCGTCGTCGCCGCGGCCGTCAGCCTGCGCGCGCAGGGGCCGAAGGTGGTGTCGCTCATCGTGACCGGCGGCACGGTCGTCACCGTGGACGGCGCGCGCACGGTGATTCCACGCGGGGCCGTGGCCATCGACGGCAGCCGCATCGCCGGCGTGGGCACGGTGGCCGACATCGCCCGGCAGTTCACGGGCCGCGCCACCATCGACGCCACCGGGCAGGTCGTGATGCCCGGCCTCATCAACACCCACACCCACGCGCCGATGGTGCTCTACCGCGGCCTCGCCGACGACCTGGCGCTGATGGAGTGGCTGCAGAAGTACATCTTCCCGGCCGAGGCGAAAACCGTGTCGCCGGCCTTCGTGCGCACCGGCACGCGCCTGGCGGCGCTCGAGATGATTCAGTCGGGCACCACCACCTACGCCGACATGTACTACTTCGAGGAAGAGATCGCCGCCGTGACCAAGGCCGCCGGCCTGCGCGGCGTGCTGGGCCAGACCGTGATCCAGTTCCCGGTGGCCGACGCGAAAACCCCGGCGGAGGCGCTGGCCCGCAGCGAGGCGTTCATCCTGAAGTACAAGGGCGATGACCTCATCGTGCCGGCCGTCGCGCCCCACGCGCTCTACACCAACGATCAGGCGACGCTCCTGGCCACACGCGATCTCGCCATCAAACACGGCGTGCCGCTGCTGATTCACCTGGCCGAGACCGAAGACGAGGTGAAGGCGGCGCGCGAGAAGGGCGGCATGAGTCCGACCGGCTATCTCGAGTCGTTCGGCTTCTGGACCGGCGCGCGCACGCTGGCCGCCCACGGCGTGTGGGTCTCGCCCGACGACATCACCACGCTGGTGCGACGCGGCGTCGGGGTGTCGCACAACCCCGAGAGCAACATGAAGCTGGCCAGTGGCACGGCGCCGGTGACCGGGTATCTGGCCGCCGGAGCCGCGCTCGGTCTGGGCACCGATGGCGCCGCCAGCAACAACGACCTCGACATGTTCGAGGCGATGCGTCAGGCCTCGTTTCTCGCCAAACATGCCTCGCGCGATCCGCGGGCCGTGCCGGCCGCCACCGCTCTCGAAATGGCCACCATCGGCGGGGCCCGGGCGCTCGGGATGGACAACGAGATCGGATCGCTCGAGGCGGGCAAACGCGCGGACCTCATCCTCGTGCGGATGGGCGAGGCGCGCCAGACGCCACTCTACGATCCGGTCTCGCACCTCGTCTACACGACGCGTGGCGACGACGTCGACACGACCATCGTGAACGGGAAGATTCTGATGCGGCGCCGCGTCGTGCGGACGCTGAATGCGGCCGCCGTGCTGGCCGAAGCGCGTCAGGCCGCGGCGGCCGTCCGCGCGGCTGTCACACCGTGAGCGTGCCGATGTACGGCAGGTGGCGATAGTGCTCGTCGTAGTCGAGGCCGTAGCCGACCACGAACCGGTCCTCGATCTCGAAGCCGATGTAGTCCACCGGCACCTCGATCTTGCGGCGCGACGGCTTCGAGAGCAGGCACGCGCAGCGAAGCGACCGCGGACCGCGCGCCCGCAGCAGGTCCTGCAGGTAGTGCAGGGTCAGGCCGGTATCGACGATGTCTTCGACGATGATGACGTGGCGGTCCTGCAGGCCGCGGTCGACGTCCTTGAGCATCCGCACCTCGCCGGTGGTCTTGGTGCCCGAGTAGCTCGAGACGGCGATGAAGTCCATGGTCACCGTGCCCGACATCGCGCGCAGCAGGTCGGTCATGAAGAACACCGACCCCTTCAGCACGCCGATGAAGTGCAGGTCGGCGCCGGGCGCGTCCTGCCGGATGCTCGCGGCCAGGGTCTGGATGCGGGTCTGGATCTCGACGGCGGAAATCAGCGGAGTGACCGTAGCGGACATGCGCGGCCGAGGGTACCATACGGAGCGCGGACCGGCCGCCAGGACCTCTGATGACACGCTACGACATGCTCACCGAGACCATCGCGCGCACCCTCGAGCGCGGCACGACGGTGACGCTCGCCAAGGGGGGCCACGTCACGCCGCTGGCGCTCGACACGCTGCGTGAACGGCGTGTGACGCTGGTGCGCGACGGCGAGGTGGGCGACACCGAGGGGCTGGCCCCCGTGGCCTCACCGACCCGGTTCGCCGTGGGCAGCGACCACTCGGGCCTGGCGCTCCGGAAGGCCGTGCGCGACCACCTGCGCCGGCGCGGGCTGGCGGTGCAGGAAGTGGGCCTCGATACGCCCGACCCGGTGGACTATCCCGACATCGCCGGCCAGGTGGCACGCCTGGTGGCCCGCCGCGAGGCCGATGCCGGCATCGTCATCGACGGCGCCGGGCTGGGGTCGGCCATCGCCGCCAACAAGATCGACGGCATCCGCTGCGCGATGTGCACCGACAAGACGCTGGCGCGCTACGCCCGCGAGCACAACGGCGCCAACGTCCTGGCCCTCGGGGCCACACTCGTCAGCGTCGAGGCGGCCCTGGCGATCGTCGACACGTGGATCTCGACGCCGATGACCGAGGCCCGCTACATCCGCCGGCTCGGCGAAGATCCAGGGCCTGGAGCGCACACGGTGAGCACGCCGCCCGACGAGACCATCGGCGTCGATCTCGGACGCCTCGTCGCCATCATCGCCGAGGAACTGGCGGCCTATCGCAGCCAGCCGCTGGCGCGCTGCGCCGTGTCATGGCTGGCAGCTCGACTGCTGTCCACGCGCGTGCAGGGCGTGGTCGATGCCGGGGCCGCGCGCCTGGGCATGCATGGGGCGAAGGGCGGCGGCGGGGTCATCGCCGGGCTCATCGATCACACGCTGCTCAAGGCCGATGCCACCGCCACCGAGGTGGAAAGCCTCTGCCAGGAAGCGGCGCAGCACCACTTCGCCACGGTGTGCGTGAATCCTGCCTGGGTGGCCCTGGCGGCCAGGCACCTGCGAGGATCGGGCGTCGGCGTCTGCTCCGTGGTGGGCTTTCCCCTGGGCGCCACCACACCTGATGTGAAGGCCTACGAGACGCGGCGCGCGATCGTCGACGGCGCCACCGAGATCGACATGGTCATCAACGTCGGCGCCCTGAAGTCGGGCGACCTGCGGCTGGTGGAGCAGGACATCGAAGGCGTCGCCGCCGCCTGCCGCGCCTGCGGCGCCACCAGCAAGGTGATCATCGAGGCGGCGCTGCTCACCGACGAGGAGAAGATCACGGCCTGCTCGCTCGCCAAGGCCGCCGGCGCCGACTTCGTGAAGACCTCCACCGGCTTCGGGCCCGGCGGCGCCACCGTGGCCGACGTCGCGCTGATGCGGCGGGTGGTGGGCAGCGAGATGGGCGTGAAGGCGGCCGGCGGCGTCCGCGACCTCGAGCAGATGCAGGCGATGGTGGCGGCGGGCGCGACCCGCGTCGGCGCCAGCGCCGGCGTCCGGATCGTCCGCGAGTCCCAGGGCGGGGCGGCGGCGACACCGGCGTCCCCGGCCCCGGCGACCAGGCCCGGCAGCTACTGAGACTGCGTTGCGCCGTGCAACGACGGGCCGCTATGATGGCGTGATGCCCCCCGCGCGACGTCGTGCGGGCCCCCTCACTCACGCAAAGGACCTAGTCAGTGGCCAACGAACTCAGCAAAGACGACATGCGCCGCTTCGCGCGCCTCGGCGCCATGCGCCGCCTCGACGACATCCGCGCCGAAGAAGCCGCCATTCGCAAGACCTTCCCGGAGCTCTTTTCGGGCGCCCGCCCCGAGGCCCGGGTGGCCAGGGCCGCCGCGGCTCCCGCGACGACGGAGAAGGCCCCCAAGGCCAAGGCCCGCAAGCGCTCGAACATGTCGCCGGCCATGCGCAAGGCCGTGTCGGAGCGCATGAAGAAGTACTGGGCCGGACGCCGCAAGGCCAAGAACGGCTAGCAGTGCGGCGCCTCGTCACCTTCGTCTCGTGGGCGGCGCTGGCCGTGGGACTGGTCGCCGGTCCTGCGGCGGCGCAGCCCAACGAGCCGCTTGGTGGCGCCGTCGTGGACCTTCGCGCCGTCACCATCTCGCTGCCCACGACCATCGGCTGGGCGCCCACCGTCACCGCAGCGGCGGCGCTGGTGCCCGGGCGCGGCCTTGGGGTCGATGCCGGCGTGCACCTCTTCGCGGGCCCTGGCCGCTTCAGGCGCTTCTCGGTCGGGGCCACGGGCCTGGTGGCCGAGGGACGCGCGACCGGTCTGGATGCGCCGACCGTCGCCACCCGGATCTTCGCGGTCGCGCCACACGCCGCCCTCAATTTCGGGCACCGGGATGGGTGGAGCTACCTGTCGGCCGGCCTCGGCAGGGCGTCGGTGCGCTCGAGCGAAGGCGGGGTGGCGGACGCACCCGCCACCTGGGGCCTGGCCTTCCACTACGGGGGCGGGGCGCGCTGGTTTCTCCGCGAGCATCTCGCCCTGAGCCTGGACCTGCGCTTCTGGGCCCTCACCCCGCGCCCGGCCACGACGACGCGCCCGAGCGGCTCGGCCACGACGCGGGTGGCGTTCGGGGCCGGTGTGTCGTTCCGCTGACGGTCGGGCCGCGCGTTCCGGACCACGCGGGCCGGGTGGTAGAATGGCCCGACTGAGCGGGAGTAACTCAGTTGGTAGAGTGTCAGCTTCCCAAGCTGAATGTCGCGGGTTCGATCCCCGTCTCCCGCTCCACTTCCAAGTCCCTGACTTCCTGAGACTTGGCAGCGGGTGAGTGGTCGTTGGCCGCCCGCGCCGAGTGCACGTCCTGTGCAAGGTCTGTGCAAGATTCCCCTCGAAACGCCTCGAAACGCCGCATCGACTCGTGCAGCCCGATGCGTGTCGCGCTGAGGTAGACGCTCGTAGTTCGCGCGTCGGCATGGCCGAGCAGCTGCTGCACAATGTGCAGCGGCATCCCGCCCTCCATTCACCGCGAGCCGGCCTCGCGCCGCAGGTCGTGGAAGTGCAGGTCGACCCGCGAGAGGGCTGCTCGGCACTCCTCCGTGGCGCGGCCGCCCTGGCGGCGGTGGCCGCGGCGGTCGGTGCCATCGTGCGGCCGCTTCGGCCACTTCGGCTCGATACCGTGCGCCCTCATGACGCAGGTCGTCCAGGCGCACGTGATGCTCTTCACCTGGCGCCCGACCTCGTCGCCGAAGACGTGCGAAGTCGATGGCAGTTCCCGGCCGTCCGGGCCGTGCTTCGCCATCTCGAGGATGGCCGCCAGCCGGCTCGTGATCGGGATGACGCGATCCTCGCCGTCCTTGGCGTTCTCGGCCCGCACGCGCAGCTCCCGCCGGCTGGCATCGACGTCGCGCCACTGCAGCGACAGGAGCTCGCCGCGCCGACAGCCGGTCTCGAGCGCGGCCACGATGACGCGGTAGAGGTGCGGGCCCGCGGCGCGCAGCAGGGCAGCCTCCTCGCCAGGTTGAAGGCGGCGGCTGCGCTTCGCCGGCGTCTGCCGCGACAGGTCGGCGAACTCGACCGGATTGCGTGCTAGGTAGCCCTTCCGAGTGGCCCACGTGAGCAGCACCCGGAGATGCTGGCGGAAATGGTTGTAGGTGTTCGCGGCGAGGCCCCGAGCGCGCAGCCCCTCCAAGATGCTCTCGAGGTCGTCGCCGGTGAGTGACGCGAGCGGCATGGCGCCGAGTGGCGTAGCCCGATCGCCCCGGGTAAGAAAGAGCGCCGACATCTGCGCGTAGAGCAACTCGTCATTACGCCACGAGCGCTTCTGCCGAGCCTTCGACCAGCGCTCGATGAAGACGGCGCCGATGCCCCCGAACGTGATCGGGCTCGTCGCCGAGTCGGCGGCCTCTTGGCCGCGGCGGAAGTCACCGGAGCGGATGCGCTCCCGCAGCCGCTCGGCCTCCGCTTTCGCGTCCGTCTTGCCCTTGAGCTCGCGCCCGACAAGGCGGTCGAGGTTCAGGCGGTAGTGCTCGCCCTTCCAGGCGAAGTTGAAGTACCACGGGTGCGAACACTCCGACCAGTTCCGTCGGACGCAGCCGCAGCGCTTCTTCAGGCCGTCGTGCCTTGAGCGCGCCATGTTTACCGGGAGCCTTTCGGTGAGAGGAGCGCGTCGCCTACGTCGGTCGTCGCGAGAGCCGAAAATCCGCCTTCGATTGGCCGATAGTCTAGCGCCCGCAAACCTTGCTCCTCCTGCATCAGCATCAGGGTGTCGTGGTACGCCCCGTCGCCATTGCACACGCCGCAAGGAATTCGCCCGTTCAACCGGCTCCGTAGGAACTCGACGAAGTGTCGATTGGCCCTTGGCGACGGTTTCCCAGATTGCCGCGCGCGCCTGGCCTGGGTTCCGATACTTTGTCGCGAGCGTCCGAGCTGGCTGAACGGCGGCGCGTATCTTCTCTTTCTCAGTCCGCATGAGCCGCTCCACCGACGCGCGCGCAGCCGACGGAGGTCGGCCGGCGGTCTTTCTGAACAGCCTCGCATCCCAGCGCTCATCGACACGGCCCAGATAGAGCACTGAACGCGATTCTCGAGCACAACCGCCGTCGTGACTAGGCCCGTCTCCCCGCCGCGCTTCGCCAACTCGATCCCTTTGCTTAGAGCGATCGCGAACGAAGACTGCGGATGAGCGCGTAGTAGGTCTCAAGGTTGAAGTCGTCCTCGACTGCGAGCGACGCAGTCAGATGCCGAGCGTCGGCGGGCGAAAGCAGACGCAGGGCTGCGGCAGCTCGCTCGAGCGCATCCCTCTTTGCGACGTCCTTAGGTGTGGCTCGAGCCACCCGACTCTGAACGCGAGTCTTCACAAGCCTTCTCCGGCGAAGCTGAATAGTCACGCCCAGAGGGCGTCGGCGAGCGCCGCGCGTCCCTCGAGACTGCGAACGCTCGCGATTTCCGGGTAATGCGTCTCGAGCTCGGGCCGTCGCGGACGCCGAACGTCCTCGCGGACAACGGGTGGCTGTCGAGGCCCGGGGGGCCGATGATCGAGCGTCAGATTCGCCGCCCGACTCGACTGGGGCAGGATCGAAGAGCCTGATTGCCGCCGTGGCCTTAATCCACCGTCTATCTGTCGCCTCGTCGTGGGTCGCGATGAAGGCGTCCATCGGACCGGGCAGTTCTAGGTCGTGGCGAATCGCGGCGACGATTCTGGGAATGGCCCGTCGAAGCTCCTTCACTTCGTCGCTCATCGCCTCACGAACCGCAGCAGCCTTCAGTCGATAGGCCCGCAGCGCCTGGTCGCGTGTGCTTTGGTACTCTTTCGCCTGCCGCTCGAAGTGGTCGAGCGATCCCTGCAAGCCGACAACCCGTGGATCCTCACCCCCCGCGCCGCTCTCTGCGAGCTTGAACAGTTCCGAAAGTACCCGCTCTACGTTGGACGCGGCGCCCTTGTAGACGCCATCTGCCGCTACGTGCCTCCCGTAGTCTTCATGTGCGGGCGCCAACCGTGTGACGATGTCGGTCGCAAGGTCTCTGACCCGATTGGCATGACCCTGGACCAATGACACGGTTTCTGGGCTGCCGGCCAATACGTAGAGCGCCGAGGCCGCGTAGAACTCACTTAGCCGATGATCGCGGAGTTCGTCCGGTCCGCCTATCGTGAGAGCCGTCAGCGCCCCTGGCACCGGCGGAAGAGATGCAGCGAGCTTCACGCCCGCGTCCCGCCGAAGGGAGTTCACGCGCTCCCTCGAGCGCTCATCTCTGTCGTGCCGGTGTTCCAGCTGTTGGATCTTCGATCTGGAGCCTATTACCGGCGAGCACCCCGCAAAGGGCGACAACCGCACCGACAACACCAGACCAGACGATATCCGGAACGCCAAGCCATCCATACCGGTCGTTCACCGGCACGGGGAGCGCGACGACCAACGGACCTGGACGGACGTCGATAGCCGTCGGCGCCTGAGCATCAAGAGCGCATCCCCACAGGGCGACCCCGAGCAGGGCGATGCGGGCGGCGCGGCGGCAGATGACTCGCGGCTCCCCTGTACGCCACGTTCGTTCGTTCTCGACGGTTGCCGCACGCAGCTCTTGGCTGCGTGTCCCTCGGTCATCCGAGGACCCGGCCGGTTGGCGCCGTATTCCGATGAGCGGAATCATGATTGCCTCCGGAGTGAACGCCCTTCTTGCGACTCCGACACGCTGCCGCGGTCCCCTGCGAGCGTCTCCAGTTGACGCTGAATCGCGTCCAGGCGTGTCTTGACCTCGTCAAGATCGGTGTTCGTCTCAACGGCCCCAGGGGACAGAAACCACGAAGCCACGAGGCCGGACACGGTGCCAAAGATCCCAACACCCGCCGCCATCAGAAAGACAGCGACAGTTTTACGATGATTCTGCTAGTGCGGCGTGGCGACGCTCGAGTACTGGTCGTCGCGGCTCTGCGAGCTGCTGCTTCTGACGCTGGCTGAGACTGTCATTCGCTTTCGCGCGCTACGCGAGACTTCGTGGCTGCTGGCGTGGCGGATCTGTCGCGTGCTGGGGGTCTCGCCGTCGACGGTCGGAGCGTGGCTGCGTCGGCTGGGCTTCTACTGTCCGCTGATCGTCGCGAGGCTACTGGTACAGCGCTACGAGTGGCTGCGCTCCGGCGACTTGATCTACTTCGATATCTAGCCGCTCGGCCGATTTCGGCAGATCGAGCACCGCTCTACGGCGATCCTCGTCGATCGTCGCTCGGCGCCGGGTGGAGGACGCGCCGTCGCCGTCGACGACTACTCGCGGGTGGCCTACGTCGAGGTGGTGGCTGCGCAGGACGGCGCTCACTGCGCCGCGTTTCTGGAGCGAGCGTCCGTGGTTTGAGGCCCGCGGATCGTGTGCTGTCGTCTGCTGACCGACAACGGCAGCGGCTACGTCTCTCGCGCGTTCCGCGACGCGTGTGCTCGCCTCGGTTTGGACTATCGGCGGACGCGGCCATACACGCCGAGGACCAATGGCAAGGCTGAGCGGTTCTCCAGACCTGCTGCGCGAGTGGGCTTACGCGCAGCGCTATGCGACGCGCAGGCGCGTCGTCAGGCGCTGCGCCCGTGGCTGCGGGAACGACAACCGCGTCCGGCCGCACGCCAGCCTGCGCTACTAGCCGCCCATCACCCGATTGCAGAGCGCCGCGTGATGAACAACGTGTTTGACTTCAACAACGAGGCGCCCCTCGGCTGTCACAGGATATCGATCCCCGTAGCCCACGGTGGTCATTGTCGAGATGGACCACCACATCGCGTCCTCGGCGGACCTGATGTTGGCTTCGGGCACAGTCTCAAACTGAAGCATCGCCAGCGAAGCGAAGACGTTCAACAGCAGCGAGAGCAGCACCGCTGCAAGAAACGCGCTCTCCGCCCGTTGAGCGACGACGAAATGTGCGATGGCGCGGACGGACTTCACCACCCGAAGCACACGGAGAATGCGCAGAATGCGCGCCGCGCGGCCCCACCGCAGGAGATCGCCGGTTGGTATGCTCGACAGCAAATCGAGCCAGCCCCAGGTGAGAAAGTAGGCCCATCGCTTCGGTGCGCGGTACAGGCTTTTCAGGAAGTCGATAAAGAAGAGCCCGCAGGCGATGTCGTCGGCATAATCGAGAACCGTCTGTGTCTCGCGGTCGAGGGTCCAGAGCGTCTTGACGCCGAGGTTGAGGATCGCCCAGATGCACAGCACCAGCATGAACAACTGGTATGCAGAGTCCCTAGCGTCCTTGTCTTCAGTGGCTGTCGACATCTGGCTCACGAGCACGGCCGACCCGCCGCTGGGCGAAACCCTCGCGCCTGAGCGTCGCGCTGGCCCATCTGCGTCCCGGACTTCGTTGCGCCGTAGTATCGAGTTCCCGGACAGTGGTAGACGCGAGAGGTCGTGTTGACCAGACCTGAACTTCCGGCGTCTGGGCTGGTGATGGTTCTACGGCTGGCAGCGCAGCAGCCGATGTCGCTTCCGACGTCGGGCTTGGCTTGCCCGCAGCGCCGCAGCGTTGACGCCGGCTGGACGATTCCCGCGCGCCTCCGCGTCCCGTTCGGTCATGTATGCTGCGAGCTGTTGTGCCGAAGTAGCGACTCGGGGCAGTGATAATCTTCGACGACGCGTTCACCCAGGCGTAACGTCGCTCTCGTTTGTACCTCCGTCTCAGTCGCCAGCGCAGCGGCGGCAAGGGCCTGAGGGGCCTGGGCCTTCTAAAAAGCGGCCTGATTGTGTCTGGCTGGTCAAGGCGGCACGGACGCCCGTACGCTGGTCGGAAGCCTCGCTGCCGAGCGTCCTGTTCGCGCATCAGCTCACCGCCGGTGTTGTGCAAGTAGCGAGTCTCGGAGCAGTGATACACCCGAGAACTCGAGTTGATCCAGACATCAGTGCAGACAAGAGTCTGCACGGGAGGCCGGCAGATTGAGCCAGATACCTCGTGCGCTCTCGCGCGCCGCGCGCTCAGCCTGCCGGAAGACTTCCGCAAAGCGGAACTGGTAGGTAAAGAGGTGTGCCCGTACCCTGTCGACCAGCCCCCGGTTACCAACGTGCCGTCCTTCAGGTAGAGGTAGCCGAACGTCCGTCGATACTTGTCCGTTCGCTGCTCGTCGTGCTCATGCGCACCAGTTGGCCCAGGACCATCCTTCGAAGGAAGTCCGCCGCCTCAACGCCGAAGTGCTGCACTGCCGCGTGGGGCTTGGGCCTTGGGCGTGTCCACGCCGATAAGGCGGACGGTGCCGACGTAACAACACCACGGTATCGCCATCGACGACCCGCTTGACGAAGTGATCGGCTGGGCATCTAGGCGACTGAGAGGACAAGCGCCAGACCCGCAGCGAGAACGGAGCCGCGGATATCTGAACGCAGCTTGACGGGCCTGCCGGCCATCTGTCGAAGTCGCCGGCTAGAGGGAAGACTCTCATCGCATCACCGATATCTTGCCCACGCGCGAAGCGAACCTCCGAGGCTCCTGTGCGCTACAAGCGGACCCGGGCACACCCAGCACGGAACACCGCGGTGAGAGGAGCAGGTCCCTGAACGGTTCTGGGAACACGAGTACGTGCCATCATTGCAGCGTGCAGACGGTACACCGCACGACACTGAGCTCGGAACACTGGCGCCACCGCAACTCGGACTACTAGCGACCGAACGGCGAACATGGCTTCGCCAGAGAGCAGGCTGGCGCCGCACCCGTTTACTGCCGCCAGGCGCATGAAGTAAGTGCTGTTGGCGAACCCGGGAATCTGGCGCGAAGTGCCGGCAATCACCTGTGAGAAGACGTTTGCGGCTCCGGCCACAGTGCCGACATCAAGTCGGTAGGTGGTCGCCGCGGCCACCGGAGCTCATGCGACGTTCGCCGTAGAGCCTGAGACGGTCGCGCTCGGAGCTCCCGGAGCTGCGGGAGCAGCGCACGCCATGGTCAGGATCTGCTCGGCGGTTGGAGCACTGGCACCGCAGGCGTTCTGGGCCCGCACGCGGAAGTAGGTACGTCCCGGAGGGAACAGGAGCGACAGGGACTTATCGACGATCGGCACCGTGCCGAGTTTGTCAGAGCCAGTGGTCGTGCCGGCCTCGACGACGTACTCCGTGGGAACGCTGCCAGATGTCGGAGGTCCCCAGCGAGGCTGGCATTCGCGCCGAAGCTACCGACAGTGAAGCCGCTAGGGGGACCGGGAATCGTGCACGAGGGCCCGACTGTCAGCGACTCCATTGCTCAACGCGCTCGCGCCGAACGCGTTCTCCGCACTTACCGCCACGCAAGTACGTGCCGGGCGGCGCGGCAACTGCAGGCCGGTGGTCGCGCTGACGGGAAGGCTGACCAGGGTTCGCGCTCCGGGGCTCGGACCGGCGCGCACTGTGTAGCCCGTTGCCGGGCATCCGCCGGATGATGGCCCCACGCAAGGGACACCGTCGTTCCAGACAGATCGCCCGTGAGAGTTCCAGGAGCCGAAGGTGCGGCTCCGCAGACCGCTGGCCCGACCGTGAGGCAGATATCGTTCGATGGCGCACTCACGCCCTCGCTGTTCTGTGCGCGGACGCGGACGTAGTAAGTGCTGTTTCGTACGCTGGGCACGACGACGCGGCTCAGACTCGAAGGCAGAGAGGCGATGACTGGGCCGCCTGCCGTCAACGCTGCCTCCACGACGTATCCGTTGGGCGTCAGCCTGACGCCGCAGGGCTCCACGCCATGCTGACACTGGAGCCTGTGACGCTGCCCGTGAGACCAGTTGGAGCATCAGGCGGTGCGACGACGGCATCGAGGAACGGAAAGGTCTCCGTGTCGCTGGCATAGCGGACAGTGAAGGTCGAGGCCCCTGGCGCGACATCCACCACAACGTCTCCAGCGACCGTGTCGAGGCCAGCAGCTGCTGCCACGCCCTTGACGACGCTCGTCCAGAACGTTCGGACGTCCGCAGCGTGGAGGCGGCCGATAGCTTCTGCGGTGGGATGGCCATACGGATTGTTTGCGCTAACGGAAACAATTCCGATCCGTGGGCGCGTCGAGCTGAGCCAGGTCGCGTTCGAACTGAACCGGCTGCGATGGCGATCGACCTTGTAGACCTCGACAGGGCCGACCAGAGGCGCGACGGCGGACTCGACATCGGCGCAGCCGCGCAGACGAGCGCTGAGCGCTCCGCGAACACTGCGTCGAAGTGCCCGAAGCGCAGGCGCAACACGACGCTCGAGTGTTCTCGTCGGACGCGCCGGCGACGCCGCCACCGTTCGGAGCGACAAAGTCGAGAAGGACACCGCTGTCGAGAGCTACGCGGAGCCGGGGACGGCGGTCATCAGCTTAGCGACGACAGCAGTCGGCGCAGCGAGGGTAGATCCGCGTGCTGAAAGGTCGCCGCGATCGACACCAGCGATCGCCAGCGGCGCAACGCGCACGACCTGCGCGGTGCAACCGATGTGATCAGCGTGACAGTGGCTCGCAATAAGCGCTTCGAGACCGAAGAACGCCGACAGACTTGAAGTAGTTCATGGAGCGTTGCAGCAGTTGGCGACTCGGTAGACGATGATGACGACCTGCCCTCGAGGCCTCACAACGAGCGCGGCATCGCCTTGTCCCACGTTCAAGAAGAGCAACTGAAGGTTTCCGTTGGAAAACTTAACGGACCCGGCGCCGACAGGCAGGCCGAACAGGGAAAGGCGAGCAGTGTGGTGAGCACGAGACGGGGTTCATGGAGACTGATTCCTGACTCGAAGACGCGAGACGCGTTCGGAGCGTCGGCTGGGGCGGGTAATCGCAGCTCCGAGCCGCCAGTGTGATGCGGGATTCTGCAGAAAATACGGTCACATGTTGAGAATCGGCGACGAACTCGGCTGTTCGGTGACTGAGGTTAGACCGCATGTGGGCCAGTACCAGACTCCAGAAGCTCGAACACTCTGTCGGGGATCGAACTGCTTCGTCGATCGACCGACGAGCGACAGCAAGGAGAACGCCTCGCGGCGGATCACGCGACGGGAGCCTCAGCCGCACACGACAGACCGAGCTCTGTCGCGCGCCCGCAGTACCAACAGCACCAGTAAAACATACGTGACAAGCGACCAGCCGGCGAGCGTGGGCTTGCAGACGACAGCCGCCGAGCGGAATCAGAAGACGCCGCGACTGACGCAGGCCGCCAGCGGGCTCCGCAGCGGGCTCCACGAGAACGCCAATCAGCGACCGGGAATAGCTTCATGCGCTGATCGGTACGATTTCGCTGCGTCGTCGTCCTGCTGACGTCGTCGATCGGCGACAGCGAGGACATCGCAGCCGTCGGAGCCTTCGACAAGCCCGCGGCTCGCGTCAGCCTCGGCGCGGCACATTTATGAGTGGGCGCGCAGACGTCGCTTTGGTGCTTGTTCGACAGAGACACGGAATAGAGTTTCAATACCGGGAGTGGTACGGGATGAGGGGGCCAAATTATTGAGGCTGGTGCCGCGCCGAAGCCCGCAGGGCGAAGGCGGGCCACTCGTGCACGACGCGAACCCTACTGCGGATTCGGCTCCGCGCCGTACAGCACCGCCCGCGCCCCTTTTGTCGCGATGAGCGCATCGAAGTGCGCCACCAGGACGTCGCGGCGCTTCATCACCGCGTTGACCTCGAACTCGCTGAGGCAATGCGCGGTGGCGGCGCGCACCGCCGGCCCGTCGAGCGTCCGCAACCGCGCCAGCACCGTGCGATCGACCTGCGGCAGATCGTTCGGGTACTTGATGTCGGTCTGCATGCGGAAGGCCCGCGTGAAGTCGATCATCCACAGGCGCCAGTCGGGCGTGATGAGCATGTTGCCGAGGTTGCGGTCGGTATCGCCGACCAGCACGGCAAAGGCGCGCATCTTGTACATCTGCTGCGCCCACAGCACCCGGTTCGGGGCCTCGCGCTTCTCCTTGCGCCGCGTGCGCTCTTCGATGGCGTTGTCGATCCACCACGTGAGCGTGCCGGAGCGGCCGTTCCAATCGCGGTGTACGGTCACCGGCATCATGGCGTCGAGGCCGACCAGGCCGGCGATGGTGTAGGCCGCGAGGTTGTAGTGGTGCGAGTCCACGAAGTTGTACTCGACGCCTCGCGGACCGAAGTCGGCGTGCGAGCGCCGCTCGTCGACCGACTGGAAGCCGGCATCGTGCGTGACCACGCCGTCCGACAGGGTCAGGCGGTAGGGACTGGTGACGCCGGTGCTGAGCTGACGGCTGCGAATGACCTTCGCGGTGCGCAGGAAGGCCCCCTGTCGCTCGCGATCGAGCGCCGGCGGCGTCGCTAGCGGCGGCCGGCGCCTGCGCCCGCGCCGGTGCCGCCTCGACGGCGGTCAACAGCACCAGTCCCCACGCGACGCCACGGAGCAAGCGGATCATGGGCCCTCCAATCGGCCGCGACGCGGCCGGCCGCTATCTTAAGGGAGGGACGGACCCGAGCGGGGGGCTTTGGGGTCGAGGCGGATGCGGCGCAGCCGCAGGCTGTTGGCGACCACGCTGACCGAACTGAACGCCATCGCCGCGCTCGCCAGCACCGGGCTCAGCAGCACGCCGAACCAGGGGTAGAGCAGTCCGGCGGCGATCGGGATGCCGATGACGTTGTAGACGAAGGCCCAGAACAGGTTCTGGCGCATCACCCGCATCGTCTGACGTGACAGCGCGATGGCGCGGGCGACGCCGCGGACGTCGGGCCGCATCAGCACGATATCGGCGGCCTCGATCGCGACATCGGTGCCGGTGCCGAGGGCGATGCCCACATCCGCCTGGGCCAGCGCCGGGGCGTCGTTGATGCCATCGCCCACCATGGCGACGACCAGCCCCTCGGCCTGCAGGCGGGCAATCTCGTCCTTCTTCCCGCCTGGCAACACGCCGGCCACAACCCGCGTGATGCCGACTTCTCGCGCCACCCGCTCGGCCGGTCCCCGGCGATCGCCGCTGAGCAGCACCGGCGTGAGCCCGAGGGCGAGGATCCGTCCGACGCCCTCGGCCGCATCCTCGCGCAGCGGATCGACCAGGCGAATCACGCCGGCATGCCGGCCATCGAGCGACACGTGCACCACGCTCTCGCCGGCATGCGGTGAGGCGGCCGCCGCCGCATCGATATCGCTGCCGTCGCCCACATACGATGCGCGGCCCATCCGGACGACCACGCCCTCGACCGACCCGGTGGCGCCAAGACCCGGGGCGCTGTCGAACGCGCTGGGGCGGGGCAGCGCGACCCCGCGCCGCGTCGCTTCCGCCACAATCGCGGCCGAGAGCGGGTGTTCCGACTGCGCGCCCACCGCCGCCGCCAGTCGCACCACCGTGTCTGCCGAGACCGTGGCGCCGGTGACGTCGACGCCCGACACTGTCGGCCGGCCGATGGTGAGCGTGCCGGTCTTGTCGAAGACCACCGCCGACACCTCGCCGGTGCGCTGCAGGGCTTCGCCGCCCTTGATGAGCACGCCGGATTCGGCGCCGCGTCCGGTGGCCACCATCACCGCCGTCGGCACGGCCAGGCCCATCGCGCAGGGGCAGGCGATGATGAGCACGGCGACGCCGTTGGCGAACGCGCGCACCGTGGCGCCCTCGCCGCCGAAGAGCCACCAGGCGGCCACGGTCAGCAGGGCGAGGCCAGCCACGACCGGCACGAACACCGCGGCCACCCGGTCTGCCAGATGCTGAATCGGCGCCCGCGAGGCCTGCGCGTCTTCCATCAGGCGCACGATCTGCGCCAGCACACTGGCTGCACCCACCGCCGTCGCCCGCACCACGACGGCGCCGCCGCCGTTCACGGTGCCGCCCACCACCGCGTCGCCCGACGGCCTTCTCGACCGGCAGCGGCTCGCCGGTGAGCATCGATTCATCCACCGACGTGCGTCCCTCGACGACCACGCCGTCCACGGCCATCCGCTCACCAGGACGCAGCACCACGAGGTCGCCGGTGGCAACGCTCGCCAGCGGCCGGTCTTCATCGGCGTCGCCGACGCGCACGCGCGCCGTCGCTGGCTGCAGCGCCACCAGCCGGCCCAGAGCGCGCGTGGCCTGATGCTTGGCCCGCGCCTCGAGGGCGCGGCCCATCAGCACGAGCGCGATGATGAAGAGCACCGCCTCGTAGTAGAGGTCTGGCGCCACGCCGGCGCGGAGGAAGAGGCCCGGCGCCACCGTGGCGACCAGCGAATACAGGAACGCCGATCCGGTGCCGAGCGCCACCAGCGAGTTCATGTCGGCGGTGCCGTGGCCGAGGTTCTTCCAGGCGCGCACGTAGAACTCGCGCCCGGCCCAGGCCATCAGGGCGGCCGTGACGATCGTGAGGCCCCAGGTGATGAGCGGCGCCGGCACCGCGTAGAGCCACGGCATCGCCGCCTGCAGCGACGGCCCGAGGCTGCGCATGACCCACTGCATGAAGGGATCGGCGGTCACGAGGTGGCCGTCGTGGCCCGCTGCGGCCGGCGCCATCAACGGCACGCCCACGATCATGGCCACCATCGCGGCCGTGAAGGTGACCCCCGCCTTGCGCCACAGGGCGGTGTCGGAGTCGTCGTTGAGCGCGGCGCGCGCGGCCGGGGCGCCGAGGGCGTCGTCAGCGGCGGGCAACTCGGCCTCGTAGCCGATGTCACGCACCGCGTCGAGCAGGCCCTCCACCGGCACGATCGACGGATCGTAGGTGACCGTCGCGGAGTGCAGCATCAGGTTCACCGACGCCGCGCGCACCCCCTCGGTGCGGGTGAGACTTCGCTCCACCGCCGACTGGCAGGCCGCGCACGTCATGCCCTTCACGGGGAAAGTGACAGCGGCGCGACGCGCTGTCGGCGGCGGTTGGCATCAACTGCGGATGATGTCCAGCACCTCGTCGCGGCGCTTTTCCATGATCTCCGGGGTGGTGCCTTCGAGATTCAGGCGCAGCAGCGGTTCGGTGTTCGACGCCCGCACGTTGAAGTGCCAGTCATCGAACTCCACCGAGATGCCGTCGAGGCGATAGACGTGTCCGTGCCCGTATTCCTTCGCCAGGCGCTCGATCTTCTCCGGCACCACCGCCATGCTCGAGACCTTGGTGTTGATCTCGCCCGAGATGAAGTAGCGCTCGCGCAGCGGCGCCAGCAGGTCGCGCAGCGACTTGCCCTTGCGCGACATCAGCTCGAGGATGAGCAGCGCCGGGATGAAGCCGTTGTCGGCGTAGAAGTTGTCCTTGAAGTAGTAGTGGCCGGTGACTTCGCCGCCGAAGATGCCGTCTTCCTCGCGCATGCGGCGCTTGATGAAGGCGTGACCGACGCGGTTCATGAGCGCCCGGCCGTTGTAGCGGGCCACCGTGTCTTTCACCGCGTAGCTGGCGCGCACGTCGTAGATGATGGTCGAGCCGGGCTGCTTCATGAGCGCGGCTTCGGCGAGCAGGGCGGTGATGAAGTCGCCGGCGATGAACTCGCCGCTGCCGTCGATGAAGAAGCAGCGATCGGCGTCGCCGTCCCAGGCGATGCCGATGTCGGCCTTCTGGCGGATCACCTCGGCGGTGATGTCCTGGCGGTTCTCTTCGAGCAGGGGATTGGCTTCGTGGTTCGGGAAGGTGCCGTCGACCTCGAAGCAGAGCCTGGTCGTGCGGCAGGGCAGGCGATCGAAGAGGTGCGGCGCCACCAGACCGGCGATGCCGCTGCCGGCGTCGAGCACGGTGTTGAACGACTGGATCACGGTGGGATCGA
This sequence comes from uncultured Acidobacteriota bacterium, assembly GCA_963779175.1. Lineage (GTDB taxonomy): Bacteria > Acidobacteriota > Vicinamibacteria > Vicinamibacterales > UBA2999 > CADEFD01. Next base: position 1,111,299 of record CAVZXA010000003.1, read on the forward strand.
TGAAGCCCATCACGTGCTCGATGTAGGGCGCCATGATCGCGATCGGCGTCACCGTGCCGCGCCGCGCCGACGGCGGCGGCAGCGAGTCCGTGAGCAGCATCTCCTTCATCTCGCGGATGCCCGACTCGCCGCTGAGCGGGAAGGCTTCGGCCTTCACCATCTTGCAGCCGTTGTACTGCTTCGGGTTGTGCGAGGCGGTGATCTGCGCGCCGCCGATGAGCCCGGCGCTGGCCACCGCGTAATACATCATGTCGGTGCCGGCGAGACCGCCGTCGTGGACGTCCACGCCCTGCAGCGTGACGCCGTCGACGAAGGCCTTGGTCAGCGACGGCGACGACACCCGCATGTCGCGCGTGACGGCCACCGTGCCCGGCCCGAGGAACGCCGCAAAGGCGCGCCCCAGCTGGTGGAACGTGTCTTCGTCGAGTTCGCCGGGATAGAGGCCGCGGACGTCGTAGGCCTTGAAGATGTCGGTGTTGATCGGAGTCATGCGCCTCAGGCCTTGGTGAAATCGGAGAGCGTGGTCTTGTCGCCGAGGATGGCCTGCGGGCCGACCTCGGCGTTCTTGCCGATGTAGCAGCTGCGGCCGACCAGCGCCGCGCCGACCACCGCGTCGCGGCCGATGCGGGCGTTGGGCCACACGATGGCGCCCTGCACCTGCGCGTCTTCTTCGACCAGCACCGAGCGGCCGAGCACGCTGTACGGGCCGACCCTGGCGCCGGCCTTCACGACCACTCCCGCGTCGAGGAAACACGGCCCCTCGAGGACGGCGCCGGGCTCGACCTTGGCGTCGGGCGCGACGACCGGCTGGCCCGAACTGATGCCGGCCGGCCCGAGCGGGCAGCGGCCGTCGAAGATGTCGCGGTGCACGTCGCGGTATTTCTCCGGCGTGCCGATGTCGATCCAGTAGCCCCGTTCGACGTAGGCCACGAAGGTCTCGCCGCGCTCGACCAGCGACGGGAAGTAGCCGCGCTCGATCGAGTAGGGCGTGTCTTTCGGGATGCGGTCGAAGGTCTCGGGCTCGAGCACGTAGATGCCGGCGTTGATGGTGTCGCAGGTGATCTCGTCGGCCGACGGCTTCTCGAGGAAGCGGCGGACGTTGCCGTCGGCGTCGGTCTCGACCAGCCCGTAGGCCGACGGGTTGTCGACCGGCGTCAGCACGATCGTGGCCCTGGCCTTGCGCGCCTTGTGCTGCGCCACCACCGCCGCTACGTCCACCGCCGTCATGACGTCGCCGTTGAAGACGACAATCGTGTCGTCGATGCCTCGGGCGGCGTATTTGATGGCGCCGCCGGTGCCGAGCGGCGACGGCTCGACCACGTAACGCAGGCGGATGCCGAGGCCGGACCCGTCGCCGAAGGTCTCTTCGAGACGGCGGGGCTGATAGTTGAGCGACAGGATGACTTCGTCGATCTCCGGCAGTTGCTTGAGCAGCCCGATCTGGTAGCTCAGGAACGGCCGGTCGAAGATGGGAACGATGGGTTTGGGCGTATGCAGCGTCAAGGGGCGGAGTCGCGTGCCCTTGCCGCCGGCCAGCAGGATGGCTTTCATGGCAACGCTTGATGATACCTGAGGCCCCTGCCGCGCGCCGATGCGGTTGTCAGAGCCTGGAGCGGGCGGTAGAATCGCGCCAACGGGCCCGTCTCGCCATGAACCTGCCGAACACGCTGACCATCATCCGCATCTTCCTGGTGCCGCTGCTGGTCGTCGTGCTCCTGACCAAGTTCGAGGGGCGCGCGGTGGCCGGCATCCACGTGGAGTTCGTGGCGGCCGCGATCTTCGGCCTGGCGTCCCTCACCGACTGGCTCGATGGCTATCTCGCCAGGCGTCGGCAGCAGATCACGTGGGTGGGGCAGGTGCTCGACCCGATCGCCGACAAACTGCTCATCTCGGCAACCCTGGTGTCGCTCGTGCAACTCGAGCTGGCGCCGGCCTGGATGGTGGCCGTCATCATCGGCCGCGAGTTCGCGGTGACCGGTCTGCGCAGCCTGGCGTTCTCTCGCGGGCTGATCGTGCCGGCCTCGCCGCTGGGCAAGCTGAAAATGGTGACCCAGGTGGTCGCGGTGCTGCTGCTGCTGCTCGGCTGGGAGCGCTTCCCGCTGCTGCTGCAGCTGGGCAAGCTGGCGCTGTGGGTCGTGATGGCGACCGCGCTCGGGTCAGCGCTCGACTACTTCTGGCGGGTCGGCCGCGCGATGAAAGAGGTGGCCACTGCCGACGAGGACTTCGCCGCCGCCAAGGCCAAGCGCGAGCGCAATCGCTCGGGCGCAGCGTAGCCGTTCAACCGATCGATCACGCGATCGTCAGATCGGCGGATGTGCGGCGTGCTACGGAACCGACTGCAGGCCCACCCAATCGCCGGTGGCGAGCGCGTCGCGCACGCGATCGGCGATCACCGTCGCGGTGTCTTCGCCCACCGTGAGCACGATAGCCTGTCCCACGGGCACCAACGGCCCGCCTGAGCGGGTGTCGCGGAAGATGCCCAGGCGCGCGCCGGCGGTGATGCCGTGCTGCGAGCCGCGGTTGATGACGATGATGTCGCCGTTGGCAAACGAGCGGCGGCCGTCGTTGCCGAAGAGCAGCCGGCCCATGTCGTCGAATGTCGGCGCGCCGGGCGAGGCGATCGCGGTCGGCATCGGCGCCGGGGTGAAGGGCTCGAGGAAGTCGCCCTTCAGGAAACCGTCGCAGGCGTGGTCGATGCGCGCCAGGGCCGCGAACTGGTCCGACCCGACGACCGTGATCCAGCCGGCGGTGTGCACCATGCCGGGGGTCTCGGTGGACGGCTTCTGGCGCGACGGGCTGAGCAGCAGCCGGCGCACGAAAAACTGCTGGCCCACCTGAATGCCAGCACCGGTGCCGCCGGGAATCATCAGCGTGTCAGGCGTCGAGAAGGCCCGGCGCAGCTTGGCATCCCCTTCGTGGGCGGCAATCAGCCGGTGCGTCGGCCGCGGCTCACTGTAGGTGGGGACGTCGGAACAGCTGAGACGCTTGGGATACATCCCCAGGGCGCCGAACGCGCTTGGCCCGAGTGGTTCCTGCGCCGAGGCGACCGCTGACCCGACTCCGACCAGAACTGCACACAGCAACGCGACTCGACGCATAGGGTCTACCTCTGGGCTCCCGGGGCCCCTTTCAGTTCATCGACCCGACGACGCGCCAACTGCAGGTACGAACTTTGTTCGAACTCTTTCAGAAGTCGTTCGAAGTACGGCAGCGCCTCGGCTTTCGAAGCCTCGGTGCCGATCTTAAGCAACGATTCGGCCAGGTGGTAATACACCGCATCGCGGCTCGTGAACTCCGGGTCGGCGGCCAGCACTTCCTTGAAGCGATCGATGGCGCCGGGATACCACTTCGAGCGGAAGTAGTAGTAACCGACGCGGTAGCCGGCCTCGCTCAACTGGTCTTTGGCCCGCCGCATCAGCGCCTTCGCCTCGGGCATCAGCGCGCTGTTCGGGTAGCGATCGAAGAAGACCTGCATCTCCTTGACCACTTCGCGCGTGTTGGTCTGATCGCGCTCGGGCGCCAGCATCTGCTCGGCCAGCGCGGTCGCCAGCCGGTACTGCGCGTAGTCGGCGCGAGCGCTGGTCGGATAGAAGGTCAGGAACTCCCGGAATTCGTTGACGCTCAGCATGAGCGATTCGGTCGAGTGCTCGCCGATGTAGGAGTCGCCCACCGCCAGCTTGGCGTCGGGCCGGTAGGTGCTCTGCGGGTAGTTGTCGACGATCTGGCGGAAGTACTCACGCGCCTGGAGCCACTTGCGCTCCTTGAACGCCGTCTGCCCGCGTTCGAACAGGAACTGGTCGGCATCGGCGCTGGCCGGAGGCACGGCGTTGCGCTGGGCGCCGCAGCCGGCCACCAGCGCGCCAACCAGCGCCACCGCGAGCAGACGTGTGGGGCTCATCATCGGGACAGGAACCATTGGTGCATCGCGGTCAGGCCCTGCTCGAGGGTGACCGTCGGCGCGAAGCCGAGGTCGGCGCGCGCCAGGGTGGTGTCGGCGTAGGTGTCCCGCATGTCGCCCTTCTGTGGCCCCTGCTTGTCGATGATCACGGGCCGGCCGGACACCTTCCCGATGAGGTCGAAGACCTCGAGCAGCGTCACCCGCGATCCCCCTCCAATATTGTAGACGCGCCCGGGCACCCCGCGGACGCCGGCGTCGGCGGTGGCCCTGGCCGCGTCGGCCACGAAGGTGAAGTCGCGGGTCTGGAGGCCGTCGCCGTACTGGATGACGGGCTTTCCGGCCAGGATCGCCGAGAAGAAGCGGTTGAAGCCCATGTCGGGCCGCTGCCGCGGCCCGTAGACCGTGAAGTAGCGCAGCGACACCGTGGGCACGCCGAAGTTCGAATAGTAGAGGTAGCAGAGCTGCTCGGCCGAGAGCTTCGACACGCCGTAGGGCGACACCGGCTGGGGCAGCGCATCTTCCCGCATCGGCATGGCGACGAGGTCGCCATACACCGACGAGCTGGACGCATAGACCACGCGCTCGATCGGCCGCCCGACGCATGCTTCGAGCAGGATCTGCGTGGCGTCGATGTTGAGCTCGGTGTAGATCTTGAAGTCCGCGCCCCAGCTCTTGCGCACGCCGGCCTGCGCCGCCAGGTGGAACACGTGGGTCACGCCGTCGAGCAGCGTCGGCAGGTCGGCATCCTTGATGGCCGTCTCGACCAGGCGGTAGCCGGGCCGGCCCACGAGGCCGGCGATGTTGGCTTCCTTGAGCGGGCGCGGATAGTAGTCGGTGAAGCAGTCGAGCGCCACCACCTCGGCGCCCTGGTCGAGCAGCCGCTCGCTCAGGTGCGAGCCCACGAAGCCCGCGCCGCCCGTAATCAGTGCCTTCATCGGATGAGCTCCTTGATACGTGCCGGCACGCGCACCGGCCGGCCCTGCCGGTCGAGCGTCGCGTGCACCGTGTGGCCGACGGCGACGATTGCCGAAGGCCCCGTCATCTCGTAGTCGAACGCCACGCGCACGGCCGAGACCATTCGGGCCGTGGCGGTGATGCGCAGATCGTCATCGTAGCGCGCCGACGCGCGGTACTCGCAGTGCGCCTCGATGACCGGCAGGAAGAAGCCCTCGGCCTCGAGTTCGCGGTAGGTCACGCCGAACGTGCGCAGCCAGTCGGTGCGCGCCACCTCGAACCACACGAAGTAGTTGGCGTGGTAGGCCACGCCCATCTGGTCGGTCTCGGCGTAGCGCACGCGCACGGTGCTCGTGCTCTGGCGCGTCGCCGGCGTGCCGGTGGTCATGCCGAATCCCCGCCCGCCGCCGCGCGCAGGGCGCGGACCGCCGCCGCGGCATCGGGCTGGCCGAAGACGGCGTGGCCGGCCACGACCATGCTGGCACCGGCCTCGACCACCGCGCGCGATGTTGACAGCGTCGACGCCGCCGTCCACCTCGACGAACGCGTGGCTGCCGGCACTCGTCGAGCAGCGCCCGCACGGCGCGGATCTTGTGAAGCGTGCGCGGGATGAACGACTGCCCGCCGAAGCCGGGATTCACCGACATCACGAGCACGAAGTCGACGTCGGCGGCGACCTCTTCGATCGACGACACCGGCGTCGAGGGATTGAGCACCACACCGGCCTTCGCGCCGAGTTCCTTGATCGCCGCGATGGTGCGATGCAGATGCGGCAGCACTTCGACGTGCACGGAGAGCATCGACGCGCCGGCGTCCACATACGCCTTCAGGTAGCGGTCCGGGTTGTCGATCATCAGGTGGACGTCGAGCGGCACGGTGGCGGCGCGCTTCACCGCGCGGATGACCGGGGGCCCGATCGTGAGGTTGGGCACGAAGTGGCCGTCCATCACGTCGACGTGGATGAAGTCGGCGCCGCCGGCCTCGGCCGCCGCGATGTCGCGGCCGAGATGCGCGAAGTCGGCCGACAGAATCGACGGGGCAATCCGCACGCTCACTGCGCCACCTCGAGGGAAATCGCCGCGCCCGGTTGCACCTGGTAACCGCCGGCCGGGCTCTGGCGCACGATGAGGCCTGGCGGCAGCCCGCTCGACGCCTGTTGCGCCACGAAGCTCACGCGGAAGCCCTGCTGCCGCAGCACCGCCGCCGCGGCGTCGCCACCGAGGCCGATGAGGTCGGGCATCACGTAGGTCGAGACATCAGCGCCACGGCTCACGAGCAGTTGCACGGTGGCGGCCGGCCGCCCGGCCGGCGGCTCCTGCGCGACCACCTGATCGGCCGAGAAGTCGACCGAGCGGATCTCGGCGAGCACCGGCGCGTCGAGGCCCTCCTGCGACAGCCGGATGGTGGCGCCGCGTTCGGATTCGCCGACCAGCTGCGGCATGTAGGCCACGCGCGGACCGGCCGACAGCCAGACGCGCACCGTGCGCTGACGGCGCGACGAGGTGCCGGGACGCGGGTCCTGACCGAGCACATGGCCGGCGGGGACATCGGTGCTGGGCCGCTCGACGGTGTCGACGCGGACGACGAGATCGTCGAGGGCGAGACGGGTCGAGGCGTCGCGCACGCTGGCGCCGATGACGTCCGGCACGACGACATCGCGCGCCCGCACGGCGACACGCACGGCGATGGCGGCAAAGACCAGATAGGTGGCGACGAGGCTCCCTGCGATGAGCAGGAGGCGCCCGGCCGTCCACACACGCGTTCTCAAGGGCATGCGCGACCGATCACTGTACAACAGGCGCCGGGGGAGGTCCATCCGGACGCCGTCTGAGCACGGCCCCGAAATAGCCTTCGAGACCATGGCGGACCGGATGAGTGCGCAGGCATCCGTCCGATTCGACGAACGGCGCCAGGATCTGGCCGGCGGGGCCGGCATCGGCGCGCTCCAGCGTGAAGCCGGCGGCGCTGGCGAGCAGGCGGCGCACGACCTCGATGTTCTCTTCGGGCTCGGTCGAACAGGTCGTGTAGACCAGCACGCCACCGGGCGCTACCACCGCCGCCGCGCGGGTCAGCAGATCGATCTGACGCGCCTGAAATCGCGCCAGGTCCTCCGGCAGGCGCCGCCACTTGATGTCGGGATCGCGGCGCAGCGTGCCGAGCCCGCTGCACGGCGCGTCCACCGCCACCACGTCGAAGACGGCGGCAAAGGGGAGGGCGGCGTGTTCGTCGATCGCCACGACTTCGGTCCGGGAGGCCCGCCCGCGGGCCAGCGTCGCCCGCAGCACCTCGAGACGCCGCGGCCGGATGTCGCAGGCGACGACCCGCCCGGCGGGCCCGGCGGCCCAGGCGTAGGCGAGCGTCTTGCCGCCAGGCGCCGCGCACAGGTCGAGCACGCGGGCTCCAGGCATCACCGGAGCCACCAGTGCCGCCAGCTGCGAACCCTCGTCCTGGATACCGCAGGCCCCCTCGGCGAGCGCGGCGTGCGCCACGACGGCACCGGCGGTCACGACGAGGCCGAGCGGCGCTCGCGGCGCAGGGCGCCGTCTCGATGCCGTCGGCGGCCAGGCGTGTCGCCACCGCGTCGCGCGTGACCTCCGCCAGCGGGTTCACGCGCAGGGTCGTCGGCGGCGGCAGGTTGTCGAAGGCGAGCCAGGCCTCGACGGTGGCGCGAGACTCGCGCCCCAGCCAGCGTTCGACCAGCCAGGCGGGGTGCGCGGTCGACACGGCGAGTGCCGCGGCCACCTCCGATGCTGGCGCGTCGGCAGCCGCGTCCGGCAGCGCCGCGCGCTCGCCAGCGGCGAGCCGCCGCAGCACCGCATTCACGAGACCCGCCGCGCTCGACTTCTTCGCCGATCGCACGAGCGCCACCGTGTCGTTCACGACCGCCGAGGCCGGGATGCGATCGAGGTACTCGAGCTGATAGGCGGCCATCCGCAACGCCACCAGCACTTCGAGATCGAGCTTCGCCAGCGGCAGGCGCGACAGCGGCGCCAGGTGCCAGTCGAGCCGGGCCTGCCAGCGCAGTGTGCCGGTCACCACTTCGCGCAGCAGTGCCACGTCGCGCGGGTCGGTGAGTCCCTGACGAGCGCGCTCGAGCGCGTCGTCGAGATCGACCCGGCCGCGGGCGATGTCCACGAGCGCGGTGAAGCTGGCGCGCCGAGCCGGGGCAATCACGGCAGGTCGAACGTCATGCCGGACGCGAGCGCGCGTCCCGCCAGGAACTCGGCCACGCCGAGCCGCTTGCCGCCTTCGGCCTGCAGCACCAGCAGCCGCAGCAGGTGGCCGTCTCCACCGGCGACATCGATGCCGGCAGCACCGGCGGCGACGATGGTGCCGGGCGCCGCGTTCGTCGCCTCGTCGCGTCGCGCGCTCTTGTGCAGGATGATGCGCGATCCGCCGATGGACGACGACGCGTGCGGCCACGGATGCAGCCCGCGGATGCGGTCGTGGATGGCACGCGCGGGCAGCCGCCAGTCGATCGGGCTGTCGGCACGGGTGATCTTCGCCGCGTAGGTGACGCCCGCCTCGTCCTGCGGCGTCTCGACGATGGGCCCGGCCGCGAGGCGGTCCACCACGGGCACGAGCAGGCCGGCGCCGACGGTGGCCAGCGTGCGCTCGAGTGCGTCGCTGGTCACGTCGCCGCCGATCGGCACGACGGTCCGGTCCAGCATCGCCCCGGCGTCGAGCGCCTGCACGACGCGCATGATCGTCACGCCGGTCTCGACGTCGCCGGCCATGATCGCCCGGTGCACCGGCGCCGCGCCGCGCCACGCCGGCAGCAGCGAGGCGTGCACGTTCACCATGCCGCGCGGCGGCAGCGCCAGCAGCCACGCCGGCAGGATCTTGCCGTAGGCGGCGACCACGCCCAGATCGGCGCCGAGGGCGGCGAAGGCCTCGCGCACGCCCGGGTCCGAGAGCCTGGCCGGCTGCAACAGCGGCAGGTGCGCATCATGCGCGGCCTGCGCAACGGCGCCCGGCGTGACCTTCTGGCCACGCCCGCGCGGGCGATCGGGCTGCGTCACCACGCCCACCACCTGATGCGACGACGCGAGGAGGGCCTGCAGCGTCGGCACGGCAAACTCCGGTGACCCGAAGAACAGGATGCGCATGCGTCACCACTTCCCGTCGCGTTCGAGCTTCTTGACCTTGCGCAGGATCATCGTGCGGCTGATGCCGCGCAGGCGATCCACGAACAGCATGCCGTCGAGGTGATCCATCTCGTGCTGCAGCGCCCGCGCCAGCAGGCCCGTGCCTTCGATGGTCACGGGCCGGCCGCGGCGGTCGAGCGCATGCACGACGGCCCGCGCCGGCCGGGCGACCGTGGCCACGAAACCCGGCAGGCTGAGACAGCCTTCTTCTTCGAGCTGCATGCCCGTCGCGCTCGCCCCACGTGGGATTGATGCAGACGGTGAGGGCGGAGGCATCGCGGCCGCTCGACAGATCGATGACGAAGATGCGCAGGCCGACGCCGATCTGCGGCGCCGCCAGGCCGATGCCGCGTTCGGCGTACATCGCCGCGATCATCTCGTCCACCAGCGCCTCGATCTCGGGCGTGACGGCCTCGACGTCGCGGGCCGCCGCCCGCAGCACCGGCGCGCCCAGGCGCACGACCGGACGGGCCACGTCAGCGGGCTCCGGCGCGCGGCGTGGTGCGGCCGGCCATGGCGCCTGCGGTCACCGCCAGGTGGCGCCGCATGAGCGCGACCGAGTCGCCACCGACGCGTTCCATGAAGGCGTCGGCGAGCACGAAGGCCACCATCGCCTCGGCCACGACGGCCGCGGCCGGCACCGCGCAGACATCGCTGCGCTCGATGGCGGCCGGGGCCGGCTCGAGGGTCGTCAGATCGATCGAACGCAGCGGCTGCATGAGCGTCGCAATCGGCTTCATGTGCCCGACGACGCGGACGTCTTCGCCGTTGGTCACACCGCCCTCGAGACCGCCGGCGCGGTTGGTGGGACGCACGCGGCCGCCCGTGCGCGTCGGGCGGCAGGATCTCGTCGTGCACCTGCGACCCGGGACGGGCGGCGCTGCCGGCGCCAAGACCGATGCCCACGCCCTTGATGGCGGGAATCGACATCACCGCCTGCGCCAGCCGGCCATCGAGTTTGCGGTCCCACTGGACGTAGCTGCCGAGGCCGACCGGGAGGCCGGTGACGATCACCTCGAACGATCCGCCGAGCGTGTCGCCATCGGCCTTCGCCTGATCGATGCGGGCCGTCATCCGCGTTTCGAGGGTCGTGTCCACGCAGCGCAGCGGGGCGTCGGCGGCCAGGGCCGCGGCCTCGTCGAAGGTGACCACGCGGTCGGGCGACAGGCTCAGCTCGCCAATCGCCGTGACGTGGCTGGTGACCCGGGCGCCGAGCGCTTCGAGCAGCTGGATGGCGAGGCCGCCGGCGGCGACGCGAGCCGCGGTCTCGCGGGCGCTCGCCCGTTCGAGCACGTCACGGACGTCCTCGTGTTCGTACTTGAGCGCGCCGGCCAGGTCGGCATGGCCGGGTCGCGGCCGCACGACGGCCGCGCGATTGGCGCCGCCGGCGTCGTCGGGCATCTCGGGCCCGGTGTGCATCGTGCGCTGCCAGTTGACCCAGTCCTTGTTCTCGATGACGAGCGACACCGGGCCGCCGGTGGTCTTGCCGCGACGCACGCCCGACATGACGTCGGCGCGATCCGACTCGATCGCCATCCGGCGTCCGCGGCCGTAGCCGCCCTGCCGGCGCCGCAACTGGTCGTTCAGGCGATCGAGGTCCAGGGCCAGACCAGCGGGGAGGCCGTCGACGATGACGACCAGGCCGCGGCCATGAGATTCGCCGGCAGTGAGAAACCGCAGCATTGCCTCGAAATTGTAAACGAACTTTCTGCGGCGTCCGGCGAATCGCGATGCGGGCGGCGCGGGAATCGACGCGAATCGGCCGCGGTCCACGCCTTGCAAAGTCCCGAGCCGGAGCCGCGCCGTGCCGCCCGCCACCCCGAACGACCACCACGCCGTCGAACGCATTTGCCGTCACCTGCGCGCCGCTCTCGGGGCCGACGGGGTGGCGGTGTGGCGCGACGATCCGCAATCGGTGGTCGCCGGCAGCGGCCTGCTGCCGCACCCGGGCCGCCGCGGCGTCGAGGCGATGCCGGTCATCTACGGCGACGATCCGGTGGCGCAACTGGCGTGGTGCGGTCCTGCCAACGTCGAACCCCACCGCGGGCTGGTGCTGGCCGCCGCCGACATCGTCGCGCCGCTGGTCGCCTCGATGGACGCGCCGGTGCTGGCACCACCGCAGGAGGCGCCGTACGGCCTGGTCGGCGTGAGCGCGCCGCTCGTGCGGCTGCGGGAGCTGATTCCTCGCGCTGCCGCGGCGCTGGTGCCGGTGCTCGTGGAAGGGGAGAGCGGCGTCGGCAAGGAGCTGGTGGCGCGCGCCGTCCACACCGCCGGCCCGCGACGGCAGGCGGCGTTTGTCGCCGTCAACTGCGCCGCCCTCTCGGACGATCTGGTCGACGCGGAGCTGTTCGGCCACGTGCGCGGCGCCTTCACCGGCGCGGCCCTCGATCGCCGGGGCCTGTTCGAAGACGCGCACGGCGGCACGCTGTTCCTCGACGAGGTCGCGGAGCTGTCGCCGCGCGCGCAGGCCAAGCTCCTGCGGGTGCTGCAGGAAGGGGAAGTGCGGCGGCTCGGCGAGAACCATCCCCGCAAGGTCGACGTGCGGATCGTAGCCGCGACCAACCGTCCGCTGCGCGACGAGGTGGCCGCCGGCCGTTTCCGTCTCGACCTGCGCTTCCGCCTCGACGTCGTGCGGCTGGTGGTGCCGCCGCTGCGCGATCGACGCGAGGACATCCCGGCGCTCGTCGATCACTTCTGGCGACAGCTCATGCAGCGCCTGCGGCGCGGCGCCCGTCTGGCGCCGTCGCTGGTGAGCGCGCTCGCCGCGCACGACTGGCCGGGCAACGCCCGCGAACTGCAGAACGTGGTCGCGGCCGTGGCCGCCTCGGGCCCGGCCCGCGGTCTCATCACGCGCGACGATGTCGGGGCGCTCTGGGCCGGGCCGGCGCGCGAGGCGCCGCCCACCCTGAGCGAGGCCCGGCGCGCCTTCGAAGCGCACTTCGTGCAACTGGCGTTCGATCGCTGCGGGCGCCGCCCGGCGATGGTCGCCCGCGAACTCGGCCTCACGCGCCAGGGGCTCGCCAAGCTGGCGGCGCGGCTCGGGCTCTCCGCCTGAGCGTCACGGGAGGTTCAATCTGCTCGGCGACGCGCGGCGTGAGCGCTTCGACCCGCGCGCCGTGGCCGCCACGCGCAAGGGCCGAGCGCGCCGCTCAGCGCGCCGCCGCTGGCGGCGGACGGTCGACGGAGCGTTCGAGCGCGCGCAACCCGGCATGACCCGGTTCGAGCGCCAGGCCGCCGGCGATCATCGCCCGCGCGTGATCGCGATCACCGCGGCTGAGGTCGGCTTCAGCGCGCTTGAGCAACAGGCCGGCCGAGGGCCCGAGTTCCGCCGTCGCCCGCTCGTACCAGTAGGCCGCGCCGTGCGGGTCGCCGGTCGCCATCGAGAGATCGCCAAGGCGCGGCGTGACGGCGCCAGCCGCAGGTGTGCCGGCGGCCAGCGTCGCGAAGCGGGCGAGGGCCTCGAGCGCCTCGGCCGGCTGGCGACGGCGCTCGAGCACGTCGGCGAGCGCGCGGTAGGCGTCGGTGCGCAGCGGTACCCGCTGCACGGCCGCCCGCAGATCGCGCTCCGCGCCGACCAGATCGCCGGCGCGCAGGCGCGCCTCGCCGAGCAGCGCCAGCGTCTCGCCGGTGGCGTCGTTCATGGCCGCGGCTCTCGTCAGCGCCGCCAGCGCCTTGTCGAGCGCGACGTCCTCACCGGCTTCGGCCGCCTTCAGCCACACGCCGCCGAGGGTCGTGAAGACCGCGGCGCTCTCGGGGAAGCGTTCCGCCGCCCGGCCGAGGGCGAGGACGGCGGCATCGTGACGACCGGCCCGCACGTAAGCGACGGCGACCGCCACGGCGCGCTCGGCGCGCTCGGGCTCGAGGGCAGCCAGGGCATTCAGTTCGTCCACCGCGCGGGCCGTCTGGCCACGCGCCTGGAAGACGTCGGCGCGGGCTTCGCGGACGGCGAGCAGGCCCGGCGCCAGCCGCGCCGCCGCGGTCAGCGCCGCGATGGCCTCGTCGAGGCGGGCGAGGTCGCGCAGGCACAGCCCGAGCAGGTAGTGCGATTCGGCGTGTTCCGGCGTCAGCGCGATGGCGCGTCGCAGCGGTTCGACCGCCGCGCCGGCCCGGCCCTCGCGGTAGCGGGCGACGGCCAGCTTGTAGTGGACGTCGGCCTGGCGGTCGTCGAGGCGGGCGCTCTGCTCGAACTTCTCGGCGGCCCGGGCATAGCGGCCGAGGTCGAGGTTCACATCACCCTGGATTTCGAACACGCGAGGCGCTGAGGGATCGAGTTCGGAGGCCCGCCGCAGGTCGCGCAGCGCCGCCTCGAGCTCGCGCCGCTGGCGGTAGGCGAGCCCGCGCTTGAGGTGCGCCGCCATCGAGTCGGGGTTGAGCGTGATGGCGCCGGTGTAGGCCTCGATGGCGACGCCGAGGTCGGTCGCCGCCAGCGCCGTATCGCCGGCCGCGACCAGCCGGGCGTATTCCCGCTCGTTCCTGAGCGACACGACGGCCAGCACGGCCGCCACGGCGACGATCAGGGTGACGGCCAGCGCCAGCGGCCAGCCCAGGAACCTCGACACCCGCCGATGGTAGCAAGGAGCGGGAACCTTTGGACGGCGGCGGGTTCTAATGTTTCACACGCCACCTCCTTTTCCGGGTGCTACACTGACATGGGACGATTTTTCGCTACCCCAGCTGTGAAGGACGCACGAGCCCTCGGTTGGTCGGATGTCGGCGCTGACGAAGCCGACCTGGTGCGGCGCTGTGCCGCCGGCGATCAGTCGGCGTGTGCAGAGTTGGTGACCGCGCACGAGCGGATGGTCTACCAGCTCGCCTATCACCTCCTCGGCACCCGCGACGAAGCCCTCGACCTCTCCCAGGAAGTCTTCCTGCGCGTGTTCCGCACCATGGGCGCCTTCCGCGGCCAGGCGTCGCTGCGCACCTGGATCTACCGCATCGTCATCAACCAGGCGAGCAACCGCCAGCGCTGGTGGCGCCGGCGGCGTCAGAGCGACCAGGTGTCGCTCGACCAGCACATGCAGGCGCACGGCGAGCTGCCGCAGCGCGCCGATGTCGCCGCGCCCGACCGGCTGCTGGCCCGCAAGGAAGCCGCGGCCAGGCTCTGGCAGGCCATGGACCGTCTGCCGTTCGACCAGCGCACCGCCGTGGTGCTGCGCGAGTTCGACGGACTCAGCTACGAGGAAATCGCGTTCTCGCTGGACATCGCCGTCGGCACCGTCAAGTCGCGCCTGACGCGGGCCCGCCAGGCGCTGCGCGCCGACCTCGTCGAGGGCCGCGCATGATGCTCGTGCCATGCGAGGGCGTGCGCCAGGATCTCGAGGCCTTCCACGACGGCGAACTGCCGCTCGAGACGCACCTGGCGGTGCGCGCCCATCTCGATGAATGCGCCGGGTGCGCCTACGAAGCCGAGGCGCTGCGGCGTCTGAGCGAGACGCTCCACACGGCGCCGGCCGACCGCGCGCTGGCCCCGCCCGAGGGCTGGGCCGACAACGTGCTCGAGCAGGTGCAGGTCGAACGGCAGCTCTCGTGGCACACCTGGCTGGCTCACGTGTTCGACGACATGCACCTGGTCTGGCCGGCGATCGGCGCCACCGCCGCCGTGCTCGTCTGCCTGATGGCCTCGGCCGGCGTCATGCAGGCCACCAGCGTGCAGCGCCCGGACTCGCTGGCCGGCGTCATCGGCTATCTCGCCAGCCCCGGGTCGAACGTGAACCCGGCCCGCATCGACGAGTTCACCATGGTGCCGCGCCGCCACGAGTCGTCCGACTGGCCGTCGGCCGGCGAAGACGCGGTGCTGGCCCTGTCGGCGGTGGTCACGCGCGAAGGCCGCATCCAGAGCATCGACGTGCTGGCCGCGGAGCAGGCGCGGGCCCTGAAGGTGAAGCCCGAAGTGGTCCTCGCCATGATCGAAGCGGCGTCGCGCGCGCAGTTCGAGCCGGCACGCGCCGGCGGCGCGCCGGTGGCCGTGAGCATGGTGTGGCTGCTGGCGCACACGACGGTGGTGGGCAGCGCCGCCGATGTGGAACGTCTGATGCGGCCGCTGGCGCCCTCGCCGGAGCCGGGCCTGGGCCCGCAGCGGCCCGCGGCGTGCCGTCGCCAAGCCGGTCGCGCTCGCCCCGGTGCCGGTGGCCGTGCCGGCCGCCAGCGTCTCGTTCGCCGGCTGAGCGCCGCGCCCGTTCCGGATTCGACCGCTACCGCAGCGCCGCGTCGGTCACGCCGACGTTGTGCAGCGTGTCGGTGGCCCGCACCACGAGCGCCTTCCCCAGAGCCGTGGCGGGAAACGTCAGTGTCAGCGTCTCGGTGCGGCTGTCGAGCAAGCCGTCGGCCGGGTAGGCCGGCAGCCACGCGCCTCCGTCGAGCGAGTACTCGACCCTGGCGATCGACGAGTGGAGATCGCGCACCTCGACGGCGACCGAGAGCCGGTCACCGGCACGCGTGGCCGGACGCACGGTCACCACCGGCGCCACGGCGTCCACTTCGACGACCGACGATTCGAGTTCGCCCCGCAGCGCCTGATCGGCCGGCTGTGACGCCGCATCCGAGGCGGCGATCTTGAGCACGTAGTGGCCGCTCGGCACCGACGCCGTGTCCCAGACGTAGATCGGATCGGTCAGCCCGGTCGCCAGTGACGTCCAGGCCGTCTCGCCCTCGCGGCGGAAGCCGACGTCGAACGTCAGGTCGTCGCCGTTGGCGTCGTCGCCCTTCCACACGATCGTCTGCAGGCCCTGCTGGTAGGTGCGGCGTCCGAGCGTCGGCGCCCCGGTGGACGGCGCCGGCTGCCCCTGGTTCGAGAGCCGTCGTTCGATGGCCTCGGCGCGGTAACCGGCAATCTCGGTCTCGCCGGTCGAAAACGGCTTCTGGAACACCACGCCCGGGGGATGCACCACCAGGCCGCTCACGACGGGCCGCTGGTTGCGCTGGAGGTAGGCGGCCGAGACCGAGGTGACGACGGGGCTCGCGCCCTTGCCGATGAGGGTGACGCGCCACTGGAGGTAGCGCGCCGTCGGACTCTGCACCGCAGCCCCCTCGGCATTGGTGTAGGCCGGGCTCCAGGCGCTCCAGCCTTCGTCGGGCGAGGCCGTGTTGCCCGAGCGCGTCGCCACTTCGACCTGGGTGCCGGGCGGCGTGGTGGCGCGCCACGCGATCGTGCCCCAGCGGGCCACCGAGCGGGCGTCGCGGACGTCCGACGTGTAGGTGCCGCGGGCGGCGTGGGCCGCGTCCATCCGCACGAGCGCGCCGGTGTTCGACGTCGCGACCAGCGTGCGTGCCGGCGAGTGCAGGAACTGCACGGCCTGACGGCCCGGCACACGGCCGAGGAGCGTCGCGCGGAGGGGCTCGCCGTCGAGCCGATAGAGCTTGCCGCGATGTCCGGTGGCCACCAGCAGCGCGCCGCTGTCGAGCGGCGCCACGTCGTACGGCGTCTCGTCGCGCAGCTCCCAGATCTGCTCCGACGCGCCATCGGCGTCGATCCGGAAGAGCGCGCCGGTCACGGCGCCACCCCCGGCCGGCGCCGCGCCACTGGCGGCGGCCGCGGCCGGCGTCTCGACGACCGAGATCGACGAGATCGACACGGTGACGTTCGGCACCGGCGCGCGGGGCGTATCGGGCGCCGGGGTGACGGCGTCGCTGCTGCCGGCATCACCGCCGCCGCGGCGCGCCTGCGCCACGACGAAGATCCGGCCGCGCGTATCGGGCCGCAGCGCCCGCACTTCCTGCAGGTTGGTGTCGAGCAGCAGGAACGGCCGGCCGTCGGACTCGAGGCGGAAGACGCGCCCTGGCGACTCGGTGCCGACGACGAGGCGACGTTCGCGATCGAAGGTCATGGCCACCACGTGCGTCGCGGTGGAGGTGAAGATCGGCGTGCCGGTACCGGTGGGCGTGACACGGTAGACCCGCCCCTTCGGGTCGCCGGCGGCGACATAGACCTGGCCCGCGGCGTCGGTGGCGAGCGCCCAGATGTACTTCTCTTCGGGATCGAAGAACGGCGTCGCGACACCGGCGGCATCCACCTTGTAGACGCGCCCATCGGGCGAGGTGCCCACGTAGAGCCCGCCGCCCGGCGCGAGGGCCAGCGCATGCACCTCGAGTTCGGGGGCATCGTGGAAGAGCCTGCCCTGCCCGGCCGCATCGACCCTGAAGACCTTGCCGTCGTTGCCGGTGCCCAGATACGTGGTGCCGGCGCCGTCATCCACGGCGGTCCACACGAACGGGGCGCCGGTCTCGTAGAGCCGCGTGATGGCGGGCCCGAGCGTCAGGCGGCCGTGTTCGTCCACCGACACCTGGTCGAGATCGCCTTTGAGGAACTCGGCCTGGGTGGCGGCGCGCCAGACCTCAGGACCGGCCGACAGGGAGGTGGCCGCTGCCACGAGCAACAACGCGAACGACGAGAGAAGTCTGGGCATCGGGATCGTGGTCACGCGGAAGCCCCGGGGCGGGGCGGTCAGTCGGGATCGACGGCGATCGTGATCTGGCGCGAGCCGCTCACGGCGAACGGGACGGCGATGGCCCACTCCCCGCGCGGCGTGGTGCGCAGCACCGTGCTGCCGCTGGCGCTGCGGTCGGCATCGATGACGCCGGCCACCGACGGCGGCAGGCCCGGCATGGCCTCGCCGTCGATGACGGCGCCGGGCGCGCTCGACGTGAGCCGGAGATAGACGCGGTGGCTGTGCTTCTGGCGGTTGGCGGCGCGCACGATCTGCGACACCGACTGCAGTTCGGCCCGCCCGCGCGCGTCCTGCATGCCCAGCCGCGGGCCCTCGCTCACCACCAGCTGCAGCGAACCGGTGGCATTGGCCGGGATGTCGATTGTCTGCGACACCAGGCGATCTTCGCCCTGGAAGGTGCGCAGCTGCACCTGCACGCGGGCGGGACGTCCGGCGCGCACGACCGGCTCGTCGATCCAGACGCGGCCGATTTCGGCGGTGCGCGTTTCTTCGTCGGCCTCGATCGCCAGCGTGATGCCCTCGAGCGAGAAGCGTTCGGTGGCATTGCGATAGAGCGCGGTCAGCGGCGCGGCCACGTAGGCGGCGGCGTTGGCGGCGCCCTGATCGCCGACGAACACGTCGTCGAAGCGCACCGGCGCCTGGCCGGCGATGCGCGCATCGCCGGTGAGCAGATAGGTCGCAGCGCCGGTCTGGCGCTCGTACGACGTCAACACGTTCGCCACCGCCAGATACGTCAGCAGCGGCGTGAAGAGCTCGTCGTTCACGACCTGGAAGTTGAACGTGCGGCTCGGTGCGCGCTTCGACGTCAGCGTCACTTTCACCGGCACCAGCGGCGGCGGGGCGCCGAGCCGACCGGCAATCGCGGTCGCGCGGTCCTGTGAGATCGTGCCGACCACGGCCCCCAGACTGGCGAGCTTGCTCGAGGAGACGAGACTCGGCAGCACGGCGATGACATCGGCGCGCGTCATCGGGAAGGCGGTGGGCCCGAGGTTGTAGAGGGGATGGCCGAAGGCGTAGACCTTGTCGCCGTCCACGTGGGTGACGGTGCCGGTGGCGCCAATCGAGAAGTCGCCGGACAGCAGCGCCACGCCGATGGCATCGCCGGGCGCGAGCGGGGCGGCAGCCGCCGCGGGAGGCGCCGTCTGCGCCGTGGTGCCGATGGTCACGCCCGGCAGCCCTGGCACGAGGCGCTCGATGACGCCGTCCGCAAAGCCGCCGGCGGTCATCGGCACGGTGATCGGCCGCAGGTCGAGGGCGACCTGGCGGGGCAGGCCGGCGCTGGCGGCCAGGCCGAGCAGATCGCCGGCGGCGGCCGCAAAACGCGCCGGCGGGGCGAGCGCGGCGCGCCAGATCGGCAGCAGCTCCGAGGCCGGCACCGCATAGCCGAGCGGCACGTTCACCGGCACCAGCGCGCGGGCCGCGCCGAGCGCGGTGGCGTCGGTCATCTCCGAGATCGGCGTGATCCCGGCGATGGCTTCCTTCGGGAACTGGCCGAGCTGATACGACACCGCGCCGAGGAGCTTGCCGTCGATGTAGACCGGGCTGCCGCTCATGCCGGCGATGACGCCGGTCTCGGCCAGCGGCCCGCCTTCGAGCTTGGCGAGGATGAGATCGCGCTGCGGCGCCAGGACACTCTTGAGGGTGCCGATGATGCGCACCGTGAACTCTTCGATGCGGGCGCCCTTGAACACGGTGCGACCGACGCCGACCATGCCCGGACGCACATCCGTGACGGGCATGAGGGTGTCGCGGGCGGCCACCGCACCCCCGAGCAGGCCGAGCGCGAAGAGCGCGGCGGCGCAGGCGAGGACCGGGGAAGGACGGGGCATCACGTGGGGTCCTTCCGTTATACGAGGTTCTCGGGGGCGACGCAAGGCGCGTCGTCGGCGGCGATTGACAGCAGGGCGGCCCGTTTGGTACCGTCCACGCACGTTGTCCGCCGTGGCCACCCTCGTTCATCGCGCCTTTCCGAGCAGCCGATTTACCGCGGCCGCCACGACCGATGTGTCGGGCCCGGCCCGCGCGTATTGGTATTGGCGCTGCACTGAAGGGGCCCCCGGTCTCGCGTAGCCAGCCATTCCACGCGACGAGCTTTCCGACCAGCGCCTCTTCGACCTCCGGTTGAAGGGGCGTTTTTCATTTATGTCCACCACGCGCCTTTGCGCCACCGTCACGGCCACCTCGATGGCCGACCTCCGCCGCCGCCGCGACCTCGTCGCCGGCGCCGACATGGTCGAGCTGCGCCTCGACGGGGTGACCGACGTGGATGTCGCGGGGGCGCTGGCCGACCGGCGCCTGCCCGTCATCGTCACCTGCCGTCCGCGCTGGCAGGGCGGCATGTTCGATGGCGACGAAACCACGCGCCTGGCGATTCTCGAGCGCGCCTGGGAGCTGGGGGCCGAGTTCGTGGACGTCGAGGACGGGGCGGCCGAGGCGTTCGTGGCGCGCGTCCACGGCCGGCGGATCGTGCGCTCGTATCACGACTTCGAGGGCATGCCGGCCGACGCCGAGGCACGTCTGCGGCGGCTCGCGCAGTCGGGCGCCGAGATCGTGAAGCTGGCGGTGACCGCGCACCGCCTGGCCGACGTCGTCACGCTCAAACACCTGGCGGCGCAGGTCGCCGGCCGCGGCGTCCTGCTCGCCATGGGACCGGCCGGCGTCACCTCGCGCCTGCTGGCGGCGCGGCTCGGCTCCCGCTGGACCTACGCCGGTGACCACGTGGCGCCGGGGCAACTGCCGCTGGCCCGGATGCGCGACGAGTTCCGCGTGCAGGCGATCGGCGCTGACACCGCCATCTACGGCGTGGTCGGGCGGCCGGTGGAACATTCGCTGTCGCCGGCGATGCACAACGCCGCGTTCCAGGCCGCCGGCCTCGACGCCGTCTATGTGCCGCTGGCCGCCGCCGACTTCGACGACTTCCTCGCCTTCGCGCGCGCGTTCGACGTGCGCGGCGCGTCGATCACGGCGCCCTTCAAGCAGGACGCCTGGAAGACGGCGAGGTCGACTGATGCCCTCGCAGCGCGGCTCGGCGCGGTCAACACGCTCAAGGCCGGCGACGGCGGCTGGGAGGCCCGCAACACCGACGTCGAGGGATTTCTTGCGCCGCTCGCTGGCCGCGACCTGTCACGCCAGCGCGTGGCGGTGCTCGGCGCCGGCGGCGCTGCGCGCGCGGTGACCGAGGCACTGCACGGACGGGCCGCGCGCGTCACCGTCTACGCGCGGCGTCCAGAGGCCGCGGCCGCCGTGGGGCAGTTGACCGGCGCCGCCACGGGTGCGTGGCCACCGCCAGCCGACGCCTGGGACCTGCTCGTGAATACCACTCCCGTGGGCACGACGCCGGACGTGTCCCGTGCTCCGATCGCCCTCGACGGCGCGCTCGACGGCCGTCTCGTCTACGACCTGGTCTACAACCCGCCCGACACCGCGCTCCTCTCACGCGCGCGCGCCCTCGGCGCCGACACGATCGGCGGTCTGCCGATGCTGGTCGCGCAGGCGGCCGCGCAGTTCCAGTGGTGGACCGGCACGCCACCGTCCCTTTCCCGCATGCACGAGGCCGCCCTGGCGCGCCTGGCGCCGGCCATTCCGACTCCAACCGTATGAAACTCACGACCTTCGAAGAATTCGTCGATCTCGCCAAGCGCGGCAATTTCGTCCCGGTCTGCAAGGAGATCGTCGCCGACCTGCTCACGCCGGTCTCGGCGTTCCTGAAGGTGGCCGAACACGCCGACTATGCCTTTCTGCTCGAGAGCGTCGAGGGCGGCGAACACGTCGGCCGCTACTCCTTTCTCGGCAAAGACCCCTTTCTCGTGCTGCGATCGGCCCGGCAGGTCGTCACGGTCGAACGCTCCGGCGAGACCACCACGCTCGACGTGCCATTTGCCGACGCGCTGCGATCGCTGATGGCCGAATACCAATCGCCGTTCGTGCCGGGTCTGCCGCGCTTCACCGGCGGGGCCGTCGGCTACCTCGGCTACGAAGCGGCGGCCTGGTTCGAACCGACGGCGGCGCGACCCGATGGCGCGGCGATGCCGGGTGACGACGCCGCGTTCATGCTCTTCGACACGGTGCTGGCCTTCGACCACGTGCAGCACCGCATCATCATCATCGCCAACGCGCGCATCTCCGGCGACGAAGATCTGAAAGCGCTCTACCAGTTCGCGGTGGCCAAGATCGGCTTCGTCGAGCGCGAACTGGAGCGGCCGCTCTCGGTGCCGAAGACGCGCGAAGACGGGCCGCTGGTGCTCGAGTCGAACCAGACGCAGGAGCAGTACGAAGCGGCCGTGCGCAAGGCCAAGGAACACATCGCCGCCGGCGACATCTTCCAGGTGGTGCTGTCGCAGCGCTTCACGGCCGAGATCGCCACCGACCCGTTCACCGTCTACCGGGCGCTGCGTCACGTGAACCCGTCGCCCTACATGTTCTTCGTGCGCAGCGGCCCGCGCAGTGTCGTCGGGTCGTCGCCCGAGATGCTGGTGCGGGTGGAAGGCCGGCATGCGGTGACACATCCGATTGCCGGGACGCGGCCGCGCGGCCGCACCGAAGACGAGGATCAGCGCTACGCCGACGAGTTGAAGCGCAACGAGAAGGAGCGCGCCGAGCACGTCATGCTGGTCGACCTCGGGCGCAACGACATCGGCCGCGTCAGCGCCTACGGCACCGTGCGCGTGCCCACCTACATGAGCCTCGAGCGCTACTCGCACGTGATGCATCTGGTGTCGGTGGTCGAAGGCCAGCTGGCCGACGGCAACGACCGCCTCGATGCACTGGCCAGCTGTTTCCCGGCCGGCACGGTCTCGGGCGCGCCCAAGGTGCGCGCCATGCAGATCATCAGCGAGCTCGAGCCGGGGCCGCGCGGCGTCTACGCCGGCGCGGTCGGCTACCTCGACTTCGCCGGCAACCTCGACTTCTGCATCGCCATCCGCACCGTGGTGCTCGAAGGCGGCAAGGCCTACGTGCAGGCCGGCGCCGGCATCGTCGCCGATTCGAATCCGACCGCCGAATACGACGAGACGCGCGACAAGGCCCGCGCCATGCTCAAGGCTCTCGAACTCGCGCGGCAGGGGCTGTAGCGATGGTGCTGGTCCTCGACAACTACGATTCGTTCACGTTCAACCTGGTCCAGTACCTGGGCGAGCTCGGCGCCGAGCTGCAGGTGCGGCGCAATGACGTCCTCACGGTAGAGGACGTCGAGGCCCTGGCGCCGACGCGCATCGTCATCTCGCCCGGCCCCGGACATCCGACCAGCGCCGGCATCTCGGTGGACCTGGTCCGGCGGCTCGGCGACCGCGTGCCGATCCTGGGCGTGTGCCTCGGGCATCAGGCGATCGGCCACGCCTACGGCGGCACGGTCACGACGGCGCCGGCGCCCAAACACGGGAAGACGTCGAGCGTGACCCACGACGGCCGCGGGATCTTCCAGGGGCTGACCAGCCCCTTCGACGCGGCCCGCTATCACTCGCTGGTGGTGTCGAAGGAGGGCTGGCCCGACGCGCTCGAAGCCACGGCGCACGCCGATGACGACGGCGTGGTCATGGGCCTGCGTCACAAACAGTTCCCGGTGTTCGGGGTGCAGTTCCATCCCGAGTCGATCCTGACCGGCGAGGGTCGGCGCATGCTGCGCAACTTCCTGGAGAAGGTGTGATGTTCGCCGCCCTCCTCACCCGGCTGCTGCGTCGCGACGACCTCACCACCGAGGAAGCCGCGGCGGCGATGGATGTGGTGATGCGCGGCGAGGCCCATCCGGCCCAGGTGGCCGCGATGCTCATCGGCCTGGCGATGAAGGGGGAGCGGCCGGCCGGAGCTGGTCGGCCTGGCCCGGACGATGCGCGCGCACGGCGTCCATATCGATGCCGGTCCGAGGGCCGTCGACACCTGCGGCACCGGCGGCGATCGCGCCGGCACGTTCAACATCTCGACGGCGGCGGCGCTGGTCGTGGCGGCCACCGGCGTGCCGGTGGTCAAACACGGCAACCGCAGCGTCTCGAGCCACTGCGGCAGCGCCGACGTGCTCGAAGCGCTCGGCGTGGCCGTCGACGCGCCGCCGGCGACGGTGCAGCGCGCCGTGCACGAGGCCGGGATCGGCTTCTGCTTCGCGCCGACCTTCCATCCGGCGATGCGCCATGCGGGTGAGGCGCGGCGGGCGCTCGGCGTCCCCACGGCCTTCAATCTGCTTGGCCCGCTCACCAATCCGGCCCGCGTGTCGTTCCAGATCGTCGGCGTCGCGCGGCCGGAGCTGACCGAACTGATGGCGCGCGCGCTGCAGCAGCTCGGCGCCGCCCGCGCCTGGGTCGTGCACGGCGCCGATGGCCTCGACGAATTGTCCACCACCGGCTACTCCAAGGTGTCGGAGTGCCATGGCGATGTGGTCCGGACCTTCTACGTGCATCCGTCGGACGTCGGCCTGCCCAAGGCCGCGGCGGGCGCCCTGGCCGGCGGCGCGGCGGCCGACAACGCCGCCATCATCCGCGGCGTGCTTGCCGGCGAGACCGGCCCGGCGCGTGATGTGGTGCTGCTCAACGCCGGTGCGGCCCTGCTCGTCTGCGGCAACGTGGCGTCGCTGCGCGACGGCATCACGCGCGCCGCGGCCGCCATCGACAACGGCAGCGCCGCCCGCACGCTCGACGCGCTCGTCGCGGCGACGAGGCCCACGGCATGAGCACGGCGACCCCCGACCTGCTGGCGGCGATCGTCGCCGCGACCACGCGCGACCTGGCCGTGCGCATGGCCGCAGAACCCTTCGCGGCGCTCGAAGCGCGTGCGACCAGCGCGCGGCAGCCCGACGGGGCGCGGTTCGCGGCCCGCCTGGGCCGCGCCGACGCGGTGAACATCATCGCCGAGTGCAAGCGCCGCTCGCCCTCGCGCGGTGTGCTGACGGCGGCGTATGCGCCGGCCGACCAGGCGCGCGCCTACGAGCGCGGCGGGGCGGCGGCCATCTCGGTGCTGACCGAGCCGTCGTTCTTCGACGGCGCGCTGGCGCACCTGGAAGCGGTGCGGGCGGCGGTGTCGGTGCCGCTGCTGCGCAAGGACTTCGTGGTCGACGAGTACCAGCTGCTCGAGGCGATCGCGGCCGGCGCCGATGCCGTGCTGCTCATCGTGAGCGCGCTCGTGCCCGACGACCTGGCGCGTCTCCACACGGCGGCAACGGCCCGCGGCCTGGCCGTGCTGGTCGAGGTGCACGACGACGCCGAACTCGACGTCGCGCTCGCCGCCGGCGCCGCCATCGTCGGCGTCAACAACCGCAACCTGCGCACGCTCGCCGTGGATACCACGGTGTCCGAACGCCTCGCGGCCCGGATGCCCCGCGAGGTCATCGCGGTAAGCGAGAGTGGGCTCCGCAGCGCCGCCGACGTCGTTCGCATGCAGCGGCTCGGCTATCGCGCCTTTCTCATCGGCGAGCGCCTGATGACGTCTGCCGATCCGGCTGGCGATCTCCGCCGGCTCATTGGCGCCGAGGCCGCGTCATGAGTGTCCGGATCAAGATCTGCGGGCTCACGCGGATCGAGGACGCCCGGCTCGCCGGTCACCTCGAGGTCGACGCCGTCGGCGTGGTGTTGTGGCCGGGCAGCCCCCGGGCCGTCGGCGTTGCGGAGGCCGCCACACTCTGCGAAGGCCTGCCGCCGTTCACCCTGCGGGTCGGCGTGTTCGTCGCGCCGCCGCTCGAGGACGTCCGCGCGGCCATCAGCCGCGTCGGCCTGGGCGCGATCCAGATCCACGGCGTGGACGACCCGACGCCGTATCGCGCGTTGAGTGTGCCCATCCTGTGGGCGGCCTCACTGGCCGACGAGACGCCCGACCCGGTGACGCCGTGCAGGCACGACGCTGCTGCTCGATGCCCACGATCCGGTGCGCCATGGCGGCACCGGCCGCACCATCGACTGGACGCGCGCGCGTCGCATCAGTGCGCGGGAGCGGCGCCTCGTGCTGGCCGGCGGGCTGACGGCCGAGAACGTCGGCCCGCGCCATCGCCGAGGTCCGCCCCTACGCCGTCGATGTCTCCTCCGGTGTCGAGGCGACACCGGGCATCAAGTCCGCCGTGCGGATGAAGGCCTTCGTCGAGGCCGTCCGCCAGGCCCGTCCCACAGCTGCCGTATGACCACACTGTCGATCGACCCCACCCACAACTTCGGCGCCCGTGACCCCGACGCGCGCGGCTACTTCGGCGCCTTCGGCGGCCGCTTCGTGCCCGAGACGCTCGTCTCGGCGGTCGAGGCGCTGACCACGGCCTACTTCGAGGCGCGGCAGGATCCGGCGTTCCGCGCCGAGCTGACGCGGCTGCTCACGCACTACGTCGGGCGGCCGACGCCGCTGTGGGAAGCGCCGCGCCTCGGCGCGGCGTGCGGCGGCGCCCGCATCTTCCTGAAGCGCGAGGACCTGAACCACACCGGCGCGCACAAGATCAACAACGCCCTCGGCCAGGCGCTGCTGGCGCAGCGCATGGGCGCCAAGCGCCTCATCGCCGAGACCGGCGCCGGCCAGCACGGCGTGGCATCGGCCACCGCGGCGGCGCTGCTGGGCCTCGAGTGCGTCGTCTA
The DNA here is from genome assembly GCA_963779175.1 of uncultured Acidobacteriota bacterium. GTDB lineage: Bacteria > Acidobacteriota > Vicinamibacteria > Vicinamibacterales > UBA2999 > CADEFD01. The sequence goes on from CAVZXA010000003.1 coordinate 1,137,274, forward strand.
CATGGGCACCGAAGACATGGCGCGCCAGGCCCTGAACGTCTTCCGCATGCGGCTGCTCGGGGCCGAGGTGCGCGGCGTGGACTCGGGCAGCGCGACGCTCAAGGACGCCATCAACGAGGCGATGCGCGACTGGGTCGCGACCACCGGCGACAGCTACTACCTGCTCGGCTCGGCGCTCGGCCCGCATCCCTATCCGCTGATGGTGCGCGAGTTCCAGAGCGTCATCGGCCGCGAGGCGCGCGCGCAGATTCTCGCGCAGGCCGGACGCCTGCCCGATGCGGTGGTCGCCTCGGTCGGCGGCGGCAGCAACGCCATGGGCATCTTCGACGCGTTCATCGACGATGCCGGCGTGCGGCTCATCGGCGTCGAGGCCGGCGGCGAGGCCATCACGCTCGGCCGCCACGCGGCGCGGTTCGCCGGCGGCGCCGAAGGCGTCTTCCAGGGCACGCGCACATGGCTGCTGCAGGACGACGACGGCAACGTCACGGCCACCCACTCGGTCTCGGCGGGGCTCGACTACGCGGCCGTCGGACCGGAACACGCCTGGCTGCACGCGATCGGCCGCGCCGAATACGCGTGGGCCGACGACCGCGCGGCGCTGGCGGCGTTCGAATCGCTGGCCCGGCTCGAGGGCATCGTGCCGGCGCTCGAGTCCGCCCACGCCGTCGCGCACCTGACGACGCTTGGCCGCGAACTCGGACCCGACGGGCTGATCGTGGTGAATCTCTCGGGTCGAGGCGACAAGGACGTGCAGACGGTCGCCAATCTCCCCGGAGGCCGGGCATGAGCCGTCTCGATGAGACCTTCGCCGGCCTGCGGGCCGCCGGACGCACCGGCCTCGTGGTCTACGTCACTGCCGGTGATCCGGATCTGGCGCGCTCGGCCGAGGTCATTCGCGCCGTCGATCGCGGCGGCGCCGACGTGATCGAGCTGGGCGTGCCGTTCTCGGATCCGCTGGCCGACGGGCCGGTGATCCAGCGCGCCACCGAACGGGCGCTGGCGGCCGGCACGACGCTCGCGAAGGTGCTCGATCTCGCGGCGAGCCTGCGCGCCGAGGTGCGGGCGCCGTTGGTGCTCTTCACCTACGCGAACCCGGTGGTGCGGATGGGCCTGCCGGCCTTCGCCCGCCGGGCGCGAGCGGCCGGCATCGACGGGGTGCTGGTGCTGGACCTGCCGCCGGAAGAAGCGGGCGAGGCGCGAGCGGCGTTTATGGCTGAAGGGCTTGATACAATTTTCCTGTTGAGCCCGACGACCTCCGTGCCGCGGATCAGACGTGCCGCCGAACTCGGCGGCGGGTTTCTCTACGGCATCTCCCGGCTCGGCGTCACCGGCGCCCGCTCGGAGGTGGCCGACTCGGCCGAGGCGCTTGGCCACACGTGTGCGCGCCGAGACGTCGCGACCGCTGGTGCTGGGCTTCGGATTCTCACGGCCGGAACACGTGCGGGCGGTCGGCCAGTGGGCCGACGCCGCCGTGGTCGGCTCGGCACTGGTGCAGGTAGTCGCCGATCACGCCGGGAACCCGGACCTCGGCGGGGAAGTCGAACGGTACGTGCGATGGCTGCGGAGCTGAGTGTCGAGGCCCTGCGGGCTGAAATCGACCAGATTGACGAAGTGATCGTGCGCCTGCTCGACAGCCGCGCCCGTTGCGCGTATGCCATCGGCCGCGTCAAGCACGCCGAGGGGAAGCCCGTCTACGAGCCGGCGCGCGAAGCGTCGGTGCTCTCACACGTGCGCGCGGTGAACCAGGCGCTGGGCGGGCCGCTCGACGACGACGCGATCGTGCGGTTGTTCGAACGGGTCATTGATGAAGCGCGCCGCATCCAGCGGATTGAAGCGGCGCGAGCGGACGCGTCCGGTGGCAGCCACGCCCCGGCCGCAACAGGGCAGGGGGAGTAAGTCATGGTCGTCGTGATGAAGGAACGGGCGTCGGACGCCGAAGTGCAGGCGGTCATTGCGCACCTGGTCGAACGCGGCATGGACGTGCATCGATCGTCGGGCGCGGCCCGTGTCGTGCTCGGCGTGGTCGGCTCGGGCAAGGTCGACCGCGGCCTGGTCGGGCTCATGGACGGCGTGCACGAGGTGCTGCGCATCACTGAGCCCTACAAGCTCGCCAGCCGCACGTTCAAGGCCGAAGACACGGTCATCACCATCGGCGATGTGAAGATCGGCGGCGACGAGGTCATCGTCATGGCCGGGCCGTGTTCGGCCGAGACGGAAGAGCAGGTGCATTCCACCGCCGCGGCGGTGAAGCGCGCCGGTGCCAAGGTGCTGCGTGGCGGCGCCTTCAAGCCGCGCTCCTCACCCTACAGCTTCCAGGGCCACGGCGAAGAAGGCCTGCGGATGCTGCGCGGCGGCGCCGATGCGCACGACCTCAAGCTCATCACCGAAGTGATGGACATCTCGCAGATCGAGGTGTGCTCGAAGTACGCCGACATCTTCCAGGTGGGCGCCCGCAACATGCAGAACTTCACGCTGCTGCGTGAACTCGGCAGGAGCCGCATCCCGGTGATGCTCAAGCGCGGCATCGCCGCCACCATCGAGGAATGGCTGCTCTCGGCCGAGTACGTGCTCTCGGGCGGCAACAGCAACGTGATGCTGTGCGAGCGCGGCATCCGCACCTTCGAGACCAGCACCCGCAACACCCTCGATGTGTCGGCCATTCCGATCGTCAAGGAGCTGTCGCACCTGCCGGTGTTCGTCGACCCGAGCCACGGCACGGGACGGCGCGACAAGGTGGCGCCGATGGCGCGCGCGGCCGCCGCGGCCGGCGCCGATGGGCTGCTCATCGAGGTGCACTGCGATCCGGATCACGCCTGGTCCGACGGCGCGCAGTCGATGTTCCCGGTGCAGTTCGAACGCCTGATGGCGGAGCTGCGCATCATCGCCCCGGCCATCGGCCGCAGCATCTGCCTCGAGCCGATGGCGCGCCGCGGCTGGGCGCGCTGAGCCGATGACGGCGGCGCCGTTCGGACGCCTGCTGGTCATCGGCGCCGGCCTGCTCGGCACCTCGGTGGCGCTGGCCGCGAGACGCCAGTGGCCGGCAGTGCATCTGACGGCGATGGACGTGGCGGCGCGGACGCACGCGCCGTTCGACGTGCATCTGGGCGCGGATGCGCCGCTGCCGGCGTTCGATCTCGCCGTGCTGGCGGTGCCGGTCGATGCCTATGCCGACTGGATGCGGCGTCTCGTCCTTGAGGCGCCGGGCCGGGCGGTGACCGATGTGGGCAGCGTGAAGCGCCGACCGCACGCCGAGGCGGCGGCGGTCGGGCTCACGACCTTCGTCGGCGGACATCCGATGGCCGGCGGATCCCGTCCCGGTCCCGAATACGCGCGCGCGACCCTCTTCGACGACCGCGTCTGGTTCCTCACGGCAGGTGAGGCGCCCGCGGAATCCGTTGCGCTGGCCCGCACCCTGGCCTGCGGCTGCGGCGCGCGCGTCGTGGACGTCGATGCGGATACACACGACCAGACGGTGGCCACCATCAGTCACCTGCCGCAGGCGGTCGCGAGCGTGCTGATGACCACGGTGGCCGACGCTGCCGACGATGCCGCGCTGGCGGCCGCCGCCGGCGGGCTGCGCGACTCGACGCGCATCGCCGAAGGCCCGGTGGGCATGTGGCAGCCCGTCTTCGCGGCCAATGCCGATTTGCTGGCGCCGCTCGTGCGCGAGACCGCGGCCAGGCTGCACGCCCTGGCCGACGCCCTCGACGACGCCGATGCTGATGCCGTGCGAACGCTCTTCCGAAACGCCAACGCCGGCCGCCGCCGCCTGCCGCCGCTATAATCGGGTCATGCAGAAAGTCGTGCGCGATGCCGACGCGGCGGTTGAACCCGTCCACGACGGCGCCACCATCATGATGGGCGGGTTCGGCGTGTGCGGCGTGCCCGAGCACCTCATCGCCGCCCTGCACCGCAAGGGCGTGCGGGATCTCACCATCATCAGCAACAACGCCGGCACTGACGAACACGGCGTCGGCGTGCTGCTCAAGGCGCGGCAGATCCGCAAGATGATTGCGACCTACGTCGGCGAGAACAAGGAGTTCGAGCGGCAGTACCTCCAGCAGGAGATCGAAGTCGAGCTGGTGCCCCAGGGCACCTTCTCCGAACGGATCCGCGCCGGTGGCGCCGGCATCGCTGCCTTCTACACGCCGACCGGCGTCGGCACCATCGTGGCCGAGGGCAAGGACGTGCGCGACTTCGACGGCCGCCTCTACGTGATGGAACGCGGCCTCACGGCCGACTTCGCCTTCGTGAAGGCCTGGACCGGCGACACCGTCGGCAACCTCGTGTATCGCCGCACCACGCGCAACTTCAATCCGATGATGGCGACCGCAGCGAAGACGACGATTGCGGAAGTCGAACACCTGGTCGAGGCCGGCACCATCGCCGGCGACCACGTGCACACGCCCGGGATCTTCGTGCAGCGGATTCTGCAGGGGCCGCCCTACAGCAAGAGGATCGAGAAACGCACGGTGAGGGCCTGATGGATATCCGTGAACGGATCGTGCGGCGGGTGGCCCGCGAGTTGAAGGACGGCGACTACGTCAACCTCGGCATCGGCATGCCGACGCTGGTCGCCAACTTCCTCCCGCCCGGCATCGAGATCACGCTGCACTCCGAGAACGGCATGCTCGGCGTGGGCCCGTACCCGACCGAAGACGAGATCGACGCCGACCTCATCAACGCCGGAAAGGAAACGGTCAGCGAGCTGGCCGGTGCCAGCTACTTCAGCAGCGCCGACTCGTTCGCCATGATCCGCGGCGGCCACATCGACGTCACCGTCCTCGGCGCCCTCGAAGTCGATGCGGCGGGCAACCTGGCCAACTGGATGGTGCCCGGCAAGATGGTGAAGGGGATGGGCGGTGCGATGGATCTGGTGGCCGGCGCCAAACGCGTCATCATCGCCATGGAGCACACGACCAAAGGCGGCGGCTCGAAGATCCTGCCGCGCTGCACCCTGCCGCTCACCGGCCAGGGTGTCGTCGACCTCATCGTGACGGAACTGGCGGTCATCGAGGTCACGCCGGCCGGTCTGGTGCTGCGTGAGGTGGCCGAGGGCACGACCGAAGAGGCCGTCCGCGCCGCCACCGCGGCGCCGCTCACGACCAGCGGGCCGCTCGGCACCTTCTAGGGCGCTCAGCGCGTGGCTGCCGACGACGCGCCACTCCGGATCGCCGAGCCGCTCGTCGACGCCATGGTGCGCGCGGCCGTGGACGCGGCGCCACGCGAGGCGTGCGGCCTGCTCGTGGGACGCCGCCGCGAGATCGTGCGGGTGGTGCCGGCCGCGCAACAGCGATCCCTCGCCCGCGCGCTACACCATCGCGCCCGAAGACCACTTCGCCGCACTGCGGGCCGCCAGGCGCGACGGCTTCGAGGTGATCGGCGCCTGGCACTCGCATCCACACGGTGGTCCGGAACCGTCGCCGACCGACACCGCCGAAGCCGCACCCGACTTCCTCTACCTCATCGTCGGCCTGGCGCCGGCGCCGGCCATCGCCGCCTGGCAGCTCGTGGACGGGAACTTCGTCGCGCTCAGCCTCGTCCGTACGTGACAAGACGGGTGGTGCCCACCCGCCGGGAGGCGAGATGCCAGCTGGGACATCGCAGAAGGTGAGCCGCGCCGTCCGCGTGGTGCTGGCGCTGGTCGCGCTCTCGGCGGTCATCTCCGTGCGGGCGGCCGAACAGCCCGCCCCGCCGGAGGTCGAGACCGCGCTCAAGCGCCAGGTCGAGGCGCGCTTCGACGTGGTGCCGCTGCGGGACGGCATCGCGCTGTCGGGCCGCACGGCCGAACGCCGCATCGAAATCGACCGCGGCGTCGTGCTGAGCCAGGGCGTGCCGCTGTCGGGCGACGAACTGCGTCGGCGTTTCGGCGCTGACGCCGACCTGGTGCTGCGCCTCTCCTATCTCGACAACGAGGCCCTGCGCCGCCTGTTTGCAGCACCTGTCGCGGCGGCGCCCGTCGCGCCGGCCGCGCCGCCGCCGGTCGTCGCGCCGCCGGCACCCGCCGCCCCGGCTGCTCCTGCGGCCCCGCCGGTCTTCGATCGGCCGTCGCCCGCCGAGGCCGCGCCGGTCTACCGCCGCACCGGGGCCCGGCTCGGCGTCGCCAAGCCGATTGTCGTTGCGGCGGATGAAGAGGTCACCGACGGCGTCTTCTCGGTGGGCGGTCCGGTGCGAATCGAAGGCCGCGTCCGCGACGGGGTGGTCGTGGTCGGCAGCGACCTCGAGCTGACGCCGACGGCGGACGTGCGCGGCGACCTGACGATTGTGGGCGGACAGCTCACCATCGCCGAGGGCGCGCGCCACGCCGGGGCCGTGCACCACGCGGCGGGCGCCTCGTGGCCGCGCTGGTCGTGGCCCACCGTCGGCTGGTCGTGGTTCGAGCCGGGTGGCGCCGCCAGCTGGCTGCCGCTGGCCGGCACGACCACCCGCATCCTGCTGCTCGGCTTCGTGATGGCGGTGCTGGCCGTCTTCGCCCGCGGACGCGTCGCGCGCATCGGCGCCGCGGCCGCCGCGACGCCCGTGCGCGCCGGCCTCATCGGGCTGGCGGCGCAGGTGCTCTTCGTGCCGGCGCTCATCGTCGTCGCGATCGTGATGGCCATCACCATCGTGGGCCTGCCGTTTGTCGCCGTGGTCGTGCCGCTGGCCGTGCTGGCCATGCTGGCCACGATGGTGCTCGGCTTCACCAGCCTCGCCGGCCGCGTCGGCCAGGCGTTCGGCGGCGCTTTCACGGGCACTGGCGACGGCGTGGTGGCGGCCGCGCTCGCCGGCCTGGCGCTGATCGTGCTGCCGACGTTCCTGTCGCGCCTGGTCGGGGTCGGGCCCGACGCGCTCCGTTTTGTCGCCGTCGGCCTGCTCGTGCTGGGCACCGCCATCGAATACGTCGCCTGGACGATCGGCCTCGGCGCCGCCATCATGACCGGACTCGGCCGCTGGGCGGTGGTGCCGCCGCCAGTGCCGCCACCGCCGATGTCGGTCGACCCGGTCGTCGAGCCGTCCGCAGTGCTCTAAGGCCGGCTCGCCGTCGCCACGCGGCTACAATGGCCGCGTGCTCGCCCGACTCGCGACTCTGCTGGCCGACAGCGCCGAGCGCTACGTCCCGAGCGCGTTTGCGATCGCCGTCCTGCTGACCGGCGTCACCTTCGCCGGCGCCCTGGCCGCCGGCGCCACGCCGGGCGAGACGGTGGTGGCCTGGGGCCGCGGTTTCTGGGCGCTCAGCCCGTTTGCCATGCAGATGGCGCTGGTGGTGCTCACCGGCTTCCTGGTCTCCACCGCGCCGCCCGTCGACCGCGCGTTCCGCGCGGTGGCGCGCCTGGCCGGGTCGCCGGCACGCGCCGCCGCGCTGATGGCCGCCGTCTCGATGAGCCTGGCGTGGCTGCACTGGGGCCTGAGCCTGGTCGGCTCGGCGATGCTCGTGCGCCACATCGCCCGCGCGCAGCCGCGCGTGGACTTCCGGCTGCTGGTCACGGCCGCCTATCTCGGCATGGGCACCACGTGGCACGCCGGGCTGAGCGGCTCGGTGCCCTTACTGATGGCCTCGCCCGGCCATTTTCTGGAAGCCACGACCGGGCTGGTGCCGCTGGCCTCCACGACCTTCGCCCCCTTCAACCTGGCGCTCTCGGTCATCGTCGCTGTCGTGATGCTGGCGGTCGTGTGGCTGATGCATCCCGCCGCCGCCGACGTCGTCAGCGTCTCAGGTGCGGCGCTCGACGGCCTCGAGCGTTTCGACCCGCCGCCGGTCCCGGCGAAGCGCTCCTTTGCCGTCTGGTGCGATCACACCCGCGTGCTGCCGCTGGCGCTCGGCGCCACCGGCGCCGCCTGGCTCGTGTGGTACGTCCGGACGAACGGCCCGCAGCTCACGCTCGACGTCCTGAATTTCGTCTTCCTCATGGCCGCCATCGTGCTGCACGGACGCCTGGCCTCAGTGATGGCGGCCGGCGAGCAGGGCGCGCGGCTGCTCGCCGGCGTGGTGCTGCAGTTCCCGCTCTATGCCGGCATGTACGGCGTCATCGAGGGCACCGGGCTGGCGCGCGTCCTCGGCGATGCGATCGCGCGCACGGCCACCGCCGACTCGCTGCCGCTGGCGCTCTACTGGTATTCGAGCGCGCTCAACTACTTCGTGCCGTCGGGCGGATCGAAGTGGGCGGTCGAAGCGCCGTTCATCATCGAGGCCGCGCGGCGGCTCGGGGTGGGCCTCGACGAAGTGGTCCTCGCCTACGCGTGGGGCGACATGGCCTCGAACCTGATTCAGCCCTTCTGGGCGCTGCCGCTGCTGGCGGCGGCCCGCCTCGGCTTCCGCGACATCATGGGCTATGCCGCCGTGTGCTTCGGCGTGATCTCGGTGGTGGTGTCGGTGGCATTCTGGCTGCTGCCGCTGACGCGCTGATGCGCAGCGGCGTGCACGGAATCGCCGTGGCGCGGCCGGCCGGCCGCGGCGCGATGCTAAACTACGAGACGTTTGCCCCAGGCATGAGGTCTTTCGATGCACAGTCCGTTCGAGCTGCCCGTATTGCGCGCCGTGACGACGACGCCGGACGCGGTGTCCGCCGATCTCGTCGTGTCGCTCTATGCGGGAGAGTCAGCCGACGCCTTCCGTTCGCGGCTGCCGGCCGCTGCCCACGCTGAGTTCTCGGCCGCGCTGGCGCGCGGCGAATCGCTCGCCGAACCCGGACACGTGCTGGTCGCTGGTGGCGCCGCCGGTGGCGGCCGTCTGCTGGTCGTCGGCGCCGGACCCGGCGCGATGACGGCCGACCGGCTGCGCCGCGCCGTCGCCGCCGCCACGCACTGGGCCCGCGACCGGCGCTGCCGCCGCATCGCCTTCGACCTGACGCACCTGACGTCGGGCGTCGAGGCGCTCACCGCCGTGGCCGCCGAAGCGGTGGTGGTCGCCAACTTCAATCACGGCCACATGAAGGCCGTGGCGCCGGCGCCGCCGGTGTCGGAGGCGTCGTTTCTCATCGCCGCCGGGCAACACGCGCAGCTGGAGCGCGGCCTCGTCATCGGGGAGGCCATCAACGCGGCGCGCCTGCTCACGAACGAGCCCGGCAACGTCCTCACGCCGAGGGAACTGGCCGATCGCGCCGTCGCCCTCACCGCCGAACCGGGCGTGCAGGCCGAAGTGCTCGGTCCCGATCGGATCGAAGCGCTCGGCATGGGCCTGCTGCTCGGCGTGGCCCGCGGCTCGGCGGAACCGCCGCGCCTGCTGTGCCTCACCTACACACCGCCCGGCATGACCGACGGGCCCGTGCTCGGCCTGGTCGGCAAGGGCATCACGTTCGACACCGGCGGCATTTCCATCAAGCCGGCCGACAACATGGACCGGATGAAAGACGACATGGCCGGCGCTGCCGCCGTCATCGGCGCCGTGCGTGCCATCGCGCGGCTGGGCATTGCGCGCCGCGTCGTCGCCGTCGTGCCGACCACCGAGAACATGCCGGGCGGCCGCGCCCTCAAGCCCGGCGACGTCATCCGCGGCGCCGGCGGCATCACCGTCGAAGTGAACAACACCGATGCCGAAGGCCGTCTGGTGCTCGGCGACGGCCTCTGGTACGCGAAGCAGAAGGGCGCCACGCACCTGGTGGACGTCGCCACGCTCACCGGGGCCTGCGTCGTCGCCCTCGGGAAGGTCACCTCGGGGCTCTTCGGCACGCCGCCGGCGTTTGTCGAGAGCGTCAAGCACGCAGCCGCGCGGGCCGGCGAAGCCGTGTGGGAGCTGCCCCTCGGGGCCGACTACAAGGACATCATGAAGAGCGAGATCGCCGACATGGTCAACAGCGGCGGCCGCGCCGCCGGCGCCATCTCGGCGGCGATGTTCCTGCGCGAGTTCGTGGGCGACACGCCGTGGGCGCACCTCGACATCGCCGGCACCGCCTGGATCGACGACGCCCGGCCGTGGGCCACCAAGGGCGCGTCGGGCGTCATGGTCCGCACGCTCGTCGAGCTGGCAGCCGGCGAACTGCCGCGCTGAGGGGCTGTTAGAATCGAGGGGTGAGTCAGTCCACCCAGGCGGCGCCGCCCGAGGCGATCTCCGTCACCCCGGTGTATCGCACCGGCGTGCAGGCGCCGGCGCGTGAAGTCAGCATGATCGACGTCACGGTGTCGGCCTTCCATCTGACCGGCCTCATCATGGGCGGCGCGCTGGTGGCCGGACTGCTCGCCGGGGTCACCTACGTCTGGTTCCGCAAGCAGCGCGCCGTCACCACCATCGAGGCGCGCGGCAACAACCACAACTTCCTGCGCGAGTAGGCGGCGCGTGCCGCGGGCGTCAGCGGGTGGCGACCGAGGTCTGCCGCTTGAGCGAGCGCTGGTACTGCACGACCGCGGCCTGCAGCGACTCGGCGACCTTCTGGCGGTAGACCGGCGTCTTGATGAGCCCGGACTCCTGCCGATTGGTGATGAAGCCGATCTCGGCCAGGATGCTCGGCATCTGCGCGCCGATGAGCACCACAAACGGCGCCTTCTTCACGCCGCGGCTGCGCAGGCCGGCGTTGCTCTTCGCCAGGCGGGCGGCCAGTGACTGCTGCACCATCCCGGCCAGATCGCGCGACTCATCGAGCTTGTTGTTGAGCGCGATGGCGCGCACGATGCTCGGCAGGTTGTGCATGCCGCCGGCCGAGGTCGCGTTCTCGCGGGCCGCGACCGCCTCGGCTTCCGGATTCGACGCGAAGCTCAGGTAGTAGACCTCGACACCGCGCGCCTTGGGATCGCGGCTGGCGTTGGCGTGAATCGACACGAAGAGATCCGCGCCTTCGCGATTGGCAATCGCCGGCCGCTGTTCGAGCGGGATGAAGACGTCGGTGCGGCGGGTGAGCACGACGTCGAAGCCGTCCTTCAGCAGCAGCTTCTCGAGGCGGAGGGCCACGTCAAGCACCAGCCGCGCTTCGGTGGTGCCGGAGGTCAGGGTGCCCGGATCGTGGCCGCCGTGACCGGGATCGATGACGATGCGCGAGATGCCGAGGCCGAGTTGGCGCGCCAGCGAGAAGGTGCCGTCGAAGTTGGCGGCGGGCACGGCGGGCGCCGGCGCCGAGGGCAGCAGCGTCACCGAGGACGGATCCGGCGAGGATGAGACCAGCGGTGCCACAGCGGCCGGAACCACGGCGGCGGTGCGTGCCGCTCCGGCGCTGCCGCTGCGTGCCGGGGCGGGCGCGGCCACGACGGACGGCGGCGCGGACGCCATCGGCGTCGTCAGCGGCGACGGCACCGGCGTCGGGACGGGCGGGGAGAACGTGGCGAACGCCGGCGCGGGCGTCACCACCGCCTCCGGCCCCGCCAATGGCTCCGAGAGGTCGTCGGGCAGCGCCGACCGCGGCGTGAGGTCGACGTCGCGGTCGTCCATGAGGCGCACCGGCGGCGCAGGCTCGACCGCCACCGGCACGACCGCCACCAACGTCACCACCGGCGCGGGCGCGGGTAGCGCCGGCATCGGGGCGGGCGCCGACGCGCGCGCCGCCGTCTCGGTGGTGGTGCGTGTCGGGGCCGCGGGTGCGCGCGTGGCGTCGATGACGACGCGATACGGATTGTAGAGCGTGAAGACGCTCACGGGCGTGGCGCCCTCGAGATCGAGCACCACCCGCACCGCGCCGGGCCTCCGGCCCACGCGCACCTGACGCACCGCGTCGACGTCGAAGCGCAGCGACGAGTCCTGCAGCGGCTCGGCGGCCGTGGCGCCGAAGAGGTCCACAAAGGCGCGCGGCGGGCCATCGAGCACCTCGTGCGAGAACGGGGTCTCGCGATCGAGCGACAGCGTGATGCGCACCGCCTGGTCGAGCACCACACGGTCGATGGCCCGCAGCGTCGCAACCGCCGGCATGGACGCGCTGGTGACTGTTGCCGCAGGGGCGGGCAGCGCCGCCGCCACCAGCGCCGGGCGCGCGGCCGCCGCGGTCGACGGCAGAGGCCGCGCCGGTGGTGGTGGCGTGGCACGGGCCGTGTTCAGGGCCGGCGCCGCCGCCTTCTCCGACGCCGGCACGATCCGGCCGAGCCCGCGGACGGCGGTGCGGGCCTGCTGCCTGAGCGGGCTGGCGGGATACTCGCGCACCAGCCAGTCGTAGTATTTCTGAGCCGCCACCCGATCGGCCGCGCGGCCGAAGCGGCTGTAGAGGAACTCGGACAGCGTCGCGGCCTGCATCAACGCGTTGTCGCTGTAGCCGCTGGTGGGGAAGCGCCGCACGACGCCTTCGTAGTCGGCCACCACACGCCTGGCCGGGCGCACCACGCGGTCGAGCTCGGCGGTCGCCGCGCTCGGCTCGACCTTCTCGATGTCCGCGCGCGCCTCCGCCTCCCGGCCTCGCGCCGTGTCGAAGCGGTCGCGGGCGCTCGGCGCGCGGCCCTCGAGGCTGGCCGCCACCGACACGACCAGCGTCAGGGCCACGACCGACACGCGCGCGCAGTGGGACAGCGTCATCAGCGGAGGTGCTCGTCGACCTCTTCGAAGTAGCCGCGATCGACCAGCACTTCGCGAGGCTTGCTGCCGGAGGCGCCCGACACGATGCCGTCAGCTTCCATCATGTCCACCAGGCGGGCGGCGCGGCTGAAGCCGATCCGCAGCTTGCGCTGCAGCGACGAAATCGAGACCTGGCCGGTCTGCACGACCATGCGGGCCGCTTCGTCGTAGAGCTCGTCCTTCTCGTACTCGATACCGCCGGCCTTGTCGGCCTTGTCGTCGGCGGTGATGGTGTCGTCGAACGACGGCCGGCCCTGCTTGCGCAGGAAGCTGGCCAGCCGCGCCGACTCCTGTTCCGAGATGTAGGGGCCGTGCAGGCGCACGACGCGCGAGGTGGCCGGCGGCATGAAGAGCATGTCGCCCTTGCCGAGGAGCTGCTCGGCGCCGTTGGCGTCCAGAATCGTGCGCGAGTCGATTTTCGACGACACCCGGAACGAGATGCGGGCCGGCAGGTTGGCCTTGATGAGGCCGGTGATGACGTCGACCGACGGCCGCTGCGTCGCGAGAATCAGGTGGATGCCGACGGCGCGCGCCATCTGCGCCAGCCGGCAGATCGACTCTTCCACTTCATTGCCGGCCACCATCATCAGGTCGGCGAGCTCGTCGACGACGACGACGATGAACGGCAGGAGCTTCGGCGTCTCCGGATTCTCGGCAGCGCCCGGCTCTTCGAGCATGTGGCGCACGTTGCGGTTGTACTGCTCGATGTTGCGGACGCCGAAGGTGGCCAGGTGCTTGTAGCGCTCTTCCATTTCGCGCACCGCCCACCGCAAGGCGTTTGCGGCCTTCTTCGGATCGACCACCACCGGCGTGAGCAGGTGCGGAATGTCTTCATACATCCCGAGCTCGAGCCGCTTCGGGTCGATCATGATCATGCGCACGTCGTCTGGCGTCGCGCGATACAGGATGCTCGTCAGCATCGAGTTGAGGCCCACCGACTTGCCGGTGCCGGTCGAGCCGGCGATGAGCAGATGCGGCATGGTCGCGAGGTCGGCCATGAACGGCTCGCCGTGAATGGTCTTGCCGAGCGCGATCGTGAGCTTCGACGCCGAGCGGGCGTAGGTTTCCGACTCGAGCAGTTCGCGCAGCGAAATCGCCTCGCGGTTGGGGTTCGGGATCTGGATGCCGACGGTGGACTTGCCGGGGATGCGGTCGATGAGCACCGACTCGGCCTTCATCGCCAGGCACAGGTCGTCGGCAAGGCCGGTGACCTTGCTGTACTTCACGCCTGCATCGGGCTTGAACTCGAACGTCGTGACGACCGGGCCCGGGTGGATCTGCACGACCGCTCCTTCGACCGAGAACTCCCGGCACTTCTCCTCGAGATGGCGCGCCGCGTCCATGAGCTCGCGCTCGTCCACCTTGCTCTGGCTCTTGGCGGCATCGAGCAGTGAGGCCGGGGGCAGCGTGAAGGCGCCCTGACGGCGCGCAGCCGGCGGCATCGGCTCGGCGTCGCCGAGCGGCAGCGGCGGGGCCACCGGGATGGCCGGCTTCGGCGCCGGGCGCCTGGCCACCATGGGCGGAGCGGCCGCCGTCGGCGGCTCGGCCACCGGCTTGGTTTCGGGCACGGCCACGCGCGTGCGCGGCGGCAGCGCCGCGAGTTCGGCGGCGTCGGCCTTGGTTCGCGGCGTCGCCGGGTCGGGCACCGCGCCATCTTTGGCGGCGTGTTTCGCCAGCACGTCGCGGCGCTGCTTCATGCGGCGCCGCTCGTCGAGCCACGTCAGCACGCGGCCGCGCGCGGCAAGACCGGCCACGCCGGCCAGTTCGACGCCCTGCGTGAACAGGCGGCCGAAGGAGACCTGGGTCGTGAGCACCGCCGCCAGGCACAGCAGCGTCAGCAGCACGATCGCCGCACCAGTGCGGTTCAGGTAGGCCGTGAGCGTCGAGGCGATGACCGCGCCGACGAAGCCGCCGGCCTCGTAGGTGCGCGCCCCCGAGCTGGCGGCGCCGATGAGCAGGCTCAGCATCGCGCTGGTGCAGCCGAGCAGCAGGACCAGGCCGGTGATCTTGGTGTAGAGGGCGTCCACGCCCCGGCACCAGAAGTAGTGCCACCCGGCCGCGGCCACCAGCACCGGCAGCAGGTACAACGCGAAGCCCATCACCTGGAAGGACAGCTCGGCGAGGAACGCGCCCACCGGCCCGATGAAATTCGACGGCACGTCGTTGGCGCCGGTGGCGAAGAACCAGGCGGCGTCATTCGGGTCGTAGCTGGCAAGCGCGATGAGCCAGATGAGGCTCAGCGCGAAGAGCGCCACGCCCACGATCTCGCTCACGCGCCGTGACACCGGCGACGCGAACCCTGACGACAACACCACGGAGGACGCCTGTTTGACTGCCACGATCCCTAGATCTCCATCACCACGGGCAACACCATCGGACGCCGGCCGGTCCGGCGTTTGAGGAAGCGACGGAACTCGCCGCGAATCCGTTCCTTGAGCAGGCCTTCATCCGACCGTTCGCCGGCCGAACACTCGTCGATGATGCCGGCGATGAACGCGGCGCCATCGGCCAGCACGTCGCCGGCCTCGGTTTCGGGCACGAAGCCGCGCGCCACGATCTCGGGCAGGCCTTCGCGCACGCCCTTCTGGCGGTTCATCACCACCACCGGCACGACCAGGCCGTCGGCGGCCAGGTGCCGGCGATCGCGGATCATCTCGCTGTCCACCTCGCCCGATCGGGTCCCGTCGATGAGCACGCGCCCGGTCGGGACGCTGTCGACGACCCGGCCCCCTTCGGCGTCGAAGCGGATGCGGTGGCCGTTCTCGGCGAGGATCACGGTGGTCGGCGAAGCCAGGCCGCCGGTGACGTCGCGCGCCACGCGCGCATGCCGCGTGAGCTGGCGGTACTCGCCGTGCACCGGCACGAGGTAACGCGGCCGCACCAGCGACAGCACCAGCTTGAGTTCTTCGGCGCTGGCGTGTCCGGAGACGTGGACGTGGCGCTGATCGGCCGTCACCACGTCGGCGCCGCGCCGCGCCAGGTGGTTGACGACGCGGCCGATCGCCTTCTCGTTGCCGGGAATCGCGCGCGCCGAGAAGACGACCGTGTCGTCGTGGCCGAGGGACACGTGGCGGTGGTCGTCGATGGCAATGCGCGAGAGCGCCGCTTGCGGTTCGCCCTGCGAGCCGGTCACCAGGCACACGACGTCGCCCGGCGGCAGGCTGCTGATGGCGCTGTCTTTCACCGACATCCCCGCCGGCACCCGCAGGTAGCCGAGGCGCTGCGCGATCTCGGAGTTCTCGACCATGCCGCGGCCGACAAACGCCACCTGGCGATCGAACCGCGCCGCCATGTCGACCACCAGCTGCATGCGGTAGACGCTCGACGCAAACGACGCCACGACCAGCTTGCCTTTGGTGGTCGCGAACACTTCGTCGAAGGCGTCCTTCACGTCCGACTCGGAGCCGGTCACGCCGGGCCGGTCGATGTTGGTGCTGTCGGCGAAGAGCGCCAGCACGCCCGAGGCGCCGAGCGCGGCGAGGCGGCCGAGATCGGTCGGCTGGCCGTCGAGCGGCGTGTAGTCGATCTTGAAGTCGCCGGTGTGGATGATGACGCCCTGCGGCGTGTGGATCGCGATGGCGACGCAGTCGGGCACGCTGTGCGTGACGCGGATGAACTCGATCCGGAACGGTCCGACCGTCACCTGATCGCCCGGCTTCACCTCGCGGCGGCGGTCGGCCAGGTCGACGCCGTGTTCGTCGAGCTTGCCGTCGAGCATCGCGTGCGTGAAGGGCGTCGCGTAGACCGGTCCTTCGACGCGCGAGATCACGTATGGCACGGCGCCGATGTGGTCTTCGTGGCCGTGGGTCAGGATGAGGGCGTCGACCTTGCCGCGCGAATCGAGGTAATCGCAGGACGGGATGACGCGGTCCACGCCCGGCAGATCGGCTTCGGGGAACATCGAGCCGGCGTCGATGAGGATAGTCGTCTCCCCACACGAGACGGCCATCATGTGAAGGCCGAACTCGCCGAGACCCCCGAGGGGCACGACATCCACCGCCAGATCGACCGGCGGCACACTCGACGCGGACATACGGATCCCAGCCGGAACGGTGTCCGGAAACGCGTGAAGCCGGGGGCACCTCCTGGCGAAGGCGCATCCGTGCTTTGTCGGTCGTCGATGGCTGCGCCACCGACCCACGATCACCGACGCTCAGGACGCTGGGACGCCCCGAAAGAACAACAGGCGGGTTGGGCGAAACTATAGCACAGGCGCCGGCCGCGCCGCGGCCTGCCAGGCGTCCGCAAGTGCTGAGAACTCAACAAGGTGCAGGGTCTCCGGCCGTCGCCGTCCATCGAGACCGGCGGCGCCGAGCACGGCCCCGATCTCGAGCCCTTCCTGACCTGCCACCGCCTTCAACGTGTTGGCGAGCGTCTTGCGCCGCTGCGTGAAGGCGACGCGGACCAGCTTGTCGACGACCTCGGGGTGGGGCACCGGCGGCGACGGCGCGCGGAAGCGCAGCCGGACCAGGGTGGAGCGGACCTTGGGCTGGGGACGGAAGGCCCCCGGCGGCAGTTCCAGCACCCGGGTCACGTCGGCCGAGAGCGACGTCAGCAGCGTCAGCACCCCGTACTCGCCGGTCGAGGGCTTCGCCACCAGCCGGTCAGCCACGTCGGCCTGCAGCATCACCGTGGCGTCCACGAGGCCCGGGCGCTGCCGCCACCACCGCACCAGCAGGTACAGGATGGGCGACGAGATGTTGTACGGCAGGTTGCCGACCACCCGGAAACGGCCGTCGGCCGGGCCGGCGGCGAGCCAGGTATCGAGGGCGGCGTCCACGTCGTCTTCGAGGACGTCACCGGTATGCACGGTGAGATTCGGGATGTTCCGCGCGACCAGGCGCGCCGCCAGATCACGATCGACCTCGAAGGCCAGCATCCGGCCGACGCGCGGCACCAGCGGCAGCGTGATGGCGCCGGCGCCCGGGCCGATCTCGACCATCTGATCGTCGGGCTGCGGCTGGCAGGCGTCGGCGACCCGGGCCGCCCACACCGGCTCGAGGAAGTGCTGCCCGAAGCGCTTGCGGGCGTGAGTCATCGCGCGCTGTCCTCCGCGTCGTCGGGCTCCGACTCCCCACGCCAGTAGCGCTCTTCGATCGCCATGATCTCGTCCTCGCTCAAGCCGAAGTAGTGGCCGAGCTCGTGGATGAGCGTCTCGCCGATGACGCCGACCACGTCACCGTCCTCTTCGGCGTCGTCTTCAATCGGGCGCTGGAAGAGCAGCACCCGATCCGGGAGGTCGTTGCCATGATCCCAGCGGCGCTCCGGCAGCGGCGTGCCTTGATACAGGCCGAGCAGCGAGTCGGGCGGGTCGATGCCCATCTCGTCGAGCAGGTCAGCGGACGGCGCTTCTTCGATCACGATCGCGACGTTCTTCACGTGGCGGGCGAAGCGCGGCGGGATCGAGTCGATCGCTTCGGCCACCAGCGCACGGAACGCCTCGCGGGTCATCGGCGCGACCGCGGCACGCGCGCCGGCGCCGCCTTGCTGACGGCCTTCGCGGTCCTCGCGGTCTTCGGCCCCTTCGCACCCTTCGCAGCCTTCGCGGCCTTCGCGGCTGTTGCGGGCGTCGCGGTCTTGGCGGTCCGGCCCGCCGTCGGGCGTGCCCGGCGGGTGCCGGTCATGGCGTACGGACACAGCGTCTGCGCGCGGCAGACATCGCACGACGGCGTGGGCCCGCAGATGCGGCGCCCGTGCAGGATGAGGGTGTCGGACACGCGCGTCCACAGCGCCTTGGGATAGAGCGCCGTGAGCGCGGTTTCCGCTTTCACCGCGTCGTCGGTGTGGATGAGACCGAGCCGCGCCGCCACCCGCAGCACGTGGCGATCGACGGGGAAGCCGGGCACGCCGAGCGCGTGCCCGAGCACCACGTTGGCGGTCTTGCGGCCCACGCCGGGTAATTTGACGAGGGCCTCCATGTCCGCCGGCACGGCGCCGCGGTGCTCGTCGACGAGCGCGTTCGACAGGCCGATGACGGCTTTCGCCTTCTGGCGGAAGAACCCCGTCGAGTGAATCAGGGCTTCCACCTCGAGCGGGCTCGCCCCCGCCAGCGCCCGGGCATCCGGGTAGCGCGCGAAGAGCGCCGGCGTCACCTCGTTCACGCGGCGATCGGTGGACTGGGCCGAGAGCACCGTGGCCACCAGCAGTTCGAAGGCGTTGCGGAAGACCAGTTCGGTGTCGGCGCCGGGATGATGCGTGGCGAGCGCGTCGAAGATCGCCGCCGCCGGCAATGCGGCCGGCATGTCAGTGCACCGGGCCTTTCGGCCCCTGGTTCTGCGTTGACTCGGTGTAGACGCGCAGGTTCTCCTGCAGCGCCGCGATGAGCGGCCCGATGAACTGCACGGGGAGCACGATGCGCGCACTCACCGGCGCCCGCACGACGTGGTCTTCTTCGGCCTCGCGCATGGTGCGTTCCGAGAGCGGCGCCATGTCGCAGAAGGTCAACGTGAAGTCGAACGGCGTGTGCTGCACGGCGCAGAAGTTGGCGTACTGCCGCCCGGGCCCGGTGCTTTCGTCGGGCACGATGGAGAAGTTGATTTGTTTCTGCTGCTGGTCGGCCATCCCGTTAGCTTAGCAGCGGGACCCGACCGCCGCGCGCTCAGTAGCGGCGCATGACCCCGACCACGACGCCCTGGATCTGGACGTCGGCCGGGTCGGCGTAGATCGGATCCATCGTGACGTTGGCCGGCTGCAGGCGGATGCGGCCGTTGTCGCGATAGAAGGTCTTGAGCGTGACGTCGGAATCCTTGAGCAGGGCGACGACCATCTCGCCGTTGTTGGCGGTCTTGCGATCTTCGACCACCACCCAGTCGCCGTCGCGGATCTGCTCGTCGATCATCGAGTTGCCGCGCACGCGCAACACGTAGGTGTCGCGGCGGTTCCCGAGCAGGGCTTCGGGCACCGAAATGGTCTCGGTCGTGGCAATGGCCTCGATCGGCTGGCCGGCGGCGACATAGCCGAGCAGCGGCACATCGACGGCCCGTGAGCCGCTGGGGCCGGCCAGCAGTTCCACCGAACGGCTGCGGTTCCAGGAGCGCTTGATGAAGCCCTTGGTCTCGAGGTTCGTCATGTGCTTGTGCACGGTGGCCAGCGACGAGAGGCCGAAGCGCGTGCCGATCTCTTCCAGGCTCGGCGCGTAGCCGTGCTGCTGGATGAACTCGTTCAGGTAGTCCAGGATCTCTCGCTGGCGCTTGGTGAGCGGTTGCACGGCGGCCTCCAGATGGCGAAGAAAGAACCGAAAGGTTCGAGTCGCGAGGGCAGGATACCCCAAACAAAAAGCGAAAATCAACGGTCGCGCCGCCGAGCCGTTAGAATGCCGTCCGCGTGCGCATCCCTCTGACGCTGCCGGCTGGCCGGTCGTGCGACGTCCTGGCCGTCGGCGAGAACAGCATCGATCTGCTGGCCGAACTCGACGGCCATCCCGCCCCCGACACCAAGATGGCGCTCGCGGGCTTCACTGAACGCCCCGGCGGGCAGTCGGCGACCGCGGCCGTGGCGATGGCCCGGCTCGGCCTGCGCACGGGCTACATCGGCCGCGTCGGCGACGACGACTACGGCCGCCGCGGCCTCGACAGCCTCGTCGCCGAGGGCATTGACGTCAGCGACGTCGTCACCGTGCCGGGCGTCACCAGCCGCTTCGCGGTCATCCTCGTCGACCGACGTTCGGGGACCCGCACGGTGCTCTGGCACCGCGATCCGGCCCTGCTGATGGCGCCCGCGGATATCCCGGCCCGCGCGGTCGGCGCCGCGCGGGTGCTCTACGTGGACGGCTCGGAAGTGGCTGCGGCGACCTCGGCGGCCGAGGAAGCCCGGCGGTGCGGCACACGCACGGTCATCGACATCGAGAAGACGCAGCCGGGCACCGACCGGCTGCTGCGTTCCATCGACGTCGTCATCGCGGCCGAGGCGTTCCCGTCGGAGCTGACCGGCCAGCCGGCCATGGGCGCGGCCCTGGCGGAGCTGCAGGCGGCCAGCGGCGCCGCCGTGGTCTGCGTGACGCTCGGAGAGCAGGGGAGTCTGGCCCGGGTCGGCGGCCGCGAGCTCCGCACCCCGGCCTTCCGGGTGCCGGTGGTGGATTCCACCGGTGCGGGCGACGTCTTCCGGGCCGGCTTCATCGCCGCCTGGCTGCACGGCGGGGAGGCCACCGAGGTCGAAGACGCGCTGCGCTGGGCCAACGCCGTCGCCGCCCTCAAGTGCCGGGGCCTGGGGGCGAGGACCACCATCCCGACCGTCACGGAACTGCGCACGTTTCTCGACCGGCGCGTGTAACCTTCCGGGGAGTCGCCCTGTCCAACGCGTCGAGACCACGTGTCATGCGTTCCAATGCCACCGCTTCCCCCTGGCCCCTGGGCGTCACCACGATGAGCGGCGATGCGGCGACCGCGCCAGTCGACGACACCGCGCTCGTCGAGGCAGCGCTCGCCGGCGACACCACCGCCTTCGACACCCTGGTCACGCGGCATCGGCGCACCGTGTATCAGGTGTGCTACCGCTTCGTGAACCATCACGAAGATGCCGCCGACCTCACCCAGGACACCTTCGTGCGCGCCTGGAAGGCGCTCGGCACCTTCCGCGGTCAGGCCCGCTTCAGCACCTGGATCTATCGCATCGCCGTCAACGTCAGCCTGAACCGCGTCAGCCTGAAGACCCCGAAAACCGACGTCGTGGACTTCGACCTGGTGGCCGACGTCCGCGAGCCGGCGCCCGGCGCCGCCATCGACGCGCAGGAGCGGCAGGCCATGGTCCGCAAGGCGGTGCAGTCGCTGCCGCCGCGCCAGCGCACGGCGCTCATCCTGCGCACGTATCACGAGCTGTCGCATCAGGAAGTCGCAGACATCGTCGGCACCAGCGTGGGCGCGGTGAAGGCCAATGTCTTCCATGCGCTCGCCAATCTGAAGAAGCGCCTGGAGCCGCTCGTATGACGCCGTGTCTGTCGCCCGACGAGTTCGTGGATCTGGTGGACGGCACGCTGCCCGCAGCGCGGCGCGCGCACCTGCCGACCTGCGCGGCGTGCGAGGCCATGGCCGGTGAGGTTCGCGCGGTCCTGGCGCTGGCCGCCAGCGCCGAGGTGCCGGAGCCGCCGGCGCACTTCTGGCCGGGCCTGAATGCGCGCGTCCGAGCGGAGATTTCCGACAGGGCGGTCACGGGCTGGCGCGCGTGGCTGCGCTGGGACGTGCTGGTGCCGATGGCGGGGCTCGCCGCCATCGTGGTGGCGCTGGCCACGGCCGTCGATCGCCGCGCGCCACTCGGTCCGGTCGCCGGACCCGGCGTCGCATTCGACGCGGTCAACGACGACACCACGCTTCGGCGACGCCGATGACGACGACGCGCTGGCGATGATGATCGAGCTGGCCGGCAGCCTGCCGGAAGGGAGCTTCGACGCGCTCGGCGTGACGGCGCTGCCGGAGCTGGGCGAGGCCGCGACATCGCTCTCGGCGGACGAACAGCGGGCGCTCGCCGCCCTTCTCACCTCGGCCATGGATCGGCCCTCGTCATGACCTTCCTCCGTCACCGCCTGCTCGCTGCCTCCCTTCTCGTGCACCGCGCTCATGCTGAGCGGCCGGGCACAGGCCCAGCCCGCGGGACCGCAGCCGCCGGAGCCGGGCGATCTGCGCCCGGCCGAGATCCAGCGGCTGTTCGATGCCTACTTCGTGATGGAAGCGCAGCAGGCGCTCGGCCTCAGCGACGCGCAGTACGCGCCGTTTCTCACGAAGCTGCGGGCGCTGCAGGAGACGCGGCGGCGGTATCTGGCGGCGCGTGCGGCGTTGCTGCTCGACCTGGGGCGCCTGACGGCGCCACGCGCGGTGCGTCCGGTGGACGAAACCGCGATCAGGGCGCAGCTCACCGCACTGCAGGAGCTCGAGTCGCGCAGCGCCGCCGAGACGCGGCGCGCCTACGGAGACCTCGACACGCTGCTCGACGCGCGCCAGCAGGCGCGCTTCCGCGTCTTCGAGGACCAGCTCGAGCGCCGCAAGCTCGAGCTGATGCTGCGAGCGCGCCAGAACGCCCGGCAGCAGCGGCTGCAGCAACGCCGCCAGCAGTGACCGCGCCGCGGGGCCGCCGCGCTACAATGGCAATGGGTCCCGGCATTGCCTGCCCGGGATCGAGGGCGAACCCGATGCGCACCCGACTCGTGCTGGCTCTCTTCTGCGTCGCCGCGGCGACGTCTGTCGCGGCGCAGTCGTCGATTCAGGCGCAGGCCGATGCGGCCTACGCCAAGCTCCAGGCCGTCATGCGTGCCGTCACCGGCGCGCCCGCGGCCCCGGCGGCCGCGCGCCGCACCGTCTTCAGCCAGACGGAGATGAACGCCTATCTCAGATTCAAGGCGACGTGGCTGCCCACCGGTCTCACCGAACCGAGCGTGACCTTCATCGGCGGCAACAAGATCGCCACGCTCGTGACCGCCGATCTCGACGGCGTGCGGAAGAAGAGCTCCGGCGGCTGGTTCGATCCGACCTCGTACCTGAGCGGCCGCCTGCCCGTGTACGTGACCGGCACGCTATCCACCGCCTCTGGCCGCGGCCGCTTCGCGCTCGAACGCGCCACCGTGGACGGCATCCCGGTGCCCCGCCTCTTCATCGACGAGCTGCTGGCCTTCTACACACGGTCGGCCGACAACCCGTCGGGCATGCGCCTCGAAGAGCCGTTCGAGCTGCCGTCCGAGATCGAGCGCATCGACGTGACCACCGGTCAGGCCGTCGTCATCCAGTAAGCGCCCGCCGCATTCGGTAAGATCGCGGGGATGGCCGACGATCCCCTGCAGACCCCGCTGCAGTTCCTGAAGGGTGTGGGGCCGCGCAAAGCCGCGGACCTTGCGAAGGCGGGCCTGCGAACGATCGAAGACCTGCTGGTGCGCTTCCCCCGCCGCTTCGAAGACCGCAGCCGCTTCCAGCCGATCGCGTCGCTGCGGGCCGGCGGCACCGCCGCCATCCTCGGCGAGATCCTGTCCTGCGGCGTGGCGCCGACGCGCCGCCAGGGCTTCTCGCTCTTCACCGCGCTCGTGCAGGACGACAGCGGCCAGGTGAAGGCGGTCTGGCCGAATCAGAAGTACCTCAAGGACGTGCTCAAGCCGAAGCAGAGGGTCGTGCTCTTCGGGCGCACCGAATATTGGGGCAGCCGCGGCCTGCAGCTCACCGCGCCGGAGTTCGAGGTGTTGCAGGACGACGGCGAGAGCGAGCCGCTGCACACCGGCCGCATCGTGCCGATCCACGAGCGCACCGGATCGGTGACGCCCAACATGCATCGCACGCTGGTCTTCCGCGCGCTCGAGGCGCTGCAGGCGCCCCTGCCCGACATCATCCCCGGCGCCATGGCCGCCCGCCACGGCTGGCCCGATCGACGCACCGCCTTCCGGCAGGCGCACTTCCCGGATGCCGGCACCTCGATTGAAGCGCTCAACACCTGCGCCACCCCGGCGCAGCAGCGGATCATCTTCGAGGACTTCTTCGTCTATCAGGTGGGGCTGGCGCTGCGCCGGCGTCAGAACGCGCTGGTGCAGAAGCCGCATCTCATCGCCATCGACGACGCGCTGCGCGACCGCGTGCGCCAGGTGCTGCCGTTCAAGCTCACCCGCGGCCAGCGCGACGCCGTGCGTGAGATCGTCGCCGACATGCAGCGCCGCTGGCCGATGCAGCGGCTGCTGCAGGGCGATGTCGGATCCGGCAAGACCGTGGTCGCATTCCTGGCGGCGATGGTGGCGATGGAGAACGGCTACCAGGTGGCCGTGATGGCGCCGACCGAACTGCTGGCCGAGCAGCATCTCCGGACCTTCCAGCGCTGGCTCTTCGGCACCCGCTTCCGGGTCGAGCTGCTGGTGGGCCGCAAGACCGACGCCGCCCGCCGCAAGCTGGGGGAGGCGATTGCGGCGGGCGAGGTGTCGCTGGTGGTCGGCACGCACGCGCTGGTGCAGGAGGCCGTGCGCTTCCGGGCGCTGGCCCTCGCGGTGGTCGACGAGCAACATCGCTTCGGCGTGGTGCAGCGCGGTCTGCTGGCCGACAAGGGGCTGCACCCGGACGTGCTGCTGATGACCGCCACGCCGATTCCGCGCACGCTCGCACTCACCGCCTGCGGCGACATGGACGTCTCGGTGATGCGCGATCGGCCACCAGGGCGCCTGCCCGTACGCACGATCGTGCGCCCCGAGACCCGGCGCGATGAGATCTACGCCCTGATGCGCGACGCGGTCGCCGCCGGGCGGCAGGTCTACGTGGTCTATCCGATCATCGAGGAATCCGAGAAGACCGACCTCAAGGCGGCGACGACGATGGCCGCGCATCTGGCGGACACCGTCTTTCCGGACCTGCGCGTCGAGCTGCTGCACGGGCGCCTCAAGGGCGACGAGAAAGACGCCGTGATGCGCCGCTTCGTCGCCGGCGACGTCGCAGATCCTCGTCAGCACGACGGTCATCGAAGTGGGCGTCGATGTGCCCAACGCCACCGTGATGGTGGTCGAACACGCCGAGCGCTTCGGCCTGGCGCAGCTGCATCAACTGCGCGGGCGGATCGGGCGCGGCTCCGAGGCCTCCACCTGCGTGCTGCTCTACGACGCCCCGTGGAGCGAGGAATCACGCGCGCGGTTGACGGCGCTGGCGGAGTCCGAAGATGGCTTCATGCTGGCCGAAACCGATCTGGCGATTCGCGGCCCCGGCGACGTCTTCGGCACGCGCCAGTCGGGCGTGCCCGGGCTGCGCGCCGGCGACATGGTGCGCGACGCGGCGCTGCTGGCGCTGGCGCACGAGGAAGCGCGCCGCCTGGTCGATGCCGACGCCGTGCCCGCGGCGCTGGCGGCGCATGTGAGCCGCGTCTGGCAACAGCAGTTCGGCCTGGTCACGGTCGGCTAGGACGCATGCGCATCATCGCCGGCACGCAGAAGGGACGGGTGCTGCAGTCGCCCACGTGGGAGGGCGTGCGGCCGACCTCCGATCGCCTGCGCGAGACGCTCTTCAACGTGCTCGGCGCCGAGGTGGACGGGGCCCGCGTGCTCGACGTCTGCGCCGGCACCGGCGCCATCGCGCTCGAGGCGCTCAGCCGCGGCGCCGCCACCGCGACGTGCCTCGAGAGCGATGCCCGCAGCGTCGCCCTCATCGCCGCCAACGCCGCCCTGTGCGGCCTCGCAAATCGCTGTATCATCGTGCGCGGCACGGCGCCGGAGGCGCTGACCGACGGGCGGATCGGCGGGCCCTTCGACCTCATCATCCTCGACCCGCCGTATGCGGCGCCGTGGATCGAGGCGGCGGTCGGCGCGGCGGCCCCGCTGCTGGCGCCGGGCGGCCGGCTCGCCCTCGAGCACGCGGCCACACGCGCGGCGCCCGACGTCGCCGGGCTGGCGCTCGAGCGGACCAGGCGGGCAGGGGATTCGGCGCTCAGCACGTATCGCGCCACGACGACCGACAGAGGAGCGCAGCACCCATGACCACGAGCGGCACACCCGGCGCCCGGCTCGCGATCTATCCCGGCTCGTTCGACCCGATCACGAACGGCCACGTGGACATCATCGAGCGCGGCCTGCGCCTGTTCGACCGCGTCGTCGTCGCCGTGCTCAAGAACGAAGCGAAGGCGCCGCTCTTCAGCGCCCACGACCGCGTCCAGCTCATTCGCGACGTCTTCGGCGATCGCCCCGGACTCGAGGTGGACACCTTCGACGGCCTGCTGGTCGACTACGCCGCCGCCCGGGGCGCCGCGGCCATCGTCAAGGGGCTGCGCAGCATTGGCGATTACGAATACGAATCGCAGATGGCGCTCATGAATCGCCGCCTGCGTCCCGACATCGAGACGATGTTCCTGATGCCGGCCGAGCCTTACGCCTACACGAGTTCCCGGCTCATCAAGGAAGTCTGCCGCCTCGGCGGCGACATCCGCGGGCTGGTGCCGCCGCTGGTCGAGGCCCGCCTGCAGCGCACGTTCGAGGCGCTGCGCAATCCACATTCCGCTCCGAGGCACGTATGACCTTTGCCGCCCGCATGGCCCGCGTGGCCCCGTCTCCCACGCTCAAGGTCGCCGCCGAGGCCGACCGTCTGCGCCGCGCCGGCGTGGACGTGGTCGATTTCGGCGCCGGCGAACCCGACTTCCAGACGCCCCGCAACGTGACCGACGCGGCACATCGCGCCATCGATGCCGGCTTCACGAAATATACGCCGGCGGCCGGCGCCGCCGACGTCCGCGAGGCCGTCTGTCACCGCGCCCGCGAAGACTACGGCGTCAGCTACACGCCGGCGGAGGTCATCGTGTCGGCCGGAGCCAAGCAGGCGCTCTACAACACGGCCGTGGTGCTGTTCGATGACGGCGACGAAGTGATTACCCACTCGCCGTTCTGGCCGACCATCGTCGACCAGGTGCTGCTGTGCGGCGCCACGCCGGTGCTGGCGCGGGGCCAGCGCGAGCGCGGGTTCGTGGTCGAGGCCGATGAGATCCTCGACCGCGTCACGGCGAAGACCAAAGCCATCATCCTGAATTCGCCGTGCAACCCGACCGGCGCGGTGATGCGCGAAGAGACGGTGGCCGCCATCGCCGACCACTGCGCGAAGACGGGCGTGTGGATCGTCGTCGATCTCACCTACGACAAGCTCATTTACGAACCGGTGGCCCACAACCTCGTGAAGGTCCTCACCGACCGGCACCGCGATCGCACGGTCATCTGCAGTTCGGCCTCCAAGGCCTACGCGATGACCGGCTGGCGCGCCGGCTGGGCCACTGGCTCGAAAGACTTCATCACCGCCTGCAACACCGTGCAGGGGCACGCCACCTCGAACGTCTCGTCGATCAGCCAGAAAGCGCTGGTCGAGGCCCTCACCGGGCCGCAGGACGCCGTTGGCGCGATGCTCGACGAATATCGTGGCCGCCGCGACGAGACCCTCGGCTGGCTCACCGCCGACGCCCGCGTCGAGTGCCAGCGGCCTGGCGGCGCGTTCTATCTGTTCCCGTACATCGCCGAGTTGCTCGCCCCCTGCGGCGTGAAGACGTCGGCGGCGTTCGCCGACCTGCTGCTGGCCGAGGCCCGCGTGGCCCTCACGGCGGGCGAGGGCTTCGACGCCCCGGGCTTCGTCCGCATCTCCTATGCCACCTCACGCGAGCGGCTGCGAGAGGGCGTCACCCGGTTGCAGGAATTCGTCCACGCCCGCGAACGCGGCGCCACGACGGCGCGCTGAGCACCGTGCGCGACGCGCTGCAAGCGACGCTGGCCGGCATCGTCGGCGCTCCATGGATCTCCTCCGATCCGGCGGTGCTCGAGGCGGCCGGCCGTGACGCGCTGAAGCGCGGACGCCGGCCCGACCTCGTCGTCACGCCGGGCACGGCGGCGGAAGTGGCCGCCATCGCCCGCGCCTGCCACGAGGCCCGCGTGCCGATGACGGTGCGCGGCGCCGGCACCGGCTACACCGGCGGCGCCGTCCCGATCCGCGGCGGCATCGTCATCGCGATGTCGCGCTTCGACCGCATCCTCGAGATCGACGAGGCGAACCTGCTGGCCGTCGTGCAGCCCAACGTCATCACGGGCGACCTCCACACCGCCGTGGAAGCACGCGGCCTCTTCTATCCGCCCGACCCGGCCAGTCTCGCCGAATGTGCGATCGGCGGCAACGTCGCCGAGTGCGCCGGCGGACCGCGCGCGTTCAAGTACGGCACCACCCGCCGCTACGTGCTGGCGCTCGAAGCGGTGCTGCCCACCGGCGAGATCCTCCATACCGGCGGGAAGACCGTGAAGAACGTCACCGGCTACGCGCTCACGGACCTGCTGGTGGGGTCGGAAGGCACACTCGCGATCATCACCGAAGTCACCGTGCGCCTGCTGCCGAAGCCCGCCGCGCGCCGCACCTTCGCCGCGACCTACGCCTCGATCGAGGCGGCGGCCGGCGCCGTCGGCGCGATCGTCGCGGCCGGGGTCGTGCCGGCGACCCTCGAGATCATCGACGCGGCCTCGCTCGACGCCGTGGCCAGGCACCTGGGCCGGCCGATGGCGCCCCAGGGCACCGCGGCGCTGCTGCTGATCGAGGTGGACGGCGGGGAAGCCGCCGCCGAACACGATGCGGCGCTGGCGCGCGACGCCTGCCGCGCCACCGGCGCCACATCGCTGGTGTCGGCCGACACCGCCGAGGCGCGGGCGGCCGTATGGGAAGCGCGACGGGAGCTGTCGTATGCGCTGCGGCGGCTGGCGCCCCGCAAGATCAACCACGACGTCGTGGTGCCGCGCGGCCGGGTGCCGGCGCTCTTCGCACTGGTGGACCTCGTGCGCCGGCGTCACGCTCTGGTCGTGGCCGCCTTCGGCCACGCCGGCGACGGCAACATCCACGTCAACCTGATGGTCGACCCTGCGGATGCCGACGAGATGACCCGAGCCGCGGCAGCGGAGCGCGAGCTGTTCGAAGGGGTGGTCGCGCTCGACGGGTCGATCTCGGGCGAACACGGCATCGGCTACGCCAAGGCGAAGTACCTGGGCCTGCAACTATCGGAGGCCGAGATAGCGCTCATGGCGCGCCTCAAGCACGCCTTCGATCCGCACGGCGTGCTGAACCCCGGCAAGATGTGGGAGACGACCGCCGACGACCTGCGGAGCGTGTCGCCGGAGCCGTCGGACGGCTGAGGCCGGCCCTTACTCGCGCGTGCTGACGAGCACGATGCGCTGCACGTCGCGCGCCGGATCCGGCCACAGGAACGAGCGCAGACGCAGCCCCGCCTCGTTCAGGTAGGCGAACTCGGCCAGCCGCGTCGCCTTCTTCGCGCCCGCCGCTTCGACGCGGTCGAGGTCCGATTGCGGCACCACGATGAGGGCCCGCCCCTCCTGGCCGAGGAACGCGGTGAGTTGTTCGTCGTTGATGAGATCGGTCTGCTTGAGGCCGGTGTAGAAGACCAGGTTGCGGACGAACACCCGTGAGACGCCGATCGGCTCATCGGCCCGCCGCGCCGCGCGCACCGCCTGCGCGGCCTTGTGGACGGCGTCTTCGGGCCCGCCGGCAAGGCCGCCGATGACGAGCGCCGGCAGGGCCAGGCTGCTGCCGATGGCCAGCACCCACGGCGCATCGCGCCACGCCCGGCTGAGCGCCGTTCCGACCACGGCCAGCCCGGCCACCGCGGTCACGACGGCGGCGACCGCGCTGTGGAGCGGCGGCAGTTCGACGAAGAGCGGGCGGGCCCGCCACAGCAAGCCGCCGGCGAGCACCAGGATCACGCCCGAGGCGATCGAGGCCATCTGCAGGCCGCGGTCGGGGCGTGACTGGTAGAGCCCGCCGTCGAGGCCGCGGCGCGACCGCGAACGCTCCATGATGCCGTGCGCCAGCAGCAGCGCCAGCGGCGGCAGCAGCGGCAGCACGTAGCGCGGCTGCTTGCCGACCGACAGCGTGAGCACGGCCAGCGGCGCCGCCACCCAGATCGCCAGGCGCGTCTCGAGACTGCCGGGGCCGCCGCGGCCGGTCGCCAGGCGCAGGAAGGCGCCAACGCCGAGCAGCAGGAAGGGCGACCACGGCGCCACGCCGCCGACGATGACCGGTCCGTAGTACCACCACGGGCGCGGCTCGTTGAAGCGGTCGGTGGCGAAGCGTTCGAAGTTGTCGCCGACGAAGAAGCTGTCGAGATACGGCGTGCCGTGTTGCCACCACATGGCGAGGTACCACGGCGCGGCGACCACCACGAACATGAGCGCGGCGGCCGCGATGTCGACAGGGCCCACCCGGGACTGGCGGCGTTCGATGGCGACAATCGGCGCGATGACCACCGCCGGCAGCACCAGCGCGAGCGGTCCCTTGGTGAGGAAGCCGAGCGCGGCGGCGATGGCAGCGCCGACCAGCCATTGCCGGGGATGGGCCACGCGATCACCGACCGCGACCAGCGTTCCGGCGATGGTCGCGGTGACGAAGAGCGCCAGCGGCAGGTCGGGCAGCGCCATGCGCCCGAGTGCGACGTAGCCGAAGCTGGTCGCCACGATGGCGCCGGCCATCAGCGCCGTGTCGTCGTCGTACCAGCGCCGGGCGATGCCGGCCGTGACGAAGACCAGGGCCATTCCCGCGAAGGCCGCCCACAGGCGGGCCGCGGTTTCGCCCGCACCGGTCACCGCGAAGGTGGCCGCGGTGACCCAGTAGTAGAGAATCGGTTTCTGGAAGCGCGGCTCGTAGTTGTAGTACGGCGTGAGCCAGTCGCCGGATTCCACCATCTCGCGCGCCGCTTCGGCGTAGAACGCCTCGTCGGAGTCGGTGATCGCCGGCGCGCCGAGCCCCACCAGGAACGTGAGGCCTGCGAGCACCAGCAGGGGAGCGAGCGACCGTCGCACGCTCAGATTGTAGTGGCTGCGGGCCGGATTGGGGCAGTCGGCCCACGGTATACTGCCCCGACATGGCCTCGATCAAGGTTCGGCAGAACGGCCCGCTGCTCGTCGAGGGCGACGACGTCACCCTCATCGACTGGAACGGCAATCCCTACCCGCTGCCCAAGCGGCCGTTCGCCCTCTGCCGGTGCGGCCACTCGACCCGCAAGCCCTTCTGCGACAGCTCACACAGCCGCCTGGGCTTCGCCGCCGCCGAAGCGGCCCTGGGCCCCGAGGCCGCCGACAAGCCGGCGCAGTAACCGCGACCGGGCAGCGACCGCCGTCAGGCGCTGACGGCCTCGCGTTTCGAGAACGACAGACCGTCGGCGACAGCGTCGACCATCACGTGATCGCCCTCGGCAAAGGCGCCCTCGAGCACCTTCAGTGCCAGCGGGTCGAGAATGCGCCGCTGAATCGTGCGCTTGAGCGGGCGGGCGCCGTAGATCGGGTCGAAGCCTTCCTCGACGATGGCGCTGCGGGCCGCCTCGCTGAGCGTGATCCCGATCTTCCGTTCGGCCAGCCGCGTCAGCAGGCCGGCGAGCTGGATGTCGATCACCTGGGCGATGTGGCCGCGGTCGAGCGCGTGGAAGAAGATGATCTCGTCGACGCGATTGAGGAATTCCGGCCGGAAGTGGCCGCGCAGCGTCTCGGTCACCTGGCGCCGCACGCCGTCGTCGAGTCCGCCGCCGCGTGACGCCGCCTCGGCGATGAAGTGGCTGCCGAGGTTCGAGGTCATGATGACGACCGCGTTGCGGAAGTCGACCGTGCGGCCCTTGCCGTCGGTCAGCCGGCCATCGTCGAGCAGCTGCAGCAGCACGTTCAGCACCTCGGGGTGTGCCTTCTCGATCTCGTCGAAGAGCACCACCGCGTAGGGCCGACGACGCACCGCCTCGGTGAGCTGCCCGGCCTCTTCGTAGCCGACGTAGCCGGGAGGCGCGCCGATCATCCGCGAGACCGAGTGCTTCTCCTGGTACTCGGACATGTCGATGCGCACCATCGCGTGCTCGTCATCGAACAGGAAGGCCGCCAGCGCGCGCGCCAGCTCCGTCTTGCCGACGCCGGTCGGCCCCAGGAAGATGAAGCTGCCGAGGGGCCGCTGCGGATCCTGCAGCCCGGCCCGGGCGCGGCGGATGGCATTGGCCACGGCCCGAATCGCCTCGTCCTGCCCGACCACGCGCTGGTGCAGGCGGGCTTCCATCTGAATCAGCTTCTGCACTTCGCCCTCGAGCAGGCGGCTCACGGGAATCCCGGTCCACTTCCCGACGACCTCGGCGATGTCTTCCTCATCCACCTGCTCTTTGAGCAGGCGGGTGCCGGTGGCGCCGGCGGTGGTGTGCGCGGCTATCTGCGCTTCGAGCTGCGGGATGCGGCCGTACTGCAGCTCCGACGCCCGGGCGTAGTCGCCGTGCCGCTGCGCGGCCTCGACGTCGCGCCTCAGCGCGTCGAGTTCTTCCTTGAGGCTGGCGCTCTGCTGGATCGAGTCCTTCTCCTGGGTCCAGTGCGCCGTCAGCGTCCGCTGTTCCTCCTTGAGATCGGCCAGTTCCTTCTCGAGCTTCGCCAGCCGGTCGATCGAGGCCTTGTCGGTCTCCTTGCGCAGCGCCTCGCGCTCGATCTCGAGCTGCATGACGCGCCGCTGCACTTCGTCGAGCTCGGCCGGCATCGAGTCGATCTCCATGCGCAGGCGCGAGGCCGCCTCGTCGATGAGGTCGATGGCCTTGTCGGGCAGGAAGCGATCGGCGATGTAGCGGTGCGACAGCACCGCCGCCGAGACCAGCGCCGCGTCCTTGAAGCCCACCTTGTGGTGCAGCTCGTACTTCTCGCGCAGCCCGCGCAGGATGCTGATGGTGTCTTCGACGGTGGGCTCGCCGACGGTGACCGGCTGGAAGCGGCGTTCGAGCGCAGCGTCCTTTTCGATGTGCTTGCGGTATTCGTCGAGGGTGGTGGCGCCAATGGTGTGCAGCTCGCCGCGCGCCAGCATCGGCTTCAGCATGTTCGAGGCATCGAGCGAGCCTTCGGCGGCGCCGGCGCCGACCACCGTGTGGAGTTCGTCGATGAAGAGCACGATCCGGCCCTCCGCCTGCACGATCTCCTGGAGGACGGCTTTCAGCCGCTCCTCGAACTCGCCGCGGTACTTCGCGCCGGCGACCAGCGACCCCATGTCGAGCGCCACGATGCGCTTGTTCTTCAGGCCTTCGGGCACGTCGCCACGCACGATGCGCTGCGCCAGACCTTCGACGATCGCGGTCTTGCCGACGCCGGGCTCGCCGATGAGCACCGGGTTGTTCTTGGTGCGCCGCGCCAGCACCTGGATGACCCGGCGCACTTCCTCGTCGCGGCCGATGACCGGGTCGAGCTTGCCGCGCTCGGCCAGTTCCGTGAGGTCGCGCCCGTACTTCTCGAGCGCCTGGTACTTGCCTTCCGGATTCTGATCGGTGACCTTCTGCGAGCCGCGCACCGCGGTGATGGCCGCCACCAGCGCGTCGCGGGTGACGCCGCGCCCGCGCAACAGCTCGGCCGCCGGCGCCCGGCCGCCCTCGCTGACGATGGCGAGGAACAGGTGCTCGGTGCTGACGTACTGGTCCTGCATCGCGGTCGCTTCGGCCTGCGCCTGTTCGAGCACGGCACGGAGGCGGGCCGACAGGCCGGGCTCGGCGCCGCCGTGCGCCTTCGGCAGCCGCGACAGCTGGTCCTTGAGCGCCAGGGCGATCGGCGCGGCCGGCTGGCCGAGCTTCTGGAACAGCGCCGGCACGATGCCGCCGGGCTGTTCGCCCAGCGTGACGAGCAGATGCTCGGGCTCGACCTGCGCGTGGGCGAGGGAGGTCGCCAGCCGCGGCGCCGCCACCAGTGCTTCCTGAGCCTTTTCCGTGAATGCGTTGAGATTCATGACCCGTAACGTCCTTCCTGCCGCCCGAATGCGCGGGCCGTACCTGTCTCGTGCTATTTCGAGTCCAACTCGCGCAGGGCCTCGTAATGGGCCTTCTGCTCGTCGGTGAGGGCGGCGGGCACGCGAATTTCCACCTTCGCGAACAAATCCCCGCGATCGTCAGGGGCCCCCGGCGCCGGCAGGCCGTGCCCGCGCAGCCGCAGGCGCTGGCCGGGCTGCGTCCCCGGCGGCAGCTTCACGGTGAGGCGGCTGCCGGTCAGCGTCACGACCTCGGCGCTGCCGCCCAGCACCGCCGTGGTCAGCGGCACGCTCAGGGTCGTCTGGAGGTCGCGGCCGGTGCGCTCGAAGCGCGCGTGGGGCAGCAGCCGCACCCGCAGGAACACGTCACCCGCCTTGAGGCGCGTGCCGTCGGTGACGCCGGCGGGAATCCGCACCTCGAGGGTGCGCACGGCGCCGTCCTGCTGGAGCTGCACGCGCTCGACGTGTCCGCCCAGCGCGCTCGCCAGGTCGAGCGGAAGCTCGTGTTCGACCTCCGGCACCCGCCGCGGACGCGGCCCCGCCCGCCGGCTGCGTCCGCCCGACGCCGGCTGGCCGCCGCTGAAGAACGTGTTGAAGAAGTCCGAGAACGGGCTGCCGCCGGCCCCGAAGACCGCCTCCATCTCCTCGGGCGTCATCGTGCGGTAGTTGGCCTGTCCGCCGGCCGGCGCCCATGGGCCGCCGGCGGCCGGCCCGGCCTGTTCGTACTGGCGCCAGTTGGCGCCGAGTTCGTCGTATTTCTTCCGGGTCTCGGGCGTGCCGAGCACCTCGTAGGCTTCGTTGACTTCCTTGAACCGGCCCTCGGCGGAGCGGTCCCCGGGATTGACGTCGGGATGGTGCTTGCGCGCCAGCCGGCGAAAGGCCTGCTTGATCTCCTTCGCGGAGGCCGTCTTGGCGACGCCGAGCGTCGCGTAGTAGTCGCGGAAATCCATGCTCACAACCCCACGACTTCTTTCAGGCGGAGCACTTCGCGCGCCAGCCGCCGCCGGGTGTCGGCGCGCCCCAGCGCCGGTTCTTCGAGCAGCGGCCCGATCCGCTGCAGCCCCTCGGCCACCGCAAGCAGGCGCTGCACGCCGGCCAGGTTCACGCCGGCATCTTCGACCAGCACCTTGATGAGACGCAGGCGCGCGATCTCCGCATCGGAGTAGAGGCGCATGCTGCCGATCGTGCGCGCCGGCTGCACCAGGCCGAGCCGCTCGTACTTGCGCAGTGTCTGCGGATGCATGCGCAGCATCCGCGCCGCGACGCTGATGAAGATGAGCTCAGGGGTTGACACACATCGAGTGTAGAACTTGATACGAACCGAGTCAATGCGGTGAGTGCCTGCGGCGAAGCGGGACCGGGCCGCGGTCCTGGCGACCACCGTCGGGCTGGTCCGAAGAGGCGGCTTCCCGCCATTTCCCACGAGTGAACTGAATTACACTCGAAAAATGTCTCCGACCCGATATCGCGGTCCCTCACTCGGGCCGGCGGCGGTGTTCTCCGTGACCCTGGCGTCGCTGCTGGCGGTGACCGTCGCGGCGGTGGACATGGTGCCGGCGCTGCGCGCGGCGTCCTCGGCCGTGCTCGAGGCCGAACGTCCAGAAGACCCCGACCACTACCTGGCCGGCGACATCGGCGGGCAGGTCGATCACCACGTCCTCTACTTTGCGCTCGACGACGAAGCCACCACCCGCCTGCGCGCCGCCGATGTGCTGTTTGTCGGCAACTCGCGCCTGATGTTCGCCCTGCGGCCGGCCGTGCTGCGGCCGGAGTTCGCGGCGCTCGGCCTGTCGTATTACGCGCTCGGCTTCGGCTTCCGCGAAGCCGATCGGTTTCCGCTGGCCCTCATCCGCAGGCTCGACCTGCGACCGCGGATGGTGGTCGTGAACGCCGACGGCTTCTTCGGCGGCGGCCTGAGTGCCTGGGCGGAAGTGGTCAACCGCGATACGCCTTTCGCGGCACGGAAATTCCGCTGGGAAGCCGAAACGGCGCATGAGGTGCGGCGCGCCGTGCATATCGTGGCGCCGAACTGGCTGTCGCTCTTCGGTCGTCCCGGTCTTGGCCAGGCCCGGGAGCTGAACATGTACCGCTCCCGCTTCGACGGCACCTGGCAGGTCTCGCCGTGGCCGAGCACCACGGCAGTATTCACGCCGCCGGCGCCGGCCGGGGTAGCCCCCGGACGCACCGAGATCGCCAGCGCCCGCGCCTTCAAGGCCGAGATGGACGCGCGTGGCATCACGCTCGTGCTCACCCGCGTGCCGACGCCTGAACCGCTCGACGGCGCGGGGCCCGCCGCCTTCGCCACGCTGCTCGAGGTGCCGCTGGTGGTGGCCGAGCCTCCGGGGATGACCAGCGCCGACAACAGCCACCTCGATCCGGCGAGCGCGCACGACTGGTCGCGCCAGTTCATGGCGGCTCTCGCGCCGCACCTGCGCGGCCTCGGCGGCGCTCCGGCTCGATGAACTTCGTCTCCTGGGCGTTCGTCGCGCTGCTTCGTCGTCGTCTTCGCGGCCCGCCTCACCATCGGACGGCGCAAGATCGAGTCGCCGTACGTGGCGGTGCTGCTGCTGTCGAGCCTGGTCTTCTACGGCTGGCACATCCCGATCTACCTCGCGCGTGCTGCTCGGCGAGCGCCGCCGTCGACTACGTGGCGGCCATCGCCATCGGCCGGCTCGCAGCCGGCCCAGCGCGCGCGGCGGCGCGCCTGGCTCGTCGCCTCGCTGGTCGTGAACCTGGGCCTGCTGGCCTTCTTCAAGTACGGCGCCTTCGCGCGTGCGCTCGGCCGAGGAGGCCGCGGCGTGGTGGGGCGCATCGCTGCGCCTGCCGGAGTTCTCGCTGGTCCTGCCGATGGGGATCAGCTTCTACACCTTCCAGACGCTGTCCTACACGATCGACGTCTACCGCGGCGAGCTGGCGCCGGTGCGGAACTTCCCGCGCTTCCTGCTCTTCATCAGCTTCTTCCCGCAGCTGGTGGCCGGGCCGATCGTGCGGGCCAGCGAGTTCCTGCCGCAGATCCCGCGGCCGCGTCGCCTGCATGCGCGCGTGTTCTACCACGGCGCCTGGCTCATCCTGCTCGGCTTCTTCCTGAAGATGGTGTGCGCCGACAACCTCGCCGCCTACGTGGACGAGCACTGGGACCGCGGCTACCGTCAGGGCGCCGATGCCTCGTTCGCCCTGTGGCTCAGCGTGATGTTCTCGGGGCAGATCTTCGCCGACTTCGCCGGCTACTCGACGATCGCGCAGGGCCTCGGCTACCTGCTCGGCTTCCGCTTTCCGGCCAACTTCAACGCGCCGTACCTCGCCGACGTCGTTCAAGAACTTCTGGGAGCGATGGCACATCACGCTGTCGCGCTGGCTGCGCGACTACCTCTACGTGCCGCTCGGCGGCAATCGCGGCTCGCGCGGACGCACCTACCTGAACCTGCTGCTCGTGATGCTGCTCGGCGGCCTGTGGCACGGCGCCGCCTACACGTTCATCGTGTGGGGCGCGATTCACGGCCTGTGCCTGGTGGGGGAGCGCGTGCTCGGGCTGCACCGACCGATGCCGCGGCCCCTCGCCGTGCGCGCGGCCTGGTTCGTCGTCGTGCAGGGCGCCGTGCTCATCGCGTGGATCTACTTCCGCAGCGCCACCGTCGGCGGCGCCACGACGTTCGTCGCGAACCTGGTCCTCGGCGCGTGGCGGGCGCCGGATCCCTGGATGCTGCAGGCCCTGCTGTTCCTGCTGCCGATCGCGGTGCTGCACCTGCACACGTGGCTGGCCGAACAGGGCCGGGCCCCGGCGGTCGGCCCGGCGGGGCGCGCGGTGCTGGCGGCGGCAATGGCGTACGGCATCATCACGCTGCACGGCGGCACGAGCGAGTTCATCTACTTCCAGTTCTGAACGCCGCCATGGTCGGTCACCGACGCCGCGTGACAAGACGCGCGGTCGAGCAGCATACTTAGACGTCGCTCGTGCCAGAGATCACCTCTTCCGACCTCGTCACCGTCCTCCTGCTGGTCCTGCTCGAGGGCGTCCTCAGCGCCGACAACGCCATGGTCCTGGCGATTCGGGTGATGAGCCTGCCCAGGGAACTGCAGACCAAGGCCCTGCGCTACGGGATGATCAGCGCCTTCACGTTCCGTGCGGCGGCCACCGCCGCGGCGGCGTATCTCATCGCGCTCGGGTGGGTGAAGCTGGTCGGCGGGCTCTATCTGCTCTACCTGTCGCTGCAGCACTTCCGCCACCGTACCGGCGGCGATGGCGAAGCGCGACACCACATCAAGCCGGCCGAGCCGTGGCTGGGCATGTCGCCTTTCTGGGCGACGGTGGTCAAGGTCGAACTCACCGACATCGTCTTCGCGATCGACTCGATCCTGGTGGCCGTCGCGGTCTCCGACAAGCTGTGGGTCGTCATCACCGGCGGCATCCTCGGCATCGTGATGATGCGGCTGGTGATCGGGCGGCTGCTCGGGCTGATCCGCCGCTATCCGGTGCTGGTGGACGGCGCCTTCATCATCATCGTGTGGGTGGGCCTCAAGCTGCTGCTCGAGTACGGCCACACCCTCGGCTACGTGCACTTCGAGATTCCGAAGTGGCTCTCGCTCGGCCTCATCGTCGTCATCTTCGGCGGCACCTACATCTACGCGCGCAAGCTCGGGCCGGTCGAAGAC
The DNA here is from genome assembly GCA_963779175.1 of uncultured Acidobacteriota bacterium. Taxonomy (GTDB): domain Bacteria; phylum Acidobacteriota; class Vicinamibacteria; order Vicinamibacterales; family UBA2999; genus CADEFD01. The sequence continues at coordinate 1,175,551 of CAVZXA010000003.1, forward strand.
GACGGCGACCCGCTGCCGCCGGTCTGACCGCTCGGCCGCCCGGCAGGTGACTCAGCCGCCGGTCGCGTAGCGCTCCGCCGACCGCGCCTTGGCGCGCGCCGCTTCGACCTCACGGTTCTTCGGCTCGGCGGTCGTCACGAGCGCATCGATGAGGCGACGGGCGACGACGGCCACCTCGTCCACCGCCTGGTCGAAGGCCGCCTGGTTCGCCTTCGACGGCACCGTGAAGCCGCTCAGCTTGCGGACGAACTGCACCGAGGCGGCGCGGATTTCCCCGTCGCTGGCGGGCGGTTCGAAGTTGAACAGGGTGCGGATGTTGCGGCACATCGGCTCAGTCTACCCGCGAGTGCGAGACAATGCCGGGGATGCCCGTCGGCGTGAACTACCCGTGGCGACGCTACGGCGGCGACTTCGGTCCCACCGTCTGGCAGACCCATCACGGCATCCGCGCCGACCGCGACGACATCGCGCGCGACTTCGCCGCCATGGCCGGGCTGGGCATCGAGGTCGTGCGCTGGTTCGTCTTCACGGACGCGCGCGGCGGCATCGCCCTCGACCCGCTGGGCTGGCCGTCGGGCTTTCGCGACGGCACGCTCGACGACCTCGACGCGCTCTTCGCGCTGGCGCTCGAGGCCGGGCTCAGCGTGGTGCCGGTGCTCTTCGACCACACCCTCGTCTTTGCGCCCACCGACGCGGGAGGCGCGCGCGTGGGCGGCCACTACGCCTGGCTCGCCGATCCGGAGGGGCAGGCGCGGCTGCTCGACACGGTCATCGCGCCGCTGGCCCGGCGCTACGGCGCGCGCGGGTCGCACGGCCACCTCGGCGCTGCCGTGCACGCGTGGGACCTGCTGAACGAGCCCGACTGGATCATCGCCGAGCACCATCCGAGCCGGCGCGTGCCGGCGCCGATTCCGTTCGACGTCCTGGCGGCGTGGGTGCGCGGCGCCATCGCGACGCTGCGCGCGCACGATGCCGGCGCTGTCACGATCGGCAACGCGCGGCTGCGCTTCGCCGGCTGGTGGGACGACCCGGCGTTCGGCTTCGACTTCCTGCAGGCGCACGCCTACTACGACCGCGCGTCACGACTTCGATCTGCTGCAGACGCCGCACGCGGCGCTCGGGCTCACGCGGCCGCTGGTCGTGGGGGAGTGCTCGGCGCAGGGCGATGCCGCCGACGTCGCCGGCGGACGCCCGGCGCTCTCAGCCGTGCGATCTGGCGCAGGCCGCCGCGACGCTCGGCTTCGCCGGCGCGTGGCCGTGGAGCTGGCGCGGCGTCGACGCGCACGGCGCGCTCTCGCACGACGCGGTGCGGCAGATCCGGGCGGCGCACGACGCGCGGTCGCCGCCCGGAACGCGCGGCCGCGGCTAGCGCGACAGCCGGCGCGGCCGTCAGCGCACCGGCACGGCGGCCACGATCGGCCGCGGCCAGGCGTCGCCCGGATACAGCACGTGCTCGAGGAACAGACCCGCCGCCGGCGCGGTGAGTTGCGCCACCACATCACCGCCTTCGCCGGCGAGCAGATGCGCGATGTCGCCGCTGTCGAGGTCGCCGGTGCCCACCGCCGCCAGCACGCCCACCATCCGCCGCACCATCTTCCAGAGGAAGTGCGAGCCGGCGACGCGGATGAGCACCAGCGCGCCGTCTTCGACCAGCGTCACCTCGTCGAGCAGCACCTTGGTGGACTTCGCGTCCGGGTCGTCGTCGGAAAAGGCGCGGAAGTCGTGCAGGCCGGCGAACATCGCGGCCGCCGTCCGCATGCGCGCCAGATCGAGCGGGTCTTTCACCCACCACACGTACGGCTTCGCAAAGGCGCTGCGCCGCCGCGCGATCTGGTACAGGTAGCTGCGTCGCTCGGCGCTGTGCCTGGCGTGGAAGGCGCGACCGACGGGCGTGACGTCGATGACGTGGATGTCGGCCGGCAGGCCGTCGTTGATGCGGCGGCGGAACGTCTCGGGCGCCGGCGCGCGGGTGACGTCGATGTGCGCGACCTGCGCCAGCGCGTGGACGCCGGCGTCGGTGCGTCCCGAGCCCTGGGAATCCACCAGCGCGTCGTCGCCGATCGCCTCGACGATCGCGCGGTTGAGTTCGCCCTGCACGGTGCGCGCGTTGCGCTGGGCCTGCCAGCCGCTGTAGCGCGTGCCGGCGTACTCGACGGTGAGCTTGAATCGTGGCACGCGAGGCTAGAATAGCAGCCCGGCCGCCGCGTTCGTGCGGCCGCAGCCGTCGAGGAGCCTCATGTCGCAGTCACATCGTCCCGTCCACGCCGCGAACCTGCCCAAGCCCGTCGGGCCGTATTCGCCCGGCATGGGCTTCGAACGCCTGGTGTTCGTGTCGGGTCAGGGCTCGACCGATCCGGCCACCGGCGAACTGGCCGGGCACACCGCCGCCGCGCAGACCGAACAGTGCCTGAAGAACGTGGCGGCGATTCTGGCGGCCGCCGGCACCGACCTGCAGCACGTGCTGCGCTGCGGCGTGTTCCTGGTGGACATGGACGACTTCCAGGAGATGAACGCCGTCTACCAGCGGATGTTCGGCGACCATCGGCCGGCGCGCACGACGATCCAGGCCGCGAAGCTGCCCGGCAAGGGGCTGCGGGTGGAGATCGACTGCATCGCGTATGTTCCGTGACTAGCGGCTAGCGGCTAGCGGCTAGCGGCTACAGGACAGAGGTCGTTCCGCTGTCCCGCTGATTCACTGTCGCGCTACCGTTTGGCTTGCGCTGACGGGGTCTGCTGGCTGACGACCGACATCGCGGTCGTGATCATCGCGGCCACATCCGCCACGTTCGACGGCAGGATGATGGTGTCGGCGTTGTTGATGACCTTGCCGAACTCGGCGATGTACTGCTCGGCGACGCGCAGCTGAATGGCTTCCTGGCCGCCGGGCGCCTGGGTGGCTTCGGCGACGCGCTTGATGCCTTCGGCGGTCGCGGTGGCCACGGCGAGGATCGCGGCCGCCTGGCCTTCGGCCTCGTTGATCTGCTGCTGCTTGCGGGCTTCCGAGGCCTTGATGGTCTGCTGCTTGTCGCCTTCGGCGCTGTTGACGGCGGCGTCGCGCTGGCCTTCGGAGGTCAGAATCACCGCGCGCTTCTCGCGCTCGGCCCGCATCTGCTTTTCCATCGCGGCGAGGATGTCGGCCGGCGGCGTGATGTTCTTGATCTCGTAGCGCAGCACCTTCACGCCCCACGGCTCGCTGGCCTTGTCGAGCTCGGCGACGACCGCGATGTTGATGTTGGTGCGTTCCTCGAACGTGCGGTCGAGATCGATCTTGCCGACTTCGCTGCGCAGCGTCGTCTGCGCCAGCTGCGAGATGGCGAACAGGTAGTCCTGGATGCCGTAGGAGGCGCGCTCCGGGTTGAGGATCTTGAGATACAGCACGCCGTCCACGCTGCACCTGCACGTTGTCGCGCGTGATGCAGACCTGCGCGGGGATGTCGAGCGCCGCTTCCTTGAGCGAGTGCTTGTAGCGGATGACATCGACGAACGGCAGCAGGATGTGGAAGCCGGCGTCGAGCGTGCCGGAATAGCGGCCCAGCCGCTCGACCACGAACGCGCTCTGCTGCGGCACGACGATCGCCGTCTTCGCGATGACGACCAGCGCCATGATCGCGAGCAGCACGATGACGATGAATCCGCCTTCCATGAGTCGTATCCCTCGTTACTCGGCGACGACGCCGAGCTGCAGTCCCGACACCCGCGTCACCCGGCAGCGTTGATTCGCTCCGAGCGCGGTGTCGCCTTCGTTCCTGGCTTCCCAGTTCGAACCGCGCAGCGCCACGCGGCCCACCTCGCCCGGCGCCATCGACACGACCGGGAAGGCGATCTCGCCGACGAGCGAATCGACCGGCGGCCGCTGGTCGGGCTCGACCCGCGCCTGGATCTTGCCGCGGAAGAGCAGCAGGCTCAGCACCGAGATCACGGTGAAGGTGAGCCACTGGGTGACCGGGCCGGTCACGGCGCCCACCGACGCGGCGGCGCCGGTCAGGATGGCGCCGACGCCGAAGAACATGATGTAGAAGCCGCTCGGCGTCACGAGCTCGACGACGAGCAGCACGAACCCGCCAGCGAGCCACATCCACCAGTCCATGGGCGCCATCATACAGGGGACGGGTTACGGGACGTCGACGATGACCTCATTCGACGGAGCGCTCACGCCGTTGCCGTTCAGCGCACGGATGCGCACGTAATAGCGGCCCGCGCGGCACGCCGGCCGCCCCGAACGACGGCGTCGGGCCGAGGCCGGAGGTGAGGATGTCGGCGAGGCCGGGACCGCTGCCCGCTTCCAGTCGGTAGCCGGTCGCGGCCGTGGACTCGGTCGGGCAGCGTCCACGACAACGCCACGGCCGTTGCCGGCGACGACGGCGCGGCGCCAGCACCGGCGCCTGCGGCTCGGCGCCCCACGCCGCGACGATGAAGCCGCTGGCCGGGGCGGACGCCGTAGTTGAGCTGGCGCCGGTGTCCACATCCGACCGTCGCGACACGACGATCCGCCGGAGGCGATCACCTCGCGTCCGTCGCTCGGACGAAGAACTTGCCGGGAGACCGGGCCCGGCGCGGATGCGTCGGCGGCACCGAGTGTGAGCGTGGCCATGTCGAGCATGCGGGCGGCGCAGTCGGGGCCACCGGGAGATTCCCGAGGCACCGACGCCAGGATGGGCCGGTCGCGGCGCGTGGGATTGGCGGCGACGTAGCCGCCGACCGGTCGCGGAAACGGCACGACGACTTCGGCGGCGGTCGCACCGGTCGGACGGATTGAGGCGAACCAGGGCGATGCCCGTGAGCGGGCCGCGCTTCCGAGATCACGAATTCCTGCCGGCCGCCCGGTCCGATGGCAAGGCCGTCGAACGTTGCGACATGCCGAGCGGCAGCCGCCGCAGCACCGCACCCGTGGCGGCATCGAGCCGCACGACTGCTGCACGGTCGGCGCTGACGCACCCGCGCGAAGACTCTCGACCGTCGGGGCTGAGATCGTAGGCGGTCGAGACGCTCACCCGGCGGGCAGGCGTCCTGGAACACGTGGAGGCCGGCGGCGTCGACGCGCGCCGGGAAGACGATGCCGAAGAGGGGATCGACGTAGCGGCCGAACACGGCCTGCTCGCATGGATGCGGGGTCGGCATCGGCGCGTGCGGCGCGTACGAGCTCCTCGAAGTAGAGCGGCAGCGCGATCTCGACGCCGGTGACGACAGGAAGCGCGCGCGCCAGCTGCTGCTCGCCGGACTTCCGCCGCAGCAGCGACCGTGCCGTCCGACAGGAAGACGGCCTTGTCAGTGACGTCGTCTGACAGGCGCGTGACGACCCCGCTGGTGATATCGATGAGGTCGGTGGCCGGAGGCACGACCGGGATGGCCGACGCTGATGACGGCCCGCTGCGCCGCGACGGGCGCCGCAAGACCCAGCACGAGCACGATGACAAGGAGGTGAGGGGGCAGCACACGAGCCAGGTGAGCAGCCATGGAGGAGCATTCTAGCCGAGTGTTAGGATCGAAGGCTCCCATGCCAAGAATCCTTGTCACCAACGACGACGGCGTGCACGCGCCCGGCATCAAGGCGCTGGCCGAGGCCATGCGACCACTCGGCGACGTGGTCGTCGTGGCCCCGCACCAGGAATCGAGCGCCATCGGCCACGCGCTCACGCTGCGCCGCCCGCTGCGGCTCGAGACATTCGGTCCGCAGATCTACGCCGTGGACGGCACGCCGACCGACTGCGTGAACATCGCCGTGGCGGTGCTCTTCAAGGGCGAGCTGCCGGATCTGGTGGTGTCGGGCATCAACACCGGCTACAACCTCGGCGACGACATCACGTATTCGGGCACCGTGTCGGGCGCGCTCGAAGCGGCGCTGCTCGGCGCGCCGGCCATCGCCGTGTCGCTGATGCGCACGCGCGACTGGACGTTCGACTTCGGTCCCTCGGCGGCGGTGGCGCAGGACGTCGCGGCGCACGTGCTCAAGGAAGGCCTGCCGGAGCGCGTGTTCCTCAACGTCAACGTGCCGCGCGGGCTGCCCAAGGGCGTGCGCCTCACGGTGCAGGGCAAGCGCAACCACATCACCACCATCGCCGAGCGCACCGACCCGCGCGGCCAGACCTACTACTGGATCGAGGAAGGGCAGGACGACTGGCAGACCGCACGACCGGAGCGACTACGTGGCCTGCCGCGAGGGCTACGTGTCGGTCACGCCGCTGCAGCCCGACATGACCGCCCACACCGGCGCGCCGGCGTGGCTGGGACGGCTCGCGACCGACGGCTAGCGCCGCGACTCGGGGCTCCGGGCCTGATTTTCTGCGGCCGCCGACTCTGCCTGGCGGCAGACGCGGATTCTGGGGTATGATTCCTCCTCAGTCGGGGCGTGGCTCAGCCTGGTAGAGCACTCGGTTCGGGACCGAGGGGTCGGAGGTTCGAATCCTCTCGCCCCGACCACAATTCAGGCCCGGTGTTTGCAACGAACTTGCAACGCCGGGCTTTTCGCGTACAGCACCTGACCCCCTCAGGAGGCGAACGACGTGGTGTTCATCAGCTGGTCGGGCGGGGCGAGCAAGCGATCGCTGCCGCTGTCCATGAACTGGTTGGCCGAAACCCTTCAGAACTCCGAGCCGTGGATGTCCGCGGCAGATATCCAGCTGGCGGAGACTGGTCTGAGGACTTGAAGACCGCCCTGAACCGGGCCACGTACGGGGTGCTCTGCATCACGCCGGACAACTGCTCTAATCCGTGGGTGCTCTTCGAGGCCGGCGCGATCGGCGCGCGAGTGGGCAACCTTGTCTGCCCTCTGGTGTTCGGGATGGAGATCGACGCCCTCCGGTATCCGATCCGTCGGTACCAGGCGAAGCCACTCGACAAGGGCGGCGTGTGGGAGATGCTCGTGGCGATCCACGGGAGCATCGACCAGAAACTGCTCGACGCGGGCAGGTTGGAGCGCTCGTTCGCTGCCCACTGGCCCGCATTCGAAAAGGCGATTTCGATGGTCACGACGGAGACGCAGGCGCCGCCTGTCTCCGAGCCAACACCGGAAGACCTGCTGTCCGAGCTGCTGCAAGGCGTGAAGTCCATTCGCAACTCGCTGGAGCAGGGCGGATTCGTGCCCCTCCAGACGATCGTTGACGTGGCAGGGGATCTGCGCGAGGAGAAGCGAACGCAGCTCATTGAGGAGCTTTTCAAGCCGGTCTCATCCGAAGCCCTGCAGTTCTGGCGCCTCCCACTCAGAGCGAGCTATGGCCGAAGAAGCGCGACTGGAGCAAGCTCCGTCGGCGGCTTGACGCTTCCACCATCCCACACCAGTGCGCCCAGCGCACCCGAGCGCCTCTCCCAGCCCAGCGGCGGAAGAGGATGACGACGAGCATCGGTAGGCGAGTGTCAGACACAAGCGAACGGGAGGGACAGCCATGCCAGGGCTACAACTGATGTGTCGGTTGGCAGTGTTGCACTGTGCCGCCGGACGGACTGCGACGGACGGCTACAAGCTTCCCTCCTGCTTACCCCCGTGGGGGCGAGAGGAGCTTGACGCCGAGGTTGAGTCGCTCGCGAAGTTTGGCTACATCGCGGCCCACAGGGCCGGCGGGCTCGGGCAGTCGCAACTGACAGAGTGGGCTGTCTCATATCTAACGGACGCCGGAAGCGCCCACCTACGCGAATCCTCATGAGGCACCTCCCGTGCCCTGACTGCGGCGAGGAATTGCGGCTGACGAACCACGACGGGTGGAACGAGGGCAAGGGTGACCGTAGGAACTTCCGCGACGCATACCTGTTGACCTGCCAGCGAGACGGCCAGTTTCACTACGTGGCCTTTTCCCCGACGATTAACCGGCCCAGCGCCTGAGTCACGCCGCATTCGACAAGGCGGCTGCAAACTCGAGATGGGCGACGTTCTTCGCTACTGGTGGCGGTGGGCCCAGCTGACCGTGGGCCATTCATATGGCGCCGCGGAGTTCGTGTCCGGCGCGGGAGCGCTCGTGCTGTTCGGCGCCGGCTGGTCGCAATCCGCGAGGCCCGACCTCGCGGAGATCCTGCAAGCCGTGGCGTCCTGGTTGTTCGTGGGTCTGTGCGTGGTGCGGCTGGCACTCGCCCCGATTGGATGGCGCAAGATGACGCCAAGACCGCAGAGGCCGAACGCGCCGCCCTCAAGGCAATCATCGAGAAGCGTGGCGCCAAGAATCCCGCGCTCGCGGCGACGCTGACCGCGCTGCACAGCCGCATCCTGCACGAGCTGATCAACAACGTCGGCCCAGATTCAGAGTGGGCCGACTGGAGATCCCGCGAGGCGCTGCTGACGGCGGAACTGCTCGGCGTGATGGAGCGGGGCGGTTGCACGCAGCAGGAGGTCGCCTTCGTGCGTGACATTCCAGAGCCTGGAAAGCCGCGCACAGCGGAATACGTTAGATCGTGTCCCGTGGCGTGGTGTAGCTGACGGCGTTGGTCGCCGTGCTCGTCCGGCATGGGCCGGGCTGATCAGCGTGCCACGGCTGGCAGGCTGATGAGGGGATCATCGCTCAAGGGTGCGATGGTTTCCAGCGTCATGTATCTGGCGCGCTGGACGGCCCATTCATCGTTCTGTTCGAGCAGCAGGGCGCCGACGAGGCGGACGATGGCGTCGTCGTTGGGGAAGATGCCGACGACCTCGGTCCGGCGCTTGATCTCGCCGTTGAGGCGCTCGATCGGATTGGTCGAGTGCAGCTTGGCGCGATGCTCCTTGGGGAAGGTCATGTAGGCGAGCACGTCATGCTCGGCCTCGTCCATGATGGCGGCGAGCTTGGGCACCTTCGGCCGGATCTGGTCGGCGACGGCGCGCCATTGGGTGCTGGCGGCCTCCGGCGTCTCCTGGGCGAAGGCGGTGGCGATGAAGGCGGAGACGACGCGGCGGCCGCTCTTGCCGGCATGCGCCAGCACGTTCCTGCATGAAGTGGACCCGGCAGCGCTGCCAGGTCGCGTTGAGCACCTTGCTGACCGCCGCCTTGATGCCCTCATGGGCGTCGGAGACGACCAGCTTGACGCCGCGCAGGCCGCGGCGGGTCAGCTTGCGCAGGAACTCCGTCCAGATCGGCTCGGCCTCGGAGGTGCCGACCTCCATGCCCAGAACCTCGCGCCGGCCGTCGCTGTTGACGCCGACGGCGATGATGACGGCGACCGAGACGATGCGGCCGCCGCGGCGCACCTTCAGGTAGGTGGCGTCGATCCAGAGATAGGGCCAGTCGCCTTCGATCGGCCGCTCGAGGAAGGCCTTCACCTTGCCGTCGATCTCCTCGCACAGCCGCAGACCTGGCTCTTCGAGATGCCGCTCATGCCCATCGCCTTGACCAGGTCGTCGACCGAGCGGGTCGAGATGCCCTGGATGTAGGCTTCCTGGATGACCGCCGTCAGCGCCTTCTCGGCCATGCGGCGCGGCTCCAGGAAGCCCGGGAAGTAGGAGCCCTTCCTGAGCTTCGGGATGCGCAGCTCGACCGTGCCGGCGCGCGTCTCCCAGTCGCGGTCCCGGTAGCCGTTGCGCTGGGCCAGCCGCAGCGGGTTCTTCTCGCCATAGCCGGCGCCGGTCGCCGCTCCCACCTCCATCTCCATCAGCCGCTCGGCGGCAAAGCCGATCATCTCGCGCAGCAGATCGGCGTCCGGGGTCTTCTCCACCAGCGTCGCAGGTTCATCATGTCGTCGGTCATCGGTGGTCCTTCGAATCAGGTTGGTGTCAACAACCCGACCTTACCGGCAAACCGTCGATGACCACCGCGCCACTCAGCTACACCACGTCCGGGGACACGACCTACGTTACGCCATGAATATGGCGTGGACCATGCTGCTGTCGGAGAGGCTCGGCCGCCTCGGCAAAGTGATCGACGCGTACGCTGAGCGGCCGGCCTACACGCTGTAAGCGAACACTTGCCCGCTGCCCGCGCGCCGTCAAGCGCCGAGCGCGATTCCTACGGTGTCAGCCACTCGACCGATCCGCCATTTATCAGCCGCGCCGACCCGTAGCGGCGAATCATGCCGGTGCCAGGTGGTGGCCCGTTGACGTTCACGCGGTAGTTCTTGTACCCAAACGGTAGCAGGGCCTCACGGATGACGAGTAGCCGGTCCTGCCCGAAGGTGCGGTGCGGGATTGCCAGGTTGTTCGGCACGACGTACGTGGCGACGATGAATCCACCCCGCAGTTCGAGCTCGTTCGGCTGCGCGTAGGCCTTCGCGGCAAGCGCACGCTGTACGGCGCCCGTGTGCTCGGCGGTGAGCGTGTCGGGAACGCCGTCGGGGTTTAGCATGCCCAACACGCCGAAGCCGACGAGCGCGAGGACGAGCCCCGCAATCGCTCGCAGGCATCCGCCTCCGCTCTTCGCGGGCGGTGCTGGCGCGACGGCCGTGGTCGCGTGTGTAGCCGGGACGAGATCGCGGCCGCAGTGCTTGCAGACAACCGCCGCGTCTTGGATCTCTTCAGCGCAGAATGGGCAGGCTTTCACCGGGTAGTCTCCATTGAGGGGGCAATGGGCTATGTCGAGCAGGCAGCAGCGTACACGCGCTAGCCCTCACGTGGTGCGGCCTGACATCAACATCCCGGAAGCAGTGTGGCGCGGCCGTGTGATGCCCTCGTTGCTCCTATTGGTCCAGAACACCTGTGCCGACGGGGGCCACGCCTGTTCGGCTCGGCAAGAATCGGGATCATCGGACGGGCGGCCCACAGCACCGCATGTCGAACGGCTTGCCCACCTAGGTCGGCGGTGAAACTGTCGCCCACGATTTGCCCAGCCGCGTTGATGCCGTAGGCGGCACCGTAATAGCCTCCGAGCGTTCCTAGGTCCTGCATTCCAGTGGATTCAGACCAGTAGAACGGCTGAGACGGGCCGCCAATCACGGTAGCGCTCGCGCCGACCGCCTCGCCCGTTTCGCCAATCCCGTAGGCGTAACTAAAGTCGCCGCCGAGATGACCGAGATCCACCATCCCTCCCGCCACCGTCCAGATGAAGGCGTGCCACATCCCTGGTGTCGCCGTCTCGCTGTAGCCGGCCACTTGGCCCAGATCGTTGATGGCGAACGCTGCGCTGCCACGCCCGCCGAGTGTTCCCAGGTCAGCCGCCGGAATCCCAGGCGTCCAAAAACATGCGTGTCTCCAGCCGCCCTGACCGGTCCCGCACGATCCAACTACTTGTCCCAGATTGTTGATGTCCGCAGCCACGCTGTCCGCGCCCGCGACCGATGTATCGAGACCGGTCATGCCGACACCGGCGCGCCACAGGAAGGCACGCTCGCCTCCGCCCGATGCCGTTGAGCTCATGTCAACCAGTCCGACGATGTCGCCGGCGTCATTGACCCCGTATGCTTTGCTGACTTCTTCCGGATCCGTGCCCAGAATGCCGAGGTTCTCGATTCCTGTTTGCGCGGTCCACCGGAAGGCGCGAAGCTTGTTTCCGACAGGCGTTCCCGCTTGGCTTAGACCTACGACAACGCCGTGGGCGTTGATCGCTCGTGCCTCCGTGTAGCCCCCGAGAGTGCCGATGTCTTTGAATCCGCCGGAGGTTCCCGACGATGTCGGCGGACCCGGCGGCGACCAGATGTAGGACCTAATCGCAAAGCTCGGCGTGTACCCGTAGCCGACGACAGACCCGCTGTCATTAACCGCCGTCGCGTAGCTGTCGCGGCCACCGAGGGTTCCCAAGTCGTGACCGAACCAAACGCCGGTCGCGTCTGCTGCGCTCACGAGCAGCAGGACGATTAGAACTCCCGCGATCGCGCGGTTCTGGCTGACGTTGAGACGATACACACTCCATTGAAGGGGGCAACGGGGAAGTCGATACGTCGTGCGCGATGCCGAGTTGGCACCCTAGCAGGCTGCTGAAATAGGGCTCATGAATAAGGTCATCGTCAGGCGACCGAGCTTGATCACGGGTGTTCCGTGGGCCGCGGCGCGGCCGCGGCCCGTGCTCGCGTGGCCGTCACGCGGCCTCGGCCGGCAGGTTGCGGAGCCGGACCAGGTTGTAGGCGGCGGCGACGAAGAGGAACTGCCAGTCGACGCGGTCGCCGCCGCGATGCCGCAGCTTGCGCAGGCCGCCGACGGTCTTCATCCAGCCGAAGATCTCTTCGATGCGCTTGCGCATGCGTTGACTGACGGCGTAGCCCGGGATGCCGCGTCGTGCGCCCATCGATCGCGCTGCGCTGCTTCTGCGCGACGTGCGGCGTGATGCCGAGCTGTCGCGTGCGTCGCCACCCAGCCGCGCGTGTCGTAGGCCTTGTCGGCGCCGACGGTCGCCTCGCGCGGCGGCAGGGCCGCGAGCAAGCCGTGCGCCGCCGTCGCGCTCGCCCGTGCCGGTGGCGTGCACGACGCACGCATCGACGACCAGCCCGTGGCGGTTCTCCATCAGCACTTCGCCGAGATAGGCGAGCTTCGCTTCGCTGCCGCGCGTCTTCTTCGCCAGGCGGCTGTCGGGATCGGTCGTCGACTGATGCGTGTCGTTCGTGCGCCGCTCGCCGTGGAAATTGACCGTCGGATTGCCCGGATCGTCGTCCGACGGCCCGGGACTCGTGCCGTCCTTCCGCTTGAAGCTCTTCTGCCCGGCCCACGCCTCGAGCAACGTGCCGTCGACGGTGAAGTGCTCGTCGGACAGCAGCCGGCGTCCACGCGCCTGCGCCAGCACCGCCGCGAAGAACTGCCGGGCGATGTCGCCCGCGAGCAAGCGCTCCCGGTTCTTCGTGAACGTCGTCGGCGTCCACACCGCGTCGTCCATGCCCAGGCCCGACGAACCAGCGAAACAGCAGGTTGTATTCGAGCTGCTCCATCAGCAGCCGCTCGCTGCGGACCGTGTAGAGCACCTGCAGCAGCAGCGCCCGCAGCAGCTGCTCGGGCGGAATCGACGGCCGCCCGGTCTTGGCGTAGATCGCCTCGAACTGCGGCGACAGCTGCCGCAGCGCCTCGTCGGTCATCAGGCGGATCGCCCGCAGCGGATGGTCCGCCGGCACGCGCTGCTCCGGCGACAGATAACTGAACAGGTGCCCGCTCTGCTGATCGTCTCCGCGCATCTGGCCTCCGGTGGCCGGCAGTGTAGTACGACGATCAGGGCGGTGGGTACTCCTTTTTCAGCAGCCTGCTAGCCGCCGATCGCGCGGCGCTACCTTACCCCAGCCGGGCGGGGCTATGCCACCAACTCCATCGCCCATCGGAGTGCAGCCGGGCCGGCGGGGGGCGTGCCTACAAGAATGAGGCCTCGCAATATCTGGCACACAACGGGCTGTGCGGGCCGTCAGTATCGACCTCACGATGCTGTCAAAAGCCGTCCGAATCGCCCTGATAGTCAGCGACATCGAGAGCGTGAGCGCCCTGTCGCGGCTCACTCGGGTGGAGCGCTCCCGCCTCAGCTGTGGACTCTACGGCGAACTGCAATTGAAGCCTGACGAGCGCGACCGCGTCGCAGGCGTGCTTGGCATCGACCCGTGGGAGGGCCAGCATGGCTGCTGAGACGCCCTCGGACGCCAACACCTTCCCCGCGTGGGGCACGGTCGTGGATGCCGCCGCGTACACCCACGTCTCGCCCAAAACGCTCTATCGCGCCGTTGACGCGGGGAAACTTCGGGCGGCTAGGGTTAATGGGCGCCGGTCGCTGAAGTTCAGGCGGCAGTGGTGCGACGAGTGGCTGGAAAGTTGCGCCACACCCGTCGAGGTGTCGCCCCGTGGCTGAGACCTCGCCGCACGATCTGGTGGCTGAGCGGGCAGTCCTCGGCGGCATTCTCGTCGACAACACCCAGATCGAACAGGCCCAGCAGCGCCTCACGCCTGCGGACTTCTTCCGCGACGTGCACAAGCAGGTCTTCGCCAGCATGGTGCGGCTGGACGTCACCGCGGCTACGCTGGAGCAGTACCGCACTGAGCGGCAGGCGCCGCAGCCTGTCACGCGCACGGGGCGCGGGGCACGCACCACGGGCGGGCCTATCGTCGTGAATCGTGCGCTCGGCTAACGGGCACGCGGCTGACACGAACACGATTCGGCTCGGACTCCCCTACAGCGGCGTGATCGGGCAGAACCGCACGTTCATCGCCGGCATCCACGGCACGCAGTTGACCGGACCTGCAGTGCAGGTCTTCGTGGACGCCAACGGCCAGTTGGGCACCCTAACCGCTCCAGTGGCGAGCGGCACCGGGACGACTCCCGCCCCCTTGGCGCTCGAGCAACAGGTGCAGGACCAGCAGGCCACCATCGCAGACTTGCGCGCCCGGCTCGCCCGGCTCGAGGCCCAGATGCGATCGGTCGTCGGACGCAGATAGGCGGGCTCGCACGGCCCGGGGCAGCGATTGGCCCATCTCACGGGCCTCGCAGCGTCCGAAACGCGCCCATTGCGGGCGACGAGACGGACGACGACAATCGGGCCTTCGCCCTTTCCTCAGGTGCCAACCGATGGACGCCAACCGTCGGTTCTCGTGGTTGTGCCCGGCTGGCGGGCGACAAGGAGACACGCCGATGCGTCACCCATCCTCTGTTCTGGTCGGACTGGTCGCTTGGGCGACATTGGGCTGGGCGCACCCGGGAGCGGCGCAGCCCGTCGCGCCACCCACGCCTGGCACCGAGCGAGTGGCGGTGGCGGACCTGGTACCCCAGCTCGGGGATGCGTTCGTGGTGGCGAGCCCTGCCGCGATGATGGGACTCGGCAGCGCCTCGCCCACCGAGTCATCACGCAGCACGCCCTCCGCGGCGACGTCGCCGGAGGGGGTGCGGGATATCACGCCGGGGCCGCGAGCCGCGCAGGAACGGCGGCCAGGTGGCGTGTCGCCACACCTGATTGAGGACAGCAACAACACGGCGTTGGGCCAGGGCGCGCTGATCGCGAACACTTCGGGCTACTACAACGCTGCGCTTGGCGTGAATGCGCTCAACAAGAACACGACCGGCGTTCACAACACCGCGGCCGGGGCATTTGCGCTCTACGCCAACACGGCCGGCAACACCAATACGGCCTCCGGTGTGACGGCGCTTTACTCCAACACCACCGGCAGCTGGAACACGGCCAGCGGGCAGCAGAGCCTGTACAGCAATACGACCGGCAACGGTAACACCGCTGCAGGCGTCACCGCCCTGACCTCCAACATCGACGGCGATTTCAACATGGCATCGGGCTACGAGGCGCTCTACTACAACACGACCGGCGGCAACAACATGGCTGCCGGAGCCAGGGCACTCCTCTCCAACACCACGGGCGACAACAACGCGGCCAGTGGGGCCCAGGCGCTGTTCTTCAACACTGCGGGTTCCTACAACACGGCCGACGGGTATCGCGCGCTCCGCTTCAACACCACGGGCAACGTCAACGCCGCGACCGGCTATGCGACGCTCCACTCGAATACAACTGGCACGGCGAACACGGCAGTCGGCGTTCAGGCACTGTGGGCGAACACCACAGGCAATGGGAACGCGGCGCTGGGCGCTAATGCGGGCGTTCTTGCGACGACCGGCTCCTACAACGTGTTTCTCGGCGCCTATGTGAACGGCACTGCGGCTGACACGAACACCATCCGCATCGGCCTGCCCTATGACGCGGGCACCGGCGTCGGACAGAACCAGACGTTCATCGCGGGTATTCATGGCACGCAGCTCGCCGGCCCTGCGGTGCCGGTCTTCGTGGATGCCAACGGGCAGTTGGGCACGCTCACACCTCCGGTGGCGAGCGGCACGGGAACGACTCCCGCCCCCTTGGCCCTCGACCAGCAGGTGCAGGAGCAGCAGGCGACGATCGCAGACTTACGCGCCCGGCTTGCCAGGCTCGAGGCCCAGATGCGATCGGTCGTCGGGCGCCGGTAGGCTCCGCATCGAACGACCGGCCATCGTGGGGCCGGAGTGTTACCCTCCGGAGTTGGGAGGCAGCGCCATGAACTCTGTCCCGGCCGTCGTGCTCGTCGCCGCCGTGCTCGCGTCGCCCAACGCCGTCTCGCAGTCGTCGCCGGACTTCTCCGGCACCTGGACCATCGACCGCGAGCGCAGTGAATCACCCCACCAGGGCGACGCGTTCACGCCGCCCACCTACGTCATCACACAGACCGCGTCGGAGGTCACGATCGAAACGCTCCGCGGCACCGCCCGCAGCGTCGCGCGGTATGCGATCGGCCCGGCGACGGCGCCGCAGCAGCCCCTGACCGCGCAGGGTGAGGCCAGGCCCGCGGGGCGCGCCTACTGGGCGGGCGCGTCACTCGTCACCGAAGGCCAGAACTCCATCCAGGGCCAGACCGTCTCGGTGCGCGAGACCCGCACGCTCGACGCGAGCGGCACGACGATGACGCTGCAGACGTTGCTGGTCGTGCAGCACGGCTACACCCTCAAGGGCGCCCAGAACTACGGCGCCGCCACCGACGTCTACCGCAGGGTCGCGCCGCAACGCCACTGACGGTCGACGTCAGAACGACGAATCGTCCGCGTCACGATCGACGATCTCGTCCTCCGGATCGCGGGGCGTGGTGCGTTCGAGATAGTCGCGAATGGCATCGGCCTGTTCTTCGTAGATGCCGTCGCCCGGCTGCGACTCTGGGTAATCACGCCCGTCGTCCACCCAGCCGTCCGGCGCGTCGGTGACGCGCCAGCGTCCGTCGATCAGTCTGTGGACTACGGCATGTGGCATTGTCTGGGCCTTCGGCTAGGCGGCTGGGGGACGGGGTGTTGACGCAGCGGCCGTGATCGTACGGCGTCAGTTCCCGGCCGCAGCGGCGACACCCCGTCCTCCAGCCGCCGCCCTCGTGGTGTTGCCGCAGCGACCTACGGCTGACGCCCCTTCAGCAGCTCCTCGAGCGTGTAGACACGCCCGTTGGCGATGACACGCTTCACGTTCAGCGCGTCGCCGATGTTCGTGAGCGGGTTGCCCTCGACGAGCACGATATCGGCGAGCTTGCCCACGGTGAGCTGGCCGGCGTCGAGATTGAGCGCCTCGGCCGGTGTCACCGTGGCCGCGCGCAACGCCTGGTACGGCGTCATCCCGGCCTTCACGTAGGCATTCAACTCGCCGTGCAGGTTGAACGCGTTCGGCGTGTCGGTGCCGGCCACCACTTTACCGCCGGCCTTGAAGATCTCCATCAGCATCTGGTCGTTGCCGGGGCTGTCGGCGCCGCCGCCGGGATTGCCGCCCTGACCGGGGCTGCGCACCTGGTTCTGCATCCACTGCGGATAGAGATTGAAGCGCGGATCCTGGCGCAGCGTCGGCGCGGCCTCGAACAGACGGCGCACGCCGCCGCCTGACATCATCGGGCACCAGTAGCGCTCACTCTGCCCGAACAGCTGCACCACGTCTTCGTAGGCGCGCTGATTCGGCGACTGCTTCGGCGAGTAGCCACGACGGCTGGTGGCCGCGGTGTGTTCGGTGTTGTCGACGCCGAGCAGGGCCGCTGGGAAGATCTCGTGCGTCGCGACCGGCACGCCGATCGAGTGCGCGAACTCCACCATGCGCTTCTGCTGCAGGTCGGGCAGCCGCACGTAGCTCTTGATGAGATCGTGCTGCAGCACCTTGGCGCGCAGCAATTCCATCTCCAGATGCGCGACGCTCGAGATGGCGACGCCCATCTTGTAGTAGACGCGCTGCCATTCCATCAAATAGCCGGTGCCGTAGACGCGAGGCCCGATACGCACGCCGGCTTCGTTGGCTTCCTTGTCTTCCACCGCCTCATACGGTGTGTTGCCCGGACTGCGCACGGTGGTCACGCCGAAGGCGAGCCAGGCGCGGCCCTGGGCCTCGCCGAAGTCCTTCTGCAGATGCGAATGGAACTCGATGAGCCCCGGCATCGCCGTGAGCGTGGAGGCATCGACGAACGTCCCGGCGGGACGTCCCGCGCGCGCCGGCGTGATGCTGCGGATGCGGTTGCCCTCGATAACGATGTCCACGTGTTCGCGCGCGGCTTCGGCCACGCCGTCCACGAGCTTGCCGACGCGCAGCGTCACGCGCCCGGCCGGCACCGCCGGCGTCCATGTGAGCTTGAGCGGCACATCGGTGGTCTCGCCGGTCTCGATGTTCACGATCCGCAGCTCGTCCATCGACTGATACAGCAGTCGTTTGGAGTCGCCAGCCCAGCTCGGCGAGTGAGCCATTTCGGTCGTGACGCGTCGCGGCGGCCCCAGCGGCTGGCCGGCCTTCGACACCGGCCACACCTTCAGCAGCCCTTCGTAGATGCCCGCCATCTTCGTGCCGTCGGGCGACCACACCACGCCGCCCCCGCCACGCGAGTCGATCGACAGATTCGGATCCGGCACGAACCACTTGTCGTCGCCACCCTTCGACGACATGGTGAGCACCTGATTGGTGCCTTCTCGAAAGCGCGTCGAGTAGCTCGACACCATCGCCACCGCGACCCGGTCACCACCGGGCGACCACGTGGGCGTGCCCGGCGAGAAGAGCGCGTCGTGGATGCGCGTGACCTGACCGCTGGCGACGTCCACGACCGACACCGGCGCGCGCCGCCACATGCCGTCCACGTCGAAGAACGCGATCTTCGTGCCGTCGTTCGACCAGGTGGCCCCCTGCGGCTGCGTGGTCAGCGTGGTGAGCTGCCGCTCCTGTCCGCTGGTCATGTCGCGGATCCAGAGCTGCAGCAGATTCCCGCCCTTGTCGGACGAGTAGACCAGCTTCGTGCCGTCGGGCGACCACGCCGGGTCGGTGTCGAGGAAGCGATCTTTCGTGATGTTCTCCGCGACGCCGCCCACCGCCATGACCCAGATGTCGCCCACCGCGGCAAACGCCACTTTCGTGCCATCGGGAGAGAGCACCGGCCGCACCAGGCCGAGCGTCTTGCGCGGCGTGCGCGAGTCGAAGTCGCGCCTGGCGCGGGTGTAGGTGCCGCGTGCCGGTGTGGCCTGCACGGTGGCGGTGAAGGGCACCTCCGTGAACGAGGCGCCGCCGACGGTGCGCTTCCGGATCCGGCCGTCGGCCGTGTAGAAGAACTCGGTCGCGCCGGCCCAGCTCGGGCGGAACGGGAAGACGTTTTCGGATCCCGTGATCGACGAGCCGCCAAGTTCGAGTCGACTCGAGGTGCCTTGCACGACGTGCGCGACGATCTGCCCGCCGGCCCCCCACGACGCCGCGTCGACCACACCGGCCGACGAGGCCACCTGGCGTTCCTGGCCTCCCGAGGAGGGGACGGCCCACACGTAGCGACCGCCGTCGCGCGTCGAGACGAACGACACATCGGCGTCGTTGCCCGACCAGCTCGGCATCGAGTCTTCGGCCGGATGGCTGGTGAGCTGCACCAGCGTGCCGGTGGCGAGCTCCAGCGTCCAGATGTTGTAGCTGCTGCCGAGCGGGTCGCCGCGATCGGACGAGAACGCGATCCGCCGGCCGTCGTGCGACCACACCGGCTCGCGGTCGTCGAAGGCGCCGGTCGTGAGCTTGCGCTGGTTGGTGCCATCGGGACTGACCGCCCACAGGTCGTAGCCGCCGTCGCGATAGGCAAAAAACGCGATGGTCTGGCCGTCTGGCGACCAGGCCGGCTGGCGGGCGTCGTTGAAGACGTCGGTGATGCGCGTGGCAGCGCCGCCGCTGGCCGGCAGCACCCAGATGCTGCCCTGCAGATCCACGGCGAGGCGGCGTCCGTCGGGCGACACCGTGACCGACATCGACGTGCCTTCGCGTACCGTGACGTCCCTGGTTGCTGCGGCGCTCGCCCCGGCCCTCGGCGCAGGCGCGCCGGACGGCGCTCGGCCCTGCGAGGCGACGAGGGCGATGGTGCTGAGCAGGCTGGTGGCGAGAAGAGCGATGGCGGGGACGCGCATGTTGGTCGGTAGCTTAGCAGCCCGTGGCAGCCAGTTGCAGCGATGATCGAGTCACGCGACGAGCCGGCACGGCTACAATTGAAGACTCCGTGCCCTCGTCCGCGACGCCTCAGTCTTCCTCACGCGTGCCGCTGGCCGGCGTCGTCGCGGCACTCGTCGGCGTGGCCCTGCTCGTGGCCACCATCCGGCAGGTGGGCTGGACGGAGATTCAACAAGGCGTCGGCGCCGTGGGCGCGTGGTTCATGGTGGTCGTGCTGCTCGGCGGGGCGCGGTTCTTCGCGCGCGCGAAGTCGTGGATTCTCTGTGCCGACCAGGTCGGCGGCCGTGGCCTCACGCCAGGGCGGGCGTTTGGTGCGGTGCTGGCCGGCGATGCCGTCGGCAACCTGACGCCGCTCGGCCTGCTGGCCTCCGAGCCCACCAAAGTGCTGATGGTGCGGCACACGCTGGCGACGGGCCCGGCGCTCACCTCCGTCGCGCTCGACAACGGCTTCCATACGGTGGCGGTGCTGGTGATGATCTCGGCCGGCGCCTGGGCGCTGGTGCGCCAGGTGGCGCTCGATCCCACGATCAAGCTGGTGGCCGAGGGCGTCATCGCCGCCGTGCTCGTCGCGGTCGCCGCCGGTGGCTGGGTGGCGCTGCGCCGGCCGGCCATCCTGTCGCGCCTGGCGCAACTGACGGCCCGCATCGTCGGCCGCGAGGCGCGTTCGCAGGATGCCCTGCGCGACATCGAGGCGCGCTTCTACGGCGTGTTCTCGTGGCCGTCTTCGGTGCTGTGGGCGGCCGCCGGGTGGCAGGTGGCGTTCCACCTGGGCGCCATTCTCGAGGTGTGGATCATTCTGCGGGCGCTCTCGGGCGGCACCGCGTCGCTGGCCGACGCCTTCGTGCTCGAGGCGGCCGGCCGCCTCGTCACGGTGCTCTTCAAGGTGATCCCGTTCCGGATGGGTGTGGACGAGGTGGGCGCCGCCGTGGTCGCTGCGGCCCTCGGCATTCCGGCCAGTCACGGCGTGGCGCTGGCGCTGGTGCGCAAGCTGCGCATCCTGGTGTGGAACGCGTGCGGTCTGGTCGTGCTGGCCCGCGCCCGTCGCTGAGACGTACAATTCCTGATTGCCGCGGCCGCCTTCGTTGGCCGCGCCACAGGAGTGCCAGCATGACCGCCCGCCGTACCATTCCCGCGCTTGTTCTTCTCGCCCTCGTGGGCCTGGTCGCCTCCGGACCGCTCGCGTTCACGCACGTGGCCGCGCAGAGCGCTGCGGTCGATCCCGTGCTCTACAGCGGCATGCAGTGGCGCAGCGTCGGCCCGGCGCGCGGCGGCCGTTCGATCGCCGTGGGCGGCAGCGATGCGCGCCCCCACGAATACTGGTTCGGGGCGGTCGGCGGCGGCGCGTGGAAGACCACCGACGGCGGCACCACGTGGGCGCCGATGACCGACGGCAAGATCACGATGTCGTCGGTGGGCGCCCTCGGCGTCTGTCAGAGCAATCCCGACGTGGTCTACATCGGCGGCGGGGAAGTGGCGTTTCGCGGCAACATCATCCAGGGCGACGGCGTCTACCGCACGACCGACGGCGGCAAGACCTGGACCCACCTCGGCCTCAAGGACTCGCAGGCCATCGCGCGGCTGCGCGTGCATCCCACCAGCTGCGACACCGTCTACGCGGCGGTGCTCGGCCAGACCTACAACGACCATCCGGAACGCGGCGTCTTCAAGTCCACCGACGGCGGGACGACATGGAAGAAGACGCTCTACCGCAACGAGAAGAGCGGGGCCGTCGACCTGACGATCGATCCGAAGAACCCGAACGTGTTGTTCGCGTCGGTGTGGGAAGCCTTCCGCACGCCGTGGTCGATGTCGAGCGGCGGCCCGGGCAGCGGCCTCTTCAAGTCCACCGACGCCGGCGACACCTGGACGGAGATCAGCGGGCATCCCGGGCTGCCGAAAGGGCTGTGGGGCAAGGTCGGCGTCACCGTGTCACCGGTGGATGGCAACCGCGTGTGGGCACTGGTCGAGAACGAGGCCGACGGCGGCCTCTTCATGAGCGACGACGCCGGCGCCACCTGGACGAAGGTGACCGACAACCGCAACATCCGCCAGCGCGCCTTCTACTACTCGCGGATCGTGGCCGACACGAAAGAGAAAGACACGATCTACATCCTGAACGTGCAGTTCTACCGCTCGACCGATGCGGGCAAGACCCTTACGAGCATCCGCGTGCCGCACGGCGACAACCACGATCTGTGGATCTCGATGTCCGATTCTGCGCGGATGGCGCAGGCCAACGACGGCAGCGCCAATGTCACCGTGAACCGCGGCCAGAGCTGGACCGGGCAGGACATCCCGACCGGGCAGTTCTACAACGTGTTCACCACCAAACACGTGCCGTACCACATCTGCGGCGCGCAGCAGGACAACTCGACCGCCTGCGTCGGCAGCCAGGCCCAGGCCGGCGCCGGCGAAGGCAGCCTGCCGCCGATCTTCTACGCGGTGGGCGGCGGCGAGAGCGGCTACATCGCGCCCGATCCCACCGACCAGAACGTGTTCTTCGCCGGCAGCTACGGCGGCTTCCTGTCGCGCCTCGATCGCGAGACCGGCCAGCAGCGCGCGGTCAACATCTATCCGAACAACCCGATGGGCTACTCGTCCATCGACATCAAGGAACGCTTCCAGTGGACGTTCCCGATCGTCTTCGCGCCCACCGACCCGAAGGTCCTCTACGCGTCGTCGCAGCACCTGTGGCGCACCACCAACAGCGGGCAGAGCTGGGAGAAGATCAGCCCCAACCTGACGCGCTCGGATCCGAAGACGATGCAGGCCTCCGGCGGCCCCATCACCAAGGACCAGACCGGCGTCGAGACCTACGCCGTCATCTTCACGATTGCGCCTTCGCCGCAGGACGGCAACACCATCTGGACCGGGTCGG
The DNA here is from genome assembly GCA_963779175.1 of uncultured Acidobacteriota bacterium. Classification (GTDB taxonomy): domain Bacteria; phylum Acidobacteriota; class Vicinamibacteria; order Vicinamibacterales; family UBA2999; genus CADEFD01. The sequence goes on from CAVZXA010000003.1 coordinate 1,198,160, forward strand.
ACGACGGCTGGGCGCACGTGACCCGCGACGGCGCCAGGACGTGGGAGAAGGTGACGCCGCCCGAGCTGCCGGAGTTTGCGCGCATCAGCCTCATCGAAGCCTCGCCGCACCAGAACGGGGTCGCGTACCTGGCCGCCAACCGCTATCAGCTCGGCGACCGCCGCCCCTACCTCTACAAGACGGCCGACTTCGGGAAGAGCTGGACCGCGATCACGAGCGGCATTCCGGCAGACGATTTCCTGCGTGCCGTGCGCGAAGATCCGAAGCGGCGCGGCCTGCTCTACGCCGGCACCGAACACGGCATCTACGTGTCATTCAACGACGGCGCGAGCTGGCAGTCGCTGCGCCTGAACCTGCCCGACACGCCGGTGCACGGGATCGTCGTGGAAGAGCGCGACCTGGTCATCGGCACCCACGGCCGCGGCTTCTACGTGCTCGACAACATCGGCGTGCTGCGCCAGGCCACGCCGGAGATCACGACGGCGAACCTGCACGTATTCAACACCTTCAACCCGCTGCGTGGCCGCGATCGCAACGTGCACGGTCGATTACTACCTGGGCCGGGCGGCCGACGAGGTGAAGATCGAGTTCCTCGACGCCGGCGGCACGGTGCTTCGGACCTTCACCGGCACGACAGCGGCGGCCGCCGCACCGGAGGCCGACGGCGACAACTTCTTCGGTGCCCGCCCGCCGCGGGTCGGCGTGGCCAAGGGCATGAACCGTTTCACGTGGGACATGCGCTATGAGGGCTCGGTCGTTTTTCCCGGCATGATCATGTGGGCCGGCCAGCCGCAGCGCGGGCCCGCTGCGCCTCCGGGCAACTACAGCGCCCGCATCACCGCCAACGGCGACACGAAGACCATGGCCTTCGAGGTGGGCCTCGACCCGCGGCTCGGCGCCGACGGCATCACGGTGGCGGACCTGCGCGAGCAGTTCGCGCTCTCGGCCCGCATCCGCGACAAGGTGACCGAGGCCAACCAGGCCGTCATCACCATCCGCGCGCTGCGCGACCAGGTCAACGAGCGGATGCAGAAGATTCCGCCGCGGCGCAAGGCCGAGATCCAGAAGCTGGCCGACAGCGTGCTCACGACGCTGGCCGCGGTCGAGGCCGAGGTCTACCAGGTGAAGAACCGCAGCAGCCAGGACCCGCTCAACTACCCGATCATGCTCAACAACAAGATCGCCGCCCTGTCGGGCGTGGTCGAGAGCAGCGACAACAAGCCCACCGCGCAGAGCTACGAGGTGTTCACCGAGCTCAGCCAGGCGCTCGACGCGCAGCTCGGCACGATGAAGAAGACGCTCGACACCGACCTGCCGCGGCTCAACAACGCGCTGCGGCGCGAGAAGCTGCCGCCGGTCGACCCGGCGGCCCGACCGGTCGCGCCGGCGACGCCAGCCGCGCCGCCCCGGCCCTGACCGCGGGCGGTCGCGCCTGTTTTCGCGTCAAGCCTCCAGAGAGTCAAGTCCGGCCCGGACGTGCCGATTGACTCTCTGGAGAGTCAGATGTCCGTGTCCGCCGAGTCCCCGGCAGGCCTGCCCGCCCTCGTCGTCGGCGAGTCGTCCGAAGCCGCCGCCGTCCACCGCTTCCTCTGCCGCGAGGGCGTGCCGTGCACGCGCGTCGCCACGACCGCCGCCGCGGGCAATGCACTCGCCGCGGAGGGCGCCAGCGTGATCGTGCTCGACGTCGACGAAGCGCCCGCCGACGCGGTGGAGCTGTGCCGGCAGGTGAAACGCGACAGCACCACCCGGCTGATGCCGATCGTGCTGCTCTCCGACGATCGCCTGAAGGAACACCGGCTGGCCGGCATCGAAGCCGGCGCCGAGGCGGTGCTCGCCAAGCCCTTCGATCCCGACGAGCTGCTGGCGCGCGTCCGCGTCGCCAGCCGCGTCAGCCAGTACACGAGCGACCTCGACTCGGCAGCCGCCATCATCATGACGGTCACCGCGATGATCGAGGCGCGCGAGTCGTCACCCGGCCACTGCTACCGCATGGCCAACTACGCCACCGCGCTCGGCCGCGCCATCCACCTCAGTGCCGCCGACCTGAAGGCGCTCTATCGCGGCGCCTTCCTGCACGACATCGGCATGCTGTCGATCCCCGACGGCATCCTGCACAAGGGCGGCCGCCTCGAGCCGGAGGAGTACGAGGTCATCAAGTCGCACCCGGTCATCGGCGACACGCTGTGCGCGAACCTGCGGACGCTCCACCCGGTGCGGCCGATCGTGCGCCATCACCACGAGCGGCTGGACGGTTCGGGTTATCCCGATCGCCTCAAGGGCGACCAGGTGCCCCTGCTGGCGCAGATCGTCAGCATCGTGGACCTGTTCGAAGCCATCACGATGGGGCGGGAATACGTGGCGCCGCGCAGCGCCGCCGAGGCGCTCGGCGTGCTGCGCCACGAGACGCAGATGGGGTGGCGGCAGCCCGAACTGGTCGAGGCGTTCGCGTCGCTCGTGCAGAGCGGGGACCTCGAGAAGTTCCGCGGCGTCGTCGTCGAGACGCCGGTCGGGGTCAGCGAGCTGGCGGCCGACCTGTCGCAGGTCGCCGGCACCGCGCCCGCCGCCGACTGGCATCCCCTTCAGTAGGCCCGGGCCGGGCGCCCGGCAGTCGCGCCCGGCTGCTACACTCGCGCCATGCGTCTCACGCGCCGCTTCGTGGTGACCGGCCGCGTCCAGGGCGTCGGCTTCCGGTGGTTCGTGGCCGACTGCGCGCGCCGCGAAGGACTGAGCGGCCATGTGCGCAACCTGCCCGATGGCCGGGTCGAAGCGGTCGCCGACGGCGACCTCGAGAGCCTGACCCGGCTGGAGGCGGCCCTGTGGCGCGGCCCCTCGCGGGCCCGCGTCGACGACGTCGCCAGCGACGACCTGTCGCCGCTCGGTCTCGCCGACGGCTTCACGATCCGGTAGGATCGACGCCGACCTGCATGGACCATCTCAAGTCACGCATCCGCCACGTGCCCGATTTCCCGAAGCCGGGCATCCTCTTCTACGACATCACGACGCTGCTGGGCGACCCGACGGGCTTCCGCGAGACCATCGACGCGCTGACCGTGCCCTACAGCGGTCAGGGCATCGACCGCGTGGTCGGCATCGAGAGCCGCGGCTTCATCCTCGCGTCGGCGGTGGCCGATCGGCTCGGTGCCGGCTTCGTGCCGATCCGCAAGCCCGGGAAGCTGCCCTCGACGACGCTGGGAGAGTCGTACGCGCTCGAGTACGGCACGGACACGCTCGAGATCCACGACGACGCCCTGGGCCCGGGCCATCGGGTGCTCGTCATCGACGACGTACTCGCCACCGGCGGCACGGCGCGCGCTGCCGTGAACCTGGTGCAGCGCCTTGGCAGCACGCTCCACGCCGCGGCGTTTCTCATCGAGCTCGATTTCCTGAAGGGACGCGACAAGCTGACGGGCGTTCCGGTGTCGTCGGTGCTGCACTACTGACGGCCGTGGCCCGGCCACAGGCCGGGCCGGTTTGATACCCTAGAGCGACCGCCGCGCGCCCGTAGCTCAGGGGATAGAGCGTCCGCCTCCTAAGCGGAAGGTCGTTGGTTCAATTCCAACCGGGCGCACCACCGCCGCCGGAACCTGGAGTGGTACCCTCAGGCGCCGCATGAACCTCCACGAACTGCAGCGCCACTGGGACGCCTTCGGCGAACAGGATCCGATGTGGGCGATCCTGACCGACCCGGCGCGCAAGGGCGGCCGCTGGACGGCCGAGGAGTTCTTCGCCACCGGCGTCACCGAGATCATCGCGCTCATGGCCGAGGCACGCGCCTTCGGCCTGCCCGCCGCGCACCGCCGGGCGCTCGACTTCGGCTGCGGTCTGGGCCGCCTCACGCAGGCGCTGGCGGCGCACTGCGACGAGGTGGTCGGACTCGACGTCGCGCCGTCGATGATCGCGCAGGCGGCGCGCTTCAATCGCCACGGCGCGCGCGTGCAGTATCACGTGCAGGCGGCGCCGCCCTTCCACACCATCGCCAGCCGTTCGGTGGACGTCGTCTACACCGGACGCGTCCTGCAGCACATCGCGCCGGTCTACGCGCGTGAGTACATCCGCGAGCTGGCCCGCGTGCTGGCGCCCGGCGGCTTCCTGTCGTTCGACGCGCCGAGCCGCTGGCTCGACGCCCCGGCGCTGCCGGCCGGCGCCTTGCCGATCGGCGCCTACCGCGCGCGGGTGACGGCCACGCCGCGACCGGACGGCGACGCCGCGCGCGTCGTGGTGGACGTGGTGGTCACCAACACCGGCACCGACACGTGGCCGGCCGGCACGCCCCTGAACATCGGGAACCACTGGCTGGCGCGCGACGGCGCCGTGCTGGTGGCCGATGACCGGCGGGTTGCGGTGCCCCTGCCGCTGGCGCCCGGCGCATCGGCAGGCGTCACGTTCGAGGCGCCCAAGGCGGCGACGCCGGGCGCCGACGTGCTCGAACTCGACCTCGTGCACGAAGGGGTCGCGTGGTTCGCCTGGCACGGGTCGCCCACGGCGCGACTCGACGTCGGCGCCGCGGCGCCCGCCGAAGCCGCCCCCCGCACGCCCGCGGCGTCCGCCGGCCGGCCTTCGAGCCGGTGATGGAAATGCACGCCGTCCCCCGGGCGGACGTCGAGGCGCTGCTGAGCGCCGCCGGGGTCCGGCTGCTGCGCGTCCGGCCGGAAGCCCACTGCGGCCCCCGGTGGGAGGCCTTTCGCTACGACGTGACGGCCGACGCGGGCCGCTGATACACTGAGGGGTCGCCACCGACCCTAACGGCAGAGACTTATGAAGCACTCCGAGAAAGAGCACCTGAAGGAAAACGAAGTCGCCCACGCGCTGGCGGCGGCTTCCGACACGTTCGGCCAGAACCGCTCGCAGGTGCTCGCCATCGGCGGCGCCGTGCTGGCGCTGCTGGTGGCGGTCGGCGGCTATCTCACCTGGCAGCGCAACGCCGATAGCGAGGTCAGCGGTCTGCTGGCCGACGCGATGGTGGTCTACGAGGCCCCGGTGCAGGCGCCCGCGCCTCCCGGCATGGAAGGCGGCACCGGCGTCCCGGCGCAGGCCCCGGGCACCTATCCCACCGAGAAGGCCAAGCTCGAAGCCGCGCTGCCGAAGTTCCTGGCCGCGGCCGAGTTGTCGCCGGCCAGCACGCCCGGCCGTCTGGCCCGCCTGAACGCGGCGTCGGTGCTGGTCGCGCTCGGCCGCTTCGATGAAGCGAAGACGCATTACGCGCAGCTGGCGAGCGGCACCGATATCGTCGCCAAGGGCGCGGCGCTCGGCAAGGCACAGGCCGAGATCCGGGCGGGGCAGTTCGACCCGGCCATCGAGGGCCTGAAGACGCTCGAGCACCGAGACCACCGCCGGCATGCCGGTGGACGGCGTGCTGATGGAACTGGCCCGCGCCTATCGCGGCGCCGGCAAGGTCGACGACGCCCGCAAGACCCTCACCGAGATCGTCGAGAAGCACGCCGAGTCGCCGTTTGCGGCCGAAGCGCGCGCCGAACTCGACAAGACGAAGAGCTAGCCCGCACGCCAGCCACGCCCGCGCGATCATTCGTCGGCCTCGCGCTTGAGCTCGGCCAGCAGGCGCAGCGCCTCGAGCGGCGTGGTCTGGTCGACGTCGATGGCGCGGATTCGCTCGCGCAGCACGTCGTCGGCCACCGCCTGGAACAAGCCGAGCTGCTGCTGCGCCGCCGGCGCCGCGCCGCTGATGGCCGGACGTCCGCCGCGCGTGAGCTCGTCGCGTTCGAGCGCGGTCAGGATCTCGCGCGCGCGGCCGAGCACCGAGCCCGGCAGGCCGGCCAGCCGGGCCACGTGGATGCCGTAGCTGCGATCGGATCGGCCGGGCTCGATCTTGTGCAGGAAGACGATGTCGTCCTTCCATTCCTGCACCGCGACGTGGGAGTTGACCACGCCCGGCACGCCGTCGGCCAGGTCGGTGAGCTCGTGGTAGTGCGTGGCGAAGAGCGTCTTGGGACGCGGCCCGGTGATTGGTGGCCAGGTGTTCGGCCACCGCCCACGCGATGCTCAGGCCGTCGAAGGTGGCGGTGCCGCGGCCCACCTCGTCGAGGACCACCAGGCTCCTCGAGGTGGCGCCGTTCAGGATGAGCGCGGTCTCCTGCATCTCGACCATGAAGGTGGACTGCCCGCGGGCGATGTTGTCGGAGGCGCCGACGCGCGCGTAGATGCGATCGACCAGGCCCAGCTTGGCATCGCGGGCCGGCACGAACGAGCCGCTCTGCGCCAGCAGCGACAACAGCGCCACCTGGCGCAGGTAGGTCGACTTGCCGCCCATGTTCGGCCCGGTCAGCACGACCAGCTGGTGCGACGAGCCGTTCAGCATCACGTCGTTGGGCACGAAGGTGCCGCCGGCGAGGCGTTCCACCACCGGATGGCGCACGTCGGTCGCGCTCAGCTCGTCGCCGTCGTGCACGTGGGGCTTGGTGAAGTTGCCGAGCGCCGCCGTCTCGGCGAGGCCGGCCAGCACGTCGAGGGCGGCGATGGCACGCGCCGTCTCGAGCACCCGCGGCGACGCGGCCGAGACCTCCTTGCGCAGCGCCTCGAACAGCTCGAGCTCGCGTTCGACGCTGCGCTCGTCGGCGCCGAGCACCTTCTCTTCGTGCGACTTGAGCGCCGGCGTGACGAAGCGCTCGCCGCCGGCGATGGTCTGCTTGCGGATGTAGTCGTCGGGCACCGCGTGCAGGTTCGATTTCGAGATCTCGATGTAGTAGCCGAAGACGCGGTTGAAGCGCACCTTGAGCGAGGTGATGCCGGTGCGGGTGCGCTCGGCCGCTTCGAGTTCGGCGATGATCTGCTTGCCGGAGCGGCTGATGCGGCGCAGCTCGTCGAGTTCGCCGTCCACGCCGTCGCGAATCGCATCGCCGTCGCGGGCCAGCGCCGGCGGCTCGTCCGCCAGCGTCGCGTCGATCGGGCCGCGCACGTCGGGCAGGTCGTCGAGCGCGGCGACCAGCTGCGTGATGAGCGGCGCCTGGCACTCGCCGAGCAGCAGCCGCGCGCGCGGCACCGCGGCCAGTGAGCGGGCGAGGGCCACGAGGTCGCGCGGGCTGGCGGTGGAGAGCGCGACCTTCGAGACCAGCCGTTCGAGGTCGAGCACGACCCGCAGCGTGTCACGCACCTTGCCGCGGTCGGCGGCACGGAAGGCCAGCTCCTCGACCGCGTCGAGGCGCTCGCGGATGCGTTCGAGCGAGACCAGTGGCGCGATGAGCCAGGCCCGCAGCAGCCGGCCGCCCATCGGCGTGACCGTGCGGTCGATCTCGTCGAGCAGCGATCCGCTGCGTCCGCCCTTCGACGACTCGACCACTTCGAGGTGCTGCAGCGTGGTCGGATCGACGAGCAGCCGATCGGCGGTCTCGCGCAGCCGGATCGTGCGCACGTGCGCCAGGTCGGCCTTCTGCGTCTCGCGCAGGTAGTGCACGAGCGCGCCGGCCGCCGCCACGGCCGCCGGCCGGGCCTCGAGGCCGAACCCCTGCAGACCCGACACCCGCAACTGCTCGCACAGCGTGGCGCCGGCGCGCGCCGGATCGAACGTCCAGCCATCGACCGGCGTCACCGCGATCCGGGCGGCGGCCACCGCCGGCAGGAGCGCCGCGGCATCGACGCCGGCGGCGACGACGATCTCGCGCGGGTGCAGGACGGCGATCTCGTCGTCGAGCGCCTGGCGCGCCGAGGGGCCGCTGAACTCGGTGACCTGGAACTCGCCGGTGGACAGATCCAGCAGCGCCACGCCGAGGCGCATCTGCGGGCCCGGCGCCTGGTCGAGCCCGGTGGCCGCCAGCAGGAAGGCCGGCTCGCGGGCATCGAGGTACGAGGCATCGGCCAGCGTGCCGGGCGTGATGACGCGCACGACATCGCGCTTCACGACGCCTTTGGCCTTTTTCGGATCTTCGATCTGCTCGCACACGGCCACCCGATGCCCGAGCTTCACGAGCCGCGTGATGTAGCCATCGGCGGCATGGAAGGGCACCCCGCACATCGGCACCGCGGCGCCGGAGGGGTCCTTCGATCGCGACGTCAGCGTGAGGTCGAGCGCGCGCGCGGCCACCAGCGCGTCTTCGTAGAAGAGCTCGTAGAAGTCGCCCATCCGGAACAGCATGAGGGCGAGCGGATACTGCCGTTTGGCCTCGAGATACTGCCGCATGGCCGGCGTCGTCGTTGCGCCGAGGATGGGCAGGGGCGGCGCGGACTCAGGGGCGGGAGACAGGGATACCTCGACAGGGACTGTGCCGGCGGGCGCCGGCCATCGCGTCGTCGAGTATAGTCGGGTTGCCGCGGGCGCGGCGCGCGCATGTGGGTGCTGGCACTCGACACGACAACACGCGACGGCAGCGTCGCCCTGGTCCGCGACGACACCGTGGTCGTGGCACGACCCGGTGACCCCAACGTCTCGCACGCTGAACGCGTGCCCGCCGATTTGCGGGCGGTGCTGGCCGACGGGGGGCTGGCGCTCGGCGCGGTCGACCTCTTCGCCGTGGCCACCGGCCCGGGCGGCTTCACCGGCCTGCGCATCGGCCTGGCGGCCATTCAGGGACTCGCCCTGGCGCTCGATCGGCCCACCGCCGGCGTGCCGTCGCTCGACGCGCTGGCGTGGGATCTCCTCGACCGCGACCCGGCCGCGCACACGGCCGGTGTCTGGATGGAGGCCTCCCGCGGCGAGGTCTTCGCCGCCGCCTTCAGGCGCACGCTACCGGACAGCGACGGGCCGGGGTGGCCGTTGACGCCGCTGGCGCCGGCCACAGCCGCGACGCCGCACGAGACGATCGCGGCCTGGGAGGGCCTGGTGCCGCCGGGGTCGGCGCTCGTCGCGGCCTGTCAGCCGGCAGCCGCGGCACAGGCAGCGGCCGCTGGTTATCACACGGTGCCGCCGGCGACGCACCTGGCAGCCGTCGTCGGCCGTCTCGCGTGGCGTCTGCACCAGAGCGCGCGCACCGGCCCTGCGGCGTCGCTTGCTCCGGAATACGTGCGGCGTCCCGACGTCGAGATCGAGCGCGATCGGCGTCGCACCGCCGGGCCGGTCGGATGACGTCGTTCGACCGCCTCACCTCGGCCGCCGAACTCGACGCGATCCTCGCGCTCGACGACGTCTGTTTCCATCGCCCGTGGACGCGCGCCGACTATGAACGCGAGCTGCAGGACCCGGGGCGCTGCTTCCTGTACGTCGTCCGCGTCGATGGCGCCGTGGCCGGGTACTGCTCCTTCTGGCGGATCTTCGACGAGATCCACGTCAACAACTTCGCCGTGCACCCGTCGCGCCGCCGCCAGGGCCTCGGACGGGCGCTGCTGGCGCATGTCGTGGCCGAGGCGGCGGCCTTCGGGGCCCCGAACGCCACGCTCGAGGTGCGGGCGTCGAACATCGCGGCCATCGGCCTGTACGAGGCCGGCGGCTTCTCCCGCGCCGGGTTACGGCGCGCCTATTACACGCACCCGGTCGAAGACGCGTTGATCCTCTGGCGAGGCCGTCCCGGTCCGCCTTGAACCGTGCGGGGCACGGTGTTAGAGTCGGGCCAATGGCCCGGACGCGTAGGGCGCCCGGGAACGGGAAAGGGCGGATGTCATGACCGACACCGAGGAAGCGCGCCGCCTGCTGCTCCAGAGCAGCGATGTCTACCGCCAGCTGACCACCGATCACCACACCCTCGACGATCGCCTCAAGCTCCTGGCCGGCAAGTCCCACCTCACCGACGACGAACAGCTCGAAGAAGTGCGTTTGAAGAAGGAGAAGCTCCGCCTCAAGGACCAGATGGAGGCAATCGTGCGCCGCCACCAGGCACCCGTCAGCGCGTTGCCCAACTAGGTCCCGCGTCGATCTCGACGACGCCGGTGGCGACCACGCCGGCGTCGTCCCACTCCCGCCCGCGCCCGGGCAACGGTACAATCCCCCTCATGTTCGGATTCGATCGCGCCGGCTGGCCATTCCTCCTCGGCGCCGTGGTGCTGACGCTGGCGGGCGCCGGCTTCGGCGGACGCTGGTGGGCCGTGCCAGGCGTGGCCCTGGCCCTGACGTTCCTGTTCTTCTTCCGCGATCCCGAGCGGCCGTTGCCGGCCGACCAGGCCCTCATCGTGTCGCCCGCCGATGGGCTCGTGATGGCCGTGGGCCCGGCGGGGGTCGACGCGCCGCCCGGCACCTGGCAGCAGATCACGATCTTTCTGTCGCCGCTCGACGTGCACGTCAACCGCGCCCCGGTCTCGGGCCGCGTCACCAGGGTCACGCACAAGCCGGGGCAGTTCCTGCCGGCCTACAAGCCGGAGAGCGGCGCCGTCAACGAGCAATCGGAGGTCTGGGTGGATCACGACGGCCGCATCGCCGTCTACCGCCAGGTCGTCGGCCTGCTGGCGCGCCGCGTCGTAGCGCGGGTGCGCGAGGGCGACACGCTCGTGGTCGGCCAGCGCGTCGGCGTGATGAAGTTCGGTTCCCGCATGGACGTCTTCCTGCCACCGGGGATCCCCGTGCTGGTGAAGAAGGGCGACCGCGTCGTCGCCGCCCAGACCATCCTCGGGCGATGGACCCCGGCATGAGCCCGCCCGACGTCACGCCGTTGCCATCGGCCGAACGGCGCGGGCTGCGGCGCGGCGTCTTCCTCCTGCCGAGCCTCTTCACCGTCGCCAATCTCTTCTGCGGCTGGGCGTGTGTCGTCTATGCGATGCGCGGCGAGTTCCACACCGCCGCGCCGTTCATCGGCTTTGCGGTCGTCCTCGACATGCTCGACGGCCGCATCGCGCGGATGACCGGCTCGACCAGCGCCTTCGGCGTCGAGTTCGATTCGATGGCCGACCTCATCTCGTTCGGCATGGCCCCGGCCGCGCTCACGTTCCAGTGGGGCCTGCAGCCGCTCGGCCGTCTCGGCTGGGCCGTCGGCTTCCTGTACCTCGCGGCGGCGGCGGTCCGCCTGGCCCGCTTCAACATCCAGCACGTCACCGACAAGCGCTATTTCGTCGGCATGCCGAGTCCGTCGGCGGCCGGCGTGCCGGCGGCGACCATCTTCTTCGTGGGTGAGGGGCTGACCGAACGCGGGCCGGCGCTGCTGGCGCTGGTGATGCTGATGGTGCCGGCGCTGCTCATGGTGAGCACCTTCCGGTTCCGCAGCATGAAGACGATGAACCTGTCGTCGCCGGTCAATTCGAAAGTGCTGATCGTGGTCGCGGCCGCGATCGCGCTCTTCACGACCTCACCGGACGTGGTGCTGCTGGTGCTGGCCTACGGTTATCTGGTCTCGCCGATCATCGAGTGGGGCGCCTCGCGGGCCGGCCGCAAGCCAGCGGTGGCGGCCGCCCAGCCGCTGGCCGACGTCGCTCCGGCCGATCCCGGCCCCGACCCGCCGCATCCAGAGCTCTAGTTTCCCGGGACGGCCTCACGCCGCCGGCAGCCAGATCGAGACGGTCGTGCCCACGCCGGGCGTGCTCGCGACCTCGATCGTGCCGCCGTTCAGTTCGACGTTGCGGCGGGCAATCGTCAGGCCGAGCCCGGTGCCGGTGGCCTTGGTCGAGAAGTAGGGCTCGAAGATGCGCCCGAGGGCCTCGGCGTCCATGCCGACACCGGAGTCGGCCACATCCACCCGCACGCGGTGGTCATCCGCCGCGCTGGCCCGCACGACCAGCCGCCCGTCGCCCGGCATCGCGTGCAGCGCGTTTTCGATCACGTTGGTGAGCGCGCGCGCCAGCAGCACGCGGTCCACATGCAGCGTCAGCCCCTCGGCGCCTTCATGCGTGAGCGTGATGCGGCCGGCCAGGGCGGGGATGTAGGGCGCCAGGATCTCGTCGAGCAGCGGCGCCAGGGCCATCGGCGCCGGGCGGGCCTGCGGCGAACTGGCGAAGCTCGAGAACTCCGATGCCAGCTGCCGGAGCAGGCGCACCTGCAGCAGGATGTTGTTGACGCAGTCGTCCACCAGCGCACCGAGCGGACGGCCACGATCGACGTGCACGCGCCGCAGGTGTTCGGCGTTCAACTGAATCGGCGTGAGCGGATTCTTGATGTCGTGCGCGACCTGCCGCGCCATCTCGGCCCAGGCCTCCAGCCGGTTGGTGCGTTCGAGCTGCGTGCGCTGGCGTCGCAGATCGTCGGCCATGCCGTTGAACGCCTCGACCAGGCGGCCGAGTTCGTCGCTGGTTCTGACCAGGACATGGGCGTCGAGATCGCCGGCCGCCAGTCGCCGCGTCGCCCGCGTGAGGCGGCTGACCGGATCGGAGATCCGTTCGGCGGCCCAGTAGCCGATGGCCGATCCGAGCAGGATGAAGGCGATCGCCGCCAGCAGCACCCGCCGGTCGAGTTCGTCCACCTGCCGTTCGATCCCGCGCTGGCGCAGCGTCAGCGGCACGCTCACGATGGCCTGTTCGTCGTCCACCCGCACCAGCGCCGACACGACCTGATATTCGTAGTCGCCGACCGACTCGCGCGCCAGGTACGTCGGCCGGCCCTCGAGCACCAGCGCCCGGTAGGTATCGCCCGGGGTGCGCGTGGGCAGCAGACCCGACGCAAACAGCGTCCGTTCGCTCGAGGCGAGCAGACCGGTGCCGGCAAACACGTTGATGTCTTCCCCGATGACGCGGCTCAACCACACGAGCAGGCTGTCGTCGAGCACCGGCAGGTTGGTGGCGCCGCGCGATTCGATGGCGGCGAAGTCCTCGACGACGCGGCTGGCCGAGAGCACCGTGCGCGTCGCCTCGCGCTCGATGTCCTGACGTAGCGACGTCGCCATGTAGGCGCGGGTGACCAGCGCCAGCGCGACCACCGGCACCACCACGGCGGCGACGAAGGCGAGAAACAACGTGCGCGAGAAGCTGGCGCGCACTTCGCGGAAGAGCGCCCGGCCGGAGACCGGGGCGCGGCCGCCGATCCGCGATCCGATGGCGATGGCCGCCAGGCCCAACCCGAACAGGACGCCGGCGAACGCCACCAGCTCGGCGACGTTCGACAGGTGGGCGAGCAGCGACGGCCGCGGATGGCCGATGGCGTAGATGGCGCCGCGATCGCTCAGCAGGTAGACGTCAGAGACGACGCCGTCGTCATCGATGGCGGCCCAGAACGGCTCGCGCGAGGCCGCCAGGCGCGCAAAGAGCGGCTCGGGCAGCGTCCACGCGTCGCCCCCCGAGACATAGAGCGGGCGCCGGCTCCAGCCGTAGACGACAAACGCGACGTCGTCACGGGCCCGGCCTTCGCCGGCGGCCACCGCGGCGTCGGAGGCGCCGAGCAGCGCGACGTACGGATTCTGCGCCACCAGGAACGGCAGGTTGGCGTAGTCGAGCACCACATGGACGACAATCGAGCCGACCACGCGGCCATCCACGCACACGCCGCGGCCGGCATGCAGCAGCCGCCGCTCCTCGGCGAAGAACGGCGACACTTCCTCGAACAGCTCCCAGCTGCAGGTCGTCTCCTGCCAGGCCTGGTCGACGGAGGTCTCGGGCAGGTTGAGCGCGAAGCGGCTGACCATCCGTCCGCCGCCGTCGTAGAGTTCGACCGACGAGGTGAGTCGCCGCGTGGCCAGCGTCGTGCGTGACCACACCAGGAATGCCGCATCGGTCGGCACGACGCCGCTCGCCACCGGGGCTGAGGCGCGCACGAGATCGGCGAGATCGGTCGAGCGATCGAGTTCGGCCAGCGCCGCCCGCAGCGACAACTGCAGATCCTGCCGCTGGTCGGCCACCTGACGCGCGATGTCGCGCACGATGACGTCGCGGCGCCCGGCCGAGGCCGAGACCGCCAGTGACGGATAGGCGGCCAGCGACGGCACCGCGAGGGCTGCGAAGAGCACGACCAGGCGCGCCGGTTGCGAGCCCCGCCGCATGGTGCGCAACGCGCCGTCGAAGACCCCGGCCAGCAGCAGCGCGCCGGCGACGAGTGCGAGCGTCACTGCTGCCGCGGGGCCCGTAGCGTTCGATACCACCACCGTGATGGCGCCGATGACAGCCGCCGCCAGGCCCGGCCGGCCGACGCCGGTTCGACGCGGCGACGTGAGCGCGGTCACCGCCCGCAGGCCGGCCGCGAGCATCAGCGCCGCGGCGGCGTGCAGGAAGACGAGGCCGGCCGTCGCCGCAAGACGTCCGGGTTCGACGGGCGTGAGCGCAAAACGGGCCACGTCACCGATCGCCACCGGCAGCACGCTCGCGATCAGCCGGTGATGCTGCAGGGCCAGCGCGCCGACCACGGCACCGGCCACCAGATGCGCCAGCAGATCGAGGGCGCGGGGCCCGGCGCCGCCGCGCCTGGCCGCGCGCAGCGCGCGCCAGCGCGCCACGACCGTGGCAGCAAGGCCGGCCAGCGCGAACGCGATGAGCGTGCCGACGGCGAAGCGGGCCTCGCGCGCCCAGGCGAGCGTGGCCGTGTCGATCGCAGTCACGGCCATGAGCCCGGCGGCGATCGCCACCCCGCCCATGGCGCCGCTGAGCGCCACGAAGCCGCGCGCTGACGTCGCCAGGGCGCGCCAGTCGGCCAGCGGGCCCAGCAGCACGGCCAGGCCAATCGCCGCGGTGAGCCACAACAGCGCGCCGACGACCGCGGTCGCGCGGGCCCGCGCCGCGGCCAGCGCCTCGGGCGCAATCCGCGCCGTGCCGAGCAGGGTGCCATCGGCCGTGGTGACATCGAAGGCGCTCGGATCTTCGGCGTGCGGCACGGGAGGTCCGACCACCACGGGGGCAATCGGCGTCGCCCAGTCCGCCAGGCCGGCCGGGTCTCCCGGCGACGCGGTCAGCGTGGACACGGCCGCCTCGGCCACGACGGTGCCGATGCGGCGGCTGGTGTTGTCGGGCGAGAAGACCGGCGCCACGCGGGCCAGGCGCACGCCGAGTGGCGTCGGCAACATGAAGGTCGCCGAGCCGGCGGCCAGCCGCGACGCCGGCAGTGTCGACGGGCGTCCGTCCCAGGCGACCGGTGCGCCGTCGATGCCGTAGACCGTGAGCGCCGCGATCCGCGCGGCGTCGGCCCGCGCGTCGAGCGCGACGGCCGAGAAGAGCTGCGCCACGGCGGGGCCATCGCCGGCGGCGGCGCGTTCGACCAGGGCGCCATCGGCGGCGACCTCGGCCACCAGGGCGTCCAGCGCGCCGGTGAGACCGGCCATCCGCGCCCGCGCTTCGCCTTCGACCAGCCGGCGCGTGTCGGCGGCCGAGGGTCCGAGCCGCTGCCGCGACCACAGCCAGCCGCCCACCCCGACGGCCACCAACGCTACGAGCAGCCACGCACTCACCCGGACGAGCGCGCGCCGGACGACCGGGGGACAGGACATGAAGGCTCCGCTCATTCTTGCAGGGCCCCGCGCGCGCCGACAAGACCAATCCCCCCGAGGGCCTTTGGTATAGTGCTCGATACCCACCACCGATGGCGCTTTCCGCCTCTCCCAAGCTGGCGCTGAAGCGCGGAGCCCTCATCACCGCCGCGAACTGGCAGGTCGTGGTGCTGCAGTGGGTGGCCGATTCGGTCTTTACGGCGCTGCTGGCGGTGCCGGTCGTGGGCGGTTCCCTGCTGGTGGTGCTCACCTCCGGGCTGTCGGCCGGTGATCTCGTCAATCAGGAACTCCGCCGCGCCGTGCTGGCGGTGGCGGCGGCGCTGCTGGCGCATCCGATCGCGCTCGCCGCGTTTCTCGCCGCGATGTTCGTGGTCGTGCTCGGCGGCTCGCTGGTGATGGCCTTCGTGAAGGGCGGCACCATCGCCGTGCTCGCCAGTGCCGACGCCGACGCCGGACCGATCGAACACCCGCCGCTGCGACTCGAGCTCGTCAACCGTGCCGGCCGCTTCCGTCTCGAAACCGCCACAGCGGGGGCGCAGCGCCTGTTCGGCCGTTTCGCGCGGCTCGGCATCGGGCTGTTCCTGGCCTACGGCCTGATCACGACGGCGGCGCTCGTCAATCTGATCGCGCTCGGCGCACCGCAGTCGGCGGCCGACGCCGCCTGGCTGTTCGCGGTGACGGTCGCCGGCATCATCGCCGTCACGCTGGTGAATCTGCTGTACCTGCTGCTGCAGATCGCGGTCGCGGTGGACAACTGCGGCGCCGGCGCCGCGGTGGCGCGGGTGTCGTCGTTCCTGGTGCGGCGGCCGCGCGAGGTGGCGGTCGTGTTCGCCGTGGTGTCGACGCTGGTCGCGCTCGGCACCGCGGCCTCGTTTCTGGCGACCGCCGCGCTCGGCCTCATCGCGGCGGTGCCGTTTGTCGGCCTGGTGGCGTTGCCGCTGCAGGTGGGCGCATGGATGGTGCGCGGGCTGGTCTTCCAGTTCCTCGGCCTGACGGGGCTGGTGGCCTACCTGCGCCTCTATCGCACCAGCGGCGACGGTGGCGTGGCGGGCTGAACCGGCGGCGCCGGCTCCGGGCTCGGCGTGCCCGGCGGATCGGCCAGCGGCACCGAGGCGGCTTCGATGCGCGGCGCAAAGGCGATGAGCTGCCCCTCGGTCGAGACCGCCGTGATGCGCGTGCCGGTCACCCGTCCGCCGACGCGGAAGCGCGTCTCCCCGGCCACTTCGCTCGTGCTCGCCATCGACAGCGTCGGCGTGCCGGTGGCCGCATCGTATCCGGCCAGTTCGGTCGACAGCGAGGGCACGAGCACGGTGGCGCCGACCACGACCGGGGAGCCGGCGGGCCGATGGGGCAGCGCGCGGCGCCAGCGGAGGTTGCCCGAGCGCCGATCGAGCGCGCGCAGGATGTGGTCGTAGGCCATGACGTAGATTCGCGCGTCGTCGACGGCCGCCGAGGCGACAATCGCGGCGCCGGTCCGCCAGCGCCAGCGCACGCGGCCCGTTCGTGGATCGAGGCTCCACAACACGCCGGCCGACGTACCGACGAGTACCTGATCGTCGAGCGCGGTCACGCCGGTGGCGCGGCCATCGGTAGCGCGCGTCCAGATGGTCTGTCCCGACGCCAGGGCCAGGGCCACCGTGCGGCCATCGGCGAGGCCGAGATACAGGTTGTCGAGGGCCGGCGCCGGCGCCACCTGGGCCACCGAGCCGAGCCCGACGCGCCAGACCAACTCGCCGTCCTCGGCGCGAAACGCCGCGAGATCGCCGCCCTCGAAGGAGAGAACCAGCCAGCCGGTATCCCAGTACGGTGGCGCCGCGACCGTGCCCGGCAGCACGCGCTGCCAGCGCACCGCCCCGGTCGCCGCCACCAGCGCGCGTACGCCGCCCGGCACGACCACGAAGACCAGCTCACCACCGACCGCGGGCGCGAAGCTCGTCGGCACCTCGACGCGCCAGCGGGCCGCGCCGGTCTCGAGGTCGCGCGCCGTCAGGGCGCCGTCGCGAGTTGCCACGTACGCGGTCTGGTCATCGAACCCCGGGGCCGCGGCCAGGGCGACCTCGGGGGAGGTGGCCCAGCGCACGTCCATGACGCCGCCGCCCAGCAGGCTCAACGTCGCGCCCGGTGTCTGC
The DNA here is from genome assembly GCA_963779175.1 of uncultured Acidobacteriota bacterium. Taxonomy (GTDB): domain Bacteria; phylum Acidobacteriota; class Vicinamibacteria; order Vicinamibacterales; family UBA2999; genus CADEFD01. Next base: position 1,215,492 of record CAVZXA010000003.1, read on the forward strand.
GCGCGGGCGGGACCCGCCGCGTGCAGTACGAGCGCCACGGCGCTCAGCATCGCCGCGATAGCACCACTCCATCCTGCGGTCGTGACTCGGGGCACCCCGCTATAATAGCGACCAGCTCGCGCGCTCGCGACCCTCCCGGCCCCGCATCCAACCGACCCCGTGGCACACCAGACCATTCTCGTTCTCGATTTCGGCTCGCAGGTCACGCAGCTCATCGCCCGCCGCGTGCGCGAGGCGCATGTCTACAGCGAGGTGCATCCCTGCGACGTCAGCGACGACTGGGTGCGGGCCTACGCCCGCGAGCACGCCGTGAAGGGCGTCATCCTCTCGGGCAGCCACGCCAGCACCTACGAAGCGCAGGAGCTGCGGGCGCCGCAGGCGGTGTTCGAACTCGGCGTCCCGGTGCTCGGCATCTGCTACGGCATGTTCACGATGGCGGTGCAGCAGGGCGGACAGGTCGAGCCCAGCAGCCACCGCGAGTTCGGCTACGCCGAGGTGCGCGCGCACGGCCACTCGGCGCTGCTCGACGGCATCGCCGACGGGCGCAGCGACGGCGGCGACGGCACCCTGGGGGTGTGGATGAGCCACGGCGACAAGGTGACGGCGCTGCCCCCGGGCTTCGCGCTGATGGCCTCGACGCCGAGCTGTCCGATTGCCGGCATGGCCGACGAGGCGCGGCGCTTCTACGGCGTGCAGTTCCATCCGGAAGTGACCCACACGCGCCAGGGCGCGGCGATCCTGGAGCGCTTCGTCGTCGGGATCTGCGGGGCCGCGCCCGACTGGGTGATGCGCGACCACGTCACCGAAGCGGTGGCGAAGATTCGCGCCCAGGTCGGCGACGAAGAGGTCATCCTGGGCCTGTCGGGCGGCGTCGACTCGAGCGTCGCCGCGGCGCTCATCCACCGCGCGATCGGCGACCAGCTCACCTGCGTGTTCGTCGACCACGGACTGCTGCGCCAGGACGAAGGCCGCCTGGTGATGGAGATGTTCGGCGGCCGGCTGCACGCGCGCGTCATCCACGTGGATGCCGGCGCGCAGTTCCTCGGCCAGCTGGCCGGTGTCACCGACCCGGAGCAGAAGCGCAAGATCATCGGCCGCGAGTTCGTCGAGGTGTTCAAGGCCGAAGCGGCCAGGCTCAAGGCCGGCGACGGCGGCCACAAGGGCGCGACCTTCCTGGCGCAGGGCACCATCTACCCGGACGTCATCGAGTCGGGCGGCGCCACGACGAAGAAGGCCGTCACCATCAAGAGCCACCACAACGTGGGCGGCCTGCCCGCGGAACTGGGCCTGAAGCTGCTCGAGCCGCTGCGCGATCTGTTCAAGGACGAAGTGCGCGAGCTCGGCATCGCGCCTCGGCCTGCCCGCCGAGATGGTGCACCGCCATCCCTTCCCCGGGCCCGGCCTCGGCGTCCGCATCCTCGGCGAAGTGCGCCGCGAATACGCCGACCTGCTGCGGCGCGCCGACGCGATTTTCATCGAGGAGCTGCGGCGGTGGCGCGACGAGGCGACCGGGCAGAGCTGGTACGATCTCACCAGTCAGGCGTTTGCCGTCTTCCTGCCGGTGAAGAGCGTCGGCGTGATGGGGGATGGCCGCACCTACGATTACGTCGTCGCCCTGCGCGCGGTGCAGACGAGCGACTTCATGACGGCCGACTGGGCCGAGTTGCCGTACGGGCTCCTCAAGACGGTGTCGCGCCGGATCATCAACGAAGTGCGCGGCATCAACCGCGTCACCTACGACATCAGTTCGAAGCCGCCGAGCACCATCGAGTGGGAGTAGGATCGAATCGCGAACGGCGGCTGGCGGCTAGGGACTAGCGGCTAGACTGGCAACGGCTGCGCCCATGAGTGATTTCGTCCACCTCCACTGCCACACCGAGTTCTCGCTGCTCGACGGCGCCTGCCGCATCGACGAGCTGCTCGACCAGGCGGCGGCGCTCAAGATGCCGGCGCTGGCGGTGACCGAACACGGCAACATGTTCTCGGCCGTGGTGTTCCACGACGCCGCCCGCAAGCGCGGCATCAACCCGATTCTCGGCTGCGAGGTCTACGTCGCGCCGGGCGACCGCCGCGACAAGTCGGGCACGCCGGGCGAGACCGCCAACCACCTGGTGCTGCTGGCCGAAAACGCCGACGGCTTCCAGAACCTCATCAAGCTGGTCTCGGCCGGCTACACCGAAGGCTTCTACTACAAGCCGCGCATCGACAAGCAGCTGCTGGCGCAGCACAGCGAGGGCCTGATCGGCCTGAGCAGCTGCCTCAAGGGCGAGGTGGCGAGCGAGATCCGCACCGAGCACGCGAAGACGCGCGCTGGCGGCGGCCGCCACCTATCGCGACATCCTCGGCGCCGGCAACTTCTTCCTCGAGATGCAGTACCAGGGCATCGAGGAGCAGCGCGTCGTCAACAACGGGCTGCTGCCGATCGCGCGCGACCTCGAGATGCCGCTGGTGGTCACCAACGACGTCCACTACCTGCACCAGCACGACTCCAAGCCGCACGACCTGCTGCTGTGCATCGGCACCGGCAAGTCGGTGCACGACGAGAAGCGCCTCAAGTACCACGGCGACCAGTTCTTCCTGAAGACCGCCGGCGCAGATGGCGACCGTCTTCGGCGACTACCCCGAGGCGATGCAGAACACGCTCGCCATCGCCGAGCGCTGCAACGTCGTCATCCCCTCGGGCACGCTGCACGTGCCGAACTTCGAGGTGCCGGCCGGCTTCACGCTCGACGACTACTTCGAACACGTCGTCGCGCCAGGGCTTCGAGGAACGGCTGCCGCGCCTGCAGCAGCTGGCCGCCGAGAACAAGCTGCGGCATACGCTCGACGAATATTCGACCGCGCCTCGACTACGAGATCGCGATGATCAAGCGCATGGGGTACACCGGGTACTTCATGATCGTCTGGGACTTCATCCGCTATGCCCGCGAACAGGGCATTCCGGTCGGCCCCGGCCGCGGCTCGGCCGCCGGCAGCCTGGTGGCCTACTGCCTGCGCATCACCGACGTCGATCCGATCGACTACGACCTGCTGTTCGAGCGCTTCCTGAATCCCGAGCGCGTGTCGATGCCCGATATCGACGTCGACTTCTGCGAGCGGCGCCGCGGCGAGGTGATCGAATACGTCACCCGCAAATACGGCCGCGAGAACGTCTCGCAGATCATCACCTTCGGCACCATGAAGGCCAAGGCCGTCATCCGCGACGTCGGCCGCGTGCTCGACATGGCGTATGCCGACGTCGACCGCATCGCCAAGCAGATTCCGCCGGCCCTCGACATGACCCTCGAGAAGGCGCTGGCCGAAAATCCCGGTGCTGCGCGACATGCGCGACAAGGATCCGCGCGTCAAGGACGTCCTCGACATGGGCAAGCGCCTCGAGGGGATGTCGCGCAACGCCGGCGTGCACGCCGCCGGCGTCGTCATCGCGCCGGGGCCGATCACCGACTACGCGCCGCTCTACAAGAGCAACCGCGACGAAATCACGACCCAGTGGGCGATGAAGGAGGTCGAGCGCGTCGGCCTCCTCAAGATGGACTTCCTGGGCCTGAGCACGCTCACGCTCATCCAGGACGCGCTGGCCGAGATCAAGCGCACCGAAGGGCATCGTGCTCGACATCGACGCGGTCGCCGCTCGACGACGCGAAGACCTACCAGGTGTTCTGCGAAGGCCAGACCTTCGGCATCTTCCAGTTCGAGAGCTCGGGCATGCGCGAGCTGCTGCGCAAGTCGAAGCCGCAGCGCCTCGACGACCTGATCGCGCTGAACGCGCTCTATCGTCCCGGCCCGCTCAAGAGCGGCATGGTGGACGACTACGTCGCCCGCAAGCAGGGCAAGACCGAGGTCAAGTACGACCTGGCGGCGCTCGAGCCCATCCTGGCCGACACCTACGGCGTCATCGCCTACCAGGAACAGGTGATGCGGATCGCGGCGGTGCTCGCCGGCTTCACGCTCGGGCAGTCGGACGTGCTGCGCAAGGCCATGGGCAAGAAAGACCCCAAGGTCATGGCCAAGCAGCGCGAGGCCTTCCTGGAGGGCACGCAAGAAGAAGGGCATCAGCGAGAAGAAGGCCACCAAGATCTTCGAGTTGATGGAGTACTTCGCCGGCTACGGCTTCAACAAGTCGCACTCGACGGCCTACGCGTTCCTGGCCTATCAGACCGCCTATCTCAAGGCCAACTTCCCGCGCCACTTCGCGGCGGCGCTGCTGACCATCGAGGCCGCCAACACCGACAAGCTGGCGCTCTACATCGCCGAGTGCCGCGACCGCGGCATCGCCGTGCTGCCGCCCGACGTCAACGAGAGCCAGCTGCACTTCTCGGTCGTGCCGGAAGGCGTGCGCTTCGGCCTGACCGCCATCAAGGGGCTCGGCGAAGGCGCCATTCAGGCGATCATCGACGTCCGCACGCGCACCGGCCGCATCACCTCGCTGCACCAGCTCGCCGAAGAGCTCGACCTGCGCATCGCCAACCGCCGCGTCTTCGAGGCGCTCGTGAAGGGCGGCGCGTGCGATGGGCTGGCCGTCGTGGACGGGCAGGCCGTGAAGCCGGCCGTCGGCCGCGCCCGCCTGATGCGCGGCGTCGATCTGGCGCTCGAACACGGCGCCCGCGTGCAGCGCGATCGCGAGCAGGGCCAGGCGAATCTCTTCGGCGAGGCCGTGCCGACCACGCCCGGCGCCACCCCCGGCGTGCTGGCGGACGGACCCGCCATGGACCGAGATGGAGTGGCTGGCCAACGAGAAGGAAGCGCTCGGGCTCTACCTGAGCGGCCACCCGGTCGATCGCCACACCAACGACCTGCGCGCCTTCGGCGCCCGCACCGTCGGCGACCTGCTCGCCACGGAAGTGCCGGAAGCCGAAGAAGGCGCCCCCGGCCGCCTGCTGCTCGAAGATGTCGCGGTCGGCGGGGTGGTGAGCGCGGTGCGCGCCCTCAAGACCAAGAAGGGCGATCCGATGGCCGTCCTCACGCTCGAGGACGCGCAGGGCTCGATCGAGGTGGTGGTCTTCCCCGAGACCTACGGCCGCTACCGGCATCTCATCGAGACCGGCGCGCTGCTGCTCGTGAAGGGCAAGTTCGAACGCGACGACGACTCGTCGCGCTTCCAGGCCAACGAGATCCTGCCGCTCGAGGGCCTGCGCGAGCGGATGGCCAAGGCCGTCAACATCCACCTGAACGCCGACGCGTCGCGCTCGACGCTCGAAGCGCTGTGGGACGTGCTGGCGCAGCACCAGGGCGACCGCCCGATCGTGCTCGAACTGGAGGTCGCGCACGACAGCCGGCGTCTCCGGGTCAAGGCGAACGTGACGCCGCAGATCCGCGTGCGCCCCTCCGAACAGCTCGTCACGGCCGTCGAACGCGTGTGCGGCGCCGGCTCGGTCGTGCTCCAGTAGACTAGCGGATAGACCTGACCGATGGCCGACCTCCTCGATTTCGAAGAACCGATTGGCGTCCTGCAGAAGGAGATCGAGGCGCTGTCGATGCTGCCCTCGACGCCCGACCGGCAGCGCGACATCGCCCGGCTGCGCGATCGAATCCTGTCGATCCGCGCCGAACTCTACGAGACCCTCACGCCGTGGCAGCGGGTGCTGGTGGCCCGCCATCCGGCGCGGCCGACCACCCTCGACTACGTCGAGCAGCTGTTCACCGACTTCGTCGAGATCCGCGGCGACCGCCGCTTCGCCGACGACCATGCGATGGTGGCCGGCCCGGCGCTGTTCCACGGGCAGCCGGTGATGATCGTCGGCCACCAGAAGGGCAGCGACACCAAGCAGAAGATCTACCGGAACTTCGGCTACGCCCGGCCGGAGGGCTACCGCAAGGCGCTGCGGGCGATGCAGCTGGCCGAGAAGTTCCGCCGGCCGGTCATCTGCTTCGTCGACACCCCGGCGGCCTATCCGGGCATCGAGTCGGAGGAACGCGGCGTCGCCGAGGCGATCGCCGTCAACCTGCGCGAGATGGCGGTGCTCGACGTGCCGATCATCGTCGTGGTGCACGGCGAAGGCGGCAGCGGCGGGGCGCTCGGCATCGCCGTCGGCGATCGCATCCTGATGCACGAGTTCGCCGTCTACAGCGTGATTCCGCCGGAAGGTTGCGCGGCGCTCCTGTGGCGCGACACCAACCGGAAGATCCAGGCCGCCGAGGCGCTCAAGATCACGGCGCCCGATCTGCTCGGCCTGGGCATCATCGACGAGATCGTCAAGGAGCCCGCCGGCGGCGCCCACACCGATCCGGCGGCCGCCGGGCAGCTGCTCGACGCGGCGCTCGCGAAGGCCCTGGCCGAGGTCGGCGCGCTCGGCTCCGATGACCGGCTCGAACGGCGCTACCAGAAGTTCCGCACGATGGGCCGCGTCGGCATCATCGAGCGCCTAGCGACCGTGGCCCCACCCCTGGTCTGGAAACCGCGGCCCTGCGACGATGCCGCCGCGACGCGCCTCGAGCGTGAGCTCGGCTTGTCGCCGGTGGTGGCGCGGCTGCTCGCCATCCGCGGGCACTGCGACCCCGAAGCGGCCGACCGCTTCCTGCGGCCGACGCTCGTCGCATCTGCACGATCCGTGGCTGCATGGCGGATCTGGCACCGGCCGTGGACCGCCTGCTCGCCGCCATCGCGCGCCGCGAGCGCATCGTCGTGCACGGCGACTACGACGTCGACGGCGTGACCTCCACGGTGATCCTGCGGCGCGCCCTCGAACTGCTCGGCGCCGACGTCGACCACTTCATCCCCGAGCGCATGCGCGACGGCTACGGCCTGCAGCCGGCCACCATCGACCGCCTGCACGCCGACGGCGCCAAGCGTGATCGTGTCGGTCGACTGCGGCATCCGCGCGCCCGAGGCGGCGCGTCGCGCCAGCGAGCTCGGCATCGATCTCATCATCACGGATCACCACGAGCCCGACACCGAGCTGCCGAAGGCGGTCGCGGTGGTGAATCCGAAACGCGCCGACTGCCGCTATCCCGACAAGAACCTCGCCGGCGTCGGCGTGGCGCTCAAAGTCGTGCAGGGGCTGTGTCAGAAGTCGGGCAAGGACGGCTGGCTGAACGCGTTCGTGAAGATTGCCGCCATCGGCACCCTCGCCGACGTCGTGCCGCTGGTGGGCGAGAACCGCGTCATCGCCAAGCTCGGTCTCGAGCAGCTGACGCGGGGGCCGCACAAGGTGGGACTGCGGGCGCTGCTCGACGTCTCGGGCCTGGCCGGCAAGACCATCGACGCCTACCACATCGCCTTCATGGTCGCGCCGCGCGTCAACGCCGCCGGCCGCATGGCCAGCGCCGACATCGCCACCCGCCTGCTGCTGGCCTCCGACGACGCCCTCGCCGACGAGGCGCAGGCGCTGGCACAGCAGCTCGATGCCGAGAACACCAGGCGGCGCAGCGAAGAACAGGACATCGTGGTCGCGGCGAAGAAGGCGGTCGAGACCGATCCCGACATCGGCGCCCACACGGTGCTGGTCGTCGGTGGCGAGGGCTGGCACCGCGGCGTCATCGGCATCGTCGCGTCGAAGCTGGTGGACGCCTACTACCGGCCGGCCATCGTGCTGTCGGTCGAGCACGGCGTCGCGCACGGATCCTGCCGCAGCATTCCCGGCTTCGACATCCTGGCGGCGCTCGAATCGTGCGCGCCGCTGCTGCAGCGCTTCGGCGGCCACAAGCAGGCCGCCGGCCTGCAGCTCGACGCCGCCCGCATTCCCGAGTTCCGGCGTGCGGTGAACGACTTCGCCCACGCGGTGCTCGGGCCCGATGACCTGCGGCCGAACCTGTCGCTCGACGGGCCGCTCGACTTCGATGCGCTCACCCCGAAGGTGGTGCAGGACCTGATGGCGATGGCGCCGTTCGGTCTCGCCAATCCCAAGCCGCTCTTCACGGCCGCCGGCGTCGAGGTGGTGGATGGCCCGCGGCGCCTGAAGGAACGCCACTTGAAGATGTCGCTCCGCCAGCGCGGCAAGACCTTCCGGGCGATCGCCTGGAACGCCGTGGAGAAGGAAAGCGTGATTGCCGGCGCCGGCAGCGGCCTCGAAGTCGCCTACGCGCTCGAGCAGAACGAATTCAACGGCAATACCTACACTGAACTGCGGCTCTCGGACGCGCGGCGCGGCTGAGTAAGGCCGCTCCGGCGATGCCGCTCGGTGTCGCGGCGGCCGCTTGCGCCCCTTCCCCCTATCCGTCACCATGAGTCGAGGACACGTGTCGTGACGTCGTGGCAACGCCGAGGGCGCCTGATTGCGGGAGCCGTGGCCCTGGGGGTCGCGGTGAGCGCGTATTGGCTCGGCAGCGCCCGCCGCACGCCGCCGCCGGCGCCGCCGGTCACACCGCTGGCCCCCACCGTCACCGCGCGCGTCACCGGGGGTCAGGCCGAGCAGACCAGCGGCAAGCGCCAGGACTTCGCGCTCGACTTCGATGAGCAGGTCCAGTACTCCGACGGCCGGTCGGTGGCGAAGAACGTCGTCGTCACGGTGGCCCGTCCCGAGAACCGCAGCTTCGTCATCACCGGCAAGGAGGGCACGGTCGGCGGCGGGCAGTCGTCGGTCGAGATGACCGGCGACGTCATGCTCAAGGCCTCCGACGGGCTGGTCGCGAAGACGGCGACGGCCAGTTATTCGAACGGCGAAGGGATCCTGCGCGCCCCGGGGCCGGTGACGTTCGAACGCGCGAAGACCCACGGCTCGGGCGTCGGCTTCACCTACGACAAACAGCGCGACACCATGTGGGTGCTCGACAAGGCGGTGGCGCACGTGGCCGGCGACGACGCGACCGGCGACATGGACGTCACGTCAGGGTCGTTCGGCGAAGCCCGCCGCGACCGCTACCTGCGCCTCGAGCGTCAGGCCAGGGTCACGCGACCAGGACAGACGTTCGCGGCGGACGAGATGATGGTCTACCTGCTGCCCGTTCGCGACGAGCCGGATTCGATGGAGCTGCGCGGCAACGCTTCGATTGAAGGCGGCACCGGCTTCGGCAGCCTGCGCGCCATGCGCGCCCGCGACATCAACCTCGATTACGCCGACGATGGCCGCACCGTGCAGCACGTGACCCTGTCGGGGCAAGCCAGCATCACGCTGGCGGGGGCGGCCCCGGCGCTGCCGGGGCAGCGCCTCGCGGCCGAGTTCGTGGACCTCGCCCTCGGCCCCGACGGCGCCATCACGGCCCTGGTGGCCCGCGAGCGCCTGCTGGTCTCGCTGCCCGCGGCGGGCGCGGCGCCGGCGCGCGCCATCCGCGCCGACGAGCTGACCGGCGACGGCGCCGCCGGCGCCGGCCTGACGGCGATGCGCTTCAGCGGCAACGTGGACTTCCGCGAAGGCGGCACCGCGAAGACGCCGCCGACGCGGCTGGCGAAGTCGGCCACGCTCACCCTGGCGCTCTCGAACGCCGGCGCGCCGGAGCGCGCGACCTTCGGCGGCGACACCACCTTCGAGGACGGCTCGCTGCGCGCCACCGCCAGCGAAGCGCGCTACCTGATGGCGGAGGACCGCCTCGTGCTCATCGGCAAGCCCGGGGCGGCGCCGCGGGTCACCGACACCGGCCTGCAGGTGGAAGCCACCGACATTGCGATCGGCCTGGCCACCAACGCCGTCTCGGCCACTGGCGCGGTGTCGAGTGTGATGCAGCCGGCGGCCGCGCGCAGCGGCTCCGGCACCGCGCGCACGCCGGCGCTGCTTGCCGACGACCTGCCGCTGTTTGCCAGCGCGGCCGCGCTCGAATACGACAGCCAGACGCGGCGGGCCACCTACACGGGCCGGGCCCGGCTCTGGCAGGGCGCCACCGACATCCGGGCCGAGACCGTCTCGCTGGACGAACAGCGCGGCGATCTGACGGCCGGAGGCGGCGTGACCTCGACGCTCAACCTCGCCGCGAAAGATCCCACCGGCGCCCCGGCCCGCGGCACCATCGCCCGCGGGCAGACCTTGCGCTACGACGATGCGGCACGCACGGCCACCTACACGACCGGCGCGCAGATGAGCGGCCCCCAGGGCGACCTGAAGGCCGACAAGATCGCGCTCGTGCTGGCGTCGGCCAGCCGCATGCTCGAGCGCATCGACGGCGACGGCGCGGTCGAGGCGCGGGTCGCCGCCCGCGATGCCCGCGGCGCGAAGCTCACCTATTTCGCGGCCGACGAGCGCTACGTCATGACCGGATCGCCGGTCCGCTTCACCGAGGAGTGCCGCGTCACCACCGGCCGCACGTTGACCTTCTTCGGCACGGCCGGTAAGCTCATCGTCGACGGCAACGAAGCCGCGCGCACGGTCAGCACCGGCGGCGGGCGCTGCGTGCCGGTGCCGCAGTGACCCCACACCCCGCCCCGAGTCCCTCCACCCCGGCTCCCAGCCCCGCCCCGATGGCCACGCTCCGTACGGACGCGCTCACCAAGAGCTACAACGGCCGCACCGTCGTGCGCGGCGTCAGTCTCGAGGTCTCGGCCGGGGAAGTGGTGGGGCTGCTCGGTCCGAACGGCGCCGGCAAGACCACGACCTTCTACATGACGGTCGGCCTGGTCGCCCCCGACAGCGGCCGGGTGCTGCTCGACGAGCACGACGTCACCGACGACCCGATGTACATCCGGGCCCGGAAGGGGCTGGGCTACCTGCCGCAGGAGCCGTCGATCTTCCGCGGCCTCACCGTCGAACAGAACCTGCTGGCCATCCTCGAGACGCTGCCGATCTCGGCGGGCGAGCGGCGCACGCGTCTGGCGGCCCTGCTGGCCGAACTCGGTCTGACGCACCTGGCGAAATCGCCCGCGCACACCCTGTCGGGCGGCGAGCGGCGGCGCGCGGAGATCACGCGGGCGCTGGTGATGTCGCCGCGCTTCATCCTGCTCGACGAGCCGTTTGCCGGCATCGACCCGATCGCCATCACCGACATCCAGCAGATCATCTTCCAGCTGAAGGCCCGCGGGATCGGCGTGCTCATCACCGACCACAACGTGCGCGAGACGCTGCGGATCACCGACCGCGCCTATATCGTCACCGACGGCACGATCTTCAAGGCGGGGACCCCGCAGGCGCTGGCGTCCGACGACGAGGTCCGCCGCATCTACCTCGGGCCGGACTTCCGTCTCGACTGACGGCCTCGCTTTACCTGTCACGATTCTTGCAAAGGGCTGCTAGAATCTCCTCTCAGGCCTCGGGAGCCCTTCGGAGGGTTCCCAGGCAACGTCCATGGCCATTCACCAGAAGCTCCAAGCGAAGCTCTCGCAAAAGCTGATCCTGACGCCGTCGCTGCAGCAGGCGATCAAGCTGCTGCCGATGTCGACGCTCGAGCTCGCGGACATGCTGAACCAGGAGGTGGTCGAAAACCCCCTGCTGGAAGAGATTCCCAACGAGGATCTGCAGGCCGCCGAGGCCCAGCCGGCCACCGACAAAGCCGACGAGCAGGACGCCCAGCGCACCGAGGGCAAGGCCGACAACTGGGAAGACAACGACTACGAGTACTTCTTCAGTGAGTACCTCGACGATGGCTACCGCTCGCGGGTGCCCACGGAGGTGAAGGAGTTGCCGCCCATCGAGAACACCCTCTCCAGCGGGTCGTCGCTCACCGACCACCTCGAGTGGCAGCTGTCGCTCAAGTCCGACGATCACACCGAACGCGCCATCGGCTCGGCCATCATCGGCAACCTCGACGACAACGGCGAGCTGGTGGCGTCGGTGAGCGAGATCGCCCACATGGGCCCGTGGCCCATCGACACCGTCGAGCAGGTGCTGCGCCTGGTGCAGGGCTTCGACCCGACCGGCGTGGCCGCCCGCGACCTCCAGGAGTGCCTGACGCTGCAGCTGCGCGCCCTCGGACTCGAAGGCACGGCCACCGAGCGCATCGTCACCGACCACCTGCGTCTGCTGCAGAACCATCAGATTCCGGAGCTCTCGCGCAAGATGGGCCTGAGCATCGACGAACTGCGCGAGCACATCGAGATCATCCGGCACCTCGATCCGAAGCCGGGCGCCCGCTACAACGCGCGCCAGCCGGAATACGTGATGCCCGACGTCTACATCCTGAAGGTCGAGGATCAGTACGTCGCCGTGCTCAACGACGACGGCCTGCCGCAGCTGCGGATCAGCTCGTCGTACAAGCGGCTGCTCGAAAAGGATCAGGCCGACGCCGACACCCGCACCTACGTGAAGGAGCGCTTCAACGCCGCCCGCTGGCTGCTGAAGTCGGTCGAGCAGCGGCAGAAGACCATCCAGAAGGTCGCCACCAGCATCATCAACTTCCAGCGCGATTTCCTCGATCACGGCATCGAGCACCTGCGGCCGCTGGTGCTGCGCGACGTCGCCAACGACATCGGCATGCACGAGTCGACGGTCAGCCGCGTCGTCACCAACAAGTACATGCACACGCCCCAGGGCGTGTTCGAGATGAAGTACTTCTTCCACAGCGGCATCAGCAGCTCCTACGGGGATGCGGTGTCGTCGGTGACGATCAAGCAGCGGATCAAGAAGATCATCGAAGCCGAAGACCCCAGGAAGCCGCTCAGCGATTCGAAGATCGTCAGCATCCTGCAGCGGGAAGGGCTGGTGCTGGCGCGCCGCACCATCGCCAAGTACCGCGAAGAGCTCCGCATCCCGACCTCGAATCAGCGCAAGGTCCTCTACTAGCTGCCTGCCGAGCCCATGCCGCCTCCGCCCGTCGTCACGGTGGGACATCTGCTGCGCGGCCGCGCCGACGCTTACGGGCTCGGCCTGGAGCTCATTGCCGGCGCCAGCGGCCTCGATCGCCCGATCACCAGCCCCTACATCCAGAAGACCGGCCTGGCACTGGCCGGCTATCACGAGTACCTGCGGGCCGGGCCGCGTCCTCATCTACGGCGACAGCGAGATCCGCTACCTGCTGAGTCTGGCTCCAGGAGCGCGCATCGACGCGCTCACCCGTTCGTTCGCCGCCGGCGTGCCGTGCGTGCTCATCTCGACCGACCTGACGCTGCCGCCGGAAGTCGCGGCCACGGCCGATGTCGCCGGGGTGCCGCTGCTGCGCACGGCCATCTCGACGCCGCTGGCCATCGGCAAGCTGATGTCGATGCTCGAAGACCGCCTGGCCTCGCGCGAGGTGGTGCACGGCGTCCTGATGGACGTGCTCGGCCTGGGCGTGCTGCTGGTGGGCGAGAGCGGCATCGGCAAGAGCGAATGTGCGCTCGATCTCATCGGTCGCGGGCATCGCCTGGTCGCCGATGACACCGTCGAGATCCGCCGCCGCGCCGAGACCGTCATCATCGGCACGGCGCCGGGCGCGACCCGCTATTTCATGGAGATCCGCGGTCTGGGTCTGGTCAACGTCCGCGACCTGTTCGGCGTCGCCTCGACCCGCACCTCCAAGCGCGTCGAATTCGTGGTGGAGCTCGAGCGCTGGGACACGGCTCGCAACTACGACCGCCTCGGGCTCGACGACATCCACCAGGAGCTGCTCGGGCTGCGGGTGCCCAAGGTGACGATGCCGGTGGCGCCGGGGCGCACGGTGGCGACGCTGGTCGAGGTGGCCGCCAGGAACCAGCTGCTGCGGGCCCGCGGCATCCACACGGCGCGCGACTTCGTGACCGCCCTCGACGAGCGGCTGTCGCGGATGGCGAGCGGGCTCGACGATGCCGACGATTCCGACGAACTCGATGCCGGAGGGGCCGCATGAGCAAGCGCACGCCGAAGCTCACCACGCGCCCCTCGCGTGCCGACTTCCTGGTGATCACGGGGCTGTCGGGCGCCGGCAAGTCGCAGGCGATCCACGCGGTGGAGGACCTCGGCTACTACTGCGTGGACAACCTGCCGGTCGAACTGCTGCCGGAACTGCACGCGCTGCACCGCCGCGAAGAGGCGCTGGCCCGCGTGGCGGTGGTGGTCGATATCCGCGAGAAGCGCCTGCTCACGGCATTTCCGGCCGTCTACGCCCGGCTGCGGGCCACCGCTGATGTCGCCCCGTCGCTCATCTTCCTCGAAGCCAGTCAGGCGGTGCTGCACCGGCGGTTCAGCGAGACCCGCCGCCCGCATCCGATCGCGCCCGACGAGCCGATCGCCGACGCCATCGCCCTCGAGCGCCGCAAGCTGGGCCGCATCCGCGCGATGGCCGACGAGATCGTCGACACCTCGGACCTGACGGTGCACGAGCTGCGGCAGGTGTTCCTCGACCTGTCGCGCGATCGCAAGCAGCGGGCCACGCTGGTCCTCACGCTCGAGAGCTTCGGCTTCAAGCACGGGCTGCCTCTGGGCGCCGACCTCGTCTTCGACGTGCGTTTCCTGCCCAACCCCCACTTCGTGCCGGCATTGCGGCCGCAGACCGGACGCGATCGCCCGGTGGCGGCGTTCCTCGAGCGCCAGGCGGCGACCGGCCAGCTGCTCAAGCGCCTGACGTCCCTGCTCAAGTTCCTGCTGCCGCAGTACATCGCAGAGGGGAAGAGTTACCTCACCGTGGCCATCGGCTGCACCGGCGGCCGCCACCGCTCCGTCTATGTCGCCGAGGCGCTGCGCCGGTCGCTGGCCGGCGTGCGCGGCGTGACGGCGCGGGTGCGGCACCGGGACGTCGGCCGGGAAAGGACCAGCGCATGATTGGCGTGGTCGTCGTCACGCACGGACAGCTGGCCGCTGAACTGGTCAGCGCCGCCGAGACCATCGTCGGCGATCTGCCGCAGATGAAGGCGGTCTCCATCGGCTGGCACGAAGACGTGCAGGACGCCCGCCAGGAGATCGCCTCGGCGATCGCCGCGGTGGCCGGCCCCGAAGGCGTCATCATCGCCACCGACATGTTCGGCGGCACGCCCGCCAACCTCGGCATCACGTTCCTCGAGACCGGACGCATCGAGGTGGTGACGGGCGTCAACCTGCCGATGCTCATCAAACTGGCCGGACTCCGCGATACGTCGAACGTCCTCGACGTGGCGCGCGAGATCCGGGAGCACGGACGCAACGCCATCTGGGTCGCTTCCGACCTGCTGAGCGGCGGAGCCGGAGGATCGAGCACGTGATACGTGAAGACGTCACCATCGTGAACGCCCTGGGCCTGCACGCGCGGGCCGCGGCGCGGTTCGTCCAGCTGGCCGGCCGCTTCCGCTCGAAAGTGCGGGTCACCCGCGACGGCCGTCAGGTGGACGGCAAGAGCATCATGGGCATCCTGCTGCTGGCCGCCGCCAAGGGCGCCGTCATCACCATCAGCGCCGATGGCATCGACGAGGCCGATGCCCTGCAGTCGCTGGCGGCGCTGGTGCGCACCGGGTTCGGAGAGGATACGTGGAGCGCCTGACGGGCATCCCGGTCTCGCCCGGCGTCGTCGTCGGGCGGGCCGTGGTGCTGACCGGCCACGCCGACGTGGTGCGGTTCCCGATTCCGCCCGACCGCGTTGAACACGAGCTCCAGCTGCTCGATCAGGCGCGGGCCCGATCGCACGCGCAGCTCCAGGAGATCCGGGCCCGGCTGGCCAGCGGTCCCGGTCACGACCTGGCGCCGCTGTTCGACGCGCAGCTCCTCATCCTCGACGACTCGATGTTCATGGGGCGGGCCCGCGACATCGTGCGCCACGATCGGCTGAACGCCGCCTGGGCGGTGCATCGCGCCTACGAGGAACTGTGCGCGGTGTTTGCCACCGTCGAGGATCCATATCTGCGCGAGCGCGACAGCGACCTGGCGGACGTGGCTGGCCGCATCCGCATGAACCTGCGGCGGGCCGGCGGCTGGTCGGCCGACCTGCTGCGCGACGTCGACGGACCGGCCGTGCTCATCGCCGATGAGCTCACGGCCTCGCTGGCCGCGCAGATGGACTGGTCGCGCGTGCTCGGTTTTGCCACCGATGCCGGGGGCCGCACCCATCACACGGCGATTCTCGCCCGGTCGTTGAAGGTGCCGGCCGTCGTCGGCCTGCGCGATCTCAGCGCCCGGGTGAGTCCGGGCACCGCTGTGATCATCGACGGCACGACCGGCACCGTCACGCTCGACCCGTCACCGCTCGACATCGAAGAGGTGCGCCGGCGGGCGCCGGCGAAACGCCGCACCACACCGGCGCCGACGGCGGCGACCCTGCCCGCGCCGACGCTCACCGCCGACGGCGTCGCCATCCGCCTCGAGGCCAACCTCGAACGACCGGAAGACGTGCCGGCGCTGCTCGAGGCCGGGGCCGAGGGCATCGGCCTCTTCCGGTCGGAGTTCCTGCTGGCCGAACGTTCACCCGAGCGCCTGACCGAAGAGCGGCAGTACGAAATCTATCGCGACCTGCTGACGTCGGTGGCGCCACGCCGCGTGACCGTGCGGACCTTCGACCTCGACGAGCGACAGCTCTCGCGCTGGTCCGGGCGCGACCGCCGCGACACCCGGCCGGGCCGCCGCGGCGTGCGCCTGGGTCTGGCGCACCCCGACGTGCTGCGCACGCAGCTGCGGGCGCTGCTGCGAGCGGCCCCCCTGGGTCAGCTGCGGGTGATGTTCCCGTTCGTGACCTCGGTCGAAGAGATGCGCATGGCGACCGCCGTCGTCCGCGACGTGGCCGACGAGCTCGGCCGCCCAGGTGCGGTGCCGGTGGGCGCGATGGTGGAAGTGCCGTCGGCGGCCCTGGCGGCCGACCTGCTGGCGCGCGAGTCGGCCTTCTTCACGGTGGGCACCAACGACCTCATCCAGTACACGCTGGCGGTCGATCGTACCGACGAGCGCGTGTCCGACCTCTACGAGCCGCTGCACCCGGCGGTCATCCGGCTGCTGCGGCTGGTGCGCCGCGCCGCTTCGCGGTCGCGCATCGACGCCTCGGTGTGCGGCGAGATGGCCTCGGACCCGGCGATGATCGGCCTGCTCATCGGCCTCGGCTTCCGCGAATTCAGCATGACGCCGTCGGCCATTCCGGTGGCCCGGCGTCTCATCCAGGACGTCCGCGTCGCCGAGGCGCGCCGGACTGCCAGCGAGGTGCTGCGGCTGGCTACCGCGGCCGACATCGAGCAGCACCTCTTCGACGCGCTGGCCGCCGCCAACCGCGGGCCGGTGGCGCGATGACGGCGGTCGTGTGACAATCGGCGGAACAAGGAGATCGACATCGTGACCGAGCCGCTCAAGCGGGTGGAGAAGCCCTGGGGCTATGAACTGTGGTGGGCCGTGACCGACAAATACGTCGGCAAGGTCATCCACGTGAACAAGGGCCACGCGCTCAGCCTGCAGTACCACAACCGCAAGGACGAGACAATCTTCGTCTGGTCGGGAAAGATCCTCTTCGAGTCGCAGGTCGGCGGAACAGCTGGTCGGGCGCGAGCTCGTGAAGGGCGATGCCGTGCACGTCACGCCGCCCACCGTGCACCGCATGACAGCGCTCGAGGACAGCGACATCTTCGAAGTCTCGACACCCGAGACCGACGACGTGGTGCGGCTCGAAGACCGCTACGGGCGGCAAGGCACGTAGTCGTCTACGCCGACTCCGTGCGCGGCTGGGGGCTAGGGGCTAGCGGCTAAGTGGTATCTTCAGCAGCGAAACAGCGTCGAAGTTTAGCCGCGAGCCGCTAGCCCGCTAACCGCCCGTTCTGAGCGGGCGCGGCCGCAGGCCGCCTCGGCTCAGAACGGAATGTCGTCGTCCGTGATCGCGCCGGCCGGCTGGCCCATCGGCTCGTTGTAGCCGCCGCCGTCGCCGCGATCGCCACGCTCACCGCCACGGCCGGCGCCGCCGCCGAGCAGCACCACCTTGTCGGCCTTGACCTCGGTGGTGTAGTGCTTCTGGCCGTCCTTTTCCCACTGGCGCGTCTCGAGCCGGCCCTCGAGGTAGATCTGCTTGCCCTTGGTCAGATAGGGCTGCAGCGTATCGGCTGTCTTGCCCCACAGGACGATCTTGTGCCACTCGGTCTTTTCCTGCTTCTGGCCGTCCTTGCCGGTCCAGTTCTCGGTGGTGGCGATGCTGAAGTTCGCCACCGACGCGCCGCTGGGCGTGGCGCGCAGTTCGGCGTCGCGGCCCAGATTGCCCACCAGAATCACTTTGTTCACGCTGCCCATGTGTCGATGTCCTCGGAGGAGAGAAGGCGTTGAGGCGCCGCGGGGCGCCGGCTATTGTGGCCGCGCGCGGTTGAGCGCGTCGAGCCGCTGCTTGGCGAGACGGCCGGCATCGGTGTCGCCGAGCGTCTTGATGACGATGTCGTAGTCTTCGCGCGCGCGATCGGGCTGATTGAGCCGCTCGTAGCAGACGCCGCGCTTGTAGCGGGCCTGGCCGGCGACATCGCTGCGCGGATAGCTCGAGATGACGCGCCCGAACGCCTCGACGGCCTCGGCCAGCTTGCCGCGCTGGAAGAAGCTCTCGCCGATGTCGTACTGGGCGTTGTCGGCCGACTCGCTCTTCGGGAACGAACGCACGTAGCTCGAGAAGCCTTCCACCGCGAGGTCGTAGTTGCCGGCCGTGTAGTCGGCCCAGGCGAGGTCGTAGAGCCGCGCCGGGGACATCGCATTCGCGCCGACGGCAGGTGCCGGAGCCGGCGCGGCCGGAGGGATGGAACCCGGAGCCGGCGGCGCACCGCCGGCTGGCGGCAGCGCTGACGGGTCGCCGGGCACACCCGGCGCCCCCGCCAGGCCGAGGTCGGTGGTCTGGGTCGGCACCGGCATCGCCGCGATGGCATCGCGCAGCGACTCGACCTCCTGCGACAGCGAGGTGATGCGCACGTTGGTGTCGTCGACGCGCTCGCGCACGACCCGGATGTCGCTGCCCATCGTGTCGCCCTGGAGCTTGGCGTCGGCGAAGGTCTTGCGGGTCAGGCCGGTCTGCTCGTCGATGCGCTGGTTGACGGCCTTGAGCGCGTCGGTCAGCCCGAGGAGCGCGTTCTGCAGGAGCTGGGTCTGTTCCTGCAGGATGCGGATGTCGGCCGCCATCTGCTGCAGCTCACGCCGCTGGGCGAGAGCCGGAGAGACGGAGCACGCCACGAAGCCGGCCACGAGGGCCACGCGGAGGGCAGTCACGGTCATGGTGCACCTGCTGTCAGCATACTTGATCGATCGCTCACGGCGGCGTCCGGCTCACTTGGCCGTGATGACGAAATGCGCGCGCCGGTTCTTCGCCCACGCCGCGTCGTCGTGTCCGGGGTCGAACGGAAACTCGCGGCCGTAGCTCACGGTGCGGAGCCGGTCGGCGGCGACGCCGAGCGACACCAGATAGGCCTTGGCCGCCAGGGCCCGCCGCTCGCCGAGCGACAGGTTGTATTCGGCCGTGCCCCGTTCGTCGCAGTGGCCTTCCACCGTGACCTGCCACGTGCCGTTCTGCTTCAGGACGCCCGCGGCCCCCTGGAGCTGCGTGCGCGCCTCGGCTGACAACTCGAAGCTGTCGAGCGCGAAGTAGACCGGGCTGAGCGGCGACTCGCGGTTGAGCTCGTCGAGGTTCTTGCTGCCGATGGCCGGATCGGCCGCAGCGGGCGCCACCGCGATCGGCTCGTCGCGCACCGGCGGCGCCGGCGGCGGCGGCTCGGGCGTGGTGCCCATCCCGGTATCGGCGGTCGTGGCCGGGGGCGGGGCCGGACGGACGACCGACGCCTGCTTCTTGGCGCAGGCCGCGCCGACGACCACCGCCGTTATCACCACCGCCATCAGCATCGTCCACGTGCGCATGCGCTGCATCATCTGACTCCTGTCGTCGTCGAACCCGTGCCCGCGTCCAGCCGCCGTCGATCGCTATTGCGACGACGACCAGTTGGGTGTGAAGTTGTTGCCGTCGCGCGTGATCTGTCGCACGTCCTTGCCGTCGCGCCGGACCACGAAGATCTGGCTGGCGCGGGCGTTGCGCGTCGACATGAACGCCAGGTGCTTGCCGTTGGGGGCCCACGCCGGGCTCTCGTTGGTGCCTTCGCCGAAGGTGATCTGGCGCGTGGCGCCGTTGTCCACCTGGTAGATCTTGATGTCGAAGCGCGACCCGGTCCGCACCGAGAACGCGATCTCGTTGTAGGGCGCCGGCGACCACGTCGGGCGGTCGGCGTACGACTCCGAGGTGAGCCGCCGCAGGTTCAGCCCGTCGGCGCCCACGACCCAGATCTGCGGGCTGCCCGTGCGATCCGACGTGAACGCCACCTGCGCGCCCGACGGCGACCACGTCGGCGTCGAGTCGATGGCCGGATGTGTCGTCAGCCGCCGCAGGCCGGAGCCGTCGCGGTTCATCACGTAGATCTCGGAGTTGCCGTCGCGGTTCGACGTGAAGGCGATGCGCGTCCCGTCGGGCGAGAAGGCGGGCAGCCAGTTCTGGCCGGTGCCGTTGGTCGGCGTCTCCATCGTGCCCTGGTAGATGAGCGAGATGAAGATGTCGGGATAGCCGCGCCGGTACGACGTGTAGGCGATGGCGCGCCCGTCTGGCGACCACGACGGGAACACGTTGAGCTGCCGGTTCACCGTGACGCGACGCTGGTTGAAGCCATCGTAGTCGGCGATGAAGATCTCCTTCACGTTGCGCTGCTCGATGGTGTCGGTGGCGCGGTCGCGCACGCGGTCGGACGAGAAGGTGAGCTTGGTGCGCGCCACGCCCTTGAGATTGGCCTGCGTCAGGTGTACCTCGTCGGCCATGGTGTGGGCATAGAGGCGGGGATTGGTGGCCGCACCGCTGTACTCGCGGCCGAGGAGCTGGCGGCGGGTGCGCACGTCGAACAGCCGCATCTCCACCTTGATGGTGGTCCCGCTCTTGCTGACGGTGCCGAGGAGCAGTCCGTCGGCCCCCAGCTCCCGCCAGCGATCGAACGGCGCATCCGAGAGCGAGCGGGCCGCAGGAATCGACGCGTAGGTGTCGCGCGGGATGAGATCGAATTCGGCTTCGAAGGCCAGGTCGTCGTAGAGCACCTGCGCGAGGAGCCTGGCGATGTCGGCGGTGTCCTTGTCGCCGCCCGACACCAGGAAATCGGGGACCGCGATCCGCGGCGGCGCGCCGGAGTCGCCGGTCAGGGTGACGCCGACGCGGTCGGGCTGCTGACTCGGTGGCGGCGGCTGGGCCGGCGCTTGCGCGCCCACCACGACCACGGCGCCGAGCGCGGCCCAGAGGAAGACGAACGTACGGACAGTGGGTGTCATCGCTGGTACTCGAAGGTCATCTGGACGGTGAGCGTCGGGTTCGTGTACTCGGACGGCAGCGGCGGAATCTTCTGCGTGAGCCGCAGGGCCCGCGTGGCGATGAAGTCGAGCGTCTGGTTGCCGCTGGTGCGATCGACCGCGATGTCGCTGATGGTGCCGTCACGCAGCACCTTGAAGACGAGCACGGTGGTACCGAGCGACGCCTGCTTGCTCTCCCAGTTGCGCAGGATGCGTTCCTGCATGACCGCGAGATACTGCTGGCAGCAGAAGGCGCCGACGTCGATGCGGGCGCCGGTGCCGCCGCCGCCGCTCGCGGTGCCGCCAAATGGCACGCGGCTCGTGGTGGCGGTATTGGCGATCGCATCGCCGGACGTCACCTGCTCGCCGGTGGTCGGCGCCGTGCGCGGGATCGCATCTTTCGGCGCCTGGGTGACCTTGGGCGGGGGAGTCTTGCGGGGCGGCGCCTTGGTGGGCTCGACCATCTCCGGCGTCTTCGCGGAAGGCGGCACCACCGGTTCCGGACGCGGCGCCGGGGGCGCCACCGCCTGGGTCGCCTGACGGCTCTCGGCCTGACGGCCGCCGGTCTGCGGTCCGACTTGCCCGGCCAGGCTCACGGTCATCACCACATCCTCTTCGGCGACCCGCATGCCCATCCACGCCGCCGGCACCAGGAAGACCGCGACGGCCAGCACGACGTGCGCGGCCGCCGACACGCCCAGCATCGGGCCAGCGTGGTTGACCGCGTGCCGGCCGACGATCACCTGGGAGACGGCATCCATCGTCATCGACGTCCGGAGGGCGTGGCGGTGAGGATGCCGACACGTTCGACGCCGCCGATCTTGAGGGCGTCCATCACCTCGGTGAGCTCCTGCAGCTGCACGGTGGCATCTCCGCGCAGGAACACTTCCTTCTGGTCGCGTTCGTCCATCGCCTGGCGCATCCGCTCGCGCAGGGCGGTGATCGGCACGCCCTGGCGGTCATCGCCAATCTGCACGCGCTTGTCCTTCCGGTACGAGGCCGGCACGGTCACGTAGAGCCGCTCTTCGGGCAGCTTGGTCGACCGCGCCGCCACCGGCAGGTTCACCTCGATGCCCTTCTGCAGCATCGGCGCCGCCACCATGAAGACGATGAGCAGCACCAGCATCACGTCGACGAGCGGAATGACGTTGATCTCGGCCAGCGTCGTCGTCACGCGGCGTCCGCGTGCGCGTCCGCCACTGCCCGGCGAGGCCGCCATTACTTTGGGCATGAGCGGCGTCCTAGGTGAAGTTCCGCTCCGAGATGTTCAGGAACTCCAGCGCGAAGTCATCCATCTCGGAAGCCATGACCTTCACCGTCGAAGTGAAGTGGTTGTAGAAGTAGACGGCCGGCATGGCCGCGAAGAGGCCCACCGCCGTAGCGACGAGCGCCTCGGCGATGCCGGGGGCGACGACGGCGAGGTCGGTCGAGCCCTGGGCGCCGATCCCCGCGAAGGCCGACATGATGCCCCAGACGGTGCCGAACAGCCCGATGAAGGGCGCCAGGCTCGCGGTGGTCGCGAGGAACGTGACCTGCTGCTCCAGTTTGTTGACCTCCACCGACGACGCCCGCAGCAGCGCGCGATCGACCGCGGCGAGGCTCTTGAGGGTTGGACGCGCCGCGACCGTCCCCGGACTGGCCGGTGTGGCCTTGGGGTCGGCCCGCAGCTGCAGGTTCAGTTCCGCGTAGCCGGCCTGGAAGAGGCCGACCAGCGGCGAATGCTCGAGCGACTTGCAGACGCCCTGCACTTCCGAGAACTTGGCGCTCTTGCGGAAGACGTCGAGGAACGACTTCGACTGCTGCCGGGCCCGGCGCAGTGCCATCGACTTCGACAGGATGATGCCCCACGACACCACCGAGAAGATGACCAGCACCCCGAGCGCGACCTTCGAGACGAGGCTGGCATCTGCGACGAGCTGCAGGATGCTGAGCGAGCCGCCAACCGGCGCCTCGGCGTCCACCGCCTGCAAGGCCAGGAAAAACAAACCAGACGTGCGCAACGACACCTCCGCTGACAGGGGAGAGATGCGCCGCTGGGGACAGCGCGGATGTGCAACCGTAACACGTCGTGTGAAATTCTGTCAAACCCATGATACGATGGGACTTCCGTCTGCACCGTCCGGTGCGCGCAGCCGACCCGTGGCGACCCGTCGATGATCCGGTATCTGGCGATCAAGAACCTGGCGGTCATCGAGTCGGCCGCCGTCGATTTTGAACGCTCGTTCAACGTCCTGACCGGCGAGACCGGCGCCGGCAAATCGATGCTCGTCGAAGCCGTCGGGCTTCTGCTCGGCGGACGTGCGTCCTCCGATCTGGTGCGCACCGGCGAAGACACCGCCAGCATCGAAGCCCAGCTCGAGACCGCCGACGGCCGCGACATCGTCGTGCGCCGCGAGATCACCGCGCAGGGCCGCTCGCGCGCCTTCATCGACGGCCAGCTCGTGAATGCGACGGCGCTGCGGGCACTCGTGAGCGAGCTCGTGGAGCTGCACGGACAGCACGAACACCAGGCCCTGCTCGACCCCGCCACGCACCTGCCGATGCTGGATGCCTTCGCCCATCTCGCCGACGAGACCGTGGTGGTCGGCGCCGCCTGGCGACTTGTGAGCGAGGCGGAACAGGCGCTGGCGCGCGCCGAGCTCGACGCCGGCGAACGAGCGAGCCGGCTCGAACTGGTCGAGTTCCATCTCGGCGAGCTACGCAAGGCGGCGGTCGCGGAAGGGGAGGACGAGGCGCTGGAGCGCACACGTGACGTGCTGCGTCACGCCGGCCGTCTGCAGACCCTGTGCACCGAAGCCTACGGTCTGCTGTACGAGCAGGAAAGCGCCGCCCTCGGCACGCTGGCGCAGGTGTGGAAGCGGGTGAGCGAGTTGTCGTCGATCGACGCGATGTTTGCGCCGCACGTCGCGGCGCGTGACGGGATCAAGGCCCAGCTCGATGACCTGGCGCTGACGCTGCGCGACTACGCCGACGGGCTCGATGCGTCGCCGGGCCGCCTCCAGGAAGTCGAAGACCGGCTGGCCCTCCTCGAACGCCTCAAGCGGAAGCACGGGCCGACACTCGACGACGTGCGCGCGAAGACCCAGGTGCTCGAGCGCGAGTTCGAGGCCCTGACCGGCGGCCCGCAACACAAGGACGCCGCCCGCGCCGCGCTCGATCACTCACGCGCGGCGTTTCTGGCGGTGGCGCGAACGCTGTCGACGAAGCGCCATGCCGCCGCCCGCACCCTCGGCACCGCGGTCGAAGCCGGTCTGGCCGAGCTGGGCATGGCGCGCGCCCGCTTCGAGGTGCGCCTGGCCACCAGCGAGACGCCTCAGGGGTGGCATCCCGGCGGCATCGACAGCGCCGAGTTCTTCCTTGCCGCCAATCCCGGGGAAGACCCGCGGCCGCTGGCGCGGATTGCCTCCGGCGGCGAGCTGTCGCGCATCATGCTGGCCTTCAAGACACTGGCCTCCGGGGAGCATCCCACGCGCACCCTCATCTTCGACGAGGTCGACGCCGGCATCGGCGGACGGGCGGCGTCGGTGGTGGGCGAGAAGCTCCGCTCCCTCGGCGGTCGCACGCAGGTGCTGTGCATCACGCACCTGCCGCAGATCGCGGCGCTCGCCTCGACGCACTACTGCATCGACAAGGTGGTGAAGGGTCCTCGCACGGTGACCTCGGTGACCCGGCTCGACGACGACGCCCGGGAGCACGAAATCGCCCGGATGATGGCAGGGGAGAGCGCCTTGTCGAGCGACGTCCTGTCGGCCGCCCGCACCCTCCTGCAGGCGAAGGCGAAAGTGGCGCCGGCGGCGAAAGCGAAAGGCGAAAGCGCCCGTGGGGCGAAAGCGAAAGTCCTGAAAGTAATGGCCAGAAAATACCTGATCGAAACCTACGGCTGCCAGATGAACGTGCATGACTCCGAGCGCATGGCGGGGCTGCTCGAGCAGGCGGGATTCGAGGCTACGGACGCCGACGACGACGCCGACCTGGTGGTCATCAACACCTGCTCGGTGCGCGAACGCGCCGAGGAGAAACTCTACACGCGGCTGGGCGACATCAAGGGCCTGGCCACCCGGAGCGGCCGCGCCCCGATGGTCGCCGTCACCGGCTGCGTGGCCCAGCAGGAGGGCGCCCAGGTCCTGGCCAAATCGAAGCTCGTCGACATCGTGATTGGCACCCAGCGACTCAGGATGCTGCCGGTGCTCGTCGCGCAGGCGGAGGCGGCGACCTCGCCTCTGGTGGACATCGCCACCCCGTACGACGAACCGACCTTTCCCCTCGGCCTGACGCGTCGCGATGATCCCGTGAAGGGATTCGTGACCATCGTCGAGGGCTGCAACGACTTCTGCTCCTACTGCGTCGTGCCATACACCCGCGGCCATGAGCGGATGCGCGCCAAGGCCGAGATCGTCCGCGAGGTCGAGGAGCTCGCCGCCTCGGGCCGGCGCGAGGTGCAGCTCCTCGGGCAGATCGTCAATCACTACCAGGCGCCGGACGACCCGTCCTGCGACTTCGCCGGCTTGCTCGAGGCGGTGCAGGACGTGCACGGCATCGAGCGGATTCGATTCGCCAGCCCCCATCCGCGCCACTGTTCCGACCGCCTCATCGAGGCGATGCGCGACCTTCCCAAAGTGTGCCGTCATCTGCACCTGCCGGTGCAGTCTGGCTCGACCAGAATCCTGAAGGCGATGCGCCGCCGCTACAGCCGCGAGGAATACCTGTCGCTGGTTGAAAGACTGCGGACGGCCCTCCCGGACCTCCAGCTGTCGACCGATATGATCGTTGGGTTCCCAGGGGAGACCGACGACGACTTCGCCGAGACGTTGTCGCTCACCGAGACCGTCGGATACCACAGCATGTTTTCGTTCAAGTACTCACCGCGGCCGAACACCCTGGCGGCGCAACGCATGCCCGACGACGTCGCAGAGGCGGACAAGACGCGCCGCATCATGGAACTGCAAGCTCTCCAGAAGGGCATTCAGGCGAGACTGCACGCCGCGACCGTTGGCCGCACCGTCGATGTGCTCGTCGACACGACCAGCAAGCGACGGGCGTGGGAACTGGCGGGACGCACATCCGGCAACACCGTGGTGAACTT
Organism: uncultured Acidobacteriota bacterium; assembly: GCA_963779175.1. GTDB lineage: Bacteria > Acidobacteriota > Vicinamibacteria > Vicinamibacterales > UBA2999 > CADEFD01. Next base: position 1,241,535 of record CAVZXA010000003.1, read on the forward strand.
CCCAGGCGACGCCTGCCTGGATCGGCATCGTTCGTGCCGGTGACGATCGAGCGCGCCGGCGCCTTCGGCGTCTGGGGCCAGCCGGCCGTGGCCACACCCGAACAGACCGAGGCGACGACGTGCTGATCGAAATGACGATCAAGGGCCTCACGGTCGATCCGGTGACCAACATGCCCATCGTCATCCTGCACGACGTCGACGACAAGCGCATCCTGCCGATCTGGGTCGGCGTGTTCGAGGCCAACGCCATCGCACTCCAGATCGAGAACGTCCACACGCCCCGTCCGATGACCCACGACCTGCTGCGCAACGTCATCCACGACCTGCAGGCGAGCGTCGAGCGGGTGGTCGTCTCCGACGTGAAGGACAACACCTTCTTCGCGCACATCTACCTCGACACGCCGGCGGGGAAGGTGGCGGTCGATGCGCGTCCGAGCGACGCCATCGCGCTGGCCCTCCGGACGCGCTCGCCGATCTGGGTGGAGGAGTCGGTCATCGACAACGCCAAGACCATCGATGCCAGCACCGCCAAGGTCGACGGCGAGCGGCTGCACCAGTGGCTCGAGAGCCTCGATCCCGAAGACCTCGGCAAGTACAAGATGTAACGCCGCGCCGGCTCCTCCGACCAGTGGTCCTTCAGGCCCCGAAGAAATGTCGGCCGGCCGACAAATGCTCTAACCTGCACATCTAGAGCAACTTAGGGCCCGCAATTTCCCGCCGACACACGATCCGACAACGGCCCGCCTTGACGCCGTTGCACACCGCCTCCTAGAATGACCACGCCCGGTCCCCCTGGGTGGTTCGCCTTTCCAACACAGCCGCAGTCAGATCCGTCATCAATGATCCTCGCCATCGCGAATCAGAAAGGCGGCGTCGGCAAGACCACGACCGCCCTCAACCTGGCGGCCGCGCTGGCGCTTCGAGGCAAGTCGACGCTGCTCATCGACCTCGACCCGCAGGCCAACAGCAGCATGTCGTATCTCGATCTGCGCGAAGTCGAACGTGGGATGTACGACGTCTTCGTCGACCCGGCCCTCGACATGCGCGAAGTGATCAAGCCGACCGCGGTGCAGAACCTCTCAGTGGCGCCGGCGCGCATCTCGCTCGCCAAACTCGAGTCGCGGCTGGTCGGGGAACTCGATGCGCCGTTCCGCCTGAAGGACCAGCTCGCCAGACTCGACACGACGTTCAGCCACGTGGTGATTGACTGCCCGCCGGCGCTGGGCTTGCTGACGGTGAATGCGCTGGTGGCAGCCACCCATCTCCTGATTCCGATCCAGTCGTCGTACTTCGCCCTCGAAGGCACCGACGACCTGCTCGAGACCATCGAGAAGGTGCGGCAGCGGCCCAACCCCGGGCTCAAGATTCTCGGCGTCGTCATCACCATGCACGACCGCCGAACCGCCCTGGGGCGCGACATCCTGGCGCAGATCCGCAAGGTCTTCGGCGAGAAGGTCTTCAAGACCGTGATCAGCAAGAGCGTGCGTCTCGAGGAAAGTCCGGCGTATCGTGAGTCCATCTTCACGTTCGCCCCGGATTCGTCCGGCGCGAGCGAGTACTACAGCCTGTGCGAAGAGGTCATCGAACGTGCCTAAACCACGCGGTCTTCCCGAAGCTCTCCAGATGCGCCACGATGCGCACTACGTCGATACCCTGGCCGCCTCGGCGGCCACGCCGGTGGGCCGCATGGTGCCCATCGACCGGGTCGATCCGAATCCCGATCAGCCCCGGCAGGCGATGGGCGATCTCTCGGACCTCGTCTCGTCGCTGACCGAGAAGGGGATCATCGAGCCGCTGATCGTCCGGCAACGCGGCGAGCGCTACCAGATCATCGCCGGCGAACGCCGCTACCAGGCCGCCATCCGCGCCGGCATCGTCGAACTGCCGGTGGTCGTCCGCGACGTCGACGACACCGAGATGCTGGAGCTGGCGCTGGTCGAGAACATCCAGCGCAAGGACCTGACGGCGTTCGAAGAAGCCGAAGCGCTGCACAGCCTCAGCCACAAGTGCGGCTACACCCACGAAGATCTGGCCAAGCGCCTGGGGAAGTCGCGGACCTCGATCACCGAGTCGCTGTCGCTCACGACCATCCCGAGCGAGGTCCGCAAGGTGTGCCGACTGGCCGACATCTCGAGCAAGTCGATCCTGCTGCAGGTGGCCCGCCAGGGCGACCCCAAGAAGATGCTGGCCCTGGTCGAGAAGATCGCCACCCACGGCGTGACCCGCGAGCAACTCCGGAAGGAACAGGAGAAGCCGAAGCCCGGCCCGGGCCGGCCGAAGGCGTTCGTGTTCAGCTTCCGGCCGCCCACGAAGGCGTTCAATCTGCGCCTCACGTTCAGCAAGAAGACAGGCGTCGAAGGACGAAGTCATCAGCGCCCTCGAAGCCATCCTCGAAGACCTCCGACACCAGTAAGGCGCGCCGCAGACGGGCACCCGGGCGGGCGGAGCTGTGTTTGGCGGACGAGTTTCCGAGACCCGGATCCACGCGCCGCGACCGTCTTACGACGTCGAATCCAGCCGTTCACAGCCCCTTCCGACTGGATTAGTTTACATAAGATATATTATCAGACCTTGTATGTTTTAGGCCATAAGAGTGCCTGTTGATGGTTTGTGGGTGGTTTGCCCTGCCGAATGCCGGGGCGCGGCGAGGCGACAGACCAGGACGGTCCGACGCGGCGATTCAGGCGGTCCAGACGGCGGCGCTGGTCACGACCGGCAGCTCCACCCGACGCGCCAGCCCGTCGGCCGGCACCGTCTCGACGATGCGTCCGGCGGCGTCTCGAGCGACGACCCGAAGGCGCACGACGTCGCCCGGCGCGGCCCCCAGGTCGGCCCAGCGAATCTCGGCCCGATCGGCCGAGAGCTCAGCCGTGACTGGCGCGCTTCCCACGGCGAGCGCGGACACCTCGACGGTGGCCGCCACCTCCGCTGAGCGCTCGACCCAGAACACGAGTCCGGCCGGGCTCGCCCCGACATCGCAGCGTCCGAGCACCGAGCCGCCGACGCGGTGCATCGATCCCGCGGTCCGCTCGAGCGGCGCCGCCCCGAGACGCTCGAAGTAGCTGGCGCCGGCCGCCGCCTCGCCCGAGGTCACGCGCAGCCGCAGGACGTCGTCGCCGGCCACCGGCGTCGTGATGTTGGTGCGATGCAGCTCGTCGGGTGGCTCCTGGCCCATGGCGCGCCAGGCACGCCGCAGGTGCCGCCGGAACAACGCGTCGAAGTCACGGTCGTGCGCCGACGAATGGTCGTCGCCGTACCACCAGAACCAGTCGCTGCCTTCCGCCGCCAGGAGCGCGTCGTAGGCTTCGGCGGCAGCCTCTGCCGCCAGCTCGTCCTTATGAGTCTCGAATTGCCGCCGTGCCTGGCCGAGCTGGGTCCACCCGCGCCGGTCATCGGCATGACCGATCCAGATGCCGAAGTCGGCGTGAATCCATGAGCCGGCAAAGAGGCGAGTCAGGGGCGTGACTTCCCCGCTCGTCGCCTCGAGCATCGTGACCGGCTCGATGTCGGACGCCGCCGCCAGACGCGCGTAGAGGGCGCGCAGGAACGGCCGGCCACCGCCGGCGTAGTGCTCCCAGGCGTTCTCGCCGTCGAGGATGATCGGCACGATCGCCTGGCGGCCATCCGCCGCCGCGCAGTGCGCGCCGATCGCGCGCAGCTTGCCGACGAAGTCGTCGACCGCTGCGTCGGCCGGCCAGCGCTGATAGACGAAGCCGATCGCGTCCGACAGGCCATGGTCGCGAAACAGCGCGCGCACGTCGCCGTGCGGCGTATGAAAGGCATGCGCGCGGAACTTCAGCACGTCCGGGGTGTCGAGGCCGGCGAGCGCGCGCGAGCGCTTCAGGATGTCTTCGTCGGTGGCCATCCAGTGGAAGCCGGCCCGTGCGATGGCCGCCGCGGCGGCCGGCGAGACACTCCCCTCGGACGGCCACACCCCGCGTGGCGGCTGGCCGAACCAGGCGGTGTGGGCGTCGATCGCCCGCGCCAGCTGCGCCTCGGCGTCGGCCGGCCATGCGAACGACGGCTCCGGCAGCGGCGCCCCCGGATGCGCGTCGTGGTGCGCCGCCGAGTCACACAGGAGCGGCAGGATCGGATGGAAATACGGAGACACCGAGAGTTCCACCTGCCCGCGTTCGGCCGCCGCGCGATACGCCGGCACGATCCGCCGGAGCACCTCGAGTTCCACCGCCCGCAGCACGCCCTTGTCGTGCTCGTCGAAGCCGCGGCCCTTGGCGACCAGTCGCTGCACCCGCCGATCGGTGGCCGCGATGTCGGGATCGACCCAGGCCAGCTTCTGCCACACCTGCAGGTCGCGGAGGGCAGCCACGTCGAAGGCCTGGCCGCCGGCCTGCTGCCGCCACAACTCGGCGTAGCGGGGATACGGGTCCACCATCGTCGGCGGATGGGCGTGGAACCCTTCGCGGACGAACCACTCGGCATCGGCCGCGCTCGACCGCGTCGGCCTCACGCAGACCGAGCACCAGCTGGCGGTCCCAGGTCCGCTCGGTGGCGTAGGCCTGCACCTGCTCGACCAGCGACGGCACCAGGTTGAAGGTGGCCCGCATGCCAGGACACTCGTCCACCAGCGCCACCATGCCCCAGTAGTCCTTGAGGGCGTGGAGGCGCACCCACGGCAGCACCGACTCGCCCGTTTCCGGGTCGAGGTAGTACGGCTGGTGCATGTGCCAGAGGAGGGCGAGCCTGACGGGGGGTGACGGCATGCTGCTGGTACAATCGGGGTCAGCCGCGCATGCGCACGCTCGACCGGTACGTGATTCGCGAAGTCCTGGCGCCCTTCGCGCTGGCGCTGCTCGTGCTCACCTTCATCCTGATTATCCCCTTCATCATCGCGCAAGCGGAGACGATGATTGCCAAGGGGGTGCCGTGGCTGACGGTGGCGCGCGTCATGGTCACGCTCATCCCGCAGGCGCTCGGCCTCACCATTCCGATGGCGCTGCTGGTCGGGCTCCTCGTGGCGCTGGGGCGTCTGTCGGGCGACCGCGAGGTCGTGGCAATGCAGGCGTGCGGCCTCAGCCCCCTGCGGCTCCTCCGGCCGGCGCTCCTCATCGGGGTGCTCGGCTGGGCGGCCACGTCATGGGTGCTCATCTGGGCGATTCCCGACGCCAACCAGACCTTCCGGGAAATCACGACCCGCCTGGTGGCCGACCGTGCCGAGGGCGAAGTCAAGCCGCGGGTCTTCTTCGAGGACTTCCCAGGCTTCGTCGTCTACGTGCGCGAGGTGCCCGACAGCGGCGGCTGGACCGGCGTCATCGCGGCCGACACCCGCTCGCCGCAGCATCCGGTGCTCTACGTGGCGAAACACGGACGGATGCTCGTGGACCGGGCCAAGCGCACCATCCAGATGGTGCTGACCGAGGGCACCCGCCACAACACCACCGAGCGCGATCCCGACGGCTACGAAGTCGTGACCTTCGCCGAGACCATCGTGCCGCTGGATCCGGAAAGCGTCTTTCCGCGACAAGGCCCGGCGCGCGGCGAGCGCGAGATGTCGATTCCGGAACTGCTGATGCGGGCGGCCGAAATCGAGGGCCGCGGCGACTCGTCGCACGGCCAGTGGCTCGAGATCCACAAGAAGTTCTCGATTCCCGCCGCCTGCTTCGTCTTCGTGCTGCTCGGCGTGGCGCTTGGCGCCACCGACCGCAAGGATGGACGGCTGGCGAGCTTCGTGCTCGGCATCGCGGTCATCTTCGTCTACTACGCCGTCATGTGGCTCGGCGAGTCGATGGCCAAGGGCCGCTACCTGGAGCCGTGGCTGGCGCGATGGCTGCCGAATCTGGTGCTCGGCCTGGCCGGCGTCGTCGCCCTGTGGCGGCGGCTGCGCCCGGCCCGGCGCGCCGGCACGCTGCTGCCGCCGGTGCTCGCCCGCCACCTCGCCGGACTGTGGAGCGCCACGCGCGGCTCGTTCGTGTCGCGGGTGCCGAACATGTCGTTCCTGCGGCCGACGCTCCTCGATCTCTATGTCGGGATGATGTACGTGCGGGTGCTGGCGCTGTGCCTCATCGGCATGGCCAGCCTGTTCTACATCTCGACCTTCATCGATCTCTCGGACAAGCTGTTCAAGGGCACGGCGACCACCGCCCTGCTGCTCGAGTACTTCTGGTGGGCGACGCCGCAGTTCCTCTACTACATCATCGCGCTGGCGGTGCTGATGGCCGCCGTCGTCACCATCGGCGCCCTCACCAAGTCGAGCGAGCTCATCGTCATGCGCGCCTGCGGCATCAGCCTCTACCGCACGTCGGTGCCGCTGCTGGTCTCGGCGCTGCTCGCCTCGGGTGCGCTCTTCGGCCTCGAGGAGTTCATCCTCGGCCCGGCCAACAAACACGCCGCCCGCCTCAACTACATCATCCGCGGCCAGACCCCGCGCACCTTCGACGTGCTCAATCGCAAGTGGCTCACCGGCGAAGACGGGCGCCTCTACCACTACCAGTTCTACGATCCGAAAGAGCGCGAGCTGAACGGCCTGACCGTGCTCGATTTCGCCGATGGCGACGACGGGGTCGTCCGCGAGCGCGTCTATGCCGCTGTCGCGATCGCCCCCGACGCCGACACGCACACCTGGCAGGCACGCAAGGGCTGGACGCGTGCCTTCGGCAGCGACGCCACGGTCACCGCCTACGAGCGCTTCGACACCCAGGCGCTGACGCTCGAAACGCCCGACACGTTCATCACCGAAGTGCCGCCGCCGTCGCAGATGAACTACCTGCAGCTCAAACGCTACGTCGAGGAACTGCGGGCCAGCGGCTACGACGTGCGCGAGGACGAGGTGGCGCTGTATCGCAAGATCGCGTTCCCGTTCGTCACGCTGGTGATGACCCTCATCGGCGTGCCGTTTGCCGTCACCACCGGCCGGCGCGGCGCCATGTACGGCGTTGGCGTGGGCATCGTGCTGGCCCTCACCTACTGGACGATGATCAGCGTGTTTGCCGCCTTCGGCGCCGGCGGCGCGATGCCGACGCTGCTGGCCGCCTGGGCACCCAACCTGCTCTTCGGTGCCGGCGCCGTCTATATGCTGCTGACCGTGCGCACCTAGTCCCGAGCGTCGCTCAGCGCGCCCAGCCACAGCTCGTCCAAGCGGTCACCGTCGCCGTGCGTCACCCGGCGCGCGCGTGGACCGTATCCGCGACGCACAGCAGCAGCGCCGTGACCTCGCCGAGCGGCACCGACGTGTCCGGCCCGGCGATCGATCGAGAGGAACTCCGCGAATGGCAGCACCACCTGGCGCGGCGTGCCGTCGAGAAAGACGGAGGTGCCCCAGCGATGGCCGCCGTTGGCCGGCGTCCGCAGCTGCAGCCAGATGCGCATCGGCCGGTCGGCAAAGGCGCGCAGGACCAGCCGATCGAAGCCGGCGAGATCGGCCGGCGTCTCGAACCGCACCGCCGCGAACTGGCCGGCCCCCTCGCCTCCGAGCTGCCACCGGAAGGTGAGACGGCCGGCCGCCTCCGGCACCGCGCCGACCTCGGACGTCGATCCGGGCGCCGTCTCCCCCACCCACCGCCCGGCGTCGCCGCTGCCGGCCATCGGCACGGTGAGCCGCGCGTCCGCGAGCCGGCGCACGGCCGCGCGTGTCCTGTCGGTGCGCGCGTAGATCGGGTTGGTCACCATCCACGGCGCGCCCGACGCGGCCCCGGCCAGCGTCACCTCGAGCCGGCAGGCCCCCGGCGCCGTCGGCGCCGTCCACACGAGGCGCGGGCCCGGCGCCGAGGCCGCCATGCGCCCATCGCAGACCAGGGTCGTCGTCGAGGTCGGCGGTGCGTCGGTCTCGCCCTCGAACGTCACGGCCCCGGGCGGCGCGAGGTGTTCCCCCATCCGCGCGGTGGCCTCGCCCGCGCGTGCCGTGAACGTGACCAGCCGCCCATGACCGCGCCCGGTGAGGACCGCATAGGTGCGGCCCGCGCGCACGGCCTCGAGGACCGCCGCAGCGTCGCGCTCGTCGTGCCTGCCCCATTCAGCGGGGTCGACCAGCGCGACGTTGGAGAAGGCACGGAACATCGACGCGTAGCCCGGTGCGCGCACGGCCACGGCGCCGTCGTACGGCTCGCCGGCCCCCCGCACGCCGATGCGGGCATGCGCGTCGTGAGCGGCCAGCCCCGTCACCGGCCGCAGCGCCGCCTGGCGGTCCCACTCGCGCATCTCGAAGACCGGACGGTCGAGCATGGCGGCGATGGTGGCCACCGGCGCCCAGGGATACGTCGCCACGGCGTCCCACAGACGGCGCGGCCGGTCGCGCCATTCGCTGTCGGCGTTGAGCCACTCGAGGCCGTCGAACGCCGTGTCCCAGTCGCGCCAGCGCAGGTCGTCCTTGCTGGAGCCCGGGTGCGCCACGACGCCGAATCCGCCCAGGCGCGCCACGTCGTCGACCACCGACGCCGGGGTCCCGCCCAGCGGATACGGCGACGGCTGCGCGCCGAGGGCGACGTAGTGACCGGCCCAGGTGCTGATCTCCGCCGCGTCGATGACGAGCACGCCGTGCACGCGACGCGGCGGATCGAGCACCCGCGTGCCGTCACCGTGGTCGGTGAGAATGACGGCATCGAGTCCGGCGGCCGCCGCCGCAACTGCCACCTCGTCGGGCGTGCCGGTGCCGTCCGACCTGTTCGTGTGGATGTGATACGCGACCCGCACATCGCCCGCCACCTTCGGCGGCAGGCTCGCCGGCGCTGTCGGGAGGACACTGACACGCCATGCCACGACCGCCGCGCCGATCGCGACGACGAGCCCGGCCACGCGCATGCCACGCCCGAACCTCATGCGCGCGGGTGGAAGCGCTCGTAGACCGAGCGGAGACGCTCGTCGAGCACGTGGGTGTAGATCTGCGTGGTGGAGAGATCGGCATGGCCGAGCATCATCTGGATGGCGCGCAGGTCGGCGCCACGCTCGAGCAGATGGGTGGCAAAGGAATGGCGCAGCACGTGCGGCGAGATGGCGCGGCTGAGCCCGGCCGTGATGCCGTAGGCGCGCAGAATCTTCCAGAAGCCCATGCGCGACAGCGGACCGCCGCGCACGTTGACGAACAGGCGCGGCTGCGCCCGGCCGTTGGTCAGCGACGCGCGACCCTCGGCCAGGTAGCGGCGGATCCACCGCACCGCCTCGTCGCCCATCGGCACCACGCGTTCCTTGCGCCCCTTGCCCATCGTGGTGACGACGCCGCCATCGAGATCCACCTGCGTCAGCGTCAGACCCAGCAGTTCCGACACCCGCAGCCCGGTCGCGTACAACAACTCGAGCAGCGCCTTGTCGCGCACGCCGCGCGCATCGCGCACGTCGGGCGTCGCCAGCAGCGCGTCCACTTCGTCGACGGTGAGGTACTTCGGCAGCGCTTTCCAGGCGCGGGGCGCCTGCAGGTCGGACGCGGGATTCTCTGTCGCCTGCGCCGCCGACGTGAAGCGGTAGTAGCCGCGCACCGATGCGACCAACCGTCCCACCGACCGGGGCGACCGCCCCTCGGCCATCAGCGTGCGCACGAAGCGCTCGAGCGCGTCGAGGCCCAGGCGCTCCACGGCCGTCGCCTCGCCGGCGGCGAAGGCCGCCAGCTTGCCGAGATCGAGCGCGTAGGCCTCGCGCGTGTGCGGCGAGACCCGCCGCTCGAGTTCGAGGTGCGCCAGATAGCGGTCGATGGACGACACGACGCTGGTATTGTACGCGCCGCGTCGCCCGTTCGTTGACACCGCCCGAGGCCGGGACTAGCATGCGAGGTTGGCGTTCGACGCCGCGTGCATCCCATGTCCCATTCTTCGAAGTGGCAGTCGCTCCCGACCGAAGCCATCAACCCCTCCACCCTCGCGATCGACAAGCAGCCGGCCACCGGCGTGGTCGACATGATGCTCGCGGAAGACAAGAAGATGCTCGCCGCCGTGCAGCGCGAGCGCGATCGGATCGCCGTCGGCGCCGACATGCTGGCCAAGGCGCTCAGCAAGGGCGGGCGCGTGATCTTCGTGGGCGCCGGCACCAGCGGCCGCCTCGGCGTGGTCGAGGCCGCGGAGATGCCGCCCACCTTCGGCACCGATCCCGATCTGGTGCAGGCGATCATGGCCGGCGGCAAGACCGCCGTCCTGCGCGCGAAAGAAGGCGCGGAGGACGACTACGAAGAAGGCGCGCGAGCCACCAGGCGCCTGGCGCCCACCAAACGCGACGTCGTCGTCGGCGTCTCGGCCAGCGGCATGACGCCGTTCGTGCGCGGCGCGCTCACCTGCGCCCGCGGCGCCGGCGCGCGCATCATCTTCGTGACCTGCGATCCGCGCACCGAACTCCAGAGCTTCGTCGACCTCACCATCGCCCCGGCCGTCGGCCCGGAGGTCATCGCCGGCTCGACCCGGCTCAAGGCCGGCACCGCCACCAAGCTGGTGCTGAACACGCTGACCACCTCGGCCATGGTGCTCATCGGCAAGACCTACGGCAACCTGATGGTGGACGTGCGCACCGGCTCCGACAAGCTCCGCGACCGGGCGCGCCGGATGGTGCACATCGTGACCGGCCTCGAACTCGAGGCCACCGAGGCCCTGCTGAAACGCGCGCACTGGAACGTGAAGGCGGCCATCGTCATGCAGAAGACCGGCCTGCCCTATCAGAAGGCCTTGAGCCGCCTGCGCCGTGCCCACGACCGCCTGCGCGACGCCATCGGCGAAGACATCGAGCCGCGCCTTCGCGCCCTGCTCGACGGCGCCGCTCCGCGGTAGTGTCTAGCAGCCCGTGGTGAAAGTCCCGACGGCATTCGACCGATGATGGATCGCCGCTCGCTTCGTTGCTCCGCCTTCAAATACAGGCCGGTATTCTCAGTTGTCGCGCCTCGCGAATCTGGCGCGCCTCATCGGTCTCGGTGCTCGCCGGGACTTCCACCACGGGCTGCTAGGGACCGACCCGCCGGCTGGCCGCCGCCTGGTCGAGCACCACGGTCACGTCGGGATGCGTCTGCAGCCACGACGCCGGGCACGTGGTGGTGAGCGGCCCATCGATCATGGCGGCGACCGCGTCAGCCTTCGATGCCCCGGTTGCCATCAACACGACCCGGCGGGCCGAGAGCACGTGACGCATGCCGATCGTCAGGGCGCGATCGGGCACCCGCTGCCAGTCGCCGCCGAAGCCCCCGGCGTTGGCGCGGCGCGTCGACTCGTGCAGATGCACGGCATGGGTCTCGGCGCGCAGCGACTCGCCCGGCTCGTTGAAGCCGATGTGGCCATTGGCGCCGAGCCCGACGAGCAGCAGGTCGATGCCGCCGACGGCCGCGATCGCCCGGTCGTAGCGCCGGCATTCCGCCGTGTCGTCGGCGCTGTCGCCGCGCAGGAACCCGATCGCGCCGGCGTCGAGGTTCACATGGCGGAAGAGATGCTGGTCCATGAAGGCGCGAAACGATCCCGGGTGCGACGGCGCCAGCGTCGCGAACTCGTCGAGATTGAAGGTCCGCACCCGCGACCAGTCCAGCCGCGCGGTGGCCAGCGCCGCATAGAGGGCAATCGGCGTGCGGCCGGTCGGCAGGCCCAGCACGAGGGCCGGGGTCTCGCGGATCGCGGTCGAGACCAGTGCCGTGACGCGCGCGGTGGCGGCGTCGTGGTCGTTCACGAGGTGAAGCGTCATGCCCGTCCCGGCGGCGCGCCGGCATACACCGGCAACCGCAACTGACCGCGGGACGCGCTGAGCGCCAGCCGCACGGCCCCGAGGGCCGGTTCGTCGGTGAGCACGCCGACGGTCGCTTTCGGCGCGACGTCGGCGACCAGCCCTTCCAGCATCGTGGCCAGCACCGGCGCCATCTTGAAGAGTCCGCCCGAGAGCACGACCGCGAAGCGCTCGCCGCGCATGCCGAGCTGCTCGATGACGGACCTGGCGGCGACGACCAGTTCGGAGGCCGCCGACCGCAGAATTTCGGCCGCCACCGCGTCGCCGTCGGCATCGGCCCGCGCCACCAGGCCCGCCATCGCCGCAATCATCTGTCGCCGATCCGGACGCGTGTGCACCTGGCGCACCAGCCCGTCGATGCGGTCGGTGTCGGCGTGCCGCAGCACCAGCGCCGAGAGCGCGGTGGCCGGCCCGCGACGGTCGGCCGCGCGCACGACCGCGGCGAGCGCCCGGGCGCCGACCCAGAAGGCCGAGCCCTCGTCTCCGTAGACTTCGCCCCAGCCGCCGGCCCGCGCCGCCGTGCGGGCGGGTCCGATGCCGTAGGCGATTGACCCGGTGCCGGCAATGACGACCACGCCCGGCTCATCACCGGCGCCGGCCACCAGCGCGATGTGCGCGTCGTTGACGCCGACGATCTGGCCGCGGCAGCCAAGCCGCCTGAGGATGCCGCGCACGATCGCTTCATCGTCGGGCCGGTCCATGCCCGCCATGCCGACACACACCGCCGCCGGCATCGTCTCAAGGTCGCCGAGCGCGGCATGCATCACGTCGAACAGCGCCTTCTCGGTCGCGAGTTCTCCGGCGCTGTGCAGGTTGGCGCCGCCGCCCCGTCCCTCGCCCACCACGCGGCCTTCTTCGTCGGCCAACCACGCGACGGTCTTGCTTCCACCGGCATCGATCCCGAGTACGTGCACACTTGAAGCTTATACTGGCGCGTGCTCGCCCCGCTCGACTACGGCGTCATCGTCGTGTATCTCGTGGCCATCACGGCTTTCGGGTCGTGGTTCGGCCGCTTCCAGCACACGACGCGCGACTACTTCCTGAGCGGGCACTCGGTGCCGTGGTGGGCGGTCTGCTGCACGGTGGTGGCCACCGAAACGAGCACCCTCACCTTCATCGGCATTCCCGCCACCGCCTACACCGGCAACATGACGTTCCTGCAGCTGGCGCTCGGCTACGTCATCGGCCGCCTGCTCGTCAGCGTGCTGTTCATCCCGGCCTACTTCCGCGGCGATCTGGTCACCTCGTACGAACTGCTGCAGCGGCGCTTCGGCCGGCGCGTCACGACGCTCTCGGCCGGCCTCTTCCTGGTCACGCGGTCGCTCGCCGATGGCATCCGCCTGTTTGCGACCTCGATCGTCATCAGCGTCGTCACCGGTGTGCCCACCGCGTGGTCCACGCTCGTCGTCGGCGCCATCATGATCATCTACACCGTGCGTGGCGGCGCCGCCGCGGTCATCTGGACCGACGTCGTGCAGATGTTCATCTATGCCGCCGGCGCCGGCCTGGTCGCCGTGGCGCTGCTCGGGCGGATTCCCGGCGGGTGGGACGAAGTGATGCGCGCGGGCGCGGCGGCCGGCAAGTTCACGTTCCTCGACTTCTCCACCGATCCCACCGCCGTCTACACCCTGTGGACGGGCCTGCTCGGCGGCGTGGCGCTGACACTGGCGACGCACGGCACCGATCAGTTCCTGGTGCAGCGGCTGCTCGCGGCGACCAGTGCCCGCGCCGCCGCGACCGGCCTGGTGCTGAGCGGCTTCGTGGTGTTCGCGCAGTTCATCCTGTTCCTGCTCATCGGCATCATGCTGTTCACGTTTCATCAGCACGTGCCGCTGGACGCGCCGCTGGCCCGCACCGACCAGGTGCTGCCGCATTTCGTGGTCAACTATCTTCCGACCGGCATCGCCGGCTTCATCGTGGCCGCGATCGTCGCCGCGGCACTCTCGCCGTCGCTGAACGCGATGGCCGCCACCACCATCAACGACTTCTACAGGCCGCGCAGCCGCCGCGAGCTCGACGAGACGGCGCTGCTCGCGCTGTCGCGTCGCATCACCATCGGCTGGGGCCTCGTGCAGGTTGCCGTCGCGCTCGGCGCCCAGCTCATGGACCGCTCGGTGCTCGATGCCGGACTCGCCGTGTTGTCGTTCGCCTCGGGCTCGATCCTCGGCGCGTTCCTGCTGGCGACCCGCATGCCCTCGGTGGGCGAACGTGACGCCTTCGTGGGAATGGTCGCCGGCCTGGCCGTGATGACGGCGGTGTGGGGGCTGACGGCGACGGCCTTCACCTGGTACGTGTTCATCGGCGCGACGACCACCGTCGGCACGGCGTGGGTGCTGTCGCGGGTGGCACCCGCGCGCGGATGATGCCGCCCGACGACGTGCGACGCGTGCTCGCCGAGGCGATCGCCGCCCGCGTGACGCCCGGCGGCGTCATCGCAGTCGGCACCTCCGCGGCCACGGCGTACACGGTGGCGCTCGGCCGGACGACCTACGCGGGTGACGCCGCGCCCGTCGATGACGGACACGATCTACGACCTCGCCTCGCTGACGAAGGTCATGGCCACGACCACGCTGGCGCTCGGCGCGCACGCTTCCGGTGCCCTGCCGTTCGACACGCGTCTGGAGACGAGATGGTCCGCCTTCGCGGGCCGCGACGCCATCACCGTGCAGGACCTGCTGGAACACGCCGCCGGCTTCGCCGCGCATCGCCCGTTCTACCGCGCGGTCGCCGGCCGCGCCGGCTACCTGGCGCGCATCGCCGCGGACCCGCCGGCGTATCGGGCGCGCACGACGCACCTCTACACCGACCTCGGCTTCATCCTGCTCGGCCTGCTCCTCGAAGATGCCGCACAGACGCCGCTGGCCGCCCAGTTCGACCGCTTCATCACCGGCGCGCTGCCGGGCGCTGAGATCGCCTTCGGCCGGCGACCGTCGTGGCGCGCGCGGGTCGCCCCGGCCGGCGTCGATCCGTGGCGCGGACGCGTCGCAGCCGGCTGCGTGCACGACAGCAATGCCGCCGCGCTCGGTGGCGCCGCCGGACACGCGGGGCTCTTCGGCACTGCCGACGCGGTCGGCGCGTTCGCGCGCTGGTGGTTGAGGCTCGTGCTCGGCGCCACGACCTCATCGCACGGCATTCCCGCCGCGCTGGCCGCGCGCGCGACGACGCGTGGCGACGTGCCCGGCAGTTCGCGCGGTCTCGGCTGGGACACGATGCTGCCGACCTCGTCGTGCGGCTCGCGGATGTCGGCGCGCGCGTTCGGCCACACCGGGTTCACCGGCACCTCGCTCTGGATCGACCCGGCGCGCGATCTGTACGTCGTGTGTCTGACCAACCGCGTCCACGCGTCGGACGACACGGAAGGCATCCGGCGTCTTCGCATCGCCGTGCACGACAGCGTCGTGGACGCCTGGGACGCGGCGCGCGTCTGACGCTGGCGCTGGCTAGTTCTGCCGTTTCGGCGGCGGCGCGCCGAACGGATTGGCGCCCGCCTGGCCCGGCGGCGGCGGCAGCGTCGGCGTAAAGCGGCTGCCACCCGGCTGCTGGAACGGATTGGTGCCCGGAGCGCCGAACGGGTTGCCGCCCGGCTGCGGGATCGGCTGGCCGAACGGGTTGCCGGTCCCGGGCCGCCCGGAAGGATTGCCCACGCCCGGTTGACCGAACGGGTTGGCGCCGCCGGACCCGAACGGGTTGCCGCCGGTGCCACCACCAGTGCCGCCTCCGGCGGTGCCAGCCGCGCCGCCGGTCGCGTTCATCGCCTGCAGGATGTCCGGCGGCAGGCCCTTGCCGGGTCGCACGTCCTGCCACGTCACGGCCCACTGGTCGTAGCGCGTGCGGCCGTTGTAGACCTTGATGCTGGTGCCCTTGCTCTTCGACACCACGCCGATGACGGGTGCTCCCGGCATCGCTCCGATCGGCGACATCGTCGAGGTGCCACCGGTCGAAGACGTCGAGGTGCTGCCGAAACCCGTGCCCGAGCCGGCCGTGGACGTGCTGCCGAATCCGCCGGTCGCCGCCCCGCCGCTGGTGCCGATTGCCCCGGCCGCGCCACCCGACCCTCCGATGGGCGCCGCCGTCTGATAGACAGGTTGGAAATCCTGTCCGGTCAACGGGTCCTTGTATTTGCGCCGCACGAAACGCTGCTCGACCAGCAGATCGAGCGTCGGCGGGAGCGTGCCGGGGCCGGCCTTGCGCTGGAACTTGAGGATGCCGCGGGCGTATTCGTGGGCCCGGAAGAGGTATTCCTCCTCGCGTTCCCGCTGCGCCTGCTTGTTCCACACCGGCAGCGCCGCGCCCATCAGGACGGCCATCACGCTCATCGCCACGAGCAAGGCCACCATCACGTAACCCCGGTCGCCGGCCAGACCAGACGTTCGCGCGCCTTGACCCCGTAAGTTCACGTAACTATTATCGTTAGCGACCCGCCACATGTCACTCATCTCCCGCACGGCGCTGCTCGGCTCACTTCTGGCGGCGCTGGCCGCCTCGGCCTGCGACAAGGTGCCGCTGCTGGCTCCCACCAATACGACGATCCGGCTCGTGGCCGGGCTTGGCGTGCTGCCGGTGGCGGGCAGCACCGAGATCACGGCGGTGGTCATCGAATCGGCCGGCACGGCCGTGCAGAACGGCACGGTGGTCACCTTCACCTCGTCGCTCGGCACCATCGACCCGCGCGAGGCCCGCACGCAGAACGGGCAGGTCACGGTGCGCTTCATCGCCGGCGCGCAGTCGGGTGCGGCCAAGATCGGCGCCTTCTCCGGCGGCAGCAAGTCCGAAGACATCGAGATCCTGGTCGGCGCCGCGGCGGTCGGGGCCGTGTCCATCCGGGCGGAAACCGCCTTCGTGCCCAGCACCGGCGGCACCACCGGCGTCATCGCGCAGGTGATCGACAAGGGCGGCAATCCGCTGCGCGGCGTCCCCGTCGGCTTCTCCACCACGGCGGGCCAGTTGTCGCAGAGCTCGGTGCTGACCAACGACAGCGGCGAGGCTCGCACCGAACTCACGACCAGCACCAATTCCGACGTCACCGCGACCATTGGCGGCAGCACCACGGCGCAGACGGCCAAGGTGACGATCACGGCGCGCGACCTGCCGGCCATTGCCGTCACCGCCGCCAGCTCGCTCGGCGTCGCCAACACCACCGAGACCGGCCTGCCGATCATCTTCACGCTGACGCCGCCTGCCAATGCCGGCATCCGCACGGCGCGCATCGACTACGGCGACGGCACCAGCGAAAATCTCGGCGCCGTGCCGGCGGCGATCTCGCGCTCGCACGTCTACACGCGCTCGGGCAGCTACATCGTGAACGTCACGGCCACCGATGCCTTCGGCTTCACCGGCACCACCACGCTGGCCGTCGTCGTGAACGACCGCAGCACCGTGGGCGTGCAGATCAACGCCCAGGTGCCGACCCTGCCTGGCAACGGCCTGGTCACCTTCACGATCAGCACCACCGGCACCATCTCCGGCTCGATCCGCACCTTCGACTGGGACTTCGGCGACGGCAGCGCCGGGACCACGACCACCGGGCCGGCGACGGCGCATCGGTATTCGGCGGGCACCTACACCGTGCGGGTGCGCGTGGTGACCACGACCGGACAGGAAGGCTACGGGGAGACGGTGATCCGGGTGTCGTAGGCCGCTGCGGGCCGCCGGCCCGGCGCTACCGCGGCGCGCCGGCGCTGCGCCCTACCACTCGGCGTAGGGCTTGCCGTCGAGCGCCGTCTTGTCAGACCCGCTCTTCACGTCGAAGATCCCGGCCTCGGCGGTCGGATTGGCCGGATCGGCTTCGGCGGCCACCGTCTGCCAGGTGTCGGCGGAGTTGGTCATCGGGTCTTCCGGAATCTTGCGCACGTAGCCGTCGGTCACCAGGTCCTCGAGCGTCGCCGGCCACTTCTGCTTGTCGGCGTAATACTGATCGATGGCCTCGCGCAGCTTGTAGAGATCGTCCATCAACGTCGCTTCGCGCGCCCGCACGATGCTGTTCTGGTAGCCGACCAGCGCCACCGATGACAGCACGACGATGAGCGACATCACGACCAGCAGCTCAATCAGCGTGAATCCGTCCGCCAGCGTCGGGCGTCTGCGCATCGGTGTCATCGCGGTCCTCACGGCCTACCAGTCACTGTACTTCGTGCCGTCGAGGGCGGTGCCGCCGCTCGTCGACCGGACGTCGTAGACGTTCTGTCCGCCCCAGCGCGTCGCGTCGGGCTTGTCCTGATACGAGCGCAGCGCCCACTCGGGCGCGCCGATCATCGGATCGACCGGGATGCGGCGCAGCAGCTTCACCTTGCGACCCGTGGCATCGCCGGCCAGCGTGATCCCTTCGACCAGCGTCTCGAGGTCCGGCGGATAGCCTTCGTTCCCGGGCTTGAGCTCGGTGGACGGCACACGCCCCATGGCCACCAGGTCGTAGTAGGAGTCGAGCGCTTCGCGGATGTCCCGCAGGTTCTGTCGCAGCTCGCTTTCCTTCTGGCGCTGCACGGTCACGCGCGCGAGCGGCAGGATGCCCGACGCGAGAATCAGCAGGATCGTCGTGACGATGAGCAGCTCGATGAAGCTGTAGCCGCGCTCGACGCGTCGGACCCGGATGCGCACCTGTCGCCTCCCTACTTGACCGTCACCGTGACCGGCTGGAACAGGAACGGCGCCGCCCCGCCGCCGCCGGCCAGGGTGCCCACGCCCGACAGCGCCAGCGGCGAGGTGCCCGGCGCGACGGCTTCGAAGAGCACCGCCCCGACCACACCGGTGCCGGAAGCCCCGAGCACGTCGCCCGGCCGCACCACGGCGATATCGACGCGCCCGGCGGCGGCGTCGATCTTCTGCGTGAAGGCGGCCTGGGCGCCGCCCTGGCGCATCAGATTGCCTTCCTGCACCGTGCGCACACGCAGCACAGCCGGATTGAACGAGAGCGAGATCGATACCGTGGACAGACGCGACGCGTTCGAGATCGAGATCGGCACCAGGTACGGCCCGGCCCCGACGCGGAAGTCGGTGCCCGGCGGGCTCACGAGCACCGTCGCCGGGCCTGAGTGGAGGGCCGCGCAAAGGGAGTGGTCGGAGGGGCCTGTCCGGCCGCCTGCTGCGGGGGTGGCGGCAGCGTCGGCGTGGCGGCGGCGCGGCGCATCAGGTGCCGGCGCGTGCGGCGTGAGCGCCTGGAACGGATTGGTCGGCGGCGGCGGCGCCGTCGCCGGCGCGGCGGGCGGCACGGCCGTGAAGCCCGGTGTGGCCGACGTGCCCGCCGGCAGCTGCTGGCCGGGCGACGTCACCGGCGCGCCGGGCGCCGCCGTGAAGCCGGGCGTCGTCGAGCTGCCCGTCGGCAGCTGCTGGCCGAACGGCGCAGCGGGGCCAGGCGTGCCGGCCACTGGCGCAGCGGCCGGTGCGGGCGGCGGCGCTGCGGCGGCCGGGGCCGCGGCGTCGCCGCCGCCGAAGACCGGCGGCGGCCCGCCCACGGCCATGTTCGACTGCGTGCCGATGTAGATGGGGCGCAGGTCGTCCGCGGTGAGCTGATGCGAGCGCACGATCCGCGGCGTGAGCAGCATCACGATGTCGGTCTGACGGATGTTCGAGTCGTTGTCGGCGAAGAGCTGCTGCAGCAGCGGCAACCGCATGATGCCCGGGAAGCCGCGCAGCGAGCGCCGCTCGTCTTCGCGCAGCAGGCCGGCCAGCAGGTTCGACTCGCCGTCGCGCAGGCGCAGGCGGGTCGTGACCTTGCGCGACGCGAACGCCGGCAGTGACTGCCCGGCAATCGTCGAGTCCTGGCCCCGCGCGCTGTTCTCGAGCACCAGGTCCATGACGATGTCGCCTTCGTAGGTGACGCGCGGCGTCATCTCGACGATGACGCCGATCGGCCGGTAGGTGAACGAGGTGAGCGGATTGGCGTTGGCGCCGCCCTGCGCCAGCGGTGTGAAGGTCGTGCTCGGCACCGGCACTTCTTCGCCGAGGTTGAGGGTGACCTTCTGCCCTTCGGTGCCGCGCAGCTGCGGCTTGGCGACCGTCTTGGTCTGCGAATCGCTCTCGAGGAAGCGGACGATGGCGGCGGGCACGGCCAGGTAGAAGTCGGCGGCGCTGATGCCGGTCGAAATGGTGTTGGCGTTGAAGACCGGCGGTGAGCCGACGTTCGATGGCGCGGTGGCGCTGCCGCTGCTGGTGGTCGTGCTGGCGCCGCCGGTGGTCGGCGGCGGCACCGCCGCACTGCCGCCCGGCGACTGCTCGGGCGAGAAGATGCCGCCGATCGCGTAGTCGGTGAGATTCAGGCCGAAGCGTTTGGCCCGTTCGCGGCTGACCTCGAGGATCTGCACGTCGACGATCACTTCGGCGCGCGGCTTGTCGTTGATGCGGATGACCTGCTCGATGATCTCCATGACCGGCGCGGCGGCGCGCACGGTGAGGGTGTTGGCGGTCTTGTTGGGCGCGATGCGCGGCTGGATGGCCATCTGCGGCGCCAGAATCACCGTGTTGACCAGCTGCGCCAGCTCCACCGCATCGGCGTGCGAGATGAAGAACGTCTTGATGACCTGCTCTTCGTACCTGCTGGCGCTTGGCGGTGTTGTCGGTGGCGATGATGATGGTGCGCTCGTTCAGCACCTTGTAGAAGATCTGGTTCGAGAGCATCACCTGCTGCAGCGCTTCGTTGAGGGTGACGCCCTCGAGCTGCACGGTGACGCTGCGATCCTGGAAATCGCGGTCGTAGGTGACGTTGATGCCGGTCGAGCTGCCGATGAAGTTGAGCAGGTCGCGCAGGCTGGTGCTGGCGAAGCGCAGGTTCAGCGGCTCCTTCGAGGTCGGATTGAGCACCGGCTCCTGCGAGGTGCGCCGCGCCTGTTCACGCATCGCCTCGATCGGCGGCCGCGGCCGGCTGGCTTCGAGCCGGTCGCGCAGCTCCCGATCGAGTTCGCCCGCCCGCGCCGCCACCGAGCGGTTCGAGGGGTCGTATTCCATCGCCTTGCGGTACTCGCGCAGCGCCTCGTCGGCCCGGCCTTCGGTTTCGAACGTGCGCCCGCGGGCCACGTGGAAGGTCGCGGCCGCCTGCATCGCGCGCTCGAGCGCGATCTTGTATTCGGGCTTGTCGGGCGCCCCCTGCAGGGCCTGCCGGTAGTACTCGACCGCCTCGTCGAACTGCTGGGCGTTGGCCGCCTGCTGGCCGCGTCGGTAGGAGCGGCTGGCGCCGCACCCTGACACGACCACGAGCGCCAGCACGAGGGCGACGGCCTTCAGTATTCCTGATCTCGCCACGCGTTCTCCCGTTGTCCTGCTACTGCCCGCTCAGCCGCAACGTCTGGCGGCCGCGCCCGTCGGCATACGCGATGTCGATGGAATCGGTTCCGATGGAGAGAATCCGGAAGCGTCCGTCGATGATAGCCCCTTCACTGCCGTGCACCACCAGGCCCTTGGAGTCGCTGAGGACGGCGATGCGCGTCGGACCGTTGGTGCCTTCGACCAGCCCGATGAACTTGAACGGAATCGGCGCCAGCGGCGGCGGGCCCGGCGGCAGCCGTAGCGGCGCCGTCTCCGGCATCGCCGGCAGCCGCGTCACCGCCCGCCGCGCCCCGTCGTCGGTCATCGCGACCTGGCGGGCGCCGAACACGAAGGGATTGCGTCCGCCGTCGTCGGGGCCCAGCCGGCCGCCGTCGAGCGCCTCGAGCGCGACGTCCACCGGCCGCAGCGGCACTTCGGCCGCGGCGGCCCGGCGCGCCGCCACCACCGCCTGCGGGGCGGCCGGCGTGGAGGTGCCGAGATACTGCCACACGGCCACGACCGCCAGCAGCAGGCCGAGGCCGATGAGCAGCTGCCGCTGGCGCTCAGCGGGCATCCGGCACGGCCTTGAAGTAGGTGGAAATCGCGAGCGTGAGGTTGAGGGGCGCCGACGCGTCTTCGCCCTCCGACAAGACAATCGAATCGACGATCACGAAGTCTCTCGAGGTCTCGAGCTCGTAGAGGAACTGGCGCACGTCGCGGTAGCGGCCGACCAGCTCGATATTCGCCTGCAGCCGCGCCAGCTCGCTGCCGCGGATCGACTCCGGTGTCGCGATGCTGCGCGCGAAGGTGACATCGTTGGCGCGGGCGAGCTGCGCGATCTTGAGCTGCAGCAGACGCCGCGCCTCACCGACGCCTTCCGGGAGCACGTCCTTGTGGAAGATCGCGAGTTCGCGGGTGGCGGTGTCGCGGCCATCGCGGGCCGCGGTCGCCGCCGCCAGTTCGCTGGCCGCCGCCGCCGCATCGGCCGAGGCCGCGCTGGCCCGGGCGTCGGAGGCCGCCACGGCGCGCGACATCGGCACGATGCCGAGCGCCACGGCCAGGACGTTCAGGCCCAGCAACACCGCCAGCGGCCAGATCCACGCGCGATGCTCGTGCAGCACGCGGCGGACCAGCGTGGCGCGACGAGCGCTCATCGGATGGCCTCCGGCGTCCGCGGGGGCGTGGCGGACGCACTCGATGATTCAGACGCCGGGGCGACCGGCCTGGCCGCGAGCGCGTAGTAGCCCTGCAGCGTCGAGGCGATGGTGCCGTCTTCGAGCGCCTCGTCCGAGCGCGAGACCACGCCCGAGAAGGCGCCCGTCGCCTCGAGGCCGCGGATGAAGTCGTCGAGGTCCTCGATCTTCTTCGACACCACCGTGAGCGACAGGATGAGGCGCCCGGTGTCGTCGGTCTGCGGCTGCACTTCCACCAGCCGCACATCGGGCGGCAGCGTGGTTTCCAGCTGGTTGAAGAGGCTGGTCCACGAGAAGGTCCGCCGCTGGATGAGGGCGTTGGCTTCCGAGGCGGCGCCCGACACGGTCTTGAGTTCGGCCACGTTCAGGCCGCGCCGCACCGTGTCGGCCTCGGTGCGCGCGCCCGAGGCCCGCAGCCCCTCGGTGCGCACGCGGTCGCCGAGCATCGAGCCCTGCTGCGACAAGCTCACGAGCGTGGCGACGTTGACCGCCGCCCAGGCGATCGCCGCCGCCAGTGCCACGATGAGCGCGCCCCGCACGAGGCGCTCGTTATAGAAGGGCCGGGTCGCGAGATTGCCCGTGAGCATCACGACGCCGCCCTTCTCGCGCAGCAGAATCCCGATGCCTGGCGCCAGGGCGTCGGCCAGCGACGGCGAGGCGCCCAGCCGCGCCGCCGGTGAGGCCGCATGGAACGGATCCACCGCCGCCACTTCGAGGCCGAGGCGCTCGGACAGCTCGCGGCGCAGATGATCGGCGCCGGCCACGGTCGATCCGCCCGCCAGCAGCACCTGCCCGAATCGCTGCCCGTGCAGCCGGTCTTCGTAGTACATCGCCGTCTGATGGACCAGGTCGGCGACCGAGCCTTCCGAGTCCTCGCCGCGCGTGCGGTAGAAGATGAGGTGTCCGTCGCGCAGCACCGCCAGGCTCACATACGACGGCGCCGCGTGCACCAGCAGCCAGTCGCCGCTGCCCGGCCCCGCCGACGCCAGCACCGCGTTGACGACGTTGAAGGTGGCCAGGTCGACGATGCCGGCGTGCGCGCCGGCCAGCTCGCAGGCCCGCTCGTACTGCTGCACCACATCGCGCCGGGCGACCGTGACGATGAACTCGTGCGCCCCCGGCAGCGCCAGGCCCGCGGTATAGCCGATCACCGCGTCGTCGAGCGGGAACGGCGTCGTCTTCTTCACCTGCCAGCGGATCAGCTCGTCGAGATCGCCGGCTTTCGCCGGCACCGACTCGAAGCGCACCAGGCTCACCCGGGCGATGGTGTCGGGCACGACCAGCGAGACCCGGGTGGCGCGAGTGCCGGCGGTGGCCAGCGCGCGGCTGATGGCCGCGGCCACGGCCGGCACGTCAGGCATGTTGGGCGCCGAGAGCGCGCCGGTGATGGCGCCGGGCGGCAGCGCCTCGACGCCGTGCGAGGCAATCGCCGCGGTGGCGCCGCGCCGCTCGACGCGCACGACCGCGACGCGCTCGGGCGCGAGGTCCACGGCCACGGTGGGCGGGGCTTGCTGGAGGAACGCCGGGAGCGTCATTCGACGAACGTCACCTTGTTGATCTCACGCAGCGTCGTGAGGCCGAGCATCACGCGATCGACCGCCGACTCGCGCAGGAAGCGCATGCCCTGATCTTTGGCGGCGCGCTTGATCTCCGAGATCGGCCGCCGCTCCAGAATCAGCTCGCGCACGTGATCGGTCAGGTCGAGCAGCTCGCAGATCGCCATGCGGCCCTTGAACCCGGTGCCGCCGCACTCGACGCAGCCGGCGCCCTCGGCGAACATGTGGGTGTCGGCCAGCGCCGGGTCCATCGCCGACTCGATCAGCTGTTCGCGCGTCAGCCGCACCGGCTGCCGGCACTTCTCGCAGATCTTGCGCACCAGCCGCTGCGCCATCACGCAGTTGAGGGCCGAGATGAACTGATACGGCTCGACGCCCATGTTCAGGAAGCGGCCCAGCACGTCGAAGACGTTGTTGGCGTGCACGGTCGTGAACACGAGATGGCCGGTCAGCGCCGACTGAATGGCGATCTGCGCGGTTTCCGAGTCGCGGATCTCGCCGACCATGATCTTGTCGGGGTCGTGGCGCAGGATCGAGCGCAGCCCGCGGGCGAAGGTCAGCCCCTTCTTCTCGTTGATCGGGATCTGCGTGATGCCCTTGAGCTGATATTCGACCGGGTCTTCGATGGTGATGATCTTGTCTTCGACCGAGCGGATTTCGGCCAGCGCGCCGTAGAGCGTGGTGGTCTTGCCCGACCCGGTGGGCCCGGTCACCAGCACCATGCCGTAGGGCTCGCGGATGTACTTGCGGAAGCGCTTGAGCTCGATCTCCGGGAAGCCGAGGATGTCGAGTTTCAGCTCCGTGAACTGCTCGCTGATCGACTGCTTGTCGAGGATGCGGATGACCGAGTCTTCGCCGTGCGCGCTCGGCATGATCGAGACGCGGAAGTCGATGGTCTTGCCGCGCACGCGCAGCCGGAAGCGGCCGTCCTGCGGCACCCGCTTCTCGGCGATGTCGAGCTCCGCCATGACCTTGATGCGCGAGATGATGGCGCTGTGCGACGACTTGGCGATCGGCCGGCTGGCCGGCTGCAGCACGCCGTCGATGCGGTACTTCACCACCACCGCGTCGTCCTGCGTCTCGATGTGGATGTCGCTGGCCCGCCGCTGGATGGCGGTGAAGACCATCGCGTCGACCATGCGGATGATCGGACTGTGGTCGCTGGTCAGACGTTCGACCGTGAGGTCTTCGCTCGAGTCCTCGTCCTTGAGGACCTGGATGAAGTCTTCGGTGGCGTCGTCGAGCACGCGCTGCGAGCTCTCGCTCTTCTTGAGGATGCCTTCGATCGCCGACCGAGCGCCGACCATCACCCGCACCGGTGTGCCGAGCAGCACCGCCAGCTCGTCGATCATCTGCAGGTCGGTCGGGTCGGACACCACGACGACCAGCGCGCGGCCGTCGCGCTTGAACGGCACGAAGCCGTAGCGCAGCATCAGCTCGGCCGGGATGCCGCGAAACAGCTCCTGATCGATCCGGAACAGCCCCATGTCGAGGAACTCGAGCCGGTAGCGTTCGGCCAGCCGGCGCGCGTCGGCTTCTTCGGCCGCGCGGCCATCGGCCGGCGCCACCGGCACGAATTCGTGCGTGACGTCGGTCGCGAAGGCGTCGTCGGGCTGGGCGATGGCCATCAGTTGGGGTTCCTAGCGACCCACCACGTTGGACAACTGGAAGATCGGCATGTAGAGCGCCAGCACGACGCCGGCGATGACGATGCCCATGAAGACGAGCATCACCGGCTCGACCAGGGTGACGAAGCGGGCCACTTCGGTCTCGACGTCTTCGTCGTAGAAGTCGGCCAGCGAGGTCAGCATCTCCTGCAGGGCGCCGGTGGATTCGCCCACTTCGATCATCTTGATGGCGACATCCGGCATGACGCGGCGCTCGAGCAGCGTCGCCGCGAAGCCGCGCCCTTCGCGCACGCGCTCGGCCACCACGCGCAGTTCCTCGCCGAGGTAGCGGTTGCCGGTGGACGTCGAGGCGGTGTCGAGCGCGTTCACGAGCGGGATGCCGCCGCCGACCAGCGCCGCCAGCGTGCGCGCGATCTGCGAGGTGGCGAACTTGTGGGCGATGGCGCCGATGACCGGCACCCGCAGCAGCAGGCGATCGAAGCGCGCGCGCTGTCCGGGCCGCTTCACCCAGGTCGCGAAGAACACCGCGCCGCCGACCAGCACTGCAATCAGCACCAGGAGATTGGCGCGCACCACGTCGGAGATGCCGACGATGATGCGGGTGATGAGCGGCAGTTCCTGGTCGAAACTGTCGTAGAAACCGGCAAACGCCGGCACCACCTGGACCACGATGATGCCCACCAGCACCACCGCCAGCGCGGTGAGAATCGCCGGGTAGAGCATCGCCGAGAAGGTCTTCTTGCGCACCGTGTCGATGACCTTGGAGTAGGTCACGAAGCGCCGCAGCACCGTGTCGAGCGAACCGCTGCGCTCACCGGCGACCAGCGACGCCGTGTAGACGCCGGGAAACAGGTCGGCGTGCGCGGTGAACGCATCTGAGAGCGCCGTGCCGCCGCGCACCTTCTCGTAGACGTCGTCGAGCACGGCCTTGAACACCGGATTGGTGAGCCGCTGGCGCAGGATGTCGAGCGACTGCACGAGCGGCATGCCGGCCTTGAGCAGCGTCGCCAGCTCCTGGTTGAAGATCAGGAACTCGTCGCGGCGGATGCGGCGACGGCCGAGCGAGAACCCCTGGACGCCGCCGCGCGGCGCCAGGGCGAGCACGTGCAGGCCCTTGTCTTCGAGCTCGCGGCGCAGGTGAGCCTCGGTCGGGGCGACGTAGACGCCCTCGATGACCTGCCCCGCGGCGGTGCCGAGCCTGCAGCGAAATTCCATGATTTGGTGGTGTTACGACCCCTGCGGCTGCACGAAGGCATGGAACACGCGGGCGCCGAGTTCCCGTGGATCATTGGACGCCGCGCCGGGTTCGAGAGCCGGGACGAACGTCTGGTCGACGACCAGCCGCAGTTCCACCATGTCGCCGGCGCCGAGCGCCGCCACCGGCAGCGCAATCTTGTGCACGGGGCCCTCGGGCACCAGCTTCACGGTCTCGAGCAGCTGGTCGCCGAGCCGGATCTCCACTTGCGTGGCTGCCGTCGCCGCCTTGCCCGGGTTGTCGGCCTGGAAATAGAGCGTCGCGTCGCGCCGCGGGTTCCGGAACGCCAGCGTGGCCTCTTTCCTGGTCCACTGCCACTCCACCATGGAGTTATCGGCCGCAGCCTCGACGGCGTGCCAGCCGTCCTTGAAGATGAGGAACACGTTTTCGGTCTGCGGCAGCAGCTCGAACTGCGCGACCTCATAGGCGCGGCCGCCGACATCGGTGCCCGACAGCTTCACGCGTTCGCCGGAACCGGTGTCGTAGAGGCCGGCGACGATCCTGGCCGGGCCGACGTAGGGATACACCGGTGCGAACACCGTCCGGGTGTATTCGACCGTCTGGCCGGGCTTCCAGCCCGAGGTCGGGGTGGGCGGATCGTGGTCGTCGGTCCACATCTGTTCGCCGTCGGCGTCGAGGAAGTGGACAAACGCCTTGCGGGTGCCGAGCCCGGCGGCGTCGGCCGCCACGGTGAACTTGTAGGTGACCTCGACCGGGCTGCCCAGGGCGATGCGGGAGCGGGAGAGCTGGACGGCCAGCGAGCCCTGTGCCGGCGCCGTGTCTTCCTGGCCGCCGCAACCGGCAGCCGCGAGCCCCGCCGCGAGGACGACCGCGAGGGACGTGCGAGTGGAGATGAAAGTGTACATAGCCTTGTGAACCAACATGATAGCGCCTGGAGGGCGGCGGCGCCACCGCCCGGCACAGGGTTTGTGGTACAGTCCGCGCCGTACGGCATCCGCCGTTTCCGCACATGGATACACAAGGCGCTCTGGGCATGGTCGAGACGCGCGGCTTCATCGGCTCGGTCGAAGCGGCCGACGCCATGGTCAAGGCCGCAAACGTCGTGCTGGTCGGCACGGAATACATCGGCGCCGCGTATGTGACGGTGCTCGTGCGGGGCGACGTCGGCGCGGTGAAGGCCGCCACCGATGCCGGCGCGGCCGCCGCGCGCCGGGTCGGCGAACTGGTGTCGGTACACGTCATCCCCCGGCCTCACGCCGACGTCGAGAAGATCCTCCCGAAGGGGTAGTCGGTGGCGAACGAGCGCGATCTGGCCTCCGCCGCCGAGGCCCTGGCCGCCGCCCGCAAGGCCCGGCAGGCACAGCGGCTGCTGGCCGAGTTCTCCCAGGCGCAGATCGACATCATCGTGGCGCGGATGGCCGCCGCGGCCGAGGCCCAGGCCGAGCCGCTGGCCCGGCTCGCGGTCGAGGAGACCGGCTACGGCGTGGTCGCCGACAAGGTCGCCAAGAACCTGTTCGCCGCCCGCGACGTGCACGCCTTCATCCGGCCGATGAAGACCGTCGGCGTCGTCGCCCGCCACGACGACCGGAAGATCGTGGAGATCGCCGAGCCGTTCGGGGTCGTGGCCGCCATCGTGCCGTCCACCAACCCGACCTCGACCGCCATCTACAAGCTGCTCATCAGCATCAAGGCGCGGTGCGGCGTGGTGCTCAGCCCGCACCCCTCAGCCGCGCGCTGCATCACGCGCACTGCCACGCTGATGAACGACGCGGCGCGCGACGCCGGGCTGCCCGATGGCGCCATCGGCTGGCTCTCCACGGTCACGCTGCACGGCACCCAGGAACTGATGCGGGCGCGCGACATCGCGGTGATTCTCGCCACCGGCGGCCTCGGTCTGGTGCGCGCCGCCTACTCCGCCGGCAAGCCCGCCTACGGCGTCGGCCCCGGCAACGCCCCGTGTTACGTCGAAGCCTCGGCCGACATCGGCAAGGCGGCCGACGACATCCTCGCCGGCAAGGCCTTCGACAACGGCGTGCTCTGCTCGTCGCCGAACTCGATCGTGGTGGACGTCGCCGTGGCGCCGGCACTCAAGGCGGCGCTGGTCGCCGGCGGCGGTCACTTCCTGAGCGCCGCCGAGGCGGCGAAGCTGCAGGCCGCCCTCATCACGCCGGAGCGGCTGCCGAACCCGGCCCTGGTCGGCAAATCGGCGCTGCACATCGCCGCCGCCATCGGCATCACCGCGCCGCCCGGCACGCGGGCGCTGATCGTGCCGCTGGCCGGCGTCGGCCGCGAGCATCCGCTGTCCATCGAGAAACTGTGCCCGGTGCTCTCCTACTATGAGGTCGCCGACTGGCGGGAAGGCTGCACGCGCGCCAGACAGATTCTGCAATACGGGGGCATGGGTCACACCATGTCCATCCACTCGCGCAACGAGCAGATCATCCTCGAGTTCGGGCTGCACAAGCCGGCCTTCCGGATCGTCGTGAACACGCCGACCACCCACGGATCGATCGGGCTCACGACCGGACTGGACCCGGCGATGACGCTCGGCTGCGGCGGCTACGGCGGCAACATCACCTCCGACAACATCACGCCCCGGCATCTGCTCAACATCAAGCGCCTCGCCTACGAGCTGCGCCCCCGCGGATCGAGCCGCTCCGCCGCAGGGCCCGCAGCGGCTGCCGTCGACATCACCGCCGGCGCCCCGACCCTGCCGCCGCTGCCCCGGGCGCCGGTGCCACCGACGCCCGAAACCATCGCCGCCGACAGGTGAGGTCCGGCATCGACCGGGTGCTGGCCGGGCGCGGCGCCCCGTCCCCGGCGGCGGTGCCGGCGACGACCCCCGTCGCCGGGCCTCCCGCCGACTTCATCTGCGAGGACGACGTCCGCCGGGCGGCGCGTGACGGTCGGCAGCTCCTGGTCGGGCCGCGGACCATCGTCACACCGGCAGCCCGCGACGCCGCAGCGGCCTTCGACACCTTCATCTGGCTCGACGGCACGCCCGGCTGACCGGTCCAGCTGGCCCCCTCCACGGTGGCCCGGGGCGCCCCGGCACGGTTTGACCGGCCCGGCGTGGCGTGTTAGCGTCTGACCTTCCGCACGGCATGACACGCGTCGCGTCTATTCTTCCTGCTCGTTGGGGCCTCGGCTTGTGCGGCCCGCACCCCGGCCCCGGTCGCGTCGGTACCGGTCCAGGCGGCGCCCGCCCGGGTGGCCGTGCCGGCCCCGCCACCGGTGGACCCGGTGACCCAGGCCATCACCACCGCGGAAGCGGCATTCGAAGCCGGACGCGCCGCCAGCCAGCAGGGTCACCTCAGAGACGCCCGGCTGGCCTTCGACCTCGCCCTCGACACGCTGCTCGTCATGCCCGGAGGCGCTCGCTCCGACCCGCGCCTGTCGGCCGCGGTCGACTCGCTGACCGACCGCATCAGCGCCCTCGAGCTGGCCACCCTTTCGAGCGGCGACGGCTTCACTGAAACCGCCACCGAACCGGCCTCCATCGACACCCTGCTGTCGCTGCCGCCGGCCGAAGCCGACGCCACGCCGGCCCCCGAGGTGGCGACCACCGTGCGGGCCGACCTCGCCGCCACCGCCCACGACATCCCGATTCCCCTCAACGACCGGGTGCTGCGCTTCGTGGAGTTGTTCCAGGGGCGGCTGCGGCCCTTTCTCACTGAAGGCCTGACGCGCGGCGGTCCCTACCTGCCGATGATCCACACGGTGTTCCGGGAGGAAGGCCTGCCGCTCGACCTCGGCTTCGTGCCGCTGGTCGAAAGCGGGTTCAAGTCCACCGCGGTCTCGCGCGCCAGTGCCCGCGGCGTCTGGCAGTTCATGCGCCCCACCGGCAATGAGTACGGTCTTCGGAGCGACTGGTACATCGACGAACGCGCCGACCCGGAGAAAGCCACACGCGCGGCGGCCAAGTACCTGAAGACGCTGCACCGCATGTTCGGCGGCGACTGGCATCTGGCGCTCGCCTCCTACAACGGCGGCCCGGGACGCGTGCAGCGGGCCGTGAAGCGTTCCGGCGTGGACGACTTCTGGGAGCTCACGGCGACCTCCGGCCACCTGCCGCGCGAGACCCGCGACTACGTGCCGATGATCCTGGCGGCCGCGATCATCGCCCGGAACCCCACGCAGTACCGGCTTCGACATCCCGCCGTCGCTGCCCTTCGCGACCGACGTCGTGACCGTCGCGCGTCCGGTGGACCTGCGCCGCGTGGCCGAGTGGGCGGGCGTGCCGGCCGACGACATCCGCTCGCTGAATCCCGAACTGCGACGGTGGACCACACCGGTGCGCGCCCGCGACTACCAGCTGCGCGTCCCGATGGGCACCATGACGTCGGTGCTCGAGGGCTACGGCGGATCGGCGCCCGAAGACTCCGCGGCGCTGCAGTGACTACACGGTGCGCAAGGGCGAATCGCTGCCGACCATCGCGCGCCGCCTGCGCGTGTCGCGGGCCGATCTGGCCGACGCCAACTACCTGAACGCCGCCGCCCGCGTGCAACCCGGCCAGCGCCTGGTCGTGCCGCGCGCGCCCTCGGCGGCGCTGCTCGCCGGCCGCGGTGCCGCCGCCCCTGTGCGCCGCGCCGCCGCGGAATCCGACACCCGGGAGTCGGAGGTGACGCGCACCGTCTACCGCGTGCGCAAGGGCGACACGCTCTTTTCGATCGCCCGCCGCCACGGCGTGAGCATCGAGAACCTGCGCAGCTGGAACCGCCTCAAGAGCTCGGCGCTCTCAATCGGCGATCGACTCCAGATCCACTCGACGCGCAGCGCCAACGCGCAGTAGCGCCGCGGAATCTGCAGCGTTCGCCGCTCGACCCGTACGCACCTCCCGCCACCTTCACGCCACGCCTCCACGAACACGCCCGGATTCCAGCGTGCCGTCGGTTGGCATCATCCTTGGACCGGCAGACGGCGATGCTCGCCCAGGTGCAGAGTGCCGCGCTGCGCGGCATCGACGCGTTTCCGGTGTCGGTCGAAGTGGACGTCTCGTTCGGCCTGCCGATCTTCGCGATGGTGGGATTGCCGGATGCGAGTGTGCGCGAGAGTCGCGACCGCGTGCGGGCGGCCATCCGCAATTCCGGCTTCGACTTCCCGGCCAACCGCATCACCGTGAATCTGGCGCCGGCCGACGTGCGCAAGGCCGGCACGTCGTTCGACCTGCCCATTGCCGTCGCCATTCTCGCCGCCGCCGGGGTCGTGCCGCGGCACGACCCCGCAAAGATGGCGATCGTCGGCGAGCTCTCGCTCGATGGCGCGGTCCTGCCCACGCGCGGCGTGTTGCCGGTGGCGATCGGGCTGCAGCGTCAGGGGGTGGAGGCGCTGCTGCTCCCGACGGCCAACGCGGCCGAAGCGGCGGTGGTGGACGCGCTGCGGGTGGTGCCGATCGCGACGCTGGCCGAGGCGGTCGCGCGGCTGCAGGAACCCGCCGAGGCGTGGCCACGCGCGATGGCCGCTCCCCTCTCCCTTCCCGCCGCCGGCACCGACGCCGACCTCGCCGACGTGCGCGGCCAGGCGGCGGCGCGGCGCGCGCTCGAGATCGCTGCCGCCGGCGGCCACCACATGCTCTTCGTCGGCCCGCCAGGCGCGGGCAAGACGCTGCTCGCCCGCCGCATGCCCGGCATCCTGCCGGCGCTCGTCTTCGACGAAGCGCTCGAAGTCACCTCGATTCATTCGGTCGCCGGCCTGCTGGGTACCTCCGCCGGCCTGGTCGGCACCCGCCCTTTCCGCGCCCCGCACCACACCGCATCGGATGCCGCGCTGGTCGGCGGCGGCAGCGTGCCGCGCCCCGGAGACATCACGCTCGCCCATCACGGCGTGCTCTTCCTCGACGAGCTGCCCGAGTTCGGGCGCCGCGCCCTCGAGGCGCTGCGCCAGCCGCTCGAGGAAGGCGTCGTGCGCATCGCGCGCGCCTCCGGCACGGTCGTCTTCCCGGCCGCGTTCACGCTGGTCGCCGCGATGAATCCGTGCCCGTGCGGTTACGCCGGTCAGGCGTCGCGCCCCTGCCGCTGCACGCCGATGGCAGTGACGCGGTATCACGCCCGCGTGTCTGGTCCGCTGCGCGACCGGCTCGACCTCACCGTCGAACTGTCGCCGGTGCCCTTCGAGACCCTGACCGCGACCGCGCCGGCGGAGCCCTCGGCCGAGGTGCGGCGCCGGGTCGAGGCAGCGCGCACCATCCAACGCGCGCGCGCCGCGGCGACTGGCGCGACGCTCAACAGCCGCCTGACGCCCGACGCGTTGAAGACCGTGGCCCCGCTCGCCCAGGAGGGGATGCGCCACCTGGCGACGGCCGCGGTCCGCCTTGGGCTCAGCGGCCGGGCCGTGCACCGCACGCTGCGCGTCGCCCGGACGATCGCGGACCTCGAGGCCTCCGCACAGGTCGAATCCGCGCATCTGCTCGAGGCGCTCCAGTTCAGGGCCGCGGCGCCCCGGCCGTGAGCCTGGCCGGCCTCATTCGCCAAATCTTCGCCTCATAAGCCGTTCGGCTGGCCGGTCGCCGGACCGCGTGGTATGCTCGCCAAGTTGCGTCCGTCTGGTGGATGCGGCGCCTCACCACACCAACCGGATGCCACCCACGCGTTACACGATCCTGCTCGCCGACCGCCAGACTGGCGTCGTCCGGCGATTCACCGTCGGCCTGCGGCCGGCGCTGATCGTGCTCGGCACCGTGGTGTCGCTGCCCGTCCTCATCGGCATGGGCGCCGCGTGGAAGGCCAAGGCTGACGTCGCCGACCTCTACGCCTCGCAGGCCATCCTCGAACTCGAACTCTCCAGCTACCGCGACACCACCGAAGCGCTGACCGGCCAGATTCAAGGCCTGCAGACGGCACTCGACGATCTCGGCGGCCGCGCCGCCCTCGACCCGGCGCTGCGCTCCGCCATGGACAAGCTGCCGGCGATCGTGAAGTCGAGGGCGATGGGCGGCGGCGGCACGACCGCGGCAGCCGGGCTGGCGATGTTGCCGAGCCTCAACTCGCCGGAAGACACCTTCGGACTCCTGCGCGATCTGCTCCAGGGCCTCGAGAGCCGTCTGCAGTCGGTGCAGTCAGGCGTCGACAAGCGCAACAAGCTCGCCGCGGCCACGCCGTCCATCTGGCCGGCCGCCGGATGGCTCACCTCGTCGATGGGCGCGCGCCGCGATCCGTTCACCGGCGGCGCCGACTTCCATCCCGGGCTCGACATCTCGGCCGACCGCGGCTCACCGGTCTTCGCCACCGCCGACGGCACCGTCGTGCACGCCAGCGCCTACAGCGACTACGGCAACCTGATCCGCATCGATCACGGCTTCGGTCTCGAATCGCGCTACGGCCACCTCTCGAAATTCGACGTCGAGGTCGGCAGCAAGGTGAAGCGCGGCGATCTCATCGGCAAGGTCGGCGCCACCGGACGCGCCACCGCTCCCCACCTGCACTACGAAGTCCGCGTCAACGACCGGTTGCTGAACCCGCTCCAGTTCCTGCTGAAGAGCGCGCGTCAGACCGGCGGCGACTGATATACCCCGCCCCTGCCCGTTCCTTGACGGTCCTCGCCGTCACCAGTAAGATCGTACGAATATCCAGGCACGTGTCAGCCCCGCATGGTCGCTAACCTACTCGCCAAGGTCTTCGGCACTCAGAACGACCGCGATCTCAAGCGGCTCCGTCCACTCGTGGTGCGCATCGGTGAACTCGAGCCGGCGATGCGCCCGCTCACCGATGACGGGCTGCGCGAGAAGACCGCCGCCTTCCGCCTGCGCGCCACCGGCGGTGAAGCGCTCGACGAACTGCTCCCCGAGGCGTTCGCGCTGGTCCGCGAAGCCGGTCGCCGCGTCCTCAACATGCGGCACTACGACGTGCAGCTCATCGGCGGCATGGTGCTGCATCAGGGCCGCATCGGCGAGATGAAGACCGGTGAGGGCAAGACCCTCATGGCGACGCTGCCCGCCTACCTGAACGCGCTGTCGGGCAAGGGCGTCCATGTCGTCACGGTCAACGACTACCTGGCCCGCCGCGACGCCGAGTGGATGGGCCGCATCTACCGCTTCCTCGGCCTCACGGTGGGTGTCATCCAGCACGACCTGAACGACGAGCAGCGGCAGGCCGCCTACGGCTGCGACATCACCTACGGCACCAACAACGAATTCGGCTTCGACTACCTGCGCGACAACATGAAGTTCGACCTGTCGCGGATGGTGCAGCGCGGGCACAACTTCGCGATTGTCGACGAAGTCGACAGCATCCTCATCGACGAGGCGCGCACGCCGCTCATCATTTCGGGCCCGGCCGAAGAGTCGAACGACCTCTACTACGAGGTCGATCGCATCATCCCGTCGCTGGTCCGCGGCCTGGTCCACCAGGGTCAGGTGAAGACCGAAGACCGCGAACGCATGGAAGCGTCGGGCGACTACACGGTCGACGAGAAGGGCAAGACGGTCACGCTCACCGAGGCCGGCATCGCCCACGCCGAGCGGCTGCTCGCCCACCGCCTGCAGGCCGGCGGCCTCTACGACCCGATCAACATGCCGCTGCTGCATCACGTGCAGCAGGCGCTGCGCGCCCACACGCACTACCGGCGCGACGTCGAATACATGATCAAGGACGGCCAGGTCGTCATCGTCGACGAGTTCACCGGCCGCCTGATGCCGGGCCGGCGCTGGAGCGACGGGCTCCACCAGGCCGTGGAAGCCAAGGAAGGCGTGAAGATCGAGCGCGAGAACCAGACGCTCGCCACCATCACCTTCCAGAACTATTTCCGCAAGTACGCCAAGCTCGGCGGCATGACCGGCACCGCCGAAACCGAGGCCCCCGAGTTCAACAAGATCTACAAGCTCGACGTCACGGTCATCCCGACCAACAAGCCGATGCGGCGCGTCGAGGAACCCGACCTCGTCTACCGCACCGCGGCCGAGAAGTACGAGGCCATCGTCGGCGACATCATCGAGAAGCAGCAGGTCGGCCGCCCGGTGCTGGTCGGGACGGTCAGCATCGAGAAGTCCGAGAAGATCTCGGCGATGCTCAAGCGGCGCGGCATCAAGCACGTGGTGCTGAACGCCAAGTATCACGCGCAGGAAGCCGAGATCGTCGCCCAGGCCGGCCGCCAGGGCACGGTGACGATCGCCACCAACATGGCCGGCCGCGGCACCGACATCCTGCTCGGCGGCAGCGCCGATCACATGGCGCGGCAGCAGTGCCTGCACGAAGAAGTGGCGCAGAAACTCGAACGCGGCGAGGAACGCTTCGTCGACGACGACGAGTTCGTCTACTTCTCGCACGGCGGCGAGAACTACCGCGTCCCGCGCCCCGACTGGGATCGGATCGACCGCCACTTCAAGGCGCAGTGCGAGGCCGAACACGACGCCGTGGTCGCCACCGGCGGCCTGCACATCCTCGGCACCGAACGCCACGAAGCCCGCCGCATCGACAACCAGCTGCGCGGCCGCGCCGGCCGCCAGGGCGATCCGGGCAGCTCGCGCTTCTACCTGTCGCTCGAAGACGACCTGATGCGGATCTTCGGGTCCGACCGCATCTCCGGGCTGATGCAGAAGCTCGGGATGGAAGAAGGCGTGCCGATCGAACACGGCATGGTCAGCCGCGCCATCGAACGCGCGCAGAAGCAGGTCGAAGCGCAGAACTTCGCGGTCAGAAAGCACCTGCTCGAATACGACGACGTCATGAACAAGCAGCGCGAGAGCGTCTACACGCTGCGCCGCGAGGTGCTCGAAGGGGTCGTGCGGGTCACCGAAGACGAGACCTCCGACACCCGCGGCTACCTGCTGGCCACCGCCGACGATCTGGTCGACGACAAGGTCGAGCTCTACTGCGTCAAGGACGGCGACTCGAGCACCTGGGATCTCGACGCGTTGCGCCGCGAGCTGACCGAGCTCTTCTCGCTCGACGACGACGACTACGCCGCGGTGCCCTTCGAGGGCCGCCCGAGCGAGATCCGCGAGGCGCTGCAGGCGCGCGTGCGGGCCAAATACGCCGAGAAGGACGCGGTGATTCCCCCCGACATCATGCGGCGCGTCGAACGCGACCTGATGCTCCAGATCGTCGACACGCAGTGGAAGGACCACCTCTACTCACTCGACCACCTGAAAGACGGCATCAGCCTGCGCAGCTACGGCCAGCGCGATCCGCTGGTCGAGTACAAGAAGGAGAGCTACACGCTCTTCCAGGACATGCGCAGCCGCATCGAAGCCGAGATGGTGCGCTACCTGTGGTGGCTGCGCCCGGTCGAAAGCGGCCCCGAAGGCGAGGCGCCGATCGTGAACGTCCCGGTGCGTCCGGCGCCGCGTCGTCAGGCGCCGCTCACCTACAGCGGCCCGTCCGACACGCCGGCCTCAGGGTTCCCGCCACCCGCCGCCAGCGGTTTCCCGCCGCCGTCCACGCCGACCCCGGCGCGGGTGGGCGGTGACGATGCCCCGATCACGCAGGTCAGGCGCGACGAGCCGAAGATCGGCCGCAACGACCCCTGCTGGTGCGGCAGCGGCAAGAAGTACAAGAAGTGCCACGGAGCCAACTGACGCCGTGCACCGCCACCCCTGTGTTCCCCGTGTGCCGCGACTGCCCGAGGCCGACCCCTGCGTCGGCCTTTCGCGTATCTGACCCGAGAGACTGCCGCCCATGACGCTGCCCACCGCCTCCTCCTCGCCGGCCACGACCTCGCTCGATTCCATGCTGACGACGGCCCTCACCTTCGACGACGTGCTGCTGGTGCCGCGTTATTCGAACGTGCTGCCGGCGCGGGTCAACGTCTCGACCCGCCTGACCCGCAACATCCCGCTCGACGTGCCGCTGCTCAGCGCCGCCATGGACACGGTGACCGAGTCGTCGATGGCCATCGCGATGGCGCAGCAGGGCGGCATCGGCGTCATCCACAAGAACCTCTCGATCGAGGAACAGGCGGCCGAAGTGGACCGCGTGAAGCGCTCCGAGAGCGGCATGATCGTCAACCCGATCACGCTCTCCCCCACCCACAAGATCCACGAAGCGCTCGAGATGATGGCGCACTACCGGATCTCGGGCGTGCCGGTGACCGAAGACGGCAGCAAGGAAGGGCGCCTGGTCGGCATCCTGACCAACCGCGATCTGCGCTTCGAGACCAACGTCAATCAGTCGGTGGCCGACGTGATGACGCGCGACAACCTCATCACGGTGCCGGTCGGCACCACGCTCGATGAGGCGCGCGAGATCCTGCACAAGAAGAAGGTCGAGAAGCTGCTGGTCGTGGACCAGGCGTTCCGGCTGAAGGGGCTCATCACCGTCAAGGACATCCAGAAGGCGATCAAGTACCCGAACGCCTGCAAGGACACGCTCGGCCGTCTGCGCTGCGCGGCGGCGGTCGGCACCGCGCAGAACACGCTCGAACGCGCCGAGGCGCTGGTGGCGGCGCACGTCGACGTCATCATCGTCGACACCGCGCACGGCCACAGCCAGGGCGTGCTCGACATCGTCAAGGAGATCCGCCGCCGGTTCCCCCAGGTGGATCTCATCGCCGGCAACGTCGCCACCGCCGACGCCACCGAAGCGCTCATCAGGCTCGGCGTGGATGCGGTAAAGGTCGGCATCGGCGCCGGCTCGATCTGCACCACTCGCGTGGTGGCCGGTATCGGCATGCCGATGATCTCCTCGATCTGGGAATGCGCCAACGCCGCCCGCCCGCACGGCGTGCCGGTCATCGCCGACGGCGGGATTCGCTACTCGGGCGACATCGTGAAGGCGCTGGCCGTCGGCGCCAGTTCGGTCATGATCGGCAATCTGTTTGCCGGCACCGACGAGAGTCCGGGCGAGCTCATCCTGTTCCAGGGCCGCAGCTTCAAGGAATACCGCGGCATGGGCTCGATTGGCGCCATGCGCAAGGGCAGCCGCGACCGCTACTTCCAGGACGAGTTCCAGCTCGAAGGCAAGGTCAGCGCCACCTCCGAGAAACTGGTGCCGGAAGGCATCGAGGGTCGCGTGCCGCACAAGGGGTCGCTGTCGTCGCTCGTGCACCAGCTCGTGGGCGGCCTGCGCGCCGGCATGGGCTACTGCGGCTGCGGCACCATCACCGACCTGCAGCGCGACGCCCGCATGGTGCGCATCACGCCGGCCGGCCAGCGCGAGAGCCACGTGCACGACGTGACGATCACGAAGGAAGCGCCGAACTACCGGACGGAATAGGCGGGGCTCGGGGTCCGGGGCTCGGGCTCGGGCTCGTCGCGCCGAGGAGCCCACGGGAGGCGGCGACCGCCTCAGGCGTCGAGGCGGTCAGCCCGGCACAACGCGGATCTCGCGGGCTTCGGCGCCGAGATCGCTGATGTGCACCGCCAGCGAGGCCGGCGGCCGCCGTGTCAGGCGTTCGGCCCACTCCACCACCACGACCCCGCGCGCCGCCTGATCGGGATCGAGGCCCACTTCATCGAGGTCCGTCGCCGCGAGGCGGTAGAGATCCAGGTGCAGCAGCGGAAGCCGCCCGCCCAGGTACTCGTGGACCAGCGTGAAGGTCGGGCTGGTGACGCTGTCGGGTTCGAGGCCGAGGCCCTCGGCGAGGCCCTTCACGAACACCGTCTTCCCCGCTCCGAGGTCGCCGTGCAGCAGCACGAGGTCGCCGGGCCGAAGGTCCGCGGCGAGCGCCGCCGCCACCGCGCGCGTCTCCGCCTCGCCCACCGTCACATGCGTGATGGCGCCGCTCATTCGCCCGGCGGCGCCACGCGTTGGCGCGCCACCAGTTCCTGCACCGCATCGCCGATGTGGCTGACGATGTCGCCCGCCACCATCGACATCTCGCCTTCGTCCGCATCCGCCAGTTCCCCGGCCGCGC
This sequence comes from uncultured Acidobacteriota bacterium, assembly GCA_963779175.1. Taxonomy (GTDB): domain Bacteria; phylum Acidobacteriota; class Vicinamibacteria; order Vicinamibacterales; family UBA2999; genus CADEFD01. The sequence continues at coordinate 1,280,777 of CAVZXA010000003.1, forward strand.
CGTGCAGGTAGGTGGCGAGCTGGCAGGCGGTGGAGGGATCGAGCAGTTGCGCCAGGGCTGCGGCCACCATGCCGGTGAGCACGTCGCCGCTGCCGGCCGTGGCCATCCCGGGGCTGCCGGTCGGGTTGACGAAGACGTCGCCGTCGGGCGTCGCAATCACGGTGCGGTAGCCCTTGAGCACGACGGTCACGCCGTGCCGGGCCGCGAACTCGGTGGCCAGGCCAACGCGGTTGGCCTGCACGTCTTCGGTGGCGCAGCCGATGAGCCGCGCCATCTCGCCGGGGTGCGGCGTGATGACCACCGGGCGCTCCTCGCGGCCGACCAGCACCGCCGGATCCCCGGCGCAGGCGTTGAGCGCGTCGGCGTCGAGGATGAGCGGCGTCTCGCAGCGCTCGAGCAGCGCCCGCACGAACGCGGTGACGCCTGGTCCGGCGCCCAGCCCGGGCCCCACGGCGACCACATCCGCCGCCAGATCCAGCACGCGGTCGACCGCCTCCGCGGTCACGCGGCCGTCGGCATCAGCCAGCGGCACCGTCATGAACTCGGAGCCGAGGCCGGCGACCACTGCCTGCACCGACGCCGGCGTGGCGACGGTGACGAGCCCGGCGCCCGACGCGCAGTGCCGCCCGCGCCGACAACGCGGCCGCGCCGGTCATGCCGAGCGAGCCGGCCACCACCACGACGCGTCCGAAGTCGCCTTTGTGCGCGTCGGGGCTGCGCGGCGGCACCAGCGTGCGCACGTACTCGCGCGTCAGCAGATAGAGCCGCGGGCCCTCCACGTCGTCGAGCACGAACGACGGGATGCCGATGTCGGCGATGACGACATCGCCGGCCGTGTGCTCGGCCGGCGGCAGCACCAGCGGCACCTTCGGCGCCGCCAGCGTGACCGTCACCGACGCATGGACCGACGGCCCGAGCGGCTCGGCGCTGTCAGCCGACATGCCCGACGGCAGATCGATGGCCACCACCGACGTCCCCGACGCGTTCACGTCGAGCACGATGGTCTCGTGCAGGCCGCTCAGCGGGCGGTTCAGGCCGGTGCCGACGATGGCATCGACGATGAGATCGGCGCCGGTCACTTCCGAGCCGTGCAGCTCCCAGGCCGAGGCATCGGCAATCTCCACAATCGGCGTGCCGAGTTGGCCGAGGATGTCGAGATTGATGCGGGCGTCGCCGCGCACATCGGCGGTGGTGCCGATGAGGAAGACCGAGGGCTCGAGTCCGCGCTGCTGCAGCGAGCGGGCCACCACGAAGCCGTCGCCGCCGTTGTTGCCGGTGCCGCACAGAATCGCCACCGCGCGCGACGGCAGGTCGTCGACCAGCGACTCGAGCGCCGCCACCACCTGACGGCCGGCGTTCTCCATCAGCACGATCGAGGGGAGGCCCACCTCGTCGATGGCGCGGCGATCGGCCGCGCGCATCTGACGCGTGTTCAGCACCCGGAGTGGCCGCACGCGGCGGAACTCTGCCATCGGCTCGGGCCGTCCGCCCGTGCTACTCGTACGCCTCCATCGGCGGACAGATGCAGACGAGGTTGCGATCGCCGTAGGGGTTGTCGATGCGGCCGACGCTGGGCCAGAACTTGTTGGCCTGGACCCACGGCAACGGATACGCCGCCTGCTGGCGCGTATAGGGATGCGTCCACGCGTCGGCGGTGACGACCCCGGCCGTGTGCGGCGCGTTCTTCAGCACGTTGTCCTTCGCGTCGGCGGCGCCGGAGACGACGTCCTCGATCTCCCGGCGGATGCTGATGAGCGCGTCGCAGAAGCGATCGAGCTCGCCCTTGTCTTCGCTTTCGGTCGGCTCGATCATCAGCGTGCCGGGCACCGGGAACGAGACCGTGGGCGCATGGAAGCCGTAGTCCATCAGGCGCTTGGCGACGTCGCCTTCTTCGACCCCGGCCGCCTTGAACTTCCGCAGGTCGAAGATCATCTCGTGGGCCACGCGGCCGTTGGCGCGGGCGTAGAGCACGTCGTAGTGCCCCGCCAGCCGCGCCTTGATGTAGTTGGCGTTCAGGATCGCGTATTTGGTCGACTCGGTGACGCCCTCGCCACCCAGCATCTTGATGTAGCCGTACGAGATGAGCAGGATGCTGGCGCTGCCCCACGGCGCCGCCGACACCGGCAGGATGCCCTTGTCGCCGCCGGTCGGCGTCAGCGGATGCCCGGGCAGATACGGCGCCAGGTGCGTCGCCACGCAGATCGGCCCCATGCCGGGACCGCCGCCGCCATGCGGAATGGCGAAGGTCTTGTGGAGGTTGATGTGGTTGACGTCGGCGCCGATGAGCGCCGGGCTCGTCAGCCCGACCTGCGCGTTCATGTTGGCGCCGTCCATGTAGACCTGCCCGCCGTGCTGGTGCACGGTGGCGCAGATGTCGCGGATGGCGTCTTCGAACACGCCGTGGGTGGACGGATAGGTGACCATCAGCGCCGCCAGGTTGGCGCTGTGCGCCTCGGCCTTGGCCTTGAGGTCGGCCACGTCGATGTTGCCGTTGGGGTCGGAGGCCACGACGACCACTTTGTAGCCGGCCATGACCGCGCTCGCCGGATTGGTGCCGTGCGCCGAGGCCGGGATGAGCACGACGTTGCGATGGCCTTCCCCGCGGTCGTGATGCCAGGCGCGGATGACGAGCAGGCCGGCCAGCTCGCCCTGCGCGCCGGAGTTGGGCTGCAGCGACGTTGCCGCGAAGCCGGTGAGCTCGGCCAGCGCGGCCTCGAGATCGCGGCACACCTCGGCGTAGCCGGCGGCCTGATCGAGCGGCACGAACGGATGCAGGCGCGAGAACTCCGCCCAGGTCACCGGGTACATCTCGCTGGCGGCGTTCAGCTTCATCGTGCACGAGCCGAGCGGGATCATCGAGATGTCGAGGCCGATGTCCTTGCGCTCGAGCGCCTTCAGATAGCGCATCATCTCGCTCTCGGAGCGATGCCGGTGGAACACGGCGTGCGTCAGGAACGACGAGGTGCGGCGCAGCGCCGGCGGCAGCGCGTCGTCGGACGGCGCGGCCACGGCGCCGGCCGCCGTGCCGACCGCCCCTGCAAACACCGCCACGAGCGCCGCGACGTCGTCGGCCGTGGCCGTCTCGTCGAGCGAGACCCCGATGCCGGTGTCGCCCACGTGGCGCAGGTTGTAGCCGGCTTCGACCGACGCCTTACGCACCGCCGCCGCCTGCGCGGGGGTGAGCGTGAAGCGCAGCGTGTCGAAGTAGTGGGCGTTGGTCTGGGTGACGCCGAGCGCGGTCACACCGGCCGCCAGCGACTGCGTCAGGCCATGCACGCGGCGCGCGATGGCGGTCAGGCCGTCGGGCCCGTGGTACACCGCGTACATCGCCGCCATGTTGGCCAGCAGCGCCTGTGCCGTGCAGATGTTCGAGGTCGCCTTCTCGCGGCGGATGTGCTGCTCACGCGTCTGCAGCGCCATGCGGTAGGCGCGATGGCCCTGGGCGTCGACCGAGACGCCGATGATGCGGCCAGGCGCGTGACGCACGTGCTCCTGGCGGGTGGCGAAGAACGCCGCGTGCGGGCCGCCGTAGCCGAGCGGCACGCCGAAGCGCTGCGAGTTGCCGAGCACGATGTCGGCGCCCAGTTCCCCGGGCGGCGTGAGCACGGTGAGCGCCAGCAGGTCGGTGGCCACGGCCACCAGCACTTTGGCCGCGTGCGCGGCGGCGATCGTCGCCGACGGATCGACGATGTTGCCCTGTTCGTCCGGGTACTGCAGCAGCACGCCGAACACGTCGGGGTCGTCGAAGGTCATCGCCGAGACCGGCTGCACGCGCAGTTCGATGCCGAGCGGTTCGGCGCGGCTCTGGAGCACGGCGAGCGTCTGCGGGAAGACCGTATCCGCGGCCAGGAAGACGCCGCCCGTCGTCAGCTTCTTCGGCGAGACGCGGTGCAGCAGCGTCATCGCCTCGCCGGCGGCCGTGCCCTCGTCGAGCAGCGACGCGGTGGCCACCGGCAGCCCGGTGAGGTCGCACACGACCGTCTGGAAGTTCAGCAGCGACTCGAGCCGGCCCTGGGCGATCTCCGCCTGGTAGGGCGTGTAGGGCGTGTACCAGCTCGGGTTCTCGAACAGGCAGCGCCGGATGACACTGGGCGTGATGGTGTCGTAGTAGCCGAGGCCGATGAACGAGCGCAGCACCCGGTTCTTCGCGGCCACGCCGCGCAGCCGCGTCAGGTAGCCATGTTCGGACTCGCCCGGCGGCAGCGCCACCGGACCGGGCCGGCGGATGGAGGACGGAATCGCCTCGTCGATGAGCGCATCGAGCGACGCGGCGCCGATGGTCGCGAGCATCTCGGGCAGGTCGTGCGGACGAGGTCCTACATGGCGGCGAACGAACGTATCCATCGGCGGGGCCAGACGTGTGAAGACGGGGTGTGGTTAGTGCGCGAGCGACGCTTCGTAGTCGGCCGCGGTCATGAGCGCGTCGGCATCGGCCGGATTGGCCAGCTGCACCTTGATCATCCAGGTGTCGTGCGGCGCGCTGTTGACGGCATCGGGCCGGTCCTTGATCGACGCATTGACTTCGGTGACGGTGCCGCTGAGCGGCGCGAACAGCTCCGACACCGCCTTCACCGATTCGATGGTGCCGAACGGCTGGCCGATCGTGAGCGTGGTGCCGACCTCGGGCAGTTCGACGTAGACGACGTCACCGAGCTGCTGCTGGGCGAAGTTGGTGATGCCCACCGTGCCCTCGCCGCCGTCGATGCGCACCCACTCGTGGTCTTTCGTGTACTTCGAGATCGCTCGGATACATGGACCAGCTCCTCGAACTACGCCTTGGGACGCTTGTAGAACGGCATCGGGACGACGACGGCCTTCGCCAGGCGTCCGCGGATGTCGATGGTGAACTCGGTGCCGGGCGCGGTGAGCGCCGCCGGCACGTAGGCCATGCCGATGGCCTTCTTCAGGAACGGCGTGTGGGTGCCGCTGGTGACGACGCCGACCTTGGCGCCGTCGTGCACGACCTCGTGGCCGTGACGGGCGATGGCGCGGTCGACCATCTCGAAGCCGACGATCTTCTTCGCGACGCCTTCGGCCTTCTGGCGATCGAGCACCGGCTTGCCGGTGAACTCGGTCTTGTTCCAGCCGACGATCCAGCCGAGGTCGCACTCGAGCACGGTGGAGGTCTCGTCCATGTCGTTGCCGTAGAGACGCATCGCCGCTTCGAGGCGCAGCGTGTCGCGGGCGCCGAGCCCGGCCGGCACCAGGCCGTCGTCCTTGCCGGCCTCGAGCACGGCGTTCCACACCTGGGTGGCAAACTGCGGCGGCACGAAGATCTCCCAGCCGTCTTCCCCGGTGTAGCCGGTGCGCGAGAGCGTGCCGCGCACGCCGGCGATCTCACCGTGCGCGAACCAGTAGGTACTTGATGGTGCTGAGGTCGACCGCGGTGAGCTTCTGCACGATGCCGCGCGCCTTGGGCCCCTGCACGGCGATGAGCGCGTAGCGGTCGGACGAGTTGACAATGGCCACCTCACCCGCTTCCGGCGCGTGCTTCGCGATCCAGGCGTGGTCCTTCTCGATGTTCGAGGCGTTCACCACCAGCAGGTAGTGTTTCTCGGCAAAGCGGTAGACCAGCACGTCGTCGACGAAGGTGCCCTCCGGCGTCATCAGCGCGGAATACTGCGCCTGGCCGTTCTGCAGCTTGCCGGCGTCGTTCGAGGTGAGGTGCTGAATCGCGGCCAGCGCGTTCGGGCCGGCCAGTTCGATCTGCCCCATGTGCGACACGTCGAACAGGCCCGCCGCCGTGCGCACCGCCATGTGTTCGGCGGTGATGCCCGAATATTCGACCGGCATGTCCCAGCCACCGAATGGCACCATCCGGGCCCCGAGGGCGACGTGAGCGGCGTGCAGCGCGGTCTTCTTCAGGGGGGGCGGTGTGGTGTCGTTCATGCAGGGACCATTGGGGCGAGAAATATCCGTAGAAACGTACTACGCCCGCCCATGCCGGTCAAGGACGCCGGCCCCGCCGCACCGCTCACGCGACGTCGTCGCGCACCTCCCCGGGCGCGGCCCGCCCGCCGCGGTAGCGCAGGTGCGCCTGCAGGGTGTGATAGCTGATGCCAAGCGCGCGGCAGGCCTTGCGCTTGTTGTGACCGGAGCGCTCCAGCACCAGCTTCGCGTAGCGACTGGCCCAGGCGCGCAGGCTGTCGTTGGCCTCGAGTGACGGCACGACCACATCCGCATACGACCCGCGCACTGCCGTCGGCAGATCGTCGAGGTCGATGAGACGCGACGGCGACATCGCGACGGCGCCTTCCAGCGTGCGCTGCAGCTCGCGCACGTTGCCCGGCCAGTGGTAGGCCTGCAGCGCGTCAGCAGCGGTCGAGGACAACGCCACCTTGCCGCGCGACTCGTGACAGGCCAGGAAGTAGTGCGCCAGTTCGAGGATGTCGTCTTTGCGGGCGCGCAACGGCGGCACCACGACGTCGAGGCCGCTCAGGCGGTAGTAGAGGTCGGACCGGAACACGCCGCGATCGGCCAGGCCGGCCAGCGGCTTGTTGGTGGCGGCGACGATGCGCACGTTCAGGCGGCGGGTGGCGTGGCCGCCCACGCGCTCGACCGCCAGTTCCTGGATGGCCCGCAGCAGCTTCGCCTGCGCGGCCATCGACAGCTCGGCGACCTCGTCGAGAAACAGGGTGCCGCCGTCGGCGTGCTCGAACTTCCCGCGCCGGCCGCGAACACCGGTGGCGGTGCGGTCTTCGACACCGAAGAGTTCCGCCTCGAGCAGCGTCTCGACCAGCGCCGCGCAGTTGACGGCGACGAACGGGCCGTTCCGGCGTCCGCTCAGCTCGTGGATCTGGCGCGCCACCAGCTCTTTGCCGGTGCCGCTCTCCCCTTGAATGAGCACCGTGAAGTCGCTGACCGCCACTCGTTCAATCCGGTCGCGCACCGCACGCATCAGACTGCTCGAGCCGATGAGCGGCGCCGCGCCGGATCCGGATCGCACCGGCGTGGAGCGGACGACCGGTTGCCGATCGGCCGCCAGCGCCAGGGTCAGCAGATGCGCGGCGGTCTCGAGCATTTGTTCGTCCCAGGCGTCGAGATGGCGGTCGGGCAACGCCAACTCGAAGAACACCTCCTGGCCTGCGGCCGGACCACCGGCCCTGATGCGCGCCGTGCGTGGCGCCGGCAGCCGGCCGGCGGCCGCGCCCTGCCGCACCGCCCGTAGCCAATCGGCGCCGAGGGCCCGGGCGAGGCCGGCTTCGAGCACGCCCTCCAGGCGCACCTGCGGTTCGCCCGAGACCAGATGTGTCGCCAGCGCCCGCACCACCGAGTGGAGCCCCTGGCGGCGGTCGCCCTGCCGTGGGTGCCGCTCCCCGTCGTCTGCCGTCGCGCGTCGATGATCCATCCGCATTGCCCCCTTGCGACGGTGCTCAACCAAGGCTGATGCCATGCGCCGTCGGTCGTCGATCGCTGTGATTTGCTCAGCTTTGGGATGCGCCACCCAACGAGGCCGGAGTTGACGGGTAGCGCCTACCCGGATGGGCGCGGCGCGCCTTCGGGTAGTCCTTACCCGCTACCCTGCGATACCGGCCGGTCGAATCGCATCGCGGCGTGGTATTTCACCGGGTCGAGGGCGGCGACCCAGCAGCGCAGCACCTCGACCCCGACCGGCCATCGCCGGCCGTCGCCCGCGTCGAGGGTGAGTTCGGTCCGCGCGCCGGGCCGGATGGGCGCCAGCGACTCGACGAGCGCTCCCATGCAGGAGATCGCCACCACCCACACCGGCAGGCCCGGGCGAATGACGGCGACATCGACGACACCGAAGCCGGGCGCGCTCGAACGGGGGGCGGCGCGCCGGTCACTTGCCGTCAGATCGGCAGCCACAATGCCCGTCCATGGTCGTAACGCAGCACCCGCGCGCGTCCCGTCACGCCGGAGATGCGCACCGCGAACTGCACCCCGGCACGGCTGGTCAGGTAGGCCGTGCCGCCGGTGGCCGTGCCGAACGGCGTGAGGGTGAGCTGGTCGGCAACGCCGAAGCGCACCGGATCGTCACTGGCGGTGAGCATCCGCGTGTCGTCGATCGCCGGCAGCGGACCGCCGATGCCGAAACGCGCACGTGGGAAGTGGTCTTCGAGGCGATCGTCGGGGCGCGTCACGCGGTCGACGCCGGCGGCGATGTCATCGGCCCGCACACCGTCGCCGTCGCCATCGGCCACGACCACGAAGGCCGTCGGCGACTGGCGCAGGAACCGGATCGCCACGCTGCGTTGCCGCCGTGCCGCGTCGAGCCGGGCCCGGGCGACCACCGATGCCAGGTAGCGCGCGGCGCCGGCCACCTCCGCGGTCTCGGCCGCGCGGTCGAACGAGGGGACGGCGGCGGTCAGGAGCGCACACACCAGCCCGAGGACGACCAGGAGTTCAACGAGGGAATAGCCACGGCCGTCGCGCGCCGCGGGCCCCCGCCGGGAGCCGCGGGCGAGGGCCCGCGGCTCCCACGCCCGCTTACTGCGGCGCCTTGGCGTCACCCTTCACGCTCCCGACGGTGACGAGCGGCCGCAGTCGCAGGAAGCTGCGTTCCCCGATGCCCTGGATCTTCATCAGGTCCTCGACCTTCTTGAAGCCGCCGTTCTTGGTGCGGAACTCGATGATCCGCTGCGCGGCGCGCGGGCCGATGCCGGGCAGCGCTTCGAGCTGCTCGGGCGTCGCCGCGTTCAGGTTGACCGCGGCCGGTGCCGCCGCCCCTTTCGTCGGCGCTTCCTGCGCGAACGCGATGGCCGCGACCGGGCCGAGCGCGATCGAAAGAACGAGAGCGATGCGAGTGAGTGTGGATGTCATCTGCGTGTCTCCTTGTCGAGTGGGTGGATGTCACGCACGAAGCACCGGGGACGGACACCCGAGGTCAACGGTCACCACGTCTTGGGTGCTCCGTGCGGACACGGCGGCCTTCTGCAAGGGCCGGGGCCACCTCACCCGGGCGACGCAATCGCTTCTCCGTTCGGCACTTAGCGAGCAGCCGGGGGCGACGGGCCCGGCGCGCGGTCGGCGCCGGCGTCAACCGCGGTTTCCAGCGGCCATCCCGAAGACGCCCGTTGACCCGCAATTGCCGTGGTAACTGCGGTTGCCAGCCCCGCAACCGTCGTTCGCGGCGTGCGATCCGTGGTGCGGCCCGGAATCTTTGTCCGCGCACGTCAGCTCCGGGACACTAGAATCCCCGCGAGGAGATTCACCGGATGCGTCTATTCGCCCTGCGCACGGCCGTCGTCGCTCTCGCCTTCGCGGTGGCAGGCACCGCCGCCGTCACGGCCCGGCAGGCGCCTCCTGCGGCCGCTGGCGCGGCCATGTGCTCACGCACGTGGACCGGCAAAGACGCGGCCATCGAGCGGCATCTCGCCACCGCGGCGGTGACGAAGATGGAGGCGGTGCCAATCGGCGTCACCAAGCCGCAGCGCGGCACCTTCGCGCCGGGGGGCCCGGTGGCGCGGTTTGCCTGGAAGGCGCTGCCGTCGGGACGGCGCAACGGCTTCACGGAAAGCTACAAGGCCGAGATCGCGGCCTACCGCCTCGACCGCCTGCTCGGCATGGACATGGTGCCGCCGGTGGTCGAGCGCACCATCGAGGGCCACGTCGGCGCCGCGGTGTTGTGGATCGAGGGCACCACGGGCTGGAACAAGGACAAGCCGGCGCAGGGACCCGAGCCGGAGTGGACGCGACAGGTGAGCCGCATGAAGCTCTTCGACCAGCTCATCGCCAACGTCGACCGCAACCAGGGCAACCTGCTCTACGACCGCGACTGGCACCTCTTCCTCATCGATCACTCGCGCGCCTTCACGACGCGCACCTCCGCCGACGGCATCGCCGCCATCAACACCGTCGATCGCCGCGTCTGGCAGAAGATGGACGCGCTCACCGCCGACGACGTCCGCCGCGCGCTCGGCGACTGGCTGACGCCAGCCGAGCAGAAGGCGCTGCTCACGCGCCGCGACCGCATGCGCCAGGCGATCGAGAAGCTGGTGAAACAGAAGGGCGCCGCCCGGGTATTCTTGGATGAGTGATGCTCCCCCGCCACGTCTGGTTCGTGATCGCCGCGGCCGTGCTGGCGGCCGCACCGGCCACCCGCGCCCAGCGTGAGGCGGCCAGCCGGGTCGTCGCCATCGGCGACGTCCACGGCAGCCTCGACGGCCTGCGCGCGGTGCTGAGGGCGGCGGGCCTCATCGATGCCTCCGACCGCTGGAGCGGGGGCACGGCGACGCTCGTGCAGACCGGCGACGTGACCGACCGCGGCGCCGATGTGCGGGGCGCCTTCGATCTGCTGATGGCCCTTCAGCGCCAGGCGCCGGCGAAGGGCGGCCGCGTGCTGCCGGTGCTCGGCAATCACGAGGCGATGAATCTGGTCGGCGAGCTGCGCGACGCCACGGCCGACATCTGCGCCCGCTTCGCCGGCCGCGATGCCGACAAGGTACGCGAGGACGGCTGGCGCGACTACGAGCGACTGGTCACGACCCGCGCCCGCATCCGGCCCGGCGAGCAGCCGCCCGGCCTGACGCGCGCGAAGGACGGCTTCCTGCTGTCGTACCCGCGTGGCTGCATCGAGTACCGGCGGGCGCTGGGCCCCGGCGGCACCTACGGCAAGTGGCTGCGCGGCCTGCCGATCGCGGTCAAGGTCGGGCGCAGTGTCTTCATGCACGCCGGCGCGCCGCCCGAGACCACCGACAGCCTCGACGCATTGAACGCGCAGGCGCGCAACGAGATCGCGCGCATCGACCGCGTGGTCGCCAGGCTCAGCGCCGCCGGCCTCGCCGAGCCGTGGTTCCGCCTCGAGGACATCCTCGCGGTGGCCGTGGCCGAGGTCCGCTGGGTGAATGGCCTGGTCGAGACGGCGAAGACCAAAGGCGAGGCGCCCGATCTGTCGGGCGTCGATATCCCGCTCGTGAAGGACGCGGCCGAGCTGACCGGCATCGGCGACTGGTCGTTGCTCGACGGCGACGGCCCGCTCTGGTACCGCGGCTACGCGATGGCCGACGAAACCGCGCTCGAGGCGCCGTTCACGGCCCTGCTCGCCCGTTGGGATGCCGACCGGATCGTCGTCGGACACACGGTGAACCGCGACTTCCGCGTGCACTCGCGCCTGGGCGGCCGCATCTTCCTCATCGACACCGGGATGCTCACGCCGGTCTACAAGGGCATGGGCTCGGCGCTCGACTTCGCGGGCCCGGCCGTGCAGGCCATCTACGGCGACGGCCGCCGGGAAGACGTCGTGCCGCCCACGGCGGCGCCGCCGCAGCCCTGAGGCGCGTCAGGCCTGGCGGCCGGTGGCCCACGCCACCGTGCGGCGCAGGCCTTCGTCGAAGACCACGATCGGCCGGTAGCCGAGCAGCCTGAACGCCTTGCTGATATCGGCCTGGGAGTCGCGGATGTCGCCGGCGCGAGGCTCCGCGTAGATCGGATCCGTCTCCGCGGCCAGCAGCTCGCGCACCTGCGCCCACAGCTGGTTCAGCGATACCCGGCCATGGGTGGCGACGTTGATGACCTGGCCGGAGACGGCCGGCGCAACGGCGGCGCGCAGCACGCCGTCGACGACATTGGCCACGTAGGTGAAGTCGCGCGTCTGGCCGCCGTCGCCGTAGATGGTCGGCGCCCGGCCCTCACTGGCGGCCTTCACGAACAGCGAGATGACGCCCGAATAGGGCGACGACGGATCCTGCCGCGGGCCGAACACGTTGAAGTAGCGGATGGTCACCGTCTCGAGCCCGTAGAGGGTGGTGAACATCTGCAGGTACTGTTCGCCCACCTGCTTCTGCAGCGCATACGGCGACAGCGGCTTGTACGGCATGTCTTCCCGCTTGGGCATCTCGAGGGCGTCACCATAGACCGACGACGACCCCGCAAACACCAGGCGCTTCACGCCGGCGTCACGCGCCGCCACGAGGATGGCCAGCGTGCCGTCGATGTTGGCGTGATTGGCGCTCACCGGATCGGCCACCGAGCGCGGTACCGACGGCATCGCCGCCTGGTGCAGCACGAAGTCGATGCCCTCGCAGGCGCGGCGCGCCAGGCCGTGATCCGCGACGTCGCCTTCGAGGAACTCCGGCACCGGCGCGCCGGCCGCGGCGGCCGCCGCCTCGAGATTGGCGCGCTTGCCGGTGCTCAGGTTGTCGAGCACGCGGACCGTCTCGCCGCGTCGCAGCAGCTCTTCGACCAGATGCGAGCCGATGAAGCCGGCCCCGCCGGTCACGAGGTAACGCGGCATTACTGCGGCCAGCCTTCCTTCGGAAGCCCGGGAATCAGCTTCAGAGCGTTCTTGTAGTAGAGCTTCTTCAGCACGTCGTCGGGCAGGCCCATGCCGTACAGCTTCCAGAAGGCGTGGTAGTCGCGGTAGTAGTCGAAGTACTCGTCGCTGGTTTCGAAGACCCGCCAGAAGTACGGGAACTCGTCGGGTTGGAAGCTGTCCTTGCCGAAGAGAATGCGGTCCTGATACTTGATGAAGAACTCGCGCGCGGCCCGCGGCTGGCGCCCGAGTTCCGCCAGAATCGCGCCCACCTCGGTATAGACGTTCGGCATCTCGTCGAAGAGCGCCGCCATCCGCGCCAGGTCGTTGGCGTGGTACGCGAAGTGTGCGGCCACGAAGGTGGTCTTCGGATGCTTCTTGAACATCCGGTTGCGCTCGGCGATGAGCTCCTCGAAGCGGGGGAACTCGCCGGCCGGGTAGCGACGATCGCGGTAGAGCGCCAGCTCGAGCCAGCGTTCGTTCTGGAAGTCGATGGTCTCGAAGAACTCCTGCGGCTCGGCGGTGTGGATGAGCACCGGCACCCCGAGACGGCCCGCCGCCGCCCACACCGGGTCGAGTTCGGGATCGTCGATGCGGAGGCGCGTGCCATCCGCCTTGCGGTAGCGGAGACCGAACGCCTTGGAGATCTCGCCGATGCCGAGCGCGCCGGCCTTGACGTCGGCCTCGAGCTGCGCCACCGCCTTCGTGCTCCAGCCCGGACCGACGTTGCGGAAGTCGATGTCGGTGAACTGCACCATCCGGTCCTTGAAGCGGCTCGCCTTGAGGGCCGCTACCGCGCGCACCAGGCGATCGCCCTGCGCGCCGCTGGCGTTGACGAGCACGCGCAGGTTATTGGCGTCCATGCCCTTCACCACCGTGGCGAACTGGTCGTCGGAGATGGGCGTCGGCTGGTGGCTGTGGATGTCGATGACCGGGAACTTCGCCCGCGGCACCGGATGCTGCGCGGTCTTGAGCGTGGTGCGCGGCTTGTACTGGGTGATCGTCGGCTCCGGGAACTCCGGCGCGCGGCCATCGCCCGGCCGTCGCATCACCGCGCCCGGACGCGGACCGGGCTGGCCGGCCGCGGGCGCCTGGCCCTGCTCGGCGGCCCGCGGCGTCGTGCCGAGGGCGAGGAGGGCCGCCGCCGCAAACGCGGCGCCGAGCCCGAGGAGTCGTATGCGCATGGTGATGAGTGCCTCGCGAGCTGCCGAACGTGAAAGGCCGCAGTGACCCTGTAAGCCGAATTCTGTCCGCCGTCGCCGTCGCGCCTTGCGGCGCTCCGGCTATGGCGAGATGACCATTCCTCTAGGCCCGCCATCGCTGACGGGCTCGAGCGACCTACCCGGAAGCGTCGATCGGACGGGCCGTCCGAATGGCCGAAGCCATGCGCCTCCCTATTTGGTCTTGCTCCGTGCGGGGTTTGGCCTGCCACGTCTGTTGCCAGCCGCGCGGTGCGCTCTTACCGCACCTTTTCACCCTTACCAGCCTTCGCACTCGCCGCTCGATCGTCACGGGTGCCGATTTGTAACGGGGTCTGCACGGTCACGGAGTTCCGACAGCGGTGACCGTTACAAATCGACAAGCCCAGCGGCGACTGGAGGGCCGAGTGCGAAAGTGGCGGTATATTTTCTGTGCCACTTTCCGTCGGGTCGCCCCGCCCGGGTGTTACCCGGCGCACTGCCCTGTGGAGTTCGGACTTTCCTCCCCGGGCCGTCGCGGACTCTTGCGAGTCCGCTCTGGCCACGCGGCGGTCATCCGGTTCACTGCGGCCGTTCTCCTATCCGTCGGTCTCCTGTGAAATCCGGTACTGCTCGAGCTTCTTGTAGAGATTGCTGCGCGGCGTATCCACCACTTCGGCGGTCTTCGAGATGTTCCAGGCGTTTTCGCGCAGTTTCGTCACCAGATACGCACGCTCCGAGCTGGCCTTGAACTCGTGCAGCGTCGGTGCGCGCATCCAGTCATTATCGGGGGCTGGCGCCGATTGGTCAACGCGCGCGGCGTCCGACAGCCGCAGATCGCCGACATCGATGGCGTCGGCATTCGACATGATCATCAGCCGCTCGACGGTGTTGCGCAGCTCGCGGATGTTGCCGCGCCAGGCGTGCTGGCGCAGCCGCTCCATCGCCGCCGCGGTGAAGGTCTTGCGGCGGAAGTTGTTCTCGCGCGAGAAGCTGTCGGCGAAGTGGCGCACCAGCACCGGGATGTCGTCGCGGCGCTCGCGCAGCGGCGGCACCCAGATCGGCACCACGTTCAGGCGGTAGAACAGGTCCTCGCGGAAGGTGCCCTTCGTGATTTCCTGCTCGAGATCCTTGTTGGTCGCGGCGATGACGCGCACGTCCACCTTGATGAGGCGATTCGACCCGAGCCGCTCGAGTTCCTGCTCCTGCAGCACCCGCAGCACCTTGGCCTGCGTCTTCAGGCTCATGTCGCCGATCTCGTCGAGGAAGATCGTGCCCTTGTCGGCCTGCTCGAACTTGCCGATCTGGCGATCGCTGGCGCCGGTGAACGAGCCCTTCTCGTGGCCGAAGAGTTCCGACTCGATCAGTTCGTCGGGGATGGCCGCGCAGTTGACCTGCACGAAGGCGCCGTCGCGGCGCAGGCTCTCGCGGTGCACGGCGCGGGCCACCAGTTCCTTGCCGACGCCGCTCTCGCCCCAGATGAGCACCGTGGCGTTGGTGGGCGCGGCCTTCTCGATGGCGGCGCGCACGCCGGTGAGCCCGGGGCTGTCACCGACGATCTGATGCCGCTTCTCCTGGTCCTTGCGCAGCGTGCGGTTCTCGGCGCGCAGGCGCCGTGAGTCGACGGCGTTGCGCACCAGCACCAGCACGCGCTCGGTCTCGAGCGGCTTCTCGACGAAGTCGAAGGCCCCCAGGCGGGTCGCCTCGACGGCGGTGCTGATGGTCGCATGGCCCGACATCACCACGATCGGCGTCGTGTCGGTGAGGTGCGTCAGGCGCTGCAGCACCTCCAGACCGTCCATCCCCGGCATCTTGATGTCGAGAAACACCAGGTCCGGCGCCTCGCGTTCGACCAGCGCCGCGCCCTCCTCCCCGGTGGCCGCCAGCATCACCGCATAGCCCTGGTATTCGAGGATCATGCGCAGGGAGTCGCGGATCGCGGCATCGTCGTCGATGACCAGAATGCGGGCGGACATACCGTGACGGGTCATCGGGCTCCGGGGGGCACAGGCACGCTGCTAGCGCGGGTCGGCGCGGACGACCCGCAGCAGACGTTGATCGAGAGCGGGGTCGAGCACCAGCACGGCCACCGGATCGCCGGGTCGCCGCTGCTCGAGCATCTGCCGGAGGCCGGCAATCGTGGCGACGGGGCGGCGGTTCACGTGCAGCAGCACCTGGCCGCGCTCGAGGCCGGCTTCGGCCGCCGGACTGACCGGCTCCACGCGCTGCACGAGCAGGCCGGTGACGCCTTCGGGGACGTCGAAGCGGCGGGCGTTGCCGGGATTGATCTCGATGAGCGTGAGGCCGAGTTGCGGCGTGGTCGTCTGCGGCGCCGGGGCGGTGCCAGGGGCGACGCGATCGCCCGACACGCGAGGCGGCCGTTCAGCCAGCTTCATGACAGCGCTCATCTCGCGGCCGTCGCGCAGATACTGCACGCGCGCGGGCTGGCCCGGCACGCCGCGCGACACGACGCGAATCATCGCCTGGTCGCTGTCGACCGCGCGGCCGTCGATGGCGGTGATGACGTCGTACGGCCGCAGCCCGGCGCGCGCCGCCGGCGAGCCGGCCGTGACGTCTTCGACGATGGCACCGGACGTGGCGCCGAGGCCGAGCGCCTGGCGCAGGTCGCCATCGACGGCGCGCAGCGCCACGCCGAGATAGCCGCGGGCGACGCGCCCGGTCTCGACCAGCTGCGGCAGCGCCTCGCGCGCCTGGTTCACCGGGATCGCGAACCCGATGTTGCTGGCCTGCCGACTCACGGCGGTGTTGATCCCCACCACCTCGCCAGCGGTGTTGAGCAGCGGTCCGCCACTGTTGCCGAAGCTGATGGCGGCATCGGTCTGGATGTACTGGTCGAGACTCTGGTCGAAGAGCTTGCGGCCGACGAAGCTCACGACGCCGACGGTGACCGTGTGTTCGTAGGCGTACGGGTTGCCGATCGCGCACACCCACTCGCCCACCCGCAGCTGGTCGGAATTCCCCAGCGGCAGTTCCGGCAGCGCCACGCCGGCATCGACCTTGAGCACCGCCAGGTCGAGGTCGGCATCGGCGCCGACGACGGTGGCGCGGAAGCTGCGGCCGTCGGCCAGCTTCACCATCACGCGTTCGGCGGCATCGACGACGTGCTGGTTGGTCAGGATGAGGCCGCGCTGGTCGAAGATGAACCCGGTGCCGGTGCCACGGCGCGGGGCTTCCGGACGCCGCGGGCCGGTCCCGTCGTCGGGCGGGCGTTGCGTCGCGCCGCGGCGGCGGGCGCGGGAGGCGACGTCGATGGACACGACGGCCGGATTGGCGCGTTCGGCGACATCCGCGAAGCTGGTCGGAAAGCCGCCGGCCGGCGCGGCCATCACCGGCACGACCGGCCGTGCCGCCACCGGCGCCGGCGCGACGACCGGCGCCGACACGGCAGCGTTCGGAACGAACGAGCCGGCCAGGATCGCTCCGACGAGGATGCCGATGGTGGCCGTGAGCGCCGCCGTCAGCCAGGCGAAGCCGCGCGTCATGTCGCCATTATAAGCGCCAGAAACTCCGCTTCTTCGAGAAGCGCCACACCGAGCTGCCGCGCCTTGTCCACCTTGGTCCCGGGTTCGGCGCCCACCACGACGTAGCTGGTCTTCCTGCTGACCGAGCCCGACACCCGCCCGCCGAGGGCTTCGATCTTCGCCGTGGCCTCTTCGCGGCTCATGGCCTCCAGGGTGCCGGTGAGGACAAACGCCTTGCCCGCAAGCGGCCCCATGGGCTCGAGCCCGGCGGTGACCGGCCCGGTCGTCTTCACGCCCGCCGCCGTCAGCTTGGCGACCAGCGCCCGGTTGGCGTCGTCCGAAAACCACTCGACCACACCCTGCGCCAGCACCGGGCCGAGCTCCGGCACGGTCTGCAGCGCCTCGGGCGACTGCGCCGCGATGGCGTCGATCGAGCCGAGGTGCCGTGCCAGCACCTGCGCCACGCGTTCGCCGACGTGGCGGATGCCGAGCCCGTAGAGGAGGCGCCACACGTCGTTCTGCCGCGAGCGGTCGATCTCGCCGAGCAGCTTCGCCGCCGATTTCTTCCCCATCCGCTCGAGCCCTTCGAGCTGGTCGGCGGTGAGCGCGTAGAGGTCGGCCGCGTCGTGCACGAGCCCGGCGGTCACCAGCTGATCGACCAGCGCTTCGCCGAGGCCTTCGATGTTCATGGCGGCGCGGCTGGCGAAGTGCTCGAGACTGCGGCGCAGGCGCGCCGGACAGCTCATGTTGCCGCAGCGCCACACCACTTCGTCTTCGTCGCGGTGGAGCGGGCTCTCGCACACGGGACACGTCGTCGGCATCACCCACGGCGGCTGCCGCACGGCGCCGTCGACCACAACCGGGCCGACCACGCGCGGGATCACGTCGCCCGCCTTCTCGATGACGACGGTGTCGCCTTCGCGGATGTCCTTGCGCGCCAGGTCTTCGGCGTTATGGAGCGTCGCCATCGAGATGGTCGAGCCGGCGACCACCACCGGCTCGAGCACCGCGTAGGGCGTCGCGGCGCCGGTGCGGCCGACGTTCACGCGGATCGCCGTCAGCACGGTCGTGACCTGTTCGGCCGGGAACTTGAACGCGATCGCCCAGCGCGGAAACTTGCTGGTCACGCCGAGTCGTTCGCGCTCCGCCGGATCGTTCACCTTCACGACCACGCCGTCGGTGTCGAAGGCGAGCGACTTGCGGGCTTCGGCCCAGTCCTGACAGAACGTCCACACGGCCTCGATGCCGTCGCAGCGCCGCCAGTGCGGCTCGACCGGCAGGCCCCACGCGGCCAGCGTCGACAGCAGCGCGTCATGGGCCGGCGGCACCACCGCCGGATCGGCCACCAGCTGATAGGTCCACGCCAGCAGCCCGCGGGTGGCGACGTGCGACGGGTCGAGATTGCGCATGGCGCCGGCGGCGGTGTTGCGCGGGTTGGCGAAGAGCGGCTCGCCGGCGGCTTCCCGCTCGCGGTTGGTGCGCGCGAACGCCTCTTTCGGCAGGTAGACCTCGCCGCGCACTTCGACCACGCCGGGCGGCGCCTCGCGCAGCGCCAGCGGCAGCGCCCGGATGGTGCGCACGTTGGCCGTGACGTCTTCGCCGCGCGTGCCGTCGCCGCGGGTCGCGCCGCGGACGAGGCGGCCGTGGTCGTAGGTCAAGGCGATGCTCAGGCCGTCGATCTTCAGTTCGGCGACGTAGGCGACCGGTCCCTCGACGCCCAGCCCCTTGCGGACGCGGTCGTCGAAGGCTCGCAGCTCGGCCTCGTTGTAGGCGTTGTCGAGGCTCATCATCGGCGCCGCGTGCACCACGGTGTCGAAGCCGTCGGCCGGCCGGCCGCCCACGCGTCGTGTCGGTGACTCGGCCACCGCCAGGTCCGGATGGGCGGCTTCGAGGTCCTGCAGCTCGCGCATCAGCGCATCGAACTGCGCATCCGAGATCTCGGGGCGGGCGTGGATGTAGTAGAGCTCCTCATGCCGCCGGATCTGGCGGCGGAGCTCCTCGGCGCGGGCGGCGGGCGTGGCCGGCACGGGCGGGCGGCCGCCTCAGCGGTCGCGGGTGGCCACGAACTCGGTCAGCGCGAGCAGGGCGTCGCGTTCGGGCCGGTCCGGGAAGATCGCCAGGTTGCGCTTGGCGGCTTCGGCGAAGGCGCGGGCGCGGGCCTGCGCGTAGTCGAGCGAGCGGTGTTCGGCCATCAGCTGACGCAGCCGCGCCCAGTCATCGGCCGAGCAGTGGCGTTCGGCCACGATGCGCCGGATGAGCGCCACCGCGTCGGGCCCGCCGTGGTCGCGCAAGTGAATGAGCGGCAGCGTCATCTTGCCTTCGAGCAGGTCGCCGCCGATGGGCTTGCCGAGCGCCTCGGCCTCGCCGGTGAAGTCGAGCTGGTCGTCGACCAGCTGGAACATCACGCCGAGATTGAAGCCGTACTCGCGCAGCGCCGTCTGCTTCTCGGGCCCGGCTTCGCCGAGCATGGCGCCGATCTCGGCGCAGCCCCCGAACAGGTGCGCCGTCTTGCGGCGGATGATCTCGAAGTGTTCGTCTTCGCTGATCTCGAGATCGCCGTTCTTCGTGAGCTGGTAGATTTCGCCCTCGATCATCCGCAGGGTGATGTCGCACAACAGGCGCACCACATCGAGTGTGTCCTGCGTGAGCGCCATCGCCATCGACTTGATGTAGAGGAAGTCGCCGGCCAGCACCGTGACGTCGTTGCCCCAGCGCGAATGCACGGCCTTCTGGCCGCGCCGGGTCTCGGCGTCGTCGATGATGTCGTCGTGGACCAGCGTGGCGGTGTGGATGAACTCGACCACCGCCGCATTGAGCACCGCGCGGGGGCCGACGTAGCCGCACAACCGGGCCGCCATCAGCAGCAGCGCCGGGCGCACGCGCTTGCCGCCGCTCTGCTGGATGTAGGCGCCGATCTGGGGAATGACCCCGACTTTCGATTCGACCTGGCGCAGGTATTCCTGCTCGACCTCGTGGAGGTCGGCGCGCACGGGCTCGAACAGCTGAAGTAAATCGAGAGTCGTCTTCGACACGGCGGGACTCGAACCGGTCAATTCGACCATAGCGCTCGGGCTGGTGTCAACGCGAGGGGTCATGGCTTAGTGCTTGTGCGGCGTGCAGTTGCGGCGCGAAGAGCGCGTCGTAGTTCCCGCGCACGACCCTGGCCAGTTCGTCCACCGCCATCCCCCGCTCCCGTGCTGCCGCCTCGAGCGTGGTCTGCACCCACGCCGGTTCGTTGCGTTTGCCGCGATGCGGCACCGGCGCGAGGTACGGCGCGTCGGTTTCGACCAGCAGACGGTCGAGCGGCGCCTCCCGGAGGGCCTCCCTCAGTTCGACGGCGCGCGGGAAGGTGAGGATCCCGGCAAACGACAGATAGAAGCCGGTGGCGACGGCTCGGGCCGCAGCCCGGGCATCGCCGGTGAAGCAGTGGAACACGCCACGGAGCGGGGCGACCGCCTGTGCCTCGCCGATGAGGGCCAGGGTATCGGCGTCGGCCTCGCGGGTGTGGATGGCCACCGCCAGGCCGCGAGCCTGGGCCAGGGCGAGCTGGGCGCGGAACACGGCCTGCTGCACCTCGCGCGGCGAGAAGTCGTAGTGGTAGTCGAGGCCGATCTCGCCAATGGCCCGCACGCCGGGCCAGGCGTCCAGCCGGCGCGCCACCAGCGCCGCCGCCGCCGACGGGTCACTGGCGAACAGGTGTGCGTGATGCGGGTGCACGCCGGTGGCGAGCTCGATGCCGTGCCAGGTCGCGGCCAGCGCCCGGGCGCGCTCCCACTCCGCCTCGTCTTCGGCGGCGACGATGACGAGCAGCTTCTCGAGCCCGGCCGCCCGCGCGCGGGCGACCACGGCGTCGAGGTCGGCGATGAACTCCTCGCCGGCGAGATGGCAGTGGCTATCGATCATGGACAGCGGCTAGCGGCTAGGGGCTAGCGGCTACCTGGGAAGCTTACCGGACGCGGGTGCCGGGCAGGGCGGGCTCGGGGTTCACGAGCATCGCCGGGCCGCCGTCGGTGCTGGCTGCCAGCACCATGCCCTGCGAGACCATGCCCATCATCTCGCGCGGCTTGAGGTTGGCCACGATCACAATCGAACGACCGATGACGGCTTCTGGTTCGTAGCTCTCCGCGATGCCGGCAAGGATCGTCCGCGGGGTGGGGTCGCCGGCGTCGACCGAGAGCTTCAGCAGCTTCTTCGACTTGGGCAGACGCTCGGCCGAGAGGATCGTGGCGGTCCGGAGCTCGACCTTCATGAAATCGTCGATGGTGATGAAGGCGTCGGCCGCCCCTGCAGGCGCGGGCGGCGCGGCGGCGGTGGCCGGCGCGGCGTCTGCAGGGGCGCGCGCCGGGGCCACCGCCGCGGCCGTGGCCGCTGCGGTCGAGTTCTCGGGGATGGGGGTCTCGCTCACGACAATCGCTCCCTTGTCTTCGATCCGGGGCCACAGCGCCCCGGCATTCGTGACCTGTTTGATGCCATCGGACCGCCAGGCGGTATCACCCAGACGCACGTCCGCCGCCGCAGCGTGGTCGCCCATGCGGCCCCGGATCTCGGCCGCCGACGCCGGCATGAAGGGCTGCAGCAGCACCCCGGCGATCCGCACCGCTTCGGCCGCGTCGTGGAGCACGCTGGAGAGCGCATCGGCGCGGGCGGGATCTTTGGCCAACGCCCACGGTTGCTGACTGGCAACGAACTCGTTGGTGGCGCTCACGAGGCGAAACGCCGCGGCTGCCGCATCATGCAGAGCCAGCCGCTCCATGGCGTCGGTGTAGGCGCCAACCGCCGTCGCCGCGGCCGCGGCGAGCCCCTCAGCCGTCGCACCGGTCGGCGCCAACTGGCCCTGACGGTAGCGTTCGCTCATCGAGGCCACGCGGTTGACCAGGTTCCCGAGGTTGTTGGCGAGGTCGGCGTTGTACTTCTCCTCGAACCGCTCCCAGGTGAAGTCGCCATCGGCGCCGTACGGCACTTCTTTCGTCAGGTACAGGCGCAGCGGATCGGGACCGAAGCGCTTGGCGGCGTCGAGCGGGTCGACGATGTTGCCGAGCGACTTGCTCATCCGCTCGCCCTTGAAATACACCCAGCCGTGGCCGAACACCCGGCCCGGCAGCGGCAGCTTCGCGCTCATCAGCATCGCCGGCCAGATCACACAGTGGAAGCGCGTGATGTCCTTGCCGACGACGTGGAGGTCGGCGGGCCACCGGCGCGCGAACTGCGCGTCATCCCAGCCGTAGCCGACGGCCGACGCGTAGTTGGTGAGCGCATCGAACCACACGTAGACGATGCTGGCCGGATCGTTCGGCAGCGGGATGCCCCACGATTGCCCGGCCCGGCTGATCGACAGGTCGACGAGACCGTCTTCGACCAGGCGCAGCACTTCGTTGCGACGGATCTCCGGCTCGATGAAGGTCGGATGATCAGCGTAGAAGCGCAGCAGCGGCTGCTGGTACTTCGACAGGCGGAAGAACCAGTTCTTCTCGCGGATCCACTGCGGCGTGGTCTTGTGGATCGGGCACAGCCCGTCGACCAGGTCTTTCTCGGGCTTGAACTCCTCGCAGCCCACGCAGTAGTGCCCTTCGTAAGTGCCTTCGTAGATGTCGCCGGCGTCGATACACGCCTGCACGAGCTTCTGCACGCCCGGGAACATGCCGGCGCACGTCGGTGGTGCGGATGAAGTCGTCGAACGAGATGTCCAGTCCGCGCCACACCTCCCGGAACACCTGCTCCATCTCGTCGCAGTAGGTCAGCGGATCTTTGCCCTGTTCCTGCGCCCGACGGAACACGTTCTGCGAGTGCTCGTCGTTGCCCATCAGGAACCACGTGTCGTCACCCTTCAGGCGGTGATAACGCGCGATGACGTCAGCGGTGATCTTCTCGTAGGCCGTGCCGAGATGCGGCCGGCTGTTCACGAAGTCGATGGCGGTGGTGAGGAAATATCGCATGTCAGCGGCTGGGGGCTAGCGGCTGGCGGCTAGCGAACGCCGCGGCCTTGGGCCGCGCTCAGTTTCTCATGTCCAGCCAGGCCTTCTGCGCCTGGGCGTGGACGTCTTTGATGGGCACGCCGTGCGCGCCGGCCAGGCGGGCGACGTCGTCGAACTCGGGTTGCGCGTTCAGGATGCGGCCGGCCTGCCGGGCCACCTTGATGCGCACCTCGCCCCACGGCGTGGCGACGGCCACGGTCTCGCGGTCGAGGCATTCGCGATCCATCTCGTGGTGACGCACGCCGATGGTCGTCGTCTCGGCAAAGACCAGGTCGGTGAGGGCGCGGCGCTCCTCGGGGCGGCAGACGATCGTCATCAGCGTGCCGGGCCGGTTCTTCTTCATCTGCACGGGCTGGTAGAACACCTCGAGGGCGCCGCCGCCGTAGAGACGGTCCATGAGGGCGCCGAAGATCTGCGGGTTCATGTCGTCGATCTCGCAGGCGACCACCGCCACGCGCATCGTCGGCGCCTGGTCGGCCATCCTGCCCACCAGCACGCGCAGCACATTGGGCGTCTCGGGGAGTTCGCGATCACCGGCCCCGTAGCCGATGCGCTCGACCTGCATCGCCGGCAGCGGCCCGAAGCTGGTCGCGTATTCGGTGAGCACCAGCGCCCCGGTAGGCGTGAGCAGTTCGAAGGGCACGCCGCTCGAATACACCGGCGCCTCGCCGAGCACCCGGAGGGTGGCGGGCGCCGGCACCGGAAAGACGCCGTGCGCCGTGCGCACCATCCCGCCGCCGACGTTCATCGGCGACACGACGATGCGGTCGGCCGCGAACCATTCGAGGGCGAAGACGGCCCCGACGATGTCGATGATCGAATCGAGGGCGCCGACCTCGTGCAGGTGGACCCGCTCGAGCGTCGAGCCGTGGATGGCGGCCTCGGCTTCGGCGAGCCGCGTGAAGAGCCGGTTCGCGCGCGTCTTGCCCGGGGCGCCGAGCGATGAGCGCGCAATCGCGGCGCGAACGTCGGAGAGGTGGATGTGCGGATGGGCAGGCGCGGCCGTGCCGCCGCCGGCCCCGGCCGGGGCGATGTCGTGCACACGGAACTTCACGGCCGTGATCCCGCGCTTCACGACCCGATCGGCGGTGACCTGATAGCCGTCGACGGCCAGCGAGCCGAGCGCCGCCTGCAGCGCGTCGAACGGCAGCCCGGCGTCCACGAGCGCGCCAAGGATCATGTCGCCGGCGGCGCCGGCGAAACAGTCGAAATAGAGAACCTTCATGGTGGCCGTGAACTGAACCATCAAGCGTACTCCATTCCGCCGGCCGCGAAGAGCGGCGCGCCGTGCGGCGGCGGCCCGGCGGCTCAGCGCCGGAACAGCCCCGGCGCCGATTCCCGCAGGCTGTGCCAGCAGCCATCACCCAGCACGACGTGGTCGATGACGGCGATGCCCATGAGCTCTCCGGCCTCGACCAGGCGCCGCGTCAGCTGCACGTCGTCGACGCTGGGCGCCGGGTCGCCGGAGGGGTGGTTGTGAAAGAGCACCACCGCGGCCGCCGCGTGGTCGGAGGCGGCGCGGAACACCTCGCGCGGATGCACGAGGCTCGCATCGAGGGTGCCGCGCGAGATGGCGACGGCGCGAATCGCGCGGTGCTTGGTATCGAGGAGCAGCACGCCGAAGCGCTCTTCGGCGTGCCCGGCATGATCCGCCAGCAGGTAGTCGGCCACGGCCGTCGGCGAGGCCAGGCGCGGCCGGCCGGCGCGCGTGGCGGAGAGGGTGCGCCGCCCCAGTTCCACGGCCGCGAGCACCCGCGCCGCCCGCGTCGGACCCACACCCGCAGCCCGCGTGAGGCGCGCCGGGGCCGTGCGCGCCAGGCCCGCCAGACCGCCGGCAGCCGTGAGCAGTTGCGCCGCGATCGCCAGGGCGTCGCGGTCGCGCAGGCCGGCGCCGACGAGCACCGCGACCAGTTCGTTGTCGCCGAGCGAGGCGGCGCCGGTGCGCAGCAGTTTCTCCCGCGGCCGATCGCACGGCGCCAGGGCCGCGAGGCCGGAGCGCACGCCCTCTGGCAGACGCTCGTCATCGTCGTCGTGCATCATCCCCTGCCCGCGCCGCATCCTCGCCCTCCCCGTCCGCGCCGGCGCCTCCGGTATACTGCCGCCCGCATGCCCGTGCCGGCTCTCTGGCGTCTCGCTGTCCTCATCCTCGTGGTGGCGCTGCCTGCGGCCTGTGCCGCGCCGCCCACCAAGGAACTGTCGCTGGCCGAAGGCGGCATCGAGGCGGCGCGGGCCGCCGGCGCCGCTGAATTCGCCACCGCCGATCTGAAGGCCGCCGAAGACACCCTGGCCCGCGCGCACGCCGATGTCGCCGCCGGCGATTACCGCGCGGCACTCGGCCACGCGCTCGATGCCAATGCCCGCGCGCAGGTCGCGGCCAACGCCGCCGCCGACGGCCGCGTCAAGGCCCGCCTTGCCGCCGACGACACCCTCGACGTGTTCGCAATGCTCATCGATGACGTCGAGGAGCAGCTCGCCTCCGACGAAGCGAAGCGCGTGCCAGCGGCCACACGGCGGACGGTCGAGGCGCAGGTGGCGACCGCGCTCGCTGTGCTGGCAAAGACTCGGTCCGCGGTGGAACGCGGCGAACTGGCGGCGCTGAAGGCCATTGCGGGCGAGACCGCCGCACTCGAGGCGGCCCGCACGCGCCTCACGCCGCCGCCAGCCAGGCGTCCGCGGACACGGCGTTGACCGGCGCCGATCGCAGCTTCGGCGACCCCGTGCGGCGCGCGCTGGTCGCAGATTCCGCCGTCGTCGCCAGCCGCGATCAGGGCTGCCAGGTGGCGTCGAAGAGAATCTCGGCCCAGCCCGTGAGGTAGACGCCGTCGGCGCGCCATTCGACGCGCTGCGAGCCGCCGGGCGACACCACCTCGACATCGCGCGCGGCGCCGCCGAACTGCATCGCCGTGACGGCGGCGGCGCACGCGCCGGTGCCCGAGGCTTCGGTCGGGCCGACGCCGCGTTCCCAGATGAGGATGCGCACCCGCGACGCCGTCTCGACAACCGCGAACTCGACGTTGGTGCCGGCGGGAAAACGCGGATGGGTCGACAGACCAGGTCCGAGGCGGTCGAAGCGACCGCGATCCGGTAACGCCGACATCAGGGTGACGCACTGCGGATTGCCGATGCCGAGCGTGGCGACGACCAGCGACTCCCCCGCCACCGCCAGCGTCTCCTGCTGCAGGTCGGTCGGGTGGCCCATCGCCGCCGTGAACAGGTAGCGGCCGTCGGCGCGCGAGGTCAGTGCGAGATGCCGTTCCCCGGCGTCGGTGTCGGCCACCACCGTGGTCGTGACGCCGTCGGAGGTGCCGCCTCGCCGCTCGCGGTCGCGGACCACCAGCGCCGCCAGGCACCGCAGCCCGTTGCCCGACAACTCCGACGGGCTGCCGTCGGCGTTGATGAGACGCATGGTCGCGCCGTCGGGGGTGAACGAATACAGGATCAGCCCGTCGCCGCCGACACCGACGTGCCGGGCGCACAGCGCGCGCGCCAGCGCCGCCGGATCGTGCCCGCGCACGTCGTCGCGATGCGCGAACAGGAAGTCGTTGCCGTAGGCGTGGGCTTTGGTGATTGAGAGCGGCATGGTCATTCGATGCGGAAGGCCCGGAAGGTCCAGGTGAGCCCGGCCGTCGCGCCGAGGTCGAGGTCGGAGGAGGTGGCGCCGAAGAGCCCCGCGGCATCGAGGCGCACGCGGCCGCGCGAAAAGCGCAGCCCGGCGCGGGCGACGCCGCGACTCTCGGTGCCGGGCACTGGCGAGCTGGCCGCCAGGTTCATCCGGCCGTTGTATTCCGACACCAGCTCGAAGCCCCGGCCCATCCGAGCCGCGATCGA
The DNA here is from genome assembly GCA_963779175.1 of uncultured Acidobacteriota bacterium. Taxonomy (GTDB): domain Bacteria; phylum Acidobacteriota; class Vicinamibacteria; order Vicinamibacterales; family UBA2999; genus CADEFD01. The sequence goes on from CAVZXA010000003.1 coordinate 1,307,448, forward strand.
CATGCCGAAGGTGAGCAGGTCTTCCTGGCGCGCCGCCACGACGGGATCGCCGACGATGGCGACACCGGCATTGGCCACCCAGCGCACGCGGGCCACGGTCTTGCCGACGAGGAACGAGGCGAAGAAGTCGGTGGTGTCGTGACCGAGCCCCGATTCGTTCGAGGCGTTGGGCAGGCGGGTCGCAAAGCGCAGGCCGATGGCCGGCCGGCCGCGGCCTTCGTTCAGCAGGCGCAGCTTGGTCGCAATCACGAAATCGTCCACGGCGGAGGTCGTCGCGCCCGACACCGACAGCAGCGCCGACAGCGGCGCCTCGCGCCGTTCGGTGATTCGCAACTGCCGGTACGGGCTGCCGTCAATCTGGATCTCGGCAATCGGACCCACGCCGACGCTGAGCCCGATGGTCGGTCCCGAGACGAGATCGCCGCGCAGACCGGCGATCGGAAACGAGATGGCGCGCATCCAGTCCACGCCGGTCTCGAACAGCACCTGGCCAGCCCCGATGGTCTGCGGATCTTCGGTCACGAACGGGCGCTGCTGCGCAGCCGCCGGGCGGGCGGCGAGCACGCACATCAGCGCCAGCGCGCCGGCGTGCCCGATCCGATGCCTTGGTGGTCCGATCACTGTCACACTCCCTCACCCGCGCGCTGTCGCGCCGCCGTCCCCAGATAGTGAAACGCCAGCACGTCGTAGCAGGCATGCGCCGTGACCGGCGCCAGCAGCCCGCCGGTGGCGAGCGCCAGGCCGCCGAGCACCAGGCCCATCCCGGTCGCCCAGACGCCGAACGCCAGCATCCGCGCGCCGGCGACATGCGCGAGGCCGAAGGCGAGCGCCGCCGGCACCCAGCCGATGACCGCCTGCAGCCAGCCGCGGAAGAACAGCTCCTCGCCGAGGCCCGCGGCGAGCGACACGACGACGATCTGCGGCGGAGACAGAATCGCGAAGGTCGGCACCAGCACTTCGTCGACCGCCGCACGCACACGCGTGAAGACGCCGGTGGGTGCATGCAGCCACCGGTAGTTCGCCGCGGCGAGCACCGCCGCCACGACCAGCCCCGCACACACGCCGGTGACCGGTCGCTCGAATCCCCACCGCACGGGGACGCGGGCGGCGCCGGCCGCCAGGAGGCCGACGGCGCCGAGCCCGGCCTGCGTCGCCAGAGCCACCGCGGTGAGACGGGCTGCCGGGGTCACGGGCGGCGGCTTTCCAGCACGAAGGTCACGGGACCGTCGTTCTCCAGCGTCACCCGCATCGCTGCCTGGAACTCGCCGGTCGCGACTTTCACCCCGGCGCCACGCAGATCGGCGACCACGGCCTCGTAGAGGCGCCGGGCCTGGTCGGGCGCGGCGGCATGGTCGAAGGAGGGCCGGCGTCCCGTGCGGCAGTCGGCGGCCAGGGTGAACTGCGACACCACCAGCACCGCGCCGCCGATGTCCACCACCGAGCGGTTCATGCGGACCCGGCCGTCGGCGCCGCCGTCGTCATCGAAGATGCGCAGGTCGCGAATCTTGCCGGCGATGTGGCTGACGTCGTCCGCGCCGTCGCCCTGCTCGACGCCGACCAGCACCAGCAGGCCCTGCTCGATGGCGCCGACGACCCGCGTATCGACTTCGACGCGGGCATGGCGCACCCGCTGCAGCACGGCCCGCATCGTCAGCTCCGCCTCGCCGTCACTACCGGCTCCTGAGCGCCACGAGCTGCGAAAACGGCACCTCGGGAACAGTGGGCGCCGCGGCGGGCGCGGTCAGGTCGCCGAACAGCCGCCGGTCGAGCAGGTGCCGCGGCTTCACGTTGGTGAGCGCCTTGATCATCGAGGCCTTCACCTGCGGATGCTCGCGCTCGAGCTCCATGATGAGGCGCTTGACGCGCTGGCGCTGCAGGCTCAGATCGCCGCACGCCGGGCAGCAGCAGCCGATGACCGGCAGCGCCACTTCCTGCGTGTAGGCGCGGGCGTCGGCTTCGGTGACGTAGACGAGCGGCCGGATGACGACGTGTTTCCCGCTGTCGGAAACCAGCCGCGCCGGCATCGCCATCAGCGCTCCGGCGAAGAACACGTTCAGGAGCAGCGTCTCGACGAAGTCGTCGAGGTGATGGCCGAGGGCGATCTTGGTGGCGCCGACCTCGTCGGCCACACGGTACAGGACGCCGCGGCGCAGGCGCGCGCACAGCGAGCACGGGGTGTCGCCGGCATCGAGGATGTCGTCCATCTGCTCGCCGATGGTCGTGTGCTCGATGCGCAGTTCCCAGCCGCGGGCCGTGCAGGCGTCGGTGATGAGCGTGTGCTTGTAGTCCTTGTAGCCGGAGTCCACTGTGACGGCGACGATCGAGAAGTCGATCGGCGCCCGCTTCTGCAGCACGTCGAGAATCTCGATGAGGGCCCAGCTGTCTTTGCCGCCCGACAGACCGACCATCACCCGGTCGCCGTCCTCGATCATCCCGTAGTCGGTGATGGCGCGCGTCACCTGCTTGGCGACGCGTGATTCGAGTGGCGTGCGGTATCCCATGACGGCTCTCTCAGTCTACGCCGTGCCCAGCAGGCGTGCCACCGTCGCCGCCCACGTCAGCTGCGCGCCGCGCGCCCGCGCCGCCATGCCCATGCGTTCGGCTGCCGCCGGATCGTCCATCAGCTGGCGCAGCGCGCCGGCCACGGCCGAGGGCGTCGCCGCGGTGACGCGTCCGGTGACGCCGTCGGTCACCAGTTCCGTCGGACCGCCGCTGTCGGCGCACGTCACCACCGGCTTGGCGGCGGCAAACGCCTCGACGGTCACGAAGCCGTAGTCTTCGTCGAACGGCAGAAAGGCCACCGCACGGCAGCGGGCGTAGTGGTCGAGCATCGTGTCGTCCGACACGCGGCCCACGAACTCGACCCGCGATTCGAGCCCCAGGCGACGCCGCTGATCGAGCAGGCGCTGGCGTTCTTCCCCATCGCCGGCGATGACGGCGCGAATCCCCTGGGCCGTCGGATGCGCCAGCGCCTCGAGCAGCAGGTCGAAGCGCTTGAGCGCCGTGAGGCGCGACACCGCGAAGATGTAGTCGCCGTAGCCGTCGCAGCGATACGGCCGATCGGGGGCCGGTGGATGCAGCACCTCGGCATCGATGGCGCCCGAGCGCCCCAGGCGCGCCTGCACCGTCGCCGAGATCGCGAAGCGGCGCGACCCGCCGCGATGCAGGACAGTGGGCGTCGGCCCGATGCACCAGCGCCCGGCGGATGGATTCCTTGATCGTGTTCTTCCACGACAACGAGGCGCTGAAACGCGGCCACAGGTCGTAGTACTCGCGCATCGTGTGGTTCAGCCAGCAGGTGTGGCGCGGATGCCGCACGGCGAACGCCGGATAGCGCAGGCTGATGACGTGATCCACGGCAGCGCCATCGGCGCCGACGCCGACATCGGTCAGCCAGGCGGCAAGATACGCGGCACCCTGCCGTCCGAAGCGGTTCTGCGGCGTCACGATGAGATCGGCCTCGTGGCCGGCGGCGCGGCACGCCGCCACGAGATCCCGCGCGATGACCAGATGCCCGCCCTCGATGAACGGCGGACTGGACGTGACGACGAGCACGCGCATCTCGGGCCGGCCCCTATTCGTAGCGCGGCGCCAGCCGCACGAAGATGCCGAGGAAGCGGTTGTCGCGGCCGCCGGTCTCGAACAGCGGAATGAAGCCGGAGGCGCTCTCGATCGACAGCGCGTAGACGTAGTTGGTGGGGTTCTCGGGATACGGCTTGTACGGCAGCCCCTCGCCCATCGGCACGACGATGATGCGGCGGTCGTTGGCCGGCACGTCCACCACCTGGGTCACGGCCGCCGTGCGCACGGTGACGCGGTTGGCCTTCGGCCCGGTCTCGAGCGTGATCTCCATCTGCGGCACCCGGAGGGCGTGCGCGCGATCACCGGCCGCCGTGGATTCGAGCGGCGCCGGCGCCCGCAGCATGATGTCAGCCCGGCTCTCCCCGCGCACCCAGAAGGCGTCGCCCTCACGTGAATAGGCGTTGTCGTCCATGAAGTAGCCGCTCAGCGGCGGCACGCCGCCCAGCGGCTGACGCGAGCGCGACGGGCTGACGTTCACCGGCAGGTCGTTGACGAGCGACAGCTCGAGCGGCAGCGCGCGGAACAGGCCCGTCTTCGAATGTTCGCCCGGGTTGAACGACGAATAGAACGGGTTGGTCAGCACCGGCATCACGAACGCGGCGCTGGCCGCGGCAATCGCAATCGCATTCCACGGCCGCGTGAAGGCCGGCATCAGGAACAGGAACACCGGATAGACGCCGAGGAAATAGCGATTGCCGACCGGGCCGCCGCCGCCTGAGTAGGTGAACGGCATGTAGAGCATCAGCACGATCGCCGAGCCGACGCCGCCGGCCAGCGTCAGCCAGCCCCAGGTCGTCTGCTGCCCGCGCAGCAGCAGGAAGAGCACGAGCGCGGCCATGCCGGGCAGGTAGTAGACCGCGAAACCGGTGTGACGTCCGAAGAAGAAATACAGCAGGTTGTGACGGAACACGTCCACCACCGCGTCGCGGTTGACCAGCACGTCGATCAGGCACGCCGTTGGTGGTGCGCGCCGATGCCGGTCGTGTCGAAGGTGCGATCGTCGGTCTGGAAGGGAAAGCCCTTCGAGTCGCCGCCGCTGTAGAAGGTCTTGCGATCGCCGCCCTGGTAGTTGTATTCGCCGGTGATGGCGATGTTGGCGCCGAAGAAACCGAGCACCACCGCCGAGAACACGAGACCGGCGACCAGGCCGCGCCGCCACTGGCGCCGCAGCGCGAAGAGCGCCAGCACCGGCAGCATCAGCAGCACGTGCGTCGGCTTCGAGAAGGTCGCCAGTCCCAGCCACACGGCGGCCACCAGATCGGTGCGCGGGCCGATGAGCCAGGCTGTGCGCGCGGCGCCGGACGGACGTGTGGGACTCGCCACTTCCTTGTAGAGCCAGAAGAAATAGCCGAGCGTCACCAGTCCGAGGTTGAAGAGATCCGGCGTCAGCCAGACGAGATAGACCGGCGCGATCGACACGAAGACGAACGCCAGAGCGAAGACCAGCGCCGCCACCGGATGGCTGCGCGCGGCCAGGAACGCGTAGGCGCAGACGAAGCTCACGAGCAGCACCAGCACGTGCAGCACCAGGAACCCATTGGTGCCGAAGAGCCGGATGAACGGCGCCGCGAAGAGCGGATAGAGGAACGACTTCGCGAAGTACAGCCGCGACGGATCCGCATCGGGACGCACGTCCAGGTGCACGAACGGCGCCGCCCCGTCCAGGCGCAGGTCCGGATCGCTGCCCCGCTTCAGGAAGATGCCCTCCGGCCCGCTCGGGAACTCGCGCCACACGCGCACCAGATCCTCGCGCCGGAACTCGAAGTCGCCGTCATCGGCCAGGCTGTGGCCGAGGCCGTAGTAGGTGGAGGCGTCGGAGAAGAAGCCGTAGGCGGCCTTCGGATAGTTGACCGAGAGCGCCCACGCCAGCAGCACGGCCGCCAGCGGTCGCCGTGGCGGTGACCCCGAGGCGCCAGGCCTCCGAGCGCGCGCTCCAGCCGCCGCTCACGGGCGCGCCCCGTCGTGGAGGAACGAGAGGTCGAGGGTGAGCGCGCTCTGGCGCTTCGTCGCTTTCGACGACGCGTGCAGCAGCTCGTAGAGCCGCTCCATCTTGCGCACGAACGCGGCGATGTCGTAGCGCGCGCCGGTGGCGCGGGCGCCGGAGGCCAGGCGTGCCGCGAGCGCCGGGTCGTCGATGAGGCGGACCAGTGCCGCCGCCAGCGCCGCGCTGTCGCGCTTCGGCACCACGAGCGCGTCGCGACCGTCGGCCAGCACGTCGAGCAGGCCGTCGGCATCCGTCGAGACGATCGGCTTGCCCATCGCCAGCGCCTCGAAGGCCGTGAGCGGCGTGCCTTCCCAGAGCGAGGGGAAGACCACCAGGTCGAAGGCGCTGTAGACCGCCGCGACGTCGCTCTTGAAGCCGGCGAAGACGAAGCGGTCGCCGAGTCCGAGACTCGGCGGCCTGCGCCTTGAGCGGCGCCTCGAGCTCGCCTTCCCCGACCAGATAGAACCGCGCCTCCGGGTGCGCCGCCAGCACCGCCGGGGCGGCGCCGACGAGGAACTCGTTGCCCTTGGACGGCATCAGGCGGGTGACGCTGCCGATGGCGACGGCGCCGGCGGGAATGCCGAGCGCGGCCCGCGCCGCCGCAATCTCCTCGACACTGCGCGGCCGGGCGAACTCGTCGAGCGGCGCCCCGAGGTAGACGACGTGCGTGCGCTCGGCCGGCATCAGCCGGGCCCGCGTCGTGAACTCGGCGGTCGACGCCGAGACCGCAATCGCGATGTCGGTGTAGGGCGCCAGCGCCCGGTCAGCGACTTTCTGGAACCACGGCGTGTCGGTGTGATTGGCGTGCTCGTGCAGGATCGCGGGGATGCCCATCCACGCCGCGCACAGGCGCCCGAAGGTGGTGGCGCCGTAGCCGTGCAGGTGCACGACGTCGGCGTGCTTGTCCTGCAGCACCTTCAGCAGGTGGGTGAAGGTGGCCGGATCGAACTTGTGACGGCCGAGATACGTGACGTCGATCCCGAACTGCTCGAGGGTGTCGTCCGACAGGTCCTTCCGGCGCAGGCTCACGAGCGAGGCCGTGAACCGGGTCGTGTCGAAGCGCGGCATCATCCACGCGAACAGGCGCTTGACCCCGTGCATCCGGGATCCCGCCCACCCGAGGTGGTCGCACACGTGCACGATGTTCAGCTTTCGCATGGTGTCGTTCCCGGGCCCCGGGCCCCGAGCCCCGAGCCCCGCCCTTAGAGCCACCCCTGCGCCCGATACCACTGGACGGTGCGCTGGATGCCGGTGCGCAGGTCGACCGCCGGCGCGTAGCCGAGCTCGGTCTTCGCGCGCGTGATGTCGAAGGCGCGACTCTTCGTGTAGAAGTCTACCCGGCGGCGGTAGAGCGGCGGCTCGATTCTGAGCGGCACGCAGACCAGTTCGCACAGCAGGCCCGCCGTCCAGACCGGCCACACCGGCAGGTGGAACCGAGGCGGCGTCACGCCCAGTTCCTCCGCCACCAGCGCCACCAGCTCGTTGAGCGTGGTGTAGCGTTCGCCGGCCAGGATGTAGGTGCGGCCGCGCGCCGCCGGCACTTCGCCGCACAACCGGAAGCCCTCGACCAGGTCGTCGATATAGGTGAGGTGGTAGAACGCGGTGCACGGGCCGAGCAGCGGAAAGCGCCCGCGCGCCAGCCCGCGGAACATCTTGAGGAAGCGCGTGTCGCCGGGGCCGTGGATGCCGATGGGACGGGCGACGACGACATCGAGTCCGCGCTCGAGGCCGAACTGCCGCGCCAGCTGCTCGGCTTCGAGCTTGGTGTCCTGGTAGACGTCGCCGGGATTGAACGGGGCGTCTTCGTTGGCCGGCGGATGCGCGATGTGTCCGTGCACGCCGCCGGTGGAGCAATGCACGACGCGCGACACGCCGGCGCCGAGCGCCGCCTCGAGCAGGTGCCGCGTGCCATCGACGTTGATGGCGCGATAGGCCGCATCGGGCTGCCCGGCTTCGCGGTAGGTGGCCGCGATGTGATACACGACCTCGACCCCGGCGCAGGCCCGCGCCAGGGCCTCGGGCGATCCCGAGATCCCCTTCCGCCGGCACCACGCCCGCCGCCGGGAGCTCCGAGGCGGCAAACCGCGCGAGGCTCCTCGCGCGCACCAGCGCTCGTACCTCGTGGCCGCGACGCGCCAGCATCGCCGCCAGATGTCCGCCGGTGAATCCGGTCGCGCCGGTGACGAGCACCCTCACCGCGCCACCGGCTCCCGGGTCGTGCCCGCGGCGCCCGCGCCGTGGGCCGCCAGTCGGCGACAGGCCTCGGCGGTGCGCGTGAGATACACCTCGCGGCTGTAGCGCGCCTCCGACAGGCGCCGGGCCGCCTCGGCGAGCACGCGTCCGGCCGCCGGATCGTCGAGCAGCCCGGCAATCGCCGCCGCGAACGCCTCCGGCTCGGGTGCCGACAGTCGCGCCACCTCGGGCGACAGCACCTGCGTGTGCGTGAGCAGGTTGGTCGCCACAATCGGCGTGCCCGAGCGCAGGTACGAGTAGATCTTGAGCGGCGTGTTGGTACCGCGGATGCGCGGCGAGGCCAGCACCGCTGCCGCGGCCACGAAGGCGGGAATCTCGCGCGCCGGCTGCTGCCCGGTGAAGACCACGCTGGTGGCGCCCTTTGCGGCGGCCTCGGCCTGCGCGGCCGCCACCTGCATCGGCTCGCCGCCCACGATGAGCACCCGCGCCTCCGGGTGGGTGGTCGCCAGGCGCGCGGCGGCGCCGATGAGCATTTCCAGGCCCTGGTAGGCCTCGAAGGTGCCGGTGTACAGCACGATGGGCGCCGCGGCCGCGATGCCCCAGCGCTCGCGGATGGTGGCCGGCGTCAGCGTGGGCGGCTCTTCGACATCACCGCCCATGACGTTTTCGATGAGCAGCGCCCGCTCGCCGTGCCCCATGGCGACCACCGTGTCCTGCAGTTCCTGACAGATGGTGATGACGACATCCGACTTCCCCACCATCTGGGTCTCGACCGCGTCGAAGACCGCTCGCAGCGCCGACGAGCCGCTGAACTTGAAGTTGCTGAGCTGCTGCGGCAGGCTCGAATGCATGTCGTACAGGTGCGGAATACCGAGCAGCTTCGCCAGCCACACCCCGACCAGCCCCATCTCTTCGTGCGAGTGGATGGCGTCGTAGCCACCCGCGAGCGCCCGGCGGGCGATCGTGAAGAGCATCAGCACGTCGAGCACCACCTTCACGGCCGACGGCCCAATCGGCACCCGGGAGACCAACGGCGGGCGCGGGCTGCGGAAGATCCGCAGGTTCGGCAGCTCCACGTCTCGCCCGATCGGGTACGTCACCAGATCCACCGAATGCCCGAGCGCGCCGAGCGCCTTGATGCGATGGAACTCGCTGAACGGAGTGCCCCGCGGCTCGAAGAACGGCTCGGGCGCCAGCATCAGGATGCGCAGGGGCCGTGCGGGGGCCGAGGACGAGGCGGACAGGGGGGACGCCGTGGACACGGTGCAGAGGGAATCATACCATCCCGGTCCCCGCTTCTTGCTGACCTGTCGACACTTATGCTATATCTCGGAGGTTGGCCCAGACGCCGGGACCGACCCTATCCCCCAGATACCTTTCGATGCCAGACCCTGCCCCCCATCCCCTCCGCCGGCTGCTGGCCACCGTGGCCAAACTGGTGCTGAGCGTGGGGCTCATGGCGTTCGTTCTGCGGGAGACGAGCCTGGCGGCGCTGTGGAACACCTTCCGCCGCGTGCAGCCGCTCTGGATCCTGGCCGCCATGTCGATGCACGGCCTGGTCGTCGCGGTCAGCGTCTGGCGGTGGCGCCTGCTGCTCGACGCCCAGCACGTCCGCGTGCCCGCCCGCACGCTCGCCGAGTCGTTCTGGGTGGCCCTCTTCTTCAATAACTTCCTGCCGAGCAACATCGGCGGCGACGTCGTGCGCATCTCCGACACGTCGCGCCAGGCCGGCTCGAAGACCCTGGCGACGATGGTCATCGTCGTGGACCGGGTGCTCGGCCTCTTCGCGCTCATGAGTGTGGGCGTCGTCGGGGCGCTGTCGTCGCGCGCCATCGGCATCGACATCCCGGGCACGTTCTGGATCGAGATCGGCGCCCTGGCGGCGCTCGCCCTCTGCGTGCTGCTGTTTTTCGCGCCGGCAGCGCTCGACCTGGCACTCTCCCCGGTGCGGGCGCTGGGGCACCCATGGGTGGTCGAGAAGCTCGCGACCCTGCAGGAAACGCTGGCCCGCTTCCGGGCCCAGCCCTCGGCGCTCGCCGGGGCCCTGCTGGGCGCCGTGCTCGTGCAGGGCGTGATCGTGGCGTTCTACACGCTCACCGCCCGCAGCCTGTCGATCCCGTTGCCGCTGGTCCTGGCCGGCGTGCTGGTGCCGGTGGCGCTGGTGGTGCAGATGGCGCCGGTGTCGATCAACGGCTTCGGCGTGCGCGAGGCCGTCTTCAGCTTCTTCTTCGTCCGCTTCGGCCTGCCGGTGGAGGCCGCAGTGGCGGTGTCACTCCTCGGCACCGCCCTCATCATGCTGTTCTCGCTCGGCGGCGGCGCGCTGTTCCTGGTCCGCAAGCACTGACGGGTGGCGCCGTTCGCACGGCATTTCCCACTTGTACTCGCCTTCCGGGCTGTGTAAAGTCGTGTGCACCCCCTGCCGATACAGAGGGGAACCGGGAGTTGGCGCATGCCCGGGTCTCCTCCTCCCAGAGAGACCCGTCGCGGCGGCGGCTCGAGTACCTGTTCTGGGAGAGTCATCATGTTCGTACGAGCCGTGGGAATCGGTCTGGTCGCCCTGGTCGCGGCCGGCTGCCAGCAAACCAAGAGTGCCAACCCGCTGAGTCCGGACATCGCCGGGCCCATTCCGGGGGTGGCGATCACCTCACCGAAGCCGCTCGAGCCGGGCCTCGGCCAGACGCTCGAGACCTCGCAACAGCCATTCACCTTCCTCATCGAGAACGCCGGCACCTCGGGCGTGCGGCCGCTCCACCTGCAGTTCCAGCTGGCCTCCGACGCCGGGTTCCAGACCGTCGTGCACAACGCCGACCGTCTCGACCCGGGCCCGAACGGCCGCACCTCGTACCAGATGACGATCTCGCTCTCGACGCCGGGCGCCTACTACTGGCGCTCGCGGGCGATTGACGGCGCCAACACCGGCCCGTGGTCGGCCGCCGCGACCTTCACGCTGGCCGAGCCGGTCATCATCGAAACCCCGATTCCGATCGCGCCGGTCGGACAGATCGACACGCTGACTCCGCAGTTCATCGCCCGCAACGGCCGCATTTCCGGACCGGCGGGCCCGGTGATCTACCGCTACGAGATCGCCACCCTGCCAACCGAGGGCGCCGTCGCCGCTGTGCTGAGCACCGGCGTCGGCTCCGGCACGACGACCACGGCGACGGCCGGCAGCGCGGCCCCCTATGCCACCGTCCTCTACTGGCGCGCCTACGCCACCAACGGCACGGTCGAGAGTCCGCGCTCGGGCTGGGCCGCGTTCCGCACGCCGAACGCGCCGGTGGCGCCGCCACCGCCGGGCGGCGGCACCGGCGGCGGCTCGGGTGGGGGTGGCGGCGGCACCGTGGGCGGAGCCCGCACTATCGACATCAACGAAGCGGCGGCGATCATCCGCGCGGTCCACGACGGCACCGGCGCCGACCTCGGCTCCCGCTCGTCGCGCGACAGCCGCAATCGTTTCTTCGCCGGGGCGGTCGCGACGATTCACTTCGGCCACAGCCGCTACAACTCGAAGGGCCCGGATTCCAACTGGTGCATCAAGGATGGCGGCTCGGGACGTCCGCAGTCGGACGACGTGATTGTGCGCTGCAACTCGCGCGATGCGTGGGACCTGGTGGGCGGCGCCGGCGCCAACGGCTACTCGTTCCACATCGACTACATCGGGCGCCTGCCCGGCGATCAGAACGTCTACGCGCCGCCGCGTTCGACGCTGCCGTAGCCGCAGCTCGCGGGTCGCACCGCGTCAACACCGTACAGGACTCGGGCCGGCTGGTCGCACGACCAGGCCGGCCCGAATGCTGTAACGCGCGGAACCTGCGCGTCGTTAGAAGCGAACGCGCAGCCCGGCGCCCACCTGTACACCGCCGAGCTTCGTGCTCACGGTGTTGGTGACCACCGGAAACTCCGACGCCGCGCCGGCATAGCGCAGGTAGCCGCCGAGGCGGAAGGTGGTCGCGGCCATCTGGTAGATTTCATACGACAGGTCAGCACCGACGTGGCCGCCCCAGGCGTTCTTCTTGCGGCGGTCCTGCTCGTAGACCACGTTGACCGACGTGAACGCGCCACCGGCCTCGGTGATGACGGCCCGGCCGACGACTTCCTGCGAGAAGCGGAACTGCGAGGGGCCGGCGTAGACGTGAAGGTCGAGCTTCTCGCCAAGCGGCACCCGGTAGCCCAGGCTCACGTGCAGGGCCTGCTCGCTGCGCTTCAGGTCCTCGACGGTGGTCGAAAACGCCCGCGGACGGTCGAAGAAGATCGGGTGTGGCGCGCTGCCGGTCACCGTGGATTCGTCGTTGCTGGAGGTGCGGTGGAAGTTGGCGCTGACGACCCAGTTGCCGGTCACGCGGGCGCCGACGCCGAAGTCGAGCACCGCGCCCGAGGCCACTTCGCTTGCGACCGACAGGCGGCCGGTTTCGTCGTAGAGCGGGAACGTCCCGTCGTCCGTGAAAGTCTGCGAGCCCGGCTCGAAGGCGCCGCTCACCGCCAGGAAGAAACGCGACTCATCCGCCTGCGCCGCCGCCTCACCCGCGCCCGCCAGCAGGCCCGCCATCACCAGTGCCGTTACCAATCGCATCGTCGTCTCCGCTCCCACGAAGTGGCGCCACGCGCCGGAACCCTGGCCGCACGGGGGACGTGCGCCGGGTCAATCAATCGCCCGGATGGTAGCACGTCAGCCCACATGTGGTCGAAATTGCACGGATAAATCCGGCGCACTGGAGTATCATGGCGTGTCTTCAGACTGAGTTCGGCCCCTATTCGACCGAGGAGTGACGGATCAATGGTTCGACGAATGCTTCGCCTGGCAGCGGGCGTATGCGCGGTAGCGCTTACCGTCGCGTGCGCGCAGAACCCCGAAAGCCCGATGTCGCCTTCGGCGACTGACAGTTCGACCGCGGCCAATCCCGACGGCTCGACCCTGAAGGTTTCGGCGCCCACGCCCGTCAGCCCGGCCGACGGTGCGGTGGCCGATTCGGTGCGGCCCACCGTCACCTTCGCCAACTCCACAGGCCGCTTCACGAGCGTCGCGCTCGCCTACCGCGTGCAGGTGTTCAACGCCGCGGGTGCGCTGCTTGGTGAGTTCACCGTCTCGCAGGATGCTAACGGCCAGACGTCGCTTGGCGCCGAAGCCGACCTGGCGTTCGACACCGAATACCGGTGGCGTGTGCGCGCCGAGTTCGACGGCCAGGCGGGACCGTGGTCGTCGGTGTGGTCATTCAAGACACCGGCCCGCGTCGCAATCGGCACCCCGGGCGGCAATGTCGGTCCGCCGCGCAACATCAGTTTCAACGAAGCCTACGACATCCTCTACTCGATCTATCAGGCGGCCCGCTGGAACATCTCGGGCGGCTCGAGTCGCGATCAGATGAATCTCTACCTGGAAACCGCCGTGGCGGCTCTTCACTACGGCCACGACAAGTGGAACCCGCGCGGCGGCGACGCCGGCTGGTGCATCAAGACCGGCGGCCCGGCCGACCACAGTCAGACGATGTCATCGCCCGTTGCGACACGCGCGACGCCTGGGACCTCGTCGGCGGCATCGGGGCCCCAGGTGCCTACTGGGCACCGAGCTACATCGGCAAGCTGCCGAGTATCCAGCAGATCTATCCGCCGCGCGCCAGCACGCTCGCGCGCCTGCCCTAGTCCGACCACCGACCGGGCGTCGGCATCTCCGGGCGACAGCGGTGCCGCTGTCGCCCGTTTTCTTGTACATTCACCGCGAGGGCACGTGGCCGAGCAGCAGGACACCTTCTACAAGTCGTTCTCGGAGAAGAAGCTCACCGGCTACGGCAGCGGCCGGCGCAGCCGCATCGAGCAGCACCGCCTGGCGCTGCTCCAGCGCTACAAGCCGGCCCCCGGCGACATGGTCGAAGTGGGCCCGGGCCACGGCACGCTGGCCGAGCAGGCGGTCGCCGCCGGCTGGCGCTACACCGCCATCGAAGCCAGCCAGATCCTGATCGAGGTGCTGCGCGGCAAGGGCCTGCACGGTCATCGAGTCGTGGGCGCCGCCGATTCCAGTGCCTGATGCCAGCGTGGACGTCGTCTACGCCGATCAGGTGCTCGAGCACATGAACGGCATCGAGCAGGCGCGCGAGTTCACGGCCGAGGCGCTGCGGGTGCTGCGGCCCGGCGGCGTGCTCTTCGTCGTGGTCCCCGACTATCTCAAGGAACGCACGTTCTTCTGGGACGTCGACTACACCCACAACTTCGTCACCACCGAACGGCGCGTCCGTCAGCTCTTCAACGACGGCGGCTTCGAGGTGCAGCACGTCGAACGCGCCATCGGGCTGGCCACCGGCCTCGGCCGCGACGCGCTGGCCGCGGCCGCGCTGCTCGTGAACATCCCGGGCGTGGACGCGCTGTCGCGTCACACCGGCACCACGGAGCTGGTCTTCAAGATCCGCAAGAACCTGTTCGAGACGCTGACCTTCGTCGCGCGAAAGCCCCAAGGGGGCCGCTAGGTGCTCAGGCAGCTGGCCGGCTCCTGGTGGCTGCGCGCGGCCATCACGGCGGCCATCCTGGCGTGGATGGCGACCCGCATCGACATGCGGGCAGCGGCGACCGCGGTGGCCAGCATCTCGCGCCCGCACCTGGCGCTGGTGCTCGGCTCTGGTGGCCGTCGACCGCGTGGTCATGATCTGGCGCTGGGTGCTGCTGCTGCGGGCCGCCGACATTCCGATCGCCACCGCCGACGCGGCGCGGCTCTTCCTCGCCAGTTCGTTCGTCGGCAGCTTCCTGCCGGCGGGCGTCGGCGGCGATGCGGCGCGGGCGTGGGGCCTGTCGCAGGTCAGCGCGCGGATCGGGCGACGCGCTGGCATCGGTGGTCGTCGATCGCATGCTCGGCATCCTGTCGCTGGCGGCGATGGGCGCGGCCGGGCTCGCGGCCTGGACGCCCGACGGCGCCGATCCGCTGCGCATCATCGCCGCGGTGGCCGTGCTGGGCCTGGCGTGCGTGGCGGCGTTCTGGGGCGACGGCCTGCTGCGAGCGGCGCTCCCGGCGCATCGGCACGGCGGGCCGGTGGCGCGCCGGCTGCTGCGCCTCGCCGACGCCGTCGCCCGCTACCGCGGCCATCGCGGGGCCTTGGCCTCGGTGATGGCCTGGTCGCTGGTCGTGCAGGTGCTGCGCATCGTGCAGGCCTGGGTGCTCGGCCTCGGGCTCGGGCTCACCGTGCCCTTCGCCTACTACCTGCTCGTGATGCCGCTCGGGCTGCTGATGCTGCTGCTGCCGATCTCGGTCAGCGGCTTCGGCGTGCCGCAAGGCGTGCTCGTGTGGCTGCTGCGGCCGATGGGCGTCGCCGACACCGCTCTCGTTCGCGCTCTCGACGCTCATCGTGCTGACGGGCCTGGCCGGCAATCTGCCGGGCCTGGTGCTGTGGCTGCGCCGACCCGCGACGCCTTGCAGACCTCCCGCGGGTCTCGGAGCCGCGGGCCGCCGGTCAGGGCCGGTGATGCCGCACCTGATAGATCGAGAGCGCGGCGTTGTGGAACGCCATCGGCAACTCGTCGGGGTCGGCCGCCCACCGCTGTCTCGACGCCCGGGTGCGCGGTGCGCTCGGGCGGGCCGACGACGAGGTAGTCGATCCCGAATCGCTCCGCGAGCGTGAACGCGACCCGCGGGTCGGGGGCATCGTAGATCCACTGCACACGGTCCGCGCCTTCCTGATACTTGCGCAGCGGCACCATCGACAGCGGCATGCCCACCGCCATCCGGCGCTCCGCGAACGCCGGGATGTAGGCCCACATCTCATCGCCGCGCGCGAGTGTGTCCACCTGGACGACGGCCCGCGCGTCGGTGTGGGCGCGCAGCCACTGCAGCCCTTCCATCTCCGGGGGCGTAATCACCTCGGTGCGGCGCCATGCGGGGCCCAGCCCGTTGGGCACGATGTCCTGCGTGTTGAAGGCATCGATGGCCACCGTGGGCAGCGCCAGCAGCATTGTGACCGCCGAGCACGGTAGCGCCGGCGCCGCGCCGCGCGCCACCGGAGGTCGCGCCACGCCCGCGCACGCCAGGCCCATCAGCGGGAATGAGCGCCATGAACGTCGAGATGCCCGACGCGCCAGCCGACGTAGACGTCCTGGTGGTCGCGGATGTCGACGAAGAAGTAGAACCAGGCGGCAACCGGCAGCGACCGCCACGAAGGGCCACACGTCCGTGAGCCGTCGGCGCCAGGCCACGACCGGCCCCGGCGACGCCGAGGATGAGCGCCGGCCCGAAGCTCATGGCCCTCACCGTCCAGAAGTTCCTCGTCGCCAGCGGGTTGAGCCCGAGTCGATGACGACGCTCGCATCGTGGCCTGGCGGCTGGTCCACGTAGTGCATCGCGGTGACGACGGCGGCGCCGAGGGCCAGCGGCAGCGCGGCCCAGGCGGCGTTGAAACACCGCGACCACCACGCGCGCCGGCGCACCGTCTGCCACGCTTCGTACGCCGCGGCGATGGTCGTGTACATCAGGCCGGCGAACGAGCTGACCAGCGTGCTCGACGGCCAGCAGCGCGCCGGCGACCGCGAACACCGCGGGGTCGCGCTCGCGGCGTACGGCGCGCCACGGCCATCACCCCCAGCATGCCGAGCAGGTAACCGGCCGCGTGGTGCGGCTGGTACCACAGGATGCGCTGCAGGCCATCGATCGGCATGCCGTTGAAGTACCAGCGCGAGATGGCGTCGATGTTCAGGTAGCGCACCAGTCGCCAGCGGCGGCCGTCGCGATCGAGCGCCCAGAAGGCCGCCAACCCCTCGAAACTGGTGGTGAGGAACCCGCAGGCCACGCCCGCCAGCGCGGCCCACGGCACGGTCACGACCAGGCGCGCGATGCCGTAGAGCGCCGCGACGAAGATCGCGTCCACGAGCACGGTGCGCGTCAGCAGCAGCGTGTCGAGATCGACGTCCGGCCAGGCGCGGTGCTCGACCGCGCTCAGCAGGTGCGGCAGCCAGTAGTAGTGCAGCGGGTCGCCGATGTAGTACGGATTGACCGGCAGGAAGTCGCCCTTGGCGAGTTCCGCGACCACGGCGCGCCGCCACACGTAGTCGGCGGTGAAGTACTGCCGGTAGACGCGGCCCTCAGGCGTCTCGGCGCCCACCGTCGCAAACGGGCGGCCCACCAGCAGCGGCACGAGCAGCAGGGCCAGCAGCAGCATGCGGACGTCGCCGGCGCGCGCGGCGACACAGCCGCCAGCGTCCGCGCAGCCGCCCCGCCGGCCACGCCAGCAGGCACGCCGATGGCCGGCGCCGCCACGAAGCAGCCACGCGCCGCGCCCGCCGATGGCCCACCACGCCAGAAGCGTCAGGCTGCTCGCGGCCAGACCCACACCGGGCCGAAGGTGACCAGCGGCAGCCACCGCGTCCCGGGCGCCAACACGCGGGCGAGAATCGCGACACCAGGGGCGACGAATGCCGCCTGCACCGCGACGCCGGCCGCCGCTTCCCACGGACCGCCGATGACCAGAAGCACCGCCGCATAGGCGGCCGCGGTGACCACCGCGACGGCCCAGGTCAGGCGTTCGGCGCGCTGGCGCTCGGCGATCATGCCGACGCCAGCCCGGAGAGGGTGCGCGCTTTCGCGCCCACCTCCTGCCGCTCGACCACGAGAATCGATCGCGACTCGAAGACCAGACCCGATTGACGCCAGTCGCGCAGCATCTTCCGAATCTGTGTGAGCACCTGCCGCGCGCTCCGGCGTCACCGCCGGGTGCGTCAAGCTTGTCGACGACCGCCAGTTCCAGATCCGCGTAGCCCTTGCCCGGCTGCAGCGCGAGAAAGCCGCGGCCGTCGGACAGGCGGATCACCGACACGCCGTCGAGGCCGTCGAAGACGTCCGGCGCCACCAGGATGAGCGCGCGCTTGCCCGGCAGCTGCACCAGCTCCGCCAGCGCCCGCGGCGGCGCGTGGGTCTGCCGGCTGCGCGCCTTCTCGAACAGGCCGACGATGGCCCAGGCCGGATCGGGATCGAGCGTCTCGAGCCACGCGATGACGTCGTCGGGCAGCGAGACCGACAGCGGGCGGGTCGGGCCGACCGAATTTCAGCGGACGGCCGCGCTTCGAACGAGGGGTGGGCGTCACGCTACATTTCTAGCGTTATCTCTTTCTCGTGTCCAATAAATGTGAATAAATGCGAAACGGCCCGGCCATTGCGGGCCGAGCCGTGCGGTAGCTCAAGTGTCGCGCGGACTTACGCGCGACTAAACAGGCGTGGACTGCGCCGCCGCGGCAGCCGGAGGCGGCGCCGCCGGCGCGTCGGGCGAGGGCCGGCGCTTCTCCATCGAGGCCCGCACGAGGAACTTCGCGTACGGCACCACCTGCTTGATGGCCGCCACGTTCATCTGGCACGGGCTGAGGCAGCTCGGGCACTTCTCGTCGCGGATGTGCTTGCGGTGCGCCTGCGCGGCCTGCGCGGAAGTAGATCGCGTACGGGGTCTTCCTGCGTGACGTTGCCGACCACGTCGCTGTTCTCGCAGAAGAACATGTCGCCGTTCGGGTTGAGCATCACGCCCTGGGTCTGGAACGGGCACGGCGCCAGGCGGTGATAGCCGTTGGCGATCATGTCCGCGTAGTGCATGTAGATGTAGTTCTGGCCGTCGAGCAGCGGGTCCTGCCGCACGCGCTCCATGAAGAACTGGCGCATGCGCTGCTCTTCCGGCGCCCATCGGCTTGAGCGTGCCTTCGAGCTCGCTGTTGCCCAGCATGGCGTCGGTGAAGCGCACCATGTTGAAGACGATGTCGAGCTTTTCCTTCTTCGCCCACGCCAGGATGTTGTCGGCGTCGCCGAGGTTCTTCGAGAAGATCGTCGAGGAGATGCCGAAGTTGAAGCGGTACTTCTTCTGCAGCTCCTGCATGGCCGCGATGGTCTTGCCGGCCTTCTCGAAGGCCTTGCGGACGTTGCGCACTTCGCCGTGCATGTCGCCGACGCCGTCGACCGACACGCGCGTCGAGAAGATCACGTTGCGCTCGTGGCACATCTCGACGACCTTGGTCAGCATCGGGATGGCGCGCTGGGGCGTGAGCCCGGTCGTGTTGATCGTGAGCTTGCGCAGCTTCGGGAACTTGTCGATCATCAGCCGGCAGATGTCGACCATGTCGTTGCGCGTGGTCGGCTCGCCGCCCGAGAGGCTGGCGTTCTCGATCTGGCTCCACAGGGGCGAGCTGAAGGCGCGCTCGATCTGCTCGAGCGACATGTCTTCCTTGCGGTTGCCGCGCGTCCAGTTGCTGCACATCTCGCAGCGGGCGTCGCAGACGAACGTGCAGTGGAAGATGAAGACGGTCGGGTGCAACGGCGTGTACTTCGCCACCATCGCCTTGACCATGTCCTTGGGGGCGCTGAGCGCCGCCTTGGCCAGGTACCGTCGCTGCGTAGATCTGTGCCATCTAAGTGACTGATCTACGCCCTTTTCCGACGGGAGCCAACCCAGCCCATCCGCACGTCGCAGGGGGCCACGCCGCGCCGTCCCCGGCGGGCCAGACCCGCCTATCGGGCCGCGCCCGCGGCTCCGCCGCCCTTGCGGCAGAACGCCATCAGGTGCCAGCCCAGCGGCCGCACCCAGGCCCGCGGCAGGGCGTTGAAGGTGCCGACGAACACGCTCGTTGAAGGCCACGCCCTTCCAGCCGTGGTGCAGGCGCGACTTCACCGGGAACCGCTCCGGCACGATCCGGGTCTCGGCAAACGGCGCCAGCAGCGCCCTGAACTCGCCGATCGAGTACTTCTTCAGCACCGGGGCGTCTTCGTGCTCGAGCGCCACCTTCATGACCTTCGACAGGGCGTTCAGCCACGAGACGCGGTTGTAGACCATGAAGATGGCCCGGCCGCCGGGCTTCAGCACGCGGTGCGCCTCGCGCGATGATGCGTTCGGGCGCCGCGGCGTACTGCAGCACGCCGTGGCCGTAGACGACGTCGAACGAGGCGTCCGGGAAGTCGAGGCGTTCGCCGTCGGCGACGCGCAGGTCTCCGGTCAGGCCGAGGCGGCGAAGTTCTTCCTCGCCAGGTCGATCGCCGTCTGCGACAGGTCGACGCCGGTCACCTCGGCGCCGCCGCGCGGCGAACCGCGCCAGGTCGGTGCCGATGCCGCAGCCGATCTCGAGCAGCCGCTGGCCCTTGAAGCCGGCGAAGTCCACCAGCTCCGGCAGGTAGCGCAGCTTGTCGAAGCGGTAGTCGTCGAGATCGGCGAAGAACTCGCGCGTGCCGACCGGGTGGGACGTCATCTCGAGATCGTGAATGCGCTCGTTCCAGTAGCGGCGGATCGCCTCGGTCGTCACAGCCCCCTATCGGTACAATGCCGACCAGCAAGATGCAGCGCGACCTGAACCGCCTGGCCGACACGCCGTTCGATCTGGTCGTGGTCGGCGCCGGCATCTACGGCGCGCTCGCCGCCTGGGAGGCCGCCCGGCGCGGCCTGACGGTGGCGCTGGTCGACCGCGGCGACTTCGGCGGCGCCACCTCCTTCAACAGCCTCAAGACCCTGCACGGCGGCCTGCGCTCGCTGCAGTCGCTCAACCTGCCCGCAGATGCGCCTGTTCATCCGCGAGCGGCGCGCGATGGCGCAGATGGCGCCGCACCTGGTCGACCCGCTGCCCTTCTGCATCCCCACCTACCGGCACCCGACCCGCAACGCCGTGGCGCTGCGCGTGGCGCTGGCGCTCACCGACGCGGTCGGGCCACGACAGCAACGACGGCCTCGTGGACGCGGCGCTGCACCTGCCGCGCGGACGCGTCGTCCGCGACGCCGGAGTGCCTGCGGCTGAACCCGCTCATTGCGTATGCGGGGGTGACCGGCGGCGCCGTCTGGTACGACTACCAGATGCGCCAGGCCGAACGCGTCACGCTGTCGGCGGTGCGCTCGGCCGCCGATGCCGGCGCCGTCGTGGCCAACGACGTCGAGGCGGTCGGCCCTGACGTCGTCGGGCGGAACGAGTCGACGGACTCGACGTCCGCGACCGCCGCACCGGCACCGCCTTCCATGTGCGTTCGCGCGCCGTGCTGAATGCCGCCGGCCCGTGGGCCGGCGCGCTCGCCTCGACGCTCACCGGCGGACGCTCGACCGCGCCGGCCCTGCGCCTGTCGCGGGCCATGAACCTGGTCGTGCCGCGGTTCACCGAGACCCACGCCTGCGGCGGCGTCGTCGACGGCCGCTATCTGTTCATGGTGCCGTGGCGCGACGTCTCGATCGTCGGCACCAGCCACGACCCGCACGACGGCGACGCCGACCAGCCCGCACGGCACGCCGGCCCACGTGGCGCAGCTGCTGCGCGACGCGCAGATGGCCTTCCCGCGCGCGGGCCTGACGCGCGACACGGTGCGGCTCGTGCACCGCGGCCTGCTGCCGATGGTGTCGGCGTCGGCGATCGGCCGTGTCGCTGCTCAAGGAGAGCGCGGTCGTCGACCACGCGCGCGACGGCCGCGCCGGCCTGGTCTCGATCTTCAGCGTGCGCTACACCACCGCGCGTCACACGGCACACGACGGCGGTGACCCAGGTGGGCCGCGTGCTCGGCACGCCGCTGGCGCGACGACACGGCCCCGGCGCGGATGTCTCGGCGGCGCTTTGCGACGGTGGCCGACCTGGTGAGCGCGGCACGCCGCCGCGACGTGCCGGCCACCACACCCGAGGTGCGCGAGCGGCTCGCCCGCGCCTACGGCAGCCACTGGACCGAGGTCGCCGCGCAATCATGGCCCAGTCGCCGGACCTCGCGGCGCCGCTCTCCGCCGCCTGTCAGACGACTCGCGCCGAGGTCGCGCATGCCGTTCGCCACGAGTGCGCGGCCTCGCTGTCGGACGTGCTGCTCGGCGCACCGGCGCCGGCGCCGCGGGCCATCCCGGGCCGGGCGGCCGTCGAGGCCGCCGCCGCGGTGATGGCGGCGAACTCGGCTGGGACGCAGGCGCGCATCGCCCGCGAGACGACGGCGTTCGACGCGGTCTATCCGGCGCCGTAGGTGAGCCGCCGGCGCCGGCGACTACGGCAGGTGGGCCGTGGCCCAGCGCTCGAACACCATCAGCGGGAAGAGCGTGTGCGCGTGGTTCTCGCGGCCCGCGACGTGCGCGTCGATCGAGCGCGCTGCACCTCGGCCGGCTCGAAGAGGCCGCGGCGCGCCACGCGCGCGGGTGCGAGCAGCTCGCGCATCAGCGGCTGCAGCTCGCGCGCGCAGCCAGTTCTTCAGCGGGATGCTGAAGCCCTGTTTCTTGCGGTGCAGGATGCGGTCGGGCAGCAGCCCGCGCATCGCCTGCTTCAGCACCCACTTGCGCTGGCCGTCGCGAATCTTGAGGTGCCCCGGCATCGAGAAGGCCAGCTCCATCACGTCCACGTCGAGAAACGGCGCGCGCGTTTCGAGCGAGGTCGCCATGCTCATGCGATCGACCTTCACCAGGATGTCGTCGGCGAGATAGATCATCAGGTCCGCGTAGAGCTGCCGGTTGAGGACGTCGTCGCCACCGGCGTGTGCCAGCACCTCGCGCACCGGCGCGATAGACATCGCTCGTCGCCAGGGCGCCGCCTGCAGCGCGCCGCCGTAGAGCCGGGCCTTGCGCCGCGCGTCGAGATGCACCATCCAGCGGTAGTGCTCGAGGTCGGCCGGCGCCGTCGGCGACGCCGCCGATGAAGCGCTTGAACTTGTTGACGAGGCCCTTCTTCTGTCCGCTCGGCGGCAGCGCCGCGCCCACCGCGGCCAGCGCCGGCACCAGCGGCGCGCCCACCGACTGGAAGCGCGCCGCCAACGCCTGCGCCTCGTAGGCGTCGTAGCCGCCGAAGAGCTCGTCGCCGCCGTCGCCGCTGAGCGCCACGGTGACGTGCTCGCGCGCCACCTGCGACACGAGATAGGTCGGAAAGAGGGAGACGTCGGCAAACGGCTCGTCGAAGTGCGGCACCAGCCGGTCGAACAGGTCGAGCAGGTCGGCCGTACACGAGTTGCTCGCGTGTGCGTCGGTGCCGAAGAGCGTCGGCGACCTCGCGCGCGTACGGCAGCTCGTTGTAGGAGCCGTCTTCGAAGCCCATGCTGAAGGTGCGCACCGGCCGGCTGGCGCCCTGGCTCATCAGCGCGACGAGCGTGCTCGAGTCGATGCCGCCCGAGAGAAACGCGCCGAGCGGCACCTCCGACATCAGCTGGCTGGTGACGGCGCGCTGCAGCGCCTCGCGTCACGGCGTCGGCGGCCTCGTCGTCTTTCCAGGCGCGCACCGCGACGTCCGCCGGATCCCAGTAGCGCTGCACGGTGACGGCGCCGTCGCGGCAGCGCAGCCACGAGCCGGCCGGCAGCGCGTGGATGCCCTGGAGCATCGTGCGCGGCGCGATCGCGTATTCGTAGGTCAGGAACTGGTCGAGCGACTCGAGGTCGAGCGTGCGCGAGACCTCGGGACGCGTCAGCAGCGCCTTGACCTCCGAGGCCAGCAGCAGGCCGCGCTCGGTCGAGGTCCAGTACAGCGGCTTCTCGCCGGCGCGATCGCGCGCGGCGAACAGCGTCCGGGTGCGGCGCATCCCAGATCGACGGCCGCGAACATCCCGCGCACCCGCGACGGGAACGCCTCGCCCCACTCTTCCTAGGCGTGCAGCAGCACTCGATGTCGGACGACGCGCGTCTTGAAGCGGTGGCCCTGCGCTTCGAGCTCGTGGCGCAGCTCGAGGAAGTTGTAGATCTCGCCGTTGGCGACGATGTGGACCTCGCCGGTCTCGTTCGAGAATCGGCTGCTGCCCGGTGGCCAGATCGACAATCGCCAGCCGCCGCATGCCGAGCGCGACGCCGGGCAGACACGACGCGGCCGTCTTCGTCAGGCCCGCGGTGCAGCAGTGCCTGCACCATCCCGGCGAGGTCGTCGTCTGGCGTCACCCGGGTCGGGTCGCGTTCGACGATGGCGGCGATGCCACACATAAAGGACAGCGGCTAGCGGCTAGGTCCTGGCGGCTGCGGACTCTCCGCGATCCGGCGCGCCTTCGCCGCGGCGATCACGGATCACTTTCGCCGGAGTGCCGACGGCGATCGCGAACTCGGGGATCTCGCCTACCACCACCGCGCCGGCGCCGATGATCGCATCGCGGCCCACGCGCGAGCCGTCGGTGACGACCACGTGCGCGCCCAGCCACACGCCGGCGCCGACGTCGATGCCGCGCGCCGTGCGGCCCTGCTGCAGCACCGGGATGTCGACGCGGTCGTAGAGATGGTCGCCGCCGACGAGATAGGTGTAGGCGGCCATCAGCACGTCGGTGCCGACCCGCACGGTCGACGCCGAGAAGATCTCGCAGTTGAAGCCGAGGTTGGCGCGATCGTCGAGCACGATGTCGCCGTTCTTGCAGCTCAGGATCGTGTTGCGGCCGACGAACACGCCGCTGCCGATGACGATGCCGCGGTTGTCGGTGCCCTTGGCGTCGAGGCAGCACTGATCGTCGATGACCACGTTGTCGCCGATCGCGATCTTGTGCGGATGCCGCAGGGTGACGTTGGCGCCGAAGACGACGTTCCTGCCGACGCGGCCGAGAATCAGTCGGATAGAGCTTGCCGCGCAGGAACAGCCCCAGCGCGCCGGGCACCCACGCGGCCAGCAGCATCACCAGCTCGTAGGCGACGAGCGCGCCGAGTCCGGGGCGGCCGACCACCAGATCCTGGTACTTGCGCGACCTTCGACTTCTTCTCGTCGAAGAGTTCCTGCTGGATGACGGTGATGCGCGGGTCGTGCGGGCGATCGCCGGGCGGCATCAGCGCACCGCCGCGAGTGCCGGCGGCTCGGCCGGCGGCTCGCTCTGCCGGATCTCGCGGATGACGTAGGTGGGCTTGCTCTGCGACTCGTAGTAGGTGCGCGCCATCACCTCGGCCAGCAGGCCGAAGGTCACCAGTTGCACGCCGGTGAAGACCAGCAGCACGCCGAGCAGCAGCAGCGGCCGGTCGGCGATCGGCTGGTGCTGCACCAGGCGCACCCAGCCGAGATAGGCGGTGATGAGCGCGCCGAAGCCGCCGCTCACCAGGCCGAACAGGCCGAAGATCTGCAGCGGCCGGGTCGAGTAGCTGAGCAGGAACTTGACGGTCACGAGATCCAGGACGACGCGCACCGTGCGCGAGATTCCGTACTTCGTGGTGCCGGCGCGGCGGGCGCGGTGGTTGACCGCGACCTCCGCGATGCGCACGCCCTGCTCGCTGGCGATGGCCGGCAGGAAGCGGTGCATCTCGCCGTAGAGGCGCAGCGACTTCACGACCTCGGCGCGGAACACCTTGAGCGAGCACCCGTAGTCGTGCAGCGCCACGCCGGTGGCCTTCGAGATGATCCAGTTGGCGATGATCGACGGCAGCCGGCGGTTGACGAAGGTGTCCTGCCGGCGCTTGCGCCAGCCGCACACGATGTCGACGTCGTCGCGATCGGCCAGCTGCACCATCGCCTCGATGTCGCGGGGGTCGTTCTGCAGGTCGCCGTCACTGGTGATGACGAGGCGGCCGCGGGCATGGGCGAAGCCGGCGGCGAAGGCTGCCGTCTGCCCGAAGTTCTTGCGGAAGCGGATGACCCGCAGGCGCGGGTCGCTCTCCTGCAGCGCGGCCAGCTGCGCGAACGAGTCGTCGGTCGAGCCGTCGTCGACGACGATGACCTCGAACCGGCGGCCGGAGGCCCCGAGCACCTGCATCAGCTCGTCGTACAACGGCCGGATGTTGGGCGACTCGTTGCGGATCGGGATGACGAGGGAGAGCTCTGGAGTCATTCGGGGCGGGCGGCCAGATCCGTCAGAGTATACCCTGTGCCCGGATCGGCACGCCCACCCCGTCGGCGGCCGCGGCTAGAACTTCACGTGGACGGTCATGAGGTAGTGGAAGCCGCCCAGGTCCAGCTTCGAGCCGAGGAAGTCCTCCGAGAGGTCGGCCTCGGCCTTCTGGTAGCGCACTTCCCCGCCCAGCGAGAAGGTGTCACCCAGGGGGAAGCGGATGCCGGCCAGCGCCACCGGGCCCAGTTCGGTGCCGGTGGCGACGAAGCGGTCGTTGAAGACGCTGCGGTCGGTGAAGTCCACGAAGTCGCCGACCTCGCTGTAGCGGTAGTTGAAGATGCCGAGGCCGCCGCCGATGTAGGGTTTCACGGCGCGGGAGCGGCCGAAGGGCAGGATCCGCGCGGTCACCGACATCGGCACGATCCGGAGCTTCAGGTCCTGCTCGATCTCCGAGCCATCGCGGTTCACGAAGTCGGAATAGATCGTCGGCACCGTCCGGCTCGTGAAGCCGACGCCGGCACCCACTTCGAAGAACTCACCCACCGGCAGCAGCCAGTCGAGGCCGACCGAGCCGGTATTGAAGTCCGAGACGTCGAAGCTGAGGATGTCGCGATTCTCGAACAGGACATCGCCGTCCACGCGGGCGTCCTCGCCGGTCACGGCGAAGCCGCCGAGCGACAGACTGATGGCCTGTTGCGCCTGTGCGGGCGTCGGCAGCATCAGCAGACCTGCCATCAATACGCCGCACGTCATGTGTACGATCCGCATCGCACTCTCCCACTGAAACTCGCGGGTGAAGTCCCGCGGCACGCCTTGGCGCGTGTGCAGACGACCACTGCACGGGCAATGCCAGATCGCCCGTCGGCGATTTCACGTGGAATTCTGCGGCAGGCGCGGGGCCGGGCCTGGCCGCCGGGGTCAGGGCGTCTTGTTTCGGCGACGCTCGTTGAAGCGCGCCGCGACCTCGACCATCTGCTGGTGCAGGCGCCCGTTGGACGCCAGCAGGTGCCCCCCGGCCGGATCCCACGGCCCGCCGTCGAGGCCGCTGACCGTGCCGCCGGCTTCCTGCACGAGCAAGGCGCCAGCACGGGTGTCCCACGGCTGCAGGCCGCGTTCCCAGAACCCGTCCATGCGGCCGGCCGCGACCCAGCACAGGTCCACGGCGGCCGAGCCCAGGCGGCGGATGGCGCGTGCCTCGCCGACGTAGGCCGAGAACAGGCCGATCACCTCGTCGAGCGTGCTGTGCACGTTGTACGGGAAGCCGGTGACGAGCACCGCGTCGATGAGCTGCTCGGCCGACGACACCTTCAGCGGCGCGCCGTTGAGCCAGGCGCCGACGCCGCGTTCGGCGGTGAAGAGTTCCTGGCGCATCGGGTCGAACACCGCGCCGACCACCGCCTCGCCGTCGATCTCGAGGGCCAGCGACGAACAGAAGATCGGAATGCCGTGCGCGAAGTTGGTGGTGCCGTCGAGCGGGTCGAACACCCAGCGGTGCGAGGCGCCGGAGCGGCGCGCCGCCCAGTTCTTCGGCCAGGATGTCGTGGTCGGGAAAACGCGCGCCGATGAGGGCGCGGGCCGCGCGCTCGACTTCGACGTCCACCTCGGTCACCAGGTCGATGGTGCCCTTCTTGTCGACCGTGAAGACCGAGCCGAAACGGGCTTTCTGCAGCGCGCCGGCGCCGGTGACGACCTCGATGGCGGTCGCGAGATAGCGTGGATCGGGGGCGCTCACGAGGCCGACGCGTCCGGCCGGCGCTTGACCATCCGCACTTCCATCCCGCCCTGGGGGGCGCGGCGCAGCGTCAGATCGTCCATGAAACTGCGGATGAGGAAGATGCCGCGGCCGCTCGACTTCAACAGGTTCTCCGGGGCCAGCGGATCGGCGACGTCTTCGGGGTCGAAGCCTTCGCCCTGGTCGCGCACGAGGATGACCAGTTCGGTCGGCTGCTCGGCCGGCGAGGCGATGAACTCGACGGCCACGCGCTTGGACTCATCGCCCTTGTTGCCGTGTTTCATCGCGTTGGCGACCGACTCGCGCACCGCGATGCTGATCCAGTGCAGGGTGTCGTCGTCGAAGCCGACGAGCCGCGACATGTGGCCGCCCACGACTTCGACGAAGTCGAGCATGTCGAACGCACTGCCGATATCCAATCGGACGGAATGGCTGGCGCGTGTCATGCGGCCCCGTATCGGGCCACCAGGGCCCCTGGCATCGCCATCAGTATACGCGGGGCGCGGATGCATTGCCGCATCGCCCTGCAGGTCGCTATAGTGATTCCCCATGACCGTCTCCCGCGCGACCCTGGTGCGGCCGGCGCGGGCAGTGCGCGGCGCACTGCGCGTGCCGCCCGACAAGTCGATTTCCCACCGCTACGCGCTGTTTGCCGCTCTGGCGAATGGCCCCACCGCCATCACCGGGTATTCCACCGGCGCCGACTGCCAGTCGACCCTCGGCGTGCTCGAGGCCCTGGGCGTCGCCGTCACCCGCGTCGCCACGGCCGACGGCCAGGACGTGCGCATCACGGGACGTCCGGACGGCTTCGCCGCGCCACGCGGCCCGCTCGACTGCGGCAACTCCGGCACGACGATGCGCCTGATGGCCGGTCTGCTCGCCTCCCAGCCCTTCGCCAGCGTGCTGGTCGGCGACGCGTCGCTGTCGTCGCGTCCGATGCGCCGCGTGATGACCCCGCTCACGCTCATGGGCGCCGAGCTCGCCGCCGGCGACGGCGGCCGGCCACCGCTCCATGTCACGGGCGGCCCGCTGCGAGGGATCACCTACACGCCGGACGTCCCCAGCGCGCAGATCAAGAGCGCGGTGCTGCTGGCGGGACTGCGCGCCGACGGCACCACGACGGTGCGCGAGCCGGCCCGCACGCGTGACCACACCGAACGCGGCCTTGCGGCCTTCGGGGTGCCGGTGACGCGATCAGCCAACGGCGACATCAGCCTGCCGGGCGGCGCGTCGCTCGCCGGCGGCCTCACGTTGCGGGTGCCGGGCGACCCGTCAGCCACGGCGTTTCTCGCGGTGGCCGCCGCGGGCCTGGCCGACTCCCGGATCGACATCGAAGACGTCGGCCTCAATCCCACGCGCACGGCCCTCTTCGACGTGTTGCGCCGCGCCGGCGCCGACGTGACGACGACCGAGACCGACACCTGGCACGGCGAGCCGGTCGGACGCGTGTCAGTCGCCACCGGCAGCCGTCTCGACGTCGTCATCACGCCGGAGGAAGTGCCGCTGCTCATCGACGAACTGCCGGCGCTGGCGGCGCTGGCCACCTTCGGCGGCTCGATGGTCGTGAGCGGCGCGGCCGAGCTCCGCGTCAAGGAGAGCGATCGCATCAGCGCGCTGGTGACCGGCCTGCGCGCCATGGGCGCCGATGTGGACGAATTCGAGGACGGCTTCGCGGTGCGCGGATCGCGGCGCCTGAGCGGCGGCATCGTCGACGCCCGTCACGATCACCGCCTCGCCATGAGCTTTGCGGTCGCCGCACTCGGCGCCACCCATCCCACCGAGATTCACGGCGCCGAGGTGGCGGCGGTGTCGTTTCCCGGCTTCTTCGACGTGCTCGACCGGCTGCGGGCATGAAGGCCGACAAGGTCTACCTCGTGGGCTTCATGGGCGCCGGCAAGACCACGGTGGGACGCGCCCTGGCCAAACGTCTCGACTGGCGTTTCGAAGACGTCGACGAGCGGATCGAGCGGGCCGAAGGCCGCGACGTCGCGGCGATCTTCCGGCAGTCGGGCGAGCCGTATTTCCGCGCCCTCGAACGTCAGGCCCTTGCCGACCTGCTGCCCACGCGCGGGGTCGTCGTCGCCACCGGCGGCGGCACGCCGGTCGATCCGGCCAACCGCGCGCTCATGGCCCGCGACGGCGTGGTGGCGTGGCTCGACGCCCCGTTCACCACGGTCACCGGGCGCGTGCCGGCCGACGGCCGGCGGCCGCTGGCGGCCAACCGCGCCGAGATGGAGCGGCTGTACAATGAGCGGCTCGCGGCCTATTCGCAGGCGCACGCCCGCTTCGATGTGTCGAGGGCGAGCGTGGACGAGATCGTCGATCACGTCACCGACTGGTTGGAACACTGATGCGCTACCTGGTCCTGAGTGACATCCACGCGAATCTCGAGGCGCTCGAGGCCGTGCTCGACGCCGCCCGCGAGATTCCCTACGAGCGCATCCTGGTGCTCGGCGACCTGGTGGGCTACGGCGCCGACCCGAACGCCGTCGTCGATCGCATCCGCGGCCTGCAGCCGCACGCCGTCATCCGCGGCAATCACGACAAGGTGGGCGCCGGACTCGAGCCCTCCGACGCCTTCAACGCCGTGGCCCGGGCCGCCATCCGCTGGACCTACGAAGCGCTGAGCGACGACAACCGCGACTGGCTGGCGGAGCTGCCGGCGGGCCCGCTGGTCGTCGATGAGCTGCTCGAAATCTGCCACGGCACGCCGTTCGACGAAGACATGTACGTCTTCGACGACGCCGACGTGCTGCGCTCGATGCAGGCGGCCGACCGGCGGCTGATCCTCTTCGGCCACACCCACGTGCAGGTCGGCTACCGGCTGGCGCAACCAGTCCCTGACGCTGGCGACGGCCGATATCCGCCGTCCGCTGCACATCGCCATCAGCCAGGGCCACTACCTGATCAACCCGGGCTCGGTCGGCCAGCCGCGCGACGGCGATCCGCGGGCCGGGTTCGGCGTCTACGACGCGGCCAGCCAGGTGGTCGAGATCTACCGCACGCCCTATCCGATTCGAACGCACCCAGGCCCGGATCCGTGAGGCCGGCCTGCCGGAAGCGCTGGCGCAGCGGCTGGCGCTCGGCCGCTAGGCGCGGGGACGGCCGCCGGCTAGACGCCCGCGGCCTTGCGCTGCGCGCGTTCGTCGCGCTTCTTCTGCTCCATCGCCATCGCGTCGGCCGCCGCGCGCGAGCCGAGCACCCAGCCGATCACGACCCCGAACAGCAGGATGACCGGGATGTAGATGAAGTGCCCCGCGCTCGGGGTGCCGAAGTCCACCTCAGTGGTCCTTCCGCTCGAGCCGCGCGAGATCCGTTTCGGCCTGGCCGAGGCGCCGGCCGAGCGACCAGACGTAGCCGAACAGCGCAATCCACACGAAGCCGTAGGCGGCGGCGACCAGGTTGATGGCCGGGATCTGCTCTTCCGGCGGCACCTCGGATATCGGCACGAACTCGTCGGGCGACGGCGTCGGCTGCGCTCCGCTCACCGCCGGCATCAGCAGCGCCACCACCAGGAACAGCAATCGCAGGTTTCGCATCACGCCTCGTCGTGCGACAGGTAGAGCGTATCGATCCGGGCGCGATGTCTCTCGAGCGTCGCGCGAAGCGAGAGCAGCGCCAGGAACAGCAGCAGGAACGCCGTGACGCAGAACCACAGCGGAATGCCCATCTCGACCGGCAGCGTCGGCACCACCGAGGTCTTCGGGTGCAGCGTGCGCCAGTAGTTCACCGAGACGTAGATGAACGGCACGTTGGCCATGCCGAAGAGCGCCAGGCCGGCCGACGAGCTTCTCGGAGCCGGGGCCGCCGAACTGGCGCAGCAGCAGGTAGGCGACGAAGATGAGAAACAGCATCAGGCTCGAGGTGAGCCGCGCGTCCCACACCCACCAGACGCCCCACGCCTTGCGCGCCCACAGCGGCCCGGTGACGAGCGCCAGCAGGCCGAAGACGACCACCAGTTCCGCCGCCGCCACCGCGGTCGCGTCAGACGCCGCGCGTTTGGTGAACAGGAAGCGCGCGCTGGCGACGCCGGCCACGATCGCCGCCACCATGAACATCCACGCCGACGGCATGTGGTAGAAATAGATCTTGTAGACGAGGCCCATCGTGGCCTCGTGCGGCGCGGCGTTGATCACCCACGGCGAGGCCGCGAACATCAGCGCCGCGATTGCCAGTTGCGCTTTGACTGCCGTCGTCACGTCGTCCTTCTTTCGTCCCGCCCCGCTCAGTCGGTCATGAGCGGCTCGAACGTCCAGAGCGCCAGCGTCACGAACACGACATCGAAGAACACCAGCAGCGCGAACCAGAACTGCGCCATCCCGAGGTCGGGTTCGGCCTGGAAGAGCGCCGCGGTGCCCCGGACCCCGGCAATCATGACTGGAACGGTCATCGGATACAACAGCACCGGCAGCAGCACGTCGCGGCTGCGGGCGCGCACCAGCATGGCGGCGAACAGCGTGCCGATGGCGGCAAAGCCCAGCGTGCCGGCGGCGAGCAGCCCGGCCAGCCGCAGCGGCGCCGCGAAGACCGGCGCCTGGAACAGCAGGCCCACGAGCGGCACCAGGATGAGCTCCACCAGCCCCATGAGGATCAGCATGCCCGCGAGCTTGCCGGCGTAGAGCGCCGGCCGGTCCGCCGGCGCCAGCATCAGCGCGCGCAGCGTGTCGGCCTGACGTTCGCGCTCGAACGTGCGGCCCAGGGCCAGCGTGCCGGAGAAGGCGACGGTGATCCACAGGATCGCGGCGGCGACGCCGTCCATCGGCACACCTTCCCTCACGAACCCGAAGGCGAAGATGAGCACCACGGTGACCGCGAAGAAGAGTGTGGTCGAGACCACTTCGAGGCTGCGCACCTCCACCGTGAGGTCCTTGCGCACCACCAGCGCCGCCACCCGCAGGAAGGCGTTCATGAGGCGTGCATCGCCGCGCGGTAGCGATCGCGGAGCGCCCCGTCTGTGACCGGTGCGGCCACGCGCTTGCCGCCCCTGCAGGAAGACGACCTCGCTCAGCAGCCCGTCCACGACGTCGAGATCGTGCGTCGCCAGGACCGTGACCACGCCGCGCGCCTGTTCCTCGCGCAGCCGCGCCACCAGCGCCGCGGCCGACGCCTGATCGAGCCCCGTGAACGGCTCGTCGAGCAGCAGCAGGCGCGGCCCGTGCAGCAGCGCCCGCTCCAGCGCCACGCGCTGGCGCATGCCGCGCGAGAACGACGACACCAGATCGTCGGCCCGGGCCGCGAGCCCGGCCCGCTCGAGCGCCGACGCCGCGGCACCCGCCGCATCGCGCAGGTCGTAGAGGCGGCCGAAGAACACGAGGTTCTCGCGGGCCGTCAGTTCCGGATAGAGGAACAGGTCGTGGCCCAGCATGCCGATGCGGGCGCGCAGCGCCGCGCCGGCCTCGGCGCCGGTCATGCCGCCGTATCGCACGACGCCGGTCGAGGGCGCGAGCAGCGTGCCGAGAATCGACAGCAGCGTGGACTTGCCGGCGCCGTTGTGACCGAGCAGGCCGACGATGTCGCCGGCGCGCGCCGTGAACGAGATGTCGGTGAGGGCGCGCCGCCGGCCGTAGTGACGGCCCACACGGTCGGCGCTCACCGCGTCGAAATCGCTCACGCCGCCGTTCCCGCGCCGCCCGCCGCGTCGTCGAGCTGCGCGTAGACCTGCTCCACGGCGGCCATCAGGCGTTCGCGCCGGGCATCGCGGCGCGGATCCTCGCCCCTGGCGCGGGTTTCGGCATCGATGGCGGCGATGGCGCCGAGCAGCCGCTCGCGTTCGGCCAGCAGGCCCTTGGTCTCACGCGACCGATCCGGCGCGCTGCTGAGGATCGCCCACACCACCCACAAGACGCCGGCGCCGGTGACGATGGACGCCGTCCAGTACGGCCAGGCCGGGTGGGCCGGCACGTTCGAGAACGTGACGTCGAGCACCTGGTCTTCGGCGAGACGTCCGCCGGTGCCGACGATGAACGACTGCCCGTTCGAGTCGCCCTCGCGCACGCCCGACAGCTGCGGGCTGCTGAGCGTGAGGCTGCCGGCCTTCTCCGTCGCGACCATGATGCCCTCGACCGGCGCCGGCCATCGCTGCCGGATGCGCAGCGTCGAGGCCAGCGGCACGCGGAACGCGATCTGGAACGCGGTCTGGCCGGGAGGAAAGGGGCCCGAGAGCGTCAGCGCGCCGTCGGCGATGCGGGCCAGACCCGGCGGGCCCGACACGAGCGACGCCGCTTCGGCGTCGTCGGGCAGCGTCAGCACAAGGGGCGTGGCCGGATTCACCGGCGTCCGCGCGTTGTTGACGACGCTGAAGATGTAGAAGAAGGTCGGCTCGTCGTCCTGGAACTCGAGCACGATCCGCGTGTCGGGGCCGAAGACCACGGCGCCGGTGCGGGCCGGCGCCTGCGCGGCGGCCTCGTTGGCCTTCGCCTCGGCCTCGGCCACTCTGGCGGCTCCGGCCACGAGCGCGACGCGCACGCCGCCACGGGCCGGCACCGCGAAGGGTTGCGAGCGCAGCGTCTCGCCGTCGATGGTCGTCTCGGCCGTCACCTGGCTGCCGACCGGCACGCTGGTGAACTCGGCGCGTCCCTGCGCATCGGTGACTGCCGTCACCTTGCCGTCAGGCGTCGTGAGACCGACCTCCTGACCAGGGACGTTGTTGCCCATGCGCTCGCGGACCACCCGCACGGTCACCGTGCCATCGGGCAGTTCCGTCGCCGGCAGCGGCACGCCTGACATCTGGCGGGCGTCGGGCATGGCCACCTGCGCGGCCGCCGGCATCGAGGACGCCAGCACGGCGACCAGTGCCATGAGCCCCACGATTACGCGGGCCGGCGTCATGACGTCGCCCCGGAAATCGACGCTCCGCAGTGCTTGCAGAACCTGGCGTCCACGTCGTTCACTCCCCCACAGGCGCCACAGACTCGCGCCAGCGTCGAGGGCGCCGGTGGCGGCGGCGCGGCCACCTCCGCCGGCGCGTGCGACGGCGTCGCGGCAGACGGCCTGACGGCGACGCCCGGCGCGACGACGGCGCGCGGGTCGCCAGTTCCTTCTCGATGGTCGCCCGGTAGTCGCTGCCTTCGAGGCGGCTCATCAGGCTCACGGCCCGCAGCTTGAGTCGATCGCGCATCTCCTCGAATTCGGCGGTGGCGGTCTTCCCCATCGCGTGATCGAATTCGAGTTCCTTGATGGTGCGGAGCAAGCAGCGCCTTCTCGCGTTCGAGCGCCGCCCGCGCGCGTCCACCCACCGGCGCGTCGGCGGCATCGTCCTGCGCGGCGGCCAGCGGCGACAGCGACCGATAGCCAGCCACGGCGACCAGGCTCGACGCCACGACCGTCGCGCTCAGCACGACGACGCCAGACATCGTCTGGCCGGTGGAGACGAGCACGACGGCGGTGGCGGCGAGCATGCCCGCCAGGAGGAACAACTGCCAGGGCCGCAGCCCGGGATCAGTCGAGGTCGCGGAGTTCATCGTCGAGTTGGCGCTGCAGGCTGGGGTCGACCGCGGCCACGGAGCCCGAGGCGCCCGCGGCAGCCGCGTCGGTGCGGCCGGCGGACCAGCGGCGCGCGATGAACGCCAGTCCGAGCGCCGACAGAGCGGCCAGCGAATACGGGAGCAGCCACAGCAGCTTGTGGTACCCCTCGTCGAGCGGCCGCGCCAGGATGTGCTGGCCGCCGAATTCCTGCACGAAGCTCGCAAGGACGGCGTCGCGGTCCTTGCCTTCCCCGACCAGCGTCTTGATCTTCGCCAGCTGCGAGGCCTTGCCTTCGCAGTTGGTCATGCCGCAGGTGCCGGCCGGCAGCCGGCAGCCGCAGGTGCACATCACCTCGTTGGCCAGGTCGCGCTCGAGCGCCGAGCGGAAGACGATGGTGCCCGTAGGCGCCGGTGCCTCGCTGGCGGTCTGCGCGTGCAGGCCCGCGGGTGCGAGCAGCGCGGCGATGAGGAGCAGCGTCGCAGTCGCTTCCGCCCCCACGCGCGCACCGGCCAGCGCGAAGACCGTTTCCGGCAGCAGCGCGATGCCGGTGCCGATCGCCATCAGCCCGAAGCCGATCCAGATCCAGTTGACCAGCTCGTTGACGTGCACCTCGACGCTCGCCGACTGCTCGCCCAGCTCGAAGGCCGCCATCACGATGTAGAGGTCCTCCGCGAACGAGCGCTGGATGGCGACCTCGGTGGTGGGTTCCTGCGGCCGGCTGCGATAGAACCACTTGGCCGGATACATCGTGCCGATCTGCGTGCCGGAGGTGTCGAGCACCGAGATCTGCGCCGTGACCATCTGCTTCTGGTCGTCGTCGGTGGCGCGGATCGAATCGAGACGCAGCACGTAACGGTCGACGGTGACCTGCTGGCCCGGTTTGAGCAGCGCCTGTTCGTCGATGCCGAAGCCTTCACCGGCAAAGCCCATGAACATCAGCACGATGCCGACGTGCACGAGGTAGCCGCCGTAGCGCCGCTTGTTGCGGCTGACCAGGCCCACCATCGCCGTGAACAGGTCGGTGCCGGTGGACTGGCGCCGTACCGCCGCGCCGCGCACGAACTCCTGCACGATGGTGCCGAAGACGAAGCCGCTGAACGCGAAGCACAGGCCCGAGCTCCACACGCGGATGCCGAGCGACAGCGTCAGCACGCCGGCCGCCACGCCGCTCAGCAGCGGCCACCTGAACTGGTGCCACATCTGCCCCACCGGCGACGAGCGCCAGGCCAGCAGCGGGCCGACGCCCGTGAGCAGCAGCAGGATGAGGCCGACCGGCGTCATCCAGGTGTTGAAGAACGGCGGGCCGACGGTGAGACGCTCGCCGGTAATCGCTTCGGTGATGGTCGGGAACATCGTGGCGAAGAGCACGAAGACCGCCGAGAACAGCAGCACCCAGTTGTTGGCCAGGAAGGCCGCTTCCTTCGAGGTCCACGAGTCGAGCTCGTTGCGCGCCTTGAGCATCGGCAGGCGGTAGATCACCCAGCCGAAGCTGAACACCAGCAGCGCGCTCATGAAGATCATGAACATCATGGCCAGCTGCTTGTCTTCGCCGAACGCGTGCACCGACTGCACGACCCCGGAACGCGTCATGAACGTGCCGAAGAGCGTCAGGAAGAAGGTGGTGATGACCAGCGTGACGTTCCACACGCGGAGCATGCCGCGCCGCTCCTGCACCATCACGGAGTGGAGGAACGCGGTGGCGGTGAACCACGGCAGCAGGCCCGGCGTTCTCGACCGGATCCCAGCCCCAGAAGCCGCCCCAGCCGAGTTCCTCGTAGGCCCAGATCATCCCGAGCGTCAGCCCGAACGACAGGCAGAACCACGACACCATGGTCCAGCGGCGCACGGCCCGCAGCCAGCTGTCGTCCAGGTGCCCGGTGATGAGCGCGGCGATGCAGAAGGCAAACGGAATGGTCATCCCGACGAAGCCCAGGTACATCGTGGGCGGGTGGATGGCCATGTAGAAGTTCTGGAGCAGCGGATTCAGGCCGGCGCCGGTCCGCGGCGTGTCGGTGAGATAGGTCGCAAACGGGTTGTTGTGCGCGATCATCAGGAACAGGAAGAACATCTGCACGACGCTCAGCGTCGCCACGACGTACGGGATGAGCTCCCGATGCCGTTCCTTGTTGATCCGCACGGCCGCCGCGCCGAACAGCGACAGCAGGAACACCCAGAACATGACCGAGCCGTCGAGGCCGCCCCAGTAGGACGCCAGCTTGTAGCCGAGCGGCTGCGCGCTCTCGGAATAGCGCTGCACGTACTTGATGGCGAAGTTGCCGACCACGAACGCGTGGATGATGACGCCGGAGGCCACCGTCATCAGCGCCGCCACCAGATACAGCGCGCCGACGCCGCTCTCGATCAAGCGGGTGTTGCGGCGGCGGGCACCGACCACGGAGGCGGCCGCCGCGTAGGCGGAGACGACAAACGCCGACAGGAGCAGGACTGCGCCGAGTGTGGCCATGGGCGGATCTCTGAACGGACGGACGTGGGGCGCGGCTGGCGCGCCCCGGACACGCGACCTACTCGGTGCCCGACGTGGCGCCCGGCGTCACCGCACCCCGGCCCTTGGTGTCGACCTGCGCTTCGTACTTCGAGGGGCACTTGGCCATGACGCCGTTGGGGTGCACCGCGAAGCCGTCGCTGCTGAGCACACCCTTCAGCACCACCTCGGCGTCGTCCTTGAAGGTGTCGGGGACGATGCCCTTGTAGGTGGCATCGACGATGTGCCCCTGGCTCTGCACCTTGAAGCGGTACTCGAGGGTGCTCTTCTTCTGGTAGATCGAATCAGGCACGACGAAGCCGTGCAGCTGGAGCGGCTTGCCGTACCACTCGCCCGGCTGCCCCATGACCTCGTCCACGTGCTTGTAGTATTCGGTGCTCTCCGACATCGTCGAATACAGGAGACCGCCGAACGACAGGATGAGCACCAGGCTCGTGATTCCGACCTTGATGGCTTTGTGCTTCATGGTCAATGACTTCCAGAGACAGAGTCGAACCGGACTCCCTGTCTAGAGTATCCCCGCCCCGGCACCCGGTCAACCACGACAGAGGCAGGAATCGTGCCTGACGCGGGTCACGTTTTCTTCGATATTCCGGACCCGGGCTGCCCGACCTGGCCGCCGGGTGCGGGAACTTCCGGCGCGCGGTCCGGATATTCCGCGAGCAGGTCGTGCACCAGGGCCACCGGCAGGCCGACGACGTTGCTGTAGGAACCCTCGATGCGCGTGACGTAGCGCGCCGCCCGTCCCTGGATGCCGTAGGCGCCGGCCTTGTCCATGGGCTCCCCGGTGGCGACATAGGCCTCGATCTCGGCCGCCGACATCGGGGCGAACCAGACCGTTGTCGCGGCGACCGCGACCCGCGACCAGGTCGCCGAGACCAGGGCCACACCGGTCAGCACCTCGTGAGCGCGGCCGGCCAGACGGCGGACCATCCGTGTGGCATCGGCGGCGTCGTCCGGTTTGGCGAGGATGTCGCCATCGACCACGACGGTCGTATCGGCGCCGAGCACCAGCGCCTGCGGCTGGCGCGCCAGGACCGCGCGCGCCTTGGCCTCGGCCAGCCGCGCCACGTAGACGTCGGCCGGTTCGCCCTGGCGCGGCGTCTCGTCCACGTCCGCCGACTCGATTCTGAAGTGGAAGCCGGCGGCGCTCAGCAGTTCCTGACGGCGCGGCGACTGCGACGCGAGGACGAACGGGGGCGGCGTGGGCACCGGACGATTTAATCACGTGCGCTACG
Organism: uncultured Acidobacteriota bacterium; assembly: GCA_963779175.1. Lineage (GTDB taxonomy): Bacteria > Acidobacteriota > Vicinamibacteria > Vicinamibacterales > UBA2999 > CADEFD01. Next base: position 1,345,788 of record CAVZXA010000003.1, read on the forward strand.
ATGCCGGCATGTTGCCCGCCCGCCTCGCCGCGTCGCTCGTCCTGTTCCTCCTCGGCCTGGCCGCGCCCGCCGGCGCGCAGGCGCCCGATGCCACCTCGCCGCCGCTGCTGCCCTGGTCGCAGCAGATCGCGCTGCGCGAGGGCTGGGTGCAGCAGCGGCATGCGGCGCTGCTGCCGATGCTGCGCCGTCACGGCATCGCCATGTGGATCGTCGCCACCGAAGAGTTCCATGACGACCCGCTCGTGCAGCACATCGCGCCGCCGCGTCCGTACGTGGGCAACCGCGACCTGTTCGTGTTCATCGACGCCGGCGAGGCGGGACTGAAACGGATCGCCATCACCGGCTACACCGAAGACAACCTGCGGCAGTTCTTCGACACCGGCGAGCCGGTGCCGGCGGAGGTCCGCCTGGGTCAGCTCGTGGACCAGTACAAGCCGAAGACGATCGGACTCGCCATCGGCGGCACGCGCGGGATGACCCGGTCGCTCACCTACGACACCTACCGGATGATTACCGGCGCCATCGGCACGCCGGCCGGCGTCTCGATCGTGAGCGCGCAGGACCTCATCGAGGAATACGCCGACACGCGGCTGCCCGGCGAGATGCCCCACTACCGCACCGCCGTGCAGCTCACCGAGGCGCTCACGAAACGCGCGCTGTCGAGCGAAGTCATCCGCCCCGGCACCACCACCGTGGGCGAGGTGCGGCGCTGGCTGTACGACGCGCTGTGGGCGCACGGCGTGCGCACCTGGTTCCAGCCCGACCTGCGCGTGCAGCGGCGCGGCGCGGCCGGCGCCACCTCGCGCGGGTTCCTGGCGGTGGCGCCCGAAGCCACCGTGATCGAGCGCGGCGACGTCGTGCACGTGGACTTCGGCCTCAGCTACATGGGCTTCGATACCGACTGGCAGAAGATGGCCTACGTGCTGCGCGAGGGCGAGACCGACGTGCCGGCCGGCCTCAAGGCGGCGATGAAGAACACCAACACCCTGCAGGACGCGCTGATGCGCCGACATTCGCGACCCGGACGGCTGGCCGCCGACGTGTATACCGACACCATGGCCGAGATGAAGGCGGCCGGCATCGAGGCGATGATCTACTCGCACCCGATCGGCCTGCACGGCCACGGCCTCGGCGCCTCGATCGACTTCCGCGCCGCCCAGCGCGCAGACATCGGCCAGCAGGCACAGAAGCGCCTCCGCCCCGGCTCCTACATCTCCATCGAGCTCAACACCGCGACGGCGGTGCCGGAGTGGAACGGCCAGAAGGTGTTCGTGATGATGGAGGACGACGCGCACCTCACGGACAGCGGCTGGGAGTTCTTCCGGCCGCGCCAGGAGGCCTGGTACCTGGTCCGCTGAGCGGGTGCTATCCTTCGAAGGATGGATCACGCCAGTCGCGTGCTGCCGGCGGTGCTCGCCACCGCCATCCGCCAGGCGCCGCTCACGCCCGGAGAAGGTCGCCTTCGCGTGGCGCGCCGCCGGCGGCGCCGCGATCGCGCGCGTCACCGAGGTGACGCTGGCCGAAGGCGGCGTGCTGAAGGTGCAGGCGCAGGATCCGCAGTGGGCGAAGGAAGTGCATCGCCTGCGTCATGACCTCGTCCGCCAGCTCGAGCCGTGGCTCGGGTCTGGCGTGGTCGCGAAGATCGAAATCGCCGGAGGCGCCGCGCGTCGGCCACGCCGCACGAGCCTGGCGCGCCTCATAGAGAGTGGAGACAGCCGTCATGCAGGAAGCCGTCATCGTCAGCGCCGTTCGCATCCCCACCGGCAAGTTCCTCGGCACGCTGAAGGACATGCCCGCCACCGACCTCGGCGCGCTGGCCGTGCGCGAAGCGGTCGCGCGCGCCGGCATCGATCCGGCCTCGGTGGACGAATGCATCATGGGCAACGTGGTGTCGGCCGGGGCCGGCCAGGCGCCGGCGCGTCAGGCGGCGCTCAAGGGCGGGCTGGCGCACCACGTCGCCGCGCTCACCATCAACAAGGTGTGCGGCTCGGGCCTCAAGGCGGTGATGCTGGCGCAGCAGGGCATCCAGACCGGCGACATCGAGATCGCCGTGGCCGGCGGCATGGAGTCGATGAGCAACGCGCCCTATCTGCTGGCCAAGGCGCGCGAAGGCCTGCGCATGGGCCACGCGCAGATGATCGACTCGATGATTCACGACGGCCTGTGGTGCCCGTTCGAGAACTGGCACATGGGCAACGCCGGTGAAACCGTGGCCGCCGCCTTCAAGGTGACGCGCGACGAGCAGGACGCGTTTGCCGCCGACAGCCACAAGAAGGCCGCCGCCGCGCAGGCCGCCGGCAGGTTCACCGCCGAGATCCTGCCGGTCGCGATCCCGCAGAAGAAGGGCGACCCGGTGATGTTCGACAAGGACGAATCGGTGCGCGCCGACACCACGCCCGAGACGCTGGGCAAGCTGAAGCCGGCGTTCAAGAAGGACGGCAGCGTCACCGCCGGCAACGCGCCGCCGGTGAACGACGGCGCCGCCGCGCTGGTCGTGATGTCGGCCGCGACGCGCGCAGGCGCTCGGCCTGACGCCGCTGGCCCGCATCGTCGCGCAGGCCACCAGCGGCCTCGAGCCGAAGATGCTGCTGATGACGCCGGTCGAGGCGTCGCGCAAGGTCGCGAAGAAGGCCGGCTGGAACCTGCAGGACGTCGACCTCTTCGAACTGAACGAGGCGTTCGCGGTGCAGGCGGTGGCCGTCATCCGCGAGCTCGGCATCGACGGCGCGAAGGTGAACGTCAACGGCGGCGCGGTCGCGCTCGGTCACGCCATCGGCGCCTCCGGCGCGCGCGTGCTGACGACGCTGCTCTACGCGCTCAAGGATCGCGGCGGCAAGCGCGGCATCGCCACGCTGTGCCTGGGCGGCGGCAACGGCGTCGCGCTCGCCGTCGAGCTCGTCTAGCGCTGCTCTCTTCGGCCACTGGCCGAGGGGATGCCGTTGCTGCAGGCGGGAACTGACGCCGTACGATCACGCCTGCTGCATCGCCATCCCCTCGACCAGCGGCCTCGCTGATCACGATCCCGCAACGTCACTGTCCCGGCAGCAGCCGGGTCGATACCGTGAATCGGCGGAAGTTCGTGTAGGTCGCCATGCCTTCGCCCTCGCCGCGATCGACCAGGAACGTCTCGCGCATGCGTACCGGGACGAGGATGCCCACGGTCGTGTTGTGCGCGAACGTGACATCCAACTCAGTGGGCACTGCACCCGGTCCTCGCAGCCGCACCACCCCGCGATGCACGCTGCCGTCTGCGGCCACCCACAACGTGACGACCGCGTGTGCGTAGCTGAGGTCGCCGAAGCGCACGATCGTTCCGGGACCGCGTTCCGTGAACTCGACCCGCGTCACGGGGCGTCCCGCGAGGCTCGCCGTCCCCGCGACCTTTACGTCGAAGGCCTGGCGGCGGCGCGGATGGGCCAGCTCGAGAGGGATGGTCGGCACGTTCACCGAACGGGGCGTGCCGAGGTGATACCGGGACCCTTCGTGCACGATGGCGATGGCCCGCTCAATCCCACGGCCGTCATCGGCCAGCAGCTCCGTCAGCGCCGGCGCGGGCGGAACGGCAACGCGGTTCACGACGCGTACCCTGCGCTGTCCCAACCATTCACGATCACCGGGCAGCCGCAGGAACGCCATCTCTGATTCGAGCCGCAGATTGAGATTCAATCCGGGGTCACCGCCACCTCTCAACGCGGCCCCGCCACCATCGAACACGCCCGCCCCTGACACGCTGGGACGCACGCGCTGCTCGAACACCTCGTCCGCCACGACCGCACTCAGTTGCGCTTCGTAGCTGCTGAGGTAAGCATCGAGGCGTTCGACGACTACCGGCGACGAGTCCTGATCAGCAGCAAGCGTCGGGACAAACAGCGCCAGAAGAACCAACGAGCACGCTACGCCCCGCAGCGGGAGCACCTGGCCTCTCACGCACGGCCTCCAGGTGACAGTCGAGGGCGGTGGATGGGCATACGTCGACGCAGCAGGCGTGATCGTACGGCGTCAGTTCCCGCCTGCAGCGGCGACGTATGCCCGTCCATCGACCGAGTTCAGAACAGCCGACTGCCCTGCCTGTCGGCGGCCTTCGTGCCCCGGGTCCCTAGCCCCGGGCCCCGGCCGTCGTGGTCGTCATGTAGCGCGACGAGTTCTTCGCCACGTGCGTGACGGCGTCGATCAGGCGCTCGACTTCATCCGGCATGTTGTAGATGTGCGTGGCGGCGCGGACGCCGTTCAGGTTGCCGGTCGCCATGGTGCGGATCCAGACGCGGTTGTAGTCGTAGATCGCCTTGACCACGTTCTCCATCGGGATCTGGTGCACGGAGAACAGCGTCAGGCCGGCGGCAAACTGCGGGTCTTCCGAGGTCCACATCTTCACGCCGGGAATCGTCTTGAGGCCGGCGCGCAGCTTCGTGCTGAGCTGCCGCACGCGCGCTTCGACGTTCTTCCGGCCGATGGCGTCATGGAAGTCCATCGCCTCGGCCATCGCCATGAAGCTCGGCACGTTGCGCTGGCCGCCCAGCTCGTAGCGCTTGGCGCCGTAGGAGGTGGACTTCGGATCGTTCATGGTCTTCTGGTCGGCGTAGCCCATGAGCGGCCAGATGCGGTCCTGCAGGCTGCGCTTGATGTAACAGACACCGGTGCCGGTGCCGGCCAGCAGCCACTTCTGCCCCGCCGCCGCGTAGTGGTCGATCCCGGTCGCGCCGAGGTTCAGATCGAGCATGCCGAGCGGGTGCGCGCCGTCCACCGAGATGAGGGCGCCTTTGGCGTGCGCCAGGTCCGACAGCGCCTTGATCGGCGTGATGAGCCCGGTGACGTAGGTCATGTGGCTCACCATCAGCAGGCGCGTCTTCGCCGTCATCGCCCGCTCGTAGATCTTCACGACCTGATCGACGCTTTCGGGCGGTGACGGCACCTCCACCTTGACCAGCTTCACGCCGTAGCGGGCTTCGATCTGCTGCAGCGGCTGGATGCCGCCGCCGTGCTCGTGGGTGCAGTAGACCACTTCGTCGCCGGCCTTCCAGTCGAGGCCCTTGATGAAGATGTTCATGCCCTCGCTGGTGCTGCGGGTGAGCGCGATCTCGTCGGCATTCGCACCGACAAACGCCGCCATCTTCGCGCGCACCGCGTCGCGGCCTTCGTTGCGGTAGTTGTCGGTCGGGTCTTCGGCCAGTTCGCGTTCGTAGCGGCCGAGCGCCTCGGTGACCACCCGCGGCGTCGGGCCGTAGGTGCCGTTGTTCATGAAGGTCAGGCCATCGACCACGTTGAACTGGCCGCGCACCTTCCACCAGTAGGCCTCGTCCACGGCCCCCGACGGCACCAGCGTCGAGAGCGGCCTGGCCAGCGGCGGCGCCTTCGGCTGCGCGGCGAGCGTGTCGCCGAGCAGGCCGGTGGTCAGGCCGCCGAGGGCGGCGGCCGAACCGCCAAGGAACCGACGTCGCGACACGTGGAACGAACCGGCCATGGCAGCCTCCAGAGAGACGCCGGCGCGGCACGTCGCCACCGGCATGTCGGCGGATTATGGCTCCCGTGGCGTGAATGTCAACGGCGAATGCACGCCGTTGCGCCGACCGGCCGGTCGAACGTTCAGACGCGCGGCGCGCAGGCCAGGAAGCGCTTCGGGTTGTCGGTCAGGATGCGCGTCAGCGTCGCTTCCGGCAGGCCCGCCTTGACGAGCATCGGCCCGAACACGGTCGCGGTCTGCGCCAGACCGGCGCCGCCGTTCTTCTTGAGTGACCGGGCGGAGGCGAAGTCCGACGACAGCAGCAGGCGATCGGCATGCCCCGCCTCGATGAGGGCCATGGCGGCCACCACCTTGTCTGCATCGGGCACCAGCGCGAGGGTCACGCGGTCGAAGCCGACAAACGCGCCGCGTCTGGCAATGGCGATGGCGACCTCGGCCTTCGGATCGTGCAGACAGCAGACGTGACCGATGGCGAGCGCGGCCGGTGAGGCGCCGGCCTTTTCGAGGACGTCGAGTTGGCGGAGGGCCGCGTCTGCGGGAATGTCTGCGGCGCCCGGTCGCATGCCGAGATACGGGTTGTGCGTGAACACCGGCAGCCCGGTGCGCACCGACGCCAGGCCGACCGCGCGCAGCACCTTCGCTTCCGTGGGCGTGAGCGTGCCGCCCTGCTGGCCGATCTCGCCGAACGCGCCCAGCCGGTCGCGCGCGGCGTCGCGGGCAAGATCGTCGGCGATCTCGTCGGCCGACTGCGTCTCGAGCGCGGCGGGATACGTGCGCTGCATGTAGAAGCCGCCGCTGGCGACCACCGGCAGGCCGCTTTCGCGGGTGATCTGCGTGAGGGCGTCGAGCCGCCGGTGCATGTCGGGGTGGCCGCCGTCGACGATGAGGCCGAGCCCGTCCGCCTTCGCGGCACGGGCCTCGTCCACCATGAGGGCAATGTCGTCGGTGAAGTGCGACGCCGCATCGAGCGGGAAACGCATCGACAGGTGCTCATGGAACAGCACCGTGCCGCGGATGTCCGCCGGCCTGAGGTCGCCGCCGAGCGTGCGGATCACCCGCGAACTGCCCGCCCGGCCCGTCTGGGCCCCGGCCTCCGACCCGGCCCACCAGGCGGCGGGCGCGGCCCCGAGCAGTGACAGCGCGGCGCGACGGGTCATGTCAGGCATGGTCCGGTATCTTATGCCCGCAGCCCCACGTCCGCGGTGCCCAACCCGGCCGGGCCGCGTTATCATCGGCACATGCCGCGTCCTCATCGCGTCGCCCCTGTTGCCCTCGTCGTCGGCTGGCTGGTCGCCTTTTCGGCGACCGCCTTCCATTCGCACGCGCAGGAGCAGGACCTTCCGCCGCTGGTCTACGTCTGCCCGATGCACTCCGACCAGGTGGCGCACGAAGATGGCGAGTGCCCGATCTGCAAGATGGGCCTCGAGCCGATGCGCCTCGACACCGTCCACACCTGCCCCGTGCATTCGGTCGTCGCCGAGAAGAAGGCCGGCAAGTGCCCCATCTGCGGCCGCACGCTCGGCGAGATCACGGTCTCGGTGGCGTGGCGCTGCACCGGCATCGACAAAGATCTGATGGAGCCGCAGCGGTGCAAGGACGGCGCGACGGCGGTGCGTGTGAACAAGCCGGCGGCGCACGGCAATCACAATCCGCAGCACGGCGGCCAGTTCTTCATGGCGCAGGACTACTGGCACCACGTCGAAGGCGTGTATCCCTCACCGGGCGTCTTCCGGCTGTATCTCTACGACGACTACACGAAGCCGCTCGCGGCCGCCAGGGTCAAGGCCGTGACGGCGCGCCTGGTGACGAAAGAAGAGACCAACCCGACGACGTTCGTCACCAGGGAAGTGGCATCGGTGCCGCTCACCGTGGCGGCCGACGGCGCCTATCTCGAGGCGGCGATCGACCCGCTGACGCTGCCCGCCAATCTCACGATGCAGGCGGTGTTCGCCCCGGGCGGGAAGGAACAGCGCTTCGACTTCGCCTTCGGCGAGTTCTCCACCGATTCGATGCCGCCGGCGATGGACGTCGCCACGCGCCTGATGATGGACATCCCGGACACGCCGGGTGAGCTCGTGAAGATGCTGGTCGAGCGGCGCGACACGCTGAACGAGGTGGTCGGCCGCGGCGGCCTCAGCGAGGTGTGGGTGCCGGCGCTGCAGGGCAAGGAACTGGCGCTGGCCCTCGAGCTGCATGCGCGTGAGTTCCCCGCGGCCAGACGCACTGTGGTCGAGGGTGCGAGCCGCGCCATCGTGCTGGCGGCGTTCCGGCTCGACTCCGCCGGCGACCGCGGCGAGCGCGACGTGGTGCAACGGGCCGCAGCCGAGTTCGCCGAGGGCGTGCAGACCATGGAATCAGCCTTCGGAGGCCGCCGATGACCAGCTGGACCCGATATACGCAACGCGCGCTCGTGGCCTCGGCGCTCGCCTTCGGGATCGCCGTCTCGCTGCACGTGCCCGGCGAGGCGCACAAGGCCATCACCTCGAAGTATCACTTCAACGAAGATCTGTTTCCGCTCTTCCGCGACCACTGCGGACGCTGCCACATCGACGGCGGCGTCGCCCCGATGTCGCTGCTCACCTATGAAGACGCCTCGCCGTGGGCCGAATCGCTCCGCCTCGAGTTCCTGAGCGAAGATCCGCCGCCGCCCTGGCATCAGATGAAGCTCACGCCGCGCGAACTCGACATGATGCTCGTGTGGGCCAACGGCGGCACCCCGCGCGGCGATGTCGAGAAGGCGCCGCCCGCCGTGCCGCTGGTGAACGCATGGGTCGCCGGCCCGCCCGATGTGTCGCTGCCGCTGCCGGCGCCCTTCACCCTCGACGGCCCGGTCAACGAAGCCACGCACGACGTGACGCTGCCGCTCGCTCCTGCCGCCGGCCGCGGAGATCGTCGCCATCGACCTGCTGCCGGGGAACCCCGCCATCGTGCGCAGCGCCACGCTCTCGCTCAAGACGGCCGACGGCGCAACGCGGCCGCTCGGCGTGTGGATGCCGGGAGGCACGTCCGCGGTGGCGCTGGCGGCCCCATTGAAGGTGCCCGCCGGCGCCTCGCTGGTTGCCCACATCGAATACCGGCGCACCTGGAAGTACGAGGGCCAGGTGCTGACCGACACGAGCACGATCGGCCTCTACGCGGGAAAGCCGGGGGCAAAGGCGCCGTCGCCTCGGGCCACGCCACGCGTTCCGGGCGCGGCGCCTCGGCCGCGCCAGTAGCTCGCGGCGCTCAGGCGCCTCGGGACGTCGGCTTGGGTCTGTCTGGTTGACGCACGCGCCACACGAGCGCGGCGGCGAGCACCGGTGCGAGGATCGCCACTTCGGTCGTCACCGCCCACAGGTTGTGCGCCCAGAACCCCTCGAGCCAGTAGCGTCGCGAGATCGCCTCGAAGACATAGGCATGGGCGAAATAGAACGTGGAGGTGAGGGGCCAGAGCGCCATCACCCCGAGCGGCGGCGTGTCGTCGGATCCCGAGCCAGTCGAAGAGCACGTGCGAGGACCACGCCAGCACGATCGCTATCGGCGATGCGCCCATGCCCGCCGCGCCATAGCCACACGGCGATGCCGGCCAGCACGGCGGCGCCCAGGCTGTGCGTCTCCATGTTGTGGCGCCCCCACAGGAAGTCGAGATCGGGCAGCGCGCCGGCCACCGCCGAGGCGATCACGAGGCGCGACGTGAGGGCGGCGCGCAGGCGGACCAGCGCGCTGCCGGTCGAGCGGCCGCGCCGGTCGCAGACGAGGCCCACGATGGCCCCGCCCAGCGCGTGTCCCACGGGGCTTGGCATCCGCCCACCGTACGCAACTCATGCACGCGCGGTCAAACCACAGCGCGGCAGACCCTGCGATCCGGCGGCGACCGTGGCCACAGGGGCGAAAGTGCACCATCCTCATAAACTACTGATAATGAAGGCCTAGCAGTTTGGGCCTACACGTATTTTCGCTTGACTTTCGCTTGGCCCGCCGTTAGCATCGTCCTCGGTTGACCGGCGGCTCCGAATGGGGAGCGGCCCACCGTCGACGGAGATTCCAGCCATGGCAGTGGATGATGTGAAAGAGCGCCTCAAAGCCATCGAGATGGCGGTGGGCCAGATCGAAAAGCAGTTCGGCAAGGGCGCCATCATGCGCCTCGGGTCCAAGGGCCCGGTGGCGCCGCACGAGGCGATCTCCACGGGCTCGATCAGCATCGACTACGCGCTCGGCATCGGCGGGTTCCCGCGCGGCCGCGTCGTCGAAGTGTTCGGCCCCGAGTCGTCGGGCAAGACCACTCTCACCCTGCAGGTGATTGCCGAGGCCCAGAAGGCCGGCGGCATGGCGGCGTTCGTCGACGCCGAACACGCGCTCGACGCCGAATACGCCCGTAAGCTCGGTGTCGACATCGAGAACCTGCTGGTGTCGCAGCCCGACAACGGCGAACAGGCGCTCGAGATCGTCGAAGTGCTGGTGCGCTCCGGCTCGGTCGACGTCGTCGTGGTCGACTCGGTCGCGGCGCTGGTGCCGCGCGCGGAAATCGAAGGCGAGATGGGCGACGCGCAGGTGGGCCTGCAGGCGCGCCTGATGTCGCAGGCGCTGCGCAAGCTCACGGCGGTGGTCGCCAAGTCGAAGACCACGCTGGTCTTCATCAACCAGCTGCGCGAGAAGATCGGCGTGATGTTCGGCAGCCCGGAAACGACCACCGGCGGCCGCGCGCTGAAGTTCTACTCGTCGGTGCGCGTCGACATCCGCCGCATCGGCGCCATCAAAGACGGCGATGTGGTGGTCGGAGGCCGCACGCGCGTGAAGATCGTCAAGAACAAGATGGCGCCGCCGTTCCGCGAGGCGGAGTTCGACATCATGTACGGCGAAGGGGTGTCGCGCGAAGGCGATCTGGTCGACATCGCCGTCGAACGCAAGATCATCGACAAGAGCGGCGCCTGGTTCTCCTACGGCGGCGAGCGGCTCGGCCAGGGCCGCGAGAACGTCAAGACGTTCCTCAAGGAACACACCGACATCCGGCAGACGATCGAGGATCGCGTGCGGCGCGAACTCGGCCTGACACGCGAGACCGAACCCGCCGCGGTCTAACCCCCGTGGACGCGGCGCTCTTCACCGCCATCAACGGCGCACACGCGCCGTGGCTCGACACGGTGATGACTGGTTTCTTTCGGCGGCGGCCGCGCGGGCGTGGCCCCGCCTGAGAGCCTCCGCGTTCCGGGCCTGCCTCGCGGTGTCGCTCACCTACGTCATGGCGAGCGGCATCGTGAAGCCCATCGTGAGCCGGCCGCGTCCGTATCAGGCGGGTCTCCTGGCGGCGCGTACCGTCGAGGCCGCGCCGCCCACCAGCTATGCGGCGCCCTATGCGCCTATCTGGTGCCCGGGCGGGCGGCATACCTCGGCCTGGCCGTGGCCGCCCACGGAACGCGCCGACCGCCGCACCTTCCGCCCGTGGTTGCGACAGCGTCATCGGCACCGTGGATCGACGCGATTGCCCTGTGTTATAGTCAATTTTCTGTGCCTGCCCGGCCGGCACAGAGCGTGGCCAGGTAGCTCAGTTGGTAGAGCATGCGACTGAAAATCGCAGTGTCGGCGGTTCGATCCCGTCCCTGGCCACCAACTTCCCCTCTCTCCCCTCCCCTCTGAGCTTCTGCCCGGCGCGTCCTCCGACCCGAGCGGACACGCCACTTCCGTCGATCACGCCAGCCGCCGTGCGTCGTGGTAACGTGTCGGTCGCGCCGCCCGTGACCGTATGCCGCAGCCCCGCGCGTTCGTTGTCGCACTGGCTCTGATTGCAGTTCTCGCCAGCGCCGGCCTTGGGCCTGCACGCGCGCAGTCTCCCGCTCCCACGCTCACCAACGCCCAACGCGCCGCTCTCGACCTCGTGGTACGGGCCGTCAATGCCGGCGCCGCCGGCCCGGTAGCGCCGGCCACGTGGCAGTCACACGTGCTGCGGGCCTCGGACGGTTCGCACTACGTGGCGCTGCGCGCGCTCGCGCCGTCGCTGCCGGCTCCGACCGGTCCGGTGGTGCTGTACGTGCGTCTGGCCACGCGTCTCCCGGCGGCCGCGACCGCGTCGGCGGAGCGTTCGGCCGTGCACGAGTGGCTCCAGGGACAGCGCAGCGACCCCCTGCCGATGCGCGTCGGCGGGTCGATGAGCGTGCCGCGCGGCGAGATGCCGGTCGGCGGCGCCGCGCTCGGCCGTGACCCGGCCGCCGAGTCGGTGGCGGCCCTGCGCCTGCTGACGCTCGAACGCGAGCGCGCGGCGAGGCGGCGCGAAGACGAGCAGGCGGCGCGCAAGGCGGCGCTCGAGTCGGCGACGCGCGGGCGCACCTTCGAGATGATGCCCTTCGAAGACTTCGACGTCGCCGCCCAGCTCAGTGCGGCGCCGGGCGGCGGCGTCGACCTGCGCCGCAGCCTCACGGCCGGTCCGGGCGACTACGACCTCTTCGTCGGCTGGACGACCGCGACCCGCGCCCGCAACACGCCGGCCACCGTGCACGTGGTGCGGCATCGCCTGGTGTTGCCGGCGGCGCCGGCCGACTTCGCGCTGAGCGACCTCGTGCTGGCCGACGAGGTGCACGCGACCAGCGCCAGCTACCGGCCCGACCAGCAGAACGCGCATCCGTACGCCATGGGCGCGCTCGAGGCCACGCCGGCGCCGGACCACCGCTTCTTCGTCGATGGCCGACTCTCGGTGCTGATGCAGGTCATCAATCCGTCGGCCGACGACGCCGGCAAGCCCGACGTCCGCGTCACCTTCGCGGTCACGCGCCTCGACGGGGTCCGCGAGATCGCGGTGGGCAGCCTGCCGCAGCAACGTCACTCTTCAGCGACGCTGCCGGCCGACTTCAGCATCACCCGCGGCCATCCGCTGTTTGTGGCGGTGCAGGCATCACTCGCCCGCTTCTCGCGCGGACGCTATCGCCTCACGGTGAGCGCGATCGACGAACGCAGCGGTCGCCAGGCGACGCGGGAGGCGCCGTTTGACGTGGCCGGCACACCGCACAGCCTGCTGCGCGAAGCGCCGACGCCGGGCCAGGCGTTTCGCCGCGAAGCCCTCCTGACGCCGCCGCTGCTCTCCATGATGCTGCGCGGGCTCACGCCGGCCGAGCCCTCGGCGATGCTGCAGCGCATGCTCGATGCGGCCGCTGCCGGCCGCTATGCGGACCTGGTGCGCGAGGCGCCGGTCGAGCCCGGAGAACGCGCCACCGCACAGGCCCTGCGCGCCCTCGGGCTCTACGCCCTGGGCGATTCGCCGCGCTCGGTGGCAGTGCAACTGCAGCAGGCGCTCGCCCAGGGCGTGCCGCCGGCGCCGATTCTTCTGCTGGTCGGCGCCACCCAGGCGCTCGGCGGCAGCGACAAGGCGGCCGTCGCCTCGTGGAACGACGCGCGCGACGGCAGCGTCGACGACACCGGCATCGCCAGCTTGCTCGTCGATGCCTACCTGCGACTGGGCGACGTGGCACGCGCCACGGCGATGGCGCGCGCGGCCCTCGACGCGCAGCCAGGCAACCTGGCCGCGGCGTCGAGGCCTGGCCGGCGCCAGCATCGCCGTCGGGCGGTATGCCGAGGCGGTCCAGGTGCTCGACGGCCACCCGGCCGGGGCCGGCGACCTCGACACGGCGTTTCTCATCGTGCACGCGCTCTACGGCGGGTTCGTGGGCCAGTCGGCGCCGGGCAACACGCCGTCGGGCGTGATGCGTCTGCAGACGCTCGGGCAGCAATACGTCGCGGCTGGCGGCCCCTACGCCGCGCTGGTCACCGAGTGGCTGGCCGTGACGGGCGGACGTGCCGGCGGCGCCCCGCCTCCCGAACCCTGAGCGTCACTACTTCTGCGGCCGCGAGGCCGGCAGGGGCACCGGGCCCGGCGGCTTCAGCGAGTAGGCCTTGCGCGACGACACGGTGATGCCGGGCCGCCCCACTTTCACCTCGAGCTCACGCACGCGACGCTTCGGGTCGGGATTCGACGAGGTGAAGCCCAGCATGTAGTAGTCGCTGGTCTCGGCGTCGATCTTCTTGAACTCGCTCGGGAAGTCGTTGACGTTCACCACCGGGAAACCGCCGGTGGCTTCCGACATCAGCCGCAAGGTGCTCTGCGTCTTCTGGATGTGGGTGCGCCACTCGCTCTGATCCAGATACTGGTCGGCGCCGCTGATGCCCTGCAGACCGCGCGGATCCACGGCGTAGATGCTGGTGTTGGTGCGGTTGGCGGTGAGGATGAGCTCGCGCATGTACCTGGTAGAGATCGATGTCGGCGTTGACGCGGGCCTTCTGGAAATACGGGTTGTCCTGCTGGTTCTGGTAAAGGAACCGCAGCGGATCCGAGAAGCGGCCGCCCTGAATGCGGTCCTTGGAGTTTCGCCCCTCGGCGAACGGATCGAAGTCGTAGCCGGGGCTGATGTAGACCAGCACCTTGCGCTTGTTCTGCACGCCCTCGAGGTCGGCGAGCAGGCCGTAGGCGGAATAGAAGGCCTGCTGGGCCCGGTTGCGGAGGTCGACCGGGCCCTGGGCGCCCTCGAGGTTGCGGAAGATCTCCTGTGCAGTCAGCCCGCTGCCGCGGATCTTCGCCACCGACGCGGCGACCATCTTGCGGTCATAGGTGAGGCCGGTGGCGATGCTCGACGGCCCGCTCGACATCATCGCCACCAGATCGCCGTCGTGCAGCAGATCCTGCACCAGCTGGTCGACGATCCGCTTGACGTGCGGCGTGTACTCGGCCTCGATGTGGACGTCGTCGATGAAGATGACGACGACGCGGCCGGCCACGTTTTCGACCGCGCGCCGCGCCTTCGGCAACACGATGCCTTCAGGTGCCGCCGCCGCCTCGGGCGCCGCCAGTCCGGTGTAGGTGCGGCCACCGTGCACGAGCGCGAACGACGTGATGGTCTGGGGCTGCCCGTCTTCGAGCACCGTGAAGTCGTCTTTGGTGAGGTCGGAGACGAAGCGCCCGCCGCTGTCGCGGGTGATGACGTCGGTCGTCACCGCCGTGATGCCCGACCGGAAGGTCGGTTCCTGCGAGGCCGTCGGGGCCGGCGCCGGTGGTGCTGCCGTCTGCGGCGCCGCCAGGGCCAGGGCCCCGAGCGCGAGACAGCCCACCGCGACGGGCACATGGAAGCCGAGCGACGTCTTCAGCATGGGCACAATTATACGAGCGTATGGAATACTGACGTCGTGGGCCCGACCTCAGGCGTTGTGTCGCGATCACGCCGTCAGTTCCTGCGCGGTGCGCTGGCGACCGGGGGCCTGGCTCTGGCGCGGCCCGACGCGCTGGCGGCCCGCATCGCGGCCCAGACCGCCTGCCTGCCGGCGCCGCCCGGCCAGCACCTGCGCGATTTGCCGCTCTACGGCGTCGGCGCTGAGGAGGTCCCGCTCGGTCAGATGCTCGGCGGTCAAGGCCTCGACGCGCGGCTGTTCACCGATCTCACCCGGCTGGCACCCGATCGGCTGGTCACGCCCGCCAACGGACTCTTCGTGCGCACGGCGGCGCCGCCGGGCCTCGATCACGCACCGGCCGGCTGGGCCATCCGCCTTGCCGGCGCCCCCGCCGCGCGATCGTCGGTGACCGCCGATGAGCTTCGCAAGGCCGCGCGCCCGATGGGTGTGCATCTCATCGAATGCGCCGGCAACTCGAATCCGCGGAACTTCGGTCTGATGAGCGCGGTGGCGTGGAGCGGCGTGCCGCTGGCCGAGGTGCTGCAGCGGGTGCCGCGTCCGCCCGGTGCCGCGGCCATCCTCGTCACCGGCGCCGACCACGACACCCGTGCCTCGCGCCAGTCGCTGCCGGGCGCAAGCTGGGTGATCCCGGCCGAGGCGCTCGACACGCGGCAGCCGTTTCTGGCTACCGGCATCGACGGCGCTGCCCTCACCCCCGATCACGGCGCGCCGGTGCGCCTGGTCGTGCCCGGCTGGTATGGCTGTGCGTGGATCAAGTGGGTGCGCGAGATCGCGTGGGTCGGCGCCGATGCCGAGTCGACGACGCAGATGCTCGAGTTCGCCTTCCGCACCCACCAGGCCGATATCCCGGCGCTGGCGCGCGACTACGAACCGCCGGCCATCGACACCGCGGCGATGCCGGTGCGGGTCGAGCAGTGGCGCGTCGACGGGGCGCTCGAGTACCGCATCGTCGGCATCGTGTGGGGCGGCACGCGACCGGTGGACCGTCTCGTGCTGCGCCTCGGCTCGCGCGACCGCGGCACGCCGGTCACCGTGTGTCCGGCGCCGCCGACACACCACACGTGGGCGCTGTGGACCCATCGCTGGCGTCCGACCGAGCCGGGCTACTACGACATCACGCTGCGCGCGGACGACCCGGCGATCCGTACCCGGCGACTCGACCTGTCGTTCTATATCCGCCGCGTCAAGGTCGAGGAGGTCTAGAGCCGGGGCTCGGGGCCCGGGGACCGGGGCTCAGAGCGCAGCGGGACACGTCAGGTCAGCGGCCGAGGGCTCCGCGGGCCTCGGCGAGTTCCGGCAGGCCGGGATCGGCATCGGCCCAGTTGGCGAGGAACTGCTCGTAGGCCTTGCGGCTCGCCTCCCGCTGCCCCGCCCGTCCGGTCGCGCGCGCCAGGCCCAGCACCGCGCGGCTGCGATTGGGCGTGCGCGCCAGCGTCCGTTCGAACCACGGCACGGCGTCGGCGGGCCGGCCCAGTTCGAGCAGCAGCTCGCCGTACAACTCGTCGGCGCCCTTGACCGGGTAGGGCCGCCCGATCGGCTTCGGCATCAGCGCCTGCAGGCGCGCGGCTTCGTCCATCTTCGATAGCGCGACGCCGGGAATGCCGTCCACCACGGCGGCCACGGCTTCGAGTTCGAGCAGCAGGATGGTCGCCTGCTCGCGCAGGCCGGGATCCATCTGCGGCGCCGACGCCTTCTGCAGTTCCTCGCGCACGGCCAGCGCACGCGGCGAGTCCTGCAGGCGCAGCGCCGCCACGCCGAGCACGAACAGCTCGTCGAGGTTGTCGAAGCCGCCCTGCCCCTGCATCTCGCTCCAGCGCTCGCTCTCGATGACGTAGCGCGCGCGCATCGAGCCCTTGTCGTTCCGCAGCGCCAGCGGGCCGCTGCCGCGGCCAATCTCGCTGTCGGCGTAGATGTGCCCGCCGATGACGTCGCTGGTCGTCGCCCGGGCCAACGGCGCCTCGATCTCCGCCGCCACCTGCTGCGCCTCGGCGAAGCGTCCGAGTTGCGTCAGCTCGTACTGCAGCCAGGTCAGGCTGTGGAAGTCGCGCTGCACGATCGAGCGCTGGCCCGCGTTCCACCCACGCCACCGACGCCTGCCACGACGCCCGATCGCTCGTCGCGGCATCGTGCCACAGGCCCAGTTGCACGAAGAAGTGCGCCGGCATGTGGAGGGCATGGCTGGCCGCCGGCGCAATCTCCGCATACGCGCGCGCCGCCGCCAGCGCCGCGCGGCGCCAGCGTGCCGTGGTCGTAGGCGTGCAGGATGAGGTGCGCGGCGCCGGGATGTTTCGGATTGCGCGCGAAGACGCCTTCGGCGATGCGGCCGGCGCGCTCACGGATGGGCAGCGACTGGTCGCCCCGCGGCATCGTGGCCAGCAGCGCCAGCGCATGGAACACCTGCGCCTCGTCGTCGCCGGGCTCGGCGGCGGCGAGCGTGCCCATCGCGGCGGCGAAGGCGCTGCGCGCGTTCGGCGCGTCGCCCGGGCCCCCACAGTGCCTCGACGGCGCGCAGATAGCCACGCTCGCGCTCGGTGGGCGCGCGGGCCAGCCGCGCGGCAGGTGTCGGCGCCAGCCTGGCGAGCGCGGCTCGCCCCTGCTCCGGCTCCTCGAAGAACCACAGCGGCTGACTGAAGGCCATGGCCTCGCCCCAGTAGGCCAGGGCAAATCCGGGATCGATCTTCTGCGGCGGCACGGAACGCCGCGATCGCGTCTTCGTAGCCGAAGCTGTGGAGCCACGCGACGCCGCGCAGGAAGTCGGCCTGCGCCGCAGCGGCGCCGCTGTTGGGAAACGCCAGGGCCCCGAGGGGCGCTGAGGGCTGGGCAGGATCGACCACGGCCACTGGCGCGGCGGGCGTCGCCGACGCGGCGGGCTCGGCCGGCGCGCCGCCTCCGCACGCCGAAACGGACACAGCGACGAACACGGCGACGGCGCATCGGATCCCGATCATCCCGCCGATCGTAGGCTGGGACGGGCGCCGTTCGACAAGCGCCGTACAGACGAAGGGCGGCCCCCGATTGGGAGCCGCCCTTTGCAAGTGTCGAGGCTAGCCGCTAGCCGCCAGCACCTAGCCGCGTCGTTCTGGAGCGCGAGAGCGCTCTAGAAGACGAGTCGGAACATCATCTGCGTCAGCCGCATGAAGCCGGACTGGGTGCGGATCTGGCCGAACGTCGTGCTGCCGACCGTGGCGATCGGCCCCGTCGTCTTCACGGTGTTGGTGAGGTTCAGCACTTCGAACTTCGATCTCGCCGCGCACGTTGCCCTTGAGGCGGACGTCCTTCGACGCCACGAAGTCCCAGTTGTTGCGCGTCGGCGTCCGCACGTCCTCGAGCGTGCGCGGCATGGTGCCGAGCGTGTTGGCGGGCGTGGCGGCGAAGGCCGCGGGGTTCAGCCAGGTGTTGGGCGGCGAGAGGCGCTCGGTGCGGTCGCCGCTGGTCAGTGGATCGGCTGCCGGTGAGCGTCGAGCGCTGCATGCGGTTGAAGAGGTTCAGTGTTGTTGTTGACGTCGCGAATCTGCACCGGGAAGCCGCTCTCGATCGAGATGATCGACGAGATCGTCCAGCCGCCGAGGATCGCGCTTCGCCACGCCCGAGGTGGCCCAGCGCTTGCCTTCGCCGAACGGCAGCTCGATGATCGGCGACGAGCGACGAGCTTGTGCGGCACGTCGAGCAGGCTCGACTGCGTATTCGTCCTCGAGGTTGTAGATGTTCTGCGCTTCGGGCGGCCGGCGCTGCGAGAAGAAGTTCGACTCGCCGAACTGGTTGTCCTTCAGGCGGCTGTAGGTGTAGTTGATGCGACCGCCCCAGCCGTTGTTGATGCGCTTCTCGACCTTGAACACCGCCGCGTGGTACTGGCTCTTCGCCCGAGGTGTTCTGACGCATCAGGATGTCGCCGAACTGCGGGAACGGACGCAGCAGCTGGCGGCGCTGCACGGTCGGCGCTCGTCACGCTGAAGCCCTGGCCGCCAGGCAGCCGAAGAACGGGTTCGGCACCTGGTCGAGCAGCGCGGAGCCGAGCGACAGGTAGCTCGCGATCGCACCTGGTTGATGTTGATGATGCCGTCGTTCGAGCCGCCGAGGCCAAGGTCGCGGCCGGTGGCGCCGACGTACTCGAAGCCGACGGCGATGTTGCCGGGCAGCTCACGCGACAGGTCCACCGAGTACTGGTGAACCTGCGGCGCGCCTCTGTCCTGGTCGATGAACTCGATCGTGACCGCCCACGCCCGTGAGGGCGCCGCGGGTGTTGCCGAACGGCGTCAGCACGCCGGCCGGGAACGGGTTGGTCATGTTGACGGTCGGGCACGAACTGGTTCTGCGGCGAGGTGCGTCACCTGCGTGAAGCCGATGTTGCCGTAGTTCTGCGCGCCCACGGCCTGGTAGTTCCAGGGCGCCCAGTAGATGCCGTAGCCGGCGCGAACGACCGTCTTCGGGTTGAACGAGTAGACCACGCCGATGCGCGGCGAGACCTTCACGGCCGGCGGGTTGCCCTGGTAGTCGTTGGCGCCGTTCTGCGCCGGCATAGACGAGACCGCCGCGCACGGGCTGGCCGTTCACCGACGACGTCGCCCAGCGCGCCGCCGGGGTTCAAGCGTGCGGTCGAAGGCCACCGTGAATGCCGTTGTTCTTCTCGCTGCAGGCCGGTCTCGTGTTCGAGGCGGACGCCGTAGTTCACCGTGAACTTCGGACTGACGCGCCAGTCGTCCTGCGCGTAGCCGCCGAAGTAGTGCACCTTGGCGTTGAACGGGCTCGACACCGTGACGGTGCTCTGGTTGCCCGGGTCGCCTGAGGGATAGCCGAGCAGCATGCTGGCGATGGCGTTGCCCGACGTGGCGTTCAGTGGCGGTCGGCGTCGACGACGTGAAGAGGCGGTCGAACGCGAAGAGACCGGCGCCGCCCGCGAACGACTGCGTGTCGACGCCGATCAGGCGGTAGTCGCCACCCACCTTGAAGGTGTGACGGCCGACCAGCTTCGACACCGCGCCGTTGGCGCTCTGCGAGTACCAGATCAGCCTGTTCGGGTCGATGGCGCCGATCGCGTAGTAGTCGGTCATCGTGGCGCGCGGGAACTTCTTGACCTGCAGCGGGTTCAGGAAGCTCTGGTCGAAGCCGAGCTGCGCCGGGTCGTACTCGATCGACAGCGTGTTCTGGTCGCTGAAGCGCGTGTAGCCGTAGCGCAGCGTGACGACCGTGTTGTTGCCGGGCAGCCAGGTGTTGTTCAGCGCCAGCGATGTGGACGCGGCGCTTCAGGATGTAGTCGTTGCGCTCGGCGAAGGCGTTCGGATCGCTCTGCTTGATGAGCGGATTGGCGCACGGCTCGTTGGTGAGGTTGTAGAGATAGAAGCCCTGCGAGCGACACCTTGTCGGTGAAGCGGTGGTCGACCTTGCCGGTGTACATGATGGCGCGGTCTTCGATCTCGGCGATGCTGTCGAAGTTGTTGAGGCCGTTGCTGACGATCGCGCGTCGGGTTCGGCAGGTAGCTCAGCATCTTCGACGCCACCGGGTTCATGCGGTTCGCGGGATGACGTTGCCCGGGAACGGCCGTGCGGCCGTTGCCGTTGGCATCGCCCGTGAGCGGGTCGTAGATCACGACCAGCTGGCCGGCCGCAGTTGAACGTCTGCGAGAAGTCGCCGGCCTTTTCACGCGCGGTCGGCACGCGACCGGGGGCGTTACGCGTCGTGTTCGAACCGTAGCCTTCGGCGGACGCCCAGAAGAACGTGCGGTCTCTTGACGACCGGACCACCGAAGCCGCGCAGCGCCGGGGTGGAAGTAGGTATCGGGCTTCGGCACGTTGCCGAGGCGCGAGTAGAAGTTGTTGGCCGTGCCCCAGTTCGGACGCGTCTGGTAGAAGCCGCTGCCGTGCCACTCGTTGCCGCCCGACTTGGTCGCGACGTTGAACGTGCCGCCACCGGTGCGGCCGGTCTCGGCGTCGTACTGGTGCACCTGCACGTTGACGCCTTCGAGCGCTTCGATGCGACGGGTTCGCGGTGGCGCGGTTGCGCAGGTCGGTGATCGGCACGCCGTCGACGAGGTAGTTGTTGGCGCGGCGGGCGCCGCCGCCGAGCGACAGCAGCGAGGCGTTGGTCTGATCCTGCTGGCGGTTGAACTGCGCGTCGCCCGAGGCCACGACCGTGGGCACCGTCACGGCGAAGAGGAACGCCGACCGGCCGCCGCTCGGCAGCGCTTCGAGCTGCGCGAGTCGATGACGCCGCCGGTCGACGCGTTCGACGTGTCGATGAGCGGCGCGGCGCCGGTCACGGTGATGGTCTCCTGCAGCTGGCCGACATCGAGCGTGATGTCGAGCGTGACGAACTGCTGCGTCGCGATCGCGGACGCCCTTGCTCTCGAAGGTCCTGGAACCCGGTGAGCGTGGCCTTGACGGTGTAGATGCCCGGCGGCACGGCCGCGAAGCTGTATTCGCCGGACTCGTTCGAGACCGCTTCACGCGAGGCGCTCGTTGCCTTCGTTGATCAACTCCACCGTCACGCCGGGAATGACGCCATTTGCGTCCTTCACCGCACCGCGCACGCCGCCCGTGAACGTCTGGGCCGCCGCGAGGCTTCCGGTCGTGGCCACCATCAGGCCAATAACCAGCAGTTGCCGCAGGGTCTTCATGGTCACCTCTCGTTAAAAGTCCCTAAACACTCACGCCATCCCGCAACCGTTCACGTGAGCGCGCATCGCGCGGGACGTCCCGAGACGAGATCCACCACTCGTGCCAAATATCGAAAGCGGAGGGAGTCAGGGACGACCCGGACGAAAGCGCCAAAATCGTAGGGCGGAACGCCGTCGTAACGCAAGCGTTACCTGATGACCGGGGATGGAGTCCATCTGCGGATCCAATGCAACCGCGTGCAGGGCTCCAAATCACTGGATCGCGGGTCTGGTCACACCGGGATCAACAGCTGTCGTCTCGAGTCCGCCTTCGCGCGACTACGGCTCGTCGGTCACCGCGCCGTGGCTGGCAGAGCCGACCAGGCGCCGATACTTCGCCAGCACGCCGCGGTCGTAGGCGCTCTTCTTCGGCTTCCAGCTCCGGCGGCGCGCGGCCAGCTCCCGCGCGGACAGCGCCACGTCGATGGTGCGGCCGCGCGCGTCAATCGTGATCGCGTCGCCGTTCTTCACGAGCGCCAGCGGCCCGCCCACGGCGGCTTCCGGCGTGACGTGGCCCACCACGAAGCCGTGGGTGCCGCCGGAGAAGCGGCCGTCGGTGATGAGCGCGACCTCATTGCCGAGGCCGCGGCCGATGATGGCGCTGGTCGGCGACAGCATCTCGCGCATGCCCGGACCACCCTGCGGACCCTCGTAGCGGATGACCACGACGTCGCCGGCCTTCACGCGGCCCGCGAGGATCGCGTCGAGCGCCGCTTCCTCGCGTTCGAAGACGATGGCCTTGCCGGTGAAACGTTCACCTTCCTTGCCGCTGATCTTCGCCACCGCGCCCTCGGGCGCCAGGTTGCCGCGCAGCACCACCAGGTGACTGTGCTTCTTCACCGGCGAGGCGATGTCGAGCACCACGTCCTGACCGGCCGGATAGTCGGCCACGCCGGCGAGGTTCTCGGCCAGCGTCCT
Source organism: uncultured Acidobacteriota bacterium (assembly GCA_963779175.1). Lineage (GTDB taxonomy): Bacteria > Acidobacteriota > Vicinamibacteria > Vicinamibacterales > UBA2999 > CADEFD01. Next base: position 1,367,958 of record CAVZXA010000003.1, read on the forward strand.
GCCGGTCACCGTCAGCACGTCGCCGTGCAGCAGGCCGGCGTCGAGCAGGCGCTTCATCAGCGGCGTCAGGCCGCCGATGCGCACCAGTTCCGCCATCACGTAGCGGCCGCTCGGCTTCAGATCGGCCAGCACCGGCACGCGCTTGCCGATGCGGGTGAAGTCGTCGAGCGTCAGCCGGACCTTCGCGGCGTGCGCGATGGCCAGCAGGTGCAGCACCGCGTTGGTCGAGCCGCCCAGCGCGATGACCACCGTGATGGCGTTCTCGAAGGCCTTGCGGGTGAGGATGTTCCGCGGCGTGATGCCGTCTCGCACCAGGCGCGCCACGGCTTCGCCGGCGCGGCGGCAGTCGTCGCGCTTCTCGGGCGAGATGGCGGCCTGCGCGGAGCTGTTGGGCAGGCTCAGGCCCAGCGCTTCGATCGCCGAGGCCATCGTGTTGGCGGTGTACATGCCGCCGCACGAACCGGCGCCGGGACAGGCGTGCTGTTCGAGATCGGCGAGCTCGGCATCCGCCGAGCTTCCCGGCGGCGTGCTGCCGACCGCTTCGAACACCGACACGATGTCGACCGGTTGCCCGCGCCAGATGCCCGGCATGATGGTGCCGCCGTAGACGAACACCGCCGGCCGGTTGAGCCGCGCCATCGCCATGACGCACGCCGGCATGTTCTTGTCGCAGCCGCCGATGGCCACCAGCCCGTCGAAGCCTTCGGCGCCGACCACCGTCTCGATCGAGTCGGCGATCACCTCGCGCGACACCAGCGAGTACTTCATGCCCTCGGTGCCCATCGAGATGCCGTCGGACACGGTGATGGTGTTGAAGATGACGCCCTTGGCGCCGGCCGCATCGACGCCGGCCGCGGCCTCGCGGGCCAGCGCGTCGATGTGCACGTTGCACGGCGTCACCTGGCTCCAGGTCGAGCAGACGCCGATCTGCGGCTTGGCGAAGTCGGCGCGCGTGAAGCCGACCGCGTGCAGCATGGCGCGGCCGGCGGCGCGCGCGGCGCCATCGACCACGGCGGCCGAGAAACGCCGCGACGCGGCAGGAGTCTTCGCGGACGGTGCGGCCTTCTTCGAGCGGCGGGCTGACGACATGGCGAGGGACTTTATCACCAGCTCACGAGATAATCTCGATCGCCATGACCTCCGTGCGCCTCGACATCTGGCTGGACGTCGCCTGCGTGTTCCGCACGCGCTCGGAGGCGCAGCGCGCCTGTCGCAACGGCAAGGTGGACGTCAACGGCACCACCGCGAAGCCGCACCGGGAGATTCGCCCCGGCGACCGGCTGACCATCGGCCGCGCCCTCGGCCGCACGCAGATCCTGCTCGTGAAGGCGCTGGCCGACAAGAGCATCGCGAAGGCGGAGGCGCGCCTGCTCTACGACGACGAGACGCCGCCGCCCACGCCTGAAGAGGTCGCGATGCGCCGGCTGGAGCGTGTCTTCCACGCGACGATGGCCCCCAGACAGCGTCCCGACAAGCGCGAGCGCCGGCTGCTGCGCGGGCCTCAAAGGCGCGTAGACTGACACGACCCCATGCGTTCGCCCTTCCGCCTCATCATTCTGGCCGCGCTGGCCCTGGTGGCCTTCGTGCTCCCGCTCGCTGGTCGAGGTGGTGACCAACTGGTGGTGGTTCGATGAACTCGGCCACCAGGCCACCTACGCCGCGATGCTCGGCGCCCAGGCCACGCTTGGCGGCCTCGCCTTCGCCGTCTCGCTGGCCTGGCTGACGGTCCACCTGCGGATCGCCGCGCGCACCCTTCCCGTCGAGTCGCAGGTCGTCTCGACGCCGGAAGGCATCACGCTGGCGCTGCCGGCGCGCCGCGAGATGCAGACGCTCGGCTCGGTCGTCGCCGCCGGCGCGGCGCTTCTGGCCGCGCTCTACGCCGCCTCGTCATGGCAGGACTTTCTGGGCTGGCAGCACGCGGAGGCGTTCGGCATCGCCGATCCGATCCTCGGCTACGACGTCGGCTTCTACGTCTTCACGCTGCCGATGCTCAACCTGCTGCGCTCGTTCGCGCTGGTGCAGGTGGGCGTCGCCGCCGCCGGCACCGGCGCCCTGTATCTGCTCGGCGGCCAGATGGCGATCACGCCCTTCGGCGTGCGTCTGGGCGGACGCGCGCGCCGGCATCTCGGGCTGCTCGCCGCCGCGTTCCTCGTGCTGCTGGCGGCCGGCGCGTGGCTCGACCGTCCGCAGACGCTGCTGACGCCGACCGGCATCATCCGGGGCGCCGGCTACACCGACGTCCACGCGCGGATGCCGTTTGCGTTCGCCTCCGCGGCCGCCGCCCTGGTCGGCGCCGGCCTCGCCGTGGCCTATGCCATGGGCGGACGCACCGCCTACGCGGTGGGCGCCGTGGGCGTCTACGCCGTGACCGCGCTGGCCGGCCAGCTCTACTCCGGAGCCATCCAGCGCTTCGTCGTCAGCGCCCAACGAGCAGGTGCGCGAGGCGCCGTTCATCCAGCACAACATCGACGCGACGCGCCATGCCTTCGCCCTCGACACCATTCAGCAGCGGCCGCTGACCGGCGATGCCGAGCTGACCAAGGCCGACATCGACAGGAACCGCGCCACGCTCGACAACGTGCGGCTCTGGGATCATCAGCCGCTGCTCGAGACGTTCGGCCAGATTCAGGAGATCCGCACCTACTACGACTTCATGGCGGTGGACAACGACCGCTACACGATCAACGGCCAGCTCCGCCAGGTGATGCTGTCGGCGCGCGAGCTGAACCCGGCGGCCCTGCCCAACCGCACCTGGGTCAACGAGCGCCTGACCTTCACGCACGGCCACGGCCTCACGCTGGGCCCGGTCAATCAGGTCACCGGCGAAGGCCTGCCGGTGCTCTTCATCCGCGACCTGCCGCCGGTGTCGACCGTGAACATCCCGGTGACCGAGCCGAGCATCTACTTCGGCGAGCTGGCCAACGACTACGCGATCGTGCGGACCAAGGCGCGCGAGTTCCACTACCCGAAAGGCGACGACAACGTCTTCTCGACCTACGAAGGCAAGGGCGGCATCGCGCTCGACTCGTTCTGGAAGAAGCTGGTCTTCGCGGCCCGCTTCCGCAACTACCAGATCCTGCTGAGCGACGACATCACGGCCGAGAGCCGGCTCATCTTCGATCGCCAGATCAAGCTGCGGGCCGAGAAGATCGCGCCGTTCCTCACCTTCGACGCCGACCCCTACCTGGTGGTGCACGACGGGCGGCTCTTCTGGATGCTCGACGCCTACACCGTCACCGATCGCTATCCGTACGCGACCGAAGGGGCGCCGGGGGTCAACTACATCCGCAACTCGGTCAAGGTCGTCGTCGATGCCTATCACGGCACCACCGACTTCTACCTCGCCGAGCCCGACGATCCGATCATCCGCGCCTACGCGCGCGCCTTCCCCACGCTGCTCAAGCCGCTCGACGCGATGCCGCCGGGCCTGCGCGCGCACGTCCGCTATCCCGAAGGCATCTTCGGCCTGCAGGCGTCGGTCTACTCGACCTACCACATGACCAGCGCCGCGGTCTTCTACAACAAGGAAGACCAGTGGGAAGTGCCGGCCATCGACGCCAAGGGGCAGGCGGTCCGCATGTCGCCGTACTACACGATCATGAAGCTGCCCGGCGAAACCAGCGCCGAGTTCATCCAGATGCTGCCCTTCACGCCGCGCCGCCGCGACAACCTCGCCTCATGGCTGGTGGCGCGCTCCGACGGCGCGCACTACGGGCAGCTCATGGCGTTCGAGTTCCCCAAGCAGAAGCTGGTGTTCGGCCCGCGCCAGGTGGTCGCCCGCATCAACCAGGACCAGGTGATCTCGCCGCAGATCACGCTGTGGAACCAGCAGGGCTCGGAAGTCATCCAGGGCACGCTGATGGTGATTCCGATCGAGGAGTCGCTGCTCTACGTGCGGCCGCTGTACCTGCGCGCGCAGCAGGGACGCATTCCCGAGCTGACGCGCGTCATCGTCGCCTACCAGAACTCGATCGTCATGGACCGCACGCTCGACGCGGCGCTGGGCCGGCTCTTCTCGCCTGAGGCGGTGCGGGCCCGTCGCGCCCAGCCGCAGGACGCGGCGATGCTGCCGGCGGACGCCGCCGTCCCGACGCCGGGCGCCGCCGCGCCCGCGGCCAGCGCCGGCGACACCTCCACCGTGCCGGGGGCCACGCCGGCGACGCCGGCCGTCGCCACGCCGCTGCCGGCCACCATCGCGGCGCTGCCGGCAGCCGACCTCACGGCCGAGGCGCAGGCGACCTATCAGCGCGCCATCGACGCGCAGCGGGCCGGCGACTGGGCGAAGTACGGCGCCGAGATCACGCGGCTCGGCCAGATCCTCGACCTGCTCGCGAAGACCCGGCCTCAGTAGACCGCGCGCGCCGCCTCGACGGACTTGCCAGCCAGCGCGAAGCGCGGCTCGACCTCGGCGCGTCCATCGAGCAGATCGGTGACGTGCTTCCCCACCGCCGGGCCGTGCTTGAAGCCGTGGCCGGAGCCGCCGCCGGCGATCCAGACGTGGGCCCACTGCGGATGCCGGTCGATGATGAAGTCGCCGCTCGAGGTGTTCTCGGTACTGGCAGACGTGCCCGTCGACCAACGGCGCGTGCAGGAGCGCCGGAAATCGCCGCGCGAAAAAGGCGCGCGCCGTCGCGACGGCGTCCGCCGCTCACGACCCGGTCGGCGGTGTCGGGATCGATGGCCGGGCCATGCGCGTCGATGCCGATCTTGAAGCCGCGCGTGTCCACGTCGGGAATGCCGTAGACGCCGGCCGCGAAGTCGATCCACACCGGCAGCCGCTCGATGCCGAAGCGCTGGTCGCCGGCCGGGACGCCGAAGTGCAGCACCTCCTGCCGCGTCGGGCGGATGCGGGCGCCGACCGCGTGCGGGAACAGCGTCGGCAGCCACGGGCCGCACGCAAACACGTAGGCGTCGGCGGCGAGCGTCTCGCCGCCGTCGAGCCGGACCAGCGGAGCGCTGGCCGACTCGTCGGGCGGCGCGACCCGCGCCTGGCGATAGTCCACACCGTACGAGCGCGCCACCGCCACGGCCGCGGCCACCGCGCGCCGCGCGCGCAGCACCCCGCCGCGCGCTTCGTAGATCGCCTCGCCCAGGCCGATGACGCCGATCTGCGGATAGCGGCTCGCGACGGCCGAGGCGTCGAGTCGCTCGTGGGTCACGCCGCATGCCGTGAGCGTCGCTGCCGTCTCGGCCAGGTAGGGGCTGCCGGTCTCGCCGAGAAAGAGCGCGCCGCACTCCTCCACCAGCCCTCGCCCGACTTCTTGGCCAGCCACTGCCAGTCGGTCAGGGCGTCGGTGGCCCAGCGCGTGTAGATCGCGAGCGCGCCGTAGCCGGCGCGGATGACGCGCGAGTGATCCGAGGAACTGGCACGCCCGTTCGCCGGTCCGTAGGCATCGACGAGCGTCACGCGCCAGCCGTCGCGCGCCAGCCGCAGCGCCGTCCACGCGCCGAACACGCCGGCCCCGACCACCACCACCGATCGCCTGCCCATGCTGTGTGTCATACGCTCCAGTACCACCGTCGCCGGTGCAGCCACGCCAGCAGCGCGTAGAGCGCCGCCAGGGTCGTCACGGCGTAGAGCAGTGACGCGGTCTTCGGGCTCGCCCACGGCGCAAACGCCGTGTGGTAGATGGCGTGCTGCCAGGTGACGCGGCTGCCATCGCTGCGCGTTCACCGTCAGCAGGACGATCGACCGGCCGACCAGTCCCGACAGGACGAACAGCAGCAAGGCGTTGCGGCCGAGGGCCACGAACGGCTCGCTCAGGCGATCGAGCATCGGCGTCGACCGCCCGTCATCGAGCCGCCGATGCAGCAGGCCGAAGACGAGCATCGCCACGCCCCCGGCGAAGAGCGCATACGAACTGGTCCACAGCGACTTGTTGATCGGGAACACGACGTCCCACATGAGGCCCGCAACGATGGCGCCCAGCCCCCCGTAGACGAGCACCGGCGCCGCGCAGCGCGGACGGCTGCGCGCGATCCACAGACCGGCGACCACGCCCATGAGCGTCGTGCCCACGGCGGGCAACGAGCTGAGCAGGCCCTCGGGGTCCCAGGTCGTCTTCCAGAGATGGGTGCCGAAGAGCGCGCGGTCGAGCCAGGCGCCGAGGTTGCCCTCCGGAGAGAGGTCGCCGGCCACTCCGCCCGGCGGGGCCATCAGCAGGATGAGGGCCCAGTAGCCGCACCAGGCAGACGACGGTGGCCGCGACGAGGCGCCGCGTCGTGGCCACGACGTCGCCGGGCACCGCGAGTGCGCGCCACAGCAGCGCCGTCACGACGTAGCAGACGCCGATGCGCTGCAGCACGCCCGGAATGCGCCACCGCGCCGGGTTGAAATAGGGGAAGCCCGACAGGAAGAGCCCCAGCGCCACGAGCACCGCCCCGCGGCGCAGGATCGCCCATGGGGTCTGGCGCGACGGCGCCGTCTGCGCCATCGACGCGCCGACGATGAAGAGAAACGCCGGGAAGATGAGGTCGGTCGGCGTCCAGCCGTGCCACTCGGCGTGCAGCAGCGGCGCATAGACCGTCGCCCAGTCGCCGGGATTGTTGACGATGACCATCCCGGCCATCGTCAGGCCCCGGAAGACGTCCAGCGAACGCAGGCGCATCGGCGGGCCAGTGTGCCACAATCCAGAAGGTTCCCGCCCCCGATGGTCCTCGACACCTTCCAGCGTCCGCTGCGCAACCTGCGCCTGTCGGTCACCGATCGCTGCAACCTGCGCTGCCAGTACTGCATGCCGGAGGCCGAATACGCGTGGCTGCCGAAGCACGACGTGCTGACCTTCGAGGAGATCGACCGGCTGGTGACGCTGTTCATCGGGCTCGGCGTCGACAAGCTGCGGCTGACCGGCGGCGAGCCGCTGCTGCGCACCAACCTGCCGACGCTGGTCGACGCGCTGTCACGCCACGCCGCCGTGCGCGACCTGGCGATGACGACCAACGGCATCCTGCTCGGGCCGTTTGCCGGCGCGCTCAAGGCGGCCGGCCTGAAACGCGTCACGGTGAGCCTCGACACGCTGCAGCGCGATCGCTTCGTGAAGATGACGCGTCAGGACGAGCTGCCGCGCACGCTGGCCGGCATCGAGACCGCAGCCCGCGAGTTCCCCGGCTTCAAGATCGACACCGTCGTCATCCGCGGCGTGAACGACGACGAGATCGTGGATCTCGTGCACTTCGCCCGCAGTCATGGCGGCGAGATCCGCTTCATCGAATACATGGACGTGGGCGGCGCCACCGGATGGACGGCCGCGCAGGTGGTGTCGCGGGCCGAGATCCTCGAGCGCGTCGCCGACGCCTTCGGCGCCGTCGCGCCGGCCGACAAGGAACACGCGGCGCCGGCCGACCGCTTCCGCCTGCCCGACGGCACGCCCTTCGGCGTCATCGCCTCGACCACCGCGCCCTTCTGCCGCGACTGCGATCGCGCGCGCCTGACGGCCGACGGGGTGCTCTACACGTGCCTGTATGCCACGCGCGGACTCGACCTGCGCGGGCCGCTGCGCGCCGGCGCCTCAGACGACGACATCCGAGCCCTGCTCACCGCCACCTGGACGGCCCGCGCCGACCGCGGCGCCGAGATGCGTCTGGGTGTGCCCGACCGGCGGCCGCTGATCCCGGTGAGCACGCTCAAGCGCAACCCGCACCTCGAGATGCACACCCGCGGCGGCTAGCGCCGGCGTCAGCGTCGCCGCGGCGCGGGCCGCGCGGCGCCCGGGGGCAGCGCGAAGGCATAGAGCGTCGTCCCCGACGGGACGAGCATCCACTGGCGGCCGTCGAGCATGTAGGTCGTTGGCGCCGAGTAGATGGCCGCGCCGGTCTGGAAATGCCAGAGGTTCTTGCCGCTGGCGGCCTCGAAGGCCATCACGTTGCCGTCCATGTCGCCGGCGAAGATGAGGCCGGACGCGGTCGAGAGCACGCCGGCCATCGACGGCGAGTGGTACTTGAACTCCCACCGCACGCTGCCGGTGGCCGGGTCGATGGCGCGCATCGCGCCGAAGCCCCGGTCGGTGCGCTGGGCGGCGCCGCCGAAGTAGTACTCGCCGGGCACGAACTCCTGCTCCCAGCCGTAGTAGACCGCGCACACCTCGCGCGAGGTCACGTAGAGCAGGCCGGTCGTCGGGTTGTAGGCCGGCGACATGAAGTTGGTGCCGCCGGTGATGTCGGGACAGACCTCGGTGCCCTGCTCGGTGGGATCGGTGTTGGGCCGCACGGCCGGCCGGCCGTCGGGGTTGATCTTCTCGGCCCAGGTCGTCTTGACGAACGGCCGCGAGGCCAGCACCGCGCCGTTGGTGCGATCGAGCGTGTAGTAGAAGCCGTTGCGGTTGGCGAAGAGCAGCACCTTGCGCGGCACGCCGTTGATCACCTTGTCGGCGAGCACCGGCACCTCGGTGGCGTCCCAGTCGTGGGTGTCGTGCGGCGTGAACTGGTAGTGCCACTTGATGGTGCCGGTGTCGGCGTCGAGGGCCACGACCGAGTCGGTGTAGAGGTTGTCGCCCTCGCGGTCGTGTCCGTACAGATCCGGCCCGGGATTCCCGGTGCCCCAGTAGATCAGGTTGAGCGCGGGATCGTAGCTGCCGGTGACCCAGGTGGAGCCGCCGCCGCGCTTCCACGAATCGCCCTCCCAGGTCTCGTTGCCCTTCTCGCCGGGCCCGGGCACCGTCCAGAAACGCCACGCGCGCTTGCCGGTGGCGGCGTCGTAGGCATCGATGAAGCCGCGGATGCCGTATTCCGCGCCGGCGATCCCGACCACGACCTTGTCCTTCACGATGAGCGGCGCCGCGGTGGCGCTGTAGCCCAGCTTGTAGTCGTCGATGGCGACGTCCCACACGACCGAGCCGGTCTTCATGTCGAACGCCAGCAGGTGCGCGTCGAGCGTGTTCATGTAGAGGCGGTTGCCGAGCACGGCGAAGCCGCGGTTGACGCGTCCGCAGCAGATGTCCATGTCGTCGGGCAGGTCGCGCCGGTAGCTCCAGAGCTGCCGGCCGGTGCGCGCGTCGATGGCCCACGCCGTGTTGTTCGGGCCGGTGACGTAGATGACGCCGTCGACGACGATCGGCGTCGCTTCGAACTTGCCGAGCGTGGCCGTCTGGAAGGCCCAGCGCGTGGCGAGCTGCTCGACGTTGCCGGACGTGATCTGGGTCAGGGGACTGTGCCGCTGACTGCCGTAGTCGCCGCCGTAGGTCAGCCAGGCGCCGGGATCGGCCAGGCCCTTCTCGATCTGCGCGGGGGTGACGCCCTGCGCGTCGGCCCGTGCGGCCGTCGTGGCGAGCGCCACACAGACCACGACCGCGGAAACGAAGCGTCGGCTCATCGCATCCCCCTCATTTGCCTCGAAGCGTCCGCAGGTAGCGCACCATGTCGTGCAGATCGCGGTCGCTCACGCGCTCGGGTCCGTAGCCGGGCATCAGCGACCGCAGGGGCTCGGTGTCGACCGTGACGTCCGGCTTGGCGAACGACAGGATGTCTTCCGCCGCGGTCATCACCTGCACCGAGAACGTGTCTTCGTTCTTGCGGACGCCGCGGATCTTCCGTCCGTCACGGGTCGTCACGGTGATGGTCTCGAAGCCGATCGGGATGACTTCGCCCGGCCGCCGGATCTCGCGCTCGAGCGCCGACGCCGATCGCGAGGCGCCGATGCGCGACAGGTTCGGGCCGAGGCGGCCGCCGCGCGGCGCCGATCATGTGGCACCGCCCGCAGTTGGCGCCGCCCGCCGCCCAGAAGAGCTCCTCGCCGCGCGCCGCGTCACCGCGCTCGGCCACCGGGCCGCCCGGGGCGCTGAGCGTGCGCAGGTAGGCCACGAGCATCCAGACCTCGTCTTCCGACAGGCTGGTGTTGCCCGGCATCTCGGTGCCGGCCACGCCGGTCGTGATGGTCGTGAAGATCTGGCGGTCGCTGCCGCCGTGCACCCAGTCGCCGCTCGTGAGGTCGCTGCCGCGGTAGCCCTTGGCGTCGATCCCGTGGCAGACGGCGCAGCGTCCGCGGTAGATGTTCTGACCCTGGCGAACAGCGGTGGCCTGGCCGGCCAGCGGATTGGTGGCGTGCTCGGTGCGGGCCTGCGCCCGCGCGTCGTCCGACGCGGCGAGCGCCAGGGACGCCGTGACGGCCAACGCCGTCATCCATCGAGACCTGGTCAGTCCGGGCACCATGCGCGCCTCCTGCCGGGGTTGTCTGTCGAGGGGGCGTATTGTGCGCTGGAACGTGCGAAAGCTCAAGCCGGCGGAGCCGGACGGCTGTCAAGCCGTAGGGCAGCGCCTGCTCGAGCGCCTGACCGGGGTGGAAGCCCGGGTGGGAATCAGCAGTGCGTGTCGAAGGCGGCGGTGAGCGCCTGCGCGATGAGTTCGGCCGGACGGCCTTCGATGTCGCGGCGCTCGAGGATGAAGGCGACCTTGCCGTCCTTGAGCAGCGCAATCGACGGGCGACGAGGGCGGATACGGCGCCATATGGGCGCGGGCCTGCGTGGTGGCCTCGAGGTCGGCGCCGGCAAACACCGTCGTCAGCTGCGAGGGCTTGGTCGAGTGGCGCAGCGCCATGGCGATGCCCGGGCGGGCCTTGCCGGCCGCGCAGCCGCAGACCGAGTTCACGACCAGCAGCGTCGTTCCCGGCCGCGCCACTGCGGCGTCGACCGATTCGGGCGTGCGCAGTTCCTCGAAGCCGAGGGTCGTGAGCTCTTCGCGCATCGGGGCGATGAAGTGTTCGGGGTAGCGCTGGGCGATCATCGGTCTGAACTCCTTGTGTGCGTGCGGACGAGCTGGGGACGCACCTGCGCGTCAGCGCGTCCAACCTACTGTCGCGCGTGCCCGGCGACAATGAAATGATAGCGCACGGCGTTGGGCGCGGCCCGCGCACGCAGTCTTCTCATATGACGGCAATCCCCCCACGCAGGATACGCACCACCAACGACCACCCGGCCGGCGGGGGCCGCTACGTCCTCTACTGGATGATCGGCGCCCGGCGCGCGCAGTGGAACTTCGCGCTCGAGCACGCGGTGGCCGAGGCGCGGGCGCGCGGGCTCGGTCTGGTGGTGCTCGAACCGCTGCGTCTCGACTACCCGTGGGCGTCGGCGCGCTTTCACCGCTTCGTCATCGACGGCATGGCCGACAACGCGCGCGCGTTCGCCGTGCCGGGGGTCACCTACTTCCCCTACGTCGAGCCGCGTCCGGCCGACGCGCGCGGCCTGCTCGCCGCGCTGGCGTCGCGAGGCGGCCCTGGTCGTCACCGACGACGTGCCCGGTTTCTTCCAGCCCGAGATGGTCGCGCGCGCGGCGACGAAGCTTTCCGTGCGGCTCGACGCGGTGGACGGCAACGGGCTGCTGCCCCTGCGCGCCGCCGACCACGCCTATCCGACGGCGTACGCGTTCCGGCGCTACGTGCAGAACACGCTCGCCGACCATCTGGCCGACCGTCCACTGGCCCGGCCGCTGGCCGGCGGACTGGCCGTCGCCGCGCCCGGCGCTGCCGGAGGCCGTGACCACGCGCTGGCGCTCGTGGCCGCTCGACGGCACCGACGGCGCCGCGTTCGCCGCGCTGCCCATCGATCACGGCGTGGCGCCGGCCGACGTGCTCGTCGGCGGCACCGCGGCGGCGCGCGCCCGGCTCGACGCTCTTCCTCGCGCGCGGCCTGCCGCGCTACGTCGATGACCGCAACGACCCCGACGACGACGTCACCAGCGGCCTGTCGCCGTATCTGCACTTCGGGCACCTGTCGTCGTATGAGGTCTTCGACGCCGTGATGGCGCGCGAGGGCTGGCTGGGCGATGTGCCGCGCGTGGGCCGTGGCACCCGCACCGGCTGGTGGGGCGTGTCGCCGCCGGCCGAGGCGTTCCTCGATCAGCTCGTGACCTGGCGCGAGCTCGGCTTCAACATGTGCGCGCATCGCGCCGACTTCGACCAGTACTCGTCGCTGCCGTCGTGGGCGCTGGCGACGCTGGCGCGGCACGCCGACGACCCGCGCGATCCGCTCTACTCCCACGACGCGCTCGACGCCGCCGACACCTACGATCCCGATCTGGAACGCCGCCCAGCGCCAGCTGCGACGCGAAGGGCGGCTGCACAACTACCTGCGGATGCTCTGGGGCAAGAAGATCCTGCAGTGGTCGGCCTCGCCGGAGCAGGCGCTGGCGACGATGATCGACCTCAACAACCGCTACGCGGTCGATGGCCGCGACCCGAACTCGTACAGCGGCATCTTCTGGACGCTCGGCCGCTACGACCGCCCCTGGGGACCCGAGCGACCCGTGTTCGGCACCATCCGCTACATGTCGTCGGAGAACACCGCCCGCAAGATCCGGCTCAAGGGCTATCTGGAGCGGCACGCCGCGCAGCCCGGCCTCTTCGGAGGCTGAGTAGTCTTGCCCCAGCCAGAATGGGGTCTGACCCCCGGCGGTGAGCGCTGGTAGAATCGCGCGCATGGCACGCACTGCGATTGCTCTGGCCGCCCTGCTCGTCGCTTTCTGCACGTCTGCGTCCGCGCAGGTCACCGCGTTCGTCGGCGGACGCGTCATCGACGGCACGGGCCAGGTCATCGACGCCGCCACCGTCATCGTGCGAGACGGCGTCATCGCCGAGGTCGGCTCGGCAGCGAGCGTGCGTGTGCCCGACGGGGCCACCCGCGTGGATACGCGCGGGAAGACGCTGATGCCCGGCATCGTCAACGCGCACGGGCACCTGTCGGCGGTGGACGGCCTCAAGTCTGGCGCGCAGTACTACACGCGCGCCGGGCTCGAACGGCAGCTCCGCGCCTATGCCACCTACGGCGTCACGACGCTCTTCTCGCTCGGCGACGATCAGGCCGACGCCTTCGCGCTGCGCGCCGAACAGGCCAGCACGCCGCCGGCCCGCGCCCGTGTCTACGTCGCCGGCCCCATCATCTTCACCGACACCGCCGAGGCTGCCCGCGCCGAGACCGACAAGGTCATCGCCCTCAAACCCGACCTGCTCAAGATCCGCGTCGACGACAACCTGGGCAGCTCGAAGAAGATGCCCGAAGTGGCGTGGCGCGCGACCCTCGAGCGCGCCAAAGCCGCCGGGCTCACGCTGGCCGCGCACATCTTCTATCTGTCGGACGCGAAGGCCCTGGCCGAAGCCGGCAACACCTTCATCGCGCACAGCGTGCGCGACGTGCCGGTGGACGACGCGTTCCTCGACAGCGATGAAGCGCGGCAACCAGTGCTACTCCCCCACGCTCATGCGCGAGGTCTCGACCTTCGTCTACGACACGACGCCGCCGTGGGTGAACGACCCGTTCTTTCGCCGCGGCTACGGCGCCGACATCTCGGCCGAACTGAGCGACGCCGGCCGTCAGGCGAAGTTCAAGGCCAGCAATGCCTACGCCCAGGGCCTGAAGTACAAGGCCGGGCTCGAGGTGGCGAAGGCCAACCTGAAGCGCGTGCACGACGCCGGCATCCGCGTGGCGTTCGGCACCGACACCGGCCCCGCCGGTCGCTTCCAGGGCTTCTTCGAGCACATGGAACTCGAGATGATGGTGCAGGCCGGACTCACGCCGATGCAGGCCCTGGTCTCGGCCACCGGCACCGCCGCGGCCTGCTGGGGCAAGCAAGGGCAGCTGGGAACCATTGCGCGCGGCGCCGCGGCCGACCTGCTCGTGCTGAACGCGAACCCGCTCGACGCCATCACCAACACGCGCGCCATCGACGCCATCTACATCGGCGGACGCCGCCTCGACACGACGCGCTGAGCGCGCGCCGGCGTCGTCTCGCCTCACGCGTGCGCGCTTCGGGCGCGAGGATCCTGGCCGGCGTGCCCATGATGGTCGGGTCGTCGGTGTTCGAGGGCTTCGTGCCCGACGAAGACGCCACCGTCGCCACGCGAGTGCTGGACGCCGGCGCTGAGATCCTGGGGAAGGCAGTGTGCGAGAACCTCTGCCTCGATTTCGGCAGCCACACGGCCGCCACCGGTCCCGTGCGGAACCCGCACGATCCCACGCGCGTCACCGGCGGTTCCTCGGCGGGCTGCGCGGCGCTCGTGGCGTCGAAGGCCGTGGACCTCGCCATCGGCGGCGCTCAGGGCGGTCCGGTCAACACGGGTCAGTTCGACAACTCCGGTCACCCAGCCATCTCGGTGCCGTGCGGCACGGTCGACGGCTTGCCAGTCGGGTTGATGCTGGTCGGACGATTCGGGGAGGACGCGACGGTGCTGCGCGCGGCGCACGCGTTCGAGCAGGCCTGATCCACCGGTCCTCGAGAAGATCGTGACTGACGGCGCTAGTTCCGTCGCAGCGCCCGCCCCGCGCGCTCACCCGTCATCTGTCCGTTGCTCAACGTGAGCCGTCCGTTCACGACCACGGCCACCACGCCCTCGGCATACTGGTGCGGCTTCTCGAACGTCGCCTTGTCGATGATGGTCGCGGGATTGAAGACCACGATGTCGGCCTTGAGTCCAGGACGAAGGACTCCGCGGTCGGTGAGCCCCACGCGCTGCGCCGGAAACGACGTCATCTTCCGGATCGCGTCTTCCAGGGTCAGCGCGTGCTTCTCCCGCACGTAGACGCCCAGCACGCGCGCGAAGGTGCCGTAGGCGCGCGGGTGCGGCGCGTCCTTGCCGAACGTCGGCATCCCCGGTGAGGCGTCAGAGGCGATCATCGTGGCCGGATGCTTCATGATGCGGACGAGATCGTCTTCGCTGATGGCGTGATAGATGCCGACGCAACTCCCCTTCTCGACGATCTCGACGACGAGTGCTGCCGCCTGGTCGAACGCCACCGGACGTCCCCGGTCGCGCAGCACCTGGGCCAGGCTCTTGCCGGCCAGCGTCGGATCGAAATCGCAGGAGGCGAGCACGACGTTGGCCGGGTCGCCCGCGCCGCGTCCGTTTTCGATCGCGGAGGCGATCTCCCCCAGGACGCGTTGCCGCGTCGCCCCTTCTTTGAGGCGCGCGAGCATGGCGCCGCGCCCGCCCTCCTGGGCCCACTGCGGAATCAAGCCTGACTGGATCGTCGTGTTCGACGCGGTGTAAGGATACTGATCGAGCGTGGCGTCTACGCCGCGCAGCCTGGCCTCGTCGATGAGACGCAGTGTCTCGACGCTCTTCCCCCAACTGGCTTTGCCGATGGTCTTGTGATGGGTCACCTGCGTGGGCACGCCGCCCTGCTCGCCGATGGCAATCGTGTCGCGTACGCTGTCGACGACGTGGAGCCCTTCGTCCCGCATGTGCGATTGATGCACGCCCCCGAACTCGCCGGCCACGCGGGCCAGGTCGATCACTTCCTGAAGGGGCGCATAGTTGGCCGGCACGTAGAAGAGCCCGGTGCTGAGGCCGAAGGCGCCGTCGCGCATGCCGTTCCTGACCAGGTCGCGCATACGCTGCAATTCATCGGGTGTCGCCGGGCGATTGGCCATGCCAAGCACGGCGAGCCGCACGGCCCCATGCCCGATGAAGGCGCCCAGATTGATTGCGGGCTTCGCCGCCGCGACCTTCGTGAGGTAGGCGCCGACCTGCGTGGTGCCGAACCCATCCGGACCGGCGATCACGGTGGTGACGCCCTGCCGCACGTCGTTCTCCGCCGCCGGATTACCGATGAGATCCTGGCGGTCGTCGCGCACGAGCGGGTCGATCGTACCGGCCGGCACCGCGGTGTTCCCGGCATCGCCGTGCGTGTGGACATCGATGAAGCCCGGGGCGACCACGAACCCTCGCGCCTCGACGACGCGTGCCCCGCTCGTGACCAGGTGTGGTGCCACGGCAGCGACGGCGTCACCCTTGATGCCCACATCCGCCAGGACCCAGGGGTTACCGGTGCCGTCGACGACGCGGCCGCCGCGGATGACGAGGTCGAAGGCCGGCGCCTGCGACTGCGAATGGGTCTGCCAGACAGAGAGCACTGCGAGCACCAGGCCGGCGGCAGCGACGTGTCGAGGTTTCATCATGGTGCTCCTGAGTCTGCTGGACGGCGGTAGGTCGTGTGCGTAGGAAACGAAGACGGCGCCAGAATCCTATCGCGCGTAGACGCTGACGCAGGGCGTGACGTCAGGCCAGAAGGCTTGCGCCGGACAGCATTTGTTCCGCACGTGCGCCACGGCGCGGCACCGTCGGTCCTGCCGGCACGCCGGCATTCGCGCCCGTGCCCACAATCTCGCGCCGATCGGATTGGCACCGTCGTTGCTGGACAAGAGGGCAGGGGTTGGGTCGCGAAGAGAAGGCTGCGGCGGCTTCATGTCTGCCCTCAGTCGCTCTCTTCTCGCCCGCCCCGGCCACCAGGCTTGACACGCGATCCCGCCGCTGCCGAGGTTCCGGCCCTTGACACGCGGCCGGGGCGCGGGTTGACTATCGGCGCTGTGCCGACCATGCGCGGACCGCGCCGCACCGTGACCACGGCACTGGCTCTCGTGCTCTGGGCCGCGGCCTCTGCCGCACAGGTTCACGAAGGCAAGGTGGAGTGGGCGCCCGAGGACGTCGCGATCAGCGTGAAACCCGCGGGCCAGGGCATCAGCGGCGGCGCCAGCCCTGGCATCGTCGCGCTGGCCGACGGCGCCGGTGGCGCGTTCGTGCTCTGGGTCGACCTCTCGGTTCCCACGATCATGGCGCAGCGCCTCGACTCCGCGGGTCATCGCCTGTGGCCGGCGGATGGCGTTCCCGTGGCCGACGCCGTCGGCTTCAAGCTGCGGCCATCGGCGGTGACCGATGGCGCCGGCGGGATCATCGTGGTCTGGGTGGATGGCCGCAACACGCCGTATTGCACCGCCGGCTTCATGGGCGAGTGCGACCTCTATGCGCAGCGCCTCTCCGCCCAGGGGCAGCGGCTCTGGGGCGTGGACGGCGTCGCGGTGTCGACGGCTCCAGCCAATCAGGGAGTAACTGGCATCGCGGTGGCGCCGGACGGCGCCGGCGGCGCCTTCGTCGCCTGGGAAGACGCCCGTCCGCCCTGCTGCACGTACTTCGCGCAACGTCTGCTGCCGAACGGCAGCCGGGCGTGGGGCGTCAACGACGTCCAGGTCGGCCCCACGCCCACGGTCCTCCTCGGCGCCGTCGCCCTCGCGCCGCAGATCGCCGTGGACGGAGCCGGGAGCGTCTTCGTCGCCTACGTCGATCAGCAGCGGCCGCCGGCCTTCGATCAGCGGCACGTCGTGCTGCAGCGTTTCAGCAGCGCCGGGGCACCGCAGCTGGCGGGGTGGGGGCGCGATCTCGGCTCGCACGGCTATCGGGAGATCGCCATGCTCCCCGACGGCGCCGGCGGCGTCTATCTCGGCTGGGTGGCCACGCCATTTGCGTTGTCGTCCGACGACACGGTCGAGGTGTTTCGTCTCGGGCCGAACGGCGATTCGCTATGGGCCGGCAACGCGACGCTCTCGTCGTCGCGCGGCCGCAAGCGCAGTTTCGTCTTCCAGCCTGACGGCCTTGGCGGCGTGATCGCGGCCTGGGAAGACTCGCGGAACTCCGAGTTCGGTTCCTGCGGCGCCGCCGCCAACTGCGACATCTTCGCGCAGCGCGTCTCGCCCGGCGGGCTCACGTTGTGGGCGTCCGGCGGACTCGCCGTCGAAACGGCGCCCGGGCTGCAGACGCTGCCGCTGATTGGCCCCGACGGCGCCGGCGGGGCCACCGTCGCCTGGCTCGACTGCCGCGTCGCACCGCAGCGCGATGCCTGCATCTCCGGCAGCGACATCTACGCGCAGCGCGTGGATGGCGCAGGAGAGAAGCGCTGGCCCGGAGGCGCGCTGCCCGTGAGCCGGGCCGCGGGCAACCAGGGAGAGGCACCCGGCGTGCCGCCCGAACAGCTGATGGCGCTCGCCCCCGACCAGATGGGCGGCGCGATCGTCGTGTGGCCCGACGGGCGCAACGAGCTGTGCGAAGGCCTCTATCAGTTCTGCGATGTCTACGCGCAGAGGGTCGGCGAACAGCTCGCGCGGCACCCGTGGGCGCTGTCGGCCCTCGTGGACGGCAATGGCGTGCTCCTGTCGTGGGATCCTCCGGCGGCCGGCAACGTGGCGGCCTATCGGCTGGAAGTGGGCAGCCAGCCGGGGCTCAGCGATCTCCTGTCGCTGCCCCTCGGCGCCACACCGCAGGTGGCCGCGCAGGCGCCGTCCGGCCTGTATCACGTGCGAGTCCGCGCCGTGCTGCTCGATGGCAGCCTGAGTGCGCCGAGCAACGAGGTGGCGGTGCGGGTGGGATGCAGCGGTCCGCCGGCGGCGCCAACCGCTCTCGTGGCGGCCATTCAGGGTGCGCACGTCACGTTCACGTGGGCGGCGGTCTCCGGCCTGGCGCAGTCGTTCGTGCTCGAAGCCGGGAGCGCGACCGCCCGGACCGACATCGCGGTGGTGTCCGTGGGCACTGCGTTCACGTTTGCCGCGAGCGCGCCACCTGGCACCTACTTCGTGCGGGTGCGCGCCACCAGTGCCTGTGGCACGAGCCAACCGTCCGGTGAGGTGTTCGTCACCGTCGGCTCGGGAGCGTCGTTGCCGGCCGCGCCGCAGATCACGTCGTCGTCGGTCGTCGCCGGTGTGGTGTCGTTGTCATGGCCGGCCCCGACCGCCGGAGTGATCGGCTACCAGCTCGAAGCCGGCTCGTCGGCAGGCGCGGCCGATCTGGTGACCGTCCGCCTGCCGGCCGGCAGCGGTTTCACGGCTCCAGCACCGAGCGGCACCTACCACGTGCGACTGCGCGCGATTTCGGCTGCCGGTACCGGGCCGCCGTCGGCAGACGTGATCGTGACAGTGCCGTAGCAGCCGGTTCAGCTCGATACCCTTTGCCATGGAAGGCGGCAAGTGGAAGATCGCGCGGTAGCGGGACCCGTTGTCAAATCCCTTGTCCCAAAGAACACAGAGGGAGCTGCCTGCTCCCGGCATACTTGTCTGCGCCGGGATTTCCCGGAGAGAGAAGGGCATTATGGCGGCACGCAAGGCAACACCGAAAGATCTCGGGGACGCGGCGAGGGCGACAATCGACGGGGCCGAACAGCAGCTGATGGCGCTGGCGGAGCAGCTCGGGACGGTACTGGGGACCATGCGGGCGAAGGCCGACGGATGGCTCGATCGCGACGCGCTCCTCGGGGCGGTAGGTCGCATTCGAGACGGCGCCGCCGCCCTGCTCGACGAGGTGAATCGGGCGCGCCAGACGGCGGCCGCGACACCGACCGTGGCGCCCACGATGCGCGCCAGCCGGGGCGCCGTGGATGCGCCGGGGAAGCGTCATCGGAAGCCCCCGCCGCAGGAGCGGCTGGACAAGCGGATGGGCGAACCCGTGGGCAAGAAGATGGGCCAGAAGAGCCCGAAGGGACGCATCCGCAGCAGCCGCGGCTGAGGCTCCGGAGACCCAGCTGACCTTATTCCCCGCCTGGAGACCGCAGATGGACATGCCGAAGCCCAGCCACGCGCACAGCAGATTGCACCGCCTCGCCGGTCAGTGGGGCGGCGAAGAAACGGTGCATCCCGCTCCGCACGATCCTGGTGGCTCGGCCACCGCGTTTCTGAACAACCGGATTGCGCCGGAGAATCCTGGGTGCCGTCGATGGAGGGGGCGTATGGGCTGCTGAACGGCCCGACTCCAGCCGCACAGAAGACGCGGGCGCGCACGCGCTCGGCCGTCAAGCACGGCGCCGCCCGGAAGGCGGTGGTGAAGAAGGCGGCGGTGAAGAAGCCGGCCGTCAAGAAGGCGGTCCAGCAGTCCGTCACGCGAGCGGCCACGGAAGGCCGCGCGCGGCAAGAAGTGACGGAAGGAGATGCCTGGACTCACTCACCGAAGACACACCCGCCACGACGCACGCCGATGTCAGCAACGGCACCGAGCCGATCGACGGGATCGTCGTCACGCTGCAGAATCACCGAGCCGCGCCCGCCGTACGTAGTTCGAGGGGCCGCCGAATACTCGGCTGCCCCCCCGCGTCGTCGCCGGTGCCGCGCCCGTCGCGCAGCGCTTCGGTAGTGTTACCTCGAGGAGGTGTCGGCCTTCGGCATCAGCACGGTGTCGATCACGTGGATCACGCCATTTGACGCTGCGATGTCGGTCTTGGTCACGTGCGCCGCGTCGATCATCACGCCGCCGCCCATCATCGAGACCTTCGCGGTGCCGCCCTGCACCGTCTTGGCCGAGGTCAGCTTCACCACGTCAGCCGCCATCACCTTGCCAGCCACCACGTGATACGTGAGGATGGCCGTCAGCTTGGCCTTGTTCTCGGGCTTGAGCAGGTCTTCGACCGTGCCCTTCGGCAGCTTCGCGAATGCCTCGTCAGTCGGCGCGAACACGGTGAATGGTCCCGCGCCCTTCAGCGTGGGCACGAGACCTGCGGCCGTCAGGGCCGCGGCCAGGGTCTTGAACTGTCCGGCCGCCACGGCCGTGTCTACGATGTCCTGGCCCTGCGCGCGCGCGGGGGTGCCCGCCGACAGCGCCATTGCGGTGACTGTCGCGCCGAGCACGAACGTCTTGAATGCCTTCATGTGGGTATGTCTCCAGTGAATCAAAGCGTCAGGTCTCATGGTGCCGTGGCCATATGCCGCGTGACCGCCTGCCCGACCCTGCTTACGACGCGGCTGGCCGTGCGCGAGGTTCAGGAGCGGTGCGCCACTCGGGGCCTGCCTACTTTGAAGAACCACTTGTCCCCGGCCCAGCGGAACGCGGCGTCCGGGATCTCCGACACGCCGGGTTCGTTGACTACATCCACGGTCCCTCTGACCGCGCTGAGCATGGTCAGCGTGCTGCGTCGCACACGGTGAACTTCACGGGTATCGTGCTGCCGCCCTTTCGGTTGTAGACGCTCGTGCCGTCACGGTTGATGGGCTGCAGGATGACGCCTCCGGGGCCGTAGCCTGCGGCGCAGGTGCCGTAGCCGATCCGATCGTCGACGAAGGCCGAGCCCAAACGAGCGCACGGTCTGACCGCCCCACCAGACGTCCGTGGTCGGGTCGGGATTCGATTTGCGCGCCGTCGAGTTGTCGTACCAGGCCGAGGCCTTGATCGTCGTGCCGGCAGGCAATGCGACCGGCGTCGCGAACTGGTAATTCGGGTGCGAGCCGCCGTCCTCAAGCACCACAATTCAAGCGTGATCGCCGGTGGCACGCCGCTGGCAGGTGTCGGCTCTCGTGGCCGGGTGTAACATCCGAACGTGGACTGGAAGGACACGATGCCGACGACATCCCACCGCGACACGCGCCTTACCTACGAAGATTTCTGCCGCATCCCAGACGACGGGATGCGCCACGAGATCATCGACGGGGTGCACTACGTGACCCCCTCGCCCGTGTTGCGGCACCAGCAACTGATGGGACGTCTTCACGTGGCCATCGCTAACTTCCTCGAGCTGCACCCGGAAATCGGCGAGGCGTATCTCTCGCCGCTCGACACGGTGTTTTCGCCCTGGGACGTCGTAGAGCCAGACCTGATCTTCGTGGCGGCGGATCAACTGGACATTCTCACTGAACCCAACATCCAGGGTGCGCCGGCGCTCGTCGTCGAGATTCTGTCGCCCAGCACGCGCAGGCGTGATCTGGGAATCAAACGGCAGCTCTTCGATCGCGGCGGCGTGCGCGAGTACTGGGTCGCCGATCCGAAAGCCCACGAGTTGGCGGTGTATCGTCGAGCGCCCGGCGGCGGCCTCGTCGCCACGGAGCAGCTGCGAGCCAACGGAGGCGCCACGCTGACCACGCCCCTGCTCCCGGGCTTCGCGCTCTCGCTCGTGAAGCTCTTCGCCTAGCCCAGTCCCAGGATCGCCGGGACGTCGGCCACCGACGCGCACAGGTGGGTGTGCGGCGCTGCCGTCAGCGTGGCACGGTCGTGGGCGCCGCTCCACACGCCGATGTTCCACCGCACGCCGGCCCGGGCTCCGGCCCCAAGGTCGAGTGCCGTGTCACCGACATTGGCCACCTCCCGCGCGTCGGCGACGCCGGCAAGCGTCATCGCGCGCAGGATGAGATCGGGGGCGGGCCGCCCCGCCGGTATCTCATCGCCGCAGACGACGCAGTCGGCGATCGCCGTCCAGCCGAGCAGGCCCAGCAGGTGGGTCGTCAGGCCGCGATCGAATCCGGTGTTCAGCGCCACACGCACGCCAGCCCGGCGCAGTCTCACGATGACCTCCTCGGCGCCGGCGACGCTGGCGACCGTGTCGGGCCGGTAGGCGGCCCGGAGGGCCTCGGAGAAGTGCGTGTAGGCACGCGAGACGCGGCGATCGAGATCGGCCCCTGGTGGCAGCAGCGTCTCCAGCGCGCGACGCTTGGTGGCGCCGCGCACGCCCGTCAGGGCTTCGGGCGTCAGGACCACGCCTTCGGCGGCCAGCGCCGCGGTGAACGCACGCGGCACTGCATCGTCGGCACGCACCGTCGTGCCCACGAGGTCGCAGACGACCAGCGCCGGCAGCCTCACGAGAAGCCGCCCCCGCGGCACGCCGGGCAGGTGCCGTCCACCAGGTCGTCGGCCGGCGCGGGGTAGGTGCAGCCGGTGCAGGCGCGGCTGTCGATCCCCTGCGCCGCGGAGTCGTCGTAGGTCGCGCGCAGGACCTCGACGGTGCGCGCGACGATGGCGGCGCACTCGTCGGGCGTCAGCGCCTTCTTGCCCGCCGACCACGGTGAGGCGGTCGGCAAGCGTGGGGAAGAACGGAGACTCGCCCCACGTCCAGGATGGATCGGCCGAGCGCGGGCTGCGGCCGCAGAGGTGCTGGTGCAGCACGCGCGACGCGCGCGCGGTCTTGGCCCCGGGTGGATCCGCCGCCGCGTTGCAGCGCCCAGTTCCCGGCGTCCCAGTAGTTGAGACAGCCGCCCTCGAGCTGCGGCAGCGTCTCGAGCATGGCGCGGGCGGTGGCCGCGATGAGCAGGTGCCAGGCGACGAGTTCGTCGCGCGTGAGGGCCGTGCGATCCCAGACCCGCCGCGGCGGATGCAGCACGAGCTGTCCGCCGTCGGCCCGGTCGATCATGATGGTGGCCGGGTCCGGCAGCGACACCGTGCCGCCGGTGGCGCGAACGAGCACGTGGGACATCAGGACACCTCGCACGGGCGCCGGCCGCGAGGCCCCCGCTCTCGCTATACTCTGCCGCGTCCGCCATGCTGACGCTGCACACCGCGCCGCCACGCCGTTCCGGCGTCAGCGGCCTCTTCACCGACGATGAGTATGCGCGCCGGCGCGTCTTCTTCACAACGCGCGTGACGCCGACGCCGCTGGTGCGCCTGCCGGCACTGGCCACCCGCCTGGGCCTCGGCGCCGTGTGGGTGAAAGATGAGACCAGCCGGTTCGGGCTGCCCGCGTTCAAGAGCCTGGGCGTCGAGTTCGCCGTGGATGGGCTCCGCGCCCGCGGCGTGCTGGACGGCGTGACGACGCTCGTCTGCGCCAGCGCCGGCAACCACGGCCGTGCCGTGGCCCGGGCGGCGCGGGTGGCCGGTCTCGGCGCGCGCATCTTCCTCGACGCCGACGTGTCGCCGGCGCGGGTCGAGGCGATTGCGTCGGAGGGCGCCGAGGTCGTGCGCGTCGCCGGCACCTACGACGACGCCGTCCGTCTGGCCACCGCAGACGCCGCGGCGTCTGCGAGCCTGGTCGTGTCAGACACGTCGTGGGACGGCTACGAACAGATCCCGCGCGACATCATGCTCGGCTACACGCACCTGATGGACGAGGCCGAGGCCGCCTGGGGCGCGGATGGTCCGCCAGACGTGCTGGTCGTGCAAGCCGGCGTCGGCGGCCTGCTGGCCGCGGTGGCGTCATGGTCCGCCTGGCGCTACGGTGACCAGCGGCCCCGCCTCATCGCCGTCGAGCCCGCCCGGGCGGCGTGTGTGCTGGCCTCGGCACGCGCCGGCCATCCGACCGCCGTCGAGGGCCCGCTCACGACGATCATGGCGGGCCTGCGGTGCGGCGAGATCTCGCCGGTCGTGTTCCCGGTGCTGCGCGATCTCGTGGATGCCTGCGTGGCCGTGGACGATACCTGGTGCCGAGCGGCGATGCGGCACCTGGCCCGCCCCGACGGCACCGACCCGGCGCTGGCCGTCGGCACCTCGGGCGCCGCTGGCATCGCCGCCTTGCTCGCCCTCCGCGCCGCCCCTGACCGGAGCGATGGCCGAGCGCCTCGGCCTGACGCCGACCGCCCGCGTCATGGCGATTGCCACCGAAGGCGTCACCGAACCCGACCTGTGGCGCGACGTCACGGGCTGAACCTGGCAGCGTGACGCGGCAACCTGTGAGACCTCGCAAGCCGCCAGCCCCTAGCCGCTGGGCCCATGGCCCCGCCATGCGAGTCCCACCCTCGGTCGGCGCGTCCCACATCCGAACACACAATCTTCCGGACGGAGGGAACACGCGGCCCGGAACCCTCGTTCTATCAGTAGGTTCGCTCGATTTCAGGCGTGGCACGGCGTTTGAGTAAATGTGTATCAGCCGATGCCATCCAAAATGGCGGGTGCCCTCGTCTAAGGAGCGACACGAGTTCATGGACATTCAACGCCCGGCATCAGTAGCCCAGGACAAGAAGCGCAAGCGCATCCTCATCGGCGTCGCGGTGGCGGTGCTGGTCGCCGGGGTGTCGGTGGTGCTGGCGCGTCTCAAGCCCGCCGCCCCCACCGTGGAACGCGCCACCGTCTGGGTCGACACCGTGAAACGCGGTCAGCTGATCCGCCAGGTGCGCGGCCTCGGCACCCTGGTGCCGGTGGACGAAGCGCGCCGCTGGTTGCCGTCAGCCACGCAGGGCCGGGTCGAGCGCATCATCCTGCGCCCGGGCGCGCAGGTGACGCCGGACACGGTGATCCTCGAGCTCGCCGATCCGCAACTGCAGCAGCAGTTGCTGGAAGCCGAGACGCAGCTGCGCGCCTCGGAAGCCGACCTCGCCAGCCTGCGGGCGCGGCTCGACACCGAGCGGCTCAACCAGCGCTCGATCGCCGCCACGGTCGAAGCCGATTTCGAACAGGCCCGGCTGGAGCGGGAGGTCAACGAAGACCTCGCCAAAGACGGCCTCGTCTCCAGCCTGATCCTGAAGCAGTCGACGGTGCGGTCGGAATCGCTGCGCACGCGGTCGCAACTCGAAAAGGAACGCGTGAGCGTGTCCGAAGAGAGCGTGCGGGCGCAGCTGCTGGCGCAGCAGGCGCGCGTCGAGCAGCTCCGCACCCTGTTCACCCTCCGCCGTCAGCAGGTCGATCAGCTGCGGGTGCGCGCCGGCATGTCCGGGGTGCTCGAGCAGGTGCCGGTCGAAGTCGGTCAGCAGGTGGCGCCGGGCACCAATGTGGCCCGCGTGGCCGACCCGACACGACTGAAGGCCGAGCTGCGTATCGCCGAGACCCAGGCCCGCGACCTCACCATCGGCCAGTCGGCGCAGGTCGATACCCGCAACGGCATCATCCCCGGCAAGGTCGTCCGCATCGACCCGGCCGCCCAGAACGGCACCGTGACGGTCGACGTCGCGCTCGAAGGCGAGCTGCCGCGCGGCGCCCGCCCCGACCTGAGCGTCGACGGCACGGTGGAACTCGACCGGCTCGACAACGTCTTGTATGTCGGGCGGCCTGCCTTCGGCCAGGAGAACAGCGCCGTCGGCCTGTTCCGCCTCGACGGCACCACCGGCGAGGCCCTGCGCGCGCAGGTCCAGCTCGGACGGAGTTCGGTGAACACGATCGAGATCAAGGGCGGCGCGAAGGAAGGCGATCAGCTGGTGTTGTCGGACATGTCCGCGTGGGACGCGTTCGACCGGGTGCGGCTGCGCTAGACGCGGCGAGACGTGAACGTGCGTAGTCGAACGAGAGTTCTCCCGAGACCCGGGACCCGAGCCCCGGGCCCCGCCATCAAGGAGCCATGATGTCCGAGTCCACTCAGTCCCTCATCCGCCTCGACGGCATCACGAAGGTGTTCTTGACCGACGAGGTCGAAACGCACGCCCTGTCCGGCATCCACATGGACATCCGCCAGGGCGAATACGTCGCCATCTCGGGTCCGTCGGGTTGCGGCAAGTCGACGCTGCTGGCGATTCTGGGACTGCTCGACTCGCCCTCCGACGGCAAGTACTGGCTGAACGGGCAGGAAGTGGCCGACCTGCCGATGTCGCAGCGGGCGCGCGTGCGCAACCGCGAGATCGGCTTCATCTTCCAGAGCTTCAACCTCATCGGCGACCTCACGGTCTTCGAGAACGTCGAGCTGCCGCTCATCTACCGCGGCATGAAGGCGGCCGAACGGCGCGAGCGCGCCAACGCCGCGCTCGAGCGCGTCGGCATGGCGCATCGCGCCAAGCACCTGCCCACCCAGCTCTCCGGCGGTCAGCAGCAGCGCGTCGCGGTCGCCCGCGCGGTCGGCGGCCAGCCCTCGATCCTGCTGGCCGACGAACCGACCGGCAACCTCGACTCGAAGAACGGCGAAGCGGTGATGGACCTGCTGCGCGAACTGCACCGCGGCGGCGCCACCATCTGCATGGTGACGCACGACCCGCGCTACGCCGCGCACGCCGACCGCTCGATTCACCTCTTCGACGGCCGCGTCGTCGAAGACACCGTCGCTGACGCATCGTCGTAGGCGTCTCGACGGCGCCGTCGGCTCGCGCGCGGACCGTCACGTCCGTGCGGTCGGCGGCAGCGTGTTATCGTGGCTCGTCGCGCGGCCGTCGCACGGCGCCGCCGATACCCGGCCAACTCCACGCCCTCGTCCTAGCCGCCAGCCGCTAGTCCCTAGCCGCTGGCCGCGAACCCATGATCCGCCTCGTCAACGTCGAGAAGTCCTACCGCCACGGCGTCAGCCAGACCTTCGTGCTGCGCCGCGTGACCGCCGACATCGCCCAGGGCGATTTCGTGTCGATCATGGGCCCGTCCGGCGCCGGCAAGAGCACACTGCTCCACATCCTCGGAATGCACGACACGGCGTGGCAGGGCGAATACTGGCTGCACGATCAGCCGGTGCACGCGCTCTCCCAGAAGGATCGGCTGAAGCTGCAGAAGCAGCACATCGGCTTCGTCTTCCAGAGCTATCACCTGCTCGACAACCTGACGGTCTACGAGAACATCGACCTGCCGCTCTCCTACCGCGACGTCAAGCGCACCGACCGCCAGGGCATGGTGGCCGACATCCTCGACCGCTTCAGCATCGTCGGCAAGAAAGACCTGTACCCGAACCAGCTCTCGGGCGGCCAGCAGCAGCTGGTCGCCATCGCCCGCGCCGTGGTCGCCAATCCGTCGATCATCCTCGCCGACGAGCCGACCGGCAACCTGCACTCCGATCAGGGCCGCGAGATCATGGAGCTGTTCGCGAAGCTGAATGCGCAGGGCACGACGATCGTGCAGGTGACGCACTCGGAAGCCAACGCCGCCTTCGGCAAACGCGTCATCCAGCTCAAGGACGGATGGGTCGTCGATGCCGCCTGAGCTGCCCTCGCGGATCCTGATCGGCGACGATCAGGCCGACGTGCTCGAAGCGCTGCGCCTGCTGCTGAAGCCCGAGGGCTACGTCATCGACACGGCCGCCTCGCCGGCGCAGGTGGTCCGCGCGCTCGAGCTCAAGGACTACGACGTCGTCCTCATCGACCTCAACTACTCGCGCGACACGACCTCCGGCGAGGAAGGGCTCGACCTGCTGAAGCGCATCCGCATGGCCGACGAGTCGCTGCCGGTGGTCGTGATGACCGCCTGGGGCTCGGTGGACGTCGCGGTGGAAGCGATGCGGCGCGGGGCCCGTGACTTCGTGCAGAAGCCGTGGGACAACGAACGGCTGCTGGCGATCGTGCGCACGCAGACCGAGCTGGGCCGCGCCATCCGGCTCGGCCGCCGGCTCGAGCTGGCGAACCAGGCGCTGATGGCCGACGGCCGCTCGCCGCTGCTGGCCGAGTCACCCGCCATGCGACCGGTGCTCGAAGTGATTGCCCGCGTCGGGCCGTCGGATGCCAACGTGCTCGTGAGCGGCGAGAACGGCACCGGCAAGAGCCTGGTGGCGCAGGCGCTGCATGCGGTGTCGCCCCGCACCACCCGGCCGATGGTCACGGTGAACGCGGGCGGCATGGCCGAAGGCGTGTTCGAAAGCGAGCTCTTCGGCCACGTGCGCGGCGCCTTCACCGATGCCAAGGCCGACCGCGTCGGCCGCTTCGAACTGGCCGACGGCAGCACGCTCTTCCTCGACGAGATCGCCAACGTGCCGTCGAGCCAGCAGGCCAAGCTGCTGCGCGTCATCGAGACCGGCGAGTTCGAGCGCGTGGGGTCGTCGCGCACGCGCAAGGTGGACGTGCGGATTGTCTCGGCCACCAACGCCGATCTGGCCGCCGAAGTCGAGGCCGGACGCTTCCGCCAGGATCTGCTGTTCCGCCTCAACACCATCGAGATCGTGCTGCCGCCGCTGCGCGATCGGCGCGAAGACATCCCGCTGCTCGCCCGTCATTTCCTGACCCAGCACACGCAGCGTTACCGCAAGGGCATCACCGGCTTCGAGCCGGCCGCGCTCCAGCTGCTGATGGACCATCGCTGGCCCGGCAACGTGCGCGAGCTGGATCACTCGATCGAGCGGGCGGTGCTGATGGCGCAGGCGTCGGTCATCCGCGCGACCGACCTCGGGCTGCGCGTCGAAGCCGTCTCGGCCGGCCGCCTCGAAGACATGAGCCTCGAAGACGTCGAGGCGTTCCTCATCCGCAAGTCGATGGCCCGCTACGGCAACGTCAGCCATGCCGCCCGCGCCCTGGGCCTCTCGCGCAGCGCCCTCTACCGCCGCCTCGAACGCTACAAGCTGTAAGCTGACGAGCGCCCGTCCCGGGGCCCGCCCGCGCATGAACCGCTTCCGCTTCGATCAGCACGCCGTCGTGCTCGCGCTCACGGCCGCCGTCCCACCGCTGGTCGCGACGCTGCTGCTGCTGTGGGCGGGCGACTACTCCGCCAAGGTTCGCTGGACGGTGGCACTCCTGCTCGTGGCCACCTCCGCCGCGGCGCTGACGGCGCTGCGTCAGCACATCGTCTCGCCGCTCCAGACGCTCGCCAACCTCGTCGCGGCGCTGCGCGAAGACGACTTCTCGATCCGCGGCCGAAGCTCGGTGGCTGGCGATCCGCTCGGCGATGTGATGACCGAGGTCAACGCCCTCGCCGAGACCCTGCACGAGCAGCGCCTCGGCGCCGTGGAAGCCACGGCGCTGCTGCGCACGGTGATGGAACAGATCGACGTCGCGGTGTTCGCGTTCGATCCGGAGCGTCGGCTGCAGCTCGTGAACCGCACCGGCGAGCGATTGCTGGGTCGCCCGGCCGAGCAGCTGCTCGGCCATACCGCCGACACGCTCGGCCTCGATGCGTGGTTCGGAGAGGCGCGCGGCGTCATCGCCCTCGATCTGCCCGGCGGCACCGGCCGCTGGGACGTGCGACGCACGACTTTCCGCCTCGGCGGGCAACGCCACGAGCTGCTGGTCGTGTCCGACGTCAGCCGGCCGCTGCGCGAGGAAGAACGGCAGGCCTGGCAGCGCCTCATTCGTGTCATCGGCCACGAACTGGGTAACTCCCTCGGGCCCATCAAGTCGATCGCGGGATCGCTCGACGCGCTGCTGCTCCGCGATCCGCCGCCGGCCGATCTCGCCGACGATCTCCGCCGCGGGCTGCAGGTCATCGGCTCGCGGGCCGACGCGCTCGGCCGCTTCACCGCCGCCTACGCGCAGCTGGCGCGGCTGCCCCCGCCGCGTCTGGCGCCGGTGGTGCTGAAGCCGCTGCTGCAGCGCGTGGCCGGGCTCGAGACGCGGGTGCCGGTGGTGGTGCGGCCGGGTCCCGACGTGACGGTCAACGCGGATGGTGACCAGCTGGAGCAACTGCTCATCAACCTGCTCAAGAACGCGGCCGAGGCGACGCTTGAAACCGGCGGCGCCGGAGGCATCGTGGTCGGCTGGCAACGCACCGCCCGTGGTGTGGACGTGTGGGTCGACGACGACGGCCCCGGGCCGCCGAAGACCGCCAATCTGTTCGTGCCGTTCTTCACGACCAAGGCCGGCGGATCGGGCATCGGCCTGGTGCTCTGCCGGCAGATTGCGGAGGCGCACGGCGGCGCGGTCACGCTCGAGGCTGGCGCCGGCGGCAGCGGCTGTCGCGCCACCCTGACGCTGCCGATATGACGGATGCGCCGCCAGGCGCCATCCGCATGTCCGCCGCCGCGTCCTGGACCTGTTCGTCGTGCGACCGCCGCGTGCCGCCACGCGTCGATGTGTGTCGCTGTGGCACCCGGCGCGTCGCGACGGTGCCGGTCAGCGCCACGGTTCCGCCGGCGACGCACGCCGGCGCCTCCGCCACCACATCACCGCTCCTGCTGGCCTTGCCCCTGGCGCTGCTCCTCGCGGGCGGCGCGTGGTGG
Organism: uncultured Acidobacteriota bacterium; assembly: GCA_963779175.1. Taxonomy (GTDB): domain Bacteria; phylum Acidobacteriota; class Vicinamibacteria; order Vicinamibacterales; family UBA2999; genus CADEFD01. The sequence goes on from CAVZXA010000003.1 coordinate 1,398,143, forward strand.
TGGACCCGGCCGGCTGCCACCGCGGTCGTCGTTGGCACCACCGCGGAGACGTCGTCGGTGACCGCACCCGCCGCCGAGCCCGTCGAAGCGGCGACGTCGCGAGCGCCGGCGCCCCCCGTCACCGAGTTCGCGCCGGTCGCCGTAGCCGCACCGATCGTGGGCGCCACCGTGCTGCCCGCGGCAGCAGCCGCCGCGGCACCGCCCGCGCCGAGCGCCCTCGAAGACGTCGTCTCACGGGCCATCGGCGGGGTCGTGATGGTCGAGGCCGCCGGATCGCGCGGCACCGGCTTCTTCGTGGCACCGGACCTCATCGTCACCAACGAACACGTCGTCGGCCGCGACGCCACCGTCACCGTCCGGCTCCACGACGGCGCCACGCGGATGGCGCGGGTCGAACGCACGATGGCCGATCTCGATCTGGCGCTGCTGCGCACCGCCGCGGTGCCCTCCGCGCCGGTGCTCGCGCTCGGCCGCGCCGACAGCGCGCGCGTCGGCCAGGAAGTGATCGCCATCGGCTCGGCCCTGGGACTGCAGAGCACGGTGACGCGCGGCATCCTGAGCGCCAAGCGGCAATCGGGCGCCGTGTTGCTGCTGCAGACCGATGCCGCCATCAACCCCGGCAACAGCGGCGGCCCGCTGCTGGGTCGCGACGGCGCCGTGCTCGGGGTGACCACGCTCAAGGTCGGCGGCACGGCCGAGGGCCTGGGCTTCGCGGTGGCATCCGACCACGTGCGCGCCTTCATCGACGGACGCGCCCTCTCGGCGGCGCCGGCCTCGCGCGCCGTCGATGCCGCCGGCGCCGTCGTGCCGCCGGTAGGCCGCGGCCTCGACGTCTCGGCCGACGGACAGCGCGCCGCCGGCGCCTCGGCCTTCGATCGCGATCTGCAGCAACTGGCCCGGCACGCCGCGCAGATCGATGCGCAATGGGCGCGCTTCGACAGCACCTGCCAGCCCGAGGCGATCCGAGACGGTGACCGTCCGTGGTTCACCCTGGGGACGCGTGCGTCACGCTTCGCCGGCCGCGATCGCAACTGTCCCTATTGGCTCTCGGATCTCGAGATGGCGAGCCGCACCTTCGCCGACGCCATGCGTGCCAGCGGCGAACAGGCGCGGCGCGCCGGCGTCTATCCCGGCGATCAGCGCACGCTGCGCCGTCAGTACCGCCTTGACTGGAGCGGCTTCGACCGCTAGCGGTCTCACCGATCGGCCCGATCAGACCGGGACGACGCGGCCCTCGGCCGCGCGGCGCAATCGATCCCACACCGCCGCGCCGAGACCGCCGCGCACCGGCCCCAGCGCCAGGATGACGTCCACGCCGTCGGCGTCGAGCGTCCGCAACGCGGCAAACAGCACGCGCGCGGCTGCCGCGCCGTCGTCACGCGGGCCCAGGCTCGCCACGACCACGCGACCGGCGGCGGCGCCGGGCCGCCAGGTCCGGCGCCAGCGCCGTGAGCGCCTCATCGGGCGCGAGCACGCCGACGCGTGTACCGCTCGCCGTGAGCTGGCGCACCTCGCGCGCCACCCGCGCCACGCTGTCGGCGAGGGCGCCGTCGTAGACGGTCAGGCGTGCGGCCGGCGCGTAGTGGCGCAGTAACTGGCCCGGCGCCACCTGCGCGGTGGCGGCATCGGCGACCTGATCCGCCACGGCCATTGCCGGCACGATCGCGACCAGCGCCTCGATCGGCACACCGCCGGCGCGGCGAACCACCGGTGGCGACACGGTGCAGTCCACGATCGTCGACTCGACGCCGATAGTCGGTCGGGCCGCCGTCGAGCACGACGTCGACGCGGGCATCGAGGTCGGCGAGCACATGTGCGGCCGTCGTCGGACTCGGCCGCGAGAAGCGGTTGGCGCTCGGCGCCGCCACCGGCACGCCGGCCGCGGCGAGCAGCGCCTGCGCGACCGGATGCGCCGGCACGCGCACCGCCACGTTGGGCAGGCCGGCCGTGACGATGGCGGGCACGTCGATGTGGCGCGGCAGGATGAGCGTGAGCGGGCCGGGCCAGAACGCCGCCGCCAGTGCCGCCGCATCCGCAGGCACCGAGGCGGCCACGCGCGGGAGGTCGGCGGTGGACGCCAGGTGCACGATGAGCGGGTCGGTGTGCGGCCGCTCTTTCGCGTCGAAGATGCCCGCGACTGCGATCGCGTCGAGGGCATGTGCGCCCAGACCGTAGACGGTCTCGGTCGGGAACACGACCAGGCCGCCGGCGACGAGCACACGCGCGGCGTCGGCAATGGCGGCCGGATCGGGCGCGGCGGCATCGACGACCAGGCGCACGGTGACCCGGGGGCGCATGGCGGTCATTGTGGCACCGCCGGCGCGGCGCCGCCCTGCCGGCGCGCGCGCACGATGAGCTCGACGACCCGCGAGTAGCTGCGCACGCCTTCGTCGACGCCCTGCGAGCGGAGGTACGAGTCGTAGACGCGCCAGCCGATGCGTTCCACCAGGTCCACACGCGAGGCCATGCGGCTGGCGATGTCGGCGAGGTCCTGCCGCGGGCCGGAACCAAGTGCCGCCAGAGACGCCCGCCGCACCTCGGCCGGCACCTGACGTGCCGCCTCGCTCAACAGGAAGAGCGCGCCGCTGTAGCGCGTCGTGGCCGCGATGCCCGGTTCCCGCGTGACGAGCCAGGCGACGAAGTTGGCGTCGGCCTCGGCCGCGTAGCCGGCCAGATGGGCCCACTCGTGGGCGAGGACGAAGGGCCGCTCGGGCCCGGTCAGATCCGGATTGAGCAGCGTCTCGAGCGCCAGCGGCGCGGTCAAACCGTCGACGCCGGCCATGCGGAAGTACGGCGCCAGCAGGGTCGGCTTCGGCGTGCCGGGCACGGTGGGCCGTGGCCGGCCATGGCGCGCCTCGAGCGCGTGGAGAGCGGTCGCGACCGAGTGCTCGGCGCTGTAAGGCACGAAGCCGTCGACGTGGTGCGCGTCGCGATAGAGGGCGTTGGCCTCGGCCACCGACTGCTCCAGCAGCGCCGCGACGTCGCCGGGGCTGGGCGTGACCTCCGGCAGAGCAAGACGGACCTCGAGCGGCGGACGCGCGTAGTTCAGGCCCCACACCACGAGAAACCACAGATACACGACGGCCGCGAGCGTCGCCGTCGCGCCAAGCGCACGGCCGGACGGCCGCCAGTCGCGGCGACGCCAGAGCGCTGCCAGCGCGCGCGTCCACCACCGCCCGAGCAGCACGACCGCAACCACGATGCCGACGTCGAAAACGGCCAGCGGCATCAGATTCGACGCGCCGGTGACCACGGCCTGCAGCGGCGGGTAGACGCCGCCGCCGTAGACGCGTTCGATGACGGGCTCAGGCCGCGGCACCAGCGCGGCGCCAGCCGCGATGCACACGAGAAGCGCTTGAGCCGCCTGGCGGAAGCCTGGCATCGGTCGGACGGCCGGGGGCGCGAAGGCCGCGGCCGCTACTGAAGGACGATCGAGACTTCGTTCGACGGCGCGCTGGTGCCGCAGGCGTTGCGGGCGTAGACGCGCAGGAAGAAGGTGCCGGGTACGCCGGCGCGGTCGGTGGACGTCGCGTTGCCGGGAATGATGAAGGTCGCGACGTCATTCCGGCCCGAGGCCGAGCCCGTTTCGAGCACGTAGGTGGTCGGTTTCTCGGCACCGCCCGGCGCCTTCCAGGTCATCCGCGCGGAGGTGGTGGGAATCGCGGCCGCGGTCAGCTCCGACGGCGCATCGGGCGCCGCGGCGCAGTCGAACTGGCGTGCGCCGGCGCGCTGTTGTCCGGTGCGTAATGCCCAGAGCCCGATGAGAATCACCGCCGAAACGACGATGACGACCGAGAGGATGCCGTTCTTGTTCATCGATGGCCGGTCCGCGTGCCGGTGGGGGTGGAACCGGTCCGCGAGAAGGGTCTGAGGTTGGTCGGGATGCCGGGATTCGAACCCGGGACCTCCTGCACCCCAAGCAGGCGCGCTAGCCAGGCTGCGCTACATCCCGTTGGTCTTGCACGCACGCCGCGTCTTACCGCTTGCTCCGCCGCGCTGTCTTTGCCGACGCCGGCCCGTCGCCGGAACCCGCCGCTGCCACCAGCTCGAAGGGCACGCCGCCGAGCGGCCGTTCCAGCAGCGCCAGCACGGCCAGCAGGCCCTCGCGCACCGACTTCAGCCGGGCGCGGGTGCTGGCGTCGACCAGCGAAAAATCCGCCGCCGTCGCCGTCGTCCCCTCGTCCACGGACTCCTCCAGCCGCCGCCGGGCGCCGGAGAGCGTGAGTCCTTCGACGTAGACGAGCTCGCGGATCCGCAGCACGCGCTGGACATCGGCGCGACCGTAGATACGTGGCCCCCCGGCCGTCACCTGGCCGAGATCCGGGAACTCCGCCTCCCACGTGCGCAGCACATAGGGCTGCACCTGCGCGATCTGGCAGACGTCCGCGGCCTTGAGGCGCTCGAGTTTCGGAGCGGCCATACACGTCGTGTCCGCCGTTCGGCACGACCAGACCGGCCGACGGAAGCTGGAAGTATAGCACGGGGATCAGGCCCCGTCGGGGGCGGATCCTTTGCGCACGCGGCGCCGGATGTGGAGCCGGATCGGCGTGCCGGCAAAGCCGTATTCGTCGCGCAGCCGGTTGGTCAGATACCGCAGGTAGGAGAAGTGCATCGTGGCGGCGACGTTCGTGAAGAGCACGAAGGTCGGCGGCGCCACGCCGGTCTGGCTGGCAAACAGGATGCGCACGGCGCGCCGCGCGTCCGAGACCGGCGGCTGCGCGGCGGTAATCTGCGCGATGAAGCGATTGAGCGCCGGCGTCGGCACGCGCTTGCGCCGTTCGGTCGCGACGCGGTCGACCACTTCGAGCAGTTTCGGCGTGCGTTCGCCGGTCTTGGCCGAGATATGGACGATCGGCGCGTAGTCGAGAAACGGCAGCCGGCGGCGCACTTCCTCGTCCACCGCCTCGGCCGCCTCCTGCGTGCGTTCCTCGCGCAGGTCCCATTTGTTGAGCGCCAGCACGACGCCGCGGCCGGCGGCATCGGCCTCGCCGGCAATGGCGGCATCCTGATCGGTGGTGCCGACGGCGACGTCGATGACGATGACGACGACGTCGGCTTCGGCGATCGCGCGCCGCGCCAGCATCACGCTCAGCGATTCGAGGGCGCCGCCGCTGGCGACGCGGCCGGCCTTGCGCATGCCGGCCGTGTCGACGATCCGCACCTGCTTCTTGTGCCACGTGAAGATCGAATCGACGGGATCGCGCGTGGTGCCCGGCACCGGCGAGACGATCATCCGCTCTTCGCGCAGCAGCCGGTTCACGAGCGACGACTTCCCGGCGTTGGGCCGCCCGACGATCGCCACTTTCAGCTCGTCCGGCCGATGGGTGCCGTGGCGGGCCGACTCGTCACTGGCGTGCGACTCGTCTTCGGCGGCCGGCGCCGGCAGGCGCTGCTTGATCTCGTCGAGCAGGTCGCCGACGCCGCGGCCGTGTTCGGCGCTCACCTCGACGACCGGGTCGAAGCCCAGCCGGTAGAGGTCGAGCACCCCGGCCACCGACCGCCGGTCGTCGGTCTTGTTGATGGCCAGCAGCACCGGTTTGCCGGTGCCCCGCACGGCCTGGGCGATGTTTTCGTCGCCGGGCACGAGACCCTCGCGGCCGTCGACGACGAACACGACCAGGTCGGCAGTGGCCAGCGCCCGCTGGCCCTGCTCGACGACCAGCTCGTGCAGGGGGTCGGCGCTCTTCCCGAACATGCCGCCGGTATCGGTGAGCAGGAAGCCGCCGTCGGCGACCGGCACCGGATGGGCCAGCGAATCCCGCGTGGTCCCGGCAATCGGCGTCACGATCGCCCGTCTGCGTGCCCGTCATCCTGTTGAACAGCGTGGACTTGCCGACATTGGGCCGTCCGACCAGTACGACGATGGGAAGCTGACGGGGCACGTTGGTCCCAGTGTACTGCGCCGGACAGCACGGATTGGCCCACAACAGGCCTGAAAACGGGGCCGTGGCGGATGCCGGAGCCGGCCTCACACGAAGATTGACAGCGTAAGTCGCTCTATCTATGATAGTTATCGATTTCGAGGAGTCACGCTCCGCTCGATGATCAAGGTCGACATCGTCAATGAGGTCTCGCGGCTGGCCGAGATCACCAAAGTGAAGGCGGAGCTGGCCGTCGACGCGGTGTTCGACGCCATGCGTATTTCGATGCAGCGCGGCGAACGCATTGAGCTGCGGGGCTTTGGCGTGTTCCAGGTGAAGCCGCGCAAGCGCGGCATCGGCCGCAATCCGCGCACCGGCCGCGAAGTCAAGATTCCCCCCGGCCGAACCATCCGGTTCAAGCCCGGCAAAGACCTGCAGAACATCGGGTAGCGACCGCTCACCGAACATGTCCGCGGACTCCGTGCTGCCGGTCCCTCCGCCCGCCCAGCCTCCGCCCGGCGCTCGCCGCTGGCTCGTCCACGGCGCCTGGCTGCTGGCCACCTTCATCGCGACGACATTCTTCGGCGGCTGGCACTACGTCGGCTTCCTCGCCGATTTCGGGCAGCCGCCCCCGGTGCTGACCGAGCGCGACCCCGCCTTCTGGCTCGGCGGCCTGTGGTTCAGCGTCTCGGTGCTGGCGATTCTCGGCGCCCACGAAGCCGGCCACTACGTCGCCTGCCGGCGCTACGGCGTGGATGCCTCGCTGCCCTTCTTCCTGCCGGCGCCGCTGCCGCTCACCGGCACCTTCGGCGCGTTCATCCGCATCCGCGACGTCATCCCGCACAAGCGCGCGCTCTTCGACATCGGCGCTGCCGGGCCGTTTGCGGGGTTCATCGTCGCCGTGCCGGTCCTGCTCCTTGGCCTGTGGCTCTCACGCCTCGTGCCGATGCCCGAACACCTCGAGATGATCTCGCTCGGCCGGCCACTCATCTACCGGGCTGCGCAAGAGGTGTTGTGGGGCGCGCTGCCCGATGGCCAGCTGCTGCATCTGCACCCGGTGGCGCGCGCCGCGTGGTTCGGACTGCTCGCCACCGCGCTCAATCTCTTCCCGCTGGCGCAACTCGACGGCGGCCACGTCGCCTACGCGGTCTTCGGCACCAAAGCGCGCTGGATCACGCTGGCGTCAGCCGGGACCATCATGGCGCTGACGTTCGTCTCCGGCAGCTGGATCGCGTGGGCGGTCCTGGTGGTCGTGGTGTTGTCGATCGCCGGGTTGTCACATCCGCCGACCGGCAACGACCTCGTGCCCCTCGGCCGCCGGCGCACGGCCCTGGCCCTGGCGGCGGCGATCGTGTTCCTGCTCTGCTTCACGCCGGCCCCGGTCGAGCCCATCGATCGCCCCTCGCGCCCGGACCCGATCGCCGCGCCACGTTGAGGCCGGCCAGGCGGCCGCGTCAGAGCATGCTCATCGGATCGACGTCGATGGCGGTGCGCCGCGCCAGCGCGGGATGCGCCGCCAGGGCGCCGCGGATGGCGGCGTTCATCGCCACGCGGTCGCCGCCCTTCACGAAGAACTGGGCGCGATGTTCGCCGCGCAGCTTCATGAGCGGCGCCGGCGCCGGGCCGAGCAGTACCATCGGCCGGCCGGTGATGGCGCGGGTGACCTCGCGGGCGAGCGCGCCGGCGGCGTCGAGCGCGCGCTCGAGGGTCGAGCCGCGCACGACGACGTTGATCATCGCCGTCACCGGCGGGTAGCGCAACGCCGTGCGGAACTCGAGCTCCCTGGCCACGAAGGTCGCGTAGTCCTGCGCGCAGCCGCACTGCACGGCATAGTGCGTCGGGAAGAACGTCTGCACGCAGGCCTCGCCGCGCAGGTCACCGCGCCCGGCCCGGCCCACGACCTGCGTGATGAGCTGAAAGGTGCGCTCGGCGGCGCGGAAGTCCGGCAGCCCGAGGCCGACATCGGCCGAGACGACACCGACCAGCGTCACGAACGGGAAGTCGTGGCCCTTGGCGATCATCTGCGTGCCGACGAGCACGTCGATCTCGCGCCGTCCGAAGCTGGCGAGGATGGCCGTCAGGCTGCCGCGGGTGGAGACGGTGTCGCGGTCGACGCGGCCGACACGCGCCGCGGGAAAGCGCGCGCGCAGGTCCTGCTCGACCCGCTCGGTGCCCACCCCGAGGTGTTCGAGATACGGCGCCGCGCACTGCGGACACGCCTCCGGCACCGCCTGCGCGAAGTCGCAGTAGTGACAGCGGGCGCGGGCGCGGCGGCCGGTGCCGTGCACGGTCATCGACACGCTGCAGTGCGGACACTCGACCGTGCTGCCGCATTGCCGGCACAGCACCGCCGAGGAGATCCCACGGCGGTTCAGCAGCACCAGTGCCTGCTCGCCGGCGTCGAGCCGGCGCTCGATGCCCTCGACCAGCGCGCGGCTGAGCGTGACGTCGGCGCCGGCTGCGGCCCATTCATCGCGCATGTTGACGACGTGGACGTCGGCCATCGGCCGATCGGCGACGCGCCGATCGAGTGAGACCAGCGTGTAACGGCCGCGGGTGGCGTTGTGGAACGACTCGAGCGACGGGGTGGCCGAGCCGAGCACGACCAGCGCGTCCTGCTGGCGGCCGCGCACGACCGCGACGTCGCGGCCGTGATACCGCGGCGCCTCGTCCTGCTTGTAGGAGGTGTCGTGCTCTTCGTCCACCACGATCAAGCCGACCCGCTCGAAGGGCGCGAACACCGCCGAGCGCGTGCCGACGACGACGTCCACCTCGCCCGCCCGCACGCGGTGCCACTGATCGTGCCGCTCGCCGTCCGAGAGGCCGCTGTGCTGGATGGCCACGCGGTCGCCGAAGCGCGCCCGCACGCGTCCGGCCAGGGCCGGCGTCAGGGCGATCTCGGGCACCAGCAGCAGCGCCTGCCGGCCCTGCTGCCGCACCCGGTCGGCGAGGGCCAGATAGATCTCGGTCTTGCCGCTGCCGGTGACGCCCTTGACGAGCGCCACGCGGTAGGTGCCGGCGTCGGCCAGCGGCTCGAGTACGTCGAGCGCGGCACGCTGCTCGGCGGTGAAGACCGGCGGTCCGGTGTCGGCCAGGGCCGGCGCATGCGCCGCGAACGGGTCGCGCGCGATGGTCTCGTGATGCACCGCCACGAACCCGCTCTGCACGAGCCGGGCGAGCGTGGCCGACGACACGCCGCGATCTGCGAGCACCGATGCCGGCAGTCCCGACGGCGCGCCGGCCAGCAGCGCCAGCGCCTCGCGCTGGCGCGTGCCCAGGCGCAGCGGCGCCGGCACCTCGCCCGGCGGCAGACAAACGGGCGACACGGCCGCGGCGGCCGCAGCCGTCCACGCCGAGCGCGGTGAGACGCGCGACCCGTCGGCGCTTGAACGTCTTCGCATCCCCGGTGAGCACGCGCGGCGGCAGCGCCGAGGTGAGCACGTCGCCAGGCCCGGCCACGTAGTAGTCGGCGACCCACGCGGCGAGCGTCACGAGCGCCGGCGGCACGAACGCGGTCGTGTCGCGCACCGCCAGCACCTCGCGCAGCTTCATGGCCGGGTCGGGCGTGACGTCGGTGGCGACGACGATCCCGGTCAGCCGGCGCGGTCCCAGCGGCACGTCGACGCGCGCGCCGGCCACCGGCGGCGGCGCCGCGTCGGGCCAGCGGTAGGTCAGGACATCGAGGGCCGGCACCGGCACGGCCACCGAGACGATCCGGCTCACGCGCCCAGCAGGTCGCGGACCTTCTTCATGTCCTCCCACACCTCGCGTTTGGCGGGGGGATTCCTGAGGAGATACGCGGGATGGAACGTGGGAATGAGGCTGGCGCCGCGCCACTCGAAGACACGCCCGCGCAGCTTCGTGATCGGCTCGGTCGTCTGCAGCAGCGACTGGGCGGCGAACTTGCCGAGCGGCACCACGATGCGGGGCCGGATGATGCCGAGCTGCTCGAACAGGAACGGCTCACAGGTGGCCACTTCGTCGGGCTCGGGATTGCGGTTGCCCGGCGGACGGCACTTGATGACGTTGGCGATGTAGACCTGCTCGCGTGTCATGCCGATGGCTTCGATGATCTTGGTCAGCAGCTGGCCGGCCCGGCCGACGAACGGCTCGCCCAGCTTGTCCTCGTCTTCACCGGGCGCCTCGCCGACGAACATCAGCCGCGCCTGCGGATTGCCGACGCCGAACACCACCTGCCGGCGTCCGAGCGCGTGCAGCTTGCAGCGCGTGCAGGCCGGCCCGATCGCGTGGCGCAGCGCGGCCAGCGCGTCGGCCGGCGCCAGCGTCACGGCGGCCTGCCCGGCGGGCGCCGCAGCCGTCGCGGCTCCTGTCTCCTCCGCTGCCATCTCCACGGTCTCCTCATCCGAGGCCGGCCCGGCGCCGGTCGTGCGCGGCGTCTCGACGCGCGTCCGCCACTGCGGCGCGCGGCTCACGCCCTGGACGCCCAGATCGCGCAGGTAGTCGAAATGTGCCGCCAGGTCGTCGCGGGTCATCAGCGCACCGCCGGCCCCGGCACGATGCCCAGCAGGCGTTCGAGCCGGTCGAGGATGCGGGCAGCGACCTCCGCCTTGGCCATCAGCGGCAGCGTCTCGCGCCCGTCGCCGTCGAGGAACGTCACCACGTTGGTGTCCACTTCGAAGCCGGCGCCGGGCTGCGCCACGTCGTTGGCGACGATGAGGTCGACCCCTTTGCGCGTCCGCTTGGCCTCGGCGTGGTCGAGGACGTCGTGGGTCTCGGCGGCAAAGCCGATGAGCACCGGCGCGCCGTGGGCCCGCGAGGGCAGCCGGCCCAGCGCCGCCAGGATGTCCACGGTGCGCGTGAGCGGCACGGTCCAGCCGCCCTCGCCCTTGGCCACCTTCTGCGCGGCCACGGCTTCGGGTGTGTAGTCGGCCACCGCCGCCGCCATCACGACGGCGTGCACGGCGCCGGCGCGCGCCATCACGGCGGCGTGCATGTCGGCGGCGCTGCGCACACGCACGACCTCGACGCCCGCCGGTGGATCGAGGTGCGTCGGACCGGTCACGAGCGTCACCGCGGCGCCGCGCCTCACGGCTTCAGCAGCCACCGCGTATCCCATGCGGCCACTCGAGCGGTTGCCGATGAACCGCACGGGATCGAGATCTTCGAATGTCGGGCCGGCCGTGACCAGCACGCGCTTGCCCTCGAGGGCGCCGGTCGAGAGGAGCGCATGCGCCGCCGCGACGATCTCCTCGGGTTCGGCCAGCCGTCCCTTCCCCACCCAGCCGCACGCGAGATAGCCCTCGCCCGGCTGCACGACCCGCACGCCGCGCGCGGTGAGGGTGGCCAGATTGGCGGCCACCGCCGGGTGCTCCAGCATGTGCGTGTTCATCGCCGGCGCCAGCAGCACCGGTGCCGTGGTGGCCAGAAACAGCGCGCTCAGGAAGTCGTCGGCGAGACCGTGCGCGAACTTGCCGATGGTGTTGGCGGTCGCCGGCACGACCAGCAGCAGGTCGGAGGCCGTCGCCAGGGCGATGTGCTCGATGTCGGCGTTGAGGCCCGGCGCCCACTGGCTGGTGATGACGCGCCGCCGGGTGATGGCCTCGAACGTCAGCTCGCCGACGAAGCGGCGGGCGCTCCTGGTCATCACGACGGTGACGTCGTGCCCCTTCTTCTGCAGGCCGCGGACGACCTCGACGGCCTTGTAGGCGCCGATGCCGCCGCTGACGCCGACCGTGATCCGTGCCATGGTGTCCTCCCGCCGGTCGCTACGACCGCGGAGCCTCGGTGAAGAACGTCCGCACGACGGCGTCGGCGACGCGCGTCATGCGGTGCACGCGCGAGCGCTCGGCGGCGATGATCTCCTGCAGCCGCACCACCGTCGATTCGAGGTCGTCGTTGACCACCACGTAGTCGTACTCGCGGTAGCTCGACACCTCCGCACGCGCGGTCTCGAGGCGCCGCTGCAGCGCCGCCTCCGGATCGGTGCTGCGACCGCGCAGCCGCCGTTCGAGCACCTGGAACGACGGCGGCATCACGAACACCGCCGTGTGATCGGTGCCGCGCTGGCGCACCTGGCGCGCCCCCTGCACGTCGATGACGAGCACCACGTCCTGGCCGCCCGCCAGCATGCCCTCCACGTCGGCCGCCGCCGTGCCGTAGAGATTCCCGAAGACGTCCGCCCATTCGACAAACGCGTTCTCGGCGATCATGCCCTCGAAGTCCGGGCGGGCGATGAAGTGGTAGTCGACGCCTTCCCGTTCGCCGGCCCGCATGGCGCGCGAGGTGTACGAACGCGACATCCGCAGGTTCGGCAGGATCTGCACCAGGCGCTCGACCAGCGTGGTCTTGCCGGTGCCCGAGGGCGCCGAGATGACGAACAGGAGGCCGCGCCTACTCGACATTCTGCACTTGCTCCCGCATGCGCTCGAGCTCGGCCTTCACGTCGATGATGTGCTCGGACACCTGGAGGCCGTCGGCCTTGCTGCCGATGGTGTTGACCTCGCGGTTCATCTCCTGGAGCAGGAAGTCGAGCTTGCGTCCGCACGGCTCGTTGTCGTCGCTGAGCGCGTCCCAGTGTTCGAGGTGGGCGCGGAACCTGGTGACCTCTTCGGTGATGTCCGACCGCTGCGCCGCCCGCACCACTTCCTGCGCCAGCGACGACTGGTCGATCGGCAACGACGCCGACAGCTCGCGCGCCCGTTCGAGCAGGCGCGCCTCGAGCTGCAGGCGGCCGGCTTCGGCAGCGGCCACGACGGCGTCGATGAGAGTGACGAGCGTGCGTTTGCGGGCGCCGAGGTCGGTCTTGAGGAGCGCCCCCTCACGGGCCCGCATGTCGTCGAGCGCCGCCACGGCGCGGGCGACCACGGCGTCGAGCGCTTCGGTCCAGCCGCTGCCCGCCTCCACGTCGAGGGGGCGCTCGCGGATGGCGAGCGCCTGTGGCAGGCGCAGCAGATCACCGGGCGTCAGCGGCCCCTGCACGAGGCCGGCGGCCCGCGCAACTTCAATGGCGGAGGTCACGGCCGTCACGAAGCTCTCGTTGAGTTCGACCACCGGCGCCGCGGCGGTGCGCGGCTGCAGCGACACCTGCAGTTCGACGCGGCCGCGGGCCAGCCCGCGCTGCACCAGCGCGCGCACGCGCGGCTCGAGGTCGGCCAGCGCCGGCGGCAGCCGCAGCTGCAGGTCGAGGAATCGGTGATTCACCGTCCGCAGGGTCACCGAGACGGTGCCCCGCGGGTCGTCCACGGTCGCTGCCGCGAACCCGGTCATGCTTCTCATCATGCGCCGTCCGCCTCTCCCCCCGGGTATCGCCCGCCGTCGGCCGTCCGCGCCACGGCCACCCGTGCCGGTTTGCGGGCGTCGGCCATCTGCGCGCGGTGCAGGCGCGCGTAGGCGCCGCCGTGCGCCAGCAGCTCGTCGTGCCGTCCCGATTCGACCAGCCGCCCGCGCTCCATCACCAGAATGATATCCGCCCGCTGGATCGTCGACAGCCGGTGCGCGATGACAAACGAGGTGCGGTTGCGCATCAGCACGCCGAGCGCGTCCTGGACCAGCCGTTCGGATTCCGAGTCGAGCGATGAGGTGGCTTCGTCGAGCACCAGGATCGGCGCATCGCGCAGCAGCGCCCGCGCGATCGCCAGGCGCTGGCGCTGGCCGCCCGACAGGCGCTGGCCGCGCTCGCCGATGCGGGTCGCGTAGCCATGCGGCTGCCCCTGGATGAAGTCGTGGGCATGGGCGGCGCGCGCCGCGGCCTCGACCGCCTCCGGCGCCGCGTCGGGCATCCCGTAGGCGATGTTGGCGGCGATCGTGTCGTCGAAGAGCACGGTCTCCTGGGTGACGATGCCGATCTGGCGGCGCAGCGACGCCAGCGTCACGTCGCGTACATCGTGTCCGTCCACCAGCACGGCCCCGGACGAGACATCGTAGAAGCGCGGCAGCAGGTTCACGAGCGTCGTCTTGCCGGCGCCGCTGCGGCCCACAATTGCCACCAGCTTCCCGGCGGGCACGCTGAGCGACACGCCGCTCAGCACCGGACGGCCGTGGCCGTCTTCGTAGCCGAAGGTGACGTCGCGGAACTCGACCGCCCTCTGAAAGCGCGGCAGCTCGGCGGCGCCGGGCTTCTCCACCACCTCGGTGCGGGCGTCGAGCAGCTCGAACACCCGTTCGGCGGCGGCGGCGGCCTGCTGCAAATTGGCATTGACCCGCGTGAGTTTCTTCACCGGACCGTACATCAGCAGCAACGCGGCGACAAACGAGGTGAACTCGCCGGGTGTCAGGCGCCCGGCCGCGATCTCGCCGCTGCCGTACCAGAGGGCGCCGACGATGGCGACGCCGCCCAGGGCTTCCATGAGCGGCGGCAGCAGCGACAGGATGCCGGTGACGCTCATCATGGTGCGGTAGAGGTCGTCGGAGGCGGCGCGGAATTTCCGGACCTCGCGGCCCTCGGCGAGAAACGCCTTCACGATGCGATGCCCGGCGAAGGCTTCGCCGGCCACGTGCGACAGCCGCTCGAGCGCTTCCTGGCTGCGCCGCGACACGGTCCTGAGGCGCTTGCCGAGCCGGGCCAGAGGATAGACGACGATCGGCGCCGCCGTCAGGCACACGAGCGCGAGGCCGCCGTCGAGATAGATGAGCAGCCCGGCGTAGCCGATGACCGTGACCGACTCGCGGGCCAGGTCGCCGATGGTCTCGGAGACGGCGCGCTGCAGCAGGCCGACGTCGTTGTTCAGGCGCGACAGCAGCTGGCCGGTGCTGCGGCGCGCGAAGAACGCCGCCGACTGACCCAGGATGCGCTCGAACAGCTCCGTGCGCAGCTCGCGCACGACGCGGTGCCCGAGGTCGTCCATCCAGTAGCTGGAGAGGAAGGCGCCCAGCCCTTTGATGACGTAGACGACCATGATCGCCGTCGCCACGAAGCCCAGCTGGCTGCGGGCGCTGAGGACGTCGTCGAGAATCGGCTTGACCAGCCACGCCAGCGCTGCCGACCCGATCCCGTAGAGCACCATCGCCCCCACCGCGCCGCCGATCACGGCCCGGTGCGGGGCGGCGTAGCGGAGAAGACGACGCAGCGGGTCCATCAGCGGCCCGGGGTGGACCGATAGCCTCCGGGGCGGGCCGCGTGCCACGCGGCCGCGTGCGTCACGATCGTCTCGAGGTCGCTCAGCCGCGGCTGCCAGCCGAGTTCCGCCTGGGTGCGGGCGCTGGCGGCATAGAGCGCCGACGGATCGCCGTCGCGGCGCGGCGCCGGCGACCACGCCACCGGCGCGCCGACCACCCGTCCGACCGTGTCGATGACTTCTTTGACCGACCACGGACGGCCGGTGCCGACGTTGTACTGCGTCGAGGCGGCGCCGGCTTCGAGCGCCGCCAGGGCCTTCACGTGCGCATCCGCCAGGTCGGCCACATGGACGTAGTCGCGCAGGCAGGTGCCATCGGGCGTCGGGTAGTCCTGCCCGAACACCTTCAGTTCCCGGCCGCCGCGGGCCGCCGCGATCGCCAGCGGGATGAGATGGATCTCCGGGTCGTGATCTTCGCCCAGCTCGCCGTCGGGATCGGCGCCGGCGGCGTTGAAGTAGCGCAGCGCGATCGACTTCAGCCCGTAGGCGGTGTCGAAGTGCGCGAGCGCGCGCTCGACGGCGAGTTTCGACTCGCCATAGGCGTTCACCGGCGCTTTCGGATGATCTTCGGTGAGCGGCAGTGACTGCGGCTCGCCGTAGATGGCACAGGTCGACGAGAACACGATCCGGCGGACGCCTTCGGCCACCATCGCCTCCAGCAGCAGGATCGACCCGGTGAGGTTGTTCTCGTAGTACTTGCCCGGCAGCCGCACCGACTCACCCACCGCCAGCCAGGCGGCGAAATGCATCACCGCGTCGATGCGATGTTCGACCAGCGCGGTGCGCACGGCCGCCGTGTCGTGCACGCGGGCCCGCACCAGCGGCCGACCGCGCGTGGCCTCGACATGACCGGCCGACAGGTCGTCGAGCACGACGACGTGATGCCCGGCGGCGGTGAGCGCCTTGGCGGTATGGCTGCCGATGTAGCCCGCGCCACCCGTGACGAGCACTCGCGCCAACGCTACCTCCCGATCGAGTAGTAGGTGAACCCGAGCTCTTTCATCTGGTCGGGTTGGTAGATGTTACGGCCGTCGAAGATCACCGGGTCCTTGAGCAGCTTGCGCATCTTCTGGAAGTCGGGCTCGCGGAACTCCTGCCACTCGGTGAGGATGGCGAGGCCGTCGGCGCCCTTCAGCGCATCGTAGTTGCGCGCCGTGTAGGTGACGCCGCTCTTGAACAGCCCCTTGGCCGTCGGCATCGCCTCGGGGTCGTGCGCCTGCACCTTCGCGCCCTTCTCGAGCAGCGTCCTGATGATCGGAATGGCCGGCGCCTCGCGCATGTCGTCGGTCTTCGGCTTGAAGGCCAGGCCCCACACGGCAATCGTCTTGCCCTTGAGCGTGCCGAAGTGCGATTCCATCTTCTTGAGCAGGCTGCGCTTCTGCAGCTCGTTCACCGCCTCGACGGCCTTCAGGATCTTGAAGTCGTACTTCTTGTCGGCCGAGAACTTGACGAGCGCCTTCACGTCTTTCGGGAAGCAGCTGCCGCCGTAGCCGACGCCGGGGAAGAGGAAGGCCGGCCCGATGCGGCGGTCGGAGCCCATCGCCTGGCGGACCCGATCGACGTCGGCGCCGTAGACCTCGCAGACGTTGGCGATCTCGTTCATGAACGAGATCTTGGTCGCCAGCATGGCGTTGGCCGCGTACTTCGACAGCTCCGCGCTGGCGCAGTCCATCACCATGATGGGCGCGCCGGTGCGTGTGAACGGCTTGTGCAGGGCGACCATCAGTTCCGCCGCCTTCGGATCTTCGGCGCCGATGACGACCCGATCGGGCTTCATGAAGTCGTCCACCGCCGCGCCCTGCTTGAGGAACTCGGGATTGCTGACGACGCTGAAGGGGTGGGTGGTCTCGCGCCGCACGACGTCGCGCACCCGTTCGGCGGTGCCGACGGGCACCGTGCTCTTGTCGACGATGACCTTGTAGCCGTTCATGGCGCGGGCCACATCACGCGCCACCCCCATCACGTGCTGGAGGTCGGCCGAGCCGTCTTCGCCTTGCGGCGTGCCGACGGCGATGAAGATGATGGTCGACTGGCGGACCGCCTTCGCCAGGTCGGTCGTGAAGACGAGCCGCCCCTCGGCCTTGTTGCGGCGCAGCAGGTCTTCGATGCCCGGCTCGTAGATCGGGCTCTTGCCGCGGCGCAGCATCCGGACCTTGGCTTCGTCCTTGTCCACACAGATGACGTCGTTGCC
Organism: uncultured Acidobacteriota bacterium; assembly: GCA_963779175.1. GTDB lineage: Bacteria > Acidobacteriota > Vicinamibacteria > Vicinamibacterales > UBA2999 > CADEFD01. Next base: position 1,415,269 of record CAVZXA010000003.1, read on the forward strand.
GCTCTCTGCGAGACATGCCCCGACGACGAGCCCCACGTACCCCGTGCCTACAACCGCGACCTTCATGCACTCCCCCGGAAGAGTCGGCGAACCGCGCTTCGCTGCGCTCCGCGCAAACACCGAACGGTACCATTGGCCCCAGATTGGTGTCAACATACTGAACCACAAGGACTTGCCGTCATAGGGCGGTCGTGGTACCGTCCCCGGGCGTGCGCGTGCTCGTGGATTACCGCCCGGCGCTCCGGGCTCGAACCGGCATCGGCGAATACGTGCACGAGCTGGCACGCGCTCTCACGTCCGGGGCTGGCGCCTCACTCGACCTGACCGTGTTCTCGTCGTCGTGGCGCGACCGGATCGCCTCCGACGCCGTGGCCGAGCTGCCGGGCGTGCGCGTGGTCGACCGCCGGGTGCCGGTCGCGGCGCTCACCTGGAGCTGGCATCGGCGCGGCTGGCCCTCCATCGAGTGGCTCGCCGGGCGCCAGGACGTCGTCCATTCCCCGACGCCGCTGCTGCTGCCGGCGCGGCGTGCGGCGCAGGTGGTCACCGTCTTCGACCTGCACTTCCTCGAACGTCCCGACCAGGTGCGCGGCGCCACGCAGCGCGACTTCACCGCCCTGGTCCACTCGCACGTGCGGCGCGCCGATCACGTGATTGCCGGCTCGCACTACGCCGCGGGTCTGGTGACCGGGGTGCTCGGCGTGGCGCCGGCGCGCGTCACCACCACGCCGCTCGGGGCCCCGGGCTGGGCCGCCGAGGTGCGGGCAGCGCGAGGCGCATCGACCGGACGCACGCTGCTCTTCCTCGGCACGCTCGAGACACGCAAGAACGTCGGCCTGTTGCTCGACGGCTACGAGCGGCTGCTGGCCCGGCGCCCGGACGTCCCGCCGCTGGTGCTGGCGGGCGGACTGGGCGAGGGCGGCGCGGCCTGGGTGGAGCGCGCCAGCCGCGCCCCGCTCGCCGGGCACGTCACCGTCACCGGCTACGTGAGCGAGGCCGGGAGGCGGGCGCTCTACGCCGAGGCGCGCGCCGTCGTGGTGCCATCGCTCGATGAAGGTTTCGGACTGCCAGCACTCGAGGCGATGGCCTGCGGGGTGCCGGTCGTGGCGACGCCGGTGGGCGCGCTGCCGGAGGTGCTGGGCGATGCCGGACTGTTCGCGCCGCTCGGCGCGCCCGACGCCTGGGCCGACGCGCTCGACGCCTGTGCCGACGACTCGCGCCTGCGCGCCATGACCGCGCGCGGCCTGGCGCAGGCCGCGCGTTACGACTGGGCGACGACGGCGAGCGCCACGCTCGACGCCTACCGCGCGGCGATGGCCGCCCGCGCGGAGCGCCGCTGATGCGCGTCGCCATCGATGCGCGCGAACTGACCGGCCACCCGACCGGCGTCGGCCGCTACCTGTCGGAGTTGCTCGTCGAGTGGCAGGCCGCGGGCGCCGACCGCCGCCACACCCTGCAGCTCTACGCGCACACGACGCCGACGCTGGTGCCGGCCGGCCTGGCGGCCGACATCCGCGTCATCCCCGGTGCCGGCGGCACGCGGTGGGAGCAGTGGGATTTCCAGCGGGCGCTCGGCCGCGATCGTCCGGACGTCGTGTTCGCGCCCGGCTACACGGCGCCGCTCGCCGCGCCGGCGCCGACCGTGGTGGCCATCCACGATGTCTCGTTCTTCGCGCATCCCGAGTGGTTCGCGTGGCGTGAAGGCACGCGCCGGCGGCTCCTGACCGCGTGGTCGGCCAGGCGGGCGCGACTCGTGCTGGCGCCCTCGGCTTTCTCCGCCGCCGAAATCGTCCGGCACACGGCCGTGGAGACCGTCGCGCCTGCGCCTGGTCTACCTGGGCGTGCGGCCCCCGACGACCCCGGTGGCCGCCAGACGCGCACCGCTCGTGCTCTTCGTCGGGTCGCTCTTCCAGCGCCGGCGCCTGGACGTGCTCATCGACGCATTCGCGCACGTGGCCGTCGCGCGTCCCGACGCCCGCCTCGAGATCGTGGGCGCCAACCGCACCTCGCCGGCCGTGGATTTCGCCGCGGCCATCGAGGCGCGCGGGCTGTCCAGCCGCGCGCGGCTGCGCGACTGGGTCGACGACGCCACGCTCGACGGGCTCTACCGCGAGGCGTCGGTGTTCGTGTTCCTGTCGCGCTACGAGGGCTTCGGCTTCACGCCGCTCGAAGCGATGGCGCACGGCGCCGTGCCGGTCGTGCTCGACACCGCCGGTCGCCCGCGAGATCTATGCGCGAGGCCGCCTGGCGCGTCGCCGAGGGGCCGGCGCTCACCCATGATGTGGCCGGCGCGATTGGCACGCTGCTCGACGACGACGCGGTGCGCGCGCGCTTACCGCGCGGCGGCCGCGCCGGTGCTGGCGAGTTACCGGTGGGACGACGCCGCGCGCCGGGTTCTCGCCTGCCTCGAGGAGGCCGCCGGTGCCTGAGCTGTCGCTGGCCATCATCATCGTCAGCTACAACGTGCGCGCCGATCTCGATCGGTGCCTGCGGAGCCTGCACGTGGGCCCGCCGCGCGGTCGAATCACCGTCGTCGACAACCAGTCATCCGACGGCACGCTGGCCTGGCTGCGCGAGACCTGGCCGGCGGTGCAGGCCATCGACGCCGGCGCCAATCTCGGCTTCGCCCGCGCCAACAACCTCGGCATCCGCGCCACGGCGAGCGACCTGGTGTTGCTGCTCAATCCCGACACCGAGGTCCCCGCAGACGCCATCCCGACGCTCGTCGGCGCCCTGGTCGCCGATGAGACGCACGGCCATCGTCGGCCCGCGCCTGGTCGATGCCAGCGGCCGTCCGGAGCTGTCGTTCGGGCCGATGATGAGTCCCTGGGGCGAGTTCACGGCAGCGCCGTCTCGTCCGCGCCTTCGAGCACGGCGTGCCGTGGGCGACCGCGCGCGTCGAGCGCGAGACGCGCCAGGCCGGTCCGCGCGACTGGGTCAGCGGCGCCTGTCTGCTCGCCCGCCGGGCCGACCTCGACGCCGTCGGCCTGCTCGACGAGCGCTACTTCATGTACACCGAAGACGTCGACCTCTGTGCCGCGGTGCGCGCGCGGGGACGCCGCGTGCGCTTCGTCCCGCAAGCCACCGTGCGCCACCTGCGCGGGCGGTCGGGGACGGCGGCGCCGCAGGCCACCGAGCGGCGCCGGCGCGAGAGTCAGCTGGCGTTCTACCGCAAACATCATCCTGCCTGGGCGCCGCTGCTCGCCTGGTGGCTCAGGCGACGCGGCGTCGATGTCCGATAAACTCACTGCGGCCATGCGGATTGTCATCGACGCCCGAAAGCTCCACGACTTCGGCATCGGGACCTACATCCGCAACCTCGTGACCGAACTGGGCGTGCTCGATCACGACTCGCAGTACGTGCTCCTGACGCGCCCCGACGACGCCGCCACGGCGGCCGCGGCCGGCCCGAACTTCCAGGCCGTGGTCGAGACCAGCCGCCCCTACTCCATCGGCGAGCAGTGGCGGATTCCGCGGGCGGCCGCGCGCGCCCGCGCCACGCTGCTGCACGAGCCGCACTACGTGCTGCCGCCGCTCATCCGCTGCCCGACCGTCGTGACCATCCACGACTGCATCCACCTGCGCTTTCCCGAGTACCTGCCGAGCCGTGCCGCCTTCGCCTACGCGCACACCATGATCCGGCTGGCCGCGCGCAAGGCCGATCGCGTGCTCACGGTCTCCGACGCCTCGAAGCGCGACATCCTGCACTACACCGGCGTCGCGCCGGAGAAGGTGGTGGTCGTCCACAACGGGCTCGACGCCCGCTTCGCGACCGTGCCGGACGCCGACGCGGTGGACCGCGTGCGCCAGCGCTTCCAGCTCGATCATCCGTTCGTGCTCTACGTCGGCAACATCAAGCCGCACAAGAACCTCGAGCGCCTGATCGCCGCCTTCGCGTCGATGCGCGCCGACGGGCCCGACGGGCTCAAGCTGGTGGTCATCGGCGACGAGACCTCGAAGCATCCGGGCCTGCGCCAGGCCGTGCACCGCCACCGCCTCGACAAACACGTCCGCTTCTTCGGCTTCCAGCCGGCAGCGACGCTCGTGACTTTCTATCGCCTGGCGCGCGCCTTCGTGTTCCCGTCGCTCTACGAAGGCTTCGGACTGCCGCCGCTCGAAGCCATGGCCAACGGCACGCCGGTCGTGACCTCGAACGTGTCGTCGCTGCCGGAGGTGGCCGGCAATGCCGCGCTGCTCGTCGATCCCTACGACGTCGCCTCGATCGCCGAGGGCATCCGGCGCGCCGTCACCGACGAGGCGCTGCGGGCGGACCTCATCGCGAAGGGTCACGCGCGGGCGCGGGAGTTCTCCTGGGCGCGGGCCGCCGCCGACACGCTCGCCGTCTACCGCGAGGTCGCGGGAGCCGCGTGATGCGCGTCGCCCTCGTCCACGACTGGCTGACCGGCATGCGGGGCGGTGAGAAGGCCCTGGAGCGGCTGTGCGAAGTGTTCCCCGACGCGGAGCTCTTCACGCTGCTTCATATCCCGGGCTCGGTGTCACCGCTCATCGAGCACCGGCCCATCCATACCGCCTTCACCCAGCATCTGCCGTTCGTCCGCCGCGCCTACCGGCACTACCTGCCGATCTTCCCGTCCGCGATCGAGCGGCTCGACTTCCACGGCTTCGACCTGGTCGTCAGCTGCAGCCACTGCGTGGCCAAGTCGGTGATCGTGCCGCCAGGGGTGCCGCACCTCTGCTACTGCCTCACGCCGATGCGCTACGCGTGGGACCAGTTCGATGCCTATTTCGGTCCGCAGAAGGTGGGCCGCGTGGCCAGCGCCGTGCTGAGGCCGGTGATGGCGCGGATGGCCCGCTGGGACCAGGCGACGTCCACCCGCGCTAGCCGCTATCTCGCTATTTCTCAGTATGTTGCGCGGAGGATCGGGCTGTACTATAATCGTCAGTCGGCCGTCATCTATCCGCCGGTCGATACGGAGTACTTCACGCCGGGCGCGGCTGCGCCGGGCCGGACATTCGTGATCGTTTCCGCCTTGGTTCCCTACAAGCGCCTCGAAGTCGCCATCGACGCCGCCCACAAGGCCCGCGTGTCGCTCGACATCATCGGCGACGGGCCGGAACGGGCCCTGCTCGAGGCCCGCGCGGCCCGGGGCCCCGGCGTCCGGTTGCTCGGCCGCCTCGACGACGGCGCCGTGCGCGAACGCTATCGCACCGCCGCGGCGGTGCTGCTGCCGGGCGAAGAAGACTTCGGCATCGTGCCGGTCGAGGCGCAGGCCACCGGGCGTCCGGTCGTGGCGCTCGGCCGCGGTGGCGCCACCGAGACGGTCGTCGACGGGGAAACCGGCCTGCTGGTGCCCGACGACTCCGTGGACGCGTGGGCCGACGCCCTCACCGACGCGGCCGCGCGGCCGTGGGACAGCGCCCGCATCCGCGCCAACGCCGAGCGCTTCAGCCACGCCCGCTTCCGCGCCGAGTTCCGGCACGCGGTGGACGAGGTGCTCGCCGCGCCGAGAGGCACCCGGTGGTAAAGCGCTACAACCGTCTGCTGGTCGCGCTGCACGTGCTGACCGATGCCTCGATCGGCATCGTCGCCTTCGTGCTCGCCTATCTCATCCGCTTCGAGACCGGACTCTTCCCCGTCACCAAGGGCCAGCCGCCGCTGGCGCAATACCTCGACGTGCTGCCGTTTGTGGCCGCGATCGTGCCGATCGGCTTCCACCTGCAGGGCCTCTACCGCCTGCGGCGCGGCCGCTCCCGCATCGACGACTTCTTCAACGTGCTGGTCGGCAGCATCTTCGCGGTGGTCATCGGCGTGGTCGGCACGCTGTATTTCCAGGCCTACTACGTTCCCGACCACATCAAGAGCCGCGGCACCTACGAGATCTCGCAGCTGGTCTGGGGCATCTTCCTGGTCTGCACGATCGTGCTCGGCTACCTGGCCCGCGAGTTCGTCCGCGAGTTCATGGAGCGGCGCTGGGTGTCGGGCCTGGGCCTGCGCCGGATCCTGATTGCCGGCTCCGGTGAACTGGGGCGGATGGTGGCCGACCGCATGTTCGAACACCGCCAGCTCGGCTACGTGGTGGTCGGGTTCGTGGACGACCGCGCCGGCGGCGATCACCTGGGCTACCGCGGGGTGCCGCTGCTCGGCACGCTGGCCGAGGCGCCCGAGATCGCCGTGCGCGAGCAGGTCGATCACCTCTACGTGGCGCTGCCGATGGAAGAGCACGTCAAGATGCTCGACCTGGTCGAAGGCGTCAGCCGCGAGTGCATCGACGTCAAGGTGGTGCCCGACCTGCTGCAGTTCATCGCCCTGCGCGCCCGCCTCGAAGACCTCGACGGGCTGCCGGTCATCAACGTCAACGACGTGCCCCTGCAGGGGCTCAACGCCGTCATCAAGCGCGCGCTCGACATCGTCATCTCGGTGGTCGCGCTGGCGGTCATGGTGGTGCCCGGCCTGCTCATCGCCTGGCTCATCAAGCGCAGCTCCCGCGGCCCGGTCTTCTACTCGCAGGAGCGGATGGGCCTCGATGGCCGGCCGTTCAGGGTCTACAAGTTCCGCACCATGCCGATCACGGCTGAAGACGAGACCGGCCCGGTGTGGGCCGACGAAGACGACTCGCGCGCCACCACGGTGGGCCGCTGGCTGCGGCGGATGGACCTCGACGAATGGCCGCAGTTCGTCAACGTGCTCAAGGGCGAGATGTCGATCGTCGGCCCGCGCCCGGAACGGCCCTACTTCGTCGAACAGTTCAAGCACCGCATCCCGCAGTACATGCTGCGGCACAAGGTGAAGGCCGGCATCACCGGCTGGGCCCAGGTGAACGGCTGGCGCGGCAACACCTCGCTCGAGAAGCGCATCGAATACGACCTCTACTACATCGAGAACTGGTCGGTCTCCCTCGATCTGAAGATCATCTGGCTGACGGCGGTGCGGGGCCTGTTCTCGCAGCGCCCGGCGCACTGACCAACGCTTCCTCCACAGGTCCCCATGCAGAAACGCGTCGTCATCACCGGAGCCGCCGGCTTCATCGGCTCACACCTGTCGGACGCGCTGCTCGATCGCGGCTACGCGGTGGTCGGCATCGACAACCTGCTGACCGGCGATCTGGCCAACATCGCGCACATCAAGAACCGCGATTTCGAGTTCATCAAACACGACGTCACCAACTACATCAACGTCGACGGCCCGGTCTACGCGGTGCTGCACTGGGCCAGCCCGGCCAGCCCGATCGACTACCTCGAACTGCCGATTCCGACGCTGAAGGTGGGCGCGCTGGGCACCCACAAGGCGCTCGGCCTGGCCAAGGCCAAGGGCGCCCGCTTCGTGATTGCCTCGACCTCCGAGGTCTACGGCGATCCGCTCGAGCATCCACAGAAGGAAACCTACTGGGGCAACGTCAACCCGATCGGTCCGCGCGGGGTCTACGACGAGGCCAAGCGCTTCGCCGAGGCGATGACGACCGCGTACCACCGCTATCACGGGCTCGATGCCAAGATCGTGCGCATCTTCAACACCTACGGCCCGCGGATGCGCGTGCGCGACGGCCGGGCCGTGCCGGCCTTCATGTCGCAGGCGCTGCGCAACGAAGACGTGACGGTGTTCGGCGACGGCAGCCAGACCCGCAGCTTCTGCTACGTCAGCGATCTGGTGGACGGCATCATCCGGATGATGGAGTCGTCCGAGAACAGCCCGATCAACATCGGCAATCCGACCGAGATGACGATCAAGCAGATCGCCGAGACCATCATCGAGATGACCGGCTCGACCAGCAAGGTCATCTATCAGCCGCTGCCCGAGGACGACCCGAAGGTCCGCCGTCCCGACATCACCCGCGCCCGCACGCTGCTCGGCTGGGAGCCCAAGGTCGATCTGCGCGAGGGGCTCACGAAGACGATCGAGTACTTCCGCACCAAGGTGCTTTGACGAGGACGGCTGACATCGTGGGTGTCCTCGCTGCAGGCGGGAACTGACGCCGCACGATCACGCCTGCTGCGACGACACCCCCGACGCCAGCCGCCCTCGCGGGTCGATGCTACGAAATGTCGCCGGTGCGGCTCATGCCGACCGCGACGAGCAGCCAGGCCGCGGTCAGCGACGCGAATCCGACGAACACCGGCACCAGCGACTCAGCGGCCCCGACGGCCACGATGGTGTAGGCGTCGGTGGTGAAGCCGCGCCGCCACAAGGGCATCAGCGCGTTGATGAGCCCCAGCACCGTGCCGGCGGCCGCCGCGAACAGGCCGGCCAGCGACAGCGGACGCATCAGTGCCAGGTGCCGCTCGGTCGGACGCCACGCGTAGACGACCGCCATCACGAGCGGGACGACGGCCAGGGCGAGCGAGAGCAGGGCGAACAGACTGGCGTTGCGAAGCACATTCATCGGGAACCTCCGGGTGACTGTGGTGTCGATCATGGAAACGCGCGCCGCCTGCCGGCGTGACAGGTGTCACGCGACGGCACGCTCGCGCGTTCTCTCTGTGTGGACCGCGACACCGAACTGGCCCTCGTGGACACGACTGCGCGCCGGCGACGTCGACGCCTTCGACGACGTCTACGCCGCCTTCAACACCAGGGTCTTCACCTTCCTGGTGCGCCTCTCACGGCGGCGCGAGGTGGCCGAAGACCTGCTGGAGGAGGTCTGGATGCGCCTGGTACGCCACGCGCCGCGCCTGCAGCCCGACACGCGGCTGGGCCCGTGGCTGTTCACCGTGGCCCGCCATCTCCACGTGAGCTACGTCCGGTCGCGCCTGCTCGAAGACTCCGTGGCCGGCAGCCTGATGAGCCTGTGGCCGGTCAGCCTCGACCGCTCGTCGCCGTTCGAGGAGACCGCGGCACACGAACTCGAACGCCGGATCGAGCGCGCGCTCGCGACTCTGCCGGTCGCCGCGCGCGAGGTGCTGCTGCTGGTGGCGGTCGCCGGCCTCGAGCCGTCGGACGCGGCCGATGTCTGCGGGATCACGCCCCAGGCCCTGCGCCAGCGCCTGCACCGGGCGCGTGAGGCGTTGGCGCGAGCCCTCGACCGCGAGGCCGCCATGCCGGCCGGCGTCTTGAAAGAGGTGAGGCCATGACCGATCCGCTGACGCAGCTCTCCGAACTGCGGTCGGCTGAGCCGACGCCGGCGCGCGCGGCCAGAATCCACAGGCGCTGCCGGGCGGAACTGGCGCGGCGCCCGCGGCAGGCGCACGCAGGTGCGGCGCGGCCCGGACAGGTCGGTGGTTCCCGTCTGTGGCAGACGGCGGTGGCGAGCCTGTGCGTGGCCTACGTGGTCGAAGTGATCGTGCTGGCCGCCGATGTCCTGCGGTCGCGCTGAGTCCGGAGTCGCCGCGGCGATGTCGGGGACCGGCCGCTCACTCGCGCACCGCGCTGGCGCGAATCGGCATGACGGTCGAGGCGTGTGCCGCCAGCAGTGAGGCGGTGGCACCGCCCGGCTCGCCCGTCGCGACCGGACCGTGGCTGCGCCACCACGCGTCGGCGTCGGCGGCTGACCACCGCGAGGCGTCAGCGCAGGCGGCAAGCGCCACGTCGAGGGCGGCCGCGGTGGCCATGCGGTCTGCCGGATCGCGCGCCAGACACCGCAGCACGACCGCCTCGAGGTCGGCCGGCACGTCGGCCCGGAGGTCGCGGAGCGGCCGCACCTGCGCCGTCACCTGCGCCACCAGCATCTGCACGGCCGGCCCCGGCGCAAACGCCGGCGCCCCGGTGAGCAGCAGGTAGGCGGTCGCCCCCACCGCGTAGAGGTCCGAGGCCGGACCCAGCAAATCCTGCCCCTGCGCCTGCTCGGGCGACATATAGCCGGGCGTGCCGACGACGATGTCGGCGTCGATGACGGTGTCGGCGTGCGGCCCGCCGCCGCGCACCAGGCCGAAGTCGAGCAGCTTGGCGACGTCGTGCACGCCGCCGCGCTCGCACAGCATGATGTTGGCCGGCTTGATGTCGCGGTGCACGAGCTGCAGGCCGTGCGCTTCCCTGAGCGCCGCGCACACCTGGCGCAGCACGTGGATGACGCGGCCGGCCGGCAGCGGGCCATGGCGCTGCACCACCTGATCGAGCGTCAGGCCGGGCAGGTACTCCATCGCGTAGTAGAAGGTGCCGTCGCCGGTGAACCCGAAATCGTAGATCTGGACGGTGTTCCAGTGGGTCAGCCGCGCCGTCGCCCGCACCTCACGGGCAAAGCGCGCCAGCGCCTCGGGATCCCCGGCCTTTTCCGGGCGAATCAGTTTGATGGCGACCGGGTGCTTGAGGAGCAGATGTTCGGCCAGGTGCACTTCGCCCATGCCGCCGGCGCCGATGCGGCGCACCAGTTGATACGGCCCCATCCGCCGCGCCTCGACCACCTGCTGACGCAACTCGTCGAGCTTGTAGGCGCCGAAGATCGCGATGGTCGCGGCCAGCGTCATCCAGAAGCCCATCTGGGCCACGACGCGCCCGGCGTACGGCGCGTAGATCGGATCGGTGACCGCCAGCAGCGCCGTGAGGCCCATGGCCACGACCACCTGGAGGCCGACGAGCCAGGCATTCCTGGCGAAGGTCTCGGGAATCAGCGTCGAGAGACCGACGATGGCCACGCCCCAGCGCACGGCGATGGAATCGATGGCCAGGCGCACCACCAGCGGCTGCACCACCCCACCCACGGCGAACCGCTCGCCGGCGAAGGCGAACATCTGGGTCCAGCCGATGTAGAGGGCGAGGCCGGCGACCAGCCCGTATTCGGCCAGCCGCAGCCGCTCCAGCGTCCACCACGCCGGCAGCGCGCCAGAAGGCGAAGGCCAGCGTCACGCAGGCGAGGCCCAGCACGGCCTCGGCGACCAGAAACGCGAGGCCCCACGGCGAGCCGCGGAAGTAGGCCCACTCGGCGGGCTGCCCGTAGCGGAACGCCGCGAAGAACACCGTCGCCAGCGCGACGAGCACCGCGACGATGCACAGCCGCCGGCGCAGGATCGGCGGCAGATGACCTTGCGAGGACCGCGGCGTCGTCATGGACGCGCCAGGCGCGACGCCGGCCCCCCCGCGTGTCATTGCCGCCCGGCTACTTCGGCGCGTCGGGCAGCGCCAGGCCGATGAGCTCGGCGGCCGCACCCTGCCCCGCCACCGCCACCACGATGTACTGCTTGCCTTCGTGCAGGTAGGTCATCGGCGAGCCGGTCTGCGGACCGGGCAGCGGCACCGCGCCCAGTTCCTTGCCGGTCAGCTTGTCGTAGGCCCGGAACATGCCGCCACGGCGGCCGTCGGGATGCGTGGACGACCCGCCGTCGCCCGCCATGACCAGCGTCTTGGTCGTCAGCACGCCGACGCGGCCGGTGCGGCCGGTGCGCGGAATCGTCACGCCCTTGAGCGCCGGATGGTTCTTGACGGCATCGTCGGTTTCTCCGTGCACGGTCTGCCAGACGATTTCGCCCTTGTTCAGGTCGATGGCGCTGATCGTGCCCCAGGGCGGACGGATGATCGGCAGGTTGTCGATGGCCAGGCGCCGGCCGCCTTCACCGCCGGCGCCGTTGATCCAGTCCATGTTCGACCGCTTCGCGCCACGGACCATCGAGAGCGCCGTGACCTCGTCCTTCGAGTAGATGTAGACGATGTTGCTCACCGGATCGATCGAGCCGCCCTGCCAGTTCGGGCCGCCCGTGGAGCCCGGCAGCTGCAGCGTGCCCATCTTGCCGGCCTCCGGATTGAGCTCCGACGGCGGCTCCCACATGCTGCCCATCTTCCAGCCCTTCACGAACTCCTTCGCCTTGGCGTTCAACTCCGGCGTGAAGTCGAGCAGGTCTTCTTCCTTGACGCCCTGGCGGCCGAAGGCCGGGGGCTTGCTCGGAATCGGCTGCGTCGGCGCATACCATTCCTCGGGCAGCTCGCCCTTGGGGACGGGCGTCTCGACGATCGGCCACACCGGCACGCCGTTGGTGCGATCGAAGACGTAGAGATAGTTCTGCTTGGTGGGCACGGCCACGGCCTTGATCGCCTTGCCGTCGACGGTGATGTCGGCGAGGATGGGCGCGCTCGGCATGTCCCAGTCCCAGATGTCGTGATGGGTGGTCTGGAACGCCCACTTCATCTTGCCGGTCTTCACGTCGAGCGCGACGATCGAGCTCGAGTAGAGGTTGTCGCCGTGGCGATGGCCGCCGTAGTAGTCGCCGGTCGGCGCTTCCACCGGCACGTAGACCAGGCCCAGCGCCTCATCGGCCGACATCTGCGCCCACGACCCGGTGTTGCCGGTGTAGGTCCACGATTCCTTCTGCCAGGTCTCGTTGCCCTTTTCGCCGTGACCGGGAATGGCGCTGAAGCCCCACACCTTCTTGCCGGTGCGGGCGTCGAAGCCCATGATGACGCCCTTGATGTGTTCCTTGGTCGCCGGGGCGCCGCCGGGCAGGTGCGCGGAGCCGACGATGACGATGCCGTTGGCGACGATCGGCGCCGAGTGGAGGCCGATCTCGGCCTTGTCGAGGTCTTCGACCGGGTAGCCGAGCTGCGTGCGCATGTCGAGCACGCCCTTGTTGGCGAACGCCGGATCGAGCGCGCCGGTCGTGGCGTCGATCGAGAGCATCTGATAGCCCGGCGACACCATGAACACGCGCTTCACGGCGCCCGATTCCCAGTACGCCACGCCGCGGCCCGACAGGCCGCGCGGGAAGGTGCGGGGCCGCTCATCGAAGCGTTTCGACCACAGCACCTCGCCGGTGGCCGGATCGAGGCTCACGGCGGTGCGGCGGGTGCCGACCGCGGCGTAGAGCGCGCCGCCGGCGTAGAGCGGCGTCGCCTGCAGAGAAATCTCCGGACGGGGGCCGAAGTTGTCGGTGCGGAAGCGCCACGCTATACGCAGCGAGCCGAAGTTCGCGGCGTTGATCTGCTCGAGCGGCGAATACCGCGTGCTGGCCAGATCGCCCCCGTAGGTCCGCCATTCACCGGCGGGTGCTGCCGCAGGGGCCGGTGTCGCCGCCCGCTGGGCGGCCGCCACCGCTGCCAGTCCCACCACCATCAGGCCTGTCGTCAGCGACAGGCGCCCGCTCGTCCGTGAACGTTCCATGGGTCCCCCGAACTCGAAGTTGGGCTTCGCGCCGGCGGAAATACTACCAGCGAATGCTCTGCCGCCCTAGCAGCCCGTGGCGGGGGCGCGGGGTCAGGGGCCGGGCTGTTCGGGGCGGGCGGCGCGGGTGATCCGGCGGACGTAGTCGAGCGACGAGGCGAGCGTGATGGCCAGCGACGCCCAGATGAAGGCGTCGACGATCGGCGAGGTCTCGCCCAGGTAGTTGAAGAAGAGCACCACCACGCCGGTGACGATGAACAGCGCCGTCGCCGCCTTGCCGAGGGGCGACGGGCGGAAGGTGCGCGGGCCCACCGCCAGGTTCACGATCGCCACCGTGAGCACGATGGCGACATCGCGGCTGATGATGAGGATGGTGAGCCAGAGCGGGATCCGGTTCGGCAGGCCCAGGTTGGGCAGCGTCAACACGATGAAGGTCGTGACCAGCAGCAGCTTGTCGGCCGCCGGATCGAGCCAGGCGCCGAGCGAGGTCTTCTGGTTGGCGCGGCGGGCGGCCAGCCCGTCGAGCGCATCGGTGAGTCCGGCCGCGGCAAAGGCCACCAGCGCCCAGCCGAAGCGCCCGTAGACCACCGCGAGCACGAACACCGGTATGAGCAGCAGCCGCAGCAGCGTGAGCTGGTTGGCGAGGGTGAGCACCGGCTCGCTCATCGTGGCCCTCCTGCCAGTGCCGACAGCCGCGTGACGGCCGCGACCAGATCGGCGCCGGTCACCGGCCCCAGCAGGTTGAAGGCGCCGCCGTCAAGGCGCAGCACACCCGAGGCGACAGCGCGGCGCACCGCGGGAAACGCCAGGTGGTCGGCCGGCACATCGGAGATGGTCACGGCGGTCGCGTCCCACGCCGCCACCGTGGCGGCCGGCCCCAGCACCGCGAGCGTGCGGCTGATGGCGTCGGCGAGACCCAGGCGCCGGATCGGCGCGTCGGGCTGGAAGGTGTAGTTGGGATACACCTCCATGGCCCCACTGCGCGCCACGGTCTGGATCCAGCGTTCGGCCCAGTGACCGCGCACGTCGGTCACCACGAGCTGCCGCTGCGGCGAGGTGGCGAGCGGCGCCAGGCGCACCCCCATCAGCGCCGCCAGATCGCCGCGGGTCGCCTGCGGCCGCTCCCCGATGGCGCGGTATTCGGCCGGCAGCGCCGCCTCGCGCGCCCGGTCGCGGACGCGGGCGATCGCGGCCTCGATGGCCGGGGAGGGATCCACGGCCGCCGCCCGGGCGTACGCGGCCAGGGCCGGTTCGAACTCCTGGCGCTCGGCGTGCACGTCGCCGATGATCAGGTGCGCCTTCACGTCGTCGGCGTCGTAGATGAGCGCCGCCCGCGCCAGCTCGAGCGCCGTCTCCGGTCGTCCGGCCTGGCGCTCGACGCCGGCGAGATCCCGATAGAGGAACGCGGCATCCGGCGAGGCCTCGATCGCGGCCCGGTAGGCGGCGCGGGCGTCATCCCAGCGTCCGGCGGCCGCGGCCCGCTCGGCCCGGCCGATGCGGTCCTGCACGACGCGCACGCGCAGCGTGGCCACGCGTTCGGCGAGATCGGGGATGGCGGCATCGGCCGCCAGCGCGCCTTCGAAACTCGCCAGCGCGTCTTCCTCGCGTCCGAGATCGATGAGGGCCAGGCCGCGGCCGACCAGCGCCGGCGGGTAGGGGCGCTCGGCCGGCGAGGCGGCGTCGAAATGCGGCAGCGCGTCACCGGCGCGCTTCTGTGCCAGTGCCGCGTAGCCGGCGCCGGCGCGGGCCGGCGCGAAGTCACGATTGGCGGTGAGGACGGCCGTGAACTCGCGCTCGGCCGCCGGCAGGTCGTTGGCCTGGAGCAGACGCCAGCCGCGGGCCAGCCGGTCGACCGTGGCCTTCGGGGTGCCCTCGGGAGTCACGGGGAACAGGAACTCCGGATGCTGCGGCGCGACCGGCGTCGTGACGACCGCCGGCGGCGGCGCGCAGGCGGCGCCCAGGGCGAGCACGAGGGCCAGGCCGAGCCGCCGCCTAGACATGCACCTTTTCGACGGCCGTGGACGTGAGCTGGCCGGCGAGCCGGCGCGGCACGTCGGCCTCGATGCGGGTCCGCCGGCCGATGGTGACCTGCGAGACGACGCGGCCGTGCCGGAACACCCAGCGCAGGCGTGCCGCATCCGCCGGATCGTCGGGGTCGAGCTCCACACTCACCCGCTGCCGATCGAGCGCGACGGCGGCGGCCACGGCCTCGACCAGTGCCTCGACGCCCTCGCCGGTCTGCGCGGAGATGCAGAAGCGCGCCGGGTCGGCGCGCTCGATCGCGGTCCGCTCGTCGGCGGTCATCTGATCGATCTTGTTGTAGACCTCGAAGCGCGGCACCGTCAGCGCTTTCACGCCCTCGAGCACGCGCATCACCGCCGCGATCATCCGCTCGCGTTCGGGGTGCGAGGCATCGATGACGTGCAGGATGAGGTCGGCCTCCGCGGCTTCTTCGAGCGTGGCGCGGAACGCCGCCACCAGCGCATGCGGCAGGCGATCGATGAAGCCGACCGTGTCCGACACGAGCAGCTCGCGTTCGTCGGGCAGACGCAGGCGCCGGACCAGCGGGTCGAGCGTCACGAAGAGGGCGTCGGAGGCAGTGGCGTCGGATTTCGTGAGACGGTTGAACAGCGTCGTCTTGCCGGCGTTGGTGTAGCCGACCAGCGCCACGGTGGGCACCAGCGCCTTGTCGCGCCGTTCGCGCAACTGGCCGCGGCGTTTGCGCACCTGCTCGATCTCGTCGCCGATCACCTTGAGGCGCGTGCGGATGCGCCGCCGATCCATCTCGAGCTTGGTCTCGCCCGGTCCGCGGGTGCCGATGCCGCCCCCAAGGCGGGAGAGCGCGGCGCTCGAGCCGACCAGACGCGGCAGCATGTACTTGAGCTGCGCCAGCTCCACCTGCAGCTTGCCTTCGCGCGTGCGCGCCCGCTTCGCGAAGATGTCGAGGATGAGCTGCGTGCGATCGACGACCTTGCAGGCGACCACCTCCTGCAGCTCGCGCAACTGCGCCGGCGTGAGCTCGTTGTCGACGATGACGAGATCGACGCGCGCTTCGGCGCAGGCCAGCGCCAGCGCCTTGGCCTTGCCGCGGCCGATGAAGGTCGCCGGATCGGGCGTCGGCCGTTCCTGCAGCGCGCGCACCACCACGACGGCGCCGGCAGCGTCGGCGAGCCCGGCGAGTTCTTCGAGTGATTGCTCGGCGTCGGCCCGGCGCAGCGCGCCGGTGACGAGCCCGACGAGCGCCGCGCGTTCCTGGGCGGCGAGACGTCGTTCGGTCATGGTTGGATCCTGCAACGTATAATCGCACACTTGACCGCCCGCCGGCGGGCCCCTGCGGAGCCTTCGTGCCACAGATTCCGATCGACTTCGTGCTCTTCGCCGTCACGCTGGCGGGAGTCGCGCTCTTCCATCACCACACGCTGCGGGTCGCCGTTTCCGGACTGACCGTCATCGCCATCTACAAGGTGCTGTTCGCGCCCTTCCGCGAAGGCGCCGGCGTGGCCGGCCTCGGCGCGCACCTCGCGCACGAGTGGGTCGTCATCGCCAACCTCGGTCTGCTGCTGACCGGCTTCGCGCTGCTGGCGCGGCAGTTCGAGGAGAGCGGCGTGCCGGAAGCGCTGCCGAAAGTGCTGCCGACCGGGTGGATGGGCGGCTTCGCGCTGCTCGCGCTGACCTTCGTGTTGTCGTCGTTTCTCGACAACATCGCCGCCGCGCTCATCGGCGCGACGGTGGCCAAGATCGTGTTTCCCGAGGTGCACATCGGCTACCTCGCGGCCATCGTCGCCGCCTCGAACGCCGGCGGCTCCGGCAGCGTCGTCGGCGACACGACGACGACGATGATGTGGATCGACGGCGTGTCGCCGCTCGACGTCACCCACGCCTACGTGGCGGCCGTGCCCGCGCTCGGCATCTGCGGCCTCATCGCGGCGCGCCAGCAGCACGCGCACTCCCCGATGCGGCCGGCCGCTGCCGCCGGCCACCCGATCGACTGGGGTCGGATCGGCGTCGTCGCGATCCTGCTGGTGGCGGCGCTGGCCGCCAACATCGGCGTCAACGCGACGGCCCCCGACCTCGCCAATCAGTTCCCGGTGCTCGGCGTGGCGCTCTGGGCGGCGATCCTGGCAACGTCCGCGTATCGCAAGCCCGATTGGGCGGTGCTGCCGAGCGCCGTCACCGGCGCGGTGTTCCTGCTGTCGCTGGTCATCGCGGCATCGATGATGCCGGTCGAACGGCTGCCGCCGGCGTCCTGGCAGACGGCCTTTGGTCTCGGCTTCGTGTCGGCGGTCTTCGACAACATCCCGCTCACGGCGCTCGCCCTGCGCCAGGGCGGCTACGACTGGGGCGTGCTGGCCTACGCCGTGGGCTACGGCGGTTCGATGGTGTGGTTCGGTTCGTCGGCCGGCGTGGCGGTCACCAATGTGTTCCCACAGGCTAAATCGGTGGCGCAGTGGCTGCGCCACGGCTGGCACGTGGCGCTCGCCTACGTCATCGGCTTCGCGGTGCTGATGCTGCTTGCCGGATGGCACCCGCACGAAGCGCACCGCCCGGCGACCACGGGGGCGGCACCGGTCGAGGCGCACTGAGAGGCCGCGGCTCACTCGCTCAGCCTGCGCCCCGCTTGCCCTTTCGCATCCCCATCCACACGACGGCGGCGAGCGCGACCAGCAGGGCGACGTCGGCTTCGAAGACCACCGCCAGCTCCGGCCCGCTGATGAAGCCGGCCACGATCGGACTCACGGCCAGGCCGATGAGCGAGGCCGTCATCATCAGCCCGAAGCCGGTGGCGTGCGCGTCGGGCGGCAGCAGCGCCCCGCCGGACGTATAGGCCGCCGTCATGCCGATGCCGATGGCCACGCCCGACACGGCCAGGGCCACGGCGAAGGCCGCAATCGACGGCACGAGGATCAGCAGCAGCAGGCCGGCGGCGGTGGCCAGTGACGACCAGGTGATGAGCGCCCGCGGCGTGTGGCGCTCGAGCAGCGGCGCCGCCACCCGGTGGCCGAGCGCGGCGAAGATGGCGGCAATCGAGAACAGCACGCCGGAGATGAACGGCACCTGGGCCGCCGGCACGAGGCGCTCGACGTACAGCGGCAGGATCGGCCCGAAGCTGCGATCGACCAGCTGCAGGCCGAGGATGACGAGGAACACCATCCCGAAGCCGGGCGTGGCGGCGAGTTCGCGGAACACCTCGAGCAGCCCGCGCGAGCTGGCGCGCGCCTGGCGGCTGCGCGGCTCGCGGTAGACCAGCGTGATGAGCAGCACCGACACGAGATAGAACGCAGCGGCGAAGAAGAAGGTGGCCCGCAGGCCGACGATGGGCGCCAGCAGCCCGCCGACCAGCGGCCCGACCGCGGGCCCGAGGCGCTGGGCCACCTGCACGGTGCCGATGGCCGCGGCCATCTTCTCGCGCGGCACCGACTCGGCCGCCATCGACACGGTCAGCGAGCCGTAGCCGGCGAACACCCCGAGCAGGGCCCGCAGGGCGAAGAGCTGCCACGGCGCGGTGACCAGGCCCATCGCCGCCTTGGTCACCACAAACGCCAGCAGCGAGCGGATGACGAGGACCTTGCTGCCGTAGCGATCGCCCACCCGGCCCCAGAGCGGCGCGCTGATGGCGGTCACGGCCGGCGTCGCGCCGAGCGTGAGGCCCGTCCAGAGGGCGATGTCGGCGACATCCGACACGCCGAGCTCGCGGATGTAGAGCGGCAGGAACGGCATCGCGAGCGTGAAGCCCGCAAAGCCGATCCCGTTGGCGGCGGCCGCCGCGAGGACATTGCGCCGGGAATCGAACTCCGCGGCCGCGACGGCGCTCTTCGTCGCAGTCACGAGCGGCGCTAGAAGCGGATCTTCACCGACGGCCCGGCGTAGACCTGAATGCTGTCGATGAAGCGGATGCGGTGCGGGTTGTTCTGCATCACGACCGAACTCATCCGGATGCCGTCGCCGAAGAAGCGCACGCCCTTGAGCAGGCTGCCGTCGGTGACGCCGGTGGCCGCGAAGATGATGTGCTTGCGCACGCGCCAGATCTTCCGAGCGGTAGATGCGCTTGGTGTCGGTGATGCCCATGGCCTTGCAGCGCTCTTCGTCTTCCGGCTTGGCAATCACCAGCCGCGCGAAGATCTCGCCGTTGAGACACCGCATGGCGGCGGCCGTCAGCACGCCTTCGGGCGCACCGCCCGTGCCCATCACGGCGTGGACGCCGCTGCCCGAGACCGCCGCGGCGATGCCGGCGGAGAGATCGCCGTCGCCAATGAGGCGGATGCGCGCGCCGGTGGCACGGATGTCGGCGATGAGCTTCTCGTGGCGGGGGCGATCGAGCACGACGACCGTGAGCTCATCGACCTGGCGGCTGAGCGCGCGGGCGATGGCGCGCAGGTTCTCGCGCACCGGCGCGTCGAGATCGACCAGGTGCTTGGCGGCCGGCCCGACGACCAGCTTTTCCATGTAGAGGTCGGGCGCGTGCAGCAGGCCGCCTTCATCCGACGCCGCGAGCACCGCGATGGCATTGGCCGCGCCGGTCGCGCAGAGGTTCGTGCCTTCGAGCGGATCGACCGCGATGTCGACCTTGTCGTAGGTGCGGCGCTCGCCGTTGGCCTTGCCCGCCAGCCCGACCTTCTCGCCGATGAAGAGCATCGGCGCTTCGTCGCGCTCGCCTTCGCCGATGACGATGGTGCCGTCGATGGGCACGGTGTCGAGTTCGCGACGCATGGCCTCGACGGCCGCCTGATCCGATCCGTGCCGGTCGCCCTGTCCCATCGTGTGGGCGCAGGCGATGGCCGCTTGCTCGACGACGCGGAGGAACTCGAGGGAGAGATCTGATTCCATGGCTGTGACCGGATGTCGGACGGCTGGTAGCAGCACGGGCCAACCCCGTGCGGGACAAAGACTTAGCAGGCGACCGGGAATCGTATCACAGGGCCCGGCGGCGGCGCACCGTCACGCCCGTGCCCGCGCCTGCGCCGAAGTGCCCGAAGGCGCTGGCGCCACTGACCGCGATCTCCAGGTGGTCGGTGCTGCCAACGGGCGCGCCCCGGCGCGGACGTCGTGCGGGGGGATGTCGAGGGTGAGAAGCAGCGCGATGACGGGACGCGCCACACGACCTGCTGCCGGCGGCGGCCCCGGTCAGAGCCCGGCCAGATACGCCGGCTTGCGGAAGATGATCTCCCGCATGTTGGTCTTCATCAGGAACGAATCCGACACCCGCAGGCTCTCGAAGAGCTTGATGATGTCGCGATTCTGCAGACTGCGCTGCCGGACACGCGTGCCGGCGTAGGTGCGATAGCGCAGGTTGCCCTGATCGACCACGATGTACTTCGTGTAGTGCGCGCGGCCGGGGTCGGTCGCGGTGCTGAAGAAACCGAGCAGCGACCCTTCGGCGCCGAGCAGGCGCGTCAGCGCCGTCGCCAGCGATGCGGCGGCCGCCTTCTCGAGATAGTCGAAGACGTCCCAGCACAGGATGCCGTCGACGGTGCCGGGCTCGCTCTTGAAGCGGGTGCGGAAGAACTCCGGCAACTGGTCGAGCGTGCCGGCGGCCGTGTGCCGCTCGATGTCGGCCATGACGTCTTCGACGCGGATGCGGCAGCCGAGTTCTTCGCCGAAGAACGAGACGTTGCCGCCCACGACGGGGCCGAGGTCGAGCAGCGCCGGCGACGGCTTGGCCGCCATGTTCGAGAGGAACTTCGGCAGCGCTTTGGTCGGGAAGACGAGTTCGGGCGCCGCGCCGCCGGCGGGCGCAGCGGTAGCTCCGGGGGCGTCCGTACGGCGCCCACCGAGCCGGGAGAAGAGATCGTTCAGTCCACCAGCCACACGTGCTCCTCAGCGAAGCCGGGGGGACACCGGCCTCGCCGCAGAGAGAATTCTGGCTATGCGCCGGCCTTCTGGCCAGCGGCGGCAGGGGTCGGCGTCGGCGCCGGGCCGGCGCGGCGTGCGATTCCTTGGCGGCGGGCTTGGCCGGCGTGGCCTGGCCGGCGCGCTGCATGTCGATGGCGCCGCGGAAGTGCGCGCCTTCGGCGATGGCCACGCGCGGCGAGGTGACGTCGCCGTCCACCGAGCCGTTGTCGCGGATGTCGACCTTCTCCGACGCCGTGACGTTGCCGGTCACTTCACCGAGGACGATGACCTGCTTGGCGAACACCTCCGCGCGGATCTTGCCGTTGGGCCCGATCGTGAGGGTGTTGTCTTTCAGCTCGATGCGCCCTTCGACGTTGCCCTCGATCGTGAGGTCTTCGCTGCCGCTGAGCTCTCCCTTGATGAATACCGACTTGCCGATGTTCACGTTGTCCCTCGCTGTCTGCGGGCGAAAATCGCCGCCACTGGGGACGGCAGGTGTGTGCGCCGGCGTCGCTGCTGGCGCGGGTGCCGGAGCCGGTGTAGCCGGCTTGGGCGACTCGTCACGCTTCCACATTGCTGAAACCTCCCCGAAAAACGGGCACACCTACGCCCGCGTCGCTCGCCGTCATTCACCTGGGAGATGGGCTCCGGACTGAAGCCCTGCCAGTATAGGCGTCGCTCGAAATAGGTGTCTAGTCCTTTTGTTGCTGAGGGTTAGAGCGTTTGCTACGATCATGGTGTCGTGCCGCGCATCTACCTTGACCACAACGCCACGACGCCCCTTGTATCGCCCGCTCTCGATCGCTTCTGTAGTGTGGCGACCGACATCTGGGGCAATCCATCGAGCGTCCACCACTTCGGCCAGCAGGCCAAGGCCGTCCTCGACGGGGCGCGGGCCTCGGTGGCGGCCCTGCTCGGGGCGGAGCCCTCGGAGGTCGTCTTCACCGGCGGCGGCACCGACGCCGACAACGCCGCGGTGCGCGGGGTGGCCGAGGCGCTCGAGCCGGCCGGCCGGCGCCACCTCATCATCTCGAGCATCGAACACGAGGCCGTGCTGCAGACGGCCAAGGCGCTCGCCCGCCGCGGCTTCCGGGTGACGCATCTGCCGGTCGGCCAGAGCGGGGTCGTCGAACCCGACGCGCTGGCCGCCGCCCTCACCGACGACACCGCGCTGGTGTCGGTCATGCACGCCAACAACGAGATCGGCACGCTGCAGCCGATCGCCGCGCTGGCCGCGCTGGCGCGCAGCCGCGGCGCGCTCTTCCACACCGATGCCGTGCAGACCGCCGGCAAGCTGCCGCTCGACGTCACCGCGCTCGGCGTCGATCTGCTGTCGCTCTCGGCGCACAAGTTCGGCGGCTCGAAGGGCGTCGGCGCGTTGTGGATCCGGCGTGGCGTGCGGCTGGTGCCGTTCATGACCGGCGGCCGCCAGGAACGCAACCGCCGGGCCGGCACCGAGAACGTGCCGGGGCTGGCGTCGATGGGCGCCGCGGCCGACCATGCCCGGCAGACGATGGCGGCCACGGCGCCGCGCGTGGCGGCGCTGCGCGACCGGCTCGAACAGGGCATTCTGGCGGGCGTGCCGAATACCGCCGTCAACGGCACCGGCCCGCGCGTGCCGAACACGACCAACATCAGCGTCGATCGCGTGGAGTCGGAATCGCTGCTCATCGCCCTCGATCTCGAGGGCATCGCGGTGTCGTCGGGGTCGGCCTGTTCGTCGGGCACGCTCGAACCCTCGCACGTGCTCAAGGCGATGGGCTTCCCGCACGCGCGCACGCTCAACTCGCTGCGCTTCAGCCTCGGCGCGTCGAACACCGAGGCGGAGATTGATCACGTCATCGCCGTGCTGCCAGCCCTGGTGACAAAACTCCGCGGGCTGGCCTCGCGGGCGTAGCGGCTCAGCGGCTCAGGGGCTAGGGGCTGGGGAAGAACGAACACACATGCGGATTGTCGTTGCGATGTCGGGCGGCGTGGATTCGTCGGTCGCGGCCGGGCTTCTTGCGGAGGCCGGCCACGAGGTGGTCGGCGTGTCGATGCAGCTCTACGACAACAGCAGCGGCTTCGGCACCTGCTGCACCATCGACGACCTGCACGACGCCCGGCGGGTGGCGGCGCATCTCGGGTTCCCGCACTACATCGTGAACTTCGAATCGCACTTCCACCGTCACGTGCAGCAGAACTTCGTGGACGAGTACGCGCGCGGCCGCACACCGATTCCGTGCGCGCACTGCAACAGCGAGGTGAAGTTCAGCGAGCTGCTGCTGCGCGCCGGCGGCTATGGCGCCTCGCACCTGGCGACCGGACACTACGCGCGGATCGAGCGCGACGACACCGGCCGCATGCATCTGGCTCGCGGGCGCGACCGGGCCAAGGACCAGAGCTACTTCCTCTTCTCGCTCACACAGGCGCAGCTGGCGCAGGCCCTCTTCCCCGTCGGCGATCTCGCCAAGGACGACGTGCGGCTGGCCGCCGTGCGCATGGGTCTCGCTGTCGCCGGCAAGCCCGACAGCCAGGAGATCTGCTTCGTGCCCGATGGCGACTACGCCGGCTTCCTCGAGCGCGAGACCCCGGCGCTGGCCACCACCGGCGCCATCGTGAACCAGCAGGGCGAGACGATGGGCGCGCACGGCGGCGTGCATCGCTTCACCGTGGGCCAGCGCAAGGGGCTCGGGCTGTCGGCCGGCGTGCCGCTCTACGTCGTGCAACATCGACGCCGCGCGCCAGCAAGTCACGGTGGGCCCGCGCGAGGCGCTGGAGCGCGCGGCCTTCACCGTGTCACGCGTGAACTGGGTCGCCGGCGCCGCTCCCGACAGGCACCATCGCCGCCGAGGTGCAGATCCGCCATCGTCACCAGGCCGCCGCAGCGCACGTGCGGGCACTCGACGACGGCCGCGCCGAGATCGTGTTCGCGACGCCGCAGTCGGCCATCACACCCGGCCAGGCGGCGGTGTTCTACGACGGGGATGAGGTGCTCGGGGGCGGGTGGATCGACTGAGCGTGCGGCTGGCGGCTAGGGGCTGGCGGCTAGGTGACTATGGCCAGCAACCTCAGCGGGTTCTCAGCGCCGTGGGGCCGGTCGATGGACAAGGGCCCGGCGGGTGCCGGGCCCTTCTCGGGTTGGACTAGCTTAGCCTCTAGCCGCTAGAACCTAGCCGCACGCCGAGAGTCCCTCGGCGTCAGTGACCCACGCCGCAGAGGAACCGTCTCGGCGTCGATGGCCGCCATGCAGCCGGATCCTGCCGCGGTGACGGCCTGGCGGTAGACGTGATCCTGCACGTCGCCGGCCGCGAACACGCCCGTGATGTTGGTCTTCGACCCGTCGTGCGTCTCGATATAGCCCGACTCGTTGAGCGTGAGCTGGCCCGCGAAGAGTTTCGTGTTCGGGGTGTGGCCGATGCCGATGAAGACCCCGTCGATGGGCAGGTCGCTCACTTCGCCGGTAACCGTGTCGGTCAGCACCAGGCCGGTGACCTCACCCTTGGTGATGTCCTTGATGTCGGTGACGGCCTTGTTCCACAGGAACGAGATCTTCGGGTCGTTCAGCGCCTTGTCCTGCATCACCTTCGACGCCCGCAGCGAGTCGCGGCGATGCACGACCGTCACGTGGGAGGCCAGCTTCGAGAGATAGATCGCTTCTTCCATGGCGGTGTCGCCGCCGCCGACGACGGCGACGTGCCGGCCCTTGAAGAAGTAGCCGTCGCAGGTCGCGCAGGTCGAGACGCCGCGGCCCGAGAGCTGCTTGTCGACGCCGAGGTCGAGCCACTTCGCCGACGCGCCGGTCGCCAGGATGAGCGCGTCCGCCGTGTAGGTGGTCTTGCCCACCTGGATCGTGAACGGCCGCGCCGACATGTCGACCGAGGTGACGTCGCCCTGCAGGA
Source organism: uncultured Acidobacteriota bacterium (assembly GCA_963779175.1). Classification (GTDB taxonomy): domain Bacteria; phylum Acidobacteriota; class Vicinamibacteria; order Vicinamibacterales; family UBA2999; genus CADEFD01. Next base: position 1,439,954 of record CAVZXA010000003.1, read on the forward strand.
ACTCGGCGCCGAAGCGGCCAGCCTGGGCGCGCAGCTCGGTCATCAGGTCCGGGCCGAGGATGCCGTCGCGGTAGCCGGGCCAGTTCTCGACCATCGTGGTCAGCATGAGCTGGCCACCGGCCTCGATGCCCTCGATGACGAGGGGGTTGAGGTTGGCGCGTCCGGTATACAGCGCGGCGGTGAGCCCGGCCGGCCCTGATCCGATGACGACGACGGCGCGATGGGTGGTGGCCGGTGCGCTCACAGGTGCTTGTCGATCATGCGGGCGAGGTCGTCCTTGGCCGCCAGACCCACGATGGTTTCCTTCAGGTCGCCGTCCTTGAAGAGCAGCAGCGTCGGGATGCCGCGCACCATGAACTTGCTGGGGGTTGCCGGGTGCTCGTCGATGTTCATCTTCGCGACCGTGACCTTGCCGGCGTAGTCTTCGGCCAGCTGGTCCACGGTGGGCGCCAGACGGCGGCACGGGGCGCACCATTCAGCCCAGAAATCCACCAGCACGACGCCGTTCTTCACCGCCGCGTCGAAGTCACCGTCACCGAGCGTCTTGATCTTGTCCGAAGCCATTTTTCCCTCGTAGTTACGATGCCGGATCCCGGTGTGCGGTATCACGCCCGGGCCGGGGTGGCTCTCGGACGACGCGTGCGTCGAGCGGCGATCACTCCTTTATACACCGTGACGTAGGCGCGTGCCGAGCGGTCCCACGAGAAGTCCGCCTTCATCCCGTTCTGCTGCAGGCGCCGCCATTCGGCTGGACGCCCGAACACGGCGAGGGCCTCCGACAGCGCGCCCAGCATGGCGTCGCCGGTGTAGGGCGCAAACAGGAACCCGGTGCCCTTCTTCGTGGCCGGGTCCCACGGCGTGACCGAGTCCACGAGGCCCCCGGTGGCCCTGACGACCGGCACCGTGCCGTAGCGCTGGCTGTACATCTGGTTGAGTCCGCTCGGCTCGTAGCGTGACGGCATCAGGAACAGATCGGCGCCGCCTTCCACCAGATGCGCGAGGCGCTCGTCGAAGCCGATGTGGAGGCCGACGCGGTCGGGCCGGCGTGCCGCGAGGTGGCGGAACAACTGCTCGTAGCGGGCCTCGCCGCTGCCGAGCACGACAAACGCCGGGCCCATCTCGACCAGCGATTCGGCCACCTGCGCGATGAGGTCGAAGCCCTTCTGATCGACCAGCCGCGAGACCAGGCCGACCAGCGGTCGCGCCAGCGCGTCATCGGTTACCGGCAGACGGAATGCCTCCAGCACGGCGCGTTTGGCCAGCGCCTTCCCTGCCAGCGCCTTGGCCGTGAACGGCGCCGGCAGGAGCGGGTCGGCGGCGGGATTCCACACGTCGGTGTCGATGCCGTTCAGGATGCCGGTGAGCGCGCCGGCGCGCGCGCGCATGACGCCGTCGAAACCCACGCCGTACTCCGGCCGCTGAATCTCCTCGGCATAGGTCGGACTCACCGTCGTGACGGCGTCGGAGAAGTTCACGCCGGCTTTGAGGAAGCTGATGCGGTCCCAGAACTCGAGGCCGCCCACGGTGAACAGATCCCAGCCGAGGCCGAGGCGCGGCAGCCACGCCTTGTCGGCGATCCCCTGATACGCGAGGTTGTGGATCGTGAACACCGTCGGCACCTGCGCCAGGGTCGGATGCCTTGCGAAGTGCTGCCGCAGGTAGGCCCCGCTCAGCCCCGCCTGCCAGTCGTGCGCGTGCACCACCTGAATCGGCACCGCTTCCCCCGCCGCCCATTCGAGCGCCGCGATGGTGAGGAACGCAAAGCGCAGCGGGTTGTCGACGAAGTCGACCTGGCCGGCGTTGTAGAGGCCGGCGCGATCGAACAGCGGCGGGCAATCCACGAAGAGCGCGCGGGCGCCAGGGCCGAGCGGCTCGGCGAAGAGGCCGGCCGTGAACGTCGTGCCGGCGACCGAGGCGCTGACGTCGGCCTGCCACTGCCCGGCCGCGAGGCCGCGGTAGCGCGGCGTCACGACCGTCACGTCATGGCCGGCGCGGCCGAGGGCGCGGGGCAGCGCCGAGGCGACATCGGCCAGTCCGCCCGTCTTCGAGAACGGCGCCACTTCGGAGGCGATCATCAGGATGCGCAGCCCCGTCGGCGCCGTCGATCGCGGCGCGCGGATCGTCCGGGGGGCGGTCGGGGGTGCAGCCACGGGGGGGCGTTTGGCCATGGGAACTACGATACCGTGAGGGCGCGGAACCGGGGCAGGCGTTCCGGTAGAATCTCTGCACCCCCGTGTCTCTGCCACCCCCCGATCCGCCGGCTCCTCCCCGCGAACGCGCCGAACCCCGCGAACTCGCGGCACTGAGGGCCCTGGCAGAGGCGCAGCCCGAGCTCGGTCCCGCCGTCGCCCTGGAGCGCGAACTGGTGGACGGAGAACGGCGGCTGCAACGGCGGCTCGGCACCCCGTGGCTCGACGTCTCGAACGACGATCTCGGCCAGCCGCCTGGCGGCCGGCCAGCGCCTCATCGAGTGGAGCCAGCTCGGCATCGACTGGCCGGAGTTCCGCCTGCGTCTGCGCCAGGTGGTGGACGTGCTGCGACGCCACGACATCCTCGACGCCGCCGACGCCGCCCGGCTCCACGACGTCGGCCGGGATCCGGGCCTGCCGGGCGTGGTAGAGCGCTGGTACAACGACGGCGCCGCTGGCGGGCCGGCGCCCGACATCAGCCTCGCAGACGTACTGGCGCTCTCCGTGCGCCCGTTCCTGAGCCGCGCCGCCGAAGTGGTGCAGCAACGGGTGTCCACCGACGCCTGGCCGCATGGCACCTGCCCGATGTGCGGCGCGCGCCCTGGATTTGCCGTCATCGTCGGGCCCGGCGTTCGCCAGCTCGTGTGTGGCCGCTGCCATGGCCGCTGGGCGTTCGACGCGCGCACCTGCCCGCGCTGTCTGGCGACGGATCGCCAGCGGGTGTTCTCGGCGCACGACGGGATGTATCGGGTGGCGGCGTGCGATGCCTGCAAGCGCTACGTCAAAGGCATCGATGTCAAGCGGGCCGGACGGCCGCTGTTGATGTCGGTCGACACGGTCGCCACCCTCGCCCTCGACCAGGCGATCGCGGCGCAGGGATTCGAGCTCGACTGACCGTTGACGGAACGCCTGGCGCGGACGCGCCGGCGCGATGGCTACTGCTGGGCGCCGTCGGGGCCGGCAGCCGCGAGCGTGCTGCCGTTGAGCCAGTTGAAGAGGTGACGCGTCTCGGCGAAGCGGGCCGCGTTCGAGCGCGCACCGAGCACCACCAGCGCCACCTGACGGCCGGTCTGCGGCAGGCGGATCATCGTCGCCAGGCAGTAGCCCGAGCTGCTGATGAAGCCGGTCTTGCCGCCGATGACCTCGAGCTCCCCGGAGCGGACGAAGCGGTTGGTGCTGTTCACGTGCACGTTGCGTTTGCCGGGCACGAAGTTGAACTCGGCCTTGCGCATCACGCTGCCGACGCGCTCGTCGGCCACGGCGTAGGAGATGAGGCGCGCCATTTCGTAGGCGGTCGAGACGTTGCCCGACAGCAGCCCCGACGGATCTTCGTACCGTGTCTGCTGCAGGCCCAGTTCGCGCGCCTTCTCGTTCATACGGGCGACGAACCCGTCGGTGCCGTACGGCGACACCCGGGCCAACACGCGGGCGGCGGCGTTGTCCGAGCCGATGAGCAGCAGGTGCAGCAGCTCGTCGACGGTGACGGTGTAGCCATTGCGCAGATAGGTCGTGGAGGCGCGGGCGACGTCGGCGCGCTCGACCTTGACCACGGCCGACGGGTCGGTGAGTGATTCGAGGAACACGAGCGCCGTCATCACCTTGGTGATGCTGGCGATCGAGCGCGGCTCGAGCGCGTGCTCTTCGAACAGGACCTCGTTGGTCTCCGGGTCGTAGATGATGGCGGCGGCGGCGCGCGGCGCCGGTACTTCGCGCCCGGAGTCGTCGAGCTTGAAGCGCGGTGTCGCGAGCTCGCGGGCCTCACGGGCGCGGGCCGCGGCACGCGACCGGGCGATGGCGCGGCGGCGGGCGGCCGACGAAGGGCGGGACTTGCTGGCGGCGGTGGCGCGGGTGGCCGGCTTCTTGGCTGCCGTGCGGGTCACCCGCGCGGGGGCCTTGCGGGCGGTGGTGGCGCGCTGGGCCTTGGCGCTGCGGGTGCGGGTGGCGCCGGCCGCTTCGAACGGCTGCACACACACGACAGACAGCACTGCGGCGAGAACGCCGCCCAGCATTCGACGGCGTCGAGAGCTCAGCTGAAGCATGTAGTGGTTACAACCGGTTGCTGCTGTGGAAAATCGAGGCCCGCCCTCACCGAAGGTTTCGGCATTGTAACAAACGAGCTTTAGACCGCAAGCGTGTAATTGCGCCTCACAGTGCACAGCGGTGAATATTCCGGCGGCCCCTCATCAGGGCTGCGTGAGTGCAATCGCCAGCAGCACCGCCCGCTGGGTGCCCTGCCACGAGTCGGTCGAGTCGAACGACTCGTCGAGCGCGTGCGCGCCGCGGCCGCGCCCGCCGCCATCGATGGTGATCGCCGGAATGCCCAGGCTCTGCGGGTAGTTCGCGTCGGTCGAGCCCTCGTCCATCGTCACGGCAAAGCCCAGCGCGCGCGTGACCGAGGCGGCCGTCTGCACGATGGCGGCGGTGGCCGGGGCGCGGCCAGCCGGACGGTTGCCGACCAGCGCCTTGTCGACGGTGAGCGCGCGGCTGTTCCAGCGAGCGTTCTCGGCGGCCACGGCGTCGTCGACGGCGTGGTGGAACCTGGCGTCGAGCGATTGCAGCGAGGCGGCGTCGGCCGAACGCATATCCACTTCCATCCAGGCCTCGAAGGGAATCGAGTTCACCGAGGTGCCGCCGCCGATACGGCCGACGTTGAAAGTGGTCTTGGGTTCGTTCGGCACCTGGAAGTCGCCGATGGCCGCCATCGCGCGCCCGAGCGCATGAATCGGGTTGACCATCCCGAAGGCGCCGTAGCTGTGGCCGCCGGGGCCCTTGAACGTGACGCGGTAGCGCAGGCTTCCCACCGAGATGTGGGTGATGCCGAGGCCGGTGCCGTCGATCGAGACGAACCGATCGACCTGGCCTTTCAGCCCCTCGTTGAACAGGTACTTGACGCCCCGCAAATCGCCGAGGCCTTCCTCGCCGACGTTGCCGACGAAGGTGATGGTGCCCGGCGTCTGGACATTGCCGGCTTTCAGCGCGCGCACGACGGCCAGCACCACGGCGAGACCACGGCAGTCGTCGCCGATCCCCGGCCCCTTGAGGAGGGTGCCCTCCTGCGTCGTCTTGACGTTGGTGCCTTCCGGGAACACCGTGTCGAGGTGGGCGGCCAGCACGACGTGCGGACGCCGCGCAGTGCCCGGGCGCTCGCCGAGGACGTTGCCAACCTTGTCGATGCGCACGTTCTGCAGGCCCAGTTCGCGGAACTTGCGGGCATAGAGTTCGCCGCGCCTGGCTTCCTTGAAGGGCGGCGCCTCGACCTCGCAGATCTCCACCTGTTCGGCCAGCGTGCGGGCCTCATCGGCCCGGGCGGCGTCGAGGGCGGCCTTGACGCTGCCCTCTCGCAGCAGGCGGGCGCCGAGGTCGGGTGCGCCCTGCTGGGCGGCGGCCAGAACGGGCACGAGGAGGAGGCTGGCGACGGCGGCAGGAATGCGCATGGAGGCAGCATTCTACCTGCCCGGTACTGCCCGGCGTCCGCCGGCCGTCCCGGTCCTTCCGCCGTTGGTCCCCGGCGGTCGTCTGGATGCCGGCGGCGTCGCGATCCGGAACGCCGGATCTCGTTTACACTGTGCCGGCTTGTCCCCCGACGCCTCCGGTTGTATTTGCCGCGGAAATCGCGCAAGCAGGCGGAACGGCGCGCTCGACTGACGCGCCGGCGGTGGTGGCATTTCGTTTGCTGACTCGTAAGTCCGTTGCGGGGCGCGTGCGCCGCGACGATTCGGTCCGTGTGGGTCGGTTCCATCGCCAGGAAACGACCGCGGTTGGCGCCTGGTCCATCGGCCAGGGCTGTGGAGGAGTGTCCATGATGTTGAAGACGACAGGTTGGGTCCTGTGCCTGGTCGCCGTGCTGTTTGCGGCACTGCCGGCCGGCGCGCAGGACTTCCGGGGCCGTATCAACGGCACCGTCACCGACAACACCGGGGCCGTGCTGCCCGGCGTGACCGTCACGGTGACGAGCCCTGCGCTGATCCAGCCGCAGGTCCAGGTGACGAGCGCCGAAGGCGACTTCCGCTTTCTCGCGCTGCCTCCGGGCGTCTACGCGCTGAACTTCGAGCTCACCGGCTTCCAGTCGGTGAACCGCGAAGGCATTCGCGTGGTCATCAACCAGACGCTCACGGTCGACCAGCAGCTGGCGGTGGCGTCGCTGCAGGAAAGCGTGACGGTCACCGGCGCCTCGCCCGTCGTCGACACCTCGACGACCACGATGGGCACCAACTTCACGAAGGAACTGCTGACCGAGATCCCGAACGCCCGCGACGTGTGGGCGGCGATGGCGCAGGCGCCTGGTATGCAGATGACGTCCTACGACGTCGGCGGCTCGCGCACCGGCAACCAGACCGGCTACCGCTCGTACGGCTTCGACGTGCAGAATCAGACGCGCCTCGAAGGCATCGACACGACCGAAGGCACGAGTGCCAACGCCGGATACTTCGACTTCGGCAGCTTTGAAGAGTTCTCCGTTGGCGGTGCCGGCGCGGATGCGTCGGCCTTTGCCGGCGGCGCGGTGCTGAGCATCAGCGTCAAGTCGGGCAGCGACAAGCTCTCGGGCAACTGGTACAGCGACTACCAGAACGAAGACATGATCGCCAACAACGTGCCGGGCTTCCTGCAGACGGCCAACACCCGCAACGACGACGGCTTCTTCACGCGCGTCCCGCTCGAGCGCGGCAACCAGATCCAGAAGCAGTACGACCTGAACGGCAACGTCGGCTTCCCCATCTGGCGCGGCAAGGCGTGGGGCTTCTACAGCTACCGCCTGAACGACCAGTACAAGTACACGACCGGCTTTCCGAGCAACATCGAGCGCTCGAAGCTCACCAATCCCTACACCTTCAAGCTCACCTACCAGGTGTCGCAGAACAATCAGCTGATCGGCTTCATCAACAAGCGCCAGAAGCTGCAGGACAAGCGCGGCATCAGCCTGACCACGCCGCTCTCGGCCGCCTACTACCAGTCGTCCGAGAACACGCCGATGAAGGCGGAATGGACCAGCGTGCTCGGCAGCCGCGCCTTCCTCGACGTGATCGCCGGCAACTGGTGGAACTTCTTCCCGCTGCGCCCGGTCCGTGATTTCGATCTCTACGACGGTCCCTGGGGGCCCGGCCGCCAGAACCTGTCCAACCTCCAGTTCTTTGACGGCGGCGCCAACAACGGCTACCAGGACCAGAAGCGCTGGAAACCGCAGGGTTACGTGAGCCTGTCGTACTTCAAGGACGGCTGGTTCGGCAGCCACGACCTGAAGTTCGGATACGACATCAAACGCGACCGCCGGCAGCTCTTCCGCGATCAGCCGTTCGACGTGTTCTACCGCGACAGCGGCACCGGCACGACACCGGCGCTGTCGCAGGTGGATATCTACAACACGTCGGTCACCGGCACCAACGACGTCAACTACCAGTCGGCCTGGGTCGGCGACAACTGGAAGCTGACCAACCGCCTATCGGTCAACCTCGGCCTGCGCTTCGAGTACTACAAGGACGAATGGCCGGAGCAGGAGTTCTCGCCCAACGGCATCCCGGCGCTGGCCGGCTGGAACGATGCGCGCTTCCAGGCGTTCATCGCGCCGCGCACGGTCGAGGCCCGCGTCGTGGCCAACACCAAGGACCTCTCACCCCGCGTCGGCTTCGCCTACGATTTGACGGGCGACAACCGCACGGTCGTGAAGGCGTACTTCGGCCAGTCGCGCTGGAACTCGGCCGACGAACTGGCCGACAAGGAAAATCCCGTGGGCCTCGGTCAGCTTCGCTACGCGTTTCTTGACTGCACGGCCACCCGCACCACGGGATGCGACCTGAACGGCAACCGGCTACTCGACAGCCCTGCTGAGCTGGGTGCGTTCAACACCACGGTGGGCAACGCAGGCTCCGTGCGCATCGACCGCGGTCTCAACCGCCCCGTCAGCAACGAGCTCTCGACCAACCTCGAGCGCGAGCTGACGACCGGCCTGTCGGCGCGCGTCTCGTATGTCTACAAGAACATGCGCGACGTCTGGGCCGAAAGCGACACGATTCGGGCTGGTGCCTACACCGTGCCGTTCACGATCAACGACCCGGGCCCGGACGGCGTGGCCGGGACGGGCGACGAGCAGTCGTTCCAATCGTTCGACCGTCAGGCGGGAGTCGGCCTCGATCGCGTCTACACGAATCCTGAAGGCTTCGATGCCGACTTCAACACCGTGGAGCTGGCAGTGAACCGCCGCATGATGGGCAAGTGGATGCTGCTGACCTCGGCCGGCATGACCTGGTCGAAGATGCAGCATTTCTCCACGACCACGCCTACCGGCTACACCCGTGACTACTCGTTCCGCCCCTTCGACCGCATGTTTGGCGACGAGTTCGGCCGCGAGACCTCGATGGTCTGGAACTACAAGGTGATCGGCCGCTACCAGATGCCGTGGGGCGTGGGCACCTCGGGATCGTGGCGCGTGCAGAGCGGCCAGCAGTACGGCCGCACGGTCAACGTGGCCTTCCCCAACGATGGCGCTCGCACGGTGCGGGTTGAGCCGATCACGGCCAACCGCTACCCGAACGTGTCGATCCTCGACCTCCGGCTCGACAAATCGTTCACGTTGCCGAGCAAGGCCGGCAAGGTGACGTTCCAGTTCGACGGGTTCAACCTCGCCAACAGCGGGGCGATCACGTCGTTCCGCCAGACCACGGTCAACTACCGCGAAGTCACCGAAACGCTGGCGCCGCGCATCTTCCGCGTCGGCTTCCGCTGGGACTTCTAGCGCGAAGGTTGAAAGACACCTTCGCGGCGGCTAGCGGCTAGGGGCTAGCGGCTAAGGCAACGCAGACGGGCGGTTTCATCGCCCTTCGGCCAACTCAGGGCGTCCTGAGCGAAGTCGAAGGATGGTGGGACCGCCCGTTTTCTTTTGGGGGCCGCTGTCGATCCGTCCCTGCCATCAGGAAGTTCGAACCAATCCATCCACCGGTCGGGTGTTTCTTCAGACTATTGAAAACATGTCTCTGGATGTGTCTATGGATGTGCTAGTGTGGCCGCGCCTCCTATATGCCACGACGCGCGTGGTTCTCCCACCTCGCCGCCGTGCTGGGTTATGTCTGCGTCGCCGTGGCGTTCTCCTGGCCGCTGCTTCCGAACATCACCACGCACCTGACCGGAGATCCCGGTGGCGACACCGGTGTGTACGTCTGGAATCAGTGGGTGTTCCAGCATGAGGCGCGGATCGAACATCGCAATCCGCTGACCACCCAGCAGATCTTCTCGATGACCGGGCGTCCGGTCGATCTGACCCAGCACAACTACACCCTGTTCTCGAACCTGCTGGCGCTGCCGCTTGCGGGCGTGCTCGGCACGGTCGCCACCTTCAACCTGGTCTATCTGGCCACCGTCGTCCTCACCGCCTGGATGACCTTCGTGCTGGCGCGGCGCGTCACCGAGGGCGCTACCGTCGAGGCGTGGCTGGCCGGGCTCGCCTTTGCCTGGGCGCCGGTGCTGGTCGCGCGCTCCACCGGCCACTTCAGCCTGGTCGCCGCCGCGCCGCTGGCGGCGTTCATCTGGAGCCTGCACCGGGTCGAGCGGTCGGAGCGGCTCGGCGATTCCATTCTCGCCGGCGTGTCGGTGGCGTGGGCGGCGTCCTGCGATGCCTACTACGCCGTCTACTGCCTGCTCATCGCCGCGATCTACGTCACCTCGCGCCTGCTGCGCCTCGAGTGGCGGCCCGGCCGCGGGGCCCCTGGCCGATGGCTGCTCGACCTGTCGATCCTGCTCGTCGGCGGCCTCGTGGTCGGCCTCATTGCCGGGCGTGGCGGCCGCTTCGAGATCTTCGGCCTGCCGGTGAGTGTCCGCGGCCTCTACGCGCCGGTGTTCCTGCTGACGGCGCTGGTCATCGCGCGCGTTGTCGTCTACCTGCATCCGCATGTGCTCACCGAGGGCCTGCCGCGGCCACGCACGGTCGGCCTCACGGTTGCGGCCGGCCTCGCCGGGATGGTGATGCTCTCGCCCACGCTCTACGGCGCGGCGCAGCGCGTGATGGATGGCTCGTGGGTGTCGCCGCCCACCTACTGGCGCAGCAGCCCGCGCGGGGTCGACCTGCTGGCGCTGGTCGCACCCAACCCCTCGCACCCGCTCGTGCGCTGGTTCGCCGGCTACCAGCAGGAGACGGCGCCGACGGTGTTTGTCGAATACACGGCGGCACTCGGTCTCGTCGTGGTCGCCGTGGTGGCGTTGGCCGTGTGGCGCGCGGGCCTGCGCTCACGGGGCTGGTTCTGGACACTCGGTATCTTCGCGGCGCTCTCCCTCGGCCCGTTCGTGCACGTGGCCGGCGTGAACACGTTCGTGCCCGGCCCGTGGGCGCTGCTGCGATACGTGCCGGTCGTGAGTCTCACGCGCATGCCGGGCCGCTTCGCCGTGGTCGCGGCGCTGTGCGCCAGCATCGTCTTCGCGATGGCGCTGAAGGCCATCGGCGAGCGCTGGCCGCATCGCCGGCGTCAGCTGCTGGCAGGTGTGGCGGTGCTGCTGGCCTTCGAACTGCTGCCGGCGCCGCGGCCGCTGTATTCCGCCTACATCCCCTCCGTCTACGAAACGGTCCGCGCCGACCCGCGGCCGGTGCGCATTCTCGAACTGCCCTTCGGCATCCGCGACGGCGTCTCGTCGGAAGGCAACTTCAGCGCCCGCTACCAGTTCAATCAGACGCGGCACGAGAAGCGGCTCATCGGCGGGTATCTCTCGCGCGTGTCGTCGCGCCGCTTTCGCGAGATCCGGGAATCGCCGACCCTGACCGGACTGCTGACGCTCAGCGAAGGGCGGACACTGACGCCGGAAGACGAAGCGCGGCTGATGGCGCGGGCCCCGGCCTTCATCGAACGGGCCGGTCTGGCGTGGGTGGTCATCCACCCGTCGCAGACACCGCCGGCGCTGGCCGCTTTTGCCATCCGCGCCTTCGATCTTGAGTGGGTGGCGGCCGACGGTGACGCCGTGCTGTATCGGACGCGCGGCTATCCGCCGCCCCCGTCCTCGTCGACGTCGAGCAGCGACTGATCGACGTCCGCCCCGGCGGCCAGCCCTGGCGGCGGACTGTTACACTTCCTCGGATGCCCCCGCGCTGGTTTCTGCTCGTCTACGCGCTTTCGGGCGCCGCGGCCCTGGTGTACGAGGTGGCGTGGACGCGCCTGCTGACCTTGTCGCTCGGTCACGGCGTGGCCGCTGCCAGCACCGTGCTCGCGGCGTTCATGGGTGGGCTCGCCATCGGGGCGGCGCTTGCCGGCCCGGCCAGCGACCGGGCGTCGCGCCGCGGCGCGATGCGCGTTTACGCCGGCCTCGAGGTGGCCATCGCCGTTCTCGCGCTGGCCATGCCGCTCGGCCTGAGCGCGCTCGAACCGCTCCTGAGCCGCGCCTACGCCGATGGCGCCGGCGGACCCGGATTCCCGCTGCTGCGCCTGCTCACGAGCGTGCTCCTGGTGGCGTTGCCGGCCGTGGCGATGGGCGCCACGTTCCCGTTCGTCGCGCGCTGGTTCGTGCCCGGCGCCGCCGCCGCCACCCGTGACGCCGGCGCGCTCTATGCCGCCAACACGGCCGGCGCGGCGGCGGGCGCGCTGCTGACCGGGTTCATGCTGCTCCCCACGCTCGGCCTGCGGCTCACCACCTGGATCGGCGTGGCCCTGAATCTCGTGGTGGCGGCCGCCGCGTGGCATCTGGCTGGTCGCGCGGTGCCGGAGCCGCCAGCCGACGGCGCGGCGCCGGTCCCTGCGGCCCGTCCGGCCGGCAAGGGTTCGCGGAAGGCGCCGGCCGCGGCCCCCGCGGTCGCGCCGCAACCGTGGCTGGCCGCGATGGCGATGGCCGCCTCGGGCTTCCTGTCGCTGGGCCTGCAGATCGTGTGGTCGCGGCTGCTGGCGCAGGTGCTCGGCCCGACCACCTACGCCTTCAGCCTCGTGGTGGCCATCTTCATCACCGGTTTGGCGCTCGGCGCGGTGGCAGGACGTCGTCTGGCGGTGCGGGCGAGCCACCCGGCGGCCGGCCTCACCACGGCCATCGGGCTGGCGGTGCTGCTCGCCGCCGCCGCGGTGTGGACGGTCGACCAGGGCCTCACCGCGATGGCCGCCGCCGTCTCGGCGCCGGACGCCACCTTCGAGTCGGTGCTCCTGCGCCAGGTGCTCCTCGTGACGGCGTGGCTGCTGCCGCTCGCCGTGGCGCTCGGGTGCGCCTTCCCGTTTGCCATTCGCACCGGCACCGGCCGCGACGACTCGCTCGGCGCCGATCTCGGCCTCATCTACGCGCTGAACACCATCGGCGCCATTGCCGGGGCGCTGGCCGCCGGCTTCGTCATCATCCCGGCGCTCGGCCTGCACGGGAGCCTGCGCGCCCTGGGCGCCGGCGCCGCCGTGGCGGCGCTGGCGGTGCTCGTGGCCGGCCGCGCGGCCGGCACCGCGCGCGTGGTGGCGTTCACGGCGCGCTCTCGCCGCCCTGGTCGCGAGCGTGGCGCTCCCGTCGTGGGACCAGGCCCTGTTCACGAGTGGCGCCTACAAATACGCCTCGGCGCTGTCGGCCGACGCTCTGCGAGGTGTCGCTGCGTGCCGGCCACCTCGCCTACTACAAGGAAGGCGCGACGGCCACGGTGGCGGTGCGTGAGGCGGCCGGCACCACCTCGCTCGCCATCGACGGCAAGGTGGATGCGTCCAACGCCGGCGACATGCTCACCCAGCGTCTGCTCGCGCACGTGCCGCTGCTGCTGCATCCAGACCCGAAGGCGGTGGCGGTGCTCGGCCTGGGCAGCGGCGTGACGCTCGGCTCGGCGCTCACCCATGGGATCGAGCGCGCCGACGTGCTCGAGATCTCGCCCGAGGTCGTGCAGGCATCACGCTTCTTCGAGCCCGAGAACGGGGCAGCCCTGCGCGATCCCCGCACCCGGCTCATCATCGGCGACGGCCGCACCCATATCCTGCGCAGCCGCGCCCGCTACGACGCCATCATCTCGGAGCCGTCGAACCCGTGGATGGCCGGCATCGCCGCCCTCTTCACGCGCGAGTTCTTCGAGGCCGCGAAAGCCCGCCTGACGCCCGGCGGCGTGCTGTGCCAGTGGGCGCACACCTACGACATCAGCGGCGACGACCTGAAGTCGATCGTCGCCACGTTCACGGCGGTGTTCCCCGACGCCACGCTGTGGCTGGTCGGCGATGGCGACGTGCTGCTCATCGGCTCGAACCAGCCCCTCCTGGCCCAGGTGGCGGCCCTGCCAGCCCGGCTGGCCGCACGCAGCGGCGCGGCGGCCAACCTGGCCGGCGTCGGCGTGAAGGACGCCTTCGCCCTCACGTCGCTGCTCATCGCCGAGGGGCCCGGCGTGGTGGCGTATTCGAGCGGCGCCCGGCTGCAGACCGACGACCACGCGCCGGTCGAGTTCACCGGTCCGCGGGCGGTGTTCTCGCGCGGCGGTCCCGATAATTCGGCGGCCCTGCGGGCCCTGGCGGCGGAACGTCCGGTGCCGGCAGCGGTCGAGGCCCGCCGCACGGCGTCGGCGGCATCCTGGCGCGACCGCGGCTGGATGCTCTACGAGGCCAGCGCCCCGGGCGCCGCCTGGGCCGACTTCGAGACCGCCGTGCGCCTGAACCCGCGCGACGCCCGGGCTCTCGATGGCCTGGTGCGGGCCGCCGCCGTGACCGGCCGGCAGGACCAGACCCTGCGGGCGCTGCAGACGGCCGCCGCCCCGGTGGACCACCTGGAAGCGCAGGTGGCGCTGTCGCGCCTGCTCGCCTCGGGCGGACGGGTCGACGAGGCGGCCCGGGTCGCGTTCACCATGGTTGAACGTCAGCCGTCGAACGTGGCGGCGCTCGAGCAACTCGCTTCGGTGCTCGCCGACGTCGGCGACCGCGAGCGGCTGCTGCCGGTGGTCACGCGGCTGCGGGCGGTCGCGCCCACCGCCGACGCCACGCGCTACTACGCCGCCAGCCTCCTGTTCATGGAGGGCCGGACGGAACTGGCCATCGGCGAAGCCCGGGCGCTGGTGACCGGGAATCCGACACACGCCAAGGGCTACAACCTGCTCGGAGCGGCCCTGGCAACGGCCGGCCGGCGCGACGAGGCGCGCGAGGCCTTCCAGGCGTCGCTGCGCGCCGACCCCCGCGATCCGTCGGCGTACACGAACCTGGCGTTGCTGGAACTGGAAGGCGGCAACCCCGCCGCCGGGATGCAGCGGCTCGCCGAAGCACTCACGCTCGATCCCTCGTCGCCGGCGGCGCGCGAGGCGTTCGACCGCGAACTGGCCCGCGCGCCGCGTCGCTGAATCGTTGCGCCGCCGTCGCGCGGCATCCAAATCGACGAACGATGATCCAGTGCGGCGTCGGGCGACGCCTCATCCCGCGCGTGGTTCTGTCGATTACTGGCGCGCGGTGTGACGAATTGCGACCGATTTCGATACGCCGTGAGGTCATGGCTTCACGAATCGCGCCTATACGAACGGCGACGCATCGGGCACGAAACTTGCGAGAGCGTTGACAGGAGAACGTGATTATGAGTGTCGTGAAACTCCTCGGGTTCGGCACCATGGCCTGCGGCTGCGTCATCGGCCGCTACCGCGACGTGGCCAGCACCCGCGAGGTGGTCTACGTCGAGGAAAAGGGGCCGCAGTGCACGAGCGCCTCACACCGCCAGAATCACACGATCTCGGCGCTGCGTGACGGCCGCACGGCCGAGGGCTATCAGCCCGCCGCGGCCGCCATGCGCGCCTCGTAGCCGTCCGTCGGCGGCGCCTGCCAGGGCGCTGTACTCCGTCGCGCGAAGGCGGTACAATCCGCCCCGCGTGCCCACCCGCGTTCCCCGCCCTTACGATACCGTCCAGGCCGGACGGGCCACGATTCACTTCTACCTCGGTGACTGCGTCGAAGTGCTCGCGGCCCTGCCCGAGCGTCACGTCGACGTCGTCGTCACCTCGCCGCCCTACAACCTCGGCATCCGCTACCGCACCTACGACGACGGCCAGCCCCGCCACGAGTACCTCGAGTGGACGGACCGGTGGGTGGCGGCGGTCGCCCGGAGCCTCCGCCCCCAGGGCTCCTTCTTCCTGAACGTCGGCGCCAAGCCGACCGACCCGTGGACGGCCCTCGACGTCGCCCAGGCAGTGCGGCCGCACCTGCACCTGCAGAACATCATCCACTGGGTGAAGTCGATCGCCATCGAGCGCGATGCCGCCGGGGCCCGCTCCGGGCTGACCGACGACCTGGCCGTCGGTCACTACAAGCCCATCAACTCAGAGCGGTTCCTGAACGACTGTCACGAGTTCCTGTTCCATTTCACCCCGGAAGGCACGACCAGGCTCGACCGGCTGGCACTCGGCGTGAAGTATCAGGACCAGTCGAACGTCGGCCGCTGGCGTGGCGCGGCGGGCGGTCGACGCTGCCGCGGCAATACCTGGTTCGTGCCCTACGAGACCATCCAGAACCGGGAGAAGGACCGGCCCCATCCGGCCACCTTCCCGCCCCGCCTGCCGGAGTACTGCCTGAAGCTCCACGGGCTCGGGCCGGACCTGACCGTTGCCGATCCCTTCCTCGGCCTCGGCTCGACGATGGTGGCCTGCGCGCGACTGGGCGTGCACGGCCTCGGCATCGAACTCGATGAGCACTACCTGAAGGAAGCAATCGCGCGCGTGCGGGCCGAAGTGGAGCGCCCGGCGGCGCGGAGCCGCCGACGCTCGGCCGTCTGAGCCCCCGCCACCACCGAGCCTCCGGGCTGGCGCGGCGGGCGGGCCGTCGCACCGGCCGCGCGGTCGATTCGAAAGCGGCTCACGAGTCATTCCCAAAAGAGATTGAACTCTCAGTTCAGTTGCCATCCGGTGGCACGACTCGATGCCGGCGCATCTGCGGCCTGCCCTCCACATTCACCTGGAATGACGCCGCTGCAACGCGGAGACCGACCGACGCCGCGCCAGCGCCTGCGCGCAATTCACCTGCAAAACTGCGTGATCTGACAGGTTTTGCCTCGTCAGGCGCGGGCCGCGTAACGACGGCGCAACGCGGCGTCAGCGCCAGCGAGGCGTGCCGGGGCGCTGGTCAGCGCGTCCAGTCACATTCCTCCGCACGGCAGATCGATCTAGGTCCATCTCACCACTGCATGTATACTCTCGCACCAGGAGCCCCGCCGTTGGACCTACGTCAACTCGAGATCATCCGCGCCATCGCCGAAACAGGGTCGTTCACTGCCGCCGGCCACAAGCTTCACGTGTCGCAGTCGGCCATCAGCCGCCAGATCCTGCTGCTCGAAGACGAGCTGAAGACGCCCGTGTTCCTGCGCATCGGCCGCCGGATCCGCATCACCCCGGCCGGTGAGTCGCTGCTGCAGCTCAGTCACCGCGTGTTCCAGGACCTGACCGACACGGTCGCCACCATCAGCGACAGCCAGGAGACCCTGCGCGGCACGGTGCGCATCCTGGGCGGCATGACGGTGTGTCTCTACGTCTTCCCCACCCTGCTGTCGGAGTTGACGCGCCAGCACCCCGGCATCGACGTCAAGATCATGAACGACAGCGCCGAGCGCAGCATCCAGCACCTGCGAGCCGGCACCGGCGACATCGCGCTGCTGACGCTGCCGGTGCGCGACGCCGACATGGTCACGGTGCCGGTGCTGCAGGAAGAGCTGCTGGTGGTCACCTCGGCCAAGCACCCGCTGACCAAGAAGCGCAAGGTGAACGCGCAGGACCTGTCCACGCAGCCGTTCGTGCTGTTCGAGTCGGGCTCGAACACGCGCCGCGTCGTCGACGAGTTCTTCGCCTCGTCGGGCATCGAGCCGCGCATCGTGATGGAAACCGAGAACGTCGAGATCCTGAAGGCGCTGGTGCGCCACGGGCTCGGCATCACCATCGTGTCCTACCAGTCGGTGGCGCGCGACGTGGCCAGCGGCCACCTCTACTGCGCGCGCATCGACGGCCGCCCGCTCATCCGCGAGACCGGTTGGGTCTACCCGAAGATGAGCCGTACGCCGCGGGCCGTCGACGAAGTGATCAAGGCCTTCGAGAAGGTTCGACCCCGCCTTCGCCTGGCCCCGTAAGAGCTCTACGCCAGGCATCGGCGCGGCTTCGCCCCGCCAGGCTCGCCTCGGACCCTGGCTGCTACGCTCGCTCGCTGACGCCGGTGAGCGTCGGCGCGGCCTCGGCCAGCACCCGGCCGAGCGTGGCGACGGCGTCGCCAATCTCGGCGGCGGTGAGGGTCACGAAACTCAGGCGCATGGTGCGGCAATCGGGCGCGGCCGTGTAGAACGGCGCGCCCGGCACGAACGCCACGCCCGCCTCGACCGCCTTCGCCAGCAGCGGCATGGTGTCGTAGCCGTCGGGCAGACGCACCCAGAAGAACATGCCGCCACGCGGCACCTGGTAGGTCGTGCCGGCCGGCATGTGCGCCGCCAGCGCCGTGGTCATGGCGTCGCGCTGGAGCCGGTAGCGGGCGCGGATTGTCGGCACGTGCTGGTCCAGGAAGCCGTCCTTGATGACCTCGTAGACCACCCGCTGATTGAAGCCGGGCGTGTGCAGGTCGGCGGCCTGCTTGGCCGACAGCAGGCGGGTGTAGAGCTCGTGCGGCGCCACCAGGAAGCCGAGGCGGAAGCCCGGCGTGAGCACCTTCGAAAACGACCCGAGGTAGATGGCGCCTTCCGGCCAGCGCGAGGTCATCGACGGCGGCGGCGCCTGGTCGAACCAGAGGTCGCCGTACGGATTGTCCTCGACGATCGGCACGCCGGCCGACTGCGCAGCCGCCACGATCGCGTCGCGGCGGGCGTCGGAGATCTGGCCGCCGGTCGGGTTCTGAAAGTTCGGCAACAGGTAGGCGAAGCGCGTGCCCGGGGCGCGCGAAGCCAGCGTGGCGATCGCCGAGGCGGTGGGTCCCTCGGCGTCGCCCTCGAGACTGACGAACGACGGCTCGTAGGGCACGAAAGCCTGCAGCGCGCCGAGGTAGGTCGGCGCCTCGACCGCCACCGTCGCACCGGCGTCGATGAACGCCTTCCCGACCAGGTCCAGCCCCTGCTGCGACCCGGTCGTGATGAGCACCTGGTCGGCGGCCACGGAATAGCCCGGCCGTGACAGGGTCGCGGCGACCCACTCGCGCAGCGGCCCGAAGCCCTCGCTGGCGGCGTACTGCAGCGCCGCTTTGGGCTGCTGGGTCAACACGGTGTCGCAGGCGGCGCGGATGGCCTCGACCGGGAACGTCTCCGGCGACGGCAGCCCGCCGGCCATCGACTTCACCCCGGGACGTTCGGCCACTTTCAGAATCTCGCGCAGAATCGACGGGTTCATGCGCTCGCAACGACGGGCCAGAGTCCAGACGCTCATCTTCGGGTGCCTCGCAAAGTGCTCCGATCATGCCGCCGGGACCGCGCCCACGCCAACTCGAGACGCGCCGAACCCGGTGCCATGCGGTGAGCACATCGGTGCAATTCGATCATTCTATTTCGCGTCTGGATGACGGATCGCTACGATCACGGTCTGTCTTTCCTGGAGGGCCATCCCATGTCACCGAGTCCCGACCGCGTCATCAGCATCGCTCTCAGCGACGACGTGTGGCGTGCATTCACGCAGATGCAGCCCGAGCCCGTGTCGTGGTTGCGCTCGCGCATCCTCGAGTCGATCGAGGCGGCGCGCACCGGCGGCACCGACACGCCCAAGCCGCTCGGTCGCGCCTAGCACCGCCCGCCGGGCGGCCGCCTCCGGCCGCCCGCATCGCGCCGCCCGCGCTACTTGGTGGGGGGCGTCGGCTGACGCAGCGTGTAAGACGTGCGCGACCACACGTTGAGCCCCTCGCGCTTCACCTTGACCTCGATCTTCCGCGTGCGCTTCAGCGGGTCGGGGTTGCTCGAGTAGTAGCCCACCACGTAGTAGTCGCTGGTCTCGGCGTCGATCCGCTTCAAGCCCTTCTCGAAGTTGTTCTGGTTGACGATGGCGATGCCGCCGGTTTCCGTCGCCAGCACGCGCAGGCTGTCCTGCGTCTTGCGGATGTGGTTCTGGAAGTCGGTGGGATCGACCGTCTCGTCGAGGTCCTGCCCCGCCACCAGCCCGCGCGGATCGATCGTGTAGAAGGTCGCGTTGGCGCGGTTCGCCGAACGCGTCAGGTCGGCCAGTTCGCGCGCCAGGTCGGCATCCGAGAACTGCTGGCCCTGGTTCATCGTGCGGTTGATTTCCTGCCCTTCCTCGCGTGTCTGCCCCATGCGCCCGCCGTAGATCGGGTCTTCGCCCAGGCGCTGGTTCTCGAAGGGATTGAAGTCGAAGCCGTTGCTCACCCACACCACCGCCTTGCGACGGTTGGTGATGCGTTCGAGCTGCGTGACGATGTCGCGCGCGGTCGAAAACGCCACCTGCGCGCGGTAGCGCACTTCGGTCGGGCCCTGCGGGCCATCCTGGCCCTGGATGATGTCGGAAGGCTTCAGCCCGTTGCCGGTGATCTTCTTGATCGCCTCGTCGAGGATCTTGCGGTCGTAGGTGAGGTCGATGGCAAGCGACGACGGCCCGGTCGAGACGATGCCGAACATGTCGCCTTCGTGCACCAGCGTGCGCGAGATGCGCTTGAAGAGATCGCGGATGCGGCCGGTGTTGCGGAAGTCGAGATGCAGGTCGTCGACGATGATGAGGAAGATGCGGCCGGCGGCGTCGTTGCGCGGCCGCGCCGTGGGCAGGATGATGCCTTCCTGCGCCGGCGGCGGCGGCGGCGCCTGCAGGTTGAGCACGCGCCCGCCGTGCACGAGCGTCATCGACGCCAGTTCCTGCTTCACGCCGTCTTCGAAGATCTCGATCTCGTCTTTGGTCAGATCGGCGATGAAGAGGTCCCGCGCGTCGCGGGCAATGACGTCGGTCGTCACGAGATCCACGGCGCTGCGGAACACGCCGTCGGGCGTGGCCGGGCGGCCAGGCTGCTGCGCGGCGGGGGCCGGCGTCTGCGGGGCCGCGGGCGCCTGACGGGCGTCGAGCACGGCAAGTCCCGTGAGCAGCGTGCCGAGCACGAGCCCGGCACCGGCGACGGCGAGGCGGCGGATTCTCATGGCCTCAGTATAGACGCACGGGTGCGCCTGGCGGCCGCGCGCGTGGGGTCGGCTCAGGCGCCGGAAGTGGCGCGATCGAGCTCGTCTGTGAGGACATCGAGGTCGCGCTGCACGGTGCCCATGCCCGCCAGCACGGCCTCGGGCGATTCCCAGCCGTCGGGGTCGAGCCGCGCCAGGCGCTCGCGCCAGGCGGCTTTGAGGGCTGGCTCGGCGGCGGCCGCGTCGATGCTGTCGGCCAGCGCCGCATGCTGCTGGCGCAGGCTGGCGGCGATGCCGCGTCCAAGCAGTTCGCTCAGCAGGTCGGGCCCGTCGTCGAAGTCGGCAGCGACCACCGGCGCGGGCGGCTCGGCGCTCCCGACCGGCCCGGCAGCCGCAACGGCAACCGCAACCGCAGCCGCGGCGCGCGGCGGCGCCACGTCCACCGCGTCGCTCTCCGGATCGGCCTCAGAACGCCGGGGTGGGAGCGGCTTGCGCTTGCGCGGCGGAATCGCCGCTTCCACTTCGACCGGCGTCATGGCCCCGATGTCGAGGATGTAGGGCCAGTCGAAATCGATGTCGGGATACTGCTCCTCGAGCGATCGCATCGCGGCGTCATCGAGCGCGGGCCGGCCGATCTTCACCCCGGGCACCGTGCGGTACCAATAGAGAATCTTCGGCCGTTCGCCCGGCGCGGCGACGTGCAGCAGGAACGTGTTTTCCACGCCCCGCCGATCGGCGGTGAGTCGCAGGTACGGCACGCGCGACTAGCGCCGCTTTCCGGCCGCGGGACGAGCCGCGGCCTTGACGGGCGCCGCCTTCTTGGCCACCGGCTTGGCGGCCGGCTTGACCGACTTCGCCGGCGCTGCCGCCTTGACCGCAGGCTTCACCGCCGCCCTCGCGACGGGCTTCGGCGCGGGTTTGGCTGCCGGCTTCGCCACCGCTTTTGCGGCCGGCTTGCCAACCGCTTTGACGACCGCCTTGGCCGCCGCGGGAGCGGGAGCCGCCGCCTTGACGGGCGCGGTCGCTTTCGCCGGTGCGGCGGCCGGTTTCGTCGCCACCTTCACAGGCGCCGGCGGAGTCGCGGTTTTCTTGCCCGCGGGCGGCGCAACCGCAACCGCGGCCTTAGCCGGCGCGGCCGGTGCCGCCGCGACCTTGGCCACCGGCTTCACTGCGGGCGGGGCCGGAGGAGGTGCGGCCGGCGCGGCAGGCGCGGGCTGCGAGGCCGCGTGTTTGGCCGCCGAGGCCTTCGCTGCGGCGACGAACTTGCCGAACGAAACCTTCTGGGCGGCGGTACGCACCGGGGCCTTCGGGTCCACCCCGCTGCGGGCAGGCATGGGCGGTGGGGGCGGCGGGGGCGGAGGTGGAGGCGGCGGGGGCGGCGCCACCTTGAGCTTCGGCGTGCCCGTGAGGCCGGCCCGCCTCGCCGCGGCGATGGCGGCGTCGGGCGCCTTCTGCACGAGCGTGAAGCGCACCTGATCGAGATTCGTGTGGTAGGTCCAGAGTTCGGCGACCGTCACGTTGTGATCGCGGCACAACCGGCGCACCGTGTCGAGCGTGTTGGGCGGCACGTACAGATGGAACGGCACCCGCAGCTTGCTGAAGGGGCCCCACTGCGCCAGCGCCTCGAGCGAGTTGACCGATTCGCCCGTCTCCACTTCGACCACGCCCTCGAGCTTACGGGCCTTGTCGTTGGTGACGAGGATCAGATCGGGAACGAATTCAGCAGTGCCGATGACGATCGACGTTGGCGGTTCGTGGCCGATGTTGGCGACCGGGTCGTGCTTCTTCTGGTAGCGCGCCTGGAGCAATCGAATGATGCGATCGTGCTCGAGCTGTTCGCGCACGGGCCGGACGAGGATGGGCACGATGCCTCCGCGGCAGTCGCTACAATGTAGCGGGTGAAAAACAAACCCCATAATATAGCACGATGAGATTGCGGTGGCGCTACATCGTGGGCACGCCGCTCCGGTACATCCCGGTACAATCGGGCTCATGAAGCCCGCCCACCTGATTGGCGTCCCTCTCGACCTCGGCGGCAACCGCCGCGGCGTCGACATGGGCCCCTCGGCCATCCGGATCTCGAGCCTGGCCGAACACCTCGGCGCCCTGGGCATAGCCGTGACCGACAAGGGCGACATCGCCACCCCGCTTCCCGAGACCAAGGGCCTCGGCGATCCCCGCAAACGCTACGTGAAAGAGATCGCCAAGGTCTGCCAGAAGCTCTATCAGACGTCGCTGGCGTCGCTGCACGAAGGCGCTCTCCCGATCGTGCTCGGGGGCGACCACTCGCTCGGCGCCGGGTCGGTCGCGGCCAGCGCCGCCTGGCTCAAGGGCCAGGGCCAGGCCGTGGGGGTCATCTGGGTGGACGCGCACGCCGACATCAACTCCCCCGCCACCTCTCCGTCGGGCAACGTGCACGGCATGCCGCTGGCCGCCCTGCTCGGGTATGAGCCGGCGGAACTGGCGCGGATCTCGGGGCCGGAGCCGGCCATCCGTCCCGAGCACACGGTGCTCGTCGGCATCCGCAATCTCGACGACCGCGAGAAGGAGATCGTGAAAGCCGCCGGCGTCCACGCCTTCACCATGAAGGACATCGACCGCCTCGGCATCGCCGAGGTGATGGACCGCGCCCTGGCCGCGGCCTCGGCCGGCACCGGCGGCGTGCACGTCTCGTTCGACCTCGACGTCTGCGACCCCACGATCGCTCCCGGTGTGGGCACGCCGGTGAAGGGCGGCCTCGACTACCGCGAGGCCCATTTCGTGATGGAGGCGGTGGCCGAATCCGGCCGCCTGGTGGCGCTCGATCTCGTGGAAGTGAACCCGGCCCTCGACGTGCGCAACGCGACGGCGGAGCTGGCCACCGAACTCGCGCTCTCGGCCTTCGGCAAGCGCATTCTGTGAGCACAGCGCCCTCGCCGCGGGAACCAGAACGCGGGTGCTATAGTCCAAAGGTTGTCACGTCATCTCTCAAGGAGCAGTCCAGTGATTCAGCGTCGTGCATTCGTGGCTTCGGCCCTCGTCGCCGCTCTCGCCGTGCCCGCCGGCTTCGCCGCCGCCCAGCAGAAGCGCGCCAGCGCGCACGAAACCGTGAAGGCCACCATCGACGGCGCCACCGTCAGCATCACCTACGGCCGCCCCTCGATGAAGGGCCGCAAGATCTTCGGCGGCCTGGTGCCCTACGGCCAGGTCTGGCGCACCGGCGCCGACGAGGCGACGATTCTCGAAACCGACAAGGCGCTGATGTTCGGGCCGCTCCATGTGAACCCCGGCAAGATCTCGCTCTACTCGCTGGTGACCGACAAGACCTGGACGCTCGTGCTCAACAAGCAGACCGGCCAGTGGGGCACCGAATACACCCAGGCCCAGGACCTCGGCCGCGTCGCCATGAAGGTGGAGACGCTGCCGGCCGCCGTCGAGACCTTCACGATCGCGATCGAGAAGAACCCCGCCGGCAAGGGCGGCCTGCTGGTCATGCAGTGGGAAAACAGCAAGGCGACGCTGGCGTTCGGCCCCATGTAGGTCTCACGGCAGCGGCAGGGCCTCGCCTGAGGCCTTGCCGCTCCGGGCATTGCGGCACAAGATAGCCCCCGCCGCATGCTCTCCCCCATCCCTCTCCTGCTCACGGGCCTCGCGCTCGTCATCCTCTGGTTCGTCATCGTCTGGTGGCAGAGCGCGCGCCGCGGGCATCCGCATCGGCCGCCGACGCTGCTGCAACTGGCCATCGGCGCCGTCACGCTCTTCTTCGACACGCTCGGCATCGGCAACTACGCGCCCACCACCGCCATCTTCCGCTTCACGAAGATGGTGAAAGACGAGTGGATTCCCGGCACGCTCAACGTCGGCTCGTCGGTGCCGGTGGCGATCGAGGCGTTCGCGTTCGTGACGGCGATTGTCGTGGATCCGCTGACGCTCGGCCTGATGGTGCCGGTCGGCGCGCTGGGCGGCTACGTGGGCGCCGGTATCGTGTCGCGTCTTCCGCGGCGCAAGGTGCAGCTCGGGATGGCGATCGCGCTGGTGGTCGGCGCGGCGTTCATGACGGTGACGAACCTGCAGCTGATTCCCGGCGGCGGCGACGCCGTGGGTTTCACCGGTGGCACGCTGGTCGTGGCCACGCTGCTGAACTTCGCGTTCTGCTCGCTGAACGCCCTGGGCATCGGCAGCTACGCGCCGAGCCTGATCGTGTTCAGCCTGCTCGGCATGAGTCCGCGCTCGGCGTTTCCGATCATGATGGGCTCGGCCGCCTACGGATTGCCGCTGGCGGGCATCAAGTTCGCGCGCTCCGACACCTACGACGGCAAGGCCGCGCTCGGCATCGCGCTCGGCGGGATTCCCGGCGTGCTCGTGGCGGCGTATGTGGTGAAGTCGCTGCCGCTCGAGGCGATCCGCTGGCTGGTGGTGGTGGTCGTGCTCTACGCGGGTCTGTCGCTGCTCAGGACGGCGATGGCCAAAAAGAACAGCTAGCCGCGCGGTCGCCCGTCGCCGTCAGACGCGCGGCATCTGCGGCCCGATATCGTCCGGAGCGACGATCGCCTCCTCCGGGGCCAACCGCGCTCATGCGCCTTCTCATTGACGTCAGCCGGAGAGTGAGGCACATTGCTCGGCCATGACCGCCGCTCAGCCCACGCCCACCACCCTGCTCGGCCTGCTCGACTCGGCACCGGCCGATCGGACCGCTATCGCGCTCCCCGATCAGCAGCTCCGCATCTCCTACGCCCAGCTGCGCGCGATGGTCAGTGGCCTGGCCGGAGCCCTGTCGGCCGCCGGCGTCGGCCGCGGCGACCGCGTGGGCATGGCCCTGCCCAACGGGCTGCCGGCGATCGTGGCGTTCCTGGCGGCAGCCGAGGCGGGGACGGCGGCGCCACTCAACCCCGGCTACAAGGAGGACGAGTTCCGCTTCTTCCTCGACGACACGAGCGCCAGGGTTCTGCTGCTGCCGCCCGACGGGCTCGACGCGGCCCGCAAGGCCGCCGGCGACGTCCCGATCCTGGCGGTGGACCTGGACGCGTCGGGGACGCTCACGCTCGGCGGCAAGCCGCTCGGCGGGTCGGTGCCGTCCCCCGCCATCGACGACGTCGCGCTCATCCTGCACACGAGCGGCAGCACCGGCAGGCCCAAGCGCGTGCCGCTCAGCCACGCCAACCTGACCATCTCAGCGCACAATATCGCCGCCACCTACCAGCTCACGCCCGATGACGTCTCGCTGTGCGTGATGCCGCTCTTCCACGTCCACGGCCTGGTCGCGTCGACCCTGGCCACGCTGGCCAGCGGCGGCACCGTCGTCGTGCCCACCAAGTTCAGCCCGCTGTCGTTCTGGCGGGTCGCCAGGGAATACGGCGCCACCTGGTATTCGGCGGTGCCGACCATCCACCAGTTGCTGCTGGCCCGCGTCGAGCCGGGCGCGGCCAGGCCGGCCGGGGCCGAGAAGCTGCGCTTCATCCGCTCGTGCAGCGCCTCGCTGCCACCGCCGGTGATGCACGAACTCGAAGCGGCGTTCGGCGCGCCGGTGCTCGAGGCCTACGGCATGACCGAGGCCGCGCATCAGATGGCGTCCAACCCCCTGCCGCCGGCGTCGCGCAAGCCGGGTGCGGTCGGCCCCGGCACCAACGTCGGCATCAGCATTCGCGACGCCAACGGCCAGGAGCTGGCGGCCGGCGAACGCGGCGAAGTCTGCATCCACGGGCCGAACGTGGTCAAGGGCTACGAGAACAACCCCGAGGCCAACGCCACGGCGTTCTTCGGCGAGTGGTTCCGCACCGGCGACCAGGGCTTCCTCGACGAGCACGGCTATCTGACGCTGTCGGGCCGCCTGAAGGAGATGATCAACCGCGGCGGCGAGAAGATCTCGCCGCGCGAGATCGACGAGGTGCTGCTGACCCACCCGTCGGTCGGCGAGGCGGTGTGCTTCGGCGTGCCGCACAAGATGTGGGGCGAAGAAGTGGCCGCCGCCGTGACTCTGAAGGGCGCGGCCACCGAGGCCGAGTTGCTGGCCTTCTGCAAGGAGCAGCTGGCCGAGTTCAAGCGGCCCAAGCAGATTCACATCACCGAGTCGATTCCGCGCACCGCCACCGGCAAAATCCAGCGTCGCGTCGTGGCGCAGGCCTTCGCGCCGCAGGCCTAGTGGCCGGGCCTCGTCATATGTACGACGCCTTCCTCGCGGGGCATCCCGATCCCCGGCGTTGCTCCTCCCTCACAGACAGGCTTGGTCTGCTCGGTCGTCGCGCCTTGGGGCTCGGGCGCCGCGCGTCGGAATCCGCCGCACCTATGACGAGGCCAGGCCACTCGTGAAGATCGTCATTGCCGGGGCCGGCGCCATCGGCGGCTACCTGGGTGCCAAGCTGGCGCGCGCCGGCGCCGACGTGGTGCTGTTCGCCCGCGGTCCGCACCTGCAGGCGATGCAGGCCCGCGGCCTGCGCGTCGTCGGCAACGAGGAGCAGTTCGAGGTGCGCCCTCAGGTGACTGGTGATCTCGCCACCGTCGGCCAGGCCGACGTGGTGTTCCTCGGCGTGAAGGCGCACGCGCTGACCGGCCTGGCGCCGACGCTGCGGCCGCTGTTGGGCCCCGATACGGTGGTCGTCAGCACCCAGAACGGCATCCCGTGGTGGTACTTCCAGAACACCGGCGGCGAGCTGAACGACCTGCATCTGGAGCGTGTCGATCCCGGCGGCGTCATCGCCGGCGCCATCGAGCACCGGCGCGTGGTCGGCTCGCTCGCCTACTTCGCCACCGACCTGCCCGAGCCCGGCGTCGTCCGCCACATCGAAGGCAATCGCATCAGCGTCGGCGAGCCCGACGGCAGCAAGAGCGAGCGGGCCAAACGCATTGCCGAGGCACTGATTGCCGCCGGCCTGCGTAGCCCGGTCACCGCCCGCTTCCGTCACGAGATCTGGGTGAAGCTGCTCGGCAACGTCGCGTTCAATCCGATCAGCGCCCTCACCGGCGGCACGCTCGAGGAGCTGGCCCGGCACCCCGAGGTGTCGCAGCTGGTGCGCACGCTGATGGCCGAGACCGAAGCGGTGGCGAGCAGGCTCGGGATCGAGCTGCCGATCTCGATCGACCAGCGGATGGCCGGCGCCGAGAAGGTCGGCGCGCACAAGACGTCGATGCTGCAGGACTTCGAGGCGGGACGGCCGATGGAGCTCGAGGCCGTGGTCGGCGCGGTGGTGGAGCTGGGCGATCGCCTCGGCGTGCCGATGCCCTCGACCCGGGCGGTCTACGCGTGCGCGACGCTGCTGGACGCGCATCGCGCCCGGCGCCAACAGCCCTGAAATGCACTAGGATACGCGGCAATGTCGTCCACCGTGAGCACGGCTGCTGTCGCTGACCAGGTCGAGGCGTCCCGCTGGGGTCAGCTCGCGTTCGGTGTCGCCTGCATGGTGGCCGCGTCGAACATCCAGTATTCCTGGACGCAGTTCGTTCCCGAGATCCAGAAGGCGCACGGCTGGGAGCGCGCCGCGATCCAGACGGCGTTCAGCATCTTCGTCGTGGTCCAGACCTGGAGCACGCCGTTCATCGGCCACTTCATCGACCGCTACGGGCCGCGCCTGCTGGTCCTGCTCGGCGGCGTGCTGACGGGATTGGCCTGGGTCATCAACTGGTACGCGACCTCGCTGCCAGGCTTCTACCTCGGGTCGGTGGTCGGCGGCCTCGGCGTGGGCGCGGTCTACGCCACCTGCATCAACAACGCGATCAAGTGGTTCCCGGACAAGCGCGGCCTGGCGGTCGGCCTGACCGCTGCCGGGTACGGCTCCGGCACCATTCTCACGGTCATCCCGATCGCGAACATGATCGCGACCTCCGGCTACCAGGCGGCGTTCTTCACCTTCGGGCTGCTCCAGGGCGTGGCGATCGTGCTCTTCGCCGCGTTCCTGCGCCCGCCCAGGCCCGGCGTCATCAAGTACTCGGCGAAGGTCGCGCAGTCGCGCCGCGACTACACCCTGGGCGAGGCGCTGCACACGCCGGTGTTCTGGGTGATGCTGGCGATGTTCACCGGCACGGTCACCGGCGGCCTGATGGCGGTGGCCCAGCTGAGTGTGATCGCAGAAGACCTCGGGGTCCGGAACTACCAGATCAACTTCTACTTCTTCACCATGGCGGCGCTGCCGTTCGCGCTGATGATGAACACCATCGTCAACGGCATCTCCCGGCCGATGTTCGGCTGGCTCTCGGACTACATCGGTCGCGAGCTGGTGATGTTCCTCGCCTTTTCGCTCGAGGCCGTCGGCATCCTGGCGCTCGGCTGGTACGGCTCGAACCCCTGGGCCTTCGTCGTGCTCTCGGGCATCGTGTTCTTCGCCTGGGGCGAGGTCTACAGCCTGTTCAGCGCCACCGCCGGCGACACCTTCGGGACGAAGAACATCGGCACGATCTACGGGTTGCTCTACTGTGCCAAGGGCGTGGCCGCGCTGCTGGTGCCGTTCGGGAACCTGCTGATGGAGGCGACCGGGAGCTGGGCCAGCGTGCTCTACTCGATGGCGGCGCTGGACCTGGCGGCGGCGCTGGCGGCGATCCTCGTCCTCAAGCCGATGCGACGGCGCCTGGCGGAAGCCGATGTGAAGGCCGGGAGCATGATCGACGCTGCGACGATCGCCCTGGAAATCTCGACGGCTCGCGGCAACCGCGAGACGATTGCCGTGCTGCCGTCTGCGCGTGGCCTCGAGCTGCCCGCGGCCTACGCCGTCGAGGCGGAGCTGATGCGCCGCAGGGTGGCGGCCGGGCACCGCGTGGTCGGCGTGAAGGTCGGCTATGCCAACCGGGCGATATGGCGGGCGCTGAAACTCGAGACGCTGGTGTGGGCGTCGCTGTACGACGACACGGTGACGATGACCACCGCCGGCCGGGCGACGTTGGACATCGGCGGGATGATCGCGCCGAAGATCGAACCGGAGATCGTGGTGCGGCTGGCCGCGCCGCTGCCGGCCGGCCTCACCGATCCGGTCGAGGTGCTGCGTCACGTCGAGTGGCTGGCGCTGGCCTTCGAGATCATCGACTGCCCGTACCCGGGGTGGAAGTTCCAGCCGGCCGATTTCGTGGCTGCCTACGGTCTACACGCAGCGCTGGTTGTCGGTGAGCCGTACCGCCCCCTCGCCGATACGCTGGCCACGCTGGCCGAGCAGCTCGCCGCCTTCACGGTGACGCTGTCGAAGAACGACGCGGTGGCGGCGGAAGGCGGCGGCAGGAATGTGCTGCGCAGCCCGGCGGCGTGCCTGGCGGAACTGGCCTCGGCGCGGGACCGCTCGGGACTGGCGCCGCTGGCAGCCGGCGACCTCATCAGCACCGGCACGCTGACCGAGTCGCAGCTCATGACAGGGGGCGACACCTGGACCGCACACCTCGACGGCTTGCCACTGCGGGCCTTGACCCTGAGCGGATAATGGTGGGCCGCCCGGGGATCGCTCCCGCTGGCGGACGCGCATGCGGCCGCCGCGTGACTGAACACGGTCGGGACACCATCGACTGAGCGGAGCGAAGGAGATGGTGGGCCGCCCGGGGATCGAACCCGGGACCACCTGATTAAAAGTCAGATGCTCTACCACTGAGCTAGCGGCCCAACCGTACGATTCTACCGCGTCCGCGCGTCGCCTGCCCCCGCCAGAGGTCAGCGTTTGGCGAACCGGCCCCTTCACCGGATAATCGACCGGACGGCTGCATCGCGATTCCCCCATCGACATGCCCGCTTGACGAGTGAACTCCAGGTCCACGAGGCCTGTTCGAGAGGGTGGAGCACGCATGGCGAAGAAGACAACGGGGCGGTTCAAGAACAAGCCCACGGGGCTGGCGGCCTACATCGGCCGCGCGCTGGGCAAGCTGGCGGCGAAGCGCGACAA
Source organism: uncultured Acidobacteriota bacterium (assembly GCA_963779175.1). Lineage (GTDB taxonomy): Bacteria > Acidobacteriota > Vicinamibacteria > Vicinamibacterales > UBA2999 > CADEFD01. Next base: position 1,469,907 of record CAVZXA010000003.1, read on the forward strand.
CCTGGCGCGGCAACTGGCCGGCGTCGAGCAGGAGATCGAAAGCGTCCGCAAGAGCGTGGGCAACTTCGGGCCCGCGGGTCCCGCGCTGCCCGAGGCGGTTCGCAAGGCGGCCGGGGGCAAGCGCGCGCCGATGTCGGAGGCGACGCGCCGCAAGATGGCCGACGCGGCCAAGGCCCGGTGGGCCGCCGCGAAGAAGGCTGGCCGGACCAGGCTCGGCTAGTCGTCCGCGATCCAGAGGCAGACGGCGGTGGTCGCGGCCACCAGCAGAAGCGCCGCGCCAGCAGCGGCGCCCAGCCCGGGCATCCGGGCCACCACGTCGGCCGCCAGGCCAGGTCAGTAGCGGCACCGCCGCCGGTACGGCGCCGGCCACACGGCCGGCGAGCGCTGCAGCCGCATCCACGAGCGCCGGTCCAACCCGTCCGAGTGCGGCCACAGCCACGCCCACGCCACAGGCGGCCGCCAGCCCCTGCAGCCACACCACCGGCCGCGCCGCGGCCTGCTCACGTTCGAGGCGTGCCCGCACCGCCAGGCGCCACCACATCTGCGCGGCCGACGGCACGCGCACATCGGCGCCGCGATCGGCCTGCTGCAGCAGCTCGGTAATCTCGACGACGTCCTGGCAATCCGCGCAGGAGGCCACGTGCGCGTGCAGTTCGCCCTCGCAGGCGTCGGGCCACCGGCCCGCGCGGACGAGCGCCGCCACCTCCCGTTCCCGCCGGCATTCGGGCAGCATCAGGCGCCTCCCCGCGCTCGGGCGCCGGCGCCCAGCAGTCCCAGCAGGCGGCGCCGCGCCCGGTGCAGCAGCGTCTTCAAGCTCGCGCGTTTCACGCCGTGGGTGGCGGCGATCTCGTCGTGCGTGCAGCCCTGCACGTAGGCCAGCCACAGCAGGCTGCGCTCGCGCGGCGACAGCCGCGTCATCGCGCGCTGCACGTCGAGCCGATCCACGGCGCGCTCGGCACTGCGCTCGGTCGTCGCGTCCACGAGCGCCTCGTCGGGCGCCGACGCCGCCACCGGCTGCGTGCCGTGGCGCCGGTGCGTGTCACGCACGAGATTGGCGGCCACGCGGAACAGGTAGTGGCGGCGATGGTCGTCGCTTTCGAACGCCGTGCCCGACCGCAGCACCCGGTAGTAGGCCTCGTGCAGCAGGTCATCGGCGAGCCGCGCGTCGCCGGACGTGCGCGCCAGATAGAGCCACAGCGGACGCGACGTGCGTTCGTAGAACGCCCCGAAGCCGTCTTCGTCCATCTGGAAGGCCTGCTCGGCACTGGCGAGCACGTCCAGACGATCGATCGTCGTCAGGCGGGCGTCACTCATGCTGCGCCCGCGCCTCGGCGCCGATGAGACCGTGGCGCGTCGAGATGAGATACGAGACGGCGGCCGACACGATGAACCCGACGCCCAGCGCCAGCGCCAGCGTGCTGATGACGGCAAACCCCTGCGCGGCCTCCGCCAGCACGCGTGCGTCCCAGCCACCAGAACCCGATGCCCACGGCGGTCAGCACCACGCCGGCCTGCACCGACCAGATCACCCGGGTGAGGGCCGCTGCGGTGGGCCTGGGCTGGCCGTCGAGCTCGATCGGCGCCGAGTCGAGGAAGCGGCGGCCCGACGGGCTCTGGATGTAGGCCAGCAGAGTCGTCGTGCGACGACATCCGGTCGAGCAGCTTGGAGTGCACGTCCACCTGCACCTTCGACAGCCGCAGCCAGCGGCGGTGATCGATGACGGTGCGCACGATCCAGGCGAGGAAGGCGGCGAACGAGAGGAAGAAGATGAAGCCGCCCACGCCCTCGATCACGTCCTGCGACATCCGCATGGCGCGGGCGCCGGGGTCGCCGTCGTCGGTCATCGGCGTGCCCAGGAAGAACGCGGGGCTTCGCAGCACCTCGGGGTGCTGCGTCAGGAAGGCGGCCAGGCGCGGATACGGCGCCAGGTAGTCGGCGCGCCCCAGCAGTGACGGGTCGTGCCGCAGCACCTCCCGGATCGCCGGCGGCAGGCCGCGGAGGATATCCATGAGCCGCTCGCGCGTCTCGTGGGCATCGGCCGTCGTCGGCGACGACGGGCGCGGGGGCGGGGGCCACCGCCACGACCGGCGCAGGGGCGGTCTGCGCGACCAGCGTGGGGCTCGTGGCGAGCGTGGGGATGAGGGCAAGGGCGGCAAGGCGCGTCATACCCATCCAATACGCAGCCGCCGCCGAGAAGGTTAACTGGTCAGGTCTTCTCGACCTTCATGTCGAGCAGGCGCCTGGTCGCCTCGTGCGTGGGCGAGGTGAGTACCGTCGCCGGCACGCCTTCCTCCACTACTCGCCCATCGGCCAGCACCACGACGCGGGTGGCGAAGTCGCGCACGAAGTCGTCGTCATGACAGGTCAGCAGCAGGCTGCGGCCCCTGGCGGTCAACTGCAGGAGCGTGTGGCCCAGTTCGCCCCGGCGCGCCGGATCGAGCGACGCGGTGGGTTCGTCCATGAGCAGCAGCCGCGGCTCGGCGGCCAGCGCCCGCGCGATCGCGACGCGCTGCGCTTCGCCGCCCGACAGCTCCCGCGGCAGCGCGTGTTCGCGGTGGCCCACGCCCAGTTCGGCCAGCAGCGCCTGCGCGCGGATGGTCGCGTCCGCAAGCGACGTGCCGTAGACGTGCACCGGCGCCAGGCAGATGTTCTCGACCGCCGTCAGGTGATCCCACAGGCAATGGAACTGGAACACCATGCCGACCTTGCGGTGCAGGTCGCCCAGGTGCGAGGCCGACCCGTCGACCACCAGGCCATCGACCTCGATACGGCCGCCGCCGAAGGTCTCGAGGCCGGCAATCGCGCGCAGCACCGTGGTCTTGCCGGAGCCCGAGAGGCCCATCAGCGCCACCAGCTCGCCGGGGCCGACGGTGAGATCGACGCCGCGCAGGATCTGGCGCGTGCCGCGGGCCAGTTCCAGCCCCCGCACGCCGAGCACCGGCGCCGTCACGGCGTGGGCGCCGCCCAGCGCCGTTCGAGCCGCGCCGCCAGCCGCGCCAGCGGCCACGACAGCGCCAGGTACATCGCCGCGCAGAGCGCGCCGGGAATCGCCCACCTGCCGAGGTTCGCGGCGAAGATCTGCGTCTGCTTGGTGAGCTCGACCACGGTGAGCACCGACACCAGCGACGAGTCCTTGAGCAGCGCCACGAAGTCGTTGGTCATCGGCGCCAGCGCGTAGCGAAACGCCTGCGGCCCGCGAATGAGCCGCAGCGTCTGCCACGACGTGAAGCCGAGCGTCCGCGCCGCTTCGAGCTGCCCCTTGGGCACCGCCTCGAGCGACGCGCGGTAGATCTCGCTCTCGTAGGCGGCGTAGTTGAGGCCCAGCCCGAGCAGCGCCGCCACAAACGGCGGCAGGCGCACGATCGACGCGAGCCCGTAGTAGAGAACGAAGAGCTGCAGCAGCACCGGCGTGCCGCGCGTCACCTCGACGTAGGTGGTGAGCAGCGCGCGCACCCAGCCGCGTCCGTAGACGCGGCCGACGGCGATGGCGGATCCCAGCGACACCGCCAGCGCCATGGCCGCGCACGACAGCACCAGCGTGATGAGCGCGGCGCGCAGGAGCGCCGGCAGGTAGCGCAGCGTCAGCGTCCAGGTGGACGGCCGCGCCGGGGTGCCGTCGCCCGGCGCCTCGAGCATCGAGTCGGCGCCCGCCAGCACGCGCGCGAACATCGGCGCCTGGTCGTCGTTCCAGACCTTCCAGGTGCGGAAGATCGCTTCGAGCCGGCCATCGCCCATGGCGGCGCGCAGTTCGGCGTTCACCTGGTCGCGCAGCACCGTCTGGTCGGGCGCCATCAGCACCACGTAGTAGCCGGTGGCCACCGCCCCGGGATGCGTGATGAGCCCCCCCTGCCGCTGCATGACGCGATCGGCCAGCACGTTGTCGAGCAGCACCGCGTCGACGCGGCCGAGCAGCAGGTCTTCGTAGGGATGGACGTCGTCGTCGTACGAGACGGCGGTGATGCGGTAGTCGCGTTCAGCGGTCGTGAGGATCTCCCACGCCAGCGTGGCGCCCAGCGTCGCCACCTTGCGGCCGCGCAGGTCGGCCAGCGTCCGGAACCGGCCGGCATCGGTGGCGCGCACGGTGAGCACTTCGCGGAACTGGTAGTACGGCACGCTCACGGCGAGTTCGGCGCGCTTGGCCGGCGAGTCTTCGAGGCCGTTGATGGCGATGTCGAAGTCGCCACGCTTCACCGACTGATCGAGGGCGGTGAAGGCGGCCTGCACGAACACCGGCCGCCGGCCCAGGGCCCTGGCGAGCAGGGCGGCGATCTCGACATCGAAGCCGCGCAGCCTGGAGGGGTCGTCGGGATCGGCTTCGACGAAGGGCGCGCCGCCTTCGGCGTCGGCCCCCCAGCGCAGCACAGGCTCCTGTGCGGACGCCGCCGCAGCACAGACGCACCAGATCGCCACGGCCGTGGCGGTCACGCGAAACACGCGTGCGAGTATACGCGGCTCGGGGCCCGGCGCGGCCACTCAGAGTACGGACGCGGTGACCCAGAAGTGGTCGCCCGCTACCCTGCTCCCACCCGGCCGTCATGACACGAGGCTTCCAGCCGCGTGGCTGACACGCAGAGGCACGGCGGATGGTGGGGACCGGCCACCCGTGGATGGGCAACGCGCTGCTCAGAGTGGGTCGATCGAGCATCCCTCGGCGCTCCCGCCCCCACTGGCACGGCGGTTGCTCTTCCAGTCCGTGAACTCAACGCGGAACACATCGCGCCGTATCGGCGCACTTTCGGAGGACAGCAATGAAGCACTTGATGATCGCCTCGGCTCTCGCCATCACGGCCCTGGTCGCCGCTCCCGCCAACGCCTTCGCGCAGCAGGACGCGTGGCTCACGATGAAGACCAAGATCGCGCTGATGACGGCCGACAACGTCAGCACGTCAGACCTGAACGTCGACACGGTGAACGGCGCCGTGACGCTGCATGGCAAAGTGGAATCGGCCGCCGAAAAGGCCAACGCCGAGACCGTGGCCAAGGGCATCGACGGCGTGAAGTCGGTGCAGAACCTGCTGCAGGTGGTGGCGCCCTCGCAGGAGAAGCGCACCGAGGCCACCGACAAGGACGTCGAGGACCGCGTGAAGGCGGCCTTCATGGCTGATGCCGTCGTGAAGGACAGCGGCATCTCGGTGACCTCAGTCAACAAGGGCGTGGTGCTCATCAGCGGCCGCGCCAAGAACCTCGAGGCGCACCTGAAGGCCGTTGAGACCGCGCGTGGCGTCGCCGGCGTGCGCCGCGTGGCCACCCAGGTGACGATGGTCGAAAGCCGCTGAACAGGCCGTTCGCAGCGTAGACGTCAGCGCCCCGAGAGGACGCCGGTCACCCGGCGATACTTCACGGGGCGCCCGTCTTTTGTAGCCGGCCGATAACGCCACTGCTTCACCGATTCGAGCAGCACGGCGTCGTAGACGCGGTTGGCAGATTGATAGATGCGCGCATCGACGACGCGGCCGGATTCATCCACCACGACGTCGATGGCGCCAAGAGGCGTCCCCGCCGCCGGCTCGCCCATCGCTCCCCACCAGCCCGATACCGATTGCGCCACGGCTACGGGCGGCACGACGTCTTTGTCGCGCCAGTCGTAGGTGAAGATGCCAAGCGGCGCAAACGGCGGCGGAACCAGGGCAGCGCCCGAGGGGCTCGTGGACGTGGAGGCCGGGGTGGCTGCGAGAACGGTCGGCGCTCCGCCGGGGGTCGCCTCCGGCGACTCGGCCTCATCGGCGGCAGGCACATCGACCGCCGGTGCCGACATGCTCACGCCGGTCGCGGCCGCGACCGGCAGGAACGTCGTGCTCGGCTGCAGCACCGCCAGCGCCGCCTGCACGGTGTCGTAGTCGCGACGCGCCGCGCGTCGATCGATTGCCGCTGCACTCAACTGCAGGAAGCCGTCCGTGAGCGTGCCCAGATCGGCGAACGCCGGATCGGCGGCGGTGACGTGCGGATCCGCCAGCATGTGCGCGAGCTGCGCGAAGCCGTCACGCGCCTGCGTGTAGTGGCCGCCGTCGTAGGCGCGCTTCGCATCGGTGTAGACGCGACGCACCACCGCTGGCAGCACGCGCCGGCGCGTCTGGTCGAACATCGCGCGCACACGTGGCGACGCATCACTCGCTGTCAGCACGAAATCAGGTTTGGTCTCGAGCAGGCTGGCTGCCGCTTCATCCGCCGCCGCGCCGCGGCCGAGCGCCAGCAGGCACAGCATGCGGTGTTGATCGAGCGCCACGCGGTCGTCGAGCGCGAGATCGACCTGGCGCGCCGCGTCGAACAAGGCGAGCGCCTCGTCGTACGACGCCGCGGTGTAGAGCGCGATGCCCGCCTGCAGTGGCGACACGGCAGAGGCGTCGGCTTGCGCGAGCGCGACGGGCGGCGTCGCCAGCGCCCACGCCAGTCCGGCAGCGACGGTCAGGTGCATCATCGACATCGTCCTATCTCCGCAGATCCGCAGACACGCGGTTGTTGCCGGTGGCGCGGACGATCACCGTTTCGGTGCGCTCGCCCAGGTCCGGGTGGCGCAGCACGATCTGGTGCACGCCGATCGGCAACATGAGATTCGCCAGCGGGGTGTCGCCGTGCGCGCGGCCATCGACGACCACCTCGGCCCACGGCTGCGCGTTGATGGCCACCGGCACGCGCGGCGTGTCGATGGCGAGCGGCACCAGCTTGCCGGGCACCACGGCCGCCTTGACGAGCACGCGGTAGCCGAGCGCGCTGTTGACGAGCTCGAGGACGTGTCCCCCCGGGGCCAGCATGATGCGCTCACTGGTGCTCGAGCCCAGCAGCTGGCCGCCCTCGAACACCTCGACCTCGAACGGCGCGTCTACACGCACCCAGCCGGAGGTCGGCACGGCGGGCACAGCCGCGCGCGCCGGCGCCGGGGCATCGAGCACGAGCGAGACGGTTTCGCTGGCGGGCACGCTGACGGTGCGCTCGATGGCCGTGCCGTTGCGGAACTCGACGCGCACCGCATGGTCGCCGGCGGCAAGGTTGGCGCGGGTGAAGGGCGTCGAGCCCACCAGCGCGCCGTCGATGAGCACCTGCGCCGGCGTGCGGCCGGTATCGACGCGAAGCGCGCCGACTCGTGAAGGCGGCGCGGCGGCGACACTCAACACGACGTGCCGGCTCCAGCGTTGGCCGGCCACGACGTCTGCGTCGAGCTGCTCGGGGTCGCCCACCGGCCCGAGCACTTCCAGCAGATGGCGACCGGCCGAGAGCGGCATCACCAGCGGGGTCGTGCCCTGGAGGCGGCCATCCACGCGCACCTGCGCGCCGGTGGGATGCGACGACACCACCGCTTCGCCCACGTCGGGGCGGGCCGAGGCCTCGCCGGTGAGCGAGAAGCCGATGTAGAAGGCCTGCGCGACGATCACGGCGGCAAAGAGCACCAGCACGCCGACCATCTGGTTCTGGAACGGAAGGACGCGCGCGCGGTCGCGGCGGGCCGGCATCGGCAGGGTGGCCGGGCGCGCGGACGGGACGTGGGTGGATGGCGGGGCCACGAGCCCGGGGAGGGCCACGAGAATCGGTTCGTCGTCGTCCACCGGCTCGTCGAACGGCTCGAAGTACTCGATGACGGCCGTGCGGTCTTCAGCGCCGCTGCGTCCGAACCCCCAGGGGTCCAGATGGTCAACAGACTCGGCTGTGCTGGTCGTCGGCGTCATCGCTCGTCCCCTTGTGAACCGGGGCTGCGTGCGGCAACCCCGGACTATGGAGACAAGCGGCGATCCCGGGCCGGGTCCCTCACCCGTGGCCGGGAACGGCCCGCCCATGTTACGATTCAGGGTTCTTTCGTCAGCGTCCCCGTCGTCCAGAGGCCCAGGACGTGGCCCTTTCAAGGCTAAAACACGGGTTCGAATCCCGTCGGGGACGCCATCTCCCTCGCTCTGCTCGGTCGATGTCGTCCCTCGACGGGCCTCAGGCACGCCGCGTCAGGCACGCCTGACGCGAGCGGGCACGAATCCCGCCAGCCCAGAGCTACCCGGCCCTCGCTTCGCTCACGCCGGGCAGAGGGTTGGGTCAGCGCGGCCGCTTCGCGCGCGGCGTGGGGCCGTTGGCCGCGGGGGGACGATCTCGGGACCGCGTCCTTGTGCCCACCGGGCGCTCAGAGTGGGGCCCGCGCTCGGCGCCGGAAGCCGTCTGAATCTCCGCGGCGAGCGTGTCGGCGGCAGTTTCTCCATCGGGCCGCTGGCGGGCCGGGCGCGCCGTTCGCTTCGCGGCTGCGGCCTTCTTCAACGCCTCTTTGGCGGTGTGCGCGAGTTCGTCCACCTGCGCTTGCAGCTGGCCAATGCGTTTGACGTTGCGTTCGAGCGTGAACTGCAGCTCGAAGAGCAATGCTTCAATGCGAGAGAGGCGCCGAGCCACGGTCTTCACGATCGAAGCGCCGGGCGTCTTCTGAGGGGGTCTCGCCATGATGGCGGCAGTGTAACGCAGGGCCCACTGCCGGTTGGTGTGCCGAACTGCACACCCGTGGCAGCGGCCGATGGGCTCACGCCGCCATGCCGTAGGATCGTCGGATGCCTTCCATCGGTGCGCCCGCCGGCCGCGGGCGCCGCGGCCTCTTACGTCCGCTCGGCTGGACCTTCCTGGTCTTCCTCGTTTTCGGCATCGCGCCCGGCATCACGCCGATTCGCCATGCCCTGTCGGCGCCGCTCATCGTGCACGACGACGACGCGCGGGGCGACGCCGCCTACGTCATGCAGGGCGGGCTGGCCAGCGAGGAACGCCTGCGGGCCGCGGCCGACCTCATTCATATGGGACGGGTGCCGGCGCTCTACCTCGTGAGCGACGACCATCGCAGCTATTACTCCTTCACCGAGAACCGCTCGATGACGCGCACCGAGTGGACGCTGGCCTATCTCGCGTGGCTCGGCGTGGCGCGCGAGCGCATCCACGTCATCCAGGACGGTCCCGGCACGTTCGGTTCGCTGCACGAGGCCGATCTCGTTCGCGCGGCCCTGCCCGCCGATGTGCATCGGCTCGTGGTCGTCACCTCGCCCGTGCACACGCGCCGCAGCGTCCTCGCCTTCCGTCGTCGGCTGAATGCCGGCACCGCGGTGACGCCCTACGCCGCCATCGACTGGTCGCTCAGCGCCGAGGCCTTCGCGCCGCTGTGGCTCGAATACCTGAAGCTCGCCGTGTATGCGGTCGTCGCGTAGCGGCCGGCGCGCGGGTCACCGCCGCCGCGCAGCCGCTACGTCTCCCCCATCACCTTCACGACGACACGCTTCTTGCGCTGGCCATCGAACTCCGCGTAGAACACCTGCTCCCACGGGCCGAGGTCGAGATCGCCGTTGGTGATCGGCACGATCACCTGATGTCCCATCAGCGTGCGCTTCAGATGCGCGTCGGCGTTGTCTTCGCCGGTCTGGTGATGGCGATACGGCAGCCCGGCCGGGGCCAGCTTCTCGAGCCACACCTGGAAGTCGTGGATGAGCCCGTTTTCCCAGTCGTTCACATAGACGGCGGCGGTGATGTGCATCGCCGACACCAGCACCATGCCGTCGCGGATGCCGCTCTTCTCGACGATGGCGCGCACCTCGTCGGTGATGCGGATGAACTCCTGCCGGCGCGAGGTCGTGAACCAGAGATAGTCGGTAAAGGTGGCCATGGCGCTTCCTGCGTATACTTTTCCCGGCATGCTGCGCGCTTCGGTCCAGACAACTGACCCCGCCGCGGGCCGATCGCGGGCAGTCTATCGCGGCGAGCCGTCAGCCCCCGACGTGGAGGCGCCAGCCCGCTCACGTGCGGTCGTCGTGCTGGTTGTCGCCACCCTCGCCCTCGGCATCCCGCTCGATGCCACGGCGCTCCCGTGGGCCCAGCCGGTGGTGTCGGCCTGGAGCTGGGCGGCGCTGCTGTGGATTGCCGCCGGCTCGTCGCCGCGCCATCGCCTCGAACTGGCCGCGTGCGTGCTGCTGGCCACCTCCGGCGAGCTGTTCCTGAAAGACATCTGGGGACTCTACGAATACCGGCTGGGGAACCTGCCGCTCTTCATCCCGGCCGGACACGCTCTGGTGTTTGCGGCCTCGGCGCGCATGAGCCGCACGGCGCCGGCCGGGCTGCCCGCCGCGGTCATCGTCGTCTTCGCCGCGGTGGTCGGTTACGGCGCGTGGCGCGGCTACGACACGTTCGGCCTGGTGTGGTTCGCGGCGTTTGTCGGCTACGTGGCGTTCAGCGCCAATCCACGACTGTGCGCGACGCTGTTCCTCTTCGCCTTCGCCATCGAGGCCTACGGCACGGCCCTCGGCGGTTGGCGCTACGTGACGGTGGAGCCGTGGTTTGGCCTGACGACGACCAACCCGCCGGTCTGGATCGGCGCCATTTACTGCACCCTGGAGAGCCTGGTGCGCCTCGCCGCCGGCCCGGCGCCACGGGCGTTTCGCCTTGCGGCCCGGCGTGCAGCCGCGTTACTGTGATGGGCGCGATTCGGGCTGCAGATGCAGCCCTCGAAAGGAACGACACATGAGCGAACAGCACACGAGACGTGAAGTCCTTCGCAGCGGATTGGCTGCGGCCAGTCTGGGCGTGCTCGGCGTCCCCGAGTGGGTGCTGCCAGCGCTCGCACAGGGCGCCGCCGTCGTGCCGTTCCTCGACTTCCCCGAGAACTTCGTCGCCAGCCCGGCGCCCGACCGCCGCCTGTTCGACTCGCGCACCCTCACGTCGTTCACGACGCCGAAGGATCAGTTCTTTACCACCCAGCACTACGGGCATCCGGTGCTCGACGAGGCCACCTTCAAGCTGCAGGTCTCGGGCCTGGTCAACACGCCGAAGGCGTTCACCATCGCCGAGCTGAAGAAGCTGCCCAAGGGCGAGGTGATGTTCGGCTTCGAGTGCTCGGGGAACCGCGCGCCGGTGCAGGGCCTGGCCAGCAACGGCAAGTGGACCGGCGTGCCGCTGGCGGCGCTGCTGAAGTCGGTCGGCCTCAAGGCCAACGCGCAGGAGTTCGTGTTCCTCGGCGCCGACCACGGCGTCGAAGAAGTGGAATGGCGCACCCAGAAGTACAGCCTCGACCAGCAGTTCGGCCGCAGCCTGCAGCGCGACAAGGCGCTGTCGCCCGAGCCGCTCGTGGCTTACGCCTACAACGACGAGCCGCTCACCCGCCACCAGGGCTTCCCGCTGCGCCTGATCGTGCCCGGCTGGTACGGCGTGGCCAACGTGAAGTGGCTCTCGGACATCGTCGTGCAGCAGGACCCCTACATGGGCAAGTACCAGTCGCGCTGGTACCGCACGGTGCGCGGCGAGATGATCAACGGTGAGATGAAGTGGATGGAGAGCGGCGTCACGCACCTCCAGCTCAAGTCGTACGTCGCGCGCATCACCAAGGAAGGCGCCACCCACAAGGTGGTCGGTGTCATCCTGAACGACGGCACGCCCATCAAGACGATCGAAGTGAAGGTCGATGACGGCCCGTGGCAGCCCGCCACGCTCGACAAGCAGAACACCAAGTACTCGTGGAAGCTCTTCCACTACGACTGGAACGGCGCCACACCGGGCGAACACACCATCGTGTCGCGCGTCACCGATACCAACGGCACCGTGCAGCCCACCGAGAAGGATCTCGAGAACAAGAAGTCGTTCCTCGAACACAACTCGCAGCACGTGCGGCGCGTGATGATCGCGTAAGAGCCGGGGCTCGGGGCTCGGGAAGAACACACTCACACGGGCTGCGGTGGCTGAGGCTGCCGCGGCCCGATGTGTGTACGGCGGCCGGCTAGCGGGCGGCGGCGGCCGTGACGGCGTCGGGCAGGTCGGACTTGGTGGCCCGCAGGATCTCGAGCGCCGCCTGGCGGTCTGTGGGCGTGAGATGTGCGTACTTCGGCTCGGGCCGCGGCGCCGAGAGCAGCTGCCAGAGACGCCGATAGGTGGCCTGACGCACGGCTGGCGGCAGGCTCTCGAACGCCAGCGAGTAGATGGTGAAGCTGAGCGGATAGCGCATCGTGCGCCCGTCGAGCTTCAGCTCGCGCAGCGAGCGGCCGGCGGCGTCTTTCGGTCCCTGCGCCGCGAACCACTCGGTGAAGCCCGAGTTCCCCTTCACCGTGCCGAGGGGCACTTCGTCCACGAAGACGAGATAGTCGGCGAGTTCCTCGACGGCCTCGCGCACGCGCGGCGTCAGATTCGGCTCGCGCCCCGACGCCACCGGCGCGTCGGCGTCGGCACCGGCGACCAGCCGATGTTCCCACGCCGTGCGCGTCATCAGGTTCATCGCATGGAGCTGGTGCTCCAGCACGACCAGCGCGGCGATGTCGCTCGTCGGCGTCAGGTAGTCGCCGATGTCGCGCACCAGATTCGTCCCCGCCAGCGTGGTGAGCGCTGCCGGCGGCGCCGTCTTCTCGGGCGGCGCCGCGTGCGGCCCGATGAGCGGCTGATTGCCCATGTGCCGCGGCGGCACCTGCGCGCCGGTGACGTACCACCCACCGTAGCGCCTGGCCACCGGCTCGCGATGGTCGCTGACGCCGCCGTTGGCGTAGTCGCGGTCGGACTTGCGTGGAAAGGTCGACATCACGAACACGCCGGGCACGGCGCGGGTGTCCCACGACAGGTGGCACGCCAGGCAGGTCTCCATCCGCGACAGGCGCGGCGTGCCGCTCTCGGTCTGCGAGAGCTGGTAGAAGACGGTGCCGAGGCGCGGATCCTGCGCGGCCAGCTCGATGAGCGGCGCGCCGCGGATCCACGCCACCGAGACGTTGTCGTTGAAGTAGATGGCGCGCGGATTGGCGGCCGAGATGTGCGACGCCTGCAGACTGGTGCCCGAATAGACGAGCGTCTGTGAACTGGGGTCGACGCCGAGCGCGGCCAGCACCGCCTTGAGATAGCCGCGTCCACCCGGTTCGAATGCCAGCGTCAGCTCGCCGCGCTCGAGCTTCGCGTTGAGCTGCGAGACGACATCCGACGGCGCCGTCGCGCCGTACCTGATGGCGGGATGGTGCCGGGAATCCGGGAAGGCGTCCGACCGCTGGAACGCCACGGCCGTGACCCCCAGCCAGAGCGCCGCGGCGGCGGCGGCGAGAACAGCAAAACGTGGCACACGCATGGTCATCACGCCACCGGCAACATCCGGCGGCAGACCTCTAGTGTAGGCGACGGCCGGCCACGGCGGCTGACGGACAGGCGAGGGGCTCGAATGGCAGGTCCCAGCCAGCGCCGGGAGCGAGGGCGTTGGAGGGGTATGCGTTGGCGCAGCGGCCGTGATCGTACGGCGTCAGTTCCCGGCCGCAGCGACGACGCATGCCCCTCCGACGTCCGAAGGGCCTAGAGCGGATTGTCCGGGAACATCATCGTGCGCCACATGTGCGCCGTCGGGCTGTTGTCGTTCCCCAGCCCTTCCTTCGGCTGCTTGAACTGGCGGCCGACGATGTCGATGAAGGGCTCGATCGAGACCTTGGCGTTCGGATCGAACGCGTAGAGATCGTTGACCGTCACCATCCGGGCCTCGAAGTACCACTTGTGGTTACGGGCGAACTCGTAGGCCGCCTTGATGTGGGGCTGCGGCTCGTAGTCCTTGCCGTAGATGCGCGTGTAGAGCTCCGGATATTCGTAGCCATGCGCCGAGTCGGGATAGAAGCGCAGCGCCTGGTGGTACTTGATCGCCCAGGTGACCTTCTCCGAGACGTAGGGCTCCACCAGCTGCGCGCCCCACCAGCCGTGGTCGACCTTCACCAGGTTCTGCACCACGTCGTGCAGCAGGCAGGCCATCACGATCTCTTCGCTCATCCCGGTCTTCAGCGCGCGGGTGGCGCTCTGCAGCACGTGATTGGCGGGCGCGAAGCGCTTCTCGAAGAACTCGAGCAGCGTGGCGTTGTTCGACATCGGCGCCAGCGCCGGCATCCGGCGGTTGTCGGCGGGGCCGTTGGGGGCAAACAGGCTGCCCACGCCACGCCGCACCGTGGCCTCCGGCGGCGCCGGCACCACCTGCTCGTCCACCAGCGTCAGCGGGCTCGTCGCTTCGGCGTCGAGCTTCTCGACCATGTAGTGCTCGAGCGCCTCCGCCTTCGTCTCCGGGTCCATGGCCTCGACCACGGCCAATCCTCCGAGGCTTGCAATGAACGCGCGGCGATCGATGTCCATGTTGCCCATGCCCATGCCGTCATCCTCCCTTTCGCGACTCGTGGATACGGCTCAGGCGGCAGTCGCCCTGGCCGGTGTGGCAAGTACCTGTTCGAAGACCTTGACCGCCCGCTGCATGTCGGCCATCGTGCCCACCGAGATGCGCGCGTGCGTCTTGTCGTAGGGTGGAAAATCGCGGCCGATGAGCACGCCTTCCCTGGCGCACGCCTCGCGGAAGCCCTGCGACGGCCGCTTGATGTCGATGAACATGAAGTTGGTCTGCGAGTCGGTCGGCGCGAACCCACGGTCGGCGAACCACTTCATGGTGAAGGCGCGGGCCTCGGCGTTGCGCTGGCGCTCGGCCGTGACCCACGATGCCGGCACCGCCATCGCCGCCTTCGCGCCCTGCAGCGCCATGATGCTGATCGAGTCGATGCTCTCCCACGCCTCCAGCTTCGCGATCGTGTCCTTGTGGGCGATCGCGTAGCCGATGCGCAGGCCGGCCATGCCGAAGCACTTCGAGAAGGTGCGCGCGACGACCACGCGCGGGTTCTCGACCGCCAGCGGGATCATCGTCTCGTAGCCGGGCATGGTCGCGTATTCGAAGTAGGCCTCGTCCACCAACACCGTGGTGTGCGGCGACTGCTTCAGCAGCGTGGCCAGGTACGCCTTCGTGTCGGCGCCGCTCACCGCCGTGCCCACCGGGTTGTTCGGGTTGCAGTAGAAGACCAGGCCGGCGCCTTTCGACGCCGCCTGCAGCGCGTCGAGGTCCATCTTGAGCTCGGCGTTCAACTTGACGCCCGTCACCGGGTGGCCGATGAGGGTGGCATACGACGCGCATTCCTCGTAGGCCGGGATTGCGGCCACCAGGCCCGAGGTCTTCGATGTGAACACCTGCGTGCAGGTGCGGAGGATCTGGGTGGAGCCCGAACCGAGCAGCACGTTCTCGGGCTTCACGTTATGGCGCTTCGCCACGAGCGCGGTCACCTGGTCGGCGGTGGCAAAGGCGTAGCGGCCCGCTTCGGCCATGCTGCCGGTCACAGCGGCGAGCACGTCGGGATGGCAGCCGAGCGGGTTCTCGTTGCTGGAGATGAGGATGGCGCGCCGGGCCTGCGCCAGCAGCGTCTCGTCGCCGAAGAGCGCCCCCTCGCGGCCGCGACCGGCGATGAAGAGTCCGGCGGCGCCGGCGCCAACGGTGTGGACGAACGAGCGTCGAGAAAACGACATGGCTAGCGGCCTCCCTGCTGACGCGAAGTGGGCGGCGCGCCGGCCAGCACCGTCTTGAAGACCGCCACCGCCCGCTGCATTTCATCCATCGTGCCGATCGAGATCCGGCAGTACTGCTGTTCGAACGGCGGGAAGTCGCGGCCCACGAGCACGCCGGCGGCCCGGCACGCGTCGCGGAATGGGCGCGCCGCCCGCTTGATGTCCATGAACAGGAAGTTGGCCTGCGAGTCGGTGCCGCTGATGCCCATGTCGGCCAGGGCCTTCACGGTGAACGCCCGCACCTCGGTGTTACGCGCGCGCTCGGCCTCGATGTGCCCGGTGTTGGCCAGCGACGCGATCGCCCCGGCCAGCGTCAGCGTGCCCAGCCCGTTCGGCATCTTGTAGGCCGCCAGGGCCTTGATGGTGCGCGCATCCCCCACCGCGTACCCGGCGCGCAGCCCCGCCATGCCATGGGCCTTCGAAAACGTGCGGGCCACGAACACGTTCGGGGTCGAGAGCGCCAGCGGCATCGCCGTCTCGTACGACGGGTCGGTCACGTAATCGTGATAGGCCTCGTCGAGCAGAATCACCGTGTCGGGCGAGGCGGCGCGAATCGCCTTCACCGTGTCGGCCACGGCGGACTTGCCGTGCACGGTCGCGGTCGGGTTGTTGGGGTTGCAGAAGAAGACGAGCCCGGCGCCCTTGGCTGCCTCGACCATCTGCGCCAAATCGATCTTCAGCCCGGCGTCGAAGGCCACCTCACGTACCGGCGTGCCAATCTTCTTGGCGGTGTCGCGCGGCGCCTCGAACGACGGCCAGGCGGTGACCAGCGGCCGCGTCGGCGAGGTGAAGGCACGCACGGCGTTTGCGAGCAGCTCGCCCGACCCGGCGCCGAGCACGACCTGCTCGTCACGCGCGCCGTATTTCTTTGCGAGCGCGGCCACGAGGGTGCCTTCGCGCGCGGTGGCGTTGGGCGGATACAGGGACGCTTCCGGGAACCGGCCGACGATGGCGTCGACCACGTGCTGGCCCGGCCCGAGCGGGTTCTCGTTGCTCGAGATGCGGATGAGCCCCGGCGCGGCCGCGGCTGCCTGGGCCTCGACGTGGCCGGCACTGGCGGCCTCGCGGCCGCGCGCGGCCATCCACTCGTGTCCCGCGGAGGGCGCGAACGGCCCGGTGAAGAGCCGCCGGCGTGTCAGCGACATAGCGTGATCTCCCGCGCCTTCGCGGCGATGCGTCCAGCAGATACGAACGATGCCGGATTCTACAACCACCACCGCGGCCGTGGGGCAACTGTTTGCACACCCGCCAGAGCGGCGGCGCGGCCCCTCGAACTAGGGGCGTTCGGCCGCAACCAGCGCCATCCAGCGGCCATCCGGGGAGATGGCGAGGCGTGACAGCGTGCCGATTTCAGGCGTCGAGAGCAGGGTCCAGCCGGCCTGCCCCGGCCGCCACCAGTGCACTTCGCCCTCGCGGGTCATGAAGAGTGTGCCGTCGGGCGCCCAGGCGGCGTCGCGCTCGGCGCTGCCTTCGAGCGCCGGCACCAGATCCCGGATCTCGCCGCTGGCCGGCACCCATTCCTTCACCCGCCACGTCCCGCCTTCGCGCTGCACGAACGAGATGGTGCCGCCGGGGCGGTTCAGCAGCGCGCGGCCGATATCGGTCGCCACCACCGCGGCCTTGCCGGTCGCGACGTCCACGATCTGGAGCGTCGCCGGCTTGCCCAGCACGTAGACGGCCAGCCGTCCGGCGTCGATCCACGCGTGGTAGCCAGCCGGCTTCACGGCCGGAGCGATGACCGTCGGCGCCGTGCCGCCTTCCGGGAAGCGCCACACGCGCTGTGTGCCGTCGGCTTCGACGCGAATCACCGATACGCCGGCGTCGTCGGGCATCAGCGTCGGTGAGTACTCCGACTCCGCGGTGGACGTGTAGCGGCGGATCTGCCGGGTCAGCAGTTCGAGGAAATAGATGTCTGTCTGCTTGCCGTCGCGGTTCGACGTGAACAGCATCGCGCGGCCGTCGGGCCCGAAGAACGGCTGGTTGTCGTAGCCCTTCGGGTTCTCCGACGCGACCCGCGCGGGGCCCATCGTGGGGGCCGCCGCCCCCAGGCGGATCGGCGCCAGGAAGATGTCGGTGGCCGGCGGCGCCGTCTGCGCGTTGGCGGCGGTGGGGGCGCCGACGAGCGCGGTCAGAACGAAGACGGCGGAGGCGGTCGCCCGGTGTGTCATAGGGGCTCATTTTAGTTGGCGCGCGCCCGAACCCGGATCGGGCCGCGCCGATCGCCCATATCTCACTGATTTTCAACAATTTACACCGTCGATACAGGGGTGTCATCGCGGGCCTTTGGTATGCTGGAGCCGCTCCGACATGGCCCACCAGACCGCTGCCCAGCCCCCGCGTCCCGAGGCCCCGCCGCCACTCAGTCCGGCCCGCCGCACCCGCGCCAAACGTGTGCAGGCGGCCCCCGTTGTCGACACGCCACCCGATTGGTCGAAGCTCGACCCGGACGACCTCGGGAACTCCGCGCTCTACATCAACCGGGAGCTGAGCTGGCTCGAGTTCAACCGCCGGGTGCTGGCTCAGGCCTCCGAAGCGTCGCACCCGCTGCTCGAGCGGGTGAAGTTCCTCGCCATCTCAGCGACCAATCTCGACGAGTTCTTCATGGTGCGCGTGGCGACGCTGCGCAAGAAGCTCCGCGCCGGCATCGACGACACCTCCATCGACGGCCTGAGCACCGACGAAGAACTGGATGCCATCCGCACCCGCGCCGGCGAGCAGATGGCCGAGCAGACGCGCTGCTGGCAGGATCAGCTGCGGCCGCAACTGGCCGCCGAGGGCATCCACTTCCTCGATCCCGGCGACTACACGCCGGCAGTGGACGCCTGGCTCACGGAATATTTCGAGGCGCAGGTGTTCCCGGTGCTGACGCCGCTGGCGTTCGACCCCGGGCATCCGTTTCCGTTCATCTCGAACCTCAGCATGAACCTCGCCGTGCGCGTCCGCCATGCCGGCCGCACCAAATTCGCACGCGTGAAGGTGCCGGGCATGCTGCCGCGACTGGTCACGCTGCCGCCGGGTCTGTCGCCGCACGCGGGCACCACCTTCGTCTTCCTCGAAGACATCATCCGCCGCAACATCCGCGCGCTGTTCCCGGGCACCACGGTGGAAGGCGCACATCTGTTCCGCGTCATCCGCGACACCGACATGGTCATCCAGGAGGACGAAGCCGACGACCTGCTCGAAAGCGTCGACCGCGGCTTGAAGCAGCTCCGCTACGGCCAGCCGTCGCTCCTGCAGGTGGAAGGCGACATGCCGCGGCGGGTGCTCGACATCCTGATCGAGAACTTCGAGGTCGATCACGACGTGGTCGTGCGCACGACCGCGCGCATGGATCTGGGCGACTGGAACCAGATCTCGGCGCTGCACCGGCCCGCCCTCAAAGACGCGACCTTCCATCCGCGCACGCAGTGGGGACCCGACGACGCCGATCGGGTGTTCGAGCAGGTCGCCGATCAGGACGTGCTGGTGCACCATCCGTTCGACTCGTTCACATCCGTCGAGACGTTCCTGCGCGCCGCCATCGCCGACCCGCATGTGGTCGCGATCAAGATCACGCTCTACCGCATCGGCGCCGACTCGCCGCTGGTCGATCTGCTCATCCAGGCCGCTGAGCAGGGCAAGCAGGTCGCGGTGCTGGTCGAGCTCAAAGCGCGCTTCGACGAGCGCAACAACATCGCGTGGGCGACCCGTCTCGAAGCGGCGGGCGTGCACGTGGTCTACGGCCTGGTCAACATCAAGGTGCACTGCAAGCTGTGCCTGGTGGTGCGCAAGGAGGCCGGCGGCATCCGCCGCTACGCCCATCTGGCGACCGGCAACTACAACCGCGTCACCTCACGCATCTACACCGACATCGGCATCTTCACCGCCGACGACGCCATCGTCGACGACGTGAGCGAAGTGTTCAACACGCTCACCGGCTATTCGAACAAGCGCAGCTACCGCACGCTGCTGGTGTCGCCGGGCGGCGTGCGCCAGGGCATGCGGGCGCTCATCGAGCGCGAGATCGAGCACGCCACCGCCGGCCGCCGCGCCGGCATCATCATCAAGAACAACGCGGTGGCCGATCAGCCCACCATCAAGCTGCTCTACCGCGCCTCCCAGGCCGGCGTGCCGATCGACCTCATCGTGCGCGGCCTGTGCTGTCTGCGTCCCGGCATCCCCGGCGTGAGCGATCGCATCCACGTGCGCTCGATCGTCGGCCGGCTGCTCGAGCACTCGCGCCTCTACTACTTCGAGAACGGCGGCGACCCCGAGCTCTACATCGGCAGCGCCGACCTCATGGAGCGCAATCTCGACCGCCGCGTCGAGGTGCTGGTGCCGGTGCTCGACCCGGGCCTGCGCGGACACCTGCGCGAGGTGGTGCTCGAGACGCTGCTCAGGGACACCGAGCGCGCCTGGCTGCTGACGCCGGGCGGCACCTACGAGCGGGCGACGGCCACCGGCGACAAGGTCGACGCGCAGAAGGCGCTCATCGAGTGGTACGCCGCCAGCGCCCGCGACGAGCAGAGCGCCTGATTTGTACGGGCTGTCACGGTCACGATTCGGTGACCGTGACAGACCCGTAAAATAGGTCAGGTCCAGCGGAACAGCTTGAGCGCGGCGGCAAACGACACGCCGCCCCACGCCGCCAGCAGGGCCAGCTCCCGCCACAGGCTCGCCAGCGTCTCGCCGTCGTTCATCACGCCACGCAGCGCGTCGTTGAGCGCGGTGAGCGGCAGCGCCTGCACGAACGGCTGCATCGCCTCGGGGAAGTTCGACGAGGCGAAGAACACGCCCGAGAACACCCACATCGGCAACATCACGAGGTTGAGCAGCCCCGAGACACCCTCGACCGTGCGGGCGCGGCTGGCCACCAGCAGCGCGACGCCGCCGAAGGCCAGGGCGCCGAGCAGCGAGACGACGGCCAGCGCGGCCAGGCTGCCGTGCACGCCGACGTCGAACGCCAGCCACGCAAACCCGATGAGCACCGCAGCTTCGGCGACGAGAAACGCCAGCCGGCTGCCGACCAGAGAGATGAGGTAGGCCGAGCGCGGCATCGGCGTGGCCGCGAAGCGCTTCAGCAGCTTGCGCGTGCGCGCGGTCACGATGGCGAAGCTGGTGCTCCACATCCCCGTGCCCATGATGTTCATCCCGAGCAGGCCCGGCACCAGCCAGTCGATGTAGCGCGAGCCCACGGCGCGCACCGCGTCTTCGCGTGGCGTGAAGGCATCGCGACGCCCCGCCGCCTGCTGCAGCGCGCGATCCACCGCCAGACGCGCCACCTGGCTTTCGGCGCGGGCGGGATCGAAGCGATAGGTGGCCGGCGTGCCCGGCACGATGACCACCTGCACTACGCCGTCGCGCAGCGCCCGCTCGACGCCGGTCGCCGGCACCTCACGCACCACGAAGCCGCCGGCGGTATCGAGGGCCGCCATGACCGCGTCGGCGCCAGCGACGCGCTCAACGCCGACGATGACCGGCTCGTCGGTGCGGGCGCGAAAGGCGATACCGAGCGCCATCGTCATGATGACGGGAAAGCCGAACACCCAGAAGACCGCCTCCGGCTCGCGCAGGAACTCGCGGATGCGCGACAGCGTCAGCTCGCGCAGCGCGTTCAGGAAGGTGGAGGACCGGTGCCGATCAGCCATCGCGCAGATGTCTCCCCGTCAGCGCCACGAACACGTCTTCGAGCGTGGCGCTGTGCGTGCGCAGTTCCTGCACGGCCACCCCCGCCGCCGCCAGCGCCGTCAGCACCGCCGGGATGGTCTCGTGGATCGCCGAGCTGCCGATCGAGACCAGGCCCTCGGTCACGCGCGCCTCGACCACGCCCGGCAGGGCAGCGAAGCGCTCGACCGGCGGCGGCGTGCTGCCCTGGAAAGTCACTTCGACGAGATGGGCCGTGCCGAGCGACTGCACCAGCGCCACCGGCGTGTCGAGCGCGATGAGCTTGCCGAGATCGACGACGCCGATCCGATCGCAGAGCGTGGCGGCTTCGTCCATGTCGTGGGTGGTGAGGACGATGGTGCCGCCGCCGGCCTTGAAGCGCCGCAGCACGTCCCACAACTGCAGCCGCGACT
This sequence comes from uncultured Acidobacteriota bacterium, assembly GCA_963779175.1. GTDB lineage: Bacteria > Acidobacteriota > Vicinamibacteria > Vicinamibacterales > UBA2999 > CADEFD01. The sequence goes on from CAVZXA010000003.1 coordinate 1,491,267, forward strand.
GCGGATCGAGCCCGGTGGTCGGCTCATCGAGGAAGAGCACGTCGGGCTCGCCGGCCAGCGAGCAGGCCACCGAGAGGCGCTGCCGTTGCCCGCCGGAGAGCTTCCCCACCCACGCGGAGGCCTTCGATTCGAGGCCCACCAGCGCCAGCAGGTCGGGCACCGAGCGGCCCGACGGATAGAACGAGCGGAACAGCCGCAGCGTCTCTTCGACCGACAGCTTGTCGGCGAGCTGCGTCTCCTGGAGCTGGATGCCGAGGCGTGGCCGCAGCGCCGCGCTGTCCTGGGCCCAGCGCTGGCCGAGCACCTCGACCTCGCCGGCGTCGGGTGCGAGCAGGCCCTCGAGCATCTCGATGGTGGTGGTCTTGCCGGCGCCGTTGGGCCCGAGCAGGCCGAAGCACTCGCCGCGGTAGACGTGCAGATCGAGGCCATTCACGGCCACCACGTCCCCGTAGCGCTTGACGACGGCGCGACACGCGAGCGCGACTTCGGGCGGCATCCGGGAATTGTACGCGGATGCGTTGCGCCGGCGCGAGACGCTGCCGTACACTGAGGATTCCGTGTCAGCGACCATCGTCGTCATCGGGCCCGAGCGCACGCTCCCGACCTTGCGCGCCAGATTCGAATCCGGCGGCCGCGTCCACAGCTTCACCGACGCGGAGGCAATTGAGGCGCTCGAGCACATCTTCCGGCACCGACCGCGCATCGTCGCGGTCGAGCGCGAGTTCTCGGGCACCTCGCGCGGCGTCGCGCTCATCGGCCGTGTCAAAGACGATCCGACGCTGGCGGAGTGTGAAGTCCGGGTGGTGGCGCACGATGCCACCGTGCGCCCCTCCGGGGTACGGCGGCCGGCCGCGCCCGACACGGTGGCACCGGCCACCTCACTTCAGCAAGGCGTGCGACGCGCTCCGCGCGTGCGCATCACCGACGGCACGGAAGTGCTGGTGGACGGCGACCCGGCGCTGCTCATCGACCTGTCGATTCTCGGCGCCCAGGTCGTGGCCCCGTTCGCGCTCAAGCCCAACCAGCGCGTCCGCGTCTCGTTCGCCGACGCGCGCGGCGTGGTGCGCTGCGTGGGCTCGGTGGCGTGGGCCTCGTTCGAGATGCCGAAGAACCTGCCGACGCGCTATCGCGCCGGCATCGAGTTCAACGGCACCAACGCCGAATCACTCAGCTTGTTCTGCGAGAAACACAGGAAGGCATAGCGGCTGGCGGCTAGGGGCTAGCGGCTGACGCAAGATGCATCCCGCAGTCAACGGTGGAAGCAGGGTCGAACATCGACCTCGGTCGCGGCGTCGTACCCGAGGTTCACGTGATCCGTTAGCCGCTAGCCGCTAGCCGCCAGGACCTAGCCGCTAGCCAGTGAGCCCGCGAGCGGCTCTCCTTATTTCAGCCAGGCCGCGAGCGGGCGATCCGTCCGCACGATCGTCTCGTCGCGGTCCGACCCGGTCGAGACCAGGCCCACCGGAACGCCGCTGACCTCTTCGAGGCGCGCGATGTAGCGCCGGGCCGTCTCCGGCAGCTGGTCGTATTGCGTGGCGCCTTTGGTGGGCGCCGTCCAGCCGGGCCACGACTCGTACACCGGCTCGATGGTGGCGCCGGCCGGCAGCGCCGAGGGGAACTCGTCCACCTGCTGGCCGTTGATGCGATACGCCACCGCGACCTTGATCTCGTCGAGGCCATCGAGCACGTCGAGCTTGGTCAGCGCCAGCGCGCCGATGCCGTTGACGCGCGCCGCGTAGCGCACCGCCACCGCGTCGTACCAGCCGCAGCGCCGCGGCCGGCCGGTGGACGCACCGTATTCGTGGCCCGTTTCGCGCAGCCGCTCGCCCAGCGCATCGTGCAGCTCGGTGATGAAGGGGCCTTCGCCGACGCGGGTCGCGTAGGCCTTGGCCACGCCGAGCACGCCGCCAATGGCCTGCGGCGGCACGCCGAGGCCGGTGCACACGCCGCCCACCGAGGCGTTCGACGAGGTCACGAAGGGATAGGTGCCGTGATCGATGTCGAGCATCGTGCCCTGCGCGCCTTCGAACAGCACGCGCCGGCCCTCGCGCATGGCCTGATGCAGATACAGCGACCCATCGACCGACCAGCGCAGCAGGCGCTCGCCCTGCGCGACCAGCGTCGCATGCACTTCTTCCCAGTCGAGATGGGTATCGCGGATGATCTGGTTGCGCGCGTGCACGTTCTCGCGCACCAGGTCGACCAGGCCGGCGGCGTCGTGCAGATCCGACAACCGCACGCCGCGACGGCCGATCTTGTCTTCGTAGGCCGGGCCGATGCCGCGCGAGGTGGTGCCGATCTTGCGCTCGCCACGGCGCGCTTCGCTCAGCACGTCGAGTTCGCGGTGATACGGCAGAATGAGGTGCGCGCGGTCGCTGATGAAGAGCCGGCCCTCGACGTCGATGCCGAGACCCGCCAGCATGTCGACTTCGGCGAACAAGGCCGCCGGATCGACGACCACGCCGTTGCCGATGAGGCACGACACGCCGGCATGCAGGATGCCCGACGGGACCAGGTGCAGGACGTATTTCTGCCCGCGCACGTAGACGGTGTGGCCGGCGTTGTGGCCGCCCTGATACCGTCCGACCACCGAAAAATGCGGCGTCAGCAGATCGACGATCTTGCCTTTGCCTTCATCGCCCCACTGGGCGCCCAGCACCACGATGTTCATGCACTCTTGGGTGTCGCGGACGAACTCACGCGAGCACGCGCGCTCGGTAGCCGCCGGACGCTTCAGGATAGTGCAGGCATCACACTTCGCGCCAGTGACGTTCGCGACGCGTCCGCTGTCAACTTTTTTCTTCCGGAGATTCACGTTGACAAGCGCGCGCCGCGTGCTTAGTTTCTATGACTCCCGCGCGTCCCTCCCGCGCATCGCGTCGCATATGTCCAACGTCGTCACACTCGCCCCCAAGAGTCACGACCGCGCGGCCACTCAGAGGCTGCGCGCGCGGCAGGATTCCCCTTCATGATGGCACCTCACGCCGGCCTCGAGCGACGCGTCATCGCGTCGCTCGACGCGGCGCCGTCGCGCGTGCCGGTCGTGCTCGGCGGCTGCGGCTCCGGCCGCACCACGCTGCTGCACGCGCTTGCCGATCGCTTCGGCCGCGCCAGCTGCCAGTACATCGACGTCGAACGATCGGCGAGCACCCCCGAACGCTTCCACGACGCCGTGCTCGCCGCGTCTCCGTTCGTGGATCCCGCCGCCGCGCCGGGCCAGCCGACGCTGCCCTCGAGCGCGCGTGATGCGTTCGATCGCACGCTGGCCTTTCTGCAGCGCGCCCGCACGCCTGACGGGCAGGCGGCGACGTTCCTCCTCGACGAGGTGCTCGAGCTGCGCACGTTCGAGAATTTTCCCGGGCTGCGGCAGGTGCTGCGCGAGTTCGTGCAGGCCATCGCCGACAGCCCGAACCGCTTCGTCTGCTCCAGCCGCTACGTGGCGCGCGCCCACCGCGTGCTGCGTGACGCGGCGGCGCGCTTCGAGGTGGTGCACCTGCCACCGCTCTCCGCCACCGACGTGGCCGGCATGCTGCCGCCGTCGGATGCCGCCGGCGCCGCCGACCGCGACGAGCTGGTCTCGGCCATCCACGCCCTGGCTGACGGACGCGCCGCGTACGTCCACGCGCTCGGCGAGATGTGCACGGCCATGAGCCAGCGCGGCGGCGATCCGATCAGCGCCCTCACGGCGCTGCTGACGACCGACGGCGCGCTCACCGCGTGGTGCGGCTACCGCTACGAGCTGCGGCTCCACCGCGCCCGCGGCTACGGCGCGCTCAAGGCCATCCTCGAGATCCTGGCGGAGGACGAACCGCTCACGCTCACCGAGATCGCGCAGCGCCTGCGGCGCACGCCCGGCTCCACCAAGGACTACCTGTCGTGGCTCGAAGACGTGGATCTGGTCTCGGCCCGGCAGAAGCGCTACAGCTTCGTCGATCCGGTGCTGCGCCTGTGGGTGCGGCTGCACGCGCGGCCGATGCCGCCGGGCGTCGATGACGTGGCGCGCGAAGTGCAGCAGTACGCCGTCGAGCCGCCTGCCCAGGGCGGAGCGGCGATCTCGCCACCGCGGGCGCCGCCGAGCGCAAGCCGTGGGGGATCATCGAGATCGATTAGCGGCTAGGGGCTAGCGGCTAGGGGCTCAGCATCAGGCAGCGGAATTACGCCGTCGGCTCGACCAGCGCCGACAGCGCCTGCTGCGCCGCGTCCTGCTCCGCTTCCTTCTTGGTCTTGCCCGTGCCCGTGGCGACGACGATGCCGTCGACGACGGCGTCCACATGGAAGTGCTTCTCGTGGTCGGGTCCGGTCTCGAGCGCGATGCGGTAGGCCGGCAGCGGACGGCCGGCGGCCTGCAGCCATTCCTGCAGCGCCGACTTGTGGTCGCCGCCGAGCGTGGCCGTCTGCCGCACCTCGGCGATGAGCGGCCGCCAGGCCAGGTCGATGAACGTGCGCGCCGCCTCGATGCCGCCGTCGAGATAGATGGCGGCAATCACGGCTTCGAGCACATCGGCCAGCAGCGCCGGCTTGGCCCGGCCGCCGGTCTTGGCTTCGCCGCGACCGAGCAGCAGATCGTCGCCGAGCCCGAGGCGGCGACTGATGCCGGCCAGCGTCGCCGTCGAGACGAGCGAGGCCTTGGCCTTCGACTTCGGCCCCTCGGAGTAGTCGGGGAACTCGCGGTAGAGCAGGTCGGCGATGATGAAGCCGAGCACGGCGTCGCCGAGGAACTCGAGCGATTCGTTGTCGACGACCCCGCCGCTCGGGTCTTCAGCCGCCCGCGACTTGTGCGTGAGCGCGTGTTCGAGCAGCCCGCGGTCGCGGAAGGCGTAGTGCAGCCGCGCCTCGACATCGCGCAGGGCCGAGGCCAGCGGCACCACCAGCCCCGCCCCGCCGGCGTCGCCGTGGCTGAGCAGCACCCGGCGGGCCTCCGCGGCTTCGTCGTCGGCCACGCCGATGCGGATCTCGCCGAGGGTCGTGACGGCGAACGCAAAGACGTTGGCCGGGGGCCCCGACAGCCGCACGACGTGCAGCCCCTGGCTTTCGAGCAGGCCCTCGACCACCGAGGCCTCGATCTCCGACTGCGTCCGGAAGACGATCTCGATGCCGGACATCACGCCTCCACCGCCACCGTCATGACCACCGGCGCACCGTCCGGGTCGGCCGGCTCCACCCGCAGCAGCAGCATCGTCATGTCGTCGTGCTGGGCGGCGCCGGCCCCGAAGGCCCGCACTTCGGCGACCATCCGATCGGCGAGCTGGTCGAGCGGCAGATCGCGGTGCTCGCCGGCGATCTCGCCCAGCCGCGTCTCGCCGAAGCAGTCGTGCGCCGGGTTCATCATCTCGCTCATGCCGTCGGTGAAGAGCATGAAGAGATCGCCGGGCGCCAGCGGCACCGTGACTTCCTCGAGCAGCGACTCGAAGAGCGTGCCGTCGTCGAGCGTGAGCCCGACGACGAGGCCGTCGGGGGCCAGCACGCGAATCGGCGGCCGGACGGCCCCGCGGGCGCCCGGCGCCACGATCATCGGGCAGTGCCCGGCTCGGGAGTAAGTCATCACCTGGCGGCGCAGATCGACCACGATGTAGCTCATCGTGATGAAGCTCTTGCCGTCGAGGTGATCGACCAGCACGCGGTTGACCGCAATCAGCAGGTCGCGCGGCGAACGGTGCTGGCGCGCCAGCGACAGCACCAGGCCCTTGAGCTGGGCCATGTAGAGCCCGGCGCCGACGCCTTTGCCCGAGACGTCGGCGATGAGGAAGCCGAAGACGTCGTCGTCCACCGGGAAGACGTCGTAGTAGTCGCCGCCCACCTCACGCGCCGGTTCGCAGTAGGCCGACACGGCCAGCCCGGGCACGGCGAGCGGCCCCTGCGGCAGCAGCTTCATCTGGATCTCGCGCGCGGTGGCGAATTCCTGCTCGAGGCGTTCCTTCTGTGCGACATCGAGCAGCAGCCGCGTGATCTCGCCGGTCATGACGTTGAACGAGTCGGCGAGCTCGCCGAGCTGATCGCGCGCCCGCACCGGAATGACGTGGGTGAAGTCGCGGTTGCGCAGATGTTCGGTGCCGGTGAACAGGTCGTGCACGGCGCCGGTGATCTGGCGCGCCAGCGTGAGGCCGAGCACCAGCGCGACGCCCTGGATGAGCAGGAACAGCACCGCCACGACCACCAGCGCGCCGAGCAGCACGCCGCTGAACGCGCTGCCGAGCCCCGATCCGAACGCGATGCGACGGTAGATGTCCACCAGGTGCAACGACAGCATCACGTTCAGGTCGCCGGTCTTGCCGGACTCCCAATCGAGGTGCTGCACGAGCACCACCCAGCGGCGCATCGCCTGGTTGATGAGCCCCTCGCCGTAGTCGGGCACCGGCCGCGGGCCCAGGGCCGACCCGCGCGCCGAGACGATCGGCGCGTCGTCGGTCTGCAGATCGCCGATGACGCCCAGCTGGATGCCGGTCTCGTCCTGGAGCCGCCGCTCGACCACCGCCGAGATCGGCAGGTCGAGCACCACCGCCCAGGTCGGCGTGCGCGTGGCCGGCAGCGCCACCGCGCGCGCCACCATCCGCAGGTCGGACTCGCCGGCGGCGCGGCGGGCCTCGTCTGCGGCGTCGTAGGCGATGAGCTGGGCCACGCCGTCGCAGGTCGTGATCCATGCCGGCAGTGACGTCGGCGCCGGCAGATGCTTCCAGTCGCCGGCCCGCGCCGGCAACGGTCCCGGCGGCGTGCGGCCGGCGTTGGCCGCCACCAGCCCGGGCGGGCAGGTGATACCGGCGACCGGCACGAGCGCAATCGACAGGAAGGGATAGCGGGCCGAGGCGGTGGCCTGCTGGCGCTCGAGCGTGTCGTGCACCGCTTCGGTTGACAGGGCGCGCTGCACGTCGAGCAGCACCGTCTGGGCGAGGAAGCGCGCCTGCGTGGCCTGCAACTCGAGGCGCGTCTGCACCATGTAGCCGGCGACATTGCGGATGAGCAGCAGCCCGGCCAGCACGAAGAAGGTGACGATGAGCAGACTCGGCACCAGGCCGACGAAGACGTACGACAGGATCAGCTTGCGGCGCACGCGCCACAGCAGTCGCCGGCGCATCCAGCCGAGCCCGCGCGCCACGAGATACCCGACGCCGAGGATGATGGCCAGCGTGCCGCCGGTATCGACCACGTCCACCCACGCCGGGCGCGGATCGGCGACCGCCGGTGTGACGATGAGCTCGAGGAGCTTGAGACCGAGGCCGGTGGCCAGGATGCGGCCGGGGAGCGATCGACGCAGCCACTCGCCCGCTCGCCGTTGCGGCGAGATCGTCGGCCCCGGCAGAATCGGTCGAGGGGTGCGGTCTGGCATCAGCGGGGAGCGCGGCCGCTCGAATGCGCCGCGCAACCGATTGCCACGCGGAATGATATCAGAGTAACGTGGCCGGGCCGTGAAACTTCCCGTCGCCGCTCGTTTCGCCACTGTCTGCGTGCATGCCGGTCAGGAGCCCGATCCCTCCACCGGCGCCATCATCACGCCTATTTACCAGACCTCCACCTACGTGCAGGAGGGGCTCGGCCAGCACAAGGGCTACGAGTACGGCCGCACCCACAACCCGACCCGGATGACGCTCGAAGCCAACGTGGCGGCCATCGAAGGCGGCACCGCGGCCTTCGCGTTCGCCTCGGGCATGGCGGCCATCGATGCGGTGCTGACGCGCCTGCAGTCGGGCGACCATATCGTCGTCAGCGACAACACCTACGGCGGCACCTTCCGCCTGTTCGAGAAGGTGCGGCGCAAGTTCGGCCTCGACTTCTCGTATGTGGACACGGCCAACCTCGACGCCATCGCCCCGGCGCTGACGGCGAAGACGAAGTACCTGTTCATCGAGTCGCCCACCAACCCGATGCTGTCGGTCACCGACATCGCCGGCGCCAGCGAGATCGCGCACCGCCACGGCGTGCGGGTCGTGGTCGACAACACCTTCGCCAGTCCCTACGTGCAGCGGCCGCTCGACCTCGGGGCCGACATCGTGCTCCACAGCACCACCAAGTTCCTGAACGGCCACAGCGACTCGGTGGGCGGCATCGTGATCCTCAAGCACGACGACGACGTCGAGTGGATGCGCTTCGTGCAGAACGCCGCCGGCGCCATCCTGGGCCCGATGGACGCGTGGCTGGTGCTGCGCGGCACCAAGACGCTGCCGATCCGCATGGAGCGCACCAACGCCAACACCATGCAGCTGGCCGACTACCTGTCGGCGCACCCGCGCGTCACGCGCACGATCTACCCCGGACTCCCCTCGCACCCGCACCACGCCCTGGCCAGCCGCCAGATGAAGGGCTTCGGCGGCCTCATCTCGTTCGACGTCGGCTCGCTCGAGCGCTCCCGCGAGGTGCTGGGCAAAGTGCGGCTGATGGCCCTGGCCGAGAGCCTCGGCGGCGTCGAGACGCTCATCTCGCACCCGGCGATCATGACGCACGCCTCGGTGCCGGCCGAACGCCGCGCGCTGCTCGGCATCACCGACGGCCTGCTGCGCGTGTCGGTCGGCATCGAAGACATCGCCGACCTCGTCGACGACCTCGCCCAGGCGCTCGGCTAGCCAGCGACGCTGCCGGCGATCCAGGCCAGGTAGTCGGCGCTGCCGCCCGCCTCCACGACCAGCCATTCGGGCACCGCGTAGGGGTGGGCCGCGCGCACGTGCGCTTCGAGCGCCGCCAGCCGGGCGCGGGTGGTCTTGATGACGACCTGCTGCTCGGCGACCTCTTCGATGGCGCTCTCCCAGCGGTACACGGAGGTGCCGGCGCCGGCGACGTGCACACAGGCCGCCAGACGCGCCTCGACGATCGCACGCGCCACCGGGCCGATCGGCCGGTCGGCGGGCCAGGTCGTGAGCACGAGGCAGGGGCGGATGTCGTTTTCCACTTGTACTCTCGAAAAAGTTCTTGTACTTTTGTGGGCGGCGCGGTACAACGGCACTTGTACTTCGCAGCCGAAGCCGCTATTCTGACATCGCCCATGACCGACGACCGAGTGCAGGACGACGCCCCGAAGCCGGAGACCACTCCGCGCGGCCGCCGTCTGCTCCGCGCCGGGCTCGTCATCGTGACGATCGTGGTGCTGGTGGACGCCATCGTCGGCGAAAAGGGCCGGGTGGCGCTGATGCGCGCCCGTGAGCGGCAGGCGGAGGTCGCGCACGCCCTCGAAACCGTGCGTCTCGAGAACCAGCGCACGGTCGAACAGGCGCGCCGCTACCGCGAAGACGCCGCCACGATCGAAGAGCTGGCGCGCCGCGACCTCGGCTACATCAAGCCCGGCGAGAAGCTGTTCATCATCCGCGACCTTCCGCCCGCGCAGCCCCGCTAGCCCGTCCGTGCGGCCCCGGGCCGCGTGCTACGCTAGCCCCTCGACGCGTCCCCACGGCACTCGTGATCGGGACGCGACAATTTTCAAGGGAGCAGCAATGGCACGCACGGCGACAGCGGAGTGGAAGGGCGATCTGATGGCGGGCGGCGGACACGTCGCCCTGGGCAGTGGCGCCTTCGAAGGCGCGTATTCGTTCGCGACACGTTTCGGGGAGGCGTCGGGCGCAAATCCGGAAGAACTGCTGGGCGCGGCCCATGCCGCCTGCTTTGCCATGGCCCTGGCGAACTCGCTCGCCAAGGCCGGTTTCACCGCCAACTCGGTGAAGGCGACCGCCAGCGTGCATCTCGGCAAGGACGACGTGGGCTTCAAGATCACCCGCATCGACCTCGACGTCACCGCGGAGGTGCCGGGCGCCGACGCCGCCACCTTCCAGACGCACGCCGAACAGACCAAGACCGGCTGCATCATCTCGCGCGCGCTGGCGGCCAACGAGATCACCCTCAAGGCCACGCTGGTCTAAGTCCTCGCGATGCGCGTCCACCTGGTGCATTGGGATGCCGACGACGCGCGCATGCGTGTCGCCGCCCTCACGGCCCTGGGACACGACGCGGTGTATCTTCCGGGCGTCACCGGCACGCCGCTCATGCGAGCGCTGCGTGCCGGGGCGCCCGATTGTTTTCTCATCGACCTGTCACGCCGGCCCTCGCATGGCCGCGAGGTGGCGATGGCGCTGCGCTCGAGCCCGTCCACCCGGCACCGCCCGATCGTCTTCGCCGGCGGTGAGGTCGAGGCCGTGACGCGGATGCGAACGCTGCTGCCGGATGCGGTCTACACCACCTGGGGGCGCGTGAAATCGGCGCTGCCGCGCGCGCTCACGGCCGCGCCGGCGACGCCGGTGGTTCCCGCCGATCGCCTGTTCACCGGCCGCACCCTCGGGCAGAAGCTCGGCGTGAAGGCCGGCGAGACGGTGGCCGTCGTCGGCGCTCCGGCCGGCTTCGCGGCGCTGCTGGGGCCCGTGCCCGCCGGCACGCGGCTCACGGCGAACGCCGCGGCCACTGCGGATCGCTTCATCTGGTTCGTGACGTCGCGCCGTCAGCTCGAGATGGCGCTCGGCCGGCTCGCGATGCTGGTCACGACCCAGGTGGCCTGGCTGGCGTGGCCCAAGGCCACCTCGGGGCAGCCGACCGACATCAACGGCAACGACGTCCGCGCCGCCGGTCTGGCAGCCGGCCTGGTGGATTTCAAAGTGTGCAGCGTCGATGCGACCTGGTCGGGGCTCGCCTTCACGCGCCGCAAGCGCTAGCCGACGCGGCTAGCGCCCGCCGGCCGCCGCGCTGGCGGTCCGGCCGTCCACGATCGCTTTGACGAGCGGCTCGAACTCGTCGAGCTTCATCTGGCCCGGGTGGTAGAGGCGGACGATGCCGCCGCGATCGACGAGCACCACGGTGGGCGTCGTGCTGGCGCCGTAGGCCTTGAAGTTCTCGTCGCTGACCGGCACCGCGCCCTTCGCCATCCACGGATAGTTCTGGTCGCGAATCTTCTCGATGTAGGCCATCTCTTCGGCCGCCGGCGCCGTCTTGCGGGCGGCGACGTAGCCGTAGCGCTGGGTCGGCGCCACGATCGTCAGGCCCTGCGCGCCGTAGCGCTGCTGCATCTGCTCGAGCACCGGGCCCATCGCCTTGCAGTCGGCGCACCAGTGGGCCCAGAAGAAGACGACCACCGGTTTGCCCTTGAGCGACGACAGCGCCACCGGACGCGTGGTGCCGATCGCTTCGGTGAGTTGCAGGGCCGGCGCCGGCTTGCCTTCGAGCGACAGCAGGTTGATGTTCTTCTGGATGCGGGTGCGGATAGAGGTGGCCTTGTAGGTCGCCAGCTCCTCGGTCAGGAAGTAGACCGCGTCGGCGCGGGCGCCCTTCTCGGCGGCCACGAAGGCCCGCACCTCGATGGCGGCGCCGATGGCGATCGGCAGGCGGGGTTCGTCGTCCATCTTGCGCGTCTTGAGGGCCGCCACGCTCAGGTCGTAGGTCTGGACCGCGTAGGCGTCGGCCTGGTCGAACTGTCTGGCGGCCAGCGCCCCGCGCCCCAGCCACGACAGGGCCTCGAGGGCCTCGGGCGTCGTGCCCTTGTCTTTCCGGTAGGCCGCGAGGATGCGCTCCCCTGCCGCGAAGTCGCCTTTGGCGATGGCGCCGCGCACCTCCGCGATGACGTTCTGAGCGGCCGGGGCGGCCGCGGGAGGCGCGGTCTGCGCTGCTGCCGGCAGCGTTCCGAACATCAGCGCGCACACGAAGAGAGCCGCAGATCGCATCACCAGGTCCGCCTCCAGCTGGCATCTTACTCTCGTTCACCTCCCCGGGGCGGCCGGCCAATCCCGCATCGCCCGGGGGATTCTCCGGCACCCCGGTCTGGTCGTCACGGCCTCGGCCCGTGCACGGCGCCGACGACGGTGGCATCCGACTTGCGACCGCCCCTGCGGCAGGGTCGATGCGATACAGCGTGCTGGCGGTGGATTACGACGGCACGACCGCCGAGGACGGCGTGCTGTCGGCTGACGTGCGCGACGCGCTCGGCGTCACGCGGGCTGCCGGCGTGACAATCATGCTCGTCACGGGGCGTGTACTCGCGGACCTGCGCCGGGCGGCCGGTGACCTGAGCTTCGCCGACGCCGTGGTCGCCGAGAACGGCGCGGTCGTCACCTTCCCCGCGAGTGGCCGGAGCCTGCGGCTGCACTCGCCGCCGCCGCCGGCTTTCGCGGAGGCGCTGCGCAAGCGCGGCATCGCCGTGGTCGAGGGTGAGTGCGTGGTGGAAACGCCGGCCGCCGCGGCCGCGGTCGTGCTCGAGATCGTCCGGGCGATGGAACTGCCGCTCGTGCTGGCATTCAACCGCACGCGGCTGATGATTCTGCCCCAGGCGGTGAGCAAGGCGACGGGGCTGCGTGAGGCGCTCTCGGCGCTGCGGCTCTCGGGCCATAACCTGCTGGCGATCGGCGACGCGGAGAACGACCATGCCTTGCTCGAAGCCGCCGAGGTCGGCGTGGCGGTGGCGTGGGGCTCCCCGGCTCTCATGCGAGGTGGCGGATCTGGTCCTCGACGGGCGCGGACCGGCCGACGTCGCCCGCTTCCTGCGCGCGCGGGCCGTCCTGCGCGATCTCCCGTCCGCCAACGGCCGGCGTCGTCTGCTGCTGGGACACGATGCCGACCGGCCCCTCTCGCTGGCGGTGCGCGATCGCAACGTCCTCGTCAGCGGCGATCCGCGATCGGGCAAATCGTGGGTCGCCGGCCTGCTGGCGGAACAACTCATGCTCGCCCGTTACGCGGTGGCGGTCATCGACCCCGAGGGCGACTACCGCAGCCTCGAGGCGCTGCCCGGCGTGCGCGTGGCCGGCGAGGACCATCCGCCCGGCCCGGGCGATCTGGAGCGCGCGTTCCGGTTCCCCGACAGCAGCCTGGTCGTCGACCTGTCGCACGTCGCCTACTGCGCGCAAGGTCGACTGCCTGGGGGCGCTGTTGCCGGCGCTCGCCCGCCTGCGGCAGACGCGCGGCTGGCCGCATCGCGTCGTCGTCGACGAAGCGCACTATTTCCTGCGGGATCTCGACCCCGAGGTCGCGCGTGATCTCGCGCACGGCGGCTACACGCTGGTCACCTATCGCCCGGCCGACCTCGGGGACGCGGTGATGCGGCATATCGGCGTGGTCATCGCCACCCGCCACACCGATCCGCGCGAAGCGGCCGCGCTGGCGCGCTGGACCGCGGTGGACCCGGCGCGCCTGACCTCGGTGCTGTCGACGCTCAGTGTCTCGGAAGCGGTGCTGCTGCCGACGGCCGAGGAGGCCGGCGGCGAGATGGTGCGCTTCAAGGTGGCGCCCCGCCTCACCGCGCACGTGCGGCACCGCCACAAGTACGCCGACCTGCCGGTGCCGCGCACGCAGCAGTTCGTCTTCAGTCGGGCCCCGGGTCTGCCGGCGGCGGCGTCACTGGCCGGCCTGGCGGCGATGCTCGCCCAGCTGCCGCGGGCCTCGCTCGATCACCACCTGCGCCACGGCGACTTCTCGCGATGGCTCGCCGACGTCTTCCGCGACGAGGCGCTCGCGCGCGCCGTCCGCGAGGTGGAGCGCGCGTATCTCACGGGCGGCGCGGCCGATGCCGCCGGCGCCATCGTGGGAGCCATCAGCGAGCGGTATGATCTCAAGGGATTCCCTCCGACATGACCCCCCTCGAACACGCGGTGGCCCTGGCCATAGCGGCCCTGGCTGGCGCCGTGGTCGGCCTCGAACGGCAATGGTCGGGTCATGCCGACGGGCCGGCCGCGCATTTTGCCGGCATCCGCACGTTCACGCTGCTCGGCCTCGTTGGCGGCATCGCCGGCGGTTTCCTGACCGGCGGCGCGCCGGGCCTGGCGGCGGTGCTGGCCGGTGGCGCCGCCGCCCTCATCGTGACCGCGTACTTCTCGGTGGGCCGCACCGACGTCGATGGCACCACGGAAGTGGCGGCGCTGGTCGTGCTTGGCGCCGGCACGCTGGCCGGGTCCGGCCAGTTCGGGCTCGCCAGCGGCCTGGCGGCCTTCACCGGCCTGCTGCTGGTCGAGAAGTCGCGGCTGCATGCGCTGGCCGCGCGCATCGACGGCGACGATCTGCGCGCGGCCGTCCGCTTCGCCGCCATGGCGCTGGTGGTGCTGCCGCTGGTGCCGGTCGGCCCGTACGGCCCGTCACCCGGGGTGCGGCCACGTGAACTGTGGGCGCTCGTGCTCTTCTTCAGCGGACTGACCTTCGCCGGCCACGTCGCGCGCAAGGCGGTCGGCGCGCGGCACGGTCTGTGGGTCGCGGGCCTCCTCGGGGGGCTCATCTCCTCCACCAACGTCACGCTGACATTCGCACGCGCGAGCCGTGAGCCCGGCGCCCCCGCCCGGGCGCTCGCCGTGGGGGCCATGGCCGCGAACCTCGTGCTCTTCCCCCGCGTGCTCGCCGCCACGGCGGTGCTCAACTGGCCGCTCGCCCCGGCGCTGCTGCCGCTGATGCTGCCGCCGCTGGCGCTGCTGGCGCCGCGACGGCCTGGGGAGTCTGGCGCACGCCCGCCCACGACGGCGCGCAGTCGCAATCGGCCCATCCCCTGCGCGTGGGTGCGGCCCTGCAGATGGCGGTCCTGTTCCAGATCGTGCTCTACGGCGTCGACGCCGCGCAGGCGTGGTTCGGCCAGGCCGGGCTGCTCACCTCGGCGGCGGCGCTCGGCCTGACCGACGTCGATGCGCTGACGGTCACCATGGCCCGCGGCGTGAGCGCGCGGGCAGGCCTCGGCGACGCCGCGCGCGCCATCGGCGTCGGCATTCTCGCCAACACCCTGCTGAAGGGCGGCATCGCCATGGTCATCGGTCGCGGGCCCTTCCGGGTGCGCGTCGGGGCCACGCTGGCGGCGGTGGCCGCCGTCCTGGCCGGGCTGCTCGTCTTCGGATAGCCCGCCGAATCCCCGCCGGTGGCGGGATTTATCCCGGGCCCGGCCGCAGGCCCCCGTTCCTGGCCGCGTCCGTGGTCATCCGAGGGCGGCACGACGTTTGCGACCGTAGGCGGATCAGGAGTGATCGCCATGACGACGTTCTTCCGCCGCGTGCTCTCGGCCCTCGCGCTCGATCCGAAGCTGTTCGAAGAAGTCGAAGCCGACCGGCACGCCACGGCGCAGGCCCTGGCCGTCGTGCTCTTCGCCGCGGTCGGCGCCGGCATCGGCAATGCCGGCGTGGGAGACGGCGCGGCCACCGTCGTCGGCGTCATCGCCCTCGGCTCGGTGGCGGCCTGGGGCGCGTGGGCGGCGTTGCTCTATCTCATCGGCACGCGGATCCTGCCCGAGCGCACCACGTCGGCCGACCTCGGCCAGTTGCTGCGCACACTCGGCTTCGCGGCGGCGCCGGGTATGTTCCGCGCCTTCGAGGTCTTCGGCGGCACGCGCTGGTTCGTGTTGCCGCTGACCTCGGTGTGGATGGTCGTGGCGATGGTCATCGCCGTGCGCCAGGCGCTCGACTACACCACGACGGCGCGCGCCGTGGCGCTCAGCCTGCTCGGCTGGGCGGTGATGTTCGGCGTCGCGCTGGTCGTCGGGCTGCTGATGGCCCGCCCGGTCTCCTGAGCCCGTCAGGCGGCGGAGGGCTTGGTGTAGCGGCCGGCGGCGGTCTGGCAGAGGTATCCGGACTCGACCAGAAGGTCGAGCACCACGCCGCACACTCGCGGTTCGAGCGCCCACAGCCGCCGGGCCTGGTCGGCCGTCAGCGTCAGGCCGGGCATCTCGTCGAACTCCTGTCGCACCGTGGCGACCACCGCCTCGACCTCGTTCGTGCTGCGAATCGCGTGACCCATGTCTACCTCCTGACCGGCGTCGACGCTCGAGAAGCCAAACGCGTGCCACGGCGACAGGTGCGCCGGAGAGGCCGCTGACAGTCTCACCCTGAGGCCCGCGGCGCGGCCGCGGGAATAATCCGCGGACGTTTCAGCGGTGCCGGGCCGAGGCGACCGGCAGATCGATGGTCACCTCGGTGCCCGTGCCGACGACGCTCGTGACGGCGAAGTGACCGCCGTGCTCGTCGACGACGCGCTTGGCGATTGGCAGGCCGAGCCCGGTGCCCCGCGTCTTGGTGGTGAAAAAGGGTTCGAGGCAGCGGTCCCGCACGTCGTCGGGCATCCCGGGGCCCGCGTCGACGAAGCTGAGGCGATAGCGGTCGCCGACGCGCCGGCCGCTGATGCGCACGACGCCCTGATGCCGCATCGCCTGCGCCGCATTGGTCATCAGGTTCAGCACCGCCCGTCCCATCTGCGCGGTGTCGAGCCACAGGTCCGCCTCGTCGCCGCTCACTTCGAAGCGCAGCGGCGTGGCGGCCGGGTCATTGGCCACCAGCGCGATGGTGTCGCGGATGAGCGCCAGCACCGGCGCGCGGCGGAAGACCGGCGGCGCCGGGCGCGCGTAGACGAGGAGATCGCCCACCAGGTGATCGAGCGAGTCGACACGCGTCAGCAGGTCGCCCAGGACCTTGCGATCCGATGAGTCGTGGGCAAACCGCGTCTGGATGACCTCGACCACCCCGCGGATGGCGGCCAGCGGATTGCGCACCTCGTGCGCCACCACCGCCGCCAGCTCGCCGATGCGGGCCAGCGTCTGGCGCTCCTGCAGCAGCTGCTCGAGGCGCTTGTGCTCCGACAGATCGCGCAGGATGCCGGTGAAGCGGCGCTCGCCGTTGACCGCGGTCTCGCCCACCGCCAGGTAGAGGGGAAACTCGCTGCCGTCCTTGCGCCGCCCGCGCACTTCGCGGCCGATGCCGATGATCCGCCGTTCGCCGGTCGCAAGATAGCGGCGCAGGTAGCCATCGTGCTCGCCCGCTTCGAGCGGCGGCATCAGCATCGACACGTTGCGGCCCACCAGTTCGTGCGCCGCATAGCCGAAGAGCGCCTGCGCCGCCGGATTCGACCAGCCCATGCGGCCAGTGGCGTCGATGACGACGATGCCGTCCACGATGGTCTCGACCACCGCCTTGTAGAGGGCCTGCGATTCTTCGAGCGCGCCTTCGGCGCGGGCGAGGCGGCCGGCCTGCACGGAGAGGTGCGCGGTCAGTTCGTCCTTCAGGCGAAGCTCGGTCACGGCGGCGGCGGCCGACGCACGGGCCGAGACCTGAGCCGCCTCCAGCCGCTGCCGCTCCATGAGCAGGGCAAACCGCGGGGACACGACCTCGACCAGCCGCCGATCGGCGGTGGTGAACGGCGCCTCTGCGCCGCGGGCGATTTCGAGCACCCCCACCGTCCGGCTCACGGCGACCAGCGGCAGACGCAGCACCTGTTCGCCGGGCGACGGCGGCGGCCCGATGGCGGCGCGGGCGAGCGGCGCGCCGTCGTGGAACACGGCGCCGCGGGTGGCGCCCACCAGCGCGCACAGCCGCTCCAGCAGATCGCGCGAGAGGGCGCGGTCGTCGGCGTCGGGGACGGCGCCAGCGGCCAGGTCGATGGCCACCGCCAGCCGCCGGGGGTCGGGGTGTTCGAGACTGGGGGACATCGCGGCGGAAGTCTACCTCGCCGGGCGGCCGGCAGAGAGGGCCGATATACTCTCCGGATGTCTCCCGCCACCATCCTGGTCGTCGACGATGAACAGCTCATTCGCTGGACGCTACGCGAGCGCCTCAGCGCCCATGGCTACGACGTCGTGGAGGCCGGAACCGGCGCCGAGGCCGTCGCGGCCTTCGGCGACGCCATCGATCTCGTGCTGCTCGATTTCAAGCTCCCTGACACCGACGGGCTCCAGGTGCTGCGCCAGTTGAAGGAGCTGCAGCCGACGGTGCCGGTCATCCTGCTGACGGCCTTCGCCTCCATCCAGACCGCGGTCGAAGCCATCAAGCAGGGCGCCTACGACTACGCCAAGAAGCCGTTCGAGTTCGAACAGCTGCTGCTCACGATCGGCAAGGCGCTCGAGACCAGTCAGCTGCGCCGCGAGGTGAAGGCGCTGCGGGCGCGCGAGAGCGAGCCGCACGCCTTCGACCGGGTCATCGGCGAGTCGCCGGCGATCAGCACCGTGAAGACGGTGATGGCCAAGGTGGCGGCGAGCCCGGCCTCGACGGTGCTGCTCCAGGGAGAGACCGGCACCGGCAAGGACCTGGCAGCCAAGGCCATCCACTACAACAGCGACCGCGCGGCGCGACCCTTCGTCAACATCACCTGCTCGGCATTGCCCGAGCACCTGCTCGAGAGCGAGCTCTTCGGCCACGAACGCGGCGCCTTCACCGACGCCCGCCAGCAGAAGCGCGGGCTGTTCGAGACCGCCGCCGGCGGCACCATCTTCCTCGACGAGATCGGCGAGATGAGCCCGACGCTCCAGGCCAAGCTGCTGCGCTTCCTCGAAGAGAAGACCTTCAAGCGCGTCGGCGGCCTGAGCGACCTCAAGGTGGACGTGCGCGTCATCGCCGCCACGCACCGCAACCTCACGCAGTCGGTGCGCGAGGGCAAGTTCCGCGAGGATCTCTACTACCGGCTCGGCGTCATGCCCATCACCCTGCCGCCGCTGCGCGAACGCACCGGCGACGTGGCGCTGCTGGTGGATCACTTCGTGCGCGCGTTCAATCGCGAGTTCAAGAAGAACGTGAAGGGCGTCACGCCGGCGGCCCTGAGGGCGCTCGACGGCTACAGCTGGCCCGGCAACGTCCGCGAGCTCCGCAACGCCGTCGAACGGGCGATGCTGCTCGCCGAGAGCGACGTGCTCGGCCCCGATCACTTCTCGATGCTGGCCGCGCCCACCCCGGTCACCTCGGGCTTCACCCTGCCCCCCGAAGGCGTGAACCTCGAGATGCTCGAACGCGACCTCGTGGTGCAGGCGCTTCAGCGCGCCCAGGGCAACCAGACGCAGGCCGCGCAGCTGCTCGGGATGAACCGCGACCAGATCCGGTATCGCCTCGAGAAGTTCGGCCTCGACAAGCTGGGACGCCCGATGGGCGACGAGAAGCCGGCGTAGCCGGGAATCTTCCCCGGCGGCGGGCGGACAACTGCCCGTCGGCGGACCGGTCGGGACGCCTGGGCCCGCGCAGGACGCCGATCGCGACTCGGCACGGCCGTTGCTCTCCTAGGAGAGCAGGACGATGTCCATGGCGAATGTCATCGTGGCGGACGACGAAGACCTGCTACGGTGGGCGCTGGTGCAGCGGCTGACGCGTGACGGCCACTCCGTGGCGGAAGCCCGCGACGGCGCCGCGGCGATCGAGGCCGTGGCGGCGGCGGCACCGCACGCCGTGGTGCTGCTCGACGTGAAGCTGCCCGACATGACCGGACTGGCGGTGCTGAAGGAGATCCGCCGCCGCCGGCCGGATGTGATCGTGGTGATGATGACGGCCTACTGGGCAAGCGACGCCCTGGCGGAGGCCCGCCGGCTCGGCGTTCGCGACCTGCTGGCCAAGCCCCTGGATCTCGACCGCGTGGCTGCCACGGTGCTGGCGGCGAAGGAGATCGGCGCATGTTGACCCTTTCCCGCGTCCTCTGTCCCACCGACTTCTCCGAGGTCTCGACCAAGGCCGAGGCCTACGCGACAGCGCTGGCCCAGCATTACGGCGCCGCCCTGCACCTGCTGCACGTCGATCCGCCGATGCCGATCATGGCGCCCTACGGCGAGATCCCGGTCGACGTCCGCCTGTTCGAGGAGCAGCGCGAACAGGCGCTCGCCGATCTGGCGAAGGCCGGCGACCGCGCGCGTGCCGGGGGCGTGGATACCGAGACCTCGGTCCGCGGCGGCCATCCGGCGCGCGAGATTCTGGCCGTCATCGAGGAGCAGGCCACCGACCTGCTGGTCCTCGGCACCCATGGACGGGGCGGGGTCGAGCACCTGCTGCTCGGCTCGGTCGCCGAGAAGATCGTGCGCAAGGCGCCGTGCCCGGTGATGGTGGTGCCGGCGGCCGCGCATCCCGAGACCGGCGTGCTCTTCTCGCGGATCCTGTGCCCCGTCGACGGCTCCGCCGCGTCGGCCGACGCGGTGACGTTTGCGACCTCGCTCGCCCGCGAGACCGACGGCGAACTCACGCTGCTCTACGTGGTCGAACCGGTGCCGGCGTCGGGTGAGTTCGGCGCCCTCGACGTCGACGAATACCGCCGCCTCGGCGAGGCGCATGCGAAGACGATTCTTGCCGCCGCCGTCGCGCGGGAGGTGCGGGAGTGGTGCCGGGTGCGGGAAGAGATCGCGCTCGGCAGGCCGAGTGAGCGCATCCTCGACACCGCGCGCACCTGGCGCGCCGACGTGATCGTGATGGGCGTGCGCGGCCGCGGCGCCATCGACCTGATGGCATTCGGCTCGACCACCAACGACGTCATCCGCCGCGCCACCTGCCCGGTGCTGGCGGTGCATCCGCAAGCCTCCGATCGCCGCCGCTACGGCACGGCGCCGGCCACCGTGCCCGTCTAGCCGCGCAGGAGAACCGCTATGAGCACGATCGCGCTCCGCCACATCCTCGTCCCCACGGACTTCAGCGAGATGTTCGACCGCCGCGCTGCGCTACGGGCTGGCCCTGGCCGAGCGCTTCGACGCCCATCTGCACCTGCTCCACTCGGTGCAGAGTCCGTTCGATCAGCCGTGGGCAGCCGAGGTCTACGCGGTGTCGCAGGCCGACTTCGAGAAGACCGCCCGCGAGGAGTCCGACACGCAGCTGGCGCGCCTGCTCGCCGAATCGGGCCGTGCGGCCAGCCAGGTCACCTGCGTCACGACGCTGGGCGCGCCGTTTCTCGCCATCATCACATACGCGAAAGAGGCGCCCATCGACCTCATCGTCATGGGCACGCACGGCCGCGGCGCGGTGGCGCATCTGCTCATCGGCAGCGTCGCCGAGAACGTGGTCCGCAAAGCGCCGTGCCCGGTGCTGACCGTGCGCCATCCGGAGCACGAATTCATCGCGCCGTGACCTGAGGGGAGGGTCTCATGACCGTACCGATGACCGTCGGAGATGTGATGACCCGCGGCCCGTGGGTCGTCAGTGACGATGCGCCGCTGCGCCAGGCGCGCGGCCTCATGGTCGACCACGAGATCCACCACCTGCCGGTGGTGCGGCGCGGCGCGCTGGTCGGCGTGCTGAGCGATCGCGACGTCAAGCGGGCGCTCGATCCCGACCTCGGCCTGCCGCCGGAAGATCAGCTCTTCGTGCGCGACGTCTGCGTCTTCGACGCCTACACGGTGCCGCCGGACGAGCCGCTGGAGCGGGTCTTGAGGACGATGGCCGCGCAGCACATCGGCTCGGCGCTCGTGACCGACCAGAGCCGGGTTCTCGGCATCCTCACGGCCAGCGACGCCTGCCGGATCTTCGCCGACTTCCTGCACGCCAGCAGCCAGCCCCTGAGCTTCACGCCGCTGTCCTGACTATCGGTCCTGACACGCAGTGACGGACCCGCCGGCGGGTCCGTCACTGTCGCATGTGCCGGCGGTGGCCGCCGCTCAGCGGGCGTCCGGATTCGCAATGCGCTCGAAGAGGGCGGCGAGGCGTGCCCGCGCCGTGGTCAGCCGTTCCTCGAGCTGGTCGTAGACGAACGCATGGCCGGCCTGCGTGGCTTCGATGATCGGCACCTCGGCCTGCTGCGCCGCCTGTTCGAGCGACGCCCGCCGCGTCTTGTCTTTCACGCGGGCGATGGCGTTGCGGACGTCCTTCAGCAGGGCGCGTGTTTCGCGCAGGCCTTCGACCGCCATGCGGCCTCGCGCCGGGAACTCCGGATGCGGCGCGATCTTGCCGGCGCCGTGGCAGGACGCGCACTGCGCCTCGAGCGCCTTGGGCGACAGCCGCACGCCGGCCGCTTCGCCGTGGCAGGTCGTGCAGGTGGGTCCGAGCGTGTCGCCGGCGCGCAGCAGTTCGGCGTGCTTGCTGCGCGAGAAGGCCACCATCGGGCCGGTGTGGCAGGTGCCGCACGTCTTGGGCAGGTTGGCGCGCCGCACGGGGCTGGCGGGGTTGGTACGGGCCAGTATGTCCTTGTGGGCGACGAACGCCTCGAAGGTGCGCGGATTGCCGCCATGGCAGGTCTCGCAGCCCACGCCCTTGCGCGCGTGTGCCGACAGATCCCAATCGGCCAGGTGATTGGCGGACACCGACCCCGGATTGGCGAAGTGGCAGTCGGCGCAACGACTCAGCGTCTGTGCGTTCCCTTCTGTCGCAAGCAGCAGTCCTGCGACGACCAGCGTGGCAACCCACCCAACGTGACGGACCATGATGCGCCTCCACTGTGAACCGATCCATCTCTCGTGCCAGATGTGCCGCGGCGCGAGATCCGGTCAACGGTGCGCGTTTGGCGGCGAAGACGCGGCCGGCACGGGCACTGCCATGGGGATTCCCCGCCCCGTCCCGGGAAACTTCACCTCCGCGTCACGGCGCCGGCACGCCATCGGCACCACGGCCACTGGCGCGAAGCTTGCTCCTGGCGTTGACAGCAGCCACCCGCCGGGGTGACGCTGGAGGTGCGACCATGGCCCGATCCGATCGCCGTCGGTTCCTGAAGACCCTCGCCGTCGCCGGTGGCACGCTGGCGGCCCGGCCGCGGCGTGCACACGCCGCCGCCACGCGGGCGCTCGGCCTGCGCCACCTTCACACCGGCGAGTCGCTCACGGTCGAATACGCAGCCGGAGAGCGCTATCTCCCCGACGCCCTGGCCGCCGTGAACCGTCTGCTGCGCGACTTCCGCACCGGCGACGTCCACGCGATTGATCCGGGCCTGCTCGATCTGCTGCATCACGTGGCGCGCCGGCTCGACACCCGCCAGCCCTTCGAGGTCATCTCGGGCTACAGGTCGCCGAAGACCAACGCGGCCCTGCGCGTGAAGAGCGAGGGGGTCGCCGCACGCAGCCTCCACATGGTCGGCCAGGCGATCGACATCCGCGTGGCGGGCGTCTCGCTCATCTCCCTGCGCGCGGCGGCGCTCGATCTGAAGGGCGGCGGCGTCGGCTACTACGCTGCCTCGAACTTCGTGCACATCGACACCGGCCGCATCCGCCACTGGTGAGCGCGCCGCCTCAGCGGCCGGTCAGCGGCCCTTCAGCGCGCGGGCGAGCGCGCCGTCGTGGCCGTAGATGTCGTCGGCGAAGTGCAGCAGGCCGTCGTCGGGCCCGATCGCGGCGGTCAGGTAGAACAGCACCACGTCCACCGGCGCGGCCAGCGTCACCCGCTCGGACGACGCCGCCGCCATGGCCGCGTCGATCCGTGACGGCGACCAGCCGGGCACATCGCCGAGCACCCAGGCAGCCAGCGCCGGCGGGTCGGCGAGACGGATGCAGCCGTGACTGAAGTCGCGGCGGTCGCGGGCGAAGAGCGCCGGCGCCGGCGTGCCGTGCATGTAGACGCTCTCGCGGTTGGGAAAGACGAACTTCACGAGGCCGAGGGCGTTGTGCGGCCCGGGGCGCTGTCGCAGCCGCAGCGTGCCGGCCGCAAGCGCGGCGAGGGCGGCGTCGTCGGCCGGCACGACCGCGGCGTCGTCTCCCCCGCCGCGGACGATCTCCATCTGCTGTGACGCCAGGTACCGGGGCGCTGTCGCACGGCGGGCAGCACCTCGTCGCGCAGAATCGAGGGCGGCACGTTCCAGTAGGGCCGGAAGATGACGTGGTCCAGCGTCTCGACGAAGACCGGCGTCGCCGTCTTCCGCGCCGCGCGCCCGACGATGACGTCCATCGTGCGAACCGGCGGCGCCGCCAGCGCACCGGCCTCCCACGCCCACAAGCGGAACATCGGGATGTTCACCGCGATGACGCGGCGGGTGCCCAGATCGGGCAGCCAGCGGAGGCGTTCGAGCGCCATCGCGATCTGATCCGCGCGGCTCGCCAGCGGCACCTGCAGCGCGGCGATGGTGCGGCTGCCGAGCGTGCCATCCGGCGTCAGGCCGTGGCGCGACTGAAAACGTCGCACCGCCATGGCCACAGCGTCGTCATACTGCGTGGCGTCGGGCGGCGGCACCGCGCCGGGGTCGAGATCACCGACCGCGACGAGGCGCCGAGCCAGGGCGTGGAGGTGCGGGTACGCCTCCCCCACGTGCACGGTCGCCGTCACACCCGGCAGTGGCGGCATGGGTTCGGCGGCCAGCACACGGTAGCGCGCGAGGGCCGCGACGAGCTGCCCGTACACGGCCAGCGGCGGCGCCAGGCCGTCGAGCGCCTCGCCCACCCGCCCCGCGTTGACCGCCTCGGCGAGGATCCAGGGGAAGTCGTGCGGTTCGTCCCAGGTCTGCAGCCGCAGTCCGAGGCGGCGCGGATCGACGCGGCCCAGATGCAGGTGCCGCATGTAGCGCAGCACCGCCAGCGTGAGCGCGACGTCGCGCCGGAGCCGGGCGTCGCCAGACAGCGTCGGCGCTTCCATGGCGGCCGCGATGGCCGGCGTGAGGTAATCCGCGGGACGCAGCCCGTGCACATCGGCGCCCCGCAGCCGCGCGAGTGCGGCGTCGCCCGCCTCGCTGACACTGCCGTGGGTGGTCGTCCATGCCGTCGCCAGCGGGAACGGGACCGTAGACGCGCACGACATCCGCCGCCTCGCTGGCGGAGGCGCCGAGCGCCCGGGCAACAGACGTGACCGCGGTCGCATCAGTCGCCGTCGCGACCTGCGCCGTCGTCCGCGCGTGCGCCTGCAGGTCGAGCACCAGCGGCGCACGTCACGGCCACCACGGCCGCGCGCGAGCAGACGGACGCACCTGGGGTGAACGGTCACATCGCTGAGACTCGCACCACTCGTGCCAATCCGGACGTCCGCCATAGCCGGCTTCGCGCGGGGCGTGGCAGCCGCGCATCGCGGCCAACATCCCGCTCACGGTGCGGAATCTTCGGCGACGTCGCCGGGCCGCGGGCGCCGGCGTCCGCTCAACCAGACGACCACGCCCGCCACCAGCCACACGCCGGCCACCTGCTGCGCGAAGACCGACGCCTCCACCAGCACCCAGAGAATGACCGCCGCGCCCAACAGCGGCACGATCGTATGGAGCGGCGTGGCCGGGGCCAGGCGCTTGCGGACGAAGTAGCCGACCACCGATACCTGCAGCAGCAGGAACGCGCCGAGCGCGCCGACGTCCACGATCGAGACGAGCACGCCGAGGCCATCGGCGCGTCGCGCCGCCCACACGCTGACGACCAGCGTGACGGCGGCCGTCGCCATCAGCGCGGTGCGCGGCACGCCGCGGGCGTCGTCCACCACGGCCAGCTGCCCGGGAAGACGCCCCTCGCGCGCCATGCCGTAGATGAGGCGCGCCGCCGCGGCCTGCCCCGTCATCGCCGCGAACATCGGCCCGATCGCCTTGGTCACGGCCAGCACGGTGGCCAGCCACGGGCCGATGGCGGCGCGCGTCACGTCGTAGAACGCCGTGCCCTGGCGCGCCGGCGCAGCGGCCAGATCCGACGGCGCCACCTGGCTCAGCACCGCCACCATCCACGTCTGCGCGACAAACGCCACGCCCGCCACCGCGAGACAGAGGCCGATCGCCTGTCCGACGTGGCGCGCGTCGCCTTCGTTCTCTTCGGCAAACGACGCAATCGCGTCGAAGCCGAGATACGACAGCACCGCCACCGACACCGCATTCATCACGAGCGAGGGATCGGGCGAGGCCAGGCTCGTGAACGGCGACAGCCACGGACGGGCGCCGCCGCTGCCGACCAGCACGACCGCACCGGCGACGAGGAACACCGCCAGCACCACCAGTTCAGCGACCAGGACGACGAATCCGGCGCGCGCGGCCACCCGCACGCCAGCCAGGTTCAGGGCGGTCGTGGCGACGAAGGCGACGACGGTGAAGACCCAGGCCGGCACCGCCGGCACCAGCGCGTGCAGAGCGATGCCCGAGAAGAGATACGCCACCGACGGGATGAGCACGTAGTCGAGCATCGCCAGCCAGCCGGCGAAGAAGCCGGCGGTGGGCGCGATGCCGCGACTGGCGTAGGCGAAGACGGATCCGGCGTGCGGCACGACGCGCGACATCTCGGCGTACGACCAGGCGGTGAAGGCCATACTGATGGTGGCCGCGACATAGACGAGCGCGACCGCGCCGTTGGTGCGCGCATCGAGCACGCCGTAGACGCCCACCGGTGCCAGCGGACCGATGAAGAGCAGCCCGTAGACGATGAGATCCCAGCGCGTGAGACGGCGGCGCAGTGCGGTGGGCGCGCTCATGCCACCCCCCCAGCGGGCGGCGCCATGTATCCCCCGCTGGCCCGCTCGATGGCGGCGGCGGCATCGAGGACGTCCCCTTCCATGAAAGGCGCGCCCGCGACCTGCACGCCGATCGGCAGCCCCTCGGACGATCGCCCCACCGGCACCACCGCCACCGGCGCGCCGAGGATGTTGAACCACTGCGTGTAGACCATGGCGTCCAGATACCCCACGTCGCAGCCGTCGATCCGCCAGCGCCGCTCGCCGTGACCGAAGGCCGGCATGGCCGTCACCGGACAGACGACGAGCCGTCCCTGCAGTTGGTGGATGAAGGCGGCGCGCAGGCTGTCGCGGGCGGCCCAGGCATCGGCAAGGCGCGCGGCGGTGAGCGGCAGGCGCGGCCCGCGCTCGCGGTGCATCGCCGCCAGAATCGGTAACGCCCGCGCGGCCTCGCCAAGCAACGCCGGTCAGCAGCATCTCGCCCGCGTCCCCGAAGAAGACGTCCCACAATGCGGTCGCCTGATCGAAGGCGCGGGGACGCTGATGGCGCACCGCATAGCCCTGCGCGGCCAGCGCCGAGACAGCCGTCGCGACGGCCGCCCGCGTCTCTCGCGTCGTGGGCGCGCGGTCGTCACTGTCGAACCACCACACCTCGCGCGAGGGCGGGAACGGGGCGCCGGTGCCGGACGGCACGGCGGTGGGATCGTCGGCGTCCCAGCCGGCCAGCACGTCGAACAGCGCGACGCAGGTCGGTCACCGACCGCGCCATCGGCCCGACCACGCCGATGAGCGAGAACGGGCCGAGGCAGGGTGGCTGATGACCGGTGGAGGGCACGCGGCCCGGCGTCGGCTTGAGCCCGCAGATGCCGGTGAAATGCGCCGGCACGCGAATCGAATCCCCCGCCGTCGCTGCCGATGCCGGCAAACGAACAGCCGGCCGCAATCGCCGCCGACTCGCCGCCACTGGACCCGCCGGGCGTGCGGGCGAGGTCCCAGGGGTTGTGCGTGGTGCCGTGCAACGGGTTCACCGTCTCGTAGCCCATCAGCATCTCGGCGACGTTGGTCGTGCCGAGCACGATGGCGCCGGCGGCCCGCAGCCGCTGCACCACCACCGCGTCGCTGGCCGCGCGCACGCCGAGGCGCGACGGGCTCCCGGTCTCGCAGCGCAGGCCGCGGACCTCGAGTGCGCTCTTGACGGTGACCGGCACCCCGCCCAGTGGCAGGGCCGGGGCGCCGCGCGCCGCGGCGTCGTCGAACGCCCGAGCCTCGGCCAGGGCCTGGTCGGCGCGCAGGTCCACGAAGGCGTGCAGGGCGGAATCGACGCGGCGCGATCCGGTCCAGGCAGGCGGTGACGGCCTCACGCGCCGAGAGGTCGCGGGCGGCGATGCGCCGCGCCAGCGTGGTGGCGTCGGCCTCGACAATCGAATGCACCGGCGCATTCTCCCATCCCTCGCCGCGGGGTCAGACCCCTGTCGCGTTTCGTAGGGGTCTGACCCCAATCTGTTATCCGCGGCGGGCCGGAGCGTGCCATCATGAGCGGCGATTCGGGCTCCTGACGCCGTGACGTCTCCGGCGGCCCACGCCCGGACTGGAGATCCCATGAGTGCGATCGGACGTCGTGAGTTCCTGGCGGGCGCGGGCGCCCTGGCGGTCTCGAGCCGGCACGCCTTCGCGGGCCAGGCACACGATGCGGCCCGGGGCGGTCTTTCCGGCATCGGTGCGCGATGACTTCCCGCTCGCCTCGGTCGAGACCTACATGAACGCCGCGGCGCTGCATCCGGTGGGCCGCTTCGCGGCGCGCGCCATCGAGCAGGGCCTGCAATACCGGCTGCACGGGCCGGGGCCCGGCCGGGTGGACTTCGGCAACGACCGCCAGGCCGATCTCAAGAAGCGCTTCGGACAGCTCATCAACGCCGCGCCCACCGAGATCGCCTTCACCGCCAGCACCTCCGACGGCGAGAACATCGTCGTGATGGGGCTCGACCTGGCGAAGAAGAAGGGCAACATCGTCATCGACGAGCTGCACTTCACGACCTCGCTCTACATGTACAAGGAGCTCGAGAAGCAGGGCGTCGAGCTGCGCATCGTCAAGCACCGCGACTGGAAGATCGATCCGGCCGACATGGACAAGGCCATCGATCGCAACACCCGTCTGGTGTCGCTGGCGCTGGTCTCGAACGTCAACGGCTTCATCCACGACTGCAAGGCCGTGAGCGCCATCGCGCACGACCGCGGCGCGCTGGTGTTTGCCGACATCATCCAGGCCGTCGGCTGCGTGCCGGTGGACGTCAAGGCGCTCGGCATCGACTTCGCGTCCACCGGCACCTACAAGTGGATCATGGGCGAACGCGGCTTCGGCTTCCTCTATGTGAAGGAAGACCTGCAGGGCACGGTGCTGCCGACGACCCGCTACGGCCATCGCCAGGTGTCGAACTTCAACCGCGCCGAGCTGACGTGGGAACCGCTGCCCGGGGCCGCGCGCTATGAAACCGGCGGCATCGCGGTGCTGCTGGCCGCGGCGGTCTCGGAAGGCATCGACTACGTGTCGCGCCTCGGCATCGATCAGATCCGCGCCCACGCCACGCAGCTCACCGATCGCCTGCAGCGGGAGCTGCCGCCGCTCGGCTACACGCCGCTCACGCCGGCCGGCAATGCCACGCCGATCCTGGCCTTCGGCCTGAAGGACGCGGCTGCCACCAGCAAAGCGCTGCAGGCCGGCAAGGTCGTCGGCACGGTCGTGGGCAACGAACGCCGCCTGCGCCTGTCGGTCTCGGTCTTCAACACCCACGACGACATCGACCGCGTGGTGGACGTGCTGGGCGGTCGGCGCCCGAGCCTGGCGCGCGGCTGACCGACGGCGGAACCGAACCACAACGCGGCCAACCGCTTCTCGCCGTCGGCCGGCTACAACGCCACACCCCTCCTGCGTCACCACCGCATCGCCACGCCGGCACCGAACCCGGCGCCGACCGGCACGACGGCGACCGCCACGGGACGGGCGCCGGCGCGAAACACGACCTCCCGCCGGGTGATGGCGGCGTCGACGAGCGCGCCGAGGCCGGCGCCGAGCCCGCCGATGAAAACGGCGGCGAGGCCGCACTGCACCGCGCTGTCATTCGAGATGGCGCGGGCGCAGTAGGGGACCGCTGTGCCGGCAAAGCCGATGAGCAGGCCGTTGCGCAGCGAGTCGCGCCGGCGGATGCTCACCTCGCGGATGTCGGCTCGCGCCACGCGCTCGGTCGCCCCGCCGCCGCGCGCCAGCGCGAGGGCGTCCGGGGTGAGGCCGGCGACGTCGCCCGAGACGACGCGTCCCGACCACTCCACGATTCGCACCCCATCGCCGGCGTTCAGGGCATCGCCCAGCCGCTCGAACGTCGCCACCGGCTGCGCCACCGCGAGGCGCGGCAACAGCAGCAGCGCCAGGACCACGTACCCATGTCTGTTCGACATGCGATCCCCCGGTGCCAGTCGCGTGCCAGGCGGCGCCGCCCGATTCACTGCCGCAGCAGTGAACACCGGGGAATCCGCGGCTGGGCGTGCACGGCGGCCGCGGAGGATTCCCCCGTGGCGATCCGACGTGCGCGGTTGGCCCGAGCCGCCGCGTCCGTGCACGAGGCACGGGACTTGCTGTCCCCTCCTGCAGGTCGGCTCATGGTCGGCCGGGGAGGCGTCATGGTCACGCGTCGTACCGTCGCTCTCGTGTCGATGGCCGTGGCCCTGCTGCTCGCCGCCGCACCGGCAGCGGCGCAGACATCCACCGTCTTTGCCGACCTCGCCCTCCAGCTGAACGTCGGCGACCACGTCCGGGTGGTCGATCGCGATGGCCTGCGCCTGGACGGCACCGTGCGGAGCCTCTCGCCGGACACACTCGTCGTCGTCGGCCCGGCCGGTCCGCGGGGATTCACGGCGGACGCGACCGCCCGGGTCGAACGCCGCGGCGATCCGGTCTGGACCGGCGCCGGCCTCGGGTTCCTTCCCGGCTTCGCGATGGGGGCCCAGTTCGTCGTCGGGTTCTCGGACCACGAGGAGCCGATGAGCACCTACGCGATTGCCGGCGGCATCTTCGGGCTGGCCGGCGCCGGCATCGGCGCGCTCATCGATGTACTGCATGAGGGGTCGAAGGAGGTCTTCCTCGCCGAGCCGCGCCCGCGTGTGTCGCTCGCGCCGGTCGTCACCCGCGACCGGATCGGCGCGTTCGCCACGATGCGCTGGTAGGCGTCGGGCGCGGGCGCGGCCGCCGCCGGCTGTTCAGCGCCCGGGGCTGGTAAGATTCCGCCCATGTTCTGGTATTCCCGTCGCCTCGAGACTGGCCTGGTCGTGATGCACGCACGGCCCGAACACGCCGAGCAGCTCGAAGCGCTGCAGCTCGTGTGCTTCCCCACGCTCGCTGACGAGGAGCGCTTCAAGGCGCGCCACTACCGCAAGCACCTCGAGCTCTTCGACGAGGGCCAGTTCGTGGCGCTCGACGGCGAACGCGTGGTCGGCGCGACGGCGACGATCCGGATGCGCTTCGACTTCGAGCACATCGGCCACACCTTCGCCGACATCATCCAGGGCGGCTGGCTCACGTCGCACGAGCCCGACGGCGATTGGCTCTACGGCGCCGATATCGGCGTCGATCCCGACTATCGCGGCAAGGGCCTCGCCACGGCGCTCTATGCGGCCCGCCAGGAACTGGTGTGGCGGCGCGGCCTCAAAGGGCAGGTCACCGGCGGCATGCTGCGCGGCTACGGCGCCGTGAAGCACGAGATGTCGGCCGAGGACTACTACGCCGGCGTGGTCGCCGGCCGCATCAAGGACGCGACCCTCTCGATGCAGCTCGCGCTCGGCTTCGAGCCGCGGGCGCTGCTCAAGGACTACCTGCAGGATCCGGTCTCGGACAACTACAGCGCGCTCATCGTGCTCGACGCCTCGAAGGACGTCGCTGGCGCGTCGCGTGAGCTGGCCCGCCGCTACGTCCGCCTGAACACCCCGGTGCCCGGCCCGCGCGCCAAGGCCCTGCTCGACCGCCGTGCCGCCGCGCTGCCCTCGGGGCTCGGCAAGGCGACCGACGTCGTGGTCGAGCGCGCGCACGGCGCCCTCATCGTCGACGTCGATGGCAACACCTTCATCGACATGGCGAGCGGCATCGGCGTGACCGGCGTCGGCCACGCCCCCGCCGAGGTCGTGGACGCGGTCACGGCGCAGACGGCGAAGTTCATCCACACCTGCTCGCTCGTCACCACCTACGAGCCGATGGTGCGTCTCGCGGAGGTGCTGAACGAGCTGACGCCCGGCACCTTCCCGAAGAAGACGATCTTCGCCAACAGCGGCGCCGAAGCGGTCGAGAACGCGGTGAAGTTCGCCCGCAAGGCCACCGGGCGTCCGGCGGTCATCTGCTTCGAGGGCGGCTATCACGGCCGCACGCTGCTCACGCTGACCCTCACGAGCAAATACGGGCTCTTCAAGCAGGGCTTCGGGCCGTTTGCGCCCGACATCGTGCGCCTCCCGATCCCGCACGTCTATCGCACGCCGGCCGGCATGACCGAAGAGCAGTACATCGATTTCGGCATCCGCCAGCTCGAACAGGCGCTGGTCGCGCAGGTCGATCCGTCGGCCGTCGCCGCCGTCATCATCGAACCGGTGCAGGGCGAAGCGGGCTTCATTCCGGTGCCGCCACGCTTCCTGCAGCGCATCCGCGAGCTGTGCACGCAGCACGGCATCGTGATGATCGCCGACGAAGTGCAGTGCGGCATGGGCCGCACCGGCAAGGTCTTCGCCAGCGAACACTACGACCTGGTGCCCGACCTGCTCGTGACGGCGAAGTCACTGGGCGGCGGCATGCCGATCGGCGCCGTCACCGGACGCGCCGACATCATGGACTCGGCGCACCCCGGCGGCGTCGGCGGCACCTACGGTGGCAATCCGGTCGCCTGCGCGGCGGCGCTGGCCGCCGTGGACCTCATCCGGCAGCCCGCCTTTCTCGCCCATGCCCGCCACCTCGGCGACGTGATGCGCGAGGTGATGACGGGTTGGCAGCGCGACCATCCGATCGTCGGCGACGTGCGCGGGCTGGGGCCGATGATGCTGGTCGAGTTCGTGAAGGATCAGCAGAGCAAGGCGCCGGCGGCTCCGGAAGACACGCTCGCCATTGTCAAAGGCACGGTGGCCCGCGGCGTGGTGCTCATGCGCGCCGGCCTCTACAGCAACGGCGTGCGCCTGTTGCCGCCGCTCACGATGCCGGAAGACATGCTGCGCGAAGCGCTCGACGCCCTCGGGCAGTCGGTAGCGAGCGTGTCCGAGCGCCTGGCAGGCCCGGCCACGCCAGCACCTCTCGCTCGAGCGTAACCGGGCGACGCCGGACTCTCCCGGTGCTGGTGCGGACTTGTGCGTGAATCGCCGCACGAGCCACGCGAAACCCCAGGCCGGCGACGGGCTGTCACGTGGTCGCAAACTTGCTACCTGGCACGGTGGGCGCATGTCCGCGCCCCACGAAGCGGGACAGCCCGTTCGGTTCCCAGGGAGGCCGGCATGTTCACCGCACCGCAGTCCATACTCGCCCGCGCCGCGTTCGCGATCGCATGTGTCGCCGTCGTCGCTGGCGGGGCCGCTGCTCAGAGTCACTACGAGGGCGCGATCGGCCCCGGCTCCTCCTACGAGATCGACGTGCCGGCCACCTGGAACGGCGACCTCGTCATCTATGCCCACGGCATCGTGCAGGCGTCGCTGCCGGTCGTGCTGCCCAGCCAGCAGGATGGCTATGCGCCATCCGCGCCGCCCTGCTCGGCCGCGGCTACGCCGTCGCCGCCTCGAGCTACTCGAGCAACGGCTGGGCGCTCGCCGACGCCGTCCGGCGCACGCATCAGCTGAGTGGCATCTTCCGCTCGAAGGCCGGCCAGCCGGCCCGCACGCTGCTCATGGGTCACTCGATGGGCGCGCTCGCCATCGCGAAGATGGCTGAGGTGTATCCGGGCCAGTACGACGGCGCGCTGCCGATGTGCGGTCCGCTCGGTGGCGCGCTCACCGAGGTGCAGTACGCGGGTGATGCGCGGGTGACATTCGACTACTTCTACCCGGGTCTGCTGCCCGGCGGGCCGTTCGACATCCCGGAGGGCATCCCGTACGAATCGAGCCCGCCGAGTCCGCTGTTCCTGCAGGTCTACAACGCCCTCATCGGTCTGCCCGCCCCGGATCCCGCAAAGATTCAGAAGATGCAGGACTGGGCCATCGCCGCCAGGCTGCCGTTCATCAATGGCACGGAGCTGGCGAACTCGGCCCTCTACGTGGTCGGGTTCGGGTGGCGGTACACGAACGACCTCATTGAACGAGTCAACGGCAAGCTGCCGTATGAGAATCGCGCCGTCACATACCCGGCCCTCAGCGCCACCGTGGGCCTCCAACTGAATGCCGGCGTGGCCCGCTTCGACGCCGCCCCTGCGGCACTCAACTACTACGAGCGCAACTACCAGCCGAACGGCACCATCAGCTTCCCCGTCGTCACGCTGCATACCTTGCGCGACCCGGCCATCCCGTTCGCGCACGAGAACATGTACGCCGCCCTCGTGGCGGCGGCCGGGCGCTCCGACTGGCTGGTGCAGCAGTCGGTCAACCGCTGGGGACACTGCACGATGACCCCCGACGAGGTGCTCGCGGCCTTCACCACCCTCGAGACCTGGGTCGCCACCGGCCTGCGTCCCTGACCGATCGATCCGGACGGGCCCGCGGGTCCGCCCGGATCCTTTCCTCCCGCCACCGCCTTGCCGCCCGCCACGCCGCACACCTGACATAACATCGGACGCGGCCGTCCCCGCCGGACCCGCCGCGACGACATGACGCCCCCTCTGGTACTCAGCAACGCCCGCGTGTGGCCGGGCGCTGGCATGCCCGCGGCGACGACCATCGCCATCCGCGACGGCGTGATTGCGGCGGTTGGCGACCATCGCGTGGCGGCCGCGGCCGGCCCGGGCGCGCGCACGTTCGACCTCGGCGGGCGCACCGTCATCCCGGCCTTCCACGACGCCCACGCGCATGTCTGGAAGATCGGCCACCTGCTCACGACCATGCTCGATCTGCGCGGTGTCGAGAGCATCGAGGCGATCGTGGCGAAGGTCGGCGCGTTTCGCGCGCGCCTGCCGGATGGCGCCTGGCTGCTCGGCCGCGGCTTCAACGAAGCGACGATGGCCGAGGGCCGCATGCCGACACGCGCGGACCTCGACCTGGCGGCGCCGGACCAGCCGGTGGTGCTCACGCGCACCTGCGGCCACATCTACGCCTGCAACTCGGTGGCGCTGACCGCGGCCGGCATCACCGCGGCCACGCACGCCGCCGGTGGGCGGCGACATCGATCGCGACGACCGCGGCCTTCCCACCGGCGTGCTGCGCGAGACGGCGATGGGCCTCATCACGCGGGTGATGCCGCCGCCCACCGACGACGACTACGAGCGGATGATCACGGCGGCGCTGCGCCATCAGCTCTCGCTGGGCATCACCATGTCGTCGTGCTGCGGCGTGAATCCGCAGTT
This sequence comes from uncultured Acidobacteriota bacterium, assembly GCA_963779175.1. Classification (GTDB taxonomy): domain Bacteria; phylum Acidobacteriota; class Vicinamibacteria; order Vicinamibacterales; family UBA2999; genus CADEFD01. The sequence goes on from CAVZXA010000003.1 coordinate 1,525,666, forward strand.
GCTCGCGGTCTACCGGGCGATGGAGGCGGGCGGACGCCTGCCGGCGCGTATGAACGTGATGCCCTTCCGCCGCGTCGACGGCGTGCCGGCGCCGCTGCCGCTGCCCGAGATGCACCGCTCGCCGATGCTCCACGTCGACACGGTGAAGTTTCTCGCCGACGGCGGCCTGAGCGGCGCCACGGCGGCGCTCAGCGTGCCGTACCGCCACAGCCCCGAGCGCGGTCTGCTGCGCTTCGACTTCGACGAGTTGCTGGCGCTGTGCCGCGAGAGTCACGACGCCGGCTGGCGCATCGCCACCCACGCCATCGGCGACGTCGCCATCGACCAGATGCTCGACATCTACGAGGCGCTCGGGCCGCATCCGCGCGGACTCGGCCACCGCATCGAACACCTGGGGTTGCCGAGCGCGGCGCAGCTGGCGCGCGCGGCCCGCCTGGGCGTCATCGCAGCGCCGCAGTCGATCTTCCTGTACGAGCTGGGCGTGAACTTCCGCCACTACCTGCCCGATTCGCTGCTGCCGCGCTGCTATCCGCTGCGCGCGATGCTCGATGCCGGCATCACGGTGGCGCTGTCGTCGGACGCGCCGGTGGTCGAGAACGACAACCCGCTGGCCGGGATGACCGCGGCGATTACCCGGAAGGATCGCGCCGGCCAGCCACTGCTGCCCGAACAGGCCATCACCGCCGCCGAAGCCCTGGACGCCTACACCCGCGGCGGCGCCGTGTCCGTGGGCCTCGACGACACGCTCGGCACCATCGCGAAGGGCTTCCGCGCCGATTTCGCGGTGCTCTCGGGCAATCCGCTCACCACCCCGCCCGACGCGCTCGGCGCGCTGACGGTGGACCTGACGCTGCTCGACGGCCGCGTCGTCTACGAACGCGCATGACACATCACAAACAGCTCATCGACGGCGCATGGCGCGATGCCACGAACGGCGGCACGTGGGACGTGCTGAACCCGGCCACCGAAGCCGTCGTCGCCACCGTGCCCTACGGCACCGCGGCGGACTGCGACCTGGCGATCGAGGCGGCGCAGCGCGCCTTCAGCGCCTGGAGCCGGATGACGCCGTACGAACGTGGCGCCGTGCTCGACAAGACCGCCGACCTCATCCGCGCCGAGGTGGACGCGATCGCTCACGACACCGTGCTCGAGAGCGGCAAGCCGCTCGCGCAGGCGCGCGGCGAGTGGCTCGCCGCCGCCGATCTCTTCGCGTGGTTCGCCGAAGAGGGCAAGCGCGCCTACGGCCGCATCATTCCGGCGCGCACGGCCACCAAGCGGTTGCTGGTGCTCAAGCAGCCGCTCGGCGTCGTCGGCCTCATCACCGCCTGGAACTTCCCCGCCTGGAACATCGCCCGCGCCGGCGGCGCCGCGCTCGCCGCCGGCTGCACGATCGTCATCCGGCCGTCGGAGTTCACGCCGCTCTCGGGCATGCACGTCGCGCGGCTGCTGACCGCGGCCGGGGCTCCGAGCGGCGTCGTGAACCTCGTGAACGGCGATCCGGGCCCGATGGGCCAGGCGATGCTCGCGCATCCGTCGGTGGCGAAGATCCACTTCACCGGCAGCACGCGCGTCGGCAAACTGCTGATGGACGGCGCGTCGAAGACGGTGACGCGGCTGTCGCTCGAACTGGGCGGCAACGCGCCGGTGCTCATCTTCCCGGACGTCGACCTCGACGCCGTGGTCGCCGGGGCCACCGCCGCCAAGTTCCGCAACAGCGGCCAGGTGTGTGTGTCTCCACAGCGCTTCCTGGTGTCGAAGGCGACAGCGCCGGCCTTCACCGAACGCATCGCCGCCGCGGCGGCGGCACTGCGGGTGGGCGACGGCCTCGACCCCCAGACGCAGGTCGGTCCGCTCATCAACGCGAAGCAGCGCGACCGGGTGGAGGCACTCGTCGCCGGCGCCAGGTCCGGCGGGGCGCGCGTGGCGACGGGCGGCGCGCGGCCGGCCGGTCGTGAGGCCGGCTACTTCTACCAGCCCACGGTGGTCGCCGACCTCACGCCCGACGCCCCGCTCTATCGGGAGGAGATCTTCGGGCCGGTGCTGCCGGTGAGCACGTTCGACGGCGTGGACGAGGCGATTGCGATCGCCAACCACACGCGCTACGGCCTGGCGGCCTACGTCTGGACCAATCACCTGCCGACGGCCCTCCACGTGGCCGAGCGCCTCGAGTTCGGCCTGGTCGGCGTGAACGAATGGACGCCGCAGAGCACCGAGGCGCCGTTTGCCGGCTGGAAAGAGAGCGGCCTCGGACGCGAGTCAGGCGCCGAGGGCCTCGAGGAATATCTGGAGACGAAGCTGGTGTCGATCGGCGGGGTCCCGCGGTGAGCCAGGCGGGCGGCGGCCACGACGGCGCGCACGTCGAGCCGACGCTCGGACGGTGGGACCTGGTCCTGCTGAAGATCGTCGCCATCGTCAACCTCAACAACGTGCCGGCGACCGCCGTCTACGGCTGGTTCTCGCTGGTGCTCTGGGGCCTGGCGTTCCTGCTCTTCATGGTGCCGTCGGCGATTGCCGTCATCGTGCTCAGCCGCCGCTACCCGGGTGAAGGCGGCCTCTACGTGTGGATCCGTCAGCGCTTCGGCGACGCGCACGGGTTCCTCGCCGGCTGGTGTTACTGGGCGGCCAACCTCTTCTACGTGCCGGTGCTGCTGGTCTACATGGCCGGCATCTTCGCCTTCGCCGGCGGCGAGGCGCGGGCGGAGGCGCTGGCTGGCTCGCGCACCTTCGTCGCCACGCTCGCCTTCGGCTGGCTGGTCTTCATGACGCTCGCCAACATCCGGGGCGCCGCGGTGGGCAAGTGGATTCACAACGTGGGCGGGCTGAGCAATCTCGTGAGCGTGGTGCTGGTGCTGGCCGCCGCCGGTGCGGCACTGGCGGCCGGCGTGCAGGCGGAAGTGCCGGCGATGGCCGGCGTCACGTGGGAGACGGCGACCAGCTTCGCCGTGATGTGCAACGCGCTGGTCGGCGTGGAACTCGCCTCGACGATGGGCGACGAGATCAAGAACCCGGCGCGCGACCTGGCTCCGGCCATCGCCGTCGCGAGCGTGGTGTCGATCCTGTCGTATGTCGCCACGGCCGGTGCGGTGCTGCTGCTCGTGCCGATGGCCGACGTCGGCGTGCTGCAGGGCATCATGCAGGCGATCGGCATCGGCGCCAGCGCTGCCGGCGCCGCGTGGCTGGTCGTGCCGCTGGCCATCCTGATGGGCCTGGCAATCGGCGGCTCCGCCTCGGCCTGGTTCGCCGGCTCGGCGCGGGTGCCGTTTGTCGCCGGCCTCACGAGCGCGCTGCCCGAAGCGCTCGGGCGCGTGCATCCGACTTACAAGTCGCCACATGTCGCCCTCACCGTCGCCGCCATCTGCTGCGCGGTCTTCACCGGGCTGTCGTTTGTGGGGTCGTCGGTGAACGAGGCATATCAGGTGCTGCTCAAGTCCGCGGTCATCATCCAGATGGTTCCGTTCACGTATCTGTTCCTCACGCTCGCCCGCACCCCCGGCATCGCGCCGTGGGCCCGGGCGGCCGGCTGGATCGGCTTTGCGACCACCTGCATCGGCCTGCTCGTCGCCTTCCTGCCGACGGCGGACGTCGAAAGTGTGATGACGTTCGAACTCAAACTGCTGGCCGGGGTGGCGGCACCGGTCGGCCTGGGCTGGTTCCTGCACCGCCGCTCGTCCACGCACGGAGCCCCGTCATGACCTTTCCGATCTCGCCCGCCGTGCGGCTGGCAGCCGTCGCCGCCGTTGTCGCTCTCAGTGCGGGCGCGCAACCCGCCGCCCGCCAGACGCCGGCGCCACCGATGCGGGGCTACAGCGCGGCCGGCGCCCTCGCCCAGCGAGAGTTCGAGACCCGCTTCCGCGCACTGCCCGCGGCCGAGTCGATTCGCACCTGGCACCGCGAGTTCACGAAGTCGCCGCACGTGGCGACCTCGCCGCGCACGAAAGAGATCGCGGAGTACATCGCCGCCACCTGGAAGGCGCAGGGCCTCGACGAGGTCTACCTGCGCCGCTACGACGTGTTGTCGTCGAATCCGCGCACGGTGGCCGTGGAGATGGTGGCGCCGGTGCGCTACACGCCGAGCCTGCGCGAGGCCGCAATTGCCGAAGACCCCGATACGGCGCAGCCTGCCGTCAGCGGCGCCTGGACCTCGTTCTCCGCCTCGGGCGACGTGACGGCGCCGGTGGTCTACGCCAACAGCGGCAATCCCGCCGACTACGACGAGCTGCGTAAACACGGCATCGACCCGAAGGGCAAGATCGTCATCGTCCGCTACTCGAATCCCTACAGCTACCGCGGCTTCAAGGCGCTCACGGCCGAGCGCGAAGGCGCAGCCGCGATGATCGTCTACTCGGATCCGAACGAAGACGGCTACGGCAAGGGCGAGGTCTACCCGAAAGGGCCGTGGGGGCCGGCCAGTCACCTGCAGCGCGGCGGCATCGCCTACGACTACATCGTGCCGGGCGATCCGCTCACGCCGGGCTGGGCCTCGGTCGAGGGGGCGCGGCGCATCCCGGCCTCGGAAGCAGTTTCGATCCCGAAGATCATGGCGCTGCCGATGTCGCATCAGGACATCCAGCCGATTCTCGAGAAGCTCGGCGGCCCCCTGGCCCCCGAGTCGTGGAAGGGCAAGCTGCCAATCGACTATCGCCTCGGCGGCGCCGAGGCCCGGCTGCACGTGCAGATCGACATGCAGACCGACGTGCAGCCCAACTACGTCGTCGAAGGCCGCATCCGCGGCAGCGAGCGTCCCGACGAGTGGGTGGTGCTCGGCAATCATCACGACGCCTGGGTCTTCGGCGGCGTCGATCCGGCCAGCGGCACCGCCTCGATGATGGAACTCACCAAAGCCCTTGGCGCACTCGTCAGGAGCGGCGTGCGGCCGAAGCGCACGCTGGTCTTCGGCGCCTGGGACGGCGAAGAAGTGACGCTCACCGGCTCGACGGAATGGGGCGAGCAGTTTCGCGACGAGCTGCAGCAGAAGGCCGTCGCGTATCTGAACGTCGACTCATCGGCCTCCGGCCCCAACCTCGAGCTCTCGGCCGTGGGCACCCTCGCCCCGGCCATCGTCGACATCACGCGCGATCTCACGACGCCCACCGGAGCGTCGCTGTACGACGCCTGGCGCCAGGCCGGCAGCGGCGGCGGCAGCATCACCTCGGGAGCGCGCCAGGACGGCGAACTGGTCGTGACCCGCATCGGCAGCGGCTCCGATCACACCGTGTTCATCAACCATCTCGGGGTGCCGGTCGTGGACATGAGCTTCAACGGTCCGTACGGCGTATACCACTCCGCCTACGACAGCCATCACTGGGTGGCGACCATTGGCGATCCCGGCTTCACCTATGCCCACCTCATGACACAGCTCTGGGGCACGATGGCGCTGCGCTTCGCGAATGCCGAGCTGCTGCCCTTCGACGTGCCCACCTATGCCAGCGCGGTTGAGACCTTCATCCGCCAGCTTCGCGACATTCCCCAGGCGTCGGCGCGGCTCGACACGGCGCCGCTGACGGCCGCCGTGCAGCGCCTCGGCGCCGCGGGCACCACGCTGGCCTCGCGCATGCGCCTGGCGCTTGCGGCTGGCCCGATCCGGCGCGAGACCGCCGACGCGGTCAACCGCGAGCTGCTCGCCTTCGAGCGGACGTGGCTGCACGAGCCCGGGATCCCCGGCCGGGCCTGGTTCAAACACCTGCTCTTCGCGCCGCGCTACACCTATGCCGCGATGAGTCTGCCGGGGGTGACCGAAGCGGCCGAGGCCGGCGACTGGACGCGGGCCGCCGCGCAGCTGGCGCTGCTGGTCGCCAAAGCCGACGCCAACAGCGCGCGCGTCACCCGCGCCGCCGACCTGCTCGACCGCTCGCCGCGACCGTAGCAACCGGCGTAAGCTTGGCCGCATGGCGAACCCGAAGCTCGTCGGCCAGAACTACACCACGCCCGATCTCGTTGCCAAGGTGACCGGCCGGGCCCGGTATGCCGAAGACTTCCGCGTCGACGGCATGCTGTTCTGCAAGCTGCTGCTGAGCCCGATGCCGCACTGTCGTGTGCGGTCCATCGATGCCACGGCGGCGCTGGCGTTGCCCGGCGTGAAGGCCGTGCTCACGGCCGACGATCTGCCGGCGGTGAAGGCCGCCGAGGGCGGTCTGCCGCCCGAGCGCGCGCTCACGATGGAGCCGGTCTACCAGGGCGAACCGATCCTGGCAATTGCCGCCATCGACGAAGCCACCGCGGCCGCCGCGCTCGAACTCGTGACACTCGATCTCGAGCCGCTGCCGTTTGTGGTCGATCCGCTCGTCAGCCTGCGTCCCGGCGGCAGCAACGCCCGCCTCGAAGGCAATGCCTTCGTGGACGGCAAGCTGACCACCGTGAAGTGGCCCGCCGTCCTCTTCGCCGGGACACCGGAAGGCACCCTCCCCACCGGCTCGCACGGCACCACCTGGACCTACGGCGACGTCGAGGCCGGCTTTGCCGCCGCCGCGCTCGTGCTCGACGAGACGTTCCACACGCCGGCCACGCATCACCAGCCGCTCGAGACGCGTTCGGCGATGGCCTGGTGGCGCAACGGCACGCTCTATCTGCACGGCTCCACGCAAAGCGTCGCGCAGACGGTCGGCGCGGTGGCGCGCTGGGTCGGCGTCGAAGAGAGCAAGGTCGTCATCATCAGCGAATACACGGGTGGCGGCTTCGGCAGCAAGATCCCGGGCGCGCATTCGATGGCGATCCCGGCGCTGCTGGCGAAGAAGACCAACGCCCCGGTGATGATGCGCATCACGCGCGAGGAGGAGCACTACATCGGCCGCACCCGGCCCAACCTCATCGGCCGCGTGAAGGCGGGGTTTGCAAAAGACGGGCGGCTGCTCGCGGTGGACATGTTCCTCGTGCAGGACGCCGGGCCCTACGAAGATCAGTACGACCTCATCTCGGCGCCCGGCATCTGCTCGCTCGCCTACCAGCCGGTCGCGATGACGTTCCGCGGCCTCTCGGTGCTGACCAACACGCCGCCACGCACCTCGCAGCGCTCACCAGGCGGCATGCAGCAGAACGCGATCATGGAGCCGATTCTCGCCAAGGCGGCGCGGCAGCTCGGGGTCGACAGCGTCGCCCTGCACCGCGTCAACGCGCCGGCCGGCAAGGCGCCTCTGGGCCCGGCCCGTGCCGACGGCACGCGCGGCTACGTCACCAGCGCCTTTGTGACCGAGGCGCTCGACCGCGGCGCCGCCCTCTTCAACTGGACCGAACGCAAGACCCGCAGCCGCGTCCGCCGCGGCACCAAGGCCCGTGGCATCGGCGTCGCGGTGAGTCCATTCATCGGCGGCTACTCGGTCAACTACGACGGCCTGCTGCTGCTCAAGCCCGACGGCAAGCTGTACGTGCAGTCAGGCGCCGGCAATCTCGGCACCCACTCGATCATCGACACGGCGCGCGTGGCTGCCGACATCCTCGGCATGGCCTGGGACGACGTGGTCGTGACCTGGGGTGATACCAGCAAGCACCTGCCGTGGACCTGCACCTCGGATGGCAGCCAGACCATCCACGCGATGTCGCGCGCCAACCACGCCGCGGCGCATGACGCCATCCGCAAGCTGCAGGAGATCGCCGCGCTCGAACTCGGCGGCACGCCAGACGCCTACCTTGTGGCCGACGGGCGCGTGGCGCGGCCCGGCAGCCGCGGCCTGTCGTTTGCGGAGGCCGCCACGCGTGCCGTCGCGCGCGGTGGACGCTTCGACGGCCACGAGCTGCCGGCCGACATCCACGCCATGACACGGGCCTCGGCGACGGCGCTGGCCGGTCAGGGGCTCATGGGCGTCGCCAAAGACACCTATCCCCATGACGGCGACACCCATTCCTACGTCGTCGGCTTCGCGGAAGTCGAAGTGGACGTCGAGACCGGTGCGGTCACGCTCGTGGAGTACACGGCGGTGGCCGATGTCGGCACGGTGGTGAATCCGCGCAGCCTCGGCGGCCAGATCCTCGGCGGCAGTTGCCTTGGGATCGGCCACGCGCTGTGTCAGAAGTCGGTCTACGACCAGCAGTACGGCGTGGCGCTCGCCCGGCGCTTCCACCACACCAGACCGCTGACGATCATGGACGTGCCGGCCGATGGCCTGCACCAGGCCGCGCTCGACCTCGCTGACCCCGACACGCCCGTGGGCGCGCGCGGCGTCGGCGAGCCGCCGGTGGGCGCCGGCTTCGGCGCCGTGCTGGCGGCCATCGCGGACGCGGTGGGCGACGACGTGTTCCGGCGCGCGCCGGTCACCGCCGACCTGGTGCTCACCGCGCTCGAGGCCGGACGCCGCACCCACGACGTCACGACCTCGCACGTGTAGACGCCGGGCGTCTCAGTCAGCAGCGCGGCGGCGGGCGCGGGCCGGCCGGTCGGCCTTGGCTTTCGCCTTGAGCGCGCGAGACCGCGCGGTGGCGCGGCGGCGCTGCTCGATGGTCTGCAGGCGCTTCCTGGCGGCCGCGAAGGCGCCATGCAGCACCACCGAGATGTCGGTGAAGGCGCCGTCCACTTCGTCGGCTTTGTGGAGCGCCGGCCGGTCGTCGCCCACCCCGCCGCCGCGGCCGGCCGGGCCGCGCTCGACCACCACGTCTTCACGGCGCAGCAGCGCCAGTTCGATCCGTACCCGAAAGCGCTTGCCGCTGGTGTGATGGCGGGCGGGCACCTCGACCACCACGCGGCATCGCGTGATCGAGGGAAAGAGCGCCGCAAGTTCTTCGGCGCTGGTGCGAATTCTGGTTTCGACGGCTGGACTGCGGCGGACGTGGAGGAAGACGACTTCGACTGGCAGCATGGATGCCCCACTCCGGGTGGGCCGGCGCGCGCTGACACCCCGGTCTACGCGCCGTATCCTCCCTTGTATCCAAAGTCGTGCCACCAGCGCCAGTGTCGTTGCGCCGGCCTGCCACTACACGGCCTGCATCGACAGCGCCGCCGCTTGCGGAGAATTCCGGCACGTCAGGGAAGAACCAGCCTGATCCAGCCGTCCGCCGTCGTCCTGGCGGGCGAAAAGCGGCGAATTGCCGCCGTCGCGGCCACGGCGCGGAGGCACGGCGTTTGCGAAGCACAATGCAGCCGCGGGACCTCGGCTCGTCTCCGCGCCACCGGAGGCCCTCATGACGTCGTCCCATCGCCCCGCCTTCACCCGGGTGCTGTGCCCGACCGACTTCTCGGAGTTCTCGACGGCCGCCCTGACCTACGCCGCCGCCCTCGCCGCGTCGTATGGCTCGGCCGTGCGCGTGCTGCACGTGCTCACGCCGTTCCCGATCGTCGCGCCGCTCGGCGATGTCCCCGGCAATGTGCAGCTCTACGAGTCGCAGCGCGTGCAGGGGCAGCAGGCGCTGGAGGCGGAAGCGGCGCGGGTCCGCCGTCCGGGGATGGCGGTGGACGTCGAACTGCGCGACGGCAGTGCCGTGCACGAGGTGCTGGCCGCGGCGCAGGAATGGCAGGCCGACCTCATCGTGCTCGGCACGCACGGCCGCGGCGGCGTCGAGCGCCTGGTGCTCGGCTCGGTGGCCGAGAAGGTGCTGCGCAAGGCGACCTGCGCGGTGCTGGCGGTGCCGCATGCCGCCCTTGCCGATGCGCACGCTACCGAACGCATCGGCCACGTGTTGTGCGCGCTCGATGGGTCCGCCGCCTCGGCCGCGGGCGTGGCCTACGCCGTGTCGCTGGCCGAGCGCACCGGCGCGAAGCTCACCCTGGTCTCGGTGGTCGAGGCCCTGCCCTACGGCGGAGACTTCACCGGTCCCGACTTCGCGGCCTTCCACGCCGCCCGTGACACCCATGCGCGCGAGGCGCTCGACACCGCGGTGGCGGCGGATGTGCGCGTGCGATGTAACGTGCACGACCGCCTGGTCTACGGGCACCCGGCGCAGCAGATTCTCGAGGTGGCGGCGCAGGAGGCCCCTGACCTGCTCGTGATGGGGGTGCAGGGACGCGGCGCGCTCGATCTGCTGATGTTCGGCTCGACGGCCAATTACGTGCTGCGCCACGCGAGCTGCCCGGTGCTCACCGTGCGGCCCGGCGCCACCGGAGCCTGACCATGGCGACCTTCACCCTGACGCGAATCCTGGTGCCAACCGACTTCAGCGAGGCGTCGGCCGCCGCGCTGAAGTACGCGCTGCCGCTGGCGGCCAGCTTCGGCGCCGAGGTGCACCTGCTGCACGTGCTGGACCTGGCGGCCGGCCAGTACTTCGCCGCTGAAATGGCGATGGTGCCGAGCCCGGCGATCGAGGCCGAGGCCTACGCCCGGGCCGAGGCCGAACTCGCGACGCTGCTGACCCGCGACGAAATCGCGACCTACCGGGCGCGGCTCGTCACGGCACGCGGGGCGCCGTTTGCCTCCATCGTCACGTACGCGCGCGAGCACCAGATCGACCTCATCGTCATGGGGACGCATGGCCGCGGCGCCGTGGCGCACCTGCTCATCGGCAGCGTGGCCGAGAACGTCGTCCGCAAGGCGCCGTGCCCGGTGCTGACGATTCCCCTGAGAGGCCACGACTTCGTGACGATCTGACGGCGGCCCGGCCGCGTGCCCGCCGGGGTGTATCATCCGCCTCGGTTTCGGGCCGGGGAGGATGCATGCGCCGAACGCTCCGCTACGTCGTCGCGTCGTGCGTCCTGGTCGTCTCGACCGCGGGCGCCGCCGCGCAGGATGTGCAGACCGTCGTCTGTGCGGCCACCGACCGCCCGCCGCGTGAGATCGCCGCGCTGGTCGAGCCGCTTGGCGAGGCCGGGCGCTCGGCGCTCCTGGCGCTCGCGAGCGCTCGCGGCGACGACGCCACCTGCGGTCTGGCCGGGCTCGCGGCGGTCCGCGATCGACGTGTCGTGCCCCTGCTCGTCGACGCCATCGCGGCCGCGCCCGCCGACGCCGACGTCTGGCGTCTCGTGCGGTGGGCCGCCTTCGTCGCCGGCGGCCCCGACCCGGCCCTGGGTGCGCCCTTCGGTGCGCTCATTGCGACGCTGCAGACCCCGGCGGCCAGTGCGGCCGCGGGCGACGACGCCCTGCGCCTGCTGGGCGAACTCGACACGCCGGCGGCGCGCGAGCACCTGGTGGCGACGCTCGATCGGCCCCTCGCCGACGGCGCCATCGATGCGGCCATCCACGCGCTGGCGCGTCAGCTCGAGCCGGCTCCCCGTGCCCGTGTGAGCGCCTTTGGCGCCGAGGTCGCCGCGAATCTGGGGGGCAACGCCACCTACGAACAGGCCCGCCGCCTCGGCGCCGCGGCGTTCTACCTGCTGGTGCTCGGCCCCGACACCGAACGCGAAGGTCTGGCGCTGCTGGCCCGGCTCTCTCCTCAGGATCAGGCAGACACGGCGGCCTGGGCGATGCAGACGCTGTGCGAACAGGCCGTGCGCCGACCGGCCCAACGCGTCGCGGCCACCGCCCGGCGCGATGCGCTCGCCGCCGTGTTCGCGGCCACCGGCATCGGTTGGCAGTCGCTCGTGCGCGGCGCCTTTCCCTGTCCGTCCCGCGACTAGTCCCGGCCAATCACGTCGGTCGATTGACAGGCCCGGCACGGCGTGTTACTTGAGTGACCAATCAAATGACCCGTGCCGCCCCCGATACGCGCGAACGCCTGATCGAAGCGGCGCGCTATCTGTTCTGGGAAAAGGGCTACGCCGCCACCGGGCTGTCCGAGATCCTGGGCCGCGCGCAGGCCAACAGCGGCAGCTTCTACCACTTCTTCGACAGCAAGGACGCGCTGCTGCGCACGGTGCTCGACACCTATCTCGACGCCCTCGAACCGCGCGTGCTGGCGCCGGTGCGGGCCCGGGCCCGGGGGCCGCTCGACGAGGTGCTGGGGCTGCTGGCCTCGTACCGCGCGCGTCTCATCGACACCGGCTGCACCTACGGATGTCCGATTGGCAGGCTCGCCCTCGAGATCGATCCCGAGAACACCCCGGCCCACGCCCTCATCGCCCGCAACTTCGACGGCTGGAAGCTGGCCGTGGCCGATGCCCTGCGGCGCGAGGGTATCGCCAGGGCCGACGACGTCGCGTCGTTCGTGCTCACCGTGATGGAGGGCGCCGTGATGCAGGCACGCGCCTACCGCGCCATCGCCCCCTTCGACATCTGCATCCGGCAGTTGGCCGCCTACCTGGCGACGCTGCCGCGCACCCCCGCCACGCGCCGCACGCCGCGCCGGCCCCTTCGAAAGGTCGCCCGCCAATGACATTCGTCGTCCTGCCGCTGCTCGCCGTCCTGGCCGTGCAGACGCCTCCCGTGTCGGTGCAGCAGATCGCCGCGCCCGAGAAGGCGCTGCGCTTCGAGGTAGTCGTGCCCGCATCGCTCGACGAGGTGTGGACCGCCTTCACGACGCAGGCCGGCCTGCAGTCGTGGCTCTGGAAGGACGCCCGCGTGGACCTCAGGCCCGGCGGTGACTGGATCGTGCAGTACACGCCAACCGCGACCGGCGGCGGCACCATCGTGTCGCTGGTGCCACGCGCCGAGGTCGTCATGCGCGCGCTCGCTCCCGAACGGTTCCCGACCGTGCGACGCGAGCGCACCACGGCGACCTTCCGCTTCGAAGCGGCGGGCGCTGCCACGCGCGTGACGCTGCTGCAGACGGGATGGCACACCGGCGCCGAGTGGGACGCCGCCTACGAGTACCTCGCGAAGGGCAACGCACAACTCCTGACGCAGCTGCGCGAGCGGTTCGTGTCGGGTCCGATCGACTGGTCGAAGTTCAAGTAGGAGGCTCCGTCAATGGCTGCTCCCCTCGTCACGGGCACTGGCACCGGCACCGCGCTGCAGATCGCGATGGTCGTCATCGGCCACTACCTGCCTCTCGAACATCAGGCCTGGTGGTTCCCGGCCATCGGCACGCTGCTTGGCGGTGTCACCGGGTGGCTGGCCGCGCCTGGGGCCGCGGGCACCGGCGCCGCGGCGGGAAATGGCGCGATCGCTGGCGGCGTCGCCGGCGTGCTCGGCAGCCTGGTCTCGACCGCGCTCGGCGATTCGCCGGTGTCGAACGCCGTGGTTGCCGGTGGCGCCACCGTGGTCAGCGGCGCCATCGGCGGGGCCCTGCGCCGGATGCTCGGCGCGAAGTGAGCCGTCAGTAGGCGGCGGCGTAGCAGTCGCGGCGCGGGTCGGCGCCGGCGAGCCGGCTCTGCGTCTTCGGATCGATCATCACCGTCGTGGCGCAGCCCGACATGCCGAACGCGCGGATGCGGCTCACGTCGTGTCCGCGCGCCTTCAAGTCGTTGAAGACGGCATCGGGAATGGTCGCCTCGAGATTGAGCTTGTTGAAGCCCGCTTCGTGCGGCCAGAACGAGCCGTGGAAGTGCAGCGTCTGGAAGCGCGGCCACTCGAGAGCCGTGTGCAGGTTGGGGTACCAGCCGTCCCAGAACTCCACGATGTTGAGGAAGGCCTGCAGGATGGTCTGGTCCTGGTTGTCGCCGCCCGGCGTGCCGAGCGCCATCAGCGGCTGGCCGTCCTTGAAGACCAGGCTCGGGGTGAGCGTGTAGCGCGGCCGCGAGCGCGGGCGAATCTGCGCGGCGCGCGTCTTGTCGAGCCAGAACTGCTCGCCGCGCACGCTCATGCCGATGCCGGTGTCGCCGAGGATCACGGCGCCGGTGATCCAGCCGCCGCTCGGCGTCGAGTCGAACACGTTGCCGGCCTTGTCGATGACGGCCATGTGCGTGGTGTCTTTCGACACGCCGGCCGAATCGAGGCCGCGCGAAAGGGCGTCGCGTGCCGCCTGCGCCGGGGAGGTCACCGTGGGTCGACGGTGGTGCCGTCGGCAATGCTGAACTTCGCAAACGGCCACGTCTTCACCTTCGAGTCGAAGGCGAGCGGGTCGCCGGCGATGAACGACTTCGACGCCTGCCGCGGGTTGATGAGCGCCGCCCGCTGTTTCGCGTAGTCCTTCGAGAGCAGCCCTTCCGCCGGCACCTGTACGAAGGCGGTGTCGGCGTAGTAGGTGTCGCGATCGGCGTAGGCGAGCTTCATCGCCTCGGTGACCGTGTGCACGTAGTCGGCGCTGTCGTGCTTCATGCCGGCGAGGTCGAACGTCTCGAGGATGTTGAGCGTCTGCAGCAGCACCGGACCCTGGCTCGTGAAGCCATGCTTGTACACGGTGTAGCCGCGATACGTGGTGGACGCCGGTTCTTCGAGGCGGGCCGTGTACTCCGCGAAGTCACTGAGGTCGAACGGCGCCTGGTGCTGCTGCAGAAAGGCCACCATCTCTTTCGCGATGTCGCCCTTGTAGAACCGGTCGCGCGCGGCGACGACGCCGGCAGCCCGGCCCTTCGCCTTTGCGGCCCGCTCGGCCTCGACCATCCGCGTGAGCGTGCGCGCCAGGCCCGGCAGCTTGATGGTGTCGCCGGCCGCATAGAACGAGCCGTCAGGCTTCAGCCAGACCCGTTCGTTGCCCGGCCACTTGCGCATGAACTCGCGCTGGCGGCGGATCGTATCCACGGTGCTCTGGCGGATCGGGAACCCGTCGCGCGCGTATTCGATCGCCCGCGCCGCCACGACCTCGAAGCTCAGCGTGCCCCACTTCTCGAGCACCGTCAGCGCGGCGTGCAGCGTGCCCGGCACGACGGCCGGATCGAGTCCGGCGCCCTCGACGGTCTTGCCGCGCGAGGTGTACCAGTCGACGTCCACGGCCTTCGGCGCCCAGCCCTGGCCGTTGATGCTGGTGACCTTCTTCTCGCGAACGGGATAGACAAGCACCAGCCCTTCGCCGCCGAGGCTGTACGAGATCCTGCTCGACCACGCCGCCGACGAGCATCGACGCCGCGCCAGCATCGAACGCGTTGCCGCCTTTCAGCAGCACCTCGAGCGCCGCGGAGGTCACCAGCGGATGCCCGGTGGACACCCCGCCATTCGGCCCGGCCACCAGCGGCCGGAGTGCGGCTGGCGGCGCCGCGCCACGCGTGGGCGGCTCGGGGTCGGGCCCGCGCTGCTGGCCGCGCGACACCACACCGAGGGCACCAAAGACGAGGACGGCGGCGAGAAGCGGTCGAGTCGGGGTCATGCGCAGTCTCCGTGGCGACGAGTGTAGATCGCCCGACCCGTGAGAGGATGCGGGATGCTCCGACGCACGCCGATCCTGGCCGCCATCGCGGCGCTGCTCCTCGGCTCGACGCTGGTGTCAGGGCAGCGGACGCCGCGCGACCCGCGGCAGGCCTTCGAGGGCATCTGGAACTCCGCCAGCGTGACGCCGCTGGAACGTCCGGCCGCGTTGAAGGACAAAGCCATCTTCACGGTGGCCGAAGCCGCCGAGTTCGAGCGTCAGGTGGCTGAACGGAATGCCGAGCCGCTGCCAGGTGCGGCACCCTCCACGACCAGCACCGGCACCTACAACACCTTCTACCGCGAGTTCGGCACCCGCACGGTCAAGACGCGGCGCACCTCGATCGTGACCGACCCGCCCGACGGCCGCATTCCGGCGCTCACTCCTGCGGCGGCCGCGATCCGACAGACCCGCCTGGCGCGGATGCGCGCGCAGCACGACCCGGAGGATCTGGGTCTGCAGGATCAGTGCGCGTCGTTCCTGACGGCGGGGCCGCCGATGCTGCCCTACACCTACAACAGCAACTACCAGATCGTGGTCACCAGTGACGCCGTGGTCGTGCATGCGGAGATGATCCACGACGCGCGCATCATCTACACCGACGGCCGCGGCCACCTGCCGAAGGCTGTCCGCCAGTGGATGGGCGACGCCATCGGCCGATGGGACGGCAACACGCTCGTCGTCGACACGACCAACGTCGTGGATGGCAGCGGCTTCTACGGCGACGCCGGTGGCAACTTCGCCTTCGACGAAAATCTGCACGTGATCGAACGCTTCAGCCTGTTCGACCCCGACACGCTGCTCTACCAGTTCGAGATCGACGACCCGACCGCCTACACGCGGCCGTGGAAGGGCGAGCTGACGATGACGCGGTCGGCCGAGCGCATCTACGAGTTCGCGTGCCACGAAGGCAACTACTCGCTCGAGAACATGCTGCGCGGCACGCGCGCCACCGAACGCAAGCAACCCTGATCCGGGGCCGCGCCCGCAGCGTGACCGGCCGGCAAAATTGTCGGCACGCGTCCGTCTACCGGCGTAGAGTCGATGTTCGCATCCATCTGACCGTCCGTAGTCCGCCCGCCGGCCCGCAGCCGGCGTGGCGACGGTCATCCACTGGACTCGGTGTCAGCCTCGAAGGAGGTTCCGCGATGGCGAAGAAAGCCGCGAAGTCCACGGCCCGCAGCAGCGCGAAGCGCGCCGGAAAACCGAAAACCGCGAGCCCGCCCCGGGCCGCAGCTGCTGCGAAGCGCCGGCCGTCGGCCAAGGACCTGGATCTGCGCGACCGGATGAAGGTCGGTCCGCGGCGCCCGGCCGGTCCTCCGCTGCTGGGCGACACGATGAACCGCGCGGCGCTGGCGGCGCTGCGCCGCGAGGTGCGGCCCTCGCCCACCGATCCCGGTAACCGCCGCGGGAGGAAATGACCATGGCGCTCACCCTGCTCCAGAACGTCGGCCTTCCAGACGCGGCGTCCAGCCAGCTCACCTCCACGGTGTGCGAGCCGACCACCGCCACCAACGACCGTCAGGCCTTCATGACGGGCAACTGGTTCGCGTCGAGTTCCACCGATGGCGGCGCCACCTGGACCTTCGTCGATCCATTCACGAGCTTTCCGGCCTCGGCCGGCGGCTTCTGCTGCGATCAGGTCGTGCTCTACAACGCCAGGCACCGCATCTGGATCTGGCTGCTGCAGTACTCCTCGACCGCGGCCGGCGGCAACATCTTCCGAATCGCCGTCTGCCGCGACACCCAGTTCGGCCAGTGGTACTACTGGGACTTCGCGCCGGGAAGCCTCAACTCCGCCTGGGCGAACCAGTGGTTCGACTACCCCGACATGGCGGCGACCAACGCCAACCTGTTTGTCACCTTCAACATGTTCCAGGGCAACGCCTGGCAGCGCGCGGTCGTGTTCCGCTTCCCGTTGGCCACGCTCGCCTCCGGCGCCTCCCTCGGCTACCGCTGGTGGGCCACCACCGCCAACGGCTCGATCCGGTTGACGCGCGGCGCCGGCGCCACGATGTACATGGGCAGCCACACCAGCGCGAACCAGATGCGCGTCTTCCAATGGCCCGACAGCGCCACCGGCCTGTCATGGACCGACGTCAACGTGCGGCCGTGGTCGGCCGGCGCCTACGCGGCGCCGGGACCGGGCGGCGTGAACTGGCTGGGACGCCTGGATTCGCGCATCACCGGCGCGTGGGTGGGGGCGGGCACCGTCGGCTTCATGTGGTCGGCCAACCGCGACACCAACCATCCGCTGCCGTACATCCGGGTGGTGCGCCTGCGCGAGACGACCAAAGCGCTGGTCGACGAACCGGACATCTGGAGCCGCACCGCCGGCTGGGCCTATCCGGCCGCCGCGCCGAATGCACACGGAGAGGCCGGCTTCACCGCCTTCTACGGCGGCGGCACGCGCCATCCGAGTCACGTCGTCGGCGTGAAGACCGCCTCGGGCTGGTCGACGACGATCACGCGGGCCGGCACGCACAGTCCGCCGGACCAGTCATGGGGCGACTATCTGTCCTGCGTGGCGCACCATCCGACCGGCGCGCAGTGGGTGGCGTCGGGATACACGCTGCAGGGCGGCACCACGCGTCGCCACATCGAGCCGCGTTACGTCCGCTTCCGCGCCTAGCACAGGAGATTTCACATGGACTTCATCGAGAGGATCTTCTCGGTCTCACCTGATGGCGGCTCCGGAGCCTTCGAGGCGCTGCTGTTCCTCGTGCCGCTCCTGGGGATCGGCCTGCTGCGCTACGCCCGGTCGGGATTCACGAAACACGACCGGTAGCACCGGGGCGACGGGGAGCGCCGCATGGCTCCCCGTCGCGCCGGCAGACCGGCGGCGGGACCTATCCGCCGAGCGCCTTCAACGCGGCGACACGGGCCTCGTAACAGGCCCTGTAAAACGGCCGGGCCTCGCCCACGAGCCGGGCTTCGGCCTGCTGCCGCGCCGTCCTGCCTTCCGCATCCACGGCGCCGACTTTCGCGCCGGCGGCGACGAGCGCGCGCACGAGCGGCACGTCGAAGTCCTGGTTCTGACACCCGACGACGACGTCGTGGAGCATCGGCGGCTCGTTCGGCAGCGACGTGTGGTTCGGATCAGCCCTGGCGTCGAGCAACGCCTGCACCACCGCCAGCCGCTTCTGCTGCGCTGCGAATCTCAACGGCGGTCCCGTGGTGCCCGGGATGGTGGGGTCAGCGCCGCCGGCGAGCAGGGCCTTCACGGCGTCCACGTGTCCACCTTGCACGGCACGCACGAGCGCGGTGTCTGACGAGTCGTCGAAGCGCGCGTTGGCGTTAGCCTTGCCCTCGAGCAGCGCGCGGATCACGTTGGCGTGGCCTTCCTTGGCTGCGGCCTGCAGAGCCGACTCGCCGAACGACCACTGATTCGGATCGGCCTTGGCGGCCAGCAGCGCCTCGACGACGCCGACCTGACCGAACGCCGCTGCGCGCAACAGCAGGCTGTCCTTGTGTGGATCTTCCACATTGGCACTGACGCCACCGGCCAGGGCCGCCTTCACCGCAGCGACGTCGCCAGTGCGTGCCGCATGAAAGAGATCGCGCTGCGGACCCGCGGATTCCTGCCCGCCCTTACCTTCCAGGTACGCAATGCCCTCGTGATGCCCCTCGGCCACGGCAGAGCCAAGCGCGGTGAGTCCGGTGGCCGTATTCACCGGTGCCCCAGCCTCGACGAGCTGCTGCAGCAGCTCGAGGTCGCCGTTGCGCGCCGCCGTGACCACGGCCTGCGCCGTCCGTTGGCTCGACATGTCCAGGCCGGCCTCGCGCAGCGCCGTGATGACGTCGTCCACGCTGTAGTTGGCCGCCCACTCCACGAGGGAGTGTGTGGTGGATGTCGAGCCACCGCCGGGACGTGCCCTTCCACTGGACCCGAGACTGGTCGTGCCGCCGCCGCTCACGTTGAACGTGGCATTGGCGTCGAGCCCGGCCTTGAGCATCGCCCGCAGAATCTGCGTGCCTTCAGCCGCGCCCTCGCCGGCGAGATCGATGGCGTCTTTGGCCGGCTGGCACGTCCACTGCTGACGCAACCAGTCGACGGGACCCGCCTGCAGCACCGCCTCTGCCTTCGCGACGTCCTTCGCCCGGATGGCATCGCAGAGCGCCGCGGCGCCAGGATCGGTGCATCCGGCGGCACCGGCCAGGCCGATGAAGACGGCGATCAGACGGACACGACGCATGCACCCTCCGCACGAATGAGAGCGTGCAGTGTAACGCGGCGCACGGAGGCGCTCCGTGCTGCCCGCGCGCATAGCGGGGTGGGCTATTCTCTTGCGCCATGCCACCGAGCGACCGCGCCCTCCGCCTGCACCGCGACTCCATCATCATCGACCCGTGCGTGCAGTACCTGCTGCGGCGCACTGAGCGCACCGACCAATCCGGGCTCACGGCGGTCGCGCTCACCATCCCGATGCCGAACGAAGACGCGGCAGAGACGTACCCGCGCGTCCGCGACTTCCTGCAGGTCATCCACGACGAGCCCACCTTCTGCCTCGCCGACTCCCCCGACGCCATCCGTCGCGCCAAGGCCGAGGGCAAGCTCGCGCACATCCTGCTCTCGCAGGACGCACACTTCCTCGGCGCCAACCCGGCGAACCTGCTCCTCTGGAAGCAGCTCGGCCTGCGCATCTGTCAGCTCACCTATAACGAGAGCAACCTGCTCGGCGACGGCTGCCTCGAGCGGCACGACGGCGGGCTGAGCCAGCTCGGTCGTGTGATGGTGCGCGAGATGGAGCGCTACGGCGTCACCATTGATCTGACCCACGCCGGGCGGCGGACCTTCCTCGACGCCTGTGCCGTGGCCACCCGTCCGCTCATCGCGTCGCACTCGAACCCGAAAGCGGTCGCCGACAACCCGCGCAACATCGACGACGACCAGATCCAGGCCGTCGCCGCCCTGGGCGGGGTCGTCTGCGTGACCACCTGGGCGCCGCTCATCTGGGCCGGCACCCCCGGCATGCCGACGCTCGACGACTGGTGGCGGTGCGTGGCCCACGCGGTGGACCTGGTGGGCATCGACCACGTCGGCGTCTCCACCGACTCGATGGGCACCATGGGCGCCTACCCCCGGCACGCCCGTAATCCCGACGCCCTCCCCTATGGATCGGTGACCGACCGCTTCGACCAGCTCGCCCAGCCGCCCGACAGCAACAACCGCCAGCCGGCCGACTTCAACGGGATCCAGGACTTCGCGGCGCTCGTCGAATGCCTGTGCGCGCACGGCCTGTCGGACGGCGACATCCAGAAGCTGATCGGGGGGAATCTCATGCGCATATTCGATGCGACGTGGAAATCCGGCTGGCTCGGCTGACCGGCCGCCAGCGAATCGAACGACCGTTCAACCGAGCGTTAACGGCCCGCACCCGCGCGGGCCGTGCCCGGATTGCGTGAAATGCTGTTACTATCTCGCGGGAAAGTTGGTAATACCCTCTCTCGTCATAGCGAGGAACGCGATGTCAGACATGGACATGGGCCACACCGCACCAGAGTCACCGCGCGGCGGGGCATCCCGGCGCGACTTCATCAAGGGCGTGATCGCGGCCGGCGCCGCGGTTTCGACCAGCGCGTATCTGTTCCGGACCTCGATTGCCGGCCAGCCGGCGACGGGCGCCGGCGAGCGCTTGATTTCCATCACCGTGAACGGCCAGGTGCGCCGCGTCGACGTGCTCAAGCAGGAGACGCTGGCCATGACGCTCCGCTACAAGCTGGGGCTCACCGGCACCAAGCTCGGCTGCGACCGGGCCGAATGCGGCGCCTGCACCGTGCTCGTCGACGACGTGCCGCACTATGCCTGCTCGATGCTGACGCACACGCTGCGCGGCCGCAAGGTGGCAACCATTGAAGGCCTGGCCTCGCCCGACGGCACGCTGCACCCGGTGCAGCAGGGCGTCATCGCCGAGCAGGGCTTCCAGTGCGCCTTCTGCATGCCCGGCTTCGTGATGGCGACCGTCGGCTTCCTCAAGACGAATCCGAATCCGACCCGGCAGGAACTGGCACACGGCGTCTCCGGCAACCTCTGCCGCTGCCAGGACTACGACAAGATTCTCACCGCGCTGATGAAGGGCGCAGAACTGTCGCGGGGGGCGTAACGTGGCCAACGAATACAAATACATCGGCAAGAACTACACCACGCCGGACCTGGTGGCCAAGGTCACGGGTAAGGCGAAGTACGCCGAAGACTACCGTGCCGAGGGCATGCTGTTCGTCAAGCTGCTGCTCAGCCCGATGCCGCACGCGCGCGTCCGCAGCGTCGACGCCACCGCCGCCCTGGCGCTGCCCGGCGTGAAGGGCATTCTGCGCGCCAGCGACTTCCCCGCTCCGCCGGCACCGCCCACGCCGCCCGGCGGCCAGCCGCCGCCGGCCCCGCCGTTGCCGCCCGAAACCGCCCTCACCGACGAGCCCGTGTATCAGGGCGAGCCGATTCTGGCGATCGCGGCGGTGGACGAGAACACGGCGGTTGAAGCCATCGAGCTCATTCGCGTCGACTACGAGGCCCTGCCCTTCGTCGTCGATCCGATCGACAGCCTGCGTCCGACCGGTGCGAATGCCCGCACGCAGGGCAACGTCTACACCGGCGCCGGCCCCACCCTGAAGGTGGCCAACGTCAAGTGGACCGACACCGACTTCCTCGAAGCGAATGAAGGCCGTCTGCCGATGGGCGAAGTGCCCGACACGTTTGCGGTCGGCGATGTCGAGGAAGGCTTCAAGAAGGCCGACCTCATCCTCGACGAGACGCTCTACACGCAGTCCACGGGCCACCAGCCGCTCGAGACGCGCACGGCCATGGCCTACTGGCAGAACGGCAAGCTGTTCCTGCACGGCTCCACGCAGAGCGTCGCGCAGACGGTGCCGAACATCGCCCGCATGGTCGGCCTGAAGGCCGAAGAAGTGGTGCTCATCAGCGAGTTCACCGGCGGCGGCTTCGGCAGCAAGATCCCGGGCAGCGGCAGCATGGCCATCCCGGCGCTGATGTCGAAGAAGCTCAACGGCGTGCCGGTGATGATGCGCATCACGCGCGAAGAAGAGCACTACATCGGCCGCGCGCGCGCCGGCATCTTCGGCCGCGCCAAGGTGGGCTTCCGCAAGGACGGCCGCATCGTGGCGATGGACTTCTTCACCATCCAGGACAACGGCCCCTACAACCCGCAGGGCGACTACCGCTCGGCCGGGGCCATGGCGTCGCTGCAGTTCCAGCCCGAGACCTACCGCTGGCGCGGCATCACGGTGCTCACCAACACGCCGCCGCGCACGTCGCAGCGGTCGCCCGGCGGCATGCAGATGAACGCGCTGCTGGATCCGATCATGGCGAAGGCCGCGCGCAAGCTCGGCGTCGATCATGTCGAACTGCTCAAGGTCAATGCGCCGGTCGGCAAGGCGTCGTATGGCCCGGTCGTGCCGGCCACCAAGAAGCAGGCCTACGTCACCCAGGCGAACGTCCGCGAGGCGCTCGACCAGGGCAAGGCCCTCTTCGGCTGGGACGAGAAGAAGGCCACCGCCGGCCAGAAGCGCGGCACCAAGGTGCGGGGCATCGGCGTCGCCGTGGGCCCCTACACTGCCGGCTCGATCGGCTTCGATGGCCTGGCCATCGTGCGCCCCGACGGCAAGGTGCAGGTGCAGAGCGGTATCGGCAACCTCGGCACCGAGTCGGTCATCGACTGCCAGCGCGTCTACGCGGAGGTGCTCGACACGCCGTGGGAGAACTTCGAAGTGGTCTGGGGCAACACCGCCAAGGGCCTGCCCTGGACGTGCGTCTCGGCCGGTAGCCAGACGGTGCACGCGATGACGCGCGCCGCCCACGCCGCCGCCACCGACCTCAAGACCAAGATGCAGGAAGTCGCCGCCAAGATGCGGGGCGGCTCGCCGGCCAGCTACACCGTCTCCAACGGCAAGGTCGGGCCGCCTGAGCTTCGCCGACGTCGCGAAGAAGGCGATCGAACTCGGCGGCAAGTACGACGGGCACGAAGGCCCCGAAGACATCAACGTGTTCACCAAGAACGCGCTGAAGGTCGTGGCCGGCCAGGGTCTCATCGGCGTGGCCAAGGACACCTACAAGCGTGACGGCAACACGCACTCGTTCGTGGCCGGCTTCGCCGAAGTCGAAGTGGACACGGAAACCGGCGCCTGGCACATCGTCGATTACACCGCCGTGGCGGACGTGGGCACCATCCTGCACCCGCGCAACCTCTACGGCCAGACCTTCGGCGGATCGATGCTCGGCATCGGCCACGCCCTCTCGCAGCGCTGGGTCTACGACAAGCAGTACGGCGTCTGCCTGGCCCGCCGCTTCCACCACAACAAGCCGCCGTCCATCATGGACATCCCGGCCACCATCAAGATCGCGGCCACGGACATCCCCGATCCGGAGACGCCGGTGGGCGCCCGCGGCATCGGTGAGCCGCCGGTCGGCGCCGGCTGCGGCGCGGTCGCCGCGGCTCTCGTCAACGCCCTCGGCGACGAGGCTTTCCGTCGCTACCCGATGACGCCAGACCTGCTGCTGACGTCGATCGAATCCAAGACCTGGCAGCACGATGCGCTCACGGCGCACATCTAAGGGGAGCATCGAATCATGGCTGTGATTCACGACATGATGTCGGCGTTCGAGTTGTTCCAGCCGGCGAGTCTGGACGACGCGCTGGGCCTGCTCGATCGGTACGGCGCCGACGCCTGGGTAATGGCGGGAGGTCTCGACAGCTTCGACTGGCTGAAAGACCGCATCCGCAAGCCGGCGGTGGTGGTCGAACTCGGCGCCATCGAAGGCCTGCGCGGCGTCAAGGCGTCGGGGGATGGCATCGAGATCGGCGCCATGACCACCCTGACCGAGGTGGTGCGCAATCCGCTCGTGCGCGAGAAGTATGGCGTGCTGTTCCAGGGCGCGGAAGCGGCGGCGTCGCCGCAGATCCGCAACCAGGGCACCATCGGCGGCAACCTCTCGCAGGATGCCCGCTGCTGGTACTGACCGGGCCGGCTGGTCGTGCTACCGCGCCGGCGGCAACGTCTGCTACGCCGACACGCCCACGGCCATCAACCGCGAGCACGCCATCTTCGGCGCCGACCGCTGCGTGGCGGTCAACCCGTCCGACACGGCGCCGGCGATGATCGCGCTCGACGCGCAGATGGTCATCCGCTCCTCCGGCGGCGAACGCATCGTGGCCGCGCAGGACTACTTCGTCGGTCCGGGCACCGACATCATGCGGCTGACGACGCTGCAGCCGGGTGAACTGCTCACCGCGATCCGGATCCCGGGCACGTGGGCGGGCGCCGAGTTCTACACCGAGAAGGTCGCCGACCGGAAGGTGTGGGACTTCCCGCTCGTCAACATCGCCGCGGCCCTGAAGGTCAGCGGCACCACCATCGGACGGGCGCGCATCGTGGTCAACGCGGTGGCCGCGCAGCCGATGCGGCTCGAAGCCGTCGAGCAGTTCGTCGCCGGCAAGCCGCGCAACGAGGAAACCGCCAACGCCGCCGGTGAACTGGCCGTGCGGGGCGCGGTGCCGCTCGCTCACAACGCCTACAAGATTCCGCTGATGCGCAACCTGGTGAAGCGCGCAATCCGCGGGGGGGACAACGGATGGGCATCGACTTCTTAACCAGGGGCATCAACCCCTGGGGACAATCGGTCTTCACGCACATCTCGTGGGACCTGCTGTGGGTGTCGTTCTTCGCGGGCGTGGTGTTCCTCGCGGCACACTCCGTCTACATGCTCCTGTCTGCGCACACCAAGCGCGCGTCGGCGGAAGTCGACGCGCTCGAGGCGAAGCTGAAGGGGCTGCCCGAGAAGATCCAGCGTCACAGCCTGGCTGCCCGCATGTTCCACTGGATCATGGCGGCGGCGATGTTCACGCTGCTCTTCACGTCGTTCCTGCCCATCGTCGGGGTGCAGTTCGCGTGGGTGCAGTGGCACTGGATCGCCGGCCTGGTGCTGACGGCGTCGATCCTCTACCACATCATTCACGCCATCTTCTTCATGGACTTCTGGTCGATCTGGGTCGGTCCGAAGGACATCCCGGAATTCAAGTCCGAGATGATGCGTGAGCTGAGCGGCAAGGAAGGCGGTCCCAAGGCGGCGAAGTACCCGCTCGGCAACCGTCTCTATCACCTGGCAATCGTCGTCACCGGCATCGGGGCGACGGCCACCGGCCTGTTCATGATGAAGAAGGTGCAGACGCCGTTCTTCACGCGCGACCCGTACATCCTGTCCGACGCCACGTGGAGCTGGATGTATGTGTCGCATGGCGCCGCCGGCGTGGCCCTGGTCGGGCTCACCATGGCGCACGTCTACTTCGCCATCCGCCCCGAGAAGTTCTGGCTGACCAAGTCGATGCTGTTCGGCTTCATCACGCGGCGCCAGTACCTCGAGCATCACGATCCCACCCGTTGGCGCGTGCCGGGCTCGGAGCCCGTCGGCGGCCGGCCGTCAGCGGAATAGCCCGTGACCACACGCGACGAGATGGCCGCCCGGTGCAACCGCATCGAGGAAGCCTACGAGTTCATGCTCGCCTACGCGGCCCAGGGCCTGGCGAGCGATCAGGGATCGAGCAATGGCGCCCAGGTGCGGGAGTTCCTCTCGGGCCTGGATACGGCGCTGCTCGGCCTCGGTGACGTCTTCCGTGCCGTCGTGGCCGCCGAAGAGGCGCCCCACGCCGACCGCTACGACGCCTACATCGAGGTGCTGGATCGCGATGCCGCGGCGGCGCGTGCCGCCGTGCGCCTGGTGCTGGCGCAGCCCGGCATCAGCTCGCAGATGGTCGACAACCTGAACGCGTCGATCCACCTGCGGGCGCTGCTGACCGACGTGTTCCTGGTGGATGAAGTGTTGAAGAGCCAGGGGCTGGCGGCCAAGGGCTAAGGGCTAGGCGGCTAGGGGCTAGCGGCTACGCACCAGACGTCAAACTGCAGGCCCGGTGGATTCAACATCCGCCGGGCCTTTGCTTTTGTGCGTGCGTTCGCGACCACCAACGAGTGGGCTGCGTGACAGCGAGACCCGCCTAGGCGCCAGCCGCTGGCCCCTAGCCGCTGGTGTTGAGCCGCCGGGCAGGTCACTTTCCGGGATCAAAGCGAAACACCAGGTAGCTGATCGGCGAGTCGAGCACGCTGAAGCTGTGCGGCGTACCGGCCGGGATGATGATGACATCGCCGGGGCCAACGCGGCGGCTGTCGCCGCCCTGCCGCTCGCCCATCAGGCTGGGGCCGGCCCCGAGTCGCGTGAGGTCGGTGGGCTTCGGCGTCCCGCCGAGCGCGCCGCCGGTCACGATCGTGCCGCTGCCGTGGAGGATGTAGTAGGTCTCCGTCGCCCGTTCGTGGATGAGGGCGCCAGCCTCGGCCTTGTCGCGGTGCAGCATGGCCACCAACGCCTTGCCGCCATGGACATCGGCGCTCTTGATGGGTTGATCGACCGCGCTCTTGGCGATGGCAGTCTCGAGGAACGCGGCAATCTCGGCCGGCGTGATGTGCACGGCCGGCACCGGCGGTGTCTGGGCCCAGGCTGACGTGGCGACGAGTGCGACGAGCAACGAGCGGGACAGGTGCTGGATCACGGCGACTCTCTCCTGGGCGGCCAGGAGCGGCCGGCACCGGGCGCAGTCTAGCAGAGATAGCCCGAGCCCGGCCGTGCCCTCAGGCGCGGAGGGCTTCGACCATCGCCGTCACGCTCTGCGCGCACATCTTCCCGGTCGCGGCGTCTTCGGTGAGCATCCCGACGACCCGCTCGACCTCGAGGCCGGCGCGGTACGGACGGTCGGAGCGCAGCGCATCGGTCACGTCCGCCACGGCGAGAATGCGGGCCGAGGGCGTCAGCGCCGCGCCCTGCAGGCCGAGGTGGTAGCCGGTGCCATTGAGGCGCTCGTGATGGGCGGCGGCGTCGACGGCGAGATCGCGGAAGACCGGCACCGCCTCGAGGATCTCGAGCGTGTGGCGGGTGTGCTCGCGCATCGCCTGCCATTCGGGCGGGGTCAACGCGCCCGGCTTGTCGAGAATCGCGTTCGAGACCCCCAGCTTGCCGATGTCATGGAGCGCGGCGGCGCGGCGGAGGCGCACCAGCCGTTCCTGTGAGAAGCCAAGGCGGCGGGCGGCGGCCACCGCATACTCGGCGACGCGGCGCGAGTGATCGTGGGTGTAGGGCGACTTGGCGTCGATGACCCCGGCGAACGCATCGACGATGCTGTCCAGACGCGCGTCGTCGGCCACCACCATCGCCGGCGCCGGCGCCACGTCGTGCAGCAGGTCGATCGAGGCGCGGTCGCCGAGACGGCGCCAGAACGCCTGGTCGCCCAGCGCCGCGGTCGCCAGATCGGCGAGGTCCGGCGAGAACCAGCGGCGACGTCGCCGCCGCACCACCTCACGCGCCGCCTCGACACCGCCCTGCTGCCAGAAGATCTCGATCACCTGCGCGATGCCGATGATCTGGGCCAGCAGCGGGATGGCGTCGCGGCGCAGCCGCGCCGGCTGGCCGCCGCCGTCCCAATGTTCGTCCATGGCGCGAATCGCCTCGGCGGTGTCACGCGACAGCCCGAGATCGAGCGCGATGGCGGCGCCGCGGTCGCAGCGGATCTGGAAGATCTCCTGCTCCGCCCGCGGGCCGAGCGAGGCCAGGTGCGCCAGGCGGCGGATACGCCGGACGAGGGGTTCACCGCGGCCCACCCAGGCCAGGCCGTGGGCGACCTTTTCCGGCCAGTTGCGCCAGTCGGTCAGCCACACCGACCGCTTCACCTCGTGGTCACTGCCGCCGGAGAGCTGGTGCACGCGGGCGGCGTTGCTCGAGCAGCCGACGTCCTTGAGCAGCAGGGCATGGAACAGGTCGCCTCGGGCGGTATCGTCGAGGCCGGCCAGGTCGGCCAGACGCATGCCGATGAGGCACGACCGGGCCGCGTGCCCGGCCGGATGGCCCTCAGTGATGTCGAGCGCGCGCGACAGGCCGGCGATGACATCCATGACCGGCACCGCCGGCTCGGCGGAGGCGGGAACGGAGGGGGCGACTCGACGCACCTGCACGAGGCCCGGCAGAGCAATTCCGGTGCCTTGCCCGGGCCTGCCGCCGGCTGCGCGCCGCGGCCCGCCGTCTCAAAGGCCGCGATCAGCCGGCCATGTCGCGAAGCGGCACAGCGGCTGTCGACTTCTAGACCCGTGCGGTCTTGTCGACGATGAAGAAGTTGTTCTCGGTTTCCTGGATGGTCACTTCCACCCGGTAGTCGAGCCCGCGTCCGGGATACTGGCGGCCGATGAGCGCCACCACGTGATCGAAGACGTAATGGGCGACGTTCTCGACGCTCGGCCCCTTGCCCGGAATCACCACCACGCCCTCGGGCTCGAAGTGCTCGGGGTTGGTGAACGTCGTGTCGGACTCGACGACCAGCATCTTGTGGTCGAGGTCACGCATCACCTTCTTGATGTGCCCGAAGTCGAGCGACATGTCGAGCTCGTCGCGCGGAAACACGTCGGTGGAGATGGTGACGGTGCCCCGCCAGGTGTGACCGTGGACGAAGCGGCACTCGCCGGGGTAGCCGAGCTGCCGATGCCCGGTGTGGAACTTGGCGTGGACGATGATCTTTTCCATGACGAGGCGCGAGCCGACCGACGGGTCGTGGGCGCAGATCCAGTATAGAACCCGCGGGCAGCTCGTCCTTTTCTGTTATCTTCCCTGCGTGACCAGTGGACACGCCCCTGGCGTGCGCCCCCCTCAGGCCCTGGCCTTCATCAACGGCGGCTTCGACGAGCTCACGGCGCGCTCGGCGCTGCGCAGCCTTGCCGTCACCGGCGTGGCCATCGTCCTGCTGGCGCTACTGCGGCCGGACGCGGCCGCCTACTATCTGCTGCTCGGCGGCGTGGTGCTGGCCGGCGCCGCGGTCCTGTTCGTCCTGCGCCGCCGCCTCCGACCGCACACCGTGGCGCGTGGCGTCCTGGTCATCGGCACCGCCACGGTGGTGGTCGCCGCCGTGTTGTCGGGTGGCGCCTTCTCTCCGGCCTATCACGCCTTCACCGTCGCCCTCGTCGGCGCCGCCTGGCTGGTGCTGTCGCCGGCGGCGGCGCTGACTGCGACGACGCTCAGCATCGGCCTCGGAGCGATCCTCGCCGCGCTGACCGCGCGCCAGTCGATGCCAGCGCCATGGACCCTGCACACGCCGTGGAGCGTCTGGCTGACGACCGCCCTCGGCAGCATGCTGATCGCGCTCGTGGAGTGGCTCGAGGTGCACCGCCTTCGTGCCTCCGAAGCCGCGTTGACCTCGGAACTGGACCGCAGTGCTGCCGCCCAGCAGCAGGCCGCGCGCAGTGAACAGCGCTACGCCGAGGTGGTCTCGACGGCGCCGGGAGTGGTCTACGAGTTCGAGGTGCGGCCCGACGGCGGCCGCGGGTTCACGTTCGTCAGCGAAGGCGCCCGGCATCTCTTCGGCATCGCGCCCGCCGCAATCCTGGCCGATGCCGGCGTCGTGTTCGCCATGATCACCTCGCCGGCCGAACTCCAGCGCGTCGAAGCGTCGATTGTGCATTCCTACCGAACGCTCACCCCCTGGAACATCGAAGGCGAGGTACGCACGCCCGCCGGTCAGCTCAAATGGATCCGCGCGGAATCGCTGCCGACGCGGCTGCCCGACGGCACCGTCCGCTGGCACGGCTTCATCACCGATATGAGCGAGCGCATCAAGGCAGAACATGCCCTGCGGGAGTCGCAGGACGCGCTGAAACAGTCGCTGTCGATGATCCAGGGCGCGTTCGAGTCCACGGTTGACGGCCTGCTGATCGTGGACACCAGGGGCCGCGTTACCGGGTACAACCAGAAGTTCATGTCGTTGTGGCGCGTGCCCGACGTGATCGCGCGCACCCACGACGCCGAGCAGTTGCGCTCGCACGTCGTGCGCCAGGTGGTCGACGGCGAGGCCTACCGTGCCCGCGTCGGAGAAATCTACGGACATCCCGAAGGGGTCAGCTTCGACACGCTCGCCCTGGCCGACGGGCGGCAATACGAACGTTACTCGCAGCCCCAGGTCGTGGACGGCGCTGTCGTCGGACGCGTGTGGAGCTTCCGCGATGTCACGGCCCGCGCCAGCGACGAGCGCCGTCGCGCCGAGCTCGAACAGGCCCTGCAGCAGGCACACACGCTCGAGGCGCTTGGCACGTTGTCGGGTGGCATCGCCCACGACTTCAACAACCTGCTCACGATCATCCTCGGCAACGCCGAACAGGCGACCCTCGACGCCGCCTCTGGAGACCGGCAGGCCAACCTGGCGGCCATCACCCACGCGGCGGAGCGGGCCAGCGCGCTCGTACGCGAGATCCGCGAGTTCAGTCAGCCGCGCGCGACCGAGCGGGCGGTGGTCGCCGTGGCCGAGACCATCGGCAGCGCCATCCAGTTGCTGCGCTCGACCATGCCGAAGAACATCACGGTGGACGCGCGCCTCGATCCGCACGTGACGATGTTCACGAGCGCGACACAGGTGCAGCAGGTCGTCACCAACCTGGTGCTCAACGCCGGCCAGGCCATCGGCGACGCTCCCGGCCGGATCGAGATCGTGCTCGATGATGTCGCCGCCGACGACGTGCCCGAGTCAACGCCGCGCCCGCGCGCCGAACGTTACGCCCGGCTGAGCGTGCAGGATAGCGGCCGCGGCATCGCGGCCGAGGCCATGCCTCGACTGTTCGAGCCGTTCTACACCACGCGCGGTAACGGCACGGGCACCGGCCTGGGCCTCGCCGTCGTCAACGGGATCGTGCGCCGCTATCACGGCGTCATCACGGTCGACAGCGAGCCCGGCGCCGGCACCACATTCCGGATCTACTGGCCGGCCCTGCCGCCGACCGCCACGCCGTCGCTGGCCCCGGGGCCGCCCCACGCCACGACGCCAGACACGCACGGCCGCGGCCGCCACATCCTCGTGGTCGACGATGAACCCGAGATCGTCGCCGTCATCGCCGCCGGGTTGCGCCGCCTGGGCTATCAGGTGACGACCGCCACCGACCCGCGGGAGGCGCTGGCGATCTTTGCCCGCGAGCCGTCGCGAATCGACGCCGTGCTCTCCGACCTGTCGATGCCGCACCTGTCAGGGGCGGCGCTGGGCCGGCGGATGCTGGACCTGCGGCCCGACATCCCGATCGTGCTCTTCACCGGCTACAGCGCCGAGCTGAGCCTCGACGAAGCCCGCGCGGCCGGCTTCCGGGCCGTCCTCAACAAGCCCATGAGCCTGTCGGTGCTGGCCGAGTCGCTGCATCGGGTGTTGCCGGCGCCGACGACCGCCTGACCGCGGGTGTTACTCCGCCGCCAGCGTCACCGCCGGATCGACGCGCAGGGCCCGCCGGGCCGGCGCCGCCGTCGCCAGCAGGGCTGCCAGCATCAGCAGGGCGACGGCCGCGACGATCGACAGCGGTTCGAGGCCGCCCACGTCGGAGACCTCGCTGGCCAGCACGCGCCCGAGCCACGCCGCGCCGGCCAGCCCCACGGCCAGCCCGACGCCGACGACGATGACGCTCTCGCGCAGCACCAGACTGGCGATCGCCGACGCCGAACCGCCGAGTGCCATGCGGATGCCGATCTCGCGCGTGCGCTGGGCCACCAGAAACGCCAGCACGCCGTAGAGGCCGAGGGCCGACAGCCCCAGCGCCAGGCCGCCGAAGGCCAGCGCGAGTGTCATCGTGGCGCGTCGGGCTCGCAGAGACTCATCGACGCGCGCGCGCATGACCTGCACGTCGAAGAGCGGCAGACGCGGGTCGATCGAGGCCAGCACGCGGCGCAGATCGGTTTCGACTACCGACGGCGCGGCCGCGCTCTGCACCGTGACCACGATCGACGCCGGCACGTTCTGTCCGAACGGGAAGTAGTAGCAGCCCACGGCATCGCGCGGCGTCACCAGCGCGTGCTGCTTCACGCTCCTGACGACGCCAACGACACGGAAGCGGAACATGTTCTCGCGCGTCGGATTCGACAGCGCGTCGGGCGAGCGCGGCTGCAGGAGGTAGCGGCCCACGGCGTCGCGACCCGGCCAGAAGCGCTCGGCCAGCCGTTCGTCCACGATCACGACCGGCTCGCTGGTCTCGATCTCGCTGCCGTCGAACGTCCGGCCCGCAATGGCGGGAATCCCCATCGACTCGAAGTAGCCGGGCGCGACGCGGATCTGATCCGGCGAGACGAAGCTCTGCCCCGGGGAAGGCGTCCACCCTTCGGGAAACGCCACGCTGTCGCTGTGGTTGGTGCCGAACGGGATGTTGGTCGTGGCGCCGACCGCGTCGGTGCCCGGCACGGCGCGCACCTGGTCGAGCAGACGCTGGATGAACGCGAGCCGGGCGGGATCGGTGGGATAGGCCGCCTGCGGCAGCGCGACGGCGGCGGTCACGACCGAGGTCCGGAACCCGGTGTCGACAGCGAGGAGCCGCCGGAAGCTCGTGAACAGCACGCCGGCGCCAACCAGCAGCATGCAGGCCACGGCCACCTGCCCCACCACCAGCGCCTGACGAAGGCGGCGGGTCGTGCGGCTCCCGGTGCGGCTGCGGCCGTCGTCGCGCAGCACCGCCGCCGTGCTGTCGGTCCCGACCGACTGCATCGCCACCAAGCCGAGCGCCACGCCAACGAACACGGTGAGGGCGGCGGCGTAGGCCCAGACGCGCGGGTCGAGCGTGACCGTCCGGCCCGCCGGCACCAGCGCCAGCCCGGCGCCGGGCACGCCCCGGACCAGCGCCCACGCTGCCAACACCCCGACGAGGCCGCCCGCGACGGCCAGCGTCAGGTGTTCGGTGACCAGTTGCAGCCGCACGCGGGCCGGCGCCGCTCCCAGCGCCAGTCGCGTCGCGATCTCGCCGCGCCGCGCGGTGGAGCGCGCCAGGGTGAGGGCGGCAAGATTGACGACGCCGATGAGCAGCACACACGCCACCCCGCCCCAGAGCAGGTAGAGCGGGCGCCGCACATCGGCCACCAGCACGTCGGCCACCGGGACGGCGACAGAGCGGAAGCCCGCCTCGATGAGCACCTGCTTGAGCGCCGGAAAGCGCTCGAGGTTCGCGGCGTTGAGGGCGTCGAGCTGCGCCTGCACCTGCCCCACCGAGGCGCCGTCAGCGAGCCGTCCGGCATGGATCCAGCTGTTGCTGTGCCGCGCGTCGTCGGCGCGTTCCTGCGCCGTGAACGCCGCCGGCAGCCACAAGACCACTTCGTCGTCGTAGAAACGGAAGTCGCGGCGGCATCACGCCGACGATCTCGTGCGGCACGCTGCCGATCGTGAGCGCCTGCCCGATGACGTCCGGTGCGGCGCCGAAGCGGCGACGCCAGAGCGCGTCGCTCAGCACCACCTTGCGATGTTGCCCTTCTTCCCCTTCGTTGTCGGTGAAGGTGCGCCCCAGGGCGGCCTGCGTGCGCACCATCGGGAAGAGCGTCGGCGTGGTGGTCATCGCGACGAGCCGCTCGGCGGCCTGGTCGCCCACGCTCACGCCGTGCACGCGAAACAGCGCCTGCTCGGCGAGCGCCGGCATGGCCGTGCGCCGATCGAAGTAGTCGGGCACGCCGGAGTTGCCGCCGGCGTTGGCGGCCGCACCGGCGTTGGGATACTGGTTGCCCACCTGCACCAGGGCCTGCGGCTCCGGCACGTCCACCGCGTCGAGCAGCACCGCATTGACCAGCGTGAAGACGACGACGTTGGCGGCCAGGCAGGCGGCGAGCGTGAGCACGGCCGCGGCAGTGAACGTGCGATCGCGCGCGGAACGACCGCGCGGCGAAGCGCAGGTCGCGGCCGACGCCGGTCGCCAGGCGCCACAGGCCGCCGCCGCGCGCGTCGTCGGGCGGTGGTGGTGGTGCTGGCCGGTGCTGCGGTCGGGAGCGGGCGAGGCGCCGGATGGCGTCCACCACCGGCATCTCGGCGATGACGGCGCGAGAGGCCTCGGCGGCCGACGCGCCGCCGCCGACCAGGTCGCTGAAGCGGTCTTCGAAGTGCTCTTCCAGTTCGCGTTGCACCTCGTCACGCACCGACGCGTCGAGCGTCGCCGTCGCGCACCGCCTCTCGAGTTCCTGGCGCCATTCAGCCATGTTCCACTCCTGCGATGCGGCTCACCGCCGCGGCGAACACCTTCCAGCCCTGCCGTTGTTCGGCCAGCGTTGCCCGGCCGGCCGCCGTGAGCGCATACGCCCGGCGGCGTCGTTGGTTCGGCGCTTCGATCCAGCGGCCGCGAATCCAGCCGCGCGCCTCCAGCCGGTACAGCAGGCCGTAGAGCGACGCGACGTTGAAGCGGATGGCGCCGCCCGATTCATCGGCAATCCGCTTGGCCACGTCGTAGCCGTGCCGGGCCCGGCCTTCGAGGCTGGCCAGGATCAGCAGCTCGGCGCTGCCCTTCTTCAGTTCGCGATCGAGGGTGGGATCCATATGTGTCTATGCGACATATACCACACACACATATCGCACCACGACCGGTCGTCCCCGTGATCTGGATTACGGCCCCAGCGCCCGGAAGGTTTCCGGACCGACGTTCACGGCGCGGGCGAAGCCGTCGACGTAACGACCGCGGCCGAGCTCGAGCGCGCAGACCTGGAAGTCCGGCAGGGAGAGCGTCATCGCCGCCGCGGGGAAGCGGTCCACGAGGCGATCGGCCGCCGCCGCGAACCCGGTCGAGTCACGCGGCACCACCCGCACCGTCGCCTGCACCGTGAGGCGCGGAATCTGCATAGGGTCGCGCTCCGGCGTCGCCGGCACGTGTACGGCCACGCCGACCAGGGCGCCGTCGACGAGGCCGCGGGTGTGGCGGGCCAAACCCGATGCCTGGACCAGAACGGCCGCATAGTCGACGGTCGCGACAAACGGGAGGAGGGCCGCCACGGGCGCGCCGTCCACCACGACGGCCAGCGTCAGCACCCGTTCGGTGTCGAGCAGCGTGCGCAGGGCCCGGAGAACGGCGGCATCCATGACCACATCCTACGCCCGGGCGCGTCGGAGCGGAATTCTCCCGCCGGACCGGATGAATCCGCGCCCATCGCAAGTCCGTGGTGGCTTCTCCCCGAGGAATCGGCTGACGCCGGCTGGCAATGTCCTTGCTGCCGATCGCATCGGAGGAGGTACGGGCGCGCATCAGGGCGCGTCGCGGACCGCAACGGCCATGAATGAAACCCGCTACGGGCTCCGCGTCGAGTTGCCGGTGCGGTTCGACACCGCAGTCGCCCGGGCGACCGACGCCCTCAAGACCCAGGGCTTCGGCGTGCTCACGACCATCGACATCCGCCAGACACTGAAGCAGAAGCTCGACCGCGACTTCCGGCGCTACGTCATCCTCGGGGCCTGCAATCCGGTGCTGGCAGACAAGGCGCTGCACGCCGAACTCGAGATCGGCCTGCTGCTCCCCTGCAATGTCATCGTCTACGAACGGGGCGACCACGACTCGACGGTCGCGGCCATGGCGCCGTTGCCGGCGATGGGGATGATCGGAAATCCCGAGCTGGAAGCGGTGGCGGCCGAAGCCGACACGCGTCTGCGCGCGGCGCTTGCCCAGCTCGAGGAGGGCGCACCGCCGCTGCTCACGCCCGGACAGGCCATGACCGGCCCCGAGGTCTGACGGCCATCCACTCGGCCTCAGATTCAAGGAATGGGGGCGATGGCCGATCATCGACGCATGCTTGGCGCCATCGGCCACGGCCGGCAGGGCCTCACCGCCGGATTCGACCGTCTCGACCGCGCGGCCGCCGCCGTCGCCCGCGACAGCGGCAGTGACGGGTTCGCCGCGAATGCCGTCGAGGTGCTGCGCGCCAGGCAGGATGTGCGCGCCAGCGTCGCCGTGCTGCGCGCGGCCGACGCGATGACCGGCACGCTCCTCGACGTCTTCGCCTGACCGCACGCCCGGCTGTCGTACGATGGAGTGCACCTGAGGCGCGAGCGCGCCGTCAGGGACGGAGACCGGATGCCACACCTCATCGAACGTGCCGCTACCGGCCGGGCTAAATGCCGCGGGTGCGGCGCCGCGATTGCCAAGGGCGAGTTGCGCGTCGGCGAGGCCGTGCCGAACCTGTTCGCCGACAAGGACGGGGCCGAGGCGACTCACTGGTATCACCCTCGATGCGCCGCCTTCCGGCGCCCGGAGGCGTTTCTTCAGGCCGCCGACACCTGGACGGAGCCGTGGTCCGACCGCGACGCGCTCGTCGCCGCGGCGGCGTTTGGCGTCGCGCACCATCGCCTGCCCCGCCTCGACCGTGCCGAGCGGGCGCCCTCGGCGCGCGCCTCGTGCCGCGCCTGTCGCGTGGCGATCCCGAACGACCACTGGCGCATCGCGCTGCTCTTCTGGCAGGACGGCCGGTTCGCGCCGGCGGGCTTCATTCACGCGGGCTGCGCCGCCGCCTACTTCGAGACGACCGACCTCCTCGAACGGTTGCGGTACACCACGCCTGCCCTCGTCGGCACCGACCTCGAGGAGCTCGTGCAGGCCCTCGCCGCCGGCCCGCCATCGCCGGCGCCTGGCCGCACCGCGACCTGACACCGTCGAGGCCGCGCCCGGAGCGACAAACGAAAACGGCCGCCGGTTACCCGACGGCCGTTCGCGCGGTGATGGGTCCCGGCCGCCGCGCGCCACACGACGTGACGCGCGGCCCCGGTCGGTGATCAGTTCAGGTCGAAGCGGTCGAGCGTCATCACACGCGCCCAGGCGCGGGCGAAGTCGTGTACGAACTTCTCGCGGGCATCGGCCATGGCGTAGACCTCCGCCACGGCGCGCAGCTCGGTGTTCGAGCCAAACAACAGATCGACCGGCGTCGCCGTCCACTTGACCGCACCGGTGGTGCGATCCTTCCCGTCGTAGAGCCCCTCGGTGGCCGACTTGCTCCACTCGGTGGACATGTCGAGCAGGTTGACGAAGAAGTCGTTGCTCAGCGTGCCCGGCTTCGCCGTGAACACGCCGTGCTTGACCTGGCCGGCGTTGGCATCGAGCACGCGGAGGCCACCAACGAGCGCCGTCATCTCCGGCACGGTCAGCGTGAGCAGGTTGGCGCGATCGACCAGCGCCTCGGCCGGCGACAGCTTCTGGCCGGCGCGGTAGTAGTTGCGGAAGCCATCGGCGGCCGGTTCGAGGAAGGCGAACGACTGCGCGTCGGTCTGCGCCGCCGTGGCGTCGGTGCGGCCGGCCGCGAACGGCACGGTCACGGTCACGCCGGCGTTCTTCGCCGCCTGTTCGACAGCCGCCGTGCCGCCGAGCACGATGACGTCGGCCAGCGACACCTTGCGCGCCGACTGGCCATTGAACGCCTGCTGGATGGCCTCGAGTCGCGAGACGACCTTGCTGACCTCGGCGGGCGTGTTGACCGCCCAGTCTTTCTGCGGCGCCAGACGCAGGCGCGCGCCGTTGGCGCCGCCGCGCATGTCGGTGCCGCGGAAGGTCGATGCCGACGCCCACGCGGTGCGCACGAGTTCCGGCACGGTCAGCCCCGACGCGAGAATCCGCGTCTTCAGATCGGCGATGTCGGCGGCATTGATGGCGGGGACTTGCGCGCGCGGCAGCGGATCCTGCCACACCAGTTCTTCCTGCGGCACTTCAGGACCGAGGTAGCGCGAGCGCGGCCCGAGGTCGCGGTGCGTCAGCTTGAACCATGCCTTCGCGAAGGCGAGCTGGAACTCGGCCGGGTTCTCGTGGAAGCGCTTCGAGATCTTGCCGTATGCCGGATCGAAGCGCAGCGCCAGGTCGGTCGTGAACATCATCGGCGCGTGACGCTTGGTGCGATCGTGCGCGTCGGGCACCCGGGCGCCACCCTGGCCGTTGGCGGGCATCCACTGGATGGCGCCGGCCGGGCTCTTCGTCTGCACCCATTCGAAGCCGAACAGGTTGTCGAAGAACTCGTTCGACCACGCGGTCGGATTGGCTGACCAGGCTCCCTCGAGACCACTCGTCACCGTGTCGCCCGCATTGCCCTTGCCGCAGCGGTTGATCCAGCCAAGGCCCTGCTGCTCGATCCCCGCGGCCGCCGGCTCCGGGCCGACGCACTTCGACGGATCGTAGGCGCCGTGGGCCTTGCCGAAGGTGTGTCCGCCGGCGATGAGCGCCACCGTCTCTTCGTCGTTCATCGCCATGCGGCCGAACGTGTCGCGGATGTCACGGGCGGCGGCCAGCGGATCCGGCTTGCCGTTGGGGCCCTCGGGGTTCACGTAGATGAGGCCCATCTGCACGGCCGCCAGCGGATTCTCGAGCAGGCGGTTGCCGGTGTAGCGCTCGGAGGCCATGAACTTCTTCTCGGGGCCCCAGTACACGAGATCCGGTTCCCAGTCGTCGCTGCGGCCAGCGGCGTAGCCGAACGTCTTGAAGCCCATCGACTCGAGAGCGACGTTGCCCGAGAGCACCATCAGATCGGCCCACGATATTTTCTGGCCGTACTTCTGTTTCACCGGCCACAGCAGACGCCGGGCCTTGTCGAGGTTGGCGTTGTCGGGCCAGCTGTTCTCGGGCCCGAGCCGCTGCTGCCCGCCGCCGGCGCCGCCGCGCCCGTCACCCACGCGGTAGGTGCCCGCCGCGTGCCAGGCCATACGGATGAAGAACGGGCCGTAGTGTCCGTAGTCGGCTGGCCACCACGGCTGCGAGGTCGTGAGGGCCGTGCGGATATCGGCTTTCACCGCGTTCAGGTCGAGCGTGGCGAACGCCTTCTTGTAGTCGAAGTCCTGGTCGAGCGGGTTCGATTCGGCCCCGTGCTGACGCAGCGGTGACAGATCGAGCTGGTTGGGCCACCAGAACTGGTTGGACTGCCCTGCGCCCTGGGCGCGGACCGCGTCGGCGGAGCCTAGAGTGAGCATCGTCACCGCGACCGCGACGAGCGACGTCATGAGTTTCTTGTGCATGGAATTTCCTTTACCCGTACGAATCGGGCCGCACGTCACGTCCGGCCGCTGCTGAGTTTGCGCGCCCTGGGTTAGATGGTCAAAGACATCAATGCGCTTCATGGTGATAGCCTGTTCCTATGGACCTGCTGGCCCAGCTCCCGGTGTCGCTGCGCCAGCTGCAGTACCTGGTGGCGGTGGCCGACCTGGGCGGCTTCCGACGCGCGGCCGATGCGTGCCACGTGTCGCAGCCCTCGCTCAGTGCGCAGGTGGCGCAGGTGGAAGCCGCGTTGGGCGTGCGCGTCTTCGAGCGCGACCGGCATCAGGTGCGGGTATCAGCCGCCGGCGGGCCCATCGTGGCGCAGGCGCGGGCGGTGCTCGTGGCGGCCGGCGACCTCCGGGAACTCGGCCGGCAGCTCGCCGACCCGTTCACCGGCACGCTGCGCATCGGCGTCATTCCGACCATCTCGCCGTACCTGCTGCCGGACGATGGCGCCCGCCCTGGCGCAGCGTTATCCGCGTCTCGCCATCGAGTGGCGCGAAGACCACACGAGCGACCTGGTTCGCCACCTCAACGACGGCACGCTCGATGCGGCGATCGTCGCGCTCGAAGCCGACCTCGGCACGCTCGAATACGCCGAGCTGCTGCGCGATCCGTTCCTGCTGGCCGCGGCGCCCTCGCATCCGCTGGCCAGCCCGAGACGGCGGGCCCGCATCGCCGACCTCGACGGTGTGGGCGTGCTGCTGCTCGACGACGGCCATTGCTTCCGCGATCAGGCCCTGCAGCTCTGCGCGCGCGTTGGCGCGCGCGAGGCCGGCTATCGCGCGACCAGCCTGGCGACGCTGGTGCAGATGGCCAGCGCGGGCGGCGGTGTCACACTGCTGCCGTCAATCGCGCTGCCGGTCGAGAACCGGCGCGGCCAGCTCGTGGTGCGCCAGTTCGCGCCGCCAGGCCCCGGGCGCACCATCGCGCTGGCGTGGCGGAAGGGTTCGGCCATGGCGTCGGCGCTGAAGCAGCTCGCGGGAGCCATCCGGGACGCGGTCAACGACCACACGAGCGACGTGGCCCCTCGCCGCCTGGGACGGACCACGTGAGTGGACGACGCCCGGTGCCAACCGCGCCGTCTGCGAGTCCAACCTTCGACGTCGAAGCGGCCGCCGATGCGGTCGGCCACCGACTGAGGGCCCTGGGCACACCGGCGCGGGCCGCCGGCAGCCGCGCTTATCTCAAGAGCACACTCGCGTTCACAGGCACCGACGTGCCGACGGTGCGCCGGGAGGTTACGACGTGGCATCGCGCGCACGTCGACCTGCCGATCGCGACCACCCTGCGCCTGGTTGACGCGCTCTGGCGCCGTGACATCTTCGAACTGCAGTTGTACGCGGCCGAGTTGCTCGCCATCGACGTTGACCGGCTGACGCCGCGCCACCTGGCCCGCATCGAGCGGCTGTTGCGCGAGTCGCACACCTGGGCACTGGTGGACGCGCTGGCCCCGCGCGTCGTCGGGGCGCTCCTCGAACGTCATCGCGCTGCCGTCGGCCCGGTGCTGGATCGCTGGGCGCGCGACGACGACTTCTGGATCCGGCGTGCGGCGTTGCTGGCCCTGCTCCTGCCGATGCGCCGCGGTGACGGCGACTGGCCTCGGTTCACGCGTTACGCCGCGGCGCTGGCCGACGACCGCGAGTTCTTCGTGCGCAAGGCCATCGGGTGGGTACTGCGCGAGGCCGCGGCGCGGCAGCCAGGCGAGGTCGTGGCCTTCCTCGAGCCACGGGTCGGGGTGCTGTCGGGGGTGACCTGGCGGGAGGCTGTGAGGAAGCTGCCGGCGCCGACACGCCGTGCGCTCGAGCGACAACGCCGGAGCGCCACCACGCGCTGACGACTTGCGCTATCCTCCGCACATGCCGCGCTCACCGCTCACCCGTCGTGTCCGCGTGGCCGTCGCCTGTGCCCTCGTGTCGTCGATGGCGCTGCTCGTCGTGTCCGACGCGCTGCGCGCCGATGGCGCTGTCGCGACAGACCCCTCCGCGCAGCAGACGCCGCGTCCCGCCGGCGCGGCAACCGGCGGCCTGTTGGGCGAGGTTCCGCCGCTCACGGGTGTGCCGGTGTTCACCGTCGATCCGGCCTGGCCGGTCGTGACGCCCGACTGGACGTGGGGCCAGGTGATCGGCATCTTCGCCGACCGCCGCGGTCACGTCTGGACCTCGAACCGCAGCCGCATCTCGGAGTGGGATCCACAAGGGCGCCTCGTGCAGTCGTGGGACGCCCGCGGGCCCGACGGCAACTGGAGCACCATCCACGGCCTGTTCGTGGACCACAACGGCTTCGTGTGGACCAACGCGCGTGAGAGCCATCTGACGGTGAAGTTCACGCGCACCGGCCAGGTGGCAATGGTCATCGGGCAGTTCAACACGACCGGCGGCAGCAACGACCGGGCACTGATGGGTCGTCCGTCGGAGATCTGGGTGGACCCTGGCGACAACGAGGTATTCGTGGCGGATGGTTATGGAAACCGCCGCATCGTCGTCTTCGACGGCGCCACCGGCAAGTACCTGCGCCACTGGGGCGCCTACGGCAAGCGGCCCGAAGATCCGCCGCCTCCCCCGCCAGGCGGGCCCGACCCGGGTGCCCCGCCACGCTCGCCCGCCACCGCCGCGCCGGCGCCGCCCGCGCAGTTCCGCATCCCGCACGGCATCACCGGATCGCGCGACGGCCTCCTCTATCTGGCCGACCGCGGCAACAACCGCATTCAGGTGTTCCGTCAGAACGGCGAGTTCGTGCGCGAGCGGATCCTGCGTCCCCTATGCGGCGCGCAGGAACGGGCGACGTGGGTGCCGAAGCGGCCGTGCGGCGTGGAAGCGGCGTTCTCAGTGGCGTTGTCACACGACGTGCCGCAGACCTACCTCTACGTCGCCGACGGCGGCACGCACGTCGTCACGGTGCTGCGCAGAAGCGATCTCGAGGTGGTGGACGAATTCGCCGGACCTGGCGTGGCGCCCGGCCAACTCGGGCGCCCGCACAACCTCACGGTCGATCCTTTAGGCAACCTCTACGTGGCAGAGGCGGCAGGCCCGAAGGTCATGCACCCGGGAACGGGCGCGCCCGTGGATGCGGGCTCACGCGCGCAGAAGTTCAGATTCACGGGTGTCACTCGCGCGCGCTAGCTCGACGCCGGATGTCACCCGTGAAGCCGCAGCTCACGAAAGAGCCACGCCTTTGCCATCCGCCACTCACGCTTGATCGTTCGAGTCGAACACCCCATCACATGCGCCGCTTCCTCAACCGAGAGCCCGGCGAAGAATCGCAGTTCCACGATCCGCCCCTGATCGGCGTCGCGGTGCGCGAGCCGCTCGAGGGCCCGGTCAATTGCCAGCACGTCCGACAGCGGCGTGCGCAGCGACGGTGGGTCGTCGTTGAGCGCCGTCAACGAGACCGTCACCGCACCCCCGCCGCGCTTGGCCGCCAGGCGCGTCCGGGCGTGCTCCACCAGGATCCGCCGCATCATCGTAGCGGCGGTGGCGAAGAACTGCGCCCGATTGCTCCACGTGGCGTGGCGTTGATCGACCAGCTGCAGGAAAAGCGCGTGCACCAGGTCGGTGGGATCGAGGGAATGTCCGTCACGCTCCTTGCGCAGCTGGCGAGCGGCGATGCGGCGCAGTTCGCCGTACACCAGCGGCAACATGCGATCCAGCGCATCGCGGTTGCCCTCGCTCCACCGGACGAGCAGCGGCGTGACGTCGGTCGAGAACGACGCGCGTGGACTCATGGCAGCCCCACCGCGTGCACGAGCCGCTGGAACCGGGGTTCCTCGCGAATGCGGTCGTACAACGGTTCCACCGCCAGGTAGGCAACGTTGTTGGCGCGCTCGCGATGCGACTGTTCGAGCCACTCGAGCGCCTGGTCGGTGTCGCCGAGCGCGACATAGACATTGGCGATCGCTCCCGATGACACGTACCGCTCCGGTCGCTCGAGCAGCGCGCGATCCAGGAGCTGCCGGGCATCGGCGCTCCGACCGGCGAGCGCGTAGATCTGTGCCAGGGCGACGCGGCTGGTGGCGCTGTCGTTGGTCAGGCGCACCACCGTCGTGAGCTCCCTGATCGCGTCCTCGTCGCGATTGGCCCGCTCGTAGGCATCGCCCAGCCGGGTGTGGACCTGGACGTAGCCGGCGTTCAACGGCACCGTCTTCAGGTACTGCGCGATGGCCTCGTCGTAGCGGCGGGCCATGTACAGCACCCAGCCCACATTGGTATTGACGACCGGCGACAGCGGGTCGAGCTCGCGCGCCAGGGTGACTTCCCGAATCGCCTCGTCGAGCCGCAGCCGCGACGACAGCAGGTTCGCGTACCAGATGCGGGCGAGGGCGTTGCTGGGGTTGAGCGCGATGGCGCGCCGCAACGACTGCTCCGCGGCGTCCCACTCCCAGTTGTAGT
This sequence comes from uncultured Acidobacteriota bacterium, assembly GCA_963779175.1. Classification (GTDB taxonomy): domain Bacteria; phylum Acidobacteriota; class Vicinamibacteria; order Vicinamibacterales; family UBA2999; genus CADEFD01. The sequence continues at coordinate 1,568,859 of CAVZXA010000003.1, forward strand.
GCTGGACGTAGCCGAGCGTCGCGTGCGCCTCGGCGAGACCGGCGTCGATTTGCAGCGCCTTGATAGCGGCCTCGGTCGCACGCGGCCGCCACTGCTGTGGCGATCCGCCGCCGACCATCACGGTGCCGAGCAGGTTGTAGCAGTCCGCGAGCGCCGCGTACGCCGGCGCGTACGTGGGGTCGAGGGTGAGCGCGCTCTGCAACTCGGCGACCGCCGCGCGCAGCGACTCTTCGGTGCGTTGGTTCCAGTAGTAGCGGCCTTTCAGGTAGGCTTCGTAGACCACTGGATCGACAGCGCGCGCCGTCGCGAACCGGGCGCGGTCGCCCTCCGCCAGCTCCACGGCACTGACGCGCGCGACGGCGGTGGCGATGGTGCCGTGAAGCGCCTGGAGGGTGCGAATCGGGCGCTCGTACACCTCGGACCACATCACCCGCCCCGTGCCCGCCTCGAGAAGCTCGGCCGCAATTCGAGCGCCGTCGGAGGTCCGCGACACCGAGCCGCGCAGGACGAGGGTGGCACCCGTCTCTCTCGCCACGTCGGGCACGACGCCTGGCCGGTTCTGATAGCGCATCGTCGTCGCCGCCGAGATGACCCGCATGCCGTCGATACGTCCAAGTTCCGCGATCAGGCCTTCCGTCAGCCCGGAGGCGAAGAAGGGCTGTGATGCTGCCGACCTGTCGTCGAACGGCAGCACCGCGAGCACCCGTGGCGCCGCGTCGCCGGGCGGCGGCAGGATGCCGGTGACGTAGGCGCCGCCGGCGGCAGCGGCAACAAGTGCTCCAGCGACCGTGCGCCGGGCCGTCCGGCTCCACCCCGTCCAGGCAGCCGCCGGGCCGCGCGCCGCGCCATTGAGGGCGTCGAGGGCGTCCCTGAGCTCGGCCGCGCTCTGAAAGCGCCCGCGTGGATCCTTCACGAGACATCTGTCGATCACGCGGCGCAGTCCTGGCCCGACCGTCGACGGCAGTGGCCGGGGTGCGGCGTGCAAGATGGCATCGGCGGTCTCGAACGGCGTCGTCCCGCTGAACGGCACGACGCCACTGACCATCTCGTGCAGCATCACCCCGAGGGCCCAGAGATCGGACCGGGCGTCAACAGGCTGACCGTGCAGGACTTCGGGCGCGATGTGAGTGAGCGTACCGGCGACCGACGCGTCCGTGAGGATGGAGGCCGGCGACGCGTCGGCCGCGGCCGGGCCTACCCGCCGCGACAGGCCGAAGTCGAGCACCTTGACCTCGCCGTCGGACGTGAGGGCGACATTTGACGCCTTCAGGTCGCGATGAATGACGCCGCGGCGATGGGCATGGTCGAGCGCTGAGGCAATCTGCATCCCCCAGCGAATGACGTCGCCGCTCGACGGAGGCGAGCGCCGGATGACCTCGCGCAGCGTGTCGCCCTCGATGCACTCGAGCACGATGAACGGCAGGCCGTCGACGTCCTCGACTTCGTGCACGCCGCAGATGTGAGGATGACTGAGCCTCGACGCGTGCTGTGCCTCGAGCAGCAGCCGCGTCCCCGCGTCGGCGTCGCCGGGATCGCTCACGAACTTGATGGCCACGGTGCGGTCGAGTCGGGTATCGCGCGCCTTGTACACCTCGCCGATACCGCCGGCGCCAAGAAACGCGAGGATCTCGTATCGCCCCAGCACGGCCCCGGGGGCGAGCCGCGGCCTGAATGGCCGGGCGGCGCCGTCGGCGATGAGCGCAGCGGCCGGCCCTTCGATGAAGCTGCCCGCCTCGGCGTCGCTCGCCAGCAGCGAGGCGACCTCGTCCCGCAGGCCGGAGTCGGCGCCGCAGGCAGCGGCCACAAAGGCGTCGCGCTCACCCGGCGGCATCTCGAGCGCAGCCAGGAACAGCTCCTTCACGCGTTTCCAGATGATCGGATCGGCGCCTTCCATGTCCAGTGCAGCCGGCCCAGTATAGCGGCCAGGCCGGAGGCCAACGCACGGAGGCGTGGCCCCTTTTCCCGGCCGTTTCCGCGTAAGAGAGGGTCGACACCTGTCACCCGGGGGTAACCATGCACGCAAGGGGCTGGCCGATAACCACTGCTGGGCTCGTACTGGCCGCGGTCGTGACCGCGAGCGTCGCCTCACTGGCGGAGGACCGCGTGAGCGGCCTCATCACGCGGACTTACGTCATCGTCGAGGACACGGAACTGACCGGAGACGTCACGTGTGATGTCACCGGCGCGCCGTGTTTCTCGTTCGGGGCGCCGGGCGTCGCGCTGCGTCTCAACGGCTACACCATCACCGGGAAGGCCGACCCGGTCATCGGCTGCGGCGGCACCGTGACCCCGGCCGAGTTCGGCATCACGACCGGTGGACGGGCCGATGTCTCGATCCAGGGTCCCGGGCTCGTCCAGCGATTCCGCAACTCGGGCGTCGTGGTGTCGGCCTCGAGGAACGCGCGCATCCAGGGCCTCACCTCGTCCACCAACTGCGCGGCTGGCATCATCGTGCAGGCCACGTCCTTCGACACCATCGTCGAGAACAACGTCGCGGTCCGCAACGGCTCATCGGCGCCGGGGTTCGCCTGCGGCGGCATATGAATCATCGGCCACAACAGCCGGGTCCGGCTGAACAGCACGAGCGGGAATGGCTTCTCGGAACCCCCAGACGACTTCGGCATCGGTGTGATCGGGTCGGCTTCCGGCAACGTCCTCGATGAGAACACGATCGTCGGCAACACCAACGGCATCCTTCTGGGGTCGGGATCGCGCGATACCAAGGTCAGAGACAACATGGTGGTCGGCAACCCGCACATTCAAGTGGGCAACGCGCGCCCCGACGCGCAGGCCGTTGACATCCTCAATCTGTCGCCATCCGGGCAGACCACGTTCGAGCGCAATGTCTGCGTGACATCGGTCGGCGCTCCGTGCCCCCTGACATGGACGCCGCCGCGGAACGACTGACGGCGGGCGTGGAGCCAGACGGCGCATACGTGACGCCGTGCTGCGGCGGGTCGACGAGACCGCCGACGCTGAGCGACTACTTCGAGCGCGGGCTGCGCCGGCGCCGGGCCGGGCCCCTGCCCATCGTCGGCGACGTGCGCCGTGATGACGACGGTCGATTCGCGCAGTTCAGCGTGCGCATGCGTGACGGCGTGATCGCCGACGTCGCGTTCGACGCGACGACGTGCGTCACGCTCGTCGCGTATTGCGAAGTGGCTGCGGAGTGGGTGACCGGTCTGACCGTGAAGGCCGCCGCACATCGGGTGCGTCTGCACGAGCTGGCCGGCGCCCTGCCGCTCGTACCGGACGAAAAACGCCATCGGGCGGTGCTCGCCGTTCAGGCGGTGATGGCCACGGTCACCGAGACCGCGAGGAGACAGCTGACATGAAGGTCGCCTATATCTTCGCCACGCAGCGCCACACGATCTGGTACGTACTGGGCCGGATGATCCTGCCGCAGCTCGAGGAGAACCGGCACGGCGTGACGGTCGTGGGCATGTTCTTCTTCGAAGACAACAACTACGTGCTCGTCAAGGGCAACCCCACCGGCGAACGGCTCCACGCGGAGGCAAAGAAGAAGGGGATCCTGCTGATGGGGTGCGACCAATGCTGCTACGAGCGGGAGATCGCGGACAAGCTCTTCGACGGCGTGCCGATCGGCTGCTTTCCGGATCTGTACGGCGCCCTGGCCGGCAACATGCCGGACCAGATCATCACCCTCTAGGCTGCCCGTGATCCGCCAACCCCAGACCTCCGGGCTCGCCGCCATCGTGGCGGCGCTGCTCGTGCCCAGTTGATGAGTGCTGCCGCAAGTCCTGGCAGGACTTGGAGTCGTGTCGGTGGCGAGCGCCGGCTGCCTGTTCTGGCTGCAGCGGCTCCAGCCCCTGTTGGTCCTGGTCGCGGTGGCGGCGCTGAGCTATCAAGGGTGGCTGGTCTGGCGCCGGCCCGCCGGTCGGCGCACGACAGCGATGCTCTTGATTCTGTGGGTCAGCATCGGGTCCAGTTCGTTCGTGGCGCTGACGTGGATCGGCCTATGGCTCCGCTATCGATGAGACGTCGAATCCGTGTCGTGTTGGCGGCGGGCCTGCTTCTGACCGCGGGCGGCGCCTGCGCACCTCCGGGCGTGTCGCCGGAACCGCAAGGCGTGACGCGTGTCCTCGCGCACGTCCGCGGCATCACTTGACCCACCTGCGCAGCCGCCATGGAAGTGGCGCTGCGACGACGCCTGGACGGCGTTGCCCGCATCTCGATTAGCCAGGCCAGGCAGACCGCGGAGGTGGAGTTCGCGGCCACGCCCCACACCTTCTCCGCCACGGCGTTTCGTGAGGCGGTGGGAGAAGCCGACGTGGAGGTCGTCAGTTTCGAAGCCGATGTCTGCGGCGTTGTGGTGCAGGAACAGGATCGGCGCTGGCTCACGGCCGCAGCGGACCGCTATCTACTGCCACCTGGCGGGTGGGTACTCGGAGCACGCGTCTGTGCAACGGGGCGGTTGTTCGAAGACGCGGACGAACATCTCACGCTCGAGGGCGCCCAAGCTATCCGGTAGCCCTTCATCCTTCGTGCGCAGCGCGATGGGCGTTCTGGCGACGTGACATCAGCGCATCCCACACGGGATCTGATAGCGCGCTTCGAAGCCCAAGGGCGCCTCGAGAATCGAATCGCGCCCGTTCACGACGACCTGCCACGCCAGATAGTCGGACACGATCGAAGATGCGTGCTCTCTGGGCAGGTGGCTTGGGCCTGGCGGCCCCGTACGCGCCAACGGCCGTCGGTTGCCCGACGGCCGTTGGCTGAAAATTGGTTGCGGGGGCGTGCAACCAGCGGTACTTGCAGCTGTGGAGCGGGGCGGCGTGAGAGCCGGAATCCCTCGTTGCCGCGCGGAATCGGCGATTTCAGAAAAACGGTTCCGCAAGGATCTCGGAGGACCGAAGACTGGCTGAGACACCGTATCGCCGAAGGGACGCTTCCAGCACTCGGGTGAACCATCGCGGGGCGAAAGGCGATGGAACGACGCTCACCATCAGGGATTCAAGGTCTACGGGAACACTCTTTCCGATCTCACCTGTCGAATGGAACTCCTGAATGACGAGGCGTACCTCGGTCTCGTGGCTGAGCGATTTTCTCTTGGCGAAGATCCGTTCGTGGATCCCCGCGAATCCCTTGGCGAAGTCAATGTACTGAACTTTGCCGATCTTCAACGGAGTATCACCCACCGCACGCAGTAGGCGTTCGGCTGTCGTTTGAATGGCCAGACCGGCCGTTGGCGGCGGGCAGGTACAGGCGCCAGAGAGCCTCCGATTCCCCGGCGTTGGCATGCCAGCAACTAACGAACGACCGCTCACGGTCGAGGGCGGCCGATTGCGAGAACTCCCGCAGGAGGCGGGCGGCTTCACGCTCGACTTCTTCGTCGGGCGGCGGAGACTCTGAGCCGGGAGCGGTTCTGATCGCATGACGGAAGAAATCCAAATAGTGCGCATCCCAGCGAGGCTTGAGGTCAGTGGTGCCGCTCGCCGCTTCAAACCGGTCGTCGAACTGATCTGCGCGTGCGAAGTGCAGTGCTTGATGATCGAGTAGCGCCACGAGCCTGGCGAAGTCCATGTAGCGCCAAAGAACGGTATCCGGGGCGACTCGCTTGTCGGACTCCCACCACCAGTAAACGTGCGTCGCTAGTTCATGGATCGACGTTCTGCAGCACTCGCCCACGTAGAGAGGTGAACCGTCGGATGCGTAACCCGCGAACGCGGCTATTCCTTCTGGGAGAACAGTTCCGCAGGTCCGGCACCTGTCATAACTGTCGTTCATCATCCGCCGTAGCGCAGGCGTGAACCGGCCAGTGCTTTGCATCGGCCGACAGGCTACTACATTCGTCCGCCGTGTCTGTGCAGTCGCTCGCCAGAACTAAGTGTCCGACGAATCACCCAGTGCTGAGGACCGCCTTTCCCGGGCTTCCAACTCTTGAAATGCGGCCTTGACGGCCCGCCAGGAGGCCGATCGCCACAGATCCGGATAGCCGAATGAGGCGAGCGAAACCTTGACGGCAGCGCGCAATAAGAATTCCGCCGTAAAGACGAACGGGCCCTGGTACTCCGCGTTGGCCGGGTTGGTATAGGTAAGTGGCGGTACGACCCCTTGATGAATGATGGTGTTTCGCGCATCCGCAAAGCTCATGAACCAGTGCTCAAGACCCGTAACCTGGACGGTGTGCGGCCTGCCGCCCTTCATGAACGTCCAGGCGTGGATCGCTCGTTCGGCCGGAGACCAGACCAACCGTTCGGAGTCCGCGGGCGATGTATCTGGAACCGCTTCGAATAGCTGCCGGAGCATCTGCGCGCTGATGTGGCTCTTGCTGGTTCCGGTCATCGCCTCGAAGGCGGTCTTGAGAAACACCACGCGTTCGGGAAAATGGACCGTCGCGGTATTGCGCCAAGCCTTAGCAAGCCATCCAATCGCAGTCTTGATGCGGTCCCCCGCCGGCTTCGCGCCCGGCGTCCGAGCCGACGACAGCACCGTTGTGTAGATCGCGTCCAGGCACATTGAATCAGCGGTCTGGGATCCGAGTGGCAGGTGCAAGTCGAGCGGAGGCCTAATGGCCAGCTCGGCGTCGTCGATCTGATAGCCGCCACCCAGGGTCCGTACCATCAGACCGGTCGTAACCGTCACGTAGCCGCTCTCCAAGTCAATCGGCCAGAAAAAGGGCTCCGCATTGTCGGCGGTGAGCACGTTCCACGCTTGGCGTGCAGTTTCCGGATACGGCGAGGGTTCTCGTCAAGGAACGCGAAGGCGATCGCGGCCTCAAGCGCCTCGATCTCTTCTGGCGACGGCAGCTGCCCATCGATCAGTCCGCCGCGGCGACAGAGCAGGCTCGGGTGTTTGATCGGCTTACCGGCGTGGTCGACGAATTTTGCGAGGAATGCCATTGATTGCGCCCTGAACTTCACATCGGCCCAACGGTCTTCGACCGATTCGAACGGCCCGAGCTGCCAATCGGCAAATTCGATCAGGTTTCGTACCGACAGATATGGACAGAAAGCAAGGTGCGGATGCCTCATCGGGGAGTTCAACTCTTTCTGCCTCGTTCGCGTGCGGCTTATCTCGCGTTCGGCCTGTAGCCAGTCGTCAACATCGTGCCCGTGCTGGTGGCCTTGCGCCTCAAAGATCTCGTAGGCGCGTCGTGAGATTTCGTCGTGCGATGCGGGTGGTGTACGGCGCAGGTACTCAACCGTTTCGAGACTCAACAGTCGCGTCTCGACCGCCTCGCTCGTGAACTGCGGTCCGAGAGGCAAAAGGCGTCCACCGAAGGTCAAGTCCTTTGCGGAGTCTAGCGAGCGCACGTCGCCGGGCAGCGGTGAATGATCTGATCCGGTGAGGACCGCGCTTGGGTGTCACTGGCATGGCTACTTGCCTCACGCTGCGACGACACTGATCCGGCCAGCCTTCCGCGAGCGGGGCTTTCGCCGAATCACGATCTCGACATCCTGGTCGAGCGCCGTCAACAGGTTCATCAGGCGTTCGACGGAGAAGCCCGCCAGCTTGTAGTGACGAAGCGCAGAGACCTTGGGCTGCGTGACTCCCAGCACCTTGGCGGCATCGGCCTGCGAGAGCTTGCGCGCTTCAAGCACCTGATTCAGCGCATAGGCCAGGCGCAGCTTGGCCTGACGCTCGGCGGCATCGGGAAACCCGAGATCCGCGAACACGTTTCCGGTGCCACGGGTGACCGGTTCTCTCCGTTCAGCGTTTCGGCTTGCCATAGTGCTCCTCGTGATCCCTCTCGGCGGTTCTTCAATCGTTCGGCGACGAGATCGACATCCCGTTTGGCCGTCCGGATGCCGGACGGAGACTTCTTCTGGAACGCGTGGAGGACGTACACGGCCTTCTCGAACCGAACCGTGTACACGGCTCGATACGCGTTTCCGTCGTGCGACTCGACGACCTCCAGCACGCCCGGACCGAGGCCCTTCCACGGCTTCGCCGTCGGCGCCGTCCCGCCGAACTGCGCGATGCCGAGGGCGTTGCCCATGTCCTCCTTGACCGCCGCCGGAAAGCTCAGGAAATCGCGCTTGGAGGACCCGACCCAATGCAGCGGTTTCTCGTCGGCGGCCAGGACACGTCGCACTGTCGACGATTATCCCAGTTCTGGGATGTTCAAGCAACGGAAAACGTTCGCGATCGGGGAGCCCGCGATGTGGCACAACGCTAACATCTATTCATAATCGTCAACTCAAAATGCCGCAACATCGACGACCCGCCCGCGCGAGTGTGCTGCGCCTCATGACCAAGGGTGCGCTCCTGAGAGCCCGTGATGCCCGCGCGCGGGGCGTTCACACCGGCACACTCACGCGGATGGTTCGCAGCGGAGAACTCGAACGCCTCGGTCCTGGGCGATATTGCCGGGCGAGCACCGATGTTTCGGAGAATCACTCGCTCGCTCTTGCGTGTGGGGCGGTACCATCCGGAGTAGTGTGTCTGCTGTCCGCCCTGCGGTTTCACAACATCGGGACGCAACTGCCTCGAGAGGTCTGGCTGGCCATTCCGCGCGGCACGCGTGTTCCGCGCCTCTCATATCCACCGCTGCGGCTCACACGGGTTTAAGCGCCGCTCTTCAATCTTGGAATCGAGGAGCATCGCATCGAGGGCCAGCGAGTCACAGTTACGAGCGTGGCCCGAACCGTAGCCGACTGCTTCCGATTCCGAAACAAGGTTGGAATGGATGTCGTCCTCGAATCGCTCGTGGAGGCACGAAGAAGCCGCCGACTGGATCTGAACGAGCTTCACCGAATCGCGAAGGCGCTTCGTGTCGATCGGGTGATGCGACCGTACCTCGAAATCCTCGTGGTCTGAATCGTTTGGCGAGAAGATGTCTTGAGCTGACCGCGGCACTCGTGTAATCTGTTCTGTTCGCGTGACTCTATCGAGCGGCGACAAGGATCAGATGATGACAACCGACCAGAAGATTGATCTGTTCTTCAAGAACCCGGCAGAACAGCCTGACGGCTCGATACAAGGTGTCCTCTACTTGCTCCGCCGGGAGGTCCAGGACTGCTTCATCGGGAAGGTGGTGCCCGAAGACCAGGTGATCGCCGAGTCACAGAAGGATCGCCATCGGTTGTTCGCAACGGTAATGGTGATCATGGCCGGTATCGACTTGCTGGCGAAGTTTTACGCAGGCTCGGACGAGAACGGCGGCGTCGGATCTCGGATCAGAACCTTCGCGAGAGAGTTCGTCTTCACGGGCCTTCCTTCGGCGCAGCTGTTCTCGGAGGTGTTGTACGAGGGGTGCAGGAATCCGATGCTCCATTCGTTCGCGCTCCAGAACAAGCGGTTCAGGATGACGCTGATGCAGGGGTTCTCCCACGGCGTCCTTCGGCGGGTCAAGGGACAACCTGACTGGTTCGTGCTCAGCGTCGAAGGGCTTTACGTAGCGTTCGTCCAGGCGGTAAAGGCGTACGAGGTTCAGGTGAGGACAAATCCGCAAACACAAGAGAACTTCGTGAGGATGTTCGAGGACTACGGCAGCATTGGCATGCAGAGCTACCACGTCGAACCTGTGTCAGCCTGATGCAAGCCGATCCAATGACGACTATACGGAGACCGCAACGCCGCTAACGACTCGGACCTCGCACCCATGCTCCTGACCATCCGAACGACTCACCGGCCGGCGACCGATCTCGGATTCCTGCTGCACAAGCACCCGGAGCATGTGCACACGCGGGAGTTCCCGTTCGGCAACGCGACGGTCTTCTACCCGGAGGCGAGCGAGGAATCGTGCACGGCGGCCGTTCTTCTCGACGTCGATCCGGTCGGAATGGTCCGGGGCCGGGGCGGCAAAGGCGGCGCTGAGGACCAGTACGTCAACGACCGGCCGTACGTCGCGTCGTCGCTGCTCTCGGTCGTGCTTTCGCGCTGGTTCAACTCCGCGCTGGGCGGCCGATGCGAGCAGGAAACCCGAGCTCGCGGCCTCGCGAGTTGCCGCTCGAGGCGCGGCTCGCGGCTGTTCCCTGCCGCGGCGGCGAAGCGTTCCTCCGCGCGTTGTTCGAGCCTCTCGGCTACACGGTCGAAGCGACCCGCCACGAACTCGACGAGAGCATGCCGGCGCTCGGGCCGAGCCGGCTGTTCACGGTTACGCTGCGAGCAGCACGCAGGCTGAGCGACCTGCTGACGCACCTGTACGTGCTCGTTCCGGTTCTCGACGATCAGAAGCACTACTGGGTCGGGGACGACGAGGTCGAGAAGCTGCTTCGTCACGGCGAGGGCTGGCTCGACAGCCATCCGTCGCGCGATGCGATCGTCTCGCGCTATCTCGTGCATCAGCGAGGGCTCGTTCGCGACGCCATTGCCCGGCTGACGGCGGAGGAACAGCCCGAGGAAGAGGCCGCGGCAGCTCAGAAGGACGAGCAGGAGGCGTCGATCGAGCGGACGATCAGCCTGAACGAACGCCGCCTCGACGCCGTGTTCGAGGTGCTGAAGGCTTCTGGCGCTTCGACGTGTGCTCGATCTGGGTTGCGGCGAGGGCAAGCTCCTGCGCCGCCTGCTGGCCGATCAGCAGTTCGCGGAGATCGTCGGCATGGACGTGTCCGGCCGAGTCCTCGATCTGGCGGAATCGCGCCTGAAGCTCGATCGGCTGGCGCCGAAGCAGCGCGAGCGCATTCGCCTGATGCACGGTTCGCTGATGTATCGCGACAGGCGGCTCGGCGGATTCGACGCGGCGTCGGTGGTCGAAGTCATCGAGCATCTCGACCAGCCTCGTCTGCGTGCATTCGAGCGGGTGCTGTTCGAGTCGGCGCGCCCGGCAACCGTCGCGCTGACGACGCCGAACGCCGAGTACAACGTGAAGTGGCCGTCGCTGCCTGCGGGACAGTTCCGGCATCAGGATCACCGTTTCGAGTGGACGCGGCGGAGTTCCAGAGACTGGGCGAATGACGTGGCCTCGCGCTTCGGCTACGCCGTCAGCTACCAGCCCGTCGGCGATGAGGACAGCCAGGTTGGCCCGCCGACGCAGATGGCGGTGTTCGTCCGATGACTGTTCACGCATTCCCGAGCTGTCCCTGGTCGTCCTGATCGGCCCGTCCGGGTGCGGCAAGTCGACGTTTGCGCGAAGCACTTCAAGCCGACCGAAGTGATGTCGTCGGATGTCTTTCGCGCGCTCGTCTCGGACGACGAGAACGACCAGTCGTCGACGGACGATGCGTTTGCGGCACTGCACTTCGTGGCTGCGCGACGGCTGGCGCGCGGAAAGCTGACGGTCGTCGATGCGACGAACGTCCAGCCCGAGGCGCGCAAGCCGCTCGTTGCGCTGGCGCGCGAGTACCACGTCCTGCCCGTCGCCATCGTCCTCGATCTGCCGGAACGCGTCTGCCACGAACGGAATCGAGCACGGCCTGACCGCGACTTCGGTCCTCACGTCATCCGCAACCAGCGGAGCCAGCTGCATCGCTCGCTGCGCGGGCCTCGGGCGCGAAGGCTTCCGGCACGTACACGTCCTCACGTCCCAGGAGGAGGTCGATGCGGCCGTCATCGAGCGGCAGCCACTCTGGAACAACCGGAAACAGGAGACCGGGCCGTTCGACATCATCGGCGACGTCCACGGCTGCTGCGACGAGCTCGAACATCTGCTGCAGCGAGCTCGGGTACGACGCGGGACGCGTCGGAGGGCCGTGGGGTCACACCCGGCAGGCCGCAAGGCGATCTTCGTCGGCGATCTCGTCGACCGCGGTCCGCGCATCGTGGACACGCTGAAGACGGTGATGGCGATGTCGCAGGCCGGCACGGCGCTCAGCGTTCCCGGGAACCACGACATCAAGTTGAAGCGGAAGCTCGAGGGCCGCGACGTCACCGTCTCGCACGGGCTCGATCGCACGCTGGCGGAGCTCGAACAGCGAGACCGCCAGAGTTCCGCGCCGATGTGCAGAAGTTCCTGGAGGTCTCGTCAGCCACTACGTCTTCGACGACGGCCGGCTCGTGGTGGCGCACGCCGGCATGAAGGCGGAGATGCAGGGCCGCGGGTCGGCCAAGGTGCGGGACTTCGCGCTGTTCGGTGAGACGACCGGCGAGACCGACGAGTTCGGCCTGCCGGTTCGCTACAACTGGGCGGCCGAGTACCGCGGACCGTGCCAGCGTGGTCTACGGCCACACGCCCGTGCCTGAGCCCGAATGGCTCAACCGCACGATCAACATCGACACCGGCTGCGTGTTCGGCGGCAGGCTGACCGCCCTGCGTTGGCCCGAGAAGGAGCTGGTCTCGGTGCCGCCGCTGCAGACGTACGCCGACCCGGTTCGACCCGTTCTTGCCGACTGACGGCATTCGCCGCTCAGCGCGCAGCAGGCGAACGATGATCTCCTCGACATCGAGGACGTGCGGGGCAAGCGGCTCGATCACGACTCGGCTGCACCGCAGCGTCACGATCCGCGAGGAGAACGCCGCGGCGGCACTGGAGGTCATGAGCCGGTTCGCGGCGAATCCGAAGTGGTTGATCTACCTGCCACCGACGATGTCGCCCAGCGAGACGAGGAAGGCGACGGCCTGCTCGAGCATCCGGCCGAAGCGTTCTGCGTACTACCGAGCGAGCGGCGTATCGACGGTCGTCGTCGAGCAGAAGCACATGGGCTCTCGCGCCATCGTCATCGTGTGCCGGAAGCAAGGACGTCGCGCGTGAGCGATTTGGTGTCCTCGAAGACGAGGAGTGGCATCTGCTACACGCGGACGGGCCGTCGGTTCTTCGAGGACGTCGCGCTGGAGCGCGAGCTGCTCGGCGACCGTTCGGGCTGCGCTGGACGCGGCGGGTTTCTGGGAGCGACTGAAGACGAACTGGGTGTGCCTCGACTGCGAGCTGATGCCATGGTCGGCGAAGGCGCTCGAACTGGTGCGGCAGCAATACGCGTCGGTTGGAACAGCCGCGCGGGTGGGTTGGGGGAGACTGTGCGGGCGCTCGAGACCGCCGGCGCGCGAGGCATCGATGTCGGGCACTCCTCGAGCGACACAAGGTCCGTCGGGAGCTTGCCGAGCGGTTCGCGAGGCGTATCGGCAACTACTGTTGGCCCGTCGAGTCGCTGCGTGATATCCGCGTCGCCCCGTTCCACGTGATGGCGACCGAGGGCGCGGTGCACACGGACAAGGATCACGTGTGGCACATGACCACGATCAGCAGCTTTGTCCAGGAGGGGAGGCCTGTTGATGGCGCACGCCGTATCAGGTCGTGGACCTGGCTGATCCGGCGAGCGAGGCGGCTGCAACGGGGTGGTGGGAGACCGCTGACGGAGACGCGGCGGCGAGGGAGCGGTCGTCAAGCCGTTGTCGTTCGTCGCGACCGGCGTCACGTGGCCTGTTGCAGCCGGCGGTCAAGTGCCGCGGGCGCGAGTACTCCGGATCATCTACGGGCCTGAGTACACCCTGCCCGAGCATCTCGAGCGACTGCGGGAACGGGGTCTTTCGGGTAAGCGATCGCTGGCCCTGCGGGAGTTCGCGCTTGGGATCGAAGGGCTCGAACGGTTCGTCCAGCGAGAACCTCTCAGACGCGTTCACGAGTGCGTTTTCGGCGTCCTCGCCCTGGAAAGCGAGCCCGTCGATCCACGGCTGTAGACCGGAACTGCTGACGCCGCGAGGGGGGCCGCGACAAAAAGCGGTGGTTGTCGCCCGAAGGTGGATGCCAGAGTCACCGAGCCAATCGTGAGGGAGAAGAAGAAGCGACTGGATCTGCCGGCGGCCAAGTAATTGAAGGCCTGCAAGTTGCGGATCACGGTCGTCCTCAGCCGCGCGGCGTTCTCTGCCGCGCGCCCGCCGTGTCTGGTCACCGCCGGCAGTGGAGCCGGGGCGTGAGCAACCCCCCTGTTTTGCCCGGGCACCCGTCCCCGGAGCCTGTTCGGGGGTTGCTCACGCCCCGCTTGTCGGTGCTGTGGTCAGCACCGAGATCGCACGCGCGAAGTCGTTCGCCAGACATCTTGAATCGTCGATCGGAACGCCGACCTGATCGCAGTTTGATCGCGCGTTCGATTTGCAGCCCGGATCGCCGCGCCGCAAACGCTTCGATATCAGCGGTCGGGATCAGAGGGGAACAGGAGGGGGAACACAGGGGGGGAACACCCCCTCCGCGCGAGGTGTTCCCCCTCGCGCTCACTTGGAGTCGACGAATCGTGGTCGATGTGAATGCGCTGCGGTATCTGACTGCTTCCGCCAAGTCCAACGAGCGCTGAGAGTTGCTGAACGTCTGCGACGGGCGGCGTTCTGTGCCGCCCGCTATGGGCGACGACGTCGGCGAGGCGGTCAATCGCAGTACCGTGGCGTGAGCGACCACCGTTTTGGACCGTCTGGCGTGCCAAGCCCGCGGCCAGCGAGGTGGTCGCTCACGCCACGCTGTCTGCATCTCAGTCGGAAACGTCGTCGTCGGATTCGTGCATCGAGGCGGCATTGAACGCGTGCAGATCCACATCGCGATCTTCGGCCGTCGCGCGGTCATCGTGCGGCTCGCACCTCGCGCGTTCAAGGCGCTCCGCGCTTCCACGATTCCGCTCCGCCCGCGCTGCGCACGGCTGACGGCCTTGACCGCGCGAGCCGCGACCCGTTCCCGGGCAACTATCGACGGCCGCAGCAGAAGTGCTTGACGACAGTCAACATCGGCGCTACTGTCGGATCATCTTCGCTGGCTGCTACTCGCGGCCTCCTCTACATCGACCGGTGTGGAGCAAGTTCGAATCAGCGGTCTCAGGCCACGGTTCGGTCCCCAATCCTCAAATCACCTTCTGGTCCTCAGTTCGTGCGACGTCACGTCCGCGAATCTGATGACCGAACCGGACTGCGCTTGGGCCTCAGGCCAGGCGCAGATCCGCTCGTGCAAACATCATCAAGATCATCAACTGCCACGGCGGTACGCCTGTCAGAAGTCGATGCGTCGGGAGATGCGCTCAGCGCACCCATTCACTGTGAACAACAGCGGAGTCGACGCTCGGAATGGGCAGGCGTATCATGGCCGAAAGAAGACGACCACGAACTGGGCGCGGCCGACGGCACTGGGTCCGCGCTCGTGCGAAGGACAGCGGAACGGGCGGCAACGGCGCAGATTCGTCGCTTCGCGCGTTCGTTCGTGCCCTGGCGAGGCAGGCCGCGCGCGAGTGCTTCGAGTTGGAGCTGAAGCAGCGAACGCGAACGATTCAATGAGGTGCAAATGTGAAAGTCGCCATCTACGCCCGCTACTCGTCTGAGAACCAGCGCGAGGCCTCGATCGAGGACCAGTTCCGCATCTGCCGCGAGTTCGCGCGCAAGCAGGGCTGGACCATCGCGGGCGAGTATTCGGACCACGCGATCTCCGGCGCCACGCTGATGCGTCCGGGCTTTCAGGCCATGATGGCCGAGGCCCTGCGCGGCGAGGTGGACGTCGTGATGGCCGAGGCGCTCGATCGCTTCAGCCGCGACCAGGAAGACACGGCCGGCCTCTTCAAGCGCCTCACTTTCGCCGGCGTCGGCATCGTCACGCTCGCCGAGGGCGACATCACGTTCCTCCACATCGGCCTGAAGGGCACGATGAACGCGATGTTCCTGAAGGAGCTGGCAGACAAGACGCGCCGCGGTCTGCGCGGGCGCGTCGAACTCGGCAAGTCTGGCGGCGGCGTGAGCTTCGGCTACCGGATCGTGCGCACGTTCAAGGACGGCGCCGTCTCAACCGGCGAGCGCGAGATCGTCCCGAGGAAGCGGACGCCATCCGGCGCATCTTCAAGCGAGTACGCGGCCGGCGTGTCGCCGAAGCAGATCGCGAAGGATTGAATCGCGAAGGGCTGCGCGGCCCGCGCGGCGCTCTGTGGAGTTCGAGCACCATCCACGGCAACCCGAAGCGCGGCACCGGCATCCTGCACAACGAGCTGTACATCGGCCGCATGGTGTGGAACAGGCTGCGCTACCTGAAGGACCCGGACACGGGCAAGCGGGTGTCACGCCAGAACCCGGCGTCCGAGTGGGTGATCACGCAGGTGCCCGCGCTGCGCATCGTGGACGACGAGCTGTGGCAGGCGGTGCAGGCGCGCTACGCCGGCGTGCAGAAGAAGTGGACGGCGGCCGAGCCCGGCAAGCGCTTCAACCAGTTCGTCCGCCCGAAGTACCTGTTCACCGGGCTGACCAAGTGCGGCGAGTGCGGCGCCGGCTTCGTCGTCTACTACCGCGATCGGCTCGGCTGCTTCGGCACCCGCGAACGCGGCACGTGCACCAACAAGCTGACGATCTCGCGTCAGGAGGTCGAGGCGCGCGTGCTGGCGGCGCTGCAGGAGAAGCTGCTGCGCAAGGACTTCTTCGAGGAGTTCTGTCGCGAGTTCACGCAAGGAGATGAACCGGCTGCGGATGGAGCAGCGCGCCAGCCTGAGCGGCGGCCGAAGCGCGAGCTGGAGCGCGTGAAGCGCGACATCAAGAAGGTCATCGAGGCGATCATGGAGGGCTTCGCCAGCCCGGAGCTAAAGGCCGAGTGAACGGCAGCTTCAGGAGCGGAAGGACGCACTTCTGGCCCAGCTCGAGACCGCGGACGAGCCCCCGCCGCTGCTCCACCCGAGCATGGCCGACCTGTATCGGTCGAAGGTGGAGGAACTGGCCGCCGCGCTCCAGCGCGACGACACCCGGCTGGAGGCGTCGGAGAGCCTCCGAGGGCTGATTGATTCGATTGTCTTGACCCCAAGGAGCGGCCAGCTGGGGATCGAGCTGAAGGGGAATCTGGCCGCGATGCTGACTGCCGCCCAAAAGACGAAAAGGTCGCCAGAGACTGGCGACCTTCTCGTGCCGATTCAGTTGGTTGCGGGGGCGGGATTTGAACCCGCGACCTTTGGGTTATGAGCCCAACGAGCTACCGGACTGCTCCACCCCGCGACAGAAGAAGTTAAGTATAGCACAGCTTTTCGCTGTGCCAATGCCTACTCTTCGATGACAAACGCCGCCATCCCCGACTTGGCGATTTCCCGCCCATTCTGGAGCGCCGATACCGACCAGAAGTAGGTGCCGTAGTCGAGGGAGAGCTCCTTCGGCCACGCCACGGCCGGTTCTTTGAGGTCGTCGCTGCGCCACACCAGCCGGTCCGTTTCGTTCCACAAGCCAATGGCGTAGCGCTCGGCACCCTGAATCGGGCTCCACCGGAACTCCGTCGGCTGCGGACCCACGAAGTCGCGCTTCGGCACCTCGTGCTGGATGATCCGAAGCTCGATGGCGGCCGGTTCAGCGGCCGAGGCGGCGCTGCTGCCGGCATTCGACGGCGACGCGCACGACGCCGCGCCCAGGGCCGCGGTCACCGTCGCCACCACCGCCACGGCCGCTGCCAGCGAGCGCCGGCGGCGGGGGGAGACATCAGTCGTCATCGTCTTCATTCTACGACCGGAGCTGGCGGGCCACATCATGGGTGCGTCCGGCGCCCGCGCTCGGCCGCGACAAGAGCGCCGTCAGGTCAGCCGGTTGGTCGAGGTCGTGCCAGGCCATCACGCCCCGGACGTCGCATCCGATCGCGTCCAGCCGTGCCGTCACGTCGGCCAACACCGCGGGCTGGCTCCACATCACGCCGTCGAACGCGTCCGCGAGAACCTCCGCGTCGGTCGTTGCCACAAGGTAGAAGCCCCCATCGGCGGCGGGCCCGAACACCACGCCCCTTCCAGCCGCTGTCGCCACCAGCGCGTCACGCGCCGCCACCAGCGCTGCGGGCGGCAGATCGGGGATGTCCGAGCCGACGAGCACGGCCACGTCGTGCCCGGCCGCGAGCGTCGTTCGCAGTGCCGCAATCATCCGCGCGCCCAGGTCGCCCTCGCCCTGCGCATGCCAGCACACTCGCGCCGCTCGCGGAGCAAGCGCGCCGTCAGCAACCAGCAGCGCCTGCACCTGCGCGAGGTGCTCGGGTGGGTCGAGGTGCAGGTGCACCGGCCAGCCCGCGGCCAGCGCAGACTCGACGGTGTCGAGCAGCAGCGCCGCCCGCAGCGCGGTGGCGCGCGTATCGTCGAGTCCGGCGGTGAGGCGGGTCTTCCCCACCGCAAAGGGGCTGCGCGCCAGCATGACGACGGCGGGCCCGGCCGCCGGCCCGCGTGCCTCGCCCGCGCCGGGCGCCGGGCTCACGCCTGCGGCGCCACGCGTGCGCCAGCCGGCGCCCCGGCGCGTCTCTTCGTCGCCGCCTTCCACACGCGGGCGCCGAGCAGCACGCCGACGACTCGCGAAGTAGTAGACCGGGTTGGTCGTGTCGAGCTTGACCTTCCAGAAGTAGTGCAGTGCGCCGCCGATGGCCGAGATGTAGACCAGTCGATGCAGCAGGTTCCAGTTGCGGCCGCCGAGGCGCCGAATCCAGCCGGTAGTCGAGGTGAGCGCGAGAGGAATCATCAGCACGAAGGCCGTGAAGCCGGCGGTGATGTAGGGCCGCTTCACCACGTCCTCCCACACGCCGTCGAAGGCGAGCGAGTGGTCGAGCACGAAGTAGGTCATGAAGTGCAGCGTGCCGTAGAAGAACGCAAACAGGCCCAGCGGCCGCCGGAACGTCGTGAGCGGGTTGAAGCCGGTGAGCCAGCGCGCCGGCGTAATCGCCAGCGACAGCACGATGAAACGCAGCGTCCAGATGCCGGTGTGGTTGGTGATGGTCTCGACCGGGTTCACGCCCAGGTCGCCCCAGAAGGCGTTGTAGACCAGCCACGCGACCGGCTGCAGGGCCGCCGCGAACACCATCGGCTTGACGATTCGGCGAACGGTCTGTGTCTGCGTCACCCTTCGACTCGCTTCGCTCGCTCAGGGCAGGCCATTCGAATCGCTCGCGTCAGGGCAGGTTGAACGCTCGTCGCTTGCGCAGGTCCATGCCCGCGTAGAGCGAGGCCACCTGCTCGCCGTAGCCGTTGAACGGCAGCGTCTTGCGGCGGAAGAACTCGCCGATGCGGCGCTCGGTCTTCTGGGTCCAGCGCGGGTGATCGACGTCGGGGTTCACGTTCGCGTAGAAGCCGTACTCATCCGCGCGCGTCTGCTGCCAGGTGTTGAGCGGTTCCTTCTCGACGAACTTCACCGAGACGATCGACTTGATGCCCTTGAAGCCGTACTTCCAGGGCACGACCAGGCGGATGGGCGCGCCGTTCTGGTTCGGCAGGACCTCGCCGTAGAGGCCCACCGCGAACATCGCCAGCGGATGCAGCGCCTCGTCCATCCGCAGGCCTTCGCGGTACGGCCACACGCAGCGCCGGCTCGGTCTGGCCCGGCATCTGCCTGAGGTCGATGAGCGTGCGCATCTCGATGTACTTGGCTTTCGAGGTCGGCTCCATCCGCTTGACGAAGTCCGCCAGCGGGAAGCCGTTCCACGGAATCACCATCGACCACGCTTCGACGCAGCGCATGCGGTAGATGCGCTCCTCGAGCGGGAACCACTTGAGGATGTCTTCGATGTTGTAGGTGCCGGGCTTGGCGCACTCGCCTTCGACCTTGATCGTCCACGGTCGCGGCTTGAGCGAGCTGGCGTAGCGGGCCGGGTCGCCCTTGTCGAGACCGAACTCGTAGAAGTTGTTGTAGGTGGTGACGTCCCGGTAGGAGTTCATCGCCTCGGTCGTGCTGAACGGACTCTTCTTCAGATTGGCGAGCTTCTGGGCGGCGGGATTCTGCGCCGCGGCCTCGCCTGGCACGACCAGGCCGGTCGCCAGCGCGGCGGCGGTGGCCCCGGCGGCGCCGATGAACTCGCGACGTCGCAGATAGAGCTCGCGGGGGGTGACCTCGGACTCGCGCATGTCGGGCGTCGGCTTGATCAGCATCGGGAAACCTCAGAACGCGTTCGGACGACGATCATACCTTCGGGCCAGCCGCTCGGGCGAGACGCCGGCGAAATAGAGACCCAGCGTGGCCAGGTTCGACAGGCTCTGCCGACACCAGCCCCGCTGCTCCCAGCGACGGGCTGATGTCACCATGCCCTCGCTGAGATGAACTACCCGGCCCTGCCGTTTCAGCCGGCTCACGAACTCCACGTCTTCCATTAGCGGGATCGCCGCAAACCCCCGCATGGACTGGAACACGGCACGGCGCACGAATATTCCCTGGTCGCCGTACGGCAGGCCGAAGAGCCGGACCCTCGCCGCCACGCCGCGTTCGAGCCAGCGCGCCTGCCAGACCCGGGAATCGAGCCGGAACGCAAACGCGCCGCCCACCACGTCCTCCTGCGGGTCGAGGGCTTCGAACAGCGGGAACCAGGTGGCGGGCAGGTGGCTGTCAGCATGCACGAACCAGAGCCACCGCCCCGTCGCCACGGCGGCCCCGGCATTGAGCTGCACGCCACGGCCGGGCTGCCCGTCGATCCACGTGATGTCCGAACGTCCTTCACGGATGGTGTCGTGCGTGGAGTCGGTGGGGCCCATGCTCGAGACGATGATCTGGACGTCTGGCCGGCTCGACAGTTGCGCCAGCAGGGCCGAGAGTGGCGTCGAATCACCACGCACGGGCACCACGATACTGACGAGCGGTTCGGCGGAAGACATGGACGCTGCGACCATAGTACCGTCTGCCTGATGCCGATGCGTGTTGCCGCGCCGCTTCTCGCGTTGCTCGGTCACGAGCTGCGCGCACCAACAGGTGTGGTGGGCGGGTATCTCGCGCTGCTCGAACAAGGGCGCGCCTCTCTCACGCCCGATCAGCAGAAGGCGCTCGCCGGGGCGCGCAAGGCGCAGCAGGCCCTGGTCGACGGCCTCGACGACTTGCGCCGGCTCACCGTGTCGTGGCGCGCCGAGACCGAGCCGCTCACCTGGGTGGCACTGCCGATGCTCGCCCAGGAGGTCCGCACGCTGGCGGACGCGCGCGGTGTCGCCCTCACCCTCGACGCGACCGGAACGGTGGCCGTGCCGCGACGCGGCCGCGACGGCGCCCTCGCCGAAGCCCTGGTCACCGTGGCGGCAGCGGTCGGACGCGAGCATGGCGCGGCAGTCGTGGTGACGACCGCGATCGAGGGCAGCGCGCTCGTGTGGCGATTCAGACCGGTCGGCGCGCGTCCCGACGCCGAGGCGGCGCGGCGCGAGTTCGACGTGTGGCGTCCCGGACTCGGCGTGCGCCTGGTCGCCGCGGCCGTGACCATCGGCGCCTCACACGGCACACTCACCGATCTGCACGTCGGCGCCGAGCACCACGGCGTGGACCTCACCTTCGATCTCGCGGCGGCCACTGCGCCTGCCCCGCCGTCGTTCGACGCCGGCTGAGGTCCTGCTCCGCCTCAGCGGATCTCAGTGAGCCGTCGGCCGCGCGCAATCTCTCGACGCACGCAGCGCTCCGCGCGCAGGAACGCCTCACGCTGCGCGCCGCCTGACACCGGCCGCAGCAGCTCGGCGTCACTCGGGCACCGCAGCCGGGTCGTCGCTGACGCGGCGTCGTCGGCACCGGCGTCGCGTACATCAACGCGGCGCCGACCTTCACCCATGCCGGCGCCTTCGCGAGCGCCGGGGCCACCACCGCCCACGCGACTTCGTAGCGCAGCGTCGATTCGAGCACGCCGCGCTGACGCAGATGCGAAATCGGTGCGAGGTCGATGGCCGTGCCCACGGTGGCGGCCGGGACCCACCATGGCTGCCCGCTCGCATGGCCGAACGCCTCCATCGTCGGATGCACGTTCACCGAGAGCACGGCCGGCGCCGGCACGAGCGCGCGGGCGGCGACGTCGTCGCGGGTCTGACGCACGAGTCCCATCACCAGGGCCCGGTCATGCTCCTCGAAGGCCGGCAGCGTGAGCCGGATGTCGGTCGCCAGCACCACCGCGGGCGCGACCGGTGGCGAGACCACCGGCGGGGCCGGCGGCCCGGCGGGCACCGGCGGCGCGCCGATGGCGGGCCGCACCGGGTGTGACGCGCGTCAGCGTCGCGCGCCGCCGGACTGATGACGAGGTCGCGGAAATACGCGCGCAGGATCGTCGCCGCCGTCTCGCCGCGTGCCGCCCGCCGTCCGGCGCCCACCACACACAGGCCCACGCCGTGTCCGTAGCCCACCCCGTCGAAGCGGTACTCCGCGCCGTCTTTGGTGACGTCGAAGGCAGTGCTCCGCACGAGCTGCCAGCCGAGCGTCCGACCGACGGCCATGCGGAACTCGTGCGCCGTGATCGTGTTCGGCGTGAAGCCGTCCACCCGCAGGCGGCCGGCGCGGCCCGACGGCGTGCGGTCCACGATCGAGACGCCACGCAGGCGGCCCGACAGCCCGGCCGCGCGCAGCGCCCGCTCCATGTCCCGGGCCGCGATGACGTTCGACCAGCCTGGCTCGTCATGGCAGGCGTCCTGCGCCTCGGCCGGCGCGTAGTCGGTGGCGCCGGGCCACACCTCGGAGGCGAGCGCCGGCGTGCCGCCGTTGTGCGCCGAATAGAAGACAAACGCCGGGGCGCCCTTGTCGAGCAGGATCTGGCCGGCGGTGGCGGCGGCGGCCTCGCGTGCCGACGGCAGCACGGGACGCATCACCTGGCAGTGCGTCGTGTCGCAGAGGTCGTAGCCCTCGGCGCGGTGACGATTGCGGTTGGCGGCCGCAAACGTGCGGATGACGATCGCCAGCGCCTGCTGCGCGGCGCCAGCGGCACGCGGCTGGCCTTCGCCGGAGATGACGCGGGCCACGTAGTCCTCGAGCGCCAGCGTCTCGATGCGCACGGCGCCGCCCGGCGTGGTGACGCCGATGCGGATCGTCGGCCCGACCGCAGTGGCCGGCCGCTGCCCGGCCTGCAGCAGACGCCCACGAAGCGGCAGCGGCGACGAGCAGGACGCCCGCGATCGCCGTCATGCGCCGCCGCCGGCGCCTCAGAGCTTGGTCTTGCAGCCGGGTCGGCAGCGACATGGGATGGTCTTGTCGCCTTCCGTGTTGTAGTCGTAGGTGAGCTCGTCGCCGGGCTGGATGGCCTTGGCCGCGCGAATCCAGACGCGCTTCTCCCTGGTGTCGACCCAGCTGTAGCAGTTCGGCGTGCACGAGTGGTTGATGAACCGCGCGTCGTTGCCGTCGACCGCGCCGTCGCGCGACCAGTTGCGGTTGACGCGGAAGACCCAGATGCAGCCCTCGTTGAGGTAGGCGTCTTCGCGCTTGTCGCTCACCTTGTTGGTGATGAGCTCGCCCGCATATTCGATGACGAACCGGTTCTTGTTGATCGGCTCACCCGCAAACACGCCCCAACCATGGAGTTTCGAGCGTTTGCGGCTGGTTTTCGGCAGGGTCTTCGTCGACGGCATGTGCGCCGACAGTGTAGCGGATTCGCCGCGGCTTCGGCTATCCTTCGGCCGGTACTTCAATGGAGGCGCACGTGCGACGACTGGCAACAGCAGCACTCATCGGCAGCATCGGACTCGGAGGCAGCATGGCGGCGCAGGTGCAGCGCTTCGCAGGACCGGCGCAGTTCCCGTTCAGCTCGGCCACCAAGGCCGATGGACTCGTCTACGTCTCGGGCACCATCGTGGCCGAAGGCGACATCCGCAATCAGACGACCAAGGTGCTGCAGAGCATCGACGAGACGCTGAAGAAGGCCGGGTCGAGCCTGGCGATGGCGGCCTCGGTGCAGGTCTACATCAAGAACGCGGCGGACTTCGCCGCGATGAACGAGGTCTACCGCACGTTCTTCAAGGCCGATCCGCCGGCCCGCACCACCATCGTGTCCGACTTCGTCGTGCCCGGCGCGCTGCTCGAGATTTCGGCCGTCGCCATTCCCAACGGCGGCGAGCGCAAGGTCATCCACCCGGCATCGTGGATGAAGTCGCCGAACCCCTACAGCTACGGCATCAAGAGCGGCAGCACGCTGTTTCTCGCCGGTCTCGTCTCGCGCAACGGCAAGGACAACTCGGTGGTCGAAGGCCCGATGGGCGTGCAGACCAAGGCCGTGCTCGACAACGCCGCCGCGATCCTGAAGGAAGCCGGCATGAGCTTCGACAACGTCGTGAGCTCGAAGGTGTTCATCACCGACGGCACGAAGTTCCAGGAGATGAACGAGACCTACCGGACGTTCTTCACCAAGGACCCGCCGGCCCGCGCCACCGTGGTCGCGCCGCTCATGGGCGCGGCCAACGTGGTCGAGATCACGCTCACCGCGTCGAGCCTGCCGAAGCAGGTCTTCACGACGCCGGCGGCCGACGGCACGCCCGGCAAGCCGAGCCCGATCCTGAGCAGCGCCGTCAAGGTGGGCAACCGCCTGTATCTGTCGGGCCTGCTCGGCAACACCGCCGCCAACAAGGGCGACACGCAGGCGCAGACCGCCGAGATCCTCGCCCGCGTCGGCCGCACGCTGCAGGTGGCCGGCTTCGGCTGGGGCGACTGGTGGACGGCGTCGTCTACATCACCGACGTCAAGAACTTCGAGGCGATGAACGCCGGCTACCGCGCGGTCGTGAAAGACCTGCCGGCCCGCGCCACCGTGCAAGACAGGACTGGTCGCCGACGGCATGCTCGAGATCATGTTCGTGGCGTCGAAGTAGCGGCGCTTACGGCGCCACGCGCCAGATCTGGCGCGTCGTAGCGCCACGCGGTGAAGGCCAGCCGGCGGCCGTCGGGCGACCACGCCGGCTGTGACTTGTGCGACCGGATCGAAGGTGAGCTGCTCGACCGGGCCGCCGGACGAGGGCGCGCCGGAAGAGCTGATAGAACCCGTCTTGCGCCGGCGCCACGAACGTGAAGGCCGAGCCATCCGGGCGCCACGCTCAGCCCCGGGAAGTCGTGCTCGGTGGCGAAGCGGTGCAGCACCTGCGCGGCGCCGCCGGTCGCCGGCACGAGCAGCACGGCATGCCGGCCCGGCCCTTCCTTCGCAATGGCCACCAGGCGCTTGCCGTCGGGCAGCCACTCGCCGTGGGTGATCTCGAAGCCGTCGGCGCCGATCTCGCGCAGGTCGGACGTCACCTGTCCGGTCTCCTGGTCGAGACCGAGCGTGAACATCACCGAGCGGCCCTCTTTGGTGCCGTCGAGCAGCAACGTCTTGCCGTCGGGTGCCCAGCGCGGCCATCCCACCTCCGCGCCGCGACCGAGCATCGTGATGCGGCGGTCGGCCACGCCGCCTTCGACCGGCCGCAGCCAGATGTCGTCGGACATCTCACGATGCGAGTGGAACGCGATCCAGCGGCCGTTGGGCGACCACGCCATGCCCTGATCCTCGGAATCCGAGGCGGCAATGATCTCGCTCGGCGCGTCGGCTGGCAGCACGCCCGAGACATCGAGCACGCCGACCTCCTGCGCGATGTCTGGATACTTCGCGTCGTCGATCTGGCGGCGCCAGGTGCCGTAGGTCATCGACACCAGCGGCCGCGTGGGATGCCACCACGGCGTCTCCGCCTGGAAGGTCGTGAGGGGTCGCACGGCGCCGTCCACGAGTTCCCCGAGATGCGTGCGGTACTCCTGCGTCTTGTAGACGAGCATGCCGTCGCGGGCCACGGACGGCCCGTATGCGTCGCGTGTCGTGGCGGTCAGTGGCGAGGCGTCCCCGGTCGCGCGCGCGATCGTCCACAGGTCGAGATAGCCACGGGGGTTGGCGGCGCCCGCATACGCCGTCTGGCCATCGGGTGAAAAGGCCATCGGGCCGGCGATGCGCAGGGCCGGCCGCGTGACCAGCGGCGGCGTGCCGCACGGCACCGACACGCCGTCGCCATCGTTGGTGGCAAGCACGCAGGCGATCTCGGTGGCCGACGCCCACGCCGGCCACGACGGACGGCCGCTGGTGATGGGCGAGCGCCACAGCTCCTGACCGTCGAGGCGCACGCGCCACAACTCCGGACCCTCGCGTCCGGCCACGATGCCGGCGATCCACACACCGTCAGGACTCACGCTCAGTTGACGCAGCGCATTGGCCGGCAGCGTCATCCCGCTCGTCGCGCCGCCGCCTTCGAGGATGGCCACCGGCCACAAGGCTCGCGTGCCGACGCCGAGTTCGTGCATCTGCCAGCGCGATGGCGCGCCGCCGTCTTCGAAGAGAATCCGCCGGTCGTCGATCCACGCCAGATGCCGCACCTGGCCGTGGCCGCGCGCGGTCGCGACGTCCACGCCGCCGCCGATCGGCGCCACGCGCAGGGCCCGTCCTTCCGAGAACGCGACCAGCCGGCCCGACGGTGACACCGCCACCGCCGGGTCGCGATAGCCGACGATGCCCTGCTGATGGGCGGTCGCTACCCACGCTGCGACGGCGGTAGACTCGGCCGGTGTCACCGGCGCGTTCGCGTACCTCCCCACACCGGCCAGCCACACTGCTGCGGCAATCGCCGCCACGCCTACGAGCGTCAGCACCCGACTCGACATGCCGGGGATTGTAGTCGGCTCCGCCGTCACCCGGCAGAGCGACGGCGTGGGACATACTGCACCGATGCCATCAGTCTCTCCGGGCGCCGCCGATGCTATCGGCTACCTGGCTGCCGCCCTCACGACCGCGTCGTGGATTCCGCAGATCGTCCGCACGTGGCGCCTGCGCTCGGCCGCCGACCTCTCGCTCGGCATGCTCGCGACCTTCACGCTCGGAATCGCGCTGTGGCTGGTCTTCGGGCTGGCGACCGCCTCGGGGCCCGTCATCGCCGCCAACACGGTCACGCTGGTGCTGAACCTCGTGCTGGTGGGGCTACGCCTCCGGTTCGGCGGGCCGCCTCCACCCCATTTGTAACGGGGTCTGTCAAGGTCACCGAATGTCACGGCGTGGAGACCGTGACAGACCCCGTTACAAACCGTGACCGTGACAGACCCCGTTACAAATGGGTCAGGCGCGGTTGCGGTAGAGCGAGGCGTCGACAGCCCGGGCCATCGCCGCGGTGTCCATCGAGCGGCCGAGAAAGCGCGCCACGGCAAGGGCGGTGGCCTCGGGCGACGCCACCGCCGCGCCGTACGGCACATACAGAGTCTCGAAGCAGGGGCGGGCGGCCATGAAGCGCTCCACCTGAGCGAGGTGCGACTGGAAGACCTCGCGAGAGCGGGTGGCGTCGTTCGCGGCACCCGGGCCCTCCCCGACCGCCCCACGACGGGCCAGCATCTGTTGCTGCGAGGCCAGCACCTCGTCGAGGTCGCGCTGCATGAAGATGACGCGGTAGTTGAAGTCCTCAGGCAGCCACGTGAGCAGGAACGAGATGATCTTCACGGCCTTGCCGCGCGCCTCCGGCAGCCACGGCACGTCGCCTCGCGTGGCCTCGAGGTCTTTGACGGGCTCGAACTCGAAATAGCCCTTCGGGTTGCTCACATCGGCCGCGCGGAGGCCGTCTTCGAGCGGGGCGACGCCGCCGGCCTCGAGCATCCGCATCATCATCGAGGTGCCCGACCGCGGCAGACCCGAGACCACCACGATGGGCGCGCCGTAGCGCAGGCGCCGCGTCCACCGGCCGATCACCGACGCCCCGTTCGGCCCGCCGGCCCCGCCGTGCCGCACGGTACAATAACGGTCGATCCCTTGCAGATCCCGATGCGTTCCGGCATGGCCAGACTTGTACCACACCCCCGCGTCACGATTGCCGTGGCAGCGACCGCGCTCGTCGCCCCGGTGGCGGCCGATGCCTACATCGGGCCGGGCGCGGGCTTCGCCGTGATGTCGTCGTTCCTCGTGATCTTCGTCACGATGATCGTCGTGCTCGCCTCGATCCTCGCCTGGCCCTTTCGCGCCCTGTGGCGGCTCCTGCGCCGCACCGGCCCGCCTCCGGCGTCGATCGGGCGTTTCATCGTGCTCGGCTTCGACGGCCAGGATCCAGGCCTGACCGACCAGTACCTGAAGCAGGGATTGCTCCCCAACTTCGCGAAGCTCCAGGCCCAGGGCAGCTACCGCCGGTTGCAGACGACCTACCCGGCGCTGTCGCCGGTGGCGTGGTCGTCGTTCAGCACCGGCACCCATCCGGCCCGCCACAACATCTTCGACTTCCTCGATCGCGATCGCCGCACTTATCTGCCGCTGCTGTCGTCGACGCGCATCGGCAAGGTCGAGCGCTTCTTCACGCTCGGCAAGTACCTCATCCCGCGCGAGCGGCCGGCGCTCACCAACCTGCGGCGCTCGAAACCGTTCTGGACCATCCTCGGCGAACGGCGCATCTGGAGCACGATCCTGCGGGTACCGATCACGTTCCCGCCGGATCGCTTCTACGGCGCCGAGCTGAGCGCGATGAGCGTGCCGGATCTGCTCGGCACCCAGGGCACGTTCCTGCTCTTCACCACGCGTCCGCCGGCGGCCCGCTTCAAGGAAGGCGGGCAGCGGGTGCAGGTGGTGCTGGTCGGCGACCGCATCGACACTGTCGTCACGGGCCCGGAGAACAGCTTCGTCGTCGGCCATCCGCCGCTCACCTGTCCGCTCACGGTGGTGCTCGACCACGCCGCCGCGCGCGCCACGCTCACCGTGGGCACCACCACCGTGACGCTCGCGGTGGGCGAACTGAGCGGCTGGCTGCCGCTGCCCTTCCCGGCGGCACCGGGCGTGACGGTGTCCGGCATCGCCCGCGTGCAGGTGCTCGAACTGGGCGAGCACGTCTCGATCTACATGTCGCCGATCAACCTCGACCCCGAGGCGCCGGCGATGCCGATCTCGCATCCCGACTACTACGCGGGCTACCTCGCCAAGCGCCACGGCGCCTACGCCACGCTCGGACTCGCCGAAGACACCTGGGCCCTGAACGAAGGCGTCACTGACGACGCCACGTTCCTCAAGCAGGCGCACGACATCGACGACGAGCGCCGCACGATGTTCCTGACCTCGCTCGAGAAGCTGCGCACCGGCACGCTGGTCTGCGTGTTCGACGCCACCGACCGCATCCAGCACATGTTCTGGCGCTACATCGATCCGAGACATCCGGCGCACCGGAAGGACGCGCCGGCGGAGCATCGCGACGCCATCAAGGCGCTGTATCAGAAGAACGACGCGCTGGTGGGCCAGGTGCTGCAGACGCTCGGGCCGAAAGACCTGCTGATGGTGATCTCGGATCACGGCTTCAGCTCGTTCCGCCGCGGCGTGAACCTGAACGCGTGGCTGCTCCGCGAGGGCTATCTCACGCTCAAGACCGGCACCGACGGCTCCACCGAGTGGCTGCGCGACGTGGACTGGACCAGGACGCGCGCCTACTGCCTGGGCCTCTCCGGTCTCTTCCTCAATCTGCGAGGCCGCGAAGCCTCGGGCATCGTCGCGCCGGGTGACGAGGCACGGGCGCTCAAGGCCGAGCTCATCGCGAAGCTGAAGGGCCTCCACGACCACGCCGGCGGCGACATCGGCGTGCGCGAGGCCTTCGACACGACCGCGCTCTACCAGGGGCCCTATTCCGAGAACGCGCCGGATCTCGTCATCGGCTACAACGCCGGGTATCGCACGTCGTGGGACTGCGCCACCGGCATGGTGTCCGGTCCGGTCTTCGAAGACAACACCAAGGCGTGGAGCGGTGATCACTGCATCGACCCGCGACTGGTGCCAGGGGTCGTGTTCTGCAACCGCAGGATCGAAGAGACGCGGGACCTGTCGATCGTGGACATCGCGCCGACGGCGCTGCGCCTGTTCGGTCTCGAACCGCCGCCGCACATGGATGGCCGCCCGTGGGCGGTGGTGTCGTGACCGTGCCGCTCGCAGGTCTGCGCCGGCCGGGCGCGCTGCTGTGCGCGCTGTGCGCCGTGGCGCTCACGCTCGGCTGCGGCGGTCGCGCCCACGTGAAGGCCGGCCAGCGCGTCATCGTGCTCGGCATCGACGGCTTCGACCATCAACTCGCTTCCGATCTGCTGGCGGCCGGCCGGCTGCCGAATCTGGCGCGCCTCGCCTCGCAGGGCGGCTTCCGTCCGCTCGCCACTTCGACGCCGCCGCTCAGTCCGGTGGCGTGGTCCACCTTCATCACCGGGCTCGATCCGGGCGCGCACGGCATCTTCGACTTCATCCACCGCGAGCCTGCGACGCTCGAATCGTTCCTTTCGACCTCGCGTACGGTGCCGCCGGGTCGCATGCTCACGCTGGGCTCGTGGCAGTTCCCGCTGTCGGCCGGACGCGTCGAGTTGCTGCGCGGAGGCGTGGCCTTCTGGGACGTCCTCGAGCAACGCGGCATCGAGACCACGATCGTGCGGATGCCGGCGAACTTCCCGCCCTCGGGCAAAGCCACGCGTGAGCTGAGCGGCATGGGCACGCCCGACATGCTCGGCACCTACGGCATCTTCACGCTGTTCTCGTCGAAGCCGGATGTCTTCGAACGGCGCGACGTCTCGGGCGGGGTCATCCAGCCCATCGACGTCATCGACAGCGTGGCGCGCGGCGCCATTGAGGGGCCGTCGAATCCGTACCGCGTCGCGCCGACGCCGATGACCGTCGACTTCGCCGCCCACGTGGACTCGACCGGCCAGGCCGTGCGTCTTGTCGTCGGCGACGAGTCGCGGGTGCTCGAGGTCGGGGAATGGAGCTCGTGGGTGCCGGTGGCGCTGCCGATGCTGCCGCTGTCGACGCTACCCGGCGAGGTGCGCTTCCTGCTGAAGAGCATCACGCCGTATTTCGAGCTCTACGTCAGCCCGATCAACTTCGATCCCTACGCGCCGGCGCTGCCGATCTCGACCCCCGCCAGTTACGCGGCGGAACTGGCCGATGCCGAGGGCCGTTTCTACACGCAGGGCATGCCCGAAGACACGCGCGCCCGCAACGCCGAGGCGCTGACCGCCGGTGAGCTGCTCGCGCAGGCCCGCATCACCGCCGACGAGAACCGGCGCCAGTTCCGCTACGTGCTCGATCGCTTCACCGATGGCTTGTTGTTCTATTACTTCGGCCATGTCGATCAGGTCTCGCACGTGATGTGGCGGTCGATGGATCCGGGCCACCCCGCCTACACCGAGGCCGACGCCGCCTATCGCTCGGTCATCTCGGACCTCTACGTGGAAATGGATGCGGTGGTCGGTCAGGCGATGGCGAGCCTCGGCCCGAAAGACCTGTTGGTGGTGATGTCCGACCACGGCTTTGCGCCATGGCGCCGCGCCGTGAACGTCAACAGCTGGCTGCGCGACCACGGCTACCTGGCCGTCACGAGCGCGCGCGCCGCCACCTCGCCGGGCCTGGCCGGCGTGGACTGGGCGAAGACGCGTGCCTACGCCGTGGGCCTGAACGGCGTCTATCTGAACCTGCAGGGCCGCGAGGCCAAGGGCATCGTCGCGCCGGCGGACGCGACGCGCCTGGCGGCGGAGATCGCCGCCGACATGGAACGCACGATCGATCCGGCCACCGAGCGCCGCCGCCATCACGAAGGCCTTCGTCACCGCCTCGGCCTTCGCCGGCCACGACTATCCCGCCGCTCGAACCCGACATCGTCGTCGGCTACGCGCGCGGCAGCCGCGTGTCGAGCGACTCGGCGCTCGGCATCGTCTCGGCCGACGTCTTCAGCGACAACCGCGAGCCCTGGAGCGGCGATCACAGCATGGATCCCGCGCACGTGCCAGGCGTGCTCTTCTCGAGCCGCCCCCTCAAGGTACCGGCCGACCGTCTGCAGGCGCTCGCCGCGTCGATCCTGGCGGAGTTCGGCATCACCGACTTTCCCGCACGGAGGTCTGCCCAGTGATATTCGGATCAGGCATCAAGCTCGACAAGGCGCTCGTCGCCCGCGTGAAGCGCATCTCCGACCTGGCCGGCTACTCGTCGGTCGAGGAGTTCATCACCCACGCGCTCGAGAAGGAGCTGGCGCAGCTTGAAAGCGCCGACTCCGAAGAAGAGCTGAAGAAGCGCCTCAAGGGCCTGGGCTACCTCTCGTAGGCGATGACGCTGGTCAACGCCTTCCTCGTGCGCGTCGCCGACGCGGTGCTGACGCCGCTGGCCGGCCTGCCGCCGCTGGCCGTGGTCGTTGGCTGTGCGCTCGGCTCGGCGCTGGCGGTGCTGGGGGTCATGCGGCTCACCTCGAACCAGGCGGCACTCGCCGCCGTGAAGCGGCGAATCCACGCGGCCCTGCTCGAGATGCGGCTCTACAACGACGACCTCCGGGCGCTGCTGCGGGCCCAGGGCGAGGTGCTCCGTCACAACCTGTCGTACGTTGGCCTGTCGCTGGTCCCGCTCGTCATCACCGCCGTGCCGCTCACCCTGGCCATCGCGCAGCTCCAGGCCTGGTATGGCTATGCCGGTCTCGCGCCGGGGGTGCCGATCGTGGTGACGGCGAGCGTCGACAGCCGGATCGCGGGTCCGCTGCCGACGCTGGAAGCGTCGGGCGCCGACGTCGTAGGCCTCGCGCGCTACTTCCCGACGCTGGGCGAGGTCACCTGGCAAGTGGTGCCGCGTGCCACCGGCGACGGCCAGGTTCGTCTCGTCACGCCGGGCGGCGCCGTGGTCGAGAAGTCGTTGCAGGTGGCCGCCGCAGGCGTCACGGCCCGCCGGTCCCCCATCCGCGAGCACGCCAACGTCCTCGGGCAGCTCCTCTACCCGTCCGAGCCGCCGATTGACGAGGCGTCCGGCCTGGCGGCGATCCACGTGCCGTATCCGGAGCGGAGCCTGCGAGTGCTCGGCCAGCAGATGTCGTGGCTCTACATCTACCTGCTGGCGACCTTCGCGTTCGTGCTGCTGCTGCGCAAGCCGCTCGGCGTCGTCATCTGACGCCCGCGCTGGGTACAGATCAGCCGATGTGTTTCGCTGCGTCTCAGCCACGGCGCCCTCCGGGGAGCTGCTGCCGTGGTGCTGCTGGCCGCGCTGCTGCCGGCCTGTGGCCGCGGGCCCAGCGGCCCGCCCAACGTCCTCGTCGTCACCCTCGACACGCTGCGCGCCGACCGCGTCGGCGCCTACGGCTACGCTGCCGCGCGCACGCCGGTGCTCGACGGCCTGGCGGCACGCGGCGCCCGCTTTGCCAACGCCACCACCACGACGCCGCTGACGCTCTCGGCGCACACCAGCCTCTTCACCGGCACGTGGCCCACCACCCACGGCGTGCGCGACAACACCGGCTTCTACGTGGACGAGGGCGTGACGACGCTGGCCGAGGTGTTGAAGGGCCGCGGCTATCGCACCGGCGGCTTCGTCGGCGCCTTCGTGCTCGACGCGCGCTGGGGCATCGCGCAGGGGTTCGACCACTATTTCGACGAGTTCGACCTCAGCGAAGACGTCGGCCCCGGCCTGGACGCGATCCAGCGCCGCGGCGGCGAGGTCGTGGACCAGGCCACGGCGTGGCTGGGCCAGCCGGCCACCGCGCCGTTCTTCGCCTGGGTGCACCTGTACGACCCGCACACGCCCTACGACGCGCCGACGGAGTTCGCCAGTCGCTTCCCCGCCACCCGCGACGGCGCCTACGACGCCGAGATTGCCTACACCGACAGCCAGGTGGGCCGGCTGCTGGCGGCGCTGACCAGCGCCGGCCAGCTCGAGAACACCATCGTGGTGGTGCTGGCCGACCACGGCGAGCAGCTCGGCGAGCACCGCGAGCAGTCGCACGGTTTCTTCGTCTACGACGCCTCGGTGCAGGTGCCGCTCATCATGGCCGGGCCGGGCGTGGCCACGCGCGTCGTGCCCGATCAGGTGCGGATCGTGGACGTCATGCCGACGGTGCTGGACCTGGCCGGGGTCGAGCGGCCGGCGGCCGTGCAGGGCGCGTCGTTGCGACCGGCGCTCGACGGCCAGCGCCAATCGCTGCTGGCGTTTTCGGAGTCGTGGTATCCGCGCTTCCACTACGGCTGGAGCCAGCTGCAGGCGGTGCGCGACGGCACCCACAAGTTCATCCTCGCCCCCACACGCGAGCTCTACGACATCACGGCCGATCCCGGTGAGACGAAGAACCTCGCGTCCACTCGACTCGGCGCGCGCCGACACGATGGAGCGGGCGCTGCGAGCGCTGGTGGCGCAGACCTCGCGCGACACCACACCGAAGGCGCCGCAGGCGGTGGACGCCGGCCACCGAACAGCGGCTGCGCGCGCTCGGTTACGTGGGCGGCGGCAGCGCGAAGAACCTCGAGGAGCGGCCCCGCCGCGATCCCAAGGACACCATCGCGCTCTACAACCTGCTGCAGCTGGCCGGGTCCGATTCCGAAGCCGGGCGCTACGACGACGCCGTGGCCAAGGTGCGCGAGGCGCTGGCGGCCGACCCGGAGATCATCGAGGCGCATTCACGGCTCGGGAACATTCAGACCAAGGCCGGGCGGCACCTGGAAGCGATTGCCGCCTACCAGCGCGCGCTCGCCCTCGATCCGGAGCACCTGCTGTCGACCTACAATCTCGCGCTCGCCTACCGGTCTGCCGGACGCATCGACGAGGCCATCGTCGGCTTCGAACGCACGCAGACGCTCGACCCGCGCAGCGGCCGCGCCCACTTCCAGCTGGGCGACATCTACATGCAGCGGGGCCAGCCGGCCAAGGCGCTCGACGTGCTCACCCAGGGCCTGACGCTGGAGGTGGACCGCGCGCCGTTTCTCGTGAAAGTCGGTGAAGCGCACCTCGAGCTGAAGCAGTTCGACGCCGCCGAGAAGGCGCTGAAGGAGGCGGTCGCGTTGCGGAAGGATGTGCCGCGTGGCCAGTACAACCTGGCGCTCGTGGCCGAGCAGCGCGGCGACGCCACCACGGCGCGCGCCGCCTACGAGGCGGAGGCCGCCGCCAATCCGAAGAACTACGGCGCGCAGTTCAATCTGGGCAAGCTGCTGCTGAAAGACGGCCGGCTGCCCGACGCCACCGCGCGCTTCCGCGCCGCAGTGGAGGCCCGGCCGGAGTTCGCCGAGGGCTATCTGTATCTGGCCAAGGCGCTGCTCGATGGCGGTCAGCTGCCGGGCGCGGAGAAGGCCGCCCGCGACGGGCTCACACGCAAGCCGGATCCGTCGATCGCGCCGCTCGGTCACTACGTGCTCGCCGATATCTACAGCCGCCAGGGCCGCGAGAACGAGGCGGCGCGCGAGGTGGCACGGGCGCGGGCGCTGGAGCGCGGCCGATGACGCCACGCGCGCACGCGCCTGGCGCGGGCCGTGCTCGCGCTCGGGCTGCTGGGCAGCGCCGCGAGCGGCTGTCGCGGCGGCTCTGACACGCCAGCGGTGTCCGGTGCGACGGCGCCGCGCCACCTGGTCATCGTCACCATCGACACGCTGCGGGCGGATCGGTTGGGCGCCTACGGCAACACCACTGTGCCCACGCCGCACTTCGATCGGCTGGCGAGTGAGGGCGTTCGCGCCGTCGACGCCACCACGCACGTGCCGATCACGCGGCCCTCGCACACCTCGCTCTTCACCGGCCGCTATCCGCCCGAGCACGGCGTGCGCGACAACATCTCGCTGCCGCTCGCCAAAGACGTGCCCCACCCTGGGCGAGGCCCTCAAGACCGCCGGGTTCGCGACCGCCGCCTTCGTCTCGAGCTTCGTGCTCGACTCGAGCTCCGGCCTGAACCGCGGGTTCGATCACTATGACGACGCGGTGGACACCGGCGACGGCGACAAGGCCGTGTCGATCAGCAGCGCGCAGCGCCGCGGCGACGCCACGCTCGGCAAGGTCGAGCAGTGGCTCGACGCGCGTCCCGCCGACGTCAAGGCACAGCGCACCGCGCTCTGGATCCACCTCTACGATCCGCACGATCCGTACGAACCGCCGGAACCCTTCGCCACCCGCTTCGCGGCCCAGCCCTACGACGGCGAGGTGGCGTGGACCGACACGCTGCTCGGCCGCCTGCGCGCCAGTCTCGAAGCGCGGCAGCTGTGGAACGACGCACTGGTCATCGTGAGTGCCGACCACGGCGAGGCGCTCGGCGAACACGGCGAATCGGGTCACGGGTTCTTCGCCTACGAGACCACCCTCAAGATTCCGTTCGTGATGCGGGGCCCGGGCGTGCCCGGCCGGGAAGGTGCTCGACGGGCCGCTGCGCCTCATCGACGTGGCGCCGACGGTGGCCGAGATGCTGGGCCTGGCGCCGCTTGCCGGCGCCACCGGCCGCAGCATCGTGACGCATCTGGGCATCGGCGCGCCGCCGCTGACCGGCACCACCTACGCGGAGTCGCTGACTCCGCTCGTGCACTATCAGTGGAGCGACCTGCGGGTGTTTCGTGATGGCACCTGGAAGTACATCCTGGCGCCGCGTCCTGAGCTCTACGACCTGGCGGCGGATCCCGGAGAAAGCCGGGATCTTGCCACCAGCAACACCGCCACCGCCCGACGTCTCAGGGCCTCGCTCGAGGGGCTGCTCCGCGCCGAACGCGAGCGCGCGCTCGACCCGGCCGCCGACCGGCCAGCGGTGTCGGCCGAGACGCTGCAGAAGCTCGGCGCGCTCGGCTACGTGAGCCCCGGTGCGGCGAAGGGCTCGGTGGCACAGGGCGCCGATCCGAAGGACAAGATTCAGGAGTTCAGCACGCTCAGCAGCCTGATGCGCGAGGGGCTGGCATTTCTCCACGACCAGCGCTTCGCGGAAAGCGCGGCGCGCTTCACCGAGCTGCGCCGTGTGGGTGCCGACTCGTTCCAGCTGCACTTCTACCTGGGCGAGGCGCTCGTCGGTCTGGGGCGGCATCGTGAAGCGGAGGCGCGCTTTGCGCGCAGCGCCGAGATCATGCCCAGCTTCACGCAGGCGCACGTGAACCTCGCCGATGCGCGCATTGCGCAGAAGAATCTGCAGGGCGCCCTCGCGGCATTGCAGCAGGGCCAGAAGGATGCTCCGAACGAGCCGCTGCTGTTCGAGCGCGAGGGCCAGGTGTGGCAGACGCTCGGCGATGCCGCGCGCGCCATGACCGCCTACCGTCAGGCCGAGACCTTCGCTCCGCGCGACGGCCTGGTGAAGTGGCGCATGGGCGAGCTGCTGCTCAGTCTCGGCCAGCCCGATCAGGCGCTCGTGAAGTTCGGCGAAGCCACGACGCTCGATCCCGAGGTGGCTGACTTCTGGAACTCGCTCGGCATGGTGCTCGGCGGCGCCGGCAGGAACGACGAGGCCGACACGGCCTTCACCAATGCCGTGACGCGCGACCCGACGAGCGCCCGCTACGCCTACAACCTCGGGCTGATCCGCCAGCGCAGCGGCCGGCCCGACGCCGCCGACTGGTTCAGAAAGACCCTGGCGCTCGATCCGCAGTTCGCTCCGGCCCGTCAGCGCCTCGCGGAACTGGCGCGATGATGCGGGCCCTGGCGCTGGCCGTGGTCCTGGCGGCCACCGCCATGACCTTCGCGCCGGTGACCTCGAACGGCTTCGTGAACTGGGACGATCCCGAAACGCTCGTCGCCAACGCCGCCCTGCAGCAGCCGTTGCCGGCGGTGGCCAGGTGGGCGTTCACGACCACGCACATGGGGCACTACCAGCCGCTATCGTGGCTGGCCTACCGGCTGGCAGGCGCGCCGCCGTCGGCGCAGGCCGTGCACACGCTCAGCCTGGGGTTGCATCTGTTGAACGCCGGGCTGCTCTTCTGGCTGACCCTGCGGCTGGCGGCGTTTGTCGGCGCTGGGTCCGAGCCCGACGCCTGGTGGCTGCCGGCCGCCGCGACGGCGCTTTTCGCCGTGCACCCGCTGCGGGTCGAGCCGGTGGCGTGGG
The DNA here is from genome assembly GCA_963779175.1 of uncultured Acidobacteriota bacterium. Classification (GTDB taxonomy): domain Bacteria; phylum Acidobacteriota; class Vicinamibacteria; order Vicinamibacterales; family UBA2999; genus CADEFD01. The sequence continues at coordinate 1,606,091 of CAVZXA010000003.1, forward strand.
CGAGCGCCCTGCCCTACCTGCTGTCGTACACGTTCCTGCTCGCCGCTGTGGCCGCGTGGCTGACGTGGCTGCGCCGAGGAGCCGCGGCGTGGTACTGGGTCGCGATGGCATGCGTCGCGGTGTCGCAGCTGGCGCGCGTGACGGCGCCGCTGTTGCCGCTGGTGCTGCTGTGCCTCGCGGCGCTCGACCGCGCTCCGAGCCGCCGAGCCTGGCGCGACGTCGCGCAGGGTGCAGCGCTGGTGGCTGTCATCATCGCGCCGCTGGCGTGGCTCGAAGCCGGCGCGCGAGAGATCGAGTCGCTGGCGGACTATCCGCTGGCTCCCCGCGTCGCCTGGGCGCTCACCCATCCGGCCGAGTACGTCTGGCGCATGGTCGCGCCTGGCGGGCTGTCGCCGCTCGACGTGCTGCCGCGCATTCCCACGCCCGATTGGGGCGTGGCCGTCGTGGCCGTTCTCGCCACGGCTGTCGTCGTCGCCACCACCGCGCACCTGGCCTCGAGGCGCACGGCGCTGGCCGTGTGGGGCAGCTACCTGTTGCTGCTCCTGCCGGTGGTCGGGCTGCTGCCCTCGGGCCTGCAGCTCACCGCTGACCGCTACGTCTACGGTCCGGCGATGGTGCTGTCGGCGGCGCTTGGCGTGGCACTGATGCGCGCGCCGGAAGCGGCACGACGCGTCGCGCTCGTGGCCGCCGGCGCGGCCGCAGTGGCCCTGGGCATGACGGCGCGGGCGCAGACGACCGACTGGCACGACTCGACGACGCTGTGGAGCCGCGCCGTGGCGCTCGACCCCGACAACGACGTGGCGCTCTACAACCTGGCGCAGGCGCGAACCGACGCCGGTGATGCCGAGGCCGCCATCACACACTACGAACGGCTGATCGCCCTGGTACCCGAGCACGCGCCGGCGCGGAGCGCCCTTGGCGGTCTCGTCGCCGATCGCGAACAGCGGGCCGCGGACGCCGCCGCCGCAGCCGGCCGGCTGCACGAGGCCGTCGGCCGTTACGGCCGGGTGCTGGCCGCCGATCCGACGCGCACCGCGGCCCGGGTCAATCGCGGCATGGCGCTGGCCAGTCTCGGCGACTTCGCGCGGGCGCTGCCCGATCTCGAATCGGCGCCCGAGCCGCGCGATCCGCCGGTGGCAAGTGCCCTTGCCTTCGCGCTCACCTCCGCCGGGCGCACCGCCGATGCGCTGTCCGTAATGTCTGGCACCGTTGCCGCGCATCCCGACGACATCGGGTTGGCCGCCAACTACGCGCGCCTGCTGCTCACCGCCGACCCGCCGTCGCTACGTGACCCGGCGCGCGGCCTCGAGCTGGCGGCTCGAGCCGCACAGGCGACCGGCATGCGCGACCCGCGGCTGCTCGATACCCTGGGGCTCGGCTTTGCGGCGGTCGGCCAGCCCGACGACGCTCGTCAGGCATGGACACGCGGCGCCACGCTCGCGCGCGAGGCCGGCGACACCGATCTTGCCGCCACCCTCGCTCAGCGCCTCGCCACCCTGCCCCGCTGAGCGCTCAGCGCCTCCGCGCCTGCCAGCGGGACATCGGTCTTCTATCCGTACAAAACAAAGGGCGGCCCCGAGAGGCCGCCCTTCGCCGTTGCCATTGTCCTAGCCGCTAGCCGCTAGAACCCAGCCGCTAGTCTAGAACCGGAACTTGGCGCCGAGCATCAGGCGCCGCGGCAGCACGAACGACGAGCCGACGCCGAAGTTGGCCGTGGTCGAGCGGCGATCCAGCACGCTCTGCGTGCCGTCGTTGTTGAGCGTGTTCAGCAGGTCGCCGAACACCGCGCCCTCGATCTTGCCGCCCGAGAAGCTCAGCGCTTTCTCGAGCCGCAGGTCGAGCTGATTGAGCGGCTTGACGCGGCGGTCGCCGCTGAACGGCTCATACAGCACACGGGTCGCACCGGGCACCAGGCCGTTGAAACGGACCTCGCGGCCCCACGGCCGGCCCGACTGGAAGCCGTAGTTGCCGGCCAGCGTCACGCCCCAGCCGATTTCGTAGACGCCGCTGGCCTTGAAGACCACCGGACGATCGCCGATGAGCAGACCGTCGGAGTTCACGTAGTCGTTCGGGTTCTGACCGAACACGCCTGCCGTGCTGTTGGCATTCGAGGTCGCGGCGCTGCGCGCGTTGCTCGACCCGTTGGTGCCTTCGCTCTTCGACAGCGTCAGACCCACGGTGCCCTGCCAGCGGCTCGACATCCGCTTGTTCACCTGGAAGTGGACGCCCTTGTAGGTGGTGGACAGGTCGCCGGGGTTGGTGAGCTGGAAGAGGCGGCTGGCGGCGCCGCTCGTGAGCTGCTTCAGGTCGAACGTCTTGCCTTCGGCCGTGCGCTGCACGTTGGCGTAGGTGCCGCCGATGTCGCGCCACCCCGACTGGTTGTCGCTCTTCTTGTAGACGCCGTTGACCGCCACGCCGATACGGCTCGTGAGCTGGTGTTCGAGGCTCACGATGAACTGGTCGGTGTAGGGGTTCTCGAACTCCGGATCGATCCGAATCTGCGAGTTGTCGCTCACGCAGCGACGCGCCATTGGGCGCGCCGCGATGCGCTGTAGATGCCGTCGAAGACGAAGCTCGGCGCGATCGACGGGGTGGCGTTGTCGAACTCGCCGGTGACGATGCCGCGGTAGTAACGGCCGACGCTGCCCTTGAGGAGCGTGGTGCCGTCTTCGTTCAGCTTGATGGTGGCGCCGAGCCGAGGCGAAATGACGCTCCAGTCGAACAGCTTGTCGACCGCCTGCGAGGTGCCGATCTTGTTCTCGTTGCGGTCGAGCAGGTCGAACGAGTTGAAGTAGCCCTTGCTGTAGTCGTAGCGCAGGCCCACGTTCAAGCGTGAGCCGGCCGACGCGCACCGTGTCATCTGCATACACGCCCACCGCGCGCATGCGGCCGCCGCGCCAGAACGGGTCCTGGGTGTAGCCGTAGGTCGGCGGTGGTGCCGTAGGTGTAGATGTAGTCGTTGTAGCCGTTCAGCGACTCGCCGCCGCCGCTGTTGTACTGCACGCCGACCTTGAAGTCGTGCTGCGCGCCCAGGAAGTTGTCGGCGTACTTCGTCACCTTGCCGGCAAACGCGGTCTTGAACGACTTGCCGTCGTACCAGTAGTAGATACCGCCGGTGACGTTGCCGGTGTCGAGGTCCTGGAAGCGGCGGGCGATCTTCGGTCCGCCGTTCAGCGGCAGCGTCTCGGCGGTGCCGTAGAAGCCGGAGTAGCGGGCTTCGAACACGGTGGTCGGGTTGATGACGGCGGTGTAGAGCACGCCGGGCGAGGGGTTGTGGCCGCTGTTGAGCCCGATGGTGCTCGGCGCCGTGTCGGCGGCCGCGCGCTCCGGGATCTCGTAGAAGTCGTCGTGCGTCTGCACCTGGAAGCGGTGGTTCTGGTTGAGGCTGAAGTTCAACTTCCAGAAGTAGCGCTTGGCATTCGACTTGGCCGGGAAGTCCTTGGGGGTGCCGGGCTGCGATTCCCAGTCGGCCTGGTACTGGCAGGAGCCGAAGAACCACAGCTTGTCCTTCAGGATCGGTCCGCCGAGCTGGGTCGTGGAATCGCGGAAGCGGGCGCGGTTGTAGGGCTGGCCGCCGTCCTGCGCATCGGTGGTGTTGCGGCCGGTCAGGCCCGAGTTCTGGTAGTAGAAGTTCGAATCGCCGTGGAACGCGTTCGAGCCCTGGCGGGTGACGATGTTGAACACCGCGCCGCCGACGTTGCCGTATTCGGCGTTGGCGCCAAGCGACAGCACCTGCACTTCTTCGATGGCGTCGGTGTTGGGCCACGGCCACGCGGCGCCCGAGAGCGGCGCCGTGAAGTCGGTGCCGTCGAGCAGATACAGGTTCTCGTTGGCGGCCGAGCCGAAGGCCTGCGAACGCGAGCTGGTCTGCGTGGACTGCGACACGCCGGGCGCGGCGTTGATCAGGTCGAAGAACGTGAAGCGACGGACCGGGATGTTCTCGACCCACTCGCGCGTGTAGTTGGTGGCGACCTGGGTCGAGGCGGAGTCGACGACCGGCGCTTCGGCGACGACCGTGATCGTCTCCTGCTGCGTGCTGACGGCCATCTGCACCGGCAGTTCCTGCGTCGCGCCGAGCGCCACCTGGACGCCGGTCTGGGTCTTGGTCGAGAACCCGGGCAGTTCCGCCGTGACCTCGTAGACGCCAGGCGTGAGGTTCGGGAACCGGTAGACGCCCAACTCGTTGGTGACGGTGGTGGGCGCGCCCTGCACGGCCGGACCACGCAGCGTCACCGTGACACCCGGCAGCACGGCGCCGGATTCGTCCGTGACCACGCCACGGATGTCGCCCGTGGTTCTTTGAGCGAACACATTGAGCGGTGCGGTCAACAGGACCGCGAACGCAAACAGCCAGACCAGACGAGATCGCATGTAGACCTCCTGCACACTCCGGCGGAATCGGTAGACCCCCAGCCCGAGCATGAGTTGCGGTCGAATTGTCTGCTGACGTCATCAGGGTGTCAAGACCGAACAACAGGTCGAATACATGCGTGTAACGCACTTATTGGCGGAATTTCTGCGATCCAGCGGACCGGATCGCATCTCCAAACTTCGGGTTGGGATGACCCTCGTGACGAAGTGCCCGGCGTCCATTCGATGGGCGCCGCGGATACAATCCGGCGCATGAGCACCAGACGCGACCGCGAGCTCGGCATGGACCGCCCCATCACCCGCCGTGACTTCATCGGCGGTGTGGCCGTGGGCCTGGGCGGCGCCAGCCTGCTGGCCGGCTGCGGCCCCGGGGAGGCGCCGGTGCCGCCGGATCCCGGGCTCGAGAAGGTCGCCGGCTACTATCCCCCGTCTCTGACCGGCCTGCGCGGCGACCACGAGGGCTCGTTCGAGCAGGCGCACCGGATGCGTGAGGGGGCCTTCCCGCTCGACGGCGCCATCGACCGGCGCGAGACCTACGACCTCATCGTGGTCGGCGGCGGCATCAGCGGCCTGTCGGCCGCGCACTACTACCGGCAGAAGGCCGGGGCGGCGGCGAAGGTGCTGGTGCTCGACAACCACGACGACTTCGGCGGCCACGCCAAGCGCAACGAGTTCACGCACAACGGCAAGACGTGGATCGGCTACGGCGGCACCCAGTCGATCGACAGCCCGGCGCCGTATTCCGCCACGGCGAAGGCGCTCATCTCCGACCTCGGCGTCGACGTCTCGCGCTACCAGCAGGTGCTCGACGGCAACCTCTATCGTTCGCTCGGTCTCTCCGGCGGCACCTTCTTCGACAAGGAGACCTTCGGCGCCGACAGGCTGGTCGTGGGCACCTCGCGCAGCGCCACCAAGGAGTTCCTGGCGCAGTCGCCGCTGGCGCCGGCTATCCAGCAGCAGATCCTGAAGCTCACGACCGAGAAGCGCGACATCTTCCCCGGCCTGTCGTCGGCGGAGAAGAAGGCGAAGCTCGCGCGCATGAGCTACACCGACTTCGTGACGAAGGAATGGAAGCTCGATCCGCAGGTGCTCGGCATCTATCAGACGCGCACCTACGGCCTGTTCGGGTTCGGCGTGGACGCGGTGCCGGCGCAGGACGCGTGGGCGCTCGGCCTGCCGGGCTTCCAGGGCATGGCGCTCGAGCCGGGCAACGGTCCGGGACAGAACCACGACTCGCTGCAGCACCCCGAGGCCGACGCCTATTACTTCCACTTCCCCGACGGCAACGCCTCGGTCGCCCGGCTGCTGGTGCGGCGCCTGATTCCCGCCGCGGTGCCGGGCACGACCGCCGACGACATCGTCACCGCGAAGATCGACTACGCGAAGCTCGACGACGAGGCCTCACCCGCCCGCATTCGTCTCAACAGCACGGTGGTGCGGGTGGCGCACGACGGCCCGGCGGCCTCCGCCAGCGGCGTCACCGTGCAGTACGTGCGCGACGGCAAGGTCTACACGGTGCGCGGCAAGGCCGCGGTGCTCGCCTGCTGGCACCATGTCATTCCGCACATCTGCCCCGAGCTGCCCGAGACGCAGATCGCGGCGCTGCGCTACGCGAAGAAAGTGCCGCTGGTCTACACGAACATCTTCATCAAGCAGTGGACGGCCTTCGAAAAGCTGAAGGTGAACAACATCGCCTCGCCGGGGATGTGGCACGCCTCGACCAACCTCGACTTCCCGGTCAGCCTGGGCGGCTACACGCACACCAAGTCGCCCGCCGAGCCGATCGTGCTGCACATGACCAAGGCGGCCTGCAAGCCGGGCCTGCCGGGGCCGGCGCAGCACGTGGCCGGCCGCGCCGAGCTGCTGCGCACCTCGTTCGACACCATCGAGCGCGGCATCCGCGATCAGCTCGGGCGGATGCTGGGTGGCGGCGGCTTCGACCCGGCCGGCGACATCCTGGGCATCACGGTGAACCGCTGGCCGCACGGCTACGCCTATCAGTACAGCTCGCTCGCCGATCCGTTCTGGCTCGAGGGCGGCGAGCAGCCGTGCTCAGGTGGCGCGCAAGACCTACGGGCGGATCGCGATCGCCAACTCCGACGCCGCAGCCTACGCCTATACGGACGCCGCGATTGACCAGGCGCATCGTGCGGTCGAAGAACTGACGGCGAAGACGTCGTAGCAGCCGCGGCCGCGGCGCGAGTGGTCTCAACTCCGCGGGTTTTCGGCGGCTCAGCCGAAGATGTCGCGCGTCGTGACGACGCAGGCTGGCAACAGGGCCGGGGCGAAGGGCGTGTCGTGGGGCACGGCCGCGATCTGGCGGTAGCGTCCGTCAACGGGATCGGTGTGGCGGATGACCGTGCCGTGCACGAGATCCACGATCCAGTATTCGGTCACGTTCCGGCGCGCATACAGATCGGCCTTGAGGCCGCGGTCGTAGGCCAGTGACGACTGCGAGACCTCGATGGCGAGCAGGATATCGTCAGGCCCGGCGGCGGCAGAACCGTAGAAATCGGCACGCGGCTTCAGCAGCACGAGATCAGGCTGCGGTTCGGAGTGCGGGTCGAGCCTGACAGGCAGCTGCACCTGGACGATCGCGGCCTCGCCTACCCGCACCGTGAAGAGCCGGTTGAGCCGGTTCACGGTGCCGATGTGCGGCGGGCCGATCGGGCTCATCGCCAGCACCTCGCCGTCGATGAGCTCGACGCGGTCGTCGTCGCGCAGGATGCCGGCGCGACCCATCGCTTGGTACTCGTCCGCAGTGAATCGTCGACGGCTGACTTCCACGGCCATGGGCATGCCTCACCTGCCATTCTACCCAATGCGATTGCGGATGCCGTGCCATGGCCGGGTCGAGCGGAAACACCGCGTATGGCCGCCGTAACCTGTCCAACCCGCGCAGGATTCGCATCGCGCGCGGGTTCTGACCGTGGCATTACCTGCGTTCCTTCGACAGGCTCAGGACTCGCCCTTCGACAGGCTCAGGACTAACGGAAGTCGTGCGAATCGACGGCCATCGAGGCCAGCAACCCTTCCAGGCGCTGCAGTCGCTCGGCCTTGATCGCGGTGACGCCGTCCTGCACCTGGAGCCAGCCTTCCACCAGCAGGAACGGTGACTCGACCACGATCACTTTGTCGCGGGCGTAGACGTCGGGCCTGATGATCACGTTCGAGATGCCGGTCTCGTCTTCGAGCGTGAGGAACACGAAGCCCTTGGCCGTGCCCGGCCGCTGTCGCGTGATCACCATGCCGGCGGTGCGCACGCGGCGGCCACTTTTCACGAGCGGCAGGTCGATGGCGCGCAGCACGCCCTTCATCGACAGCTCGTGCCGCCGGAACCGCATGGGATGCGGGCCCACGGTGAGGCCGGTGCCGGCGTAGTCGGCCACCAGGCGCTCGCCCGCAGACATCTCGGGGAGCGGGCTACTTGCATAGCGGCTAGGGGCTAGCGGCTCGCGGCTAGACACGCCCGCTGTCCCACTGTCTGTCGCATCGTATTCCGTGTGCCCTGGCCGCAAGCCGCGAGCCGCGAGCCGCCGTTCTTGTTCTTCTAGCCGCCAGCCGCTAGCCCCTAGCCGCTGCTCTTCGTCCTGCTCTGCCTCTTCGCCGTGTCCGTCTCCCGCGAAGAGTGCTCCAGCAGGCCGAATGGCCCGCTCCACCTGCCACAGCGCACTGCGGCGGTCGTAGCCCAGCGAGTTGAGCGCGCCCACTTCCGCCAGCACGGTCACCTCGTCGCGGCGCAGGCCGGTGGACTTGATGAGGTCGTCGATCGAACGGAAGCGGCGGCCGGTAGCGCCTTCGGTCCACTGGTGCGAGCAGACGTTACAGAACAGCGCGCGGCTAGCGGCTAGCGGTTGGCGGCTAACGGATCCCGCTGTCACGCTGTCAGCCTCGTAGGCTGACGATGACTCGGCGACACGCATCGATGACAGGCTGCGCCCGCCGTTCGTTTCGATCATCGATGGGTCGTCGCAGCCGCACTTCGGGCAGCGCAGCGGCACCGCGTCGCGGGCGGCGCTCGGACGCACGCCGCCGAGATCCTCGCGGGGGCGACCCTGTTCCCTGCCTGCCCCGAGCCGGGTCGAGGGGGTCCCTGGTCCCCGTTCCCTGCAGTTCGCAATCATGCGCCCGACGTCCGCGCGCAGGCCGGCCACGAAGCGCAAGCCCAGACGGATCGTGCCGTCGAGGTCGACGCGGCAGTCCCAGTCGGATTCCTGCACGTCGACGGGCGCGAAGCGCACGCCGCGGCGCTGCGCGTCTTTCACGAGTGTGGCCGGGTGGTAGAACCCCATCGGCTGGTTGTTGAGGAGCGCGGTGTAGAACGCCGCCGGGTAGTGCGCCTTGAGATACGCGCTCGCATACGCGATGAGCGCGAAGCTGGCGGCGTGCGACTCGGGGAAGCCGTAGAGCGCAAACGACCCGATCGAGAGCACGATGCGATCGGCCACCGCTCCGGCGATGCCGCGTTCAGCCATGCCCGCGCGCAGCTGCACCTCGATCGCCTTCATCCGCTTCTCGGATCGCTTGAAGCCCATGGCGCGGCGCAGATCCTCCGCCTGCCCGCCGGTGAAGCCGGCCACCACCATCGCCATGCGCAGGAGCTGTTCCTGGAACAGCGGCACGCCGAGCGTGCGCTTCAGCACCGGCTCGAGCAGCGGATGGTCGTAGGTGACGGCTTCGCGGCCGGCGCGGCGATCGAGATACGGATGCACCATCTGCCCGACGATCGGCCCGGGCCGGATGATCGCCACCTGCACCACGAGATCGTAGAAGCAGGCCGGCTTGAGCCGCGGCAGCGTCGCCATCTGGGCTCTTGATTCGACTTGGAACAGCCCCACCGTATCCGCGGTCTGAAGCATCCTCCAGACCGCTGGATCGTCCTGGGGCAGGTGCGCGAGGTCGACAGGGGGTGAATAGCGGCTAGCGGCTAGCGGCTCGCGGCTAGGATGGCTCTCCGAATAGCGGCTAGCGGCTAGCGGCTCGGGGCTAGTAGTGCCCGCTGTCCCGCTGTCTGTCGCATCGTGTTCCGTGTGCTCTAGCCGCAAGCCGCTAGCCGCTAGCCCCTGTTCCCGATCTTCTAGCCGCAAGCCGCTAGCCGCCAGCCCCTGCGCATTGATAATCCCCAACGCATCCTGCAGCGCCGCCATCATCCCCAGGCCGAGCAGGTCGACCTTGATGAGGCCCATGTCGGCGCAGTCTTCCTTGTCCCACTGCACCACCACGCGGCCGGGCATGCTGGCGTTCTCGAGCGGCACCACCGACGACAGCGCGCCCTGGCTGATCACCATGCCGCCGGAATGCTGGCCCGAGATGCCGCGGCAGGTCCTGCATCTGCTGCCACAGCTTCGCGAAGTGCACGACCTCGGGCCGCTGCGCGTCCACACCCACCGTCTGCATGTTCTTCGCGAGCGAGTCGTCGGCGTCCTGGAACTCGAAGTTGTGCATCACCTTCGCCAGGCGGTCGATCTGCGTCGGGTCGAGGTTGAGGGCCTTGCCCACTTCGCGCGCCGCACTCTTGCCGCGGTAGCTGATGACGTTGGCGGTCATGGCCGCGCCGTGCTGGCCGTACTTCTCGTAGACGTGCTGGATGACACGTTCGCGCCGATCGCCGCTCGGCAGATCCAGATCGATGTCGGGCCACTCGCCGCGCTCTTCCGAGAGGAACCGTTCGAACAGCAGCTCCATCCCCACCGGGTCCACGGCCGTGATGCCGAGGCTGTAGCAGACGGCGCTGTTGGCGGCCGAGCCGCGCCCCTGCACGAGGATGTCGTGCTGGCGGCAGAAGTTCACGATGTCCCAGACGATGAGGAAGTAGCCGGCGAGATCGAGCTTCTCGATCAGGTGCAGCTCGCGCTCGATCTGCGCCCGCGCCTTGTCGTGGTACGGCCGGTAGCGATCGCGCGCGCCGATGTCGGCGATCTTGCGGAGAAACGACGCCTCGCTTTCCCCCGACGGCACCGGATAGCGCGGGAAGCGGTAGCCGAGATCCTGCATCGTGAACTCGAGGCGGTCGGCGAGATCCCGCGTGGCGGTGACGGCGTGCGGCAGATCCTCGAAGAGCCGCGCCATCTGCGCCGGCGACTTCAGGTACCGCTCGGCGTTGGCCACCAGGCGCCGCCCCGCCAGCGCCAGCGTGGAGTGTTCGCGGATGCACGTGAGCACGTCATGCAGCGGCCGGGTCTCGGGACCGGCAAAGCGCACGCCGTTGGTGGCGAGGATCGGCACGCGAAACGCCTCGGCCAGCGAGATCAGCATCTCGTTGTCCCAGGTCTCGTCGCGCTGCAGATGCCGCTGCAGTTCCACGTAGACGTTGGCGCGGCCGAAGATGCCCACCAGTCGGTCGAGCAGCCCGCCCACGCCGTGCCGCTCCGACTGCAGCAGCGAACGTCCGGCCAGCGCCACCAGGCCGCCGACGTGGCCGTCGAGTTCCTCGAGCGTGAGTGCGCCTTCGCCTTTCGGCGCACGCAGCTTCATCTTCGTGATGAGCCGGCAGAGATTGCGGTAGCCCTCGGGGGAGGAGACGAGGACGGGGAGGACCCAGCGGCTAGCGGCTAGCGGCTGGCGGCTAGACTCATCACGCCGTCTCGCTGCACTTCCGACGTGGCCCGGTATGTGTTCGACAGTCGTCAGCTCCGCGCCGATGATCGGGCGCAGGCCGGCGGCGAGGGCGGCTTTGTGGAAGCGGGGAGCGCCGTAGACGCCGTCGCGGTCGAGGAGCGCCACGGTGGGATAGCCGAGCAGCGCCGCACGCTCGATGAGCGACTCGGGCAACGAGGCGGCGCGCAGGAAGCTGAAGGCGGAGGAGGTGTGGAGTTCTACGTACACAGCGGCTAGCGGCTAGCGGCTAGCGGCTGGACGGCCGCCGGCTTCGCCGTCCTGGTTACTGAGGGATCGTGTGGATGAAGGAACGGCTGGATGTCGGCGGGTGCTCGAGCGTCCAGATCAGCCCGTGGAGGAGTCGACCGACTTCGGCTGCGAGGCCCTGAGCGCGCTGCACATCAGCCTTCAGCAGACGCGCTGCGAGTTCGAGTTCAGTTTCGATCTCTGCCTGAGAACCAAGCGCAATCGCCAGATGATTGAGGAATACCTGTCGCGTGCGCCCGTTGTGTCCCTCGGCGATGTTGGCAGGTATCGAGATCGCTGCGCGTCGAATCTGCTGGGCAAGCCCGAACCGCTCGTAACTTGGCAAGCCTGCTGCGACGGCATAGCACTCCTCGGCCAATTGCATCGCTCGCTGCCATACCAGGAGATCTCGATACGAGCGAATCTTTGGCTGAGTCATATCGACCTGTAGGCTTCAGCCGCTAGCCCCTAGCCGCTAGCCGCTATTCATTAATCGAAGCAGCCCTCCACGAACCATTGCCCGACGTCGCGCTCGAGGAAGACGCGGCAGGCCACGCCGTCGGCCAGCACCACGTCCCATTCGTCGCGATCCCAGGCGGCGGTGCGCGAGGCCGGGGCCGGGGCGTCGCCGACCGGCTGATCCCACCAGTGGCCCGAGGTGCGCCATGGCCCGGCGCTGTTGAGAATCTCGCCGCCGCTCATGCCGCGACGATCGGGCATGAGACGCACGGGACGGCCGTCTTTCATCGTCACCCGTGCCGGCACGGGGAGGCGGAAGCGGCGGAAGGCGACAGAACAGGGGCTAGCGGCATCGCGGCTGGCGGCTAGCGGCTCGCGGCTGAGGGATCGCGCTGTCGCGCTATCCGTTGTCGCATCGGCACCTGCTACTGCATCGTGCTTCGCTGTGCGCTAGCCGCCAGCCGCTAGCCGCCAGCCGCTGTTCGGTATTTCGTCTAGCCGCAAGCCGCTAGCCGCTAGTCGCTGCGCGTCGCCATGCGCGCTGAAAGCGCGCATCGCGAAGGCGCCCGGGCGCCACGAATCCACCAGGGCCGGCGAGCCGATGTGCGATTCGCCCATGAGCGCGCTGAGCCGTGCCAGCAGCGTGGAGACCTGCTCCGGCGACGGCTGCGCGCGTTCGATGAGCGACCACTGCACGATGCGTCCCGGTGTGGGCTCGACGCGCACGACCACGCGATCGATGGCTGCCGCGGGCGGGTGCGATTCGAGATCCAGCAGGATGAGCGTGCGCAGCGTTTTCGGATCGCGCATCGGCGCCGGCAACTGCAGCGTGCGCGTGTGGAGGTCGCGCGTCGTGAGGTGCAGTTCGGTCGTGAGCACCGCGGCGCCGCGGTCGGCGCGTTCGAGGCGCACGGCCAGCGGATCGAGCACGCGGCCGAGCACGAACGACAGCGGTTCGAGCCCTTCGACCGGCCACTCGAGCTCGAGCGAGGCTTCGAACGGCTCGTCGTCGACCAGCGGCACCAGCGGCGCCAGATCGTCGCCGCGCGCGGCGTGCTGCCAGCGCGGCCCGAGCGTGCCCAGGCGCGCCGCGAGATCATCCGCCGGCAGGTCGGCCAGCTGCCCCAGCGTGCGGATTCCCCAGCGGCGCAAGACGTCGAGCGCCCGCTGCGCATCCTGCCGCTCGGCGTCGAGGGCCCGCCGGCTGCCGGAAGCCATCTGCACGCGGCCGCGCATGTGCTTGCGCGTCAGCGGCCCCTGATGCGTGTCGCGCGGATGCCGCCACCCCGACGGCACATCCGAGGACGCACCGCGTGCCGGCGCCTCGGCGCCCCCGCTTTCCCACGCCGCCAGCGTGGACACGGGCACCGGGCCCAGCGCCACGCGGACCTCGGTGGCCGTGGCCGCCACGCTCACGCCCGGACGTCCGAGCGCCAGGAGCGAGGCGGCTGTATGCGTGGGCGCGAGGGCCAGACGCACGGCGCCGGCATCCACCAGCGCCCGGCGGATGTGATCCGCGACATCGCGCGGCCCGCCGAACAGGCGCTCCACGCCGTGCAGATCGCACAGCACGAGCCGGCCCGAGACCTCGACGCGCGGCGAGAACGACTGCGCCACGCGCACCATGGTGTCGACCGGTGCGGTCACCGAATAGAAGGCGGCGAACATGATGGCTTACCGTTCGGCCCAGAGCCGGTCGGCGCGCGGGGCCGACGACAACGCCACCCGGCCGGCCATCTGCCGGCGCGACGACGCCACGCGCGCCTCGAAGCGCAGGCCATCGAAGCGACGGGCCCGCGGGGATGCGCCCTGCCACGCCACGCGCGTGGTGACCGTATCCGCCGCTGGCGCCACGGCGGCGCGGATCGGCGCCGGTGCCGGCGCCGACTCGGGTGTCTGCAGGGTGAGCGTGACGCCGCCAGCGCTCCGGGCCAGCGGCTCGGGTGCCAGCAGCACGCAGGTGGTGTCGCTGCCCTCGATGACGCGCTGCACGCGCAGCCAGGTCGTGTACGGGATGCGCCGCAGCGCCGCCGACGGCACATCTGCCATGTCGATGACCACCGCCGGGCACACCCCCGACTGCAGCACCAGATTGAGCGCCTTGAGCGCGCGATCGAGCGTGCGCTCGACCATCGTGCCCGGGCCTTCGACGGTGCGCACGCCGGGCAGCCACACCGGATCGACCGCCCCGGCGGTTTTCGAGATGGCCTGACCGCGCACCCAGAGCACCCGCTCGAGCACGATGCCGCAGGCCGCGGCCGATGCCGGATCGAAGCGGTCGAAGGTGTCGATGAGCGCCACCGTATCGCCCCGGCGGGTGGCGGCCGCCATCCATTGCCAGACGAGCGAAGTGCGACCGGACGAGGCGGGCCCGACCACTTCCGACAACTGCCCCGCCGGCAGGCCGCCCTGCAGATAGTGATCGAGCGGCTGCACCTGGAACGGCACGCCCGGAGACGGCGCCTCGAGCGGACGGGCGGTCGTGAGCGTACGGTCGAGCTTGCGATCGCGCAGCAGCGATTCCACGGCGGCGCGGGCGGTGGCGGGCGAATCGGCACGAAGTGAGGCGGCGGCTGGGCTCATGGTGTTTCGCCTTTTGTTTGCGTGCAGCCATGATAGCGAAGTAAAAACGAAAGTCAAGTGGTGCTCCACAGCCCGAGACCCGGTCCCCGAGCCCCGCGTTTCTGTGGCACCCTTCTCCGCCATGACGAACCGACTCGCTGCCGTTCTGATCCTGCTGACGGGTTTCGCCGCCGGCGCCGTGACCCAGGGCACCCTCGCCGCGCAGCCGCCGGCGCGCGTCTTCGAACTGCGCACCTACACCGCGCCCGACGGCAAGCTGGGCGAGCTGCACAAGCGCTTCCGCGATCACACGTTGCGGATCTTCGAGAAGCACGGCATGACCAACGTGGTGTATTTCGCGCCGATGGATGCGCCGGCGTCGGAGAATCAGCTCGTTTACCTGCTCGCGCACAAGAGCCGCGAGGCCGCGAAAGAGAGCTGGTCGGCCTTCACCAACGATCCGGAGTGGAAGAAGGTGTCGTCGGAATCGCAGGTGAACGGCCGCATCGTCGCCAAGGTGGATTCGGTGTTCTTGACCGCCACCGACTACTCGCCGCTCAAGTTGCGACTCCTGGTGACAGAACGGCCACGGGCCATTCCGAAGGCGGAGATCCTCGAATGCGTATGGCCCGGAACATTCGTGACCGATGCCAGCCTGGCCCGAACCATCCACGAGATCCGCGTCGCGCTCGGCGAGGCGACGGCCACGGCGGCGATTCGCACCGTGCATGGCCACGGATACGCGTTCGCCGGCGATGCCATCAATATTGGCGACGGGGTCACCACACCGAATCGTCGCCCGGTGGGATGGGTGCTCGTGGCCACCAGAGCGATCCCGCTCTCGTCTGGCGACTACGTGCTGGGACGCGACCCGGCGGCGGCCCTGCCGCTCGAGTCCACCCGGGCCTCGTGGCACCATGCACGGCTGTCGGCGACGCTGGACGTGGTCACGCTCCACGATCTCGACTCGAAGAACGGCACGTATGTGCGCGGGGAGCGGCTGACGACGCCGCGCGTGCTCCAGGACGGCGACGACATCGTCATCGGGTCGGTGCGCCTCGTGTCAGGAGCGGCGAACGGCTGGTGGAGACGGAGTCGGTCCACGACGAGTGACCGGGGCCACGATTGCCGTTTCGTCCGCCGCCTCGCACCGGCCCGCCAGCGCCGGACGCACTGGACCCGTGCTACTGTTCCGCCGACGCCGGGACGCATGACGCTCACCGTCGGGGCCACACTCGGGCACTACCGCGTCGACTCCCTGCTCGGCCAGGGCGGGATGGGTGAAGTGTATGCCGCCCACGACGTTCGGCTGAACCGCGCCGTGGCGCTGAAGCTGATTCCCGAAATCCTGGCCGCCAATCCCACCTCGCTCGAGCGCTTCCGCCGGGAAGCTCAGGCTGCCGCCGCCCTCAATCATCCCAACATCGTCACGGTCCACTCGATTCGAATCCGCCGGTGGCATCCACTTCCTGACGATGGAACTCGTCGACGGCCACACGCTGGAGTCGGACATCCGGCCCGGTGGCATCGACACGCGGCGGCTGTTCGAGATCGGATCGGCGATCGCCGACGCCGCCGGGGAGGCGCACGACAAAGGCATCGTGCACCGTGACCTTAAGCCGTCCAACATCATGGTGACGCGCGATGGCCGCGTCAAATTACTCGATTTCGGCCTGGCGCGATTGCGCGATGCCTACTCGGAGGATGCCGTGGCCGGCGAGACGGCGACGCAGGCGTCAGGGCTGACCGCACCACATGCCGTGATCGGCACGGCGGCGTACATGTCGCCCGAGCAGGCCGATGGCCAGCCCACCGATCACCGCTCGGACATCTTCTCCATCGGCGTGATTCTGGTACGAGCTGGCCTGTGGCCGGCGCCCGTTCCGCGGCGACTCGTCGCTGGCCGTCCGTTCTGCGGTAGCATCCGCGACTCCGCAGCCGCTGCCCGAGGTCACGCCTGGCGTGCCGCGCGATTCTGTGGCGAATCGTCCGCCGCGCCCTCGCGAAGGATCGTGACCGCCGCTATCAGTCGGCCAAGGACCTGCGCAACGACCTGCTCGACGCGGCTCGCGACCTTGAGGCGCGCGGACCGCCGCGCCTCACGCCGCCCGTCCTTCGCGAGGTTGGCGGGCCGCGGGGTTCCTGGCCCTCATCGCCGCAAGCCTCGCCGGCATTGCCGCACTGCTGCGCGACGACGCGCCCGCGCCCCGGCCGTCGGTCGTGCGCTTCGCCATCACGGAGCCGCCGGCCGCCATCCCGCGCCCCGAAGGGGCATATCGCAACGTGGCCCTCACACGCGACGGCTCAGTGCTGGCATATGTCGCCGATGGGCAAGCGACGTACGCGGGCGGGGGACGCATCGTCTTGCGTCCTCTGGCTGGACGCGCACGCCTGCTCGACACCACGCCGAATGCTCTGGCGCCATTCTTCTCGCCGGATGGCTCCCGCATCGGATTTCGGCTGGGGTCCGATCGTTACTACGTGGCGTCATTGTCCGGAGGGACGCCTGAACCTGTCACGGAGTCCGTGATCGCCGCCTTCACGAATGCGGCGTGGTTCGGCAGCGCAGGCCTGATCTACGAAAGCTACGGCACATTGTTCACGAAGCTGTTCACTGGGCGGGCCGAGGTGCTGGCGCATCCCGACGAGTCGCGTCGTGAAACCTACCTGTACGGCGTGTCCTGACGCCGGATGGACGGGGTGTGTTGTATTCGCTGGTCCGCGACGACATGAAGTCGTTCGACGAAGCGCGCGTGATGGTGAAAGACCTCGCCACGGGCGTGGCGAAGGAACTGATCGCCGGTGGCATGAGCCCGTCGATGACCACCTCCGGACACCTGCTGTTCGGTCGCGGCGGCACCCTGTTCGCGGCGCCAATCGACGTCAAGAACTGGACGCTGACGGGACCGCCGGTGCCGGTCGTGGACGACCTGCTCACCGAGCCACTGGACGGCCTTGCCCCCTATGCGGTCTCCGACAACGGCACGCTGGTCTACATCCAGGGCCGGCCGCTGCCCCACCAGCGCGAGGTTCTGGTCTTCAACCGGCGCGGCGAGCCGGTCCCGTCTCGAATCCCGGCAGGCTCGTACAGCGATTTGCGTATGGCGCCTCGAGGAGACGCGCTGGCGTTGTCCGTCTATGGCGCCAATGTCCAGACGTGGTTGTACGACCTTCGCCGGGACTCCATCGAGCGGTTGACCGACACCTGGTCCAACGAAGGCCCCGAATGGAGCCGTGACGGCACCCGCATCGCCCACCAGTCCAC
Source organism: uncultured Acidobacteriota bacterium (assembly GCA_963779175.1). Lineage (GTDB taxonomy): Bacteria > Acidobacteriota > Vicinamibacteria > Vicinamibacterales > UBA2999 > CADEFD01. The sequence goes on from CAVZXA010000003.1 coordinate 1,623,591, forward strand.
ACGAGGGGGTGAGCCCCACGTCTATGTGTCAGGCGTTCGCGAACGATTGAGTGAGACGCGCCTGGCCAGCTCACGCCTCTTTCGTCTGCCGATGTCGTTTTCCAGTGACGACGCCTACGTCATCGTTTCCGACGGCGCCAATCTGTTCCGTCTCCGCAGTGACCGGCCCGCGGACAAGGAGGTGCTCGTGGCCACGCGGGCGGTCGAAAGAAGTCCTGCGGCCTCTCCCGACGGGCGCTGGCTGGCCTTCGTGGCCGACGACACCGGCCGTCAAGAAGTGTACGTCGTGCCCTATGGTCGACCGGGAGTCAGGCGGCAGATCTACCGCGACGGCGCTGGGGCGCCGCCGCGATGGACGAAGCGGGGGGCGGAGCTGTGCTACCGCACCGGCCAGTCCGTAGAGTGTACGAAGATTGGTGATGACGGAGCCGCGGCTGGCGCGCTGCAGCGAATCCTGACGGCTCAGGCACCATTCACGGTCTGGGACGTCAGCCCCGACGGCGAGCGCTTCTATCTGTTGCGGGGAGACAACGAGGGCCGGCTTGCGACGGCGCCGGTCCAGGTCGTCCTGAACTGGTTCGAAGAGCTGCGCGCGAAGGCGCCCGTGCCGTGACCCTGCGCGGGGGCCGGAGCGAAGTCGGCACCACAACCGTCGCGCGACCTCATCGGAACGGGTTCTGGGTCCGGAGTTCGGGAAACAGCGCAAAGTCACGGTCGCGCGTGTAGAACGTCTCCACGCCGTGCGCCACGCAGATTGCCGCGACGCGCGCGTCGTGCACGAGCGGCCCGCGCACCCGGTTGCGCCGCACGAAGGGCTCGATTACCGACTCGAAGCCGTCACCTTCGCTGAGCAGCCGAACGGTCGGCGCAGCGAACCACCCTGCGAGCTGCCGCCACGCCTCCTCCGGGGTGCTCGCGGCGTCGCGCCAGATGCGCGGGTGCGTCACGACGCTGAAGAACTCGTAGACGCAGGGCCACGGAATGGCCCACGGGGTTCGCGCGGACGCGAGCGTCCGCAGCAAGTCGCGTGCGACGACGTGCTCGTCGGCTTCGCGGCGATGCGCGTACACGAGGACGTTCGTATCGACGCCCACCATCATCGGCCGCCGTAGATCTCGTCCCGAAGTTCCGCCCAGGAGTACGACGCGAGCGGGTTCCGGCCGCCCGGCTGCCCCACGCTGCAGTCCGGCATCTCGTAGTCCGGGGCCGCCGCCTGGGCGTCGAGGACGCGCCGCAGGCCATCCTCGACCACGGCGCGGAGCGGCCGCCCGGTCTTCCTGGCATGGCGCCTGGCGCGTTCGAGCAGCGCGTCGGCGATCTCGATGGTGGTCTTCATGAGACCATTTTAGCCATATCAATCAGTATGGGCAATATGGGCCAGTGGGATGAAGCCGGGCCGCGTGGAGTGCCGGCCGGACCAAGTAGAATCGTGCGTCTTGCAAGCGACCCTGTTCGCGGCCGCGCGCCGCCTGGCCTCGGCCCTGACCCACAGAGACTTCCGTCTGCTGTGGCTCGGGGCGCTGGGCTCGACGATCGGCACGTGGATGCAGAAGGTCGCGCAGGCGTGGCTCATCGTCACGCTCACCGGCTCCGCGTCGGCATTCTTCCTCGGCCTCGACTCGCTCATGGGCGAGCTGCCGATTCTGCTGCTCACGCTCGTGGGCGGCGTCATCGCCGACCGCAAGGACCGGCGCCAGCTGCTGCTGATGTCGCAGTACACGCAGATGGCGACGGCATTCGCCCTGGCGCTGCTGGTCTACTTCAACGTGATCGAGGTGTGGCACGTGCTGGCGCTGTCGGCCGTGACCGGCGTGGCGCAGGCCTTCGGCGGCCCCGCCTACCAGTCGCTCATCCCGCAGCTGGTGAGCAAGGAGAACCTGCCCAACGCCATCGCGCTCAACTCGATCCAGTTCAACCTGGCGCGCATCATCGGCCCGCTCGTCGCCGGCGCGGCGCTGACCGCCTTCGGCATGGTGGCGTGTTTCGGGTTGAACGGCGTGTCGTTCCTGTTCGTGATCGCCGCGCTCTTCGCGCTGCAGGTGAAACACATTCCGCCGGCGTCCAGCCGGCCGATCATGGATGAGATGAAGGGCGGCCTCAACTACGTGAAGGCCGACAGCACGCTGGTGGCGCTCACCGTGCTCGGCTTCGTCGCCGCCTTCCTGGGCCTGCCGCTGCTCACCTTCCTGCCAATCATCGTGAAAGACGTCTTCCAGCAGGACGTCGGCCTCTACACGCGGTTGATGGCGTTCTCGGGCGCCGGCGCCGTGCTGGGCGCGATGATGGTGGCGTGGCGGGGCAAGTCGCGGGCGATGGGACGGAGCCTGCTCGGCGGCGTCTTCGCCTTCGGCTGCGTGATGATCGCGTTTGCGTTCTCCAGGCAGCTGTGGCTCAGCCAGCTGCTGCTCTTCCTCGGCGGCGGGCTGCTGGTCTCGACCTTTTCGATGACTACTTCACTCGTGCAGCTCATCGCCCCCAACGAAATGCGCGGCCGCGTGATGAGCATCTACATGGTGGCGTTTCGCGGCGCCTCGCCGCTGGGCAACTTCGTGAGCGGCAACATCGCCACCGCCTTCTCGGTGCCGACGGTCATCGCGCTCAACGGCAGCCTGCTGATCCTGGCGGCGATGATCTTCTGGTTCCGCGGCCGCGGCGTGCGGGAGACGTGAAGAGCAGGGACCAGGGACCAGGGATCGAGGGACCGGCCCCGCCACATCATGCTGATTAGTCGCCGCCGGCTGCTGCAGGGCGCCGCGGCAGCCACGCCGCTCGGTCTCTACGCCTGGCAGTGGGAGCCGCACTGGCTCGAGGTCGTGCGGCTCGATCTGCCGGTGCGCCATCTGCCGTCGTCGCTCATCGGCCGCACCCTCGTGCAGCTCTCCGACATCCATGTCGGGGCGCGCGTGGCCGACGACTACATCCTCGATGTGTTCCGACGCGTGACCGCGCTCGAGCCCGACATCGTCGTCTACACCGGCGACCTCGTCAGCTACCGCCCTGAGGGCTTCGAGGCCCAGGCCGAGCGGATGTACGCCGCGCCTCCGCACGGCCGCCTCGCCACCCTGGGCACCTGCGGCAATCACGAGTACGGACCAGGCTGGGCCGTGCCCGCCGTCGCCGATCGCTTCGTGGCGATCGCCGAGGTCGGCGGCATCCGCATGCTGCAGAACGCCGTCGCCGACGTGGAGGGCCTGCAGATTGTCGGCCTCGACGACCTGTGGGGCGGCCGTTTCAACGCGCCTCGCGCCCTGGCCTCGATCGATCGCGGCCGCGCGATGCTGGCCCTGAGCCACAACCCCGATACCGTCGACCTGCCGGTGTGGCACGGCTTCGAGGGCTGGATCCTCGCCGGCCACACGCACGGCGGTCAGGTACGGCCACCGTTCCTGCCGCCGCCGATCGTGCCCGTGCAGAACCGCCGCTACACTGCCGGCCTCTTCGAGCTGCCCGGCCGCCGCACGCTCTACGTGAACCGCGGCGTCGGCCACCTGTTCCAGCTACGCTTCAACGTCCGGCCAGAGATCACGGTCTTCACCCTGCAGCGCGCGTAGCCGCGTGCAGAGCGTGCGGCGTGCCGTGAGGGCCGCGGGGCTCTCGGCGTCGCCCGCGTATACACAACGAGGGGAACGGGACCGAAAAGCCGATTACGCGACCGTCTATTGAAATGTCGTTTCCCGGGAGGAATTGCGTGTTCCGAATCTCACAGCATCCGTGGCTGTCCGCGGTCATCGCGGTCGCGGCCGTCTGGAGCGCCCAGGCGCTGCCGGCGCCGCAGGCCCAGTCGGTCGAATCCGTCCGCACGCTGCGCGCCACCGAAGCCGCGCCCGGCGAGCTGCGTCAGGTCGTGGACGAGGTGCGGCGCATGGAACGCGACGGCGCGATGCGCGTCGCCACCTCGCGCGACGACCTGCTCCTTCCCGGTCACAGTCACGAGCGGCTCCAGCAGTACCACCTCGGGCTCAAGGTAGTTGGCGGCTCGGTGGTACGACAGACGGCCAACGGCGTCGTCACGTCGGTACTCGGCCAGGTCTACCGTCCCACCACCGACACGGCCACCCCAGCCCTGACGGCCGACGCCATCACGACCCGCCTCAAGACCACGGGCGTGTCGCTGCTGGCCGAGCCCGTGCTGGCCTTCCTCGGCCTCGACGACGGCACCATGGCACTGGTCTACGAGGCGCACGTGCGCGGCAAGACGGTCATCGATGCCCGCACCGTCTACCTCGACGCCGCCACCGGCGCCGAGCGCCTGTCGCTCCCACTCGTCAAGGATCAGGGCGCGGTCGGTGAAGGCCTGGGCGTGCTGAACGACCGCAAGAAGGTAGCGACGCGGCTGGTGGGCGGCACCTACTACACCGAAGACATGCTGCGTCCGCCGTTGCTGTGGACCATCGATCTGCGTTCGAACCGCACCCGGCTCGACGAAATCGCCGATGTCGCCCCGGTCGTGCAGTCGGATCTCGCCAGCGACGGCGACAACGTGTGGACCGATCCGGTGGCGGTGGACGCCCACACCTACCTGGGCTGGACCTACGACTTCGTGTTCAAGCGCATCGGCTTCCGCGGCCTCGACAACCGCAACGCGCCGATGTTCGCCTCGATCAACGTCTACACGCCGCAGCAGTGCGTGCAGCCGTTGCCCGACGGCGAGTTCGGCGGCCTCTGCATCAACGCCTTCTGGCTCGGGCCACCGTACGGGCCCGGCGGCCGCGGCCTGATGGTGTTCGGCAACGGCATCCCGAGCAACTTCTTCCTGACCGGCTCGGGCCAGACGGTGGGTCCGCTGGCCGGCGCGCTCGACGTCGTGGCGCACGAACTCACGCACGGCATCACCGACTACACCTCCGAGCTGGTCTACCAGGGCGAATCGGGCGCGCTCAACGAAGCCTTCTCCGACATGGTCGGCGTGGCCGTCGAGGCGTTCTTCCAGCCGCGCGGCACCGGCCTGATGCAGGCCGACTACCTGATGGGCGAAGACTCGTTCCGCGCCTCGCGCGCCGGCTCGGTCTCGGGCATCCGCTCGATGCAGTCGCCCACCGCCTACGGCGACCCCGATCACTATGCCGTGCGCTACACCGGCACCGAGGACAACGGCGGCGTGCACATCAACTCGGGCATTCCGAACCACGCCTACTACCTGGCGATCGAAGGCGGCACCAACCGCGTTTCTGGCCGCGCCGTGACCGGCGTGGGCTTTGCTAACCGCGATCAGATCGAGAAGGTGTTCTTCCGCGCCTTCACCACCATGCTGCCGCTGCGGGCCACCTTCTCGCAGGCACGCGCCGCCACGATTCAGTCGGCCCGCGATCTGTATCCCTCGAATGCGGCCGTGGAACGCGCCGTGACCGACGCGTGGACGGCCGTCGGCGTGCAGTAAGGACCCCTTCCATGCGTATCCCAGCCACCTGTCTCGCCTTGCTGAGCGTGTGCGCGCTCGGCGCCACCCCGCTCGCCGCCGCCGAGGCCGGCCAGCAGAAGCCGCCGGCCACCACCACGCGGCCGCCGGCCCCGCCGCCCACCACGGCCAAGCCGGCGCCCGCGCCGGCCACCGCCACGCCGCAAACGCCGACGCGGCCCGCCACACCGGCCCCGCGGGCTGCGGCCCGTCGCGGGCCGAACTCGCGCGGCCTCATCAGTGCCAGCGGCCTCTTCCAGCCGACCACGGCCTCGTTCACCGACGCGCGTGACATCACCTACTTCCGTGAGATCGCCACACGAAGCGGCGAGTACGACGTCGATGGGGGCCCCGGCTTCGACATCGGCGCGTTCGCGCGCGTGTGGCGCAACTTCGGCCTGGGGGTCAGCCTGTCGCAGGTAACGCGCTCGGGCGAGGCCGCCTACTCGGGCCGGTATCCGCACCCGTTCTTCTTCGGGCAGAACCGCAGCGCCGACCTCACCGTGCCTGATGTCAATCGCTCGGAGACTGGCGTGCACGTGGCGGCCGCCTATCTGCTGCCGTCATCCGGGCGCTTCCGGCTGGTGCTCTTCGCCGGGCCGAGCTTCTACAGCGTCTCGCAGGACGTGGTGGACGACATCACGGTGAGCGAGGCGTATCCGTTCGATAGCATCACGCTCGCCGTCGGCGCGCGCTCGGAGCTTTCGGAGAGCATGGTCGGCATCCACGGCGGCGCCGACGTGGCGTGGTACTTCAACCAGCGGATCGGCGTCGGCGCGCTGCTGCGCTATGCCACCGCCACCAAGAGCGTCGCCGTCGGCTCGGGCAAGTCGTTCGACCTCGAGGCCGGCGGTTTCCAGGCCGGCCTGGGCCTGCGCGTCCGCTTCTAGTTCGTTCCTCCGACACCGCCCGGGGCGCGCGTGGCGCGCTCCGGTCGAGTTTCCTGCCTGCTCAGGGCCGGCCGTCCGGCCGCCTGTCGAAATCTCCCCCGTCCGACGACTAGTGTGTGAACCTGCCCGCCGGATGTCCCGGGGACCAGCGTTCTGACGGCCGGGGCCGCCGCCGCTACACTTGAGCCCCACGGAGTCATCTCATGAAGTATCTGTGCCTGATTTACGACGAAGAAGCGAAGCTGAACGCGATGCCGAAGGCCGAGGGCGACGCCTTCATGGGCGAATACTTCGCGTTCACGGAAGACATCCGCACCAGGGGCCAGTACGTGGCCGGTGAGGCGCTGCAGCCGGTCTCCACGGCCACCACCGTGCGGATCCGGAACGGCAAGACCACCACCACCGACGGCCCGTTCGCCGAAACCAAGGAACAGCTGGGCGGCTTCTATCTCATCGAGGCCAAAGACCTGAACGAGGCGCTGCAGGTGGCGGCGAAGATCCCGTCGGCCAAGATCGGCAGCGTTGAAGTGCGACCGGTCGTGGATTTCAGCCAGTCGTGACCTCCGGGGCGGATGCCGCGCGGCAGGCGGTGGATGCCGTCTACCGCGCGGACTCGCGCCGCGTGCTCGCCACGCTCATCCGCCTGCTCGGCGACTTCGAGCGGGCGGAAGAAGCGCTGCACGACGCCTTCGTCGCGGCAATGCAGCAGTGGCCGGTCGAGGGCGTGCCGGCCAATCCACGCGCCTGGCTGGTCTCGACCGGACGGTTTCGCGCCATCGACGCGATCCGGCGGCGGGCCCGGCAACAGGCCTCGCTCGGGGCGCTGGCCGACGAGATCGAGCGGCAGGCGGCCGCCACCCCAGACATCGACGCCGACCCGGGCGTCGAGGACGATCGACTGCGGCTCATCTTCACCTGCTGCCATCCGGCGCTGCCGCCCGAGGCGCGCATGGCGCTGACGCTGCGCGAAGTGTGCGGGCTGACCACGGAGGAGATCGCGCGCGCCTTCCTCACCTCCGCGCCCACCGTCGCGCAACGCATCGTACGCGCCAAGGCCAAGATTCGCGATGCGCGCATTCCGTACCAGGTACCCTCGCCCGCCGAACTGCCCGACCGGCTCGAGGTCGTGCTGCACGTGGTCTACCTGATGTTCAACGAGGGCTACTCGGCCACGGCGGGAGCCACCCTGACGCGCGCCGACCTTTCGGCGGAGGCGATTCGCCTGGGTCGGTTGCTCGTCGCACTGCAACCCGAGCCGGAATCGCAGGGCCTGCTGGCGCTGATGCTGCTGCACGAATCACGGCGCCAGGCGCGTGCCAACGAAGCCGGCGATCTCATCCTGCTCGACGATCAGGATCGCGATCGCTGGGACCGCGCCCTCATCGCCGAAGGCGTGGCGCTGGTGGAACGCGCCCTCGGCTCACGGCGCTTCGGTCCCTACACGCTGCAGGCAGCCATCGCCGCGGTGCATGCCGAGGCGGCCACGAGCGAGGCCACCGACTGGCCGCAGATCGTCGGCCTCTACGACGTGCTGCTGCGGGCGGAGCCGTCGCCGGTCTTCGAGTTGAACCGCGCCGTCGCCGTCGCCATGGCACGGGGCCCGGCCGAGGGACTCGCGCTCGTCGACGCGATTCTCGCGCGCGGCGATCTCGACAGCTATCACTGGGCGCACGCGGCGCGCGCCGATCTGTGCCGCCGCCTCGGCCGCACCGACGACGCGCGCGTCTCGTACCTGCGCGCGCTGACGCTGGCGAAGCAGGAGCCGGAACGGCGCTTCCTGCAACGGCGCCTCGACGCGTTGTCCTGAACGGCGTCCGCCGAATTGTAACGGGGTCTGTCACAGTCACAACTTCGGTGCAATCGCTTACAAGTCGTGACCGTGACAGACCCCGTTACAATCGTGCGCAGCTACTGCGCGCCGGCTGGACGCGAGGCGGCGCGGTTGACGGCGATGCCCTTCAGGTAGACCGCCGAGATGCTGGCGCGTGTTCGTGATGTCCTCGACCGGGTTGGCGTCGAGCACGAGCAGGTCGGCGTGCTTCCCGGCCGCGATCGTGCCGGTGTCGCTCATGCGCAGGAACTCGGCGCCGTTTTTCGTCGCCGCCACGAGCACCTGCATCGGCGTCATGCCGGCGGCCACCATGTCGGCCATCTCCACGTGCGGCGCCCAGGCGGTGTTGCCGTCAGTGCCGACGGCGATGGTCATGCCGGCATCGGCCAGCTTCTTGAGATTGCGCGCCTGGATGCCCCAGGCGGCCTGCGCCGGCGGGCGGTTGGTGGCGCCGGCCTGGATCTTCGCCACCTCGGCGTCGGCCAGACTGCCCTTCAGCCACGAGTAGTCGGCGACCACGCCGCGATCGGGCATGTTCGGGATGAGCACGACGTTCTTCCGCGCTCGGATCAGCGTGACGACCTCGTCATCGGCATCGACGTCGCGGATGCCGTGGGCGAAGGCATCGATGCCGGCTTTCAGCAGCCCCTTGGCGTCCGATAGATTGAAGATGTGCGCGGCGACGCGGAGCTTCGCCTTGTGCGCCTCGTCGATGACCGGCGTGTAGATCTCGGGCGGCATCTTCTTGTATTTGCCGTCGCGGTCATCGACCCAGATCTTGATGAGATCCACCTTGAGCGCCGCTTGTTCCTGCACGGCCTTCCGCGCCTCGGCCTCGGTGGTCACCCAGTAAGGCACGTCCGACCGCCCCGGTTCCGGCATGGTGATGCCGCGGCCAGCGAGGAAGTAGCGCGCCACACCCGCCGGCGCTGCCGCGCGCACGGCAAACGGATCGCCTGCCGGATCGAGGCCCATGCTCAGCGCGGCGCTCACGCCGAAATAGGCGCGGTCGCGCAGGTCTTTCACGAGTGGGTCGCGGGTGGTGCCAAGATGCACGTGGGTGTCGATGATGGTCGGCATCACCGTCTTACCGGCGAGGCTGATGCGGGTGGCCCCGGCCGGCACCTTCACGCGCGCCGCCGGACCGACATCGACGATGCGGCCGCCAACGACCACAATCGCCGCGTTCTCGATCGGCACCGAGCCGTCGCCCACGACGACGCGCGCACCCTCGAACACCGTCGCCGCGCCCTGCGCCTGCGTGGCCACCGGCCTGGCCCCAGCCAGACCCGCCGCCACGACGCCGGCCACCGCGATCACCAACCAGGAGTGTCTCGTCAACGCACGCATGTCGGTCTCCTTCCGTCGAACCCGGAACTCAGCGCGATCCGACGGCTGCCGGCGCCGGCTCGAGGCGCAGCAACGCGCCGTCATCTTCGTCGGTGAGCACGTAGAGCAGGCCGTCGGGGCCCTGGCGCACGTCGCGGATGCGCTGGCGCAGCTCGGTCAGCAGCGTCTCGCGCCGGATCTCCTGCAGGCGATCGTTCAGCACGACCCGCTCGAGCCCGCCGGTGCGCGGCACTTCCCCGCGCCGCGCGCTGCCCACGAACAGGTTGCCCTTCCACGCGGCGAACTTGTCTCCGGTGTAGACGGCCAGACCCGAGGGCGCAATCGACGGCACCCACAGCAGCAGCGGCTGCTCGATGCCGTCGGCCACCGGCGTCTCCGACACCCGCGGGCCATCGTACTGGCGGCCGTAGCTCGAGAGCGGCCAGCCGTAGTTGCGGCGCGCCATCACCAGATTCACCTCGTCGCCGCCGTTGGGGCCGTGGTCCGCGGCCAGCAGGCTGCCCGAGGCGGCGTGCCACGCCAGGCCGAGCTGATCGCGATGCCCGATGGAAAACACCTCCGGGCGCGCGCCCGGACGTCCGAGGTACGGGTTGTCGGGCGGGATGGTGCCGTCGTCGCGCAGGCGCAGCACCTTGCCGTAGACACTCGACAGCTCCTGCGCGAACATGCCGTTGCCGGCGCCGGTCGTGAGGTACAGCAGGCCGTCGGCGCCAAAGGCGATCCGCGATCCGCTGTTGCCGTCTTTCATCTCGCCGGCGAAGATCTCGGTGAACCCGGACACCGCCGTGCCATCGAAGCGGCCGCGGCCGAGCGCCACCGCGCTCTGCGCCGGCTCGATGCTCGAGGCGTTGTTGTAGCTGATGTAGATGAGCCCGTTGGCGGCGAACTTCGGATGCAGCACCACGTCCTGCCAGCCGCCACCGCGAATCGCCGCCGGCGACGGCAGGCCTGCCACCGGCGCCGGTTCGAGGCGCGGCGTCGCTCCGGCCGCGCCGCGCACCAGGCGCAGCGTCTTGCCGCGTTCGGTGACGAGCGCGTCGCCATTGGGCAGCAGCGCCACGGCGTACGGCCGGGCGAGACCGCGCGCTGCCACCACCACGCGGAGCTGGTGCTGTTCCGCCGTGTCGAACACGTACGGTCCGGCGCTGAGCGTCACCGGCGTCACGCCGATGGGCGGTGGCTGCTGCGCGGTGGGGTGGACGGCGAGACCGCCGAGACACAGGACGGCACTGGCTGACACGACGGCACGCGCGGACACACGGATCGGCATGGGCGCGATCCTATCGCACCAGTCTCCCCTTTCCACGGCAGGCCGTGGCATCATCGGAGGGATGCCACCACGACGCCGTCCCCAGTCTGCCCCCGCGCCGCCACCGACGACCGCCACCGTCTCCGTCAAGCACTTCCGCCCGCATCCCTGGCACGGGCTCGAAGTGGGGCCCGAACCGCCCTCGGTGTTGAACGCCTACATCGAGATCACGCCCTTCGACCTCATGAAGTACGAGGTCGACAAGGTCTCGGGGTACCTGCGGGTGGATCGGCCTCAGCGCTCGTCGGCGCAGCACCCGACGTTGTACGGCTTCGTGCCCCGCACCTACTGCGGCGACCGGGTCAGCAAGCTGGCGCCCGGCGCCACCCGCGGCGACGGCGACCCGCTCGACATCTGCGTGCTGAGCGAACGCGCCATCACCAGGAACGAGATCATCGTGCGCGCGCGGGTCATCGGCGGCCTGCAGATGGTCGACCGCGGCGAAGCCGACGACAAGATCATCAGCGTGCTCGAAAACGACTACGTGTGGGGCGAAGCGCGCGACCTGCGCGACCTGCCTCACGTGCTCATCGAGCGGCTGCAGCACTACTTCCTCACCTACCGGCTGGTGCCGGGCGAGAAGCCGCAGGTCGACATCGCGAAGGTCTACGGCCGCACCCACGCCGTGAAGGTCGTGAAGGCCGCGATGGACGACTACGTGGACATGTTCGCGCGCTGACGCGGCTCCCGCGTCAGTAGTAGAAGGCGGCCAGCAGCGTCACCGTGACGAGGCCGCAGATGAGGGTCAACGGGCCGCCGAAGCGCAGGTAGTCGCCGAGGCGGTAGCCGCCCGGGCCCTGCACCATCAGGTTGGTCTGGTAGCCGATCGGTGTGGTGAACTCGCACGACGCCGCAATCGCGATGGCCATCGCCAGCGGCTCGAACGCCACGCCTGACGCCTGCGCCGCCCGCAGTGCCACCGGGAACACCAGCACCGCCGCCGCAGTGTTGCTCAGCACGCTCGTCAGCGCCCAGGTGAGCCCGTAGACGCCGGCCAGCAGCCACACCGGCCCGCCGCCGGCCGTCAGGCCGATCACGCCCGCCGACACCACGGCGGCCAGCCCGCTCAGTTCCACCGCCTTGCCGACGCCGATGCCGGCAGCGATCACGACCAGCACCGGCCAGTCCACGGTCTGACGCGCCACGGTGAGGTCGGTGCAGCCCAGCACCAGCATGGCGCCAGCCGCGAGCATCGCGGCCGTCAGCGTCGCCATCCAGCCGGTGGCCGACAGCAGCACGAAGGCGGCGAAGATACCGGCGGCGAGCCACACCCGATGGTGACGTGGCAGCAGCGGCCCGTCAGGCCCGCTCACCAGGTGGAACGCGGTCGAGTGCTCGTGCCGCGCGTTGAACCCGGGCGGCGCTTCGATGAGCACGGCATCCCCGGCGCGCAGGCGGATGTCGCCGATCTTGCCCGCCAGGCGCTCGCCGTGCCGGTGCACGGCGACGATGACGCCGCCGTACATGGTGCGGAATCCGCCGTCGCGGATGGTCTGACCCAGCATCGGCGACGACGGCGAGATGACGGCTTCGATCAGCCGGTGATCGTGGCGGGCGCCGGCGGCCGGATCCCACGCCACCGGCACCAGGCCGGGAATCTGATGCAGTTCCACCACCGAGGCGCGGACGCCGACGAACACCAGCACGTCATCGGCGCGCACGATCTCGTCGGGTCCGACGGCGTGCAGCACGTCATGCTGCCGCTCGATGTGGGCGAGGAAGAGGCCCGAGAGATGGCGGAGTCCGGCCGCCTCGAGCCCGAGGCCGACCACCGCCGCGCCGGGCTCGGCTCGCAGGGCCACCATGTAGTCGCGCCGTTCGTCCTCGCGCGTGTGCGACGCCGCTCGCGCCGGCAGGAAGCGCCGGCCGGCGAGCAGGATGTAGGCCAGGCCCGCCACAGCCACCGGCACGCCCACCGGACTGAGCGTGAACATCCCGAACGGGGTCAGCGGCGGGGCCGGCGCCGGCGCGGTTGTAGTCGAGGATGAGGCCGTTCACGACCACGTTCGTGCTGGTGCCGATGAGCGTGCAGACGCCGCCGAGAATGGCCGCGTACGACAGCGGCAGGAAGAGCTGCGACGGCGCGACGCCGGATCGCCGCGCCAGGCTCGACACGAGCGGCAGGTAGACGGCGACCAGCGGCGTGTTGTTGACAAACGCGCTCAGCGCCGCCACCGGTCCGACCACGCGCAGTTGCGCCTCGAAGGCCGAGTCGGCGCGGCCGAGCAGACGCGTCGCCACCCGCGCCACGACGCCGCTCTGCCGGAGGCCGGCGACCACGACGTAGAGGAAGGCCACCGTCAGCAGCCCTTCGTTGGCGAAGCCGCTGAAGGCGTCGGCCGGGGCGATGACGCCGGTCACCAGCAGCACCGCCAGCGCCCCCAGCATCACCAGGTCCGCGCCCAGGCGGTTGCTGGCGAGCACGGCCATCATCCCGGCGACGACCGTCGCCGTGATCCACGCATGCGCCGTCATGACGTCACATGTAGCCGCCGCGGCGCAGCGACTCGAGGCCGCCGCCGTCGGCCGCGTCCTGGGCCCGACCGGAGCGTTCGGCGACGTGCGCCAGGGCGCCGGTTTCGATCTCGCGCACGATCTCGTCAACGGTGCGCGCGGTCGAGCGGATCGGCGTCGTGCACGGGGCACAGCCCAGTGACCGGTAACGCGTGCCGTCGCCCTGATCGAAGTAGAGCGACACGACGGGAATCGACTCGCGCGCGATGTACTGCCAGATGTTCAGCTCGGTCCAGTCGAGCAGCGGATGGATCCGCACGTGCGTGCCAGGCGCGAACTCCGTCTTGTACTGCTGCCAGAACTCCGGCGGCTGCTCGCCGACGTCCCACTGGTTGCGGGTCGAACGCGGCGAGAAGTAGCGCTCCTTCGAGCGGCTGCCCTCTTCATCGGCACGCGCGCCGACGATGACACCGGTGTAGGCCTCGTTGTTGGGGTCGCGCTCATACGCGCCGGTCGCGTGATTGAAGCGGAAGCGCGGACCGTCGCCGCTCAAGGTGCGCGTGAGCGCCTCGGTCTTCAACAGGCCGCAGCAGGTGAGCCGGTCCACCGCGCCGAGGGGGAAGGTCCGGCCTTCGGCCAGCGCCGCCTGATGCTGCCCGTAGACGAGGTTGAGGCCCCACTCGGCCACCAGCCGATCGCGGTACGCGATCATCTCGGGGATCTTGTAGGAGGTGTCGATGTGCACGAGCGGGAACGGCACGTGGCCGAAGAAGGCCTTGCGCGCCAGCCACAACAGCACCGTGCTGTCCTTGCCGATCGACCACAACATGCCGAGCTGCCGGAAGTTCGCGTAGGCCTCGCGCAGGATGTGCACGCTGCGGTGTTCGAGCGCATCGAGGTGGCTCATCGCACGCCCTCCGTCGTGGTGCCGGAAATCCGCGCCGGCTGCCGCAGCCAGTCGAGGATCCGCGTGGCGGCGGCCTCCGCGGACTCGGCGGTGGTGTCGATGACGAGCTCCGGCGAGCTCCGGCGCTTCGTAGGGATCGTCGAGGCCGGTGAACTGCGTGATCTCGCCGGCGCGGGCCTTGCGATAGAGGCCCTTCGGATCGCGGCGTTCACACTCGGCGAGATCGGTGGCCACGTGAATCTCGACGAAGGTCCGGCACAGGCCGCGCACGAAGGTCCGCGAGTCGCGATACGGCGAGATGAGCGACGCCACCACGACGACGCCGTGCGCTTCGAGGCGGCTGGCCAGGTAGCCGACCCGCCGCACGTGTTGGTCGCGGTCGGCGCGCGTGAACCCGGTGCCCGGAAACACCTGGCGCATCACATCGCCGTCGATGAGTTCATGCGACGCGCCGGTGGCGGCCAGCCGCGTCGCCAGCGCCCGGGCGATGGTGGTCTTGCCGGCGCCCGACAGTCCGGTCAGCCACAGCACGGCCGGCGGCGGCGGCAGGAACCCGAGCACGAAGGCCCTGTTGGTCAGATCCGCCTTGCCGTAGGTGAGTGGCGACGCCTGCGGCGCGGCGTCGGCGACCGCCCAGCGCCACACGGCATCGCCGGCCGCCACGTCCCATTCCATCGTCGGCCCGAGCCGCACGTAGACATCGGCGCTGCCCTCGGCCACCAGACAGAACTTGAGCGAGCTGCCGATGGCAACGCGTGCGCCGATCCGGTAGGGCGCGAGGAACGCGTCCATGTCGGGCGAGCGGTGCGAGCGGCTCTCGACCAGCGTCAGCGGACGGCCGGCCGCTGGCGGCGACGCGACCAGTCGCGCCGTCAGTCCGTCGCGCTGGCGCCAGCTCCCCTGCCCTTCGGCGCCGTAGTAGGTCACCGCCCGGGCCGACGCATGCACCACGCCCGCCACCGGCACCCCGTCGTGGATGAGCGCGATGTTCACGGTGTAGTCGGGGACCCCGGCAAGGAATTCCTTGGTGCCGTCGAGCGGATCGACCAGCCACCACGTGGTCCAGCCGGCCCGCTCGCCGGCCGAGGCGATGTCGCCTTCTTCGCTGACGATCGGCACGCCGGGGGCGAGCGCCGCCAGCCCGGCGATGATGACCGCGTGTGCTTCGCGATCGGCCCGCCCCACCGGGCTGCCATCGGCCTTGGCCTGCACGTCGAGGGCGCGGCCGCGGCACGCCTCGATGGCCCGCCCGGCGGCCTGCGCCAGGTCCACCAGACGCGGCAGCAGCACGTCGAAGGGCGGCACGGTGGATGGCAGGGCCCGGGTCATGACGGCGGCAAGACTCCACGCGCCTCGAGCTGCGCCTGAATCGACGCGCACGCGTCGTCGAGGCGCGACGCCTTCCGGAATCACGAGGTCGCAGGCGATGCCCGCCAGCTCCGGCGGCCCGAACCAGACGGTCAGGATGCGGTCGCCCGGCACGCTCACCCGCACGATGTCGAGGTCGTCGGCGCGCAGCTCGGCGGCGCTCACGATGAGCACCAGGCCGGCATCGAGCATCAGGTGCGCGATCTCGCCGAGGCGGCGGAAGTGTTCATGCCGGTTGGCGAGCGTACGATCGATGTCGGCGTCCACGCCGTAGAGCATGTTGGCCATGCCGAGGAAATACACGGCCCGTCCGGCCTCGAAGAGCCGCGTCTCGAGATCTTTCGCCAGCCCCTTGCGGTCCATGTCGGGCGGGCCGGTCACCATCACCACCGCCGGCCGGTGCCCGAAGCGCGCCGCCCTGAGATCCGGCGCGATGTGGCTGTGCTCCCACTTCCGGTTGCGCAGCAGCACCGTATCGCGGGCGGCCTCCTCGCCATCGGCGAGGGCCTCGCGCACGATGCCGCCGCCGCGGATCTCGTAGTCGTCGACGATGACGAACCGGCCGGTGTCGGGACGGTCGGCGTGCAGATCGAAGGCGACCGCGCGATCGAGCTTCAGCACGCAGTCGGCGACGTCGTTTCTGGCGACCTCGGTGCCCGGGCCGGCGGTGAGCGTCGAGGCGTCGATGACCTGTTCGATGCGCTCGACCCGCATCGGCACGCGCGCGGTGCCGAGCCGCAGATGGTAGTCGCGACCCGGCACCAGCGGCGCCCGTCCGAGCCAGAACACGCTCGCCCGCAGGCGCGTCGACACGTGCGGCGCCGGCTCCCCGACCTTCGCGGCGAGTTCGCCGCGCGTCGTGTAGATCTGCTCGTCGAGCGTGATGCCGACAGCTTCGCCCGCCGACGCCGACGTTTCCGGGGCGGCGTGAAAGCGTTCGATCGAGGCCACGCGCGAGCGCTTGCCGGACGGATAGAACACCACGGCGTCGCCGACGGTGACGGTGCCGCTCTCGATCGAGCCAGCGACGATCCGGCGGTCGTCGCCGAATTTCGTGAAGCGATAGACGTCCTGCACCGGCAGCCGGAACGGCGCATCGGCCGGCGGCGTTGCCGCCACGAAGCCATCGAGCACTTCGAGTACCGCCGGGCCGGTGTACCAGGGCGCCTCCGAGCCGCGGCTCACGAGGTTCACGCCCTCGAGACCCGAGATCGGCACCATGGCCGACGGCACCACGTCGAGGCGGCCGAGAAACGCGCGCATCTCGTCGGCCACCGTCGTGAACGCCGCCTCCGACCAGCCCATCAGGTCCATCTTGTTGACCAGCACGGCCACCTGCGACACGCCCAGCATCGCCAGCATGGTGGCGTGGCGTCGGGAGTTCTCGCGCACGCCTTCGCGGGCATCGACCACCAGCAACGCCGCATCGGCGCGGGAGGCGCCGGTCACCATATTGCGCAGGAACTCGACATGGCCCGGCGCATCGAGCACGACGTAATGCCGGGCGGCACTCTTGAAGAACACCCGGGCCGCGTCGATGGTGATGCCCTGATCGCGTTCATCGCGCAGCGCATCGAGCAGGAACGCGTATTCGAAGGGCTTCGAGGTGCGGCGGCACAACTCGCGCACCTGGTCAAGTTTGCCGTCGGGCAACGAGCCGGTGTCCGCCAGCAAGCGCCCCACCACGGTGCTCTTGCCGTGGTCCACGTGCCCCACGACGACAATCGGCATCAAGCTCACGACGTGTCCACATGTTATGCGAGAGACACGACACCTGTGTGAAGAGACACCGTCAACCGCGCCCGGCGCCTCGACACCGCGCAGCCGCGGGCAGCCACGCACGCACCGGCGGGCCACGCAGGACCGCCGGGCCCACGGTGGCGGCTGGACGCTTCAACCCCTGCCGGCCCTCGCTGTATCATTTCGGGGCGATGTGGCGTGTGGTCGTCGGGGCGGTGCTATGTGTGATGGTCACGGCCAGGGTGTGGGCGCAGGCGCCGGCGGCCCCGGCCACCCGTGCCGAGGCGCTTGACGCCGCGCGCGCGGCCCGCGAGCAGACGCTCGGTGTCGAACGGCGCAACCTGGTCGAGCGCACGCTGTTCTTCGTCGAAGACAAGCGGGTCATCGAGCGCCTCAACCCGCCGCAGGGGCTGTACCCGGCAGTCGGCAGCTTCACCCGCGGCAGCGGCTTCGGCGTCGGCCTGGGCTACCGCCGGCGTCCGGCCACCGGCCCGCTCGCCTTCGACGCGGCGGCCGCCATCACCCACCGGGCGTACAAGATGGCCCGCGTCACGGTCTCGGCCCCGCGCCTGGGCGGCATGCCGGTCGAACTTGCAGCCGGCACGCGCTGGTACGACTACACCCAGGAAGACTTCTTCGGCCTCGGCTCCGATACCAGCCGCAACGACCGCATCAGCTTTTCGCTGCAGGGCGTCGACACGTTCGCGCAGCTCATGGGGCGCAGAGCCGGATGGTTCGTGATGCGCGGCCGCGTCGGCGTGCACCGCTTCGACGTCGGCGGCGGCACCGACCCCCGGTTTCCGTCGGTCGAAGAGCTGTTCACCGATGAGTCCGCGCCGGGCGTCGGCGGCGCGCCCACGCTCAGGTACGCCGAAGCCGGACTCGGCATCGACACCCGGGACGAACCCGGCAACACGCGCGGCGGCGGGCTCTACAACGTCTCGTTCGGCACCTTTCGCGACGGCACCACCGGCGGCTTCGACTTCAACCGCTTCGACGTCACGGCCATGCACGTGATCCCCATCTTCGACAAGAAGCGTGGCCTCGCCTTCCACGCCGCGGTGTCGCACATCGATCCGATGGGGGCCAGCCGCACGCCGTTCTTCCTGATGCCGACGCTGGGCGGGGCCGACTCGCTGCGCGGCTACCGCGAGTTCCGTTTCCGCGACGCCGCCGCGGTCACGCTGAACGCCGAATATCGCTGGGAAGCGTTCTCGGGCCTCGACCTGGCGCTGTTTGTCGACGCCGGCGACGTCGGCCCGACGTGGCGGTCGCTGGTCGGCGCCCACCTGAAGTCGTCCTGGGGCATGGGCTTCCGCTTCAACACCAACCGCCGGGTGTTCCTGCGCATCGATGTGGCCGGCGGGCGCGAAGGCCCGCGCATCTGGACCGCCCTGGGCCCGGTGTTCCGCCGATGACCACCGCACGCCGTTTCCTCGGGGCCGCCGCCGTGGCCGTGGTGGCCCTCACCGCGCTCGGCCGCAGCGCCACACCCACCTACTACCCGGACGATCCGCTGCCGCTCGACCCGGAGACCCGCAACGCCGCCGGCGTCCGCGAGCGTGAGATCAGCGACCCCTACGACTTCGTCGAGAACACGTTCCTCAGTCCGGGGGATGACACGAACCAGCGCGCCGTCAACGTCAACACCGCCGACGAGGTGCCTGACTCGAGCTGGTTCACCAACCGCGTCGGCCGGCGGACGCTGACCATCGACGAATACGTCCGCGGCCCCAACGTCTCGGGGCCGCCGGCGCCCGGGGCCTGGACGGTCGTGTCGGGCAAGAGCGACGGCATCACGCCGGGCTTCACGGTGCGCGACAGCGCCAACACGCTCTGGTTCATCAAGTTCGATCCGCCCTCGAATCCCGAGATGGCGACCGGCGCGGAAGTGATTTCGACCAAGCTGTTCTGGGCGCTCGGCTATCACGTGCCCGAGAACTACCTGGCCACGCTCGATCCGGCGCAGCTGGTGGTCGGCGAAGGCGCCACCTATCGCGATACCCTCGGCAAGCGTCAGGCGTTGACGCGTGAGGTCGTCGACGCGTTCCTCGCCCGGGGCGCCCGCCGCCCCGATGGCCGCTTCCGCGTGATCGCCAGCCGTGCCCTGCCAGGCAAGCCGATCGGCCCGTTCAAATATTTCGGCACCCGGCTCGACGATCCGAACGACATCTTCCCGCACGAGCATCGGCGCGAACTGCGCGGGCTGCGGGCCTTCGCGGCGTGGCTGAACCACGACGACTCGCGCTCGATCAACTCGCTCGACACCATCGTCGAGGTTGGCGGCCGCCGCCTGGTGCGCCACCATCTCATCGACTTCGGTTCGACCCTCGGCAGCGCCAGCGTCGCCGCGCAGAAGCCGCGCGCCGGTAACGAGTACATCTGGGAAGCGCGGCCGACGCTGCTGACGATGTTGTCGTTCGGCTTCTGGGTGCGGCCGTGGATCAAGGTGCAGTACCCGACCTACCCGGCCGTAGGCCGCATCGAGGCGGCCTATTTCTGGCCGGAGCGCTGGAAGCCGGAATATCCGAACGTCGCCTTCGACAACGCGCGGGCCGACGATCTCTTCTGGGCCTCGCGGCGCATCATGGCCGTGCCCGACGAGGCCATCCGCGCCGTCGTCGGCGCCGCGGAGTACACCGAGGCGGGCGCCGCCAACTACCTGGCCGATGTCATCATCGCGCGTCGCGACAAGATCGGCCTGCAGTGGCTCACCGGCGTCAACCCGCTGGTCGACTTCACCCTCGACCGGACCGGCACGCTCACCTTCGTGAACACCGCCGTCGAGACGCGCCGCGCGGCGGCGCCCGAGGGCTACGAGGTCGTCTGGGCGAGCTTCGACAACACCACCGGCCGCTCGACGCCGGTTGGCGCGCCGGTGTCGGTGACGACGGCCCGGGCACAGGCGCCGGCGGCGGTTCTCACCGGCGACTTCGTCGAAGCGGCTGTGCACACGCGTCACACCACCTACCCGGGATGGCGGCGCCCCGTCATCGTACATTTCCGCCGGCAGGCGGAGGGCTGGACCGTCGTCGGTGTCCGCCGCGACGGTCTCGACTGACCGACCGCCCCGCCCGCGGCGGCGTCGCAGCCCGGCTATACTCAACAGACATGCCGCGCATCCTGGTGGCCGAAGACGACGCCGACATCTCGGGCCTCGTTCGCCACTACCTCGAGAAAGACGGCTTCGCCGTCGACGTCACCGACTCCGGCCGTGACGTCATGCCGCGGCTGCGCGAGACGCCGGCCGATCTCGTGGTGCTCGACCTGATGCTGCCCGGCGTCGACGGCCTCACGGTGTGCCGGGCGCTGCGCGCCGATCCGGCCACGGCGGCGGTGCCGATCATCATGCTGACTGCCAAGGCGGCCGAATCGGATCGCATCGCCGGGCTCGAACTCGGCGCCGACGACTACATCACCAAGCCCTTCAGCCCCAAGGAACTGGTGGCCCGCGTCCGGGCGTTGCTGCGCCGGCTGGAGCGCGTCGTGCCGACGGCCGGAAGCCTGACCTACGGACCGCTCGCCATCGACCTCGACCGGCACATCGTCAGCGTGGACGGCCGCGAAACGCGGCTCACCGCCAAGGAGTTCCTGCTGCTGCAGTATCTGATGACGCACCGCGGACGGGTGCTGTCACGCGACCTGCTGCTCTCGGACGTGTGGGACTATTCCTACACCGGCGGCACCCGCACCGTGGACGTGCACGTGCGCCGTCTGCGCGAGAAGCTCCCCTTCCTCGTGGAAGCGCTCGTCACCGTCAAGCAGTTCGGCTACAAGCTGGTCGAGCCGGCGCCCGTCGCGGCGTCGCCCGAGCCGTCCGCCAGCCGCTCCTAGCACCCCGCCGTGCGCTCCGACACGCGGTTCACCATCTTCATCGCCGCGTTCGGCGTGTCCCTCGTCGCCCTGATGTTCGTCGGGCTGATGCTCGGCGAAGGCGCGGTGACGCGCCCGGGCGTGGCGGTGGCGCTCGGTGCCGGGCTCGCCCTCATCACCGCATTCGTGACCGCCTCGGCCCTGGCCGGACGGTATCGCCTGCGTGCGCAGGCCATCGTCGATGTCGGTCGCCGCTACGCGCTGGGCGATCTGAGCCGGCCGGGCCCCGACTACGGCGACGACGAGCTGGGCACCGCCGCCCGCGCGCTCGATGCCGCCGTGCACGAGCAGGAACGGCGGATCACGTCACTGGCACGCGACCGGGCGCGCATGCAGGCCATTCTCGGCAGCATGGTCGAGGGCGTGCTGGTCGTCGATGAGGGCGGGCGTCTGCAGCTGGTGAACGACGCCGCGCGCCGCATGCTGCGCATCGAGAGCGATGCGGTGGACCGGCCGTACGTGGAAGCCTTGCGGCACCCGGGCGTGGTCGAGCACGTGGGCCGGCTGCTCAGCGGCGGGGCCCCGCACGCGTTCGAGTTCTCGACCGCCCGCGACGGCTCGCGCGCGCTGGTGGCGCGCCTGGCGCCGGTGGCCGGCGCCGGACGGGGCGTGGTGGTGGTGCTGCACGATGTCACCGACCTCAAGCGCACCGACCAGATCCGCCGCGACTTCGTCGCCAACGTCTCACACGAGCTGCGCACGCCGCTCACGGCCATTCGCGGCTACGCCGAAGCGCTGGTGGACGACTCAGAGGATCCCGACGCGCGGCGCCGCTTCCTCGAGATCATCCAGCGCCACGCCACCCGGATGGAGCGCCTGGTGAAGGACCTGCTCCGCCTGGCGATGCTCGATGCCGGCAAGGAGCTGCTCGAGGCCGCGCCGGCCGACATCGCCCTCCTCATCGGCGGCATCGTCGAAGACATGGCGCCGGCGGCCGCCGCCAAGCACCTGCGGGTCACCACGGCCATGGCGCCAGACACCCGGGGGCTCGCCGTGGACGCCGCCAAGGTGCACGACATCGTGCGCAATCTGGTCGAGAACGCGATCAACTACACGCAGGACGGCGGCGAGGTCGCCGTGACCGCCGCCGTCGACGACCAGGCGCTGGTGGTCACCGTGCGCGACAACGGCCCGGGCATTCCCCCCGAAGACCTCGGCCGCGTCTTCGAGCGCTTCTACCGCGTCGACAAGTCGCGCGGCCGGCCCGGGGGCACCGGGCTGGGCCTGGCGATCGTGAAACATCTGGCGGAGCTGCACGGTGGCGCGGTCAGCGTGCAGAACGGCGCCGGCGGCGGCGCCGTCTTCGAGGTCCGTCTGCCGCTCGCTTCGCGCGGGCCGGCTATCTGAAGCCGCTCGCCGCCAGCACGTAGTAGGTCGCGGCGGCGATCACGGCCGAGGCCGGAATCGTGAGCACCCAGGCCCACACGATCTGTCCGGCGATGCCCCAGCGGACGGCCGACAAGCGCCGCACCGATCCGACCCCCACGATGGCGCCGGTGATGGTGTGCGTCGTGCTGACCGGCACGCCAAGCGACGAGGCCAGGAAGAGCGACACGGCGCCGGCCGTCTCGGCGGCGAAGCCGCCCACCGGCTGCAGGCGCGTGATCTTCGAGCCCATGGTGTGGATGATCCGCCAGCCGCCCGAGAGCGTGCCGGCCGAAATCGCTGCATACGCCGCAAACACCACCCAGGTGGGAATGTCGAAGGTCGTGATGTAGCCGCCGGCGAAGAGCGCGCCGGCGATGATGCCCATCGTCTTCTGCGCGTCGTTCGAGCCGTGGCCGAGGCTGTAGAGCGCCGCCGACACCAGCTGCAGCCGTCGGAAGAGCTGATCGACGCGCGTCGGCGCCGTGCGGCGGCAGACCCACAGGATGATCGTCATGAAGAGCAGGCCCAGCAGCAGCCCGAGCAGCGGCGCCAGCACGATGAAGATGAGCGTCTTGGTCCAGCCGGCGACGATGATCGCCTTCGGCCCGGCCTTGGCCAGGGCGGCGCCGGCATAGCCGCCGATGAGTGCGTGCGAGGAGCTGGTCGGCAGGCCGTAGTACCAGGTGATAAGGTCCCACACGATGGCCCCGATGAGCCCGCCGAGGATCACGGCGCCCGTCACGGTCGCCAGGTCGATCATCCCCGAGCCCATCGTCTTGGCCACCGCGGTGCCGAAGATGAAGACCGCCGCGAAATTGAAGAACGCCGCCCAGACGACCGCTTTGCCCGGCGACAGCACGCGGGTCGAAACGACCGTGGCGATGGAGTTGGCGGCGTCGTGGAAGCCGTTGATGTAGTCGAAGACCAGCGCCGCCACGACGACGACGATGACGACCGAGTGCTCCATGACGCTTACCCGTGCTTGACGACGACGCTCTCGAGCACGTTGGCAACGTCCTCGCAGGCATCGGTCGCCAGCTCCAGCAGGTCGAGCATCTCCTTGCACTTGATGAGTGCGATGGCGTCCTTCTCGTGTTCAAACAACCGGCGCAGGGCTTCGTCGTGCACCGTATCGGCGGCGTTTTCGAGGCGGTTGATTTCAACCGAGCGGTCGTGCACGCCGGTCTTCTTCTCGAGCGCCTCGACGGCGACCTTCACCTGCATGGCCGAGCGCCAGATGAGCGACGCCAGCTCGCGCGCACCGTACGGCAGGGTGTGGATGCGGTAGCGCCGCACCACGCCGGCCGCGGCGTCGATGGCGTCCATCACGTCGTCGAGCGACTTGGCCAGATCGAGGATGTCTTCGCGGTCGATCGGCGTGACGAAGGTGCGGTTCAGGCGCTGGATGATCTCGTGGGTGAGCGAGTCGCAGGCCTCTTCGACCTGCTTGATTTCGATCGCCATCTCCCAGGCCGGCGGGTCGGTCGCCAGCATCTTCTCGAGCAGCGTGGCGCCCGACACGATGCGGTCGGCGAGGGCGATGAAATCGGCGTAGAACTTCTCTTCCCTGGGGATCAGGCGAAAGGCGGCCACGGACACTCCTGACGCCCGGCCGGTCGGGGGCCGGGGCACGGCGAGTGTGCCACAGGTCCACGTTACATAGACGTTACAAATGTCTCTGCAGGGGGTCGCCGAAACTCGGAGCGACGCGCACGGCTGCCCAAAGGGGGGCCGGGTGACGCGCTGCGCCTCACCCGGCTGCCACGGCCTACTTCGTGATGACGCCGCAGGCGATGCGATCGCCCGAGCCGCCCGAGGGGTCGGTCTTGCCGTCGTCCGGACCGGCGTGCACGACCAGCGCCGTGGCGCCGCCCGCGAACACCGAGTTCGGCTCGCTGCCAAACGTGATGCCCTTGGCCATGACCATGCCCTTCGCCGTGCCGTCAGCCGCCACGGTGAAGTTGTCCATGTCGCCAGCGTGCGGTCCGTCGGGACTGAGCAGGCCGTGCTTCTTGTTCGTCGGGTTCAGGTGGCCGCCGGCCGTCGTGAAGCCCGGGCCTTCGCACTTCCCGACTGCGTGCACGTGCAGCCCGTGCTGCCCCGGCTTCAACCCCTTGAGGTCGAGCTGAATGTGCACGGCGCCCATCGACGACGACACCGTCGCGGTGCCGATCGACTGCCCCTGACCATCCTTCATGTCGACCTTCACGGGCGCCTGCGCCCCGACGGTCGCGACACCCGCCACCAGCGCCACGCCGAGCGCCGTCATTCCCCACTGCATTGCACGTCTCATCGATTCATCTCCCTCAACATGCGACGTCAGTCGTCGCCCTTCACGCTCGTCCACGACGCGCTGGCGTCGCCCACCGGCGGCAACCACAAGGCCACCGTCCCCGCGACGCCCGCCAGCACGACCGCACCCCACAGCCTCAAGGAATCCCCAGTCCCTACGAGCATCGTCTGTGCGGCCGGCCAGTGCAAGTACAGACCCACCGGGACCAGCGCCGTCACACCGGCCAGGCCCAGCCCCAGGGCGCTCGTGAGCCACGGCCCCGAAGTGCCCGCCCGTCAGCGCGCCGACGACAACCGGGGAGGCGTCTGGACGCTCCGTAGCCGATGACCCAGCGTGCTATGAACCCGCCGACCTGCGCGAACGACCACTCCGGCACCGAGGCCAGGAGGAGGCATCGGATGCGTCTGCCGGGACGCTGCCGCCTCGAAGGCGCCACGGAATGGTCAGTGGACCATGTCCGCGAGCACCATGCGGCCATTGAGCGCCTGCACCGGCCGGCTGTTGTCGTGGATGATCGCTCGAAACGTGTCGATCTGCTGACGATCGAGTTCGATCGGTGTCGACAGGACGATCCACTCGACACCCTCCGTGCACGGCGGCGTCGTCAGCGATCCCTGATACCGGTACGACGCGTGGGAGGCCGGCAGCAACGCGTCCACATCGACCGTGATGTGCGCGTAGTGGGTCTCGACGCCCCTGGCCCGCGGCAGATTCGCCCACACCGGGTCGAACGCCGCATGGTGGCGGCCCTCTGCCACGAGCACGCCAACGACGGCGAGGGTGCCGCTCGCCGAGCGATGCACCATGTGCATTTCCATGGGATACCGGCGTCCGGAGAGCGTGTGTTCGCTCGGGCTGTGAAAGTGATATTGCACGAGGTCGAACGAGGTCTCGCCCACGGTCAGCGTGTCGCCGTCGTCGTAATTGATCTGAATCGTGTGGCCGTTGTTGATGCCATCGGCGACGTGTTCGTGGTGCGCAATTCGGAGCGTGGCGGGCGGAAACTGCAGCATGACGCGGGGCACGTCGCCGCCGCTCTGTCGGCAGGACGATGTCGATGGGCGACTGCCGACGGCCGTCGCGGCACGGCGCGAATCGTGGACTCAGCTCGCCCCAGTGCCCGGGTCCCTCGTCCCCGTCGTAGTGCCACACCGGCTCGTCCGGCCCTGGCGCGACCGATGGCCGCGTCGTCGGCTCGGCCGCCCGGCCGCAGGCCGACACCGCGAGCACACAGGCAATGGCCGTTCTTCGCATGTCACCCTCCGTTGTCGCGTGACGTGATTACATGGCTATATAGCAATGCTTACGGTAATCTTGGCCGCTGTGAGCCGCCAGCTGGCGGATGACGCCCGATGCACGCCACCCCGCTCCAGACGTTCAAAGCACGGTTCTTCCGCGCCCTGGCCCACCCCGCCCGCATCCGGATTCTCGAGACCCTGGTCAAGGGCGACCGGTCGGTGCAGGAACTCCAGGAGGCGCTCGGCCTGGAGCAACCGGTGGTCTCGCAGCAGCTGGCGGTGCTGCGCAACCAGGGCATCGTGACCTCCGAGAAGCGCGGGCTCTCGGTGCGGTACGCACTGCGTGACCCTGCCATCGAAGAGCTCCTCATGGTGGCGCGCCGCATTTTCGACAACCACCTCGTCGATACGGGGGGAATGCTCAAAGAACTCAGACGGGAGACCCGGCGAGCCTGAGCGTCGACTCGCGTAGTTCACGTGCGCGTGCCAGCGCGCCCTGGAAGTGCGGCACGATGTTCTTCTCCCCCACGTGCGCCAGGAAGTCTGCCTGGTGCAGGAAGGCCGCGGGCTGCGCCCGTGCGCCGCAGAGGATCAGGACGCGTCCCGTCTTCGTCAGCCGGTCGTTGAACGTCTCGAGGGCGTGCAGGCCTGTCGCGTCGATGGCGCTCATGTGCCGCAGCCGCAGAATCACCACCGGCGCGAACGCCGTCAGGTCGGCGGTGGCGTCGGCCAGCTTGTCGGTCATGCCGAAGAGGAATGGGCCGTGAATGCGCAGCAGCGTCACATACGGCGGCACCGGCTTGTCCTGCAGCGCGTGCACTCGCCCACCCTCGATATCGCCCGCGGTGAGCGTGGAGACGACCGTGGTCTCGGTGACACGGTAGATGTAGAGCAGCGCGGCGAGCGCGATGCCCACCTCGACGGCCAGCGTCAGGTCGGCCATCACCGTGAGGCCGAAGGTAATCGCCCAGACCGACTTGTCGGCCCACTCCAGCTTCCAGATGCTGCCGATCTCGCCCCACTCGCCCATGTTGTAGGCGACGACGAACAGCACGGCCGCCAGCGTCGCAAGCGGCACATGCGTGGCCAGGGGCGCGAGCAGCAGGATGATGCCGAGGAGTGTGCACGCGTGGACGATGCCTGACACCGGCGTCCTGGCGCCGGATCGAAAATTCGTGGCGGTACGCGCGATCGCGCCGGTGACCGGAATGCCGCCCACCAGCGGCGACAGTATGTTCCCGATGCCCTGCCCCATCAGTTCCGCGCTCGAGTTGTGACGATCGCCGGTCATCGAGTCGGCCACCACGGCGGACAGCAGGCTCTCGACGGCCGCCAGCAGCGCCACCGTCATCGCCGACGGCAGCAACGGCAGAATGAGGTCGGCGCGAAACTCCGGGATGGCAAAGCGAGGCAGCCCGCCTGGGATGCCCCCGAACTTCGAGCCGATGGTTTCGACGGGGAGCCCGAACGCCGCCACCGCGGCGGTCCCCAGGGCAAGGGCGACGATGGAGCCGGGCACGCGAGCGACCAGGCGCGGCACGACCAGGACCAGAGCCAACGACACCGCAGCGAGCGCGACGGCGGCCGGGCTCCACAGGTGAAGGCCGGCCGCCAGCGTCGACATCCGCGCGAAGAACTCGCTGGGCGGCTCCGGGATCGCCAGGCCGAGAAAGTCCCTGATCTGCGTCGACGCAATCAGCAGCGCGATGCCGTTGGTGAAGCCGATGACGACCGGACGCGGAATGAACTTCACCGCCTGGCCCAGGCCCGTGATGGCGAGGAACACCAGAATCACGCCGGCCATCATGGTGACCATCAGCAGGCCCGACAACCCGTGCTGGGCGATGATCGCCGCGACGATGACGACAAAGGCGCCCGTGGGGCCGCTGACCTGGACGCTGGAGCCGCCCAGGAGGGACACGACGAAGCCGCCGACGATCGCGGTGTAGATGCCCGCCTGAGGCGTCACCCCGGAGGCGATGCCAAAGGCCATCGCGAGCGGCAGGGCCACGACGCCCACGGTGAGACCGGCCACGACGTCCGCCGCGAACGTCCGCCGGTCGTAGTGGGCCAGCATCTCGAGGAGCTTGGGCCGCCAGGTCGCCCACGGAACGCGCGCTGAGGTGGTGCCCTTCATCCAGGAGGCCTCCACGGCTCACTCGGGAGCGGTCGGCTGACACGAGGTGCGGCCGGGCCGCCGCCCACCCGGCAGAGTATATTATATCATCGTTATATATGAATGTTTAGACGCGGCACCGGCGACCCGCTCGACCAGTCGGCCCGCCTGGAAGGACCAGCGGGAGGGGCGGACGCGCCTCGCGGGACGTCCGTCAGTCGGTTGTGACGTAGCTGAAGACTTTCCAGCGGCCGCCAAGCTCGACCATCGACCCGCAGAGCCGCACGTCTTCAGTGGCTCCGTCGGCGGTACGCACCACGAACACGCTGTCGCGATGCACGGTGTAGGTCTGATAGGCCGTCGCCTCGCCGAGCCGGACATCGACGAGCGACAGGCGCTGCCCGCGGTACTTCGCGAGTGTGCCGGCCAGGCTGGTGCCGCTCTTCTGATGCAGGTCTCCCCACACGTACGAGAACGGCAGATTGCGCTCGGGACGGGCGGCGGGCAACTCGGGCCAGATGTGCTCGCGGAACTCCTGTTCCGAAAGCGCCAGGGAGGCCAGCGCCGCGCTGTTGCCGGCTGTCACCGCATCGATCACCGCCTGGGCCACGGCCTGCGGCGAGTCGCGCGTGTCAGCGAGAGGTGTTGCGGGGGACGCACACGAGGCGAGAAAGAGCGAACCGGCGAGCAGGACGAGGCGGCAGGACATCCAGAGAGACCTTACTACGGAGAGGGAACCGGTATGCCCGGTCCCCTCTCCCCTGTAGCCCCGGCTATCGGCCGGGGCGCAGAACTCGATCCTACCGCTGCGGGAACGAGGTCCAGCCGCTCATCCAGTTGTCGGCCGGGGCCGGCGGCACCGCGCCAATGAAGGTCACCGGGGTGAAGAAGCCGTCATTGGGCGGCTGAATCGGCGTCATCTGACCGCCCGCCAGCGTCGCCACCGACGACGGCTGGAAGTTCGGATTCTCGTGCACGAAGCAGCCGACCACACCGGGATTCACGCCGGTCCTGACATCGGGGAAGCGCCCGTTGGCGACAAACGGCTGCACGCTGGCGTGGAGCGGCGTCGCCGGTCCGAAGACCACGCCGGCCCCGATCTGCGTCACGCCGCTGTTGACCTGCGTGAGCGTCGAGGCGCCGTCGATCTGCATCCCGAGGGTGCGCGAACCGAGCACCAGGAAGTTGCGGAACGTGACCGCGGTGCCGCGACGGAACAGGATGGCGCGGAAGGCTTCGGCGCCCTCATTCGAGTCGGGGTCGCCGCAGCTGGTGAAGTTGTAGATCTGCGGATTGGAGCGCGGCAGCAGGTCGTTGGCGAACTCGTTGTTGTCGGCCTCGATGGCCCAGTCGCCGTCGTCGCTGCGCTGGTGGACGGCCACGAACTGCGCCCGCCCGCTCCAGCCGAAGGTCCAGTCGAAGCTGTCGTCACCGGTGTTCGACGCCACGAGGTACTTGGCATCGGCGGTGCCGCCGAACCACTCGAACGCGTCGTCGCGGTTCATGTGCACCTGGATGTATTCGTAGCTGCCGCCACGGCCCACACCCTGGAAAGCGATGCCGTTCAGCTCGTTGTCGGGGCTGAACTCGGACCCCGCGAACTCCACCCGCACGTAGCGCATGGTGCCGCTGTTGTCGTTGGGGTCGTCGCCGCCGTAGATACCGGTCTGCGCTTCGCCTACGCCCTCGCCGCCCGGGATGTTCACGGGAGCCCGGCCGTTGATGATGAGGCCGCCCCAGTCACCGCGTGACCGCTGCCCGACCGGCTGGTCGCTGGTCATCACGATCGGCTGCTCGCGCGTGCCGAGGGCGTTCAACCGGCCGCCACGTTCGACGATGAGCGTGCCGACGCTGCCGGCCTCGCCGGCGATGAGCGTGCCGGCAGCGATGTTGAGCGTGCCGCCTTCCTTGACGAACACCGCGCCGCGCAGCACGTAGACGAAGTTGCTCGTCCAGTTCATGGTGCCGGTGATTTCACCGGTGACGACGACGACCGGGCGGTCGATGCCCGGCACCGTCACCGGCGGCTGGAGCTGAGCGGCCACGGGCACGGCCGCGACGACGGCCGTGGCCACCGCGGCGACGGCGGCGAGCCCCTTCAGGATGCGTGATACGTGAACCATGATGCCTTGTGCTTTCCTCATGAAAGGCGCGACCTAGAAGACGTTGACGCCGAGCGACAGGCTGAAGGTGCGGCCCTGCACGAACGTGCGCTCGCGCTCCTGCACCGAGCCCACGCCCTGCGTGAAGTTGTAGCGGCTGTCGGCGAGGTTGTCGGCGCCGAAGCGGAGGTTGAAGCGGCCCAGCCGCTGCGACATCACCAGGTCGATCTGCGGCCGGCCCTGCTCGATGATGTCGGGCGCGCCGTTCGAGCCGACGTCCGAGATGCGGTCGCCGTAGCGGTTCACCAGCACGCGCATGTTGAAGCCGCCGGCGGCGAACTCGGTGGTGACGTTGAAGACGTTCTTCGACTGACCGGCCAGCGCGCGCTTGAGCGAGGTCTGCACCGTCCGCTGGCCCGGGCTGAGTGTGATCTGGGAGTCGACGTAGGTGTAGTTGGCGGCGACGTAGAGGTGGCGGAACACCTGGCGGGCCGCTTCGAGCTCGAGCCCGAAGTTGCGGGCGCTCTCGGCGTTCTGGAAGGTCACGATCGGCTGCGCGCCGGCAATCACGATGCGCTCGATGGGTTCGTTGAAGTACTTGTAGAACCCGCTCACCGCGATGACATTTCTGGCGCCCGGGAACAGTTCCCAGCGGGCGTCCACGTTCTGGATGATGGCGCGGCGCAGATCCGGGTTGCCGCGCACGGCGCGGGCGCCGACCACGTCGGTGAACTCGAAGGTGGCGACCTCGCGGAACTCGGGGCGGTTGACCGTGGAGCTGTAGCCGAGGCGGAGGTTCGAGTTGGTGGTGATGCCCTGCACCAGGTTGACCGACGGGAAGAAGTCGGTGTTCTTGTTCTCCGAGGTGGTGGTGGCGACGAACAGCCCGAACGGGTCGAACGAGTCGACCTGCTGTTCGAAGCGTTCGACGCGGGCGCCGGCCACCAGGCGGGTGCGGGCCCGCAGGGCGACGTCCACCATGCCGTAGCCGGCGTAGGTCGTCTGCGCGCCGTCGTAGGCATCCACCGGACGCGTCTCTTCGTTGAAGCGGAACGCGGTGCCGATGTTGTTCGAGGTGAAGATCTCTTCCGGCGTGAGGGTCAGGTTGGCCTGCACGCTGCTGCCCGAACCGGTCGTGATCGGGATGAAGCGGAAGCGGCGCGACTGGAACGCGCGGTCGCGGTCGACGACATTGAGGCCGAACTTGTACTGGGTCGGACGGTCACCGGCGGTGCTGAAGATGCTCCAGTTGGCGGCGACGTCGAGGGTGTTGTCTTCGAGGTCGTTGAACATCCGGAAGCCGCTCTGCGACTCGTCGGCCAGCACCGGGTTGCCGCTGTAGGTGAACCCGCCGCCGGCGAGCGGCACCAGCGTCGCCTGATACAGGGTCTCGCGCAGGTCCGGCTCGTCGCGATTGGCGCGCGAGTAGGTGGCCCGCCAGTCGAGCCGGCTGTTCGACAGCCCGCGGAAGAAGTGCTCGCCCGACAGGCCGTTCGAGAACAGGCCTTCTTCGATGAACTGCACGCGGTTGTTGAAGTAGTAGAAGTTGTTCTCGGTGTTCGGCCCTTCGAACCGGCGGCCCTCGTCGCGGCCGCTGTGGGTGTAGAAGTTCTCGAACGACAGCCGGTGGTTGGTGGTCGCCTGGAACGACAGGTTCGCCACGCCGCCGATCTGGGCGCGCTGCGTGCCGGCCTCGATTTCGTAGTCGCTGACCGCTTCCAGTTCGTCGCCTTCGCCGAGGCGGTAGAAGGCGCGGCCTTCACGCTGGAAGGTTTCCTTGTACGACTGCGAGAGGCTGGCCACCACGCCGAGCTTGCCGAAGCGGTTGCCGGCCACCACGCCCCAGTTCTGGCCGGGCGCGCCGTCGGCATTCTGCGGCCGCCAGGTGTTGTCGAGGGCGCGGCCGAAGGCGGTGATCTCGGCCGGCGTGAACCCCACGGTGGGGGTGAAGATGCCGCGGCGGACGATCTTCGAGTCGGGGAACGAACCGGGCAGAGCCCGGGAGCCGTTGTCGAAGCCCAGCCAGTCGCGCGACCCGAGCGAGCTGAGCGGGATGCTCTTGCCGGTCGAGATGCTGTTGCCGGAGAGGCCGTAGGAGAAGTCGAGCACCGGGCGGTTCGGCAGCTTGATCGGATTCACCTGCACCAGGCCGCCGGCGAACTCGGCCGACTTGTCGGGCGAGTACAACTTGGCCACCTGCACGCTGTCGAGCAGGCCCGAGGGGAACATGTCGAGCGGCACGACCTTCTTGTCGGGCTCGGTCGTGGGCAGCGTGGCCCCCGACAACTGGGTGTTGCTGTAGCGCTCGCCCAGGCCGCGCACGAACACGTACTGGTTGTCGACCACCGAGATGCCGGTGACGCGCTGCATGGCGGCGGCGGCGTCGCCGTCGTTGTTGCTGCGCATCTCGACGGCGCCGAGGTTGTCGCTGATCATCGGGGCGTTCTTGCGCTCGATGAGCTGCACTTCCTGGGACGAGGTGACCGCGTCGATCGGCGCGTCGCCGCGCACCACGACCGTCTCGGCGAACTTCGCCATCGTGATGCCGATGTTGGCGTCGACCGTGCGCACGCCGGCGGCCACCACGACCTTCGCGGTCATCTCCTGGTAGCCTTCCATCGCGACCTTCAGGTCGTAGCTGCCGGGGACGAGTTCGACTACGTAGCGGCCGTCGACGTCGGTATACACGGTCTCGCCGCCCACCACCTCGACCGGGATCCCCGGGAGGCTGATGCCGTTGGTTTCGTCGCGGACCACGCCGGTGACGCGGGTCTTCCGGGCGCTGGCGGCCGCTGGCTGTTCAGCCCACACCGCCGGGACGGCACTTGTCAGCAGCACGCCTGCAAGCAGGGCTACCCGAACACATCGCAAGTTCATACGCTCCTCGACCTCACACACTGGGGTTGGCTTACCAGGTCAGGCTATCGAGGGGCCATGAAGCGACTGCGACAGGGCTGTTACAGGCGGGTTAACTCGCGAAGGCGGGCTCGGGGGGCACCCCGACAGGCGGAGCTAGCGGAGCATTCCGGCCAGAATCAGGCCGCCGAGCGCGGCATCGGTGCGACGTCCCAGGCGCAGTTCGGCGCGCACCACGTTTTCGCGCTGGATGGCGCACGACTCGGTGGCGGTCTGCCCGGGCTCGGGGTCGGCGCAGCGGCCCGACAGGTGTCCGGCCTCCAGGTACGGCACGGCGTGGCCGTACACTTCGTGCGCCAGCACGCGCTCGAGGATCGGCGTGGAACTCTCCGGGCAGGGAGCCGCGGCGATCGTGGAGCTGCTGCATCCGCTCGACATTGACGACGACGAGCACGCTCGAGACGGCGCCGCTCGGGTCGGCCACGGGCGACACCTCCGCCACCGTCGAGCGATCGAAGGGCCTGGACGCGCCGGTCGAGGGGTCCTGCACCACCACCTGATCCGGGGTCAGCACGAGGGCGCGACGTCCGGTGGCCGCAACGGCGGTCAGGGCGGCCCGCCACGACGCGCTGCCGCGGGCGATGCGGTCGAGGGCGGCCGACAGCTCAGGATGGCGGGTGACAAACGGCGCAGGAGCGGGCACGGGCTGGGCTTCGGTACGGACCCGGACCGGGATGACGGCCATCAGGCCGATCGCCGCTGCCGCGAGCGTGAAATGGGTGCGCCGGGCCATCTCGAATGGGTGCCTGAATGACGTATCGGCAACGGTAGCGTTAAATCCATGTTAATTCAATCGGAACACCTCGAAATTTGCGTTACACGCCTGAAAACAATGTGCGCCGGACACCCCAGATGAGCTGGAGCGCCCGGCGCGCAAGGTCAGCGGACGTGGGCGGGGGTCAGTTGCAGCAGCCAGGCGCGCAGCCGCACGCCTGGGTCTCGCCGCCGGGCTTGGTCGCCCGCACGAACGCGCTCATGAACTTGCCATCGATCGACTCGGCCAGCCCCGCCCGGTCGAGACCGGCTTCCGCCAGGAAGGTCTTCGCATCGGCCGCCTTGTAGATGCGCGTCGGCTCGATGTCGACGTCGCTGAAGCCGGCGCCGGTGAGCAGCTGCCTGAACTCCGCTTCCTCGAGGGCTCCGGCCACGCAGCCAATCCACAGTTCCATGCTCCGGCGGATGTCGGCCGGCACCTCGCCCTTCACCACCACGTCCGAGACCGCGAAGCGGCCGCCAGGCTTCAGCACCCGGAACGCCTCGCGGATGACGCGCGGCTTGTCGCCCGAGAGATTGACGACGCAGTTCGAGATGATGACGTCCACGGAGTTATCGGGCAACGGGATGTGTTCGATCTCGCCCTTCAGGAACTCGACGTTCTCGGCGCCGGCCCTCTTCTTGTTCTCGTTGGCGAGCGCCAGCATCTCGTCGGTCATGTCGAGGCCGTAGGCCTTGCCGGTGGGCCCGACGCGCCGGGCCGAGAGCAGCACGTCGATGCCGCCGCCGGAGCCGAGGTCGAGCACCACCTCGCCCGCCTTCAGTTCCGCCAGGGCCGTCGGGTTGCCGCAGCCGAGCGAGGCCGCCACCGCTTCGGCCGGCAGGCCGGTCTGCTGGGCCACGTCGTAGAGGTTCGAGGTGATCGGGTCGCCGCAACCCGAATCCGACGGGCTGCCGCAACAGCCAATCGCGAGTCCGCCGCTGGCCGCGCGCCTGGCCGCCTCGCCGTACTTCTCTTTCACCGTGGTCTTGATCTCGATCGGGGTCGCCATGGTCATGTCTCCTGGGCCGGCTATGCAGGCCAGCCGAAACGGGTTCAGATATTCGCCAATGCGAATATATTGGCTCGTGCTATATTTGTCAACGCGAATATGTCGACCTGCTGCACGACCACCACGGCGGCGCCCCGCGTGAAGCACGCGACCACGCTCGTCAGCCTGTATCAGGCGCTCGCCGACGCGACCCGGCTGCGCATCCTCGCCATCCTGGCGGACACGCCCGGCGGACCCGGTGGCGAACTCTGCGTGTGTCACCTGCACGCCAGCCTCGGCGTGTCGCAGCCCACCACCTCGCGGCACCTCGCCTACCTGCGCAAGGCCGGCCTGGTGGAAGCGCGGCGCGACGGCGTCTGGATGCACTACCGCCTCATCCGCCCTGCCGATCCGGTGGTGGCGTCGGTCTTCGATGCGGCACTGCATGCGCTCGGCCATGTGGACAGCACCCCCCGCGACCGGGCGCGCGCGGCCCGCGCCGCGCTGACCTCCCCGCCGCCGGCGTAGCGGTCGCCGGCGCGCGTGCCACTACAATGGCGCGCGCATGTCCGCTCCAGGCTCACCGGTTCGCCTCGGCCGCCTGGCGGCGCTCGTGGTGCTCTTCCTCGTCGTGACGCTGCTGCTGCCGCGGCCCGACGCGGTCACGCCGCAGGGCTGGCGCACCTTCGCCATCTTCGTGTGTGTGATCGCCGGCATGGCGATCCAGCCGATGCCGGGCGCGGCGCTGGTCATCCTGGGCCTGACGGCGATGGCGGCCAACGGCATCCCGATGCGCGAGGCCCTGGGCGGCTTCGGGGAGCCGTCGGTGTGGCTGGTGCTGGCCGCGATGCTGATGGCGCGCGCGATCCTCGATTCGGGACTCGCCCGCCGCATCGCGCTCCTCTTCATCCGCCGCTTCGGCAGCAGCTCGCTCGGCATCGCCTACGCACTCGTCATGACCGACGTGACGCTTGCCAGTGGCGTGCCGTCGATCACCGCGCGTTCAGCCGGCATGGTGCTGCCAATCGGCCGCAGCATCGCCGAGCTCTTCGGCTCGACGCCCGGGCCCACGGCGCCGCGGCTCGGGCGCTTCCTGCTGGCGGCGATGTATCAGGGGTCGGCCGTCGCCTGCGCGATGTTCCTCACCGGCCAGGCCAGCAACGTCCTGGCGGCGGGCCTGGCATCGAAGCTGGCGGGCGTGGATGTCACCTGGTCGGGATGGCTCGTGGCGGCCAGCGTGCCGGGACTCGTCTCGTGTCTGGTGGTGCCATGGGTGGTCTACAAAGTGGTGCCACCCGAGGTGACCCGCACGCCCGAAGCGGCCGCCTTTGCGGCCCGCGAACTCGAGGCACTCGGGCGCGTCGGGCGCCTCGAAGGCATCACGATGGGCGTCTTCGTCGGCGTCGGCCTGCTGTGGCTCACCACCGGCTTCCATCGCCTTGACGTGACGTTCGTGGCGTTGCTCGGTCTCGGCGTGATGCTGGTCACCGGCACGTTGCGCTGGGAAGGCATCGTCGCCGAACGCGCCGCCTGGGACGTCTTCATCTGGTACGGCGGCCTGCTGAAGATGGGCGAACTGCTCAACGCCACCGGCGTGCCCACGGCCTTTGCCACCGGCGTCGGCGCGCTGCTGGGCGGCATCGGCTGGTTCACGGTGCTGCTGGTGGTGCTGGTCGTGTACTTCGTGACGCACTACGCGTTTGCCAGCATCACCTCGCACATGCTGGCGCTCTTCCCGCCGTTTGCCACGCTGCTCATCGGCGTGGGCGTGCCACCGACGCTGGCCGTCTACAGCCTGATGTGTCTCACGAACCTGCCGGCAGGGCTCACCCACTACGGCACCACGACCGGTCCGATTCTCTTCAGCCAGGGCTACGTGACGCTCGGCGAGTGGTGGCGGGCCGGCGCCATCGTGGGCGTGGCCAATCTCGTGGTGTGGCTCACCGTGGGCCTGCGTCTGGTGGCGCGTGTTGGGCTTCTGGTAGAGCGCGAAGCGCTACACTTCCCCGGTGATGCGGGACACCCTTGCCCTGATCCTCGGCGGCGGCCAAGGCAGCCGACTCTTTCCACTCACGCAGCACCGCTCGAAACCGGCGGTGCCGATCGGCGGCAAATACCGGCTGATCGACGTCCCCATCAGCAACTGCCTGCATGCGGACCTGCGGCGCATCTTCGTGCTCACGCAGTTCAATTCGGCGTCGCTCAACCGGCACGTCGCCGGCGCCTACCGCATGGACACGTTCTCGAGTGGCTTCGTCGAGATCCTGGCCGCCGAGCAGACGCCCGACAGCGACGGCGTGGTTTCAGGGCACCGCTGATGCCGTGCGCAAGGCGGCGCGGCACTTCGCCCAATACGACGCCGACTACTACCTGATTCTCGCCGGCGACCACCTGTACCGCATGGACTACGCGGCGATGCTCGACGCGCACGTCGATCGGCAGGCCGATGTGACGATCGCGGCGCTGCCGGTCAATGCCGCCGAAGCCAACGGCATGGGCATCTTCACGTTCGACTGGCGCGGCGCCATCCAGCAGTTCGAAGAGAAGCCGAACGCGGAACGCCTGGCGGCCATCGGACGCAGCGCGCCGGAGGGCTCGACGTTCATGCCGCTCGACGACGAGCGGCCGTTCGTGGCCTCGATGGGCATCTACGTCTTCACGCGCGAGGTGCTCTTCGAGCTGCTCGAACAGGAAGGCGGTGTGGACTTCGGCCGCCAGTTGATTCCCACCGCGCTCGATCGCTACCGCGTCGTCGCCCACCTGCACAAGGGTTACTGGGCCGACGTCGGCACGGTCGAGTCGTTCTACGACGCCAACATCATGCTCACCCAGCCCGGCGCCGCCTTCAGCTTCTACGACCACCGGCGGCCGATCTACACGCACGCGCGCTTCCTGCCGCCGTCGCGTATCACCGGCACGACGATGGACCGCGCGCTGGTCGCCGAAGGCTGCTACATCGATCGCGCCAATCTGCAGGAATCAGTCATCGGCATCCGCACCACGATTGGCGCCGGCACGACCATCCGGCGGTCGGTGCTGCTCGGGGCCGACAGCTACGACGCGCCGACCCACGGGCATCCGAGCGGCGTCGGGCTCGGCATCGGGCCCGGCGTCGAGCTCGACCGCGTCATCGTCGACAAGAACGCCCGCATCGGCGAGGGCTGCCGGCTGGTCAATCAGCAGCGGCCTGCAGACCTTCGACGGCCCCAACTACTTCATCCGGGAAGGCATCCTGATCGTGCCGAAGGACGCGGTGATTCCCGCCCGGCACCGTGGTCTGAGCGGTCGCGGCACCGTAACCCAGAATTAACGGCACCGTCACTGCACGGAAATCTGGCGGCGATACCGTGAGGCGATGACGCTTCACGTGATGCCGCCCACCCGCGCCGACCATCGAGCTCAGCCCGGAACGGCGGTCGCGTCCGCGCCGGCCGGCCCCGCGCGCCACCCCGCTGCGGCCGGTGCCGTCGGCGCGGGCCAACCGTCGTCGGGTGCTGGTGGTCGAAGACGAGCTCGACATCGCCGAGCTCATCAAGCACACCCTCGAACGCGGCGGCGACATCGACGTCGAGCTGGCGGCCAGCGGCGACGCCGCGCTCAAGGCCTCGACCGAGCAGCCGCCCGACCTGGTCGTGCTCGACCTGAACCTGCCGGTCCTGAGCGGCCTCGAGGTCTGCCGCATCCTGCGCCAGCGCGCGGCCACGGCCACCGTGCCCATCATCATGCTCACCGCGCGCACGAGCGAAGGCGACCGCGTGACCGGGCTCGATTCCGGCGCCGACGACTACGTCACCAAGCCCTTCAGCGTGCGCGAGCTCGCGGCCCGGGTCCGGGCGGCGCTGCGCCGCGGCCGCGCCTCGGAAGCGCCGCAGGCCGCTACTTACGAGGGCGCGCACCTGTCGGCCGATTTCGATGCGGTGTCGGTGCAGGTGGACGGCGTGCCGGTGAAGCTGACGCGCCGCGAATTCGAGCTGCTGCGCTATCTGGTCGACAACCGCAACCGCGTGCTGTCACGCGATCGCCTGCTCGAACGGGTCTGGGGTTACGACCGCTTCATCGAGACGCGGTCGGTGGACGTGCACGTCGGCCGCCTGCGCGCCAAGCTCGGCGCCGCCGGCCGCCAGATCGAGACCGTCGTCGGCCTCGGCTACCGCTTCGTCGAGTAGCGGCTCAGCGGGCGTCGAGCCAGCCCTCGGCTCGCAGCGTGGACATCTCCACCGAGAAGGCGCGGCGCGCGCGCTCGACCCGATGCCAGTCGGTGTACAACGCCTCGCGCACGACGGTGGTATCCGCTCGCTGCACCACCCGCCATCCCTGCGGTTCCGCGAGGATCTCGAAGCGGCGCGTGTGGTCGTCTTTTTTGAGGGTCTGTTCGTAAGTCATCATGGGGCAGGACTCGCTCTTCGATCCTGCCCCGCCCCCACCCCGGCCGGCTGTAAATTCGCGGTAACGTTCGTCACCGCAAGCTCGAGCGTAGCGGCTACTGCCGAGCCAGCGGCACTACGATATCGAGAGCCCTGGGATGCACGCGGACCGTCAGGGGCCCCTGGACGGTGCGGGGCTCGCCGTCGAGGTGCAGATCCGTGCCGGGCGCGGTGTCGATCGCTGCCGTCGTGAACGTGCTCATCGTGACGCCAGGGCCCGGACCGAGGCGGCCGAGGAAAAACGCCGGCAACCGCGAGGCGATGCGCCAGATCGGCTGGTCTTCGATGATGACCAGGTTCAGCCGCCCGTCGTCGAGCGACGCCGCCGGCGCAATGCAGCCGTGGCTGCCGTACTGCCGCGAGTTGGCGAATGCCACGAAGAGCGCCCTTGGCGAAGAGGCGCCGTCGTCCCAGGTCACCTCGAAGGGCTGCGCGCGATAGCTGAGCACGGCGGCCACACCGACACGCGCGTAGCGCAGACGCCCGCGGCGGCCGCGTACGCTCGGCGAAGGCGCGCGCGATGCGGGCGTCGAGGCCGACGCCGGCGACGTTGAAGAAGTACTCGCCGCTCACCTCGCCGACGTCGATGCGCCGCCGGCGCCCGCCGGCGGCAATCGCCAGCGCCCGCACCGGGTCGAGCGGCACGCCGAGGTCGCGACCGAGTCCGTTGCCGGATCCCGCCGGCACGAGCGCGAGCGCCGTCGGGCCGAAGGCCAGCGCGCGCGCCACTTCATTCATGGTGCCGTCGCCGCCCCACGACACCACCAGGTGCACGCCGCGGGCGGCGGCGTCGCGCGCGGTCTCGGTGGCGTGGCCGGGCCCGAGCGTCACGACCACCGTCGTCTCGTAGCCGGCGCGGCCGAGCGTCTCGCGCGCAAGTTCTACTTCCTGTGCGCCGCCTGGATAGGCGCGTCCCGCGCCTGA
Source organism: uncultured Acidobacteriota bacterium (assembly GCA_963779175.1). GTDB lineage: Bacteria > Acidobacteriota > Vicinamibacteria > Vicinamibacterales > UBA2999 > CADEFD01. Next base: position 1,663,834 of record CAVZXA010000003.1, read on the forward strand.
GATCGGATTGATGACAACGACCGCCGACTTCACGGAGCCAGGCCTCGGAGCACGCGCGGCGTCAGCAGCCAGCGCAGCGTGCCGGGCCCGGCGGGCATGGCGCGATCGACGTCGATGCGGCAGACCGCGCCTTTCTTGAACTCGAGCGTGCCCCTGGCGCCGAGGAGGCGGGCCGCGAGTTCGCCGAGGTCGGGCTCGTGACCCACCAGGGCGACGCGAGACGCGCCGCGGCCGGCGGCCGAGTGCCGCGCCACGGCGGCGATGACGTCGGCAGGCTTGCGGCCAGGCGCCAGCGCGTCGATGACCACCAGCTTCGGCTTGGGCCGCAGGCCGGCGCACAGCAGTTCGGCCGTCTCGTGCGCCCGCACATACGGGCTCGTCAGCGCGAGGTCGAGTTGCACGCCGAGCTCACGCAGGCCGGCCACGGAGCGGCGAAAGCGCTCGACGCCTTCCTGGGTGAGCGGACGGTCGGTGTCGTCGGGATAGTCGGGGCCACGCAGGGCCGCGACCGCGTGGCGCACGAGGTACAGCTCGAGTGACGTCGGACCGGCCGACGCCTTCATGCGGCCGTCCGTCGCCGGGCGGCCGGCTGCGGCGTCGCGGTCAGCGCCGACGCCAGGGCCAGCAGGGCGGCGCGCCGGCCGAGGAACGAGGCGTGGAGCTGCCGGCACTCGTCGTCGATGCGCCGCGCCACCCGCTTCAGATCCCGTGACGCCGGTCGCGACCGCGTCACGATCTGAGCGTCCACCCGCCGCAGGTGCTCGCTGAGCACGTGCAGGTCGTGGGCCCGGCCGAGCATCTCCTGCACCGCGCGCAACTGGCGCAGTGAGGTCGCGGTGCGCGCGCGGCGCAGATCGCCGGCGATTTCCAGGGCGTAGCGCAGTTGCTTCACCGCAATCCGAACCGCATGCAGCCGTTGCGCGGCGTACAGCACGCCGAGCTGGTCGAGCGCGCGCGCCAGCCGGCGGCCGCGCCCGGCGACCCGCGCGTTGACCATGGCGGCCACCGTCGCCACCTGCAGGCCGTCGGCCTCCACGGCCAGCGTGTCGAGTCGGGCCCAGAGCCGGGCGAGGTGCGCCGATGAGAGCGAGTGCCGGGTGGCACGCATGGCCGCGGCACGGCCACGCGCCAGCGCCCGTGCCACCGCGGCGTGCGCCAGCGGATGCACGGGCGTGGCCGCGGTGAGCTCGGCGTAGAGCCCGGCGGTGACGTCGAGTTCACGCACCGGGCCGAGCGCGCGCGTGACCCGGCGCACGGCCGTGCTGGCGCGGGCCGCCGACGGCGCCGCGGATTCGAGGATGGGCACCACCTCCCGCAGCCGCCGCGAGGCGACGCGGGCCTGGTGCACGGCGGCGGGTTCGCCGCCCAGCGCCGCGGGCACCGCCGTGGCCAGGGCCGTGATGCGCGTCGTGAGCAGGATGTCGATGGGTGAACGTCGTGCCATACTGGGCGCCGCCGGCGTTTCGCGGGCAGCCGGAAGGCGCCCATTATAGCCGCCACCCCGCCATGCGCCTTGCCGCGATCGACATCGGAACCAACTCGGTCCACATGATCGTGGTCCGCGTCCGCCCCGACTTCTCCTTCGAAGTCATCGACCGTGAGAAGGAGATGGTGCGGCTGGGAGCCGGCGGCCTCGACGGGCGCCGGCTGACGCGCGAGGCCATGAGCGCCGCCCTCCAGGCGCTCTCGAAATTCGAGCGGCTGGCGCGCTCGCATCAGGTGGACGAAATTCTCGCCGCCGCCACCAGCGCCACCCGCGAAGCCGAAAACGGCGGCGACCTGCTGGCCGCCATCGAGAACCAGACCGGCATCCGGCCGCGGATCATCACCGGCAGCGAAGAAGCGCGCCTCATCCACCTGGCGGCCGTCTACGGCGTCGACACCCCGAAACCGGCCGTGGTCATCGACATCGGCGGCGGCAGCGTCGAGGTCACGCTCGGCGCCGGGGACCAGGTGCGCTTCGCGCGCAGTTTCAAGCTCGGGGTGCTGCGGCTGTCGGAGCGCTTCGTCACCTCGGACCCGCTCAGCAAGCGTGACGAGCGGAAGATGGTCGAGCACATCGGCAGCCTCGTGGACCGCTACGTCGCGCACATCGTCGCCGCCGGCTACGACCGCGTCATCGGCACCTCCGGCACCATCCTCTCGCTCGGCTCGGTGGCGGCCGCGCACGAGTCGGGCGCGGCGCCGGAAGAGGTCCGCAACCTGCGGGTCAGCGCCAAGGCGATCCGCAGGGTCCGCAAACTGGTGTGCGCCCTGCCCATCGACAGGCGCCTGCAGATCCCGGCCCTCGATCCGCGACGCGCCGATCTGGTCGTCGCCGGCGCGCGTCCTGCTCGACACGCTGCTGCGCACGCTGGGCGCCAAGGACATCACGCTCTGCGATCTGGCGCTGCGCGAGGGCCTGGTGCTCGACTTCATCCAGCGCAACCGCAAACACATCCGCCAGGTCGAGGAAATCCCCGACGTCCGCAAGCGCTCGGCGGTGGAACTGGGCGAACGCTGCGGCTGGGAAGAGCCGCACGCGCGGCAGGTGTCGCGCCTGGCGCTGTCGCTCTTCGACGGGCTGCGCTCGCTGCACGGCCTGGGCGATCGCGAACGCGAGTGGCTCGACTACGCGTCGCTGCTGCACGACGTCGGCACCCACATCAGCTTCGAGCGGCATCACCGGCACTCGTACTACCTCATCAAGAACGGCGACCTCCGCGGCTTCGAGCCCACCGAGATCGAGGTCATCGCGCTCAGCGCGCGGTATCACCGCCGCGCCGAGCCCAGCCGCGATCACGAGGGCTACGCCGACCTTCCGCGCAGCCTGCGCCGCACCGTTCGGGTGCTCGGCGCGCTGCTGCGCCTGGCCGAATCGCTCGACCGGAGCCGCCACTCGATGATCCGGTCGCTCACCGTCCGCACCTCCGCCGATGCCTTGACCGTGCTGGTCGAAGCACGCGGCGACGCCGAGCTCGAGCTGTGGGCGGCGCATCGCCAGCTGGCGCCGCTCGAACGCCTCCTCGAACGCCCGATTCACCTCGACGCCCGGGTCGTCGAAGAAGGCGAGCCGGTCGATCACCCCACGCCGGCGCGCCGCGGGCTGGAGCGTCCGGCCCGGCGGCCGCGCGCGCGGGCGGCCGTTTCGTAACCCGGAATTTACACGTCGGTAACTACCGCGAAACCGCTGGCAGATACGCTGAACCCATGCAACCAGTGCGTATGACCCAGGCAGTGTGGATGATGACCGCGGCGCTGTTGACCGGCGCGTGCGGCGGCGGTCAATCAGGCGCCGGCCCTGCAGCCGGCGGCGGCCGCACCGGCACCGTGACCCTCGACGGGTCGAGCACGGTCTTCCCCATCAGCGAAGCCGTCGCCGAAGAGTTCCAGAAAGTTACGCCCGGCGTGCGGGTCACAGTGGGCATCTCGGGCACCGGCGGCGGGTTCCAGAAGTTCTGCCGCGCCGAGACCGACATCAGCAACGCGTCGCGGCCCATCACCGCCAAAGAGATTGAGGCCTGCAAGGCGGCCGGCGTCTCGTTCGTCGAGCTCCCGGTGGCCTACGACGGCCTGGCCGTGGTGGTGAACCCCAAGGCCACCTGGATCGACACCATCACGGCGGCCGAGCTCAAGACCATCTGGGCCCCGGAATCGCAGGGCACAGTGAAGCAGTGGTCGCAGGTGCGCGGCGGCTGGCCCGCACGCGAGCTGCACCTGTTTGGCGCCGGCGTCGATTCCGGCACCTACGACTACTTCACGCAGGCCATCAACGGCAAGGAAGGCGCCAGTCGCGGCGACTTCACCTCGAGCGAAGACGACAACGTGCTCGTGCAGGGCATCGCCAACGACGAGCTCGCCCTCGGCTTCATGCCGTATGCCTACTACATCGAGAACAAGGCCAACCTGAAGCTGGTCGGCGTCGACGACGGCAAGGCCGACAACGGCACCGGGCCGATCCTGCCGAGCGTCGAGACGGTCAAGGGCGGCACCTACCAGCCGCTGTCGCGGCCGGTGTTCATCTACGTCTCGACCACGGCGGTCGAGCGCCCCGAGGTGAAGCAGTTCATCGACTTCTACCTCTCACAGGGCGGCGCTTTGGCTGAAGAAGTCGGCTACGTGCCGCTCGGCGAGCGCGGCTATCAGCTCGTGGCGGCGCATTTTGCCGCGCGGGCGACCGGCTCGGTGTTCGAGCATGGCGGCTCGCAGGTCGGTCTCTCGATCGAGCAGCTGCTCAGCCGCGAAAGCAAGTAAGCGCATGTCCACCCGCCGCGGCGAGCGCGCGATCGAAGGCCTGCTGTTCCTGTGCGCCCTGGTATCGGTCGGCACGACGGCGGGCATCATCGGCGTGCTTGCGATCGAGACGTTCGCCTTCTTCGGCGAAGTCTCGATCGTCGAGTTCCTGACCGGCACCGAGTGGACGCCGCTGTTTGCCAACAAGCAGTTCGGCGTGCTGCCGCTGCTGCTCGGCACCACGGTGGTGTCGGTCATCGCGCTGGTCGTGGCCGTGCCGACGGGCCTTCTGAGCGCGATCTACCTGAGTGAATACGCGCCTGAGCGTGTGCGCCGCGTGGTCAAGCCGGTGCTCGAGATTCTGGCCGGGGTGCCGACGGTGGTTTACGGTTACTTCGCCCTCACCTTCGTCACGCCGCTCCTGCAGCAGTGGATTCCCGGCCTCAGCGGCTTCAACGCCCTCAGCCCCGGCATCGTCATGGGGCTCATGATCCTGCCGCTGGTGAGCTCGCTGTCGGAAGATGCGATGCGGGCGGTGCCGCGCGGCCTGCGCGAAGGCGCCTACGCCCTGGGCGCGACGCGGATGCAGACGGCGGTGCAGGTGGTCGTGCCGGCGGCCTTCTCGGGTATCGTCGCCGCGGTGATCCTGGCCGCCTCGCGCGCGGTCGGCGAGACCATGATCGTGGCGATTGCCGCCGGGCAGCAGCCGCGCTTCACGGCCAGTCCGTTCGTGCCGATCGAGACCATGACCGCCTACATCGTGCAGATCAGCCTCGGGGACACGCCGCAGGGCACGCTCGAATACCGCACCATCTTCGCCGTCGGCATGCTGCTCTTCGTGATGACCTTCGGCCTCAACCTGTTGAGCAGCTGGCTGCGCGCGCGCTTCCGCGAGGAATACAACTGATGGCCGTCAGCCTCGGCCCCAACGCCTCGTCCGCCGGCCGCCGGCGCGCCGACCTGGTCTTCCAGGCGACGGCGCTGGTGGTGCTCGCGGTGGCGCTGGCCGCGCTCGGCGTGCTGGTGGCGACGGTGTGGCGCGACGGCGCCGACCGCCTCGACTGGACCTTCCTCACGACCTTTCCGTCGCGGCGCGCCGAGAGCGCCGGCATCTATCACGCCATCGTCGGCAGCCTCTACGTCATCGCGCTCACCGCCGCCATGGCGCTGCCGGTGGGCGTGGCGGCGGCAACCTATCTCGAGGAGTACGGCGGCCGCAGCCGTCTGGCCCGCTTCATCGAGCTCAACATCGCCAACCTCGCCGCGGTGCCGTCGATCATCTACGGTCTGCTCGGTCTGGGCCTGTTCGTGCGGACGATGAACATGGGCCGCAGCGTGCTGGCCGGCGCCGCGACACTCGCCCTGCTGGCGCTGCCGGTGGTCATCCTCTCGACCCGCGAGGCGCTGCGCACGGTGCCGTCGAGCATCCGCGAAGGCTCCTATGCGCTCGGGGCGACCAAGTGGCAGACCATCTGGTATCAGGTGCTGCCGATGTCGCTGCCGGGGATCCTGACCGGGCTCATCCTGGCGCTGTCGCGCGCCATCGGCGAAACCGCGCCGCTCATCACCATCGGGGCCCTGACCTACATCCCGTTTGCGCCCGACAGCATCTGGTCGGCCTTCACGGTGCTGCCGATCCAGATCTTCAACTGGGTCTCGCGTCCGCAGGCCGCCTTCAAGGAGAATGCCGCCGCGGGTATCCTCGTGCTGCTCGCCCTCCTGCTCACCATGAACGCCATCGCGATCGTGCTGCGCGATCGCTACCAGCGGAAAGGCCGTCCGTGACGACCGACGTGCGCCCAGTGCCCTCCCCCCTCTCGAGCATCGTCCGTGCCGGCGCGCCGACGGCCGAGACGGCGCCGATCAAGATCGATGTGCGGGACCTGAATTTCTACTACGGGCAGAAGCGCGCCCTCGACGGCATCTCGATCGCCATCCACGCCAATCGCGTCACGGCGTTCATCGGGCCGTCCGGATGCGGCAAGAGCACCTTCCTGCGCACGCTCAACCGCATGAACGACATCATCCCCGGCACCCGGGTCGAGGGCTCGGTCACCATCGACGGCGACGATGCCTACGGCTCGGGCGTGGATGTCGTGTCGCTGCGCCGGCAGGTCGGCATGGTGTTCCAGAAGTCGAACCCGTTTCCGAAGTCGATCTTCGAGAACGTCGCCTACGGCCTGCGCATCAACGGCCTGACCCGCAGCAAGGCCGAGATGGCCGAGCGGGTCGAAGAGAGCCTGCGCGCCGCCGCCATCTGGGACGAGGTGAAGGACCGCCTGCAGGAATCGGCCCTGGCGCTTTCGGGCGGCCAGCAGCAGCGGCTGTGCATCGCCCGCGCCCTCGCCATCCGGCCCGACATCCTGCTGATGGATGAGCCGGCGTCGGCCCTGGATCCGATCGCGACGCAGCGTATCGAAGAGCTCGTCTACGACCTGAAGAAGACCTATACCATCGTCATCGTGACGCACAATATGCAGCAGGCGGCGCGGGTGTCCGACTACACCGCCTTCTTCTGGCTGGGGCGGCTGGTCGAATACGGGCGCACCGATCGCATCTTCACGGCGCCGGCCGAGAAGCTCACCGAAGACTACGTGACGGGCCGCTGCGGCTAGCAGCCAGGGAGAACCACGGTGGAACGCGTCGTCCGACACTTCCAGGAAGAACTCGGGGTGCTCCAGGAGCGCCTGCTCGCCATGGGCGGCTTCGCCGAGGAGCGCGTCCGCGAGTCGGTGCTGGGCCTGGCGTCCCGCGATGTCGCGCTGGTCGATCGCGTGCTCGGCGGCGACGAGCCGATCAACGACCTGCACATCGAGATCGACGACCGCTGCTTCAAGCTGCTGGCGCTGCACCAGCCGATGGCGGCCGACCTGCGGGCGATCGTCGCCGCCGTCAAGATCAACACCGATCTCGAGCGCGTCGGCGACCTCGCGGTGAACATCGCGGAAGCGGCCAAGCGCTACCTGCTCCACGCCCCGGTCAAGCCGCTCATCGACATCCCGCGCATGGGCGACATCGCCCAGCAGATGCTCCGCGATGCGCTCGACGCCTTCGTGCGGCGCGACGTCGCCCTGGCCGAGACCGTGCTCGCGGCCGATGATGCCCTCGATGCCCTGAAATCGCAGATCTTCCGCGAACTGCTGACCTACATGATGCAGGACACCGCCAAGATCGAGCCGGCGCTCGACCTCATCCTGGTCTCGAGGCACCTCGAGCGGATCGGCGACCACGCGACCAACGTCGCGGAAGACGTGATCTTCCTGGTCTCCGCCAGGGACGTCCGGCATCTCGGGTCGGCGGCCAGCGGCCAGTGACCGGCCGGCGGCGATCGCATCGAATCCATCTATTCACTGCATCGATTCGGCCGGCCTGATGCTCCAGCCGCCCTCAGGACGCGCCGCCGATTACGTCGCCTGACATCTTCGAATATCTCGCCTGACATACAATGGATCGGATGGATCGACCGCTGGTGTGCGCCGCGTGCCGCCTCCATCCGGTGGACTGGCGCTTCCGACCGTTCTGCAGTCGGCGATGCCAGCTCGACGACCTCGCCCGCTGGGCCGACGGCAGCTATCGCGTGCCCGGTTCGGAGGTCGAGGTGCAGGATCGACTCGACGACGAAGACGACGACCACTGAGAACGTCTAGCGTTGGTGTGTTAGCTCCACTAGCCGCCAGCCGCTAGCCCCTAGCCGCTAGTCCTTTATGGCCGACACGCTGACGATTACCGACAACCGCACCGGCAAGCACTACGAGGTGCCGATCACCGACGGCACCATCAAGGCGATGGACCTGCGCAAGATCAAGCAGGGCGACGACGACTTCGGGCTGACCACCTACGACCCGGCGTTCATGAACACGGCGTCGTGCCGCAGCAAGATCACCTTCATCGACGGCGACAAGGGCATCCTGATGTACCGGGGATACCCGATCGAGCAGCTGGCGGAGAAGAGCTCGTATCTCGAGACGGCCTACCTCATCCTGCACGGCGAGCTGCCGACCACGCCGCAGATGGCGTCGTGGACGCGTGAGATCACGATGCACACGATGGTCCACGAGAACATCAAGAAGTTCATGGAGGGCTTCACCTACGACGCCCATCCGATGAGCGTCTTCGTGAGCACCGTCGGCGCGATGTCGACCTTCTACCCCGACGGCAAGGACATCTTCGACGCCGATTCGCGCCGCAAGCAGATCATCCGCCTCATCGCCAAGGTGCCGACCATCGCGGCCTACGCCTTCCGTCACAGCATCGGCCGCCCCTACGTCTATCCCGACAACGACCTCAGCTTCACCGGCAACTTCCTGAACATGCTGTTCAAGATGACCGAGGTCAAGTACACGCCCAACCCGGTGCTCGAGCGCGCGCTCGACATCCTCTTCATCCTGCACGCCGACCACGAGCAGAACTGCTCGACCAGCGCCATGCGCGGCATCGGCAGCTCGCATGTGGATCCGTATTCGGCGATGGCCGGCGCCGCCGCCGCGCTCTACGGCCCGCTGCACGGTGGCGCCAACGAAGCGGTGCTGAAGATGCTCCAGGAGATTGGCTCGGTCGCCAACATCCCGGCCTTCATCAAGGGCGTCAAGGACGGCAACGGCCGCCTGATGGGCTTCGGCCACCGCGTCTACAAGTCGTACGACCCGCGCGCCCGCATCATCAAGAAGGCCGCCTACGACGTGTTCGAGGTGACGGGGAAGAACCCGCTGCTCGACATCGCCCTCGAACTCGAGCGCATCGCGCTCGAAGACGAATATTTCATCAAGCGCAAGCTCTACCCGAACGTCGACTTCTATTCGGGCCTCATCTACGAAGCCATGGGCTTCCAGATGGCGATGTTCCCGGTGCTGTTCGCCATCGCCCGCACGGTGGGCTGGGCGGCGCAGTGGGAAGAGATGCTGCTCGACGACGAGCAGAAGATCGCGCGGCCGCGCCAGATCTACACCGGCTACCAGTCGCGCGACTACGTGCCCTCGGTCCTGCGTAAGTAGGCGGCGGAGACTGTCGACGGGCGGTGCACGCGCCGCGGCAGAATGTATACGACGAACGGCCGGCCCCCGGGCCGGCCGTTGCTCCGTACGGAGGTCGTGAGCCGCGACGTCGCGGCCCCGGGTGACGGCGGCGCTCAGCCGACGGCAGCAGGCGCGGCCGGCGGGCCGAGGTAGCGGAGCACCAGCACCGTCACGTCGTCGCTCTGCGAGGCGCCGCTGGCAAAGGTCTGCACCGACGTGATGATGCGCTGCAGGAAGTCGTCGAGCGGTGCGGCGAGGTGGGCGAGCGTGACTTCGGCCAGGCGGGCGTCGCCGTACTCTTCGCTGGCCAGATTGAGCGCTTCGGTGACGCCGTCGCTGTAGACGACCAGCACGTCGCCGGGTTCGAGGCGGGTGAATTCGTCGGAGTAGGTGGCGCCTGAGAACAGCCCGACCGGCATGCCGCTGCCGGTCAGCGAGCGGACGCCCGAGGCCCCCACGACCAGCGGCGGGTTGTGGCCGGCGTTGCAGTAGACCAGCGCGCCGTCGGGCGACAGCGTCGCGAAGAACACCGTGGCGTAGCGCGCGTCCACCTGGCGCTTGAGCAGGCCGGAGTTCACCAGGCGCATCGCGGTGGCCGGGCTGTTGCTCGCCACCTGCGCCGAGAACAGCCCCTGGATCTTGGCGGTCAGCAGCGCCGCGGCCGGCCCCTTCCCCGCCACGTCTCCGACCACGACGCCGATGCCGCCGTCGTCGGTGTCGATGTATTCGAAGAAGTCGCCGCCGATCGATCGCGACGGCAGCGACGCGCCCATGGCGTGGAAGAAGTCGCCGTCGCGGCGGCCCTCGGGCAGCAGCGAGCGCTGGATCTCGGCGGCGACGCGCAGTTCGTGTTCGATCTTCGCCTTTTCGAGCGTCGCGCGGTAGAGCCGGGCGTTCTCGATGGCGACGCCAGCCTCATTGGCGAGCGTGTCGAGCGCGCTCCTGGTGGCCGCCGACAGCAGCTGCCCCTTCTCGCGGCTGTCGAGGTAGAGCACCCCGATGGCCTTCGCTTCCGGCGCCATGTCGGGCCGATCGAGGTAGCGCACCAGGCGCAGCGGCGTGCACAACACGTGACGGATGCCGAGGGCCACGGTGCCGCGGTGGTCCTGCGCCAGATCGCCGTCGAGCAGGTCGGCGACGACGCGCAGTTCACCGGTGGCGAAGACGTCTTCGGGGATCTTGCGGCTGGTGTCGAAGCGGTTGCCGGGCAGCGTGACGCGGCCACGCGAGCGGGCCAGCTTCAAATCGAGCGAGCCGTCGTCGCCCGCGAGCATGATGAAGCCGCGCTCGGCGCCGGTGACCCCGATGGCGGCATCGAGCACCAGCACCAGCACCTCGTCGAGCACGCGCCCCGACCCGAGGGCGCGCAGGCCCTCGAGCAGCGTCGCCATCTGGCGGATGTCGCCGACGGCGGTGCCGGCCGACGAGGTGCCCGAGGCCGACAGCGACGCTTCGGTCAGGAACACCACCTCGGCGCCGCCGGTGCGGCCGAACTGCACGCGGTCGCCGTGGGTGAGGCGATGTTCGGTCACCGGCGCCCCGTTGACGAACGTGCCGTAGCGCGAGCCGCGGTCGCGCAGCACCAGATGACCGTCCTCGCGGGCGATTTCGGCGTGTTCCCGCGACACGTCACTGCCCACCAGCCGGACGTCGCTCTCGGTGCGGCGGCCGATCGTGAGAGTGGGCTTGTCGATCGGGATGACGCGCCGGCCGAGGCCGTCGTTCACTTCAAGGCGAGGCTCAGACATGGGCGCGTGGATCATAGCCTGTGGGGACACGCGGCGCCAGACGGCGGCCTCATCGCCGACCGGCGCGCCCGCCCCACCAGAGCGCCACGGCGCCGGTGGCGAGTGTCGCCAGGCCCGCCCAGCCCGCATACAGCACGCCGCCGTCGGCGACCTCGGGCAGGCCCACGGCGGCACCGGCGGCGGCCACCGCGACGGCCACGGCGGCGCCGGCGGGAATCCCGCGCGGACGCGGGGGCGGCGCCACTCTGGCGTCGGTGGTGGCACGTCCGCAGCGGTAGCAGATCAGCGCCTTGGCGGCAATCTCGGTGTCACAGAATCGGCAGCGCATCTCGGGGAGGGGCGGGCCATTTGGGCCCGCCCGCCAGCATACGCAATACTACCCGTCGGCGGCCACCCGATGATTCCCCTGCGCGACGTCATCCCCTCACGCACGCGGCCGGTGGTGACGATGGCGATCATCGCCGCCAACGCGTTCGTCTTCCTGCGCCAGGCCGGCCTCACCGCCGACGAGATGGACGTCTTCATCCGCGCCTTCGGTCTGGTGCCGGCCGCGTTCTCGTGGCTGAACGTCGTGACGTCGATGTTCGTGCATGGCGGCCTCATGCACTTTGCCGGCAACATGCTCTACCTGTGGATCTTCGGCGACAACGTCGAAGATCGCATGGGGCACGGCCGCTTTCTGGTCTTCTACCTGCTGTGCGGCGCCGGCGCCGCGCTGGCACAGACGGCCGCCGTCCCGGGATCGATTGTGCCGATGGTCGGCGCCTCGGGCGCCATCGCCGGGGTGATGGGCGCGTATTTCGTGCTCTACCCGAAGTCGCGGGTGCTGACCCTCATCCCGTTCCCGATCACGGTGGTCGAAATCCCGGCCGTCTACCTGCTCGGGCTGTGGTTCGTGCTGCAGTTCGTGAGCGGCGTCGCCACGCTCAGCCCCGAGGGCGAGGGCCGGATCATGGGCGGGGTGGCGTTCTGGGCGCATGCCGCCGGGTTCGGGGTGGGCGTGATCCTGGTCTTCCTCTTCCGCCGTCCCGAACGTCAGCGCGTGGAGTGGTGGGACGAGTCGACGACCGGGCGCTGACGCGCCCCGTGCCCGACGGTTACGATCGCTGCCGGATCTCGCGTGATACCCGCGAGAGCTCGATCATCAGCCGTTCGAATTCCGTCGTCCAGGCCGCCGGGTCGGCGCCCGGCTTCTTCTGGATGTGCGCCTCGGCCTCTGTTTCGAGGCCGCGGCGGCGCTCGATGAGGGCGCGGACAGCCGGATCGGCGCTCTCGGACCCCGCGTCGCGATCCAGATAGAACGACCGGGCCATGGTGCCGATGGGGCCGGTCGTCACCGCTGCCTGCACGCCGGCTTTGTCGCCGGTGTCGCTCAGCTTCGCCCGCTCGGTCGTCAACTGCGCGCGCTCGCTGTAGTGGCGGGCGACGGCCGTGCTCGACGACGCGAAGAGTTCCCAGATCGAGGTGCGGCCGTTCTTGTCGAGGTCCGACTGCGCGTCGCCGAGGGCCTTCACGAAGTAGTCGGGAAAGACGGTGGCATAACGCTGGGCCGCGGTTTCCGTGGCCGTGATGACGACCCGCCCGCGGGCGGCCAGGGCATCGAGGAACGGCGCGCTGGCTTCAGTGGTGTTCACGATGACCTGACGGCCGGGCAGGGCGCCGAGCATCACGGCCCAGTCGGCGGCCGTCAGATCGGGCCCCACGAGATTGAACTTCGCCGCCTGGCCATCGAAGGTGCCATGGCCCAGCAGGACGATGAGCACGAGGTCGTCCTTCCCCACCTGACCGCGCAGGGTCGCAAACGCCTGGCGGACGTTCTCGGCCGTCGCGGGCGTGCCCGAGGCGCGGGCCGTCTCGTCCACGAGCTGGACGATCCGCGCCGGCGCAAAGCCGAATCGCGTCGTGAGCGCGGCGTGGATCGCCTGCCGCCACGTGGCGAGCTGCTCGGCATACGCGGCGCCGCCGGAGGCGCCGCTCACGACAATCGCCCAACGGCCGTCGCTCGGGGCCGCCGCAGCGGCGGGCGCCTGCGCCGCGGCCACGGCCGGCCACAGCAGCGCCAGTGCAACGATGATCGATCCGGCACGTCGTGTCATGCGAGCCCCACTCGGCGCCGTAACGTCCATTCGGCGGCCAGTACACCGATGACAGCCACGAGGCTCCACGCCCCGTGCCACAGATCCCGCAGTTCGGGCGGACCATCCACTGCCGCCGTCGTCTGCAGCCGTGGACCAATCCGTCCGACCTCGGCCGGCCGCACGTAGAGGCCGCCGGTCTGGGCGGCCAGCCGCTGCAGCACCGCTTCGTTCAGCCGCGGATCGGCCATCTCCGGATCGGCGCCGCCGGCCAGCACGATCCGCTCGCCCGCGCCCAGTCGCTCGGCGCCGCGACGCGCGTCGACCGCGAGACGATAGACCCCGGCATCGGCAAAGCGCACCGGGGCATCGTAGCGGCCATCGGCCGCGTCCGCCAGTGTCGCGGTGACGCGCGTGTCGTCGCCGCCGGGGGCGGTCACGACCAGCTGCACCTCGGCGTCGTCCACCGGTACGAAGTCGCGATCGCGGACCAGCACCGACACCGACTCGGCCGTGCCGGGCGACGGGTTGCCGAGAGCCACGACCGACACCGGTTCGAGCGCGCCACGGGCGAGCCATCGCGACATCTGACGCCAGATCGTCTCGTAGGTGGTGTCGGCGGCCGGCCGCAGCATCCGCCACCGCCACGAGGCCTCGCCGGCGAACACCATCGCCCGGCCTTGCCCGTAGCGCTGCACCGCCACCAGCGGCCGCGCGTCGGCGGCGTTGCCGGTGGTCGCCAGCACCTGCGCGCCGGCCCGCGGGCCGCCGACCATCGCCACCGACGCCAGCGCCGGCAGCGCCGCCCACAGCCGGCGCGCCTCGTCGGCCGAGGCGCCGATCCGCGTGGCCGGATGTGAGCTGCCGTCGCCGGTGAGCTGCACGGCGGAGGTGGCGGCGAGATCACCGGCCACCCGCGACACGGCGCTGCGCCGGTCGGCCATGTCCACCGGCAGCACTTCATCGAGGGGCGAGCCGGCCAGCCCTTCACGTTCGAACGAGCGGCCGCCGAGCACCAGCAGGCCGCCGCCGCGCGCCGAGACGAAGTCGGCCGTGGCATCGAGCTGCTCGCGCGTGAAGAACGAGGCCTCGACGTTGCCGAAGAGCACCGCATCGTAGACGAAGAGGTCGGCCCGGGTGCGCGGATAGCCGGCCGCCAGCGCCGCCGCCCGCGACGCCGCCGCCTGCACGAAAAACGTCGGCTGGCCGTCGTCGGTCTGGCCCTTGCGGATGACCGAATCCACATCGAGGCTGCTGTCGCGGGCCAGCGCCCGCTTCAGGAACGTGTGCTCGTAGCCGGGAGCCCCCTCGACCAGCAGCAGACGGCGCGGCCGCCCGGGCGGTTCGACCAGCACGCTGCGGGTGTTGTTCTCCGAGGCGATCTCGCCCGGCGCCACCGGGACCTCGACGCGGTAGACGGTCGGCACGGCCGGATCCGGCGAGACGGTGAAGACGGCGCTCACCGGACCGCCGTCGGTCACCGGCACGCGGCGCACGTCCACCGGTCGGCCGTTGGCGGTGAGCGTCAGTTCGAGGGGCTGCGTGCCGAAACCGGTCGAGACCGCGGAGACGTGGACGTCGACGGTCGAATCGGCCAGCCGCGGCTCGCCGGCCGACAACGCCACGATCTCGCGGTCGCGCGTGATCTTCGGCTCGCCGACGCCGACCGTGAAGACCGGCACCGGCAGATCGGCGGGCACCTCCGCCGCCGACGTGTCGCCGCCGTCGGAGACGACGACGATGCCGCCCAGCGGGCGCCCGCGATAGTGATCGGCCACCGCGCGCAGCGCACCGCTCAGATCGGAACGTCCGGCCGAGGCCTGCATGTCGTCGAGCGAGGCCCGCATCACGCCGTCACCAAAGGCCCACACCTCGGTGCGCACCGACGACTCGAGTGCGGTCACGATATCGCCGGCCGCCGCGCGGGCCCGCTGCATGCGGGCCGGCCCCTGGGCATCGGCCACGCGCATGCTGCGCGACACGTCCACGAGCACCGGCACGATGCGGTCGCGCGCCGCCGAGGGCGGCAGCACGCGCACCGGCCGCAGCACCGCCGTCACGAGCAGCAACAGGGCCACGGCCCGCAGCGCCGTGAGCACGGCACGGCGCGACGGCTGCAGACGCGCGCCGGCGTAGGTGTAGACCGCCAGCGCGAGCGCCGCACCGAAGACGAGCGTATAGCCCCACCAGGGCAGGGCGACGGCAAATCGCATGCGTTCAGCGCCCCGGCCGCCGCGGCGTCGCCAGCGACCGGTAGGTACTTGTCCACCAGGCGGCGGTAGTCGTCGGGCACGGCGTCGGAGGCGCCGGCGTTGAGGCGGTCGCGGGATTCCTGCTGCCGCAGCTGGTCGGCCAGGCCGCGCTCGACCTTCTCGAGCGCGACCAGCAGGCTCTGTTTCAGCGACTCCCAGCGCGCGAAGTCCTGCTTGAAGGCTTCGGTGCCAGGGGCGGAGACGCTGGGCTGCCACGCTTCGGGCGTGGACGGGCCGCGCATGTCGGGCGCGCCGCGGCCCAGCGCCTCGACCTGCGCGCGCGCCTGGCGCATCTCGTCGGCGAGCTGCTGCTGCAGGCGCGTGATCTCGCCCTCTGACCCGCGGCCGTCACGGCCCTCACGGGCCGGCGTGCCGGGCTGACCCCCGTCGGGCGGCGCGCCGCCGGGCGCCTCGTGGGTGCGGGCGCGGCTGCCGCCGTCCTGAGCCCGCAACTGCTCGAGCGACCGCTCCACCGACTCGAGCTGATCGCGGAGCTGCCGCGTCTTCGACAGGTCGTCGGACAGGCGCGTGCCGGCGGCGTTGTCGCCGCTGCGCCGCCCGTCGAGCCGTTCGGCCACGCGGTCGAGCGCGCGCGCGGCATCGGCGCCCAGGCGCGCCGCTTGTTCGGTGGTCTGGCGCGACGTGGTGCCGGCGGCCGCAGGACGCTCGCTCGACGTGCTCGTCGAGCTGCCCTCACCAGCGGTGTTCGGGCGCGCCGGCTTCGCGCCGGCGCCTTCGGCTACCAGCGTCCGCGCCGCCTCGCGCATGAGTTCCGACGTCCGTCCGGCTTCCATCTCGCGACCGGCCTGGTCGAGCGTGGCGCGGCCGTCGTCGCCGCGGGCCTGCCGCGCCAGATCGCGCATCCGCTGGCGCAACCGATCGGCGCGGCCCGCCAGGCGCTGCTGCTCGGCCGCCTGGCGCGCGCGCGCCGACGCCGACGGGTCGCCGGCGGCACCGGCCTGCTGCAGTTCCTCGCTCAGCCGGCGCTGCGCCTCGGCGAGCTGACGCGCTTCGAGCTGCACGTCACCGAGCCGGCGCCGCATGTCGTCGGCGGTCGACCCGCGCATCGCTTCTTCTGCGCGCCGCATCCCGTCGAGGGCGCGGCCGGCGCTCTCGCTGGCACGCGCGGCGTCCTGTTCGCGCAGGCCCGACGACGCCTGACGCATCTCCTGCACGGCGTCTCGCACGGCCTGCTGCTCGTCCTGCGACTGCCCGGTGCCAGCCGACTCACCGGCCTGTCCAGGCTGACCACCCTGCGGGGCCTGCTGCTGCCCACGCTGGCCCGGGGCCTGCTGCTGCCCTTGCTGGCCCTGCCCCTGTTGGCCCTGCTGGCCCTGTTGGCTCTGCTGACCCTTGGAACCCTGCGGCTGGCCCTGTTCTGAGGGCTGCGCGCTCGCCTGCTGCCCCTGAGTGCGCGGCGGCATCTCGCGCGCGAGCTGTTCGAGCTCGCGGCGCAGCTCTTCCTGATCGCGCGTGAGCCGCTCGAGCCGACGTTTCAGCGCCTCGGCGTCGAGACCCTGCTGGCTGCGCGCCAGATCCTGCTGCTCGCGGCTCAGCGCTTCCTGGCGCCGCGCCAGTTCACGCAGCCGCTCGAGCGGGTCGGCTTCCTGGCGGGTGTCTTCGCGCGTCTCGGAGGACGCCGGCGTCTCGTAGTTGGTCTGCTGCTGCTTGCGCAACTCCTGATCGAAGAGGGCCGACAGGTCCGGCGTCTCGCGGTTGCCGCCGCCGCCACCGCCGCTCTGCTGGCGCGCAATCTGCCGGCGCTGCACATCGGCCTCGGCGCGCAGGAGCTGGTTGAGCGCCTCCATCTCGTGCGGCATCGCGGTGCCGGTCGCCAGCTTGTCGAGTTCCACGGTGGCCTTGCGCATCGCCTCGATCGCCAGACCCATCGGATCGTCGCCCACGCTGCTGAGCGTGGCCCGGCCGCGGCGCCGCCGCGGCGACCCGGGCGCGGGGCCGCCCGCCTGCATCTGATTGCCAGCTTCTTTCGCCGCCCGCTGCTCGAGCGCGCGCTGCGCGTCCGCGATCGCCTTGATGTCGCGCGCCGAGCCGGCGCGGTTGGCGCGCTTGCCGCGGCTGTCGAGCTTCCAGGTCGCGACCACGATCTCCTTCTGCGCGGCCGCCAGGTCCTGCACGCCCTGCGACTGCCCGCCGGCCGCCATCGCCTGGCTCTGCGCCGCGACGAACTCGTCGTTGAACGCCTTCACCTCGAGGAAGTAGATGTCGCTGCGCGATTCCGAGGACGGCTTGCCTCGCCCGATGTCGCGCGCCCGCACGAAGTAGCTGACGATGTCGCCGGGCGCCACCTCGAGGTCCTCGAGGTACAACGTGTGCGCGCCGTTCACCGTGAGGCCGGAGGCGTTGCCCTGGAGCGGCACCACGACCTCCGGATCGCCGGGCTTCTGCAGCACCAGGTCGAAGCTGCGCACGCCGAAGTCATCATCGGCGCGCGCCTCGATGAGCACTTCTTCGAGCGGCGACACCTGCTTGTCGCCCGCCGGCCGCAACACCCGCACGTCGGGCGGGCGATCGAGCAGCGTGCGGATGTAGTACTCGGTGTCGTCGGGCATCTCGACGCCGTCGTCGTCGACGAAGGCGATGCGGTAGGAGCCGTCGACGGCGACGGTGAGCTGCCCGGTCGACAGCGTCCCGTTCACCCCGAGCGGAAGACGCGTGCCGTCGGCGAGCACCAGTGCACCGGCGCCCACCGGCCGGTCGGCAGTGATGCGCAGCGTGACCGCCGTGCCTTCCGGCGCGTAGATGTCACCGCCGTCTTCCTCACGGCGCGGCTCGAGGCCGAGGGCTTTCGGATAGGCGTAGTCGAGATCGATGCGTTCGACGCGGGCCGGGTGCACGACGGTCACGGTATAGGCGTCGGAACGGCGGGCGCCGGCCACCACGTGGTACGGGAAGCTCGCGGTGACGTCCGGCACCACCACTTCGAAGGCGCCGTCGGCGGCGGAGGTCATCGCCAGCGGCACGACATCGGCGCCGTCGCCGGCGACCAGCGCCGGCGTGAGCGCCGCGCTGCCCGACACGCGGGCGCGAATGGTGACCGCGCGGCCGGCCCGCACGCGGATGTCGCCGGGTTCGACCACGATGGTGAGCCGCGACGGCACCACATAGGCGCCGGCGACGTCCACCGCGTCCTTGAGCGGACCGGCCATGAAGGCCAGCGCGACGGCGAGCGCGGCGCCAGCGCCGATCGCACGCCGGCCGGCCTGCTGCACGGCCGCGCCCGCCACGACCGCGTCGGCGCCGTCGGCGCCCACGGCGCGCAGTGCGGCGGCGGCCAGCCGATCGGCCATCGGCCCGCTGTGGTCAAGACGGGCCGCGTAGTCGACCGCGGTGACAACGACGTCGTCCTTGCCGCCGAGCCGCTCTTCGAGCAGCCGCGCCAGCTGCACCGGGGTCGAGACGACGCGCGCGGCCGCCAGCGCCACCACGACCGCCGCCACGGCAACGGCCACGCCCAGCGCGACGAGGGCCACGAAGGCGCCGCCGGTGGGTGCAAACGCCAGCACGCCGAGACGGGCGGTGCCGAGGGCCGCCGCGGCGACCAGCGCGCCCGTGACCCATCCACGACGCCACGCCAGCGTGGTCCGCCGGCGCGCGATGTCATCGAGAACTGCCCTGAGCGTCGTGAGCTCGTCGGCCATGAAGACTCGCTGTTTCTATCCTACCCGCTCCGGGCGTCGCGGCGGGGCCGCATCACGCGTCCCACCAGGCTCTCGACGACCAGCATCGCCAGCATGGCGGCCAGCCCGAACTGCCACAGCCGCTGCTGCTCTTCGCGGGCCCGCGCCTCGTCGTTCCGCCGCGGCGAGGCGGCGAGGTCGGAGGCGTGCACGCGCGCCGCAAACGCGTCGGCGGTGGTCGCCGTCGGATCGCTCTCGGCGGGATCGATGTTCACGACGACGGTGGACGCCGGATGGCCGGGTGTGGCCGCGCGGTCATGGGCGCCGGGGGTGGCGGGAACAGCGGCCGGCACGTCGGGCAGGACAAACGACGACGCCGTGCGGGCGTCGCGCGTCAGGTACTGCGCCGTCTCGGCCATGAACGGGGCGAAGCCCGGTTCGAGCGGAAAGCGGTTCCAGCGGTTGTCGAGGTCGGTCGCAAACAACAGCAACGTGCCTTGCGACACCGTGCGCTCGGCAAACGCGACGGCGCCGCCGGCAAATCGCGCCAGCACCTCCCAGTCGCTGTCGTCGAGCACCTGCCGATAGCGGTCGATCGGCAGGCGACCCAGGGCCGATCGCGAGCCGGCGAGCTGACGCCAGACCGGGTGCCGGCGGTCCGACGGGATGATGGCAGCCTCATCGGCGGGGGGGGTGACCGGATCGGGCAGCAGCCGGATGCCGACACCGAGCGCCTCGGCGAGCGTCGGCACATCGACGTCGGGGCCCAGCGACAGCAGCACCCGGCCGCCGTCGCGCAGGTAGGCCGAGAGGCGTTCGCGGCCGCGGCGATCGAGCGTGCGGGTGCCGATGACGACCAGCGCATCGGGCGGCTCGCCGCCGGTCGCGGCCGAATAGCGCCGGCCGTCTTCGACCACCACGCGCATCGGCCAGGTCTCGGCGGCCGCCTCGA
This sequence comes from uncultured Acidobacteriota bacterium, assembly GCA_963779175.1. Classification (GTDB taxonomy): domain Bacteria; phylum Acidobacteriota; class Vicinamibacteria; order Vicinamibacterales; family UBA2999; genus CADEFD01. Next base: position 1,683,723 of record CAVZXA010000003.1, read on the forward strand.
GCGCGCGCTGGACATAAAGGCCGGTGGTGGCGGACTCGGGCGGATCGGCCGTCAGCACGAGCACGGTCACCGGCCGCGGCGGCTCGAGCAGCCAGTAGCGGGCGTTGTCGCCCTGAAAACCGTCGGGGTCGTCGATGACGACATCAGCCACGCCGCGCGCCGGCAGCACCGCGGTGAACCGCACGTCGGAGGCCGCCAGCGGCGCCAGCGCCACGGTGCTGCGGGCCACCTCGGCGCCGTTCACGCGCAGACGGGCCGTGACCGACCGCGGGCCCGACGCGTAGTTCTGCACGACCGCCGTCAGCGCGTCGTCGCGGCGCAGCGCCGTCACCGCGAGGTTGGCCGACGCCGCGGGCACCGGCGCCACCGACACCTCGACGCCACTCGGCACGTCGATGCGTTCGACGCCGCTCCAGCCGCGTTGCTGCAGGTCGGTCACGACCACGATCCGCCCGCGCCCGCCCTGCAGGGCCTCGACCGCCGCGCCGACACCGGCCGCGAAGCGGGTGCCGCCGGCGCCTGGCACCAGCGCTGCCACCGCCGCCCGCGCCTCGGCGCGTGCGGCCGCCGGCGTCACGACCACCCGACCGCGATCGTCGAACGTCACCAGGCCCACCAGATCCGCGGCCGGCGCGTCATCGACGGCCTGCGCGGCGCGCCGTTGCACCTCGGCCCAGGTGGCCGGCGCCGACGTGCTCAGCGAGACGTCCACGGCGACGATGGTGGCGCCGCCGCCCACCGCGGCGTCACTGCCCACGATATAGGGCCGGGCGAACGACACGGCCAGCAGCACCAACGCCCCGACCCGCAACGCCAGCAGCAGCAGATCGCGCAGCCGGCGACGCTCCTGGCGGGCCACCGGCGCCTGCGGCAGCATCTGCACCGCCGGAAAGTCGATCACCTTGTCGGTGCGCCGGCGGAAGAGGTGCAGCGCAATGGGCACCGCCACTGCGAGCAGGCCGGCGAGGAAGGCCGGGGCGAGGAAGCCGAGGCCGAACATCAGCCGCGACCCCGCGCCTTCAGGTACGACACCAGCGCCAGGTCGAGCGGCTTCGAGGTGTCGAGCAGGTGGTAGTCGATGCCGGCGCCGCCCAGTTCCCGCTTATAGGTGTCGAGGAAGCCGCCGACCGCCTTCAGGTAGTCGCCGCGCACGGCCGCCGGATCCGCGAACACCTCGCTGGTCGACTCGACATCGCGAAAGCGCGCCACGTCATCGAAAGTGAACGTGAGTTCCTGCGGGTCGAGCACATGGAACACGATGACGTCGGTGCCGCGCTGGCGGAAGTGCCGCAGGCCCTGGATGACCCCGGCCGGCTCGTCGAGCAGATCCGAGATGACCACGACGAGCCCGCGCTTGGCCAGCACCTTCGCCAGGTCGGCCAGCGGCCGGGCGACGTTGGTCTTCGAGCCGCGCGGCATCCGCTCGAGGGTGAGCAGGACGGTGCGCAGGTGCGAGGCGCGCGCCGACGGCGGCAGGCGCTGCACGATCCGGTCGTCGAAGGCGATGAGGCCGACGGCATCACGCTGCCGGTGCATCAGGTAGGCCAGCGACGCCGCCAGATAACACGCATAGTCGCGCTTGGTGACGCCGTGGGAGCCGTAGCCCATCGAGCCGCTGATGTCGAGCAGGAGATGGCACTCGAGGTTGGTGTCTTCCTCGAACTTCTTGACGTAGTGGCGGTCGGAGCGCGCGTAGACCTTCCAGTCGATCATCGACAGCGCGTCGCCCGGCAGGTACTGCCGGTATTCGGCGAACTCCACGCTGTAGCCGCGCTTCGGGCTGCGGTGCAGGCCGCTCAGCACGCCCTCGACGACGGTCTTCGCTTTCAGATCGAGCGCGCCGATCCGCGCCAGCACCGCGGGGTCGAGGAAGCGCGCGGGACCGGCCATCGGCTCACAGCCCGCTCGCCGGCGGCGGCACGGCGCCGAGCAGGCGATCGACGAGGATGTCGGAGGTGATGCCTTCGGCTTCGCCGTAGAAGTTCGGGATGACCCGGTGGCGCAGGATCGGCTTGGCCAGCGCCTGGATGTCCTTGACCGAGACGTGATAGCGGCCGTGGATGAGCGCGCGGGCCTTGGAGCCGAGGATGAGCGCCTGCGAGGCGCGCAGGCCGGCGCCCCACTTCACCCACTTCTCGACGAAGTCGAGCTTCGGCCCGCGGCCCGGCCGCGAGGCGTCCACCAGGCGCACGGCGTAGCGGGCGACGTCGTCGGCCACGACCACTTCGCGCACGTATTCCTGGAACGTGAGGATGTCTTCGCCACCGAGCACGTGCACCGGCGTGGGCCGGCGGGTGCCGGTGGTCGCGGTCACCACCTTCACCTCGTCGTCCTCCGACAGGTACGACATGGTGACGTTGAACATGAAGCGGTCGAGCTGCGCTTCGGGCAGCGGATAGGTGCCCTCGAGCTCGATCGGGTTCTGCGTGGCGAGCACGAAGAACGGCCGGTCGAGCGCGTAGGTGCGGCCGGCCGCCGTGACGTGGAACTCCTGCATCGCCTCGAGCAGCGCCGCCTGCGTCTTGGGCGGCGTGCGGTTGATCTCGTCGGCCAGCAGGATCTGCGCGAAGACCGGACCACGCACGAAGCGCAGCGCCCGCACCCCTTCCGACTCGTCGAGGATCTCGGTGCCGGTGATGTCGGCCGGCATCAGGTCCGGCGTGAACTGGATGCGCTTGAAGCTGAGATCGAGGATCCCGGCGAGGGTCTTGATGAGCAGCGTCTTGGCCAGCCCCGGGACGCCCGTGAGCAGGCAGTGTCCGCCGGTGAAGAGCGCGATGAGCACCTGATCGACGACCTCATCCTGCCCGACGATGACCAGCCGCAGCTGCTCGAGGATCTTCTCGCGCCCCGCCGCCACCCGCCCCGCCAGATCTTCGCCGTGCTGCCGTTCCGTAAGTGTCATCCGCCGTTGGCTTTCTAGCCGCTAGCCGCAAGCCGCTAGCCGCTCACACTGCGTCAGTGGGTCAGGGTGTAGACGACCTCGTTGATCATCATCTGATACGCCACCGTGGTCCACTTCAAATAGCCGGGATACTCTTCGGCGTTCGACCACTCCCAGCCGTCGCCCATGTCGGTGTTCCAGTTGGCCAGCACCATCGGGCGGCCGGTGTCGTCGAGAATCGCGCGCAGGCGGGCGGTGTAGCCGCCCTTCTCCCAGGTGCGGCCGTTGAAGAACGAGCCGAGCCCGGGCACCTGCGGATAGCGATCGAACTGGTAGAACGAGGAGTAGATCGGATGCGGCGGCGACAGGTCCACGAACTCACGATCGGGGAACACCCGCGCCAGCAGGCGCACGGTCAGATCCCACTCGAACGAGCCGTGGAAGTCGTCGAGGGTGAGCGTGCCGCCGCGCAGCAGGAACTCACGCAGCGTCGCCGCTTCGTCGTCGCTGAAGATGGCGTTGCTCGGCTCGACCAGATACAGCCACGGGTATTGGAACAGGCGCGGGTCGTCGAGCGCGATCACCAGCGGCTCGCCCACTTCGATCGACGTCGCGGTCTGCACGCGGCGCGACAGATTCTGTTCGGCGGCCGGGGCGTCGATGGCCCACGGATCGTCCCAGAAGCCGAAGCGCGTGCGCATCGCGAGGTCGCCCTGGGTGGGCGTGTATTTGACGCGCACGAAGGTCCACTGCAGGCCGGCGAAGCGGTCTTCCTTGAAGACACCCGACTGCGCGGCCGCGTCGCGCACGAGCCCCGACAGGGCCGGCACGACGAAGGTCAACAGGCCGACCGCGGCGACCACCAGCGGCGCCTGACGGGCAGCGCGGCGCCAGGCGCCAGGCGCGGCCGGGCCGGGGTTCACTGCGGCGGCTCCACCAGCCGCAGCAGCAGTTCCTGCGCCCGCACGTAGCTGGGCGCGACCTCGAGCGCCATCAGCGCCTGGCGTTTGGCGTCGTCCTTCGCGCCCGACTTCTCGAGCGCCTCGCCGAGGTCGGCATGCGCGCCGGCGCGATCCTGCGCGCCGGCGGCCACGGCAACGCGAAACGCCTGCAGCGCCGCCGGCAACTGGCCATCGGCGAGGGCGAAGCGACCGAGTTCGGAATGAGCCGAGGCATCGAACGGATCGACGGCCACCACTTTGGCGAGCGCCGCCCGGCGGCGGGGCCCGTCGGTGCCGGCATCGAGGAGCCCGACCAGCGTCCGTGCGGATGCGACAGCCGTGTGATCGGCGGTGGTGAGCGCTTCGAGCGCCGCGGCAGCGCCGGACTTGTCACCCTTGGCGGTGAGCAGCGCCGCGATGCGCGCCTGCGGACTCTCGTCGCCGGTGGCCAGCGGCACCAGCGCCGCCGCCTTCCGGTAGGCGGCCAGCGCGGCGTCAGGTTCCTTCTCTTCGAGTGCGCGCGCCAGAGCGAGCTGCACCGGGAAGCTGCCGGCATTGGCCTCGGACAGCGTGCGCAGGCGGTCGAGCGGCGCGTCGGGCGCGAAGCCCTCCGGCGTCACGAGCGCCTTGCGCAAGCCGCCGAAGCGCTGGTCGAGGAACCGATCGAACGTCGTCTGCACGTCGTCGATGCTCACCTTGAGCACGCGCGTGATCGCCGCTTCGGTATCCACGTCGTCGGAGAACACCCGCACCAGTTCACGCAGCGACGGCTCGCCGAAGCGGGCGACGATGTGTTCCACCAGCAGCGACGCCTCGTAGTAAGCCAGCGAGATGAGCTCGGGATTGCTGAAGCCGGAGTTGAGCTCGCGCAGCTTCATCACCTGCCCGCGGTTGAGCGCCCCGGCAAAGGTGACTTCCATCTCGCGACCCCAGGCCGGACGGGCCCGCGTCTCTTCCCACACCGAGATGCCCTCGGTGAGCCACCGCGGCACCCGCTGGTTCGACAGCTGCAGCGTGATCACGTGCGCGATCTCGTGCCACAGCGTGGCGCCCCAGTTGAAGTCGCCCGGCGGCCGCGCCTTCGGGGAATCGAGCGTCACCACCTTGCCGAAGCAGGCGCCGAGCGCGCCGATCATGCCGGGCAGCCCCAGCGTGCGCACGGCGAAGTCGTCGTGGCGCGGGAACATCTCGATGAGAATCGGGCCCGTGGGCGTGAAGTTCCAGCGCTTCGCCAGGGCGTTGAGGGCCTCGCGGGCGAGCGCCGGCACGTATTCCCGCATCACCGCTGCTTCGTCGGGATGCAGGCGGATGACCAGGTCGCCGTCGCGGATGGTCTCGAAGCCGTCAAGCGTGTCGAGCAGGGCCAGCAGGTTGTAGGTGACGCGGTCGAACGGGTCGGCCCGGAACGCCGTCTCGAGCGCCCGACGGGCGGCCCGCTCATCGCCGGTGCGCATCAGATGCGCGCCGAGGTCGGCGTAGGCACGTACGTTCTCCCGATCGACCGTGAGGGCCCGCCGCGTGAGTTCCGCCGCCTCCTCGAAGCGGTACTGCCGCGCGGCCACGCCGCCCACCACGCGGTAGACCTCACCGAAGGTGGGGTTGAGCTTGAGCAACGCGTCGGTCGTGGCGGTGTAGTCGTCGTTGCGCTTGTCGAGCCAGGCGATCGCGGCCTTGAGCGACAGCGCCTCGAAGTGGTTCGGATTGACCGCCAGCGCCTTGTCGACCTCGGCCGCCGCGTCGGTCCGCTTGGTCTCGTCGAGCGCGAGTTCGGCCAGCAGCACCCGCGCGCCGGTGTGGCGGGGATTGATGCCCAGCACCTGCGCCGCAAGTTTCTTCGCCAGCGGCGGGTTGTCTTCCGACACCGTGCGCGCCAGACCGATGAGGGCCTCGGGGTGCTCGGCCTCGGTGCGCAGGGCCGCCTGGAACGAGCGCGCCGCTTCGCCGCGCTCGTGGGCCTCGAGAAACAGCTCGCCCCACGCCACGTTGACGGCGACATCAGTGGGCGCCTGGGCGTTGGCCTGACGGAAGAAGCCGTTGGCGTCCTGGAAGCGGCGCAGCGCCCGGGCCGCGCGGCCGGCGCGCAGGTAGTCGGGCGCCGAGGCGGCGACGATGTCGCGCGAGAGGATGAGCGACAGCGTGCGCAGGGCCTCGCGCTTGCCGAGCATCCGCTGCAGGATCCCGAGTTCGACGGCGCCGTCGCCAATCGGATTTTCGGCCACCGCCGGCAGCAGCACCTTCTCGGCCTCGGCGTATTGCCCCACGGCCACGAAGGCGCGGGCGCGCAGCACCGCTGCCGGGGTGTCGTCGTCGAGACCCTTCAGCAGGGTGTGGACGTCGGCGTAGTTGCCGCGGTCGAGCGCGCGGCTGGCGGCCACGCGCGGGTTCGCCGGCGGCGTCTGCGCCGCCGCCGGGTCGGCCGCCGCAAGGATGCACGCCACGGCGAGCGGGGCGGCGAGGACGCAGAACATGCGGCGCACCAGCGGGATAAGGGTCATGGACGGCCCGACGAGGTCAGTATACGGCCTCGTCACACGTGGCGGTACAGACGGTGGCCGCGGCCGGATGGCCGGGGGCGTGGGTCAGAACAGCGGCCGCCAGGTGAAGAAGAGCACGGCGGCGAAGGCCTGCAGCGCGGCGAAGGCGCCGATCCAGATCATGCGGTGGCGCACCGGCACGACATCCGCCAGCCAGAGGAACACCGGAAAGAGGACCGACGTCGCCCGTCCCACCGAGAGCCAGCCGCCGCTGGCCAGCGACGGCAGCAGGTTCACGGCCAGCAGCACCGCCGCCGGCGCGCCGAACCCGCGCCACACCGGCACGACGCTGGCGGCCACCAGCAGCGCCGCCAGCGCGTTCAGCAGATTCGGGACGTTGCCGGTCGCATAGCCGTAGGCACCCTGCTCGCCCACCGAACGCACCTCGCCCGCCAGGAACGAGACGACGCCGACGTTCTCGCGGCCCCACGCGGCCTGCAGCCGGATCCACATGAAGGGATCGCCGGTGAGGTCGTAGATGTAGACCGAATACGCCAGCATCCCCAGCCCGGGCGCCGCCGCTACGACCAGGCGGTCGGTCAGGCTGAGCCAGCCGCCGGCCGGACGATGGAAGCGGCCATGCCGCCAGAGTGGCGCGACCACCAGGAGCGCCAGCGGCACCGAGAGCAGGCAGCCGTTGGGACGCGTCAGCCCGGCGAGGAAGCCCCAGGCAAACGCCGCCCACCGCTCGTCCCGACGCAGATGCCACCAGGCGCCGAGCATGCCGAGCAGGAAAACCGCCTCGGTGTACGGCGCGCTGAAGAAGACCGCGAACGGATACGCCGCCAGCAGCGCCACCGCGACGACGGCGCGCTCGTCGTCCATCAGCTCGCGCGCCAGGCGGTAGAGGTAGCGCATCGCCCACGCGAAGGCGATGATCGAGACGACGGCGCCGCTCCACACCACCTGGCGAGCCAGCAGCAGCGACAACCAGGCCATCAGCGTCGGGAACGCCGGAAAGAAGACCAGGTTCTGCTGTCGGTCGAAGCGGTTCGGCAGGTACTCGTAGCCCTGGGCGGCGATGCTGAGATACCACCCGGCATCGAAACGGGCCGGGAGGTTCGCCACTTCGCCGACCGCCACGCGAATCGGCGCCCGCCCCTGCGGATAGCCGATGGCGTAGACGGCGAGCAGCCCGAGCACCAGCACGCCGATGCGGCTGGTCACGACGAGGGGCCAGGTGGCGCGTGTCACCGGATCGCGACGCCAGGCGGTGAGGCCCTCCCAGGCGCGGGTGAGAATCGACGGCGAGCGCTGCCACGCATGACGCGCCGCCAGCACGATCAAGGTCACGACGGCCACGCGTGACCACGAGGTGGTCGAGACGCGCACGCCGAGCACGTCGGCGCGGAAGCCTCCCGTGATGAGCGTGGAGGTGGTCAGGAGCACGAGCACCGCGGCCACGCCGTCGACGAGCGCCACCGCGCGGGGCACGGCTGACACGGGGCGGACGGGGGCGCGCGACGCGGTCATCGACGGCATTCTACCGGCCGCACTCAGTCACGGCGCCCGAGGGCCCGGTCTTCGATACCAATCCGGCGACGCATGAGCCAGCCGAAGCCGACAAACGCCAGCACGCCGGTGACCGGGGCGCCGACGATGAGCGCGACGCCGGCGATTTCACCGCCCACAGCGACGTAGTTCGGATGATTGAGCAGCCGGTACGGGCCGGCCGCAATCGGCGGCTCCCCCGGCGGCACCAGCACGCGGAACGACCAGCGGGTGCCGAGCGTCGAGATCGCCCACGCCTTCAGGGCCTTGGCGAGGCCGAACACGCCGAGCCCGACGGCGAGCGCCGTCGGTGGCGACGGGCCGGTGACGGCGCCTTCGAATGCCATGGCGACAAACGCCGCGGGATACGCCCACTGCATCGTGCGGTAGACGTCGTCGGGCGGCTCGATGGCGCCGCGCGCCTTCAGCAGCGAGGCGTTGAAGGCCGACAATACCGCCTCCCCGCCCATCACGGCGACGACGGCGGCGAGCGTGCCCAGGCTGATGATGGCGGCAATCGGCATCGTGGTCCCTACGCGGCGCGGCGGGCGTCGCCCGCATAGCGCACCATCGCCTCGAACGCCGCCGGCCAGGCCCGAGCGGCCCACGTCGCGGCGCGCACCATGGTCGGCGCATCGACCAGCGCACGCAGACTGCGATTGAAACGCCACTTGGCGGCAAACGCCGCGCGCCGGCGGGCGTCGAGAAGCGCGGGGGCCGCTGCCGCCGAGACCCGCCCGTCGAGCACTTCGGCGGCCACCGCCGCCGCCAGCAGCGCGCCGTCGATGGCCAGGCGCAGGCCGTCGCCGGTCATCGGGTCGACGAATCCCGACGCATCGCCGGCCAGCAGCAGGCCCGGGGCCCCGGCGCGCTCGACATCCACGGCCATCGGACCGAGCACGACCGGCGCCGCCGCCAGACGCGCAAGCCTGAAGCGATCGCGCAGCAGCGCATCAGCCGCGACGGCGCCGCGGATGGCGTCCCAGGGGGCGGTCACGGCTCCCGCCGCGCGCGGGCGCGGCAGCACCAGGCACACGTTGGCGAGGCCGCTGCTGACCGGGGCGATGCCCAGGTAACTGCCATCGCGCACATGCATCTCGCCGAAGGCGGCCTGCACGTCTGCCACATCGTGCACGTAGGCGCCGAAGGCCCAGCGCCGCGGCCACGCCGGCGTGTGCGCGACGCCGCAGCCGCGTGCCAGCACCGACGCACGGCCGTCGCAACCGATGACCAGACGCGACGGATGCGACGCGCTCGCCCGCCGCGGTCGCGATCCGCACGCCCTCGACACGGCCACTGCTTAGATGCGGTCCGCGCACCATCACGCCGTCTTCCACCATGACGCCGGCGGCGCGCGCGGCCTCGAGCAGCCACGCATCGAGCACCAGTCGTGTGACCGACAGACCGGTGGTGCCGTCGGGATACCGGCCCACCACCGACACCCCGCCCGGTCCCGACAGGCGCATGCCAGCCAGCGGCAGCCCCTGCACGCGCAGCGTCGCCAGGTCGAGATGCGCGGCCAGCGACGCGAGCGCGCCGGGATTGAGCGTGTCGCCGCACAGTTTCGGGCGCGGAAACCTGGCACGTTCGACCAACCGCACCCGCCGGCCCTGCCGCGCCAGCACCAGCGCCGCCAGCGTTCCGGCCGGGCCGGCGCCGACAACCGTCACGTCGTCGATTGGACGGCCGGCGCTCACGACACCGCCCCCAGCACCAGCGCGCTGTTCTTCGATCCGAAGCCGAGGCAGTTGCAGAGCGCCGCCTCGACCGAGGCCGCGCGGCCCGTCACCGGCAGGAAGTCGAGGTCGCAGGCCGGGTCCGGGTCGGTGAGGTTGATGGTGGGCGGCAGGAACCCGCGCGAGAGGGCCAGCGCGGTCGTGACGACGCCGGCCGCGCCGCTGGCGCCTTGCGGATGCCCGATCATCGACTTGGTGGAGGACCCGGGGAGGCGATCGGCGTGCGGGCCGAACGTGCGCCGCGTGCAGCGCGCTTCCACGGCGTCGTTCAACTGCGTGCCGGTGCCGTGGTAGTTCACATAGCCGATGGCGTCGGTGGCGCGACCGGCCTTGGCGATCGCCGTCTCCATGCAGCGCACGATCTCGGTGCCATCGGGATCCATCTGGACGCGGTGATAGGCATCACAGGTGGAGGCATAGCCATCGACGCTGGCATAGATCCGGGCGCCGCGGGCCCGGGCCCGGTCTTCGCGCTCGAGCACGAGCATCCAGGCGCCTTCGCCGAGGACGAAGCCGTCACGGCCGCGATCGAACGGCCGCGACGCCTCGGCCGGGCGGTCGTTGTAATGGGTCGACACGGCGCGCATCCGCCCGAAGCCGAACATCATGCCGGGCAGCACGCAGCCGTCGGTGCCGCCGGTCAGCATGACGTCGGCGTCGCCGGCGCGCAGCAACGCCGTCGCGTAGCCGATGGCGTCGGTGGACGAGGTGCAGCCGGTCGAGAGCACGTGGCTGACGCCGCGCAGGCCCAGCGAGATCGAGATCTCGCTCGACACCATGCCGCAGATGCCGATCGCGATGGCGTACGGCGTCACCTGCCTGCCGCCGTTGGTGAAGAACTCGCGGTACTGCTTCTCGCCCACATCGATGCCGCCGCCGCCGCTGCCGATGATGACCCCGGCGCCGGGCGTGCCGACGCCGAGCCCGGCATCGTGCCAGGCCTCGCGGCCGGCGACGACGCCAAAGAGGGCGGCGCGCGAATACCGCCGCGGATCGGCGCGCGATTCCCAGTCGGCCGCGGCCTCCCCGTCGAGCGCGCACGCCGACGACATGTCGACCGGCGGCACCGCCGCCGCGACCTGTGACGGATAGCCGGTCACGTCGAAGTCGGTAATCGCGCGCGTCCCGCTGACGCCGCGCGAGACGTGATCCCAGAAGCACTCGCGTCCCACGCCGAAGGTGGAGACGACGCCGATGCCGGAGATGACGATGCGCGGTGTACTCACGGTGGTGGTGGCCACGCGAGGCGCGCGCGGGAATCTCTATAATACGTGCGCGCCGCAATCGCGTGCCGCGCGCCGTCAATCGCCGATGTCCGCCGTCTCCGCCCCCTCGCCGTTCGCACGCGCCGTCGCCTGGCTCGGTGGCGCCTGCTTCGTCGTGGCCCTCGCCGCTGGCGCGTGGTTCTTCGGTGTGGTGCTGGCCGCGCCGGGCCCTGGCAACGGCGTCCGCCCGCTCGCCGTCCTCTGGAACGTCCTCGCGTTCACGATCTTCGCCGGTCACCACAGCCTGATGGCGCGCACCCGCGCCAAGGCGTGGATGCAGAGCGTGGTGCCGGCGGCGCTCGAGCGCTCGACCTACGTGTGGGTGGCGTCGCTGCTCTTCCTCGCGCTGTGCGCGAGCTGGCAGCGGGTCCCGGGCGTGCTCTACACGGCCTCAGGATGGCTGGGCTGGGTGGTGGTGGTCGTTCAGGGCGCGGGAGTCGTCGTCACCGTAGCCGGCGCGCGGGTGCTCGATGGCCTCGACCTGGCCGGGATCCGCCAGGTCACGCAGCCCGAGCGGCCCTCCGCCATCCGGGTGGTCTGGCCCTTCACGCTCGTGCGGCACCCGATCTATCTCGGCTGGGTGCTGATGGTGTTCGGGGCGTCGCCGATGACCGTCGATCGGGCCGTGTGGGCGCTCGTGAGCACCGCCTACCTCGTCATCGCCATGCCTTGGGAGGAGCGTAGCCTTTCCGCTGCCGCGGGGCCGGCGTACTCGGCGTATTGCCGGCGGGTGCGCTGGCGCCTGGTGCCGGGCCTGTATTAGCCCCGGGCCCCGGGCCCCGGGCCCCGGCTTCCGATGAGGGCGACGGAACGTCGTCCTCGTCGTCGACTTTCGGCAGGCCATCGAGCTGATCCACGAACACCAGCGAGTGCATCGACGGAATCTCGAAACGCTTACCGCACGTCTTACAGGTGAGTTCGTCGTCGACGCGAATCAGGTGGTCGCGCAGCTTGAGGAACTTGGCGCGATCGCTCTCGTCGGCGTTGCCGGGGGGCGCTCCTTCCTGGTGCGGCGCACCCACCGCATCTGGTAGTCGTTGGTGCGCTTGCAGCGCGGGCACGCGTAGCGCCCGTTGCGCTGCTCGGGCCGTTCATTGAAGAAGGCGCGTTCGTCGAGTGCCATCGCTCGATCTTAACAGGTCGCGCCGGCTGGCGGCGCCGCGTATGATCCTGTGGAGACGCCGCCCGGATGCGGTGCCCGTGACCCATGCCCGATTCACAGACGCCGCCCATTCCGTCCTCGCTGCCCGTGCTGCCGCTGCGCCGCACGGTGGCGTTCCCGCTCACCCTCCAGCCGCTCGCGGTCAACCGCCCGGCCTCGATCGAATCGGTCAACAAGGCGCTGACCACCGACCGCATGCTGCTGCTGGTCGTGCAGAAGGACGACGCCGACGAGCCGGATCCCGACCAGCTCGAGTCGGTGGGCACCATCTGCATCGTCCGGCAGATGGCACGCAGCGACCACGGCCTGAACATCATCTTCGAGGGCGTCGCCCGCGTGCGCGTGCTCACGGTGAGCAAGACCGGCACGACCATCACGGCCAACATCGAACCGCTGCCCGAACGGCTCGAACGCGGCGTCGAAACCGAAGCCTACGAACGCCGCATCCGCGAACTGGCCGAGAAGGCGGTCGGGCTGGCCACGGGCGCCTCGGCCGAAGTGCGCCAGCTCGTGCTCGGCATCGACGACCCGCTGCGCCTCGCCTACCTGCTCGGCTCGATGCTCGATGCGACGGCCGCCGAGAAGCAGAACATCCTCGCCGCCGACCCGCTGCTCAAGAAGCTCGAGCTCGTGCATGCGATGCTGGCGCGCGAGGTCTCGGTGCTCGAGCTCAAGGGCAAGATCGAGTCGCAGGCGCAGGCCGAGATGTCGGAATCGCAGCGGCACTACTACCTGCGCCAGCAGCTCAAGGCCATCCAGGAGGAACTGGGCGAAGGCGAAAGCACCGACCTCGGCGACCTGCGCAAGAAGGTGGACGCCGCCAACCTGCCCGAGCCGGTGCTCACGCAGGTAAACCGCGAGCTCGACCGGCTGGGCCGGATGGGCAACAGCGGCGGCGCCGAGTCGCAGATGATCCGCACCTACCTCGACTGGGTGCTCGAAGTGCCGTGGTCCACGATCACGGATGACCGCCTCGACCCGGTCGCCGCCCGCGCCGTGCTCGACGACGACCACTACGATCTCGACAAGGTCAAGGAACGGATCGTCGAGTACCTGGCCGTCAGGAAGCTCAAAGGCGACATGAAGGGCCCGATCCTGTGCTTCGTCGGGCCGCCCGGCGTCGGCAAGACGTCGCTGGGCCAGTCGATCGCGCGGGCCATGCAGCGCAAGTTCGTGCGCATCTCACTTGGCGGCGTGCGCGACGAGGCCGAGATCCGCGGTCACCGCCGCACCTACATCGGCTCGCTGCCCGGACGCATCGTGCAGGCCCTCAAACAGGCCGGTTCGATGAACCCGGTCTTCATGCTCGACGAAGCCGACAAGCTGGCGTCGGGCATGCAGGGCGATCCGGCGGCCGCACTGCTCGAGGTGCTCGACCCGGCGCAGAACCACGCGTTCCGCGATCACTACATCGAAGTGCCGGTGGACCTCTCCAAGGTGCTCTTCATCGCCACCGCGAACCAGCTCGGCACGATGCATCCGGCGCTGCTCGATCGCATGGAGATCATCCAGCTCTCGGGCTACACCGAAGAAGACAAGGTCCACATCGCGCGGCGCTATCTCATCCCGCGGCAGCTCACCGAACACGGGCTGACCGCCGACGCGCTGGCCATCGACGACGCGGCGCTGCAGGTGATCGTGGCCGAGTACACGCGGGAGGCGGGCGTGCGCAGCCTCGAGCGCCTCATCGGCGCGGTCGCCCGCAAGGTGGCCGCGAAGGTGGCCTCGGCGCCGTCGGACGCGCCGGTGGCGTTGACCACGGTGAGCGCCGACCACATCGACGACTACCTCGGTCCGGCGCGCTTCAAGAAGGAAGTGGCGTTTCGCACCTCCACGCCTGGCGTGGCGACGGGCCTGGCCTGGACCGAAGCCGGCGGCGACGTGCTCTTCATCGAAGCCTCGCTGCTGCCGGGCGGCAAGGAACAGATCATCCTCACGGGCCAGCTCGGCAACGTGATGCAGGAATCGGCCCGCGCCGCCGTCAGCCACATCCGCGCGCAGGCGGCCGCGCTCGGCGTCGATCCGGCGTTCCTGAATCAGAAAGACCTGCATCTGCACGTGCCGGCCGGCGCGATTCCGAAAGACGGCCCGTCGGCCGGCGTCACGATGGCGACGGCGATTCTCTCGGCCGCTTCGGGGCGGCCGGTGCGCCAGGACGTGGCGATGACGGGGGAGATCACGCTGAGCGGGCTGGTCCTTCCAGTGGGCGGCATCCGCGAGAAGGCGCTGGCGGCGCGGCGTTTCGGGATGAAGACGGTGATCCTGCCGGCGCTCAACGAGCCCGACATCATCGACATCCCCGAAGAGCTCCGCCGCGACATCCGCTTCGTGTTCGCCCGGACGCTCGAAGACGTGCTGGCGGTGGCGCTCAGCCCGAAGCCGGAGGTGGCGACGCCGGTCGCGGCCCACGGGCCGCAGGACGTGGACGCGTAAGCCGCGCCGCATGGCCCGTCCGCTCGTCTACTACATCTCGGGACATGGCTTCGGCCATGCCTCGCGCTCCATCGAGGTCGTCAACGCGCTGCTGGCCCTGGCGCCCGACCTGCCGATCAATATCCGCACGGCGGCGCCGCGGTGGCTGTTCGATCTCACCGTGCGCGGCCCGTTCGGCTTCGACGCGCTCGTGACCGATCCGGGCGTCGTGCAGCACGACAGCCTGAGTCTCGACGCTGCCGAGACGATCCGCCGCGCCGACGCCTACGTGCGCGATCTGCCCGACCTGGCCGCGCGCGAGGCCGCGCATCTGCGCGCCGTCGGCGCGGCGTTCGTCATGGCCGACATCCCGCCACTGGCGCTCGAGGCGGCGCGGCTGGCTGAGGTGCCGGCGATGGCGATCGGCAACTTCACGTGGGACTGGATTTTCCGCGACTACCCCGGCGGCGCGGCGGCCGCCGACGCGATCGGCGAGGTCTATCGACGTGGGTTACGCGCCTTCCGGCTGCCACTGTGCGGCGGCTTCGAGACGATTCCCGAGGTGATCGATCTGCCTTTCATCGCGCGCCGGGCGCGGCACACACCAGACGAGACCCGCGCCCGTCTCGGGCTGCCCGACGGGCGACTGGCCCTGGTGTCCTTCGGCGGCTACGGCGTGTCGGGCATCGACCTCGACGCGCTCAGCCGCACCCACGGCTGGTCGCTGCTGGTGAGCGCCAGCGTGCCATTCGGGCCCGACCGCCGGCCGCTCGCCGACGTAACCACGCGCGGCGCCCTGCACCCGCTCGACGAGCCGGCGATGTACGCGATGGGGCTGCGCTACGAAGACGTGGTGGCGGCCGTGGATGTGGTGGTCACCAAGCCCGGCTACGGCATCATCAGCGAGTGCGTGGCCAATGACACCGCACTGCTCTACACCGATCGCGGCCACTTCATCGAATACGACGTGCTCGTGCGCGAGATGCCGCGCTACCTGCCCTGCGCCTACCTGCCGCAGGCCGAGCTGCTGACCGGCCACTGGCAGACGGCGCTCGACCAGCTGGTCCGGATTCCGCGCCCTGCAGCGCGCCCGCCCATCGACGGCGCGGCCATCGCCGCGCGCTGGATCCTCGACCGGATGGCGTGAGAAGGCGTCAGCTCACCTCCGCGCATCGAGCGCCTTGACGTCGTAGCCGAGTACCTGCGCCGCAGTTCGCCAGCGATCATGCGTGGTCAGAATGGTCGTGTTCGAGCCAACAAAACGTGTCGGGCAGGCACGTCACGCGCGTCACTCGGCCAGGTCGGCCTCGGTCAGCGCCGGTCGAAGTCGGGCGACACCTGAATGCGGTCCCGCCAGGTATTCACGCGGAATCGCTTCACTCCGGCAGCGGAACACGGCACGAGCCTGGCGACGGGCTTGCCGTTGCGACAGATGATGACCTCGCGACCCCGTTCGACCGCCTTGATCAGCGTGGACAGCTCAGCCTTAGCTTGGTGAACGTCAAGGCTGCGGGTGGCCTTCATTACACGCCAAGCGTGACGTCAACCGACCGCTCCAGTCAACGTCCTCGCAGGTCGACCGCTCCGGGACACTGCTACAATTGCGGCTCGCTTTCATCAGGAGCCTCCATGATTTCCCGCCGCTCGCTCATCACTTCCGGCGCGCTTGCCGCCGGCGCCCTGGCCACCACGCGCACCGCTGACGCCGAGCAGGCGGTGCCGATGCCGGCGCCGATCGCCGCCCTTACCTCGATGCGTGGCACGGCGAAGCCCATCACCCGCGACGAGCGCAAGGGACGGGTGGAGAAAGCCCGGCGCCTGATGACCGAGCAGAAGATCGACGCGCTGATGCTCACCGGCGGCACCTCGCTCCTCTACTTCAGCGGCATCCAGTGGGGCCTGAGCGAGCGTCTGTTCTCGCTCGTCATCCCGAGGAGCGGCGAGCCGTTTGTCGTCTGTCCCGCCTTCGAAGAAGAGCGCGCCCGCGAGCAGTTCGCCACCAGCCCCTTCACCGGCACCGCCGACGTGCGCACGTGGGAGGAACACGAGAGCCCGTACGACCGCCTCGCGCAGGGCTTGAAGGATCGCGGCATCACCACCGGCCGGCTCGGCGTCGAGGAAACGGTGCGCCACATGTTCGTGGACGGCGTGGCCAAGGCGGCGCCCGGCCTCACGCTCGTGAGCGGCACCCCGGTCACCGGCGGCTGCCGCATCTACAAGGACCAGCACGAACTCGACCTGATGAAGTTCGCCTGCGCCGTCACGCTCAAGGCGTACGAGGCGGCCTACAAGTCGCTCAAGGAAGGCATGACGCAGAGCGAGTTCCAGGGCCTCATCGCCGCCGCCCACGCCCGGCTCGGCTACCCCGGCTACGCCAGCGCGCAGACCGCCGAGTTCTCGGCCCTGCCCCACGGCTCCATCCAGCCGCAGGTGATCAAGGAAGGCACGATCATCCTCATCGACGGCGGCTGCGCAGTGGAGGGCTACCAGTCGGACATCAGCCGCACGTTCGTGCTCGGCAAGGCCACCGACAAGATGAAGAAGGTGTTCGACCTCGAATTCGCGGCGCAGACGGCGGCACTCAAGGCCGCCCGGCCCGGCGTGCCATGCGAAGCGGTGGACGCTGCTGCACGCAAGGTGATCGAAGACGGCGGCTACGGCCCCGGCTACAAGTACTTCACGCACCGCGTCGGCCACGGCATGGGCATGGACGGCCACGAGTGGCCGTATCTGGTGAAGGGCAACACGCTGCCGCTGGCGCCCGGCATGGTCTTCAGCGACGAACCCGGCATCTACATCCGCGGCGAGTTCGGCGTGCGTCTCGAAGACGACATGTACATCACCGAGACCGGTGCGGAGCTGATGACGCCGCAGAGCCGTTCGCTCGAGAACCCGTTCGCGACGTCATGAACCGGCCCGAACCCGGGGCCCTGCCCGCGAGCCGCGGGCACTGAAAGCCGCCTGTACGCACAACGGCCCGCACGCCAGAGGCGAGCGGGCCGCAGGTCCGATCGATGCGTGTCGATTACGCGTCTTTGCCGCAGGTGACGAGCGACCACATCGACAGCAGGTTGACCTTGTCGATGGAGAGCGGCTTCAATGACGCCTGCTCGAGGAAACCCGGCAGGTCGAGATCCGACTTGAAGCCGATGTGCACCGTCAGCGGCGAGATGGCCGTCTCGATGCGCGACAGCACGGCGTTTTCGCTCTTGAAGTGGTTCAGGATGACGATGCGGCCGCCGGGCTTGCACACGCGGTGCATCTCGCGCGCGACTGCGACCGGGTCGGGCACCACGCTGATGAGATACGGCGCGTAGACGAAATCGAAGGAGTTGTCCTCGAAGGTCAGCGCCGCGGCGTCCATCTCGAGGACGCGGACGTTGCGCAGGCCGTTCTTGGTGATGCGCTCACGGGCCTTCTCGAGCATGTGCCCCGACAGGTCGATCCCGACCACGTTGCACGAGCGCGGGTAGTGCCGCAGGTTGATCCCGGTGCCGACGCCCACTTCGAGCACCGAGCAGCCCTCGCCGATGGCCATGCGCTCGAGCGCCTGCAGGCGCCCGGGGTGCAGCGTCGGCCCGAACGTCAGATCGTACACGCCGGAGATCTTCTCGTAGACGCGTTCGACGAACGCGTTCTCGACCACCGTGGAGGACAGCGCGCGCGTGGCGGCGTCGCCTCCCATGTACTTCTCGTCTGGGCGTTCACTGAACAAAGCCATTCGGGACCCTCCCGGGGCGACGACGAACTATACCAGACCCACCGCTACCGCGGCCGGCTGTCTGGCGCGCGCGTCAACCAGCCGCCGCCAACACTTCCAAGCCGCGTTCGACGCCCCCGGCCGGCGTGGACACGACCACCCCCGCCGTCATGGCGCGCAGCGCATTCAACAGTTCCGCGGCAATCATGGCCCCCTCGCGGCGAGCGGCCTCGGCGCCGGTGGCGGCACGCATCCGCTCGACCAGGGCCGTCGGCACCACGACGTCCGGCACTTCGTTGGCCATGAATTCGGCGTTCAGCGCCGATTCGAAGGGCCAGATGCCGGCCACCACCGGGATCTTCAGATGGTCGATCCGGCGCAGAAAGCGTTCGAAAGCCGTCACATCGAACACCGGACGCGTGACCACGAATTCGGCCCCGGCCTCGACCTTGTACTCGAATCGGCGCAGTTCCCGGTCGAGATCGGCGGCGGCCGGGTTGACCATCACCCCGGCCAGAAGCGCCGTCGGCTCGCCAATGGGCTGTCCGGCGATGTCGAGCCCGTGGTTCAAGCGGCTGAGCACGTGCGTCAGCCCCACCGAGTCGACGTCGAAGACGGCGGTCGCATCCGGGATGTCGCCGATCTTGCGGACATCGCCGGTGATGCCGAGCACGTTGCGCACGCCCATCGCATGCGCGCCGAGCAGATCCGACTGGATGCCGAGCAGATTGCGGTCGCGGCAGGAATACTGGAGCAGCGGTTCGATGCCGCCCTGCTGGCGGATGAGCGCGGCCAGCGCCAGCGCGCCCACGCGGGCGCCGCCGCGCGGCGCATCGGACACCAGCACCAGGTCGATGCCTTTGCCGGCGGCCAGGCGGGCCGCGGCGAGCGCGTCGGCCGCCGCGTGTCCGCGCGGCGGCACCAGCTCGACGCCGATGATGAAGGTGCCGGCCGCCAGCTTGGCGCCGACGACCGACTTGTCGGCCCGCGCGACCGGGGTGCGCGCCATCGGCGTCTCGACGGTCACGGCTCGATGCCGTCCGTCGGTCGCCCGCGCCGAGTCGGGTGCCAGCTGCTTCACCGCCAGCGCGATCTGGTGGATGTGCTCGGGCGTGGTGCCGCAGCAGCCGCCCACGAGACGCACGCCGCTGGCGATGAAGCGCCGCGCGTACGACGCCATGTATTCGGGCGAGCACAGGTAGATGTTGCGGCCCTCGATGTCGCGCGGCTTGCCGGCGTTCGGTTGCGACGACAGCGGGGCCCCGCCGCAGGCATCGGCCAACCGCTCGATGGTCTCGAGCATCGGCGCCGGTCCAACGCTGCAGTTCACGCCGACGACGTTGGCGCCGCGGGCCAGCAGCGCCGGGCCGAACTGTTCGGGCGGGGTGCCGTCGAGGCTGTTGCCGTCTTCTTCGGTGGTGACCTGCGCCACGATCGGCAGGTCGCACACCGCGCGCACGGCGTCCACCGCGGCGGCCGCCTCGTTCCAGTCGCGGAAGGTCTCGAGCATCAGCAGGTCGACGCCGCCTTCGACCAGCGCCGCGGCCTGTTCGCGGAAGAACTCCCGCGCTTCGTCCACACCGGTCTTGCCCCACGGCTCGATGCGCACGCCGAGCGGCCCGATGGCGCCGGCGACATACGCCGTCTCGCCGGCGGCGGCCCGCGCCAGTCGCGCGCCCGCCAGGTTCAACGCGTGCACCTGGTCGCCGAGGCCGAACGCGCGCAGCTTGAGACGGGAGGCGCCGAAGGTGTTGGTCTCGATGACATCGGCGCCGGCCGCCAGATAGGCCCGGTGGACGTCGCGCACGAGATCCGGCTGCGAGACGTTCAGCGACTCGAAGCAGCGGTTGATGAACACGCCCTTCCCGTACAGCATCGTGCCCATCGCGCCGTCACAGACGAGCACACGCGAGGCCAGGGCTTCGAGGAAAGGAGGACGTGACACCTAACGAACCGACTGCGGCGCGCTCACCCCGGCCGGGGCCGGCACCAGCAGCTCGGTCTTGTCCCACACGAAGTCGTCCTTGCTGTAGACGGCCAGCTCGTAGTCCTTGCCCATGAAGATGGCCGACACCGGGCAGGCTTCTTCGCAATAGCCGCAGAAGATGCAGCGGGTCTTGTGGATCTGGTAGACGGCGGCGTAGCGGGGGCCGGCCATGACCGTGCCGTCGTTTTCAGCCGCTTCCAGGTAGATGGCGTCGGCCGGGCAGGCCACCGAGCAGAGGCCGCAGGCCACGCACTTCTCCATGCCGTGTTCGTCGCGCATCAGCACCTGTTTGCCACGGTACCGGGGGAACATCGGCACCTTCTGGTTGGGATAGTCCACCGTGATGGGCTTCCGGAACAGATGCTTGAACGTCAGCGCGAAACCGTTGACCAACGGGCGAATCATGCCGCTCCCCTGTCGGGGCAGGACCGCACCCCGTACACCCGTAATTGTAGCATCGGGGCGCAGGGCCGGGCGGTACCGTCGTCACTTGCGGCCTTCGGTTACCATGGGAGGATGGGGCCGCCGGGAAACGCCGGGCCCGGTCGGACCGTATAGGTAATCGAGGAGCCCGCCAACGTGGATCAGCCCGAACGCGCCGACGCCGATGCGCCCGTGACGCCCGAGGCCCTGCCGCCCGCCGAGGCGGCCGCGCCGCTGGCGGCGTCGCTGCCCGAGCCGGCCGCCGTGCCCGCAGCGCCGGTGGCCGCCGGCGCCTACCTGGAAGCGTCGCCGGCCGACGCCTACACCGCGGTGCCGCTTCCCGGATTCGATGCCCCGCCCCCCGGCCCACAGCCGCCGGCCGCCTTCACACCCGCCGCTGCCTCGCCGACGCGCGGCGAGCGGATGGCCGCCTGGCAGGAGGAGTTCTGGGCCTGGATGAAGACGCTGGCCTCGGCCGCCCTCTACGCCATCGTCATCGTGACCTTCGTGTTCCAGGTGGCGCGCGTCGAGGGGCTGAGCATGGCGCCGACGCTCGACGACCAGGATCGCCTGATCGTCAACAAGCTGATCTACCGGATGTCCGATCCGCGCCGCGGCGACATCGTGATGCTCTACTACCCGCTCGACCCCGACAAGATGTTCGTCAAGCGGGTCATCGCCGAAGAAGGCGATCAGGTGCGCATCGTCGATGGCCGGGTCTACGTGAACGACGTGCCGATGCCGAGCGAATACGTGCCGGTCGAATACCAGAGCCACGACGACTGGGGCCCGCAGGTCATCCCGCAGGGCCACTATTTCGTGATGGGCGATCACCGCAACAACAGCCAGGACAGCCGCCACTTCGGCTTCGTGCCGAAGCGCTACATCGTCGGCAAGGTGCAGGTGCGCTGGTGGCCGGTGCCCCAGGCCCGCACGTTCTAGCCTGCGCCTGTCGTCGCGCCCGGCACCGACGATCACGGAATCGGGGCGCACGTTCGGCCGCGCCCGACCCTTCTTCGCACGCCAGCGCCCGCGCCTGCACGCCGTGGCGTGTTGGCACCCGCCGTGCTCCGTCGATGGGTATCACCGCGGTTTCAGCCGCACTTGGTACCATTTTCGGAGGCACGCACATGACGACGGACCGGAACACCCCGCAGACTCCCGCCACCTGGCGCTCCCGCGCAGGCATCTGCGGCCTCGCCGCGGCTGCAGCGCTGGCGCTGGCGCCGCTTGCCGGCTCGATCGCCGGACCGGCGACGGTGCGGGCGGCCATGATGCAGCCGGATATCGAAGGTTGTGACTTCGCCACCAGCGGCGGCTTCGTCGTGGTGAACTCGACGAAGAAGAACTTCGGCGTGCATGGCGGCTGCAAGAACGGCGACTTCTGGGGCCACCTGAACTTCCTCGACCATGCCAACGGCTATCACGTTCAGAGCGTGTCGATCACCGGCTACGTCGTCAACGCCGGCGACGATGTGAACGCTCGCGATGTGTGTGGCTTCGCGCAGACGAACAACCCGAACGATCCGCCGACCGTGGCCTTCGTCGCCCGCTTGATTGATGCCGGCGAACCCGGCGGCTCCGACAAGTTTGGACTGAAAGTTGGCTACCTACCGGAGGGTGAGCCCCCGGTGATTCTGTACGACGTGCCCGTGACGAACCTCGGCACGGCGCGGCCTGGCGGAAACGTCCAGCTGCATCGCGCCAACGCCTCGACCGCCAGTGGCCGGTCACCTTCGGATCATGCGCCTTCGCCTTCGGTGGAGGATCACCCGAATAGCCCAGCGCACGCGGGAGGCGCCCCGGACGGTGCGCCTTCCCCATCGCCCTTTCACGCTCCGGGCTTGGCCGCCGGCTTCGACAGCGGATCGCCGGGCCGGCCGAGAATCACCACCGAGATGACGGCCGGTTCGGTATCACTGGCATTGGCCGAGGTGCTGTGCACCGAGCCGGCCGGCTCGAAGAACGACTGCCCCGCTTCGAGCACCTTCGCCGGTTCGCCGTTGATCGCCCACTGGATCTTCCCGCGCACGACGTAGCCGAAGGTCGGCCCGGGATGCTGGTGCGCCGCCGATTCGGCGCCGGGCGGATAGGTGACCTCGAGCATGGTGCCCTGCCAGCCCTCGAACGACGCCCCGAGCGGATTGGCGCCGAGCGGCTTCGACTGCGTGGCGGCTCGCGCCTGACGCGCCTCCGCCGGCGCCGCCGCGCCCGCCGCACCCGACCAGCACCGCCACTCCTGCCTGCAACACTTCGCGACGATCCATTGGCACGTCCCCCTGGCGCCGAACCGTATCACGGCCGGGCACGCGGCGGGCGTGGTTACCGCGCGCCGCCGGCGTGCACGCGGGGACCAGCGGCGGGATCAGGCGTCGAGCGCTCCGGCGCGCGGCCGCGGCGAGTGGCCGCGGGCCAGCAGCGTCTCATACCAGGCCACCGTCTCACGCAGGCCGGCGTCCACGCGGTGTTTCGGCGTCCAGCCGAGCACGCGCTCGGCCTTGGTGCAATCGAGCGCCTGCTCGGGGATCTCGTGCACGGCCTGGTTCAGCACGGTCGGCGTGAGGGCGGTCGCGCCCATCGCCGAGAGGATGCGGCCCACCATGTCGATGACGCGTCAGCGTCTCGCCGCTGCCGAAGTTGAACGCCTGCCCGGCGAACTCCGGCACCCGGTCGGCCAGCGCGAGATAGGCGTCCACGGCATCGCGCACGTAGAAGTACTCGCGGATGTAGAGCCCGTTGCTGCGGATGATCGGCGACTCGCCCTTGAGCGCCGACTTGATGGTGCCCGGCACCAGCCGGTTGAAGTTGAGATCGCCGCCGCCGAACAGATTCCCGCAGCGCGTGATCGCCACCGGCAGCTTGTAGGTGTGGAAATACGACAGCGAGATGAGGTCGGCGCACGACTTCGAGACGTCGTAGGGGAAACGGCCCTGGAGCGGCGTCTCTTCGGTGTACGGCAGCACCTCCTGCTGGCCGTAGGCCTTGTCGCTGGAGGCGACGATGACGCGCTGGATGCGCGACCCGCAGGCGCGCGCCGCCTCGAGCAGATTCCAGGTGCCGCGCACGTTGGCCTCGAAGGTCGAGAGCGGATGGCGCGAGGCCACGCCGACGATGGTCTGCGCGCCCAGATGGAAGATGCTGTCGATCTCGTGTTCGTTGAGCGCCCGCACCAGCAGCGGATGATCGTCGAGGTCACCGCGCACGATGGTCGTGCGGGCCGTCAGATCGGTGCGGGCGAAGTGCGAGCCCGGCACCCAGTCGCGCACCAGGGACACGACCTCGGCGCCGCGCGCCAGCAGTTCCTCGCACAGCCAGGCGCCGAGCAGGCCGGTTGCGCCGGTCACGAACACCCGGCGGTTCTCCCACGACCTCACCACAGCTTCCACGGTGCACCTCCGCTCTGCCACAGGGACTCGAGGAGCTGACGCTCGCGTACGGTGTCCATGGGCTGCCAGAACCCTTCATGTTTGTAGGCCATCAGCTGGCCGGCGGCGGCGATGTTCGTCAGCGGTTCCTGCTCGAGCGAGACCGCGTCGTCCTGCAGGTAGTCGAAGAGCGCCGGCTCGAACACGAAGAAGCCGCCGTTGATCCAGCCCTCGCCGGTCTGGGGCTTCTCGGCGAACTCCCGCACGAGATCGCCGTCGAGCGCAAGGTTGCCGAAGCGCGCCGGCGGACGCACGGCGGTGACCGTGGCCAGCTTGCCGTGCGCGCGGTGAAAGGCGAGCAGCGCCTTCATGTCGACGGCCCCGAGGCCGTCGCCATAGGTGACCATGAACGTGCCGCCCTCGAGCAGCGTCTTCAGGCGCCGCAGGCGGCCGCCGGTCATGGTGTCGAGCCCGGTGTCGACGACGCTCACCCGCCAGTCGGGCGCCGCCGGCGCTCAGCAGGTCGCGGGTGCCGTCCTTCAGATTGATGGTGAAGTCGCTGTGATGCAGGAAGTAGCTGGCGAAGTACTCCTTGATGAGCTCGCCGCGGTAGCCGCAGGCGACGACGAAGTCGTCGAACCCCTGCGCCGCGTAGATGCTCATGATGTGCCACAGGATCGGCCGGCCGCCGATCTCCACCATCGGCTTGGGCCGCGTCACCGTCTCTTCGGCGATCCGCGTGCCCTTGCCTCCCGCCAGGATCACGACTTTCACGAGTCACTCCGTTCTTCGTCGCCGTCGAAGGGGCGCGGCATGGGCAGCGGCAGCAGGAAGCGGCCGCCGGCGCCGCGGTAGGCGGCCTGCTGACGGGCGATCTCGGCCGCAAGGTTCCACGGGAAGATGACGGCGTAGTCGGGACGCCGCTCGGCCAGCGCCTCGACCGGCAGAATCGGCACGCCCACGCCGGGCACGAAGCCGCCGACCTTCAGCGGATTGCGATCCACGGTGAACGAGACGACCTCGGGGCCGAGCCCGCAGAAGTTGAGCAGGGTCGTCGCCTTGGCCGGCGCGCCGTAGCCGGCCACGGTCTTCCCCGCCGCCGTCAGCTCGCCCAGCATCGTGCGCAGCGCCTCACGATTGGCGTGCACCGCGGTGGCGAAGCGTGCGTACTTCGCCGGGTCGGCGAAGCCGTGCGCGCGCTCGAGCGCCACGGCCGCGGCGACCTCGGCGCCGTGCGACGGCCAGGTGGCGCGATGCCCGAAGTGCGCGCGCAGCGAGCCGCCGTGAATGGCCACGTGGTCGACGCGCACCAGCGACAGGCCCGCCTCCTCGGCCAGCCGCGCCAGCGCGCCGATCGAGAAGTACGACAGATGCTCGTGATAGATGGTGTCGTACTCGAGGCGCTCGAGCATCTCGCCGACGTAGGGCGCCTCGATGATGACCATGCCCTCCGGGCCGATCATCCGTCCGGCGCCGCGCAGGAAGCCGACCGGATCGTCCACGTGCGCCAGCACGTTGTTGGCGAGCACGGCCCGGGCCGCGCCGTGGCTCTCGCGCAGCGCCGCCCCGGCCGCATCGTCGAAGAAGCGCGTCACCGTGTCGACGCCACGGCCGCGCGCGATCGCGGCGACGTTGGCCGCCGGTTCGATGCCGAGCGTGCGCACGCCGAGCGCCTGGAACTCGAGCAGCAGCGAGCCGTCGTTGCTGGCGATGTCCACCACCAGCTCGGCCGGTCCCGCGCCGAGCAGCTGCACGACGTGCGCGGCGTAGCCGCGGTTGTGCGTGCGCATGGTGTCGGACATGCCGGTGAGGTAGACATAGTGCGCGAAGAGCACCTCGGGCTCGATGACATCCGGCGTCTGCACGAGGGTGCAGGTGCGGCAGACGCAGACATCAAGGGGGTAGCGCGCCTGACTGGCGAGCTCCTCGCGGGTGCGTGGCAGGTTGTTCGCCAGCGGCATCGGGCCGAGCTGGAGGAACGGCGCATCGAACGGCGTGCCGCAGGCGCGGCAGGCCGGGCGTCGTGTGTGGGCGGTCATTGCGTTGCAACCTCATCAGGATCCGTGCCCCGCCGCAGATCGGGCTCGTGAGCGCGGATGGTGGGCGCGATCGTACAGCAGGAGGGGTGACACCCCGCGGCGTCGCGCCTCATGCCACTTCCGCCGCCGCCCTCCACCGTCCTGAATATCGTCCGCGAGGCGCTGTGAGGCTAGAGCGGCCGCCGCGTGACAGGAAGGGTCGCAGAGGAGCAGCAGAAAGTCTCGAATCGCACAGACTTACACGGCCGACCGCCCACAGTTGCACAGGCCGCTGTGGTACGATTCTCGCTCGGCGTCTGCCGAGTCCATGGACACACTCGACGCACGTACCGACCATCCCGGCGCCACGACCGGCATTGCCGTGCAGTCGCGCGCCGCGGTCGGCCTCGACGTCGCCCGGCCGCCGGAGCTGACCGTCATCATTCCGGCGTTCAACGAAGAAGGCGGCATCCGCACGACGGTCGAACGGGTCCAGAGCGTGCTGAACGCCATGGCCTGCCGGTCGGAACTGGTCGTGGTCGACGACGGATCCGCGGACCGCACCGCCGCCGAAGCCAGCGCCGCCGGCGCCCGCGTGGTCACGCATCCGCAGAACAAGGGCTACGGCGCCGCGCTCAAGACCGGCATTCTCGGCAGCAAGGCCGACTGCATCCTCATCATCGATGCCGACTGCACCTACCCGCCCGAGGCGATTCCACGGTTGTGGGCGCATATGCAGACGGCAGACATGGCCGTCGGCTCGCGTCCCATCACCTCCACCGGCATCACCTGGGCGCGCCGCCCGGCGAAGTGGTTCCTGAACAAGCTGGCGAGCTACCTCGTCGGCCAGCACATTCCCGATCTCAACTCGGGCCAGCGCATCATGCGCCGCACGGTGCTGCTGCAGTTCCTCCCCCTGCTGCCGATGGGCTTCTCGTTCACGAGCACCATCACGATGGCCATGCTGGCCAACGGCTACCAGGTCATCTACGAGCCGATCACCTACGCCATCCGCACCGGCCGCTCCAAGATCCGGCCGCAGGACTTCGGCAACTTCATCCTGCTGGTCGTGCGCGCGATCGTGCTCTTCAATCCGCTCAAGGTGTTCCTGCCGGCCGGCGCGGTGCTGTTCTTCATCGGCAGTCGCCAAGCTGGCGCAGGACGTCTACCGGTGGAACCTCTCGGAAACCGCGGTGATGGCGTTTCTGTCGGCCATCGTCGTCTGGTCGGTGGGGCTGCTCGCCGACATGATCACCCGCCTCCAGGCCAGCCGCGGTCCGCAGGCCTGAGCCAACGGCCATGCTGCGCTGGGTCATTCGCACCGTCATCTCGGTGTCGGTGGTCGCCGTGCTGGTCACGGTGGCCTCGACCGACGGCCTTCGGCAGGCCTTCGGCGAGGTGCGCGGATCGATCTGGGTCGCCAGCCTGGCGGTGTTCCTCGCCGGCCATGCGCTGAATGCCGCCAAGTACCGCTGGCTGCTGCAGGATCCGCACGCGACCCTCGGCCTGTGCCTGCGCGCGCACTTCGCCGGCCTGGTCGCCAACCTCGGCCTGCCGGGCGTGGCCGGCGGCGACGTGGTGCGGGCGACCTACCTGTTGCCGCACGGCGTGAGCCCGAAGGCCGCCACGGTCGCCAGCGTGCTCGACCGGCTCGTGGACACCGCCACCCTCGGGCTGCTCATCGGCGTCGGCGCGCTGGTGGCCGGCATCCCGCCGGCGCTCTCGGCCGCGAACATCGGCGTGCGGTGGCCGCTGGTCGGCGCCGCCGTGGTGGCGATGGCGCTCGGCGGCGTCGCGTTGGTCGTGCTGACGCGGAAGAAGGGCGGCGCCGGCGGCTCGCTGCGCACGCTGGCGGCCGACGTGCGCTCGCGCGCCGGGGCGCTGGCCGCCGCGGCGATCGTGACCGCGCTCGTGCAATCGGCGTTCGTCATGACCAATGTCTGGATGGCCGCCGACCTCGGGCTCGACATCGGCATCGCGCCGTGGTTCGTGGCCTGGCCGCTCTCGAAGATCATCGCCATCCTCCCGATCAGCCTGGGCGGCATCGGCGTGCGCGAAGCCGCGCTCGTCTCGCTGCTGGCCCCCTTCGGCGCGCCGAGCGCGCTGGTCTTCGCGTCGGGCCTGCTCTGGCAGGGCGTGCTCATCGCCAGCGGCCTGCTCGGGCTCGCCATCGGCAGCCTCGTCGGCGCCTCCCCCGCTTCCGCCACCCCTTCCCCGGTGCAGCGTTCATGAGTCAGTCCGTGGATCATCCGATCGTCATCCTCGGCGGCGGGCCCGCCGGCCTCGCCGCGGCGTATCAACTGGCGCGCCGCGGCTGGCGCGACGTCACCGTGCTCGAGCGCGGGCCGCGCGTCGGCGGCAACGCCGGCAGCTTCGTGCTCGACGGCATCCCGGTGGATTTCGGCAGCCATCGCCTGCATCCGAGCACGGCGCCGGTGCTGATGGCCGACATCAAGGCCCTGCTCGGCGACGACCTGCTCGACCGGCCGCGCCACGGCCGCATCCGCCTGCAGGGCCGCTGGGTCCACTTCCCGCTCAAGCCCGTAGACCTGGCGCTGCGTCTGCCGCCGGCCTTCGCGCTGGGCGTGCTCGGCGATGCCCTCACGAAGCGCTTCGCGCCCGAGGTCACGCCTCCCGACCTTCGCGTCGCTGCTCGAACAGGGCCTCGGCAAGACCATCTGCCGCGAGTTCTACTTCCCCTACGCGCAGAAGTTGTGGGGGCTGCCGCCCGAGGCGCTCGATGCCGAACAGGCGCGGCGCCGCGTCGCCAACTCGTCGCTCGGCAAGATGATCCGGCGCGTGCTGAACATGGTGCCGGGCCTCAAACCGCCGGGGGCGGGACGCTTCTTCTATCCGAAGCACGGGTTCGGTCAGATCGCCGACAGCTTCGCCGCCGCGGCCATGCAGGCCGGGGCGCGCGTCGCGCTGAACGCGCAGGTGCACGCCGTCACGGCCGCGGGCACCACGGTCACCGGCGTTGAGGCCACCATCGACGGCGAGCGCCGCCACCTGAGGTCGCGCCAGGTGCTCTCGACGATCCCGCTCACGGTGCTGGCGCGCCTGACCTCCGGCCTCACGACCCCGCCGCCGCTCGCGATGGCCGAGGGCCTCGGCTACCGCGGCATGGTGCTCATCTACACGTCGCTCGACGCCGAGCAGTTCACGGAGTTCGACGCGCACTACTTCCCGGAAGCGCACCTGCGGATCAGCCGCATGTCGGAACCGAAGAACTACAGCCTGACGTCGAGCCCGGGCAAGACCGTGCTGTGCGCGGAGCTGCCGTGTGCGGTCGGCGGCGCGGAATGGTCGATGAGCGACGAGCAGTTGCTCGAGCTCTTCCGCGGCGACATCACGCGCGCCGGGCTCGGTCCGCTGCCACCGGTCGCCAGCGTGCACGTCGCGCGCATCCCGCAGGCGTATCCGCTCTACACGGAAGGCTACCGGCAGGCGTTCGATGCGCTGGACCGGTGGGCCGGCGGCCTCGAGGGCCTCGTCACATTCGGCCGCCAGGGCCTGTTCGTGCACGACAACACGCACCACACGATGGCGATGGCCTACGCGCTGGCCGACTGCCTGCAGCCGTCGGGCGCACTCGACCGCGGCGCCTGGGGTGCGGCGCGCCGGAGCTTCGAGTCGAATGTCGTCGAAGACTGACGAGGCGCCCGGCCTCTGGGGCTGGGCCGTCGCGGCGGTGCTCGCCGTGGCGGCGGCGGTGCGCCTGCCGGGGCTGCAGACGGAGCTCTGGTACGACGAGATCGCCACGCTCGTCCTCTCGATCCGCCAGCCGCTCTGGACCATCCTCACGGATTTCCCGGGCGTCAACCAGCATCCGCTCTACAGCGTGCTCGCGCACGGCGTCGTCGGCGTCGCCGGCGAGGCGCCGTGGAGCGTGCGCTTCCCGGCCGTCGTCTTCGGCGTGGTCGCCGTGTGGACGGTGTGGGATGCGGGCCGGATGTTCCTGACCCGCACCGAAGCCCTGTCGGCGGCGGTGCTGGTCGCCACCTCGAGCCACCACGTGTGGTTCTCGCAGAACGCGCGCGGCTACACGATGCTGGCCGCCTTCACGCTGGCCTCGACCGCGGCGCTGCTGCGGATTGCGGCACGCGGGGAACGGCGGCACTACATCGCCTATGTCGCGTGCGCGGTGGCCGGCGTCTACACGCATCTGACCATGGCGTTCGTGCTCGTCGCGCACGTGCTCACCGTCGGCACCGCGTGGCTGCTCGGCGCCGCCACGGCCCGCCGCTTCGCGCTGCCGCGTCTGGCGGCGATGTGGGCGGTCACGATCGTGCTCATCGCGGCCACCTACGCCCTTACGCGCCGGATCTGCTGGCGACCTTCGCCGAACAGGCGCCGCCGGAGGCCGCCAAGGTCGCCACCGCCGGCCGCGCCGCCTCCGATCTGCTGAACGGGCGTCACCGACGGCTTCGGCGTCGTCGGCCTGCTCGTCGTCGTCGTCGCGGCAGGCGTCGGCGGACTCACCCTCCTCAAGGCGCAGCCGTTCGTCGTGTGGCTGCTGGTCTCGCCGGCGATCGCCACCGTCGGCATGACGGCGCTCATGGGCCAGCCGATTCGCCCGCGCTTCGTGTTCAATCTGTCGGGCGCGGCGGCGCTGTTTGTCGCGGCGGGCGCCTCGATCCTCGCGCGCGCGCGTGGCCGCGCGCCTGCCCGCCGGCGGGCCCGCGGTCTACGGCGCCTGTCTGGTGGCGTTGCTGCTCGCACTCGCCCCCGGCGCCGCCGCTGCCCTGGCCCGCAACGCCGCCGTGCCGAAGCAGAACTTCACGGCTCCGATGGCGCTGCTCGATGCCGCGGCGGCCCGGGGCGAGATCGTCATCGGCGCCGGCGCCATCTGCCTGCCGCTGCAGCGCTTCTTCGAGCGCCCGTGGCCGTGTGTCGAGACCCACGACGCGTGGGTGCAGGAACTGGCGCGCCACCAGCGCGTGCTCGCCGTGCACACGCTCATCGAGTTCTGGCACGATCCGGCGCTGGTCGAGACGCTGGCGCGCGACTGCCGCGACATGCAGCGCTTTCCCGGCACGCTCGCCGGCGGTGACGTGGTCGTGTGTGAGGCCCGCGGCGGACGGTAGGCGCCCCGGCGTGGCCGCCCTACGCGAGGCGCGCCTTCAACCGGTGGAAGGGCGCTTCGACCAGGTGCCAGAGCACCGATCGCCAGGGCCAGCGTCACGAGCCAGGCCGCCAGCGCCCGTCCGGGCGCGCCGAGCGCTGGTGAGGGCGCCAGGCCGATCGCGCGCAGTCCGGCGTCGAGCACGATCGGCGCAAACGGATGCACCAGATAGATGCCGTAGCTGATGCGGCCCACGCCGACCACGGCCGGGTGCCCGAGCAGGCGCCCGGCAGGTCCCGGCCATCCCTCCACGCCGCGCCACACCATCCACCCGAAGACGAGCGCCTGCAGCACCTGACGCCAGATCGTGACGGCGGACGGCAGTGGCGCGCCTAGCCACTCGGGCACCGCCAGCGCCAGCCACGCCGCCAGCCCGATCGCGCCGGCCCGCGGCCAGACGCGCGCGGCCGCCCCGCGCGTCGCCGGTGTCCACGCCATCCACGCGATGCACGCGCCGACGCCGAGCGAGTCGGCGCTGCCGCCCGGCACGAGCGCCCAGAACGGCTCGCCCAGGCCACCGGCGTCGGCCAGCGCGCGGGTGGCCGGGCCGAGCAGCACCGTCACGCCGAAGAGCCACGGCAGCAGACGCGCCGGCAGCCACACGACCAGCCATGGCCACACCAGATAGAACTGCTCTTCGACAGCCAGTGACCAGAAGTGGCTGAAGTGCCCCTGCCACACGCCCTGCCACGCGATGTAGAAGTTCGACAGATACGTCGCGTGCCACCTCCAGGTGGTGGCGGCCAGCGGCACGTCGGCGGCCACCGCCAACGCCAGCACCACGTAGAACGCCGGGAAGAGACGCAGCGCCCGGCGCAGATAGAAGCGCCCGATCGCGTGGGCGCGATCGGGTGCATCACGCAGGCCCAGCAGGATGCGGGTGATGAGAAACCCGCTCAGCACGAAGAACAGGTGCACCCCCGCGCCGAGCGGCAGCCCGGCCTGCCAGTCCGGCAACCAGTGCGACCAGGCGACCGCGGCCACCGACAGCGCTCGCAGGCCGTCGAGATGCGGCGCGTAGGGCGGGCGTGGCTCAGTAGCCACGCGCGGGATCGACCTGCCAGTGCACGGGCAGGCCCGCGTCCCGGCGGCCGATGTTCTCGACGAAGAGATCGACGACCTCGGTCCAGTGATTGGGACGGAAGCCGGACGTGTGCGGCGTGAGGAGGACGTTCGGCGCGCGCCAGATCGGATGCGACGCCGGCAGCGGCTCCTCGTGGAAGACATCGAGGGCCGCGCCGCCGAGATGTCCGGACACGAGCGCGTCCACCAGCGCGCCGGTATCCACCAATTGCCCGCGCGCCACGTTCACGAGCCGCGCGCCCGGACGCATGCGTGCGAGCCGCGTCGCATCGAACAGCGCCTCGGTTTCAGCGGTGAGCGGCGCCGCGATGACGACGACATCGGCCGCGGCGAGCAGGTGGTCGAGTCCGTCGGCGCTCCAGACTTCACTGACGCCTGGAGGGACGCCGGCCGCGGCGTCGCGCCGCACGCCCACGACGCGCATGCCGAAAGCGGCGCCGAGGCGCGCCACTTCCGCGCCAATCGAGCCGAGCCCGACGACGCCGAGCGTCTGACCGCGCAGCACCGACGGCAGGTGCGGTCCGCCGAACTCGTTCTGCGCCCATCGCCCCTCGCGCTGACGCTCGAACGCGAGCGGCAGGCGCCGCGTCAGGCCCAGCAGCAACGCGAAGACGTGCTCGGCAATCGGCGTGGACTGGATCTGTCGCGAGTTCGAGACGACGATGCCGCGCGCGGCCAGCTCCGCCAGGCACAACGTGCCCACGGCGACCGCCGAGGTGTGCACCCAGGAGAGACGCGGCGCGGCCGTCAGCTCCGCCGCCGACAGGATCCACGTGAAGGCGACGTCGCATCGGCGCAGGCCCTCGGCCCGCGCCTCGGGCGTCGTCGCATGGACGACCTCGTGCTGAGGACACCGGGCGATGAGGCGCGCCACCGCCGCCTCGGGAATCTGCCAGGCCGCGACCGGCTGCTGAATCGAGACGAGAATCGTCACCGGGCCCGGCTCCGCACCGGACGCGCGGCGCGGCGGTAGTGGCCCGAGCGGCCGCCCCGTTTCTCCTCGAGCCGCACGTCTTCGATCACCATGCGCTGGTCGATCGCCTTGAGCATGTCGTAGACCGTGAGGGCGGCCACTGACACCGCCGTCAGCGCCTCCATCTCGACGCCGGTCTGCCCCTCGGTGCGGACGGCGGCGCGGATGCCGATGCCGCGCGGCGTGTGCGTGAGCTCGACGTCGATGCCGGTGAGGACGAGCGGATGACAGAGCGGAATCAGATCCGACGTGCGTTTGGCGGCCATCACGCCGGCCAGGCGGGCCGCCTGCAGCGGATCGCCTTTCTTCAAACGGCCATCGCGCACCGCGCGGCGAGTCGCGGCCGACAGCGCCACGTGCCCCGAGGCCACGGCCTCGCGGGCGGTCACGGCCTTGCCGCCGACGTCCACCATGCGCAGGCGGCCTTCGGCATCGGCGTGGGTCAATCGCGGGGGTCGGGGCATGCGCCCTCCTCGGGGTGCGGCGGTCAGGACGTGGGGTCGCCCTGCGCCAGGAAGAACGACAGACTCTCGAGCGAGACCGTGAGGTCCACGCTCTTCAACTTGATGCCGTCGGGCACCAGCAGCGTCCCGGGCGAGAAGTTCAGCACCGCCTTCACGCCGCTGCCGGCCACCTGATCGAGCACGTGTTGGGCGGCCTCGGCCGGCACCGCCAGCACGGCGATGTCGACGCGTTCCTTCTTCAGGACCTTCCGGATGTCGCGGATGTCGTGAATCGGAATCCCGCCCCGCGAGCGCTCGCCGATCTTGCCATCGGCGCTGTCGAACATGGCGACGATCTCGAAGCCCTCGCGCCGGAAGCCCGGGTAGTCGGCCAGCGCCAGGCCGAGGTTGCCGGCGCCCATCACCGCCACCTTCAGCTTGCGGTCGAGGCCGAGGATCTGGCGCAGGTGCAGCTTCAGATCCTTCACGTAGTAGCCGACGCCGCGCACGCCGAACTCCCCGAAGTACGCCAGGTCCTTTCGGATCTGAGCCGCATTCAGGTGGAAGCGCTCGGCCAGCGTCTGGGACGAGATGGTCTCGACCCCATCGGCTTCGAGCTGGTTGAGGCAGCGGAGATAGACGGAGAGGCGGCCTGTCGTGAGTTCCGACACCTGCTCGGTGGCGGCCTTCCGCTTGTTCTGAGAATTCACAAGCTTCGCCAGAATACGGCAAAGGGCCGAGGGCGGTAAAGCCTTGAAAGCGCGCCGCCGCCGCTCCTGCGCTACCATCCCGGGCCATGGCTCACACCTCCACGACGCCGGCAACGGGCGGCGCCGCGCCCAAGGCCTTCACGCCCTACGTGCCCGCCAGCCAGTCGATGGCCGAGTTCACGGCCAAGGCGATTGTCCTCGGCGTGCTCTTCGGCCTCATCTTCGGCGCCTCCACGGTCTACCTGGGCCTGCGGGCCGGGCTGACGGTGTCGGCGTCGATTCCGATCGCGGTGCTGGCCATCTCGGTGCTCAAGCGCTTCGGCGGCTCGACCATCCTCGAGAACAACATCGTGCAGACGATCGGCTCGGCCGGCGAGTCGGTGGCCGGCGGCGTCGTCTTCACCATCCCCGCCCTCATCTTCCTGGTGCCGGAAGGACCGAAGTACTTCACCTACACGCAGATCACGATGCTGGCGTTTGCCGGCGGCATCCTCGGCGTGCTGATGATGGTGCCGCTGCGCCGGGCCCTCATCGTCAAGGAACACGGCGTGCTGCCCTACCCGGAAGGCACCGCCTGCGCCGAGGTGCTGGTGGCCGGCGAGCGCGGCGGCAAGCTGGCCGGGCCTGGTCTTCAGCGGCCTCGGCATCGGCGCGCTGTGGAAGTCGCTGAGCGGCGATCTTCAACGTCTTCCTCGCCGAAGTCGGCTACTCGATGCCGCGTGCCAGCCAGTTCCCCAACGCCACGCTCAACGTCGACATCTCGCCGGAGTACATGGGCGTCGGCTACGTCATCGGTCCGCGCATCGCCGGCACCATGTTCGCGGGCGGCGTGCTCTCGTGGCTGGTGCTGCTGCCGCTGCTGTCGCTCGTCGGCGCGGCGATCCCGGTGCCCTTCCCGCCGATCCATCCGAACTTCGCGAACAACCCGGCCACCGGCCAGCCGTTCCTCATCTCGGAGATGGCGCCCGGGCAGATCTGGAGCGCCTACATCCGCTACATCGGCGCCGGCGCGGTGCTGGCGGCCGGCCTCATCACGCTCGCCCGCACGCTG
This sequence comes from uncultured Acidobacteriota bacterium, assembly GCA_963779175.1. Taxonomy (GTDB): domain Bacteria; phylum Acidobacteriota; class Vicinamibacteria; order Vicinamibacterales; family UBA2999; genus CADEFD01. The sequence goes on from CAVZXA010000003.1 coordinate 1,719,026, forward strand.
CCGACCATCGTCGCCTCGGCCCGCGAGGGCCTCAAGGGCTTCGGCGCCGCCGCCGGCGCCGCGCCGCTGCGCACCGAACGCGACATGCCGATCACGGTCGTGCTCGTCGGCTCGCTGCTGCTGGCGGTGTTCCTGGTCGTGATGCCGGGCCTGCCCACCCAGGGCAACGTGCTGGTCTCGGTGCTCGATCGTGCTCTTCGGCTTCTTCTTCGCCACCGTGTCGTCGCGCATCACCGGCCTCATCGGCTCAGTCGTCGAATCCGATCTCGGGCATGACGATCGCGACGCTCATCATCACCTGCCTCATCTTCGTCGCGCTCGGCTGGACCGGCGACGTCTACGGGCCGGTGGCGCTCGCGGTCGGCGCCATCGTCTGCATCGCGGCCGCCAACGCCGGCAACACCTCGCAGGACCTGAAGACCGGGTACCTCGTGGGCGCGACGCCGCTCTACCAGCAGATCGGGCTGGCCATCGGCGTGGTCACCTCGGCCTTCATCATCGGCATGACGGTGCTCTACATGCACCGCGTGCTTCGGCATCGGCTCGCGAGGCGGTGGCGGCGCCGCAGGCGACGCTCATGGCGACGCTCATCCAGGGCCTGCTGTCGCAGAACCTGCCGTGGGGCCTGGTGCTGGTCGGCGTCTTCATCGCCGTGACGCTCGAGCTGTGCGGCATCCACTCGCTGTCGTTCGCCGTCGGCGCCTACCTGCCGATTGCCACCACGGCGCCGATCTTCATCGGCGGGCTGGTGCGATGGGTGGTGGAGCGCAAGACCGGCGTGACCCAGGACTCGGACATCAGCGCCGGCACGCTCTTCAGCTCGGGCCTCATCGCCGGCGGATCGCTGGCCGGCATCCTGTTTGCGGTGCTGGTCGGCCTCGAGCAACAGGGCTATCAGGTCCTGACGACGCTGCAGTCGGTCGGCAACGCCCTGCCGTTCCTGCATGCCGAAGGCGCGTCGGGACATCTCTTCGGCGCCGGCCTGTTCCTGGCGCTGGCGGTGATTCTCGCGCGCGCCGGACAGCGCACGATCGACTGATCCCTGATCCCTGGTCCCTGGTCCCTGCCCTCAAGGAATCATCCGGATCGCGTAGCCGCGTGTCTCGCTGAGGCCGTCGCGCGTCGCGGTCACTTCGAGCACGTATTCGCCCGCCGCCAGCGGCGCCAGCACTACGTCGGCCACCACGGCGGCCGGCGCGTTGTCGGCGCCGGCCCGCTCGCTGATGACGACCGGCACCTGCATGACCTGACCGGCGCGATTCAGCAACCGACCAGCCACGACGGCCGCCGGATCGATGCGCGCCACCTCGGCCTGCAGCCGTTCGGTGCGGCGGAAGCGCGCATCGGCCGTCGGTTCGAAGACGCGGCCGGTGCCCGGCCCGCGTCGCGACACCAGCAGCGCCGAGCCGAGCAGCCCGGCGGTGCCGGGCACGTCGACGATCGACGAGACCACGACCGGCGTGCGCGCGCCGTCGCCCAGGGCCTCCACACGCACCTGGTAACGGCCGGCCGCCAGCGGCGCGCCGGCCCCCTCGGGCAGCCACAGCGTCTGCACGCGCGCGCCTGCGGCCAGCATTTCGGTCACTGACGCCCGGGCGCCGCTACCGCGGTCGGCCGGCTCGACGGCCACCACCAGCCGGCCCCCCTTGCTCCATTCCGGCAGCGCCGCAGTCACGCGATCGAGTTCCACGGTGACCGCGAGCCGCCCGGGCGCCCCCGCCGCCAGCAGATGCAAGGCCGGCGGACGCCGGCTCACCGGCAGGCGCGCCAGCGCGTCGCTCACGCCCGAGGGCCTCGCCGGCGTGCGGCTCGCCGCCGTCGATGCGGTCTGCGCCGCCGCGACCTCGGCCGCCGATGGCGCCAGATACCCGGGCCGCGCCCGCACGGTCACCCCGGGCCGCTTCACGCGTACCGTGAGCCGGCGGTACCGCCCATCGAGCTTCGAGTTGGTCGACACGTAGCCGAGCAGGTAATACGAGCCGATGTCGGTCATCAGGCGCGGCAGCGCCTTCTCGATGCCGTTGTTCACGACGGCCACGCCGTCGGTCTCTTCCGCGAACCGGTACAACGAGTCCTGGCGGGCCCGCAGGCGCGCGCGATCGACATCGGGCGGGGCCGGACGCGCCGGACCAATCGGATCGTCGAACACGACCAGGCCGCGCGGGTCGATCGGATAGACGCTCACATTGGCGCGATTGGCCCGCTGCATGAGGAGCTGGAACTCCATCGCCAGATCGGAGAGCGCGATGAGCGACCGCTCGCGATCGCACGATTGCAGCAGGGAACCGGCGGCGCCGAGGCCGAGCCGGCCCTCGGGCGTGACGCCGACCGGCACCGGCCCGCCTGGCGGCGGCGTGGCGCCCTGTCCGTCGGGCGTGCGAAGCGGCGCCGCGAGCTGCTCGTCGGCGCGGGGCAGCGTCCACCCCTCGGTGACGAGCAGGACGAAGCTGCGATCGTCGCGCAGGCCTTCGAGATGGTCGATGAGTTCGCCGAGCGACGCCAGCACCTTCTGCTCGCGGCGGCGCTCGATGATCGCTTTGGCGATGCCCGCCGACCCGAAGGCGTCGGGATAGCACAGCTTCAGGTCGTTCTCGCGCGGATCGGTCGGGACCACGGCTCCGCGCTCGCCCCAGTTCCAGCTCGTGCGCAGCATCTCGCCGATCGGCGCCGACCGCGGCGAAAACGTCATGTTGCGCGGCGACATCTCCGGCGTCATCACGCCGACGAGGTCATCGGCGCCGATCACGCGGTCGAGCATCGTGGCCATCGGACTGGCGACACGATACGAGCCCTCCACCTGCACGTGGAGGGTATCGAGGAACAGCACGAAGGCGCGGGCATCCGGCTGCGCCGCCCGCGATCGCATCTCGCCCACGGTGTTCGACTCGACCCGCGTCGCCTCCGGTACCGCGCCCCGTGCCGTGACGAACTCGAACGACGACACCGCCTGCGGGGCGTTGTCTTCGAGCACCTCGAAGTCGGCCACGGTGAGGTCGGTCAACGCGACGCCGTTCACCGAGGCATAGACATCGAGGCGCACGAGGTTGGCGCCGCCGCGGAAGCGAGGCTCCTGCGCGGCCGGGGGCACCCCCGCCGCCAGCAGGACCATCGAGACAACGAGCGCGGTGGCGCGAAGGTGAGCGTAATGCACGGCGGCGGCGACCTCGCCCTCATGGTAGCGCCGCCGTCGCCGGCTAGCGCAGGTACTTGCGGGCCACCAGGTCCGACACCGCGACGTCGATCTGCTGCGACACCAGCGGCAGGCGGATGTCGAGGCGGGCGTCGGCGGCGGCGGGCTGCGCGTGGTCGACCTCGTAGACGACCAGGCTGCGGCCGATGAGACGCACGTCGGTCGAGTTGGCGGGCAGGCGCATCCGCTCCGTATAGCCGGGCCCCGTGACTTCCTGCAGCAGCCAGTTCTGCACCTTCGACTCGCTGGGGCGATCTTCGGCCACGATATAGCCGACACCGAAGCGCTCGATCACGGCGCGGACCTCTTCGGGCCGCGTGATGCGATCTTCGGCCGCGACCGAGCCCATGAACGAGGTGGTGAGCATCTTGTCGGCCCGCAGCACGATCGTCTGACGCGCGGCGTCGTGCTTGCGCACGAAGAAGGTGAAGAAGCCGGTATCGACATCGCCGGCGAACATCACGGTGGATCCGCGCGGCTCGGCCACCACCAGGCGCGCCGCCGCCTCGTAGCCATCGAGGCCGGGCAACCGCACCTGGCTCGCCCAGACGATCTGCGAGACCAGGGCGGCGCTCACGGCCACGGCGGTGACCGGGCGCCATCGGCCCAGCAGCGGCGAGCACGCCGCGCCGACGCCCAGCGCCCACGCCGGCACCCAGTAGATGGTGTAGCGAATGGGATCCCCCACCACCACGATCGAGATGAACGCCGCCGTCGTGACGATCCACAGCGCCGCCAGCCAGCCGGCAGCCAGACCCCGCGCCAGCATCACGAGCACCCCGAAGGCGCCAAACGCGAGCACCGCCGGCTGCAGGTGTTCGAGCGCCGCCTTCTGCATGAGGCCGGCCGCCAGTTCGAGCCGCCCGGCCTCGACGGCCTCGCGCGCGAACCCGGCGGCGAGGGCGACGTTGAACGGCGACATCATGAGCGTGATCGGCACCAGCGGCGCCACCACGGCCGTCGCGAGGGCCACGGCGATGAGCACGTCCCGCTTCAGCAGGCGGCGCCAGCCCAGGCGCCACCAGACGTAGACGATGAGCGCCGGCATGACGACGACCGCCAGTTGCTTCGCCCAGGCGGCCAGCGCCGCCAGAAGCGTCGCGGTCAGGATGTCGCGCGAGCGCCCGCGCACGGCGAAGCGGTGGCAGTAGAGCGCGGCCACGACCGACAGCGACAGCGCCGGCAGTTCGGTCAGCACGCTCTGCGTGAGCGCGACGATGTAGGCGCTCGACGCAAACGTCAACCCGGCGGCCAGGCCCGCCCACTCGTCGTCGAGACACTCGACGGCGAGCCGGAAGGTCCAGTAGATGCCGAGCAGGAAGAACAGCAGCGGCACCAGCCGCGCCGTCGTCACCGAGACGCCGAACACCGCGTAGAAGGGCGCTTCGATGAGGGCGATGAGGAACGGATGATGCCCGAGCGACAACGCCGGATAGCGCGCGTAGTAGTGCCGCGCGTACTCGAACGCGTCGCCCGGCGCCGGCAGGTCGCGCGCGAGGTCGAGGAAGAACACCCCGTTCATCAGGTGCCGCGGCATGTCGCCCTGCAACGACACGTAGCTCTCGTCGCCGAGGCCCCTGACCGTGAGGAGCAGGCCAACGGCCAGACACACAGCCAGCAGTGGACCGCCGAGGCGGCGCGGCGCCGCGGATGCGGCGTCGGATGGCGCGCGCGTCATGAAGTGGTGGTCCCGTCGGCGGTCCAGCGGCGCAGCGGCGCGTCGGTCGCGGCATCCGGCGGCAGCGTCCACCGGGTGGTGATCCCGAAGCGACGGCGCAGCACGAGGACGGCGTTGCCGGCCAGGAACGAGACGCCGTTCGAGAGATGGTGGATGAAATGCGCGCCCACGACCTTCACCGCGAACCACGGGCCGCGGATCCTGAGGAAGTAGGCGTAATACGGTAAGTTCAACACGACCAGCCCGGCGATCGGCAACGGCAGGGCCCACCACACGCGCGCGTCCCACAGGCCGGCCAGCAGGAGGAACACGCCGAGATAGGCGGAAACCACCGACAAGCGCAGCCCCCAGGCGAGGTTGAGGTCGGTCGTGAGGCCGCCGTAACGATGGATGAGCTGGATCCACGGCACACCGCGGTCTCGCACGTCCGAGACGATGCTCGACGTGAAGGTCCAGCGCTTCAGGTGCTTGCCGTTCAGTTCGGGATCGATGGCGATGCGTCCCCCGGCGCGGGTGATACGGTAACCCAGATCGATGTCTTCGACCGACGGGCGGCGGAAGCGTTCGTCGTAGCCGCCGACCTGGCCGAACGTCGCCGCCCTGATCGCGCCCAGGCCGGCCCAGAAGGTGCGGGCGTCGCCCGAGTTGATCCGGTGCACGTAGCGGTGCTGCAGGTTGCGATACTGCGACATGAAGCCGGGCGCTTCGGGCGTCTCGTCATAGGCGCCGAACACGGCGCAGAACTCGGGATGCGCGGCGAAGAACTGCTCGACGCGGGCCACCACGCCGGGCTCGGCGATGACATCACCGTCCACGAAGATGAGATAGCGCCCGCGGGCGACGCTGGCGGCGCGGTTACGCGCCACGGCCGGCCCCTGGGCGGTCGGCCAGCTGATGCGCGCGGCCCCGAACTCATCGGCCACTGCCTCCCACGCCTCGATTGGCCCGTCACCGGCCACCAGTAACTCGGTGGTGGCGCTGCGGTCGCGAAACGGCGCCAGCACACGCCGCAGCATGGGGACGTTGCGATGAAAGGGGACGATGACGGTGGTGACGACTGACACGTTGTGGCGCACGCCCTGTCGCTCCTATCGGCCGATCGGGGCTCCCGCGTCACACGCGCGTCGCCGTGGCCACGCGACAATGCGGGCAACGCCGTACCGGCGTGGTGGGCCGGTGGCAGGAGCCGCCAGAGGCGCCGTGGATTCAGGGAATCCGAGGGAAGTCCGGGGTACTGCCGGAGAGGCACTAATGTCTTTCTTCAGATAGACTTTGTAGCTCCGCAGACGGCGCCATTGTGGCACACGATCTGCAGACGTGCCGTTGGCCCACGGGATTGCAGCCCCGCTGACGCCACAGGCAACGACGACATGGGCACGCGGGCGCCGGACCGCGGCTCGTGGCGCCGGAGACGGCGGGCGAGGCGCGTGGCGCGCTCCCCCATCTGACGAAAGGTAGAGGAGCACGAATGGCAGCGCGGCCCGTCGCACAGGTACGCGCCAGGAGATCGCGTGGTCGTCATCGGCGGAGGTCCGGCAGGACTGACCGCGGCCTACCAGCTGGCCAAGATGGGCTGGCCCGTCACCGTGCTCGAAGCCGACGACATCGTCGGCGGCATCTCGCGCACCGCGCAGTACAAGGGCTTCCGGTTCGACATCGGCGGCCACCGCTTCTTCACCAAGATCGCGCCGGTCGAGGCGCTGTGGCACGAGATCCTCGGGACGGAGTTCATCTCGGTGCCGCGCCTGTCGCGCATCCACTACAACGGCAGGTTCTTCGACTACCCGCTCAAGGCCGGCAACGCGCTGCGCGGGCCTCGGCCCGATCAACGCCGTCCGCATCTTCGCTCAGCTACCTCTGGTGGCACTACCAGCCCTACCCGGTCGAAGAGAACTTCGAGCAGTGGGTGACCAACCGGTTCGGCAAGCGGCTGTTCGAGATCTTCTTCAAGACCTACACCGAGAAGGTGTGGGGCATTCCGTGCACCGAGATCCGCGCCGAGTGGGCGGCCCAGCGCATCCAGGGCCTGTCGCTCGCCAAGGCGATCCTGAACGCCACCGCCGCTCAACAAGCGCTCGAACGACATCAAGTCGCTCATCAACGAGTTCCAGTACCCGCGGCTCGGCCCCGGCCAGATGTGGGAGACGTGCCGCGACGAAGATCGAGCGGCTGGGCGGCCAGGTGCTGATGAAGCACTACGTCAACGCCATCGAGCACAAGGACGGGCGGATCGTGGCGGTGCGGGCCGAGACGCCTGACGGCGAGCAGCGCTTCGAGGCCGAGCACGTCATCTCCACCATGCCGGTGCGCTCGCTGGTGCGCGCGCTCGATCCGCCGCCGCCGCCGCCGGTCGTGCGACGCCGCCGAAGGCCTGCGCTACCGCGACTTCCTCGTCGTGGCGCTGATGCTGCAGCGGGAAGACCTGTTTCCCGACAACTGGATCTACATCCACACGCCGGGCGTGAAGGTGGGCCGCATCCAGAACTTCAACAACTGGAGCGCGGCCATGGTGCCCGAGCCCGGCACCACCTGCCTCGGCATGGAGTACTTCTGCTTCAAGGGCGACGGCCTGTGGGAGAGCTCGGATGCCGACCTCGTCGCGCAGGCGGCGCGGGAGCTGGAGGAGCTGGGCCTGGCGAAGGCGGCCGACGTCAAGGACGGCACCGTCATCCGCATGCCCAAGGCCTATCCCGATCTACGACTCGACGTACCGCGGCCACCTCGACGACGTGCGCGCGCTACATCGATCCGATTGCCGAACCTGCACACCGTCGGCCGCAACGGCATGCACAAGTACAACAACCAGGACCACTCGATGCTGACCGCGATGATGGCCGTGAGGAACATGCAGGGCGCGTCGCACGACATCTGGGAAGTGAACACCGACTTCGAGTATCACGAGGAGCAGAAGCTCGAAGATCCGAAGCCCATGCCGGTGGTGGCGGGGAGCTAGGCCATGCTCGTCGGCGTCGACGCCACCGATCTCGACGCCCTCACCGACGCGCTGTGGACGCTCACGACCGACGAGCCGCGACGCGCCGTGATGGGGGCCACTGCGCCCGCCCGCGCCTCGCAGTTGTCGTGGCAGGCCTGCGCCCGTGCCGCCCTGGCGGCACTCGAGGACGCGGCGCGATGAGCCTGCGCATCGCCTCGGTGACGACCTTCTACCCGCCCTACAACTTCGGCGGCGACGGCATCGACGTGCAGCGCACCGCGCGCGTGCTGGCCGGGCTCGGCCACCAGGTCACCGTCATCCACGACACCGACGCCTACCGCAGCCTCACGGGCGGAGATCCGCCGGCGGTGGCGCCCGATCCCGGCGTCGAAGTGATTCGGCTGCGCAGCGAGTCGCCGCGCCTGTCGACGCTGCTGACCCATCAGCTCGGGCGGCCGGTGCTGCAGCGCGGCGCGCTGGCCGCGCTCGAGCGCACGCGGCAGTTCGACGTCGTGCTCTTCAACAACATGTCGCTGGTGGGCGGGCCGGGCCTGCTTCACTTCGGCGGCGATGCGGTGCGGATCTACATCGCCCACGAGCACTGGCTGGTCTGCGAATCGCACGTGCTGTGGCGGCACAACCGCGAAGCCTGCGTCGGGCGCCAGTGCCTGCGCTGCGTGCTCAATCACAAGCGGCCGCCGCAGCTGTGGCGCTACACGGGGGCCCTCGACCGGGCGCTCCACCACGTCGACGCGTTCGTCGCCCGCAGCGAGTTCAGCCGCGCCCAGCACCGGCGCTTCGGCTTCCCGCGTCCGATGGACGTCGTGCCCTACGGCGTGCCGATGCCGGCCCAGCCCTTCGATGGCCCGTCGCCGCATCCACGGCCCTACTGCTTCTTCGCCGGGCGCCTCGAGCCGATCAAGGGCGTCGAGGATCTCATCGACGTCTTCACCGGCGACCACGGCCCCGACCTCGTCATCGCCGGCGAGGGCACACTGAGCGCGGCGCTGCGCGCCCGCGCGGCCGGCTGTCCGCGCGTGCATTTCGTGGGCCGCCTGCCCTTCGAGCGCCTCGCCCCCTACTATCGCCACGCGCTCGCCTCGCTGGTGCCGTCGAAGGGCTTCGAGACCTTCGGGATGGTGGTGATCGAAGCGCTGGCGCAGGGCACCCCGGTCATCGCGCGGCGCCTCGGCCCGCTGCCCGAGATCATCGAGGCCACCGGCGGCGGCGAGACCTTCGAGACGCTCGACCAGCTGCGGGCGTGCATCGCCGCCTGCGCCGCCGATCCGGCGGGCGCGCGTGCCCGCGGCAGCCGTGGGCGCGACGTCGCGCGGGCGCGCTTCAACCCCGACCACGTGACCGCGCAGCTGGTCGCCATCATGGAACGCGAGCGCGCCGCCCGGCGCTCGACGACGCCGCAGGCGAGATGATGCGCGCCATCCTCACCTACCACTCGATCGATGACTCGGGCTCGCCGATCTCGGTCGCTCCCGAGGCGTTCGCGCGGCACCTCGGCTGGCTGCACAGCGGCCGCGTGGTGGTCGAGCCGCTGACGACGCTCGTGACCGGCGGCGAGACCGCGCCCGATGGCCGCCACCGCGTCGCCGTGACCTTCGACGATGCCTTCGAGAACTTCGGCACGATCGCCTGGCCGCAGTTGTCGGCCGCGGGGCTGCCGGCGACCGTGTTCGTCGTCAGCGCTCACGCCGGCCGCACCAATCGCTGGGGCGGCGTGGCCGCCCCCGGCATTCCCGAGTGGCCGCTGCTGACGTGGGACGCGCTCGGCGCCTGCGCCGCTGCTGGCGCCGCCATCGGCGCGCACTCGCGCACCCATCCGCACCTCTCGCGCCTGTCGGCGACGGCGCGGCGCGACGAACTGGCCGGCTGCAGGGACGACATCACCGCGCATCTCGGCACCACGCCGACGGCCTTCGCCTACCCGTATGGCGATCTGTCGGAGGCGGTGGTCGCCGACACGGCCGCGCTCTTCGCGTGCGCGTGCACGACCGAGTACCGGCAGGTCGCGCGCAGCGAGCCCGTGCACCGCCTGCCGCGCCTCGACATGTTCTACTTCCAGGCGCCCGCCGCGCTCGACGACTGGGGCAGCACGGCGTTTCTGCGCAGAATCGCGATGCGGCGCGCCGCGCGGGCGCTGCGCCAGTGGTGGATCACGCCGAAGAGCAGTAGCTCCACGCCAGCGGAGAGCTTATGATGGACGCCAAGGAGAATCGTGTGCCTTCCACGCCGCGGCCGGGATCCGAAGCCGAGCTCGTCGAGACCATGCACATGGCGATTGCGCCCGTGCACAAGGCCGCGCTCGGCGTCGCCACCGGCCTGGTCGCCGGCCTGATCGTCGCCGCCGCCACCCTCTTCATCGTGGTGCTGCGCCCGCAGCCGGAGCCGCGCCTCGATCTGCTCGCCCACTACTTCTACGGCTACACGGTATCGTTCAACGGCGCGGCCGTCGGCTTCCTGTGGGCGTTTGCCGTCGGCTTCGTCGGCGGCTGGTTCGTCGGCTTCGTCCGCAACTTCGTCACCGCCGTGTGGCTGTTCTTCGTGCGCACCCGCGCCCAGTTCTCACGCAACTTCCTCGATCACATCTAGCAGACCGATCATGCAAGAGAACCTGCAACAGGACGAGATCCAGCAGATCCGCAAGTCGCTCGTGCGTTTCAGCGAGCAGGGGTGGGGACTGGCGTTCGGGTCGGTGTCGGCGCTGGGCCTGTTCGTCGCCACCATCTGGCTGGTGCTGCGCGGCGGCGCCAACGTCGGCGAGCACCTGAACCTGCTCGGCGTCTATCTGCCGGGCTACAGCGTGAGCTACGTCGGCAGCGTCATCGGCTTCGTCTACGCCTTCGTCATCGGCTACGGCGCCGGCCGCACGATCGCCGCGGTGTACAACCGCTTCCTGCCCCGCTAGTCGCGCCCGGTCCCTCTGGCCCTCACGCCCCGGTGCCCGCCACCACGTCGGGCGCAGGCGGCGCCGCGGCGCGCCGCACCCAGCCAATCAACCAGCGCAGCAGCAGCAGGATCGCCGCCAGGCAGACCAGCGTCACGACCAGGGCCGCGACCGGGTAGGCCAGCGCCAGCGCCCCCAGGCCAAAGACGAACACGTCGCCGGCCAGACTCAGGCCCCAGTTCGTGAAGGGCTCCGGACTGACATTGACCGCCGCCCGCGTGCCGGCCTTCGTGAGATGGCCGCCGGCGGCGATGGCGCCGCCTATCACCCCGACGAGGCCCTGCGCCCAGGGGGATGCCTCCCCCAGCGTGGCCACGGCGATGAGGGCGCCGCCGAGCGGACGCACCAGCGTGTGCCCCGTGTCCCACAACGTATCTACCCACGGCACCTTGTCGGCCACGAACTCGACGACGTAGAGCGTGAGGGCCACGCCGATGATCCACGGGTTGTCGAAGACCGCGAACTGCGGCGGCAGAGCCACCAGACCCAGGCGGGTCGCCAGGCCGAGCATGGCCACCGTCGCATAGAGATTGACGCCCGCGGCCAGCGAGAAGCCCAGCGTGCGCCCGGCTGTGACGAGCAGGTCCACGACTCCTCCTCCCGCTAGCGCTCGGCGGCCGTGACCGGCCCCTGCGCCATCAACGCTTCGATCGCCGCCCGCACCTCGTCGATGACCGTGTCGCGATCGGCGAGCCCGCGCCCCGCCGTGTCGATCGGCGTGCCGACGCGAATCGACACCGTGACGGGCCGCACGATCCGGCTGCCCCGGCGCATCGCCTCCCGCCCGCCGGTAATGGCCACCGGCACGATCGGCACCTGCGCCTTGATGGCCATGATGAAGCCACCCTTCTTGAAGGGCAAGAGCTGATCGGTCTTGCTGCGGGTGCCTTCCGGGAAGATGAGGAACGAGTTGCCCCGGCGCAGCGACTCGGCCGCGACGTCAATCGAGGCGAGCGCCGACTCCCGGCTGGCGCGATCGACCGGCACGAAGCCGCCGGTCTCCATCACCAGGCCCAGGATCGGCAGCTTGCGCAGTTCCGCCTTGAAGAGGATGTGCAGCCGCGGGTGGAGGGCCCGGTAGAGCACCGGCGGATCGACGTTGCTCTGGTGGTTGGCGCAGAACACCACCGCCCGCCCGGCGGGAATGTGCGCGCGTCCCGCCACGCGGTAGCGGATGCCGGCCAGGCCGAGCGCCAGCGCCGCGCCCCCGTGACCGAGCACGTACAGCAGGCCCTTCCACTTCAACGGGATGGCGAGCAGCAGTCCGGGCGGACCGGCGATGAGCACGTACAGCGCCGTGAGGACGTAAGCGCAGACCGACCGCGCGGCCGCGATGGCCGTCGACATCAGAGGAGACTCACGACGAATGCAGTAGGCACGGGGAGCAGAGACACGAATGCCCGGCACGGACAGGTCCGGCCGGGCATTCTAGCGTGAGAGCAGGCGCGCTTACGACGCGCGGGCCTGACGGGCCTTGGCCGCCACCGGAGCGGCGGCGGCGGCCGCCTTGACGACCGGCGCCGTCTTGACGGGCGCCGCCTTGGCGCGCGCTTCCGCGCGCTGGGCGTTGCGGGCCTTGACGTTGAAGCACTGTTCGAGCGCCTTCTCGACGCGCGTCTCGATGTCGAGCGGCGTGACGCGCATCACCTCGGACACTTCCGAGACGATGAGCGACTTGGCGCGATCGAGCATCCGCTTCTCGCGGAACGAGAGGCTCTTCGACTTGGCGAGGAAGGTGAGGCTCTTCAGCACGTCGGCCATGTCGGCAATCGAACCGCTCCGCATCTTGTCGGAGTTGTCCTTGAACCGGCCCTTCCAGTTCGCGTGATTGTCGATCTTGCCGTCGCCGAGTTTGCCGAACAGACGTTCGACCTCATCGTCGTCGATGGCGCGCCGCAGGCCGACGTTATCGACGTTCGCCACCGGCACGAGCACGGTCGTGTCGTTCGAGAGAATGCGAAGGTGAAAGAAGCCGCAGGTGGTGCCGAGGATGGTCTTTTCTTCGACCTTCTCAACGACGCCGAGCCCGTGATTGGGGTAGATGACCTTGTCGCCGACCGAAAATGACACGTGGCCCCCGTTCCAAGTTTGGGTAGGTCAGATAAGGGCGGAAAGTAGCCCTCGAAGACCTGACCATTATAGCCCACCCGCGGCCCGAAGAACACGGGAAATGGCCGGAAATCGCAGGGATTTCGCGTGCCCGCCGTTGCACCCGGAGCCGCCCCGGCCGGCTCTAACCCGTGCGTCCGGCACGGGTTACCCGCCCGCCCCGGCGGCGCAGGCGTGGTACGAGCGTGAGGATTGTCTGTATCCTTGGGCCATGCGCCGGCTGCCGATTGTCCTGTTCCTCGTCGCCGCCACGGTCGGGCTGGTTGCCGCTCAGGCGCAGCCAACACCCAAACGGCTCGACGCCCCGAACCTGGCGCCCTATGTGCCGACGCCCCAGGACGTGGTGGACCGGATGCTGGCGCTGGCCAAGGTCACGAAGAACGACGTGGTCATCGATCTGGGCTGCGGCGATGGCCGCATCCCGATCACGGCCGCCAAGATGTACGGCGCGCGCGGCATCGGCGTGGACATCGATCCGCAGCGCATCGCCGAAGCCAACGCCAACGCCCGCAAGGAAGGCGTGTCGGCGCTGGTGACCTTCAAACTCGAGAACGCGCTCACCACCGACGTCTCGAGCGCCACCGTGGTCACGACCTACCTGCTGACCGCCTCCAATCTGAAGCTGCGTCCGGTGCTGACGCGCGCGCTCAAGCCCGGCACGCGGATCGTCGCGCACAACTTCGGCTTCGGCGACTGGACGCCCGAGAAGGTCGACACCTTCACCGACAGCGGCAAACACCGCCGCACGTTGTACCTGTGGACGGCCGACGGCATCGTGCGGCCGTAGCGGCGGCCTGCAGCGAGCGGCGGGCGCGGCTGCTGGCCGAGCTCGCGGCATGCGACCGGGCGGATGCCCGGTTCGCCTCGGCGCGGCTCACACTGGCCGCGGTGGCCGCGGCGCTCGCCGTCGGCGCCTTCGGGTTCCAGCGCTGGAGCGGCTGGTGGATCCTCATGCCTGTGGCGCTGCTGGCGGCCACCATGGTCGCGCACGCGCGCCTGCTCGAACGCCAGACCCATGCGCGGCGCCGGCTGGCGCACATCGACCGGGCCCTCGCCCGCCTCGGCGATCGCTGGCAGGGGCTCGGCGTCACCGACATCGCACATCAGCCGCCAGGGCATCCGTATGCCGAAGACCTCGACCTGTTCGGACGCGGCAGCCTCTTCGACCTCGTCGCCACCGCGCGCACCGATGGCGGCGAGCGTCGTCTGGCGGCGTGGCTGCTCGCCCCGGCGCCCCCCGAGGAAGTGCGCGCCAGACAGGACGCGGTGCGCGACCTCGCGGACCGCGACGCCTTCCGGGAGGATCTGGCGGTGCTCGGCCCCGACGTGCCGGGCGCGGCCTCGACCACCGCGGTGATGGCCTGGGCCGCGACGTCCGGCCCGGCGCCGCCCGCCTGGGCGCCGGTGGTGCTCGTGGCGCTGTCGACCGCCACGCTGGCCGCCCTGGTCGTCTGGACGCGTACCGGCACGCCCCCCGACTGGCTCGGCGGCGCGTTGGCCGCGCAGTCGGTCGTGGGCTGGTGGCTGCGGCCGCGCGTGCTCGGCGCCATTCGCGCCGTCGAGGCCCGCGCCCACGATCTGCGTGTCGCCGCGGCGCTCATCGCCCGGGTCGAGCAGGAGCCCTTCACCAGTCCGCGCCTGCGCGAGTTGCAGACGCGGCTCGGCGCCAGCGGCGCCCCGGCCGCCGTCGAGATCCGGCGTCTGTCGCGACTCGTGGACCTCCTGACGTCGCGTCAGAACCAGATTTTCGGACCGCTCTCGGTGCTGCTGTTCTGGGCGACCCATCTGGCGTGGGCAATCGACCGCTGGCGCACGCGCGCCGGTCGCCACGTGGCCGGCTGGTTCGATGCGCTCGGCGAACTCGAAGCGCTGGCGGCGCTGGCCACCTTCGCGGCCGAACATCCCGACGCGGTCTACCCGGTGCTGGCCGACGGCGCGCCGGCACTCGAAGCCACGGCGGTGGCACATCCGCTGCTGCCGGCGGCAACCGCCGTCGGCAACGATGTCGCGCTCGGCGGCGGCGCGCCGCATCTGGTCATCGTCAGCGGCTCGAACATGTCGGGCAAGAGCACCTACATGCGGGCCGTCGGGGTGAACGTGGTGCTGGCGCAGGCCGGCGCGCCGGTGTGCGCGGTCGCGATGCGCCTCACGCCGCTCGTGCCGGCCGGCACGCTGCGGGTGCAGGACTCATTGCAGTCCGGTCAGTCGCGATTCTTCGCCGAGATCACGAAGCTGCGGCAGATCGTGGACCTGGCGCGCGACGCCGAGCGGCGCCGGCACGCTGTTCCTCATCGACGAACTGCTCGCCGGCACCAACTCCCACGACCGTCAGCAGGGCGCCGCCGGCGTGCTGCGCGGGCTGGTCGACCTCGGGGCCATCGGCATGGCCACGACCCACGACCTCGCCCTCACGGCGCTGGCCGACACGCTGGGCGCGCGCGCCCGGAACATGCATTTCGTCGACCACTTCGAAGACGGCGCCCTCGAGCTTCGACTACCGGCTGCGCGACGGGCGTCGTCGGCACCAGCAACGCGCTGGCGCTCATGCGATCGATCGGCCTCGACGTCTGACGACGCGGCTACAATGGCCGGCGACATGAACTACGAGCAGCTGGGCCTCTTCTACCTCGGACGCCTCTACGACGGCGCCACGCGGCAGCGCACGAGCCGAACCGGTGCTCTACGACTCGTCGGATCTGCTGACGCACGCCGTCTGCATCGGCATGACCGGCAGCGGCAAGACCGGTCTCGGCATCGCGCTCATCGAAGAAGCCGCCATCGACGGCCTGCCGGTGCTCGCCATCGACCCGAAGGGCGATCTCGCGAACCTGATGCTGACCTTCCCCGGCCTGTCGGCGCAGGAGTTCCAGCCGTGGGTGAACCCCGACGAAGCCCGCGCCCGGCAGCTCACCCCCGAGGCTTTCGCTGCGCAGGAAGCCGACCGCTGGAAGGCCGGCCTGGCCGATTGGGACCAGGACGGCGCGCGCATCGCCCGCCTCAAGGCCGCGGCCGAGGTCGCCGTCTACACGCCGGGCAGCCGCGCCGGTCTGCCGCTGTCGATCCTCGAGACGTTCAAGGCGCCGCCGAAAGCGGTCATCGACGAGCCGGAGCTGCTGGCCGCGCGCGTGCAGTCGGTGGCGACGAGTCTGCTCGCGCTGGCCGGCGTGTCGGGCGAGGCCACGACGCAGCCGCGAGCACGTGCTGGTCTCGACGCTGCTGCAGGAGGCATGGCGCCAGGGCCGCAACCTCGATCTCGCGTCGCTCATCGGCCAGGTGCAGACGCCGCCGATCGACCAGGATCGGCGTGCTCGAACTCGAGCGTTCTACCCCGCCTCCGAGCGCTTCGCGCTGGCCATGAAGCTGAACAACGTGCTGGCGGCGCCCGGCTTCGCCACCTGGCTCGAAGGCGCGCCGCTCGACGTGGCGACGCTGCTCTACACGCCGGCCGGCAAGCCGCGCATCGCGGTGGTGTCGATTGCGCACCTCGGCGACGCCGAGCGGATGTTCTTCGTGGCGCTGCTGCTCGAGCAGGTGCTGGCGTGGATGCGCGGCGCAGCGCGGCACCACGTCGCTGCGCGCCGTGCTCTACATGGACGAGCTCTTCGGCTTCCTGCCGCCGACGGCGAATCCGCCGAGCAAGGTGCCGCTGCTGACGCTGCTCAAGCAGGCGCGCGCGTTCGGCCTGGGCTGCGTGCTCTCGACGCAGAACCCGGTGGACCTCGACTACAAGGCGCTGGCCAACGCCGGCACCTGGTTCCTCGGCCGTCTGCAGACCGAACGCGACAAGGCGCGCGTGCTCGACGGGCTCGAGGGCGTGGCGGCCGGGTCGGGCCAGGGCTTCGATCGCCAGCAGATGGACGACCTGCTGTCGAGCCTCGACAAGCGGGTGTTCCTGCTGCACAACGTCCACGACCGCGCGCCGCGCCTGCTGCAGTCGCGCTGGGCGATGTCGTATCTGCGCGGGCCGATGGGCCGCGACGAGATCCGCGCGCTGATGGACCCGCAGCGCGCCGCCGCCCGAGTCAGCGGCCGGAGTGCCCGCGGCCGCGGTCCCGGCCATCGGCGCGCCTGCGAGCCCCGGGCCCCGAGCCCCGAGCCCCGCCATGGAGTCGCGTCCGATCGTCGCGCCCGATGTGCCGCAGTTCTTCGCCCCGGGGCCGGCGATGCGTGGGTGCCGATGCTGGTCGGCGCCGCCCGCCTGACCTACAGCGACGCCAAACTCGGGCTCGACGAAACGAGCGACATCGTCGTGTGGACGCCGCTCACCGATGGCCCGGTCGTGGCCGACTGGGAGCACGCCGAACCGGCCGACTTCACCGTCGACGCGCTCACGACCGAGCCGCGCGCCGGCGGCACGTTCGCGTCACTGCCGCAGGTGGCCGCCAGGCCGAGAAGCTACGCGGCGTGGACCAAGGAGTTCTCGTCGTGGGCCGCACGCTCGCAGAGCGTGGAGCTCCTGCGCTCGGGCACGACCGGCGTCATCTCGCATCCGGGCGAGACCGAGGCGGCGTTTCGGGCCCGGGTCGCGCACGCGGCGCGCGAAGCGCGCGACGAGGCGATCGCGAAGCTGCGCGCGAAGCATGCGCCGAAGCTCGCCGCCATCGACGAGCGGATCCGCAAGGCCGGCGCTGCCATTCAGAAGGAAGAACAGCAGGCTACGGAGTCGAAGTTCACGACCGCCGTGTCGGTGGGGGCCTCGGTGCTCGGCGCGATCTTCGGCCGCAAGGTCGTGAGCGCCACCAACGCCGGACGCGTGGCCACCGCCGCCCGCGGCGTCGGCCGCATCGGCCGCGAATCGCAGGACGTCGAGCGCGCCAGAGCCAACGAGACGGCGCTGGTCGCGCAGCGGCAGGCGCTGGCCGACCTGCTCGAGCAGGATCTGCAGGCGCTGCAGGCCGCATGGAGCGCCGACGCGGAGGTGTTCGACCGGGTGGTGGTCAAGCCGAAGCGGGGCGGCGTGCAGGTGCAGCTGGTGGCGCTCGTCTGGCGGCCGGAATGACGACCGCGCGCTCGTAGGTACACTTATCGCTCCACGTGCCGGCGTGGCGGAACTGGCAGACGCGCGGGACTCAAAATCCTGTGCTCCTAACGGGGCGTGTGGGTTCGATTCCCTCCGCCGGCACCAATTCATTCAGTCTCCTCGCTGGCGGTCGCGGTCCGCGGAGCCGGCGTTGGCCGCCCCCCGCTAACCGGCCGGCCGCCGGGTGTATCGCAGCACGCCGTTGGCCTCGACCGCGACGACGTGCAACGCCACGGATGACCACGCGGCACGTGGCGCCAGTGCAGCGCCGTCGAACACGCGCGCCGGCGCACTCCACACCGCTGCCCGCCGTCCTTCGACCCGGATCTCGTCGGCACCGGGTCGAAGAGTCCGTAGCTCGAGCGCGAGAGATGATTGAGATGCAGCACAAACCGGTGAGCGCCGGCCCCCCGAGCAGCGACCGCCAGTCGTCGGGCACCACACCAGGTAGCCGCCGACGAGGCCCGGCAGTTGGTCGCCGACGGTGTAGGAGCCTCTGGCGGTGGCAATCGTCGGGCCGATGAAGTGGCTCCTGGTCGCTCGGCCGCCACCGTCATATGACGCGTAACCCGAAATCACCATGCGACCCTTCCAGGCCAGCACACCGCCGAGGAGCTTGCCGTTGGGGTCGCCGGGCTGACGTCGTTCAGATTCGGCACGCCGTGGCAGGGTTCAGGTACCTGCGCGACCTCGCCGAGATCGGGAATGCGCACGCGAGCCACGCCGGTCCCGTAGATGCACCCGTAGTAGAGGGACGAGCCGTCGGCGCCCACGCCCATGGCGCTGCCACCGTAGATCAGCAGACCGCCCTTGCCGTCGTCGGTCGGCAGCGTGAACGAGCCGAGATACTTCATGTCGCCGCTGTGGACCGGCGGCTGCTGGGAGGGCGGCGGCGCGGCAGGAGGTTGGGCGGCAGGTTGGCCCTGTGCCAGAAGCCAGGTCGCGCCTGCAACGACCACCAGGGTTGCCTTCATCGATCGATTCATGTGCCTGTCTCTCACCTGTCTGTCGCCGCCCGTCCATCGTCGCGCCGAGCGGGGCCACCGGTTCGCCGGAATTTGCGCCGGCGCACGTCGTTTCCGGTTTTCCGACACCTAGCCGTAGGGCACCTCGGAGCCGAAACAGGTTGAGATGGGACTGGTCGTCAAGGTTCGCCTGCCGTTTCGCCTGGGCTTCGCCAGGCGAAAGGACGCGGACGCGTCGGACGCGGACACCGCTGACGGGACGACGGCGGTCCAGGAGCGGCTCAGCCAGCTCACCGTCGAAGCGCGCCTGCTGAGCGCGGCCGCCGACGCCGAGGCCGCCGCGCTGGCCGAGGCAGCGGCGATCGGCGCGGCCTCGACCGATCTGGCTGGCACGCCGGCCGCGCCGGTCGCCGCGGCGCGACCCCCCGCAGGCGCGCCTGATGACGAGCGCGCCGTCGACGACGCCTCGTCCACCCTCGTGTGGCTCGCCTACACCTCCGCCCTCGCCTCGCGTGCGACCACGCTGGAAGACGCGGCGCTGGCCGCGCTCGAAGGGCGGCTCGACAGCGGACCGCGGCGCCGGGCGGCGAGGGAAACGCACAAGCTCGCGACCTCGCTCTGGCTGGTCGAGGCGCGTGAGGCGGCCCGACTGGCCTGGGAGGCCGCCGGCCTGCTCGACACCGGCACGCTGCTCGGCACGGCCAACGCGCTCCGCCTCTCACAGATCGTCGAGACGCTGCACAGGACGCTGCGCTCGTTGCCGCCCCCCGAGGCGCTCTCGCCCGCCGGCCGGCCGTCGGCGCCGTATCTGCTCGTGGTGGACGACGACGAGGCGCTGGCGCGCGAGCTGCCGATCGAAGCGGCGGTGCGGGGCTGGCGCGCCAAGGTCGTGCGTCACCTGAGCGATCCGTTCGACGATCGGGCCGCCGTGATCGTGCTCGGGCCCGATGTGCTCGGCGACGCCGATGCCGTCGCGCGCACGCGTCTGCTGACGGCCCATCCGGAGGCGGCCATCGCCGCCCTCTCGGCGGGCCCGTCGCTGGCCGATCGCGCCGCGGCGCACGGCCTGCGGGCCAGCCGCACGCTGGCGCGCCCGATCGCGCCGGCGACGCTGGTGGATGAAGCCATCGACCTGCTGCGACGCCGCCAGGCCGCGGTGCCGACGATCGTGCTGGCCGTGGCCGACCTCACGCTGCGCGCCACCGCGCGCCGCCAGCTCGCCGGACTCGGCACCATCGTCGACGCCTACGAGCAGGGCGAGGCCGTGTGGAACACCATCACGCAGTTGCGCCCGGAGCTGTGCGTGCTCGATGAGCCCAGCGCCGGCGGGCCGGCGCTCCACGTGCCGCGGGCGATGCAACGGGAATGGGACGTCGCGCCGACCAGCGTCGTGCTCATCACGGCGGCCACCGACGACGCGACCATCGCGCGCGCCACTGCCGCCGGCGTCGACGACTGGGTGCCGCTGGTGGCCGTGACGACGCTGCTCACCGCCGTCGCGCGCAATCGCCTCGAGCGCGCCAGCACCCAGCGGCTCGCTGCCGACCTCGACCCGGCGACGCGTCTGCCCCACCTGCGCTCGGTGGTCCCGACGATCGAACGGATGGTGGCGATCGCCCGGCGCTACGCCCACGCGCTGGCGCTGGTCGTCGTCGAAGTGGACGGCATCGCCGCCCGCCGCGCCGCCGGCGACGACGAGACGATCGAGCGGCTGTCGCAACTGCTCGGCCGACGCCTGGCGCGGGCCTTCCGTTCGGAGGATCTGGTGGCGCTGGCGGCCCCCGGGCGCTTCGTGGTGGCGGCCTTCGGCATGAAGTCCGACGACGGCGTGCAACGCATGGCCGAGATGCTCGAGAGCTTCCGCGAACAAGCGGTCGAGGGCGCCGATCACGCGCCGGTCGGCGCCTCCTTCAGTGCCGGCATCGCGCAGATCCGGGTCGATGGTCCCGACGGCGCCACGCTCCTGCGCGCCGCCGAGGCGGCCCTGGCGGCCGCCCAACAGCACGGCGGCCACCGCATCGAAGCGGCCAGCCGCGGCGAAGCCTCACGCATCGAGTGGACAGCCGATGCGCTCATCATCGACGCCGACGCGCCGTTTGCGGCGCTGGTCGAGCACGCGCTCGAGACCCGCGGCCACCGCGTGCGCACGATCGGCGACGGCCGCGAAGCGCTCGAACTGCTGACCCATCCCGAAGCGCCGGTGCGCGCGCGTCTGCTGGTGCTCGAACTGGGCCTGCCCGGCCTCGACGGGCTGACGCTGCTCGGCCAGCTGGCCGAGGCCGGCGTGCTCAAGACCTCGAAGGCGGTGGTCGTGACGACCCGCTCGGTCGAAGCCGAGATGATCAAGGCGATGGAGCTCGGCGCGGTCGACTACATCACCAAGCCGGTGAGCCTGCCGGTGCTGATGCGGCGTCTCCGGTCGGCGCTGGCCGGAGGCCCCGGTGTCGCCTGACGCGCTGGTCCGCATGGTGCTCTTCAGCGAGTCGCTGATGCTCGTCATCGGCGTGCTGCTGCTGGTGGCCCATGCCGCCTGGTGGTGGTGGTACGAGCGCTGGAGCGCCGGCCGCGTGAATGCCGTGCGCGAGGCGCTGCGCGAGGCGCTGGCCGGCGGCGACAAGAATCCCGGCTTCACGCGCGATTTCGTGCGGCTGCCGATGCGCCTGCAGATTTACCTGCTGAGCGAACTGGCGCCGCATCTCACCGGCATCGAGCGGCAGTCGCTGCGACGCCTCGCCCAGCGCGCCGGCCTGCTCGCCAAGGCCGAGCGCCTGTGCCGCAGCTGGTTCTGGTCGCGCCGGCTCTTCGGCGCGAAGATCTGCACGCTGGTCGGCCATCCGGCCGGGGTGGTGCTGACGCTGCTGACCGACCGCAACCCGTCGGTGCGCGCCCAGGCCGTCGAGTGGGCGATCCACCGCCCCGATCCGGAGGTCGTCGGCGCGCTGCTCGGCATGCTCGGCGACCGTGACGGCCGCTGTCGTTTCGCCGCGCAGGACACCCTGGTGAAACTGGGTCACGCCGCCGTGGCGCCGCTCATCGCCTATCTCGCCACCTCGGATCACGACGGCACGCTCGGCGCCCTCGAAGTCGCGCTCACGATGGCCGATGCGCGACTGCTGGCGCCGGCCACCTCGCTGACCGCATCGCCCAGTCCGGCCGTTCGCGCCCGCGCGGTGGCGCTGCTTGGCGCGCTCGGCAGCGCCGATGGCGTCGCCCTGGTCGAACGCGCGCTCGACGACCCTGACGCGCTCGTGCGTCAGGCGGCGCTGCGCGCGTTGGGCGGACTGGCGCACTGGCCGGCGGCCGCCCGCGTCGCCCGGCTCGTGCACGACCCGGTGTGGGACGTCCGGCGACAGGCCGCGCTGTGCCTGCGGGCGTTCGGCGCGCCCGGCGCGATCTTCCTGCGGCAGCTGCGCCACTCCGACGATCCGGTGGCGTCGTCGGTGGCGCGCTACGCGCTCGACCTCACGGCGCTTGGCGCCTCGGCATGAGTGGCTGGCTGGCGGTGACGCTCGAGGCGTTGATGGGCCCGGTCGAGGCGGCCGTGCTCGCCTACTTCGTCCTCATCAACGTCTGCTACACGGGCCTGCTGGTGGCGGCGGTGTTCGAGATGCGGCGCACGCGCAACGAGGCCATCGGCATCAACGACCACATCGTGGTCGGCTCGCGCCTGGCGCCCACCATCAGCATCCTGGCGCCGGCCTACAACGAGGAGGCGACCATCACCTCGAGCGTGCAGTCGCTGCTCACGCTCGACTATCCGAACCTCGAAGTGGTGGTCATCGCCGATGGCTGCAAGGACTCGACGATCGAGGTCCTCACGCAGGAGTTCTCGCTGGTCGAAGTGCACCGCGCCTACGCGCCGCGGGTCCACACCAAGGGGGTCGTGGCCCTCTACCGCTCGGTGCGCCACGCCAACCTCGTGGTGGTGGACAAGCTGAACGGCGGCAAGGCCGATGCCCTGAACGTCGGGCCTGAACCTCGCCAGCGGCGAGCTGGTCTGCGCCATCGACGCCGACACCCTCATCGAGCGCGGCGCGCTGGTGCGCCTGGCGCGGCCGATGATCATCGACCCGCAGGTGGTCGCGACCGGCGGCACCATCCGGCCGGTCAACGCCGTGCCGACGAAGAACGGCCAGGTGCTCGACGTCACGGTGCCGCGCCACCTGCTGGCCGGGATCCAGGTGGTCGAATATCTGCGCGCGTTCCTGCTCGGCCGGCTGGGCCTCAATCGCCTCGGCGGCAACCTCATCATCTCGGGGGCGTTCGGCCTGTTCCGCCGCGAGCCGATGATCGCGGCCGGGGGCTGGCTGCACGACACGGTCGGGGAGGACATGGAACTGGTGGTCCGCCTGCGACGCCTCGGCTACGAGCAGCA
Source organism: uncultured Acidobacteriota bacterium (assembly GCA_963779175.1). Taxonomy (GTDB): domain Bacteria; phylum Acidobacteriota; class Vicinamibacteria; order Vicinamibacterales; family UBA2999; genus CADEFD01. The sequence goes on from CAVZXA010000003.1 coordinate 1,742,257, forward strand.
CGGGCCGAGCAAGGTGATCTTCGTGCCCGATCCGACGGCGTGGACGGAAGTGCCCGAGTCGTGGGGCGTCCTCGGCCGTCAGCGCGACCGCTGGCACCGCGGCCTCACCGACACGCTGTGGCGGCACCGGCGCCTCATCGGCAACCCGCGCTATGGCGCCATGGGCCTCATCGTGTTCCCGTATTTCGTGCTGGTGGAACTGCTGGCGCCGGTCGTCGAGGCGCTCGGGCTGGTCGTCCTGGCCGGCTCGCTCGCCGTCGGCCTCATCGATCGCACGTTCGCGCTGCTCTTCTTCGCGCTCGCCATCGGCATCGGCCTCATCCTCAGCGTGGCCACGTTGCTGCTCGATCAGGCGGCGTTCATGCGCTTCAAGCGGCCGCGCGATCTGGCCTGGCTGGTGTGGTGGAGCGTCGCCGAGAATCTCGGCTACCGGCAGATGACCGTCTACTGGCGCCTGCGCGGCCTGTGGAAGTACATGCGCGGCCGCTCGGATTGGGGCGCGATGACGCGCAAGGGCTTCGCCACCAAGCCGCCGGCCTCGACGGCGCAGACCCACCTGAACGCTCATTCGAACAGCTGCGCCCCCTCGAGCCGCAGCCAGCGGCGCGCCTCGACGTAGCGCGGACACACGGCGGCGACGTGGCGCCAGAAGCGCGCCGAGTGATTGAGCTCGCGGCGGTGCATCAGCTCGTGCAGCAGCACGTACTCGCGCACGAACGGCGGCGTCTGCACCAGCCGCCAGTTGAGCGAGATGGTGCCACGGCGCGAGCACGAGCCCCAGCGCGACGCCTGATTGCGGATCGAGACGCGCGTCACCGTCACCGCATGACGCTCGGCCAGGGCGAGCACGTCGCCCGGCAGCGACGCCGCGGCCCGGGCTCGCAGCCACGCCTGCACGTCGGCCTTGAGGCTGCGTTCGTCGGCCGGCGCCACCGAGACGACGACGCCGTCGAGGAGCACCCGGCCCTCGCCGCCATCCGCAAGGTGGTGCGCCACGCCGTCCACCATGATCCCGGCGCCGACGGTCCAGCGCGAGGTCACGCGCGCCTGGCGCTTCAGCCGCTGCGCGGCGATCCACGCCTGCTGCGATTCGACGAACTGGCGCGCGTCGCGCCTGGTGCCCCACCACGGCACCGTCACGCGCAGGGAGCCGTCGTCCATCACGCGCAGAATGTAGCGGCGGGCGCCGCGCCGCCGCACGAACAAGATCGCCGGCGGCGAGTCGGCGACGCCAGGCGTGGCGGTCGTGCCGGGCGTCCCCATCGGCGGCGGCGCGACCGGTGCGGGAGGGGCGCCGGCATCGGACGGCGGCTCGGGCCCGAGCGGCAGACCGAGTTGCAGACTCACCGCGCCCCCATCTTCGTCCAGCCCACGGTGAGCATGTGCGCGTTCACGCCGGGGTTGCGGCGCAGACGGTTGCCGTTCGAGATGTGGTGCAGCCGGTAGCTGACGACCAGGGCGTGGCCGTCGCGCCCGAACACACGCAGGCCCACGCCGGCATGGGCCGTGAAGTTGCTGCCAGTGGTGGTGGCCGGAATCGGCGCCGTGGTCCATAGCGCGCCGCCGCCGACATCTGCAAACGGCGCCAGACGTCCGCGCGGCGCGAAGTTCCAGCGCCAGCCAAGCGGCGTGAGGCCGACGCCGCGCGCCTTGCCGGTGGACCACTCGGCGAACACCGGCACGACTTCCACCGACCACTCGAAGCGGCCGCGCATCCACGACGGACCGCGCAGGTCGGTCAGCACGCGGCCCCACGCGAGCTGGGTCGTGAGATAGCGCTCGCCGCCGGCCGATTGCAGGAACGTGATGCCGCGCGCCGCGCCGGCCGACGCCGACCATTCCGTGGCGCCTCGCACCACCGGCGTCTGCGCGGCCGCGGTCGATGGCATGGCAATCGCCAGCCCGGCCGCGGCCGCCCAGATGACGGCGCGATAGAATGTGATCGTGAGTGACTTTCGCGCCGTGACGTCCACCGAGGATCTCGAGGCCGCCTTGCGCGCGTCCCACACCGAGCCGGTCATCCTCTTCAAGCATAGCCAGGGCTGCGGCGTGAGCCTCATGGCGCGCGAGTTGCTCGCCGAGGACGACCTCCCCGCGCCGGTGCACGAGATCGTCGTGCAGCGGTATCGCGACGTCTCCGACAAAGCCGCCACGGCGCTGGGCGTGCGGCACGAGTCGCCCCAGGTGTTCGTGGTGGCGCGCGGTACGGCCACGTGGCACAGCTCCCATTCGGGCGTCACGCCGGCCCGGGTCGCCCGCGCGTGGCGCGAGGCCGCCGCCACCTTCACGGCTGCTCCCGCGCGCTAGCGCGCGCCACCACCGACGCCACCATCCGGCCGTCCACCTCGCCTTCGCGCTGCCGCTCGACCGAGAGCGGCGCCACCAGCCTCGGCAGTTCTCCCGGCTGCAGCAGGAACGCCGGATTGGTCGGCTTGCCACGCGCGGCCTGCGCGGTCGTGAACGTCTCGTAGACCAGCAGGCCCTCGGGCGCGAGCGCGCGCACCAACGCCGGCAGCAGCGGCCGATGCAGGTAGTTCGTCACGACGATGAGGTCGAAGGCGGCGTCGCCGAGATCGACTTCGCCGCGCTCGAGGTCACGGACCTCGGTGGTGACGGGCCAGCCGAGGCGCCCGGCGACGGCGGCGAGCGCGGCCATGCGGGCGGGATCGCGATCGATCGCGCGCACCGGCCAGCCCGCGGCGGCAAAGAGCAGCGCATGGCGGCCGCGCCCGGCGGCGACGTCGAGGACGCGCATCCCGGGTCGCAGCAGGTCCGCGTTGTCGAGCACCCAGCCGGCCGGGCCGCCAATCGGCGCCGGGCCGAATTCCCGCGGCCCCTCCCAGACGGACATGCCGCCGGCGAGGTCGTAGACCGGGCCGAGACCCGCGGCCACGAGCACCGCGGCGGCGCGCGCGCTGCGCACGCCGTGTTCGCAGACCACGAGAATCGGCGTGCCGTCACCGGGCAGCACTCCCGGCGCCGACGCAATGAGGTCCACCGGCAGCAGACGGGCGCGCGGCAGATGACCGAGGCCGGCGAACTCCGCTGGCGTGCGGACGTCGAGGATCGAGAGCGGGCCCGCCGTCATCAGACGGCGGGCCTCGTCGTGGCCGATCCGTTCCGCGTCGGGGCCGTGGCTCATGCGGCCGCGACGCGTTCAGCAAAGGTCAGCAGGTGGCCATCTGGATCGTGAATGGCGAACTCGCGCATGCCGTACCACTGCGTGTGCAGCGGCATCACGATGGCGGCGTGCGGCGCCACCTGCGCATGCAGCGCATCCACACCCTCGACCGCGACAAACAGCGTGCAGGTGCCGCCAAAGGTCGGCGCGGCGTACATCGGCAGGTCTTTCGCGGCGGCGGCCGGGTCGTTGAGGAACACGGTGACGTCGCCGCGCTCGAGCCACACGAACACGAACGGCGCCTGGTCGGGCACGGTCTGTTTGATGCTGAACCCGAGCACGTCGCAGTAGAACGCGGTGCTGCGCGCGATGTCGCGCACGATGAGGTTCGGGGTGACGGCAGTGAAGCGGACGGTGTCGGGCATGTCGGACTCCCCTGGCGCGGTGCGACACGACGGCGGAAGGCCGCGCGGCGCACACGCCCGGCGTGTGCTCGCACAACCTCCATCCGCGCCATGGCGAGCACTCGGCGCAGGTAGGGCTCCTGGTTACGTCTGAGGACGGAGCCCGCGAGGGACGGCGCCAGTGTACGGGGCGTCCCGGCGCCGGCGCAACCCGCCCGCCCTCTCGGCGCCTGCTATGCTGGGGTCGTGGCGCGCGGCTGGGAGAGCAAGGCGATCGAATCGCAGCAGGAAGACCGGGGCGCCCGCCGCCCGGCCGGCCCGGCCCTGACGCCCGAGGAGCGCGACCGCCGGGACCGGGCCGAATCGGTGGCCCTGGCGCTGGCCGACGCGACCGCCCAGTTGCAGGCGGCCTGCCGCCCGGCCCAGCGCGACCTGCTCCACGAGCGGGTCAGAGCCCTCCAGAGCCTCCTGGCGGGGCTGAAGTCGCCCCCGGCGCGCTGACGCTGGAGCGGCGGATGCGTTGCAGACCTGCGGTCTTCCTGCTATGCTCGGCCGCGTCCCTTCGGGTTTGACGCCACCCATTCGCCACCATTTGTCGCCCCGATCCCAGCGCGGAGACATCGCGTCGCTCCAACCAGTGAGTCGCCCAGCGGAACCTCAAGAGTAACCAGCCGTGCCAGCCGTTCGCCTGTTCATCGGAAACCTCCCTTACAACGCCACCGAAGACGACATCCGCGCGCACTTCGCCCAGGTCGGACCGCCCACGCAGATCGTGCGGCCCCTCGACCGTGAAACGGGCCGTGCGCGTGGCTTCGCCTTTGTCGAATACGGCGAGCGCACGCTGGCGGAAGAAGCCGTCAAGCGCTTCGACGGTCAGCTCTTCATGGGCCGCCCCCTCGCGGTCAGTGAGGCGCGGGCCCGCGACGATCGCGGCCCGAGCGGCCCGCCGCGTCCGGGAGGCTTCGGCGGTCCCCCGCGTCCGGGCGGTCCGGGCGGCTTCACGCCCCGGCCCGGCGGTTTCACGCCGCGGCCCGCGGGTGAAGGCGGCTACGCGCCGCGCACCGGCGGCTTCCGTCAGAACCCCGGCGACCCGCCGCTGACCGAAGCGGCCATCGCGCGGGCCCGCAATTTCGGTCCGCCGGCGCCCCCCAAGGGCAAGAAGGGCCCCAAGCCCGGCTTCGCCGCCAAGGAACGCGGTCCCAAGGGCCCGATTCCGACCAAGTTCACGGGACGCGCCTACAGCCTCGACGATTCCGACGAAGCGGCCGCCGCGGCCGGCGACGACGCGCTGCCGGATTTCATGAAGGCCGACACCGATCCCGATACGCCGGTCGTGGACGACACGCCGGACGAGAAGGACTAGCACCGGGCGCGCGCGATGGTCGTGAAGACGTTCGCGCGCGAGTTCCTCAAGACCAAGCAGCTGGCCGACCGCGCCATCGCCCAGCTGAGCGACGACCAGCTCCATGCGCGCCTCGACCCCGAGGCGAACAGCGTGGCCATGCTCATGAACCACATGGCCGGCAACATGCGGTCGCGGTGGACCGACTTTCTCACCACCGACGGCGAGAAGCCGTGGCGCACGCGGGACGCGGAGTTCGAGCCGCCGCCGCGTTCGCGCGACGACCTGGTCGGCGTCGTGGGAGGCCGGCTGGGACGTGCTCTTCACGACCCTCGCCTCGCTGACCGACGACGACCTGGCGCGCACCGTCACCATTCGCGGCGAGGCGCAGACGGCACTCGCCGCCCTCCTCCGGCAGGTCAGCCACTACGGCGGCCACGCGCATCAGATCGTGCTGCTCGCCAAACACCTCAAAGGGCCCGCGTGGACGGTGCTCTCGATTCCCCGCGGGCAATCCGCCGCCTACACCGCCGCCACCAAAGCTGCGTCCGAAGCCTGAAGCGCACACGCGGTATGATCCGGGGGATGGAGCTGTCGAGTCCCACCGTGCTGTGGCGCCTGTGGAGCAAGGCCGGCGAACAGGCCCGTGCCGTCGTCATCCCGGGCGAGCCGCACTCGACGCTGACGGTGTTCGTGGACGACGTGATGGACCGCGCCGAGAACTTCGACGCGCTCGACGTGGCGCTCTTCCGCGCCGACGACATCAAGGTCACGCTGCTCGAAAGCGGCTGGCGCGAAGAAAACTGACCTCGGTCTGGCAATGATTCAACTGACCTCGCGGCACAGAACCGTGCCGGTCCGCGTGGGCGCGGTCACCGTCGGCGGCGGCGCCCCGGTGGTCGTGCAGTCGATGACGATGACCGACACGGCCGATGCCGCGGCGCACCGCGCAGCAGTGCATCGAACTGGCCGAAGCCGGCTCCGAGATGGTGCGCGTCACCGTCAACCTGCCGGAGGCCGCGGCCGCCGTGCCCGAGATCAAGCAGCGGATGCTCGATGCCGGCTGCACCGCCCCGCTCATCGGCGACTTCCACTACAACGGCCACCTGCTGCTGACCCGCTTTCCCGACTGCGCGGCGGCGCTCGACAAGTACCGCATCAATCCAGGCAACGTCGGCACCGGCAAGCGGCGCGACGAGCAGTTCGCCACCATCTGCGGGGTCGCCGCGGATCGCGGCAAGCCGGTGCGCATCGGCGTCAACGGCGGCTCCCTGAATCAGGAGCTGGTGATGGCGCGGATGCAGGAGAACACCGACCGACAGCTGGGCCTGACCTCCGACGAGATCGTGAACGAATGCATGGTGCTGTCGGCGCTGCAATCGACCGAACTGGCGCTCGAGAGCGGCCTGACGGTCAACCAGATCATCATCTCGTGCAAGGTCTCGCGGCCGACGCACCTCATCGAGGTGTATCGCGCGCTCGCGAAGCAGACGACGCAGCCGCTGCACCTCGGGCTCACCGAGGCCGGGATGGGCGTGAAGGGGCTCACCTGGTCGGCGGCGGCGCTCGGCGCGCTGCTCAACGAAGGCATCGGCGACACCATCCGCGTGTCGCTCACGCCGCGGCCCGGCGGCGATCGCCGCGAGGAAGTCTACGCCGCGTGCGAGATCCTGCAGGCGATGGGGCTGCGCACGTTCGCGCCGAGCGTCACGGCGTGTCCGGGCTGCGGTCGCACGACCAGTTCAACCTTCCAGCAGCTCGCCGAGCGCGTGCAGGACTACATCCGCGAGCAGATGCCGACGTGGAAGACGCGCTACGACGGCGTCGAGACGCTGACGCTGGCGGTCATGGGCTGCGTCGTGAACGGGCCCGGCGAGTCGAAGGCCGCCAACATCGGCATCTCGCTGCCCGGCACCGGCGAAGCGCCGACCTGCCCGGTCTACATCGACGGCGCGCATCACTCGACGCTGCGCGGCAGCTACGAGGAGCTGGCGGCGGCGTTCCAGACGCTGGTCGACGATTACGTCGAGATGAAGTACGCGCGGAAAGAACCGCGGCTAGGGGCTCGGGGCTCTGGGCGTGCTACACGCCGAATCCGTAGCCTCGATCGTCGCTCACATCGGGCCCGGGCAGGTCGGCGTCCTCCACGGGCGCGAAGCCATCGGCCTGGTCGAACGACAGCTCGCCCCACGCGGTGCCGCTGGGCGCCCACCCCATCAGGGCGGCGAGTTCGGCGGTCGTCAGTTCCGGGTCGAAGCGGTTCGAGTGGGTCATGGCCTGTGGTCGCGGCGGAGTGATCGCCGGTCTTTGATTGTATCGGTCCGTCACCCGATGCGCCACATCCCGGAGGCCCAGCCGGCCGGACGGCCGTTACAATGCAGGCGCGCGGCCAGGCCGCTGAAACGAGACCGCACCGTATGTCGATGCCACGCTCTGCCGCCCTGCTGTGTCTTGTCGTCGCCGCGGCCGCCGTCGGCCTCAGGGCCCAGACCCGGTATGACCTCATCATCCGCGGTGGCCAGGTCGTGGATGGATCCGGCGCGGCGCCGGTGCGGGCGGACGTCGGCGTCACCGGCAACCGCATCCGCGCCGTCGGCGACCTCGGCGCGGCCACGGCCACAACCGTCATCGATGCCGCCGGCCGCTACGTGAGCGCCGGCTTCATCGACGTCCACTCCCATGCCGGCCCCGGCCTGGCGACCGCGGAACTGAAGTCAGGGCACCCGGTGCTCGCGCAGGGCATCACGACGGTGCTGGTGAACCCGGATGGCGGCGGCCCGGTGGACCTGGCGGCCCAGCGCCGCGGCTACCAGAAGGCCGGCATCGGCCTGAATGTCGGACTGATGGTGCCGCACGGGTCGGTGCGTAACGCGGTGCTCGGCATGAGCGATCGCGATCCCTCGCCCGCCGACCAGAGCCGGATGAACACGATGGTGCGCGACGGCATGCGCGCCGGTGCCTTCGGGCTCTCGAGCGGTCTCTACTACGCCCCGGGCTCCTACTCGAAGACCGCGGAAGTCATCGCCATGGCAAAAGAAGCGGCGCCGTTTCGCGGCAGCTACAGCAGCCACATCCGCGACGAGGCCGACTACGGCGTCGGGGTCGTGGCCGCGGTGGACGAGGTGATCGAGATTGCGGAGAAGGCCGGTGTCACCGGCGTCGTCACGCACATGAAGGCGCTCGGTCCATCGAGCTGGGGGCTGTCGAAGACGCTGGTCGCGCATATCGAGGCGGCCCGCGCCCGCGGTGTGCCGGTGTTCGCCGATCAGTATCCGTATGAAGCCAGCGGCACCGGCATCGTCGGCGCGCTCATGCCGCGCTGGGCGCAGGTGGGCGGGCGCGAGGTGATGACCCGGCGCATCACCGGCGAGCTGCGTGGCAAGGTGCGCGACGAAGTCAAAGCCAACCTGGCGCGACGCGGCGGCGCCGACACGTTCCTCATCTCGGAATACGAGCCCGACACCTCGATCGAGGGCAAGCGCCTGTCGGACCTGGCGACGGCCGCGGGGCTGGCGCCGGAAGAGTACGCGCTGACGCTGCTCGAGAGAGGCGACGCCGGGCTGGTGTCGTTCAACATGTCGGAGGACGACATCGCGCTCATCATGCGGCAACCGTGGACGATGACCTGCACCGACGGCGGTCTGCAGCCGGTCACCGAGGGCAAGCCGCATCCGCGCTCGTATGGCGCCTTCCCCCGCAAGCTGCAGCGCTACGTGCGTGAGCGCGGCGTCGTCGCCCTGCCCTTTGCCATCCGCTCGATGACGGCACTGGCCGCCGAGGTGTTCGGGATCAAGGATCGGGGCGTCGTCCGTCCGGGCGCGTTCGCGGACCTGCTGGTCTTCGATCTCGCCGCGGTGCGCGAGACCGCGACCTACGAGAACCCGCACCAGAACGCCGAGGGCTTCGACACGATCGTCGTGAACGGCACGGTCACCCGCGACCGCGGACGCTTCACCGGCGCGCTGGCCGGACAAGTGCTGAGGCTGGAGCGATAGCGAGGAGCGCTAGCGGTCGCCCGTGATCAGCCGCACGCCGCGCTGGCGCGTCACGTAGGCGACCAGCCACTGCACGAGCACCACGATGCGGTTCTTGAACCCGACCAGGAACATCAGGTGCAGGAACAGCCAGGCGAGCCACGCCGGATAACCGGTGAGCCGGATCCAGCCCAGATCAGCGACGGCGCGGGCGCGGCCGATGGTCGCCATGCTGCCGAGGTCGCGGTAGCGGTACGGCGTGGTCGGACGGCCCTGCAGCCGCGCCTGGATGTTGCCGGCGGCGCGGCGGCCCGCCTGCATCGCCGCCTGCGCGACGCCCGGCACCAGTTGGCCATCGCGGCCGGCGATCGCCATGAGATCCCCGGCCACGAAGATCTCGGGATGACGCGGGCACGGACAGATCGGGCGCCACCTGCACGCGGCCCAGCCGATCGACGTCCGCTCCGAGCTGGCGGCCGATCGGCGAGGCCTGCACGCCAGCCGCCCACACGATCGTGCCGGCGTTGATGGCTTCCTCGCCCACGCGCACGACGGCATCGCTGAGGTCGGTCACCCTGGTGGACTCCCGCACCTCGACGCCCAGTGACGTCAGGGCATCGCGGGCCGAGACGCGCAGGCGCTCGGCGTAGCTGGGCAGAATCGCGGGGCCGCCTTCGAGCAGCAGCACGCGCGCGGTCCGCGGCGCCACCGCGTCGAACTCGTCGGCCAGCGACTGGCGCGCGATCTCGGCGATGGCCCCGGCCATCTCGACGCCCGTCGGGCCGCCGCCGATGACGACAAACGTGAGCAGGTCGCGCTGACGGGCGAGGTCGGGTTCCCGTTCGGCGTCCTCGAAGGCCACCAGCACCCGCCGGCGGATCGCCACCGCGTCGTCGAGGGTCTTGAGCCCGGGCGCGTGCGCGGCCCAGTCGTCGCGTCCGAAGTAGGCGTGCGTCACGCCGGTGGCGACGACGAGGTAGTCGTAGCTGAGCGCCCCGCTGGCGGCCAGCGTCAGGCGACGCTCACCCGGGTGCACCTGCACCACGTCATCGAGCAGCACCCGCACGTTGGCCTGGCGGCGCAGGATCCAGCGGATCGGCGCCGCGATGTCGGCCGGCGAGAGTCCGGCCGTGGCCACCTGATAGAGCAGCGGCTGGAAGACGTGATGGTTGTGCCGGTCGACCACCACGACCTCGACCGGCGCGTCGGCCAGCGCCTTCACGGCCGCCAGACCCGCGAAGCCGCCACCGACGACGACCACCCGTGGCAAGGTGGCCATCACTCGTAGCGGAGCGCCTCGACCGGGTCGAGGGCGGCCGCGCGCCGGGCCGGCCAGTAGCCGGCGACGACGCCCACCCCAATCGAGGTGCCGAGTCCAGACAGCACCGCCCACAACGGCGGCACGGCCGGGAAGCCCGGGGCGAGCGCAGTGGCGAGGAGCCCGAGCACGGTGGCCGTGGCCACGCCGGCCACCCCGCCGGCGCCCGCGAGCATGGCGGCCTCGAACAGGAACTGGCGCAGCACCTCGCGCCGGCGGGCGCCGATGGCCAGCCGCACGCCGATCTCGCGGGTGCGCTCGGTCACGCTCATCACCATCACGTTGGCGATGCCGATGCCGCCGATGATGAGGCTCACCGCCGCCAGGCCGACGGTGGCGAGGAAGATCTGCGCGCCGAGCTTGTCGAACTGCGCGATGATCTGGTCGGAGGTCGAGAGGTTGAAGTCGCTCTCCTCCCCGGGCCCGACGCCCCGCAGCAGCCGCAGGATGGTCTCCGCTTCGTCACGCGCCCGCTCGCGCACGCCTGGCTTCGCGCGCACGTAGAGCACCGTGTTCTCGGCTTCGGGGAAGCGGCGACCGGCGGTCGCCACCGGCAACGACACCACGTTGTCGTTGCGGTTCTCGCCGAAGAACGTGCCCTTGCGCCTGGCCAGCACGCCCACCACGAAGTAGCGCTCGCCGCCCAGCAGGAACGGCTTCCCCACCGCGTCGTCCGGTCCGAAGAGGGCGGTGGCGACGTTGGCGCCGATGACGGCCACCGGCGCCACCACGCGGTTCTCGGCGTCGCTGAACGGGCGTCCGGCGGCGAACTCGGCGCCGGTGACATCGAAGAAGTTCGCCGAGACGCCTTCGATGAGCACCGAGTCCGACTCGTTGCCGCCGGCCCGGGCCGTGATCGTGCGGGTGGCGGTGACCGCCGGCACGAGCAGCTGCACGCCGACGTCGCGCACCGATGGCCCCAGCTTCTCGATGGTGGCGGCGAAGGCCGGCAGCAGCGGCCGGCGCAGCGCGTCGCGATCGGAGGCCGGCGTATACGGATCGCCGTTGCGATGGAAGGCGAAGATGTTGTCGGTGCCCAGTTCGCGAAACAGCTGCGCCACGCTGTTGCGCAGCCCGACCAGCACGGAGGCGACGAGCACCACGGTGACGATGCCGATGACGACGCCGCCAATGGCGAGCCCCGAGCGCGCCGGCTGCGAGCGCAATGAGTCCCACGCCAGCCGCGCGGCCTCACGCATGGAGGAGCCGAGCCCGGAGAGGCGGTGCTTGGGCGGCAACGCCGACATCATTCGGTCCTGAGCGCCGTGATGACGTCGAGCCGCGTGGCCCGGCGCGCCGGATACCAGCCGGCGATGATGCCGCTCAGTCCGGCCGCACCGAGGGCGACGGCCAGGGTCGGAACGCTCACGGCAATGGGCACGGCGAGCGCGGACGCCAGCAGGCGGACCAGGCCCGTCGCCACCGCCACCCCCACGGCGCCGCCGGCGACGGCGACGACCACCGCTTCCGACAACACCTCCTGCATGATCTGCCGGCGCGAGGCGCCGAGTGCGCGGCGCACGCCGATTTCGCGGGTGCGGGTGGTGACCGACACGAGCACGGTGTTGGTGACGACGACAATCGCCGCCAGCAGCGCCATCGCGGAGATGGGACCGGCCGCCGCGCCGATCCGCTGCGACAGGTTCAGCACGAAGCTTCGGGCGGCATCAGGCGTGAGCAGGTCGAAGGTATCGGCCGCCCCGGGCTCGAGCCGCCGGGTCGCCCGGAGTGAGATCCGCGCGCGGTCCTCGCCGTCCACCGAGGGCCGGTTCCCGGTCGTCCGGGCGAAGATCTGCAGGCTGCGCGGGGCCCCGAACGCGCGCTCATAGGCCGAGAGCGGAATCCACACATAGCGATCGAGCGAGGCCCCGCCGGAGTTGCCGAGCCGATCCTGCAGGCCGATGATCTCGAAGCGCCGGCCGGCGACCCGGATGAATCGGCCGAGCGGATCCTGCGCCGGAAACAACGCTTCGGCGACGTCCGCGCCGATGACCGCCACCGCCGCGCCGGAGCGGTCTTCGTCGAGCCGGAAGAAGCGTCCGCGGACGATCGCCAGGTCGCGCAGGTCGGCCAGCGTGGACCACGTGCCGGTGATGGCGCCGTTCTCGTAGGTCCGGCCGCCGGCCGCCACTTCGGCGGTGGTCTGCGCGTTGGGCGCGTATTCGACCAGGCCGCCTGCCAGCCGCTCCATGGTGGTGAGCTCAATGCGGCGGATGGCCGGATTGCGCTGGAGCTGCTGCTGCAGTTCGCGCCGCGAGACCCGGCCGGGCGAGGCGACCTGGGCGATGAGGAACGTGTCGGAGCCGAAGGCGCGGGCCGTGGTGGTGCGGGCGTAGGCGGCGACGCCGTCGAGCGCGGCGACGACGATCACGATCGTCGCCACCGCCGCGGCAATCGCCAGCGCCCCGAGCGACGAGCGCAGGCGATGCGCGGCGGCAGCCGTCACCCCCTGCCGGATGGCATCGGTGAGCTGGCGGACACGCGACGGTCGGGACATCACAGGGAACTCACCGTTTGGACGCAGGACGTGTGGTGCAGGCCCCACGGGGCCGGGGACGTCCGCTGGGTGCCGTGCGTCAAAAGCATACACTTACCGTGATGACCTCGCGCCGTCTGCTCATCGCTCTTGTCGTTGTTGCCCTCATCGCCGCTGCCGTCATCGCCCGCCGCCGGGGTCCCGATGCCACCGAGGTGGACCTGGCCACCGTCACCCGCGCCGCCACCCTGCAGTCGTTCGTCACCGCCTCCGGTGAGATCGTGGCGACGCGGTATGCCGACATCGGCTCGAGCGCGATGGGCCGGCTGGTGGGCCTGTCGGTGAAAGAAGGCGACCGCGTGACGGCCGGACAGGTGCTGGCGCGGATCGACCGCGTGCAGGCGGCCAGTTCGGCGGCCGCCGCAGCGGCCGGACTCGGGGCCCTCGAGGCCGATGCGCGAGGAGTGGCCGACCAGGCACGGTCGGCGCAGGCGGATCTGGAGGCGGCCCGCGCCCGCGCCGCCGAGACTCAGAAGGCGCTGGCGCGCGCCAGAGACCTGCGGACGGCCGGCCTCATCCCGCAGTCGGATCTCGACACCGCCACCGCCAACGCCGAAAGCGCCGCTGCGCAGGTGGATGCCGCTACCGCCGCCGTGGCGCGGGCCGCCCAGACCCGCGCCGCCGCCGAGCGCCGCGTCACGCAGGGCCAGCGCCGAACAGACCCGGGCCAGGGACCTGCTCGACAAGACCGAGATCACCGCGCCCATCGACGGCGTCGTCACCCGTCTCGACGTCGAGGAAGGCGAGATGGTCGTCATCGGCGTGCAGAACCAGCCGGGCACGATTCTGATGACGGTGTCCGACCTGAGCGCCATCAACGCCGAGGTGAAGGTGGCCGAGGCCGACGTGCTGCGCCTGGCGCTCGACAACACGGCCACCGTGTCACTCGAAGCCGCCGGCGGACGCCGCTTCCCCGGCAAGGTCGTCGAGATCGGCGCCAGCGCCCTGCCGCAGGTGGGCGCGCAGGCGGCCGCCCGCGAGTTCCGGGTCAGGGTGCGGCTGGGCGGCGACATCTCGGCGCTGCGGCCCGGCCTCACCTGCGATGCCGAGATTCTCGTGGCCGAACGCGCCAACGTGCTGACGGTGCCGCTGCAGGCGGTGGTGCAGCGCGGCAGCGACACCGGCGTCTTCGTGGTCGAGAACGGCGTCGCGACGTTCCGCGCCCTGACCACCGGCATCATCGGCGGTCTGCAGATCGAAGTCGACGGCGTGGCCGAGGGCACCACCATCATCTCCGGTCCGTTTCAGGCGCTGCGCGAACTGGCTGACGGCGCGCGCGTCAAGGCGCGGGCCGCCACGCCGTAGCCGCGACCTCGTGAGGCGGCGCGTCAGCGCGCTTGATAAGATGGCGCATGGCAATCCGCCCGGCCGTCGCGCCTCCTGAAGCCACCGTCGAGACGGCCTGTCCCCTCGACTGCCCCGACGCCTGCACGCTCAGCGTGACGGTCCGCGGCGGCCGCATCGACGTCATCAACGGCAGCACGGCCAACCCCGTCACCGGCGGCTACATCTGCAACAAGGTGCGGCACTTCGACCGCCGCATCTACGGCGAAGACCGCCTGCACTTCCCCGCCATGCGCACCGGCGCCAAGGGCGAAGGCCGATTCCGGCGCGTCAGCTGGCACGACGCCCTGGATGCCATCGCCGAGAAGTTCGGCGCCATCCGCGACACCTACGGCGGCGAAGCGATCCTGCCGCTCTGCTACGGCGGGTCCAACGGCATGCTCACGCAGGATGGCAACGACGGGGCGTTCTTCCGCCGGCTCGGCGCCCGGCGCCTGGCGCGCACGGTCTGCGCCGCGCCCACCGGCGCCGCCAACCTCGGGCTCTACGGCAAGATGACGTCGGTCGTCTACCAGGACTACGAAGAGGCGAAGGTCATCATCGTCTGGGGCGCCAATCCGGCGGCCTCCGGCATTCACCTGATGCCGTACCTGAAACAGGCGCGGGCCAATGGCGCGACGCTCATCGTCGTCGACCCGCGGGCGACGACCGTGGCCCGCCAGGCCGATATCCACCTGGCGGTTCGTCCCGGCACCGACGTGGTCGTGGCGCTGGCGCTGCACCGGCATCTGTTCGAAAGCGGCGCCGCCGATCTCGCCTTTCTCGACGCCCACACGACCGGCTGGGAACAACTGCGCGAGCGCGCCAGTCACTGGACCTTCGAACGCGCGGCCGAAGTCAGCGGCCTGTCGGCCGCCGAACTCGAGCGCGTCGCCCAGCTGTATGCGAAGGCCTCGCCCGCGCTCGTCAAGTGCGGCTGGGGCCTCGAACGCAACCGCAACGGCGGCAACGCCGCGGCGGCGGTGATGGCGCTGCCGGCCGTGGGTGGCAAGTTCGGGGTGCGCGGCGGCGGCTACTCGATGAGCAACTCGGCCTCGTGGGGCATCACCAACACGTGGCTGAATGATCCGGAGCCCGAGACGCGTGTCGTCAACATGAATCGGGTGGGGCGCGAGTTGTCGGAGCCGGAGGGCGCCCCGATTCGCGGCCTGTTCGTCTACAACTGCAACCCCGCCGTGACGCTGCCCGACCAGCAGCGGGTGCTGGCCGGCCTGGCCCGCGAGGACCTCTTCACGGTGGTGTTCGATCAGGTGCTGACCGATACCGCCGTCTACGCCGATGTCGTGCTGCCGGCCACGACCTTCTTCGAGCACTACGACTTCGCCAAGAGCTACGGCTCGCTGTCGCTGAACCTGGCGCGGCCGGTCATCGAGCCGGTCGCCGAGTCACGACCCAACGCCGACGTGTTCACCGACCTCACCGAGCGCATGGGCCTGACGCGCGACACCGACGCCAGCGGCGAACTCGAGCAGATGCTGCAGGTGCTGTCGGCGTTGCCGGGGACGATCGGCAGCGAGATCGGCGAGCGCGGCGGGGCCACCCCGCCGCACGGCGGACGGCCGGTGCAGTTCGTGGATGTCTTCCCGCGGACGGCCGATCGCAAGGTGGCGCTCTTCCCCGCGCATCTCGACCGCGAAGCCCCGCAGGGGCTCTACGCGTATATCGCCGATCCGGCCACCGAAGCGTATCCGCTCTCGCTCATCTCGCCGGCCAGCGAACGCACGATCAGCTCGACGCTCGGCGAACTGGAGCGGCCGGTCGTGCGGCTCGAAATGCATCCGGACGACGCCGCGGCGCGCGGCCTCGAGGACGGGGACGACGTGTTGGTGGTGAACGCGCTCGGCACGCTCGAGTGCCCGGTGAAGATCACGGGACTCGTGCGGCCGGGCACGGTGGCGTTCCCGAAAGGCGTATGGCGGCGGCACACCGGCAACGGCCTCACATCGAACGCCCTCGTACCCGACGCGCTGACGGACCTGGGGGGCGGGGCGTGCTTCAACGATGCGCGCGTCCAGGTCGCACGCGCTTCGTCGCGACGGCGTGTGTAGCTACGCCGCCGATTCCTGGTCGGCGCGCAGCTTGCCGCGACCGCCGCGGCTCACCATGCCGCCCTTGCGGCCGGCATCTCGCGCCTCGTTCGACGACCACTCGTGGGCCGTTCCCTTGGCGTGGGCGGCGCGACCGCCCTTGCTGGCGATCTCACGCTGCTTCTCGGGGGACATCGACGCGAATCCGCGCCGGGCTTTGGGCTTCTCGTTCACGAATCACCTCTTGCTGTGCTGACCTGCGCATGAGAAGGGCAAGCGGCGTACCAACCGGTGCCGACGAGCTGGCCACCCTCAAGTTGCTGAAAACGCACTGCTTCCGGGTTCGCAGGGACGAGCTGCTGGGTCTGAAATCGTACTATTTCAATACTCTACAGCAGCGCTAAGTATTAAAACAATACTGTTCGTGAGATTCAGATGAGAGCTAAGACGCGGACGTGCGCTATCTGGTCTGTGACGACCTGGCGGGCCGGAAGTAGTCGCACTGGGCGCAGTTGCTGACGTCGAACTCGTAGCCGACGACCGGCCACAGCATCGGGTGCGCGCAGTAGAGGAGCTGCCCGTCCATGATGGTGTGGAGGCCGAGCTCCGCGGGGATGTGCGCGGTGCGTCTGCTGTACCAGCACACGCGATGACGATCCTCGGGGGTCATGGAGGGCGCTGCCTGATGATACGACGAGCGCCGGCGCGCGAAGCTCGGTACAATCGAGACCATGAGCGGCGACCACTCCCATTCCCACGCGCACGGTCCGGCATCCACGGGCGCGGTGCGCCTCGTGCACTGCGTGAAGTTGAAGGAAGATCTCCCCGGCCTCGATGCGCCGCCGTGGCCCGGCGAGATCGGCCAGCGCCTCTACCGCGAGGTCTCGGCCAACGCGTGGAAGCTGTGGGAAGAACGCCAGAAGATGATCCTCAACGAGTACCGGCTGCTGCCGTGGCAGAAGGAGGGTCAGGAACTCATCATGAAACACATGGAAGAGTTCTTCTTCGGCGAGAACGCGGCGTTGCCGCCCGGCTACGTGCCGCCCAAGTCCAAGTAGGCGTCAAGCGCCGTTGCGCTGGAGCGCGACCACCGGCGCAATCGTGAACCGCAGCGCGGCGTGCGCGGACCGCAGGGCCGTCAGCACCGCGCCGTCGTCGGCGGCCTCCGCGAAGATGAACCCGAGGTAGCTGGCGGCTTCCGGCAGCATCTGCAGTACCTGCCCGGGGACGGCGCTGACGACGAGGTCGGTCACGTCGGCCACCGCGCGCGCCTCGGCCTCACCCGTCCAGGCGCGCAGCACTCCGGCGCGCGGAATCGGCACCATCATCACCCCGGACGCGCCGACGCCGCCCATCGCCGGCACCTCGGCGCCGACGGCGTGCGCCAGCAGCACCTGCTCGAGCGGCAGCCCGCCTGCCACGCGCACCGCGCGCGCGCACAAGCCGCCAATCGGACGGGCGGCCGCTTCCAGCACGAAGACGCCGGCCGGTGAGACCCGGCATTCGGCGTGGACGGGGCCATGGCACAAACCCACGTGGCGGGCCGTCTCCGCCACCGCGGCCGAGAGAGCCGCCCCGTGCGCCACGGTGGCGGCCGTGGGCGTCACGTAGATCGTCTCCTCGAAGAACGGGCCCACCAGTGGCTCGGGCTTGTCGAAGACGGCGAGCGTGTGGAAGGTGCCGCGCACCATCAGTCCTTCGACCGCGAACTCGTGGCCGTCGATGTAGCCTTCAACCAGCAGCTGCGAAGCCGCCTCGTCGCGCTGCTCTCGCACGTCGGGCGCCGCCAGGATCGCCGACACCCGCGCCAACGCCAGACGCAGTTGCCCGGCATCGTCGGCGCGCACCACGCCGCGACTCCCCGAGAGCACCAGCGGCTTGACGACGCATGGATAGCGGACCCCGTCGGGCACCTCGGTCGTCCCGGCCGGCACGGTCACGGTCCAGGGGGCGGGCAGGCCGGCCGCGTGCTGCACGGCGCGGAAGCGGCGCTTGTCGCGGGCCGCCCGTGCGGCGGCCACGCTGTGCCAGGGCAACCCCCAGGCGTCGGCCACGACGGCCGCCAGCACCGCCGGTCGATCGCCCACCGCCAGCACGCCGTCGAGACGGCCGTCGGGCAGAGCGGCGCGAATGGCGGCCACGGCGCCCGCCTCATCGTGAAAACGCACCGCGATCGCGCGGTCGCGCCACGGGTCGTCGAGGCGATCGCAGCGGTCGGTCGCCAGCACGAGCTCGACGCCGAGACGCGCCGCCGCCTGGTCGAACATCCGCGTCTGATAGCCGGTCGTGGTCGCGCACAGCAGCACGCGACGACGCGCGTGGACATCGCTCATCGTGGATCCGGTTCGTGTCGTTCCCGAGCCCCGGGCCCCGGGTCCCGAGCCCCGCCTAGAGAAGAGCCAACTGCTCTTCCGACGGCTCCGCTCAACAGTACCAAGGCTCGGTCAGATACGGAATCGCCGCGCGCGCGACCAGCGGCGGCGCGGCGCTCGCCCGGTCCGCGGCTCGATCCGCCAGCGCGCGGATGGCGGCGAAGGTGGCCTCGCGCGGCTCGCGCGGCGCCACGCCGGCCAGCGCCATCACCTCGCGCTGCAGGGCATCGACGCGCGGGTCCGGATGGCGCCACGGATGCGTGAGCGTGGCCGGATCGAACCGCCGCACCACCGCCTGAATGTCGTCGAGTTCGAGCAGCCGCGATCGCTGCGTGACCAGCAGCCGCAGCGTCCACTGCACCGGCGCCACCTGCGAGACCAGGCCGAGCGCGGCGACGTCGTCGAGGAACTGCCGGTAACCGTCGAGCGTGGTCCACGGCGTGAAGGCGAGAAAGGTCGGCGCCAGCGCCAGCCCGAGCGCCTGGCTGCGAGCGACGACGGCCTCGACGTCGGCGCGCGTGTGCCCCTTTTCGAGCTGCGTCAGCACGGCGTCGTCGAGCGATTCGACGGCCGTGGTCACGAACACGCACCCCGTCTCGACCAGCGTCGGCAGGAGCGCGTCGTGCGTGCGCAGGTGCTCCACCTTGATCGTCGCGTCGTAGGTGAGCCCGGGCCACTCGTCGTGCAGCGCCGTCACGATGCGCATCGCGTGGGTCGGCCCGTTGAAGAAGTCGGGGTCAGTGAAGGTGATGTGGGTGGCGCCCTGCGCCACCTGCGCCCGGATGTCGGCGAGCACGACCTCGGCCGGCACGGCGACGAAGCGTCCCTCGTAGACCGGCACGATCGGGCAGTGTCGGCAGCGATGCTTGCAGCCGCGCGTCGACTCGGTCACCCCGGCGATGGCCTCGCGGCCATCGGGCCACTGCACGTGCGCGTAGCGGTCCAGCGACGGCAGACCCGTGCGGTCGGGGACGAGCGCGGCGCCTCGCGCGCGCGCCGCCAGACTGCCTGGTCCGGATGCCGGCGCGGTCGCGGCCGGCGGCGGCGTGCGATCACGAGCCGCCCGCGCCGCGGCCACCAGCTCCTCCTCGCACTCGGGGCCGAGCACCACGCTCACGCCTTCGTCCCTCAGGCGCTGCTCGTTGAGCGGCGCGTAGAGGCCAAAGGCGCAGAGCGGCACGCCGGGCGCGCGTTGCTTCAGGGCGCGAATCACCGGCAGGGCGAGCCGCGTGGCCGTATGCATCGGCAGCGACAGCGCCACGAAGGTGACGCCGTCGAGCGCGCCGGCGGGCAGGCGATCGACGGCCAGATCACACGACCGCGTCTCGAGGCCCGCCCGCGTCAGCGACGCGGTCGCCGCGGCCAGGCCGGTGGGTTGGCGTCCGAGGTCGTAGGTCGAGAGCAGCAGGACCAGGTCAGCGCTCCCGGGCCGTCTCCGGTGCGTCGGTCATGCGACGCAGCGGCCCGACGAACACGAGGAGCACCAGCGCGGCCGCGATCGCGAAGCCGCCGACGGCGCCGAAGAGCGTCGGCAGCGCCATCGACTCGTAGAGGCCTGCGACGCGGCCGCCGATGAAGTTGCCCACCGAGGTGGCGAGGAACCAGACGCCCATCACGAGACCCGCGATCCGCGCCGGAGCCAGTCGCGTCATGGCACTGAGCCCGACCGGACTGAGCGACAGTTCCCCGATCGTGTGCAGCAGGTAGGTCAGGGTCAGCCACATCGGGCTGACCTTGCCGCCGGCCTCGGCCGCTTGCGCCGGCCCGATCAGCACGACGAACCCCAGGCCCACGCAGACCAGGCCGAACACGAACTTGCCCGGGCTCGACGGCTCCTGTCCGCGCCGCGCCAGCCACACCCACAGCCACGCAAACACCGGCGCCAGCGTGAAGATGAAGAACGAGTTGACGCTCTGGAACCAGCTGCTCGGGAAGCCGAGGCCGAAGACCTCGGTGCGCGTCGCCCGATCGGCGAACAGATTCAGCGTCGATCCCGCCTGCTCGAACACCGACCAGAAGAGGCCCGCCGCCAGGAACAGCACCGCCACGACCACCAGGCGCTTGCGTTCGGCGGTCGTGTAGTCGCGGCTCGTGAGCAGCCAGGCGAAGAAAACCACCGTCGAGAGCAGCAGCACCACGCCGGCGGCATCCGCGATGCCCACCGCCGTGACCGGCAGCGCGCCGGTGTAGCCGCCGATGCCGATGATCGCGATCGCCGCGAAGAACAATCCGCCCCACAGCGTCGCGCTCGAGCGCAGCGCGGCGGCGGCTTGCGGCGAGGCGGCCGGCGCCGGATGCATGCCCCGGTCGCCAAGTGAGCGCGCGCCGAGCACGTACTGGATGACGCCGATCGCCATGCCGAAGCCGGCGGCCGCAAAACCCGCATGCCAGCTGACCCGCTGCCCGAGATAGCCGCAGACCAGCGGCGCCAGGAACGCGCCGAGGTTGATGCCCATGTAGAAGATCGAGAAACCGGCGTCACGGCGCTTGTCTTCGGCGCTGTAGAGCTGGCCGACGATGACGCTGACGTTGCCCTTGAGCAACCCGGTGCCGATGACGATGAGCACCAGGCCGAGATAGAACGTGACCATCGACGGGATGGCCATGCTGAAGTGCCCGCTCGAGATGATGATGCCGCCGTAAAGCACGGCCCGGCGCTGGCCGATCAGGCGATCGGCAATCCAGCCGCCGGGCAGCGCCGCCATGTAGGCCATCGAGGTGTAGAGGCCGTAGATGGCCCCGCCTTGCGCGGCGTCGAAGCCAAGGCCGCCAGCAGCGAGCGGCGCGGTCATGTAGAGCAGCAGCAGCGCCCGCATGCCGTAGTAGCTGAAGCGCTCCCACATCTCGGTGAAGAACAGGGTGGAGAGCCCGCGGGGGTGACCGAAGAACGCCGTGTCCGTCGCTGCCGGGTTGGCCATAGGCAGGGCGTATTGTATCCTCCGCAGCAGCCCGCCTCATGCCGCTCGACGAGTACCGACGCAAGCGCGATTTCACGAAAAGCCCTGAGCCGGCCGGCGATCCGGCGGCCGCCTCCGACAGCGTGGCCCGCTACTTCTGCGTGCAGAAGCACCTGGCGAGCCACCTGCACTACGACCTGCGGCTCGAACACGACGGCGTGCTGCTGTCGTGGGCGGTGCCGAAAGGCCCCTCGCTCGACTGGAACGACAAGCGGCTGGCGATGCAGGTCGAAGACCATCCGGTCGAATACGGCGCCTTCGAGGGCGTGATTCCGGAAGGCTACGGCGCCGGTGTCGTGATGCTGTGGGACTACGGCACGTGGACCTCGGAATCGCCCGACATCGACGCCGCCCTGCGCAAGGGCGACCTGAAGTTCACGCTCGACGGCTTCAAGCTGAAGGGCTCGTGGGCACTCGTGCGCACGAAGGGCTACGGCGACAGCGGCAAGCCGAGCTGGCTGCTCATCAAACACAAGGACCACTGGTCGGGGCCGATCGACATCACCGAGTTCGCGCCGCTCAGCGTGAAGACGCCCGGCGCCGACCTGGCCGAGATTCTGGCCGGCGACACCCCTGCCATCTGGAAGAGCAATCCGCCGGCGAAAACCGGCGACACCGGCAAGCTGTTTCAGCGCATCATTGCCACGGCGCTCGCGCTCAAGGCCACCCGGCACGCCGACTCGCCGACGCGCCTGACGGCGCCGGCCGCGACGTCCGCCCGTTCCCGCAAGAAGTCAGGAGCCGCCCGATGAGTGATTCCGCCTCCCGCCGCACCTTCATCGCCGCCACCGGCATGGCCGCCGCGCACGTCTGGGTCCCCACCGGGGCCAGCGGCTACTCCGCCGCCGAGATGCGGGCGATGGAATCCACCATCGGCGTGTCGAAGTGGGAACTCGACACGCCGGCCCTGTGCGTGGATCTCGACGCGCTCGAGCACAACATCACGACGATGCAGGCGCGCCTGGCCGCCAAGGGGCTCGGCGCTCGTCCGCACGCCAAGACCCACAAGAGCGCCGACATCGCCAGGAAGCAGCTGGCCGCCGGCGCGCTCGGCATCTGCACCTCGAAGGTGAGCGAAGCCGAGGTGCTGATGGCCGCCGGCATCGACCGCATCTGCATGACGACGACCAACCCGTCGCCGTCCAAGATCCGGCGCGCCCTGGCGCTCAGCGCGAAGTCCGCGCAGTTCATCCACGCCGTCGACGAAGAGAAGAACGCTCGAGACCTGTCGGCGGCGGCGAAAGCCGCCGGGCTCACCGCGAGCGTCGTCATCGACGTGGCGGTCGGCACCCGCAGCGGCATCCCGGCCGGCGAGAGCGCGATCGCGCTGGCCGAACTCGTGAGCACCCTCCCCAACCTGCGTCTGCGCGGCATGCTCTCGTACGACGGCGGCGCCCAGCACATCACCGGCTTTGCCACGCGCCGCTCGACGGCGCTCGCCAACCTCGAGGCGAACGTGCGCGTGTTCGAGGCGCTGAAGAAGAAGGGCCTGTCCACCGAGATCTTCAGCGGCGGCGGCACCGGCACCTACAACATCCAGCACGAGGTGCCCGGCTTCACCGACGTGCAGGTGGGCAGCTATCTCTTCATGGACATGCAGTATCTCGCCATCGGCAACGCCGCCGGCGGCGCGGTCTACGACGACTTCACGCGGTCGCTGACGGTGCTGGCGACGGTGCTCAACAACCGCTTTCCGAACCGCCTCACGACCGACGCCGGGGCCAAGGCGCTCACGCTCAACGTGCCGCGGGCAGGAGTGGTGGGCGAACCCGACATGGACTACAACGCCGGCTCGGACGAGTTCGGCGTCATCACGTTCAAGACGGCCCGGAAGAGCTACGCTATCGGCGACCGGCTCGAGCTGGTCGTGCCGCACTGCGATCCGGTGGTCAACCTCTACGACCAGATGTACGGCATCCGCAAGGACCGCGTCGAGGTGGTCTGGCCGATCACGGCGCGCGGCAAGTCGCAGTAGCGCGCGGCCACGGCCGCGAGGAGGCCGCGATGGCGATAGCGCGTCGCTCGGAACCTGCTGGTCGGGGCGGCCGTGTCCTGGCGGTAGCGTCCCGTCGGCCGCGCAGGCGCCGGCCCTGTCGCGCGACCAGCGCAGCCTCCTGCAGGCGGTCGTGCAGGCCGTCGACGCCGCGTCCGGCCAGCCGGCGACGCCTGAGGCGACGCTGACGACCCATGTGCTGCGCGCCTCGGACGGCTCGCACTACGTCGCCTTCGGGGTCGAGCCGCCGTCCACAGCCGCGCTGCCCGCGGGGCCGCTGGTGTTGTACGTGCGACTGGCCGCGGCGTCCCCGTCGCCACAAGCGGCCGCGGAACGCTCGGCGGTGCGCGAATGGCTGGCCGGCAACACGGCCGCCCCGCCGGCGTGGTTCAGCCGCAGCGGCATCGTCGTCGGTGACATGCCGGCGTTCGGCGCCTCGGCCAATCTGTCGGTCCGACCGTATGCCGTCCAGGGATCGACCGATCTCCAGGTCATCGCGGTGGAGCGTGAGCGTGAACGGCGGCGCCAGGAAGATCTGGCACGCCAGCGCCGCGCCGAACTCGAAGGCACCGCGCCGGCCTCGCGCGAGGTCATGCCGTTCGAGGACTTCGACGTGAGCGCCCGGCCGGCACTGGTCGGGGGCTCCCACCGGATCGAGCGCGCGCTGACGGCCGGCCCCGGCACCTACGCGCTCTATGTCGGCGTGGGCGGATCCAGCGGCCGCCGACCCGGCCTCGACGGTCCGCGTGGTGAAGACCCCCCTCAGCCTGCCCGCGGCGATGACCGACGGCGTGGCCGTCAGCAGCGTCATCCTGGCCGACACCGTGCGCGTGCGCGAGGCGCCCTACGCGCCAGCGGAGCAGGCCGCGCATCCCTACGCCGTCGGCTTGACCGAGATCACGCCCGCGCGCGACACCGTGCTCGCGGCCGGCGAGCGGCTGTCGGTGGCGTTCCAGATCATCAGCGCGCGCGCCTCCGAAGCCGGCAAGCCCGACGTCGAAGCGGCGCTGCGCATCGTCCGTGTCGCCGGCGGGCGCGAGGAGCCGGTGGCCGCGTTGACGCCGCAGCGCTACTCCGCAGCGACGCTCCCGGCCAACTTCGATCTCCGTCTGGGACATCCGCTGCTGGCAGCGATTACGGCGCCGGTGGACTCGCTGCGGCGCGGCGCGTATCGCCTGAAGATCGAACTCACCGATCGACTGGGCGGGCGGACCGCCGTCGCCGAG
The DNA here is from genome assembly GCA_963779175.1 of uncultured Acidobacteriota bacterium. Lineage (GTDB taxonomy): Bacteria > Acidobacteriota > Vicinamibacteria > Vicinamibacterales > UBA2999 > CADEFD01. The sequence goes on from CAVZXA010000003.1 coordinate 1,766,871, forward strand.
ACCGACTTCTCCATCGCCGCCACGGCCACGTCGCTGCTCAAGGAGGCGCCGGCGCCGGCGGCGCCGTTTGATGCCACCGTCGCGCTGAGCCCCGAGGTGCGGTCGTACGTCGTGCGGACCCTGCAACCAGCGGCGCCGTCGCCGGCCCTGCGCCGCGCCCTCGACGCGATGGCGGGCGGACGCTTCGCCGACCTGCTCGACGAGCCGGTGAGCGAGGCGGAAGAAGGTGTGCGCGCGGCCCTGCGCGGGCTGGCGCTGCTGGCGCTCGACGACGGTTCCTCGGCCGTGCATTTCCAGCGCGCGCAACTGCTCGGCGCGCCGCGCGCGCCGGCGCGCCTGCTGTCTGGAGCCGCCCGGGCCCTGCAGGGGCGCGATGTCGATGCCATCGACGCGTGGCAGGAAGCGCTGGCGGCAGGCGCGCCGCCGGCATCTCGTGGCTCCGTTCCTGCTCGACGCCTACGTGCGGCAGAGCGACTACGCGCGCGCGAGCGCCCTGGTCGCGGCCACCATGCCGGCGCCCTCGTCGCGCACGTGGCGGCGGGCAGCGGCCGCGCTGCTCATCGGCGCGGGCAAGGAGGCGGAGGCGGTCTCGCGGCTCGACCTGCTCCTGGCCGCGCGGCCCGACGACGCCGACGCGCAGTGGCTGCGCCTGCACGCGCTCTTCGCGCAGATCGCGCGCGGCGACGCGGCAGTGGCCGCCGCCTTCGTGCCGCGCGCGCGCGCCTACATCGACGGCGGCGGGCGCCCATGCGGCGCTGGCCGCAGACTGGCTCGCGCTCGTGCGACCTCCGCTAGCGCCCGGCCGCCGTCACGGCGTGAGCGCGAAGTATCCCTGCCGGGCCCGCACGCGGTGGCGGGTGCCCGGCACCTCCACCTGCAGCGTGCGCCACGCGCCGTCGGCGATCGTATTCGTCGACTCGTAGCCGATCAGGTACTGGTGGGTCAGCTCCTGGATGACCTCGCCGAAGGCCGCGCCGAGGTCGTCGGAGCGTTCGGCGAAGAGCGCCCGGCCGCCGGTGGGCTCGACCAGCGCCTCGAGCGTCTCGCGCAGCGTCGCCTGCTGGCGGCCGCGCCCGAGGCCGACGACGAAGAGCGACGCGTCGCCGCCGCGCAGGGCCCGGTCCACGGTGGCAAAGGTCGCCTGGCTCGACTGATCGTCGCCGTCGCTGAAGACGACCAGGCTGCGCCGTCCGGGTTGCCGCGACAGCAGATCGAGCGAGCGCACGATCGCATCGTAGAGCGCCGTGCCGCCCCAGGCGCTCACCCGGTCGATGGCCGCCAGACGGGCGCCCGGATCGGTCTCGCGTTGGGTCAGCACGAACATCTCGGCGTTGAACGCCACCAGCGTCACGCGATCGGCGGGCTTGAGCTGCGACAGGAACTGCCGCACCGCGGCCTTGAGATCGTCGATCGCGGCGCCCATGCTGGCGCTGATGTCCATCGCGACCACGATCTCGAGCGGCGCCTCCTCGGCGGCGAAGTGCAGGATCGTCTGCGGCCGGCCGTCTTCGAGCACTCGGAACTGCGGCTGCGTCAGGCCGCGCACGAAGCGGCCACTGCGGTCCTGCACCGACGCGTTCACCTGCACGACCCGGACGGCGGCCGATTCCTTCACGTCGACCTCGCCGGTGCGCGCGCTGGCGACCAGCCGTGCCCCGGAGGCCGTCGTCGCGACCACGCGGATGAGATGCGCGGCGATGACCGGCCCGGCGTCCCACCGGCAGGTCGGCGCCTGCACGGCGACCGATCGGCAGACGATCCGGCCATCGGCGAAGAACGTCAGCGCCGTGACCTCGTGGCGACGCTCGCGGGGCAGGATGCGCGCCTCGATCGTCACCTGATCGCTGACGTAGGCGCCGTCGACCGGCGAGACGATTTCGAGCGTCAACGGCGTCTGCGCCGACCCGCCTACGGCCAGGCCGAGGCCCAGCAGCACGCCGGCGACGCGCGCCATCATGGCTGACTGGCGCGCGGACGCAGCGGGCCGATCGCCGCGATGGCGCCCAGGTAGTCTTCGACGGCGGTGCGATCGAGGGCGCGCGCCTGGCGGGCGAACGCCTCGACGTCGCCGGCGTGGCCCGGCATCACGGCGTCGAGGAAGTCGCGCATCGCATAGCGCAGCACCGGCGAGGCCAGGGCCGCCGGCATCTTCAGCTCCGTCAACAAGGTCGCCACGCGCAGCATCAGGTCCACACTGTGCCCGCCGACGATACCATCGGCAGCCCGGCCGAGGATCACCTCCGGGACGCGGGCCTCCGGCATGCGCAGGCACAGGCAGCCGGTCGCAATCGACGCCGCGCCCCAGGCGTGCAGGTCGTCGGCGCGCATGCCGCCGAGGCGGGCCCGCTCGGTCAGCGAAAACTGTTCGTCGATCCGGTCCGGCTCCTCACGCCGCATCCACGGCAACACCTCGCGGCGCCACGGGCTCAGCGCCGCGGTGGCCGCCAGCGTGACGAGCTGCCCGGAATCACGCCGGGCGCCGGCGATCGCGGCGGCACCGGCGTCGAGCGCGGCGACCAGGCGCGCCATGTCGTCGTCGGTAAGGCGCCGGGGGTCGCTGAGCGCCGCGGTGAGTCCGAGCGACAGCAGATCGCTGCCGCCGATGGTCGGCGCCGCCGGCAGCACGTCGGTCGACAACCGGCGCAGCAACCACGGCGCCACCGCCGGCTGCAGCACGAGCAGGGAACCGGCCATCGCGCCGCCGTCGGCGACGGCGACATCCCACCGCTGCTCGAACCGGCGCCGGCCGGTCGTTCGCACGCCGAGCACGTGCCGCAGCGACACGTCCCAGGCCGTGAGGGCCGTGCTATCACCGTCGCCCAGATACGGCGCATACGCCCAGGAGGCGAGGACGTCGCCGAGCAGGACGTCCACACCGCGCATCAACCGATCGCCGGCGGCGGCCGGCAGCCGATCGGATGCGCCTTTCAACCGGCCGAGGTCGCGTGCGACGGCCGCCAGCGTGCCAGCCACGTCCGGTCCGTCGCCCGCGTACTCGTCGGCGAATCGCAGCCCGCGCGCGCGCGCCGACCAGCCGCCAACGGCGGCGCCCAGGGCCGGGCGGTCGGCCGGCGCCACCGCGCGTTGCCGTACCGCCGTCGCGATGCGATGCAGTTCGACGATGTGGTCGAGCGTGAGGCCGCCCTGCCGGCGGCGCGCCTCGCGCACGCGTCGGCTGGCGGCGGCGCCGACATCGAGCACGTAGTCGCGCCCCTCCCACGACACGCGGCGCGCCACCGCGTCCGGAGGGCCCGCAAGACCGAGCGCGGCGGCGTCTTCTGCGGCGCTCGCAGCAGCCGGCCCCACCCCGCGCTCGACGGCCGGCCGCCAGTGGTCGGTCAACCAGGTCACGAGGCGTCCGTCGTAGCGATCGCGCTCGAACGGCACGGCCGCCAGCGCGTCGATCACGTCTGCCGCGGTGGACGGATCGAACGAGCCGGCCGCCGCGGCGTTGACCGCGAGCGCCAGCGCGCCCTGAAACTGCCGGGTGGCGGTGACGGCGCGCTCCGCGTCCTCGAGGGTCGCCAGCCGCGCAGCGTGCGTGGCCACCACGGCATAGGTGCGGGGGCGGCCGATGCCCGCGTGTTCCAGCGCCATGAAGACGGCCGGGTACGCCTGCCGGGCTCTGAGCGCGATGAGCGCATCCGGTAACTCGGCCGCGCCGATGCCGGCGAACACGCGCTGGCCGGCCAGCAGCGCCGTGAACACCGCGCCGCGACGCGCCGACGGCGCCGCGCACAGCGTCTCGACCATCCACGCGGCATCGATCGATGCCCCCCCGGCCACGCGTTCCGCCCGCCCGGGCAGGTCGCCGGGACGCGGCTCGCCGTCGAAGACCCGCTGCCAGAACGCCCGCGCCGCCGGACCGGCGGGCGCGCCGCCGGCGGTCAGGCCGACCTCGAGCAACAGCAGCGCGGGGTCGAACGAGCGCACTGCGAAGGGATACGTCGCCGTCGAGTTCTGCGGGTAGCACTGCGCGAAGCCGGCAACCAGCCGCGCGAGTTCCTGCGAGCCGCCAGCGCCCAGCAGGAAGCGTTGACGGGGCGCCTCCACCGCTGCGATCAGGAAGTAGACGCCGGCCGTTCGACCGGCGTGGTGCGTGAACAGCCGCTCGACGAAGCTCGCGGCGCGCTCCGCTGTCGCGTCGACGACCGCCGCCCACTGCGCGGCCGCACCGTCGCCGCCAGGCACCACCACCCGGCCGCCCTCGACGCGCACCGCCGGCGCGAAGAGCGCGAAGGCACGCACGGCGTCGTCATTCCGATACAGGCGCCGCAGCAGATCGGGCTGCGCGCCGATCCAGCGGCGCGTGCCCGCATCCAGGCCCGCCAGGCCGTGGAAGAGCAGGCGCGCTGCCGGGTCGGCGAGAATCTCCGCGAAGAGCTGGCCAGGCGGCACGCGACGCTCGAAAATCGCGCGCGACCACGTCTCGGCGGGGAGCGGTGACGGCAGCACCAGCCCCCGCGCATCGGGCGGAGGCGGCTCGTGTACCCGCGCCAGCGACCGCACCGCCGCGTCGAGAGCGGTCGGTGGCGACACGGCGAAGTGGAGACGGCGGACGAGTTCCACCATGACGGCGGCCCGCTCGCGTGTCTCGGCGACGCCGAGTGCCGACAACGTCGCCCGGCCGCCGGGCACCTCGAGGCCGTACCACGCATCGGCGTCGGCCGCCGCCTGCGTGGCTGTCGTGGCCTGCTGTCGCGCGACCGCCGGCAGGCCAGCGCCGACGATGAACAGCCACCAGCACCCGGCCATCCACCGACGGGCGCCGCTGCCCACCATCGTCAGGACCGGGCCGGCAGACGCACGCCCGACAGACTGGTGCCGCTCTGGCCGTCGAGCGCCCTGACGCTCAGCACACTCCACACCGCATGCGACAGGCGCCGCCGGTCGTGGCGCGCGATCTCGCGCGTCCAGAGCGGCGCTTCGACCAGCGTCGTGTGCGACGGCAAGGTGCCGAGGGCGAGCGGCTGCTTGTGTTCGCGGGCGTAGCTGGCCAGCAGCGCCGGCGGCAGCCTCGCGGTGTTGAACACGAGCAGGTCCACCGGCCGCCCGATCGTCTGCTCGACCCAGCGCACGGCGTCGCCGGCGGTGAAGTCCTGCATGCCGAGCCCTTCGGTGAGGAGATTGCTGACGAACACGATCGGCCCCGGCATCTCGCCCAGCGCCTCCTTCACGCCCTCGACGAGCAGCGTCGGCATCAGGCTGGTGAAGAAGCTGCCGGGGCCGATGATGACGGCATCGAAACGGCGCACGGCCTCGCCCACCGCCGGGTGGATAGGCGCCGCCGGTTCGAGCCAGATCTTCTCGATGGCGTGCCCGGCCGCCTGCCAGGCGTCCACTTCGACTTCTCCGCTGCTGACGTGACCATCAGCATGGCGGGCCGTGAGCGCCGATCGCGAGACGCTCACCGGCCACACGCGGCCCTGGCAGCCGAGCAGCGCCCGCAGGCCGTCGACGGCGGCGAGGAAGTCGCCGCTGTAGGTCTCCATCATCGACAGCAGCAGGTTGCCGCCGGTGTGGCCGCCGAGCTTCTTGTGCTCGAAGAGCATCGGCAGGCGCGCCAGCAACACGCGCCGGGCTTCGCCTTCGTTGCGGGCCAGAGCCAGCGCGCAGCGCAGGACGTCGCCAGGCGGCAGCACACCCAGTTCGTCGCGCAACTGCCCCGAACTCCCGCCGCTGTCGAAGGTGGTGACGACGGCGTTCAGCCGCAGCCACGGGTTGCGCTTGAGGCCGCCCAGCAGACTCGGAAGGCCCGTGCCGCCGCCGAAACACCCGATGTTCAACTGACGCAGTCGCATGCGGCCCTCATTCTATCCGTGCCGCCGCCGCGCGCCGACAGCGAGCGTGTAGACTGGCAACATGGTCAGTCGTCCTGCCACCTCCACGACCCTGGTGCTCGACGATCTGAAAGCGATCTTCGGCGCCCGGCTCGAAGCGTTCGTCACCTACGCCCCCACGGTCTCGCCGGCGCCGAGCCTGGCGCTGGTGACGACCCTCGAGCTGGCGGATCTGTCAGCCTGCGCCGTGAAGGTGCGGCGCTGGCAACAGCACGGCGCGGCCACACCGGTCGTGCTGACGCGGCGCGAGTTCACTCGGTCGCTCGACGCCTTCCCGGTGGAGTTCGGCGAGATCATCACCCACCACGAAACGCTGCACGGCGAGGATCCCTTCGCCGGCCTCACGGTGGCGCCTGCCGATCTGCGGCGCGCCTGCGAGTCACAGATCCGCAGCCTGCTGCTCCACATCCGCGAAGACTACATGGAAGCCGGCGGCGCCCACCGCGCCGTGGCGACCGTGGTGCTCGACTCGGCGGCCGAGTTCCGCGCCCTGCTGAGCCTGGTCGCCCGGCTCGCCGGTGAGCAGGGGGATCAGCGGCAACTGGCGCAGTGGGCCGCCGATCGGCTCGGCCTCGACGCCAAGGTCGTCTCGGACGTGCTCCACATCGCCAACGAACTCGAGCGCAGCGGCATCGATGCCGCCCGCCTTTTCCCCCACTACCTCGCGGTCACCGAACAGCTCGCCCGCCACATCGACGAATGGCCCGACCAGTGACCCCCTGGCGCGGCCGTCTCGCAGGGCGGCTCGGTGCCGCGGCGCTCGCCGTGGTCGCCGTCGTGTGCCTCGCCTCGGGTACGGCGGCAGCGCAACCGGCGCCGCCGGGCCTGACCGCGCCGGTGAACGACTTTGCCGGCGTCATCGACACCGCCTCGGCCGAGGCGCTCGATCGCGTGATCCGCGCACTGCAGGCAGCCAGCGGCGACGTGGTCGTGGTGGCCACGGTGAAGACCTTCCAGCCATGGGGTGACCTCCAGAGCTACGCGACGAAGATGTTCGAGAACGGCGGGCGCGGCATCGGCCAGAAGGGCAAAGACAACGGCCTGCTGGTGCTGCTCGCGGTGGATGACCGCCAGGTCTGGATGGAGGTCGGCTACGACCTCGAAGGCGCCATTCCCGACGGCTTCGCCGGCGAGACCAGCCGGCAGGTCATGACGCCCTATTTCCGCCAGGGCAACTACGGGCAGGGCCTGCTGGCGGGCACCTCGCGGGTGATCGCGCGGATCGCCGCCGACCGCAACGTCACGGTCACCGGCCTCGAAGTGCGCGAAGCGCCCGTGAGCAGCCGCGACCCGATCGGCCCGCGGCAGTTGATGACGTTTTTCGTCCTGGCGTTCATCGCGCTGTCGCTGCTGAACCGGCTCGGCGGCGGCGGGCGCCGCAAGCGCTCGTGGCGCGGCGGCGTCGGCCGCTGGGGCGGCGGCTACTATGGAGGCACGTGGGGCGGCGGCTCGTCCTGGGGCGGTGGATCCTGGGGGGGCGGCGGGTCGGGCGGCTTCGGCGGATTCGGCGGTGGACGCAGCGGCGGTGGCGGAGGCGGCGCGTCGTGGTGACATACGGGGCGCGCGGCAGCGCAGGAGGAATCATGCGACAGGCAGTGATGGCGGTAGTGGTGCTGGTGAGTGCGACCGCGGCGAGCGGCTGCTCGTACAACACGTTCGTGAGCCAGGAAGAAGCCGTGAAGGCGCAGTGGGCGCAGGTCGAAAATCAGCTCAAGCGCCGCAGCGACCTCATCCCGAACCTGGTCGAGACCACCAAGGGCTTCGCGCAGCAGGAGCAGGACGTCTTCAAGGCAATCGCCGACTCGCGCGCCAGGCTGGCCGGCGCGACCACCCCGGCCGAGACCATGGCCGCGGCCAACGAGCAGTCGAGCGCCCTGTCGCGGCTGCTGGTCGTGGTCGAGAACTACCCGGAACTGCGCTCGAGCGAGCTGTTCGCGCGCCTCAGCGACGAACTGGCCGGCACCGAGAACCGCATCGCGACCGAACGGATGCGCTACAACGAGCGGGTCCAGGCCTACAACACCTCGCGGCGGAGCTTCCCCGCCAACATCACCAACGCCATCTTCCGGTTCCAGGACTACCCCCTGTTCGAGGCGCCGCCCGAGGCGAAGGCCGTGCCGAAGGTGGATTTCTCGAAGCCGAAGACCGGGCAGTAGGGCCGTTCCAACCCTTCACCCGGCCCGGCCATCCAACCGGGTGAAGGAGACAGACGCGCTGGACCGCGGTGTGACCCCAATTCCTCACTCCCGGCCCGTCACCGAGGCCGACGATGTGGCTCGCGCCGTTGCGGGCGACACGGCGGCATTCGAGCGCCTCTACCGCGCCCACGTGCCACGCATTCTCGCCCTCACCCGCCGCATGGCCGGCGCCGATCGCGCCGACGAGCTGACCCAGGACGTCTTCGTCCGGGCCTGGCAGAAGCTGGCGCTCTTTCGCGGCGAGTCGTCACTGGCGACCTGGCTGCACCGGATGGCGGTGAACATCGTCATCGAGCAGTTCCGCAGCCTCGGCACCGCCCGCGAGCGCTTCCTGCCCGAAGGCGACGACGTGCTCACGCGCGTGGCCGCCCCCACCGATGCCGTGCGCGGCTGGAACGCCTCGATGGACATCGACGTGGCCGTCAACCGGCTGCCGCCGGGCGCCCGCGCCGTGTTCGTGCTGCACGACGTCGAAGGCTACAAACACGACGAAATCGGCACGCTGCTCGGCGTGTCGGTCGGCACCTCGAAATCCCAGCTCCACCGCGCCCGCATGTCGCTGCGCGGACATCTCACCGCCTCGGAGGCCGCGTCATGAGCACGCATCCTCTCGCTGTCTTGTCCGACTATCTCGACGGCGATCTCGACGCCGCCGCCCGCGCCGCCGTCGACGTCCACCTGGCGGACTGCGCCCAGTGCCGTGCCGTCGTGGCCGACCTCACCGCCATGAGTGCCGCCGCCGGCGCGTGGCGCGAGGCGGAGCCACCGCCCGCGACCGACCTGTGGCCGGGCATCGCGGCCCGCCTGCAGGGCCCCCGGGAAGTCGCGCCGGGCGGGTCCGGGGCGCCGCCGCTGCGCTCGGTGCCGCGCCTGGCGTGGTATCAGCGACGCTGGTCGGTGGGCGTGCCGGAACTGGCCGTAGCCGCCGCGCTCGTCGCCGCCGTGAGCGGCGCGCTGCTGTGGCCGCGGGTGGCGCCGCCGGCCCCCGTGGCCGCCGGCCCGGTGCCGATCGTGGCCGAAGCCGATGCCTTCGATACCGGCGCCGCGCAGGTGACGCCGGTGAACTTCGCCGACGTCCAGTACGACGCCGCGGTCGTCGATCTCGAGCGCGTGCTGCTCGAACAACGCGACCGGCTCGACCCGCGCACCGTCATCGTGCTCGAACGCAACCTGCGCATCATCGACGACGCGATTGGCGAGGCGCGCCAGGCCCTGGCGACCGACCCGGCCAACGCGCTGCTGAACGCGCACCTGGCGGGCGCGCGTCAACGCAAGCTGGATCTGCTGCGCCGCGCGGCGCTCATCACCGAAGGAGACTGATGTCCATGGCCGCTCGTTCCGTCTCGCTCGCGCTTCTCTGGGCCCTCGCCGTCGTGCCGGCGTCGTTTGCCGCGCCGACGATCGGCGTGTCGGGTGGCGACCAGGCCAAGCCCCAGGCGGCGCCGGCCGCACCAGCTACCCCGTCCACGCCGCAGGCGCCCGTGCAGGCACGGCCCGGCTGGACCGACGCGGCTGAATCACCCCGCACCGACCAGACGGTGGACGTCGCCAAGGGCACGCGGCTGGTGCTCTCGAGCCACGCCGGCGAGGTCACCGTGCGCGCCTGGGATCGCGACGCCGTGCGCGTGCAGGCCAGCCACAGCGGCCGCGACCGGGTGGACGTGCAGACCGCCGACAACACCCTGCGCGTGCGCACTCGCAGCTCGCGGGGCCCCGGCGGCATCGTCGACTACACCCTCACCGTGCCGCGCTGGATGGCGGTGAACATCTCGGGCACCTACCTGGCCGCGAACATCGAAGGCACCTCGGCCGAGGTCAGCGTCGAGACCGTGGGCGGCGACCTCACGCTCAAGGGCGGATCGGGCGCCGTGTCGCTGCGCTCGATCGAAGGCGAAATCCGTGCCGAAGGCGCCTCGGGCAAACTGAACGTCTCCACCGTCAATGACTCGATCACGCTCACCGGCGTGTCGGGCGACGTCATCGCCGAGACGGTGAACGGCGATGTCACGATCACCAATGCCAAAGCCTCGAGTCTCGAAGTGTCCACCGTCAACGGCGACGTCCGCTTCGAGAGCACGACCACCGACCGCGGCACCTACCGGGTGAGCACCCATCAGGGCGACATCCGCGTCAGCCTCGGCCAGCAGGCCAGTGCCACCGTCTTCGTGCGCACGTTCCGCGGCGACTTCAGCAGCGACTTCCCCGTCACCCTGCCGAAGGAAGAAACCGGCCGCGACACCAACAAGCGCTTCAACTTCACGCTTGGCTCCGGCGCTGCGCGCGTTGAGCTGCAGTCGTTCCAGGGCGACATCCACGTGTCGAAGGGCCCGCTGCGCACGCGCGAGGAAGAACGCGCCCGCCGTCGCAATCGCGCCGACGGTGGCGGCAAGGGCGTCGAGTTCAAGGCCGAGGCGATCGGCGCCGAGATCGCGGCCGACGTCGCGGCCAGCCTCGAACGGGACCTCGGCGACGACTGGCAGGCCGAGCTCCAGCGGCTGAGCGAGTGGGCGGGCCTGCGCGTGGCGCCGCCGGCCCCGCCGGCACCGGCACCCCAGCCAGCTCCCGCACCGCGGCCGGCGCCAGCGCCCCGGGCGCCGCGCCCTCCGCGGCCCTAGTGTCCCGCCGGGCCGAGCAGCCGCTCGGCCCGCAGCACCACGGCGTCGCCCGGCACGGTGCGGATGACGAAGCCGGCGTGGCGCACCACCGCGCGCATGGCGTCGTTGTCGGCGAGCATATCGCCGTGGAGCCGGTGCAGCCCGAGCGCCTGCGCGCGCGTCACCAGCTGCTGCATCATCGCGCGGCCGAGGCCCAGGCCCTGCCAGCGGTCCATCACGAGCAGCGCGATCTCGGCGGCCCCGGGCTCGGTGCGCGTGAGCCGGCCGAGCGCCAGCACCTCGGAGGCGCCGTCGCCGGTCACGTGTTCCGCGACGATCGCCAGGCCGGCGGACGGATCGACCCGGCACGTCAACGACAGGCGTGAGTGCGTGATCCGCTGCTCGAGCGACGTGATGTGGAAGTAGCGCTGATAGACCGAGCGCATCGAGAGACCGGCGTGGAACGCCGCCATGCGCGGCTCGTCGTCGGGGCGAATCGGCCGGATGACCACGCGCGTTCCGTCGGAGAGGGTCACCGCACTCTCGCCGGCGCGCGCCGTGCCGCTCGCATCCATGGTGATAGCATAGCGGGCGTTTCGGTCCCGCAGACCTACGTACCACCATGGCCCTTGTTGACGCTCTGCTTCCCGAGTTCGACCACGAGATTGCGACCACTCGGCGGCTGCTCGGTCGACTGCCCGACGACCAGCTCACCTGGCAGCCGCATCCGAAGAGCTGGACGCTGGCCGCGCTGGCGGAACACATCGGCCAGCTCGGCGTGTGGGGCCGGCTCACACTCAGCGAGTCGTTCGTGGACCTCGAGACGATGACCCGGCCGCCCGACTACCAGCCGCTGGCATCGAAGGCGGCCCTGCTCGCCCACTTCGACACGGAAATGGCCGGCGCGCGCGCCGCCCTGGCCGGCCGCAGCGATGCCGAGCTGATGGCGCCCTGGACGCTGCGCCGCGGTCAGCAGGAATTCTTCACGATGCCGAAGGCCTCGTGCTGGCGCACCTTCGTGATGAACCACCTGATTCACCATCGCGGACAACTCAGCGTCTACCTGCGGCAACTCGACGTCGCGCTGCCGTCGATCTACGGACCGAGTGCCGACGAAGCCATCTGACGAGGCGCGGCTGTCGCCCGCGCTCGTGGGCCTGGGCGGGCTGCTCTTCGCGCTGGTGGCCACGCTCAACGCCGGCGGTTATCGCTACGGCGCCTCCGATCAGGCCTTCTACATCCCGGCCATCCTGCACCAGCTCGACCCGGCGCTCTATCCGCGCGACTGGGCGATGATCGGCGCGCAGGGCCGGTTCTTCCTGGTGGACGAGATCGGCGCCGCGCTGGTCCGTCTGACCGGACTGCCCCTGCCGGTGTGGTTCGCCGTCGCACAGACGGCCACGCTCGCCGCCCTCTACGCCGGAGCCTTCGCGCTCGGCCGCGCGGTGCTGGCGACGCCGTGGGCACTGGTGGCCTGGATGGCCGCGCTCACCCTCAGGCATCGCATCGCCAAGACCGGCGCCAACACGCTCGAGGGCTACTTCCACCCGCGAATGCTGGTCTTCGGCATCGGCCTCCTCGCGCTGGCCGACGTGCTGCGTGGACGGCGCGGGCGTCCGCTGGTGCTGCTGGTCGGCGCTGCGGCGCTGCACCCGACGACCGCCGCGCTCTTCATGGCCATCGCCGTGGTGGCGGTGGCGGTGAGCGAAGCGCGTCTTCGCCGGCCTGCGCTGGTCGCGGCGGTGGGTGGCGCCGCGGCCGGCGCGGCCGCGGTGGCCGCCGGGCTCACGCCGTTCGACGTCACGCCAATGGATGCCACGTGGCGGGCGCTGGTGGCGACCAAGGACTACACGTTCCCGACCTCGTGGTCGGCCTCGACCTGGGCCACCAATCTTGCCGCGCCACTCGTGCTCGGGGCTACGGCGTGGGCCCGGCATCGGGCTGGCGCGCTGTCGTCGCGCGAACTCGGCCTGGTCGCGGGCTGCCTCGCGCTGGTCGTGGGTTTCCTCGGATCATTGCCCTTCATCGCCGCCGGGGTGCCCATCGCGGTGCAGCTCCAGACCTCGCGCGCGTTCTGGCCGGTCGAGATCGTGGCCACGCTGTTCCTCGTGTGGTGGCTCGTCGATCGCCCGGCCGCGAATGGCCGCGCCGGTTTCGCCCGCGGCATCGCCGTGCTGCTCGTCGCGGTCACAGTCTCGCGCGGGCTCTACGTGGGCTTGGTCGAGAGCCCCGATCGGCCGACGTTCTCCTTCGACCTGCCCGATGACGACTGGGGTCGGGCCCTGGCCTGGATTCGCACCGCCACACCAGCCGACGCCTACGTGCTCGCCGATCCAGGACACGCGTGGAAGCCGGCGATGGGCACCGCCGTGCGCATCGGCGCCGCGCGCGATGTGTATCTCGAAGAGACCAAAGACGTGGCGATGGCGATGTATTCGAGGGACGCCGCACACCGCGTAGCCGCGCGTATCGAGGCCACGCAGGGCTTCGACGCCCTGTCTGCCGACGCCCTGCGCGCGTTCGCCGCCCGGGAAGGGCTCACGCACTTCGTCACGACCCGCGCGCTCGATCTCCCGCTGGCGCACCGCGCCGGCACCATCAGTGTCTACCGGCTCACGCCGCTAACGCACCCTAACGCGCGTGCCGGGCCAGACGGCTGTCGAGCAGACGCCGCACGTCGGGCCATTCCTCGGCGAGCACGCTGTAGACGACCGTGTCGCGCACCGATCCGTCGCGCCGCGGCTGGAAGCGCCGCAGCACCCCGTCCTTGTGAGCGCCGATCGCTTCGATGGCGCGCTGCGAGCGTTGATTGAAGCGGTCGGTGCGCAGGCCCACCGCCTGACAGCCGAGGGTCTCGAAGGCGTGCGCAAAGAGCATCCGCTTGCAGACGGTGTTGACGTGCGTGCGCTGCCACGACGCGCCGTACCACGTGTAGCCGATTTCCACCCGGTCGATGCGCGGCACGATGTCGTGATAGCTGGTCGAGCCGATGACCGCGCCGCTGGCCAGATCGCGCACCGCCCAGGCGAAGCGATGGCCCTCGTGCCAGGCCGCCAGGGCCGTCTCGATGTAGCTGGTGGTTTCGCCGGGCGCCGGCACGGTCGTGTACCAGAGCTCCCACAGGCGGCCGTCGGCCGCCGCGGCTTCGAGCTCGTCGTGATGGGCGAGGTTCAGGGGTTCGAGGCGGACGCCCCGGTCTTCCAGCGTGACGGGTTCGACACGGATCACGACGCGGCTCCTGGCGACATCTTGGCCCGGAATCCGGCCGGATGCGCTGCTATACTCCGGCCGATCGCCGGAACATCCGGCAGGAGGATCCGACATGGCCGCCACCGTCTCGCGCCGCAACTTCGCCAAGCTGTTCGCCGTCGGAGGCTCCGCGGCGCTGCTGTCGGACCCGATCTTCGCGCGCGAGATGGCCTCCGTCGGCGACATCCTGCCCGCCGGCCCGTCGGCTGGTGAGCCGTTCTGGAAGAGCGTGCGCGAGCAGTTCGTGATGCCTCCGGATCTCGCTGTGATGAACGCCGCCAACCTGTGCCCGGCCTCACGTCCTGCCGCCGAGGCGCTGACCCGCGAGTCCAAGAGCGTCGACAGCGATCCGTCGCCGGCCAACCGGGCCCGCCTGATGCCGGAAAAGGAAGCCACGCGCGTCGCGCTGGCCGAGTTCCTGCGCGTCACGCCTGACGAGATCATCATCACCCGCAACACCAGCGAGTCGAACAACATGGTGTCGAACGGCCTGGACCTCAAGGCCGGCGACGAAGTGCTGCTGCACGAAGACAACCACCCGAGCAATCTGGTGGCGTGGCAGGAAAAGGCGAAGCGTTTCGGCTTCTCGGTCGTCATCGTGCCGCAGAAGAACCCGCACCCCGGCGCCGAGTACTACGTCGAGGCGTTCACGAAGGCCATCACGCCGCGCACGAAGGTGCTGTCGGTCACCCATCTCACGAGCACCGTCGGCGACATCATGCCGGCGAAGGAGCTGGCGGCGCTGGCCCGCTCGCGCGGCATCCTGTTCCTGCTCGACGGCGCCCAGAGCTTCGGTCTGCTCGACGTGAACCTGGCCGACATCCAGCCCGACTTCTACTCCGGCAGCTCGCACAAGTGGCCGTGCGGGGCGCGTGAGTGCGGCGTGCTCTACGTGAACAAGACGGCGCAGGCGAAGCTCTGGCCCAGCGTCTACAGCGCCTATCCTGGTGCGGTCGGCTTCTCGAAGACGTTCGAGAGCTTCGGTCAGCGCGACGAAGCGACCATGATCGCGATGCACGAGGCCCTGACCTTCCAGACGAAGGTGGGACGCGCCGCCATCGAGAAGCGCTCGCGCGATCTCACGACGCAGATCGTGACCGGCCTGGCGAAGATTCCCGGCATCACCAACTGGACCTCGCCGGTGGCCGAGCGGCGCGTCGCCGTCGTGTCGTTCGTGCCTGGCACGCTCGACGCCAACAAGCTGGCCGCCGCGCTCTACACCAACGATCGCATCGGCATCACGACGCGCGGCGGCAAGGACCGGCCCGGCATCCGCGTCTCGCCGCACTTCTACAACAGTCCTGCCGAAGTGGACAAGTTCGTCAGCGCAGTGGCGAAGTACATGAAGAGCGGGCTCTAACGCCAGACCGCAGTTGCATTGCCGCGGTGTGCGGTCGTCGGCTCCGAAACGTAACGCCGACCCAACACGTTGAGACCACCGAGGACGGCGAATCGCTAGGTGTCGAACCACTGCGCGTAGATGCGATTCGATGGCCGGTCGACCCACACTCGCCAGAACTGCCGGTCGCCGTCCCTGAAGTAACCCTCGGGTAGTTGTTCGATGGCGTGCTGATCCCACCACCCTGGAAATGAGTCACCCTGCACGGTCCCGGTGTCCTGGATGCCTCGGGAGGCCCGCAACTTCGCAGCAGCGACAATCGCCGCGATGGCAGCGTCGTCTGCAGGTTCGATGACCCAGAGATACGAGTGGTCCATCCCCAGACCAGAAAAATGGAACTGCGCGATTCGCGCCTCGCCCGGCCCGACGCCAAACTTGTCGTGGAACGAGCCTGGGCCCGTCTTGCACCCGGTGAGCAGGGTGGCGACGACACACGCGGCGACCACCAGGCGCGCCGAGCTCATGCCGCATCCAACCGCGCCGCCAGCGTCCGCGCGGAACGCGCGACCACGACACCGGCCGCGAGCGTGAAGATGTTGGCGAGCGCCTGCGGCCACGACCGCTCCAGCGACGCCGTCGGCACCTGGAGCTGCCAGTAGAAGATCGTCGCACCGGCGGCACGCAGCAACGCCGTCACCGCGTCGAGGCACATCCAGAGGCCGAGCAGCGCGATGCCAACGCGCAGCAGGTCGTGGCGGCTGACGCCGGCAGCGAACGGTGTCAGCGGGAACAGCCGCGCCGCGATGCGGTCGGCGCCGAAGATCGCGATGAGGGCCACGGCCAGGTTCCCCACCGCCGACGACACGCTCGTCGCCAGTGCCGGGTCGCTCATCGAAAAGGCCGCTGGCGAGATGAGGTACGGCGTCAGCATCAGCGCGAAGTACAGCGCCACGACCCGGCTGGCGAAATACAGCCCCAGCAGTCTGATTGCGGTGGCGCCGGCATCGCGCAGGGTCATGCGGACGGCGGGTTACGCCTGCAGGACGATCGCTTTCAGGCGCAGCACCGGCGCGTCTTCGTCGCCGTACCAGAGCTGCATGGTGGCGCCGTCGACGCGGGCGCCGGGAATCGGCAGGTCCACGGATGCGCCGCCCGCCGCCGGCCAGGTCGCGTCAAGTGCTTCGCACACGACGTCCTGCGCCAGGCTCAGCACGCCCTCGGCCGCTTCGGCGTAGACCTCGAAGTCGCCGCTGTCATCGGCCTCGATATCGAGCGCCGTGGCCACGCCGGCGCCGTCGGGCGGCTCGATCGTGATGAGCTCGCCCTCGGCACTCGCGGTGAAGCCATCGGGCAGGCTCGCCGCCAGCGTGGCGGCGAGCTCCCGGGCGAACGCGGTCGGCGTCACGTTACCGCTGCTCGTCCTGCTGCGGCGAGGTCGGCGTGGTGCGCACGGTGGGGTACTTGATGCCGAGCTGATCCAGGTAGGTCGGATACTTGCTCGGGTCGTAGTAGAACTTCTTCATCTGCTCGCGGTACTTGGCGAGGATGCTCTCGTTCAGGAAGATCGGCGCCGGCGTGTCCTTCTTGATGAAGGGGATGTACTTCACGTCTTTGGTCTGGACGTTGTTGAAGTAGTCCCACGCCTGCTTGACGAGCTCGGGCTTGGTGAGCAGGTCGAGGATGGTCATCGCCTGCACCTTGGCGCCGGCGACCACGCCCTTGTGGGCGATCGGCGTGGCGCTGGCGATGCCGCTCGACCAGTTGTGGCCGGGCAGGCCGGGGATGTTGGCCGGGTAGCGCAGCGTCACCGTGGGCACGTTCCACGAGACGTCGCCGATGTCGTCGGAGCCGCCGCCCATGTTGTCTTCGATCTTGACCGGCTGGCCCATCTCCGCCACCTTGGTGGCCATGCCGGGCTGGGTCGGGTTGCCGAGTTCCTTCTGCAGCGCCTTGGCCAGCGTCTGGTCGGCCTCGCTCCACTCGGGCAGCCCCACCTTCAGGATGTTGGCGTAGACGGTATCGGCCACCGGCTTGTTGAAGTGCTGCGGATAGGCCGTGCCGAGGATGCGCGAGGTCCACTTGGTGTTGGTCATCAGGGCCGCGCCTTCGGCCATCTTGTTGGCGATGTCCCACAGTTCCTGGATGTGCGGCTGATCGTTCTCGCGCAGGTAGAACCAGATGCTGGCGGCGCGCGGCACCACGTTGGGCTGGTCGCCGCCATTGGTGATGACCGAGTGCGAGCGCTGCGACAGGCGCAGGTGCTCGCGGCGGTAGTTCCACGCGATGCTCATGAGCTCGACGGCATCAGCGGCCGAGCGGCCACGCCACGGCGCCCCGGCGCTGTGCGCCGTCTCGCCTTCGAACATGTACTCGACCGAGATGAGGCCGTTGCCGCCACCGGCGCCCCACGACACGTTGAGGTTGTTGCCGACGTGGGTGAAGAGCGTCACGTCGACGTCCTTGAACATGCCGTCGCGCACGAACCACGCCTTCGAGGCCACGAGCTCTTCGGCGACGCCCGGCCAGATCATCAGCGTGCCGGGCAGCTTCTCGCGCTCCATGATGCGCTTGACGGCGATCGCCGCCACGATGTTGAGCGGCGTGCCGGTGTTGTGGCCCTCGCCGTGGCCGGGCGCGCCTTCGATGATCGGGTCGTGATAGGCGACGCCGGGCTTCTGCGACGACTGCGGAATGCCGTCGATGTCGGAGCCCAGCGCGATGACCGGCTTGCCACTGCCGAAGGTGGCCACCCACGCCGTCGGAATGCCCGACTGGCCGCGGGTGATCTTGAAGCCGTTCTTCTCGAGCACGCCGGTCAGGTACTTCGACGTCTCCACTTCCTGGAAGCCGAGCTCGCCGAAGCTGAAGACCGAGTCGACGGCTTCCTGGGCCAGCTTGGCCATGCTGTCGACGTGTTCGGCGACGCTGCGCTTCAGGCCGTTCAGATTGGCTTCGGCCGCGGTCGGCGCCGCGGGCTTGGCGGTGGGCGTCTGGGCAGCGGCCACCGACGCGGTGAGCGCCAGGGCCAGCGCGGTGGGAACGAAAGTACGCGTGCGTTTCATCGGGAAGTCCTCCACGGAACGTGAGGATTGTACTCGCCCGACCCATCTCCGGGACGGATGTTTCCTGCGATGCGTGTCATGCCGCCGCCGCATCGCTGACGCCCCGGCGGGCGCCCGTCCCGAGTAAGCTCTTCCGGTGCATCCGACCCGTTCGCATCGTTGGTCCGCCACGGTCGTGGCCGCGCTTGCCCTTGCCGCCGCGCTTCCGGCGCAGGAGGCGCGGGTGCCCACGGCCCGCGTCGTCAGCGCGCCGAAGCTCACGCTGCCGGGGCGCGTGGACAGCAACAACCCGCTGGTCTGGCACAGCGACGGCGCCACGCGCATCCTCACCGCCATGACCTCCTGGGGCGGTGTGCCGGAGGTGGCGCGCGGTGCCTCGGTCGAGACGCTCGGCGTCGAAGGCGGCGTGACCTTCACGACGCATCCGGGGCACGGCGTGTGGTTCGAAGCGATCGTGGCCGACGACCAGGACCAGTGGTACGGCTTCTACCATCACGAGCGTCCGGCCGACGAATGCGGCCGGCCCGATCGCCAGTTGCCGCGCATCGGCGCCGCGCGCTCCGCCGACTTCGGCCGCACGTGGGACGACCTCGGGATCGTGCTCGACGCGCCGCCAGGCAGCGCCGCCTGTGACTCCACCAACCGCTTCGTGCTCGGCGGCGTCGGCGACGTGACGGCCGCCCTCGACCACGACCAGCAGTTCCTCTACCTCTACTTCAGCCAGTACGGACGCGACGCCGCGACGCAAGGTGTGGCGGCGGCGCGCCTGGCGTGGGCCGACCGTGACACCCCGGCAGGACGCGTCGAGATCTGGAACGACGACGTCTGGCTGCCGGTTCGCAACGTCGCCGCCGAGGGCGAGACGCCGCACTGGGAGTATCCCGTGGGCACGTCGCTGCAGCCGCCGTCACGGCCCTTCCACGACGGCCAGGCGGCCGCGGACGTCTTCTGGGGGCCGGCGATCCACTGGAACACGCACCTCGAGCAGTACGTGATGCTGCTCAATCGGGCCAAAGACGAGCAATACGGCCAGGACGGGATCTATGTCTCGTTTGCGCCCACGCTGGCTGCGCCGCGCGGGTGGTCGCCGCCGGTGAAAGTCCTGAACGGCGGCGGCTGGTATCCGCAGGTGGCCGGCCTCGACGCCGGCCTCGGCACCGACAAGCTGGCCGGTGCGCGCGCGCGGCTGTTCCTCACCGGCAGCTCGTCGCACTACATCGAGTTCGAGCGGTAAGGCGCACTACTCGAGCGTCGGCTTGAAGGTCGGCGCTGTGCGCGCCTTCGCCTTCTGCTCGAACGCGTAGCCGTAGCCGATGAGCGCCGCTTCGCTGTAGGCGCGTCCCATGAACGCGATGCCGAGCGGCAGGCCCTGTGTTTCGCCCATCGGCACGGTCAGGCTCGGCGTGCCGGCCACCGCCGCCATGCCGTAGCCGGCGCCCACGAAGTGATCGCCGAGCACGTGGTCGGTCGGCCACGCCGGCGCCATCGCCGGCGCGATGAGCGCATCGAGCTTCTGTCCGTCGAGCGTCGCCAGCAACCCGTCGCGCCCGGCCAGCTGCCGGGCGGCGGTTTTCGCGCGCACGTAGGCGGCATCGCTCAGCGGTCCCTTCGCCTGCGCTTGTTCGAAGATCTCCTGGCCGAAAAACGGCATCACCTGCGCCTTGTTCGCGCGGTTCCACGCAATCAGCGCTTCGAGCGACTTGTGCGGCGAGGCGCTGGTCGCGAGATACGCGTTCAGCCCGTCCTTGAACTCGTAGAGCAGCACCTCGAACTCCGGCTGGTTCCAGCGGTTGTAGGTCGGCACCTGCACGTCCACCACCGTGGCGCCGGCGGCCTTGAGTGTGGCGATGGCCTGTTCCATCGACGCGTCCACGTCGGGGTGATAGCCCATCGCCTGACGCACGACGCCGAAGCGGGCGCCGGTCAGCGCGTCGGCCTTGAGCGCGGTCAAGGTAATCGGCCGTCTTGCCGGCCGCGGCCGCGCCGGCCGGATCGCCAGCGTCCACGCCCGCCATCGCGGTGAGCAGCATCGCCGTATCGGCGACGGTGCGCGTCATCGGTCCGGCCGTGTCCTGCGAGATCGAGATCGGGATGATGCCGCGGCGGCTGACGAGGCCCACCGTGGGCTTGAGGCCCACCAGGCCCGCCACGGCCGCCGGGCACAGGATGCTGCCGTCGGTCTCGGTGCCGATGCCCACCGCGGCCAGGCTCGCGGCAATGGCGGTGCCGGTGCCGGCACTCGACCCGCAGGGGTTGCGGTCGAGCACGTAGGGGTTCTTCGTCTGCCCGCCGCGCGAGCTCCAGCCCGAGCTCGATCGGGTGGAGCGGAAGTTCGCCCACTCGCTGAGGTTCGTCTTGCCGAGGAGGACGGCGCCGGCGTCTCGCAGGCGCGCGACCAGGAAGGCGTCGGCGGCCGGCCTGTTGTCGGCGAGCGCGAGCGAACCGGCCGAGTTCGATCATCCCGACGACGTCGATGTTGTCCTTGAGCAGCACCGGGATGCCGTGCATCGGTCCGCGCACCTTGCCGGCCTTGCGCTCGGCATCGAGACGCTCGGCGTCGGCCAGCGCCGCGGGATTCAGTTCGATGACCGAGTTCAGCGCCGGTCCGGCGTCGTCGATCGCGGCGATGCGCGCGAGATACGCCGCCGTCAGCGCCCGCGACGTGAGCGTGCCGGCGTCCATGCGGGTACGGGCCTCGACCGCGCCGAGCTCCGCCACGTCGAGAGCCGGCGCGGCCGGGGCCTGGGCGGCCGGCTGAGGCTCAGGAGCGGCCGTGCAGGCGAGCAGGCGAGACGAGAGCGAGAACCAGCGCGAGGCGGCGAACGGTCATGGGGATGGCGGCTCCGTGAGCGAGGACGAGGACACGTCAGTGTAGCCCCGCGCGAGAGCGCGGCGCGCCACTGCCGGTAAGATCGCGGGGACGCTGCCGTGACGACGCCCGCCGATGCCTTCGACCCGTTGCCGCTGCTCGCCGGCGGCCACCGCATGACCCTCTACGCGTGGGCGGCGCGGCGACGCTTCCCGGCCCTGCCGCCGGCCGAGGCCCGCTACTTCCCCGTCACCGAAGACACGCAGGTGCTCGGCCACTGCCACTGGCAGGCCGATCGCCGCGGCGGCGCTCACGGTGATCCTGCTGCACGGACTCGAAGGGTCGAGCGACAGCCACTACATGCGCGGCATGGCCGAGAAGGCGTGGCGGCGCGGCTTCAACGTCGTGCGCCTCAACCAGCGCAACTGCGGCGGCACCGAACACCTCACGCCCGGGCTCTACCACTCGGGTCTCACCGCCGATCCGCTCGCCGTGATGCGTCTGCTGCGCGACCACGACGGCCTGGCGCGCTTCGCCTTCTGCGGCTATTCGCTGGGCGGCAACATCGCGCTGAAGATCGGCGGCGAAGCTGGCAGGCTCGGCGCGACGCGGCCAACGTCGTCGCGGTCACGGCGGTGTCGCCGCCGATCGAGCTGGCGCACTGCGTGGACGCGCTCGAACGTCGTCGAGAACGTCGCCTACCACCTGAACTTCCTGTGGGGGCTGCGCGGACGGATGCGGCGCAAGGCCGCGCTCTTCCCGACGCTCTACGACACGCGGCCGCTCGGACGCGTGAGGTCGGTGCGCGCCTTCGATGATCTCTACACCGCGCCGCACAACGGCTTCGACGGCGCCGCGGACTACTACCACCGTGCCAGCGCCCGTCGGGTGATCGAACGCCTGACGGTGCCGGCGCTGCTCATCACGGCCGAGGACGATCCCTTCGTGCCCGCTGATGCGGCACGGCGAGGCCGCGCTCGGCGCCATCCCCTCACTGACGCGCGTCGTAACGGCCCACGGCGGGCACTGTGGGTTCATCGGACGGGCGAGCGGCGACGACGACGGCTACTGGGCGGAACGCCGCGTCGTCGACTTCGTGGCCGCCCAGGCCGGCCCTCAGCCCTTCGACAGCAGCTCCAGCATCCGCTGACCGAACACGGCGCCCTTGCCGGCGTCCTCGTGCTTGAAATACACGTAGACGTCGCGGCAGGTGGCGGCCAGGTCCTGAGCGGTGCGGGTCCAGTGCTGAATCGCCGCCTCGTCGTAGCCCTCGTCGCGCAGGCGCAGATACGCGAAGTCGGCGGTGGCGACGATCGGCACCGAGCGGCTTTCGGTGTCGGCCACGCACAGCGCGAAGTTCTTCGCCCGCAGGCGCGCATAGACCTCGTCGCTCAGCCACGAATCGTGACGGAACTCGAAGGCCGCCTGCACGCCGTCGGGGACGGTGGCGAGGAACGCGTCGAAGCGCTCGAGGTCGCACTTGAGGTTGGGCGGCGTCTGGAACAGCAGCGCGCCGAGTTGCGGGCCGAGGTCGCGCGCCGTCGTCACGAAGAAGTCCACGGCATCGCCCACGTCTTTGAGGCGCTTGTCGTGCGTGATGCGGCGATTGGCTTTGAGGGTGAAGCGAAAGGCGGGCGGCACCTGCCCGGCCCAGCCCGCCACCGCCTTGGGCGTGGGCATCCGGTAGAAGGTGGCGTTGATTTCGACCGAAGGAAAGCGGTCCGCGTAGAAGGGCAGCATCTTCGCCGCAGGCAGAT
Source organism: uncultured Acidobacteriota bacterium (assembly GCA_963779175.1). Classification (GTDB taxonomy): domain Bacteria; phylum Acidobacteriota; class Vicinamibacteria; order Vicinamibacterales; family UBA2999; genus CADEFD01. The sequence continues at coordinate 1,789,719 of CAVZXA010000003.1, forward strand.
CCTGCGGATAGAAGCTGCCCTTCCACTCGGGATAGTTGTAGCCGGACGTGCCGACCAGGATCACGGGTGAGGCCCGCGGGCGTGACGCCGGGGGAAGCGCGCTACCAGCGCGGTTCGCGCCGGCCGCCGCCGTTGCCGCCACGGCTGCTGCCGCCGCCGCCACGGCCCATGCCGCCACCGCCGCCGCCACCGAAGCCGCCACCGCCGCTCGGCTTGGGACGCGCTTCGTTCACGACGAGCGCCCGGCCGTCCATCTGGAACTCGTGGAGCTCGTCGATCGCCTTCTGCGCGCCCTCGTCGGTCGTCATTTCAACGAACGCGAATCCGCGTGCGCGGCCCGTGGCCTGATCGCGCATCACGTGCACGTTGGCCACCGCGCCGGCGCGGCTGAAGAGCTCGTTCAGATCCTCGTCGGTCGCGCTGTAAGGAAGATTGCCCACGTAAAGTCTACGGCCCATCGGTCACTCGCTCCTGCCGCGCTTCGGTCGATCAGCCCGACGCGCGCGAACGCCGGGATTCCCCCCACGACCAGCTCACCACGCGGGACGGGGGAAACATCGTTTCGCCGACCAGCACAGGGCTCCATCAGGGACGTGAAAGCTGGCGAAGTATAGCAGACCCGGCGTCAAGCTCAAGGGCGCCGCCTGCCGTCCGTCCCGGCCGTGGTACAGTCAAACACGATGGTCCGTCGCGGCGTTGCGCTCCTCATCCTGACCCTCGCGGCCGGATGCGCCGACCCGCCGGTGGCCGCCCAGCGCTACCCGATCCAGGGGCAGCTGCTGGGCGTGCAGCTCGATACCGGGCAGGTGCTCCTGAAACACGGCGCCGTCGCCGGGTACATGGAGGCGATGACCATGCCGTTCCAGGTGGCCGACCGGGCCTCGATCCTCGAGCGCCGCCCCGGGGACCTCGTGACCGCCACGCTGGTGGTCGAACCGACCCGCGCCTTCCTCGAGAACGTGGTCGCGGCGGGCACGGCGCCGCTGCCGGAGTCGGCCACGGCCCGCCCGGTCGCCGAGGGCGTCCACGTGCTGGCGCCGGGCGACCCGGTGCCGGCGATCGCCCTCACCAACCAGGCTGGTCAGCCGGCATCTTTGGCGGACTGGAAGGGCGCAGCCGGCGCGGTCACCTTCATCTACACCCGGTGCCCGCTGCCCGACTTCTGCCCGCTGATGGACACCCGCTTCGGCGAGATCCAGACCGCGGCGGCAGCGGACGCGACGCTGGCCGGCAAGGTGCGCCTGCTCTCGGTGAGCTTCGACCCGGCCTTCGATACCCCGGCCGTGCTGAGCGCCCACGCGACCAGGGTCGGGGCCCGGCCCGGCTGGCACTTCGCCACCGCGCCGCCGGCCATCGTGGACCGCTTCGCGGCCGAGTTCGGCGTCAACGTCATCCGGGAGACCGACGGCACGATCACGCACAACCTGCGCACCGCGGTCATCGGGCCCGACGGCCGCGTGGTGGCGGTCTACTCGGGGAACGACTGGACGTCGGCGCAGCTGCTGGTCGACCTGCGCCGGGCCCTGGCCGCGCCAGCGCCGTGACGATGCGCCGGCCCATTCCCACGCGTCCGCAGTCGCTGCGCGACGCCCTGGCACCGCGGCTCACGCCGCCCCCGCTGTCGGCCTTCACGGCCGCCGAGCGCGCGCTGGTGGCGCGGCTCACCACCCCGCTGGCGGTGCAGCGCTGGCTGAACGCGTTGCCCTACAACACCGAACAGGGCGGCGAGACCCTGCGCACCTTCCGTGGCGTGGTCGCCCGCGGCACCGCCCACTGCCTCGAAGCGGCCCTGACCGCCGCCGTCGTCCTCGAACAGCACGGCTATCCGCCGCTGTTACTCAGTTTCGAATCGGCCGATCGGCTCGACCACGTGATCTTCATCTATCGCGGCCGCACCGGCTGGGGTTCGATCGCCCGCTCGCGCGATCCGGGCCTGCATGGCCGCCGGCCGGTGTTCGCGACGCCGCGGGCCCTGGCCCTCAGCTACGTCGATCCCTACGTGGACTACACGGGCCGCGTGCGCGGCTACGGGGTGGTGCACCTGGCGGCGATGGGCGGCTACGACTGGCGCTTCGCGACCGGCAACGTCTGGGCGGTCGAGCAGCTGCTCATCGACTGGCCGCATCACCGCATCCGAACGTCGGATGCCCGCCACCGCCGCCTCAAGCAGCGCTATCGTCGCCTACCGGACGGCCCACGGCGTGAAACCGATCTATTACACCCGGCGCGAGCGCTGGACGGCCCTGCCGGCCGAGTTCACCCGCGCCGCGCGCCCGCGGCAGGCCGGCGGACGTGATCGACACTCAGTCGAGGTCGATGGCGCGCACCGGCTTGGTGACCGGTTCCTTCTTCGCCTGCTCGAGCGCCTCCTCGAAGCGGCGTGACAGGGCGTCGTCGCGCGAGCGCTCGGTGGCCATCGACTGTTCGAAGATCGCCTCGCGGCGCCGCGCCTGCTCGTGCAGCACCCGGTGGGCGTTGTCGAGCGCCGGCGCATGGCCCGAGGGGGGCACCTTGTGCGAGACCACGCGGCCCAGGTTCAGGTCGACGACCAGCGTCGCGTTGCAGCAGGGACAGGTGACTTCGCGCTCGCTCGAAAGGATCGCCATCGGAACCTCCGCGGGTGGGCACTTGCCGCATGCCCGGCCGCTCGACAAGAGTAGTGGGGTGAGCGCCGATGCCGCAAGATGAGCCGCGCCGCGTCCGCACGGTGCGGATTGCGACCTACAACGTGCACCGCTGCCGCGGGATGGACGCGCGGACCTCGCCGCAGCGGGTCGCCTCGGTCATCGCCGGCCTCGACGCCGACGTCGTGGCGCTCCAGGAAGTCGTGGGCGCGAGTCAGAAGCGGGCCGGACAGGCGGCCGAACTCGGCGCCGCCCTCGGCATGGGCTGGGTGATGGCGCCGACCCGCCATCTCCGCGGGGCGCTCTTCGGCAACGTCGTGCTGACGCGCTTCCCGGTGCGCGAGCACATCCAGTACGACCTGTCGTGGAAGACCTGCGAACCGCGCGGCGCGCAGCGGGTCGATGTCGCGTTCGACGACACCCACGTGCTCCACGTCTACAACGTCCATCTCGGCACCTCTCTGGGCGAACGGCGGGTGCAGGCCGACAAGGTGGCGGATCTGGTGCACGACAACCGCACGCACGGCGCCAGCGTCGTGCTCGGCGACTTCAACGAGTGGGCGCGCGGCCTCGCCACCGACATCCTGTCGGCGCGGCTCGAGAGCCTCGACCTCACGAAGTACCTGCCGAAGATGCGCAGCTATCCCGGGTTCTTTCCGCTGCTCCACCTCGACCACATCTACTACAAGGGCCGCGTCGAGGTCATGCACGTGGAGCTGGTGCGCACGCGCCAGGCGCGGATGGCATCCGACCACCTGCCGCTGGTGGCCGACCTGCGCATCACCTACTGACCGCTCAGGCGAGGTCTTCGCCCACGCGCGACAGCGTCAGGTGCAACAGCCCGAGGTTGCGGGTGCGGAACGCCGCCTCGCAACTGGCGAAGTAGTACTCCCAGGTGCGGATGAAGCGGTCGTCGAAGCCCATCTGCTTCACCTCGTCGATGCGTTCGAAGAAGCGGCCGCGCCACGCGCGCAGGGTCGCCGCGTAATCGAGCGGGCGGTCCTCCACGTGCGTGACGCCCAGCCGGGTGTGCGCGGCCGTGACGGCGCAGACCTCCCGCAAACACGGCAGCAGGCCGCCGGGAAAGATGTGTTTCTGGATCCAGTCGGCCTGCCGCACGTACTGGTCGAAGCGGCCATCGGGGATGGTGATGGCCTGAATGCCGACGCGGCCACCTGGCGCCAGCGCCTTGTCGATGGCCTGGAAGAAGCCCGGCCAGAACTCCTGACCGACCGCTTCGATCATCTCGACCGAGACGATGCGCTGGTATTGCCCTTCGATCTGCCGGTAGTCGCGCAGCTCGATCGTGACGCGGTCGGCAAGGCCGGCCGCGGCGACGCGGGCGGCCGCCAGCGCCTGCTGCTCCGCCGACACGGTGATGCTCGTGACGCGGCAGCCATAGGTGCGCGCCAGGTGGATCGCAAGGCCGCCCCAGCCCGAGCCGATTTCGAGCACATGGTCGGTCGCCGTCGGCTGCAGCCGCTCGCCCCACTGCCGGAACTTCTCGAGTTGCGCCGCTTCGAGCGAGTCGCCCGGCGCCAGATACAGCGCGCTCGAGTAGGCCATGGTCGGGTCGAGGAACAGCGCGAAGAACGCGTTGCCCAGATCGTAATGCGCGTAGATGTTGCGGCGGCTGCCGCCCGTCGTGTTGCGCCGCCGCCGGTGCCGCCAGGTGTCGGCCAGATTCCACACCCGCGTGGCGAGCGAATCCACCGGCGCGTCGTGCTGGTTGCGCAGCGCGAGATCGACGACCAGTGCCAGGTCGTCGGTGCCCCAGTCGCCGTCGACGTAGGCGTCGCCGACGCCGATGTCGCCGTGCAGGAGCATGCGGCGGAAGAAGCGGTCGCGCGCGATCCACACCGCGGCGTGGGGCTCAGCGCCTGGTGCGCCGACCACGGTCGTGGTGCCATCGGGCATCGTGATGGTGAGCCGTCCGTGGCGCCAGCCTTCGAGGCCGGCGAGCACGCGGGCACGCGCGAAGCCAGCGATCTGGCGGTCGAGCCAGGTCGCGGTGTCGGAGACGCCGACGTCGGGCAGGCTGCGGTCGGCGCGGGCGCCGGGGGAGGCAAGCATGAACGGACTCCTCGAACCGCTACGCCCGCGTCGCGCCACGGGCGCGTGCCGGATCGTAGGCGGGCTTCGACAGGTACGGCAGGCCCTTGCGCCACAGGCGCAGGGCCTCCCAGTGAATGGCGCCGATGACGCGCGCCGACATGGCCGGGAACCGCGTCAGCGCGCGGGCGAGCGCGCCGTCGGTCAGCGGCTGCTGCGCCAGCTGCAGCCGCGACACGAACACCGGCCGGCCGCCGGTGTGCAGATCGATGTGGATGTCGACGGCGTCATCCGCAAACGTCATCTGGAACCGGTAGGTGCCGTCGAGCGTGAAGAACGGCGAGACGTGGAACACCTTCTTCTGCCGCCACGCGCCGGGCGCCGAGGCGCGCGCCACCGGCAGCACGTAGGCATGACGCTCGCCGAACGTGTTGTGCACGTCCGCTACCACGCCGGCCAGGGCCCCGTCGCACTCGGCATAACAGGCGAAGAAGCTCACCGGGTTGAACACGTAGCCGGCGATGCGCCCGTGGGCGACCAGCTCGATCCGGCCGATCGCGGCAGTCACGCCGTCGCCGGCCAACGCCGCCACGACCGCCGCGCGCAGAGCCGCCACCCGATCGACGATCGCGGCGGTGCCGCGCGATAACCCCATGAAGTCGGTGGGCTCGAACCGCACGGCCTTCCACCACCGCGTGCCAAAGAGGCGCAACCGCCCGTCGAGCGCCGCCACCTCCGCCAGATCGAGCCGCAACATGAAGAGGTCGTAGGCGAACGCGTGCCGGCGCGGCGTGAGGCGGCTGTGCGAGACGCGGCCCATCAGCAGGCCCGAGCGCGACAGGCCGGTCGTCATGCCGCCGCCTGCAGACGCGCGACCGCGGCCAGCGCCGACATCACGCCGTCTTCATGGAAGCCGTAGCGCAGGTGGGCGCCGCAGAAGTAGGTGCGCCGCGTGCCGTTCAGCGACGCCACGGCCTGCTGCGCCTCGAGGGCCGCCTGATCGAGAATCGGATGGGCATAGGTCATGCGCGCGTAGACCGGGGCGGCGACGGGGCCGCCGTTGAGGGTGCACAGCATCGGCCCGACGCCCTCGAGTCCCTGCAGACGCGCCAGGTCGTAGGTCACCGCCACCGGCCGCTGCTCATCGCGGCAATCCGCCATCCGCACGTTCCACGAGGCACGCGCCGCCGGGGTGGCCGGGATCTGGGCGGGGTCGCCGTGCAACACGGTGGGATTCACCGAATACCGAAACGCCGACAGCGCCGCGACTTCGGCGGCTGACGGGTCGCGCAGCAGGGCCAGGGCCTCGTCGGCGTGGGTCGCGACGACGACGGCGTCGACCTCGAGCGCGTCGCCATCGGCCGTCTCGATGACGGCGCCGCGCGGCGTGCGGGTGACGGCGCGCACCGGCGTGCCGGCGCGGACGCCGGAGCCGAGGGCGGCGGCGATGCGGTCCACGTAGGTGCGGCTGCCGCCGACGATGGTGCGCCACACCGGCTGCCCGGCTGCCGCGAGCAGCCCGTGGTTCTCGAGAAAGCGCAGGTACGACGCCGCCGGAAAGTCGCGCATGGTGCCCGACGACGCCGACCAGATGGCGCCGCCCATCGGCAGCACGAAGTGGCGGACCAGCGCGTCGCCGAAGCCGTGGCGGCCGAGGAACTCCCCGAGCGACAGGCGGGCGGCGCTGCCATCGGCCAGCGCCCGCCGGCCGGCGCGGAAGAAGCGCAGCACGTCGGCGAGCATCGACAGGTGCGCCGTGGTGAACGCCCGGCGCGGGCAGGCGAACAGGCCGCGCAGGCCGACGCTCGAGTAGGCGATGTCACAGCGCGCGCACTCCACGCTGAACGACATGTCGCTGGCACGACTCTCGACGCCGAGCTCCGCCAGCAGACTCACGAAGTGCGGATACGTGCGCTCGTTGAACACCATGAAGCCGGTATCCACCGGCACCGTGCGGCCCGCCACGCTCACGGCATGGGTATGCGCGTGACCGCCCAGCCGCGGGTCGCGTTCGAACAGGCGCACGTCGTGATGGCGCGCCAGCCGCCAGGCCGCGGTGAGGCCCGAGATGCCAGCGCCGATGATGCCGACCGTCAATTCGCTGGAACTAACCCCGGGGGTAGCGCCGCTATTCCCGGATTGCCCGCCGCCGGGCCGGCTGAGGCATGATGAGCGAATGTTCGCTCCCATCGTGGACCACGCCCTCGCCTCCCGCCTCGAACGCGCGGAAGGCGCCGCCAACGCCCGCTTCGTCGAGGCGCGCGCCCTGGTCGCACCGGCCCGTGAGGCGACCTGGCAGGACATCGACGGCATCTGGGCGATGTACGACGGGGTCGGTTCGCCGCTCACCCAGACCTTCGGCGTGGGCATGGCCCGGCCGGTGGAGGCCGCCGCCCTCACCGCCGTCGAGACGTTCTTCCACGAGCGCGGCGCCGCCGTGGACCACGAGGTCAGTCCCCTGGCGCTCGGCGAGCCGCTGCCGCTGTTCACGGGCCGCGGCTACGTGCCGATCGAGCTGACCGACGTGCTGTGGCGTCCGATCACCGCGTCTGACGAGCTCGGTCCCGCGGCCGACATGGCGATCACCACCGTCGACGCCGAAAGCGGCGAAGCCTGGGCGCAGGCAGCGGCTGACGGCTGGAGCGAACACCCGGAGGTGGTGCCGTTGGTCCTGGAGCTGGGCGCGGTCTACCCGCATACGGCCGGCACGACGTGTTTTGCGGCCACCCTTGACGGGGCACTCGCCGCCACCGGCGTGCTGGCGATGCACGACGGGGTTGCCGTGCTGGCCGGGGCGAGCACCCGGCCGGCCTATCGACGGCGCGGCGCCCAGACGGCGCTGCTGGCCGCGCGGCTGCGGCAGGCCCGGGTGGCCGGCTGTGAGCTGGCGATGATCTGCGCCCGGCCCGGCAGCGAGTCGCACCGAAACGCCGAGCGGCGGGGCTTCCGCGTCGCCTACACCCGCATCAAGTGGCACCTGCCCGGTCGCGCGTAACGGTAAAGCCTCTTGCCGAACGAGATTGCCTGGTGATATCACTTAGCAATCATCGGAGGTGAGAATGGCTGTCAGAGAGCAGGACTACAACGGGATTCCAGGACTACCAGTGGTCGCGGCCGTGGTGGCCGGCACGGCCGGATTCGTCTGGGTGCTCATCCAGGGCGCGCGCGGTGGCAGCCCCACGCTCATCGGCGTCGCCGCCCTCGGCCTGGTGGCGGTGCTGCTGGTCGCCGCCGGCCTCTTCATGGTCAACCCGAACGAGGGCCGCGTGCTGCAGCTCTTCGGCGAGTACAAGGGCACCGCCCGCGAGCCCGGGCTGCGCTGGGCCAATCCGTTCCTGTCCAAACGTCAGGTGTCACTGCGCGTGCGCAACTTCGAAAGCTCGCACCTCAAGGTCAACGACAACGAGGGCAACCCGATCGAAATCGCGTGTGTGGTGGTCTGGAAGGTCGTCGACACGGCCGAAGCAGTGTTCGAGGTGGACGACTACGAACACTACGTGCGCGTGCAGGCGGAAGCGGCACTTCGCAACCTGGCCACCAGCTACGCCTACGACGCCCACGACGACACGCACACGTCGCTGCGCGGTCACACCGCGACGGTCGCCGATCACCTCAAGCGCGAGGTGCAGGAACGGCTGACCAAAGCCGGCGTCCAGGTGATCGAAGCCCGCATCAGCCACCTGGCCTACGCGCCGGAGATCGCCGCCGCCATGTTGCAGCGCCAGCAGGCCGGCGCCATCATCGCCGCCCGCCAGCGGATCGTCGAGGGCGCCGTCGGCATGGTCGAAATGGCGCTGCAGCAGCTGTCGGCCAAGTCGATCGTGGTGCTCGACGACGAGCGCCGGGCCGCGATGGTGAGCAACCTCCTGGTGGTGCTGTGCGGCGAGCGCGGCGCGCAGCCGGTCGTCAACACCGGGACCATCTACCAGTGAGGCGTCGTGGCTGAACGCAAGGCGTTCCTGCTGCGGGTCGACCCGGCGCTGCTCGACGCCCTGCAGCGCTGGGCCAACGACGACCTGCGCAGCCTCAACGGTCAGATCGAGTTCCTGCTCCGTGACGTGCTGAAGAAGGCCGGGCGGGCCCGGCCACCGCGGCCTGACGACCGCGAGCCGTAAGGCGCGTCAGGGGCGCAACGGTGCGCTCAGGCTTCGCCGCCATCGGCCACGGCCGGCAGCGCCGGCGCGCGGTGTCGCGCTTCCTCGTAGATGCGCGGCGGCACCGGCTGGAGGTTCCACGCCAGCCCCACCCACGACATCGCGGCGACGACGTACCAGGTGAGATCGAACTCCCACCAGTAGAAGCCATTGCGCGCCGCGCGCTGATAGCGGTGGTGGTTGTTGTGCCAGCCCTCGCCCACCGCGAAGAACGCGGTGAGCGCGTTGTTGCGCGACTCGTCGGGCGTCTCGAAGCGCCGCGTGCCCCACAGGTGGTTGATGGTGTTGATGGAGAAGGTGGCGTGCGCGAGCGTGGTGGTGGCGAGCGAGAAGCCCCACACGAGCCAGGCGTAGCCGCCAGCGAGATACAGCGCCAGCGCCAGCAGCGCCGGCGGCACGACGTAGAAACGATCGAGCCAGGCGATCTCGGGCACGCGCGAGAAGTCGCGGATGACGGGATTGGTCGGCGGCAGCGTCGCGTGCCTGGCGTCGTGCAGGAACCAGCCGACGTGCGCGTAGTAGAAGCCACTCACCGCCGGGCTGTGCGGATCGCCGTCGCGATCGGCGTACTTGTGATGGCTGATGTGATGCCCGGCCCACCACAGCGGCCCCTTCTGCATCGCGGCGGTGCCGACCAGCGCCCAGAAGAAACGTGCCGGGCGCGACAGCTCGAAGGCGCGGTGCGCGAAGTAGCGGTGGAACGCGAGGGTGAGGCCGATGGCCCGGAGGAAGTGCGAGGCGGCCCAGACGCCGACCAGCGACCAGGCGAAGGGCACCGTGAAGACGAGCAGGGAGGAGGCCTGCACGCCCCAGAACACGGTGGCGGCGGCTAGCTCTCTTCCTCGAACCCTTCTTCGATCGGCAGCGGGCGCGTCGCCGGACGCAGCGCTTCCCGATGGTCGTAGATGGGCACGTCGCGCACGTGCATCGAGTTCGGACACGCTGGTGACTTCGCCTCGACGATGACGGTGACCGGACTGCCGCCGGTGCCTTCGCGGAACGCGACGCGGCAGCCGCAGGCGAGACGCGCGTGTGTGAAGCCCTTCAGCATCGGTACTGAAGGAATCATACTACACGCGCACTTCAGAGCAGGGCCTTGATCTCGCGCTCGAACTGCGACTTCGGTGCAATACCGAGATGCCGCTTGCAGACCTTGCCGTCGCGGCTGATGAGGAACGACGCGGGAATGCCGTAAATCGGTCCGTAGGCGTCCTGAATCTCATCGTGCCCGAGGCCCAGCACCATCGGATAGTTGACCTTGTACTGCGTGGCGAAGGCCTTCGCCTTGTCGAGCGGGTCGTCCACCGAGAGGCCGAGGATGACGAGGTCGTTCTTGTACTGCTCCTGCAGCTCGACGAACGCGGGAATCTCGGCCTTGCAGGGGCCGCACCACGTCGCCCAGAAGTTCAGCAGCACCACCTTGCCCTTGAAGCTGCTGAGCGCGATCTGCTTGCCGTCGAGCGACGGCAGCGTGAAATCGGTCGCCGGCTTGGCGTCGGGCAGGCACGCAGCAGCGTCGGCTTTCTCCTGCATCTCGAGCGCCGAGGCGTGTGCGGCCACCGGTTCCATGAACGGCGCCGTGATCGGCTCGCCCGACTCATCGGCGTGCGTATTCCAGGTGAACGGAATGGTGATGCCTATGAGCGCAATCACCGTGGCCACGATGGCAACCGTGCGCACGGACGAACGGGCGGGGGCGGGTGAAGGCACTGGCTCCATACCCCTCATTCTGCCTCAAGACCGACGGCGCCAGCCACCCCGGACAGCCGGGCTGGGGCCACCAGCACATACGTCGTGTCGCCCCGCGAAATCACCTCGGCGTGACGCCCGAAGGCCTCGACATCGGCCGGCGCGCTCGCGTGGTCGCGCAGCACGAACAGCGACACCGCTTCGCCGTCCACGCGGTAGAGCGCGTGCGCGACCCAGCCTTCTCCGTAGAGACACTGACGCACGCTGACCAGCTTCGCGGCACTCGCCGCCGGCGGCACCGGCAGCCGGACGTCCATGCCGAACTGCTCGTGGAACTCCACCTGTCCGGCGGCGGCCGTCATCGGGTGGTCGTGCTCGTCGCCGTCGATGACGAAACACTTGAGGTGGTCGAGCGTCAGCTGCGCCGCCAGCAGCACCGACGACTGGCCCGTGGCCCACGAGAAGGCGCCGGTGACGGCCAGCACGACGGCCGCCGCGGCGGCAAAAGCCGAGACCCGCGACCACGACGGCGTGGTGCGTGCCTGTTGGGTGGCAACCACGCGGCGCACCTCCGCCGCCAGGCCGGCGGGCGCCGGTTCGGCCAGACGGGCACGGCGGCTGACGAGCAGCGTCCGCACCTCGCGCTGCATGGACACCGCCTCGCGGCAGGCGGCGCAGCCGGCAAGGTGCGCCTCGACGGCGGCGCGGTTGGCCGGTGCGGCCTCGCCGTCCACGTACGGAGGCAGCAGCGCCTCCATCTGGCGACAGTCGGAAGCCTGGGGGGAGAATTCGAGCGTCATACCTCTCCTGCCGTTCCTGTACGGGGCCGTGTCACGCCGGCCCGGGCGCTGAGCGAGGCATGCAGCAGCTTCCGGCCTCGCGAGATGCGCGACATGACGGTGCCGATCGGCACCGAGAGCGCGTCGGCGATCTCCTGATATGAAAGGTCTTCGACGTCGCGCAGCCACACGGCTTCGCGGAAGGCGTCGGGCAGCGCATCGACCGCGGCGCGGATGTCGGCGTCCATGACCGACCGCAGCAGCTCGCTTTCGGGCGTCGCCGACTCGACCACGCTGTCCCGGCCCGCATCGACGATGGCATCAACCGCGTCGCTGTCGAACGAGACGCGGGCGCGGGCGAAATCGCGCCGCCGGTTGCGCCAGGTGTTGTGGAGGATGGTGTAGAGCCAGGCCTTGAGGTTGGTGCCGGGCTCGAAGCGGGCCTCGGCCCGGATGGCCTTGAGGTAGGTGTCCTGGACGAGATCCCGCGCCGCGTCGCCGTCCCGGGTGAGACGCACGGCGGTGCCGTAGAGACCGTTCATCAGCGCAAGCGCTTCATCCATGAGCCGCACACCAGCGTCCGCGGCGGCCGGGGGCTTACGTGAGAACACGAGCCTCCGGGAACGCGGATGCTGGGATGAACCCCCGGAGACGGCGGTCTATTCCCGGCATGTGGATGGTGGCAAAACGCGTCCCAAGTATAGGACACGGATGCAGGGACCGGAACTTGCTTGGATCCCCGGGAGTGCCCGTCGCGTCGCTAGAGTAAGATTCCCGGAGCGCTGGCGCCCGGGGCCTGAATGCCGCGTCCTTCGGATTCTCGAGGAGTTCTTCGTATGCGAACCTGCACGCCGGCTCGGCCCTTCCCCGCGCTGTCGATCGCGCTGATTCTGGCCCTCGCCTTCGTGACCGGCCCGGCGCCCGCCGTCTCCGCTCAAACGCAGTTCGCGCCGTACTACGGCAAGAACGCCATCCGGTATGACCACTTCAAGTGGCACACGTACCAGACCGACCACTTCGAGATCTACTACTACCCCGAGATCGAACCGCATCTCGAGCGGATGGCCGGCTACGCCGAGAGCGCCTACCAGCACATCAGCTCCGAGCTGAAGCACGACCTGGCGGCCAAGGTGCCGCTCATCCTGTTCCAGACCGGGGCCGAGTTCTACCAGCAGAACGTCATCCCCGGCGCGGCGCAGGAGGGCGTGGGCGCGTTTGCCGAGCCCAGCCGCTACCGCATCCTGATGCCGATGGACGAACCGCCGGACCTGCTCTACCGGCTGATCGTGCACGAGCTCACGCACATCTTCCAGTTCGACATCATCCCGACCTCGCTCATCCGCAACACCACGCCGCTGTGGGTGAACGAAGGCATGTCGGACTACATGACCGGCATCTGGCGGCCCCTCGACATCATGATGGTGCGCGATGTCGCGATTGCCGACATCGTGCCGAAGATGAGCAACCTCCAGGGCTACGGCAATCTCGGCAGCCCGCGCGGCATCTACAACCTCGGTCACGCCGCCTTCGAGTTCATGGAAGCGCGCTGGGGCAAGGAGGGCGTGCGGCAATACGTGTTCGCGCTGCGCAAGAGCATCATCGGCGGCGGCGACGACGCCTACCAGGAAGCCTTCCAGCTGTCGGCCGACGAATGGGATCGGGAGTTCGATCGCTACCTCAAGGAACGCTTCAAGCCGTTCCGCGACAAGGAGCGCCCGGCCGACTACGGCCGCAACCTGGCGCCGAACCCCGAGAAGTCACGCTTCGCGCAGGCCTTCTCGATCGAGCCGTCGCCGTCGGGCGATCTCATCGCGGCGATGACCATCAACCCCAACGACCGCGAGATCGACATCGTGCTGCTGTCGACCAAAGACGGCGCCGTCATCCGCAACCTCACACCCGGCTTCGACCAGTCGCGCGGCTTCGAGTACATCGTGCAGCCCGGCGGCCGCGGCAATTCGGTGCCGTGGATGTCATGGGCGCCGGCCGGCGACCGCCTCGCCTTCTTCGTGCGCACCGAGAAGGATCGCTCGATCATCATCCAGGACGTGGTCAGCCGGAAGGTCGTGCAGCGCGTCGAACTGAACGATCTCGACGCGCCCGAGTCGCCGGACTTCTCGCCCGACGGGCGCACCGTGGCGTTTTCGGCCATGCGCGAAGGCACGACCGACATCTTCACGCTGGATCTCACGACCTCGGCGATCACCAACGTCACCAAGGACTCGTTCGCCGACTACGCGCCGACGTGGACGCCCGACGGCAAGAACCTGGTCGTCTCGACGCGCATCAGCGGCAACGAGAAGCTCTTCCGCGTCGAAGTCGCCACCGGCAAGCGCACGCAGCTCACCTTCGGCACCCACGACGACAACGGCGCGCAGTTCATGGACGAGAACACGCTCGTCTTCGCGTCCACGGCCGTCGACCCCAACGAGACCATCGACCCCGAAGCGGCCAAGAACGGCGCCATCTACAACATCTGGACGCTCAACCTGAAGACCAGCGCGCTCTCCCGCTTCACCGACGCGGTCGGCGGCAACCTGTCGCCGGTCGTGCTCAACCGCGGCGGCGACGGCCAGCAGGTGGCGTTTGTCAGCTACTACAAGGGCGACTACAGCGTGCACGTGCTCGACCGGCGCGAGCCGATCGGCAAGGCGACGACCGAAGATTTCGGCTCGGCTGGCCCGATCATCGACTTCCAGGCGCCGCTGACGCACACGCTGGTGGCCGACAACCAGAAGCGCAAGGGCAAGTTCGAAAAGCTGTTCCTCGAGGGCCGTCCGCCGGTCAACGTCGGTCTCACCAGCGGCGGCGACTTCCTCGGCGGCACCGCCATCGCGTTCAGCGACGTGCTGGGCGACCAGCAGTTCACCCTGTTTGCGACCTCGGTGTCGCAGTACCGGTCGTTCTCGGGCTCGTACATCAACCTCGAGCGGCGCTTCCAGTACGCCATCCAGGGCTTCTCGCAGACGCAGTTCTTCTACGGGCAGAACCAGGGCATCTTCTACGACCCGTCGTTCAGCGGCTTCATCGATCGCGATCTCGCCGTGGCCACCCAGACCTCACGCGGCGCGACGGCGTTCGGCATCTGGCCCTTCAATCGCTACCGCCGCATCGAGGTCTCGGGCGGCCTGTTCCAGTCGCAGCAGCGCTTCGAGAACGCGCAGCTCGAGTTCGAGTCGCAGCGCTATCAGGATCAGCAGTTCGGCCGCAGCCTCTTCAACAACGGCTACCTGGTGCCGTTCGGCGTGGCGTTCGTGCAGGAAACGACGATCTTCCGCGAGTTCGGCCCGCTCTCGGGCAGCACCATGCGGCTGTCGTACGAGATCGCACCGAAGATCGCCGGCTCCCTCACACGGCAGACGATCGACGCCGATGCCCGCAAGTACCTGCGCCTCGGCGGGTCAGGCCTGCTGGCCTTCCGCGCCCGCGGATTCAAGAGCTGGGGCGACAACCCCGGCTACTCGTTCTTCGGCGGCAACTCCGAGATGCGCGGCTACGAATACCTCGAGTTCCTCGGCCAGAACACCTATCACCTGAACGCCGAACTGCGCCTGCCGCTCATCCACGCCATGGCCACGCCGGTCGGCATTCTGGGCGGCGTCCGCGGCACGCTCTTCGCCAACGTCGGCGGCGCCTACTTCGACCAGTCGGGTTTCAAGTCCTACTCGAGCAGCGACAGCATCGAGCGCCCGATCGTCGGCTACGGCCCCGACCCGATCGAATCCCAATTCAAATACCGGCGTGCCGATTTACGGCGACCCGGTCGCGGTGACCGGCTTCCGCCTGGTGGACGCGCGGGCCAGCTACGGCATCGGCCTGCAGACCTTCGCGCTCGGCTTCCCGGTGCACTTCGACTGGAGCTGGCGGACGCTGCTCAACCAGAGCTGGGAAGACGTGGTCTTCGCGCAGCAGGGCGGTAGCGCAGCGTTCCGCAAGCCCCGCTTCCAGGTGTGGATCGGGTACGACTTCTGATGCGCGAAGGGGCTGGCGGCTAGCGGCTCGCGGCTAGAACACGGAAACGAAGAAGCGGCCGCCTCCCTTTCGGGGTGCGGCCGCTTCGAACGTACAACTTTACCGTGAGCCGACCAGTGTGACGGATACGGTCTAGCCGCCAGCCGCTAGCCGCTAGCCGCCAATCAGTTCGTGCGCGTCCCGCGCGCCATCCGCGTCATGCGCAGTTCGCTGCGCTCCAGGTCCATCGCCACGCGGTAGGGGCTCAGGAACTTGTGCCCGACGATGCCTCCGAGCTGGAAACCGAGCAACACGCTCGGCGCCCGCAGGTTCAGCACCACCACCGAGAAGTTGCGGTACTCGATGTCGAGGAACGACAGGTTCAGCCCCTGCATCAGGAACGCGTCGCGATCCCAGCCCGAGGTGCCGTAGACGCGCAGCGCGATGCGGCGCCCCGGCATCCGGCCATCGGGATGCAGCGCATCGGCGGTGGCCTTGCTGATGGAAATGACTTCCCCGCCGGTGTCGACCACGAAATAGGCCGGCCGTTCGGAGTTGATGAGGCCGCGCACCATCGCCAGGCGATGCATGCGCAGCGGCAGGCGGATGTCGGCGGTCTCCTCGGGCAGCGACTCGGCGATGGTGAGCATCTTCGTGGCGTAGTCGATGGTCATCGACAGGCCGAAGGCCATCGGCGAGAAGCTCTCCATCTCGCGCTTCGGAATGCCCTTGAGGGCCGGATTCTTGATGAGCACCGGCACGTCGCGCACCTTCAGCGTGCCGACCTCGAAGGTGTCGAGGCGCGCCAGCTGCAGGCCGCGCAGGCCGACCTCGCCGACGCCGGCGCTGAGCGTGTAGGTGATCGGGACCACACCGGCCGACTGGCCCACCTGCCGCGAGATGGTGGTCTGCTCGGAGCCGGTGTCGAGCACGAAATCGACCCAGCGGTCGCCGTTGATGCGGGCCTTCACGATGACCTTGTCCTTGACGAGCTTGAAGGGCACCGTGTGCAGGCGTCCCTTCGAGTCGTCGTCGAGGGCGTTGGCCTCGCGGCTCTTGAAGGCCTGCAGGAAGCGGATCTGCGCCTTCGACCACAGCGCCTTGTCGCTCTTGTCCTTGTTGGGCAGGAGGTTGACGTAGTTCGTGTAGGAGGCGGCCGCTTCTTCATAGCGACGCATCCGCTCGAGGATGGTGCCGGTGGTGTGGTGGATCTCGCCGTCGCGCGGCGAGGTGCGCAGCGCCGCCTGCACCTCGTTCAGCGCGTCGTCGAGTTGCGAGCGCGAGGCCAGCGCCTTGGCCAGCCCGTGGCGGCCGCGCGACATCTCGGGGGACACCGACAGCGCGTCACGGAATTCGCGCTCGGACTCGTCGAACAGGCCCGCCGACCACAGCGCGTCGGCATGCACCGCCATGGCTTCGGGATTCCCCGGTGAGTCTTTCTTGAGGCCGGCGGCTTCGCGCTGCGCCTCTTCGAACTCGCCCACCAGCAGCGCCGTCTTCACGACGCCGATGCGGGCCCGCATCCTGAGCGCCGGGTCGTCGGTGTCGGCGGCCCGGCGGAAGGCATCGCGCGCCTCGTCGAACCGCGTTTCTTCGTAGAGGAGCTCAGCGAGCTGGAACTGCAGCGCCGCATCCGCCCCGGGTCCACGCGCTTCGAGCGACAACACCACCGCGGCACACAACGCCGCGACGAGCACAACGCGACTGGCCACTCTCATAGCCTGGCCTCTCCCCGGGGCGAGTCCCCTCGCCACCGGGACGCTCGCGCGCGCGTCGGCGCAGACGCACGCAGTCAACCATCCCCCAGCACAGGAGCGTCACCGACGCTCCCCCACCACCGCTACTTCTGGTAATGCGCGGCGTTGATAGCGATGTAATTCTTCCACTTCTCCGGCACCTCGTCGAGGGCGAAGATCGCCTCGACCGGGCAGGCCGGCACGCAGGCCCCGCAATCGATGCACTCGTCGGGGTGGATGTAGAGCATGGTGGCCGCCTCGAAATCGCCTTCGTCCTTGCGCGGGTGGATGCAGTCCACCGGGCAGACGTCCACGCAGGCCGAGTCCTTGGTGCCGATGCAGGGTTCAGTGATGATGTACGCCACGCGAGGTCCTCCGAGTGAAATCCAGCGCCGTCCCCGGTGGGACGGCGGTCGGCTAGGCCGACGCCTCCAGTGGCGTCGACGGCAGATAGCCGAGTCGCAGTGAGATGTTCCGGGCCAGTTCCCAGACACCCCGATGGTCGGTCGTCGCCAGGGGGGCCTCCGCCGCGCCATGGGCGAAGGCCCCGACGCGGCCCACTTCCTGGGTCGTGTAGTCACGAATCGGCGCGCAGGTGCACACCAGGCGCTGCGCGCCTTCAGGCAGGTCGCCAGGCGGGCCGAGGCGCACCAGCGCGGCTCCGGGGCTGCGCACCTCGCGCGCGTCCGACAGCTTCAGGCAGCTCAGGCGCCGCGTCGCCTGCGCGGCGTTCGACGCGAAGTAGAGCGCGCAGTGCCCCGGCATCTCGCGCCCGTAGACGGTGCGCATCGCCACTTCGTCGGCTGCCGCGGTCCAGAGGTAGGTGACCTCGCCGGTCGAGGGAATGGCGAGGAACATCCGCTGCGAGGTGCGCAGCACATGGTCGCGCACAAGCGGATACGCGTGCAGGCGCAGTTCCGAGCCGCCCAAGCGCGCGGAACATCACGTCGAGCATCTTGAGCGACAGGCTGTAGCGCGCCGTCTCTTCGTCCTGCCGCACGTAGCCGCGCCGCTTCAGCACGCCGAGCACCCGGTGCGCGCTCGACACCGGCAGGTGCAGCGCCCGGGCCACGTCCGACACGCTCAATCCCCGGGGCGAACGGCTGAGGACTTCGCACACATCCAGCGCTTTGTCAGTAGACGTGGTCGAAGGCTGCCGTGAGGCGGTCGCGTGGAATTCCATCAGGCGGAAAGCGGTTTCAGAAATGACAGCCGCAACTCTACTTGCACGCAATCGGCAGGGTCAAGCCTCGCGGACGGCCGTTGACTCTATGCACAGCCCCCCCTACGATGGTATGTCCCCCGTGTCGAATCTCTCTGGGCAGCAGCTCGGCCATTACAAAGTCCTCGAGCCTCTCGGCGCCGGCGGCATGGGCGTCGTCTACCGCGCCCAGGACACGGTGCTGGGCCGCATGGTGGCGCTCAAGGTGCTGCCCGCGACCTCGTCGAGCGACCCGGAGGCCGTCAATCGGTTCCGCCGCGAGGCGCGCACCGCGTCGAGCCTGAACCACCCGAACATCTGCACCATCTACGGCTTCGACGACCTCGACGGCCGCTGCTATCTGGCCATGGAGCTGCTGGAGGGCGAGACGCTCGACCGGCGCCTGCTCAAGGGGCCCCTCGAACCGGTGGCGCTGCTCGAGGTGGCCACCCAGGTCGCCGACGCCCTCGATGCCGCCCACGTCGAAGGCATCCTCCACCGCGACATCAAGCCGGCCAACATCTTCCTGACCCGGCGCGGCCCGACCAAGGTGCTCGATTTCGGGCTGGCCAAGCTGGCGACCTCCCATCACCGGCGCGGCGGCGGCGATCAGACGACGACGGTCGAACCGACCGTCTTCACGAGCGTCGTCGGCACCACGGTGGGCACCGTCGCCTACATGTCGCCCGAACAGGCGCGCGCCGAAGACCTCGACTCGCGCACCGACCTGTTCTCGTTCGGCGTCGTGCTCTACGAGATGGCGACCGGGCGTGTGAGCTTCCCGGGCAACACGACGGCGGTCATCTTCGACGGCATCCTGAACCGCGATCCGGCCCCGGCGTCGTCTTACAACCCGACGATCTCGCACGAGCTCGATCGCATCATCGCCAAGGCGCTCGAGAAAGATCGGGCGCTGCGCTACCAGACCGCGGCCGATCTGCGGGCCGACCTGCAGCGCCTGCGCCGGGATTCGAGCAAACGCATCAGCGTGCCGGTCGCCGCCGCCGCGCCGCCGCTCGCCGCGTCCGCGCCGACGCCGATCCCCGCTGCGCCGAGCGGCCAGGCCTTCGACGCCACGATGATCACGCCGCCGCCGGTGCGCCATTCGATGGCCGCGGTCGACCCGGCAATGGCGGTCACCGCAACCGTCGCGGCCGCGCCGCCGTTCGACCCACGCCCCGCGCCGCGGCGGTGCCGCCGGCCCCGGCCGCGCCGGTAACGCCCGCCACTGCGGCCGGCAGACCGGCCCCGTCGATGGCGGTCATCGGCGGCGGGATCGCGGCGCTGCTCGTGGCCGGCGTGGCGATCGTGATGATGATGCGCGGCGGCGCCGACACACCGGTGCCGGACACGTCCGCCGACGCCGCGACCGCGATGACCCCCGGCGATCCGTCGGTGCCGGCCATGTTCGAAGGGGCACCCTCCAGCCCCACGCCCGCTCCGGCAGCCGAACCGCCCAAGACCGCGACCGTGGCCACGCCGCCCGGCAAGAACGCGGCGCTACCCGGCAGCGCGCCCGTGACGCCCGGCACCACGCCAGGCGCCACGGCGAAGCCGCCCGTAAAGGGTGCAGCCACCGTGGTGCCACCGCCCCCGGATCTTGCGGCTGAAGCAGGCAAGCGGATGGACGTGGCCCGCGCCAAGCTCAGCAACAACCTGCTCGATCAGGGCGTGGCCGACCTGCGCGCCATCGTCACCGACTTCCCCGCCACCTCGGTGGCGGCCGATGCGGCGTTCCTCGCCGCCGACGCCCTCACGCGCGCCGGCCGCGCCGACGACGCCATGGCCGCGCACGTCGAGTTCGAGAACCGCTTCGGCAGCGACAGCCGCCTGGCCGAGAGCCAGTTCACGCTGGCCGAGCTCACGATGAAGTCGCGGCAGCCGAATCGCGAAGAGGCGGCGCGCGAGATCTACGGGCGGGCCGCGGCGTCGGCACCCGGCACCAACACGGCGCTGCGCGCGCTGCAGGCGAAGATCGGGATCGAGGAACGGCGCCGGCTCAAGGAGCGTGACCCGGCGGTGGGCAAGGACATGCCGGCGAGCTTCCTGACGCTGCGGGCCCTCGCCGATCAGTTTCAGACCTCGCCGCACGGGATGCTGGCGCTCTACCGTCTGGGTCTCGGCTACGCCGACAACGATCAGTGGGAGATGGCGGCCCGCGCCTGGACCGACCTCGCCAACCGCTACCCCGACAATCCGAACGACGCGTGGTGGCTGCTCGGCGAACTCTACGAACGCCGGCTCCGCGACAACACTCGCGCGCAGGCGGCCTACGCGCAGGTGCCGCAGTCGTCGAAGCGCTACCAGGACGCCCAGCGCAAGCTGCGCCGGTAAGCGCGCCGCCCCGCTCAGCGCCCGCCTGGCGTCTCGATCCGGATCGTGCCGCTCACCACGTCGATGGACAGCACCCGATCGGGCCGGCCGATCGTGGCCTCGCCCCAACGCGGGCCCCACCCGTCTTTCATCGCCAGCGGCACCGCCGAGATGATGGTGCCGTTCAGCGCCAGCGCCAGCACGCGGGCGTCGGCGACCGGCGCCGCAAGTCCGAGCCGCACGTCGCCGTTGAACGTCCGGAGCCGGAACAGGCCCGCGGCGGCAAGGGTCGCGCGGGTGACGTCGATGGACCCGATCGTCGTCGAAAGACGCAGCACGCCCGAGACGTCGTCGGCCGCAATCGGTCCGCGCGCCACCGTCGCCCGCACCGCGCCATGCAGGTGGCGCAACTCGAGCCGGCCTTCGGCGATCGTGAGCGCGTCGAGACGCACGTCGGCGGGCGCGGTCACGACGACATCGGTGCGAATGGCGGGATCGGCGCCGCCGGCCTGCTGCGTGATCGACAGGCGCGGTCCGGTCGTGTCGTCTGTCAGCGCGATCGGCACGCGCGCCAGCGCTGCCGCGCTTGGCGCATGTCGCGCAATCTCGACGCGCACGTCGGTGCGGCCGGGCTCGCCGGTCACCCGGATACTCCCGACCGTGACGGCAATCGCCAGCGCCTGGCCCTTCGCCAGCGTGAGCGTGCGGACCACGCGGTCATCGGCGGCGGCGCTGCCGGCCGACAGCGCGGCCGACGCCGCCAGCGCTGCCAGCGTCGTGTGCACGGCGGCCACGACACAGCGGTAAGCGGCGCGCCGACGCCGGGGGCTGCATGAGCGCGCATTATAATGACCGCGTTTCCCGCCGCCGCTGCGGCTACCTCCCCGTGCGTGCCCTCTGCACCTTCCTGTTCGTATTCACGGTCGGTCCAGCGGCCGCGCAACCGCCCGACGTTCCGGCCGGCGGCAACGCCGACCGCGTCACGGTCGCTGGCGAGCTGACGGCGACCTACGGCTCCGAAGATCCGGGCTTCTTCAACTACGCGACCTACGCCTACGACCCGCTGCGTAACCTGCGGCTGGTGTTCGATGCCTCGGTGCGGCCGCTGCGCCACGTGGAACTGCTGGCGCAGGTGCGCACCGACGGCCTTTCGCAGGCCCGCATGGCGGCGCTCTACGTGCGCGTGCGTCCGTGGCTGTCGCGCGAGATCGACGTGCAGGCCGGTCGCGTCCCCACCGCCTTCGGCCTCTTCGGCCGCAATGGCTACGGCAGCGACTCGCCGCTGGTCGGACGGCCGCTCGCCTACGGCTACCTGGTGTCCCTCCGCCCTGACGCCGTGCCGGCGAGTTCCGACGACCTGCTGCGGATGCGTGGCCGCGGGTGGCTGTCGTCGTTTCCCCGCGGCAACACCGACGCCGACCGCGGCCTGCCGCTCGTGAACACCGACACCTGGGACACCGGCCTGCAGGTGCGCGTGGCCAACGCGCGGGTGGCATGGGTAGGGGCGGTCACGGCCGGGTCGCTCGGCAGTCCACGTCTCGACGACGACAACGACGGCCGCGCCGTCTCGACGCGCGTGACCGCGCGGCTCCACCCCGGCGTCGTGCTCGGGCGTTTCGGGAGCGCAAGGCGCCTATCTCGCGCGTGCCCTCGCCGGCACGCTCGGGCCCGGGCAGTCGATTGCGCGCCTGCGGCAACGCGCCGCCGGCGTCGATGCCGAGCTCTCCGCCGGGCGCTGGATGGCGCGCGGCGAGGTGCTGGCGAGCCGCTGGGCGTTGCCGGCGTTCACCGGCACGACCGCAACGCCCGAGGTGACGGCGATGGCCGGCTGGCTCGAGGGCCGCGTGCGTGTGCTGCCTGGCCTGGACCTCGGCCTCAGAGTCGAGCGGCTCGCCTTCGGCGACATCGCCACCGGCGCCGGCATGGAGCCGTGGGAAGCGCCGGTGACGCGGATTGAATCCGGCCTCGCCTTCTCGCCGCTCCGCCACCTGCGCCTGAAGGTCGCCGCGCAGCACAATCGCCGACCGCTCGGCGGCCGCATCCGGCAGGACACGCTGGTCGCGGCACAGGTGGGCGTGTGGTTCTGACGCCGGCCCGCGCGTGGCTCGGCGCTGCCGTGGCGGCGGCGCTCGTGGCGGCGTCCCTGACGCCGCTGGCAGCGGGCGATGACCAGACCGCGCCGACCGGCGCCATTCGCGGACGTCTCGACATCCGGCGCCTGGCCGCCCTGCCGCAGGCGCGACCGGGCGTCGGCGATCTCGGCGGCCGCCATCCGCACGGTGTCGCCGACGTGCGCCGCGGCCTGGTCTACCTCGACGTCGCCCCGCGCAGCGCCTTCGACGATCGGGAGCCGGGCCGCGCCGTCATGGACCAGCGCAACGAGACCTTCATCCCGCGCCTGCTGGCCGTGCAGACCGGCACCACGGTGGACTTTCCGAACAGCGACTCCACCTACCACAACGTGTTCTCGCTGTCGCGCGCGCGGCGCTTCGATCTCGGCCGCTACGCCGCCGGCAAGAGCAAGGCGGTGCGCTTCGATCGGCCCGGCGTGGTGCGGGTGTTCTGCGACATCCATTCGCACATGTCGGCGTTTGTCGTCGTCTTCAATCATCCCTACTTCCGCGTGACCGACGCCGACGGCCGCTTCCGGATCGACAACGTGCCGCCGGGCACCTATACCGTGGTCGGCTGGTACGAAGGCGAGGCCCGCGGGCAACGCAGCGTCACCGTCACGGCGGGCGCGGTCGCCGACCTCGAACTGGTGGTGCCATGATCCCCGGCCTCGGCTCGCTGCGCAGCCGCATCTTCCTCGCCAGCACGCTGCTGGCGACGGCCTCGATCGGCTCGGCCGTCTATTTCGTCAGCGCCCTGCTCACGGCCCAGGCGGAGGCGGAGCTCCAGCGCGATCTGAGCGAGGCGGTGACGCTGGTGGACCAGCAGAGCACGACCCTCTTCGAGGGCGTGACGCGCACCGCCACCCTCATCGCCGACCTGCCGAAGTTCAAGGCCGCCCTCGAGACCCGCGATCCGCCGACGGTCGAGCCGATCGCGCGCGACTATCTCGAACAGGCCGGCGCCGACCTGGTCGTGGTGGCCGATCGCGATGGCCAGCGTCTGGCGGTCGTCAGCGCCTCGGGCCACGCTGTGGCCGCCTCGGACGCGCCGCCGGCGGTGCCTCCGGGCGAGCGGCCAGGGGCGACCTTCTGGCCCCATCCGAACGGCGTCCTGCAGCTGGTCACCGTGCCGGTCACGATCGACCTCGATCGACCCGAGCGGCTCGGGTTGCTCACGATGGGCTTCCTGCTGGATTCCTCGCGCGCCGACGAACTGCGCCGCCTGACCGGCGCCGACGTGGCCTTCGCCTTTGCGGGCGACGTGCGCGCCTCGTCGCTGCCGGCCGCCGCGGTGGCAGCGGTGACCGCGTGGTTCAACGACGAACCGCGGGCCGCCGTGCTGCGCCTGGGCGGCGAAGACTACTCGGCACTCGCCAGTCCCCTGGCCCGGCAGGACGGCGCGGCGGGCGCCGCCGCGGTCGCGCCGCACGCGATCGTCCTGCGCTCGCGCACCGAGCGCATGCGCACGCTCGGCACCATTCGGGCCGCCCTCGGTGGCGTGGCGCTGGCCACCGTGGCGCTGGCCGCGGTGCTCAGCTACACGCTGGCCAGCAGCGTCGCGCGGCCACTGGCGACCATCACGGCCCACATGCGCGATGCCGCCGCCACCGGCGACCTGACGCGCAAGGTGGCGCTGGCCGATTCGGCCTGGAACGACGAAGACGCCCAGCTGGTCGCCTCGACCTACAACACCCTGACCGAGTCGGTGGCCGCCGCGCAGCGCGACGCGGCGCAGCGCGAGCGACTGTCGGCCCTCGGCCGCCTCTCGACCGTCATCGCGCACGAGATCCGTAACCCGCTCATGATCATCAAGGGGGCGCTGCGGCAGTTGAGCCGTCCCGGCGCCGCCGCCGCCGACACCCGCGAGGCCGCGCACGACATCGACGAGGAGGTCGACCGTCTCAACCGCGTCGTCAACGAGGTGCTCGACTTCGCCCGTCCGATCCGCTTCGACTGCGCGCCCACCGCCTTGAACGAGGTCTGCCGTTCGGCCCGGGAGGCCGTGGTGGCCGCGGCTGCCGTCCCCGACATCGCCCTCGAGCTCGATCCCGACTGCGGCGAGACGACCACCGACGCCGAGCGGGTGCGCACGGTGCTCGTGAACCTGCTGACCAACGCCCGCGCCGCCGTGGAGGGTCGCGACGCCGGCGAGCGGCCGCTCATCGTGCTGGCGTCGCAACGGCGCGGCCGCCACGTCGTGCTGACGGTGCGCGACCGCGGCGTCGGCATCCCCGCCGACGACATCGGCCGGGTCTTCGATCCATACTTCACGACCCGCCGCACCGGCAGCGGCCTCGGTCTTGCAATCTCCAAGAACGTGGTCGAGGGCCTCGGCGGCACCATCTCCGTGTCGAGCCGGGTCGACGTCGGCACCGCGATCACCATCGACCTGACGGATACGCCGGAGCGGCGCGCGTGACGATGACACCTGGGGGCCGCGTGCTCCTCGTCGACGACGAGGAAAAGATCCTGAAGACGCTCGGCCGCGCGCTGCGCGACGAGGGCCACGACGTGACGACGGCCGCGCGCGCGCTCGACGGGCAGCGGCTGCTGGCGGAGCAGGCGTTCGATCTGCTCATCATCGACTACCGCATGCCCGATCGCTCGGGGATGGAGGTGGTCAAGGAACTGGTCGCCACGACTCCGGACGGCGAGCGGCCGGCGATCGTGATGATGACGGCCCACGGCAGCGTCGAGAGCGCGGTCGAGGCCATGAAGCTCGGCGCCCACGACTACCTGCAGAAGCCCTTCGAGGTGGACGAGCTGCTGCTGACGGCCCGCCGGGCCCTGGCGGGCCAGCGCGCCCGCACCGAGCTGACCTACCTGCGCAACGAGCGCGACGCCGACTTCGACCACTACGGCATCGTCGGTCGCAGCAAGGTGATGATCGACATCTCGAAGCGGATCGAGCTGGTGGCGCAGTCGCGCAGCACCGTGCTGCTGACCGGCGAGACCGGCACCGGCAAGGAACTGGTGGCGCGCGCCATCCACGACCGCAGTCAGCAGCGGCACCTGCCGCTCATCAAGGTGAACTGCGCCGCCATTCCCGAGACGCTCATCGAGTCGGAGCTGTTCGGGCACGTGCGCGGCGCCTTCACCGGGGCGATCTCGGCCAAGAAGGGCCGCTTCGCGCTGGCCGACGGCGGCAGCATCTTCCTCGACGAGATCGCGACGCTGCCGCTGTCGGTGCAGGTGAAGCTGCTGCGAGTGCTGCAGGAACGCGAGTTCGAGCCGCTCGGCAGCGAACGCACCGAAAAGGTGGACGTGCGGATCATCGCCGCCACCAACCGCGATCTGCGCCAGCTGGTGGCCGAGGGGAAGTTCCAGGAAGACCTCTACTACCGCCTGCACGTCATCCCGATCGAACTGCCGCCGCTGCGCCAGCGGCTCGACGATCTGCCGGCGCTGGTGGACCACTTCGTCCAGAAGTTCTCGCAGCGCCTGGGCAAGCGCATCACCGGCGTGGACGGCGAGGCGATGACGCGAGCTGAAGCGCTATCACTGGCCGGGCAACGTCCGCGAGCTCGAGAACACCATCGAGCGCGCCGTCGTGCTCACCACCGGGCCGTCGCTCACGCCGGACACGGTGTGGGTGATGGGGGCGGCGTCGGCGCCGACGATGGGCCTGCCGTCGCTGGGCCTGCGCCAGAACGTCGAGTGGGTCGAACGCGAGACCATCCGGCACGCGCTGGAGCGGGCGCGCGGTGTGAAGAAGGACGCGGCCGAGCTCATGGGGCTCAGTCAGCGCGCGTTGTCGCATTACCTGGCGAAGTACCGCATCGACTGACGCCGCCTTACGACGGCTGTAAGCGATTACGGCCCGCGTAATTCCGCGACGCGGACGCGCGCGAGGCGACCTGCGAAATCACGCCTGAATTCTCCGCCGCCTGCCGGCTCGACTGGCGGCACCGGCCTTGCATATCCACATCGCATCGCGCTGGCGGCGCTCCGCCCGGGGAGACGCTGGCGCGCACTGGTTCATGCGAACCCACGTGGTGTTCGTCACTGTTGCCGTGGCGGGGATGGCGCTCCTCCCTGAAACGCCGGTATCCGCCGGCGTGGGGAAGGACCCCGCCACGGCATACGCGCCTGCTTCACACGCCGCGCCCGGGGCGGCGGACCTTCCCCCTTGCCCGTCTCGACGTTTGCGATGACGGCCACGCCGGGTGGCGTGGCGCGGTGGTCGTCGGAGCGTCGTTCCACTCACGAACATCTTCGAGGTCAGTGTCTCCATGCGCCATCTGTGTCTGTTCGTGTGCGCCGTGCCCCTGGTGCTGTTCAGCGTCGGCTGCGACGAGAATCTCTCGGATCTGACGGGCCCGACGCCCAATCTCACGCCCACGTTGGCGAGCATCCAGCAGGAGATCTTCAACACGACCGACTCGTCGGGACGTCTCGCCTGCGGGTCCTGTCATGTGCCCGGCGGAGCGGCCAACGGCACCGGTCTGTTCCTCACCGATGCCGCGACGTCGTACGCCGCCCTCGTGGGGCGTGGCAGCCGGCTGAAGCCTGGCGAAACGCTCGTGATTCCCGGCGATCCGGACAACAGCTATCTCGTGCGGAAGCTCGAGGGCGGGCCGAACATCAACGGCCTGCGCATGCCCCGCAACACCGGACCGTTCCTGACCGAGGGGCAGATGCTGGTCATCCGCCGCTGGATCAGGGAAGGCGCGGCCAATAATTAGGCCGTGCCGCTCAGGCCTTACGACAGGAGCTTACCCGTGACGTCAGCACTCATCCGCATCATCCTGGTCCTCACGTTCGCCCTCGGCGCGACGCCTGCGTTCGCCGCCAGCGACCCGACCGACGCCGCGAAGAAGCCCGGCGCCGCGACCGCCCCGGCGGAGGCGACAGGCGCAACGGCGGCCGAGGCGCAGGAGGACGATCCCGATCTGGACGTCAACCGCGCCCAGCCCGACTTCACCCTCATCGGTCTGCCGACCTCGCTGCGCCTGCCGGCGCGCAAGAGCGCCTTCCGCATCACCCACCGCTTCGGCCGGCCGCTCGGCGCCGGCGACTTCACCGATCTGGTCGAAGACTTCTTCGGCTTCGACAGCGGCGCCAACATCGGCTTCGAGTATCGCTACGGCATCCTCAAGGCGACGCAGGTCGCCATCCACCGCACCAACAACCGCACCATCCAGTTCCTGCTCGAGCGCGAGGTGAAAGGCCAGACCGAGGACTTCCCGGTGGGCATCACCGCCTTCGGCAGCGTCGAAGGCACCAACAACTTCAAGGACAGCTACTCGCCCGGCCTCGGCGTGATCCTCTCGCGCGAGTTCACCGACCGGGCGGCCGTCTACGTCGAGCCGTTCTGGATCAGCAACACCAATCCGCTGCCCAAAGAGCTGGTAGACGACAACGACGCGTTCCTGGTCGGCCTCGGCGCCCGGCTGCGGCTCACGCCCGGCCTCTACGGCGTCTTCGAGATGACGCCGCGGCTGGCCGGCTACGACCCCGGCAAGACCCAGGTCGGCTTCGGGCTCGAGAAGCGCTCGGGCGGCCACAGCTTCCAGATCAACATCGGCAACGGCTTCGGCACGACCTTCGCACAGATGGCCCGCGGCGGCAGTGACGACTGGTACATCGGCTTCAACATCTCGCGCAAGTTCTACTGAGCGTCGCCGCTGACGTAACCTTGAGGGACGATCGAGGGTCTGACCTCGATCGAGGAGCACGATACATGCGACATCTGCTCAGGCTTGGCGTAACAACACTGACGCTCGCCGCGGCCGCGTGCGGCGGCGGGGGCGGCACGCCGTCAGGGCCGAGCGGCGGCACCGGCGGCGGAGGCACGGGCGGCACCGGGGGCGGCGGCACCGGCGGGGCCACATCCACCGCCACGATCACCATCGGCTCGAACGGCTCGGTCAGCCCGAGCACGGTGTCGATCACGCAGGGCGGCCGCGTCACCTTCGTGAACAACGACTCCCGATCGCACGACATGTCGTCGGATCCGCATCCGAGCCACGAAGACTGCCCGCCACTCGATCAGGTGGGCTTCCTGTCGCCCGGTCAGTCGAAGACCAGCGGCAACCTCAACACCATCCGCGTCTGCGGGTTCCACGACCACAACCTGCCCACGGTGACGGGGCTCCAGGGCCGCATCACCATCGTGCCTCAGTAGTCGTAGACGCCCTTCCCCACCTTGCGGCCCAGGCGACCGGCCGCGACGTGCTGCTCGAGCAGCGGGCAGGGCCGGAACTTCTCGCCGAGCGTGCGGTGAAGGTACTGCAGGATGCTCAGGCGCGTGTCGAGGCCCACCAGGTCCACCAGTTCGAAGGGCCCCATCGGGTGGTTCAGTCCGAGCTTGAGCGCCTTGTCGATGTCGCGCGCCGACGCTACGCCGTCCTGCAGCATGTAGAACGCCTCGTTGCCGATCAGGGCGTTGATGCGGCTGGTGATGAAGCCCGGCGACTCCTTCACGAGCACCGTCTCCTTCCCCATTGCCGCCCCCACCGCGGTCATCGTCTGCACGGTGTCGGCGGAGGTCTCGGGCGCCTGCACGATCTCGACCAGCTTCATCTTGTGGACGGGGTTGAAGAAGTGCATCCCGCCCATGCGGCCGGGACGGTCGAGCACCGCGGCCATCTCGGTGATGCCGAGCGCCGAGGTGTTCGACGCCACCACCGCGTCGGCCGGGGCGCCTGCCTGCACCTGGGCGAGCAGCGCCAGCTTCAGCTCCATCTTCTCCGGCGCCGCTTCGATGACCACACCCACGCCGGCCACGGCCTGCGCCACCGACGTCGTCGTCGACAGCCGCGCCAGCATGGCGGCCCCGTCGTCGGAGGTCACCTTCCCCAGCTCGACGCTCCTGGCCACGATGCCCTGGATCACGGCGACCGCCTTACCCAGCGGCACCTCGGCCACGTCGTAGAGGCGCGTCGTGTAGCCGGCCGCGATGGCAGCGTGAGCGATGCCGTGGCCCATCGTCCCGGCGCCGAGCACCGCGAGCGGGCGGTCGTTGTGTGCCATAGAGACGGCGAGCTTACCCCGCTTTGAACGCTCGTTCAACGCTGTGCTAGAGTGGCAGCTCGCGCCGGGACGCCGCCCTCCACCCATGCCAGCTCAGACGCTCGCCAGCGCCGATCGCCGCATCGACATCCTGAAGAGCGCGGCCGCGGCCTTCCGCCGCCGCGGCTACCACGGCGCCAGCGTGGACGAGATCGCCAGCGCCCTCGAGATGACGAAGGGCAATCTCTACTACTACTTCCGCAACAAGGAAGAGATCCTCTACGCCTGCCATGAGTACTCGCTCGACGTGCTGCTCGGGCTGCTCGACGACGTGCGGGCCGACGACTCGACGCCGGAACAGAAGCTGCGCAGGCTGGTGCTGGCCTTCGTGCACCTCCTGCTCGACGAGCTGCAGGCCACCGCCCTCACCATCGATCTGCAGGCCCTGTCGCCGCCGCTGCTGCGCAAGATCGTCGCCCGCCGCGACACCTTCGACCGCGGGCTGCGCGCCATCATCCAGCAGGGCATGGATCAGGGGCGCTTCGCGCCCGGCGATCCGAAGATGATCGCGTTTGCGATGATGGGCGCGGTGAACTGGGTCACCAAGTGGTACGACCCGGCCGGCCCGATGACTTCGCAGGAGATCGGCCGCGCGTTTGCCGACTACCTCGTCGGCGGCCTCACGCGTGGGCCTGGCGCACCCGTGGCTGCACCCATGCCCGCGCCGTCCAAAGTGCCCTGACGGTTATTCCGCCGTCTCGCCCGGCTTCAGCATCAGCACTTGAATACCCGAGCCCTCGAGATGCGCCTCGAGGGCCTGCGGCGTGCCCGTGAGCAACGGAAAGGTGCCCCAGTGCATCGGCACCACCTGGCGCACCCCGAGCCAGCGCGCCGCGATCGCGGCCGTGTCGGGGCCCATCGTGAAACGATCGCCGATCGGCAGGAAGGCGATGTCTGGCCGGTAGAGCTCGCCGATGACCTTCATGTCGCCGAAGAGCGCCGTGTCGCCGGCGTAGTAGATCGTCTGGCCGTTTTCGAGCTTCACGATGAACCCGGCCGGCTCGCCCAGATACGTCAGGTCGTCGAAGCTGCTGCTGTGGCGCGCGTCGGTCATCGTGATACGCAGGCCCCGCACCTCGATGGTGCCGCCCTTGTTCATCGGCTCGAGCGCGGTGACCCCTTTGCCTTTGAGCCACGAGGTGATCTCGTAGATGCCCACGACGGTGGCGCCGGTCGCCTTGGCGACCGCAGCGGCATCGGTCGTGTGGTCGCTGTGCCCGTGGGAAATCAGCATCAGGTCCGCCGACTTGGGCTCCCTGCCGGCCGGAAAGCTTGGATTTCCGGTGTACCACGGGTCGAACAGGACCGTGCTGCCGCCGGGCGTCTTCAGCGCAAACGCGCTGTGGCCGAGCCAGGTGATTGCCAGCCTTCCATGAGTCATGGCCGGAGTATGCCATCTCCGGCACGAAGTCCAGCCCCGGCGGCGAGGGTCCACGGTCCGCTGGTCCCCGGTCCCTACGGTAAACTGAGAGCGTGGAAGCCCCGCTGACCTTCATCAAACCGCGCGAGCCGAAGCCCGACTGGCTGAAGGTGCGTGCCCCCGGGTCGGAGAACTACCTCCGCCTCAAGGGCATCATGCGCGATCTCAAGCTGAACACCGTCTGCGAAGACGCCCACTGCCCCAACATCGGCGAGTGCTGGCACCACGGCACCGCCACCTTCATGATCCTCGGCGACGTCTGCACGCGCGCCTGCGCCTACTGCGCGGTGAAGCACGGCCGCCCGGCCACGCTCGACCTCGACGAGCCGGTGCGCGTGGGCGAGGCGGTGCAGGCGATGCGCCTGCGCTACGCGGTGGTGACCTCGGTCGATCGCGACGACCTGGCCGACGGCGGCGCCGCAGTCTTCGCGGGCACCATCCGCGAGATCAAGGCGCGGGTGCCCGACTGCCGCGTCGAAGTGCTCATCCCCGACTTCAAGGGCGAAGAAGCGCCGCTGCGCACGGTGCTCGAGGCGCGTCCCGACATCCTCAACCACAACACCGAGACCGTGCCGCGGCTCTACCGCATGGCGCGGTCGGGCGGGAAGTACTCGCGCTGCCTGGAGCTGCTCGAGCGCGCCACCCGGGTCGCGCCGCACATCCCCACCAAGACCGGCCTCATGGTCGGGCTGGGCGAAGAGCAGGACGAGCTGGTGCAGGTGTTCAGGGACCTGCGCAAGGTCGGCGTGGCGATTCTCACCATCGGCCAGTACCTGCGCCCGTCCACCGACCACGCGCCGATGACCCGCTATTACCATCCTGATGAGTTCGCAGAACTGAAACGCGTCGCGCTCGGGCTCGGGTTCGCCCACGTCGAAGCCGGACCGCTCGTGCGCAGCTCCTACCACGCGCACGAACAGGCCGATGCGGCCGCGCTGGCGGCCGCGTCCCGGTAGCCGACACAGCCGTTGCGCGCGAGGCGCTGCGCTACAATCGCGCGTCATCCCCTCCAATGACGCGACTGGTCCTCCGCCTGCTCGTCTGCGCGCCGCTTCTCGCCGCAGCGGCGTGCAGCGGCACCACGCCCCAACCCGCCTCGCCGCCGACGCCCGATGCGGCGCTGGTCAGCGC
Organism: uncultured Acidobacteriota bacterium; assembly: GCA_963779175.1. Lineage (GTDB taxonomy): Bacteria > Acidobacteriota > Vicinamibacteria > Vicinamibacterales > UBA2999 > CADEFD01. Next base: position 1,821,897 of record CAVZXA010000003.1, read on the forward strand.
GACCAATGCGGCCATCGGCCACATGGGCCGCTACGACTTCCAGGCCGCCGTGGACGTCTTGACGCCGCTGACCACGACCTTCTCGGCCTCGGCCGAGACGACCTTCAACCTCGCCGTCGCGCTCATCAACCGCCAACGGGCGGAAGACGCGCCCGAGGCCGAACGTCGGCTGCGCGCGGTCGTCGATCATCCAGCGGTCGGCACGCGGGCTCGCTATGCGCTGGGCCTGCTGCTGCTCTATCAGGGCCGCGATGCCGACGCGTTCCCGCTGCTGAGCGGCGTGGCCGCACAGACGCCCGCCGATCCGTACGCCGCGTATTTTTCCGGACAAGCGCGCCTGGCGGACGCGCCGGCCGACGCACTGCCCTGGTTCGAGAAGGCGCGGGCCATCGACCCGCTGCTCAGGAGCGCGTCGTACGGCGCCTTCCAGGCGCTGCAACGCCTCGGCCGCGGAGCCGACGCCACGGCCGCGCTCGATGTCTTCCAGGCGCTCGACACCGATCCGCGCGCCCGGATGGCGGAGTTCAAGTACACGCGGATGGGGCCGCTGGCCGAGGCCATGTTCGTGGACGCGCCGGCCGCGCCGTCGCCAGCGCCTCGAGGCCCCGCGTTCGAGCGTGAGGTGGTGCTGCGGGCGCTCGCCCCCGCCGCCGGCCGCGTGCCGGCCATCAGCCTCGCGGATGTGGACGGCGACGGTGCGCTCGATCTCTTCGTGGCCGGCACCGGCAGCGGCGCCCACAACGTCGTCCTGCGCCGCTCGGGCGAGGCGTGGGAACCCGCGCCGGCGCATCCGCTCACCGCGGTGCCCGACGTACGCGCGGCGCTGTGGGGCGATCTCGACAATGATGGCCGGCTCGATGCGGTGCTCGTGCGCGGCAGTGGAAAGACGGCGGTGTGGCGGCAGTCTGCCGTCAACGTCTGGCAGGACCTCACGACCTCGAGCCGCGCGGCGATGCCCGGCGTCGACGCTGTGGACGGCGCGCTCTTCGACGCCGACCACGACGGCGATCTCGACATCTGGCTCACGAGCGCCAGCGGGCCCAACGCGCTGCTGAACAACAACGGCAACGGCACCTTCCGCAACATCGCGGGCGAGGCGGGTCTGGCCGGCGACGTCCGTCCCTCTGTGGGCGTGGCGATCGCCGACTTCGATGCCGACCGCGATCACGACATCGTGGTGCTCAAGGCGTCGCCGCCGCACGAGGTGTTCCTGAACGATCGCGTGTGGCGCTACCGGCGCGCGCCCGGCTTCGAGACCTTCGCCGCCGCGACGCACGACGCGGTGTTGGCGGCCGACCTCGACGCCAACGGGCAGCCGGAGCTGTACACCACCAGCACGCGCGGCCTCGAGCGGTGGTCACGCGACGCGGCCGGCGCCATGCGGGCCGAGCTCCTGGCCCCGCTCGTGCGCGACCCCGCGCAGCGCGCCCAGCTCGCGCTCGCCGACATCGACGGCAACGGCACCTTCGAGCTGCTGGCCTCGTCGGCCCGCTCGTGGGAGGCCTATGCGGTGCCGGCGACCGGACCGGCCACGGCCATCATCGACGGTGGCACGGATGCCTCAGCGTGGACCGTGGCCACGCTCGATGCCGCGCGCGGACCGTCGGTGGTCGGCATGACGGCAGCCGGCCTCGTCGCGTGGGCGCCCGGGCGCGGACGCCATCCCTACGCCGCCATCACCGCCACCGGCCGCTCGCAGTCGAGCGATCAGCGGCGCTCGAACGTCTCGGGCATCGGCACCAAAGTGGCCGTCCGCACCGGCTCGCGCTGGACCGCGTTCGACACCGTGCGCGTGCAGTCTGGCGGCGGGCAGAGCCTGCAGCCGATGGCCGTCGGCCTGGGCGGCGCCGCGCGCGCCGACCTGGTCTCGCTCGTGTGGTCTGACGGCATCCTGCAATCCGAGCTGAATCTCGACGCCGGACGCCTGCATGTGATCGAGGAAACGCAGCGGCAGCTCTCGAGCTGTCCGGTGCTCTTCGCGTTCGACGGCACGACCACGCGCTTTGTCACCGACATCCTCGGCGTCGGCGGCATCGGCTTCTTCGAGCAGCCCGGCGTCTACAGCGCGCCGTTCCCCCGCGAACACGTGCTGCTGCCTGCGGGCGCGCTCGGCGTCGTGGACGGGCGCTACCGCCTGGTCGTCGGCGAGCCGATGGAAGAGGTCGCCTACTTCGACCAGTTCCAGCTGGTCGCCTACGACCTGCCGCCGGGCTGGCAGATGGCCCTCGACGAGCGCAAGGCGATCGCCAGCGCGCCGCCCACCGGAGCGCCGATCTTCTTCCGCGAGGAGCAGCTGCCCGCTCGCGCCGTCACCAACAGCGGCGCCGACGTTACCGCCCTCGTGACCACCGCGGATCTGCGTGCGGCGCCGGTGGGCACGCCCGATCCGCGCTTCATCGGGATGACCGCGCGCCACGCCCTCGAACTGACGTTCGACCGTCCGCTCGACCAGGGCCCGGGACGTCCGGTGCTGATGATCGACGGCTGGGTCGAATATCCGTACGCGCAGACCGTGTTCGCGGCGTGGCAGGCGGGCGCCGCGTTTGCCGCGCCGACGCTCGAGGCCCGCGACGGCGCCGGCCGTTGGCAGATGGTCGCGCCCGACTTCGGCTACCCCGCCGGCATGCCGCGTCGCATGACGCTGCCGCTCGACGGCCTGCCACGCGGGCACCACCGCGCTGCGCCTCACGACCTCGCAGGAGGTCTACTGGGACCGCATCAGCGTGATCCGCGCCGAAGCGCTGCCGACGGCCGTCGAACAGGTGCTGCCGATGCGACATCGCGACGCTGCGCGAATCGGGCTTTGCGCGCCGCACCACCGGCCCCCAGCGCACGCCGGCCTACGACTACGCCCGCCGCGCGCCGCTCTGGGACACGCGGCACCCGCGCGGCTGGTACACGAAGTTCGGCGATGTCGCGCCGCTGGTCGGCGCACGCCGACGACGCGCTGGCCATCATCGGACCCGGCGAAGAGGTCAGCGTGGAGTTCACGGCCCCGGCTGCCGCGCCTGCCACGGGGTGGACACGGCAGTTCGTGCTGCGCGCGCGCGGCTGGTGCAAGGACATGGATCTCTACACGCAGGACGGCGAGACCGTGGGACCGCTGCCGGGTCAGGCCACCGACGCCCGCGCGCGCCTTCATGCCGCGTACAACACGCGGTTCGAGAGCGGACGATGACCCAGACCCCTCCACGCTCCCAGGTGGTCGGCGCCGGGGCGCGCCGCCTGTTGCAGCTGGTCTACGTCCTGGTCGCCGTGCTGACCGCGTCGGCGGTGTATCTGGGCGCGGTGACCGCCGCCGACTGGCTGCGCGGCGCCAGCCATCAGGGCTACGTCTACCAGTGGGCGCTGCTGGTCCACCTCGGCGTGGGGCTGATCGTGCTCGTGCCGTTCCTGCTCTTCGCGGTGTCGCATGCGCTCGTCGCCCGCCGACATCCCAACCAGCGGGCCGCCCGGGTCGGCTACCTCCTCGCCGCGCTGTCGCTCATCGTGCTCGCGACCGGGGTGGCGCTGCTGCGCGTCGTCGGCATCGAACTGCGCCAGCCGGGCGTGCGCAGCCTCGTTTACTGGCTGCACGTGGTGGTGCCGGTGGCGGCGTTCATCGCCTTCCAGCAGCACCGCCGGCGCGGCCAGCGCATCGACGCCGCCGCGGCGTGGACCTGGGGCCTGGTCACCGTCACCGCCGTGGCGCTCACCGCCGTCATCGACCTGCGCGTGAGCCGCGAGGTGGTGCCGCCGGGCGAGCAGGCGTCGTTTGCCCCGTCGTTCGCCCGCACCGCCACCGGTCGCACCATTCGCCCCGAGGCGCTGATGAACGACGCCTACTGCGCCGAATGCCATCAGGACGCCCACACCGGGTGGCTCTCGAGCGCGCACCGCTTCAGCTCGTTCAACAACGAGGTCTATGCGGCGAGCGTGAAAGAGACCCGCAAGGTGATGCTGGCCCGCGACGGCACCGTCGACGCCAGCCGCTGGTGCGCCGGCTGTCACGACCCGGTGCCGCTCTTCTCCGGCGCCTTCTCGAAGGCCGACTTCGACACCGACAAGGACCCGACCTCGCAGGCCGGCATCACCTGCACCGCCTGCCACGCCATCGACCGCGTGAACAGCACCCGCGGCAACGGCGACTACACGCATCAGCGAACCGCAGCACTATCCGTTCGCCTTCAGCGCGAGTCCGGCCCTGCGGGCCGTCAGCCAGCAGCTCATCAAGGCGAAGCCGGCCTTCCACAAGGCGACGTTCCTGAAGCCGCTGCATCGCACCGCCGAGTTCTGCTCCACCTGCCACAAGGTGCACATCCCCGGCGCGCTCAACGACTACAAGGAGTTCCTGCGCGGCCAGAACCACTACGACAGCTTCATCCTGAGCGGCGTCTCGGGCCGCGGCGCGCGGGCGTTCTACTACCCGCCCCAGGCGCAGGACCGGTGTGCCGGCTGCCACATGCCGCTGCAGACCTCGCGCGACTTCGGCGCGCAGGCCTTCGACGCCACCGGCGCCCTCCAGATCCACGACCACCGCTTCACCGGCGCCAACACCGGCGTGCCGCACCTGCGCGGCGACACCGCCACCGTGAAAGCGCAGGAAGCGTTCCTCGACAAGGTCGTCACCCTCGATCTCTTCGGCCTGCGCGAAGGCGGCACGATTTCCGGCCGTCTGCTCGGCCCGCTCGATGGCACAACGCCAGCGCTCACGCCCGGCACGCGCTACCTCACGGAACTGGTCGTGCGCACCCGCAAGGTGGGCCACCACTTCACGCAGGGCACCGCGGATTCCAACGAAGTCTGGGTGCAGGTGACGGTGAAGGCAGGCGAGGCGGTGATCGGACAGAGCGGCGCGCTGGCGCCGGATGGCCGGGTCGATCCGTGGGCGCACTTCACGAACGTCTACATGCTCGACCGCCAGGCCCGCAAGGTCGATCGGCGCAACGTGCAGGACATCTACGTGCCGCTCTACGACAAGCAGATTCCGCCCGGCGCCGCCCAGGTCGTGCACTACGCCTTCGACGTGCCCCGTTCGATCTCCGGGCCGATCACGATCGAGGCGCGGCTCCTCTACCGGAAGTTCGACCTGACGATGATGCGCTTCGTGAAGGGCGACCACTACGTCATCGACCTGCCGATCACGACCATCGCCACCGCGGCGGCCCGTCTGCCTGGCGTGCCCGGACCAGCGCCGGCGCAACCGGCCTGGGAGCGCTGGAACGACTACGGCATCGGCCTGCTGCTCGAAGGCAACGTCGGCAGCGACAAGGGCGAACTGCGCCAGGCCGAAGCCGCGTTCGCCGAGGTCGAGAAGCTCGGCCGGCCGGAAGGGCCGCTCAACCTGGCGCGCGTGCTGCACAAGGAAGGCCGGCTCGACGAAGCCGCGCAGGCGCTGCGCCGCGCAGCCGCGGCCGGGGCCGCGCCGTGGACGGTGGCGTGGATGAACGGGCTCGTCAACAAGGAGAACGGTCACCTCGACGAGGCGATTGCCAACTTCACGGCGTCGCTGGCCGCCACCTCGCCGGAGCTGGTCGCTCGCGGCTTCGACTTCAGCCGCGACTACGAGGTGCTGAACGAACTGGGGCTCACGCTCTTCGAGCGCGCCAAGCAGGAGCGCGGCGAGGCCCGCGCGGCCAGGCGTCGCGAGCTGCTCGGGCAGGCGGTCGCCGCCTTCGACCGCACGCTCGCCATCGACAGCGAGAACGTGACCGCGCACTACGCGCTCGGCGTCATCCATGCCGACCTCGGGCAGGCGTCGCTGGCGGCCCGCCACCGCGACGCCCACCTGCGCTACACCGCCGACGAGCAATCGCGCAGCCGGGTGCTGGCCCAGCACCGGGCCGCCACGCCGCCGGCCAACCACGCGGCGCAGTCGGTCGTGATCTACAATCTGCAGCGAAAGGACCCGCCGCCGGCCCCGGACGCCGCGCGGCCCCCATCCCCGTGAGCACTCCCAATCGCCTTCGCCCCATCCTCGCCGCCGTCGCCATCCTCGGCGGCGGCTTCGTGCTCTGGCAGGTCACACGACGGCCGCCTGCGCCCGTGTCCTCCGGGCCCGCGGCCACCGAGCGCGCTGCCGCCACGGCACCGGCCGCGCGGTTCGTGGACGTCACCACCGACGCCGGCCTCGGCGCGTTCCTGCGCGTCAACGGCGCCACCGGCGAGAAGCTGCTGCCCGAGACCTCGGGCGGTGGCGGCGCCTTGGTGGACGTCGACAACGACGGCGACCTCGACGTGGTGCTGGTGAACGGCCGCGCCTGGCCGTGGACGCCGGCCGGCGGACCGGCGCCCCGCTCGACGGTGGTGCTGTACACGAACGACGGGAAGGGCCACTTCACCGACACGACCGCCGCGGCCGGCATCGCCGTGCCGTCTTACGGCATGGGCGTCGCGGCCGGCGACTTCGACAACGACGGCTGGACCGATCTCTACATCACGGCGGTCGGTCGGAACGTGCTGCTCGAGAACGTCGGCGGACGCTTCCACGACATCACGGCCCAGGCCGGCGTCGCCGGGGGCGCCGACCAGTGGAGCACCTGCGCCACCTGGTTCGACGCCGACACCGACGGCGACCTCGACCTGTTCGTCTGCAACTACGTCCGCTGGTCGCGCGACATCGACCGCGCCCAGGACTTCAGCCTCGCCGGCGTCGGCCGCGCCTACGGCCCGCCGCGCAACTTCGCCGGCGCCGCCCCGCTCTTCTTCGTCAACCAGGGCGACGGACGCTTCACCGAACGCGCCGCCGCCGCCGGGCTGGTCGTGACCGACCCGGTCACCAAGGCCCCCGCCGCCAAGTCGCTCGGCGTGGCCCTCGCCCACCTCGACACCGACGCCTGCCTCGACCTCATCGTCGCCAACGACACCGTGCGCAACTACGCGTTCCGCAACCGCTGTGACGGCACCTTCGAGGAAGTCGGCACCACGCTCGGCCTTGCCTACGACGGCTACGGCAACGCCCGATCGGGGATGGGCATCGACATCGCCGAGGTCCGCGACGACGGCGCGCCCGGTGGTCGCCATCGGCAACTTCGCCAACGAGATGACCGCGTTCTTCGCGCGGCAGGCCTCCGGGCAGTTCGTGGACGAGGCCATCGCCGCCGGCATCGGCGCGCCGAGCCGCGCTTTCCTCACCTTCGGCGTGCTGTTCTTCGACTACGACCTCGACGGGCGCCAGGACCTGCTGACCATCAACGGCCACGTCGAAGACCAGAATCGCGCTGGTGCAGAAGAGCCAGCAGCATGCGCAGCCCGCCGCGCTCTACTGGAACGCGGGGCCCGACGAGCGCCACCACGTTCGTGCCAGTGGCCGACAAGGGCGCCCTCTCGACGCCACTGGTGGGCCGCGGCGGCGCCTACGGCGACATCGACGGCGATGGCGACCTGGACCTGCTGCTGGTGCCGTCGAGCGGCGCCGTGCGCCTGCTGCGCAACGACACGGCGGCCGGGCGCTGGTTCCGCCTGCGACTGGTGGGCACGAAGAGCCCGCACGACGCGGTGGGTGCAGTGGTGGAAGTGAGCGGGAACGGGCGGACCAGGCGGCGCCTCGTCACGGCGACCCACGGCTACCTCTCGCAGTCGGACCCGGCGCTGACCTTCGGTCTTGCGCAGGTCGAGACGACAGAGACCATCCGCATCACCTGGCCGAGCGGCTCCGTGCAGACGTTGTCGGGCGTGCCGCTCGGTCAGACGACGACCGTCACCGAGGTGCAGTAGGCGCGGTCGGGCGCGCGACACCGGCGCCCTGCGTGATCGTCACGACGGCGTCCACCGCGAAGGGACCGAACCGTTCGACGCCGCCGCCCGGCCACGTCACGTCCACGGATTCGATCGAGGTCGCGGTGCCCAAGCCGACGTGCACGCGCGGGTCGTTGGCCGCCAGGTAGCTGTAGCTGGTGCGCACGTCGCGTCGCCAGGCGCGTCCGCCGGCGGCCACTCTGACCACCGCGCCCAGCGCATCGCTGCCGCGGGCCGTCTTCACCGCCAGCAGCGTCCAGTGCCCGCGGCGTAGCACCACGTTCCTGAGCAGGTGCGGCGCCCCGTCGCGATTGGCCACCACGATGTCCACGCCGCCGTCGTTGTCGAGATCGCCGAAGGCGGCGGCACGGCTGGTGGCGATGAGCGGGGTCGCGGTGCCGCCACGCGGCGTCACTTCTTCGAACGTCGCGCCCGTCTTGCCGCGAAACAGCAGGTTCGGTTCCGCATAGGGATCGGCAGCGTGGGTGTCGCCCTGCAGCCCGACGCGCCCGTTCGCCTCGAACAGATCGAGCAGGCCGTCGTTGTCGAAGTCCAGCATCGCCATCCCGAAGCGCGTGAAGCGGCGGCTGACCACGCGCAGCCCCGTCATGTTGGTGGCATCGACGTAGAAATTGCCGTCGTTCCTGAAGAACGAGTCCGACTCGGTGTCGAGATTCATCACCAGCAGGTCGTTGTCGCCGTCGCCGTCCACATCCGCCGCGTGCACGCCCATGCCGGCTTTGGGCGCGCCGTCCTGATCGATGGCGACCCCGCGGGCGAGCGCCGACTCGGTGAAGCGGCCGCCGCCCTGATTGAGCCACAGATGGTTGGGCGTGCCGTCGTTGGCCACGAACAGGTCGGGACGGCCATCGGCATTCACGTCGTCGACGACCACGCCGAGGCCGTTGCCGCGGGCGGTCGTGAAGCCGGCCGTCGTCGAGGCATCCACGAAGGCGCCGTTGCCGCGGTTCAGGAAGAACAGGTCACTGGTCGGCGCGTCGTAGTTCTTCGGACTGCAGAAGTCCACGCGGCCGGTGAGGCTGAAGCACTGCCGCTCGCGCCCCGGCTCCCACGCCAGGTAGCGCGTGACGAAAAGGTCGAGGTCGCCGTCGGCATCCGCGTCGAAGAAGGCGGCGCCGGCGCTCCAGCCGGAGCCGGCCACGCCGGTGGCCGCGGTGACATCGGCAAAGCGGCCGCGCCCGTCGTTGCGCAGCAGGACGTTGGCACCGAGGTTGGTCAGATACACGTCCACGTCGCCGTCGCCGTCGTAGTCGCCGGTGGCGACACCCATGCCGTAGCCGGCGACCTCGAGGCCACTGCCGGCGGTGGCGTCGGTGAAGCGGCCGCGGCCATCGTTCCTGAACAGCGTGTGGCGTGGACCACGGTCGTCGCCATCGAGCGTGCCGCTCTGCACGAGCAACGCGTCGAGGTCGCCGTCCGCGTCCATGTCGAAGAGCGCGGCGCCGCCGCCCATGATCTCGGGCAGGCGGTAGGCCGCGCCTTCATGCCCGGACCGGTGCACGAAGGTGAGACCCGCCGACGCCGCGACGTCTTCGAACCACGGCGCGGCCGCGTCCAACGACGCGGTGGACGTCGGCGCCGGCGCCGGTGACCCGCAGGCGGCAGCGCCGAGCGCCGAGACGAGCACGCCCCGGCAGAGTCTCAGACGCATGTGCGTCACGACCGCCCCTTCGCCGCCGCGGCGAGGCGCTGCTCGACCTCCGCCAGGCCGCCGTGCGTCGGCGCCACCTTGCGGGCGCGCGCGGTCCACCGCGCCGCGTCGTCGACGGCGCCGGTGGCGAGCGCCGCCGAGGCGCCGCCGACCAGCGCGTCGCCGAGCAGCGGATCGCGGGCGAGTGCGGCGCGATAGGACGTGAGCGCCTGAGCCTCGCGGCCGCGCTCCAGCCGGATACTGCCGATCCACGCCAGCGCCTTCGCGTCTGCCGGGTTGGCGGCCGCCGCCTCGCCGAGCCAGCGTTCGGCGTCGTCGAGCCGTCCGCGCCGCCACGCCACCACGCCGCGCAGGCGCGTGGCATCGCCATCCCCGGGGCGCAGTTCCAGTGCGCGTGCGACCAGGCGGTCGGCCTCGTCGTGCGCGCGATCGAACAGATGGGCGGTGGCGAGGTTCATCGTGGCGTCGAAGTCGTCGGGATGCGCCCTGAGCACGCCCTCGAGGAGCGGACGGGCGTCGGCGGTGCGACCCGCGGTGGCGTAGAGGCCGCCGAGATAGGTGGTCAACTCACGGTCTGCCGGGCGCTCGGCGCGCATCTGCTCGAGCAGTCGGATGGCGTCGGCATAGTTCCCTTCCATGCCGAGGGCCGTGGCTTCCTTCAGCGTCGCCGCGAAGCCGCGCCGGTAGGCGCTCACCTCGCTGGCCCAGCCGTCCACGTACCGCGGTTCGCCGGCGGCGCCGGCGGCCAGTGCCTCGTCGGCGTCGGCACCGCGGCCGAGCGCGCGATAGGCGGTGGCCAGCAGCTGATACGCGTAGCGGTCGTCGGGCGTGCGGTCAATCAACCCTTCGAGGGTGGCGGCCGCCTCCCGCGCCTGCCCCTGCGCCATCTGCACGCGGGCCAGTCCGGTGACACCGGCCGAATCGCCTGGCGCCAGGTTGACGGCGACGCGAAAGGCCGCCTCCGCGCTGGGCAGATCACCGCGGTCGAGGAGCACCAGCCCCCGCCGCCAGCGCGCCGGCACGTAGTCGGGCGAGAGCGCAATCGCCTGATCGTAGGCTGCCAGCGCCGCGCTGGTGTCGCCGTCGCGGCCGCGCAGCCGCGCCAGGTGATGCCACCAGCGGCCGTGCGAGGCCGGCAGCGTGGTGGCAGTGATGTAGGCAGCTTTCGCCTGGGGCGTGAGGCCGTTGGCCTCGAGCGTCATCGCCAGCACGCCCCAGCGATTGGCGTCCGTCGGCGCCTCGGCAAGCGCGGTGAGGTGCTCGGTCACGAGCGCCGAGACAGCGGGCTCGAGCGCACCGTACGACGAAAGTTCCGGCACGACGGGCCCGCGTTGGCAGGCGGAGACGCTGACGAGGCACGCGACCAGGACAACGTGCGGCAGGCGGGACACGAACGGCACCACGGTGGACGTTCAGGCTACACCACCCGGCGCCGTCCTGAACCGTCCCTCATCAGCACCCCTTCGACTCGCGCCGCCGCCACTGGTCCCCAATCGGTGATCCGCGAGATTAAGGCGGCGGCGGGCTACCCGAAGGCCTGAGGCGGGCCTCCCACGCTGGCGCCGCGCCCCAGCGGCGGAGCGAGTAGGCCGGGCGGCGGCTACTTCTTCTTCGGCCGGTAGACGTGCGTCGCCTGGCCGAAGAACACCTCGGCCGCTTCCATCACCGTTTCGGTCAGCGTCGGATGCGGGTGGATGGTCAGCTTGAGGTCTTCGGCGGTCGCGCCCATCTCGATGGCCAGCACGCCTTCGGCGATGAGTTCGCCGGCGCCTGACCCGACCATGCCCACGCCGAGGATGCGTCCGCTGTCGGGGTCGATGACCAGCTTGGTCATGCCGTCGGTGCGGTCGATGGCGATGGCGCGGCCCGAGGCCGGCCACGGGAAGCGCGTCACTTCCACCTTGCGGCCGCTCTTCTCGGCCTCGGCTTCGGTCAGGCCCGCCCACGCCACTTCGGGATCGGTGAAGACCACGGCCGGAATCGCCGCCGGCTCGAACACCGCCTTGTGGCCGGCAATCGCCTCGATGGCGACGCGTGCCTCATGCGAGGCCTTGTGCGCCAGCATCGGCTCGCCCGCCACGTCGCCAATCGCGAACATCGTCGGCTCGGCGGTGCGGCGTTGCCCGTCGGTTTCGATGAAGCCTCTGGCGTCGACCTTCACCTTGGTCTTGTCGAGGCCGTCGATCTTCGAATTCGGACGCCGCCCGATCGAGACCAGCACGTAGTCGTAGGTCTCGCTGGCCGGCGCGCCGTCGCCTTCGAACGTCACGGCGATGCCGCTCTTGGCGGCGACCATGCCGGTCACCTTGGTGGCCAGCATCACCTTGGCGAACGTCTTGTCGATGCGCTGCTGCAGCGGCTTGACCAGGTCGCGGTCGGCGCCCGGCAACAGCGTGGGCGTCATCTCGACCACGGACACCTTGGTGCCGAGGGCCGCGTAGACCGAGCCCAGTTCCAGACCAATGTAACCGCCGCCGACGACCAGCATCGTCTTCGGAATCGCCGGCAGGTCGAGCGCGCCGGTCGAGTCGAGCAGGCGCGGGCTGTCGAGGTTCAGACCCGGAATCTTCGTCGGATACGAGCCGGTGGCCAGCACGACGTAGTCGGCGGTGACGTCCTGGGTGCCGCTGGCCGTCTTCACCGACATCGAGGTCGGACCGGTCAGCGTGGCCCGCCCCTGGATGTAGTTGACCTTGCGGAGCTTCGCGATCTGGCCGGTGCCGCTCGTGAGCTTCTCGACCACCGAGTTCTTGTAGCCACGCAGCTTGTCGAGGTCGATCTTCGGCGTGCCGAGATCCACGCCCCACGCGCCGGCGTGCTTCGGCCTCTTCCACGACCTTGGCCACGTGCAGCAGCGCTTTCGAGGGGATACAGCCGCGGTAGAGGCACACGCCGCCGGGGTTCTTCTCCTCGTCGACCAGCGTGACCTGCATGCCGAGATCGGCCGCATAGAACGCCGCGGCGTAACCGCCCGGACCGGCACCGAGAACAATGACTGATGGCATTTGGAGTTCCTGAATCTCGGATGCCCCGGACCAGACCGCAGGGTCATCCGGAGATCACGTACGAGCCCCGGGGACCCGAGCCCCTGGACCCGGTGCTCAACTAGCCGCGAAGCGCCAGCGCGAAGGGGTTTTCGAGCGCGTCCACCACCCAGCGCAGGAAGCGGATGGCGTCGGCGCCGTCAATCAGCCGGTGGTCGTAGCTGAGCGACAGCGGCAGCATCTGCCGCGGCTCGAACGCCGAGCCGTTCCACTTCGGCTCCATCGCGCCGCGCGACACGCCGAGAATGGCGACTTCGGGCCAGTTGACGATCGGCGTGAACGCGGTGCCGCCGATGCCGCCGAGGTTCGAGATCGACATCGAGCCGCCCGACATCTCGTCGAGCGTGAGCTTGCGAGTCTTGGCCTTCTCGGCCAGCACCTGGATGTCGACCGAAATCTGCGTCAGGTTCTTCTGGTCGGCGTTGCGGACGACCGGCACCAGCAGGCCGTTTTCGGTATCCACCGCGATGCCCACGTTCACGTACTTCTTGTAGACGATGGCCTCGCCGGCCGCGTCCACCGAGGCATTGAACTGCGGGAAGGTCTTGAGCGCCCCGGCCACGATCTTCGTGAGGATCGAGGTGACGGTGAGATTGCCGCCGGCCTTCTCGACTTCGGCGCGGTACTGCTTGCGCACCGCTTCGAGGTTGGTGATGTCGGCCTTGTCGAACTGCGTGACGTGCGGAATGGTGTTCCACGCGTGCGACAGGTGCTCGCCGGTCTTGCGACGGATGCCGCTCATGGCCTTGCGTTCGACGGCGCCCCACTTCGAGAAGTCGGGCAGCGCCACCGAGGCGCCAGACACCGTCGCCACCGCGCGCTGACCACCGCCGCCAAGGCTTGCCATGACGGTCTTGGTGAAGGTCTTCACGTCGTCCTGGCTGATGCGGCCGCCGGGGCCGCTGCCCGGCACCTGATGCAGATCGACGCCGAGTTCGCGCGCCAGACGACGCACCGAGGGCGCGGCCGGCGCGGCGAGGCCCTTGTTGGGCGCCGGCGCCGTCGGGCGACTGGCCTGGAACGCCAGCACCTTGTCGTGACGCTCGGCCGCGCTGTCGGCAGGGGCCGCGTCCGCCATCATCGGACAATCGATGGGGCCGTCGGCCTGACCGGGGCCGCTGGACGCCATCATCATCGGACGGTCGATCGGGCCATCGGCCTGTCCGGGGCCCGACGACGCGTCGTCGCCGGCCATCGATGCCTTCGCGGGGGCCGCCGCCGCAGCCGCGGGCGGTGCCGCGCTGGCGCCACCACCGGCCTGTTCGAGCAGCAGCACGACCTGGCCGGGCTTCACCTTGTCGCCCTGCTTGACCTTGATCTCGGTCACGCGCCCGCCGACGTCGGTCGGCACTTCGAGCGTGGCCTTGTCGGTCTCGAGCTCGAGCACCGACTGATCGACCGCCAGCGTATCCCCGACCTTCACGAGCACGCGGAGCACGTCGCCCGCGGCCACACCATCACCCAGGTTGGGCAGCTTGAACTCAGTCACGGGAACTCCTGCTTACGAGATGGCGGGGTCGGCCTTATCGGGGTTGATCCCGAGGTCCTTGATGGCCTTCTCGACCACCTTCGCGTCGACCTGCTTTTCCTGCATCAGTGCATACAGCGTGGCAACCACGATGAAGCGGGCATCCACCTCGAAGAAGTCGCGCAGCGCGGCGCGCGATTCGCTGCGGCCGAAGCCGTCGGTGCCGAGGCTGTGCAGCGGTCGCGGCAGCCACCGGTCGATCACGTCCGGCAGCACCTTGATGTAGTCGGAAGCGGCGACGAAGACGCCGGGGGCGTCTTTGGTCACTTCGGTCACGTAGGGCACGCGCGGCTTGGCCGTGGGGTGCAGACGGTTCCAGCGGTCGGCGGCGTGGCCGTCTTTGTAGAGGTTGCCGTAGCTCGTGACGCTCCACACGTCGGCGCCGACGTTGTATTTCGTCTCGAGGATCTCCTGCGCCTTGAGCGCTTCGGTCAGGATGGTGCCGCTGCCGAAGAGCTGCGCCCGCAGCTTCGCCTTCGGCGTGCCGGTCGGCTTGACGACGTACATCCCCTTCAGGATGCCCTCGCGCGAATTCTCCGGCATCGGCGGGTGCGCATACTGCTCGTTCATCACGGTGAGGTAGTAGAAGATCTGCTCCTCGTCGTGATACATGCGCTTGATGCCGTCTTCGATGATGACGGCCAGCTCATAGGCGAAGGTCGGGTCGTAGGAGACGCAGGTCGGCACCGGCAGCGCCAGCACGTGGCTGTTGCCGTCTTCGTGCTGCAGACCCTCGCCGTTGAGGGTCGTGCGGCCCGAGGTGCCGCCCACGACGAAGCCGCGCATCCGCATGTCGGCGCCGGCCCACACCAGGTCGCCGACGCGCTGGAGGCCGAACATCGAATAGAAGATGTAGAACGGAATCGCGTTGATGCCGTGGGTCGCGTAGGCGGTGCCGGCGGCGATGAACGACGACATCGAGCCGGCCTCGTTGATGCCCTCTTCGAGGATCTGGCCGTCTTCGGCTTCCTTGTAGTAGAGCAGCGTGTCGCGGTCGACCGGCTCGTAGAGCTGCCCGGCATGGGCGTAGATGCCGACCTGGCGGAACAGCGACTCCATGCCGAAGGTGCGGGCTTCGTCGGGCACGATCGGCACGATCAGCTTGCCGATGGCTTCGTCGCGCAGCAGCTTCGAGAGCATGCGCACGAACACCATGGTGGTGGAAGCGGCGCGGCCTTCGGTGCCGGTGCGGAATTCCTCGAAGGTGTCGCCGAGCGAGACGCTGATCGGCGTCGACTTGACCTGCCGCTTCGGCACCGGGCCGAACATCGCCTTGCGTCGCTCGGCGATGTAGGTCGCCTCGACGCTGCCGGCGGCCGGCTTGTAGAAGGGCGCCTTGGTCACGTCGTCGTCGGAGATCGGAATCCCGAAGCGGGTGCGGAACGCCACCAGTTCGGCGTCGTTCAGCTTCTTCTGGTTGTGGGCGACGTTCTTGCTCTCGCCCGACTCGCCCACGCCGTAGCCCTTGATGGTGCGGGCGAGGATGACCGTCGGCTGCCCCTTGGTCTCGACCGCGCGCTTGTAGGCGTTGTAGACCTTGACCGGATCGTGGCCGCCGAGCGTCAGCTTCTTGAGCTGTTCGTCCGACAGGTGCTTGACCATCTCGAGCAGCTTCGGATGGGCGCCCCAGAAGTGGGCGCGGACGTAGTCGCCGCTTTCCACCGCGTACTTCTGGTACTGGCCGTCGACGACCTCGCCCATCCGCCTGGCGAGCAGGCCTTCATGGTCGTTCTCGAGGAGCTGGTCCCACTCGGAACCCCAGATCGCCTTGATGACGTTCCAGCCGGCGCCGCGGAAGGCGGCTTCGAGTTCCTGGATGATCTGGCCGTTGCCGCGCACCGGCCCGTCGAGACGCTGCAGGTTGCAGTTGATGACGAAGATGAGGTTGTCG
The DNA here is from genome assembly GCA_963779175.1 of uncultured Acidobacteriota bacterium. GTDB lineage: Bacteria > Acidobacteriota > Vicinamibacteria > Vicinamibacterales > UBA2999 > CADEFD01. Next base: position 1,837,748 of record CAVZXA010000003.1, read on the forward strand.
AGCTTCTCGCGCGAGGCCAGCGTGATGGCGCCGAGCGACTCGGGCTCGTCGGTTTCGCCGTCGCCGAGAAACGCCCACACCTTGGCGTCGGTCACCGGCTTCAGCTTGCGGTCTTCCAGGTAGCGGTTGAAGCGGGCCTGGTAGATGGCCATGATCGGGCCCAGCCCCATCGAGACCGTCGGCACTTCCCAGAAGTCGGGCATCAGCCACGGATGCGGGTAGCTCGACAGGCCGCCCTTGTCCGCCAGCTCGCGGCGGAAGTTGTGGAGCTGGTCTTCCGAGATCCGGCCTTCCAGGAAGGCGCGGGCGTAAATGCCGGGCGAGGCGTGGCCCTGGAAGAAGACGAAGTCGCCTTCGTGGCCGTCGCGGCCGCGGAAGAAGTGGTTGAACGCCACCTCGTAGAGGGTGGCCGCCGAGGCGTAGGTGGAGATGTGGCCGCCGATGCCGTCTTCCTCGCGGTTGGCGCGCACGACCATGGCCATCGCGTTCCAGCGGACCAGGCTCTTGATGCGGCGCTCGATCTCGCGGCTGCCAGGGTAGGGCGCCTGCTCGTCGGCGTGAATGGTGTTGATGTAGGGGGTATTCGCCGTGAAAGGCAGCTTGACCCCGCTCTGCTGCGCGTGGCGCCCGAGTTCGCCGAGCAGCTGTCCGACCCGCGCGGGTCCGCCGTGCTGCAGGACGTAGTCGAGCGACTCGAGCCACTCCCGTGTTTCGAGGGCTTCGAGCTCCGCGGCATCCGATTGAGCGGTGTTTCTCATGTCTCCCATTACCCTTTCGTGCGCCTCCGGCGTGGTCGAACTCCTGGTCGAACCGTGCATTTCACGGCACAATCCGAACATTCACGACGCCGGCGCCGGCCCCAGGGGCCGGCCAAACAACGCGAGCAGCCAGCACGGCACCGCCTGGTTCCCAGAGCGATGCGCAGCCGTGCTGGCAATCGAACTATCTTACCGCCACCGGCCGCGCGGGCTCAATCGCGGCCGTCCCGATTCCGAGTCATCCGTGCCACCTCAGCCACCCACGCAGGTTATCGGTCCGGCGGCCCTCCAGCGGGCACGCCGGGCGATCGTGGCCTGCACCGACTGCCCGCGCCTGCGTGCCTACTGCGAGGCGGTCGCGACCACGAAGCGCCGGGCCTATCTGGAGGACGCGTATTGGGGCCGGCCGGTGCCCGGCTATGGCGATCCGGCGGCGCGGCTGTTCATCCTGGGACTGGCGCCGGCGGCACACGGGGCCAATCGCACCGGCCGCGTGTTCACGGGTGACGGCCGCGGCGGCTCGGGCGACTTCCTGATGAGCGCGCTGCACCGCGCCGGTCTGGCGAACCTCCCGACCTCGCAGTCGGCCGGCGACGGGCTCACGCTGCGCGGCGTGTTCGTGGGGGCCGCGGCGCGCTGTGCCCCGCCGGACAACAAACCCACACCGGAGGAAGTGGCCGCCTGTCGCCGCCACCTCGCCGCTGAAGTCGCCGCATTGCCGGAGCTGCGCGTCATGGTCGCGCTCGGCAAGATCGCCTGGGACGCCTGGCTCACCTTCGTGGCCGACCACGCGCCGCTGCCACGACCGCGCCCGGCTTTCGCCCACGGCGCGGTCGCGCACCTGGCCCCGGCCGGCACCCGCGGCCCGGAACGCCTCGTGGTCGTGGGCTGCTTCCATCCGTCGCGGCAGAACACGCACACGGGACGGGTCACCCCGGCCATGTACGACGCGTTGTTCGCTCACGCGTCGCGGCTGGCCGGCTGACGCGGCCCACCGGAGCTCGGGGCTCGAGGGCGTCCGCGAACCCGGCTAGCGGCGACGATCGGCCCGAGGGGCGATCACGACGGTGACTTCGGCCACGTTGGAGGTCGCGTGACCGGCGCGCACGCGGACTGTGAATCGATCGACGCCGTGCACGCCGGGCCGCGGCCGATAGACAAAGGCGCCGGTGGCCGGCTGCAGGCTCACCGTGCCACGCTCGGCCGCCGAGACCAGTTCGAACGTGGGCCTCCCGCGTGGCAGGTTCGTTGCCGCCAGCCTGCCGGCCACCGCGCGGCCCTCGCGGGTGACGACGCGCAGGTCGAGAAGCGATGGTGGAGCGTCGTCGACTCGCAGGGTGAACGTCACGGTCGCCACGTTCGAGTCGAGCGCGCCGTCACTGGCCTTGAACGTGACCGTGTCGACCAGGGAGGCCAGCGGGGCGATGATGCCGCCACCCGAGCTCCCGGCGGGCGGCGAGTAGGTGAAGGCGCCGGTCGTCGCGTTCGTGATGACAGCGCTGCCGAGGCTGGGGTTCGACACCATCGAATAGGTCAGGGGCGGCCCATCGACGTCGGTGGCGTGCAGGAACCCATTGATCGAAACTCCAGACACGGCCAGCACGCTGTCGCCGGTCGCGACCGGCGGGTCATTGACGGGAGCGACCGTCACCGACACCGTGGCGATGTTCGAATCGAACACGCCATCGCTCACCGTGAACGTGAACGTGTCGGTGCCATGGGCGTCTGGATTGGGGACATAGCTGAACGCGCCGGTGGCGGCGTCGGTGATAGTCGCCGCGCCGAGCGTGCCATTGGCGGCGATCGAGAACGTCAGCGGATCGCTGTGCACGTCCGACCCGACGAGTGTGCCGGCGGCGGGCGTGTCCTCAATCGCCGACAAAGACGCATCGACAGCGACGGGCGGCACGTTGACTGGGTCGGCGCGGACCACCGCGTACTTGTCGGTGCCGCCGCCGTCATCGTAGCGAACCGTGAACGCCACCTGATCCCGATCGTTCAGCGAGTCGTTCCCGATCGAGAAGTCGAGCACGGTGCCGAGCCCGGGAATGGTGTCGCCCTGGCCAATCACCTCCCACAGTCCGCTGCCGTGCCACACGTATACTCTGCGCACCGGCGTCGCACTGCCGGCCTGGGCGACGAACGCGACGTGCCCGGCGTCGTTGATCGGCGTCATGTGTGGTTCCAGAAGGAAATCCGGCGTGGCCACGACCACCGGTGTCTGGGTCGCACCGTCGCTCACATACAGGGCGGTGGCTGGCCCAACTGCCGGAAGGCCCAGATAGGCAATATGCCCGGCGTCGTTCATCCCGAACAGCAGCGAGCCGCCGTTGGACGAGCCCATTGCGACCACAGGCCCTCCCGGAGTCACCGAGGTGCGGAAGAAGTGGGCGCTGCCATCCGTGAGCGAGCCGAAGAACGCGACCTGCCCACTGTTGTTGACCAGCGGAAAATGCGCGCCCGCCAGCGTCCCCCCAGGCATCGGGTCGCCGGGGACCGCCAGCGGCGTGATGGCCGCGTCGATGGCGATGCCGGCATCGACCCCGTTGCTGATGCCATAGACGAATCGCCCGGCGTCGTTGATTGACGGTTCGCCGCCGGCGACCCACGGGCCGTTGACATGAGTTGCGCCGCCATCCGACAGCACGATTTGCGAGCCGAAGGCCGGTCCGTAGGTGCCGAAGGCCACCGTCCCCGACGCGTTGATCGCGACGGCGCCGGTCGGAGGCGCCTGAGTATTCGGAACGCCCGGGTCGTACACCAGCGTCAAGGTCGTGCCATCACCCCGGTACACTCCGTAGGCAGCCGACGGAGGAGTGCCGACGAAGGCGACCTGCCCCGCGCTGTTGATCGCCACCGGCGGCGGGAAGCCGAGGTTGGAGCCCTCCGGGACGATCACGGTGAACACGTAGGTCCCTTGTGCGGCCGTCCGTGGCGACGCCACGAGCGCCACGACCACGGTCGCGATCAGCAGCGTGCACACCCGGCGCGTGAGGCGCCCGAACGATCCGAAATCACCAGTCCTGCTCACGGTCTCCTCCAGTCGAACTCAGCTCTTCAGTCGGATGGGTCTGTCTCGGTCGGCAGGACTCGCGCGCCGCTCCTGAACAGGAAACGGACGCCGCCGACAACGAGGTCGTCGTCGTCGTCGAGGTGTCGAATGGCGCTGAGACGTTCGCCGCGCACCGTCGTGCCGTTCTTCGAGCCGAGATCCTCGACGGTGACGCCCTCGCCGTTCACCACCAGCCTGGCGTGGTGCCACGAGGCCAGGAGCGAGTCGACGGGCACGGCCGAGGCGGGATCGCGCCCGATGACCTGCGCTCCGTCGCGCAGTGGCAGCGCCCGTCCTCCGACCACCAGCCACCCACGCGGCCCGTGTGCGCTGGCCTGAACCGGCGCACGAGGGTCGCGATCGATCGACGTGGCCTGCGCGTGGAACGCGTAACCATGACCGTGCGCGGTCCGAATCGCTGCGGCACCGGGTGCCCCGATGGCGTCGCGGATCTCGTGCACGGTGCGTGCCAGGCTGGCATCGGTGACGAACGTCCCCGGCCAGACGTGTTCGAGCAACTCGCGCTTGGCGACGACGGCAGGGCGACGCGCGACCAGCAGCAGCAACACCTCCATTGCTTTCGGTGTCAGGTGCGCCGTCGCTCCTGCGCGATGCAGCAGCCGGGCGTCGTGGTCCAGTTCGCAATCGAGGAAGCGCGTGATCACGAGGTGCGGCCGCTGGCCCCGTGCAGTATACGCAGGGCCGGGAGTTGCCGCGATCGGGAACCCGCCTCATGTGTGGCACCGTCGTGCGACCGCGTTGTCGATCTGCCGCGAGCTTGGCGGCCGCTCCCCCAACCCCAGCGTATGGAGCAGCTCATGGATGACGACCAGTTCCGACGCGTCGCGCGCCAAGCGGCTGAAACGCGCGGCGCAGATGAACACCACCCGGCTCCCGGCTCCCGTGAAGGCGACCACCGAGGTCCCGCGGCAGACCGCCGAGTCACGGCCGTCTCGAAAGATGATGCGCGACAGCAGATCGGCGGGAGGTTTTCCATGCTCGGCCGCAACGGCGGTGAGGAGGCGTCCGCCGGCATCGCTGAAGTCGCCAAGGATCGCCGCACAGCGATCCTCCTCCAGGCGTCGTCGGGCGCCGACGACCGCCCGTTCGATCGAGGCGACGAGTTCGCCATCGCTCACCCGGAACACGTTGGCGGCAGGACCGGGACTGCGGTCCGAGGCGAACCCGACGCCGGACATCACCGGCGCCGACGACACGACACACGCGAGCACGGCCACGCCCATGCAGACACGACGGACACACATAGCGGCTCCTGTTCAGAGCCGCTTGGCCAAGCGGATGCGCTGACGTCGGGCGCATCATCCCGCTGACAACGCGCTGCCGTCCTTACCGATTCCTTCGTTGATTCTGACCTTCGCGGTTGCTGCTATTGGCGGGCGTCTGCAGAGGGGGGACGCAACAACGCGTCGATGTCGAGGAGTCCCTTTTCGTAGGCCGCCTGGCGCTGTGCACTGATGTCCCGCCTCATCGCGTCGAGCACGGCCAGGAAACGCGAATGGCTGCGAAGGGCCGAGAAGGCGGGGTCGCGCTCGAGCACTCCGTAGTCGCGGTATCCGGCATCGTAGGCCCTGCTGAGCCAGTCGAGTGCGTCCTCGTTGCCGCGCCTGAGCGCGGCGATGGCCGCCAGTTCCAGGCGCCGACGCGGAGACTCGTCGCCACTGTCGATGCGGCGCCTGGCAACGTCCTCGCCGACGTCCAGCAGCACAGGCACCAGGCGGACTTCGCCACGTCTGGCCAAGGCATAGGCATAGCGGACGCGCACCGTCTCCCCCAGCCACACGCTGGCAGCGCTGGCCGATTCCTTCATGAGTGGCTCGGTAAGCGCCTCGAGGTCGGGAGCGTCGGCGAGATAGGCGATCTCCGCAAGGGCCATGACGCCTTCGGGGTTGTCGGGCGGCCCCTTCTCGACGGCCCGGCGCGCCCGTGCGAGGGCATCGGCGGTGCGGCCGGCGAGCAGTTCGACATATGCCAGCTCCTGCTGCACGCGCGGGCTTGCCGGATACCGTCGCTCGCCGTCGAGCAGCCACCGCAGCGACAGATCGTCGTCACGCAGCGAGGAGAGGGCTGCCGACACATGGTAGTAGTCGTTGCCGCGCCTTGACGATCGCTCGAAGGCACGCCGCGCCCATTCGAGCCCGGTGGCGAAGCGGCCGAAGTTGACGTCCAGAATCGACAGGTTGTTCATCCCCGAGGTGTCGTTGGGATCGAGGGCAATCGCCCGCTGGAACGACAGCCGCGCCAGGCCGGACTGACCGCGGGTGAGATGGACGACCGCGATGGCACCGTGTGCTTCCGCAGACGCCGGGTCGTGCCTCAGCGCCGCCTCAGCGTGGGCCACACCCTCCGCGACAAAGGCCTCAGCGTCGTCGTACAAGTCGCCGAAGATCGCCAGCTCATAGGCGAGCCTGGCGTGAGCCCCGGCGAAGGCTGGATCGAGCGCTATCGCCTGTCTCAGAGGCTCCAGCGAGGCATAGTGGCTGGCACGATCATTCCAGTCACCTTGAATTCGCCGCCAGTGCAGGTATCGCAGGTAGGCATCGAGGTTCCTGGTCTGGGGCCGCTCGACCCGCACCTGTTCGTCGGCCGTCACGGTCACACCGAGCGCTTTGGTCGCTGCCAGAGTCACCTCACCCGGGATCGCCAACGCCTCGGCGCGCTCGCGGTCGTATCCCGCCGACCAGATCGTGCGCTGCCCCTGAGCGTCGACCACGCGCGCTTCGATCTCAACCCGCTGTCCGTCGACCCGTACGGCGCCCTCGAGAACGTGATCCACGCCGAACTCGGTCGCCAGGCGGGCATTGTCCACGCCGGCGTTGCGGCCCACGGCGCTTCCGCTCAACAGGCGAAGACCGCCCAGAGTCGAGAGTTTCGCGTGAATCTCGTCACTGAGGCCCGCCGCGAAGTCGGCCTGCGAGGCATCGTTCGAAAGGTTATGGAACGGACGCATTGCCACCAGTGGTGACTCTGCGGAAATCGGCAGCGAATTCGTCGAACGCCACCTCATCGATGCCACCGACGCCATCAGCACGACTGCCGCGGTCGCCACCACGAGCGCCCACCGCCCGACGGCCCGCCGCGGCAGCGGCGCCGTTCGACGAGCCGTTGGCTCGTCGACGACGCGCTTGAGCTCGCGGGCCAGGTCGCGGGTCGACTCGTAGCGGTCGGCCGGTGCCTTCTCGAGGCAGCGCTTCACGACCGCCGCGAGATGTGGCGACACCTGGTCGTTCAGCGTCTCGATGGCGTCGGGTTCGGACTCGATGGTCGCGGCGAGCGACTGGGCGACACTTGGCCGATCGAACGGCCGGACCCGGGTGGCCATCTCGTAGATCAGCAATCCCAGGGCGAACTGATCCGATCGATAGTCGACCGCATGTCCGCTGGCTTGTTCCGGCGACAGGTAGCCGACGGTGCCGAGGATACTGCCGGTCTGCGTCTGTACGCGCCCGTCGTGATCCGCCTCACCTCGAGACGCGTCCGCAGCCAGGGTCGCCAGTCCGAAGTCGACAATCTTGACGAACCCGTCATCGCTGACCATGACGTTCTCGGGCTTGATGTCGCGGTGCACGATCCCGGCGGCGTGGGCTTTGGCGAGTCCATCGGCGATCTGCGCCGCAAGTCCCGCGACACGTCGCAGCGGCACGCGGGGGCCGTCCATCACGGACCGCAGCGTCTGTCCCTCGACCCACTCCATCGCAATCCACGCGGCGTCGCCCTCACGTCCCACGTCGTGGACCGTCAGGATGTTCGGATGGCTCAGGGCGGAGGCCGCTCGTGCTTCCTGCTCGAATCGGTGAAGGCGCGCGGCGGTGGCCACGCCTGCCGGCAGCATCTTGACTGCGACGATGCGATGGAGCCGCGTGTCCCGGGCCCGATACACCTCGCCCATCCCACCTGAACCGAGCAGGGACAGCAGCTCGTAGGGCCCGACTCGTGTGCCGGCCGTCATGGCGGCGGCATTCTAGCCTGACGGCACGGCCTTGTGCTTAGCGTCAAGTATAATGAGCCATGGATTCTCGGCAGATGGCCAGGAAGCTGGGAGCCCGAGGCGGACGGGCCAGGGCCCGGCGGTTGACGCCCGAACGGCGGCGGCGCATCGCCTCTCAGGGCGGCGCTGCGCGTCGTGAGTCGTTGGCGGCGGCTCGCCGGATTGCGGACAACTTTGCCTACGTCGAGGCGGTGGTGACGTTGCAGGGAGGCCGGCCAGAGGTGCGCCGGATGTCCGAGGTCGCCGGACGGTTGCCCGGCCTGTATCCAGGCCGGTCGGGGTCGTGAGTGTGCGCGATCATCTCGACGAGGTCGGCGTGGTCGTCGGAGCCCTCACCGACTTCGGCGCTGAGCCCACGCTGGTGGGCGGCATGGCCCTGGTGATCCTCGGCTCGCAACGGGTCACGCGCGACTTCGACTTCGTCATCGCGCATCCGAAGGAGCGAGTCGGCGAGCTGGTTGACCTGCTCTATGGCCTGGGCTTCGAACTCGTGTCCCGCTTCGATGACAACGGCGAGGTCCGCGCGACCATCGACAATCGTCGGGTTGCCGCGGTGCGGCTGCGACTGGATGCACCAGCCAGCGTCTCGTTCTTCAGTCCGGCGAGCCGGCTGAGATTTGACCTGCTCTTCGACTTTCCGATCGCCGCCAGCGAGCTTGCGGGACGAGCGGTGCGGCGTAAGATTCGGTCACACGTCCTCCATCTCGCGAGCGACGAGGATCTCCTGCAGCTCAAGCGGATCGCGCATGCCGACCGCGCGCTGGCCAGCGACGCGCAGGATATCGCGTTCCTGGAGGCGCGCAGATCGCGCTCTTGAGGCCGACCTGCACCGCCCGGGGTCGGTCCCGCGTTCACTGAAGCCTGTCGGGACGCCAGTTCTGAATCAGGGTGATGGGGGTCACAACGTCGACCACGGTGTTGATCAGAAACCGCCCATCAGCGGCGACGTCGTATTGGCGGCCGGCCTGCGCGTCGACACCTCCACCTGAGATGCGCGCCTGGAACAACGCCACGGGCTTCCCTGTCTGCACCGCTGCTGCGGTCACGGTCACGGTGGCTGCCATCATCGCCCCGGTCGGGCTGATGTAGTAGATCTCTTTTCCGTCGTGACTCCAGCGCGGGTAGCTGCCACCGTCGGTTGAGACCTGCCACTGTCCTGCGGTTGCGCTACGGCCGGCGCCGGACGGTGCGGGGGCGGCGAACGCGCGGACGTAGATCTCCGGGCGCCCTGAGGCGTTGGACAGGTAGACGACCCAGCGGCCATCCGGTGAGAACGTCCCCTGGCGCTCATTGTTCGCTGTCTTCAGCAGTGGCCACGCGTCGCCGGGCGCCTCCATCGGCAGCACCCACAAGTCCCAGTCGGTCGTCGGGTCCAGGCTGTTGTAGAGCACGTACTTGCCGTCGGCTGACCAATCGGTGGCGTTCAGTCCCTCGGAATCGACCAGCAGTACCTCGGGCGCGGCGCCGCTCACCGCCTTGACATACAGACCGTGCCGTCCATCGCGCCGCGAATCGAACACGAGACGGCCACCATCAGGCGACCAGATCGCGTAGCGTTCGTCAGAGGCGTCGAACGTGAATCGGCTGGTCCGTTCACCCTCCATCAGCCAGATGTCCGTGTTGCCCTGCACGACCCGATACACCGCAGCCATGCCCTGTGGAGACACGTCTGGACTGCGAAGCTCGGCGTCATCGGGCAGACCCAAGGTGGACAGCACGTTTCCCGAGCGATCGTTCCAGACCAGTTGACGCAGGCTAGCTCCGTGGGGCCGGAAGGCCACCAGGCCGCCAGCCGAGGCCGACAGCGCGGTCGCACGCGTCCTGATATTGAAGGCGACCTGGTCGGCAAGGGCGGTCAAATCGCCGACCAGACTCAACCGATCGAGATCGAGGCGTTGACCGACGAGCGCGCCGGCGCGCGTCCACAGCAGCCAGTTGCCAGCGGCGGGCGACGACATGAACGCGCCCGCACTGTCGGCAGGCGTCAGCCGATGGCGGCTCGACGAGTCGAGTGTCGCGATGTAGATGCCGGCCATGTCAGCGGGTCCGGTAGCGTAGAACACGAAATGCCGGCCATCGGGCAGGAACGACGGAAACCGGTGGCTGGTGTGCCCCTCGAGTGATGTGATCGCGACGGGTGCGCCACCCGCGGCCGCTACCTTAAACAGCGGCTGGCCGATGCTCGGCGCGAACACGATCACACCGGTGGAGTTCCAGGTGCCCCCGCCTGGTGAAGAGGAGACCGCGGCGAGGGAGATCGGGGCCCCACCAGCCAGGTCGAGACGCCTGAGCTGGGCCGCCGAGAAGAAGGCTATCGAACGGCCATCCGGTGACCAGAACGGATAGCGTGCGCCATCAGTGCCAGCCAGCGGCTCAGCCTTCGACGAAGCCATGGATCGCAGCCACAGACGCGGCACGGCGCCGTCGGACGCCGAGAAGACGACCTGCCGACCATCCGGGGCGAGCGCGAACGACATCGGATCGTCGGTCGGTGGTGTCACGATGTCGACGCGGGTTTCCGGCTCCAACGCGGGGGGCACGGGCGCCTTCCAGTATGTCCACGCTCCTACCGCGCCGGCCGCTACCATCGAAGCGGCGACGAGCATCGCCGCCGGCCGGGAACGCCAGGTTCCAACGGCAGACTCCCGCGCCTCGTGAGCCTTCGATCTCTCAGCCGGTTCGGTCAGGGCTTCCTCGATCTCCAGCCGTGCCGCCGCGGCGGAATCGAGTCGGCGCTTGCGATCTTTCTCGAGGCAGCGGCGCAGCAGGCGACGAACCGATGGCGGCGTCTGCACTGGCAGGAGCGCCCAGTCCGGCTCGCGCGTCAACACCGCCGCCAGCGTGTCGGACACAGTCGCCCCGTCGAACGGACGCCTGCGGGTCAGGAGTTCCCACAGCACGACGCCGAACGACCACAGGTCTGCACGCTTGTCGACCGGGATCCCGCGCGCCTGCTCGGGACTCATGTACGCCGCCGTCCCCAGCGTGGCGCCCGGCTCTGTCAGGGGCGGAGCCGTCAGGGTCGGCGAATAAGTCCGGTTGGTCGACAGCGCGGACTCCATCGCCCTGGCCAGACCGAAGTCGAGAACCTTGACCATCTCGTCGCTGCGGATCTTGATGTTCGACGGTTTCAGATCGCGGTGGACGATGCCTTGCTCGTGCGCGGCCTCGAGCGCGTCGGCAATCTGACTGGCGAACCGCAGTGCCTGATCGATCGGGATCGCGGCCACGGCAATCGTCGTCGACAAGTCGTCGCCCTCGACCAGCTCCATGACGAGAGCGTGGCGGGCTGTCGAGGTCTCGAACCCGTAGACGGCGGCGATGTTCGGATGATTCAACGAGGCGAGCGTCTTCGCCTCGCGCTCGAACCGGGCCAGGCGTTCAGGGTCCGAGGCCAATCGGTCAGGCAGGAGCTTCACGGCAACCTGACGGCCCAGACTGGTGTCGATGGCGCGCCAGACTTCACCCATCCCGCCGGCGCCCAGGGGCGCGACGAACTCCAGATTGCCGATGCGCGTGCCAGCGGTGATCGTCAAACGCCTGAGCGCGGAGAGTATAGCCGAGGCTGTTTTGTCGCGCCGGTGAACGCAGCGTCCGTAGACACACAAAGGGCCCGGTGGAATGCCACCGGGCCCAGTTGAACGCTGGCGAGTCCAGCCGCGAGCCCCCAGCCGCTATGTCCGTGTCCGTTCAGGTCCGGTGCGCTACGCGCCGGGCTTGAACGCGTAAGTACCGTCCGCCGCCTTGTCGCGGTAGGTGGCGTGACATCCCGCGCAGGTCTTGCCGAGCTCGCCCATCGAGGCCTTGGCGGCGTCGCCGGAGGCGCCGGCGGCGAGGGCATCGACGGCCTTCTTCGCGGTCTGTGCCAGCTCGACGCCGTCGGCCTTGCCGTGGCTCTTGAAGAACCCTTCGGTCTCGGCGAACGCCTTCGAGAGCGTCTCGGCGGCCGCCTTCGACTCGGGGGCCATGCCGGCCTCGACGGCCTTGCGCAGCGCCCCGAACGCGGGCCCGACGGCCTTCATCGCCTTGTCGATTACCGCGGCGTCCTGTGCCTGCCCGGCACGAGCGCCCACTCCCATCGCCAGCACCACACCAAGGGTCAGCCCACTCACCACCCGGAACATCCGCCGCATGCCTGCCTCCTCATGAAGCGCGCCAGCGGCGTCATCTTGAAGCGCGCTCGTACAATCGTGCCTCAAACCGCTGAGCTGCGTAAAGGCGGCCGGTGTTTCGCCGCCTATACGTGCGCCCGAAGCGGCGGATGCATCCGCCGGCCGTGCGTGAGCGACATCAACACGACGTCCGAGGTCACCGGCGCGCGGCGGAAGGCATCCACGCCGATCGCCGAGGCAATCGCGTTCAGCACCGCCCCGTAGCCAGCGCCCACCGGCGGCTCGCCCACCCCCTTGGCGCCGGTCGGCGTCTCGGGGTCGGGCGTCCCCAGCGCTTCGGCCTTCAGGTGGACGGGAATATCCATGATCGTGAGCGGCTTGTTGTAGTGGAAGCGCCGCGCCAGCGACACGCCGTAGTGCGGGTCGTAGACCAGCTTCTGGAAGAGCGCGTGCGCGATGCCCAGGCAGCACCCGCCGTTCAGCTGCGCGATGAGGCTGCGCGGATTGACCACCGTGCCGACATCGCCAATCGACAGGAAGTCAATGAGCGCGACCACGCCGGTCTCGACGTCCACTTCCACTTCAGCGAACCCGGCAACGAAGCCGTAGGTGTCGCCGTCGCGCGGATAGGTGTCTTTCGCCACGCCCATGAGGCCCTGGCCCACCAGGCCCGCGGCCGACGTCTTCGTGAAGGCGTGGATGTCGTCGGGCAGCTCGTGCCCGTCGAAGCGTCCGCCGAGCGCGATCGCGCGCGAGGCGGCCTGGGCGTAGGTAAGGCCGCGGCCCGGACTGCCCTTCCGGTTCACGCGTGCATCTGCCAGCTCGTAGTCGTCGGGCGCGCCGCCGAGGTCCTGCGCCGCAATCTCCTGCAGCTTGCGCTTCAGGTCTTCGGCGCCCGCCATGTTGGCGCGCGTCATGGCGTGGGTGGTCTGGCTGCCGACCGACATGCAGGTCCACGGCAGGCCGCGGGCGGTGTTGCCCCAGACCACTTCCACCCGCTCCCACGGCATCGCCAGCACGTCGGCGGCCACGCGCGCCAGGTCGATGACCGAATGCGTGCCGAGGTTGCCGACGCCGCTCTGCACCTGGAGCACGCCGTCGGGCCGCAGGATCATCAGGCCGTCGAAGCCGACCGAACCGGCCCCGTGCGGGCCCACGGCCACGCCGACGCCGCGCACCTTGGAGCCCCGGCGCTGCCCGGCCCGTGCCACGCGCGTCTGCCAGTCGAAGAGCTGGGCGCCGCGATCGAGCGATTCCTTCACGAAGGCGCCGGTCACGTAGCGGCGCTTGCCGTCGGCAGCCGCCGGTCCGTACAAGGCCTTGCCTTCGGGCGCATTCACGCGGTGCATGGCGAGCTGGTCGATGCCCAGCTGCTGCCCCGCCTTCGTGACGATGCCTTCGATGATGCCGTTGGCCTGCATCGGCCCGGGCGAGCGCTGCTGGGTGCGCGGCGGCGTGTTGGTGAGCACGTTCACCGCGCGCCAGCGCATCGCCGGCGCCTGATACACGAGCGAGGCCGCGAGCCCTGCCGACCGATGGTCGCCCATCGGACCGTAGGGCCCGTTGTCCTGCACGATGAAGAGGTCGAGGGCCGTGATGCGGCCGTCCTTCGCGAAACCGATCTTGGCGCGGCCGGTCATGTTGGTGCGGGCGCGGCCGAAGTAGCTCTCCTCTTCGCGGCTGACGCGCATCATCACCGGCGCGCCCACCTTCTTCGAGAGCACGCACGGAATCGCCATCGACACGGCGCCGGCGCCTTTGCTGCCGAAGCCGCCGCCGGTGTATTCCGAGATGAGCACCAGCTGCGACGGGTCGATGCCGACCCAGCGGGCGACCCCGTCCACCGTCCGCACGACGCTCTGCGTCGAGCAGTGCAGGTAACACTTGTCGTTCTGCCAGTAGGCCATCGCGCTGCGCGTTTCGAGCGGATGATGGCCGGTGGAGTTGACGACGAAGGTGTCGTCGAGCACCAGCGCGGCGTTTGCGAAGCCGGCGTCGAGGTCGCCGTAGCTCCACTCCTCCATCGCCTTGCCGATCGGCAGGCCGCCCTCGGGCGCGGCGGCAAAGTCTTCCGGCGTCCACTTGAGACGCGTTATCGGCGGCCGGGCCGGCGGCTGACCGGGCTGCGGCGGCGGCGCCACGCCCCAGACGTTGCCGTCGGTGCGCGCGTCGGGCCCGTCGGGCCTGAGGCTCTCGAGCGGGTCGGTCGTGAAGGGCAGCGGCTCGATGTCGAGCTCGATGAGCTCGACGGCCTGCGCCGCGATGTCTTCGCTCACGGCCGCCAGCGCCAGAATCGGCTCGCCCTGGTAGAGCGGCTCGTCGGTGAGCGCCTTCTCGGCGCCCGCCAGGTCGGGCAGGTCGGCAGCACGGATGACGCCACGCACGCCGGGCAGCGCCAGCGCCCGTTCGAGGCCCACGCGCCGCACGCGGCCGTGTGGCAGCGGGCTCAGGAGCAGCTTGCAGAACAGCATGCCCTCGGCGCGGAAGTCTTCGGCGTAGCGCGCGCGGCCGGTGACCTTGGCCACGAGGTCAGGCGTCGTGTAGTTGGAACCGACAAGGCGTTCAGCCACGCGTGCCCTCCGAGATGTGTCGTGCGGACGGTTGCGATGTTCGGTCGGATTATAGGGCCGTTCACCGCGGCCCGGCAGCCCGAGGGCGCCGTCGTGCCATGCTGAGGTGGATCGACATGCGCGCCTCTTTGCCGACCGGCTTCTGGAACCGCGACTCGGCCATCGCCGTCCTGGCCGTGGCCGGGATCGCCGCGCACCTGGTCGCGCGTGCCCTGGCGCTCGACGGGCTGCTGCTCGACGCGCCGCTGTTCCTCGTGCTGGCGGCCGGCGGTGTGCCGCTGGTCGGGGATCTCGCGCGCAAGGCGCTGGCCGGCCAGTTCGGCGCCGACCTGCTGGCCGGCATCTCGATTGTCACCTCGGTCGTGCTCGGCGAATATCTCGCCGGCGCGCTCGTGGTGCTGATGCTCTCGGGCGGCGAGGCCCTCGAGCACTACGCCGTGGGCCGCGCCTCGTCGGTGCTGCAGGCGCTCGCCAGGCGCATGCCGTCGGCCGCGCATCGTCGCATCGACGGGCAGGTCGAAGACATCGCGCTCGACGCGGTGCGCGTCGACGACCGCATCGTGATCTTCCCGCACGAGATCTGCCCGGTGGACGGCGTGGTCGAAGACGGCCACGGCGTGATGGACGAGTCGTATCTGACCGGCGAGCCGTTCCTGATGCCGAAGGCGCCCGGCTCGTCGGTGTTCTCGGGCGCCATCAACGGCGAACACGTCATCACCATTCGTGCCGCGCGCGCTGGCCGTCGATTCGCGCTACGCCCGCATCATGCACGTCATGCGCGACTCCGAACAGCGGCGGCCGGCGCTGCGCCGTCTCGGCGACACGCTCGGCGCGTGGTACACGCCGCTGGCGGTGGCCATCGCGGTGGGCGCCTGGATCTGGAGCGGCGATCCGGTGCGTTTTCTGGCGGTGCTGGTCGTGGCCACGCCGTGTCCGCTGCTCATCGCCATTCCGGTGGCCATCATCGGCTCGATCTCGCTGGCCGCCACGCGCAGCATCGTCATCCGCGATCCGGCGATTCTCGAGACCATCGACCGCTGCCGCACGATGGTGCTCGACAAGACCGGCACCCTCACCTTCGGGCAACCCACGCTCACCGAGCGGCTGGCCGCGCCGGGCCTGGACGACCGCGAGGTGCTGCGCCTGGCGGCCAGCCTCGAGCGCTACTCGAAGCATCCGCTGGCGCGGCCCATCCTCGAGGCCGCCGCCCGCGAGCAGCTGGCGCTGGCCGACGCGTCGGCGCTGCGCGAGCCGCCCGGTCAGGGCCTCGAAGGCACGGTCGAGGGCCGGAGCGTGCGCGTGCTGGGCCGCCGGCAGGCCGAAGAGGCCGGCCTCGGCGCCGCGCTGCCGCCGATCGCCGCCGGCCTCGAATGTGTGGTGCTCGTGGACGGCGCGCTGGCTGCCACCTACCGGTTCCGCGATGCGCCGCGGCCCGACAGCCGCGCCTTCATCGGCCACCTGGCGCCGCGCCATCAGCTGAACCGCGTCATCATCGTCTCGGGCGACCGCGAGTCGGAGGTGCGCTACCTCGCCGACCAGGTGGGCATCACCGAGATCCACGCGCAGTGCACGCCGGAGGAGAAGGTGACGCTCACGCGCGCGGAAGTCGCCAAGGCGCCGACCATCTTCATCGGCGACGGCATCAACGACGCGCCGGCGCTCGTGACGGCCACCGTCGGCCTCGCCTTCGGCCACCAGAGCGAGATCACGGCGGATGCGGCCGGCGCGGTCGTCATGGACACCTCGCTCAGGCGCGTCGATGAACTGCTGCACATCGCCGGGCGGATGCGCCGCATCGCGCTGCAGAGCGCGGTGGGCGGCATGGCGGCGAGTGTGGTGGGCATGGCGCTGGCCGCGGCGGGCCTGCTGCCGCCGGTGAGCGGCGCGGTGGCCCAGGAGGTCATCGACCTGGTGGCCGTGCTGAACGCGCTGCGCGCGGCGCGCCCGGGCGGCGTCCTCAGCGACTACGAGTAGCTGGGGTCAGACCCCATTCTGGCTGCAGGCAGACTTCCAGCGCAGCTGTCTGCCACTAGTCCTCTGACGGCTTGAATGGGGTCTGACCCCGCGTAGTCACGAAGGCGTCGCGGGCGCGGACCGCCAGGTCCGGACGGTCCGAGATGATGCCGTCCACGCCCAGAGCGAACAGCCGGCGGATGTCGTCGGGCGCGTCGACGGTCCAGACCTGTACGACCGCGCGCTCGCGATGCACCTGCCGGATGAATGCCGGGGTCACCACGTGCAGCCGGCCCGCGCGCTCCGGCACCTGGAACGCGCGGTAGGGCGGCGTGGACGCAAACGGCCAGCGCACCCACGACCGCGCCAGCGTCCACTGCGCTTCCTGCCTGGAGGCGCTGGTCGTCACCGCCGGCGACGCCGCGCGCACGGCGTCGAGCACCGGCTGGTGGAACGAGCCCACACACACGCGCGACACCGCCCCCAGTGCCTCGATGAGGGCCGCCACCACGGCGCCAGCCGCGGGGCGCTCGTCTTTGATCTCGAGGATGACGCGCGCGCCGGGAAACCGCCTGAGCACGTCGCCCAGGCGCGGGACGCCCACCGGCGCCGGCACGGCGAACGCGGGCAGCGCCGGCACGAAGTGGCAGCGGGCATCCACCGCGGCCAGCTCGTCGGCGGTTCTTGCATGCACCGCGCCGGTGGCGTCGGTCGTGCGCTCGAGCGTGGGGTCGTGGATGACCACCGGCACGCCGTCGGCCGAGAGCCGGACGTCGCACTCGAATCCGTCGGCGCCGAGCTCCATCGCGCGCGCAAAGGCCACCGCGGTGTTCTCGGGCCCTACCCGCGATCCGCCCCGATGCCCGAACACCAGGGGATGGCCGCCGGCAAACACCGGTGGCGGCAGGAAACCGTGCGGACGTGTCACGGCGTCATAATAGAACCATGCCCGCATCGGTCCGTCCTGCCACGCTCGGCGCCCTCAAGTCCGCACTGGCCCGGGGCGACTACGCCCGCCGCTCGGTGCGCGACGAAGTGCGCGACAACCTCATCGTCAAACTGCGGCGCGGCGACCGCCTCTTCCCCGGCGTCGTCGGCTACGACGACACCGTGATTCCGCAGCTCGTCAACGCCATCCTCGCGAAACACCACTTCATCCTGCTCGGCCTGCGCGGCCAGGCCAAGACGCGCCTCATCCGCGCCCTGGTCGATCTGCTCGACGACGCCATCCCGGTCGTGCCCGGCAGCGAGATCCACGACGACCCGCTGGCGCCGATCTCGGCCCACGGCCGCGCGGTCGTGGCCGCCGAGGGCGACGACATGCCGCTCGAGTGGCGCCCCCGCGAGGCCCGCTACATCGAGAAGCTGGCGACGCCGGATACGACCATCGCCGATCTCATCGGCGACATCGATCCGATCAAGGCAGCGGCCTCGGGCCTGCAGCTCGGCTCGGAGCTGGCGATGCATTTCGGCCTGCTGCCGCGCGCCAACCGTGGCATCTTCGCCATCAACGAACTGCCCGACCTGGCCGGCAAGGTGCAGGTGGGCCTGTTCAACATCCTTCAGGAGGGCGACGTCCAGATCAAGGGCTTCCCCGTGCGCCTGCCGCTCGACGTGATGCTGGTCTTCACGGCCAACCCGGAAGACTACACGGCGCGCGGCAAGATCATCACGCCGCTCAAGGATCGCATCGGCGCCGAGATCCGCACCCACTATCTGGAGTCGCGTGCCGACGCCGTGGCCGTGACCACGCAGGAAGCCTGGGTGGAACGCGGCCTGCGCGTCGAGGTGCCGGCCTACGTGCGTGAAGTGGTCGAGGAGATCGCCTTCCAGGCGCGCGCCGACCGCCGCGTCGACAAGCGCTCGGGCGTCAGCCAGCGCCTGCCCATCAGCGTGCTCGAAACCGTGGTCTCGAACGCCGAGCGGCGCGCGCTCGGCGCCGGCGAGGCGCTGGTGGTGCCGCGCGTGACCGACGCCTACGCGGCGCTGCCGTCGATCACCGGCAAGATCGAGCTCGAATACGAGGGCGAACTCAAGGGCGCGCACACCATCGCCCGCGAACTCATCAGAAACGCCGTCGCGCAGGTGTTCGACGGCTACTTCGTCGACGCCGACGTCTCGGCCACCGTCAACTGGTTCGAGAACGGCGGCTCGGTGCTGCTCGGCGACGGCCTGCCGGCGACGGCGCTGGTGGTGGAAGCCTCGAAGGTCCCCGGCCTCATGGATCTGGCCGGCCGCGCGGCGCTGCCGCCCGGCGCCCCGGCGCCACTGGTCGCCGCGGCCGTCGACTTCGTGCTCGAAGGCCTCTACTCACAGAAGCGCATCGGCCGCAGTGAGGCCGGCGGCTACGTGGGCACCGAGCCGGTGCGTCGGCCGCAGCAGTCGGCCGTCCGCCAGGCGCCCGCCATCACGCTCGACGAAGACGACGAACCGAGCGGCCCGCCGAAGAAGAAGCGGTATTACAACTGACGCTCGATCAGCGGCTAGCGGCTAGGTGCTAGCGGCTAGGCTCCGAACAGACTTCTGGCATGGGCGACGCGACGAACGGTCGGCAGCGGGATCATCAGCCGCCAGCCGCTAGCCCCCAGCCGCTTCGAGAATCATGAAATTCAAATACGGCAAATACGTCCCCAGCCTGGCCGACGAGGTCGACATGGAAGAACTCGTGTCGGCGTTGTCGGAGCTGTTGCTGTCGAGCGGGTTCCAGTCGCCGTACGGCGACGGGTCAATCGACGGCGATCGCACGATGCAGGCGCTGCATGACGCGATTCTCGATGCGCTGCTGAACGGCGGGCTGCTGCCCGACGACGTGCTGGAGCAGCTCTTCGGCGAGCAGGCCGAGACCGCCAAGCAGCAGCTCGACGAGCTGGTGCAGCAGATCATGGAGCGCATGGAAGAGGCCGGCTACATCACGCCCTCGCCGGAGCTCGACGAGGAACGCCAGCGTCGAGCGAAGGCGGGCGGCGGCAGCGGCGAAGGCGAGCCGGGCCAGACGAAGTTCGAAGTCACCGACAAGGCGCTCGATTTCCTCGGCTACCGGGCGCTGCGCGATCTGCTGGGCTCGATCGGCCACGCCAGCGCCGGCCGCCACGACACCCGCGACATGGCGACCGGCGTCGATGCCAGCGGCGCGCCCAAGCCGTATGAATTCGGCGACACGCTGAACCTCGACGCCAGCAGCACCATGTTGAACGCGGTGACGCGCGCGCATCGCGACGGCGGCAAGGTCCAGATCGGCTACGAAGACCTGATGGTCGCGCAAGGCGAATACCAGAGCTCCTGCGCCACCGTCATCATGCTCGACTGCTCGCACAGCATGATCCTGTACGGCGAAGATCGCTTCACGCCCGCCAAGCAGGTGGCGATGGCGCTCTCGCAGCTGATTCGCACCCAGTATCCCGGCGACACGCTGCACGTGGTGCTGTTCCACGACTCGGCCGAAGAGATCCCGCTGCGTGAACTGGGCCGCGTCCGCGTCGGCCCCTACTACACGAACACGCGCGAAGGCCTGAAGCTGGCCCGCCGCATCCTCGATCGCGAGCGCAAGGACATGCGCCAGATCATCATGATCACCGACGGCAAGCCGTCGGCCATCACCCAGCCCGATGGCCGGGTCTACAAGAACGCCTTCGGCCTCGACCCGATCGTCATCCGCGAGACCTTCAGTGAAGTGTCGGCCTGCGCGAAGGCCGGCATCCTCATCAACACCTTCATGCTGGCCCGCGACTACGATCTGGTCGCCTTCGTCCGCCGCGTCGCCTCGATGTGCCGCGGCAAGGCCTACTTCACCACCCCGCAGTCACTCGGCCAGTACGTGCTGATGGACTACCTGGACAAGAAGACGCGGACCATCCACTAGCGGCTAGGTCCTAGCGGCTAGCGGCTAAGTTCAGCGGCTAGCGGCGGATCGTCCCCCCGATAGTGTGATCCTCAGCCCCTAGTCCCTAGCCGCCAGCCGCTGATCCCAATGCTGCCCCCCCTCCTCCCCCTTTTCCCGCTGCCGGCGACGGTGCTGTTCCCCGGCGTGTTCCTGCCGCTGCACATCTTCGAGCCGCGCTACAAGCAGATGGTGACCAGAGCCCTCGAGGGTGATCGCATCATCGGCATCTCGCTGCTCGAGCCCGGCCACGACGAGAGCTACGAGGGGCGGCCGCCGATCTTCCCGATCGGCTGCGCCGGGCTCATCACGCATGTGGAGCGGCAGAACGACGGACGCTTCAACCTGATCCTGCGCGGCCTCGACAAGTTCCGGATCACCGAGGAGGAGCCGCCGACCGACGGCGTGCTCTACCGCATCGCGCACGTCACGCCGATCGAAGAAGACATCGCGCCCGACCGGCGCGGGGCGCTGGCCGAGGTGCGGCGCCGACTCGAGACGCTGCTGGCGCCGTCGCTGCAGGGCGAAGGCGGCAGCCGGCTGCCGCGCGACATGGCCGATCCCGATCTGGTGAACGCGCTGTCGCAGTATCTGGAACTCGAACCGGTCGAGAAGCAGGCGCTCCTCGAACGCGAGGGCGTGCTGGCGCGCTGCGAGACGCTGGTCGAGCTCATCGAGATGAAGCTGCTGATGCAGCGGCAGCCCGACAGCGGGCTGCGACATTGACGGCTAGCGGCTAGGCGGCTAGCGGCTAGCCGCCGAGGGAATGAGGCTACACTCCTCCGCATGCCTCGCCTCTCCCGCCGCTCCGCCCTGACTGCCGCGGCCGGCGCCGCCGCCGCGTTCGTGACCGGCGCCGGCCCCGCCCGCGCGCAGACGCCCGCCTCGGCGGCCTCGCGCCTGCCGAACCTGCGGCGCTACCTGCACTACGACGTCTTCACCTCGACGCCGCACGCCGGCAACCAGCTCGCCGTCTTCATGGAGCCGCAGGGTCTGGCCACCGAGGCGATGGCGGCAATGACGCGCGAGATGAACTTCTCGGAGTGCACCTACGTGTTTCCGGCCGAAGCAGCCGGCACCACCGTGCGGCTGCGCATCTTCGGGCGCGCCGGCAACGAGATGCCGTTTGCCGGTCATCCGGTCATCGGCTCGGCGTTCGCGCTGGCCGACGACGGCGTGATTGCGGCCGGCACCGCCGAGATGGTCTTCGGACTCGGCATCGGCCCGACGCCGGTGGCACTCGAATGGGAAGAGGGCCGCCTGCGCTTCGCGTGGATGACCCAGCAGCGGCCCACCTTCGGCGCCACCCTGCCGGCCGGCGCCGCGCTCGCCAGCGCCATCGGCGTGACGCCGGCGCAGCTGGTGGCGACGCTGCCGGTGCAGGAAGTCTCGTGCGGCTCGGCGTTCTTCTACGTGCCGCTGGCGACGCGGGCCGCGGTGGACGCCGTGCAGATGAACGGCCGCGAGCTCGAGGCCCATTTCAAAGCCGCCGGCGTGCAGCGCCGCGGTCTCTTCGTGTTCACGACCGAGCCCGGCGCTGACGGCGCCACCGTCTACAGCCGCATGGTCGGCGCTACAGGCTCCGAGGACCCGGCGACGGGCTCTGCAAGCGGACCGCTCGGCTGCTACCTCGTGCGGCATGGCCTGGTGCCGGCGTCGGCGGCGGGCACGATTGTCAGCGCGCAGGGCGTGAAGATGGGCCGCCCGAGCCGCATTCACATCCGCCTCGCGCGTCAGCGGCAGCGACATCACGCGCGTGCAGGTCGGTGGCACCAGCGTGCTGGTCGGCGACGGCCGCCTCCGGTCCGCGTAGTCATGATCGTCCGCCCCGGCGACGGCGTGCTGCACCTCATCTCGCAGCCCGATCACGCGGCGCTGGCGCGGCGGCTGATGGAACTGTGGCCGTCGCTCGGCAAGGCGGAACGGCGGCGCGACATCCTGACGGCCATCGAACACCACGACCGCGGCTGGCGCGTGCCCGACGCCGCGCTCACGGTCGATCCGGCCACCGGGCGAATCCGTGACTTCCTGCAGGTGCCGTCGGCGATCAAACAGGCCGTGTGGCCAGCCAGCGTGGCGCACCTCGCCGCGGCGCCGTGGGCGGCGGCGCTGGTCGCGCATCACGCCGTCACGGTCTACGACCGCTTCCGCGACGACCCGGCGTGGCAGGACGTTCTTCCCGGCGATGACGGCGCTGCGCGACGACCATCTGCGCGGGCCGGCGGCGACCTGAAGGCACTCGTGCGCGACTACGTCTACCTCAGGCTCGGCGACCTGCTGTCGCTCGCCTTCTGCACCCGGGCCGCCGAAGCGCAGACGCTGGGTCCGTGGACGCTCCGGCTCGACGGCGCCCGCCTGCACGTCACGCCGAATCCGTTCGTGATGGACGTGTCTTTTGCCATCGAAGCACGCGAAATCCCCGACGTGCCGTATCCCGACGATGCGGCGCTGGCGGCGGCCATCGCCGCCGGGCGATCGCGGGCGCTGGAAGGCGTGGTGGTCGTGGAGACCACCCACTAGCCGCCGGGGCTAGCGGCCGCTGAAGCGCTCGGCCAGGGTCTTTGCCACCTGCTCGCCGTGGAAGCGGCCGTTCTCGATGAAGATCGAGCCCGTGCGCACACCGGCCAGCTGGCCACCGGCCACGAACAGGTTCGGGACGTTGGTCTCGAAGGTGGCCGGATCGTGCTGCGGAATCAGCGTCTCGGGATCGAGCGTCACGCCGGCGCCGCGCAGGAACGTCCGGGTCGGCCCGGTAGCCGGTCAGCAGCAGCACGGAATCGGCAGCGATCTCGTGCCGCGCACCGGCCGTCTCGACGACGACGCCGGTGGCGGTGATCTCGACGATGCGGGTGTTGAAGTGCGCGGCCACCGCGCCTTCCTTGATGCGGTTCTCCATGTCGGGCCGCACCCAGTACTTCACCGAGTCGCCGAGCGCCTCGCCGCGATGCACGAGCGTGACCTTGGCGCCGTTGCGGTAGAGGTCGAGCGCCGCTTCGCACGCCGAGTTCTTGCCGCCGACCACGACCACCCGGCGCCGATAGTACGGATGCGGCTCGCTGTAGTAGTGCGAGACGTGCGGCAGGTCTTCGCCCGGCACGCCGAGCCGGTTCGGCCGATCGTAGTAGCCCATCGCCAGCACCACGGCGCGGGCATGGCGCACGCGTTCGGCGCCCAGCCGGGTCCGGGTCGCCACCGCGAACACCGCCTCGTCGCCGTCGCCGTCCCGCTCGACCGCGGTGACCTGCTCGAAGAGCGCGATCTGGAGCTGGAAGGTGTCGGTGACCTTGCGGTAATAGCGCAGCGCTTCGGCCCGCGTCGGCTTCTCGTAGGGCGAGGTCAGCGGCACGCCGCCCACCTCGAGCAGCTCGGGCGTGGTGAAGAACACCATGTTGAGCGGGAAGCGGGCGATGGCATCGACCAGGGCGCCCTGTTCGAGGACGACGTAGTCGAGGCCGTGATGGCGGCAGGCAATCGCTGCCGCCAGACCGGATGGGCCGGCCCCCACGATGAGGACGTCACGGACGGACACAGCCATCGATGATAGCGGAGGCGCCGAGGCGCCGTCTCGCCGGGCCCGGGACATACAATGACCCGTCCCGGCCGCCCGCCACGCCAGCAGGCCCGGTGCCACCTGAGACCGGCCGCCGTCGCCAGACGGCGATTGGTTCGATTGAGGTCGCTGCCATGTACCGAGTCCGCTCGTCGATCGTGCTCGTGGCCGTCGCCGTGGCCGTCGCGTCGCTGGCAGCCCAGACGCCGCCGGCCGGCCAGGCCCCCGCCACGCCACCGGCGCCGCCCGCTGATCAGACGCCGGTGTTCCGTGCCGGCGTCGAGGTGCTGCCACTCGATGTGACCGTGCTCGATCGCGACGGACGGCAGGTGGTGGACCTGACGGCCGGCGAGTTCCTGGTGGAAGTGGACGGCCGGCCGCGCAAGGTGGTGTCGGCCGAATACATCAAGCTCACCGACGCGCTGGTCGCCGGCACCGCGCCGCGGGGACCGGCGCCGGTCATCGCCCCGCCGCCGCCACCCGACTACGGCATCTCGACCAACGGCGGTGGCGGTCCGCAGGGGCGCGCGATCCTGCTGCTGGTCGATCAGGGCAACATCCGCTTCGGCTCGGCGCGGCCGACGATGCAGAGCGCGCTCAAGTTCGTCGATCGCCTGCAGCCCAACGACCGCCTCGCCCTGGTCGCCGTCCCCGCCCCCGGCGAGCTGGTCGACTTCACCACCGATCACGGCAAGGTGCGCGAAGCGATGCTGCGGGTGACCGGCCGCGTCACGCCGCAGCCACGCCGCTTCAACATCAGCATCACCGAGGCGTTCGCGATCTACCGCCGCAGCGACGCCACGCTCATCACCCAGGTCATCGCGCGCGAGTGCTCCGGCGTCTTCGGCGCCGCCGACGTCGAGCGCTGCGAGCGCGACGTCGAGCAGGAAGCCAGCGAGATCATCGGCGACCAGCGTCAGCAGACCGATCGCTCGGTGGCCAACATCCGCGGCGTGCTGAAGAGCCTCGGCGGCATCGAGGGCCAGAAGTCGGTCATCCTCATCTCCGAGGGGCTGGTGCTCGAGACGCTCGGCGCCGAGCTCGATGACCTGGCCGGCGTGGCCGCCGACGTCCGCGCGACCCTCGATGTGATGCTGCTCGACGTCATGCCCTTCGACGCCTCGCAGTCGCAGCGGCCGACCACCGCCGCTGACGACCGTCGCCTGCAGGAGGAGGGGCTGATGATGCTGGCGGGGATGGCCCGCGGCACGCTGCACCGGGTGGTGGCGAGCGCCGAGTTCGCGTTCCGCAAGATCGAGCAGTCGCTCGCCGGCTACTATCTGCTGGGCGTCGAACCCGGCGCCAACGACCGTGACGGCCGCCGCCACAAGATCGAGGTGAAGACCCCGCGCCGCGGCGTGACGCTGCAGGCGCGGCGGGCCTTCCTGTCGCCCGAAGGGCCGCCCGCGGCCACGCCGTCCGAGGCCCTGGGGCGCACGCTGCGCTCGCCCACGCCGGCGACGGCGCTGGCGATGCGGGCCTCGACCTGGACCTACAAGGAGCCCGGCACCTCACGCGTCCGCCTGGTGGTGGCGGCGGAGGTGGAGCGCAGCTCCGACGCGTCCGCTGCAATACGCCACCGGCCTCGTCATCGCGACCAAAGAGGGCAAGGTGGTCGCGGCCAGTGAAGACGCGCGCCAGCTCACGCCGATCGACGGCGACGAGACGCGCGCCAGCTACGCCGGGGTCATCACCGTGGACCCGGGCACCTATCGCCTGCGCGCTGGCGCTGGCCGACAGCGAGAAACGCACCGGCAGTCTCGAGCGCGAGGTGCTGGCCTGGCAGTTGAACGGCGAGACGCTGACGCTGGGCGACCTGCTGGTGGCGGCGTCACCGGCGGCCGATGGCGCCGTCTCGCCGCAGGTCGAGCCGCGCGTCGCCAACGGCTCGCTGGTGGCGTTGGCCGAGGCCTACGCGCCGCCAGCGGCGCAGAACGCCGAGGTGACCGCGCGCCTCGACATCCTGCGCGACGAAGCGAGCCGGGTGCTGGTCTCGGCGCCGCTGCAGGTGTCGGTCGGGTCCTCGCCGGAGGTGCGCGTGGCGCAGGGTCGCATCAACGTCAGCGCGGTGCCGCCCGGCGCCTACCTGGCGCGCGTCACCTTCGCGGAAGCCGGCGCCTCGCGCGGCGCGCTCATCCGGCCGTTCCGGGTGCTGGCGCCACGGGCGGACGGCGCAGGATCGGTGATGCCCACCTCGAGCGCGCCTGGCGAACTGCTGGCCGCCGTACTCGGGTCGCTGCCAGCCGCCACCAAAGACGACGTCCTCGACGCGGCGACGACCGCCGCCTTGTGGACCGTGGCCGAACAGGGCCGCACGGCGCCGGTGCTGGCCGCCATCAAGACCGCACGCGGCGGCCAGATGACCGACGCCGCGCTCGAGGCCCTTGCCGCCGGCGATCAGGGCCTCGCCGCCTTCATCCGCGGCATGGACCTGCTGGCGAAGTCGCAGCGCGATCAGGCCGCCAACCAGTTCCAGACGTCGATGCGTCTGCAGGGCGGCTTCGGCGCCGCGCGCGCGATGTACGGCGTGACCCTGCTGATGGCCGGTCGCGACAAGGAAGCGGCCGGCCTGCTGATGAGCGTGCCGTCAACCGCCGTCCCGGCCTTTGCGCGTCTGGCCGGCGAGGCGTGGCTCAAGTCCGGACAGGCGGCAGCCGCCGTCACGCCACTCGAGCAGGTCGCGGCCGCCAGTGCCGGCGACGCGCGCGTGCGGCGCGACCTGGCGCTCGCGTATGCCCTCGCCGGAGACGCGGCCAGGGCGCTGCCGCTCCTCACCACGCACATCGCCGGGCCGGGCGCCAAGGACGGGCCGGCCATCGCGTCCGGCGTCTACGCGCTCTATCGCCGCCACATCGACCGGCGATCGACGCCGCGAACATCACCGCCGACAAGGCCCAGGCCCGCGCGTGGGCGCGGGCCTACGCTGCCACGAAGGGCCCGCTGGCCCCGATCGTGGAGGCGTGGGCGGGGCACCTGGAGGGACTCAAGTAACGGGTTGGGGGCTAGCGGCTAGGGGCTGGCGGCTAAGTATTCGGCGGCCCGGTGCTGGCGGCCAGCGGCTGAGGGGGTGCAAGCACGTCAAGGCTCGCTCGCCGCAACGGCTTAGCCGCTAGCCGCTAGTCCCTAGCCGCTGTCGTCATGAGCTCGAGCGAAGCGAGAGCAATCACCTTCGTCGCCGCCACCAGGTCCGCGACGCTGCAGTATTCATCCGGCTGGTGCGCGAGCACGAGTTCGCCGGGGCCGTAGGCGACGCAGTGCGGGACGCCGGCGATCTTGGCGACATGTTTGTGGTCGTAGGTGCCGGGGCTGGCGATGAGCGAGGCCTGGCGGCCGAGCACGCGTTGGATGGCGCCGGTGAGCGCCGGGATGATCGGCGAGTCGTCGGGCGTGCGCGTCGGGTGCACGATCAGCTTGTCGTGCACTTCGAAGCGGATGTCGGGCACCAGGCGGCGCGCCTCGTTCACGAGCGCCGCGATCTCGTCCTTCGTGAACTCGAGCCCTTCCTCGAGCAGGAAGCGGCGGTCGAAGATGGCGCGGCAGTGGTCGGCGACACACGGTGTCTGCACGCCGTCCACCGGCTGGCCGCCCTGGATGCCGTTGGTGTTGATGGTGGCGTGGCGCGCGCCCGGCGGCACCACCGGCACCGCGGTGAGCCGGCCGGCCAGTTTCGGCTTGAGCTGCTCTTCGACCAGCGCCTGGAAGCGGCTCATCCCTTCGATGGCGCTGGCGCCGAGAAACGGCATGCTGCCGTGGCCGATGCGTCCATGCGCCTCGACCTCGAACCAGTAGACGCCGCGGTGGCCGATGCAGACGCGATCGACGTCGAGCGGCTCGGGAATGATCACGAAGTCGGTCTTGTCCTTCGCGATCCAGCGCGCCTCGGCCAGGTACTTCACGCCGGCAAGACCGCCGCTCTCTTCGTCCACCGTGCCGCTCACTTCGATGGTGCCTGGCAGCTCGATGCCGGCCCGGCGGATCGCTTCGGCGGCGAAGAGGCCGGCGGCGATGCCGGCTTTCATGTCGCAGGCGCCGCGGCCGTAGACCTTGCCGTCGCGCACGAGTCCGCCGAACGGATCGACCGTCCAACCCTCGCCCGCCGGCACCACGTCGAAGTGCCCGTTCAGGTGCACGAGCGGATGCGCGTGCCGCCCGGCACGGCGTCCGATGACGTTGACGCGCGGATGCGCGGCGGTGTGATCGGGATGACCTTCCGCGGCCACGTAGTGCACGTCGAAGTCGAACCGCTTCAGCGCCTCACCGATGAAGCGGGCGCAGGTCTCGTATTCCTCGCCCGGGGGATTCACGGTGGGAATGCGGATGAGATCCGACGTGAAAGCCACGATCTCGTCCGCGGTCGCATCGACCACGGCAGAGATCCGTTCGACGAGGGCGGGATCGAGGGGCACGGCGATCATCATCTTGGATCAACACGGCGCTTGGTTCACACCGGCCATCTCCCGTAACATCTCGACTCACGGTCCCTCCAGTGGACCGGAGGTCACGCCATGCCGATCGTCTGCCGTCCCCCTGCGTCGCCGTCGCGCCGTCTCGCGCTGCCCGCGGCGCTGTTGCTCACCGTCTGCGCCGGCACCATCACGACGCGCACACAGACGGCGGCCGGGCCCGACCCGCGCGGCATCACCGCAGTGGACGGTCTCAAGGTGGGATCGATCACGCTGAGCGAGCGGCCCACCGGCTGCACCGTCATCGTCGTCGACGGCGACGGCGCCGTCGGCGGCGTGTCGCAGCGCGGCGGCGCGCCGGGCACCCGTGAAACGGACCTGCTCGATCCGGGCAACATGGTCGACAAGGTGAACGCCGTGGTGCTCTCGGGTGGCAGCGCGTTCGGCCTCGACGCGGCGAGCGGCACGGTGCGCTGGCTCGAAGAACACAACATGGGCTGGGACGTGCGCATCGCGAAGGTGCCGATTGTGCCCTCGGCGATCCTGTTCGACCTGCCGGTGGGCGGCAATCCGAAGATCCGGCCCACCGCCGACTGCGGCTACAAGGCCGCCGCCGCCGCCACCAGCGGCAAGGTCGAGGAAGGCACCGTGGGCGCCGGCGCCGGCGCCACCGTGGGCAAGTCGGGCGGACCCAATCGCTCGATGAAGGCCGGCCTCGGCAGCTACGCGATCCGCCTGCCGAACGGGCTCGTGGTGGGCGCAATTGTGGCGGTGAACGCCGTCGGCGACATCATCGATCCGGATACCGGCAAGGTCGTCGCCGGCGTGCGCAATCCCGACGGCACGTTCGCCGATGCGCGCCTGCTGCTGCGAAACGGCGGTCCGAGCCAGACGCCGCGGGCCGGCGAGAACACCACCATCGGGCTGGTCGCCACCAACGCGAAGCTGACCAAGGCCGACGTGCACCGCATGGCGCTCATGGCCGACGACGGCTTTGCCCGCGCCATCTTCCCCGCGCACACGATGGGCGACGGCGACACGGTCTTCTCGCTCGCCACCGGCACCTGGACCGGCACGGTCAACATCACCCAGATCGGCGCGCTGGCCGCCGACGTGATGGCCAAAGCGATCGTGCGGGCCGCCACCGAGGCCACCGGGCTCCCGAACCTGCCGGCCGCACGCGACCTGCCGAAGCGCTAGGCGCCCGGTTCCCACGTTCATGACCTCGGTGCAGGCAGATATGTTTCGACTGGACGGTAAAGTCGTGGCCGTCATCGGCGCCGGCAGCGGCATCGGCGCCGCGGTGGCGCACGGCGTGGCGCGGCAGGGCGGACTCGCGCTCTGTTGCGACCTCAAGGGCGAGGCGGCAGAGGCGACGGCCACCTCCATCCGCGCGGCCG
Source organism: uncultured Acidobacteriota bacterium (assembly GCA_963779175.1). GTDB lineage: Bacteria > Acidobacteriota > Vicinamibacteria > Vicinamibacterales > UBA2999 > CADEFD01. The sequence continues at coordinate 1,867,429 of CAVZXA010000003.1, forward strand.
GCGGCGCCGCCGAGGCGGTCGTCATCGATATCAACGACGAGGCCGGCGTCGTCTCGACGCTCGAGGGGCTCGTCGGCACGCACGGCCATCTCGACGGCCTGGTGTGCACGCCGGCGATCAACGTCCGCAAGCCGCTGCTCAAGTACACCGGCGACGAATTCGACAAGGTGGTCGCCGTGAACCTGCGCGGCAACTTCAACGTGCTCACGGCCGCCGGCCGCATCATGACGGCGCAGAAATCAGGCAGCATCGTGCTGTTCAGCTCGATCCGGTCGCTCGTGACCGAGCCCGGCCAGTCGGTCTACGGCATGACCAAGGCGGGCATCGTGCAGCTCGCCAAATCGGCGGCCACCGAGTGGGCCACCTCCGGCGTGCGCGTGAACGCGATCGGCCCGGGCGTCACGGAAACCCCGCTCACGGCGCCGATCAAGGCCAACGCCGAGTGGTACCACGCCTATGCGACCAAGAGCCCGATGAACCGCTGGGCCCGCGCCGACGAGATGGCGGGCCCGACCGTGTTCCTGCTCTCGGACGCCGCCAGTTACGTGACCGGCACGATTCTCTTCGTCGACGGCGGCTGGACCGCCGCCGACGGCAGGTTCACGCCGCCGGGGATGTAAGGACAGGTTCTGGGGGCTAGCGGCTCGCGGCTAGTGGCCAGGGAAAAGTAACGTCACGATGCCAGCGCAACGTCACTACCAGATCGCGGTCATCGCCGGAGACGGCATCGGCAAGGAAGTCACGCCGGCAGCGCTGGCGGTCGCACAGGCCGCGGCGGCGCGGCACGGCTTCGGCCTGACGACCACGGCGCACTCGTGGGGCTGCGAGTACCTACCTGTCCGAGGGCCGCATGATGCCGGCCGATGCCCTCGACCTGCTGCGGCCCGCCGATGCCATCTACCTGGGCGCCATCGGCGCGCCCACGGTGGCCGATCACGTCTCGGTATGGGAACTCATCCTGCCGATCCGGCAGCGCTTCGAGCAGTTCGTGAACCTGCGGCCGATGCGGTTGCTGGCCGGGGTGCCGGGCCCCCTGCAGGGGCGCGGACCAGCCGACATCGACTGGGTGTGCGTGCGCGAGAACTCCGAAGGCGAATACGCGGGCCTCGGCGGACGTCTCCACAGGGGCACGCCGCACGAAGTCGCCGAGCAGACCGGGCTCTTCACCCGCCGCGGCATCGACCGGGTCGTGCGCTACGCCTGTGCGCTCGCCATGACGCGGCCGCGCCGGCTCCTCGCCAGCGCCACCAAGTCGAATGCGCTGCAGCACTCGATGGTGCTGTGGGACGAGGTGGTGGACGAGGTGGCGCGCGACTTCCCCGCCCTGACCATCCGCAAGTACCACGTGGACGCGCTGGCCGCGCGCATGGTCACGCATCCGCAGACGCTCGACGTGATGGTGGCGTCGAACCTCTTCGGCGACATCCTGACGGATCTGGGCGCCGCGGTGTCGGGATCGCTCGGCGTGGCGCCGGGCGCCAACCTGAATCCCACGCGCGAGTATCCCTCGATGTTCGAGCCGATCCACGGCTCGGCGCCCGACATCGCCGGTCGCGGCGTCGCCAATCCGATTGGCGCCATCTGGGCCGCGGCGCTGATGCTCGACCACCTCGGCGAGACCGAGGCGGCCGCCGGGATGGTCGCCGCCATCGAGCGCGTGCTGGCTGAAGGACATGTGCGCACGCCCGACCTCGGGGGCACAGCGACTACGGCCGACATGACGGCCGCCGTCACCGCCGGGCTCGGCGCGCCCTGAGCGCGCCGGCCGCGGCCTTCGCCTACGGCTCGCAGACCGTCGGGTGTTCGAGGGTGACCTCGAAGTAGTAGCTCTGCGTCTGCCCGGTACTGCGCGGTTTCCGTCAGGAACGCGACATCGACGTTGCCCACCCGCTTGAACCGCGGCCAGGCGTACTGGCTGTGGATGAACATGAACCACGGGCCCGCGCAGAGCCCGCCGTCCGTCTGCACCGCGACGATCCGGAACTTGGTAGTCGGCGTAACGCCAGATGAGCACTTCGAGGGTCGCCGGGTCACCGTCGGTCTCGACGAACCGCTCGACCTCGACCGCCCCCCACGACACAGGCAGCGGCAGCACCGATCGGGTCGTCTGTGCGCCGCCGCCCACCGTGGCGAGTACCACGATGGCGGCGGTGAGACACAGCGTCGACAGGCGCGGGCTCAAAATCGGAGGCGGATGCCGCCCCAGAACTGGTAGTTGTTGTCGACGTCGTCGAGCGAGTCGAGGAACAGACGGCCTTCGACCAGGAAATAGACCGGGATGCGCGCGGCGGGCGCGATCGGCAGGCCCAGGTGCACCATGGCGGCTGGCGTCAGTGTGTCGCTGTGCGACAGATCCCACAGCGACAGACCACCGCCGACGAACACGTTGCCGCCGCCGATGTAGTGGTTGGCTTCGGCCTCGATGAAGAACACGTGTTCCTTGACCTTGTCCTCGGCCGTCACGAGACTGATGGCGACGCCGGCCGCGCCGCCCACTTCCCAGTTGTTGGCGAAGCGCTTCAGGACGCCGACCTTGAGGCCGGCAATCGGCGAGCACTGCGCCGCTTCCAGGTCGCTGGCGAGCGCGCCCTCGATCGGGCGCGAGCGGCGGTCCTTGCCGAACATCCCATCCACGAAGAAGGGCATCGCACGGACGACCGGTGAGGCGGTCGGGGGCGTGACGGCCTGTTCGGATACCGGCTCGGGTGCGACCGGCGGCGTCTCGACGAGTACCGGCGCCACTGGCGCGGGGGCCGGGGGCGGCGGCGGCGGAATGACGGCCGCGGCAACCACCGCCGGCGGCGTTTCGACCATGTGCAGCAGCGAGACGTTGCCGCAGATCTTCGGCACGACGAAGGTGTAGTTGCGATTGCCGTCGGTCACGCGAAACAGATAGGCGCGAAACGGCTTGGCGCCGGCCCAGCGGATATTGCGAAGCAGAGCCGGGGCGGTGCCGCGCGGACGGTGGGCCATCCACTGCAGGTTCTGCCCGGGCTCGACGTCGCATTCGACGATCACGCCGTCGGCCGGCGTCGCCTCGGCGCAGCGGCCACCGACCACCGAGGCGGTGGCGCCGGTGAAGGCCGCGACCACGCGATCGCCGAGGCCGCCGACGCCGCCCTGATCGAGCACGGCCCGGATGTTGGCGACCACCCGCGGGTCATCGGACATGCGCTTGAAGCTCGCCACGTTGGTGAGCGGCGTCTTGTAGAAGGCCGTGGACCCGCCGAGACGCCGCACGCCCTGCACGACGATGGTGCCGCCGTCCTGCGCCGAGACGTCCGGCGCACGGGCCAGGATTCCGACAAGCGCGAAGGCGCCTGCAAGGAGAAGACGAGCCGAGGTGCGATACATGACTGGACTCCAGAAGATGCGTGTCATCTGCCGAACCGCGCCGCCGGAACGGCAGCATCGGCATCACGTGACTGATACGCCCGCAGGAAGAGGTGGGCGCGTCGCGATGGGCCTCAGCAGATCACCTCGCTGGTTCCACACTAGGCGGCGCCGCGCGCGGCGTCTGTGCCCGTTTGCACAGCGGCACCGGCAGAACGCGCGGATATTCGTGTGCACAACGGCACAGACATCACGCGTCGCATGCCTCAGTCTCAGAGTTTACGGAGACCGATGCCATGACAAAGACACGACGCGACGCCGAACTTCGGCAGCTGCTCCTCGACCACCGCGCCGCCCTCGAAGCCGAGGTGCAGGCGCGCGTGCGCGCCGGTCGCGACGCGCACCAGCCCGAGGGCCGCGACGACATGGAGCAGGCCGACGACGACATCCGCGGCGATCTGTCGTTCGCCCTCCTGCAGATCAAGTCCGAAGCGCTCGCCGGTATCGACGCGGCGCTGTTGCGGCTCGACGCTGGAAATTACGGGCTGTGCGTGGCCTGCGATCAGCCGATTCCGAGCCAGCGTCTGCGGGCGCTGCCCTTCGCGGTGCGCTGTCAGCCCTGCGCCGGGCGACGCGAGCGGGCCCAGGCCTCGCCGCTGACGCCGTCGCGCTGGGGCCCGCTGTCGGACGTGACCGGCGGGGTGCCGGCGTGATGGTTCGGCGAGGCCGTGCCGGGGCCCGGGTCGGGGGGCCCGGGCTCAGTCATGCAGCACCACGCTCAGCAGCGACTGGTTGATCTTGAGCGGACGATCGCCGTCGTATTCGATGAATCCGAGCTTCTTGAACTTGTTGAGGAAGAAGTTCACGCGCGAGCGGGTCGTGCCGATCATCTCGGCCAGCGTTTCCTGCGACAGGCGGGGCACCACCCGCGCCGGCGCGTCCTGCTTGCCGTAGCGGGCCAGCAGCAGCAGCGCCCGCGCCAGGCGCTTCTCGCTCGAGTTGAAGAGCTGATCGATCAGATCTTCCTCGATGCGGATGTTGCGCGACAGCATGTGCGAGATGAAGCGATCCGACATCTCGTGCTGCTTGTGCAGCAGGCTGACCATGGCGGCCTTCGGCACCATCAGGATCGCGCTGGGCGTGATGGCCGTCGCACTCCCCATCCGCAGCCGCTGGCCGGCCAGGCAGCCTTCGCCGAAGAAGTCGCCCGGGCCGAGCATCGCCACCACCGCTTCACGGCCGGCCTTCGAGACCACCGACAGCTTCACGCCGCCCGACTGGATGTACAGGACGTGCTCGGCGGTGTCCCCCTGCCGGAAGACGGAGGCATCGCGGGCGAACTGCGTCGGGGGGCGGGCCAGGCCGACCGACTCGAGGTACTCATGGGCGTCGAAGGCCGCCGGAGCGCCCACTGTCACCTGGCGCCTGGGCGCACGTTTCGATTTCATGGCATACAGCATGCCGCAGACAGCGGTCTGCTGCCTGTGCACAACAGCACATGGCGCCCTGCGGCTACGCCGGCAGGATCACGGTATCGACGACGTGGATCAGGCCATTCGACGCCACGATGTCCGTCGATTCGAGGCGCGCTGCCCCGATCGTGACGGCCCCGTCCGTGGTCGCGACGTCCAGCTCATGTCCGTCGACGGCCTGCACCGTGTGCCGGCTGGCCAACTCGGCCGCGAGCACCCGGCCGGCCACGACGTGGTGCCGCAAGATGCCGCGCAGGGTGTCGAGGTTCTCCGCCCGCAGCAGGTTGTCGAGCGTGCCGGGCGGCAGGCGGTCGAAGGCTGCATCGGACGGCGCGAAGAGCGTGAAGGGACCCGGGCCCTTGAGCATCCCGGCGAGCCCGACTGCCGTCAATGCGGCGACGAGCAGGGTGAAATCCGACGCCACCGCGGTCTCGACGAGATCGGCAACGAAGGGCGAACCGACGGTCTTGGTGGACATTTCATGCGGCTCTCCAGCCTACGGGCGTGAGCATGAGCCATCCGCGCCCTCCGCGCTGTGTCAGATCGCACAGACCGTGCTGCCAGCGCCCGGTAGCATCGCGTCATGACACGACGCCTGATCGTTCTTCCACTGACCCTCCTCTCACTGCTGCTCCTGTCGGCGGCGCCAGCGCGCGCCGACGTGCTGCTGACGCCGTTTCTCGGCGTCGTCTTCGGCGGCGAGGCGCCGGCGAAGCAATTCAACTACGGCGTCAGCCTCGCCTTGTTGGCCGGCGGCACCTTCGGCCTCGAGATCGATGCGGCGCTGACGCCGAACTTCTTCGACTCGGACTCGAACGCGCTCGAAGACGGCAACGTGTCTACGGTGATGGCCAACCTCATGGTGGCGGCGCCGATGAGCGGCGCCCGGCTGCGCCCCTACGCCTCGGCCGGGGTCGGCATCATGCATGCGAAGGCCACCAGCGTCGGCAACGTCTTCGAACTCGATGAGAACAACCTCGGCGTCAACCTCGGGGTCGGCGCGATCGGGTTCATGGGCGACAAGGTCGGCATCCGCGGCGACGTGCGCTACTTCCGTGCCGTGCAGGATTCCAATGCCGGCGACGGCGTGGATCTCGATTTCGCGGCGCTGTCGTTCTGGCGTGGCACGCTCGGCCTCGTGTTCCGCTTCTGAACCGGGCCCGGGCCCACCTCGATCACCGACCGGTGTACCCGAATGCACATCCGCGCCTCAGCGCCGTCAGTACAGTGCCCGCCATGGCGCTTCGATCCCGATCACATCGCGTCGGCGGGCCCCATGCCTCGTGACCAGAAGCCGGAGAGCGCGTGTGCGTCTCGGCCCGCCCGCGGCGGGAAGACCGGTATGACCGGCGACGTGCTGGTTCGCACCGTGCCCTTCGGGGCGCGCGCGGGGTATACGCTGAGCGAGATCCCGGGCCCCGACCAGGTACGCTTCACCTGCCTGGCGGACGCGGCGCGGATGGCACGCGACTATGCCCGCGAGCGAGGCGTCGATGTGTGGTCCGACGATGGCTCCGGCCGGGTGGATCAGCTCTCGCGGTTCCGTCCGTCGGTCGCGGCCTCGGGCCGGCTCGCCAGTCAGACTGCGACGGCGCCCGACAACCCCTCCCCCGTCGTGGACGCCGCGGTCGACATGACGGGCGGGGCGCCAGGCGCCTGACCTCAGCCAGCCGCAAAGGATGGTGCAGCGGCGGCCCATCGGCGTGCGAAGATGTCGCGCATGGCTGACGCGCTCCCCCGAGCCCCGTCGACGCCCCTGCACGACGTCAAGGAGATGCTCGACGACGCCGGCGTGCCCTATCGCACGCGCCGGCTGGCGCGTGGCGCCAAGGTGTTCGCGCAAGGTGCCGCCGCCACGAGCGTCTACTACCTCCTCGAAGGCGGGGTGTCGCTGACGGTGCTCTCGTCCACCGGGAAGGAAGCCGTCATCGGCATGCTGGGCGAGGGAGATTTCTGCGGTGAAGGCTGCCTGGCCGGACAGACCGTGCGCATGGGCAGCGCCGTGAGCGTCCTCCCGACCGTTGTTCTCCGCATCGCCAAGGCCGAGATGACGGCCCTGCTGCATGCCGACACCGAGTTCGCCGAGCGATTCCTCGCCCACATCCTCGCGCGCAACATCCGCATCGAGGAAGACCTGGTCGATCAGCTCTTCAACTCGAGCGAGAAGCGGCTGGCGCGGACCCTGCTGCTGCTGGCGCGCTACGGCAAGGAACGCGACGGCGGCCACCGCGTGATTCCGAAGCTGTCGCAGGAGGTGCTGGCCGAGATGGTCGGCACCACCCGGTCGCGCGTGAACTTCTTCATGAACAAGTTCCGGCGGCTCGGCTTCATCGACTACAACGGCGGTCTCAAGGTGCACAGCTCACTCATGAGCGTCGTGCTGCACGACTGAGCGCTGGCCGCGCCGGCGGCGGAGAGCCACACGCAGCGGCGCGCGCCCTCCTGCCGCCCACGGCCCCTCGTCACCGCGACGCGGTCTGCTTCGCGTGTGATAGCGCCGGTCGGTCGCTGGTCGTCGCGCCGACGCCTTCGAGCAGCTTCCTGTAGAGCGCTGCCGCCGCCGCGCGGTCGCCGGCGGCCTCGGCCGCCCGTCCGGCGCCATAGAGGCCGAGGAACCGGCCCGGCTCCTTGGTGATGGTCTTCTGGAACGCGGCGGAGGCCTCGACCGGCCGGCCGGCGTCGAGCAGCATGAAGCCGAGCAGCTCACGGGCCGGCGCGATGGGTCCGGGGGTGACCGCCGACTTGTCGGTGAGGTCCTCGGCATCGGCGGCGGCCGACAACAACTCGACGCCTTTCGCCTTGTCGCCCTCGGCATAGACCTTCCACGCCTCGGCCACCCGCCGCTGGATGTCCACCTGTTCGGCCCAGTAGGTCTCTTTGGTTGCGACCAGCAGCTTCTGAATCGCGACCAGCCGCTCGATATCGGCAGCCGCGGCCGCCGGGGTGCCGGCGCGGGCGGCGCCGACCGCCCGCGCGAAGTGCGTGATCGCCTCGGTGTAGGGCGCGCTCGGCGCCGGCCGCGGGGTGAGGGCCGCGGCCTCCGCCCACGCTTCGCGTTCGAGCGCGTAGCGGGCCGGGATGGCGGCCAGGGCGAACGCGTAGGGGCCACCGACGGCGCCCGCCTCGAACGACGCGGCCCGATCGCGCGCCACCTTCGCGGCGCCGTCGTCGGCCAGTTGCAGGGCGGCGTAGGTCTGGTAGTCGAGCGCGTGCAGTTCTTCGCCGGCGCCGGCCAGTCCGCCGGCCTTGCGCGCCGCCTCGGCCGACCTGCGGTTGGTCTCGATCGACTCCTTCCAGTAGCCCACGCGGGTGAAGGTGTGCGAGGGCATGTGGAGCGCGTGCGGCACGACCGGGGCGATGCCGGCATAGCGGCGGGCGGCCTCGAGGCCGCGCGGGGCGAGCGTCGGCGCGTCGTAGGCGTGGATGATGTAGTGCGCCAGTCCGGGATGCGACGGCATCTTCTTGAACATGGGCTCGAGGATCTCGGCCGCCTGCAGGTTGGCCGCGTAGGTCTTGTCGGTCGGCGTGGCCGTCTGGGCCACGGCGAGCGCCCAGAAGATCCGCGCCTCGATGTCCTGCGGATTGTCCTTCGACACCTGGGCCATCGCCTGATCGTAGGCGACGATGCGGGCGCGCTGCGTGACGACGTCGTCACTCGCGAAGAGCCCGGCGACGGCGTCGATGTAGCCGCGCTCACGCCGCGTCGGCGCGCCGGTGCTCTGGGCCTTCGCGATCGCCGCCTTCCCGGTGGCGATCGTCTGTGGCGTGCGCAAGCCGCCGAACGGATTGCCCCAGTGGGTCAGCGCCACGCCCCAGTGCGCCATCGCACAGGCCGGGTCCTTCGCCGCGATGGCCTCGAACTGCTGGCGCGCCTCGGGGAACCAGAACGAGTGCAGCAGTGCCACGGCGCGGTTCATGTCGGCCTTGAGCGCCGGGCTGCACGAGGTCTGGAAGTCGACGGTGCCGACCTGCTCGGCCGACAGCGCGCCGCCGCCGTGGTTGTCGTGCTGGGCGAACGCGGGCGAGGTGAGGAGACAACAGCCAAGGGCGGCCAATCGCAGGGTGCGGGTGATATGCACGGAACACTCCATTCGCGGGACCACAGCCCGCATTGCCAAACGCCTACTTCCCGAAGGTCAGCCGGTCGACCGCCACGCGGCCGTTGCTGACGACATACAGCGGATCGAGCAGGGTACGCGGACGCTCGAGGGGGTTGGCGTCCACGACGATGAGATCGGCCTCGAAGCCCGGGCGCAGGTGCCCGATCCGGGTCTCGAGGCGCAGCATCTCGGCATTGACACTCGTGGCCGCCTGGAGGGCGGCCAGCGCCGGCAGGCCGGCCTCGATGAGCTCGACCACTTCACGCGAGACGCGGGCCATGCTGGCCGGGCCGTAGCCGGTGTCCGACCCGGTCACGATCTTCACGCCGGCAGCGCGGGCGCGCCGGATGGTCTCGACCAGCACCGGCTTCATCATCTGGCCGCGCCGCTGCAGGCCGGCCTCGTCGTAGTCGCCGCCGGGCTCGGCCAGGTCGTTGACGACGTCCGCGGTCGGCACGAAGTAGGCATTGCGTGATGCCATGAGCTTCAGCGTCTCGTCGGTCAGATAGGTGCCGTGCTCGATCGACCGCACGCCGGCGCGCACCGCCGCCAGCGCGCCTTCGGCCCCGTGCGCGTGCGCCAGCACCGGCACGCCGCGCGCGCCGGCCTCGCTCACGACCAGCGCCAGTTCAGCCTCGGTGTAGACCTGCTTGCGCGGATCGGTGTCGGGGGTGCCGGCGCGCTCGGTGGCCAGCACCTTGATCCAGTCGGCGCCGCGGGCGAGGTTGAAGCGCACGAAGCGCCGCAAGGCGTCCGGCGTGGTGAGCCCCTTGAGCAGGTCGCCCAGATCCGGCGCGTCGAGGTAGGCCTCGACCGCCGGCTGCGGCCGGATGTGGTAGCCGGCGGCCAACACGTCGGGACCGGGCAGATGCCCCGCCTTCACGAGCTCGCGCAGGCCGACGTCGGCGAAGTGCGAGACGCCGGCGCTTCGCACGGTGGTGACGCCGCTGTCGAGCGCGGCGCGCATCGCGGCCGGCGTCGCGATGTGCACGTGCGCGTCGATGAGCCCCGGCACGACGAAGCGTCCGCCCAGATCCACGCGCGCCGGCGCGGTGCCGGCCGGCGGCGCCGTGGCGCCCATCGAGGCGATGCGACCATCGCGCAGCACGATGAACTGGCCGCGGCGAATCTCTCCGCTGGCCACGTCGACGACCGACGCGTTGGCGAGCAGCAGCGGCGCGGCGGCGCCGGCGCCTGCGCCCGGCCGGTCACGGTCAACAGGACGGCGAGCGCGCCGAGCGTCGTGGCCGGCAGCGGAAGGCGGGAGCGCATGCGTGCAGTCTACATTCGGTAGACTGCCGGCCGTGGCCGCTCTTTGCGGACTCCGCCTGCTCTCCTTCGCGCTCAACGTCCCCGGGCCGGTGGCGGTGGCCCGGCTGGTCGCCGAGGGCGCAACGGCCGTGAAAGTCGAGCCGCCCACCGGCGATCCGCTGGCCGGCTACAGCCGGCCCTGGTACGACGCCCTGCACGTCGGCGTGACGGTCCGCCCGATCGATCTCGAAGACCGACGCCGGCCGCGCGGCGGCGGCGCCACTGCTGGCCGAGGCCGACGTGGTCCTCACGAGCCAGCGCCCGGCGGCGCGGGCGCGCCTCGGGCTGGACCGGGCGGCCCTGACCGCGCGCTACCCGCGCCTGCGCGGCGTCGCGGTCGTCGGAGACACGGCGGCGCCCGAACGCGCCGGTCACGACGTGACCTATCAGGCGGAGTGCGGACTGGTGCGCGACCAGCTCCCGGTCACGCTGCTGGCGGATCTCGCCGGCGCCGACGAGGTCGTGAGCGCGGTGCTGCTGGTGCTGCGCGAGCCTCCCGGCACTTGGCGCACGGTGGGGCTGCGCGACGCGCTCGACGGTTTCGCGGCGCCGCGGCGCTACGGGCTCACCACCAGCGGCGGCCGCCTGGGCGGCGGCGATCCGGCCTACGGCATCTATGCGGCGCGCGACGGCCTGGTCGCCGTGGCCGCCCTCGAGCCGCACTTCCGCGCCCGCCTCTACGCCGCCCTGGCCCTGCCGCTCGATGCGCCGCTGACGGCCACGGTGCGCACGCGCACGTGTGCAGAATGGGCGGCGTTCGCCCGCGCCCACGACCTGCCCCTCGGCATCGTTCGCAGCGACACGTAGCCCGTACGTGCAACGGGGCCCGACCGTCGCCGATCGGACCCCGTCCCTGTTCCCTGATCCCTGCCCTTAGAACGCCACGCGGAACGCCAGCTGCGCGATCCGCGGCTGATACGCGTTCAACAGGTTCTGCCGCGGCTGCCCGAAGCCGGCCTGGTTCAGCACGCTCTGGTAGGCGCCGTAGTTCTTGTGATTGAGCAGGTTGAAGACCTCGGCGATGAGGCTGATGCGCATGCCGCCGGGCAGCGGCACGTCTTTGGCGAGGCGCGCATCCACGCGGTGCAACGGATCGCCCTTGAGCGCGTTGCGGGGCACGACGTCGCCGACAGCGAACGACGACGGCCCGTCGAAGCGATCCAGCGCGTCGGGCGCGACGGTGACCGGCGCCGTCACGTAGCGGTTGGTGCCGGTGTGGCCGAACGGATTGGCCGCGATGGTGGTCGCGTAGTAGTTGCCGGAGCCGAAGAAGTAGGCGCCCGACATGTTGATGCCCCACGGGCCGCGCCACAGCCCATTCAGCCGCAACGTGTGACGCTGGAAGTCGGTGGACCGCGCCCACTCCGCATCCGGGTCGAAGGGGTTGTTGCCCTGGTACTGGAAGTTGGTGGTGTTGTCGTTCATGAACAACATGTAGGTGTAGGTCAGCGAGGCCTGCCAGTTGTTCGCATAGCGGCGGTTGATGCCACTCTGAATCGCCGCGTAGTCGGCGCTGCCGGTCGACTCGAGCCACTGAATCTGCCCGAACTTCGGGTCGGGGCGCGTCGCCGCCGTGGGTGGCACGTTGTAGCCGGTGACCGGATTGAAGGCCAGGTTCGGATCGCGCTGGCGCGCGAAGTTGTAGCCCTTCCAGTGCGTCAGGTCCGACTCGAAGCCCCACCGCTCCCAGAACTGCGTCTGGAAGCCGATGCTGCTCTGCCAGGTGTTGGGCATCTTGTAGTCGCTGGCGATGACGCGCGGCGACTGCGCCGGCAGCGGCACGCGGCCGGCGAAGATGTCGGCGGCCGTGATGCCGCGCGTCGGGTCCTGGATGAAGCCCGGCCGGCCATCGTTCGGGAACGAGTTCACGAGGATGCGCTCGCCGTTGAACGACTGGTGGCTGAAGGTGGTGTTCGAATCAGGGATGCTGAAGTAGAGGCCGCTGCCGCCGCGCACGACCAACGTGCCGTTGCCGCCGACGTTCCAGGTGAAGCCGCCGCGCGGCGCGATGTTGTTGATGTCGCGCAGGCCGCCGGGATAGAGGCGGTCGCCCGGCTGGACCGCGGCATCGGGGTAGATGACGCCGGGCCGCGGGTCGAAGGTCACCTTGGTCGTGATGTGCGGCGGGTCGAGGGCGCCGAAGTCGGCATCCCAGCGCACACCGCCGTTCACCGTCAGCTGATTGTTCAGCTTCCAGGTGTCGCCGACCCAGAGGGCGATGGTCGGACGCGGGATGTCGATGGTCCAGTCGCCGAAGTTCTGGTCGAAGCGCTGCACGCTGGCGTCGAGGCCGGTCAGGTCCCACCGCGTCGGGTCGTTCCAGGCGTCGGCCGGAAACCGCCGCGCCAGGTCGGCGGGGCGGTGTTGAAGATGAACTCGCCGCGCGAGAGCAGCTCCCAGGAGCCGGTGTCGTGCCAGCGCAGGGACTCGACGCCGAACTTGAAGTCGTGCGCCCCGATGCTCGACGTCAGGTCGTAGCGGGCGCTGAAGGTGTTCTGCTTGAAGTTCTGCGGGTAGTTGCGGCGCCCGCCCACGGTCAGGCCGGGGAACACGTAGTTGGGCGTGTTGGCGAGCGCCGATTCCGCCAGCGCGTTCTTCCAGTCGAAGTGGCTGAAGCCGAAGCGGACTTCCTGCACCGTGCTGTTGCTGATCACGTTGGCCCAGGTGTTGGCGAGGTTGAAGGCCCGCCGCGACCGCGCCGCCGCCTGCGAGGGATGTTCGGTGCCGTTGACCTGCGTGAACGGGTTGTCCCAATCCCAGTACGACACCCGCGAGGTGATGTGGTCGCCCTGGCGCAAATTCCAGTCGGCGCGGCCGAGGAAGCTGTTCTGCACCAGCTTGGTGTCGAACGAGAAGCTGGCCCCGCCCAGTGCCGGCGGCGTCGTCAGCAGCGTGTTCGGCTCGTTCTCCCGCTCGTACGACAGGAAGTAGTGCAGCTTGTCGCGGACGATCGGCCCGCCAACGGCGGCGCCGAGCTGCTGGTTGGCATACGGCAGCACCCGGTTGGCGATGAAGTCCTTCGAGTTGAGCTTGTCGTCGCGGAAGTAGCCGTAGACGGCGCCGTCGAGGTTGTTGGTGCCCGAGCGCGAGACGGCCTGCACCTGGATGCCGAGCGAGCGGCCCTGCGTGATGTCGAACAGGTTCGTGATGACCTGGAACTCGGCGATCGCTTCGCGGCTGAAGCGCGGCTGGCCGAAGCCGCCGCCGGCCACCTGCTGCGTGATCTCCTGGCCGTCGAGGTTGAGCTGGAACGCGCGGTCGCGCACGCCGGGGTTGTTGTCGACCGCGTTGGCCGTGATGCCCTTGACCTGCATCGCCAGCTCCATCCAGTTGCGGCCCTGCAGCGGCAGCTCTTCCATCTGACGGCGATCGACGTTGCCGGCGACCTGCGTCGAGCTGACGTCCACCAGCGGCGCTTCCCCGGTGACCGTCAGGGTCTCGCTGAGCGAGGCGACTTTCATCGCGAAGGGCACGGTGCGATTCTGGCCGACCAGCAGCTCGACATCGGGCACGATGACCGTCGCAAAACCCGAGAGCTCGGCCTGCACCTTGTAGCGGCCGGGGGCGAGGCCACGCAGCCGGTAGTCGCCACGCTCGTCGGCCACGCCGCTGAAGATGCGGCCGTTGTCGATGGAGGTGGCCGTCACGGTGGCACCGGGCAGGGCGCCCTTGGTATCGTCGGTGACCGTCCCGAGGATGGTGGCGTCCTGAGCGAACACCGTGGTGGCGGAGAGCAGGAGAGCTGCCGCCCAGAGACCGAACGCACGCACACGCATAACCGCCCCCTTCCCCGACTGCGGGGAACTCACGAATCGCTGCACGAACGCCGATGTGTTCGGATTCCAGCGCGGTCACGATGGCGGCGTGGCCGGCCGAAAACTGCGCGGACTATAACACACCGTTACAAGCGCGTTGCGCCTCACGATGGGGCGTTCTATGATGCCGCGCCGCTTCCTTCCGGTCTGGTGCCCATGCCTTCCACCTCGTCGTCCTCATGCCGCGCTGGTCGCGCTCGCCGCGGCCCGCTGGCGGATCGGTCTCGGCCTCACCGCCGCGATGACGATCATCTACGTCGTCTTCATCCTGCTGGTCGCCTACGGCAAGGCCGTGCTCGGCACGCTGCTGCTGCCGGGCCTGAGCATCGGCATCGCGCTGGGGGTGTTCGTGATTGTCGCCGCCTGGGCGCTCATCCTCATCTACGTGCGCTGGGCCAACGAACACTACGATCGCGAAGTGGCCGCCATCCGGGGAGGCCGTCGATGAGCGGCGCCATCGGCGAGCCGAACGCGCTCGCGATGCTGTTCTTCTTCGTCTTCATCGCGGCCTCGCTCGGCATCACCTGGTTCGCCGCGCGCCGCACCAAGACGACCGAAGACTTCTACGCCGCCGGCCGCTCGGTCACCGCGGTGCAGAACGGCCTGGCGCTGGCCGGCGACTACATGAGCGCCGCCAGCTTTCTCGGCATCGCCGGCCTGGTGGCGCTCTCGGGCTTCGACGGCCTCATCTACTCGATCGGCTTTCTCGTCGGCTGGCCGGTGGTGTTGTGCCTCATCGCCGAGCCGCTTCGCAATCTGGGGCGCTACACCTTCGCGGATGTGGTGGCGTTCCGCCTGCAGCAGCGTCCGGTGCGGGTGGCCTCGGCCTTTGGCGGTCTGGCCGTCATCGCCTTCTATCTCATCGCCCAGATGGTCGGTGCCGGCAACCTGATCCGGCTGCTCTTCGGCCTCTCGTACGAGATGGCGGTCGTCATCGTCGGCGTCGTCATGCTCGCCTACGTGCTCTTCGGCGGCATGCTGGCGACGACCTGGGTGCAGATCGTCAAGGCCGTGCTGCTCATGAGCGGCGCCGGCATGCTGGCACTGCTCGTGCTCGCGAAGTACAGCTTCAACCCGCTGGCGCTCTTCGCCGACGCGGCGACGCGCTTCGGGCCGGCGGTGCTGGCGCCCGGACGCCTGGTGTCGGATCCGATCGACGCCATCTCGCTCGGCATCGCGCTGATGTTCGGCACGGCCGGCCTGCCGCACATCCTGATGCGCTTCTACACGGTGCCCGACGCGCGCACGGCCCGCGTCTCGGTCGCCTATGCGACCGCCGCCATCGGCCTCTTCTATCTCTTCACGTTCATCCTCGGCTTCGGGGCGATGGTGATGGTCGGTCAGGACGCCATTCGCGCCATCGACGCCGGCGGCAACATGGCGGCGCCGCTGCTGGCCGAAGCCGTCGGCGGCCAGGCCTTCCTCGGCTTCATCGCCGCGGTGGCGTTCGCGACGATTCTCGCCGTGGTGGCCGGCCTGACGCTGGCCGGCGCCGCGGCGCTGTCGCACGACATCTGGGTCGGCGTCGTGCGGCGGGGCCACGCCGACGGTCGCGAGCAGCTGCTGGTCGCCCGCGGCGCCACCATCCTGCTGGCGATGGTCTCGATCTGGCTGGGCATCGCCTTCAAGGGGCAGAACGTCGCCTACATGGTGGGCCTCGCGTTTGCGATTGCCGCCAGCGCCAACTTCCCGGCCCTGCTGCTGTCGATGTTCTGGAAGCCGTTCACCACGGCCGGCGCCGTGGCCTCGATCGTCGTCGGCACCGCCTCGGCGCTGCTGCTCATCTACTTCTCGCCGACCATCCAGATCGACCTGCTCAAGCACTCCTCGGCGCTGGTGCCGCTGCGCAATCCCGGCATCATCTCGATCCCGCTCAGCTTCGTCGTCGGCATCGTCGTGTCGCTGGCAGCGCCGGAAGCCGCGGCGCAAGCGAAGTTCGCTGCCACCGAACGGCAACTGCACCTGGGCGAAGAAGCGTAGAGGCCGGGGACCGGGCTCGGGACTCGGGGCTCAGAGCGGGGCTCGGGACCGGGGACGGGCCGGCTACCGCCGCGCGGCGCCGAGCAGCCGCTCGACGATGACGACATCGCGCCACACGCCGTCGAGCTGCGCGTGCCGCTGGTAGACGCCGACCTCGCGAAAGCCGAACCGCGCGCACAGGGCTCGTGACGCGGTGTTCTCGGGGAAGAGCCGCGACAGGACCTTCCAGAAGCCGGCCGCATCGAGCGCGTCGAGGAACACCGGCATGAGCGCGCCACCGACCCCGCGGCCATGGTGGCTGGTCGCGACGTAGATCGAATATTCGGCGATGCCGGCATAACACGCGCGGGCACGGTAGGCCGACGCCGCCGCCCAGCCGACCACCGTGTCGCCGTCGGTGGCGACCAGCACCGGGAAGCGCGGAGCGTCGAACCACGCGGCCACGTCGTCCACCGTGCGCTCGCGCGTCTCGAAGGTGGCGCCGCGGCCGCGGATGCCTTCGTTGTAGATGCGCGTGATGGCGTCGGCGTCGGCGGGCGTCGCCGCACGCACGCGGACAGGAACTGGGACGAGCTCGGTCATGACCTGCCTCCGGAGCTGGCGCTCACTATAGCCAACGGGGCGACGGCTATCGCCTCGGCCGCGCCGCGAACACCCGCTCGGTCGCAATCGTCTCGCCGGCCTGGTAGCGCGCCCGGTCGGCTGGCAGGAAGATGAGCACGCGGCGGTCGAGGTCGTAGCGCGGCGGCCAGTCGAGCGCGCCGAAGGTCTGCCCGGCGAAGCGGGCCCGGAACCCTTCCTGCTCCCAGGACTCGAGCACGATCGCCGGCGGGCGGCCGTGGCTCGCCAGCCACGCCAGCGCCCGGTCGAGCCACGCCGGATCGAGCGCGTCCCACATGACGACCTCGCGACCGGGCTGGAAGCGTACGGCGCCGCTCGCCCACCCGGTCACGAGCACGGCGGCGGGCGGCAGCCGCGTCGCCACCACGTCGGACGTCATCGGGAAGCGCGCCTCGAGGCGGGCCAGGCCGACGGCCTCACGCGCCTCATTGGTGCGCGATGTGGTCAGGGCGACGGCCACGACAACCAGCGCCGTTACCACCACCCCGGCGCGCCTGCCGGTGCGCGCCGCGATCGCCGTCAGCGCGCTCATCGCCAGGACGATCGCGAGGACCACGGCCGGCAGCAGGAAGCGCAGGTACCACCACTCGGGGAACGGCCGGTAGGCGAGATACACCACCGAAAGCGCCGCTGCCAGCACCACGAGCAGCCACGCCGCACGCCGCGCCGATGCCGCCACGACAAACGGCGCCGCCAGCGCCAGCAGCACCAACGGCGTGGACGTCGCCAGCAGCGTGCGTCCGTAGCGAACCACATTCTCGGGCACATGCGCCCACGCGAAGAGCACGCCGAGATCGCCGTAGCCGGATTGCAGCGCCGATCCGTAGAGTGACGCGTTCAGCGCCAGGACCGCGGCCACGCCCGGCAGCGCCGCGAGCGACGCCATGGTCATCGCCGTGACGGCCCGGCGGAGGCGGCCCGTCACCTCGGCGCCGGCCGCCACCACACCGCAGGCACACACCGCCGCCACGGCTGCCGGTGCCAGGTTCGGCCGCACCAGCAGCCCCAGTCCGATGAGGAGCCCGGTCGTGACCGGCCGTCCGGCCGAGCATCGCCGCGGCCACGCCGGCCCACAGGGCGGCGGTCGTGATGTCGTTCATCGGCTGCACGGCCTGGAAGAGCACCACCGGCGAGGTCGCAACCAGCAGCGCCGCGCCGACGCCGGCCCACGCCGTGGTGAGCCGACTGGTCAGCACGAACGCCAGCCACACGAGCAGTGCCGCCGCCGCCGCCGGCACCAGATGCACGCCGTCGAGGCCGGCCACGCGGGCCAGCGGCGCCACCAGCAGCCCGTAGCCCGGCGCGCAGACCGGCACGGCGGCGCCGGGGCGAATTGCCGAGGGCAGGAAGCCGCCGGGCGCCGCGACGCGCGTCGCCTCGGGCCACGGCGCCTGGCGCGCCAGCGGGCTGTCGGGCTGCCACTGCCCGTCCACGTAGGCCTTGGTCATGAGGGCGTAGCAGGCCGAATCCGACCCGCCGACCGCGCCCGTGCGCCACCGCCAGGCCGTGAGGCCGACGGCGAGGCTCACCAGCAGCGCGGCGACGACCGGGGCGCGCGCCGCGATCATGACCAGCGGTACTTGACCAGCACCTGCAGCGCCCGCACGCCGTCGCGCCAGCCGATCTTCTTGCCCTGCGCGCGGCTGCGCGGCTCGAAGTGCACCGGTCGCTCGACGATCGTGTGGCCGCGGCGCAGCAGCTTGGCCGTGATCTCGGGCTCGATGTCGAAGCGGTCGGATTCCAGATCGAGACTGCGCGCCACCGCCGCGTCCATGATCTTGTAGCAGGTCTCCATGTCGGTGATGCGCGACCCGTAGAGCAGGTTGGTCACTGCCGTGAGCGTGCGATTGGCGACCACCGTCAGCCACGGCGCCGCGGAGGTGGGCTGCAGGAAGCGCGAGCCGTAGACGACAGCGGCCTCACCAGCGAGAATCGGCGCGACCAGCGCCGCCAGCTGCGCCGGATCAAGCTCGAGGTCGGCGTCCTGGATGGCGATGACCGAGCCGCGCGCCTCGGCGAGACCGATGCGGATGGCCCGGCCCTTGCCGCCATTCTTCGCGGCGTGGATCACGCGTACGCTCGCATGCGGTGCGAGGCTGTCGAGCACGGCACGGGTGTCGTCGGTCGAGCCGTCGTTCACGACCACGATCTCGCGCGGCGCCGGCAGCGGCACCTCGAGCAAGCGCTGGATGACCGCGGCCACGGTGGACGATTCATTGAAAACGGGGACCAGGATGCTGACCAGCGGCGTCACGGGGCGTCCAGTATCTCCCGGCGGGATACGATGGCGCATGTCCAGCCGCGAACTGCTGCTCTCGGCCGCGATGCGCGCGGTGGCGTACCTCGATGGCCTCGGCGCCCGGCACGTCGGCGCGACCAGTTCGCACCAGGCGCTGCGGGCCGCCCTCGGCGGGCCGCTGCCGGCCGGCGGTCAGGACGACGCCCGCGTCGTCGCGTCGCTCGCCCGCGCCATCGATCCGGGGCTCGTCGCCACCGCCGGGCCGCGCTACTTCGGGTTCGTGACCGGCGGCGCCGTGCCGGTCACCGTCGCCGCCGAGTGGCTGGGGTCGGCGTGGGACCAGAACGGCGCCCTCTACGTCATGGCGCCGGCGATCGCCGTGCTCGAAGACATCGTCGGCGACTGGGTGGTCGAGATGCTCGGCCTGCCGGCCGGGGCGAGCGTGGGCTTCGTCACCGGCTGCCACATGGCCAACTTCACGTGCCTGGCGGCCGGGCGCCACGAGGTGCTGCGCCGCGCCGGCTGGGACGTGGAGCGCGACGGCCTGCAGCGGGCGCCGCGTGTCACGGTGGTGGTCGGCGACGAAGTGCACATCTCCACCGTGGGCAGCCTGCGCATGCTCGGCTTCGGTACCGAGGAACTCGTGCGCGTGCCGGTGGATGGCCAGGGCCGCATGCGGGCGGACGGCCTGGCCTCGGCGCTGGCGGCCATCGACGGACCGTGCCTCGTGTGCCTGCAGGCCGGCAACGTCAGCACCGGCGCCTCCGATCCGATGGCGACGCTCATTCCGCTCGCCCACGCGCGCGGCGCCTGGGTGCACGTCGACGGCGCGTTCGGATTGTGGGCGGCCGCGGTCCCGTCGCTGGCGCACGAAGTGGCCGGCGTCGCCGCCGCCGATTCCTGGGCCACCGACGCCCACAAGTGGCTGAACGTGCCGTACGATTCCGGCTTCGCGATTGTCGCGCACCCGGCGCCGCACCGCGCCGCGATGAGCCTGCGTGCCTCCTACCTCCAGCGCGGCGATGACGAAGAGCGGATCGGCATGGACTGGGTGCCCGAGTCATCGCGCCGCTCGCGGGTGCTGCCGCTCTACGCCCTCATCCGGGCCCTCGGCGCCGACGGCATCCGCGACCTCATCGAGCGCACCTGCGGGCTGGCGCGGCGCATGGCAGCGCGCCTGGACCGCGAGGAGGGCCTGCGCATCCTGAACGACATCGCACTGAACCAGGTGCTGGTCGCCTTCGACCGGCCGGGCGGCGAGGTGTCGGCATCGCTCACGCGCGACGTCATCGCCCGCGTGCAGGCCGAGGGCACGTGCTGGGCTGGCGGCGCGACGTGGCAGGGCCACGAGGCGATGCGGATTTCGGTCTCGAACTGGTCGACGACCGAGGCCGACATCGATCGCTCGGCCGACGCCATCGTCGGCTGCTACCGCGCGGCGCTGGTCGGACCGGGCGCGTAGGTCAGCGTTTTTTCGGCGGCGGCCCCGGGCGGTACTCGAGCATCACGTTGCTGATGGTGGCCACCGGGCGGCCCGGCGCCGTGAACTGATCGGTGCCGTCGGGCCGCACTTCCGTCAGCTTCTCGCCGAGCACGGCCACTTCCACGGTGCCCTCGGGCAGCGTGAACTGCATGAACTCGGCGCCGGTCGGCGCCACCGCCTTGACGCCGCCGGGCCCGGCGCCGCCGCTGACGCGGTCGTAGAGATCTTTCTCGGTGCGGAACTCGGATTCCACGACCGCGCGGTCGATGAGCGTGCCATCCATGAGCAGCACGCCGATGGTCGCGGTGTAGCGCCGGTAGGCGATCTTGCGCTTGACCAGGTCGGCCGAATACGTGTGGCGGTTGTGGAGCTCGAACGACAGCGTCACGGGGCCGCGATGCGGCGGCACGGTGATGACGATGCCGGCCCTGGGGTCGAGCCCGGTCAGCACGTCGCAGAAGCGGCGCCTGGTCGCCACCCCGTCGCCGAGTTCCGACGGACACACGAGCGTGGCCGGCACACGTGTGAGCGGCGCTGGCGCGGGGGGTTTGGCGGGCGCTTTTCGCGCCGGTGCCGGCCGGCGCGCCGGTGTCTTTCTGGTCTGCGCGTCGACGGGAGCCGCCAGCACGGCCAGCGCGAGCGCGACGATGACAAGCCGCATGCGCTTCCAGCTTAACTGACTTCCGGCATGAACGCGGGCGCGAGATGGATCGCGCGTCATCCATGAATAGATCGCAATCACGGTACTGCGTTTGCTTCATCGACGCGCAGACGCGCCGCCACCTCGCTGGCGCGATCGGTGGGCACCGTTTCAACCCGCGATCGCGTCGAAGGCACCGCGGCCGTCCTGGCTTGCTTCAATCTCTTGTACGAACGTCCACGGAATTTTGGAGGCCTGCGATGAACGCACTACGTGGGGCCGCACTGGCGGCTCTGTTCGCCCTGTCGGCAAGCTCGCCGGCACTTGCGCAGATGCAGACCGGATCGATCCTGCTGCGCGTGACCGATGACCAGGGCGCGGCGGTGCCTGGCGTCGCCGTCACGCTGACCAGCCCGGTCCTGGTGGCGGGCTCCACCAGCGGTGTCACGGATGGCACCGGCGCCAACCGCTTCCCGTCGCTGCAGCCCGGCGTCTACGCCGTCCGCCTCGAACTGCAGGGATTCAAGACCGTCATCCGCGAAAACGTCACGGTGCAGGTCGGCGCGACGGTGCCGCTCGACCTGCAGATGCCGCTGGCGACCGTCGCCGAGACGGTCACGGTCACCGGCAGCTCGCCGGTCATCGACACCACCAGCGCCAACACCAGCGTGAACCTCGGCGAGCAGCTCCTGCAGGGCACGCCCGGCGGCCGCGACATCTGGTCGCTGGTGGAATACAAGGTGCCCAGCCTGCTCATCACCCGCCCCGACGTCGGCGGCACCTCCGGCGGTCTGCAGGGTGTCTTCAACGCCCGCGGCACCACCAGCGCCCAGAACTCGAGCTACCTGAACGGCATCAACGTCGGCGATCCGGCCGCCATCGGCGCCGCCGGCTTCTACTACGACTTCGATGCCTTCGACGACATCCAGGTCTCCACCGGCGCGCACGACATCACGGTGCCGACCAGCGGCGTGTTCCTGAACATGGTGACCAAGAGCGGCGGCGAGCGTGTGGAAGGGCCGCCTCACCACCGCCTGGCTCGGCGATCAGACCCAGACGCAGAACATCGACGACAACCTGCTCAAGTACGGCTTCCGTCCCGAGACCAACGCCGTGGACTTCGTCTCCGACGTCAACATCAGCGCCGGCGGCCCGCTGCTGAAGAACAAGCTGCGGATGTTCACGTCGTTCCGCGACTGGCGTGTGCACGTCAACGTGCCGGCGGCGTTCTCGACGCTGGTGCTCGACAAGACCGACATCACGTCGGGCCTGCTGAACGCCAACTATCAGTTGTCACAGAACAACCGCCTGACCGGTCTCTACTCACGCCAGTACTACAAGAAGCCGCAGCGCTTCCTGATTGCCTCGAATCTAGCCGTGCAGGAATCGACCGTCAACGAAGACGACGTCTTCGACATCTACCAGCTGCTGTGGAACTCGGTGGTCACGCAGAAGTTCTTCGTCGACGCCCGCATCGGGCTGAACCGGATCTTCTTCCCGACCTACCAGAACACCAGCGAGCAGACACTGCTCGACTCGGCCACCAACATCCGCACCCGCAACTTCAACGTCGGCACCGAGCGGTGGCGCGATCGCTATCAGGGCAACGCCACCGGGCAGTACTACCTCGACGACTTCCTCGGCGCGCGGCACGAGTTCAAGTTCGGCTTCGACCTCTCGCATTCGCCGGTCGAGAACCGCGCCACCCGCGTCGACGACGTCGAGCCGGTCTACAGCAGCACCACCGGGCTGTCGCAGAACGTGACGCTGTTCGCCACGCCGTTCTTCACGAAGACGGCCGTCAACGTCATGTCGATCTACGCGCAGGACAGCTTCTCGGTGCAGCGCCTCACGGTCACCGCGGGCCTGCGGTGGGAACAGCTCGAAGGCTACCTGCCCGAGCAGAGCAGCCCGGCCAGCCGCTACTTCCCGAATCTGGTGCGCTCGTTCGACGAAAAGCGCAACGTGGTCGACTGGACCACCATCGGCCCGCGCCTCTCCGCCGCCTACGACCTGTTCGGCAACGGCCAGACCGCGCTGAAAGCAGCGGTCGGCCGCTACTACTACCAGATCGCCTCGGGCGGCGGCATCCTCGACGGCGTGAACCCGAACGCCAACTACTCCGAGCAGTATCAGTGGAACGACGCCAACGGCGACCGCAAGTTCCAGCTCGGGGAGCAGACCGGCAACCCGGTCATCTCGCGCGTCGACACCTCGACGATCTCGGTGGACCCCGACTACCTGCGGCCCTACACCGACGAGTTCACCGGCGGCATCGATCACGAGCTGTTCCCGGCGCTGCGCCTGAGCGCGGTCTTCACGCACCGCCTCGAGCGCAACCCGCAGGCCACCTCGAACCCGGCCAATCCGTTCGACACCTTCCTCACCACCCGCGCCGATGCCGGCCGCGACGGCGTGGCGGGCACCGCCGACGACGGCACCTTCCAGTTCTACAACCGCACCTCCACGGCGGTGAACCAGACCTACTTCACCAACGATCGCAGCTACCGCCAGACCTACAACGGGCTCGAGATCACGGCCACCAAGCGGATGTCGAACCGCTGGCAGATGGTCGCCGGCTACACCTTCGCGCAGAGCCGCATCAAGGGCCTCAGCGTGAACGTCGATCCGAACACGCTCATCAACGTCACCGGCCCGCTGGCCGGGCAGAACACGAACTTCAACGGCCAGATCGGCGATCGGCCGCATCAGTTCAAGGTCACCGGCACCTACGTGCTGCCGTTCTACGACATCGGCCTGGCCGCCAACCTCAACTCGCAGAGCGGCGTCCCGATCACGCGCCAGATCGTCGTTGCCAAGACCGTCGGCGGCAACAGCACCGTCAACGTCGAACCGCTCGGCTCGTTCCGTCTGCCGCGCCGCACCGTGGGCGACCTTCGCGTCTTCAAGACGCAGCGCTGGGGCAGCCGCGAGCTCGAGGCGTCGGTCGACTTCAACAACCTCACCAACGTCAACACGTTCTGGGATGCCCGCACCCTGAGCGGCACCATCAACCTGCGCCAGAACGGCGACCCGACCGGGGCCCTCAACACCCTGCCGCAGTTCGGTTCGCCGGCGCAGGTCTACGGCCCGCGCAACGTCCGCTTCAACGTGGCGTTCCGCTTCTGACGCTCCCGTCGCGCCCCGCGTGCCCCCGGGCACGCGGGGCCGGCCGGCCCTGACCGGGGGCAGGTCGTGGCCCCCCGAATCGTGTAGGCTCATGTCACGGCCGCGCCCCCGGCGCCCGCACCATGGACCCGACCCGCATCTCCATCGCGCGCATCCTCGCGCTGGACGTTCCCCTGACCTGGCAGGACGCCGTGGCCGTGGTGCAGGAAGCGGCCATGCTGAGCGACGTCAATGCGGCGATGAACAGCCGCCCGTCGCTGGTGAGTCCCGAGACGTGTTTCATCACGCGGGCCGGCGATCTGGAACTGCCGGACACGACCGACGTCGAGTCGCCGGACGCGGTGGCCGATCTGCTGCGCGCGATGCTCGGCGACAGCGAGGTCCCCGAGGCGCTCGAGGCCCTGGCCTACGGACCCTCGACACGCGACCTGTCCACCGACCTCGCCGCCTTCCCGATCGGCAACCGCCGCGCCGCCATCGCACGGCTCGCCACGCGCGCGCTGGCGGTGCTGGCGGCGCCGCCGGCGCGGGTCGAGCCCGTCCCGATCGCTCCGGCCTCCGTCATCCTTGCGTCAGGCGCGGCCGTCGCACCAGCGTGGACGCCGCCGGAACGCGCGCCGGCGCCGCTGCCCTTCCCGACGCCCAGCGCGCAGATCCCGCCGCCGTTTGTCGCTTCGCCGCGCCCCGCCTTCGTGCAGCCGCCGCCGTTCACGTCCGCGCCGACGCCGCCGATGTCGATTGCGCCGGAGCCGGAGCCGGCGGCCGCGATCGAGCCCACGGCGGAGCGCCGCAAGGGTCCGGCGCCGCCAGCACCCGACGCGGAGTTGCGGCGCCTGCGCATGCTCACGGTGGAGCGCGCACTACGCAACCAGCGCTGGTCGGCACGCCTGACGCGCTGGGTCCTCTGGCGCCCGTCGTTTCCCGATCCGCGGCTGCTCGGCGGCGCTGCCGTGGTGATCGCCGCGTTGGTGTCGATGGTGTGGCGCCCGACGCCCGATGGCGCCGGCGCCGCCCGCGACGTCGCAAGCGCCGCCCCGGTGGCGACATCCGCCACCGCGCCGCCGTCGACAGCGTCCGCGGGGAGCTCCACGGGCACGTCCGCACCAGCGGCCGCGCGAGACGTCCCGTCCTCCACGTCTGAGAGCGATGCCAGCGGTCGACCGCGAGCGCCACGCGGGGCCACGCGCGCCGCCACGGCCGACACCGATATGCCCGGTGCGCCCGCCGCGCCGCCGGCCACCAACGAGCGGCGCGCCTACGAGGTGGCCATCGGCGCCCCGCCGCCGACGACGAGCGTCCCGCCGGCGACCGGGCCGCCGACTCCGCCCACCGCGTCGACGACGACGAGCCTGCCTGGCGCCGACACCCGAGGTCCGGCGGCGCCGGCTGCGGCCGGGCGCGGCGCCCGCGCGCGCGCCACGTATTCGGCCAACGATGCCGAGGTGGCGCCGCCGGTGATGTTGCGCCAGCAGCTGCCGTCGTCGTTGCTCGAACCGGATTCCGAGGTGCCGGACGACTGGCCGTATCTGGAACTGCTCATCGACGAGCAGGGCGCCGTCGAGCGCGTGCGGCTGCGCGCGAAGTCCCTGGCGCCGGGTCAGACGCTCTATCGCCACCGCATGCTGCTCGCCGCGGCGAAGGCCTGGCAGTTCGAGCCGGCGCTTCTCAACGGCCAGGCGGTGCGCTACGTGATGCGCGTGCCGCTCGAACCGTGATGGCGCGCCGCTATCAGCCGCACTTCCTCGACGCCGTCACGCGCCTGCCTCACGTCTTCGCCTTGCGGGTCGCCGGTACATCAGCCCTGCTCGCCGATCGGGCTGCGCTGGCCGCCGATTCCGCCTCGCGGCGCCGCGGCCTGCTCGGTCGCGACGCCCTGGCGCCGGGCGAGGCCCTGGTCATCGCGCCCTCGCAGGGGATTCACACCTTCGGGATGCGCTTTGCCATCGACGTCGTGTTCGCGGACCGGCGGGGGGCAGTGGTGGCCATTGCAGCGGGGGTGCCGCCGCGCCGCATCCGGCTCGCCTGGCGGGCCTTCGCCGTGGTCGAACTCGAGCGCCGGCACCTGCCAGGCTGCCGGATTGCGTCTGGGCGACTGTCTCGAAGCGTTGCCGGCATAGCCCCTCGGCCGTTTCCCGGGCTGTCGAGACGCCTCAATAAGTCAAGCTCTCGAAGGTCTTTAGTCGGCATCCATCACTACGGATGGGTCAGTGTGTCGAAACGTGAATGCGGAGCCTCCGACCCTGCGATAATGCCCCACACGCCGGTGTGCCGCTCCTGCCGCTAACCGGCGCAATGACGCGAGGTTCGGCCGACGACGTCGCCGCTTTACCGTCTGGAGAATCGGCTGCCGCGCGATCGGGGCGCAGCAGTCGGGAATACCGGGATCTTCACCCCGATCTGGAGCTCTGACAATGACCCCACTGCTTCGCCGTCTGGCGCATGAAGAGTCCGGCCAGGACATCATCGAATACGCGCTCGTCGCCGCCGGAATCGGAATCCTCCTGATTCCCACCATTCCGACGCTTGGTCAGGCGCTCATCAACGTCTACACGCGGATCACCACGCAGGTCACCACATATCGGGTCAGCGCCCTAAAGGCGCGACTGGGGCGGGCGCACCGATGAGAGGCGAAGTCATGCGAGCGGTCGCGGCGCGCAGCCGTGACATCGCCAACAGATTGCTCGGTGACGACGCCGGGCAGGACCTCATCGAGTACGCCTTGCTGACCGCGGCGTTCGGCGTCGCGACGATCGCGACCTGGCCGCTGGTGGCCGCGGCGATCGGGACGGCCTACAGCGCCCTGGACGCCAACACGCAGGGCTTGTGGGAACCGCCGCCCCCGGGCGGCGCGCCGTGACGGCCTTCGACGCCGGTGCCGTCGTTCTGGCGGCGGGCGCGGCGGTCACCGACGTGAAGTCGGCGCGCATTCCCAACGCCATCACCCTCGTTGGCGCGCTCGCCGGGGTGCTGGCTCACGGCGTGCTGCCGGGAGGCGCCGGTCCACTGGCCAGCATCGCGGGTGCGGCAGCGGGCCTCGCCGTGTTCTTTCCGTTCTTCGCGCTGGGCGGACTCGGCGGCGGTGACGTGAAGCTCATGGCCGCGCTCGGCGCCTGGGTGGGCGTGCCGGCCGTGCTGCTGGTGGCGCTCTATACGGCGCTGGCCGGCGGCGTGCTCGCCGTCGCGGTGGCGCTGGCGCGCGGGTATCTCCGCCAGGCCCTCGGCAACCTCCGAGGTCTGGTGCGGTTCTGGATGATTGCGGGCGTGCGGCCCGAGCCGTCACTGACGCTGGCGCGTGGACGCGGTCCGCGATTGCCGTATGCCCTGCCGATCTTCGCAGGGCTGATGGTGACGCTATGGCAGCGATGACAACACGGGCGCGCTGGAGCAGTGAACGCGGCGCCGAGCTGATCGAGATGGCGATCGCCCTGCCACTCCTGCTGCTCGTCGTGCTCGGGATCGTGGACTTCGGTTTTCTCTTCCAGCGGTATCTCGTGCTGACCAACGCGGCGATGGAAGGCGCCCGGGTGGCCGTGCTCCCCGGCTACACGATCGCCGACGCTCAAGCGCGCGCCTCGACCTACGCGCTCACCGGCGGCGTGCCGGCGCCGGTCAATGCCGTGGCCACGGCGGTGTCACTGGCCGGGGCCGGCGGCGGTTCGTGGCCGGGCATGCGCATCACCGTGACGCACGTCTATCAGTATCAATACATCGGCCCGATCGCCGGGCTCTTCGGTGGTTCCTTCAGTTCCATCACGCTGACCGCGCAGTCCACCGTGCGCCGTCAGCTGGGCTCGTAGCCCGTCGAGGCAGCCAGCATGTCCCGCAGTACGCGAACGCTCCTGGTCTTCACTCTGTCGCTGGTCGTCGCCGGCATCTTCAGCGCGCTCGTCTATCAGGCCGGGCAGCGTATGCCCGCCGCCGCCGCCGTGCAGAGCGTGCCGGTGGCGGTGGCCGCCCGGGCGCTGGCCGTGGGCAGCCGGCTGACGGCCCAGGACGTGAAGCTCGTGCAGTGGCCGGCCAGTAGCCCGCTGGCCGGCGCCATCGGCTCGGTCGATGGCGCCGTGAACCGCGGGCTGCTCGCCTCGGTCGTCGAGAACGAACCGCTGACGGCCGCCAAGGTGGCGCCAGCCGGGTCCGGCGCCGGCCTGCCGCCGATGATCGCGCCCGGCATGCGGGCCATCTCGGTGAAAGTGGACGACGTGGTGGGCGTGGCCGGCTTCATCGTGCCCGGCGCCCACGTCGACGCCGTGGTCACCATCATGCAGCGTGACCAGAACGTGGCGCGCGTCGTCGTCAGCAACGTCGAAGTGCTGGCCGCCGGCACGCGCGCGGAACAGACCCCGGCGGCCGACGGCCGCACCGCCACCGCGTCGGTCGTGACGCTGCTGGTCACGCCGGCCGATGCCGAGCGCATCTCGCTCGCCTCGTCGGTGGGCCGCATCACGCTCACGCTTCGCAATCCGCTCGACACGGCGACGACCGAAACCCGAGGCACCCAGGTATCGGCGCTGCTCGGCGCGCCGGAACCGCCGCCGGTGGTCGCCGCCCCGGCGCGCACGGCGCCGCGCGTGGCCAGGGCGGCCGAGCCGGCTCCACCGCCCTTGCCGCCACCCGCGCCCTATACGGTCGAGACCATCCGCGCCGCCAAGCGCACGGCGGAGGTGGTGAAGTGAGGCGTCTCCTTCCGCTCGCCGGCGCTGCCGCCGGGTGCGCCCTGCTGCTCCAGACCGCCATCGGCGCGCAGACGGCGCCGCCGGCGCCGACCGAGATTCCGCAGCGCGTGCTGCTCACGGCCGGCCGCTCGACCGTGCTCACCACCGACTTCGACATCACGCGTCTGGCCGTCACCAACCCGGCCATCGCCGATGCCGTCGTCGTCAAACAGCGTGAAGTGCTGGTGGACGGCAAGGGCGCCGGCACCGTCAGTCTGATCGTATGGGGCGCCAGCGAACGCAAACACTACGACATCGTGGTCGATCCGGGCGTCACCAGCCTCCAGCAGAATTTCCAGCAGCTCTTTGCCGGCGAAGACATCAACGTCTCGGTGACCAACGACGCCGTGATCCTCTCGGGCGCGGTGTCGAGCAACGACGTGATGCTGCGCAGTGCCGAACTGGCACGCGCGGCGATGCCCAAACACGCCGTGATCAACATGCTGCAGTTGCCGAGCGGCTCGCCCAGCAAGCAGGTGATGCTGCAGGTGCGTTTCGCCGAGGTGAACCGCAACGCCCTGCAGCAATCGGGGCTGACGCTGTTCTCGACGCGCGACCAGGCCACCGGCCGCATCACCACGCAGCAGTTCGCCGGGCCGGAGTTCACGGCCCAGGGCGACATCGACCTGCTGCAGTTCTCCGACTTCCTGAACGTCTTCCTGTTCTCGCGCGAACAGGGCATCGGCGGCGTGTTGAAGGCGCTGCAGTCGCGCGGCTTCCTGCAGAGCCTCGCCGAGCCGAACCTCATCGCCTACAACGGCGAAGAGGCCAGCTTTCTCGCCGGCGGCGAGATTCCGATTCCGATTGTGACCGGCCTCGGCCAGACGTCGGTGATCTTCAAGGAATTCGGCATCCGGCTCACGTTCCGGCCGACCATCGCCGGCGACGTGATCCGGCTGAAGCTCAAGCCGGAAGTGAGCACCCTCGACTTCACCAACGGCGTCGTCCTCCAGGGCTTCCGCATCCCGGCGCTCAATACGCGCCGCGCCGAAACCGACGTCGAGCTGCGCGACGGCCAGTCGTTTGCCATCGCCGGCCTGCTCAACAACCTCACGCAGACCGATCGCCAGGCGGTGCCGCTGCTGAGCCGGCTGCCGATCATCGGCACGCTCTTCAAGAGCCGGGCCCTGCGCGCCGATCAGACCGAGCTGATGGTGCTCGTGACGCCGCGCCTGGTGCGGGCGCTCGATCCCGACGAAGTGCCGGCGATGCCGGTGCGTCCGGGGGCGTTCCTCAATCCGTCCGACGACGAGAACCGGCGCGTGCCGGGCGATGAGCCGGATCCGTCCGAGGCACCCGGGCTCGGCAATCCGCCGGCCAACCGGCGGCCGCCGCCGCCGGGCACGGTGAAGCCGCCGCGTCCGCCCGGCCCTGGAGGCGGCGCCCGCTAGTCATGCAGGCGACAGCCGACATCGAACGGGCGCGCCCGGCGCGACCCCGCCAGTCCACCGCGCCGAAGGTGCGCGCCGAGCGCGGCGCCATCCTGGTGCAGGTGGCGGCGATGATGCTCGGCCTGACGGCGCTCAGCGCCTTCATCGTCGACTACGGGATCCTGTGGACGGCGCGCCGCCAGATTCAGAACACGGCCGACGCAGCCGCGATGGCGGCCGCCATCTCGCTGGCGTTCGACGCGCCGGGCGACCAGGCGCGCGCGCGCGCCAATGCGATCACGGCGGTGGCGCAGAATCCGGTCTGGGGGACGGCCGCTTCGATGAGCGCTGGCGACATCACGTTCCCTGCCTGCCCGCCCGGCTCGGTCGGCGTCGGCGCGTGTGTGCGCGTGCAGGCGTTCCGCAATCAGGCGTCCGGATCGCCGCTGCCCACGATCTTCGGCGGCCTGGTCGGCGTGACCGCTCAGGGCGTGCGCGCGACGGCCACCGCGCAGGTCCTGTTCGGCAGCTCGAGTGATTGCGTGCGTCCGATCGCCATCCCCGACCGCTGGACCGAGTTCCACAACAACGCCGGCCCGGGCGGGTGGGATCCGCTCGATACCTTCGAGCGCTACACGCCGACCGGGGCCCTGCTGCCCTCGCCGGATGTCTACGCGCCGCCGGGCGGCATCGGCGCCAACGGCAGCGGCTACTCGCGCACCTCGGCTGGCGGCGGCCCGGCCGACTATGGATTGCAGGTGCAATACGCGCCGCAGCAGTTCCTCGACCAGCCGGTCGGAAACGAGCGCTTCGTCCCGGTGCGGGTCACGCCAGGCGCCAACGGCGTGTGGGACATGCTGCGCGACATGGTGAACTGCGCGCCCACCGTCATCGTGCCGGGCACCAACGTCGAGGTGGAGCCGGCCAACGTCGAGATGCCCACGAGGGAAGGCGTCGAGGATGCTCATCAGCCGGGATCCCAGCCGCCTACTGGGACGCCGGCATGAACGGCGGCCGCGGCGGCGTCGGCGGCGGCTGCATGATGGCCGCCACCTGCACGGTGAGCCCGCGCATCGTCCCGATCATCGCCTTCGATCCCGACAGCTGGAACCTGCAGCCGCCGGGGACCGCCAATCGCGTCGCCCGCGTCACGCGCCTCATCGGCATCTTCATCGAGCGCTATCAGGCGCCGTTTGTCGTCGCGCGATTCATGGGCTATCCCGCCGCGCCGCGCAGCTCGATGACCGCCGATCCGGACTCGTCGTTCATCATCAGCGTGGCCCTCGTCAGGTAACCGTCGTGCAACCCACCGTCACCCTGCTCGGCTCCATCGAACGCGACCTCGTCGGCGCGCTCCGCGATCGCGGCTTCGTCGTCAACGACGGCGACCTCGGCGTCATCATCGCCAGCCACGTTGCCGGCACCCGCGGGCCCGACGTGTTCGTCGTCGACATCCGCGCGCTCCCGGGCCTGCCGCGCGAGATCGTCAGCCTGAAGCGCCACTTCCCGCAGTCGGGCGTGGTCATTCTCGCCAAAGCGCTCGATCCCAACTCGATGCTCGACGCCATGCGGATGGGCGTCAGCGAGTGGGTGCCGGAGCCGCTGGTGCTCGACGAGCTCGAAACCGCGATCCGCCGGGTGGCGCGGCCGGTGCTCGGCACGGTCGCGGGACGCGCCTTCGCCGTGCTCGGCGGCAAGGGCGGCGTCGGCAGCACCACGGTGGCCGTCAACCTCGCGGCGGCGCTCCATCGCGCCAGCGGCGAGCCGACGCTGTTCGTGGACCTCCACATGGCCCACGGCGACGCCTCGGTCTTCCTCGGCGTCGAGCCGCGCTTCTCGGTGCTCGACGCGCTCGAGAACATCCACCGGCTCGACCAGACCTACATGAAGGGCCTGGTGACACCGACCAAGGCCGGCCTCGACCTGCTGGCGGCCGCCAACCGGCCACAGCTCGGCCCCATCGATGCGCTGCGCGTGCGGGCGCTCATCGAGTTCCTCACGACGACCTATCCGTGGGTGGTCCTCGACTGTCCGCGCACCGACGGCACGCTGATGGAGGCGCTCGACACGACCGCCACCGTGCTGGTGGTCGCCAACCAGGAACTGGCGACCCTCAGGAGCGCCAGCCGTCTGGCCGCGACGCTGCGTCAGCGCTGCGGCACGCACCGCGTCAAGCTGGCAATCAATCGCTTCGACGCCGAGTCGGAGATCGGCCGCAAGGACGTCGAACGGGTGATGGGCGGTCCCATCGCCTACACGTTCCCGAGCGACTATCGCGCCGCCGTCGCCGCGCTCAACAAGGGCGAACCGCTCGTCCTGCAGAATCACACCCGCCTGTCGGCCGCCTTCGACGAGGTCGCGCGCGAGCTGGCGGGCCTCGGCCCGGCGCAGCGCGAAAGCGTCAGGAGCGGCGGATTCTTCGCCCGGCTCGGGGGCCGGCGCTGACCGGAGCAGGAACCATGACGACACGAGCCGAGCGTCCGGGTCCTGGCGTGGACGTCCGCCAGGCGCACTATCAGGAGAGCAAGGAGCGCATCCACCGCGCGCTGCTCAACCGGCTGAACCTCGATCGCCTGACCCGCGTCGGCCGTGCCCAGGCCGAGCCGGAGATCCGCAGCCTGATCGTCTCGCTGCTCGACACCGAGTCGCGGGCGACGCCGCTCAGCCTGTTCGAGCGCGAAGCGCTCATCACCGATGTCCTCAACGAGCTGTTCGGGCTCGGGCCGCTCGAGACGCTGCTGGCCGACGCCTCGATCTCGGACATCCTCGTGAACCGCTTCGACCAGGTCTACGTCGAGCGCGAGGGCCGGCTGGAGCCCAGTCCGCTCGTCTTCAAGGACAACCAGCACCTGCTGCGGATCATCGAGCGCATCGTCAGCTCGGTCGGCCGCCGCATCGACGAGTCGAGCCCCATGGTCGACGCCCGCCTGGCGGACGGCTCGCGTGTCAACGCCGTCATTCCGCCGCTGGCCCTCGACGGTCCGTTGCTGTCGATCCGCCGCTTCCGCACCGACCGTCTGGGGGCACGGGACCTGGTCGATCGCCTCTCTCTCACCGGCCCGATGATGGAGTTCCTGAGCGCCGCCGTCGCCGCGCGCCTGAACATCGTGGTCTCGGGCGGCACCGGCGCCGGCAAGACCACCTTCCTGAACGCGCTGTCGAGCTTCATCTCGGAACGCGAACGGATCGTCACCATCGAAGACGCGGCCGAACTGATGCTGCGCCAGCGGCACGTGGTGCGCCTCGAGACCCGCCCGCCGAACATCGAGGGCAAAGGCGCCGTGCATCAGCGGCAGCTGGTCATCAACGCGCTGCGCATGCGGCCCGACCGCATCGTGGTCGGCGAAGTGCGTGGCGAAGAAGCGCTCGACATGCTGCAGGCCATGAACACCGGCCACGAAGGCAGTCTCACGACCATCCACGCCAACAGCCCGCGCGACGCGCTGTACCGCATGGACACGATGGTCGCCATGGCGAACCTGAACATCCCCGAACGGGCCATCCGCCAGCAGGTGGCCTCGGCCATCCACCTGGTGGTGCAGCTGTCGCGCTTCTCCGACGGGCACCGCCGCGTCACCGCCATCACGGAGGTGACGGGGATGGAACAGGGCGTCATCACCATGCAGGACATCTTCCTGTTCGAACGCCACGGCATCACCGCCGAGGGCCGTGTCACCGGCGTGTTCCGCGCCACCGGCATCCGGCCGAAGTGCGCGCAGTCGCTGGCCACGGCCGGCTTCATGATGGCCGCCGACATGTTCGACCATCGCCTGGCCATCGCATAAGGAGCGCCGACGATGACCCTCGCGCTCCTGACCTTCGGCATGTGCCTGGTCGTGATGCTGGGCCTCTACTGGGCCCTCATCGTCCGGCCCGAAGAGACGCGCTCGCGCGATCTCGCCCGCCGGGTCCAGCGGACCGACCAGGCCAAAGACGCGGTCACGACGGTGACGACGCCGGTCTCGTCGACGTCGATGGTCGATGCGATGCTGTCGAGCAACGTGAAGATCGCCGCTGGCGTGCAGGCATTGCTCCTCGAGGCCGGCCTGACGTGGACCACCGCCGGCCTGCTGGCGCGTTGCGCCCTGATGGCAGCGGCTGGTGCCGCGCTTGGCATGGTCATCACGGGGCGGCCGATCGGCGCGGTGCTCGGAGTGCTCACCAGTGCCGTGCCGTACCTGCACGCCAGACGCCAGCGCACGGCGCGGCTGCGGATCTTCGAGGAACAGTTTCCCGAGGCCATCGACCTCATCGCGCGGTCGCTGCGCGCCGGCCACACGTTCACGACCGGTCTCGGCATCGCCGCCGAAGAGATCCCGCCGCCGGTGGGCCTCGAGTTCCGTCGCGTCTTCGACGAGCAGAACTTCGGCATGGCGATGCCGGACGCGCTCAAGGGCATGGCGCGACGGGTGCCGGTGCTCGACGCGCGCTTCTTCGTCACCGCCGTCCTGACCCAGCGCGAAGCCGGCGGCAACCTGGCCGAAGTGCTCGACAACCTGTCGGCGGTCATGCGCGAGCGTTTCAAGGTCAAGCGGCAGATCCGCGTCGTCTCGGCGCACGGCCGCATCACCGCCTGGGTGCTGTCGCTGCTGCCTCCGGCCCTGGCGGCGGTCATCTACGTGGTGTCGCCGCAGTTCATCCGCGTCCTCGTCGACGACCCGCTCGGCGTCCGCCTGCTCCTGGTGGCCATCACCCTGCAGATCATCGGCACCTTGATCATCTCCAGACTGGTGCAGGTGGAGTACTAGATGGAGACGCTGCTGTTCTCCGGGCTCTTCCTGGCACTGGCGACGGCCACCGGCACCGCCCTGTGGCACTTCACCGAGCCAGGGGTGCTGAGGCGCCGGTTGTCGGAGGTGGTCGCCGGCACGCCGACGGCTCCGCTCCCGCGGGAGTCGGTCATCTCGGAAGGGCCCAGCCAGCTGGCCCGCCGCGTGCGCTCGTTCGTGCCCAAGTCGCCACAGCACATGAGCCACATCCAGCGGATGCTGGCGAGTGCGGGCTATCACGGCGAATGGCCGGCGATTCTCTTCTCGGGCGTGCAGATCGCGCTGCCGCTGGTGGCCTTCCTGACCATCGTCGTCACCTTCGGCCCGGGGCAGCCGCTCCTCATCGGCGTCATCGCCGGCGCCGTCAGCTACTACCTGCCGGTGTTCTGGCTGGGCCGCAAGATCGACGACCGGCGGCGCGAGATCCGCAACGGCCTGCCGGATGCGACCGACCTGCTCATCGTCTGTCTCGAGGCCGGCTCGGGCATCGACCAGGCGATCGCCCGCGTCGCCGAGGAACTGCAGATCGCCTACCCGTCGCTGGCCCGCGAACTCGAACTCATCGGCTCCGAGACCCGCGCCGGCAAGGCGCGCATGGAAGCCTTCAAGAACTTCGCCGAACGCACCAAGGTCGACGATGCCCGCTCGCTGGTCGCGATGCTGGTGCAAACCGACCGCTTCGGCACCAGTGTCGGCCAGGCGTTGCGCACCCACGCCGACACCTCGCGCACCAAACGGCGCCAGCGCGCCGAGGAACGCGCCGCCAAGCTCGGCGTCAAGCTGCTCTTTCCGCTCGTCTTCTGTCTCTTCCCGGCGTTTTTCACCGTCGTCCTGGGCCCGGCGATGGTGCAGATCTACCGGCAGTTC
This sequence comes from uncultured Acidobacteriota bacterium, assembly GCA_963779175.1. Classification (GTDB taxonomy): domain Bacteria; phylum Acidobacteriota; class Vicinamibacteria; order Vicinamibacterales; family UBA2999; genus CADEFD01. The sequence goes on from CAVZXA010000003.1 coordinate 1,903,270, forward strand.
ATCGTGGGGTTGGGCTCGAAGTAGTCACCGACATGCGTGGGGCTACATGGAGGATCAAGCGTGGAAACCTGGCAAATCATCATGTACGTCGTGGGCGCCGTGCTGCTGCTCGCGTATTTCAAGCGCCGCAGCGATCGCCTGAGCCGCCACGAATAGGCGGTTGGAGCCGGGCCGCGGTCGCCTGCGCCCTGGTGACGGCGTCGCTGGCGGGCGGCGCCTGCGCCTCGGCCCGGCCGGCATCTTTCGCCGGTCGTTTCATCGTGCCCGGCGAGCCGGCGGTGAATCTGAGCGCACCAGCCGGCATCGGCGGTCCGGGCGCACCGAGGTCACCGGCGCCCGAGCCGCCTCCCGCCGCAGTCCCGCCGCGGCCGGTCGCGACCGCCGTGACGGCGACCACGCTGGAATCGACCTCGCCGCTGCTGCGCGCGCGCCTGGCGGCGCTGGCCGCGTCACCGACGCCCGAGGCGCACCTCGACGTCGCCGGCGCCTACGCCAGCTACGGTGTGCACGATCGCGCCTACGATCATCTGGCGGCCGGTCTCGTGCGCTACCCGCGGCATGGCGGCCTGCATGACGCGGTGGCGCGGCTGTGGCGCGACTGGGGGCTGCCCGAACGCGCCCTTCGCCACGCCCATCTGGCCGTCCGCTATGGCCCCGACTCGGCGGCGGCGCACACCACGCTCGGTTCGGTGCTCTGGGCGCTGGCCGCGCGCGACGACGCCGCGCAGCAGTTCGCCCGCGCCTTCGCGCTCGACCCGTCGGCCACCTACGCCAGGCGCAACTGGTGCACGGCGGTCGCGGCGCTCGGCCGTCCGCGGCCGTTCGCGTGCGACCCGGCCGCGGCCGGGCCCGCGCCGCGCCCGGAGCCGCCGCGATGAAGGCGCCCCCCGCTGCCCCGCCGCGCCCGGAGCTACCGCGCGCGCCGCTGACGGTGGAAGAGACCGGCCTGACGGTCGATCTCCTCCAGCAGCTGGTGCTCAAGACCCTGCACATCACCGGCGAGCAGAGCGCCGCGGCGCTCTGTCTGCGCCTCGGAGTCGTGCATTCGGTGCTCGAACCGGTGCTGCAGCACCTGAAGCAGTCGTATCTGTCGGAGGTCTGGGGTGGCGGCGCGCTCGGCGGCCCGTCGTATGTCTATCGGGTCACCGACGCCGGCCGCGACCGCGCCACCATGGCGCTCGAGCAGAGCCAGTACATCGGCGCAGCGCCGGTGCCGTTCACGCAGTACGCGGCCTACATGCACGCCTACGCGCAGGCCGCCTTCACGGCGGTGACGCGGGCCACGGTCGAACAGGCGTTCTCGCATCTGGTCCTCAGTCAGCGCGTGCTCGACCAGCTCGGTCCCGCGGTCAACGGCGGGCACTCGCTGTTCGTCTACGGCCCGCCGGGCAACGGCAAGACCGTCATCTCGCAGGCCATCTCGCGCCTGCTCATCGGCGACGTCGCCATTCCCCACGCCATCGACTTCGACGGCCACCTGGTGCAGGTGTTCGACCCGGCGGTCCATGAGCCGCTGCCGGTGGAAGACGCCGACTCGCTCGACCGCGGCGCCGCCGCTGCCGACGCCCGCTGGCTGCGCTGCGCCCGGCCGCTGGTCACGGTGGGCGGTGAGCTGACGCTGCAGTCGCTGGAACTGGCCTACAGCTCGGCGTCGCGGCTGTATCAGGCGCCGGTGCAGCTGCTGGCCAACGGCGGTGTGCTCGTCATCGACGACTTCGGCCGTCAGCGCTGCTCGGTCGTCGATCTGCTCAACCGCTGGATCACCCCGCTCGAAAGCCGCACCGACTACCTCACGCTGCAGTCGGGCCAGAAGATGCCGGTGCCGTTCGTGGTGCTGGTCGTTTTCGCCACCAACATCCAGCCGGCCGACCTGGTGGACGAGGCGTTCCTGCGCCGCATCCACTACAAGGTGTTCGCCGAGAACCCGTCGGCCGCCGACTTCAAGCGGATCTTCGAGCGGTGCTGCCGCGAACGTGGCCTCGCCTACGACGACGCGATGGTCGATCACCTCATCACCGACTTCTTCCGCCGCCGCGGCATCGCCCTGCGCGGCTGCTACCCGCGCGATCTCATCGAACATGCGCTCGCCATCGCCGACTACCTCGGCAGCGGACGAACGCTGTCGGACGAACGCCTGCTCGACGCCTGCGCCAGCTACTTCCTCGACGAGCAGAGCGTCGGCCAGGTCTGATGTCGCTGCCGATGCCCGCGCGTCCGGCTGCCGCCCTCCTCACGCTGGCCCTCGCCATCGTGCTCGCGCCGGGCCCGGCGGCGGCGCAGACGAGCGGCGTCCGCATCACCTCCCCGCTCGGCCGCACCGGTGTGCCGGGCGTCATCCGGGTGGTGGCGCAGGTGCAGACCGACGCCGAACGCGGGGTGGTGCCGGTGCACTTCTTCGTCGACGCGGTGTCGATCGGCGACGACCTCGACGGCCCGCCGTACGTGGTCGAGTGGGAGGACGCCAACCCCTACGAAGCCCGCGAGATCCGCGTCGACGTCGAGGACGGCCGCGGCGGCGTGGTGAGCGACACGGTGAGGCTGCCGGCGCTCGAGATCATCGAGGAGACCAGCGTGTCGTCGGTGCTCATCGAAGCCACCGTGCTCGACGAGCGCGGCCGCTACGTCTCGACGCTCGGCAAAGACGACTTCCGGCTGGCCGAGGACGGCGTCGCCCATGCCCTCGACATGGTGCAGCTGCAGACGCTGCCGACCACCTTCACGCTGCTCATCGACGCCAGCCAGAGCCTGCACCGGCGCATCGACATGGTGAAGGCGGCGGCCCGGCGCCTCGCCTCGCGTCTGCGGCCCGGCGATCACGTGATCGTGGCGCCGTTTCGCACGACCGTCGAGTCGACGACCGGCCCCACGGCCGACGCCCGGACCATCACCGACGCCATCGACGCCATCAACGCGCGCGGCGGCACCGCCATCCTCGATGCGCTGGCCACGGTGCCCGAGATGTTCGCGCACGTCGAGGGCCGGCACGTGGTCGTGCTCCTCACCGACGGCTACGACGAGCGCAGTGCCACCTCCTACGAAGACGCCATGACCGCGTTGCAGCGCCTCCAGGCGACGGTCTACGTCGTCGGTATCGGCGGCGTCGCCGGCATCTCGCTCAAGGGCGAGACGCTGCTCAAGCGCGTCGCCGCGCAGATGGGCGGGCGGGCCTTCTTCCCCATTCGCGAGGAACAGTTGCCCGACGTGCACACGGCCGTGGCCAGCGATGCCTTCCATCGCTACGTCATCAGCTACACGCCGCAGAAGCAGGATGCCGACGGCTCGTTCCGCGCCATCGCGCTGACGACGCAGAATCCCAACCACCGCGTCCGCGCCCGTGAAGGTTACTTCGCCCCGAAGCCGCCGCCGGTCAAGCCGACGCTCGAGTTCAGCGCCACCTACGCGCCCGGCGCCACCCAGTCGTTGTCGGCCCGCGATCTCGTCGTCGTCGAAGACGGCGTCGTGCAGGAGATCGAGTCGTTCGAGGAGGCGGTGTCGCCGATTTCGATCGCGATGGTGCTCGACGCCAGCGGCAGCATGCGCCGCGCCCTGCCAGTGGCGCAGGCGGCGGCGCGCGCCTTCGTCACCTCGCTGCGGCCCACCGACCCGCTGGCGCTGGTGCGCTTCGCCGATCGCGTGGTCGTCGAACACGAGTTCTCCGAGCGGCGTCAGACCACCACCGAGGCCATCGATCGGCTGCAGGCGGTCGGGGGCACCGCGCTGTGGGACGCGCTGCACGACTCGATGCTGATGCTGAAGCAGCGCAGCGGGCGGCGCGCGATCGTGCTGATGTCCGATGGCCGCGACGAGAACAACCCGGGCACGGCGCCGGGCAGCGAGCACACGCTGGCCGACGTGCTGGCCCTCGTGCGCGAAACCGACACCGTCGTCTACGCCATCGGTCTGGGCGCGAATGTGGACCGGCCGGCGCTCGAACGCATCGCGCAGCTGTCGGGGGGCACGGCGACGTTTCCACTCGAGGCCACGGCGCTCGAGGGTGAATATCAGCGGGTGGTCGAGGCCCTGCGCCAGCGTTACGTCGTCGGCTACACGTCCACCAACTCGACGCGCGACGGCGGCTGGCGCAATGTGGTCGTGGCGGCCAGGCCCGACGGCGTGACCATCCGGAGCGCCGGCGGCTACCGGGCGCCGGTGCGCGCCGTGCCGCCGCAGTAGTGCGCTCAGCGCGTCTTGATGAGCTGCAGGAACTCGCCGCGCGTCCGCGCGTCGTTGCGGAAGGCGCCCAGCATGGCGCTGGTCACGGTCGTGGACTGCTGCTTCTCGACGCCGCGCATCGCCATGCAGAGGTGCGTGCCCTCGCAGACCACCGCCACGCCGAGCGGCTGGATGGTCTCGCGGATGGTCTCGGCAATCTGATTGGTCATGCGCTCCTGCAGCTGCAGGCGCCGCGCGAACATGTCGACCAGCCGCGGCACCTTGCTCAGGCCGATGACCCGGCCGTTGGGAATGTAGGCAATGTGGCACTTCCCGAAGAACGGCAGCAGGTGGTGTTCACATAGACTGTAGAAATCGATGTCGCGCACGATGACCATCTCGTTGTAGTCCACCGTGAACAGCGCGCCGTTGATGACATCGGTGACGTTGGTGCGATAGCCGCTGGTGAGGTATTCCAGCGACCGCGCGACCCGTTCCGGCGTCTTCAGCAGGCCCTCGCGGGTAGGGTCCTCCCCGATGCCGGCCAGGAGACGCGTGATGAGGTCCTGCATGTTCGTATCTTACCTTGCGGTTCTGACGCTCCTGGCGGCGCCCGCGGTTCCAGGCGCCGCGGCGCAGGCACCGGCCGCTGCGGAGGCCTCCGATCCAGACAGCCTCTACCGCGAGCGCGAACGCGCGCCCAAGGCGCTGGCGGCGGAGAAGATCTGGGCCAGCCGCGTCGCCGCAAGCGGCGCCGACTTCGAGGCCGCGTGGAAACTCGCCCGCGCGCGCTACTGGCTCGGCACCAATGGCGGGGGCACCGCGGACGCGAAGAAGCGCTGGCTCGAAAGCGGCATCGCCGCAGGACGTCTGGCGATGACAGCGCGGCCCACCGCCGTCGAAGGCCATTTCTGGATGGCCGCCAACATGGGCGCCCTTGCCGATGCCCACGGGCTGCGCCAGGGCATCCGCTACCGCGCGCCGATCAAGGAAGCGCTCGAGAAGGCACTGGCGTTGCAGCCGTCGTATCTCGACGGCTCTCCAGACCGCGCGCTCGGCCGCTGGTACTTCAAGGTGCCCGGGCTCTTCGGCGGCGACGTGCGCAAGTCGGAGGTGCACCTGCGCAAGGCGCTCACCTACAAGCCCGACAGCATCATCTCGCTGCTGTTCCTGGCCGAGACGCTCATCGAGCTCGACAAGACGGCAGAGGCGCGAACGACCTTGCAGGCCGCACTCGACGCCCCGCCCGATCCGGAGTGGGCGCCGGAAGACGCCGCCTTCAAAGCCCAGGCCCGAAAGCTGCTCGCCTCGCTCGGCCGTGTGCCCTGATCCCTGATCCCGACGCCTCGAGCGTCAGTTCAGTACTTATAGAAGCCCTGGCCGCTCTTCCTGCCGAGGTGCCCGGCCAGGACCATCCGCTTCAACAGCGGCGGCGGCGCGAAGCGGGTCTCGCGGAACTCGTCGAACAGGATGTTGGCGATGAAATACGTGGTATCGAGGCCCACGAAGTCGAGCAGCGTGAACGGCCCCATCGGATGCCCGCACCCGAGCTTCATCGCGGTGTCGATGTCCTCCACGGTGCCCAGCCCCTGTTCGTAGCCGCGCACGGCGTCGAGCAGGTACGGGATGAGCAGGCGGTTCACGATGAAGCCGCCGCGATCGGGCGCCGACACCGGGTCTTTGCCGAGCTGCTGAGCGAACGCGAGGAGCGCCTGGTGGGTCTGGTCACTGGTCGTGAGCGCGCGGATGACTTCCACCAGCTTCATCAGCGGCACCGGGTTGAAGAAGTGCAGGCCGCCGAACTTGTCCGGCCGCCGGGTCGAGGCGGCCAGTTCGGTCACGCACAGCGACGAGGTGTTCGAGGCCAGCAGGCACTCGGGGCCGACGACCGCTTCGACCGCGGCGTAGGCCTGGCGCTTGGCGTCGACGTTTTCGACAATCGCCTCGATGACCAGGTCGCAGTCTTTCAGGTCGCCGTACGAGGTGGTGCCCGACAGGTGCGACAGGATGCGGGCCTTCTCGGCGGCCGTCATCTTGCCCTTCTCGACGCCACCGGCGAGGAACTTCTCGATGCGGGCGAGCCCTCTGGCGAGCACCGCGTCGTTCACCTCGAGCACGATCGTGCGGACGCCGGCCGCTGCCGACACCTGCGCGATGCCCGCGCCCATCAACCCGCAACCGAGCACGCCAATCGTCTGCATGATGCCGTCCTTATCCGCGGTCCCTGGTCCCTGGTCCTGATCCCTACGAGATCACCTCAATCCCCATCGCCATCCCCAGGCCGCCGCTCACGCAGAGCGTGGCGATGCCGGTGGACTTGCCGCGCCGCCGGAGTTCGTGCAGCAGGGTCACGATGAGGCGCGTGCCCGTGCAGCCAATCGGATGGCCGAGGGCAATGGCGCCGCCGTTGACGTTCAACCGGTCGTCGTCGATCGGCACCTCGCGAAGCACCGCCAGCACCTGCGCCGCGAAGGCTTCGTTCAGCTCCACCAGATCGACGTCGGCCACCCGCATGCCGGTGCGTGCTTCCAGCGTGTGCAAGGCCGGCACGGGCCCGATGCCCATCAGGCGTGGATCGACGCCGGCACTGGCCCAGCCGCGAATCCGGGCCAGCGGCGTCAGGCCGCGCTCGGCCGCCCAAGCGGATGAGGCCAGCACCACGGCGGCGCCGCCGTCTGTGATGCCCGAGGCCGAACCGGCGGTGATGATCCCGGGCTGCCCTTCCACAAACGGAAAGGTGAGCGGCAACTTCGCGAGGCTCTCGAGCGTGGAGCCGGCGCGCGGATGTTCGTCGGCGGTCACGGTCACGGTCGCGCCGCGGGCGCTCACCTCGACCGGCGCGATTTCGGCGGCGAAATATCCGGCCGCGATGGCGCGTTCGGCCTTCTGCTGACTGCCGAGCGCGAAGCGGTCGCTCTCCTCGCGCGTGATGCCGTACTGGCGGGCGAGCACTTCGGCGGTCTCGCCCATGATGAGCCCCGACAGCGGGCACGAAAAGCCGTCGCGGTACATGGCGTCGATGAAGGCGAAGTGCCCCATCTTGTGGCCCCACCGCGCATCGGCGGCGTCCACCAGGTACGGCATGCGGCTCATCGACTCGATGCCGCCGGCCACGACGACCTCGGCCTCGCCGAGCAGGATGCTCTGGGCGCCGGTGGCGATCGCCTGCAGGCCCGACGCGCAGGCCTTGTTGATCGTCTGGGCGGGCACGGTGACGGGGAGCCCCGCCTTCACCGAGACCTGGCGCCCCGGGTTCGGGCCGGAACCCGCCTGACGCCCGTGGCCGATGAGCACGTCCCCGACGTCCCCCGCGGCGACGCCGGCCCGTTCGAGGGCCGCTCTGACGGCCGCCGCGCCGAGGTCGGCCGGGTGGACGTCCCTGAAGGCCCCGCCGTAGCGCCCAATCGGCGTGCGCGCGGCTCCCAGGATCACGACATCTCTCGGAGGCATCGCCGGGATGATATCAAACGAACGTTCAAATCTGCCTTGGCGGCTCAGCCGGGACCGAACGTCGTCATTCAACACCGGGGCCCGTGGCTCAGCACCCATCCGCTGCCGGCACTCGCCGATGGACCGTCCGTCACCTTCGAACGGCCGTCCGGCCCAGCTGGCATCCAGCACGGGGGATCCCGGACCCGGAAAGGTGAATTTCATCCCGGGGGCCAGCCGAGGCATTCGACCGGACCTGGCTGGATACCTTATTTTTCGCCCCTCAGTCGATGGCACGAATTTCTCTAGATACCAATCGTTCGGTAATTTCTTACCCTCATGATCATTGCCCCTGGGAGACAGACAAACATGAAGATGCGAATGAGTGCCATGCTCGTGGCTCTCTGGTGCGGACTGGCCGTTCCCGCGTCCGCGCAGGTCGCCAATACCGGCACGGTGCAGGTGGTCGTCGCCGACTCCGACGGTGGCCGCCTGCCCGGCGTCACCGTCACCGCGGAAGCCGCCGATTCGATCACCCGCCGCACGGTGGTCACCGATGCCGAGGGCGTCGCCACGCTCGAGGCGCTGGCGCCGTCGGCGCAATACACCATCACCGTCGCCCTCCAGGGCTTCCAGGACCAGGCCCGTCCGCTGATCCTGGTGCGCTCCGGCCAGACCACCTCGCTCACCTTCACGCTGGCGCTGGCCGGCCTCACCGAAACGGTGTCGGTCACGGCGGCCACCCCGGTGGTCGACGTCACCAGCGCCATCAGCGGCCAGGACGTGACCCTGCAGCTGACCGAGTCGCTGCCGACCGGCCGCAGTTACCAGAGCTACCTGCAGCTGGTCCCCGGCGTGCTGCCCGATGACCAGAACAGCTCGGGCAACCCGGCGTCGCGTTCGGGCATGAACTACAGCGACATCGGCGGCGCCGTCGGCATCTCGACCGACAACGTCTTCTACTTCGACGGCATGAACGTGACCGACCCGGTCACCGGCACCTTCGGCGCCAACCTGAACACCGAGATCATCCAGGAGCAGAAGGTCATCACCGGCGGCATCCCGGCCGAGTTCGTCGGCGCCACCGGCCTCATCTCGAACGTCATCACCAAGTCCGGCAGCAACACCTTCCACGGGTCGGCCAACTACTTCTTCCAGAACAGCGACCTCGTCGCCGAGAACAAGAACGGCGCGGCCCAGGAATTCTCCACCAAGGACAACGCCTACACCTTCGGCGGCCGTCTGCTGCGCGACAAGGCCTGGTTCTTCGGCAGCTACCGCTTCACCAACCGCGAAGACGACGTCGCGGCGCTCGACACCAATCAGTTCCTGCGCTCGGTCGACAACACCCAGCATCAGGGCTTCGCCAAGGCGAGCTGGGCGGTGACGCGCGACGACCTGGTGAGCTTCACCTACCTGAGCGACCCGACCGAGATCACCGGCCGGCGCGACCGCAACATCAGCAACGCCCGCGACCGCGCCCGCGAGCAGGGCGGCCACCGCTTCCTCGGCAACTACACGCGGGTGTGGGGCAACACGCTGCTCGAGATCATGGCCAACAAGCACAACGGCGAGGTGACCGATCTGTCGGCCATCCGCTCCAGCCGCATCGACGTGCTCTACCAGGGCACCGACGTGCGCACGCTGGCCGACGAGCAGCAGGGCGGCTTCGGGCGCGACCTGGTCGACCAGCGCGACAACAGCGCCGTCCGCCTCACGCTGCAGCGCATCTTCGGCGCGCACACCGCGAAGGCCGGCTTCAGCTGGGAGAACCCGAAGAACTTCCGCGACACCGTCTACGTCGATGGCCAGGGCCGCTACAACCTGGCGCCCCAGTACAACGGCCGGAACATCACCGCCGCGCAGATTGCCGCCGGCGGCTGGTCGAACCTGCAGTTCGACGTCACCAACACCAGCGACTTCAGCGGCTTCATCGGCACCATCAACAGCCGCCCCGATCGCGCCCGCTTCTACGCCGCCTACGACACCAACGGCGACGGCACCATCACCACCGCCGAACTGGGCGCGGCGATGGTCTTCAACTCGAGCTACGACCGTGACTTCCAGGCGCAGCTCGGGCCGCAGGAAACCAAGTCGCGCGGCATGTCGTTCTTCGCGCAGGACGAATGGCGCTTCCGCCGTCTCACCTTCAACCTGGGCGTGCGCGCCGAGCAGTGGAAGCACTACGCCACGACCGGCGACGAGATCTTCACGTTCGAGTGGGCACTGGCGCCCCGCCTGAGCGCCGCCTACGACGTGCTCGGCAACGGCCGCCACAAGGCCTCGGCCTACTGGGGCCGCTACTACGACCCGATCCGTAACGACATGACCAACTTCGCCGGCACCCTCACCGGCTCGGTGCTCGAAGAGCAGGTCTTCGCGCTCGGTGAATACGTGACCTACCGTACCCGTGGCGGCGCCACCGTGCAGGACGCGTTCTTCTCGCCGGAAACCAAGACGCCCTACACCGACGAGTTCCAGGTCGGCTACAGCGTCGACCTCGGCAACAACATGAGCGTCGACGCGACCTACTTCAACCGCCGGACCCGCAACATCTTCGAGGACTACGACCTCCACCTGTATGCGGACCCGACCGGGTATGCCAGCATCAGCGGCGTGCCCGGCGACCCCAACGCCGCCGACTCCCTGTTCCTCGGCTACGACTACTTCGGCTACACCGAGAACCCCGGGTCGAACTTCGTGCTCGGCACCCTCGAGGGCGGCAAGCGCAACTTCCAGGGCCTCGAGTTCGTGTTCCGCAAGCGCTTCGCCAACAACTGGCAGGTGCTCTCGTCCTACAACTGGAACGACGGCAAGGGCAACACCAACTCCGACGGCAACGCCGACTTCCAGGGCGATGTCCTCTTCCTCGACCCGCGCGCGCCGAATCAGTACCGGCACGCAGCCGGGGCTCATCCGCAATGTCGTGAAGGGCGCCGGTTCCTACACGTTCCCCTTCGGCCTGCAGCTGGGCGCCACGGCGACGTGGAACTCCGGCACCATCGCCAGTCGGACCTTCCTCGCGTCGGGTCGAAACCTGCCGCTGCGCGTCCCGACTGCTGAGGCGTATCTGTTCGGCGGCATCGTCGACCGCTGGCTGGCGCCTGACTCGGTGGGTTCGCTCGAGAACCCGTCGTGGGGCCAGATCGACCTGCGCGCCCAGTACGTGAAGCAGATCGGCGACGTCGCCGGCGAGCTGTTCGTGGATCTGTTCAATGTGCTGAACAACCAGGACAGCGTGCGCAATCAGGATCTGGTCGCTGGCCAGGGCGGCACGGCCTTCGGGCAGCCCCTGCAGTGGGTGCAGCCGCGACGCTTCTTCATCGGCGCCCGCCTGCGCTTCTAACCGCACTCACGGGTCGTGCTGTGGCTGGGCCACGGCACGGCCCCCGCGCTCGCCAAGGCCCGTCCTTCCCGCCCGGAAGGCGGGCCTTTTCTCTGTAGCCTGCGCCCTCGGTACGCACTCCTTCGCCCCCCGACGTGACGTGAAGTGTCGCTTGGGGCGTCGGTGCACGGCCCCGGCCCGGGTGCGCCGGCAAATTCCCCTGTAATTTCGTCTGGTCGCGCCGATTCAATGGTTGGCTCGCTTCTTGATAAGTGAGTCGGACAGGAACCGAGTGATGCCAGCGACAACCAACAGCCACATGGGCCGGTCTCTTCGAGTGATGATCGTCGGCGGCGGACCCGCGGTGCTGCCGCGGGTCGAGCCGATGCTGCCAGCCGGAGCCTACGAGGTCGAATTCGTGGGGCTGGAGCAGGAGCCCTACGGCTGCATCCTCGATGACACACCCGACCTGCTGGTGCTCTGCCTGAAGATCGAAGACGCCGCGTCGTTCCAGTTTCTCAGCATGCTGCAGATGGATCCGGCCACCCGCCAGCTGCCCGTGCTCACCTACACCACCGAGTCGGAAGGTCAGTCGCTGCCGGGCGTCGACGACGTCACGCCGCGGCGCCGCAGCCCGGGCCGCGCCTCGAGCCGGCTCGACCGGCACTGATGTTATAGTCCGCCCGAATGAACGACGACCGCAAACGCGCCCACGAGCGCCTCGACCTGCCCGATCCGGCAACCGGGGAGGTGAAGATCTACCACTCGATGGCGATTCGCCAGCTGAGTGGCGGCGGCGCGCTCATCGAAATCGGCGTGCCGCTGCAGCTCAATTCGCTGCACGACTTCCGCCTGGCGCTGGGCGATCGCTCGGTGGTCGTGAAGGCACGGGTCGTGCACTCGCACATCAGCACCGTCGCCTCGGTCGGTGTGAGCTATCACACGGGCATCGAGTTCGTGGATGTCTCGGAGCCGATTGCCAGGGTGCTCGCCAGCTTCATCGACACGCTGAAACGCCAGCGCACCCCCGCGCCGTAGCGCGGTGATGGCTGGCGTCAGCCGTCCCGTTGGTTGGCGGCGCGACGCGCCGCGCTGGTCTAGCGCACCTCGGCCGGGCGCCGCTTCTGGTGCATGCTCTCGAGGGCGTCGAACATCTCCGCCGGCACCGAGAAGCCCACCGCGACCGTCTTGCCTTCCCCGCCCAGCTGCAGCGAGTCCACGAACACCCGCATCTCGGGCTTGCTGTCGGCCTGCAGCTTCACCATCGCCATGACACCGCGCAGCATGTCGCGCAGGTTCTTCGCGGCTTCTTCGTCCTTGGCTTCGGCCTTGAAGGTGCCGGTGATGCCGCCGTTGAGGTGCCCGGCCGCCGAGAACCACGACAGGGTCGGCATGCGCTGCTGCAGTTCGCCGGGCAGCCCGGTGGAGTTGGCCATCGCGTCGAAGCGGCCCACCGCCCAGGCGTTGTTGCCGTCGAGCTCGCCCACCAGGCGCATGATCTCGGTGTTCGACATCACGTTGCGGCCGGTGCGCTTGGCGTCGATGGCGCCCTGAACGCCGTCTCTGCTGCCCACCGCCACCATGCCCGGGGCCACGAAGCCGAGGGCCATCGTGCGGTCGCCGTCGGCGTGTGCAATTACGCGCACACCCTGATAGTCGCTCACCTCGCCGCCGTGATCCCGCGCCAGGCCTTCGATGCGGACCTGGTCGAAGCGGCCGCGGGCGAGCACGAGGGGCTGGCCGTCCTTGCCGCCGCCGGCCGCTGCCGGCAGCAGGGCGCCGACCACCGCATCGATGTCCCGCTCGACATTGACGCCGGTCTTCTCTTCGAACTCGTGTCGCTGGGGGCTGTCGGGGTTGGCGTCCTGCATCCGCTGCAGGCGCTGGCGCAGTTCCGAGGCCATCACTTCCTGGACGTTGGCGTAGCCGACGGCAATCGCATCCGGGGGAATGTAGGCCAGGTCTTCGGGACCGGCCTGGTGAGACAGTGCAACCGGCAGCCCGCCCATGTAGGACGCGACGAGGCCAGTCGTAAGGCCGGCGGTCAGGATACCGGCGGCGGTGAGCACGAAGTAGCGGGTCTTCGCGGCCATGTGGGTCTTCCCCCTCTGTTGGAGTATACGGGCGCGGGTCCGGGCCAGGTTCAGCCATTCGTCCCAGCCGGTCGCCTCCCCTCCGGGAGCGGCCGGCCCCGTGCAATCGGTCACTGCTCCAGCACGTACTCCCGGCGGGCCACGGTGCGCATGGCGAGCCACAGGAAGACCACCAGCATGAGCCCCAGGGCCGTCAGCGCCGCAGGAGCCGAGGTGGTCTGGCGGAACAGGCCCTGAATCGCGCTCAGCGCGCTGTCGGCCGGCATCGTGTGCGGCACCAGCGCCTGCAGGTGGTGCGCCACGGTGAACTGGCGCAGGTAGCCGGGCAGGGCCAGGGCCAGCTGCTCCCAGCCGAAGGCGAAGACCAGGCCGCTCACGAGCGGCCGCTTCAACCGGGCGCCGACGAACGCGAAGACCGCGCCGTAGACGGCCAGCCCGATGCCGAGCAGCGCCAGGTCGAGCACCAGCGACCGGAACGTGGCGGCGACCTGGGCGAACGGCACGGTCAGGAAATACGTGAGCATCACCGACGGCAACACCACCAGCGAGGTGCAGGCGAGGTAGGCCAGGTATTTGCCGAGCAGCACCGCGCCGCGCGGAATCGGCCGCGTGAACAGATAGGTCAGGGTCTTGTCTTCGACCTCGTCGGCCATCAGCGCCGTGCCGTAGAAGAGGCCCAGCACCGGCACGATGAAGCGGATGTAGAGCATCCAGACCATCACGCCGAAGACGCTGCTGCCGGCGAGCCGTGCGCCGTTGACCCGCAGGGCCGGCGCCCCGAAGGCCTCCACGACCCGGAAGATGATCGCCAGCAGCACCGGACCGCCAACCACGAGCGCCATGAAAATAGTGCGCCGCGACCACAACATCTCGCCGAACGAGAGCTCGAAGACGCGCCGGGCGGCGGCGGCAGTCGACAGCCTGGCGCGGGGCGCGGCGGTCTCGCTCATTGACGCACCAGATACGAGAAGACGGCCTGCAGGTTGTCGTCAGGCGAGGTCACTTCGGCAATCGCGCCGGCGTCGCCGGAGGCGGCCAGGTCGGTGATTCGCCGGTAGAACGCATCGGGCTGGCGGGTCTCGACGGTGAGCGCGTCAGCCTCGAAGGCGACGCGGGTGACGCCCTCGTCGTGAATCAGGCGCGCCGCCAGCGCCCGCGGATCGGCGGCCTTGATGTGCACCGTGTGCGGGTGGGTGTCGATGAGCTCGCGGATCTGGTGGACGTTGCCTTCGGCCAGGATCCGGCCGTTCGTGATGAGCAGGATGTTCGAGGTCATGACCTCGATCTCGTGGAGGATGTGGCTCGAGACGATCACGTGGCGGCCGCGCTTCGCCCAGTCTTTCACCAGTCGGATGGTCTTGCGGCGCTGCAGCGGATCCATGCCGGTGAGCGGCTCGTCGAGAATCAGGATCTCGGGGTCGTGCACGAGCGCCTGGGCCAGCTTCACCCGCTGCCGCATGCCCTTGCTGTAGGCGCCGATCTTCTTGCCGCCAGCCTCGGTCAGGTCCACCAGGTCGAGGGCGCGGCGCGCGGCGGCGTCGGCGTCGGCATCCGACAGGCCATTGAGCTTGACGAGCGCCGTCACCCACTCGAGCCCGGTCATGCGGTCGTAGAAGGCGTCCTGCTCCGGGCAGAACCCGATGCGCGAAAACGCGTCCGGTGTGTCCCAGAGCGAGGTGCCCAGCACGCGGATCGTCCCCTGGCTCGGCTTGAGCTGCCCGGTCATGAGCTTCATGAACGTGGACTTGCCGGCGCCGTTGGGTCCGAGCAGACCGGTGATGCCCGGCGGGATCGACACGGTGACGTCGTTCAGCCCGCTCACCTGCCCGTACCACTTCGACAGGTGCTCGGCCTGGACGATCGGGGTCACGCCAGCGTCGAGGGCGGCCATCAGCTCACCACCTCGACGGCCCGCACCCGCCGCTCGAGCACGACGCCCGAGCCGACGATGAGACCGATCACCACGGCCGCGGCCATCCACAGCGGCAGGTCGTAGCGCAGCGGCAGCCGGAAGATGGCGTCGCCGAGTTGCTCGAGGGCATCGCTCGGCGACAGCCACGCCAGCCAGCTGGCCCCGGTGATACCTCGCACCGCCTGGAAGAGCGCGCCGGTGAAGAAGATGAGGCCCGCATACATGACGCCGACAAAGCGGCTGCTCTTCGAGAGCGACGACAGCGCCAGCATCGTCGATGACGCGAGCAGCACCTGCGCCAGCGAGTAGAGCGTGATCGCCGGCAGCAGATAGAGGTTGTTCGAGACGAACGTGAACGAGCCGGCAAAGCCGATCTGCACGAGCAGCAGCATCATCGCCGGCAGGAAGGTGACCGCGATGAGCAGCGTGAAGAGCACGGCCATCTTGCCGGCCACGTATTCCCAGCGCGACAGCGGCTTGGCCAGATAGAGCTGGAGGGCGTTGGCCCGCCGGTCGGAGGCGATGAGCCCGGCGCCCACGTAGATGGTGATGAAGAAGACGAAGACCGCCTGCGTCTCGAGGAACTCGCGGAAGGTCTCGCCCTTCGGCTGCAGGAACGAGGCCTGGGAGTAGTTGGCGGCGACGTAGACCTGCACGGCGCGCACGAGGAACGGCGTCCACGCCAGCAGCATCAGCGCCAGGAACTTGCGCTCGGCCAGCACGGTGCGGATGCCGGCGCGGGCAATCACCAGCCAGGCGGCGCCGGTGCGGGCGCGCGAACCGGCGTAGCGCTGATAGCCCTGGTCGTGAATGGGCATCTAGTCGGCTCCGACCGCGCGCGCGAACGCGTCTTCGAGGGTGGGTACGCTCTGCTTCAGGTGCCGCACCTGCAGGCCGTTGACGGCGGCGAGGCGGAAGATCGGCTCGGCTCCGGCGTCGCCGGGCACGAACACCCGCATGACATCGTCCTCGGTGTCGTGGACCTCGTAGCCGGCGGCGGCCAGCAGCGCCACCATCTGCTCGGCGCCGTCCTTGACGCGCAGCTCGAACACCCGGCCCTGCGGACCGCGCACGGCATCGAGCGCGCCCTGGGTCGCGACGGCGCCCTTGTCCATCACGACCACGTGGTCGCAGGTGAATTCGATGTCGGGCAGCAGATGCGACGACACGATGAGGTTGACGCCCTTGTTGTGCGCCAGATCGCGAATCAGCTCGAGCATCTCGTCGCGGCCCTTCGGATCCATGCCGTTGGTGGGCTCGTCGAGGAACAGCAGGTCGGGGTCGTGCACCAGGGCCTGCGCCAGCTTGATGCGCTGCTTCATGCCGGTCGAATAGGTCTCGACGTTGCGGTAGCGCGCCTCGCCGAGGCCCACGTAGTAGAGCACTTCGTGGGCGCGCTGCATCGCATCCGCCGGCGGCAGGCCGGCCAGCTGGCCGCAGTAGGCCACAAACGCCACCGCCGACATGCCGGGGATGTGGGCGTCGGTTTCCGGCATGTAGCCGAGGCGGGCGCGGATGTCGAGGGCGGAGGTGGCGACGTCGAGCCCGAGCACCTGCATCTGCCCCTGCGACGGCACGACGAAGCCGAGCAGCGCCTTCAGCATCGTGCTCTTCCCTGCCCCGTTCGGCCCCAGCAGGCCGACCGCGCCGGGCGGGAACGCTGCCGAGACCTCCCGCAGCGCCATCTGGCGCCCGTAGATCACGCTGACGCCACGCAGCTCGACCACGGCGGCGCCGTCGGGCCGGGCGGGGCCGGCGTGGGAGGGGGCAGGCGCCTGCATTCGGTGGTAGATACGAGAGAGCCGCGGACGACGTTCGACCCGGCGGGGCTACAGGGCTCCGCGGAGGCCGAGATCGTCGGCCCGCTCGCGCATGAACGTGATGACGTTGGTGACGTGCTGGTCGAGGGGCAGACCCACGAGCTCGGCGCCCGCCTTGAGGTGTTCCCGCGGCACGGCCCGGGCGAAGGCCTTGTCCTTCATCCGTTTGATGACCGACGGCGCCTCGAGATCGAGCACGCTGCGGCTGGGACGCACGAGCGAAGCGGCGGTGACGAACCCGGCCATCTCGTCGCAGGCGACCAGCGTCTTCTCGACCGGCGACTCGGGGTGTACGCCGGTGATTTCCCACGCGTGCGACTGGATGGCGCGCATCACCCATTCGGGATAACCCAGGCTGCGCAGGTGCTCGCAGCCCTTGTTCGGATGGTCGCCGAGCGTCGGGAAGCGCTCGTAGTCGAAGTCGTGGAGCAGGGCGACCACGCCCCAGTCGTTTTCGTCCTCGCCGGCCAGCCGCGCATAGCCGCGCACGGCGGCTTCGACCGCCAGGGCGTGCTTGCGCAGGCTGTCGCTGGCGGTCCATTCGGTCAGCAGCTGCCACGCCGCCTGTCTGTCGAGAGCCATCGCCGACATCCTATCCGGCCTGCCGGCCCGGCTGCAGGCGAAATCCGCGTTCGATGACCCCGACGGCGTAGGCATTGACGCCGAGGGCGGCCACCTCCGCCCGCGGCACCCAGCGCGCCTCGGCGGCGTCGTCGCCGGCGGCAAGGGTGCCGCCGCGCGGATGACAGAGGAAGTCGACGATGACGAAGTGATAGCGAATGCGCCCGGCCTCGTCGCGGTGCACGCGGTCGAAGACCTCGATGACGGGCCCGACCTCGACCTCGAGCCCGGTCTCCTCGCGGACCTCCCGTCGCACCCCGTCGGCCAGCGACTCGCCGAGTTCGAGCTGCCCGCCGGGCAGCGACCACTCGCCCTGGCGCGGCGGGAAGGCGCGTTTGATGAGCAGCACCGCGTCGTCCTGGATGACGACGCCGCCCACGGCGGCCACCGGCGCCTGCGGGTATTCGCGCGCCATCGCCGTCAGCCGAGCACCAGCGACGGCACGGCGTTGAGGCGGTCGGTCGCCAGTTCACCGCGCGCGAAGCGGCGCAGCCCGGCCGCCGCGATCATCGCGGCATTGTCGGTGGCGAGCGCCATCGGCGGCACGAACACCGGGAGGCGACGGCTGGCGCCACGCGACGTCAGTTCCTGGCGCAACCGGCTGTTGGCGGAGACGCCGCCGGCCACGCCGACCGCCCGGGCGCCGTGGGCGGCAGCGGCGTCGAAGGTGCGCGTGAGCAGCGTCCGAACGACCACGCGCTGGAAGCTGGCGCACACGTCGGCGATCTCGGACTGCGGCAGCGTCTCGACGCCGAGCGCGGCCTGGCGCGCGCGCACGTGCCGCAGCACCGCCGTCTTGATGCCGCTGAAGCTGAAGTCGAAGGTGCCATCGCGATCGGGCGCATTGCGGTCAGGATGCGTGAGGCGCGTCACCGGCAGGTCCACCGCCTCATCACGGCCGGTGGCCGCCAGGCGGTCGATGAGCGGTCCGCCCGGGTAGCCGAGCCCGAGCAGCTTCGCGACCTTGTCGTAGGCTTCGCCGGCCGCATCGTCGCGGGTGCGTCCGAGCAGACGATAGCTGCCGGCCTCGGGCACCAGATACAGGCTGGTGTGTCCGCCGGAAACGACCAGGACGATCGCCGGCAGCGGCAAGCGGCCCGTGGGCCAGCCACAGCGATTCGATGTGCCCGGCGATGTGATTGACGCCGACCAGCGGCAGGCCGCGCGCCCACGCCGCCGCCTTCGCGAAGCTCACGCCCGACCAGCAGCGAGCCGACCAGGCCCGGACCTTCGGTCACGGCCACGCCGTCGAGCGCGGCCCAGTCCACGCCAGCGTCGGCCAGCGCGCGCTCGACCACGCCGCAGATGTCGCGCACGTGCTGGCGCGAGGCCAGTTCCGGCACCACGCCGCCCCACTCGGTGTGAATGGCGATCTGCGAGGCGACGACGTTCGACCGCGTGCGCCAGGCGCCATCGGCGCCGTCTTCGACGACGGCGGCCGCCGTTTCGTCGCACGAGGTCTCGATGCCGAGCACTAGCACTGCGCGCTCGCCAGCGCCTCGAGGTACGGCGGCCGCAGGATGCCGCGTTCGGTCACGATCGCGGTGATGTAGCGATGCGGCGTGACATCGAACGAAGGGTTGCGCACGGCGGCGCCGTCGGGCGTCACCTGCGTGCCGGCCATGTGGGTGACTTCTTTCGCGCTGCGCTCTTCGATCGGAATGCCGTCGCCGCTCGGGGTCGCCAGGTCGATCGTGGACCACGGCGCCGCCACGTAGAACGGGATGCCGTGCGCGTGGGCGATGATGGCCAGGCCGTAGGTGCCGATCTTGTTGGCGGCATCGCCGTTGGCGGCGATGCGATCGGCACCGACGACGACCAGGTCGATGCGCTCGCGCGCCATGATGGCGGCCGCCATGTTGTCGGTGATGACGGTGGTGGGAATGCCGTCTTTCACGAGTTCCCAGGCCGTCAGGCGGGCGCCCTGCAGGAACGGGCGCGTCTCGTCGGCGAACACCGCCACGCGCTTGCCGGCATCGACGGCGCCGCGCACGACGCCGAGCGCGGTGCCGTAGCCGGCCGTGGCCAGCGCGCCGGCGTTGCAGTGCGTGAGGATGCGGGCGTCGTCGGGCACGAGCGTCGCGCCGTGGCGGCCAATCGCGCGGCAGCTCTCCAGATCGGCGTCGTGGATGGCGTCGGCTTCGCGGCGCAGCCGGGCCACGAGTTCCGGCGCCCCCTCCCCGGCCTGCACCCCGGTGGCCAGCGCCTGCTTCATGCGCTCGATCGCCCAGAAGAGGTTCACCGCCGTGGGCCGCGTCGCCGCCAGCGTGTCGGCCAGTCGCTGGAAATCGATGGCGAACTGCTTGGTGCCGGTGGCGGAGCTGCGCCGGGCGCCGAGCGCGAGGCCCATCGCCGCGGCGACGCCGATGGCGGGGGCGCCGCGAATCACCATCGTGGTGATGGCCTTCGCCACTTCGTTCCCGGTGCGGCAGTGGACGTAGATCTCGCGACCAGGCAGCTTGCGCTGGTCGATCATCACGATGTCGTCGCCGTCCCAGGCGATGGTGGGGAGCATGGTTACATTCTAGGGGCTGGGGGCTAGCGGCTAGCGGCTAGGCGAAACTAGCGAGCCACATCCGCCGCGCGCACATGGGAGTCGCTCGAGCTCTAGCCGCCAGCCGCTAGCCGCTAGCCGCGGGCTTAGTCGAGCAGGCGCCCGTCGAACGGCATCGGCAGCAGCGTCGCCAGCTGGTGGCGGCGCGGTTTCGTGTTCGAGGTTCGCCATCACGACTTCGATGTCGCCGGCGTATTCCCAGAGCAACTGGCGGCAGGGTCCGCAGGGCGGCGTCGGCTGGGTGGTGTCGGCCACCACCGCGATGCGCACGAAGCGGTCGCGCCCGTCCGACAGCGCCTTGAGCAACGCCACGCGCTCGGCGCAGACCGTCAGGCCGTAGGTGGCGTTTTCGACGTTGCAGCCGGTCACGATCGTGCCGTCGTCGCATTCGAGCGCGGCCCCGACCTTGAAGCCCGAATACAGCGCGCGGGCGTGCTCACGGGCGGCACGGGCGGCGGCGACCAGGGCGTCAGAGCTGGCCAATCACGCCCTCCAGCAAGGCGATGAACTCGCCGCGCACGCGCGCGGCCACCTCCATCACTTCGTCGTGCTGCAGCGGCCGATCGACAACGCCCGCCGCCGGATTCGTGATGCACGAGATCCCCAGCACTTCGAGGCCCATGTGCCGCGCCACGATCGCTTCCGGCGCCGTGGACATGCCGACCGCATCGGCGCCCAGCGTGCGGAAGGCCCGGATCTCGGCCGGCGTCTCGTAGCTCGGTCCGAGCACCGCCACGTAGACGCCGTGTTCGACCCGGATGCCGCGCGCGAGCGCCGTCTCGGCGGCCAGCGTCCGCAGGCGGCGCGAATAGACCTCCGTCATGTCGGGGAAGCGCGCCCCGAGGCGGGGGTCGTGGGGACCGACGAGCGGGTTGCGGCCCATGAAGTTGATGTGGTCGTCGATGAGCATCAGCGCGCCGGTCGCAAACGACGTGTTGATGCCGCCGGCGGCGTTGGTGAGGATGACGACCGGCACGCCCAGGGCGCCCACGACCCGCATGGCGAAGGTGACGTCGTCGAGCGGGATGCCCTTCATAGAGGTGCACACGGCCCGACAGCGCGATGACCCGCCGGGCGGCGAGCCGGCCGGCCACCAGCACGCCGGCATGCCCGACCACCGCCGCCGCCGGCCAGTGCGGAATCTCGCTGTAGGAAACGTGCGTGGGGTCCGCCAGCCCGCCGGCAAACGCGCCGAGGCCGGAGCCGAGCACCACCGCCACGTCGGCGCCATCGATGCCGCGGCCGCGCAGGACGTCGGTGGCCGCGCCGACGCGTTCGAGCTGGGTCAGCGGCGTGGGTTCGGACCGGCTCATGGCCACACCGCCCTCACGCGTGGCGGCTGCGCCGGGTCCGGGCTCGTGCATCGCGTCATGGCTCTCGCACCTCTCCGTCCGACGTGACCCGCGCGCGCACCAGCGGGCTCCTGGCCGCCGCGGCGCCGATGACGACCGCTCGCTCGGCGACGGCCCGGGCGGTGGCCACGCGCGGCTCGTCGGTGCCGTGCAGGTCGAGCAGCGGCTGGCCCCGCCGCACCGTTTCACCCACCGTCGCCCGCAACACGATGCCGGCCGCGTGATCCACCGGATCGCCCTTGCGCTCGCGCCCGGCGCCGAGCAGCACCGACGCCTGGCCGATGAGCGCCGCGTCGATGTCGGTGATGACGCCGTCGGCGCCAGCCGTCAGCGTGGTCACCAGCGGCGCCTGCGGCAGCCGCGACGGATCGTCGATGACGGCGACGTCGCCGCCCTGCGCCTCCACCATGTCGCGCAGCTTCCGCCGCCCGGCACCGGACGCGATCGCCTCGCGGAGCATCGCCCGCGCCGCGTCGGGGCCGGTCGCACGTCCGGCCAGCAGCAGCACCCGCACGCCCACGGCTTCGACCACCTCGACGAGGTCGGCCGGGCCGTGGCCGGCCAGCGTCTCGACGCACTCGCGGATCTCGACCGCATTGCCGACGGCACGCCCGAGGGGCGCGTCCATGCCGGTCACCAGCGCCTCGGTCGGCACGAGGTGGGCGCGGCCGATGGCCACCAGCGACTGCGCCAGCGTGAGCGCATCGGGCAGGGTCTTCATGAAGGCGCCACGGCCGCATTTCACGTCGAGCACGAGCGCGCTGCTGCCTTCGGCCAGCTTCTTGCTCATGATCGAGGCCGAGATGAGCGGCACGCTTTCGATGGTCGCCGTCACGTCGCGCAGGCCGTAGAGCACCTTGTCGGCCGGCGCGATGTCGGCGGTCTGGCCGATGAGCGCGCATCCCACGGTGCCGAGCACACGGATGAACTCGTCCACCTCGAGGTCGATGCGGAAGCCGGGAATGGATTCGAGCTTGTCGAGCGTGCCGCCGGTGTGTCCGAGGCCGCGGCCCGACATCTTCGGCATGATGACGCCGCAGGCGGCGACCAGCGGCGCCAGCACGACCGACACCTTGTCGCCGACGCCGCCGGTGCTGTGTTTGCCCACTTTCACACCGGGCAGACTGCTCAGATCGACGCGCCGCCCGGTGCGCAGCATGGCATCGGTCAGGGCCGCGGTCTCGGCGGCGGTCATGCCGCGCAGGACGATGGCCATGAGCAGGGCCGACGTCTGGTAGTCAGCCCACGTCCCGTCGAGGACGCCGGCGACGAAGGCCGCGATGACCTCGGGGGCCAGGACCTCGCCGTCGCGCTTGGCGCGGATGATGTCAACGGCGCGCATGAATTCGCCGCGAAGTATAGCAGCCGGTTGACGTCTATAATCTACGCGGGCCGGCGCCCCCGCGGCCGCCCGCGTCCGTCGTCCATGTCATACGAGACCGAGCCGCTGTCGGCCGACACGAGCAGCAAACTGCTGGACCTGGCCCGTGCCTGCAAGGCCGCGGCCCGGGTGGTGTCGATGTACCCGGCGACGCACCCCGCCATCCAGGACGCGCTCGCCCGCATCACGACCGCCGGCGCCCGCGCCGTCGTCGACGGCCCGTTCCTGATCACGGTGATGCCCGACACACTGGTCATCGGCGGACGGTCGCTGGCGCGCCCCGACCAGGCGGTGACCGAACTGGCCGGGATGCTCCACGCGCACAGCGTCGGCGAGCTGAACATCGTCGGGCCGCTCGACGCCCCGGCCTGGCACGCCTTCCTGGTGCTCATCGCGCAGTCGCCGGCCGACATCCGCGACGAAGGCGGCATCACACGCGCGTGGGAAGCCGGCGGCGGCGGGCCGCTCGAAGTCCGTCAGATCGACTACGGCGAGGTGCTGCGCGAACGCGCCGGCAACGAGAACTCCGACTGGGAGAACATCCTCGGCGCCTACCTGTCCGGCGAGCAGACCGACCTCGACGACTCGATGCTGACGACGCTGCTCGAGATCGCCAACGAACCGCAGCGCCTCGCCGCGTTCGTCGACAGCATCGTCGAGCGCGGCGCCAAGGACGGCTACTGGCTGAGCAAGCACAAGGCGCAGCTCGCCAAACTGCTGCAGGCGCTGGCGGCCTTCATCACCCGTTCGGATCCGGGGCAGCTCGATCGGGTGCTGCGCAACATCGCCAACAGCCTGCCGCGGATGTCGGCCGAGATGGTGACCTCGCTGCTCGACGAGCCGCAGCCGGTGAACGACGACGGCCAGCCCGAGGGCATCGACCTGGCCAGCGAACTGCGCGAGCGGGTAGACGAATCCCTGGTCGCCAAGTTCGTGGCCCAGTCGGTCGCCCGCGACCGTGCCGCGACGGCCCGCCTCGCCCAGGCCTTCCAGGCGCTCGTGCCGGACCACTCGCAGCGCGATCGGGTGCTGGACCTGGCGCTGAATCAGGCGGCCGCCGGCCCGCTCGGGCGGGAGCCGCAGTTCACCGAGCTGTGGCGCCAGGCCGCCGACATCCTGTCGTCGTATTCCGACGACAAGTACATCTCGGAAGAGTACGCGCGCGATCTCAGCCAGGCGCGCGTCGTCGCCGTCGAGATGGACAAGATCGGGGACGACCCGCCCGAACGCGTCGCCGCCTGGGTGGCCACCGTGTCCGACGAGCAGGTGCGGCGGCTCGATCAGCAGGTGCTCGGCGACCTCATCATCGTCGAGACCCGCCCCGACGAGTGGCGCAAGATGCTGGCGCTGGCCATCGGCCGCATCGAGCAACTGGTGCTGGTCGGCGACCTCGCCCCGGCGCAGAACCTGCTCGACACCCTGCTGCACGTATCGCGCGATCAGGCGTCGCCGTTTGCCGGCCTCGCCAAAGACGGCGTCGCGCAGCTGGCCGCAGGCGACGTCATGACGCACGTGCTGCTCTTCGTCCGCCAGGCCGACGACGGCGACATGCCGCGGGTGACCCGCTTCTGCCTGTCGCTCGGCCGCGGCGTCGTCGGTCGTCTCATCGACGCGCTGCTGGTCGAAGACGGCGTCCGCACCATCCGCCGGCTCCGCGAAGTGCTCATCTCGTTCGGATCGGCGGCGCGGAGCCGGGTCGCCGAACTCTGCGCGTCGCCCAATCCGTCGGTACGGCGCACGGCCATCGAACTGGTGCGCGCCATCGGCGGGCCGGAGGCGCTGCCGGTGCTGCTCAAGCTGCTCGACGACGAGGAGCTGCAGGTGCAGCGCGACGCCCTGCGCGCGATCGTGCAGACCGGCACCGACGAAGCCTTCGCGGCGCTGCGCGACGCGTTGACCAGCGGCTCGGCACGCACCCGCGACATGATCACCGGGTCGCTCAGCACGCTGCGCGACGAGCGCGCTGCCCCGCTCTTCGTCTTCATCGTGCGGCAGGGACAAATCCGGGGCCGGGCCGAGAAGGTCTTCCTCTCGGCCGTTGAAGCCCTCGGCGCCCTCCGGGTGTCGGACGAAGCGACGATTGCCGCGCTCGTCGAGGCCGCCGGCCGCGGCGTGTGGTGGAATCCCTTCCAGGCCAAACGCCTGCGTGGCGCCGCCGTGAAGGCGCTGCGCACGATCGGCTCCCCCGAGGCCGTCGCCGCGCTCGAGACCCTGGCCGCGTCGGGAGGGTACGGCGCGAAGAGTGCCGCCGTGGCCGCGCTGGCCGCGCCGCCGCGTGCGGCGCGAACCACCGGCGCGGCCGGTTCCGCTGATGAGCCATCGACGCCGCCAGATCCAGAGTCGGCCCCGTCCGAGTCCGAGAGGAGTCAGTCGTGAGTGACGCTGCACGCCAGCTGCGGCAGGCCGACGAGTTCGTGCGGCGCCTGACCGCGGCGGTCCGCGCCAACCAGCTCTACGCGCCGTCGCATCCGCTTGCCGGCCGCGCCCTGCACGCCCTGGCCGAGTCGGCCAACCAGATGCTGGTGGACGACGCCAACCTCGCGGTGGGCTTCATCGAGAACGAGATCGTCGTCGGCGAGATCCCGCTCGTGCACGCCGGCGAGGCATTTTCCGAGCTGCTGCGCCGCGTCCGTCAGGTGGGCATCGAACGCATGGTGTTCGATCGCGGGGTCTCGATCGACGAACTGGCGCTGCTCATCGAGACCCTCGCCCACCCCGAAAAGGCCGGCGTCACGGCCCCCGGACAGATTCCCGATCCGCTGGCGGTGCTCGGCACGCTGACGCGCATCCGTGTCGGCCGCCTCACGCTCGACGAGCGCGTCGAAGCCTCGGCGGCCGATGTCGCCACCATCCGCCGCCTCTACACCGACGGCGTGTCGATTGCCGGCGCGCTGTGGGAGATGACGCAGAAGGAGGGGATGCCCGACCCCAACCAGGCCAAGCAGCTGGTGGACTCGCTGGCCCAGGCGGTGGCGCAGAACCGCACCGCGCTCATGGCGCTGACCGCGCTCAAGGACTACGACAACTACACGTTCACCCACATGGTGAACGTCTCGATCCTGGTGATGGCGCAGGCGCGCAGCCTCGGCATCGACGGGGCGCTCCTGCGCGAGTTCGGCCTGGCCGCGCTCATGCACGACATCGGCAAGGTGCGCACGCCGCTCGACATCCTCACCAAGCCCGATCGGCTGACCGAGTCGGAATTCGCGATCATGCGGATGCACGTGGTGGACGGCGCCGAGATCCTGCGCCGCACCCCGGAAATTCCGGCCCTGGCGCCGGTGGTGGCCTTCGAGCACCACCTGCGCATCGACGGCTCGGGGTATCCGATGGGCGTCAAGCGGGCCTCGCTCAACCTCGGCACCATGCTGTGCAGCATCTCGGACGTCTACGACGCCATGCGCTCGCAGCGCGCCTACCAGGGCGCGCATGCCACCGACCGCATCCTCGCGGTGCTGCAGAAGAGCGACGGCCTGCACTTCGATCAGCATCTGGTGCGGCGCTTTTCGCAGCTCATGGGGCTCTACCCGCCCGGCAACATGGTGCGGCTCGACACCGGCCATGTCGGCGTCGTCATCCGCACCTTCGCGCCCGATCCGCGCCGCCCGCGCGTGCGGGTCGTCATCGATGCAACCGGCGCCCGCCTGGCCCGTCCGTTCGACGTCAGCCTGTGGGACGTGGACACCGAGACCAGCGGCCCCAAGGCCATCGTCGCCCCGGTGGATCCGAAAGACTTCGGCATCGACCCGCTCACCTATCTCTGACGCCAACGGGATCGACGCCCCATGTCCACTGTGCTCTGCTCCTCCCGGCGGCTGGCGTCGGTCGCGCTCGTCGCCGCCGTGTTCGCGGGTGCGGCCGCACTCTGGCCGGTGCAGGCCACGCAGAACGCCGCGCCGCGGCGTCCGACGCTGCTGGTGACGGTGGTCGTCGATCAGATGCGGGCCGAATATCTGACCCGCTACGCCTCGCTCTGGAGCAGCGGTTTCAAGCGCCTGCTGAACGAGGGCGCCATCTACGAGCAGACGTTCTACCCCTACCTCAACACCGTCACCTGCGCCGGCCACGCCACCATCGGCACCGGCGCCTGGCCGAAGACGCACGGCATCATCATGAACCAGTGGTTCCACCGTGACATCGGTGACGTGCGCACGTGCACGGCCGATCCGGCAACGACGACGATGACCTACGGCGCGACCGCCGGCGGCGAGGGCCACAGCGCCGCCAAGCTGAAGGTGCCGACGCTGGGCGAACGGATGCGCCGGCGCTGGCAGCAGTCGCGCGTCGTCACCATGTCGCTCAAGGCGCGTTCGGCCATCATGATGGCAGGCAAAGATGCGACCGCGGTGACGTGGCTGGGCGGCAACGGCTGGCAGACGTCGAGCGCCTACGGCCGTCCCCGTCCCGAAGTGGCCCGCTTCCTGGAGGCGCAGCCCTACACCGGCGACAGCGCTCAGATCTGGGAGCGGCTGCATCCCCTCGGCGCCTACACCGGGCCCGACGACGGCGTCGGCGAGCGTCCCGCCACCGGCTGGTCAGCGGTGTTCCCGCATCCGCTGTCGGGCACCGCGAAGGGCAAGTTCAAGGACCTGTGGGAGGAGAGCCCCTATTCCGACGCCTACCTGGGCGCGATGGCGGGCGCCGCGGTGCGCGACTTCCAACTCGGCCAGCGCGACGTCACCGACTTCCTCGGCGTGAGCTTCTCGGCCACCGACCTAGTGGGACATTCCTTCGGCCCCGACAGCCACGAGGTGCAGGACCTGCTGGCACGCCTCGACCGCACGCTCGGCGCGCTGCTCGACACGCTCGACGCCACGGTGGGACGTGATCGCTACGTGCTGGCGCTCTCCGCCGATCACGGCGTGGCGACGGTGCCGGAAGCGGCGCTGGCGGCGGGCCGTCAGGCCGGGCGCGTGCCGCTCGGCTCGGTGCGCGCCACAGTGGACAAGGCGCTCGGGGCCCTCGGCGCCGGGCCGCACGTGGCGCGCGCCGAATATACGCAGGTCTATCTCACGCGCGACACCCGCCCCAAGGCCACGGCGGCCACGATGGCGCCGGCCGTTGCCGCCCTGCGCGCCATGCCAGGCATTGCGACGGCGGTGTGGAACGGCGAGCTGGACGGCCCGAATGTCGGCGTACCGCCAGAGTTGCTGGCGGCCATCCGCGCCGGCCACGTCCCAGAGCGCAGCGGTGACTTCACCGCGGTGCCGCTCCCGGGCTGGATCTTCATCGTCGGCAACAACCCGAACGGCGGCGACGGCACCACGCACGGCTCGCCGCACGGCTACGACCAGCACGTGCCGCTGGTCTTCCTCGGAGCGCCGTTCCGCCCCGGCCGTTACAGCGTGCGCGCCACGCCGGCCGATCTGGCGCCGACACTCGCCGCCACCATCGGAATGCCGATGCGCGACGTCGAAGGCCGCCCCCTGACCGACGCCATCGTGCGCCGCGTCCCGGCACGATAGAATCAGGGTCGCGCCTGCCCCGCCGCCGCAAGGACCGTTTCGCCATGACACCAACGTCTCGACGTGGACCCACGTCGGTCTTCCTCGCCGCGGGCGTGCTGGCACTGGCCGTCGCCGCGCCGTCCGGGCGCCAGGCCACGACCGATCGGGTGGCGCGCGTCCTCCTCGCGGAGGCCGCACTGCCCGGCATCGACCGCGGACTCGCGTCCGACGCCGGCGCCATGCATCCGCTCGATCGCAGCCTGCGCGCCGAACGCATCGCCGAGGCGAATGGCGCCCCGCGCACGCGCTACGCCGCCGGGTCGGTCATCGTGAAGTTCAAGGACGACACCGTGACCGCGCGGCAGAAGGCGCTGGCCGCCGTGAACGGCGACGGGCTTACGACGCCGGCGTGGGCCGACTTCGAGCTGATGTCGCTTGGCGACGGCGCCGACGTCGAGGCGATCGCCGCCACACTCGCCGCCCTGCCCGAGGTCGAATACGCGCAGGCCCGCTACCGCAACCACACGATGTTCAAGCCGACCGACCCGCTGTATTCGCTGCAGTGGAACTTTCCGGCCATCGACATGGAGCGCGCCTGGGACATCAACGCCGGCGCGACCAGCAACGTCACCGTGGCGGTGCTCGACAGCGGCGTGGCCTACCGCGACAGCATCGTGCGCTACCTCGGCACGCCGTTCCGGCTCGAAACGGGCGGTCCGGTGTATCCCGCGCTCGGCCTCGTGGACGTGCCGTTCTCCGCGGCGCCCGATCTGGGGCCGGCCTCACGCTTCATCGCGCCGCGCGACTTCGTGTGGGAAGACGCGCTGCCCTTCGATCTCGACGGCCATGGCACGCACGTGGCCGGCACCATCGGCCAGACCACCAACAACGGCATCGGCGTGGCCGGCATGGCGTTCAACGTGAAGATCATGCCGGTCAAGGTCATCGACGAAGTGTGGGACTTCATCTTCGACAGCCCCAACTTCGGCAGCGATGACACGGTGGCGCAGGGCATCCGCTACGCCGCCGACAACGGCGCGCACGTCATCAACATGAGCATCGGCCGGGAAGATGGCGGTCCGGCGCCGGCGGTCGAAGCGGCGGTGCGCTACGCGATCTCGAAAGGCGCCTTCGTGGCGATTGCCTCGGGCAACGAGGGCGATGGCCGCAACCGCGTCAATCGACTCGCCGAGTTCACCGCCACTATCGACGGCGCGGTGACGGTGGCCGCGGTCGGCCGCGGACTCAATCGCGCCTTTTACTCGACCAGCGGCGTGAATGTGGAGATCGCGGCGCCGGGCGGCGACGCCCGCGCCTCCGGCAACAGCCTCCAGGAGGGCGGCATCCTGCAGCAGATGGCGGATCAGGACCTGGTCATTACCTACGACCGCGGGCCGGCGCTCTTCCGGGCGCCGCGGTTCGACGCCTTCCGGTTCTACTACCTCCAGGGCACCTCGATGGCCACGCCGCACGTCGCTGGCTTCGCCGCGTTGCTGCGCCAGCAGGGGCTGACGAACCCGGCGGCGATCGAAGCCGCCATGAAGCAGTTCGCGACCGACCGCGGCGCCACCGGCCGCGACGATCTCTACGGCGCCGGCCTCATCAACCCGCGCGCCACCCTGCGTGGCCTCGGCCTGGCGCGTTAGGAGCCGACGATGCGATCCCTGCTGCTCGCACTCGCCCTCCTGGCCGCGGCCGCGCCGTCACCGGCACTCGCGCAGACGACCGCGCGGCGGCCGGCGCCCCGGCCCGCGCCCGCCTATCCGGACCGGCTGGACATCCGTCCGTTCGCCTCGATCGGCACCGCCTGGTTCAC
The DNA here is from genome assembly GCA_963779175.1 of uncultured Acidobacteriota bacterium. Taxonomy (GTDB): domain Bacteria; phylum Acidobacteriota; class Vicinamibacteria; order Vicinamibacterales; family UBA2999; genus CADEFD01. The sequence goes on from CAVZXA010000003.1 coordinate 1,933,172, forward strand.
CGCCTCGAGCACCTTCAAGGCCGTGCTCGGCAGCAGCCAGGGACAGGACTTCGGCGGCGGCCTGAGCCTCACGCAGGGCCCGGCGTTCATCGAGGTCGGCGCCCGCCGGTTCAAGAAGTCCGGTCAACGGGTCTTCGTCGCCACCGGCGGCCAGGTGTTCCCGCTGGGCATCGCAACCGAGGTCACGATGACGCCGCTCGAAGTGGCCGCCGGCTGGCGCTTCCGGCCGCTGTTCGGGCAGCGCGTCCGGCCACACCTCGGCGCCGGCTACACGCGTCTGCGCTACGAGGAAACGGCCGACTTCGCCGGCGACGGCGACGACGTGCGGGAGTCGTTCAACGGCTTCCACGTCCTCGGCGGCCTCGAAGTGCGGGTGGCGCGCTGGGTGGGCGTGGCCGGCGACGTGGTCTGGACCTCGGTCAGCGACGCCATCGGCAAGGGCGGCGCGTCGCAGGCCTTCAACGAAACCAACCTTGGCGGCACCAGCCTCCGACTCAAAGTTGTCATCGGCCGCTAGGCGGGCTGCCGATTCGTTCGAACGCCGCGTGCTCACGGTGGTGTCGCGCGTGCCGCCGGGCCGCGTGACGACCTATGGCGACGTCGCCTCGATGGCCGGGCGTCCGGGCGCCGCCCGGGCGGTCGGCAACATCATGGCTCGCGCCGACCGGCCGGGCTTGCCCTACCACCGGGTGATTGCCGCCGGCGGGGCGCTCGGCGGCTACAGCGACCTCGCCCTCAAGCGCAGCCTGCTGGCTGCCGAGGGCATCGAGGTGGGCCTGCGCCGCATCCGGGGGTTCGAACGGCTGCGCTGGCGTGGCCGCATTCGTCCCTGAGCATTCACGCACGACCCTCGTCATCCCTGCCTGTCGGTTGCACGAAATCCTACGGTCCGGCTTGCAGAACTCGGGGCCGGCCCAGCATAGTTCGGGGACGAAGTGCCGATAGACTGGTTCCAAGTGCTCGTTTGAGCAGTTCGTCGCCGATCCCCGGTGCCGATTTGGTGAGGAATATGACTATGCTTCGTCGCGTTTCCCTGTGTCTTGCGGTGGCGCTCACGGCCCTCGTCGGCACGCGCGCTTTCGCCCAGCCCGCCCAGACGGGCGCCATCTCCGGCATCGTGGCGGACGTCAGCGGTGGTGTGCTGCCCGGCGTGACCGTGACCATCACGAGCCAGGAGCGGGGCGTCACCCGTACGGCCGTGACCGACGAAAACGGCCGCTACAACGTTCCCGTCGCTCGCCAGCGGCAATTACACGATCGAAGCGAACCTGTCGGGCTTCGCGCCGGTGCGGCTGACCGACAACCTGGTCGAGACGGAAAAGACCACCAACGTGCCGGTGCAGCTCAAGGTGGGCGGACTGACCGACTCGGTCACCGTCACCGGCGAGACGCCGATCGTCGACCTCACCAACGTGACCGCCAACACCCGCGTGCGCAGGGAAGAGTTCGAGCGCCTGCCGGTGGGCCGCTCGCTATCAGGCGCTCATGGCGGCCACGCCCGGCGTGGTCGGCGGCACCGTCACGGGGAACAGCAACATCAACGCCCTGGGCGCGCCGAACAACAGCAACATCTACATCATGGACTCGGTCGACACCACCGACCCGACCACCGGCACCTTCGGCGCCAACCTGAACTTCGAAGCGATTCAGGAAGTGTCGGTGTCGACGTCGGCGGTGTCGGTCGAATACGGCCGCGGTCAGGGCGCCATCGTCAACGTGATCACCAAGTCGGGCACCAACCGCTTCGAGGGCTCGGCCAAGTACATCGCCGTCAACGACAACTGGGACAAGCAGAACGGCACGAAGAATCAAATCAACGACGCCTCGCTCGAGCGCGTCAAGTTCGACAAGGTCAACCCCGCCTACGCCTTCACGCTCGGCGGCCCGCTGCTCAAGGACCGCGCGTGGTTCTTCGGCGCCTACGAATACTCGACCAACACCACCCCCCAGCGCCAGACCGGCGGCCAGATCGCCGAAGACTACCAGCAGAGCACCGAGAACAAGTTCCTGAACGTGCGCGGCACGGTGCAGCTCTCGGACGGCCATCAGGCGTGGGTGAAATACTTCCGCTCGCCCACCGACGGCTTCGTCATCGACTACTGGGGCGCTGCCGCCGCCGGTGAGCTCGAAGCCCTGACGGCGCAGAACCAGAGCTCGGATTCATGGGCCGCGCAGTGGACCGGCGTGCTCCGGAACAACTGGACGATGGAAGCCGCGGCCGGCACCTACACGAGCCGTATCGACGTCACCACCTTCGAGGGCGGCCGCATCGGCTCGAACGCGCCGGTGCTGTCGCAGTCGGACAACCGCAACTACAACGGCTCGGCCTTCGACGGCTACGTCGAACGGCCCCGCAAGCAGGCCAACGTCGCCAGCACCTGGTTCTTCAACCTCGGCTCGCGCAGCCACAACGTGAAGGCCGGCTTCGACTTCCAGACGGTGGAATCGACCAACCTGTTCAACTACCCGAACAGCCAGTACTACATCGCCGAGTCGTTCAACCAGGCCGCCGGCACCTTCGTGCCGCTGTTCCGGCGCGACTACATCGCCGGTCCCTCGACCTCGAAGGGCAAGAACTACGCCTTCTACCTGCGCGACAAGTTCGACCTCACCAGCAAGCTGTTCGTCGAGGCCGGCGTGCGCGCCGAGAAGCAGAACGGCACCAGCGACCTCAGCCGCGATACCGTGGACACGCTGGTGTTCGCGCCGCGCATCTCGGCCAGCTACAACGTGACCGGCGACGGCAAGACCATCGTCATCGGCAGCTATCGGCCGCTTCTACCAGGGGATTATCCAGGGCTTCTCGGACGCCTTTGCCGGGGTGCCGCAGCAGGGTGACTTCGACAACTACGCGTGGAACGGCAGCACCTACGTGCTGCAGAACCAGGTGCGGATCGGCGGCAACTCCTTTGTCCCCAACACCGAGCTCAAGCCCTCGTATCTCGATGAGTTCACGCTCGGGCTGCAGCGCCAGATCGGCCGCAACTTCGCCGCCGGCGTGCGCCTGATTGCGCGCGAATGGGGCGACATCATCGACGACGTCCGCACCATCAACGCCGACCTGTCGATCAACCGCCAGGTCGTGAACTACGACCCGGCCGAACGCAAGTACCGCGGCGCGCAGCTCACCCTCGAGAAGCGCTTCGCCAGCAACTGGAGCGCGGCGGCGAGCTATACCTACTCGCGCACCGAAGGCAATCACTTCGACCAGAACTTCACGGCCCTCGGCGACTACATCGACGCCCAGTGCCGCACCACCATCGACTCGACCGTCGGCAGCAACGGCGTCATCTCCTGCCTCGAGGTGCAGAACGGCGACAACAAGTACGGCCGCCCGATCTACGACCGGCCGCACAACCTCAAGTTCAACGGCGCCTACGTGCGGCCGATCGGGCCGATCAACCTGTCGGTCGGTGCGCTCGCCGAAGGCGTCTCGAAGCGCCGCTACGAGAAGGTGCGATCGGTCAACGTCCTGACCCCCGGCACGCTCAACAACTTCGGCCCCACGGCGACCTACTTCTACAACGAGCGCGGCGAAGACCAGCTCGACGGCCTCGAGTGGTACGTGGACAGCTCGGTCGAAGTGACCTGGCGAGGCCCGGCGCGCACGCAGGTGGGGTTCAAGGGCGAAGCGTTCAACCTCACCAACCGTGAAGCGCAGACCCAGTCGAACAACACCGCGTTCTGCGGCACGACGGCCACGGCCGCCTGCGCCACCGCCGTCGCCAACTTCGGCAAGGCCACCGCGCGCGGTTCGTTCCAGCAGGCGCGGCGGTATCGGGTGTCGGCGATCTTCAGGTTCTAGAGCGCGGCTCGAGGCCGAGCTCGGACAGCGGCCAGCGGCTCGGGACTAGCGGCTGGAAGAACAGAAAGGGCCCGGCCTGGTGTCACCCGGCCGGGCCTCTTCTTTTCCTCTCCACGCGGCGTGACGCATCCGGTCCAGCCGCCAGCCGCTAGCCCCTAGGCCGCTGTCGATTCGGCCGGCGGCCGGCGCGCAGCGCCTCAGCCGCCGATGGACATCACGTCGAACTGCTCGTGGTGCAGATGCACGTCGGCCTTCACGATGACGTCCTTGCCGAGCATCTGCTTGAGATCGCGCAGCACGCCGCGCTCTTCGTCCTTGAGCGCCCGCGCGATGTCGGGGTTCACGCGCAGCAGCACGCCCAGGCCGTCGAGGTCGGGGCTGACCTTCTTCACTTCGGTCAGGATCTCGTAGCACACCGTCGAACTCGACTTGATGGTGCCGGTGCCCGAGCAATACGGGCACGGCTCGGTGAGCGTGCGCTCGAGGCTCTGCTTGACGCGTTTCCTGGTGACGATGACGAGGCCGAAGTCCGAGACCTGCAGCGCCTTCGAGGGTGAGCGGTCGCGCCGCAGCTCGTGTTCCACCGCCTGGAAGACCTTCTGGCGGTTCTTCTTCTCTTCCATGTCGATGAAGTCGAGCACGATGATGCCGCCCAGGTCCCTGAGCCGCATCTGCCGCACGATCTCCTTCGCCGCTTCGAGGTTGGTCTTGATGATGGTGTCTTCGAGCCGGCCGGTGGTCTTCTTGCCCACGTAGCGGCCGGTGTTGACGTCGATGGCGACCAGCGCTTCGGTCTGGTTGATGACGATCGAGCCGCCCGACTTCAGCCACACCTTGCTCTTGAGCGCCTTGTCGAGTTCGGCCTGCACGCCGTATTCCTCGAAGATCGGATACGGCTTGTCGTGCAGCTTCACGCGCGCCGACATCCCCGGCATGATGCGGTCGAGCAGCTCGACGATGCGCTGGTACTCGCGGGCGTCGTCGATGCGGATGGCGACGTAGTCGTCGGTCAGCAGATCGCGCAGCAGCTTGGCGACCAGGCTGGCCTCGCGGAAGACCACCGCCGGCGCCCGGCTCGACTCCGACTTCTGGCGCATCTCGGTCCAGACGCGGTGGAAGTAGGTGAGGTCCGAGACGATGTCTTCCTTGGGCTTGCCCTCGGCCGCGGTGCGGATGATGACGCCGCCGCCGAAGTGGTGCTGGTCGCGGAATTCCTTGACGATGCCGCGCAGGCGGTTACGTTCCTCGCGGGTGGCGATCTTGCGCGAGACGCCGACGTGGTCCACGGTGGGCATGAAGACCAGGAAGCGGCCGGGCATGGTGACGTGTGAGGTGAGGCGCGCGCCCTTGGTGCCGAGCGGCTCCTTGGCCACCTGGACGATGATGTCCTGTCCTTCCTTGACGAGGTCTTCGATCTTCGCCTCGATGCCCTTCTGGTCGGCGCCGCGATCGCGGCCGCCGCGGCCGCGGCCACGGCCGCCGCCGTTCTGCGGTTGGACGGGGCCGGCCGGACTGGCCGCCACTTCCGCCGCGCCGCTGCCGACCAGGTCGGTGACCGCCGCGATGACCGCCGGCGCCGGCTCGTCGTCGTCGTCGTCGCCGCTCAGGCGCTCGAACTCCTCCATCGTGTTGACGACGTCGGCGACGTAGAGGAAGCCGTCGCGCTCCAGCCCGAGGTCGACAAACGCCGACTGCATCCCCGGCAGCACCTTCGAGACGCGGCCCTTGTAGACGTTGCCGACGACGCCGCGGTTGCGCTCGCGCTCGACGAACACCTCGGCCAGCAGGTCGTCTTCGAGGATGGCCACGCGGGTCTCGTGGCCGTTGGTCGAGATGATCATTTCCTTGTTCATGCGATTCTCAATTCGTGAACCGTCGCATCCGCACGTTCAGGATGAGACCGAAGCCGGCCAGCGTGGCGATCATCGACGACCCGCCGTAGCTCAGGAGCGGCAGTGTGAGTCCCTTGACCGGCGCCAGACCCGCCGACATGGTGATGTTGTAGACGACCTGGAACGTGAAGCAGGCGAGCACGCCCAGCACGAGATAGGCCCCGGTGCGGTCCTTGGAGAGGCGGGCCGCATCGAGCGAACGTGTGATGACGAAGAAGTACAGGCCCAGCGCCACGACGACGCCGGCGAAGCCCTGTTCCTCGGCCAGCACCGAGAAGATGAAGTCGTTGTGGGCGACCGGCAGGAAGCGCAGCTGGCCCTGCGTGCCCTTCATGAAGCCCTTGCCGGTGACGCCACCCGAGCCGACGGTGATGCGCGCCTGGATCTGCTGATACCCGGCGCCGCGCGCGTCCTTCTCCGGATCCAGGAACGTCACGATGCGTTCCTTCTGGTAGTCCTGGAGCGCGAACACCCAGGCCGCCGGCGCCAGGACGACGGCCACGATGGCGGCGATGCCGATGTAGCGCACCGGCAGGCCGGCGGCGAAGACCACGACGCCGAGCACCGGCAGCAGGGTCACCGCGGTGCCGAGGTCGGGTTCGTTGGCGATGAGCAGGATCGGACCGGCGGTGAGCGCCACGGCGAGGAACAGGTCCTGCATCGACGGCTCGCTGCGGCGGACATCGCCCAGCAGCTTGGCGAGGATGAGCGCCAGGCCGGCCTTGGCGAACTCCGACGGCTGCAGATTGAAGACGCCCAGGTCGAGCCAGCGTCGCGAACCGCCACGCACGACGCCGAACACCAGCACGGCCAGCAACGCCAGCGCCAGCGCCAGGTAGATCCAGTGCGCTTTGTCGACCAGCGTGCGGTAGTCGATGACCAGGCAGGCCACCATCGCCACCAGGCCGAGCGCCAGCGCATAGATCTGGGTCCAGTATTCGCGGCTGGCCCCGCCGGTGGCGCTGTAGATCATGACGACGCCGATGATGGCAATCGCCAGCACGGCCACCAGCAGCGACCAGTCGAGGTGGGTGGAGAGGCGGCGCTCGAACACGGTCAGGGGCGCTCGGCCGCGTCCGCGGCGCCGCCGCCGGCCACCGCCACGGGGCGGACCGGGGGGGCGGGCGCGGTATAGCCGGGCGTTCCGGGCACCGGCGGCATGGTGGGCAGCGGCCGCCCTTCCTTCCGCGCGTAGTAGGTTTCGATGATGTGGCGGGCAATGGGCGCCGCCAGGTAACCGTGATCCGAGTGCTCGGCGAAGATCACGCCGGCCAGTTCGGGATTGTCCTTCGGCACCATGAAGACGAACCAGCCGTGGTCGCGCAGGTCTTTGCCGCTGCCGCGCGCCCGCAGGCGGCCCTGCAGCGAGATGACCTGAGCGGTGCCGGTCTTGCCGGCCACGTCGCGGCCGGCAATCTTCGCGCGCATCGCCGTGCCGGCGCCGTTCACCGCCATCCACAGCCCGTCGTGCACGGCCGACACCGTCTCGGGCTTGAGCGTCACGGCCGAGGCCGGCCGCGCCGCCGTGACCGGCTCCCAGGTCGTGCCGTTCGAGGTGGCGCTGACCAGTCGAGGCACGACACGCGCACCCTGTGCCACCGACGCCATCATGACCGCCATCGACATCGGCGTCACCGACACCGCGCCCTGACCGATCGAGACCGAGATGGTCTCGCCGGGATACCACCGCTCGCCCGTGCGCTGCAGTTTCCACGCCGACGACGGCACGATGCTCTCGACCTCGTTCGGCAGGTCGACGCCCGACTTGGTCGCCAGCCCGAGCTTCTCGGACCAGTCGTGGATCCGATCGACGCCCAGCAGGTTGCCGGCGTTGTAGAAGAACACGTTGCACGACTTCTCGAGGGCGTGCCGCACGTCCATCCAGCCGTGATGCCCGAGGCACTGGAAGAAGCGGCCGTAGAAGACGCCGCCCCCGGCACAGAAGAACTTGGTATCGGGCGTGATGACGCCTTCTTCGAGCGCCGCGGTGGCGATGACGACCTTGAAGGTCGAGCCGGGCGAATAGCGCCCCTGGATGGCGCGATTCTGCAGCGGCCGCAGTTCGTCGGAGTTGAGCGCGGCCCAGGTGGCGCGGTCGATGCCCGAGGCGAACGCGTTCGGGTCGTAGGCCGGCAGGCTCACCAGCGTGAGGACGTCGCCCGACCGCGGGTCGAGCACCACCGCCGAGCCCCAGTAGCCGGTGGTCTTGAAGCCTTCTTCCGCCGCCCGCTGCATCGAGGCATCGAGGGTGAGCTGCACGCGCCGGCCCTCGAGCGGCGCTTCTTCGTCGAGGGTGCGGATCTCGCGGCCGACGCTGTTGACGACGACGCGGCGGGCGCCGTCTTCGCCCATCAGCACGTCGTTGTAGGTGCGCTCGATGCCCGACTGGCCCATCACCGTGCCGGTGGCGACGCTGCCATCGGCCACCTGCTGCTCGCTGGCTTCACCGACGTAGCCGAGCAGGTGCGCGCCGAGCGAGTCGGCTGGATATTTTCTGGTCGGCACCTGCTGCACGACCACGTCGGGCAGCTCGAAATCGAGGCGGCGCGCGGTCACCGCGGCCACCTGCGCCAGGGTCGCGTCCTGCACGACGACGATCGGCCGGTACGACGGCTCCCGGCGATGCCGTTCGACCGTCTCGCGCATGCCGGCTTCGTCGGCGCCGGTGACCTTCGCGAGCAGCCGCACGGTGCGATCGAGATCGCGCGAGTGCTCGCGCATGATCGAGATGTTGAAGGAGGCGCGGTTCTCGACCAGCACCTCGCCGTGGCGGTCGAACATCACACCGCGCGGCGCCCGCAACGGCAGCGTCCGCTGATGGTTGTTCTCGGCCATCTCCTTGAACTTGGCGTGCTGGAAGACCTGGAAGAACCAGAAGCCGCCGAGCAGCAGGATGAAGGTCGCGGTGATCACCACGCGCAGCACGACGATCCGCGAGTGCATGCGGCGGCGATCTTCGACGGCGCCGAACGCCCCGACTCGCATGGTCAGGCGCCCCCGCCGTCGACGCCGACGCCGACGATCATCGCGACACCCGCATGCCGCGTGAGGCGCGGCGCCGGTCGATGGCGCGCGGCAGCCACTCGCCGGCGGTGAAGGCGACCACACCCGCCACTCCGTTGCCGGCCGCCTGGATCGCCACGGCGGTCAGCGGGTCGGGAAAGCTCCGCAATCCGAGCAACGAGTACGCTCCCATGAAGAGCACGGCGTGCGCCGCCGTCGCGGCCGCGAAGGTGATGAACCGCGGCAGGGTGGCTGTCACGATGAACTGCGTGCCGAGCCGGCCGGCCAGAAAGCCCACCACCGTCTTGGCCAGTCCCCCCATGCCGAGGATACCGGAGGACAGGGCGTCTTGCACCAGTCCTCCGAGGGTGCCGGCGAAGAGCCCGGCCACCGGTCCGCCGGTCAGCGCCAGGTAGACCACCGCCACGAGCACCAGATCGACCGTCGGGGTGCCGCGCCACTCGAGCCCGCCCAGGGCCGATTGGACGACCACCGCAAATGCCAGGACCCCGAGGGTGACCAGCGCCCTCATTTCACGCCCTCGGCGGGCGGCGCCTGGCGCTGCAGCACGACGAGCACGTCCTCGAGACGCGAGAAGTCCACTGCCGGCCGCACGGCAATCTCGTGATACAGCCCGTCGCCTCGCGACACCCGCTCCACCGTGCCGAGGATGAACCCGACCGGGTAGAGGCCGTCGATGCCGGAGGTGACCACGACGTCCCCCGCCACGACGTCGCCGGTCGCCGGCGCGAAATCCATGCGCAGCGAGCCGTCGCCGACCCCGCCCACGATGCCCTGCACGCGGGTCCGCTCGATGACGGCCCCGGCCGCCGCGTTCCTGTCGACGATGAGCTGGACCAGGGCGGCGCGGGCGCTCGGCTGCGTGATGCGGCCGACCACGCCGGCCGGCGCGACCACCGCCATGTCGGCGGCCACCCCGTCGGAACTGCCCTTGTCGATGGTGACGGTGCGGAACTCGGGACTGGCGCCGGCAGCGATGACTTCCGCGCCGGTCGTCTCGAGCGGGACGCGGGCCCGCAGCTGCAGCAGGCTGCGGTAGGCATCGGCGCGTTCAGCCCGCGCGCGCTCGGCCTGGAGCTGCACCTGCAGTCCGTTCACCTCGGCCCGCAGCGCCGCGTTCTCGCTGCGCACGTCGCGGAGGGCGAAGTAGTTGTCCCAGAGATCGCGCCCGCCGCCGAGCACGCCCGACGCGCCGCGCTGGGCTTCCGAGAACCCGCCGAAGACCACCGTGTGGAACACGGTGCGGCCGCCGTTGGTCGTGACCTGCAGCGAGATGATGCCGACGTGCAGCGCCACGGCCGCTACCAGCAGGAGCCCCGGACGTTGACCGATGTCGGCAAGTGCCATCGGCGCGCGCGGCCTTCGGCCGCGGAAGCAGGGCTCGGGCGACCGCGGGACCAGGGACCAGGGACCACGCTCAATCGATCGCGATCTTCCTGAGCAGGTCGAAGTTCGAGAGCATCTTGCCGGCGCCGAGCACGACCGACGACAGCGGGTCCTCCGCGTTGGTCACCGGCAGGCCGGTTTCCTCGCGCAGGCGCTTGTCGAGGTTCTTCAGCATCGAGCCGCCGCCGGTGAGCACGATGCCGCGGTCGACGATGTCGGCCGACAGTTCCGGCGGCGTGCGTTCGAGGGCGACGCGCACGGCGTCGACGATGACGTTGACCGTTTCGGCCAGCGCCAGGCGGATCTCTTCATCGCTGATGGTGATGGTCTTGGGCACGCCCTCGATGAGGTGACGGCCCTTGATTTCCATCGTGATGACTTCGTCGAGCGGAAAGGCGGAGCCGATCTCGATCTTGATGGCCTCGGCCGTGCGTTCGCCGATGAGCAGGTTGTAGGCCTTCTTGATGTAGTGGATGATCGCCTCGTCCATCTCGTTGCCGGCGACCCGCACCGCCTTGCTGTAGACGATGCCGGCCAGCGAGATGACGGCGATGTCGGTGGTGCCGCCGCCGATGTCGACCACCATGTTGCCGCTCGGCTCTTCGATCGGCAGCCCGGCGCCGATGGCCGCGGCCATCGCTTCTTCGACCAGGTGCACCTCGCTGGCCTTGGCGCGGTAGGCACTGTCTTTCACCGCGCGCTTCTCGACCTGCGTGATTTCAGAGGGCACGCCGATGACGATCCGCGGCCGCACCCACACGGTGCCGTTATGGGCCTTCTTGATGAAATACGTCAGCATCTTCTCGGTGACGTCGAAGTCGGCGATGACGCCGTCTTTCATCGGTTTGATGGCCACGATGTTGCCGGGCGTGCGGCCCAGCATTTCCTTGGCTTCACGGCCGACGGCCTCGACGCGGCCGTTCAGCTTGTTGACGGCCACGATCGAAGGCTCGTTGACCACGATGCCCTTGCCCTTGGCGTAGACGCAGGTGTTGGCGGTGCCGAGATCGATGGCGAGATCGGTGGAGAATGCCGAAAAGAGAGACCCAAGACCCACGCGGACGGCTCCTGACTAGGGGTTGGCGACGGCGACGCCGTCCTTCCCCGTTTCCTTGACGCGATACATGGCAACGTCTGCCGCGCGCACGAGTTCTTCCGCCGAGCTGGCCGCGTCGGGCAACGTCGCCACGCCCACCGAGACGGTGAGCCGCACGTCGAGCCCGTCCGCCGCCAGGAACACGAAGTCGCGCACGCGGTCGCGCACGCGGTCGGCGACGCCCAGCGCGCCCTCCGACCCGGTTTCCGGCAGCACGATCGCGAATTCGTCGCCGCCGAAGCGCGCGACGACATCGGTTTCCCGCGCCGAGCCGCGAATGACGCCGGCGGCTTCCACCAGCGCCCGGCTGCCGGCGAGGTGTCCGAACGAGTCGTTCACGCGCTTGAAGCCATCGAGGTCGATGAAGAGCAGCGACAGCGAGCGGCCGCTGCGCGAAGCCCGCTTCGACTCGCGCCGCAGCACCTGGTTCAGGTAGCGCGAGTTGTAGAGCTGCGTGAGGTCGTCGGTGACCGAGAGCGCTTCGGCCCGGCGGATGGCGAGCGCGTTGTCGAGCGCCAGCGCCGGTCCCTCGAGAATGTCGGCCAGCGCGTCGGCCGCAGCCTGCGCCAGCCGCGGTTCGCCCTTCGACACCGCTCGTTCCACCGCCACCAATGCCGCCACCACCCGGCCGCGACAGCGCAGCGGCACCGCGAAGGCCGCGCCGGCCGAGCCGCGGACCCGGAGGTCGTGTCGCAGATCCTGGCTGGCGAACTCGCGGCCGTGAGAGAGCACCCACCGGCTCACCGCCGCTGCCGGCGCCGAGAGCGTCGACGACATGCCGCGCGACGCCATCAGCCCCACCTGGCCGTCCATGTCCACCGCATACACGGCGAGCGCCGGCGCGCGCAGCCACTGGGCCGCGCTGCTGACGATGAGCTCGCCGATTTCCTCGGGGTCGAGCGTCTCGTGCGCCGAACGCATGAGCGCGAGTTGCACATCGGGTCGGGCCAGGCGCGTCTTGAGCGTACGCTGCGACTGGCGGAGACGGGTCGCGAGGTCGGCGCGGGCAGCTGCTGAAGGTGGCATTGGCTTCAGCCGAGACTGGGGGAGTCTGGGGCGAATACGGCCCGTTCCGGCACTGGTTGTAGTGGCCTGACTATATCACAGCGCTTCGGCGGGAACCCGGATTTCGGCCCCCCGGTCGCGGCCCTCAACGGGAGTGTGGGAATCGGCGGCCAACCTTGTTAGGATCACAGGTTCAAGGAACCTACCCATGACCACGCTCGACTGGATGCGGCGGCACCGTGGCTGGCTCAAATGGAGCCTGGCCGTCCTCATCATTCCGTTCGCCTTCTTCTTCGTCCCCAACAACAACGTCACCACGGCCGGAATCGCCCCCGACACCGTGCTGGCGGAGGTCGCGGGCCAGACCGTCACCGTGGCCGAGTTCCAGCGCCGCTACAACGCGCAGCTGCAACAGTACCGGAACGCCTACGGCGGCCAGATCAGCGAACAGATGCTGCGCCAGCTCGGCATCGACCAGCAGATCCTGCAGTCGCTGGTGGACGAACAGGCGATGGTGGCCGAGGCCCGGAAGCAGAACTTCTCGGTCAGCGACGTCGAGGTGCGCCAGCGCATCCTGTCGCTGCCGGCCTTCCTGGAGAACGGCACCTTCATCGGCGAGACCCGCTACCGCCAGCTGCTCTCGACGCAGAACCCGCCGCTCACCACCCGCGACTTCGAGGAGCAGCTCCGGCAGGCGATCCTGGCTGAGAAGCTCCGCACCTCGGTCACCGGCTGGATGTCGGTCAGTGATGCCGACGTGGCGCAGGAGTTCCGGCAGCGCAACGAGAAGGTGAAGCTCGAGCTCGTGCCGCTCACCGCCGACGCCTTCAAGAGCCAGGTCACGGTGCAGGACGCCGACCTGCAGGCGCGCTTCGACGCCAACAAGGAAACCTACCGCATCGGCGAGAAGCGCAAGGTCAAGTACGCGCTGCTCGAGGTCGAGAAGGTGCGCGAGACGGTGCAGGTGCCCGATGCCGACGTCGAGGCGTTCTACACCCAGAACAAGGCCCAGTACTCGACCGAAGGCCGCGTGCGGGCCAGCCACATCCTGCTCAAGACCGAGGGCAAGGACGAGGCGGCGGTGAAGGCGAAGGCCGAAGCGCTGCTGGCGCAGGCCAAGGCCCCCGGCGCGGATTTCGCGGCGCTCGCCAAGGCCAACTCCGAAGACGAGGGCTCGGCCGTCAACGGCGGCGACCTCAACTACTTCGGCCGTGGCCAGATGGTGCCGGAATTCGAGCAGGCCGCGTTCGCCATGAAGGCCGGCGACGTCAGCAGCCTGGTGAAGACGACGTTCGGCTTCCACATCATCAAGGTGATCGAGAGCCAGCCCGAGACGACGCGCCCGGTGGCCGACGTCAAGCCGGAGATCGTCGATCAGCTCAAGTGGCAGAAGGCCCAGCAGCAGGCCGAAGAGATCGCCAAGGCGATGGAAACCGCCATCAAGACGCCGGCCGACCTGGAGAAGGTGGCGAAGGAACGCGGTGTCACCGTCGTCGAGTCGCCGCTGTTCCTGCGCGACGAGCCGATTGGCGACCTCGGCGCCGCTCCCGACGTCGCCGCCCGCGCCTTCACGATGAAAGACGGCGAAGTCACCCCGGCCCTGCGCGTCTCGCGCGGCTGGGTGTTTGCGACCCCGGCCGGCCGGCAGGACTGCGTACATGCCGCAGCTGGCCGAAGTCACCGCCCGCGTGCGTGAAGACGTGGTGCGCGACAAGGCGGCGGAACTCGTGAAGACGCGCGCCTCCGCCATCGCCGCCGACTTCAGGAAGGCGACCGACTTCGCGGCCGCCGTCAAGAAGGCCGGCCTCGAGATCAAGCCCACCGAGCTCATCGCGCGCGGGCGCGGCCCTGCCCGACATCGGCGCCAACGCCGAGGTCGAGAAGGCGGTCTTCGCGCTGCCGCAGGGCGGCGTGAGCGAGGCCATCACGACCCCGACCGGCGCCGTCATCGCCCGCGTGGTCGAGCGTGCCGACGTCACCGATCAGCAGATCGCCGAAGGCCGCGACACGCTGCGCGAGGAGCTGACGAACCAGCGGCGCGACCGCTTCTTCAGCGCCTACATGGCCAAGGCGAAGACGTCGCTGGCCATCAACATCAAGCAGGACGTGCTGACGCAGGTGATGGGCCCGATGCCCGCCGCGCCAGCCGGCTTCCCGTCGCCGGCGCCCGGCGCGGTGCCCGGCGCAGTGCAGTAGACCCCGTACGGTCGGCGGCTTTCGGGCCGCCGACTGCTGCGTTCCCGCCCGGCCCTCCGCCGCTCGCGATCTTCTGCCCGCCCGTCGCGGCCTCAGCCGCGGAACACGAAATACACCGCCCCGACCAGGCAGAGCGCTGCCCACAGGAAGTCGAGCTTCAGCGGCTGCTGCATGTAGACGGCGGCAAACGGCACGAACACCGCCAGCGTGACCACTTCCTGGATCACCTTCAGCTGGGCCAGCGACAACATGCTGAAGCCGATGCGGTTGGCCGGCACCTGCAGCACGTACTCGAAGAGGGCGATGCCCCAGCTGGCGAGGATCGCCACCACGAGCGGACGCGTCCGCAGGTCGCGCAGATGGGCGTACCACGCAAACGTCATGAAGATGTTCGAGAGGACGAGCAGGCCGATGGTCGTCGTCAGCGTGCGCATGGCGCCTTACCGTCCCGCGCCCCAGGCCGCCAGGGCCGCGTCGATGGCGGCCGCGGTTTCTTTCCACGCCGTGAGCATCTGCGGCGTCGGTGCCAGGTCGGCGCTGCCGACGAGCCCGAGCAGCTGCGCGGCCTGTCCCTGCGCGCGGCCCAGCGCGGCCTGGGTCGTGCGCGCGAGTTCTGCCCGCGCGCCACCGGCAGCAATCGCCGTCCGCGTCTCGTCGAGCGCGGTGGCCACCCGAACGAGCGCCGCGTCGATGGCGCGCGAGGTCGCGTATTGCTGCGCGAGCCCGGCCGGCGGCGTCTTCACCCGCGGATCCATCCGCACGGAGAGCGGCGCGGTCTGCACGGCGCCGTCCACGGTCAGTCGCACGGTGTAGCGTCCCGGCGGCACGACCGTGCCGCGGGGCACCCGCGGCGTGGCCTGGAAGATGGCCGCGATCGGATACGAGAAGGTCGCCACGGCCGGCGCCTCGTGCCGCAGATCCCACACGAAGCGGTGGAGGCCTGCCGACAGCGCTGAGCGCCTGATGCGGGCGCAGCCAGTAGTCGGGCGTATTGCGGCCCTCCACGAACGGCAGCGGGGTGTCGCGGCTGCTGATGCGCCGCACGACGGCGCCGGCGGCATCGAGCACCTCGAGCGCGACCTCCTGCGCCGGCCCGCTCAACCGGTAGTGGATGAGGGCGCCATCGGCAGGGTTCTGCCCGGCCGGTTCGTCCGGGGGCAGCGGCGTGTCGGTGTTGGTGTTGAAACGCCAGCGCCACGCCGCCTGCGGCTCGAAGAGATGCGTGGTGCCGCGGGCCAGGGCGCCGGCGGCGATCTGGCGCAGCGGCGTGATGTCGTCGAGGATCCAGAACGAGCGCCCGTGGGTGCCGACGACCAGATCGTCGTCTTTGACGACGAGGTCGCGGATCGACGTCGCCGGCATGTTGACCCGCAGCGACTGCCAGTGGTCGCCGTCGTCGAACGAGACGTAGACCGCCTGCTCGGACCCGGCAAAGAGCAGCCCGCGCTGCTTCGGGTCTTCGCGCACTGCGTTGATGATGCCGCCATCGGGAATCCCGCCCACGATCTCGGTCCACGTACGGCCGCCGTCGCGGGTGCGATAGATGTGCGGGCGCAGGTCGTCGAGGCGGAGGGTGTTCACGGCGGCGTAGGCCGTGTTGGCATCGAAATGTGAGGCGTCCATCAGCGATACCTTCCACCATGGGCCCAGGGCCGGTGGCGTCACGTCGGTCCAGCGCGCGCCGCCGTCGCGCGTCACGTGCACGAGGCCGTCGTCGGTGCCGACCCAGATCGTCTTCTCGTCCAGCGGCGACGGGGCGATCGTGTAAATGACGCCGCGACGGCTGGCCGTCGCTTCCGCCGTGCCACGATACACACCGACGTTCGCCGGCACCTCCCAGCGCTCACGCGTGAGGTCGGGGCTCACCTGCATCCACTGCTGGCCGCCGTCCACCGTCTGCCACAGCACGTTCGACGCGAAGTAGAGCTTGCGCGGATTGACCGGCGAGAAGAGCACCGGCTGCGTCCGCACGACGCGGTAGTCGGCCGTGCGCAGCGCCCTGGGGCCGACCTGCTGCACCTGGCCGGTGCGGCGGTCGTAGCGGCTCACCTTGCCGCCGTAGACGATGTCGGGGTTGAGCGGATCGGGCGCCACGTAGCCGTACTCTTCGACGCCCACCGGATGCCACTCGCGGAACGTGATCTGGCCGTCGTCGCCGCGGCTCGAGATGCAGGCGGAGCCACTTTCCTGCTGACCACCGCAGACGCGGTACGGAAACGCATTGTCGGTGGAGACGTGATAGAACGCGGCCGTCGGCTGGTTGTACCAGCTGCTCCAGCTGGCGCCGCCGTTGAGCGAGATGATCGCACCCTGATCGGACGACATCGCCATCACGTCGGGGTTCTGCGGGTTGATCCACAGCTCCTGATAGTCGTCGCCGCCGGGCGCGCCGCGAAACGCGGTGAACGTCTTTCCGCCGTCGGTCGACTTCCAGGCCACGATGGTCGGCACGAACACCACGTCGGGCTTCGTCGGGTGCACCTGGATGTCGGCGGCGTCCGACGGGCGCGCCACGACGCGCGGGTCGCTGTTGACGCGGTACCAGCTCTCGCCGGCGTCGTCCGACCGGTAGATGCCTTCGCCCTCGCGCGCCTCGACGACGGCGTAGAGCCGCGACGGCAACGTCGGCGCCACGGTGACGCCGATGCGGCCCAGACGTCCCTGCTCCCAGCTCGGCAGCCCTTTGGTGAGCGGACGCCACGTCGTGCCGCCGTCGCTGGACTTGTAGAGGCCGGTGCCGGCGCCGCGGAAGTCGCCGTTCTCCCACGGACCCTGTCGCGCCTGCCAGAGCGCGGCGTAGAGGACGTCGGGGTTCTCGGGATCCATCGTCACATCGGCGGCCCCGGTGTTCTCGTCGACGAACAGCACGCGTTCGAACGTCTGCCCGCCGTCGCGCGAGCGGAACACGCCGCGCTCGGGGTTCGGTCCGTAGGGATGGCCGAGGGCGGCCACGAACAGGTGCCGCGCGTCGCGCGGATGCACCACAATCGCCGTGATCTGCTGCGTGTCGCGCAGCGGCGGCAGGTGCGTCCACGTGCGGCCGGCGTCGGACGAGGCGTAAACGCCGTTGCCTACCGACAGATCCGGCCGCTGGTGCGCTTCGCCGGTGCCGACGTAGATCACCCGGGGGTCGGACGGCGCGACCGCAATGGCGCCGGTCGAGCCGGTGCTCTCGCGATCGAAGATCGGCAGCCACGTCCGGCCGGCGTCCGTGGTCTTCCAGACGCCGCCGTTCGAGACCCCGATGTAGAAGGTGTGCGGCTCCTGCACCACGCCGGTCATGGCGCGCGTGCGGCTGGCGCGGTGCGGACCGATGTTGCGCCACGCCAGCTCGGCGAAGAGCGCCGGATCGACCGCGCCAGCGCCGCCTGCCGGCGGCTGCGCGTGCGGGACCGCGGCCAACGCCCACACGAGGGCACCTACGAGAACCAGAGAACGACGCATGCCACGCTCCTCGAACGAAAACCGACGTTCACTCATTCATTGACGAACGAATACGCACCCTGCGCCGTCGTGGCGTGGTGTTCGACCACCGACAGGAAGGCCTGCACCGCGTGCGACGGTTCGCCCTCGCGGCGCAGCACCAGGCGCAGCGGCCGCTCCATCGCCAGCTCCGGCACCGGCACCCGCACCAGATCGCCGCGCCGCAGCTCGTCTTCGACGCTGATGCGCGGCAGCAGGGCCACGCCGTGGCCGAGCGCGACGAAGCGCTTGATGGCGTCGATGGTCGGCATCTCGACCGGCATCTGGAGCGTGACGCGGTGCGTGCGGAAGGCGTCGACGACACGGTCGCGGAAGGGCGAGGCCACATGATGGGCGACGAACGACTCCGACCCCAGCATCGTGATGCTGACCTCGGTGCGGCGAGCCAGCGGATGCGAGGGCGGCACGACGAACACCAGCTGGTCACGGTAGACGACGATCGCGCGCAGCCCCGGCTCCGCCGGACGGTAGGTGGTCACGCCGAGATCGACGGCGTAGTCGAGCACGCTGGCCGGTACGCGGCTGGCCAGCGAGCGCTGCACGGTCACCGAGACACCGGGATAGAGCCGCCGGAACTGGTCGAGCACGGGCAGCAGATAGAGGCAGGTGAGTTCGTTGGCCGCGATGGCCAGGCGGCCGGCCCTGAGCGCGCGCACGTCTTCGAGCGCCACCCGCGCCTGTTCGCGGACGGTGATGAGCCGCCGGGCGTATTCGACCAGCGCCTTGCCGGCATCCGTCATCCCTCCGCGCCGCGCCGGGCGCTCGAACAGGCGCTGGCCCAGCTCGTCCTCCAGGCGCCCGATGACCTGGCTCACCGCCGGCTGGGTGCGACCCAGGGCCTTGGCCGCCCCGGAAAAGCTGCCCTCCTCGACCACCGCGAGGAAGGTCTCCAGCTGATGTATATCCATAACTGACTATTCTAACAAGTGTTCAGAACAACCGTTCAATAGCAGTCTTACTTATTAAACGTTAACGATGTGTCATCTTGACTTATCAATCGAAGTCGTCAACCCTTATTGTCATGGGAACCATTCCCCGCCCGGCCATTCGGATCTTCGACACGACGCTTCGTGACGGCGAGCAGGCGCCCGGCTTCAGCATGAGCCCGACCGACAAGGTCCGGCTGGCTGGACAGCTCGAAAAGCTGGGCGTCGATGTCATCGAGGCAGGCTTCCCCATTGCCTCCGCCGCCGACTTCGAAGGCGTGGCCGCGGTGGCCCGCGCCGTCCGCACGCCGATCATCGCCGCGCTGGCGCGCGCGGTGCCCGAAGACGTCGCCACCGCGTGGGAGGCGGTGCGCTTTGCGGCCCGTCCGCGCATCCACGTCTTCCTGGCGACGTCCGACCTCCACCTGTCGGCCAAGCTGCGCATCACGCGCGAGGAATGCATCACGCGGTCGGTCGCCGCGGTGCGCCAGGCCGTGGCGCTCTGCCCCGACGTCGAGTTCTCGGCCGAAGACGCCACCCGCAGCGACCTCGACTTCCTGTGCGACGTCGCCGCCGCGGTGGCGGAGGCCGGCGCCACCACGATCAACCTGCCCGACACCGTCGGCTACGCGTTGCCCGACGACATCCGCCGGATGTTCACGGCGGTTGCCGCCCGCGTCGGCGCCAACGTCATCCTGTCGTCGCACTGCCACAACGACCTCGGCCTGGCCGTCGCCAACTCGCTGGCGGCGATTGAAGCCGGCGCGCGCCAGGTGGAATGCACGGTCAACGGCATCGGCGAACGCGCCGGCAACGCCGCGCTCGAAGAGATCGTGATGGCCATCGACGTGCGCGGCGACGCGCTCGGCTGCGGCACCGGCATCCAGACGCGCGAGCTGTATCCGACCAGCCGGGCGCTCTCGGCCGTGGTGTCGGTGCCGGTGCAGCCGAACAAGGCGATCGTCGGCGACAACGCCTTCGCGCACGAAGCGGGGATCCACCAGGACGGCATGGTGAAGAACCCGCTCACCTACGAAATCATGCGGCCCGAATCGGTGGGCGCGCCGGCGACCAAGCTGGTGCTCGGCCGTCACTCGGGCCTGCGCGGGCTCGACGCGCGGTGCCGGGACCTCGGCCACCGACTGCGCGTCGAAGACCTGCGTCGCCTGTACACCAAGATGCTCGAGGTCACGGATTACTCCAAGTCGGTCGAAGACACCGAGCTGGTCGGTCTCATCCGCGATCTCGAAGCACCCGCCCTCGAGACGTCATTCGACGCCGTGGGCGCGCGCGTGCGAGACTCCCACGATGAAACTTCGACTGGTCACACTCCCTGGTGACGGCATCGGCCCGGAGGTCACCCGGCAGGCCATGCGGGTGCTCCATGCCGTGGCCGCCGTCACCGGTCTGAAACTCGACGTCGCCGAACATCCCATCGGCGCCGCCGCCATCCGCACCACCGGAGTGCCCCTGCCCGAGACCACGCTGGCCGCGTGTCTGGCGGCGGATGCGGTGTTTCTCGGCGCGGTGGGCGATCCCGCCTTCGACCACAACCCGCTGCACCTGCGGCCCGAGGCCGGCCTGCTGCAGCTGCGCCGGGCGCTCGGTGGCTTTGCCAACCTTCGGCCCGCGGTGGCGTTCGAGCCGGTGCTCGACGTCTCGCCGCTCAAGGCCGAGCGGGTGCGCGGCGCCGACGTGCTGGTGGTCCGCGAACTGCTCGGCGGCCTCTATTTCGGCGAGCCGCGCGGCCGCGATGCCGACGGCATGTCGGCCTTCAACACGCTGCGCTACAGCGTGGACGAAGTGGAACGGGTGGCGCGCGTGGCCTTCGAACAGGCGCGCAAGCGCCGCCGGCTGGTGACCTCGGTCGACAAAGCCAACGTGCTCGAGGTGTCGCGTCTGTGGCGCGAAGTCGTCACCCGGGTGGCCCTTGATTACGACGACGTCACGCTGAAACACATGTATGTCGACAGCTTCGCGATGCGGCTGGCAACGGCGCCCACCGAGTTCGACGTGGTCCTGACCGACAACCTGTTCGGCGACATCCTGAGCGACGAAGCGGCGGTGATCTCGGGCTCGCTCGGCCTGCTGCCCTCGGCGACGATCGGCGGCACGGTGGCGTTCTACGAACCCGTGCACGGCTCGGCGCCCGACATCGCCGGCAAGGACATCGCCAACCCGATCGGCGCCATCGGCTGCATCGCGATGATGTTGCGCCACACCAGGCCGATGCCACGCGAAGCCGACACCATCGACGCCGCCACCCGCGAAGTGCTGGCGCACGGCATGCGGCCGGCCGACCTGGCGCGGCCGGGCGAACCCATCACGAGCACCACCGACATCGGCCAGGCCATCGAACGGGCCGTCACCGACGCTCTCGAACGGCACTGGTCCTACCATGGCGTCTGACGCTCCGAAGACCCTGCTCGACAAGCTGTGGGACGCGCACCGCGTCGATGCCCTCGACGGCGGCCGCGACCTGCTCTACATCGACCTGCACCTCATTCACGAGGTGACGACGCCGCAGGCCTTCGAGGGCCTGCGCCTGGCCGGCCGCAGCGTGCGGCGCCCCGACCGCACGGTGGCGACCCTCGATCACAACATCTCGACCGGACCGCGCCACCTGCCGCTGGTGGACCAATTGGCCGCCGCGCAGCTCGATGCGCTGCGCGCCAACTGCGCCGCGCACGGCATCGTGCTCCACGATCTCGACTCGCCGGCGCAGGGCATCGTGCACGTCATCGGTCCCGAGCAGGGACTCACGCAGCCGGGCATGACGATCGTCTGCGGCGACAGCCACACGACCACCCACGGTGCCTTCGGCGCGCTGGCCTTCGGCATCGGCACTTCGGAAGTCGAGCACGTGCTTGCCACCCAGTGCCTCGCCCTCACGAAGCCCAAAGCGATGGAGGTGCGCGTCACCGGCGCGCTCGCCTCCGGCGTCACGGCCAAAGATCTGGCGCTGGCCGTCATCGGCGAGATCACCTGCGCCGGCGGCTCCGGCTACACCATCGAGTTCACCGGCGACACCATCCGCGGGCTGTCGATGGAAGGGCGGATGACGCTCTGCAACATGAGCATCGAGGCCGGCGCCCGGTCGAGCCTGGTGGCGGTGGACGACACGACCATCGACTACCTGCGGGGCCGCAAGCACGTGCCACAGGGCGAGGCCTGGACCGCCGCCGAGGCCCGCTGGCGGACGCTCACGTCTGACCCCGGCGCTGTCTTCGACCGGCTTGTCACCATCGATGCCTCGCAGGTGGTGCCGCTGGTCACCTGGGGCACGCGGCCCGACCAGGTGGTCGCCGTCACCGGCGCCGTGCCGGATCCGGCGGCACTGGCCGGCTCGGCACGCATCAGCCACGAGCAGGCGCTCGCCTACATGGGCCTCACGCCCGGCACGTTGATGGAAGCGGTGCCGGTGGATCGCGTCTTCATCGGCTCGTGCACGAACGCCCGCATCGAGGATTTGCGCGAAGCGGCCCGCGTTGCCCGCGGCCATCACGTCGCGCCGTCGGTGCGCGCGCTGGTCGTGCCCGGTTCACAGCCGGTCAAGCAGGCGGCGGAGGCCGAGGGCCTGCACGAGATCCTGCAGGCGGCCGGCTTCGAGTGGCGCGAGCCCGGCTGCTCGATGTGCCTGGGCATGAACGACGACGTGCTGGAGCCCGGCCAGCGCTGCGCGTCGACGAGCAACCGCAACTTCGAGGGCCGCCAGGGCCGCGGCGGGCGCACCCATCTGGTGAGTCCGGCGATGGCGGCCGCGGCCGCCATTCGCGGCCACTTCACCGACATCCGCCACTGGACGTACCGGTAAGCCGGGGAGATCCATGCAGCCGTTCCATGCGCACACGGGCGTCGTCGCGCCGCTTCCGCGGCCCGACATCGACACCGACCAGATCATCCCGAAGCAGTTCCTGAAGCGGCTCGGCCGCACCGGGTTCGCCGACGCGCTCTTCTACGACTGGCGTGTTGATGCCGCCACCGGCGTCGCCCGCGACTTCGTGCTGAACGATCCGCGCTTCGCCGGCGCGTCGGTGCTGGTCGGCGGGCCGAACTTCGGCTGCGGCTCATCGCGCGAGCATGCGGTGTGGGCGCTGCACGACTTCGGCTTCCGCGTCGTGCTGGCGCCGTCGTTCGCCGATATCTTCGCAAGCAACGCCGTGGCCAACGGCTTCCTGGCCGCGCGAATCGACGAGCCCACGGTCGAGGCCCTCGCGGCGGCGGCCGCGCGCACGCCGGGGATGGCCGTCACCGTGGACCTCGAGACGATGCGCGTCACCGGGCCCGATGGCCTCGATGCGCCGATCGCGCTCGACGAACGGGCCCGGACGCGGCTGCGCGAAGGGCTCGACGACATCGGGCTCATCCTGCGCCACGAAGACGCCATCCGCCGCTACGAAGCCGCTCACGGCGGCGTGCGGGCCTGAGCGCCGCGCCTCAGCGGGCCGCAGCGCCGGTGACGCTGCGGATCAGCGACAAGAGCAGGTCGACCGCGACGGCGTTGTGCCCGCCCACCGGCACGATGATGTCCGCATAGCGCTTGCTCGGCTCGACGAACTCGAGATGCATCGGCTTGACGGTGCCGAGGTACTGCTCGATCACCGATTCCATCGTGCGGCCGCGCTCGGCGACGTCGCGCTGCAGCCGCCGGATGACGCGCGTGTCGTCGTCGGTGTCGACGAACACCTTGATGTCCATCAGCGCCCGCAGCGGCGGGTCGGCGAAGATGAGGATGCCTTCGACGATGAGGGCGCGCCGTGGCATCACGCGGTGGGTCACGGCGGTGCGCGCGTGGCGCGCGAAGTCGTAGACCGGCGCCTCGACCGCCTCGCCGCCCTTCAGCGCGTGCACGTGGCGCACCAGCAGGTCGGTCTCGAGCGAATCGGGGTGGTCGTAGTTGAGCGCCGCCCGTTCTTCGAGACGCAGGTCGTTGCGGTCGCGATAGTAGCGGTCGTGTTCGAGCACGCTGACCTGGTCGTCGCCGAGGCTGTCGACGATCCGCCGCACCACCGTGGACTTGCCCGATCCCGAGCCGCCGGCGACGCCGATCACGATGGGAGTCATCGCCGGGCACGATAGCACGGGCCTTTCGCGGCGACCGGCTGGCATGGCGCTTGCGAATCCACGCCGTCATGGCACGACGACTCGGCGCGGTAGACCTCTCGCACGAACAGCTGCTGCAGGCGGTCGACCTGCTCAACCGGATCGAACGGGCCACCGCCGATATCGCCCGCGACAAGCCGGAACTCGATGAATTCGTGGGCGATATGCGCCACTGGCTGCGCGAAGTGCGGGCCATCTTCGGCACCCCGCACTCCGAATCGCACGCCGTGCTGCTGCGCCGGCTGCTCGACGAAGTGGACGCCATCGACCGCCGCCTCGCCGTGCACTGATGTTCCGAAACGGCACGGCGCGGTGAACACACTGCTCCGTTCCAGCACACGCTCGGCGTCGGCGTACGGTATACACAGGGATGGCCCTCACGAGCCGTCTCATCGCTCGGGGCGCGTGGATGGCGCTGGCGCTGGCCGCCGCGTCCGGCCTGACCGTCGCCCAGACCGCCCGCCTGCCAGCCACCGTCGTGCCCTTCCCCGCCGGCCTGTCAGGCACGCTCGTCTTCGAGTCGGACATCGCGGGTCGTCCCGGCCTGTATACACTCGACCTCGCGAAGGGCGCGGTGTCGCGACTGACCGGCGACTCGAACGTCAGCGAACAGACCCCGCGCTGGTCACCCGACGGCCGTCAGGTGGTCTTCGCCTCCAACCGCGCGCACTACGTCGGCGCGACCAGGGACACCGGCCCGCCGGATTTCGATCTGTGGGTGGTGAACGCCGACGGCAGCAACCCCCGCCGGCTCACGACCGAGCCCGCTCAGGACGCCGACCCGACGTGGACGCCTGACGGCGCGGCCGTCGTGTTCTCGTCGGATCGCGACAGCCGCGGCGACCTCTACATGCTGAC
The DNA here is from genome assembly GCA_963779175.1 of uncultured Acidobacteriota bacterium. Classification (GTDB taxonomy): domain Bacteria; phylum Acidobacteriota; class Vicinamibacteria; order Vicinamibacterales; family UBA2999; genus CADEFD01. The sequence continues at coordinate 1,957,946 of CAVZXA010000003.1, forward strand.
GCTGGCGACCGGCGCCACCACCCGGCTCACGCGCCACTTCGTCGGCCGCGCGATCATGCCGAGCGTCTCGCCGTCTCCCTCACGCACGGCGTTTGCCGCCCAGACGCTGCGCGTCGGCGCGTTCTGGGACTTCCAGGTGCACATCCGCGACGGGGCCGGCGCGGTCGTGCCCCTGCCCGCATCGACCGGCGCCTGCTGGCCGCGTTGGTCGCCCGACGGCCGCCGCCTCGCGCACGTGCGCCTCAGCCCCGACGCCCCATCGACGCTCGAGGTCCGCGACGGCCCGACGCTGGCGACCTCGAAGGTGCTCACCGCTCAGGGCCTGTGGAGCTACTACCCCGCCTGGTCACCCGACCAGACGCGGATCGTCTTCTCGGTCAGCCCCGAGCATCACGAAGGGGAGAACTGGGACCTCGCGGTGATCGACCCGGCCACCGGCGCCTGGACGCGCCTGACGCACGGCGCGGGCAACGACCGGCTGCCCGACTGGAAAAAGTAGCGAGAAGCCTGGCCGAAGGCCGAGCCCGAAAGGGCGAAGGCCGAAGCAGTGCGTGAGGACCAGCCGAAGGCCGAGGCCGCGAAGGCCGAGGCCAAGGAGTGCTGAATCCCTGTGGCCCACTGCAAAGGACTCGTGCCCGAAGGCCGAGCCCGCAGGGCGACGGCCGAGAGCCTGAGTCTTTCTTCCGCACCGCGAAGGAGGCGAAAGCCGACTGAGTGGTGCGGAAGAAAGGACTCGAACCTTCACCCGGTTGCCCGGACTAGCTCCTGAGGCTAGCGCGTCTGCCAATTCCGCCACTTCCGCACAAGAAGAGGGTCTTTTCGACCGGCAGGAACTTCGCATTGTATCGAAACCGCGCGCAACCGGCAAGCCTGCCCGTTGAAAGCAGGCGCCGCCCGTACAATGCCGGCCTGTGCCGTCCCTCTCCCAGCTCACCACCTTCCTCGCCGGCGTCCCCCGTTTGCCGCTCGGCACCTTCCCCACGCCGCTGGTCGCCCTCGAACGCCTCAGCGTTCACCTCGGAGTCGATCTCTGGATGAAGCGCGACGACTGCACCGGCGTCGCGCTTGGCGGCAACAAGACGCGCAAGCTCGAATACGTGCTGGCCGACGCCAGAGCCAGGGGCTTCTCGTCGATCGTGACGCCGGGCCCGCTCACCTCGAACCACACGATGATGACCGCCGCGGCGTGCCGGCGGGCCGGGTTCGACGTGCACTGCGTGGTGGCCGGCGCGGCGCCGGCCAGTGCTGCCGGGTGGAGCGGCAACCTGTTGCTGCTCGACTACCTCGGCGCGCATCTGCACTTCGTGCCGATGGACTTCGCCAACCCCGGGCCCGACGACGGCGCCCGCATCGACCTCAGGTGCCGCGAGGTCACGGCCGCGACCGGCGGCTACTTCGTGCCCGGCGGCGGCACCATGCCGGCGGCCGAACCGGGCTACATGCAGTGCATCGCGGAAATCGCCGCGCAGCGCGACGGCCGGTTCGACTTCGACCACGTGGTGGTGGCCTACGGCACCGGCTCCACGGTCACCGGCATCCTGCTCGGCCTGGCCCTCGGCGGCTTCGCGGCGCGCGTCCATGCGATTGCGATCGGCACCCGTTACGCGGTGGAAGAAGCGTTCAGGATGACGCCGCCGGCGACGCTGTTTCTCGAGTCGGCGGCGCACTTCGGTCTGCCGCTCACCGCCGCCGACGTGCCGCCGCACGAGATCGTGTACGGCTTCGGCGAGGAGGGCTACGGCGTGCCCAACCGCGGCAGCGACGACGCGATGCGGCTCATGGCCATGACCGAGGGCTACTTTCTCGACACGGTCTACACGGCCAAGGCCTTCGCCGGTCTGTGTGGGCTCGTCGCCCGGGGCGACATCGCGCCCGGCAGCCGCGTCCTGTTCGTTCATACCGGCGGGCTCTCGATGACGCCGGCCGCCGAGAAACGCTTCAACGGCTGACTCGGCCGACCGGCGTCAGCGGCCGCCGAGGTTGTACTTCTGAAGGATCAGTCGCACGCGCTCGATCGGCAGCGCCTCCGTCGTGCCGCCGCGGCTGGTCACGGTCGTGGCCTTGAGCAGCGAGTTGTAGACGGCCTCTTCGGTGGCTTCGAGCGCGGCCTGGAAGAGCGGTGAGACGCCGTCGGTCGGCAACACCGTGCGGGTGGCCGGCGCCGACGCGCCGAAGGTCGTGCGAAGCGAGGGATGGGTCGAGAACGCGATCGCGAAGTCGCCGCTGCCGTTGCTGAACGAACTGCCGGTGCGGGCCAGGCCGAACACCGCCCGCGCCGCCAGGCGCTTGAGATCCCGGGCGTCGAGCGGCGCATCGGTGGCAACGACCACCATGCACGAGCCATCGCCGGCGTCATTGCCGCGACGCCGCCGGCGCGTAGGCGTAGCGGCCGAGCTCGCGCCCGATCGGCGCCCCGCCCATCGTGAGCACGCCGCCATAGTTGCTCTGCACGAGCACGCCAACGGTGTAGCCGCCGAACGCGGTGGCGAGGCGGCGCGACGAGGTCCCGATGCCGCCTTTCCAACCGAAGGCCTGCGTCCCGGTGCCGGCGCCGATGCTGCCCTCTTCCACCGCGCCGGTGCGCGCCACCCGGATCGCCTCCACCACGTGCTCGGGCCGCACTGCCAGCGCGCGGATGTCGTTCAGGCCGCTGTCGTTGGTTTCGCCGACCACCGCGTTGACCGACCGGACGTTGGCATTGCCGTCCTGCGCCAGCGTCCAGCGCACGACGCCCTCCACGGCCGCGCCGACGGCGAGCGTGTTGGTCAGCACGATCGGCGACTCGATGGTGCCCAGCTCATCGACCTGGGTCGAGCCGGCGAGCTTGCCGAAGGCATTGCCCACGAAGACCGCCCCCGGGACCTTGTCCTGGAACAGGTTGCCGCCGTGGGGCACGACCGCGGTGACGCCGGTGCGCACGGTGTCGCCGGTCGTGAGCGTCACCTGGCCCACGCGCACGCCGTCCACATCGGTAATCGCGTTCAGCGGTCCGGGCGTAAAGACGCCGGGCGCGAGGCCGAGATCGCGCGCCCGCGGCCTCCCCACCTGAGGCTGCGCGAACACGCTCACGCTGCACAGCCCGATCACCACCAGCACCACTCGTCGCGTCGCCGTCATGCCCACCTCCGCCGACCGCATTCTACGCGGCGTGATGTGGCCGCGGACGACGGTGCAAGCCGCCGTGGTACCATCGCGGCACCCATGCGTCACATCCCGATGAGCGCGGTGGAAGACGCCGCGGCGGCCATCTATCCGGCGGTCGTGCGCACGCCGCTCGTGCGGCTCCATGTGCCCGTGACCACCCCCGACGGGGCGCCGGTCGAGGTCTATCTCAAGCTCGAATGCCTGCAGCCGATTGGCTCCTTCAAGCTGCGCGGCGCCGTCAACGCCGTGCGGCAGTTGTCGCCGGCGGAATTGGCCGGCGGCGTCTGGACGGTGAGCGCCGGCAATGCCGCGCAGGGGGTGGCGTTTGCCGCCCGCGCCGTGGGCGCGCCATGTTCGGTGCTGGTGATGGACACCGCGCCCGAGACCAAAGTGCGCGCCATCGAACGGCTCGGGGCGACGATCGTGCGCGCCACCTACGACGAGTGCTGGCGCACCGTCGAGACACACGCATCGGATCGCATGCGCGGCCACTTCGTGCATCCCTTCGATGACGATGCCTTCATCGCCGGCAACGCCACGGCGGCCCTCGAGATTCTCGAAGACCTGCCGGATGTCTCGACCGTCGTCGCCGCCATCGGCGGTGGCGGGCTGCTGGCCGGTATCGGCGCGGTGATGCAGGCCCGGCGCCCCGATGTGCGGATTGTGGCCGCGGAGCCCGAGACTGCAGCGCCGCTGGCGCAGTCGCTGGCGGCCGGCGCGCCGCAGCGCTTCGAGGCGTGGCGGGCGTCGTTCGTGGACGGCGCCGGCGGCAAGTCGGTGCTGCCGTCGATGTGGCCACTGCTGCAGTCCACCGTCGCCGCGTCGCTCGTCGTCACGCTCGACGACGCCGCCAGGGCGATGGCCCTGGTGGCCGACCGGCTGCACGTCATCATCGAAGGCGCCGCGGCGTGTGCGGTGGCGGCGGCGCTGTCGGGCCGTGCCGGCAGCGGCAAGGTCGTGGCCGTCGTCTCCGGCGGCAACATCGACCTGTCGCGGTTCGCGATGCTGGTCGGGGCCTGTCCCGGCGCCGTGTGACTGCTTCCGCGGTCGGCACCGGCCGATACTCTCTTGAGCCGTGCCGGCGCCTCGCGTGCCGGCCTCCCGTCGACCCGAGTCCCGGGCCCCGTGCCCCGAGCCCCGCCTGAATATGGAACGTTTCGCGATTCCCTTCCCCGGCCGCATCCACCGCATCGGCGAACTCGCCACCGACGTCTGGTGGAGCTGGCAGCCCGGCGCCCGTCAGCTCTTCCGCCGGCTCGATATGCCAGCCTGGCGCAGCACCGCCCACAACCCGGCGCGGATGCTGCGCACGCTCGGCGCCGAGGCGCTGCAGCGCGCGGCGGACGATCCGGAGTTCGTGCGGATGTACGACGCGGCCGTCGCCGGCCTCGACGCGGCGCGCCAGCCCGCGGCCTCCTGGTGGAAGACCGCAGGGCCGGACCTGGACGGCAAGGTCATCGCCTACTTCTCCGCCGAGTTCGCGCTGCACCAGTCGCTGCCGATCTACGCCGGCGGCCTCGGCGTGCTCGCCGGCGACCACTGCAAGGAAGCCAGCGACCTCGGCATCCCGCTGGTCGGCATCGGCTTCATGTATCCGCAGGGCTACTTCCACCAGCGCGTGTCGAGCGACGGCTGGCAGGAGGAGCACTACGAGCGCATCAACTGGGCCGATGCGCCGATTGAAACCGCCATCACGCCCGACGGCAAGCCCTGCATCGTGGCGGTGCCGCTCGGTGACCGCACGGTGCTGGCGGCGGTGTGGCGGGTGCGGGTCGGCCACGTGCGCCTGTATCTGCTCGACACCGATCTCGAAGAGAACGCGCCGTGGGACCGCGAGCTGTCGGCCCGGCTCTACGGCGGCGACCGTGAGACCCGCATCCAGCAGGAAGTCATTCTGGGCATCGGCGGCGTGCGCGTGCTGCGCGCCATGGGCCTCCAGCCGGCCGTCTGGCACCTGAACGAGGGCCATGCCGCGTTTGTCGTGCTGCAGCGCATCCGCGAGCATCTCGAGCAGGGCCTGTCGTTCGACGATGCCCTCGAGGCCGTGCGCAAGTCCACCGTGTTCACGACGCATACGCCGGTGCCCGCCGGCCACGACGCCTTCCCTTACAACCTGGTCGAGAAGCACCTCGCCGGCTGCTGGGGCGACGTCGGCCAGCACCGCGCGCGCTTCCTGGCACTGGGCGAACACGACAACGGCCACGGCTCGATGTTCAACATGACGGCGCTGGCCATGCGCGCCGCCGGCGGCATCAACGCCGTCAGCGAGCTCCACGGCCACGTCACCCGCGAGATGTGGCAGCACATGTGGCCCGATCGGCCGGTGGACGGCGTGCCGGTGCAGGCCATCACCAACGGCGTGCACGTGCCCACGTGGGTCGCCGCCAACGTCCGCGAATTGCTCGCCGCCTATCTGGGCGACGACTGGATCCTCCGCGTCGACGACCCGGCGACCTGGCAGCGCTTCGACGCCGTGCCCGACGCCGAGTTGTGGCGCGTGCGCCAGACGCTGCGGGAATCGCTGTTTGCGTGGATCCGCGAGCGCGCCCGCCAGCGCTGGACCATCGAACGGGTGCCGCCGCCGCGGGTGGTCACGCACGGCACGATGCTGGACCCGCAGGCGCTCACCATCGGCTACGCCCGCCGCTTCGCGCAGTACAAGCGTCCCGAACTCATCTTCCACGACGCCGAGCGTCTCGCCCGCATCCTCAACGCGCCCGGGCGCCCGGTGCAGATCGTCTTCGCCGGCAAGGCGCACCCGGCCGACGACCCGGCCAAGCATCACCTGCAGCGGGTCTTCCGCCGCGCCCTCGACCCGATGTTCGGCGGCCGTGTCGCCTTCATCGACGACTACGATCTCCATGTCGCGCACCTGCTGGTGCAGGGGTGCGACGTGTGGCTCAACAACCCGCGCAAGCCCCTCGAAGCCAGCGGCACCAGCGGCATGAAGGCGGCGCTCAACGGCGTGCCGCACCTGAGCATCGGCGACGGCTGGTGGGCCGAAGGCTACACCGGCGACAACGGCTGGCTGATCGACGGCGGCGCCGATGCCAACCACCACGAGGCCGCCGACATCGCCGACGCCGACGCCCTCTACACGCTGCTCGAGCGCGACGTGGTGCCGGCCTTCTACGACCGCGACGAGGCCGGGGTGCCCACGGCCTGGATGCGCGTGGTGCGTGAAGCCATGCGCACCAACCTGCCGCGCTTCTCCACCGCGCGCATGCTCAAGGAATACGTGCGCCGGCTCTACGCCCCGGCGGCGGGACGCTGACCGATGGTCGATTGCGCTCCCCGTCTGGCGCCCGGTACAATGGTCTGATGTCCCGCAAGACCACGACCAACAAGGTGCACTGCGCGCTCTGCGGCGCCAAGGACGTCACCGAACCCAAAGGCGAAGAGCGCTACTGCGCCGACTGCTGGGACAAGAAGATCGCGGTCGAGGAGATTGTCGCCCGCGAGTTCGTGCTGAAGCGCTACATCCGGGCGCACAGCGCCGAGAAGTACCTCATCTACCACTCGACGCAGAAGCCGCCCTGCGGCCAGCTCATCGTGGTCGACGACGGCTACGACCTGTTCCTCACGATGACGCTCTACCCCAATTTCTCGTGGGACGACCCGGCCTACCATCTCGAGGGCGACCCCGAGGGCCGGACCTTTGCCGAGCTGCTGGTGGACGTGGTGGCCACCGAGGTCATCGAGCCCTGGGGCGGCGGTAAATGGCACCTGGAGGTCTTCCGTTCGGCTACCGCTGAACCGGAAGACTGGAACGGCGAAATGTAAGTGGCGGCACGGGCTGCTATATACTCCACACCAGCTGGCGGCCTCGGGCGCCGTCCCACGATCGGAGGAATGTCGATGAAGCGCTTTGGGCAGTTCATGTTGGCCGTTGCAGTCGCGGGCCTGGTCACCGGTGAGGCCTCGGCCCAGGAGCGCAAGCTCATTCCGCCGATTCGGGGCGAGGCGACGCTGGACATCACCAAGCCGAACACGAAGCTGTCGGGCACCGAGGTGGTCACGGTGATCACCGTGCGCAACCCGGCCACGACCGGCGCCATCGCCGGGCTGAAGGTCGAAGAAAACTGGTACGACAAGAAGCGCAACCCGGTGGGTGGCGACGTCTATCGTCACCGGAGCCCGCTCAAGGCCGGCGAAGCCGTGACGATCACGCTGCGCACGCCGCGCAATCCGAACATGGACACGAACCAGTACCAGTTCACGCACTCGAACGGCACCATCAAGACCAACATGGTGCCGAAGATCGACGTGCCGCCCTCAGCCGCCCCGCCGCCCAAGAAATAGCCACCGCGTTCTGGTACGTGCGACGGCCCGCGAATGCAGCGCATCCGCGGGCCGTTCGTCTGTACGGGTAGCGTGCGTGCGCCTGTTCGGACTCAGGGCGTTGGCGGCGCCACCACCCGCAGGATGGTCTCGCGCACCACTTCCTCCTGGTCGCCGATGCGCGTCTTCCCCGACACGCGCAACACGTAGAGGCCCGGCGGCACGTCCTTGAGCGGCACCCGCGCCATGAAGCCGTAGCCGCCCGGTCCGCCGGCCAGTTCGCTGCTGTCGCGCTCTTCGCGGGTCTGGAACACGGCCTGGCCGCCTTCGGCGCGCAGGCTGGCCTCGATGTCGACCTTGTGCGCCTGTTTCGTGTTGTCGTAGATCTCGGCAAAGAGCGCCAGCTCGTCGCCCTGCACGAAGTCGCGGTAGGTGGTCATCGGCCCGGGCAGCATCTTGGCCAGCGGGTCCTTCGGGCGGGCCGTGGGAATGAGCCCGCTGGTGGCCGAGGTGAGCGCCAGGCCGCTGATCGAGAGCTTCTCCTTGGAGAAGTCCGGCACGTCGAGGTCGTAGATCGACCGACCCGGCGCGCTTGGTGTTGGCTTCGCGGGCGGCGACGCGCAGCTGGTAGCGGCCGGGCGGCAGGTCGATCGCATTCAGGATGCGGAACCCGCCGGCCCGCAGCCGCTGCACCGAGTCGGGCTTGAGCGCCAGCGTCAGCGTGGCGCGATCGCCGGGGAACGACTTGCCGCCGTAGTCGGCGGCGGTGACGACCACTTCGAGATTGTTGTTGAAGGTGCCGTCTTTCTCGACCAGCTCCAGGTCGCGCGCCGCCATGAGCGTCGAGATCACGACCGCGCCCTTGCCGTCGCCGCCCTTGAAGACCGCCGCGGCCATCGCCAGCGGCAGCGCGGTGGTGGGCAGCGGGCTCGAGAGCGCGGCCCGGAGTTCGGGCGCCGTCCGCCCATCGTCCTTGTTGTCGGCGCGTCCGCGCGCCGCCACGTAGCCTTTGCGCGAACGCACGGAAAGACCGGGGCGGGTCACCTTGACTTCGATTTTGCGGAAGCGGCCGTCGCGCTTCTCGTTGCTGGAGTAGTAGCCGAGCAGGTAGTAGGCGCTGTTGTCGGCCACGACCCGTTCGAAGGCGGTCGCCATGTCGTTGCGGTTGACCACCGCGAAGCCGCCGGTCTCGTTCGACAACACGCGCAGGCTGTCCTGCGACCGCTGCACCTCGTTGCCGAACGACGACAGCCCGAGGTTCAGCGAGGCATCCTGCGGCGTGTCCTGCACTTCGATCAGGTCGTCGCTGCCGGCGCCGAGGCCGCGCGGGTCGATGCCGTAGATCGAGACGTTGGCGCGGGTGGCCGCCGCCACGGCGTCGCGCGACGCCTGGAGCACGGCCGAGGCTCCGCCCGACGTACTGAAGACGTCGTAGATGTCGTAGTCGACGCCTTCACTGAAATAGATGATGGCCTTGCGGCGGCCGCTGATGCCGGCCAGGTAGTTCGACAGGTTGCGCAGCGAGTCGAGCGTCGTGCGCGCCACCATCGCCCGCTCCTGGTCGAACGGGTCGTCGATGCGGTCGCCCTGCTGGCGGGTGCCGCGCGTGCGCTGCTCCTCGTCGAGCCGCTCGAGCGTGGACGAGCGCAGCTTGCGGCCCATGAACTTGTCCACCGACGCCAGCAGCCGCCGCTGGCTGTTGGTGAACTCCTGCGCCACGTCGGAGCGGCCGCTCGTGTAGACGACGGCCGCCGTGTCGTTGGCTCCCATGTAGCGCTGCACGAACTGCCGGGCGGCGGCCTTCAGCCGCTGGCTGCGCAGCGGATGCGTGTGCTGGTCGTCGAGCAGGATGATGTAGACGCGGCCGTCGTAGCCGGTGATGTTGTCGGCGACGTCACGCTCGATCGGCGCCTTGGCGAAGAGCGGACGGGCCTGGCGCTCGACCGGGATGTTGATGAACGAGAAGGCGTCCACCTTCTGCGGCTTGCCGTCTTCCATGCACCTGGAAGTCGGCGGCGGTGAGGCCCGGCACGAACGCCCCCTGGGCGTCGAGCACGCGGGCATCCACTTCGACGTAGTTGATCTCCGACCGGAAGGTCACCGGCGGCTGGATGGTGGATTCCTGCGGCGCCGTCTGGGCGCCGAGCACGACGCCGGCCGCAAGAGCGACCGACGTGACGAGCCATGTCGTACGAGTCATGCGCATATCCTGGGTTGGCAGAGGCGTCGCCGGACGCGGCCCGTGCCTGGGCGGCGGCCGGGTGCACGGCGCGGCACTGCTGATTATAGGACGGGCGGCCGGTTCCCCCGGTTTCCCGCCCGGGTCGTGAAAACTTTCAGTGCCCGCGCTGCGTCATACCTGATGCGGCGCGTCGGCAGCGGCTCAGCCGCCCGGCCGGCCGCGCGGTCAAACCAGCTATACTCAAAATTCGTATGTCCCTCGACGTACCCGCCGTGCAGGCGGCCCTCCGCGCGTCCCGGCTCGATGGCTGGCTGCTCTACGACTTCCATGGCTCGAACCCGGTGTCGCGCCGGGTCGCGGGGATGGGCACCACCGGACACATGACCACCCGGCGGTGGTTCTACCTCGTGCCGGCCGAGGGCGAGCCGCGGGCCCTCGTGCACAAGATCGAGAAACGCACGCTCGCGCACCTGCCGGGCCGGACCGTCGAGTACGCGGGCCGGGTCGAGCTCGACGCCGGCCTGCGCCAGATCCTGGCCGGCTGCAGCACGGTGGCGATGGAATATTCGCCGCGCGCCGCCATCCCCTACGTGTCGCGGGTCGATGCCGGCACCATCGAGCTGGTGCGCGACAGCGGCGCCGCCGTGGTTTCGTCGGGCGACCTGGTGCAGCAGTTCGAGGCGATGTGGCCGCCCGGCGGGTTCGAGACGCACCGCGCGGCCTCGGAACGCCTCTATCGCATCAAGGACCGCGCCTTCGCCCTCATCACACAGCGCCTGCGCGACGGCGTGCCGACCACCGAATACGACATCCAGTCGGCGATGATGACGTGGTTCGACGAGGAGGGCCTCACGACCGACGCGGCGCCGATCGTCGCCTCGCAGGAAAACGCCGGCGATCCGCACTACCAGCCGACGGCCACTGCGGCGCGGACCATCGGCCCGAACGAAGTGGTGCTGCTGGACCTGTGGGGCAAGCAGACGACGCCGCGCGCCGTCTACGCCGACATCAGCTGGATGGGGTTCACCGGGCCGTCGATTCCCGCCCCCGTCGAAGCGGCGTTCGGCGCCATCCGCGAGGCCCGCGACGCGGCCGTCTCGCTGGTCGACCACGGCGGCCGCGGCCGGACGCGAGGTGCGCGGCTTCGAAGCCGACGCCGCGGCGCGCGCGGTGCTGGTGCGATCGGGCTTCGGCTCGGCCATCCTGCACCGCACCGGCCACAGCCTGGGCGAGGAAGTGCATGGCAACGGCGCCCATCTCGACGACTACGAAACGAAAGACGAGCGCCGGCTGCTGCCCGGCACGGGCTTCACGATCGAGCCCGGACTGTATTTCGACACCTTCGGCGTGCGCACGGAAATCAATGTTGCCTGGGGCCCGGACGGCCCCGAGGTGACGGGCCCGCGGCAGACCGCCGTGGTGTCCCTGGTGTAGGTGGAGGACTCGATGTCGACCCGCAAAACCACGCTGTTCTATGCTCTGCTCATCGCCGTCGCTTCGGCCGCGGTCGGCATGGTGATCGCGTCGAAGCTGGAGCTGGCGCCCTCGTCATCGGCGCAAGGCGTCATGACGGCGACGCCCCCGGCCAACAGCGCGCCGCTCACCGGCCCGGTGGATGCCTCGACCTTCCGCACCATCGCCAAGTCGATGAGCCCGGCGGTGGTCAACATCCGCACCGAGTCGCGTCAGCGCCAGTCGCAGATGACGCAGTTCTTCGGCGGCGACGACGACCTGCTCGAGCGCTTCTTCGGCGGCGGCAACGGCGGCCAGCAGCGCCGCCCGCAGCAGGAGCGCCCGCAGGTCACGCAGGCCGCCGGCACCGGCTTCATCATCAGCGCCAGCGGCGGCCTCATCCTCACGAACAACCACGTCGTGGAGGAAGCCACCAAGATTCAGGTGTCGTTCTACGGCGATGACCCCGACGTCAGCTACCTCGCCCGGGTCGTCGGCCGCGACCAGCTCACCGACAGCGCCCTCATCGAGCTGACCGAGAAGCCGAAGCGCGAGCTGACCGAGGTGAAATTCGGCGACTCGGCGCAGATGGCGCCGGGCGACTGGGTGATGGCCATCGGCAATCCGTTCGGCCTCGCGCACACCGTCAGCGTCGGCGTCATCAGCGCCACCGAGCGGCCCTTCCCCATCACCGACGGCCGCAGCCAGGACGTGTTGCAGACGGACGCGGCGATCAACCCCGGCAACTCCGGGGGCCCGCTGCTGAACGTGCGCGGCGAGGTGGTGGGCATCAACACCGCCATCTACACCGACTCGCGCAACCAGGGCAACATCGGCATCGGCTTCGCCGATTCCCATCAACACCGTGCGCGAACTGCTGCCGCAGCTGCGCACCGGCAAGATCACGCGCGGCGTCATCGGCGTCTCGGTCGGCGCGATTCCGCTCGATTCGCTCGAGATGCTCGGCCTCAAGGAGCGCACCGGCGCCCTGGTGTCGTCAGTCAACGCCGGCGGCCCGGCGTCGAAGGCCGGCGTGCAGCCGGGCGACGTCATCATCGAGTTCAACGGCAAGCCGGTGAAGAACCGCGACGACCTGGTGGGCTACGTCACGCGCACCACGCCGGGCTCCACGGTGCCGGTCAAGGTGCTGCGCGACAAGGTCGAGAAGCGGCTCAGCATCACCATCGACGAGCTGAACCTCGACGCCGAGATCGACGCGCGCCTCGCGCGACACGAGCGAGCCGGTGCCGGAGGAACAGGCCGGCGAAGGCTTCGGCATGACCGTCGGCTCGCTCACGCAGGAGATGGCGCGGCGCCTGCGCCTGCCGACCGGCACCGAAGGCGTCATCATCACCGAGATCGAAGCCGGCAGCCCCGCGCAGCGCGGTGGACTGGCCCGCGGCGACGTGCTGCTGCAGGTCAATCGCCGCCCGGTCGCGACGGTGGCCGATGCCGCCCGTGAGCTCGGGCGCGTGGCCTCGGGCTCGACCGCTTTCCTGCTGGTGCTCCGCAACGGCCAGGAGAGCTTCGTCACGGTCCGCAAGGAGTAGGCGCTGGCCAGCGGCGTCGAACGCGAGATCAAGCTGCGTGTGCCCAGTGCCGAGGAGGCCCGCGTGCGGGTGCTCGGCCTGGGCGCGACGCTGCGTCGCGGGCGCCGGCTGCAGCGCGACGTCATCGTCGACGACGCGGGTCTGAGCCTGGTCAGCCGCGGCTGCGCCCTGCGCGTCCGCGATGACGATGGCCACGCCTACCTCACCTTCAAAGGCGCAGTCGTGCCCGGCCCGCTCAAGGTGCGCGAGGAGATCGAGACCCAGGCCGCCAGCGCCGAACGGCTGCTGGCCATTCTGGCCGCGCTCGGCTACACCCCGGTCTTCCGCTACGAGAAATACCGCGAGGAGCTGGCCGTGCCCGGCGCGCTCATCGCCATCGACGAGACGCCGATCGGCACCTACCTCGAAATCGAAGGCGACGAAGCCGCCATCCACGAGTGGGCGCGGCGCCTCGGCTTCTCGGCCATCGACTACATCACCGCCTCGTACCGCGCGCTCTATGTCGAAGCGGCGGGCGAGCGTGCCGCGGACGGCGAGATGACGTTTGCGGCGTTCGCGCCGTGATCGACACCGCCATTCTGCTGGCCGCCGGATACGGCACCCGGCTCGCGCCGCTGTCGTGGGTTCGCGCGAAGGCGGCGCTGCCGGTGGGCGGCGAGGCCATCATCCGTCGGCAGATCCGCTGGCTGGCGGCGGCCGGCGTGCGGCGCGTGGTCGTGAACCTGCACCACCTTCCCGCCACCATTACCAGGCTCGTCGGCCACGGCGACGACCTCGGCGTCGAGGTCCGCTACTCGTGGGAGCCCGTGGTGCTGGGTTCCGGCGGCGGCCCCCGGCGGGCCTTCGACCTCGTCGACGCCGAGCGCGCCTTCATCGTCAACGGCGACACCCTCACCGACCTCGATCTGTCGGCGCTGACCGCCGAACATGCCCGGCACGGCGCGCTCGTGACGATGGCGTCCACGCCCGACCGGCGTCCCGGCTACAACGCGCTCGCCGTCGCCGCCGACGGGAGCTTTGCCGGCGTCACCCGCGCCGGGTCGCCACCGACACGCGAGCACGCCGGGCACCAGCATGTGCACTTCATCGGCGTGCAAATCGCCGAGCGGCGCGCGTTTGCGGCAGCCTCGCCCGACGGGCCATCAGAGACGCTGAAGACGCTGTATCCGCAGCTCATCGCGGCCACTCCGGCCAGCGTGCGCGTGTGGCCGAGCAGGGTCGCCTTCCATGACATCGGCACGCCCGCGGACTACCTGGCCACCGTGGTCGCAGTGACGGCGGCCGAACACGCTGCGCTCGACCGCGGGGCCGATGCCCGTGTGCATCCGTCGGCCGACGTCACCGGCTCGGTGCTGTGGGACGGGGTGAGCGTCGGCGCCGGCGCGGTCGTGCGCGACAGCGTCCTCGCCGACGGCGTGGTCGTGCCCGCCGGCCGGCACCTGTCGGCGGTCGCGGCGGTGCGACGCCTGTCGGCGCCTGCCGGGGCCCACGACCGCGCCCACGGACACGCCGACGGCGATCTCTGGATCGCGCCGCTCAACCGCTCCAAGTAGAATTCCACGCGATGTCCGCCGATCTCGACCAGCGCGTCGCCGCGTACCTCGATCTTCAGGGCCTGTCCACTGATGTGCTCCGCACGGTACTGCTCACGGGCGACGCCTCCGACCGCCGCTACGTGCGCGTGTTGCTGCGTGGCGCGCCGTCGATCGTGCTGAGCGTGCACGCCGGGCCGATCGACTACGCCACCTCCACCTTCGTGCGGGTGGCCGAGCTCTTCGCCGCGATGCCGGTGCCGGTGCCGGCCCTGCTGCACCACGACGACGCCCTCGGCATCCTGGCGCAGCAGGATCTGGGCGACGTGACGCTACAGGCGCACCTGGGCGGCGCCTCCGCTACCGAGCGCGCGAAGCGCTATCGCGAGGCGGTGGGCCTGGTCGTGCGGTTGCAGCAGCGGGGGGCCGAACTCGCATCGGCCGACTACCCGCCGTACGGGGTGGCGTTCGATCACGAAAAGCTCATGTGGGAGCTCGAGTTCTTCGTCCGCCACTTCCTGCTGGCCTACCGCGGCGCCGTCCCGGACGAGCCGATCCGCGAGGCCCTGCGGGCCGAATGGACGGTGATGGTGGACGAACTGGCCGGTGAGCCGCGCGTGCTCTGCCACCGTGATTACCACAGCCGCAACCTCATGTGGCACGAGGGCGCGCTGCACGTCATCGACTTCCAGGACGCCCGCATGGGCCCGGACACCTATGATCTGGCGTCGCTGCTGCGCGACTCCTACGTGGACCTGCCCGACGCCGCCGTCGACGACCTCATCGACTACTACTACGCGCTGTCGCGCGGCACCGCGGCCACGCCGGATGCCGGCGCCGCCTTCCGCCGCCGCTTCGATCTCATGGCCCTGCAGCGCAACCTCAAGGCGCTCGGCACCTTCGGCTATCAGACGACGACGCGGGGCAATCCCGTCTACATGCAGTACGTCCCGCGGACGCTCACCTACGTGCGGCGCACGCTGAACCGCGATCCGCGTTTCGCACGGCTCGGCGAACTGCTCGGCGGCCTGGTGGACGAGCTGCGCTACAATTCACGGCCATCGTGAGCGCCGCCCGCTTCAGCGTGTCCACGTATCTCTTCCACCAGTGCCGCCTCGACCGCGAGCACCTGGTCGAGATTGCCGCGCATGGCTTCGACGCCATCGAGCTCTTTGCGCTGAAGTCGCACTTCGACTACGCCGATCCGGCGGCCGTGCAGCAGCTGGGCGAGTGGCTCGACGACACGCGGCTGACGCTGGCGGCGGTGCACGCGCCGACCGCCCAGGCCTTCGATGGCAAGTGGCGTGGCTCGCTCTCACTGGCCTCCGGCGACAGCGCTGCCCGCGCCGCCGCCGTGGAGGAGACGCGGGCCGCCATCGACATCGCCAGGACCCTGCGCTACGACACCCTGGTCGTGCATCTCGGCCTGCCGGGCCACGTGGCCGCGGCCAACGACAACGACGCCTCGGCGGCGCGGGCCAGCCTCGACGTGCTGATGCCGTATGCCGGGGAACGCGGCGTCCAGATGGCGCTCGAGGTGCAGACCAACCGGCTCTCGACCCCGGACGCGCTGGTGGCGCTCATCGAAGACGCGGCCGACTGGCCGGTGGCAGGCATCTGCGTCGATACCGGTCATGCCCGCCTGCTGGGCGATCCGGTCGATGCCATCGAGTCGGCCTCGGGACACATCATCGCGACGCACATGAACGACAACCGCGGCTCGCGCGACGACCATCTCGTGCCCTACGACGGGTCGATCGACTGGGCCAGCACGCTGCTGGCCTTCCTCAAGGTGGGCTACGCCGGGCCCTGGACGTTCGAACTTGCGCCAGCCGCCTCGCCGGTCGCGGTGCTGGGCCGGGCCGCCGAGGCCCGCCAGCGCTTCGAACAGGCGCTCGGCCTCAATGACGAGCTGATGAGCCAATGAGCATCCCGACCATCTCCATCCACCGCATCGGCGAACACGCCGGCCAGGACGTCCAGATCAAGGGCTGGCTCCACAACCGGCGCTCCAGCGGCAAGATCCACTTCCTGGTGGTGCGCGATGGCACCGGGTTCCTGCAGGTCGTGATGGGCAGGAACGACGTCGGCGAAGACGCCTTCAAGGCCGCCGACCATCTGGCCCAGGAGACCTCGATGGTCGTGCGCGGCAACGTGCGGGCCGATGCGCGCGCCAAGGGCGGCTACGAGCTGGTGGCCTCGGGCTTCGACGTCGTCGGCGCTTCGCACGACTACCCCATCACGCCGAAGGAACACGGCGTCGACTACCTGATGGACCGCCGCCACCTGTGGATCCGCGCCGAACGCCAGACGGCGATCCTCAAGGTGCGGCACGAAGTGGTGAACGCGGTCCGCGACTTCTTCAACAGCGACGGCTTCATCCTGGCCGACACGCCGATCTTCACGCCGGCGGCGTGCGAGGGCACGACCACGCTGTTCCCGGTGCAGTACTTCGACGACACCACCGCCTACCTCACGCAGAGCGGACAGCTCTACAACGAAGCCAACGCGATGGCGCTCGGCAAGGTCTACTGCTTCGGCCCGACCTTCCGCGCCGAGAAGAGCAAGACCCGCCGGCACCTGACCGAGTTCTGGATGGTCGAGCCGGAGATGGCCTACGCCGACCTGAACGACGTCATCAACCTGGCCGAGCGTCTGGTCACGAGCGTGGTCGCGCGCGTGCTCGACAAGCGGGCCGCGGAACTGACGTTCCTCGAGCGCGACACCACCAGGCTCGAAGCCGTGAAGACGCCGTTCCCGCGCATGACCTACGACGACGCCGCGAAGCTGCTGGTCGACAAGGGCCTGCCCTTCCAGCACGGCACCGACCTTGGCGGCACCGACGAGACGGTGCTGTCGCAGCAGTTCGACGCGCCGCTGTGCGTGACGCACTACCCGGCCGCGGTGAAGGCGTTCTACATGAAGTCGGATCCGCTGCAGATGGACAAGGCGCTGTGCGTGGATGTGCTGGCGCCTGAAGGCTACGGCGAGATCATCGGCGGCGGCCAGCGCCTCGACGACCTGGATCTGCTGCTGCAGCGCATCAAGGACCACGAACTGCCGCAGGAAGCCTTCGAGTGGTACCTCGACCTGCGCCGCTATGGCTCGGTGCCGCACGGCGGCTTCGGCATGGGCATCGAGCGCGTGGTCACCTGGATCTGCGGACTCGACCACCTGCGCGAGACCATTCCCTACCCGCGCATGCTCTATCGCATCTACCCGTAATCCGGCGGGACTCGGGACTCGGGACTCGGGGCTCGGGTGCGGTCTCGCCAACGGCCGCCTTCTGCCACCCGACGGATCGGGAATCCCCGGGAACCTGGCCTCGGCCCGTGGCCGGTGGTACAGTGGTGGGATGTCCCGTGACGCCCGCCGGCGGCAGGATCCCTGCTCCCCGTTCCCTGGTCCCTGGTCCCTGCTGTGAAAATCGGCTTCGTTTCCCTCGGCTGCCCCAAGAACCTGGTGGATTCCGAGGTCATGCTCGGCACGGCTGAGCAGGCAGGGCACGAAATCACGACCGACGCCGACGGCGCCGACGTGGTCATCGTGAACACCTGCGCGTTCATCGACCGCGCCAAGCAGGAGTCGATCGACACCATCCTGGAGATGGCGGCGAAGAAGAAGGCCAGCGGCGGCCGCCTGGTCGTCACCGGCTGCCTGGCCGAGCGCTACCGCGACACCCTGCAGAAGGAAATTCCGGAGATCGACGCCATCCTCGGCACCGGCGACGTGCCGAACATCCTCGAAGCCATCCAGCCCGGCTCGACCATGGCGCGAGCCAGCGGCGCCGCGCCGCTCACCTTTTACAAGCGCGATCCCTTAGCCGCTAGCCGCCAGCCGCTAGCCGCCAGCGTGACGTCCCCAGCCCCCGTCTTCGGCGTCGATCTCCCCACCTACCTCTACGGCGCCGACACGCCACGCCGCCTCTCGACCCCGGGCCACTACGCCTACGTGAAGATCGCCGAAGGCTGCGACTACAAGTGCGCGTTCTGCGTGATTCCCAAGATGCGCGGTCACTACCGCAGCCGCACGATCGAGTCGGTGGTGGCCGAGGCGCACGCGCTGGCGGCGCGCGGCGTCAAGGAACTGCTGCTGGTGTCCCAGGACACGACCTTCTACGGCATCGACCGCAAAGAGCGCGATGCGCTGCCGCGCCTCATCGAAGCGCTCGACACCGTGGATGGCATCGAGTGGGTGCGGTTGCTCTATCTCTATCCGACCACCATCACCGACGCCACCATCGACGCCATCGCCGCCAGCCGCAAGGTGGTGCGCTACATCGACCTGCCGCTGCAGCACGCCTCCGACGCGGTGCTGAAGCGCATGAAGCGCCCGGGCACGCGCGCCTCGTACGAGCGGCTGCTCGGCAACATCCGCGCGAAGATGCCCGATGTGGCGCTGCGCACCACCTTCATCGTCGGCTTCCCCGGTGAAACCGACGCCGACGTCGACGAGCTGCTGGCCTTCATCACCGCCGTCGGCTTCGACCACGTCGGCGTTTTCACCTACAGCCACGAGGAAGACACCTCCGCCTTCGAGCTGGTGGACGACGTGCCCGCCGCCGAGAAGACGCGCCGTCAGAAGCGCGTCATGGCGCTGCAGAAGCGGCTGGTCGCGAAGCGGCAGAAAGCCCGCGTCGGCAGCCGCGTCCGGATGGTGGTGGACGGGCCCTCGCCGGAACACGAGTGGGTCTTCACCGGCCGGCTGCCAGGGCAGGCGCCCGAAATCGACCCGCAGGTCTACCTGACCGAGGCCGATCCCGCCACCCTGACGCCCGGCCAGTTCCTGGACGTCGAAATCGTCGGTGCCAGCGGCTACGATCTGGTCGCGCGCCCTCTGGACCTCTGAAGCGTCCGGATGCTAGACTTAAGGGTCCGGTGCTGATCTGGCAAAACCAGAGTGGGCTGTAGCCCACTCTTTTTTGTTTCTGGATACGTCTCGTGCTGTCACTTGAAAGGATTCGGGAGCTCGCGGTGAACATCGCCGGGGCGTACGGCCTCGAGTTGTTCGACGTGACGTACGGGAGGGAAAGCGGCCGGAACGTCCTGCGGGTGGTGCTCGACAGACCAGGCCCCTCGGCCACCGCCGAGGACAGCGTCAGTCTCGAGCATTGCCTGAAGGTGAGCGAAGAATTGAGTGCGGTGCTCGACGTCGAGGACGTCGTCGCCGACGAGTACACGTTGGAAGTGTCGTCTCCGGGGCTTGACAGACCGCTCCGGTCGCGCGACGACTACCAGCGGTTTGCGGGACGGCTGGCGAAGATCGTCACCGCCGAACCCATCGCCAGGCAGACGGCCTTCGCGGGCCATCTCCGGGGCATGGATGGCGACGACGTGCTGTTCGAGAACCAGGGCGGCAAGCTGATCCGGCTGCCGTTGGGGCTCATCCGGCGCGCCCGTCTCGAAGTGGAGTTTTGAGGAACATGGCGACCAACCCGTTGATGCAGACCATCGAGGCACTGGCCAAGGAAAAGGGCATCGAGCCCGGCGTGGTCATCGCCGCCATGGAAGAGGCCGTACTCACGGCCTCGCGCAAGTATTACAAGGCCGGCGAAGAACTGAAGGCCAAGCTCAACACCGAGAGCGGGCAGGTCGAGCTCTTCGCGGTCCGGACCATCGTCGACGAGGTCACCAACCCCGCCACCGAGATCTCCCTGGCCGAGGCGCTCGAGATGTACGGCGCCGACGCCGGTGTCGAGGTCGGCTACCAGATCGAGTTCCCCAAGAGCACCGAGGTGCTCGGCCGCATCGCCGCGCAGACCGCCAAGCAGGTCATCTTCCAGAAGGTGCGCGAAGCCGAGCGCGAGAACGTGTTCCTCGAGTTCGACCAGCGCGTCGGCGAGGTCGTCACCGGCCTGGTCAAGCGCTTCGAGCAGGGTGACATGATCGTCGAGATCGGCCGCATCGAAGCGATCCTGCCGCGCAAGGAACAGTCGCGCGCCGAAAGCTACAACCAGGGCGACCGCGTCCGCGCCGTCATCCGCGGCGTCAGCAAGAGCGCCAAGGGGCCGCAGGTCGTGCTGTCGCGCACCGACGCCGCCCTGCTCATCAAGCTGTTCGAACAGGAAGTGCCGGAGATCTACGACGGCACCGTGATGATCCGCGGCGCCGTCCGCGAATCCGGCGACCGCGCCAAGGTGGCGGTCTACTCGCGCGAGCGCGACATCGACCCGGTGGGCGCCTGCGTCGGCATGAAGGGCACGCGCGTGCAGGCCATCATCCGCGAGCTGCGCGGCGAGAAGATCGACATCGTCGAGTGGTCGGACGACCCGGTGCAGTTCGTCATGAACGCGCTCAGCCCCGCCAAGGTGTCGCGCGTCTCGATCACCGACGACGACAACAAGGTGATGGAAGTGCTGGTGGAAGACAGCCAGCTCTCGCTCGCGATCGGCAAGAAGGGTCAGAACGTGCGCCTCGCGGCCAAGCTGACCGGCTGGAAGATCGACATCAAGAGCGAAGAAGAGAAGCGCAAGGAAGTGGAAGCGGAGCTCGGCGCCCTCGAAATGGGGGCCGGCGACGACGCGGCTGGAGGCGACGAGGCTGCGGCCGACGCGCCGGTGGCCGAGCCGGAGGCCGCGCCCGAGGCGGGCACGACCGGCGGCAACGATCAGTAAGCGGGTACGTCTTCTCAGGGGTGACTGTTGGCCACTGTCCGGATCTTCAAAGTCGCAGAGCTG
This sequence comes from uncultured Acidobacteriota bacterium, assembly GCA_963779175.1. Lineage (GTDB taxonomy): Bacteria > Acidobacteriota > Vicinamibacteria > Vicinamibacterales > UBA2999 > CADEFD01. The sequence continues at coordinate 1,978,763 of CAVZXA010000003.1, forward strand.
CTGGCTACGACCAGCCAGGAAGTCCTCCAGCTGCTCAAGCAGAACCACGGTATCGAGCTGAAGAGCGCCTCGAGCACCGTGGAGGAGATCGTGGCGCGCCAGTTCGTCGAGCGCCTGGCGCGGCAGCGCGGCATCGAGCTGCCGAAGGGCGACATCTTCTCGGAGACGGCCGTGAAACCCGGCAAGGGCAAGTCCGCCTCCGGGAAGAAGGGCCAGGCGCCGGAGCCGGCCAAGCCGGCGGGCCCGCCCCTGCCGCCGCCACGCCTCATCCGCACGGTCCGCCCGCCAACCGCCCCCGGCGACGGGTCGGGACACGAGTCGCATGCGGCCCACGTCGAGGCGCACGAGCCGCACGTCGAGTTCGAGGCGGCGCCCGCCGCCTCGGTCCACGCCGAAGCGCCGTTCGAGGCCCCGGCACCTCCCCCCGTACCCGAGCCTGAAGTTGTCCCGGCACCGGCGCCGGTCGAGGCGCCCGCGATGGCCGCGGCGCCCACCGCCGCCGTCGAATCTCACGTCGCACCGATCGCCGCCCCCGAACCGGCCGTCGCACCGGCGCCGCCGGTGGCCGCGGCGCCGGCCGCACAGGTGCGTCCGCTGGTGCCGCCAGGCCGCATCCTGCCGCCGAGTCTGCGGCTGCGTATCGAGGAGCCCGGTCAGACCGTGCCGCAGGCGCGCCCGTTGACGCCGGCGCGGCGTCCACCGAGCCAGCCGCCGGCACGCATCGTCGCACCGCCCCCGCCACCGCGTCCCGGCGCCCCTGGCGCCGGCACCGGCGTGCGTCCGCCCATGGGCGCGCGTCCCCCGTATCCGGGTGGCCGCCCGTATCCGACCACGCCGTCGGCACTCGGCGGTCCGCGCCCGCTGCCCTCGCAGCCCGTGCGCCCCGGCCAGCCCGGGTTGCCACCGCGTCCCGGTCAGTATCCGCAGCGTCCGGGCATGCCGGGACGTCCGCCCATGGGGGGCCGTCCTGGCATGCCGTTCCGTCCGGCCGGCCGCCCGACCGGTGGGCCGCGCCGCGACGGCGGCTCGCGCCAGATGCCGGCGCCGCCGCCGGTGGCGCTGCCGCCCATCAGCCGCACCATCACGCTGGCTGAGGGCATGACCGTCAAGGACCTCTCGGACAAACTCGACGTGCGCGTCAAGGACGTCCTGAAGGTGCTGCTCGATCGCCGGATGATGATGAACATCAACTCGACGGTCGACATCGAGACGGCGCGCGAGGTCTCCCGGCACTTCGGCGCCGAGGTCGAGACGCGCAGCTTCGAAGAAGAACTGCTCGAAGTGCAGGCCGAAACGGCCGACGACAAGGACACCGTCGCGCGCGCGCCGGTCGTCACCGTCATGGGCCACGTGGACCACGGCAAGACGACGCTGCTCGACTCGATCCGCACCACGCGGGTGGCCGAGCGCGAAGCCGGCGGCATCACGCAGCATATCGGCGCGTATCTGGTGGGCGGCGTCGGCGAGAAGAAGGACAAGAGCATCGTCTTCCTCGACACGCCGGGTCACGCGGCCTTCACGCTGATGCGCGCCCGCGGCGCCAAGGTGACCGACGTGGTCATCCTGGTGGTGGCGGCCGACGACGGCGTCATGCCGCAGACGCGCGAAGCGGTCGATCACGCCAAGGCGGCGAACGTGCCGATCATCGTCGCGGTCAACAAGATCGACAAGCCCGGCGCCAACCCCGAAGTGGTCAAGCGTCAGCTGGCGGATATCGGCTTGATGCCGGAAGCCTGGGGCGGCACCACGGTGTTCGTGGAAGTCTCGGCCAAGCAGAAGACCAACCTCGAAGCACTGCTCGAGATGATTCTGCTGGTCACGGAAATCGGCGAACTCAAGGCCAACCCGAAACGCGCGGCTGCCGGCACGGTGCTCGAAACCAAGCTGGATCGCGGTCGTGGCCCGGTGGCCACGGTGCTGGTCCAGGACGGCACGCTCAGCGTCGGCGACAACATCATCGCCGGTCCGGTGGTGGGCCGCGTGCGCGCCCTCATCGACGACCGCGGCCGCCCGACCAAGACGGCCGGGCCGTCCACCCCGGTCGAAGTGCTGGGTCTCGAGACCCTGCCCTCCCCGGGCGATTCGTTCCAGTCGGTGTCGGATCCGGCCAAAGCTCGGCAGATCGCGATGTTCCGTCAGGCCCGGGCCCGGGAGAAGTCGCTGGTCTCCAAGGGCAGCCGCCTGACGCTCGAGTCGCTCCAGGCGCAGATGGCCGATGGTGCCGTGAAGGATCTGCCGATCATCGTCAAGGCCGACGTGCAGGGTTCGGCCGAAGTGCTGGCCAACTCGCTCGACAAGCTGTCGACCGACAAGGTCCGGGTCAAGATCATCCACTCGGGCGTCGGCGCCATCAACGAATCGGACGTGCTGCTCGCCACGGCGAGCGACGCCATCATCATCGGCTTCAACGTGCGGCCGGACCGCAATGCTGCCGACATCGCCGACCGCGAGAAGGTCGACATCCGTCACCACACGGTCATCTACAACGTGACCGAAGAAATCGAGAAGGCCATGGCCGGCCTGCTCGACCCGACCTTCAAGGAAGTGCGGATCGGCGCCGCTCAGGTGCGCGACACCTTCAAGGTGCCGAAGGCGGGCGTCATCGCCGGCTGCATGGTCAGCGAAGGCGTGATCACCCGCAAGGGCGACGTGCAGGTGCGACTCATCCGCGACGGCTCGATGGTCTGGGAAGGCAAGCTGGCGTCGCTGCGTCGCTTCAAGGACGACGTGAGCGAAGTCAAGACCGGCTTCGAGTGCGGTATCGCTCTGCAGGGATACAACGACATCAAGGTCGGCGACGTCATCGAAGTGTTCCAGATGGAACGCGTCGCGACCCCGGCCTAGGCCACAGTGGCTCGTCGCCCCGGATTGCGTCTCCGGGGCGATCTCGTCTGCACGTCCCCGGGGCCCGAGCCCCGGGACCCGAGCCCCGCCTAGAATGGAACCATGCCCCTCAGCCATCGCACCGAGCGGATCGCCGAGCAACTGCGGGAAGAGGTCAGCCAGATCCTCGCCACCGAGGTCGCGGACCCGGGGGTGGGACTGGTCACGGTGACCCGCGTCAAGGTGACGCCCGACCTGTCGCTCGCCCGCATCTACTGGACCATCATCGGCGACGCCGCCGAACGCAAGCGCACCACCAAGGCGCTGACGCGCGCGACGGCGTTCGTCCGTCACGTGCTGGCGACGCGCGTCACGCTGCGACGGGTGCCGGAAGTGGCCTTCCAGTACGACGAGGGTCTGGCCGCGCACCAGCGCGTGGAAGAACTGCTGCACGAGATCCACGAGGTCGAAGCGGCGCGGGCGCAGGCGGCCCCGGCCGACGCGCCTGCCGACGTCGCCGCGGACACCGCGGTGACGGCCGATCCGGCGCCGGCTGACACGCATGACCCCGACACCACCGCCTGATCCCGCGCTCGGCGAGATCGTGGCGCGCCTCACGGGCGCCACCCGCATCGTGGTGTCGTCGCACGAGCGGCCCGACGGCGACGCCATCGGCTCGGGCCTGGCGCTGGTGCTGGCGCTGCGGGCGCAGGGCAAGGACGCGCGCATGGTCATGTGCGAGGTGCCGCCCGCCTACCTGCAGCCCTTCCCGGCCGTGGACGGACTGTGGATCACGCGGCAGGTGGACGAGACGTTCGACGCCGCCGTCATCATGGAATGCGGCGACCTCACACGAACCGGTGTGACCGGCCTCGACCGCTCGCCGGTGCTGAACATCGACCACCATCCCGGCAACACCCGCTACGGTGTCGTCAACTGGGTGGACGAGTCGGCGGCCGCCTGCGGCGAGCTTGCCTGGGCGCTCATCGCCGCCCTCGGCGCCCCGGTCACCGCCGACATCGCGACGCACGTCTACCTGGCCATCCTGACCGACACCGGCTCGTTCCACTTCTCGCACCTGTCGCCGCGCACCTTCGACATCGCCGCGCGGTGCGTGGAGGCCGGGGCCCGGCCGGAGTGGATCGCGCGCACCCATTACGACAGCAACCGGATGGCACGGGTGCACCTGTTCGGCAGCGTGCTGTCGTCGATGGTCGTCGATCCGTCCGGGCACATCGCGCTGCTCACGATCACGCCGCAGATGACCGCGGCCGCCGGCGGCAGCTACGACGACATCGACGGCCTCATCAACTTCCCGCTCTCGGTGAAGGCGGTGCGTGCCGTGGCCTTCTTCAAGCAGGCCGAAACGCCCGAGCGCTGGCGTGTCAGCCTGCGTTCGAAAGGCGCGGTGGACATCGGACGGATCGCCGCGGCCCATGGCGGCGGTGGCCATCGCAACGCCGCCGCCTGTTCGCTCAGCGGCCCGCTGCCCGATCTGCAGGCGCGCCTCATGCAGGCGCTCGAGCAGGCCGTGGCCGCCGCCGGCCCGGACGCATGAACGTGAGCGCCGACGGCGTCCTCGTCGTCGACAAGTCGCGGGGGCCGACCTCCCACGATGTGGTGGCCGTGGCGCGACGGGCCCTCGCCACCTCGCGCGTCGGTCATACCGGCACGCTCGATCCGATGGCCACCGGCGTGCTCGTGCTGGTCGCCGGCCGTGCCACGCGCCTGGCGCGTTTCATGGCGCACGACGTGAAGGCGTATGAGGCGCGCATCACCTTCGGCCGCGCCACCACCACCTACGATGCCGAGGGCACGACCACTCGGGACACAGGCGGGCGCCCCGACCGGGCGGCGGTCGCGGCCTGGCTCGCGGCCAGGGTCGGCAGGCACCTGCAGACTCCGCCCGCCTACTCCGCCAAGAAGGTCGGCGGCGAGGTGGCGCATCGCGCGGCGCGGCGCGACGCCCCGCTCGACCTGCCGCCGGTGCCGGTCGTCGCGCACGCGCTCTCGCTCGACGGGTTCGAGGACGGCGTCGCCACCGTGACGATGCAGGTATCGGCCGGGTTCTACGTCCGCTCGCTGGCGCACGACCTGGGCGACGCGCTGGGCACGGGCGCGTATCTCTCCGGCCTCCGCCGGACCCGCGCCGGCGCGTTCGGGCTGGCCGACAGCGTGAGCTGGGAAGCGCTCGCCACGGCGCCTCGGGGCGGGATGACGCCGTCCCTGCTCCCGATCGATCGGATGTTGCCCGAGATGCCGTCGGCGATCCTGACGGATGAGGCGGCGGCGAAGGTGCGTCATGGCCAAAGCGTGCAGGCCACGGTCAGTGGGGACCCGGCCAGGCCGATCCGCATCCTCGACCAGGCCGGTCACCTGCTCGGCATCGCCGAAGCGGCCGGTTCCGGCGAGGCCGACGGCCCGAAGACTTTTGCAGCCCATCGTGATCCTGGGCTAAGATGAAGGGTCATCCTGCGGTGAAAATCGCAGACATACGGCGGCGTGGAGCAGCGGCAGACCGCGTTCTGGGCCGCACGTGGAGGTAGTAGACGTGGCACTCGCGAAAGACAAGAAGACCGCTCTCATCGATTCGTTCCGCACCCACGGCACGGATACCGGATCGCCTGAAGTCCAGGTGGCGATTCTCAGCGAACGCATCACCTACCTGACCGAACACTTCAAGAGCCACGCGAAGGACCACCACTCGCGGCGCGGTCTCCTGAAACTCGTCGGCCAGCGCCGGCGCCTGCTCGACTACCTGAAGAGCAAGGACACCGACCGGTACGCGGAGCTCATCAAGAGGCTCGGCATCCGCAAGTAGCCGCGTCCGCCGCGCCGGGGTCCTCCAGGCGCAGGGCACTACAGCAGCATCGGCGACGGCCACCGCGCTCCGCACCCGGCGGAGGTCCGGGGCCGTCGCGCCGACAAGCCCGGGGAACGTGACCCCGGCATCGAGGTTTCCAATGATCAAGCGCGAGATTCAGATCGGCCAGCACACCCTCTCCATCGAGACGGGCCGCCTGGCCAAGCAGGCCGATGGCGCCGTGGTCGTGCGCATGGGCGACACGATGGTGCTCGTCACGGCCTGCCACGCCTCCAGCGCCCGCGAGGGCATCGATTTCCTTCCGCTCACGGTCGAATACCGCGAGAACACCTATGCGTCGGGACGCATCCCGGGCGGCTTCTTCAAGCGCGAGGGCAAGTCCACGGAGAAGGAAACCCTCACCTGCCGGCTCATCGACCGTCCGATTCGCCCGCTGTTCCCCGGCGGCTGGAGCTTCGAGACGCAGGTCATCGCGTTCGTGGTGTCGGCCGACACGGAGCACGACTCGGACGTGCTCGCCCTCACCGGCGCGTCCGCGGCGCTGGCCCTGTCGGAAATGCCGCTCGAGAAGACGATCGCCGGCGTGCGCGTGGGCCTGGTCGACGGCAAATATGTCGTCAACCCCACCTGGCCGGAGCGCAAGCAGAGCCGCCTCGATCTCATCGTCGCCGGCAGCAAAGACGGCATCGTGATGGTCGAGGCCGGCGCGCAGGAGGTCTCCGAAGAGGAGGTCATCCAGGCGCTCGACGTCGCCCACGCCGCCATCAAGGACATCTGCGGGCTGATCGACGAGCTCGCGAAGGACCGCGGCCGCACCAAGCTGGCCAAGCCGGCCGTGAAGGTCGATGAGGCGTTCCAGCAGTCGATCGAAGCGGTGGCCCTGGCGCCGCTGACGACGGCCATGCGCATCAAGGACAAGCTCGAGAACTACGCCACCGTGGCCAAGGTCTCGAAGGACGTCATCGCCGCGCTGCCGGAAGACCAGGCCAGCCGCAAGGGCGAAGCCAAGGCCATCCTGCACGACCTGCAGGAGAAGGTGCTGCGCACCGAAATCCTCGAGCGCGACGTGCGCCTCGACGGTCGCCGCTTCGACCAGATTCGTCCGATCACCATCGAGACCAAGGTGCTGCCCCGCGTCCACGGCTCGACCGTGTTCACCCGCGGCGAGACGCAGGCGCTGGTCACCGCGACGCTCGGCACCGCCGACGACCAGCAGAAGGTCGAGATGGTCGATGGCGAGACGTGGAAGCGTTTCATGCTGCACTACAACTTCCCGCCCTTCTCGGTCGGCGAAGTGAAGCCGATGCGCGGCCCCGGCCGGCGCGAAATCGGTCACGGCGCCCTGGCCGAGCGCGCGCTCGCGCCGATGATGCCGCTCGAAGCCGACTTCGCCTACACCGTGCGCATCGTCTCCGACATCCTCGAATCGAACGGCAGCTCCTCGATGGCGTCGGTGTGCGGCGCGTCGCTGGCGATGATGGATGCCGGCGTGCCGATCAAGGCGCCGGTGGCCGGCGTGGCGATGGGCCTCATCATGGACGAGGCGACCGGCAAATACGCGGTGCTGAGCGATATCGCCGGCGCCGAAGACCACTACGGCGACATGGACTTCAAGGTCGCCGGCACCAAAGACGGCATCACCGCCCTGCAGATGGACATCAAGGTCACCGGCATCTCGGCGGAAGTGATGCGCGCAGCGCTCACCCAGGCCAAGGCCGGCCGCCTGCACATCCTCGGCATCATGCAGGAACACCTGCCGGCGACGCGCACCAACATGTCGGCCTACGCGCCGCGCATCGTCACCATCAGGATCCCGGTCGACAAGATCCGCGACGTCATCGGGCCCGGCGGCAAGATGATCCGCAGCATCATCGAGAAGACCGGCGTGAAGATCGACGTCGAGGACAACGGCCAGGTCAACGTGGCCTCGTCGGACGAAGCCGCGGCCGCCAAGGCGATCGGCATGATTCAGGAGCTGACCGCCACGCCCGAGCTGAACAAGACCTACCTCGGCAAGGTCCAGCGCATCACCGACTTCGGCGCCTTCGTCGAGATCATGGCGGGCACCGACGGCCTGCTGCACGTCTCCGAGATCGCCAACCACCGCGTGAAGGACGTGCGCGACGAGCTCAAGGAAGGCCAGCAGATCCTGGTGAAGGTCATCAACATCGACCCGACCGGGAAGATTCGTCTGAGCCGCAAGGCGCTGCTGCCCTCCGAGGGCGGTCCGCCCGCAGCCGAGCCTGGCAGCGAGCAGGACGCGCCGAGCGGCGGAGGCGATGCTGGCGGCGGCGACCGTCCCCGCGGCCCGCGCCGCGATCGCGGTCCGCGCCGGGACTAGAGCGGCTAGCGGCTAGCGGCTAGCGGCTAGCGGCTAGCGAATCGAGCATTGGCGAAAGGCCGGAAGATACCTCTTCCGGCCTTTTGTATTTCCGCACGGCCCAGCCCCCGGCACGCAGCGCCGCTACAATCAGGGTATGAGCCGCAAGTGGATTCCGATCCTGGCCGTCGCGCTGGTCGCTGTTGCCGGCTCCGCCGCCTCGCAGGATGCGGCGCCCAACAAGCGGGCGTTCACGGTGGTGGCGCGAGAGGGACGTTTCGAGCCCGATCGGCTCGACGTGTCGAAGAATGACCTCGTCACCATCACGCTGAAGAGTGACGGCCGGCCCTTCAGCTTTGCCATCGACGCCTACCGGTTGATGAAGCGGGCCGGCGCCGGCGAGAGCGTGACGTTTGCCTTCCGCGCCGATCAGGCCGGCCGCTTCGCCTACTACTGCTCGCTTTCAAACGACGCGGAGTGCGCGACGATGAAGGGCGTGCTGGTCGTCGCCGACCGCTAGCGCCCGCCGCGGACGCCGAGGCTACCGGCGCGGAAAGCGGTCGGGATTGTCGGTGAAGAGCGCGTCCACGCCGAGCGTGTAGAGGAAGTGCTCCATCTCGGCGGTGACCGACGGATAGCCCGGTGTCGCGGCCGAGCGGAAGGTGTAGGGCGTCACCGTCATGCCGGCAGCGTGCGCCAGGCGCACCAGCTCAGGTTGGCGCACGACCACCTGCTTGGCCGGACCGAAACCCGACACCACGCCTTTCCAGCGGCCCACCAAGGCCGCCGCGTCGAACGGCCCGCGGATGTCGACGAGCAGGACCACCGGCACGCCAATCTTCTGGTCCGCGAGCGCCCGCGCGGTCGATTCGCCGAAGGTCTGCAGGATGACAGGCGTCTTCGGGTCGGCGCCGGTGCCGCGCAGGCGCAGGCGATCGAGGGCGGCGGCGACCAGCGCCACGAAGTTCACATCGCGCCCTTCGTAGATCTCCGGCGTCTTCAGCTCCGGGTAGATGCCGGCGCGGCCGCGGATGAGCGCCACCGCTTCGTCGAAGGTCGGCACGCGCTCAGCGGCGAACTTCGGGTCGAACCAGCTGCCGGCGTCGAGCGTCTTCACTTCCGCCAGCGTGAAGTCGTTGGCGAGCCAGGCCTTCCTCTTCTTGCCCTCGAAGGTGATCTCCGTGAAGCGGTCGGGAAAGCGCGTCTCGACATCGGTCGTGCGCTCGAGCGAGGGATCGTGCAGGCAGATGAGCACGCCGTCTCTGGTCACCGCCAGATCCTGCTCGACGAAGTCCGCCCCCTGCTCGATGGCCAGGCGATAGGCCGCCAGCGTGTGTTCCGGCGCGTAGGCCGAGGCGCCACGGTGCGCCACATTCAGTTTCTTCGGCGTCTGGGCGGTGACCGCGCTCACCTGCATCACGGCCAGCAGCAGTCCCAGGGTTGCGATCGCTCCACGCATGGCGTGCTACTCCTCACCCGCCATGATTCCATGCGCGGGTAACGGCGAGGCGACACCGTTCCAGGCCTGGGCGGCGGCGATCCGCTCGCCCAGAGGCGGATGCGAGTAGAACAACCACCGCGCCAGGGCCGACGGGCGGTCTTCGGCGAGATTCATCTGTGCCAGGCGGCGCATCGCGGTGACGAACGCCTCGGGGTTGCGCGTCAGCGTGAGCGCGAAGCGGTCGGCGCGCCGCTCCTGCGCGCGCGACACGGCGTTACCGAGCGGCAGGAGCAGGAATGACGAGGCCCCGGCCACCAGGAGCAGGAGCGGCGCCCCGGCCGGATCCGCCGGCCCGCGCAGGCCCAGCCACGGCACCGCCGCTGCCAGCGCCAGCGCCGCCAGCCACGCCCCGGCGAAGAGCGTCGTCGTGCGCAGCGCCATCCCCTGCCACAGATCGCCGTGCACGTGATGCGCCAGTTCGTGCGCGAGCACGACTTCGATCTCGTCGTCCGAATAGGCGTCGAGCATCGTGTCGGAGAGCAGGATGCGGCGCGATCGGCCGATGCCGGCCAGGGCGGCGTTGGCCTTGCGGGTGTGGCCGCTGATCGCCCACTCGTAGACGCCGATCACCGGCGCGCCGGCGCGCTCGGCCAGCTGCAGCAGCCGCGCCGACAGTTCGGGCCGCCGCAGCGGGCGCACGCGATAGAAGATCGGCAGCAGCAGCACCGGCGCCAGCCGCGCGAGGAGCACCATCGCCACGGTGAAGACCCCGGCCGCCACCAGCCACCAGGCCTCGGGCCAGAGCCGGATCGACACGTAGACGGCGACCAGCCCGCTCCACATCACGACCCCACTGGCCGTGACAGCCTTCACGTGGTCGGCGAGCCAGTGGGCGAGGATCTGCGTGGTGAGTCCGTAGCGGCGCTCGAGCCAGTAGCCCTGGTACCACGCAAACGGCAGCTCGAGGGCGTTGACGGTGCCGACCAGCCCGGCGAAGAACAGTCCGGCGGCGGTGAGTTCACCAAGCGGCGCCGGCAGCCAGCCGGTGGTCCACTCGAGCGCCCAGCGGATGAGGCCGGCGGCGCCGCTGGCCGACAGCAGCAGGAGGAACAGCCCCACCAGGACCGTGCCGGCGAAATCGGCCCGGCGGCGGCGCCGGTGATAGCGGGTGGATTTGTCTTCGGTCACAGGAACGCCCGCGCGTCCCGTCAGGGTACGTCAGTCCGCGGGCGGGCCACAACGGGCCCGCCGCGGCTGGTCCCTACGAGCGGCCGATGGTCACGCCGCCGTTGGTGGTCGCCAGCTCGATGCGGGCGCCGCCGCCGTTGAGGGAGCCCTGGACGCGCCGACGGGTCTGCTCGCCCTCGACGGCCAGCGGCAGGTCGTCGAAGCTGACCCGGCCGTTGGTGCAGCGGGCGGAGACGTCCGCTTTCGTGTCAGCCGGCAGGTCGAGACGCACGCCCCCGTTGACGCTGGTGAGGCGCACTTCGCCGTCGGGCGCGATGGCGCCGGCGATCGAGAGTTCGACGCCGCCGTTGGTCGTGCGCGCTTCGACCAGCGACGCCGCGCCGATGGTGCCCTTGACGCCGCCATTGGTGGTGGTCGCCCGCACTTCCCCGCCGATATTCACGAGGCGGACGCCACCGTTGACGGTCCGCAGGTCCACGTGTACGCCGGGCGGCACCCGCACGACGAACGACGCCTTGTGGCCGCCGAGGCGCATCCTGGGAGCGATGGTCTCGATGCGGACGCGCTGGGCGCCGATCTCCTCGCGCATCTGGACCGCGTTCAGGAGCTCGCGGGCTTCGTCGTCGGTGGCGGCTTTGGCCGAGCGTTCGGCGGTGACCTCGACCTTGCCGCCGGGGCTCGCCTCGGCACGGATCTCGCCGTTGACGTTCAGAATTTCGATCCGTCCACCGGGCGGAAGATCGTAGGACCGCGTCCAGGTGTCGGAGGCCGCGCCGGCCGCGAACTCGAACGAGAAGTCGCCCTCGCCGGCCTTGATTTCACAGCCCGCCGTCAGCGTCGCCGCGGCCACCACTGCCGCCGCCGTCCATCCCCGCCATCCGTGTCCGGTCATGGTCCGTGCCCCCCAGAGGAGACTACGGCACCGGGGCGGATTTGTTCGGCCGCCGCCGGTCCCGGCGCCCGGGACCGGGGGACGGGCCGGGCCTCAGTTCATCTGCAGCGAGATGACCTTGGAGACGCCCGGCTCTTCCATCGTGACCCCGTAGAGACGGTTGGCAATCTCCATGGTCTTGCGGCTGTGCGTGATGATGATGAACTGGGTGCGGTCGAGCATGCCGCGCAGCAGCTCGACGAAGCGGCCGATGTTGGCGTCGTCGAGCGGCGCGTCGATCTCGTCGAGCAGGCAGAACGGGCTCGGCTTGTACTTGAAGATGGCGAACATCAGCGCGATCGCGGTGAGCGCCTTCTCGCCGCCCGAGAGCAGCATCACGCTCTGCAGGCGCTTGCCGGGCGGGGAGGCGACGATATCGATGCCGCTCTCGAGCGGATCCGATTCGTCGAGCAGCGTGATGCCGGCCTTGCCGCCGCCGAAGAGCGTGGCGAAGGTCACCTGGAAGTTGGCGTTGATGGCGGTGAAGGCGTCGCGGAAGCGGACGTTGGTGGTCTCGTCGATCTTGCGGATCGCTTCGTTGGTCTGGGCGATCGAATCGACCAGGTCCTTGCGCTGGGTCGTCAGGAAGGTGCGCCGCTCGTCCAGTTCGGTGAACTGCTGGATGGCCATCATGTTGACCGGACCGAGCCGGTCGATCTGCGCCCGCAGTTCGGCGATCGCCTCTTCGGCCGTCATCGCCGCCTGAGCCGCCTCGGCCACCGCGGCATCGCCCGCGACTGCGTCCGCACCGGTTTCGACCGCCGCCTCGTCGGCGACGTCGTCGCCCTCGGGGGTCTCGGCCGCCTCCGCCACGGCGCGGCGGATGACGCGCGCGTCCGGCGCGTGGATGCCCTGGCGCTCCATCTCCGCGACTTCCTCCGCCACCGTGTCGAGGTCGGCCTGCACGGCGTCGAGGCTCTGCTGCGCCAGGTGCGAGAGCTCGGCTTCGCCGGTCGCCCGCGAGATGTCGAGTTCGGCGGCCAGGGCGCGCACCGCGTCGAGAGCCCGGCGGGCGTCGCGGATCGACTGTTCCTGGCGTTCGGTGGCCGACTTGAGCACCAGCGTCTCGTCGTCGGCCTTGAGCATCTCGTCGCGGAGATCCTCGAGCGTGCGGATGCTCTCGTCGAGCAGCCGCTGCCCCTCGACGCCGGCGGCGAGCAGCCGCTGGCGCTGCTCGCTCATGATGTCCATGTCGCGGCGGCACGCCGCCGCCCGTTCGATCACTTCCCGCGCCGCGTCTTCGAGCCGGCGGACCTCGGCGACCACCGCCACCGCGCGCTCGCTCAAGGCCGCCTGCGACGCCCGGGCCTCCGCCGCGCGCTGGCTGAGGGCGTGGAGGTTCTCACGGGCGTCGGCGAGCTGGCGCTGACGTTCCGCCAGCGCCTCTTCGAACATGCCGCGGTCGTCGGTCAGGCGCGCAATCGTCGCCTGGGCCTCCGCCTGCCGGACGTCGATGGCTTCGATCGACTCGCGGGCGCTGCGGCCTTCGGCGGCCACCAGCTCGACCCGCTGCCGGACGCGCGTCTCATCGGCAGCGGCCCGCGCCACGTCCGATTGCGCCGCGACGATCGCCTTCTCGTGGCGGTGGCCGTCGGCGACCAGCCCGGTCACAGCGGCGCCGGCGACCGCAATCGCATGCGAGAAGCCGGCGAGCTCGGCGGTCAGGGCGGCAATCGCCTGCTGCTCCTCGGCCACCTTCTCGCGCAGATCGCGGATCTCACGCTTGGTGGCGAGGATGCCGGTGGATTCGGTGCGGCTGCCGCCGCTGACGACGTGCGGGCCGCGATAGACGTCGCCGTCGAGCGTGACGACCGGCACGCCGGCGTGCGCGGCGACCAGGGCGGCGCGGTCGAGCGAGTCGGTGATGAGCGCCTCGCCGACGACGGCGGCCAGCGCGGCACTGAAAGGCCCGACGACACGGACGACGCTCGAGAGCGTGACACACCCCTCGGGCACGCTCACGAGCGGCGGCGCCGGCACGGCCGTGCGGTCGCTGATGACGATGAAGCCACAACGCCCGGCCCCTTCGGCCCGCACGATCCGGAAACCGGCGTGCGCCTGCGAGTGGCTGTCGACGACGACATGTTCCAGCAGGTCGCCGAGCGTGGCTTCGACGGCGCGTTCGTATTTCGGCTGCACCTCGAGGTAGTCGGCCAGCGCGCCGCGCTGGCCGATCGAGGCATCGGCGCTGGCCAGCAGCATGCGCGCGCCGTCGCTGAAGGCGGCGCGCGCGGCTTCGATCTCCTCGAGCGACAGCAGGCGGCCGCTGGCGCCGGCCAGGTCGTGCTCGCGCTGGCGCTTCTCGCGTTCGCGCCACTCGTGTTCGATCCGCGCGGTGGCGAGTTCCCGCTCGCGTTCGCCGCGGGCGATCTCGGTGGACGACAGCTCGCTCTGCGCCTGGCGCAGCGTCGCGGCAGCGCGGTCACGCGCTTCGACGGCGCGGTTCAGTTCGCCGTCGAGGTCGCGCGCTTCCACGTCGAGCCGGCCGACGATGGCCGACGCGCGCTCGCGTTCGGAGGTCGCATGGTGGATGGCCGAGGTCAGGGCGGTGACCGTGTTCATCACGGCGTAGACTTCGGCCCGGGCCCGCTCGACCGCCGCTTCGACCGAGGCGATGGCCTGTTGCGCCTGGGCGTAGGCCTCGGCGGCCGCGGTGGCCGCGTCGGCCGCCTCGTCGCGGGCGCGCTCGGCTTCGGCGATGGCGGCGCGACGCTCCTCGAGACGCAGCCGCTCGGGCTCGCGACGATCGTCGAGCGCCTGCCGTTCGGCATCGAGTTCGCCGATGCGCGTCTGCAGCATGGCCGCCTGCTGGGCGTCGAGCGCGAGCTGCTGCTGACGGCGATTCACCTCGAGTTCACCGGCGTGGGCGGCTTCGCGGACGCCGGCGGCGTCGTGCTCCGCCTTGGCGAGTTCGATGCGCACGCGCGCCAGTTCGGCCTCGACTTCGGCGAGGCGGGCCGACGAGCTCACTTCGTCCTGCCGGGCGTCGTTCAGCCGCGTGCGGGCCGACTCGATGTGTTCGGCCAGGTGACGGTAGCGGCGCGCGAAGAGCACCTTCTCCCAGCGTCGCATCTCGTCGCGCAGCCGCTGGTAGCGGCGGGCCTTGCCGGCCTGGCGCTTGAGCGAGCCGCACTGCTTCTCCACTTCGAACACGATGTCGTCGAGGCGCGTCAGGTTCTGCTGCGCGGCATCGAGCTTGAGTTCGGCGGCGCGGCGGCGGGCCTTGTACTTGGTGACGCCGGCGGCTTCCTCGATGAGGTGGCGGCGGTCGGTGGGCCGCGAGCTGAGGATCATCCCGATCTTGCCCTGCTCGATGATCGAGTAGGCCTTGGCGCCGAGCCCGGTATCCATCAGCAGCTCGTGGACGTCGCGCAGACGGCACTGGGCCCCGTCGATGAGGTACTCGCTCTCGCCCGAGCGGTACAACCGGCGCGTCACTTCGACGTCGCGGACCGCCTGCATCGGATCTTCCAGCAGGATCGCGGAGGCCGGTTCGTGACCGTTCGACGACGCCTCGTGGCCGTTGACCGGGGCCGGCGGCGGCAGCGGCACCCCGCTCAGGCGCAGGCGCACTTCGGCGGCGCCGGTGGGCTTGCGGGCGTCGCTGCCGTTGAAGATGACGTCTTCCATCTTGTCGCCGCGCAGGCTCTTGGCGCTCTGCTCGCCGAGCACCCACGTCAGCGCATCGGCGACGTTGCTCTTGCCACAGCCGTTGGGCCCCACGATGGCGGTCACGCCGCCGTCGAAGGCCAGTTCCGAGCGATCGGAAAACGACTTGAATCCGGAGATTTGGAGGCGATCGAGGCGCATGGATACCCGCGAGGAGAGGCCAGCGGCGGAAGGGGGAACCCCTGCTGGACCGTAACTGCGGGCAAGTCTAGCAGGGCCCTACCAGTGTGGCAAGACGATCTGCACACCCCAATATTTTGGGGTTTGCCAGAACTGGCGGGGTTGCAGCGAGGGCCAGCTCAGCGGCCGCCGGAGCGGGTCGTCTTGGTCTTGGCGAGGGTCAGGAGCTGCTCGGCTTTGGGGAAAAGCCCGAGCGCGTGCTGCGCCTGCGGATCGACCTCGAGGAGGCGCCGGCGGGCGACGCCCATGCCGAAGACGGCCGAGTCGATCTCGAAGCGCACCATGGCCCGGATGAAGGGCGTGTCCTGGGTCCAGGCAGCCTCGTCCATCTTCACGCGCTTCGCCTCCACGTAGGCCTTGAAGTCGCGCAGCATCGCGTCGTCGACCGCGAAGTCTTTCGGCACGGCCCGGCGCTCCGTGCCCGCCGCGCCCGGCCGGGTGTCGCCCTGCGCGTAGAACTTCTCGGCGTAGCCGGCAAAGAGCTGACGGCCGAAGAGCGAGCGGCCGAACCTGGTCGGGTTGAAGCCTTCGACCGGCCCGTCGAAACGCTCGTCGGGCTCGACCCCGCCGCCGCTGTAGACCTTGCGGCCGCCGTCGGTCAGCTTCAGGTCTTCGGCCGAGTGCTGCCGCTCG
Source organism: uncultured Acidobacteriota bacterium (assembly GCA_963779175.1). Taxonomy (GTDB): domain Bacteria; phylum Acidobacteriota; class Vicinamibacteria; order Vicinamibacterales; family UBA2999; genus CADEFD01. The sequence goes on from CAVZXA010000003.1 coordinate 1,994,772, forward strand.
GCCTGGTCGCGCATCGTATAGGTCAGGTATTCGTCGAAGGCGCCGTCCCACGGCCGCTGGATGAGGCGTCCGCTCGGGGTGTAGTAGCGCGCCGTTGTCAGCGCCAGCCCGGCGCCGGCGCTCACCCGGTAGACCGACTGCACCAGCGCCTTGCCGAAGGTGGTCTCGCCGGCCACGATCGCCCGGTCGTGATCCTGCAACGCGCCCGAGACGATCTCGGAGGCGCTGGCCGAGTTGCGGTTGACCATCACCACCATCGGCACGTCGAGGAAATCGCTCTGCCGCGTGGCGTGGTAATCCTCGTCGGAGTTGTCGACGCGGCCGCGCGTGTAGACGATGAGATCGCCGCGCGGCAGGAAGCGGTTGCTGACGCGGATCGCCTGATCCAGCTGGCCGCCGGGGTTGCCCCGCAGATCGAGCACCAGCTTCTTCATGCCCTGGCGCTTCAGGTCCTCGAGCGCCTCGCCGAGTTCGTCGTCGGTGTGCTCGGCGAAGTCTTCGAGGCGGATCAGACCGACATCGCCGCGAGTGATGAAGTGGGCCGGGATGCTCGGAATCGTGACCTGATCGCGCATCACGTCCATCGGCAGCAACTCGGGGATGCCCGGGCGCCGGATCGAGATGTTGACGAACGTGCCCTTGGGGCCGCGCAGCTTGGTGACGGCCTGATCGGTGGTCCAGCCGGTGAGGTCCTGATCGGCGGTTTTCGCGATGACGTCGCCGCGGCGCAGCCCCTTCTGGTGCGCCGGCGAGCCTTCGAACACGCGGACGACCGTGATGTTGCGGTCGAGCGACTGGATGGTGATGCCGAGGCCGTAGTAGCGCTGTTCCTGGCGCTCGCGCATCTGCGCGTAGGTCTTCGGATCCATGAAGCTCGAATGCGGGTCGAGCGTCTGGAGCATGCCGTTGATGCCGCCGTAGACCAGGCGGTCGGACTCGACCGGTTCGGCGTATTCGTTCTCGATGGCTTCGAGCGCCGCCGTGAACGCCCGATAGTGCGCGGGCACCCGATCCTGCGTGGCGAGGGCGCTTTTGCCGAGCAGGCCCCCGAGGCCTGCCGAGAGCACCACCGCCAGCGCCGCCACGGTCACGAATCTGGAGGTCCGCATGGCACCTATCCTAGCGCGGACAACCCCCGCGCCTCCAACGATTTCGGCCCGCCTCCGACCCGTTCCGGCCGCTTGACGCTTCCGCCTTCCAGCCTATACTGGGGATTGCACGCGTCCCGACCCTGCGGGCGCCGCGACACGGGCGAGGCGACGCGGCGCGCCTTGGCCCTTTTGCCCTGGAGTTCGCGATGTTCGGATCGATTGGCATGCCGGAACTGGTCATCATCCTGGTGATCGCCCTCATCATCTTCGGGCCCCGGAAGCTGCCAGAGCTGGGCAAGTCGCTGGGCAAGAGCATCAACGAATTCAAGAAGGCCTCCACCGAACTGCAGAACACCCTCGAGAAGGAAATCCAAATCGAGGAGCAGAAGGAGAAGGAGGACGAGCGCGCCAAGACCGCCGCCGCCGCGCCCGCACCGGCCGTGATCGACGCCGATGGCACGCACGGCCAGCCCGTCTCCCGGGGCGAAGCCGGCAGCTAGCCCGTGGCCCTCGTTCCCTTCAAGAAGTCGCAGGACGAAGACAAGCCTGCGCTCGGCCAGTACGACGGCGGCAGCCTCGAGCCGTCCGACGAGGAGGACGACCTCGACGGGCGGATGAGTTTTCTCGACCACCTCGACGAGCTGCGCAAGCGGCTGACGCACGCCATCGTGGCACTGCTGGTCGGGTTCGTGGCCGCCTTCGCCTTCGCCGCCCGCGCCCAGGACTTCGTCATGAAGCCGCTGGTCGCGACGCTGCCGCCGGGCAGTCACTTCGTCTTCACCGAGCCCGGTGAAGGCTTCTTCCTCCAGCTCAAGATCGCCGCCATTCTCGGCCTGCTCATCGCCAGCCCGTACGTGATGTGGCAGGTCTGGATGTTCATCGCCCCGGGGCTCTACGCCAACGAGAAGCGCTTCGCGGTGCCGTTCGTGTTCGGCACCACCATGCTCTTCACGGCCGGCGCCGCCTTCTCGCACTACATCGTCTTCCCCGCCGCCTTCGACTTCTTCGGCAGCTTCCAGACCGACAACGTCGTCTTCATGCCGCGCATCGCCCCGGTCTTCGGGATGTACGCGTGGCTGCTGCTGGCGATGGGCGTCATCTTCCAGATGCCGATGCTGGTGATGGTGCTGGCGCGGATGGGCCTGGTGACGGCCGGCTTCCTGGCCCGCAACGTCAAGTACGCCATCCTCATCATCTTCATCGTCGCGGCGGTCGCGACGCCGTCGCCCGACCCGGTCAGCCAGGTCGTGGTCGCGGCCCCGATGCTCGTGCTCTACGCCCTCAGCATCGGCGTCGCCTGGCTGTTCCAGAAGCGCAAGACGGATGACGAGGACGACAAGGACTGATGCTTGAAGCGGCTAGCGGCTAGGGGCTAGCGGCTGAATGGCGCGCAGTCCCGCAACCAGGGGACACGAACCTTGACACGGCTCGCTGCTCTCGTCGTCGCTGGCCGTCCGCCCTGCAGCGAGGCTCTTAGCCGCTAGCCGCCAGACCCTAGCCGCTTCAGGCGTCAGGTCCGCTTTCGCGAACCAGGCGTTCACGACGGCCGTCTTGCCGCACTTGACGCACTGGCCGGTGGCCGGCGCCGAGCCGAACGGGATGTTGCGGATCGTGGCCTGGGTCTCGGCCTTGATCGTGGCCTCGCAGTCGTCGGTCTCGCACCACGGGGCGATCACGAAGCCGGGTCGGCCTTCCATCGCCGCCGTGAACTCGGCCCACGACGCGACCGTCGAGGTGTGCGCCTCGCGGAAGGCGCGGGCGCGGGCCAGCAGGTTGGCCTGAATCTCGGTCAGGAGCGTCGTGACGTGACCGGGCAGGCCGTCCATCGGCAGCGGCGCCTTGGCCTTGGTGTCGCGACGCGCCGAGAACACCGAGCGTTTCTCGAGATCTTTGGGGCCGATTTCAAGGCGCAGCGGCACGCCGCGCATTTCGTACTCCGCGTATTTCCAGCCGGGCGTCTGGCTCTCGTCGTCGTCGAGCTTGACGCGGATGCCCGCCGCCTTCAGCTCATCGCGAATCGCCTGGCAGGCCGGCAGCACGGTCTCTTTCCAGTTGCCGCGCGGAATCGGAATGATGACCACCTGCCACGGCGCCACGTTGGGCGGCAGGATGAGGCCGCTGTCGTCGCCGTGGGTCATGATGACGCCGCCGATGAGCCGCGTCGAGACGCCCCACGAGGTCGTCCACACGTACTGCACGGTCTTGTCGCGGCCCTGGAACTGGATCTCGAACGCTTTGGCGAAGTTCTGTCCGAGGTTGTGCGAGGTGCCGGCCTGCAGCGCGCGCCCGTCGCCCATCAGCGCCTCGATCGAGTAGGTGCGCTCGGCGCCGGCGAACTTCTCGCTGCTGCTCTTCTGGCCGTCGACGACCGGCATGGCGAGGACGTTCTCGGAGAACTCCTTGTAGAGCGCCAGGATCTTGAGCGTCTCTTCCTGCGCTTCGTCGGCCGTTTCGTGCGCCGTGTGCCCTTCCTGCCACAGGAATTCGGTGGTGCGGAGAAATGGTCGTGTGACCTTCTCCCAGCGCACGACGTTGGCCCACTGGTTGATGAGCAGCGGCAGATCACGCCACGACTGAATCCACTTCTGGTACATCACGCCGAAGATGGTTTCCGACGTCGGCCGCACGACCAGCCGCTCTTCGAGTTCCTCCGTGCCGCCCTTCGTCACCCAGGCCACCTGCGGTGCGAAGCCTTCGACGTGCTCCGCCTCCTTCATGATGAGGCTCTCGGGAATGAAGAGCGGGAAGTAGGCGTTCACATGGCCGGTCGCCTTGAAGCGATCGTCGAGCTGCCGCTGGATGAGTTCCCAGATGGCGTAGCCGTAGGGCCGGATCACCATGCAGCCCTTCACGGGCGAATAATCCGCGAGTTCGGCCTTGCGGACGACGTCGAGATACCAACGGGAGAAGTCTTCGGACTGGGGCGTGATCTCGGTGACCTGGCCGCCACCGCTACCCTCACCAGACGTCTTGGAAGGTCGGGAATCGTTGGAATGAGTCAAGGGTCTGCAACTGCCCTTTCAAGACGTCTCGCCCGCACGCAGTGCGGGCCAGACGATACTGACGACCACCGAGGCAGAGCCAATGTCAATCGAGGGCGCCGCCTCGGTGGTCATGCGCGCTCTCGGAAACGTGAACCATCCAGTGTAGATCGTCTCTGGCCGGGAAGTCCGATCGGGCATGCCCGCCGCGGCTTTCGCTGCGGTCGAGCGCCCCCCGCGCCATCAGCCACGCCACCGTGACGAGGGTGCCGACCGGGTCGCCGGTGTGGCCCGCCGTCAGGAGGGCGCGGCGCCAGCCGTCGAGCGTCACCACCGCGCGGCCGAGGCCCGCGCCGTCGCGCACCAGCCCGACATCGCGCCACATCAGCTCGCGCACGGCGCCGGTGTCCGGCATCACGGTGGCCTCGGCAGCCTGCGGCATGCGGCCTCGGGGACGCAACCGCGCGATGGCGCCGGGCCGCGGCGGTTGCTGCATCGCGGCCGCCGCGCGCGCGCCGAACACCAGCCCCTCGAGCAGCGAGTTGCTGGCCAGACGGTTGGCGCCGTGGACGCCCGTGCAGGCGACTTCGCCGGCCGCGTAGAGGCCGGCCACCGAGGTCCGGCCATCGATGTCGGTCGCCACCCCGCCCATCACGTAGTGCGCCGCCGGAGACACCGGCACCGCATCGGTCGCCAGATCGAGGCCACGTTGGCGGCAGGCCTCGGCGAGCGTCGGGAAACGCCGTCGTACCCAGTCGGCGTCGAGATGCCGCAGCGACAGCGTCACCGGCGCCCCGGTGCGTGCCGCTTCTTTCACCATCGCCCGGGCCACGAGATCGCGCGACGCCAGCTCCCCCGCCGGCTCGTAGCGCGTCATGAACCGCTGCCCGTGCACGTTCAGCAGCCACGCGCCGTCGCCGCGCAGGGCTTCCGACAGCAGGAAGCGCGGGGTGTTGGGCACCGCCAGCACCGTCGGATGGAACTGCACGAACTCCATGTCGGACACGGCGGCCCCGGCGGCCCAGGCGAGCGCTACGCCGTCCCCGGTCGCGACCGCCGGGTTCGTCGTCTCGCGGAACACGCGTCCGGCGCCGCCCGTGGCCAGCAGCGTCGCGGCCGCCCGCGCGGCCACGATCCGCCCGTCGACCTCATAGTGCGCGCCGACGCAGACGCCCCGCTCGATCGTCAGCCCGACGGCCCGCGCCTCGGAGGCCACCCGCACGCCCGGCAGCGCCGACACGTGCTGCCACAACACACGGCTGATCTCGCGACCGGTGGCGTCGGTGGCGTGGAGCACGCGACGCACGGTGTGTGCGCCTTCGCGGCCGAGCGAGAAGCGGCCATCGGGCTCGCAGTCGAAGGCGGCGCCCCACGCGGCCAGTTCACGGACGTAGGCCGGGCCCTCGGTGACCAGCACGCGCACGGCCTCGTGGTCGCACAGGCCGTCGCCGGCGGCTTCGGTGTCGCGGGCATGGAGCGTCGGCGAGTCGTCGTCACCGACGGCCGCGGCAATGCCGCCCTGGGCGTAGCCGGTGTTGCTCTCGGCAGGCTCGCCGGCCTTGGTCAACACGAGCACGGTGCCATGTGACGCCAGCGCCGCGGCCGCGCGAAGCCCCGCGACGCCGCTGCCAATCACCAGGAAGTCGGCGGACTCATGCACCGGGTGCTATCCTACCATCCGCGTTCACGCGCGCCCGGCGCCACGCCCCTGATGCCTGCCTCCTTCATCGACGTCCGCGCCACCAATGGCGCCTACCGGATCGTCGTCGAGCCCGGTGCCACCACGCGATTGCCGGCGACCCTGGCCGCGCACGGCGTGACGGGCGTGCCGCTGGTCGTCTCGAGCCCGCGCGTCTGGGCCGCGCTCGGCCGTCGTTTCGGTCGTCTCACGCCGACGCTCGTCCCTGATGGCGAACGCGCCAAGACCCTGGCCACGGTGTCGCGCGTCTACGACGCGCTGCTCGACCGGGCGGCGGATCGCGGCTCGACGGTCGTGGCGGTGGGCGGCGGCGTGCTCGGCGACATGGTGGGCTTCGCAGCGGCCACCTACCTGCGCGGCGTCCGCCTCGTGCACGTGCCGACGACGGTGATGGCGCAGGTCGACAGCGCCATCGGCGGCAAGGTCGGCGTCAACCACGCCCGCGGCAAGAACCTGATTGGCGCCTTCTACCCGCCGGCGCTCGTGGTGGTGGATCCGGAGGCGCTGGCGACGCTGCCACGCCGCGAGTTCCGCGCCGGCCTCTACGAAGTGATCAAGTACGGCCTCATCGCCGAGCCGTCGCTGCTCGAGCTGCTGGAGCAGCATCTCGACGCCGTCCTGACGCAGCAAGGCGAGGCCCTCTCGGAGATGATCCGCACCTGCTGCCGGACGAAGGCCGCGGTCGTGAGCGCCGACGAACACGAACAGGGCCTGCGGCGCATCCTGAACTTCGGCCACACGCTCGGCCACGCGCTCGAATCGACGACCGGCTACACGCGCCTGCGGCACGGCGAGGCGGTGGGTCTGGGCATGCGGGCCGCGCTGGCGCTGGGCGTGGCGCGGGGCGTGACGCCGGCGGCGGTCGCGGCGCGCGCCTCGGCGCTCATCACCCGGCTGGGCCCGCTGCCGAGCGTGGCCGATGTCACCGTCAGCAAGGCGATGGGCGCGGTGAAGCACGACAAGAAGGTCGTGAACGGACGCCTGCATTTCGTGCTGGTGGGCGGCACGGCCGCCACCACCGTCAGCGACGTCACGCCGAAGGAGCTGCGCGCCGCGCTGGGCGCCATCGGCGTCCGCGGACGGGCATAGCGGCGGTCAGGCCACCGCCGCACCGCGGCGGCTCGACGTGGTGCGGCCGCCCACCTGTGGCTCGCGGCTCAGTGGGTGCCGATGCCGTAGGCGCGCATCTTCGTCAGCAGGTCGCGGAAGGCCACCCCGAGCAGGTCGGCCGCCCGTGAGGGATCGTTCCCCGCCTCGGCCAGTGCGGCCGCGATCTTGCGACGCTCGGCATCCTCCTGCGCCCGCGCCACGACCTCGGCCAGTGTGCCCCTCAGGTCGAGGCTCTCGGCCACCGGCAGTGCGGTCGCGGCGGTCGGCACCTCAGTGTCGCGCAAGTGCAGATGCCGGGCCCGGATGATGTCGCCATCAGCGAGAATGGCGGCGCGTTCGAGGCAATTCTGCAACTCGCGGACGTTGCCGGGCCAGTGATACCCGAGCAGCGCCGCCCGTGCGTCGTCGTCGAGCGACGGCGGCGTCCGCCCGCTGGCCTGCGCCTGACGCACCACGAAGTGATGCGCCAGCAGCAGCACGTCGTCGCCGCGATCGCGCAGCGGCGGCACCACGATCGGCATGACCGACAGACGGAAGAAAAGGTCTTCGCGGAAGCGCCGTTCGGCGACCTCCCGCTTGAGATCGCGGTTGGTTGCCGCCACCAGGCGCAGGTCGGCGCGGATGGTGGCCGTGCCGCCGAGCCGCTCGAACTCGCGCGTCTCGAGCACCCGCAGCACCTTGGCTTGCAGCGGCAGTGCCAGTTCCCCGATTTCGTCGAGGAACAAGGTGCCCCGGTGTGCGAGCTCCACGCGGCCGAGCTTGCGTTGACCGGCGCCGGTGAAGGCGCCCTTCTCGTAGCCGAAGAGCTCGGACTCGAGCAGGGTCTCGGGAATGGCGGCGCAGTTGATGGCGATGAACGGTCCGTCGGCGCGGGGGCTCCAGAGGTGGAGGGCGCGGGCGAACAGTTCCTTGCCGGTGCCGCTTTCGCCTTCGAGCAGCACGGTGATCTCGGCCGCCGCCGCCCGTTGCATCGCCTGCGTCGCCTTGATGAGCACCGGCGCGTTGCCGATAATCGGCGGCGCGCCGCGGCGTTCGGCCGCTTCCTGCTGCAGGCGCTCGTAATCCCGGACCAGCCGCTGCTGCGCCACGGCCCGGCCCACGACCAGCAGCAGGTGATCGGGATCGACCGGCTTGGCGAGGAAGTCGAGCGCCCCGTCGCGCATCGCGGCGACCGCATCCTGCACGCCCCCGTAGGCGGTCATGACGACGACCGGGATGTGCGCGTCCACGGCCTTCACCGCCCGCAGGACGCCCAGGCCATCGCCGGTCGGCAGCCGGAGATCGGTGATGACGACCGCCGGCTGATGGCGCGTGAGCAGGTCTTCGGCCTCGTGCTGGTCGCGGGCTTCGAGCGCGCGGTAGCCGTGCGACTCCAGCGCCAGACGCAGCATCGTGCGCAGGGAGTCGCGATCTTCGACGACCAGCACGTCGGCGTCGCCGGCGCCTGTCGTCGGATGGCTCACCGGATCATCGCAGCCAGCCGGCCGGCACGCCGGCCTTCCGCGCTTCGTCTTCGATGGCGGTGATGGCCTTGCGGTTGGCTTCGATCTCGCGCTGCGTGCGCTCGAGTTCGGCCACGGCCTTGAGCCGCTGCTGCTCGATCTGCGCGCGCTGCGCCGGATCGTCGCGATTGATGAAGTCGACGGTCAGCCCGTTCACCTGCGACTGCAGGGCCGACGCAAATGAAGTCGAGCGGTCGAGCGCTTCGCGCGCGGCGGTGATCCGGGCGCGCCATGCCGCTTCGTCCTTCGACCGCTGGTCGCGCGCATCGGTCACCGCCCCTGACGGCGCCGCGGCGCCGTCGGCCGGGGTCGTCGCCATCGCGCCATCGGCGGGCGGAGTCGAACCGTCGGCTGCAGGCGGTGCCGCCACCGGCGCACTCGGCGTGATGTCGGCCCTGAGGTTGTCGTTGGTGTAGACCTTGCCGGCCTTGGGCTGGTCTTTGCGAGTGGCCGTCGCCGTTCGCGCCACGTCGGCGAGCGACTGTGCCGACGACACCGCAGGCACGGCCGACAACATGGCAACCAGGCACGACACAGCGAGACGACGCGAAGCGTGTGAAGTCATGTACGGCACCTGCGATCGATGCTACGCCCCACGTGTCGCCCGGTCAAGGAACGGTGTCGCGCACGGGGCCCCACGACTGCACGCGAATGCCCCCGCACGGCAGATTTGATCGCCGGCACGGCTGCGCGACGAGCGCCTCGACCTCCGCCAGGGCGCCCTGCCCCCCCACCGCCGCACCGCGCACGAGCAGCACCCCGTGGCCGGACACACCGGCTGGCGCGTCACGCGCCGGGTCGCCGTCGTCGTCTGCCGGGTCGTCCGACACCCAGGCGACGAGATAGCAGGGACAGGCGCGCGCGGCGACCGCGTCCACGTCGGCGAGCGGCTGGTGGACGACCAGCTGCCACCGCGGGTTGCGCACACCCCACGGACGCGCGGGCGCCACCGTGGAGGTCGTCACGTCATCGCAGGGCGCTGCCCGGCCGCAGGTGCGCAGGCGCGTCTCGATGGCGAGGTCGAACGGCAGTCCGTCGACCATGCGCACACCGGGCGCGCCGTCGATGAAGGGCGAGGCCAGACCCGACGCGGGCACGAGCGACCAGTCGGCCTGCGCCGCCAGTGCCGCCACGGCGAGCGACACCGCGGATTCCGCGGCGCGGGCCATGCGCAGCCGATCGTGCAGAGCGCCGGTGGCGGGCGGTTCGGCCGACGTCGCGAGTGCGGCGCCGAGCGCGGCCGTTGCCAGCAGGCTCAGCCAGAGCAACACCGTGAGCAGGCCGAAGCCGCGCGTGTCGAGTACCGCTGGGCGTCGCATGTCACGCACCTCCACTGCGCCGTCCGGGACGCACGGTCGTCTCGACGACGAGGTCGGGCACCAGCCGCGCGCCGGGCCGCCGCCCGATCCCGAGGCCGACCGGCGGCCGGAGCGTGGTGGTCGCCACGGCCACGCTGACGACGAGCCGCACCTCCGCCACGCGGGCCAGGTCGGCGTCCCAGCGGACCGGCGCGTCGGGCGCCGGGCACCACGGCCCATCGGCGAAGACGGCGGGCGCGACCGGCGCCGGCACGCCGCCGCCCGCCGAACCGCGCCAGTGCGCCGCCCCGACGGCGTCGCGGAAGAAGGCGCAGTTCTCGCCGGCCGGCCACGCGGGCTCGACCACCACGCCCGGCGCCGGCGGCCGCGGCGCCGCGGTGGCGTGTTCCTCCGACCCATCGGGCGCCAGGTGCACCCGCGGCGCGCCATCCGCCGCGATCCACTCGACGTCGAAGCGGCGGACGAAGTCGACCACCGGCGTCGCCGGGCCGCTGCCGAGTCGCCGCACGATCTGCGACAGGCCGGTGGCCGGGTCGGGGCGCAACTCGTAACTGTGCGCGACGATGGCCGAGACGGCGGCGCCGGCCGGCCACGCGTCGGCAAGCGGCGCCGTCAGTTCGAGATCGAGCGGCGCGTGCACCTGCCGGATGGTCGCGATCGCGAAACGTCCGTGCGGCACCACGATCGCGATCTCGTCGCCAGCGGCGAACCCGCACGTGGGCGTGACCGCGGAACAGAACGCCGGCCGCGCCAACGGCACCAGGATCCCGCCGGCGGCGATCGCCGCGCGCACGACGCCGTGGGCCGCGCCGCGCGGCGCATGCCAGGTGGCGAGCGTGCCCGGCTGCGGCTGCACCACCCACGCGCCGGTCGTCACCGCGTCGGGCAGCAGCGACGGCATCGCCAGGCCGGGGCCGTCTTCGCCCATCGGCAGGAAGCCGGTGCCGGCGCGCTGCGCGTCATCGAGCAGCACGTGCAGCGCGCTGCGCGCCCGCTGCTGCGCGTCGGCCGCCGCCGGGTCGGCCTCGAAGGCCGCGAGCACGGGCATGGTCAGCGCCGCGACAGCGCTCATCGCGAGGCCGAGCAGGGCGATGGCCACCAGCAGTTCGACCAGCGTGGCGCCGCGCTCCAGCGCCGTCATGGCGCCGCCTCCGCGACGACGCGCGCGACGCACGCCCCCGGCGAGGGCGTGGCCGCGCGTCGCAGGTCCGCCGGAACGACGCAGACCGTGACGCTCCACGCCGGAGACGGCGCGCCGGCGACGGCCGCGATGCGCCAGCGGCGCACATACGCGGCCAGACCGGCCGTGGGGCGGCCCTCACCGTCGAGTGCCTCCACGCAGCCGCCGATGTCGCGGTCGAGGCAGTCGGGGGGCGTCGCCCCGATCGGCCGGCCGACGCGGGTGGTGACGAACCCGTCGGCGAGCACGGCGGCCGACAGGTGGCGACGCGATCTGGCGACGGTGTCTGTGACCTGGCGCGCGAGCCCGACCAGGCTCAACACCCCGCTGGTCACGACAGCGAGCGCCACGATCGCTTCGAGCACGGTGAATCCCTTCTCGCACGATGCCTGCACGACGCGCCTCCTCCGGCCGTGACGGCGGCCGCTGCGGGCGTGTGGTGCAACGCGCGGGCCACGCGAGGGCGGCCGGGCGCGTGATGGGATTCACGAAGGATTCCGCGCCTGTCGTCGCGGTCGTGCCGAGGGCGCGGCAGGTCGCGCAGCAGAACCTGCCGCCGACGCGGCGGGTCAGCGTGGCAGCTACTGCGAAAGCGCGGGCGTCGGCGCGCGCAGCGGCAACAGCACGGTGAACACGGCGCCACCCTCCGGGCGATTGGCGGCGCGCACCTGGCCGTTGTGCGTGACGACGAACTTCAGCACGAGGGCGAGCCCGAGTCCGGTGCCGTCGGACCGCGTCGTGTAGAACGGCTGAAACAGGCGACCGCGATCGCCGTCCGGCAGGCCGGGGCCGTTGTCGGCCACCGTCACTTCGACGACGCCCTCGGTGGCATGCACGGCGCCCCGGACCTCGACAGCGGGATGACGGCCGGCGCGCTGGCAGGCTTCGACGGCGTTGCGCACCAGGTTCGAGAACGCCTGCCGCAACAGCACGTCATCACCTTCGACCTGGCCGAAGGCGCCGGACACGTGGACGAAGGTCCCCGCGGCGTCCACGTCGTGCGCGGCGCGCCGGACCACGAGCTCGAGCGCCAGCGGCTGCAGCGTCACGCGCTCGGGCCGGGCGAACTCGAGGAACTTCGTCACGACGTCGCCGAGCGCCTGCGTCTCGGCGCGGATGCCCTCCGCGTAGGCGCCGTGCGGGGCCGGCAGCGCCGCCGGGATCGAGCAGCCGGGCGTAGCCGTGAATGGTCGCCAGGCCATTGCGGAACTCATGCGCGAGACCGGCCGTGAGCTCACCGAGGCGCGCCAGCGCGTCTTTGAGGCGCAACTGCTCTTCGAGGGCGACCACGCGCGACAGGTCGGTGAAGAGGCAGATGACGCCGCCCTCGCCGGGTCCGCCGCTCCACGGCGACAACGTCACGCCGAGGTGCGACGGGCCGCCGGTCACGTCCCCGGTCGCCACATGCCGGCGCGAGATCGAGCGCCGTCCCGTGGCGGCGTCGCGCACGAGCGCGCAGAGCGCGGGCACTGGTGCCAGCAGGTCGCCGATGTCCACCGGCATCGGGCGTTCGGCGATGCCGAGGATGCGGTGGCCGGCCGGATTCAGCATCCGGACCTTGCCGTCTGCGCCCGCCACCAGCAGACCCGAGGTCAATCCTTCGACGATCTGCGCATTGAGGCGTTCGGACGCTTCGGCGCGGGCCAGTGTCGAACGCTCCTGCTGGCGCAGCTTCCCGACCGCTTCTTCGAGCGCCGCAGACAGGATGGTGGTGTCGGCCGTCGCCTCGCGCATGCGGCGGGCGGAATCCCGCGAACCCGAGAGCACCTTGAGCACGGCAAACCCGAGCAGGCCGGCAAGGAAGCCGACGAACGCCGTGAAGCCGAGCAGCAGGTAACCGGCCGGAGAGAACGGCGGCATCAATAGAACCCGGCGTACCAGTCGATGATCGGCTGGCCCGCGAGCATGGCCACCAGCGCGCCAATGGCGAGGAAGGTGCCGAACGGGAGCGCGTACTTCATCGAGCCGCGCTGCAGCGCGATCATGGCGACGCCGATGATTGCCCCGGAGAACGACGCGAGGACGAGCGTGAGCAGCACCGCCTGCCAGCCCAGGAACGCGCCGATCATGCCGAGCATCTTCACGTCGCCCATGCCGAGGCCTTCTTCCCTGCGCACCGTGTAGTATCCCCACGCGATCGCATAGAGCACGCCGCCGCCGAGCAGCACCCCGAGCAGCGACGCCTGCCAGCCGGGCGGAGCAACGAGCGAGAACGCCAGGCCGATGACGATGCCGGGCAGCGTGATGGCGTTGGGCAGGATCTGGTGCTCGAGGTCGATGCCGAAGAGCACGATGAGCGCGCACACGAAGAGGAGCCGGGCCGCCAGCAGCGGCCCGACCGGGGTGGTCGCGGCGACGAGCACGAAGAGCACCGCCGTGATGGCCTCGACCAGCGGGTATTGCAGCGAGATTGGGGCCTTGCAGCGCGCGCACCTCGCGCCGAGCACGACCCAGCTCACGATCGGGATGTTCTCGAACCAGCGCAGCTCGCGCTTGCAGCTGCCGCAGGCCGACGCCGGCCACACGATCGAGGTGCCGCGTGGCAGGCGGTAGATGCAGACGTTCAGGAACGAGCCCACGAGCAGGCCGAACAGCCCGGCGACGACCAGGGTGAAAGTCTCGGGCGTCACGGTGCGCCCTCCAGGGTTGGCAGCGGTCCCAGCGGCGAGGTCGGCCCCAGCGTGACGGTGCCGTCGGCGGCGAGCTCGTACGGCACGCCCAGCGGATCGGTGGGCACGCCCGCCAGCACGCCGGCGGCGACGATCGCCTTCCAGTCGATCGGGCCGGCGAGACGGCCGCGCATCCTGGCCACGATCGCGCCGAGCGCATCGATGTCGTCGAGCGCGGCCAGCTGTCGCAGGCGGAAGTCCGCCGCCTCACGCAGCCAGTCGACATCAGCCGTGTCGAGCAACTCCGTCCACAGCTTGCGCGCCGACTCGCGGTCACCGCCTCGCGTCAGCGTCACCGCCGCCATCGAGCGCAGCCATTGCGGCGCACCCGGCAGCCTGGCCGCCAGGTCGAACTGGCGCGCCGCCTCCGGATAGTCGTGCAGCCACCAGTAGTGCACGAAGCCGATGTCATGCCGGTACTGCCAGCGATCCGGATCGTTGCGCAGGCCCTTCTCGAGCAGGGCCAGGGCCTGATCGGGCCGCCCGGGCCCGCCGGGATAGCCTTCGCTGAGGAAGATCGCGCCCAGGCGGGCGGCGACGTCGAAGTGCGGATCGAGCGTGGTCGTCATGTCGAGCAGCGGGTACAGCAACGCATAGCGGCCGTCAGTGGCGGTCGAGCGCCGCTCGCCGCCGTAGTGCACCACGGCACGCATCCAGTAGATGTCGGCCGCCAGGTCGGTGAATGACAGCATCACCCGGCGCGCCGCGTCGGGCGACTGCATCCACAGCGTCGGCACGGCCGCCGCCGCGCGGCGGCGCGACGCGCTCGCGTACCGCCTGCAGGCCGACGGCGGCCAGCAGCAGCACGATGACGAGCGCGACGGCGGCGCGGTCGTGGATGGGGGTCACGCGGGTCATCACCGGCAGCGCCTACTTGAAATCCCGGCGGTTGAAGATGAGCACCGCGCCCGAGACCAGGACGCCGATGTAGGCCCCAATCGACGCCAGCCCGAGCCCGACAGCCGCCCACGGAATGGCCAGTCCGTGCACCACTTCATTCTTCACGTCGAGGGCATCGAGGTTCGGCAGCAGATAGTAGAGCCCGCGCGCCACCGCCGCCGCCGCCGGCGAGTCCACGGCCGACTGAAAATTGCGGAGGTCGCCGCTGAACTGCCCGGCCACCCAGACCGCCAGCGTCAGCAGCATCGAGAGCATCGGCGTCGAGAAGGTGGAGAAGAAGATCGCGACCGCGGTCACGAGCGTCAGCTGCACACCGATGAGCGCGATGGCCACCAGCAACCGCGGATCGAGCGCCGGTGCCCGCCAGCCCTGCCTGATCCAGTCGTCGGTTGTCAGGTGCATGTACTGGAGCATCGCGTAGAAGGCCACGGTCATCATCGCGAGGTTGACGGCGAGTGTGAGCACCAGCCCCGCATATTTGCCGACCAGAAAGCTCGACCGCGAGAGCGGCTTCGAAAGCACCGCGTAGATGCTGCGCCGTTCGACCTCCTTGGCCACCAGGCCGGTGCCGATGAAGATCGCGATGAGCAGCCCGATCGCGTTCATGGTGGCAAGACCGAGATCCTTGATGACCTTGAGATCCTGCCCGGCCGTGAGGCGGCTCATGAGAAAGGAGGCGGCCATCAGGATCACCGCGAAGATGACCAGGCTGTAGGGCACGCGGTCGCGGACCGACTCGCGGAACACCGCCACGGCGACCTTGCGGATGGCGCCGGGCGTCACTGTATCGCCTCGCGGCTGGCGGCCTGCGCCACGTGCTGCACGAAGTAGTCTTCAAGGGTGTGGCGGACGGGATTGAGCGACACGACGCGGCCGCCGGCGGCCGCCAGCGCCTGCACGGTGGCTTCGGGCGCCTCGGGCGGCAGGTCCACGGCGCAGCGGCCGTCGGGCAGGGCGGTCACCGCGCGGGCACGCGCCTGCAGCATGGCTCGGGCATCGGGGCTCACCCGATCGGCGATGAGTTCCCAGCCGAGCACCTCCACGCCGACGATGTCCGTGAGGCGGCCGCCGCCAGCCAGCCGTCCCTGCGCGATGATCGCGACGCGACTGCACAGCGCTTCCGCGTCCGAGAGGATGTGCGAGCTGAAGAACACTGTGCAGCCGCGGTCGCGCAGCCGCAGGAGTAACTGACGCACGTCACGCCGGCCGAGCGGATCGAGGCCCGACATCGGCTCGTCGAAGAAGACGATCTCGGGGTCGTTGATGATCGCCTGGGCGATGCCGACGCGCTGCACCATGCCCTTGGAGTACGAGCGCAGTCGCCTGCGGCGCTCGGCGCCGATCCCCACCTCGTCGAGCACGCGCGACACCCGCGCCGCGCGCTCGGTGGACGGGATGTCGAAAAGGCCGGCGAAGTAGGTCAGGAGTTCTTCCGCCGTCAGGTAGTCGTAGAACGACGGGTTCTCGGGCAGGAAGCCGATGCGGCGGCGCATCTCGACGTCGCCCACCGGACGCCCGAGGATCCGCGCCGTGCCGCTGGTCGGGTAGATGAGCTGCATCAGCAGCTTGATCGCCGTGCTCTTGCCGGCCCCGTTGGGGCCGAGGAAGCCGAACACGTCCCCGCACTCGACCGAGAGGGTCAGGTCGTGCAGCGCGCGGTGGGGGCGCGGCCGCCAGAAGCCGACCAGGTAGTCTTTCGTGAGGCCGTCGGTCTCGATCGCAAGCATGGGGGCGTCTGTCGGGCCGGTGCGGACCAGCCCTCCCTACCTATCGGTCGATCGGCCCCGTCCGTATGCCCTCGCCGCGCCTCGCCTGCACGCCGGGACGTGCAGTCCCGTGCAGACCGCGCCTACTTCACGGCGACGCCGGCGCGTTTCATCTCCATGGCGATCGCCGCGTCCAGGAACTGGGCCCGCAGGCCCGGCAGGCGGATGCCGTTCAGGAAGAAGGTCGGGGTGCCCTGCACCTGCAGCTGGCCCCCCTGCGCGATATCGCCCTTCACGAGCTGCAGCGTCGCCTGATAGCGGGCATCGAAGTCCATGACCCCGCCGATCGTCTGCACCGATTGTTTGACCGAGGCCGGCGTGAGCGTCGCTTGATTGGCGAACAGCCAGTCTTCCATCGGCGCCGCCTTGCCCTTCTCGCGGGCCAGCCGCACCGCGACGGCCGCTTCGCAGGAGGCCTGGTGGCTGCCGCCCGGGGCGAACTGGTTGCACTCCGGATCGAGCGGAAAGTCCTTGGTGACGAACTTCAGCTTGCCCGGGTATTCCTTGGCCCACTTCGCAAGCACCGGTTTGTACTCGGCGAACGTCTGGCCGCAGGGCGGGCACATGTAGTCGTTGAACTTGACCAGCACGACGGCGGCGCCTTCGGTGGCCACCATCACCGGCACGCGCTGCTGGGCAGCGATGAATTTCTCGAGCTCCTGCTGCTGCGCGGGCGCGAGCGGCGCGATCGCCGCGGCCTGCTCTTCACCGGCCCCGCCGGTCCCGCCGGCCTCGGCCGCCGACGCCTGCAGCGTGTCGCTGGGGAACGACCAGAGCAGCGCCGCCGCGGCCGCCACGAACGCGACCAGCGCCGAGGTCGCGGCAGGCGTGGTGAAGAGGCGGCGGAGATCCGCCGACAGTCGCTCGGGCAATGCGCTCATGGAGACCCTCGTGGCCGTGACGGCCGACACGAACAATCCGACCACCGCAACATAGGTGGTCACACACAGGAGACAGACGGTCCCCAGCACGACAAGTGATGCGTACCCGAGATAGCCGACCACGAGCAGACCCACCGACGCCATTGCCAGCACGTAGGTCGGCGGCGTGGGCGCGGCTCGACGCCGATCGCGACGTCAGCGCCAGCACCAGCAGGACGCCGGCGAAGAAGAGCACGCCCAGGAGCGCCGTCGGCACGCCAGCCATCACGCCATACGCGCTCGAGTACGCGTTGGTGCAGCTGACGGTCTCGCTGACGTCGCAGACGCTGGCGTAGGACGGGTCGGTCAGGAGCTTGTAGTGCACGCGCGAGGACTCGGCCGACGCGCCCAACCCGAGAAGTGCGGCCACCCACATGAGGGGCGTCGCGGTGGACGGCGCGGCGTCGCTGCTGGCTGCCATGCACGTATTGTAGCGAGTTTCGTGGCGGCGCCGGTACAGACGAACGGGGACGGCGCAGCGTGCGCCGTCCCCGCGAATCAGGTCCGAACGGACCGGCTTACTGCAGCGCCGTGCCGCCGCCGCCGGGCGCCATCTGCGCTTCGGTCGGGGCCACGGCCGTGTTGTTCCAGAAGATCGTGCCGGCCACCGTGCTGGCGAACGAGCGGTTGCCGCTGGTCTGGAAGGTCACCGGCACCGCCGACGCCACATACGAGCTGATGCCCGCGACGCCGTCGCAGCCCATGCCCTGCGCCGCCGAACCCGCGCCGGCCGCCAGCGTCACCGTGTAGCCGCTCTTGACCGAGGGGTCGGTCGAGATGTCGGTCGAGACGAAGCCGGCGCCGCCGGCGCAACCGGCCGCGAGACGCGCCAGGGTGGCCGAGTAGGGGCTGCCGACGCCGGCGGCCGAGAAGGCGGCCTCGGCGCTGTTGGTCGCGCGGACCGATCCGATGGCCGACGCTTCATTGCCCGCCATGCGGGCGCGGAGCAGGCCGGGGATGGCGATCGCCGCGATGATGCCGATGATGGCGACCACGATCAGAAGTTCAATCAGGGTGAAACCCTTGGTGTCACGAATACGCATTGCCTGCTCCTCGGCCGAAGCCGATGGTCGAACCACGTCGGCGCCTCCCGGGATTAGGAAGCGCCCCGATTGAGCGACACGAGGCGCGGGCGAAGCCGTCCGCGCCCCGTGTGCGGTGATGTCCTGCCGGAGCAGGCCGTTACTGCAGCGCCGTGCCGCCGCCGCCGGGCGCCATCTGCGCTTCGGTCGGGGCCACGGCCGTGTTGTTCCAGAAGATCGTGCCGGCCACCGTGCTGGCGAACGAGCGGTTGCCGCTGGTCTGGAAGGTCACCGGCACCGCCGACGCCACATACGAGCTGATGCCCGCGACGCCGTCGCAGCCCATGCCCTGCGCCGCCGAACCCGCGCCGGCCGCCAGCGTCACCGTGTAGCCGCTCTTGACCGACGGGTCGGTCGAGATGTCGGTCGAGACGAAGCCGGCGCCGCCGGCGCAACCGGCCGCGAGACGGGCCAGGGTGGCCGAGTAGGGGCTGCCGACGCCGGCGGCCGAGAAGGCGGCCTCGGCGCTGTTGGTCGCGCGGACCGATCCGATGGCCGAGGCTTCATTGCCCGCCATGCGGGCGCGGAGCAGGCCGGGGATGGCGATCGCCGCGATGATGCCGATGATGGCGACCACGATCAGAAGTTCAATCAGGGTGAAACCCTTGCTGTTGCGAATACGCATTGCCTGCTCCTCGGCCGAGGGCCGATTCCCGAACCACGCAAGACGCTCCCCGGAATGAGGAAGCGCTTCCGAATACCCGACACGAGACGCGGACCAACCCGATCCGCGCCCCGTGTGCGGTTGATGTCACCCCTGCCGGTGCAGGGTCTTACTGCAGCGCCGTGCCGCCGCCGCCAGGCGCCATCTGCGCCTCGGTCGGGGCCACGGCCGTGTTGTTCCAGAAGATCGTGCCGGCCACCGTGCTGCCGAACGAGCGGTTGCCGCTGGTCTGGAAGGTCACCGGCACCGCCGACGCCACATACGAGCTGATGCCCGCCACGCCGTCGCACCCGGTGCCCTGCGCCGCCGAACCCGCGCCGGCCGCGAGCGTCACCGTGTAGCCGCTCTTGACCGACGGGTCGGTCGAGATATCGGTCGAGACGAAGCCGGCGCCGCCGGCGCAGCCCGCCGCGAGGCGGACCAGGGTGGCGGAGTAGGGGCTGCCGACGCCGGCCGCCGAGAAGGCGCTCTCGGCGCTGTTGATGGCGCGGACCGACCCGATGGCTGACGCTTCGTTGCCCGCCATGCGGGCGCGGAGCAGACCGGGAATCGCGATGGCCGCGATGATGCCGATGATGGCGACGACGATCAGCAGCTCGATGAGGGTGAATCCCTTGGTATCACGAATGCGCATGATGCGTGTTCTCCTGATGTCCTTCCGGAAGCAGTCTGGTTACGTGATCTGGGGAGCGCTGCTGGCCCTGCTGAAACCTGAACCTGAACCCGAACCTGAAACGCAGACACGTGCACGGGGCGCGGCGTGCTGCCGGGCCCCGTGCACGTCGGTCGTGAAGTGCCGGTCTTTACTGGAGGGCCGTGCCGCCGCCGCCGGGCGCCATCTGCGCTTCGGTCGGGGCCACCGCGGTGTTGTTCCAGAAGATCGTGCCGACGGTCGTGCTGCCGAACGAGCGGTTGCCGCTGGTCTGGAAGGTCACCGGCACCGCCGACGCCACGTAGGCGCTGATGCCCGCGACGCCGTCGCACCCGGTGCCCTGCGCCGCCGAACCCGCGCCAGCCGCAACGGTCACGGTGTAGCCGCTCTTGACCGAGGGGTCGGTCGAGATGTCGGTCGAGACGAAGCCGGCGCCGCCGGCGCAACCGGCCGCGAGACGGGCCAGGGTGCCCGAATAGGGGCTGCCGACGCCCGCCGCCGAGAAGGCGCTCTCGGCGCTGTTGATGGCGCGCACCGACCCGATGGCCGACGCTTCGTTGCCCGCCATGCGGGCGCGGAGCAGACCGGGGATCGCGATGGCCGCGATGATGCCGATGATGGCGACCACGATCAGCAGTTCGATGAGGGTGAAGCCCTTGGTGTCGCGAATACGCATGATGTCGTTTGCTCCTGGTGTCGGTTCGTTTGCGGGTCAGGTTCGAAAGTCGTTGTTCGGTGTCGCGATGCCGCCACCAACCGGGCGGCGTCGATAGCCGTATCCATAGCAACACCGATGCCAGGCGCGGAGGCCATCCGGTGACCACCGCTCAACGCATTCAGAATGAGTGAGTTACGGGGATTCAGGCGCGGTCGGTCGACCGCTGAATGGTGCAGGAGCTCTGACGGAGGCTGTCAGCCGAGTGGCGAGGACTGACAGCGCTCGGCACTACTTGAGCTGGTACTTCTTGGCGAGGTAGCGGAACTGCCGGAAGGTAATGCCGAGCAGATCCGCGGCCTTCACCTGCACGCCTCCCGCCTGCTTGAGCGCCCGATCCAGGTGCATGCGTTCGATCTGCTGCAGGTGGGTCTCGAGGTTGAAACCAGCGGCCGGAATCGCATCCACGGCCTGGGCCGTGCCGCTGCCACCGGCAGGCGCATCTGCCAGGTGCGGCGGCAGGCTGTCGGCCATCAGTTCGGCCGTCTGCTCGAGCGCCACGCCGCGCTCCATGACGTTTTCGAGCTCGCGGACGTTCCCGGGCCACCGGTACGAAATGAGCAGCCGCATCGTCTCGGGGGCGATCGTCCGCACCGGCCGGCCCATGCGGTCGGCGAAGCGGCGCAGGAACTGCTCGGCGAGGATCGGGATGTCTTCGGCACGCTCGCGCAGCGCCGGCAGGCGCACGGAGATGACGTTGATGCGGAAGAAGAAATCTTCGCGGAAAGCGCCGTTCTTCACCATCTCCTCGAGGTGGCGGTTGGTGGCGGCGATGAAGCGGACGTCGGCCTCGAGTTCCTGGGTGCCGCCGACGCGCCGGAAGCGACGTTCCTGGAGCACGCGCAGGAGCTTCACCTGCATGCCGAGGCTGGTCTCCCCGACCTCGTCGAGAAACAGGGTGCCCCGGTCGGCCGATTCGAGCAGCCCCTTCTTGGTGTCGACCGCGCCGGTGAACGAGCCCTTCATGTGGCCGAAGAGTTCCGACTCGAGGATCGATTCGGTGAAGGCGCCGCAGTTGACCGCCACGAACGGCTGCACCTGCCGCGTCGACTGCTGGTGGATCTCGCGGGCCGTCCATTCCTTGCCGGTGCCCGACTCGCCGGTGATGAGCACGCTGGCGTCGGTGCGGGCGACGCGGGCCACCAGGCTGATGACGTCCAGAATCTGGCGGCTGCGGCCGGCGAGGACGAAGCCCTGCCCTTTGCGTCCCTCGGGCGGCGCCACCTGCGTTTCGGCCAGGCGCTTCGCCTCGAGATAGCGCGCGACGCGCAGCTTGAGGTCGGCCACGTCGAAGGGCTTGGTCAGATAATCCACGGCGCCCAGGCGCATCGCCTCGACGGCGGTATCGGCCGAGGCGAAGGCGGTGAGCAGCAGCCCCACCGAACTCGGGCTGCGTTCCTTGAGCGCGCGCAGCACGTCGACCCCGGACCCGTCCGGCATCCGCAGATCGCTGATCAGCAGGTCGGGCAGCGGTCCGCGGCGGATCTGATCGAGCGCCGAGGTGACATCTTCGGCCGTCGTCACCTCGTAGCCTTCACGGCCGAGCACGATCGAGAGCATCTCGCGGAGCGAGCGCTCGTCATCGACGACCAGGATGCGGGGTTTCTGTGTGGGCGGTACGGCCATACGGTGTCTGACGCAGGTCTCAGCGCGCCGCGCCGGCCGAGGGTGCCGGGAAGCGCGCGACGATCGTGGTGCCGCGTCCGACGGTGGACTCGACGTCGATGCGCCCATTGTAGTCGGTCACGATGCGATGAACGATCGCCAGGCCGAGGCCGGTGCCGCGGCCGAACGAGCCGCGGAAGGGATCGAAGATCGAGTCCACCTGTTCGGCGGGGATGCCGGTGCCTTCGTCACGGACGCCGATCGAGACCGAGGTCTCATCAGTGCCGGCAAAGAGCTCCAGGCGGCCGCCGCGCGGCATCGCCTTGAGCCCGTTGGTCGCCAGGTTCCACATGATCTGCTTGAGCTGGTTCTCGTCGGCGTCGAGCCACACAGGCGTCTCCGGGACGGTCAGCGCCACGTGGTGGTGCTCCGACAGCTCCGGGCTCGTGCGCAACAACTTGGCCGTGTCTTCCACGGCCCGGCGCACGTCGATGCGGGCCACCGCCACCGGGCTCGGACGCGCGTAGGTCAGGAACGAGCGGATGGTGCCGTTGAGGCGGTCCGACTCGCGCAGCACGATGTCCATGAGCTGCGCCTGTTCGGTCGACAGCGGCAGCTCGCCGCGCAGCACCTGGATCGCCCCCGACATCGACGCCAGCGGATTGCGGATCTCATGGGCGATGCCGGCGGCCATCTCGCCCACGGCGGCGAGGCGCTGACGCAGCTGCGCGGTGCGCTCCAGGCCCTTGATGTCGGTCACGTCCTGGAACGTGAAGATGAAGCCGCGTTGGCCGGAGCCGAGCGGCAGCGGCGCCGCGCTGACGCCCAGTTCGATCGGCCTCCCGTCGCCGCGCCGGAAGGTGTAGTCGACGCGGCGGGCGCGGCCGGTTTCGCGGTCGGAGGCCAGCGCGGTCGTAAACGACTCGGGCAGCTGCAGCACCTCGGTGGCCGGTTGCCCGGTGATGTCGCCGTCCCACCCGGTGATGGCCGCCGCGGCGCGGTTGTAGGTCATCACCCGGCCGTTGGCATCCATCGTCGTCAGGCCGTTGGCCAGGTGATCGATGACATTGCGGTTGAAGGCCTCGAGATCGGCGATCTTCTCGGAGGCCGCTTCCATCGCCACGTCCGCCCAGCGCAGGTTCTCGGCCAGCTGACCGGCCAGGAAGGCCACCGCGAAGAACGCGAAGACGTTGATGCCCACCGTGACCCAGGCGACGTCGGCCGGCGGCAGCCCTTCGAGCACGCTGGCGCTGTCGGGCCACAGGGTACTGCGACCACACGATGGCGAGGAAGCAGACGCTCGCAATCGCGGCCGCCCGCACGCTGCCCCGCCGGTACTGCACGCCGGCCGAGGCCACGACCGGCAGCGCGTAGAGCGGCGTGAAGACGCTGGCGACACCGCCCGTGGCATAGACATAGGCCGAGATGAGCGCCGCGTCGAGCGCGAAATGAACGTCGGCCGTGACGGCGTAGCGGTCGGCCAGCCGCACCGTCGCCGCGTCGATGAGGGCGACGGCGAACAGGCCGGCCACGGCCACGGTCGCCCGCGACAGCGGCCACAGCCCCGATCCGACCAGCGCCAGCGCCAGCGCGAAGACCGCCAGCATCGTCGCCGCGCCCAGGCGGACGGCGACCAGTCTCGACAGCCGCGGCCTGAGCGCCGACATCTCGCGCTTAGGTCAGCTGGCTGATGAGGCCGAAGATCGGCAGGTACATCGCGACCACGATGCCGCCGACGACGATGCCGAGAAACGCAATCATGACCGGCTCGAGCAGCGTCAGGAGGCCGGCCACGGCGGTGTCCACTTCTTCCTCGTAGAACTCGGCGATCTTGGCCAGCATGGTGTCGAGGGCGCCGGTGGCCTCACCGACGCCGATCATCTGCACCACCATGCCGGGGAACACCCCGGTGGTCTTGAGCGGGCCGGCCACCGTTTCACCGCGTTCGATGCTGCGCCGCACTTCGAAGAGCGCGTCTTCGATGATGGCGTTGCCGGCGGTCTTGGCCGTGATCTCGAGCCCGTCGAGAATCGGCACGCCCGAGGTCATGAGCGTGGAGAGCGTGCGGCAGAAGCGGGCCACCGCGATCTTGCGCATGATGTCGCCGAGCACCGGCAGCTTCAGCACGATGCCGTCGACGACCCGCCGCCCGCCCTCGGTGGCGTAGTACATCTTGAAGGCGTAGGCCAGCAGGCCGAGGGTGATGATGATGAACGGCATGAACTGCACCAGCAGATTGCTGGCCGCGATGACCATGCGCGTCAGGAACGGCAGTTCGGCGCCGAGGCCGGCAAACAGCGTGGCGAAGGTCGGGATGACCTTCCACAGAATCACCGTCACGACGAGACCGGCGATGGTGACGATGGCGATCGGATAGATCATCGCCGACTTCACCTGCGCCTTCAGCTTGACGGCCTTCTCGATGTAGGTCGCCAGCCGCTTCAGAATCGTGTCGAGGATGCCGCCCGCTTCGCCGGCGGCGATCATGTTGGTAAAGAGGGGGTCGAAGGTCTTCGGATGCCGCTTCATCGCGTCGGCGAGCGAGGCGCCGGCCTCGACGTCGGAGCGGGTATGCAGAATGACGGCGGCGAAGTTCTTGTCTTCTTCCTGGTTGCCCAGGATGTCGAGACACTGCACCAGCGGCAGGCCGGCGTCGATCATCACCGAGAACTGGCGGGTGAAGACGGCCAGGTTCTTCGGATTGACCGAACGGGCGCGCGCCTTCTTCGGCGGCGCCACCGCCTTGGCGGCGACCGCCGCGATCCTGGTCACCAGAATCTGTTCGCGGCGCAGCGCGTTGGTCACCGATTCGACGGTGTCGCCCAAGCGCTCGCCAGTGATGGTCTCGCCGCCGCGCGTGCGGCCGGAGAATGCGAAAGTCGGCATGGTCCTCGTCTCCTGGGGGAGCCTGCGTGCCTGCGGAGTCGGTTACCGCGAGGGCATCGGACGCGCACCAGGCGTGGTGCGGCCCATACCCGCGCCCGCGACGACTCCGACGCCGCGGCTCATCATTTCGGTCAGCTCGTCGCGCAGCGACGAGGCGTTCATGGCCGTCTCGGTGGAGATGAGACGGCGCTGGTGCAGCGTGACCAGCGACTGGTTCATGGTCTGCATGCCCAGCTTTTCCTGCCCGGCCTGCATGGCCGAATAGATCTGGTGGACCTTGTCTTCGCGGATGAGGTTCCTGATACCGGGTGTCGGGCACCAGGATTTCGAGCGCGACGACCCGGCCCTGGCCGTTGATGCGCGGCAGCAGCGACTGACAGACGATCCCTTCGAGCACCAGCGACAGCTGCACCCGCACCTGCGACTGCTGGTGCGCCGGGAAGACGTCGATGATGCGGTTGATGGTCGACGACGCCGAGTTGGTGTGCAGCGTCGCAAACGTCAGGTGGCCCGTTTCCGCAATCCGCAGCGCCGACTCGACCGTCTCCAGATCGCGCATTTCGCCGACCAGGACGATGTCAGGATCCTCACGCAGCGCCGCCCGCAGCGCGTTGGTGAAGTTCTGGGTGTCGCTGTGGACCTCGCGCTGGTTCACCAGGCAACCCTTGTGCTGGTGCAGGTACTCGATCGGGTCCTCGATGGTGAGGATGTGGGCCTTGCGCTCGATGTTGATCTTGTCGATCATCGCGGCCAGGGTCGTCGACTTGCCGCTGCCGGTGGGGCCGGTCACGAGCACCAGACCGCGCGGCCGCTCGGCCAGCTTGCCGATGACCGGCGGCAGCCCGAGCTCATCGAAGGGCCGGACCCGCTCGGGAATCAGACGGTAGACCGCGCCGACGGCGCCGCGCTGGTTGAAGAGGTTGCAGCGGAAGCGGGCCAGGCCGCGGATGCCGAACGAGAAGTCCAGCTCCTGCGTCTCCTCGAAGCGCTTCTTCTGCGCATCGGTCAGCACGCTGTAGGCCAGCGTCTTGGTGTCGGACGGCGTCAGCTCCGGATGTTCCATCCGGCGCAGTTCACCGTGGACGCGCACCACCGGCGGCGACTGGATCGACAGGTGGAGGTCGGAGCCGTTGAGCTCCACCGTGGTCTTGAGCAGTTCTGGCAGCGTGGCCATGTGTGTGTCCCTGGTCCCTGATCCCTGGTCCCGACGCGTTACTTGACCGTCTCCCGCACCACTTCTTCAATCGTCGTCACGCCGTCGGTGATCTTGCGCAGGCCGCTGCCGCGCAGCGTGATCATCCCTTCCTCGATCGCCTTGCGCCGCAGCTCGATGGCCGAGGCGCCCACGAGGATGAGCTCGCGCAGCTCTTCACCGATTTCCATGACCTCGTAGAGGCCGACGCGGCCCTTGTAGCCGGTCTGGTTGCACTTCTCGCAGCCCTTGCCCTTCTTCGGCACGACCGTCTCGGCCAGTTCCGTCGTGAACCCGACGTTCACGAGCGCCGCGGGCGGCAGCGGGTCGTCGATCTTGCAGCTGGTGCAGATGCGGCGCACCAGGCGCTGCGCGCAGACGAGATTCAGCGAGCTGGCCACCAGGAACGGCTCGATGCCCATGTTCATCAGGCGGTTGATGGTGCTCGGCGCGTCGTTGGTGTGCAGGGTCGAGAGCACGAGGTGGCCGGTGAGCGCGGCCTTGACCGCGATCTCGGCCGTCTCGAAGTCGCGGATTTCGCCGACCAGGATGATGTTCGGGTCCTGGCGGAGGAAGCTGCGCAGCGCGGCGGCGAAGTTCAGGCCGATGCTCTCGCGCACCTGCACCTGGTTGACGCCGACCAGGTTGAACTCGACCGGGTCTTCGGCGGTCATGATGTTGGTGTCCATCGTGTTGATGCGCGAGATGGACGAATAGAGCGTGTTGGTCTTGCCGCTGCCGGTCGGGCCCGTCACCAGCACCATGCCCCACGGCTTCATGATCTGCGCTTCGAGCTTGGCCAGGGACTCGGGCTCAAAGCCGAGTTTGGTCATGTCGAGCATCAACTTGGTGCGGTCGAGCAGCCGCATGACGATCTTCTCGCCGAAGAGCGTCGGCAGCACCGACACGCGGAAGTCGATGTCGCGCTGCTGGCCGGCGTCGGAGAAGCGGATCTTGATGCGGCCGTCCTGCGGCAGGCGCTTCTCGGCGATGTCGAGCTTCGCCATGATCTTGATGCGGGACGTGATCGCGTCCTTCATCTTGAGCGGCGGAGCCATCACGTTGTAGAGCAGGCCGTCGACGCGGTAGCGGACGCGGTATTCCTTCTCGTAGGGCTCGATGTGGATGTCGCTGGCGCCCTTCGAGATGGCCGACATCAGGATGACGTTGACCAGCTTGATGACCGGGGCTTCTTCGCCCTGCCTGGTCAGCAGCTCGGCGCTGATCTCCTCGAGCTCGTCGAGCACCTCGACGTCGTCGGCGTCGAGCATCGGCATCTCGGACATCGCCCGCGTCGCGATGTCGAGCGCGCTCTCGCCGGGGGCCGTCTCGACGATCTTCTGGGTGTTCTTGCCGCCGCCGGCACCGGGCGCCCCGTAGTACTTCTGGATGGCGTCGAGAACCGCGGTTTCCCACGCGACGACCGGCTCGACGTTGTAGCCGGTCATGAACTTCAGGTCGTCGAGCGCGAAGACGTTGGTCGGGTCGGTCATCGCGATGGTGAGCGTGGCACCAACGCGGCTGAGCGGGATGATCTGGTACTTGTGGGCCGTCTCGGCCGGCACCAGCTTGATGACCGCCGGGTCGATCTCGAACTGGTTCAGCGAGATCGACGGCACGCCGTACTGCTTGGAGAGCAGTGACGTGATCTCCTCGTCTTTCACGAACCCGAGCTTCACCAGGTTGGCGCCCAGCTTGCCGCCATTCTGCCGCTGGTAGCTCAGCGCTTCCTGGAGTTGTTCTGGGGTGATCCGCTTCTCTTTGAGGAGCAGTTCCCCGATCCGTACCGCCATGTGGTCGTCGTCCGCCTTGGGCCGTCAGTGTCCGGACGGGCCTGTCAGACCTGTCGTCCCATTACCTTTTCGGTCATGGCGGTCCTGCACTGCAGCCGCCGCTGCCCCGTTACCACGGAAGGACAGGTGCAACGGCGCGACGTTCCATGCAGCTCGATGGCACCGGCGTCTGTCGATCCGGGCGGCCGGGCCGCCCGAGCGGTGGTCGGCCCGTCGCTTCTGTGACGGGACGGCGCCACGGATTACGGTTCTGACGGGCGCTCCAGGGGTCAGCACCTCTGGCAACGCCGGTACGCGCCGCCCACGGGTGGCCACGGCGCGACGAAGAAGAGCATGGAAGTCCATCGGTATCAGCCACTTGACGGCCCGGCGACGAAACAATCGGGCAGGAATGCGCGTAGTACACTGGACAGACGGCTCACGCCCTCCACCCGACGAATGTCTTCATCTAGCAACCCTCCGGCCATATCGGTGGCCGGTCGCCTGATACAGATGTGCACATCGCCGCACGCGGCCATGCGCGGCGCGGTTTCGAGTTCGGCCGTGCAGGTCGCGCTCACGTGGGCGCTCCTGCTGGCTGTCTGGGGCGGCGCGGCGTGGGTCCTGCTCAGCGCGCCGGTGGGCCGGCAGGCGCTCGTCGATGAGCGGGTCCGCGTGGTCGAGGCGGTCGGCGGCACGATCGACGACGCGGCTTACGCGGCGCTTCAGTCCCGTCCGCCCTATTGGATCTACCTCACGAGTGGTGGCCGCGCCCTGCTCTTCCCGGCCGTGACGCTGGCCGTGGCCGCGGGCCTCTATCTCTGGCTCGGCCGGCGCGGTGCCGGGTTCCTGCCCGCCCTGAGTGTGGCCGTGCATGCCAGCCTGGCGCTGGTGGCGCAGCAGCTCGTCGCCACCCCGCTGCACATGGTGCGGGAATCGCTGACGAGCCCGTTCAACCTGGCGGCGCTATTGCCGTTCTTCGACGAAGGCTCCCTGCCGGCCCGCTTCTTCGGCACGGTCGAGCTGTTCGGGCTGTGGTGGGTATGGCTGCTCGCCGTGGGCTGTGCCGCCCTGGCGGGCCGGCGAGCCCGCGACTACGTCATGCCGCTCGCCGGCGTCTATGTGGGTGTCGCTGCAATCATCGCGGGACTCGTCGTCCTGACGGGAGGGTCGTAATCGTGTTTCGCAGAAAATGGCCGTGGGTTCTCGCGCTGCTCGTGGTGGCCGGAGTCGCCGGGGGCGCCTATGCCCGTTCGAAGCAGGAGAAGGGCACGCTCGTCACCGGGGAAGCGGTGCAGCGCCGGGATCTGGAGGCGCTGGTCTCGGCCTCCGGCAAGATCGAGCCGAAGCGGTCGGTGAACATCAGCGCCCAGACCATGGGCCGCGTCACCAGCATCGGCGTGCGCGAGGGCGACCGGGTCAAGTCCGGACAGTTCCTGCTGCAGATCGATCCGATCGCCGCGCAGAGCGCCGTGCGGCGCGACGAAGCCGGCGTCGCCGGGGCGCGGACGGGCCTCGAACAGGTGCGCGTCCAGGTGCAGAGCGCTCGGGCGAACCTCGACGTGGCCCGCCAGGCCCTGAAACGTCAGCAGGAGCTGTGGGCCGCCGGCCTGACCACGCGCGAGGCCCTCGAGAAGGCGGAGGCCGAGGTCGAGGTGCGCGAAAGCGACATCAACGCCCGCGCCCAGGAGATCCGCACCCGCGAAGAGCAGGTGCGTCAGCAGGAAGCCGGGCTGGTCAGCACCCGCTACAACCTGTCGCAGTCGCGCTTCGAGTCGCCGTTTGACGGCATCGTCACCCGCCGCAACATCGAGGAGGGCGAAAACGTCGTCGTCGGCACCATGAACAATGCCGGCACGGTGCTGCTCACGGTGGCCGACATGTCGGTCATCGAGGCGGAAGTCGAGGTGGACGAAACCGACATCCCGCTGGTGCAGATCGGCCAGAAGGCCACGATCACCATCGACGCCATCGAGGGCAAGACGTTCGCCGGGCGCGTGACCGAGATCGGCAACAGCCCGATTCAGGCGACCGGCCAGGCCACCGGACAACGCACCGCCACCAACTTCAAGGTGGTCGTGACGCTCGACGAGGCGGCGCCCGACATCCGCCCCGGGTTCACCTGCACGGCCGAGATCTCCACGGCCAGCCGCGCCAGCGCCGTGGCGGTGCCGATTCAGGCCCTCACCGTGCGGGAGCTCGAGTACGACACGGCCGGCGCCGTCGTCCCGAAGGTGCGTCCGGCGCCGGCCTCGCGCTTCAGCTTCGGCGCCCCGGAGCCGTCCACCGCGAACACGGCTCCCACCGAACTCCCGGTCGGTCACACCCGCAAGGAGATCGAAGGCGTGTTCGTGATTCGCGACGGCCGGGCCGTGTTCACCGCGGTCGAGGTCGGCATCGCCGGCGAACGCTACTTCGAGGTCACGTCGGGCCTCAAGGAAGGCGACCGGGTCATCACCGGCCCCTTTGAAAGCGTGCGCAACCTCTTCGACGCCGACGAGGTGCGGGAAAACCGGCCCGCCGCCACCACGGCCAAGTAGCCGTCGCGCAGGTCCACCATGCAGCAGCTCTGGGAGTCGGTCAAGCTGGCGCTCTCGTCGATCTGGGCCAACAAGCTCCGGTCGTTGCTGACCCTGCTCGGCAACATCGTCGCCGTGTCGTCGATTATCGCCGTGGTGGCGCTCATTCAGGGCGTCAACGGCGCGGTGTCCGACGCCATCGTCTCCGACCTCGGCGCCGACTCCTTCACCATCAGCCGCATGGGCCTCATCCGCAACGAGGACGAGCGCGATCGGCAGCGCAACAATCCGCGCATCACCGCCGACGAGGCCGAGGCGATCGAACGCTTCGGCACCTCCATCGGCGCCGTGATGGCGCAGGCGCAGCAGAACGCCTCGGTGGCCTACCGCGCCGAGGAGCTGGAATCGATTCAAATCCAGGGCGTGACCGAACGCTATCTCGACTTCTCGACCTTCGACGCCGAGCGCGGCCGCATGGTCAGCCCGATCGAAGTCTCGCGCAGCCGGCCGGTGGCGCTCATCGGCTGGCAGATCGCCGACCGCCTGTTCGGCGCCGAAGATCCGCTCGACAAGACCATCAAGGTCGCCGGCGTGCCCTTCCGCGTGGTCGGCGTCAGCGCCAAGAAGGGCTCGTTCTTCGGCAACTCGCTCGACGAGTTCGTGGTCATCCCGCTCGGCAAGTACCAGAAGCTGTTCGGCTCGCGTCAGAGTCTGTCGCTGATGGTCAAACCGCGCGATCCGGCGCGGGTGTCGATGGCCCGCGACGAGGCGCGGACGGCCCTGCGGGTGACGCGGCACCTCGGCCCGGGCGACGACGACAACTTCGGCATCGTGGCGTCGGATTCGATTATGGACATCTTCCAGCAGGCAACCGCCGGCATCGCCGTCGTGCTGGTCGGCATCGTCGGCCTGTCGCTGGTGGTGGGCGGCATCGTGATCATGAACATCATGCTGATGGTGGTCAGCGAGCGCACCCGCGAGATCGGCCTGCGCAAGGCGCTCGGCGCCAGGTCGCGCGACATCATGTCGCAGGTGCTGACCGAGTCGGTCACCCTGTCGATCACCGGCGGCGTCATCGGCGTCGCCATCGGCGCCGCCTTCGCCAAGGGCCTGGCGGCGGTGACGCCGCTGCCGGCCGCCATCGAGACCTGGTCGATCGTGGTGGGCGTGCTGGTCACGGCGTTTGTCGGCCTCTTCTTCGGCTGGTATCCCGCCCGCCGCGCCGCCAGCCTGGCGCCCATCGAAGCCCTGAGGCGCGAATGATCCGGCGCTTCCGCACCCGCCTGTCGCTGCTGCGCGAAACCGCGGTCATGGCCCTCGATACGCTGTGGGCCAACAAGCTGCGTTCGGTGCTGACGGTGCTGGGGGTGGTCATCGGCATCACCTCGATCGTCGGCATGACGGCGCTCATCCGCGGCTTCGACGAGTCGCTGAAGGACTCGATCCGTTCGCTCGGCCCGAAGACCATCTTCGTGCAGCGCTTCGGCGCCGTCAGCTTCTCGTCGGGCACCTCGTTCCTCGAACTGATGCGGCGGCCGTCGCTCAATGCCGACGACGGCGAGGCCATCCGGCGGCTGGCGCCGTCGGTGGCCCTGGTCGACACGTGGCTCGGCGGCGGCCCACCGCAGCCGACCATGGAACGGGTGTTCTACGGCAGCGAGCGCACGCCGCCCAACGTGATCATGGGCGTCTCCGAGCGCTTCGTCGACGTCCGCTTCGCGAAGATGCTGGCCGGCCGCTCGTTCACCGAACAGGAAGTGGACCGCCGCCGCAACGCCGCCGTGCTCGGCTACGGCCCCTACGAGGCGCTGTTCCTCAAGTCGGGCCTCGATCCGATCGGCAAGCAGATCCGCGTCGGCGCCGTGCGCTACACGATTGTCGGCGTCATCGACAAGCAGCCCAGCTTCGGGCCCAGCCAGGACGACTTCGTCATCATCCCGTTCACCGCCTGGCGCAAGCAGTTCGGCTCCGAGCGCGTGCGCCGCGGCGCCTTCGGCGGCGCCCCGGTGATGATCGCGGTGGTGCCCCACGAATGGGCGTCGCGCGAAGACGCCCTGCGCGAAGTCGAGGCCGTGATGCGCATCCGGCACGGGCTCACGCTCGACAAGCCGAACGACTTCGACCTGGTGACACAGGACGCCATCCTGAAGGTATGGGAGCAGATTTCGCAGGCGGTGCTGCTGTCGCTGGTGGTCATCTCGTCGATCGCGCTGATGGTCGGCGGCATCGGCGTGATGGCGATCATGACCATCTCGGTCACCGAGCGCACGCGCGAGATCGGCGTGCGCAAGGCCATCGGCGCCAGGCGCACCGAGATCCTGTTCCAGTTCCTGATCGAGGCGGTGGTGCTGACCTCGATCGGCGGCGTGCTCGGCATCCTCTTCGGGAGCGGCATCGGCTTCGCCGTCAACGCCATCTCGGGCTTCCCGATTTCGCTGCCGTGGTGGTCGTTCGCGCTCGGTCTCGGCTTCTCGGCCGGGGTCGGCATCTTCTTCGGCATGTTGCCCGCCTGGCGGGCCTCGCGTCTCGACCCGATCGAAGCCCTGCGCTACGAATAGCTGCCAGCCGGCATTCCGGCGCCCTCTTGACTTCGCCCGGCGAAGGCATAGGCTACAGGCAAAGAGACGTCCAGGGCCGACATCCGGCACCACCGGGCCGGCCGCGACGCCAGGGACACGCGGAGGGTCCGGCCTATGAAGGTCTACGATGCCGCCAGTATCCGGAATGTCGCTGTAGCGGGGCACGGGGGCTGCGGCAAGACGCAGCTGGTGTCGGCCCTGCTCTTCGCCGCCGGGATGGTGAACCGGTTGGGACGGGTGGATGACGGCACCACCGCCACCGACTACGACGCCGAAGAAATCGCCCGCAAACACACGCTCGGCACTTCCCTCGCCTACGCCGAGTGGCGCAAGACCAAGATCAACCTCCTCGACACGCCGGGCGTCGCCAACTTCTTCGCCGACACCCGGGCCGCGCTGCGGGTCGCCGACGCCGCGCTCATCGTCGTCGACGCCGTGTCGGGTCCGGCCGTGCAGACCGAAAAGGCGTGGGCGGCCGCCGACGAGCTCGGCCTGCCGCGGCTGGTGGTGCTCAGCCGCTTCGACCGCGACCGCGCGTCGCTCGAACGCTCCGTCGCGGCGCTCCGCAAGACCTGTCACCGCAACGTCTTTCCCATCCATCTGCCGATTGGCGAAGGTGAGGCTTGCACCGGTGTGGTGGACGTCATCGGCATGAAGGCGTTCACGGCGCCGGTCGATGGCGGGCCGGCGGTGGAAGGCCCGGTCCCCGACGCCCTGCTCAAGGAAGCCCAGGCCGCGCGCACCGCGCTCATCGAAGCGGTGGCCGAGGCCGACGAGACGCTGATGGAGCGCTTCTTCGAGGCCGGCACGCTGGGCGACCACGACCTCATCACCGGTCTGCAGCGCGCCACCGCGGCGGCGCAGCTCTTCCCCGCCGTCTGCACCTCGGCGTTCAGGAACATCGGCATCGACGCCACGCTCAACGCCATCCTCAGCTGGCTGCCGGCGGCCGCCGATCGCACGTTCACGGCCATCGATGCCGCCGGCCTGGAGGTCAGACGCCCGGTGTCGGAGGCGGCGCCGCTGGCGGCGTTCGTGTGGAAGACGGTGGCCGACCAGTTCGCCGGGCGGATCACGCTGTTCCGCGTCTACCAGGGCGTGCTGACCTCGGACTCGACGGCGCGCAATGTGACGCGCGAGGTCGACGAACGGCTCGGCAGCCTCATGCTGATGCAGGGCAAGACGCCGGTGCCGGTGCCGGAGGTGCGGGCCGGCGACCTCGGCGCGGTCGCCAAGCTCAAAGAGTCGCGTACCGGCGACACCCTGGCCGGGCCCAAGGCCGGCCTCACCTTCGCGCCGATGGCGGTGCCGGAACCGGTGCTGTCCTACGCCATCGAGCCGAAGTCCCGCGGCGACGAAGACAAGATCAGCACCGCCATGCATCGCCTCGAGGAAGAGGACGGCGCCATTCACTACGCCCGCGATCCGAACACCAACGAACTGCACCTGTCGGGGCAGGGCCAGCTGCACATCGAGGTGACGGTGGCCAAGCTGAAGCGCCGCTTCGGCGTCGAGGTGCTGCTCAAGCCGCCGCGCATTCCCTACCGCGAGACCATCACGATGGCGGTCGAGGCCCACGGCCGCCACAAGAAACAGACCGGCGGCCACGGCCAGTTCGGCGACTGCAAGGTGCGCTTCGAGCCGTTGCCCCGCGGCGCCGGCTTCGCCTTCGTGGATGACATCTTCGGCGGCTCGATCCCGCGCCAGTTCATCCCCGCGGTCGAGAAGGGGCTCGACGAATCACGCGCCCGCGGCTTCCTGGCCGGCTACCCGATGGTCGACTTCAAGGCCACCCTCATCGACGGCTCGTACCACGACGTCGACTCGAACGAGCTGTCGTTCAAGACCGCCGGTCACCTCGCGTTCAAGGACGGCATGGCACGGGCGCGGCCGACGCTGCTCGAGCCGATCATGCACGTCGAAGTCTACGCCCCGGCCGAGTTCGCCGGCGACCTGATGGGCGATCTGAACGGCCGCCGCGGGCGGATCGCCGGCATGGACACACGCGGCACCAGCACCGTCATCCGGGCGCAGGTCCCGATGTCGGAGATGCTGACCTACGAACAGCACCTCACGTCGGTCACCGGCGGCCGCGGCACCTATCACATGGAGTACTCGCACTACGAAGACGTGCCGGCGCCGCTGCAGACCAGGATCGTGGCCGCGCACAAGGCCGCCCATCCACACGCCGGCGATCACCACGCCTGAGGGGCCGCCGTAGACGACAACAGCCTGGCGGCCGCAAGGCCGCCAGGCTGTGAGAGTGGTGCCGCGCCGGGAACCCCGGTGCGGTGAGGCTACGAGCCGCCGGCCTTGCGCGGCGTCGTGTTCTTCTTCGCGGTGCCGCGCGCGGGCTTCGAGGCCTTGCTCGGCGCCCCGCCCTTGGCGTCCTTCTTCTCGCCGCGGATGCGCGAGGCGGCGGCACGCAGCCGCTCGCCCACGCTCTTCTGCGACTTCGGCGCGTCGCCTGTTTCGGCCTCGGCGGCTTTTTCGGCGGCGGCCTTCTTCGGGTCGAACTCCGACCCGACCAGTTCGACCAGCGCCGTCTCGGCGCCGTCGCCCTTGCGCAGGCCGAGCTTCAGGATGCGGGTATAGCCGCCCGGACGTTCCATGAAGCGCGGCGCGATGTCGCCGAACAGCTTGGTGACGACGTCGTCGTTGTGGATGTCGCGGCCGACCTGACGGCGCGCCGCCAGCGTCTTGCCCTTCGGCTCGGCCGCTTTCACGCCGCGCTTGGCCACGGTGATGATCTTCTCGACGAAGGGCCGCAGTTCCTTGGCCTTCGGGAGCGTCGTCGTGATGTGCTCGTGCGTGAGCAGCGCTTCGGCCTGGTTGCGGAGCATCGACAGGCGATGATCCGTCAGCCGGCCCAGTTTCCGATGTCCTACTCGATGTCTCATGGCAGTGTGTCCTGACCGCTCGTTCCCGCGGCGTTAGTCCTGCGCCGCCTGGTCGAGGCGCATGCCGAGCCCGAGACCCATGGTCTGCAGGATTTCCTTGATTTCGTTGAGCGACTTGCGGCCGAAGTTCTTGGTCTTCAGCATGTCGCCCTCGGTCTTCTGCACGAGCTCGCGGATGGTGCGGATGTTGGCGTTCTTGAGGCAGTTGTACGAGCGCACCGAGAGCTCGAGTTCCTCGACGCTCTTGTCGAGGTGCTCGTTGGCCCCGCCGGCGCGGACGGCGTCACCGGCGGCGTCGCCCGCCGGCTCGTCTTCGTCGTCGAGGTTGATGAAGATGCTCAGGTGGTCGCGAATCAGCTTGGCCGAGAGCGACACGGCGTCGCGCGGCGTGACCGAGCCGTTGGTCCACACGTCCAGGGTGAGCTTGTCGTAATCGGTGGTCTGGCCCAGGCGCGCCGCCTCCACCAGGTAGTTCACCTTCTTGACCGGCGAGTGCACTGAGTCGATCGGAATCCAGCCGATGCCCAGGTCCTCGTCGAAGTTCTTGTCGGCGGCGACGTAGCCGCGGCCGCGCTTGACGCGCAGCTCCATGTGCAGCTTGCCGCCCTCGGAGATGGTGGCGATGTGGGCGTCGGGCTCGAGAATCTCGATGTCCTGGTCGACTTCGATGTCGGCCGCCCGCACCTTGCCGGCCTTGTTGACGCGCAGCGACAGCGTCTTGGCGACGTCGGTGTGGACCTTGAGCGGGATCATCTTCAGGTTGAGGATGATGTCGGTCGCATCTTCGACCACGCCCTTGATGGGCGAGAACTCATGCAGCACGCCGTCGATCTTGACCGCCGTGACCGCCGCGCCCTCGATCGAGGACAGCAGCACGCGTCGCATGGCGTTGCCGACCGTGGTGCCGAAGCCGCGTTCGAACGGCTGGGCCGTGAAGCGGCCGTACCGATCGGTGAGCGTATCGCGCTCGAAGTCGAGCCGCTTGGGACGCTGGAAACCCTTCCACAACATGGTATTCACCCTCTCGCCAACGGGCCGGCAGACCGGCCTCCAGACCTGCATGTAAGCATCGCCGGCCTCCCGCTGCAGGTCTGTCGAGCTGCGGGCCGATGATGGGCGCCCCCGGAACCCCCGGGGCCGTACTTCTGAACGACGGCTGCGGCGTTCGGCGTCGGGCCGTACCGCAGTTCCGAGCCCCGGGACCCGAGCCCCGGGCCCCGGCTACTTGGAATAGAGCTCGACGATGAGCTGTTCCTGCACCGGCAGGTTGATCTGGGCGCGCGTCGGCATCGAGACCACCTTGGCGCCGAGTTCGCCTTCGAGCGCGATCCATTCCGGAATCCCGCGGCCCTTGACCTCGCCGACGGCGTGGAGGATCGAGGCGTTCTCGCGGCTGGTCTGGCGCACCGTCACCACATCGCCGGCCTTGAGCGAGTACCGACGGGATGTCGACCTTCTTGCCGTTGATGAGGAAGTGCCCGTGGCGCACCAGCTGGCGCGCCTGGGCGCGCGAGGTGGCGAAGCCCATGCGGTAGACGGCGTTGTCGAAGCGCCGCTCGAGCAGCTGCAGCAGCGTCTCGCCGGTGATGCCGCGGGTGCGGTCGGCCATCTCGAAGTAGCGGCGGAACTGATCTTCCAGCACGCCGTAGGTGCGCTTGACCTTCTGCTTCTCGCGCAGCTGCACGCCGTAGCCGACCATCTTCGAGGCGCGGCGGCGGCCGTGCTGGCCGGGGGGCATGTTGCGCTTCTCGATGGCGCACTTCTCGGTGTAGCACCGCTCGCCCTTGAGGAACAGCTTCATGCCCTCACGGCGGCAGAGGCGGCAGACCGGTCCGGTATATCGAGCCATGTAACGTCGTCCTTCTCTCTCTGTATGCGGGAACGCGCGACTAGACGCGGCGGCGCTTGGGCGGCCGGCAGCCGTTGTGCGGAATCGGCGTGACGTCGCGGATCGACTTCACCTCGATGCCGGCGTTCTGCAGGGCACGGACGGCCGACTCGCGGCCTGACCCCGGACCCTTGACCAGCACTTCGCAGGAGCGCATGCCGAACGTCTTGGCGACGTTGCCGGCGGTCATGGCTGCCTGCGTGGCGGCGTACGGCGTGCCCTTGCGCGACCCCTTGAAGCCGATGGCGCCGGCGCTCGACCACGACACCACGTTGCCTTCGGTGTCGGTGATGGTGATGAGCGTGTTGTTGAACGACGCCTGGATGTGCGCGAAGCCGTGGTGCACCACGCGCTTCTCGCCGCGCTTCTTGAAGGTCTTCTTCTTGGGGGTCGACTCTTTCGCGCCTTCGGTCTTGGCCATGGGTTACACCGTCTTCTTCTTGGCAACCGCGCCCTTGCGCGGCCCCTTGCGCGTGCGCGCATTGGTCTTCGTGCGCTGACCCCGGGCGGGCAGCCCGCGGCGGTGGCGCATGCCCCGGTAGCTGCCGATTTCCATCAGCCGCTTGATGTTGAGCGAGATCTCCTTGCGGAGGTCGCCTTCCACACCGCCCTGCTCTTCGAGGACGCGGCTGATCTTGCGCACGTCGTCATCGGTCAGGTCCTTGACGCGGATGTCACCGCTGACACCGGCCGCCTCGAGGATCTTGCCGGACCGGTGCTGCCCGATCCCGAAGATGTAGGTGAGCCCGATTTCGACCCGCTTGGTCCGCGGAAGGTCAATGCCTGCAATACGCGCCATGTGCTGTTCCTTGAACAGCGGCTCGCGGCTAGGGGCTAGCGGCTAGTCACATGACTGTCGCTGACTGCCCGGTCGCCGAACCGCTGGTGCCGTTCTTTGCTTGCGCCTTGGGGCCTAGCCGCTAACCGCTAGTCCCCAGCCGCTAGTCCTACCCCTGCCGCTGCTTGTGCTTCGCGATCGTGCAGATGACCCGCACGACACCCTTGCGACGCACGACCTTGCACTTGACGCAGATTTTCTTGACTGACGCTCGAACTTTCATCGCTCGTCCCTACAGTTTCTC
Source organism: uncultured Acidobacteriota bacterium (assembly GCA_963779175.1). Taxonomy (GTDB): domain Bacteria; phylum Acidobacteriota; class Vicinamibacteria; order Vicinamibacterales; family UBA2999; genus CADEFD01. The sequence goes on from CAVZXA010000003.1 coordinate 2,033,445, forward strand.
GACGATGCGTCCACGCGTCCGATCCGTGGGCGACAGCGCCAGTTTCACTCGATCCCCGACGACGACCCTGACGTAGTTGCGCGCCGGCGAACCGCCGAGATGCGCGACGACGTCGTGCCGTCCCTCCACACTGACCCGAACCAGCGCGCTCGGGAGCAGTTCCCGAACCTCGCCTTCCACTTCCAGCGGCGACGTCGGCGCCTCGCCGGTCATCGTCTACGCCGCGGCGTTGGCCGCCGCGTCGGCCCGGGTCAAGACCCGGCAGCCGTCGGCGGTCACCGCGACCGTGTGCTCGAAGTGCGCCGAGAGACTGCCGTCCTTGGTGACCGCCGTCCACCCGTCGCTCAACACCTTCACCCCCGCGCCGCCCATGTTCACCATCGGCTCGATCGCGAGGACCATGCCCTCGGCCAGCCGCGGCCCGCGGCCCGGCGTGCCGTAGTTCGGAATCTGCGGCTCTTCGTGCAACGTCTGCCCGATGCCGTGTCCCACGAACTCCCGCACCACCGAGAACCCCGCCGCCTCGACGTGGCGCTGCACCGCAGCGCCGATGTCCGACAGCCGGGCACCCGCCTTCACCGCTGCCAGCGCCTCGTGCAGTGACTGCTTGGTCACCTCGAGAAGCCGCGCCGCTTCCGGCGTGATGGCCCCCACCGGCACCGTCACCGCGCTGTCGCCGTAGAACCCATCCATCTTCGCGCCCAGGTCGACCGAGAGAATGTCTCCCGCAACCAGTTTGCGCGCCGACGGAATCCCGTGCACCACCTGCTCGTTCACCGACGCGCAGATCGTCGCCGGATATCCGTGGTAGCCCTTGAACGCCGGCTCCGCCCCCGCTTCGCGCAGCCGCCGCTCGGCCAGGGCATCGACCTCCGCGGTCGTCACCCCCGGCGCAATCATCGCCGCCAGCTCGGTGAGCACACGGGCTACCAGCGCGTTCACACGCGCCAGCCGCTCCAGCTCCGCCGCCGATCGACAGATGATCATCGTCGCTAGGTTCCTACCGCGTCCCGTTCACGGCCGCCACCGCCTCGGTGATGGCCGTGTAGACATCCTTCGGGCTGCGGGCGCCGTCGACGCGCCTGAACGTCTCCCGGCACTCGTAGTACCCGATCATCGGCTGGGTCTCGCGCCAGTAGACCTTGAGCCGGTCGCGCACGACCGTCTCGCTGTCGTCCGAGCGCTGCACCAGCCGCCCCCCGCACACCTTGCACGCCTGGGCTTCCGACGGCTCGCCGTCGAAGGCCGACACGGTCGTGCCGCACGACTCGCAAATCCGCCGTCCCCGCACCCGCCGCACCAGTTCTTCATCCGGCACGCGGATTTCCACCACCGTCAACGGCTCGCCGTCGAGCAGGCCGTCGAGCGCCTTCGCCTGGGCGACCGTGCGCGGAAACCCGTCGAGCACGAACCCGCCGCGGGCGTCGTCGTCGGTCAGCCGGCGCCGCACCAGCTCCACGATGAGATCGTCGCTCACCAGCTGCCCGCGCGCCACCGTTTCCTTCACCTGCAGGCCCAGCTCGCTGCCGGACGACACCGCATCACGCAGCATGTCGCCCGTCGAGATCTTCGGCACGCCGTGATCCCGGGCAATCTGCACCGCCTGTGTGCCCTTGCCCGCGCCAGGCGGACCGAGCATCAGCAACCGCAACGCCATGACGTCAGTCGCGCCGTCCCCGGATGCGGGTCTTCTTCATGAAGCCGTCATAGTGCCGCATGATGAGCTGCGACTCCAGCTGGCTCACGGTGTCCATCGCCACGCCCACCACGATGAGCAGCGAGGTGCCACCGAAGAAGAAGTTGACGCCCAGCCCCTGGGTGAACCACTGCGGCAGGTTGCGATCGAGGAAGTCGCCGACGAACGGAATCGGCGCCACCCGGAAGCCGGTGATCATGAATTCCGGCAGCAGCGCCACCAGGCACAGATAGGTGGCGCCGGCCAGCGTGATTTTCGTGAGAATCGAGTCGATGTGCTCGGCGGTGCGCTTGCCGGGGCGGATGCCCGGAATGAACCCGCCGTACTTGCGCATGTTCTCCGACACGTCATCCGGATTGAAGATGATGGCCGTATAGAAGTAGGCGAAGAACACGATCATGACGATGAACAGCAGGTTGTACAGCGGCATCCCGTAGGCCACCTGCTGCAGCACCGAGTTGGCCCAGCCGCCCACCGGGAAGACCCCGGTCAGCGTGCCCGGGAAGGCCAGCAGCGAGCTGGCGAAGATCACCGGGATGACGCCGGCCGTGTTCACCTTGAGCGGGATGTGGGTGCTGGTGCCGGCGAACTGGCGGCGGCCGACGACGCGCTTGGCGTACTGCACGACGATCCGGCGCTGGCCGCGCTCGACGAAGACGATGGCGGCAATGACCGCGATCATCAGCGCCACCAGAATCAGCAGGCGGATGAGCCCGATCTGCCCGGTGCGGAGCTGGTCGAACGTCAAGGTGACGGCGCGCGGGAAGTTGACGACGATGCCCGCGAAGATGAGCAGCGACATGCCGTTGCCGATGCCGCGTTCGGTGATCTGCTCGCCCAGCCACATCACGAACATGGTGCCGGTCGTGAGGGTGAGGATGCACATCAGCCGGAAGCCCCAGCCCGGCTCGTAGACCAGCGGCAGGCCGCCGGCGATGTTGGTCTGCTGCTCGAGGTAGATGGCGATCGCCATCGACTGCGCGACCGCCAGCACCACCGTGAGGTAGCGGGTGTACTGGGTGATCTTGCGACGGCCGAGCTCGCCTTCCTTGGAGAGGCGCTCGAGGTACGGCCACACCACGGTCAGCAGCTGCAGGATGATCGAGGCGCTGATGTAGGGCATGACGCCGAGCGCGAAGATCGTCACCTGCGACAGGTTCCCGCCGGAGAACATGTCGTAGAAGCCGAACATCGTGCCGCGCGCCTGCTCCGCCAGCAGCGCCAGCGCCGCCGTGTTCACGCCCGGCGTCGGAATGTGGCTGCCGACGCGATACACGCCCAGCATCGCGAGCGTGAACAGCACACGATTCCTGAGATCGGCGACCGCAAAGAGGTTCTTGAACGCGTCGAGCATGGCCTACGCCTTCTGACTGCCTGACCGGGAACCGGCCGTCAGGCCGCGGGCTTTCCCAGGACTTCGATGGTCCCGCCGGCCGCCGCGATCTTCTCGGCCGCCTTCCCGCTGAACTTGTGCGCCTGCACGGTGAACGACTTGCTCACCTCACCGCGCGCCAGCACCTTGATGGGCAGGCGGCGATCCGAGACCAGGCCGATGGCCCGCAGTGTCTCGGGGCTGACGACGGCGCCGGCATCGAACCGCTCGGCAATCGCGTCGAGATTCACCACCGCGTACTCGATGCGGAAGATGTTGTTGAAGCCGCGCTTGGGCATGCGGCGGTGGAGCGGCATCTGGCCGCCCTCGAAGCCGCGCTTCGACTTGTAGCCCGAGCGCGACTGCGCGCCCTTGTAGCCGCGCGCGGCGGTCTTGCCGCTGCCCGAGCCGGGGCCGCGGCCGACGCGCTTGCGCGTGAACTTCGACCCCTTGGCGGGACGGAGATTACTGAGATTGGTGGGCATGTGCGTTACTCGGCGACCGTCACCAGGTGACGGACCTTGTGAATCATCCCGCGGGTCTCGGGCGTGTCAACCAACGTGACCGTGTGGCGGATGCGGCGCAGCCCCATTCCGATCACGGTCTCGGCCTGCGTGCGATTGAACCCGATCGGGCTCCGCACCAGGGTTACCTTCACCGTCTTTGCCTGCTTCGTCGACATGATGTCCTCAGCCCGGCCTCAGGCCGTCACGCCCATGACGTCGTCCAGGTCCTTACCGCGCAGACGCGCGACGTGGGCCGGGTCCTTCAGCATCGAGAGCGCGGTGAACGTCGCGCGCACCACGTTGTGCGGGTTGGCGGTGCCGAGCGACTTGGTCAGCACGTTGTGAATGCCGCACGACTCGACCACCGCGCGCACGCCGCCGCCGGCGATGATGCCGGTGCCATCGGGCGCCGGCTTCAGCAGCACGCGGCCGGCGCCGTAGCGGCCGATCACGGGATGCGGGATCGAGGTGCCCTTCAGCGGCACGCGGATCAGGCCCTTCTTCGCGGCCTCGATGCCCTTCTTGATGGCCGAGGGCACTTCCTTGGCCTTGCCGATCCCGAACCCCACCACGCCGTGGCCGTCACCGACCACCACCAGCGCGCTGAAGCTCAGGTTCTTGCCGCCCTTGACCACCTTGGTCACGCGGTTGATGGCAACCACCGTGTCCTTGATGTCGAGCTGGCCCGCATCGATTCGTTCGCGTGTCCGCATCATCGCCTTCCGATTCGCCTAAAACTCGAGTCCGGCCTTGCGGGCCGCCTCGGCCACCTCGCGCACACGGCCGTGGTAGAGGAACCCGTTCCGATCGAACACCACCTTCGAGATGCCCTTCGACTTGAGCCGCTCGGCGATGGTCTCGCCGACGACGCTGGCGCCCTTGTTGTTGCCGGCACGGGCGCCGTCGGTCATCTTCGCCTTCACTTCGGCCTCGACGCTCGAGGCCGACGCCACCGTCTGGCCTGCCAGGTCGTCGATGACCTGCACGTAGATGTGCGAGACGCTGCGGAAGACGCTGAGGCGCGGCTGCGCCGCGGTGCCGCGCACGCGCTTGCGGATCCGGTACTTGATCCGCTGACGACGCTCGTCTCTGTTGGTGATCTTCATCGCCCTACGCCCCCGTCTTTCCGGCCTTCTTCTTCAGGACCTCGCCCATGTACCGCACGCCCTTCTGCTGATACGGGTCGGGCTTGCGGAGCGAGCGGATGTTGGCGGCCACCTGGCCGACCAGCTGGCGGTCGACCCCGGTCACGGTGACGTGGGTCTGCTTTTCGATGGCGACGTCGATGCCGGCCGGAATGTCGAAAATCACCGGATGCGAGTAGCCGAGGGCGAAATGCACCTGCTTGCCCTTGACCTCGGCGCGGTAGCCGACGCCGACGATGTCGAGCTCGCGCTTCCAGCCCTCGTTCACACCGAGCACGGCGTTGGCCACGAGGCTGCGCGCCAGGCCGTGGAACTTGCCGAGCGCCTTGTCGTCGGGGCGCTCGCGGCGCGCCAGAATCTGTCCGTCTTCGACGGCCACCACGACTCCGGGCGGCAGCGCCTGCCGCATCTGGCCCTTGGGCCCCTTGACGTCGACGCCGGCGGCGTCCACCTTCACGGTGACGCCCTTCGGAATCGGAATCGGCTTCTTCCCAATACGTGACATTTCGGTTTCCCACCTAGCGGCTAGCGGCTGGCGACTAGCGGCTAGAAAACCCAACAACTTCCCTTGGCCTGAACGTGCGCGCGGAATTCCTAGCCGCTAGTCCCTAGCCGCTAGCCGCGCGCAGGTCACCAGACGTTACAAAGCACTTCCCCGCCGATGCCCGCCTTGCGGGCACTGCGGCCGGTCATCACGCCGCGCGACGTCGTGAGAATGCTCACGCCGAGGCCGCCGAGCACCGGGCCGATCGCGTCGGCTGGTGTGTAGACGCGCCGGCCGGGCCGGCTCACCCGCTGAATGCCCGAGATCACCTTCTCGCCCCCGGGGCCGTACTTGAGCAGCACCCGGATGAGTGGACGCGCCGTCCCGCCGGCCCGAGTCGGCTTGTCATCGACGAGCTTGAAGCCCGCGATGTAGCCTTCGTCCTGCAGGATCTTGGCGATATCGGCCTTCAACTTCGACGCGGGCATGTCCACGCGGGCGTGTCTGGACGCCACGGCGTTGCGTACCCGGGTCAGCATGTCTGCAATCGGATCAGTCATGTTCTTCGTGCTCTCGTCAATCTTCCCGAGCCCCGGAACCTGCGTCCCGGACCCCGACTACCAGCTGCTCTTCGTCACACCCGCGACGTCGCCCGTCAGCGCGTGCTCGCGGAAACACAGTCTGCAGAGCGCGAACTTCCGCAGGTAGGCCCGCGGCCGTCCGCACCGCCGGCAGCGGTTGCGGTGGCGCACCTTGAATTTCAGCGCCTTCTTCTCACGAGCGATCTTCGCAGTCGTCGCCATTGCTCGAGTCCTCGGGTCCTAGTTCGTGCGGAAGGGCATGCCCAGGAGCTGCAGCAGCTTTCGGGCTTCCTCGTCCGTCTTGGCGCTGGTCACGACGCACACGTTCATGCCGCGCGCCTTGTCCACCTTCAGGTAGTCGATCTCGGTGAAGATCAACTGGTCGCGCAGCCCCAGCGTGTAGTTGCCGCGGCCGTCGAAGCCACGCGCCGACACGCCGCGGAAGTCGCGCACGCGCGGCAGCGAGATGCTGATCAGGCGATCCAGGAAGTCATACATGCGGTCGCCGCGCAGCGTCACCATGGCGCCGATCGGCTGACCCTCGCGCACCTTGAACTGCGCGATCGACTTCTTGGCGCGGCGGACCGCCGCCTTCTGGCCGGTGATCTTGCCGAGTTCGTCAGCGGCCACATCGATGATCTTGGCGTTCTGCGTCGCTTCGCCAAGGCCCATGTTGACCACGACCTTCTCGACCCTGGGCACCGCCATCACGTTGCCGTAGCCGAATTCCTTCGACAGCGCGGGCACCACGTCCTGGAGGTAGCGCTCCCGCAGCCGGTTCGTCTTCGTGCTCATGTCGCCTTACCCCTGCCGCTTGCGGCGGACGCGCACCTTGGTGCCGTCGGCCTCGACCCGCACGCCGATGCGCGCCGGCTGGTTGGACTCCGCGTCGACCAGCATCACGTTCGAGACGTGGATGGCCGATTCGCGCTCGAGAATGCCGCCCTTGATGTTCTTCTGCGGATTGGGGCGGGTGTGGCGCTTGATGAGACCGACGCCCTCGACCACCACCCGGCTCTTGTCGGGCAGCACCTGCAGCACACGTCCGCGCTTGCCGCGATCCTTGCCGGCCCGCACCAGCACCGTGTCGTTCTTCTTGATTCGCACCTTGGCCATGGCCTACAGCACCTCGGGCGCGAGCGAGATGATCTTCATGAACCGGCGCTCGCGCAGTTCACGCGCCACCGGCCCGAACACGCGGGTGCCGACCGGCTCGTTGTTGTCGTTGACCAGCACGGCCGCGTTGCGGTCGAACCGGATGTAGCTGCCGTCGCGGCGGCGCTGTTCCTTGCGCACCCGCACGATGACCGCCTTCACGACCGAGCCCTTCTTCACGTTGGACTCGGGGGTGGCTTCTTTCACCGACGCCGTGACGATGTCGCCCAGGCGCGCATAACGTCCGGTGGATCCGCCGATCGGATTGATCACCGCGAGCTTGCGCGCGCCCGAGTTGTCGGCCACGTCGAGAATCGTCCGCATCTGAATCATGGCGGCTCTCCTCCTAGACCTTCGAGGCGCGTTCGATGACGCGGGTGACCGACCAGCGCTTGCGGCGGCTGATCGGACTGGATTCGGCGATCGCGACCAGGTCGCCCATCCGGGCGTCGTCGTTCTCGTTGTGCGCCATCAGCTTGGTGGTGCGCTTCTGGATCTTGCCGTAGACACCGTGCTGGACACGGCGCTTGACGGCCACGACGACGCTCTTCTGCATCTTGTCGCTGATCACGACGCCCTGCATTTCGATCTTCACGGCCATGGCTACTTCGCCTTTTCCCTGAGAACGGTCTTCACGCGCGCCAGATTCTTGCGGGCGTCGCGCAGGGCCACCGGCTTCTCGAGCTGGCCCATCGCCTTGCGGATGCGGAGACGGAACAGCTCGTCCTCGATCTCCGAGGCCTTGGCGCGCAGGCCGTCAGCGTCGATCTCGCGCAGTTCGGTTGCCTTCATCGCTGCTTCTCCTCACCGAACCGGACGGCGAACTTGGTCAGGATGGGAAGCTTGGCGGCGGCGAGTTCCATGGCGCGACGCGCCTCGGTCTCGCTCACGCCTTCCATCTCGAACAGGATCTTGCCGGGACGCACGACCGCGACCCAGCCTTCCGGCGCGCCTTTGCCCTTGCCCATGCGGGTTTCGAGCGGCTTCTTCGTGACCGGCTTGTCGGGGAACACCCGCACCCAGATCTTGCCGCCGCGCTTGATGAACCTGGTCATCGCGACACGCGCGGCTTCGATCTGCCGATCGGTCATCCAGCACGGCTCCAGGGCCTTGAGCCCGAAATCGCCGAACGACACGTCCGAACCGCGCCACGCCTTGCCGCACATGCGGCCGCGCTGCTGCTTCCGGAATTTGACTTTCTTCGGCATCAACATGATGTCGTCTCGCTATCCACGGGCGCCGGCCGCTCGACGCGGACGGTCGCGGTATTCTTCGTCGCGGCCCACGCGCGGGGTGAGCCGTTCGCCCTTGTACATCCAGACCTTGACGCCGATCTGGCCGTAGGTGGTGTGGGCTTCGTGAAAGCCGAAGTCGACATCGGCGCGCAGCGTCTGCAGCGGCAGCTGGCCGTGGAGATACCACTCGGAGCGGGCGATTTCGGCGCCGTTGAGCCGGCCCGACACCCGCACCTTGATGCCGCGGGCGCCGAAGCGCAGCGCCGACTCGACCGCCTTGCGCATCGCCCGGCGGAACGCCACGCGCTTTTCGAGCTGCATGGCGACCGATTCGGCCACCAGCTGCGCGTCGAGCTCGGGCTTCTGGATCTCCTGGATGTTGATGAAGACCTCGCGCTTGGTGCGCTTCTGGATCTCCTGCTTCAACTTGTCGACCTCGGTGCCCTTGCGCCCGATGATGATGCCGGGGCGCGAGGTGTGCACGTCGATCTTCAACTTGTTGGCGGCGCGCTCGATCTCGATCTTGGACACACCGGCGTGCTGGAACCGCTTCTTGAGGTCGGCTTTGAGCGCCAGATCCTCGTGAAGCAGATCCGCGTAGTCCTTGCCGGCGAACCAGCGGGACTTCCAGGTCTTGTTGAACCCGATCCGGAACCCGTACGGGTGAACTTTCTGACCCACTGCGATCTCCTCGTCCTACTCGGCCGCCGCGGCCGCCGCGGGCTTCTTGACGCGGGCTCGCCGCGCCGGGGTCCTGGTGTCGCCGTCGACGACCGCTTTGATCTTCTGCGGCCGCTCGGTCACTTCCACCGTCAGATGTGTCGTGCGCTTCACCACGCGGAACGCGCGTCCCATCGGCGCGGGCCTGACCCGCTTCTGCGAAGGGCCCTGGTTGGCGAACGCCGCCGACACGAACAGGCGCTCGACGTCGCCGCCGAAGCCTTCCTTGAGACGGGCGTTGGCCACTGCCGACCGCAGCACCTTGGCCAGGTCGCGGGCCACGCTCTTCTTCGCGAACTGCAGCGTCGAGAGGGCGCGATTGACGTCCTTGCCGCGGATCAGGTCGCACACCAGTCCGGCCTTCTGGGCCGACGAGCGCACGTACTTCGCCGTTGCCTGCGAGGTGACCATGTCAGTTCTTCCCTCCGGCCGCCGGCGACGACGACGCCGTCTTCTCGGCCTTGGCCGCGTGCCCCTTGAACTGACGCGTCGGCGAGAACTCGCCGAGCTTGTGCCCGACCATGTTCTCGGTCAGGTAGACCGGCACGAACTTGCGGCCGTTGTGCACCGCCAGGGTGTGCCCGACCATCTCGGGGATCACGGTGGACCGGCGCGACCAGGTCTTCACCACTTTCTTTTCGCCAGCGCGGTTCATGGCTTCCACCTTCTCGAGGAGGTGGGTGTCGATGAACGGGCCCTTCTTCAGCGATCTGCTCATAACGCCTACTTCTTCCGCCGCTGCACGATGAACTTGTTGCTGAGCTTCTTGGTCGACCGGGTCTTGTAACCCTTGGTCGGCACACCCCACGGCGTCACCGGGTGACGGCCGCCCGAGGTGCGGCCTTCGCCGCCGCCGAGCGGATGGTCGACCGGGTTCATGGCGACGCCGCGCACGTGCGGCTTCTTGCCGAGCCAGCGGTTGCGGCCGGCCTTGCCGATCGAGACGTTCTCGAAGTCGAGGTTGCCGACCTGCCCGATGGTGGCCAGGCAGTTCTGCAGGATCTTCCGGATTTCACCGGACGGCATCTTGACCGAGACGTATTCGCCTTCCTTCGCCACCACCTGCATGGCGGCGCCGGCGCTGCGGGCCAGCTGGCCGCCGCGGCCGGGCTTCAGCTCGACGTTGTGCACCAGCGTGCCCTGCGGGATGTTCGAGAGCGGCAGGGTGTTGCCCGGCAGGATGTCGGCGGTGTCGGAGGCGATGATGGTGTCGCCCACCTTCATGCCGAGCGGCTGCAGCACGTAGCGCTTCTCGCCGTCGGCGTAGGTGACCAGCGCGATGCGCGCCGACCGGTTCGGGTCGTACTCGATGGTCGACACCTTGCCGGGGATGTTCTTCTTGTCGCGCTTGAAATCGATGATGCGATACAGGCGCTTGTGACCGCCGCCGCGCCACCACATGGTGAGCTCACCAGTGCTGTTGCGGCCGCCCGAGCGCTTGAGCGACTCGGTGAGCGGACGATGCGGCGAGTCAGTCGTGATCTCGTCGAAGACCTGGACGGTCTGGAACCGGCGTCCCGGTGATGTGGGCTTGTACTTGCGAATCGGCATGGCCGTCTCTCTCGGATCCCTAAGGCACGTGGACGCTTAAGCGTTGTCGGCGAACTCGGGCAGCTTCTCGCCCTCGCGCAACACCACGTACGCCTTCTTCCAATCGGAGCGCCGGCCGACGAACTGGCCCTGACGCTTCTGCTTGCCGTGCGCGATCGACGTGCGCACCGACGCCACCTTCGGGCCCAGCAGCTTCTCGACGGCACGCTTGACGTCGAGCTTGTTGGCCTGCCGCGCCACTTCGAACACCAGCGTCCGGCCGTCTTCCTTCATCACGGTGGTCTTCTCCGTGACGAGCGGGCGCCGAATCACTTCCGTGAGCTTCATGTCGTGTCTCCCGCCTAGGCGCCGAGCGCCGACTGCAGCTTCTCGAGCGCCGACTGGGTCAGGACCACCTTGGTGGTGTCCATGACGTCGCGGGCGTTGATGCGTGAGCTCTGCAGGAACTTCACGCCGGGAATGTTGCGCAGCGACAACGCCAGGTTCTCGTCGAGCTGCACGTCCACGAGCAGCGCCTTGCCGTTGACGCCGATGGTCTTCAGCATCAGCGCCGCCGCCTTGGTCTTGACGGCCGACGCGCTGAGCGTGTCGACGATCACGAGATCGCCGTCCTGCGCCTTCTGCGCCAGCGCCGCCTGGAGGCCGGCGAGTTCGACCTTCTTCGGCGCCGTGAAGGCGTAGCTGCGCGGCTGCGGACCGAACACGGTGCCGCCCTTGCGCCACAGCGGGGTCCGCGTCTCGCCGACGCGGGCGCGTCCGGTGCCCTTCTGGCGCCACGGCTTGCGGCCGCTGCCGCTGACCAGGCCGCGGGTCTTGGTGGCGTGGGTGCCGCGGCGGTCGGCAGCGTTGGACCGCACGACCGAGGCGTGGATGAGGTCGGTCTTCACGCGCCCGCCGAAGACGGCGTCGCTGAGCTCGACTACGCCCACTTTCTTGTTCTCTGCGTTGACGACATCTACGGTCATGACGTCCTACTTCTTGCCCTTCTTGGGCTTTTCCTGCAGCTGGGGCTGCGGTTCCGGCTTGGCCGCGATGGCCTTGCGGATGAGCACGTAGCCGCCGTTGGCTCCCGGCACGGCGCCCCGCACCACCATCAGGTTGTTGTCGGCGTCGATCCGCAGCACCTTGAGGTTGCGGACGGTCACCCGGTCCTGGCCCATGTGGCCGCCCATGCGCATGCCCTTGACGACACGCGACGGGTAGGACGAGGCGCCGATCGACCCGGGCGCGCGGTGGAACATCGAGCCGTGCGTCGCCACGCCGCCAGCGAAGTGGTGGCGCTTCACGACGCCCTGGAAGCCATGGCCCTTGCTGGTGCCGATGACGTCCACGCGCTCGCCCTGGTTGAACAGCGCGCCGACGACAATCGAGTCGCCGGGCTTGGGCTGTTCGCCGCCGGCGGCCCGCTTGACCTCGCGACGCACCCGCGTCGCCGGAACGCTGGCGGCCTTGTGATGGCCGGTCGTCGCCTTGTTGGCCTTGTATTTGCCGCCGACGAGCCCCAGCTGCACGGCTTCGTAGCCGTCGCTGCCGGCGCTCTTCGCCTGCACGACCACGCAAGGGCCCGCCTGGAGGACGGTGGCCGGTTCGACCGTGCCATCCTCGAGGAAGAGCTGCGTCATGCCGATCTTCTTGCCGATGATTCCATTCACCATCGTGATTCCTCAGCTGCTGTCTAGCCGCTAGTCGCTAGAACCTAGCCGCTGCTACTTTCCGTGTTCCTTGCCGAACGCCTTGATTTCGACGTCGACACCTGCCGGCAGATCGAGCTTCATCAGCGCGTCCACCGTCTGCGGCGTCGGCTCGAAGATGTCGATGAGCCGCTTGTGCGTCCGCACCTCGAACTGCTCGCGCGACTTCTTGTCGACGTGCGGCGACCGGAGCACCGTCCACTTGTTGATCTCGGTCGGCAGCGGAATCGGTCCCGCCAGCCGCGCCCCCGTCCGCTTGGCCGTGTCCACGATCTCGCCGGTGCTCTGGTCGAGCAGCCGGGCGTCGTAGGCCTTCAGGCGGATTCGAATCTTGTCGCCAACCATGTGCTGATTCCTCGTCGGTCTCGGATCCCGGGTGCCGGGCTTACTTCGTGCCCTGCACTCTGGCGATGACTTCTTCGCTCACATTGCGCGGCGCCTGCTCGTAGCGGTCGAAATACATCGAGTAGGTGGCGCGGCCCTGCGTGCGCGACCGCAGGTCGGTCGCGTAGCCGAACATGTCGCTGAGGGGCACGCGAGCGGAGATGATCTGCGTGCCGCCGCGATCTTCCTGCGACTGGATGCGGCCGCGGCGGCTCGCCAGGTCGCCCATCACGTCGCCGAGGTTGTCCTTCGGACACACGACCTCGACCCGCATCACGGGTTCCATGAGCACCGGACCGGCCTTCTTGGCGGCGTCCTGGAAAGCCAGCGAGCCGGCGATCTTGAACGCCATTTCCGACGAGTCGACGTCGTGGGACGACCCGTCGAACACCTCGATGCGCACGTCGTCGATCGGGTAGCCGGCCAGAATCCCGCGCGTGAGCGCTTCCTGGATCCCCTGATCGATCGGCTTGATGAACTCGCGCGGAATCGAGCCGCCGACGGTCTCGTTCTCGAACTGGTAGCCGGTGCCCGGCGCGAGCGGGAACAGCCGGATCCAGCAATCGCCGAACTGGCCGCGGCCGCCGGTCTGACGCTTGAACAGACCATGGCCTTCGGCCGGCTTCGTGAGCGTTTCCTTGTAGGCGACCTGCGGCTTGCCGACACTGGCCTCGACGCCGAACTCGCGCTTGAGGCGGTCGACGATGATTTCAAGGTGCAGCTCGCCCATGCCGGCGATGACGACCTGACCGGTCTGCTCGTCGGTCTTGACGCGGAAGGTCGGGTCTTCAGCCATCAGCTTGGCCATGCCCTGACCCAGCTTCTCCTGGTCGGCCTTGGTCTTGGGCTCGATGGCGAGCGAGATGACCGGCTCCGGGAACTCCATCTTCTCGAGGATGATGGGCTTCTTCTCGTCGCACAGCGTGTCGCCGGTGGTCACCGACTTCAGGCCGACGGCGGCGGCGATGTCGCCGGCGTTGACTTCCTTGATTTCCTCGCGCTTGTTGGCATGCATCTTCAGGATGCGGCCGATGCGCTCGGTCTTGCCCTTGGTCGAGTTGATGACCGACGAGCCCGAGGTGAGGGTGCCGGAGTAGACCCGGAAAAACGTCAGCTGACCGACGAACGGGTCGGTCATGATCTTGAAAGCCAGCGCCGAGAACGGTTCCTTGTCGTCGGCCGAGCGTTCGATCTTGCTCTCGTCCTTCGAGTCGGGGTCGATGCCGGTGACCGGCGGGATGTCGAGCGGCGAGGGCAGATAGTCGATGACGGCGTCGAGCATCGGCTGCACGCCTTTGTTCTTGAACGCCGTGCCGCAGATGACCGGCACGAACGGCGCCACTTCGAGGCGCACCGACTCGATGCAGCGCTTGCGCAGGGCCGCCTTCAGTTCCGCCGCGGTGATGGTCTCGCCGCTCAGATACTTCTCGAGCAGCTTGTCGTCGGCCTCGCTGGCCTTCTCGAGGAGAATCTCGTGACGGGCCTTGGCCTCGTCGACCATGTCGGCGGGGATGTCCTGGACTTCGTAGTCGGCGCCCATGGTCTCGTCTTTGTAGACGAGCGCTTTCATCTGCACCAGGTCGACCACACCGCGGAACTTGTCCTCGGCGCCAATCGGCAGCTGGATGGCGACGGCGTTGCCCTGGAGCTTCGAGCCGATCTGCGCCAGCGTCTCCATGAAGTCGGCGCCGATGCGGTCCATCTTGTTGACGAAGCACACGCGCGGCACGCGGTAACGGTCGGCCTGACGCCACACCGTCTCCGACTGCGGCTCCACGCCCGACACCGCGTCGAACACCGCGACGGCGCCATCGAGGACGCGCAGCGACCGCTCGACTTCGACGGTGAAGTCGACGTGGCCGGGCGTGTCGATGATGTTGATCCGGTGTTCCTTCCAGAAGCAGGTGGTGGCAGCCGACGTGATCGTGATGCCGCGTTCCTGCTCCTGCTCCATCCAGTCCATCACCGCGGTGCCTTCGTGCACCTCACCGATCTTGTAGGTGATGCCGGTGTAGAACAGGATCCGTTCGGTCGTCGTGGTCTTACCGGCATCGATGTGGGCCATGATGCCGATGTTCCGCGTGCGTTCGAGTGGTGCCGATCGAGCCATGATGTAAGTCAGCAGTCCCTGATCTGATGGCGACGCGCTACCAGCGGTAGTGCGCGAACGCCTTGTTCGCTTCGGCCATGCGGTGCACGTCTTCGCGCTTCTTGACGGCGCCACCGCGCAGGTTGGCCGCATCGAGGAGTTCGTTGGCCAGCTTTTCCTTCATCGTCTTGCCGTCGCCGCGCGAACGCGCGTAGCCGACCAGCCAGCGGATGCTGAGCGACAGGCGGCGGTTCGGGTTGACCTCGATCGGCACCTGGTAGTTCGAGCCGCCGACGCGCCGCGACTTGACCTCGAGCGAGGGCTTCACGTTATCGAGGGCCTTCTTGAAGATCTTGACCGGGTCGTCGCCCGACTTTTCCTTCACGATCTCCAAGCTGCCGTAGACGATGCTCATCGCCGTCGACTGCTTGCCGTCGCTCATCATGCAGTTGATGAACTTCGTGACCAGCTGGCTGCCATACACGCCATCGGCGGGGAGCTCGCGCTTCGCTACAATTCGTCTGCGTGGCATAACGTCGTTCCTACTGCTTCGGGCGCTTGGCGCCGTACTTCGACCGGCCCTGCTTGCGGCCGGCGACGCCGACGGCGTCGAGGGTGCCGCGCACCACGTGGTAGCGCACGCCCGGGAGGTCCTTCACACGGCCGCCGCGGATGAGCACCAGCGAGTGCTCCTGGAGGTTGTGACCGACGCCCGGAATGTAGGTGGTCACTTCGATCTTGTTGGTGAGGCGGACGCGCGCCACCTTGCGGAGAGCCGAGTTCGGCTTCTTCGGGGTCTGCGTGAACACGCGCACGCAGACGCCGCGCTTCTGCGGGCTTTCCTGCAGCGCCGGGCTCTTCGTCTTCCACTTCACCGCGTCGCGGCCCTTGCGAACCAATTGGCTGATCGTCGGCACGATCTCTCCACTCGCGCGGCGTTGGTCAGGCCCGCGCTGCCCTGCGACGGCTCACGCCATCGCATCGCCCAGCCGCCAAGGCGGGCGAGATCTCAAAACTGCTGACACGACAAGCACCGCCCCAGACGCCGGCGGCGAATCGTGTGGCATCAGGCCTGAAAGCCCTGCGGCTTGGCACCCGACGCGCAACTACCCTTGACAGTCGAATCTGCGGCACCGGCGGACGCTCCACACTCCGAGGGTGACTCGGGGCGCGACTGACGGCGTCACGGTGCTCCGGTCGTGGTCGCCCCCGCAAACCGGGGAAATGTCGACGCTACGAGGAGCGGACGGTCCTAGATAGGGTGTCCCAGGACCACGAGAACCTGACGAGCATAGCACAGACTCTCACTGGCTTTGCAAGTCCTCCCGGAGCGAACCATCGAGATTCGGCTGGCGGGACCGCTTTCGCGGGGTCTTTCAAGAAGCTGTTCAGCATACACCGGATTCCCGCCTGGTGCACAGAATTTCCCACAACACGTCGTTTCCGCCCGGCTCCCTCGGCGCTCGGCGGTTGCGTCAGCCCGGCCCTGCCCCTACACTTCCCCGCCTGGAGGCTTTTCATGCGCAGCCGTCGAACGTTTCTCCGCCTGACCGGCGGCGCCGCCGGCGCCGCGTTTGCCACTGCCCGCTACGGGATCGACGAGGTCGCCGCCCTGACCGCGCAGGCAACCGCCGGTGGCCGCACGCCGGCGCAGGTCGCGGCTGACGAAGACTACTGGCGCGAGATCCAGTTCGCCTTCACGCTCGACCGCACGATCATCAACCTCAACAACGGCAACTCGAGCCCGGCGCCGACGGTCGTGCACGAGGCGTGCAAGCGCTACGACGACTGGGCCAATCAGGCGCCGGTCTATCACCGCGGCATGACCGAGCGGAACGTCGAGACCACGCGCCGGCGCCTGGCGCAGGAGTTCGGCGCCGACCCCGAGGAGATCGCGATCACCCGCAATTCCAGCGAATCGCTGCAGATCGCGCAGAACGGGCTCGACCTGAAGGCCGGCGACGAGGTGCTGACGACCGAGCAGGACTACGGTCGCATGCTCACCACCTGGGACCAGCGCGTGCGCCGCGACAAGATCAAGCTCACGCGCATCGACTTTCCGGTGCCGACCAACGGCGAAGATCTGTTCGGCCGCCTGGCGCGTGCCATCGTGCCGCAGACCAAGGTGATGCACTTCTGCCACATCACCAACCAGTCGGGGCAGCTGTTTCCGGTGAAAGAACTGAGCGAGCTGTGCCGCTCACGCGGCATCATCTCGATCGTCGACGGCGCCCACGCGCTCGGCCACTTCCCCTTCAAGCTGCGCGATCTGGGCATGGACTACTACGGCGTGTCGCTGCACAAGTGGCTGCTGGCGCCGATGGGCACCGGCATGCTCTACGTGCGCCGGGAACGGATCGCCTCGACCTGGCCCCTGCAGGCGGCGCCGGCGACCCGCGACACCGATATCCGCAAATTCGAGGAGATCGGCACCCATCCGGTCGGCCCCAAGGCCGCCATCAACGAGGCGCTCGCCTTCCACCAGGCGATCGGCATCGAGCGCAAGGCGGCGCGGCTGCGCTATCTCACGCTGCGCTGGGCCAACGCGCTCAAGAACGAAGCGAAGATCCGCATCCACTCGAATCTGGCCGAGGGGCAGACGTGGGGCCTGGCCGTGGTCTCGATCGACGGCGTCGACACCGGCAGACTCGTCACGCACCTGTGGGACAAGTACCGCATCGTCATCACGGCCATCGGCCACGACAACCCCGACGACGCCAAGCTGTCGTACCGCGCGCTGAGGGTGACGCCCAACATCTACACGCCGCTCGAGGAGATCGACACCTTCGTCGAGGCGATGCGGGCGGTGGCGAAGAACGGACTGCCCGCGTAGAATGCCGGGGCGCGTCGCCCGGCGGCGCCTGGAGGACAGATGACGACGCGCGCATGGGTGCTGGCCGCGGTGGCGGCGACGGGACTGGGGTCGATGGCGGTGACGGCGGCGCAGACGCCCGCGGCGCCGAAGGTCGTCACGGCCGACAAGATCGGAGAGACGCTCTACGTGCTCAAGGGCGGCGGCGGCAACACCGCGCTGTTCCTCACGGCGAAGGGGGCGGTGCTGGTCGATACGAAGAACCCCGGCTGGGGTCAGCCGCTGCTCGACGCTGTCAAAGCCATCACCAGCCTCCCGGTCACGATGGTGATCAACACGCACGCGCACTACGACCACACGAACGGGCAGGTGGAATTCCCGGCCGCGGTGGAAGTCGTGGCCCACGAGAACACGAAGCGTTACATGGAAGAGGCCAACCCCGTGTACGCGCTCCAGACCGGCCCGCAGCCGAACATCTTCAAGGCCCATGGCGAACGCGGCATGCCGAGCCGCACCTTCAGCACGATGCTCACGCTCAACAGCGGCGCCGACCGCATCGATCTGCACTACTTCGGCCGCGCGCACACCGGCGGCGACACCTACGTGGTCTTTCCGGCGCTCGGCGTGATGCACGTCGGGGATACCTTCCCGAACCGCGATCTGCCGATCATGGACAAGAACAACGGCGGCAGCGGCATCGCCTTCCCCGAGACGCTGACCAGGGCCGCGGCGGTGGCCGGCGTGACCACCATCATCAACGGACACAGCCCGACGACGATGACGCCGGCCGATGTGAAGACCTACGCCGGCTTCATTCGCGAGTTCGTCACCGCCGTGCAGGCGGCCAAGGCCGCGGGCAGGACCGTGGACGACGTGGTGGCGGCTTGGAAGACGCCGGCCGCCTACGCCGGCTACAACACCCCGCAACCGGCCCGCGTCAAAGCCAACGCCGAAGTGATCTGGAGCGAGACGAAGTGAGGGCGCCGGACCTCACGTCGATGCCGCGGATGGCGTGGACCATCGCGGCAGTGGTCGCCGCCGGCCTCTGGCTGGGGCCGGCCGCCGCGGCGCAGCCGCCCAAGCGTCCGCGGCCGCTCGAGAACGTCAAGACCCTGAAAGGGTGGAATGGCGAGGAGGTCCGCGCCGAGATGCGCCTGATGGCGGATGCGCTGGGCGTGAAGTGCGACCACTGCCATGTACAGGGCAACTTCGCGAGCGACGAGAAGCGTCCGAAACACACGGCCCGTCGCATGCTCGAGCTCACCATGACCCTCAACGCCGACAACTTCGCCAGCCACGCCCCCGAGGCCGGGCAGTCGAAGCTGGGCCGCGTCACCTGTTACACGTGCCATCAGGGCGCGCTGATTCCGAAGCAGGGCGCGGGTCCGGGAGCCCTCGGATGGTAACGACCCGCATCCAGGTTGGCCGTCGCATCGCGCTGACCGCCGTGGTGGCCGCGTGTTGCGCGACGCTGCCGGCGCGCACCTCGGCGCAGGCGCCGGCGCCGATGCAGCCGGCGATCGCCGAGAGCGCCACCATCACGGTGCTCAAGGGGCTCACCGTGCCGCAGTTCGAAACCGAGATGCGGCATTTCGTCCAAGGCGTCGGGATGAACTGCGGCGGGTGTCACACCCGCGGCAACTTCGCGAGCGAGGACAACCCGAAGAAGGCGATTGCCCGCCGCATGATCGAGATGACGCGGGCCCTGAACAAGAAGTACTTCCCCGCCTTCGTGCCGGCCGAGGGCGAATCCACGCTCGGGCGCGTCACCTGTTACACCTGCCATCAGGGCGAGGCGTCACCGAAGTCCGCGGCGCCGCCCGCCCACTGAGCCCCCGGCGCGCCGCCTACTTCTTCGCGGCCAGATAGTCGCCGATGGCGGCAATCAGCGTCGGCGTCGAGGCGCGGGCCGTAGACCGGCATCATCGAATCACCGTACTCGTCGTTCGGGTCGGTCACGATCCGCCGAATCGTCTCGGCGTCGCGACGCGCCCCGATGTGGCTGAGGTCCGGTCCGGTATCGCCGCCATCGCTGTCGAGGCGATGGCAGGCGACGCAGCGGGTGCCGAGTGTCTTGACGACGCGCGCCGAGGCCGCCGGCACCTGGGGCGGCGCGGCCCCCGCACGCAGCCGCCGGAGATACGCCAGCACGGCCCGGGTCGCGTCTTCGTCGAGCATTGGCTCGGCCGCCGGATCGACCGCCTTCGCGCCCGGGGCAATGGCCGCCGGATCGCTCATGTGAAACGTCAGCCAGCCCTCGTCGCGGCTGATGCGCGTCAGCGGCACCGGTGAGGCGGGGCCGCCGTCGACGTGGCACCGGGCGCATGGATTCTCCTGGTCCTCGGCGGTCAGGTACCCGGCCACCGACTGCGGCCCCCACACGTTCGGATCGAAGCGCACGGGCGCGTCGCGCAGCCCCAGCACCGTCAGGCGTGACGATGCCGGCGCCGACGGATGCGACCAGCAGCGTGAACACGCGCCGCGACGGCGCCCACGGATGCCGGTTCGGTCCGCGGTCGAGGAACGGCAGCGCGAACATCCCGCCCACGACGACACCGGGCACGACCTGCGTCGCCACGACCTCGAGCGGGCCCGGGAAATACTTGAGCAGCTGGAAGAGCGAGAGGAAGTACCACTCGGGCCGCGGGATGTAGTCGGCGTCGGCGGGATTGGCGATCTCGTCGAGGTGCGCGGGCAGCAGGAGGGCCGCGGTGAAGAGCGCCGCGAACACGGCCGCCATCATCAGGGTGTCCTTGGCGACGTGCCACGGATAGAACGGCACCGGCGCGCCCGCCCCGGCGCGATCGGCCCGGAGATGCCGTGCTTCCGCATCAGCGCGATATGCGCGACGAGGAAGACGATGAGCGCGCCGGGCAGCAGGAACACGTGTGCCGCGTACCAGCGGCCGAGCGTGAGCGCCCCGAGTTCGTCGCCGCCGCGCAGCACGTTCGCGAGGAAGCCGCCGATGACCGGCGAACTCTCGGCCACGCTGATCGTGACGGTGGTGGCCCAGTAGGCCTTCTGGTCCCACGGCAGCAGATAGCCGCTGAGCGAGAAGCCGAGGATGACCAGCAGCAGCACCAGCCCGGTCATCCACGTGACCTCGCGCGGCGCCTTGTAGGAGCCGGTGAGGAACACGCGCAGCAGGTGCACGACGGCCGCCACCACGATGAAGCTGGCGCCCCAGAAGTGCAGCCCGCGCATCAGCGCGCCGAGCGGCACCTGGCTCATGAGATAGCGCAGGCTGTCGTAGGCGAGCGCGGGCGACGGCACGTAGTACATCGACAGCCCGATGCCGGTGAGCACCTGGCAGCCGATGAGCAGCGCCACGACGCTGCCGGTCGTGAACAACCAGCCGGTGCCGGGCGGCAGCGGCTCGTCGAGCGCGTGCGCGCGTAGCGCCCGGATGCCGGTACGCGAGTCGAGCCAGTCGAGGATTGCGGTCCACATCGCGCGCCTCAGACCTGCACGACGACGTCAGTGCCGTCGATGCGCGCCTCGAGGCGGCGCAGCGGCGCCGGCGGCGGTCCGTCGAGCACCGAGCCGTCCATGTCGTAGACACCGCCATGACACGGGCAGACGAAGTGTTTCGGGCATCGTCGTAGCGGGTGCGGCAGCCGAGGTGCGTGCAGGTGGAATCGAGCACGCGCACGCCGGCGCCTCGTCACGCTGGATGTAGACGACGCGGCGATCGACGACCTGACGGTAGCCGTCCTGGCGGATGAGGCGCAGCGTGACCGGCGTCGGCACGCCGTCGGCGAGGTCGGCCACCGCCGCGGCGCGCTGCCACGACCGCGGTGTGCGAGGCGAAGCTCGGCGCCAGGGCGGCGCCGCCGACGACGTAGGTGACCGCGCCGCCGATGGCCGTCTGCACGGCGATGACGAACCGGGAAAGGAAGTTCCTGCGCCCGTGTGACTCGGGGAGCGAACCGGCAGTGCTCATGCGAGTGCCCTCGACGTGCTCGATTGGGACTCGCGCCGGCGCAGGCGGCGATCCCCACTCCAATGGCGAGTGAGATGCGGTGATTATACGGGCGCGCCCCGGCCGCAGTGTCTTGCGTTGTCTTGTTTGTTCAGGAGCTGTCTCCCCCTGCGGGAAGGCATGTCGGCGCGTCACGGGCTGTGCTACAAGAAGGGGTCCTCTCCAGCCGTCCCGTGGACCCCGCATCACTGCTTCCTTCGCTGACCTCCGGCGCGAAGCCCTGGCCGCAGGCGTGGCCCGGCCGGATCGTGGTCGTGCGCGGGTCTGCCGGCGGCGCGGCAGGGCGTGGCGCGCCGTCTGCTGGCGCGCCTCATGGCGGACGAGCCGGACGCGCAGACGCTGCCCTCGCCGCCCACGCACGACTGGCCGTTTCGGCACCCGCTCGTGCCGGCTGCTGACGGTGCGTTCCACGGCGTGTTGTGGGCGCCGGAACTGCACGAGGCGTTCGTGAACGTCCAGTCGAACGCCACCCGCCTCGTCACGACGCAACCGCTCTATCTCCTTGCGTACTGCGTGGAACTCCTCGAGGCCCATCCGAACCTGCGTCTCCTCGCCACGGTGGATGTCGACGTCGTCCGCGACCACGGTCAGGAAGCGCTCGACGGGCGTGGCGCCTGGCGGCAAGTGACATGGATCGATGCCTCCGAGGCCGACGCCCATGACGACACCGCGCCCGCCCCGCCGGCCCGGGCTCCAGAAGGGCTGCCGCAGGCATTCCGTGCCGCCGCGCCGGCCGAACGCCTGACGACGGCCGGGCGCGCGCTCGACGCCGCGCGCACGCCCGCCCATCTGCTGGCGATGGCGAGTGTCTGCATGGAAGTGAACGATCTCGACAATGCCGGCGACCTGCTGCGCGAGGCCGTGGCGGCCGCCCCCGGATGGGCCGCCGCCCACTTCGAACGCGGCAAGTGGTGCCTGCGCGCGGACGACATGCCGGGCGCCGCCGAGGCGTTCGGCGAAGCCACGCGGCTCATGCCCGCCTTCTCCTCCGCCGCCGCCAACTGGGGGGCAGCGCTCGGGGAACTCGACCGGCCCGACGAGGCGCTGGCCGCATTTGCTGCCGCCCTCGCCGCCGACCCCGACAATCCGCAGGCCCTCAACAACGTCGGCGTCGTCTCGCGCGAACTGGGCCGTCTCGCCGACTCCGAAGCCGCCTTCCGCGGCGTCATCAGGCTCACACCGGATCTGGCCTTCGGGCACTACAATCTGGGGCATACACTGCTCCTGCAGGGACGCTACCAGGCGTCACTCGCGGCCTACCAGGCCGGGCAGCGGCTCGACCCGGCGCGCAACCCGGTGCAAGCCAGCCGGCTGGCGCTGGCGAAGCTGGCGACCGGTGATGCGACCGGCGCGCTGCGGGATCTGCAGGGGTGCACGACCAACCTGCCGCGCGACTACCGGCGGCAGTTGCTGGGCGACACGCAGTCGGTGGCGTGGGCGCTGCTGTCGGCGGTGCCCGAGCTGCGCGACTGGCGCGTGGTGGGCGACTGGCTGGCGGCGGAACTGGCCCGGGCCTGACCGGGACGAGGAGAGGAGCTGCGATGGACGACTCAACCCCCGCTTCGACGCCCGCCTCGTCCGGCGATCGCCGGCCGCGCTGGATCGGTCAGGTGCTCGACGACCGTGGCATCCGCCTCGGCATCGGGCTGGCGGTGGTGGTCGCCATCCCGGTGGCGGTGCTCTTCTACTTCCAGTTCCGCTCCATCAACGACCTCGCCAGCACCTCCTCGGTGGTCCTGCGTCAACTCAGCCAGGAAACCGCGGATGCCACCGCGCGCGACGTCGAGGACACGCTCAAGCGCCCGCACATCGGCGTGCTGCTGGCCGTGCCGCAGGCCCGCAGCGACGCCATGGACCGCGCGTGGATGGACGACGTGCTGCGCCAGGGGCTGGTCGAGAGCCCGTTCGTGGAGGCGTTCTACGTGTGGTCGGAAATTTCGACCGTGCTGCCGAACCGGCTGCTCGTCTACAACCGCGACAGCCTGGCCGACCAGTCACTCGACCTCGACCGCCGTTTCCGTGACGCGCCCGGGGTCGGCGCCGTGATCCTGCCCCGCCTGCGCCAGCTGCTCGAACACAAGCGCGCCATCGTCGCCTTCCCGGCCACCATCGGCGGGCGCCGGAAGTACGTGCAGGCCCAGCTGCGCTTCCCGAACGCCGCCCGCGACAGCTTCTCGAGCCTGGTGGCGCTGGTGGTGGATGCCGAAGACATCCGCACCAAGTACCTGCCCGACATGATGAAGCGGCGCCTGGCCGCCGTGCAGCATCTGGGCGGCTTCCCCCAGCTCGACCTGACGCTGCGCGACGGCAAAGGACTGGTGCTTTTCTCTTCGGCCCCGCCCGACGCCACGGTGTTCGTCGACGAGCGCAGCTTCCCGCTGGTGTTCTTCGACCGCGAGCTGCTCGAATACGCGGCGCCGGTCGAAGTCGAGCCCGAGACGTGGACGCTCCAGACCGGGTTCGGCGGACAGACCATCACGGCCATCGCCGACTCGAGCAGCCGGCCGCAACTGGCGTTGATGGCCATCCTCGCGCTCATCATGGCCGCCGGGGTCTTCTTCGTCGCCGGCGCCGCCGCCCGCGAAGTGCGCCTCGCCGAGCTGAAATCGAACTTCGTCGCCTCGGTCTCGCACGACCTCAAGACGCCGCTGGCGCTCATCCAGCTCTTCGCCGAGACGCTCGAACTGGGCCGCGTGCGCACGCCGGAACGCGCCACCGAGTACTACCGGATCATCAACGGCGAGGCCAAGAAGCTGACCCGCCTCATCGAGAACATCCTCGACTTCTCACGCATGGAGGCCGGCCTGCGGCCCTACCGCCAGACCCCGGCTGACCTCGGCGAGGTCACCCGCAACGTGGTGGCGAGGCTGCAGAGCCAGTTCGAGCAGGGCCGCTTCTCGGTGACGACCAGGGTCGAGCCCGGCCTGCCGTCGGTGGACGTCGACACCGGCGCCGTGCAGCAGGCGATCGAAAACGTGCTCGCCAACGCGATGAAATATTCGCGCGAGCACCGCGACATCGACGTCGCCGTCGAGCGCCTCGACGGCCACGTCGCCGTGCGGGTGAGCGATCACGGCATCGGCATCCCGAAACACCTGCAGCGCCGCGTCTTCCGCAAGTTCTTCCGGGTCGAGAGCGGTCTTGGCGGCGGACCGCAGGGCTGCGGCCTGGGCCTGGCGATCGTGGACCACACGATGCGGGGACACGGCGGCTCGGTGAGCGTCGAAAGCGAGCCCGGCCAGGGCAGCACATTCACACTCGCCTTCCCGATTCCGGCCGGCACGGCCGAGGCGTACGGAGACAGACATGAAGCGCATTCTGGTGATCGAGGACGAGCCGCAGATGCTGCTCGGCCTGCGTGACAATCTCGAGCTCGAAGGCTATGAGGTGCAGACCGCCTCGGACGGCGAGCAGGGACTGGTGCGCGCGGCGGCGTTCAATCCCGACCTCGTCATCCTCGACCTGATGCTGCCGCGCAAGAACGGCTTCGATGTCTGCCGCGAGCTGCGCGAGCGCTCGGCGTCGACCTCGATCGTGATGCTGACGGCGCGCTCGGCCGAGACCGACAAGGTGCTGGGCCTCGAGCTCGGCGCCGACGACTACGTCACCAAGCCGTTTTCCATCACCGAGCTGCTGGCGCGGGTGCGCGCGGTGCTGCGCCGCACCACCACCCGGCCGCCCACCGAAGACACGGTGCGCATCGGCGACCTCGAAGTGGATTTCAAGCTGCACCAGGCCCGGCGCGAGAAGCGCCGGGTCGAGTTCACGGCCCGCGAGTTCGAGCTGCTGCGCTACTTCGTGCAGCACAAGGGCAAGGTCGTCACCCGGGAGCAGATCCTCAACGAGGTGTGGGGCTACGAGGAATTCCCCACCACCCGCACCATCGACAACTTCGTCGCCAAGCTGCGGCAGAAGATCGAACGCGCGCCGCACGAGCCCGAACACATCCTCACCATCCACGGCAGCGGCTACAAGTTCGTGGGATAGAGACCGGGGCCAGGGACCCGGAACCCCGGACCCGGATTACACTCTCCCCCACATGAACTCACTCGCCATCCTCGTCAGCTCCATGGTCGGTGTCACGGGGTTCTACCTCGGCACCTGGATCTCCACCGCCAAGGCCCGGCGAGCCGCCGGCGGGCACGGGTCCCACGAGCCGGTGTGGCCGACGCCGCTGCAGCTCGCCATCGGCGCCGTCACCAACTTCTTCGACACCCTCGGCATCGGCTCTTTCGCGCCGACCACGGCGATGTTCCGCGCCTGGAAGATCGTGCCCGACGAGCTCATTCCCGGAACCCTCAACGTCGGCCACGTCGTGCCCACCGTGACGCAGGCCATCATCTTCACGCAGATCGTCGAGGTGGACTTCACCACCCTGGCCCTGCTCATCGCCGCCGCCTGCGCCGGCGCGTGGCTGGGCGCCGGCATCGTCGCCGGCATGCCCCGCCGCACCGTGCAGCTGGGGATGGGATGGGCGCTGATGCTGGCCGCGACCATCATGCTGCTGCAGCTCCTCGGCCTGGTGCCCGGCGGCGGCACCGCGCTCGGCCTCACCGGCGTCAAGCTGGCGGCCGGTGTCGGCGCCAATGTGGTGCTCGGCGCCATGATGACGCTCGGCATCGGTCTCTACGCGCCGTGCATGATCGTCATCAGCCTGCTGGGCATGAACCCGACCGCGGCCTTCCCGATCATGATGGGCTCGTGCGCATTCCTGATGCCGGTCGGCAGCCTGCAGTTCATCCCGAAAGAGGCCTATCACCTGCGGGCGGCGGTCGGCCTCGCCGTCGGCGGCCCGCTGGCAGTGCTGGTAGCCGCCTTCATCGTCAAGTCGCTGCCGCTGCTCTACGTGCGGTGGCTGGTGGTGGCCGTCGTGGTCTACACGGCGACGTCCATGCTCGCCGCGGCATCAAAAGCGAAGGCGGCTCGCTGACTAGCGGCTAGGGGCTAGCGGCTGGCGGCTAGCCGGATCACGCAGTCACGCTGTAAACATCGTGACGCCACAACGAAAAGGCCCGGCGGGTAGCTTCCCACCGGGCCCTTTTCAGTTGGACGTCTTCAGGTCCAGCCGCTAGCCGCTAGACCCTAGCCGCTATGCCGGTCGCCGCTAGCCCCAAGCCGCTGAAAGCATCTACTCGCCTGCCGGCTCACCGGTGGCACGCGCCATCGGCTCTTCCGGTTCGACCAGGTATTCGAGCTCGCGATCGAGTTCGAGCTCGTCGTCGGCGGGCTGCGGCGGCGCCGGCGGCGGCGGCGGTTCGTCCGCCGGGATGGTCAGGTGGCGGTACCACCAGAAGCCGGTGCCGGCCGGGATGAGCCGGCCCATCGTGACGTTTTCCTTCAGGCCGCGCAGGTGATCGACCTTGCCGGAGATGGACGCCTCGGTGAGCACGCGCGTGGTTTCCTGGAACGACGCCGCCGAGATGAACGACTCGGTCGACAGCGACGCCTTGGTGATGCCGAGCAGCAGCGGCTGCGCCGTCGCCGGCCGGCCGCCATCGGAGAGCACGCGCTCGTTCTCGCTCAGGAAGCGGAACTTGTCGACCTGCTCGTCGATCAGGAACTCGGTGTCGCCGACGTCCTCGACGCGCACCCAGCGCAGCATCTGACGCACCATCACTTCGATGTGCTTGTCGTTGATGTTCACGCCCTGGAGGCGGTAGACCTCCTGCACCTCGTTGACGAGGTACTTCTGGAGTTCCTTTTCGCCGAGCACATGCAGGATGTCGTGCGGGTTGCTCGGGCCATCCATGAGCGGATCGCCCGCGCGCACGCGCTCGCCGTCCTGCACGTTGACATGCACACCACGCGGGATCGAGTACTCGCGCGCGTCGCCGCCGCCCTCGTCGGGGACGATCATGATCTTGCGCTGGCCCTTGACCACGCCGCCGTGCTTGACGGTGCCGTCGATCTCGCTGATGACCGCCGGGTCGCGCGGCTTGCGCGCTTCGAAGAGTTCGACCACGCGCGGCAGACCGCCCGTGATGTCCTTCGTCTTGGTGGTCTCGCGCGGGATCTTGGCGATGACGTCGCCGGCCTGCACTTCCTCGCCGTCCTGCACCATCATGTGCGCGTGCACCGGCATGATGTACTTGCGGCCGACCTTGCCGTCGGCGCCGCGGACTTCAACCGCCGGCTGCTTCTTCTCGTCAGCCGAGTCGACGATGATGAGCCGCGACAGGCCGGTGATCTCGTCGAGATCCTCGTGCACCGTCACGCCTTCGATGACGTCCTTGAAGCGGATCTGGCCGCTCTCTTCCGTGAGGATCGAGAAGGTGTAGGGATCCCACTCGACCAGCACCTGGTTCGGTTCGACCTTCTGGCCGTCCTTGACCTTGAGGTGCGCGCCGTAGACCACCTGGTAGCGCTCGCGATCGCGCCCCTTGTCGTCCTGCACGACGATGAAGCCGTTGCGGTTCATGACGATCAGGTCGATCGGGCCGCCGGCCGTCTTGGCCCGTTCGACCACCTGGAGGTTGTCGAAGCGCGCGATGCCCTGGTGTTTGGCATCGAGCATCGACTGTTCCGACACCCGCGACGCCGTGCCGCCGATGTGGAAGGTGCGCATGGTGAGCTGCGTGCCGGGCTCGCCGATCGACTGCGCGGCGATGACACCGACCGCGAGGCCGAGTTCGACCACCTTGCCGGTGGCCAGGTCGCGGCCGTAGCAGTGGGCGCAGACGCCGCGGCGCGACTGGCAGGTCAGCACCGAGCGGATCTTCACCTTCTCGATGCCGGCGTCCTGCACTTCGGCCGCCTTGTCCTCGTCGATGACGTCGTTGACGTCGAGCACGAGGTTGCCGGTGACGGAATCGACGATCTTCTCGAGCGAGACGCGGCCGATGATGCGGTCGCGCAGCGGCTCGATGATCTCGCCGCTCTCGACGATGGCCCGTGACTCGATGCCGTCCACGGTGCCGCAGTCGTATTCCGAGATGATGACGTCCTGCGCCACGTCGACCAGACGGCGCGTCAGGTAGCCCGAGTCGGCGGTCTTGAGCGCCGTGTCGGCGAGGCCCTTGCGGGCGCCGTGCGTCGAGATGAAGTACTCGAGCACCGAGAGGCCTTCGCGGAAGTTGGCGCGGATGGGCTGCTCGATGATCTCGCCCGACGGCTTCGCCATCAGGCCGCGCATACCCGCCAGCTGGCGGATCTGCTGCTTGCTGCCGCGGGCGCCCGAGTCGGCCATGATGTAGACCGGGTTGAAGGTGCGCCCTTCGCGATCGAGCTTCTCCATCTCGGAGAACATCTCGTCGGCGACCTTTTCGGTCACGTCCGACCACACGGCGATGATCTTGTTCTTGCGCTCGCCGTTGGTGATGGCGCCTTCGAGGTACTGCTGTTCGACGCGGATCACCTCGTCGCTGGCCTTCGAGACCAGCTCCGGCTTGTTCTGCGGGATGATCAGGTCCTTGATGCCGACCGACAGTCCCGAGCGCGTCGCGTAGGTGAAGCCGGTCGTCTTCAGGCCGTCGAGCATCTCGACGGTGAGCGGCAGGCCGTGGTGCAGGTAGCAGCGCTGCACCAGCTGCTGCAGGCCCTTCTTCTTGAGCAGGCCGTTGACGAACGGCAGGCCCTTGGGCAGCGCGGCGTTGAAGAGCACGCGGCCGACGGTGGTGTTGATGATCTTGTTCTCGACGTTCTGCACATCGGTGTGCAGCACGTCCTGGTCGTCGCGCGCCGCCGTCAGGTCCTGCAGGGGCCCGGTGTAGCGCAGACGGATCGGGGTGAGGGTCTCGAGCTCGCCGGCCTCGAGCGCCAGCACCACGTCGTCGATGCTGCCGAACGCCCGGCCTTCGCCCTTGGCCCCGGTCTTCGACTTGGTCATGTAGTAGCAGCCGAGCACGATGTCCTGCGAGGGCACCGTGATGGGCGCGCCGTTGCTCGGCGAGAGCACGTTGCGCGACGACATCATCAGCTCGGTCGCTTCGATCTGCGCTTCCGGCGACAGCGGGATGTGCACCGCCATCTGGTCGCCGTCGAAGTCGGCGTTGAAGGCCGTGCAGACCAGCGGGTGGATGCGGATGGCCTTGCCCTCGACCAGCACCGGCTCGAACGCCTGGATGCCCAGGCGATGGAGCGTCGGCGCGCGGTTGAGCAGCACCGGGTGCTCCTTGATCACCTCTTCGAGCACGTCCCACACTTCGGGACCCTGCTTCTCGACCATCTCCTTGGCCTGCTTGATGGTCGCGACCAGGCCCCGCTCTTCGAGCTTGTTGTAGATGAACGGCTTGAAGAGCTCGAGCGCCATCTTCTTCGGCAGACCGCACTGGTGGAGCTTCAGCTCCGGTCCGACGACGATGACCGAACGGCCCGAGTAGTCGACGCGCTTGCCGAGCAGGTTCTGGCGGAACCGGCCCTGCTTGCCCTTGAGGGTGTCGGAGAGCGACTTGAGCGGGCGGTTGTTGGCGCCGCGCAGCACCCGGCCACGGCGACCGTTGTCGAACAGCGCGTCGACGGCCTCCTGCAGCATGCGCTTTTCGTTGCGGATGATGACGTCCGGCGCCTTCAGCTCCATGAGCTTCTTGAGGCGGTTGTTCCGGTTGATCACCCGGCGGTAGAGGTCGTTCAGGTCGGAGGTCGCGAAGCGGCCGCCGTCGAGCGGCACCAGCGGGCGCAGTTCCGGCGGAATCACCGGCACCACGTCGAGGATCATCCACTCCGGCTTGTTGCTCGACTTGCGGAACGAGTCGACCACCTTGAGACGCTTGGCGAACTTCAGCTTCTTCTGCGTCGAGGTTTCCGAGCGCATCTTCTCGCGCAGTTCCACCGCCAGCGTCTCGATCTGGACGCGCTTGAGCAGCTCCTTGATGGCTTCGGCGCCCATCTGCGCCTTGAACTTCGTGAAGCCGTATTCCTCACGGGCCTTGCGGAACTGATCCTCGTTGAGGAGCTGGTTCTGCTTGAGCTCGGTGTCGCCCGGATCGACGACCACGTAGGCTTCGAAGTACAGCACGCGCTCGAGATCCCGCAGCGGGATGTCGAGCAGGTGGCCGATGCGGCTCGGCAGCCCCTTGAAGAACCACACGTGGCTGACCGGCGTGGCCAGGCGGATGTGGCCGAGGCGCTCGCGGCGCACCTTGGCCTGCGTGACTTCGACGCCGCACTTGTCGCAGATCACGCCGCGATGCTTCATGCGCTTGTACTTGCCGCACAGGCATTCCCAGTCGGTGATCGGCCCGAAGATCTTGGCGCAGAACAACCCGTCACGTTCCGGCTTGAAGGTGCGGTAGTTGATCGTTTCGGGCTTGGTGACCTCGCCGAACGACCACTGTTCGATCTTCTCCGGCGATGCGAGGCTGATGCGGATCGCGTCGAAATCGGCGCGCAGCGCCGTCTTGCTGTCCGTGAAGCTTGGTCTCAACATGGAATCCTCAGCCCTCCAACACCGGTTCGGCCGGCACGTCGATTACGTCCACCGGCCGCCGCTTCGTGGAAATCAGTTCCACGTCGAGGCAGAGTGACTGCAGCTCGCGAATGAGCACGTTGAACGACTCGGGCAGCCCGGGCGTGAAGCTGGCGTCACCCTTGACGATCGACTCGTAGATCTTCGCGCGGCCCGTCACGTCGTCGGACTTGGCCGTGAGCAGTTCCTGGAGAATGTGCGCGGCGCCGTAGGCTTCGAGCGCCCACACTTCCATTTCGCCGAAGCGCTGGCCGCCGAACTGTGCCTTGCCGCCCAGCGGCTGCTGGGTGATGAGCGAGTAGGGCCCGATCGACCGCGCGTGAATCTTGTCGTCGACCAGGTGCGAGAGCTTCAGCATGTAGATGTAGCCGACGGTGACCGGCTGCTCGAAGAGGTCGCCGGTCAGACCATCGCGCAGGCGCGTCTTGCCGCCCACCTGGTCGAGTCCAGCCTTCTCCAGCCAGTCGGTGATCTCGGCCTCGGTCGCGCCGTCGAAGACGGGCGTGGCGAAGTAGAGGCCGAGGGCGTGCGCCGCCCAGCCGAGGTGCGTCTCGAGGATCTGCCCGACGTTCATGCGCGACGGCACGCCCAGCGGGTTGAGCACGATCTCCACCGGCGTTCCATCCGGCAGATACGGCATGTCCTCTTCCGGCAGCACCCGGGCGATGACGCCCTTGTTGCCGTGCCGGCCGGCCATCTTGTCGCCCACCTGCAGCTTGCGCTTCATGGCGACGTAGACCTTGACCAGCTTGATGACGCCCGGCGGCAGTTCGTCGCCGCGGCGCACCTTCTCTTTCTTCTCCTCGAAGATCTGGCGGATGACGTCGACCTGACGCTCCGTGCGCTCTTCGATGGCCCGCAGATCCGGCTCGAGGCCGGCGTCGTCGGTTTCGACCTTGGCGCGGACCAGCACCGCGAACGGCAGGTCCTGCATCGTCTCCGGCGTCAGCGCCTGGCCCTTGCGAAGCAGGCGTTCACGGCCGAATTCGTCGAACAGGTCGGCGCGGAGCGTGCGGCCGGTCAGCAGCTGCGCCACGCGCTTCTTGGTCTCTTCGTGCAGGATGCGGATTTCGTCCTGCTGGTTCTTCTCCATGGTGTCGAGCTCTTCCTGCTCGATCGCCTTGGCCCGGTCGTCCTTCTCGATGCCCTTGCGCGAGAAGATCTTGACGCCGACGATGATGCCCTCGATGCCCGGCGGGCAGATGAGCGAGGCATCGCGGACGTCGCCGGCCTTCTCACCGAAGATCGCCCGCAGCAGCTTCTCTTCCGGGGTCAGCTGGGTCTCACCCTTCGGCGTGACCTTGCCCACCAGGATGTCGCCCGGCTTCACGTAGGCGCCGATGCGGATGATGCCCGAGTCGTCGAGGTCGCGCAGGTAGGTCTCGGACACGTTCGGGATGTCGCGGGTGATTTCTTCCGGCCCGAGCTTGGTGTCGCGCGCTTCGATCTCGAATTCCTCGATGTGGATCGAGGTGTAGTAGTCCTCTTTCACGGCCTTCTCGGACACCAGGATGGCGTCTTCGAAGTTGTAGCCGCGCCACGGCATGAACGCGACCAGCACGTTGCGGCCGAGCGCGAGCTCGCCCAGTTCCGTGCACGGACCGTCGGCCAGCACCTGGCCCTTGTGCACCCGCTGCCCCACCGCCACGATCGGCTTCTGGTTGATGCAGGTGTTCTGGTTGGAGCGCTTGAACTTGGTCAGGGGGTAGATGTCGGCCCCCATCTCCTTGCTGGTGTCTTCGCTGCCCTCGACGCGCACCACGATGCGGGTGCTGTCGACGAAGTCGATGGTGCCCGAGCGGCGCGCCACGATGACGGCGCCGGAGTCGCGGGCGGTGATGTATTCCATGCCGGTGCCCACGTAGGGCGACTTGGCACGCAGCAGCGGCACTGCCTGCCGCTGCATGTTCGAGCCCATGAGCGCGCGGTTGGCGTCGTCGTTCTCGAGGAACGGGATGAGCGAGGCGGCCACCGACACCAGCTGCTTCGGCGAGACGTCGATGAAGTCGACCTCGTCGCGACGCGCCAGGATGAAGTCGCCCTGGCGGCGGGCGTTGACGCGCTCGGTCTTGAGGTTGA
The DNA here is from genome assembly GCA_963779175.1 of uncultured Acidobacteriota bacterium. Classification (GTDB taxonomy): domain Bacteria; phylum Acidobacteriota; class Vicinamibacteria; order Vicinamibacterales; family UBA2999; genus CADEFD01. Next base: position 2,066,330 of record CAVZXA010000003.1, read on the forward strand.
GGTCCTCGTCGAGCTCGACGTTGGCCTGGGCGATGATGTACTGGTCCTCTTCCCACGCCGACAGGTAGAAGGCGTGCGGCTCGAACTCGACGCCCTTCTTCTTGGTGCGACCGTCGGCGCCCACCAGTTCGTCGGCCGGCACCACGTCGCCGACCTTGTACTTGGGGTTGCCGCCGCTGTTGGTGATGAGGACGTAGTCGACGACCCGGCCGTCCTTGACCTTGCGGTAGGGCGACTCGATGAAGCCGAATTCGTTGATGCGCGCGTAGCAGCTCAGCGAGCTGATGAGGCCGATGTTCGGACCTTCCGGCGTCTCAATCGGGCAGATGCGGCCGTAGTGCGTGGTGTGGACGTCGCGCACTTCGAAGCCGGCGCGTTCGCGCGACAGACCGCCTGGCCCGAGGGCCGAGAGACGCCGCTTGTGCGTCACCTCGGAGAGCGGGTTGGTCTGGTCCATGAACTGCGACAGCTGCGACGACCCGAAGAACTCGCGAATCGCGGCCATGACCGGCTTGGCGTTGATGAGGTCGTGCGGCATGGCCGTGGCCATTTCCTGGTAGACCGACATCTTTTCCTTGATGGCGCGTTCCATGCGCACCAGGCCGATGCGGAACTGGTTCTCCAGGAGTTCGCCGACCGACCGCACGCGGCGGTTGCCGAGATGATCGATGTCGTCGACGTTGGCCGGGTTCTTCTTCAGCTTGAGCTGGTACTTGATGACCTCGTAGAAGTCCTGCGGGTGCAGGATCTTCTCGTCGAGCGGCGTGTTCAGGCCCAGCTTGGTGTTGAGCTTGAGGCGCCCGACCCGCGAGAAGTCGTACTTCTGCGGATTGAAGAACATGTTCTCGAACAGCGTGCGCGAGCTGTCGAGCGTCGGCGGATCGCCCGGGCGCAGCCGGCGGTAGATCTCGATCAGCGCTTCTTCGTGGGTGCGGATCGGATCCTTGCGCAGCGTCGTCGACAGGATGGTGCCGATCTCGTCGCGCTCGGGGAAGAAGATCTCGACGGTGTCGACGGCCTTCTCGTGGGCCATCGAGATGATGCGCGCGGTCAGCTCTTCGTTGGCCTCGAGCAGCACTTCCCCGGTGCCCGGGTCGACGATGTCGGAGGCCGCGTAGGCGCCTTCGAGCGCCTCGTCGGTGATGTCGATGGTGTCGATGCCGGCCTTGCGCATGGCATCGACGTGGGCCTTGCTGATCTTCTTGCCCTCGGCCACCGAGACGTCGGCGCCCGGGATCTTCACGCCCTTCTTGGCGCGCAGGCCGACGATGGTGTCGTTGACGGCCCAGCGCAGGGCGTTGCCCGCCAGGTGCAGGCGGTCGACGCCGTAGAAGGCGCGGATGATCTCGTCGGCGCCGCGCAGCCCGAGGGCGCGCAGGAACACCGTGGCCAGGAACTTGCGCTTGCGGTCGATGCGGACGTAGAGCAGGTTCTTGGCGTCGTACTCGAACTCCACCCACGAGCCGCGGTAGGGGATGATCTGCGCGACGTAGAGCGTCTTGTCTTCCGAGTGGAAGAAGGCGCCCGGCGAGCGGTGCAGCTGGCTGACGATGACGCGCTCGGTGCCGTTGATGATGAAGGTGCCGTTGTCGGTCATCAGCGGGATGTCGCCGAAGTAGACCTCCTGCTCCTTGATGTCGCGGATGGTCTTGACGCCGGTTTCGGGGTCCTTGTTCCAGACCACCAGCCGGATCGTCACCTTCAGCGGCACGGCGTAGGTCATGCCGCGTTCCTGGCACTCGTCGACGTCGTACTTGAGCTTCAGCTGGACGGTGTGACCGCAGATGTCACAGACATCGCCCCGGGCCTGGTTGGCGGTGCCGCACTTGCCACAGATGACGTCTTTCTCGCCGTACGGGTCGGCCACCAGCGTGAAGCCGCAGGCCTTGCAGGGCTTGCGCAGGTGGTGCAGGCCGGCCAGCTTGCCGCACTTGCACTCCCAGTTCCCGATCGAATACTCGATGAACTCGAGCGACGAGTTCTCGCGGAAGTCGCTGATCGGAAACACCGACTTGAACACCGACTGCAGACCCTGATCCTCGCGTTCCGAGGGCATCCGGTTCATCTGCAGGAAGCGCTCGTACGAGCGGCGCTGAATCTCGATGAGGTTCGGGATCGGAACCGTCGTCTTGATTTTCGAGAAATCCTTGCGCTCGCGGTAGACGTTCTTGGGAAGGCTGTACATGCTGTGAAAACCCTTTGAAACGGGTCTCGGCGCTCGGGGCTCGGGGCTCGGGACGGACAGGAACAGCCGGAGCACGGGCGAGGCCTCGGGGTCGGTCGACCCCGGGCCTCGTTCCCCGGTTTCCGGTTAGAGGCGGCGCAGCGCGCCGTCTTTACTTGATCTCGACCTTGGCGCCGGCTTCTTCGAACTTCTTCTTGATGGCCTCGGCCTCTTCCTTGGTCACGCCTTCCTTGATCGGCTTGGGCGCGCTCTCGACGAGGTCCTTGGCTTCCTTCAGTCCGAGGCTGGTGACTTCACGGACGACCTTGATCACGTTGATCTTGTTGCCGCCGATCTCGGTCAGCACCGCCGTGAATTCGGTCTGCTCCTCGACCACCGGCGCGGCCGCGCCGCCGCCCATCGGCATCGCCATCATCGGCATGGCGGCCGCAGCCGACACGCCGAGCTCGGATTCCAGCGTCTTCACGAGCTGCGAAAGCTCCATCACGCTGATGTTCTTGATGTAGTCCACAACCTGCTGCTGCGTCACGTCGGCCATTGATCTTGTCTCCGTCTGAGATGAAACGAAATGTGGGATGTGGGCCTACGCCCGCTTTTTTTCCGATGCCGCCAGCACGTTCATGAAATCGCGCGGCACGGCGCTCAGCACGCGCACCAGGTTGGTGGCGGGCGCATTCAGCAGGAAGAGGAGCTTGGCGTACAGCTCCGGCTTGCCCGGCATGTTGGCGAGGTCGGTGACCTCGGCGGCCTTGATCGTCTGTCCCTGCACCACGGCTGCCTTGATCTGCAGCGACGGCGCGGTCTTCATGAAGGTGGTCAGCGTCTTCGCCAGCCCGACCGGATCGCTCTCGGTGTAGGCGATGGCCGTCGTGCCGGCGAAGTGCGCCTCGAGGGACTCGAACGAGGTCCCCTTGAGCGCCCGCTTCGCGAGCGAGTTCTTGACGACGCGGTAGCTCGAGCTGGCCTTGCGCAGTTCGCGCCGCAGTTCGGTGACCTGCGGCACGTTGATGCCCTTGTAGTCGATGACAATCGCCGCGTCCGCGCCCTGGAACATCGTGGCCAGGGTCTGCAGCTCGGCTTCCTTGTCAGCTCTCGTCACTGCCATGGTTGGAGCGCCTCCTACTGTTTCGCCGCCGACTCGATCCGCAGCTCATCGATGCGGATGCCGGGGCCCATGGTGGACGAGACGGTGATGCTGCGGAGGTACTTGCCCTTGGCCGCAGACGGCTTCGCCTTCACGATGCTCTCGAGCAGCGTGGAGGCGTTGTGAATCAGGTTTTCCGCGGAGAAGGAGGTCTTCCCCACCGGAGCATGCACGATGCCGGTCTTGTCGACGCGGAACTCGACCTTGCCGGCCTTGATTTCCTTGACCGCCCTGGCGATGTCCACCGTGACGGTGCCGGTCTTCGGGTTCGGCATGAGGCCGCGGGGACCGAGCACCTTGCCCAGCTTGCCCACGACGCGCATCATGTCGGGCGTGGCGACGACGGCATCGAAATCCGTCCAGCCGGCCTGAATCTTCTCGACGAGTTCTTCACCGCCGACGATGTCGGCGCCGGCCTCGGTGGCTTCCTTCTGCTTCTCGGGACCGGCGATGACGAGGACGTTCTTCGTCTTCCCCAGCCCGTGCGGCAGGACGACGGTGCCGCGCACCATCTGGTCGGCGTGTTTGGGATCCACACCCAGCCGGATGGACAGCGCGACGGTCTCGTCGAATTTGGCGAACTTGAGCTTCTGGAGCAGCGGCAGCGCTTCCTCCAGCCCGTAGACACGCTCTTCGACCTGCTGGCGTGCCGCGAGGTACTTCTTCCCGCGTTTTCTCATGTGCCTCCTCCGTGGTTCATGCGGGTGGACTCACCCTCCCACGTTGCTTGCCAGCGGCTAGGTTCTAGCGGCTGGCGGCTAGTGAACGAACGACGAACTGCCAATGCGACGTACGCCGAAACGAGCAGCTTTTCCAGCCGCTAGCCCCTAGCCGCTAGCCGCTGCTACTTGATGACGTCGATACCCATCGAGCGGGCGGTACCCGCCACGGACTTGATGGCCGACGCCAGCGACTCGGTGTTCAGGTCGGGCAGCTTCTGCCGGGCGATGTCCTCGACCTGCTTCATCGTGACCGTGCCGACCTTGGCCTTGTTGGGCTCGGCCGATCCCTTGGCCACGTTGGCGGCCTTCTTCAGCAGCACCGGCGCCGGCGGCGTCTTGGTGATGAAGGTGTAGGAGCGATCCGAGTAGATCGTGACCACGGCCGGGATGATGAGGCCCTCGTCCTTCGCCGTGCGCGCGTTGAACGCCTTGACGAAGTCCATGATGTTGACGCCGTGCGGACCGAGCGCCGTGCCCACGGGCGGGGCCGGAGTGGCCTTGCCTGCGGGAATCTGGAGCTTCACCATCGCCTGTACTTTTTTCGCCATCTAACTCACTACCGGGTCGCGGGCCGGAAAGCCCCGCCCTGCCCTTAAAGTTTCTCTACCTGCAGGAAATCGAGTTCCACCGGCGTTGCCCGGCCGAAAATCGTGACCATGACCTTCAACGTGTTCTTGTCGACGTTGACGTCGTCGACGGTGCCGTTGAAGCTCGTGAACGGCCCCTCGTTGATGCGCACCTGATCGCCGCGCTCGAACGAGTACTTCGGCTTCGGCTTCTCGTGCGCGGTCTTGACCTGGACGAGGATCTGTTCGACTTCTTCCTTGCTGAGCGGGGTCGGCTTCGAACCCGCGCCGACAAAGCCCGTGACCTTCGGCGTGTTCTTCACGCAGTGCCACGCGTTGTCGGACATGTGCATCTCGACCAGCAGGTAGCCCGGGAAGAAACGCTTCGAGGTCACCACCTTCTTGCCGGCGCGCATCTCCACCACGTCTTCGGTGGGAATCAGCACTTCGCCGATTTCATCCTGCAGGCCGTAGGCCTGCACGCGCTGCTGGAGCGACTCGGCCACCTTCTTCTCGAAGCCCGAGTAGGTGTGGACGATGTACCAGTGCTTTGCGGCGACGTCCGTCATGCTCCACCGAATCGCTGGAAGAGGCGCTGGACGGCCGAGTTCAGCAGCAGGTCGATACCGAAGAGGTAGAGGCCGAACATCAGCGACGTGAGAATCACGACGATGGTGGTCGCGTAGACCTCGGCCTTCGACGGCCAGGTCACCCGCCTCAGCTCGGCCCGCACTTCGCCGATGAACTCGACGAGCCTGCCGGGGCCGCGCGCGGTCGAAACCGGGCCGCCCTCCGGCACACCGTCGCCGGCGGCTCGCGTTCCTACGTTGTCGAGCGTTTCGGTTGCCACGAATATCTCGATTCTCTTCTCGCCCCGTACCGCGGCGGCGTCAGCTCAGTGCGCGACGCGCTCGCCGGCCGGGTCTACAGTGGCAGGCCAAGAGGGAATCGAACCCCCAACCCCCGGTTTTGGAGACCGGTGCTCTGCCAATTGAGCTATTGGCCTTCAAAGCCGGAACCCGGGCCCTCGAGGACCCGGGACCCGAATCTATTTCTGCTCTTTATGAGCGGTGTGCTTGCGGCAGAAGCGGCAGTACTTGCTCAGTTCGAGCCGCTCCGTCGTCTTCTTCTTGTTCTTCGTCGTGCTGTAGTTGCGACGCTTGCAGTCGCCGCACGCCATCTGGATGATGTCTCTCATGGCTCGCTCGCTTCGCTCGCTCGCCAGGGGCTAGGGACTAGCGGCTGGCGGCTGGAAGGCGGCAAGCAGCTCTCGGCCAGCAGCATCGGGACCTTCCCTAGCCGCCAGCCGCTAGCCGCCAGCCGCTTATTCGATGATTTCCGAAATCGTGCCGGCGCCGACGGTGCGGCCACCCTCACGAATCGCGAACCGGGCGCCCTTTTCAATGGCCACCGGCGTGATGAGCTCACCGGTGATGGGCGTGTTGTCGCCGGGCATCACCATCTCGACGCCCTCGGGCAGCTTCAGCGTGCCCGTGACGTCAGTCGTGCGCAGGTAGAACTGCGGACGGTAGCCGTTGAAGAACGGCGTGTGGCGGCCGCCCTCTTCCTTGCTGAGGATGTAGACCTCGGCCTTGAACTTCGTGTGCGGCTTGATCGACCCGGGCTTGGCCAGCACCTGGCCGCGCTCGATGTCGTCCTTTTCCACGCCGCGCAGCAGCACGCCGACGTTGTCGCCGGCGACACCCTCGTCGAGCAGCTTGCGGAACATCTCGACGCCGGTGACGACCTTCTTCTCGGTCGCCTTGAAGCCGACGATCTCGATTTCCTCGCCGACCTTGACCTTGCCGCGCTCGATGCGGCCGGTGACGACCGTGCCGCGGCCCGAGATCGAGAACACGTCTTCAATCGGCATCAGGAACGGCTTGTCGACGTCGCGCTGCGGCATCGGGATGTAGGTGTCGAGCGCTTCCATGAGCTTCGCCACCGACTCGACGCCTTCGGGATCACCCTGCAGGGCCTTGAGCGCCGACACGCGCACCACCGGGGTCTTGTCGCCCGGGAAGCCGTAGCTGGTGAGCAGCTCACGCACTTCGAGTTCGACCAGGTCCACAAGTTCCGGATCGTCCATCATGTCGACCTTGTTCAGGGCGACCACGAGGTACGGCACGTTGACCTGGCGGGCCAGCAGCACGTGTTCGCGCGTCTGCGGCATCGGGCCGTCGACGCAGCTCACCACGAGGATGGCGCCGTCCATCTGCGCGGCGCCCGTGATCATGTTCTTGATGTAGTCGGCGTGGCCCGGGCAGTCGACGTGCGCGTAGTGCCGGTTGGCCGTGCTGTACTCGACGTGGCTGGTCGCAATCGTCAGAATCTTCGTGTCATCGCGACGGCCCTGCGACTCGGAGGCCTTGGCCACTTCGTCGTAAGGGATGAATTTCGCCCAGCCCTTGTCGGACGAGACCTTGGTCAGCGCCGCCGTGAGGGTGGTCTTGCCGTGGTCGATGTGGCCGATGGTGCCGACGTTGACGTGGGGTTTGGAACGGTCGAATTTCTCTTTCGCCATGACTCGTCTACGCTCGCTTCGTTTGCGGACTGACGACCCGGCCCCGTGCCGGCGTCGAGCTTCCGAACCAACTGACTTCTGGAGCCGATGACCGGGATCGAACCGGTGACCTCGTCATTACCAATGACGTGCTCTGCCAACTGAGCTACATCGGCCTTCGCCTGCGCTGAGGCCAACGCGCCGGTCTGCCCTTCGAGGCTTCGGCGTTGCCGCCGCCACCTCGGTCCGGGGCTCCGACGCAGGCCCCGACTTCACTCTCCGGCGCCCGCTACTGGCGTGGGCACCGGTATTGCCTGACGACTGGAGCGGGAGACGGGGATCGAACCCGCGACCAACAGCTTGGAAGGCTGTGACTCTACCACTGAGTTACTCCCGCCTACGCCCTTGCGGGCTTCGGCGAGGCAGGCCCGCCTACACCCCGTATCCGCTTGTCTTCCCTCGCCGAGTCCGGCCGGTGCCGGTTCACGCCGCTCTCTGGTCTCCAGCCCTCACCAGGCACCCTGCGTGGCTTGCCTGACCGAAGCTCCGCGACGCGGAGCGAAGGCTGGTGGGCAGGGGAGGATTCGAACCTCCGTAGGCACAAGGCCGGCAGATTTACAGTCTGCTGCGATTGACCGCTCCGCCACCTACCCAATCGTGTTGTCGCGAGGCAGCACTCCGCCGCCGTCTGCTCTCGCGCGCTGCATGTATGTTCTGGAATCCCCCGGGCTGCTTCGCGTTCCTGGTTCGAGGCCTGCGTGGCACCCGGTGGAGCTGGCGGAGGGATTTGAACCCACGACCCGCTGATTACAAATCAGCCGCTCTACCGGGCTGAGCTACGCCAGCCAGACGAATCAGGGATGGTAGCACGTCCTGTGCCAGAAGTGCAACAGGGTGGCCACACGCGTACGCGGGGTGTCGTTCGACAAGCTGTCTTCCTCCTCCGGAGTCCAGACGGCCCTTGCGACCGACCCGACTGGGTCAGACGCCGGGCCTCCCCCGGTAGCGCTGGCGAACCGCCTCGAACAAGAGCACCGCGGCGGCCACCGATACGTTCAAACTGCCGAGCTGGCCTCGCATTGGAATCGAGGCCAGCCGGTCGCACCGCTCCCGCACCAGACGACGCAATCCGGAGCCCTCGGCCCCGACGACGAGCGCGGTGGGAAGCGTGAGGTCCACATCATCGTAATGCAGATCGGCATCGGCGTCGAGGCCCACGGTCCAGACGTTCAGCGCCTTCAGTTCCTCGATCGCCCGGGCGATGTTCACGACGTCCACGACCGGCACGTGGTGGACGGCGCCGGCCGAGGCTTTGGCGGCCCCGCCGTCGAGCGGCGCCGCGTGACGCGTCTGCCGCACGATCCCCGTGGCCCCCGCCGCATGCACCGAGCGCAGGATGGCGCCGACGTTGTTCGGGTCTTCGACCCCATCGAGCACGACGATGAGCGGCGCCCCGTGCGTGCCGGCGGCAAGCTCCTCGAGCGTCGCCGTCGGTGAGGCCTGCACGCGCGCCACCACGCCCTGATGCACGCCCGTCGGCACCAGGCGCCGGAACGCCTCGGCGTGGACGACGCGCACCGGCACGCCGGCGGCTCGCGCCGCGCGACGATCTCGCGCACGCGTTCGCCATGCGGCGTCCTGGACGACGACCTCGGTGGCGCGCCCCAGCCGCACGGCTTCGAGGACGGGATTGATGCCGTAGATGATCATGAACAGGGACTGGGGGCTGGGGGCTAGGGGCTAGGGAAGGCCAACGGCACTCATCATCTGTCGCGCTGTCTCACTGTCCCACTATCCCGCTGTCAGCGTGTCACGCTGACAGGGCCGCGACGAACGCTTGGTGCGCGGTCGCGGCAGCTCATGACCGGAGCCAGGCCGTCGGCGGTTGTCAGCAGCGACGCCTGATCGATCGCCGGTATCAGCAGGTCGAGTTCCGGCCCATCCGGCTCGCCGGTGCAGACCAGGCGAATCGTGTGGAAGAGCGCTTTGCCCTTCGCGCCAGTCGCGGCGCCGACCTGCTTTGCCAGCGCACGAAACGCGTCTTTCGTCGTGAGCGGCGGCGCCTCGGCCACGGCGGCGGCGAAGGCGCGTGCCACGCCCATCGCGAGCGGCTCGCGCGCCTCGGCGGCCACGTCGGGACGCGCCAGGGCCGCGGCGGCATCGAACGCGAACAGCAGATGCAGACGATCCGGCAGGTCGCTCAGCTTGTCGATCGACGTGGCCAGCGGCGGAACGACAGCGAGCAGCCAGGTGGTGAGCGCCGGTGACGGCGTTCCGGTGAGCCATCCGGCCTGCTCGAGATACGGCACCGACAGCGACACCAGACGCTCGGGCGTAGCGAGCTTCAGGTAGTGCCGGTTCGCCCACGCCAGCTTCGCTTCATCGAACACCCCGGCGCTGTGGCCCACCGACGTCAGCTCGAAGCGGGCCGCCAGCTGGTCGAGCGGCAGCAGTTCCTCGCCGTCGCCCGGCGACCAGCCGATGAGGGCCAGATAGTTCGCCAGCGCCTCGGGCAGGTAGCCCTTGGCGCGGAACTCGGCCACCGAGGTCGCGCCGTGGCGCTTCGACAGCGGCGCGTGATCGGGGCCGAGCACGAGCGACAGATGGGCGAAGGCCGGAGGCGTCCATCCGAACGCCTCGTAGACCAGAATCTGGCGCGGTGTGTTCGAGATGTGGTCCTCGCCGCGAACCACGTGGGTGATGTGCATGAGCGCGTCGTCGATGACGACGGCGTAGTTGTAGGCCGGGATACCGTCGCCGCGGACGATCACCGGGTCGCCGATGACGTCGGTGTGGAACGACACGGTGCCGCGCACGAGGTCGTCGAACGACACCACGCGATCGGCCGGCACGCGCAGTCGCACGGCCGGCCGCTCGCCTGCCGCCATCCGCGCGGCCACGACGGCAGGGTCGAGCGCGCGGCAGGTGCCGGCATACTTCGGCGGCGCACCCGAGGCGAGGGCCGCCTGGCGCTCGGCCTCGAGACGCTCGGGCGCGCAGAAGCAGTGATAGGCGTGGCCGCGCCCGAGCAGCTGGGCGGTGTGCGCGGCGTAGAGGTCGAGCCGCTCGCTCTGTCTGTAGGGCCCCACCTCGCCGCCGGCGTCGATGCCCTCGTCCCACCTCAACCCGAGCCAGCGGAGATCGTCCTTGATGGCGGCTTCGGAGGCCGCGGTCGAACGCTCGCGGTCGGTGTCTTCAACGCGCAGGATGTAGGTGCCGCCGGCATGGCGTGCCAGCAGCCAGTTGAACAGCGCCGTGCGCGCGTTGCCGACGTGGAGGTGCCCGGTGGGGCTCGGAGCGAAGCGGACTCTCATCATGGACAGCGGCTCGCGGCTAGCGGCTAGCGGCTAAGAGCAGGGCTACGGCGTGGCAGGCCATGGATTCGCCGCGGCCCATGCTGTCGACCTTCTCGTTGGTCTTGCCCTTCACGCTCACAGCCGACGGCGCCACATCGAGGGCGGCGGCGAGGTTGGCGCAGATCGCCGCGACGTGGGGCAGCAGCTTCGGTCGTTCGGCGATCACGGTCACATCGACGTTGCCGACGCGGAAGCCGGCCTCGTGCACCCGCTCCATGGCCCGACGAAGCAGCGCGATGCTGTCGGCGCCCTGCCACGCCGGGTCGGTATCGGGAAAGAGCCGGCCGATGTCGCCGAGCGCGGCGGCACCGAGCACGGCGTCGGTCACCGCGTGGCAGATGATGTCGGCATCGGAATGGCCGTCGAGGCCCGTCTCGAACGGAATGGCGACGCCGCCGAGGATGAGGGGCCGGCCGGCCACGAGCCGGTGGAGATCGTAGCCGGAGCCGATGCGCATGGCCGCCGGGCCTGCGGCCTCGTGGTTCCGCGCGCGCGCCGCCGCCAGGTCCGAGGGTGTGGTGATCTTCACGTTGCCCGACTCCCCCTCCACCAGTTGCACACGACCGCCCAACCGTTCGACCAGGCCGGCTTCATCGGTCGCGACGTCGGCCAGGGCGCCCTCGGCCAGCGCCGCGGCCAACACCTCGCGGGTGAACGCCTGCGGCGTCTGGGCGAGATAGACGTCCTGTCGCGGCACGGTCGCCGCGACCCACGCGCGGCCGTCTTCGAGCCGCCCGAGCTTCACCGTGTCGGTGGCGGCCACCGCGGGAATGGCCGCACCACCCGCCTGCGCCGCGTCGATCATGCGACCAACGAGGGCGGCGCTCGCAAACGGACGCGCGGCATCGTGCACGAGCACCACCTCGGTCGCGGCAGAGAGCGCGGCAAAGGCATTGGCCACCGAGTCCTGCCGCCGGGCGCCTCCCGCCACCGCGCGCACCGGGCACGGCCACGTCTGCATCACGCACGCCGGCGGCGGATCGAGATGTGCGGCCGGCAGTGCCACCACCACCTCGTGCACGTCCGGATGCGTGGCGAGCACCGCGAGGCTGCGCTCGAGCATCGAGCGTCCGTCGAGTTCGAGGAACTGCTTGGGCTGGCCGGCACCCAGCCGCGCGCCCAGGCCTCCAGCCGCGAGAATGCCGCCCACGCGCGGCCGCGTCACGCGGTCCATCGCGTCTCCTCGTGGCCGCCCACGGCAGTCTCGATGCGGGCCGCGGTGAGATCGAGCACCCGCGCCAGCGTCGAAGCCGACGTGCTCGCCGGCGCGTAGACGATGACGAGCGCATCGCGGGTCGCCCCGGTGACCATCGCGCGCGCCGAATCAGACGTGGGATTGCCGAACGGCCCGAGTTCATCGGCGACGGTCACGCGTCCCGCCACGTGCACGATGTCCTTGCGGATGCCGCCGTAGGCCTCGCCCTCCCGTCCGAGACGCAGCGTGATCGCACCCGCCAGCGCCGCCCGGTCGTAGACGCCGTACGGCAACTGGCATTCGAGCGAGCAGATGTTCACCGCGTCCACCAGGCCGTTCACGCGCGGGAACGGATCGCCGCGGCGCACCCGCCGCAGCAGCGCCTCGTTCGAGGGACGCGTCCTGGTCGGGTCGAGCCCGATCCGGCGGTACATCTCGCGCACGCTCTGCACGTCGGCGGGCGGCGCGGCAACGACGGCGGCGGCGACCGCGGCAATCACCGCATCGAGACCGGCTGGCTGCGAGTCCACCGCGGCTCCCCGCCACCACAGCACCGCGGGCCGCACGATGCTCGCAAGCGTCGCATCCACGGAGAACGGCGTCGGCACCCGGGAATTCTACCCTGTCCGTCACGGCACGGTTTTTCCGTGCCTGTACACTAGAGGGATGATCGATTTCCTGCTGCACGTGGATGAGCGGCTGGTCGCCATCGCGAACGCCGCCGGCCCGTGGGCCTACGTCGTGCTCTTCGCCATCATCTTCGCGGAAACCGGCCTGGTGGTGACGCCGTTCCTGCCGGGTGACTCGCTGCTCTTCGCGGCCGGGGCGCTCGGCGCCACCGGGCTCTTCGACCTGCGGATCCTGACGCCGGTGCTGATCGTGGCGGCCGTGCTCGGCGACGCTGTGAACTACTCGGTAGGCGCCCGCTTCGCGCACCGCTTCCTCGCCCCGGACGGCGAGCGCGTGCCGGGTGCGCTCGGCCGCTTCGTCAAGCGGGAACACGTCGCCCAGGCGCACGAGTTCTTCGTGAAACACGGCGGCAAGGCCGTGGTGCTCGCGCGCTTCGTGCCGATCGTCCGCACCTTCCTGCCGTTTGTGGCCGGCGGCGCCGACATGCCGTATCGCACGTTTGCGTTCTACAACATCACCGGCGCCGTCGCCTGGGTCGGCATCTGCGTCGGCGCCGGCTACCTGTTCGGAAACATCCCGGTCGTGAAGGAGAACTTCGAGCTGGTCGTGCTCGGCATCGTCGGCGTGTCGGTGCTGCCGATCGTGTTCGAGTTCCTGAAGATGCGGCGCAGTCGCAGCTAACCCGAGGCCGCTTCCGCGTCGACCTCGACGCGGACGATCTCACGCACGCGGGCGGCCAGCGCCCGCAGCTCGTCGGGGTGCGGCTCGAGCGCCACCGCCGACCTCAGCGGCGGATGCACGATGACCCGCACGTCACCCGGCCTGGTCGTCAGCTCACCCTTGGTCATCACGTGCCGGCTGCCCACGACCGACACGGGCACGATCGGAATGCCCGTCTGGACGGCCGGCACGAAGCTGCCGCCCTTGAAGGTGGCCACGCGGCCGTCGCGGCTGCGCGTGCCCTCCGGAAAGACGATGAGCGACAGCCCGCGGCCCGGCAGCGACGTCGCCCAGGCGAAGATGCCGGCGCGGTCCGGCCGCTTGCGATCCACCAGCATGTGCCCGGTGCGGCTGAGGTGCCAGCCGAGGAACGGGAAGCGGCCCAGCGACTCCTTCGCGATGATTCGCAGCTGGAACGGCAGCGACCCGAACAGCACCGGGATGTCGTAGATGCTCTGGTGGTTGGCGACGAAGACGTAGGTCGCTCCGGGCGTCAGGTGTTCGAGCCCCTCGACGCGCACACGCACGCCGGTGGTGGCGAGGATGAGCCACGACCACCACTGCGCGCACTTGTGGGCGAAGTGCCCGTGGCCGCCGACCAGCGTCGACCCGAGCGACATGGTGCCGAGGATGATCGTGTAGACCGTGATGGCCGGAATCAGCCAGAAGACGGTCCGTAACAGATGGAACGACACGCGCGTCACCCGATGAGCACGTCGAGCGCTTCGCCGACGTGGCGGACGCCGACCAGGGTGGTGCCGGCCTCGTCGGCCTGCTGGCGGCTGTCGTCGTCCAGATTGGACGCCGGAAGTACTACCCGTGTGAAGCCGAGCTGGCGCGCCTCGCGCAGGCGCAGCGGCGCCTGCGGCACACCGCGCACTTCCCCGCCCAGGCCGACTTCGCCGAAGACCGCCGTGCCCTGCACGATCGGCCGGTTGCGCACGCTCGAGGCCAGGGCGGCAATCACGGCGAGATCGGCCGCCGGCTCGTCGAGGCTCATGCCGCCGGCGATGTTCACATAGACGTCTTCACCGACCAGCACCAGCCCGGCACGCTTCTCGAGCACCGCCAGCAGCATCGACACGCGTCCCGAATCGATGCCGACGGCCATCCGGCGCGCCGTGCCGTAGGTGGCGGTGCTCACGAGCGCCTGCACTTCGACCAGCAGCGGCCGCGAGCCCTCGACGCAGCACAGCACCGCCGATCCCGGCGTGGCGGTGGGCCGTTCGGCCAGGAACATCTGCGATGGATTCGGCACCGGCCGCAGGCCGCCGCCGGTCATCTCGAAGACGCCGAGTTCGCTGATGGCGCCGAAGCGGTTCTTCATGGCGCGCACGACGCGGTGGGAATGATGCCGCTCGCCCTCGAAGTAGAGCACCGTGTCGACCACGTGCTCGAGCACCTTGGGGCCGGCCAGCGCGCCGTCTTTGGTGACGTGGCCGACCAGGAACGTCGGCAGGTCGTGTCCCTTCGCGGTGAACAGGAACTGGGTGGCGGCCTCGCGCACCTGGCCGATGCTTCCCGGCGCCGACTGGAACTTGAGGGAGAACACGGTCTGGATCGAGTCGACGACCAGCAGCCGCGGACGGACCCGCCCGATCTCCTCGAGGATGCGCTCGACGCAGGTCTCGGCCAGCAGATACAACGGCGCGTCGCCGACGCCGAGCCGCTCGCCGCGCGACTTCACCTGATGTTCGGATTCCTCGCCCGAGGCGTAGAGCACCGGCCCGTGCACACGGGCGAAGTTCGCGGCCGCCTGCAGCAGCAGCGTCGATTTGCCGATGCCCGGCTCGCCGCCGAGCAGCACCAGCGAGCCCGGCACGATGCCGCCGCCGAGCACGCGATCGAACTCGTCGATGCCGGTCGTCAGGCGCGCGGTGTCGCTGTTCTCGATGTCGGCGTATTTCTTCGCGCCGCCGCTGCCGCCCGGCATCGAATAGCGGTGGCCGCCCGCCGCAAGTCCGCCGCCCGCAGCCGCCGGCTCGGTCGGACGTTCCTCGACGAACGAGTTCCACGCGTCGCAGTCGGGGCAGCGGCCCAGCCACTTCGCCGACTGGCTGCCGCACTCCTGGCACACGAAGACCGGCTTGGGGGCCTTGCTCATCTCACTCGATCCTATCGCGGAAGCGCGTGCGGACCTGGCCGTCAGGCGTAGCGGCGCTCGACACGCGTCCCGAGGCGGCACAGCACCTCGTACGGAATGGTGCCGATCCACGCCGCCATCTCGCGAGCATCGATCGTCTGCCAGGACGCCGGGCCCTGCGAGCCGAGGAACACCACCTCGTCGCCGGTCGACACGCCCTCGATCGCCGTGACGTCCACCGTCAGCATGTCCATGCTGACGGCGCCGACGATCGGGGCCCTGGAGCCGCGAATGAGCGCCGCGCCGCGCCCTTCGAGCCGGCGGTCCAGGCCATCGGCGTAGCCGGCTGGGACGACTGCGATCGTCATCGGCGCCGCGGCCTCGTGACGACCGCCGTAGCCGATGCGTTCGCCGGCGCGAATGCCCTTCACGGCGACGACGCGACTGGTCAGGGTCATGGCCGGCGTGAGCGGCACCGTCGTCGCCATCGGCGCCGGCACCAGTCCGTAGAGCAGCAGGCCCGGACGGATGAGGTCGGCCCAAGTCCGCGAGTCGCGCAGGGTGGCGGCGCTGTTGGCGGCATGGGCGAGGCGCACCGTGCCGAGCGTCCGCACCGTCTCGCGCGCGGTCTCGAAGCGCAGCCGCTGGGTCTCGAACATCGGGTCTTCGGCGTCGTCAGCGGTGGCAAAGTGCGTCGACGACGGCTTCGATGTCGAGCGCCGGGCTGGCGAACACCTCGGGCAACGAGCGCGCCAGGTTGTCGAAGCGGAAGCCGAGGCGGTTCAGGCCGGTGTCGATCTTGAGGTGACAGGTGAGACGCGTGCCGCGCGCCGCCGCGGCCGTGGCCAGGGCCCGGGCCGCCGCCGGACTCGACAACGTCGGCGTCAGGTCGTGCGTGAAGACGCCGGCCACGTCGCTGACGCTGAGCGCCCCGAACACGAGGATGCGGCCGGTGATCCCGGCCTCGCGGAGTTCGAGGCCCTCCTCGATGTCGGCGACCGCCAGCCACGCGGCTCCCGCCTCGACCAGCGCCCGCGCCACCGGCACCGCGCCGTGCCCGTAGGCGTTGGCTTTGACGACGGCGATGATGCCCGGCGGGGTGGCCGGGCCGGCGCCGGCCTCGCGGTTGTGCGCGGCTTCCCGCGCCAGGTGCGCGGTCAGCGCCCGGAAGTTCTGGCGGACGGCGTCGAGGTCGACGCGGGCCGAGGTGCAGCGGATCACTCGCCCGGAGCGAGGGGCATGAACTTGGTCTGCCCCGCGATGAAAGCGGTCTTGACGGTGCCGGTCGGACCGTTGCGTTGCTTCGACAGGATGAGCTCGGCGATGCCGTCGGTCTCGGCCGGAATCGAGCGATCGGCCTTGTACATCTCGTCGCGGTAGATCATGATGACGACGTCGGCATCCTGCTCGAGAGCGCCCGATTCGCGCAGGTCCGACAGCATCGGTCGCTTGTCGGACCGCCCTTCCGGCGCCCGCGACAGCTGCGACAGGACGATAATCGGCACGTTCAGTTCCTTCGCCAGACCCTTGAGTGAACGTGAGATCGCCGCCAGTTCGAGGGTGCGGTTCTCGGACTTGCCGCGCCCGGTCATCAGCTGCACGTAGTCGATAGCCAGGATGTCGAGGCCATGTTCGGCCTGCAGGCGGCGCGCCTTGGCCCGCATCTCGAGCACGCCGATGCCGGCCGAGTCGTCCACGAAGAGCTGCGCCTCGGCGAGCGTCTCCATGGCATGGGTGATCTGTCCGTATTCACGCTGGCCGATCTGGCCGCTCAGCAGCCGGAAGCTGTCGATCTTCGCTTCCGACGCCAGCATGCGCATGAAGAGCTGCTCTTTCGACATTTCGAGGCTGAACACGCCGGCCACGCCCTGGCGCTGCAGGCCGTAGGGCGCGGCGTGCGTCGCCACGTGCTGGCACACGTTCAGCACCAGGCTGGTCTTGCCCATCGACGGGCGGGCGGCGACGATCACCAGGTCCCCGGGCTGGAAGCCGCGCGTCATCTTGTCGAGATCGGGCAGATGGGTGCCGACGCCGGTGATGTACGACTGGTGCTCGAACAGCTTCTCGATCTTCGGGAAGCTCTCCTGCACCAGCTGGCGCATCGGCACGAAGCCGGCCTTGACGCGGTCTTCGGCCACCGCGAAGATGGCGCCCTCGGCGTCGTCGAGAATGAGATCGGCGTCCTGATCGGCCTCGTAGGCGTTGCCGACGATCTTGTTCGCGGCGTAGATCAGGCTGCGGAGGATGGCCTTTTCGCGGACGATGCGCGCGTAGTACTCGACGTTGGTCGCGCGCGGCACGCCGTCGACGAGCGAGGCCAGATAGGCGGCGCCGCCCACTTCCTCGAGCTCGCCGGCCTTGCCGAGTTCCTCGCGCAGGGTGACGAAGTCGATGGCGCTGCGCCGCTCGGTCAGCTGCACCATCCGCTCGAAGATGCGCCGGTGCGCATCGCGGAAGAACGCCTCCGGCGTGATGATGGCGATGGCGGTGTTGAAGGCCTCGTTGTCGAGCAGCACCGCGCCCAGCACCGAACGCTCGGCGTCGAGGTTGTGCGGCAGCGTGCGCTCGTGCGGGGCGACGGCGGTGGATTCGGCCATGGGCGGGATCGGGACCGGGCCAGGCGGAACTGAGAACTTTACGCTCCGGCCGACGGCAGGTCCTGCGGCAAAAGAAAAAGGCCGGGTGCAGTGACGCACCCGGCCGCAGCGTGACAGCGGTCGGAGACCTAGCCGCGAGCCGCTAGCCCCGAGCCGCTATTCCTTGCTCACCGTCACCTTCAGCTGCGCGGTGACATCGCGGTGGAGCTTCACGGGCACCTGGAACTCACCCAGGGCCTTGATGGCGTCGGGCAGCAGGATCTTGCGACGGTCGACGTCGAAGCCCTTGGCCTTGAGCGCATCCGCGAGATCCTGGTTGGTCACCGAGCCGTAGAGCTGCTCGGTGTCGCCGACCTTGCGGGTGAACGCCAGTTCGAGCGCGCTGAGACGCGTGGCGATGGCCTGCGACGCTTCGCGTTCCTCGGCCTCGCGGGCTTCGGCGATCTTGCGTTCGCGCTCGACGCGCTTCTTGTTGCCTTCGGTCGCCAGCAGCGCCAGCTTCCGGGGCAGGAGGTAGTTGCGGGCGTAGCCGTCGGCGACCTTGACGATCTGGCCACGGACGCCGAGGTGTTCGACGTGGTCGCGGAGGATGATTTCCATGGTCGTCCTCCTAGTCGGTCACGTACGGCAGCAGCGCGATCTGACGCGCCCGCATGATGGCCGTGCGGAGCTTGCGCTGGTGCAGCGCGCAGGTGCCCGAGATGCGGCGCGGCAGCACCTTGCCGCGCTCCGGGACGAAGCCGGACAGCATGCGCATGTCCTTGTAGTTGATGTCGTCCACGCGCTCCGCGCAGAACTTGCAGACCTTGCGGCGGCGGAACATCCCGCGGCGCTGGCCGTCCTTCTTGTCGCCGGCGGCCTTGGCGCCGGCCTTACCGCGCCCCTTGCTTCCCGGCCCCGTCTTCTTCGCAAATGCCATGATGCCTATACCTCCGGTGACTCGTAGCCGTCGCGGTCGTCGTCTTCGCCATCGGTCTGCTGCGGGCCTTCACCCGGCTGACGGTCGGGCGGCAGACCGCGCGCGACGCGGCGGCGGCGCGAGCCTTCGACGCGGATGGTCTTCGAGCGCTCGGCCTTCTTGTCGCTGACGTCGGTGCGCACGACCAGGTGGCGCAACAGACCTTCGGTGTTACGCAGCCGGCGGTCGATTTCCTTCATCAGCTCGCCGCTGCCGGCGATGACGTGGAGGACGTAGAAGCCTTCCTTGTGGTTGCCGATGTCGTAGGCCAGCTTGCGGCGGCCCCACACATCGGTCTTTTCGAGGGTCCCGCCCACACGGGCGATGATGGCCTCGACCTGCGCCTGCATCTCGGCGACCTCGGCCTCGGAGGCCTCGGGTTTCATGACGTATACGAGTTCGTACTTGCGGTCGCTCATCCGTTCTCCTTGTGGACCCGCCTTCGCCCTTCGGGCTTCGGCGAGGCTTTCGGCTCGCCTTGCAGCGCGGTCCCGGACCTTCCGGCACCGCCTGCTGAATCCCTACCGGCCGACGACGATGGCCACCGTAGTGGCAAGGAGACCTTGCGTGCCGTCACGTGACGGCGCCGGGGTCCTGCTTGTCGTTCGCTGCGTTGAACGCGTTCATCACGCGTTCGATGCCATCGGTGACGAACATCACCGACGCCTCGGCGGCCCGCAGCACGGCCGCCTCCACCTGTTCGCGTTCGTCCGGGCCAAACGTGCCGAGGACGTGATCCGCGAGTGCCTTCTGTCCGTCGCCGAGACCCACGCCGATGCGCAGCCTCGGCACCTCGGAGGTGCCGAGACGGGCGATGACCGACTTCAGGCCATTGTGCCCGCCGTGGCTGCCGCCCCGTCCCGCCCGGAGCCGTCCGAGCGGCAGCGCCACTTCGTCGAGCACCACGAGCACGTCGGCCACGGCCACCTTGTAGAACCCCGCGAGCCCGGCGATTGCGTCGCCGCTGAGGTTCATGAATGTCATCGGCTTGGCGACGAGCACCGGCTCGTCGCCTTCCCGCGCCCGGCCCACCAGGGCCTGGTGCTGCTCGCGCCACTGGTCCACGGACCACCGGCGGGCGAGCGCGTCGATCACCCGGAACCCGATGTTGTGGCGCGTGTCGTGATACCGCGCCCCGGGATTCCCGAGTCCGACGAGGAGCTTCACTTCTTCGGCTTGTCCTTGTCGTCGCCTTCCTTGTCGGTCTTGCCCTTCTTCATCACTTCGGGCTCGGCCGCAGCCGCCGGGGTCGCCGCGGCATCGGCCGCCGGCTCCGCGGCCGCCTTCATGTTGACGATGTGGACCAGCATCAGGTCCAGCTCGCTCAGCGGCGTCCACGTCGCGTTGGCGGCCAGATCCCGCACGTAGATGGCCTGGCCCAGCTCGAGCTCGGCCACGTCCACATCGATGTGCTCGGGAATCGCCGTCGGCAGGCACTCGACTTCGACTTCCTTGTGCAGGAACTCGAGGATGCCGCCCTGCGTCTTCACGCCCTTGGGCTCACCGTGCAGCACCACCGGCACCATGACCGCGATCTTCTTCTCGAGATTGACGCGGTAGAAGTCCGCGTGCAGCAGCGCCGAGGTGACCGGGTCGAGCTGGAACTCGCGCACCAGCACCTTCTGGGTGCTGTCGCCCGGCCCGTTCAGGGTGATGAGCGTGTTCACACCCGACGCCGAGTGCAGGATGCGCATCATTTCCTTGGGGCTGACGGCAATCTGCACCGGGGCGATCGCATCGCCGGCCTTCTGCGCGCCGTAGACCACCGCCGGCACCTGACCCGACGCGCGCAGGCGCCGCGCCTCGTTCTTGCCCTTCCCCGTCCGACTGACTGCCGCGAGTGTCGATTCCATGACTTTGTTCCCTGTTCCCCGGTCCCTGGTCCCCGGTCCCTACACGAAGAGTGAAGAGACCGAGGTCTCCTCGTGAATGCTGCGAATGGCCTGGCCGAGCAGACGCGCCACCGAGAGCTCGACGATCTTGTCGCACTTCGCGCGCTTCTCTTCGAGCGGGATCGTGTTGGTGACGATCAGCTTGTCGAGCGGCGACTTCTCGATCCGGTCGATGGCCGGCCCGGAGAGCACGCCGTGCACCGCGCACGCCAGCACACGCTCGGCGCCGGAATCCTTGAGCGCCTGCGCCGCCTTCTGGATGGTGCCGGCGGTGTCGATGATGTCGTCGGCGATAACGCAGGTGCGGCCGCGGATGTCGCCGATGACGTTCATCACTTCGGCGGTGCCGTCTTCGCTGCGGCGCTTGTCGATGACGGCCAGTTCGGCCCCGAGCCGCTTGGCGTAGGCGCGGGCGCGCTCGGCGCCGCCGGCATCGGGGGCGACGATCGAAAGATTCTTCAAGTCCTGCCGCGACAGGTGGTCGATGATGACCGGCGCGGCGAACAGGTGATCCACCGGAATGTCGAAGAACGCCTGGATCTGCGCCTTGTGCAGGTCCATCGTGAGCACGCGGTGGGCGCCGGCCGCGGCGATGATGTTGGCCACGAGTTTGGCGGAGATGGGCACGCGCGGCTTGTCCTTGCGGTCCTGCCGGGCGTAGCCGTAGTACGGAATCACCGCCGTGATGCGGGCCGCCGACGAGCGCCGGAAGGCGTCGATCATGATGAGCATCTCGACGATGTGTTCATCGACCGGCGCGCAGGTGGGTTGGATGAGGAAGATGTCGGTGCCGCGGATGTTCTCGTCGATCTGGAACGAGACTTCGGTGTCGGGGAAGCGGCGCAGCCGGGCCTGCCCGAGCGGCACGCCAAGGAACTGGGCGATCTCCCTGGCCAGGCGCGGGTGCGCGCTGCCGGAGAACACTTTCAGATCCCCGAATCCCATCTGTGGCATCGCCTGTGGCATTGACAGTTGTGAGGGCCCGCCTCCGCGACGCGGACCCGTGAGTTGAAATTGGTTGGGGCGGAAGGATTCGAACCTTCGAATACGGGCTCCAAAGGCCCGCGCCTTACCGCTTGGCCACGCCCCAGCACCCGTGGCCGCCGCGACCACGCCCCCGCCGGCCCGAACCCGCCCTGCGGGTCAGCCGGAGCCGACCCCTAGGACGCGCTCATGCCGAGCGGCCGAAACCCCAAGTGTATACGACCGCTTCAGCCGGCGGCAAGCACCCGCTGGCGCTCGCGGACGACCGCCGAGCGCGACAGCGTCTGGGTCGTCCACGCCCGCAGGCCCCGCCGCGTCAACGCGGCCTGAGCCGCGCGGGCCGATTCCGGGGCCTCGAAGACGCCAAAGACCGCGGATCCGCTGCCCGACATGGCGGCGTAATCGGCGCCAAGAGCCCCGAACGCGCGGACCACCCGCCGGATGGGCGGGTGCCGCCTGGCCACCGGGGCCTCGAGGTCGTTGCGTACGGCCGCGGCCCATGGCGGCCAGCTCGACGGCAGGCGGCGACGGGCGCGGCTCGGACGCGGCGGGCCGTCTTCGTCGAACCACCGGTAGGCATCCGGCGTCGAGACGCCGAACGGCGGCTTGACGATCACCACCGAGACGCGGGGCGGCTCGGTGAGCGGCGAGATGTCGTCGCCGCGGCCGGCGCCGAGCACCGTGCCGCCGGCCAGGAAGAACGGCACGTCAGCCCCGAGGCGCGACCCCAGCCGCAGCAGGCTCGGCAGGTCGAGGTCGAGCCGCCACAGCCGCGTCAGCGCGATCAAGGTGGCTGCGGCGTCGCTGCTGCCGCCCCCGAGGCCGGCCTCCGCGGGAATGCGTTTGGTCAGGCGCACCCGCACGCCGGCCGGATCGCCCTGGCGCCGCCGCACCGCGTGGTCGAGAAGCGCCGCGGCCTTCCAGACCAGATTGCGGGCGTCGAGCGGCACCCCGGGCGCGTCGCATTCGATGACGAACCGGCCAGCCGACGGCGTGAAGGTCAGCGTGTCGTGGAGGCGCACGGACTGCAGCACCGTGCGGACCTCGTGATAGCCATCGGGCCGCAGGCCCAGGATGCGCAGGTCGAGGTTGATCTTGGCGAACGCGCGGGCGGTGACGGACGTGGCGGCGGGACGCGGCATCGGCAGACGAGGGGTCAGCGGGCGGTGAGCGGACTGGACTGGCGCAGATCCTCGAGCGTGATGGCGGCGGCATCGGCCGGCACCTCCACCGCGAAGGCCCGGGCATCGAGATCGATGTTCATCTCGACCTCGCCAATCGTGGCAACCAGATCGATCGGGCCGGCAGCGACTGCTCGCCGCACGCGCACCTGGCGCGCGACGCCGGAGACGTGACCCGCATACTCAACCTCCCAGCCGCGATAGTCGGCGGCGACCGGCAGGCCGTCGCGCAGGTAGACGCGGGTGTCGCCGTCTGCCACCGCCTGCCACGCCGCGCCGTAGCGCTCGCCGCGCCCGGCCGCGGGGGCCAGGCAGCCGAAGATGATGCGCCGCAGTTCGGAGGCGTCCAGCGCCAGCCCCGTCAACGCCTCGAGCACCGACGCCACCGGCGCATCACGCAGTACCTGCTTCTCGCGCGGGAACAGCAGCGTCGTGACGGCGCCGTCGGAGGCGAGCACGAGGGCCGGGGCGCCAAATGGCGCCAGTGCCTCGAGCCGCAGCGATGACGGCTCGGCGAATCCCGCCAGCAGCCGCGCGCGGATGCGTTGTGGCCCGGCGCGGCCCGCCAGCCGGATCTCGGTCGTGGCGGTGCGCAGCGGACGGCAATGCGGCGTGGCCGCCTCCAGCGCCGCAACCGCCGGTGGATCGTCGGTGGGCACGCCGCCCGGCCTGAGCGGCGCGCGCCCCGCGCAGGCCGCGGTCAACAGCAGCAGCCCGAGCGCCGCGGCGCGGGCGGCAACGCCGGATGCGATCATCGCGAACGCCGGAGCTCGGCGAGCCGGCGCTCGACGGCGGCGCGATCGATGTCCACGCCGTCGCCCTTGAGCGCCTGCTCGAGCCTGGCTGCCGCCTCGTCGCGCTTGCCGAGGGCGGTGAGCACTTCAGCAAAGTGGAACTGGATGACGGAGCTGCCGCCGAGCGCCGACGCCGCCTGCCGCAGCGGCTCCTCCGCGTCGGCGGCGCGTCCCAGCTTGAAGAGCGCCCAGCCGCGGCTGTCGAGATAGGCGGGATTGCCGGGCTCGACGACCAGCGCCCGATCGACCAGCGTCAGCGCCTCCGGCAGCTTGAGGCCGCGGTTGGCGAGCATGTAGCCCAGATAATTGAGCGCGTTGGCGTGCAGCGGATCGCGCATCAGGATGGCGCGGAACGTCCGCTCGGCGTCGGGCAGGCGTCCCGCGGTTTCGTAGGCGGCGGCGAGCCGGAATGCCACCGCGTCGTCGTCGGGACGTCCCGTGGCCAGCGGCGTCAGCACGCCGATGGCGTCATTGTGGCGTTTGGCGTCCTGGTAGATGTCGGCCAGCACGAAGGCGCCCGGCACCTGCTCGCGCCGTCCGCCCACGGCGGTCTCAGCCGTGCTCACGGCGACGCCGGCGCGGCCGGCGCGGATGCCGGCGAGTGCTTCGACGCGAATCAGGCCGAGATCGCCGGCGGCGGCGACTCGGGCGTCGCGGGCCACCTTGATGGCATCGTCGGGACGCCCGGCCTGCAGATAGGCCTGAGCCAGAGCGGCCGCCAGGGGCGCCGACCCGGGCAGCAGCGTGCGCGCCTTCTCGAACGCCTTCGCCGCACCGGCGGCATCACCGAGCTGCTGACGCGCGCCGCCGAGTTCCGCCAGAAGGCGCACCACGTCGGCCGGCGATTCGTTCTTCGCGACCTCGCCTCTTTCGATCGGCGTGAGCAGCGCCGCGAGGGCGGCAAAATCGTAGCGCTCGCGGAACTGTTCGGCCAGCAGCGTGAGCGACGGCAGGTGGCGAGGCTCGATGGCGAGCGCCTGCTGCGCGGCTTTGATGGCGGCCGCCGTGTCGTCGCGCTGCAGGTAGGCGCGCGCCAGCAGATACTGCGCCGCCGCATCTTTGGGCGTCGCCGTCAGATATTCGCCAAGCGCGGTCACGGCGCGTTCGGCGCCTTTGCCATCGGGAATGCTGAGCAGCGCATTGATGCGGCGCAGGCGCAGCTCGCGCCCCGGCGTGCGCATCGCCTTGGCGCCGCGGTCGAAGGCGTCGGCCGCTTCCTCGAACTTCGCCTGCCGCTCGTAGATGTCGCCGAGCGCCATGAAATACCGCGGGTTGGCGGCCGCGGCCTGCTCGAGCACGGTGGTCGCCCGCTCGAGCTGTCCGAGCGAGCGCAGGGCCTCGGCCAGCATCGACACGGGCTCGCCGGCCGGACCGGTCTGCGAGACGATGCGCTCGAGCAGCGGCACGGCATCGGCGGCGCGATCGGCCCCGAGCAACTGGCGCGCGAGCGTGAGCTGCAGCCCCAGGTCGGTCGCCATCGCCGGCGAGGCCTGCACTTTCTGCAGGTGCGTGATCGCGGTGGTGCGCCAGGTCGCTTCGCTGCCGCCGGCGGGCCCATCCACCACGCCATCGGCCCACGCCGCGTTCACGAGCCCGAGGATGCGATGACCTTCTTCCGAGTCGGCGTCGAGGGCGAGCGCCTTGTCGGCGGCTGCCACGGCGTCATTCGCCCGGTTCTGCCGCGCATAGAAACCGGCCAGCTCCGCCTGCAGTTCCGCCGACCGCGGGTCGAGCGCGACGGCGCGGCTGAAAGCCGCTTCGGCCCCCTTGACATCGTCGGCGGCTTCGGCCCGGCGCGCCAGGAGGAACTCGTACATGGCCGCGGCATTGGCCGGACGCGCGGAGGCGGCCGGCGCCGGTGTGGCGGGCGCGGGCTGTGCCGCCACCGGCCGGCCGACAACCACCACCAGCAGAGCGAGGACAGCGCGACCGAGCGTCATGGCCAGCATCTTTTCACATTTCCGGGGCCCCGGCGCGGACCGCGACGGCTGCGCGATATACTCGCCTCGGAGTCCCCGATGCCCATTGATGCGGAGCTGCTCGAGATCCTGGCGTGCCCGGCCTGCAAGACCCCGGTCGTGCTCGTGAAGGAGGGCGCCGCTCTCAAGTGCCAGACCTGCCGGCGCGTCTATCCGATCAAGGACGACATCCCGGTCATGCTCCTCGACGAAGCCACGGTCGAGCCCTGAAGATCCTGCTGGTGCGCCTGCGGCTGGTCGGCGATGTCGTCTTCACGACGCCGGCCGTGCACGCGCTCCGCCGCCACTTCCCCGGCGCTCGTCTCGATTACCTGGTCGAACCCGCGGCAGCTGCCATCGTCCGTCACTCCCCGGACCTCGACACCGTCATCGAGGTCGCTCGGCCGCGTGGTCTGACGCGCCTCGCCTATGATCTCGGACTGGCGTGGCGGCTGCGGCGCGAGCGCTACGACCTGGCGCTCGACTTCCACGGCGGCCCGCGATCGGCCTGGCTGGTGCGCGCCAGCGGCGCCCCGACGCGTATCGGCTACGACATCCCGGGGCGCCGCTTCGCCTACACGACCCGCGTGCCGTGGCATCCATCGCTGCTGCCGCCGCGCCATTCGGTGCTGAATCAGTGGGACCTGCTGACGCCGCTCGGCGTGGCGGCGCCGACGCCGGCCACCGACCCGGTGCGCATGACGCCGGGCGCCGAGACCCGCCGCCTGGCCGCCGCCCGCCTGGCCGGCGCTGGCGTGGCCGACGACGCGCCGGTCGTCGTGATGCACGTCAGCGCCAGCAACCCGTTCAGGCGCTGGCCTCGGGAGTCGTTCGCCGGCGTCGCCGCGGCGCTGGCGCTCGCCGATCCGCGCCGCCGCATTATGATCACGGCGGGCCCTTCGGAAACGGACGCCGCCGATGCGATCGCCGCCGATGCCGCGCACGCGGCCGGCGCGGCCGCCGGCGCCATCGTCCGCTGCGGTGAACCACCGCTCGACGAGCTCCAGGTCATCATGTCGCGCGCAGCGCTCTTCATCGGAGGCGACTCCGGCCCGCTCCACGTGGCCGCCACCACCGGCGTGCCTGTTGTGGCCCTCTTCGGGCCAACTCTGGCCGCTCGCTCGATGCCGTGGCGCGATCCGGCGGCGCGCGCCGAAGCGCTGGAACCGGGCCCCCTCGACTGCCGTCCGTGTCATCAGCGGACGTGCGTGCCCGGCGACTTCCGCTGCCTCACCGCGACCACGCCGGCCGAGGTCGTCGCCGCCGCCGGCCGCGTCATGGGAGGCGGCGCATGACGACGCTGGCGGCCGACGCCACCGCGCGCGTGACGCTGGAGCGGCTCGACCGCGTCGGCTGGTGGTCCGTCATGGCCGTCGTGGCCGCGCTCCAGATCTCGATCGCCGCGGCGCAGATCGCCGTCACCGTCGCCGGCCTCACGTGGGTGATGCGGGCGACGATCGCGGGGGTGCCGGCGCTGCCCCGCTTCGCCGTGCCGCTCGGCGTCTACATCGCGTGGACGCTGCTGTCCGCTGCCGTGTCGCGGGATCCGTCGGTGAGCGTCCCCGACACCAAGCAGCTGGTGCTGTTCCTGCTCGTGCCGCTGGTCTTCGAGTTCGCACGCGGGGCCCGTGCCCGCACGCTGGTCTCGATTGCGCTCACGGTCGGCGCGGCCAGCGCCCTGGTGGGCATCGTGCAATACGGCGTGCTCAACTACGGCGGCCTCGGGCGACGGCCGCAGGGCACGCTCTCCCACTGGATGACCTACTCCGGCACGCTGATGCTGGTCATCTGCGCCGGCGTGTCGCGTCTGCTCTTCGACTCGCGCGATCGCGCCTGGGCGGCCGTGGCCATGCCGGCGCTGGTCACGAGCCTGGCCCTGACGCTCACCCGCAGTGCCTGGGTCGGGGTCTTCGCCGGCGTCGGCACGCTCTTCCTGCTCAAGGATCGCCGGCTGGTCGGCCTGCTGCCGATTGCCGTCGCCGTCGTGGTCGCCGTGGCGCCGGCCTCGGTCACCGACCGCGTCTACTCGATGTTCGACCGAAACGATCCGACCAGCCGCGACCGCATGGCGATGCTCGAGTCGGGTCGCGCGATGGTGCGCGACTACCCGTTGACCGGCGTCGGCCCCGACATGGTGCAGCACGTCTACCCGCGCTACCGCGTGCCGTGGGCGGTGCAGGCCTCGAACCCGCATCTCCACAACGTGCCGATGCAGATCGCGGCCGAACGCGGCCTGCCGGCCCTGGCCGCGTTCGTCTGGTTCCTGGTGGCCGCGGTGCGCGGCCTGTGGCCGCGGCTGCGCCGCTCGCGCGCGCCGGCGCTGGCCGCCGGCGGCCTGGCCGCCATCGCCGCCATGCTGGCGGCAGGTCTCTTCGAATACAACTTCGGCGATTCCGAATTCCTGATGCTGTTTCTCGTGATCATCACCGTGCCCTTCGCTGCCGACCGGGATGGAGGGCTGCCGTGATCGACGCGCCCGAACTGCCGGCGCTGCCGCCCGGGCGCGCCGGCGCCATCCTCGACCGTATTCCCGGCACCCACGTGGTCGTCGTCGGCGACGCGATGCTCGACCACTTCATGATCGGCAAGGTCTCGCGTATCTCGCCGGAGGCTCCGGTGCCGGTCGTGGAGTTCGAGCGCGAGTTCAGCCTGCCGGGCGGCGCCGCCAACGTCGCCCACAACGTCCGGGCGCTCGGCGCCCGCGTGTCGCTGGTCGCCGTCGTCGGCGACAATCCGCACGCGGCCGAGATTCGTGGACTGCTCGAGGCGCGCGGCGTCAGCGCCAGCGGCCTGGTCACCGACCCCTCGCGGCCGACGACGAGAAAGACCCGCATCGCGACCACGCGCAACCAGCAGGTGGCGCGCATCGACGTCGAGCGCAGCGACGACCTCGCCGCCGGAGTCGAAGCGGCGGTGGTCGCCGTCGTCGAGGCCGCCGCCGCCTCGGCCGATGCGATTG
Organism: uncultured Acidobacteriota bacterium; assembly: GCA_963779175.1. Taxonomy (GTDB): domain Bacteria; phylum Acidobacteriota; class Vicinamibacteria; order Vicinamibacterales; family UBA2999; genus CADEFD01. Next base: position 2,094,757 of record CAVZXA010000003.1, read on the forward strand.
TGGTCTCGGACTATCTGAAGGGCGTCGTCACGGCGCGGGTGATGCGTCATGTGGTGGCCGCCGGACGCGCCCGCGGCATCCCGGTGCTGGTCGATCCGAAGGTGCCGCACCTGGCGCTCTACGCCGGCGCGACGCTGCTCACGCCGAATCATCACGAGGCCGAGAGTGCCAGCCACATCCGGATCCGCACCCCTGATGACGCCCGGCGCGCCTCACAGGTGCTGCGCGACGGCCTGCGCGTGGACGGCGTGCTCGTGACGCTCGGCGAGCAGGGCATGTGGCTCGCACACGCGTCGAGCGACGGCCATCTGCCGGCGCTGGCCCGCGAGGTGTCGGATGTGACCGGCGCCGGCGACACGGTCGTCGCGACGCTCGCCGCCGCGATGGCCGCCGGCGCCACCTCGGCCGAGGCGGCGCGCCTCGCCAACGAAGCCGCGGGCATCGTGGTGACCCGCTTCGGCACCGCCGTCGCGAGCCTCGACGAACTGCGCGCGCGGCTGGCGTGACCACGCCGGCACCGGCCACCGTGGTGCGCCTCGGCCCTGGCGAGGTCGAGCGGCTGAAAGCCCTTCGGCTCCGCGCGCTCGACGATGCCCCCGGCGCCTTCGCGACGACGCTGGAGGAGGCGCGCGGATGGCCGGCCGAACGCTGGCGCGCGCAACTGGGCCAACTCGCCACCTTCGTGGCCGTCCGTGACGGCGTGGACGTCGGACTGGCGCGCGGCGACCGCGACCCCGAGGCGCCCGGATGCGCGTGGCTGCTCTCGATGTGGGTGGCGCCAGACGCCAGGCACCAGGGCATCGGCCGTCAGCTCATCGACGCAGTCGTCGCCTGGGCGCGAGCCGCCGGCTGCGAGCGGATGGTGCTCGATGTCAGCGACGACAACGCCGCCGCCATCGCCTGCTACGCGGCGCTGGGCTTCGTGCCCACCGGCATCACCGGCACGCTGCCGGCGCCGCGCTCGCACCTCGGCGAGCATCAGCGCGAGCGGCGCCTGCGATAGCCGCAGGGGTCAATGCCGGAAGTGCCGGCGCCCGGTGAACACCATCGCCAGGCCGTGTTCATCGGCGGCGGCGATGACCTCGGCGTCGCGCACCGACCCGCCGGGCTGCACGACCGCCACCGCCCCGGCCGCGGCCACTGCATCGAGCCCGTCGCGGAACGGGAAGAAGGCGTCGGAGGCGGCGACGGTGCCGGCCAGCGGCAGTTCGCCCGCCACCGGCTTCCAGCCGGCCGCTTTCATGGTCGCCACCTGCACCGCGTCCACCCGGCTCATCTGCCCGGCGCCGATGGCGCGCGTACGCCCGGCATCCGCGAAGAGCACCGTGTTCGACTTCACGTGGGCGCAGACACGCCAGGCAAAGCGCAACGCCAGCCACTCGGCGGCCGTCGGCGCTCGCCTGGTCACCACTTTCACCGCCTCGCAGGGCCACGCTGCCCGTGCTTCCTCCACGATGTCGCGCGCCTGCACCAGCAGGCCGCCGAGCACCGAGCGGATCTCACGCGCCGCCCCCGCCGTCGCCGGCGACTGGAAGGCCGACGTATCGGCGATGACCACCCGCATGTTCGGCTTGGCGGCCAGCAGCGGCCTGGCGTCGTCGTCCACCGACGGCGCGACCACGGCTTCGATGAAGGTGGACGTCAGCGCCTTCGCGGTGGCGGCGTCGAGCGGCCGGTTCAGGCCGACGATGCCGCCGAAGGCCGAGAGCGGATCGGCGTCGCGGGCGCGTTCGAAGGCGTCGGCCGCCGAGGTGCCGATGGCGACGCCGCAGGGATTGGTGTGCTTGATGACGACCGCCGCCGGCTCGTCGAATTCGAGCGCGATGCGCGCGGCCGCGTCCAGATCCAGCAGGTTCGTGTACGAGAGCTCCTTGCCCTGCACGATGGCCGGGCGTCCGAGCCGCGCCGTCGCCGACCGCGTACCAGCTCGCCGGCTGGTGCGGATTCTCGCCGTAGCGCAGGTCGCGGACCTTGGCGGCCGTCACCACCAGTCGCGCCGGCGCCAGCGGCGCCGGTTCGCGCGTCGGCACGCCGGCGTCGTCGTAGCGGATCGGCGTCGAGCACCTCGGCGATGGTGGTGTCGTAGGCGGCGGTATGCGTGATCGCCCGGCGCGCCAGGTCGAAGCGCATCGCCTGGGACGGGCCGGCGCCGTCGAGTGACTCGAGCACCGCCCCGTAGTCGGCCGGGTCCACCACGATCACCACGTCGCGGAAGTTCTTGGCCGCCGCCCGCACCATGCTGGGACCGCCGATGTCGATGTTCTCGATGAGCTCGTCGAAGGTGGCCGACGGATTGGCCGCCGTGCGCGCGAACGGGTAGAGGTTGACCGCCACCAGGTCGATGAGGCCGATCCCGTTGGCGCGTGCCGCCTCGAGGTCGTGGGGTTCGTGCCGCCGTGCCAGGATGCCGCCGTGCACCAGCGGGTGAAGTGTCTTGACGCGGCCGTCCATCATCTCGGGAAAGCCGGTGACGTCCGAGACGTTGGTCACGGGCAGGCCGGCGGCGGCCAGAGCCGCGGCGGTGCCCCCGGTCGACACCAGCTCGAAGCCGCGCGCCTGCAGTCCGCGGGCGAACTCGAGGAGGCCGGTCTTGTCGGAGACGCTGAGAAGTGCACGTCGCATGGTCGGGAACCCTGGTCTTTCGTGTGAATCAAAAGCGAAAACGTGAAACCGTCCGCAAGAAACCGCGAGACAGCCATTGACACTCGGAGACACCCGTCGGTATCATCCACGGTGCGGTTCCCCCCGTGGGGACGCGGAAGGCCGCGATCGCGCGGCCTTTTTTCGTGGCTCTGGCGCCCGCCCGGGGGTCTGGAGTCGGATGTAAGGTGGCGACAGCCACAGCAAGCTAGGAACAAGAACGATGCGTATCACAGGCAAGGTCAAGTGGTTCAACAACGCCAAGGGCTACGGCTTCATCGAGCGCGAGGGCGGTAGTGACGTGTTCGTCCACTACTCGGCAATCCAGGGCTCCGGCTTCCGCTCCCTCGAAGAGGGTCAGGGCGTCGAGTTCGAAATCGTAGACGGTCCCAAGGGCCCGCAGGCGGGCAACGTTCAGCTCGTCTGAGCCACTGATGTCACCCGGCGCCGGCCTCGCGGTCGGCGCCGGTTCTGCCAGGTTCGTCCTCGCGGTTCGTCCTCCGCCCTCTCCCACCCCGCTCATTCGTCCGGCGCGTCCGTCTTCGGCTTGGCGGTGAACGTCACGCGTCCATCCTGCACGCCCACCCGGAACGCCACCTCGGTGCCGTCTCGCGGCGAACTTCGACACCTGGGCGCGGACGACTTCGCGAAACCGTTCGAACGGCACGTCGGCTTCGCCGGCCTGCCGGCGGGCGGCGCTGAGCTGCTCGTAGAGCGCCTGCACCTTCTCGGCCTCGGCTTCCGGATCGCGCAGCGCCACGACGTCGGGACGGCCGGGCGTGGCGGTGTCTTCGGCGTGCCCCTGCCGCGCGCGACGGGCCGTGACCGGCGGCGGCGCCCCGCCGCCTGACGACGGCTCGGAGCCGCCGCGCGGGCCCGGACGCCCGAGTTCCCGCGACCGAAGATGCCGTTCCCACAACTCGCAGAAGGCGCTGAAGCGCGACTGCAGGCCCTGGAACCGGAAGCGCTCGGCCGTGTTCTGGATGTGCATCCGGTCGTATTGCTTCACCAGCCCTTCGACGCGGGCGCGGGTGTCCCACGGCAGCTTCGGCGCGCGGCCGATGAAGAACAGGTTGTACTCGACCTCGAGCTTCTTGATCTCGGTCTCGAGCTCGCGCAACTGCCGATCGAAGGCGGTGGTGGGCGGGGCCACGGTTACCTGAGCAGCTGAAACCAGAGCAGCGGCAGCCACAGCTCCCGCGCGTAGGGGACGGGCCGGTCGTCGATGAGGACCTCCGACTCCGGCAGGTGGCCGACCAGCGCGTAGAGATCGCGCAGCGCGGCGACATCGGCGCTGAAGAACCGCGCCCGGTGGCGGCGGGCGGCGCCGCTGCCGACGACGCGGTATTCGGGCGCGGCCTCGGCCCTGGCGACGGCGGCGCCGGAATCATCGCCGGCGAAGTCGGGGAACACGAGGGTGAGCGAAAACGGCAGGTCGCGCGGCCCGAAGAGCGCCGCGTGCAGATCGGGATCGAGCGCGGCGAGTTCCTCGGACGTCGGCTCTTCCGTCAGCTCGACGTAGGGCCAGAACCGTTCGAGCGGCCGACGCGTCGGCGTCGGCATCACGGGCGTGGTGGAGGGTGGCTCGGGCATCGCGGGACGCGGCCGCAGCGCGAACGCGTGAGTTGGAGATGGTATCCTGATCCGCCACCCCTCGCAAGACGGCGCACCGTGGGCGATTTCCGCGCACTTCCCTCGATCGACCAGCTGCTGCAGCGTCCCGACGCGCGGGACCTCGTGACCCGGCACGGCCATGAGGCGACCGACGATGGCCCTGCGCGCGGCCGTAGCCAGCGCGCGCGCGGCACTGGCGGGTGCGACGCCGCCGTCGCCCGGCCCCTCGGCCGAGGGCATCACGACTCAGGCGGCGGCCGCCCTGGCGGCGGCCGAACGCGGGTCGCTCCGCCCGGTCGTCAATGCCACCGGCGTCGTCATCCACACGAACCTCGGCCGGGCGCCGCTGGCCACCGCGGCGCTCGATCGGCTGACGGAGGTGGCCCGCGGCTACGCCACGCTCGAATACGACCTGGCGACCGGCGCCCGCGGATCCCGCGCCGCTGCACGCCGAACGTCTGCTCATCGCGCTGACCGGCGCCGAAGCGGCGGTGGTCGTCAACAACAACGCCGCCGCCATGCTGCTGGTGCTCGGCGCGCTGGCCCGCGGCCGCGAGGTGCTCATCTCGCGCGGGGAGCTGGTGGAAATCGGCGGCGGCTTCCGGGTGCCGGACGTGATGACGCAGTCGGGCGCGCTGCTGCGCGAAGTGGGCACCACCAACCGCACGCGCCTCTCGGACTTCACCGCCGCCATGGGCCCGGCCACGGCGCTGGTGTTGCGCGTGCATCCGTCCAACTTCCGCATCGAGGGCTTCACCGAACAGCCGGCACTGGCCGCCGTCGTCGCCGCCGCACACGACGCGGGCGTCGCCGTGGTCGAAGACCTCGGGTCGGGCAATCTCGATCCGCGCTCGCCGTGGGAGCCCACCGTGCAGGCGTCACTCGCCGCCGGCGTGGATCTGGTGGCGGTGAGCGGCGACAAGATGCTGGGCGGACCGCAGGCCGGCATCATCCTCGGGAAGAGGGCGCTGGTCGAACGCCTGCGCGCGCATCCGCTGATGCGGGCCCTGCGGGTGGACAAGCTGACCTACGCCGCGCTCGAGGGCACGCTGCTCGAACATCGCGCCGGACGCGGCGCACGACACGGTGCCGGTGCTGCGGATGCTGCACGCGCCGAAGGCGGCGGTGGAGGCGCGGGCACGGGCCCTGGCCGACACCCTGCACGGCCGCGGCTGGGAGACCTCCGTCGTGGACGGCGAGTCGGCGATCGGCGGCGGCAGCGCCCCCGGTGTCACGGTGCCGACCGCACTCGTGCGCCTGGCCTGGCCAGGCTGGAGCGCCGACCGGCTCGAAGCGTGGCTGCGCGCGCTCGACACGCCCGTCATCGCGCGAATTCAGAACGGCACGCGTGGTGCTCGATCTTCGCACCGTGGACGACGGCCGACGACGCCGTCCTGCCTCAGCGACTAGCCGCTAGCCGCGTAGCCGACCAGCCGCTGTTGAGCGCCGTCCGAACGCGGCTCAGAAGATCGTCGCGATCGACTGCTCGGCCCAGGCAATCACCTGCGCCGGCAGCACGCCGAGGTAGATCACCGCCAGCATCGACACGACCAGGCCGGCCATGGCCAGACGGCTCACCGGCGGCGGCACCGGCCGGGCGTCGCGCTCGGTCATGTACATCATCACCACGATGCGCAGGTAGAAGTAGACCGACACCACGCTCGACAGCATGCCGATGATGGCCAGGCCGTAGTAGCCCTCGGTCACCGCGGCGCTGAAGGTGTACCACTTCGCGATGAAGCCGGCGGTGGGCGGGAAGCCGCCGAGCGACAGCAGGAACACGGTCATCAGCGCCGCCAGCGCCGGGTGCGTGTGCGCCAGCCCGGCGTAGTCGCGCAGCTCGTCGTTGGCGCTCTCGCGTGAGCCGAGCAGCGCGATGATGCCGAAGGCCGCCACGTTGGTCACCGCGTACGAGGCCAGGTAGAACAGCAGCGACGCCTTGCCGATGTCGTTGGCGGCGATGATCGCCACCAGCAGATAGCCGCCATGGGCGATGCTCGAGTACGCCAGCATGCGCTTGATGCTGGTCTGCGAGACGCCGACCACCGTCCCCACCACCATCGTGAGCACCGCAATCACCCACAGCACCGGCGTCCAGTCGTCGGCCAGCGGGCCCAGCGCCGAGAGGAACACCCGGGCGAAGGCCGCCACCGCCGCCGCCTTCACGCCGGTGGACATGAAGCCGGTGACCACCGAGGGCGCGCCCTCGTAGGCATCAGGCGACCACATGTGGAACGGCACCGCCGCCACCTTGAAGGCGAAGCCGACGATGAGCAGGCCCACGGCGATGAGCAGCATCGGGCTGTCGGCCATCGACTGCGCGGCAATCGCCGCGCCCGCCCGTTCGAGGTGGGTGGTGCCGGTCACGCCGTAGATGAAGGCGATGCCGTAGAGAAAGAAGGAGCTGGCGAAGGCGCCGAGCAGGAAGTACTTGAACGCCGCTTCGGTGGCGTTGGCCTGATCGCGGCGCAGCCCGGTGAGCACGTAGACCGCAATCGACATGGTCTCGAGCGCCAGGAACATCAGCAGCAGGTCGTTCGACTGCGCCATCAGCATCATGCCGACGATGGCAAAGAGGATGAGGGCGTAGTATTCGCCCATCGGCAGGCCGTCACGCTCGATGGTCTCGGACGAGAAGAGCACCGTGAGGATGCCGACCACGACCAGGATCAGGTTCACGAACAGGGCGAAGTTGTCGGCCGTGACCACGCCGAAGCTCGAGGCATTGCGGTCCCACAGCAGCACCGAGGCGAAGCCGGCGCCGAGCAGGCCGATGATGGCGAGCCCGCCGATCGGCATCTTCTCGCCCTTGCTGCGGAACGCCTCGGCCAGCATCGCGAAGAGGCCGGCGAGCGCCACGCACACCACCGGAACGACCGCGTCAAACGCGCTGGTGCTCATCTACTGCCCCTCGCCGGCGCGACGCGCCGTGACCGGCGCCGCAGGGCCGGTAAACCAGGAACGCCATCCGGCGTCGACCCGCATCGGCTCGCGCGCTTCCATCCGCTGGACGATGCGCGTCACGGCCGGCTCCATCGGCGCCAGGAAGAGATTGGGCGCGACACCCATCAGGATCGACATCGCGCACAGCGGGCCGACGACGGCCCATTCGCGGACGCTGAGATCCGGCAGGTGGCGGTTCTCCTCGTGGGTGACCGCGCCGTAGTAGACGCGCTGGAACATCCAGAGCATGTAGACGGCCGAGAGAATCACGCCGAGCCCGGCGACGACCACGAACTTCGGCTCCCAGCGGAAGGCGCCGAGCAGGATCAGGAACTCGCCGATGAAGCCGTTCATCCCCGGCAGGCCGACCGAGGCCAGCGTCAGGATGAGGAAGGCCGCGGTCAGGCGCGGCATCACGGCCTTGAGGCCGCCGAACTCGCTGATGAGGCGGGTGTGACGCCGGTCCGAGAGCATGCCGACCACCGCGAAGAGCCCGCCGGTGCTGATGCCGTGCGCCAGCATCTGATACGACGCGCCCTGGACGCCCTGCACGTTCATCGCCGCGATGCCGAGCACCACGAAGCCCATGTGGCTGACCGACGAGTAGGCGACCAGCTTCTTCATGTCGGGCTGCACCATCGCCACCAGCGCGCCGTAGACGATGGCGATGACTGACAGCGTGGCCAGCATCGGGGCAAAGGCGAGCGCCGCTTCGGGGAACATCGGGAAGGCGAAGCGCAACAGGCCGTAGGCGCCCATCTTCAGCATCACGCCGGCCAGGATCACCGAGCCCGGCGTCGGCGCCTGCACGTGGGCGTCGGGCAGCCACGTGTGGAACGGGAACAGCGGCACCTTGATGGCAAAGGCCAGCGCGAAGGCCAGGAAGAACCAGTACCTGCAGGTGGTCGGGGACGCGCAGTTCGTAGAGCTTCAGCAGGTCGAACGAATATTGGCCCGTCGCCTGCTGATGCAGCCACGCGGTGCCGATGATGGCCACCAGCATCAGCACGCTGCCGGCCATCGTGTAGAGCAGGAACTTGATCGACGCGTAGAGCCGCTGGTCGTAGCCCCAGATGCCGATGAGGAAATACATCGGGATGAGCACGACGTCCCAGAAGACGTAGAAAAGAAACAAATCGAGCGAGACGAAGACCCCGATCATCGCCCCTTCGAGCAGCAGCATGAAGATCGAGAACTCCTTCACGCGCTCGTGGATGCCCTCCCACGACGACAGCAGGGCGATCGGCGTGAGGAACGTGGTGAGCACGACCAGCATCAGGCTGATGCCGTCGAGGCCGAGCGAATATTCGATGCCGAAGGTCGGGATCCAGGCGTGGCGCTCGGCGAACTGGAAGGCCGGCGCCGCCGCCGACTGGTCGAACCAGGCCCACAGGAACAGCGACGCCACCAGCGTCACCAGCGAGATGGCCAGCGCGCCCAGGCGCATCGTCTGATCTCTGGAGCCGTCGCGGTTGGGCAGCGCCAGGAGGACGAGCGAGCCGAGGATCGGCAGCGCGATGAGCAGCGTCAGGATCGGCACGTTATCTCCACAGGTAGTAGCCGAGGATCAGGACGACGCCCACGAACGTGGAAGCCGCGTAGCTGCGCACCGATCCGGTCTGGAACAGGCGCAGCACCGCGCTCACCCCGGCGACGAGGTAGCCGGTCACGTTCACGACACCGTCGATGATCCGGGCGTCGGCCACCTTCCACAGGCCCTCGGTCGAGGCCGCCTTGATGGGATGGACGATGGCCGCGTCGTAGATCTCATCCACGTAGTACTTGTTCAGCAGCAGGCGGTGGAGCCCCGGGAAGCTGGCGGCCATCGAGGCCGGAATCTGCGGGTTCTTCAGCCACAGGAAGGCGGCGAGGCCGATGCCGATGAGCGCGATGAGCGACGACACAACCATCAGCGTGAGCTCGAGGGCGGTCTTGTCTTCTTCGCCGGTCGCGCCGTGTTCGCCCGCGGTCTGCTCCTGCGTCGCGGCGAGGGCCGAGGCGGGAAGCGCCGTCTCCCCCGCCGTCTGCGCCGACGACGCCACGGCCGGCGCGGCATCACCGGGCGCGCATTCAGCCAGCGTCATGCCGGCTGGGGCGCCCGGCAGCGACACCGGGATGTTGCACTCGGCCAGCGCCCTCGAGGTGGCGGCAAACGACGGCTTCAGCCATTCGGCCAGCGAGTTGTGGCCGCCGAGCGCGTGCGGCACGCCCACATAGCCGGCCAGCACCGAGCCCACCGCCAGCACGATTAGCGCCAGCGCCATCGCCGGCGGCGCGTCGTGCAAGTGGCCTCCATGTTCGTGATGGCCACTTGCCGCGCCGGAGCCCGCGTGAGCGGGCGAAGGCGGGGTCGAATGCGAATGGCCGATGGCACGTGCGCGTCGTGGCCCGCTGCGGCCGGCGCCAGCCGACGCTCGCCGTGGAAGGTCAGGAACACCAGCCGGAACATGTAGGTGGCCGTGAGCAGCGACGTGACCACGCCGATGCCCCACAGAATCTGGTGCCCGTGCGCGAAGGTCTCGAACAGGATCTCGTCCTTCGAGAAGAAGCCGGCCAGGCCGGGCACGCCGGCAATCGCGATCGAGGCGATGAGGAAGGTCCAGTAGGTGATCGGCAGGCCCTTCTTCAATCCGCCCATGTGACGGATGTCCTGTTCGCCGTGCAGCGCGTGGATGACCGCGCCGGAACCGAGGAACAGACAGGCCTTGAAGAACGCGTGGGTGTAGAGGTGGAAGATGCCGGCGCCGAAGGCGCCGACGCCCATCGCCAGGAACATGTAGCCGAGCTGCGACACCGTCGAATACGCGAGCACGCGCTTGATGTCGTTCTGCACCAGGCCGATGGTGCCGGCAAAGAGCGCGGTCGCGGCGCCCACCGCCGCAATCACGCCGAGGGTGATCGGCGCGTGTTCGAACAGCACGGCGTTACGGCCGATCATGTAGACGCCGGCGGTGACCATCGTCGCCGCGTGGATGAGGGCCGACACCGGCGTCGGGCCTTCCATCGCGTCGGGCAGCCAGGTGTAGAGCGGAATCTGCGCCGACTTGCCGGTGGCGCCCACAAACAGCAGCAGCGTGATGAGGCTGAGCGTGCCGAACGCCACTTCCGGCGTCATCGCCGAGGCCTTGGCGGCGATGATCTGGAAGTCGAGCGAGCCGAAGGTCACAAACGCCAGCAGCGAGCCGATCACGAACGCGTAGTCGCCGATGCGGTTGACGATGAAGGCCTTCTTGGCGGCATCACCAGCCGACTTCTTCACGTAGTAGAAGCCGATGAGCAGGTAGGAACAGAGGCCGACGCCCTCCCAGCCGACGAACATCACCAGGAAGTTCGAGCCGAGGACCAGCACGAGCATGAAGAAGACGAACAGATTCAGGTACGAGAAGAACCGCGCGAAGTCGCTGTCGGTTTCCTCGTGCATGTAGGCGGTCGAGTAGATGTGGATGAGCGAGCCGATGCCGGTGATGACGAGAATCATCACCGCCGACAGGGGATCGAGCCGGAAGGTCAGGTCCAGCACGAAGTCGCCGGACTTGATCCAGGTGAACACCGTCTGGCTGATTTCGCGGCTGCCCTCGGGCAGTGCCGCCAGCGCCATCACCTGCATGACGGCGACAGCGAAGGCGGCGAGCATGACGGCCGAGGCCAGTCCGCCCGAGATCGACTTGGACAGACGGCGGCCGCTGCTGGCGTTGACCAGGAAGCCGAGGAACGGAAGGAGCGGGATCAGCGCGAGCACGGCGTCACCACTTCAGATTCGTGAAGGCCTCGGGACTGAGCGATTCCCGATGGCGGAAGAGCGCGATGATGATCGCAAGACCCACGGCCGCTTCGGCGGCGGCCACCGTCATCACGAAGAACGTGATGATCTGGCCGTCGACGGTGCCGAACTGACGGCCGAAGGCCACGAACGAGAGGTTCACGGCGTTCAGCATCACCTCGACCGACAGCAGCAGGGTGATGACGTTGCGGCGCAGGAACACGCCGGCGGTGCCGATGGCGAAGAGGATGCCCGACAGAATCAGGTAATACGAGATGGGAACCATGGCTCAGTTCCCCTTCCTTCCGGCCAGCACGACCGCGCCGACCATCGCCGCGATGATGAGGATGGACGTCACTTCGAAGGCGAACATGTAGTCGGTGAAGAGCACGCGGCCGAGCAGCCGCACGCTCGAGGCGGCGGGTTGTTCCGGAAGGCCGCTGCCGCTGTCGGCGATCCGCGTCATCGCCCACACCAGCTGCCCGAGCAGCACCACCGCCAGCACGCCGCCGATGCGCGTCGGTCCGGGGCGGTAGTAGGGATGCGAGCGGTCCCATTCGGCGCCGTCCTCGCGCGAGGCGTTGAGCAGCATCACCGTGAACAGGAACAGCACCAGGATGGCGCCGGCGTAGATGATGATCTGCACGACCGCCACGAACGGCGCTTCGAGCAGCACGTAGAGGCCCGAGAGCCCGCAGAACGAGCCCACGATCGACATCACGCTGTAGACGGGGTTGCGCTGCCCGACGACCAGCAGCGCCCCCACCACCGTGATGGCGGCGAAAGCGTAAAAGGCGATGAGATCAAAGGCCAAAGGCGATCACCCCCGCGGCCACGGCCAGCAGATTGATTGTGGCCACCGGCAGCAGCACTTTCCAGCCGAGCGTCATCAGCTGGTCGTAGCGCACGCGCGGCAGCGTCCAGCGCAGCCACAGATAGATGAAGAGCAGCACGGCGAGCTTGATGAGGAACCAGATCCAGCCGTATTCGGGGCCGATGAACGGCCCGTGCCAGCCGCCGAGGAACAGGTTCACCGCCACCGCCGAGACCGTGACCATGTTGATGTATTCGGCCATGAAGAACATGGCAAAGCGCATCGAGCTGTATTCGGTGTGGTAGCCGGCCACCAGTTCCTGTTCGGCTTCCGGGAAGTCGAACGGCGCGCGGTTGGTTTCCGCCACGCCGGCCGTGAAGAACAGCAGGAAGGCGATGAGGCCGCCCGGGAACATCGCAAACACGTTCCAGCGCGGGATGAGGTCGGGAATGTTGATCGCCGGCAGCACCAGGTAGGCGAAGTAGCCGGCCTGCGTGTCGACGATCTCGCGGAACGACATCGAGCCGGCCAGCACGATGACCGTCGCCAGCGCCATGCCCATCGCCAGCTCGTAGCTGATCATCTGGGCCGAGCTGCGCAGCCCGCCGAGCAGGGAGTACTTCGAGTTGCTGGCCCAGCCGGCGAGCACGATGCCGTAGACGCCCACCGAGGTCACCGCAAATACCACCAGCACCCCGACGTTCAGGTCGGCGATCTGGAGCGCAACGGGCTCCTCGAGCCAGCCGAAGAGCGTGGTCGTGGCGCCAAACGGCACCGGCGCGAAGGCGATGAGACAGGTGGCCACCGAGATGATCGGCGCCAGCGAGAACAGGATGGCGTCGGCCGATTTGGGCCGCAGCTCCTCCTTGAAGATGAGCTTGACGACGTCGGCGATCGGCTGCAGCGTGCCGCTCGGCCCGACCAGCGTCGGGCCGTAGCGCTGCTGCATCCAGGCGGCGACCTTGCGCTCGAAGTAGACCATCACCGCGGCGCTGATCTGGAGCGCGAAGAAGGCGACGCCGACGATGGTGGCGTAGGCCACCCACCAGTTGTTGGGCGGCCGGAACAGGGACGAGAGGAAGTCGAGCATGTCGGTAGGTGCCTCGGCTCCAGCGCTAGTGGTGCGCGCCGGCCGGCTGGCTGGCGCGGTAGTCGGCCGAGGCGGGCTTCTCGCCGCGCGCGTAGACCTCGTACTCGTTCTTGAACAGCTTGAGCGTCGTCAGCACCGGCGTCGCCGCCGCATCGCCGAACGCGCACAGCGTCTTGCCGTTGATCTGGTTGGCGACGCTCTGCAGCAACGTGATGTCTTTCGTCGAGCCTTCGCCGTGCAGCATCCGGTGCAGCAGGCGATACAGCCAGTCGGTGCCCTCGCGGCACGGTGTGCACTTGCCGCACGACTCGTGGCGGTAGAAGTGCAGCAGGTTTTCGGCCAGCCACACCATATCCACCGTTTCGTCGAGCACCATGATCGCGGCCGAGCCGAGCAGCGACCCGGCCCGCTGCACGTCGTCGAAGCTGGCCGGGATGTCGATCTGGTCGGGCAGCAGGATCGGCACTGACGAGCCGCCGGGAATCACCGCCTTCATCGTGTGGCCGTCGCGCATGCCGCCGGCGTAGTCGTTGATGAGTTCCCGGAGCGACACCTTCATCGGCGCTTCGAACACGCCCGGCCGCTTCACCTGACCGCTGACGCAGAACAGCTTCGGGCCGCCGTTCTTCTCCGGCCCGAGCGCCGAGAACCACTCGGCTCCGCGCGTCAGGACGAGCGGCGCGTTGCACAGCGTCTCGACGTTGTTGACCGCGGTCGGGCAGCCCCACAGACCGGCCACCGCCGGGAACGGCGGCTTGAAGCGCGGCTGCGCGCGCCGCCCTTCGAGCGAGTCGAGCAGCGCCGTCTCTTCGCCCGCTTCGTAGGCGCCGGCGCCGCGGTGCAGGTAGACCTCGCAGTCCCAGCCGCTGCCGAGGATGTTCTTCCCCACATAGCCGGCCGCGCGGGCGTCGTCGATGGCCTTCTGCAGCGCCGGGAACAGATGGTAGAACTCGCCGCGGATGTAGATGTAGGCGGCGTGCGAACCGATGGCGTGGCAGCCGATGAGGCAGCCTTCCACCAGCAGATGGGGATTGCGCTCCATCAGCAGGTGGTCCTTGAAGGTGCCCGGCTCGCTCTCGTCGGCGTTGCAGACGATGTACTTCGGCTTGGGCGACTTCTTGTCGACGAACTGCCACTTGAGCCCGGTCGGGAAGCCGGCGCCGCCGCGGCCGCGAAGACCCGACGCCTTGACCTGCTCGATCACCTGATCGGGCGTCATCGCCAGCGCCTTCTTCAGGCCCGCATAGCCGTCCTGGTGCTGCAGGTAGTGCTCGAGGGTGTTGCCGCCGCGCGTGAAGGCGTATTTCGTGAGCACCGGCTCATAGCCGTTGACCGACGGCGGCTGCACCGGCACGGTGGTCTTCCCCGCCGCGTCAGTTCGGGTCTCGACGTCGAGATGGCAGCCCGAGAGCGCCTTCACGCCGTCCCTGCGCATGCCCTCGATGAACGCCGGCACCTGTTCGGGCTGCAGGCATTCGTGCCAGTGGACGTTGTTCACCATCACCACCGGCGCCTTGTCGCAGGCGCCGAGACATTCCATCTGCTGGATCGTGAACAGGCCCGACGGGTCGGTCTCGCCCTGCTTGATGCCGAGCACCTGCTCCATCGACTCGATGACCCGTTCAGCGCCGGCCAGCGCGCACGACAGCGTCGTGCACACCTGCAGCACGTAGGTGCCCACCGGACTGCGGTGGAACATCACGTAGTAGCTGACCACGTCCTCGACGTCGGCGGTCGTGATGCCGACCACTTCAGCCACGTGACGCGCCGCGTTGGCGCTGATGTAGCCCTGCTGGTCCTGGGCGAGATACAGCGCGTAGAGCACCGACGAGCGCCGGTGCTCGGGCGGATACTGCGCCGCCAGGCGTTCGAATTCGGTGCGCCGCTCGGCCGTGAACGCGAACTCCGGGCCTTCCGGCAGCGTCTGGCGCTCCGAACGATGCCAGCGCTCGGTGCCGTAAGGCATCGCGGGATGGAAACTCATCGATCCACGTCTCCCATGACCACGTCCAGTGAGCCGATGACCGCGACGACGTCCGCGATCATGCCGCCGACGACGAACTTGTGCAGCGCCTGGCTGGCCATCAGCCCGGGCGAGCGCATGTGCACGCGCCACGGACGGTTGGTGCCGTCGGAGACCACGTAGCAGCCGTGCTCGCCGCGCGGTCCTTCGACCGGCACGTAGGCGTCGCCGGCCGGCACGTTGAACCCCTGCGAGTAGATGAGGAAGTGCTGAATCAGCGCTTCCATCTCGGTGTAGACCTCGTCTTTGGGCGGCGGCGCGACCTTGCGGTCCGCGACCTGGTAGTCGCCGACCGGGTCGATGCGGTCGAGCGCCTGGCGGATGATCTTGACGCTTTCGCGCATCTCGGCGACGCGCGTGATGTAGCGGTCGTAGACGTCGCCGTTGCTGGCGCCGATGACGTCGAACTTGTAGGTTTCGTAGCCGGTGTAGGGGAAGGCGCGGCGCACGTCGTAGTCGCCGCCGGCGGCGCGCGCAATCGGTCCGAACAGCCCGTACTGGTAGCAGTCGGCCAGCGTGATGGTGCCGACGCCGCGGGTGCGATCGAGCCAGATCGGGTTCTTCGTGAGCATCGTCTCGTATTCGTCGAGCTTGCCCGGCAGCCGATCGATGAAGGCGGTGACCGCTTCCTTGAAGCCGCGCGGCAGGTCGTCGCGCAGGCCGCCGACGCGGATGAAGCTCGGGAAGAAGCGGAACCCGGCCATCATCTCGTTCAGGTTCATCAGGATCTCGCGCTCACGGAACGCGTAGAGCATCACCGTGATGGCGCCGATCTCCATGCCGTGGGTGCCGAACCACACGAGATGGCTGCTGATGCGCTGCAGCTCCGCGATCAGCACGCGGATGTCCCTGACGCGCTGCGGCATCTCCATGCCGAGCAGCTTCTCGACCGACAGGCAGAAGGCCAGGCTGTTCGACTGCGCGCCCAGGTAGTCCATGCGCTCGACCAGCGGGATGACCTGCTGCCACTTCTTCTGCTCGGCGGTCTTCTCGATGCCGGTGTGCAGGAAGCCGATGGTCGGAGACACGGAGACGACCGTCTCGCCGTCGAGCTCGAGCACGAGCCGCAGCACGCCGTGCGTGCTGGGGTGCTGGGGCCCCATGTTGACGGTCATCGTTTCGGTGCGTACTTCAGCCATTTCGCATCCCGCGTCAGCCTTCCACTTCCCGATCGACGAACGCGCAGAGCAGGTGCAGCACCGTCATGTGCGCTTCCTGCACCCGCGCCGTCACCGCCTCCGGGACGTTCACGTGCACCTCGGCGAGCCGGCCCGCCGCGCCGCCGTCATGTCCCGTGAGCGCGATCGTCCGCAGCCCCCGGGCCTTCGCCGCTTCCAGCCCGCGCACGACGTTGGGCGAGTTGCCGCTCGTCGTGATGCCCACCGCCAGGTCGCCGGCCCGTCCGAGCGCCTCGACCTGCCGCGCGAACACCGTCTCGAACCCGTCGTCGTTCGCGACCGCCGTCACGATGCTCGGGTCGGTCGTGAGCGCCACCGCCGGGAAGCCCCGCCGCCGCCGCTCGAACCGCCCCACCAGTTCCGCCACGAAGTGCTGCGCATCGGCGGCGCTGCCGCCGTTGCCGAACACCAGCACCTGCCCGCCCGGCGCGCAACACCCGTACGAGCGTGTCACCGGCCCCCGCGATCGCCTCGACCGCCGGACCGTCCGCCAGCGCCGCATGCAGCGCGCGCGGTCGTCTGCAGCGTCTCGACCACGAGCGTGCGCCGCGCCGACTCGCCTGCGGTCATTCCCTACTTCGGGCGCGTCCGCGTGTAGCGATCGCGCTCCATGTTCGCCCGGAACTCCTCGGCGGTAATCTGCAGGGGCATGTAGGTCTGGGCGTCCTTGCGCACCTGCACCGGGTAGTCCTTCCGGAGCGGATGCCCGACCCAGTCTTCGGTCATCATCAGGCGGCGCAGATCGCTGTGGCCCTCGAAGACGACGCCGAACAGGTCGTAGACCTCGCGCTCGCACCAGCCGGCGCCTTCCCACACGGACGTGACCGAGGCGATCGGCTCGTCGAGCCCGAGCTGCACCTTGAGGCGCAGCCGCGCGCGGCGATGCGGCGACACGAGGTGGTAGACGATGTCGAAGCGCGGTGTGCGCTTCGGATGGTGATCGGCGGCCGTCACGTTCGAGAACGCGACGAACTCGAGACCGGGCGTGTCGCGCAGCGCGACAGCACACCGGCAGGATGTGCGCCGCCGACACCCACAGCGCCGGGGTGACGTCGGTATCGGCCGACGGCGACGGCGACAGCTGGCGCGTCGGGAACGAGCGTCGAGAGGCGTTCGATGAGGGCGGCGGCGTCCATCGGGCTTACGACGCCCTCAGCCGCGTGGCGTCGATCTTCTTCTGCAGCTGCACGATGCCGTAGAGCACCGACTCGGGCCGCGGCGGGCAGCCCGGGATGTAGACGTCGATCGGCACGACCTGATCGGAGCCCTGGACGATCGAATAGTTGTCGAACACGCCGCCGCACGACGCGCAGGCGCCCATCGAGATCACCCACTTGGGCTCGGGCATCTGGTCGTAGATGCGGCGCAGCGCCGGCGCCATCTTGCGCGACAGCCGGCCGGCGATGATCATCAGATCCGACTGCCGCGGCGAGCCACGGAACACCTCGGCGCCGAAGCGCGAGATGTCGTAGCGGCTCGAGGCCATCGCCATCATCTCGATGGCGCAGCAGGCGAGGCCGAACGTCACCGGCCAGATGGCCGAGCGCCGGCTCCAGGTCACGACCTTTTCGAGCGTGGTCGTGAGTACCGGAATCTCGGGGAGATCAGTTTCCAGTCCCATAGTTGTATCTCTTGACCACGGCCGGCCCCGGCTTGGGCGGACGCACGTAGTCGGGGTCGGATTCCGGCCCCCAGTCGAGGACGCCCTTGCGCCACACGTAGATGAAGGCCACGGCGAGGATGGCGAAGAACACGGCGATCTGGATGAAGCCCGGCCAGCCGAGATCGCGCAGCGCCATCGCCCACGGACCGAGGAACGCCACCTCGATGTCGAACAGCAGGAAGATCATCGCGATCAGGTAGAACTTGACCGACTGGCGTTCGCGCGCATCGCCCACCGGCGGCATGCCGCATTCGTACGCCGCTTCTTTTTCGGGTGTAGGATGCCGCGGGCCCGCGAAGTAGGACAGGGCCACGTTGGCGGCGCCGAAGCCCACCCCCAGCGCGATCATGATGGCGAGACCGCCCCAGCCTTCCATAATTCTCTCGTTCCTGAGACGCCGGCGCGTCGATGCGCCGCTTGTGAAGGATTTCGCAAGAGCCGCGTAGATGGTAGTCAACCACGCCGGGCACAGTCAAACGCCCTATCCACGATTACTGGTGGCCTCGCACGTCATGACCCTCCCACCCATCGGTGCCGCGTCCGTCGCTGCACGCCGTGCCGCCGACGGCATGCTCGCGCACCGGCCTGCGCGTCGCGTGGTTCAGTCCGATGCCGCCGTCGTCGTCGGGCATCGCCGCCTATTCGGCCGAGCTCCTGCCGCAGCTGGCGCGCCCACGGCCTGCAGCGTCGACGTGTTCGCCGAGGCGCCAGCCGGCGGCACTGACCTGCCGTCATCGCCGCCCGCGAGTTCGTCTGGATGCACCGCCGCCAGCCCTACGACCTGACCGTGTATCACCTCGGCAACGCCCGCTGCCACGACTACATGTGGGGGTACCTGTTCCGCTATCCGGGCCTGGTCGTGCTGCACGACGCCCAGGTGCACCAGGCACGCGCGCAGTCGCTGCTCCAGCGCTGGAAGCCGCGGCGCGACGACTACCTGGCGGAGTTCGCCGCCAACCATCCCGACGCGCCGGACGACCTCGGCCTGCTGTTCGAAGCCGGGCTCGGCGGATTGCTCTACGCACACTGGCCGCTGGTGCGCCTGGTGCTGCAGCGGGCGCGTCTGGCAGCCGTGCACAGCGCGGCGCTGGCGGCGCGGCTGCGCGCGACGCTACGGCGTCGAGGTGGCGGCGATACCGATGGGCGTGCCCGATCCGCTGGATCCGCCGCCGGCGCTCTCGCCCGCGGCCATTCGCGCGCGCCACGGCGTGCCGGCCGATGCCGTGGTGGTCGGCGCCTTCGGCGGGGTGACGCCAGAGAAGCGCCTGCCCGAACTGCTGGCAGCGGTGGCGGCGCTGACCGAACGACAGCCGCGCCTGCACGTGCTGATCGTCGGCGCCCCGTCCTCGCACTACGACGTCGTGGCGGATGCCGGCCGCGCGCGGGCTGGCCGAGCGCGTGCACGTCACCGGATTCGTGGACGACGCCGGAGCTGGGCGCCTATCTCGCCGCCGCGGATCTCTGCGCGTGCATGCGCTGGCCGTCCAACGGCGAGACCTCGGCGTCGTGGTGGCGGGCGATGGCCGCGGGGCGCGCGACCATCATCACCGACCTCGTGCATCAGCCGGAGCTGCCGGTGGTCGATCCGCGCGGTTGGCGCACGCTCGGCCCGCCCGGCGCGGCGCCGGTGGCGGTGGCGATTCCGATCCTCGACGAACATCGCACGCTGGTGGAGGCGCTCGACGTGCTGGCGCGTAGCAGTGCGACGCGGGCCGAGATCGGCGACGAGGCGCGGCGCTACTGGAAGGCGCGCCACACGCTCGACCTGATGGCCGAGGCCTATGTGGCGCTCCTGCCGCGCGCGGCGGCGCAGCCGGCGCCGGCGGTCGAATTGCCGGCGCACCTGCGGGTGGAGGGAGACGAACACCTCACGGCGCTGCTGGCGCCGTTCGGCGTGGACACGCCTGACGGCGTGGCGAAGCGGTGACGACCGGCGGGCGGTGGCTTAGGCCAGCGCCTGCATCCGGCGGTCGAGCTCGGCCACAGCGGCCGTGAGCTGCTCGCGGCGCGCCGGGTGCGTCGCGGTGTCGAGCTGGCGGCGCATTTCGATCTGCGCCAGGCGGCACGATTCGAGTTCGCGCACCTTGACGGGGTCCTTGGTCGGACCGGCTTTGCGGGAAGCGCGGCGTTCCTGCTCGAGCTCTTCCATCCGCTCCTGAATGCGGAGGTCGGCGTCAATCAATCCTTCAGCGGCATCACCCATGAGTTTCGTCGGTCCTCTCGGCGTCCACTGCCAGCACGGCCGGTGCGGGCACGAACATCCGGTTCATTATAGCGGGTGATGCGCCCCGACGTCCTGCGACACTTTCACCCGCCGGTGGCGGCGTGGTTCGCGGCGTCGTTTGCCGCGCCCACCCGCCCGCAGACGCTCGGCTGGCCGGCCATCGCCCGTGGCGATTCGGCGCTGATTCTCGCGCCGACGGGCACCGGCAAGACGCTGACCGCGTTCCTGTGGTGCCTCGATCGGCTGATGTTCTCGCCGGTGCCGGCGAAAGACGCCCGCTGCCGGGTGCTGTACATCTCGCCGCTCAAGGCGCTGGCGGTCGACGTCGAACGCAACCTGCGGGCACCGCTGTCGGGCATCGCGCACGTGGCCGCGGCCGCCGGCACCGCCTTCCATGCACCGAGCGTCGCCATCCGCACCGGCGACACGCCGGCCTCCGAGCGCACGGCGTTCCAGCGCGCCCCGGCCGACATCCTCATCACGACGCCGGAATCGCTGTTCCTGCTGCTCACCTCGAATGCGCGCGACCGGCTGCGCGCGGTCGACACGGTCATCATCGACGAGATCCATGCGCTGGTCTCGACCAAGCGCGGCGCGCACCTGGCGCTGTCACTCGAACGACTGGCCATCCTCACCGGACGCCCCATGCAGCGCGTCGGCCTGTCGGCCACCCAGAAGAACCTCGAGGAGATCGCGATCTTCCTCGGCGGCCATGAGACGGCGCGCACGCGCTCGGGCCGCGCCGCCCGGGCGGCGCAGACCCCCGAAGCGGCGCTGGCCGCCGAGTTCGCCCTCGATGCGCCGCCGCCGGCGCGTCCGGTCGCCATCGTGGACGCGCGTGTGCCCAAGACGCTGGCCATCACGGTGGAGGTGCCGATTGCCGACATGGCCAAGGTCGGCCAGCGCACCGAACCGGTCAGCGGTCCGGTCACCAAGGCCCCGGTGCAGACGATCTGGACGTCGATCCATCCGCGCCTGCTCGAGCTCATCCAGGCGCACCGCTCGACGCTGCTCTTCGTCAACAGCCGCCGCCTGGCCGAGCGCCTCGCCGCCGCGCTGAACGATCTGGCCGGCGAGACGCTGGTGCGCGCGCATCACGGATCGCTGGCGCGGGCGCAGCGCACCGAGATCGAAGATCTGCTCAAGAGCGGACGTCTGCGCGGCCTGGTCGCCACCTCGTCCCTCGAACTCGGCATCGACATGGGCGCCATCGATCTGGTGGTGCAGATCGAGGCGCCGCCGTCGGTGGCCAGCGGCCTGCAGCGCATCGGGCGCGCCGGCCATCAGGTGGGCGAGACCAGCGAAGGCATCATCTTCCCGAAGTTCCGCGGCGACCTGCTGGCCTCGGCCGCGGTCTCGGCCGCGATGACCGCCGGCGAGGTCGAGCCGTCGCGGATCCCGAGGAACCCGCTCGACGTGCTGGCGCAGCAGATCGTGGCGATGACGGCGATGGACCACTGGCAGGTGGACGATCTCTATCGCCTGGTGCGGCAATCGGCGCCCTTCGCCGCGCTCAACCGCCGCGTCTTCGACGGCGTGCTCGACATGCTCTCGGGCCGCTATCCCTCCGATGAATTCGCCGAGCTGCGTCCGCGCATCACCTGGGACCGCGTGAACGGCACGGTCGTGGCCCGTCAGGGCGCCAAACGGGTCGTCATCGCCAACGCCGGCACCATCCCCGATCGCGGGCTCTACGGGGTGTTCCTCGCCGACGGCAGCCGCGACGCCGCGCGCGTCGGCGAACTCGACGAGGAGATGGTGTTCGAGGCCCGCGCCGGCGAGACCTTCGTGCTCGGCGCCTCCACCTGGCGCATCGAGCAGATCACGCACGACCGCGTGCTGGTCTCACCGGCCCCCGGCGAGCCCGGCAAGATGCCGTTCTGGAAGGGCGAAGGCCCGGGTCGCCCGATCGAACTCGGCCGCGCCATCGGCAAGCTGACGCGCGAACTGGCCGCCGCGACGCCGGCCGCCGCGATGACGCGGCTCACCGACCGCCACGGCCTGACGGTTGGTGCGGCCACCAACCTGCTGCAGTACCTCGATGATCAGCAGCGCGCGGTCGGCACGGTGCCCGACGACCGGACGATCGTGGTCGAGCGCAGCACCGACGACATCGGAGACTGGCGCCTCTCGGTGCTGTCGCCGTTTGGCAGCCGCGTGCACGCGCCGTGGGCGATGGCCGTGGCGCAGCGGCTGCAGACCGAACACGGCCTCGACGCCGACGTGATGTGGGCCGACGATGGCTTCGTCGTGCGCGTGCCGGAAGGCGCCGAGCCGCCCGACAGCGCGTGGCTGCTGCCGGATCCCGACGAGGTGGACGCGCTGGTCGTCGCCCGGCTCGGGGGCACGGCGATGTTCTCGGCGCGCTTTCGCGAGGCCGCTGGTCGCGCGCTGCTGCTGCCGCGCCGCCGGCCCGGCCAGCGGGCGCCGCTGTGGCAACAGCGCAAGCGGGCCGCCGATCTGCTGGCCGTCGCGGCCCGTTTCGGCTCGTTCCCGATCGTGCTCGAGGCCTACCGCGAGTGCCTGCGCGACGTCTTCGATCTGCCGGCGCTGGTGGAACTGCTCACCAAGGTCCGCAGCCGCGCGGTGCGCGTGGTCACGGTGGATGCCCGCACCTCGTCGCCCTTTGCCGCCTCGCTCCTCTTCGGCTACGTCGCCAACTACATGTACGACGGCGACGCGCCGCTGGCCGAGCGGCGCGCGCACGCGCTGTCGGTCGATCAGACGGAGCTGGCGGCGCTCATCGGCGAAGGCGAACTGCGCACGCTCGTGGACGTCGAGGCGCTTGCCACCATCGAGTCCGACCTGCAGCAGACGAGCGAGCGGCTGCACGTGAAGTCCACCGACGGCGTGCACGATCTGCTGCTGCGGCTGGGCGACCTCACGGCGGCCGAGATCGACGAGCGCAGCCTCGCCGGCGTGGCGGGACCCGCCGTGGAGACGCTCGTCGCCACCCGGCGCGCCGTGCCGATCCGGCTGGCCGGTGAGCTGCGTCTCGTGGCGGTGGAAGATGCCGCGCGCTACCGCGACGGGCTCGGCACGCCGCTCCCGCAGGGCCTGCCGGCATCGCTGCTCGAGCCCTCGCCCGACGCCATCGGCGATCTGGTGCGCCGCTTCGCGCGGACGCACGGCCCATTCGTGGCCGCCGATGCCGCCGCCCGCTTCGGCCTCGGCGTCTCGGTCGTCGTTGCCACGCTGCAGCGCCTGGCGCTGACCGGGCGCGTGGTCGAAGGCGAGTTCCGCCCCGGCGGCCACGGCCGCGAATGGTGCGATCAGGACGTGCTCCGCACGCTGCGGCGACGCTCGCTGGCGGCGCTGCGCAAGGACGTCGAGCCGGTCGAACCTGACGTGCTCGGCCGCTTCCTGGCGGCGTGGCACGGCGTGACGGCGCCGCGTCGCGGCCTCGACGCGCTGCTCGACGCCGTCGAGCAACTGCAGGGCGCACCGCTGCTCGCCTCAGTGGTCGAACGCGAGATCCTGCCGGCGCGGGTCGTCGACTACACGCCGGCGCTGCTCGACACGCTGATTGCCGCCGGCGAAGTCGTGTGGGCCGGCGCCGAGCCGGTGGGCGAACGCGACGGCCGCATTCGTCTGTATCTCGCCGATCAACGGGCGCTGCTGGTCGCGCCGGCCGAGGCGGGCGGCGGCCTGCTCGAACGCGAGGCGCAGATCGTGGCGTTCCTCACGCGCCAGGGCGCGTCGTTCTTCGGCCCGCTGCACGAGGCCGCCGGCGGCGGATTCCCGCAGGACACGGTGGACGCGCTGTGGGGCCTCGTGTGGCGCGGCCTGGTCACCAACGACACGCTGCATGCGCTGCGCGCCTATGTCGCCGGGCCCGAGCGCAACCGCCGCGTGGCGCGCGCGCACCGCTTCCGCTCGCGCCGTCTGCTGCCGCCGTCGGCGGAGGGCCGTTGGTCGGTGCTCGAGACGTCCGGACCCGACAATCCCACGGCCCGTGCCGCGGCCCTGACGCGGCAACTGCTGGCGCGCCACGGCCTGCTGACTCGCGAGGTCACCTCCCTCGAGCCGGTAGCCGGGCGGCTTCAGTGCGATCTACGCCGTGCTGCGGCGACTGGAAGACACCGGCCGCGTCCGCCGCGGCTACTTCGTGGCCGGCCTCGGCGGCGCGCAGTTCGCCGAGCCGGGCGCCCTCGATCGCCTGCGGGCCGAACGTGATCCGGCCGCCGATCCGCGCGCGGTGACGCTCTCGGCCACCGACCCCGCCAACCCGTACGGCGCGGTCGTCGACTGGCCGGCGTGGAACACCTCGGCGACGCTGCGCGCCAGCCGCGTCGCCGGCGCACGCGTCGTGCTCGTGGACGGCCACGCCACGGCGTGGATCGCGCGCGGCAACCGGCAACTGCTGGTGGCGCTGCCGGCCGAGGAACCCGATCGCGGCCGGCGCGGCCGGGCGCTGGCCCGCGAGCTGGTGCGCCTGGCGCAGGAGTCACCCGAGGAACGCCGCGGCTGGCTCATCGCCGATCTCAACGGCGAGCCGGCCGTAGCCAGCACGATGGCGGCGTATTTCGTCGACGCCGGCTTCGACAGCACGTCTGGCGGGCTGCAACTGCGCGTCGCCCGGCGCGCCGCGGCTGCGGTGGCGGCCGACGCCGACCTCGCACCCGACGACGAGGGCCTCGATGCCTGAGGGCGACACGATTGCCCGCGCCGCCACGGTGCTCCATGCAGCGCTCGCCGGTCAGATCGTCACCGGCTTCGTCTCGGAACTGGCGCCGGTGGCGGCCGTCAACGACGACCACCCCGTCGTCGGGCGCACCATCGAGCGCGCGGTCGCGCACGGCAAACATCTGGTGCTCGTCTTCTCCGGCGATCTGCTGCTGCGCACGCACATGCGGATGCATGGCTCGTGGCACCTCTACCGGCCCGGTGAGCGTTGGCAGCGTTCGCTGCGACGGATGCGCCTGCGCCTCGACACCGCGCCGTGGATCGCCGTGGCCTTCGACGTCTACGATGCCGAGCTCGTGCCGGGCCGCGACCCGGCGCGGATTGCGGCCGTGGCCTCGCTCGGGCCGGACCTGCTGGACCCGGCGCTCGACGAGGCCGGCGTCGCAGCACGTCTGCTCGGCGAGGGTGCACGCGCCATCGGCGACGTGCTGCTCGACCAGCGGGTGGTGGCCGGCCTCGGCAACGTCTACCGCTCGGAGTTGCTGTTCCTGGTCGGCGTGCATCCACGCACACCGGCCGGCACGCTGTCCGACCTGGTGCGGACCCGGCTCGTGCGCCGTGCCGTGGTGCTCCTTGGCGCCAACGCCCGCGTCGGCGCCGGTCGGCGCGTGACCACCGGACGCCTGTCGCCCGAGGAAGCGTTATGGGTCTATCAACGGACGTCGCTCCCCTGCCGGCGCTGCGGCACCGCCATCGAGGGGGCCACCGAAGCGCCGGTCGGACGCCGCGTCTACTGGTGTCCGCGGTGCCAGCCGCAGGTCGCCGTCCCCGGGTAGCGGCGGCGACAGCGGCTGTGCGAAGCTGTCGCGCGTGGCGCGCCTGACCCGGCTGGCCGAAACGCTCGGCCTGAACTCGCTGCCCGTCGTGGGCGTGGTCGCCGGCGACTGGTCGTGGGCCACGGTGCTCAGCGTCTACTGGGCCGAGAACCTGATCGCGGGCGTGCTCATCGGGCTTCGCCTGTGGCTGCATGCGCGCTGGCGTGCCGGCGCCGATGATGCTCTCTCCGACGGGTTGAAGGCGCCCGGCCCGTTCCTCGGCACGACGCTGGCCTTCAACCTCGCACACGGGCTGTTCCTCGCCCTCGTCTTCGCCGGCCTGCTGAAGGCGTGGCCGGACGTTGCGACGCTGCAGCAGGCCATCCTCATCCTGTTCGTGATGCAGGGCCTCGCCTTCGGCCTCGACCTGTGGTCGCTCGAGCAGTGGCCGGTGGCACGCGTGAACGAGCGGGCCGACCATCTGCTGGGCCGCGTCGTGCTCGTGCACCTCAGCATCATCGCCGGCATGGTGAGCTACGCCGTGTTCGACACCGAGTGGGCGTTCTTCGCGGTCTTTGCCGGGTTCAAGGTGCTGAGCGACGCCGCGACGTTCCTGCCGCGCGCGGCGGTGGCCACCGATGCCAAGGCGCCGCCGCGCTGGCTCACGGCCGTCATGCGACGGTTCCCGAAACAGAACGGCGAGACCTTCGAGCAGGACCGGGCCCGCACCAACGGCCACGCCGACGTCGACGCCAGGTCCACGGCGCGGAAAGGGCCGACGCTGCCGCGCTGAGGGCGGGACGCCTTCAGCCGACGATGCGGTGCGGGTGCGTGTAGACGTTCATCGAGCGGCCGCGCACGAAGCCGCACAGCGTGATGCCGGTCTCCTGCGCCAGTGCCACGGCCAGACTCGACGGCGCCGACACGCCGGCCACCAGCGCCACGCCGGCCAGCAGCGCCTTCTGCACCAGCTCGTACGACGAGCGGCCGCTCACCACCAGCAGCGTGTCGTCGAGCGGCACCAGGCCGTCGAGCAGCGCCCGGCCGACGATCTTGTCGAGCGCGTTGTGGCGGCCCACGTCTTCCGCAGACAACCGCACGCGCCCCTCGAGATCGCACAGCGCCGACGCATGGATGCCGCCGGTCTGCTCGAAGGCCGCCTGCGCCTGCGCGCAGCGCGCCGGGCAGGCGCGAGATGACGGCCGCGGGCACCGTCCAGTGCCCGCCCACCGCTGAGACGCGCGCGCGGATCGATTCGATGGTGCGCCGGCCGCAGAGTCCACAGGCCGCCGTGGTGAGGATCTGCCGGCGTTCGCCGAGCCGATCGGCCACCCGCGCCGCCGCCTCGCCGGTGACCGTGACGTTCAGCACGTTGCCGCGGGCCTCGTCCTCGACGTCGTCGCACTGCTCGATGGCGGCAATCTCGGCGGCCTCGCGCACCACGTCTTCGGCCAGCAGGAAGCCGGCCGCCAGCGGCAGATCGTGGCCCGGCGTGCGCATGATGACGGCAAACGGCAGCGCCGTTCACACGCACCTCGAGCGGCTCCTCGACGGCGACCAGGTCGTCGGCCTCGGTGCCGACGCCGTCCATCAGGCGCCGCACGCGCACCTCGCGCACCGCCCCCGTCATGGGTGCCCCTCTGCCGGTGCCGCGGCCCCGATGAGCGCCGCAATCGCGCGCACCACGTGCGGCGCCGGGCTGGGCTTCACGATGAACGCGTCGCATCCGGCGGCGGCGGCGGCAGCGGCGACGTGCGCTTCGACGTGGCCGGTGATGGCGACCACCGGCACGTGCCGGGTGCGCGGATCGGCCTTGAGACGGCGCGTCGCCTCGATCCCGTCCACGCCGGGAAGCGACAGGTCCATGAGGATGGCGGCGGGCGGTTCGGCCTGGGCCAGCGCAATCGCGGCCGCCGCGGTGCTGGCTTCGACGACGCGGTAGCCCGAGATCTGGAGCCACGCCACGTACATCGCCCGGGCATCGGCGTAGTCATCGACGACGAGCACCAGGGGAGCGGTGGCCACTCCGGGAGTATAGGGCCGGCCCGTGCGCCCGACCGCGGGCATCGCCGGCCGGCGCGCGGATCAGCTACGATCCGTCCATGGCGCAGACGTATTCGTTCGACGTGACCTCCAACGTCGATCTCCAGGAAGTGGACAACGCGGTCAACCAGGCGAAGAAGGAAATCGGCCAGCGCTACGACTTCAAGGGCTCCACCGCCACCATCGAGCTCGATCAGAAAGCCGGCACGCTGACGCTCACCGCCGAAGACGCCTTCAAGCTCGGGGCGGTGTGGGAAGTGCTGCAGACGCGGCTGGTGCGCCGCAACGTGCCGGTCAAGAACATGAAGCCAGGCGATCCCGAACCGGCCTCAGCCGGCTCCTATCGCCAGGTCGTCACGCTGCAGCAGGGCGTGCCGAGCGATGCCGCCCGCGAGATCGTGAAGTACCTCAAGGACAGCAAGATGAAGAAGGTGCAGGCGTCGATCCAGGGCGACCAGCTCCGCATCGCCTCGGCGTCGAAGGATGATCTGCAGGCGGCGATGGCGGCCCTGCGCGAGCACGATTTCGGCGTGGCGCTGCAGTTCGGCAACTACCGCTCGTGAGGCCAGCCGGGCCGGCGCGCGGCCGCGGCGGCTCGGCACACGCCCGCGCAGGGGCGTCGCGGGGCACCGTGGGCCTGGCGCGGGCGATGTCGAAGCTGGGCCTGGCGTCGCGGGCCGAGGCCATCGCGCTCATCCTGGCCGGACGGGTCCGCCTCGCCGGGCGCGTCGTCCGCGACCCCGGCCACCGGGTGGTGCCGGAAACCGCCGCGATCGTCGTCGACGGCGCCGCCGTCGCGCCGCCGGCCAAGCGCACCATCGCCGTCCACAAGCCGAAAGGCGTCGTGACGACGCGGCTCGATCCTGATGGCCGACCTACCGTCTACGCACTCATCGCCGACGCCGGCGACGGCCTGGCGCCGGTCGGCCGGCTCGACCTCGCCTCGACCGGCCTGCTGCTGTGCACCAACGACACCCGCTTCGGCGCCTGGCTGACCGATCCCGACAGCCACGTCGAACGCGAGTACCTCGTGACCGTGCGCGGCGAGCTCACGCCCGAGGTCGCCTCCGCCCTCGAACAGGGCGTGGAGGTGGACGGCGAGTGGCTGCAGCCGACCGCGATCCGCATCCGCAAGGCCTCGGGACGCGAGACCCATCTCACGGTCGTGTTGTGCGAGGGACGCAACCGCGAGATCCGGCGCCTCTTCGCCGCCGTCGGACACGAGGTGACGCGTCTGACCCGGGTGCGGATCGGCGGTCTCGGCCTCGACGATCTCAGCCCCGGCATGTGGCGGGATATTCCTTCAGAAAACCTCACGCGCGCGTTCCCGGAGTATTCTGGACAACGGTCGCGCCGCCCCCGCCGCTCGACACAGGCGCGCTGACCGGCGCCGCTTTTCGAGGAGAGTTTTCGTGAAACAGGTTCGACTGCTCATGATGTTCGCCGTGCTGGTCGCGGCCGTGGTATCGGCGCGCCGCAACTGGCCGCGCGCCAGGTGGCGCCGGGGGCGCCATCGGGTCTCAAGTACGTGGTGACGTCCCGGCGGCGGCGTGAGCCTCCAGTGGACCCATTCGACCGGCACGTTCACCAACTACATCCTCGAGGCCGGGGTGAGTCGCCGGCAGCCCGTTCCTGCGCCTGCCCGTTCGGCAGCGATGGCCTGACCTGTACGGCAAGATGCCGGAAGCTGGTGCCCGCCTTCGAAGCCATGCCGGCATCGGGTCCGGCGACTTCTACGTGCGGATCGTCGGCGCCAACGGCGCCGCCGAGAGCGCCCCGAGCAACGAGATGCTGGTGCCCATCCGCGCCGGCTGCGTGCGCGCCGGGCGCGCCCACCAACTTCACCCAGATCGTGCGCGGCACGCTCGGCTTCCTGATGTGGAACCCCGGCAACGGCGGCCAGGCCACCACCTACACCGTGCGCGCCAGCTTCGTGCCGAACGATCCCGAACCCGCCGATGCAGCTGCCGCTCAGCACGCTGTACTTCACGCTCGGCATCCCGGCCGGCAGCTACTACGTGAACGTGGTGGCGACCAACGCCTGCGGCTCGAGCGCGCCCTCGAACGAGGTGCTCGTCACGGCGCCGGCCGATTCGCCCGCGCGCACGCCCGACCCGCCGGCCGGTCAGCGCCTGCCGATGCCCGACGTGCGAGACATGGTGTTCCAGTTCGCCGGCGAGGCGATTGCCCAGGGCCTGCTGAACCTCAGATCGCCTGCCCGACGCGCAACGCCGGTCCCTACCAGGACAGCGACGCACGAACTCGAAGCGCGCAAGACGCAGCGCAACGCCTACATCGACTACATCGTCGAGCCGCCTGCGCCAGATCGACACGCGCTTCGGCTACAACGCCAAGCCGACGCGCGCCTGGGTGCCGTCGATCATCGCCGGCGACGAGATCGCCTATCACTACGGTTCGGACGCGCCCGAGGGCTCGCCGAACACCTACGCGATCGACGTGCTGGGCGGCCACTGCACGCGGCGTTGGCGTCGTGCCGGCAACGACCGGACCGACCCACGCGCCGGACTTCCGGCCGTTCTTCAACGAGTTCGTCCGCTGGACCAGCGCCGGCCGCCTTCTAGGTGCGGCTCTCACAGGTTCGTCGAGGAGTGATTCGCATGCGCGCGTGGATCGGGATGGCAGTGCTCGTGGCCGGCGGGGCCACGATGGCGGCGTGCAGCGGCACGCCGGGTGGACCGACGGCGCCGTCGGCGGCGGCAGGCGGCTCGGTCACCGCCGCGTCCGACGGCTCGACGCTCAAGACACCGGCGCCGCGCCTCGTGTCGCCGCTTGGGGGCGCCTCGGTCGCGGCCACGCCGACGCTCGTCGTCGAGCCCACCGTGGGGCGCTACACCACGCTCATCGTGCGCACGGCGCGCTTCCAGCTGAGCGAGTCGGCCGCCTTCACGACCATCACCGACGAGGGCACGGCCACCGGCGCGGTGAACGGCCTCATCACCTACACCGTGCAGCGGGCGCAGGGCGCCGGCCGCCGCATCTACTGGCGCGCACGCGCCGAACTCGACGGCGCCGTCAGCCCGTGGTCGGCCACCGCGGAGTTCGTCGTGAGCGGTTCGGCGCCGACTCACCACCGGGCACCAACCGCACGCCCAATCCACCGGCCGGTCAGCGTCTGCCGCTGCCCGACATGCGCAACCAGATTGCGCAGTGGACGGCGGAGCGGCCGGACCTCTTCCCGTCGCAGCAGTGCCCGCTCGGGGTCAAGTACGT
Source organism: uncultured Acidobacteriota bacterium (assembly GCA_963779175.1). GTDB lineage: Bacteria > Acidobacteriota > Vicinamibacteria > Vicinamibacterales > UBA2999 > CADEFD01. Next base: position 2,125,421 of record CAVZXA010000003.1, read on the forward strand.
GAACAACCCGTGGCAGGACTACATCGTCGATCGACTCCGTCAGATCGACACGCGCTGGGGCTACAACGCCAAGCCCACGCGCACCCCCGCGGACAACGGCGGCCGCCCGGTCGTCGCGGCCGGCGACGAGATTCTCTACAACTGGGGCTCGAACCCCGACGCCGGCAACACCAGCGAGGTCTACGCGGTGGACATGCTGACGGCCCACTGCGGCGACAAGGAAGCGCGGCCGATCGCCCCCTCCCTCACCTGGCGCGTGTTCACCGGCGAAGAACCGGTGCGCTGGAGCGGCGCGGGGCGGTTCTGAGCCGGCGGCTTGGCCGCCGGCCGACCCAGAGGCTAGCGGCTCGGGGCTAGCGGCTGAAACAACATCGACGCGATTCGGGCCCGCGAGCTGCGGGCCTGAATTGCGTACGGCAACGTCGACTGCCGAATCAGGCTGACTAGCCGCTAGCCGCCAGAACCTAGCCGCTGGTCAGTCCAGAAAGAAGTCCGCCATCAGATCCTCCTCGCGCGCGCCGGCCGGCAGGTAGCGCGAGAGGTCGGTGACGCCGGCTCTCGGCGAGCACGTCGTCGTCGATGAGGAAGCGTCCGGTGCAGTCGCGGCTCGGCCGGGTGAGCACGGCGTGGGCGGCGTCGGCCATGATCGAGGCCTTGCGGGTGCGGCGCTGACGCGTGTCCTCGCCCGCGATGAGACTGATGGCGGCCGTGTCGATGGCGGTGCGCGGCCACAGTGCATTCACCGCCACGCCGGCCGCGCGGAACTCCTCCGCCATCCCCAGCACGCACAGGCTCATGCCGTATTTGGCCATCGTGTAGGCGACGTGCGGCGCGAACCAGCGCGGGTTGAGGTTGAGCGGCGGCGCGATGTTGAGCACGTGCGGGTTGGCGGCCTGCATCAGGTGCGGCAGGCAGTGCTGCGTGGCGAGGAACGTGCCGCGCGTGTTGACCTGATGCATCAGGTCGAAGCGGCGGATCGGCGTGTCGAGCGTGCCGGTGAGATAGATGGCCGAGGCGTTGTTGACGAGCACGTCGATGCCGCCAAAATGCGCCACCGCCGCCTTCACCGCCGCCTTCACCTGCCCCTCTTCGCGCACGTCCATCGGCACCGCGAGCGCCTGCCCGCCGGCGCGCTCGATCTCCGCGGCCGCGGTGTAGATCGTGCCGGGCAGCTTCGGATGCGGCTCGGTGGTCTTGCCGGTGACCACGACATTGGCGCCGTCGGCCGCGGCGCGAAGCCCGATGGCGAGGCCGATGCCGCGGCTGGCGCCGGTGATGAAGACGGTTCGGCCTGCTAAGGACATGCGCCTCTCTTGTCAGCGGCTAGCGGCTAGGGACTAGCGGCTAAGCGGATCCGCGGGCCAACGGTCCTGATGTCAGGCGGAAACACAAAGAGCCCGGCGGGAATCCACCGGGCTCTCAGCGTATCGATCGGGTTAGCCGCCAGCCGCTAGCCCCCAGCCGCCATTCGAGTTACTCGACGTAGCTGTAGCCGCAGTTGTCACACACCCACATCTTGCCCTGCTTGTACATGTTGTAGGCACACTGCGGGCAGATGCGGTAGGCGCGGCCGTCTTCGTCGGTGTAGGTCTTCTGGGAACTGCCGCCGCTCTTCTTGTCGTCGCCGGCGAACGGATCCTTCTTCTCTTCCTGGGGCTTCTGCTGGTCCAGCTCCTGCGCCATGGCAGGGGCGGCGACCGTCAGGCCGATCGCGGCGGCAAACAGCGCCGACCCGCGCAAGAAGCTCCGACGATCCAGATTGTTCTCGAACATGTGCGCGCGCCTCCGTGATGAGCCCGGAAAAAGTGCTGGGGCCGATTGTAACCGATTCAGGCGACCGGGCGAATTTCGACCGGGCCGGTGATCCGGCGCGACACCGGACAGCGCCCGGCAATCTCGGTCAGGCGCTGGCGCTGTTCGTCGCTGAGCGGGGCCCCGAAGGTGACCTTCCGCTCGACGATGAAGGTGCCGTTTTCGTCGCGGCTCGACAGGTCCACCTGCAGGTCGCCCAGCTCCCAGCCCTTGCGGCCGGCGTACATCTTGAGCGTCATGGCCACGCAGGCGCCGAGCGCCCCGAGGAGCAATTCGGTGGGGTCGGGGCCGCGGTCTTCCCCGCCGACCCCGGTGCCCTCGTCGCAGACCACGGCGTGGTGCCGCACCTGGATGTTCTGGGCGAACGGTCCGCCCGCCGAACTGATGTGCACGCTGGTCATGTCGGAACGGTCCTTGAAAGGCGCCGGTCAGGCGCGGTTGATCATGAACGACGCCATGTGATGGAAGAACGGCGTCAGCACGGCGGCCGCGTCGGCGGGAATCTCGGCCTCGACCAGCGCGCGATCCATCAGCGACACCCAGCGGTTGCGGCCGGCGGCGTCGATGGCAAAGGGCATGTGCCGCATGCGCAGCCGCGGGTGGCCGCGCTGTTCCATGTAGCGAGGCGGCCCGCCGAAGCGGCCGACGAGGAAGTCGCGCAGCCGCACCTCGGCGCCTTCCAGGTCGTCGGCCGGATACATCGGCCCGAGGATGTCGTCGCCGGGCACCTGCGCGTAGAAGGCGCGCACCAGGCGCGCGAACCCGTCTTCGCCGATGCGGGCGTAGATCTGACCTTCGTCGAGCGGCGTGCTCATCCCCTGATTCTACCCTTCGACTTCCCCGCCCTTGCCGCCGGCACCGGGGAGTAGGATGGACGGATGACCGACGACGACGCCCCGAAGAGTGCCATCGAACTGGCCATGGCCCGGCTGAAGAAGCAGGATGTCGACACCGGGAGCGTCGAGACCCCGCTCAACGACGGCGCAGAAGGCCGAAATCACCGAGGTGCGGCAGATGTACGCGGCGCGCCGCGCCCAGGCCGAGATCATGCACAAGGCCAGCCTGGCCAGTGCGGTCGACGTCGAGGGCCTGGCGCAACTGCACGAGGAGTTCCGCCGCGACACCGACCGGATGCAGCGCGAGCTCGACGAGAAGGTCGCCGCAATCCGCCGGCGCTGAGTGTCTAGCGCAGGCGCAGCAGACACGTCTGCAGGTAGCGCGCGTCCGACGTCGGCCAGCTCGGTGGGATAGTCGGGCGGCAGGCCGCCGAGCGCGACCAGGCGCGGCTGGCGCGCCGCCGGCACTGCCACCTGCACGGCGCCGGTGAGCGAGTAGCCGCGCGTGTTCGCCGCCAGCCACAGGTCGCCGCCCGGCGCCAGCAGGTCGCAGGCCGCGCGGATGATCGGCGGATAGTCGCGATCGATGGCGAAGGGCGCGTGGCGCGCCGCCGAGAAGCTCGGCGGGTCGATGAGCACCAGATCGTAGCGGGCGCCGGCGCGCAGGGCCTCGTCCAGGTACGTCGAGACGTCGGCGGCCACCGTGGTGTGCGGTCGCCGCGTCGAGCCCGTTCAGCGCGAAGTGATCGCGGGCCCACGCCAGCACCCCTTCCGACAGATCGACGCTCGTCACGTGCGCGGCACCGCCCGTGGCCGCCGCCACCGACAAGGCGCCGCTGTAGGCAAACAGGTTCAGCACGCGCCGCCCCGCCGCGATGCCGGCAATCCGCGCGCGCTCGATCCGCATGTCGGTGAAGAGTCCGACGTTGACGCCGGTCGTGAGGTGCACTTCGAAACGCCACGGCCCTTCAGAGACCACCAGCCGCTCCGGCGGCGCCTCGCCGAGTTGCGCGACGTTGGCGGGCCCGTCGGCGGCGCGGCCGCGGCCGCGCTGCTTCACGACGACGCCGCGCGCCATGCGGCGATCGAGCAGACCCTGCGCGACCAGGCGTGCGGTGGGCACGAGCGCATCGCTCAGCGCCGAGACGACGGCCCACGGCCCGTAGATGTCGGCGAGCAGCCCGGGCGTGCGATCGCCGGCGCCGTTGAGCAGCCGGAAGGCGCGATCGGCGCCGGTGAGTCCGTGCGTCGCCCGCAGCGCCATCGCGGCCTCGAGCCGGGCGTCGACCCACGCAGTGGCGAGCGTCGTGCACTCGCCTGTCTCCATCACGCGGAAGACCTCCGCGGCCCGATCGACCACGGCGAGTCCGACCGTGATGAACAGATGCGACTGCAGCCGCACGACCTCGCCGTCGGCAAGCGCGGCCGGCGCGGCAAAGAGCGAAAACGGCACCTCGCTGGCGCGGCTCAGGCGATCGATGACGCGCTGCGGCACGGTGACGCTGGTCACGACGTGGCCTCCGTTGTCCAGTGCGTATCCAGCCAGGCGGTGAGCGCGGCGAGATCACTGGGCCACGGCGCGGCGGCCGAGACGCGGCGGCCGCCAGAGGGATGCGGGACCTCGATCGACGCCGGCGTGCAGGGCGAGGCGCGGCACCGGCACGCCGTCGAGTGCGGCTGCCGCCGCCCGGCCGTAGACGGCGTCGCCGAGGACCGGCGTGGCCAATCGACCGCAGGTGCACGCGGACCTGGTGGTGCTGCCCGGTGTGCGGCGTTGCCGCGACCTCCGCGATGCGCCGCTCGCCGTCGCGCCAGCTCCGCGTGACCGCGTAGTCGGTGGCAGCCGGGCGAGCGCCCGGTTCGTCCGGGAGCGCCGGTCGGACCTTCCCGCGGCGGGCGTCCCTGAGCGCCACATCGATGACGCCGGCGGCGGGCGCCGGCACGCCGTGCACGAGCGCCGCGTACTGCGTCAGGACGTCGCGCGTCTCAAAGGCCAGCGACAGCACACGATGGGCCTCGGCGGTGCGCGCCAACACCACTACCCCCGAGGCGTCGCGGTCGATCCGGTGCACGACCCAGGCGCGGCTGCCGAGGGCGGCGGCGACGCGGTCGCGCAGGCACTCCGCCGGGGGCACTCCGGGCACGGGAATCACGGCCACGCCGGCAGGCTTGTCCACGATAGCGAGGTCGGCATCCTCATACAGGAACGTCACGGGCGTGGACATCTCGTCTATCTTCCTCTGAACCGGGCATCGCCGCCCGGTGGAACGCAACTTGTAGGCGACGACGCGGAGGGGTGCAGATGGTCCACTTCGGAGGACAGGTCAGCGGGGCTCGGGGCTCGGGGCCCGGGGCTCGACAGCGCGGAGCGGGCGCTCTAGGCCGAGGCGTGCCGGCGTCCCGCTGATCGCTGCGCTCGCCCTCTTCTTCACGACGATGCCGACGCCGGCGGCGGCGCAAGCGGCGATCGGCTTTCACGGCGGCGTCGCGGTGGATCCCGAGCAGGTCTTCGGTGGCGTCTTCTTCCAGACCGGCGACATCGGCCGCGGCATCCGGCTGCGGCCGGGCATCGATGGCGGCACCGGCGACGGCTTGCGCGTGGCCACCATCGGCGTGGATTTCGTCTACGGCTATCCGCTCGGCGCCAACGGCTGGACGCTGCTGGCCGGCGGCGGGCCGGCGGTGGTCATCACCCGGATTCCCGATTTCGACTTCCGCGACACCGGCGTCGGCTTCCACTCGCTCATCGGCTTCGGACACGACTCCGGCTTCTTCACCGAACTGCGGCTCGGCTCGGGACGCGCGCAGCAGCTCAAGCTCGGCGTCGGCTGGGCGATTACTTTGAACTGACGCTCACGGGACTGCGGCCGGCTCCGGAGGCCGCGGCGACCGAGACGCGACCGCCAGGCCCCGAGCCCCCGGTCCGTATACTCCCCGCATGAGCGACGACGTCCGCACCCGCACTGTCACCTGGGCCGATCCGGCCGTGCACGCCTGGCGCGCCTCGAGCGGGCCCGGGCTCGAGATTCTCAAGAAGGTGATCGCCAAAGAGCTGCCGTCGGCGCCGATGGCGAGCCTGATGGGCTATGAGCTGGTGGAGGCCGCCGAGGGCCGGGCGGTGTTCACGGTCACGCCGGCCGAGTTCCACTACAACCCGGCCGGGCACGTGCACGGGGGATTTGCGGCAACGCTGCTCGACTCGGCCATGGGCTGCGCCGTCTACACGACGGTGGACGAGGGCTCGACCTACACCACCGTCGAGCTCAAGGTGAACTACCTGCGGCCAATCACGGTCGCCACCGGTCTGGTCACGGCGGTCGGCACGCTGCTGCATCGCGGTCGTCGCACGGCGATGGCGGAAGGCCGCCTCGAAGACGCGTCCGGGAAACTGCTGGCGCACGCCACCACCACCTGCCTCATCTGGCAGGTCTGAACCGAGCCACTGCGCGCCGCCGTTACGACTCCCCGGGACGGGCTTGCCGCGCCGAAGCCTTGGCGTAGGCGGGCGAAGGCCGACCAGCGGCCGCACGATCCACGCCGCCAGCACCGCCAGCACGCCCAGCATCGCCCAGCGCAGCGCCGCGGCCATGAAGGCGGCATCGACCACCGGCCAGGTGAGCGGGTACTTCGCCAGCACCTCCCAGCGTTCCGCCAGCCAGTGCCAGGCGGTGTGGGCGACAAACGCCGACAGCACGATGGTGCCGATGCGCTCGTCCACCAGCCGTCCGAAGACCAGCGCCAGCAGCGGCAGCAGCACCAGCAGCACCAGCAGCTGGCCCAGCTCGACGCCGACGTTGAAGGCCAGCAGCGACGTGATGAGGTGGCTGCCCGCAAACTGCAGCGACTCGCGCAGCGCGAACGAGAAGCCGAAGCCGTGCACCAGGCCGAAGCCGAACGTCACCACCCAGCGCCGCTCGAGGTGCGCGCCGGTGATGTTCTCGATCGCCATGTAGACGATCGAGGCGGCAATCAGCGTCTCGATGAGCGGCGGGAACCACAGCGCATCCGGCGCCATGTCGAAGGCCGAGGCGATGAGCGTGATCGAATGCGCGACGGTGAAGGCGGTCACCACCGCGACCAGCGGCCGCAGGCGCCGGAACGGGATCACCAGGCAGAGCAGGAACAGCAGGTGATCGATGCCGTCGAGGATGTGGAAGAAGCCGTCTTTCGTGAAGCGCAGCGCCGCCTGGAACCAGCTCGGGTCGAGTTCGACGATGCCGGTGTCGCCGTGCACGTCGAAGGCGCGTTCGGGGCTGCCGGGCGCCAGCAGGCGCAGCACCACGTTGACGCGCAGACCGAGGCGCGTGAGCCCGGGCATGATGGCAAAGCGCGACCGGTCCGACTGGATCGGGTACTCGAAGCGCACGTCGAGCAGGCCGTCCTGCCAGTAGAGCCCGGTGGCCTCGGGCAGCGGCGGCGACGCCAGGTGCGCGGCGGCCTCGTCGTAGCTGGCAAATGACTTGTCGGACGGCAGCGACACCCGGGCGGCGGTGACCTTCGCCTTGGGCAGCAGCCGACTGTTCTCGTAGATATCGACGTAGTCGCCGATCCAGAGCGTGGCCGCGTCCTGCATCGTCGGCCCCATACGGCTGAGGTCGAGGAACCCGTTGGGTTGCGTCGGCACGTCCATGTCGCGCATCGCCTTGAGCGGCGCGCGCACCAGGAAGACCAGGGTCTGCCCCTCGGGCTTCAGGAAGGTCTGGACGGTGACTTCGTTGGGGATTTCATGGGCGGAGGGTCTGGCAGCGACAAGCAGCCCGACCACCAGCGCGAGCGCCAGCGTACGGTTCACGCCCGGAGCCTACCGAGTCGGGGCCCGATCTGGCAAGGCCGCCGCGCCGACGCGGCGGGATTCCCGGTTGGGAGCCATGCGATCCGTGTATACTCGCCGGGTTTCGGGTTACCCGCGCGAGGCGGGGTCCCTGTCGGTGGAGGCACCATGAGCCGTGTTATTCAGTCGCGCAAGGTCAGGATTGGCAGCGCGCTTGCCGCGTTGGCGCTGGCGTTCGGCGTGAGCGCGTCGTGGATGGAGCAGCGTGCAGTCGTCGAGGCCCAGGCGGGCGTCGTCGCGCCGCGCTTCGAAGTGGATCCCATGTGGCCGAAGCCCATGCCCAACAACTGGGTGATGGGTCAGACCATCGGTCTCACCGTGGACGACCGGGATCACATCTGGTTGATTCATCGCGGCAACGACCCCGGCACCGCCGGTCTCGACCGCACCGAACTGGCCGTCGTGCAGCCCGGCACCCCACGCGTGGGTGAATGCTGCGACGCCGCGCCGCCGGTGCTCGAATTCGACGCCGCCGGTAACCTGGTGGGCTCGTGGGGCGGCCGCGTGGCCGGCGCTCCCTACGAATGGCCGGAGTCGAACCACGGCATCGTCGTGGATCACAAGGGCTTCGTGTGGATCGGCGGCAACGGCGGCAACGACGCCCACATCCTCAAGTTCACGCGCGACGGCAAGTTCGTGGCCCAGTACGGCAAGTCGGGAGCGCGGCGCGACCCGAAGTCGACGGCCGAGAAGCCGGCCTACATCGCCAACAGCATGGACATGAACAACTTCGGCCGCGTGGCCAAGATCTTCATCGACCCCAAGGCCAACGAGGGCTACGTGGCCGACGGCTACTTCAACCACCGCGTCGCCGTCATCGACCTCGACAGCGGCAAGATCAAGCGCATGTGGGGCGCCTACGGCAAGCCCCCGACCGACGAGGTGCTCGGCCGCTACGTCCCCGGCCAGCCGCCCGCCCAGCAGTTCCGTAACCCGGTGCACTGCTCGGAAGTGTCGAATGACGGCATGGTCTACGTGTGCGACCGTCCGAACGACCGCATCCAGATCTTCGACAAGACCGGCAAGTTCATCAGCGAGCACTTCGTCGAGACCAACACCCTGGCCGACGGCTCGGTGTGGGACGTGGCCTTCTCGAAGGACGCCGCCCAGAAGTACCTCTATATGGCCGACGGCGTGAACGAACACGTGCGCATCTTCGACCGCAAGTCGATGACCGAGCTCACCAACTTCGGCTACGGCGGCCGTCAGCCCGGGATGTTCCTGGGCGTGCACTCGATCGCCACCGACTCGAAGGGCAACATCTACACGACCGAAACCTACACCGGCAAGCGCCTGCAGAAGTTCGTGTTCAAGGGCGAAGGCCCGGTGACCGCGAAGAAGCAGGGCGTGCCGTGGCCGGCGACGGCGCTCAAGAGCGGCAACTAGGCTTTCCGGTCTCCGCCACGGCGGGACCGCGGTTCACGACGGCGGCAGCCTCCGGGCTGCCGCCGTTTTCGTTTGTACGGCGGCGGCGCGGCCCGGCGCGCCGACTGCGCTATGCTGCGGGCGATTGCGAGCGGAACGCCTCGGCCTGCGTGCCCATGTGCTGCTGTATGGACTGGTCGGCGGCGTGCTCATCGCTGTCCTCAGGTTCATCGAGTATCGCTGGCTGGTCGTGCAGCACTCGGTCGAAATCTACGGGGCGCTGGTGGCCGCGCTCTTCGCCTCGCTCGGCATCTGGCTGGGCCTGAAACTGACCCGCCCCGCCGCTGAGGTGGTGGTGCGGGAAGTCGTCGAGCGCGAGGTGCCGGTGCCCGCGTCCACCGCCTTCGTCCGCGACCAGGCGCGGGTCGAGGCCCTCGGCCTCACCCCGCGCGAACTCGAGATCCTCGCCTGCATCGCCGAAGGCCTCAGCAACCAAGGGATCGCCGAGCGCTTGTTCGTCAGCGAGAACACCGTCAAGACCCACGCCAGCCGGGTGTTCGACAAGCTCGACGCAAAACGCCGCACGCAGGCGGTGCAGCGGGCGCGCGAGCTGCGCCTCATCCCGTAGGCCCCTCGTTCGGGTGATTTCGCGCCGGATCGCCCGAAATCATCCGTTCGGGTGACGCGCCACCGGGCGGCCTGGCGGTTGAATGGGGCGCCACGTCAATCATCCGGGAGCACACATGCAGCGCATCGTCCTCACCTTCGGCCTCATCGGCGGCGCCCTCATCGCCGTGATGATGGCCCTCACCGTGCCCTTCCAGGACCAGATCGGCTTCGACAACGGCGTCGTCGTCGGCTACACCACGATGGTGCTGGCCTTCCTGATGGTCTACTTCGGCGTCCGCTCGTACCGCGACTCGGTGGGCGGCGCGCTCAGCTTCGGCCGCGCCTTCACGGTGGGCCTGCTCATCACCGTGGTCATCACCGTCTGCTACGTGGCGACGTGGCAGGTCCTGTACTACGGCTTCATGCCCGACTTCATCGAGAAGTACACCGCCTTCGCGCTCGAGAAGGCGCGCCAGGGCGGCGCCAGTGAGGCCGACCTCGCCCGCCAGGCGAAAGAGATGAGCGACTTCGCAACGATGTACAGCAACCCGCTCGTGAACATCGCCTTCACCTTCCTCGAACCGCTGCCGGTGGGGCTGGTGTTCACACTCGTCACGGCCGGTGTGCTCGGGCGCCGGAAGGACTCGACCCGCGCGGCATAGAATCAGGGCGATGAGGTCGGCGTCGATGACGATCGCCGAGGCGCAGCGCGACATGCGCGCCGGCTACTTCGGCGGCGCGCCGGGGATGTTCGCCTCGGCACTGGTCTGGCTCACGGCGGGCCTGGTGGCCGTGCAGGTGTCGCCGCAACGCGCGGTGGTCGCGCTCTTCGTGGGCGGCGTGCTCATCCACCCGATCGGGGTGCTGCTCGCCCGGGCGCTCGGCCGCTCCGGGCAGCACACCCACGGCAATCCGCTCGGCCACCTCGCGCTCGAGACCACGGTGTGGCTGGTGATGAGCATGCCGATCGCCTACGTGGTGTCGCTGGTCCGGCTGGATCTCTTCTTCCCGGCGATGCTGCTGGTCATCGGCGGGCGCTACACGACGTTTGCGACCATCTTCGGCCGGCGCGTGTTCTGGGCCTGCGGCGGCGCGCTGGTCGTGGCCGCCTACGCGCTGGCGACTCTTTCGGCGACCCCGGCCACCGGCGCCTTCACCGGCGCGGCCATCGAAGCGGTGTTCGCCGTGGTCATCGCCGCCACGATCCGGCGGGACCGCGCGGCCTGAGCGCCTGCAGGGCGGGCGCGAAAGATCGGTTACTCTAGATTCGAGGGAACGACATGAAGGTTGCGAAGCTCGGATTCGTTGTGCTGCCGGCCGCGTGGCTGCTGCTCGTCACCGCCACCCCGCAGGCCGCGCAGCCGAAGACCGTCAACACCGGCGTGTTTTCTGAGGCGCAGGCCACCCGCGGCGAAGACGCCTACAAGAAGGACTGCAGCTCGTGCCACGGCGCCGGGCTCGCCGGCGACGGCTTCGCGCCGGGCCTCGCCGGGTCGGAGTTCCTGAGCAACTGGAACGGCACCACGGTGGGCGATCTCTTCGACCGCATCCGCATCTCGATGCCGCCGAGCAGCCCCGGATCCATCAGCGGACAGACCAAGGCCGACATCATCGCGTTCGTGCTGAAGTTCAACAAGTTCCCGGCCGGCACCGCCGAGCTGACGGGCAGCACCGACGCCCTCAAGGACATCGCGATCGAACTGCCGAAGTAGGTAAGTCCAACGACGAACCTGTGCTGGGAACGCACACCCGTGGTGTGCCGTTCCTGCACAGCAGATCTCGTGATCGTGCATCTCTGCCCGCCCGCGCGCGCCGCCCGTCGCCCCCCCGAAGGCGCATTCTCCAGAAATTCCAGCCAATCGCGGCGATGCCTCGCGCTCGACCGACGCGACCTCATCCGTCGTGCGCGCCCGGCATACGCGTTGCACACGCGTTCATCGTGCTGGATACCCCGAGGCCGCTGGCATCGATGCCGGCGGACCTGTTGCACACCTGTCCGGTGTGCGGCCACGAGATGGCGGTGATGGTGGCCGAGACGCCGAAAGGCCGGCTCACGCAGTGCGCGAGCTGTGGCGAGCTCGACTACCGGCGCGGCGTCGTGCTGGCAAAGCCCACGCCGCCCGGGCGCTCGTAACCCCCTGCATCCCATCCGTCGCGGCGACTCGTGGGGACGAGTGGCGGCGCCTGCGGGCCGACCTCGTGCTACATCTGTAAGGGCCAGCCCGCCGGAGGATCGTCTGTCATGCGTCTCGTCACGTCTCTCGCTCTCGCGCTCGCCGTCGGCGCACCCACGTTCGCGCTCGCGCAACCATCCAGTGGCACCGTCTTCATCAGCGGCGGCGCCTTTGCCGCCATCGAGCAATCGCCGACGACCTCCGGCTTCGGCGTGCCCGATTTCGACGCCAGCGGCACCGTGGCCGGCGGCGCGCTGGGCATTGGCGTGCACCTGACCGAGAAGGTCTCGGCGCGCTTCGAGTGGTCGCTTACCGACACCCTCACGCGGCGGGAAGACGGCTACGCCTATCCCTATATCTACCCGGAACTGCTGGCCGCCGTGTCCGGCCTCGGACCGACGATCGGGCGCCCCGACGGTGTCGGAATGAGCCTGGTGCCGTTCACGCCGGAAACGAAACGCACGACCCAGGCCGGCTTCGCGCTGCTCGGCTATCACGTCGCCGCAGGCCGGGCGTCGATTGAACTGCTGGGCGGCCTCGGCCTGCTCAACACCGACATCGAAACCAGCTACGACGTACGGATCGCCGGCGGCACCACCTTCCCGGCGCCGGCGTCCGGCTACAAGACGTCGACCTACCACGCCGTCGCGGTCGTCGGCGCCGACGTCGCGGTGAAGCTCACCGACCACGCCGCCGTGGTGCCGCAGGTGCGCGCCTACGCGCTGAACGGCGCGCTCAGCCTGCGCCCGGGCCTGTCACTGCGCTGGACGTTCTGATTTCTGCTGGCACCTTGCGCGGAAGTCTGCGCGGGCCCAGAATGGGGTCTGACCCCAAGACTCACGATGCCGATTTTCGAGTACTCCTGCAACGCCTGCCGTCACGAGTTCGAAACGCTGGTGCGCACCGGCGACACGCCGTCGTGTCCGAAGTGCGCGGGCACGACGCTCACGAAGCTGCTGTCACTGCCGGCCATCAAGTCGGAGAGCACGCATGCCCTGGCGCTGCGCGCGGCGCAGCGCCGCGACAAGGTTCAGCAGTCAGACAAAAACCGCGAACAGCGCGAGTACGAGCTGAATCACGACGACTGATCGCGGATAGGATGCTCGGGCATGGACGCGCTGACGCCCCTCGAGCAGCAGGAACGCGACACCTACGTCGCCCGCACCCCGGCCTCGCGCGCGCTGCACGCACGCGCCCGTGAGGTGTTGCCTGGCGGCGACACCCGCAGCGGCACCTTTCACGCGCCGTATCCCCTCTTCATCTCGCAGGGCGAGGGCTGCTGGCTGACCGATGCTGACGGACAGCGCTACCTCGACACGCTCTACAACTTCACATCGCTCCTCCACGGGCACGCCTTCCCGCCGGTGGTCGAGGCCATCACCGCGCAGGCCGCGCGCGGCACCGTCCACGGCACCGCCAACGCGCTCCAGGTGGAGCTGGCCGAGGTGCTGTGTCGACGCGTGCCATCGGTCGAGCGGCTGCGCTTCTGCAACTCGGGCACCGAGGCGACGATGGGCGCCATCCGGGCGGCGCGCGCGTTTACGGGCCGGCCGGCCATCCTGAAGATGGCGGGCGGCTATCACGGCTCGCACGATCCGGTCTCGATCGCGATGTCGGCGAGGCCAGGCGACCTGCCGCCGGGCCTCACGCCGGGCGTGGCCGGCGAGGTCATCGTCGGCGCCTTCAACGACCTCGACCGCACGGCCGCGCTGGTCCGCCGGCATCGCGATCGCCTGGCGGCCGTGATCGTCGAGCCGATGCTCGGCTCCGGCGCGATCGTGGCGGATGCCGCGTTCCTGCACGGCCTGCGCGCGGTCACCCGCGAATGTGACGTGCTGCTCATCCTCGACGAGGTGATCACGTTCCGCCTCGGCGTCGGCGGCCTGCAGGGCGCTTTCGGCGTCACGCCGGATCTCACGAGCTTCGGCAAGATCATGGGCGGCGGTCTGCCGGTGGGCGCCTTCGGCGGCCGCGCCGACGTGATGGCCACCTTCGATCCCTCGCGGCCCGGCGCCATCGCGCACTCCGGCACCTACAACGGCAACGCCACGACGATGGCTGCCGGACTTGCGGCGCTCGCGCACTTCGACGAGGCGGCGGTCGGCGCGCTCAACGCCACCGGGGAGGCGCTGCGGGCGCGGCTGAACGCGGTCATCGTCGACGCCGGGATGGACGCGGTCGTCACCGGCTACGGCTCACTGATGCAACTGCACCTCACGGCGCCGCCGGTGCCGACGCCCGAGGCCGCGCTGGCCGCCGACCTCCGCTTCGTGAAGCTGATGCACCTGGCGCTCGCCAACCGCGGCGTCTTCAGTTCGACCCGCCAGCTCTACGTGCTGCCGACCGTCGTGACACCGGCGCATCTCGACACGTTCGTAGCGGCGTTTGCCGACGCGCTGGCGGTCGTGGCTCGCGCCAGTCGCACCACCGCCGCCGTGCGCTGAGACGGTTCTCTGATACGCTTCCCCGCCGGAAAGGTCCCCAGTGCCGAACTCGACCGCCAAGCCCGCGCCGTCCGTCAGTTTCCTCAAACTCGCCGGTCCGGGCCTGGTCGTGGCGGCGACCGGCATCGGCTCGGGCGACGTCGTCTCGGCCACCGTCGGCGGGGCCCGCTACGGCGTGGTGCTGCTGTGGGCGATCGCGCTCGGCGCCTTCTTCAAGTTCGTGCTCAGTGAGGGCATCGCGCGCTGGCAACTCGCCACCGGCACGACCGTCATCGAGGGCTGGGCCGCACACCTGCATGCGTCGGTGAAGTTCGTCTTCGGCGTCTATCTCGTGTTGTGGACGGTGGCGGTGAGCGCGGCGCTCACCAACGCCTGCGGGCTCGGCCTCGCCAACCTCACCGGCGGCGCGGTGGCGCAATCGTGGGGCGCGGTGCTGCACAGCCTCATCGGCTTCGCCTTCGTCTGGCTGGGCGGCTACGGCAAGTTCGAGAAGCTGATGAAGCTGCTGGTCGGCGTGATGGGGTTCAGCATCCTGGTCTGCGCGGCGCTGACGATGACCACGCCCGGGCCGGCCATCACCGGTCTGGTGCTGCCGACGATTCCGGCCGGCAGCGGCACCTACGTGTTGTCGCTCATCGGCGGCATCGGCGGGTCGGTGACGATGCTCTCCTACAACTACTGGATGCGCGAGGAAGACATGCGCGGCTCCGGTTACCTGTCGTACGTGCGCGGCGATGTCGCCGTCGCCTACATCTTCACGGCGCTGTTCGGCATCTCGATCATGCTGATCGCCAACACCGCGTTCTTCGTGCCCGGCGTGGCGCTGCGCGACGCCGAAGCCGTGCCGCGCATGGCGTCGTTTCTCGGCACCATCCTCGGGCCGTTCGGGGTGTGGGCCTACGGCCTCGGCTTCTGGGCGGCGGTGTTCGCGTCGCTGCTCGGCGTGTGGCAGAGCGTGCCGTATCTGTATGCCGACATCTACGGCGTGATGAAAGGCCTGTCGGTCGAGGCGCGGCAGGAGGTCACGAAGGTCACGAGCCGTCCGTATCGGCTCGGGCTGCTCTTCATCTCGCTGGTGCCGCTGCCGCTGGCCTTCACCGGCGCGCCGCTGCTGGTCATCGTCACCTACACCGTCATCGGCAGCCTGTTCGTGCCGTTTCTCGCCGCCACCCTGTTGTACCTGAACAACAGGGTCGCATGGGCCGACCAGGACGTGCCGAAGAACGCGATGACGACCAACCTGCTGCTGGTCGCCATCCTCGTGTTGTTCCTGTTCGTCGGCGCGCAGGAGGCCATGGGCGCCCTGCGGCGCATCATGGGCTGAGCGCGGCCGCGCGCCGCGCGGATTCTGTGCGACCATGCCCCCTGTCATGGTGCAGATCCTCGTCGCCGCCGCCGTCGCTGTTGCCGCTGCCCTGCAGCCCGACTTCGACTCGATGCTCGTCGCCGGCAGCCGGGCCCTCGTGGAGGCGCTCTTCGCCGGGCGCCCCGGCCCGATGGTGGCGAAGTTCGACGACGAGATGAAGCAGGCGCTGCCCGAAGCGCAGCTCACGCAGGCCATCGCGTCGGTGCAGCAGCAGGCCGGCGCCTTCCGCGCGGTGACGGATTCCCGGATCTCCGAACAGAACGGCGTGCGCGCCGTGGTGCTCGTCTGCGACTTCGCGAGCGGCCCGGTCGACGTCACGGTGGTCTGGGGCGGACAGGCCCAGGTGGTCGGGCTCAACATCCGTCCGGCGATGGTGGTGACGGAATACACGCCGCCGGCCTACGTCACCTACGCCAACCTCAGGGAGTCGGCGGTCACCGTCGATGCCGGCACCGGGTGGTCGCTGCCCGGCACCCTGACGATGCCGGTGGGCGACGGACCCTTTCCCGCCGTCGTGCTCGTGCACGGCTCGGGCCCGGGTGACCGCGACGCCTCGTTCGGCCCGAACCGCCCGTTCCGCGATATCGCGTGGGGCCTCGCCTCGCGCGGCATCGCGGTGCTGCGCTACGACAAGCGCACGCTCGCGCACCGGGCCCGCATCCAGGCGCTCACCACCTTCACCGTGAAGGACGAGACCATCGACGACGCGCTCGCCGCCGTGAAGGTGCTGCGCGAGACCGCGGGCATCCGCCACGACCGCATCTTCGTCGCCGGCCACAGTCTGGGCGGCATGCTGGCGCCGCGCATCGGCGCCGCCGACCCGAAGCTCGGCGGGCTCATCGTGCTGGCCGGGGCGGTGCGTCCGCTGGCCGACTCGATCCTGTCGCAGACGCGGTATCTCGCCCAAGTGGACGGTACCGTCTCTGACGCGGAGAAGACGCAGATTGCGGAGGCGGAGGCCATCGTCGCGCGCGTGAAGACGCTGAAACCCGGCGATCCGCCGCTGACCGGACCGCTGGCGAGCGGCCCGGTGTCGTACGTGATCGACCTGCGCGGCTACGATCCGCCGGGCGCGGCGAAGGCCCTGCCCCTGCCGATGCTCGTGCTGCAGGGCGAACGCGACTACCAGGTGACGATGGACGACTTCGCGGCCTGGCGCGCCGCGCTCGGCAGCCGCGAGAACGTGCGCTTCCATTCCTATCCGGCGCTGAATCACCTGCTGATGGCGGGCACGGGTCCGAGCACGCCGGCGGAGTATCGCGTCGAAGGCCACGTGGACGAGGCCGTCGTGCGCGACATCGCCGCGTGGGTGGCCGGGCGCTGATGGACCTGCTGGCCTCGCTGGCCGCGATCTACCCGCCGGATCGGTTGCTCACGGCGACGAGCGCGCTCGCCTCGTACGAGAGCGATGCCCTGACGGCGTTTCGCACGCGTCCGCGCGCGGTGGTGCTGGCCGAGTCGCGCCAGGACGTCATCGACACCGTGCGGCTGTGCCACGCGGCCGGTGTGCCGTTTGTCGCGCGCGGCTCCGGCACGAGTCTTTCCGGCGGCTCGGTGCCGCTCGAGGACGGCATCGTCATCGCGCTCAACCGCCTGAACCGCATCGTGCGCCTCGATCCGCTGGACCGCATTGCCGTGGTCGAACCCGGCGTCATCAACCTCGACATCTCGACGGCGGCTGAGCCCTTCGGGCTGTACTACGCGCCCGATCCGTCGAGCCAGTCGGTGTGCACCATCGGCGGCAACGTCGCCTTCAATTCCGGCGGCGCGCACTGCTTCCGCCACGGCATGACGGCCAACCACGTGCTCGGCCTCGAGGTGGTGCTGCCCGACGGCGAGGTGGTGCGGCTGGGCGGCGACAGCGTCGAAGACGTCGGCCCCGACCTCACGGGGCTGTTCGTCGGATTCGGAAGGCCTCTTCGGCGTGGCCCTCGAGGTCACGGTGCGGCTGCTGCCGCGCCCCGAGGCCTACCGCACGGTGCTGGCGAGCTACGCCTCGCTGCAGGCAGCCGGCGACGCGGTGACGCGCATCATCGCGGCGGGCCTGCTGCCCGGGGCCATGGAGATCATGGACCGCCTGGCGATGGACGCGGCGGAGGCCGCCGTGCACGCCGGCTATCCGCCGGAGGCCGCGGCCGTGCTGCTGGTCGAGCTCGAGGGCGATGCGGCGCAGTCGGGCGCGGAACTCGCGCGCCTTCGCGCGGTGCTCGACGCGTCGGGCCCGACGCACATCCACGTCGCCGCCAATGCCGACGAGCGAGCGCTGCTCTGGAAAGGCCGCAAGTGCGCCTTCTCGGCGGTCGGACGCCTGAGCCCCGACTTCATCGTGCAGGACGGCGTGGTGCCGCGCACCAAGCTCGGCGACGCGCTGGTGGCCATCGAGCAGTTGTCGCGGCAGCACGGCGTGCGCGTCGCCAACGTGTTCCATGCCGGCGACGGCAACCTCCATCCGCTCATCCTCTACGACGGCCGCGAGCCCGGCGCGTTGGAGCGGGCCGAAGCGCTCGCCACCGACATCCTGCGGCTCTGCATCCGCCTCGGCGGCTCGATCACGGGCGAACACGGCGTCGGGCTCGAGAAGCGCGCGTTCCTCCCGGAGATGTATCGCCCCGCGGACATCGCGTTCATGCAGCGGCTGCGCGAGGCCGTGGACGGCCGCCGGCTCGCCAATCGCGGCAAGATGCTGGAGACGCTGTCGTGATCGTGGCGGCGCCGCAGACGCTCGACGCGCTCGTCGAGTCCGTGGCTGGCAGCGCGCCCGGCGCCGCTGTGGATCGCCGGCGGCGGCACGACGCGGCCGAGGCCGCACGACGACGCCGCCGCCGCGGCGCTGGTGCTCGACCTGCGCGACCTCACCGGCATCACGTCTTACGACCCGGCGGAGTGTGTCGTCACGGTGCTGGCCGGCACGCCCGTGCAGCAGGTGGTCGAGACGCTCGCCGCCCATGGGCAGTACCTGCCCTGGGATCCGCCGATTGCCGGCGCCGGCGCCACGGTGGGCGGGATGATCGCGTCGGGCCTGAGCGGACCCGGCCGCTACCGCTACGGCGGCGTGCGCGACTTCGTCATCGGCGCCCGCTTCGTGGACGGGCGTGGCCGACTCATCGCCAGTGGCGGCCAGGTAGTGAAGAACGCCGCCGGCTTCCTCATGCATCACGCGCTGGTCGGCAGCACGGGACGGCTGGGCGTCATCGCCGAGGTGAGCCTGAAGGTGTTTCCGCGTCCCGAAGCCACCTGCACGCTGGTGGCGCGGGCCGACTCCCTCGCGGCGGCCCTCGCCGCCCATGAGCGGCTGCGGCTCGCCAACCTGGACCTCGACGCGCTGGATCTCGGACGCCACCTCCGGCGTCGTCTCGGCGCGACTTGCCGGCGCTGCCGACGCGCTCGACGCCCGCGCCGACCGGGCCGCACGCGCTCTCGCGCTCGCCGCCGAGACGCTCTGCGGCGGTGATGAATCGCGGCACTGGGCCGCGCAGTCGCTGGCCGCCTGGCCACTGAGCGGCATCACCGTGAAGGTGCCGGCCACGCCCTCGCGCCTGGCGATCACGCTCGACACGCTGCCGCCGTTCGGCACCTGCCGCGCGTCGGTCGGCGGCGCCGTGGCCTACCTGCACAGCGAGCACCCGATGGCGTCGATCGACGCGGCGCTGGCCGCGCGCGGGCTGGCCGGCGCGGTGGTGCGCGGCGGCGGGTGCGGCACCAGAATCGGCGCCGTCCACGCGCCGGCATTCCACGAGCGCGTGCGCGCCACGCTCGATCCCGACGCCCGCTTCCGCTGACGCCGCCATGCATCACCGCATTCCCGCCACCTCCGACCCGCGAGGCGCCGCCATGGCGCAGGCGGTGTCGTCGTGTGTGCACTGCGGGTTCTGTCTGCCGGCGTGCCCGACCTATCGCGTGCTCGGCGAGGAGATGGACTCGCCGCGCGGCCGCATCGTGCTGATGAAAGAGGTGCTCGAAGGCGGCCTCCCGCTCGACGACGCCGCGGTGCACCTCGATCGCTGCCTCGGGTGTCTGGCCTGCGAGACGGCGTGCCCGTCGGGCGTGCGCTACCGCGACCTCATCGAGCCGATGCGCGAGGCACTGGTGGCGCGCCGCCCCTGGCACGCGCGCCTCCAACTGCGCGCGCTGCTGCGCGTGATGGCGTCGCCGACGCTCTTTCGCGCCGCCGCCGCGCTCGGGGCGGGGGCGAAATCGCTCGCCCCGGTGCTGCCGGCGCGACTCGCCACCATGGTGGGTCTGCTGCCGGCCGGGCTGCCTCCGCCGACGGCGCCGCCGGCGCTGACCAGGGCACGGGGTCCGCGCCGGGGACGCGTGGCTCTTGCGACCGGCTGCGTGCAGAGCGTGCTGCGACCGGCGATCACCGACGCCGCAATCCGCGTGCTCGCCGGGCACGGCGTCGAGGTGGTGGTGCCGCCCGATCAGGGCTGCTGCGGCGCGCTCGCCCTCCACTCTGGCGACCACGCCCACGGCGCGGCGCTTGCGGCCGCACACCTGCGGCGCTTCCCCGCCGACGTGGACGCCGTGCTCTCGACCGCCGCCGGCTGCGGTTCGTCGATGAAGACGACACACGCCGGCCGCGCGCCGGTGCTCGACCTGCTGGAGTATCTCGACCGCCTCGGCCTGGTGGCGCCGCTGGCGCTGGCCTCGCCCACGCGCGTCGCTTACCAGGACGCCTGCCACCTCGCACACGCGCAGCAGGTGACCTCAGCGCCGCGGCGGTTGCTGGCAGCCGTCGACGGCCTGACGCTGACGCCGATCGCCGACAGCGGCCTCTGCTGCGGGTCGGCGGGGCTCTACAACGTCGAGCAGCCCGATCTGGCAGCCGAACTCGGGCGCCGCAAGGCCGCCGCCATCGCCGCGTCGGGCGCCACGCTGGTGGTCTCGGCCAATATCGGCTGCCTCACGCAGCTCCAGGCGTCAATGTCCATCGCCGGGCACCCCGTCGCCGTCGCCCACGTCGTCGAACTGCTCGACATGGCGTCGCCGCAACGTCGCGGGCCACAATAGCCCATGCGCCTCCATCTGGACTACGGCAGCGACGGTCTGCCGGTGGACGTCCCCGACGACCGCACCGTGGTCGTCGCGCCGCGTCACACACGAGCCGTCGCCGACCCCGGTGCGGCGCTCGCCCACGCCCTGCGCCATCCCACCGCCGGACCGCCGCTCTCGTCGCTGGTCGCCGCCGGGCAGCGCGTGGCCATCTCGGTGTGCGACGTCACGCGGGCGCAGCCGCGCCAGGTGATGCTCGAGGCGATCTTCGCCGCGCTGCCGCAGGTGCGTGACGACGACGTCACCATCCTGGTCGCCACCGGCACGCATCGCGCCAACACGCCCGAGGAACTGACGCGCGATGCTGGGACCCGACATCATGGCCCGCTACCGCGTCGTCAATCACGACGCCCGCGACGAGGCCTCGCTGGTCGATGCCGGCACGACCTCGACCGGGGTCCCGATCCGGCTCCACCGCGACTGGATGGGCGCCGAGGTCCGCATCACCACCGGCTTCGTCGAGCCGCATTTCTTCGCCGGCTTCAGCGGCGGCCCCAAGATGGTGGCACCGGGGCTGGCCGGGCTGGCCACGACGCTGGTGCTGCACGACGCTCGCCACATCGGCCATGCCAACGCGGTCTGGGGCATCACCGCCGGCAACCCGGTGCACGACGACGTGCGCGAGATCTCGGCCCTCACCGGCGTGACCTTCGCCATCGACGTGGCGCTCAACCGCGATCAGGCAATTACCAAGGTGTTCGCCGGCACGCTGCTCGACGAACACGCCGCCGCGTGCGCCTACGTGAAGGAGACGGCGATGTGTCCGGTGGACGGACTCTTCGACGTGGTGCTCACGACCAACTCCGGCTATCCGCTCGACCAGAACCTCTATCAGGCGGTGAAGGGGATGTCGGCGGCGGCCTGCATCGTGAAGCCGGGCGGCACCATCGTGTGCGCGGCGGAATGCCGCGACGGCGTGCCCGATCACGGCCCCTACGGCCGCTTGCTGCGCCAGCGCCGCTCGCCCGCCGAGCTGCTCGAGATGGTCGAGGAGCCGGGATTCGCCGAGCAGGACGCGTGGCAGGTGCAGGTGCAGGCGCTCATCCAACGCAAGGCGCGCGTGCTCGTCAAGGCCGATGGGCTGACGCACGAGCAGCTGCGCCAGGCCCATTTCGAACCGGTGACCGACGTCGCGATGGCGGTGCGCGAAGCGCTCGGCCAGGCCGGCCCGGGCGCCACCCTGGCGGTGCTGCCGCACGGGCCGCAGACCATTCCCTACGTCGTGGCGCCCGCCGTCGTGCCGGTCTGACGACGCCGCTCAGGCGTCGATGCGGATCTGGCGCGTCCACTGCGAGTTGTCTTCGCGTCCGCTGGCGATCTCGGCGTCGCGCTCGGCCTTGGTGGGCTGCACCTTGCCGCTGGCGTCGATGGCGCGCGACACCACCGTATGGGTGCCCGGCGCCAGGTTCGGCGTGGTGAACGACCACAGTACCCAGCCGAAGCGGCCGCGATTCGGGAGACGCCGCGCCGCCTCGGGCAACGGATCGATCGTCGCCGCCCGCCATGGGCCGCCGTCCACGGCAACCTCGACCGCCTTGATTGGCGCCTGTCCGCCCCAGGCCGGGCCGGCGATCCGGTAGTGCCAGTCGGCGCCCTGCCTGGTGCGTGTCACGCGCGCCACGACCGACTTCAGACGGTTCTTCGAGATCGACGTGTCGATCCACATCGGCCCGTCAGGCGTCGCCACCGAGCGCAGCGACAGGTAGTTGCGCACCTGGTGCTGGCCCTCGTAACGGCGATCGAGCACCTCGATGCGTCCGAGCCACTTGACCTGCGTCATGCCGTACCACCCGGGCACGAGCAGGCGCACGGGGAAGCCCAGGTCGCGCGGAATCGGCTGTCCGTTCAGCGCAAAGGCCAGCATGGTGTCGGGATGGAGCGCGTCGAGCAGGTGGATGGCGCGGCCGTGCGGCGCGCTGTACTCGCGGTTGCCAGCCTGGAACTTCTTTTCCTTCTCGATATCGAGGCCGAGGAACAGCACCTCGCGGGCGTCGGAGGTGATGCCGGCCTCCTCCAGAATCGACTTCAGGCCGACGCCGGTCCAGATCCCGTTCGAGAGGAGACCGGCCATCCGATTGGCACGCGTGGAGTTACCGGAGCATTCAAGGGTCACGGCTTCGTCGCGACGGTCGCGCCGGGCCTTGAGCTGGTCGAGCGTGAATTCGAGCGGAGTCTTGACGCTTCCGCCCACACGCAGCCGGTAGGTCGCGACGTCGACCTCGGGCGAGGTCGTCTGGGCGAACGCGTAGTGGTCGTCGTTGGGTGTGGTCCAGCTCGTGAGGGTCCTCAAATCCACGCAGCGCACACGCGGGGTCGCCTCCGACGCCAGAATCCGGAACGCGTCGGTGTAGTCGGTGAGCGTCACCAATTCCTCGCCCGGCTGCGCCGCCCAGGCCGACTCGGGAATGCCCAACGAGGCCAGCCAGGCCAGGCCGGCGGTACTCTGCGCGATCATCTCTCTGCGGGTGGACTGGCTCACGGTGTCTCCTCAGCCGGAGATTTTACCGTGCCCCGAACGCGACTAGACTCTCGTCGCATGGACCGACGCCACTTCCTGCAGACTTCAGCCCTGGGCGGCGCGGCGCTGGTCGCCAGCCAGTCGGCGTGCGCGCCGACCGCGCCGGCGGCGCCACCGGGGGCGACCGCGGCCGCCACCAGCACCGGCACCGAGCCGTTCGAACTGCACGAGGCGACGCTCGACGGCCTGCAGCAGGCGATGGCAGGCGGGCGGCTGACGTCGCGCCGCATCACCGAGCTGTACCTCGCGCGCATCGAGGCGCTGAACCAGCAGGGCCCGGAGCTGCGGGCGATCATCGAGGTGAATCCCGAGGCGCTTGCCGTCGCCGACGCCCTCGACGCCGAGCGGAAGGCCGGGCGGGTGCGCGGGCCGCTGCACGGCATCCCGATCGCGCTCAAGGACAACATCGACACCCACGACCGGATGACGACGACCGCCGGCTCGCTCGCCCTCGCCGGGTCGATTCCGCCGGCCGACAGCACCGTGGCCGCGAAGCTGCGGGCCGCCGGCGCCGTGCTGCTCGCCAAGGCCAACATGAGCGAGTGGGCCTACTGGCGCGGCCTGAACGCGTCCAGCGGCTGGAGCGCGCGGGGCGGCCAGTGCCGCAATCCCTACGCGCTCGATCGCACGCCCTGCGGGTCCAGTTCCGGATCTGGCGTCGCCACCGCCGCCAACCTCGCGGCGCTCACCATCGGCACCGAGACGGGTGGCTCGATCATGTGCCCGGCGTCGATCAATGGCGTGGTCGGCGTGAAGCCCACCGTGGGCTTGTGGAGCCGGGCCGGCATCATCCCGATCTCGCACTCGCAGGACTCGGCCGGCCCGATGACGCGCACGGTGCGCGACGCCGCGATCGTCCTGGGTGCGGTGTGCGGCGCGGACCCGCGCGATCCGGCCACCGCGGCCAGCGCCGGGCGCTTTCACGCCGACTACACCCGCTTCCTCGATCCGGCCGGCCTCAAGGGCGCGCGGCTGGGCGTCGTGCGCAACATCCCCGGCTTCGACGACCGCGTCATGGCGCTCTTCAATCAGGCCGTGAGAGACCTCGAAGCGGCCGGCGCCATCCTCGTCGATCCGGCGAACCTGCCGAACCTGGATACCGGCAGCGTCTTCCAGACCCTGCCGATGGTGGTGCTGAACTACGAGTTCAAGGCCAACATCAACGCCTACTTCGCCAGCCTCGGTCCGAACGCGCCGGTGAAGACCCTGGCCGAGCTCATCGCGTTCAATGACGCTCACCGCGACCAGGAACTCGTCGTACTTCGGCCAGGAACGCCTGGTCATCTCGGAGGCCACCTCCGGGCTCGACGCGCCCGAGTACCTGCAGGCGGTGGCTGCCGTTCAGCGACACACGCGCCAGGACGGCATCGACGCGCTGATGGACCAGCATCAGCTCGACGCCATCATCGCGCCGACGACGGGGCCGGCCTGGCTCATCGACCACATCCGCGGCGACCGCTTCGACGGCGGTGACAGCGCCGGCACGGCGGCGATTGCCGGGTATCCGGACATCAGCGTCCCGATGGGCCTGGTCGCCGGCCTGCCGGTGGGCCTCTCGTTCTTCGGCCGCGCCTGGAGCGAGCCGATGCTGCTGACAGTCGCCTATGCCTACGAACAGGCGACGAAACGCCGGCAGCCGCCGACCTTCACGGCGACCCTCGGCTGATCCGCCGTCTTACGGGGTGGCCTTCGCCGCCTCCGGAAGGGCTGGCGTCACCCCCAGGTGGTGCAGCACGAAGGCGTAGATGTCGGCGGTGCTCTCGATCTGCTTTTTCGTGTTGCTGGCGCCGTGACCGCTCTTGGTGTCGATGCGGATGAGCACCGGCGCCGGGCCGCCCTGCCGCGCCTGCAGCGTCGCCGCGTACTTGAACGAATGCGCCGGCACCACGCGGTCGTCGTGGTCCGCCGTGGTCACGAGCGTCGCTGGATACCTGGTGCCCGCCTTGAGGTTGTGGAGCGGCGAGTAGGCATGGAGCGCCTTGAACTCCTCGGGGTTGTCGCTCGACCCGTAGTCGGCAATCCAGTTCCAGCCGATCGTGAACGTGTGGAAACGCAGCATGTCCATCACGCCCACCTGCGGAATGGCAACGGCAAAGAGATCCGGCCGCTGGTTCATCACCGCGCCCACGAGCAGGCCGCCGTTCGAGCCACCGAGCATCGCCAGCTTCGGCGTCGAGGTGTACTTGTTCGCGATCAGCCACTCGGCGGCGGCGATGAAGTCGTCGAACACGTTCTGCTTCTTGAGTTTCGTGCCGGCCTCGTGCCAGGCCTCGCCGTATTCGGCGCCGCCGCGCAGGTTGACCGAGGCGTAGACGACGCCCTGTTCGAGCAGCGCAATGCGCAGCGCGCTGAAGGCCGGCGGCGTGTTGACGTTGAAGCCGCCGTAGCCGTACATCAGCGTCGGGTTCTGTCCGGTCTTCTGCAGGCCCTTCTTGTAGGTGAGGAACATCGGCACCCGGGTGCCGTCCTTGCTCGTCACGAAGACCTGCTCGACCTCGTACTGCCCGGCCGCAAAGCCGGGAATCTGCACCTCGCGGAAGACCGACGACTGCGCCGTCGCCACGTCGTAGCTGAAGATCGTGGGCGGGTAGTTGAACGACGTGAAGGTGTAGAAGACGCGCGTGTCGTCGCGGCGGCCGCCGAGTCCCGACACCGTGCCCGGCCCCGGCAGCGTGATCTCGTGCTCCTGCTTCCCGGTCAGGTCGAACACGTACGATCGCGAGGTCACGTCTTTCAGGTAGTTCGCAAACAGCTTGCCGCCGCCGGTCGACACGCCGTCCAGTGGCTCGGGACGCTCCGGCAGCACATCTTTCCACGCCGATTCGGCCGGGGTCTTCGGATCGAACAGGAACACGCGGCCGTTCGGCGCCTGGCGGTCGGTGTAGACGAGGAAGGTGGCGCCGATGTTGTCGATGACCGTGAAGGTGTCGTCGCCGATCTCGCCGACGATCGGCCTGAACGTCGTGTCCTTCGAGGCGAGGTCACGATAGAAGACGGCGTTGCCCTTCTTCCCCTTGCCGCGATCCGAGACCGTGAGGATGAGGAAGCGCTCGTCTTCGGTGACCTCCACCGTGTGGAAGCGCTCGGGGTTGGCCGGATCCGAGAAGACCTTCTCGTCGGCGGCCTGCGCCGTGCCGACACGGTGGAAGTAGACCTCGTGGTTGACGTTCTTCGCCGAGAGGTCCTTGCCGCCGGTCGGCGCCGGATAGCGGCTGTAGAAGAAGCCGTCGCCGGCCCACGCCGCGCCCGACACCTTCACCCACTGCACGACGTCCTCGCGCGGCTGCCTGGTGGCCACGTCGAGCACGCGGTATTCCATCCAGTCGGAGCCGCCTTGCGACAACCCGTAGACGGCGAGCGCGCCGCTCTTTCGACACGCTGAACATCGCCAGCTTGGTGGTGCCATCGGGCGAGAGCGTGTTGGGGTCGAGCAGCACCGACGGCGCCCCGTCGAGTCCCTGCTGGGTGTAGATCACGGCCTGGTTCTGCAGCCCGTCGTTCTTGCTGAAGAAGTAGGTCGCGCCGCGGCGTTCCGGGGCGCTGAACTTCGGGTAGTTGAAGAGCTGCTCGAGCCGGCTCGTGAGCGCCGGGCGGAACGGGATGGTCGCCAGATGCGCGAAGGTGACCGCGTTCTGCGCCTCGACCCACGCGGCCGTCTCGGCGGAGGTGTCGTCTTCGAGCCAGCGGTACGGATCGGGCACCGTCACGCCGTGGTAGGTGTCGACGTGATCGACCGTCTTCGTGGTCGGGTAAGTCATCTTCGGCGGCTCCGGCGACGAACAGGCCGACGCGGTAACCAGGCACGCCGCGGCAAGTGGCAGTCGAGACATGGCGCGCCCCTCACCGCTGGCCACGGTAGCCCGGCCCGCGCAGGGCGCGACCGGGCCGCTCGGCGGTGATGGCGCCGTTGGCCACCACGGCCTTGCCGTTCACGAACACGTGCCGCATGCCGGCGGAGTACTTGTTCGGCTGCTCGAACGTCGCGACGTCTTTCACGGTGGCGGGGTCGAACACGACCAGGTCGGCGAACATGCCGGGACGGACCAGGCCACGGTCGGCGATGCCCACACGAATCGCCGCCTGCGAGGTGGCCTTGCGCACGGCCTCTTCGAGCGTCAGCACGCCGTCCTCACGCACGTACTTGGCCAGCACGCGGGTGAAGGTGCCCCAGGCGCGCGGATGCGACTTCGATTCCGAGAGCGGGCCGTCTTCGGCGCGGGCGCCCGAATCGGTGTCGAACGACACCCACGGCGTCTTCATCACGGCCACCACGTCGTCTTCGCGCATGATCGAGATGATGACCGACGACTCGGCCTTGTCGGCGATGACGAGATCGATGGCGGCGTCGCGCGGGTCCTTTCCCATCGCTTTGCCGATTTCGACGAAGTTCATCCCCTCGTACTTGCGGAGCGTGGGATCGAGCACCGAACTCAGCATCACGCCGGCCGGGCCGCCCGAGCCGTACCACTGGTTCTCGAAGGCGGCGTTCGGATCGTCCATGTCGCGTTTCACGCGCGCCCGCGTCTCGGGCTCCTGCAGGCGCTTCAGCATCGGCGTCGGTGCCGCCCTCGCGCACCCACACCGGCAGGCAGGCATCGAGCCCGTTCGAGGCGCGGTCGTAGGGATAGATGTTGGCCGAGACGCGCAGCCCCTTCGCACGCGCCGCCTCGATGCGGCGCAGCACTTCCGGCATCTTGCCCCAGTTGGCCTTGTAGGCCGTCTTCAGGTGCCAGATCTCGGCCGGGATGTTGGCCTGCTCGGCGATGGTGAGCACCTCCTCGCACCGACTCGAAGACCTTGTTGCCCTCCGAACGCTGGTGCGTGATGTAGATGCCGCCGGACGCTGCCGCCGTCTTTGCCAGCGCCACCAGTTCGTCGGTGGTCGAGAAGCGGTTGGGGATGTACTGCAGCGACGAGCTGACGCCGAGCGCGCCGTCGGCCATCGCCTGGGCGACCAGCGCCTGCATCTTCGCGATCTCGTCGGCGGTCGCGACCCGGTCGGCCTTGCCGATGACGTAGTCGCGCAGGCCGCCCGAGCCGACGAACGTGCCGAGGTTCACCGCGCTCTTCGCCGTCTCGAGCTTCGTGAAGTACTCGGCCAGCGTGCGGAAGTCCTGCGGCACCTTGAAGAACTCGTAGCTGGCCTTGCGGTCGGCCACCATCTGGTCGTTCACGGGCGCAATCGAGACGCCCTCGCCGGTGATCTCGGTCGTGATGCCCTGCGTGATCTTGCTCGCCACGCGGCTGTCGACCAGCACGTTGAACTCCGACTGGCCGAGCAGATCGATGAAGCCCGGCGCCACCACCTGGCCGGCGGCATCGATGCGCGTCGCCGCCTCGGCCGTCGACAGATTGCCGATGGCCGTGATGCGGTCGCCGGTGATGCCGACGTCCGCCACGAACCACGGCGCGCCGGTGCCGTCGACGACGCGGCCGTTGGCGATGACGACATCGAAGCGCGGCCCTGCCGGCGCCTGGGCGGCCGGCGCCGGGCCGGGGGCAGGGGTGCCGGGCGCCCCTCCACACGCGGCGGACAGGGCCACCGCTCCCACCAGACCGGCCAGAACCACTCGCGTGCGCATGATCATGGCGCGATTGTAACGGGGTCTGTCACGGTCACCATATGTCTTCGGTGACAGACCCCGAAGACAACTGGGCGGGCAGCTACACTTGCACCTGGATGCTGCTCCGTCGCGCGCTCGCGGTCGTGCTCGCCCTCGGCGCGCTGGCACTGCCGGCAGCCGGCCAGACTCCGGGCACGACCCGGCCCTTCCTGGGCGTGACGCTGACCGATCGGACGTTCACCACGCCCCGCCCGGCCCGGATGCTGGTCGCCCAGGTGGACCTGACCGCGCCCGGCATTCGCGTCACCGTGACGCCGTCCGGGGGCGCCCGCGAGACGGTGCGCGAGACCACGCGCGCGTTTCTCGAACGTAGTGGCGCGCAACTGGCGGTGAACGCTCACTTCTTCCTGCCCTTCCCTTCCGACGAGGATGAGGTCTGGCTGATCGGCCTGGCCGCCTCGGCCGGCCGAATCTACTCGGCGTTCGAGCGCCCGTCGCAGAGCTTCGCGATCGTGGCCGACGCGCCGGCCCTGGTCTTCGATCGCCGCCATCGGGCCCGGATCGTGCCGAGGCAGCCGGGCGCCGATGCCACCAGGGTCCGTGGCCGCGGCCGCATCTGGCACGCCGTCGCCGGGTCGGCACAGATCGTGACCAGCGGCGCCGTCACGATCCCGGTCTATCGCGACCAGGCACATCCCTCGGGCACGCTCACGCCAGGTCCGGATGACCGCTACGACAACCGGCGGTCGTGGTACGACCTGGTCACGGCGCGCACGGTCGTGGGCCTGTCGCGGAACCGCAGGATCCTGACGCTTGTGACCGTGGACGGCCGCGTGGGCGTCTCCGGGCTCACGCCGCGCGAGATCGCCGAGATGCTCGTGCGCGAGTTCGGCGTGTGGGACGCCCTCAACCTCGACGGCGGCGGCTCCACCACGATGGCGTGGCGCGATCCAGCCACCGGGCAAGCGGCGCTGCTCAACGCGCCGTCGGACGGCGTGGATGGCCGCCGCGTCGGCAGCAGCCTCGCCGTGTTCGCGCGCCCGGCGCCTACTGCGGCCGCGAGGCGGGCGCAGCCGTGAGGTCCACGTAGCCGACCCCGTCGCGCACGGTGAGCCTGGTGCCGAACGGCACCGACAGCGTCGAGAGGTCGTTCAGGATCTTCTGCGCCAGGGGCGCATCGGCGAGCATCGGCCGGCCGCGCACCTGCCGCGGCGCCCCGAAGCCGAGGCCGATCGGGTGCAGCGCCAGTTCCACCAGCCGGTCACCGTCGAAGCGCGGTATCGCCACCACCGACTCCCAGATCAGCCGGTTGGCCGGGAAGCCCGCCTTGTCGTTGTCGTAGCGCCGGTTGAGATAGTCGTTGGGCTGCCCGTCGACGCCGAGGCGCTGCTCCTCGTAGTTGTCGGTCGGGTAGCGCAGCAGCGTCTCGTTCTGGAAGACGAAGTCGCCGAGGCTGTAGAGGATCGGCTTGCCTTTGTAGAGCTCGATGCCACGCAGCACGTGCGGTCCGTGGCCCACGAACATGTCGGCGCCGGCATCGACCATCGCCCGCGCGAAGGTGGGCAGGAACATCGCCGGCTCGGTCACACCGTTACGGCCCGACTCGTGCGCGTGAATCGTGACGATGACGTAGTCGGCCAGCGTCGCAGCGCTCTTCACCACCGCCGCGATCTCCGCCACGTCGCCCGGGTTCGGCTCGGTGCGGATGCCGGGCGTCGGCCCCGCCACGAAGCGCCGCCCCACGAAGGTCAGCACGTCACCGGCCGCCGCGGGACGTCCCGCGATCTCGCCCGCCGCCAGCCGCAGCTGCTCGAAGCGCTCCGGCGTCACCACGTAGGTGGTCGTGAAGCGCAGCGGGCTGAGGCCCGGACGCGCCGGCACGTCGCCGCGCGTCGTGCCCGCCCGAGAGTGATCGGGAAAGGTCGACGACACCGAGATGAGTGCCACGCGGCCCCTCGCGGTTTCGAGGAACTTGGCTTCGCGCGCCTCGGCCAGGCTCTGACCCACACCAGCGGCGACGATCCCGGCCTCCGCCACGTACTTCTGCGTGAGGCGCATGCCGGCCACGCCGTAGTCGCCGGTGTGGTTGTTGGCGAGGGCACCGAGGTCGAAGCCCGCCCACGCCAGGTCTTTCGCGAGCGCCGGCTCGGCCCGCATGTAGGTGCCGCCGCTCTCGTTCATCGGATACATCTCGAAGTCGTGGAAGAGCATCTCGATGTTGGTGAACGCCGCATCGGCCCCGCGCACGAGCGCGATGAGCCGCGTGAAGGCCGGCTCCGTGTAGACCGACAGCTTGCGGGTGATGATCGAATCGCCCGTGAGGGCGAAGGTCATGCCGGCGGGCTGGGGCT
Source organism: uncultured Acidobacteriota bacterium (assembly GCA_963779175.1). GTDB lineage: Bacteria > Acidobacteriota > Vicinamibacteria > Vicinamibacterales > UBA2999 > CADEFD01. The sequence goes on from CAVZXA010000003.1 coordinate 2,156,343, forward strand.
GGGCGAGCAGCCGGTCGCGGCTGTCGGCCGCCCACAGGCCGAACCCGGCCAGCCACACCAGCGCCATCACGAGTCGCGGCCTCATCACGGTCTCCTCCCGCCGCGCCGGGCGCGACCTGCCGTCCCGGGCGATGCTACTCCATGAACTTGCGGATCGTGTTGCCGAACGACTCCCGCCCGGTGGCCGGGTCGTAGACGATGACCGGCATGAAGCGGCCGCGGATCTTCTGCGGATTGGCGCGGGCGTAACCCATGAGCGTCTCGGCGAGGCCGACCTTGTGGGCCGATACCTCGTCGTCGTGCGGATACGAGGTGAAGAGATCGGTGAGGGCCACCGGCCACGGCGCGCCGCGCAGCAGGCCGTCGACCACGGCGCCTTTGAGCACGTTGTGCGAGAAGTTGAAGAAGAACGACAGCGGCGAGTAACGCGTGGCGGTCGGGCGAAACGCCTCGAACTCGTCGCGCAGCCGCTCGCGATGCGCCAGCAGCAGCTCACGCGCGCGTGAGCGCTCGGCTTCGTGGGGAATGAGCGTCGTGAACGGCGCGCCGACGAACGCTCTGGCATCGGGTGTGAGCCCGTTCAGCAGCGCTTCGACGACGCGGTCGCGGCCGGGCCCGAACTGTCCGGCCTCGGTCAGGCGCACGTACTCCTCGGCCGCGCCGGCCACCGCGAAGCACAGCCACGGATAGTCGGCCACGTTGTCGTCGCGCATCTTGATGGTGTCGCGCGCGTAGGTGGCCTCGAACCCGAACCGCAGATGCGAGCCCATGGCGGCGCAGTGCTGCAGCGCCGTGCGGCTGCGGCGCTCCACGCCGAGGGTCCGCACCTTCTCGAGCAGCATGTCGTAGCCGTGCTCCTGCAGCTCGTAGTGCGCGGTGGCGATGAGCGCCAGGCCCTCGGCATCGTCGCAGAAGCGCTGCCCGCTGCCGCCCGCGCCCTGCACCCTGGCGAGCAGCGCGTCCACGAGGGCCAGGTGCTCCTCCGGGCGTCCTTCGTCCCAGCCGCGCAGCGACAGCAGCGCCAGCAGGTACATGAGGTAGTAGTCGAGCAGGATGGCGAGCGCCCCGCGATCGGGCCGCTGGCCGCCGCGCAGCCGCATGATGTAGTTCAGCACGTCGACGGCGATCGTGTCGTCGTTGACGCGGTCGGCCATGCCGTCCCAGTCGTTGAGCGCGTGCAGGCCTTCTTCAGCGCGCGTGCGGCCGTCGTAGTCGGCCACCGCCAGACTCAGATCGAAGCGCCGCGCGCCGACGTGCCAGACGTGCGTGCGCATGCCTTCACGCAGCCGCAGCAGCGCATGCTCGAGCGTGCGGCCGTCGGCCGCAAACGCCAGGATGTCGGGGCGCACGGCGATGAGGCCGTCGATGAGGTGACAGACATCCGCGAAGGGCACGGCGGGCGGACGGGGCGTGGGACGGGCGGCCGGGGAGGTGGACATGAAGTGACGCGCAGCTGCCCGCATTATCTCGTCTGTATGGCGCCAGGTGAAGTGCCGCCGTGTCCGGTCCGATACACCGACGTCGGGAGGCCCATGTTAGGCTGACCAGAGCCTCCCCCAAGGGGTGCCCATGTTCGTTCGGATCCTGCCGCTCGTCGTTGCGGCTTTCATCGCGGCTCTTCCGTCCACCGCTCACGCGCAACTCCGGGCCCGCCTGCTGGCGAGCGGGTTCAACCGGCCCAACGGCATCGTCTTCGATCCGGTCGTGGCCGGCGCCATCCACGTCGTCGATCAGGCGGGCACCATCCGCGTGTTCCTGAACGGCGCACCGCGGGCCACCCCGTTTCTCGACCTGAGCGCCGTCGTATCGACGGGCGGCGAACAGGGCCTGCTCGGCATGGCGTTCCCACCGGATGCCGCGACCAGCCGGCGCGTGTTCGTGCACTTCACCGACAAGAACGGCGCCGGCAACTCCGTGGTGGCACGCTTCACCCGCAGCGCCGGTGACTCGCTGGTGCTCGACCCGGCCTCACGCTTCGACCTGCAATGGCCGGCCGCCGGCGGCGGGCGTCAGGGCTTCATCACGCAGCCCTACGCCAACCACAATGGCGGCCACCTCGCCTTCGGCCCCGACGGCTATCTCTACATCGGGATGGGCGATGGCGGCGCCGGCGATGACCCGCCGAACAACGCGCAGACGCCGGGCACGCTGCTCGGCAAGATGCTGCGCATCGACGTCTCGGGCAACCCGCCCAACGGCTACACCATTCCCGCGGGCCAGCCGACCTTCGGCACCATGACGCCCGCGCTCCCCGAGATCTGGGCGTTTGGCCTGCGCAACCCCTGGCGCTACAACTTCGACGACTTCGGCAGCGGGGCCACCAACGCGCTCTTCATCGGCGATGTCGGCCAGGGCGATCGCGAAGAGCTCAACATCGAACCGGCCGGTCAGGGCGGACGCAACTACGGGTGGCGGGTCTTCGAAGGCACGCTCGAGAACACCCGCGTCGTGCAACTTGGTCCGGCTTACCTGCCGTTGCAGAGCCCGGGCTTCGAATACACGCACGCCGTCGGCCAGGCGATCACGGGCGGCTTCGTGTATCGCGGCTCGGCGCTCGGCGTCGCCTACCGCGGCCGTTACTTCTACGCCGACTGCGTGCAGGGCAAGATCTTCTCGCTGCCGTGGGTGCTCGACAGCGGCACCGGCGAAGCTGTCGTCGGCCCCAACACCGACCACACCGTTGAAATGGGCGGGCCCTTCCAGTGCATCGGGGCCTTCGCGCGCGACCCGAACGGCGAGCTCTACTTCATGGATTTCGGCTACTCGGCCACCAATACCGGCCGCGTCTTCGTCATCGAGGAAGGCGGCGCCATCGCGCCAGGCGCGCCGACCAATCTGGCGGCCACCGTCACCGGCAGCACCGTGAACATCACCTGGGCGGCGCCGGCCGCGGGCGGCGCCCCCACGAGCTACCGCCTCGAAGCCGGCACCGCGCCGGGCCTCACCGACATCACGACGTTCCCGACGACCGCGACCAGCCTCGCCGTCGGTGGCGTTCCGGTGGGCCAGTACTTCGTGCGCGTGCGCGCCCTGAACGACGTCGGCGTGTCGGCCGCCACGAGCGACCTCACAATCAACGTCGGGTGCACCCCGCCGCTGGCGCCGGCGACCTTCACCGGATCGGCGACGGGCAACACCGTCACCCTCAACTGGAGCGTCGCGGCCGGCACGGTCCAGACGGTGATCGAGGCCGGCTACGGGCCCGGCGCGACCGCCCTCACGATTGCCTCGGGCGGCAGCGGCGCCGTGTTCCCTGGAGTTCCGGCCGGCACCTACTACGTGCGGACGCGGGCGCAGAACGCGCTGCGGCGTGAGTGCGCCGTCGGTCGAGCGCATCGTCATCGTCCAGTAAGGCGCGCACGCGGGTCACGGGCCGGCCGCACCGGCCGGCCTGTGATACCGTCCGCTCCGTGCGGCCCCTCACGCTCGTGTTGATGCTGGCGCTTGGCGCAGGATCGGCCGGCCGCGCGACCCAACCCGCCACGCCGGCCGGCGTCGAGCCGGCGCGCTTCGAGGCCGACATCGCCGCCTTCGAGGCCGACGACCGCCGCACGCCGCCGCCGGCCGGCGCCACGCTCTTCGTCGGCAGCTCGAGCATCCGCTACTGGGACGTCGCCGCCGCCTTTCCTGCCCTGCGCACGATCCGCCGCGGCTACGGCGGCTCGCACGTTTCCGACACCCTCCACTTCGCCGACCGCCTGATCGTCCGCTACCGTCCGGCGCTGGTCGTCTTCTACGCCGGTGACGCCGACGTGGCAGCCGGCAAAGACGCCGCCACCATCGCCGCCGACACGCTGACGCTGGTCGGCCGTGTGCACGAGGCGCTGCCCTTGACGCCGATCATCGTCATCGGCACCAAGCCGAGCCCGCTGCACTGGACGCATATGCCCGCCATCCGCGCCGCCAATCGGCTGGTGCGGGAGGGCCTTGCTGCCGATCGACTGGCGGCGTACGTGGATGTCGAAGCCGCCCTGCTCGGGCCCGACGGCCAGCCGCGCACGGACTTCTACACCGAGAATCGCCTCAACCTCAACGCCCGCGGCTACGAGGCGTGGACCACGGCCGTGCGCCCCACCGTCGAGCGCTTAGCGGCGCGGCCCTGAGCGGCGCGGGGCGGGCCGGGCCGACTCACCCGCCCGACGCCGGGTAGACGCCAGCGCGCGCTTCACCGGCGCACCGGCCACGGGGGCGACGCCCAGGAAGATCACGTGCCGTGGTCCGCCGGCCGCCAGCCGTGCCCGCACCCGCACGACCTCCACGCTGAAGCCGGCCCAGCGCAGGCGTTGCTCGAACTTGCGGTCTTCCCACGCCGACCACACCGCCACGACGCCGCCCGGCGTCACCGCTTGGCGCAGCGTCGTCACGCCGTCGTTGCCGTAGAGCCATTGATTGCCGGTGGTGGTGAAGGCGTCGGGCCCGTTGTCGATGTCGAGCAGCACCGCATCGAAGCGGCCGCCGGCGCCGCGCAGCACCGCCGCGACATCGCCCACCTCAATCCGCACGCGCGGATCGCGCAAGGGATGCTCCGCCAGTGGACCGAGCGGCCCCTGGTTCCAACTGACGACGCCGGGCACGAGTTCGGCGACCACGACCGTCGCGGCAGCCGGCACGTGCGCCAGCGTCGCCCGCAGCGTGAAGCCCATGCCGAGACCGCCGACCAGCACCCACGGCGCCTCGCGGCCGGTGAGATGGGCGCAGCCGCGCGTGGCCAGCGCTTCTTCGGAGCCGTGCATGCGGCTCGACATCAGCGGCTTGCCGCTGGCGAAGATCACGTACTCGCTGTCGCGGCGCATGAGGGTCATCTCATCGCCGGCGGGCGTGGAGGTGCGGCCGAGAAGCTCCCAGGGTTGCATGCGGGATGGGCGTGCAGGGCCGCGCGGCGCGCGGCGAATACACGAGTCTATCGCAGGCGCCGATGACGCCCACGTCTGGCGAAAGCGGTTTACATCCGCCGGTGACTTGGCTATGGTTACCGCGCTTCGCGTCTTCGCGTCTTCGTAAACTCGGCGGCTGGGGGGACCATGCAGGTCATTCCGGTAACGGCGGTGCATCGCGGCTTCGGGACGACCACCCGGCGTGATGCGTGGTGGGCGACCCCACTGGCGGTGTTCGTCGGCTTGTCGGCGTTCGTGGGGTATGCGACCTGGGCGGCGTTCCAGGGCGATCACTACACCTACGGTCCGTATCTGTCGCCTTTCTATTCGCCGGAACTCTTCGGCGACTCGCCGCACGCGTGGTTCGGGCCGAAACCCGCGGCCTGGCCGGGCTGGCTGCCGTTTTCACCGGCGCTGCTCATCCTGCCGTTTCCCGGCCTCTTCCGCTTCACCTGCTATTACTACCGCGGCGCCTACTACAAGGCGTTCTGGGCCGATCCGCCGTCGTGCGCGGTCGGCGAACCACGCAAGAGCTATTGGGGCGAGCATTCTTTTCCGCTCATCCTGCAGAACGCGCATCGCTTCTTCATGTGGGTGGCGCTGGTCTTCATCGCCTTCCTCGCCTACGACGTCTGGCTGGCGCTGTGGTTCGACAACCCGCGAGCGATCGGGGGCAAGGAGTTCGGCATCGGCGTGGGCACGATCGTGCTCGGCGTGAACGTGGTGCTGCTGGCCTGCTACACCTGGGGCTGTCACGTGCTGCGTCACGTGGTCGGCGGACGGCTCGACGAGATGTCGAAGTCGCCGGCGTGCGACATGGCCTACGCGTGTGTCTCGGGCCTCAACGGGCGGCACCAGCTGTTCGCCTGGTGCAGCCTGTTCAGCGTGATGTCGTCGGATCTCTACGTGCGCCTCTGTTCGATGGGCGTGCTCACGGACCTGAGGATTCTGTAGATGCCCGCGACGCAGACATACAGCTACGACGTGCTCGTCGTGGGCGCGGGGGGGGCCGGACTGCGGGCGGCCATCGAAGCGGCCGCCACCGGCGTCTCGGTGGGCCTCATCTGCAAGTCGCTGCTCGGCAAGGCCCACACGGTGATGGCCGAAGGCGGCATGGCCGCGGCGATGGCCCACAACGACGACCGCGACAACTGGAAGGTCCACTTCGCCGACACCATGCGCGGCGGCCAGTACGTGAACAACTGGCGGATGGCCGAGATCCACGCGAAAGAAGCCCCCGACCGCGTCCGCGAACTCGAAGCCTACGGCGCGGTGTTCGACCGCACGCCCGACGGCCGCATCAACCAGCGCAACTTCGGCGGCCACCGCTATCCGCGCCTGGCGCACGTCGGCGATCGCACCGGGCTGGAGCTGATCCGCACGCTGCAGGACCACACGATTCATCTCGGCGTCACCGTGCACATGGAGCACACGGTGATCGATCTGCTGCTCGACGACGGCCGCGCCGCCGGCGTGGTCGCCTACGACCGCGAGCGTGGACGTTTCCACATCTTCGCGGCCAAGGCCGTGATTCTGGCGACCGGCGGCGTCGGCCGCGCCTACAAGATCACGAGCAACTCCTGGGAAGGCACCGGCGACGGGCACGGCCTGGCATATCGCGCCGGCGCCGAGCTCATCGACATGGAGTTCGTGCAGTTCCACCCCACCGGGATGGTGTGGCCGCCGAGCGTGCGCGGCATCCTGGTGACCGAAGGCGTGCGCGGCGAGGGCGGCGTGCTTCGCAACAGCGAAGGCCGCCGCTTCATGTTCGACGACATCCCCGACAACTACAAGCCGCAGACCGCCTCCGACCCCGAGGAAGGCTGGCGCTACACGCAAGGCGACAAGGAGGCGCGGCGACCGCCGGAGCTGCTGACGCGCGACCACGTCGCCCGCTGCATCAACCGCGAGGTCAAGGCCGGGCGCGGCAGCCCGCACGGCGGCGTCTTCCTCGACATCGCGTGGATCAAGGAGAAGCTGCCCGACGCGGCCGCGCACATCCGGCGCAAGCTGCCGAGCATGTACCACCAGTTCAAGGAGCTGGCGGACCTCGACATCACGACCACGCCGATGGAAGTCGGGCCGACCACGCACTACATCATGGGCGGCATTCGCGTGAACGCCGACTCGCAGGAGTCGTCCATTCCCGGCCTCTTCGCCGCCGGCGAATGCGCCGCCGGGATCAACGGCGCCAATCGGCTGGGCGGCAACTCGCTGTCGGACCTCATCGTCTTCGGCAAGCGCGCCGGCGAATACGCCGCGGCGCACGCCCGCGCCCATGGCGCGCCGCGGGTCGACGGCGGCGCCGTCGAGCGCGCGATGGCGGAGGCGCTGGCGCCGTTCGAGCGGACCAGTGCGGCCGAGAACCCCTACAAGGTGCAGCAGGATCTGCAGGAGAGCATGCAGGCGCTGGTCGGCATCGTGCGCACGGCGTCGGAGATGGAGGAGGCGCTGGTGCGGCTGGCATCGCTGCGCGAACGCGCCAGCCGGGCCGGCGTCGAGGGCCACCGCGAGTACCACACCGGCTGGCACACGTGCCTCGATCTCAGAAACCTGCTCGACGTCTCGGAAGCGATCACGCGCGCGGCGCTCGAACGCCGGGAGAGCCGCGGCGGACACTTCCGCGAGGACCATCCGGACAAGACGGCTGAGTTCGGCGCCTGCAACGTGTTGACGCGCCGTGGCGCCGATGGGGCGATGACCGTGTCGCGCCTGCCGGTGCCGCCGATGCCGGAGGAGCTGGCGCGGGTGATTGAGGAACAGAAGAGCTAGGACTCACAACGATGCAGGCGACGTTTCGTATCTGGCGCAGCAAGTCCGGCGAGGCCGGCACGTTCGTGGACTACGCGACCGAGGTGTCCGAGGGCATGGTCGTGCTCGATGCGGTCCACCAGGTGCAGGCCGACCAGGCGCCGGACCTGGCCTGCCGCTGGAACTGCAAGGCCGGCAAGTGCGGGTCGTGTTCGGCCGAGATCAACGGCCGTCCGAAGCTGATGTGCATGACGCGCCTCAACACGCTCGACCTGACCGCGCCGGTCACCGTCGAGCCGATGCGCACCTTTCCGAACATCCGCGATCTGGTGACCGACGTGTCGTGGAACTTCGAGGTGAAGAAGGGGATCCGGAAGTTCCGGCCGCGGACGCCCGATGCCGCCGACGGCACCTGGCGGATGTCGCAGCGCGATGCCGACCGCGTGCAGGAATTCCGCAAGTGCATCGAGTGTTTCCTGTGCCAGGACGTCTGCCACGTGCTGCGCGATCACGACAAGCACGAGTCGTTCATCGGGCCGCGCTTCCTGACCTACACGGCCGCGCTCGAGATGCATCCGCTCGACGCCGATGACCGCCTCGCCGAGCTGAAGGACCACCACGGCATCGGCTACTGCAACATCACCAAGTGCTGCACGAAGGTGTGTCCGGAGCACATCCACATCACCGACAACGCCATCATCCCGCTCAAGGAGCGGGTGGTGGACCGCTTCTACGATCCGGTGACCCGGCTGCTGCGCATGTTCAGGTAGGAGGCCGCGATGATCCCGCTGAAGCCCCTGTCCGCCGACGCCGTGCCCGCGGCGCTCGCCAAGGCCGAGCGCTATCGCCTGCTGAACGAACCCGATCAGGCCGAGAGCATCTGCCTCGACATCCTCGCCGCCGAGCCGGGCCGGCGCGAAGCCGTCGTGACGCTGCTGCTGGCCCTCACCGACCGCTTCGGGCGCGATGACGCCGGCTCGGTGGCGCGGGCGCGAACGCTGGTCGCCTCGCTCGACTCGGCCTACGAACGTGCCTACTACAGCGGCCTGGTGGCCGAGCGGCGGGCGCGGGCGCTGCTCGATGGGCACAGCCCCGGGCGCGCGCGCACGGCCGGCCACTTGATTCGCGACGCGATGGAACACTTCGAGGCCGCCGAAGCGATCCGGCCGGCCGGCAACGACGACGCGCGGCTGCGCTGGAACGCCTGCGCGCGGGTGCTGAACGCCAACCCGGCGCTGGCCGAGGTCGATACCGAGCCGGCCACGCCGCTGATGCTCGAGTGACGCGCCGTCGCGCTCACGGCAGCGGATAGCGCGCGCCGATGGCGGCCAGGTACTGACGCGTCTCGCGGTAGGCCACGGCGCGGCCGGCGCGCACTTCACGAGCGTGCTGGGGCCCGGCGTTGTAGGCGATGAGCGCCAGGCGGGCGTTGCCGTCGAAGGCGCGCAGCAGGCTGCCGAGGTAACTGATGCCGCCCCGCAGGTTCTCCCGCGGCTGCCACGGATCCACGCCCAGCAGGGCGGCCGTGCCCGGCATGAGCTGCATCAGGCCGATGGCCCCGGCCGGCGACACCGCACGCGCGTTCCCCGCCGACTCGGCGGCGACGACCGCGCGCACCAGGTCGGCCGGCACACGGTGCTGTCGCGCGAAGGCCGTGAGGGTGACATCGAGGGCGTCGGACACCGGCCGGGCCCGCCTCGCCACCGGGGCCTCGACTGGCGTGGCGGGTGGCGCCACGATCGGGGCCTCGCGCCAGCGCGCCTCGAGGAACGCGGCGACGGATTCGTCCGGGTGCCCCGCCATGAGCCGGGCGCGGGCGTCGTCGAAGTCGGCCCGCGTCAGGTGCCCTTCGAGCACGTCCGCGATCTCTCTGGCCGTGTAGCCGGCGAGCCCGAGTTGCCAGGCGGCGCCGTCGCGGGCCCGCACCTCGCGGTCACACGGCACGGGCGCGCGTGGCGGTCCACCGACAGCCATGGCCGGTGCGGCGGCGGCAATCCCATCGGCGATCGGGCCCACCACCGCCCTGGCCACCCGCCAGAAGTCCGCCGCCGGGGCCGCATCGAGACCCGCCCGCAAGGGGCCGTCTGCGTCGCGCGCCTCGCGCCGCGCCCGGGAATACTGCGACGACAGGCCGGGCAGGTCGGCGACGGCACAGACGTCCGGGCCCGGCAACGAACCAACGCCCGCTGTGGCCTCGGCTGCCAGGGTCAACGCCGCCACCACGAGCACACCGGCACGCACACGCATCCGACCGGGAGATGCAGAGTGTGTGCCGCGCCTGAGGTCCGGCCGGGGTCACCGTCCCGTGGGCGCCTCGTCGTAGACCGTCCGCTGGCCCTGATCCTTGTCGCTGCCCTCGAAGGCAGTTGTGACCTCGAGCCGGCGCGGGTCGTCGCGCACCTCGAAGGTGCGGACGAGCTTCATCCGCGCGCCGACCACAATCTCCATCCGGAGCGTCGTGCCCTGCCACTTCGCCTTCGTCTCGATGGTGCCGTTCGTGAGCTGATGTTTCTCAGCCGCGCCGTTGACCACGTAGGTGCGCACCACGCCGTCGGGTTCGATGACGACGACCTTGTCGCCATCCTGCGTGATGGTCATGCGCGCGGGCAGCGTGAGCACTTCCTGCACGAGGGCCCGACGCGCCTCCATGTCTTCACGCGACGGGGCCCCGTCGGGCGGGCCGCCGCGCGGGCGTCCACCGCCACCGCCGAAGCCGCCGCCGAAGCCGCCCCCGCCCGGGCCGCGCCCACCGCCGCCAGGGCCGCCAGGACCGCGGCCCCTGCCCGGGCCGCCACGCCCGGGACCGTCGGGGCCCACGGGAGCGCTTCCCGGCGCGCTGCTCAGATCACGGTTCATCTCCCACGCGCCCGACAGGTTCACGCCCGCTCGGGCACCGACGGGGGCGAGCGACAGGCTCCAGACGGCACACAGCAGCGTGACGCCACGTACGTATCTCATACGACTCCTACCAGGCAGGTGGCCCGCACAGTGTGACGCACCCGTGCCGCTGGCAGCGGTCGACGAATGAGAAAAAACGGTGACAGGCGCGCGCTACGAGGCGGCGAGCAGCACATCGAGACGGGCGTAGCTCATCTCCATGCCCGACGTCATGCCCGACTGCAGCGCGCCGTCGCGGGCCGCCATCGACGCGTAGGCCACGGTCATCAACATCGTCGTCACGCCGGCGGCTTCAGTGAGCTCGGTCGTGACGCGTGTCTCACCGCCGGTCCAGTCTTCGTCGAACACCTCGACGTGCACGAGGCGCGAGGGCGGCGTGACCTCGACGAAGGTGCCGCCCATGCCCATCTCCTTGCCGCCGGCCTTGGTCCAGACGTAGCGGAAGCGTCCACCGGGACGCAGATCGACCTCGCAGACCGACATCGTCCAGCCGTCGGGACCGATCATCCAGCGCGCCAGCAGGTGGGGCTTGGTGAAGGTGTCGAAGACGAGCGCGCAAGGCGCCTTGAAAGTCCGCGTGAAACGGATCTCGCGGTCGGACGGGGTGGTGACGGTCATCGTGGATGCAGCGGACATGATGGCTCCTTACGCTGACGCGTCGCCAGCGACGGCCCGCTCGAGGGCGGCGATGTCGATCTTCTTCATCTGCAGCATGGCCTGCATGGCCCGCCCGGCCCGTGCCGGATCCGGATCGCCCAGGGCCCGGCCGAGCGCGTCTGGAATCACCTGCCACGACAGGCCGAAGCGGTCCTTGAGCCAGCCGCACGGCTGCGCGTCCCCGCCGCCGGTGAGCAGGCCGTCCCAGTAGTGGTCGACCTCGGCCTGGGTCTCGCATTTCACCAGGAACGACACGGCGGGTGTGAACTGGAACATCGGGCCGCCGTTCAAGGCCATGAATTCCTGGCCGCGCAGGTGGAAGGTCATCGACATCACGGTGCCGGCCGGACGCGGCGCCCCGGCGCCGTAGCGTGAGGTGCGGACGATCCGCGAGTCGGGGAAGACCGAGACGTACAACGAGACGGCGTCTTCGATCCGGTCGTCGAACCAGAGGAACGGAATGATCGGCTGCATGCGGACTCCTGCGACGGGCTGAACGAACACCACTCAGGTGGAACGGGGACGGCGCGGACGGCGGGCCGCTGTCCGGCGGGGTTGCGGCTTCGCCTGCAGGTCCTCGAGCAGCGCATCGAGCCGCTCGAAGCGCCGCTCCAGCGTGCGCCGATAGGTGTCGAGCCAGCCGGCCGCTTCCGCCAGCGGCTTCGGCTCGGCCTTCACCGGCCGCCGTTGCGCGTCGCGGGCCCGCGAGACCAGCCCGGCCCGTTCGAGCACCTTCAGGTGCTTCGAGATGGCCGGCTGGCTCATGTCGAACGGCGCCGCCAGGTCGGTGACCGAGGCATCGCCGTCGAGCAGGCGCGCCAGGATGGCGCGCCGGGTCGGATCGGCCAGCGCCGCAAACGTCGCGTCGAGGCGTCCGGCGGCGGCTCTTTCATAACCAGTCAGTTGCATAACCAATTGGTTTTGTACACGACAACGCGGACGCCGTCAAGCACCCGGGCCGGGCCCGGTCGCTGGTCACCGGCAGGGACCGAGCCGCAGGACAGCGCGCTATACTTCCTGGCGGTCCGCATCGCGCCGGCGCTCTGGCCGCGCGGCCGACCCTCAGAAACGGAGCTCGTCATGGTGTTGGCGCTACTCCTGGCCCTCGCGCAGGCCGTCACCCCGCTGACCGGTGTCGTCACTGACACCAACGGTCAGGTCGTCGTCGGCGCCACGGTCGTGGTGCGGGCCCCTTCGGGCGGCGAACAGCGCACCGTGACCGACGGCGAGGGCCGCTTCACCGTGGCCACGCCGCCCGCGTCGGGTGCGGTGATCGTGCGCTCGCCAGGCTTCGCCGACGCCCAGCGCCCGATTGGCGCCGGCGCGCTGGCCTTCACGCTCGAACCGGCCTCGGTGCTCGAGTCGGTGGTCGTCACGGCCACGCGCACGGAGCGGCGTCTGGGCACCATTCCCGCCAGCGTCAACGTGGTCACGAGCGAAGCCATCAAGGCGTCGCCGGCGGTCATCGCCGACGACATCCTGCGCCAGGTGCCGAGCTTCAGCCTGTTCCGCCGCACCAGCAGCATCGCGGCGCAGCCGACCACGCAGGGCGTGTCGCTGCGCGGCATCGGGCCGAGCGGCCAGAGCCGCACGCTGGTGCTGCTCGACGGGGTGCCGTTCAACGATCCGTTCGGCGGCTGGGTCTACTGGACGCGGGTGCCGCTGCTCAGCGTCGATCAGATCGAGATGACCGAAGACACCGCGTCGAGCCTCTACGGCAACATCGCCATGGGCGGGGTCATCAACATCGTCACGAACCGGCCATCGCCGCGCACGATTCAGCTGCAGTCGCAGTACGGCACGCGCGGCACCCCCAAGCTGGACCTGTTCGCCAGCGATCGCTGGGGCAAAGTGGGCGCGGCCATCGAGGCCAGCGCGTTCGACACCAACGGCTTCCCCATCGTCGCGGCCCGCGAGCGCGGCCCGATCGACAACAACGCCGACGTCGAATTCGCCAACATCTCCGGCAAGGTCGAGTTCGACCCCTCCGATTCGCTGCACACGTTCCTGCGCGTCAGCCGCTTCGCCGAAGACCGCACCAACGCCAAGGTCGGCGAAATCAACAGCACCGAATGGCAGGCCGGCAGCCTCGGTCTGCAGGCGCGGCTCCCCGACAGCAGCACCGTGCAGGGGCACGTGTTCGTCGACCGTCAGCGCTCGAAGTTCAACTTCCTGGCCGTGACCAACGCCGCCACCACCCGCAACGTCGTCAGGCTGGCCACCGATCAGCGCGTGCCCACCAACGGCGTCGGCGGCATGGTGCAGTGGACCCGGGTGTTCGGCACCACCCACGTCGTGAGCGCCGGTACCGACTACCGCTGGGTCGACGGCGACAGCGAAGAGGACGCCTACGTCGCGGCCGTCCCCACCGTCATCACCGGCGTGACGCAATCGGCGGTCAAGTCGCTCCGTCGTATTTCCGGCGGCACCCAGCGCAGCATGGGCGTCTTCGTCTCCGACATCATCACGCCCACCTCGAAGCTGGTGCTGACGCTCAGCGCGCGTGCCGATCGCTGGCGCAACTACGACGGCCACAACCTGGAAACGTCGGTCGCCACCGGCCTCCCCACCGCCAACTACAACGACAGCCTCGCCGATCGCAGCGACACGGTGTTCAGTCCGCGCGTGGCGGCGCTCTACCACTTCACCGACCGTCTCACCGCCTGGGGCGCGGTCAACTCAGGCTTCCGCGCGCCGACCCTGACCGAACTCTACCGCCAGTTCTCGGTGGGCGCCGTCGTCACCCGGCCCAACGCCGACCTCGGGCCGGAGCGCCTGGTGGGCGGCGAGCTGGGCCTCAACATCGCGCCGGCCCGCAACCTCACCGCGCGCGTCACCTGGTTCGACAACCGCGTGAAGAACCCGGTGTCGAACGTCACGCTGTCGCCGACGCTGGCGCAGAAGCAGAACCTGGGCCGGACGCGCATCCGCGGCGTGCAGACCGATGTCGAATATCGGGTCACGCCGGAACTGCGGGTGGCCGGCGCGTATCTCTACAACGAGGCGAAGGTGACCGACGGCGGCGTCGCCAACGCGGCGCTGGTCGGCAAGTTCCTGGCACAGGTGCCCGAACACCGCGGCTCGGTGCAGGTGTCGTACGCGCACCCGAAGATTGCGACCCTGGCCGTCAGCGTGCAGTTCCAGGGCAAGCAGTTCAACGACGACCAGAACGTGAACTTCATCCCGGCCGCGACGCTGGCCGAGGCCGGCTACGACGCCGACTTCGGCGTGGGCCTGCCGGGCTTCACGTCGGTGGACGTGAGCGCCTCGCGCAGCCTGAGCCGGATGTTCGAGGTGTTCGTGGGCGCGCAGAACGTCTTCGACACCGAATATTTCGTCCAGACCAACCCGTCCACGATCGGGACGCCGCGCCTGGTGAACGCCGGTCTGCGCGTGCGCTTCGCGGGCCGCTAGCCGTCACCATGGCGGGAACGGCGCGGGCCCCGGTCATCAGCGCGGGGACGCCGTCGTGAAGGTCACCTGCAGAACGACGGGCGCGGCAATCGGCGCGTCGCCGGCTCGCGGCGGGCGCGCCTTCCACGTGCGCACGGTCGCCTCGGCGAGGCGGGCGAGTGCGGGTGGGCCGCCCAGGGCCCGCACCTGCTGGAGCGCGCCCTGATGATCGATGACCGCCTGCACGGCCACCCAGGGCGTTCCTGACCTGTCGTCGGCGGGACGCGCCGGCATCGGCGATTCCACGATCTGCGCGGCGGCGTACGCCAGTGCCGACTCCCGCACCGGTGTGGCGGCACATGCGGCGTCGGCAAACGTCACCCGCACCTGCAGCTGGAACTGGAGCGCATCGGTCGCGAAGGTGGCGGCGATGCTTCCGGCGGGCACCTCCTGACCGGGAAACCGCGCCCGCACCGCCGCGAGGTCGGTCTCGGTCACGGCCGCATCGACGACCAGGTCGCGCGCGCCCACCAGGGCAATCGCACTCGGCGAAACGACTCGCGTGCCGCACGTCTGCGGAAACGCCACGACCGTTGTGCGCGGGCCTGACGTAGCCGCCGCTGGCGCGTCTGCGGCGGGTGTCCCGGCGGCGGGTGTCGCTGCCGGTACCGCCGCAGGCGGCGCGGACGCCGCGCCCGCAGCGGTGCGCACGCGGCGCGACCGCACACGAAAGGCGTCGAGCAGCAGGCCGATCGGCGGGTCGCCGCCGAGCTCGACCGGGCCGGCACGAAAGCCCGGTGCCGCCGCGATCTCGGCCGCCAGCGCATCGAGCTGCGCGATGGCCACGAAGGTATCAGGCGGCGGCAGGCCCGACGTGAGCGCGCGCCCGCACTGGAACCCCTGCGGCGCCTGGGGCTCATCGAGGTGATAGATGTCGAGAAAGAGCGTGACCGGCGCCGCCTGCCCGTCGTAGCTGATCTCGTACATGTCCACGGGGCCGCGGTCGGGATCGGGCTCCAGCGTCGAGCCGATCCGCGAGTAGCGGAGCCGCTGCCCCTGCGGCCCGCGCAGGCCATCGAGATACCGCCGCTCGCGCTCGATGCCCGAGGTCAGCCCGCCGCCGACGGGCACCGGTTGCTCGCGAGTCACGCCGTAGCCGGCGTCGGTCGAAACGACGCAGAGCGGATTGGGATGCGGGCGCGGCAGGGGTGCCTGCCCTGCCCAGACCGGCAGCCCGGTGGCCAGCCACACCCCCCCACCCGCGACCCACACCCCGACCACTCGGCCCACCCGCATGGTGCAGACGATAGGGCGGTTCGGTCGTGCCTGCAACCACCCGCCGCGACACTCGGGCCGCGCGGCCAATTTCCCACGGCGCGGAATCGCTCCGCGCGCCACCGGCCACCGGGACCTCGGGCCGGTCCGATCGGCGCCAATTCCCGGCACCGTGAGGCCGAGCGGTCGTCCGCTCCGTGGTGTGGTTCTTGCTCGCTGGTCGCAGCGGAGGCGTTCGGCCGTGGCCACCCCATCCGCACCGGTCTTCACTGCGCGCGACCTCACGAAGGTCTACGCGATGGGGGACGTGCAGGTGCAGGCGCTGCGCGGCGTGGACTTCGATCTCTACCCCGGCGAGTTCGTCGTGCTGCTCGGGCCGTCGGGCAGCGGCAAGTCGACGCTGTTGAACATCCTGGGCGGGCTGGACGTGCCCACGTCGGGCCGCGTCATCTACGGCGACCACGACCTGACGGCGGCCGGGGAAGCCGCGCTCACCGAGTACCGCCGCGATCACGTCGGCTTCGTGTTCCAGTTCTACAACCTCATTCCCAGCCTGACGGCGCGCGAGAACGTCGCGCTGGTGACCGAGATCGCCACCCGGCCGATGACGCCTGAAGAGGCCCTCGGTCTGGTCGATCTGCACGAGCGCCTCGATCACTTCCCGGCGCAGCTGTCGGGCGGCGAGCAGCAGCGGGTCGCCATCGCCCGCGCCATCGCCAAGCGGCCCGACGTGCTGCTCTGCGACGAACCCACCGGCGCGCTCGACATCACGACCGGCATCGTGGTGCTCGAGGCGCTCACGCACGTCAACCGCACGCTTGGCACCGCCACGGTGGTCATCACGCACAACGCCGCGATCGCCGGCCTCGCCGATCGCGTCGTGCGACTCGCCGACGGCCGGGTCGTGTCGGTCGACCGCAATGCCACCAAGGTCGAGCCGCGGAGCCTGTCGTGGTGAGGCCGCGCGTCCGGGTCCCGGCGCTCACCCGCAAGCTCCTGCGCGACCTCTGGGAGATGAAGAGCCAGGCGCTCGCCATCGCCGCCGTCGTCGCCGCCGGCGTCGCCATGTTCGTGACCTATCTGTCGAACTTCGACTCGCTGGCCCGCACGCTGGCGCAGTACTACGAGCGGCAGCGCTTCGCCGACGTCTTCGCCACCTTCACGCGCGCCCCCGACCGCCTGACCATCCGCATCGGCGAGATTCCCGGCGTCGTCACCGTCGACACCCGCGTCGTGGCCGACGTCACCATCGACGTACCGGGCCTGGGCGAGCCGGCGAGCGCGCGCCTGGTGTCGATCCCCGCCCACGGCGCCTCGGCGCTGAATGCGGTGCTGCTCAGGCGCGGCACCTGGCCCGACCCGGCGCGGCCGGACGAGGTGGTCGCCAGCGAAGTGTTCGTCGACGCCCACGGCTTCGGGCCCGGTTCCCGCGTGGCCGCCCTCATCAACGGACGCCGCCGCCAGCTCACGATCGTGGGCGTCGGCCTGTCGCCTGAGTATGTCTACAGCGTGAAGCCCGGCGAGCTCTTCCCCGACAACCGTCGCTACGGCATCTTCTGGATGCACCGCGCGACGCTGGCCGCCGCATTCGACATGGAAGGCGGCTTCAACGACGTGGCGCTGGCGCTGGCGCCCGAGGCGTCAGCCGACGACGTCATCGCGCGGCTGGATCGGCTGCTCGAGCCGTATGGCGGTCGCGGCGCCTACCCGCGGGCGCTGCAGGTCTCGGCGTGGACGCTCTCGAACGAACTGACGCAGCTGCGCACGTTCGGCCTGGTGACGCCGGCGATCTTCCTGAGCGTCGCCGCCTTCATCCTGCACATCGCCCTGACGCGGGCGCTGGCGCTGCAGCGGTCGCAGATCGCTGCCCTGAAGGCCCTCGGCTACGCCAACCGGACCCTCGCCTGGCACTACGTGCAGTGGGCGCTCATCATCGCCGCAGCCGGCGCCCTCGCTGGGATTGCCGGCGGTGCCTGGCTCGGCGCGGCCATGGCCGGGCTCTACAACGAGTTCTTCCGCTTCCCGATGCTCGACTACCAGGTGTCGCCCGAGGTGGCTCTGGGGTCACTGGCCGGGAGTCTGCTGGTCGCAGCGGCGGGGGCCATCAGCGCCGTGCGGCGGGCCGTGGCGGTGCCCCCGGCCGATGCGATGCGCCCGGACGCGCCGGCGCGCTACCGTCCGAGCATTGCGGAGCGCTGGGGCGGGCTGCGCCGCCTCCCCCAGGCCACGCGGATGGTCCTGCGCACGATCGAACGCCAGCCGATGCGCGCGCTGCTGTCGATGTCGGGCATCGCGGCTGCCGGCGCGGTACTCATCATCGGCGCCTCGTTCATCGATGTGATGGACGTGCTCATCGACGAGCAGTTCGTGCGTGCCATGCGGCAGGACGTCACGGTGTCGTTTGTCGGCCCCCGATCGGCCGACACCGTTCATGCCGTGGCGCGTCTGCCGGGCGTGCTCGGCGTCGAGGTGCAGCGCAGCGTCCCGGCCCGGCTGCGGGTCGGGGCCCGCCATCGCACGCTCGCCCTCACCGGCCTCGTCGAGGCGCCCGACCTGCAGCGCATCGTCGAGAGGTCCGGCGCTGTCATCACGCTGCCGCCCGACGGGCTGGTGCTCTCACGCGTCCTGGGTCGGGTGCTGGACGTCACGCCGGGGCAACGGGTGCGGGTCGAGGTCCTCGAAGGCGCGCGCCCGGTGTTCGATCTGCCGGTGGCCGCGCTCGTGGACGACAGCATGGGTGTTCAGGCCTACCTGCGCCTCGATGCCCTGCACCGGCTGCTGCGCGAAGGCGCCGTCGTCTCGGCCGCCGCGCTGATGGTGGATCCCGCCGCCCTCGACACCCTGAACGCCACCCTCAAGACGATCCCGGCGGTGGCGGGCGTGGCCGTGCGCGAGGCGACGCTGCGCAACTTCCGCCAGACCATGGCCGAACACATGAACCTGGTCATCGCGTTCAACGTCGCCTTCGCCGGCATCATCGCCTTCGGCGTGGTCTACAACGCGGCGCGGGTGTCGCTCTCGGAACGGAGCCGGGAGCTGGCCAGCCTGCGCGTGCTCGGCTTCACCCGCGACGAGATCGCCCGCATCCTGCTCGGGGAACTGGCGGTGCTGACGCTGGTGTCGCTGCCGGTCGGGGCCCTCCTCGGCTACGGCCTCGGGCTGTTCATCATGACCATCTTCAACAACGAGGTGTACCGCCTGCCGTTTGTCGTGACCCCGCAGAGCATCGCGTGGTCGTGGCTGACGGTGGTGGCCGCGGCGGCGCTGTCGTCGCTGGCCGTGCGGCGCCGCCTCGATCGGCTGGACCTCGTGGCGGTGCTGAAATCGCGGGAGTGACGATCATGAAGGGACGGCGGACGATGCGACGTGGACTCCCGGTGGTGGCGGTCGTCGGCGGGCTGCTGGCGGTGGCCTTGTGGCCACGGGCGACGGCCGTAGACGTCGCTACAGTGACGCGCGGGCCGCTCACGGTCACGATCGATGAAGACGGCGCGACGCGCGTGCATCATCGCTACGTGGTCTCGGCGCCCCTGGCCGGGCGCGTCGAGCGCATCGACCTCGACCCCGGCGACGTCGTGCAGCGGGGCGTCACGGTGGTGGCCCGGCTGCGCGCCGAAGCGGCGCAGTTGCTCGATGCCCGGGCCCGGGCCGAAGCGGCAGCGGCGATCGAGGCCGCCCGCAGCGCCGCCGGACGCGCCAGGGCCGAGGAGCAACGCGCCCGCGCCGCCTTCGACCTGGCGGCGTCGGACCTGACGCGCGAGGAGGCCCTGAGCGCGTCGGGCCTGACCACCCGCCAGGCCCTTGAGACGCGCCGCAGTGCGGTGTTGGCGGCGCGCGAGGGCGTGAACGCGGCAGGCTTCGCCGCAGCGGCGGCGGCGGCCGAACTCGAGCGCGCCCGAGCCCGCCTCCTGCCCAGCGCGATCGACGGCGGCGGCCGCTTGCTTACGGTCCACGCGCCGGTGGATGGCGTGGTGCTCCGCCGCTTCCTCGACAGCGAGAGCGTGGTCACCCCGGGCACGCGCCTGCTGGAGATCGGCGATCCGGGTCACGTGGAGATCGTCGCCGACCTGCTCTCGAGCGACGCCGTGAAGGTGAAGCCGGGCATGCGCGTGACGCTGACCGACTGGGGCGGCGACGTGCCGATGGGAGGCACGGTGGAACGCGTGGAGCCGGCGGGATTCACCAAGGTGTCGGCGCTGGGCGTCGAGGAACAACGCGTCAACGTGATCATCGACGTCGACGACGACGCGGCGGCGTGGGCGGCGATGGGCGACGGCTTCCGCGTCGAGGTCCGGATCGCGATCTGGACAGCGGCCGATGTGGTGACGGCGCCCACCAGCGCGCTCTTCCGTGCCGGTGACGCCTGGGCCGTGTACGTCCTCGACGGTGGCCGGGCCCGGCGCGCCATCGTGACGCCGGGCCACCGTACCCCACTCGCGGCCGAGGTCATCTCGGGCCTTGCGCCGGGCACTCGCGTGGTCGTGCATCCGCCCGACACCCTCACCGACGGCCAGCGGGTCACGCCCCGACTCAGCCCCGGTTCCTGAGCGCCGACCCGAAAATCGCGCCGGCGTGGACGTCTCACTGGTTAGACCGCGAGCGCCCGCACCACACTCCCTCGACCGCTCGGGGTTCCAATCGTGTGATCGACCACTCAGGAGGCGGAGCTATGGCCAGGCGCAAGACCCGGGGGAACAGCAGGAACGCAGGCAGCGCGGCACCGGCCGCCACGTCATCGGGCGTGGAGGCGCTGCTGCTGGCGGCGCTCGCCCGCGGCGACGGCAGTCTCGAGACGGGACGGTACCTCGTCACCTACAAGGAGGGCGCGGCGCCCGAGGGCGTGAAATCGCTCAAGGCGCGCGGGCTGCGGGTGGCCGATGCGCGCGACTTCAAGGAGAGCGCCGTGGGCGTCGAAGACGTCGGCGATGCCGACGCGCTCAATTTCCCCGCCATCGGCGTCGCGCTGGTGAGCGGGGCATCGATGCAGGCGCGCGGCCTGTCGGCGTTCGAAGCCTCGCCCGATGACGGCCCCATCGAGACCATCGAACCCGAGTACTTCGCCTTCGCCGAGAACAGCGAATACCTGCGCGGCTTCCTGCGCGCGGCCAACGCAATCGCGGCCGACATCGGCGGCGGCGGCACTGGCGCCGCGCTGGCCGACGACGAGCTGGACGCGCAGGTGCAGGGCGCCACCTGGGGCCTGGTGCAGTGCAAGGTGCCGCCGAGCACGAGGAGCGGCCTCGGCATCAAGGTCGCCGTGCTCGACACCGGGATGGACCTGGGCCATCCGGACTTCCCCGGCCGGGTCGCCGCCTCGGCGTCGTTTGTGGGCGAACCGGTGCAGGACCTGCACAGCCACGGCACGCACTGCATCGGCACCGCCTGCGGACCGAAGGCGCCGGCCGGCGCGACGCCGCGCTACGGCGTCGCCTACCAGGCGCGGATCTTCGTCGGCAAGGTGCTGACCAATTCCGGTGGCGGCACGTCCGGCAGCGTCCTGGCCGGCATGAACTGGGCGATCGCCAATCGCTGCCAGGTCATCTCGATGTCGCTCGGCGCGCAGACCGCGGTGCAGGCCGCCTACACGGCCGCCGGCAACGCCGCACTCGCCAACGGCTGCCTCATCATCGCGGCCGCCGGCAACGCGGCGGCGGCCACCGGGGCGCCGGCCAACTCGCCGTCGATCATGTCAGTGGCCTCGCTCGACCCGACGCTCGGGCCCTCGTCGTTCTCGAACTTCGGCAAGGTCGAGATCGCGGCGCCCGGACGCGACGTGTTCTCGTCGGTGCCGCGGCCGAACCGGTATGGCATCAAGAGCGGCACCAGCATGGCGACGCCGCACGTGGCCGGCGTCGCGGCGCTGTGGGCGCAGACGAGCGCGTCACTGCGCGGCCGGCTGCTGTGGCGGAAGCTCCAGGCGACCGCCCGCCCGTTGCCCTTCCCGCCGGCCCGCGTGGGCCGGGGCCTCGTGCAGGCGCCGTAGAGGCCGGCGCACGAACGCCCCGCGGGGGTATCGCCCGCGGGGCGTTCGTGCGAGCATCGGACATGGCCAGCAAACGCGCGCGCGGCGAGGCGTCCACCACCACGTGGCTGGTGACCCTCGCACCGGGCGCGAAGGTCGATCAGGTGGCGGCGGGGCTGGCGAAGGCCGGCCTCGCCGTGACGTCGTCGCTGGCGGAAGTCGGCGTCGTCGTCGGCACGGCGCCGAAGAGCACGGTGGCGGCCCTTCGCAAGGTCAAGGGCGTCGCGAACGTCTCGCCCGACGGCGATGTGAGCGTGGGACGCCCCGACGATCCCGAGACCTGGTGACCGCCGCCTGAGCGCTCAGGCCGGTACCACGATCGTCTCGCCGATCTCGCGCAGCGCCAGCCGGTCGCGTTCGGCATGCAGCATCTGTTCGGTGCGCTCGATCGGTTCGTGCACGGGCTCCCGGCTGAGCGAAAACGACTGGTGATGCACCGGCACGAAGAGCCGCGCCCCGGCCGCATCCGCCATCGTCACGGCCTGCTCGGGCGTGCAGTGGTTCGTGATCCACGGGTCGTAGGCCCCGATCGGCATCACCGCCGCCGCCAACGGTCCGAAGCGCCGGTGCGCGCGGAAGGCCGAGCTGAGCGCGGTGTCGCCGCCGATGAGCAGCCGCGTGCCTTCCCGCTCGACGACCCAGCCGCCGTAGCCACGATGGGTGTCGCGCTGGATGCGCGCGCCCCAGTGCTTCACTTCGATGGCGTGCACGACGGCGTCGCCGCGCGGGGTGGTCACGCGCGCCGATTCGTTCCAGCGCAGCTCCTGCACCGACTGGTAGTGGCGCCGCGGCAGCAGGTCGGAGGTGGCGGCCGCCATGACCGCTGCCGGCCGGCCGCGAATCGCGCCGAGCGAGGGCGTATCCAGATGGTCGAAGTGCGCGTGCGAAACGAGCACGAGATCGATCTCGGGCAGCGCCTCGGGCGTGAGCGCGCACTGCACGAGCCGCAGCGGGCCCAGGCTGCCGATGCCGAGGTCGACGCCGATGCGCGGGAAGAGCACCGGGTCGGTCAGGATGCGCATCCCGTAGAAGTTGATGAGCACGGTGGCGTGGCCGAGCCACGCCAGCGTGACGGCGTTGTCGTGCCAGGTGCCGGGCGTGGGCGTGTGCGGCGCGATCGGGACCTGCTGGCCGAACTCGGCGAGGCGTCCGCGCAGGAACCGCGCCGCCCACGACTCGGAAATCCCGGTCCAGGCGCCGCCAGCGGCGGCGAGCGCGCCCGTGGTGAGGAGCGCGCGGCGGTTCAGGGGCGTCATCATCTGGTAGGACTACGGGTCCAGCGTAGTTGTTCCCGGCCGCGGGCGCCGGCGACCGTGGCGGCGTCGCGCGTCTGCAGCCGAGATGGCTGGCCGGGCGTTCACCGGCCAACGCGGAGACGGTCGTTGCGCACCAGGTAGCGCCCGTCCACGCGCAGCGGCAGGGGCGAGCCACTCAAGGGCGCGGTCGCCGTCCCCGGACTCTGCGCGTGGAGATGCAGGTGCGGCTCACCGGTGTTGCCGCTGTTCCCGACCCGCCCCAGCGGCTGGCCGACCGCCAGGCGATCGTCCGCGCGCACCGCCACGCTTCCCCGCTGCAGGTGGCCGAGCACGACCCACACAGCGCCACATTCCAGAATCACGTGGTTGCCCGCCATGTGGGCCCGATCGACCTCCGGCGGCGGCAGATCCGGGTGACCGTCGGTGGCCACGACGACGCGGCCCGCGCAGGGCGCCAGGACGCGTGTGCCGAAGATGACGTAGGCCGCGGGATCTGCGGGAAGGAATCCGCGCGCGCGAAGCCCGATACGGTTGATCGCCACCAGGTCGAGTCCGTAGCTCTGGCCACGATACGGCGTGAACCGCTCGCCGTCGAGTGTGGCGAGGTGGGCGTTGACCAGCGCCTGTCCGCCGCCATTGACCACGAGAAAGGTGCCGGCATCGAACGGCAGCGCCAGGCCGACGGACGCAACTGGCGGGCGCCGCGCCAGCGCCGCCACGCCGAGCAGCACCAGCATCACGCCGGTGAACGCGGCCATCACCGCTGTCAGCATCCACGCGAGGCCTGACGACGGCCACCGGAGCCCCTGCCGGCCCTGCGGCCACCGCGCCACCACGATGCCGATCAGCACGACAAGATACGCCCACGGCGTGTACCACGGCAGCACGAGCCACAGACCGGCAGCGCCGATGGCAAGCAGGTACGCCAGCACTGCGGCCGCCGCCACGGCGAACGTCGCCACGCTGACGTGCTGGCTGCTCACCAGCACGGCGGTCAACAGCACGGCAGGCACCAGCAGCTGCAGCAGCAGTGGAAGCCACAAGGAGAACCACGTCATGGTCACCCAGGGGCCGGTGCAATCCTCGCGCCGATGGCAGCCGGCCAATTCGCGCACGAAGAACAGCAGGTGCGCCGGCGAGGCGGCGTGGGCCCCGAAGATTCCCACGATCGCCAGCGGATCGAGCGCGCCGCTCAGATTCGCATCGCGCGCGAGGGATCGACCAGCGATGCCCGTCGAGCCGGCAGCCAGCTGGCCGCCACGACCACGACCAGCAGCACCGTCACTGCGGCAGCCAGCGTGACCGGGTCCTGCGGAGCCACGCCGAAGAGCAGGGAGCGCGCGAAGCGGCCGATGGCGGCGGCCCCGATGAGGCCAATCGCGCCGCCGCCCGCGGCCAGCGTCAACGACTCCATCACCACCGAGCGGGCGACACGTTCCGGCGATGCGCCGAGCGCCATCCGCAGCGCGATCTCGCGGCGTCGTTGCGCCACGGTGAACGCCAGCAGCGCATAGACGCCGCCGGCCGCGGTGAGGAGGCCGCCCACGGCGAACAGCAGGATGAGCCACATCGCGAAGCGATCGAGCTGCACGGTCTCGCCGAGCAGGCGATCCATCGTGGTGACCGAGTGGACGGGCTGATCGGGATCGACCCGCAGCGCATACGCCCGGGCGGTCGCGGCGACGGCGGCAGGATCGAGCGTCGTGCGGGCGATCACGTTCATGACCAGGTACGGGTTCTGCGCATGCGGGATGAACATCTCGGGCACCGGAGCGCTGCGCGGCCCGTCGACCCGCGCGTCGCCGACCACGCCCACGACCTCGTAGGGGTACACGCCCCCCTGGTAGTCGAGCATCACGCGGCGCCCGACCGGGCTCGCCGCTCCCCACGCCTCGGTGGCGAGCGTCTGATTGACCACCACGACGCGGAGCGCCGCGGCGTCATCGGCGTCGGTGAACTCGCGTCCCGCCGTCACGGGCAGGCCGAGCGTGGCGAAGTACCCAGGCGTCGCCATGCGGATCGCCGCGTTCGCCGGCGCCCCCGCGGGCCGGTGGTCTTCGGGCCAGTAGGGCCGCGTGAAGTCCGATCCGATCGAACTCATCGGCAGGGCCGTGACCGCGGCGACGGACTGAATGGCCGGCACTTCGCGCAGCGACTCGAGCACGCGCCGGTAGTAGTCGGTGGTCTGCGCATTGGTGCGATAGCGCGCGGCATCCGGGGTGATGCGCAGCACCAGACGCTGGCTGGTCTCGAACCCGATGTCCACGCGGCGCAGTTCGGCGAAGGTGCGGGCCAGGAGTCCAGCGCCCACCAGCAGCATCACCGCGGCGGCGATCTCGGCCACCACCAGCGCGGCGCGCAGGCGGCCCGAGGCGCTGGCCGAGAGCGCGGCCCCGTCCTTGAGCGCACTGGCGATGGGCGTGCGGCTGGCGCGGACGGTCGGCACGGCATGGCCCACCGCGGTGACCAGGAGCGCCAGCGCGGCGGCGAACGCCGCGACGCGTCCGGTCATCGCCACCTCCTGCAGACGCGGGATGCCGGCGGGCGCGACCGACACGGCGGCGTCGACCCACCACGACGTGAGCACCAGGGCGATGGCCGTGGTCACGAGCGCGCTCAGCAGGCTTTCCGCCAGCAGCTGGCGCGTCACGCGGCTGCCGCCGGCGCCAAGCGCGAGTCGCACGGCGATCTCGCGGGCCCGGGCAGCCCCGCGGGCAATGGCGAGGCTGGCGACGTTGGCGCATACGAGCAGCAGCAGGCAGGCCATCGCCGCGAACACGAGCAGTAGTTCTCTCCGGCTGGTGCGCGCGATGTCGTCGGCCAGCGGCGTGAGATGGACGGTCCACCCCGCGTTGGTGTCCGGATGTTCGCCGGCGATCACCCGGGCGAGCGTCTGCATCCGAGCCTCCGCCCCCTCGAGCGACAGCCCGGCGCGCATCCGCCCCACCACCCGCAGGAAGCGGGCGTCGCGCGGCAATCCGGTGGGAAAGCGCGGCCCCCGGTAGGAGACGCGCATGTCCCATGGCGCCCAGAAGGCCGCCGCCGCATCAGGCGCCGCGAAGTCGTCCGGCATCACACCGATGACGCGCCAGGCGCGACCCTCGATCGAGACCGACGTCCCCACGACCTGCGGATTGGCGCCGAGGCTCCGCCACAGATGGTGGCTGAGCACGATGACCGGGTCGCCGCTCGACGCCTGCCGCGAGGTGACCGACGCCGCGCCCTCGAACTCATCGGGGCGGAACGTGCGTCCGAGCTGCGGCTGGCGGCGAAAGACATCGAAGAACCCGCGCGTGACATGTACGCCGCTGACCGGCGCGCCGCCGTCGTTGCCGCGCAGGGTCGCCGACACCGTCAGCATCGCGGTAACGGCATCGAAGGCATCGTTGCGGGTCACCCAGTCGAGCACGTTGCCCGGCGAGCCGCCCTCACGCAGGCGATCTTCGGCGACGTTCGATTCGAACATCACGACCAGGCCATCCGGGTCGTCATACGGCAGCGGCCGCAGCAGCACCCCATCGACGAACGCAAACAGCGTGGCCGTGGCCGCGACGCCGACGCCGAGGAAGAGGGAGATGCCGACGGTGACGCCCGGTGTGCGCACGAGCGCGCGCAGGGCCTGCGTCATGTCGTGGCGAACGCCGACGAACAGCAGGTCCCAGACGAGCGCCAGCCAGGTCGCGGCCAGCGGCCCGGCGCCCTGCGATTGCGCGGCCGTGAGCAGACGCTCGCCGTCGTCCCTGATCGCCTGCCGATCGCCGCGGTCGCGGACCCGCAGGACCTCCAGCAGCAGCCCGTAGCTGCGCGCGCACCAACGAAGCAGACGCGGCGCCCTCATACGCGCTGGGGCTTCCGAAACGCGCGGCTCGCCCGCGCCTGCCGGACGATCGCCTCGAGACGCAGCACCTCCGCGCTCAGCACGCGCTTGCCGTGCGCCGTGAGGGCGAAATAGCGGCGTCGCTCGTCGTCTTCGTCGGCGGCCGGGCGCTGGTCGGACTCGACAATCAGGTCGAGCTTCTCGAGTTCCCGCAGCAGCCCGTAGAGCGCCGCGGGCCAGAGCCGCACCTGACCATCGGTGCGTTCGAGCACTTCCTGCATGATGCTGTAGCCGTGCCGCGGACCATCGGCCACCGCCAGCAGGATGTGGAGCACCTTGGGCTTGAGCGGCAGCAGCGGGTCGACGCGACGCAGCGTGTCTGGCATGACTTCGCCAGTATATATACTGATCAATACACATCGTCAAGCTGACGCACGGCAGCTGCGGCGCCACGCACTCGCTGACTCGCCTCCTGGCCGACATCGCGCGCTGAACCAGCAGATGCCGGCGTGGGACGAGCTGATGGGACCAACCGACCGCAGGCGCCCCTCGCGAGGGCTATCATCCGGGACGACCAGATGGATCGAGGAGGCACGCGAATCGCGGCGCTGACGCTGCTCGCGCTGGCGCTGTCGGCGACTGCGGCGTCAGCGCAGGGCACGGCGCCGCAGCCACGGTGGAGTCTCGAGGCGGCCGGAGGCGTGCAGCTCGACCACACCGGAACCATCGTGTCGGCGGCCATTGGATTTGCGCCGACCCGCAGTCTCACGCTGCTGCTGGGCGCGGAACGCTCTCGTACCGATGACGAGATCACGTTCTATTCCGACGGGAGTTCGTCCGAGCGCGGCGGGGTCGTCGAGTTCGCCAGCGCCGAACTGCGCTACGCGTTCTTCGCGCGTAAACGGGTCTCGCCGTACGTGGTCGTCGGCGCCGGCCGTGGCATGGAGCGGCCCAACATCAACGACTACTTTCCGTACGGCGTCGACCGCCGGATCGTGGCGACCTACTTCGGCGCAGGGGTGCGCGTGCCGATCCACCGGCGCCTGGACGGGTTCGCCGACTGGCGATTGATCGTGACCGGCGACGACGCGTCGGAGATGGCGGTGCTGGGGCCTCTACGGGCGGGTGTAGCGTTCCGGTTCTGAGGTGACTCGCCCGCCGCTGCCGTGCGATACCTCGCGGCGCCCGCGGACTATTACACGGGGACGTGGGAAATACCCCTTCGACGTCGTCCACCCCGTTGGATACCCATGTTCTTCAGGTTCGATCGGCGGCACACCGCTTGCCTCTTCATCGGTACGGTTCGACCATGGACTACCTCAGCAACCACGCTCCGTGGAATGTCGGCGCCCTCTTCGAGTCGACCGCGACGCCTGACACCATCGCCCGCTCTGCACCCCGGGCCGCCATCCACCGCCAGGGTGACCCGTGCGACCGCGTGACCATCGCGGGGATGGTCGGCACCACACGCTCCCGTGTGAACGCGTTCATGAAGCGGTTCACGCGGCTTGGCTTCCTCGAGACGGAGGCGGAGGAGAGGCTCAGCCCCGATGGCGGGATGAAGATGGAGGGGTCGTGATGAGAGGCTTTGTAAAAGACATCGAGGATCTCGCGCTCGCCAACGATGAGTTCCGCCGTGTGCTGTACACGGCGCAGCACTGCCAACTCGTCGTGATGGCGCTCGAGCCCAGGGAAGAGATCGGGGCCGAAGTCCACACGCTCGACCAGTTCTTCCGCGTCGAAGCCGGCTCGGGTGAGGCGGTACTCGACGGCGTGACGACCGAGATCCGAGCCGGCTTTGCGGTCGTCGTCCCGGCTGGTGCGACGCATAACATCATCAATACCGGTCGTGTGCCGCTGAAGCTGTACACCCTCTACGCGCCTCCCAATCATCGGGACGGCGTCGTCCACCATACCCGCGCCGATGCGGAGGCCGACAGCGAACATTTCGACGGCAAGACCACCGAGCAGGGCGTCGCCTAGCAACTTGCGGACGCGTTGAGCGCGAATGGCTCAAAGGCAGTTCCTGGAGGACGCGCGAAACACCCTCAGACAGTTCAAGCCGGCGACACCCGGCGATGCCGAATAAGGATATTGCGCTGCTTTCCGCCTGCCGGAACACGGCGGCGCGTAGTGGGGTCACATGAACAAAGACGTAGGCGTGTGGATTGATCACAAAAAGGCGGTCATCGTGTCCATCGTGGCGGGTGCAGTCACCACCAGGACGCTGACATCTGATATCGGGGCGCACCCGCACTACTCGGGCACTCAGGAGGGTGGCGGGGAGATCAAGTACGAGCAGCGCCACAACCAGGACCTGGGCCGCTACTACGACGACGTCATCGGCGAGCTTGGCACGCCCGACGCCCTTCTTGTCTTCGGGCCAGGTGAAGCCAAGCTGCAACTCAAGGAGCGCCTCGGTCGCTCCAAGGCGTCAGCCGGGAGCATCGTGGCAGTCGAGACCACCGACAGGCTGACGGACCCCCAGATTGTGGCGAAGGTGAAGGAGCACTACGGACT
Organism: uncultured Acidobacteriota bacterium; assembly: GCA_963779175.1. Lineage (GTDB taxonomy): Bacteria > Acidobacteriota > Vicinamibacteria > Vicinamibacterales > UBA2999 > CADEFD01. The sequence goes on from CAVZXA010000003.1 coordinate 2,185,806, forward strand.
CGACCGCTGAACCCCTCCCGTTCCCGAGGGCGGCGAGCGCGTGGTTGACCACCCTCTCCGAGTCCTCGGGGCGGGCCACGTCGTGTTGCACGGCACTTGCCGTGCCGGCAGGCGTCTGTCGAGCGACGGAGCGGTCGAGTCAGCGGGCGGCAAAGGCCAGCAGCACGTTGCCTGGCATTCCGCCGAATCGTGAGTATCCAGAGGTCACGAACAGCATGCCTTCGACGACCACGGCTCCGGGGCCATCGATTGAGCCGCCCTTCCCCGTGACGCCGTTCACGGTCTGGAACTCCTGATGGGTATCGAAGTCCCAGATGACCGTGCCGTCCCCCGCGCTGTAGCCGCGAATGTGACCGTCGTACGACCCCGAGAACACCACGCCTGGTATCGCCGTCACCGCCGCCGATTGTGCCGGGCTGCATCCCACCGGCATGCTCTCAGCGCACGGCATCGGCGGCGCGTGCCAGACTCGGCTGCCATCGGCGATGCGCAGCGCCGTCAGGCCACCGCCGATCTTCGGATCGAGAATGTAGCGTCGCGTGTCCCGGGGATCGGTCGGCCTGGTCCGTACCGTTGACGCAGTCGCCGCATACACGTTCCGTCCGTCACTCGCCATTCCCCACATGACGCCGACTCCCGTCCCCACGTTGGGAACGGCGCTGGCGATGCGCGCCTGCCAGACGATGGCGCCCTCCTTATCCGGATCCAGCGCGTAGACCATACCCGACTTCTGTCCGGCCAGGAGCAATTCGCGTCCGTCAGGCATCGCCGCGACGATCACCGACGCGCCAAAGTCGTAGTCAGGGCCGTCTTCTTCCGGGCAATTTTGCTTGTCCGCGCCGCAGGACGAGTTGTATGCGTCGTTCGGCGTCACCTGGCGAGACCACACCACGTTGCCCGACGCGACGTCTACCGCGACGATGGCGTCGCTCAGCGCCGTCGCCGGCGACGAGTAGTTGTCGCCGGTTGCCAGATACATCACCCCGCGCTTCGTGTCGAGCGTGGGTGCGGCCCACACGGCCACGCCCGAGGGCCCGCGCTGCTCGGTGCCGCGCTTCGTCTTGCCCGTCAGCTTCGGCTCACCCACCAAATGGGCTTTCCACACCTGCTCCCCGTCGGCGATCCGCAGCGCCACGACACTGCCCCTGAAGGTGCAGCACGGATACGCGGGATCGAGTGCCCGCGTCTCTTCCCACGAGGCGACCGGCACGAACACGGTGCCGTTGTAGACAAGGGGCGAGCCTGTCAGCCGCGCCGCATCGTGCGCCTCGATCTGTTTCTTCCAGATCAGCGTTCCAGTCTCGGCGTCCAGCGCGTAGAAGCGGCCTGTCTGATCGCCGAAGAGCAGCGCGTGCGAACGGCCCATCGGTACGGCGACGACGGACATCCGCACCGGGCCGTCTGCCTGGTAGGTCCACTGGAGGCAGCCTGTGTCAGCCCGGAGCGCGTGAATCACGCCAGCGGCGCTGCCGACGAACATCTGCCCGTCGACCACCGTCGGCTGGGCGAAGGCCGTGACATCGCCGTCGAACCCGAACGCCCATTTGAGCTTCAGATTTCGAGCGGCATCGGCGCTCAGCCCGGCGCTCGCGGCGCCCTGAAATCGCGCATTTCCGGCAGTCGGGCTCCAGCCGTTCCAGGAAAATTCAGGCCGGCTGGATACCGTCGCCCGCCTGCTGCTGCAGTAGGCGCTCGCCGGGAAACTGATCGCGGGCCGACTCGTCCCGAGGTAGGAGGCGACGGCATGCCGTTCAGCGCGGCTCATCGTGTAGGCCACCGTCATCATGGCCCCGAAATCAAGGGCCCGCATGATGCGTGTCGACGGCATCTGGCTCAGCGACGCTTTCGGCGGAATGCGGTCGCTCACCTGGTCGTGGCAGGTGGCGCAGCGCCGCTGATACACGGCCTCGCCCGAGGGCGTCACCGAGGTCTGGGCCAGCAGTGGGCGAGGGACCAGAACCACCACCGCGACGGCAATGAGGCTCTGGACCTGAGCGAGGTGCTGCCACATGCGGCGGAGTCTAGCATGCCGCCTCTTGACACCTCTGTCAGGCTGTCAGGAGCACACACGCGGGCCGCGCAGCGTGTCGCGCGAAGCCTGAAGACAGGCGGAGCCCCGGCGCGCCGCAGCGTCAGCGCGCCGAACGCCTAGGTGGACGTGCGCTTGACGCTGTCAGCTCGCGGCCCCTTGGGTCCGTCCGGGCCAAGCTCGAACTCCACGTTGTCACCTTCGCGCAACATCTCGATACCCTCGCCGTAGATGGCGCTCTGATGAAAGAAATACTGCGAACCGTCCGAACCTTTGATGAAACCGAAGCCCTTGTCAGCTCGCAATGTCTTGATCACACCTGTCATGCAATGCCCTCCTTCTCGGGGAACTCTGTCGTCTGGATTCGGTCCTGCTTGTTCCCTGGCGGAGCCGAGGAACGGCTCGACGCCCGGAACAGGCCGAGAGCCGAAAAGAGCTTGGCTCCTCGGGCTGGATTCGTGCCGGGTCGCGAGCCGCGCAGGGTATCGCGCGATTCGAACCAGCAACCCTCCGGATAACACTTGCAGGAGAACACCTGAGCATATCACCCCACCCAGTGGTACCACTGCATATTCCCTCAAGTTTGCTTCGGAGCGCCTCACAGGTGCCATCGAGGCGGGCCCGCCCCTCGGCCCTTGAGCGTCACTTCCTCCGCGAGCGCGAGGTCGTTGCGCTCCGGATGGTCCCAGTCCACCAGGTGCACGGTGTCGTGCACTTGCCCGACGGCCACCTGCACCTGCACGCCGTAGCGGAGGCACTGGTAGTCCGGAGGCTGGCCCGGTAGAGCGTGACGCCGGTGGCGTCGGCGGCGATCTCCAGCTTCGTCAGGGCGGCGCAGATGTGGGCCGGTGAGTAGCCGCGCGCCGCGAGATTCGCGCGCAGGATGTCCGTTTCGACGGCGCGATTGCCCTCGCGCGTGTGCCAGTCGCCCAGGTAGCGATAGCCAAGGACGCCGCCGAGCCGGGTCGGTGAAGAGTCCGACGACACGTCGCTGGGTGTGACGCTCAGGGCGAGGAATATCAGGCATCGCAGGTTCTAGACGGTCCAGAGCCGCGCGAGCGGCATGGCGAGGTGTCGCTCGTCGCCGAGCGAGAACGCACTGTTGCCGGCGTAGAGCAGCACGCCACCTTGATAGTCCGCGCCGCACTGCTCGGCCAGCCGACGCAACCCCGCCCCGTCCGACGGCGTTGCCGTGACCGACGACTTCACCTCGACGCCCCAGGTCTGGCGGCCACGGGTGATGACTAGATCGACCTCCACCTGGTCCTTGTCACGGTAGTGCCAGAAGCGGAGGTCGGGATCGGTCCAGCCGGCTTGGGCCGCGAGCTGCTGCACCACCCACGACTCGAGCAGATGCCCGAAGCGCTCACGCTCCCCGCTCCAGTCCGAGGCGGTGACTCCGGTGAGGGTGGCGGCGAGCCCGCTATCGACCACATGCACCTTCGGCGACTTGATCAGGCGGCTGGCCGGGTTGCGATGCCAGGGTGGCAGGCGGCGCACCAGATACAGGCGTTCGCACACAGCGAGGTAGTGCTCGACGGTCTCGCGCCGGAGGTCGAGATCGTTGCCCAGGCTGGACACGTTCAGAAGCTGCGCCGTGCGTAGCGCCAGCAGCTCGAGCAGGCGACCCACCGCTGCCGTGTCTCGCACCCGTGCGACGTCGTGTACGTCGCGCTCCAACAGCAGGCGCAGATACTGGCGGTGCCACGCGCGGGCACGAACCGGCGAGCGTGCCACGGCTTCGGGAAAACCACCTGCTACGATCCGCCCGGCCAAGGCGAGCGGCGCATCGGGGGCGGATGCCGCGACCGCCGGCTTGAGGCGCCCGCCAAGCAACATGTCGAGGAACCGACCAGGCGCGCGTGCCTGCTCGGCAGCCGTCAGGGGCTGGAGCTGCACGACTTCCATGCGCCCGGCGAGCGAATCGCCAAGGCCTGGCACGAGCAGCAGATTCGCTGATCCCGTGAGCACGAACCGGCCGGCCCGTCGGTCGCGGTCCACCGCGAGCTTGAGCGTGCGCAGCAGCTCCGGCACCCGCTGGACTTCGTCGAGGATCGCTCGTGGCGGAAGCGCAGCCACGAACCCGGTCGGGTCGGCCTGCGCGAAGGCGAGCGTCGCCTCGTCGTCGAACGTGACGTAGGCGTATCGAGGTTCGAGCGTGCGCACCAGCGTGGTCTTGCCCGACTGGCGCGGGCCGAGCAGGCAGACCACCGGCGTGTCGCGCAGGGCGGCCGTGAGAGCCTTCGCGAGCGGCCGAGCGTACAGCGTCACCCGCGACCGTCCATTTGTCGGTTAGCGTAGCGTCCATTTGTCTATTTCGCAAGCGGCCGATTGCCGGTCTGGCGGACGACTCCCTGTGGTTCCGCGTTCCGACGCTCAGGCGCGGGGCTCGCCTTGCGGCAGCGGCTGCGCCGGTTCGGTCGCGCGCACGTTGCCAGAGGTCTTGAGAGTCACCACCACCGGACGCGGTGAATCCGCAGGGGCCACATTGAATCCGTCGCGGTTGACGTGGCCAGCTCGAACGGCTGCTGCCGCCGCGCGCCACTCTGGCTCATACCCGGCGTTCGTGGTTTCGAAGAACGTCTCAACCTGAGCGCGGAACTCGTCGAAGCTACGGGTGTCGTTCGCTCATACGGCGGCGAAAGGGTGCGAGTTGCACACGGCTGCCAGCAGGGCGCGTCGTGACCGCGAAGCGCCGAAGGCGCAAGCAGTGCGGGCTGGATTCGAACCAGCAACCCTCCGGTTAACAGAGGCGACGCCGATGGACTACCGAGTGCTACTGAGGTTTCAAAGCCCAGCCGCTGTGACCGGCCGCCGCGCGGCGGCTATTTTTGATAGAAAGGGGTGTGGTCATACTGAAGACGGTCGCCGTCGCCGCCCTGTTGCTCCTCGCCGGCGGGACCCTGGTGGCGCAGGACCCGCGCACCCTTCCGCGCTTACAGGCCGCGGACGTCGTCAAGGTGGGCACGTTCCGGCTGCCGCTGGAGGTCGGCCTGCCCAACGCGCTCGCTATCGACGGCACGACGCTGTACGTCGGCTGTTACCTGCGGAACCCGAATCCGCAGCGTGATTCCGTTGCCGGCGTGGCCAAGCTGCTGCTGCCGGAGCTCGGCGAGGAGGCGACCCTCGTGGAGCCGTGCCAGCCGTTGCCGAACCGCAATCACCTGCATCGAAGCGGCGTGTACGAGAACGTCATCCCGGGTGGCATTCTCCCGTGGTTGGGGCGCCTGGTGGTGAGCGGATCGGACTACTACGACGGCTCGGGCGGACAGTGGAAGTCGCATTGGGCCGGCGCCAACCTCTCGACGCTGGCCGGGCCGTTCACGGTGAGCGTGCCGGATCTCCCGAAGTTCTCGGACGGCCAACCGCCGACGGTGTTCTGGGACCGCTCGGCGTTCGTGAGCGGCTTCATGGGCGTCATCCCCTCGGCGTGGCGCGGACTCCTCGGAGGTCCGGCGCTCACGGGAAATTGCTGCCTGCCGATCATCTCGCGCATTTCCTACGGGCCCTCGGTCAGCGTGTTCGACCCGGCCGGGGTGGGCGTCGTGGACCCCGTTCCGAGCAAGATGCTGGTCGGCTACCCGATCGAGCATCGCACGTTGGGTGATTGGGACGCCAGGCCGCCAGGCATCTACTACGGCGGGTCGGATCAACTCGGGGGCGTGGCGTTCCCGTCCGGCACCCGGTCGATCCTGTTTACCGGCCGGCACGGCGAGTCGTGGTGCTACGGGCCCGCCACGGCCGACAAGGCGCTCGTGGGCACGGTCTACGGCGACGACTCGCTGCCGCGCTGTTACGATCCCACGGACTTGCTGCGGGGCAACCACGGTACGCCCTACATCCCGACCGTCTGGGCCTATGACGCGGCCGAACTCGTGGCGGTGAAGGAGGGCGCCAAGGATCCGTGGGAGCCGGTGCCGTACGCGAAGTGGACCCTGCCGGGGATGCCGATCGACGGCGCGACCAACCTGCTGCGTGCGGGCACCTACGACGACGCGACGCGCCGGCTGTACGTCGCCAGCACCGACGCGGCCGTCGTTCACGTCTTCGCCATTGGCGCTGGCGGGGGCCCGCCGCCGTGACGTTCGTGGACGTCACCCCGTGAACGTCGACACCTCGGGGCGTCCCCGGTGCTGCTGCACCATCCGGGCCGCTGCCGGGGGTGTGCGCGCGCTTCGAGGAGCTGCGAGCGTTGCTTTGAGTGGCCTGACGGCTGACTTAAGGGCAACGTGGCGCGCCTATGCGACGGGTCACTGTCAGGGCCTTCGTCGGCGGCGAAGCGCCGAAGGCGCAAGCAGTGCGGGCTGGATTCGTGCCGAGTCGCGAGCCGCGCAAGCGGATCGCGCGAACGCCTGAAGCCAGGCCGAGGTTGCCAATCTCGTGAAACGAGATTGGCTCCTCGGGCTGGATTCGAACCAGCAACCCTCCGGTTAACAGCCGGATGCTCTGCCGTTGAGCTACCGAGGAACAGGCAGGACTCCCAGCCCCTGCGCGCGAGCGCGGAGGCGAGAGAAACCCAATCGTAAACCGAATCCGGCGCGGCCCGCAAGACTTCAGGTCGTCTGGGACCTTCGGCGCCGTGGATGGGTCATAGACTGTACCCATGCCGCTCATCGTCGCCGACGCGCTCGAGAAGACCTACGCCGAGGGCGAAACCCCGGTGGCGGCATTGCGCGGGGTGTCACTGTCGCTCGAACGCGGCGACTTCGTCGCGCTCACCGGCCCCTCCGGCTGCGGCAAGTCCACGCTGCTGCACCTGTGCGGGGCGATGGACCGCCCCAGCGCCGGTCGCCTGACCATTGAAGGGAAGAACGTCGGCACCCTCGACGACGACGCCCTGACGCGCCTGCGCCGCGACCGCATCGGCTTCGTCTTCCAGTTCTTCAACCTGCTGCCGACACTGACCATCGGCGACAACATCGCCCTGCCGTGCCTGCTGGCCGGATTGCCGGCGAAGACGGCCGAGTCGCGGGCCGCGGATCTGGCGGCCAGGGTGGGCATCGGCCACCGCCTGCGCCACTACCCGCAGCAGGTCTCGGGCGGCGAGGCGCAGCGGGCGGCGATCGCCCGGGCGCTGGTGCACCAGCCGGCACTCCTCATCGCCGATGAGCCGACCGGCAATCTCGACTCCGCCAACGGCGCCACCGTGCTGGCCCTGCTCGCAGAACTGAACCGCGACCTCGGCGTCACCATGCTGCTGGCCACGCATGCGGCGGAAGTGGCGGCGGCGGCCACCCGCACGCTGCGCATGCGTGACGGACGCCTCGACGCGGCATGAGACACCGCCTCTTCCAGCAGTTCATCGTGCGGCGGATGGCGCACGAGCCGCTGCGCACGGTCACCACCGTGGCCGGCATCGCACTGGGCATCGCCGTCGTCATCGCCATCCAGCTCACGAACTCGAGCTCGGTGCGCGGCTTCGAGACCGCCCTCGACACCGTGTCTGGCAAGGCCTCGATCGAGATCACCGCCCCCGGCGGCATCGACGAGATGCTGCTGGCCGATCTGGGCTGGCTGCGCGAGTTCGGACCGGCCTCGCCCGTCATCGAAGGCGACATGGCGATCGTGACCGGCGAGGCCACGAGCATGTTCCGCCCGCGCCGCGCCGAAGCGGTGAAGGTGCTCGGCGTGGACATCCTGCGCGATCGCACCGTCCGCGACTACGCGGTCGCCGCCTACGCGACACCCGGCGCGACCCCCTCGGGCAGCCCGGCCGCCGGCGATGGCGGCGCGTCGGCCCTGTCCTCCCAGTCGTTCCTCGAGCTGCTCACCAGCCCGCAGAGCATCGTCATCACCGAGAAGCTGGCCCGTCGCCGCGGCTACGCCCTCGGCTCCGAGATCCGGCTGCTGGCCGGCGACCGCGTGAACACCTACATCGTGCGGGCGCTGCTCGAAGACAAGGGCCCCGCGCGGGTGATGGACGGCAGCTTCGTGCTGATGGACATCGCGGCGGCGCAGCTCGCCTTTGCGCGCCTGGGCCGCATCGACCGCATCGACGTGCAGGTCGGACACCGCGCCGGCACGCTCGATGCCTCGCAGGCGCCGACGACCGCGGAGCTCGAGGCCGCTGAATCGGGCATCGCCGCCAGGCTCCCGCCCGGCCTCACGGCCGCCAAGCCGTCGCGCCGCGGCCAGCAGGTCGAGAAGATGCTGGCCGCCTTCCACCTGAACCTCACGGCGCTGTCGTGGGTGGCGCTGGTCGTGGGCCTCTTCCTCGTCTACAACACCGCCACCGTCGCCGTGCTGGCGCGGCGCGAGGAAGTGGGCATGCTGCGCGCGCTCGGCGTCACGCGCCGGCAGGTGCTGTGGCTGTTTCTCGGCGAAGCGGCGCTCATGGGCCTGGTGGGCACGCTGCTCGGCATCGGCCTCGGGCGTGTGCTGGCGAACCTGGCGGTGGGCGTGACCGGCGCCACCGTGAGCACGCTCTACATCGCCACCGCCGCCGCGCCGCCAGCGCTCTCGATCGCGCACGTGGCGCTCGCCTTCGGCATCGGCCTGCCGTTGTCGCTATTGGCCGCGCTCGTGCCGGCGCTTGAAGCCAGCCGCGTGCCGCCGACGGCGGCGATGCGGGGCAGCGACCGCCTCGAGTCGCGCGTGCGCCTGAAGGTCTCGACCTTCCTCGTGCCGGGGCTGGTGCTCGCCGCCGCCGTCGGGCTCGCGCAGCTCGGCCCGGTGGGCGGACGACCGCTCTTCGCCTACGCCTCGGCCTTTGCCACCATCATCGGCGCCTCGCTGCTGGTGCCGGTCATCATCTTCGCGACGGCGCGCGCCCTCGCCCGGCCGCTGTCGTGGCTCGGCGTGACCGGACGCCTCGCCCACGCGCACTTCACGGCCGCCATCCCGCGCCTCTCGATTTCGATCGCCGCGCTGTCGGTGGCGCTGGCCATGATGGTCGCCATCGCCGTGATGGTCGGCAGCTTCCGCGAGACCGTCGTCTACTGGGTGGGCCAGACGCTGCAGGCGGATCTGTTCGTCGGGCCGGGCGTGCGCGCCCACGACCGGGCTCCGGCCAGACGCTCTCGCCGTCGATCGTCAGCGCCATCGAGGCGCATCCGTCGGTGGCGGCGGTCGACACCTTCCGCAATCTCGATCTCGTCTACCAGGGCAATCTCGTCGTGCTCGGAGCCGGCCAGTTCGAGGTCGTCCGCTCGCACGGCTCGCTGCTCTTCAAGGATCCGCCTGACGGACGCGAGGCGCTCAGCCGCGCCATCGGCACCGACGCGGTGCTGGTCTCGGAAGCCTTCGCCAACAAGTACGGCACCCGCCCCGGCGACACCGTCCAACTGGCGACGCAGATGGGCGACCGGCCGTTCACGGTGGCCGCCGTCTACTACGACTACGCGGTCGACCGCGGCGTGGTGGTGATGGACCGTCCGGTCTTCGCGCGCTACTTCGGCGAACGTCCGCCGACCAGCGCCGCCGTCTACCTGCGCGACGGCGCCGATCCCGAGCAGGTGCGGCGCGAGATCATCGACGGGCTCGACGAAGGCCATCGTGCCTTCATCTACACCAACCGGGCGCTGCGCGCCGAAGTGCTGCGGATCTTCGACAGCACGTTCGCCATCACCTACGCGCTCGAGCTCATCGCGATCGTGGTGGCGATGCTCGGCGTGGCCGGCACGCTGCTCACGCTGGTACTCGAACGGCGGCGCGAGCTGCGGATGCTGCGCCTCATCGGCGCCCTGCGGCGGCAGGTGCAGCGGGTCGTGGTCATCGAAGCGGCGCTCATCGGCACGACCAGCATGGTCATCGGCCTGGTCACCGGCCTGGCGCTGTCGCTGCTGCTGGTCTACGTGATCAACGTGCAGAGCTTCGGCTGGACCATCCAGTTCCGCGTGCCGGTGCTGTTCCTGGCGCAGGTGTCGCTGGCGGTCATCGCGGCCACGGCCATCGCCGGCTTCCTGCCGGCTCGAAAGGCGACGCAGTTGGTGGTGGAGCATGAGGAATAGACAGCGGCTAGCGGCTAGCGGCTGGCGGCTAAGGCGTGCGCTCGGCTTCGCCTTCGCCTGTCTGACGATTGCCACAACGGGCGTCCATCGGCGCCCAGAGCGCATGGAAAGATGCCACGGCGGGATATCACGTTCGCGTTCCCGCGCGATCATGCGAGTCATCCCGACCACAAGATCGAGTGGTGGTATTACACCGGCAACCTCGCCACGTCGTCGGGGCGGCGCTTCGGGTATCAGGTGACGTTCTTCCGCGTTGGCATCGACGCGGCGCCGGTGAACCCGTCGCGCTGGGCGGTGCGCGACATCTACATGGCGCACCTGGCGGTGTCGGATCCCGACGGGCGGCGCTATCGCTTCGACGAGCGGCTGAGCCGCGGCGGCCCGGGCCTGAGCGGCGCGGCCACCGATCGCTACCGCGTGTGGAACGACGACTGGCGCGCCGGACTCGATCCGTCCGGACGACACGTGATCGCCGCCGCGACGCGCGGCGCCTCGGTGCAGTTCACGCTCGACGAGGGCAAGGCGCCGGTCGTGAACGGGGTCAACGGCATCAGCCAGAAGGGCGCCCGCCCCGGCAACGCCTCGCACTACTACTCCCTCACCCGCATGCCCACGCGCGGCACCATCACGCTCGACGGCGAGGAATTTTCCGTGACCGGCGACAGCTGGATGGATCACGAGTTCGGCACCAGCTTCCTCGAGCCGGAGCAGCAGGGCTGGGACTGGCTGTCGCTGCAACTCGACGACAACCGCGAGCTGATGCTCTACCAGCTCCGGCGCGCCGACGGCTCGCGCGACCCGCGCTCGAGCGGCACCATCGTCGACGCCCGCGGCGCCTCGCGCCATCTCACCGCCGCGGACTTCACCCTCACGCCCACCGGCGCCACCTTCGCCGCGCCCAGCGGCGCCACCTATCCGGTGGGGTGGGCGATCACGATCCCCGCGGAGCAGATCGTGCTCTCCGTGAACACGCCGCTCCCCGATCAGGAGCTGGCCACCACTGGCGCCGGCATCGCTTACTGGGAGGGCATGGTGCGGGTGACCGGCACGGCGCGCGGCAGCGCCCTCACCGGCCGCGGCTATCTCGAGATGACCGGCTACAAGGGCAGCCTCGGCCGCGTCATGAGTCTCACCGCCGGCCGCTGAGCGGGCGCCTACTTCTTGCCGCTCTTCACGACCCGGCCGCCACTGCCGCCAGTGACCTTGAGCTGCAGGAAGACGCCGAGGAGGCCGAGCGCGAGCCACGCCCACGGCACCCACGCCTGTCCGGGCGCCGGCTGCATCGGATACGGCACCCACACGTCGCCGGCCGCCGCAGCGGCGAGCTTCGCTTTGTCGCCGGTGAGCGCCAGCGCGCCAACGAGCATCGCCCACGCGCCGCCGAACGCCGTCCCCACGATCGTCACGTAGCGCTGCAGCCAGGTGGCGAGCCACGCGCCGGCCACCGAGGCGAGGATGACCACGTAGGGATGCGGGTCGCCGGGGAGCTGGGTCCAGATGAGCGTGACGGCCGCCGCGCCCAGGCCCGCGCCCACCAGCGCCACGCCGATGAACGAGGCCGCCACCATGATGACGGCGCCGGCGATGCCGCCGAGGATGAACGCGCCCACCATGTAGGCGGTTTCGCTCGCGCCCAGCACGGAACTGGCGGCCAGGCCGCCGATGATGAAGCCGAAGGCGGCCAGCACGTAGCGCAGCAGGCGGAAGCCGGCCACGCACGCCATGAGACCGACCACCACCACGACCGCCGCGGCTGGCACCTGATAGGAGATGGGGAGCATCTCGTCGAAACGCAGACGATTCTAGCCCGGCCGCGCCGGTCTACGACACGTCGCGGCGGCCCTCCATCGCCTTGCCCATGGTGAGCTCGTCGGCGTACTCGAGGTCACTGCCCACCGGAATGCCGGTGGCGATGCGGGTGACGCGCACGCCGAGCGGCCGCAGCAGGCGCGCCAGATAGATGGCCGTCGCCTCCCCTTCCACCGTCGGGCTGGTGGCGAGGATGACTTCGTCGACCTTGCCGCCGTCGATGCGCGTCAGCAGGCCCTTGATCTTGAGGTCGTCGGGGCCGATGCCCTGGAGCGGCGAGATGGTGCCCATCAGCACGTGATAGACGCCGCGGAAGCCGCGCGACTTCTCGATCACGTTGACGTTCTGCGGCTCCTCGACCACGCAGATGAGGCGTTGATCGCGGCCCTCGTCGGCGCAGTAGCGACACGGATCCACGTCGGTGATGTTCTGGCACACCGAGCAATAGGTGACGTTGTCCTTCACGTGGCGGATGGCGTCGCAGAGGCGCTCGGTGTCCTCCCGCGGCGTCTTCAGCACGTGGAACGCCAGACGCTGGGCGCTCTTGGCCCCCACGCCTGGCAGCTTGCGGAATTGTTCGATGAGCGTGTCAAGCGGTCCTGGCAGCACGGAATCGGCCTCACATCTCTTCGATCTTCATCTTTTCGACCGGGAAGATCTCGAGCATCGACTGCACCACCGGATTCGCCATCGCCTCGTCGCGCAGCGTGTCGCCGCTCGGCCCGGCCACCGGACTCTTCGTCGTCGGCCGCGGCGCCGCCGCCGCCGGCATGGTGCTGCCGATCGGCTCGGCCGGCGCGGCGTCGCCTTCCACCGTCGTGACGCGCACGGGAATGCCCCGGCCGAAGGTCTGCTCGGCGAGCCCTTCGAGCAGCGCGCGGTTTTCTTCACACTGCGCGCGCGGCACCTTCTGTTTCGGCAGGAACGCGAAGGTGATGAGCGCCGGCGTGACCTCGACCTTGTAGGCCTGCGCGACCACGGCGTTGAAGAAGAACACCTTCGCCGCCTTCACCGCGGCCAGGAACTGCTCACGCGCGCCATCGGGCAACGGCGCACCGGGAGCCGCCGCGGTGGACGGTTCCGGACGACCCGTCGGCGGCGGCGCTGGCGGCGGCGTGGCGGCCGACGTCGCGGGCCGGCTTGCCGGCGGGGCCGTCGCCGCCCGCGCCGGAGGCGCGTTGCCGGGCGCTGGACGCGTGAGCGGCGCCGCGGGACGCGCCGGCGCGGCGGCGGCCGGGCGGCCATCGGCGCGGCGAGCGCGCGGCCGCCGCCTTCGAGCAGCTCCGCCAGCGGCACCAGCTTGCGCAGGTGCATCAGGCGCAGCAGCGCCATCTCCATCTGGAAGCGCGGATGGTCGGAGGTGCGGACGTCGAACTCGGCTTTCGTGAAGCCGTCGAAGGTGCGCAGCAGGTCTTCGCGCGAGAAACGCGGCCCGATGGCCGAGACCCGCTCGCGCTCCGACTCGCTCGCCACGTCCGGATCCTTCAGCCGCGCGCCATCGACCGACACGACCAGCAGGTCGCGGGTGGCGCGGGCGAGCTCCCGGCACAACAGGCGCAGGTCGTAGCCGCGTTCGATCGCGGCGTCCACGAGCGTGAAGGCGGCGCCGGCGTCTTCGGCGGCAATTGCTTCGAGCATGTCGAACACGAGATCGCGGCCCACCAGCCCCAGCACCGACGTGACGTCGTCGAGGGTGATGGTGTCGCCCGAAAACGCCCGCACCTGGTCGAAGGCCGAGAGCGAGTCGCGCATGCTGCCCTCGCCGGCCCGCGCCAGCAGCAGCAACGCCTCGTCGGAGACGGTGATGCCCTCCTCGGTGGCCACATAGCGCAGGCGCTCGGTGACGGTCTTCGCCGGGATGGTGCGGAACTCGTAGATCTGCGATCGCGACAGCACGGTGTCGGGAATCTTGTGCAGCTCGGTGGTGGCCATCATGAAGACCACGTGCGGCGGCGGCTCCTCGATCGACTTGAGCAGCGCGTTGAACGACGATGCCGACAGCATGTGGACTTCGTCGATGAGGAACACCTTGTAGCGGTTGCGCGCCGGGGCGATCGACAGGCCTTCGATGATGACTTCGCGGACGTTGTCGACGCCGGTGTGCGTGGCGGCGTCGATTTCGAGGACGTCCATGTCGCGGCCTTCCGCAATTTCGGTGCAGGCCTCACAGGTGCCGCAGGGCGTCGGCGTCGGGCCCTCGGCGCAGTTGAGCGCGCGCGCCAGGATCCGGGCCGTCGTCGTCTTGCCGCAGCCGCGCGGCCCGGCGAACACGAACGACTGCGCGATCCGCTTGCTCTTGAGGGCGTTGCGCAGCGTGCGCGTGACGGCCTGCTGTCCCAGGACGTCGTCGAGCGTCTGGGGCCGCCATTTGCGCGCAAGAGCCTGGTAGGCCATCAGGATTCAGTGCCCTGGAAGGTGGTGCGGGCCCTACCGCGGTCCGGAGGTCCCACGCACATGTCAGGAGCTGCTGAGCGCTGCTGCCTTCCGGCCCTGACGCGGTTCGCAGACTGCCATTGCACGGGTTCCGGGCCGCGGTACGGCCCGCCGCCTCGACTGCCCGCACTGCGCGCACGGACATGGACGGGACGAACGTTCAGTGTAGCGTGATGGGCACCAACGCGGCAAGGCATGGGTCCGGCGCCGTGCTAGCATTTCCGCCACACTGCCCCGCTCCCTCATCACGAACTTGTCGCCTGGAGGTTCCGCAATGCCCTGGAAGTCCGTGGCCCGCGCGCTGCTCGTTGCCGCCGGCCTGCTCGCGCTCGACCTTGCACGTCCCCCCACAGCCGCGGCGCAGACGCCGACCTTCGCCGTCGCCGGCGTCGTCGCC
>CAVZXA010000004.1:0-139378 GCA_963779175.1 uncultured Acidobacteriota bacterium
CGCGCCTCGGCGCGCCAGTCGGAGAGCGCCCTGATGGTGGAACGCTCGAAACCGTGAGGAGGTGGTGGCCGTATGTTCGTCACACGCAGAGCGTTCGTGGCGGCTGGGGCAGCCGTCGGTGCCAGCTACCTGGCCGCGCGCGGTGTCACACGCCTGGCTGGGGTACCGCTAAGTGCCAGTGCCCAATCCGCAGGCAGGGACGCGCGTCTGGCATCCGTCGATGGACGCCTCGACGTCGATTTGGTCGCCAGTGACGACTGGGTCGACTTGGCGGAGGGCCGCGCCAAGCTGTGGTCCTTCAATCGTCAGGTTCCGGGGCCCCTGCTCGAGGCGGCGGTCGGCGACGAGGTCCGCATTCGCCTGACCAACAACCTCGACGAGTCGACAAACCTCCATTTCCACGGTCTGCACGTGCCGCCCACCGGCACAGCCGACAACATATTCCTGGAGGTGGCCCCGGGCGAGGTGGCGTCGTATGCGTTCCGCATTCCGGAGCACCACCCCGCGGGTCTGTTCTGGCTGCATCCTCATCTGCATGGGTCCGTCGCCCGCCAGGTGTCGCTGGGACTGGCGGCACCCCTCGTGATCCGTGGAGCGTTGGATGCCGTCCCGGACGTGGCAGCGGCGCGCGAGCACGTGCTCGTGCTGCAGGACTTCGAACTCGACCGATCAGGACGACCCGTAGATCCCGGGTTGGGAGCCCTGATGGGCGGACGCGAAGGGGACCTCGTGACCGTCAGCGGCCAGACCCAGCCGAGATACGCGATTGAGCAGGACGGTCTCCTTCGGCTCCGCCTGCTCAATGCCTCGGCGTCCCGCTTCTACCGGCTCTCTCTCGAAGGACATGCGATGCACATCATCGCCACCGATGGTGGAAGCCTGGCAGTCCCACAACAGGTCGATGAACTCCTGCTGGCGCCAGGCGAGCGGCGGGATGTGCTGATCCTGGGGAGCGGAGCGGATGGCGTTTACCGACTCATGAATCTGCCGAACAACCGCGGCGGTGCTGGATGATGGGCGGCACGCTGGGCTCTCGCACCGCATTCGAGATGGCCTCAGTGGTGTATGAGGGGCGCGCCGCGTCACCACGGCAGGTGCCGCAGGCGCTGGGCGACGTCGAACGTCTGCCCGCGGCGGGCGCGCGCCGCACGTTCGTGCTCTCCGAGACGATGGGCATGGTGCGAGGTCGCGGCATGGGGATGCGGTTCCTGATCAACGGCCGCGAGTTCGACCACACGCGCATCGACGACCGCGTTCGGCTGGGCGACATCGAGGAGTGGGAGTACATCAACAACACCGACATGGACCACCCGATGCACGTGCACACCAACGCCTTCCAGCGCGTCGGGCGGATGGTCAGGCAGAACCGGCCTGGCTCGACGGCATCGTGGTGCCCGCGCGCAGGCGGGAGCGGATTCGCATCCGCTTCACAGACTTCGTCGGAGTCACGGTGCAGCACTGTCACATCCTCGATCACGAAGACCTGGGCATGATGTCGACCATGCAGATTGAGGGGTGAGCGGGTCGTGGCTACGAGAGACGCGCCGGGACGCCCTCGCCGCGTGACCCTCCAGGAGGCCTTGCGGATCCTCGTTGTGGCCTTCTTTCTCAACTGGATCTGGGAGGGCGACGCACGCTGCAGCGTACGTGGAGTCGATAGGGACGTTCTGGTTTCGTCTGCGTCACTGCCTGCCGATGGCGGCGACGGACGCACTATGGACACTGGCTCTGTGGGTCATCGTGACGGCCCTGATACGCCGGCCAGACTATCGGTGGTGGCGCCTCGCGGCCTTGGCTGCGCTGGGTCTGGCGACGGCAATCGTCGTAGAGCACGTGGCTCTGGCCGGTGGCCGCTGGACCTACAACTCCCTCATGCCCATCGTCCCGATAGTGCACGTAGGATTGTGGCCGGTGGCGCAGATGACGGTCTTGCCAGTCATCACGCTGTGGCTCGCGAGCGCGCAGGACCCGCTAGAGAAAGAAGAACATCAGGAGCCCGATTGAATTATCGCGCGGACCCTGCGACGGTCGGGAGCTGCGAAGCGGCCGTCTTCACGACCGATTGGCCGCCCTGGTTCTCCGTCCACGCGAACACCACTTCGTCACGGTCAACGGCGATGCGCGGATAGCCGCTGGCTCGCGCGCCTGCGATCGCCGTTACAGTGGTGACCGGCGACGTGCGACCGGACGACTCCACGCGCCGGACCGCGAAGGAGGAACGTTGGTCAGCAAACTCGATCCACGTCGCGACGGCCGACCCATCCGGCAATAGGGCCACGTCCACGCGCCCGAGTGCCGACGCCTCGTCCAGGCGAATCGGTGCGCCGAACGTCCAGGCCAGCATCCGACGAGAATGCCGCGTAGGCATGCCCAACATCGTCCTTCACCGTGAACCATGACAGCACGACATTGCGTCCGCGAGCGCTCAGCATCGGGCCGTTCACTGGGCAGGCCGCGATCTTCCAGTTGTCGGCGTGCACAGGCGTGGGTTCGGTCCACCTCCCGTGGTCCAGACGCGACACGTAGACGTCGCGGATCTCGTCCTCGGTGCGATTCCTGAACGCGGCGATCGGTCCGTCGCTCGTCATTGCCGCCGTCGTCGGGCAGCACTCGCACACACGCAGGTCGACGGGCATCTCGCTCGTCTGCTTCCATGCCCGGTCGAATGTGCCGTAGCGGACGCTCATCGCGCCTTCGGTGGCCCCGTGCACATCGTGACCCTCGGCCGATCCCTTCGCACGGCCGTCCAGCCAGATGAGGCCGAGTCCGGCGCCTGGCATCTGGAAGAGGGAGGCGAAGCCGTGCTCACGCCTGGTGCCGTCGTGATGCGGCGTGAACGACGCCGACCACGTGCGCCCGTCGTCCTTGGAGTGTGCCAGACGGACGTCGTAGGCGTAGGTCTCAGCGCCGCTCTTGTGCAGCCAGTGCGCCGCCAGCGTTCCGTCGTCGAGGCGCAGCACCGACGGAACGTCGGCCAATTGACGAACCAGTCGTCTCCGGCCGCGGCCGTGGTCGCGGGCGACCAAGCCACTGGGCGTGCGCTCGGCGAACCTGAGGGTGGCCCGGGTGCCAGCTTGTTCGATCCAGCTGAGGAGGATGCCGCGAGGCGAGACGGTCATCTGCGGCTGGGCGCTGTTCGCGCCTGACGGCGCTGTCACCGGGGTAATCGTGGGCCGCCAGTCGGCCCAGGTGGCGGTGGGCATCTGCGTCGCCGATACCGCCCCGAACCCCGCGGAAAGGGCGACCGCCAGCATCAGTGGCTTCATAGGCCATCATCATAGGCGAGCCAGGCGGCCGAGTTGTCAGTCGAGGCCCCGTGACCGATGCCTATACTGCGCATATGTCGGAGCCGCACCACCGCTGAATCCGGCGATTCCTCGAGCGGCGGGTTGGCGACCGGGGGCCGGCCGAAGACCCCCTAAAGGACGAACCCTGAGCGAACAGTGTGTGTAATGAAACAGCGCTGGCTGCGTGTAGGAGGGTAAAAGGAGGACGACCATGAAAGATCCGGTGTGCGGGATGCAGGTGGACCCGGCCAAGGCCGCGGCAACGAGCGATTACCAGGGGCAGACGTAATACTTCTGCTCGAAGGGCTGTAAGACGAAGTTCGACGCGAACCCCGGCCAGTACGTCAAGTAACACCCGTGTCAGGGGCCGGCCGTGTGGCCGGCCCCGAGGATTCCGCCATGCCTTCCGTCAAACCTGCCGTCGCGCGCGAGGTGATCGATCCCGTCTGCGGGATGATCATTCTGCCGTCGGCCGCCGTCGGTCACGCGACGCATCGTGGGCAGACGTATCACTTCTGCAGCCAGAGTTGCCTCGACAAGTTCGAGGCCGCGCCCGAGGCCTATCTGAACCCGGCGCCGGCCGCGCCGCATGGCCCCGAGCCAGGGGACGCGCGCGAATACACCTGCCCGATGCACCCGGAGATCGTCCGCGACGAGCCCGGTTCGTGCCCGATCTGCGGCATGGCGCTGGAGCCACGCGTCGTGACGCTCGAGGAGCAGAATCCCGAGCTCGACGACATGACCCGGCGGTTCTGGTGGTCGCTTGGCGTGACCGTGCCGATCCTGGCGTTCATGGTGTCGGAGTTCCTGCCTGGCCAGCCGCTGCAACACGCGCTGCCGCCCGCGTGGATGACCTGGTTGCAGTTTGTGCTGGCGACACCGGTCGTGCTCTGGGGCGGCTGGCCGTTCTTCGTGCGCGGCTGGGCGTCGGTGGTGAACCGCCACCTGAACATGTTCACGCTCATCGCGCTGGGCGTGGGCGCCGCGTATGCCTTCAGCGTGGTCGCGACGCTGGCGCCTGGCCTGTTTCCCGCGTCGTTCCGCACGCACGGCGATCAGATCGGCGTCTACTTCGAGCCGGCGGCCGTCATCGTCGTGCTCGTGCTGCTCGGCCAGGTGCTCGAACTGCGAGCGCGCAGTCAAACCAGCTCGGCGATCAAGAAGCTGCTGGGCCTCACGCCCACGACGGCACGGCGGGTCGATGCCGCAGGGGCGGAGCAGGACGTGCCGCTCGAGCACGTGAAGGTCGGCGACCGGTTGCGCGTGCGACCGGGTGAGCGCGTGCCGGTGGACGGTGTCGTCATCGAAGGGACGACCACGGTGGACGAGTCGATGGTGACGGGCGAACCCATTCCCGTCGAGAAGGCCGCCCCGAGCAAGGTCACCGGTGGCACGGTCAACGGCACCGGCACCTTCGTGATGGAGGCGCAGCGCGTCGGCAGCGACACGCTGCTTGCACAGATCGTCCGACTGGTCGGCGAGGCGCAGCGCTCCCGTGCGCCGATTCAACGCCTGGCGGACACCGTGGCCGGCTGGTTCGTACCGGCGGTGATTCTGGTGGCCGTCGTGACCTTCGCGGTCTGGGCGCATCTGGGGGCCCGAGCCGCGCATGGCCCATGCGCTCGTCAACGCCGTGGCGGTGCTGATCATCGCGTGCCCGTGTGCGCTTGGCCTGGCCACGCCGATGTCGATCATGGTGGGCACCGGCCGCGGCGCGGAGGTGGGCGTGCTGCTTCGTAACGCCGAAGCGCTCGAGGTGATGGAGCGGGTCGACACGGTGGTGGTCGACAAGACCGGCACGCTGACCGAGGGCAAGCCGGCCCTGACGACCGTCGTACCCGAGCCTCCGATCGATGAGGCCACGTTGCTCCGGCTCGTCGCGAGTCTCGAGAAGGTGAGCGAGCATCCGTTGGCCGAGGCCATCGTGCGCGGCGCCGAGGAGCGGGCCGTGCAGACCGGACCGGTCACCCATTTCCGATCCGTCACGGGCAAGGGCGTGGTGGGCACCGTGGACGGTCGCACCGTCGCGATTGGCAACGCCGCAATGCTGACGGAACTGGGGGCGACGGTCACAGCGACGGAACGCGCGGATGCGCTGCGCCGCAACGGCGAGACCGTGATGTTCGTGGCGGTGGATGGCGCCTACGCGGGGTTGGTGGGCGTGGCGGACCGCGTCAAGGCCACGACCGTTGAAGCCATCAGGGCGCTGCACGACGAGGGTCTCCGGATCGTGATGCTCACCGGCGACAGCCGCGTCACCGCCGAGGCCGTCGCGCGCTCGGTCGGTATCGACGTCGTGGAGGCGGAGGTGCTTCCCGAGCAGAAAGCGGCCGTCGTCAAGCGCCTGCAGGCCGAAGGCCGCAAGGTCGCCATGGCCGGGGACGGCATCAACGACGCGCCGGCCCTCGCACAGGCCGACGTCGGCATCGCCATGGGCACTGGCACCGACGTGGCGATGGAGAGCGCTGGCGTGACCCTGGTGCAGGGGGACCTGCGCGGGCTCGTGCGCGCGCAGACGGCTGAGCCGGGCGACGATGCGCAACATCCGCCAGAATCTGTTCTTTGCCTTCGTCTACAACGCACTCGGCGTGCCGGTCGCGGCCGGGGTCCTGTATCCCGCGTTCGGGCTGCTGCTGAGCCCGATGATTGCCAGCGCCGCCATGACCTTCAGTTCGGTGTCGGTGATCGGCAATGCGTTGCGCCTGAGGCGGGAGGTGCTGTGAGCCTCCCGCGCACCGCGGCGGTGGGTAGTTGGTCAGTCTGAAATAGTGAGATTGAACGGGACCGGGCCGCTACAGCCAGTGCCATCCTGCACGGAGGGGCAGGCCGTATCGCCGTACGAGCAGAACACGCAGCACGAGCCCGCCTTGGGCGTAAGCACGGCGTGGCAACCTTGGCACTCGTAGAACGCCATGCAGCCGTTCTCGGGCATCTGCTCGACCGTTGCGAGGCCGCACTCGGGACACGTCAGGGTGGATGTGAGCGTCGCCATCGACCCCATCGTACCGCGCCCGGCACTACCCGGCGGCGGGTCCCGCCGGCGGGGAGGACGGGAGACGGTATACTCGATTCGTGGCCCGTTGGCTCCGCTCGATCGCCAGCCTTCTCACCGTCGTGACGATCGCCGGCACGCCGGCCGTGCTCTCGGCGTGTGTGGCGCTGTGCCTGCCAGGCATGGCGGCGCACCACGGGGCGATCGTGGTCGAGACGTCCGAGTCCGCCTGCGCTGAACACGAGGCCGCGGCGGTCCCGGTGCAGGCCGCCGCGCAGGTGTCCAGGAGCGGCGAGCATTGCTGCGCCGACGGCCTGACCGCTCCTGCCGCATCCATCACCGCCGGTCGCGCCGACATGCACCGGCACGTCGCCGCCGCCGTGCTGTCGCGCGCGTCGTGGGCGCCGGCCGTTCTGCCGGGTTCATCCGCGCCGCCGCGCCGCCTGTCGGCGCCACCTCCGTCGCCGCCTCATCGCCCGTCCGTCCTCCGCATCTGATCCGTTCGTGATAGTTGCCGCGGCACACGTGTGCCCGGCTGCCGGCCGAGGGGTGTAATCCACCCGCCCGGGCCGCGTCTCTATCGGAACACGGAGTGATGCAGATGAACGATTGTGACACCCTGGCACGCCCCTCCCGCCGCACCTTCGTGAAAGGACTGGCGATTGGCGGCGCAGCCAGCCTCGGCTGGCTGCGCGAGCCGGCCTGGGCCCAGGCCCCCCAGAGGCGTGATCCGGCAGTGCTCTCGGGCACCGACTTCGACCTGCGCATCGGCGAGACCGCCATCAACGTCACCGGCAAGGCGCGCACGGCGCTCACCATCAACGGCTCGATGCCGGGGCCCACGGTGCGGCTGAAAGAGGGCGACACCGTGACGCTGCGCGTCGCCAACGCGCTCGACGACGACACGTCGATCCACTGGCACGGCCTCATCCTGCCGGCGAACATGGACGGCGTGCCCGGGCTGAGTTTCAGCGGCATCCATCCCGGCACGACCTACGACTACCGGTTCACGGTCAAGCAGAACGGCACCTACTGGTATCACAGCCACTCGGGATTCCAGGAACAGCAGGGCGTCTACGCGCCGCTGGTCATTGAGGCCCGTGAGCCCGAGCCGTTCCAGTACGACCGTGAGCACGTCGTGATGCTCACCGACTGGACCGACGAAGATCCGGCGCGGGTCTACGCCAAGCTGAAGAAGCGCTCCGACTACTACAACTTCCGTCAGCGCACCGTGGGCACGTTCCTGCGCGACGTGCGCAAGAACGGCCTTGGCGCTACGCTGGCCGAGCGCCGCGCCTGGGGCGACATGCGGATGAGCGCCGGCGATCTCGCCGACGTCACCGGCGCCACCTACACCTACCTGATGAACGGCCAGGCGCCCGCCGCCAACTGGACCGGGCTGTTCACGCCTGGCGAGAAGGTGCGGCTGCGCTTCATCAACGGCTCCGGCATGACCTACTTCGACGTCCGGATTCCCGGCGTGAAGATGACCGTGGTGGCGGCCGACGGCCAGTACGTGCGTCCCGTCGCGGTGGACGAGTTCCGGATCGCCATCGCCGAGACCTATGACGTGATCGTGGAGCCCACCGGCCAGGAGGCCTTCACGATCTTCGCGCAGGCCATGGACCGTACCGGCTTCGCAGCTGGCACGCTGGCGACACGCGTCGGGCTGTCTGCACCGGTGCCGGCGCTGGATCCACGGGCGGTGCTCACCATGAACGACATGGGCCACGGTGGCCCGGGTCACGACATGAGCGCGATGGGCGCGGCGTGCCGCGCCGGCTGCCGATCCCCACGCCGGTCATGTGATGCCTGGCGCCGCGCCCGTCGCTCCCGATCCCCACGCCGGGCACGCCATGTCGACGACGAGCGGCGCGATGGTGACGCATCCGGCGAGCGAACAGGGCAATCCGCTCGTGGACATGCAGACCATGAGCCCGAGCGCGAAGCTCGACGACCCCGGCATCGGGCTCCGCGACAACGGCCGCCGCGTGCTGACGTACGCGGACCTGGCGAGTCCGTTTGCGGATCCCGACGGGCGCGAGCCGTCGCGCACGATCGAATTGCACCTGACCGGACACATGGAACGCTTCGTCTGGTCGTTCAACGGCATCAAGTTCTCTGACGCCGAGCCGCTGCGCCTGACCTACGGCGAACGGGTGCGGATCGTGCTCGTGAACGACACCATGATGACGCATCCGATCCACCTGCACGGGATGTGGAGCGACCTGGAAGACGAGGCGGGGAACTTCAAGGTGCGCAAGCACACCATCGACATGCCGCCCGGGCGCCCGTCGCAGCTACCGGGTGACGGCCGATGCGCTCGGCCGCTGGGCCTACCACTGCCATCTGCTCTACCACATGGAAGCGGGCATGTTCCGCGAGGTGCGCGTCGACGAAGGGCGCCAGTCATGAGGCCGCGCGCCGCAGTCTGGGTTGTCGCCGTCATCCTGTGGCCCACCGCCTCGTTCGCCCAGGTAACCCCGCCGGCACCCGTCGAGGACCACTCGATGCATCAGGCGCCGGTGGCGCCGCCGCCGGCTGCGGCGCCGCTGCCGCCGTTCATCCCGCCCGTGACCGATGCCGATCGCGCGGCCGCCTATCCCGACGTGCACGGCCGGATGGCGCACGACGACAACGCCGTGAATTACTTCGTCCTGTTCGACCAGCTCGAGTGGCTCGGTGGCAACGGCAACGGCGCCATCAGCTGGGACAACAAGGGCTGGATCGGCCGCGATCGCGATCGCGTGTGGTTTCGCACCGAAGGTGAGCGCGCCAGCGGCGGCCTCGAACACGCCGAGGCGCAGGTGTTCTACGGGCGTGCCGTCAGGCGGTGGTGGGACGTGGTGGCGGGCGTCAGGCAGGACCTCGGCCCCGGTCCGAACCGCACCTGGGCCGCCGTCGGCGTGCAGGGGCTCGCGCCGTACTGGTTCGAGGTCGAGGCCACGGCGTATGTCGGGCCATCGGGGCGCACGCAGTTGCGGCTCGAGACCGAATACGAGCTGCTGCTCACCAACCGTCTGTTCCTGCAGCCGCTGGTCGAAGTGGATCTCTACGGCAAGGACGATCCGGCCCGCGGACTTGGCGCCGGGCTCAGCTCGACCGATATCGGCTTCCGGTTGCGCTACGAGTTCCGGCGGGAACTGGCGCCTTACGTCGGCATCACCTGGGGCCGGAAGTACTTCGGCACCGCCGATGCGGCCCGTCGCGAGGGCGAGCGGGTGCGCGGCACGAGGCTCGCGCTGGGGTTGCGCCTGTGGATGTAGCGCGAGGAACCTTCGTGTCCGTGACGGCACGCGCCGCGGCGGCAACCGGCGCGGTCGTGGTGCTGATGCTGGCGCTGGCGTCGGCATCTGCGCGTGCGCAGGAGCCGCGGGTGACCCTGCGCGTCGAGGTGCGGTTGGACGACGCACCGGTTGACGGCGCCCTCGTCGTGGCGGGTGCGGCGACCGAGACGACCGACGCGGCGGGTGTCGCGCAGCTCGGTGTGCCGCCCGGGGTGGTCGCCGTGACCGTGTCGAAGGACGGCTTCGTCGCTGTCACGACCTCGATCACCGTCGTCGCGGGTCAGCAGGCCGCGCTGGCCGTCACGCTCGCAGCGGCCCCCACCGTCGAAGAAGAGGTGATCGTCGTCGCCACCACGCGCACCGGACGGCGGCTCGAAGATCAGCCGACCCGCGTCGAGGTGCTCGGCCGCGAGGAGATCGAGGAGAAGCTCCTCATGACGCCGGGCGACATCGTCATGATGCTCAACGAGATGGGCGGCCTGCGCGTGCAGGCGACCTCGCCATCGATCGGCGCGGCCAGTGTGCGGGTACAGGGGATGAAAGGGCGCTACACGCGTTTCCTCAGCGATGGGCTTCCTCTCTTCGGCCAGCAGGTGGGCGGCCTGGGCTTGCTGCAGATCCCGCCGATGGACCTCGGGCAGGTCGAAGTCATCAAGGGTGTGGCGTCGGCGTTCTACGGCGCAGGCGCCATGGGCGGTGTGATCAACTTGTTGTCGCGACGACCGGGTGACGAGCCGGCCTTCGATGCGCTGTTCAACGCGTCCACCCTCGGTGCGACAGATGCCGTGATGTACGTGGCGTCAGCAGCTCGCGAAGGGTGGAGCGGGTCTCTCCTGGCAGGCGGGCACGGCCAGATTCAGAACGATCGCGACGACGACGGTTGGGCTGATGTGGCGGGATACCGTCGCGGCATCTTGAGGCCGCGCGTGTTCTGGGATGGAGGGAACGGCCAATCCGCCTTCCTGACGGCTGGCGTGACCTGGGAGGATCGGGAAGGCGGCACGGTCGACGGCGCGATGCTGCCGGCGACAGGCGCGGCCTATCTCGAAGCCCTCGATACCCGTCGCTACGACGTGGGCGGCACGGCGCAGACGCTCGTCGCCGATCGCTACGTCCTCACGGCGCGCGGTTCTGTGGCCTGGCAGCAGCACACCCATACGTTCGGAAGCACCATCGAGCGCGATCGTCACGCGAACCTGTTCAGCGAGGTGGCGTTGCGTGGGACGGCCGGCTCCGCGACGTGGGTGGCCGGCGCAGCCTACGAGCGTGACGCCTACACGCCGCGCGACGTGCCGCAGTTCGCCTATACGTACAACGTGCCTGGGGTGTTCGCGCAGGCCGACGTACAGGCCACAGACTGGTTGGCGGTGTCGGCGGGCGGCCGCGTGGACATGCACAGCGAGTACGGCACGTTCTTCAGTCCCCGTCTCTCGGCGCTGCTGCGCCAGGGCGCGTGGACGAGTCGTGCCTCCGTCGGTCGAGGATTTTTTGCGGCCACGCCGTTGACCGAAGAGACCGAGGCCGCGGGGCTGACACGTCTCACCATCTCCCGTCCGCTCGAGGCGGAGCGCGGGACCAGCGCGTCGCTCGACCTCACCCGTGCCTTCGGCGCGAATGCCATGACCGCCACCATCTTCGGATCGCGCATCACCGACCCGCTGCAGGTCGATCGCGAGTCGACCTACGCGCTGTTCAACCAGCGACGCGGACGCGACCAATGTGGGACTCGAACTGCTCGGCACGTGGCGCCACGGGGCGTACGCCGCGACGACAAACTACACCTACGTCCGGTCGCGTGAAGGCGCACCGCGAGCGTCGACAGGATGCTGAGCTCACCCCGCGACACAGCGCCGGGCTCGTGGGCATGTGGGAGCCCGAGGGCAAGGGGCGCGTGGGACTCGAGGTCTACTACACCGGCCGTCAGCGCCTGGAGGTGAACCCGTACCGCGATGAGTCGCGGCCATATGTCATTGTCGGTCTGCTCGCCGAGCGCCGTGTCGGGTCGCGCGCGCCTGTTCCTCAATGCGGAGAACGTGACCGGCGTTCGCCAGACTCGATGGGATCCGTGCTGCGCCCGTCACAGGGTCCTGATGGCCGATGGACCGTCGATGCCTGGGCGCCGCTCGACGGCCGCGTGTTCAACGGTGGCGTCCGGTTTGACTTCTGATCAGGCACTGCCAGCTGCGGCTCGCTGAACTTTCTCGCCACCGGGGAGGTCTGCGACGACGACACGGGTCCACGACCGACAGCAGCCGCACGGTCTCGTCATGGAACTGGCGTTCGACGGGGCCCAGCGCCGCCGTGTTCTTCAACATCCGGCGCGCTCGGCCTGCGAAGTAGCGGACAGTGCCGCCGTAGTCAGGGTGTCTACAGCGACAGCAAGAAGGCGCGCAGAGCGGCGCGCTGCGTCTCACTCAGACGCTCGTGCCGCACACGCGCCGCGTCCGCTTCGCCGGCGTGACGCGCGATCGCGTCGTCCACGGTGGCGGCCGAGCCGTCGTGCAGCAGGATCCCCCGGAACCTGAGGCCCCAGAGCGCGGGCGTGCGAATCTCGTTCGGCTGAGCGGCCTCCTGCCCGATGCCGTCGCCGGTGCCGACGTCGTGCAACAGCAGGTCGGCGAAGAGGCGCACGGGACGGCGATCGAACAGCGGATTTGCCGAGGGTCCGGTGATGAACTGCGGCGTGTGGCAGTTGTCGCAGCCGATCGCGCCGAAGACACGCTCGCCCTCCATGACCGCCCCGCTGCTGAGGTCGCGAGGCGGCGGCGCCAGGAACTTCATGAACGCCTCGAAGTTGTCCAGTGCGGACAAGCCGGTGCGTGGATCGGGCACGTCTTCGGGATCGGGAATCGGGTCGCACACGCGCAGCTTGTCTTCAGCGATGCCCATGGCCAGTTCGGTCGGCAGGATTTCATTCGTGATGCCCATCTCGCCACGATAGGCGTCGGCCGAGAACGCCTTGAGGGTGGCGTGCTGCGCCTTCCAGCCGAATCGCCCGACGCGGATCTGGCCCGTCACCAGATCGCGTACGAGTGCGGCGCGGCCGCTGATGCCGTCGCGATCGCGGTCGCTGGGATCGGCCTGCGCCTCGATGGCATCGTCGGGGATGGCTTCCACCAGACCTGCGCCGAACACCGGGATGGGAATGCGCCGCGCGACCACGTTGATCTCACGAGGCAGCACGGGTTGGCAGACGTGATTCGGCGTCGAGAACAGCTGGAACAACGTGTCGCCATCGGAGCCGTCAAGCTTGACGACCGGCCGAAACTCGCCTCTTTCATCGCGGATCCCGGCCCGCACTTCCGAGACCAGCCCGAAGCCGCCAATGGCCGGCACGCTGTGGCAGACCGCGCAGCTGGCGCCGTTGAACGCCGGTCCCAGGCCATCCTCCGCCGTTTCCACCTCGGCGAAGTCGTCGAGCCCGACCCGGAATCGCTCGAAATCCGCGGGCGTGATCCCCGGCAACGGCTGCCCGGCCTCACCCGCGGCCGACTGTCCATGCACGGTCCACGCGACTGAGCTCAGCAACCCCGCCGCACAGGCGCTGAGCACCACGTGCGCCCACCTCATCGCGGATCTCCGGGCTTCTTCGCAGTGTCAGACGCTCGCGCCTTCACCCGGATCCGACCGCGCATGAAACCGTGCCCGGCGCCGCACATGTGGGAGCACTCGAAGGTGTAGTCACCGGGCGTGGTCGCCGCAAAGACGGCGACGGCTTCGCCCCTGTTGCGCTTGGGGATGGACACGTCGATCGACGACCCGATGATGCGAAAGCCATGGTCGGTGTCGTCGCTGGTCAAGCGGATCTCGAGCACCGTGCCTTGCTCGACGGTGATCTCCGACGGGGTGAACAGGAAGCGCTCGGCCGACATGCGCACGACGCGGCGAGCCGCGGGTGCGTCCTGCGCCAGCGGGCCAGCGTGAAGCGCTGCAGGTGCCGGGGCGAAAAACGACAGACCCACGAGGACGAGGGCGGTGAAGCCGCCGACGGTGAGAGGCAACAGCGTGTGCGACATCAGAACCACCATCCGAGGCCGATGTTGAGGGAACGCGGAGCCGGAATGACCTGACTCTGCGACCGGACATGCGAGTAGTCCATCTTCAGGGCCACGTCCGGGTCGAGCCAGTAGGTGGCGCCTACGACCCAGGCGTCGCGATCGAACTCCGGCAGGTTCACGTCGCCGACGTCCATGCGGAACTGGGTGTCGAAGTTCTCGTAGCGCGCAAACAGCGCGAGGTCATGCGCGAAGCGCCGCGGCAGCACCCGGTAGGCGCCCTCGACGTAGAAGCCGCGCATCTGCCGGGCGACGTTCGGGCTGATCCCGGTCAGCCGGCCGACCGCGCCGTTCAGCGCCGCGGCGCCGTCGATGAACACGTGCGCATACTGCCCGCGCGTCTCGAAGCGGCCGCGGGAGAACCTGGCATCCGCCTCGACGAGTCCCGTCGGCACGTCCAGGCGGGGCAGTGACACGGCGCTTTTCCCACGCCAGAAGCTGGCGCCCACCTGCAGCCCCCGAACGCCGAGGTACTCCGCGCGCCCAGTGAAGGCGACGTGCCGCACCTGGGCTTCAACCCCTTTCTGCGACCCACCCCGCAGCCCCTGGTCGGCCGTGAAGAACGCCGCGTCGAGCGGCGCCATGGCGTAGAGGCGGTAGCGTCACCTGGCCGCGAATGGTGCCATGCACGCCGGCCCCGACGTCGAACCAGGTCGAGGGCACGATGACGGTATCGACGAAGGGACGTTCCACACCGTGGAAGATCGGCGGCTCATGCCGCTCGTTGATGATCCCGACGGGCACCAGCAGCATGCCGGCCCGGAGGTTCAGTTCGGGTGTGATCAGGATAGTCGATGTAGGCCTGCTCCAGTTCGAGTTCGCCCTTATCATCGAGGCCCTCGACCACCGCATGTTCGAGTTCCAGTTCCCCGACGAACCGCAGGCGAGGCGTGAAGCTGTGCGAGAACAGCAGCACGAACCGGTGAAAGTCGAGCACCGCAGGAGCTTTCGGCGCCGGCGTGTCGCGGTCTTCGATGGGCTTGTTCAGATGCATTTCCATATAGCCGGAAATGGGTCCCGTGCCGCCGTCGCGAGTCTGCCCATGCGCCGCGAGAGGAACAGCCAGCAGCGCCAGCGCGGCCATGGCGACCCTGGCGGCCTCCCTGACGAGACAGGCGCTTGCCGTGGCTGCCTGGGAAAGACGCCTGGAGTATTTGAGCTGGCGCATCATATTTTTTGATTCATCAAAATATCACTCGGAGCGTACAGAAGAACGAATCGCGAGTCAAACAGGCGGCCGCCGCGGCGATGAGATGGGCGGCTCACGCCGCGGCACAGCGCCGGTCGGCATGTGGCAGCCCGACGGCGTCGGGATCGGGCTTCTGAGCCGCGCCGTCAGGTACTCGACGAACGCGTCGTCCGGGAAACAGTAGAGCCAGCGTTCACCCGGCTCGGCCGAGGCGATGACCGGATGCGACGCGGCGGCGGCGTGCTTCGAGGCGTGGCGGTTGGGCGACGAGTCGCAACAGCGCGTGGTGCCGCACGCCTGGCAGGTGCGCAGGTGCACCCAGCGCGCGCCGATCGTCACGCATTCTTCGCATTCGCGGGCCTTGGGGCCGGTGACCGTCGTGATCGCCCCGATGTGCGCGCAGGTGCTGTTCGCCATGAGTTCTCCCGCTGTCCTACACTCGCTACGAGAGCATACATGGCTGACGCGAGCGCAGCCGACCTGACGCCGCCCGACGAGCAGCGGGCGCGCCTCTTTCCCACCCTCACCGCGGCACAGCTTGGCCGTATCGCCGCGCTGGGTGTGGCGCGCGAGGTGCCGGCCGGCGAACTGCTCATCGAGCAGGGAGACCCTGCCGATCGCTTCTTCACGGTGCTGGCCGGCGAGGTCGAGATCGTCCGGCCACTCGCGCACGGTGAGGAGTTCATCGTGGCGCACGGCCCCGGCCAGTTCGTGGGCGACGTCCACACGTTGTCGGGCCGCCGGGCCATCGTGCGGGCGCGGGTGCGCACGTCAGGCGCGGTGGTGGAGCTGACGCACGAGGCGCTGCTGACGCTGATTCAGACCGACGCCGAGCTGAGCGGCATCCTGATGCGGGCCTTCATCCTGCGCCGGGCCGCCCTGATGTCGAGCGGCAAGGGCGACGTGGTGCTCGTCGGTTCGTCGCATTCCGCCGGCACCCTGCGCCTCAAGGAGTTCCTGGCCCGCAACGGCTACCCCTGCTCGTATCTGGATCTGGAACGCGACGCCGACGCCCAGGTGCTGCTCGATCGCTTCGCGGTGGCGGTGGACGCCGTGCCGATCGTCATCTGCCCGGGCGGGCAGGTGATGCGCAACCCGACCAACCGCGAGCTGGCCGAATGCCTCGGGTTCAACGAGCGCATCGACGCCGCATCGGTGCGCGACGTCGTCATCGTGGGGGCCGGCCCCGCAGGCCTGGCGGCCGCCGTCTACGCCGCCTCCGAGGGACTCTCGACACTGGTGCTCGAACCGGTGGCGCCGGGCGGTCAGGCCGGATCGAGTTCGAAGATCGAGAACTATCTGGGCTTTCCGACCGGCGTGTCGGGGATGGAGCTGGCGGCGCGCGCCTACACGCAGGCCGAGAAATTCGGCGCCGAGGTCCTCATCGCGCACGGCGCCACCGGCCTGGCGTGCGACCGCACGCCCTACGTCGTTTCGATCGACGGCGGCCGCAGTGTCAGCGCCCGGTCGGTCGTGATTGCCACCGGAGCCCGCTACCGCCGGCCGGCGATCGCCAATCTCGCCGACTACGAAGGGGCCGGCGTCTACTACGGCGCCACCTTCCTCGAAGCGCAGCTCTGCGGCGACGAAGACGTGATTGTGGTTGGCGGCGGCAACTCCGCCGGCCAGGCGGCGGTGTTCCTGAGCGAGAGCGCGCGGCACGTGCACGTGCTGGTGCGCGCCGCGCAGCTCGCCGAGACGATGTCGCGCTATCTGATCCGGCGGATCGAGGAAAGCCCGTCGATTACGCTCTGGACCCATACCGAGATCGTGGCCCTGGGCGGCGACGGCCGGCTCGAAGAGGTCACCTGGCGCAACCGCGAGAGCGGCGAGACCGCCGTGTCGCCCATCCGCCATGTGTTCATGATGCTGGGCGCCTCCCCCAACACCGCCTGGCTGAACGGCTGCGTCGCGATGGACGCGAACGGCTTCGTGAAGACCGGGACCGACCTCACGGCCGACGATCTGGCCGCCGCGGCGTGGACGAAACCGCGGGCGCCGTATCTGCTCGAAACGAGCCTGCCGGGCGTCTTCGCCGTGGGCGATGTGCGCGCGGCGAACGTGAAGCGCGTCGCCTCGGCGGTGGGCGAGGGCTCGGTCGCCGTGAGCCTCGTGCACCGCGTGCTCGCCGAGTAGTCGTCGAGCTCGACCGTGAGGCCGTGACCGCCCACGCGGCTTGACAGCGATGCAGAGGGCGTGGGATAAGCAGGACATCGTGTTCGCGGTCCAGACCTGCGCTTGTTGTCGCTGCGGAGAAGTAGCCTCCGACAGCCGCGCTGTGTCTTCTGTGATCGTGCCCGCCTAGTTTTTCCCGCGCACGACACAGGTTCCCGCAGTTCCAGGCCCGGAAGGCTTCCAGCTTTCCGGGCTTTTTCTATTTCCACGCGTCGTTTCGGTCACAAGGAGTTTCGAATCATGAATGCAGCATCTTCCGCCTGGCGGACGCCGGCGCTGGTCATCGCCGGCCTGCTGGCCCTCACACCCGGGCTGGCCCGGGCCCGGCAGTCGTCGCTGGTCGGCCGCTGGGACGCCGTGGTCGTCGTGAACGGACAGGAGGTCCCGTTCCCGTTCGAGGTCGCCGCCGCCGGGGCGGGCCTGCAGGGATCGTTCTTCAACGGCGAGCGCCGCATCACCTCGACCGCCGTGACGCTCGACGGCGGGCGCGCCTCGTTCCGCTTCGAACAGTACGCCGCCACCTTGCACACGATCGACGAGCAGGGCCGCCTGAGCGGCGAATATCGTCGCGCCCGCGGGGAGCCTCTGCCGTTTCGCGCGGTGCGGGCCACGAGCACGCCGGCCGCGGTCGCGACGACGGCGCCGTCGATTGCCGGCACCTGGGTGGTGCAGGCGAAGAGCAACAAGGGCGAGGTGGCGTGGCGCTTCATCGCCACCCAGACGGGCGACCGCGTCGACGCGACCATTCTGCGCGTGGACGGCGACACCGGCACCCTCACCGGCACCTGGCGCGACGGCCGCTTCGTGCTCGGCCACTTCTCGGGGGCGCGCCCGCTGCGCCTCGAAGTCACGCCCCACGCCGACGGCACGCTGGCGCTCTCGCAGAACGGCCAGCCGGCGCTGACGGCGGCGCGCGCCACGGCGACACGCGCGGCCGAGATCGGCGCGCCGACCGACCCGGCCCTGCATACGCGGATGAAAGATCCCGCCGAGCCTTTCCGCTTCGCCTTCCCCGATCTGTCCGGGCGGATCGTGAGCTCGACCGACGCGACGTTCCAGGGCAAGGTCGTGCTCGTCAACATCAGCGGCAGCTGGTGCCCGAACTGCCACGACGAGGCGCCGTTCCTGTCGGCGCTGTCGCGCAAGTACCGCGCCAAGGGCCTCGAGATCGTGACGCTGTCGTTCGAGGAGGCCGATCAGCTGGCCAACCCGACGCGGCTGAAGGCCTTCATCGCCACCTACGGCCTCGACTACACGGTGCTGCTGCCGGGCGAACCCGACCAGCTCAATGAGAAAGTGCCGCAGGCCGACAACCTCAACGCGTTCCCGACCACCTTCATTCTCGGCCGCGACGGACGTGTGCGGGCCGTGCATGCCGGCTTCCCGAGTCCGGGCAGCGGCGAGTTCTATACGAAGGCCGAGCACGAGGTCACGAGCCTGGTCGAGCGGCTGCTGGCCGAGCGGGCGGGGTCACGATGATCGTCGATCCACGCGTGGCGCTGGCCGTCTTCGCGCTGGTGGCGCCGCCGATCGCCACCGCGCAGCCGGCCCGGCCGCGCGCGGAGCTGACGCCGGTGGTGGAGGCCTCGCCGGTGAAGGCCGGTGAGACGGCACGCGTCTCGCTGAGGGTTCGCCTGCCCGAAGACGTGCACGTGCAGGCTCACGAGCCGCGAGACCCGTCGCTCATCGCGACGGTGCTCACGGTGGAGGCGCCGCCCGACATCACGGTGGAGGCGATCACGTATCCGCCGCCCACCGAACTGACGCAGACCGGGCGCCGCGAATCGCTCGCGGTGCTCGGTCCGGAGTTCGCGATCGACGTGCGCCTGACCGTCGGCGCCGGCGCCGCTGCCGGCGACCTGGCCGTGCCGGTGGTGCTGCGCTATCAGGCCTGCAACGACCGCGTGTGCTTCCCGCCGGCGCGAGCCACCGCCACCTGGACGCTGCCCGTGCAGCGGTGATGCGTTCCGCCCTTCCAGCCTTTCAGAGACGAGAGCCGACATGAGTGCACCGACCACCAAGCCGATCGGGATCTACTTCGAACATCCGGACTGGTTCCGGCCGCTCTTTGCCGAGCTCGACCGCCGCGGCACGGCTTACGAGCGGCTCGACGCCGGCCAGCATCGCTACGACGCCACCAACGGGGATGGCAGCCAGTACGGCCTCGTCTTCAACCGCATGAGCCCCTCCGCCTATCTGCGCGGGCACGGCCACAGCATCCTCTACACGCTGAACTACCTGGCGCACCTCGAGCAGCTCGGCGTGCGCGTGGTCAACGGCCTCGATGCGTATCGTGTGGAGACGTCGAAGGCGCTGCAGCTCTCGCTGCTCAAGTCGCTGGGCCTGCCGTTCCCGGCGGCGCGTGTCATCAACCACCCGGCCGAAGCGCCGGCGGCGGCGGAGGGCCTGCGCTTCCCGGTGGTGGTGAAAGCGAACATCGGCGGCAGCGGCGCCGGCATCGTGCGCTACGACGCGCCGGACGACCTGCGGCGAGCCGTGGCCGAGGGACGGGTCGAGCTCGGCCTCGACCAGACGGCCCTGGTGCAGGAATTCATTCCCGCGCGCGGCGGTCACATCACGCGCGTCGAGGTGCTGGGCGGCCGCTTCCTCTACGCCATCAACGTCTACAGCTCCGGCGACAGCTTCAACCTGTGCCCGGCCGACATCTGCCAGTCGACCGACGGCGTGGCGCTGGCCCGCGGCGCCTGCGCGGTGGATGCCCCGAAGAACAACCTGCGGGTCGAAGGGTACACGCCGCCGGCTGATGTGATCGCCGATGTCGAACGCATCATGGCGGCGGCGCATATCGATGTCGGCGGCGTCGAATACATGGTCGACGACCGTGACGGCCAGCGCTACTACTACGACATCAACGCGCTGTCGAACTTCGTGGCCGACGCGCCGCGCGTGGTGGGCTTCGATCCGTTCGTGCGCCTGGCCGACTTCCTCGAAGCGGAGACGCGCTGATGCGGTACGGCTACTGGCTGCCGGTCTTCGGCGGCTGGCTCAGAAACGTCGACGACGCCGAAGGGCTCGCTTCCTGGTGAGGGTGGCTACGCCGCCCGCAGGAAGCGGCAATACTGGAAGGACTGGGTGGCGCCCCAGGGCGTGGTGTGGACGTGGCGCCGCGTCTCGACCAGCGTCAGGTCATCGCCCAGCGTGTCGTTCAGCACCTCCGGATCGTAGCGCACCACCGGCAGCCCGCTGCACTTCGCCGGTCCGTCGAGCGCGAAGGTCGCGACGATGGCGGTGCCGCCGATCTTGAGCGTCTGGCGCAGGTGCTCGACGTAGCTGGTGCGATCGGCCGCCTCGGTCAGAAAGTGGAAGACGGCGCGGTCGTGCCAGATGTCCATGGGCTCGAGCGACCAGTCGCCGGCGACGTCCGCCTCAATCCACGTCGGCACGGTGGCGCGGGCGCCGAGGCGCTCGCGGGCGCGGGCCAGCGCTGCGCCCGAGATGTCGAGCACCGCCAGGCAGTCGAGGCCGCGTGCCGCGAGCGTGTCAACCAGACGGGAATCGCCGCCGCCCACGTCGAGCACGCAGGTCTCGTCGTCGAGGCCGGCGGCCTCCATCATCTCGAGCGAGATCGCCGGCAGCGGTTCGAACCAGCTGACCTGCCGTTCGCCCTTCGTCGTGTAGACGGTGTTCCAGTGACTCTGCCGTTCCATCGGTCCTCAGGGCACGCGCTTCAGGCGGCTGCGGGAATAGACCTCGAACGGCTTGCCGCTTTCGGCCAGTTCGAAGATCTCCTCGATGTCGTCGGGGCCGTGCACCACATACGTCTCACGCGCGCGCCAGCCGGCGGGGATGTTTTCGATCGCTTCGGTCGTGAAGACCAGCCGCGAGGGCGTGGTGCCGTCGTCTTCGACGTACTGATTGACGAAGCCCTCGACGTGGAACTGGCGCAGCACCAGCTTCTTGCGGCTGCGATCGAGGCTGATGAAGCCTTCGTCTTCGTGAATCTCGCCCTTCGGGTTCTTCTCCTGCGCTGGATATTCGCTGCGATTGTGCACGCGGATGAAGCGGCCGTTCAGGGCGCGCGTGTACTCACGCCGCACGGTGCCCTTGCCGGGCTGCCCTTCCGCGGTGCCTTCCCACTGGCCGATGAGCACTCGGGCCCGCTCGAACGGGTCGGTTACCGGCGGTGTCTGGGCGCTGCCGGACGCGGCTGAGAGGAGGCAGGCCACGACGAGAGCGGCGAGGCATCGAGACGTGCGGTTCATGCTCAGGCTCCTTCCGCGCAGAGTATGCCCCGACTCGACCGGCGGCGCCACTGCCGGCGGCGGCGTCCGACCGCCGGCCGGTCACCGGGTATGCTTCACGGTCATGAGCGTTCCCGTCAGCGTCCTCCGCACCCACCTCCATTACACGACCTGGGCCACCAGCCGCATCGTGGCTGCGGCCTCGGCCCTCACCCCCGCCGAGCTGACGCGTGATTTCGGCACCGGCGACAAGAGCGTGCTGGGGACGCTGGCGCACGTCTACGCCGCCGACCGCGCCTGGCTGGGCCGCATCCACGGCGCGCCGCCGGCGGTGTTCTTCGACCCGGACGTGGACCTGCATCTCACGGTGATCACCAACGAGTGGCCGGCGCTGCTCGAGCGCTGGCGCGGCTGGGCCGAGAGCCTCGAGGACGCCAGCGTCGCCGCCACCTACAAGGACCTGCAGGGCAGATCGCACACGACGCCGCTGTGGCAGATCGTGCTGCACGTCGTGAACCACGCCACGCACCACCGCGGACAAGTGGCCGGGATGATCCGGGCGATGGGACACGTGCCGCCGCCGCTGGACCTCATCCGCTTCTACCGCGAGCAGTAGGCGCGTCGGCCCGCCCGTGCCTCAGTGGCCGGCGAACTCGAGCACCACGCGCGAGGCGACCTGGCCGCGCTCCAGCCGCGTGAAGACATCGTTGACGGCCGACAGCGGCTGCAGCTCGATGTCGGCCGTGACGGCGCCTGACGCGGCAAACGCCAGCGCTTCGGCCATGTCCAGCCGCGTCCCCACGAACGAGCCGCGGATGGTGAGACAGCGCGCCACGACGTCGAAGAGCGGCACCGGGAAGGCGCCGGCCGGCAGGCCGACCAGCACGCAGGTGCCGCGCCGGCGGGTCATGGCGATGCCCTGGGTGAAGGCGCCGAGCGAGGGCGCCGTGATGAGCACGCCATGGGCGCCGCCCCCGGTGGCGGCCGTCACGGCGGCCGCGGCTGCGCCAGCGTCGCCGTGGGACGCGTTCACGACCACGTCGGCGCCGACGCGAGTGGCGTGCGCCAGCTTGCCGTCGTCGATGTCCACCGCGCAGACCTGCAGCCCCATGGCCTTCGCATACTGGATGGCCAGGTGCCCGAGGCCGCCCGCGCCGGAGACCGCCAGCCACTCACCCGGACGGGCGCGCGTTTCCTTGATGCCTTTGTAGGTGGTGACGCCGGCGCAGATGATCGGCGCGGCGGCAGTGGCGGTGAGCCCCGCGGGGATGCGGGCGACGTAGCGCGGGTCGGCCAGGATGAACTCCGCGAAGCCGCCATTCTTCGTGTAGCCGCCGAACTGCGCGTCGGCGCAGACGGTTTCCCACGCGGCGAGGCAGTGTTCGCAGTGGCCACACGCCGAGTACAACCACGGCACGCCTACCCGGTCGCCTTCCTTGACCTCGGTCACGCCGGCGCCGACGGCGGCCACCAGACCGATGCCTTCGTGGCCGGGGATGAAGGGCAGTGACGGCAGCACCGGCCAGTCGCCGCGGGCCGCATGCAGATCGGTGTGGCAGACGCCGCAGGCTTCGGTCTTGACGACGATCTGGCCGGCCGCGGGCGTTGGCACCGGCCACTCCTGGAGTTCGAGCGGGTGTCCGAACTGTTCGACGACGGCCGCCTGCATGTGGTCCATGGCGCCAGCGTCCCGCACGCCGGTCCTTGGTGGCTGTCTCGTTCCGCACAGGCTGCGACAACGTGCCGCAGGGCATCGGGGCCCGGTAGCGCGCACGATGAGAGGGAGATGTTCACCACGATACGCGCGGCGTTGGCAGCCGCCGCGATCGCGGCGGCTGCGGTCGCCTGCGAGCAGCGTCCCCTTCCGACACTGAGGGAAGGACGGATGCTCTACGCCGAGAACGGCTGCGCGAGTTGCCATGGACCCGACGGGCGGGGCGACGGACCGGTGGCCCAGACGCTGGATCCGCGGCCGCGCGACTTCCACGACGTGGCCGCGTTCAAGCGCGGGTTCGAGGTCGCGGCCATCGCACGCACCCTGTCGACCGGGATCCTGGTGGAGGCGCCGCCGGCATCGGGTGCCACCGGCGCGCCTCAGCACCACCAGCAGGGCATGCCGAAGTTCGATCATCTCTCCGAAACCGAGCGCCAGTCGCTCGCGCTCTACGTCATTTCACTGCATAACCCCTCGCGCCAGGGAGCGCGTCAGCCATGACACAGCGTCACTTTCTGCCTCGCCTTCTGTCGTACGCCCTGGGGGCCGTCCTCACGCTGGCCGCCGCCGCGCCGCCCGCGGCGTGTGCTCAGGCCGCCGTCATCACCGCGCACGACGCGTGGGCACGCGAGCCAATGGGCGGCCGGAACATGACCGGTGTGTTCGTCGTCGTCGAAAACGCCGGCGCGACTCCGCGCGCGATTGTCAGCGCCGCCACCGACGCCGCCGAGAAAGTGGAGCTCCACGAGATGAAGAGCGACGGCGGCATGATGCGGATGTCGCCAGTGAAGCAGATCGAGGTGCCTGCCAAGGGCAAGGTGGAACTCAAGCCCGGCTCGTTTCACGTCATGCTCTTCGGCATCAAGGGCAAGCCCGCGGCCGGCGACACGATGAACCTGACGCTGACCTTCGACGACGGCACCACGGTAACGACCGCGGCGCAGTTCCGGCGCCCCGAGGGCATGAAATGACGATACGCCTGACGCGGCGGGCGGTGGTGCGGGGGCTGCTGGCGACGACGCTCGCCGCCATGTCCGCCTGCGCGCCACCGGGGCCGGCCGCCGACGCGCTGCCGGTGTTGCCCATCGGCGGCGACTTCATGCTCACCGACCACGACAACCGCTCGTTCGCGCTGACGTCGCTGCGTGGCAAGGCCGTGCTCATCTTCTTCGGCTACAGCTCGTGCCCGGACGCCTGTCCGACGACGCTGTCGAAGCTCTCGTCGGTGGCCCGCCGTCTCGGCGACGACCGCAATCGCGTGCAGGCCCTCTACATCTCCGTCGATCCCGAGCGCGACACGCCGCCCGTGCTCAAGGCCGACATGGAGAACTTCTCCGTGGCCGCGCTCGGCCTCACCGGCACGAAAGAGCAGATCGACGCCGTCGTGACGCAGTACGCCGCCGCCTACGAGATCGTGCTGACGCCGGAGTCGGCCGCGAAGTACACCATCTCGCACACGACCGCGGTCTACGCCCTCGATGCCAGGGGCCGGGTGAGGACGACGTTTGCCTACGAGGCGTCGGTGGACGAGATCGTCAAGGGCATTCAGACGATTCTCGCCGACGCAAGCTGAGGCGCCTCTGTCCGCAGTTACGGCCAGGAGAACAGCGCCCGTGGTGCAGTGCCGGCGCGCCCTGGGGCCAGTCAGATGGAGCGTTCGGGCCTTCGTGAAGCGGTCGCCACACGTCGCGGCGCATGGACGACATGCCCCGTCACGCGCTAACGTTACGCGTCCCTCCCGCAGGGCCGCACACTGGAGACACCGACCATGACGCAGGACCGATCAGCATCCGCTTCAGCCCGCCGCTCGTTCCTGTCGAGACTGGTGTCCGGAGCCGGGGCCTTTGGCGCGGCTTTCGCCGGGGCGACGGCCGTGTCGGCACAGTCGGCTGGATCCGCGAAGGCCGGCTTCGTGCCCGCCCGGCATCCTGAGGACGACTGGTTCGACGACACCACGGCCGGGCACCGGTTCTTCTACGATACGATGACCGCCGATGCGTGCGGCCAGGCGCTGTACTTCGCGCGCAATTTCTTCGTGGCCAACGCCAGCGGCTACAAACTGACCGATGCCGACGTCGCCCAGATCATCTGCCTGCGGCACGCCTCCACGTCGTTCGCCTTCACCGATGCCATGTGGGTGAAGTACGGCGCCGCGCTGTCGGCCAGAGCCGGCAACTTCCTCGATCCGAAGACGAAGCAGGTGCCCACGGTCAACGCCTACCTGGCGTCGGGGTACGGCGAGGCCTTGCGCAACGTGAACGTGACCATCGAACAGATGGCCAAGCGCGGCGTCCGCTTCGCGGTGTGCGGCCTGGCGACACGGGTCACCGCGCAGGTGGCGGCGCAGAAGACTGGCGGCGACGTGAATGCCATCTTCAAGGAGTTGACCGAGCACCTGGTGCCCAACGGCCACATGGTGGCCGCAGGCATCGTCGCGGTGAGCCGCGCCCAGGAACGCGGCTACACCTTCGCCTACGTGGACTGAGCGCCGCACGTGGCAGGCGCGCCGACTACCGCGCTGGCTGTCCGTTGCGGCGACGATCAGCCGACGCGCACGTAGCCGCGGGCCTGCAGGTTGACCATCGTCACCAGCGCCCAGAGATCGGCTTGCACGCCCGGCAGCAGCTGCGAGGGCTCGACCTTCTTGCCCAGCAGGCCCTGACCGCACACGCGCAGCTCGACGCCCGCCTCGTGCAGCTCCTTCAGCACGGCGATGTTCGGGTTGTCGACGCCGTTGTGCCGCGCCTTGTAGACGTCGTTGGCGAACACCGCGTCGCCGCCGCCCTGGTGGAACATGGCGGCGATGTGCCGATGCTTCGCCGGCACCCCGCCGTTCGCGAGCGTGTTGAGGTACAGCCCGATCATCTTCAGAGTCGGGTGGATCTCGGTGTCCTTGACCTGCGCCGAGACCGAGAACACCACCTTGTAGTCGGTCGCCGGCAGCGGCCGTTCCCGGGCGCCGGGAAAGTCCTTCGCCGCCGGGGCGCTGGCCACCGGCAGCGTGTCGGTGGCGACCGGCTCAGCATCCGCCCGTTCAACGAGGCCTGCGGCCACTGCGCCGCCGGCGAGTGTCGTCATCATCTTGCGTCTGTTCATGAGCCCTCCGTGAAGACCTTCACCCTACACCGTTACGACGAGCGTGCGACACGAAACCGCACGAATGGCTTCCGCAGCGATGTGGCGCGGCGCACCGCCCTTGCCGCGGTGCTGCCGCACCGCTAGCGAGCGGAGGCGGCAGTCGCGATTGTCCGTCCGCCCCACGGCGTGGGTCTGGGTGAAGTCGTCGGCGAGCAGGCGTTCGAGAGTGGCGCGGTCTTTCTGGTTCACCGAGTCTCCGAAGGATCGAGTCTGAAGGTCAGACAGGCCCACAGGCTGCGCCAGTCGGCCTCGGCAGCGGCGTCGTGTGGTGTCATCGCGATGGTGTGCAGGCGCCAGAGGCCCGTGGCGTCGATGGGCACGGCGACGACGCCGTCGCGGTTGGTGTGGACGCTGGCGGCCTCGCGGGGGCGCTGTTCCTCCGACCCGCGCTGATGCGCGCGGACCTGCAGGCCAGGCGCCGGCCGGCCAGCCACCAGCACCTTCACGTGCAAGACGTCGCCGAGGACCAGCGGGGCAGTGGTGAGCGGCACGATCTCGATCGGCAGGCCCACCGCACCAGGAAGGAATGGCACCGCGCCGGGACGGTCGCTCACCGCCGTCTTGGCGTACTTGCTGTAGACCTCGCGACCGGCCACCGTATCGGCACCGGCAGCGCTGCGAGCGTCGATGACGTGGCCGAGGCCCTCGTGGGTGAGGTAGCGGAGGAACTTATCGGGGGCAAGCTCGATGAAGATGGGTCGCGTCTCGACCACAATCCATGCCGGCGCGGCGAGGCCGCCGAAGTCCACGAGGACGCCCGTCTCAGGCGTGCCGATCACCTCGAGGTCGCGCGACCCCTCCGCGGTGATGGCACGCACGGCATGCAGACGATCGGGCCGCGGGCCCTGGTCGGCCAGCGAGAAGTCGTCGCCGTTGTGCAGCGACACCCGGGCTGGCGTGCGACCAGGCCGTGAGGGCAGGCCGTACAAGACATGTCCGAGAAGGACGACGCCCGAACTGAGCCACCACAGGTCCACGTCCTCAGTGTAGACGGCGCGGCCGCCGGCGACAGCGTGCTCACTCACGCCTGCCCGCGACGTGGCGTACCATCACGAGGTGCCACGCCGCGCCCGCCCTGTGATCCTGCCTCCGGGGCTCGTGCTGGTCGCGGCAGGGGTCATGTGTGGCCTGACGCTCGGCGCGTGTAGCGCCACCCCGCCCGCTTCCGACGCCAGTGCCGGCGCGGTCACGCTGCGGATGGCCACCCTTACCGACGAGTCAACACTGCAGCCCTATTCGTTTGTCACCGGCTATCCGGGCTGGACTCTGCTGACGCTGGTCTACGACACGTTGTTAATCCTCGATGCCGACAACGAGCCGCGGCCGTGGCTGGCGATGGCCGAGGCGACGAGCGCCGACGGCCTGGTGCATACCATCACGCTGCGCAGTGACGGCCGGTGGCACGATGGCCGTGTGCTGACCAGCGCCGATGTCGCCTTCACCTTCGGCTACTACCAGGCGCACACCTACGGCCGGTGGACGTCGGCCGTGCGCGACATCACGCGTATCGAGACGCCGGATGCGACCACGGTCGTCATCGAGCTGC
The DNA here is from genome assembly GCA_963779175.1 of uncultured Acidobacteriota bacterium. GTDB lineage: Bacteria > Acidobacteriota > Vicinamibacteria > Vicinamibacterales > UBA2999 > CADEFD01. The sequence continues at coordinate 27,586 of CAVZXA010000004.1, forward strand.
GCGCACCAGACCCGAGCTTCGCCCGCCGGCTCATGGCGGATGTGCCGATTCTGCCGAAGCATGTGTGGGACGGGGTGACGTCGCCGAAGGCGTTTGGCGGCAGCATCGGTTCTGGAGTCTTCCGATTGGCCGAGTACCGGCCCAACCAGTCGTACCGCCTGACCGCCCACCGCGAACACTTCTCCGGCGCCCCGCGGGTCGACGAGCTGCTGATTCCGATCGTCAACGATCCGGCCACCGTGTTTTCGGCCCTCGAGGCCGGCGAGATCCACGCGACCACGCTGGAACCGGCGCCCGAGCTGGTGGCCCGGTTCCAGGCCAGCACGGGCCTCAAGGTGGCGCGTGGGCCCGGGTATTCCACGGCACTGCTGCAGTTCAACACCGAGCGTGCGCCGTGGAATCAGACGGTGGTGCGTCAGGCAGTGGCCCTTGCGATCGACACGCGGCAGCTCGTCGACACGCTGCTGCTGGGCTTCGGCACACCGGGAAGTCCGGGCTGGCTGCATCCCATGTCGCCCCACCACGATCCGGCAGTGACGTCGCGGGCCGACCCGGCTCGCGCCCGGGCGATGCTCGACCAGGCGGGCTACGTCGATCGCAACGGCGACGGCGTGCGTGAGGCGGGTGGAGCGCCGATGGCGCCGGTGCTGCTCGTGCAGGCGAACAACCCGACGCGCGTGCGTGCCGCCGAACTCATCGCCGCCGCGGTCAAGGGCATCGGCATCGACGCGCGCGTGCGGGCGCTGGAGGCCGGCAGCGTCACCGACAAGGTGTGGCCCGACTTCGACGTGACCAGGCCGCGCGACTACGACTGGACGATGTTCGGCTGGTCGGCGCCGTTGCTCGTGGATCCGCTGCGCATCGTGTCGCTGGTGGATTCGGATGTGCGCTACGGCACCAACAACATCGGCGGTTACCGCAGTGCCGAGGCCGATGCCCTCGCCGCGCGGCTCAGGGCCACGCTCGACCTTGCCGTGCAGCGCGACCTGCTGCGCCAGCTCGAACGCGTGATCGCCCGCGATCGCCCGTTCGTGATGTTGTGGTACCCGGACCTCACCTACGCCTACAATCCGGCGGCCTACGACGGCTGGGTGTTCCAGCAGGGGCACGGCCTCTTCAACCGGCTGTCGTTCGTTCGCAGCGTGGCACCGTAGACCGATGGCGCGGCTCGGCCAGCATGCGCTGATTCTGTGGGTGGCGCTGACGCTCAACTTCGCGCTGCCGCGTGTGATGCCCGGCTCGCCGCTGGCGCTGCTGGCCGGCGCCGATCTCGCGGCCCTCACGCCGGAGGAGCGAGCGGGGCTGCTGGCTGACGCCGGGCTCGATCAGCCACTGCCGGTGCAGTACGCGCGCTACCTCGCGGATCTGGCTCGCGGCGATCTCGGGTACTCCTACCAGCGCAGCCAACCGGTGAGCACCGTCCTGGCAGAGCGCCTGCCGTGGACGTTGCTGCTCACGGGCAGCAGCCAGATCGTGTCGGTGCTGCTGGGCCTGACCCTCGGCGTCTGGGCGGCACGCCGTCACCGCCAGTCGCTCGACGCCGGCCTGATCGCCTTCGTCATGCTGCTCGAGTCGCTGCCGGTGTTCTGGGTCGGCATGCTGCTGGTCGCCTTGCTGGCGGTGCAGGTGCCGCTCTTTCCGACCTTCGGCGCGACCACGCCCTGGATGCCATCGAGCGGCGCGGCCTGGCTGCGCGACGTCGCGCACCACCTGGTGCTGCCGGTCGCGACCCTGGCGATTGCCAGCGTCTCCAGCACTTTCGTCGTGGCACGCACGGCCATTGCGACGCTGCTGCACGAGCCGTTCGTCGCCGCTGCCCGCGCTCGTGGCATGACCGACGGCCAGATCCTCGTGCGTCACGTCGTGCCGAACGCGTTACTGCCTGTTGCCACCGTCGTGGTGATGAACCTCGCCATCGCCCTCGGCGGGGCCACGCTGGTGGAGACGGTGTTCTCGTATCCGGGGGTCGGACGTCTGGTCTACGAAGCCGTGCTGAATCGCGACTACCCGGTGCTGCAAGGCGCCTTCCTGATGCTCACGGTGGTGGTCGTCGCCGCCAACGTCTTCATCGATGTCTGGTATCCGTGGCTGGACCCTCGCGTCCGGGCGGGCGACGCACGTCACGACGGGAGCCGTGCATGACGGCGAGCCGAAGCCAGGGGGCGGCGGTCAGGGCCCTCGGCGCAACGATGCTGGTGGCGCTGCTGTGCATGGCCGCCGCGGCGCCGGTCATCGCGCCCTACGATCCCGCTGCGCAGACCGGCCGCCCGTTCGAGACGCCCACGGTGACCCATTGGCTGGGTACCAATGACATCGGGCAGGACATCCTCAGCGAGCTGCTGTTCGGCGCCAGGATCTCGCTCGGCATCGGCGTGCTCGCGGCCACCCTGTCCACCGCGATTGGTCTCCTGGTGGGCGTCGTCGCCGGGTACGTCCGGGGCCGCGTGGACCGAGCCCTCATGCACGCGGTGGACGTGGTCCTGACCATCCCCCTGCTGCCGCTGATGATTCTGCTGTCGGCCTACATCGGGTCGAGCCCGTGGCAGCTGATTGGCGTCATCGGACTGCTCACCTGGGCGCGACCGGCGCGAATCATCCGCGCCCAGACCCTCACCGTGACCCACCGCGACCACGTCGTGGCCGTGCGCGCCCTCGGCGCCGGCGACGGGCGCATCGTGCGGCGTCACGTGTTGCCGGGCGTGCTGCCGATTGCCGCCGGACAGTTCGTGCTCGTCGCCAGCAGCGCCATCGCGGTCGAAGCCGGCCTCAGTTTCCTGGGGCTCGGCGACCCGACGCAGAAGAGCTGGGGCTCGATGCTGTTCCACGCGCAGGCCCGCAATGCCTTTCTCAGCGGCAGCTGGCCGTGGTGGGTGGTGCCACCGGGGCTGATGATCACCGCCTCGGTCCTGAGCTTCGCCTTCCTGGCCTTTGGTCGCGACCACGTCACACGGCGCTGAGGTGCCTGGTGGGTGAGCTGGCCTGGGGGTCGCGCGTTGCGAAACTCGACGAGCTCAAGATCGCCACCCGCTAGCGTCGCTCTTCCGGCCCGCCGCCCTCGTGCGGCGGGCCCTTCTTCTGACGGCCCCTCGCGCCGTCAGCGCGACAAGCTCACATTCAGCGGCAGCGTCCGTCCGGCCCGCACCTCGACGGTGCGCCGATAGGCCGGCAGGCCCTCCTTGCGCACTTCGATCTCGTGCGGGCCGGCGGGCAGGTCGATCAGGATCGGGCCGTCTCCCTCTGGCGCCGCCCACTCTTCCCCATCCACCAGCAGCGTCGCGTCGGCCGGTTGCACGCGTACGGCGAGCGTCCCGAACGACGACGCCTCGGCCGGGGCGTCTGGCCCGGGTGCGCGGCGGGGGCCCCACGGACCGCGTGATGCTGGTGCCGACGGAACCGGCATGCCGGCGTCGGCCGGTGGCCCGTTCGGCGGGGCCGCCGCCGTGGGACGCGGGCCACTGGTGTCACCCGGGGCGAGCGGCACCATCCGTTGACGGATGTCGATGGTCTCGCCCGGCTGGAAGTACACCTTCTGCGTGATCGTCTGGAAGCCGTCCAGATAGATCGTCAGCTCGTGTTCGCCGGGCACGACATTCAGCCGCTGGAAGACGCCGTCGAAGTCATCGACCGACCCGGCCAGGTAGCCGTCCACGTAGACCTCGGCCTGTTTCGGCGTGATCTGCAGGCGGGCGGACCCGGCGCCCGAGCCGCCCCACGGCCCACCGAACGGCGGATACCAGCCGGGACCTCCCCAGCCCGGTCCGAAGCCCGGGCCCCAGCCCCAACCCCAGTAGAAGGGGTCATAGACGCCGTAGCCGAAGAAGAGCGGTGAAGCGACGACGACGCGGCCGCCGCCGGGGCGTCCGCGCCGCTGGGCGCTGGCTTCGCCAGGCCAGAGGGTGATGACCGCGGTGCAGAGACCCGCGGCCACGATCGAGCGAAGGAAGCGAACACGTGAGGTCACTGGGAGTGCTCCCAGGCAGGCGCCGGCTTCCTCAGCAACGTCGATGCCAGTGGACCGCACTCGGAAACGCGCGCGTTATGGCAAAGCGCCAACGCCGTGTCCGGTGTCGAGCACGCGACGTGTCCTCCAACCTGCGTTGACAAGGCTTTGCAAATTCTTAACGAACGACGACACGGAATCGGCCCCCGGCGGAGCGGTCGTTGCAATCCGACGCCGCCGGTATGCCATTCACGTTCAAAACGTCGCCTTCGCGTGACGGTCAGCGGCCTCGCCGGGTGACATCGTGGACAGTCGCAGTCCTGCTGCCGCTGACGCTCTTCATCGGCGCCTGCGACAAGGCCGAGACGCCCACCTCCTCGACCGACACGACCACCACCACCACCACGGTGGCCGAGCCAACCGTCACTGAAGAGTTCGTCGGCACCATCCCGGTGGGCGGCTCACGCTTCTACTCGTTCGAGGTGGTCGCCAACGGCACGGTCAATGTCACGTTGGCGAGTATGGGAGGCGCCGGCGTGCCCTCGACGGTGTGGATGGGACTGGGCATCGGCACGCCGAGCGGCGAGGATTGCCCGATCACCAGCACGGTGAACGGCCCGTCGGGCTCGTCGCCGCAGATCACCGGCACCTACGTCCCTGGCATCTACTGCACCGTGGTGGTCGACATCGGCAATCTCGCCGCTCCGGCCACCTTTGCCGTGACGATCGCGCACCCATGACGACGCTGCGACGCGTCTGCGCGATCGTCCTGACGGCCGTGGCCTCGGCGTGCGGGGAGGACCCGCTCGACACCGGCACCAGCCCCACCGCCGTCACCTTCACGAGCGCGCAGTTCTCGAACGTGATCGGTCCGGGCGAAGGCCGTTTCTACGCGTTCACCCTCACGACCAGCGGCCCGGTGACCGTGACGCTCGCCAGCGTCACCAACGCCGACACCGGCGCGCCGCTCCCGATTTCCCTGCGCGTCGGCGTCGGCCGGCCGCAGGGCACCGGATGTCCCACCGCCACCGCGGCCACCGTGCCCGCCGCCCTGCAGTCGCAGCTCACGCATCTGGCTGGCGACGGCGTCTACTGCATCGACGTCGCCGACCCCGGCACCGTCGCGGTGCCGGTGCGCTTTGCCGTGCGGTTCACGCATCCATGACCACGCTGTTTCGCTATCTGTTCCCGGCGCTCGTGGCGCTTGCCGCCGCTGGCTGTTCCGACGCTGCCACGCCCACGACCCCGACCGCCACCGAGGCCACCACCTTCACCTTCTCGTCCAGTTTCACGGCGAAAGGCTCGGCCTCGCGATCCTTCGAGCAGCTGGCGACCGGCGCCGTCAGCCTGACGCTCACCGCCGCAAGTCCCGACGTGCGGCTTGGCATCGGGCTCGGGATTCCGCGGCCGGATGGCTCCGGCTGCAACCTGACGCGGGCCAGCGACGTGGGTGTGAGCGCGGCGCCGCAGATCACCATGACCGCCGAGCCTGGCGTGTGGTGTGTGAAGGTCTACGACCTCGGCCTGGTGCCCGAGCGCGTGGCCTTCGCCCTCAACGTGTCGCACTTCTGAGGGCGGCGTGCCGACTAGCGAGAGCGCTCGACGAACGCTGTCAGGCGCGCCAGCGCGCCGTCCCACTGCGACGAGATCCGGTCGAGCAGGCGCCGCACCTCGGCCAGTCGCCGGGCCTCGATGTGCCATTGCTGTTCCCGGCCGTGCCGTGTGCTGCTCGCCAGGCCCGCATCACCCAGCACCCGCAGGTGTTTGGCGACGGCCTGCCGGGTCAGGGTGGTGCCCTCGGCCAGGCGCGTGATCGACTGCGGCCCCTCCTGGCAGAGCCGCGAGACCAGATACAGACGCGTCTGGTCACCGAGCGCGGTGAAGACCGGGACCACGCTGGCGAGCGTGGCGGGCGAGGGGCGAACCGCCTGACCTGGCATGGGGCGGCCGATCAGCGGGTCTGCGCGAGGTAGGCCGCGATGAGCCGCAATTGATGCGTCCAGCCGCCGTCGTTGGCCGTGAACGCCTGCGCGCGCCGGTCCAGCGCGACTGTGTCGAAGCCCGACTCGGTGATGGTGAGCTGCGTGCCATCGCCGTCAGCGGCGAGCACGAACTCCACCAGGGTGGTCGGGTCGGTCTCGTGGCCGGCGCCGCCGGTGCCGTGCGGATGCCAGCGAAAGGCGAGCCGATGCGGTGGCTCGACGTGGGCGACGATCACGGTGAACGGCAGGCCGGCATGCGGTGCCTGCAGCGCCGCCACCTCCGGATCCACCGTCGTGGGCCGGATTCGCGCGCTGATGGTGGTGCCGGCAACGAACGGCGCATCGAACTCGGCGCCGAACCAGGCGCCGAACTGGCGGCTGTCGCTGATGGCCTCCCACACCCGGGCGAGCGGCGCGTCGAGGCGGGCAGTCTTGCGGATGACGTCGGTGTCTGAGCTCATCATGCAACCTCTCGGTTGCGCACAGGATAGCCGTGGCGGGCCAGACAAGCAACCGGAAAGTTGCGCGTCGAGTGGCGCGGTCCGCGCGACGCTGACGAGCGGCGGCGGCGGGCGTGCGGCCGCGCACGCCTGCGGCCGGCATACCATTGGAGCGACATGTCTTCGTCGCCCCCGGCCGATGCCCGCAGCGGCCAGCGCATCGCGCTTGCCGGCATCGTCGCCAGCGGCTGCCTGGCCGCACTGAACATCACGGTGGGTCTGGTGTCGCGATCGACCTCGGTCTTCGCGACCGGCATCGAGTTCGCCGGCGACGTGCTGGCGTCGTCGGTGGTGCTGCTCGGCATGGTCGCGGCCGCCAAGCCGGCGGATGACGACCACCCCTACGGCCACGGGCGGGTCGAGACGCTGGCGGCGTTTGTCGTCGGCATCGTGCTCAGCGCTGGCGGCGTCGGCATCAGCTGGAACTCGCTGCAGGCAGTGGGCGCGCTGCATCCTCCGCCGACCGCGATGGCGCTGGTGGCGCTCGCCGTGGCGATTGCCGTACGCGGCGTCATGGCGGTGCTCAAGTTCCGCGTCGGCCGCCGTCTGCGCAGCGCTGCCCTGGTGGCCGATGGCTGGAACGACGCCGTGGACATCCTCTCGGCGGTGGCGGCCCTGACCGCCGTCGCCCTCACGATGTACGACAACACGCGCTTCATGGCCGCCGATCACTACGGCGGCTTCGTCGTCGGCATGGTCGTGATTGCCACCGGCGTGCGGGTGCTGCGCGACGCCTCGCTCGAGTTGATGGACACGATGCCCGACGCCGCAATGCTGGCCCGCGTCACGGCGACCGCCCTGGCAGTGCCGGGCGTCGCGGGCGTCGACAAGGTCTACGCCCGCAAGACCGGCATGCGCTACCACGTCGATCTGCACCTCGAAGTCGATCCGCAGATGTCGGTCGCCGACGCCCACGGCGTGGGCGGCCATGTGCGCAGCCGCGTGCGTGCCGAGCTCGACTGGGTGGCGGACGTGCTGGTACACGTCGAGCCCGCTGGCGACCCGCCGCGTCAGGCGTGATCACGCCCGGTCACCGCCAGTCGGCCGACGCCGTCCTCCGGCAAAAAATCGTCAAGGGCGATCGGGCTCGTAGAGGGCGCGCCGGAGATCGCTGGTCACGCGGTCGATCTCGTCGTCGCTGCGCGCGCTCTGCGCGAGCGCCCGGCGCACCATCTCGATGCCGCCCTCGAACTCCGGCTGCACCACCGCGTCCACCCGCAGCGCCCGCAGGTCGTGCATGTGGGCCGCCGCGGTGGCGCGGGCCACGACGTACAGCCGCGGGTTCATCCGCCGGGCCCGTTCGATGCCGAGGCGGATGGCGTGCCAGTCGGGTACCGCCATGACGAGCATCCGCGCCTGCGGGATGCCGGCGGCCACCAGGATGTCTTCGCTGCCGATGTCGCCCCAGATGGCCGGCACGCCCTGTTCGAGCGGCCGCGCCAGCGCCTCGTGGTGCATGTCGACGATGAGATAGGGCAGGCCCACCGCCTGGAGCGCGTCCACCACGGCATGGCCGGTGCGGCCGTAGCCGGCGACCACGACGTGGTTCTCGAGGGCGGTGCGCGGCAGCGGCATGTCGATGGCCGGGGCGAGCGGTCGCAGCCGGCGCGCCACGGCGCGGGCCAGCGGCAGCAGGCCGGGGAAGACCAGCGGCGACAGGGCCATTGAGAGCACCGTGCAGCTGAGCGCCAGGTCGTAGGTGTCGGCGGTGATGAAGTTGCCGGCCCGTCCCGTGCGCGCCAGCACGAAGCTGAACTCGCCGATCTGCGACAGGCCGAGGCCGATGATTGCCGGGGCCATGTTGCGATAGCCGAAGCCGCGCGCCAGCACGCCGAAGATGAGCGATTTCCCGGCCACGATGGCCGCGACCAGTACCGGCCACCTGCGCCGGCGTGGGCGATGACGAAGGCGGGATCGAAGAGCATCCCGACCGACACGAAGAAGAGCAGACCGAAGATGTCGCGCAGCGGTGCGACGTCGCTGAGGGCCTGATGACTGAGCTCCGACTCGCTCAGGATGACGCCGGCGATGAAGGCGCCGATCGCAAACGACAGCCCGAGCTGCTGGGCGATGGCGCCGATGCCGACGCCGGCGGCGACGACGGCCACGAGGAAGAGCTCACGCGAGCCCCAGCCGACGACCCGGCGCAGCATCGCCGGCAGCAGGCGCGTGCCGACGAACACCATCACCAGCAGGAAGGCGCCGGCCACGAGCGTGGCCTGCAGCAGCCGTCCGCCGACGCCGTCGGTGGCGCCCAGCTGCGGCAGCACGATGAGGATCGGCACCACCGCCAGGTCCTGCACCACCAGCAGGCCGATCATCACGCGGCTGGCGAGCGTCGACATGGTGCCGGTGGCGGCCAGCGTCTTCAGCACGACCATCGTGCTCGAGAGCGAGATCATCGCCCCGAACCACAGCGCGTCGATGAAGGGCATGCCGGCGACGCTCTGGCCCAGCCAGGTGCCGAACGCCGTCGTCACGACCACCTGCAGCGGGCCGCCGATGAGGGCGATGCGCTGCACCGCGCGGAGGTCGCGAAACGACACCTCGAGGCCGAGCGCGAAGAGCAGCAGCGCCACGCCGATCTCGGCCAGCACTTCGATGTCTTCGACGTTGGTGATGGTGGGCCCGGCGGTGTGCGGACCCACGGCCACGCCGGCCGCGACATAGCCGACCAGCAGCGGCAGGCCGAGCGCGCGCGCGACAACGCCGCCGGCCAGGCCGACGACCACGATCAGCACGAAGTCCGCCGCGATACCCATGCGTGGAGGTGTGGACGCCCCGCACCACGCGCGCGACCGTCTCCATCGTCTCACGCGGCCGCAGCCGCGTGGCGCCTACTCGGCGATGTAGCGCCAGGGCGCGTCGGGCGAGGGACGCGACCAGATGGTGAAAAACGGCGTGCCCGGCGGCGGGGTGGGTGCCCCGGCGGGCGCGGCGTTCGGGCGGATGAAGCCGAACGAGATGCCGAGATCGCCGCTCGAGGCGACGACGGCGACCTCGGTGGACCACTCGACCGGGCTCGGGGCGCCTGGCGGCGCGCCGGCGCCGACCAGCGTGCCGATGGCGTCGGCGCCGACGACAAACGACGCGCTGGCCGGGCCGCCCATGTTCACGGCCAGGGCCTGGCCGTACTTCCGGAACGCCGGGCCGAGTCCGATCGACTGCGCCTCATCGGAGAAGGCGCGCTCGGCGGCCACGAGCGAGTGGCGCAGCGGGTCGACGTGTGAGGCCTCCGGGCGCGCCGCCACGAGCGCTGCCGGCAGGTGCGGCGCCATCGTCGTCATCACCGCGTCGCCCTCGGGACGCCGCGCGCGCTTGTAGCCGGCGACGCGCCAGCCCTGCGCGCCCTTGACCCAATAGGACATGTACTTCAGCGGCACGAGGCGGCCATCGGCGTGGGTCAGCGTCATGAAGCCGAAGGTGAAGCCGTGCTGGCCGTCGGCCGACACGCCGACGCGGATCGGTGTCCACGACGCGCGCGCGGCGCTGTCGGGGCTGGCGCGGAGAAACGCCACCACCGCGTCGCGGCCGCGGTAGAGGTTGGCCGGCGGCCCCGGCATGATGACGTCGGCGGCGAACATCGGCGCGAGGCCATCGGCCAGCGGTAGCCGCGCGGCGCGCGACGAAAACGCCTGATCTTCCAGGAAGAGGGCCTGGGCGGCCCGCTCCGGCGAGGGCACCGGCGCCGCCGGCTGCACGAGCGCGGCGAGCGCCACGACGAGCCAGTTCCACGACATCCCCGCATCCTACGCCGCCGACAGGGCGACCGACACGGAGCCTGCGTGATTGACGTGGGACCATCGTGGTGACGGTCGGTGGCGGGGCGCGACGGCGCATCAGGGCGCCGACAGGTTGTAGCGCACGGTGTCGAGCGTGAGTTCCAGGTAGGCGTACGGTCCTGCCGGCTCGTGCCAGCGCGCTTCGGCGTCGGCCATGAGCGTGACGGGGCCGAACGCGCGGTAGGCGCGCACGGGGGTGGACCAGCGCAGTCCGTGCGCCGTGCCGCCCGCCTCCGCCTTGCCGCGGTCGTCCGACCAGAAGTCTGCCAGGCGCCCCTCGGCGTCGAAGACGAGCGTGGCCGCGATGGTGTGCGCGCCCAGCGTGAAGACCGCGCGCGCCTGCCGGTCGTCGATCGCCTCCCAGCGGATGTTCGGCATGAGCAGGGCCGCCGGCGCCAGGAGCGACAGGTCGTTCAGGAACGTCACGGTCTCGGACCTGGTGAGCGCCATGCCGCCGTCGGTCGCCACCGGCACCGCGCCGAGCACCTTCACGAGCATCGACGCCTCGCCGCCGGCGAAGCGGTGGTAGCCAGGCACCGGCAGGCGCGCCATCGAGGCGTCGAAGTAGAAGAACCGCGCCGGAGGGTCGAACGTGGTGACCTGGTGGACGTCGAGCGGCATCCAGCCGGCCGACGGGCCGCTGCGGATGCGGCCGTGCATCCGCAGCTGCATCGTGCGCACGCGCGGCTGTCCGACCACGCCGGCCACGCGCAGGTAGCGCTGCACCGGCGCCGGCAGGGGCGCCAAATCCGCGTCGGTCACGAGCGTCTCACTGCCGCGTGCCGCGCCGAGTGCCTCGCGGACGTCCCGGTCGTAGGCGGCCCGCAGGCTGCCTGGCCCCTCGAGCAGCACGGCCACCGTGGCCGCCACCGCAATGACGGCGTTGGCGAGGGCGCCGGCCCGGGCATCGGCCCACGACGGCACGATTGCCACCATCGACACGGCGATGGCGACGGCGGCCAGCCACCACCAGCCGCGCGGCCAGAGGAACAGGGCGGCGGCCGTGGCCACGAAGAGCAGCGCCGCCACGCCCCACACGGCGCCCATGGCGGGTGGAATCGGCAGCTTGAGGGCCTCAAGGTCGGCCAAGCGGAACGCCTTGGCCGTGCCCATCAGATGGATGAGGCCATGGAGGACGAGAAGCACCGCGAGCAGGACGCGCATACCCCCGGAGTTTGCACAAACCGGTCCGCACGTGCCCGCGCCGTGCGGGCCGGATTGCGGCGCGATTGCGGTGCGCCGCCGCCGTGGGTGCGGACTTCTCCGGTGTCTAATGGGCAGGGCGCCGCTGGCCTCCGGGATCGCGGCAGCCGATACCCTGCAGATGAGGCTGGTCATGACCCGAGCTGGATGGCTGAGCTGCGTGCTCGCCGCGATGGTGCTGTGTGCGACTCCCCTGGCGGCACAACCCGCCGCCCCCGCACTCACCGTCGTGACCACCGGCCCCTCGGGAGCGCTCGGCAGCCTCGATCAGGCCAACGAAATCCGGATCGTGTTCTCGGAGCCGATGGTCACGCTTGGCCGCATCCCGGCCGAGGTCACCGCGCCCTGGGTGCGGATCGCGCCGGCCATCCCCGGCACCTTCCGCTGGTCGGGCACGACGATGCTGCTCTTCACGCCCGACCCGAAACAGCCGCTGCCGTTTGCGACCGCGTTCACGGTCACGGTCGACACGACGGCCCGGGCCGTGAGTGGCCGCACGCTGGCCGCGCCCGTCACCTTCACGTTCACGACGCCCACGGTGCGCCTGCTGAACACGAACTGGTATCGCCGTGGCGATGCCGTCACCGGCGCCATGGTGTTCCTGCTGCGCTTCAACCAGCCGGTGCGCCGGGCCGACATCGCGGCGCATCTGTCGGCCACCCTCGCCCGGCACGACTGGGAGGCGCCAGCCTTCAGTGCCGACGAGCTCGCTCGCTACAAGACGCTCGACCCGGCCGGTCTGGCGGCGTTCGACGCCAAGGTGGCGGCGGTGAAGCGCGTGGCCGCGGGCAACGCGCCGGTGCGCATCCGGCTCACCACGCAGTGGGACAAGCAGCGGTATCCGGAGTCGCCGGATCTGGTGGCCTTCGAGTCGGTATCGGTCATCGAACCGGAGAGCCACGTGCGGTTGGTGCTGAACGGCCGGGTGCCGTCGCCGGCCGGATCGGCCACGCCGGGACGCGCCCAGACCTACACCGTGGAAGCCGAGCCGGCGTTTTTCGTCGAGGGCTTCCAGTGCCGCGTCGAATGCCCGGGCGATGGCTACAACCCGCTGCGCCTCACCACGCCCGTGCGTGCCACCACGTTTGCCGCGGCGGCGAGCGCGCTCGACATTACCGCGGCGCCGCAACCGGTGAAGAAGACGGGCACGCCGCGTCAGACCGACGACGAAGACGACACCAGTCGCTACCTCACGCTCGAAGACGCCGGCTTCGAGGCGCAGCCGCCCAACCGTAAGTACGTGGTGACGCTGCCCGCCACGCTCAAGAGCGCCGATGGCCAGGTGCTCGGCTATCCCTGGCTCGGCATCGTCGACAACTGGCACAGCACGGCGTTCACCAGCTTCGGCGACGGCCATGGCGTGTGGGAAAAAGACGGCGGCCCGCAGCTGCCGTTCTACGCCCGCAACGTGCGCGACATCCTGCAGTGGGCGCTGCGCATCGAGCCGGCGCAGCTCATGGCCACGATCCAGCGGCTGGCGACCGGCGCCTTCACTGCCGCGCCGGATGCGCCGGCCACTGCGCGCCAGTTGCGCGTGACGCCCGACCGCGTGCAGTCGCACGGGCTGCCGCTTGGCGCCGCGCTGTCGCCGGCAGGCACCGGCCTGGTCTGGGCGGCGGTGCAGGACGGCCGCATCCTCGACCGCACCAAGCGCTCGACCGGCGATGCCGCGCCGACGCGCGCCACCGTCGTGCAGGTCACCAACCTCGGCATCACGGTGAAAGACAGTCCGCAGAACACGCTCGTCTTCGTCACCCGTCTCGATACCGGCGCGCCGGTTGCCGGCGCGGCCGTCTCGATCGTGCAGAAAGACAGCACCACCTTCTGGCGCGGCACCACCAATGCCGACGGCGTGGCCATGGCCCCGGCGAGCACGCTCAGGAATCCCGAGGCGTGGTACGAGCCGCTGGCGTTTCTCGTGATGGCCGAGAAGGACGGCGACACCGCCTATACCGGGTCGGATTGGCACGAAGGCATCTCGCCGTGGGAGTTCGGGCTCGACTACAACCTGCGCGAGCGCGAGCCGATGCTGCGCGGCAGCGTCTTCACCGACCGCGGCGTCTACCGCCTGGGCGAGACAGCGCAGTTCAAGGCGATCCTGCGCAGGAACACGCCTTCCGGCGTCGAGCTGTTCGCCGACGGCACGCCCGTGATCATGAGCGTCCGCGACGGCCAGAACCGCCTCGTGGACGAGCGCACCGTGCGTCTCGGGGCGTGGAGCAGCGCCGAGTGGACCGTGCCGCTGCCCGCCGACGGCACGCTCGGGCCCTATTCGGTGCGCGCGATCCTCGAGGCCGACAGGCCGCGTCCGCGCGCCGCCGCCGATCGGCCGCCGGGCGAGACGCCGAGCCCCGAGATGGACGACGACGTGCCCTACGAGAAGGCCGTGCAGGGCTCGTTCCTCGTCGCCGCGTATCGCCGCCCCGACTTCCGCGTCGACGTCACGCTGACCGGCACGCCGCGCATCGCCGGCGACGCCCTCAGCGGCACCGTCACGGCGCGCTATCTGTTCGGGGCGCCGATGGGCGGCAAGCCCGTGACGTGGCGCTACTCGAAGAGCGCGCACTACGGCGCGCCCGACGCCATCACCGAACGCTTCGGCCCCGACCGCTGGCTGTTCGTGGGCGGCCTCGACGACCGGCGCGACCGCGAGGATCTGCGCCGCGAGGAAGCGGCGCTCGGTGCCGCCGGCGCGCTGGCGCTGTCGCTCGACACCCAGCGTGATGCCGGCATTCCCTACGTCTACTCGCTCGAAGGCGACGTCGAAGACGTGTCGCGCCAGCACATCGCCAATCGTGCCAGCGCGGTCGTGCATCCGGCGCCGTGGTACGTCGGGGTGCGGCGTCCGGGTTACTTCCTGGAGCAGAAGAACGGTCTCGCCACCGAGATCGTCGCCGCCGGCCTCGACGGCACCGCCGTACCCGGCGTGCCGGTCGAAGTGACGTTGACGCAGGTGCAATGGACCAGCGTGCGCCGCGCCGAAGGCAACGGCTTCTACACCTGGGACACCGAGCGCCGCGAGGTGCCCGCCGGTTCGTGGACGATCACGACCGGCGAGGCGCCGGTGCCGTTGACGATTCCGTTCGCCAGCGGCGGCTACTTCACGCTCGAAGCGCGTGGCCGCGGCGAGAACGGACGCTCGGCGGTCACGCGTTCGAGCTTCTACGTGCTCGGCGAGGGCTACACGGCCTGGGCCCGCTACGACCACAACCGCATCGACCTGGTGCCCGAGAAGCAGACCTACCGGCCGGGCGAGACGGCGCGCCTGATGATCCAGTCGCCGTGGGAACAGGCGACGGCGCTCGTGACCACCGAGCGCGAAGGCATCCGCTCGCACCGCCGCTTCGCGCTGACCTCGACGCAGCAGTCGATCGAGGTGCCGATCAGCGAAGACGACGTGCCGAACGTGTTCGTGTCGGTGCTGCTCGTCAAGGGCCGCACCAACGCCGCGCCGACCGACGCGTCGGCCACCAGCGCCGCGGCCGATACGAGCGATCCGGGCAAGCCGTCGTTCCGCCTCGGCTACGTCGAGTTGAAGGTGGAAGACCGCGCCAAGCGCCTCACCGTGACGGTCGAGGCCGATCGCGAGGAATACCGGCCGGCCGCCAAAGCGACCGTGGCGCTCAACGTGAAGGACGTGGCCGGGGCCGGCGCGGCCAGCGAAGTCACGCTCGTGGGCGGTGGACTACGGCGTGCTGTCGCTGACCGGCTTCCAGCCACCCGACGTGGCCGGTGACGTCTACGTGCGCAAGGCGCTGCAGGTGATGAACACCGACAACCGCCAGCGGATCGTGTCGCGGCGGGTGCTCACGCCCAAAGGCGGCACCGAGGGCGGCGGTGGCGGGGCCGATTCGGGCGCCGGCGCCGTGCGCAAGGACTTCCGGGCGCTGGCGTTCTGGCTGGGGTCGGTCGCGACCGGCGCCGACGGCCAGGCGAAGGTCGAGGTCACGCTGCCAGAGTCGCTGACGACGTATCGGATCATGGCGGTGGCCGGTGACCGGCGCTCGCGCTTCGGATCCGGCAGCGCCGAGGTGCGCACCAACAAGCCCATCACGCTCACCTCCGCCTTCCCGCGCTTTCTCGCCGTCGGCGACGAGGCGTTCTTCGGCGCGGTGGTCGGCAGTCAGTTGCCGGCGGCCGGCACCGCCATCGTCTCGATGCGATCGCTCGACCCGACGGTGCTCACGCTGACCGGTGCGGCCGAGCAGCGCGTGGCCATCGGCGCCGGCGGCACCATCGAAGTGCGCTTCTCAGGCCGGGCGCGGGCCATCGGGCAGGCGCGCGTGCAGATGACGGCGCGCGTCGGCGACGAGACCGACGCCTTCCAGGACGTGATCCCGGTCGAGATCCTGGCCTCGCCGGAAACGGTGGCGGCCTACGGCACGGCGGCCGGCACCGCGACCACGCGCGCGCGAGACGGTCACCATTCCGCCGGCGGTCGTGCCTGGCTACGGCGGGCTCGATCTCGAGCTGTCGTCCACGGCGCTGGTCGGCCTCGGCGAAGGCGCGCGCTACCTCGTCGAGTATCCCTACGGCTGCGCCGAGCAGAAGGCCTCGACGTCGCTGGCGCTGTTCCTGGCCGCCGATCTCGGCGACGCGTTTTCGCTGCCGGGCATGAACCCGGCCGAGATGAAGACGGTGTCGCAGAAGACGCTGAAGGAACTCGAACGCTTCCAGTGCGAGAGCGGCGGCTTCGCCTACTGGCCGGGCGACTGCGTCACGGTGTCGCCGTATCTCACCGCTTACGTGCTGCACGTGATGAAGGCGGCCGTGGACCTCGGCTACCTCGTCGATGCCGGCGTGCGCAGCCGCGCCTACGACTACCTCTCGAGCGCGCTGGCCGCCACGCCGCCGGCCGCGAACGAGGAATGGTGGCCGTCCTACACCGCCTGGCAGGCCTTCGCCGTGAAGGTGCTGGCCGAAGGCGGCCGCAACGTCGACTCGCACGCGACGCGCCTCTACGGCTACCGCGATCGCATGCCGGTGTTCGCGCTGGCCTACCTGCACGATGCGGTGCGCGCCAGGGGCGAGACCAGCGGCGACCGCGTGACCGACCTGCGCCGGCGCATGACCAACGCCATCCTGCCCGAGGCCGGCAACGCCCACGTGGGCGAGCTGTCGGACCCGTACCTGCTGTGGTTCTGGAACTCGAACGTGCGCTCGACGGCGATCGTGCTGCACTCGCTGGTGCAGGCGGATGCGAGCGAGGCGCCGTTGGCGCAGCTGGTGCGCTGGCTGATGACGGCGCGCACCAACGGGCGCTGGGGCAACACCCAGGAGAACGCGCACGCGATGGCGGCGCTGGTGGCCTACTACCGCAAGTACGAGCCGACGGTGCCTGACTTCCGCGCCGTGGTGACGCTGGGCGCGCGGGAACTGGCGCGCGACGAGTTCCGCGGCCGCTCGGCCGCGGCCGCCGACCTCGAGCCTGCCGATGGCGCAGGTGCTGACCTCGGGCGCGCCCGGCACCACCATGCCGCTGACCTTCACGCGCGAGGGCGCCGGCACGCTCTACTACGCGGCGCGGCTGCGTTACGCCGCCGATGCGCTGCATCAGCAGGGGCTCGACTCGGGCTTCCAGGTGGAGCGGCGCTACGAGCCGTTCGTCGAACAGGGCACACGGCCGGCGGCGACCAGCTACGCGGCCGGCGACCTCGTGCGCGTCACGCTGACGTTCCGCCTGACCAAGGAACGCCGCTTCGTGGCGGTGACCGATCCCCTGCCGGCCGGATTCGAGGCGGTCGAGTCGTGGTTCCAGACCACCGCGCGTGACCTGGCCAATGCGCAGGATCGTCAGGTGAACGACGGCGGCGATGCCGGCGACTGGCGAGCCTGGTGGCGGCACAGCGGTTTCGACCGCGTCGAACGCCACGACGATCGCATCCAGCTCTTTGCGACGCGGCTCGGCGAGGGCCTGCACGAGTTCAGCTACATCGTGCGGGCGACCACGGCCGGCACCTTCCGCACGGCCCCGACCCGCGCCGAAGAGATGTACGCGCCGGAGGTCTTCGGCCGCACCGCGACGACCACCATCGACGTGAAGCGATAGGGGCGCCCGTGACCGCATCGTCCTCCACTACCGGCACTATTCGGACGCGGGCGTCCGCGTGGGTGCAGCGCGCCCGGCGTCCGCTGGTCGTGGCCGCCGCCGTGCTCGCGGGGTTCGCGCTGTGGATTCGACTCGGACCCCTGCCGTCCGGGTTGCTCGACCCGCCAGCCACGCCGTCCACCGTGGTCGTCGATCGGCACGGCGCGCCGATCTACGAAGCGCTCTCGGCGGAGGCGACCAGGAGCGTCGCGCTGGCGCCCGAGGCGCTGCCGCCGCGGCTGGTCGCCGCCACCCTCGCCGCCGAGGATCGGCGCTACTTCTCGCACGTCGGCATCGATCCGGTGGCGATCGCGCGCGCCGTCCGCACCAATCTCGCCGAGGGGCGCGTCGTCGAAGGCGCGTCCACGATTCCGCAGCAGGTCGCCAAGCTGTTGCTGAATCGCCGCCAGCCGGATCGCCGCCGCGGCGTCGCCGCCAAAGTTCGCGAGGCGCTCATCGCGCTGCGCCTCGAGCATCGCTTCTCGAAAACGGAGCTGCTGGCGCTGTATCTGAACCTCGCCGCTTACGGCAACCAGTTCACCGGTGCCGAGCGCGCGAGTCTTGCCTACTTCGGCGTGCCGGCATCGATGCTCACTCCGGCCCAGGCGGCCTTCCTCGCCGGGCTGCCGCAGCGGCCGTCGGGTTTCAATCCCTACCGCAACGCCGACGCCGCGCGCGCACGGCAGCGAGTGGTGCTGCGGCGGATGGCGGCCGCCGGGGCGCTGGGCGCCGACGACCTCGCGCTGGCGCTTGACGAGCGCCTCACCTTCGCGCCGACGCCGGCGCCGTTCGCCGCGCCGCACTTCGTCGAGATGGTGCTGGCGGCAGCGGGGGAGCCGCGGCCGGCGCGCATCGAGACCACGCTCGACAGCGACCTGCAGGCAGACCTGGCCGGCATCCTGGCGCGCCACCGCGACGACCTGCGCGCGCACGGCGCCTTCAACGTGGCGGTGGTCGTGCTCGAGAACGCCACCGGCGAGTGGGTGGCCTGGGAAGGCTCCGGCGACTATTTCGACAACGCGCACGGCGGCACCATCAACGGGCCGGTGACGCTGCGTCAGCCGGGCAGTGCGCTCAAGCCGTTCACCTACGCGCTGGCCTTCGACGGCGGCACCACGCCGGCCACGGTGCTCGCCGACGTCCCGTCGAGCTTCCCGACCGCTGAAGACGGCGTCGTCTACAGCCCCCGCAACTACGACGGCCGCTACCGTGGGCCGTTGCTGGCGCGGCAGGCGCTGGCCGGTTCGGTCAACGTGCCGGCCGTCGGGCTCGCGGCCGAACTCGGCGTGCCGAACGTGCTGCGCTTCCTGCGGCGCGCCGGCCTGACCACCTTCGACAAGACGGCCGCACACTACGGGCTGGGCCTCACGCTCGGCAACGCCGAAGTGCGCCTCGACGAGCTGACCGCGGCGTATGCGGCGTTTGCCCGCGGCGGCGAGTGGACGCCGCCGACGTTCCTGCGCCGGCCGGCCGACGCGCCGCTGCCCGACAGCACGCGTCTCGTGTCCGACCGCGCGGCCTTCTGGATCACCGACATCCTCGCCGATCCCGACGCGCGCGAGTTCGTCTTCGGCCGCGGCGGCAGCCTCGAACTGCCGTTCCCGGTGGCCGTCAAGACCGGCACCTCGCAGGCGTATCACGACAACTGGACCATCGGCTATTCACGCCACGCGACCGTGGGCGTGTGGGTGGGGAACTTCGACCGGCGGCCGCTCAGAAACTCGAGCGGCGTGACCGGCGCCGGGCCGATCTTCCACGCCGTCATGCTGGCGGCCGAGGCACGGCTGGCCGGCAGCGTCGCCGTGATGGCCGATGGCGCCATCGTGGCGCCGCCTTCGACCGCGATCGAGCGCGAGGTGTGCGCCGAGTCGGGCGCCACGGCCAACGCGTGGTGTCCCCTCAAGCGGCGCGAATGGGTGGCCGCCGAGCAGCCGGAGCTGCCGTGCAGTTGGCATCACCTGGGCGCTGACGGCCTGCATACGTTCCTGCCGGCCGCCTTCCACGCCTGGGCGCGTGAACAGGGACGGCGCGTGGACGGAGCGCCGGCAGATGCGCCCGACATCGCCCTGGCGAGTGGAACCACCGCCACGCCGCCGCGGCCAGCGCGGCCGGGGCCGGCGCGGTTTGCCATCGTGAGCCCGCCGGATGGCGCGACCTATCTCATTGACCCCACGCTGCGCCGCGAGTTCCAGACGCTGCCGCTGCGCGCGGTGGCTGCCGGCGCGTCACGCATCGAGTGGAAGGTCGGTGGACGGGTGGTCGGGACGCAGTCGGCCAACGCGGTCGTCGAGTGGCCCCTGGCGCCGGGCACGCACCGCATCGAAGCCCTCGACGAGCGTGGCCGCAGCGCCCGCGCCACGGTGACCGTGCGCTGATCTGCCGGCCGGCTCGAGGCGTGGTGGCTACGGCCGGAACAGCCGGTTCACCTTGACGACGAAGGCGCGATTGCGGAGCGGCGTCGACGTTCGGCCGCGCCTCGGTGTCGTAGTCGTCGGTGTAGACGACGAACAGCTCGCTGCCGGGACGGTATTCCCAGCGGAAGCGCAGGTTGCTGCCGAGCGACGTGCTGGTCGAGTTGTACTGCACGATGCCGCTCACGAACATCCGCGGCGTCATCGTGTAGGTGCCGCGCAGGCGCGCCACCTTGGCGGTGAACGACCCTTCGCTTCAGGTCCACCCAGTTGACCGACACGCTCGGCTCGAGCCGAGAACTGCGGCGTCACTTCCATGCGCGCGGTGTTGAGCGCGATCGAGTGGCGGTCGCCGCTGTAGAACGGGCCGCCCTCGTAGACGATGGCGCCGGAGTAGCGTCGCTGCTGGCCGCCGGTGTAGCGACAGCTGCGTGGTGTGGAAGTCGTAGCCGCCGACCGGGATGCGGACGCCGGGCGCGATGGCGAACGGCCGCACCAGCCGCTCGAAGCTGTCGGTGTAGGTCACGCTCACGACGTCGCTGTTGGTGAACTCGGTCTGGAACTGGCCCACCTGCTCGCGCGTGTCGAGGCGGTCGCTGGTGTTGGTCACGTAGTTGAGGCTGGCCAGCGCCGTGAGCCTGCGCACGTGGGGAATCCGTCTCGGGCGCGGGCTGAAGCGCAGCAGGCCGAAGTTGCGGCGCATGTCGGTGCGGCGCAGGAAGCCGACCTCCGGCAGGAAGTTCGGCTGCACGTCGAGGCGCTCGACCTGCACGCCGTAGCGGTCGGCGTTGTAGTCGAAGAAGCCGCGATAGCTGAGGTCGTCGCCCTCGCTTGCCCTCGCTGCGCGTCGCCGGCCACGTAGCTGTCGATGCGCAGGTTCTGGTAGAACGAGAAGCGTCGCATCGAGGCCGAGGCCGGTCGTTGGCGCCCACGCGTGCCGGGCGTGGCCGTGCGGTGCGTGAACATGCCGCCGATGCTGCTGCGCCGCAGGATGTCGCGCTTGGCGCGCAGCACGGTGAAGTTGGTGGAGTCGGCAGCTGGCCACCGCGTCTTCGCCGGTCTGCACGTTGAGCGCGCCGACGGTGATGTCGCCCACCTTGCCGGTGACGCGGCCGCCCACGCGCAGCGGCACCTGCCGCGCCCCGTCGAGGCCGATGCGGCGGCTGAAGAACAGGTACGGCGTGTCGCCGCTGCCGGCGGCCAGGCCGGCGCTGGCGCGTCCGGCGAACGCGAACGTGCCGGCGCCTTCGAGAAAGAAGTCGCGCTTCTCCGGGAAGAACAGGTTGAAGCGGGTGAGGTTGACCTGCTGTTCGTCCACTTCGACCTGCGCGAAGTCGGTGTTCACGGTGAGGTCGGCGGTGAGGTTCTGCGTGACGCCGTACTTCACGTCGACGCCCGCCGCGCAGCGTCGTGTCGTTCTCGACGATCGGCGTGACGGTGCGGTCGGTGGCCACGTTGCCGAGCGTGAACGGCTTGACCTCGAGGTTGCGGCTGCCCGACGGCGCCTGCGAGGCCCGTGAGCGTGCCGGCCGACGACACCTTCAGGATGCCGCGGAAGGTCGTGAGCGCGCGCGGCACCTGCGCCAGGTACGACCACTCGTTCTTCCAGCGCACGACGCGGCGCAGGTTGATGCCCCAGGTCTGCTCGCGGCCCGGCAGGTAGCGCAGCGACTTGAACGGGATCGCCATCTCGATGGTCCAGCCGCCGTCGAAGTCCGCCGGTCCGCACGTCCCACACGGTGTTCCAGTCGACGTTGGGCGGACCCTCGTCGGTGACCTGGCTGTCGGCCAGGCCGCCGATGGCGTTGGCGTAGAAGAGGTAGCCGTTGCGCCGGTCGTGGAAGGTGTCGAAGAGCACGCGCGAACGTGTCGTTCTGCCGCAGCTGGCTGGTGTCGCGCCGCATCTCGTTGGCGACGCGGCGCTCGGGGTGCGATCTCCCAGCAGCGCGCCGACACGTAGATGTTGTCGTCGTCGAAGAAGACCCACGCCTCGGTCTTCTCGGTGGCCGGCTTGAACTCGTCGGGTTCCTGCTGCACGAAGTCGGTGATGGCGGGCACCGTCGCGTAGGCGGCGTCGTCGAGCCGGCCGTCGATCTGGATGGGGGTGGCCGTGCGGTGGGCGGCGACGCTCGGCAAGGGCGTGGCGGCGGGCTGCGCGAAGAGCGGCGTGGCGGCCAGCAGCGCGAGCACGGCGGCCGCGGCGGCGCGCGGGCGGAACGGCATGAGTCGTCACTGTAGCCGAGTCACTTGCAATCTGCAAGTGACTGGCGCCGGAGCCGCGGGTCTGGTAGGCTGGCGCCCATGGTTGGCGACCGGCGCTCGCGTTGCCCCGTCTCCTGCACGCTCGATGTGCTCGGCGACCGCTGGTCGCTGCTGGTGGTGCGCGATCTGATGCGCGGCAAGCGGCGCTTCGCCGAGTTCGCGGCCTCGCCGGAAGGCATCCCCACCAACATCCTCTCCGAGCGCCTCAAGCGGCTGCGCGCCAAAGGCATCGTGCAGGCCGCCCGTTACACCGACCGGCCGCCGCGCCTCGAGTACACGCTCACCGCCAAGGGCGAAGACCTGCGGCCGATGATGCGCGCGATGGTGGAGTGGGGCGTGCGCCACGCCGGCGGCCGGATGCCGCCGCCCATCGCGCCGTCCGTGCCCGACCCCGGCCGCGCCTGACGGCGCCTGGTGCCGGCCGCGCCCCGGAGGCCCGGCATCCGGATTCGTGGCATCATCTGAGGCGCCGCGCGGCGGATCGTTCCGTCCGGCGTCCAGCCGTCGAGCACACATGGCCACCACCACCGATGCCCGTTTCCACTGGAGCGATCCGCTGCTCCTCGACCAGCAACTGAGCGCCGAAGAGCGAATGGTGCGCGACACCGCGCGCGCCTACGCGCAGGAAAAGCTGGCGCCGCGGGCCCTGGAGATGTTCCGCCACGAGAAGCCGGCGCCGGAGATCTTCCGCGAGATGGGCGCGCTCGACCTGCTGGGCATCATCATCCCCGAGCAGTACGGCGGCGCCGGCATGAGCTACGTCAGCTACGGGCTGGTGGCGCGCGAGATCGAGCGCGTCGATTCCGGCTTCCGCTCGATGATGAGCGTGCAGGGCTCGCTCGTGATGGTGCCCATCAACGCCTTCGGCACCGAGGCGCAGAAGCAGAAGTACCTGCCGAAGCTGGCGACCGGCGAGTGGATCGGCTGCTTCGGGCTGACCGAGCCCAACGCCGGCTCCGACCCCGGCGGCATGACCACGCGCGCGACCAAAGCCGACGGCGGCTGGTCGATCACCGGCAACAAGAGCTGGATCTCGAACAGCCCGATTGCCGACGTCTTCATCGTCTGGGCGAAAGACGACGAGGGCAAGATCCGCGGTTTCATCCTCGACAAGGGCATGAAGGGCCTGAGCGCGCCGGCCACACACGGCAAGGTGGGCCTGCGCACCAGCATCACCGGCGAGATCGTGATGGACAACGTGTTCTGTCCCGACGAGAACGCGTTTCCCGACATCCGCGGCCTGAAGGGCCCGTTCACCTGCCTCAACAGCGCCCGTTACGGCATCGCCTGGGGGGCGCTCGGCGCCGCCGAAGACTGCTGGTTCCGCGCCCGCGACTACGTGCTCGACCGCAAGCAGTTCGGCCGGCCGCTGGCCGCCAATCAGCTCATTCAGAAGAAGCTGGCCGACATGCAGACCGAGATCACGCTCGGCCTGCAGGCGGTGCTTCGGCTGGGCCGCATGAAAGACGACGGCACGGCCGCGCCCGAGATCACGTCGCTCCTCAAGCGCAACTCGTGCGGCAAGGCGCTCGACATTGCCCGCATGGCCCGCGACATGATGGGCGGCAACGGCATCGTGGACGAGTTCGGCGTCATCCGGCACATGGTGAACCTCGAGGTCGTCAACACCTACGAGGGCACCCACGACGTGCACGCGCTCATCCTGGGCCGCGCGCAGACGGGGATCGCGGCGTTTTCGAACTGAGGCGTCGGGCGCTCCGCAGCCGGGCGGCGCACGTGCGCCCCGGTGCTCTAGGGACGAGACGGCGTCGTCGCACGCGCCGCGAGCGCGATGAGCGCCCACACGAGAGTGCGCAGGCCCATGGCTGCGAGGCTGTCGTCTGCGACCCCGGCGCCGGTGATGCGCAGTCCCGTCAGGCCGATAAGCACGAGCGCATGCGCGGCGGCGAGTCCCCACGCGCCGCTGGTCGCCCACCGCCGGCCGCGCCAGAGTGCCACGGCCAGGGCCACCGCCACGGCGCTGGTCAGGACGTTGTAGACCACCAGCCACGGCAGCACCTGATAGTCGGGGACGTCGAGGCCGCTCAGCACCCGGGTGCCGGCGACCATCCCGGCCGTGCCGAAGGCGCCGCCGCCGACCGCGGCGAAGCGCCGCGTGGCGGACCTCCGCTGCTCGAGCGCCATTGCCATGGGGAAACCTCAGATGTCGGAACGCGCCAGCCCGCGGACGGCGCAGGCAAACGGCACCACGAGCCAGAGCACGAGCGATGCCCCGATGGCGGGACCCGCCGCGGCCATCCCGCCGGTGAAGCGCAGCAGCGCCGCGGTGGCCGCGCCAAACGCCGACGTGCCCTCGATGGCGAGCAGCGCCCCCGTGCGTGCCGCGTCCACCGGGTTCACGAGAGTCGCCCAGATGAGCAGCCGCGAGGCCGACCCCGACCGCAGCAGCGATGCCACGCCCAGGGCCGCCACGTCGAACAGCACGACGGCCAGGAACCACACGACCAGCGACAGCGCCAGCACCCGCGTGCGCCGTCCGGTGTGGCCGCTGGCCAGCCACGCAGCAATCGAGAGGAACACGCCGGTGACAGCCACCGCCGTGACCGCGAGTGCCCCGTAGCGCGCCACGCCGTCGAGCCCCGCCTGCCACTGCAGCACGAGACCCGCCAGGCCGAAGCCGACCAGCTCGGCGGCCGAGAGCGCGGCCCAGAGGCCGAGCACGCGGCCGAACAGGATGTGGCCGCGCGAGACCGGCTGCGAGTACAGCAGCTCGGCGGCGCCGCGCTCCGAGGTCAGGGCCAGCGCCCCGAAGACCAGCGACGCCAGCGGCACGAGCAACAGAACCAGCTGCACGAGCGAGATCGCCGTCCGCGAGAAGTCCTGCACGCCGTGGCCGCCCGAGAGCACGTAGCCGGCGCCGGCCACCGCCAGCGCGAGCCCGGCGAACACCACGGCGAAGATCTGCAGCCAGCGCGACCGCACGGCCAGCACCAGCTCGTAGCGCGCGCACAGCCAGATCGGGGCATCGAAGGTGGTCATGGCAGCAGCCTCCTCACCGGCACCGCCGTGCCGCGACTGGCCGCGGCGTCGAGATCACGAGACGCGCCGGTGGCATGGGCGACGAGGCCTGAGCCCATCGGCGTGTCGAGCGACGTCAGCGTGTAGACGGCGGTCCGGCCGTCCACCCATTCGCCGGTCCGGTGATCGGCCACGAAGACGGCGGCCTCGGGGGCGAGCCCGGTACGTGCCACGCCGTCGCGGAGGCAGCCGAGGTCGTCGAAGAGCACCGGCTCTTCGCCAGGCGCGACGACCTGGGCAGCGGTGGCCGTCGCGACGATCGTCATGCGGCAGTGCGCGCACACGTCGGCGGCGGTGTCGATAGCCACCGGGGCGGGCGGTCCTGTGGCGCACCCGCCGAGCAGGCCGACGAGCGGGAGCATCCGGAGCAGAGCGCCTTTCACGGCCGGTCTCCGACGAGCTCGCGGTAGAACTGATTGAGGTGGCCCTCTTCCGCCGTCAATCCGCGGATCTCGCCGCCGGCTTCGCGGATGACATCAAGCATCTCCGGGCGGGCCGACGCCGGCCCGGGCAGCACCAGTTCGTCGCCATGCCACGACGCCGCGGGCGACAGCGCCTGCAGCCTGGGCAGCAGGCCCTCGACCTCGGCGCCAAGACGCACGCGCATGGTGCCGCGATCGGCCAGCCGCGCCGCCAGCTCCCGCTCGGTGAAAGAGGCCACCAGGCGGCCGGCCACGATGACGGCCACGAGGTCCGCGAGCCGCTCGACATCGCCCAATTGGTGCGAGCTGAAGAACACGGCGCCGCCGGCCCGCCGGCGGACGTCGACCAGCTCGTAGAACGACTGGAGGCCCTCGGGGTCGAGCGCGGCCGTGGGCTCGTCGAGCAGCAGCACATCGGTGGAGGCCACGGTGGCCACCGCCAGCCCGAGCCGCTGCACCATGCCACCGGAGTAGGTGCCGACCGGGCGTGCCCCGGCGCCGTTCAGCGACGCGAACGCCAGCGCGCGGTCCACCGCGTCGTGCGGCGCCTGGCGCAGCCGCCGGTAGAACTCGACCACCTCGCGTCCCGTCAGCGTGTCTGGAAACGAGACCCGCTGCGGCAGGAAGGAGACGCGTCGGCGCGCCCGTGCGTCGAGCGCGCTCACGCCGTCGTCGCCGAGCAAGACCTCCCCGGAGGTCGGGCGGATGAGCCCGGCCGCCGCCTTGATCGAGGTCGTCTTGCCGGAGCCGTTCGGCCCGAGCAGCGCCACGACGGCGCCGCGCGGCACCTCGAAGCTCAACGCGTCGACGACGCAGCGTCCGCCGTAGGTCTTCGTGAAGGCGCGGTAGCGAATCACGAGGTGCTCCAGCCGTGCCGACCGACGCCGAGCACGATCACACCCATGCCGAGCAGCATCCAGGCGCCGGCGCGGGCCGCCAGCGACGACGCGGTGACTGGCACATCGGCAGGCACGGCGGCGAGTACGGGCGGGCGTGCCAGCGGCCGGGCGTCCACCACGGGCACCGGGTCGAGCACGGGAAAGGCCCGCTCCGCCGCGCCAAGGGCGCTCACCGCCACGCCCTGCGAGAAGAGATCGGCGGCGGTGAGGTTGCCGCGCACGTGGTCGAAGACGTTCGAGAGGCGGTACGGCCGGTCGGCCACGCCGTTGCCGTCGAGATCCGGCTCGCCGTGCTCGGACCAGTAGTTGCCGTCGAAGCGCGTGTCGGTGCGCCGTCCCGACAGCGAGAGCGGCGTCAGGTTGCCCACGAACGAGTTGCCCTCGAAGGTGTTGCCGCCACTCGAGTCGTAGATGACCAGCGCCGTGTCGGACATGGCGATGACGTTGCGGCGGAAGTGGTTGCGGTACGACCCCTCGAGGAAGATGCCGCGTGCGTTGTCGGCGATGAGGTTGTCTTCGGCAACCACGTCGTCGCAGGCTTTCAGCAGCAGGCCGACCGACGCGAATCCCCGGTTGCGCACGAAGCGGTTGCGGCGGAAGACGAGGCGCTTCGAGTACATCAGCGCCACGCCGGCGGCGCCGGTCTCGAACGCGTTGTCCTCGAACAGGTTGTCGTCGGAGAACATGTAGTGCAGCCCGTAGCGGAGGTCGCGCGCGCGGTTGCCGCGCACGACGCCGTGCGACGACGACTGGATGTACATCCCGTCGCGGGTGCCGACGATCTCGTTGTCTGTCAGGTGGAAGCGCTGGCTGTTCCACACGTGGATGCCGCTGCCGACCTCTCCCGGCGGGCGATCGGGAATGCCCGTCACGACCGAGTGCTCGATCGTGGCGTCGTCGGCTTCGCGCAGGTAGATGCCGAACAGCGCGTCACGCACGCGGCAGTCGCGGATGGTGACGTGCGCTCCCGTGACATGGATGCCCGAGGTGTCGCGGCCGAGGTCTCCGCCGCGGCGGCCGTCGATGTCGAGGCCCTCGAGGGTGACGCCGGCGGCCCGGACGCGCACGACGCTGCCGTGCCCCGAGCCGCGCAGCAGCGGGCGTCCCACGCCGACGAGCGTGATCGGCCGATCGAGATACAGGTCGCCCTCCCAGGTGCCGGCCGCTACCTCGATCCGTGCGCCCGGGGCGGCCCGGTCGACCAGCGCCTGGAGCGGCGAGGTGTGCGGCGCCGCGGGCCGGCCTTCGATGGCCTGGGTCGCCGGCGGCAGGGCATCGTCCTGCCCCCGGGCGATGGCCGGCAGGCCGAGCGTCCCGATGAGTGCGAACGCCACCAGAGCCAGCCGTATCATCGCGTCACCGTGCGTCAGCCGTGGGCAGGGCGCGCCGCGCGCGCACCCACGTCCACCCGAGGGCTGCGACGAGCAGCAGGATCGCGGCGACCATCGCGTAGGTGCCGGCCCGCGGATAGGAATAGACCTCGAAATTGGCGATCTGGCGGTAGCCGAACATCGGCGGCATGAACGGCGCCACCTTGATGGCGGCATCCGGGGCCAGGTCGTGGCCGTAGCGATAGAGCTTGTAGCCGAACGACCAGGTCGAGAAGGCCCCGAAGTAGACGAAGATCATCGCCACGTCGAGCAGCGCCGCCACCGAGCCGTGGACGACGGCTCGGAGCATCAGCAGGCCGATGGCGCCGATGACGAACGGCATCCACTGGAACTCGACGAACGACTCGTTCACCAGGTCGTGCATGCCGATGTAGTGGTTCAGGACGTTGATCTCCCTGACGTCCTGCCCGTTGTTGCCGCCCTCGAGCGTGTGCGAGTAGATGTCGAGCCGCAGCCCCTCGGGATACTGCGGCGCGAACATCGTCAGGTTCCAGAGCGGCAGGACGTAGGTCACGGCCAGCAGCACCACCGCCAGCAGCACCATCAGCCGGGCACGGCCGTCGATGGTGCCGTCGAGAAACCGGCCGCGCGCTGTGCTGTCCATGACCCACCCCTGTTCCCTGGTCCCCATTCCTCAGTCCCGAGCCGCTAGCCCTAGCCCTAGCCGCTAGCCCCTAGCCGCTAGCCCCTACAGGTCACTTGACGACCATGTACCCCTGCATCTCCTGATGCAGCGCCGAACAGAAGTTGGTGCAGTAGTAGGCGAAGACGCCGCTCTTCTTCGCGGTGAACGTCACGGTCTTGGTCTCGCCGGGGTCGATGACGACGTTGATGTTGTAGTCGAGCAGCCCGAACCCGTGGAGCTCGTCGGTCGTCTGCTCGATGTTGGTGATGGCGACGGTCACCTGATCGCCCGCCTGCACCTCGAAGTCCGTCGGCGTGAGTGTGGAGCGCACGGCGACCATCTTCACGAGCACGTTCTTGCCGTTGCGTGTCACACCCGCCTGGGCGACGTCCCACACCGCCATCGGGTGCTTGTTCTCTTCCTTCGGATAGACCTCGATCGGCTTGACCTTGTCGGCCTTGATGATCTGCGCGTAGTGCGGTTCCGGTTCGGTGAAGGCGTCGTAGATGAGCTTCATCTTCTCTTCGGTGATGTCGACCAGTTGCGACGATTCGGGCTGCGACGGCCCGACCGAGAGGTGCCGGCCGTGCGACAGCTTGTTGAGGCCCACGAGGTAATTGCCGTCGGGGCTCACCGTGTCGCCCTCGGCGGCCGAGAGATGGCCGATCGAGTACGACATCGGCGCCTTGTCCACGACTTCCCACGTGCCGAGCTTCCACTTGGCGATGGCGCTGTCGACGAAGAGCGAGGTGTAGGCCCAGTTGTCGGTGCCGAACTGCGTGTGCAGCGGGCCCAGGCCCACCGGCACTTCGGCGTCCTTGATCGACTCGTATTTCAGCACCGGAATGCCGTCTTCTTCACCCGTGAAGTCCTTGTTGCGGATGGCGGTCTGGATCTTCTCGAAGTTGAAGACGGTGGTCACGCCCTGCAGCTTGCCCGAGCCGACGATCCAGTTGCCGTTGGGCGCCACGTCGACCCCGTGCGGCGACTTGCCGCAGGGCAGCAGATAGACGATGCCGGGCACCTTCTTCGGATCGATGACCTTGACGCCGTCGATGGTGTCGAACTTGCCCTCGGCGATCGCCCGCTCGGCGGCCTTCCAGTCGACGGCGGCGATGTAGTCGCGGTCTTTCTGTGCCGAGGTCACCTCGAGCTTTCCGGTCGCGCGCTCGGTGTTGTAGGAGGTGAAGAACATCCAGCCGTCGGAAGCCAGCTTGCCGGCGTCCCCGAGGTCGTAGTCGAAGGGTGGCATCAGGATCTGCCAGGCGAGCGACATCTCGCCGGACGTCGGCTCGATTTTCACGCCGGCGATGATGCCCTTGTACTCGGTGGCGTACTTGTCGATGCCCACCGGCCGCTGCGGCACGGGACGCGAGAAGCGCGACGCCATCATCGCGTATTCGGAATTGGGCGTCACGAACGACGAGGCGTGGTTGCCGTGCAGGTTGGGCACCGGCCCGAGGATCTGCTTGGTCTTGAAGTCGCGCAGGTCGATGCGGGCGATACGTCCGTTCATCTCGTTGATGAACAGCCATCGTCCGTCGTAGTCACCCTTGGTTTCCGAGAGCGCCGGGTGATGGGCGTCGCCCCAGGTCAGCTCGCCCAGCATCTTCTTCGAGTCGTCGTCGAAGCCGTAGCCGGTCGCCGGGTACGGCGTGAAGACCGGGATGGTCGAGAGGTGCCGCATCGAGGGCAGGCCGTAGACGTAGACCTGTCCCGAGTGCCCGCCCGACGAGAACATGTAGTACTCGTCGAGGTCGCCGGGTGCCACGTAGGTCTTCTGTGCGGCCACGGCGAGGTCTGACTGGACCGCGCCGCCCGAGCGCTGCGATTCGGGCCGGCTCGGCGTGCATTGTGTCGCGACCGCGGCGGCCGCCGCGATGACGAGCACCCGGCTCCATGCGTGCTGACGGTGTCTCTCCATGATCGTGGTCTCCTAATGACTCGGCGCGGGTGCAGTCGTGACCCCGGCGGCGCGTTGCTTCTGGTGTTCCGCGAACGCCTCGCGGAGCTTCTGCACGGCGACCTGCTTCTGTTCGGGCGTGAGGATGATCTGGCGCGACAGCACGACGCTCATCGTGCCGGTCGGATTGGCGAGGAAGGCGTCCACCGTCAGCCCGAAGCGGCTCTGCGTGTCTTCGACCGCGGTCGACAGGTCCGGACCGATCTGGGCCGGGCTCCGCACACCGAGCGCCGCCACCGAGTGGCAGACGAAGCAGCCGGTGTCGACGAACCAGCGGCCCGGCCCGGTCTTCATGGCCTCCTCGGCGGCGAGTTCTTCGGCGCTGCGCGGATCGGTGCGCGGGGCTCCGGCCAGGTAGCGGGCGGGCACGTCGTGACGGCGCCACGACAGCACCAGCATCGACAGCGCCTGCGCCTGCTCGGTCGAGAAGTTGAAGTTCGGCATCACGGTGCCCTCGGCCAGTGCCCGCGGATCCTTCAGATGCGCGACGTGCCACGCAAACGCGGTGCGCTGGCCCGACAGCCGGCTGAAGTCGTATTGCTCCGGCGGCTTCTCGCCGACCTCGGTGAGGTCGGGCCCGATGGTGCCGCCGAAGCCGTTGATGACGTGGCAGGCGCGGCAGCCCTTGTCGGTCACCAGGCGCTTGGCGAGGTTGACCGCCGTGGCGCCGGTGGTCTCGCGGTCATAGCGATGGCAGGTGTTGCAGTTCATCTGCATCAGCGCGTTCTTGTCGCCGGCCAGGGTGTACGACTCGCCGAGCGTGCGGCTGAGCAGCGGCTCTTCCCAGTGCGCCACTTCGCCGTGGGCGGCCGCGGTGTCGATCGCCCACCCCTGGCCGCCGTGGCACGACGTGCAGCCGAACTTCTCGAGGGGATGGGTCTTCAGCGGCGCCTCGGGATGCGTGCGATAGGGGTGCTCGGCCTTCTCGAAGCCCTTCCACAACACGCCCAGGTGGCAGGTGGTGCAGCGGTCGGCCCGCTCGAGGTCGGCGACCCAGATCTGCTGCAGGCCGGTCGGCACCTCGGCGGCCTTCTCGGCGCCGAGTTGCGCGGCGACCATCTGCGAGAACTCCATCTGGTAGAACCGCCAGTCGTGCGCGCGGTCGCTCCACATGAAGAGGCCGGTGCCGATGACCAGGACGACGCCCACCAGGGCCATCACCGGCCGGTCGATTGCGGGAAACGGGGAGTTGGTGCGCTTCTCCATGTCAGATCCTCGCCGGGATGTCCGGCCAGGCTTCCCACGGCCAGTAGAGGTACCAGTAGGGGCCGCGCATCGCCATGCCGATGAAGGTGAGGATGAGGATGCCGAGCACGACCAGCAGGAACACCGTGTTCTGCCGCGCGCGGGCCCGTGCCATCCACACGCCGGTGGCGCTGGCCGTCGAGCGGTCGAGCCACGGCCACGCCGTGAGCAGGCCGATGAGCAGGCCGGGCAGCACGACGCCGCCGACGAACGCGCCGTTCAGGGTGAATGAGCCGATGCGGATCGTCGTGTCGGTGACGATCTCCTGCAGCCACAGGAAGTACCACGGCGCCTTGGCCGGGTTCGGCGTCACCAGCGCGTTGGCCGGTTCCTCGAGCGGCGAGGCGATGAACACCGACAGGATGCCGATGACGGCGAAGGTGCCGAGCGTGGCGATGGCCGCGCGGCGCGTCAGGTCGGGCACCGCGTTCACCGTCGTCTCCGGCGCTTCGAGCGCCTGCGCGCGAATCACCGGGGCCTGGCCCCGCGCCACGCCGAGCAGCGTGTAGGTCTTGGTCGCCACCACCGGCACCGCTGCCGGACGCTCGAGCAGCGCCTCGCGTTCGGCGCGCGCCAGCCCGCCGTCCTTGCGGATGCGCCACATGTGATACGCGAAGAGCACGCCCAGGCCGAGCGGCAGGATGACGACGTGCAGGACGTAGAAGCGGATGAGCGTGGCCTGTTCGATGGTGCGTCCGCCGATGAGCAGTTCACGCACGGTCGGGCCGATCGCCGGAATCGACGAGGCGATGTTGGTGCCCACCGTGACGGCCCAGAAGGCCAGCTGATCCCACGGCAGCAGGTAGCCGGTGAACGACAGGAACAGCGTGACGAGCAGCATCACCACGCCGAGCACCCAGTTCCACTCGCGGTGCTGGCCGCGGCCGGCGCCATTCTTGTAGGCCCCGGTCAGGAACACCCGCACCAGGTGCAGGAAGACGACGATGACCATGCCGTGCGCGGCAATGCGGTGCACGGCGCGGATCCACGAGCCGAAGGTGATGACGAATTCGATGTCCTTCACCGACTGGTAGGCGCGTTCCACCGACGGCACGTAGAGGAAGAGCAGCGGCAGCCCCGAGAGGATCAGCAGCAGGAACAGGGCGGCCGAGATCGTGCCCAGCCAGAACGAGTAGTTCCACGCCATCGAGGCCTTGCTGACCTTGGCGGGGAAGGCGTGGAACAGGAAGTTGGAGGCGATGGCGTCGCCGGCCTCGCGGTCCGACCGCGGCCGCAGGCTCCACCACATCTGAGGCCGCACGCCGGGGGCGTCGGGTTCGGGGCGGCGGGAGGACAGGGTCAGGCGCATGGCATCACCCCAGCGTGAGCCGGAAGTCGGTGGCGACTTCGTCGGCGAGGTCGACGACGAGCTGGCCGTCGTCGGGTGCGAAGGAAAGGCGGTACCACGCCAGCGGCTTGGGCGCCGGGCCCGACACGTTCGAGCCATCGCCCTTGTATTCGGAGCCGTGGCAGGGGCAGAGGAAGCGGTGGGTGAGTCGCAACTCGCCGCCGCCGACCGCGGCGGTCTGCGCGTTGGCCAGCGCCTCGGCGCGCACCGTGCACCCGAGGTGCGTGCACACGGCCGAAACGGCGTGGAACGTGTTGCCCTGGCGGAAGACGAACAGCCGTTCGTCGGGCAGGAACTTGATGCCGTCGGGGAAGTCGGCCGGCGGGCCGAGCTTCACCGTGGTGGGCGAGTCGTAGGACACGTTGGGCACCAGCGACCGCAGCGACGCGGCCCCCTGCGCCGTGAGCGCGGCCACGCCGGCGCCGGCGCCGAACTTGAGCAGGAAGTCACGCCGGTCGCCTGGCGCTTTCGGGTGTGGGTCACTCATGGGTCCACCGCTCCGTGATGCTGAAGCGCTCCATCGTCATGGCGTCGGTCGGGCAGCGGATGGCGCACAGCCCGCACCGGATGCATCGCTCGTCGTCTTTCACCATGGCCGCCAGCGGGAAGCCGCCGGCTTCGGCCCGGGCCGTCAACGTCGCCTTCAGTTCGGGATCCAGATCGAGCGTCTCGAAGGGCACGATCGCCAGGCAGTACTCCGGGCAGATGTCGACGCACCGGTTGCACAGCACGCACTTCTCGGGGTCGTAGATGGTCTGCACGTGGCAGACCAGGCAGCGCGCCGCCTGCCGCACCGCCGCCTCGTGCTCGTAGCCGGTTTCGACCTCGGCGATGCCGGTGCGGCGGTCGAGGCTCAGCGTCGGCGGCGTCTCGCGGTCGAACCGTTCGAAACCGCTCAGCATCGTGTAGTGGCTCGTCGGCAGCGTCTCGATGTCGACCGTCGTCTCGAGTCGCGCCCGATCGCCGGCCAGATACTCGTGCATCGACCGCGCCGCGCGCTTGCCGTTGGCCACCGCTTCGATCAGGTTGCGCGGGCCGAACGCCACGTCACCACCGGCGTAGACACCCGGCGCCGAGGTGGCGAGCGTCTGCGGATCGATGACGATGGTGCCGCCCGGCGTGAGCGTCACGTGGTCGTCCGGCGTGAGGAACGACAGGTCGGCCTGCTGGCCGATCGCCAGCACGCAGGCGTCGGCTTCGATGATCTCGAGGTCGTCGTCGTTGTACCTGGGGCGAGAAGCGGCCGTGCTCGTCGAACACCCTGGTCACGGCGCGCAGCTCGAGGGCGATCACGTGGCCGTTGCCGAGGAGGCGGCGGGGGCCTTTGCGGGTGATGAAACGCACGCCTTCCTTCGCGGCTTCCTCGAACTCCTCGTGGCCCTGCGTCGTGCGCAGCACCGGCATCTCGTCGAGGCTTTCGAGCGACACGACCGTGACCTCGGCGGCGCCGCCGCGCAGGGCCGCCCGCGCCGAGTCCATCGCTTCCTTGAGGCGGGCATCGGTTTCGGCGCCGAGGTCGGCGGCCGTGGCGTCGGGCTCGGCCTCGCGTCCGGCGCGCAGGGCCGTGCGGGCCGCGTCGAAGGCCACGAAGCCGCCGCCGATCACCACGACCCGGCGTCCAAGGTTGAGGCGGTAGCCGCGATTCACGTTGAGCAGGTAGTCGACGGCCTTGACGACGCCGTCCATCTCCACGCCCGGGATCTGCAGGTCCCGGCCGCGGGAGACGCCGACCGACAGGAACACCGCCTCGAAGCCCTCCTCGCGCAGGTGCCGCAGTCCGAACGACGCCGACAGCGGCGCGTTCAGCTTCAACTCGACACCGAGTGACACGATGCGGTCGATTTCGGCTGCCAGCAGCGTCCGCGGCAGGCGGTACTCGGGGATGCCGAAGCGCATCATGCCGCCGGGTTCGGCGGCGGCTTCGAAGATCGTCACGTCGTACTGCAGCAGCGCCAGGTCGTGGGCGGCAGCCAGCCCGGCCGGCCCGGCGCCGATGACCGCCACCTTGTGGCGGAGCCCTGTGACGGGCGCGGGGGTCGTGCGATGAAAGGCCATCGGCAGGTGACCGGGGTAGCGGTTGCCTTCGGCGATCCCGGTATCGCGAAGGCGGTCCTGCGTGTCCGGCCGCACCGATTCCACGCCGTACTGCTCGGTGACGTGCCGCTTGAGGGCGCGGATCGACACCGGCGCGTCGATGGCGCCGCGGCGGCAGGCGTCTTCGCACGGAGCCGCGCAGACGCGGCCGCACACCGAGGCGAGCGGGTTGGGGGCGCGGGCCACCAGGTAGGCGTCTTCGAGGCGGCCTTCGGCGATGAGCTGCACGTAGCGGCCGGCATCGGTCGAGACGGGACACCCGGTCTGGCACTTCACCTGTGCCTTCCAGTGGTCGAGATCCGGCAGCGCGACGCGGATGCCCATGAACGACTCCGAGGGCATGCTGCGGCGGATCGTCGCGGCGGGGTATGACTCCCGTCATACGCGGTCCGGAGCCGTCGTTGCTACAGTGGGCCGCGACTGCTAGACTGCGTCTCCCACAGGAGGGCGGCACGGTTCATCCGATGACTCTTCCTCCCGACCACGACAAATCGCCGCGCGGCACGCTCTACATCGTGAGCGCGTTCGGCATCCTTGTCGCCGTGGGCTGGCTGCTCCTCTACTTCGGCCTGTTCCTTCCGCGCGCCACGCCGTAGGTCTGCCGATGCATGTCGACCGCTACGAACGCTACTGGATGTGGGCGGCCTCCGGCATGCTCGCGCTCTTCACCGGCGCGATCGTCGTGACCGCGGTGACCAGTGCGTCGCATCCGCCGAGCCACACCGAAGTCATCAACCCCGAGACGCTCTCGATCGGCGGGGAGTTCGCCTCGCCCGGCGTCGCGATGGCGGCCAATGGCCGCGTCACGGTGTCGTTGCGGGCCGAGTTCTACGTCTTCCGTCCCGAGCAGGTGCGCGTGCCGGCCGGCGTGCCGGTCACGTTCCGGGTCACCAGTCCCGACGTGCTGCACGGTTTCCAGATCGTCGGCACGAACATCAACCTGACCGTGGCACCCGGCTACGTCAGCGAGGCCACGACCACCTTCGAGACCCCGGGCGAATATCTGGTCGTGTGCAACGAATACTGCGGACTCGGGCACCACCTGATGCAGGGCAAGGTCATCGTCGAGGCGGCGCGTTGACGCCGGCGAACCGCCTCATCCTCGCCAACATTTGGGTGGCGATCATCGCCTTCGCGCTCGGCGCGTTGATGGCGGTGATGCAGGCGCTGGCGCGGGCGGGCGTCGATCTGCCGTTCGGCACCGCCCGTCTCTACTACCTGTCGGTCACGGCGCACGGCGTGCTCGAAGCGCTGGTCTTCACCACGTTCTTCATCATGGCGCTCGGCTACGTCGTCGCCGAGACGACGCTCGGGCGCATCCGGGGGATGGGGTGGGCGTGGGGCGGCTTCTGGCTGGCGGTCATCGGCACGGTGATGACGACGCTCGCCATCCTCTCGGGCACGAGCACCGTGCTCTACACCTTCTATCCGCCGCTCGAGGCGCACCCGACGTTCTACATCGGCGCCACGCTGCTCATCGTCGGCTCGTGGGTGTGGTGCGGCGTGATGATCGGCAGCTTCCGCGCCTGGCGGGCGGCGCATCGGGGAGATCGGGTGCCGCTGGCGATGCACGGCATGCTCACGACGGTGGCGATCTGGATCCTGGCCACCGCCGGTCTGGCCGTGGAGGTGCTGGTCTTCATCCTGCCGTGGTCGCTCGGCGTCGTCGACCGCATCGACCCGATCGTGGCCCGCACCTACTTCTGGTGGTTCGGCCATCCGCTGACCTACTTCTGGCTGGTGCCGGCCTACGTGCTCTGGTACACGGTGATTCCGAAGATCGCCGGCGGCAAGCTCTTCAGCGACGCGGTGACGCGCGTGGTGTTCGTGCAGTTCGTGCTGTTCTCGACGCCCGTGGGGTTGCACCATCAGTTCACCGATCCGGGCATCTCGAGCGGCTGGAAGCTGGTGCACACGTTCACCACCTACGCGATCATGTTTCCGAGCCTGGTCACGGCCTTCACCGTGATCGCGTCGCTCGAACTGGCCGGGCGCGCCCGCGGCGGCACCGGCACGTTCGGGTGGATTCGCGTGCTGCCGTGGGGCGATCCGTTCTTCTCGGGCGTCGCGCTGGCGATGGTGACCTTCGCGCTCGGCGGCTTCGGCGGCGCCATCAACGCCGCCTACGCGATGAACGCGATGATCCACAACACGGCGTGGATCCAGGGGCACTTCCATCTCACCGTGGGCACGGCCGTCGCGCTCACCTTCATGGGCGCCACCTACTGGCTGATGCCGCGCCTCACCGGACGGGCCATCGCGTTCCCGCGGGTGGCCGCGGTGCAGCCGTGGCTGTGGTTCGTCGGCATGCAGTGCTTCAGCATCCCGAGCCACATCGCCGGCCTGATGGGGATGCCGCGGCGCGTCTACACCGGCGAGTTCCAGGGCGTCGAGGCGGCGCAGGCGTGGATTCCGCTGGTCAACCTCTCGGCGGTGGGCGGCGTGATCCTGTTCGTCTCGGCCATGTGTTACGTCGGCGTGATCGTGGGCACGATGCTGGTGGCGCCGCGCGGCGCGCTCGTGCCCATCGAGTACGCCGAGTCGCTGGTGGCGGTCACGCCCGGTCCGTCGCTGTGGGACCGGCTCGGCTTCTGGAGCGCCGTGGCGGTCGTGCTCATCGTGATCGCCTACGGGCCGCCGCTCTACCACCTCCACACCATGACGCGCTTCCCGTCGCAGGGGTTCTCGCCGTTCTGAGATGCCGCCGATGTCGCACCAGGCCCCGCCACCCCCGCTCGACGACGGCGCTCCCGAAGCGCCCCTCACGCGCCGCACCGCGCTGTGGCTGACCTCGCGCCTGGCCATGGTGGCCGGTCTGCTCGGGGGCTACGGCCTGTTCGCGTGGGTCGGTG
This sequence comes from uncultured Acidobacteriota bacterium, assembly GCA_963779175.1. GTDB lineage: Bacteria > Acidobacteriota > Vicinamibacteria > Vicinamibacterales > UBA2999 > CADEFD01. Next base: position 65,632 of record CAVZXA010000004.1, read on the forward strand.
GCCGCTTCATGCTGCCCGCCCACACCGGGCGGCTCCATCAGCTCTTCGTGACGCGCGTCTCCGATGTGCCCGACGGCGGCACGCTGCTCTACCGCACGCCCGACGGCCGCACGGTCAACGTGACGCGCCGCGGACAGACCGGCGCAGCCACCGACTTCATCGCGCTCTCGAGCACCTGCCCGCACCTCGGCTGCCAGGTGCGATGGGAAGGGCAGAACGACCGTTACTTCTGCCCCTGCCACAACGGCACCTTCAACACCGAGGGCATGGCGACCGGCGGACCGCCTGGGGATGCCGGGCAGTCGCTGCCGCGCTACGGCCTGATGGTGGACAAGGGGCTGCTCTACATCATCGTGCCGGCCGAGCAGCTGTCGATGGGCGACGTCGCCGGCGTGGTGGAGGTGACGAGCCCGGTCGGCCCCGGCCATGACCCCTGCCTCACGTCCGTACAGGCGCGCGAAGCGCGCACACGCCTCAGCCCCGGGCCCCGAGCCCCGAGCCCCGGCTCGTCGGGGAGGCCCGCATGAGCGACGTCCGCGGCTGGATCGGCGAACGCGTGCCCGTCTCGATCGAGGGCATCGCCGCGATGTCGAACGAGCCGGTGCCGTACCACCTCAAGCGGTGGTGGTTCGCGCTCGGCGGCACGCCCGCGTATCTCTTCGTCGTGCAGATCGTCACCGGCGTGCTGCTGGCGTTCTACTACCAGCCGTCGCCGGCGACGGCCTACGAATCGGTGCGCTACATCACCGAAGAGGCGTCGTTCGGCTGGTACCTGCGCGGCCTGCACAAGCTGGGGCGCCACGCTGATGATCGCCGCCGTCGTGCTGCACCAGATGCGCGTCTTCTTCACCGGCGCCTACCGCAAGCCGCGCGAGCTCAACTGGATGATCGGCATGACGCTGCTCATCTGCACGCTCATGCTCGGCTTCACCGGCTACAGCCTGGTCTTCGAGCAGCTCAGCTACTGGGGCGCGACCGTCGGCGCCAACATCAGCGACACGGTGCCGGTCGCGGGCCCGCTCATGAAGCAGGTGCTGCTCGGCGGCGAGACCTACAACGACCGCACGCTGTCGCGCTTCTTCATCCTGCACGGCGCCGTGCTGCCGGTGCTGCTCATCCTGGTGCTGATGATGCACATCGGCCTGGTGCGCCTGCTCGGCGTGACCGAGATGACGTTCGAGGGCGAAGATCCCGCGGCGAAGAAGCAGTTCAACTTCTTCCCGGAGCACTTCTACACCGAGCTCATCATCGGCCTCACGCTGATGATCCTGCTGAGCGCGCTGGCCACGCTCGTGCCGGTCGAGATGGGGCCGCGCGCCGACCCGCAGGTCACGCCCGAGGTGATCAAGCCCGAGTGGTTCTTCTACGTCGCCTTCCGGTGGCTGAAGCTCTTCTCGGGCACGACGGCCGTGCTCACGCAGGGCCTGATCGTGTTCGTGATGTTCTGCTGGCCGTTCATCGACGACTGGCTGGTGCGACGGTTCAAATACGCGGACATCAGCGTCTGGATCGGCGTGGTGGGCGCGCTCACCATCATGGGGTTCACGATGTGGGAAGCGCTCGTCGCGCACTGAGGATGACGGTATGACACTCGATCAGAAACGCTGGGTCATCGGCGGCCTGGGCTTCCTGTTCCTGCTCTCGCTGGTGGCGGTGCAGTGGCTCGAAGTGGCCCGGCGCCAGCACGAGTCGGGCGCCGCGCGCGCCTCGGTCTCGACGCCGGCGGCCTCGCGGCAGTGCGTCGACTGCCACGCGCAGGTGTCGACCGGCATCGTCGAGCACTGGACCGGCTCGACCCACGCCGAGAAGGGCGTGGCGTGCGTGGACTGCCACAAGGCCGAGGCGAAGGACGCCGACGTCTTCAGCCACTACGGCCAGCAGATTGCGACCATCGTCACGCCGCGCGACTGCGCCCGCTGCCATCCCACCGAAGCGGCGGAGTTCTCGGCCAGCCATCACTCGAAGGCCGGCAACATCCTGGCCTCGCTCGACAACTTCCTGGCCGAGACGGTCGAGGGCGCGCGCGTCCCGTTCAATCCGCATTCGCCGACGCCCGGCCGGGCCGTGCAGGCCGTGAACGGCCTGGCGCCAGCCAATTCCGGCTGCCAGCAGTGCCACGGCTCGCTGGTGGCCTTCCAGGGCAGCGACGGCGGCCTCGTGACCATGCGCGACCTCAAGCCGGACGACAAGGGCCAGCCCACCAACATGGACGCCGTGGGCCGCATCGTGCGCAACGAGAGCGGCAAGCCGCTCTTCAGCAGCACGAGCTGGCCCAACACCGGCATCGGCCGCCTCAACCTCGACGGCTCGACCGGGTCGTGCGCCGCCTGCCACAGCCGCCACGACTTCTCGTCGCGGCGCGCGCGCCAGCCCGAGAACTGCGGCAAGTGCCACCTCGGGCCCGATCATCCGCAGAAGGAGATCTACGACGAGTCGAAGCACGGCGTCGCGTTCCGCGACCTCATCGGCGAGATGAACCTCGATGCGAAGCCGTGGGTGGTGGGGAAGGACTACAGCGCCGCGCCCACCTGCGCCACCTGCCACATGAGCGCGAACATGCGGAACGGCATGAAGATCACGCACGACCCCGGCGAGCGCATCTCGTGGACCAACCGTCCGCCGGTGAGCCTGGTGATGGACACCGACGCCAATCACGCGGTGGTGACCGAGACCGATCCGGAGAAGCGGCGGGCCGCCATCGCCGACACGGCCGAGGCCAAGCGCAACCGCATGAAGCAGGTGTGCTCGACCTGCCACACGCCCGACTACATCAACCTGTTCTACCGGCAGTACGACGACGTCGTCATCAACTACAACGAGAAGTTCGCCAAGCCCGGCCAGGCCATCATGAGCGCGCTGGCGACCAACGGCCTGCTCACCAAGACCCAGTACGACGAGAAGATCGAGTGGACCTGGTACTACCTCTGGCACCACGAAGGGCGGCGCGCCCGCATGGGCGCCTCGATGATGGCGCCCGACTACACCCAGTGGCACGGCATGTTCGAGGTGGCCGAGCGCTTCTACATGGAGCTCATCCCCGAGGCGCGCGAGATCACCGACGAAGGCCCTGCGCGCCGGTCGCGGCGAGCAGGCGCGGCGCGCCAACCAGGTGATCGACGAGATCCTGAACCGGCCGGAGCACCAGTGGCTGCTGAAGGGCGCCGAAGAGCAGGCCGACGCCATCAACCGCGAGATGCAGCGCAGCTACGGCCAGACGAGGCAGGAACGATGATCACCCGGGTGGGCCGTCGCACGTTCCTGAAGATGGCCGGCGTGGCCGCGCCGGTGGTGGCGGCGTACTCGTGCGCCGACAAGGAGGAGGCGGCGCGCCTCGGCAGCAGCGCACCGGTCGATCGGGCATCGGTCACGTGGGACAAGGCGCCGTGCCGCTTCTGCGGCACCGGCTGCGGCGTGATGGTCGGCGTGGAGCAGGGCCGCGTCGTGGCCGTGCGCGGCGACGAGGCCAGCCCGGTGAACAAGGGCCTGCTGTGCGTGAAGGGCTATCACCTGCCCGGGCTGCTCTACGGCGACGATCGGCTGCTCTACCCGCAGCGGCGCCAGCCGATGGCTCCTTCGCGCGCATCTCGTGGGACGAGGCGCTCGACCTCATCGCCACGAAGTTCGGCGACACGCTGAAGCAGCACGGTCCCGAGGCCGTGGCCATGTACGGTTCTGGACAGTGGACCGTCTTCGACGGCTACGCCGCGCTGAAGTGGGTGAAGGGCGGCCTGCGCAGCAACAACCTCGAGCCCAACGCGCGCCTGTGCATGGCCAGCGCCGTCTCGGGCTTCATCACGCAGTTCCAGAGCGACGAGCCGATGGGCTGCTACCAGGACCTCGACCTGGCCGACGACTTCGTGCTCTGGGGCAACAACATGGCCGAGATGCACCCGGTGCTCTTCAGCCGGATGCTCGAGACCAAGCGCCAGAAGCCGGCCACGCGAATCGTCGACATCGCCACCCGCCGCACGCCGACCACCGACTATGCCGACCTGCACGTGCTGTTCAGGCCCGGCACCGACCTGGCGCTCGCCAACGGCATCCTGCACCTGCTCGTCGCCTCGGGACGCATCCAGCAGTCGTTCATCGACGAGAACGTGGTGTTCCGCCGCGGCATCGAGGACGTGAAGACCATCGGCTACGGCTGCTTCGACCAGCAGGCCGAGCGCTACACGTTCGAGGATGAGGCGCGGCCGAGCTCGCTCGACGAACTGCGCACGTTCCTCGCCGACTACACGCCGGAGCGCGTGCGCGACATCACCGGCGTGCCGGTCGAGCAGATCGCCGCGCTGGCCAACATCTACGGCGACCTGTCGCGCGGCACCGTCAGCCTGTGGTGCATGGGCGTCAACCAGCACGTGCGCGGCACGTGGATGAACAACCTCATCACCGACCTGCACCTCATCACCGGCAAGATCTGCCGGCCGGGCTCGAATCCGCTGAGCCTCACCGGCCAGCCGAGCGCCTGCGGCACGGCGCGCGAGGTGGGCACCTCGAACAACCGCCTGCCGGCCGACATGGTCGTGACCAACCCCGAGCACCGCGCCGAGGCGGAGCGGATCTGGAAGCTGCCGGCCGGCACGATTCCGGCGACGCCCGGCTATCACGCCGTGGACATGTTCCGGGCGCTCAAGCGCGGCGACGTGAAGGCGCTCTGGATCCAGACCACCAACCCGTGGGTGACGCTGCCCAACCGGTCGCGCTTCGATCGCACACCCGACGACGGACGCTTCATCGTCGTCAGCGACATCTACCCGACGCCGACGACCGCGATGGCCGACCTCATCCTGCCGGCCGCCGCGTGGGTCGAGCGTGAAGGCGTCTTCGGCAACACCGAGCGCCGCACGCAGCAGTGGAACAAGATGGTCGACCCGCCGGGCGAGGCCCGCGAAGACGCCTGGCAGGTCATCCAGGTGGCGAAGCGGATGGGCATGGGCCACCTGTTCCCCTGGCCCGACGACAACTGGCACGAGCCGATGTTCGAGGAATACCGCTCATTCGGGCTCGGTCACGGCAAGGACCTCGCGAGTTACCAGCAGCTCAAGAGCACGCGCGGGATGTTGTGGCCGGTCGTCAACGGCAAGGAGACGCCCTATCGCTACACCGCCGGCTACGACCCGTACGTGACGAAGGCCTCCGGCGCCCACTTCTACAAGGCCGTCGGCTACGGCGAGAAGGCGGCGTTCTTCCTGCGGCCGTACCATCCGCCGGCCGAGTCGCCCGATGCGGAGTATCCGTTGTGGCTCTCGACCGGGCGGGTGCTCGAACACTGGCATAGCGGCTCGATGACGCGCCGCATTCCGCAGCTCCATCAGGCAGTGCCCGCGGCCTACGTGGAGATGAACCGCGCCGACGCCGATCAGTTCGGCGTGAAGAAGGGCGACCGGGTGAAGGTGGTCAGCCGGCGCGGCAGCCTCGAACTGCCGGTGGAGGTCGACGGCCGCGGCCGCCCGCCGCGCGGCACGGTCTTCGTGCCGTTCTTCGACGAGTCGTTGCTGATCAATCTGGTGACGCTCGACGCGATGGACAACATCAGCAAGCAGCCGGACTACAAGAAATGCGCCGTGCGCCTCGAACGCGTGTAGGCGCGGCCATGGCCGCGTGCGCCTGCCTGGCGGCCCTCACCGCGGCGTGCGGTCACGGCGTCGCCCGCCGAGGCCATCCTGCGGTCGACCGGCGCGCGCGCGGCCGGGCGCGCCTACGACGGCGCGCCGCCGACGATCCCGCACGATGCCGCGATTGGCGCCTGCACGACCTGCCACGACGCCGACGGCGCCGCCATCGCCGGCGTCGGCGTGGCGCCGGCCTCGCCGCACGGCGACGGCCCGGCGACCGGTGCGTTCCGGCGCTGCCGGCAATGTCACGTGCCGGCCACCGCGGCCCCGCTGCTCGTGGCCTCCCGCTTCACGGGGCTGCCTCAGGGCCCCTGGCAGGGCAGCCGCGCCACGCCCGGAGCGCCGCCACGGATACCCCATCCCCTGCAGATGCGAGGTGAATGCCTCTCCTGCCACGCCGGACCGGGGGCGCGGGTCGAGCTTCGCACCACCCATCCCGAACGCGTGCGGTGCCGGCAGTGTCACGTGCCGGAAGAGGCGGCGCCCTGAACGGCGACCGGCGCGCCGCGTCATCCGTCGTGTCGCGCATGGGTATGACGATGGTCATGGCCCGCGCGTGCCGGTGCCGCCACAGTTGAGGGATGAGACGCTTGGTTCGGCGCCGTGACCCGCGTCGCCGCTGGCGCGTCCCCACGGTTCCCGGCCGGGCGCGTTGGTGGGCGGCGGCGACCGTGGCGGGTGTGCTCGCGGCGATGATCTCGGACGCCGCTGCGCAACCGTCGCCGTCGCTGGCTGCCAACGCACCACCCGTGGCGACGTGGCGGCTCTCCGCCACCAACCTCATGCGCCTCGAGTCGTGGCGCTATTTCGAGCCGCGGCCGGGCGGCGGCGATCCCGACTACACCTTCCTGGCCGACCGCTTGCGGGTGGACCTGCGGGGCCATTGGGCGCGCGTCGATCTCACGCTCGCGGCGCAGTACGTGGGCATGGCCGGCCTGCCCGATCGTGCGGTGGGGCCTGGGGCGCTCGGCACCGGGGCGCTCTATTTCGACCAGGGCAGCCGCGCCTCGAACGCCAGTCAGATCTACCTGCGCTTCGCCAACGTGCGCTTTCCGGCCGTCGTGCCGGGCGTCGACCTCCAGATCGGGCGCATGGGCTACCTCTCCGGTGCGGAGGCGCCGAGCGGCGTCGCCAAGATCGAGACGGTGAAACGACAGCGCCTCGATGCCCGTCTCGTCGGCGAGTTCGAATGGTCGATCTACCAGCGCGCCTTCGACGGCGTGCGGGTGGACGTCACGCGGCCGCGCTGGCGGGCCACCGGCGTGGCGTTCATGCCCACGCAGGGCGGCTTCGCGCGCGCCGCCAGCACCACGATGCGCGAGGTGGTGGTGGCGGGTGCGACGCTCAGTTCCCGCCCGACGAGCGCCCCCGGGCGCAAGACACAGCTGCAGGGCTTCGGCTGGCAGTACCACGACGCCCGCAACGTCACCCAGCGCCCCGACAACACGGGACGGACCTCGCCGGGGGGCGTCGCCATCGACGTCAGCACCATTGGCGCGGCGCTGCTCGGCGCCTGGCCGGCCGGCCCCGGGGAGGTGGATCTCTTCGCGTGGGGCGTGGCGCAGGCGGGGCAGTGGTATGGCGACGATCACCGCGCCACCGCGGTGGCGCTCGAGGCCGGCTACCAGTGGACGACGGCGCCGTGGCGCCCGTGGCTGCGCGCCGGCCTGTTCCACGCCAGCGGCGATGACGATCCCGCGGATGCCACACACGGCACCTTCTTCCCGCTGCTGCCGACCGTTCGGCGCTTCTCGCAGACGACCGCCTACGGCACGATGAACCTGCGTGACGTGTTCGTGCAGGTGCAGGCCCGTCCGCGCCCCGCACTCGGGCTCCGCCTCGACCTGCGCCGGCTCGATCTCGCGTCTGCCGCAGACCTTTGGTACGCCGGCAGCGGCGCCACGCTCGCCCGCGGCGGCGTCTTCGGCTACGCCGGCCGGCGGTCGAATGGCAGCACGCGGCTGGGCACAGCGGTGGAAGCGTCGGCCGACTACGCGATCACGCCGCGCCTCTCGATGAACGTCTTCGCCGGCCGCCTCCGGGGCGGGCCGGTCGTGACCGGCACCTTCGCGGGCGACACCCTGTGGTTCGCCTATGCGGAGACGGTCGTCGCCGTGGGCGCTCGATGAGCGCAGAACGCCCGGCGGGGCGCTGTTTCGTCGTCGGCGGCCACAGCCGCAGCGTCGGGAAGACGGCGCTGGCGGTGGCCCTGGTGCGCGCCCTCGGGCCACGCCCGGTCGCCACCGTGAAAGTCTCCGCTCACCGCCACGGGGGCGGGCACCTCGCCATCGAGGAGGATGCCGAGCCGACGCTCGCCACCTTCACCGGACGCTGCCTGGCCGCCGGAGCGGCCCGCGCCTTCCTGTGCCGCTGCCCGGACGGCCACCTGCATGAGGTCGCCGCGCTCGTGCGCGTGCTGTCGTCGGGCGGCTACGACGTGGTGGTCGAATCCAACCGGATGGCGCCGCTCGTGGCTGCCGATCTGACGCTCTTCGTCGCCTCGTCCGACACGCCCGACTGGAAGACCTCGTCGGACCTGTGTCTGGCCCGCGCCGATGCCCTCGTGCTCGCGCCTGGCAGCCTCGTGTCGCCCCGTGTGCGCGGCGCCGTCGAGACGCACCGCCCCGGGTTGATGCCGGTCCTGCAGTTCGACCCGACTTGGTGTGTTCCAGGGCTGTCGCGCTGGATCAGCTTCATGACAGGCGGTGGCAGTCGGTTCGCAGCGCCGCGTCAGAGGTCCGTACAGCCGCACCGGTAGGCCCCGTATGACCGCCGTCATGGCCGACGGTCGCCGCCGCCGGCAGAATCAGCGGCATGCAGGGGGGTGCTGACGTCGTTCATATCGCCGGTGTGCTGGTGCGCGTGACACCGGGCACCCGCGACATCAGCGACCAGCTGGCGCAACAGGCCGGTGTCGAGACCCACATCGCCGATCCGGTCACCGGCCAGCTGGTCGTGACCATCGATGCGCCGACCCTCGAGGCCGTGCGCGCCATCCACGAGGCCATCGGACGCGTGCCCGGCGTGGTGTCGGCGCATCTGGTCTGCCACATTGCCGACCCCGGCGCGCCAGGACCGGCTCGCGCCGGAGGGGAATCATGAGCGGCGCCAGCCGTCGCGAGTTCCTGCGGGCCGCCGCCGCCGCGGCCACGGCCGTGGCCGCCGGTCTGCCGGTGCCGGCGACGCTTCGTGCCCAGGCCGCCCAGGCGACCTCGGCGGTGCGCTGGGATCGCGGCGTGTGCCGGTTCTGCGGCACCGGCTGCGGCATCCAGGTGGGCACCCGCGACGACCGGATCGTCGCGGTCAAGGGCGACCCGGACTCACCCGTCAATCGCGGCCTGCTGTGCGTGAAGGGCTACGCCAACGCGCAGATCCTGTACGGCGCCGACCGCCTGACCACCCCGCAGCTCCGGCTCACGGATGGCACCTACGACAAACACGGCACGCTCACGCCGGTGTCGTGGGAGCGCGCCTTCGACGAGATGGCGCGCCAGTTCACGCGCGTCCACGGCGAGCTCGGTCCAGCCGGCGTCGCGGTGATGGGCTCGGGCCAGTACACGATTCAGGAGGGCTACGCCGCAGCGAAGCTCGTGAAGGCCGGCTGGCGCAGCAACAACCTCGAGCCGAACGCGCGCCACTGCATGGCCTCGGCCGTCGCCGGCTTCATGCAGACCTTCGGCATCGACGAGCCGGCCGGCTGCTACGACGACATCGAACTCACGGACACGGTGGTGACGTGGGGCGCCAACATGGCCGAGATGCACCCGATGCTGTGGGCGCGTGTCACGGCGAAACGGCTGGCTGATCCGAACTACCGCATCGCGCACCTGACGACGTTCACGACGCCGACCTCGGCGATGGCCGACCTCGAGATCGTGATCCGCCCGCAGACGGACCTCGCCATCTGGAACTACCTGGCGCGCGAGGTGCTCGTGCGCAACGCGGTCGATCGGGCGTTCGTCGAGCAGCACTGCGTCTTCGCCGCCGGCTACACCGACATCGGCTACGGTCAGCGCGGTGACGATCGGTCGATGTTCCCGGCCGAGCACGACACGCGCGCGAACGAGCGCGTCCACACGCTGACGCGCGAAGAGGCCGTCGCGCAGGGGCGTCCTGAGAAAGCCGGCGAGCGCGTGACGCACGACCGGCGCGCGAACGCGAACGACCACTGGCTCATCACCGCCGAGGAGTTCCGCGCCGCCGTCGAGCCCTACACCCTCGACTTCGTGGCCGAACTCGCGCGCGGCAACGCCGACGAGCCGCTCGAGGCGTTCCGGGCCAAGCTCGTGCAGCTCGCCGACCTCTACTGCGACCGCGGCCGCAAAATCGTGTCGTTCTGGACCATGGGCTTCAACCAGAGCACCCGCGGCACCTGGGTGAACGAGCAGGCCTACATGGTGCACCTGCTCACGGGGCAAGCAGGCAGCGCCCGGCAACAGCGCCTTCTCGCTCACCGGCCAGCCGTCGGCCTGCGGCACCGCGCGCGAGGTCGGCACCTTCGCGCACCGGCTGCCGGCGGACATGTCGGTCGACAACCCGGCCGCATCGCCGGCGCGCCGAGGAGCTGTGGCGGCTGCCGGCCGGCACCATCAACCCGAAGCCCGGCAGCCACCTCACCGAGATGATGCGCGACCTGGAGGATGGCCGCATCAAGTGGCTGTGGGTGCAGGTCACCAATCCGTTCCAGTCGACCGCCAACGCCAATCACTGGATGGAGGCCGCCCGGCGGCCCGACGCGTTCATCGTCGTCTCGGACGTCTATCCCGGCGTGTCGACCGGGCTGGCCGACCTGGTCCTGCCGTCGGCGATGATCTTCGAGAAGTGGGGCGCCTACGGCAACAGCGAACGCCGCACGCAGATGTGGCGCCAGCAGGTGCGGGCGCCCGGGGACGCGCGCTCGGATCTGTGGCAGATCCTCGAGTTCTCGAAGCGCTTCACCATTCGCCGACCTGTGGGGCGCGCAACCCGTCGCCGGAGCCGCCGTGGCCGGAGCGCCCGCCGGACGCCTGCCCGACGTGCGCGCCGCCGCCCGGCGCGCTGGGGCATCGGCCGGAGGCCACGCTCTACGACGTGTTGTTCGCCACGCCGGCCAACCGGCGCGTGGCCTGGCCCGATGTCGTGGCGGAGGACCATGCCAACGACACGGCCCGTCATCTCGGCGTCGGCGTGGTTCCCCGAGAAGGCCCTGTTCGAGGAGTACGCCGGCTTCGGCCGCGGACACGGCGCACGACCTGGCGCCCTTCGACGCGTATTTCGCCGCCGACGTCCGCGGACTGCGCTGGCCGGTCGTCAAGGGCCGCGAGACCCGCTGGCGCTTCAACGCGGCGCACGATCCGTACGTCACGCGCGGGAGCGGTTCGAGTTCTACGGCCCGGCGATGAAGGCGCTGCCGCCGGGCGATCGCACGGGGCCGGCCACGGCGCCGCCGGTGTCACTCGCCGGCAAGGCCAAGATCTTCTTCCGGCCCTACGCCGCGCCGCCGGAAGTGCCCGATGCCACCTACGACCTCTGGCTCAGCACGGGCCGCGTGCTCGAGCACTGGCACACGCGGCACGATGACCCGCCGCGTCCCCGAGCTGCACCGCGCCATGCCGGCGGCGCTGCTCTTCATGCACCCCGACGACGCCGCGCGCCGTGGCCTGGCCCGGCACGACCTCGCCTGGGTCGACGTCGCGCCGCGGCCGGGTGCGCCTGCGCGTGGAGACCCGGGGCCGCTACGGCATGCCGCGCGGCAGCGTCTACGTGCCCTGGTTCGACGAGCAGGTGTTCATCAACACCGTCACGCTCGATGCGATGTGTCCGATCTCGAAGCAGACCGACTTCAAGAAGTGCGCCGTCCATGTCACGAAGGCGGAACGTTCGACGGAGGGATGACATGCGCGCCCAGTCGTGGATCCTGTTGCTCGTGCTCGTCACCGGCGCGTGGGCGCCCGCCAACGCCCAGCCCCCGGCATCTCCTGAGGATGCGCCGGCGCCGGCGTTCGAGCCGCCCGACACCCGGCCCGGGCGCAGCACGCGCCTGCCGCGGGCCTGGGAGGGACAACCGCCGCTCGTACCGCACAGCCTGCGTGGGCTGACGCCGATCACCGCCACGTCGAACGCCTGCGTGCGCTGCCACGGCCGCGCCGGCGCCACCGCGGGCCCACCGCCGGCGCCGCCGTCGCACTTCATCGACCTGCGCGAGGCGCCCGGAGTCGCACGCCCGCAGGTGGCCGGGGCGCGCTGGAACTGCACGGCCTGCCATGTGCCGCAAACGATGGCCCCGCCACTGGTCGGGACGACCTTCGACGGGAAGTCACGCCGGCCCGGGCGCTGAACGCCGTAGCCGATTTGCTCGGCCTGCCGCCCGCTTCCGAAACACGCCCTCGTAGATGACGGGTCCAGAACGTCGTTCGAGCGCGCCGGCTCCAGGCCGGTTGTATTCCGTGAGGGACGAGCCGGGCTCGAGGTCGAAACCCGCCGTCGCGAGTTCGGCGATGAGTTCACGCTCGGTCAGAAAACATTGCGGGTGGCCGGAAAACTGCGTGAAGACGAACCGCTCACCCGGCACCGGCTCGGCGTCGGGGGGCAGGGTGTGGCGTGAGAACGTGAACACGAACAATGACGCGCCGGGTCTGGCGACACGCGCCGCTTCGGCGACGGCGCGACGCAGCGTCGCACCCGACGGCGCCAGGTTCCAGATGCCATGGGCGACGAGGAAATCGATGCGCCCGGTGGCCACGGGAAGGTGGTCCATCGGGGCGAGCACCAGTCGCAATCGAGCGGCCTCGCCCGCGGTGGCGACGCGGTCGGCGCCCGCGCGCAGCATCGGCCACGACAGGTCGGTGCCCAGCACCCGCCAGCCGATGCGCGCCAGCGGCGCGGCGTTGCGCGCCGCGCCACAGCCGATATCGAGGAGCCGTCCGCCCCCGCGCCGGGCGAACTCCGCCGTGGCCACGCCGAGCAGCACCTGGTTGGGCGGCGACGACACGAAGCCGGCGACGGTCTCGGGTGTGCTCCACGGCGAGCCGGCGAGCGGGTCGATGGGCAGCATGCGCGTGTGACCGGTCGAGGCATCGTGCGGGAAGCGCACGCCCCGGGTGTATGACCGGCATCATATCGACGTCCGGCGGCTCCACCGAACATGCCGTCACGCAGTCTGGTGCCAGCCCTTTTCGCCGAATGCACGGCCACCACCGCGATTGGGAAGGTTGACGCATGAACGCCGCTCGCGCCGTGCTGTTGCTGGCCGCCACGGGCCTCGCCGGCGCGTCGTGCCGAGACTCGCCGGCCTCTCCAGCATCCGCCATCCCTGTCGCGGCTACCGGTGAGGAGCTCTACTCGACCTTCTGCGCGGCCTGCCACGGGCCCGAGGGGCGCGGGGATGGCATTGCCGCGGCGGTCTGCCGGGTGTCGCCCGCGGACCTGACGCGCGCCGAGTTCAAGGTGCGCTCGACGCCGGCGGGCTCGCTACCGAGCGATGCCGACCTGGCGGCGGTGATTCGGCTCGGCGCCGGCGGTGACGGCGCGATGCCACCGTTCTCCTTCCTGACGGGTGGCGACATCGACCGCCTCGTCCCGCGAGTCAAGGCGTTCTCGCCGCGCTGGCAGCGCGAACAGGCGGCGCCAGACCTCGTGCTGCCGCGCCGCGTCGCCGGCGACGCGCGCCAGGGAGACCGCGTGTATCACGCATCGGGATGTGCTGACTGCCACGGACCAGCGGGGGAGGGCAACGGTCCACGCGCGAAGCTCCTGCGCGACGGGCGCGGCCAGCCCGAGATCCCGACCGACCTCACGCGCCCGTGGACGTTCAAGGGCGGCCGCGACGACATCGGCCTGGCGCGTTCTGTGCTGACGGGTTTCGCCGGCACGACGATGCCCGGCTATGCGGGTCAGCCGGACGTCGAGCGCCACCTCTGGGACGTGGCCGCCTACATGTGGTCGTTGCAGCGGCCGCTCCCGGTCCCGCCGCCCGCCGGAGCGGTCGATACGTCCTCGGTGGGCGGGTATTGGACCGTGCCGGTGCCCGCGCAGGGCGGCGCGCTGTCGTCGGCGTCGTGTGCTGCGTGCCACACGGCGCAGTTCACCGACTGGTCGGGTGCGCGTCACGCCGTGGCCATGGGGCCGGGCGTGTGGGCGCAGATGAACGACCAGCCCGAGCTGCGGGAAATGTGCGCGACGTGCCATACGCCGCTGCGCGACCAGTGGGCCGACCCGTACCTCCAGGCGGATGGCGTCGGATGTTCGGGTTGCCACTCCAGGGCGAGCCGGAAGTTCGGCCCGCCGCCCCGGCCGACCACCATCGCGCCGCTGGTCGCACGGTATCCGGCCCCGCACGGTGCCGTGAACACGAGAGACTTCTTCGAGAGCGTGGACTTCTGCGCCGGCTGCCACCAATTCGCCGAAGGCCGGGCGCCGCGGGTCAACGGAGCGTTCCTGCAGAACACGGTCGAAGAGTGGCGGAGCCTCGCGCGCCGCGCGCGAGGGCAAGACCTGTCAGACCTGCCACATGCCGGAGCGGCGGCACCTGTTCCGCGGCATTCACGATCCGGAGACCGTGCGCGGCGGTGTTCGATGGACGTTCGATGCCCGCCTGGTGGGCGACCGGGTCGAGAGCCGGATGACGCTCACGAACACCGACACCGGCCACGCCTTCCCGACCTACATCGTGCCCGAAGTGTGGATGCGGATCCAACTGGCGAACCGCTACGGCGCGGGCCCCGTCGTCGCGGAGCAGCTGATCGCCCGGCGCGTCGCGTTCGCGGGCGGCCAATGGACGGAACTCGGCGACACGCGGCTCCGCCAGGACGAGAGCGCCACGCTCGACTACGCCGGCGCGATGCCGCCCGGCACCGTGGCGGTGGTGGGCACGGTGTTCGTGCGTCCCGATGCGTACCACGTCGACAGCCTGGCCTCGCATCTCCGCGACACGAAATCCGCAGCGTCGCGGCGGCTCTACGAAGAGGCCCTCGCCGAGATGACGAACAGCGGTTACGTGCTCTTCAGCGAGGCGCGGCGCGTGGCGCGCTGAGCCGCCGCCGTGGGCCGTCACGCCCGTATGACCGCCGTCATACCCCCGCGGAGGCATCCGCCGCAGACTCGCCGGCAGTCTCTTCATCAGGAGGCGGCGAAATGACTCGACTGACTTTCAGCGTGTTCGTAGCTCTGATGCTGGCCGCAGGCATCGCGCAGGCACAGCAGATTCAAAAGGCGCCCATGAAGCGCACCGCGGCCTACGACGGGCCGGCGATGTACAACAGCTACTGCTCGGCCTGCCACGGGCTGGGTGCTGTTGGCGACGGGCCGGCGGCCAAGGCTCTCACCAAGGCCCCAGCGGATCTGACGCGCATCAGCGCCCGCAATGGCGGCACCTTCCCCGAGACGAAGATCAAGCGCTACATCGAAGGCCTCGATGAAGTGGCGGCCCACGGCTCCCGGGACATGCCGATGTGGGGGGAACTCTTCCGCTCGATGGAGCGCGACACGGTGCCGCTGCGGGTGCAGGCGCTGTCGGACTTCCTGAAGTCGATTCAGAAATAGGAGCTGGCCGCGCGTGCAGCCGCTCATGGTCAGGCATGACATGGTAGGTTTCCCGCCATGACGCGACGTGAGTGGCTGCTCGTCGCCGGCGCCTCGGTGCTGACCGGGGCCGTGCCGCGCGCCCAGCACGGCGGTGCCCGGATGCATCACCCGCCACAGTCGGCGGAGGAACTCGCCGGCCCGGCCGACGTGACCTTGCGCATCGGCCGCCTGCGCCACGAGATCGCGCCCCGCCGTGTCGTGCCGACGCTGGCCTACAACGGTCAGGTGCCGGGACCGTTGCTGCGCGTGCGGCGCGGGCGCGCGCTGAGCGTCGATGTCTTCAACGACACCGAGGTCGAGGACATCGTGCACTGGCACGGGCTCCACATCCCGCCCGAAGTCGACGGCGTCTACGAGCAGGGCACGCCCGGCGTGCCGCCGCGCGGCCGCCGCCGCTACCTCTTCACGCCGGAACCGGCCGGCACGCGCTGGTACCACAGCCACAATGCGGCCGGCCGCGACCTGTCGAAGAGCACCTACACCGGCCAGTTCGGCGCGATGGTGGTCGACGACGGACTCGATCCCGGCGCCTACGACGCCGACGTGCCGCTGCTGCTGCACGAGTGGGAGCCGTCGCTGCGCCGCCAGGGCGGCGTCGACGTCGAGTTCAAGGCGTATTCGATCAACGGCCGGATGCTCGGCGCCGGCGAGCCGGTGCGCGTCAGGGAAGGCTCGCGCGTGCTGTTCCGGCTGGTGAACGCCAGCGCCACGCTGACCCACCAGCTCGCGTTGCCAGGCCATCGCTTCCGCGTCGTCGCGCTCGATGGCAACCCGGTGCCGCGACCCGCGCCGGTGCCGGTCCTCGAGCTGGCACCGGGCGAGCGCGTCGATGCCGTGGTCGAGATGAACCGGCCCGGCGTGTGGATTCTCGGCGCGCCGCGCGCCGCCGAACGCGACAAAGGGCTCGGCATCGTCATCGAGTACGCGGGGGCCACCGGAGAAGCGCGCTGGGAGCCGCCGCTGCCGCGGCCGTGGGACTACACGCTGTTCGGCGCCGAGGCGCCGGCCGCTCCCGAACCCGACGGCCGCCTCACGCTGGCCTTCCGCGCCGTGGGCGACGGCCATCACTGGGCCATCAACGGCAAGTCCTATCCGAAGACCGACGACCTCGTCGTGACGGCTGGCCGCCGCTACCGGTGGACGCTCGACAACCAGAGCGCCGACCCGCATCCCGTGCATCTGCACCGGCACACCTTCGAACTCGTGCGCTTCGACGGACGGCCGACCTCGGGCCTCATGAAAGACGTCGTGGTCGTGCCGCCGTGGAAGCAGGTCGAGATCGACGTCACCGCCAATCAGCCGGGCCTCGCCCTGTTCCACTGCCACCAGCAGTTCCACATGGACAACGGCTTCATGGCGATGATGCGCTACGAGCGGTGAGGGTCGTCACGTGGCGGACGCGTCTTCGAGCACAGCGCGGTCGAGCACCACGAAGCCGTCCTTGTCGGTGTGCAGGACGCCTTCCTTCTCCCACCGGCTCATGATCCGGATCGCGCTCTCGATGGTCGTGCCCGTGAGATCCGCGAGTTCCTGACGCGCCAGCGGCATCGGCACGAACGTGCCGCCGCGATCGACGCGGCCGATCTGGTGCGCCAGCTTCAGGAACAGCCGCGCGAAGCGGGCCTCGACGCGGGCGCCCGTCAGGTCGGCCAGGCGCCGCGTCAGTTCCGCGAGGCGAATCGTGAGTCCCGACAACAGCCCCCGCACCAGCGCGGGATGGCGCTCGAGCAGCGCGAAGAAGTCCCGCTGCTCGACGCGCAGGCAGGTCACGTCGTCGAGCGCCAGTGCCGAGGCCGGCAGCGGCACGCTCTCGTAGACCGCGACGGCCGCCAGCGGATCCCCGGGACCGAAGATCTCGAGAATGATCTCCTTGCCGGCCGGTGTCGACTTGTAGACCTTGACCCGGCCGTCGACGATGGCCAAAAACGCCGTGGCCGGCTCGCCTTCGTCGAAGACGATGGTGCCGCGAGCGTGGTGCACCAGCCGTGACACGGCCCCGACGCGCGCCCGGTCGTCGGCGGAGAGCCGACGGAACAGCGGCATGCGGCGGAGGAGGTCGTCGCTCGGTGCGGTCACGGGGCGAATCATAGCTGAAGCGTCGATCGGCTCAGACGCGGCGATCGAGTTCCAGTGCCCGCGGAAACAGCACCTCCGCTTCGAAGGTCACGTGGGCGACGAGATCGGCACGAAAGGCCGCCAGGTCCTCCAGCAGGACCGGCCAGGCGGGGTCATTCTTCAGGACCGGACCCAGCTCCCGGGCGACGGCGTCGAGCGCTTCAAGGCCAGTCGTCAGCCGCGCGTGTTCGGCTTCGAGCACGCGGATCGGATGCAGCACCGTCGCAAAGGCCAGCGGTGGACGGCTGCGGCCCATCCGCTCGGCCTCGGCCAGCGCCGTCAACGCCGGGAACAGGATGTTCTCTTCCTTGGCGAGGTGCGCCAGCAGCCGTTCCGCAATCGCCGCAAATGCCTCGTGCAGGCCGAGAGCCGCGCCGGACACCTCGCGGGCGGCGAGCGCGGCCAGGCGCGCCCTGATTCGGGGCACCGCGGCGTGTGCGCGCGCGTGGGTCTCGGCCACGAGCCAATCGCACAGCGCGTCCAGCGGCAGCGACTCCACGGCGGTCTCGGACGCGCGCGGGTTCTCGGTCATGGCGGGACGTCCGCAGTCTACGAGCGCTCGAGCCGGCACCGTATGACGGCGGTCATAGAGTCGGGAAGCCGCCGGCGGTGCGTCAGCCGACGCCGAGACTGGCGGCGCGCGCCTGCTGCCACGCGGCAACCGCGTCGGGGCTGAGGTCCCCAGCGTGGTGCAGCGCCCAGTTGAGCGCGGCGATGAGATCGTCGGCGTCTTCGAGCCCGATCCCCAGCCGAATGAGGCGGTCGAAGCCGCTGCGCCGCAGTTCCTCGGGCGGGGTGAAGTACTCCGACACCGTCGTGTGGTGGTTGACCTTGGTCGCCAGGCCGTCGAACGACAGCGCGTAGCGGACCACGGTCGACATCGCGATGACGTCGGCCACGTGGCGGGTCGTGCCTTCATCGGCGCCAGCCACACGGAACGAGAGCAGCGAGCCATGGCGGCGGTAATCGCGGGCAATCACGGCGGCATCGGGGTGATCGGGCCGTGACGGATGGAACACCTCCGAGACGCGCGGATGTGTGGCGAGGAACGCGGCCACGCGCGTGGCGGTGGCGGATCGCCGCGCATGTGCCTCGGCGGCCGAGTCGAGCGTGCGGACAATCGCCGCCGCCCGCCGCCAGTCGAGGATGCCGCCGCGCATGGCGATGAGGTCCATCACGGCGTTGGCCGTGGGCGTGTCGCTGGTGGCGATGTAGCCCCACAGATCGCGGTCGGTGCCGCCGAGCGCCTTGGTGCCGCTGGCGACGACGACGTCTACGCCCTGGGTCAGCAGCGGCGTGGCAAACGCCCACGGCGTGGCGATCGTCGAGTCGATGACCAGCCGCAGGTCGGGCGCGGTGGCACGGGCCGCCGCCACCAGTGCGACCAGCGCCGGCACGTCCTGCGCCCGCACGAGCGGGTTGGTGAAGGTCTCGGCGAAGACGACGCGCGTCTGCGGCCGAATCGCCCTGCTGAGCGCCACGTGGTCGCCGTCATCCACGATGGTCAAGTCGCCGCCCAGCCAATCGACCAGCCAGCGCATGTACGACCTGGTCTTGTTGTAGATCTGCCGGCACAGCACCGCGTGCGCGCCCGGCGCCATCAGGGTGTCGAAGACGAGCGCGGTGGCCTGCATCCCCGAATCGCACACGAGCGCCGCCCCGGCGCCTTCGAGCGCTTTGAGGCGGGCGATGAGCGCGCCGGTCGGGCCGGTGCCGTAACGCGCGTAGAGCGGCGGCAGCTCCGACCAGCATCCCGCGGCGGCAAAGAGGAACGCGGCCTTGCCTTCCTGCCACGCAATGACGCGCGCCGACCCGAAGAGATCCTGCTGCACCGTGGCCTCGTCCGGGTGGAGGTACGGAACGCCGGTGCGGCGGGCGTGCGCGTCGAGGGCGTCGTGCAGCGCCCGCGTCGGAGGCGCCATGGCCGCGACGGGCGGCGGTTCGGCGGGACACCCCGACGGATCGAGCCAGGCGTCGAGCGCGCTCATTCGTGCACTCCGAGAACGAGGGCCGCATGCACGCGGGCCAACCGCACCACGTCGTGCCGCACCAGGTCGATGGTGGCCGCGGTGCTGTCGGAGACGATGTAACCGAGGTCGACGGTGTCGCCGGCACCGCGGCTGGCGCGATTCTGTATGGACAGCCCGGCGCGCCGTACGAGGCTGTCGATCCGTCGATCGAGCCCGGGATGCGGCTCGGCGGTGACGCGCAGGTAGTGGCGGCGCACGGTGGCCGGCCGGCCATCCACCCCGGAAAGCGCCGCCGGCTGCGGCACCGGCCAGCGCACGGAGTTGTGCTGCGCCAGGTCGATGAGGTCGCCGAGCACGGCAGTGGCGGTGGGCAACGCGCCGGCACCCTTGCCGAAGAGGCTGAGGTCACCCGAGGACGCGCACTTGAGGTAGACGGCGTTGTATTCCTCTTCGACCGAGGCCAGCAGATGCCACGCCGGCAGCAGCATCGGTTCGACCGCCATGTCGAGCGCATCACCCACCCGCGCCGCGCGCGCCAGCAAACGGATACGGCAGCCCATCGACTCGGCCAGATCACAATCGGCCGGCGTCAGCTCGCGGATGCCGCGCACCGGGAAGCCATCGGGCCGCACCCAGGTGCCGAAGGCGCGATAGGCGAGGATCGAGAGCTTCGCGGCGGCGTCGAGTCCGTCGAGGTCGGCGGCCGGATCGGCCTCGGCGAAGCCGCGCGCCTGAGCGTCGGCGACGGCTTCGTCGAGCGAGAGTTCCTGTTCGAGGCGCGTCATCACGAAGTTACTGGTGCCGTTGACGATGCCGGCCAGGCTCAGGACCTCGTCGGCTCTGAGCGCGAGATGGCGGATGATCGGCAGCGCCGCCGCCGCCGCGGCTTCGCAGTAGAGCGGTGTGGCCGTGCGCTCGGCCAGCACCCCGAGCTCGGCCAGTTTCGAGGCGAGCAGCGCCTTGTTGGCGGTGACCACGGGCTTGCCGGCGGCGAGCGCCGCAGTGAGGATCGGCTCGACCGCCATCCCACCCGCCACCTCGACGACCACGTCGACGTCGGGATCGCTCACCAGTTCGAGCGCGTCGGTGGTGCGCGGGATGCCGTCGGCCAGGCGCGGGCGCGGTTTCGTGAGGTCGCGCACGGCCAGGCGCGTCACCTTGAAGCGCACACCGTAGCGATCGGCGACCGCGCGCTGCTGGCGGTCGATCATCTCGAGCAGGCCGCTGCCCACCGTGCCGCAGCCCACCATCCCGATCCGCAGCTCGCGCACCGGCTCGATGCCCACGCCGTCGAAGCGCGGACGCGGCGCCGGCGAGGTGGCGCCGCCGAACGCGCGGGCGCCGCGCAGCAGGTCTGCGAGGCGGTCCTGGTCGGCGAGGAACGCGTCGTGTCCGTAGACCGAATCGAGCGTCCACAGCGACGACTGCGCGCCGGCGGCCTGGAGCTCGCGGTGCAGTTCCACCTGCAAGCCCCACGGGAAGAGCATGTCGCCGGGCACGCCGACCACGATCGTGTCGGCGGAGACCCGTTCGAGCGCGGCGCGGCGCGCGTGTGCATCGAGGCCGATCGAGCCGCGGTCGATCGCTTCGCTCAGGAACAGGAACGTGCGCACCGGGAAGCGTTCGGCGAAGCGGCGGCCGTGCAGATCGAGGTAGTCGGCCACCGGCGGCCGGTCGAGGCCGGGCGTGAAGCTGCCGAAACGGGTGTCGAGCTCGATGCGGCCGCGGTAGGTGAGCATGCCGAGCTGGCGGGCGCGGATCATGCCGGTGGTGACGTCGCCGTTCTTGAGCCCGTCGCGCACGAGCTCGCGCTGCAGATGGCGCGTGGCCGTACCCCAGCCATCGGGACGCAGGCCCGCCGAGACGGTGATGAGCGTGCGACAGCGATCGGGGAAGCGGGTGGCAAACGCCACGCCCACCATGCCGCCCAGGCTCGCGCCCACGAAGGTGACCGGCGACGTGCAGCCGATGCCATCGAGCCACGCCGCCACGAGGTCCGCGAGGCCGAGCACCGAGAGCCCGGCGGAGGCGTCCTCGAAGCCGCGCCAGGTCGAGCCGTTGCCGGGCCAGCACGGGCACACGACGGTGGTGCGGGTGACGTCGATGAGGTCGGGCGCGAAGAGTGCCGGCCACCACGGCTCGGTGCCGCCGGCCTCATCGGCGCGGCCGTCGCCGAGCGGAAAGGGCGAGGCCGTGATGCCGCCGACCACCACCGTCACCGGCGCCGTGCCGAGCGGCGGGCCGTAGGCCCAGCCGGCGAGCGAGACGTCGGCCAGCGTGTGCCCCTCGATCGTCATCGTGTCGCACGTCACCTCGTGGCGGCGCGGCACGGCGGCCGGAGCGGCGGAGACGGTGCTCGCAGGTGGCGTGGACATCGGCGGAACCTCGGCCGAGAGCGTATACCATGGAAGCAATGTATCTACATTGATGGATTCTTGTAGGCGGCTAGCGGCTAGCGGCTAGCGGCTAACGGCTACCGGCCACGGGGCTAGCGGCTGGCGATGGTGATGAGGTCGCGGCGTTCGGCGTCCGTGAGCAGGCGGGCGGCGCCGGCAGCGGCGTTTTCGGCCATGTAGCGCGGCGTGCCGGTGCCGGGGATGGCGCAGGTGACCGCCGGGTGCGACAGCACGAAGCGCAGCGCCAATTGCGCCCAGCTGGTGGCGCCGGCGTCGGCCGCCCAGCCGGGCAGCGGACGCTCGCGCAACCGGCGCAGCAACCCGCCGCCGCCAAACGGCACGTTCACGAGCACCGCCACGCCCCGTTCCTGCGCCAGCGGCAGCAGCCGCGCTTCGACCCCGCGATCGTCGAGCGCGTAGTTGATCTGCAGGAAATCGAGGGGCTCGGCGCGCAGTGCCGCTTCGACGTCGCGATAGGCGGATGCGGTGTAGTGCGTGATGCCGACATAGCGGATGCGCCCGGCGTCTTTCCAGCGCCGCAGTGTCGGCAGGTGCGTGCGCCAGTCCACCAGGTTGTGAATCTGCATCAGGTCGATGGTCGGCGTCTGCAGCAGCCGGAACGACGCCTCCATCTGCGCGATGCCGGCGTCGCGCCCGCTCGTCCACACCTTGGTCGCGAGAAACGCCCTCGGACGTGGCGCGCGCGCCGCGAGCAGCTCGCCGGTGGTTTCTTCGGCGCGGCCGTACATCGGCGAGCTGTCGATCACGGTGCCGCCAGCGGCGAAGAGCGCATCGAGCACCGCCGGCAGCGCCTGGTAGTCGGCCGTGCCGGGCGCGACGTCGAAGTTGATGTAGGTCCCGAGGCCCACGGCTGGCAGGGCCTCTCCTGACGACGGGATGGGACGCGTGGTCATGCGGCGTGGCGCGGTGGGCGGGGCGGACTGGGCGGTGGCCGCCGCCGAGGCGGCCATCGCCAGCGCCGCCTGCAGTGGCCACTGCAGCATCGCACGGCGGGAGAGCGGGACGTCCATCGGCATGGCTCTTGGACGTCGGGCGGGCGGCGGCGGCCGGCCGCAGGGGGATGGCCGCGCGACCGCCTAGCGGTGGAGCGCGACGAAGTCGCCGACCGTCACCGCGTCGCTCGTGCGCTCGATGCGGATGGTGGCCGACTCGGCGCGGACGGCGACGATAATCGCATCGGCAATCGCCTGCACCGGGCCGCGGTCGCCCAGCGCGCGGCGGAAGACGGTGATGCGCTGGCCCCGTTCGGCGCCGGCGCTGGTGCCGCGGTCGATCACCATCAGCGCGCGCGTCGCCCCGAGCGTCTGGCCGTGTTCGCCGAGCACGATGTGCGCCGGGTCGTCGTACTGCGGCGTGCCGAGGCCTTTGGCCGTCATCACCGGCAGCGCCTCGAACGGCTCGACGAGGTCGCCCGCGTAGAGCTCGCCGCAGGTGTAGACCACCACCGCCACCGACGACAGCGGACCGACTTCCACGATCTGGATGAGCCCGGCGGTCTGCTCGCCGAACTCGGCGCGGTGCTTCGGCTGCGCCTTGTCGCCGACGCGGAAGTTGCGCCGCACGACCAGGTTCTGACCCGCCACCAGCCCGATGTCGTCGCCGACGTCGAGCACCAGCACGTCGCCGTTGCCGTAGAGCCTGCGGGTGGGTTCATCACGATGCGCGAGCAGCTTGCCGATCGACAGCGCGCCGGCGTTCGAGCGGCCGGGGCCGCACACCGACGCCAGCACGTCTTTGGGCAGCGGCACGATCACGGGGCGGCGCGGGGCTTCGAGCTTCACGGGCGGGGAGGGTGGCGGAGGCGGCGGCACCGGGTTGGCCGCTGTGACCTGCACCGATTCGGTGAGCTGTGCCACCTGGAGCTGGGCGTCGAGCAGCACCACGTCGCTCGGGCGCAGGGTGATGCCGGCCCGTGATTCCGGTGCGAAGCCGGTGAGCGTGAAGGCGACCGCATAGGTGCCGGGCGGAAGCGGCGGCGACAGGTACTGACCCACGCCGTCGGTCACGACGGTGACCGGGGCCATGCCGGCGGGGGCACCGGTGAGAGTGACGGTCACCCCGGGCAGCGCGCCGCCCGACCCGTCGGTCACGCGGCCCGTCAGCGTCGCGCGCTCTTCCTGCTGAGCCACGACGGACGTCGGCAGAAACGTCAGCAGCACGGCGGCGACGGCGAGAAGCGTCCTCGGAAAGCTCACAGTAGTCTTGTCGGCGCCGGCCGGCCCGACCTGTAGTCGTCGGGAGGGCGCCCGCCGTCAGGAGCGCCGGGCCGTCATGTTGAGTCGCCAGTAGTCAAGGGTGAAGGGCGGCGAGGTCGCTCCGGCGCGCGCGGTCACCGCGTCGATGAAGGGCCCGTGCAGCGCATCGGGCAGCTTCGCCAGGTGCGGGTGATAGATCACCGTCGTGACGAACGCCCGATAATCGTCCGCCGACGCGAGCGTCGTCGGCGCTGCTTCCAGATGCGCGTCGATGTCCACGAAGCCGGCGGCCGCCAGGCGCGCCGCCGTGTCCTCGGCCGACGCGAACTGCCACACGCCGGTCCAGTCGGCGAAATACTCCGCAAAGGGGGCCTCGTGCATCACCTGTTCGGCCAGCGCGTGCGCGGCTGCGAGATTCGGGCCGCCGCCGCACTGCGCATGCAGGCGTCCGCCGGGCACGAGCGCGCGGTGGATGTTGGCGAAGAGCGCCACGTGATCGTCGATCCAGTGGAAGGTCGCCGTGCTGAAGACGACGTCCGCGCCGCTGGCCATCGGCAGATCGGGCAGCGCGGCCTGCACGAACGACACCCGCGACCCGAAGACGGGGCGCAGGTTCGTGCGGGCGACCGTCAGCATGTTCCACGAGCGATCGAGCGCCACGACGTGGCCGCGGGGCAGACGCTCGGCGAGGGCGGCCGTCAGGCGTCCGCTGCCGCATCCGGCATCGATGACGCGCTCGTCGCCGTCAAGTGCGAGCCGGGCCAGTACGCGGTGGCCCCAGCTGGTCTGCGGCGCCGACACCTGGTGGTAGGACGTCGCGTTCCACTCATGCGGCGCGTCGCTCTTAGTCATGGCCTATGGTAGTGGGCGGTGACGCACTGCGTCATTTCGACGCACACGCAGCCGCCGGGGAGTTGCGCCACAATGGCCCCATGCGAACCCGCCTTCTCGCCACCGCCGGACTCCTGATCTGTGCCCTGCTCGGCCTGCGCGCCCAGGGACCCGTGCAGGTGCTGCCAACGCCGGCCGGCGGCGAGGGCGGCATGTATTCGCTGACCACCGCGGCCGATGGCCGCACCTACCTGGTCTGGATCGATCCGGTTGCCGCCGGCGGCCACGCGCTGAAGTTCTCGCGGCTCGACGGCGCCGCCTGGCAACCTGCCGTGCAGATCGCGCAGGGCGCCGACTGGTTCGTCAACTGGGCCGACCATCCCTCCCTGACCGCCGCGCCCGACGGCCGGCTCTACGTCCACTGGCTCGTCAACACCGGGAAGAAGGCGGGTTCCTACGGCTACGGCATCCGCGTCGCCACCTCCGCCGATCGCGGCGCCACCTGGGCCACCGCCTTCGAGGAAGGCTTCGCCAACGTCTCCGACTACGCCGGCTTCCTGTCGTTCCTGCCGACCGCGCGCGGTGTTGACGCCGTCTACCTCACGCCACTGCATCCCGATGACGGCACGACCGACGAGCACGCCCACATCAAGACGGTCGGCATCGCGCGCTTCGGCGTCGACGGCAAGGAGATCTCGCGGCAGATCGTCGATAGTGACGCCTGCTCGTGCTGCAGCACCGACATGGCCGAGACCTCGGCCGGGCCGATCGCCGTCTACCGCGATCACGCCGCCGGCGAGATCCGCGACATCTCGATCGTGCGCCGCGTGAACGACACCTGGACCGCGCCCGCGCCGGTGCATCGTGATGGCTGGAAGATCGCCGGCTGCCCGACCAACGGCCCGGCCGTGGCCGCGCGCGGCCGCGCCGTGGCGGTGGCGTGGTTCACCGCCGCCGGGGATCGCCCGCAGGTGAAGGTCGCGTTTTCGAGCGATGCCGGCGCCACGTTTTCAGCGCCGGTGGTCGTGGACGACGGCACGCCCCAAGGCTGGCCCGACGTGGTGCTCCTCGACGACGGCCGCGCGCTCGTGAGCTGGCTCGAAAAGACGACGACCGGCGTCGGTGACATCCGCCTGCGGGCGGTGACGCGGGCAGGCCGGCAGCCGGCGACCACCGTCGCCACCTCGTCGAGTGGCCGCGCCACCGGTATCCCGATGATGGCGCGCGTCGGCCACGACGTGGTCGTCGCCTGGCGGCAGGGCACGGTGAAGACGGCACGCGTGGCCATTCCCGCGCCCGAGGCGACCCGGCAGTAGTGCCGCCCGCGCGGCTGAGCGCGAGAGAAGGTCCGTGATGCCAGGCACCGCCGTGACCGCCGTCCCCGTCAGATCGTCACTGGTCGTGCTGCCGTGGCTCGTGCGGCTGCGGTGGGTGTCCGTGGTGGCGCTGGCCCTGGCGGTGCTCGCCGCCGGCACGCTGTGGGGCGTGCACGTGCCGGTCGTGCCGATTGCGACGCTGCTGGCGGCGCTGGCCGCCACCAACGCGGTGCTCGCCTTCCAGCTTCGCTCACCCGATCCGAGCCGCCTCGTCATCGGGGGCTCGCTGCTGGTCGACTGCGCGTTGCTCACGGGCATCCTGTATTTCGTCGGCGGCCCGATGAATCCCTTCAGCACGGTCTACCTCGTGGGGATCACGCTGGCGGCGGTGGCGCTCGGACACCGCTGGGCGGTGGCCCTGGCCGCCATCTCGGTGGCGTTCTACGGGCTCACGTTCTTCTGGCACCGGCCCCTGCGCTACGTCGACGACGCGTCGATGCAGCACACGCTCACGCTGCACCTGACCGGGATGTGGGTGGCGCTGTCGGCGGCGGCCGGCCTGATCGCGCACTTCGTGGGACGCGTGTCCGAGGCGCTGGCGCAGCGCGAAGCGGAACTCGCGGAGGCGCGCGCGGCCACCGCGCGCAGCGAGCGCCTCGCCGCGCTGCTGTCGCTTGGCGCGGGCGCTGCGCATGAACTGGCGACGCCGCTCAGCACGATTCGCACGGCGTCGGCGGAACTGGAGCGCGCGGCGGCCGAACCCGGAGGCGCCGACGACACGCACACCGCCGAATACCTGCGCGTGATCCGCCGGGAGATCGACCGCTGTTCGCACGTGCTCGATCAGATGAGCGGGCGGGCCGCGTCGGCGTCGGCGGCCGACGGCGAGATCGCGGTCGCGCGCCTGGTCGAGGACGTTCGGGCCCGCGTCGGCGAATCGCGGGCACGCCGTCTCGAGGTGGCGATTCCAGCCGTCGCGCAACCGATTGCGGCGCCGGCCGAGCCGCTGCGTCAGGCGGTGGTGGCCATGGTGCAGAACGCGTTCGACGCGTCGTCGGCCGAGCAGGCCGTGCTGCTCAAGGTGGAGCAGTCACATGGCGTGCGGCTCCAGGTGATCGACCATGGACACGGTATGCCGCCCGATACCGTCGCGCGCGCGGGCGAGCCTTTTTTCACGACCAAGCCGTCGGGCGCGGGGTTGGGTCTGGGCCTGTTCCTGGCCCGGGCCTTTGCCGACCAGATGGGCGGGACACTCACCGTCAGTTCGGATGTCGGCCGCGGCACGTCCGTGGTCCTGGAGTTGCCGGCGCGATGAAAGACGCCTCCCGCATCCTGCAGACCGTGCTGGTCGTCGAGGACGACGACTCGTTTCGGACCATGCTCGTCGCGGCGCTCCAGCGTCGCGGCTACGACGCGCTCGGGGTCGAAAGCGGCGAGGCGGCAGTAGAACGCGCGCACGAGGACAGCCCCGAGATGGCCGTGGTCGATCTGCGCCTGCCCGGCATGTCGGGGCTCGAGGTCGTGGCAGCGCTGAAGCGGATCGATCCGGCCACCGCCGTCGTGGTGCTCACCGGGTATGGCAGCATCGCGACCGCCCTCGAGGCCATCCGCCTCGGCGCCGTGCACTATCTCACCAAGCCCACCGATGCCGACCGCGTCCTCGAGGCGTTCGAGCACGGTCTGGCAGCGCGGCCGCGGGAACTGGCGGTGGATACGCCGTCGCTCGCCCGCGTCGAGTGGGAGCACATCCAGCGCGTGCTGGCCGACTGCGATGGCAACATCTCCGAGGCGGCGCGCACACTGTCGATGCACCGCCGGTCGCTGCAGCGCAAGCTGGCGAAGTTCCCGGTGCCGCGCTGAAGCGGGCAAGCGCCAGCGGCAATTTGCCGCAACCTAAGGGTGGTCCTCGGGCTCTGGTTGCGCGCTCACGGACTCAGCGCGCCGACACCGACAGATACACGCCAGCCAGGCTGATCGCGGCGGCAATGAGCGTCATGGTCGCCAGCGGCTCGCCGCCCAGCCAGGCGCCGAGCACCAGCGCCACGATCGGATTCACGTAGGCGTAGGTCGCCACCCGTGAGGCCGGCATCGTGCGCAGCAGGAACAGATAGGCGCTGAAGCCGAGCAGCGATCCCATCAGGATGAGGTAGATGAGCGCCGTGAACGCGGCGCCCGTGACCTCGGCCACGTGCAGCGTCTGCCACTCACCGAACACTCCGCTGATGAGTGCCAGCGCGACGCCGCCGAGCAGCATCGGCAGACCGGTGGCGACAGATACCGAGTCCGACAGATGCGTTCGGCGCGCCTTCAGCGTGCCGGCGGCCCATGAGAGTGCCGACACCGCCGTCACGAGCGACGCCAGCGGGTCGATGACCGGGGTGTCGCCGGCCGGCCAGAAGAGCAGCATCGATCCCAGGAAGCCGAGGCCGATCCCCCACGCGGTACGGGCCGAGGGGCGGTCGGCGACGCCGGCCAGCCACTCGAGCACCGCGATCCACAACGGGATGGTGGCCACGAGCAGCGCCGTGATGCCCGACGGATTGCGTGTCGACGCCCACGCAATCGCGCCGTGGCTGGCCACGAACATCAGCGTGCCGATGCCGAGCGCCTGGCGCACGGCTCGCCAGCTCGGCCATTCCGCGCCGGCTGCCAGCCCGATGGCAATGAGTACTGCCCCCGCCAGCAGATTGCGGGAGGCGCCGACCAGGAACGGAGGAATCGACCCGACGGCCACCCGCACCGCCAGGTAGGTCGAACCCCAGCCGATATAGATGACGCCGAAAGCGGCGAGCGTCCACAGGGCCGAGCGGGGCATGGCCGACGATCGTGTCACAGCGGTGAATCCGACGGGTCCGCACCCGATCGCAAAAACCTACCAATGGGTCCGTCCATACGGGTGGGAGGCAACGGCGTGTTGCCGGTCCTGCGAACCTGGAGGGGGCATCGCGGGGTCGGTGCATGTCGTTGCCCACCTTTCCCCCAGCGACGACCTATCTCTGCCGTTGCCATTCAGCGGCCCGTTCCGGCCGCCGTCGTCAGCCACCGCGCCATCTCGTCTGCCGGCACCACGCCCGCCTGCTGGTGCACGACGCGTCCGCCCATCAACACGACGAAGTTCGGGATGCCCTGCACCCCGTACCTGCTGCCGAGTTCCGGATGGACGTCGGTGTTCACCTTGAGCACGAGCGCGCGGCCAGCCAGGTCCGCGGCCACCGTCGCCACGGCCGGGGCCGCCATGCGGCACGGCCCGCACCACGGGGCCCAGAAGTCCACGAGTACCGGAACGGATGCGCCGTTGACGACCTCATCGAAGTCGGCGACGTTCACCTCCACGGGGGTACCGACCGGCGGCAGCGCCTGTTTGCAGGCGCCGCAGCGGCCGGTGCTGGCGAGATGACGGGCGGGGACGCGGTTGGCGCGTCCGCAGGCCGGACAGGAGCGGGTCATGGCGGCGCCTCACATGTTGGAGAAATTGCCTGATCGCATGATCGCCGGATTCAGGATCTCTCTACAATCGGGCTCCATGTCCTCACGCCTGCTCCCCTTGGCCCTGGTCCTCATCGCTGCGGTCGTCTCCGCGCCCCTGCTCGATGCCGAGCAGAGCCAGCGGCGAGCTGCGCCTCCGGCCCCGACGCCGCTCTTCGAGGTGCACGAACGCAGCATCCTCGAGTTGCAGGCGGCGCAGACCCAGGGACGTGTGACCTCACGTGGACTCGTGCAGTCGTACCTCGCACGCATCGCCGCCTACGATCAGGCCGGCCCGGCGCTGAACGCCATCGTGCTGCTCAACCCGAAAGCGCTCGAAGACGCCGACGCGCTCGATCGCGAACGTGCCGCGCGCGGTCCGCGCGGGCCGCTGCACGGCATCCCGATTCTGGTGAAGGACAACTACGACACGGCCGGCATGCCCACCTCGGGCGGCGCGCTCGCGCTGGCGCAGCTGCAACCCGCCGCCGACGCCTTCCAGGTGGCGAAGCTGCGGGCGGCCGGCGCCGTGATTCTCGGCAAGACGACGATGCACGAGCTCGCGGCCGGCATCACCACCATCGCGTCGCTCACCGGCCAGACGCGCAATCCCTACGACCTGATGCGCGTGCCGGGCGGGTCGAGCGGCGGCACCGGCGCGGGGGTGGCGGCCAGCTTCGCGGCCGCCGGCATGGGCAGCGACACCTGCGGCTCGATCCGTATTCCGGCTGCCAATCAGAACCTGGTCGGGCTGCGCGCCACGCGCGGCCTGTCGAGCCGCACCGGCGTCATGCCGCTCTCGGACACGCAGGACGTGGCCGGGCCGCTGGCGCGCTCGGTCACCGACCTGGCGCTCGTGCTCGATGCCACCGTGGGGCCCGACCCCGCCGATCCGGTCACCTCCGACGCGGCGGCGCACGTGCCGCGGTCGTATCGCGACGGCTTCGCGCGCGCCACCCTCAAGGGCACGCGCATCGGCGTGCTGCGCGCGCTCTTCGGCACCGCGCCCGAAGACGACGAAGTCGGCGGCGCTCGTGCGCAAGGCGCTCGAGGCCATGAAGGCGCAGGGCGCCGAGGTGGTCGAGGTGGCCGTGCCGGGCATGGACGATCTGCTGAGCGAGAGCAGCGTCATCGGCGACGAGTTCAAGTTCGATCTCGCGGCCTATCTCGCGAAGCACCCGGGCGCGCCCGTGAAGTCGCTCGGCGAGATCCTCGACCGCGGCCTCAACCACGACGCGCTCGAGGCAGACGTTCCGCCTGCGCAATCAGCCGACCAGGCGCGACACGCGAACACTACCGCCAGGCGCTGGTGAAGCGCCGCGCGCTGCGCGAGGCGGTCGTGAGCACGCTCGAAGGACAGAAGCTCGACGTGCTGGCCTATCCGACGCTGCGCCGCAAACCGACGCTCATCGGCGAAGCGCAGATCGGCACCACCTGTCAGTTGAGCGCCACCACCGGCCTGCCGGCCATCTCGATGCCCGCCGGCTTCACCGTCGACGGCCTGCCGATCGGGATCGAACTGCTGGGGCCGGCGTTTTCGGAAGCGGCGCTCCTCGAACGCGCCTACGCCTGGGAACAGGCCGCGTCGCCGCGCCGCGCGCCGTTCAGCACGCCGCCGCTCGTGGATGGCGCGGCGCCCGGGGCCGCGATGTTCGGCTTCGGCTGGGGCGTCGGCGGCGTGGGCGGAGGGTCGGTGCAGTTCCGCTACGCCCCCACCACTGCGGCTCTGCATTACGCCTTCTCGATCGTGGGCGACGACAGCGTGCTGGCGGTCGCACTGCATCGCATGGACGGCGAGCGCGTCGGCCCGATTGTGGCGCACCTGGGCGCGCGCGGTCAGCGCAAGTCGGAAGGCACGGTCATGCTGCGGGGGCGGGACCGTGAGGACTTTCTCGCCGGGCGGCTCGGACTCCGCGTCTACAGCGGGCAACAGCCACTTGGGGGCGGGGTCACACGACTGGCGCCGCCGTGAACGACAGCGGTGTGACCGCGCCCGCCACCGGGCGCCGGCGTCCCCCGGGGCGTGCCCTGCCATCCGCTGCCGGCATGGCCTCCCCGAAGAAAAGTCATTGAGCCGGCCGCCGTTGGGTTTAGTATTGGGCCGTTTCGTGCTGGTTTACTCGCCGCACCGGCCATGTCGGCCGGGCTCGGATTTCGCTGCCGGAGATGCACATGTCGACGCAACACGGGCTCGGCCGCAGGTCGTTTCTTCAGAACGCGGGCATGACGGCGCTGCTCGGTGCAGTGGGGGGCGGTGCGCCCTCGGTCGCAGCAGCCGCGAGCGCCCTGGCGCCCGGCGGCAAGTACGACTTCGACACGCCTTACAACCGCTTCGGCACCAACTCGGTCAAGTACGACCAGCAGATCCGGGTGTTCGGCAAGGACGCGATCCAGGTGGGCATGGGCATCGCCGACATGGACTTCCGCGCCGCGCCGTCGATCACCAAGGCGCTGATGGATCGGCTGCAGCACGAGAACTGGGGCTACATGGACATTCCGGCCGCGTTCGCCGAGAACGTGATCGCCTGGAACAAGCGCCGCTACGGCGTGACCATCGAGCCGTCGCAGATGATCGTCACGATGGGCGTGCATCCCGGCCTCATCGCCACGCTGCGGGCCTTCTCGCCCAAGGGCACCAAGGTGCTGCTGCAGACGCCGACCTACAACGGCTTCTACGGCGACCTCACGGCGAGCTGGACCGACAAGGAAGAAGTGCAGCTGAAGCGCACGGCCGACGGGAAGTTCGCGATGGACTTCGAGGCCTTCGAAAAGCAGATCAGCGTCGACACCAACTCCTTCATCCTCTGCAACCCGCAGAATCCCACCGGCAACTGCTGGTCGCAGGAAGACCTGCTGCGGATCGGCGAGATCTGCCTGAAGCACCGCGTGGTGGTGCTGGCCGACGAGATCCACTGCGACTTCGTGGCCAAGGGCCAGAAGTACGTGCCGTTTGCCAGCCTGCCGAACAAGGCGGTGGTCGACAACAGCATCACCTTCAAGGCGGCCAGCAAGTCGTTCGGCCTGGCGGCCCACAAGGTGGCGTGGTTCTACTCCACCAACAAGAGCTACCTCGATCGGATCAAGACGCAGCATCGCGCCGAGCTGAACTCGCTCGGCATCATCGCCAACATGGGCGCTTACACGCCCGAGGGCGAAGACTGGTTGAACCAGTGCGTCGAGTACATCGACGGCAACACCAGCTTCGCGGCCGACTACGTCAACGCCAAGCTGCCCGGCGTGAAGACGATGAAGCCGCAGGGCACCTACCTGATGTGGCTCGACTTCACGGAGTTCGCCGGCAAGATCGGCACCACGCAGATGGCGGCCGACTACAACCGCACGAAGGCGGCCGATGCGCCGACGCTCTCGAAGGAACAGATGCTCGAGCGCTACCTCGTGAAACACGCCCGCGTGCACCTCAATGCCGGCCAGTCGTACGGCAAGGGCAGCGACCACCACATGCGCATGAACGTCGCCACCTCGCGCAAGACGCTCGAACTGGCGCTCTCGAACCTGGCGACCGCGCTCAACAAGCCGTCGAGCATGTAGTTCGCGTTTCCGGCGCGCGCGGGGGCGGTGGTGCCGCTCCCGCGCCGCGCGTCTGCGCTCCGCGTCGCCCTGCCCGCGTCCCCGCCTCGTCCAGCCGCCCTCCAGCCGCACTCCCCGCTCTGCGCCCGCCGGCCATCGGTCCGGCCGTTCTGACGTTTCTGTAATCAACCTCGACAGGAAGTCTGGCTGCGTCGAGCGCAAAGGCATGACCTGCCCAGACTCGCCGGCCGCATCGAAAACATCTGAAAAATCAGGGAAATCTAATCCGTGAGGGAGGGCGTTGAGGGCTGGCGCTTTGGCAGGTGTCGAGTAGAATGACCGCTCCCGCCATGTTCCTCATCGCTACGATGCTCTCGGGCGCAGCCGTTGCTGCAGAGCCCCTCACGCGCGCCTCGGAAGTGCCCGAGCTCGCGTCGATGGCGCTGCTGTCGGTCGTGCTCGCTGGCGTATCGGTGGCCGTGCGGCGCACGGGCACGAAGCCGGACGACCGGGACCGCCGTCACGACGACGCCTCCCGGCCGTAGTCTTCGGTCCTACGCCACGCGCTCGATCGTCAGCGCGTCAATCGTGATGTCGGTCGCCGGCCGATCCTGCCGGGCGGTTTTCGTTGTGCCGATCGTGGTCACGACGTCCATGCCTTCGACCACTTCCCCGAACACCGAGTGCCGGTTGTCGAGCCACGGCGTGGCCGCGAGCGTGATGAAGAACTGGCTGCCGTTGGTGTTGGGCCCGGCGTTGGCCATCGACAGAATGCCCGCCTTGGTGTGCTTGAGCCCGGGCGCGAACTCGTCCTCGAACTTGTAGCCGGGGCCGCCGGTGCCGTTGCCCATCGGGCAGCCGCCCTGGATCATGAAGTCGGCGATGACGCGGTGGAAGACCAGGCCGTTGTAGAACGGCTTCTCGCGGCTTTCGCCGGTCACGGGATCTTTCCACGCTTTGGTGCCTTCGGCCAGGCCGACGAAGTTCGCCACGGTCTTGGGCGTCTCCTTCTCGAAGAGCCGGACCAGGAACGTGCCGGCGCTGGTCGTGAATCGTGCATACAGTCCTGATGTCATCTCACGATGATATCGCGGGAGCCGGGGCGCCCCGCCACGGGTACAATCGGCCCACCGCCGCCCCATGTCCGCGCCGTCCACGCTCTCTGCCGCCGAACTCGACGCCCTCGTCGCCGGACGCCACCGCGACCCGTTCGGCGTGCTGGGCCCGCACACGGTCACCGGCGGCCTGGTCGTGCGCGCCTTCCGCCCCGGCGCCTCCGTGATGACGCTGGTCGAGCATCCAGGGGGCGCGCGGCACCCGATGGCCGTGGTGCATCAGGCCGGGATCTTCGAAGTTGCCCTGCCGGCCGGCCCGGTGCCCGACTACCGCCTCCACGTGGCCGATGCACAGGGCGTGACGCGCGAGGTCGACGACCCCTATCGCTACGGGCCGATCTTCGGCGAGATCGACGCGCACCTGTTCGCCGAAGGCACGCACTACCGCGCCTACGACGCGCTGGGGGCGCGCCTGGTCTCGCACGGCGGCACGCCCGGCGTGCACTTCGCGGTGTGGGCGCCCAACGCCGCGCGCGTGAGCGTGGTCGGCGATTTCAACGGCTGGGAAGGCCGCGCCCATCCGATGCGGCTGCTGGCCAATGCCGGCGTGTGGGAGCTGTTCCTGCCGGGGCTGGCCGCCGGGCCGCGCTACAAGTTCGAGATCCGCGACCAGCGCGGACGCATCTTCCAGAAGGCCGATCCGTTCGGCCGCTGGTTCGAAGCGCCGCCCGACACCGCCTCGATCGTCTGGCAGGGCGCCTACGACTGGCAGGATGGTCCGTGGATGGCCGCGCGCGCCACGCCGCCGGCCGCCGCGGCGATGTCGGTCTACGAGGTGCATCTCGGATCGTGGAAGCGCGCCGAACACGGCGGCCGCACGATGACCTACCGCGAGATGGCGGCGACGCTCGTGCCGTATGTGCGCGACCTCGGCTTCACGCACATCGAGCTGCTGCCGGTGATGGAACATCCCTACACCGGGTCCTGGGGCTACCAGGTGATCGGCTTCTTCGCGCCGACCAGCCGCTTCGGCACGCCCGACGACTTCAAGTTCTTCGTCGATGCCTGCCACCAGGCCGGCCTCGGCGTGCTGCTCGACTGGGTGCCCGGCCATTTTCCGAAGGATGCCCACGGCCTGGCGCGCTTCGACGGCACCGCGCTCTTCGAGCACGCCGATCCACGGCAGGGCGAACATCAGGACTGGGGCACGCTCATCTTCAACTACGGCCGCCACGAGGTGCGGGCGTTTCTCGTGAGCAGCGCGCTCTTCTGGCTGCGCGAGTTCCACCTCGACGGCCTGCGCGTGGATGCGGTGGCCTCGATGTTGTACCTCGACTACTCGCGCCAGGCCGGCGAGTGGGTGCCCAACCAGTACGGCGGCCGCGAGAACCTCGACGCGGTGGACTTCCTGCGGCACCTGACCAGCGTCGTGCGCCGCGAAGTGCCGGGCGTGGCGCTGATGGCCGAAGAGTCCACGTCGTGGCCGGGGGTGACGCGCGACGTGCACCTGGGCGGCCTCGGCTTCACCCACAAGTGGAACATGGGGTGGATGCACGACATGCTCGAGTACTGCGACGCAGGACCCGATCTTCCGCAAGTGGCACCACGACAAGATCACCTTCTCGCTGCTCTACGCGTTCAGCGAGAAGTTCCTGCTGCCGTTCTCGCACGACGAGGTCGTGCACGGCAAGAAGTCGCTGCTGGCGAAGATGCCGGGCGACGCCTGGCAGCAGCACGCGACGCTGCGGGCGCTGCTCGGCTACATGTTCGTGCACCCCGGCCGCAAGCTGCTCTTCATGGGGGCCGAGATCGGGCAGTGGCGCGAGTGGAATCACGACTGGGAACTCGACTGGGCGGTGCTGGGCGATCCGCGTCACGCCGGGTTGCAGCGCTGGGTCCGCGATCTGAACGTGGTCTACCAGGCCACCGCGCCGCTCTGGGCCGACGACGACTCGCCGGCGGGCTTCGCCTGGATCGACTGCCACGATACCGACAACAGCGTCATCTCGCTGCTGCGCCGTGACCCGCAGAGCGGCGGCGTCGTCGTGGCCGTCGCCAACTTCACGCCGACGCCGCGGCACGGCTACCGCATCGGCGTGCCCACCGGCGGCCGCTGGCGCGAGCGCCTCAACAGTGACGCCACGCCCTATGGCGGCAGCGGGGCCGGCAACGGCGGGGCGGTAATGGCCGGTGACCAACCCCACCACGGGCATCCACACGCCCTCACGCTGGTCGTGCCGCCCCTCGGATTCCTGCTGCTCGAACCCGACACGCCGTAACGGCCTGGGACGAGCGGCGGGATTGTGACACGGCACGGCGCGTGCACAGGGCGTCGGCGTGCTCGCACCCGTCCCACCACCGTCATCACGATCGCTGACCAGGGCCCAGTGGGCCCTGCGCCGTGACGAATGGCGGCGTCGCAGGGGCCGGCCTACAGGGCGTGTCCTCGAGCGGCCCGGCGAGGCGCGTCGCGCCGCCCAGTCCCTCATTGACCTCGGCTCGATGGCGGTCGATAGTGAACACATGTCCGCTCGTACCGGCGTCATCCCCCTGCGGCTCATTTTCGGCGTCGCGACGGCGCTCGGGTTCTTCTCCGCGTTCCAGGCTTACTACTACGTCTCGACGTTCTCATCGCGGCCGGATCCGATCGGCATCCTGCTGGCCCTGAATCTCAACTACTGGTACAGCTGGGCGGTGCTCACGCCGGCCATCCTGTGGCTGGCGCGCCGCTGCCCCCTGGAACGTGGACGCCTGTGGCGGCACGTGCCGGCGCACATCGCCGGCGTGTTCGCGGCGACGTTGACCCACGTGTCGCTGGTCACGCTGGGACGGGCCGCCATCGGCACCTTCCATCCGCTGCCCGGTGGCGACTGGCAGATGCAGTTCCAGCGCATGTTCTTCCTCAACTTCGACTTCGAGATGGCCACCTATTGGGCCATCGTGGGCCTCAGTCACGCCCTGCGCTATCACTACGAGGCGCAGGCCCGGGCGCTCACCACCGCGCGCCTCGAGACCCGGCTCGTGGAGGCCCAGCTCCAGACCCTGCAGCGGCAGATCCAGCCGCATTTCCTGTTCAACACGCTCAACACCGTCTCGGCGTTGATGCACCGCGACGTCGAAGCGGCCGACGCGATGATCGCCCGCCTCGGCGACCTGCTGCGCCAGTCGATCGAGACGGTGGACGTGCAGGAGGTGGCGCTCGCGCACGAGCTCGACTTCCTGCGCAAGTACGTCGACATCGAACAAGCGCGCTTCCAGGATCGTCTCACTGTCACGTTCGACATCGATCCGGACACGGAAGATTGTCCGGTGCCCAACTTTCTGCTGCAGCCGCTCGTCGAAAACTCCATCCGTCACGGCATCGGCCCGCGGCCGGGGCCGGGACACGTGCTGGTGCAGGCGAAACGGGCGGGCGAGATTCTGCAGATTGAAGTCCGGGACGACGGCGTGGGCGTGGACGCGGCCCGGCTGTCCGATCTCGAACATGGCGTCGGTCTCTCGAATACCCGGTCGCGGCTCGCGCACCTCTACGGCGAGCGCCACCGGTTCGCGGTAACCAGTCCGCCACAAGGCGGCTTGTCGGTGCTCATCGAGATTCCCGTGGACGAGCCGGCGAGGGAGGCCAGCGTGGCCGAGCTGCTGGCGGAGGGGGCAGCGTGACCAAGATTCGGGCCATGGTGGTGGACGACGAAGCGATGGCGCGTGAACGCGTCGTAGGAATGCTCCGGCAGGAACAGGACATCGAGCTCATCGGCGAGTGCAGCGACGGCCAGCAGGCCGTGCAGGCCATCAACAGCCAGCACCCCGATCTGGTCTTCCTCGACGTGCAGATGCCGGCCTGCGACGCCTTCGGCGTCATCGAGCAGGTGGGCCCCGAGAAGATGCCCGCCGTGGTCTTCGTCACCGCCTACGATGAATACGCGCTGCGCGCCTTCGAAGTGCACGCCCTCGACTACCTGCTCAAGCCCTTCGGCCGCGAGCGTTTCCAGCAGACCCTGCAGCACGCCCGCGCCCACGTGGAGCGCCGCCGCGCCGGCGACCTCGGCAAGCGTCTGATGGCCCTCGTGCAGGACATCAAGCCCGAGCCGCAGCGGCTCGACCGCCTGGTCGTGAAGTCGGGCGGCCGCGTCTTCTTCCTGCGTACCGAAGACATCGTCTGGATCGAGGCGGCCGGCAACTACGTCCGCCTGCACCTGGGCGAAGACTCGCATCTGTTCCGCGAGACCATGAACGGCATCGAGGCGCGCCTCGACCCGCGCCGCTTCGTGCGCATCCACCGCTCGCGGATCGTGAACTCCGACCGCATCAAGGAACTGCAGCCGTGGTTCAACGGCGAATACGTCGTGGTGCTGCAGAACGGCACCCGCCTGACCTTGAGCCGCGGCTACCGCGAGAAGCTCCAGGAGCGGCTCGGCAAGAACTTCTAGCCGCGGCCCGCAGCCTGTCCGTTCCCGGTACACCACGCGTTCCGCGGACGGACACTCCCGTTCGTCCAGGGGCCTTTCGTCCCACGCCGCGCCTACGCCTGTCACACCACCGGGAGGCGTCGTCCTTGCACGCGTCCCCTCCGTCGGGGGCCGTCTGGCCCCGCAGGAGGGGTCGCATGACGGCACGCAGTCCCGGGATCGAACAGGCGCTGGCGGACGCGATTCGCAACGGCGCCGATCGCCGGCCCGAACAGGCCTTTGGCGACTACTTCCACGGACGCCACGCGTCGTGTGCGCTCGGTGCCGCCTACGAGGGCATGTACCGGCTGCCGGACGACATGGAGGGCCGCCGGCCCACCAAAGATCTGGACGCGTTCTTCGACTGTCTGGAGGGCACGGTGCGCGCCTGCCCGGGCGAGGGCTGCCGCAAGGTGATCACCCTCTCGGCGCTCATCGTTCATTTGAACGACGCCCACCGCTGGAGCCGCGAGCAGATCGCCGCCTGGGTGGCCGACGAGCGGGTGCCCGCCCGCGAACCCGCGTCAGGCACCTAACCCGGTCCCGAGCCCCGCCCCCGAGCCTCGGGGACCTGTGCGACACCGCGTACAAGACAAAGGGCCGAGAAGCATCCGCCTCCCGGCCCTTCGCACTGTCGCGTTCAGCCGCTAGCCGCTAGCCGCCAGCCGCTGTTCGAGCATCCGTCCTACCAGTCGAACTTCACGCCGAACTTCGCGATGCGCGGTCCGAGCACCGTCGTGGCGCTTCTCGAACGACGCGCCCGAGCGCCAGTTGATGTTGACCGCGGTGTTCGAGTTGAACACGTTGAAGAGGTCGAAGAACACGGCCACGCGGGCCTTGTCGCCGAAGCGCATCTGCTTCTCGACGCGGAAGTCGACCACCGACACGGTGTCCTGACGACGCGTCGCCAATCGGCTCCGCCAGGATGATCTGCGTGCCGTAGTTGAGCGTCGGCGTTGAAGAAGCGGCCGTAAGGCGCGCCGCTCTGGATCTTCCACACCGGCGTCACGCGTCACGCCCCAGCCGGCGTCCACCGAGCCGGAGAGCTTGCCGTTCCAGTTCGTGAAGTCGTTGATCGTCTTCTCGTTCGGGTTGCTCGGCGAGCTGCCGAAGAACGAGAAGTTGGAGACGCGCCGTGCCGAAGCGGTTGTTGAAGTAGAGGTTGCCGGCTTCGTTGGTCCAGGTGTACGAATACGACGCGTTCAGGGCCCAGCGGTTCGAGTAGCGCTTGTTGGCCGAGAACTCGAGCGGTCTTGTAGGTGCCCTCGTAGCCGTCGATGTTCACGGCTTCCTGGCGCGACGCCGTCAGCAGCGACGGGTCGAGGTTGAGCGCCGACACCGAGCGGTCGTCGGCCGTGCCCACGGCGCCGTCGGCGCCCGGGTCGGTGATCGTGACCGGCACGTTGTAGGCGCTGAACGGCCGCGCCGGTGTTGAACTGCTGCCAGCCGTTCGTTGTCCTTCTTCCACACGAAGCCGACGCGCACGCCGAGGTCGGGCATCACCGAGCGCTCGACGAAGATCGACGCTTCGTCGGTGTAGGAGTTCTCGAGGTCGGGGCTGATGGACGCGTTGGCGACGCCGCCGAAGCGCGTCTGCAGCGCGCCCTGCTTCGCCCTGCTGGAACACCCGGTCGTTGTTGAGGTCGTTCCACACGTAGTCGCTGTACTGGTTGGCGGTGTTCGCGTTCACCGCGTCGGCCAGGTTCACGCCGGGGTTGAAGTAGAAGCGGCCCCAGTTGGCCTTCAGCACCGTCTTGCCATCGCCCATCAGGTCGTAGCTGGCGCCGAAGCGCGGCACGATGTGGTTGAAGGTGACGATGCTCGACTGCTCGGCGAAGCTCGCCGCGGTGGAGAAGCGGCCGGCGGCCAGCGACTGCTCGGGCAGCCACACGCGGTAGCGGTCGAAGCGCGCGCCGATGTTCATGGTGAGACGGTTGATGGTCCACGTGTCGGTGACGAACGCGCTGGTCGTCGCCAGCGCGTTGATGCTGACGGCGTTGTTCTGGCAGGCGCACCGAGTCGGGCGTGGTCGCCGAGCAGCGTTGCCCGTCAGGTCGCCGCGGACGAAGTGGATGACGTTGTCGGCGTACGCCTGATTCCACAGCGTCTTGCCCTTTTCGTCCATGTACTCGCCGCCCACCTTGAGGTTGTGCGAGCCGCCGGCGAAGTTGTCCTTGAAGTAGCTGACCGCGCCCGTGAACTGATTGCGGCGACGGCGCAGTTCCCAGTCGCGTCCGCCGCCGAGCATCTGGTTGGTGCTGATCGATTCGTAGCGGGTGGCGCCGGTGTTGCTGTCGAGGCCGAAGTTGTAGCCGAACTGGCCGGCGCGGAACTCGGCGAACGTGTTCTGGTTGATCGTGCCGTTCCATTCGCCCTTGTAGACCCAGCTCGGCGAATCCTGCAGGGTGGTCGAGTCGGCGGTGATGTGGATCGGCGCGCCGAGCTTGTTGCTGCTGTCGGTGCGGTTGGGCTGCGTCTTGGTGCCGTGCTGCAGGTAGCCGACGAACTTGTTGCTCTGGTTGAGCTGGTAGGTCAGCTTGCCGGTGTAGTTGCGCAGCTTGGTGTTGAACGGCGTGCCGTCGAGGAAGCTGCCCGAGGGCGGCGCCGCCACCGAGTTGCGCTGATTCGAGGAAGGCGCCGAAGTGCCCCACATCCTGTCCTTGAGCACGGGACCGCCGACGCCGAGGTTGAGTGTTCTTGTAGCTGGCGAGGCGGTTGCCGTCGGGACGAATGGTGGCGCCCGGCGTCGGCGTGACCTGGTCGGCCGCCAGGTTGCGGCTCTGCAGGCTCTCGTCTTCCATAGTCGTAGTAGAGGCTGACGGCTGGGCGTGTTGCCGCCGCTCTTGCCGACGAACTGCGTCAGCACGCCGGAGTTCGGCATCTCGGCCGAGTTGGCCGCGGCGCCGATGAACACCTCTTCGAACGAGCCGTAGTCGAGGTAGAAGCCGGCCGCCGAGGTGCCTTCCGTGGTGTTGATGCCTTCGATCAGCGGGCGGTTCTGGCCCGAGTAGCCGTAGGCGAAGTAGGTGGTCTGCGTGCCCATGGTGGCGCCGCCGACGTCCACGCGGTTCAGCGTGACCGACGGCGTCGTGGCCAGCAGCGACCACATGTCGCGGGCGTTGGGAATCGACGACAGGCGTCTCCTGGTCGTAGTTGGTCTGGATGCGCGTGGCGCTGGTGTCGATGACCGGCGACTCGCCGCTCACGTCACGCGTCTCTTGCAGCGTCGCCACGTTCAGCGTCACGTTGACCTGGGCGTTGAAGCCCAGCGTGATGCGGATGCCGTCGCGCTTGACGTTGCCCGAAGCCGGCCAGCTCGTACGTCAGCGCGTATTCTCCGGGGGGCACGGCAGGGAACCGGTAGATGCCCGCTTCGTTGGTCACCGCGGTCAGCGCGCCGATCTGCGCCGGGCTGGTCGCGGTGACGGTGACGCCGGGCAGCACGCCGCCCTGCGCGTCTTTCACTTCTCCCGAGATGCTGCCGGTCGAACTCGCGCCGCCGCCCTGCGCGAATGCGCTCGGGACGGCCAGCAGCAGCGTCGCTGCCAGCGCGAGCAGGGTCCTGCTCAGACGTGCCATGTAGATAGCCTCCTGTGGGGTGGTCTTGCAAACACGCGCCGAACCCGGTGGCTCGGCCGTGACAAGGAACCGGAACGCCGCCTTACCGCACGGCGCCCCTCGGTCCGTCGTTGCTACAGCAAGGGCGATGCCCGTTTTTCATGAGACGTCCCACTGCGACGCATCGGTCCCACATCGCGCGCCCCGGTCGGTGACGAGCGGAGACTTTCAGGGACGAACGACGGTTTCAACGGGATTCCCGGCGGGTTTGACCGGGGAGGATGTCCACAAACGCACACCGGACGCCCGGCTCTCGGGTCTCTGGCAGGCGAGTCCGTAACGCAGGGAGCTTCCTCGCCACCGAACGGCCGTTCGATGTTCGGGTTTTTGGGCAGGTCCGATTCAAGAACTCGGACCTGCGGGGCGTGCGACCGAGTCAGTTCATGAGCAGGGGCAGCGCCGTGATGACCGAGGCCACCAGTGCGACCAGGGTGATGGCCAGGCACGCCGCCGCGGCGACCAGGTGGTCGATGCGTTCCGCCTTGAGGGGATCCAGCAGCAGCCCGGCCACGTAGCCGCCGACGAAGCCGCCGAGGTGGGCCTGGTTGTCGATGCCCGGAAAGATCAGCCCGAAGAGTCCCATCATCAGCGCGTACTGCAGGCCGGCCTGGCCCACGTGGCGGCTGCCGGTGCGCTGTCCGTAGTAGACGAGCGCGCCGAGCAGGCCGAAGATCGGGGCCGAGGCGCCCACCGAGAGCCGCGCGCCGCCGATGAGTGGCAGGAAGCCGATGTACTGGCCCGCCACCGACGTGAACGTGAAGCCGACGGCGCCGGCGAGCACATAGATGATCACCATCCGTCCGGGGCCGTAGAGTTCGGCCACGGCCGGCGCCAGCTGCCGGATCCACAGCACGTTGAAGAAGATGTGGAGCAGCCCGGCGTGCAGCCAGCCCGCCGTGAGCACCGTCCACCACCGCCCGAGGTCGAAGACCGGCACCGAGCCGCTGGCGCCAAGGAGCAGCAGCACGCGGCTGCTCGGCGACAGCATCGTCTGCAAGCCGCCGCCCGAGAGCAGCAGCGACAGGACGTAGAGCGTGATGGTGCCGCCCATCACGAGCGGCACGAAGCCGAGGTCCTGTCCGAGGCGGCGGAACGCCGGCGCAAATCCCCACAGCCCGGGGTTGCGGCGGTTGCAGTTGTAGCAGACCGCGTCGTTCACGCCGACGAGGGTCCCGCAGGAGGTGCAGATCACCGAGCCCGTAGTCTGGCGCTTGAACACGCTTCTACTCTAGCGGGTCTCGGGGCTCGGGGCCCGGGTCACCGACGAATGAAACGCCCGCTGCTACGGCGCTGCCGAGAAGTACCTGCGGTACCAGGCGAGGCTGCGTTCGAGCGCGTCCACCACGTGGGCGGTCTCACGCAGGCCGTGCCCTTCGCGGGGGTAGCGCACGAGCGTGGTCGGCACGCCCACGTCGTGGAGCGCCACGTAGAGCTGCTCGGCTTCCGCGATCGGCACGTCGTTGTCGTTCTCGCCGTGGATGATGAGCGTGGGCGTCTTCGCCTTGTGGATCTGACGGATCGGCGAGCGCTGCCACAGCAGGTCCATCAGCCCGTCCTGGTGGGGATAACGCCCGAACTCCACGGCGAGATAGTCGTGGTAGTAGGCCATGTAGTTGAAGCTCACGAGGTTGGCGATGCCGGCGCTCGGAATGGCGGCCTTGAAGCGATCGGTTTCGGTGATGATCCAGTTGGTGAGCTGGCCGCCGTAGCTGCCGCCTTCGATCCCGAGCCTGGTGCCGTCGAGCCACGGGTAGCGGGCGAGTGCGGCGTCCACGCCGGCCACGACATCGCGCGCTTCGCCGCCGTTCTGGTCGCCGAAGATCTTGTCGGCCAGCGCCTGCCCGTAACCGGTCGAGCCGCGGTAGTTCACCATGAGCGAGGCCCAGCCCTGGGCGGCGTAGACCTGGGCCTTGTGGTTGAAGGCCGGGCCCTGCTGGCCGTGCGGCCCGCCATGAATCAGCACCACGAGCGGATGTGTGGTGCCGCCGGCGCGGCCCAGGGGCAGCGTGAGGAACGCTTCGATGGCGGTGCCGTCGGGGCTCGGAAACGTGAACGCTTCGACCTCGGCGACGGCTCGCTGGGCGAGCAGCGCCTTGTTCAGATCGGTGCGGCGCTCGGCCGGGGCGTCGCCATTCTTCGTGTAGAGATCCGCGGGCGCCGCGGGTGAGGCAAACGCGTAGGCCAGCGTCTTCTCGCCGATCGCCCACGCTCCGACGCTGCCGCGGTCGCCGACGACGACCTCCGCCGCGCCGCCGCTGACCGCCATGCGCATCAGGCGCACGGTGCCGCGGTCCTGCACCGTGAAATACAGATGGCGGCCGTCGGCCGACCACTGCGGCGTGCCCTGCCGGTTGTCGATGGCGGCGCCGAGCTCGACGCGGTTGGTGCCGTCGGCATCCATCACCCACACGTGGGTGTCTTCCATCGTCGTCTCCGACGACGTGAGATCGCGGCGCGTGCCGAGGAACGCGATCCTGCGGCCGTCGGGCGACCACACCGGCGTGTACTCCGCGCTTTTCGTCGTGGTCAGCCGCCGGGTCTCCTTCGTGCGCGCCGACACGGTGAGCACGTCGTAATTGAAGAAGCGGTCGGCGTCGGTCTCGCG
This sequence comes from uncultured Acidobacteriota bacterium, assembly GCA_963779175.1. Lineage (GTDB taxonomy): Bacteria > Acidobacteriota > Vicinamibacteria > Vicinamibacterales > UBA2999 > CADEFD01. The sequence continues at coordinate 110,368 of CAVZXA010000004.1, forward strand.
GTTGGACACGTAGACGATGGATTCGCCGCCCGGCGCCCAGTCGATCGAGTGTTCGTAGGCGGCGCCGTCAGTGAGCTGCGTCACCTGGCGCGTGCCGACATCGGTGACGAACACGTGGGTGCGGCGGTTGTCGTTGAAGCGGGTGAGCCCTTCGCCGGCCGTGGGCTTGTAGAGATAGCGCGTGATGACCATCGGATCGCCGTTGGCGTCGGCGTTCTCGGGACCGGGGGTGGCCGAGATGAAGGCGATCCGGCGCCCATCGGGCGCCCACGCGACCGAGGCGCCCGCCGACGGCAGCGGATGGTTGGTGCCGGTGACCGGCGCGATGAGGCGCGCGCCGCTGCCATCGGCCTCGCTGACCATGATGCCGTCGCCCTCCGGCCCGTGCCCCATGTAGGCGAGGCGGCGTCCATCGGGCGCCCAGCGCGGCCCCGACGAGCCGCGTGGCAGATCGTGGCTCGCGCCGGTCACGAGGTTGCGCACGACCAGCGTCGCCTGCGGGCGTCCGGGGGCGCTGTTGCGCAGGACGGTGTAGGCGACGTGGGTGCCCGACGGCGAGACCTCGACATCGCCGACCGACTGGAGCTGGAGGAGGTCGGGCGGCGTGAAGCCGCGCGGCGACTGCGCGTCCACCGTGAGGCCGAGGGCGAGAAGGCCGGCGACGGCGCCTGCCCGGACGTGAAGAGCCGGCATGGCCGCGAGTATATGCGGCCTGTTCACCCGACCGGGGTGGGCGTGGCGCGGTTTCGTGCAAGGCGTGGCGCGGCGGTGAGGCCGCGCGCTCCGGACCGTCGAGGTGCCCTACAATCAGACACGCATGCTCGGTGTCGGCACAGAAATCGTCGTGGTCCTGCTGCTGCTGGTGGCCAACGGCGTCTTCGCGATGTCGGAAATCTCGATTGTGGCGGCGCGCAAGGTGCGGCTGCAGCAGCGCGCCGACGACGGCGACAAGCGGGCGGCGACGGCGCTGGCGCTCGCGCATGCGCCGAGCCAGTTCCTGTCCACCGTGCAGGTGGGCATCTCGCTGGTCGGCGTCCTGGCGGGTGCCTACGGCGGCGCGACCATCGCCGAGCCGCTCCAGGTGACGTTCGAAGGCATTCCGCTGGTGGCGCCCTACGCCCGCGGCCTGTCGCTCGGACTGGTGGTGGCCGTCATCACCTACTTCTCGCTCATCATCGGCGAGCTGGTGCCCAAGCGCATCGGCCTCAATCATCCCGAGACGATTGCCTCGTGGGTGGCGATGCCGATGATGGTGCTGGCCCGGGTGGGCGCTCCCGTCGTGGCGCTGCTCACCGGCTCGACCAACCTGGTGCTGCGGATCTTCGGCCTCAAGGCCGATGCCGAACCGCACCTGACCGAAGACGAAATCCGCGCCGTGATCAGTCAGGGCGCCGAGAGCGGAGCGCTCGAAGAGAACGAAGAGAGCCTCGTGCAGCGCGTCTTCCGCGTCGGCGACCAGCGGGTGGGCGCCATCATGACGCCACGGCTCGACATCGAGTGGGTGGATGTCGAGGCCACCGGCGAGGTGCTGCGCGAGTTCCTGACCGGCCACCGCCACGGGCAGTTCGTGGTGTGCCAGGGCTCGCTCGACAACGTGCTCGGCACGGTGCGCGCGGCCGACCTGCTGTCGGTGGCGATGAAGAACTCGCCGATCACGCTGCGCAGCCTGATCAAAGACCCGCTGTTCGTGCCCGACTCGATGGGCGTCTTCAAGCTGCTCGAGGCACTCAAAGCGTCGCACCGCCACCTGGCGATCGTCCTCGACGAGTTCGGCGCGGTGGAGGGCCTGGTGACGGTGACCGACCTGCTCGAGGCCTTCGTCGGCAGCCTGCCCACCGATGCCGCGGCCGACCGCCCGATCGTCGCCCGTGCCGATGGCAGCTGGCTGGTGGACGGCGCCGCGCCGATCGATGAAGTGGCCAACGAGATCGGCCTCGACGATCTGCCGGAAGGGGAGTCGGGCGCGTATCACACGCTGGGCGGCTTCGTGATGGCCCGGCTCGGTCACATCCCGCGCACCGCCGACACCTGCGAGTGGGGCGGCATGCGTTTCGAGGTGATGGACATGGACGGGCGCCGCATCGACAAGGTGCTGGTCTCGCGCCTGTCGCACCTGCCGGCCCAGACCGACGTCGGCGGCTAGCCGGCGCGCCGCGGCACCCGCGATACACTCACGGCGTGGAGCAGCCTGTCGATGAGCAGTTGGCCGTGCTCGGCCAGGTGGTGGGCGCACTCCGGACGCTGGGGGTGTCGCACATGGTCAGCGGCTCGATCGCCGCCAGCTTCTATGTCGAACCACGAATGACACGCGATCTGGATATTGTGGTCGATTTGACGCCTGACACCGCGGTCGGCCTGGCGGGCCTGCTGGCCGCGGACTTCTACTGCGACGAGCCGGCCCTCGTGCGGGCGGCGCAGGAGCGGTCGATGACCAACGCCATCCATACCGAGACCTTGCTGAAGGTGGACCTCATCGTCCGCAAGGACGACGCCTTTCACCGGGAGGAGTTCAGTCGCCGGGTGGCCGGTCGGCTCGGCACCGTGGATGTCGATCTCGTGACCCCGGAAGACCTGGTGATCGCGAAGCTGCTGTGGTTCGAGAAGAGCCGCTCCGCGATCCAGCGGGCAGATATCGTCCGCCTCCTTCGCGATCTGCCGAGCCTCGATCGCGACTACATCGGCCGTTGGGCCGGCCGGCTCGGCGTCGGTGATCTGCTGGCGGAAATCGCATCATGAATGACGAGGCACTGGATACGACACCGGCGGTGGCCAGTGAACTTCGGCGCCGTCTGCTCGCCCGGTCGGGGAGCGAGCGGACGGTGATGGCCGCCCGCATGTTTCACACGGCCAAGGCGCTGGCGGAGTCTCGCGCACGCGCGGCCGGGCTCATCGACGCCGTCGAGATCCGCATGGCCGTACTGCGTCACCTGTACGGCGACGAATTGTCTCCAGCAACCTACTGCGCCGTGCGCGCCAGACTCGCCGCGGCCGACGTGCGGCAGGCGTCCGGCGACGTCGGCGTCAGCGGAACGTCCACACGAAGTTGACCATCGGGAACACGAAGAACTCGTCGACGCCGAGCGGCGTGGCGAGCCCGAGGTCCGCCGAGAGGCGTCCGGTCATGAAGCGCACGCCGGCGCTGGCGATCCCGCCCTCTTCGAAGATGTAGTTCTCGGTGACCAGCTTCACATGCCGGTGCACGCGGTGCTCGGCGCCGAGCATCACGACCGGGGCGCCGCTGTCCTCGAATTCCGCGTAGGCGTAGCCGACGCCGACGGTGAGCGCGGTGTCGCGCGTGCCCTGCGTGATCGCGCCGTAGGCCACGCCGAGGCTGTCGCCGTCGATGTTCATCATGTGCATGGCGCCCACGGCCACCTGCGTCTTCGGCCGCGCGATCACCGTGAACTTCGGCGTGAGCCAGAACGGCCGGTCGCCGCCGCCGCCGAAGATGAGGGGCGTGCCGCCGCCGATCGAGAAGCGGTCGGTGATGCCGACCTGCACGAAGGGGATGAAGACCTCGTAGACGCCGAGATAGACGTCGCCGCGCTTGAGCGGCCGTCCGGTCGGGCCGAAGAACAGCCGCGTCGGGTTGGGGTCGTCCTTCCAGAACTGCGCACCCGAGGCCCGGCCCTCGATGGTGGTGAGCTGCACGATGTCGGCAGCATCGATCGTGAGCACCCCCCCGGCCAGGGTCCGGAAGGTCACGCGCGAGCCGTCCACCGCCTCGACGCGTCCGATGGCGGTGGTGCCGTCGCGCAGCCGCAGTTCCTGCGTGACGTCCGCGGGCGCGACCGCGACCGTCGCCGCGGGCGCAGCCGGCGTCTGACCGGCGGCGCCGACGGGGACGAGCGCCGGCAGCAGGGCCGACAGGACTGCGATGAGCAGGCGGGACGACAACTGGACCCTCCACCAACGAGGGTAGCAGGAAAGGACGGCGACCAGGGGCGGCGGCCCGCGGGCTACGACGTCTGATTCGGCACGCGGTCCCAGCGGTGGGCGCGCAGCGCCTGCACGAGGTCCGCGGGCAGCGGCCCGTGGTCGCTCGCCGCGAGGTTGGCGTCCACGTGGCGCGCGCGGCGCATGCCGGGAATCACCGTCGAGACGTCCGGTGACGTCAGGATGAAACGCAGCGCCAGGTCCGACAGCGACGTCCCCGCAGGCGACAGCGGCGTCAGGCGCTCGACCCGCGTCATCGTCGCCTCCAGATGCGCGGGCGTGAAGTAGGTGCTGCGCCAGTCGGTGTCGGGGAAGCGCGTCTCACGGGTCAACGTGCCGGTGAACGCGCCTTCGTCGAACGGCACCCGGGCGATGACGGCCACGTTGGCGGCGCGGCAGGCGGGGAAGAGCCGGTCTTCGGGCGCCTGGTCGAACACGTTGTAGACCACCTGCACCGCGTCCACCAGGCCGGTGGCGATGGCGGCCAGCACGTTCTCGGGTTGCCAGCGATTCACGCTGATGCCGAAGGCGCGGATGGTGCCGGCGCGCTTCAGGTCGTCGATGGCGCGCTTCCAGCCGTCGTCGGGCGCCCAGGCGTCGTCCCACACGTGGAACTGCAGCAGGTCGATGCGCTCGAGGCCGAGGTTGGCGAGGCTGCGGCCCGTGAACTCGTGGATGTGGTCGGCCGGGTAGGTCTCCGCCACGGGGTATTCGGCCTTGCCCGGCCACTTCATGTTCTTCGGCGGGACCTTGGTGGCCACGACCAGTCCGCGATCTGGATGCGCGCGCACGACCTCGCCGAGCAGCGTCTCGCTGTGGCCCATCCCGTAGGCGAGCGCGGTGTCGAAGAACGTGCAGCCGCCCTCCACCGCGCGGTGGAGCGAGGCCCGCGACTCGGCGTCGTCCGAGCCCGACCAGCCGCCCATGCCCCACATCCCGTAGCCGATCTCGCTGACCTGCCACCCGGTGCGCCCGAACGTTCGATACCGCATGTGTGGTCCTGACGCGGGCGTCAGCCGCGGGCCATGGCGTCGAGTGCCGCCCACTGCTCATCGGTGACGGGCATGACCGACAGCCGCGGCACCCGCACGAGCGCGAAGTCGGCGAAGCGCGGATCCGCCTTCACCGCCTTGAGGGTGACGGGCGAGGGCAGCGCGCCTTCACACGTGAATTCGACGACGGTGAAGCGGCCGTCGTTCGGGTCGCGATAGGGCGCGCCGGCCACCCGCGCCGTGCCGACGATCGCCTTCTCGTCGCCCGTGTGGTAGTAGAACACGCGGTCGCCCGGCGTCATCGTCCGCAGGTTCTTCTGCGCCACGGGGTTCTTCACGCCCGACCACACGGTGCGGCCGTCCTTCTGGAACTGCGCGAAGTTGTAGTTCGACGGCTCTTCCTTGACCAGCCAGTTCATGGCTTCAGTATGCCTTGGAAGGGCGTGCCCGCTCGGCCCGGGCCCGCGCCTGCACTTCTTTCGCGCGCAGCCTGGCGATCCGCCCGATGAGGCCGAGCGGCACCTTCTCGTCGAGCGGAAACCGGATCGTGCCCTTGCTCATGTCGCGCCCGGCCAGTTCGTCCTTGAAGGTCTCGACGACCAGCGCCGAGGCCGGGTAGAGCGAGAAGTGCTTCTTCCACCCCGCGAAGTGGATCACGGTGCCGCCCGGCAGCCGGTAGGTCGGGATCTGATAGGTGATGCACTCCTCGGCTTTCGGGACCGCCTTGCGGATGGCGGCGCGCACGCGGTCGAGCACGGCGCGCGTCGCGGGCGGTTGCGCGGCGAGGTAGCGGTCAACGGTGGCGGTGGCGGGACGGGCTGTCGGCATCGGCTGGACCGGCCAGATTTTACACGGACGGGTTGACGGCGCAGTTGGGGCCGTATACTTCTTGGCGGCCGGGCAGTCAGTCCGCAGCAGAAACGGGGGACGGCATGAGTGTGACTCGTCGTGATTTCGTGAAGGCGTCGACGCTGGCGGCTGTTGCGGGGGCCGCACCCACGGCGCTGGCCGCTGGCCAGCCGGCCGCCGCGCCGCCGGCGCCGGCCGTCTTCACGCCGCTACGGCGCAACGTCGGCATCTTCCACCAGCGCGGCGGCACCATCGGCTGGCTGGTCAGCCCCGACGGGCTGCTCGTGGTGGATACCCAGTTCGCCGATACCGCGCCGAATCTGCTGGCGGGCCTCAAGGAGCGCAGCCCGCGCCAGATCGACGTGCTCATCAACAGCCATCACCATCCGGATCACACCGGCGGCAACGGCGTGCTGCGCCCGGCCGTGAAGCAGATTGTCGCGCACACGCGGTCGGCGGTGAACCAGAAGGTGCAGGCCGAGCGCATGAAGGCGCCGACGGCGCTGCCCGACGTCACCTTCGCCGACACGTGGAGCGTCACCCTCGGCGACGAGACGATCCGCGCCGCCACTGGGGCCCGGCGCACACCGGCGGCGACGCCTCCATCCACTTCGAGCAGGCCAACGTGGTGCACCTTGGCGACCTGCTCAACAATCGCGGCTACGCCAACGTCGATGGCCCGGCCGGCGCCTCGGTGCACGGCTGGATACAGGTGCTCGAGAAGATGGCGGCGGCCTATCCGGCCGATGCCCTCTACGTCTACGGCCACGCCGAAGCCGGGTACCCCTTCATCGGCACCCGCGCCGACCTGCACTACCAGCGCGACTACTTCGCGGCCGTCGTCGAGATGGCGCGCAAGGCGCGCCGCGACGGCACGACGAAAGAGGCGCTCGCCAAGGTGGAAGTCCTGCCGAAGTTCGAGCACCACGGCGGCATCAAGGCCAGGCTCGGCATCGCCCTGAGCCTCGCCTACGACGAACTGGCCGCCAAGGCGTAGGGGATCGTGAACCGGACGCTCCGCCGGCCCCCGGGGCAACCGGCGGGCCGCCTGGTATCTGTTACGGTGAGGGATGCTTGCTGACGTCCTGACGGCCACTGAACAGACACTGCTGGCCGACGAGCGCGCGTCCCTGAGCCGGCTCCAGACGCGCTGGCGCGATTCGGCGAGCGGGGCCGGACCAGGAGGCGCTGGCGCACTCGATCCGCCGGCTCGACGAGCTGTTCCTGCTGGTCGTCGTCGGGCGAGTTCAACTCCGGCAAGAGCACCTTCATCAACGCGCTGGTCGGGCAGCGCGTGCTCGAGGAGGGCGCGACGCCGACGACCCGCCGCATTCACCTGCTGAAGTACGGACCGAGGTCTCGCACACGGTGTTCGACGCCTCGGTCGACGTGGTGACCGCGCCGGCCGAGATGCTGCGCCAGATCCACATCGTGGATACGCCCGGCACCAACGCCATCTTCCGCGACCACGAGGCGCTCACCGTGGACTTCGTGCCGCGCGCCGACTTCGTGCTGTTCGTCACCTCGGCCGACCGCCCGTTCACCGAAACCGAGCGCGCCTTCCTGGAGTCGATTCGCGAGTGGGGCAAGAAGATCGTCGTGGTCATCAACAAGGCCGACATCCTGGAGACGGCCGCCGACCGCGACAGCGTGGAGCAGTTCGTGCGAAGCGGCGCGGCGGCGCTGCTCGGCGTGGCGCCGGAGGTCTTCGCGGTGTCGGCACGGGCCGCGCTCCGGGCCAAGCTCGCCGGTGACATGTCGCCGGCCGCCGCGCCGGCCGCGCAGTCGTTCGCGGCGCTCGAAACCTACATCGCCACCACCCTGAACGTGCGCGAGCGGGTCCGGCTGAAGCTGCTCAATCCGATCGGCGTCGGCCGGCGGCTGAGCGACCGCTACCTCGGCCTGGTGGACGCCGATCTCCACGTCCTGGCCGACGACGTGCTGGCGATCGCCGACATCGAGGGGCTGGCCACGGTGTTTCGCGAGGACATGAGCCGCGAGTTCCAGCACCGGCTGTCGTCGGTCGACAACATCCTCCACGCGTTCGAGCGGCGGGGCGTGGCGTTCTTCGACGACACGCTGCGGATCGGCCGCGTCGTCGACCTGCTCAACAAGAGCCGGCTCAAGGCCGAGTTCGAACGCGACGTCATCCAGGACATGCCGCAGCTCATCGAGCGGCAGGTGCACGACCTCATCGACTGGATGGTGGCCAGCGACCTGCGCCAGTGGCAGGGCGTGATGGAGCGCATCCGCGCGCGCCGCGCCGCGCACGCCGACCGGCTGGCCGGGGCCATCGACAGCCGCTTCGACTACGACCGGGCCCAGCTGCTCGAGACCGTCGGCCGGGCCGCGGAGCGCACGGTGGACAGCTACGACATCGCGCGCGAGAGCGAGACGATGGCCGAATCGGTGCGGATGGCGGTGGCCGGCACCGCGCTGGCCGAAGTCGGCGCCATCGGCCTGGGTGCCGCCGTCACGGCGCTGGCCACGACGACGTTCGCCGATGTCACCGGCATCCTCGCGGCCAGCGCGCTGGCCGTGATCGGGTTGTTCGTGATTCCGGTGCGCCGCGCCCAGGCCAAGGCCGCCATGCGGGCCAGGATCGAGACCATGCGGCAGCAGCTCGTCGCGGCGCTCACGGCGCAGTTCGATCGCGAGGTGGAGCGCAGCGTGACGCGCCTGCGTGACGCGGTCGCGCCCTACACGCGTTTCGTGGCTGCCGAGCAGCAGCGTTTGGCCACGACGCGCGATGCACTGCGCGCCGCTCGGGAGGAACTGGGCGGCCTGCAGCGGCAGCGACGCGTGGAAGACGGTGTGAGCTGACCGCCGCCCGCACGCGTGTCAGCCGAAACCGAGCGAGCGACCGCCGAAGCGACCGACGCGACGGGGGAACCGCCACCGCTGGCTGAAGGCCGGCGGCCGGGCGTGCGCGGCCGAGTTCCGAGCGAGGTCCCGCTGGCAGGAGGTGGTCGAGCGCATGCAGAATATTGCCGGCCCGGCCTGTCGTTTGGTCGCACGCCCGGTATGCGGGCGCAGCTGACGACGCTGTTCGCAACTGCCGCGACGCCACCGATGTCTGCATCGAAGGAGGGATACGGTGGAGTCGAGTCGCTGAGCGCCGTCTGCGCGTCGCCGACTCCTGAAGCCAAGTGGGTGGCAGCACGTTTCGCTGTCGCTGAAGGGCGTGTATGCGGCGAGCCCGGCCGCGAAGGCGGCCAATGCGAGAGAGTGGGATTCGTGCCGAGTCGCGACGGGCCTGCCCGTCGCGCGACGCCTGAAGCCCAGTCGAACCGCCACCGCTGGCTGAAGGGTATGCGGCGAGCACGGCCGCGAAGGCGGCCAATGCGGAGAGAGAGTGGGATTCGTGCCGAGTCGCGACGGGCCTGCCCGTCGCGCGACGCCTGAAGCCCAGTCGAACCGCCACACTCACAAGGTGAGTGTGGCGGAGAGAGTGGGATTCGAACCCACGGTACGGTTACCCGTACACACGCTTTCCAAGCGTGCTCCTTCAACCACTCGGACATCTCTCCGTGCACGCTGCCGCGCCGGCGCGCGACAGGCCGACAAGTGGAATCGGTAGTTTACCGGACCGCGACAGGCCCTGCCAAAGCGCACGCGCCGCAGACGGCGACGCCGCGTGCCGGCTACCCTTCCTGACGGCGCTGGGCCTCTGCAAACGCCGCGAAGCCTTCGACGAACGTCCGGATGCGATCGAGTGTGGCCGGGTCGGTCACGCGGCCCTCGCCGTCGAACACCTTGCCGGCGCCCGAGATCTGCAGGCGTCCCTCGAACCATGGCCGCATTCCCAGCGTGCGCAGCACCGGCAGCCACGCCGCCTGCGACAGCAGGGTGCCGCCTTGCCCGGGCGTGGCTCCCATCAATGCGACCGGCCGGCCGCGAAACACCCGCGGGATGTCGCTGCCGGGTCGCGACAGCCAGTCGATGGCGTTCTTCACCACGCCGGGCATCGAGTTGTTGTACTCGGGCGTCACGATGAGCAGGCCGTCCGCTGCGGCGATCTTCTCTTTCAGCTCCTGCACCGCCTGCGGGATGCCCTCCGCCGTTTCGAGATCGCCATCGTAAAGCGGGATCTCCCGGATCGACGCCACCTCGATCGAGGTGCCGGGCGGTGCCGCCGCGGCGGCGGCCTTCAGCAGCGCCAGGTTGAACGAAGCGCGGCGGAGACTGCCGCAGAGTCCGACGATGGTGGCCATGTCAGTGTGGTCCTGGTTCTGCCTGCAGGCTGATGCGCGTGCCCCACGGATCCACCGCGGTGACCCGATCGGCGTGGTGGTGGGTGGTGTAGCCGGCGGCTTCGATGCTGCGGATGGCCGCGGCCACATCGGCGTCTGCCGGCAGATGCAGCTGCCACTCGAGGAGCTGTGCGTGGTCGGGGGAGGGGGCAGGCCCGGGCGACCACACGTTGGTGCCGAGGTGATGATGGTAGCCGCCGGCCGACATGAAGAGCGCGCCCGGATAGCTCCACACCGTCTTGTCGAAGCCGAGCGCCCGGTGGTAGAAGGCCGCGGCCGTGTCGAGGTTGCCGACGTGCAGGTGCATGTGGCCCATCGTCGTGCCGGGCGGCGCACCGTCCCACGCCTGTCCGCCCGCGGTCGCGATCACGCTCGTGATGTCGAGCGGGTCGGTGGTCATCGCCAGCTCACGGTCGTGATGACGCCACGCGTCGCGCGGACGATCGGCGTAGACCTCGATGCCGAGTCCATCCGGATCGGTCAGATACAACGCCTCGCTCACGAGGTGATCGCTCATGCCGATCCGCAGGTCGAGCGCCTCGGCATGCGCGGCGAAGCGTCCGAGCGCAGCCCGGTCCGGCAGCAGGATGGCGAAATGAAAGAGCCCGAACGCCCCCCGACGCGCCCGCACCACCCCCGGCCGCGTCTGCAGCACGAGCAGGGGCCGGTGATCGCCGTGCGACCCGAGCGTCGCCTGCTCGTCGGTGACGGCAAGCGGGTGCAGTCCGAGCACACCGGTGTAGTAGTCGAGCGAGCGCGGCAGATCGCTCACGAGCAGGTGCGCCGCGCCGATGCGCGTGGCCTCCGGCAGCCGATAGGCCGGCGGGGCCACCCCGTAGTCCAACGGGACGGGATGTATGTCATCAGGCACGATGTGCGTCTCCTTCCAGGCGTTGGCAGCGGCTCACAGGCCCCGGACCCGCGGTGGCGTGGCGGTCGCGGCTGGCGGCGCCGTGCCGCCCACGGCCACCGACACGTGCGCGCCCAGCCAGATGGCGTGCTCGGTAATCACCAGGTCGCCGACGCGGATGCCGAGGGCCACCGGCTCGCCGCGCACGAGCAGCGTGTTCTCGACGCCCACCGGCAGGGCCATCGCCTTCACCTTCTCGGTCGGGATGCGGACGTCGAAGCCCTTCTCGATCAGCCGCTCCACCGCGCCCATGATATCGACGCGGTCGAGCACGAAGCCGCACAGACCGCGCTTGTCGTCGAGAATCTTCTGTGCCGCCGCCCACGACTCGGCCGAGGGGTTCGACGTCGATGTGCACGCGCAGGCGCGGCAGCCGTGGCTGCACGACGATCTCGGTGGCGGTGGCGCGCAGGTGCAGCGCGCCTGAGAGCTGGTAGGTGCGCGGCATGACGGTGCCGGTGACCGGCTGCGTGATGTGCATGTCGCCGCACACGGCGCCGCCGACGGTGCGGCCGTCCCAGACGAAGTCCACCGTGGCGCGTCCCGTGCCCGACGCCAGCGTCAGCGGCAGCGCGATCGCCACCCGGTTGCTGCCGAAGGTGAGGCGCGGCGTGCCGGCCCGCAGGCGCGCCAGCACCCGGTCGACCGTGACGTTCAGGTCGTAGGTGCCGAGCGTCACCACCCGGCGCACCGTGCCGGTGCGGCGCACGCGGATGTTGCGCAGTTCGAGCGTGACCTGGTCGGCCACCCCGGCGACAACGCGCTCGACCAGGTCTTTCGCGAGCGTGGTTGGCACGGCCACCCGCACCGGCGCCTCCGGCATGCCGTCGAGGCGCGGGTCGCGCACGACGAGGGCTTCGAGCCTGGCGCGCAGCGTCTCGCGCTCGGTGTCGAGCGCCACGATCTGCTGGCGCAGCATCTCGGGCGTCTCGCGATCGCGCCGGTCGAGGCCGAGCGTGCGCCGGTAGATGGCGACGCCGGCGACCGACAGCAGCGCGATGAGCATCACGAGCGCGGTGGCGACGAGGATGCGTGTGCGGGTCATTTCCGCGTCGCCGCCACCGGCGCCTCGAGCGGCGCGAAGGCGCCCGGCGTCACCCGCACCGAGACCCACAGCCGCCCACGCGCGGCCACCACCTGCGACACCGCCACTTCGAGCGGCATGCGCGCGCCGGCGACGCGAACCGGTCCATCGGTCACCGCCGGGAACGCAATCGCCTCCTGCACCTTGACGGGGATGCGGATGGTCGGCAGCTTGGCGCCGATCTCGATGCGCACCAGTCTCGCGAACTCGTCGATGGTGGCGCCGCTCAGGTACTGCGCAAAGCCGGTGGCCTCGGCGATCGGTGAGGTGATCGGCCGCCACCGTGGCCTGGAGGGTTGACGAGGCGTGGTCGATGCGCACCTCGTCGAGAGCGCCGAACAGCGTCACGGCGGCCGTGAGTTCAGGCTGATCACGCACCTGCAGGCGTCCCTGCAGCTGCACGGTGGGGCTGCCGCGAAACTGCACGTCGGCGCCGGTCAGCTGCACATGGAAGCGCTCGACGTCGGTCTCGAAGGGAAGCTGCGCCACGATCAGATCACGCACCAGCGCTTCGTCCACCGCGATGGCGATGTCGTTCGGCGGCAGCATCGGCTCGCCGCGCTCGAGGCGCGCGACGATGGCACGCAGGCCCTCGACCTCGCGCTCGAGCACGACGCGCTGGGCGCGCAGGTCGCCGCCCCCTTCGTAGCCGCGGTCGCAGCCGGCAACCACCGCCAGGCTGGTGACGACCACCAGGCGCCACGGGCCGCGCCCGCGGCCGCCTACTTCACGCGCCGCCACGTGATTCTGGATTGCGGCTGCGGGCCGCCCGAGGCCGACGCCGGCGGCGGTTGCAGGTACATGAGGTCGCCGTCGAACTCGTAGAACCGGATCTGATCGACGCCGGTGTTCAGCGGATTCAGATCCGCCGTCGTGTGGACGACGATCTTGCGCGTGGCCGCATCCACGTCGTAGGTGCCGAAGTAGGCGAGGTAGGTGCGAAGCAGCGCCCGCACGTCGTCGTCGGCGGCACGGTCGGGGCCCGTGGCCGGCCGTTCGGGGTTCACGATCTGCACCGACGTATGGCCGTCTGGGTGGAAGATGAAGAGGCCCTTCGGTGTCGCGCCGAAACTGCGGCGCACCTCGCCGCCGGGAAGCGTGGTCTTGTGTTCGACCAGCGCCCACGTGCCGGCCACCTCCCGGCGTGCTGCCGCCGCGTAGGTCGCAGCCACCGGGGCTGCCGGCAGGCGTTCCCACGTGATGCGCGTGAACTGGGTCTTGCCGTTCACCAGGGTGGTCGGCGTCGTGAGCACCAGACGGTTGCCCGACAGATCGATGTGCCGCACGATGTCGCGCTCGCCCGGCACGAACGTGCCGTCGCGCCGATGCGTCACCGTGCGGCCGGCTTCATCGACGGCGAAGCGGCCGAAGTAGGCCGTGTAGCGCGCGAGTTCGCGCGCCTCGGCCGGTGAGGCGTCGGCGGGTCGCACGCTGGCGCGACCGCTGCGCGTCAATTGGGCCTGCACGTGCCCGTCGGTCGTGTAGACGATGGTGCCGAGGGGCGATGGGCCCAGTGTCGAGGTGGGTGCCTCGCCCTCGCGCACGGTCTCGGTGGACACGAGGCGCCAGTGACCGATGAGCTGGGAGTGGAGTGTCGCCTGGCCCTGCGGCACGGCGACGACGAACACGATCGCGAGGGCCGCACCAAGCCACGGCGTGAGGAGTCGGGTCATGCGGGGGGCCTCCACTCGCGAACTACTGTCATGCATTGTCAGATGCGTGTAAAGCATGTAAAGGCACACGCATTGCTTGTTTGCCGCCGACATGCATCCGCGACCAAGAATCGACCTCCTGAAGTGGCACGCCACGCTCAGACTGACCCTCGCAGCGGTCACTCTGTATACCGTGTCGGCGTCCAGCCCGCGTCTCCACGCGCAGACCGCCGGTGAGCCGTACGCGGCGCTGCTTCCTGCCACCACCCTCACCTTTCCCAATGAGACCGATTCCAACAGCCCGGCGGTGTGGGAGATCGTCGACGGTGCCTGGACGCTCTCGCTCTTCAATTCGGTCGCCGGCTGGGCCGAACTCAGCCGCGGACCCAGCCTGCGGACGCTCGCCGATCACGGCGACATCCGCTTCGAGGGCGCGGCACCTGCCGGCGGCACGTGGTTCGAGAGCGTGATTCGCGACGCCGACTCCTGGTACGGGTTCTACCACAACGAGCGCGAGCACGTTGTGTGCGACGGCAGCGGCAAGGTGTGGCCGCGGATCGGAGCGGCGCGCTCGGACGATCGCGGCCTGACCTGGACCGACCTCGGCCCGGTCATCGAGACGCCGGCCTCGTCGGTGTCGTGCGCCACCAGCAACCACTACTTCGTCGGCGGCGTCGGCGACTTCTCGGTCGTGCTCGATGCCGATCGCAACTTCGCGTACCTCTACTACACGCAGTACGCCGAAGCGGCCGACGCCGTCGGCGTCTCGGTGGCCCGGCTCGCGTGGGCCGATCGCGACCAGCCGAGCGGCCGCGTGGACATCTGGTCTGACGGCGTCTGGCTGCCGCCCACCTCCGCCGCGGACCCACCCGACTCCGCCGCTGACGACGAGACGCCGGTGGCCACCGGCCCGGACTGGACCTTTCCGCTGGCCACCCCGTTCCTGCGCGCCGCCAATCGCTGGGACGATGCCCGCAGCGGCGTCGATGTGTTCTGGGGCCCGTCCATTCACTGGAACACGGCGCTGCAGGCCTACGTGATGCTGCTCAACAAAGCCTCCTCGAACACCTGGGAACAGGGCGGGGTCTACGTCTCGTTCAACGCCCGGCTCGACGACCCCATGGGGTGGACGACGCCCGCGCTCGTGGCCCGCGGCGGCCGCTGGTATCCGCAGGTGATCGGACTTGACCCGACCGCCGGTACCGACACTGTCGCCGGCGGCGTGGCGCGCTTCTTCATGGCGGGGAAGTCGGAGCACGTGATCGTCTTCGGCCGCCGCTGAAGCCAGACGCCTGCGGCGCCGGCTGCGGATTTCGCGGCGGCACCAGCCGCGCCCGGTGTACTGTGAGGCCGCCGCCGGAGCTGCCAGGCGGCGCGAGGCCCGCATGAGCGCACCTGCCACAGCCGCGTCGACCGCGATCGCCGGCGCTGACGACACGGGAATGTTCGCCTGGTGGCGCGCCGCCGATGGCCGCGCGCGCCATGCCTTCGTGGCGGCATCCCTCGGCTGGATGCTCGACTCGTTCGACGTCATGCTCTATTCGCTGGTGCTGGCGGCGCTCATCCAGGATCCGACGCTGCAGCTGTCGACCGCCGTCGCCGGGCAGCTCGGCGCGCTGACGCTGCTCTCGGCCGCGGCCGGCGGCGTGGTCTTCGGCGTGCTGGCCGATCGCCTGGGCCGCAAGCAGGCGCTGATGGCGGCGGTGCTCATCTACTCGATCTTCACGGCTGCCTGCGGGCTGGTGCAGAACGTCGCGCAACTGGCCGTCTGCCGGATCCTGCTCGGCTTCGGCATGGGCGGCGAATGGGCCACCGGCGTGGCGCTGGTGTCCGAGACGTTTCCGGCGCGCCATCGCGGCAAGGCGCTGGCGTTCGTGCAGAGTTCGTGGGCGATCGGTTACGGTCTGGCGGCGCTCGTCAACCTGCTCGTGATGCCGGTGTGGGGCTGGCGGGGCGTGTTCTTCGTGGGCGTGCTGCCGGCGCTCTTCACGCTGTGGATCCGCCGCAAGGTCGAAGAGCCGGAACTGTGGCGCCGCACCCCTGATGCGGCGCGTGGGCGCATCAGCGAGCTGTTCACGCCCGCCCGCGCCCGCACCACCGTCTTCATCATCCTGATGAACGCCTGCTGCCTGTTCGGCTGGTGGGGACTGAACCTCTGGGTGCCGGCGTATCTCAACCTGCCGCCCGAGCGCGGCGGGGTCGGGCTGAGCTCCTCGGCGATGTCGTGGTTCGTGATCGCGATGCAGGTGGGCATGTGGTTCGGCTACGTCAGCTTCGGCTACATCGCCGATGCCGTCGGCCGCAAGCGCACCTACGTCGCCTTCGTGCTGATGGCGAGCCTGCTGCTGCCGCTCTACGGCTATCTGCGCGAGCCGTTGTACCTGCTGCTGCTCGGCCCGTTCGTGGCCTTCTTCGGCACCGGCTACTTCAGCGGCTTCGGCGCGGTCATCGCCGAGCTCTATCCCACCTCGGTGCGCGCCACCGCGGCCGGCGTCGGCTACAACGTGGGCCGGATCGCCAGCGCGGCGGCGCCGTTCGTGGTCGGCTCGCTGGCCGGCACGCAGGGTTTCGGCGTCGCGTTTGCGATCACCGGCGCCGCCTTCTTCTTCGCCGCCCTGGCGTGGATCGGCATCCCCGACACCGCCAACCGGGAACTGACCGCCTGAGCGGTTCGCCGAGGCTCGCATGAACCCCGACGCGCTGGCGCCGCCGATGTTCGATGCCGTCACCGCCTACGGCATCGGTGGACTCTCCTGCCGCCGTCGCCGCCGTCGCCGCCGGGCGGACGCGCTGAGCCTCCGGCGCGACGGCGCATCCATTTCGGTTCGGCATCGACCGGATTCATTCCGGAGGCAGAGGAGGCCGGGTCGCCGCCGGTGCTTGACCGGTGCGCGCCGGGGCTTCTATACTCGTCGAACCAATGCAGGCCCTGCACCTCTCCGC
Organism: uncultured Acidobacteriota bacterium; assembly: GCA_963779175.1. Lineage (GTDB taxonomy): Bacteria > Acidobacteriota > Vicinamibacteria > Vicinamibacterales > UBA2999 > CADEFD01. The sequence continues at coordinate 126,987 of CAVZXA010000004.1, forward strand.
GGCTCGAAAGCGTGCCACGCGAAAGCGACTCGCGGCGGAGGGCCAGGTGCGCGCCTAGACTCGGACGATTCGGTCCACTCGGGCACCAAGCTACCCGCCAGCGCCGCGTGCGCGTGGCGGGTTTCGTGTTTTCAGGGCAGTTTTCACCCCGGTTTCTCGGGAAGGACAGGAAGAGCGTCATGCAGCAGCGGTCCATCGAAGTTGGCGTCCTCGGCGCCACCGGCGTCGTCGGTCAACACTTCGTCACGCGTCTGTCGCGGCATCCGTGGTTCAAGCCGGTGTGGCTGGCAGCGAGCGAACGCTCCGAAGGCAAGGCCTACCGCGACGCCGCGCCCTGGCGCCTGGCCGCGCCGATGCCGGCCGAGGCCGCCGCGCGCACCGTGGATGCCTGCGTGCCGGGCCGCGGACCGAAAATCGTCTTCTCCGGCCTCGATGCGTCGGTGGCCGGTGAGGTCGAGGCTGCGTTTGCCGCCGCCGGGCACGTCGTCGTCAGCAACGCCCGCAACTTCCGCATGGATCCGCTGGTGCCGCTGCTCATCCCCGAGGTGAACGCCGACCACCTGAGCGTGGTGGCGGAGCAGCAGGCGGCCAAGGGCTGGCCCGGCTTCATCGTGACCAATCCCAATTGCTCGACGGTGGTGCTCGCCTCGGCGCTGGCGCCGCTGCGCCCGTTCGGCCTGACGAAGGTCGTCGTCACGACCATGCAGGCCATCTCCGGCGCCGGTTATCCGGGCGTGCCGTCGCTCGACATCCTCGGCAACGTCGTGCCCTACATCGGCGGCGAGGAAGACAAGATGGAGAAGGAATCGCAGAAAATCCTGGGCACCGACGGCGGACGCCAGCCCCATCCGGTGATCATCAGCGCGCACACCAACCGCGTGCCGGTGCTCGATGGCCACACGATGACGGTGTCGGTGGAATTTGCCAGCCGCGTCTCGCCCGACGACGTGGCGCAGGCGATGCGCACCTTCGCCGGACGTCCGCAGCAGCTCGGCCTGCCCAGCGCGCCGGTGCCGGCGATCGAGGTGATGAGCGAGCCGAACCGCCCGCAGCCGCGCCTCGACGCCGATCGCGGCGATGGCATGACCGTCTCGGTCGGCCGCGTCCGCGAATGCCCGGTCTTCCACGTGAAGTTCGTGGCCCTGGCGCACAACGTCGTGCGCGGTGCCGCCGGCGCCGCGATTCTGAACGCGGAACTGATGGTGGCGGAGGGGATGGTTTAGAGAGGCGGCTAGCGGCTAGCGGCTGGGGCTACGAGCGTTGCGCCGGGGCGTGATAGTGAAACAGGCACCCGCAAGCCAGTCAAGCAATAGCGAAGCAGCAAAGTGTCTCGAAGGAACTGAGATAAATGAGAGCGAGCGAAGCGAAGCGATCGAGTCAGCCGCTAGCCGCCAGCCGCTAGCCGCGCGAGCGAACGGAGTGAGCGAGCAATGGTAGTGATGAAGTTCGGCGGGACCTCGGTGGCGGATCAGGCGGCCATCGAGCGGCTGATGGGAATCGTGGCGCGGCAGCGCGACAAAGACGCGGCGGCCGGTGAGACGGCGCCGGGGCCGGTGGTGGTCGTCTCGGCGCTGTCGGGCGTCACCGATCGGCTGCTCGGGGTGGCGGCGGAAGCCGGCGCCGGCGACAACGAAGGGGCGCGCCACAACCTGCGCGATCTGCGGGCCCGGCACCTGAGCGTGGCGGAGGTCGTGGCCGACGAGGCGCTGCGCGCCGGGGCGCGGGCGGAGGTCGATCGCGCGTTCGACGAGCTCGAACGCATCGTCGACGCGCTCGGCGTGCTGCGCGAGGTGTCGCCCCGCTGGCTCGATACCATCGCCGCCACCGGCGAGATCGTCAGCAGCCGCATCGTAGCCGCGGCGCTGGCCGCGCGCGGCCTGCAGGGGGCCTGGGTGGATGCCCGGGAAGTCATCGTCACGAACAAGGAACACATGGCCGCGGTGCCGCAGTTCCCGGAGACGACGGCGGCCCTCGAGGCGCAGGTGCGGCCGCTGCTCGCCGCCGGCCACGTGCCGGTGCTCGGCGGGTTCGTCGGTGCGACCAGCGACGGCGTGACCACCACGCTCGGCCGCGGCGGCTCCGACTTCTCGGGCGCCATCGTCGGCAGCTGCCTGCATGCAGCCGAGATTCAGATCTGGACCGATGTGGACGGCATGCTCACGGCCGATCCCCGTGTCGTCGCCCATCCCCGCGTCGTGCCGCACATCTCGTTCGCCGAGGCCTCGGAGCTCGCCTACTTCGGCGCCAAGGTGCTGCACCCGGCCACCATTCAACCGGCCGTCGCGCGCGATATCCCGGTCCGCATCCTGAACTCGAAGCGCGCTGACGCCCCTGGCACGCTCATCACCGCGGAACGGCCGCCCAGTGAGCTGGGGCTCACGGCACTCGCCTCCAAGAAGCATGTCACCGTCGTCGACATCACCTCGACGCGGATGCTGATGGCGCACGGCTTCCTGCGGCGTCTCTTCGAAGTGTTCGAGCGCCACAAGACGCCGGTGGACGTGGTGACCACCTCCGAAGTGAGTGTCTCGGTCACGGTGGACGACCGGCGCCGCCTCCCGGCCATCGTCGACGCGCTGTCGGAGTTCGCCGAGGTGTCGCTCGAACACGACATGGCGATTGTCTGCGCCGTTGGCGAAGGCCTCAACACCGAGCCGCGCCTGGTCGCGCGCGTGTTCGACGCGGTGGGCGACGTGCCGGTGAAGCTGCTCTCGCAGGCCGCGACCCGGCGTAACATCACGTTCGTGATTCGCGAAGCCGACGTGCCGCTGGTGCTGGGCCGTTTGCACGAGGCCTTCTTCGCCACCGCCGGCGCCGGAGACCGCGCGTGAAGCGCCTGCTGCTGGTCGGCCACGGCCGGATGGGTCAGCTCGTGGAGAGCCTGGCGCCGTCGTACGGATTCGAGATCGCCGGCATCGTGACCGACCAGGACCCGGAGGGTCTCACCGGCGACTACGGTCACGTGGACGTCGCCATCGACTTCACGCTGCCCGTACGCCGTGCCCGCCAATCTGCCGACGCTGGCCGCGCGCGGCATCAACGTCGTCATCGGCACGACCGGCTGGCACGCGCACGAGGCAGCGCTGCGGGCCGAGGTCGAGCGCGCTGGCACGGCCGTGCTGGCGTCGGCCAACTTCTCGCTGGGCATGAACCTCTTCATGCTGCTGGCCGAAGAATCTGCCCGCCGCTTCGGCCCGCACGCCGACTTCGGCGCCTGGATCCACGAGTTGCACCACAGCGCCAAGAAGGATTCGCCGTCCGGCACCGCGCTGATGCTGCAGCGCGCCATGGTCGAGGCCGGCTACCACCGCGGCATCGATGTCGCCGCCACCCGCGCCGGCTCGATTCCCGGCACCCACACCATCGGCTTCGACGGCCCGTCGGAGACCGTCACCCTCACTCATCAGGTGCGCGATCGCGGCGTCTTCGCCCGCGGCGCGCTCGAGGCGGCGCGCTGGCTGGTGGGGCGGCGCGGCTGGTTCACGATGCGGGATTTCCTCACGGCGAGCGAGCCGCCGCCACAGACACAGAGATGACCCGGCTGCAGCCCGCTCGCGGCAGCATTGTTTGGCCCGCCCTCCGGGCGGGCGTCGCCGTCTTGAACGTCATGACAAACGCACGTCGTTCAAGACGTCTAGGAGTCTGAGATGCGAATCAAGTTCACCGGCGTCGGCACGGCACTCATCACTCCGTTCACGAAGACGGGAGCCGTCGACGAGGCGGCGGTGCGCACGCTGGCGCGCCGCCAGATCGATCTGGGCACGCACTTCCTGGTGCCGTGCGGCACCACCGGCGAGGTGCCGACGCTGAGCGCGGCCGAGCGACGCCGCGTCGTCGAGATCGTGGTCGATGAGGCCGGCGGCACCACGCCCGTGCTGGCCGGGGCCGGCGGCTACGACACCCGGGACGTCGTGGAGGCCGCCAGGGAGATGCAGGCGACCGGCGCCGATGGCCTGCTCTCGGTCACCCCTTACTACAACCGGCCCACGCCCGAAGGCCTGGTGGCGCACTACTCGGCGATTGCCGACGCCACGCCGCTGCCGGTCATCGTCTACAACGTGCCCGGCCGCACCGGCTGCAACGTCGACGCGCCCACGCTGGCGAAGCTGGCCGCCATTCCGACCATCATCGGCGTGAAGGAGGCGTCGGGCAACATGTCGCAGATGGCCGACATCATCCGCGCCGTGCCCGACGACTTCCTGGTGCTCTCGGGCGACGATGCCGTGACGGTGCCGCTCATGGCGATCGGCGGACGCGGGCTCATCTCGGTGTGCTCCAACCAGATTCCGCGCGAGATGGCCGACATGGTGGAAGCGGCCGAACGCGGCGATTTCGCCACCGCCCGCCGCATCCACCAGCGCGTGCTCGGCCTGATGCAGGTGAACTTCTGCGAGTCGAGCCCCGGCCCGGTGAAGTTCTCGATGGCCACCATGGGCCTGTGCGAGGAACAGTTCCGCCTGCCGATGGTGCCGCCGCGCCAGACGTCGAAAGACAAGGTGCTCGCCGTGATGCGCGAGCTCGGATTGCCGATCGTGACCAGCGCCGCAGCGTAGCCGAGGATTTCCGGATGACCCTGAAAGACACGATCGAAGCGCTCTTCGCCGCTGGTGCCGGCGCCGACAAGGCCGAGGCCCGCGAGGCATGGCGCCAGTTGCGGGAACGGCTCGGCGCGGGTGATGTGCGCTCCGCCGAGCCCGATGCCGCACAGCCGACCGGCTGGCGGGTCAACACGTGGGTGAAGCAGGGCATCCTGCTCGGCTTCCGCTTCGGCGATCTGGGCGACATGTCGGCGGCCGGTCTGCCGTTCTTCGACAAGGACACGATGCCGCTCAAGCCGCTCGGCGTGCACTCGGGCGTGCGGGTGGTGCCCGGCGGCTCCGCCATCAGAGACGGCGCGCACCTGGCAAAGGGCGTCATCTGCATGCCGCCGATGTACGTGAACGTCGGCGCCTACGTGGGCGAGGGCTCGATGGTGGATTCGCACGCGCTGGTCGGCTCGTGCGCGCAGATCGGCGCCCGCGTGCACCTGAGCGCGGCGGCGCAGATCGGCGGCGTCATCGAGCCGGTGGGCGCGATGCCGGTCATCATCGAAGACGACGTGCTGGTGGGCGGCAACACCGGCATCTACGAGGGCGCGGTGGTCAAACGCCGGGCGGTGATTGCCGCCGGCGTGGTGTTGACCGGGTCGACGCCGGTCTACGACCTGCCCAACGGTCGCATCATCCGGCCGGAGCCGGGACAGCCGTTGGTGATTCCCGAAGGCGCCGTGGTGGTGCCGGGCGCGCGCTCGGTCACCGTGGGGGCCGGCAAAGACTGGGGCCTGTCGCTGGCCACGCCCGTCATCGTGAAGTACCGCGATGACAAGACCGACACCCGCACGGAGCTCGAACAGTGGATCCGGTAGACGTCGTCGGCCTGGCCCGCACGCTCATCGACATCGAATCGACGACTGGGCAGGAAGGCGCCGTCGCGCGCGTGCTGGCCGACTACCTGCGCGGACGCGGCTACTCGGTGCTCGAGCAGCCGGTGGCCGGCGATCGCATCAACGTGATTGCCGCCGTCGGCGAACCGGCGCTGGTGTTCTCGACGCACTTCGACTGCGTGCCGCCGTTCTTTCCCAGCCGCGTCGAAGACGGCATCCTGCACGGGCGCGGCGCCTGCGATGCCAAGGGCATCCTGGCGGCGCAGGTGGCGGCGGCCGAGCGCCTCAGGGCGGCGGGCGAGACCCGCATCGGCCTGGTGTTCGTGGCCGGCGAAGAGCGCGGCAGCGACGGCGCCAAGGCCGCCAACACCATCGACTCGCAGTCGCGCTACCTCATCAACGGCGAGCCGACGGAGCTGAAGCTCGGACTGGCGACGCGCGGCTGCTTCCGGGTGCGGCTCACCGCGCGCGGCAAGGCCGCCCACTCGGGCTATCCGGAGCTCGGTGAATCCGCGATCGAAAAACTGCTGGACGTGCTCACCAGCCTGCGCGCCACCACGTGGCCGGCGGATCCGCAACTGGGCGTGACGCACTACACCGTGGGTCTCATCAAGGGCGGCGTGGCGCCCAACGTCATCCCGCCGCACGCCGAGGCGGAGGTGTTCTTCCGCACCGTCGGCGCGCACGACGCGTTGCGCGAGGCGCTGCACGCTGCGGTGGCCGGCCGTGTGGACGATCCAGGAGATTCTGGAGCTGCCGGCGGTACGCCTGCACACCGTGCCCGGCTTCGAGACCGAGGTGTTCGCCTACTTCAGCGACGTCCCGTTCCTGTCGAAGTGGGGCACACCGCTGCTGCTCGGCCCGGGCACGATTCACGTCGCGCACACCGACCACGAGCACGTCCGGATCGCGGACCTCGAGCGCGCGGTCGACCTGTACGCAGATCTCGCGACAAGTCTGCTTCAGGCCTGAATGGGGTCTGACCCCGACACAATCGCGCTACCGGGCGAGGGCGGCGTTGACGCGGTCGAAGTTGTCGCGCGCGTTCGGGTGGCGGGGGTTGATCTCGAGCGCCCGGGCGAAGGCGTCGCGGGCGCGCGGCAGCTGCCGCTGTGACGCCAGCGCGATGCCGAGGTTGTTGTGCGCATTGGCGTCGCGTGGTGTCAGCGTGACGGCCGTCGTGAGCGCCTGCACGGCGTCGTCGATGCGCCGTGCGCGGATGAGCGCGCTCCCGTAGTTCACGTAGAACTCGCCGGCATCCGGCGCGATCGCGATCGCTCTCTCGAACCAGGCGATCGCCGCCGGCGTCTGGCCCCGCTGATCGAGGCCGGCGCCGAGGTTGTTCATCGCCCGCGTGTGGAACGGGTTGATGGCAAGGGCCCGTTCGTAGTGCGCGCGCGCTTGGTCCCAGCGATCCTGCCGGTCGAGCACTGTTCCGAGGTTGTATTCGGCCGCGGCGTCGCGCACCGCGGTGGCGCGGCGCAGCACCGCTTCGGCCTCGGTGAGCCGATCGAGATCGGCCAGCACGCGGCCCTGCTGCACGAGTCCGTGATGGTCGCCCGGCGCCAGCGCTTCATGCCGGGTGAGGAACGTCAGCGCCTCGGCGGGCCGGTTGGTGGCCTGCAGCATCGCCGCCATCTCCATCAGCACGTTGAGGTCGTCGGGGTTGAAGCGCAGGGCCCGGCGCGCCAGGAACTCGCGCCAGGCGTCGTCGCCGGCCCGGGTCGCCAGGCCCGCGTGTTTGAGCAGCAGGTCGCTGTGCACGGACGATGCGACCAGCGCGTCCACTACCGGGTCGGCGGGCGGCACGTACGCTGCCGGCCACATCCGCGCGGCCTCTATCGAGCTGCCGCAGCAGCCCGCGTGCCGGCACGAACGCCGGATCGCGCTGGTTGAGCGCCGTCAGGCGCGCCCGTGCGCCATCGCGATCGCCCTGCTCGATGGCGATGCGGGCCAGGCCCAGTCCCGCATAGGCGCTGAGCGGCCATGTCTGGCGCGCGATGACGCCGTCCGGGGTGAACGCCGCGCCTGCCGGCGCGGTTTCGGCTCGCGCATACGCGGCCCGCGCCTCGGCGAGGCGTCCGGCCTTGAAGTTCGCTTCCGCCAGCCGGAACCAGGCGTGCGCGACCTCCGGGGCGCGCGCGGTCACGCGCGCGAAGACGTCGCGGGCCTCCGGGGCGCCACGCTCTTCGAGCACCAGCGCCCGATGGTAAGTCCACGTCCAGTCGTCGGGAGCCAGCGACTCGGCGACCCGATAGGCGGCGAGCGCGGCGTCGGGCAGTTGGGCCGCGTGATACGCCTGGCCGAGCGCGCCGAGGGTGGCTGCATCGGGGGTCGACCTGGCCCGCGCGTCGGCGTCGCGCAGGGCCGCCTGCACGGCCGCGGGCAGGGTCTGCAGATCGGGCAGGGCCGGGACGCGCGCCGCCAGCGTCCGCCGCGTGTAGGCGCCGGTGGCGACCCACGCCGTGCCGGCCACGGCCACGACGATGGCGGCCGCCAGGAACCACCGGCGCGTCAGCGCGGGCGCTGCCATCCGTTCATCCAGATCGAGAGCCGCGACAGCCGGTCGTAGGGCCAGCTCATATGCATGCCGCCAGTCACCAGCTCGGGCCGCCCGTCGCCGGTGAGGTCGCCGATGGCAAGCGCCAGCAGGTGCGTGGGCGCGCTGGCGACATCGCGCAGCGTGAAGACGCCGCGGCTGGTCTGCTCGAGCACGACCAGGCTCTGCGCCTTCAGGTCGGCCCAGTTGTTGTAAGCGCTGACGACCGCGATGTCGAGGTCGCCGTCGCCGTCGAGATCGGCCGCCTGCGGTCCCGACGCGCCGGGAACGTCGGCCAGGCGGTGATACGCGAAGGCGCCGCCGCCGGTGTTCTCGAGCCACTGCACGCCGTTCCAACTGCGGCCCGCGGTGGTGGCGTAGTCGAAGGCGTCGCCGTTGCTGTAGACGACGTCGGGGTCGCCGTCGCCGTCGAGGTCAGCCAGCGAGATCCAGCTCGAACCGAAGTCTTCGTTGCTGGCGCCGAAGATCCGCCGCGGCGTGAAGTTCCCGCGGCCGTCGTTCAGGAAGGCGTAGATCTCCTCCCATTCCTGGCTGACCAGCGTGACGATGTCGAGATCCTGGTCGCCGTCGAGGTCGGCGATCTCGGCGTTGATCGGTCCCGACAGCTCCTGCAGCACGTGGCTCTCGTAGCGCCAGCCGCCCTGATTCTCGAGCCACCGCGTCTCGCCCTGGTCGTAGCCGAAGTGGGCCACCGACAGGTCGAGGTCGCCGTCTCCGTCGAGGTCGCCGCTGCGCACATCGGCCACGCGCGCCACCTTGTCGACAACGACATGCGGCGCGAAGCGACCGCGGCTGATCTGCTCGAGCAGCACGACCGCGCCGATCTTCTGGTTGTTGGGGAACAGCACGCCGAGGCTGGCGACGGCCAGATCGAGGTCGCCATCGCCGTCGAGATCGGCGGCGTGCACGTGCGCCGGGCCGGCGACGTCGGCAATCGAGGTCTCGGTGAAGCGTCCGGCCGGCGCCTGGCGCAGCCACGTGATGCGGTTGGTGGCGGCATCAGCGGCGACCACGTCGCTGAGGCCATCCGCGTCCAGATCCACGACCTGGACGTTCGCGATCATCGGCCGGTCGTCTTTGCCCACGCCGTCGCCCACCGCACGCCGCTCGAAGACGTCGAGGCGCGGACCCCGCGCCACCGCGGGCGTGCCGGCGATGGTGTCGGTGATCGAGGCCGCCGCGGTCGGCCCGGGCGCTGCCGCGTCAGCCACCGCGCGTTCGGCCCGCCGCAACTGCCACGTCACCGCGAGGAGGGCGGCCACGCCGGCCGCCACCACCACGCCCGTGACGAACGTCTTCGACGAGGATTCGCTAGCCGGCAATCCGCGATACCTTCACCACCGTGATCGGCGGCGTCAGCTTCTGCGCTTCGGTGTTGCTGGTGCGGTTGGACGACGACGGCGCCTGCTGAATCTTGCGGACGACGTCCATGCCCGCGACCACCTTGCCGAAGGCTGCGAAGCCCTGGCCGTCGGGATTACGCGCGCCGCCGAAATCGAGCGACGGCTGGTCGTTGATGCAGATGAACCAGCCCGAGCTGGCGCTGTCGGGCGTGCCGCGCGCCATCGAGACCGCGCCGTCCACGTGCTTGAGGCCGGTGACGGTGGTGCGCTCGAGCGGGATCGGCGGGAATCCGGCCTTGGCCTTGCTTTCCGCCACGCCCGCCTGGATGACTTCGATCTTCACCGGGCTCTCGGGCTGGTTGTCCATCTTCACGGTGCGATGGAAGGTGCCGCCGTCGTAGTGACCGCCGTCCACGTACTTCAGGAAGTTGGCGGTGGTGCCGGGCGCCTTGGCCGGATCGAGCTCCAGCACGATGTCGCCCAGCGTGGTCTGCACGCGCACACGAACCGGCTTGGCGCCGGTCTGGGCAAAGGCGGGCGTGATGGCGAAGGAGAAAACGAGGGCGGCCGCGGCCGCCAGGAAACGTGAACGTGTCATGTAAGTCTCCAAATGATACGAGGGCGGATGCCGAAGCACCCGCCCTCGCGATGATACCGGCGTCAGGTCCGGGCGGCCGTGAGCCCTAGCCCCTAGCCCCCAGCACCCAGCCCCTAGAATCGATACGTCGCCGCGAAACTGAACTGGCGACCGGGGAAGACGGCGGAGCCGCCGGTGTGCTGCCCGAAGTTGGCGGCGCCGACGATGCCGACGTAGCCGTCGGAGGTCAGGTTCCAGTTGTTGAACGCATTGAAGGCATCGGCCCGGAACTCCAACCGGTCTTCGCCGATCTGGAACGTGCGCGACAGCATGATGTCGGTGTAGTTGATGAAGGCGCCACGCTCGGTATTGCGCGCGCCCGGCCGCGCCGCCTGGCAGCCGCGGTTGCTGCACTGGTTGAGGCCGGTGCCGGTGGGGAAGCCGGTGTAGCGGATCGAGTACGGGGTGCCGCTCTGCGAGTGCTGCACGCCGCTCAGGCGCCAGCCGTCGAGGATGATGCCCCGGCCCGGCAGTTCCCACGTGGCGCTGGCCACGAAGTTGTGCGGCGTGTCGGCGCCGGTGCGGCCGCGGTCGAGCTCGGGATTCGAGCTGTCTTCAGGCGCGAACCAGTGGTTCAGCCGATCTTCCGCCTTCGACAGCGTATACGACGCGGTCAACGTCAGGTCAGCCGACTGGTAGCGCGACGACGCGCGTACGCCCTGATACCAGGAGCGGCCTTCGTTGGTCAGCACGTCCATGCGGCGGAACGCGTTCGGCACCGGCACGTTCGGCCGCGTGGCATCGGCCTGTGCGGTGGAGCGGAAGACCGTGGTCAACGGCGCGGCCTGCATCGCCGCGTTCAGCGCCGCCTTGTCGATCGGGGCGGCCTGGTTGACGTCGAGGAAGCCGTGCTTCTGACCGCGGTTGATGTTGGCCGCGATCTCCACGCTGGCGCGCGGGCCGATCTGGCGCTGGATGGCGACGTTGCCCGCCCAGGCGAACTCGTTCTCGAGGTCGGGCGAGATCTCCTGGATGTCGCGCGCCGGCAGCACCGCGCCCGGCGGGAACGCCGGCAGGGTGTTGGGGAAGGTCGGGAACAGCGGATCGGCCGGCGTGAGTGACAGCACGACCTGGCCGTTACGGCCGCTCACGCCGCCCTTGACGATGGTGAAGATGGGGTGCTGCTGGGTGAAGCGGCCGAAGCCGCCACGCACCGACCACTTCTGGTCGCCGCGCGGATCCCAGTTGAAGCCGATGCGCGGGTCGAAGTTGTTGCCGTCGGTGCCGGCCGGCCAGTCGGGGATGTCCTTGATGAACTCCACGTCGTAGCGCAGGCCGAGGTTGAGCGTCAGGTTGGACAGCGCGCGCCAGTCTTCCTGGAAGAAGCCGCTGACCACGGTGGCCTTCGGATACATGAGCGCGGCTTCCGGCACCAGCGCGAACGACTGCCGGTACTGCGACGGGTTGGGGAACTGCGTCGGGTTGCCGTTGAAGGTGTAGACGCCGTTCTGCAGCGGCTGGAAGAGCTGCTTGGTCACGTCGTAGGTGATCGACGCGCCGAGCTTCATGGTGTGCTTGCCGAGCCACAGCGACACCGTGTCCGACAGGTCGTAGGTGGTCTCGGGAATCACGCCCCAGGTGCCCTGGTCGTTGCCGCCGCTCACCGAGTAGTTGGTGCGCGTGATGTTGACGGCGTTGACCTTGGCGGCGCGGCTGTCGGTGTAGCGCGAGTACTGGGCGCGCACTTCGTTCAGGAAGCGCGACGACTTCACGGTGGTGAACATGCCGTGCACCGTGTCGACGTTGTTGTCCCAGATGAAGCCGGTGCCGGGCAGGTTGAGGCCGCCGGTCTCGTTGTCTTTCTGCCAGCGCACCATGTTGTAGCGCAGCGCCAGGCTGTTGCGATCGTCGAAGCGGTAGTCCATGCGCAGGTGCGCCTGGTGCTCGTTGGCGGGCGTCTTCACCGACGGCTCGGTGGCGGCCACCGAGGTGATGGCCACTTCGCTGCGCTCGCGGCGGTACTCGTAGCTGCCGAAGTAGAACATCTTGTCCTTCATCAGCGGGCCGCCGAGCACGCCGCCCAGCTGCTGCTGGTTGTACGGCACATCCACCCGGGCCAGCGGCGGACGGGCATCGAGGTCGCCGGGACGGAGCATCGTGAACGCCGAGCCAGCCACGCTGTTGGTGCCGCTCTTCGTGATCATGCTGGCGACACCGGCCGAGTGGCCGCCGAACTCCACCGAAAACGCGTTGGTGATGAGCTGCACTTCCTTGACGGTCTCGAGGGCGAAGCCGCCCGAGCCCTGCTGCGGCGCGCGCTGCAGCGTCAGCCACTTGGAGTGGTTGTTGGTGCCGTCGACGTAGGTGCCGAAGTTCCACACTTCGCCGCCGCCGACGTTGACGGCGTTGGTGCCGGGCCGGCTCTGCACGACGTTCGAGTCGAGCGACAGCAGGCGCATGTAGTTGCGCTGGGCCACCGGCAGGGTCTCG
>CAVZXA010000005.1:0-983991 GCA_963779175.1 uncultured Acidobacteriota bacterium
GTAAAGCCTAGCTGAAAGCGCCACGCGCTGGCAAGCGTGGACGGCACCGCGTTCAGGGCACCCGCTGCAGCCGCGCCCGGGCCAGCACGGTCAGCGGGTGGCTGTCGCCATAGGCCGCGTGCAGGATGTCGTGGCTCTCCTGCAGCAGTGGGTCGGCGTCGGCGGTCCGGCCCATCGCCCGCAAGGTGAGGCCGAGCTCGCCGGCCGCCTCGGCGGCGCGGACCTGGAGGGCGGGGGCCCCTCGCAGGATGTTCAGAGCGTCGCGCAGCACCCGCGCCGAGCCGTCGAGATCGCCGAGCACACGATAGGCGGCCCCCAGTCCGGGCAGCGGCCGCGTATGGTCGACATGGCCGGCCGGACGCAGCACTCGAAAGGTCTCCCGGGAGGCCTGCAGCACCGTGCGTCCCTGTTCCGCGCTGCCGGCGGCGACGAGGGCCGTGCCCCAGGTGGCGGCAAAGGCCGCCCATCGGAAGTTGTGCTCGCCCCAGACCTGGGCCGCGGCGTCGACCGCCAGGGCGCCGTAGCGCGCCGCTTCGGCGTAGTTCCCGCGAACGCGGTGCAGCCCTGACAGGTTGTGGAACAGAAAGCCGCGCTCGGGCAGTGGGCCCGGCAGCCGGTCGAGCCGGCTTTGCGCTTCTCTGAAGAGAGCCTCCGCGTCGTCGAGCCGACCGGCGTTGAACAGGTCCAACCCCAGGTTGGCGCGCCCGACCACCGACGCCCCGGCGTTTGCCGGATCGCGGTCGGCCACCTGGAGCCCCTCGCGTTTCAAGGCGACGGCCTCGGGATCCGACGGCCGTTGGCTGCTGATCGCGCCACCGAGATCGCTGGTGGCCATCATGTGGAGTTCCGGGTCGGTCGGCACCTCGCCGAGGGAGCGGACGTAGGCCAATGCCTCGCGCAGCCGGCGCTCCGCGGCCGCGAAGTCGCCGGTCAGCATGCCCTGTTCGCCGAGCAGCGCCTGGGTGAACGCGATGCCGAACGCGTCGCCCTGCTGCTGGTAGAGCGCCAGCGCCCGCTCGAGGTGCGGCCGCGCGCGATCCGGCTCCGTCATGCCGATATAGGTGCGCCCGAGGGTCCGCCGCATCTCCGCCTCGACGGCCGGGGCGCCGCCAAGTTCGACCGGAATCAACTGGCTCGCGCCGTCGAGCACCTCACGCACGGTGATCGAACTGGCGGTGCTTCCGCTGGCGTTGTACCAGCTCGGGTTGGCCGACGACAGCATCTGCGTGAGAAAACGATTGAGCTGGCGGGCCTTGGCCGATTCGGACCGCGCGATGGCCGCCTGCGCGGTGGCCCGGTTGGCCTGCTGCAGCGACACGATGGCGGCGGCGACCAGCCCGACGAGCAGCGTCGCGGCCATCGCCACCGCCACCCAATGGCGCTGGACGAAGCGCGCCGCCTGATAGGCCAACGACGGCGCGCGGCCGAGAATCGGCTCGCCGGCGCTCCACCGTGCCAGGTCGTCGGCCAGGTGCTGCACGCTCGAGTAGCGCAGTGCCGGATCCGGAGCCAGCACCTTGCGGACGATGGTGCCGAGGTCCCCCGAGAGTTGTCGTTTCAGCCGGGTCGGCGACAGCTGCCGCGCCGCGGCCGCGGCCGGCGTCACGGTGGTGTGGCCGGCGGCCGGCACGGTGCCGGCCATGGCCCGCTCGACGGCCGCCATGAACGACGTCCGCGCGCCGAAGGCGTAGGCGCCGGTCAGCAGTTCGTACAGCACGAGGCCCAGGCTGTACTGGTCGCTCGCGGTGCCGACCGGGCGGCCGGTGAGCTGTTCGGGACTGGCGTAGGCCGGCGTCAGCGGCGCCGCCGTCACCGTGGACAGGCGATCGGGCACCAGCAGGGTGGCGGTGCCGAAGTCGACGACCTTCACGTGCCCATCAGCGGTGACGAGGATGTTCGACGGCTTGAGATCGCGGTGCAGGATGAGGTTGCGGTGCGCGAACGACACGCCGTCGCAGATCTGCGTGAAGAGCCGAAGCCTGGCCGCGAGATCCAGACGGTGGGTGTCGCAGTAGCGATCGATGGGCTGGCCGTCCACGAACTCCATGACGAGGTAGGGCTCGCCGAGCGCCGTCACACCGCCATCGAGCAGCCGGGTGAGCGTGGGGTGCTCCAGCGCCGCCAGGATCTGCCGTTCGGCCCGGAACTGCGCCACCAGCGCCTCGTCCGAGAGTCGCAGGTCCATGATCTTGATGGCGACGCGCTGCTCGAACGCATCGTCGGCGCGATGCGCGGTATAGACGGCGGCCATGCCGCCGCGCGCGATGAGGGCGTCGACCTCGTAGCTGCCCAGGCGCAGCCCCGGGTGGGGATCCGGCGGCGCGGCGTCGCCGTCGTGCAGGCGCGCCTCGGCGGCCAGAAGTGCCCGCACCTCAGCGGCCACTGACTGGTCGCCGTCGCAGAGCGCGTCGATCCGCACCTCGAGGGCCGGCCCGGGCGCGAGGTCGGCCACCGCGTGGAAGACCTCCTCGATTCGTTGCCAGCGGGAGGCGTCAGTCATCGGTCTGCCACATCCTAACGTGCGGGCGGCCGGGCCCACGGCGCCCGGCTCGCGCGCCGCGGTGTCAGCGCCGTACCGGCTGCAACGTGAAGAAGAAGTTGCTCGCGCTGGCGATCACCGCAAACTGCTGCCCGGCCGTGCCGGTCAGGGTGAGATTGGTCGAGCCTCCGGCAGCTACGGTGTAGGTGCCGACGAAATGGTCTGAGCGAGCGCCGCGGTGGAGCAGGCCATCGTGGCAAGAACGGCAACGATCAATCGACGCCTGTGATCTCCTGCGGGGCGCGCAGTCGGGCGGCCAGAACGTGGGTGCGGGTCCGGCGGATGATCCGCCTCACCAGGACAAACGGGAAGCAGCGCCGCGAGGGCTCATGGCCCCGATGGCGTCCTGACGCGGGTGTAGGATGTGCGGCACCATGCCTGCCGCTGGCCCCGCGCGCCCCGAATGCCCCTGCCGCGACGGCTCGCGGCGGCAGGTGCTGCGCGGTGCGGCCGGCCTCGCGCTGGCCTGGCTGGTGCCCGACCCGGCGCTCGCCCAGGACGGACGCACCGCCCGGCCCGTGGCCGGCGACCTGCTCGTAAAGGTGGGCGATGCCACCGGCACGCCGCTCACCCCGGAGGACGTCGTGAGCGGGCCGTCGCCGACGATGGCGTGGCCGATGGCACCCGGCGACGCGGTCGTGCGCAGCGGCTCGCGGCTCAACCGCGTGGTGCTGGTGCGCCTCGACGCGGCGGCACTGAGTGAGAAGACGCGCGCCCGGGCCAGCGGCGGCATCGTCGCCTACTCCGCCATCTGTACCCACACGGGATGCGAAGTGGGCGCCTTCCTCCCCGAGGAGCAGGCGCTCTACTGCGAATGCCATCAATCCAGGTTCGATCCGCGCGACGAGGCGAAGGTCACCGATGGCCCGGCGCCGCGTAACCTGCCGGCGCTGCCGCTGAAGGTCGTGGACGGGCGGATCGTCGTGGCCGGGCCATTCAGCACCCGGCCGGGATTCGAGCAGGGATAGCAGCACACCGCGCGGCTGCGGCCGCGACTGAGGGAGGAACGGCATGCGCGCGACGAGGTTCGTTCTCGCGGTCACTGGCACGGCGGCACTCGCCCTGAGTGCCGTGGTCGTGGCGCAGCGGCCGGCGCCACCGCCGCCTCCGGCGCCGCCCTTGCCGATGCCGGCCATCCTCAAGGCGTATCCACCGGTCACGGCGGCACGTCTGGCGACGCCCGCGGACCACGAGTGGCTGATGATCCGCCGCACCTACGACGGCTGGGGTTACAGTCCGCTCGAGCAGATCACCACCGCCAACGTGGCTCGCCTGCGGCCGGTGTGGATCGCGTCCACCGGCGCCACCAACGGCCACGAAGCCGCGGCGCTCGTGAACGGCGGCGTGATGATCGTCTCGACTCCTGGCAACCAGGTGATCGCCCTCGACGCGAAGTCGGGCACCGTGCTGTGGCGCTATCGACGTCCCATCCCCGAAGACGCGGTAGTGATGCATCCCACCTCGCGTGGCGTGGCGCTCTACGGTGACAAGGTCTACCTTCCGGCCAACGAAGGCGTGCTGGTGGCGCTCGATGCGCGCACGGGCAAGGAAGTGTGGACGGCCAACGTCGGCGAGAACCAGAGCGGCTACTACATGACGCTCGCCCCGCTGGTGGCCGAAGGCGTCGTGATGATCGGTGCCTCGGGCGGCGAGTTCGGCATCCGCGGCTTCGTCGCCGCCTACGACACCGAAACCGGCAAGCCGGCGTGGAAGACCTACATGGTGCCGGCGCCGGGCGAGCCGGGCAGCGAGACGTGGCCGAAGGGCGACCAGTGGAAGACCGGCGGCGCGCCGGTGTGGGTGACCGGCAACTACGATCCCGCCACGCGCCTGGCCTACTGGGGCACCGGCAACGGCGGCCCGTGGATGGGCGACCAGCGGCCCGGCGACAACCTCTACACGGCCTCCACCGTGGCCGTGGACGTCCGCAGCGGGCAGATCCGCGGCCACTTTCAGTACCACCCGAACGACTCGTGGGACTGGGACGAAGTGTCGCCGCCGATTCTCGTCGACTACCGGCGCGGCGGCCGCACCGTCAAGGGCCTCGTCAACGTCGCGCGCAACGGCTACCTCTGGTTCCTCGAGCGCGGCGCCGGACCGATCGGCTTCATCCAGGGCCTGCCCTACGTGCGCCAGACCGTGTTCAAGAGTCTCGATCCGAAGACGGGACGGCCCGACGTCGATCCCGATCGCAAACCCGCGACCGGTCGGAAGGTCGACAACATCTGCCCGTCGCACTGGGGCGGCAAGAACTGGCCGCCAATCGCCTTCAGCCCGAAGACGCGGATGATCTACATCCCGGCCAACGAGAACCTGTGCGACTGGCTCACGGGCACCGAGGTCGAGTACGAGGCCGGCGAGCGGTTCATCGGCGCGACCAGCGGCCTGCAGATCGTGCCCGGCGCCGATCACATCGGCGAGGTGCAGGCCTGGAACGTGGACACGGGCACAGCGCGTGTGGACGCACAACTATCCGACATCGCCTACGTGGGGCTCGATGCTGGCGACTGCCGGTGGCCTGGTGTTCTCGGGCGGCACCAACGACCGCAAGCTGCACGCCTTCGACGCCGCCTCCGGGAAGCTGCTGTGGGAGTTCCCGACCAACTCGGGCATCCTGGCGCCGCCGAGCTCGTTCTCGATCGACGGCAAGCAGTACATCGCCGTGCAGGCCGGCTGGGGCATCGACTCGCGCGGCATGCAGAGCCGTCTCAACACGCTGACTCAGGGCGCCTATCCGGAGGTGCCTGAGGGCGGCGCCATCTGGGTGTTCGCGCTGCCGTAAGTCCCCCGACGACCAATAGCCCAGCGCGTGCGGTCGCGGCGAGGTGTCCCGGGAAGTCTGGGCCGGCACAGAAACTCGCGCTCGCTCAACTATTCGATTGACTCGGCGTCGCGCGTCGAAAAAGGATCCGCGGTCCGTCTACGCAAGGCACCTCCACTGGAGTGACCGATGACTGGCCGTTCACTTGTTCGACTCGTGTGGACCCTGGGCGTGCTGGGATTCGTGCCCTCCGGCGTGCTCGCCCAGCCAGCCGTTGACGGCAGCGGACGCGGTGCCGGCGACTCGGGCGTCGTCTCCGGTCGCAATCGCCCGCCGTTGGCAGATGCGGGTGCCGGCCAGACGGTGGCGACGTCCACCGTCGTGCGACTCGACGGCTCGCGCTCCACTGACGCCGACGGCGATTCGCTGGCGTTCTCGTGGCGGCTGATGCGCCGTCCGGCGCTCAGCCAGGCGCGGCTGTCGAGCGTGTCGGCCGTCTCGCCGACCTTCGTCGTGGATGTGCCCGGAACCTATGTCGCGCGGCTCGTGACACACGACGGCGTGTCGATGAGCCGCGCCGCCACCGTGACGATCGACACCCGCAACTCGGCGCCGGTCGCCAGCGCGGGGCCCGACCGCACGGTGGCTGTCGGCAGCGTGAGTCGTCTGAGTGCCGCTGGTTCGAGCGACGTGGATGGCGATGAACTCGCCTACGCATGGAGCCTGCAGTCGGCGCCCCGCGGATCGCGGGCTGTGCTGTCGAACGCGACCGGCCTGCAGACGGCGGTGGTCGTCGATCGCCCTGGACGCTACATCGCGCGGCTGGTTGTCAGTGATGGACTGCAGCACAGCGCACCGGCCTACGTCGTCGTCGACACGCGCAACTCCGCGCCAGCGGCCATCGCCCGGGCCATCCACGCGGGGGATGTCGCATCGACCGTGCGCCTCGATGGCAGCGGTTCGACCGACGTGGATGGCGACGGGCTCTCCTACGCGTGGGCGTTGACGGCGCGCCCGCCTGGCAGCCGGGCCGCTATCTCGAATTCCGGCAGCGTCGTCGCCACCTTCGTGGCCGACGTGGCGGGCACCTATGTGGCGCAACTCACGGCCAGCGACGGGACCGTCGAATCGGCTTCCGTCACGGTGGCCATCACCGCCGCCGGTGCGGCGCCGACGGCTGTCGCCGGCGCCATGCAGACAGTGGCGGTGGGCCAGGTGGCCGTCCTCGACGGCTCGGCGTCGACGGATCCGGATGGCGCACCGCTCAGCTACCGCTGGGCCTTCGTGTCACGGCCGGCCGACAGCACCGCGACCCTGCTCGGGTCGACCGGCCCGCAGCCCACCTTCATCGTCGACCGTCCTGGCGCCTACGCGGTGCAGCTGATCGTGAGTGACGGCACGACCGACAGCGCCCCGTCGACCACTGTGGTGGGCACGCTTGCGTCGCCGCCGGTGGCCGCTGCGCGGCTGAACCCGGCCGGACCGCACGGTCCGACCGTGGGCCTTGATGCGTCGCTGTCGTTCGACCCCGACGGCGGTCCGCTGACCTACGCGTGGTCGATGTTGTCGAGGCCGGTCGGCAGTGCCGCGCAGCTCTCGAACGCCACCGCCGTCGACCCGACCTTCACCATCGACCGGCCGGGGCCGTACGTGGTGCAGCTGGTCGTCAACGACGGTACCGAGGACAGCACGCCGGTTACGCTGCTGGTGGACCTCACTGCCGCCTCCCTGGTGAGCCATGCGGGTCCGGATCAGGTGGCCGACGTCGGGGCCACCGTGCAGCTGGATGGCAGCCGATCGCTCGCGCCGTTCTACTCGTGGTCGTTCGCGTCGACGCCGGCCGGCAGCGCCGCCACGATCGTGAACCCGACCGCGGTGGCGCCAACTTTCGTGGTCGACAAGTCGGGCGACTACGTCGTGCAACTGGTCGTGAGCGACGGCAACCTCGCCAGCGCGCCGGACACGATGGTCGTGTCGACGTCGGCGAGCGGCCTGTTCCTCGCCCCGAGCGGGCTGGCGCTCTCGCCGGGCGGGGCCGGGGTGCTGACGGTGACGTTCACTGGTGCGGCGGGCGGCTTGAGTCCGGCCATCGTCCTCACGAGCTCGAATCCAGCCGTGGCATCGGTGCCGGCAGAGATCACGATCCCGCCCGGCCAGTCGAGCGCGCCGATTCCGGTGACGGCCGGCATCAGCGGCGGGGCCGTCATCACCGCCTCCATCAACGGCCAGCGCCAGGCGCGCGCCGTCGTCGCGGTGGGCGGCAGGCTGGTCGAGTGGATCTCGGATACCAGCGGCAGCTGGGACGACCCGGCGAAGTGGAGCATCAACGCCGTGCCGGCCGCCGGCGACGTCGTGCTGATCGACCGTCCGGATGCCAACGTCGTCGTGACCGTGCCGGCCGCGACGGCGGCCGTGCAGACGCTGTTTGCCACCGAGTCGCTGGTCGTGACGGGCACACTCACCGTCGCTGGCGACGGCGTGCTGGCGCGCGGCGTGACCTTGAGCGGCGCCATGACCGGCACCGGCAAGGTGACGCTGGCCGGTCCGTCCACGTGGGACGGCGGCACCGTGGCCCTGACGGGGGGGCTGGAGGTGCTTGCCGGGCAGACGCTGACGCTGGCGACGGCCGGCCAGCACGTGCTCTCGTCGGGGTCGCTGACGAACCACGGGACGGTGCAGTGGACCAACGGCGAGTTGTACATCCAGAACAGCATCGACGTGCTGAACGCGAGCGACGGGGTGTGGGAAGTGCAGGGCAATTTCACGCTGAGCTCCACCCAATGCGGCGCGCCGACCTTTACCAACGCGGGCGTCCTGCGCAAGACGGCGGGGACGGGCCGGTTCCTGGTGTCGAGCTGCGTGGTGATGACGAATACCGGCACACTCGAGATGCAGGCGGGGTATGTGCAGTTCGCCGGCGTGCTGGTCACGAGCGGACAACTGACGGCGGCCGCCGGCACGTCGTTCCTGCTGAATCAGGTCACGCTGCAGGCCGGGACGACGTTCAGTGGCGCCGGCACCTTGAACATGGATGGCACCACGACAGTGACCGGCGCGGTGACGACGACGCTGCCGGTGGTGCTGCTGGGCACGGTGACCGGCAGCGGGAAGCTGACGCTGGCGGCACCGATGACGTGGGACGGCGGCACGGTGGCCCTGACGGGGGGGCTGGAGGTGCTTGCCGGGCAGACGCTGACGCTGGCGACGGCCGGCCAGCACGTGCTCTCGTCGGGGTCGCTGACCAATCACGGGACGGTGCAGTGGACCAACGGCGAGTTGTACATCCAGAACAGCATCGACGTGCTGAACGCGAGCGACGGGGTGTGGGAAGTGCAGGGCAATTTCACCCTGAGCTCCACGCAATGCGGCGCGCCGACGTTCACCAACGCGGGCGTCCTGCGCAAGACGGCGGGGACGGGCCGGTTCCTGGTGTCGAGCTGCGTGGTGATGACGAATACCGGCACACTCGAGATGCAGACGGGGTATGTGCAGTTCGCCGGCGTGCTGGTCACGAGCGGACAACTGACGGCGGCCGCCGGCACGTCGTTCCTGCTGAATCAGGTCACGCTGCAGGCCGGGACGACGTTCAGTGGCGCCGGCACCTTGAACATGGATGGCACCACGACAGTGACCGGCGCGGTGACGACGACGCTGCCGGTGGTGCTGCTGGGCACGGTGACCGGCAGCGGGAAGCTGACGCTGGCGGCACCGATGACGTGGGACGGCGGCACGGTGGCCCTGACGGGGGGGCTGGAGGTGCTTGCCGGGCAGACGCTGACGCTGGCGACGGCCGGCCAGCACGTGCTCTCGTCGGGGTCGCTGACCAATCACGGGACGGTGCTGTGGACCAACGGCGAGTTGTACATCCAGAACAGCATCGATGTGCTGAACGCGAGCGACGGGGTGTGGGAAGTGCAGGGCAATTTCACCCTGAGCTCCACGCAATGCGGCGCGCCGACGTTCACCAACGCGGGCGTCCTGCGCAAGACGGCGGGGACGGGCCGGTTCCTGGTGTCGAGCTGCGTGGTGATGACGAATACCGGCACACTCGAGATGCAGACGGGGTATGTGCAGTTCGCCGGCGTGCTGGTCACGAGCGGACAACTGACGGCGGCCGCCGGCACGTCGTTCCTGCTGAATCAGGTCACGCTGCAGGCCGGGACGACGTTCAGTGGCGCCGGCACCTTGAACATGGATGGCACCACGACGGTGACCGGCGCGGTGACGACGACGCTGCCGGTGGTGCTGCTGGGCACGGTGACCGGCAGCGGGAAGCTGACGCTGGCGGCGCCGATGACGTGGGACGGCGGCACGGTGGCCCTGACGGGGGGGCTGGAGGTGCTTGCCGGGCAGACGCTGACGCTGGCGACGGCCGGCCAGCACGTGCTCACGTCGGGGCCGCTGACCAATCACGGGACGGTGCTGTGGACCAACGGCGAGTTGTACATCCAGAACAGCATCGACGTGCTGAACGCGAGCGACGGGGTGTGGGAAGTGCAGGGCAATTTCACGCTGAGCTCCACCCAATGCGGCGCGCCGACCTTCACCAACGCGGGCCTGCTGCGGATGTCGGGCGCCACCCGCTCGTTGTCGGTGGGAAGCTGCGTCACGATGACCAACACGAACATCGGCACCATCCAGCTGCGTCTGGGTGGGACGGGCGCGGGTCAGTTCGATCGGATCCTGTCCACCAACACTTTCTGGTTCGATGGCACGCTCGATGTGCTCCTGACCAATGGCTTCACGCCGGCCAGCGGCGACAGCTTCGCTGTGGTGACCTACCCGGCGCGCGGGGGCGCCTTCGCCGTCATCAACGGGAACGGAGAGACGTACACGCCGACCTACGGCGCAAGTCAACTCACGCTGCAGAAGTAAGGGCCGCATGACGATTACAAAGCCCTTCGGGCGGACGTTGCGGTTCGCGGTCCGGGCAGGCGTCGCACTCGCGTGCCTCGGGCCGACCAGCCCGGGGACTCTGGCCCAGGAGCCGGCCCTGACGGGGCCGGGCGCAGCCGTGTACCGCGAGCGGTGCGCCTCCTGCCACGATGCCGGCGCCGAGGTTGCGACGACCTCGCGTGCGCCGGCGCGCGCGACACTGACGCGGCTGAGCCGCGATGCCATTCTTGCGGCCCTCTCCGCCGGCGGATCGATGGCGCCGCTCGCCACCGGCCTGACGGCGGTGGAGAAGGCGGCGGTGGCGGCGTCGCTCTCGCCAGGTGCGCCTCCAGCCGCCGATCCCGCTGCCGGACGCTGTCGGACGCCTGCCATGGCCTCGGCCGATCCGTCGACGCTGCCGCAGTGGAACGGCTGGGGCAACAATCCATCCAACGCGCGGTTCCAGTCGACCGCAGCCGCGGGTCTCACGGCCCAGTCGGTGCCGCGGCTCAGGCTGGCGTGGGCCTTCGGCATCCCCGGCGTCATGGCCGTGAGCGCGCAGCCGACGGTGTTTGGCGGCCGCGTGCTCTTCGGCAGCGAAGCCGGCGTCGTCTACGCCCTCGACGCCACCACCGGCTGCGTCCGCTGGCAGTTCACTGCCGGCGCCGGCGTGCGTAGCGCCATCAGCGTCGGGCGGCTCGACGGCACAGGGCCGGCGCGTTACGCCGCCTACTTCGGCGACTTCCGCGCCGTCGTGTACGCCGTGGACCTGGCTACCGGCCAGCAGAATCTGGTCGGTGAAGGTCGACGACCACTCGGCGGCGCGCATCACCGGCGCCCCGACGCTCGTCGCCGGCCGTCTGTATGTGCCCGTGTCGTCGCTCGAGGAATTGCCGCGGGCGCGGCCCGACTACCCGTGCTGCTCGTTCCGCGGCAGCGTGGTGGCCCTCGATGCCACGACGGGCCGGCAAATCTGGAAGACCTACACCATTGCCGAGACCCCCTCGATAGTCGGGAAGAACGCGGCGGGTACGCCGCTCTGGAAACCGGGCGGGGCGGCCGTCTGGGCGGCGCCCACCGTCGACCTCGCGCGCCGGGTGCTCTACGTGGCCACGGGCAACGCGTATACCGAGCCCGCTCCGCCGACCAGCGACGCCGTCATCGCGATGTCGCTCGAGACCGGCGCCATCCAGTGGGTCTCGCAGGTGACCCCGGGCGACGCGTTCCTCGTGGGCTGCAAGCCGGGCAACGACAACTGCCCAGACGACGCAGGACCGGACTTCGACTTCGGGAACTTGCCGATCCTGCGCCGCCTGGCTGGCGGCCGCAGCGTGATTGCGATTGGTCAGAAGTCCGGCGTGGCCTACGGGATGGATCCCGACCGCAAGGGCGCCGTGATCTGGCAGTACCGCGCCGGCCAGGGCAGCGCGCTCGGCGGCATCGAATGGGGATCGGCGGCCGACGACCGGGTCATGTACGTGCCGGTCTCAGACGTGCTGCACGCGGCGGCAGGCGGGCTCCACGCCATCGGCCTCGGCAGCGGCGAGCGCATCTGGCAGGCGGCAGCTCCCGCGCCCGCCTGCAAGGCCGGGATGGGCTGCTCGGCGGCGCAGTCGGCGGCGATCAGCGTCATCCCCGGCGTGGTGTTCTCCGGGGCCGTCGACGGGCATCTGCGCGCCTACGACGCCACCAACGGCCGGATTCTCTGGGACGTCGACACGGCGCGCGACTTCGAGACCGTGAACGGCGTGCCGGCGTCGGGCGGCTCGATCGATGGCCCGGGCCCGACCGTGGCCGGCGGCATGGTGTTCTCGGGATCCGGCTACGGCCGGTGGCGAGGCCGGCCCGGTAACGTGCTGCTCGCCTTCACCGTGCGCGAGGAAATCCCCGGGGTGGCCGGGCAGCCAAGCGTCGTGCTGTGGCAGACTGGAGGCATGCGCACCAGAGCGATTGCCGTTGCCCTGGCTGCCGTGGCCGCGACCGGGTTCGGGCTTGCCGCACAGGCACAGAAGCCCGCTGCTCCAGCCGCGTCCAGGGTGGTCGTCTACAAATCCCCGACTTGAGGCTGCTGCACCGCCTGGATTCAACATCTCCGGGCGGCAGGCTTCCAGGTGGAAGCCCACGACGTGACCGACCAGCGACTCAGCACCGTGGCCGCCGAGGCCGGCGTTTCCGACGACCTCCGTTCCTGCCACACGGCCAAGGTCGACGGCTACACGGTGGAGGGCCACGTGCCCGCCGCCGACATCCAGAAGATGCTCAAGGAGCGGCCGAAGATCAGCGGCATCGCCGTGCCCGGCATGCCGATGGGGTCGCCCGGCATGGAGCAGGGCGGCATGAAAGACCCGTACGACACTGTCGCCTTCACCAAGGGCGGCGCCAAAACGGTCTACGCGCGCCATCGCTGAGGGGCGCTTTGCTTCCGCGTTACTGGCCGGGCCGTGCCGCGCGCACCGCCCAGCGCAGCTTCGCCGACGAGGCGCGGCGGTTGGCCCGCGTTTCCTCCATGGTCGAGCGGAGCACCTCGCGCGCGACCGACGCGTAGACGCCGCTGCGCTGTCCGGCCTGGAACGCTTTCTTCACCCGCCGGTCCTCGCCGGAGTGGAAGGTGAGGATCGCGACCCGTCCGGCTGGCGCAAGACACGCCGGCAGCGCGTCGAGCAGCTGTTCGAGCGCCGTGAACTCGTCGTTCACCGCGATCCGCAGCGCCTGCAGCGTGCGTCGCACCGACAGCTTCACGTCGGCCTTGGGCAGATCCGGCTGCGCGCTGGTGAGGCCCAGCCGCACCACACGTTCGAGGGCGTGGGTCGTCGTGACCGGCTCGCGCGTGAGCAGCCGGGCAATGAGGGGCGCCCGCGGCTCGTCGGCATGTGACTCGAGCAGGTGGGTCAGCGCGGCCTCGTCGAGCCGCGCGACCAGCGACGCCGCGGTCTCGCCGCGCGACGGGTCCATCCGCAGGTCGAGCGGGCCCACGGTCTTGAAGTGGAATCCACGGGCCGGCGTGTCGTGCTGCATCGACGACACGCCGAGGTCGACCAGCACCAGATCCGCCGCGGCGATGGCCGCGTCCGACAGGAAACGCGGCAGATCCGCGAAGCTGCCGTGGCGGGCGATGCACGTCTCCGGCCCATGACCCGCGGCTCGCAGCCGTGCTTCGGTCGCCGGCAGTTCGATCGGGTCGATGTCGAGGCCGAGGAGGCGTCCGCGCGGCTGGATGTGGGCGAGCAGCGCCTCGGCATGGCCGCCACCGCCCAGCGTCGCGTCGACCACGAGGTCGCCCGGTCGCGGCTGCAGGCAGCGCAGCATCTCGCGCAGCATGATCGGCCGATGGGGGCTGGTGGCCTCGACGCGCGCGAACACGTCCGCACGAAGTGGCGAGGCGCCGGGCCGCGGCGCAGGGAAGCGCTGCCGGCGGTTCTGGCGCTGCGGCGTTGGCGGCACCGTCAGGCCGGTGGCCGGATGACAAGGCGCATCATGCGCGACATCCTACCCGACGTTCGGTGGCGGATCGAACACGGCCTGCAGGCGGGTGTCGAAATCCACCCCACGAAACGCAGACAGACTGAACTCGAAGGCGGCCCGAGGGCAACGCCGCACTCAGGGTGGGTAGTCAACGACACTCCGGCGGCGTGCGTGAATGCGATTTGGCGCCCGGGGGCAAGGCGTCGCCGCCAATTGCGATGGCACCCGCGTTGCTATATTCGCGAGAGTTGCGTCGCTGCGGCGCCCACCACCCATGCCAGTTTCCCGACGCGCCGCCGATACCACTTCCGACGACCCCTGGGGGTTCGGCGCGCCAGACGGCATTCTGGTGGAGCTGCGGAATGGGGAGGCTACAGGCGCACAGCCGGCCGACGAGCCCGACGTTCCGCGGGCGAGTGAACGCCCCTGGGCCGCGCCGGCAGCGGCGCCCGTGCCGAGTGCTCCCACATCTTTGCCGGTACGCCCTCGCGCCGTTGCTGTACCCCCGGCGAGCACCGGCCCGCTCAACCTCTCGCGGGAGCCCGGCCGAGTGGCGCCGGACGGCGCCGGCGATGTCGCCGGCACTACGCGGCTCTCTCCTGAGCGGCCGGCTGACCCGCATGACCACCTGTTCCGCCCACGCCGTCGCACCCGCCACCTTTCCACGGCGGCCGTGGTGCTGGGAGCCATCACGGTGTCCGGAGCTGTCGGATACGTCTGGATCGCCAGCGGCGCTGGCCGCGGCGCCGCGGTGACGCCGGAGCTCGGCACCTTCGTGTTGTCGTCGCAGCCGCCAGGGGCGCAGGTGGTCGTGGACGGCGTCCCGGCCGGCACCACCCCGTTGGCCCTTCGACTCACGCCCGGGGTTCACGAGGTCGTGGCCACTGCTTCCAACGGTACCTCCGAGCGGCTGAGTGCGGCGGTGACAGCCGGAGAGTCGGCGTCGCGGCACCTGATGCTCGAGCGGCTCGTGCCGTCAGTGCCAGCCGGCGCCGTCGACAACCGCGGTCGGAAGGGCACCGTGCAGACCTCGACGCCCGGTAATGCAGGTGCCGCGGCCGTGGCGGCGGTGGCGCCGCCACCTCCGAGCTTCGTCACCTTTGCGGTGCCGTTCGAGGTGCAGATCGTACGAGGGCGGAGATCTTCTCGGAACGTCGGGTGAGCGGATGCGGGTCCGCCCCGGCACCCACACCTTCACGCTGGTGAACGATCAGCTCGGCTTCCGCAACGAAGAGAGGGTGGTCGTCGGGGCCGGCCGGTCCACGCGCCGGGTGGTCGAGCAGCGCAGCGCTCCGCTCAGCATCAACGCGTTGCCGTGGGCCGAGGTGGTGATTGCGGGGCGCAGCTTCGGCGAGACGCCGCTGGCCAACATCTCGCTGCCCATCGGCACCTATCAGGTGACGCTGCGGCACCCGACGCTCGGTGAGCGCGAGGTTGGCGTGACCGTGGGGCTGGGAAGGCCCAACCGGCTGGCTGTGGATCTGCGGAGGTGATGCCGTGCGCCTGCGACCCGTGGCACCCATCGTCGCACTGACCCTGCTGTGCGCAGGCATCGCCTTGCAGGCGCGGACGCAGGGCACGCTCGAGTCGGCGGTGGCCCTCTACGCCGCAGCCGCCTACGACGAGGCTCTCGCCATGATCGACCGGCTGCCGGCCGAAGGTCTCGACCCGGCGGCGCGGGTCTCGGTCGATCACTACCGCATGCTCTGCCTGCTGGCCCTCGGGCGCACCGATGACGCCGAACGCGTCGCCGCGTCGTTGCTCGAAGTGCATCCCACTTACCGGATCAGCGACAACGACACGTCGCCACGCGTGCTGAAGGTGTTCCTCGACGCCCGCCGTCGCGCCTTGCCTGGCGTGGTGCGACAGCGCTACGAGCAGGCCCGGAAGCTCTACGCTGACCGCGATTACGCCGGCGCGGCCACGGACTTCGCGGTGGTGCGGACGCTCCTCGCCGATTCCGACCTCACTGCCACCGACGCGCGGCTGGCCGATCTGGGGCAGCTTGCCGCCGACTTCGAGGACTTGAGCCGGGCCGCGATCGCGACCGCGGAGGCCCGCGCCATCGAGGCGAGGGCCGCTGCCGAGTCTGCAGAGAAGGCGCGCGAGGCGGAACGGGCCGAAGCGGCGCGCGCGGCGGCGGCGGCCCCGCCCGTACCGGCCCCGCCGCCCGAGCCCGTGGACGGCATCTACGGCGCCGAGGACCGCGGCGTCGTGCCGCCGGTGGCCATCCGGCAGGAGCTTCGCCGTTGGCCCGGCCCGATGCCCCCGCCCATGGCGGGTACCCCGCTCGGCGAGGTGCGGTTCGTCGTCGACGAAACCGGCGCGGTCATCGATGCCGCGGTGGTCGAGTCGATCAGCGGCTTCTACGACATGGTGGTGATGGAGTCGGTGAAGATGTGGCGCTACCAGCCCGCTACCAAGGCCGGCCGGCCGGTGAAGTTCCGGCGCGTCGTGGCGCTACTGAGCCGCTGAGGCAGAGAGGGCCAGCCGTCGGTCATCGCAGTTACGCGCCTTCGAAGAGACGCACGTACGGCTCGTAGCGGAATCGGCGATGGCGCGCCTGCCCCGTGATCTCGAGGATGATTCCCAGGTCCGCCAGGCGCCTCACGATCTGGTTGGCGCCCGCGAACGTGGTGCCGAGCAGCTCCTGCACCTCCTTCGCGCTCACGATCGGTCTCACGTACAGATGTTGCAGCACGCGGTGGCCGTTGCCGGCCGCTCTGCCCAGGCGCTCGGCAATCAACGACCGGTGCTCCTCTCGAAGCGCGAGGATGCGGCGCGCCGTTTCCGCGGCCTGCGCACTCACCTCGACGATGCCCTTCAGGAAGAACGCGAGCCAGCCCTCCCAATCGCCGCTGTCTCTCACGGCCTGCAGACGGTCGTAGTAATCCTGCCGGTGGGCCTTGAAGTAGTGCGAGAGGTACAACACGGGCTTGTCGAGCACGCCGCGTTCGCAGAGCAGGAAGGTGACGAGCAGGCGCCCGAGGCGACCATTGCCGTCGAGAAATGGATGAATCGTCTCGAACTGCGCGTGCGCCAGTCCGAACTTGATGAGCAGGGGAATGTCGTCGCTGCCGTGGAGGAACGTCTCGAGGTCGCCGAGCGCAGTGGGCACGTCCTGGGGCGGTGGCGGCACGAAGGTGGCTCCCGCCAGCGACGCGCCGCCTGAACCAATCCAGTTCTGGCTGCGGCGCAACTCGCCCGGCGTGAGGCGGGACCCGCGCACCCCCTGCAGCAGTTCACGGTGGATCTCGCGAATGAGGCGCACGGACACCGGCAGTTCTTGAAGACGCGCGAGTCCACGGTTCATGGCGCGCACGTAGTTCACGACCTCGTCCACGTCCCGCGGCGTCTCGCCGGCCCCCACCCCTGCTTCGGCCGACAGCAGGTCTTGCAGGGAACTCTGCGTTCCTTCGATCTGGCTCGACAGCACGGCCTCCTTGCGGACGTACATGTAGACGAACAGGTCTGGATTCGGCAGCGTATGGACGGAGCCGTCAAGGCGACCAAGAGCGCGGTCGGCGTCCGATAGCAGGCGCAGCAGTTCTCCTTCCAGCCTGATCGGCGGCACCGGAGGCAGCGGAGCCGGGATGAAGGCCCGGTAGCCGGTCGGCTGTGTGATGTAGTGACCAGACCTGCCTTGCGAGGCATTTCTATCGGCTGCGTTCATCATGGCGCTGAATTGCTCATATATTATACGCTGCGTTTCGTTTGGATTTATCTTACCGCGTCGCTAAACGCATAGCTACTTTTTGGGGGAGTCCTCCTTCGGGGCCATCCGACCCCACTCAACCTCGTCCGGGAGCAACTGGCCGAGTGCCTGTGGCCGCCCCGCCTATCGCACGCCGGTCGTCGACGGTCTCGCACGCGAGGGCATCAAGTTCATGAGCACCTACGCGGTCGCACCGGTGTGCACGCCGACGCGGTGCGTGACCAGGCCCTTGATCTGATGGCGGTCTGCGCGGGCACGCGCCCGCTCTTCGACCGCACGCTCTTCTGGCGAACCGAGACCAGGGAGGCGGCTCGTTGCGCTCGGCGCGCCGCGACGTAATCGACCGGATTCGCGACCAGTACCTCGCGTGGAATGCGCAGATCCTGCCGAGACGCGTGCGCGCCTGAGCACCGGGCTGGCGCGAACGCGCTTCTACAAGCCCGCCGCAGCCGCGGAGAGCTTCGTCACCATCTCCTTGTAGAACGTGAACTCACTCTGCTGATCGGCGGTGGGGCGGCCCACCCAGCGGCCGGTGGCGCCCATCAGGCCCGACAGCCGCGATGTCAGCTCGCGCGCCTGGCGCTTGATGTCGGCGTCCACCGACGGCGCCTTCTGCAGCGTGTCGCCCACCGGCGCCCACTGGCGGATCGTGGCCGCGACCTGCATCTGGAAGTCGCTCCAGATCTTCCGGTCGGCCGGCGTCACGTCGATGCGCGGATCGTCGCTGCACCTCCACCTTCTGCTCGAGCGTCTTCCCGCCGACGACCAGGCGCACCGTGTAGACGCCCGGCGCCACGTACGGCCCCGGCAGGTTGCCGCCCGCGCGGCGCGTCGTCGTCATCGCCGAAGCCGCCGCGCACCGGCAGGTCCGCGTGGCGCAGGTTCCAGACCACGCGGTTCACGCCCTTCGTGCGCGTCGCGCTCAGCGTGCTGCACCAGCGTGCCGGCCGGCGTCGTGCACGGTCACGACCGGCGCCGCTGCCGGTCGCGCCGAGCCAGTAATCCACGATGGCGCCGTTGGCGCGGGTTCTCGCCGCGGAACGATCATGTCGCCGGCGTGCGCCTTGAGGTTGGTGTAGCGGATCTGATACGGCCGGCGCGATCGTGAACAGATGCGCGGCGACGTCGATCACCTGCGGCGTCAGCTCCTGCAGCGCGTTGATCTTGTCGAGGATCCAGATGCCGCGCGCCGTGCGTGGCCAGCACCAGGTCGTTGTCGCGCGGGTGGATGACCAGGTCGTTGAACGGCAGCGTCGGCATGTTGTTCTTCAGCTCGACCCAGTTGGCTGCCGCCGTTCGGCGAGTAAGAACAGGCCGATCTCGGTGCCGAGCGAACAGCACGTTCGGGTTCTTGACGTCCTCGCGAATCGTGCGCACCACGCGGTCCGGCCGGCAGGTCGCCCGCGATCGACGTGAAGGTCTTGCCGCCGTCGGTCGGACTTGTAGACGTAGTTCGCGAAGTCGTTGCTGCGGTGGTTGTCGACCGCGACGTAGACGCGTGCCGTCGCGCGTGCCGCGACGCCTCGATGCCGCCGAACCACGACGACGTCGGCGAGTCCGGGCAAGCGCGATCTCTGCAGCTCGTCCACGTCTTGCCGTCGTCGATCGACATGCGGAACCGGCCGTCGTCGGTGCCCACGTAGATCACGCCCTTGCGCCGCGGCGATTCGGCGCAATCGCGACGATGCCCGGGTAGTACGGCACGCCGTCGTCGATCGAGAGCATCGATCTCGTCGGGCATCTTGCCCATCAGCGGCAGCGTCGCGCGATCGACGCCGGTGGTCATGTCGCCGAGGTCCTCCCAGGTGGTGCCGCGATCGCGCGAGCGGAACAGGTGCTTGCCGCCGGCGTAGATGGTGGCCGGGTCGATGCGGCGACAGCAGCAATCGGCGCGTCCCAGTTGGCCGGAGTGCATGGCGTTGCCGAGCACCTGCTCGGGCACGCTCTTGCCCCACGTGTTCCAGTTGCGGCGATCGCCGATGGCGCCGTGCGGGTCGCCGGGGCGGATGTCCTGGCTCTGCCACGTGCGCGTGTCGTTGCGCTGCAGGCCGAGGAACTGCGACTGGCCGAGAACACGATGCGCGGGTTGCGTCGGATCGGGAACGGCGAAGAAGCCGTCGCCGCCGCACAGGCGCGACCAGTGCTCGTTGAGGATGCCGCTGGTCGGTCCAGCTCGCGCTCGGGCCCTTCCAGCAGCCGTTGTCCTGCAGGCCGCCGTAGACGTTGTAGGGACGCGCGTTGTCGACCGCCACGCGGTAGTACTGCGACAGCGGCAGCGACGTGCACGTAGAGGAACTTCAGGCCGCGATCGTAGCGAGATGCCGATGCCGCCGTCGTCGAGCTTGATCGACGTGGCGCGAGTCCTTCGGGTTCGACCCAGACGAAGCGATCGTCGCCGTGCGTGGTCGTGCGCGGCGACGTGAACGTCTTCGCCGCCGTTGTCCGAGAACGAATACGCGTTCAGCATGTAGATGCGGCGGTCGTCCTGCGGATCGATGGTCGGCTGGCTCGCATACATCGGCCGCGGGTTCCAGTTCGACATGAACGCCACGTCGTGCCGCGCGTCGTTGCTGCGATAGAGCCCGCCGCGGCGCGGTCGATGTAGGCGGTCGAGGCGTTGTAGCGGGAGCCCTGCTCGATGCTCACGATAGACGACGCGCGGGTCCTTGCGATATACGGCGATGCCGATGCGGCCGTATTCGCCCTCGGGCAGGCCGTTGCCGGTCAGCTTCGTCCACGTCGCGCCGGCGTCGGTGCTCTTCCAGAGCGCGCTGCCGGGGCCGCCGCCGTTGAAGCCGAAGGCGGTGCGCCGCCGCTGGTAGCGTGGCGGCGTAGAGAATCGTTCGGATCGCGCCAGTCCATCGCCACGTCGGTCACGCCGGTGTCGTCGTCGACGTGCAGCGTGCGCTGTCCAGGTCTTGCCGCCGTCACAGCGTCACGATAGAGCCCGCGCTCGCCGCCCGGGCCCCACACCGAGCCCTGCGCCGCGACATAGGCGATCGTCGGGGTTGGACGGGTGGAGTGACGATGCGGCCGATGTGCATCGAGGTCTTGAGGCCCACGTTGGTCCACGTCTGGCCGGCGTCGGTGGACTTGTAGACGCCGTCGCCCCAGCTCACGCTCTGCCGGTTGGCGCGCTCGCCCGTGCCGACCCAGATGATGTTCGGATCGGGCTGGAAGACCGCGATGTCGCCCATCGAGTGCACCGCTTCGCGCTCGAAGACCGGCGCCCACGTCACGCCGTTGTCGGTGGTGCGGAAGACGCCCCCGGTCGACGACGCGACGTACATGGTGAAGGGGTTGCGATTCGACGACGTCCATGTCGACGACGCGGCCCGACATCGTGGCCGGCCCGATGTTGCGCAGGCGCAGGCCGGCGAGGTCGGACGACTGCAGCGCCGCGGGCTGACGCGCGGGCAGCGGCACGGTGGCGAGAACAGCGAGGGCGAGGGCGGCGAACAGAATACGTGGCTTCATTGCGGCAGGCTCCAGCGCGAACATTATGTGCAGAGGTTCCGGCCACTTCGTCTGCGTACGTCACCCCGGCCATACTGACGCCATGGCCGTCCGCCCCCTGCTCCCACGACTTGTCCCCGCGCGCGTGCTCGTCGCGGCTGCCTGCCTGCTGATGGCGGCCCCCTCCGGCCGCGCCGGACAGCCCGCGCCGGCACCCGGTGCACCGCCGCGCCCGAGCGACCATGTGGTCGTCATCTCAATCGACGGTTTCCGGCCGGCGATGTATCTCGAGCCGGCGGCAGAACGCCTCGCCCTTCCGCACTTGCAGGCGCTGCGCGCCTCGGGCTCGGCGGCCGACGGCGTCGAGGTGAGTCATCCCTCGATGACGTATCCGTCGCACACCTCACTGGCCACCGGCGTGCGTCCGGCGCGGCACGGCATCGTCAGCAACACGATGTTCGATCCGCCGACCGGATCGCCGCGCTGGTACTACGAGTTCAGCGCCGTGAAGGTGCCGGCGATCTGGGACCGCGCGAAGGCGGCCGGGCTGACGACCGCCGGCGCTTCGTGGCCGGTGACGGTGGGCGCGACGATGGACGTGCTCTTTCCCGAGTCGAATCAGGCGCCGCCGGATTCGACCTGGCTGGCGCGCGCCAGAGCCGATTCCACGCCGGGTCTCGTGGACGCGGTGGTGAAGGTGCTCGGCGGCTACGGAGAGAACGACAACCGCGTTGCCATCGAGCGCGATCGGTTCACGGCCGCGATGGCCGCGCACGTCATCCGCACCGCCCGCCCGAACCTGCTGATGATCCACCTGATGGAAACCGACACCGCGCAGCACGCCGATGGCCCCGGCTCGGCGGCCGCGCGCGCCGCGATTCAACGGATTGACGCGCACGTGGGTACGATCGTCGGCGCCACCGACCAGGCCGGCATCCGCGCCCGCACCACCTTTGTCATCACCGGCGATCACGGCTTCTCGCGCGTGCATGCGCTCATCCAGCCGAACGTGATTCTGCGTGAGGGCGGCTGGCTCACGACCAACGCCCGCGGCCGCGTCGAGACCTGGCAGGCGGCCTCGCACGCCACGGCGATCCGCCTGCGCGATCCGAAAGACACGGCGCTGGCCGCCCGCATCGAAGCCCGCTTCCGCGCCCTGGCTGATGACCGTTACCGCGGCATCTTCCGCGTCGTCTCGCGCGTCGACCTCGACGCGCTCGGCGCCTATCCGGAAGCCGCCTTCTTCATCGAGCCGGCCGAGGGCTACTACGTGTCGGACGGCGTGGCCAACGACAGCGTGCTGGTGGGCACGACGCGTCGCGGCGCCCACGGCTTCCTGCCGACCGAAGCGCGCATGCGCACCGGCTTCATCGCCGCTGGTGCCGGAGTGCGCCAGGGTGTGCCATTGCCGCTG
Source organism: uncultured Acidobacteriota bacterium (assembly GCA_963779175.1). Lineage (GTDB taxonomy): Bacteria > Acidobacteriota > Vicinamibacteria > Vicinamibacterales > UBA2999 > CADEFD01. The sequence continues at coordinate 22,223 of CAVZXA010000005.1, forward strand.
GTGCGCCAGATCGACATCGCGCCGACCATCGCGCGACTGCTGGGTTTCGAGATGCCCGACGTGGACGGGGTGCCGCTGGTGGGCCTGCTGCGGTGAGCGGGCGAGCAGACGGCCGGGCGTCGTATAGTGGCCACAGCACGCCTTTCGGGAGGGTGGTCATGAGATCGATCCTGGCGATGGTCGGCGCAGTGCTGCTCCTGGTGGATGGCTCGCGGGCCGTCGCGCAGTCGCTCGCGGAGGTGGCCGCCGACGAAGCGGCACGCCGTAAGGCGATTGCCACGCCAGCGCGGGTGTTGCGTGAGACCGACCTGCGGAACGACTATCCCGTCACGACACCCACCGAGCTGCCCGCCTGGCCCGCCGATGCGGCGGCCGACCCGGCGGCGCCGCGGCTGCTGGTCGAGCCAGCGTCGCTCCAGGGCGGTCCGCTGCCGCCGATCCCGGTGATGGCGGTGGCCGGCGGCGAGGTCTTCCTCGAAGTAGCGGTCGGAAGCGACGGAGCCGTGAGCGCCGTGAAGCCGTTCCGAGCCACCCCGCCGTTCACCGAGGCCCTGAGCACCGCTGTCAGGGCGTGGCGGTTCGAGCCGGCCGAAGATGCGATCGTGCCGCCGCCGGGCCAGCCCATCGACGACACCACCCGCAAGGCGGCCGCGTCGAAGGTGCTCGTCGTCGGATTGTTCCGGCCACCGGCCCTCTTTGCGATGACGCTCGGCGAGCCGCCGAAAGACGTCGGCACGCCGGCTGCCGACGTGCCGGCGCCGGTGGGCGCCGCGACGATGCCGGAGTATCCGCTCAACGCGCTCTTCGACGGCTCGGTGCTGATGGAACTGCGCATCGGCGTCGACGGCTCGGTGATGCGCCGTCGGCTGGTGAAGTCGGCACCCGGCTTCGACGGCCCGGCGCTCACTGCCGCCGACGCGCTGTCATTCAGACCCGCCCGCATCCGCGGCACCGCCGTGCCGTCGGTCGTCTACGTGCTGGCGGCGTTCCGGCAACCCATCACGCAGTAGACACGTGGGTGCTCACGGCACGACCACCGATTGCAGTGCCGTTGGCGCGCTCGTGCCGCACAGACCGACAGACGCGACACTGATGTCGTAGGTGCCGGCCGGCACCGGCACCGCAAGGGTGCGCGCGGTCAGCGGCAGCGTCGCCGCAATCGCCCCCGTGACGTGCAGGACGTAGCTCGACACTGCACCGCCGGTCGCGGGCGGCAGCCAATCGAGGTACACGACGCCGCCCTGCGTGGTGGCGCTGAAGGCGCGAGGCGCCTGCGGCAGGCCGACGCACGTGCCGGGCACCTGCACCGCGAAGGCGTCCGACTCCGCGGTGCCGCCGAGCGGAGACGTCGCCTCGATTCGCAGCAAGTAGGTGGCGGCCGGGACGCCCGGGACCACCACGCTCTCGCTCACGGCGATCGGGATGCGGAGCGGCGGAGCGCCTGCGACGACGATCTCGAGACGCGATGGCACGGGCGACTCCAGCGGCAACGTCCACGACAGTGCCACGGTCGCTCCGGCTACGCTCACGAGCACGTCCTGCGGCGGGACCGCCAGACCGTTCGGCGATTCGCTGACGACGAGCGGACCGGAGGACGGGCCGAACGCCGAGCCAGCCACGGCGAGCACGCTGACGGCGAAGGCGCCGGGCGGCAGGACGACGGTGAACTGCGTGGCTGGGCCGCCGGTCGAGACTTGCGCGATCGGCACGACGCTTCCAACGCCTGTGGCCCGCAGGATGTAGTTGGTGGGCTCGAGGCCCGCAGCCGGTGCCACCCAGCCAAACGTCGCTCGTGCACCGGAGCGTGCCGAGACGCGGAAGAACTGCGGTGAGCCGACCGCGCCGGAACGCACGCCGATCGCAGCCGTTGGCTCGCCGGGACCGGCGGCGCTGACTGCCCGCAGGCGGAGGGTGTAGCGCTGCCCGTCAATCAGGCCGTCGATGCGCAGCAGCCGGGTGACGCCGGCTGGCGCGAGAGGCTGCCAGGTCTGCCCGCCATCGAGCGAATAGTCGAGCGTGGTCGGTGCCAGCGAGGGATCCGAAAACGGCGGCAACGCGACGCCAAGGGTCAGCGCGCCAGGCGACGGCACGACGTCCTCGATCGCCGGCGCCGCCGACGTCGCCGTCCACCGCAGGGCCTGCGGGACGGAGAATCCGCTCGCCGTCTGGAACCAGATGGCGACGGTGTTGCCGTGCGCGTCGATGGCCACGTCGGTGTTGTAGGCGGACTGGTTGAGCGCCGAGAGGTTGGTCACGGTCGTCCATTGGCCGGTCGTGACGGCGTAACGCGATGCCAGCAGACGGATCTGCGGGCTGGCCAGCGACTGGCTCCAGACGACCTGCACGTTGCCGGCGCCGTCGGTCGCCAGGGACGGCGGCCCGTAAGCGAAGCCGGTCTGATCCGGCAGCGACGCGCCTTGCGACCAGGCGCCGGCGTCCCACCGGGCGGCCTGAATCGCGCGAGTGGCCGTGGCGCGCACGATCGTCGTGCTGACCCACGCCACGGTCACCCGTCCGGCCGAGTCGACCACCAGTCGGGCGAACTCGTTGTTCGTGACGCTCGGCGCGAGTTCGACTACAGCCGTCCACGGGCCACCGCCCGCCGGCATGCGCGCCGCGCTGACCGCGCCGCCGTGGGTCCACGCGGCCGCCGCGTCGCCGGCCGCATTCGTCGCCACGCGAGCGACCAGTGGGCCACTCAGGCCTGTCGCCAGGTCGACCGCGGCGCTCCAGGTGCCGGCCACTGCGTCGAAGCGCGCGCTTTGCACGACGGCCGTGCCGACCGCCCACACCGCCACGGCGTTGCGCGCCGCGTCGATGGCCACGTCGGGCAGCGTTGCAGACGCCGCCAGCGTCTCCTCCGCCGACCACGAGGCCGAGGACGCGACATAGCGACGGCACCTCAGGGATGTGCTGTCAGTCCAGCAGGCCACGGCGTCGCCGGCCGCGTTCATGGCCACGGCCGCGCCCAGGAACGTGAAGGTGGACGTCAGCGCGACGTCCGTCCATTGTCCGGTGATCACGTCGTAGCGGGCCGCCTCCAGGTTGCTCGCGACGCTGATGGGATTCGAGCGCCACAGCGCCAGCGCGTTGCCGGCGGCGTCGACGACGATGTCGATCGCTGTCGCGTTTCGGGTGGCCGAGAGCGTCTGCGGGCTGCTCCACTGGCGCGTAGCGGCCGAATAGCGGGCCGTCCGCACGGTCGGACCCGTGCCGAAGGGCGTCGGGCCGGGTTCGTTCCAGAGGGCGACGCCGTTGCCGGCCGCGTCCACGCCGACCTTCGGCGCGAAGATACTGCCCCCGGTGCTGTTCGGTGTGGAGAGCGACCACGGCGTGGCGCCCCAGCCCTGTTGCGCGTGTGCGTCCCAGGCGCCCCCGAGTATTGCGCACGCCATTGCCGCCACCACTCCGACACGACAGACAGACGTCATGCGGTCCTCTGGCCGCGTGTGCGGCCCGCGCCTCACGTGCACCGGGCGCGAACGGCGGAGGGGGCGTTCGGTCAGCGCTAGATTACATCGGCTTTCTCGGCAGCTTCTCCGGCCAGTTCGCCGCCTGCCACGCAAACACCGCCGCCACCGTGCCCTGCTGTTCCACGTCCGCCTTCTGCACGCGGTCGAAGGTGTCCATGTTCGAGTGGTGCGAGCGCGAGTTGTACTCGAGCCGCTCCTGGATGAACTGGAAACCGGGCAGACCGGCCTGGTCGAACGACGCGTGGTCGGTGGCGCCGACGCTGCGCGGGCTGGCCATCTTCCAGCCGAGCGCCTTGAGCGGCTCGCCCCACTTCTCGAGAATCGGCAGCGCGCCCTTGTTCGCCTGGCCCCACACGCCGCGGATGCGGCCGGTGCCGTTGTCGAGGTTGAAGTAGGCGGCGACGTTGGCGTGGTCGGGCTTCGGGCGCCGGGTGTCGGCGTCCCAGTAGTGCGCGGCCACATAGGCACGCGAGCCGAGCAGGCCCTGCTCTTCGCCGCCCCAGAGCGCGACCCGGATGGTGCGGCGCGGCTTGAGGCCGAGGGCCTGGATGGCGCGCACGGCTTCCATCATCGCGGCCGTGCCGGTGGCGTTGTCGGTGGCGCCGGTGGCGTAGGGCACCCCGTCCATGTGTGCGCCCATGATGACGACCTCGTGCGCCAGATCGGTGCCGGGGATCTCGGCGATCGTGTTGATGCCGTTGGGCTCGGCGCCTTCCCGGTGGAAGGTCGTCCTGATGTCGACCTCCATCTTCACGGGAACGCCGCGCTCGATGAGGCGCACGAGCCGGTTGTAGTGCTCGACGGCGAGCGTCGCCGAGGGCACCTGGCGCGGCCCGTTCGGATCGCGGCTGCCGCCGCTGGTCGGGAAGATGGTGCCGCCGTCGGTCATCTGCGTGCGCCAGGTCAGGTCACTGCCGCCGGCCGCGGTGTCGCCGTCGCTGCCGCGTTCGAGCACCACGCCCACGCCCTCATCGGCCAGGAACCTCTGCAGCGCCTGCGCGAACTGCTGGCGCGCGCGGGCGGCGTCGGCGGCGCCCGCCGGCGGCTGCACCTGCGGCAGTTGTTCCTGCGGCGTCGCGGCTTCGGTCCACCACGGGCCGTCGTCCATGCGCAGGATCACCGGGCCTTCCAGCATCCGCACCGCGCGCACCGGCTGCATGATCACGATCTTTCCGCGCAGGGTGCCGCGGTAGGCCGCCAGGTCCGCCTCACTGGCCGCCTTCACGTGCACGACATCGCTGGCGACAGGTCCGGCGGTTGACGGCGAGAAGTTGCGCGGCGCACCGATGAGCACGGCCGGCTGCGGCGCCGTCATCGTGGCGCTGAAGCGTTCGATGGTCCATCCCTGGCCGAAGGCCCAGCGCTCCTGGTGGACGTTGGCCAGGCCCCAGGCGCGGAACTGCGTCATCGCCCAGGCGCTGGCCTGCGCGAAGGCCGGCGTGCCGGTGACGCGCGGACCGTAGACCTCCGACAGCCACCACACGTGATCGTAGGCCTTCGATCGTACCGACGCTTCCTCCCGCACGCGCGCGAGCGTGGCCGGATCGAGGCCGGTCGGTGTCTGAGCGGAAAGGGTGAGGGCAGTGAGTACGGCGGCGGCGAATGTGAGGGCGGGCGTGCGATGCATCCGCGAATTCTACTGCGATGCGCGCCGGCCCTCAGAAGAGCAGCTTCACAGCCAGTTGCACCACCCGCGGATCGCCGGCCGAGGTGATGGACCCGAAGGCCGCGGCGCCCACCGTGGTGTTCGGGGCGCCGAGCGGCGTCGTGTTGGTGGCGTTGAAGACTTCGCCGCGCAGCTCGAGCGCCACCGAACCGGCGAGCCGCACTCGCCGTGCCACGGCGAGGTCGAGGTTGCGATAGCCGGGGCCGCGCACGGGATTGCGCGAACTCGACCCGAGCGTGAAGGGCGGCGCCGCCGCGAAGGCGGCCGTGTTGAACCAGCGGCTGGTCGTGCGCTCGTCGGCTGGAAGCTCCGGATCGCCAACCAGGTTCGGGCGCTGCGTGCCGAAGCCGGCGAAGGCATTGTTGTTGGTCGTTTGAGTGATCGCGAGCGGCACGCCTGATTGCAGCGTAACGATGCCGCTGAGCGTCCAGTCGCTGGCGAGCGCGCCCAGCACGCCGCGCGGTTGACGGGCACGACCGGCGCCGAACGGCAGGTCCCACACCACCGAGGCCGTGAAGGCGTGCGGGATGTCGCCGGTGGAGTCGTCGCGCTCGCGCGCCCGATCGAAGCTGTCGGTCACCGGGAAGTTGGCGACCGGCCCGGTGAGGATCGAGGCGTCGAATACCGACGAGGCATCGTCACGCAGCTTCGAGCGCGTGTAGGTCACGGCGTAGGTCACGCCGTGCGCGAGTCGCTGGCGAAGCGACACGTAGGCGCCCTGGTAGAACGTCGTGCCGACGTTGTTCCGGTAGAGGCTGACCGTCGTGTACTGCGGATACGGCTTCAGCAACTGAGCCACGGTGATGGTCGGATCGCCGAGCGACGACGAGCGCGGGATCTGCCCGAAGTAGGGATTCGGCACCCGTTGCAGCAGCGCATTGCCGAGCGTGAGCTGTTCGGCGGCGAGCTGGTTCAGGTTGGTGTCGGGCAGGCCGACCCGCGTGATCTTCGACCCGGTGTAGGCGACTTCGACCGACAGATTGGTCGAGAGCTGTTGCTGCACGGCGATGTTCCACTGCTGCACGTAGCCCGAGCCCAGGTCGCGATCGACCGAGAAGACCCCCTGGCCAAGGCCGGCGTCGGCGGTGAGGGGAATCGGCGTCACCGATGGCCCCTGCGCCAGGAGGAATGCCGCCGTCTGGTTGTCGAGCGTGCGCTGCGAAACGGTTTGCAGGAAGGGGAACACCGGCGTCGTGAACGGCGTGGTGATGCCGGCCATCTCGATCCACGTGAGGCCGTAGCCGGCGCGCGCCACGGTGGATTCGGTGAGCCGGCCGACGGCGCCGAGCCGCGGACCGAGGTTGTCGTAGTGGAGTTGTCGTGCCGCTCGCGGCACACCATTCACCCCGGCGAACTCGATCTGCCCGGAATCGAGGTTGAAGGTGCCCACCTGGTCGTTGACCTCGTTCGACGGGAAGTTCAGCGTGTAGCGCAGGCCGGCGTTGAGGGTGATGCGGTCGGAGAGGCGCCAGTCGTCCTGCACGAAGTACTCCTGGATGTGCGCCCGGTTGCGAATCTCGTCCTGCTGCAGGTCGATCGAAAACTGCTGCACCTGGCCGAGCAGGAAGCTCGCCAGCGGCGTGCCGGTGTTGGCGGTGCCCGGCAGATCGGTGAACAGGTTGCTGAAGGTGAAGGCGCCGGTGGGCGACGGCGGCTGCAGCACGTTCAAGCGCGCCCACCGCAGATCGAAGCCCGCTTTCACCGTGTGTCGGCCCTTGACCCAGGTGAGCGTGTCGGCGATCTCCGTGACGCTGGTGCCGAAGTCGGTGGCGGTGTTGGCGGGTGAGCCGAGCTGCTGATAGCCGGCAATGAGGAACGTCGGCACCGTGTTCGGGAAACGCGCGGTGGAGGGCAACCCCGGCAGGCCGAGCGTCGCCGAAGCCGGTCCGCCGAGCTCCGCGGCCGCGCGTTCGACGCCGCGCCGGGTGTCGCCGGCTCGCAGCTCGTTGAAGATCGTGGCCGTGAACGCCTTCTGATGCGCCGACGCGAACGACCACGACGTCGTGTCCTGCGGGCCGAGCGTCCCGCTGGTCACGCCGCTGCCGTCGGGCAGCGGCGTCACCGGCAGGAACGACTCACGGAGGCGTGTCAGGCGGGCGAACGCCTGGTGGCCGTCGCCGAGCCGATGGTCGAGCCGCAGGCTGACCTGGTCCTGGTCCACGGCTTCGTCGGCGATACGACGGTAGTTGTTGGCGGTGCCGCCGCTGGTCGGCAGCGGGTAGCGATCGAGCAGCGCGCGTGCCACCGGGTCGAAGCGCCCTACGGGAATCGTGTTACCGGGGAACGGCTGCCGTCCGGCCGCGCCGGTAGCCGGGTCGTAGATGGCCGGCACGCGTCCGCCAATCGCTTCGGTGAAGATGCCCTGCCGCTGCAGCGCCGTTGGTACTGTGGAGATGACGGCACGGCCGATGTTCTGCCGCTGGCCCTGATAGTCGGCGAAGAAGAACGTCCGATCGCGCCTGATCGGCCCGCCGGTGACACCGCCGAACTGCTGCCGCCGGTATTTCGGTGCCGGCCCGCCCGACGCGAAGGCGTTGCGCGCGTTCAGGTCTTCGTGGCGGTAGAAGTCGAAGAGCGTGCCGCTGAAGACATTGGTGCCGGCCCGGGTCGTCAGGTTCACGACGCCGCCGTTGAAGCGTCCGAACTCGGCCGGCGGGCTGTTGCTTTCGATCCGGAAGTCCTGAATCGCGTCGATGTTCGGGAAGAACGCCACCTGGCCGGGCTCCGGCTGCAGCACCGAGATGCCGTCGAAGAGATATTCGTTGGTGCGGGGCCGGCCGCCGTTGATGCGGGGCAGCGGAGCCGCGGGCGGCGGCGGCAGGCCCACGCCCGGCACCAGGCTGGCCAGGGCGATGACGCTGCGGCCGTTCAGCGGCAGGCCAACGATGCGCGTGTGGTCCACGACGTGGCCGAGGCCGGCGCTCTGCACCCGCAGCATCGACGCGTCCGCGACGACCGTCACGGCTTCGGCGGAGCCCACCTCGAGGGCGACATCCACGGTGACGGTCTCGCCGGTCGCGATCTGCAGACCCTGGCGGATGTGGTCGCGGAAGCCGGCCAGCGAGACACGCAGCTCGTAGTCGCCGGGAGCCAGCCCCTGCAGCCGGTAGTCGCCGGCGCCGCCAGCCTGCGTGGCACGGGTGCTGCCCGTGGCCGCGGCCCGCGCCGTCACGTTTGCACCGGGCACGGCGGCCCCGGAGCTGTCGCGGACGACGCCCGTGACCGCGCCCTGCCCAATCTGCGCGCTCGCCATCTGGCTCACGCCGAGCACCACGGTCACCGCCAACATGGCGACCCGCGTCGCCGCGGTCCCGGCTCCCCTGCCCTCGTTCATGGGAAGGCACTCTAGATCGGTTCGATTCGACGCGCAAATCGACTCAAATCGGTCTGATACGAGTTCAGCTCGACGCGACTGAGACGTCTGGCTGGCCGGAGACGACGTCCACCGACACCGCCTTCACGAGCGCGTAGACCTCGCGGCCGGGCGCCAGAGCCAGCCGCGCCACGGCGTCGCGCGTGACTTCGGCGGTGAGCTCCAGCCCGCCCACGGCCACGTGCACGAGCGCGGCATCGCGGTCGGCCGGCACGTCGAGCCGGCGCACGGTGCCCGCCAGGACGTTCTGCACGCTCAGCCCGTCGGGCCGATTGGCGGCGAGCATGACGTCGCGCGCCGGAATCCGCGCCCGCACCGGCGTGCCGTCGGCGAGCGGACGATCCGCAGCCATCAGCGTGCCGCCGTCGAACGCCAGTTCAACCACCCCGCGATCCGGCAGCCGGCGCGCGACCACGGCATCGAACACCGTGCCTGGCCCCACCACGTCGTGCAGGCCCGGCAGGTCGGCACGACGCAGGAGGCCCGACACCGTGTCTGTCGCCACGGCACGCCCATGTTCGAGCAGGAGCACGTGCGAGGCCAGTCGCACGACGTCGTCGAGGTCGTGCGTCACCAGCACCGCCGGCACGTCGAGCGTGCGACGCAGCGACGCCACTTCGTCCTGCAGACGCCGCCGCACGGCCCGATCCACGGCGGAGAAGGGCTCGTCGAGCAGCAGCACCGCCGGTTCCCGCGCCAGCGCTCGCGCCAGCGCCACGCGTTGCCGTTCGCCGCCGGAGAGCTCGTGCGGACGCCGCGCCGCCTTGCCGTCGAGGTGCACCTGCGCCAGACAGGCGAGCGCGCGGGCGCGACGTTCGGCGCGCGGCTTGTCGGTGAGCGCCGCCTCGACGTTGCCGGCCGCCGTCAGATGCGGGAAGAGCGCGTACTCCTGGAACACGAAGCCCACGTGACGCAGGTGCGGCGGCACGAAGGTGCCGGCGGCGGTGTCGGTCCAGGTCTCGCCGCCCGCGCAGACGACGGCGTGGGCCGGCGCGTAGAGGCCCGCGATGGCGCGTAGTACGGTGGTCTTGCCGCTGCCCGAGGGGCCGAAGATGACCAGCGTGTCGCCCGGGCCGCAGTCGAGGGTGACGTCGAGCGGAATCGGGCCGTCCTGCCGGACGGTGACCTGCAGGCGCCGACTACTCACGCCGACGCACCAGCCGCTGCGAGAGGGAGGTCGTGGCCACGAGCGTCGTCACCGCCACCGCCAGCAGCGTCGCCGCCATGATCCCGGCGCTGCGATCGTCGAAGGCCTGCATGCGGTCGTAGATGGCGACGCTCAGCGTGCGCGTCTCCCCGGGCAGGTTGCCGCCCACCATCAGCACCACGCCGAACTCGCCGAGCGTGTGCGCGAAGGTGAGAATCATCGCGGTGAGAATGCCCGGCCAGGCCAGCGGCGCCTCGATGCGCAGGAAGCGCTGCCACGGCGACAGCCCGCAACAGGCGGCGGCTTCGCGGATGCTCCCTGGAATGGCTTCGAATGCCCGCTGGATGGGCTGCACGACAAACGGCAGGTTGATGACGATCGACGCCAGCACCAGCCCGGGGAACGAAAACGCCAGCGAGTGGCCGGCGATTCGCTCGAAGAGCGCGCCCGGCGCCGATCGCGGACTGAAGACCACCAGCAGATAGAAGCCCAGCACCGTGGGCGGCAGCAGCAGTGGCACGGCGACCAGTGACTCCGCGAGCGCTTTGCCACGGAAGTCATGGGTGGCGAGGTAGTGCCCGGCCCACACGCCGACCGGCACCAGGAGCGCGACGGTCCACACGCCGAGGAGCAGGGAAACGCGAAGGGCCGGCCAGTCCACGGTGGCGACTCTACTTCGGAAGGGTGAAGCCGTAGCGCTCGAAGGTCGCGCGGGCGCTCGCCGTCTGCAGGAACGCATGGAAACGCTCCACCACGGCCCCGGCGCGCTTCAGCACCACCATGCGCTGTCGCAGCGGCGGATGATCGGAGTCGGGGATGAGCGCGTAGGTGCCGCGACCCTGAAGGTTCGGCGCCAGCGCCAGCGAGTAGGCGATGATGCCGCCGACGGCGTTGCCGGTGGTCGCAAACTGCGCCGCCTGCGAGACGTTCTCGCCGAGCACGAGATGCGGCTGGAGTGGCGTCCAGATGCCGCGTGTGCGGAGGGCGGCCTCCGCCGCGCGGCCATACGGCGCATGCGCGGGGTTGGCGATCGCGAATCGAGGCACGCGGCCGGCCTCGAGGAGCCGCGCCAGGCCGTCGAGGCCCTGCCGCGGGTCGAGCGGCGACCCCGGCGGCGCAAAGAGCACGATGCGTCCGATCGCGTAGAGAGCCCCGCGGTCGCGCGTCAGGCCGGAGGCGGCCAGGGTCTCCACGAAGGCCTCGTCGGCCGAGAGGAACAGCTCGAACGGCGCGCCGTCCTGAATCTGTCGCATCAGCGTGCCGGACGACCCGAAGACCAGGTCCACGCGCTGTCCGGTTTCGCCCTCGAACTGGCGGGCGATCTCGCCCAGCGCGAAGTTCAGGTCAGACGCCGCGGCGACCACCGGCGGACGCTGCGCCGAAGCGGCGGTCGTGAGCGCGGCCACAACCGCGAGCACACCCAGCACGGCGCAGATGTTGCGACGAGTCTGGCCCCGCCTTGAATGGGGTCTGACCCCACTGCAGGAACTGCTCACCGGCGTGTCCAGGGGTTGGCGAATCGCGGATCGGTCAGCAGCGCCGTGTCGGTGAGCGCGTCAAGGAACGCCAGCAAGTCGGCGCGCTGGCCAGTGGTGAGCCAGAAGCCGCGCACGGCCTCGGCCTTCAGCGGGTTCTCGTGGCCGGCACCGCGGTGGACGCCGCTGGCGATGGTGCGGCCGCCGTCGGCGTAGTGATCGATGACCTCACCCAATGTCGCGATACTGCCGTCGTGCATGTAAGGGCCGGTCACACCGATGTTGCGCAGTGATGGCGTCTTGAAGCGGCCGACGTCGCTCGCCGCCGCAGTCTTCATGTGCAGGCCGGTGTCGGCGACCGGGTATGAGAGGCCACGCGTGAGGTTGTAGAGGCCGGTGTTGTGGAAGACCGGCGGCCGGTCGCGCCGCGCGCTCATCGCGTCCGAGAAGTGCACCCCGCCGTGGCAGGTGAAACACGACAGCGGCCGGCTGTGGAAGAGCATCTCGCCACGCTTCGCCGAGTCGGATATCGCCGTCTCGTCGCGGTCTAAGTGATAGCGATCCCAGGCCGAGCGCATCGACACGATCGAGCGCTCGAAGGCGGCGATCGCGCGGGTGACGTGCGACAGTGCCAGACGCGTGGTGCCAGGAAACGCTGCCGGCACCAGGCGCGCATAGAGCGGGTCGCCGGCCAGGCGATCGAGCCAGCGGCTGTCGCTCGCACTCAGGCCCAGTTCCACCGGGGCCGTGCCGTACATCGGCACCAGCGCCTGCGCCTCGAGCGACGTCAGCGTCGGATCCGCCCACGTCAGTGTCTCGGCGAAGGCGACGTTCACGAGACTCATGCTGTTGCGGCTGTGCACAGCGCCGGTCGCGCCGACGGCCCGCGCGCGGCCATCGGTGAAGGCGCGGCCCTGGTGGTGGCAGGTCGCGCACGACTGCGTGCCGTTGGCCGACAGCCGCGTGTCGTAGAAGAGATGGCGCCCCAGCTCGACGAGCCCTGGCGACATCGGCACGTCGGCCGCGACCTCGGGTGGGCGCACGCCTGACGGCAGCCGCCATTCCCACGTGGCCCGTGCAGGCAACGACACGCCAGCGGCGACCGCGGCCACGATGGCCACCGCGATCGCGGCTCTCGAGCGGGGACGCATCGCCGTCATCGTGGCAGCCGGACGACCTCGAGCCGGTGCAGCAGTCTGACCGATCGCGCTCCGCGCAGGTCTTTCGGCGTGACCAGGCGCCACGGGCCCTGATAGGCGAACAGCGGCTTGCCGTCGATGGTGTCGGCGACGATGACGTCGCTCGGGGTGAAGGCGTTGTCGAGTTCGGCCAGCGAATAGACGGCGCGGTAGCCGTCGGCCGCGTGGGCGACGACGTAGCTGGCGACCGCATCGCCGCGCAGCGCGTCGCCGACGGGAGCGCCGGCCCGCTTCAGGATCTCGCCGACGAGCACACCCTCGTAGGTGACGGTGCGGCTGTCGTCCTGCGCTTCGACCTTCGTGCGTGGCATCGCTCTGAGGTCCGTCGCCGAGAGCGTGAGCGGCGCCTTCACAGCGCCGGTCACCACCAGCGCAGTCGGTGCGGTGAACGCGGGAGCGGTCGGCAGTGGTTGCGCGCCGGCCAGCGTCGTGAAGACTGCGGCGGCCACCAGGCCAGCTACCACCGTTGCTCGTGTCATGACGGCGTCTCCAGTGTACGGGCTCCCGAGGGGCAGCCGCATCTGTAGCGTACCGTTCCATTAAAGACAATACGACGTTGATAAGTGAGTCGATTTGATGCGATTAATGCGACTCTGTGGGCCTTCCCGCGCGTGTGGGCGCCTGCCCCGGTGATACGATCCGGCCCGTATGGCGAGCGATCCGATCCGGCTGAATACGGTGCGCCAGGCCGCCGAGCGCCTCGGCGTCGGCTACTCGACCCTCAAGCGGTGGGTGCTGTCGGGCGTGGTGCGGACGACGCGCACCGAAGGTGGACACCACCGCATCTCCGATACCGAACTCGACCGTCTGGCTGCCCGCCACGCCTCGCCGGCGCGTCCGAAGGCCGTGGCCGCCGCATCCGACGATCTGCTCGGCGGGCTGAGTGCGCGCAATCGACTCCGCGGCTACGTGGAGGAGGTGCGCGTCGATGGCCTGCTCGCGCAGGTGCGGCTGCGCGTGGGCAGCCAGTCGCTTACCGCCGTCATCACGGCCGATGCGCTCGGCGCCCTGAAACTGCGGCGTGGCGACGACGCCATCGCGGTCATCAAGTCAACGGAAGTGATGATTGCGACGCCGGCGGTTTCCGCCGCCACGACCCCTCGTCGCCGTCGCCGGCGCTGACTGCCCGGGGCCGAGCAGCCCGTGGTGAAAGTCCCGGCGAGCACCGAGACCGATGAGGCGCTACGCTCACCCCAACGCGCACACCACGCGCGTCGGGGGCCCCGGCGATCGCGAGGCGCGACAACTGAGAATACCGGCCTGTATTTGAAGGCGGAGCAACGAAGCGAGCCGGGGCCCCCGCGACGCGGATTGTGCGTCGTGGGGTGGGAACGGTGATGCCTCATCGGTCGAATGCCGTCGGGACTTTTACCACGGGCTGCTAGTGTCCCGAGTCAGAGATTCGTTGGTGAAGTCGTGGGCGCGGCGCCCGGATCGCAAGGCGCGAGGAGCGAACATATGGCGTATATGTGAACGACGAGCAACGACGCGAGGCGGGATGCCCCGCCCGCGAATTCTTCAACGCATCTCTGACTCGGGACACTATGCCTGCGCGCCGATGGCATCCGGCGCGTGCCGGACATGCAGCGGCGCCACCGGCATGCGCACCGTGAAGGCGGCGCCGTGGCCTTCGCCCTCGCTGGCTGCCGCCACCGTGCCGCCGTGCAGTTCCACCAGCGCCCGCACGATCGACAGCCCCAGCCCCAGGCCGCCGAACTCGCGCGACACGCTGCCGTCGGCCTGGCGGAAGCGATCGAAGACGTACGGCAGGAACGACGGCCGGATGCCGATCCCGGTATCGCGCACGCCGAGCGTGAGCCAGTCGCCGGCGGCGCGCGCCACCACCTCGACGCTGCCCGTCGACGTGAACTTCACGGCGTTGCCGACCAGGTTGTAGACGATCTGCTGCAGGCGATCGGGATCGGCGACGATGCGCGGCAGGTTCGGCGCCAGATCGCAGGTGAGGCGCAGCCCCTTCGACTCGGCCGCCAGGCGGAAGGTCTCGGTGGTGTTGCGCACCACCGTGGCGACGTCCACATCCTCCGGGCGGAGGCGGAACTTGCCCGACACCGCCCGTGAGACGTCCACCAGGTCGTTGGTGAGCTGCGCCTGCGCCAGCGCGGTGCGGTGCACGGCGTCGATGGCCTCGCGCTGCCGCTCGGGCGACAGGCGTCCCGAGCGCAGCAGGTCGGTCCAGCCGAGCAGCGCGTTCAGCGGCGTGCGCAGTTCGTGCGAGAGCGTGGCGACGAACTCGTCCTTCAGGCGGTTGGCCGACTGCGCCTCCCGGTAGAGCCGCGCGTGTTCGACGGCCATGGCGGCGCGCCGGCCCACTTCTTCGGCCAGCGTGAGATCGCGTTCGTCGAACGGCGGCCGGTCCTTGCCGCGCATCCAGCCCACCGCGCCCACCGTGGCGCCGTGCAGCGTCAGCGGCACCACCAGCCCTGAGGTGACGCTCAGCAGACGCGCGCCTTCGATCTGCGACGGCGCGGCACCGAGCGCGCGCAGCACCTCGTCGTCGATGTGGCGCAGCAGCATCGGCTGCTCGATCGCCGTGAGTGTGAGCGGCGCCGGCCCGAGCGCCGCCGGGAGGTGCGGCGGCCGCGTGTCGATCCACGCCTGCGCGGCCGGGTCGCGGTGGAGCGAGCCCACCCGCGTCAGCTTGCCCTCGGGGTCCACCACGTCGAGCACCGACCAGTCCGCCATCACGGGCACCGCCAGGGTGGCGACGCGGCGCAGGGTCTCGTCGTAGTCGAGCGAGGCGCTCAGCAGCCGTGAAGCCTCGGCGATGAAGCGTTGTTCCTCGGCGTTGCGCCGCTGTTCCGAGACGTCGGTGAAGACGCCGAGCGCGCCCCGGGCCTCGCCGTGTTCGTCGAGCAGCGGCACCGCATGCGCCTGCATCATCACGACCCGGCCGTCGTTACGCACGGCCGCGAACTCCCCATCCACCACCGGCTGCCTGGTGCGCGCCGCCGTCTGCAGCGGCAGGTCGTCGGGCGTGAGCGGGGTGCCGTCGAATTTCGTCAGCCGGAAGGGCGCGCCTTCGGTGATGAGCGCGCTCAGCGACGTGTTGCCCGACCGCGCCAGGCCGAGCCTGGCCGCCAGGTTGCGATTGACGGAGATGTCGAGGCAGGCCGGATCGTTGGCCCGGGCCAGGCCCACTGGTGACACGTCGAACAGCGCATCGAACTCGTCGGCCCGCCGCTCGGCGTCGCGGGCGTGGCCCTCGGCGGCGACGCGCGCGACGGCCAGTTCCTCGGCCCGCGCTCGCGCCGCGTCGGCGCGCTCCTCGGCCCGGGCCCGCGCGTCCTGCAGGTGGCCGGCCATGATGCTGACGCCGGCGCCGCTCAGCGCGAAGAGCGCCATGCGGACGATCTCGAACGCTTCCCAGCGGCTGCGCGCTTCCTCACGGAACACGACTTCGGCGGCGATTGCGCCGAGCAGGGTCGCAAAGAGCCCGGCGTCGCGGCCGCCGAGCATCGCCGCCAGCAGCACCGAGGGCGTGAAGAGCAGGAACGGCGCCCGGTCGAGTTCGAGCAGGCGGCCGAGCGCGAGGAACACCGCCGTCTCGAGCAGCACCAGCAGCGCGGCGAAAGTGTAACGCGCCAGCCGGGTCATGACGCCACCGAGAACCCCGCCGACGCACCCACCCAGGCCAGGCCGCGGTTGTGGGCCACGCCCATCATCTGACCACGGCCCATGCGGATGAGCGGCAGCACCGCCCGCAGGCGGTCGGTCCACACGTACATGATGCGGACTTCGGCCTGTGTCGGGCCGTGCGGCGTCTCGATCACCGGTGCGAAGTGCACGCGCTCCTGCAGCAGGTAGAGGTGCCGCTCGGCGGCCGGGATCGCCGCCAGCACGGCGTCGCTCGGCGCAAACACGATGCCGCCGCCGGCAAACGAGAAGAGCGGCTTCAGCACCAGCTGGTCGCGATCGGCGGGCAAAGCGTCCACCGCGTCGAGCCGCCACGTGCGCGGCACCGATGGATGCGCCAGCCATGGAATCGCCGACTTGCTGAGGCGGAAGTACCACGCCGGGTGCCCCACCCACTCGACGTCCAGATCGTCGCGGTAATCGAAGGCCATCGGATGGCCGGTGCGATCGAGCTCATCGGGGATGACGCGGTTGTAGATGCGCCGGATCGGCACTTCGCGGCCCTGGTGCCGGCGGTACAACCCGCGGCCGCGCACGACGACGTCGCCGGGATCCACCGTCTGGATGCCCCAGAGCTGCTCGGTCACGGCGAAGTCCGGCCGCGTCTTCTGCTGTTCGGGCGCGATCTCGAGCAGCACCACCTCGGCCGCGTCGTGCGGCCCCACGAGCACCTCGCGCAGCAGCGCCAGATAGCCGGCGTCGTCGAGCCCGCCCAGATGCGCGGCGCAGGTGGGCGGCAGCTCGTGCACCTCGCGGCTCACCGTGGCCAGGGTGTGCTGGAACCCGTAGAGCGACGGGAAGGCCTGCAGTTCGACCAGGCGGGGCGTGAAGCGGCCGTCGGCCTCGCGCACCAGGCCGAAGTCCACCTGCACGCAGGTCGGCCGGGCCTCCTGGCCGGGGCCGAGATAGCGTGCCGGGATGAGCGCCTCGGCGGCCGCCCGGGCGTCGGCGTCGGCAAGAAACGACGTGACGAGTGAGACGCCGGTGGCCGCCATCTCCTCGAGCAGGGCCGCCGGAAAGAAGCACGGTGTTTCCGACAGCGTGAAGGCGAGCGGCACGCCGGCGCGGCCAGCCAGCCGCGCGAGCAGCGCCTGGTGACGCTCGGGCGTCCACTCACGGTTGAAGCGCGCGCGCAGCGCTGGAATCATGGACGTCCTGGATCAGGCTGCGACACCGACGGCGTGGCGCGCCCCGGGCGTGTGTTCCGCATCGAACGTCGAGGTCACGTCCGCATTATCCACCACGGCCGGTCCGGGCTCGCCTATCCGAGGCGCTGCACCAGCCGGGCCCGCCACTGGTGCGGCCGCAGGCCGCGATACAGCCACGCCCCGGCGAATGCCAGCCCCGGGTAGCAGAGAAGCATCAGCGGCACCGCCCGCGCTTCGCGCGGCCAGTCGCCGATGACGGCCATGAGCGCGTAGTAGAGCGGCATGTGCGCGACGAAGATGATGAGCGTCTGCGCCGACAGGAACTCGACCGCCCGCGAACGGCCGAGCATCGAGGTGCCGCGGAACATCAGCCACGTGGTCCCGGCGTAGAGCAGCGACACGCCCACCGACGACACCATCGGCGCTGCCGATCCGGCCGCCGGCAGCGCCCGGAAGGGGAAGCCGTAGTCGAAGGGCGAGACCAGCCCCAGGGCCAGCGGCACCAGCACCGCGACGATGGCCGCGGCCGTGGCGCCGGCGGGATAGCGCGCATCGTCGGGCCGCCGGCCGGCGTAGACCCCGAGCAGGAACACGGTGAGCCAGTTCGACAGCGCCATGTAGGCGATGAAGCCGCCGGCAGAGGTCCAGAGCAGCGCGCGCACGATCACCTCGAGCAGCACGGCGCCGGCCAGCAGGGCCACGGTGGGACGCAGCCTCTGGCCGACGAGGACCCACAGGAGGATGACGTGGATGTACGTGCCGATGTACCAGGTCGTCGGATTGGCCGGGAAGTTGTTCAGCGCGACATTGACGCCGACGAGCAGCGGCAGGTAGTTGCTCGGCTGGCCGCCACCGCCAGTCGCCAGCGATGCGAGGGTCGAGAGCACCGCAAAGGCCACGCCGACGACCACGATCTCGAACAGGCGGTTGATGAGGACGTGACGCGCCGGGCGGGTGTCGCGCGCCAGGGTGAAGCCGGTGACGAAGAGGAAGAAGGCCACCCCGAGCTGCTTCTGGTAGATGGGCGGCGTCAGCGCGTTCGAGACGCCGCCGACCACGTGGCCGAAGACGATGAGCCCCATGCCCGTCGCCTTCATCCAGTCGATGAAGGGCAGTCGCGTCACGACTGCGGCAGCGCCTCGTGCGGGGCCGCCGTCGTGGCGTCGGCGGCCGGCGGCGTCGCAGCCTCCGGGGCGAGCCGGCGGACGAAGCGCGCGGGATTGCCGGCCACGACGATGCCGGCCGGCACGGCGGCGGGCACCACGGCGCCGGTCGCCACCATGGCGCCGGCACCGACGTCAGCCATCACGACGGCCGCCTCGCCGATGAAAGCGTGCGGGCCGAGGACGATCTGACGCAGCTTGCGCACGTCGGCGGGCGTCCACTGCCCGTCGTGGTATTCGTGGAGGTCGGTGCCGCTCAGCAGGCTGGCGCGGCTGCCCACCGACGTCCCCTCGCGCAGATGCGTCGAGCCCACCAGCGCCCACACGCCGACGTAGACGCCGCGTTCGATGATGGTCTGGCGGTGGGTGACCACCGCGCCGAAGCCGATATGACAGTCGGCGTCGCAGCCATCGAGGGCGTAGCGATAGAAGGCGCGCCGCACGAACAGGCCCGGCAGCCCGGGCAGCAGCGCCACCGACTGCGCGCACATCTGGAACGTGCCTTCGTGGCCGGGCAGCAGGTGCTTCTCGAGCGCGCTCAGCGCGCCGAAGGGGGTCGCCACCAGCAGCGCCATGGCGTCCGCGACCGCCTTGAGCGCCCGCCGAACCGGGTGGGTCTGATCGTGTGCCACGGCCGTTACCGCATGCGCTTGAAGCGCTCGGAGTAGAGGGGGGCGTCGGCCAGCCTGACCTTGGCGGGCACCTTGTACGATTCGAGGCGATCCTTGCAGAAGGCGCGCATGCGGCCCTTGAATTCGGTCAGCGTCTCGGCGGTGGACAGGCGCACGGTGGCGGTGACGATGTGGCCGGTCAGGGCATTGGCCTCGCCGCTGACCGATGCGTCGTCGACCCCGTCCATCGCCAGCAGCGTGCTTTCGACTTCGGCGGGGTGCACCTTGCTGCCGCCGACGTTGATGACATCACTCTTGCGGCCGAGGATGCGCAGCCACTCGCCGTCCACCTCCACGAGATCGCCGGTGTCGTAGAAACCGTCGGCCGAAAACGGGCTCGGCGCATTCAGGTAGCCCAGCATCGCCGACTCGGCGCGCACCCACAGGCGGCCGTCCACGACCTTGGTCTCGAAGCCTTCGCCGCCCACGCGCACCCACAACGAATCCTGGCCGCGGGATTCCGAGCGCAGGATGCCGATCTCGGTCGAGCCGTAGGTCTGCTGCAGCTTCAGCGCCGGGAACGTCTCGGCCACCCGCGTCAGCGTGCTGGCCGGCATCGGCTCGGTGCCGTAGGTGATGAGCTTGAGCGACGACAGGTCGTGCTGCGGGATGGCACCCGAGATCAGCAGCAGGTTGAGGAACGTGGGCGAGGTCGGCAGCAGCTCGCCGCGGTGTTCCTCGATGGCGCGGCAGACGCCGGCCGGCGAGCGGTCTTTCGGCACGATGATCGCGCCGGCGTTCGACAGCGTGTAGAGCAGCGTGTTGACGCCGCCGATGTGATCGAGCTGCAGGAACACGATGGTGCGGAAGGCGCGCTTGCGCACCTTGAACTTGCGCAGCAGACGCTCGAGGTCGTGCACGGCCGCCTTGGGCGCGCCGGTCGAGCCCGACGAGAAGAGCACCAGGCCCGGCGTGCCGCGCGCCTTCAGGATGTCGTAGATCGGATGCGCGGCCGTGCGCCCGGTGACGGCGACCGACGGCGGGCCGGCGTCGTCGCACTTCACCCGCACCTCGACCTGCGCGGTCTCGAGGAACGACTCGTGGTGGGCCCGCGCCGCCTGCGACAACGGCACGATGATGGCGCTGCGCGCGGTGAGCGCCAGGAAGGCGGCCACGGCTTCGAGGCCGTATTCCGCTTCGAGGCTGACGACCTTGCCGGCCACCGCCCCGCTGGCGTCCACGAGTGCGCCGGTGCGGGTGATGGCGGCCCGGACGTCGGCCGACGTCCAGGCGCCGTTCCTGTCGGCGATGGCGAGCCGGCCGGGATCGGCGTCGAGGGCGTCGAGCAGGAAGTCGATCATCAGCTGATGCCCCCGAGGTAGACGACCTGGCCGGTGATCATCCGGCTCTCGGGCCGGAGGAAGAACTCGACCAGGTTGTAGACGTCGTCCACCGTGGCCCAGGAGGGAATCGCCTGCTGCGCCACCAGCGCGTCGAGCTTGGCGGAGGGGACTTTGGCGATGAGGTCGGTGCGGATCGGCGACGGACCCACGGCGTTGCACGTGATGCCCATCCGGCCCACTTCCTTCGCGGTGATCCGGGTGAGCGACTCGACGGCGGCCTTCGAGGCGGCGTAGATGGCTTCGCCTTCGAGGCGCAGCGGCACCGCCACCGTGGTCAGGTTGACGATGCGGGCACAGGACGACTTGCGGAGGAGGCGGATGCCCTGGTGCGTGCAGTTGAAGACGCCGAGCACGTTGGTGTCGACCACCTGGCGGGCGTCGGCGGGCGGGGTGAGCGCGAGCGCGTTCATCCGCGCCACACCGGCGTTGTTGACGAGCACGTCGAGGCCGCCGGCTCTGCTCCGGATGTCGTTGCACATCTCCCGCACGGCGTCTTCGCTGGCGACATCGGCGGCGTAATGCGTGTAACGGTCGTGCGGTGGTCTCGGCGGCCGAGCGCCCGCACCCGAACACGACGTCGCCGGCCGCGAGGAAACGGCTCACGAGGGCCGCGCCGATGCCGCGGCTGGCGCCGGTGACCAGGACGCGGCGGGCTGTCACGCGGGCGACGCCAGCAGCTCGTCGATGTAGGCCACCAGCGTGGGCACGCTGCGGAACGGGCTGCGCGACTGCGACATGGCACGCGAGTCGCTCAGAGAGACCTCGCGTCCCGCATCGCGCAACGCGTCTTCGATGTCGACCAGCAGCCCGACCAGGCCGAGCGAGTCGAGGGGGCTGCCAGGACCGAACACCAGAGCGTCCGGAGCGAGCTGGAGCTGGGCGTCGGCGTCACGCGAGGCGTTCACGCCGGCCATGGCCGTGAGCACTACCTGTTGAATGTCGTCACGCGTCATCGAAGCAACCCCAGCCTGCCCGCCGGACCACGGCAACAACGGCAGGATCTGGATGATAGCTCAAGGTCCGGCTGCCCGACAGGGCTCGGGTGCACCGCCGGGAGTCGCTGGGACGGCGTGTGCAGGGGCCTCCGGGGCCTTCAGCGCGGCGCGCGGGTGCCGGTGAGCTGGGCGCCCTCGAGCCGGTCGCCGTTGACGGTCGCCTGCAGCGTGGCGCCGTCGACATCGAGCGTGAGTTCGGCGCCGCGCAGGCGCCCGCTCACGGCGACGTCCACGCCGCCGGTGGTGAGTGTGCCGGCCACCACCTGGAAGGCCTGGCGCAGCGCGAGCTCGCCACGGCTGGTGGTCCAGCGGCCCGCGACCGGCGCCGGCACGTAGTACAGGTGCGCGGTGCACCAGCTCACGCAGCCCTCGCCAAGGGTCTCTTTCTGGTCGGGGGCCCAGTCGGGAATATCGAAGGTGTTCATCACAAGCCGCGTGCCGGGCGCCAGCGCCATGAACGTGTCGCGGAGCTTCTCCAGGTTGGCCGGCAGCAGGAAGAGCGCCATCACCGTGGCCTTCGAGATGTCGGCCGTGTACATGTCGCCTTCGATGAAGCTCGCCCGCCCAGCCACACCGGCCTCGGCGGCCAGGCGGGCCGAGAGGGCCACCATGTCGGGGTTGTACTCGACGCCGATGGCCCGCGCCCCGCGCTTTGCGGCGGCGATGATGTTGCGCCCGTCGCCCGAGCCGAGATCCATGACCAGATCGCCGGGGGTCACCTTCGCCATGTCGAGCATCAACTCGACCAGCGCCGGCGGCGTCGGCACCCACACCACGTCCTTGCCACCTTGCCCGACCTCGGGCTCGTACGGCTTCTGCTGCGTCTGCGCCAGCGCGCTGGCGCCGAGCAGCGTCGCAATCACTGTCGCGAGAACCCTGTTCCTCACGGTCGTCCCCTTACAGCGTGACAGCGTGACTGTCTGACAGCGTGACAGCGCGATCCCCGAGCCGCTAGTCCCTAGCCGCTAGCCGCTAGTCAAGCGTCAGAGCCCCGCCTGCGTCTCTTTCGCCATGAACTGCACCACCTGCCGCAGGTCGCCGCCCGAGCGTTCGAAGGCCTTGAGCTGACGGTCGGCGCCGGTGCCGTGCTGCATGATCCAGCGCACGTGGGCGATCTCCTGGCGGCTGCCGAGCTCGCTCACCGCTTCGTCCACCAGGCCCAGATATTCCTCGAGCAACTGGCGCTCGGGCACTTCGGTTTCGCGGCCGAAGTCGATGAGCGAACCGGCGATGCCGTAGCGGCTGGCGCGCCACTTGTTCTCCATGATGAGCGCGCGGCTGTAGGGCCGCCACGCCTGGTTCTTCTCGAGCAGCTTCCAGAGCGTGTAGACGGTGGCCTGGATGAGCGCCGCGATGCCGAGCGTCTCGTCGACGCGCATCGGCAGGTCGCAGATGCGCACTTCGATAGTCGGGAAGAACGGATGCGGCCGCACGTCCCACCAGATCTTCTTGGCGTTGTCGATGCAGTTGGTGCGGATGAGCAGGTTGACGAAGTTCTCGTAGTCGGCCCAGCCGTTGAACGTGTCGGGGATGTTGGTGCGCGGGAACTTGTCGAACACCTTGCAGCGATACGACTGCAGGCCGGTGTTCATGCCGAGCCAGAAGGGCGAGTTGGCCGACAGCGCCAGCAGGTGCGGCAGGAAGTAGCGGATCTGGTTCATCAGGTGGATGATGGTCTCGCGATCTTCCACGCCGATGTGCACGTGCAGTCCGAAGATGAGGTTCGAGCGCGCCACCAGCTGCATGTCTTCGACCACCTGCAGGTAACGCTCGTCGGGCGAGATGTCCTGCACGCGCCAGTCGGCGAACGGGATGGGTGGCGCCGGCCACGAGGGCCAGGCCGTTCTGCTGCGCCAGCGTGACCATCTGGCGGCGCAGCGTCACCAGATCTTCGCGCGCTTCGGCCATGTTGCGGCAGACGCCGGTGCCCACCTCCACGACCGCCTGGTGCATCTCCGACTTGACCTTCTCCTTCATCACCCGCTTGCCCTGCGCCATCAGCTCGGTCTGGATGTGCGAGCGCAGGTCGAAGGTGACGGGGTCGACCGTCTGGTATTCCTCCTCGATGCCGATCGAGAACGACGGACGGGTCATTTCGGGCCCTCGAGCAGCGACGACCAGCGGTAGGTCAGCGGGGTCGTGCGGCTCCTGCGCCTTCTTCACGGCGAAGGCCGCCACCTTCTCCACGATCCAGGCGAAGTTGTCGGGCCCGACCGAATGCGGGTCGGCGTCGGGCGCGGCATTCATGAAGTCGATGGCGTAGGGCACGCCGTCTTCCACCGCGAACTCCACCGTGTTGAGGTCGTAGCCGAGGGCGCGGCAGAGCGTCAGCGAGTCTTTCGTCACCCGCTCGATGAGCGCCGCCGGGTACTTCGGCGGGTTCTTCACGTAGCGCTCGTGGAACGGCGCCCGCGGGTCGTAGGGCATCACGTGCACCTCCTGCTGGCCGACCACGTAGCAGCGGAAGTACTCGTTGAACTTCACCGCCGTCTGCAGGGTCATGCAGAGCGTGCGCGTCTGGTCGTAGGCGGCGAAGAACTCCTCGCGCGACTTCACCTGGAAGACGTCGCGCCAGCCACCGCCGTCGAACGGCTTGAGGAAGGCGGGGAAGCCGATGTACTCGAACACCTCATCCCAGTTGAGCGGATACATCAGGTTCCGCATCGACTTGTCGGTCGTGCCCGGCGGATGTTCCTTGTGCGGCAGCACCACCGTGTTCGGCACCGCCACGCCCAGCCGCTTGCCGAGCGCGTAGTTGAAGAACTTGTCGTCGGCGCTCGACCAGAACGGGTTGCTGATGACGTAGGTGCCGTCGAGGGCCGCCGTCTTGAGCCAGGCCCGGTAGAACGGGATGTCGTGCGAGATGCGGTCGACGACGACACGGTAGGGGCACGGCCCCTCCATTTTCACGCCGCCGATCTGGACGAACTCGGCGGTGACCCCGGCGACGCCCATGGCGTTGATGCGCTCGACGAGCGCGCCGGGAAAGACATTTTCCATGCCGAACAGGACGCCGATGGTGGCCATGGTGGGTACTCCGGAGGCCTCAGCTTATCAGCGGCCGGTTATTGGGCCAACGCGTGCAACGGCCGCGCGACAGGACGCCCACCCCGGGGGGGCATGAGGGACGGCGGGCACTTCTGTCGATAGTAGGAGCATCGCGGCCCGACAGCTCGACGCAGTGCATGGCGACGATCTCGCGGCCCGGAGGAGACCTTTGTGAGAATTCCTGCCATTTTCAGCGCTGGAGCGGTGGCCATCCTGGCCACGCTGTGGAGTACGCCCGTCCAGGCGCAGCCGATCGGCACCTTCACCTGGCAGCTGCAGCCCTTCTGCAACCGGGTGACGGTCTCGGTGACCCAGAACGGCGGCGTCTACACCCTCGACGGCTTCGACGACCAGTGCGGCGCCGCGCAGCGGGCGCCGCTGGTCGGGCTGGCCACGCCCAACCCGGATGGCACCATCGGCTTCGGCCTGCACATCGTGACCGTGCCGGGCGGCCGAGCCGTCCAGGTGGATGCGCGCATCACCCTGGCGGCGCTCGGCGGCCCCTGGAGCGACAGCGCCGGTAACAGCGGCACGTTCGTGTTGAACGGCGCGGCGGCCGGCGCCGCCCGGCCGGCGCCGACGGTGTCAGGCGCCGTGCTCGCCGTGGGCAGCGTGCCGGCGGCGGCCATCGCCAATGGAGCGGTGACACAATCGAAGCTCGCCGATGGCGCAGTCTCCGCCCAACAGCTTGCGGCCAGTGCCCAGCCGGCCGGCGCCGCCTACACGAACAGCAGCGGCTCCAACACGGTCTTCGGATCCTGTCACCCGCCAGCGCGACGGTTGGCCTTACGCTCACGTTGAACGCCCCGGCCGCTGGCCATGTCGTTGTCAACACGTCCTACTACGTCCTGTTCGGTTCCGCGGCGGTCGAGGTTGACTGCCGCATCACGCAAACCACTGGCTTGGAGGGGTTGCGGCTTCGCATTCAAGGCACCAATGCCGGCGATGCCGATCGAATGCCAGTTGCTGGCACGCGCGGGTTCCAGGTGGCCGCGGACCGCAGACGTTCAATCTCGTCTGCTCGGCCACCAGCGGAACTGCCTCCATTTTCGACGGAGTGTTGACGGCCATCTACGTTCCTCGCCTCTACTAATTCTCATCGACCCGCCGCCGCAGCAGTAGTCCCCTTCACGTGACGATCCGGCATCGCTCCTCCCGGTGCCGGATCGCTTGCCGACGCATGTCACAGCGGTTCTGAGCCCCGAGCCCCGTGACCCGAGCCCCGCCACTAGCAGCCCGTGGTGGAAGTCCCGGCGAGCACCGAGACCGATGAAGCGCGCCGATCGCAAGGCGCGACAACTGAGAATACCGGCCAGTATTTGAAGGCGGAGCAACGAAGCGAGCGGTGATGCCTCATCGGTCGAATGCCGTCGGGACTTTCACCACGGGCTGCTAGGGCAGGTAGGCGTTGGCCATCGGCTGCCAGTCCGGCCAGTCGTGTTTGCTGCCGAAGCCCCACACGTGCAGCGAGTGCGGGATGCCCTTGGCGCCGAGCAGGGCACTGAAGCCTTCGTTCGCTTTCCGGCAGATATCCCACTCGCCGGTGGCGAGCACGAACTTGTTGCGGCGGAACTGGTCGAGATAATACGGCTCGGTGAGCCCCGGCAGGAACGCCATGGGGTTCAGCAGGTAGGCGTCAGGGTCGGAGTAGCCGTCGAGGAACTGCGCGATGTCGAAGGCGCCGCTCATCGTCACGCACGAGGTGAACGTGTAGGGATGGCGCAGCGCCATCGCCATGGCATGGTAGGCGCCGAAGCTGCAGCCGGTGACGCCGATGCCGGGCGCGCGATTGAGCTGTCGGATGAGCGGCACCACGTCGGTCAGGATGTACGACTGGTACTGCAGATGCCGCTCGATGCGCTGCCGCGGATGTTTCGACTTCGCATACCAGCTCTCGCTGTCGACCGACGACACGCAGTAGAGCTGCAGCCAGCCGCTGGCGAGCTTGTGTTCGAGCGCCCGCACCATGCCGCGGTCTTCGAATTCGAAGAAGGCGCCCATCGAGCTCGGAAAGACGATGACAGGCGGACCGGCGTGGCCGAAGACCAGCAGGTCCATCTCGCGGCCGAGGGCGTGGGAGTACCAGCGGTGATAGTCGCGCGTCATGAAAGGCGGGTCTCGGGGATCGGGTCTCGGGGAAGCGGGCGCCCTCTATACTAGTCGGGCTCGCTGTGGCTGCATCGCATCTCGTCCGGCACCCCGGATTCGCGTCGACCCATCTGGCGCGGCCGCGCGATCTCGTCGTCTACCTGCCGCCCGGCTACGACGACGACCCCGGGCGCCGCTATCCCGTGCTCTACATGCACGACGGGCAGAACCTGTTCGACCCCGAAACCGCGTTCGTGCGCGGTCAGCACTGGCGGCTCGGCGAGATGGCCGACATGCTCGTTGCCGAGGGACGGGTGGAGCCGCTCATCATCGTCGGCATCTATCACACCGGCCACGACCGGGTGCACGAGTACACCCCGACGAAAGACGCCCGCATCGGCGGCGGACTGGCGAAGCTGTACGGGCGGATGCTCGTTGAAGAGCTCAAGCCGTTCATCGACGGCCGCTATCGCACCGATCCACGCCGCGAGCGGACGGGCCTGGGCGGCGCCTCGCTCGGCGGTCTGGTCTCGATGTTCCTGGGCCTGCGCCACGCCGACGTGTTCGGCCGCCTGGCCGTGATGTCGCCGTCGGTGTGGTGGGGGAAGCGGGCGATCCTGCGCTACGTCGCCCGGGCCCGCAAACCGCCGACCCGGATCTGGCTCGACATGGGCACCGCCGAAAGCCGCAGCGGCATCGCCGATGCGCGGCGCCTGCGCGCGGCGCTGGTGCAGAAGGGCTGGCGCGAAGACGTGGACCTCGCGTACGCGGAGACCCAGGGCGGTACCCACAGCGAAGCGGCATGGGCGCATCGTGTGGGCGATGTGCTGCAGTTTCTCTACCCGGGCGACTTCGGCGAGTTCCATCTCTAGCGCGCATGGGGTCAGAGCCCTTGCGGAATGCGAAAGGGGTCTGATCCCAAAGACATCGCGTGACGTTTCCTGGCGGCCGCGCGGCTCGGCTTAAGCTGTGAAATCCATGTTCCGTTCTGCTGCGCGACTCGCGCTGACGTTCCTCCTGCTGACGGCGCCCGTCGCGGCCCGTGCGCAAGCAATCGACCTCACTTCCGAGCGCCCGATCGACGGTCCGCCGGCGCCAGTCGCGCCAGCGACGATGTCGCGTGGCCCGGACGGCCAGGCGACGGTGCGCGCGTTGAAGCTCGAGGCGCCGCTCACGGTCGATGGACGGCTCGACGAAGCCGTCTATCAGCAGAACCTGCCGTTCGGCGACCTCATCCAGGCGGTGCCGGCCACCGGCCAGCCCGCCACCGAGCGCACCGATCTGTGGCTGATGTTCGACGACAAGAACATCTACTTCGCCGCCCGCGTGCATGACTCCGCGCCGCCCGAGCAGTGGGTCGCCAACGAGTATCGTCGCGACACCAACCAGTTGCGCCAGAACGATCACATCGGCATCGGTCTCGACACCTTCTACGACCGGCGCAGCGGCTTCATGTTCTACGCGACGCCGCTCGGCTCCTTCTCCGACTACTCGATCATCGACGAGGGCGCGCCGAACACCGACTGGAATCCGGTCTGGAACGTGCGCACCGGCCGTTTCGACGGCGGCTGGACGATGGAGATGATCATTCCGTTCAAGTCGCTGCGCTTCACCGGCGGCACCAACCAGACCTGGGGGCTGCAGGTACGGCGCTCGATCCGCCGCAAGAACGAGTGGGCATACCTCACGCCGGTGCCGACCATCATGGCCGGACCGATGGCCTTGAACCGCGTCTCGGTCTACGGCACCGCCGTCGGCATCGACGCGCCGCCGGCCGGCCGCACCTTCGAGATCAAGCCCTACGCATTCGGCCGCAGCACCACGGATCGCCTGCGCACCCCCGCGGTCTCGAACGACCTCGACCTGCAGCTCGGCGGCGACGTGAAGTACGGGATCACGGCCAATCTCACCGCCGACTTCACCTACAACACGGACTTCGCGCAGGTCGAGGTGGACGAGCAGCAGCTCAACCTGACGCGCTTCAACCTGTTCTTCCCCGAGAAGCGCGACTTCTTCCTGGAGGGGCGCGGCATCTTCGACTTCGGTCGTGGCGGCGCGTC
This sequence comes from uncultured Acidobacteriota bacterium, assembly GCA_963779175.1. Classification (GTDB taxonomy): domain Bacteria; phylum Acidobacteriota; class Vicinamibacteria; order Vicinamibacterales; family UBA2999; genus CADEFD01. The sequence goes on from CAVZXA010000005.1 coordinate 50,726, forward strand.
GAGCGGCGGCGGCTTCGGCGCCCAGCAGACCTCGACGCCGTTCCTGTTCTACAGCCGGCGCATCGGCCTCAACCGCAACCGGGTCGTGCCGATCGAGGCCGGCGGGCGCATCACCGGCAAGATCGGCAAGTTCGGCGTCGGGCTCGTCAACATCCAGGCGGATGACGAAGGTGCCACCAGCCCGGCCACGCCCGCCACCAACTTCACCGTGGTGCGGTTGAAGCGCGACGTCTTCAAGAAGAGCACCATCGGCGTGATGGCGACCAATCGCTCGAGTTCGAACGTCGCGGGGGCCACCAACAACCTGGCCTACGGCGCTGACGCCTCCGTCGGATTGTTCGAGAACCTGCAGGTTGGCGGCTACTGGGCCCGCACCGACACCGCCTGCGCGAGTGGCGGGACGGCGACCGCCTGTGAGGCGCTGCAGGGGGATGCGGTCAGCTACCAGGGTCGCTTCGACTACTTTGCCGATCGCTACGGCGTGCGGGCCGAGTACCTGAAGGTGGGCGACGACTTCAATCCCGAGGTCGGTTTCATCCAGCGCGACGACTTCAAGCGCAGCTTCGCGTCCCTGCGCTTCAGCCCGCGGCCGAAAGACTTCCTCGGCGTGCGCAAGTTCACCTGGCAGGGCGACGTCGAACATCTCGCCAATGGGGCCGGCTCGCTCGAGACGCGGGTCTGGGTCGGCAAGTTCACGACCGAATTCAACAGCAGCGACACCATCAACATCGAGGCGACGCGCGACTACGAGATGATCGCGCAGCCGTTCCCGGTCGCCCCCGGCGTCAGCATCGCACCGGGCAGCTACTCCTTCGACGACGTGCAGTTCAGCTATCAGTTCGGCGCTCAGCGACGCATCGCTGGCACCGTGGGTGCCCAGGTCGGCAACTACTGGAACGGGACCATTCGCAGCCTCAACTTCACCGGCGGACGGATCAGTGTGCTCAAGCAGTTCTCGGTCGAGCCGACGATTCAGCGCTCGAGTGTCGAGCTGCCGAACGGCAACTTCACGACGACGGTGCTGCGCACGCGCGCCGACTATGCGTTCTCGCCGCGGATGTTCGCCAGCGCGCTCGTGCAGTACAACTCGGCCGACCGCAGCTTCAGCAGCAACATCCGCTACCGGTGGGAATACAAGCTGGGCAGCGAGTTCTTCGTCGTCTACACCGACGAACGCGACACCCGCACCAGCGGCTATCCCGGCCTCAAGAACCGCGCCTTCGTGGTCAAGGTCACGCGCTTCTTCCGCGTCTGATGGCGGGCCCGTTGGCCGTATGATGCAGCGTCTGTTCTGACGGCGCCCCCTACAGCCGGAGGACTCATGGACTCGGACGACCGCGGCCGCGAATGGCTGCGGACCACGCTCTACAGCATCGGCGACGCGGTCATCACGACCGACGCGCTGGGACGAGTCCGCGAGATGAACCCGGTGGCCGAGGCGCTGACCGGTTGGACGGAAGCCGACGCGGCCGGCCGCGCCTTCGCCGAGGTCTTCGTCGCGCTCAACGAAGACACGCGGGCGGCGGTGGCCGATCCGGTCGGGCAGATCCTGCGTGAGGGGTTGACGATCGGGCTCGCCAACCACACGCTGCTGGTCGCGCGCGACGGCACCGAACGCCCGATTGCCGACAGCGGTTCGCCGATTCGCGACCGTGACGGACGGATCCTTGGCGCCGTCCTCGTGTTCCGGGATCAGACCGCCGAGCGGGCGCAGTTGCGCGCGCTCGAGGAGAGCGAGCGCCGGCATCGCGAGCTGTTCGTGGCCAGTCCCCACGCCATGTGGATCTACGACGACGCCACCCTGGCCTTCCTCGAGGTCAACTCCGCGGCCGTCGCCCGCTACGGCTACTCGCGCGAGGAGTTCCTGGCGATGACGCTGGCCGACATCCGGCCGGCGGAGGACGTGCCGGCGCTGCTGGCCGATGTCGCCTCGGTGCCTGACGGCTTCGAGGGCGGCCGGCGCTGGCGTCACCGTCGCAAGGACGGCTCGCTGCTCACGGTCGAGATCTCGTCGAACCCGGTGCCGTGGCCGGGCCGCACCGCCCGGGTCGTGCTGGTCCACGACGTGAGCGCGCAGGCGGCGCTCGAAACGCGGCTCCACTGGCAGGCGCAGATGCTGACGCGTCTGGCTTCCCGGGAGCCGCTCCAGGCCCTGCTCGACGAACTGGCGGTGTTCGTGGGCACGCTCTGCCCGGGCGTGATGTCGACCGTGATGCTGTTCGACGCCGGGGCCGGGGTGCTGCGTCCGGCGGCCTCGCACCTGGTGCCGCCCGAGGTGCAGGCGGCCGCCAACCCGACGCCGGTCGCGGAGCTGTCGGGCGTGTGCGGCACGGCGGCGGCGCGACGCGCGCCGTTTGTCGTGGCAGACATCGACACCGATCCGGCGTTTGCGGCCTACCTGCCCGTGACGCGGCAGTTCGGGTTGCGTGCAGCCTGGTCGCATCCGTTCTACGACACCGGCGGCCGCCTGCTCGGCACCCTCGCGATGTACGCGACCACGCCGCGTCAGCCGACGCGCACCGAAACCGAAGTGGCGGCCTTCGCGGCGACGCTGGCCGGCGTGATGGTGGAACGCTCGCGTAACCTCGACGCGCTGAATGAGCGCGAGGCGCAGCTGCGCCTCATCTTCGAGAACGAGCCCGAGTGCGTGAAGGTGCTCGATCGCGACGGGCGGCTGCTCGAGATGAACCCGGCCGGCCTGCGCCTGGTCGAAGCCGAGTCGATCGAGCAGGTGCGCGGCGCCGATGTCGGGAGCCTCGTGACCCCCGAGCACCGAGAGGCCTTCAAGGCGCTGACCCGCGCCGTCGCCGCCGGCGGCGAGGGCCGGCTCGAATTCGAGCTGGTCGGGCTGAAGGGCTCGCGCCGCTGGATGGAGACACACGCGGCGCCGCTGCGCGATGCGCAGGGACGGATTACCGCCGTGCTCGGCATCACGCGCGACATCACCGAACGCAAGGCCCTGACCGCGCAGTTGCTGCAGGCGCAGAAGCTCGAATCGGTGGGCCGGCTGGCCGGCGGCGTCGCCCACGACTTCAACAACATGTTGAGCGTGATTCAGGGCCAGACCGAACTGGCCCTGCAGGACCTGCCATCCGGCAGCCCGCTCGAAGCGGGCCTGCGCGAGGTGCTCAAGGCCGCCCAGCGGTCGGCCCAGCTCACGCGTCAGTTGCTCACCTTCGCGCGCCGCGAGCCATCCACGCCGCGGCCCATCGATCTCGAACGGCCGGATCCACGAGCTCATCGGTATGCTCTCGCGCCTCATCGGCGAGGGCGTCTCGGTCAACTGGCAGCCCGGCACCAACGTCTGGCCCGTGCGCATCGACCCGGGGCAGTTCGATCAGGTGCTGACCAACCTGGTCGTCAACGCCCGCGACGCGATGAGCGGCGTGGGCACGCTGACGGTCACGACCGCCAACACGACACGCGCCGCCGTGGACGGCGCCGCCGCCGGCGACTTCGTGGTGATGACCGTCGCCGACACCGGCGCCGGGATGGATGCGACCACGCTGTCGCGGATCTTCGAGCCGTTCTTCACGACCAAACCGCTCGGCCAGGGCACCGGTCTCGGGCTCTCGACGGTCTACGGCATCGCCTGCCAGCACGGCGGCATGATCGAGACCGACAGCGCTCCCGGCATGGGTGCCACCTTCCGGCTGTTCCTGCCGCGGTGTGCGGATACGCCGGCGCACGCTCCCGAACCGGCGGCGCGCCGGGCCGCGACCGGCGGCCGGGGCACCATCCTGCTGGTCGAGGATGAACCGGCGCTGCTCAGTCTGATCGGCCGGATCCTGCGTCTCGAAGGCTACACGGTGCTCGACGCCGCCACGCCCTTCGAGGCCGAGGCGCTGGTGGCCGGTCACGACGGCCCGCTCGACCTCGTGCTCACGGACATGGTGATGCCGGGCATGAACGGCCGCGATCTGTGGCTGCGCGTCCGCGCGCTCCGGCCGTCGCTGCGGTGCGTCATCATGTCGGGCTACGCGCACGACGTCGTGGAGAGCGTGGCCGACCTGGGCGTGCAGGTGCTGCACAAGCCGTTTCCGATGAGCGTGCTGGTCGAGACCGTGCGCGGGGCGATGGCGGCCGCCCCCGGCCCGGCCTGAGCAGCGCTGCCCCTGGCATCAGCGGTCGCACCGGCCGTGGTCTAATGTCGGGCATGTGCCAGCTGCGTCTGACGTCGATCCTGCTCGCGTGGATGCTCGTGGTGCCGCTGACGCTGGCGGCGCAGGAGCGGCCGCCTCGCGATCCGAAGGCGACGCGCCAGGCCGACCTGGTGGAACTGGTGACGCTCGACGCCGCCATCAAGCTCGACATCCGCTACGCCGGCACCAACAACTTCCTCGGCAAGGTCGTGTATCCCGAGGCGCGGGCGTTCCTGCAGCGTCCCGCAGCGATGGCGCTGCTGGCCGCGCACCGCGCACTGGCGCCGCACGGCTACGGCCTGCTGATTCACGACGGCTACCGGCCGTGGACCATCACCAAGCTGTTCTGGGACATGACGGCCGGCACGCCGATGCAGGAGTTCGTCGCCGATCCGAAATCGGGCTCGAAGCACAACCGCGGCTGCGCCGTCGATCTCGACGATCTACGACCTCGCCACCGGCCTGGTCGTGCAGATGCCCGGCGACTACGACGAGCCGTCGCTGCGGTCGTATCCTGACTACAAGGGCGGCCCGCCGGAAGCCCGCGCCAGGCGCGACCTGCTCCGCGCCGTGATGGAGCGCCAGGGCTTCACCGTCGAACCCAACGAGTGGTGGCACTTCAACTACAAGGACTGGCCGAGCTACCCGATCCTCGACATCTCCTTCCAGCAGGCCTCGAAGCGATAGTGGGGGCTGGCCCCGCCGCGTCATGACCGCACGCCCGTCGTCGGAGTGGCCGCGCCTGGCGGCCGGGCTTGCCGCCGTGGCTGCGGTGACCGCCGCCTGCCGCTGGCTGGGGGTGGTCAACGCCGCCACCGTCTCCACCACGTTCCTGCTCGTGGTGCTCGTCGTGGCCGCCACCTCCCGACTGTGGATCGCGGTGACGGTCTCGGTGACGGCTGTCCTCTGCTTCAACTTCTTCTTCCTGCCGCCGCTTGGCACCTTCGTCGTCAGCGATCCACAGAACTGGCTCGCGCTCATCTCGTTCCTGGCCGTGAGCCTCGTGGCGAGCAACCTCTCGGCCGTGGCACGGGCCCGCGCGGCGGAGGCCATCGGCCGGCGCGATGAGCAGGCCCGGCTCTTCGATCTCAGCCGCGATGTGCTGGTGTTGCCAGACTCGCGGGCGGCCTTGACGGCGCTGGCCGCTGCGGTGTCGCGCCGCTTCGACCTCGAATTCCTCGCCATCGCCCTGCCGGATGGCGGCGAGTGGGACATCTCGTCGGCCGGCGCCGTCAGCATCGACCTGGATCGCCGGGCCCTGGCCACCGCGCTGGCCGCCGCGCAGACCACGCTCGAATTCGATGCCAGCACCCGCACCTATTCGGGCCACCGCGAACTCATCGCTGACGGGCGCACCGTGCGCCTGGTGCCGCTGCGCGTGGGTACGCGGCCGATCGGTCTGCTGGCGGCCTCGGGCCGGCCGGTCGACCCCGGTACTCTCGACGCCCTCGCCGGGGTGGTGGCGATTGCCATCGAGCGCGCCAGGATGCTGCAGGAGCGCAAAGCCGCCGAACTGACACGTCAGAGCGACGAACTGAAGTCGGCCGTGCTCGCCTCGATCGGCCACGACCTGCGGACGCCGCTCACGGCCATCCGTGTGGCGGCCGCCAACCTGCGGGAGCCGGGCCTTCTGGCGGCCGACCGTGACGAGCAGAGCGACCTCATCCAGGCGGAAGTCGAGCGCCTGTCACGCCTGTTCCAGAATCTCATCGACCTGGCGCGGCTCGACACCGGAGCCGTCGCCGGCGACGCTCGGCGGGTCCATCCATCCGAGATCGTGGCGGCGGCGCGGGAACAGGTGGAGTACCTGCTGCGCGGGCACTCCGTGGCGGTCACCGTGGACCCGGACGTGCCGATCCGGCTCGATCCGCGGCTGACGGCCGCGGCCCTGGCCCACCTGCTCGAGAACGCCGCGCAGTATTCGCCCGACCGGACCACGATCGAGGTGACGGCCGGCGTCGTCGGCGACCGCCTGGAGGTCGCGGTGCGCGACCACGGCCCCGGCATCGCGGCGGCGGACCTTCCGCACGTCTTCGAACGCTTCTACCGCGGCGCCAGCGCGCGCGCCCGGCCCTCGGGCACCGGGATGGGCCTGTGGATCGCCCGTGGCTTCCTGGCCGCGCAGCAGGGCCGCGTCTGGGCCGAGAACCCCACCGGCGGCGGCGCCTGTTTCACTATCGCGGTGCCCGCCGCTGACGACCCCGCCACCGCCGCCGCCGCGCCCCGCGTGGCAGACTGATCGACGATGCCGCGCATCCTGCTCGTGGACGACGAACCGGCGATCCAGCGCGCCGTCGCGCCGTTGTTGCGCAGCCGCGGCTACGAGGTGGAGGTCGCCGGCACCGGCGCTGACGCCCTGCGTCTGGCCGCCGGACGGGCGCCGGATCTCGTGGTGCTGGATCTGGGGTTGCCCGACATCGAAGGCACCGAGGTCTGCCGGCGCCTGCGCCGGGTCTCGGATGTGCCGATCATCGTGCTCTCGGCCCGCGGGTCGGAGGAGGACAAGGTGCAGGCCCTCGACCTCGGCGCCGACGACTACGTCACCAAGCCCTTCGGCCCCGGCGAGCTGCTGGCGCGCATCCGCGTCGCCCTGCGCCGTGTGGCCACCGAAGCCACGACCGAGGCCGGCACCATCACGGCCGGCGACCTCGTGGTCGACTACGACCGCCGCCGTGTCGTGCGCGCTGGCACCGAGATCCGACTCACGCCCAAGGAGTTCGAGCTGCTGTCGCTGCTGGCCAGGAGCCACGACCGGGTGCTGACGCATCGGGCGATCCTGGCCGCCATCTGGGGCGGCAACGCCGTCGAACAGCCCGAGCACCTCTGGACGCTGGTGGCGCAGCTGCGCCGCAAGATCGAACCCGATCCGGCGCATCCTCGCTATCTCATCAGCGAGCCCTGGGTCGGTTACCGCTTCTCGACCGGCGATTCCCCCGCCGACTGAGCGGGCTTTCAGAAGCACTTCAGAAACTCTTCAGGAACTTCTCAGGGACTTCTCCGGCCCTTCTCAGGGCGGGGTCCCTATCGTGGTGATCAAGGAGTATCTGGTCACCATGACCCTCGTCCGCACGTCGCTCATTTCCCTTGGACTTGCCGCCGTCGTCGTCACCGCCGCGAGCGCTCAGCCGGCCGCGCCGGGCCCGTTCGACCAGGTGAAGCTCGGCGTCACGCTCGAAGGCTTCTACCAATACAACTGGAACCGGCCCTACGACCGCATCAACCTGCTGCGCGCCTACGACACGCGCTCGAATGTCTTCGGCATCCAGCAGACAGCCATCGTCATCGAGAGCGCGCCCGCGGTGGATGCCAGGGCGGCGCTTCGGCGCCCGCGTCGACCTGCAGTTCGGCCAGGCGACCGAGACGGTGCAGGGCAGTGCGCGGCCAACGAGCCTCGGCCCGACGTCTACCGGCACGTGTGGCAGGCCTACGGCACCTACGTGTTCCCGGTCGGCCGTGGCCTGCAGATGGACTTCGGCAAGTTCGCCTCGAGCCTCGGCTACGAGACCAACTACGCCAAGGACAACAGCCACTTCTCGCGCGCGTATCTGTTCAACTTCCTGCCGTTCTATCACTCCGGTCTGCGGGCGACCCTGCCGGTCAGCGATGAAGTGACCGTGGTCTACATGCTCACCAACGGCATCCAGCAGACCGAAGACTTCAACGACTTCAAGAGCAACCATGTGGCCGCGATCGTCAAGCCGACCAGCTCGGTGACGTGGACGGTCAACTACTACGCCGGCCAGGAGCAGCCCGACGGCGGTGCGCCCGAGGGGCCCGACGGCTACTTCAAGGTGTTCGACACCTACGTGGCGTGGACGGTGACCCCGGCGCTCAGTGTTGGCCTCGACCTGAACCACGTGATCAACGAGGTGACCAAAGACGACGCGTCGCTGGCGCTGCAGGGCACCGGCGTCTACGCGCGCTATCAGGTGTCGTCACCAGCTGCGGTATCGGTGCGCTACGAGCGGCTCGACGACGAGGGCCTGTTCGGCGGCATCGAGCAGGTGCTGCACGAGGTGACCGCGACCGCCGAATACAAGCTGGCCGACGGCTTCCTGGTGCGCGGCGAGTTCCGGCGCGACTGGTCGAACCAGCGCTTCTTCACGGGCCCGCAGCCCGACGACCGGCGCGACCACCAGAACACGGCGCTCGTCGGCCTGGTGTGGTGGTTCGGCAACAAGCAGGGAGCGTGGTAGCCGTCATGGCCGATCTCGTGTTCGTTGGACTGTCGATCCTGTTCTTCGTGCTCGGCGCCGGCTACCTCGCCGCCTGCCGGCACCTCGCTCCCGGAGGCCGGCCATGACGATCGAATCGATCGCGGCCCTCCTCCTCTCGGTGGGGCTGCTCATCTACCTCGTCTACGCGATGTTGCGGCCGGAGAAGTTCTGACATGACTCTCAATGGCTGGATTCAGATTCTGCTGTTCCTCGGCGCGGTGGCGCTCGTCACCGTGCCGCTCGGACGTTTCATGACGGCGGTGTTCGCCCGTGAGCGCACCTGGCTCGACCCGGCGCTGCGTCCACTCGAACGCCTCATCTACCGCCTGACCGGCGTGGACGCCTCGCATGAGATGCGGTGGACCGAGTATGGCCTGTCGATGCTGGCCTTCAGCCTGGTGTCGATGCTGGTGCTCTACGCCCTGCAGCGCCTGCAGGGCGTGTTGCCGCTCAATCCGCAGGGCCTGCCGGGCGTGGCGCCGGATCTGGCCTTCAACACGGCCGCCTCGTTCACGACCAACACCAACTGGCAGGCCTACGTGGGCGAGACCACGATGAGCTACCTCACCCAGATGGCCGGCCTGGCCTATCAGAACTTCGTGTCGGCGGCCGTCGGTATCGCGCTGGCGATCGCGTTCATCCGCGGCGTCGCCGCCCGCGAGCGCGAGACCCTCGGCAACTTCTGGGTGGATATGACGCGGGCCACCTTGTGGGTGCTGCTGCCGGTCTGTCTGGTCGGGTCGCTGGTGCTGGTGTCGCAGGGTGTCGTGCAGAACTTCAAGCCCTACGACCGCGTGCAGCTCGTCGACCCGCAGACCACGACCACCACCGACGCCAATGGTCAGGTCACGACCACGACGACGAGCGAACAGGTGATCGCCCAGGGGCCGGTGGCCTCGCAGGAAATCATCAAGCAGTTCGGCACCAATGGCGGCGGCTTCTTCAACGCCAACAGTTCCCATCCGTTCGAGAACCCGACGCCGCTGACGAACTTCATCGCCATGTTCGCCATCTTCGCGATATCTGCCGGTCTCACCGCCACGCTGGGTCAGATGACGAAGTCGCCGCGGCACGGCTGGGCCGTCTGGGGGGCGATGGCGTTCCTGTTCCTGGCCGGCGTGACCACCGCCTATTGGGCCGAGTCCGCCGGCAACCCGCTGCTCGCCGGCACCGATCAACAGGCGGGCGCGATGTGTTCCGGCGGCAACATGGAAGGCAAGGAGACCCGGTTCGGCATCGCCAACTCCGTACTCTTTGCCACCGTCACCACCGACGCCAGCTGCGGTGCGGTGAACTCGATGCACGACTCCTACACGCCGATCGGCGGGCTGGTGCCGCTGGTCAACATGATGCTCGGTGAAGTCATCTTCGGCGGCGTCGGCGCCGGGATGTACGGCATCCTCATCTTCGTCGTGCTGGCGGTGTTCATCGCCGGCCTGATGGTGGGCCGCACGCCCGAGTACCTGGGCAAGAAGATCGAGGCCTTCGACGTGCAGATGGCGATGCTGGCGGTGCTGGTCTTCCCGCTCGTCATCCTCGTCTTCACGGGCATCTCGGTGGTGTCGCCGGAGTTCGGCACCTCGAGCATCTGGAACCCTGGCCCGCACGGGCTCTCCGAGATTCTCTACGCCTACACGTCCGGCACCGCCAACAACGGCTCGGCGTTTGCCGGCATCTCGGCCAACACGCAGTGGTACAACGTGACGCTGGCGACGGCGATGCTCATCGGCCGCTTCCTCATCATCATCCCGATGCTGGCCCTGGCCGGCAACCTGGCGCGCAAGAATCAGGTGCCGCCGTCGCTCGGCACCTTCCCGGTGACGACGCCGCTCTTTGCCACCCTGCTCGTCGGCGTCATCGTGATCGTCGGCGTGCTCACCTTCTTCCCGGTGCTCAGTCTCGGCCCGATCGTCGAGCACTTCCTGATGCGCGCCGGCACCACCTTCTGAGCAACGAGGCACAACGGCCATGGCGAAGACACAGAAACTCAGCATCTGGGACCCCGCGCTGGTGCGGACGGGCCTGCTCGATGCGGTGCGCAAGCTGGACCCGCGCGTCATGGTCCGCAACCCGGTCATGTTCGTGGTCGAGGCCGGCGCGGTGCTGACGACGGTGCTGCTCGTCAGTCATCTCGTGAAGGGCGGCACCGCGATCGGCTTCGAACTGCAGATCACGCTGTGGCTGTGGGCCACGGTGCTGTTTGCGAACCTGGCCGAGGCGATGGCCGAAGGGCGCGGCAAGGCCCAGGCCGACACCCTGCGCAAGACCCGCACCGAGACCTTCGCGACGCGCCGCCGCGCCGATGGCACGACCGAGACGGTGGCCGCGGCGTCGCTGCGGAAGGACGACGTGGTGGTCGTGAAGCCCGGCGAGTTCATCCCCTCGGATGGCGAGGTGATTGAAGGCGTGGCCTCGGTGGACGAGTCGGCGATCACCGGCGAGTCCGCGCCGGTCATCCGCGAGGCTGGCGGCGACCGCTCGGCCGTCACCGGCGGCACCAAGGTGCTGTCGGACGGCATCACGGTGCGGGTCACCGCCGACCCCGGCCACACGTTCCTCGACCGCATGATCTCGCTGGTGGAAGGGGCCGCCCGGCAGAAGACGCCGAACGAGATCGCGCTGAACATCCTCCTCGCCGGCCTGACGATCGTGTTTCTGATGGCCGTCGTGACGCTGCAGCCGTTTGCCATCTACGCCGGGGCGCCGCAGTCGATCTTCGTGCTGGTGTCGCTGCTGGTGTGCCTCATCCCGACCACCATCGGCGGGCTGCTCTCGGCGATTGGCATCGCCGGCATGGATCGACTCATCCAGCACAACGTCCTGGCCATGTCGGGCCGCGCGGTCGAGGCCGCTGGAGACGTCCACACGCTGCTGCTCGACAAGACCGGCACCATCACCCTCGGCAACCGCCAGGCCGCAGAATTCCTGCCACTGCCGGGCGTGACCAAGGTGGCGCTGGCCGACGCCGCTCAGCTTGCTTCGCTCGCCGACGAGACCCCCGAGGGCCGCTCGATCGTGGTGCTGGCCAAGCAGGCGCATGGCCTTCGCGGCCGCGACCTGGCGGCGCACGCCGCCGTGGTCGTGCCGTTCACGGCGCAGACCCGCATGTCGGGCATCGACCTCGACGGGCGGGAGATCCGCAAGGGCGCGGCCGACTCGGTGGTGAAATACGTGCGCGCCAATGGCGGCACGCCGTCCCCCGCGCTCGACGCCATGGTGCAGCGGGTGGCCAGAGCCGGCGGCACGCCGCTGGTCGTCGCCGAACGCGATCGCGCGCTGGGCGTCATCCATCTGAAGGACGTCATCAAGGGCGGCATGCGCGAACGCTTCGCGGCGCTGCGCGCCATGGGCATCAAGACGGTGATGATCACCGGCGACAATCCGCTCACCGCCGCCGCCATCGCCAAAGAGGCCGGCGTCGACGACTTCCTGGCCGAGGCGACGCCGGAAGACAAGATGGCGCTCATCAAGCAGGAGCAGCGCTCGGGCAAGCTGGTGGCGATGACCGGCGATGGCACCAACGACGCGCCGGCGCTGGCTCAGGCCGACGTCGGCGTGGCCATGAACACCGGCACCCAGGCGGCCAAGGAAGCCGGCAACATGGTCGATCTCGACTCGAACCCGACCAAGCTGATCGAGATCGTCGAGATCGGCAAGCAGCTGCTGATGACGCGCGGCACCCTGACCACGTTCTCGATCGCCAACGACGTGGCCAAGTACTTCGCGATCATTCCGGCGATGTTCCTGGTGGCCTATCCGGATCTCGCCGCGCTCAACATCATGCGGCTGGCAGACACCCGAGTCGGCCATCCTGTCGGCGGTGATCTTCAACGCGCTCATCATCGTGGCGCTGGTGCCGCTGGCGCTGCGCGGTGTGCAGTTCACGCCGCTGTCGGCCGCGGCGCTGCTGCGGCGCAACCTGCTCGTCTACGGGCTGGGCGGCATCGTGGCGCCGTTTGCCGGCATCAAGATCATCGACGTCGTCATCACGACGCTCGGCCTCGCGTAGGAGATGTGACCATGGCACTCACTCGACATCTCGTCACGGCGGCACGCATGACCGTGGTAACCAGCGTGCTGCTGGGGCTGGTTTACCCGGTGGCCATCACCGGCCTGGCGCAGGTGCTGTTTCCCGACCAGGCCAACGGCCAGCTCATCTCGCGCGACGGCCGGCTCATCGGCTCGCGCATCATCGGCCAGCCGTTCACCTCCGCCGGCTACTTCTACTCGCGGCCGTCGGCTGCCGGCGCGGGTTACGATGCCGGCGCCTCCTCGGGCTCGAATCTCGGCCCCACCAACAGGAAACTCATCGACCGCGTGGCCGGCGACGTGGCACGGCTGCAGGCCGATGGCCCCGGCACCGCGGTGCCCATCGACCTGGTGACCACCTCGGCCTCGGGCCTCGATCCCCACCTGAGCCCGGCGGCGGCGCTCTACCAGGTGGCGCGCGTGGCGCGGCAGCGCAAGCTGCCGCCCGAGGAAGTGCGTCAACTCGTCGAAGCGCACATCGAGCCACGCCAGTTCGGGGTGCTCGGCGAACCGGTGGTGAACGTGCTGCTGCTCAACCTCGCGCTCGACGCGCGGGCGCCGATGCCGCGGTAACCGGTCATGACGGAGCACCGACCGTCGGCCGAGGCACTGCTGGCCCGCATCAGGGATAAGGACCGCGCGCGCCTGCGCATCTACATCGGCGCCGCACCCGGTGTCGGCAAGACATATCAGATGCTGCAGGAGGCTCACGCCCTGCGGGCCAGCGGTCTCGATGTCGTGATTGGCGTGGTCGAAACCTACGGACGCGCCGAGACCGAGGCGCAGGTCAAGGACCTCGAGATCGTGCCCCGACGCCGGGTTGAATACCGTGGCGCCACGCTCGAGGAGATGGACGTCGACGCCATCGTGCGCCGCCGTCCGAAAGTCTGCGTGGTGGACGAGCTGGCACACACCAACGTGCCGGGATCCGCGAACACGAAACGCTACGAGGATGTCATCGAGCTGCTCGACGCCGGCATCCACGTGATGACGGCGGTGAACATCCAGCACCTCGAGACGTTGAACGATGCCGTGGCGCGCGCCACTGGCGTGCGGGTGCGCGAGACCGTGCCCGACACCTTCCTCGATCGCGCCGACGAGGTGATCAACGTCGACGTCACGGTGGAGGAGCTGCGCAGCCGGCTGCGCGAGGGCAAGATCTACAAGCCCGAGAAGGTCGAGCAGGCGCTCTCGAACTTCTTCCGCAAGGGCAACCTGTCGACATTGCGGGAGCTGGCCCTGCGGGCGGTGGCCGATGAGGTGGGTGAAAAGGCGGCCAGCTACCGCGCCCGTGAGGGCCTCGAACCGGCGCTCATCCCCGAACGGGTCATGGTCTGCATGAGCTCGAACGCACTGGCGCCGCGCGTGCTCCGCACCGGCGCGCGGATCGCCGGCCGGCTGGGCTCGAAGTGGTACGCGGTCTACGTCGAAACGCCGCGCGAGAAGCCGGATCGCATCAGGACCCAGGACGCCGAGGCGCTGCAGGAGAACATCCGGCTGGCGGAGAGTCTCGGCGCCACGGTGGTGCGAGTCAGAGCGGAGCGACCGGCAGACGGGCTGATCGCCTTTGCGCAGCGCGAAGGCGTCACGCATGTCATCTTCGGTCAGAGCGCGCGGTCGCGCTGGGAACTGGTCTGGCGCGGCTCGACGCTGGACCGGTTCCTGAGCGCCGTGCCGGATGCCGCGGTGCAGGTGGTGCCACTCCGTGAGGGCTAAGTGAGTCTCAGCCGCGGCCGTCTGCCGCGCGGTTCTCTTCGCGCCCGTCTGGTGGCGGCCCTGATGGGTCTGGTGCTGGCCCTGGCAGGCCTGGGCGCGTGGAGTGCCTGGCATCTGCGCCAGATGGGCGAGGTGGCCGAGCGCATCCTGGCCGACAACTATCTGTCGGTCGACGCGGCGCAGCAGATGCGGGAGAGTCTCGAGCGCCTCGACGCCGACCGTCGGGTCGCGCGGGCGTCGCAGGGGAATCACACGACGTTCGACGATGCCCGCCATCGGGGCGATTTCGCGGCGGCCCTGCGCGTGGCGGCGGGCAACCTCACCGAGCCCGGGGAAGGCGAGGTGGTCGAAGGGATTCGCACCGGCTTCGCGCGCTACCTCGTTGGCGACCCGACGGGCCGAGAGGCGGAGAGCCTGCGCGCGAGCACGGCCCGCCTGCTCGCCATGAACCGCGAGGCGATGTACCGCAAGAGCGATGACGCCGGAGCCATCGCCAACCGCAACGTACGCTGGGGTATTGGGCTGGCCTTGGCGCTCACGCTGAGTGGCGTCATCGTGACGTGGGCAGTAGCCACGAACGTCGTGCGGCCCATCGAGGCGATGACCCGCGCCACTACGCAAATCGCGGCGGGGGACCTGAGTGTGACCGTGTTCGAGAATCGTGACGACGAGCTGGGTGAGATGGCGCGATCGTTCAACGACATGACGGCGCGTCTGCGCGAGAGCCGGGCGTCGGACCGCGGCGCCCTCGCCCAGGCGCGGGAGGTGGCCGAACGGGTGATGCTGCTCGAGGACGTGCGGCATCTGCACGAGGTGAACCGGCTCAAATCGGAGTTCGTGGCCGAGGCGTCGCACGAGCTGCGGACGCCGCTGACGACCCTGCAGCTGGGACTGAACCTCGTGCTCGAACATCCGGAGTCGCTGTCCGAGCGCCAGCGCGAGACCCTGACCCTGTGCCGCGACGAGGGCGAACGCCTCGCCCGTCTGACCCGCGAATTACTCGATCTGTCGCGGCTCGAGACCGGGGAGCGGCTGCCACGGCCGGCCCACCATCCGGCCGGCCCGCTGGTCCGTGACGCCGCGGAGGTGCTTCGCCTGCAGGTGGAGACGCGTGGCCTGACCTTCACCACGGACATCGCTCCCGATCTTCCGACGATCGTCGCCGACCGCGCCCAGATCGAGCGCGTGCTCTCCAACCTGGTGACCAACGCCGCGCGCGCGACGCCGCCTGGCGGCCGCGTCACGGTATCCGCGCAGGCTGGCGCCGAGTCGGTGGCGGTGAGCGTCGCCGACACCGGCGCGGGGATCCCCGCCGACTACCTGGCGCGAATCTTCGAGCCGTTCGTCCAGGTGCCCGATGGCCCCAGGGGCGGCGCCGGCCTCGGCCTGGCCATCTGCCGCCGCATCGTCGAAGCGCACGGCGGACGCTGACCGTGCAGTCCACCCCGGGCGCGGGCTCGGTTTTCACCTTCACCCTGCCGCGTGCCCCGGAAGCGCGCGAGGAGGCTCCCGATGCGCGTGTTGATCGTCGATGACGAAGCGGTGCTGCGCCGCATGGTGCGGCTCACCCTGGACGAGACCCATGAGGTGCACGAAGCCGAAGACGGCCCGACGGCGCTCGAGGCCGTCAGAACGCACGGTCCGTTCGACGTCGTGCTCCTCGACCAGAAGATGCCTGGCATGCAGGGCGTGGACGTGCTGGCCGAATTGCGGCGGCTGGCACCCGACACACGCGTCATCATGCTGACCGCGCATGCCTCGCTGGATCTCGCCACGGCCGCCCTCGCCGGCGGGGCGAGCCACTTCCTGGCCAAGCCGATGACCCCGGCGCTGCTGCGCGCCGCGCTGGCCGCCACGCGCCGTCTGCCGGCTGCTGCTGCCGGCGCCGCCCGGCGCGAGCACACGATCACGTTGAACGGCTTCGCCATCGATGCCGGCCATCACGCGCGCGTGGAGCGCGATGGGTCGGCCACCCACGTGTTCCGCGTCTCGCACGTGGTCGGCGGCTGGACGAAGGAGGCCGAGGTGCACGTGATGCGCGATGCGTTCCGCCAATCCGGGCGTCCCGACGTGGCCATCGCCGGCCGTCTGGCCGCCCTGGTCGCCCGGCGCGTGCTCGCCGACGAGCTGTGGCAGGAGGGCGTGTTGCCCGAGGCCGGCGGCCTCGAGGTGCGCAGCGTCACTTCCGCGCAGATGGCGGCAGCACTGCACGAAGACGCAGGGTGAGTCGACCCACGCGACGCCGGACGTCGCCCGTCCTCACAACGTCTTCAGGAAGGCGATGAGCGCCGCCTTGTCGGCCGCTGACAGCGCGAGGCCGAATGGATGCCCGGGCACGGCACGGCTGGCGATGCCGGCGCCGATGAAGCCGGTGGGCACGTAGTCGTTGCGCAGGCGCCGTGGGTCGAACCAGTCCTCGAGGGTCGCGACCGAGCCGCTGTGCTCGAGCGGGCCGCGGTACCAGACGCCGCGCAGCGACGGGATCTTGTAATAGCCGGTGCCGCGGCGGGTGCGCATCGCAAGCGTCGGGTCGGTGCCGACGCGCACGTCGAGCACGTCGTAGCGCTGGCGGTGTTCGGGCGGCACCGTGAACCCGTCGGCCGGCACCAGCACATTGGCCGTATAGGCCGGCGGCGTGTGACAGCGGGCGCACCCGCTCTGCTGGAACACGCGCTCGCCGCGCCGGCTGAGCGGGGTCGCCTGGTGCGGATTCGGGGGCGGCGTCAGCGAGGTACAGGAACCGTCCGAGCGCATAGAGCTGCTGGTCGCTGTAGCGATCGTTGGCGCCGGAGAAGCCCGCTTTGCCCGGAGCCGCCCGCGTCCGCCCGTCCTCCGCGTCCGGGACGAAGCCGCCGTAGTCGCCGAGCACGTCGAGCGTCTGATTCATCGCCGCGTAGCGCATCACGTCGGCGATGCCGCGGTGGCGCCCCAGTCCGGTCTTGTCCAGATAGCGGCGATCGGCGATGCCGATGAGATCCGGCACGGCCGGTGGCGCAAAGACGCTGGTGCCCTGACGCGCGATGACGCCGGGCGGAATCGCCGCCCAGGCGTCGCGCAGCGCGGTGTTGGACATCGCACGCAGGCGGGTGGAGGTCTCGACGTCCCAGGGCGCCCCGACCAGCCCTTGCACGACCAGCGGCATCACCGGCGGCGGGATGTTCGGGATGTCGTCCGCGAAGATCTGGTCGAAGGGGAAGTTGCCTTGCGCGCCAACGATGAACGTGCCGTCGGGCATGACGCGCGTGTGGCACATCGCGCAGGCGACGTTGCCGAGGTCGACCTTCCCCTTCTCGCGCACGACCCAGCGCGCGAACGGCATGGTGCCGTCGGCCGCCACCGGCACGCGGTGCCTGGCGTACCACGCCGGGTCGCGGACGTGCGCCGGCCTGAGGATCGGGCCGTTGACGTCGACCGGCATCTCGAACACCAGCCGGCCCACCGCGATCCAGTCGGCGTCGGTGCGAATCGCAGCGGCGTCGAAGACGATCTCGGGCTCGGCCGCACGCAGCCGCTCCATGTAGCCGGCCGGTTCACGGTCGGGGTGATACACCGGGTAGCTCTTGTAGACACGCCGCTCCGGCAGCGCGTAGTGGTACTCACGCGAGACGTGCGACGGCGTCCGCGACGGGGTGGCCAGCGGCAGCTCGTAGTCTTCGAGCAGCTCGGTGCTCCAGAACGCCGGAATCGCCGGTTGCGCGGCAGCCGTGGTGGACGCGGGGGTTCCGGGCTCGCGCCCCTGGCCGGCGGGTGTCGATCTCGTGGCGGCCCAGATCGCCACGCAGGCGATGGCCGCTGCGGCGGCGCGGGCCCGTCTCATTTCATCACTCGGCGATCGACTTCCAGTTCTTCACGAGATGCTCGGCGGTGCGCCAGGCCAGCGCTTGCGCCGTGAGCGTGGGGTTGTGGGCGCCGCTGGTGCCCATCACCGACGCGCCCAGCACGCCCAGATTCGGCACCTCGTGCGAGAAGCCGTGGCGGTCGACCACGTTGGTCTCGGCGTTGTCGCCCATCCGCGTGCCGCCGTAGGCATGCGTGTTCACGCCCATCGTGCCGAGCGGTCCGCGCACGATGTCGATGGCGCCGGCGGCGCGAAACCAGAGCTCCATCTTGTCCTGGATGAAGTCGGAGATCTTGCGCTCGTTGTCCTTGTAGTCGGCGGTGATGCGGCAGACGGGGAAGCCGAGCGGATCTTTCACCACCGGATCGAGATCGAGATAGTTGCCTTCGTAAGGCAGCGTCGTCTTCTGCAGATACGCGGTGTTCACGCGGTCGGCGTTCTCTTTCACGAACGCTTTCCACTGCCGGCCCCAGCCGGGCGTGCGGCCGAAGGTGTTCATGTTGGCGGCCGCGATCGGACGCCGGTCGGAATAGACCCACAGGTTGCCGCCGCCGATGAAGTCGAGGCCGGCGTGATCGAAGTTGTCGTCGGCCCAGTTGTCGATGGCCACGCCCTGTGCGGGCAGCCCGTACCAGCTGTTGAGATTGAACGGGAAGAGCGCCGTGACGGCGCCGCCCTGCGCGTGCGACAGGTAGTGCCGGCCCACCTGGCCGTGGTTGTTCGACAGGCCCTTCGGGAACGCCCTCGAGGTCGAGAGCAGCAGCAGCCGGGTGTTCTCGTAGGTGTAGCTGGCGAGCAGCACCGCCTTGGCCGGCTGGAAGAACTCTTCCTTGCCGGTGACGTAGGTGACGCCGGTGACCTTGCCGTTGGCGTCGCACTCGATCTTCGTGACGTGCGCCTCGGTGACGACCTTCAGCTTGCCGGTCTTCTGCGCGCGCGGGATGGTGGTCACGTTGGGGCTGTTCTTGGCGTCCACGTGGCAGCCGCCGCGGTTGCAGAAGCCGTGATACATGCACGGCATCCGCCCCTGGTAGCGCTCGGAGTTGATGGCCGCCGGCCCGGGGAACGGATGCCAGCCCAGCGCGCGTCCGCTCGCCGTCATGCGATCGATGAAGCCGGTGCTGCGCAGCGGCGGCATCGGATAGGCGCGCGTGCGCGGCGCTTCGAAGATGTTGCCGCGCTTGTCGATCGCGCCGAGGATGTTGCCGGCCTGGCCCGAGACGCCGATCTCGTGTTCGATGCGGTCGTAGAACGGCTCCAGCTCGTCGTAGCCGAACGGCCAGTCTTCCACCGTCGATCCGGCCGGAAGGCGCGAGCGGCCGTAGCGCCTGGTGGTGTCGCTCACGGTCTTGAAGTCGAAGGGCGACAGGCGCCAGCTCTGCGCCCAGTAGTGCAGCGTGGTGCCGCCGACGCCGTTCATCATCGCGTGGCCGGCGGCGCGTGTGGTCGGCGCCTTCTCGTTGACGCGGTGGGTCGGCACTTCGCGATTGCACTTCTGCACGGCCATCGGCCAGTCGCGCACGTTGTTGCGGATTTCGTCGGGCGCGAAGTCTTTGTTGGTGAGCCAGGTGCCGGCTTCGAGGCCGACGACGTTCAGGCCGGCGTCGGCCAGCGGCAGCACCGCAACGCCGCCGGCGGCGCCGAGTCCGATCACCACGACATCCGTGCCGGGCAGGTTAGTCGGCATCGCGGTCACTCCCGGCGGGCTTTGCGTCGACTATGGCTTTGTTGAACATCGGACTGTCGTAGGCGGATCGCCTGACGCGCGTGGGCGGCGACAGCAGCTTCTGTTCGGCCGGCGTGACCGTCGTGCGCACGCCGGGATAGCCAATCAGATCCCAGCCGACGAAGCCCTCGTTGCCGCCGTAGTGCGGGTCGCCGAAGGTGCCCTGCATGACGTGACCGCGCACGAGCCCGAAGAACTGCGCCGAGCTGCCGGCGAAGCCGACATTCGCCCCGGTGGCGGTGCCGCTCTCCACGTCGATGAGCAGCGAGATCTGGCGCGTCTCGGTGAGCTGCAGGAACGGCGCGCCGCGGGTCTGGCGGGCGTAGCGCTCGAGCGCCTCGAGGCCCACGCGGTAGGCGTCGCGTTGATCCGACAGGGCGCTGGCCAGCGCGCGGTCGATGTAGCGCACGGCCATCGCTTCGGTCGCGCCAGGACCGTTCTCGTCGGACGGCACGAGCAGTTCGGCGATCCGATCGAGCAGATCCGCCTCGTGCGCTGTCAGCGCCTTGAGCGGCTCACGCGGCGGCCGCGGTCGCGTGCGGGCGCGTTGTTCGACGGCTGCGGCGTCCGCAGGCGCACTGCCCGTGGCGGCGCCGGCGGCGGCCGCGGCGGCGGTGCCGGCGAGCTTCAGCAGATCGCGTCGAGACGGAGACGGGTCGGCCATGGTGGTCCTCTTTCGCGTGGCAGTGCGGCGCGGGGGGCAGGCGACAAGCGGCGGCGCTAGCGGCCGGGTGCCGGGGGTTTGCGCTCGTAGGTGGCCACGAGCTGGCCCTGCGCGACGACGTGTCCGGCCATCGCTTCGACCAGTTGCGCCTTGGTGAGACCGGGCGCGAGGTCGGCGACGTCGAGCGCGTAGACCGTGAAGTGGTAGTTGTGCACCTTACCGGGCGGCGGCGCGGGCCCCCGGTAGATCGGCCGGCGGAAGCCCGACGGCCCCTGGATCGCGCCGGCGATCTCGGCCGGCATCGCGGCGGCGGGATCGATCGGGATGTTGGCCGGCAGCCCCTTGGCGGCGGCCGGGATGTTGTAGATGACCCAGTGCACGAACGGCTGCGGCATCGGCACGTCGGGGTCGTCGCAGATGAGCGCGAACGACTTCGTGGTGGCCGGCGCGCCGGTCCAGGCGAAGGCCGGCGAGGTGTTTTCGCCGTCGGCGCTGTGCTGCTTCGGGATGGGCTGGCCGGCGGTCAGCGTCGGGCTCGTGACCGTGAGCGTGGCCGGTGCGGCCTGCGCGAAGACGGAGGCGGCAGACAGGGCAACGGCCGCTACCGCGGCCAGGGCGAGGCGGGCGTGAATGCGCATGGCGCGCAGTATATGCGTTGCCAGCCGTTGCCCAGGGGTCGGACCCCTGACGCGTTCGGAGAGTCTGACCTCAATGGCATGCGCCTTGCGCAGGTTTCATGCCAATTGGGACAGGGGCACTCTACGAGAAGGCAGCGGCGCTGGGCGGCGAGCGTCGTCAGAGTCTCCTCCAGGCGGCGGACGCGGTCCTCGAGGCGGGTCCGTTCGGCGTCTGCGGACGCGCGCTCCCGTTCCAGACGCTGGACCTCGCCAGCAGCAGCGACGAGGCAATTGTAACGGGGTCTGACGCTGCCGTCGGCGTTGCGGAGGACGAGTTCGGGGAACACCTCGGCCACCTCCTCGGCGATGAGGCCGTATTGCGCCTGCTGCGAGCCGTCGTCGAACTCAGGCCTGTAGACGAAGCTGACTGGCCGCAGTGCCTGCACGCGCGAGTGGAACGTCTCGCCCAACGAGGCGATTCGCTCCTTGAAGCGCGCCGAGGACGTCAGCGTGCCGAGTTGTCCCGCGCCATCGACGAACACGCCGACTCCGCCCGACGAGGTTGCACCGCTGATGCCGCCGATGAACGCCGCCACGTGGAGGAAGTTTCCGATGCGGATCATGTTGGCGTCGCCGCGACTGGCCGAGGACGCTATCGCCGCAGGAAGATATTGTTGCTGCCGAATGCGGCACCTGCGCCGGCGCCGTGGCCGATCCCGATGTTGCAGCCTCTGAAGGCACTGGCGCCAAGAGCGCCGGCGCCGATCGCGACGCTGCTCGATCCGGTCGTGTTCGACGACAGCGCGCTGGCGCCAACGGCCACGTTGGATTGTCCGATGGTGTTGGCGGCGAGCGCCCTCCTCGCCGACCGCAGTGTTGGACGGCGCGTCGATTGTGGTCGCGCCCATGGCCTGCTCGCCAACGGCCGTGTTGCTGGCGCCGGTGGTGCTGGCCGCCAGGAGCGCCCGCTCCGACGGCGACGTTGTTGCCGCCGCTGGTGTTGTTCGTCAGGCTATCGGCGCCGACTGCCGTGTTGTTCGAAGCCGAGTTGGTGAATAGCGCAAGACTGCCCACGGCGACGTTGCTGCTTCCGGCAAGGTTCAAGGTGAGGGCGCCATTACCCACGGCCGTGTTGCTGGTCCCGGTCGTATTGCCGCCGAGCGCGCCGCTGCCGAGGCCGGTGTTGGCGATGCCCACGGTGTTGTTCGGCCAGCGCGCCGATGGCCGAACGCGGAGTTGCCGACGCCCGTGGTGTTGGCTGGCCAAGCGCATTGGCGCCGACGGCGGTCGGAGGCCGGCGCCGACGAGACCTCGCAGCGCGCGCAGGCCGATCGCCACGTTTGCCTACTGGCGTCGGTGGAGGATTGCAGGGCAAACGCGCCGAAGGCGACGTTGCCCTGCCCGCTGACGTTCGCCGTGAGCGCGCGCGTAGCCGGCCGCGGTGTTCTGCTGGCCGGTGGTCGTGTCCCGCAGCGCCAGATTGCCCAGCGCGGTGTTCTGTCCGGCGCTCGCCACCGTGAGCGCTCCGGCGCCCACACCGGTATTGCCGCTGCCCGGGACGGCATGCGTGTGATCACTGCGCGCGACGGTAACTGCGGCACCCGGTCCGCCGAAATTGACCGCGACCGCCGCATCGCCCGTGACGGCGCCACCCGTGAGACCCGCGCCGGCAGTGACTGCCGTGATGTCGCCGCCGCCGGCGCTCGTGACGCTCTCGCAGACGACGCTGCCGTCCTGGTTCACCGGCGACATCAACTGTGTGGCCGGACACGTCCCGGTCACGCGTTGTTGTGTGGCCGCGAAGTCGACCGCCAGAGCGACGGGCCCGCTGGTGCCGCCGCCACTCAGGCCGGACCCGGCCGTGACTGCCGAGATATCACCCGCACTTGCCGGCGGGCGCGTGAGGCCGGGACCACCACCGTTGGTCACGAGGAGAAACGAGCCCGTGAGGCCCGTGCTGTCGCGCCAGGCGCCGCTGAGCGTGCTCAGACTCAGCTCGGCATCGACGTGGACGGGCATGCCGCCAGGCGCTGTGACGATGGTGAAGCCGAACCCCAGCAGCCCGCTCGGATTCGGAAAGGCCAACCCTGTGACGCTCGCCCGCGGGCCGCCGCCACACTGGTTGTCGGTGCCATCCAGCTGGTACTGCGGGCCCTGCCGGACGACGGCCAGTGCGATCACGTTGCAGTAGGGCAGGAGCTGGAACTGAAACGTGCCCACCGGCTGCGCGGCCGCCGGGCGGCCAGGCGCCAGCATCACCAGTGCACACAGGATCACGCGTCGAACCATCACCAGGCCTCCTCAACGGGCACCCGGGACGGGTGCCTGCTCAAAGAGGCGCACGGCGCGGGCGGAACAGCTCAGCGGGCCGCGCAGGCGGCCGTCAGCGCCGGCAGGCGCTCGTCCACGAGCGGCCAGATGCGCTCGACCTTGCGCGAGCGCAGCTCCGCTACCACCGCCGAGGCGCGGGCGACGGTCGCGCAACGGACGCCCGCGGACATCGCGCCTTCCTGTGCCAGCGCCAGGGCCACGTGCGCGGCCGCGAGATCCCGCAGCGTGACCACGTCGTCGTTGCGCGCGCGCACGGCCGTCATCGTGCCGACCGCCCGCTCCGCCCAGCGGCGCGCGTCGGCCGTCTGCCCGGCGCGCAGCGCGTTCTCGGCCAGCCGCCACTCGACGGATCCGACCTTGGCGGGGGCGAGCACGTCCTTCGGGTCGGCGGCCACCATCGCCTGGCGCAGGTCGAGCGCGCGCGTGAGCAGCGCGGCGGCCTCGCTCGTCTGCCCGCGGACGGTGTGGTGGGAAGCCAGGCTCGTCAGGTCGTTGGTGACGTCGAACTGCACCGTGCGGTCGCCCGGCGCGCGTGCGAGCCGCTGCTCGTCCAGGGCCAGCGCGCGGGCGATCTCGCGCGCCGCGGCGTCGGGCTGGTTCGCCACGTCGTATTCGGCCGACAGGTACTTCGCGACCAGGGCCACGTTGCGCATGCGGTCGGGATCGTCGGGGCTGGTCGCCAGCAACCCTTCGAACACCGCCCCTGACCGCTTCCAGTGCTCGATCGCCTCTGGCATGCCATTGGTCGAGAGGGCGAGGGTGAAGTAGGCCGACCCCAGACGGCGGCGCACGCCCTCATCCCCCGGCAGCAGCGCGGTCAGCGCCTCGGCGTGCGTGACCACGCGCTTCGAGGTGGCGATGGCCTGGTCGCGCCGGCCGGCGGCACTGTGCACGTTCACCAGCGCGCCGTCGGCGGCGGCGGCGGCGGCGAGCGCATTCGCCCGCACGTGCACATCGGCATGGCCGAACAACGGCGCGACCAGCTCCGCCGACCGCCGGAAGCTGCGCGCGGCGCCGTCGCGGTCGCCGAGGTTCGGCCGCTGCGGATCACCCTGCACGCGGCCCACACGCGTGTAGGCCTCGGCCAGCTCGAGCCGCAGCGTGGGATCGTCGCCCGGTTCCTGCGCCAGGCGCTCCAGGTAGCCGAGTGCCTCCCGCACGATCGTCTCGCGCACGGGTGTCGAGCCGCTGAGGGGCTCCACCGCGTCGTGCACCTTGAAGACCATGGTGTTGGCGAGCTGCCGCACCTCCGCCAGCCGGAGCTCGGCGCGGGCGCGCTCGCGTTCGGCCACGCGCGTCTGCCGGAGCGACAGGCCGAGGCTCGCCAGCACTGCCACGAGCGCCACCGCCGCGGCGCCGAAGGCTACCGAGTGCCGGCGCGCCAGGCGGGAGGCCACGTAGGCGAACGACGGCTCCTGCGCCTGCACGGGACGCGCGTCCAGATAGCGGCCCACGTCGGCCTCGAGCTCCGCCGCCGACGCGAAGCGGCGCTCGGGCGGCTTGGCCATCGCCTTCAGCACGATGGCGTCGAGGTCGCCCCGGCGCGGCCAGTCACGGCCGGCGCGCGTGCCATCCGCGAGGGGCACCGCACTCGGACGCACCGGCTCGCGCTCGAGCACGATCGACAGCACCTCGTCGAGCGGCTTGCCGGTCGTCTCGTACGGCTTCGCCCCGGCCAGCAACTCGTAGAGCAGCACGCCCAGCGCGTAGACGTCCGAGGCCGTGGTCACCGGCAGGCCGCGGAGCTGTTCGGGACTGGCGTAGTTCGGCGTGAGCGGTGCCGGGGTCACACCGGTGACGCTGGCGTCCGGATCGCTCAGGCGCGCGTCGAGCAGCTTGGCGACGCCGAAATCCACGACCTTCACGGCGCCGTCGCTGCCGACGAGCACATTGGACGGCTTCAGATCCCGGTGCACGACGCCGTGTTGATGGGCGTAGTGGACGGCTGCGCACACCTGGCGGAAGAGCCGCAGACGGGCCACGAGCGTCAGCGGCCCGTCGCGGGCCACGTAGGTGATGGGCTGGCCCTCCACGAGATCCATGGCGAGCCACGCCTGGCCGGATGGCAGCGTGCCGCCGTCGAGCAGGCGCACGATGTTCGGATGGTTGAGGCCGGCGAGAATCGCGCGCTCGGCGCGGAAGCGGCGGGCGGCCTCGCGGTCGAGGAGCGACAGGCGCGTGAGCTTCACGGCGACCTGCTGCGCGTAGGCGCCGTCGGCCCGCTCGGCGCGGAAGACGCGGCCCATGCCGCCTTCGCCGAGCAGGTCCCGCAGGCGCCACGGGCCGGCCATCGTGCCGGGCGCGGGGTCGACAGCGGGGCGTGACGTGCCCGTGTCGCCGCTCTCCCCGCCGCCTGTAGCGGCGGCCCCCGTTTCGTGTGGACGGTCCGCGGGCGCCGGCAGGAAATCGCTCGACGCGTCGTGGGCGGCCAGCAGCGCCAGCACCTCGGCGCGCACCTCGGAGCGTCCCGCCGTGGCCGCATCGAGGTGCGCCGCACGAGAGTCAGGCGGCAGGTCGAGCGCCGCCGCGAAGCGCTCGTAGACCTCGGCCCAGAACGTCGGGTCGCTCATCGCGGCGGCTCCGACGGCGTGAGCGCGCGGTAGAGCCACGCCCGCGCGAAGGCCCAGTGCCGCTTGACGGTGGCCGTCGAGACGCCCAGCACCTCGGCGGTCTCCTCGAGGGAGAGGCCGGCGAAGTAGCGCAGCTCGACGACTTTGGCCTGCTCGGGCGCCGCCACGCCGAGCGCGGTGAGGGCATCGTCGAGCGCCTCGAAATCGAGCCCGGCCGGGCCGGCGAGCGTGTCGAGGTCGTCGACGTCCACCGCGCACCGCGTCAGGCCCGCCGCGCTTGCGCGCCTTGCGCTGGCGGGCATGATCGACCAGCACGCGGCGCATGGTGCCGGCCGCCGCGCCGTAGAAGTGCCGGCGGCTCTCGAGCGTGAGCGTCCTCAGGCCCACCAGCCGCATATACGCCTCGTGGACCAACGCCGTCGGTTGCAGGGTGTGGTTGTCGCGCTCGCCGCGGAGCAGCCGTCCGGCCAGCGCGCGCAGCTCGTCGTACAGCAGCGCCAGCAGCGCCTCGTGCGCCCGGGCATCGCCCCGGTTCCACCGTTCGAGCAGCAGGGTGACATCGCTCATGGGTAGAGGCGCAGCCGGAGGCGATTCTAGCTCCGGGTTGCAGCGGGGTTACAAATGCCGCTTCGCCAGCGCCTGCACCATCAGGACCATCGACATCAGGCCCATGCCTTTGCCCATCGAGATGTTCTGCCGGAACAGCCGCTCGACGATCTCGGGATCGACCTTCGCGATTTCAGACGCGGGCAGGCCCGACAGCGCTTTGTCGAGGATGGCCGCCAGCGCCTTGGCCGAGACGCCCGACGGGTTCTCCACCGCGAAGTGCAGCTTCAGCGTGCCGTCGGGGTTCGGCACGGCCCACGCGTAGGCCTCGGACTCGCAGTGCTTCACCAGGTGCTCAGGCGCGAACGGCCGCGTCGCCACTTCCGGCGGCACGTCCTTGAACCGGCGCGCGAAGTCGATGAGCAGCTGCGTGCGTTCGTGCATGTCGGGCACGCCGGCAAACACGTCGAGCAGCGCCTGCAGACGTTCGGGGTAGTCGGGCATGGAGCGGCCGGCCGCTACTTCTCGATCGGCACGCCGACGAGGTTGCCCCACTCGGTCCAGCTGCCGTCGTAGTTGCGCACCTTCTCGAAACCGAGCAGATAGGTCAGCGCGAACCAGGTGTGGCTGCTGCGCTCGCCGATGCGGCAGTAGACGACGATGTCGCTGGCGCCATCGAGCTTGTTGGTGTCGACGTAGAGCGCCGTGAGTTCCGCGGCGCTCTTGAAGGTGCCGTCTTCGGCCTTGATCGCGCGCGCCCACGGCACGCTCTTCGCGCCAGGGATGTGTCCGCCGCGGATGGCGCCTTCGTTCGGGTATTCCGGCATGTGCATGCGCGTGCCGGCGTACTCCTCGGGGCTGCGCACGTCCACGAACTGCCCGCCGCGCGCCTGGAACCGGAGCACGTCATCGCGCAGAATGCGGTGCCGGGCGTCGTCGCGCGCCGGTGCGGCGTAGGTGGTGGCCGCATATTTCGGCGTCTCGGTGGACCACTCGCGGCCTTCCTTCTGCCACTTGAGGCGCCCGCCGTCCATCACGTGGGCCCTGGTGTGGCCGAAGAGCTGGAAGACCCAGAACGCGTAGCACGACCACCAGTTGTTCTTGTCGCCGTAGAACACCACGGTGGTGTCGGGCGTGACGCCGATCCGCGACATCAGCGCCGCGAAGCCCTCGCGCTCGATGTAGTCGCGGCGGAGCTGGTCGTTCAGGTCGCTGGTCCAGTCGACATGCACGGCGCCGGGCACATGGCCGGTGGCGTAGAGCAGCGTGTCTTCGTTGGACTCGATGATGCGGACGTTCGGGTCGCTCGTATGCGCGGCGACCCAGTCGGTGGAGACGAGACGGTCGGGATGGCGATAGCCGCGATCGGCGATGGCAGTCATGGAAGCTCTCCGGTCTCTGCGCGAAGAGCCCAATCTACCACGCGGCTGCGACGGCGGCCGGACGACCCGGCCGCCCTCGTGGTCAGCGACCCGCGACCGTTGCGGCCGTTGGCGTCGCTGCGGTTCCCTGGATCGCGGCCGCGCGCTCCAGCAGCCGCGGATGCTGCACGCCGACCGCCAGCGCCCTGGCGATCTCGCGCTTCGCATCGGCCCGGCGTCCGTTCTTGAAGAGCGCCCACGCGTAGGCTTCGCGCGTGTAGACGTCGCCGCGCCGGGCAATCTCCTGCTCCGCCAGCTTCAGCGCCGCGGCCGGCTTCTTCCCGACGCCAGCCCAGTAAGCGATGAGCTCGCGGTTGGCGTTGTCGTCGCCCTGCATCTCGGCCCGCGCGCCCGCCTCGAACTGCTGATAACTCTTCGCGGCTTCGGCGGTCAGCCCGGCCCGCGCCTGTGCTTCGGCGAGTTCGAACAGGTTCTCGGGATGCGGCGCCACTTCGTAGCGCTGCCGCTGCAGCAGGGCCGCGTCGCGGTGCCGCTTCTGCGCCGTGCGGACCTCGGCCAGAGTGCCGAGCGCGTAGTGGTAGTTCGGAAAGAGCGCCAGCGCCTGCTCCAGCGCCTCTTCGGCCGCGGCGGGCTGCATGCGGATGAGCTCGAGGTGCCCGATCTGCGTCATCACCCAGGCGCGGTCCTCGGCCTCCTGGAATGGCATGCGGTTCACCGCCGAGCGCATCAGGTCGATGGCGCCTTCGACGTCCCCGAACAGCTCGCGCAGATACGCGGCGCGGGTGAGCGCCGGGATGTTGCCCGGCCGCAGGTCGAGCATCCACTGCGCCGACTTCTCGGCGGCATCGTAGTGCCCGAGCTCGATGTGGGCATCGGTCAGCATGCCGTAGACCATCAGGTCGTCGGGCACGCGCGTGTTGAGCGCGGTGGCCAGGTCGAGTGCTGCCGCGAACCGATGCTGACCGAGCAGCGCCCAGGCACGCACCTTGAGCGCCTCGAAGTTGTCGGGCGAGAGCGTGAGCGACGTCTTCACCGCGTCCTCGGCCTGTTGATAGAAGACGGGATCGGCGGTTTCGCGGGCGCGCTGCGTGAGCGCCAGCGCCAGATCGTTGTAGCCCTGGGCGTGCTTCGGCGCGCGCGCAATCGCTGCCTTCGCCATCGCGATCTTGCGGGCCGCCGGCGATTCGCCGCCGGCGAGCAGCGCATTGGGCCGCAGCGGCTGGGCGCCCAGCGTCGACACGGTTGCCGCCAGCACGGTCAGCGCCGCCAAGAGTCGGAGCATCGTCATCGTCGTATCTCCCTGAGAGTTGGGGTCAGACATTCCAGGCCGGGCCTGACATCTCGTCGCGATACGGGACCTGTCCCCGGTCCTGACTGCCGTCTGACCTCGGCCGTTACAGCCCGGGCGGGCAGACGCCCGTGCAGCCGGCTTCGTTCGGATCGACGTGGCGGCTGTTGCGGCCGTCGTGGGCCGGCGGCACGTAGGGGAAGGTCGTCTGCTTCGGCATGTCGTTCACGTTCACGCCGTCGCCGATGCGCGTGCCGTAGACCGCCGGGTTCACCAGGATGCCGGCCACCGCGCGCGCCGCGATGTCGGTCACGTCGTCGTCGGGACGGCGGCCGTTCGGGTAGCCGGCGGCGTCGTCGTTGCCGGGATTGGTGTCGAGCAGCGTCAGCAGGCCGAGGCGCTGCTGCTGCGCGGCGGGCGTCGGCGCGATGCCGGTGTTGATGCGCAGCAGGTCGGCGATCGGCCCACGCGGCGTGCCGGCGGGAATCGTCGGGCCCGGTGTAGAGGGCCAGCGGCGCGAGGTCCAGGCGGTCGCCGGGGGGAATGGGCACGCCGATCGACTTGAAGATGTCGGCCAGCAGCGGCTTCACGAAGAAGGCGCCGAACTGCACGTCGTTGGTCGGGTCGTCCATGCTGAAGCGATCCTTCGAGCCGGTGCCGATGATGAGCTCGTTGATGAGCGGGTTGCCCATGCGCTGCACCTGACGCCACGGCCCCTGCCCGAGGTTGCCATTGCCCTCGCGCGGACGGCGACGGACGGTAATCTGCTGGCGCGAGGTGGTGGCGTAGGTGCCGAGCACGGCCAGCGGTTCGGCGCTCGTGTGCACGCGCAGGTCGCGCGTCAGGAACTGAATCGGGATCTCGATGGCGATGGTGTTCACGTTGAAGCCGGAGACGTCATCGGGCGCGACGTTCACGGTGTTGTTGTCGTCGTTCACCTGCGACAGCACGCCGCCACCGGCCTCGGGCCGGAAATTGAGCGAGTCGAAGGCGGCGCCGAGATCGATGTAGAACGGGTCGTCGGTGGTGCCGGCAAACGTGCGGATGCCGTTGCCGAGGTTGTAGATGCCCTGGTTGTAGAGCGCCTGGTAGTTGGGCATCGTGCGCGGCCCCACGTTGGAGGGCACGGCGTAGAGCCTGCGGCCGCCGCTCAGGTCGAAGGTGCGGCCGTCGCGGATGGCCGTCACGGTGTAGCTCTGGCGCGTGCCGAGGCCCTCGGAGCCGGGGCCGTCGAGGGCGGTGATCTGCGGAATGCCGAGCAGCCCGCCGACGAAACCGGTGAACACGCCCGGGTTGCGCTGCTCGGTCTGGAAGCGGAACTGCAGGGTGAGGTCGGGCACGGCGTCGTGGTTGTTGTCGACCTTCATCTCGTAGAGCAGTTCCGGATCGAACGGGAAGTAGTTGGGCCCGTTGGCCGGTTCGAGCAGCGGATCGACCGACAGCACCATCGTCATCTTCGAGGGGTCGTCGTAGCTCACGAACGAGTACCAGTCGGTGATGTCGGCGGCGCGGTCGAGGGCCGTGATCGGCGCCTCGCGGTGATTGGCGGTGAAGACGGCCAGCGGGGCCGCCACGACGGCAGCGGCGAGGGCGGTCTTGAGGAGCGTTCGTGTCATGTCAGAGTGCCTCCAACCCAGTCCTACGGCCGCCGTCCCTGGTTGGATTGCGGGCCCGCACCCCGCCGGAATTCCAGCCCCGCACGCTGGCTCTGCCGTATAAAATAATGGGTTGCATGTGTAGAACGGCGCTTCTGTGTCTTGCGGCCCTGGCGGCCGTGCCCTCCTCCGTTGCCGCCCAGACCAGCAAGGAGCGCCCGTTCATCCAGGCCGCGAAGGTCGAGACCGGGCCGCGCATCGACGGTGTGCTCGACGACGCGGCGTGGCAGACGGCGACCCCGGTCGAAAGCTTCACGCAGCAGGAGCCGAACCTGGGCCAGCCGGCCACCGAACGCACCGAAGTGCGCATCGTCTACGACGCGCGCACCATCTACATCGCGGTGCACGCCTACCAGCCGGGCGGCGTCGCCGCCGCCGGAACCCGGTCCGGGCGCCGACCCGCACGCCGCGCACCGCGGCGACGCGGGCGCGCGGTGCCGTGGTGGCCACCGAGATGCGCCGCGATTCCGACCGCCTGTTCGACGAAGACAACTTCCAGGTGATCCTCGACACCTTCAAGGACTCACGCAACGGCTACATGTTCGTCACCACGCCGCTCGGCGCGAAGCTCGAACAGCAGATCTTCGATGAAGGCGAGGGCGGCGGCCGCGGCACCACCTCGAACGTCAACCGCAACTGGGAAGGCGTGTGGGATGCGGCGGCGCAGATCACCGCCGACGGCTGGACGGCCGAGATGGCCATCCCGACCAACACGCTGCGCTTCCGGCCCACCGACGAGCAGACCTGGGGCATCAACTTCCTGCGCCACATCCGCCGCAAGAACGAGCTCGACTACTGGGCGCCGATTCCGCGCGCCTACACGCTCACGCGCGTGAGCCTCGCCGGTGAGCTGCGCGGACTGCAGGACCTGAGCCTGGGCTGGGACCTGAAGCTCAAGCCGTTCGTGGTGGCCGGACCGCGCCGCCGCGAGCTGAGCGCCACCAACACGACCACCTCATGGGCGAAAGACGTGGGCCTCGACGCCCGCTACGGCCTGACGCCGAGCCTCAACCTCGACGTGACGGTCAACACCGACTTCGCCCAGGTGGAAGTGGACGAGCAGCAGGTGAACCTGACGCGCTTCGGCCTGTTCTTCCCCGAGAAGCGCGATTTCTTCCTCGAGAACTCGAACGCGTTCGCGATGGGCACGGGCGGATCGTTCACGAGCACGCCGGTGCAGACCGACCTCTTCTTCAGCCGCCGGATCGGGCTGTCGGAATCCGGCCAGCCGGTGCCGATCCTGGGCGGTGCGCGCCTCACCGGCAAAGTGGGTCGCAACAACCTGGCGGTGCTCGACGTGCAGACCGACAGCGCCTTCGACCGGCCCGGCGACAACTTCTTCGTGAGCCGCTACAGCCGCGACGTGTTCCGGCGCTCGCGCATCGGCGCGCTGTTCATCAACAAGGAGTCCGTGGACGGCAGCGCGCACTTCAACCGCACCATCGGCCTCGACGGCAACTTCTCGCTCGGCAACAGCTTCCAGATCAATTCCTACGTGGCCAAGACCGACACCAACGCCGACATGCCGTGGACGCGCGGGCGGCCGATCGGCGAGGGCAGAGACATGGCGTTCTACGGCCGCATCGCCTACCGCGATCCGAAGTGGAACCTGTGGCTGAACTATCTGGACGTGCAGGAGAACTTCAACGCCGAGGCCGGCTTCGTGCAGCGCACCGGCGTGCGCACGACCAAGGCCTACTTCGGGCCGACGCCGCGGCCGAAGAAGGGCAACATCAAGCTGTTCGAGCCGATGTACGTGCTCACCTACACGACCGACCAGACCAACCGCCTGGTGAATCGCCTGCACCACCTGATGCTGGGCACGACGCTGCGCAACGACACCTTCATCAACGTCATCTACCAGAAGCACATGGACGTGCTCGACCTGCCGTTCAACATCCGCCCGAACGTGACCATCCCGATCGGCGCCTACAACATGAACGAGTGGATGTTCACCTTCAACACCAGCCCCGGGAAGAAGTTCTTCCAGCGCGTGACCTGGCAGCCGAACGACTTCTACGGCGGCACCCGGCAGTCGCTGTCGTACGCCGTGGGCGCGCGGGCCACCAGCCGGCTGTCGAGCGAGGTGAACTACAACCGCAACGACGTCAAGATGCCGTGGGGCAACTTCCTGGTGAACCTGACGACGCTGCGCGTGGACTACACGTTTTCGCCGCGCATGACCATCCGCAGCCTCACGCAGTACAACACCGGCACCCACGAGATCTCGAACAACATCCGCTTCAACCTCATCCACCGGCCCGGCAGCGACCTGTTCGTCGTCTACAACGACCTGCGTCAGACGGGGCTGCCGGCAGACGTCTTCCCCACGAAAGACCGGCAGCTCGTGGTGAAGATGAACTACCTGATTCAGAAGTAGGCAACCGGGCCACCCATGCGCCGTCGCGTCTTCCTCGCCGCGGGAGTTGGCTTCGTGGCGCGGCCGTGGACGGCACGTGCGGCAGCGCCCGCGGTGCACACGCTGCTTGGCACCGGCACGGCCGGCACGGGCGCCGGTGAGGTGGCGAACCCCTACGGGCTCGCGTTCGGGCCCGATGGCGCGCTCTATTTCTGCGACCTCGATAACCAGCGCATCAGGCGCATGAATCTTCGGACCCGGCAGGTTGCGACCGTGGCGGGGAACGGCACGCGCGGCTACGACGGCGACGGCGGCCCGGCCACGCAGGCCTCGCTCAACATGCCGCACGAGATCGTGTTCGACCGCGCCGGTCACCTTTATGTCGTCGAACGCGACAACCACGTGGTGCGGCGCGTGGACGCTCGGACCGGCGTGCTCACCACCTTCGCCGGCACCGGCACGGCCGGGTTCGGTGGCGACGGCGGTCCGGCCACGGCGGCGCCGCTGCGTCAGCCGCACAGCGTGGCCATCGATCCGTCAGGACGGCGCCTGCTCATCTGCGATATCGGCAATCACCGCATCCGCCAGGTGGAGCTGGCGAGCGGCGTCATCACGACCTGGGCCGGCACCGGCGAACGTGCGCCCACGCGGGATGGCGCACCGCTGGCCGGCACGCCGCTCAACGGCCCGCGCACGATGGCCTTCGACCGCCGCGGCAACGTGTATCTGGCGCTGCGCGAGGGCAACGCCATCTACCGCGTCGATCGCGACACGCGAACGCTGCATCACGTGGCTGGCACCGGTCAGCAGGGCTACACCGGCGACGGCGGACCCGCGCGCGAGGCGACGCTGGCCGGCCCGAAGGGCCTGGCCTGGCACCGCGACACGCTCTACATCGCCGACACGGAGAGCCATGTCATCCGCGCGGTGGACCTCGCCCGCGGGCGCATCCGCACGGTGCTCGGCACCGGCACGCGCGGTGATGGCCCGGAGCCCGACCCACGCCGCTGCGCCCTGGCACGTCCGCACGGCCTGCTGGTGGACGCGCGCGGGCGGCTTCACGTGACCGACAGCGAAGCGCATCGCATCCGCGTGGTCACCGGGCTGACGTAGCCGCGGCAGCCCTCCGCGCATACAATTCCGCGGCACCCATATGGCGCACCTGCATCTCGTGGCGCTGGTCGTCGGCGACTACGACCGCGCCATCGACTTCTTCGTGAACGTGCTCGACTTCGACCTCGTGGAAGACGTGCCGTCCACCACCAACGACGGGCGGCCGAAGCGCTGGGTGGTGGTGCGTCCGAAGGGCGGCGAGACCGGGATGCTGCTGGCGCGGGCCGATGGCGCGCAGCAGGAGGCCGCCGTGGGGCAGCAGTTTGCCGGCCGCGTGGGCCTGTTCCTGCGGGTCGACGACTTCGACGCCACGTATCGCCGCCTGGCTGAGGCCGGCGTCACGTTCGTGAACGCGCCGCGCACCGAGCCGTACGGCCGCATCGTCGTGTTCGAGGACCTGGAAGGCAATCGCTGGGATCTGTTGGGGCCGGCGCCGCCGCTGGAGTAGGCTTCACGTCGCGCGGGTTGATGCGCGGCCGCCGCGGGTGAGGCGCAATCGCGTCGACGACGATTCGAATGGAGGAGACGCAATGAAGAACAGCACCGCCTTGACAGCCCTCCTCTGCGTCGCTGTCGTAGGGATGGTTGGTAGCCGCAGCCTGATCGCGCAGGGCAGCAATCCAGCCGCGCAGGCAGCTGCAGAGTCCTGGGTCGCTCTGGTCGATCAGGAGCAATACGCGGCGAGCTGGGAGGCGGCTGCTGCGTCTTTCAAAGGCGCTGTGCCTCAACAGAAGTGGGCCCAAGCCGTCGGCGTGGCCAGGGGGCCCTTCGGCGGGCTCAAATCACGCAGCGTCAAGAGCAGTACGGCGACCAGGACGCTGCCTGGGGCGCCAGACGGCGATTACGTTGTGCTGCAGTTCAACACAGTGTTCGAGAAGAAGGCTGCCGCCCTCGAGACCATCGCGGTGCTGCATGACCCGGATGGGCACTGGCGGGTCGTTGGCTATTTCGTGCGATGACACGCCGGCTGACCTCCTGTCTTGCCGTCTTCCGTCAAGGCCGAGACCGACCTGGAGTTGATTTCCAGTAGATGCCAGTTGTGGGCAAAGACCTGACGGCACCCTATGCGCTGTCGGCGGTGATCGCCGCGCTGATGGCCGCCCAGGCGGTGTTGGGCCGCCTGCTCGAAGCGCAGTACCGCGATGTGGCGTGGATACGGGCCACGTGGCTCGGGAATAACCTGGTCACGCTCCTGACTCCATCTGATCGTGCTGTCCGTCAACTCAGGCGTCGCCATCAGCCGTGGACTCGAGGAGGCGCCTGGACAGTTGCCGGCGTGGGGCGTGCTGGCAGTCGCGACCACGATTGCCACGGCGGCGCTGCTCAGAGGCCTCGAGGAGCCGGCGGTATCTGCCGCCGCCGCGGCTGAAGCCGGGCGTTAACATGTACCCGCCACCGCAGACCGCAGCCGGCCAGCACCGTCTTCGCCATCACCACCCATGCGCGCACTGATTCGCGCCGAGCTGGCAGCCATCGAGCCCCTCGACGCCGTCGAGCACGATCACCTGGCCGACGCGCTGGCGTGGCTCGACTCCGGCGCCGAGCTCTGTCGCGTCGCCAAGCCCGCGACGCCACCCAAACATCTCGTGTCGTACTTCGCGGTGATCGATGCGGATCGCATCCTGCTGGTGGACCACCGAAACGCGCGCCTGTGGCTGCCACCCGGCGGCCACGTCGAGGCCGGCGAACATCCCAGAGCCACAGTGGCCCGTGAACTGGAGGAAGAGCTCGGGCTGCGGGCCGGCCACGACATCGACGCCCCCCTGATGGTGACCTGCACCACCACCGTGGGTCTGACGGCGGGGCATACCGATGTCTCGCTCTGGTACGTGGTGCACGTGAGCCGCACGCAGGCACTGGCGTTCGACCGCGCGGAGTTCGATTCCGTGCAATGGTTTCGTTTCCCGGACGTCCCGTTCGAGCGAAGTGATCCACACTTGCGGCGCTTCATCCAGAAGCTGACCGAAAGACGACCCACCGCCAACGGGGCCGATGAGAGGACGACGTGACGAGGCGACGAGAGCGGCCAGCCGCGACCGTCGGCGTGGTCGAACAGGGCAGCGGGGCCGTGCTCGTCACGCTCGCGCCCGGCGGCGCACTTCTCGATCGCCGGCAGGTCGAGCTCATCGAGCCCGGTCTGCCGACGCACCCGCACCATCACGAAGGCTCGTGGGCGGTGGGGCGCTATCTCAACACCCCTGGTGCGCGGCCGATGTCCCTCGCCGACGCGGTGGCGCTGGTGGATCGCGTGCGCTCGTCGGCCCGTGCAGGCGCGCGTGCCAGCCTCGAAGCGGTGGCTGACGCCGTGCCGGTGCCGATCGCGCGCATCGCCCTTCGCGTGTGCCCCGTCCTTCCGCCAACGACTCGGGGGCGCATTTCAGACCACCGCGCGCAGACGGTCGCCGACTCCGTGATGTACCGCGATGCCCTGGCGGCTGCCGCCGCAGCACGCGGCTGGTCGGTGCATTGGTACGATCGCGCGCAGGTGTTTCATGAGGCGGCAGCGGCGCTCGGGCGGGACGAGGTGGACGCGGTGCTGCTCGCCATGGGCCGGGCGGCGGGTCCACCGTGGCAGGCGAAGCACAAGCTGGCGGCAGCGGCGGCGCTGGCAATCGGCGGGCAGCGATGACGGCGGACATCGACGCGCCTCCGCGGACACCTGATCCCCCCGGCTTCCTGGCGCTGCCGCTGACCGGCACCGGGCCCGGCGTGCTGGTGCTGCACGCGTGGTGGGGGCTGAACGACACGATCAAGGCCGTCTGCATGCGCCTGGCGGAGGCGGGGTACGTGGCGTATGCGCCGGACCTCTACCGCGGCGAGACGGCCGAGACCGTGGCGGATGCCGAACGTCTTGGCGCCGCTCTCGATGCCGAACACCTTCGCGCCAAGGCAGATATCGCGCGCGCGGTGGACCACCTCGGCTCGAGCGCGGCCGGCGCCGGGACGGGTCTGGCGGTGCTGGGCTATTCGCTGGGCGCCTGCTACGCGCTCGACCTCGCAGCCGCCCGTCCGGACGCCGTCCGCTCTGTCGTGCTCTTCTACGGCACCGGCGGCGGCGACTGGCGGACCTCGCGTGCCGACTACCTCGGACACTTCGCGTCCGACGATCCGTACGAGCCGCCCGCCAACGTGGACGCGCTGGAGCGCGCGCTCCTCGAGGCCGGACGCGCAGTGACTGTCCACCGCTACGCCGGCGTCGGGCACTGGTTCTGCGAGCCCGATCGTGCCGACGCCTACGACCAGCCGGCCGCGGACCTCGCGTGGCAGCGCACGCTGGCGTTCCTCAGGCGGCCGACGGCTGCCTGAGCGCACTACACTGGCGCATGCCGACGCAGCGCCCGCCTCAGGATCCCGAAAGCCATCCTCGCGTGAAGGCCGTCTTCGACGACATGCGCGCCATCCGCAAGACCGACTTCATCAACAGCTTCTGGCGGACCCTGGCCTTCGACCCCGACCTGCTCGAACGCACCTGGCACGAGGTCAGGCAGGTGATGGCGGTGCCGTCGCTGCTCGACCCGGTGACCAAAGAGATGGTGTTCATCGCGGTGTCGGTCGCCAACGCCTGCACGTTCTGCGTCCACTCGCACACCGCGGCGGCGCGCGCCAAGGGCATGACCGACGCCCAGTACGCCGAGCTGCTGTCGATCATCGCCGTCGCGGGCAAGACCAACCAGCTGGCGACGGCACTGCAGGTGCCGGTGGATGCGGTGTTCAACGCCGGCTAGGACAGCAGCGGAGGAGCCCCCAATGGCGATGAAGAAGGTGATTCCGGCGGCCAATCCCGATGCCTACGTCGCCGCCCTGCGCGGCTGGCGCCGCACGCTGGTGGACGAGCTCCGCGACGCCGCCCGCTCGGCGCCGGCGCTCGACGAGGTCGTCAAGTGGGGCCACCTCGTCTATCTCGCCGATGGGCCGGTGCTGCTCATCCGCGCGGAAGACGAGCGGGTGCTGTTCGGCTTCTGGCAGGGCCAGCGCCTCACCTCGGTCGAGCCGCGCCTCAAGGCGGGCGGCAAGTACGAGATGGCCACGCTCGAACTGCGCGAGGGGATGTCGATTACGAAAACCACAGCCCGGCGTCTGGTGCGCGAGGCGGTCGCGTTGAATCAGTCGCTGGGCGATCCGACGCGGGCCGTGAAGGCCGCGATCCGATCGCGGCGCCGAGTGGCCGCGGCGTCGCGATGATCTTCCGGCAGCCCGCGCTCGAGGCCATCCGCGCCGGCACCGTCACCCTCGCGTTCAGACGCTGGACGCGGCCCACGGTCAAGGCCGGCGGCACCTTGCTCACCGCGGTGGGCCAGCTGCACATTGGCGCCATCCGCACGGTGACGCTGTCGCAGATCCCGGACGCCGACGCGCGCCGCGCCGGCTACGCCTCGCGCGAGGCGCTCATCGACGACCTCAACCGCCGCGACGACGGCGACATCTACCGGATCGAGCTCGGAGCGCTCACCGCCGACCCGCGGATTGCGCTGCGTGAGACGGCCGCGGTCACGCCGGACGAGCTGCGAGTGGTGCGCGAGAAACTGCGCCGTATGGATGCCCGCGCCGATGAGCCGTGGACGACGCGAGTGCTCACGCTCATCCGCCAGCATCCCGGCCGTCGTGCGGGCGATCTGTGCCTGCAGATGGGCCGGGAGAAACTGGCACTTCAAGACCGACGTCCGCAAGCTCAAGGCCCTCGGGCTCACCGAGAGCCTCGAGGTCGGCTACCGCCTGTCGCCGCGGGGCGCCGCCCTGCTCGACACCCTCGGGGCCGCCGCACTATCGTGAGGCGATGAGCGCCGCGATTTTGTCGCCGCCCGACGTGCTGTATCACGTGCTGCTGGCACTGGTCGTCGTGATCATCGCGGCCCGCCTCTGCGGCGCGCTGTTCGCGCGCCTCCACCAGCCGCCGGTGATGGGCGAGGTCATGGCGGGCATCCTGCTCGGCCCGTCGCTGCTCGGCCAGATCTCGCCGGCAGCGATGCACTACCTGCAGCCGGCCGCAATCGCCCCCATCCTCTCGGCGATTGCCCAGATCGGGGTCATGCTCTTCATGTTCCTGGTCGGCCTGGAGCTCGACACTGCCCGCCTCGGGCGCCGCACGCGGGCGATGATCGTGGTCTCGCAGGTCAGCATCGTGGTGCCGTTCCTGCTGGGCATGGCCTTGGCCGTGTATCTGTACCCGCGGCTCTCCTCGAGCGACGTGCCGTTCATCGTGTTCGCCCTCTTCATCGGCGTCTCGCTGTCGGTCACGGCCTTCCCCGTGCTGGCGCGAATCCTGACCGACCGCGGGCTCCACGGCACCGACCTCGGCCTGGTCGCGCTCTCCTGCGCGGCGGTGGGCGATGTCACCGCCTGGTGTCTGCTCGCGTTCGTGACGGCTGTGGCGAGCGCCACGATGTCGAGCGCCTGGGTCACCTTCGCCCTGACAATCGTTTACCTGGCATTGATGCTGCTCGTGGTGCGTCCGGTCATCATCCGTGCCGTGCGGGCGCAGGAGCTGCGCGAGTCGGTGTCGCAGGGCGCCATCGCCGCAGCAGTTGTCGGCATGCTGCTCTCGGCGCTGGCCACCGAGGCCGCCGGCATCCACGCCATCTTCGGCGCGTTCTTCGCCGGCGCGCTCATTCCCCACGAGTCGCGCCTGGCGCGCACGCTGACGCGCGCGCTCTCGGACCTGGTGGTGGTGCTCTTCCTGCCGGTGTTCTTCGCCTCCACCGGCATGCGCACCGAGATCGGCCTGGTCGCCGGCGCGTCGCAGTGGCTGCTGTGCGGCCTCATCATCCTCACGGCGTCGGTGGGCAAGTTCGGCGGCACGTTCGTAGCGGCGCGGCTGACCGGGTTCGGCGGGCGCGAGTCGGCGGCGCTGGGCGTGCTCATGAACACGCGCGGGCTGATGGAGCTCATCGTGCTGAACGTCGGACTCGAGCTGGGCATCCTGTCGCCGACGCTGTTCGCGATGCTGGTGCTGATGGCGGTGGTCACCACGTTTGCCACCACGCCGATCCTCGACCGTCTGATGCGCGTCGGCACGGCGCCGGCGGCCGAGCCGGCCAGCTCGTGACACGTCCGGGAGGTCACCATGCGGTTCCAGGTCGATGACGCGCTCGAGGTGCTCGAACGCACTCCGGCCACGCTTCGCGCGCTGCTCGGTGGTCTGCCGGAGGTGTGGACGACGCCCAACGAGGGCCCCGACACCTTCAGCGCCTTCGACAACGTGGGGCATCTCATCCACGGCGAGCGGACGGACTGGATTCCGCGCGCCCGCATCATCCTCGCGCAGGGCCCGAACCGCACCTTCGAGCCCTACGACCGCTTCGCGCAGGCACGCGAGAGCCAGGGCAAGTCGCTGGCGATGCTGCTCGACGAGTTCGCGGCGCTGCGTGCGGGCAATGTGGCGGAGTTGCGCGGCTGGCATCTGGCCGACGCGCACCTGGCGCTCACCGGCGAACATCCGGCCCTGGGCGTGGTGACGCTCGAACAGCTCCTCGCGACGTGGGTCGGGCACGACCTGGGGCACCTGGCCCAGATCGCGCGGGTGATGGCGAAGCAGTATCGTGACAGCGTGGGCCCGTGGCGGGCCTACCTGCCGGTGATGGACCGCTGAACATCCGTCGCCACCGACCGGCCGCGGGGTGTCGTGGCGGCACGAGGAGGAACGCAGCGATGCAGTCTCTCGTGGAGTGGCTTCCGTACCTGGCGTTGCCGGCCACCGTGGGCAGCGGCCTGATGGCGGGCCTGCTGTTCGTCTTCTCGAACGCGATCATGCGGGCGCTCACGCAACTGCCGCCAGCGGCGGGCCTCGAAGCGATGCAGCGCATCAACGTGGCGATCGTCAATCCGCTGTTCCTGACGGTGTTCCTCGGCACCACGCGTGCTGTCGTTCGTGATCGCCGTCATCACCGCCGCCGTGCCCGATCATGGCTGGCTGTTCGGGGCCAGCCTCGCCGTATCTCGTCGGCGTCTTCGGGATCACCATGGCCCGCAACGTCCCGCTGAACAACGCGCTGGCGGCCGTGGCCACGACCGACGCGGCCGCACGCTGGCCGGCGTACGTCGCGACGTGGCAGCGCTGGAACCACCTGCGCGCGGTGGCGGCGGTGGGCGCCACGGCGGCCTTCGCGGTGGGCCTCATCGACTGGGGTGCCCGCTTCGGCTGACGCGGGAGTAGCGATACAGTAGCCGCGGAATGTACGAACCCCGCACCCGTCGCCCGCTGAACAGACAGCGGTTCGTGGCCCGCATGGTGAGCCATGCTGCGGCGGCGCTCGGCCTGGTGCTCGGCTCGCTGGCGATCGGGATGGCCGGCTACAGCTACTTCGAAGGCCTCGACTGGCGCGACGCCTTCCTGAACGCCGCGATGCTGCTTGGCGGCATGGGCCCGGTCAACGCGCCGAAGAGCGATGGCGGCAAGGTGTTCGCCGGCGTTTACGCGCTGTATGCGGGTCTGGCGTTCATCGTGTTCGCCGGCCTGCTCGTGGCGCCGTTCCTGCACCGGCTGCTGCACAAGTTCCATTGGGAATCCGAAGACTCATAGCAGGCGGAGAGCACGACATGCCGAATCACTACGACCCGTGGCAGCACGACGTGCTCACCGAAGGCATGGTGACCACCATCGAGCCGATGCTGAGCGCCGGGTCGGCGACGCCGGTGCAGGAGGCCGACGGCTGGACCATCCGCACCGCCGATTGCAGCCTCGCCGCGCACTACGAACACACGCTCGTCATCACGCGCGGGGCGCCCCTCGTGCTCACGGCGGCCTGACGATGACCGCCGCGCCAGCCGCTGCCGTCGTGCAGCCACACGTCACGTTCGTGCCTGGAGCCGCGGGGCTGTCAGCGTTCTGGCAGCCGGTGGCCGATCAGCTGCCGGCGGCGTGGCCGCGCACCTTCATCGACCTGCCCGGCCTCGGCGGGGCGCCCGGAGATCCGTCGGTCGGGTCATACGACGATCTGGTCGAACACGTGGCCTCGCACATCACGCAGCCCACGGTGCTCGTTGGCCAGTCGATGGGCGGCTACCTTGCCATGGCGGTGGCGCTGCGCTATCCGGCGCGCGTGACGCACCTCGTGCTCGCCGTGGCTGCCGGCGGCCTCGACATGGCGGCGCTCGGCGCCAGCGACTGGCGCACCGACTACCGCGATGCCTATCCGCAGGCAGCCGCGTGGGCCACCAACCCCGTGCCCGACCTGTCGCCGCAGTTGCCGGCGCTGTCGATGCCGGTGCTGCTGGTGTGGGCCACGCGTGATGTCATCAGTCCGCTCGCCGTGGCCGAGCGCCTGGCGACGCTCATCCCGTCGGCGGCGTGCATGAGCATCGACACCGACGACCACTGGGTGGCGCGGGCCTTTCCGGCCGACACGGCCGCCGGCATCATCGGCCTCGTGGCGCCCGGAGCCGCGCGTTGACGCCGGTCGTGCTCATCACCGGCGCCGGTCGAGGCATCGGCGCGGCAACCGCACAGCTGGCCGCCTCGCGCGGCTACGCGGTCGGGGTGAACTACCGCACGAACCGGGAGGCCGCCGACATGGTGGTCGCGGCCATCCGTGACTTCGGCGGCACCGCCGTGGCCCTGCCGGGGGATGTGGCCGTCGAGGACGACGTGCTGAGGATGTTTACGGACTGCGAGCGCGCGCTCGGCCCCATCACGGCGCTCGTGAACAACGCCGGCGTCGTCGACATGAAGGCGCGGGTGGACGAGATGTCGGCCGCACGCCTGCACCGCATGTTCGCCATCAACGTCATCGGCACCATGGTGTGCGCGCGGGAAGCGGTGCGCCGCATGTCCACCAAACACGGCGGCGCCGGCGGCGCCATCGTGAACATGTCATCGGTGGCGTCGCGGATCGGCTCGCCCGGTGAATACGTGGACTATGCGGCCGCGAAGGGCGCGGTGGACGTCTTCACGATGGGGCTGGCGAAAGAAGTGGCGACCGAAGGCATCCGCGTGAATGCCGTCAGGCCGGGTATCGTGCGCACCGAGATCCACGCCAGCGGCGGCCAGCCCAATCGGCTGGAGCGCATCGCGCCGCTGGTACCGATGCTGCGCCCCGGCGAGCCGGCCGAGATCGCCGGCGCCATCCTCTGGCTCCTGTCAGACGAGGCCAGCTATACCAGCGGCGCGCTGCTGGACGTGGCGGGCGCGCGCTAGCCATTTGTAACGGGGTCTGTCACGGTCACGAATTGTAACGGGGTCTGTCACCGTCTCCGTTTGGTGACCGTGACAGACCCCGTTACAAATGCCTATTCCGAGCGCAGGGCCTGCGCCACGTCCACCCGGGCGGCGCGCGAGGCCGGGATGAGCGAGGCGGCGACGGCTGCCAGCGCCAGCACCGCCGCGGCCGCGGCGGTGGCGCCCACGCCGGGCA
Organism: uncultured Acidobacteriota bacterium; assembly: GCA_963779175.1. GTDB lineage: Bacteria > Acidobacteriota > Vicinamibacteria > Vicinamibacterales > UBA2999 > CADEFD01. The sequence goes on from CAVZXA010000005.1 coordinate 94,266, forward strand.
GGCGCACGTCGGTCAGGAAGCTGCCGACGATCTGCGTCAGCAGGTAGCCGCCGAACACCCCGACCACGATGCCGCCCGCGGCGATCACCGCGCCTTCGTTCAGGATGCCGGTCAGCAGCTGGCGCGGCGCCGAGCCGATCGCCAGGCGGATGCCGAACTCGCGCGTGCGGGCGGTCACCGAGAAGGCGAGCACGCCGGCCACGCCGACCACGGCAATGAGCAGCGCGACGCCCGAGAAGCCGCCGAAGACGAACGCGTTCAGCCGCGCCGGCGACAGCACCTCAGCGCGGATGTCGTTCATCGAGGCCGCCCGTTCCACCGGCTGGTCGGCCGAGATGCTCTGCACGATCTTCGTGATCGGCGTCACCAGCGCGTAGGGGTCGGTCTTGGCGTGCACGAAGATGCGTCCTGTATGGAACTCCTGCTCGAACGGATGGTAGACGGTCATCGTCGGCTCGGGCACGATGTTCTGGTCGTCGAGGTCGGCGGCGACGCCGATGATGCGGCGGCCGTTCTTGCTGACGCCGATGAAGTCGGTGACCGGATCGGTCCACATCAGCTTGCGGTTCACTGCGTCCTGGCCGGGAAACATCCGCCGCGCCAGGCTCTCGCTGACGATGACCACCTTCTCGGCGTCCTGACGGTCGCCTTCGTTGAAGTCGCGGCCGGCCACGATGGGCACGCCCAGCGACTCGAAGAACCCCGATGAGACGGTGCGGAACTGCGCGCGGGGGTCCTCTTCGCCATTGGCCTTGGCGTAGCCCTCGACGGTGAACTGCGCGGCGAAGAAGCCGGGGTCGCGCCACGGCACGGCGGTGCCGAGCGCCACGCGCTCCACCTCCGGCAGCTCGCCGATGCGGCGCAGCACCTCGCGGTAGAAGGCGTTGGTCTCGGCGGCCGGACGCGTGAGCGAGACGACCGGCACGTTGACGGCCAGCACGTTGCCGCCGCGGATGCCGGTCTGCGTGCGCTGCAGGCCGATGAGCGTCGTCAGCAACATGCCGGCGCCGGCGAGCAGCACGAACGAGGCGGCGATTTGCGCCACGGCAAAGAGCCGCAGGCGACGGTTGGTGCCGGGCGTGATGCGGATGTTGCCGGACGAGAGGCCGGGGCCGGTGGCGGCGTCGGCGTTGGGCAGGCGGGGCACGAAGGCGAGCCCGACGGCGGCCACCACCGCCAGAACGGCGCCTACCCACAGCAGGGTCGCATCCACGGTGACGTCCATCGCGCGGATCGAGAAGCGTGAGGCGTAGCGTGCCAATACACTCACCATCGGTCTGGCCACGATGATGCCGAGCACGGCACCCGAGACACAGAGCACGAGGCTTTCAGCCAGCAGCGTCCGTCTGAGCGCGCCCGGGCTGGCGCCGAGGGCGGCCCGCACCGCCAGCTCGCCTTCACGGCGCACCGACCGTGCCAGGATCAGATTCGCCACATTCGAGCAGGCGACCACGAAGACCAGCGCCGAGGCGGCCAGCAGCACCAGCAGGATGGTGCGCGCCGGCGACACGATCTGATCGCGCAGGGTCACGGCGTCGATGGAGAAGTTGGCGCTCTCCGGGTAGGCCTCGGAATGTTCGGCCTTGATGGCGCCGTGGGCGGTCTGCAGTTCGGCCCGCGCGCTCTCGACGGTCTGCCCGGGAGCGAGGCGGCCGAAGAGCTCCGTCATGCGATGCACGCGCCCATCCACCATCGTCGCGTCGAGATGATGCGGGCTGGTGACGACATTTGCGATGATCTCCGTCTCGGTCGGATACGGCACCGACGGCTCGAGCACGCCAACGACGGTCGCCGTGCGATCGCTCAGGCGGAGGGTCTTGCCGATGACGTTCGGATCCGACTGGAAGGCCGTGGTCCAGAAGCGGTGCGTGAGCACGGCCGCGCCCGGGGCCGCGGGGCCGTCGTCGGCCGGGCCGAGCAGGCGTCCGATGGTCGGCCGCAGCCCCATGACCTCGAAGTAGGAGCCTCCGACGACACCGGCCCGCACCACCCGAGGCTCGCCCAGCCCGACCATCGTGAACTCGATGGTGGAGAAGTCGCCGAAGGCCGAAATCGTCTTCACCCGCCCCTGCAGGTCGCGCAGCTCCGGCACCGAGAAGTTCGCGTTTTCGGCGCCCATGCCGCGCGCGCTCTGGCGGATGTAGATGAGCGTGTCCTGGTCGCGGTTGACCAGCGGCCTGAGCAGCACCCCGCGCACGACGCTGAAGATGGCGGCATTGGCGCCGATGCCAAGCGCCAGCGTCAGCACGACGGTGGCGGTGAGGCCCTTGGCACGGGTCAGGGAGCGGACGGCGTAGCGAAGATCCGGCAGGAAGCTCATGGTCGTGTGCTCATGGACGGGATGGCGGGAATCCGGAAACAGGGACTGTGCCATATCGTCGAACGGCGTGACCGGATTTCGACAGCTGGAGGGGGTTTCGTCCCAGCCGGCCGGTCGGCGGCAGTGCGGCGGATGTAGACTGCGCAGCACGCCCGGCCCCCTCCGCTCGGAAGCGGCGCCCGCGGCGTGTCGTCATGCGCTGTGCCAGGGTTCCCGGTATCTGCCTGCTCGGTGTCACGCTGCTGCTGGCGTGGTCGATGACGGCTGTGGCGGTGGCCGCGCCGGTGCTTCGAATGGCTGAGGTGGCCGTCACCTTCACGGCACCTGCCGCATGCGACGTGACGCTGACGGTCGAAGTCGGAGAGGCCGCCGAGGTCGAACACCGGCTGGAACTGCTCGATGGCACCGAGGTCGAGTGGGTCGAAGTCACCGCCGGCCGGGTCATCGGCGAGGCGCGCGACATCGGCCGCACGAGGTCGCTGCGCCTGGCGCCGGCACAGGTCGGTGCGGCCTACACCCTCCGTTACCGCGTCATGCAGGCCGCGGAGCGCGCCTACCGCTGCCCCCTGTGGCTGCCGACAACGCCGGCCGACGGGCGATCGCGCCGAGTCCAACTCGTCGTGACCGTGCCCGAGGGCGCCGAGGCGTCTGCCACCATGCCGGCCTTCGCCTGGACGGGTCCGCGCGGCACGGCGACCCTGCCGCACCTGCCGGCGATCGTGATCGTGCCGTTCGCGCGGGCCGGTGAACCGCGTCCGTGGGACATCTCGCGGGTGATGGACCTGACCGCGCTGGCGACGCTCGCCGGCAGCACCGCGTGGTTCCTGCGCCGCCGGCGAGGTCGCCCGTGAGCCTGGGATTCGGCTGGGGCTTCTACGGCTTCTTCGTCGCCGCGGTGGTGTGGCTGGCCGTCTACTTCCTGTGGGCGTGGCGCGCGGCGGCACGCGATCGCGCCAATGATGGGGCGTCGCGTGGTCGCTGACTCCGCCGTGCTGCTCTGGGTCGCGATCCTCTACCTGGGGATGGTGCTCGGCGTCTCCATCTGGGGGTTCCGGAAGAGCAAGACCGAGGAAGACTTTCTGGTGGCCGGCCGATCGATCGGTCCGTGGGTGGGCGGGGCCGTGCTGGCGGCGACGCAGATCAGCGCCGGCACGTTCGTGGGCACGCTGGGCCGCTACTACCAGACCGGCGTGAGCTGGGGCTGGGCCTGGTTCGGTGTGTGGGCGGGCTGGGCGGTGTCGGCGTATTTCGTGGCGCCGAAGCTGCGCAAGTTCGGCGCGCTTACGGTAGCGGACTATGTGGGGACGCGCTTTGCCAGCGAACGCGCGCGCACCATCGCTGCAGTGCTCATCATCCTCTGCTACAGCATCCTGCTCACCGCGCAGTTCCAGGCGATCGGCGAGATCGCGTCGGCGGTGTTCGGCATGACGCCGCGCACGGCGATGGCGCTGCTGCTGGCGAGCACCGGCTTCTACACCGCACTTGGCGGCGTGCGATCGAGCTCCTACATCGAGTTCGTGCAGACCCTCATCATGGTGCTGGCGCTGGTGGTCGCGGTGCCGGTCGTGCTGTCGCACACCGGCGGCGTGGCGGCACTGGGGGAATACGTGGGCTCGATCGAGCCGCGCCTCACCGGCTGGTGGTTCACGTGGCAGGAGATCCTGGCGACGTCGCTCGCGTTCGGGCTCGGCATCGCCGCGGCGCCTTACGAGATGACGCGCTACTACTCGATGCGCGACGTGGCGACCGTGCGCTACGCGATCGGCATCTCGATGGCGCTGCAGGTGTGCATCGCGGTGTCAGTGATGCTGCTTGGCATCGGCATGCGCGGCGTGTTTCCGTACCTGCCGTCGGCGGATCAGGCGTCGAGCATCATGGCATCGACGATCATGTCGCCGCTGCTCGGCTCGCTGTTTCTCATCGCGATGCTGTCGGCGATCATGTCCACCGTCAACTCGATTCTGCTGGTGACTGGCGGCGCCTTCGCGCACGACCTCTACAAACGGCTCATCAACCCGGCGGCGTCGCAGGCGCGGCTCGTGTGGGTGAACCGCATCTCGATCGTGGTGCTGGCGATCATCCCGTTCTGGGTCGCCGGCCTGAAGCTCGGTGACGTGCAGGCGCTGGTGGTGGAGCAGGCGAAGTTCATCGCCAGCTTCTTCTTCGTGCCGGTGGTCGTCGGTCTCAACTGGAAGCGCGGCACCAGGGAAGGCGCCATCTGGAGCATGGTGGTGGGCTTTCTCGGCTGCCTGGCGTGGACGTTCACGGGGCAGAAGAGCGTCGGGCACCACGGCATCGACGCGGTGGAAGTGGGCGTCGTGCTGAGCGCGCTGGCGTTTGTGGTGGCGAGTCGGCTGTCGCCCCCGACGCCGGCGAAAAATCTGAAGATCTTCTTCGACTGATTGTCTCCGGCAGTCACTGACTTGTAACGGGGTCTGTCACCGTCACGAACCGGAGACGGTGACAGACCCCATTACAAGTCGTGACCGTGACAGACCCCGTTACAACAATGGAAGAAATGACTATGTTCAAAGATCTCGCGCTCGAATCCGCCGCGCACGACGCCATCAGGCTCGATGAGCCCAAGGCGCTGCTTGACTCGTTCATCCACCTGATTCGCGAGTCTGGTACCGAGGCAGAGCGGACGGCCGCCCGGTATCTCGTGGGCCGCCTCGAGGCGCTCGGCATCCCGGTCACCCTGCACGAGCCGACGCTCTACATCAGCAATCCCGTCCGCGCTGAGCTCGCGATCACGGCCGCCGGCGCCTCGCGATCGCTGCACGCGCGTCCACCGGCCATGGGCCGATCGACCGGCGACATCGCAGTCGAAGGCCAGATCTGCTACGTGCCGTCGAAGTATGCCGGCGGCACCGCGTCGCTGTTCGACCTGCCGGACGCCGCCCGCGGCAGCGGCGGTGACGACCCGGTGCGCGGGAAGATCGTGCTCACTGAGGGCTTCTCGATGCCAGCCGCCGTTGGTGCCTTCGAGCGGCGCGGCGCCATCGGTGAGATCTTCATCCACCCCGGGCACAACGTGCACGAAGGCATCTGCACCTCGATCTGGGGCGCGCCCACCGCCGAGTCACTTGGCAGGAAGCCCGCGATTCCCGTCGTCTGCATCAACAACCCCGACGGCCTGGCGCTCATCGCCGACCTCGAGCGCGGCGCCACGCGGGCGTCGATGAAGACCTGGCTCGACGAAGGCTGGAAGGTCTGTCCGTTGCCCGTGGTAGAGATCCCCGGCACCGACGACCCCGACGAGTTCCTGCTCGTGCACGGCCACTACGACTCGTGGTACGAGGGCATCGGCGACAACGCCACGGGCGATGCGGCGCTGCTCGAGCTCGCCCGCGTCCTGTGGGGGATGCGCGACCGCCTCAAGCGATCGGTGCGCATCGCGTGGTGGCCGGGCCACTCGACCGGACGCTACGCCGGGTCCACCTGGTATGCGGATACGTTCGCCGACGAGATCGACGAGCAGTGCATCGCGCAGCTCGACATCGACTCGCCGGGCTGCGAAGGCGCCACCGCCTACGAAGAAGTGATGTGGATGGCCGAGGCCGACGCCCTCTGCCGCTCATCGATCCAGGATGCCCTCGGCGTGCCGAGCGAGCGCGTGCGGCCACTCAGGGCTGGTGACTACTCGTTCAACCAGATCGGGCCGACCGGCCTCTACATGCTGCTGTCGAACATCCCGCTCGATGAGCGCAAACGCCGGGGCTACTACGCGGTGGGCGGCTGCGGCGGCAACATCGCCTGGCACACGCCCGACGACCTGATGCCGGTGGCCGACCTCGACATCCTGCACCGCGATCTGAAGGTCTATCTGACGACCATCGTCCGGATCCTGAACGCGCCGCTGCATCCGTTCGACTACGCGGCAACGGCCGACGAGATGCGCGCCGCCGTGGTGGCCTACCAGACAGCAGCGGCCGGGGCGGTGGACCTCACACCCGTCGTCGATGATCTCGGACGCCTGGCCGTGGAGCTGAAACGCTGGCAGGACGCGGCAGCTGTGGACGCCGCCGGCGCCGATCCGCTCGAACGGCGCGAAGACAACGCGCGCCTGCGCCGTATCGCGCGGCTGCTGGTCTCGACCAACTACGCCCGGGGCGAGCGCTTCGATCACGACCCGGCGCTCAAGCTCGGACCGGTGCCCCGCCTCGAGGCCGCGGCGACGATCGCCACCGCGCCCGACGCGATGAAGCCGTTCATCAAGGTCGGCCTGACGCGCGAGGTGAACAAGATCCGCGCGACCCTCCGCTCGGTGCGTCGGGAACTGGAACGATAGAGACATCGGCCCGTGAGCGCCCGCGAGGCGGGCGTGCGAGGTGCGCCGGAGGGTCTCTGATAGCGCGATCGGGAGACGGATCGCGATCGTGCGCGCGCCGAACGGACCTACGACGCCGGTTTTGCGAGCGCGCCGTCACCGGTGAGCGCACGGCGGAGGTAGTCGATCTGGCCGAGGTGGTAGTTGAGGTGGCCGTACAGATGGATCACGAACTGGCGGTTCGTCAGCGGCTCACCGAGCACGTTCTCGGGAAAGTGATCGTCCCAGCGCGTCGCCGACATCCGCGACAGCACACCCGGGATGAGCGACGTCAGCTCGATGAGCTCCGCCCGCATCGCCGAGCGCGAGACGTCTCTGGCCGCGAACTCGCGCGGCCGGTCGCGCACGTATGGCACGCCGCCGAGCTGCCGGCCGATGTATTCGCGCAGGTTGCCGTTCAGGTGCAGCATCAGGTTGCCGGCGGCGTTGGTCACGCCGGGCAGCACCTGCCACAGCCGGGCATCGTCGAGGGCGTCGAGCTGACGGGCAAGTCGCGCCAGATCGCGCGAGAAGAGGGCCGCGAACTCGGTGCTGATTGTGGACATGACGAGTCAGATGACGGATTCGCGCCGCGCGTGTCTAGTGTTCCGGAGCCGAAGTTCGCTGACATGCTCCGGGCGGGGCATCCCGGCTCGCGGCGTTGCTCCTCCCTCGAATATTCTCGATCGTCGCGCCTGGCGATCCGGGCGCCGCGCCCGGATCATTTGTCACCGAACTTCGGCCCCGCGACACTACCCCGCGGTCGTGGCGCCGCAGAGCGTCGGCTCGACCACCCGCGTCGACGGCGTTGGCGCCATCCAGGTCGCCCCGGACTGCAGGGATGGTAGCATCGCGCGCCCGAGCGCGCCGCCACTCGCTCAGTCGGCATCGGCCAGGCGGGAGAAGCGGCGGTTCGAGCGCGGAAAGTCCACGCCCATCGCCACGCCGGCGACGAGCGCCATCACCGCGGCGGCCGTGAGCAGCAGCGGCGACGGCGCCACGAATCCGCCGGCGCGTGGTATCGACGGCAGCGTGGTCGTCACGATGCCGGCGAGCGTCTGACCGATGGCGAGCCACTGATAGATGTGGAGGCCCGCCATCACGCGCGTCTGGGGTTCGGCACGGTACGACTCCTCGACGAACCGCGCGATGCCGCTCAGGATGAGGTAGAGCCCGACCACCAGCACGTCGGCGCCGCCCAGTGCGCGCAGGCGCAGAAGCACGAGCCCGACCACGACATTGCCCACGATGGAGTACAGCGGCGTCGGGTGCAGCGGCACGTTCGTGAGCGCCGCGATCTTCGTGACCCGCGATCGCCGATGCACGTAGCGGATGCCGATGGCCGCCGAGGCCGGGCCGCCGTGGCAGCAGCCGTTCACGAGGCAGCGGAGCCGGCCGAAGATCTGGATGAGTGGCGCCGCGCAGGCATACGCCGCCATCAGCGGCAGCACCGGCACGCCGGCCATCGCGGACGAGAACAGGCCGACGGTGGCGCCGAGCACGCCGCCGTACCACCCGAACGGCCGGAGCAGCCGCGACGATCCTTCCAGCCACTGCGCCCAGGCCCCGGCGCCGACGAGGATGCAGCAGCCCACCCACACCACGGCTTCCGGATGGGCGCCCGAAGCGACACCAGCCAGCAGCACGCCGCTGCCGGCGCCGGCTGCCGCGTAGATGCCGTAGTTGATGACGCGCACGCGGCCTACGTGCCACTCCTGCCAGCTGTTGGCCAGCCGCTCCGTGGACCGTCGCATCCACTCGCGCGTGGCGTCCGGATTCCGCAGCGGCACGAAGAGCACGAACGCGGCGGCCACTTCGAGCACGGTGTGCATGCCGGTCGTGAGCGTGCTCGCGGCGATGGCGAAGGCCCACGCCCAGCCGAGCGCCGTCCACGCGACGCGGCCCGTCACGCGGCCGTTGTCGGCCCAGAGTTCCGCCACGAGAAGTGGCCACAGCACGTGGAAGGCCGGGAAGGCGGCTACGCCTGTGGAGTGCGCCTGTTCCCACGCCAGCAGCCGCCCCATTGCGCTCCCGGCATCGAAGGCACGATTGGTCGCGGTCACTGGCACCACGAGCCACATGAGCGTCACGATGATGGTGGCGGCGGTGCCCGAGACGGCCAGGCGGCGCAGCCCGTCGGCACTGCGGGCCACGAGTGGTGCGGCCGGCACGAACAGATACGCCGAGACGTACACCGCTTCGGTCCATGGCACGACGGGCCAGTCGCGTTCGAACGGTAGGGAAAGCGAGAACGCGTCGGGCGCCGGGCCGAGAGCCTGCACCGCATAGAACGCCACCACCCACGGCACCAGCACCCACACGTAGACCGCGGCGCGCTCGGGGCCCGATGGCTGCAGCGATCCCGGCCGCGGCAACGAGAGCAGCGGCCGGTCCATCGACGATGGTCCGAAGCGGGCCAGCAGGTCATGACGTTCGTAACCCCAGACCAGGGCCAGCATGGCGAGCGCCGTGACGGGCGCCACCACCCACAGGCCCGCGGCCGATCCACGCGCCAGGGCCACACCGGCCACCATCAGGCCGAAGCCGATGTAGATGGGGTTGCGGAGCCAGCGGTAGATGCCAGCGCGCACGAACAGGCGCGGCGGGAAGGCGTTCATCGGCAGGCCCTGCCCGCGGCGGATGAGATCGATGATGCCGAGGGCCAGCAGCGCGACGCCGGCGGCGGCGACGAGCGTACCGCCCTCCGGCGCAGGCACGGCCGGCAGCGGGACGACGGGCGCGAGACGTGCCGCCCACGCCGCGAGCACCAGCGGCACCACGACGACGAAGAGCACGCCGTATAGCAGCCGGCCGATGAATCCGGTGAGCGTCACCACGTCACCACCTCGTGAATGGTCCATCCCTGGTCGAGCGCGCGACCGTCGGCGTCCACGATCGATGAACGCGAGAGCTGTTTGTGTTCGTGCATGGTGGCGAGGCGGCCCGCCACTCGTGCCGCCAGCACCGGTGCCGCGTGGGCGATCGTGGTGCCCACCGCGCGCCGGCTGAGATCGCGGCCCTCGTGCCAGCGCAGCGCCCGCTGGCCCGCAAGTCCGGTCACGCCGGTGGCGACCACGTGGGCAGCAGGCTGCGGCGCGCCGTCGAGCCACGTGGCGCGCATCGACTGCTCGCCGTCCCATTCGATCCACACCACCGCATGGTCTGCCGAGACGTGCCGGCCCCAGCGCACCGTGTGGAAGGGAAAGGCCCACGGCGGCAGGGTGAGACGCAGTCGTTCGGCGTACCCAGCCCCTCGACGCGGCCCGCCGCCGTGACGACGGTGGCGCGGGCCCGTGGCATCAGGCACGACCACTCGATGGCGCCGGCCGCGCAGGTCAGCAGCGTTTGTTCGATCGGCGCCGCGAGCCGGCGCCAGACCCCGTGCAACCCCAGAGGCACGGACGTCCACGACAGCCCGTCTGGCGCGACGACCGGCCACGCCTGGTCACCGAGCGCGGTGGCTTCGCCAGGTGGGGTGCCAGGCGGGGCCAGGAGCCGTGAGGTGTAGCGCAGTTGGAGCCCGTGCCACGCGACGTCGGCCACGTAGCCGACCAAGGCCGCGCCGTCGTCGGTCACGAGGTCCAGGTACCACTTCTCGAGGGTGAACGCCATGCAAGGACCGTCGATCAATCAAGAACGGTGCCGCGGCCAGTGGCGGTTTGTACGGGTGTCTCGAGCAATCTCCGTGGGGCTGCCGCCGATCCGGTCGCGAAAACTTCCTGTCGAGCCGGGATCCCGCCAGCACTGGTGGACGATGCGCTACCATCCGCGGCCATGCGCGCCGCCGTGTCCCTCGCTGGTCTGGTCTGCCTGCTCGTCGCGACCTTGGCTCGGCCGCACGCCCAGCCGGGGGTGGCGTCGGGTGACTGGACCCATCACGGGGGCGACCCCGGCAGCACGAAGTACTCGCCGCTCGAGCGCATCACAGCCGCCAACGTCGGCACCCTGCAGGTGGCGTGGCGGCGCCCTGGTGTGGACCCGGCGATTCGCGCCGCCCATCCGGATCTGGTGGTGCCCGACAACTTCCGCAGCACGCCGCTCAAGGCCGGGAACCTGCTGCTTCGCCTCGAATGCGCTCGGCCTGGCCGAAGCGTTCGACCCGGCCACCGGCACCACCGTGTGGGCGCAGGCAGTGGAGGCCGACGATCTCGGCGGCGCCGGCGCCAGCCGCAACCTCGCCTATTGGACCGCGAGCGACGAGGCGCGGATCTTCAACGTGCGCGGCCGCTACCTGTACGGCCTCGACGCGCGCACCGGACGCACCGCCGGCGGGTTCGGCATCGGCGGACGCGTCGATCTCCTGAGCGGACTCGGCGCCAAGGCCACCTCGTTTCGCTGGAGTGCGCCAGGGCCGCTGGTGGTCGGCGACGTCGTCGTGATCGGGGGGCAGGGCTGGACCGACTCGGGCACGCAGGTGGATCTGCCGCCCGGCGACGTCCGCGCCTACGACGTGCGCACCGGCGCCCTGCGCTGGACCTTCCACGTGGTGCCGCGGCCCGGCGAGCCCGGCCTCGAGTCGTGGGAACAGCGCTCGTGGCGCGACACCGGCAGCGCCAAGGCGTGGAGCCTGATGAGCGCCGATCCCGAGCTCGGCACCCTCTACCTGCCGCTCAGCAGCGCCGCCAACGAGTGGTACGGCGGGCAGCGTCCCGGCGCCAACCTCTATTCCGACAGTCTCGTGTGCCTCGACGCCAAGACCGGCGAGCTCAAGTGGCACTACCAGATGGTGCATCACGACTTGTGGGACTACGACAACCCCACCGCGCCGATGCTGGCCGACATCACCGTGAACGGCCGCCGCATCAAGGCCGTCGTGCAGGTGACCAAGCAGGCCTTCGCGTTCGTCTTCGATCGGGTGACCGGGCAAGCCGGTGTGGCCGATCGAAGAGCGGCCGGTGCCGAAGTCCACCGTGCCGGGCGAATGGACCGCGCCCACGCAGCCCTTCCCGACCAGGCCGGCGCCGTTCGATCGCCAGGGCCTCACCGACGACGACCTCATCGACTTCACGCCCGAGCTGAAGCAGGAAGCGCGCGAGATCGTGAAGCAGTGGACCATCGGCCCGATGTTCACGCCGCCGACGCTCGAAGGCACGGCTCCCGGCGAGAAGAAGGGCACGCTCTACCTGCCCGGCTGGGTGGGCGGCGCCAACTGGGGCGGCGCCGGCGTTCGATCCAGAGACCGGGATGCTCTATGTGCCGTCGGTGACCTTCCCGTGGCTCGGCGCGCTCATCAAGGGACCGGGCCGCTTCACCTACACGCAGACGCGCAAGCGGCTCGACCGCGAGCCGGGCCCGGGGCCGCGCGGTCTGCCGATCACGAAGCCGCCCTACGGACGCATCACCGCCATCGATCTGAACACCGGCGATCACGGGTGGATGGTGCCCAACGGCGACGGCCCGCGCGACCATCCGGCGCTCAAGCCGTTGAACCTGCCGCCGCTCGGGCAGATGGGCCGCGCGGCGCCGCTGCGTCACCAGGTCGCTGCTCTTCGTGACCGAGGGCAGCAGCGCGGGACTCAGCATCCCGCCCGGCGGCGGCGGTCCGCGCATGCGCGCCTTCGACAAGCGCACCGGGCCAGGTGGTGGCCGAGATTCCGCTGCCGGCCGGCGCCACCGGGGCGCCGATGACCTACGAACACGACGGACGCCAGTACATCGTCGTGGCGGTGGCGGGCGAGGGCCACGCGCCGGAACTCGTGGCCCTGTCACTGCCGTCATAATGGATATGGAACCTGTGATGCGTCGTCTGCCCGCCCTTGCCCTGGCCGTGCTGCTCCTGGCGCTCGGCGCCGCGGCCTGCCAGAAGTCGCTGCCGAGCGGCCCGTCGGACCTCGACACCGGCATCGTCATCTACGAAGACGCGAACTACCTCGGCCGCTCGGCGCACCTCACCGAAGACGTGCGCGGATCTCAGAGACGTCCGCGGGCCGTGCGAGCACTACGAGTCGGACACGACCGGCGGCGGTCGCTACGTCTACGACTGGAACGACTGCATCTCGTCGGTGAAGGTCGCGCCCGGGTGGCGCGCGACCCTCTACCGTGGCGACGGCTACGACGACGACGCGCTCGAGATGACCTCCGATGTGCCGAACCTGCAGCTCATCGCCCAGCACGACTGCCCGAAAGACGGGCTCAACGACTGCGTGACGTCGATCCGCGTGCGGCGGCAGTAGCGCCGCCGCACCGGCGCGGCTACTGGCGCGTGCTCATGCCGGTCATGTACCACTTGCCGGCGACCCGCACGACATCGGCCGTGCCCTTCACGGGCTTGCCGTCTTCCACGCCCTCGAAGTCCACGAGCGCCGAGTCGCCGTCGACGGTGCCGCCGGTCACGCGCACCTTGCGCGGCGACATCGCGCGCAGCATCTTGAACATCTCCTGCGCCTCGCCGGCCTTTTCGGACGCCTCCATCATCGCCCGCTCCTCGGGCCGCGCCTGGGCCTTCAGCGCCGCGAAGTCGCCCTTCTCGATGGCCGCAAACTGCGCCATCACCGCCTTGCCGGGCTCGCCGCCGCCGGCCGGCAGCGCCGTGCCCGTGCGCGCCGCCACCGACTCGACCTTGAGGTCGAACGTCACGTCGGCGGTGTCGCCGTCCGCATTCAGCTTGAAGGTGCCGGCCACGCGGTCGGCGGTGCGCGCCGTGAGCGTGAGCGCGCTCGTGTAGTCGCTGTTGCACGACGACCCGCCGCCCTGGCCGGTGGAGAAGTCGAGGCAGTTGAACGAGCCGTCGTTGCCGACGCGCAGCGTGAGGTGCCCGCCGTCCATCCGCATGATGTCGAAGCTGTCGATCTTCTGGTCTTTCGCCGCCGCCGTACGGTCGAAGGCCGCCGGCAGGAACGCCACTTCGATGCCGTCGTCGGTCTTGTAGGCGACCGCGTCGGTCACGCTGAAGTTGGCGCCTTTCACGTTGACCTTGCCCCTGGCGTCAGCCTGCAGCCGAGGTGCCGCCAGCACCGCCATCCCCATCGCCAACCCGATCGCCAGTGCCTTGCGCATGGAAGCCTCCGATCGTGACAAGCGCATTCTGGCCCCGGAATCCCTCAGCCCCCCACAACCGCGGTATTCTTTGCCGGTTCGCATGACCCGCAGGCGCACCGCACTCGTTCTCGGCGGATCCGGCTCCGTCGGATCCGCGCTGCTGCACGAGCTGTTCCATGGGGACGGCTTCGACGCCGTCATCACGCTCTCGCGCCGGTCGAACCCCGAGGCCGGGGCGATGGCCCGCGCCGCCGGCAAGCGGTTGGTGGAAGTTGCCGTGCCCGACATGGCGCCCACCTCCCTTGCCGCGGCGACGATCGAGGCGGCGAGGGGCGTCAGCGGGGATGTGGAAGGATTCAGCGTGCTGGGCGTCGGGGCTGGCACGGCACAGCTCACGCTCGAGGAGCATCGCGCCGTGGACGTGGCGCTGAACGAAGCCTTCGCCCGGGGGCTGCGCGAGTCGGGCGTTGTGCGGCATCTGGCGTTCATGAGCGCCGTCGGGGCCGACCCGACGGCGAGCGCCAGCGGCGGCGCGGCCGGCACGCCGCGCTACAACCGCGTGAAGGGCGAAGCCGAAGACGCCGTGCGCGCCAGTGGCCCGGCCATCGTGAGCGTCTTCCGCCCGGCGATGATCATCGGGTCGCAGCACACGCCGTGGCTGCTCGAGAAGGTCCTGCCGCTGTTCTCGTTCATCACGCCGGGGAAGTTCAAGTCGATCCATGTGAAGCAGATCGCGAAAGCGATGGTCGCGACGGCGAAGCACCATCCCGCGACCAGCGCGACCTACCACTATCCGGAAATGATGGCGCTCGTCGCCCGCGACCAGCGGTAGAGCGCTGCACCCTTCGCTATCTGCTAGACTCCGCGCCACGGAGAAGCCCGCATGACCCGCACGCCGGTTCGACGCGTCCCTCTGGCCCTTGTCGTCGCCGTTCTCATCCCGTTGCTGGGGGCCTGTCAGTCGTCGCCGCCTGCGGCCACAGCCGGCGGGCGCGACCGCTGGATCCGGCACCGAGATCCTGTGGGATCGCTACGGCGTGCCGCACATCTTCGCCGCCGACCACCCGAGCCTGTTCCGGGCGTATGGCTACGCGCAGATGGAGGCGCACGCCGAGCTGCTGGTGCGCCTCTACGCCCAGGCGCGCGGCCGCGGTGCCGAGTTCTACGGCGCTGAATACCTCGATTCCGACAAATGGGTGCGCACCAACGGTCTGCCCGACACCGCCAGGCAGTGGGCGGCCGGCCAGAGCCCGGAGTTTGCGCCGCTCATCGCGGCGTTCGCGCAGGGGCTCAATGCCTGGGCCGACGAGCACAAGGGCGAGCTCAGCGCCGAGGCGCGCGCGGTGCTGCCGCTCACCGTCGAGGACGTCTACGCGCACGGCCTGCGCACCATCCACTACGACTGGGTGGTGAGTCCACGGCGTCTCGAAGGGCGGCTCGCGCGCTGGGAAGACGACGTCCACGGCTCGAACGAATGGGCGATTGCGCCGGCGCGGTCGGCCACGGGCAAGGCGCTGCTGATGAGCAACTCGCACCTGCAGTGGGGCGACATCCACACCTACTTCGAGGTGCAGCTCACCGCGCCTGGCGTGACCTCCTACGGCGCCGTGTGGGTGGGCTTCCCGGTGCTGCGCCAGTGCTTCACCGAGTTCGTCGGCTGGACCCAGACCACCAACAACCCGGCCGAGTCGGACCTCTACGGCCTGGTCGAAAAAGACGGCGGCTACGTGCTCGACGGCAAGGTGCAGCCGTTCGACACCCATACCGAGACGCTCAAGGTGAAACAGGCCGACGGCACCACGAAAGACGAAGCGCTGGTCGTGCGGCGCACCGTGCATGGGCCGGTGGTGGCCGAACGCCGCGGCATGAAGATCGCGATGCGCGTGGCCGCGCTCGACCGCCCGAAGATGTTCGAGCAGTTCTGGAGGATGGGCCTGGCGAAGAACTTCAGCGAGTGGGAGGCGGCGATGCGGATGCAGCAGCTGCCGCTCTTCAACACCGCCTACGCCGACCGCGATGGCCACATCGCCTACGTCTACAACGCCACGCTGTGGAAGCACCCCACCGGCGACTATCGCTTCTGGCAGGGCGTCGTGCCGGGCGATAAATCCGAGCTCATCTCGAACGAGATCGTGCCCTACGACGAGATCCCGAAGGTGGCCGATCCGCTCGACCGGCTGGGTGCAGAACTCGAACGACATGCCATGGACGTCGGTGTACCCGATGGCGCTCGACCCGACGAAGTTCGCCGCCGGGTTCGCGGCGCCGCAGGGCATCACGCAGCGGGCCCAGCGCGGCATCCGCATCCTGAGCACGATGCCGCCGAAGATGACCTTCGAGGACGTCAAGCGCGGCAAGCTCTCGACCCGCGTCGAGACCGCCGATCAGTTCGTGGACGAGATCGTGGCCACGGCCAAGGCGCGCGGCACACCGCTCGCAAAGCGCGCGGCCGACGTGCTGGCCGGCTGGGATCGTGAAGCCGAGGTGGACAGCGACGGCATGCTGCTGTTCTTCAAGTTCATGACGGCGGCAGGCGCGAACTTCAGCGAGATCGGCGGCTTCAAGGTGCCCACCGACGACGCGCGTCCGCTCGAGACGCCGCGCGGGTTCAAGGATCCGGCCAAGGCGTGGCGATGCTCGACACCGTCGCTGCACGAGGTGGAGAAGGAATACGGCCGGCTGAACGTGAAGTGGGGCGACGTGCTGCGCTTCCGCCGCGGCAACGCCGACCTGCCCGGTAACGGCGCGCCGTCACAGCTGGGCGCCATCCGCACCATCGGCGTGAGCGCGTTCAAGGACGGCAAGGTGGAGGCGGTGTCGGGCGACACCTTCTACGCCGTGATCGAGTTCTCGACGCCGCAGCGCGGCGAGGTGCTGCTCAACTACGGCAACTGGTCGAAGGACGGGTCGAAGCACATCGAAGACCAGCTGCCGCTGGCCTCGCGCAAGGAGATGCGGCCGATGTGGCGCGACCGCAAGGACATCGAGGCGAATCTGGAGAGCCGGAAGGTGTTCTAGCCGTCGACGTGCCAGCGAAATGCCAGATACGCAAGGACCGAACCGCACCCCGTGGCGACGAGGTCATTGGTGTCGAACACGAAGCGACTGCTTCGCGCCTGTATGAACTCCCAAGCGAGCAGTCCGAACGCGTGAAGGCGAGGATCCGCAAGTAGGTGCGACGACCCTGTGCCGTATCTGACGGGTCCGAAGAACGCGGGAGAAGGCTGGCCAGAATCAGCGGCATCGAGAACGCAGCCGCAAGGTTCGGCAACACGCCCAGAGCAAACGCCAGCACCGGCGATGGATCCAGGACGTTCTCCCGCATCCAGTGCGTCGCGGACAGCGCGGCAAGGCCGACCATGCCGGTGATGGAGAGTCGTTGAGGAAGGGGCATCTTCATATAGCAGATGTCGGGGTAGACGCCTCGCGGCGTCTCGGCGTCGCGGCTCCGTTTCGCCGCGTCGGACACTCGCACCTCCCGGCGACTTGTCCGATGACCAGGCATTTCTGGGGACCCCTATCCCCTACAGAGACGTCACCCGCACTCCCGGTGCGAGTGTCGGATCTCCGAGCGACGACGGCTCAAGTCGCCGCGCCACCGAGACGCCGCGAGGCGCCTGCGTCCCCGTGCCGGCGCAGCAGACGAGGAGTGTTGTCCGCGGCGCGCGTCCTTTGCCGCCAGGGAGGATACCCGCCGACTGCAAGCCGATGTCAGCCGGCTTTCTGCAACGCGAGCAGACGACGCCGGACGGCCTGAGGGAACTCGACAACTTCGAATTGGGCCGACGAGAACAGGTTGTCTTCGCCGCTCTCGTCGTGCGCGCACCTGCACGCTCGCGCCTTGCGGCGATTGTCTCGACGTCCTCGATCTCGGCGAGGACCTCGAACGTCATGCTTGCGATGGTCGGCTACTCGATCGAGGTTGACAAGTCCGGCTACCGCAGGCGTCTCGGAGGTAGACCGCGGCTCCATACGCTACGGGGCCTCGACCCGACCGTTCGCATCCACAGGCTCGAACAAGAGGCCCTTCCTCAGCCAGTACCAGAGCCACGCAAGCGACAACGCCGCATATGCGACCAGGAAGCCGAGGACACCCCCATAGTAAAGCGCCCCCATACCCACGAGAACGCCGCTGGCGACATACCCATAGCTCAGTAGTAAGTATCCACGAACGATCTGCTCAGGAAGGACGGCACCCCCGCGAGTCGTTGCGAACGCGGACGTCGCGGACATGCTTGCTCTACCCAGGAAGAACGCAGCCACTGCGCCGCGAACCGCAGTGTTGAAGTCCAGCACACCCGGCCACAATGCCACCACCGAACAGCCCAGATAGGCGAACGTCATCATCGCGCGCGCGCCTAGCGCAAGCCCGCGACCGGCACTCGAGACAGTTGGTCTCATGGTTTCTCGTTGCCCACGTCCGTTCAGCGGGATCATTGGCGTACGACACGGTCGCGAAATGCTCGACCAAGTAACGGTATTCGAGCAAGCTGTGCTTGCACTTTCAGGCGCCATACCGCCTTTACCCTGGTCGTGCGCGTCCCAAACCCGATGCCGGGCGCGATCGAGTCGGCGATACCGACCGTGGGCGACAGCTCGACCGCCATCAGTCGGTATGTCGTCTCGTGTCTGAACCCCCTTGAATCCCAACACAATATCGAGACCACGATCGGGAGGGGGCGGTGGCCGCGGCTCCCTTGAGCCACGTTTTTCCACCACAGCAGGATGCGGCCCTCCACGGATTCGGAGCCGGTGGGAGCGACGATCGGAACGCGAACGGTGCCCATTACCGCCTCTGGCTTGCTCGCGGACTCGTAGAAACAGCTGATCGCCGCGTGCAGTGCAGGTCCACGGCCTACGTCTCGGATTGTTGTGAAAGCCAGTACTTCGTGCGCTGCCTCGCCGACACCCTCGGCGGACCTACTCCACCCCTCGAGCACCAGCTCTGGTCTAGCTGCGTCAAGCAGGTTCCGCCGATTGATCACCACGGACAGCGCCGCCGACAGCGCCGAGAACGACGCTGCGGCAGCTGACCACTGGGCGGCAGTGATGTCGAGCATGAGTAGTCGTGGGTTCGTTCAACGTCGGGCATCAGCCGCAGCGCGGCCATGATCACTCGCGCTGTCGGCTGCATGCCATGTTGGGCGGCGGGTCCCCAGCCGTTCGGAATGGCTCACCTGTGAGCACAGTCGCCATCTTGTCAGCGCTGCGCCTCGGGCAAGGCGAACACGAAGATACCGTTCCCGCTCGTCGGGTTCTTGATCTCCTTGAGCAGTTCTCCGGGTACGCGCAACGCCCAGCTGGTGCCTTGGAGCGTCGCGCCAGCGCCGATCGCCACGTACTGACGACCGTTCACGGCGTACGTGATCGGAAACCCGTTTGCCATGGTAGGCAATCGAGTCTCCCACAATTGAGCGCCGGTTTTCGCGTCGTACGCGAACGCTGAGCGATCCCAGGCACCGACAAACACGAGACCGCCGCCGGTGGTGAGTGTCGCAGTGTTGTACGGGGCGCGCCGGCGCTGACGCCAGAGAGTGCGGCCAGACGTGATGTCGAGCGCCTGCAGCTCGCCCATCTGGCCGGGGCTCTTCGGATGAAACGTGTACTGGCTGACGCGAACCGACCCGACCCCTCCGCCGCCCTCGCGGCGATCCATGGCCTCGAAGACCGCGGTCTCGCAGTTCAGATTGAGCGGGATATAGAGCGCCTGCGTGCTCGGGTGGTACGCCATCGCGCGCAGGCTCTTGAGTCCCCCGGTGCTCGGACAGAAGGCGACGGATTGGCCCGGCCGCTGCAGCATGCCTGACTTGTAAGTCGCCCGACCAGTTCGAGGATTCACGTCAACGAGTGTCTGGTAGCCCGTGTCGGTAGCCTGCAGGAACCGGCCGCTCCGGCGATCCAGCTCCCAAAGGATGCCGAGCTTGCCCATGGTGAACACGGAATTGCGGCCGTCGCGATCGATCAGGATGCGCTCAAACGCTTCGTCCATGTCATACGATTCGCCTGGAAGGTGTTGGAAGTGCCACTTGATCTGGCCGGTCGCGGGATCGAGGGCGAGCGTCGAGTTCGTGTAGAGTGCGTCGCCGTCGGTGCCGCGTGCGGCCTGCGCCCACGGCTTGGCCTGGGCGGTCCCCCAGTAGATCGTCTTCGAAACGGGATCGTAGCTGCCCGGCAGCCAGGCGTCTCCACCCGCGCGGAAGGTCAGCGGCAGCGCGCCCCATGTGTCGCCGCCGGGCTGCCCGGGCAGGGCGAGCGTGGACGTCTTCCACAACAGTCGTCCATCGCGGCCATCCACCCCGACGATGTAACACGTCTCATCGTCGAACTTGCTACACCCAGTGAGCCCGCCGACGACTGTTCCGTCGGCGACAATCGGCCCACTCGTGAACGTGAACCCCGCTGTCCCTGAGCCTCCCACATTCGTATTCCAGCGCACGGCGCCGGTGCGCACATCGAGCGCGACAAGATGGGCATCGACGGTGGCCAGGATGACGGTGTCGCCATAGATGGCCAAGCTGCGCATCTGCGCTGCCTGGCGGCGCCGCTCATCCATAGGTCGCCGGTACTCCCATAACAATTGCCCGGACCGCGCATCGAGTGCGTCGACGATGTTCCCCGGGTTGGCAACGAACATCACGCCATCGTGGACAATCGGGGTCGTCTGGGACGCACCTGGCTCGAGCGCCCACGACCACGCGAGTTGTAGTGACCCCACGTTGGCGGGGGTGATCTGGTCGAGCGGGCTGTATCCCCAGCCGTCCAGTGTCCGACGCCAGTTTAGCCAGTCTGCCGGGTTGGGACTGGTAAGCATCCTGTCGGTCACTTCCGAGAGCTGCGGCGCCGTGCCTGTCGTGAATGTGTCCGGTCGTGGCGCGGCAGGTGGAAGCGCAGAGTTGTCAGTGGGTTGGGAGCGTGGTGCGCGAGCGCCCGATAGGCTCCTCAGGTAGGCAGCGATCGCGCGCACGTCCTCGTCTGCGATGTCGCGCGCAGCTAGCGGCCTCATCTGTGCCCCCCCGGCGCGCACCACGGCGATCAGGTCCTGGTCCGAAGACTCGAAGGGCACGAGCGCGGGGCCGAGTGAGCCTGTCGCATCGGAGCCATGACACGACGCGCAGGCCTGATCGAAGACCGTCTTTCCCGGGTTCGTTTGGGCGCGGACCCCGCGCGAGACGACGCTTGCAAGGACAATCGAACCTGCGACGAGCACTCCAACGACTGTCCATGGTCTGACTGTCACGTGGGTTCCCCAGTCACTTCCGTCCGGGCTTCAGTCGATCGGTCCGCCTAACTATTGTTCGACTGCAAACCCGGCAAGAATACCGCGAATATCCGTCAGCCTGTCGCGAACGAGTGAGCCGGGTCACAGTTCTGCCAAGTCTCTAGTCCGTAGTGCCTTGCCGACGCTCCGGTGGTTGGCAACCTCGGCGGAAAGACTGCAGGATTCGTCAGGATCACGGATCGTTCCGGCACGCGATCTGCGCCCCGCGTGGCTGCTGCTCAGGTCGGCCACGCCGACGCCTGGGCAGACGCATCGTGGCGTCTCGGTGGCGCGGCGACTTGAGCCGTCGTCGATCGGAGATCCGACACTCGCACCGGGAGTGCGGGTGACCCCTCTGTAGGGGATAGGACTTCCCACCAATCTGTCAAGGGCACGTTGCGGCCATCTCCGCGGGGCGATGGCTGGGGTTGAAGCATTCGCCACGCGCGAGCAAGTGCATCAGGATGCGTAGCGAGCGATCGACGACGCTGCGTAGCGCGCGCCCGTGACTGTGTCCCCGAGCCCGCAGTGCGGCGTAGTACGCCCGGCTCGGCGGGTCGTGCTGGATGCCGACGCGGCCCCAGTGATAGGCCGTGTCTCGGAGCCGTGTGTTGCAGGCGCGCCGCATGAGCACGGTGCGCGACTGTCCGCTCTGGCGGGTGACGGGGGCGACGCCCATCAGCGCGCGGAGCGTGTGGTAGGCTCGCGCCACCAGCGGCTGCGAAGCTTCAGCGAGCATCCGGGCGGCGACGCGCTTCCCGACCCCTGGCATGGAGCGGAGGATGGTCACGTCCGGATGCTCGCGCTGGTCCTCATCGGACGTCGACGCGGCCGCATAGGCCGCGAGCAGCCGCTCCAGCTCGCGCGTCGCGTCGCGCCGTTGCTGCACGGTTAGCCGCAAGCGTGGCAGCAGCACCTGGTAGTGCGCCGTCACGGCGTCGACCACGCCCGGGATCAACGCGATCGGGGGGGCCTGCAGCGCCGCGTGCAGGTCCGCCGCCGTGAGGCGCCTGACCTGCTGGGCCCGCAGGAGTCGGGCGACGCGCCGGACCGTCAGGCGCTGTTGCGCCTGCGGTGTGGGCGCTTCCGCCAGCACGGCCCAAAGCCACGGCTCATCGGCGCCAGGACACAGCCGCAGCAGCGCCGGCGACACGCGATACACCAACGCGCACAGCTGGTTCGTCAGCCGTGTCACCTCGGTACCGAGATCGTCGTCGAGTCGCGACCACTCGCGGAGCTGCACGATCAGCGGGTGATCCAGCTGCACGCGCCGGAAGGCCTGCGGGTCCGTCCGCCACGAGTCCGCGAGCACGCGCGCGTCCCGGCGATCGTCCTTAGCGCCCGCAGCGGTGAAGCGGTCCCGGAAGCGATCGAGCTGCTTCGGATTGATCGCATACACCGCGCAGCCGCGCTCCACCAGCAGCTCCACGAGCGCACCGCGCGGGGTCTCGATCGCGACCGCCACGCGCGCAAGCGCCCCGTGGCTGCGCGTCGTCAGCTCCTCAACGAACGCGTGCAGCGCCCGGCTGGTGTGCTCGACCATCCGCTGCTCTTCGAGGCGTCCGGTGCGGTCGAGCAGACACACGGCATGCGCCGTGGCGCCCCAATCGATCCCGACAATCCAATCAACGTCACTCACGCCGCCCTCCTCTCCTGCGGCGCGACCCGCCGTGCACGTCCATCCCCCCTGTACTGGCGCTCAATGGCGCAACTTCCCACTGGATGACGTGCACGGACGGCCTCGCCGGGGCGCGTGTCCCATCCTGGCGCTGCTGCGCAGGGCCCCCATGGCACTCCCGGCGAGGCGGCCGTGCCGACGTGACGATAACGGTACAGGGGTCCCCAGAAATGTTTGGTCATCGGACAAGTCGCCAAGGTGCGAGTGTCCGACGCGGCGAAACGGAGCCGCGACGCCGAGACGTCGCGAGGCGTCCGACGTGTCAGCGTCCTTCGGTCGTCACGTCCGCAGGATCTTCTCCATCGCCTTGCCCTTCGCCAGTTCGTCCACCAGCTTGTCGAGGTAGCGGATCTTCCGCATCAGCGGATCTTCCACCTCCTCCACGCGCACGCCGCACATCATGCCTTTGATGAGAACGGCGTTCGGATGCATCGCCGGCGCCTGGTCGAAGAAGGTCTCGAAGTCGGTACCCTCTTCGAGCACCCGCGCGAGCTGCTTGTCGCTGTAACCGGTGAGCCACGTGATCACGCGGTCCACGTCGGCCTGGGTGCGGCCCTTCTTCTTCGCCTTCTCGACATAGTGCGGGTACACACTCGAGACCTTCATCTTGAAAACTCTGTGCATGGCTGTCACTTGGCCGGCGCCGGCAGGGAACTGGTGTTCCAGATGTTCGCGTGGATCTTCCAGGCGCCGTCTTCCTGTTTCCACACGTTCAGGTATTTGCCTCGTTCAATGACGTGGTCGGCGCCATAGGTCATCACGTAGGTGCCAGCATCGACGAGAAGGTCCTGATTGCCGTAGAAGTCCGTCGTGTCCTCGCGAAACTCGGACACGCCGGCCTTTAGATACTCCGCTGTCAACTCGTGGATTGCCGCGAGCCCGACCGCGGCGCCGGCGCCAGGTGGAAACGACCTGGCGTCACGCGTGAACATCGCGTCGATTGCCGCGATGTCGCCGGCGACATGGGCCTTCGTGAAGCGGTCGTTCTGTGCTTCGATGACCTTCCGCATGGCCGACAGGTCGAAGGCGGCCGTGGGCGCCTGCTGAGCGGTCGACTGAGACGGGGGCGCCTGGCCGCCGCAAGCAGCCACGACGAGGGTTACGAGCACGAGTACCGGACAAGGAGCCGGAGCGGTGTGTCATCGGGATGCCGTCAGGTCGAAAAGTCTACTCCAGAGAGATGGCGTCGCCGCCGGCCGGCTGTCCGAATAGGCTGCGTCCCGCACGGGAACACCGATACGATGGCGCTCAGTGACTCTGCACCTGCTCGTGGCCGCCGTCGCGTCCGCGTTCTTCGCTACCTGCGCTGCGGCTGACGATCAGGCGCCGCCACCCCTCCTGCTTTCCGAGACGGTGCGCTCGCACGTGCGGGACGAACGGTTCCAGATCGTCACGTCCGTGCGCGGGCTGCCGCTCGGCGTGCGCGACGCGCTGCAGGGACTGTTCGGCGGGCCGACGCTCGAGATCGCCGATCCGGGCGCCAGGTTTCAGGTCACCGACGTCATGAGCGAGCCGAGTCTGCCGCTTCGACGGCTGCGGCTGGCCGGATGCTCGACCGACCACTGCATCGTCTACTACGAGCGTGGCGGCATCGCGCACTCGTGGCACGCCGCGTTATTCCGCTGGACGCCTGAGGCCACGCGCTTCGAATGGGGCGGCACCGCCCCGGGTGGGCTGGCCTCGATCGACGAGGTCCGGACGGCGCTGCTGTCGGGCCTGGTCAAGGGGCCGGGCAGGTCCTGGTAGGGCAGTTGGTCACGGTCACACTGCGGGCACTGTAGACTGCCACCGGCGGCAACGGCCGCGGGAGGACTCATGATGCGGTCAATCGGAGTGGTGGTGCTGGTCGCCGTCTCGGCTGGTGCGGGCCTGGCGCAGCAGCCAGGGTTCACGCGCACGGTGCTGCAGCAGGCCGACCTGTCGATCTCGGGGCGCGAGGCCATCACGGCGCGCGCCGAGTTCCAAGCGGGCGGTTCCGTGGGGCGGCACACGCACTTCGGCGAGGAGGTCGGCTACGTCGCCGGTGGCGCGGTGACGATCGAGATCGACGGCGTGACCAGAATCGTGAAGGCTGGCGAGGCCTTCATCATCCCCGCCGGACGTCCGCACAACGCAACCAATGCCGGGCCGGGCACGGCGTCGCTGGTCATCACCTACGTGGTCGAGAAGGGCAAGCCGCTGGCCACGCCCGTGAAGTGACCGCGCGCGCTCGCGGCGCGACGTACGCAACCGATCGATGGAGGCCTTGATGTTGACGATTGCCCTGACCGCGGCCGCGTTGCTCGCCGCCAACCCCTGCACCCTGGTGACGAAGCCCGAAGCGGCCACCGTGACCGGCAAGGCGCCGACGACGGTTCTGCCGTACGGCCCGGAGGCCGATCCGGAGACCAAGGCCAGCGTCACGTGGTGTGTGATGAGCGGCGCGCCGGTGGGCATCATTGTCTACATCGAAACGTTCGCGACGCCGGCGGCAGCCGTGGCGACGATGACCCCCAAGCGCATCCTCGAACTGATGGATCCGGACGTGAAGGTCGAGCCCGAACCCGGCCTCGGAGACAGCGCGTTCTGGGCACACTCGGACACATCAGCGCGGATGGTCGTGATCCGTGGCGCCACCGCGCTGTCGTTTGTCATCGGCGGCGTGGACCTGACGAAGGCGGGCGCCAAACGCGCCGCCGCCCGTGCCATCGCTGTCAAGGCGCTCACCCGGCTATAGGCCGCTCAGTCCCTCGGCGCGCATCGCCCGGCGATAGGCGACCGCCACGGCATCGAATTTGAGGTGCAGTTCATCGGCGAGGTCGAACGGCACCTGCTCCGGCCGCTGCGACTCCACGATGCGCTGATCCTGGCCGAAGATCACGCGCTCGAACTCCTGCAGCGTGCTGTCGGGATCGTCGACGTCGTAGTTGCGGCCGATGATGCAGTAGCCGCGGCAGCGATCCGCCTTCTCGGGCTGCGACGCGAAGAAATACACCATGCCCTTGGTGCCGCCCCAGCCAAGGCGCAGCGCGATCGTGTAGGGCAGGTGCAGCTCGTAGCGGCTGCGGCGCTCCGGCTTCTCGGCCACGTCGTTGGCGAAGACCGGGAAGTCGTCGCTGTTGGGCGCTTCGGGGCGGACGATCGTGTAGTGCAACACGTGGCCGCGCGTCTCCACCGTGTGCTCGGGCACCACCGGCCGTTCCGGATCGCCGAGCAGACCCGGATGCACCCACGGGAAGTGGCCGAAGTCGGTGAAGTTCTCCACCTGGCGCGAGGCGTCGGCCTGCCACGTGAACGGGCCGGTGTTCACGAGCTTCCACCCGCCGGTCTCGAACTCCGGAATCTCGGGCAGCGGGTAGGCCGGCGCGTCGGGGCTGAGGCACACCCAGATGAGCCCGTAGCGCTCCTGGCACTGGTAGACGACGGCACGGGCCTTGGCCGGGATGGTGGCGGCGGAGGACTGCGGGATGCGCACGCACGCACCAGACGCGTCGTAGCGCCAGGCATGGTACGGGCACACGAGGCAGTCGTCGGCGATCCAGCCAAGTGACAGCGCCGTGCCGCGATGGATGCAGAGGTCGCGCATCGCGTGCGCGCGGCCATCGGCGGTGCGCCAGACAACCACCGCTTCGCCGAGCAGCGTGGTGGCGACCGGCTTGTCGCTCACTTCGTGGCCGTAAGCCACGGGATGCCAGCACCGCCACAGCTTTTCGTGGGAACTCGACAACGCGTCAGACATGCGAGGCGGGTATGCTACCACCCGCGCGACGCGACGGGCGCTCGCCGCCGGAGGAACGATGTCGTCATCAACCTGCCCGCTTGCCGTGGTTGTCGCGCTCAGTGTGGTCACCGCGGGCTGCGGCGGCTGCCATGTGGACCCGCCGTTCGTCGTCGGCGACAACGATGGCGCGCCGATGGCTGGCGTGCAGACGCTGCGCCCGGGCGTCGTCACGATCGCCATCACCGGCACCGCCACCGGCGAGCTCGATCCCGAGGCATGGATGAATCGCTACGCCGAACGGCTCGCGGCCGACCTCGCGCTGAAGGCGGAATGGGTGGTCGTGCCGTTCGACAAGTCGTGGGAACTGGCCGGCAAAGATGCGGTCGACGTCGTGGCCACGAACCTCGCCAACTTCCCCGATCGCGTGAGCCCCGGCGGCACGTTCTCGGCGCCGTTCCTCTACGAGCAGCGGGCCCTGCGCATCCGCGCCACCGACCGCGAGCGCTACTCGACGATCGGTGACTTCAAGGGCCGGAAGGTCGGTGCCGTCACGGGTATGGCGGCCCACCGCGATCTGCTGAAGCGCGCGCCCGAAGGGGTGCAGGTGGTCGCCACCACGACCTTCCCTGAGCTCTATGCGATGTTCGACCGAGGTGAGCTCGACGCCGTGGCGCAGGCTGAGTACTTCGCGCTCGACGGCCGCGTCATTCCGTCGTACGGGCCGACGCTCGCCCTCATCGACCACCACGACCTCAATCCCGGCCAGCGCGAGGAGTCGGTGTTCGTGGTGCGCGACAGGAGCACCGGCCTGCTCGAGGCGGTCAATGCGTTCGTCAGGCGCACGCCGTTCCCGCTGCACGTGCCGCCGCGGCCGTAGACGTCGGACGCCGACACTCGCAGGCGTCGGTGGGCCGCCGTCATCACGTCGGCAGTCCTGCCTGCCGCAGCGCCGTGAGCAGCGCCTGCGGTTCATCGGTGCCGATGCGGAACCGTGTGCCGTTCCTGAGCTGCAGCTCCACCGCGTCGAGGCCCCAGACGTTCCACAGTCGGCCGTGGCGGATGTAGCGCATGCCCCAGCCGTGGACGGGGGAGTTGCGCACGGCACGCGCGGTCACGATATCGGCCAGCGCGAAGCGCTCGTGAATCCAGCCGAGCGGTCCGAACCGGCAGGTGACTCCGGTGTCGTCGATCGACGTCGTGAGCGTGCCGAACAGGCTGCCGGCCACCAGCATGACGAGACCCATCAGCCCGAAGACCAGCACGGAGCCGGCCCGCAGCGAGATCAGCGAGGCGAGCGCAAGGCTGACCGCCAGCATCTGATAGCCCGTCTGCGTGTGTTGATAGCGCATGGTCCGTGGCTTGCCGCCATCCTATCGCAGCCCTGCCCCGCGGTGCCGGCGCGCGTGGAAATCCGCGGTGCGCTGGTTCGTCGATGGTTCGGTGCCTCGTCCCTGACGAGGGAACGGTTCGATTCGGCTGTCCGGGATTGGCATCAGCCGTGCTTCATCAGCTCGAAGGGCGGATCAGCCGAGGAGGGGTGCACATGCATGGTTACGTCGCGCCCGGCTTCGAGGGCGTGCGCGCCGAGTTCGTGCGCAACTTCGCCGAGCGCGGCGAAATCGGCGCTGCCGTAGCCGCCTGGTGGCGCGGAGAGATGGTCGTGGACCTGTGGGGTGGCCGCCGCCTCTGGAACGGCGACGCGCCGTGGGAGGAAGACACGATGGTGGTCGTGCATTCGACCACCAAAGGCGTATCCGCCATGGCGTTCGCCGTCGCGCACACCCGCGGCTGGATCGACTACGACGCCCCGATCGCGCGCTACTGGCCGGCGTTCGCCCAGCACGGCAAGGGCGCCATCACGGTGCGCCAGCTTCTGGCGCACCAGGCGGGCCTCGCCTGGCTCGACGAACCAGTCACGGTCGAGCGGCTGCGCGATGCCAGCAGCATGGCCAGCCTGCTCGCGAGCCAGACGCCGCGCTGGGCGCCCGGCACCCGCCACGGCTATCACGCCGTAACCGTCGGCCTCTACATGCAGGAGATCTTTCGCCGTGCCGAGCCGGCGCATCGAACGATCGGCCGCTTCTTCCGCGAGGAGATCGCCGGCCCCCTCGGCCTCGACTTCTTCATCGGCCTGCCGCTCGACGTGCCAGCCGCGCGGCTTGCCACCATCGAGCCGCTCTCGAAGCGCGGCGCGATCGGCGCCCTCGTGACGGCGCCGTGGCCACTTCTGGTGCGAATCCTCTGGCCGTGGTCGCTCCTGCAACGGACGATGCAGGTGCTGGCAGCCATCGACGTCAACGACCGCGAGATGCTCGCGCTGGAACTCGTGGCCGGCAACGGCGTGGGCACCGCGCGCGCCATCGCGCGCCTGTACTCGGTGTTCGCCGAGGGGGGCGGCGAACTCGGCATTGGCGGGGAGACGATGGCGCAGCTGACGGCCGCTCCGCAGGAGGATGACCGCAACGATGTGGTACTCGGCGTGCCCAGCTCGTTCTCGCTGGGCTTCCTGCGGCCGGGCGCACGCCCGAGCTTCGGATCGAGTCCGCGGGCATTCGGCGCGCCGGGCGCCGGCGGCTCGTTCGGGTTCGCGGACCCTGACGCCCGTCTCGGCTATGCCTACGTCATGAACAAGACCGGGTACCACCTCTTCGACGATCCCCGGGAGAAGGCGCTTCGTGACGCAGTCTACGACGCCATCGCCAGCCGGTACCGCAACGACGCGGGCGGCCACGCCGACCTGCCGGCGCGCGTCAGGTGACGATGATGCGGACACTGCTGTTGTGGTGCGGCATCGCCTCTTCGGCGCTGTATGTCGCGATGATCGTGTTCGTGCCGATGGGGTGGCCCGACTACAGTTCTGCGTCGCGCACGGTGAGTGAGCTGTCGGCAATCGGCGCGCCGACGCGGTCGATCTGGGTGCCCCTGGGCATGGTCTACACGCTGCTGGTCGCGCTGTTCGGGTGCGGCGTGTGGCAGGCGGCGGAAGGCCGCCGGCCCCTGCGTGTGGTCGGGGCAGTCCTCGTCGTCTACGGCCTCTTCGGTCTGGGCTGGCCGCCGATGCACCAGCGCGAGGTGCTCGCCGCGGGCGGGAAGTCACTGACCGACATGCTGCACATCGCGTGGACGATGGCGAGTGTCGGTCTGATGCTGGTGGCGATGATCGCGTGCGCGGGCGCGTTCGGCCGGGGGTTCCGCCACTACACCGTGGCCACGGTGGTGCTGCTGATCGGCGTCGGGCTCGTGACCAGTCAGAGCGCCGCCAGGGTCGAGGCCAACCTGCCGACGCCCTGGATCGGCGTCTGGGAGCGCCTCGACATCGCGCTCTTCCTGGCCTGGATCGTCGTGTTGGCCGCGATGCTGCTCCGTGAGCCGCGGCGGTGATACCCTCCACCTCCAAGGGCGGGGCGCCGCGCGTCCACGGAGGGTGGCCATGTCGAAGCAAGTCGCGCGTCGAGCACTCATGGGTGGGGCGGTAGGCGTCGTGCTCGGCTCGTGGCTGCGTCCGTCACTGGCGGCGGTGACCCAGGCCACCGCGGGAAGCGGACGCTTCACGCAGTCGGTGTGCCGCTGGCCGTTCGCGAAGATCCCGCTCCGCGATTTCTGCCAGAGCGTCGCCGGCATGGGCGTGAGCGCGATCGATCTGCTGACACCCGACGAATGGCCCATCGCGAAAGAGTTCGGGCTCACCTGCTCGATGGGGTCGGGCCTGGGTGGCACCATCATCGACGGCCTGAACGATCCGGCTCACCACGACGCCATCGTGAAGGGACTTACGGAGGGCATCCCGCGCGCGGCCGCCGCCGGAGTGCCGAGCGTCATCACGTTTTTCGGCAATCGACGCGGCCGGTCCGACGCCGACGCCATCGCCAACTCGGTCGCGGCATTGACGCGGGTGGCGCCGGTGGCCGAGCGTCACGGCGTCACGGTCTGCATCGAGCTGCTCAACAGCAAGGTCGACCACAAGGACTACCAGGGCGATCGCACCGCCTACGGCGTGGAGGTCGTGCGGCGGGTCAACTCACCGCGCGTGAAGCTGCTGTACGACATCTACCACATGCAGATCATGGAGGGCGACGTCATCCGCACGATTCGCGACAACGCGCCGTGGATCGCGCACTACCACACGG
This sequence comes from uncultured Acidobacteriota bacterium, assembly GCA_963779175.1. Lineage (GTDB taxonomy): Bacteria > Acidobacteriota > Vicinamibacteria > Vicinamibacterales > UBA2999 > CADEFD01. Next base: position 124,636 of record CAVZXA010000005.1, read on the forward strand.
CCGGCGTGCCGGGCCGCCACGAGATCGACGACACCCAGGAGCTGCACTACCCGGCGATCTTCCGCGCCATCCGCGACACCGGCTTCCGCGGCTATCTCGCGCACGAGTTCGTGCCGGTGCGCGATCCGCTGACCTCGCTGCGTGAGGCGGTGGCGCTCGGCAACGCCTGAACAGGTTCCCCGAGCCCCGGTCCCCGGGCCCCGATCCCCGGTCCCTATGCCCTCTGGCCTCCGTGCCCTTGACTCGCCGGGCCAGAGATACCGCCCGAACCAGTCCCAGTTCTGCTGCATCGCCGCGCGGTTCGCCTTCGGCTTGTCGAGGCCGTGCCCGAAGCCGCGGAAGATCATCAGCTCCACCGGCACCTTCTGATCCTGCAGGCCCTGATACAGCTCGAACGCGTTCGGGATCGGCACGCGCGGATCCTTGTCGCCATGCTGGATGAGCGTCGGCGCCTTCGCGCTCTTGATGTAGGTCATCGGCGAGGTGTCGGCGTAGACCTTCGGGTCGTCCCACGGCGTGGCCTTCAGGGTACTGCCGCGTGAACGGATGGATGTCGGTGTTCACGTAGTAGGTGACCCAGTTGGAGATGCCGGCCCCCACCGAGAGCGCCTTGAAGCGGTCGGCGTGTCTGGTCGTCAGGAACGCCGAGATGTAGCCGCCCTGGCTCCAGCCCATCGAGCCGACGCGGTCCTTGTCCACGAGGCCCTGCGCCACCAGGTGATCGATGCCCGAGAGCACGTCCCACGCGTCGCCGATGCCGAGGTTGCGCACGTTCAAGGCGCGGAACTTCTCGCCGTAGCCGGCGCTGCCGCGGTAGTTCGGCTCGAGCACCAGCGCGCCCTTCGCCAGCCAGCCGTCGATCGGATAGAAGCTGGCGCTGCCGTACGGCTGCGGACGCGACACGCCGGTCGGGCCCGCCGTGGATGACGACCAGCAGCGGATAGCGGCGCCCGGCCTGGAAGTCTGCCGGCTTGTGCAGCACGCCTTCGATCTCGGCGCCGTCCTGGCTCTTCCAGCGCACCACCTCGCGGCCGTGCACCGGCCACGACGCCACCTGCGCGCCGAGGTCGCTCAACTTCGTCGCCGCAAGCGTCGGCGCCACCGGCGCCGCGAACACCTCCGGGAACTCGCGCGGACCGCTGGCGACGAACGCCGCGTGCGTGCCGTCCGGTGAGACGGCGAACGACTGCCCGATCCAGTCTTCGCGCACGCGGTGCATGGCGGTCTGCCGGCTGCCCGGATCGAGCCGATAGAGATACGACCAGGTGCGCTGCGCGGCGCTGAAGAAGATGCCGGTGCGCGTCCACGCCACCAGCGACGGGTTCTCGTCGAAGCGCGCAGTGAGCGATTCCGGCGTGCCGCCGCTGGCATTCACCACCGCCAGCGCGCCGTTCTCGAAGAAGTAGAAGGCCTTGGCCATCGCCGACTGGAACGCGATCTGGCGGCCATCCGGCGACCACTTCGGGTTGGAATCCGGGCCGTCCTGCGTGACCAGCGCCGTGACGGCGCCGCTGGCCACCTGCACGAGCGAGATGTCGGCGCTGCCGCTCTGGCCGGCATCGCTGTTCACGCGGTGATCGAAGGCGATGACGGAGCCATCCGGCGACCAGTCGAACGCGCCGACCACGAACGTCCCCGACGTGAGCGGACGCGTGGCCTTCGTGGCCACGTCGAGCACGTGCAGCTGCGCCATGCGCGCGTCGTGGTCTTCGTGGGTGTACTCGCCGTACTTCTCGGTGCGCTCTTTCATCGCCGCGGTGACCGGCTCGGTCATCGTGTAGGCGATGCGGGCGCCGTCGGGCGCCCACGCGAACGCGGTCACGCCCTCCGCGCCGCTGGTGAGCGCTTCGGCTTCGCCGCCCTCGAGCGAGAGGCGATAGAGCTGGCGGGTGTCGCTGCGGTCCGAGATGAAGGCGAGCCACTTGCCGTCGGGCGAGAAGGCCGGCTGCAGGCTCGACTTCTTCGCCATCGTGAGCTGGCGGCCGCTGCCGGCGGCCCGTGAATCCGCCAGCCAGATCTCGGTCTCGTAGGTGTTGTCGGTCCAGTTGGTCTCGCGCACCGCGTAGGCGACCCAGCGGCCGTCGGCCGAGATCGCCGGCGTGCCGCTGGTGCGTTTGAGTGCGATGAGGTCGTCGATCGACTGCGCGGACGAGCTGGACGCCGCTAGCGCGGCGACGAGGGCGAGGACGATGGCACGCATGCCGCCAATCCTAGCGCCGATCAGGCGCGCCGGCTGGTCCGGCTACTTCAGCTTGAGCCCCGCCGGGAGCGCCACGTCGGCATCGGTGGCGCTGGGCGTGATCTGCAGCGTCTCGGTGGTGGTCGTGAGCACGGTCGCGCGGCCGGGCGCTGCGGCAGCCGCGGCCGGAGCAGGCGCCGGGGCGTCGTTGCCCTTCTTGCGGAAGCGGCCCAGGCCGCCGAGCAGGCCGCCGAGGCCGGGCGCCGGCTCCGCCTTCTGCTCGCTCTGGCTGCCGGGAGGCGCGGCGACGATGAAGATGGCCTCGGTCAGCAGCGGCGTGCCGTTCAGCTTCTTGCCTTCCTCGGCCAGCTTCGCCATCGCGTCTTTCATCTGCGGATACATCGCCATGGCCTGCGTCATGTTCGGCGCCGCCTGCGCCATCATCGGCCCGTAGACCGCCTGCGCGTAGCGCATGCGGAAGTCGGCGAGCTCCTGAAGCGCGGCGACCTTCGGGGTCATCCACAGGTGCGTCTCGAGCACGAGACCGCCGGCCTCCTCGAGCGTCTTGCCCTTTTCGCGCACGGTGATGGTGGCGACCGATTCCTTCGTGTCCCTGCCCGCGATCTGCTTGGCGCCGCTGCCGTCGGCGATCGTGAAGTCCACGTCGTATTCCTTCTTCGGCTCGTTGGGGGCCGGCTTCTCGGCCTCGGGCTTGGCGGCCGCGGCGTCCTTCTCGGCCTTCGCCATCGCCTCTTCCATCCGCTTGCGCATCTCGGCGAAGGTCATGACCGAATACGACTTGCCCTTCAGGTCGAGCGTATAGACCTTCTCTTCGGCCAGGTCGATGATCTCGCCGGTCTCTCCCGTGATCGAGAGCATCCGCTGGCCCTTGAGCGAGACGGTGGTGGTCAACCCTTCGCGGGCGCCCTTGCCCCCGAACATGTTCACCATCTTGCCGATGGCGCCTTCGAATCTGATCTGTGTGCGCTCCTGCGTTTTGACGTCGGCGCGGGCGGCGGCGGGAGACAGCAGGGCCAGACCAAGGAGGGCGAGGGCGAAGGTGCGGATGGACATGATTCAAGTGTAGCAGCGCGGAAAAACCGGGAAGCCCCTCAGGTGGCGGGCAGCCAGCCGGGGGGCGGCCGGAGACGGTTCACCGGAGCCCGTGCGCCGGCGGCCTGACCGCCCGACGCACGGGTCACCTCTCCGGTGGCACGCGGTGCCTTGCGGCCCGCGTGTCTAGCTCGAGGATCCAGCTCGGGATCCGGGCCAGATCCGCTTTGGCTTCGGCGCGCGCCCGGCTGACCTCCGCGGATTCGTTCAGCTCGGGCCGCGACTCCCGAATCGCCCGCCCGAGCGACATGCGCTCGGTGAGCACGCGGTGCTTCAGCAGCACGAACGGGATGTCGGTGTTGCGCGAGGCGTAAGCCACCGTCATCAGGTCGCGGGCGTTGTGGAAGCCGTCGGCGGCCATCTCCAGGTCGGCCCCGTCGTTGAGCAGGCGCTTCACCTGCTGCTGCACCGGCCTGGCCGACGCTGGCAGCACGCGCTCGAGGCGCGGAGCCATGGCCGGCGCGGGTGCCGGCACGTCCGCGGCCATCACCGCCTCCGCCGCCACGCTCGCCACCGGCGTCGGGGAGAGATCGCGGTTGGCGTTGATCTGTGGACCGATCGTCAGGCCGAGCGCGAAGGCGCCGACCATCCCGAGAATGACCGTCGATGTTCTCGCGAACATGTGTGTCACCTCCTGTCGGCAATCTCAGTGCAAGATGCGTGACAGCCTCGATCGGCACCTCTTTGCTGGCGAAATGGCCCCGGTCAACCACGGATGAGCAAGTCCTACCGTGTAGGCTTTGCACTGCTGGCTCTGCCGCTGGAGTCGGCTCCGGTAGTCCCGGCAGCTATACTCCGCCAGCAGCCTGATGCCGCGCCTCCTGCCCCGTCCGCCAAGCGCCCACGCCGTCACGAGCGACTCCTCGGCGGCGCGTCTGCCCGACGACCTGCTCGACGATCAGGCCAAGCGCTTCACCGTGTTCGCGCTCGTGAGTGGCGGGCTCTGGGGCATCGGCCTGGGGATGGACGCGCTGGTGCTGCCGCTGTACTTCGGCGCCCAGGCGTCGCGCTCGGCCCTCATCATCGAGGTCAGCGCCGTGGCGACCGCCGTGGCCCTCTACGCGTGGGTGCGCTTCTCGCCGCGGACGTCGCGCGAGAAATCCGACGCCGGACTGTGGCTGATGCTGCTCAACGCCGCCGGCATCGCCCTCATCGAGACCTGGGCCAGCGACCCGACCCTCACCATGATCGGCCACCTGTCGTGGACGACGATCGTGATTCTGCTGTCGGCCATGATCGTGCCCAGCACCCCGGCGAAAATGCTGGTGGCGGCGCTCGTTGCCGCCTCGCTCGGCCCGCTTGGCGTGTGGCTGGCGCACCTTCGCGGCGTCGACGTGCCCTCGCCGCTGGTCACGATGCTGATGTACATGCCGAGCTACTCATGCGCGCTGGCGGCGGTGATTCCCGCGCGCATGCTGCAGCGCTACGGCCGGCGCCTGCGCGAAGCCCGCGACCTCGGCAGCTACGAGCTCGAGGAACGACTGGGCGGCGGCGGCATGGGCGAGGTGTGGCGGGCCCGGCATCGGCTGCTGGCGCGTCCGGCGGCGATCAAGCTCGTGAAGCCGGAAATGCTCGGCGGCGGCGACGGCGCGGGCGTCGATGGACGCCAGGCGCTGCGCCGGTTCGCCTCGGAAGCGCAGGCCACGGCGGCTCTCACCTCGCCGCACACGATCCGCCTCTTCGACTACGGCGTCACCGACGACGGCCGCTTCTACTACGTGATGGAACTGCTCGACGGCCGCGACATGGCGGCGCTGGTCGCCGACTTCGGTCCGCTGCCGGTGCCGCGCGTGTTGTATCTGCTGCGGCAGGTCTGCCATTCGCTCGGCGAAGCGCATGGCCGCGGGCTGGTGCATCGCGACATCAAGCCGGCCAACATCTTCGTGTGCCGCATGGGCCGCGATGCCGATGTGGTCAAGGTGCTCGATTTCGGGCTCGTGCAATACGCCGAGCGCGACCCGGCGCAGGACCTCACCGAGACGCTCACCACGCTGCAGGGGCTCGTGGGCACGCCGGCCTTCATGGCGCCGGAGGTGATCGTAGGTGGGAGCCAGGTCGATCACCGGGCCGACATCTATGCGCTCGGCTGCGTGGTGTACTTCCTGCTCACGGGCCGGCACGTGTTCCAGGGCGGCACCCAGATGCAGTCGCTCATCGACCACGTGAGCACGCCGCCGCAGCCACCGTCGCAACACGCGCCTGGCGTGCCGCCGTGGCTCGACGCCCTGGTGCTCGCATGCCTCGCCAAATCCGCCGACGATCGACCACGCGATGCCGACGCCGTGCTGCAACGGATCGCCGCCCACGACATCGCGCCGGCGTGGACCAACAGCACCGCCCGCAACTGGTGGCAGACGCACGTGCCAGCGGCGACCGGCGTCGTGGCGCCGAGCCTCACGCCAGACGCGCGCTGAGGGGCACCGGCCGCCAGTCCCCTCGTTCATCCCACCGGCCGCCACGGTGCTACGCTTCGCGTCATGCGCAGCAGACGAGAGGTCCTGCAGCTCGGCGCGGCGACGCTCACCGGTGCGCTGCTGCCGGCGCCGGGCGGCGCGCAGACGGCGAAGCCGCTGCGGATCCTGTTCCTGGGCGGCACCGGCTTCGTCGGGCCGCACCTGGTGCACGCGGCGCTGGCGCGCGGGCACCGCGTGGCCATGCTCAACCGCGGACGCCGCACCCCGAACCAGCATGCGGACGACTTCGCGAAGGTCGAAGCCCTGCGCGGCGATCGGTCGCAGCCGGATGCCTACGCGAGCCTGACGGGGCGCGCGTGGGATGTCGTCATCGACACCGCCAACAGCGTGCCGTGGACGCGCGAGGCCGTCACGGCGCGTGAAGGACGCGACCCGACGCTACGTCTACGTGTCGTCCACCGGCGCCTTCTGGCCCTATCGCACGGTCGATATCGCCGAGGACGGCCCCGTCGCGCTCGAAGACACGCCGCCGCAGACGCCGCCGAGCTTCGGCGTGATGAAGGCGCAGAGCGAACGCGCCGTGCGCGAGGGACTCCCCGGACGCGACCTCATCATCCGCCCCGGCTACATCGTCGGGCCGGGCGACACCTCCGATCGCTTCACCTACTGGCCGGTGCGCCTGTCGCGCGGCGGCGAGGTGCTGGTGCCCGGACGCCGGACCGATCGCGTGCAGTACATCGACGTCCGTGATCTCGCTGCGTGGATGGTGCGCCTGCTGGAGCAGGACGCCGCGGGTACCTTCAACGCGGTGGGGCCGGCATCGCCGCAGACGCTGGCGCAGTTCATCGACGGCCTGGCGTCGCTGGCGCCGGCCGGCACGCGCTACACGTGGATCGACGACTACGCGTGGCTCAAGGCGTATCCCCTCCGCAAGGCGTCGCCGGGCGATCCGGGCGGCCTCATCGAGGCCATCCCGTGGGTCATGGCGGATGGCGACGAACTCGGGCACCTGCGGATCAGCAACCGGAAGGCGCTGGCGTCGGGGCTCACCTACCGGCCGCTCCTCGAGACCGCTCGAGACACCCTCGCCTGGCGGCAATCGGAGGCCGCGCCGGAGGCGCTCAGGAAGCAGCCGCGCTACGTCATGACCGAGGAGCAGGAGCACGCAATCCTGGCCGCGTGGAAATCCCGAGGCTGAGCCATGGACCGCCTCCTCCAGGATCTCCGCCACGCCACGCGTGTGGATCCTCTCGACGCCCTGCGGATGGACTGACGCGGCCCTCGACCAGCCGGCGCGTCACTCGCGCACGTAGCCCATCGCCGCGCTGCGCTTGCCGCCCTCGCGATGGGCGTCGTCCGAGAGCGCATGCACGCCGGTGGCGTCGATCCAGCGGTTGTAGAAGTTGAAGAGCGCGCACACCGTGATGGCGAAGTAGAGCTCGTCGTCGTTCCAGCCGGCGGCGCGCGCCGGCACGAAGTCGTCGGGCTGCATCACCGGCGACTCGTGGTTCACCCGGTCGATGAGCCGGAACAGCACCTTGTGCTTGTCATCGAGGCGCGAGGTCTCGAGGTCGCGCATCACGCTCGCCACCAGCTCGTGGTCGCCGAGCAGTTCCGCCGCAACTGCGGCGTGCGAGCTGGTTCAAAACGGGCAGTGGTTCCTGACCGACGTATAGGCGGCGATGAGCTCGCGCAGGCCCGGACTGAGCGGCGCCGGGCCGCGCAGGATCGCCTGGGTGAAGCGCGCCAGATGTTGCGTGGCGTCGGGCAGGTAGGCGAACAGATGCCAGATCTGCGGATATTCGGCGCCGCGGGCCCGCATCATGGCGATGGCGTCGGCATAGGCGCTGGGCTTGGCGTCGTGCCTCGACGCCGGGCAGGAACATCGGATCCATGCGGCATGATCTCCGCGGCGGCGCCCGCTGTCCACTTATCATGTCGTGTCTGGCTGAGCTCGACGCGCTGATCCTCGGCCCCGCCAGCGCGCCAACGCCCCTCCACCGGCTGTGGTAGAGTCCGCGTGTTTTCGCGGCTCGATCCCACGGAGGCCAGGCGATGGCGGGCGTGCGCACTCGATCATGGGCACTGCGGGCACTGACGGCGCTGCTGGCGCTGGCCTTGCCCGGGCTGGCGCGCGCACAGTATCCCGCCCCCGTGCTCGAACGGCCGCTCTGGCGGCTGCCGAGGCGGCGGATCTCGCCGAAGGCAAGCGCCTCTACAACGCCCAGTGCGCGCTCTGCCACGGGATTGACGGCGGCGGCGGCTACGGGCCGTCGCTGCTGACGGCCCACCTTCGCCCGCGCCGCCGATGATGCCGGCCTGTTCACGCTCGTGCGCGTCGGCATCCCCGGCGTGATGCCCGGCTTCGGCGATGCCAATGGCCCGCGGCGCAGCTGGCAGCTGGCGGCGTTCGTGCGTTCGATGACACGTGCGGGCGGCGCGGCGGCGACCGGCAATGCCGCGAACGGCGGCACCGTCTATCAGGCCCGCGGCTGCGCCAACTGCCACGTTCTTGGCGGCGTTGGCCGCGCCTTCGGTCCCGATCTGACGAGCATCGGCCTGCAACGCGGGCCGGCGTATCTCAAGCAGGCGCTGGTCGAACCGGCGGCGCGTGTGCCCGACGGGCACGTCGTGGTCACGGCGCGTCCGAAGTCCGGCGCCGCGATCCGTGGCGTGCGCGTCAGCGAAGATGCGTTCTGGGTGCACGTGCGCGACAGCGGCGGCCGCCTGCACGCGCTGCGCGTGGCGGATCTCGCCGAACTCACGCGCGAGGCCGGCGCCAGCCTGATGCCGGCCTACGGCACGCTGCCGGCCGGCGACCTCGACGACCTGGTGGCCTACCTCTCGACTCTGCGGGGACTGCGATGAGACGACTGGCGATGGTGGCGGCGGTGGTGGGGATCTCGGGCGCGGCGCTCGGCGGGCAGGTGCCGGCGCAGCGGATCGTCGATGCCGCGAAGACGCCCGGCGACTGGCTCACCTACAACGGCGGCTACTTCGGGCACCGCCACTCGACGCTCGACCAGATCACGGCGGCCAACGTCGCCGGCCTCACGCCGTCGTGGATCTATCAGGTGGCCGGCAACGGCCAGATGGAGACCTCGGCGATCGTGGCCGACGGCATCATGTACGTGACCGAGCCGCCCACCACCGTCACCGCGCTCGATCCGAAGAACGGCCGGCCGATCTGGAGCTACGTGCGGCCGATGCCGTCGAACCTGCGGCTCATCGGCTTTCCCGCCACCAATCGCGGCGTTGCCATCCTCGACGACAAGGTGTTCGTGGGCTCGCTCGATGGCGCGCTCATCGCGCTCGACGCGCAGACCGGCGCCGTGCGCTGGGAAACCAAGGTGGCCGACAACGGCACCGGCCACTCGGTCACGATGGCGCCGCTGGCCGTGAAGGACAAGGTGATCGTCGGCATCAGCGGCGGCGAGGCCGGCATCCGCGGCTTCGTCGATGCCTACGACGCGAAGACGGGGAAGCTGGCGTGGCGCACCTACACGGTGCCGGCGGCGGGCGAGCCCGGGGTGGAGACGTGGGCGGGCGAGAGCTGGAAGAACGGCGCCGGCGCCACCTGGCTCACCGGGTCCTACGATCCCGCGCTCAACCTGCTGTATTGGGGCACCGGGAATCCCGGGCCCGACTGGAACGGCGACGTCCGCAAGGGCGACAACCTCTACACCTCGTCGGTGCTGGCGCTCGATGCCGACACCGGGAAGATGAAGTGGCACTTCCAGTACACGCCGCACGACGTGCACGACTGGGACGCCAACCAGATTCAGGTGCTCGCCGATCTCACCATCAACGGGCGTCCGCGCCAGACGCTCATCACCGCCAATCGCAACGCCTTCTACTACGTGCTCGATCGCGTGACCGGCGAGTTCCTGCACGCGGCGCCGTACGCGAAGCAGACGTGGGCGAAGGGCATCGACCCGAAGGGCCGCCCGCGGGTGGTCGAGGGCACCGAACCGACGCCGGAAGGGAACCTCGTGTATCCGAGCCTGCAGGGCTCGACCAACTGGCCCAGCCCGTCGTTCAGTCCGCAGACCGGCCTCTTCTACGTGCCGGTGCGCGAGATGGGCTCCTACTACTACAAGACCGACGTCGAGTACGAGCCGGGCCAGCCCTTCACCGGCGGCGGCGAACGCCGGCTCGCCGACGAAGCATGGGGCGCCGTGCGGGCCCTGGACGCGAAGACCGGCGCCAAGGTGTGGGACTTCCGCCTGCCGTCGCCGTCGTGGTCGGGCGTGCTGTCGACCGCCGGCGGGCTGGTGTTCTCGGGCTCGAACGAGGGCAACTTCTACGCGCTGGATGCGAAGACCGGCGCGCCGCTGTGGCAGTTCCAGGTGGGCGGCATCGTGCGCTCGAATCCCACGACCTTCCTGGTGGAAGGGCGGCAGCACGTGTCGGTTGCCGCCGGCCGCGCCGTGTTCATGTTCGCGCTGCCAGCGCGCTGACCGGCTCGCCGCCGGATCTCACGGCGTGATCAGCGGCACCTGCGGCGCCGCTGTCAGTGGCAGCACGCCGGCCAGACGCGGGTCGTCGTAGACCTCGACCTTGCGGGCGTAGGGCACGAAACCCGAGCGCAGATAGAACGGCAGGGCCTCCGGCGCGTCGAGCGTGCACGTGTGCAGCCACAGGCGGCCGATCGGCTGCGCCCACGCCAGCGCGACGGCGCGGTTCATCAGCCAGCGCCCGGCGCCATGGCCGACCAGTGCGGGCGTCACGCCGAAGAACACCAGTTCGCACTCGCCGTGCACGCGGAAATCGAGCTCGAGGAGGCCCTCATCCCGCCCGTCCACCGCCAGCGCGTGCACCACGACGCCGGCAGCGCCAAGGGCGGCGGAGAGCTCCGCGTCGGTCAGTGACAGCCGCGAGCTCCACAGCCAGTCCGCACCCACGCGGCGGTAGAGATCGCGATACCAGTCGAGGGCCGGCTGCGCCACCGGCCGCAGCGTCCACGGCGCCGCGGCGCGCTCGGGCCGTGCCGGCGCGGCCGTGGTCATCTCGAGATAGGTCACCACGGCGGCGAGGGACCCGGTGGGGACGTCGTGGTAGCCGTCGGGGAGGAGCATCGGAATCGGCGAGTGGCCCTGATTACTTGCGGTCGCGGTAACCGGGCCCGCGAAGCGCCTGTCCGGGCCTGGCAGTGGTGATGCGCCCGTCGTCCACGACGAGCTGCCCGTTCACGGCGACCCAGCGCACGCCCTCGGCGTACTGACGTGGCTGCGCGAAGGTGGCCTTGTCGCGGATGGCGGCCGGATCGAACACGACCAGATCGGCGGCGGCGCCCGGACGCACGACGCCTCGATCCCAGAGCCGCATGCGCTGCGCCGGCAGCGACGTCATCTTGCGCACCGCCTCTTCGAGCGTGAGCAGCCGTTCCTCTCGCACGTAGACGCCGAGGATCCGCGCCGCCGAGCCCCAGGCGCGCGGATGCACCCCGGCCGTCGGCGGGCCGCTGTCGGGCGCCATGCCGCCGGAATCGGTGCCGAGCATCACGAGCGGATGGGCGAGCGCCGCGCGCATGTCGGTCTCGTTGATGAAGAACATGATGCCGCTGCCGGTGGTGTCGTCCTTCGCGATGAGGTCGATGAGCACATCGAGCGGGTCGCGGCTCTCGGCCTTGGCGATGTCGGCGAGCGTGCGTCCCTGGTAGGCCTTGAGATCCGCGCGGCCTACGGCCGACACCAGGATGCCGGCGGCGCCGCCGGAACCCAGATACTGGTTTTCCCAGGTGGTCGACGGCTGCAGGATCTCGGCCTTGATCTTCGCCCGCATCAGTGGGTCGGTGAGGCGCGCGACCATGGCGGCCCGTCCGCCCTCGCGGGCCCACACCGGCAGGCTGGCATCGAGCGGATTGCTGCCGGCCGTGTAGGGATAGAGGTCCGCGGCCACGTCGAGACCCTCGGCCCGCGCGCGCTGGAAGCGCTGCAGCACCGACGGCATCCGGCCCCAGTTCTGCGTGTAGGCGGTCTTCAGGTGGTGCACGATCGCCGGCACGCCGGCCTCGCGCGCGATGCGGAAGACCTCGTCGAGGCTCTCGTCGATGGCATCCGCTTCCGAGCGCTGATGCGAGATGTAGCTGCCGCCGTAGCGGCCAGCCACCCGCGCCAGCGAGACGAGTTCCTCGGTGCGCGCGAAGCGGTCGGGCACGTATTGCAGCGAGGTCGAGACGCCGAAGGCGCCGGCTTCCATCGCCGTTGCCACCTGCGCTTCCATGGCCGCCAGTTCGGAAGGCGTGGCCGCGCGATCCTCGCGACCGACGACGCTGTCGCGCACGCCGCCGGCGCTGATGAAGGTGCCGAGGTTGATGGTGGCCGGCCGCGCCTCGAGCACGCTGAGGTAGCCGGCGAGATCGGTCCACGCCGGCACGCCTTCCCGGTCGAACATCGCCGCAAACGGATGCAGTTGCCGCGCCCGCACGTGCGCCGCGCTGCTGAAGCTGGCCTCGCCGGTGAGCTCCGTCGTGATGCCCTGCATGATCTTGCTGCCGACGCGGCTGTCGCGCAGCACCCAGTATTCGGACTGGCCGAGCATGTCGATGAAGCCCGGCGCCACGACCAGCCCGCGGGCGTCGAGCCGGCGGGTGGCCGTCGAGGTGTCGCGCTCGCGCACCGTCCGAATCCGGCCGCCCGAAACGCACACGTCGGCCGCGAACCACGGCGCCCCGGTGCCGTCCACGACGCGCCCGCCGGCAATCAGCAGATCGCACGTCGGCGCCTGCGCCATCGGCATGGCGACAAGCGCCGCCACCGCGAGCGCGATACGAGACGACATCGACTGCAATCGTGAACATCGACTGCGCAGCGATGACCCCAGCCCCTAGTCCGCCCTGCTCGGCACGGCGCTCATCAGAATCTCAAGCGCCTTGGCGAGCGTGGGCCGCATCTGCCGCGAGCCCTTGAAGTTGCCGATGCGCACGACCACCAGGTCGTGCGACGGGATCATCCACACCACCTGGCCGCCGGCGCCGTTCATCGAATACGCTTCCTTCGGAATCGGCCACGCGCCGTCGCCGTTGATCCAGAAGAAGGCGCCGTACACCGGGCGTTCGTCAGCCACCCAGGCCGGAGCCAGCGTGCTGACGAAGGCCGCGTAGCCCTCCGGCAGGATGCGCTCGCCGCCGGGCGTGACGCCGTTGTTCATGTAGAGCTGACCCAGGCGCGCCCAGTCGCGGCCCGACATGTACTCGTAGCCCTGGGTGAGGAAGTTGCCGAACGGGTCGGTCTCCATCGTCATCGTGCGGACGCCGATCTTGTCCCACAGCTGGCGCTGCGGATACGAGTGGTAGTCGAGCTTCAGCTTCTCGATGCCGAGCCGGTTCAGGTAGTTGGTGAGCACCGGATCGGTGTTGCGGTAGCGGCCGATGGTGTTGGGCGGCCACTGCTGCGGACGCGTCGCGGCGTACTTGAACGAATCGACGCCGCCGGTGTAGAGGTACAGGTGATCCGGATAGGTGCCGTTCGGGTCGTAGTCGGGATCGTTCGGCGCCTTGATGCGGATGCCGCTCGACATCCGCAGGATGTCCTGGATGCGGATGTCCTTGCGCTTGTCGCCTTCGCCCTGCCATTCGGGCACCGGCGCCGGCTGGTCGAGCGTGTAGACGCCCTTGTGGATGAGCGTGCCCATGATGGTGGCCGTCACGCTCTTGCCCATCGACCAGCTCTCGAGCGGCGTCGTCATGGTGATGCCGTCGCCGTAGCGCTCGCCGATGATCTGGCCCTTGTAGGTCACGACGAACGCCGTCGTTTCGGCCTCCGGCCGATCCGAAGGCTGCCTCTACGGCGGCCTTGACCTTCGCTTCGTCGATGCCGGCCGGGAACGGCGCCTTCGACGGGCGGTCGCCCATCGGCCAGTCCTGCGACGCGGCCGCCGGCAGGTTCGGCTTCACCGGCTTCGGCGTGAAGTTCAGCGTGGCTCGCGCCTTCGGGATAGGTGATGCAGCCCTGGCCGTTGGTGAAGACCGCCGTGCGCACGACGCCGCTCGGCAGCGTGATGCTGACGGTCTTCTTCGCCATGTCGACGACCGGCTTGCCCACCTTCGCCCGGTGTTCGTAAGGCCCGGTGAAGTAGCCGACGTGTTCGGCGGCGAACTCGGCGGTATAGCCGGTCAGGAAGACAGCCGAGCAGACGGTCTTCACGTAGCCGGCGGTGTGGTGCGAGAGCGCGTCGCCCGGCGGCGGCTCGTACGGCGTCGGCAGTTCGAACGACTTGGCGCGCGCGATGAGCTTTTCGCGGGCCGCCTCGGCCGGGTCGATCGCTGCCGGGGCCGGCGCGGGAGATGGCGCGGGCGCGGGGCCCTGACAGGCCGCCGTGACGGCGGTGGTGAAGAGCAGCGCGGCCAGGCCCGCCAGTCCAGTGCTCGACGGTCGGATCGTCATCGGTCAGCTCCCTTGAAATCGGGGGCAGTCTACACGATGTGACCGCATGGTCCGGCTTGACCGCGTGCCGCTTCGGCACTACAAAGAGATCGAACGGAGCCCTCGGTCCATGCGGAATGTCCTGCTGTCGTCCTTCGCGCTCGTCGTCATCGTGGTTCTGGCCGCGCCCCTGCGCGCCGAGGTGACCATCGTGAAGGGCGAGATCGTGGACCTGGCCTGCTCGGTGAGCAAGGGCGCCGCCGGCACGGGCGACGGCCACGCCGCCTGTGCCATGGCCTGCGCACGGGATGGCGGCCCGATGGCGCTGCTGGCCGATGACGCGGTCTACGTCATCGAAGGCAGCTACAGCGCCGAGAAGAACGCGAAGCTGCTCGACTTCGTCGCGAAGAAGGTCGAAGCCAAGGGCACCATCACCGAGCGCGACGGCCGGAAGTACCTGAACATCGCCGCGATGATGGTGCAGAAGTAAGTAGGCCCGCTACCCGGACCAGGGCGGTCTCGGGATACGATGACTGCCGCGAGCGCGTCCTCCTCCCGTGTCCGGCATCCGCAAGGACCGGCATGCCGCGCCCCGAGACCCCGGCATGCACAGAGCGCGCATCGAACGAATTCACCACCTGACCATCGCCGTGCCGAGCCTCGAGCGCGCGCTGGATCTGTGGCGGGATGCCCTCGGCGTGAGTCCCGACATCCGCGAGTTCCCCGAACATCAGATGCGCGAAGCCGCGTTCCCGATCGGTGAGCTGGAGATCCGCCTGTGGCAGTCCACCAGCGAGGCCCCCGGTGACGCCGACGGGCTGTGCCAGATCGGGCTGCAGGTGACCTCGCTCGATGCGGCCGTGGACGCCTGCCGCACGGCCGGCCTGGAGCTCACCGAGCCGGGCCCCCCGTCGCGCCTGGAGGGCCGCCGGCGCACGCTCGTCGATGCCGCCCGTCAGGGCCTGGTGCTCGAACTGGTCGAGGCGCATCCTTCGGTGCTGAATCCGCCGCCCGTGCGCACGCTGCGCGTGCCGACGCGCGCGGCCAAACGTCAGGCGCCGGCGCCGCGCACCCGCGGCGCCAAGCCGCATCTGCCGCCCACCTCCGCCAAGGCCGTCAAGACCGCGAAGGCGCCGCGTCCCTCGGTGCGTGCGCGCGGCCAGGTGCGCCGGCGAGGGAAGAAGTGATGCGCCCCCTGCGTCTCGACGGTCAGGCGGCGCTCGTCACCGGCGCGTCGCGCGGCCTCGGGCTCGGTATTGCCAAGGCGCTGGCGGCGGCCGGCGCCGAAGTGTGGGCCGTGGCCGAGAACGCCGACGAACTCGAACGCGCCTGCGCGTCCGTAGTCGGCGCGGCGCCGCTGCATCCGGTGGTGGCCGACCTGCGGCGCAAGAGCGATGCGGCGCGCGTCATCGCCGCCGTGCAGCAGTTGCGTCCGGCGTTGTCGGTGCTCGTGAACAGCGCCGCCATCCAGCCGCTCAAGACCCTGCCCGACACCGACGACAGCACCTGGGACGCGGCGCTGGCCGTGAACCTCACGGCGCCGTTTGTCCTCACGCGACTGGCGGTGCCGATGATGCGGGTCTCGGGCGGCTCGATCCTGAACGTGTCGGCGGTGGCCGGCATCCAGGGGTTCGCCTGCGAGGCCGCCTACTGCGCGACGAAGTTCGGCCTCGAAGGGTTCACCCGCGCCGCCGCACTGGAACTCGAGCCGCTCGGCATCTCCGTCAACAGCATCACGCCCGGCGCGAAGATCAAGCCCACCGGCGTCGAGCAGGTGGTCTTCGATCTGCTGCCTGGTGACGAACAGGCGCAGTATCGCGACCCGGCCACCTTCGCTCCGGCAATCGAACTGCTGGCGCTGCTGCGCGGACGCCCGTCGGGGCTGCGCTTCGATCTCGCCCGGCTCACCGACGACGTCGTGCGCCTGGGGTTCGACGCCGCGCGTGCCACGGTGAGCTCCCTTGCGGAGTTTCGCGCCAGCGACTTCACCGACACCACTCGCGCCTGAGTCACGGACGCGGAACCATTCGCGGGTGCTGGTGTCCAATCAGTTACAACCGACGACATTTCGGGCCCGAACCGTCGTCCTTCGTTCGCGCGTGTGCACGGCGTGTCCTGACGACGGACACATCGTCAGCCTCGATGAGCAGACGCGCGCAGGAGGATGCCCATGGCCCGCGACCTGTTCGGAGATGTCACCCGTCCTTTCAACGGCGTCGGCGCGCGTTCGCGCCTGACCGTGCCGCTCTCGATTGCCGCGCACACCGCGGCGGTCGTCGCCCTCGTCGTGGTGCCGCTGCTGGCCACCGATGCGCTGCCGGCGCTGCGCTCTCGCGTCGAGTACTCGGTCGTCACTCCGCTGCTGCCGCCGGAGCCGCCGCGCCCGCGCATCGCGCGGCCGCCTGACGTGGCGATGGCCAACCCCGATGCCGCGCCGCTGGTGGCGCCCGACCGCATCACCGTGGAGCCAGCGTGGCAGCGCGATCCGATCGCGACCATTGACGATGGCCCCGGCCTGATCGACGGCATCACCGGCGGCGCCGACCTGCTCGCGCCCCCGCCACCCCCCCCGCCGCCACCGACGCCGAAGGGCCCGGTTCCCGTGGGCGGCCGGATCACCGCGCCGGCCCGCACGCACTACGCGGCCCCTGTGTATCCCGCGATTGCCCAGGCAGCGCGCGTAGCCGGGCTCGTCATCATCCAGGCCACCATCGGCGTGGACGGCGCGGTGGTGGACGCGACGGTGCTGAAGTCGGTGCCGCTGCTCGACCAGGCGGCGCTGGCGGCGGTGCGCCAGTGGCGCTACACGCCCACGCGGCTGAATGGGGAAGTGGTGGCTGTCATCATGACGGTGACCGTCAACTTCGAGCTGCGGTGACGCGATGAGCACCATGACCTACGCCAATCCCCGGCACGCCCCGGTGCGCACGGCGCGCCGCCTCAGTGCCACCGCCGACATGAACATCACGCCGATGATCGACGTGCTGCTGGTGCTGCTGGTCATCTTCATGGCAGCGCTGCCGCTGTCGCAGACGGGCCTCGACGCCACCGTGCCCGCCGACACGCAGCCGCAGGCCAGCGTCTTCACCAGCGAGCAGATCGTCGTCGAGTACTCGGCGGCCCGACGCCTCTCGATCAACCGCCAGGACGTCACGCTGGGTCAGCTTCGCGAGCGCCTGCGCGCGGTGTTCGCCGAGCGGCGCGACAAGACCCTCTACATCATGGGTGACGGCGGGCTTCGCTACGGCGAGGTGGTGGCCGTCATCGACGCGGCGAAAGGCGCCGGCGTGGACAAGGTCGGCATCGTGACGCCGGCGATGCGCGGCATGCCCTGATGCGCCGACGCGCTCCTCAGCGTGGCGCGATGCCGCGTCCGCAGACGGCTGCGCGCACCAGTGCCTGCGTTGCTTCGGCGTCGCCGGTGCCGTCAAGACGCACCCAGTCGTCGGGCGGATGCACGCGCGCGCGTTGCTGACGCACCACATCGGGTGTCGCGTCGGAGGCATCGTTGCGACGCGCGAAGACGCGGCTCAGCAGCGTCGCGTCCGGCGCCTCCAGCCAGACGGCCGCAAACGGCACGCCGGCGTGGCTGGCGACCTCGGCCAGCGCGGCTCGTTCGCCAGCATCGGCGAAGACCGCGTCGCAGACGACGGCGTGGCCGGCGGCCAGCGCCGTGGCCGCGAGGTCGCGCAGGCGCGCGTAGACGCAGCGGCCAATCTCGGGCGTGTAGGCGACGCCCGGCAGCGGCTCCTGCGCCGGCACGCCGAAGAGGTCCTTGCGGATGACGTCGCTGCGCAGGTGCACGGCGCCGGGCACCGGCCCGAGCGCCGGCGCCAGCAGGGCCGCCTGCGTGGACTTGCCCGATCCCGAGAAGCCGCCGATGGCCACCATCGCCGCCGGTTGCGGCTCGAGCAGCGTCAGGGCGAGCGTCAAGTAGCCACGGGCGGCGTCGGCAAGCGTCGCCCGCGCCTCGCTGGTGGCGGCCAGGGTGCCGGCGGCCACGCTGGTCTTGGCGCGCACCGCCGCGCGGCAGGCGAGGAAGAGGGGCAGCAGCGCCAGGCCGTCGAGGTCGCGGGTCACCCGCGCATACTCGTTCATCACCAGGTGCGCGTGCCGCGGCAGTTGGCGCCGCCACAGATCCATCACCAGGAAGGCGACGTCGTACCAGACGTCGATGCAGGTGAAGTCGTCGTTGAACTCGATGGCGTCAAACGGGGTCGGCCGCCCGTCCAGCATCACGATGTTGCGCAGGTGCAGGTCGCCGTGGCACTGGCGCACCAATCCGTCGTGCAGCCGCGCGTCGAGGCGGGCGGCCAGTGCCTCGCAGCGGGCGCGCGACTGCGCCGTCAGGCGTCGATGGTCGGTGGCCGGCAGCACCCCGCCGGCCGAGGTCTCGAAGGCGTCGGCATTGCCGTCGATGACCCGGCGCATGGCGGCGGCGCCGCCGTGGCCCTGGCACGACGGCGCCTGCGCGTGCATGGCCGCGACCACGGCGCCGAGCGTGTGCATCGACGCCAAGCCGAGTGCGTGGCGGGCCGCCAGCCGGTCGCACAACGCCTCGCCATCGAAGCGCGTCATCTCCAGCAGCCACTCCACCGGCGGGCCGGTGCCGCCGAGCGCGAGGCGGCCGTCGGGCTCGCGCGTGAGCGGCACCACACGACGGTAGAGTGTGGGGGCCGTGCGGACGTTGATGGCGAGTTCGGCTTCGCAGAACCGCCGCCGCCGTTCGACCGTCGAGAAGTCGAGGAAGTCGTAGCGCACCGCGCGCTTGAGTTTCAGGGCGCGAGGGCCGGCCAGGAACACCGAGGCGCTATGGGTGTCGATGCGCTCCACGGCGGCACACGTCGGGCCATAGGTGTCTGCCCTCGACAGCACCTCGAGGACCTCGCGCTGCTCGTCGATGACCATCCCCTGTTTCGCTGCAAGCCCGCTGCCGCCAGTATGCGCCTGGTGTGGCCCGCCTGGGGGCTCCCCCGCCGTCGGCCGGGCCTGAGAACTCCGCTGGTCGTGGAAAACCCCGCGCGTCGCCTCGGTCGTCGCGAGCGACGGCCCGCGGGATCTCGACGGAATTGCCCGGCCCCGCTCGGCATCGATCTTGATGTGCTGGAGGACGGAGGGCGAAATGCCAGACGTCTCGGACGTGCGGGCCGACCTCGAACGGCGGCTCGGAGTGTTGTTGCAGCGTGTCGACCGCATCGCCGGCGACCTCAGGAAGCCCGGCGATCGGGACTGGCAGGAGCGCGCCACCGAGCTCGAGAACGACGACGTGCTCGGCGGCCTCGACGACGCCAGCCGCGGGGAAGCCACGGCGATTCGCGCCGCCATGGCCCGGATCGATGCCGGCACCTACGGCCGGTGCGCGAGCTGCGGCCGCGCCATCGCGCCGGCCCGTCTGGCGGCGCTGCCGAGCGCGACGACGTGTGTCGCCTGCGCGCCGGAATAGACCGTCAGCCGCCCCCGTACACGCGAACGGCCCCGCCCGGGGAATCCAGGGCGGAGCCGCTCCTTGCCTTGTCTAACGTCGAGCCGCGGGGCGTCGGGCTTCGGGCCCGACGCGATCGCTAGATCGCCTTCAGCAGAGCCTTGACCTTGTCCGTCGCTTCCCAGCTCATGCCCTTCTTGCCGAAGTGGCCGTAGTTGGTGGTCTGCGAGTAGATCGGCCGGCGCAGGTTCAGCTGGTCGATGATGTCGGCCGGCTGGAAACTGAACACGCGGTTCACGGCACGGACGATCTTCGCGTCGGGCACGGTGGAGGTGCCGAACGTGTCGATGTGCACGCTGACCGGGTCGGGGTAGCCGATGGCGTAGGCGAACTGAATCTCGCAGCGCTCGGCGAGCCTGGCGGCCACGATGTTCTTCGCCACCCAGCGGCCCATGTAGGCGGCGCTGCGATCGACCTTGGCTGGGATCCTTGCCCGAGAACGCGCCGCCGCCGTGCCGGCCCATGCCGCCGTAGGTGTCGACGATGATCTTGCGCCCGGTCAGGCCGGTGTCGCCCTGCGGGCCGCCGATGACGAAGCGGCCGGTGGGGTTGATGAGGAACTGGGTCTTGTCGGAGAGCATCTTCGCCGGCAGCACCTTGCGGATCACGTGCTCGATGCAGAAGCTCTCGATTTCCTTGTGCGTCACATCTTCGGCGTGCTGCGTCGAGATGACCACGTTCGAGATGGCGACCGGCTTGCCGTTCTCGTAGACCACCGAGACCTGCGACTTGGCATCGGGACGCAGCCACGGCACGGCGCCGCTCTTGCGGATGCGGGTGAGCTCGCGGCCGAGGCGGTGCGCGAACATGACCGGCGCCGGCATCAGCTCGGGCGTTTCGTTGCTGGCGTAGCCGAACATCAGGCCCTGGTCGCCGGCGCCCTGCTTGGCGGTCTTCTTGCCCACGGCCTTGCGGGCGTCGACGCCCTGGGCGATGTCGGCCGACTGCTGGGTCACCAGCAGGTTGATGAACACCTTGTCGGCGTGGAAGACGTCGTCGTCGTTGACGTAGCCGATCTCGCGGATCGCACTGCGGGCGATCTTCTCGAAGTCGAGCTTCGCCTTGGTCGTGATCTCGCCGCCGATGACGACGACGTTCGACTTGACGAACGTCTCACAGGCCACGCGGCTGAAGCGGTCCTGCGCCAGGCAGGCATCCAGGACGGCGTCCGAAATGGTGTCGGCGACCTTGTCCGGATGGCCCTCTCCAACGGACTCCGACGAGAAGATGTATCGATCGCTCATAACTCTCCAATAAAAAAGCCCACGACCATGGGTCGCGGGCTATCCGCGACTTAGATAGAACTCACCGGGATTCGAGCACCCCGGGACGCGGCCCATCAAGTCGGGAAATCGCCGCGTCTGATGACTCTGCAGTATCGCCGGACCCTCCCGGTGTGTCAACCGCCTGCCCCGGCCGTGGTGCGATACGCACCGAAACTTCATGCTTTTTCCTGTATAACAGGAGGGCTGATAGCTCAGCCTTCGCAACCCTCCCTGACTCCTTCCCCCGAAGAGGTTCAGATGATTCGTGTACGCGCAGACCGTCTGGCTGCGGCGGTCCTTGCCAGCGCAGGCGTGTTCCTCGGCCTGCAGTGGCCTTCCCAGGCCGCCGGTCCCATCTCGGGCACGGTCTTCGAAGACTTCAACGGCAACGGCCAGCGGGATACGGCATCGACCGTGCCGAGCGACGGCTCCGGCAGCACCGCCGTGGCCGTGGACCGCGGCGTCGCCGGCGTCGTGGTCACGGTCTACGACAGTGCCGGAATAGCCCAGGGCTCCGCGACCACCGGAGCCGGGGGCGCCTACACGGTCAACGCCACCGGCACCGGCCCTTACCGCGTCGAGTTCACCGGGTTGCCGGCCGGCTACCTGCCGTCGCGATTCGCGGCCGGCGCCGCCGGCAACGGCACGACCGTGCAATTCGTGCCCGACGGCACGACCACCAACGTGAACCTCGCCATCCTCGACGCCGCCAATTTCTGCCAGAACAACCCCACGCTCTACGCCAGTTGCTTCGTGTTCGACGAACAGGTCAACGGCCCCAACAACGCGATGCCGGTCCTGATTGACTTCCCCTACTCGGCCGGCGCCAACTCCACGACGCCCTCCGACTACTTCCAGCCGCCCGGACACAACCTGATGGTGCCGGCCAACGGTGTCGGCACCGTGTTCGGGCTGGCGCACCGCCGCACGACCAACACCCTCTACGCGGCGGCCTTCATGAAGAAGCATGCGGGCTTCGGCCCCAGCGGTCCGGGCGCCATCTACGCGGTGGACCCGACGACGCTGCCTGGCGGCGCGCCGACACTTTTTGCCGATCTCGACGCGATCTTCGGCGCCGGCACGACCGGCGGCAACGGCCACGCCGGCAATGGCGGTGACTTCGATCGTGACAACGGCGACATCGCCTGGGACGCGGTGGGCAAGACGTCGCTTGGCGGGCTGGAGGCGTCGCCCGACGGGCTCTTCCTGTTCGTCGTCAATCTGGCCGACCGTCGCGTTTACCGGTTGCCCACCACGCTGCCACTCACTCCGGGTAATGTCCAGAGCGTCGCAATCCCGGTGCCAGCGAGCGCCGTGCCATCGAACGGCGCTGACCTGCGACCCTTCGCCCTGCAGTACCACAAAGGCGAGTTGTATGTCGGGATGGTGAACTCGGCCGAGAGCACCGGCAGCGCCTCCAACCTGCGGGCATATGTCTACACGCTGAACCCGTCGACGCTGGCCTTCGCCGCCACGCCGGCGTTCGAGTTCGCACTCGACTACCCGCGTGGCTACGTGCAGAACTTCAGCGGAACCAGTTCGGCAGCCTGGAATCCATGGCGGCCGACCTTCGCCGTCGTCGCCGGTGGCGGGGCGGACGTAGGCGTATATCCGCAGCCCCTGCTGTCGGGCCTGGCTTTCGACGTCGACGGCAACCTCACCATCGGCATCCGCGATCGCGGTGGCGACCAGTTCGGGTTCTTCACGTTCGACAACCCGAGCAACAGCACGCGCTACGAAGGCGTGTCCGGCGGCGACACGCTGTTCGCCGAAGTGAACACGCCGGGTGACCTGACCAGCGGCTGGACACTCGAGGCCAACGCCGCCACCTCGCGTTTCGGCCCCACCTCGGGCGCCGGGAACAACCAGGGCCCCGGCAACGGCGAGTACTACGTCGGCGAAGCGTATTACACGGGCAACACACATCAGGAGATCAGTGGCGGTGCCGTGCTGCAGTTGCCCGGCTTTCCCGATGTCGTGTCGAGTTCGTTCGATCCCGGCCGCACCGTGCGAACCGGCGGCTTCGTGTGGTTGCGCGAATCGACCGGCCTGCGCTCCAAGGGCTACGACGTCTACGACACCGGATTCGTCACGCCGCCGGCGCCGACCTTCAGCAAGGCCAATGGCTTTGGCGAACTGGTGACCATCTGCGCTGCGGCCCCGATCGAAATCGGCAACCGGGTGTGGGATGACGTCGACGGCGACGGCGTACAGGACGCCGGCGAAGCCGGCCTTGACGGCGTGAGCGTCCAGCTCGTCGCGCCGGGCGGGGCCGTGCTGGCCACGGCGGTGACGGCCAATGGGGGGCAGTACTACTTCTCGTCGGGCGCCGGCTCCACCACGGGCGAAGCCATCTACGACGTGGCCGGGCTCACCCCGAACACGAATGGCTACCGCGTGCGGATCGACACGACGCAGGGCGGGCTCGGCGGGCGCTCGCTGACGCTCGCCGACAACGACGTCACTCCCAACGGCGACAGTCGCGACTCCGATGGCGCGCCTGCCGGCAGCGACGCCGAGGTCGTGTTCAATACCGGCGCGGCGGGTGCCACGGCCCACACCTACGACTTCGGTTTCACCACGGCGCCGCTGGCGAACCTCTCGCTCGGCGATCTGGTCTGGTACGACACGAACAACAGCGGCATGGTCGACGGCGGCGAACTGCCCATCGGCGGCGTCGACGTGGTGCTCTATCGCGACGACGGCAACGGCACCTTCGACGCCATGGCCGACACGCTCATCGGCACCCAGACCACCTCGGGCGCTGGTCTGTATCTCTTCACCGGCCTGCTGCCCGGCAACTACTTCGTGCAGGTCCCGCAAGCCGAGTTCACGGCCGGCCAGACGCTGAGCGGCTACCAGAGCAGCAGCGGCCAGACACCTGGCGACACCAACAACGCCGACCACGGCGCCGCAGCGCCGGTGGCTGGCCAGGGCATTGCGAGCGCGCTCGTGACGCTCACGACCGGCGGCGAGCCGACCAGCGACGGCGACGGCGCGAACAGCAACCTGACGATCGACTTCGGGTTCTACCGCCTGTCGCTTGGCAACCTCGTCTGGTTCGACACCAACGACAACGGCGTCGTGGACGGTGCCGAGGCCGGCGCCGCCGGCGTGACCGTGCGGCTCATCGCCGCCAACGGCACGACGGTGCTGGCGACGACGGCCACCAGCGGCTCGGGCAACTACCTGTTCACCAGCCTGTTGCCCGGCACCTATTTCGTGGAGGTGGATCGCACCAGCAGCGCCATCAACGGCTACCTCTCGAGCACGGACATCGTGACCTCGGGGACGCCCGACAACGATGTGGACAACGACGACAACGGCGTCGCGGTCACGGCGACCACCGTGCGCAGCGGCACCATCACGCTCACCGCGAACGGCGAGCCGACCACCGATGGCGACACCGATCCCACCACCAACCTCACCGTGGACTTCGGCTTCGTCCGCGCGTTGAGCGTCGGCAATCTCGTGTGGGCCGACACCAACAACAACGGCGTCGTCGACGGCGCCGAACCGGGCCTCGCCGGCGTGACCGTGCGCCTCATCGCCGCCGACGGCATGACGGTGCTGCAGACGATCACCACCGACGGCAGCGGTCTCTATCTCTTCAGCGGCCTGCCGCCCGGCACCTACTTCGTCGAAGTCGTGCCGCCGCCCGGCGCGACGTCCAGCACCGACATCGCAAGTTCCGCGTCACCGAACAACGACGTGAACAACGACGACAACGGCGTCACGTTCATCGGCGGCGCGGTGCGCAGCGGTCCCGTCACGCTCTCGGCCGGCGCCGAGCCGACCAACGACGGCGACAGCAACCCCGACAGCAACCTGACGGTCGACTTCGGCTTCGTGCCGTCGGGCGTGCTCTCGCTCGGCAACCTCGTGTGGCTCGACCTGAACAACAACGGGCTCGCCGACAGCGGCGAGCCGGGCCTCGCCGGCGTGACCGTGCGTCTCATCGCCGCGAACGGCTCGACGGTGCTCAGCACGACGACGACCGACGGCTCGGGGAACTACCTGTTCTCGAGTCTGCCGGCCGGCACCTACATCGTGGAGGTGGATCGCACGAGCAGTGCGGTCACCGGCTACCTCTCGAGCACCGACATCGCGAGCTCGGCGACGCCCGACAACGACGTGAACAACGACGACAACGGCATCGCCGTGACCCCGACGGCCGTGCGCAGCGCGCCGGTCACGCTGAGCCCGCTCGGCGAGCCGGTGACCGACGGCGACAGCGACCCGAACTCCAATCTCTCCGTGGACTTCGGTTTCGTGCGCACGCTGAGCCTCGGCAATCTCGTGTGGGCCGATGTCAACAACAACGGCGTGGTCGATCCGGGTGAAACCGGCATCGGCGGCGTGACCGTGCGCCTCATCGCCGCCGATGGCGTCACCGTGCTGCTGACGACGACCACCGGCGCGACCGGCTACTATCTCTTTGGCGGCCTGGCCCCGAGCACTTTCTACGTCGAGGTCGTGCCGCCGTCGGGCTCGCAGTCGAGCACCGACATCGGCAGTTCGGGCACGCCGAACAACGACGTCGACCACGACGACAACGGCGTCACCGCGATCGGCGGGGCGGTGCGCAGCGGTCCGATCACGCTCGGCATCGGCACCGAGCCCACCAACGACGGCGACACCAATCCCGACAGCAACCTGACGGTGGACTTCGGCTTCGTGCCGCCGCTCGGCGGCGGCCTGCTGACCGACATCTGCCTGCAGCAGGTGGTGCCGGCCACGGTCGCGCCCGGCGGCCAGATGACGGTCACCTACACGGCCAACAACCGCGGGCCCGGTGTGGCGACCGACGTGGTCATCGACGGCATGCTACCGCCCGGTGTGTCGGTGGTCTCGACCACGCCGTCGCCCGGTGGCGTGTGCACGGTCACCGCGGGGATGCTCGACTGCCGCTGGCTGGGCAACACGCCAGCCGGGCCGTCGGGGTCGCGGCAGGTCGCGGTGGTGTTCCAGGTGGCCGCGAACGTGCCGCCCGGCACGCCGCTTGCGCTCTGGTTCATGACCAGTTCGTCGAACCCGGATCCGTACCCCGCCTGCAACATGGTGGATTCGTACGTGTTCGTTTCTGGCGGCCCCGTGGCGCCCGTGGACCTTGTCATCAGCGGCGCGGTCTCCGCGGCCGGCGCCGTCGGCACGACGGTGGCCGCGGCGGTGAACCAGCCGGTCGTCGGCCGCTTCACCGTGACCAACACCGGCGCGACGCCGGCGCGTGGCCGCTACGTCATCCAGCTCGATGAGGCGGGTGTGCTCGAGGTGGCGTCGGCCGCCTGGTCGCAGGGCTGGGCCGGTGTGAGCACGGCCACGGCGGGTGTGTGGGAAACTGATCTCATCGCCCCCGGCGCCAGCGCCACGCTCGATCTGAACCTTGTGCCGCGAACCGGCACGGCCGCCAAGATCCAGGCGATCCGCATCGACGGCGCGCCGGCGGATCCCAACGCCGCCAATGACAATGCCGAGTTCGTCGTGGATGCAGTGGGCGCCGGCGGCGGCCGTTTCGTGGCGGTCGCCAACGTCGATGGTGCGGCCGGCGGCGAGATCGTGACCGGCAACGGCCAGGGTGAGACGCCGCAGGTGCAGGTGCTGAGCGGCGCCGGCAGTCCGCTGGCCAGCTTCTATGCCTTCGACCGCACGTTCCTCGGCGGCGTGCGCGTGGCCGGCTGCGACGTGAACGGCGACGGCCGCGACGAGATCCTCGCGGCGCAGGGCCCAGGCGGCGGCCGCGTGCGGGTGCTGTCGCTCGCCGGCGGCTTCGTCAGCGAAGTCGTGGCGTTCGATGCCTTCGAGAGCGGCTTCACGGGCGGCGTCAACGTGGCCTGCGCGGACCTCGACCTCGACGGCCGCGGCGACGTCGTCGTCGGCCCCGACGGCGGCCGCGCGCCCGATGTGAAGGTGTTCACGGTGGGCGCGTTAAGCGCCGTGGTCACCGCGCAGTTCCAGGCCTACGAACCCGGCTTCACCGGCGGCGTGCGGGTGGCGGCGGCGCGCTTCAGCGGCTCCTCGGTCGTCGGCGCGTTCAACATCGCGACGATGCCCGGGCCCGGCCGCGCCATTGACGTGCGCACGTGGCAGGTCAACGGCGCCACGGTCTCCTTCGGCCTCGGCGCCACGCTCTCACCGGCCGCCACCGGCGCCCGCGTGGCGCTCGGCGACATCAACGGCGACGCCACGCTCGATCTCGTGGTCACGCCGGATGGCGGGGCGCCGGTGCTGCAGGCGTTCTCGCTCGGCAACGCTGCGCTCGTGTTGAACGCGCCGGCGGGCGCGGCCGGGTTCCGCAGCGTGCATGCGGCCATCGGCGTGCTGGCCGGCGGACCGGGTGGGCCGGAACTGGTCATCGGCAGCGGCCCGGGGCAGGCGCCCACCGTGCTGACGGTCATCGTGGGCGGCGGCGGGGCCGTCGTGCCGCGGCTGGGCCTGACGGTGTTCGAGACGCCCTAAGCCACACGCGCCAGGCTCCCGCGGGGGCCGGCGAACCTATCTCCGTACGCAACACGAGGGCGGCCCGGGAGCCGCCCTCGTTGCTTGTACCGGTGTCGCGCGGCGCCCGTCAGAAGCGAATCGCCAGGCCTGCCGTAGCGCGCCAGAACGAGAAGTCGCCGAGCACGTCCTCGAGGATGGTCTCGTCCACCTCGCTGATATTGCGGAAATACCGCACGTCGCCGCGCAGCGACAGGCGGCCGCCGCCCACCCGCACGCCGGCCCCGGCATTCACGCCGAAGCCGTTGTCGGTGGCATCGAAGAACTCCCCGAACGAGCCGACCTGGCTGCGCATCAGCCCGGCGCCGGCCGAGACGTACGGCTGGATCCCGCCGCCGCCGCGGCCGAACACGATGTTGCCCATGAGCGTGGTGACGCTGTTGTCGCCGAGCAGGTCGAGGTCGAGATCTTTCGGCGCGAAGAAGTCGGGGATGAACCCCATGTCCACTTCGAGCCCCAGACCGCGCGAGCCCAGCCACGTCAGCGAGGCGCCGACGTTGGTGCGCTTGTCGATGGTGCTGCCGGCGAAGTTCACGCCCGCGTAGGGCGTGAGGAACACGTCGGCCCGGGCGGATGCGGGCCAGGCCAGCACCAGGGCGAAGGCGGATGCCACCAGAATCGTCCTCATCGAGTCTCTCCTGTCGGTTGACGAACCGTCGAGGGGCACGAGGGGATTCCGCGCCACGGCGTTGGACCGCCTCACGGGGGTCCGGGTTGAATGGCGGCTACTTCTTATGGTCGGCGATGTACTGCAGGGCGAACTTCTCGAGTCCTGGGTTCGAGAGGCCGATGGCGTGGGCTTCCTGCGTCGCCTTCTCGATCGAGTAGTTGTCCTGCAGCACGCGCTTGGCGAGCCACACCGTGCCGACACGCTGCGCCGAGGCGCAGTGGATGAACACCGGCTGGTTGGTCGTGTCGGCGATGGTGGCGAGGAAGGTGTCGATCACCTTCGGGTCGGGGCTGCCGCCGCTGAAGGGGATGTGCACGTAGTTCAACCCCAGGGCCTTGGCGCGGGCCTGGTTCTCGGTGATGTTGGCGCCCGGTTCGGTCGCGACGCGCAGGTTGATGACGGTCTTGAAGCCGTCTTTCTTCAGGGCGTCGAGGGTGGCCACCTCGGTGGCGCCGCCGCAGGCCACCGTGGCATCGACGCGGGTGAAGTTGGTGACGCCGGGGTAGTCCTGCTTGGTCTGCGCCGCCAGTGGCGCCGCAAGGGTGAGACAGAGAAGGGCAATCGTGGAACGCATGGGCGGGACTCCTTATCGTGTAGGCGTCAATCTTACGCCAGCGCCACGCTATTCCTTCTCGACGGTCACCGTCACCGGCTGGCGGACGCGCACGCTGAGCGTCGAGCCCGCGGGCACCGTGACGGTGTTGCGCTCGCCGGCCATCACCGCGGCCGTGCCACCGCCGGCGCCGACGCCGGCGCCGATCGCCGCGCCCTTGCCGCCGCCGAGGATGGCGCCGAGGATGGCGCCGCCGATGGCCGCGCCGCCGATCTTGGCCGCGCTTTCGCGGCCGGGCGAGGCGCCTTCACGGGTGATGGCGTCGGTGCGCAGCGTGAGCTTGTCGCCGCTGGCCAGCACGATCGTGTGGAAGCGGATGCCCAGGCGCGCGCGCTCGCTCACCTTGCCGCCGCGCTCCACTTCCGTGACCGTGCCGTGCACGAGCGAGCCGGCGGGAATCGCCACGCGGCCGGCGACGCGGACATCGCGGGTCACGCGGGCTTCCACGGCGTCTTCGACCTTGGCGCGGTCGCTCGAGACCGTCGTTTCAAGCTGCAGGCCGATCACCGCGTCGGCCGGCACGACCAGCTCGACGAACTCCGGTTCCGGCGGGGCCACCGGTTCGGGTTCGGCGCGCTCGGGCACCTGGGCTTCAACCGCGGGTCGCGTCTCCCACATGGTGCCGCCAGCCGCCTGGGCCGACGCGGCCGGGGCAGGGGTCGGGACGGGCTGTGATTCCGGAACCGCGGCCGGCCGCTGCGCGGCCTGGCGCGGGGCCGGGGCCTCGCGACGCGGCGCCGGCTCGGCCCGGCGGGGAGCGGGTGCCGCCTGCACGGGACGCGGCTCGGGCACCGCCGGCGCCACCGGAGCGGCGGCCGTTTCGGCCGGCGCCACCACGCCCTCGGAGGCGGTCACGGCCTGCGCGGGGGACGGCTCGATCGCCGGCGCGGCCGCAGCCGCGGGGGCCGGATCGCTCTGGCGGTTGGCCAGGTAGCCGCCCAGGGCGGCCGCACCGAGGCACCCGAAGACGAGCCCGCCGAACACCAGCTTGTTGATATGCATTGCCAACTCCTACCGTGGACCGTAGCAAGGCGCGTACCCGCCACCGGACGCGATTTGTGGGGCTTTGGCGGGCCCACCCCACGAATTCTAGCCGCGGACCTGTCCTGTCGGGCGGATTGTGTCCTCGTTTCATGCTTGACGCTATAGTGCGTGTGGACTGGCCGCCCCGCCCATCCCCGGGCCCGGCAGGCGTCTCCAAGGAGCTCCAGATGCCCCGTCTCATTGCCTATACCGTCGGGCTGGCCCTGGCCGCCCTGGCCGCCCCGGTCGCGGCTCAGACCCGCGCCCCCCTGCCGATGGGAGCGCCCGCCCAGGCCACCGTCAACGACGAGGGGCCCACCGAGTTCACCGTCGCCGCCAAGACCGCCGGCGTGCTGTCGGTGGCCGTGCAGGGCACCGGTGACCTGTCGCTGCAACTGGTCGATGAAGACGGACAGGTGCTCCCCGATGGCTCGACCGACCGCGACCTGACCGGCAACGAAGGCATGGAGCTGCTCTCGACCACGGTGACCGAGCCCGGCAACTACCGCGTGCGCGTGCGCCTGCAGGGCGGCAGCCAGAGCACGTTCAGCGTGGCCGGCGCGTTTCTCTCGTTCCCGCCGTTCCAGCGTCCCGGCGATCCCGATCGGCGTCCCGGCGGCGCGCGGGCGATTGCCGTGGGCAAGCCACTGGAGGATAGCCTCGACCCGGCCAACGGCGACGCCTGGGACTGGTACGTCATCAAGGCCGCCCAGGAGGGCACGCTCACCATCGTGACGCGCCAGGTCGGCAACACCGATGCTCCTGACCTGGTGCTCGAACTCTACACCGACGGCAAGTTCGGCGAATCGCAGGATCGCTCCGACCAGGATCTGCAGGGCAACTCGGCTAACGAGTCGGTGTCGGTACAGGTGACGGCCGGACAGGCCGTGCACGTGCGCGTCAGCGGCGCCTTCTCGAGCGCCGCGAAGTACCGGCTGTCGTCGAGCCTCGCGCCCTAACCGCCTCCTCCTCGGCGGGTCCGTCGTGTCTGCGTTCAGGTTCCAGATCGTCGTCTCGCCGTCGGCCGTCGCTCGCCACGCGGCGGCGCGCCGCTTCGTGACGACCCACGCTGCCACCGGCGTGCTCATCGTGGGCGCGTCGCGCGCGGCGGCCGATGAACTGGCACTCGACCTCGCCCGCGCCGCCGGCGCCCTGGTGGGCGTGACGCGGATGTCGTTTGCGGAGCTGGCGACGCGGATGGCGTTGCCGGTGCTCGCCGAGCGCCTGGTCGCGCCGGGCAGCGCGCTCGGCGTCGAGGCGATGGTGGCCCGCGCCTCGTTCGATGCGCGCGATGCCGGCGAGCTCGGTTACTTCGCGCCAGTGGCGGATCTGCCGGGCTTCCCGCGCGCAGCCACTCGTACCTTGAACGAGCTGCAACTCGCCGACATCCCGCCCGAGGCGCTGACGGCGGTGGCCCGCGTCGGGCCGGACCTGGCGGCGCTGGCCCGCCGGCTCGCCGACGAGGCCGCGCGATCAGGCGCGGTGAGCCGCGCCGAGGTGATGGCCACGGCGGCGAAGCGCCTCACCGCCACCCCCGACGCGTTGCCGGCGCGTCACGTGCTGCTGCTCGACGTGCCAGTGACATCGGCAGCGGAGCGGCGGTTACTCGCGGCGCTGGCGGGTGCGGCGATGCAATGCCTGGCGGTGGTGCCCGAGGGCGATGCGACGACGCTCGCGGCGTGCCGGCGTGCCGGCGGCGTCACGGACGACGAGGTCGGCGCCCGGTCCGAGACCGGAGACCCTGCCGCCGGCACGGCCCGGGCGCGGCTGCAGCAGTGGCTCTTCTCGCCGGAGGCGCCGCCGGTGGGCCTGCCGGACCACACGGTGCAGATCTTCTCGGCGCCAGGGGAAGGGCGCGAGGCGGTCGAGATCGTCCGCCGCGTGCTCGCCGAAGCCGACGCCGGCGTGGCGTTTGACGACATGGCGGTGCTGCTGCGCGCGCCGCACACCTATGTGGGCCTGCTCGAGCACGCCTTCGCGCGCGCCGGGGTGCCGGCGTGGTTCGAACGCGGCACCAGGCGTCCCGATCCGGCCGGCCGCGCCTTCCTCGCCCTGCTCGCCTGCGCGGACGAAGGGCTGTCGGCGCGGCGCTTCGCTGAATACCTCTCGCTCGGCCAGGTCCCGTCCCCGACGGGCATGGGGACTGGCCCCAACGGGAATCAGCAGGGGCCTGTCCCCGGTCCGGCCGATCAGGGGACAGGCCCCCGGCAATCCACCGACCGGGTGACCTGGGCCAGGCCCCGGCAATTCCGACGGGGCCAGTCCCCAATGCCAGTGGGGACGCTGACGCGTTGCTGCGGCCCGATGAGCGCGTGGAAGATCCCGCGCCGGTCGACGAAGCGCCGCTGGCCTCCGAACGCGATGGATCGCGCGTCGTCGCCGGCACCCTGCGCGCGCCGTGGCGGTGGGAGGAATTGCTGGTCGAGGCCTCTGTCATCGAGGGGCTGGCGCGCTGGCAGCGGCGCCTGCCCGGTCTGCGCAACGAGTACGACCGCCGCTGGCGCGAGCTGGCCGATGAAGATCGCGACTCGCCGCGGCTGCGGGCGCTCGAACGCGACCGCGAGCAGCTCGGGCATCTCGAGTCGTTCGCCATCCCGGTCGTGGCCGCGCTCGACACCTGGCGCACGCCGCGCACCTGGGCCGACTGGATCCGCGAGTTCGCGACGCTGGTGCCACAGGTGCTGCGCCAGCCGGCCCGCGTGGCCCGCGTGCTGGCCGAGATGGCGCCGCTCGGCAACGTCGGCCCGGTCACGCTCCGCGAGGTGCGCGACGTGCTGGGGCCGCGCCTGCTGACGTTGACCCACGAGCCGCCGCGCCGTCGACACGGGCGCGTCTTCATCGGCACGCCGCAGGCCGCCCGCGGCCGGACGTTCACCGTGGTCTTCGTGCCGGGGATGGCCGAGCGCATCTTCCCGCAGCGCCTGCGCGAGGACGCGCTGCTGCTCGATGCCCGCCGCGCCGCCCTCGACCCGGCATTGGCGGTATCGGACACGCGCGCCGACGACGAGCGGCTGCAGCTGCGCCTGGCGGTCGGCGCCGCCATCGCGCGCGTGCACCTGTCGTATCCCCGCCTCGAGCTGGCGGAATCGCGGCCGCGCGTGCCGTCGTTCTACGTGCTCGACGTCGTGCGCGCGACCACCGGCGCGATTCCAGCGCTACCAGGCGCTCGCCGACGAGGCCTCGGCGAACGGCGGTGCCTGGCTCGATTGGCCGGCCCCGCGCGATCCGCGCGCCGCCATCGACGACATGGAGCACGACCTGGCGGTGCTGCTGCCGCTGCTGCGGGCGCCGGCGGCCGAACGGGCGCGCGATGAGGGCCGCGCCCGCTACCTGCTCGAGCTGAACGCGCCACTGCGGCGCTCGGTCATCGAGCGCTGGTCGCGCTGGCAGAACCGCTGGTCGCAGGCCGACGGCATCACGCGCGTGCAGCCGCTGACCGCGCCGGCGCTGGCCGCGCAGCGGCTCACCGCGCGTCCGTATTCGCTCACCGCGCTGCAGCGTTTCGCCGCGTGTCCGTATCAGTTCCAGCTCGCGGCCATCTATCACCTGGCGCCGCTCGAAGCGCCGGCGCCGCTGCAGCGCCTCGATCCGTTGACGCGCGGCAGCCTGTTCCACGAGATCCAGACGGTGTTCTTCCGCACGCTCGTGAAGAACGGCATGTTGCCGCTCATGCCCGGCCACACCGGCCGGCGCGCGTGGACAGCTCGACTGGGCGATCACGGCGGTGACGGCCACGGCTTACGACGATCTGGCGCCGGCGATCGATCGGGTGTGGAACGACGAGATCGAGGGGCTGCGGCGCGATCTGAAGCTGTGGTTCGACGACATGGTGGTGAAAGACGCCGCGCAGTGGGTGCCCGAGCGTTTCGAGATGGCCTTCGGCCTGCCGCTCGATGCCGCCCGCGATCCGGCCTCGGTGCGTGAGCCGGCGGAGGTGGGTGAGGCACGCTTCCGCCTGCGCGGCTCGATCGACCTGGTGGAGCGCCGGCTCAGCGATCGGGCGCTGCGCGTGACCGACCACAAGACCGGGAAGAACCGCACCACCCAGGCCACCATCGTGGAAGGCGGGCGGGTGCTGCAGCCGGTGCTCTACGCGGTGGCGCTCGAAGCCCTCACCGGCGAGACGGTGGTCGAAGGGCGATTGTCGTACTGCACGACCGCCGGCCAGTTCAGCGTGCGGTCGATCGCCCTCGATGAGCACATCCGCCGCCGCGGCCTCGAAGTGCTCGAGATCGTCGACCGCGCCATCGAACACGGCATGCTCGCCGCCAAGCCGGGCCTGGTTGCCGGGCATCCGGCCTGTGACTACTGCGACTTCCGCGCGGTCTGCGGCCCCGACGAGCCGCGCCGCACCAGGCGCAAGCCCGAGGTGCCCGACCTCGACGCCCTGCGGAGGATGCAGTGACGGCGCCGACGGCCGACGCCCGCGACCGCGCGCTCATTGCCGACGCCCTCGACACGACGCTGGTCGTCGAGGCCGCCGCCGGCACCGGCAAGACCACCGAGCTCGTGAAGCGGATCGTGCGGCTGGTCGAGACCGGGCGCGCCTCCATCGACCAGATCGTCGCCGTGACCTTCTCGGAAAAGGCCGCCGGCGAGCTCAAGCTGCGCCTGCGCGAGCAGCTCGAACACGCGCGTGGCGGCGCCGTCGGCGAGGCGGCACGCTGTCTCGAACGCGCCGTGCAGCGCTTCGAAGAAGCGCACGTCAGCACCATTCACGGCTTCTGCGCCGACCTGCTGCGAGAGCGGCCGGTCGAGGCGCGGATCGATCCGTCGTTTGCCGTGCTCACCGACGGGCGGGCGTCGCGGCTGTTCGACGAGGCGTTCGCCGACTGGCTGCAGCGCGAGCTCGACCATCCCTGCGAAGGCGTCGGCGGTCGCTGCGCCGGGTGACGGTGCGCCGCTTCGGGCAGGACGAAGACGAGGACGCGCCGATCGAGCGCTCTGAAGCGCGCCGGACGGGAGCTGCTCGAATGGCGCGATCATCCCGCGCCATGGACGCGCCCCGAGGGCTTCTCGCGCGATCGCGACATCGACCATCTGCTCGACGGCATCGGCACGCTGTGCGACGCCACGCTCGCGCCGTCGAGCCCGCGCGATCCGCTGGCCCGCGCCATCGAGCGCGTGCGGCGGGTGTGGGCCGAGATCCAGCCGCTGCGCCAGCGCGGCCATCACGACTACGACGGCTGGGAGGGCGCGCTGTGCGCGCTGGCCGGCGAGGAGCGCGACCTGCGCGCCGGGCGGCGCACCTCGGGCCAGTTCTCGAAGCAGCGCTCCAACGCCGAGGTCATCGACGCGCGCGACCAGCTGGTGGACACGCTGGTGGCGTTCAGGAACGCGGCCGACGCCGACCTCGCCGCCCAGGTCCACCAGGCGCTCGGCGCCGCTGTGCGGATCTACGGCGAGCGCAAGCGCCGCGCCGGCGCCGTGGACTTCCTCGACCTGCTGATTCAGGCCCGCGACCTGGTGCGCGACGACGCCGAGGTGCGGCGCGATTTCCAGCGCCGCTTCCGCTACCTGCTGGTGGACGAGTTCCAGGACACCGATCCGCTGCAGGCCGAGCTGCTGATGCTGCTGGCGTCGGAGGAAGACGCCGCCGGCGACACCGCCACCGGTGGCCCGGCGCGTGCGGCCCGGCGCGCTCTTCATCGTGGGCGACCCGAAGCAATCGATCTACCGCTTCCGCCGCGCCGATGTCGGCGTCTATCGCGACATCTGCGAGCGCCTGGTCGCCGAAGGCGCCCTGCGGGTGCGTCTGCGCACCAGCTTCCGCAGCGTGCCGGCCATCCAGCGCGCGGTGAACGCCGCGTTCAGCACGCACATGGACGGCGATCGGCAGTCGCTGCAGGCCGACTACGTCGAGCTGCAGCCGGCGCGGGCCGATCGGTCCGAGCCAGCCGGCCGTCATCGCGCTGCCGGTGCCGCGGCCGCTCAGCGATCGCGGCAACGTCACGCAAGGCGCGATCGCGTCGTCGCTGCCCGGCGCGGTGGGGGAGTTCGTGCGCTGGCTCGTGCGCGACAGCGGCTACACGGTGCCTGACGAACGGGTGGGGCTCGGGTCTCAGGGGCCGGGGCTCGGGAAGAGCCCGGCTCGACGGCCGCGACGCAGCGGTGCGCGGCGGCCGATTCGGGCCGGCGACGTCTGCCTGCTGTTCCGCCGCTTCCTCGACTTCCAGACCGACGTGACCCGCGACTACGTCGAGGCGCTCGAATCGCGCGGCCTCACGCACCTGCTGGTCGGGCGGCAAGGCGTTTCACGAGCGCGAGGAAGTGGACGCGCTGCGCACCGCGCTCACCGCCATCGAGTGGCCCGACGATGCGCTGAGCGTGTTTGCGACGCTGCGCGGGCCCTTCTTCGCGGTGGCGGAAGAAGAGCTGCTGGCGTGGCATGCGCTCGGCCACGGCTTCCGTCCGCACGACGTGCCGAAGGAGATGCCGGCGGAGCTCGCGGCCGTGGGCGAGGCGCTCACGACGCTGGCCGACCTGAATCGCCTGCGCAACGCCCGGCCGGTGGCCGAGACCATCGGCCGGCTGCTCGAGGCCACGCGCGCCCATGCCGGCTTCGTGCTGTGGCGCGGCGGCGAGCAGGTGCTGGCCAACGTGCTGCAGATCGCCGAGCTGGCGCAGGCGCTACGAGGCCGACGGCGGTCTGTCCTTTCGCGGCTTCGTGGACGAACTGCGCGACGCCGCGGATCGCGCGCCCGCACCGGAGGCGCCCATCCTCGAGGAAGGCACCGACGGCGTGCGCCTGATGACCGTGCACAAGGCCAAGGGGCTCGAGTTTCCGGTCGTCATCCTCGCCGACATCGGCTGCAAGCTGAGTCGCGACGACGCGCAGCGCTACCTCGATACCTCGCGAGAGCTGGCCGCCATCAAGCTGGCGGGCTGGACGCCGCTCGATCTGCGCGAGAACAACGCCCTCGAGGCCTCGCGCGACAAGGCCGAAGGCGTGCGGCTCGCTTACGTGGCGGCCACGCGGGCAAAAGATCTGCTGGTGGTGCCCGCCATTGGCGACGGCCCGGAAGACAAGCACTGGGTGCAGCCGCTGTCGGCCGCGCTCTACGGTGGCGACGAGACGACCGTGCCCGGCGTGCCGGCGTTCACGCGGCAGGGACACGCATCTCGATCGGCCGCCGTCGAACATGCCGACGCTGCACACGATGCGTCCGGGCGCCTACGCGCACCTGGACCCGACCACACGCGAGCCCTACGCCGTCGTCTGGTGGGATCCGCTGCAGCTCGATCGCCCCGGCGCCGAACGCCGCGGCATCCGTCACGAACACCTGATCCACAAGGACGCGCCGGCCCGAGGTCGTGGCGGCCGACCGCGCCGACTACGACGCCTGGCGCCGGTGGCGGACGTCGGTGCTGGATCGCGGCGCCGTGTCCGGCCGCCGCACCATGACGGCCACCGAGTGGGCCGAAGCCAGCCTCGAGGGCTCGGTCGTCACGCCCCCGGAGGTCCGCGCGCGCGCGGCCCGCGTCAGCGTCGTCGACGCGAGTCTCGCCGGCCTCGCGCGACCCTCGGGCCGGCGCTTCGGCACCCTGGTTCACGCGCTGCTCGCGCACGTGCCGCTCGACGGCTCGATCGAGGCCATCGCCAGGATGGCGTCGGTGCAGGCGCGGATGCTGCACGCGTCCGACGACGAGCGGGTCGCCGCCGCGGAAGTCGCCGAACGCGCCCTGGCGCACGACGTGTTCGCGCGGGCGCGGGCCGCCGTGGCCGCCGGACGCGCCTGCCAGCGCGAAATGCCGCTGGCGGTGATGGCCGGTGACGTGCTCGTGGACGGCCAGGCCGACGCCGCCTTCGACGACGGCCCGTCGTGGCTGGTCGTGGACTTCAAGACCGACGTCGAGATCGCCGCGGCCGAACCGGCCTATCGCCTGCAGGTGGCGCTCTATGCAGACGCGATCGCGCGCGCGTATGGGCGAGAGGTGGAGGCGGTGCTGCTGCGGGTGTGAGGCGCTAGCCGGGATCCGTGAGGGCCTGCGGCGCGGATCCGACTTCCGGGCCGGACTCCAGCGTGAAGGCGACCTGGCCGACGAGGTTCTCCCGGAAGCGGGCCCATGTCGCATAGCCGGATTGCAGCACGGCGAGCGTGGCAGCCTCCTGCCCATGCACGAAGAAGGCATCGACGCGCAACCGGTCGGCGGTGTCGACGGCGCTCAGCGTGATCGACGGCTCGCAGTCCTGACCGCCGCGCTCGAACGTGAGGTAGACGCTCGTCGGCAATCCCTCTTCTCCTCCGACTGTGCGCCCGCGCAGGTGGATGACCGTGCGTTGCCGGATCTTGCGTCCGCCGAAGGCCTTGCGGCTCTGATTCGTAACCAGGCAGGACCAGCTATCGACACGCACGTCGTAACGCACCTCAGCCATCAGCACCCCTTGGGGCGATAGCCTATGGGCGGGACGTAACGGCTTCGTGACAGAGAGCCTGGCCCTCGACCCCACTACTGCCGCGCTCGTCCCAGCAGCACCGTCGCCTCCAGGTTCCTGCCGGCGCCCGTCTTCAGCGTGAACTGCACCGGGGCGTAGCCGTGGCCGGCGTCGGCGTCGAGCTTCTCGAGAAACAGCGCCTTGCGGCGCTCGGTGATCGGAAACGGCCGCAGCGGCGCATCGGCGATCTGCCCGGTGGTGACGGTGTACTCCGTCCGCGGCGCCTTGAGGTCGTAGACTCCCAGAAAGCGGTCGCGATGCCGCAACACACCCCCGGTGAGCGCGCCGAAGACCCGACTGAAGAACAACGTCGCCGGGTCGTCGACGTCGTAGTCGCGAGGGTCGGGCCAGGCGCCCTCGAGCGGCCTGGCCAATAGCGCGATGACGCGCACGCCTGCCGTCCACAGGCCCTGCAGACGGTAGCCCTCGCCGGCGTAGCGATCGAGCGATGTCTCGAGTGCCGACGCCGTCTCGGCGAAGGCCAGGTGATAGCGCACGGCCGGTGTCACGGCGGTCTTCTCGGCGACGTAGACCGGCACGCTGTCGGTGGTGGTCGCGTCGAGCGGGAACGAGAACAGGTGCGCCACGACAAACCCGTCGGCGCCGGCGGCGTTGAGCGCCGCTCGCTGGTCGCGGTCGTAGCGGGTGCGGATCACGCGGTACTCGGGCGGGGCGTCGCCGGTGGGCACCCGCTGCATGATCGCGATCGGCGTGTATGTATTGGCCGAGCCCCACACCGGCGCGGTGTAGGTGAGTCCCACCATGCGGAAACCCGTGGCGGCCACCTCGTTCACGGCGTCCTGGAAGTCGTCGATCGGTCCGGGGCGGGCCACGACCACCTCCACGTCCGGTGCGGCGCCGCTGGCGCCCTCGGGCCGGACCACCAGCATCGCCACCGTGGCCGGCAACAGCCGCCCCTCCGGCCGCGCCACCGCCGCAAACGCGTAGCCGTCCTTGAGCCCGCGCCGAAGATTGGTCTCGTAACCGAGCGGCGTGTCGGTGATGAGGTAGTAGCCGCCGCCGAAGCGCTGGGCCCCGGCCGGCGTGACGATAGCGACGACCACGGCGACCGTCAGGAAGGCGTGGGCGAGACGGAGGCGTGCCATAGGTGCCGCGTATCTTACGCCTCCGCCGGGCCCGGCAACCGCCGCGCTGGGGTATCGTGTCGCATGCCCATCCGCGTTCCCGCCCGTCCGCTCGGCCGCTCCGGCCTGACCGTCTCTGCCCTCGGCCTCGGCTGCATGGGCATGTCCGACTTCTACGGCGCCACCGACGACGCGCGATCGATCGCCGCCATCCATCACGCGCTGGAGCTGGGCATCACGCTGCTCGACACCTCCGACATCTACGGGCCATTCACCAACGAGACACTCATCGGCAAGGCGGTCGCCGACCGCCGCGACCAGGCCGTCATCGCCACCAAATTCGGCATCATGCGCGCGCCCGACGGACGCGCGCTCGGCATCAACAGCCGGCCCGACTACGTGCGCCAGGCCTGCGACGCCTCGCTCGGGCGTCTCGGCATCGACACCATCGACCTCTACTACCAGCACCGCGTCGATCCGGCGGTGCCGATCGAGGAGACCGTCGGCGCGATGGCCGAGCTCGTGCACGCCGGCAAGGTACGCTATCTCGGGTTGTCGGAAGCGGCGCCGGCGACCCTGCGGCGGGCCGTGGCCGTGCATCCGATTGCCGCGCTGCAGACGGAGTACTCGCTGTGGAGCCGCGATCCGGAGGGCGACCTGCTGGCCACCTGCCGCGAGCTCGGTATCGGCTTCGTGGCCTACAGCCCGCTCGGCCGCGGCTTCCTGACCGGACGCTACCGCACGATCGAGGACCTCGATCCGGGCGACTGGCGGCGCACCAACCCGCGCTTCCAGGGCGAGAACTTCCAGAAGAACCTGGATGTGGTGGCCGAAGTGCAGAAGATCGCGACCGCGAAGGGATGCACGCCGGCCCAACTCGCGCTCGCCTGGCTGCTGGCCCAGGGCGACGACATCGTGCCGATTCCCGGTTCGACCCGCGCCGAGCGCGTCGAGGAGAACGCCGGCGCCGCGGCCCTCACCCTGAGCGGCGAGGAACTGGCAGCGCTCGAAGCGCTGGCGCCGCGTGTGACCGGCGAGCGCTACATGGAAGGCGGCATGAAGCTCGTGAACGGCTGAGGGCCGCCGGAACCCCCGGTGGGCATGCGTGCCCGCCAGCGAGGGTAAGATCACCGGCGTGGAGGCCCACGCGTCATGGCTGCAGGTCAAAGCGGTCCTTGCCGACGCGCTCGAGCGGCCGGCGGAGGCGCGCGCGGCGTTCGTCGCCGAGGCCTGTGGCGGTGATGAGGCGCTTCGCGCCGAAGTGATGTCGCTCGTCGGCGCCGAGGCCGAGGCCGGCGACTTCATCGAGACGCCGGTCGGCCCGGTGCCGGCGCCCGAGGAGGCCGCCGACCCCTTCGAGGGGCGCGCGCTCGGCGTCTACGTCATCGAGCGTCGCATCGGCCACGGCGGCATGGGCACGGTGTATCTCGCGCACCGCGCCGACCACCACTTCGAGCAGCGCGTCGCCATCAAGATGCTGCGGCGGGGCATGGATTCCGAGCTGCTGGTGCAGCGCTTCCGCCATGAGCGGCAGATTCTCGCCTCGCTCGACCACCCCCACATCGCCCGCCTCTTCGATGGCGGCTCGACCGAAGAGGGGTTGCCGTACTTCGTGATGGAGCTGGTGGACGGCGTGCCGATCGACCGCTACGCCGACGAGCACCGCCTGTCGACCCCCGACCGGCTGCGGCTCTGTCTCAAGATCGTGGACGCCGTGCAGCACGCGCACGAGCGGCAGATCGTGCACCGCGATCTCAAGCCGAACAACGTGCTGGTGACCAACGACGGTCACCCGAAGCTGCTCGACTTCGGCATCGCGAAGATCCTCGACGACGGCCCCGGCGGGCCCTCGACGCTGACCACGCTGGCGCGGCCGATGACGCCCGACTACGCCAGCCCCGAGCAGGTCCGCGGCCTGGCGGTGACGCCGGCCACCGACGTGTATGCCCTGGGCCTGCTGCTCTACGAGCTGCTCACCGGGCATCGCGCCTATCGGCTCACCACCCACACGGCCGACGAGGTCGCGCGCGTCGTCTGCGACGAGGAGCCCGAGAAGCCGAGCGCGGTCGTGGCCCGCGCCGCCCGTCTCACTCGCGCCGACGGCACCACGGTGAACCTCACACCGGCCTCGGTCAGCGATACCCGTGACGCCTCGCCCGAGGAGCTGCGCCGCCAGATCTCGCGCGGCCTCGACGACATCGTGCTGCGGGCGCTGCGCAAGGAGCCGCGCTTCCGGTATCCCTCGGCCCGCGCGCTCGGCGAGGACATCCGTCGCTATCTCGACGAGCAGCCGGTGACCGCGTCGGCAGGCGCCTGGCGCTATGCCGGCGGACGTTTCGTGGCGCGCCACCGCGTGGCACTGGCAGCGCTGGCGCTGGTCGCAGCGACCGCGGGCGTGACGATCGCGCTGTTGCCGGGCCGCTCCGCCGTGCCGGCGGCCGCGCCTGCGGCGACCCCCGTCTCGGCGCCGCGCCGCTCGGTGGCGGTCGTCGCGTTCCGCAACCTGTCGGCGCAGCCCGCCGACGCCTGGCTCTCGACGGCGCTCGCCGAGATGCTCGCCACCGAGCTGCACGGCGGCGGGCAGCTGCGCGTCGTGCCGTCGAGCGTGGTGGCGCGCGCGCTTTTCGACACCGATAAGGCGGCGCACGGTGATCCGCAGGCGGCGGTCGATCTCGTGCGCCGGGCGGTCGGGGCCGATGTGGTCGTCGCGGGATCGTTCGTGGTGAGTCCCGGCGATGCACGTACCGTGCGCCTCGACGTGCAGCTGGTGGGCGATGGCCAGGGCCAGACCGCGATTGCGCAGGCCGGCACCGAGGCGGATCTCTTCGCCCTCGTCTCGGCCACCGGACGAGCCCTGCGTGAGCGGCTCGGCGTGGCCGACCACTCGGCGGTCACCGTGCGCGGCGTGCGCGCGGCTCTGCCGGCCAGTCTCGAAGCGACGCGTCTCTATGCCGAAGGGCTCGAGCACCTGCGGGCGCTCGATGGCAATGCCGCGCGGGCGCGCCTCGACGCCGCGGCCGCGATCGAACCGCGCAACCCGCTCATCCAGCTCGCGCTGGCCGCCACCTGGACGACGCTCGGCTACGACGCCAACGCCACCGCGGCCGCGACGCGCGCCTTCGACGCCTCGTCGGATCTCACGCGCGAAGATCGCCTGACCGTCGAGGGCGTACTGCAGGAGACACGCAAGCAGTGGCCGGCGGCCGTCGAGGTCTACCGCACGCTGTGGGGCTTCTTCTCCGATAACGTCGAATACGGCCTGAAGCTGGCGGCGGCGCAGGTGGCTGCGGGCCAGGGCAAAGACGCGCTGGCGACGGTGGACGCCTTGCGATCGCTCCCGGCGCCGCAGCGCGCCGATCCCCGCATCGATCTCGTCGAGGCGCAGGCCGCCGGCTCGCTCGCTGACTTCCCCCGGGAACTGGCGGCGGCCGAGCGTGGCGCCAGCCGTGCCGCCGAGGGCGGACTCACGCAGGTGCTGGCGCGCGCCCGGCTGGCGCAGGGTCGCAGCCACTACAGCCAGGGGCGCCTGAAAGAAGCCCTGGCGCCCCTCGAGGCGGCGCGCTCGGCGTTTGTCGCGGCCGGCGATCGCGCCGGGCTGGCCTCGGCCATCAGCGCGCTCGGCACCGTGCACGCCGACCTGGGCGACACCGCTCTGGGCGAGCGGCTCTATCTGGAATCGCTCGCGCTCAGCGAGGCCATCGGCGATCGGCGTGGCATGTCGGCGGTGCTCAACAACTACGGCATCGTGCAGAAGAACCAGGGACGCCTGGAGGAGGCCCGCACCTCGCACGAGCGGGCGCTGGCGCTGCGCCGCGAGATCGGCGACCGCAACTGGACGGCCATCTCGCTCAACAACATCGGCGTCGTGCTCTTCGAACAGGACCGCCTGCGCGAGGCCGCCCGCTACTACACCGAAGCCGTCGATCTCTCCCGGGAGATCGGCGACACGCGCAACGTCGTGCGGGCGTTGCACAACCTCGCGATCGTGCAGCGTGAAGCCGGCGACCTGGCGGCCGCGCGGGCCGGCTTCGAGGAGGCCATACCGGTGCGCGAGGAGATCCGCGATCGACGTGGGGCGGCCATCGCGCGGGTAGAGCTCGGCACCGTGCTCCACCAGCAAGGCGAACTCGACCGCGCGGCGCGCGTGCTCGAGGACGGGCTGGCCGGCGCGCGCGAGATCGCGTTCAGCGAGGCGGAGGGCTACCTGCTCTTCCAGCTCGGTGAGCTGGCCCTGACGCGCGGTGACCTGGCCGCAGCCAGGAAACACCACGAGGCGGCGCTGGCCGTGCGCCAGCGGCGCGAAGAGCCGCGCACGATCGGCGAAAGTCAGCTCGCGCTGGCGGTGGTCGCCCTCGAAGACGGCCGGATGGCCGAGGCCGAGCCTCTGGCGCAGGCGGCCGAACGGGCCGCGAAGGAACAGCCGGCCGCGCGGGCGCAGGCGCTGCTCGTGCGGGCGCGGGTGCGGCTGGCCGCGGCCGATGTCGCTGGCGCGACCCGGCTGACCC
The DNA here is from genome assembly GCA_963779175.1 of uncultured Acidobacteriota bacterium. GTDB lineage: Bacteria > Acidobacteriota > Vicinamibacteria > Vicinamibacterales > UBA2999 > CADEFD01. The sequence continues at coordinate 168,283 of CAVZXA010000005.1, forward strand.
GCGAGGCGCGGACGCTCGTGACGTCGAGCGACCGCCTCTGGGCGCAGTGGGCGCTGACTGCCGGCGAGGTCCGCGTGCGGCTGGCGGCCGGCGACGTGGCCGGCGCACGGCAGCAGCTGACCTCGATCGCGGCGCGGCTGCGCGCCAGCGGGATGACGCTCGCTCAGCTCGACCTGCAGCTGATGGAGGCTGAAGCCGCGCTCGCGGCCGGCGACGCCTCGGCGCGCCGCGCGTTGGAAGAGGTGGCGGCGAAGGCCGGCACGCTCGGCGCCGGACTGCTGCGCGGCCGCGCGCAGGCCAGCGGCCGGAGGACGTCGTGACCAGCGACGATCCGAAGCTCACGGCGCTGCTGCAGGCGTGGCAGCGCGGCGACGACGGCGCCGCCGAGGCGGTCGTGCCGCTGGTCTACGCCGCCCTTCACAAGATCGCGGTCAATCGGCTGCGCACCGAGCGCGGCGGCCACACGCTGCAGCCGACGGCGCTCGTGCACGAAGCGTGGATGCGGCTCAGCGCCGAACGCGCGTCGGGCTGGCAGAACCGCGAGCAGTTCTTCGCGGTGGCGGCCAAGACCATGCGGCATCTGCTGGTGGACCACGCGCGGCGCCGCCTGGCGGCCAAGCGCGGCGACGGCGCGCCGGTGGCGCCGCTCGACGAACTGGCGGACGTGATCGCCAGCCCGCTGCCCGACGAGCGCCTGCTCGACTTGAACGAGGCCCTCGACCGGCTGTCGCTGCTCGATGAGCGGCAGGGCCGCATCGTCGAGTTGCGCTTCTTCGCCGGCCTCTCGATCGAGGAGACCGCCGCCGTGCTCGCGCTCTCGCCGTCCACCGTGAAACGTGAGTGGGCGACGGCGCGGGCGTGGCTCTACCGCGAAGTGCAGCACGACCTGGGCCCGTCGCGGCCCCCCGGGTAGACTCGCGCCGTGTCTGCGTCCCTGACGGCAACGGACCTGCGCGTGCGCCGCGCCATCCTCGACGCGTTCGTCGAAGGCGGCGTGCCAACGCGGATCGGGGTCATGCAGGCGCTGGGGCTCGACGACGCGGACCTGAGCCGGAGCTACGCGGCGCTGGCCGCCAGCCACGTCATCGTGCCGGATCCCGACAGCGGCGAGGTCTGGATGGCGATGCCGTTTTCGGCCGTGCCCACCACCTTCCGCGTGGTCGTGCGCGGACGGTCGGTGTGGGCCAACTGCGTGTGGGACGCCTTCGGCATCGCCGCTGCCCTCGACGCCGACGTCTCGTTCGTCTCGCCGTGCCCGGTCTCCGGCGTGCCCATCGCGGCCGGCGTCCGTCTCGGCGTGCCGTTTGCGCCCGCGCGCGCGGTGGCGCACATCGCCGTGCCGGCGTCGCGCTGGTGGGACGACATCGGCTACACCTGATCGACCATCAGGCTCTTCCGGTCGGAAGAGGAGGTCGTCAGCTGGACCAGCGAGCGTGGCCTCGGCACCGAGGGACTCGTGCCGGTGGCGCAGCTCGCAGCCTTGGCGCGGCGCTGGTATCGCGATCGGCTGTCGCCCGACTGGGCGCCCAGATCGCGCCAGGCCTCGCAGGCGATGCTGACGTCGGTCGGTCTCACCGGGCCGTTCTGGACGCTGCCGGGCGGCTAGGTGACCGCGTCTCGCGCGACGACGGGCACGGCGCCATGCTCGCGCCGTCGAGGCCGTCGATCCACTGCGTCACGAGCGCCAGGGCCTCGCGGTCGGCCACGACCGTGCCAATCGGCGGCATCTGGCTCGACGGCCGGCGCGAGGTCGCCCGCCGCAGCAGCGCGCTTCGTGCCGGCTGGCCCGGCGCCACCACGCGTGAGGTGCCCTCGGGCGCCTCGGGCACCAGCCAGTGGCCAACCTGGTCGAGCGTCGTGACCAGCGCGTCGGCGCCACATTGGCCGCGCGCGTCGAGCGTGTACTTCAGGAACAGGCCGAGCGACGCGATCGAGCTCTCGCGGTTGTGGCAGCTGCCGCAGTTGGTCGAGAGATAGCCGAGCACGGCGCGTTCGACCGGCGTGCGGCCGTCCACCCGTGGCGGCGATGCGGCCAGGCCGGTCGGCATCCCGGTCACGCGGCCTTCGCGGACCAGCGAGCCAAGCGTCACCATGTGCGGCGTCAGCGCTTCGGCATGCGGCGCCCGCGGATCGCGGTCGTCCGAGAGCTGCAACGCGTTGAACCCGAGCACCTCGGTGCGTCCGGAGTCGTGGCAGGCGCGGCACTCCTCGTGCGACGGGATGTTGTGCCACTTGCCGGGCGCCACCTCGGCGACTCGGCTGAGGCCGGCAGGTGGCGCCAGCGTCGCGTCACGCTGATCGTCATCCCACGCATACGAGGCGAACTCCCAGTGATCCGCCGCGGTCTTCCAGAACATCCGCGTCTCGACGCGGCGGCCGGCGAAAGAAAACTCCTTCCAGAAGCGCGTGCCGATGGGGAAGTCCCAGTGGTCGAGCGCCCGGGCGTCGATGGCCGCGCCGTCCGGGAGCCGCACCCAGCGGCGCTTCTCGGCGCCGTCGCTCCACAGCGGATACTGCGGCGTGAACGGGCGGTTGCGCCCGTCGATGGCCAGACTCGCCGGGTCGGCGTAGAGCCCGGTCTCGGAGAGCAGGGCGGGCGGCCCCTGCGGGACGGCCGCGGCCGCCGCGGCCGCGCCTCCCGCACGGACGGCCACCGCGCCTGCCCAGGCGCACGCGGCGGCCAGCAGCAGCGCGCGCGCGACGCGGGTGGTCACCGCTGGCTCCCTTCGGGCGGATCGACCGGCTGCGGCACGCGGTTGCTCACCGGCGCCAGCGACTGCAGATACGCCCACAGCGCTTTGATTTCCTCGTCCACGAGCTGCCCGTAGACCGCATACGGCATCGGCGGCAGGATCTGCGCGGCCCTTGCCCTGATGTTTGCCGGTGCGCAGCGCGGCGATGAACTGCTCTTCGGTCCAGTCGCCGAGGCCGGTCTCCTTGTCGGGCGTGAGGTTGGCGGTGAAGCTGACGCCCCACGGGCCGGCCCACGCGGTGTTGGTCGCCGCCACCGTCGCGATCCACGGACCGGCCGGGAGCGCCGGCGCGGGCGGCATCTTCAGCGCTTCGGGGTGGCCGGTGAGCGCGCGCGTCATGTCGGGCTCCGGACCCTTCGGGCCGAGCGTCCACGGCGTGTGGCAGTCGTGGCAACCCATGGTCTTCACGAGGTAGGCGCCGAGTTCCACCGGCGTGCGGGTGTCGCGTACGGCGGCGGCGCGCTGCTCCGGGCTGCTGGCGGTGGCGATGAGGGTGGTCAGGCCAACGGCCGTGACGACGAGCAGGGCACTTGCGGTCTTGTGTGTCATCGATGTCCTCCGTCTTTCGTGTGAAGTGACGGAAGCATCGCGCTGAAGTTCGGGGCCGAAACCCTAAGGATTCGCTACAAGGATCCTAACGACCGCTGCAGGAACCTTAAGAAAACCCTAATTGCTATACTCCCGACCGAACCGCCATGATCGACGCCCCGCTCGCCCTGTTCCTCCAGCAGGGACTGGCCATCAACATCGGCACCAGGAACGCCCGCCTCGAACCAAACGCCGCCTATGCGCCCGCGGCCGTGGTCGAGCCCGGCGGCACGCACCTGGTGGTCTACGTGCCCACCATCGGTGCCGATGCGGTGCTGGCGGATCTCGCCGCCAACGGGCAGGCCGCCGTCGTATTCGCGCGGCCCGAAGACGACCGCGCCTGCCAGGTGAAGGGCGTGTTCGTCTCGGCACGCGAGGCCACCGCCGACGAGCAGCCGGTGGTGCTGGCGCAGTGGCACGGCTTCCTGAAGCAGCTCGAGATCATCGGCACGCCGGGCGAGTCCACCCGCACCTGGATTGTCTGGCCGTGCGTGGCCGTGCGCCTGCGGGTGACGGCGCTGTACTCGCAAACGCCTGGTCCCGACGCTGGAGCGCCGCTGTCATGAGCCTCGGTCTCGAGACACTCACCCCGTGTTTCCAGGGCCTCATCCCGGCCACGCTCTACACGTGTGCGGCCGACGGCACGCCCAACTCCGCCTACCTGAGCCACGTCGAGTACGTCGACCCGAGCCACGTCGCGCTGTCGTTTCAGTTCTTCAACAAGAGCCGTCGCAATGTCGAAGAGAACCCGCAGGCGCTCGTCCGGGTCGTCGATCCCGACACGCAGCAGGGCTGGGAGCTGCGGCTGCGGCTGGTGCGATCGGAGACCTCGGGGCCGATCTTCGACTGCATGGCCCTGCGGATCGAGGCCATCGCGTCCTACTGCGGCATGAAGGGGATCTTCAAGCTGCTGGCCGCCGACATCTACGAAGTGCAGTCGGTCACGAAGGTACCCGAACAGCCCGGGCAGGCGGTCGTGGGGGTCGAGCGACCGGCGCTCGATGCCGTGTTCACGATGCGGGCGCTGCGTCACCTGACCGAGCGCATCAATGCGGTCGAGGGGCTCGAGCCGCTCATCGACTCGATTCTCGACGGCCTCGACGAGGTCTTCGGCTTCAGCCACTCGATGATCCTGCTGCCCGGCGACGAGCCGCGCACGCTCATCACGATTGCGACCCACGGCTATCGGGAAAGCGGCGCCGGCGCCGAAGCGCGCTTCGGCGAAGGCATCACGGGTCTGGTCGCCGAGGCCCGCAAGCCGATCCGCATCTCCGGGCTGATGCGCGGGATGCTCTACGCCTACGCGGCCCGCTTCCGCGCCGAAGAAGCCGGTTGGTGTCCGGCCGAGCGCCGCATTCCGCTGCCCGGGCTGGCCCAGCCCGCCAGTCAGCTCGGAGTGCCGCTGCTCGTGCGCGGCGAGCTCGTCGGCGTGCTCGTCATCGAAAGCGAGACCGCCTACCGCTTCCACGAAGACGACAAGGCCACCATCGAGCTGCTCGGCACCTACCTGGCCATCGCCATCCAGAACGCGGTGCTGCAGGAGGAAAGCGACGCCACCGAGTCGCGTCCGGCGGCGCCGGCGCCGGCCGTGGTGACGCCGGCCCCCGAGCCGGCGCCCGTGGTCGACCTCGTCTACTACCGTGGCGACGAGGTCGTGCTCGTCGACGGCGAATATCTGATTCGCGGCCTGCCGGCCCGCGTGTTGTGGAAGCTGCTCTCGGCCCATGCGGCTGACGGGCGCACCGAGTTCACCAATCGCGAGCTGCGCCTCGACAAGTCGCTGCAGCTGCCCGAATACAAAGACAACCTCGAGACGCGGCTGTTGCTGCTGCGCCGGCGGCTCGACGAGAAGTGTCCGGCCATCCGCATCGAGTCGCGCGGCCGCGGCCGCTTCGCGCTGGTGCTCCAGGCCGGCGTGTCACTGGCCGAGCGGCCCTGACGGCAGCAGCTAGCGCTCGCGCGGCGAGATCCACTGCGGCACCGCCGGCATGGTGGTCGCGAGCAGCCGCCGCAGCAGTTCGGCCGGGTCGGTGCCCGCCGAGACGATGGCCCGCGTCTCGGGCTTGATGAAGCCCTCCGCCCAGGCGTGGTCGAGGAACTGCAGGAGGCCGTCGTAGAAGCCGTCCACGTTCAGCAGTCCGCAGGGCTTGCGATGCAGCCCCAGCTGCGTCCACGTGATCGCCTCGAACAGTTCCTCGAAGGTGCCGACGCCGCCGGGCAGCGCCACGAAGGCGTCCGACAGGTCCGCCATCAGCGCCTTGCGTTCGTGCATCGAGTCCACGACGTGCAGCCGGGTCACGCTGGTGTGCCCGATCTCGCGCTCCATCAGCGTGTGGGGAATGACGCCCACGGCCTCGCCGCCCGCCGCCAGCACCGCATCGGCGATGACGCCCATGAGGCCGACGTTGCCGCCGCCGTAGACCAGCGTGTGACCGCCGTCGACGAGCGCGCGGGCGAGACCTCGGGCGCCCTCCGCATACGAGGGCCGGATGCCGGAGGTGGAGCCGCAGAACACGCAGATGCGAGCCATGTGCGGTGACGATAGCAGGGAACAGGTGACAGCGTCAGCCGATGAACTTGTAGCCCAGCCCGTGCACGGTCAGGATCAGTTGCGGGGTCTTCGGATTGGCCTCGAGCTTCTGACGCAGCCACGCCACGTGCACGTCCACCGTGCGCGTGGACGGTGTGTGCTCGTAGCCCCACACCTGCTGCAGCAGCTCGTCGCGAGAAATCGTCGCGCCTCGGTGCTCGAGGAAGTAGCGCAGGAGCTGGAACTCCTTGGCCGAGAGCTCGATCGGCACGCCGGCCCGCGACACTTCCGCCTTGCGCGTGTCGACGGTGACATCCTCGAATTCGAAACGGGTGGCGCCGGGCGTGCCCGACGGCGGCGCAGCGGCGCTGCCGGCGCGGCGCAGCAGCGCCTCGATGCGCGCCAGCAGTTCCATCGCCTCGAACGGCTTCACCAGGTAGTCGTCGGCGCCGAGCTTGAGTCCGACGACGCGGTCGACCACCTGGCCGCGCGCGGTCAGCATCAGGATCGGTGTGGTGATGCCCTTCTGGCGCAGCGTGCGGCACACGTCGAAGCCGTCGCGTTTCGGCAGCATCACATCGAGCACGACCAGATCGAAGGCGCCGGTGAGCGCGCGGGCGAGGCCGAGCTCACCGTCGCCGGCGGTTTCGACGTCGTAGCCTTCGGCCGCCAGACGGTCGGTCAACGTGAGCTGCAGGCCGGGCTCGTCTTCGACGAGCAGCACCCGTCCGGTGGCCATCAGGCGCCGGTCGCCGCGGCCCTGGCCGGCGCGGTCGCGGGCTCTGCGGCCGACGTCGCCGGGGCGTCGGGCGCCGCCGGCAGGCAGATGGTGAAGGTGCTGCCGTGCCCCGGCGAGCTCACCAGCTCGACGCGGCCGCCATGGGCATCGGCGATCCGGCGCACCAGGCTCAGGCCGAGCCCGCTGCCCTTGATCTGGTTCGCCACGGCCGCTTTGCCGCGGAAGAAGGGCTCGAAGACCAGGCGCTGTTCTTCGCCGTCGAGGCCGGCGCCGTGGTCTTCGACGGCGATGCGCACTTCCGGCCGCGGCGTCGTCGAGGCGGTGACGGCCACGCGCACCCAGCGGTCGTCGCCGGCGTACTTGATGGCGTTGCCGACGAGGTTCTGCACGGCCGATTGCAGCGTGCCCGCATCGCCCATGAGGGCGGGGAGGTGCGGCGCCAGCTCCACCTGCACGTCGACCCGCGCCTCGGCGGCGTCGGCCGACGACAGGCGGACGGCCTCGTGCACGACGCTGTCGGCCGACAGGCGTGACATCGGCAGCGGCCGGCCCGATCCGAGGCCGGCCAGTTGCAGCACCCGTTCGACGGTGTCGCCAAGGCGGCGCGCCTCGGTCTGGATGGTGACGCCGTAGCGCTTGACTCGCGCCGGATCGCCGACCACGCCGTCAGCAAGATTACCGGCCGCCGAGTTGATGACGGCCACCGGCGTGCGCAGCTCGTGCGAGACGGCGGCCACGAATTCCATCTGCCGGCGGGCCAGGGCCTGGGCGCGGCGCGCCGAGACGGCGATGAGCGCGACGACGACGCCGAGCAGCGCCAGCACGCCGCCGCTCACGCCCAGGTTGCGGCGCCGCGACGCGGCCACGGCGGCTTCGAGTGAGCCGGCGGCATGCTTCACGCGTAAGGTCCAGTAGCCGTGTGCGTGCGTCATCGTGCGCGTGCGCACCGTGCGGTCGCCGTCGCGGCCGCGCATCTCGATCACGCTGACCATGCGGCGCTCAGTGTCGTCAGCTTCGATGCCGGGACCGGGCGGCGGTGGCGGCGGCGGGATCTGCGTGCTCTCGACCGCGCGGCCATCGGCGCCCATGCGCGCGACCACCATCATCGGGCCGATGCGCGGCTGCATGAAGGCGGTGGTGAGATCGGGTGCGCTCGCGGTGTCTTCGGCGGCGCCCGGCGTCGATTCGAAGAGCACCCGCTGGTCGCGGGTGGTGACGACGGCGACGCGGTACTCGGCCGCCTCGGGGAAGTGTTCGGCGGCCAGGGCCGGCAGGCGGTCGCGCGCCAGCAGATCCAGATCGAGCCGTACGATCGTGAAGCCGCGCATCAGCACGTTGGTCCGGAAGCGCTCGCGCGGCTGCGCGCCGTCGCGGGGCAGCTGTACCCGCACGATCGGCATCACCAGCGTCTGTTCGTCTCCGAGGGCGCTGGCGGCGGCGAAGATCTCGCGCGGGCTCGGGCGGTCGCCCGGTTCGCGGTGCGGCGGCTCGGCCATCAACTGGGTGCGCACGCCGTTCAATGCGTCCGGCCACGCCGCCGGGGTGAACGTGCGCTCGTCGGGGCGCCAGACGTGGAGGCGCAGCCGCGCGTCGGGTGTGGCCGCGGTGTCGTCGATGTCGACGAACCAGACGCCGGCCACCAGGGCGCCGGCGCCGCCATCGAGCGCGCTGTCGTAGCGCAGCGCATAGGCGTCCCAGTCCTGCCGCTCGACCATCGCGCCGTCGAGCTGCAGGCTGCCACCCAGGCGCGACACTTCGGTGTTCACCGCGCCGGTGAACTGCGCACCGGCCGCCCGCAGCGTGCGCTCGCGGCGTTCGCGGTCGGCGGTGGCCAGCTGGTTCACCCAGTCGTATTGCATCCAGGCGAGGGCGGGCAGCAGCAGCGCCACCGTGGCGGCCAGCCAGGTCGTGGCTCCGAAGCGCGGGACGCGCGTCATGAGCCGGAGTGTAGCATGCGAAAAACCGCTGAATTTCGTGGGAATTCCGTATTTAACATCCTTAACAAACCCTTTGCCGATCCTTGACGTCGGAACGGTTCGAACCACCGTCAGAATGGTCATGCGCCGTTGCCCCTGGCTCCGGCGGACGAACGCCGCGGCGTGAGGCCCGGTGACGGTGCATCAGACGCACGCGAAGGAGACCGCGATGAAAGTGTGGATGGCAATGGCAACGGCAATGCTGGTCGGCGTGGGCGTGCCGGGCAGCGACCGGGTGGTGCCGCTTCCGGTGTATGCGGCCGAGCAGGCGGCGGATCAGGCGGCCAGCGTGCTGGCCGAGATGCGGCAGGCGCTTGGCGGCGCGAAGGTCGAGCAGGTGAAGGGCCTGACCCTCGAGGGGCCGTTCCGCCGCGAGATGGGGCAGCGCCAGGTGGAAGGCACGATCGTGCTCACGCTGCAGGGCCCCGACAAGATGCACAAGAGCGAAGAGAACGAGTTCCCCGGCGGCATGTCGGTCGAGCGGATTCAGGCGCTGGCCGGCGAAACCGCGTGGATGGACGTCCAGAACCGCGGCGGCATGGGCGGCGGGATGCAGATCATGATGCGCAACGGCCCGCCCGGAGCGGATGCCGATCCCGCGGCCGCCGAGAAGCGCATGGCGACGATGCTGCGCAGCGAGATGCAGCGCTACATGCTGGCGCTGCTGGCCTCGCCGGCCGGCCAGGTGACCTATGTGGGCCTCGCCGAATCGCCCGACGGCAAGGCCGACACGCTCGAGATGAAAGACGCGCGCGGCCAGGCGGTGCGTCTGTTCGTGGATCAGGCGACCCACCTGCCGCTGATGCTGGCGTATTCGGAAGTGCGGCCGCGCATGATGATGATGGGCGGCCCCGGCGGACGCGGTCCCGGCGGCGGGCGTGGGCCCGGTGGCGGCGCTGGCGGTGGTCCTGGCGGCGCGCCCGGCGCTGGTGCCGGCGCACCCGGCACCCCTGGCGCACCGGGAGCCGGCGGCGAACGTCCGAGCCCCGAAGAGATGCGCCGCCGCATGGAGTCGATGCCGCCGCCGGCGCCGAGCGCCGTGCAGATGCGCTTCGACGACTTCGCCAGCGTCGACGGCGTGAAGCTGCCCAGGCGCATCAGCCTGTCGGTCGACGGCACGCCCACCGAAGAGTGGACGGTCGAGAAGATCAAGGTCAATCCGTCCATCAAGGCGGATCTCTTCCAGAAGAAGCAGTAGTTCAGTCGTGAGGCCTGTCATGCGTCGTCTGCGTTCGTTCCTCCTGGTGGTGGCCGCCGTCCTCGTGACGGCGGCGCCCTCCGTCGCCGAGCAGGGTGGCACCGCGTCGCTGCGCGTCACCGTGCTCGACGAAACCGCTGCCGTGTTGCCCGGGGCGAGCGTGATGCTCGTCGGCAACGACGGCGTGGAGCACCTGCTCCAGGTGGAGGACACGGGCGTGGCGTCGGTGGCCGGCCTCACCCCCGGCGACTACACGATCGGCGCCAGCTACCCGGGCTTTCGGCCTTCGACCGGCACCCTTGCCCTCAAGCGCGGCGCCAACCAGACCTCCATCACGCTGGCCGTGGCCATCAGCGAGGAGGTGACGGTGGCCGAGACCGACGCCGCCGAACGCCGCGACAACGGCTTCACGCAGACGCTGTCGCAGGAAGAGATCGACGCGCTGTCGGACGATGCCGACGAGATGGCCGAGCAACTGGCGCAGATGGCCGGCCCCGGCGCGCAGATCTTCGTGGATGGCTTCCGCGGCGGCCGGCTGCCCCCGAAGGACCAGATTCAGCAGATCCGCTTCCGCACCAATTCCTACGCCGCCGAATATCACGACGCCGGCATGGTGCGGGTGGAGGTCATCACGCGGCCGGGCATGGGCGGGTGGCGCAGCCGCGTCACCTTCGGATTCCGCGACTCGGCCCTCAACGCCCGCAACGCCTTTGCCGACACCCGGCCGATCGAGCAGGTCAAGCGCGTGCAGGTGAGCAGCCAGGGGCCGCTCGTCAAGGGCAAGACCAGCGTCACCTTCTCGGCCGAAGGCAACGCCTCCTACGACGCGCAGACGATCGTGGCGGCCACGCCCAACGGCGACGTGCGCGACCAGGTGCGCCGTCCCAACGACGTGATGAATGCCAACGTGCGCGTCGAGCACGCGCTCAGCGCCGGCAACTCCATCCGCGCCGAATACCAGCGCCGCACGCAGGACCGCCGCAACATCGGCGTCGGCGACTTCGACCTCCTCGAGCGCGCCTACGACACCTCCTCCACCACCGATACGCTGCGGCTGCGCAACACGCGCCTGTTCGGCAAGAAGGTCTTCAGCGAGCTCAAGTTCGAGTTCGCGCAGACCAGCTCCGAGAACACCTCGTTCTCGGCCAGTCCGACGCTGCGCGTGCTCGATGCCTTCACCGGCGGCGGCGCCGGCCAGACCGGCCTGCGCGAGGGCCGGCAGTTCACCGTGGACCAGAGCGTCGACTGGACCATCCGCAAACACGCGCTGCGCGCCGGGCTGCTCTTCGAAGCCGGCCAGTGGGACAGCACCCAGCAGACCAACGCCAACGGCACCTACACGTTCTCGAGCCTGGATGACTTCAACGCCGGGCTCGCCCGCACCTTCACGCGCCGGGTCGGCGACCCGCTCGTGAGCTACTCGCAGTATCAGCTCGGCTGGTACGTGCAGGACGACTTCCGGCTGTCGAAGAACGTCCAGGCGAGCCTGGGTCTGCGCCAGGAGCTGCAGACCAACCTCGACGACAAGTTCAACCTGTCGCCGCGCGCGGCGGTCACGTGGACGGTGGCCAAGGCCAACGTGCGCGCCGGCTACGGCATCTTCTACGACTGGTTCGAGAGCGCCACCTACGAGCAGACGGTGCGGGTGGACGGCGTGAAGCAGATCGACGAGGTCATCCTCAACCCGACGTTCCCGGTCACGGCCACCTCCGGCGGCACGCGTCTGCCGGCCAGCCGCATCCAGGTGGCCGGCGAGCTCACGCAGCCGACGATTCATCAGGCCTCGATCGGCTTCGATCGCAACCTCAAGGAGTGGCTGGGCATCCGCGCCGACTACATGTGGACGCGCGGCTACGACGTGCTGCGCTCGATCAACGTGAACGCGCCGGTGAACGGCGTGCGGCCCGACCCGACGGTGGGCAACATCTCGGAGATCAGCTCTACCGGCCGTCGCGCGTCCGACCGCCTGTCGGTGGGCCTCAACATGCGCGTGCCCACCCGCCGCATCTTCGGCAACGTCATGTATCAGCTGGGCTCGGTGCGCAATCACGCCGACGGCGCCCTCAGCCTGCCGTTCGACTCCAACAACCCCGACGCCGACTGGGGCCCGTCGGCCCAGGACGTGCGGCACCGCCTGTTCGTGATGGCCAACTTCCCGCTGCCCTACGCGCTGCGGGCCGGCCTCAACATGCAGTTGTCGTCGGCGCGGCCGTACAACATCACGACCGGCCTCGACGACAACGGCGACACCGTGTTCAACGACCGTCCGCTCGGCGTCGAGCGCAATGCCGGCCGCGGCGCCAGCCAGATGACGGTGGATCTGCGGCTCACCAAGTCGTTCAACCTGGGCGGCCTGCTGGCGGGCGGCCCCGAAGGCGTGCCGATGGGCAGCGCGCCCCCGCCGGGAGGCGCGGCCAACGCCATGCAGCCAGGAGGCGGTCCTGGCGGTGGTGGCGGCGACGGCCCGCGCATGGTGCTGATGGAAGGGTCGAACTCGCGCTACCGCGCCGACTTCTACGTGAACTTCCAGAACCTCTTCAACCAGACCAACCTGAACTCGTTCTCCGGGAATCAGCTGTCGCCGTTCTTCGGCACCGCCACATCCGCAGGAGCCGCGCGACGGGTCGAGGTCGGGGCGACGATCTCGTTCTAGCGGCTAGGGGGCTAGCGGCTAGCGGCTGAGGATCCGGATTCGCAGTGTTGCAGTGGGACTCCTTAGCCGCTAGTCCGCTAGCCCCCAGCCGCTACGCGGTACAGTTGCTTCGTGCCCCCTCGTGACGTAGAAGTCCTGGTCATCGGCGCCGGCGTCGTCGGCTGCGCCATTGCCTTCGAACTGGCGGCCGCCGGACGGTCCGTGCGGGTCCTCGACGGACGCGCCCCCGGCGGCGGGGCCTCGCAGGCGTCGGCGGGCGTGCTCGCGCCGTATGTCGAGGGGCACGACTCGCGGCCGCTGCGCGCGCTGGGGCAGCGCTCGCTGGACGGCTACGAGGCCTTCGTCGCCCGGATCGTCGCCACCGCCGGGGCGGACGTCGCGTTTCGTCGCACCGGCACCATCGAAGTGGCCGCAGGCCCCGATGACGTGGCCCGGCTGGCGCGCTCCAGGGCCACGGCCCATGCGGAAGGTGTCGCCGCCGAGTGGCTGGATGCCGCCAGCGCCCGTGCGCACGAACCCGCGCTCGGCGCGCACGTCATCGGGGCGCTGCGCATCCCGATGCATGCCGCCGTAGACGTGCCGGCGCTCACGAGCGCCGCGGCGGCGGCGGCGCAGGCGCTCGGCGCCACGTTCGTGCAGACGCAGGTGCTCGGCGTTGCGGCGGATGGCGACGGCGTGGCCGTGCGCACGGCCGAGGGCGTGGAACGCGCGGCGCAGGTGGTGCTGGCCGCCGGCGCCTGGTCGGCCGGCCTCGCGCCCCCGGGCGCCGAACCGGCTCCGGTGCGCCCGGTGCGCGGTCAGCTCCTGCACCTGGGCACCACGCCCGGCACGTTGCGCCACATCGTCTGGGCGCCGGACGTGTATCTCGTGCCGTGGGCGGATGGCGCCGTGCTGGTGGGCGCGACGTCGGAAGATGTCGGTTTCGACGAGCGCACGACGGCCAGCGGCGTCGCCGGCCTGCTCGCCCGCGCGATCGCACTCGTGCCGGCGCTGGGCGGCGCGAGCTTCCTCGAAGCCCGCCACGGCCTGCGTCCGGCCTCACCCGACGACCTGCCGTTCGTGGGGCCGTCGGCGACCTTGCCGGGGCTCCTCTACGCGTGCGGACACTACCGCAACGGCGCCCTGCTGGCGCCGCTCACGGCGTGGCTGGTCGCCGGTCTGGTGGCCGGCGACCGCTCCGATCCGGCCCTGGCCCTGCTGGCGCCGGCGCGCGCAGGTCGGTTGTAGACTGGCGCCGTGAAGCTCAAGGGCCACTACTCGTCGCGCGAGGTGGCGGCCGAAACCGGCCTGACCGCGCGTCAGCTGCAGTGGTGGGACGCGCACGGCATCTTCGCGTCGGCGGTGCCCACGCACAAGACCGCGGCCGGCGGCTACACCGAGCGCCGCTACACGCCGATCGAACTCATCGAACTGAAGGTGCTGGCGGATCTGCGGCGCCGCGGCATCTCGGTCGGGCGCATCCGGCAGCTGCTCACGGCGCTGCGCACGCGCTTCAAGGTGCGGCTGTTCGACGCGGTCGAAGACGGCGGCACCGTCATGCTCTATCGTGGACGGTCACGACATCTACGCCCGCACCAACGACGGCACCTACTACAACCTGCTCGAGAATCCGCGCCAGCCGCTGCTGCCGCTCGATCAGGAGCCGACGCTGCGGCGCCTGACCGCGCGCGACCAGAGCGCCCGCGCGAAGAGCGCGCGCGCCCGTCGGCGCGACGTGCGGCCGGCCGGCCGGCGACGCGCGCGTGACCTCGCCGTCGTCTGCCACCCGCGCCAGTCGCCGCGACTGGATCGTGGCCGTGCTGGTCGTGCGTCGCCACCGGCGTCGCCTCCACGTGGCCGCTCGCCACCAGCCCCTGGCTGGTCCCCGACCATCAGGATCCGCTGTTCTCGGTCGTGGCGGCTCTACACGTGGGCGCGCAACCTCGCCGCGTTCGGCGCCGGCGGCTGGTTCTCGGGCAACCAGTTCCACCCCGCGCCGCTGGTGCTGCTCTATCTCGGACGCGATCGCGCTGCCGGCCTTCATCGGGGCCCCGTTCGTGCTGGCCGGCGTGCCGGTGGTGCTGGTCTACACCGGCCTGGTCTGGCTGAGCATCCTGTCGGCCGGCCTGGCGATGTATGCGTGCGCCCGCTACCTGGCGGGCAGTCACTGGGGCGCGCCTGGCCGCGGCCATCATGTTCGTCGGCGCGCCGCTGCGTCTCGATCACGTGATGCATCTCGAGCTGCTGTGGAGCGCCTTCCTGCCGCTGGCGGTGCTGGCCACGGCCCGGGCCTTCGACGGCAGCATCCGCGGCGCCTGGGGCATTGGCGCCAGCGTCGCCGCGCAGTTCCTGAGCTGCATCTACTACGGCGTGTTCCTCGTGACCGCTGTGGCCGCTGCTGGCCGGGGTGGAGTGGCTGCGCCGCCGTGGGCGCGTGCCGCTGCGGCTGCTGCTGCATGCCGCGGCGCGGGCTGGTGGTGGCGGGCCTTGATTGCCGGGGCCTACGCGCTGCCGTATCAGGATGCGCGACGACTGGTGGGCGAACGCGCCGAAGACGAAGTGGATCGGTTCAGCGGGAGCTTCGACAGCTACGTCGCTGTCGCCGGCGCCGAGCCGCCTGTGGGGATGGACGGCAGGGGGCCGGGCGACGTCGGAGCGCTGGCTGTTCCCGGGGCTGGTGGGGTCGGCGCTCGTCGGTATCGGCGGTCACGACGCCGGCGGCGCCGTTCATGGCGGCGACGGCGGTCACGGGCCGGCGTGGCCGCGCCGACGCTTCACGCGGGTCGGCCGGTCTGGTGTATCCGATCTTCCGGCGCTACCTGTCCGCCCTACCGCGGCCTCCGCGTGCCGGCGCGATTCGGCATGGTCGTGCTGACGATGGTGGCGTGCTGGCGGCGATCGGCGTCGGCACTGGCCGATGGTGAGCTGCTGGCGGCGATCGGTTGCGGCACCATGGCGCGCGCGATGGGCGGGCGTCCACGTGCCGGTGTGCTGGCGGTGCTGGTGCTGCTGCTGATGGGAATCGAGACGCTGGCGAACGTGCCGGTGCGGCGGATGCCGAAGACCGCGCCGCCGGTCTATGCGCTTCCTGCGCTCGTTGCCGCCGACGGTCATCGCGCACGCGCCGATGCCGCGCGCCGATCGCCTGCCTGGCTTCGACGCCGACTTCATGTACTTCGCGCAGTACCACCGGCACGAGCTGGTCAACGGCAACAGCGGCTTCTATCCGCCGAACTACCTGTGGCTGCTGGCCGAGACGCGCAACCTGCCGGGCGACCGGTCGATGGCGGCGCTGCGCAAGGCCGGCGTGGAGTACCTGCTCGTGCACGAGCGCTACTTCCCGACGCACCGACGACTACGGCGCAGCGACTTCGCCGCTCGAATCGCGTGACGACCTCGAGCCGCATCGGCACGTGGTCCGATGAAGCCGGGCGCGGGGAAGTGCGCGTCTACCGGCTCCGCCGCGAGTAGCCGGCCGGCCGACTACTTCTTCGGACGGATCGGAAACGCCTTCTCGAGATTCGTCGCCGGGGCGGGGAATGACGTGCACGCCCACCAGTTCGCCGATCCGGCGCGCGGCCGCGGCGCCGGCGTCGGTGGCGGCCTTCACCGAGCCCACGTCGCCGCGCACGATCGCGGTGACCAGGCCGGCATCGACCTTCTGCCAGCCCACGAACACGACGTTTGCGGTCTTCAACATCGCGTCAGCGGCCTCGACCATGCCGACGAAGCCGCGGGTCTCCACCATGCCGAGCGCGTCGCCGACGTTGCCCGTATCGCTCACGTCCGTTCCCTTCTGTCGTGCGGTCATCTGGCGGCGCGTGTCCCGCTACACGATCCGGCCGCGGGCCTCGATCGGCAGGACGCCGACCAACTCCGGGCCATCGACGAGCCACGCGCGGTCCACCAGGTTCGAGACGACACACGCATGATTCGGCACGACGCGCACCCGGTCGCCCGGCCTGAGAGACCGCGCGCCCGGCGTGACGCGGACGGTCGCATGTTCCTCCGAGAGTCGTTCGACAAGCAAGTGCGGATCCGGCGTCTGCCCGGGCGCCGCCACGAGCTCGCGCAGCACGGCGCCGTGTCCCGGCGCCGGGGCGAAGCCGCGAGCCCCATCGGCGGCGAGCGTCTTGCTGCCGCAGTCGAGCACGACGCGGTCGGCCACCGGCGCGCTCACCACCGTGGCCAGCACGCTCAGCGCACAGTCGTCGAGCGTCGCCGCACCCAGGCCCGCCATCGTGCGATCGAAGTAGGCGTAGTTGCCGGGACGGAACTCCGTGAAGGTGCCACCCCCCGCCGCGATCGAAAAGCGCGCCGGCGGCGTGGCACCGGCACTCACCTCGTCGATCGTGAGGCCGGCGGCGCGGGCCTCTCGCGTCAGCTGCGCCATCGTCGCCAGCTCGGCCTCCGCCATGGCGCGCAGTTCGTCTTCCGAATGTGCGTGGTAAGCGTGGCCGGCGTGACTGAGGATGCCGGCCAGATGCAGGCCGGGGAGGGCGGCGACCGCGCGCAGAAACGGTACCGCCGTCGCCGGCTCCGGCGCGATGCCGCAGCGATGGAAGCCGACGTCCACCTTCACGAGCACGGTGGCCCGCGCGCCGGCGGCACTCATCGCCTCCGACCAGCCGCGCGCCACCTCGAGGTCGTCGACGATGAACGACAGCCGGGTCGCGCGCTGCAGCGCCAGCACCCGGCTCGCGTTGGCCGGCTGCAGCGGATAGGGCAGGCGGATGTCGGCGATGCCGGCCTCGGCGAACACCTCGGCTTCGCCCAGTTTCGCGCAGCAGATGCCGATGGCGCCGGCCTCGATCTGGCGGCGGGCCACCAGCGGGCTCTTGTGGGTCTTGGCGTGCGGGCGCAGGGCGATGGCCGCAGCGGTGGCGGCGCTCTGCATGCGGCGGATGTTGGCGTCGAGGCGGGGACGTTCGATGAGGACGGCAGGCGTCGGCAGGTCGGCGAGGGTCACGGGAGACATGATACGCGGCGGGCTCCCGCGCCCTGGTGGCTGAGGTAACCTTGGAAGGTTCGGCCGGCCCTCGCCGCCGAGAGAGACGACATGGCGCTCACCCTGACACCGGCCACCGGCCCGGTGCTCGACCACATCCTGCGCGACACCTATCCCATCTGGGGCGGCGGGCTGTCGTTCGAGGCCTACCGCAGCTTCCAGACCGGCCAGCGCCGCACCTCCTGGGGCGGCGCGCACATCGAGCGCGTGGCGCTCTTCGACGGCTCGCGGATGCTGGCGAGCGCCAAGCGCTACGACCTGAGTGCGCGCGTCGATGGCCGCATCCGCCGCGTGCTCGGCATCGGCGCCGTGTTCACGACCCGCGAACTGCGTGGCCGCGGCGCGGCGTCGGCGCTCATCGCCCATCTGGTCGATGCCGCCAACACCGACGGCTACGAGTTCGCGATGCTCTTTTCCGACATCGGCCCGGCGCTCTACGAGCGGCTCGACTTCGTGCCGGTGCCGCTCGAAGCCGCCACCATCACCGTGCGGCCCTTCACCGGCGCCCCGGCGACGCTGGTGCGCAGCGGCGACGACCGCGATCTCGCCCACATCACGGAACTGAGCGCGACGCGCGGCGCGAAAGCGCGCCTGGCGCTCGACCGCAGCGAAGACTACATCCGCTACGCCATCAGCAAGCGGCGCATGCTCGCGGGCCTCGGCCCGGCCGGCCTGCGGCAGGTGGAGTTCCTGGTGGCCGAGGAAGGCCACATGGCGGTGGCGTACCTCGTGTGCAGCGTCCACAACGGCCAGTGGATGATCGAAGAGGCCGGCGATCGCGATCCCGCAGGCGCCCGTCTCGGCGCCATGCTGCAGGTGATGCTGGCGCGCGAGCCGTCGGTCGAGCCGCCGCGCATCGTCGGCCTGTGGCCGCACGATCTGATGCCGCCGCAGTTCGAGACCATCGCGCGCAAGCCCACCGCCGAAGTGATGATGATCCGGCCGCTGCGCGACCGCACGCTGCCGATGCCGCCGATGGCGGCCTCAGACATCGTCTTCTGGCACGGCGATCTGTTTTAGCCGCCCGACAGGCTCGGGAAGCTATTGCCGTAGACGCAGATCGAGTGACTTCGACTCGCCCTCGGCGAGGGTGAGCCGCTCGCTGCGATCACGCAGCGTCGCCAGGAACTCCGGATCCGTCGCCTGGCCGTCTTCGAGCCCCTGCAGCGCCACCACGCGGTAGTCGTCGCCGGCCGGCAGGCCGAGGATCTCGAAACGGCCCGAAGTGTCGGGACGCGCGGTGCGGATGAAGCGCGACTGCCAGGCCCACTGCGCCTGGTCGTCGGGGAACACGACGACGGTGGTGTCGAGCACCGCGTTGCCACGATCGTCGCGCACACTGCCCGTGAAGGTCGTGCCCGTCTGCGTGAGGATGACGCGCACACCGGCCATCTGCGCGCCGGGTTCGAGCGCGAGGGGCTGATCGGTGATGTTCTGGCCATCGCGCAGGATGGCCTTCAGGTGCCATCCCGGCGGCGGGCTCACTCGCAGGTAGCCCGGTTCGGTGATCCCGGCGAGCTCGAAGGTGAAGTCGCCGTTGATACCGCCGCCGCGTCCGCCGCGAAACGCCTCGGCGCCGGCCGACTGCGCCGGCGTGAAGCTGACGCGGATCTGCGACGACCTGAGACCGACCGCTCCGCTGTCGGTCTGCACCACGCCGCGCACGACCGCCGGCGGTGCCAGCGCGATCGTGACGCCGGAGAGATCCACGCCGCTCACCGTGATCGACGTGCGGCCCGTCGGTTCGCCGGCGCCGCGCTGGCCGCGTCCGCCGACTACCAGCGTGTAGCGGCCGGGCGCGAGACCAGTCAATTCGAAGGTGCCGTCGGCGTTCACGCCGGTGCCGCGCGGCTGGCTCATCGCCTGGCGCACCATGTCGTCCGGCATCGCCATCACGACCCCGGCCAGCTCCAGGCCGGCCAGGCCGACGACGCGGCCGCTCACCTTCGCCAGCGGCATCAGCGACAGGCCGAAGCCGATGCCGCTGACTTCCTGGCCCAGGCCGACGGTGACGCGCTGTGCGTCGGCCGCGTTGGTGGTGCCGGGGAAGTAGGTGGGCGCGTAGCCGGTGGTGGCTTCGTCGTCCCCGCCGCCCGCACGCGGACGGAACAGCGCGCGATCTTCGTTGAGCGTGGCCGACACGACGTATTCGCCCGGCGGAAGTCCGAACACGCGGAACGTGCCCTGGTCGTCGGTGCGATCGCTCTGACCGGCGGGCAGCAGCCGCCGTGCCCCGGCGGCGTAGCCGTAACGCAGCACCCGCACCTGCGCGCCGGTGAGTGGCTCGCCGAACTCATCGGCCACGCGGCCGGTGATGACGCTGCCGCGCGGCAGGCCGACCACCAGTTTCTCGAGCGTCTGCCCGGCGGCGAGATCGACCGGCGTGCCGGGCTCGCTCGGCCGTCGCTGGCCGTACTGCAGGCTCACGAAGCCGCCTTTGGTGGCGGTGATGGTGTAGCGTCCGCCAGCCAGTTCCTTGATCTCGAAGCGGCCCTGCTCGTCGGTGAGCGTCGTGCGTGTCTCCTGCGCGCCGGGGGCCGAGGCCCGCACCTGCGCCCGCCGGATCGGCGCGCCGGTGTCGGCGGCCACGACCGCGCCCCGCAGCACCGCCGTGCCCTTCGGAGGTTCTTCGCCCGGGCGGATCATCCGCGGCGGCGTGCGCTGGCCCGCCGGTTGCGCCATCAGCTGAGCCGGCAGGGCCATGCAGAGCGTGGCGGCGACGATGAGGCGCGAGGTGGCGAAGGGGCGAGGAGGCATCTGCTGAAGTCTACGCGCCGCCGATGCCGGTCGTTTACGACTCGGCCGTCATTGCCGCAGCCGGAGCTCCACTGACTTGGTCTCTCCCTCGGCCAGCGTCAACCGCTCCGCGCGATCGCGCAGGCCGCCGAGAAACTCCGGATCGAAGGCCTGCCCGTCTTCGAGGTCCTGCACGGCGACGATTCGGTAGTCAGTCCCGGGCGGCAATCCGGTCAGCTCGAAGCGACCCTGGGTATCGGGGCGGCTGGTGCGGATGCGGCGCGTGCTGCTCGACCACCGCGCCTCGTCGTCGGGGAACACGATGACGGTCGCGTCGAGGACGAGCGCGCCGCGATCGTCGCGCACCGCACCGGAGAGGGTCGACTTGTTCTGCGTCAACAGCACGCGCACGCCGGTCAGGTTGGTGCCCGCCACCAGGGGCACCGGCGTTTCGGTGATGTCGTCTCCGTCGAGCGTCACCGACTTCAGATACCAGCCCGGCGGTGCACCGGGTTGCAGCAGCACCGGGCCCAGGGCGCCGCGCATCGTGAACGTGAAATCTTCATTGGTCTGCGGCTGACTGTTCATCATCGACCGTGCAGCGTTCTCATCGACCGCATTCGGGTATACGCGGACCTGTGACGGTCGAACGGTGGCCGGCACTCCGCCCTCGAACTCGATCCGGCCGGTGATGGTGCCCGGGCGCTGCAGGGCGATCACCACGTTGGTGAGGTCGGTGCCGGCGACGGTCACCGTGACCATGCCGACCAGGTCGTCTTCCTCTCGCCGTCCCTGCGGCTGCACCTGCAGCACGTAGCGGCCCGGCGCGATGCCGGCCAGGTGGAATGCGCCATCCTCGTCGACCTGACCGCCCGACTGCATCCCGCCGGCGAAGCCGCCGACGCCGTCGTCGGTTCTCGCCATGACGTAGGCATCCCGGCGATTGCCGGCGAGACCGACGACGCGTCCGCTGATTCGGGCGACGCGCGTCGGCGTCAATCCGAAGGTGATGCCGCCCACTTCCTGCCCGACGGCGACGGTGACGCGCTCGGCATCACTGCGGCTCGGCGTGCCGGGATAGTAGGTGGGAGCGTAGCCCTGCTGATCGTCCTGGGCGGGCCGTCCGCTGGCCATCATCATCATCGAGCCGGTACGCAGCGTGGCGGAGACGTAGTAGTCGCCCGGGTTCAATCCGTAGATGCGGAAACTGCCCTGATCGTCGGTGGCGTCACCGCGTCCGGCCGGCTGCAGGCGCCGGCCGCCACGCGCGAACGCGTAGCGCAGCACCTGCACCTGCGCCCCGATGGCCGGCTCGCCGGCCTCGTCGGTGACCCGACCGGCGATCACGCCGCCGCGTGGCAGCGCGAGCGTGATCTTGTCGAGTGTCTGACCCACCGCGAGATCGATCGGCGTGCCGCGCTCAGCGGGACGACGCTGTCCGTACTGCAGCGAGATGAAGCCGTTCTTCGCTGCCGTGAGCGTGTAGCGTCCGCCGGCCAATTCCCGCAGTTCGAAGCGGCCGTCGTCATCCGTGGTGACCTGGCGGTTGTCCTGCCCGGTGGAGCCGAAGACGCGCACATCGGCCTTGCGCAGCGGCGCCCCGGTGTCGGCGGCGACCACCGTGCCGCGCAGTGCGGCGGTGCCCCGTGGCGCCTCCGCACCGACCTGCGTCCCTCGGGGCGGCGCACTCTGGCCAGCGGGCTGAGCCGCAAGTCCAGCGCCCATGAGCCCAAGGGTGAGAGTGACAGCGAAACGCGCCCTCATCGCAGCTTCACGTCGAGCGATTTCGCTTCGCCGACAGCAAGCGCCAGGCTGTCGGCACGGTCTCTGACACTCGACAGGAACTCGGGGTCGAAGGCCTGCATTTCTTCCAGACCCTGCACCGCGATCACGCGGTAGCCGGTATGCGCCGGCAGGCCCTTGACCTCGAAGCGGCCCTGCGTGTCGGGGCGTCCTGTGCGGACGAAGCGGCTCTGGAAGGTCCACTTGGTGTCGTCGGTGGGGAAGATGACCACGGTGGCGTCGAGCACGGCGTTGCCGCGATCGTCGCGCACCGTGCCAGACAGGGTCGCAACGGTCTGCGTCATCAGGATGCGCACGCCCTGCAGATCCGTGCCGGGCCCGAGCGCCACCGGCGTGTCGGTGATGTCCTCGCCGCCGTAGTCCACCGCCTTGACGTACCAGCCCGGTGGTCCGAACACCCGCATGAGGTTGGGACCATTGGCGCCGCGAATCGTGAAGGTGTAGTCGTCGGCGGTGCGCGGCGGTCCGGTCATGAACGATCGCGACCCGATCGGGTCGATTGGCATCGGCTGCACGCGGAACTGGCTCGCCGGCACGCCCGAAGGCGGACCGCCTTCGAACTCGATGCGGCCGGTGACCGTGCCCTGCTTCTGCAGTGCGACGACGACGTTGCTGAGATCGGCGCCGGCGACGGTGATGGAGGTCACGCCGACCAGCGTGTCGTCGCCGCTGCCACGCGGCATCACGCGCAGCTGGTAGCGGCCGGGCGGCACCGCGGGGAGCTCGAACGTGCCGTCGGGCTGCACCATGCCGCCGCCGGGCCCGATGCTCCCCATCACCTGGTTCGGGCCGTCGTCGGGCATCACCATGACGAAGCCCTCGAACTCGCCCGGTTTGCCGCCGATGACGCGTCCGCGCACGCGCGAGACGCGTGTGGGTGTCAGGCCGAACGCGATGCCGGAGACCTCCTGTCCGACACCCACGGTCACGCGCTGCGCATCGCTCATGCTCGGCGTGCCCGGGTAGTAGGTCGGCGCATATCCCTGATCGGGCTCCGCCGCCGGGCGCCCGTTGGCCATCATCATCATGTTGGCGTTGCGGGCGGTGGCCGAGACCACGTATTCACCCGGCATCAGCCCGTAGATCCGGAAGCTGCCCTGATCGTCGGTGGTGTCGCCGCGGCTGGCCGGCATCATGCGCCGCCCTCCGGGCGCGAACTGGCTGCGAAGCGCCTGCACCTGCGCCTCGGCCAACGGCTCGCCCAGTTCGTCCACGATGCGACCCGTGATGACGGCGCCGCGTGGCAACGCGATCGTCAGCTTCTCGACCGTCTGGCCCGGGGCGAGGTCCACCGGCGTGCCGCGTTCGCCCGGCCGCCGCTGGCCGTAGGTAATCGCCACGAAGCCCGTCTTCGACGCCATGACGGTGTAGCGTCCGCCGGCCAACTCGCGGATCTCGAATCGACCCTGGTCATCGGTGGTCGCAGCTTTGTTGTCGGAGACCTCGGGCGCCATCACGCGGATGGAGGCCCGACGCACCGGCGCGCCGGTGTCGGCGGCGACGACGGTGCCACGCAGCACGGCGGTTCCGGCGGCCGCTGGCTCTCCGGTGACGGTGCCGCGCGGTCCGGTCACCTGCGACGCCGGCCTGCGCCGTGGCGCGGGCCGACAGCCACCCACACAGCATCACCGGCACGACGAGAGCGACGGACACGAACGCTCGACGCATGACGACCGCCTTCTGAGGGGACAGACGCGAGATTCTACTTGGACGCAGTGCGCTGCGGAACGGCCGTCCGCGTGTGGATGAGCGCGGCTCAGGGGCGCGGTCGCGCCACGGCCGTGAGAGCCAGCTCGTGCGTGCCGCCCTCGTCGATCCGAAGCGGCGTGGCGAACGGCCGCAGTGCCTGCAGCATCTCGGGCCTGGCAATCACCGCGCGCGCCGCGCCTTCGACGGCGATTGCCAGATAGCGGTCGCCGGCGGCCATGCCGCGCACGTCGAAGCGGCCGGCCTCGTCCACTTCGGAGGCGCCAATCCGCCGCGACGGCCGTCCCCACAGCGTGTCGTCGTCGATGAACACCACCACCGCCGGACGGCGGCCGCCACGAGTCCGATTCCAGGTCACGGTACCGCGCACGCTGGCGGCGCGGTTGGTCATGGTGACGTCGAGCATCACCTCGCCACCGGTGAAGGTGATGGGCTCGTCGGTCACGTCACGACCGTTCAGCATGATGGACTTCACCCACCACGTCGTGAGCTGGCGCGTCGCCGCCGTGACGTCCTGCAGCGTCCGCACGTTGATGCCTGGCGCCTCGGCCCCTGGGATGGTGCGCGCCTCGACCACGCGCACGTGCTGCGTGCCGAAGACGCCTTCGAGGCGAAACGATCCGTCCGAGTAGGTGCGGGCCGGCCGCGGCATCGGCGCGCGGCCGCCGTCGGCCTGGTTGAGCGCGACCATCACCGGCACGCCCACCGGCTCGCCACTCTCGCTGCGCACGCGGCCGCGGACAATCGCGCCGGCCCGCATCGGCACCGCCACGCCGTCGAGATCGCTGCCGTTCACCTCGATCTCGGCCGTGCCCCGGTACTCGACGCCGCCCTGCTGGAAGTGGCGTGCACTCACCTGGTAGGTTCCAGGAGCCAGGCGTGGAATCTCGAAGCTGCCGTCGTTGTCGGGCCGCGCGCCGCGGGTGACGAAGCCGTCGAGGCGCTGTGGCGCCACCAGGCCGACGCCGAGGTTGATGGCGCGGCCCGAGGTCTCCGGCGGCAACTGCACGACGCCGCGCACGGTCGAGAGCGGCACGATGACGAGTCCGAACGACACGCCGGCCGTCTCGCGTCCGGGCTCGACCCGCACGGCGCGCGCGTTCGACAGGCTCGGCGTGCCCGGGAAGTAGGTGGCGGCGTAGCCCTGGCGGCGCGCCTCCTCGTCCATCGGCGTGTCGGCCACGAAGCGGTTGGGACGCGCGCCGATGAGGTAGTCGCCGGGGGCGAGGCCCCAGGCGCGGAAGGCGCCGGTGTCGTCGGTGGTCGGTGTGATCGGCGACGAGGTCGCGCGGACGCCGCCGCCGCTGTTGCCGGGTTCCTTGCGCAGCACCTCAATTTCGACGCCCACGGCCGGCTCGCCGAACTCGTCGAGCACGCGTCCGGCGACGACGCCGCCGCGGAAGAGCGCGATGCGCACGCCCTGGATCCGCTGGCCGGCGGCGATGGCCTGCCACTGCGGCTCTTCGGGCTCGCCGTTCCAGAGGTTGTCGTAGTCGAAGTAGCCGACGCGCGAAGCCGTGACCTGCACGCGGCCGCCGGGCACGCCCGTGAACTCGAACTGGCCGCTGGTGTCGGCGGTGGTCGCCTCGACGCGCGAGCCTTCGCGATCGGGCTCCTCGATGACCAGCGACACGGCGGCGCGGCGAATCGGGGCGCCGGTCATCCCGTCGACCACGACGCCGCGGATCGAGGCCGACCCCTGACGGCGCGCCGGGGTGTCGCGCACCGGCCCCTGCGGCGAGCCATCGAGCGCCGCCAGGCGCAGCGGCCCCGCCACGGTGGCGACGAGCAGCACCAGGGCGAACAGCAGAGACGGCCAAGTCGCGTGACGCATCACCAGCGGGGGAGTGTAATCTCCCGGCGCATGGTTGGACACCGGCGCCCGCCTTTCCGCTCCACCCGGGTCGAACCCCGGGGCGGAAAGTGACGTAAGACTCAGGTGGAGGGCGGAATGGACGAGTTCGTGCAGGACCTGCGCGTCGGGGCGCGCCAGCTGGTGCGGCGACCCGGCTTCGCCCTCACGGCCATCGGCTCGCTGGCCCTCGGCATCGGCATCACGACCACGCTCTTCACCGTGGTCAACGCCGTGCTCTTCAAGTCGAGCCCGCTGGGCGAGCCGGCCCGCCTGGTCGAGATCTACTCGGCGCAGCGCGGCGAGGACATGCAGCTCACCACGTCGTATCTCGACCTGCAGTCGCTGCGTGCCGGCGTCCCGGCCTTCGACGCCCTTGCCGCACACGCCTACGTGCGCGGGGTGCTCACGACCACCGCGACGCCGCTGCTGGTCACCGGGGAGTCGGTCACCGCTAATTACTTCGACGTGCTGGGCGTGCCGCTCGCCCTGGGCCGAGGCTTCCGTCCCGATGAAGACGCCACGGCCGGCGGCGCGCCGGTGGTGGTGGTGAGCCACGGGCTGTGGCAGCGTCAGTTCGCTGCTCGGCCCGATATCGTCGGCGCGACGGTGAAGCTCTCCGGCTTGACCTACACCGTCATCGGCGTGACGCCGGAGCGCTTTCCGGGCACGATGCCGGGCCTCGCCAGCGACTTCTGGGTGCCGGTGACGATGGTCGAACGCTTCCAGTTCACCGGGATGCAGTGGACCGGCGAAGACGACCCCGGCACCACGCGTCTCGATCGCCGATCGACGCGCTGGCTGTTCGTGAAGGGACGCCTCGCCGACGGGCAGACGATCGCCCAGGCGCGGGCACAGGCCGAGGCGGTGTTCGCGCAACTGGCCGCCGACTATCCGCGCACCAACGAGAAGGCTGTCGTGACGCTGGTGCCTGCGGCCAACATCCGCTTCCATCCGATGGTGGATGGCTACGTCCGCGCCGCCAGCGCTGGCCTGCTCGGCGCCGTCGGCCTGGTGCTGCTCATCGCGTGTGCAAACGTGGCGGCGATGCTGCTCGCGCGCGGCTCCGCGCGCCGGCGTGAGATGGCAGTGCGGGCCGCGATCGGCGCCGGACGTGGACGCCTGGTGCGGCAGCTGCTCAGCGAAGGCCTGGTGCTGGCGCTCGTCGGCGGCGTCGCCGGGGTGCTGCTGGCGGCCTGGGCGGGCCGCTTCATCGGCGCCTTCGCCGCGACCGCGCTGCCCATCCAGACGACCTTCGACTTCTCGCTCGACCGCACGGTGCTGCTCTTTGCCGCCGTCGTCTCGGTGCTGACGGCGCTGGTCTTCGGACTGGCGCCGGCGTGGTCGGCGTCGCGGCCGGATCTGGTGCCGGCGCTCAAGGACACACTCGATGGCGGCGGCTCGACCCGCCGCCGCGTGACGCTGCGCGACGCGCTGGTGGTGGGGCAGCTCGCGCTGTCGCTCGTGCTGCTCGTGTCGGGCGCGCTGCTGGCACGCGGCCTCGTCGTGGCGCGCGCCACCGACCTCGGCTTCGATCCGTCGCGCATTGCCGGGCTGTCGTTCAGCCCGCAGATGAACGGCTACGACGCCGACCGCACCACCGCGCTGGCCGCGCGCGTGCTCGAGGCGGCGCGCGCCGTGCCGGGCGTGACCGCCGCGGCGCTCTCGACGCGCCTGCCGCTCGGGCCCGACATCAACATGAACTCGTTTGCCGTGCCGGGGCATCACGATGCCGACGACGACGGCACCTCGGTGGACACGACCTACGTGGGCGCCGACTACTTCGCGGTGATGGGCGTGCCGCTGGTGGAGGGCCGGGCCTTCACCGAAGACGAGGCGCTGAACGATCGGCCCGTCATCATCGTGAACGAGACGTTCGCGAAGACCTACTGGCCGGGCCAGAGCGCGGTCGGCCGCGTCGTGCACTCGGGCGGCCTCGAGCGGCCGCCGCTGCAGATCGTGGGCGTGTCGCGCGACCACAAGGTGCGGTCGGCCGGCGAAGCGCCGATGCCCTACGCGCACATGCCGATCGGCAAGAGCCGCTCGATTCGACCTGGTCGTGCGCACGGCCGGCCCGGCCGCCGGCGCGGTGACCGCGCTCAAGCAGGCGGTGTGGGCGCTCGAACCCGACGCGGTGTTCACGTCCGAAGGCGCGGCGACCGAATCGGTCGAGGCCACGCTCGCCCCGACGCGCATCGGCGCCGCCCTCATCGGGGTGGTCGGCGTGCTGGCGCTGCTGCTGGCCGCGGTCGGGCTCTACGGCGTCATCGCCTATTCGGTGAGCCTGCGCACGCGCGAAGTGGGCATCCGCATGGCGCTCGGCGCCGAGCGCGGTCAGGTGCTGCGCATGGTGCTCGGCCAGGGCACGCGACTCGCGCTCGTCGGCGTGGGCCTCGGCGCGGTGCTGGCCGTCGGCGCTGCCAGTGTGCTGCAGTCGATGCTCTACGGCGTGAGTGCGATCGATCCGCTCGCCTAGCCGGCGCGGCGGCGCTGCTGCTGCTTCGTGGCGCTCGCCGCGAATCTCGCGCCGGCGGTCACGGCCTCGCGGTCGCCCCAGCCACCGCGATTCGCGGCTAGCGGCTGGTTCGTGCCCGGAGCGGCGACGACGTGCGCTGCTTACTTCTCCGCGAAACAGTAGAACAGCCCCGCGCCGCCCGTCGCGACGAGGTTGGGCTGGCTGCAGCCGCGCGTCGGGTGCGCGGAGTTCCACGACGAGTTGCCGCCGCCCGACCGGTCGTGGTGGCCGATCTGCGCGCGCGGTGCGGCCGGCTGGCCTGCTCCCGCCGAGACGCCTTCCGCGCTGCTCGTCCAGTTGTTGCACGTGGTCGTGTTCGGATCGCCGGGCAACGCGCGGCCGTGCGAGTCCGAACCCGTCAGGATGTCGTGCTGATTCGGCGTGTCGCCGCGGCCGTTGATCGGCGTGCCCTTCTCGGTGAGCGCGAACTCCTTGTTGATGCTGTTGCGATCGCGCTGCACGTCGCCATGCAGCTCCGCCACGTTCTGCGCGATGATCGCGCCCTTGGCGTTGTGCCACGGGCCGGCGCCGATGCGGTCGCGGGCATTCACCGCCGCCGTCGAACCGCTGGCGGTCTGGCTCAGATAGGCGCGCCACGTGCGATTGCCGGCTCCGGCGGCCGCGGCCAACGCCTGGCAGTGTTTGTCGGCCCCGGCCAGGCCGCCGAGGTTGGCACCGGCGCCCGTGCCCACGCTGGTGATGAAGAAGCCCATCGGCTGCGGCGGCGCGGCCGGTTGCGCCGGCGCCTGCGCCGATGCGAGGTACGACCCGCCGAGGATGGCTGCTGCGGCAACTGCAAACGCTTTGTACATCGAAGTCTCCCGTGAATATCGACCGGCCGCGACTGCGAGCGTCACTGGCGACGGTGAGCATTGTAAACGAAGGCCGTGGGTCATCCGCGGCCATGCTTCCGCTGGGCCTATACTCGGGGCGTGGATGCCGCGCCGTTTCTCGTGGAAGTGGGCCGTGCTCTGAAGGCGGTGTCTCTCGAGGCCGTCCTCATCGGGAACGCCGGAGCGGCACTACAGGGAGCGCCGGTCACGACTGTGGATTTCGACTTCCTGTTCCGGCGGACGCCGCGGAACCTGCAGAAGCTGAAGCAGTTCGCGACCCGGCTCGGCGCCACTGTCCTGCGGCCGTACTATCCCGTCTCGGACATGTTCCGCGTGGTCCGTGACGATGGCCTGCAGGTGGACTTCATGGGCACCGTGCACGGACTGCGATCGTTTGAAGGCGTGCGGTCACGCGCCACCATCGTGGAACTGGAAGGCGCCGCGATAGCCGTCGCGTCGCTCGGAGACATTATCCGCAGCAAGCGCGCCGCCGGACGGCCGCGCGATCTGGCGGTGGTCGAGGTGCTGGAGAAGACGGATGGACAAGCGAAAAGCGAAGCGGCGACCGGTCACGCGCGGGGAGCGTCTGGACGCGCTGGCGCGCGAAAGCGCGCGCGCGCTCGATGAGCTCATCGCGCGTTGGCGCGCGTTGCCGCCGGCCCGGCGGACGAACTTCCTGCGCAAGCGGCGCGCCTTCGCCCCCGGCTCGTACCTGCATGACCTCCCGCGTCTTCGCCGCGCGTGCGGCCTCGATTGGTACCCGCGGGGCACGCTCAGACGATATGAGAACAGCAGACTTGCAATCCGCAGATCAGGCGCTGCCGGTGTCGACCAGTGGGAGCGACCAGCCGTACCGCGGCGTGACGTGCCGTCCTGATGAAGGGACGAAGTCGGCCCGTGCCGTGGCCAGGCGCCCGGATTGCTCGACAACGAGCGGCAGTTCACCAACGCACAGTGCCGACGATGGCCCGGCGTGACGTGGCGCGCAAGGCGTCGGCGCACCAAGCCGCGCAGGAGCGGCCTAAACGCCTGGCAGAGACTCCTCGAGGGGCTGCCGCGGCGCGTGGCGCCACCGTCGGCCCGCGGTGAGGTCGACGTGAAGGTGGGCGGGCAAGAGCGCCTCCACTCGGCGAGCGTGTCCTTCTGGTAGAGCTGCACGTAGTCGTCGACCACGCGGCGCAGCGCCGCGGCTGGTGTCGCTCTCACCCGGAGGAGGCGCGACCTGGGCGTCGGAGGTCACCCCTGCCAACAGGGCGAGGCAGAGCGCGATCGCGATCGCGGGCAGTCTTGGCATGGAGGCACTCCCGGGCACCGGCTGGCGCCGTCGGTCAGTAGACCACAGCGAGGAACCACGCGGAAGGCGTGCGCCGTGCCAGGACGCGACTCGACGTCGGCACGCGGCCTTCCAGTGGTCAACGGCCCCGGTAGACGATGCCGTGCTTCTTCCTGTTCGCCTGGATCTCCGCCGGGGTCCGGTTCGGGCGCAGCGAGTCCTTGAATGCCTGTTCGAAACCTGGCGGCGAATAGAGGGCGTTCATGCCCAAGGTGCTGTCTCCGGTGTTTCGAAGCCCATGCCATACCCCTTGTGGCGCGTAGATCGTTGCCCCGGCAGCCACTGGCACTTCGCGGTCGCCGAGCGTGGCGATTCCGCGACCCGTGCGAATGAAGATGATTTCGTCTTCCCGTTCGTGCAGATGGACCTCGATTTCCGCGCCAGGCGGCAGGTCCTCGCTCACCATCGACATGCGAACGCCGGGTGTCTGTTGTGAGTCGACCTTGATGGTCAGCGCACGTCCGCCGGCAAGCGGAATGTGCTGGCCGTCTGCCGCGTGCAGGATGGTGCCCGTCCAGGGCGCGGCAGGTTGTTCCACCTCGGCTGGCAACGCACGGAGCGGCGTGCCGACCGCCGCCGCGAGGCTGACGCCGCTCAGGAATTGCCGGCGGTCGAGACCGATGACCTTCGTGTCCATTGATGGTGGCCCACTCTCACTACTTCGCCGCCAGTATTGCGCGCGCCGCATTCGCCCCTGATCCGCCCGTCAAGCCCAGCCCGGGATGCGTGCCGGCGCTGCACAGCCACAGGCCGCTGATGGGCGTGCGGTACTGGCTCCAGCCGAGCAGCGGGCGCATCGTGAACAGCTGATCGAGCGCCAGCTCGCCGTGGTGGATGTGGCCGCCGGCCATGCCCCATTCACGTTCGAGGTCCGCTGGCGTCAGCACTTCGGCTTCGACGATGAGGCCGCGGATGCCCGGCATGTAGCGATCGAGCGTCGTCAGCACGGCGTCGAGGAAGCCGCTGCGGGCCGTGTCCCACGAGCCCTCGCGCAAGGTGTGCGGCGCGTACTGCGCGTAAATCGACATCACATGGGCGCCCGGCGGCGCCAGCGACGGATCGGCCAGCGTCGGAATCAGCGCCTCGAGCCACGGCGTGGGTGAGAACGCGCCGTACTTCACCTGGTCGAAGGCGCGCTCCATAGCGTCGAGATCGGGCGCCATGCGGATGCGGGTGGCGAGCTGCTCGCGGTCCGCGCCGGGCACGACCGGCAGGGCGGAAAGCGCCAGGTTGACCTTGGCGAGCGTGCCGGCGGCGCGGAAGTTCCTGGCCCGCCAGCGCACCTCGGCCGGCAGCGCCATCGGATCGCACATCCCGTAGGTGGTTTTCGGATCGATGCCCGACACGACGGTGGAGGCGTCGATCGCGCGGCCATCGGCGAGCCGCACGCCGCGGGTGCCGCCGTCGCCGGACAGCACTTCGGTCACGCGCGCGCCGGTCATGATCGCCACGCCGGCCTGTTCGGCGGCGCGGGTGACGGCGGCGGTGAGCGCGCCGGGCCCGCCGCGCGGCCACACGAGCCGGGGATCGCCGGCCGACGCATTCGCCGCGTGCAGCAGGAACAGCAGGCCGCTGCCGGCCGACCACGGACCGAGCATCGCGCCGAAGACGCCATCGGCGGCCAATGCCGCCGCCACCATCGGCGTCTCGACGTGTTCCTGCACCAGATCGGCGACCGGCAT
The DNA here is from genome assembly GCA_963779175.1 of uncultured Acidobacteriota bacterium. Taxonomy (GTDB): domain Bacteria; phylum Acidobacteriota; class Vicinamibacteria; order Vicinamibacterales; family UBA2999; genus CADEFD01. The sequence continues at coordinate 200,168 of CAVZXA010000005.1, forward strand.
CGGTCCCCAGCGCAGCAACCGGTAGCCGTCGGTGTGGCCGAGGGCGCGGAACTGCCGTGCCGTCTGCAGCAGCCGCCACAACTCGCGAGGGGCCGGCTGGTCGATCGAGGGCGGTGTGTGCGGCAGGATCGACGCCACGACGCGCCCGAGCTTCGTGCGCGCTGCCATGAACGCCGGCCAACGATCGGCGTCGGCGGCGCTGAAGGCGCGTAGCGCGGCGCTGGTCTTCGCGGCGTCGTGCCACAGCGTGACGGCGCGTCCGTGGCCGTCGAGCGCCGTCATCCACGCGTCGCGCGGAATGAACTCGAGGCCGTGCGTGTTGAGGTTCAGATCGCGGGCGACGTCGGCACGAAGCGGCCCCACGTCATGCGCGGCCGCCGGCACCCGGAAGCCGGAGGTCAGCTCGCGGGTCACTGCGGCGCCGCCGACGTCGGCGCGCTGTTCGAGCAGCGTGACCTTGCGGCCGGCCCGCGCCAGCAGCGTCGCGCAGACCAGACCGTTGACGCCGCCGCCGATGACGAGTGTCGCGGGAGCGGCGCTCATCGCTTCGCGTCCTTCAGAATCTTCTCGGCCGCGTTCTTGCCCGGCGCCGCCATGATGCCGCCGCCGGGATGCGTGGCCGAGCCGCACATGTAGAGCTTCTGGATGGGCGTGGCGTACTGCGCCCAGCCGGGCACCGGGCGCAGGAAGAACAGCTGTTCGAGCGACAGCTCACCCTGGAAGATGTTGCCTTCGCTCAGCCCGAACTCCCGTTCGATGTCGAGCGGCGTCAGCACCTGGCGGTGCCGGATGATGTGGCGGATGTTCGGCGCGTGCACGGCGATGGCGTCGATGACGGCGTCGCCGAAAGCCTCGCGGCGGGCGTCGTCCCACACGTCCCCGGCCTTCAGGTGGTACGGCGCGTACTGCACGAAACACGACATCACGTGTTTGCCCGGCGGCGCCAGCGACGAGTCGCTGAGCGTCGGGATGACCATGTCGATGTAGGGACGGCTCGAGAAGGCGCCGTGTTTCGCCTCGTCGTAGGCGCGCTCCATGTAGTCCACCGAGGGCGAGATCGAGATGGCGCCGCGCAGGTGCTCGCCTGGCCCCGGCAGGCAGGTGAAATCCGGCAAGCGCGTCGAGCGCCAGGTTCACCTTGCCGGACGAGCCGCGGTACTTGTAGCGGCGCACGCCTTCCATGAACTCATCCGGCAGCTCCTTCGCGTCGAGGAAGCGTTCGAAGGTGAGGCGCGGGTCGACGCTGCTGACGACGATGTCGGCGTGGATCTCGTCGCCGTTCTCGAGCGCGACGCCGGTGGCGCGGCCGGCCCTGGTGAGGATGTGCGCGACCGGGGCTTCGGTGCGGATCTCGGCGCCGAAGCGGCGGGCAGCGCCGGCAATGGCATTCGACACCGCGCCGGTGCCGCCGCGCGACAGGCCCCACGAGCGGAAGGCGCCGTCGATCTCGCCCATGTAGTGATGCAGCAGCACGTAGGCGGTGCCGGGCGATCGCACGCCCAGGAAGGTGCCGATGATGCCCGAGGCGCTCATCGTCGCCTTGAGCGCGTCGGTCTCGAACCACTGGTCCAGGAAGTCGACCGCGCTCATCGTGAGCAACTGCACCTGGTTCACCTTGTCGTGGTAGCGCATGCCGCGGAAGCGCTTCCCGACCGACAGCAGGTCGAGCAGGCCGCGCGGGTCGAGCGACATCGGATCCGGCGGCGTCATGCTCAGAATGGGCTTGGCGAAGCGGCCCATCTCCACCATCGCCATGCCGTAGTCGTCGTAGGCGTCGGCGTCTTTCTGGCTGTGGCGGGCGATCTCGCGGCGTGTCTTCGAGTGGTCGTTGACGCGCCACAGGTAGTCGCCGTTTTCCATCGGCGTGAGGGTGCCGTCGAGCGGCAGCAGCTCGAGCCCGTGCGCCGGCAGATCGAGGTCGCGGATGATCTCGGGCCGCAGCAGCGACACCACGTAGCTGCAGACCGAGAACTTGTAACCGGGGAACACCTCTTCGGTGACGGCGGCGCCGCCCAGGACGTGCCGGCGCTCGAGCACCAGCGTCTTTCGTCCGGCGCGGGCCAGATAGGCCGCGCAGGTCAGCCCGTTGTGGCCGCCGCCGATGACGATCGCGTCGTAGCGCATCGGCGACAAGTATAGGTTGAGGCCGGCTAGACTGCAGGCGTGCTGCCGGGGGCGGGCGCGCGTCCCTTCGAGGAGAGTGACGATGTCCGGATCTGATTGGCGCGGGGTGGTCGGGCGGCGGCCGTGGTGGATGAATGCGCTCTTCGCCTTCTGCCTCTACATGACGTTCGTCTACATGCCGTTCGACCTGTTCGCGAAAAGCGTGGCCAGCGACGAAGAGGTCTGGTTCGGGTTCATGCTGCGCGGCTGGGCGGCGAAGTTGACCGAACCACTCCACTGGGCGATCTACGCGGCCGGCGCCTACGGGTTCTGGAAGATGCGGCCGTGGATGTGGCCGTGGGCCGCGGTCTACGCCGCCCAGGTCAGCTTCGGCATGCTGGTGTGGAACCTGCGCGATGCGCGCGGCCGCGGCTGGCTCGGCGGTGTGTTCACGGCGCTGGTCTTCCTGGTTCCGACCCTGGCGCTATGGAGGGCGAGAGCCATCTTCCGGGGCGCGTCAGCACGGCCAGGACCAGGCGTCGATCGCTAGTCGGCTGAACGGTGCTGCCGGCCGTGACGCTACTTCCGTGGCCGTGCCACGTACTTCTCGCGGTCCTCGTACGGGACGGACACCGCGCTCACGAGCTTGGTCGACAGGCGGGCGAGGTAGTCCGCAATATGGTGGTCCCCCAGCTTCGCGGTGGCCAGTGACCGCCAGGAGTCGTCGATGCTGAGGGGGGCGGCAACGTGATTCGGAAGATCGACGTAGTAGGGCCCTTGAAGCAGGATGATCTCGCGTCCGATGTGTTCGTACGGTCCGTACTGGCCGCTCCTCCTCGACTCCGGCGGCAGCATGGGAACCAAGTCGTTCTCGTCGACGACCCTGGTGAGAACTCGTTTCAGGGCTTGCAGGGGTCTCGACTTGACGCCGACGGTCGTGGTGAAACGTGGTTGACCGAAGGTCACGACGCGGCCCACCTGGTAGCCATCGTCGATCAGGTAGAGAGCCAATATGGCCGCCACGGCGCCGCCCAGTGAATGCCCGGTGAGCGAGGTCTTATCGCGCTTGTTGAGATGGGCCGTCACGTCGTCGAAGATGGCGCGGGCCACCACATCGAAGCCCGCCGCCACCGGGATGGCGGGCGCGCGAGTGTCGCGCACGGTGAAATCGACGTCCTCGAGGAAGTTCTCCCTGTTGGCGGTTCCCCGAATCGTCACGTGCTGGGTGTTCGCCGCGCTGTCCTGCTCCAGGAAGTACTGCACGTCGACGGTGCCGGGCGAATTGACACGGACCGTCTTCGGATAGCGTGCACGGATGGCGTCCGCCGTCGCATAGGCGGCGCTCGCCCGGCCGGCGAACGTGTTGAGGTCATCGAAATCTACCGGGCCTGAGCTGGCCGGCAGCGGCAGGGGCGCGGACTCGCGCGGCGACAGGCCACGACAGCCGGAAAACAGGAGGAGGCTGGCCACGACGACCGATACCGGTGTGAATCGACGCCTCATGGGGGCTCCCGCGTGTTGCCTGTTCGTAGTGTGCTATTGTTCGCCGCGGCCAGCTCATCAAGAGCCAGGTCGCTTGGCGCTCAGAGCATATCTCCGCCGACCGTGTGTGGAGTGGCGAGGCTCACCAGCCGGCACATGGTGACACTGCACCGCCGGCGTGACGGGGAAGGTGACCCAACATGAGTACCGTAGCCCAGGCCAAACGTTGGCTGCTCGTGAAACGGTTCTCGCTGCTGCTGCTCGTGGCCGCCTTCCTCGTGCTGGTCGTCCAGTACCCTCGCATCGGTCTCGTACTCGACGACCTGACGCCGCCTCGTCTGCCTGCCCTGTCCGCCGCCGCGAAGATGGAGGCCGCGCGCCTGGAGCAGAACTGGCCCCTCGAACTCAGCCAGCAGTTTCACGTCACCAGTCAGGGCACACGCACGATTCCGATCCCGCTCTCGTGGCTGCTCGCCCTGGAGGCGCCGCACCGCGTGCTCGTCGCCGTGCCATTCCTTCGCACCGGACGGTTCATGGGCGACGACTACATCCTTCGATTCGGCTTCATCAAGGGGCACAAGGACGCGCGCAACCCGCATGGTCTGCCCGTGGGCTTCGCGACGACGCCGAACCAGAATCTGCCCGGCGTCACCTACTCGGCGGAGGCGGTCGGGTTCTCCTGTGCGGCCTGCCACACCGCGCAGCTGACCTACGGCGGCAAGCGGTACATCGTCGACGGCGGTCCGGCGTCCACCGATCTGGGGCAACTCGTCAAGGCGCTGGGCGCGGCGCTGGGGCAGACGTCGATCTCGGGCAAGCTGCCCTTCTTCAACGGGCGGTTCGAGCGGTTCGCGAAGAACGTCCTCGGAGACAGCTACACCTACCAGCGCGAGGTCGACTTGCGTGGCGAGTTGGAGGCCGTGGTGGACATCCTGCTGGCGCAGCAGAACGACGTCGACGTCGTTGAAGGCTTCGGGCGCCTCGACGCCCTCAATCGCATCGGCAATCAGGTGTTCGCGATCGACGCGAGACGCCCTGGCAACTACGCCGCCATCAACGCCCCCGTGAACTACCCGCACCTGTGGACCGCGGCCTGGTTCGACTGGGTGCAGTACGACGGGTCGATCATGGGCCCGCTGATCCGCAACTCAGGGGAGGCCATCGGCGTGAACGCCGGCATCGGCCTGACCGCCCCGGTCGGTCAGGGGCGGTTCGCCTCGTCCGTCCCTATTCCGAATCTCGCGTGGATTGAAGAAGCGCTCGCTGGTCCGCCGCCACACCCGGCCAAGGCCTTCAAGGGCCTGCTGGCGCCCCGGTGGCCGAACGACACCTTCCCGAAGATCGACATGGAGAAGGCGCGCGAAGGGCGCGCCCTCTACAACACGCACTGCCAGGGATGTCACCTGCCGCCCCTGGACTCCGAAGAGATCTGGAGCGAGTTCGCCGCGTTCGAGTACCGCGACAAGGCGGGGGAGGTGCGCCCAACGCGGGATTCACTGCTGCAGGTCAGGACGATCCCGCTGTCGACCATCGGCACTGACCCGGGACAATCGAACGTGCTGCGCGTGCGCACCGTCGACACCGCGGGCAATGCCAGCGGGCCGAACGACACGCACACCCCGGGCATGGGACTCGACGCCACCATCTGCGTCAGCGACGTGCAGCCCCTGCCCAGCCCGCCCGTGGGGTTCCCGCCGCCGGGCCAGGGCGAGGGCGCAGCGACGCCATCCATCCCCTGGAAGACCGTGCCGGTCACCGACAGTCAGAGTCTGCCGTTTGCCAAGGCGCTGGCCGGCCTGGTGCAGGAAGTCAACGACGCCTGGTTCGCGCAGAACGCCGCGTCCGACGAGCTGCGGCTTCGCTATCAGGAAGACCGTCCCAACTGCATCAGGGCCGGGGCCGGCTACAAGGCGCGTCCGCTCAACGGCGTCTGGGCCACGGCGCCGTTCCTGCACAACGGGTCGGTGCCTACCGTCTTCGACCTCCTGGGTCCGGTGGCCGATCGGCCCGAATTGGTGCAGCTGGGAAGCACGGAATTCGACCCGGCGCGCCTGGGGCTCGCACAAGACGCCAAACTGCTCGGGCGGGCCTGGTGGAGGCGCCACGAGAAGTACAGCGACGGCTTCTTCATCCTCGACACCAAGCTCGCCGGGAATCGCAACACCGGCCATGAGTTTTCCGACCGGTGGAAGGAAGGACGGCCCCATTCCGAGCAGCCAACCGGGGTCATCGGGCCACCGTTGAGCGAGGCGCAGCGGTGGAGCCTGATCGAGTTTCTGAAGACGCAGTGACGGTCGGGACGATCGTCGGCAGACCGAAAGGGAACGCCCCCATGGAGACGGCATACGCGACGCCGACCACGAGATTTCTCGACGAGCAGATTTCGGCGAGGTTGCTCGATCGCAGGCCGGACGTGATGTTCGCGATCTTCCGGAACACCGTCCCCAACCTCGTCATGCCGGGACGCCGGCCCGCCATCGTCACACGGTTCCCCGACGTGCAGGAGGTGCTGCAGCGCCCCGACATCTTCACCGTCACCTACGCGCCGATGATGGACCCATCGGTCGGACCCTTCATGCTGGGCCGCGACGGCACCGAGGTCAACCGGCGCGACAAGGCCATCATGACGTCGATCATGGGCAGCCGTGACCTGCCGAAGGTGCGGCAGATCGTGGCGCGTCTGGCCGACGAGGCGGTGACGCCGCAGATCGACAAGCGCAGAATCGAGGTCGTCAACACCGTGTCGCGGGTGGTGCCGATGCGGCTCGTGAGCGAATACTTCGGCCTCAAGGGCGTGGATGTCGGCACGATGATGCGGTGGTCGAAGGCGACGCAGTACGACATGTTCCACAACGACCTGTATTCGTCACCACCGGGCCGGCTGGCCAGGTTTCCGCAGAGACACCTCGACAATCTCGCTGCCGGCGCCGAAATGCGAGCGCACCTCGCCGCGTGGATACCGCGGTGCCGCGAGCGGCTGGGTGACACCCCTCCTCCGGACGACGACATCCTGTCCCGTCTCCTGCGCACGCCATTTCCTGACGCCATCGGCTTCGACGAGGAGCGGATCGCGATCAACATCATGGGGACGCTGGTGGGTGCCGGTGAGACCACCTCCCAGGCCGTCGCACAGATTCTCGAGCAGCTCTTCAAGCGGCCGGTCCACCTGGCCGGCGCGGTCGCGGCGGCGAAGGCCGACGACGATGCGCTGCTGTTCAATTACTGCTGGGAGGCGCTGCGCTTCAACCCGATCTTCCCCGGCGTGTTCCGTCGCTGCGTGGAGGACTACACGATCGCCCGCGGCACGCTGCGCAGCAGAAAGATCAAGGCGGGCAAGCTGGTGGTGGCGGCCATCCGCTCGGCGATGCGTGACGGACGCGAGATCCCGGCGGCCGGCACGTTCTGTATCGACCGGCCGGCCCATCACTACATGCACTTTGGCTACGGCCGCCACTCGTGCCTGGGTGACCAGGTCAGCCAGGTGATGGTGCCGGAGACCGTCAAGCGTCTGCTCAAACTGCCCGGCCTCCGTCCGGTCGCACCGATCGACAAGCGGGGCGGGCCCTGGCCCGAAGAATACGTCGTGGAATTCGACCTCCCGCTGAACTGATGAGCCACGTCCCCTCCCGTTACACGCTCCTCAACGCCCTGGGCCAGGGCGGCATGGGCACCGTCGTGCTCGCCGAAGACACACAGCTTGGGCGGAAGGTCGCCGTCAAGTTCCTGTCCGACCAGCTGGAGGATGACCCGACGGCCCGTGAACGGCTGCATCGCGAGGCGCGATCGGCGGCCGCCCTCGACCATCCCTACATCTGCAAGATTCACGAGATCGTCACGATCGAGGGTCGCGTCGGCATCGTGATGGAGTACGTGCGCGGGGAAACCCTCGAGGCACGACTCCGCCGGTCCATGCCCGGGGCCGCTGACGCGCTGGCGATCGCCGGCGAGATCGCCGAAGCGATGGATGAAGCCCACCGCCGACAGGTCATCCACCGCGACCTGAAGCCGTCGAACGTGATGATCGCCGAGAGCGGCCACGTAAAGGTGATGGACTTCGGGCTGGCCAAAGCGACGTCACCGGCCGAGGGCGAGACGGCGCCGCAGACGGTCATGCCGCTGACCGACGCCGGGCTCAGGCTCGGCACTCCCCGCTACATGTCGCCCGAACAGATTCTGGGCGGGGACGTCGATGCCCGCTCCGACATCTTCGCCTTCGGCCTGCTGGTCTACGAGCTGCTGGCCGGCGCGCATCCGTTCCATCACGTCAGCTCGAGCGACACCATGGCGGCGATCATCCGCGATTCGCCGACGCCCCTCGCGCACTACCGCGGCGGGCTCCCGGCCTCCGTGCAGCAGACGCTCGATCGACTGCTGGCCAAGGAGCCCGGCCGCCGTTACCAGTCGTTCCGCGAGGTGCGGGTCGACGTGGAACAGCTTCGGCGTGATGTGGTGACGACGACGCCGCCCGGCAGCAGGGTGCCCGCCGCCAGGTCCACCGACGCCACCCTCACGAACGTGGGCAGCTCCGGCGGCGCGTCCGCGAACGAAGAGCGGCGGCAGCTGACGGTCGTCTTCTGCGAGATCGACGGCCTGGGCGACATGTCCAACAGCCTCGATGCCGAAGACCTGCTGGAGCTCGGCGAACAGTACCGCGCCGTCTGGCAGCAGCAGATCGAGCGATTCGGCGGCACCGCGGGGCCCTACGCCGACGGAGCGCTGTATGGGTATTTCGGATACCCGATCGCGCACGAGCATGACGCCCGCCGAGCCCTCAGCTGCGGCGTGGCCATTCGATCGGCCATCGACACCCTCGTGAAGAGCGCCGCAGACGCGGGGATCACGAAGCCCTCCGTGCGCATTGGTATCAACACGGGCTCCGCCATAGTCGGACAGCAGAACGGCGTCATCCAGGTGCACGGCAACACGGCCAGCGTCGCCGCCAGACTCGCCGAACATTCTGCTGACGGGTCGGTCGTGGTGAGTGGCGCCACCTTCCGTATCGCCGGACATCACTTCGACTACACGGCGTTGGGCCACCTGAACCTCAGGGGGTTCACTGGCGCCGTGCCGCTCTACGAAGTCGTGGCCGAAAAAGGCGCGCGCGCGCGTCTGGACGTCGTGGCTCCGGATCTGCCAGCGCTCGTCGGGCGCGACCTCGAACTCACGATGCTGCGACAACGCTGGACGCAGGCTCGACACGGGCAGGGGGCGGTCGTGCTCGTGTCCGGGGAGGCGGGCATCGGCAAGTCGCGGCTGGTCGATTCGTTCGTCAGCAGCATCGCGGCAGACGAGCACGTCTGGGTCGAGTCGCTGTATTGCTCACCGCTCAGCAGCAACAGCCCGTTCTACCCGCTCATCGAGTACGTGAAGAAGCGGGTCGGGCGCACCGCTGACCCGCTGACTGGCCTGCGGTCTCTGCTCGCCGAGTCTGGAGCCGAGTCCGACCTGGCGTTGTTCCTGCTCGCGGCACTCCTGAGCGTCGACCTGCCGGCCGATGTCGCGTCGTCGGACCTCGCGCCCGCAGCCCGACAGGCGAAGACGTCGCAACTGCTCCTGCAACTGCTGACCCACCAGCAGCGCGGCCACCCTGGACTCATCATCATCGACGACCTGCAGTGGGCGGACCCGACGACCCTGGGGTGGATCGACCTGCTCGTGGGCCAGGTGCCCACCCAGCCGCTGCTGGTGCTCGTCACCGCGCGGCCGCCGTGCCATCCCGCGTGGCTCAGCCGGCCGCGCACCTCGGCGGTCACGCTGGGTCGACTGGACGCGCACGACATTCTGGCCATCTGCCAGGCCCGATGTTCCGGCATGACGCTGCCGCCGGAAATCCTGCAGCACGTCGCCGACAAGACCGACGGGGTGCCGCTCTTTGCGGAAGAACTCACCAGCATGATCCTCGAGTCGGGGATACTCCAGGCCGAAGACGATCACTACGTGCTGAAAGGCCCGGTGCCCACGCACGCGATTCCCACGACGCTCCAGGGCTCGCTCGTCGCCCGACTCGACAGCCTGTCGCATGCCAAGTACGTGGCCGAAATTGGCGCGGTGGTGGGGCGCGAGATTTTCGTTCGAGATTCTGCAGGCGTTGTCGGGAGAGCGGGAACACGTGCTGACCCAGCACCTGCAGAAGCTGGTCGATGCCGAGCTGCTGTTTCAAAGCGGGTTCATCCCGGAGGCCAGCTACACCTTCAAGCATGCGCTGATCCAGGACGCCGCCTACAACGGGATGCTGAAAGCCCGGCGCGCGGAGCTGCACGAGCGGGTCGCCGTCACCCTGGAGGCGCGCGAGACCGCGGACCACCCCGAAGTAGTCGCCTATCACTATGCGCGGGCCGGCAAGCCGGCGAAGGCGGCCGAACTCTATCGGCTCGCGGGGCGCCACGCCATGGCTCGTTACGCCAATGCCGAAGCGATTCAGCACCTCGAAGCGGCACTGGCGCAGCTTCGGCAGATCCCGGCCAGCAGCGATCGCGATGTCGCGGAGCTGGCGATCCTGACCCTGCTCGGCCCGGCTCGCAACATGATCAAGGGTACCTGGACCCCGAGGCCGAGAAGCTCCTCACGCGCGCCGAGGAATTGTGCCGAGATGTCGCCGATCCCGAGCCGCTCGTCTTCGCCCTGGTGGGTCTGTCCACGACCCACATGATTCGTGCCGACTACCGCCTGGCGTTCGACGCGGCGACGCGGATCGGCGACACGGCGCGAGCGACAGGGAACAGCAGCTACCAGGCCATCAGCAAGACGATTCTGTCGTGTGTCAGCCTGTTCACGGGACAGTTCGCCGCCGCGGCACAATACGCGGCCGAGGTCGGCCGCCTGCACGACGACGCCGTTGCCAGCAAGCGGATGGCCCTGCTGGGCTGGGGCACCCTCGATCTGGCCTGTCGCTGCTATGGGGCGTTGGCCGTCAGCCTGCTCGGCTATCCCGGATCGGTCAGCCGCAGCAGGGCGCGATGACGATCATCGAGCAACGCCAGGAACGAGCGAGTATCACTTCGACCTCTACCAAGCCACCTGTTCGCCGGGCTGCGCGCGGATTTCCGAGCGAAACTGCGCCGCCTGCCAGCAGTCATGAGCGAGTATCTTCCGCTCGGACACGCCTATGGCGACCCGTTCCCGATCGCAATGTCCACCATCATTCACAAGCTGTCGCTACGGGACGCCGGAGACAGTGACGCGTTCCGCGAAGCCAGGGCGCATGATCGGACATCTTCGACAGGCGGGTTATGGCCTCGGCTACTCGCACCTGCTCGGGCTCGTTGCCGAGGGGGCGCTGCACTACGGAAACGTCGATGCCGCCGAGGCGGCCGTGCGGGAAGCGTTCGAGCATCTCGACCGGGTCGGACCTGAGCTCTGGGAAGCGGAGATTCACCGCCTGCACGGCGACGTGCTCCGCGAAAAGGGTCAGCCGGCGGCACTGGTCGCGCAGTCATACCGCCGGGCCGTCGACATCGCGGAACGACAGCAGGCGAAGTTGCTGGAGTTGAGAGCGGCCACGAGCCTGGTCCGGATCCTCGCGGGTTCCGCTGACCAGGAGCCGGCCCGGCAGCGACTGCAGCGCCTGTACGACTGGTTCACCGAGGGCTTCGACACCGCTGACCTCGTGGACGCCAGACGGGTGCTGGGCAGCCGGGCAGCCTCGTAGGGCGTCGTGTCGTGCGAGCGTGCGGGTAAGAGGTGTCCGATGGAAGCCATCAAGAATCTGATCAAGCAGATCGTCATTCTGTTCCTGCCGGCCGAACAGAGAGAAGTGATCTCAGTGCTGGAAAGCTATGCCGCGGCGTTCATGACGTTCAAGCCGAGCAACGTCATCGGCTACTTCGATCAGCCGCTGAGCCTGCTCCTGGATACCGGGCCGGAAGTGTTCGACAGCGAGGCGAAGGTCACGAAGTACCTGGAAGGCTACATGAAGGAGCTGCAGGACAAGCACTACGCGACGGACGTGCTGACGAAGATGCGCCTCAAGTCGGTCACCACGACCTGCGTGGTGACGTCGTTTCATCTCGTCCGCGTGAACACGTCGGGGGAACCGTTCAACGACATGAACGCGGTGTACACCTGGCGTAAGACCGACGGGCAGTGGAGGGTCATCATCGGCGTCCTTCTGAGCGACACACCGCCGGTGCCCGGAATCGCGATTGGCTGACCCGCAGTCCCTCGGCACGCTCCTCAGGCCTGCACGGCGCGTCGCCGCGCCTTGCCCTACAGGGGACTCGTAGCCGTGTCGTCGAAGGGCTGCGTCTCGAAATGCGTCTCGACGGCCCCGAACACCACGTCGCCCGGCGCGACATGGGTCGGACGACACGGCCCGTCTCGCCCGGCCTTCGCCAGATAGGCGGCGCAGGTCAGCCCGTTGAGGCCCCTAGCGTTGTCCGCCGGCCCGGGCGACGCGGCGAGGCGCTGCCGCCACTCGGCCGCGCGGGTGGCGCGGGCGGCGTCCGGTTGCACGCGGTTCCACTGGTCGTAGAAGGTCACGAGAAACCGCACGGCGCGCGTCGTGGCGGCGACCTGAGGTCGCAGCCGCGGCACCCCCTGGAGCAGCAGCGCCTCTGCTTCTGGCCGCCGGCCCAGCGCTGCCAGCGCCATCCCGAGGTGCGTTCGCACCATCGCCGTCAGCGGTTCGCCCTCGCCGGCGTCCTCGCCCTTCGACTTGCGGTCGTCGAGGATGGCGAGCTGTTGCCGCAGGAGCCGCTCGGCCTCGTCGCCGCGCCGCAATCCGAGGAGCGCCACCGCGCGGGCGTCGTGTGCGGCAATCGTCACCAGGTGGCGTTCGCCCAGGCTCGCCGTGCCCGCGGTAGCCGCAGTGGCCGCGAGGCGCTCGGCGTCGGCGAAGCGTTCCAGGTGCGCCAGCGTCGTGGCCATGTGGGTCTGCGACTCGATGGTCTGGCGGTGCGCCGGCCCGAGGGCACGCAGGCGGCCGTCGAGTGCCTGTCGTTGCAGCGACTCGGCTTCCGCGTGCCGCCCCTCTCGTCCGCGAACTGGGCCAGGCTGTCGACGCTGTTGAGCGTGGTCGGATGCGCCGGGCCGTACAACTCGATCTTGAGCTCCAGGGCGCGCTGCATCATCGGCACGGCCTCGTCGTGGCGGCCGAGCAGCGCCAGGTCACTGGCCAGGTTGTTGATGGTCGACACGGTGCCGGGCGCCTTCTCACCCTGCACGCGGCGCCGGACCTCCAGCTCTCGACGGCGCAGGCCTTCCGCCTCTTGGTAGCGTCCGGTCTCCTGGAGGTGATTGGCGAAGTTGCCCATCGTGTTGAGGGTGTCGCCATGTTCCTCGCCGCGCACCCGCGGCTGGGTGGCGACCAGGTGCGCATACAGCGGCTCGGCGGCCGTGTAGCGGCCCTTCGCCCGATGCACGTTGGCCAGGTTCATCTCGTAGATCAAGGTCGTCGCGTGGTCCGGCGCCCAGGACCCGGCGGCTGATGTCGACGGCGTCCTGGAAGAGCGGCGCCGCCTCGTCGAGGCGGCTCTGGCGCCAGTGGATGAGGCCGAGCATGCTGATCATCCGGACGGTGGCGTCGTGCTCGTCGCCGAGTGCCCCGCGGCGGAGCTCGAGCGCGCGCTTCACCTGCGGCTCGGCGGCGGCATACTCGCCGAGTTCCATGTAGGTGTCGCCGAGGGTGCTGCGGATCTGCGCTTCGACCAGCGGGTCGCTGGCGAATCGTCCGCCGGTCTTCGCAGGCCGCCTCGATGCGCTCGGCCGCGACGTCGAGCACCTCCCGCATCGTCACGTCCCGGCCTTGTCCGCGCGCGGCCGACGGGCGCGCCACCGCCAGCAGGTCCTCGTTCAGAAACGCGTTGACCGACTGGGCGATGGCCGTCTGGCGGCGCGCTTCGACGGCGCTGGCCGCGGCCTCCCGTTCGGCACGTCTCGCCTGCAGCAGGGCCCAGGACGTGCCGATCACGCCGGTCACCAGGGCGAGGAAGATGGCCGCCGCCGCCATGAAGGGCCCGCGATGGCGGTGCAGCAGCTTCCTGACGCGGTAGAGGCCGCTCGGCGGTCCCGCCAGCACCGGTTCGTCGTGCAGATGACGTTCGATGTCGAGCGCCAGCGCGTGCGCGGTCTCGTAGCGCCGCACGCGATCCTTCTCGAGCGCCTTCATCGTGATCCAGTCGAGGTCGCCCTCGAGGGCCTTCGCCAGCCCTCGCAGATCGACGCGCCGGTTGGTGGCCGAGACCGTGGATCCCGATCCCGAGCCGGGTGATCCGGCTGCTCGGGCCGCGGCGGCTCGTCCTCCCGGAGCGTGCGCTGGATCTCGGCCAGGCCGGCCGACCGCAGCGCCTTCGAGTCGAAGGGGCGCTCGCCGGCGAGCAGCTCGTAGAGCAGGACGCCGAGCGAGTAGACGTCGGTGCGGGTGTCGATGTCGAGGTTCGTCATCTCCGCCTGCTCGGGGCTCATGTATTCCGGCGTGCCGATGAGCTGCCCGAGCTCGGTGAAGACGGTGCGTTCGGTGAGCCGCTGCGAGGTGGCCTTGGCGACGCCGAAGTCGATGATCTTCGGCGTGTGCTTCTCGTCCTGCGTCGTCACCAGCACGTTCGACGGCTTGATGTCGCGATGGATGATGCCCTTCTGGTGGGCATGCTGCACGCCGGCGCAGACGTCGATAAACAGCGCCAGCCGCTCCCGGATGCCGAGCCGCTGCTTGTCGCAGTAGTCGGTGATCGGGATCCCGTGCACGTACTCCATCGCGAAGTAGGGGCGTCCCTCCGGCGTGGCGCCGGCATCGAACACGCTGGCGATGTTCGGGTGGTTCATCAGCGCCAGGGCCTGACGCTCCGCCTCGAAGCGCGCGATGACCTCCCGGGTGTCCATCCCGGCCTTGATCACCTTGACCGCCACCTGGCGGCGCACCGGCTGCAGCTGCTCGGCCAGCCACACCTCGCCCATGCCGCCCTGGCCGACGCGGCGCAGCAGGCGATACGGTCCCACCTGGGACGACGGCGCCGCACTGCCGCTGACCGACGTGATGGTCTCGGTCTCGGGCGCGGAATCGGGAGTGGGGGGCGTGCTCATGACGGCTTGCTGCGGTCCTAGAGGGGACTCGTGGCCGTGTCGTCGAAGGGCTGGACTTCGAAACGCGTCTCGATGCCCCCGAACACCACCACGTCGCCCGTCGCCAGACGGGTCGGACGAGACACGGGGACGCCCCCGACTCGCGTTCCGTTCTTGCTCTCGAGGTCTTCGACGCCGACGTCCTCGCCGTCGACCACGAGCCGCGCGTGCCGGCGAGACACGCTGGGATCGTCGATGCGCACGTCGGCGTCGCGGTCGCGCCCGACGACGTTGATGCCGGTGACCGAGAGCAACGCGTCGGCCGTCCGGCAGGAGCAGGAGCAACTGCGGGCCCGTCTGCGGACGGTCGCGGCGCGAGCGCGTTTCGCTGACCTCGGCGGCGAAGCCGTAGCCCACCCGGTGATGGGTCTTGATGATGTGCCCGACGCCGGCGTCGCCAATCGCGGCGCGCGCCTCGGCAATCAGCACCGGAAGATTGGCCTCCTCCACGAACGAGTCGGGCCACAGCCGTTGCATCAGTTCCGCCTTCGGCACCACCCGGGGCCGGTCTTCGACCAGCAGCCGCAGCAGCTCGAACGCCTTGGGGGACAGGTGCCTGGCGGCACCGTCCAGGGTGACCTCGCGGTTCACCGTGTCGAGATGGCAGCGTCCGAAGTCGTAGCGCATAGGCAGCGTGACTAGAGAAACCCTAGAACTTCCTTGAGACTTCCGTTGCCGACTGGCCGTCATCGTGCAGGTCACCGGACGGCGATCGCATGAATCCTATGCCCGGCATGAACTGGATGCGTCGACTTTCTTCGACCCATCGCCGTCGGCCGTCCACCTTTTACAGGAGCGCACCATGAGCCAGACCACCGCCCGACCGTTGATCGGGATCGCCGTCGCCGGCCTCATCGTTTCTCTCGCGTCACCGCTGCTGGCCCAGAGCAACATGGGCACCTGGGCCGCGAACATCGCCAAGAGCACCTACTCCCCGAACACGCCCCCCAAGAGCCAGACGCTCACGATCGCCGCCACCGGGGTCACGGTTGACGTCGTCGCCCCCGACGGCTCCACGCAGCACTGGGTCTACGGCGGCACCTACGACGGCAAGCCCGTGCCGATCACGGGCAATCCCAACGCCGACACGGCCACGCGCAAGCGCCTCAGCCCCACGACCACCGAGACGACCTTCACGAAGGGCGGCAAGGTCACCTCGGTGAACACCTCAGTGGTGGCTGCCGACGGCAAGACCATGACCATCACCGCGAAGGGCACGACCGCGCTGGTCAGCCGATGCTCAACGTCCAACTCTACGAGAAGAAGTAAGGACGTCGCGGAAGCGTTCAAGGCGCACCGGGAAGTGACTCGAATCACAGAGGAGAGTGTATGAAGCACCGACTGATGTGTCTCGTCGCGCCGTTCGTTCTGCTGTCGGCTCAGGGGGCGCTCGCGCAGGCCCGCTTACCAGCAGGTCTACGAGAACAGCGTGAAGCCAGGGCAGGAGCTCGTCTACGAGAACTACGTCAAGAAGCTGGTGGCGGCCGCCGACAAGGTGGGGGCCAAGACCTACTGGACGTCCTACACCGTGTCGCTCGGCAAGCCGGGCTCCACCTACCGCGTGGCGCTCAACTTCAACTCGTGGGCCGACCGCGGCGCGTGGAGCACGATTCCCGCGATGATGGTCAAGGCCTACGGCCAGCAGGAAGGCGAGCGCCTCATGAAGGAGGGCGGCAACGCCCTGGAACGGTCGGTGGTCGAGGTCTGGGAATACCTGCCGGGTTCGTCGGCGAACCAGACCACCCCGCCGGCGCCGGCCGGCAACTTCGTGCGCGCGCAGATCGTCCGCGTGGCTCCGAGCATGACGGCCGACTACGAGGCCATGACCGCGAAGTTCAAGCCGGCGTATGAAGCGGCGGCCGGCAAGCCTGTCGTCACGCGGTGGGTGCTGCGGGTCGGCGCCAACAGCGGCTACACCTACCGGCGCGTCGAGCAGGTCGGCGCCATGAGTGACTTCGACGGGCCGACGGGCGCTGCAGCTCCTGCAGAAGTTCTTCGGCGGCCAGTGGGCGGCGATGTGCGCTGAGTTGAACAAGATGGTCACCTTCCGGCAGGAATTCATCTCGACGCGGCGCGCCGACTTGAGCCGCGTCGCGCCGCCAGCCACGAGCAGCCGCTGACAACTGCTCAGGGCAGCGTGTCGATCACCGCGTGGCGCCCCCAGGTCAGATGTGCCGCGATGCTGACTGGGGGCGTCGGCGGATCGGCGCCGCTCGAACGGCGCCTGATACAGCCACAC
This sequence comes from uncultured Acidobacteriota bacterium, assembly GCA_963779175.1. GTDB lineage: Bacteria > Acidobacteriota > Vicinamibacteria > Vicinamibacterales > UBA2999 > CADEFD01. The sequence continues at coordinate 217,047 of CAVZXA010000005.1, forward strand.
CGGGCGGCCGTCAGGACAGCGCAGCACCTGCTGCGGCTCGAGTGAGGTCGCTTCGAACTCGAGGCTCGCCAGCCACGCGCCGGGACGAAGTTCGCGCGCGGCCTTTTCGACCGCGCGCGGCATGCTCTCGGGTCGCTGGAACAGGTAGATCATGCCGTAAGGCGACCAGTCGGCCGTCCAGATGTCGGCGCGGCGGATGCGCGCGAAGCGGCAGCGCCAGGCGCACACGAGGCGCAGCGGCCAGCTCCATTCCAGTCCGTCGAGGCGCGCCGCCGGATATTCGCGATGCAGTTCGCGCAGCCCGTCGCCCACGCCGCACCCGGCATCCACGATCGACGCGCTCGCCACAGGGAGCGGGGCCAGTGCCGCGAGGCCCCGCAGCGCCCCTGGCCGGCGTGGGGAAGAGCGGCGCATCGCGCCACGAGCTCACGGGATAGAGCAGCACCAGCAGCGCGAGCGGGCAGCAGCCACGCCCACGCCGGCATCGCGCCGGCCACGCCGCTGGCGAGCAGCGACAACGGGAAGCCGGCGGCGATGAAGACGCGCCGCCACGGCGTGGTGCCCCACGCGGCCAGCAGCAATGCGACGGTGGTTGCCAGCGCGAGCCCCACCCATCCCGGCGTGCCGAGCGCGTCGAGCACCACGTAGGCGCCCCACGCCAGACCCCAGGCTGCCAACGCGGGCAACGGCCACATCATCGGCGCCTATTCTGTCGTGAATCCGCTCCGCGATCCTCCGCCGGTGCCGCACACCTATAATCCCCCTCGTGCCCGTCGGTTCCGCGTTCCACGCCCGCACGCTGCCGCTGGCCGGAAGCCTCAGCTTCCGCGACTGGGCGGGTTTCTTCGCCGTGAGTGCCTTCGAAGCGCATCACGAGCACGAGTACAACGCCATCCGCAACGGCTGCGGCCTCATCGACATCTCGCCGCTCTTCAAGTACCACCTGCACGGCTCTGATGCGCAGCGGCTCGTGGACCGCGTCATCACGCGCGACGCCTCGAAGATGGCGCGTCGGGCAGGTCTACTACACGCCGTGGTGCGACGACGACGGCAAGGTGATCGACGACGGCACGGTGGCGCGGCTCGGCGACGATCGCTTCCGATGGACGGCGGCGGATCCGAACCTGCGCTGGCTGCTCGAACACGCGCGCGGGTTGAACGTGGCGGTGGAAGACGTCACCGAGCAGGTGGCCGCGCTGGCGCTGCAGGGGCCGACCTCGGCGCGCCTGCTGGCGGCGGTGAGCGACGTGCCGGTGGGCACGCTCAAGTACTTCCGCGCCGCCGCCGGCACGATTGCCGGCGTGCCCGTCGAGGTGACGCGCACCGGCTACACCGGCGACCTCGGCTACGAGGTGTGGATGCCGTGGGATCAGGCCCTCACGGTGTGGGATGCGCTCATCGACGCGGGCACGGCACATGTGCTGCGTCCGGCCGGAATGCTCGCGCTCGACGTGGCGCGGGTCGAAGCGGGGCTGCTGCTCACCGACGTCGACTTCCACAGCAGCCGCAAGGCGAACATCGACGCGCAGATGTACTCGCCGTACGAGCTCGGCCTCGGACGGCTGGTGAATCTCGACAAGGCGTCGCCGTTTGTGGGCCGCGCCGCGCTTGCGTCGCGAGCACGCGTCCGGACATCGACGGCAGATCGTGGGCCTCGAAGTGCGCTGGACCGAGGTGGAGGCGATCTACCAGGGCGTCGGGCTGCCGCCGTCGGTGCCGGCCGCGGCCTCGCGCGTGGCGGTGCCGGTCTATCGCGACAAGCGGCAGGTGGGGAAGGCGACGTCCACCGCGTGGTCGCCCACGCTCAAGAAGCTCATCGCGCTGGCCACCATCGACCGCCCGCACTTCGCCGACGGCACCGAGCTGCAGATGGAGATCACGGTCGAGGCGACCCGCTATACGGCCACCGCCACCGTCGTGCCGACGCCGTTCCTGAAGCTCGACCGCCGAACGGCCCCGCCGGAGTTGTAACGGGGTCTGTCACGGTCACCGGATGTCTTTGGGGTCAGACCCCGTTACATGTGGTGTCCGTGACAGACCCGTTACAACTCGTGACGGTGACAGACCCCGTTACAAATCAGCCGCGGGCGCGGCGGGCGTCGCGGAACGACTTGATCCCCTTGCCGAGGTACCAGGCCAGCAGCACCACGGTGACGACCTGCGCCAGCACGGCCGGGCGGGCGAAGTCGATGGTGCCGGCGGTGACGGCCGGGATGAGACGCGACGCCGTGCCGGCGATGCCGACGAGCGCCACGACCATGGCGGCGTGCATGGCGTGCCGGCGGGCCGATTCGTTGCGCCCGACCCACGCCAGCGCCACCAGCACGATGCCGAAGAACGCCGGGATGAGCGCCGTGACGCTGGTCCGTCCGGTGCCCACGTAGCTCACGATCCCCAGCACTGCCAGGGCGATTCCCACCATCCGCGTCGTCTGCGTCATGTCGTCGTCAGTCTCCGAGGGCATTGTATCCGCCGGGCGGTTGCCGAACGCCGGCGGCGAGCATACAATTGTGTGTATGAAACGCACAAATGTTGTGCTTGATGAGCATCTCCTCGAAGAGGCCGTGAAGGTCAGCGGCGAGAAGACCTACGCGCGCACCATCGAGCGGGCGCTCACTGAGATGGTGCGGCGTGCCCGCGCGCGCAGCATCGAGGCCCTCGCCGGTTCGGGCGCCTGGCATGGCGACCTGAGCGAGATGCGGCGCGACAATCCCGAGGCGGTCCGCGAGTCGGCCGGCGTCTACCGCACCAGGAAGCGCCGTGTGGCTCGTTGACACGAGCGCGTGGGTCGAGTTCTTTCGCCGGCCCAGCCGAATCACCCTCGACGACCTCGCTTCCGATTCGGACCTGATCGTCACCTGCCTGCCGGTGATCCAAGAGGTGCTGCAAGGCTTCGATGACGAACGCCCTTTCGGCATCGCTCGCGCGGCAATGACCGCGTGGCGTCGTGTCGACGACCCACTCGGCGCCGGCGCGGTCGATCGGGCGGTCGAGGTCTATCGCCAGTGCAGAAGGTCAGGAGTCACCGTGCGTTCGACGGTGGACTGCCTCGTTGCGGCCTCGGCGCTTCGTCACGGCCTGACCGTCGTGCACTGCGACCGCGACTACGACGCCATCGCCCGCGTGACGGGCTTGCAACAGATCAATATCTCGCCCCGGCTGCGCCACCACAAGAACTAGGCACCCCCCTCGGGGGCCGGTGCTAGACTCCGTCGCATGAAAATCGCCCTCGTGCAGCAGCACGCGACGCACGACAAGGCCGCCAATATCGCGCGCGGACTGGCCGCGGTGGATCGCGCCGCCGCCACCGGGGCGCAGGTCATCTGTTTCGCCGAGCTGGCCTTCGAGTGGTTCCACCCGCAGCAGCCCGCCGATGCGAACATCCGCAGCCTGTCCGAGACGCTCGACGGCCCGCTCGTGACGACGTTCCAGGCCAAAGCGAAAGAGCGCGGCGTGGTCCTCGTGCTGAACTTCTTCGAGCGCGACGGCCTCGAGACCTACGACTGCTCGCCGGTCATCGACGCCAACGGCATCGTGCTCGGCATGACGCGGATGGTGCACATCACCGAATACGCGTGTTTCCACGAGCAGGGCTACTACACGCCCGGCGACACCGGCGCCCCCGTCTACGACACCCGGTTCGGGAAGATCGGCGTCGCCATCTGCTACGACCGCCACTTCCCGGAATACATGCGGGCGCTGGCACTGGGCGGTGCGGATCTCGTGGTCGTGCCGCAGGCGGGCTCGGTGGGGGAGTGGCCGGATGGGCTGTACGAAGCGGAGATGCGCGTCGCCGCGTTCCAGAACGGCTATCACGTGGCGCTCTGCAACCGCGTGGGCAAGGAAGACCAGCTCGACTTCGCCGGCGAGTCGTTCGTGTGCGGCCCCTTCGGCGAGATGATCGCCCAGGCGCCGCGCAGCCAGGACTGCGTGCTGCTGGCCGACATCGACCTGGCGGCGAACAACGCCGCGCCGGCCCGCAAGCTGTTCCTGCGGCATCGCCGGCCCGAGCTCTACGCCAGCCTGGGTGGCGCGCGGGTGAGCGCTCCCGTGCCGGCGCCGGCGCTTCGCCGTGCCCTGGGCCGATGGGACCTGACGGCCATCGGCGTCAATCAGGTCATCGGCGCGGCGATCTTCATCCTGCCGGCCCAGGTCGCGCAGCACGTGGGCAGCTGGGCGCCGCTGATGTTCCTCGGCGTCGGGCTGGCGTCGCTCTTCGTGGCGCTCTGCTTCGCCGAAGTCGGCAGCCGCTTCGACAGCACCGGTGGTCCGATCGGCCCGGCGCGCGCCGCGTTCGGCCGCTTCGTGGGCTTCGAAGTGGGCTGGATGCTCTGGTTCAGCCGCGTCTCGAGCGGCGCCTCGGTCATCAACGGCCTGGCGCTGGCGCTCGGCTACTACTGGCCGGTGCTGTCCACGGGCACGCCGCGGGCGCTGGTCATCCTGGCCGTGCTGGGTGGCCTCACCTGGGCCAACCTGCGCGGCATCAAGCAGACGTCGTGGCTGGTGAACTTCTTCACCATCGGCAAGCTGCTGCCGCTGGTCATCTTCGCGCTCGTCGGCGTGTGGTTCGCCGACTGGAGCCGGGTCGTGCCGTCGGGCCCGGTGCCGCTCGGCAACCTCGGACAGGCGGCGCTGCTGCTGATCTTCGCCTACGGCGGCTATGAGGTCACCGGCATTCCGGCCGGGGAAGCCTCGAACCCGAAGAAAGACGTGCCGTTCGCCTTCGTGGCGGTGATTCTGATCGTGTCGGCCGTGATGACCTTGACGGCAGCCGTCGCCACCGGCCTGCTGCCCGACATCGCCGCGACCACCACGCCGATTGCGGACGCCTCGGCCATCATCATGGGCGCCTTCGGCGGACTGCTGGTGAGCCTCGGGTCGGTCATCTCGACCACCGGCAACAACATGGGGCAGTTGCTCTCGGGTTCGCGCACGGTCTACGCGCTGGCGGAAAACGGCGACCTGCCGGCCGTGTTCGCCCGGGTGCACCCGGAGTTCCGCACGCCCTACGTGGCCATCTGGTTCACGTCGATCGTGCTGGTGGTGCTGGCGTTGACCGGGTCGTTCGTGTTTCTCGCCGCGGTGAGCGCGGTGGCGCGACTGGTGGTGTATCTGTCGACCTGTGGGGCCACGCTGCGCCTGCGCCGCGCCGATTGCGCCGACCGCGTCGCCCGGGCTCAGTTCACCGCGCCGCTCGGCCCGGTGATTCCCCTGCTGGCGATCGCGATCACCAGCAGCATCCTGGTGGGCGCCACCTCGCAGCAACTCCTGTCGGGCGTGGGTGCGCTGGCTGCCGGCGCCGTGCTGTTTGCCGTGGCGACCTCCGGAACGGCGCGCACCTGGCGCTGAGCCAGTGCTGGCCGGCTGGCCTCAGAGCACCATCCACCACGGCGCTGCGAGCACGCCGGGTGCCAGCCACTCCATTCGGCTGCCCGTATGCAGCACGAGGCCGGCGCGGGCGGCCGAGCCGTATTCGGTGCGGAACGACTGCAGGTGGCGGGCATCACTGACCCGCACGCGGCTCTGTACTCTTGACCTCGATCGGCAGCACCCGTCCTCGATGCTCGACGACGAAGTCCACCTCCTCGCCCGCTGCCGTGCGCCAGTAGAGCAGCTCAGGACGCGTCACCTGTGAATCACGCCACACCAACAGGTCGCCCAGCACCAGGTTCTCGAGATGGGGCCCCGACGGCTCTGCGCCTGAAAGGTGCAGGCCCAGTCCGGTGTCACTCCAATACACTTTCGGCGTCTTGATCAGGCGCTTCGTGCGATTGACGGCATACGCCGGCAGGCGCACGAGTTGATACGACGCTTCCAGCACGTTCAGCCAGCGATGGACGGTCGGTTGTGGCAGCGCCACATCGCGGGCCAGCTCCGTCTGATTGGTGAGTTGGCCGATGCGGAGGCACGCCGCGCGCATCAGGCGACGCAGGTCGGGCAGGTTCGAAATCGACGACACCTGCAGGACGTCGCGTTCCAGGTAGGTCTGTGTGTAGCCGGAAAACCAGTGCTCCCTGGCCGCAGCACCGAGTTCGAGCGCCGGCGTCGGATAGCCGCCGCGTCGGGCCAGGGCCTTCCAGTCTTCGGCGGGTTCCCTGTGTGCCTCGAGCACGGCGGGCCAGTCGTCGTCCTTCGCGTCGAGCAGCTCCGGCCACAGGCCACAGCGGCCGCGCCCGAGCTGTTCGCGCCGCGTCATCGGCCAGAGCGAGAGGTAGCTGGCGCGCCCGGCCAGCGATTCCGAAACCTTGTCGAGCAGCGCCAGGTTCGCCGAGCCCGTCAGCAGGAACTGACCGCGGCGCCTGCCGCGATCCACCGCGCGTTTGACGGCCAGCAGCAGCGCCGGCGCCCGCTGCACCTCATCGAGCGTCTGGCGCGGGGCCCGAGCCACGAGCGCATCCGCGTCGCCGTCGGCCTGGTCCAGCACGTCGAAGTCGTCGAGGGTCAGATACAACCGGTCGTTGCCGACCAATTGCGCGAGTGTGCTCTTGCCCGACTGTCGCGCACCCGTGAGCACCACGACCGGCATTGCGGCGAGGGCGTCAGCCAGGGCTCCGGCCGCTGCTCTTGGCAATGACTCCATGCCGTGAATGATAATCATTCATGACGTGAATATGCAATGCCGGCGCCGTGGGGTGCCGGGCCTACGGCTTCTCGAGCACCGCCACCTTCAGCGCGTCGAGCAGCAGTTCGTCGCGCGTGTCAGCGCGGTTGCGCGGCGAGCTGCCCCAGGTCTCGTCGAGGGTGGTCATGCGCTTCACGACGCAGTTCACGTCGCACAGGCCGCCGCCGGTGAGCCGCATGGCGCCGGTTGACCGCGCTTCGAGTTCGATCAGCCAGCGGTCGAACAGCTGCGCCAGGTGTTCGTTGCCGCTGGCGCCGATGTTCCAGTCGAGGAGCTGGTTCATCGCCGTCACGACCCGCAGGTCCACCGGCACCGAGCGCTTGCTGACGGTGAAGGCGAAGAGCGTCGTCTGCGTGCCGGTGAATGGCGAGTTGGGCACGGTGCCGGGCTTCACCGTGGCCCCGGGCTGCGCGTGCGTGCGGACGTCCTTCAGGAGAGGCACCAGCGCGCGGGCGGCCTCCTGACGCTGCCCCACGGTGGCGCCGATGACGATCTGCGGGGGTGTGGTCTGGGCGAGCGCCGCGGGTGTCGAGAGGGCGACGGCAACGGCCAGAGCGGTGAGAAGACGGACGGCAGTGGGCGGGTACATATGACCCTCCTGTTCTGTCCCCACTAGACCACCGTCGCCGGCGCATCGCAAGCGCGTCTGTGACACGCCCGGTTCAGGAGCAGCGCGCTAGTCGGGCCGACGGCGACCTGGCACCGCACGTTCCGCCACCAGCGGATCGCGATCGAGCGCGCGGCGCAGCTCGACGATCGGCTGGTTGAGGAAGCTGACAAACGGCGCCATCGCGGCAAAGGTGGCCAGCAACTGCGCGTAGAAATCGGCACGCGCGGCAAACGCCGGCACCTCTTCCCGCACCGCCAGGAACTGCTTGTGGCGTAACACCTCGGCGGCCGGGTGCGCGGCATCGAAGCCGCGCGGCATCCGGGTGGCGGTGGTGCCCTGCATGGCGCCGAGCAGCGCCTTGAACTTCGCCGCGCCGACGATCTTCGCGAAGGCGCGATGGTGGTCGGCGATGTGCTGGCGCACGGCGTGCAGCATCGCCGCATCGGGGGCATAGAGACCGCCGCCGATCCACACCGACTCGGTCGAGACCTCGAAGTAGAGCCCGGCGCCCTGCATCCGGCCAAGGGCGCGATGCGGGAACACGGCCGCGACGTTGGTCTTGAGCGGCGCCTTGTTGGCGCTGAAGCGGGTGTCGCGCCACGGCCGGAACATCGAGATCTTCGGGCTGGCCACCACCTCCGGCGCCACCGTCGCGAAGTCGAGCGCCAGGTGTTCGACGATGGCCACCATCGGCGCGTGGACGTGCTGGTCGTAGTCGGCCCGGCGCTCGTGGAACCACTCGCGGCGGTTGTTGCGTTTAAGCGCGCGCAGGAACGCGAGCGTTTTCGGCGTGAAGGTCGGTCCGGCCGCTGGCATACACCGCCATCGTAGCAGCCCCGCCGCCAGCGTCGCCGCGGCGCGCTAACGCTGCGTCGTGCTTCTGCCGAGACGATGAGTGCCGGGTCTTCCCGCGTCCTGATGCCCACACTGTGCCGTCTGTCGCTCCTCGTGGGCTCCGCTCTGCTCGTCGCCGCGTGCTCCAGCGAGCCGCCGCGTTCCACCGCGCTGCTGCAGCGGCTGGGTCCGATTGCCCTCGTCCGGCCGGCGGTAGCCGGCGTCGACGGCCCGGTCGGGATGACCGCGGTCGATACCGCGGCGGATGTCTGGGCGGGCGCCGCGCCGGTGCTCGTTCGTACCGCCGACGTGATGGCAGCGCAGGCGGCGCGCAGCCCGGCCGTGACGACCCGGCGCGATCGGCCGCGGGCGCGCAAGATCCGGCCCGATCGGCGTCAGCTGTTCCAGAATCCGCGGGCGATCTCGCTCTCGCAGGATCAGGCGCCGACGGTGGTGGACCGCGGCGGCGCGCCGCTGGTCGCACAGGTCCCAGCCACACCCGAGGTGGACGTGGCGACCCTCGCCGACACCGGGTCGCTGCCGCCCGACACCATGGGCGACATCGGCCCGACCCAGTACCTCGCCGGCCTCAATGGCCGCCTTCGCACCCTCAGCAAGACCACCGGCGCCCCGGACGGCGCCCTCGACCTCGACACCGATGTGTTCTTCGCCGCGATCCTGCCGGGCGGCGCCTATACCTCCGATCCGCGCGTGCGTTACGACCGCCGCACCGGCCGTTGGTTCGTGCTGATGATCAGCGTCTCGCTGCCCAATCGCTTCATGCTGGCCGTGAGCAGCGCCTCGACCATCACAGGTCCGATGAGCTGGACGCTGTTCCAGTGGGACAACACCCGCCGCCAGGGCGGCGTCCTCGGCGCGGCCGGCTGTCTTGCCGACTACCCGACGCTCGGCGTGGACGAAGACGCCCTCTACATCGGCGTCAACCAGTTCTGCGGCCCCGACGTCAACGCGCTCGCCTTCGATTCGACGTCGGTGTTCGTCGTGCACAAGGCGGCGCTGGTCGCGGGCGCACTGTCGGTGGCGCAGTTCGACGGCGTGCTGCCGTCGGGCACGAGCGACGGCGTCTACACGCCGCAGGGCGTCGACAACGTCGACGCCAACACCAACGAAGGCTACGTCATCGGCGTCGACAACCGGCAGTTCGGCACGCTGGTGCTGCATCGCATCGCCAGCCCCGGGGCCTCACCGTCGATCTCGAGCGCGATCGGCATCACCGTGCCCGCCACCGGATTCCCCATCGACGTGCCACACCTTGGCGGCACGCTCCCGCTCGACGGGCTCGACGACCGCCTGCTGCAGGCAGTGGTCCGGAATGGTCGGTTGTGGACGGCACACCAGATCGAGGTGAACGGCTCGGGCGTGGCCGACACGTCGGGTGAGCGCAACGGCGTGCGGTGGTACGAACTGGGGTCGCTCGCCTCGACGCCTGCCGTCGTGCAGTCGGGCACGGTGTTCGACCCCGCCGCCAGCGATCCGGTGAGCTACTGGATGGGCGCGATCATGGCCAACGGCCAGGGGCACGCGGCGCTCGGCATGTCGGCGGCGGGCACCGCTGCCCGCGTGAACGCGGTGTTCACGGGCCGCCTGGCCGGCGACCAGGCGGCGTATCCGCCGGGCGTGATGGACGCGCCCACGCCGTTCAGCCACAACACGGCGTTCGCCTACAACGTCCAGTCCCCGCCGGACGCGGCACAGCGGTGGGGCGACTATTCCTACACGAGCGTCGATCCCGACGACGACATGACGTTCTGGACCATCCAGCAGTACGTCAACGCCACCGACTCGTATGCGGTGCGCCTGGTGCGGCTGCTCTCACCGCCGCCGGCGACGATCATGGCGGTGGCGCCGTCGATTCTCGATGCCGGCGTCTCGACGCTCATCGTCACGGTCACGGGCAGCGCGGCCGGCGGGCGCGGCTTCTTCGACCCCGGGCCAGGATTTGCGCGCCGGCTCAGCGCGACGGTGAGCGGCAGCGGCGTTGCTGTGACCTCGGCGATGGTCACGAGCCCGACCACGCTGACGCTCGTGCTCGACACCACCGGGGCCGGCGCCGGCGCCCGCACGCTCACCGTCACCAATCCCGACGGGCAGACGACGTCGCTGGCCGCCGCCTTCACGATTGGCGTCTCCGCACCGGCGCCTCCCACCTTCGCCGGCACGCCAGGCGACCGCACGCTCTTCGACGCCGGCAATGGCGCGACCACCGGGGCGCTGGCCTTCGTGGTCGCCGACCCGCAGGGCACGCCGGTGACACTCACCGCGTCGTCGTCGAACCCGGCGGTGATTCCGCAGAACCGCGTGCAGCTGGTCGCGCCAGACGCGCTCGGCAACGCCCGGGTGACGGTGACCAGCATCGGTCAGTACGGGGCATCCACGATCACCCTCACGGCCAGCGACGGCACACTCAGCAGCACCGCGAGCTTCGTCGTCACGGTCAGCCCGTCGGCGGTGCCCGGTGAGCCGCAGAATTTCGCCGCCGTGGTGCTGCGCAACCGTGTCACGTTCACCTGGCAGGCGCCGGCCTCCGCGTCGGCAGAGCCGGTGAGCGGCTATCGCCTCGAGGCCGGTTTCGCGCCTGGCCAGACAGCGGCGGTGCTGCCCGCCGGCAACACCCTGTCGTTCACCGTCTTCAATGCGCCGGACGGCGTGTTCTTCGCGCGTCTACGCGCGCAGACCGCGGCCGGACTGAGTGCGCCGTCGAACGAGATCCAGTTCGCGACCGGCCAGGCCGGGCCGCCGCTGGCACCGCTGGCGCTGCTGGCCACGGTGCAGGGCACGGCGGTCTCGCTGCAGTGGACCGAGAACCCGCAGGGGCCGATCATCGCCGGCTACCAGCTTCGAGCCGGCAGCGGCCCCGGGCTCACCGACATCGGTCTGGTGCCCCTGCCGCCGACCGCGCGCACGTTTTCGGTCGTCGCGCCTGCGGGCACCTACTACGTGCGCATCGTCGCCGTGAACGCGGCGGGCGCCGGGGTGACATCGAACGAAGCCGTGCTGGTGGCGCAACCCGGCGCCTGCACGATTCCTGCAGCGCCGACCGGCTTCGTGGCCACGGCCCTGCCCGGACGGCTCACCGTGCGCTGGAACGCGCCAGCGAGCGGCGCGATACCGACCACCTACATCATCTATGCCGGCAGCAGCAGCGGCGGCAGTGACCGCTTCGCGGTGGGCCTGGCGGCCGACCTCACCTCGGCTTCGGGTCTGGTGCCGCGCGGGCCGTACTTCCTGCGGATGTTCGCGGCCAACGCCTGCGGCGCCTCCGGCCCGTCGGCGGAGACGTCGGCGACGATTCCGTAGGATGTACGACAGTCCTGACGCCTACGTCGCGTCGTGGAAGATGATCCCGAGCGTGTGACGTCGTCCGCCGCGCACGCGGCTCACGCCGTGCCGCAGGTTCACCCGATAGGCGCCGCGCGTGCCGCTCACGGGCCGGTGGTGCACGGCAAAGGCCACCGCGTCGCCCTGGCGCAGGGGCACGACTTCGGCCCGTGACTGCATCCGCGGCCGCTGTTCCGTCAGCACGAACTCGCCGCCCGTGAAGTCGCGCCCGGGTTCAGACAGCAGCACCGCCACCTGCAGCGGGAAGACGAGCGCGCCGTAGAGGTCCTGGTGCAGCGCGTTGAAGTCACCCTCGCGGTACTGGAGCAGCAGGGGCGTGGGCCGCGTTTGGCCCGCCGCATGACACGCAGCGACGTAGGCAGCGTGCGTCGCCGGATACGCCACTTCGATCCCAAGGCGCGCGTTCCAGACGGAAGCGACCGGCGTCAGCCGCGGATAGAGCGCCTCGCGCAAATCGGCCACCAGCGGCGGCAGCGGATACGCGAAGTACCTGGTACTCGCCCTGCCCGAAGCCGTGACGTGCCATCACGATCCGGCTGCGGAAGCGTGACGACTCGCCGTACCACGCGGCGACTTCGTCGCACGCCGCCCGTTCCAGCAGACCCGGCAGCATCGTCCAGCCCTGTCGATCGAGGCCGGCATGCGCGGTGGCCCAGTCGTAAGTGTCGAGATGGGTGTGAGCGGCCGGCGCGATGACCATGCGCCACTATCGCAAGGGCCGCCTCACGGCGCATTCCGCGCCGTGCGGCCGAACTATCGAATCGGGCATTCCTCGCCGAGAAACTGCACCGACGACAGGTCCATCACGGGCACTGGCGCCGGCGTGGGCAGGTTGGAGCGCGACGGATCGCGTCCGGGCTGGCCGACGACGACGCGGGCGCCACCGATGCGGGTCCCGAGCATCGGCTCCGACAGGTCCGACTTGCGGACGATGCCCACAATCGCCACCCAGTGGCCGTTGTGCTTCTTGACCTCGTTCATCACCGCCTTCGGCGCGGCGACGCGGAAGCTGCGGCCGCCGACGTCGGGGCCCATCTGCACGCCTTCCTCTTCGGTGCGCGCGGCGGCGGCGAACACCCGGCCCTTGAAGCAGCCGCGGGCCGAGATCTCGACCGAGTCGTTCGGCACCTTCTTCTTCTCCGGCTCCTGCGCCGCAAGCGACGACGCGACGAGGAGCAGTACGAGAGGCAGCATCAGAGTCTCCAGTCAGCGAGGCGGGCCGGCATCCGAGAAGGTCAGTGGCTCATCGCATACAGCACCACGTTGATGCCAAACGCGTAGCCGTCGATTGAAAAGGTCTGGAAGTAGGCGGGGTCGTCGCCCTCGCGCTCCCAGGAGTCGCCGTAGTCGGTGTTGTGGGTGGCCAGCATGACGACGCGGCCCTGCTTGTCGATGAAGGCCCGGGCGTGTGGCTCGCGGCTGTCGATGCCCCACTCGGAGGTATCGCCACCGGTGCCGGCCCAGAAGTTGATCGAGGGAATCTGCTTCACCGCCTGCACCGGAAACTGCATGCGAAACATCGGATGGTCGCGGTCGAGGTCGCGCAGATCGAACTCCGCGGCCGGCAGCACCTTGCGCATCTCGTTTTCGAAGTTCTGCCAGGCGATCTCGCCCCAGAAGTCGTCGGCCCAGAGGAACCCGCCCTTCAGCAGGTAGTCGCGCAGCGCCGCCACTTCCGCGTCGTCGAGCGTCAGGCCGCCGGGCTCGGTCATCATCACGAACGGGCAGCGGAAGAGCGACGGGTCGGTGAGCTGCAGCACGAAGTGTCGCGGCTCACGCTCGCCGTCGCGGCTGATGCGCGTGCGGGTCAGTTCCGACAGGCGGATGGAGAGGTTCACGTCGGCGCGCGGATAGTCCACCACCCAGCTCCCGCCGCGGCGGAAGCGGCCGGTCTGGAAGGCGACGCGGCAGAAGTTGAAGCCGCCGTCGAAGCTCGACTCGGTGGGAATGGGGTAGCGGTTCGAGACGCCGAGCCGGCGCTGGCGGGCCAGCGCCTCGCGGCCGGCCAGCACCACGAGCGCGGTCAGGACGAGCGCCGTCATGACGCGCAGGAACCGCCGGGCCGAAGGGACGCGCACCACCTGCCGTCACTCTACGACGAAGTGACCGCGGCGTATACTGGCCGTCTTCCGCATCATGCCGCTGGCACCCGCAACCGTCACCACCCTCGTCTCCGACCTCCGCGCGCTCCTCGGCGACCGCGTGTCCACGGCCGCTGCCGTGCGCGAACACCACAGCCACGGCGAGTCGTGGCACGCCGCGGCTGAGCCGGATGTCGTGGTCTACCCGGAGACCACGGCCGAGGTGAGCGCCGTCGTGACCGCCTGCGCCCGCCACGGCGCGCCAATCATCCCGTTCGGCATCGGCAGCTCGCTCGAGGGCCACGTCAACGCCATCCACGGCGGCGTGTCCATCGACCTGACCCGCATGACGAAGGTGCTGCGCCTCAGCGCCGACGACATGGACGTCACCGTCGAGGCCGGGCTCACGCACCGCAAGCTGAATGCGCACCTGAAGAACACCGGCCTGATGTTCATGGTCGATCCGGGAGCGGACGCCACCATCGGCGGCATGGCCGCCACCCGCGCCTCGGGCACCGCGGCCGTGCGCTACGGCACCATGCGCGAGACGGTGCTGGGCCTCACCGTGGTGCTCGCCGATGGCCGCATCGTGACCACCGGCGGTCGGGCCCGCAAGTCGTCGTCGGGGTACGACCTCACCCGGCTCTTCGTCGGCTCGGAAGGCACGCTCGGCGTCATCACCGAGGTGACGCTGCGCCTCTACGGACGCCCCGAAGCGATCTCGACTGCCGTCTGCGGCTTCCAGTCGATCGAAGGCGCCGCCACCACCGTGATCCAGACGATTCAACTGGGCGTGCCGGTGGCGCGCATCGAGATCATCGACGAAGTGCAGCTCGCCATCGTGAATCGCTTCTCGAAGACGTCGCTGCCCGAAGTGCCGACGCTGCTCTTCGAGTTCCACGGGCCGAGTCCGGCGGTGGTCGGGGAGCACGCGCGGCTGGTGCGCGAAGTGGCCGACGAGCACGGCGCCACCTCGTTCGAGTGGACGGCCTCGCCGGAAGAGCGGGCGAAACTGTGGGAGGCGCGGCACAACGTGCTCTACGCCACCATCGCCTCGCGGCCAGGCTGCAAGGCCTGGACGAGCGATGTCTGCGTGCCGATCGCGCATCTGGCCGAGTGCATCATCGAGACCCGGCAGGATCTGGCGGCCTCGAACCTGGTGGCGCCACTGGTCGGGCATGCCGGCGACGGCAACTTCCACCTGATCTTCATGCTCGACCCCGACGACCCCGAGGAACTCGCCCGCGTCGCGGCGGCCAACCACCGCCTGGTGGAACGGGCGCTGAAGTTCGGCGGCACCTGCTCGGGCGAACACGGCGTGGGCATGGGGAAGCTGAAGTACCTCGAGCGCGAACACGGCGAGGATGCGCTGGAGCTGATGCGCATGGTGAAGCGCGCAATTGATCCGGCGAACCTGATGAACCCGGGCAAGCTCGTGCCCGGCGTGTAAGCGCGCCCGGGCTACCGGCGCGGCCGCGTGCGCGGCGAGACGGCACGCCAGGCACGCAGGCTCGGCACCGTGGCCAGCGCCACATTGGTTTCGTGTACGGCGCCGGGCGTGACATCAGCCTGCCAGCGCAGTCCGGCGGCCGCCGCGTGCGATCCGAGCACGCCCTTCAGCTTGTCGTAGCCGTGCCCGAGGCCATCGCCTTCCCTCGCCCCGACGCTCAGGTAGAAGAAGCTGTCGAGCCCGCGCGCGGCGCTGAGCCAGCGGGCCAGCTGGCCGGCCACCACGTCTTCGTCCCGCCAGATGGCCGGGCTGTGCGCGAATCTCGCGTCGAAGAACGCCGGCGCCGCCATCAGCGAGTAGCTGACGAAGATGGCGCCGAGGCTGTGCCCCACGAGCAGTCGGGGCCGCGCCGTGCGGTAGGTGCGTTCGATGTGCGGCGTGAGCTCTTCGCGCAGGAAGCGCAGGAAGCGGTCGGCGGCGCCGGTGAAGGGCGTGCCGTCGCGGCGGGGGAACGACAGGAACGGCGGCAGGAAGTCGCGGGCCCGGCCCTCGCGGTGCATGTTCGGGATGCCCACCACGATGAGCTCCGAGGCCTCGCCCGTTGCGGCCAGCTGCGTGGCGCCAGTGAACGTCTGGTCATCGAGCGGCCGCCCGTCGAGGACGTAAGCCACCGGGTAGCGGCGCCCGCGATCTCGCGCGTAGCCGGCCGGGAGGTGCACGCTGAACTCGCGCACCTCGCCGAGCACGCGCGAGGTGAAACGCGCCACGATCGGCGGTCTGGGCCCGCGCCGGAGCGACGGCAGCGAACAGCACCACGGCGGCCAGCAGCATCCGGGCGATCACTCGGCCTATCATCTACCGGATGTCCGCCGTCGAACGCTGCCTCGCCGACCTGGGCATCGTGTGCGAACGGCACGAACATCCGCCGGTGGCGACGGTGGCCGAGGCCGAGCACTACTGGAGCGGCATCGACGCGCTGCACGCGAAGAATCTGTTCCTGCGCAATCAGAAGGGCACGCGCCACTTCCTCGTGGTGCTGGCCTTCACCCGCCGCGGCGACCTGGCAGCCCTGGGCGAATACTTCGGCGAGAAGAAGCTCGGCTTCGCGTCGCCCCAGCGCCTGCTCGCCCATCTTGGCCTCACGCCGGGTTCGGTGTCGCCGTTCGGCCTGCTGAACGACCCCGCGCACGCCGTGGAAGTTGCCATCGACGTGGCCATCCGCCACGCCGCGCGTGTGGCCTTCCACCCGAACGTGAACACCGCCACGCTGGTGCTCTCGGGAGCGGATTTCCAGCGCTATCTGGCGGCCGTCGGCCACCAGGTGCACTGGATCTAGCCGTGGAAAGCCGGAATTTCAGGGCCTGCAAGCGATACTGGCAAGCGAGGCCATCATCGTATGCTGGTGTAAGATGCTGGTATGTCGACCACCCAGAAGATCACCGTGGAAGTGCCGGTCGAGCTACTGGAGCGCGCACGCGCGGCCACCGGGGCGGGCGTGACCGAGACGGTGCGCGAAGGGCTGCAGGAGCTGGTCTCGCGCCGCGCCCAGCTCAGCCTGCTCGCCCTGGGCGGCACGGTGCCGGTGGAGATCGACCTCGACGTGCTGCGCGAGGACCGATGAACCCGGTTGCGCTCGACTCGAGTTCCCTCATCGGCTATCTCAACGGACGCGCCGGTGACGACACAGCGCTGGTGCGCGAGGCGCTGGCAGCCGGTCGCGCTGTCGTGCCCCCGCTGGTCGTCGCCGAGGTGTTCTCGGTGCCGGGTCTGCCGCAGCAGGTCATGGCGATGACGCGGGATCTGGTACAACTGCCCATCCTGCCTGGCTACTGGGAGCGGGCCGGACAACTGCGCGGGCGAGTGCTCGCACTCGGACGCCGCGCCCGCATGGCCGATACGCTCATCGCCCAGTCGTGCATCGATCACGACGTCCCGCTCGTTTCAGCCGATTCCGATTTCCGTCACTTCGTCGCGTTTGGGCTACGGCTGCTCGACTGACGCGGTCCTCTTATGGCCAAGCGCAAACCTGAACCGTCCCTGTTCGACCCGCCTTCGCCGCCTGACGGCGGCTTCGGCGCGGCAAGTCCCACTTCGTCGCCAGACGGCGACTTCGGCGAGGCAAGCCCGCCGGCCCCGCCCGCTGGCGGCCCGCCTTCGCCGACTGGCGGCGGCTTCGGCGCGGGCGGCGACGGCAACGGCTCGGTGGCGCTTCACGACGCGGCGCAGAGCCGTTATCTCAACTACGCGCTGTCGGTCATCACCTCGCGCGCCCTGCCCGACGTGCGCGACGGGCTCAAGCCGGTGCAGCGCCGCATCCTCTTCACGATGTGGCAGCAGAACCTGACCGCCGACACCAAACACCGCAAGTGCGCCAAGGTGGTCGGCGACGTGATGGGCAACTACCACCCGCACGGCGACTCGGCGCTCTACGAGACGCTGGTCCGCATGGCGCAGTCGTTCTCGCTGCGCTATCCGCTCATCGACGGCTCGGGCAACTTCGGCTCGCTCGACGGCGACGGCGCCGCGGCGATGCGTTACACCGAATGCCGGCTGGCGCGGCTGTCGGACGAAGTGCTCGAGGAGATCGATCAGGAGACGGTGCCGTTCCGGCCCAACTACGACGGCACCAAGACCGAGCCGGTGGTGCTGCCCTCGCGCATCCCGAACCTGCTCGTGAACGGCGCCACCGGCATCGCGGTGGGCATGGCCACCAACATCCCACCGCACAACCTCACCGAGGTGTGCCAGGCGCTCATCAAGCTGCTCGACAACCCCGACCTCACGGTGGCGCAGTTGTGCCGCTGGGTGAAAGGGCCCGATTTTCCGACCGGCGGCCAGATCCTGAACTCGCCCGACGAGATGAAGGAGATCTACCGCACCGGCAGCGGCAGCGTGCGGCTGCGCGCGACCTGGGAAGCCGGGCCGGTGGGCCGCGCCGAGAAGACCCTCTACATCACCAGCATCCCCTACATGGTGGACAAGTCGGTGCTGGTCGAGCGCATCGGCGACGTGGTGCTGGCGCGCAAGCTGCCGCAGCTGGTGGACGTGAAGGATCTCTCCACCGACGACGTCCGCATCGCGCTCGAGGTGAAGAAGGACGCCGACGAGAAGATGGTCATGGCGTACCTGTTCAAGCACACGCCGCTGCAGTCGAACTTCGCCGTCAACCTCACGTGCCTGGTGCCCACCGAGAACGCCGACGCCGGCCGGCCGGAGCGTCTCGATCTCAAGCAGATGCTGTGGCACTTCCTGCATTTCCGGCTCGACGTGGTGACCAGCCGGCTGGAACACGAGCTGGCGCAGCTGGGCAAGCGCATCCATATCCTCGAAGGCTTCGAGAAGGTCTTCGATGCGCTCGACGAGATCATCGCCATCATCCGCAAGTCCGACGGCAAGGCCGACTCGGCCGAGAAGATCATGGTCGCGCTTCTCGCTCGACGCCCTGCAGACCGACGCCATCCTCGAGCTGAAGCTGTACCGCCTGGCCCGCCTCGAGATCCTCGTCATCCAGAACGAGCTCACCCAGAAGCGCTCGCGGACGAGCGAGATCAACGCCCTGCTGGCCGACGACGCCGCGCGCTGGAGGCTCGTGCGCGGTGAACTGGAAGCCGTGCAGGAGAAGTACGGCGACACAGCGCCGCACCACCCTCGAGCAGGCCGACGAAACCGAATACGCGCCGGATGCCTTCATCGTCGACGAAGACAACGTGGTCATCGTCTCGCGTGACGGCTGGGTGAAGCGTCAGAAGGACGTGAAAGACCTGTCGTCGACCCGCCTTCGCGAAGGCGACGCGGTGCTGGCGGCGATGGCCGGCAGCACCCGCGCGACCGTGGTGCTGTTCACGAACTTCGGCGCCGCCTACACAGTGACGGCTCATCGACGTGCCGGCCTCGACCGGTTACGGCGAGCCGGTGCAGCGGCTCTTCAAGTTCAAGGACAACGAGCGGGTGGTCGCCGCCTTCAGCCTCGATCCGCGCGCCATCGGCGACATCGGCCGGGCCAGCCCCGGCGCCGACGACGAGCAGGCCACCGTCGCCGATGCCGATGTGCCGGTGCCACCGGTGCATGCACTGGCGGTGTCGAGCGACGGCTACAGCCTGCGCTTCTCGCTGGCCGGGTTCGCCGAGCCGAGCACCCGCGCCGGCCGACGCTACGCGCGACCGGGCGACGGCGCCGAGATCGTCGGCGTCAGCGTCGTCGAGGGGGATGAGACCATCATCGCGGTGACCCGCGAGGCGCGGGCGATGCTGTGCGCGGTGGGCGAGGTGAACTTCCTCGCCGGTCCGGGCAAGGGCGTGATCCTGCTGAAGGTGGCCGACGACGACCGGGTGCTGGGATTTCTGGCCTCGAAGGGCGACCGGGATCTGCTCACCGTGGAGACCTCGCGCGGCGCCGAGCAGACCGTGAGCACGACCAAGTACGAAGTGACCGGCCGCGGCGGCAAGGGGCGCGAGCTCATGCAGCGCGGGCAGTTCACGCGCGTGGTCACCGCGCCGGCCGTGCTACAAGGGTGGAGTGAGGAAGGGTAGCGCGACCAGTCGCCTGCGCCTGGCTGCAGGGCTGGCGGCAGCGGTCGGTCTCATGGTCGTGGCGCGGCTCGGGGCCGATGTCGCCCTGACACCGAGCTGGACCATCTCGGACGGCATCACCGCCGCGGTCGTGCGCGGCAACACCATCTACGCCGGCGGCGTCTTCACGCAGCTCTACTCGCCGTCGACGGCGCCGGAGCAGTTCTACGACTTCGTGACCGGGCAGGTGCGCCCCGACTGCGCGCGCTCGACCCAGCGGCCGCTGAGCGGCTTTCCCGACAATCAGGGCGGGCTGCTGGTGCCGGTGGTCTTCGGCGACTCGTTCGCCGACGTCAACGGCCCGTTCCCGCTTGCCGACGACATCACCCTGGTGCGCATTGCCGACACCTGCCTCTGGGATCGTCAGTTCGCCGCGCTGTCCATCGACCCGCAGGCGCCGACCGATCTGACGATCGGGACGCCGGCGCGCGTTGGTGGGCTCGTCGTCGCGACCAACGCGGTGCTGGGGCCGGATCTCATCTCGCTGCGGGCGCAGGCGGCCGCGTTCGATGCCACGACCGGCGCCCGGGTGGCCTACCAGTTCTACCAGGGGCGTTCGGAGATCGGTGTGCTCGGCGCCACCGCGACGCGCGTCATCGTGCGGGTGCGCGGCTCATTCCTGGGCGGCTACACGCTCGGCGCCCTCAATCCGTCGACGCTGGAGCTGACCGACGCCGGAGTGGCGCTTGCCGACGAGACCATAGGAGCGCGGTCGTGGGTGCGGGGGAACGTCCTCTATCGACTGCGGCCGGCGCCGGCCAACACGCTCGAAGCGTACGACCTCACGACCCTGCAGCCGAAGTCCGGATGGACGGCGCCGATTGTCCCGGCGCTCACCGACATCGAGGTGGTGGGGAACCGCGTCTTCCTGGCCGCGCGCGTCGTCAACACCGTGGCCGTGCCGCCGCCGGCCGCCCTCAACGCCACCAGCGGCGCCCTCGACACCACGTGGACGCCGCCGGCGCTGACGCGCCGGGTGCCCAATCCGTCCGGCGTGCCGTATCAACCGACGCTGACGGCGCTCGCCACCGACGGGCAGCGCCTCTACTTCGCCGGCGACTTCGAACGCGTGGGCGGCGCCGACCGCGAGGGCGTCGCCGCGCTGGCCGTCGCCTCGGCCGCCCTCGACGCGTGGGACACCGCGCCGTTGGTCGTCAGTCCGCTCGAGGCAACCACGGCCGCGCTGCTGGCCACGCGGCCCACCGGCATCAACCGCGTGACCCGGCGCTACCTCGCCGCCATCGATCGCGCGACCGGCCTGACCACCGCGTGGAATCCCAACGACGCCGGACGGGTGCTGCTGCACGAACCCACGCCGGTGGCCGCGGTGGCCGTGGACGCGACGTTCGCCTATTTCGCCAGCGCCACCACCGGCGAAGTGCTGCGGGCGGATCTGGCCACCGCCGACGTCGATCAGACGTGGCGCGTCGTCGTCACCCGCGCCGATAATTCGCCCGGCGTGGTCACGTCGATGGTGACTGCCGGCGGCTTCGTGTATCTCGGCGGCGACTTCGAACGCATCAGGGGCACCAACTTCACGGTGGCGGCCCGCCGGGCGGTGGCAGCGGTGGGCATCGACGGACTGCTGAGCACGTGGGCGCCGGCTCTCGAGGGGTCGGCCGGTGTGACGCTGCGGGCGCTGCTCACCCAGGGGCGCACCGTCTACCTGGCCGGCGATTTCACGTCGGTCAACGGCGAGTTCCGCTACGGCTTCGCGGCGGTCGACGGCATCTCCGGCGTGCTGTCACAGCCCGAGATGGTGGTGCTCGGCGAGACCAGCGTCTATGGCCTGGCGACCGACGGCGTGCAGACGTTCATCGCCGGCGTGTCGTTCGGCGTGCCGCTGGTGGGTGTGGTCGATCCCGTGACCTCGGCGCTCACGCCGTTCGGGCCGACCAGTAACGTTGCGCCCACCAGCGCGGCGTTCGTCGGCGGCCGGCTCTACGCCGGCCTCGAATACGACGTGGATGCGGGTACGCCCACGGGGCGTCAGACGCGGTGGGGCCGCGTGACCGCCGATGCCACCGGCCTCCTGCACCTGCTCGATGACGGCTCGCTCGAGTATTACCCCGCCGAGCCCGGCACGCCGCCGGCAGCCCCCACGCTGACGGCGACCGCGATCGACAACACGGTCTTCGCGTCGTGGATCCCGTCGTCGTCGGGCGGCTCGCCCACCAGCTACACACTGTTTGCCGGGTCGGCTCCGGGCGCCGTCGATCTCGCGTCGATCCAGATTCGCGGCGCGACTTCGTTCACGGCGACCGCGCCGAACGGGGTCTACTACCTGACGGTCGTGGCGCGCAATGCCCACGGCGCCAGCGTGCGGTCAAACGAGGTGCCGGTGCAGCTTGGCTGCGTGGCGCCGCCGCCGGCGCCCGGCACGCTCTCGTTCCTCAAGGGCGGATCGAACGTGGCGCTCTTCTGGGGCGCGGCGCTGTCGGCGTCGGCCTACGTCATCGAGGCCGGACAGGCGCCGGGCGCGTCGAACCTGGGCGGCATCCCGGTGGGCAATCAGACGTCGTTTGCGACGGCCGCGCCGCTGGGCACCTACTACGTGCGGGTGCGCGCCTCGAATCGCTGCGGCGTCAGCGGCGCGTCGAACGAGGTCGCCATCACGCTCGATGGCACCACCACGCTGCCGGCGGCGCCTACCGGGCTCGCCGGCAACGTCAACGGCCGCGCGGTCGCGCTGCAGTGGACGCCGGCCCTCACCGGCGGTCTGCCGTCGGTGTTCCACGTCGAAGCCGGCCTCACACCGGGCGGGACCATCGCCGCCTTCCCGTCGAGCGCCGCGCAGATCGTCGTGCCCAGCGCTCCGAGCGGCACCTTCTACGTCCGCGTGCGCGCGGTGAACGCGGCCGGCGCCAGCGCGCCCACGGCAGACATCGTGGTCACCGTGCCTTGAACGCCATGCGGCGTTGGGCGCCGTGGCCGGATTCTGCTTCACAACAGGGTGCAGGCACGGAAGCAGGCTGCCGACCTGCAAGAATGTCAAGAATGCTGGCGCGGCCCCATCTCCCGCACGCGCCGGCATTCGTGAACGCCTTCGACGAATGCGCCGGCAGAGCCGAGGCCGAAGAGGATTACTTCGCCTGTAAGCGGCTGGTGCCAACGCACTGAGCCCGGATGCTCGCCTTGACATCGTATGCATCACACGAGCATGCTGATGCATATGCGGACGACCCTGAATATCGATGATGCGCTGCTTGGAAGAGCGACTCAATTGAGCGGCCTTCGCGAGAAAACTGCCGTGGTCAGAGCGGGGCTCGAAGCCCTTGTGGCCCGCGAAAGCGCCAGGCGTCTGGCGGCGCTCGGTGGCTCCGACAAAGGCGTTCGGTTGATCCCGAGGCGTCGCCCGCGGGCACAGCGGAAATCGGCGTGATCCTGGTCGATACATCCGTCTGGGTCGACCATCTACGCGCCGCCGATCCACAACTCAAGGGGCTGCTGCTCGAGGCGGCCGTGCTCTGCCATCCGTTCGTGGTGGGCGAACTCGCCTGCGGCACGCTCGGGCGCAGGGGCGAGGTTCTGGGGCTGCTGCGACATCTCCCGCAGGCCCCGGTCGTGGATCAGGACGAGGTGCTCGCCTTCGTCGATGCCCACGCCTTGATGGGGAGCGGGCTCGGGTGGGTCGACGTCCATCTGCTCGCCTCGGCCGCGCTGGCCGGGGAGCGCTTCTGGACCCGGGACCGCCGCCTCGCGCACGCTGCGCGCCGCGTGGGTGTGGCCGCGTAACCGCGCCACTCGGCGAAGGCGGGACGGGTCAGGGTCGACCGCCTGGCGTTACCTGTCTTCGTACGCAACAACGGCCAGCCGGAGACCGGCTGGCCGCGTCGCGTCGTCAGAAGCGGGTGACTATCGGCGATCGATCTTCAGCTCGCCGAGCTTCGCGGCCACGTCGGGCCCGGCCGTCGAGACCTTCACGGCCTTCTCGATGTGCAGGATCTTCCCGTCGATGCCGACATAGAAGGTCCAGCGGTTGGCGAAGCCCGACCCGCCGAGCACGCCGTAGGCCTTGGCCGTGCCCTTCTCCGGATCCGCCAGGATGGGGTAGTCCGCCTCGACGTGCTGCGCGAACTTCGCATTCTCTTCCGGCGTATCGACGCTCACTGCGAAGTACGCCACCTTGAACGCCCGAATCGCATCGCCGCTCTCACGGAGCGACTTACATTCGATCGTTCAACCACCGGTGAACGCCTTGGGGAACCACGCCAGGACCACCGCGCTCTTGCCCTTGTACTCGGCGAGCGTGTGGGTCTTGCCGTCGGAACCGCGAAGCGTGAAGTTGGGTGCCAGATCGCCGACTTTGAGTTCCACGGTGTTCTGTGCGCGACCCAGGGCCGCGGTCGTCAGACTGAACGCCACGGTGAGCCCGAATTTCAGCCACTTGCCTACGCGCATGTCTCCTCCACGGCCTCATGGTAGCAGCACACAGCCCGCCTGGTGACATGCGGCATTGCCGCGTCCAGCCCATATGATGGGACGGTGAGGCTGAAAGTCCCAGGCCGGCTCGCCTGGGCGGCCGCGGCGCTTGCCGCGCTCGTCGGGGCGTTGCTGGTGCTCGTGCACACGCCGCCGGTGGCCCGCTGGGGCCGCGACTGGCTGGTGCGGCAGGTGGCGGCACAGTGGAAGATGGATCTCGAGGCCGGCCGCCTGCGCCTCAACCTCTTCACGCGCCGGATCTGCGATCGACGACGTGCGCCTGTCGGCGCCCGGGCACGCCGACGCGCCGTTCCTCACCGCGCGCCGCGTGCAGGTCGACCTGCCGTGGGCCGCCTTCACCGGCGTGGTCCGTCTCTCGATGCTCGACGTGGAGCAGGGGAAGGTGCTGCTCGTTCGCGAGGGCGGCGTGATCGTCAATCTGCCGCCGTCGTCGGGACTGCCGCCGCCCGAGGTGGCGCGCCGGCTCGATCTGCGCGGACTGCGCGTCCGCGGTCTCGACCTCGACTACGACGACCGCACCGGCGACGTGGACGTCGCGGTCACGTCGATGGCCCTCGATCTCAACGAACGCGACATCCGCATCTTCGCCGGCGCCAGCGGCACCCTCACCGCCGAGCGGCTGCGGGTGCGGATGGGCGCGCACGAAACCACCAGCGGCGCGCTCGACGGGCGGATGGCGTTCGACGGCGCGAACGTGTCGCTCCAGGCACTGACCATCCCGCTCCCCGAAGGCCGCGTGGTGGTCGACGGCCGCATCAACCGCGTGCTCGACGACATGCGCTTCGCGCTCACGCTCGGCGGCACGCTCGACTACGCCACGCTGTCGGCGTGGACGCCGCCGCCGGTGCCCGTGAGCGGCCCTGGCACCTTCGAAGGCACATTCGAGGGGCCGCTCAGCGGCTACGAGCTGCGCGCGAACTTCGCCTCGCCCGGACTGCGCATTGGCCGCGCCGAGGGGTTGCCGCTCACCGGCACGATTTCGGTGACGTCGCCGCGCGCGCTCGTCGAGCAGTTCACGCTCACCGCGCCGGCCTCGGCCGCATCGCCGCGCGCCGGCCTCATCAGCGGACGCTTCACCTACCTGTTCGGCGGCGGTGCCAGCGACCTCACAGCGGAGTTCCGCGATCTCGACCTCGACGTGGCGCTGGCGGCCTACGACCGCGAGCCGACCACCTTCGCCGCGTGGCAGCGGGGCACCGTCAGGCTGCGCCGCGCGTCGCCACAGGCGCCGATGGAGATGCGGGCCACCGGCACCAGCAGCGCGCTGGCGCGGGCCGACCGCGTGGCGGTGGACGGCACGTGGGATGCGACGCTGGCCAACGAGCGCTGGTTCGTGCGCCACGACCATCGGCTGCTCGACGCGGCGCGGGCGTTCGGCACGGTGGCGTGGCCGGCGGCGGCGGATTCGGCGCAAGCGGTGCTGTCGGGGCCGCTGACGCTCGAGATCACCGACGTCGGCCCGGTGATTCGCGCGGCGCGGCGCTCGGGCATCAATCTCTCCGAGTCGCTGGTCGGTGTGAGCGGGCCGGCG
The DNA here is from genome assembly GCA_963779175.1 of uncultured Acidobacteriota bacterium. GTDB lineage: Bacteria > Acidobacteriota > Vicinamibacteria > Vicinamibacterales > UBA2999 > CADEFD01. The sequence continues at coordinate 242,547 of CAVZXA010000005.1, forward strand.
CAGGGCGCGCTCGCTGATGGACGGCAGCCTCGCGAAGATGGTGATCCGCGGGCGCGTGGAATCCACCGCGCTGCGCCTGCCCACCGGCGCACCCGCGACCGCGCTGGCCGACATCGTCTACGACGGCGACACTCTCGACGCGACATACTTCGCGCTCGGCACGCCGGGCGGCCGCATGACCGGCGACGTCTCGATGGGGATGATCTCGAGCATCCTCGCCGGCACCTTCACCGCCGATGCCGACGATCTGCCAGCAGTTGGCGGCGCCGTGGTCGTCGTCTGCCGGGCCTCACCGGCACCGCGCATGCCGAGGGCACATTCGGCGGCACGACCACCGTGCCGGACGTGCCCTTCACCGCTGCGCTCGACCCCGATCGACTACGACGGCCAGCACGTGGGCGTCGTGGAGATGGACGCGCGCCTGCGCGGCACGGTGGTCGACATCGCGCGCCTGCGCGTCGATCAGGATCCGGGTGTGCTCACCGGCGCGGGCACCGTGGACTATTTCACCGGCGCCTACGACGTGACCGTGGACGGTCAGCAGCTCTACTGGCGCAACCCGCTGGCCGAGGCGCCCGTGACCGCGGTCACCGTCAGCCTCGCCTTCAACGGCGCCGGCACCTTCGAGGCGCCGGGCGGCAGCGGCACGCTCACCGCGACGCCGGTCGGCGGCTCGATCGGCGACTTCATCGGCACCGCCGACGTGCGCTGGCAGTTCTCCGACGGTCTGCTGCACGTCACCGCGTTCCTGCCATCGCTGCGCACGCTGGCCCAGGCCACCATCGAACCACGCGCGCCGTACGCGGTGCGCGGCAGCGCCGTCGTGAACGCGCTCGACGTGCAGCCATTTGCGCTCGCTGCCGGCGCGCTCACACAGGCCGTGTCGGGCACCGTCGGCCTGAGCGCCTCGTTCGATGGCCGGTTGAACGACGTGCAGTCGCTGCAGGCGTTCGTCAATCTGCAGGACGTCGCGCTGTCGGTGGGCGGCCTGCCAGTCGTGCTCCAGCAGCCGGCCCGTCTCACCGTGCGGGCCGATGACTTCAGCGTGGACGATCTCGTGCTGCGGGCCGGCGCCAGCACCCTGAGCGCGTCCGGCCGCTTCTCCGATACCTCCGAGCGCGGCCTGCGCGCGAACTTCACCGGTGACCTCTCCGACGTCGTGGCGCTCGGCCGCGCCTTCGGCGTCGCGCCCGAGATCACCGCCACCGGCGGCCTCACGGCCACGTGGGAGAGCCGCGGCAGCCTGGCCGACGCGCATTCCTCGGCCGCGATCACCACCGCCTGGATTACCGTGCCCGGCTACCCGCCGGTGCAGGGCCTCGACGTGGCGGCCACCTACGACGGCAAGATGTTGTCGCTCGACCGGCTCTCGGCGACTTGGCAGGGCGGCGCCATCGCGGCCACCGCGCAGGTGCCGCGGCCGCTCATCGACGCCGCGCTGGGTGGGTCGGCGGCGCCAGCCGGTGCGGCGGGCCGCTTCGACCTCACGGTGAAGGGGCTGACCCAGCAGGCGCTGCAGCCATGGCTGCCGGCCGCGACGCTGGCGCAGATGGACGCCCGGGTGTCGGCCACGCTCGGGCTCGACGTCACGGCGCTCACCCTCGGCGGGCTGCGCGGCACGCTGGTGCTCGACGAAGCGTCGCTGACGGCGGCCGGCGTGCCGATCACGCAGGCACGGCCATCGCGGATGTCGATTGCCGACGGCACGCTGACCTTCGACGACGTCGCCTTCAGCGCCGGCGCGCCGGTGGTCATCGGCGGCACGGTGACGTTTGGCGACGCGACCGAGCTGAATGTCACCCTCACCGGCACGCCGGGGTTGCGTCCCTTTTCGGTGCTGTCGCCGGGGGTGGCCATGGACGGCGCCGCCACGCTGGACCTGAAGGTCACCGGCACGCCGCAGGCGCCCTACGTGGACGGCCGCATCGATCTCGACGACGCCGAGATCGTGATGCGCGACCCGCGCGTCATCGCCTCCGACATCACCGGCCCGATCCTCTTCGAGCGCGATCGCGTGACGCTCGGCAACATCAAGGGCTTCCTGAACGGCGGCGACTTCGAGGCCAGCGGCACGGCCCGCGTGCTGGGGGTGGACGTGGCCACCGGCGAGTTCACGTTGCAGGCACGCGGCGTCGCGGTCGAGTACCCGCGCAACGTGGATACCGAGATCGACGCGCTGCTGCTCTTCGCCCCCGGCGCCACGCCAACCCTCAAGGGCGACGTGCGCATCCTGCGCGGCGCCTACCGGGCCACCATCAGCCTGCCGGCGCTGGTCGCTTTCAACGCCACGCGGACGGTGCCGCGGACCGCGCCGGGCTACCTCGATCGCCTGCAGCTCGATCTGTCGGTCTCGACCGAAGACGACATCATCATCGACAACAACTACGGCCGCTTCGAGGCCGGCGCCAACGTGCGGCTGCAGGGCACCGGCGCTCGCCCGGCCGTGACCGGCCGCGCCGAGCTGCGTGAAGGCGGCGAGGTGTTCATGCTGGGCGGCCTCTACCGCCTGAACGAGAGCACGATCGCGTTCAGCAACCCGAACGCCATCGAGCCCGACATGAACATCTCGATGGTCACACGCTCGAACGGCGCCGAGCAGACGCTCACCCTCAGCGGCACGCTCGATCGCCTCGAGACCACGGTCGTCTCGAGCGATCCCAACGCCGACACCAGCGTGGCGGCGCTGCTGCTCGGCGGCAACTCCGCGCTCGACCGTGAGAACGCGCTGCGGCTGCTCTCGGGTGAACTGCTCGGCGTGACCGGTCGCGCCATCGGCCTCGACAGCCTGCGCCTCGAACGCGGCTTCAGTGGCGACGACATCCGCCAGGACCCGGGGCTGCTGGCCGAAATCGACCAGGACCCGACCACCCGCCTCACGCTCTCGAAGCAGTTGTCGCCCGACGTCGAGGTGGTGCTGTCGCAAGGCATCGGCCAGGGCGCGTTGTCGGGCTACGTCACCTACCGTCCGTTGCGCGGCGTGGAACTGCGCGGCACCTTCCTCGACAACACCGACCGCCTGCTGTCGGTGCGTCACGACATCTCGTTCGGCGGCACGCGCGTGGCGGCGACGACGCGACGGGCGCTGGGGGCTGTCTCCACCGTGACCTTCGACGGCGCACCGGCCGCCGACCAGACGGCCCTGCGTGGCCGGCTGCGCCTGACGCCCGGCGACACCTTCGACTTCATCCGCTGGCGCGACGACGTCGAACGCGTGCGTGAGTGGTACCGCGAGCGCGGCTTCCTCGAGGCGCGCGTCCGGGCCTCGCGCGCCGACGACGCCGACGGCCGTATCGCGCTGACCTACCGCGTCGAACGCGGACCGGCGACCGAACTGCGGGTCGAGGGCATGGAGGTGTCCCGCAAGCTGCGCCGGCAGTTGGAAGAGACGTGGTCGGATGCGGTGTTCGACCGCTTCCTGCTCGACGAGATCACCGCCGCGCTGCGCTTCGACCTCGTGCAGCACGACATCGTCAATGCCGACGTCGAGGCGGTGGTCGCTGAGACCTCGCCGGTCAAGGTGATCCAGGCCACGGTGCGCAACGGCCAGGCGGCGTCGCGCCGGAAGATTCTGTACGACGGCGCCTCCGTGCTCACGCCCGACCAGCTCGATCAGGAGATCGTCGTGTGGGGCCTGACCGAGTGGGGCTGGCTGTATCCGCCGCTGATCGCCAACGCCCTGGTCAACCGCTACGACGCCGAAGGCTACCGCGCCGCCAAGGTCACGGTGGCCGACCAGGTGGTGGTCGTCGATGGTCAGGCGCTGATGACGGTGACGATCGAGGAGGGCCCGCTGACCACGGTCACCAGCGCCACCCTCGGCGCCGACGCCGCCCCGCTCGACGAGACGACCCGCCCGCTGGCCACCGCGCTCGAAGGCCGGCCGTATCACTACAGCGAGGTTGACGCCGTGGTCAGCCAGATCGAGAACCGCTACCGCAGCGCCGGCTACAACAACGTCCGCGTCACGCCGACGGTGATCGCGCCGGTGGAGAGCACGTCGGCCACCGTCGTCTTCGACGTTACGCCGGGCCGCCAGCAGCGACTGGCGGAGGTGGTGGTGACGGGCGAGGACAAGACGCGGCCGCAGTCCGTCGTCAGCGCGCTCAGTCTCGATGAAGGCGACCCGGTGAACTACACGCAGTGGGCGCTGGCGCGCAAGCGCGTCTACGACACCAACGTCTTCCGCCAGGTGGACGTGCGGGCCGAGGTGTTGCCGCAGGCCAACGCCGATGGCACCGAGGCCGTGCGGGCCAATGTCACCGTGTCCGAGTGGCCGACCTGGCGGCTCCGTTACGGTCTGCAGTTCGACGACCGCAGCGCCGCCGCGCAGGGCGAAGACACGTCCGTGGGCCGGCAACGCGATCTCGGCGTGGTGGCCAACCTGCAGAACCGGAACGTGTTCGGCCGCGCCTGGTCGTTCGGTCTCTTCGGCCGCGTCGCCCGGCGCCTGCAGTCGACCAACGCCTATGTGACGTTCCCGATGCTGTTCGGACGCGCCGTCCAGACCAACGTCTTCGTGTCGTCGGCGCGGCAGGAAATCCCGGCCGATCAGGCCGCGGATTTCGGCCTGCGTCGCACCTTCAACCAGTTGTCGCTCGAACAGCGCATCCGCCGCGGCCGCTCGTTCGAGCTCTCGTACGGCTACCGCCTGAAGCGCGAGGTCACCGACGCCCTCGACCCCGACGACCCCTTCTACCTGGCGCCGGTGACCGGGCGCTTCACGGCGAGCGCGTTCTTCGACCGCCGTGACGACCCGTTCAACGCCTCGCGCGGCTGGTTCGGCTCATTCAGCACGCAGCGGGTGAGCGAGTTCGAGTCGAACGAAGACGCCATCAAGGTGCAGGGCACCTACTACCGCTACCAGGCGCTCGGGCCGGTGCTGCTGGCGTCGGCGGCGCGCGTGGGCGGGTCGTTCCTGAGCCCGCTCGGCTTCAGCGAGCGCTTCTACGTGGGCGGCGCCGACACCGTCCGCGGCTACCCGGAATCGCTCGTCGGCCCGAAGAATTTTCTCGGCTTCGCCAGCGGCGGCAACGCCATGCTCATCCTGAACCAGGAAGTCCGCGTGCCGATCTACCGCTGGGTGCGGGGGGTGGCGTTCGTGGATGCGGGCAACGTCTTCGACGCCAACCGGGCGATCAGCTTCTCGGGACTCGACGTCGGCTACGGCGTCGGGCTGCGCCTCCACACGCCGTTCTCGATCTTCCGCATCGACCTCGGCGTGCCCGCCACGCAGGTGAACGGCGCGCGCACGCCGCGGTGGTATTTCGGGCTGGGGCACATCTTCTGATGCTTGAAGCGGCTAGGGGCTAGCGGCTAAGAGAGCCAAAGCTAGCGGCTAGGGGCTAGGGGCTAGCGGCTAAGAGCTGGCGCCCTTAAGATGTGGAGAAAGGTGCAGAGACGCCGCCGGGGCGACGCGGGCATATACCCCCGCGGGCCGGCGACGTTCTGCCACGGTGCACGGCGGGGACGTTCCCCGGCGCCACCGCATGTCGGGCGCTACCCTCGCAGAGAGTTCAGCGCCAATTGCACCTGACGCCGCTCGGGGGCGTCGGGAGCGAGCTTGAGGAACACCTGGAAGTGTTCCGCCATCTGATTGAACCGCTTCGCCCGCTGGTGCGCGACGCCCGCGTTGTAGTGGGCATACGCGAACTCAGGCATGAGATCGGCGGCGCGGTCGAGAACTTGAGAGGCTTCGTCGAACTCGCCGCGCTTGATGAGCACCAGGCCGAGCTGGTAGAAGGCAAAACCCGACTCGCCGCTCATGTCGCGGGCCTTGCGGCCCTCGTTCACGGCTTCGTCGAGGTTGTTGTCGAGCAGGCCGATCGCCGACTGGCCGATGGCGTGCCAGGTCTGGTCGTCGCCGCTCGCGAGCCGGGCGAATTCAGCCCGCGCCTCGTCGTTCCGGTTGAGCTTCAGAAGGGCCTGGCCGGCGAGATAGGCCGAGACCGGGTCGGCGTTACCGGCGCCGCGCTCGGTGTTCACCCGCTGCACGGCCTCGTCGTAGGCGCCGCGCTCGAAAAGCTTCTGCGCCGTGTCCTGCGCCGCGGCGAGGACGGGCGAGACGAGCAGGGCGGTCAGGGCCGAGGTGGCAACGAAGTGATTGAACATGCTTGTCGTCATTGCAAGCAGGGTGCCATGGCCGGAGCAACAATCGACCTGCTGATTCAGCGGCATCCCCGATTCTTGAGACGAACCACCGTGTGGTTTGGTCCCCCACCGTGTACAAAATGACACCCGGAGGACTCATGGGGGAAGCAGCGAGATTGGCCGACCTGGTCGAGCGTGTGGTCGAGGGCGACCCGTGGCACGGATCGAACGTGGTGACGCTGCTCACGGGGCTGTCGGCGACCGACGCCGCCGCGCACGTGATGCCCGGGGCGCATTCGATCTGGGAGCTGGTCGTGCACATGACGGGCTGGACGCGCGAGGTGCTGGCGCGGCTCGGACGGCGCGCCGGCGGGTGAACCCTCGGACGGGCGACTGGCCGGCGGTGGAGGAGGGGACGCCAGCCGCATGGCGGGCCGCCGTGGGCGCGCTGGTCGAGAGTCACCGCGCACTCGCCGCCGCCATCCGGGCCGCCGACGACGGCGTGCTCGAATCGCCGGTCGTGGATCATCGTGACGGCCCGGCCGGCACCGGCCTGTCGCGGTATCTCACCCTGCACGGGCTCGTGCACCACACGACCTACCACGCGGGCCAGATCGCGCTGCTGAAGCGCGCGATCGAGGCCCGCGCGGCGTAGGGGCTACCAGCGCCGGGGGCGCCGCCGATCCGGGCTCGCGCCGGGACCGCCTCGCGGTCCGGGAGGATTCTCCCAGTTGGTGCCCCGCCCGCCGGCCGGACCGGGCGGGTTGTGGTCGCGGTCGCGGTAGACGAACAGCCTGCTGCGGCTGGCGCCGGGGCCACCACGCGGGCCGGGCGGGTTCGCCCAGTTGGTGCCGGGGCCGCCACGAGGTCCGGGCGGGTTGTTCCGGCGGCGCGGGTGGGCGTCGGCCGTCGCGACGCCCAGCAGCAGCACGGCGAGCGCGCCGAGGGTCAGCGAGCGGAGTCGGGTGGGCGAGGGCAGTGTCATGCGGGGCTCCGGGGAACGCGGGCGGTGAGGCATCTACCCCCGTTAGACCGGGCGGCGGCGGCCGGGTTGAACCCGTTCGAATGAGGTCGCCAGCCACACGGCAGGCTGCTATACTCCGTGGGAGCATCACGCACAGGGGCATTCCGGGGCGGCTTACAGGCGCCGGATGTTCACCAGCAGCCACCCACCGGGTGGCTCGCGTCCAGATAGCGCGGACCTTCGGTCGTTACCGCGCACTGGCCGTGTGGAGATGCTGGCGCCACGCACGTGACCGCGTGCACGGCGCACTCAATCGAATCCAGTTCGAGTGTCGTCACCTTCTCCGGCCGTTTCTCGCGGTGAGTCCGCGCGTTCCCGACGCGCGACGTGGGCGCTTGTCCTCGTCGTGGCGGCGGTGTTCATCGCACCGCTGTCGATCCGCGCCGTCAACCGGCTGGTGGTCGGCGACCCGCCCGGGGCCCGGCTACCTGCCGTCGCTGGAGCTGAGCCGCACGCATCGGCCCTTCGATCCGGCGCCGATCGAGAACCTGCGCTACGGCAAGCCGGCCTGGGTCTTCATCGGCGATTCGATGATGGGCACGCGCATCGACCCGATTCAGCTCGGCGAGATCTCCACCACGCACGATGAGCTGGTGTCGTTCCTCAACAGCCCGGCGACCGGGCCGGCGTGGTGGTATCTCGCGTTCAAGAATCACCTCATCGCCTCGGGCGTGAAGCCACGCGTCGTGTTCGTGTTCTTCCGCGACACCAACCTGACTGACACCTTGTTCCGCCTCGAGAGCCTCTACGGCAACGCGCTCGACGACGTGGCGCAGCCGGCCGAGCCGGAGCTCGATGCGATCGTGGCGGCGCGCCGCATCGGCATCTGGGCGCGCGTGCATACGACGGCCGTGCGCGCCTACGAAAGCGACGTCGCCACCGGCTGGCTCGAGCCGGCCGTGCGTCGCTGGTTCGTGAACTGGCGCTATCCCGATCCGTCGGCGCGCACGCGCTTCGATCGCGCGCTCAACGAGCGCTTCGATCTCGCCAACCTGCGGGCCGACGTCGCCGCGGATTTCTCCGGCGCCAACGACGCCGCCGATTTCGCCCGCGACCTGCCCACCTCGGTGCTGCCGCTGATGATCGGCCTCGCGAAGGAGCACGGCATCCAGCTGTGTTTCGTGCGCGTGCAGCGCCGCCCCACCGGCAGCGAGCCGCCGGAGCAGTCGCCGAACCTGCAGCGCTACGTCAGTCGATCTGCAGGCGTGGCTCACCGCCAACGGCGCGCTCTTCCACGACGACTGGGGCGACCCCGAACAGCCGGAGTCGATCTACGCCGACGGCGATCACATCCGCGATCGCCGCCACTACACCGCGCTCTTCCGTCGACGGCTGGATCCGCTGTTCCGATGATCTTCCACAGCCTCGACTTCGCCGCCTTCTTCCTGGTCGTCGTGACCATCTACTGGCGGCTGTCGCATCGCGCACAGAACCTGTTGCTGCTCGGTGCGAGCTACGTGTTCTACGGCTGGATCCATCCGTGGTTCGTGCTCATCATGCTGGCCTCGACGACCGTGGACTACTGGGCCGGCCAGCGCATGGAAGACGACCCGGGCCACAAGCGCCGCTATCTCGGCGCCAGCCTGGTCGTGAACCTCGGCATGCTCGGGGTGTTCAAGTACTTCAACTTCTTCGTCGAGAACGTGCGCGACGTGCTCGGCGCGATGGGCCTGACCGTGGCGCCGCCGCTGCTCGAACTCGCCCTGCCGGCCGGCATCTCGTTCTACACCTTCCAGGCGCTCAGCTACACAGTGGACGTCTACAAGGGCGAGATGCGGGCCCGCCGCAACCCGATCGACTTCGCGCTCTTCGTCGCCTTCTTTCCGCACCTGGTGGCCGGGCCGATCATGCGGGCGAAGAACCTGCTCGTGCAGGTGGAACAGCACCGGGTGTGGGATGCCACCAGGGCGCGCCAGGGCGTGGTGCTGGTGGTGTGGGGCCTCTTCAAGAAGCTGGTCATCGCCGACAACGTCGGCGTGATCGCCAACCGGGTGTTCTCGCAGAACGATCCGGCGTTCGAGGTGCTGTGGGCCGGCGTCTTCGCCTTCGGCATGCAGATCTACGCCGACTTCTCCGCCTACTCGGACATCGCCCGCGGCGTGGCGCGCTGGTTCGGCTTCGAACTGGTGGTCAACTTCAACCACCCCTACATCGCGCACAGCCCCACCGACTTCTGGCGCCGCTGGCACATCTCGCTGTCCACCTGGTTCCGCGACTACGTCTACATTCCGCTCGGCGGCAATCGCGGCCCGGCCCTGGTAGCCGCCTGCACGCTCATCACCACCTTCCTCGTCTCCGGGTTCTGGCACGGCGCCAGCTGGAACTACGTGATCTGGGGCTTCTATCACGGCCTGCTCGTGTGGGGCACCCGCAGCCTCGGCCGGGCGCTGTCGCTGCCCGAGCACTGGCCCGGGCCGCTGGCGCTGGTGCAGATCGCGCTGACGTGGGTGGCGATGATGGGCGGCTGGCTCTTCTTCCGCGAGACCAACGCGGATTTCCTCGGGCACTTCCTCCGGCTCACGCCGTTCACGACGATGGAAGGCGAGGCCGCCGTCGGCCTCCACTTCTTCATGCTGGCGGCGACCTGGTCGCTGCCCCTCTTCATCCACGACCTCTGGGCCCTGGCTCGCGAGCGCCAGCTGGCGCCGGTGGTGTGGACTGAATCCCGGCTCACCGGCTTCCGCCTGGCAGGTGTGCAGGCGGCCGGTGTCGGTCTGCTCGCGTCCCTGACGCTCGTGCTGCGCAGCACGACGTCGCTCGACTTCATCTACTTCGCTTTCTGAGGAAACCGAAACTAAAGGAACGATTCATGTCAGACGAACGACTCAAGATTGCCGTATTCATCGATTTCGACAACGTCGAAATCGGTGTCAAGAACACGCTCGGACTCAACTTCGACATCGGCGCGGTGCTCGAAGCCATCAAGGAACGCGGGGAGATCATCACCAAGGTCGCCTTCGGCGACTGGAAGCGCGGCGACTACGGCCGGGCGATGTCGAACCACGCGGTGCGGCTGGTGCAGCGTGTGATGACGCCCGGCGGCGACAAGAACGGCGCCGACATCAACCTCGCCCTCGACGCCCTCGAGATGGCGTTCACGCACGACCACATCAACGCCTTCGTGATCGTCGGCGGCGACAGCGACTTCATCACCCTGGTCGAGAAGCTCAAGCAGTACGACAAGAAGGTGTTCGTCGTCGGCGGCCGGCAGTTCACCAGCCAGGTGATGCAGAAGAACTGCACCGAGTTCATCGCCTACGAGAACGTCGCCGGCCGCGGCGGCACCCGCGTGGCGCCCGATCGCTCGCGCTCGTCGTCGAGCGGCGTGGTGGTCGGCGTCGGCCAGGCCATGAACATCGATGCGATCGTGCCGCTGGTGCGGCGCGCGCTGAAGGTGCTGGCCGACCGCGAGGTCACGCCGCAGCTGGGCCTGCTGAAGAGCACGCTGCTGCAGCTCGACTCGTCGTTCTCGGAACGCGACTACGGCGTGAGCAGCTTCCGCGACTTCGCCGAGAAGCTGGCGGAAAAGGGCATCGTGCTGCTGAAGCACACCGGCCGCAGCACGCTGGTCGAACTGAGCGAGGCCGGAGCCGCGATGGCGGATGCGGCATTGCCCATGGCCGAGCCGGCGATGGCTCCGGCGCCGGTGATGCTGGCCGACGGCACGGTGGCCCCGGCCCCGGCCGCCGCGCCCGCGGCCGCCGGCGCTCACCGCGGACCGCGCGAGATCGATCCGGCGACGGCGGCGGCGATTCAGGAAGGCGTCGAGCTGGTGCGCCAGCTGCTCGCCGACCCGCCGCAGCCGCCACGCTGGCCGATGTACCTGCGCCAGATCAAGCAGTTCATCCGCGCCAGCTACCCCGACTTCGACGACCGCAAGTACGGCTCGATCGTCGACCTGATGCGGGCCTGCCAGAAGGAAGGGCTCATCAAGCTCGAACGCGATCGGCAGGGCGGCCTGCGCGTGTTCGGCGCCGGCGGTTCGGCGGCGATGGCGTCCACTTCGGCGCCGGGCTCGGCGCCGGATCCGGATGCGCAGCCGGCGGCGCCACCCTCATCGGCCAACGTCTACCGCCCGAAGAGCGTCACGCTCGGCTGGGTGATCGGTGACGACGGCGAAGAGGCGGCCGAGGGCGACGACAGCGGCGAGTCGGAGGACGGCGACGACGAGCGTCCGTCGCAGATGCAGATTGCGCCAATGGTGCCCGACGAAATCGAGCCGGAGGACGACCAGTCGAAGTTCTTCGCGCCCGGCAGCGCCAAGGAGCCGATCAGCGCCGGGCCGGTGGCCCGCGGTGTGAAGCGGGGTCCGCGCCGCACGATGAGCGCGGAGGATGCGGCCGACCGTCCGAAGCGCGCCCGCAAGGCGCCGGCTGGTGGCGGTGCGCGACGCACCGCACCGGCACCGCGGCGCAAGAAGGGCTAAGCAGCCAGACCGACGAGGCACGGCCCCCGGAGACGCTCAGGCGACTCCGGGGGCCGTTTCTTTGTGCCCAGATGCCGCGCTTGTCAGTGGCGCCGCGGGCGCTTCACGACGCCGCCATCGACGTCGGCGAGGGCGTGGTAGACGACAAACGCCGAGCGGTCGTGCGTGCGCACGATCGCCTTCACGCGGCCGACCTCGAGGCGCGTCACCACGCAGTACAGCACTTCCTGTTCGTCGCCGCTCAGCCCGCCGTAGCCGCGCAGTACCTGACACGCCGCGGCCGAGCTCGCCGATGATCCCGGCTTTGATGGCGCGGCTTTCGCGCGAGAAGATCGTGACCGCGGTGAACTCCTCGAGCCCGTAGATCACGAAGTCGAGCGTGCGCGCCGCGGCCAGGAAGGTGAGGATCGAATAGAGCGCCGGCTCGACGCCGAGTGTGCGCATCGCCACCAGGAACAGCGCGACGTTGAAGAGCAGGATGATGTCGCCCACCTTCAAGAGGTGGCTGCGCCGGCTGATGAGCAAGGCGGCGATCTCGGTGCCGTCGAGCACCGCCGAGCCGCGCACGGCCAGGCCGATGCCGGCGCCGAGGAACAACCCGCCGAACACCGCTTCGAGCACGTGGTCTTCGGTCACGTGCGGATAGGGCACGACGACGAGTGCCACGGCGAGCGCGCCGATCGCGAGACCGCCGCGCAGGGCAAAGGCGCCACCGAGCTGCCGATAGCCGAGGACGAGAAACGGCAGGTTGATGACCGGCAGCCACACCGGCAACGGGATGGTCGTGAGCCGGCCGAGCAGCATCGACACGCCGGTGACGCCGCCGTCGATGAAGCCGCCTGGCACGAGGAACCCTTCGATGCCGAAGCCGGCGAAGAGCACGCCGGTCAGGATGAGCGCGCCGTTCCTGACTTCTCGTTCGATGTAGGGGTCGCGAATCACCGTTGCTCGAAGTCCGTTTCCACGTAGCCGGCGCCGCGGCTCCACTGCACGCGTCGCGGCGGCAGTGTGTCGGGGCGTCCCGGCCGGTGGAAGTACATCATGATCTCCGAGTAGCGATCCTGCAAGGGCGCCGCCACCGAGCGCGCGATGGCGCCTGACTCTTCAAGGTACCTGGTCTCGATCTGCAGCACCATCACGTGCTGCGCGGCGAACTGCTCGGTGACCGTCCAGCGCTCCCACCGCGCGGCGCTGCGGCGCACGGCCGGCAGCGTGTGCGCGACGGCGACGACCGCCGGGCCGGCGGGATCCTGCCAGGAGCGGACGAGCAGCCAGCCGCCAGCCGCGACGGACACGAGGAGCACCCACGCCGCGACGAGCCGACCCGGCCCACGCGGCAACGATAGGCGCGAAGCCGCAGATGCGAAGGAATCGCGCGAACTGGTTCTATACTGCTGCGCGCGCTCCTGCGCGTCTTCCAGCCGCGAGCCCCGAGCCCCTAGCCCGAGTACGCCCAGTGTCCTATACCGCCAAAGACATCCAGGTGCTCGAAGGTCTCGAGCCCGTCCGCAAACGCCCCGGCATGTACATCGGCGGCGTCGGCGCTTCAGGCCTGCATCACCTGGTCTGGGAGATTCTCGACAACTCGATCGACGAGGCGATGAACGGCCACGCCTCGGCCATCGCCGTCACGCTGCACGACGACGGCTCGTCGGTGACGATTGCCGACGACGGACGCGGCATCCCGGTGGACGTCCACCCGAAGACGAAGCAGAGCGCGCTCGAAGTCATCTTCACCGTGCTGCATGCCGGCGGCAAGTTCGAGCAGGGCAGCTACAAGACCGCCGGCGGCCTGCACGGCGTCGGCGCCAGTGTGGTCAACGCGCTGTCGCGCGAGCTGCTGGCGACGGTGCGCCGCGACGGCTTCCAGTACGAGATGCGCTTCCGCCAGGGCAAGCCCGAGGGCGGCCTGAAGAAGGTCGGCGCGGCGCGCGGCAGCGGCACGACGGTGTTCTTCCGTCCCGACCCGGTGATCTTCCCCAAGGTCGAATTCGATCCGCAGGTGATCCGCGAGCGGCTCGAAGTCGCCAGCTACCTCCACAAAGGCGTGAAGGTCGCCTTCGACGACCAGACGACCGGCACCAAGTACACCTTCCAGCACGAAGAAGGGCTGGTCGACTACCTGAAGAAGATCCTCGCCGAGCGGTCGAGCAAGCCCGTGCACGACGCGCCGTTCGTGCTGGCGAAGGAGAACGGCGTCAGGCTCGAGTTCGTGGTGCAGTGGACCGAGTCGACCGACGAGCACGTGCGCAGCTACGTCAACGGCATCCCGACCGCCTCGGGCGGCACCCACGAGAACGGCCTGCGCGCCGGCATCGGCAAGGCGGTGCGCAACTTCATCGACACCCACAACCTGTCGCCCAAGGGCGTCACGCTCACCGCCGAAGACATCCGCGAAGGCATGACCGGCGTGCTCTCGGTCTTCCTCGCCGAGCCGCAGTTCCAGGGGCAGACCAAAGATCGGCTGAACAACCCCGAGGTGGCGAGCGCCGTTGACGGCTTCGTGCGGCCGGCCCTCGAGCACTGGCTGAACAACAACATCTCGATTGCCGAGGGCATCGTCGCCCGCATCATTCTGGCCGCGCGGGCCCGCGAGGCCAGCCGCGCCGCGCAGGCCGATGTCGTGCGCAAGGGGCCGACCTCGGGCCGCGCCACCCTGCCCGGCAAGCTCGCCGACTGCACCCAGCCCGGCTCGATCACCAGCGAGCTGTTCGTGGTGGAAGGCGATTCGGCCGGCGGCTCGGCCAAGCAGGGACGCGACCGCGCCCGCCAGGCGATTCTTCCGCTGCGCGGCAAGGTGCTGAACACGGAAGGCGTGTCCACCGCCAAGGTGCTCGAGAACAAGGAGCTGTCGGATCTCGTGACCGCCCTTGGCTGCGGCGTGGGCAAGTCGTTCGACCTGTCGCGCATGCGCTACGGCAAGGTGATCCTGCTGGCCGATGCCGATTCCGACGGCCACCACATCTCGACGCTGCTGCTGACGTTCCTCTTCCGCCACCTGCCGCAGCTCATCACCGCCGGCCGCGTCTACCTGGCCCAGCCGCCGCTCTACCGCATCGACATCGGCAAGGAGACGTTCTGGGCGCTCGACGAGGCGCAGAAGGCGCTCATCCTGCGCCAGAAGAGCGGCCGCGCCACGCCCGAGATCACGCGCTTCAAGGGGCTCGGCGAGATGATGCCCAAGGTGCTGTGGGAAACGACCCTCAACCCGCGCACCCGGCGCCTGCTGCGCGTCGACATCGCCGATCAGCTGGTGACCGATCGGGTGATGAATGAACTGATGGGCAAAGATGCCTCGGCGCGCTTCCGCTTCATCATGGACCGGGCCGAAGACGCGCAGGAACTCGACGTCTAGATTCGCTCCGGTCCGGACCCGACCTCACGTTACAATTCGGGGTCTCCTGATGGCCGGCCCGGCGCTTCCCAAGAAGTTCGATCGCTCCCTCATCGAAGGGCCCCTCGCTCCCGCCGTGTGGAAGCTGGCGTGGCCGACGATGCTCCAGAACCTCGTGGCCGGGCTGCAGGGCGTCGTCGACCACGCGCTGGTCGGCAACATGATGGGCTTTGCCGCCAACGCCGGCATCGGCGTGGCCTGGCAGATCTTCCTCGTCGTCATCGTCTTCATGGCCTCGCTGTTTACGGGCCAGGCGGTGCTGGTGGCGCGCTTTGCCGGCGCCGGCGACCACAAGAAGGTCAACACCGTCGTCTACCAGGCGTTCATCACCGCGGTCGGGATGTTCGCCATCCTGGCGCCGATCGGCTACTTCGCCACGCCGTGGCTGCTCACGCTCGTGAACGCGGCGCCCGAGGTACGGGCCCAGGCGCTGCCGTTCCTGCGCATCAACTTCGTCTTCAGCATCGGCATGCTGCTGTTCTTCATGCTGTCGGCGGCGCTGCGCGCCGCCGGCGACGCCAAGACGCCGCTGCGCCTCGGCGTCACGATGACGGTGCTGAACCTGGTCTTCAACCTGCTGCTCATCCCGAAGTTCGGCACCGCCGGCTCGGCGATGGGCACCGCCATCGCCTCGTCGCTCGTGAGCGGCTACGCGCTGTGGCTGCTCTTCAGCAACCGGCTGGTCGTCCACTTCACGCCCGAGACCTGTACCAGGCCCGACTGGGCGGTGATCAGGTCGCTGTTCAAGTTCGGGCTCCCCACCGGCGTGCAGGGCATCGCGATGAACGTGGCCGGCGTCATGCTGCTGCGCTTCATCGGCGGCCTCGAACACAGCGCGGCTGCCCAGGCGGCCTACACCATCGGCTACACCGAGCTGTTCTCGATGATCACGTGGACGTCGGTGGGCCTGATGGGCGCCGCCGCCACCATCGCCGGCCAGAACCTCGGCGCCGGCCAGCCCGATCGGGCGCTGCACGGCGTCTACGCCGCCGCGAAGATCGGCGTCTGGGTCGCGGCCGTCGTCGGCGCGATGTTCCTGCTCATCCCGATTCCGCTGCTCGGCATCTTCGGCGCCACCGAGGGCACGGTGGCCGACATCGGCCGCCAGCTGCTGCGCTACCTCGCCGTCTCGGGGTTCTTCATCAGCGCCGCGCTCACCTTCACCGGCGGTCTGCAGGGCACCGGCGACACCAGGAGCCCGCTCTTCATCACGCTGGTCTCGCAGGTGGCGATTCCGATCGGGCTCTGCACGGTGCTCCAGTCGATGCGCCAGCTGCAGCCCGCCGACATCTGGCTCGCCATCCTGCTCGGGCACTTCACGCGCTGCGTGCTGTCGTTCCTGCGCTTCCGCCAGGGCAAGTGGCGCCAGATCAAGGTCGATCTGGGCCCCGCCACTCCCGCCGCCGCGTCCTAGCGGCGAGCCCTGCGCCCGCGCGCCTGTCGCGCGCTCGTCATCCTCGAGTCGCTGCCTCGTCGCGCGCGCCTCCTAGTGTTGGGGTGGCCGGCGCGAGGGCGCCGCGCACAACAGGGAGATGACGACATGAGATTCACACGTGGGCGCGCGCGCCTCTTGACGATGGGTGGGATGGTGCTGGCCGGGGTGGTGCTCGTAGCCGACGGCCTCAGGTTCTCGGACTTCACGCCTCTGGCGACCTCGGCCGGGCCGACCGCCGACGAGAGCCTTCCGATGACGCTCGGCAATCCGGTGTTCGAGCAGCGCTCGATTGCCGACCGGACGGCCGTGCTCGCGACCGGCACGCCGAACTCCGGTAACTGGGACATGCTCACGGTCAACGAAACCGGGCGCCAGCGCGGACGCTATCTGTTCACCGTGTTCGAAACCGCGAGCGCCGGCGTCCAGCGGCAGGATCTGTGGAATGGCACGACCGAGACGGTATGGCAGAGCCCGTGCGTCGCGCCCGCGGCCTGCAGTCACGTGGCGTTCGACGCCGCCTACTGGACGCCGTGGGGCACGTTCATCACGGCCGAGGAGAGCTGGGAACTGGCTGCCGGCGGTTCGAAGTCGCCCTACGGCCGCCTGTTCGAACTCAAGAACCCCCTGCGTGCCCCGGGAATCTACGGCCCGGTGACGCCCGCCAGCAACCTCGGCGCCGACTTCGTGCATCAGAACGTCATTCCCCGCACCTCGCACGAGGGCATCCAGTTCGACCGCGCCGGCAACATGTACTTCATCGATGAGCTGAACGGCGGCGCCATCTACAAGTACACGCCCTACGCCGACTTCGGCCGCGTGCTGCGCGGGCGCGCCGACTACTTCGCCGCCGGCCGCACCTTCGTGCTGCGCGTCGGCGACGGCGCGACCCCGAACGCCACCGGCGCCTACTCCTGGGTGCCGATCACGACGCCCATGGGCGACGGCCTGCCGGGCACGCTCGTCATCACCGACGTGAACGGCGTGGTGTCGGTGGACGCGCGCAACACGACCGACCTGCCCGCCTTCAAAGGCACCGACTATCAGCGCCCGGAGGATCTGCAGATCCAGCGCGTGCGCGGCCGTGAGTACCTCTACGTCGCGACGACCACCACCAACGAGGTGTACCGCCTCGACCTCAAGGCGCAGACCATTTCGGTCTTTGCCAACCGCAACACCATCGACCTGGCGACCGGCGCGGCGGTTGGCAGCGGCCTGGCGAGTCCCGACAACCTGGCGATCGATTCGAAGGGCTACATCTACGTGATCGAAGACCGCAACGGCGGCGTGGACGATGACATCTGGTTCGCGCGCGACCTCAACCGGGACGGTGACCTGCTCGACGCCGGCGAGGGTCTGGGGCGCTGGGCGTCGAACGGCACCCTCGGGTCTGAGTTCACCGGGCTCTACTTCGATCCGTTCAACAAGCGCCGCGCCTGGGTGAACATCCAGCACCCGACGAGCGGCAACGACCGCACCATGCAGATCACGGTGCCGCACGGCACGATGACGATGAGGACGACGACCGCGACGACGACGAGCGCGAGCGTCAGTAGACAGCGAGCGGCGCCCGGGACGAGCAGGTCCCGGGCGCACCGGAGCTCGGGTCTCAGAATCCCAGCCGCATGTTCAACTGGAACGTTCTGGTCACGCCGTTTACGAGGCTGGTCAGATTGAGGAACGTCGGCGCCAGCCGCCGGTCGCTGCTCACGACGCCCCCGGCGTTGTTGTTGGTGGGATTGGCGAAGTTCGACTCGTTGGAGCCGTTGAACATGTCGACGAACGCGTTCAGCGTGCGGCCGCCCGGCAGGCGGAAGACGTAGCCGGCCCGGACGATCGAACGAGGCGTAGGCCGGGCCGCGGGCGCCGTTCCTGCCGCCCTTGTAGTCGACCTCGAAGGCGTCGGCCGCCGTTGCCCTTGTAGGTGCCGGCCGGCAGGTACTCGTTGACCGTCTGCCCGTTGCGGTCGAGGTCGTTGGTGCTGTCGACCAAGCGTGAACGGCGTGCCGGAACGGACCTGGTAGACACCGCTGACCCGCAGCCCGCGCGTGCGCGGCACCTGGTAGGTGCCGGCCACCGACAGGATGTGCGGCCGGTCGACGTTGGTCGGGCCCCTCGTCGTTGTCGAGGTTGAGGTCGCCCAGCACCTGCGACACCGCGGTGTCGGCCTGGCCGGTGCTCACGTTGCCGCGGCCGCGCGAGTAGGCGTACGACGACCCGGCCGGAGAAGCCGGCGCGCTGGCGCTGCGTCATCGACACCTGCACCGTGTTGTAGTTGATCGCAGCCGTCGTTGACGATGGTCTCGACGCGGGCCGCGAACTCGTCCGGGCGCGCCCACCAGCGGCGTGGTGCGCGCGCAGCGTGCTGGTGGCGAGCCGTGGTGTCACGCACGCCGGGATTCAGGTCCTTCGAGCACGAACTGGGCGCGCTGCTCGGAGCGGATGAAGTCGATGCCGACGCCCGGTGCGTCGCGCCCGAGCTGCCGCTCGTAGCCAAGGCTGTACTGGCGGGACCACGAGTTCTGTCGATCGGGGTTGTCGAACCGCACGGTGCCGACGTTGCGGTTGAGGGTGCCGGGCGGGAAACGGGCGTCGATGAGGGCGTGGTTCACCGTCGGCCCGTTGACGAGCTCGGGCGCCGTCGGGAGGTTGCCGGCACGCGGGCCCGGGTCGGCGTTGTTGAGCGGGATACTGCACGACGAAGGAATCGGAGAACCGGCCGCCCGAGAACATCGGCGTCAGGAACGTGAACGACGTGCGCTGGTAGAACAGCGCCGAAGCCGCCGCGGATGGCCGAGCGCGACTCGTCGTCCATCGCGTAGGTGAAGCCGACGCGCGGGCGCGATGTTGTTGGCGTCGATCGGGATAGTCACGCGACCCGGCCGGTGACAGCGGGTTGAGCTGATTGGGGGTGCGGGTCAGCTCCAGGTCGTAGCGGGCGCCGACGCTCACCGTGAGCCGGTCCGACGGGCGCCACTTGTCCTGCACGAACCCGCCGATGAAGTGACCCTTCATGTAGAAGTCGAGCGGGTTGCCGACGCGGATCGACAGTCGCTCGGGGTAGGTGCGCGGATCGGCGGGGTTGAAGGCGCAGGTCGCTGCGGAATCGTGAAGGTGCCGTTCAGGTTACCGAAGTCCTGCGAGCGCAGCGACGAGTACATGTAGCTGACGCCGACCTTGAGGTCGTGATCGCCGCCCCAGCGGTTGGGCAGGAACCACGCGAAGATGTTGTCGGCGCCGTAGGCGACGTCGAGGCGGCGGTTGGCGCGCGGGCTCTGCTGATCGCTGAAGGTCAGGTGGTTGAGTGTCGCCGGCAGCGTCCGCTGGTCTTCGCCGGCGTTGAAGCGCGGGTTGCCGAAGAAGACGTCTTCCTTCACCGCCGAGACGCGGAAGGTGTTGACCTTGTTCGAACCGAAGATCGAGCTGAGGTTGCCAACCAGCGTCCAGTCGACGTCGGTCTCGGCTTCGTAGCGCGGCTACGGTGTGGTTCTCGGCGTTGATCTGCACCGGCTGCGGCGAGGTCTCGCGCAGCCAGCGGAGGCCCCAGGTGTTGGCGGCGTTGATCTGATGATCGGCGCGGAGCGTAGGTGTTCCAGACCCGCGTCTTCTCGAAGTCGGTGCGCTCGAGGTCGGGTCGGCTGGGGATGTTGCGTGGTGACGCCGCCGTCGAGCACGATGCGCTCGAGGCTCGAAGAAGAAGTGCATCTTGTTGCTGGACGATCGGCCCGCCGAGCGTGCCGCCGCACTGCTGCTGCTGCGTTTCGGGCTTGTCGAAGCCGCCGCGCTTGGCGAAGTAGTCGCGCGTGGTCGAGGTTCTGGTCCTGGTAGAACATGAAGGCGCTGCCGCGGAACTGGTTCGTGCCCTGCTTGGAGACGGAGTTGACGACGCCGCCCGAGGCCATGCCGAACTCGGCGTCGAACTGGCTGGTCAGCAGCTGGAACTCCTGCACGGCCTCGACCGGCATCCGCGCCTGCGCGCCGCCGTTGCCGCCGTTGAAGGCGTCGTTGTTGTTCGAGCCGTCCATCGTGTAGTTGACGTTGCGCACGTTCTGGCCGGCGACATTGATCGAGTCGGCGCCGAAGGTCGTCGCCGACACGCGAGGCGACGACGCCGGGCACGCAGCGCGAGATAGCCGGCGAAGTTGCGGTTGAAGGACGGCAGATCGACGAACTCCTGCGCGGTGACGTTGCCGCCGATGGCTCTTCGAGCTGGTGTCGACGAGCGGCGCTTCGCCGGTGACGGTGACCGACTCCGCGATGGCGCCGATCTCGAGCGGGATCTCGACGAGCGTCGACCGCCCGACCTCGAGCCGCACGTCGCGCGACTGGTACTTCTTGAAGCCGGCCAGCTCGGCGCGACCTCGTAGGTGCCGGGCGTCATGCCGCTCAGCAGGAAGGCGCCGTCGGCGCCGCTGGTCGGTTTCGCGGAACTGGCCGTTGTCCTGATTGGTGACGACAATCGGCACGCCGGGCAGGGCGCGCGCCCTGCTGGTCGACGATCCGGCCGCGAAGTTCCGACGTGCCTTGCTGCGCGGTGGCCGAGCTTCCCGCAAGGAGAAGAACGACCGATGCAAGCGCTACTCGACTCATGCAGCACCTCCATGACGGCGGCGCGGAGAGCCGCACCGCCTTCGGGGAATCCGAACGATGACGACGCCAGTGCGGGATTCAGGCGGCGGGCCGAGGCACGCGGTCCACCGATGATCGCAGACTGTGCGCGCCCCGGCGGTCGGTGTCAAGGCGTTGGTCGTGGCGTCGGGCGGGCAGTGGCGAGACTACAATCAGCGGACCGCTGGGGCGCCTGCGCGCGCCGGCGAACAATCGAGAGGCTGCCGCCATGTCCGCCAATTTTTCAGGTATCCGCTCCGTTCTCCCGCCCGTCAACGAGCCGATCAAGTCGTACGCCCCGGGGTCACCCGAGAAGGCGTCGCTCAAGGCGCGCCTGGCGTCGATGGCCGCCGAGACGATCGACATCCCGCTCATCATCGGCGGCCGCGAAATCCGCACCGGCGATCTCGGCAAGGCCGTGATGCCGCACGAGCACGGCCACGTGCTGGCCGACCTGGCACCACGCCCGGCCGAAGGACGTGCACGCGGCCATCGCCGCCGCGCAGTCGGCCAAGGCCGAATGGGCGAGCTGGCCGTGGGAGGACCGCGCCGCCGTGTTCCTCAAGGCGGCCGACCTGCTGGCCACGACCTGGCGCGACACGCTCAACGCCGCCACGATGCTCAACCAGTCGAAGACGGTCTACCAGGCGGAGATCGACGCGGCCTGCGAGCTGATCGACTTCTGGCGCTTCAACGTCGCGTTCGCGCGCCGGACCTCATGCGCGAGCAGCCGGTCTCGACGACGGCGATGTGGAACCAGACCGACTACCGGCCGCTCGAAGGCTTCGTCTACGCGGTGTCGCCGTTCAACTTCACCGCCATCGGCGGCAACCTCCCGACCGACGCCGGCGCTGATGGGCAACACCGTGCTGTGGAAGCCGGCCGGCACGGCGATGCTCGGCGCCTACTACACGATGAAGCTGCTCGAGGCGGCGGGCCTGCCGCCGGGCGTCATCAACTTCGTGCCCGGCGACCCGGTGATGATCAGCCAGATCGCGCTCGACTCGCCGCGATCTCGGCCGGCATCCACTTCACCGGCAGCACCGGCGTGTTCCAGGGCATGTGGGAGCACGTCGGCACGAACATCGCGCAGCTACAAGTCGTATCCGCGCCTCGTCGGCGAGACCGGCGGCAAGGACTTCATCGTCGCGCACCCCTCGGCCGATCCGCAGGAGGTCGCGGTGGCGATGGTGCGCGGCGCCTTCGAATACCAGGGCCAGAAGTGCTCGGCGGCCAGCCGCGTCTACGTGCCGAAGTCGCTGTGGCCGACGGTGCGCGACCGCGCGGTGGCGATGATGCGCGAGATCAAGATGGGCGACACGCGCGACTTCCGCAACTTCATGGGCGCCGTGATCGACAAGAAGGCGTTCGACGAAGATCAGCGGCTACATCGACCACGCGCAAGCGCAACGCGCAAGATCGTGCAGGGCGGCGGCAGCAACGGCCGCGTCGGCTACTTCATCGAGCCGACGCTCGTGCAGACCGACAACCCCGGCTACCGGCTGCTGTGCGAGGAGATCTTCGGGCCGGTGCTCACCGCGCTACGTCTACGCCGACGCGAAGTTCGCCGAGATGCTGCAGGTGGTGGACCAGACCTCGCCCTACGCGCTGACCGGCTCGATCTTCGCGCAGCGACCGCGCGGCCGTCCGCGCAGGCGTCGGCGGCGCTGCGCAACGCGGCCGGCAACTTCTACATCAACGACAAGCCGACCGGCGCCGTCGTGGGCCAGCAGCCGTTCGGCGGCGCGCGCGGCGTCGGGCACCAACGACAAGGCCGGGCTCGAAGCTGAACCTGATGCGCTGGGTCAGCGCGCGGTCGATCAAGGAGACCTACAACCCGCCGAAGGACTTCACCTACCCGTTCATGGGCGAAGAGTAGCCTCGAGTCGGGCTACGAGCGCCCGGCCGGCACCACGGGTGGTGCAGGGCCGGGCGTTTCTGCGTACGTGGCGGGCCGTGACTGGCATGGTCCTCTCATAAGGGGAGGCCATGCCTCCTCGTGTCACGGCCACCGCGACTGCTCGAACAAGTGCGTCTGGCGCTGCGCCGGCGCCACTACAGCCACCGCACCGAGGAGGCGTACGTAGGCTGGATGCGTCGCTACATCGCGTTCCACGGCCTGCGCCATCCGCGCGACCTCGGTGAGGCCGACATTACGGCCTTCCTGTCGCACCTGGCCGTGCGCGAGCGGGTGAGTGCCTCCACGCAGAACCAGGCGCTGAACGCCCTGCTGTTCCTGTACCGACAGGTGCTCGGCCGCGACCTCGGCGCGCTGGGCGACACGGTGCGCGCACGCACGCCGAGCGCCTGCCAGTGGTACTGGGCCGCGACGAGGTGCGCACGGTGCTCGGCGAACTGACGGGCGTGTTCCGGCTGATCGGCCTGCTGCTGTATGGCAGCGGCCTGCGGCTGCTGGAGTGCCTGGAGCTGCGGGTGAAGGACGTCGACCCGGGGCGCCGGCAGATCATCGTCCGGCGGGGCAAGGGCCAAAAAGACCGCGCCGTGCCACTGCCAGAAGCCTGTCTGTGCTCTTATGCCCGACCACCTGCGTGACGTGCGCCGAGTGTTCGAGTGCCGACCGCGTGGCGGGCCTGGGCGGCGTGGTGATGCCGGACGGCCTGCGATCGCAAATTCCCCAACGCAGCGGCACGAATGGGGCTGGCAGTTTCTCTTTCCTGCCGGGCGCGTCTGCCGCGATGCGCGCTGGGGGCCGCCAACGCCGGTTCCACCTGCACGAAAGCGCGGTGCAGCGCGAGAGTGACGGCTGCGGCGCGGCGTGCCGGCATCGCGAAGCGGGTCACCTGCCACACGTTCCGGCATTCGTTCGCGACGCACCTGCTCGAAGACGGCTACGACATCCGCACGGTGCAGGAACTGCTCGGACACCGCGACGTGAGCACGACGATGATTTACACCCACGTGCTGCGGCGCGGCGCGTCGGGGGTGAAGAGTCCCGCAGACGGGCTATGACGGGAGCCCTAGTGGGGCCGCGAGTATGCGTACGCGCAGGCGCCTTGGCACGCGGATTGCGCCGGAACGATCTGTAATTCTGACGAGTCTGCAGGATTCTGTCGCGGTTGGATGCCCTGGTCCCATCGCCAAACCACAGGGCTCAGAGACTTAGCAGATTCGTCAGCCCACCTCGACGTTCCGGATAGGCTGACGGATATTCGCAGTATTCTTGCCGAGGTTCGCGGCCGAATACTAGTTAGCCGGAGCTAAATCTGACCCGACTGTGTACGAACGATTGACCGATCGGGCAGAACGGCCCCTGTTCTTCGCCCGCCTCGCGACGAGCGAACTCGGCGGGCAGGCCATTGAACCCGTGCACGTCACCTGTTAGGCATGTTGCGCGCGGCGGCGGGCCCGACGCGCGAAGTGCTGGGGCGCGCTGCGTTGGATCGATACAATGCGGGCACGGCTCTCGGCAAGCATCCGAACGGTCGAAGGTGACGGCATCGGTGGGGATCCCCTTCAGCGACTGCGCCAAACGAATTCTCGCGGCAGCGGCGACAGAGGCTGACAAGCTGGGTCACACAGACTTCGGGACAGAACACTTGCTGCTCGGGGCGTCCTGGCGAGCCAGCGACTGAGGCGGGTCAACTACTCATCGGGGCAAGACCTACACCTCGAAACCGTCCGTCATGAAATCGCCCACTCTGCTCCGGGGCACGACTCAGACGAGTAGCCGGCTAACATGGCTTGCAGCCGACGGCGCCCCGGCATTGTGGCACCATGCGGGCAGTCGGGCGCCGCGGCTGAAGCGGCTTTCGTTAGGCCGAAAGCTGTTGCAGTTGGCGGTGAGCAACCGACCATTCCGAGGAAGGCCATGTCTTCGTCGTCTGATGCCTCTACGCTTCCCGTCCGTCTCCGCGTGACTCGACTCCCTGGTATCCAGCGAGTGACGGCGCAAGAGCCGGTATGCTCTTGGCCATGAGACCTGGTCAGCGCGTCCTGTTCCTGTGCATCGCCGGCATGGTCTGCGAGGGCCTCGACCTGCAGTCGGCCGGCGTGGCGGCGGCGGGCATCGTCCAGGAGCTGCAACCGGACTCCCGCGTGCTCGGCTGGTTCTTCGCCGCAAGCACCGTCGGGCTGTTCATCGGCGCGCCAATCGGTGGGTGGTTCGGCGACCGCCTCGGCCGCGGGCGCGTGGTCGTCGCCTCGATGGTCGTGTTCGGTGTCTTCTCACTCGCGACCGGCCTTGCGACGAGCGTGGGGACGCTCATCGCGGCGCGGTTCCTCACGGGTCTCGGCCTGGGCGGCGCGATGCCCAACTTCATCGCCCTGGCGTCGGAATCGAGCGCCGTCGGCAAGGGCGGTCGCAGCGTCGCGCTGATGTTCGCTGGCACGCCACTGGGTGGAGCTGTGGCCAGCCTCGTCGCCGCGGCCGTCGGTCCTGAGCGCTGGCGCTGGGTATTCGTCGTAGGCGGCCTGCTGCCGCTGGCGGTCGCGGCGTTGTGGCAGTCGGCGCGCGTCGACTCGCCGACAACGCAGGCAGCCGCGGCCGTCGCGTCGTCTCCGCGTTCGTCGATGGTCGACGTGGCATTCGCCGACGGTCGTGCCGTGCCGTCCCTGCTCCTGTGGACGGCCTGGTTCGCGTCGCTGTTGCTGCTCTACCTGCTCTTGAACTGGTTGCCGCTGCTGGTGGTCGGTCTGGGACTGCCGACGGCGCGCGCCGCGCTGGCGCAAGTGCCCTTCAACCTGCTGGGCGCGATCGGCGCCGTCGTGGTCGGCACGCGGCTCGACCGCCGCTCGCGAACGTGGGCCATCGCGGAGGCGGTCGGCGCGCTGGCGGCGTCGCTGTTCGGTTCCTGGCACGCGTCGACGTCGGCTGGGTCGTGCTGCTCGTCGGCGCCGTCGGGTTCGCGATGCAGGCCGCGCAAGCCTCGATCTTTGCGCTTGGGCCGGCCTGCTATCCGTCGGCGGTGCGAGGCACGGGCGTCGGCATGGCCGTCGGCGCCGGTCGACTCGGCTCGATCACTGGGCCGCTGCTCGCGGCGTCGCTGCTCGGCGCGGGACAAAGTGCGGCGGGCGTGCTGACCTTCCTCGCGCCGATCGCCGCAGTCGCCGCGATCTGCACCGTGGCCCTCTCGGCCACACTACTCCGCCGCATCTGACACCCCGCCGTCGGGCCGTGGCGCGGGCGGTGACATCCGCCTAACACGGGGTTGTTGCTGGGGCCGCGTGGGGCTGGCGGGGTGGGCCGCCGCCTTTCATACTACGGCAACGGTCCGGCGTCGGCCCGCCCCGCTTTGTTTTGACGGGGCAGCAGATCCGAACGTTAGGGACTGTCAGGAAATAACTGATTGAAATAGGACTTGTACTTTTCTGCGGCACCGGGTACAGTGCCGGCGTGTCGGTGGCGACCCTCCGAGCGAAGCACGCGGCGCTGCCGCCGGTGTTCACCGAGCGCTCGCGGCGGCTGTGGGCGGCCACGGAGGCGCGGGCGCTGGGCCATGGCGGCATCGGCGTGGTGGCGCGCGCGACGGGCCTCTCGGCGGCCACGATCCGCCGCGGGCTGCGGAACTGGACCCGGCGACGCCGCTCGCCGGCGACCGGGTCCGGCAGCCGGGCGGCGGGCGCAAGCGGGCGACGGACCACGATCCCACGCTGCTGCGGGATCTCGACGCGCTGGTCGAGCCGACGGCGCCGGGCGATCCCGAGTCGCCCCTGCGCTGGACCTGCCTGAGCACGCGCACGTTGGCGGTCGCGCTCGAGGCGCTGGGCCATCCCGTCAGCCACACGGTGGTCGCGGAGTTGCTGCACGGCCTCGGCTACAGCCTGCAAGGCAACGTCAAGACGCGCGAAGGCCGCCAGCACCCCGACCGGGACGCGCAGTTTCGCTACATCGCGCGCCGGTCCGCGCCGCCCAACGGCACGCAGCAGCCGGCGATCTCGGTCGACACCAAGAAGAAGGAACTGGTCGGCGCCTTCAAGAACGGCGGCCGCGACCTGGCGTCCGGCGAAGACGCCCCAGCGCGTGCGCGTCCACGACTTCGTCGATTCCGGGACGCCACCACGGGCGGCAAGGCGATTCCCTACGGCGTCTACGATCTGCATCGCAACGAAGGCTGGGTGAGTGTCGGGATCGACCACGACACGGCGACCTTCGCGGTGCGGTCGATTCGGCGCTGGTGGCAGCACATGGGCCGCCGGCGTCTATCGCGACGCGCACGACGCTGCTCATCACGGCCGATGCCGGCGGCAGCAACGGCGCCCGGCTCCGGCTGTGGAAGTGGGAGCTGCAGCAGCTCGCGAATCGCACCGGGCTCGCCGATCACCGTCTGTCACTTCCCGCCGGGCACGAGCAAGTGGAACAAGATCGAGCATCGCCTGTTCTCGCACATCGCGATGAACTGGCGCGGCACGCCGCTGGTCGATCTCGCGACCATCGTCAGCCTGATCGGGTCGACGCACAGCCGGCCGGGCTGCACGTGCGCGCCGAACTCGATCGCGGCGCGTACCCGAGCGGCGTCACCGTCACCGACGCGCAGATGGCGACCGTGCGCCTCGAGCGGCATCGCTTCCACGGCGACTGGAACTACACCATCCACCCGGTCCCGTCGAAAGGCCGTTAGTCAGTTATTGTCTGACAGGCCCTTAGGCCGACAACGGAGATCACCGTGCTGACACGTTGCGTGAGTGCTGGGGTCCGATTGGGGTCGCTTGTGCGATCAATTGCGGGTGCATATCCTGCCGCGACGCATCAGAGCGTCGTGTCACCGCAACGCGAGTTGCTATGGTGCGCCTCGGAATGGAGCGACAAGATGTCGAGCAGATCCTCGGTATGCCCTACGACGTAGCCGATGACCCCTCGGCGGGTGTCGGGCGACAGGTGATGACCTACACGCAGCCGGCTCGTTGGGCATACTCATACCCGATGCTGTGGGTTCATCTTACGGACGGGCGCGTGCACGAGGTCTATGCGAAGCGATACATCTTGTGGGGCGTTGACGACCAAGGCATCTCCTCGCTATCGGCCCCATCTGAACCGTCGCTTGATCTCTTGGCCGCAGAATTCGGGCGGTGAGAGGCCTGACATCCGCATCAAGCCGGCGGCGTTCACCAGGTGTGGCATCATCCGGCCATCGGGCGCCGCGGGTTACGCGGGTTTCTTAGCCCGACAACGAAGAATACGAAGCCGCGTGCGACAATGACGTCGTGCCTGAGTTGTCGCGATTTTTTGGCATCGTGATTCGCATGTTCGTCGAAGCGGGTGGCTCCCATCATTGCCCCCACTTCCACGCGTATATCAAGAGCACGCGGCAGTGTTCGCGCTCGACACGATCGAGTGCCTGGGCGGTGCCCTGCCACTCCCCCAGCGGCGCTTGGTCGAGGCATCGGCAGAGATTCGCCGGGCTGAACTGCAGGCAGACTGGGACCTCTTGCAATCAGGTCGACCACCCATGCAAGATTGACCCGCTCCGGTGAGCGCCATGCACCACGCCATTCATCGCGTCGCCAGCTTCGCCGTCGTCGGCCCCTACACGCTGCGCGTTGCGTTCAGCGACGGCACCGAGCAGCGCATCGACTTCGGGCCGGTCCTCCACGGGCCGCTGTTTGGCCCGTTGCGGGACTTGAACGCGTTCAATGGCGTCACCCTTGACTCCGAGGCGGGCACGCTCGTGTGGCCCAACGGGGCCGATTTCAATCCGGCGACGCTGCACGAGTGGCCGCACGTCTGCGATGAGCTCATCGACCGCGCGGCCGGGTGGGCGTCGCACGGCAGTCGAAGAGCGGGCTAACCTCCAGTTGCAGCCGACGCGCCGCGTGACGCATGTCGGCGCGCCGCTGATTGTTAGGCCGTTGAACTCGACATGAAAGACTGATGACAATAGACGGCCGCCGAAGTCGACTCGTCGCCGCGGTGACCCTCGGATGCTTGCTCTCGGTGTCGTCTTTGACCCTCGCACAGACTCCGCGTCCGTCGGTACGGGTCGACCGTTTGCTCGACCGCCCGATTATCACGCCTGAGCTCCATCCAAGTCTTGGACCGAATATTCAAGGCCCTTCGCTGATCAGGGTCCCCGATTGGGTGTCGGGTCGACTGGGGAAGTCCTATCTGTACCTCACCAATCACAAGGGTCGCTACATCCGGCTGGCGTACGGATGACCTCCTGGGCCCTTGGAACGTCCATGTGCCTGGCAGCCTTCAACTCGAAGGTTCATATCTCCTGACGGAGCCGCCCTCAGGTCCGGCCGAGGCATTGGACAAGCTCCGGGCAACGCCAAGACCTGCCAATCTCTCACGCCGATCCCTTCACTGAAGCCACCACACCCCATATTGCGTCACCCGATGTGGTCGTCGATGAAGCCAATCGCCGCATCCTCATGTCCTGCCCGGGCTGAACGGCATCCAGCAGCAGGTGACGCGAGTCGCCACATCAACCGACGGGATTCATTCGTGGCAAGGCCGGAGAGTCTCGGGCGGACGTACTTTCGAACGTTCTCTCATCATGCGTACACGTACACGATGGCAATGCCTGGCCAGTTCTATCGGTCGAAGGATGGGCTCACGGGCTTCGAACAGGGACCCCTATTGTTCAATCCCAATATGCGCCACTGCGCCGTTCTCAAGCGTGGCGACACCCTGTTCGTCTTCTGGACGCAGGTTGGAGAGGCGCCTGAAACGATTCTCCTGAGCACAATCGACGTTTCTACCGACTGGACGAATTGGTCTGATGGACCCGCGGTTGAGGGTATTTCGTCCCGAACGGTCATGGGAGGGAGCCGATCCGCCCGTGAGCCGTCGTTGCGAAACCGCGGCCTACGGCCATGTCAATCAGCTCCGCGACCCTACGGTGTTTGAAGAAGACGGACGGATCTACCTGCTGTACGCGGTGGCCGGTGAGAGCGGGATCGCGATCGCCGAGGTCACATTCACTCGGTGAACGGTCTAACCACGCGATGGAGCCGACGGCGCCGCACGGACCTGGGTCGCGCCGCGGCTCATCGCGACCGTTAGCCCGTCATTTGTTTTGGAGTGTTCTGAATGGCGAACCGTCGTGTGTTCATGGCAGCGATCGTTCTCGGCTCGATGCTTTCGGTTCGGGCCGACGGCCAGGCGCTCGGCGCGCCTGAGACGTAGTGGTGCAGAGCGGCGCGCTCACACTGCGCGGTCTACTCTGGCGTCCGAGTGGCCCCGGGCGTCCCCGCCGTGCTGTTCAACCATGGCAGCGAGCATCCCTAATCTGAAGAACCCAGGCACACTCGGCCCTGCCTTTGCCCGCCACGGCTACGCCTTCCTCTACTTGTTCCGCCGCGGTACGGGGCTTTCGGTAGATCAGGGCACCAACAGTGGTGCGTTGATGGCCCGCGCACTTGCGCAAGATGGGCGGGACTCTCGCAACGAGTTGCAGCTCCAGTTGCGGGAATCGAGCTAGGTGACGTCGTCGCCGGCCTCGCGTTCCTCCGTGGCCGAACCGACGTCGATGCACGCCGCGTCGCGGTCGCCGGGCGTTGACCGAGGGGGGCAGCTCACCTTGCTCCTGACCGAGCGCGACACGAGTGTACGAGCGGCTGTCAGTCTCTGGTGCCGCCGCTGCCAGCTGGGAGTCTTCGCCTAAGTTGCGTGCGCGGCTTCTTGCCGCTGTCGGAGGTACGGACGCACCGGTGTTCTTCATTCACGCTGCCAACGACTTCTCCGTTGCGCCGGGTACGGCGCTGGCTGCGGGAGATGAAGCGCCTCGGGAAGCCGCAGCGTGTGAAGATCTATCCGTCGGTCGGCCAGACTCCAGCCGAAGGCCATGACTTCGTTCACCTGAGTCTGTCCACGTGGGAGCCGGACGTGTTCACGTTTCTAGACGAGCGCATGCGGCCTTGAAGGTCGCGGTTCGCACATGCTCATGCAACGGCGACCGATAGAGCGGCCTAACCCCGCGCTGCAGCCGACCGGCGCCGGTGCGATCGTGGCGCCGGCGGGTTAGCGCGAAGCGTTAGCCGGACACCACGAACACAGCGGACGCATCGGTCAGTGCTTGCGGGGCTCGCGCGATCCTGAGATCATCGACCAGAACGCGTACATGCCGAAGGTCGGAGGCATCCCGGGGCCGTATTGGTTCTTCTTCTACAGCTTCGACTGTAGCGAGCCCATTCACGTAACGTTCGACGCGACGATGCTGAGGCGAAGTTCTGGCTGCGGCCCGTCGCCTTGGCGTGGAATCGCGGGTTCTCGGCGCGCGAGCTGGGCGACATTCGACGGACGATCGTCGTTCGTGAACGGCAGATCATCGAGGCATGGCATGAGCACTGTGGTTAGCGCGGAAGCGAGCATCGCCCGGGTTGAAGTGTCCGAAGACACGATCACGGCTCACCTGGCGGACGGGCGAGTCATCAGCGTGCCGTTGGCATGGTCGTGGCGCCTGTCAGATGCGACGCCCGCCCAGCGTGCCAACTGGCGTCTGATCGGTCGCGGTCATGGCGTGCACTGGCCGGACATCGACGAAGACATCAGTGCAGAAGGCATGCTCAACGGCACACCGGCGCGCCGACCCGTGCGTCGAATCCGAAGAGCAATGGCGCCGGCTAACATGCGCATGCAGCCGACGCGCGGCAAGAAAAAAGCGACCGCGCGCGGCTGATGCGCGATCGTTAGCCAGGCAATCGCAGGCGAACAAATGAACCGAACCTCTGGTCGCTGGATCATCGCCGTCGCCATCGCGCTTGGATCGGTGCCTCACGCGTGGGCTCAAGAGCAGTTGGTCCAGATCTCCTTGCACCGCATCCGGAACCAGATCAGCGCCGGCGGATCTCAAGGCAATCCACCTGAACGACACTGGACGCAAGCGCGCCGTTTTGCTGGTCCCCACGCTTGCGGGCATTCCGAGTGTCGCATCTGTTCGCCTCGCACACCGTCCGCACGCGCGAGACGTTGGAGGACTTCGCGCGGGACAGGTCCCTTCCAATCGTCCAGCTGCCGCGGCCGGGCAGTACAATGGAAGGGGCAGCATCGTAACGGATGAAGTCTCGCGACGAGAGGCGATCGACCCCATCGCTGACGCTCTTCTCGCCCTGCCCGCAGGGAGCACTGCGGTCGTTGGCCTGAACAGCGAGAGCATCTTTGCTGTGCTCAATCGGTTGGGCGTTCCACAAGTGGAACCGGGCCAAACATGCGCGATTGGTCAACTCTGTGTGCCCTGTCTGAACAACACTTGCTTCCCGCCAGTGTTCGACCGGCTGTGGTACTCTCGCGATCCGGCCGGGCAAGGCGGAGCCAGTGGTATTGTTGGAACTTCGATATGGCGCGGGCTGGACGGGTCTGCAGCGATGACCGCACCCACGGCTGGCTAACATCGAAATGGAGCCGACGCGCGAGGTGTCCTTTGCCATTGTGTCGCCGCCGCGCGCGGCTCATTTCGCACGTTAGGCCGACAACACTGGCTTGAGTGCTCGATTGCTGCATCGTATATGACAGGCGTATACTGCCGTCGTGGGCATCCGGTCCGAGTTCTTCCCGGACGTGAACGGCTTTCAGTGGGACGAGGGCAATTCGTCCAAGAACTGGACACGCCACCGCGTTAGCCAGATAAAGGCTGAGCAGGTGTTCTTGAATCGACCCCTTGTGGTGGTCGGGGCGCCGTTCAAGGGTGAGGCGCGGCAATTCGCGTTCGGGCACACGAACGCCGGACGGTTGCTAACCGTTGTGTTCACGGTGCGCGGGTCGCTGCTGCGCGTGATCTCGGTGCGGCCCATGAGTCGGGGAGAGCGGAGGGGGTATGGCCAAGCGCACGACACGTAGAACGATCCCGACATTCGCATCTGAGCGCGCGGAGCGGGAGTATTGGGAAACCCACGACGCCGGTGACATTGTTGACTGGGCGTCGGCCCGTCAGGCGGTGTTTCCGAATCTCAAGGCCTCCACAGAGACGATCTCTCTTCGCCTGCCGTCGGCGCTGTTGTCCGACCTGAAAGTCCTGGCCAACAAGCGCGACGTGCCCTATCAGTCGTTGCTCAAGGTGTATCTCGCCGATCGAGTGAGTCGAGAGACAATCGGCATTCGGCGGCCTAACAAGGCGTTGCAACCGACGAGCCGCGCGAAGAGCGGGACCAAGGCAACGAGTCGGGCGCGCGCGGCTCGCGGCTGAACGCCGCTCCGTTATGCCGACACGATTCGGCACGATCTCAGATTGAACCGCTATACGCCAATGGCGTATCATCGCGGTCATGCGGTTCGTCGAGACGTCCGTGTTCACGTCGGTGCTTCAGCGGCACCTCGATGACGAACGGTACCGGCAACTGCAGATCGCGTTGATGCTTCGGCCCGAACAGGGCCGATCATCAAGGGGTCCGGTGGTCTCCGGAAGGTGCGGTGGGCGCCGGCCGGGGTCGGAAAGCGGGGCGGGGTTCGCGTGATCTACTACTGGGCCCCAGGTGAGAGCGTGTTTTACATGCTCTACATCTACGCGAAGGTCGAGCAGGGAGACCTGACGCCCCTGCAAGTCCGCGCGCTCGCGAAGGCGGTTCGAGAGGAATTCAAATGAAGGACACTGCGTTTCACGAGCTCCTCGCCAGCGTGCGCCAGGCGGGTGCGATTCGTCGTGGCACTCGCCGGTCCGCACGGACGACCACGTTCGAGCCCACCGACGTCCAGGCGGTCCGGGCGAAGCTCGGCGCGTCGCAGGCCGAGTTCGCCCTGATGATCGGCGTCAGCGTCGCCACGCTCCGGAACTGGGAGCAGGG
This sequence comes from uncultured Acidobacteriota bacterium, assembly GCA_963779175.1. Taxonomy (GTDB): domain Bacteria; phylum Acidobacteriota; class Vicinamibacteria; order Vicinamibacterales; family UBA2999; genus CADEFD01. The sequence continues at coordinate 276,196 of CAVZXA010000005.1, forward strand.
CCGGCGCACGCCGGACGGCCCTGCGCTGGCGTTGCTCCGGGTCGCGGCTCGCAATCCGAAAGCGGTGATTCAAGCCCTCCATACGCAACCCAAGCGGGGGCGGCATAACCATCCAAATGCAGCCGACGGGGAGCCTCCCTCACTAAAGTAGACACTGCCACCTGACAGACCAGGTGTCACACGTCACACGATCCACGCGAGGATGCGCAGCGTCGAGCGCGAGTGCAAGTGTCGGCCACGGTGCTTACTGAAACAACGAATCTGATTCGTTCGAATCTGCCAGCGCGGAGTCCATCGTGAGCCAGCCAGCTCTGTTCGAATTGATCGGCGGTCTTCCAGGAGTGCATCGCCTGGCGCACGCCTGGCACGAACGCGTGCTGGCAGACGAAGTCGTGTCTCACGCGTTCAGCCACGGCTTCCACCCTCAACACACAGAGCGCCTGGCGGCGTACCTGGGCTGAGGCCTGGGGTGGTCCGGACCTCTACTCCGGGAAGTACCGGCAGCGAGTCGTCCGTGGTCCGCATGCACAGCGGGAATGGCGTACATGAAGAGATGAACCGGCGCGCGATCGCGTGCTTCGACCTGGCTCTGGGAGATGCCGGAGTTCAAGACCCGGTTTTGAGGCAGGCGCTGTTTGCCTACTTCACCTGGTCAACCACTGTGCGGATGTCCGGCTACCCGAAGTCTGCCGGGGCAGTGCCGCACGACCTGACACTGGCGCGCTGGTCCCTCGCCGGCCTGCCAGGAGAGTCTCTCCGATCATGCACTTCCGACTCGCGTGCGCCTCCACCCTGCTCACCGCGCTGTGGCTCGCCCAGCCCGTGGCGCAACCGACGTCGGCCCCGTTCGAGGGCGTCGTCTACCTGGACGCAAACGCAAGCGGCGCCCGAGATGCCGGAGAGCCCGGGATTGGCGATGTGATCGTGTCGAACCAGCGAGAGGTCGTGCAGACGGGCGCGGACGGCACGTTCCGGCTCGCCGGGCCTGGCACCGGGGTCGTGTTCGTGTCGGTGCCCGACGGCTTCGGCGCCAGTGGATCGTTCTGGCGCGCGGCCGGCGGGGACTTGTCGTTCGGCATGGCGCGGCGTCCGGTCGCGGCGTCGTTCACGTTCGTTCACGCGTCGGACCCGCATACCGCGCCCGACAGCGTCGAGCGCCTGCGCCAGGCGCGGGCGCTGGCCGAGGCGCGGCGTCCCGACTTCGTGCTGATGACCGGCGACCTCGTGAAAGACGCCATTCGCGTCGGCGAGGCCGAAGCCGCGGGCTACTACCAGCTCTATCATCGCGAAGTCGCGCGCTTCACGATGCCCGTCTGGAGCGTGCCAGGCAACCACGAGAACTTCGGCATCGAGCGGCATCTGTCGCTGGTCGCCACGTCGCATCCGCTCTACGGCAAGGGGATGTATCGCGCGCGGCTCGGCCCGAACTACTACTCGTTCACGCGCGGAGGCATCCACTTCGTGGGGCTCGACACCGTGGACGTCGCGGACCTCTGGTACCACGGGCACGTGGACGACGCGCAGCTGACGTGGCTGCGCGCCGACCTGGCGGCCGTGCCGGCCGGGACGCCGGTCGTCACCTTCAACCACATCCCGCTCGTCAGCGCCGCCGAGATGATCAAGGGCTACACCGACGACGGCGCGGCGCCGACGACGCTGCGTGTCAACGGCAAGACCACGTTTCGCCATGTCGTGTCGAACCTGACGGCGGTGGCGGCGGCCATTCAGCCGCATCCGTGGCCGCTGGCGCTTGGCGGGCACATCCACCTGCGGGAGCTATTGCGCTACGGATCGACGGTGACGACGCGCTTCGAACAGGCGGCCGCCATCGTCGGCGGCGGCAGCGGCCCGGTGCCGGCCCGTTCCGGGATCACGATCTACACGGTGGAACGCGGACGCATCGACGCCGGCGAGTTCCTGCCGCTCGACTGAGCGGCACCTCAATCGGCGCGCAGCGCCTGCACCGGGTCGGTACGACCAGCGCGCGCGGCCGGCACCACGGCGGCCAGCAGGCCGGCGCCAAGCAGCGCCGCCGCCCCGACGGCCAGGCTCGTGGCATCGGTCGGCGCCACGCCGTAGATGACGCGGCTCACCGTCGAGCCGAGCGCCAATGCCCCGGCCAGGCCCGCCACGACGCCCACGCCCACCGGCACGAGGCCGCCGCCCAGCACGTCCGCGAGGATGCGCGTGGGCGAGGCGCCCAGCGCCAGGCGCACGCCGAACTCGAGGCGGCGCCGCGTCACCGAATACGACACCACGCTGTAGATGCCGACCGCCCCGATGACCAGCGCCAGGGCGCCGAGCACCGACAGGAAGAAGCGCAGCCGCAGCGGCTCGGCGACGGCAGCGGCCATCACCGCGTCGAGGGTGGTGACGCGAGCCAGGGCGACCCGGCTGTCGGCCTCGCGCACGGCAGCGCGGATGGCGGGCAGCGGTGGCGCGCCACCAGCGCCCTTCACCACGAGCACCGGGCCCTCCGGCGCCTCCGACTGCGCCAGCGGCACGTAGAGCACCAGCGGGTTGTCGCCGGTCATGCGCGTCATGCGCGTCTCTTCGGCGACGCCGACGACGGTGATCCAGTCGCGGCGTGTCGCCGAAGGTGTGCTGCACACGCCGGCCGAGCGGACTGCGCCCCGGCCACATCCGTTCGGCGAACGAGGCGCTGACGATCCCCACCGCCGGTGCGGCGCCGGCGTCAGCCGCCGTGAACGCGCGGCCGTCCACCACCGCGATCCCCATCGTCCGCAGGTAGTCGGGCGAGATGATGCGATAGAGCGCATTGGGCTCGCGGCCCTCGCCGAGGTCAGGCCGATCTTCGATCGTCACGATTCCCTGCCAGCCGCCATCGCGCAGCGGCAACCGCGTGACGACGCCGGCCGATGCCACGCCGGGCATCGCCTGCAGCCTCGCCAGCACCTGCTCGAAGAACGCCGCGCGCTCCGGCGCGGCCATCACTCGCGTCGGCGCCACCAGGTCGAGGGCCACGACATCGGCGGCGTCGAAGCCGGCGTCAATCGCGTAGAGCCGGTTGACCGAGCGCGTGAACATCGTGGCGCCGGCCACCAGCAGCACCGCCAGCGCCACCTCCGCGGCCACCAGCGTGGCGTGCACGCGGCGCGGTCCACCGGTGGCGCCGCCGCCGGCCGTGCGCTCGCGCCCCGGCCCCTGCAGATCACCGGCCAGCACGGCTCGCACCGGCGCAAGTGAGACGACCAGGCCCATCGCCAGCGACAGGCCGACAGCCACGGCCAGCAGCGTCCAGTCAACGGCGAGCGTGTCTTCGAGGCCTTCGGCCAGGGGCAGACGCGCCACCAGCGTGCGGAAGCCGGCCACTGCGAGGGCGGCGCCAAGGGTGCCGGCGAGCGCCGACAGCACCACCGACTCGATGACGATCTGCCGCACCAGGCGGCCGCGCCCGGCCCCGAGTGCCGCGCGCAGTGCCAGTTCGTCGGCGCGGTCGGTGGTGCGCGCCAGCACCAGCGCCGCGACGTTGGCGCACGCAATGGCGAGCACCAGCAGCACCGCCATCTGCAGCAGCAGCATCGCAGGTCGAATCGCGCCGCGCGTGTAGTCGCGCAGCGACGTCACCGCCGCGCCGCGCGTCTTGTCCCACGCCTCGGGATAGGTGAAGCGTTCGCCGAGCGCCGCCGCGATGGCCTGCACGTCGGCGTCACGTTCGCCGATCGTGATGCCGGCACGTTCGCGGCCCACCAGCACCAGCCAGCCGTTGCCCTGATAGTGGTCGGAGGCGGGGTCGAGCAGCAGCGGACGCCAGATGCGGAAGGTCGGCGACGGGAAGTAGAAGCCCGGCGGCATCACGCCCACGACCTCCACCGAGGCGCCATCGATCTCGATGCGGCGGCCGATGACGTCCGGAGCGCCGCCCAGCTCCTGCTGCCAGAAGCCGTGGCTCACGACCGTGATCGGCGCCGCGCCCGGGCGATCGTCGCCAGCGCCGAAACGCGCGGCCCATGAGCGGTGTCGCGCCGAGCACGTCGAAGAGCTCCGCCGAGCCCACCGTGGCCAGCACCATCGAGCTCTGCTCGTTGACGCGCAGCGTGTAGCCTTCGTTCGAATACGCCGCCAGGCCCGAGAAGGCGCGCTGGCGCTCCTTCACGAAATCGAACTCGACGCCGCGCCAGTTGAAGTCGCTCCAGAACACCTGCAGGCGGGCCTCGTCGGCCACCGGCAGCGGACGCACCAGCAGGCCCATCGCGACGCTCGAGAGCGCCACCGTGGCGCCGATGCCCAGGGCCAGCGTGCCGACGCCGAGCGCGGTGTAGGCCGGGCGCCGCCACAGCTGCCGCAGGGCCACGCGCACGTCGCCCATCGCATCCACCACCGCGCCGATGCCCCAGCTGTCGCGCGCGCGCTGCTGTTCGCGGTCGATCACGCCGAAGCGGCGGCGCGCTTCGGCCGCGGCGGCGCCCGGCGTCCAGCCCTCGTCGACGAGCTGCCGGGTCTGCATCTCGAGATGAAACGCCAGCTCTTCGCCGAGTTCACGGCGCATGCGATCGCGCGTCAGCAGCGCGCGAATGCGGAAGGTGAGATCCGGGAGCCACGCCATCACGCCACCTCGCTGACTGGCGACCGCGCTACGCGGTCGCCTCGACGACGCGGGCCACGCCACGCGAGAGCCGCGTCCAGTGGCCAATCTCCGCCTCGAGCTGCGACCGGCCCGCCGGCGTCAGCGCGTAGTAACGCGCGCGGCGGCCGTGTTCGCTGTCTTGCCACGCCGACGACAGCCATCCCTCCCGGGTGAGGCGGTGCAGCGAGGCATAGAGCGAGCCCTGCTGCACGGCCAGCGCGTCTGCGGAGAGCGACTGGATGCGCTGGGTGATGCCCCAGCCGTGCATGGGTTCGAGGGACACCACCTTCAGGATCAGCAGATCGAGCGTGCCCTTGATGAGCGCGTTGTCCGTTCCCATACGATTTGTCTCCGGAAGAGCCGCTTCTCTCGTTAACCGAGGGTATAGACGGCGGCGCCTCCGGAAAGGTTGCGTCGGGGACGGACCGTTCAGTTCAGTTCGAGGTCGGCGCGGATGGCGGCGAAGAACGTCTCGGCGATGAGCGCGTAGCCGGCGGCCGTCGGGTGCAGCCCGTCCACGCCAATCCACGCGTCGGCGTGGGGCTGGAAGGCGCCGTAGAGGTCCACCAGCACCGCGCCTTCGCCGATGGCGAGGGTACGGATCTCGTCGTTGTAGGCGAGGATGGCTGACCGCTCGAGCGATCGGGAGCGCCCGGGAATGCCGGGCGTCAGCGTCGCGAGAAACAGCCGCGCGCCGTAACCACGGACGTCCTTCGCCATCCGTTCCATCGTCGCCACCGCTCGCAGCCGCCGCGCCGACGACCCGAGGTCGTTGTATCCCATCAGCAGCAGGACGGCGTCTGGCCGGTCGGTCAGGAGCGCCTGAAGCAGCCGCGGCTCGGCATCGGCCGCGGATTCGCCCGATCGCCCTTCGTTCACGACAAACGGCTGCTGTGCGATGTAGCGGCTCGCCATCATGCCCTCGAGCACCGTCGGGTAGGCGGTCGACGGCACCAGCACCTGGCGATACAGCGGCGCGTTCGAGCGATCCGGCCCCGAACGACAGCGGCACCGTGACCTCACCGGCAGTGATGCTGTCGCCGAAGGCCATGAAGTGCGATCGCGACAGCTCGGGCGGCGGCGGCACGGTGACCTGGAAGGTGCAGCTCGCCGTGGCGGCTGCCGCATCGGTGGCCGTGCAGGTGACCGGCGTCGTGCCGACCGCAAAGGCCTGTCCCGAACCCGGTGCGCACGCGATCGCGATTGGCAGGCGTCCGCCATTGGTGGCGGCGAGCGGATAGTGCACGACCGAGCCACTGGCGGAGGTGGCTGGTGTCGTCAGCGCCGGCGGACAGATCGCCGCCAGCGGACCATCGGTGCGAGGCGGGGTCGGCGCCGTGGGCCCGCCGCACGCCCACGCCTCGAGAGCCATCGCCACGACCAGCCAGATGCTGACTCGTTGCTGGAAGATCCGCAGAATTCGTCGGGCTCCGGTGTCGTTGGCCGGAGGATAACAGCCGAGCTTGCGGCGGTCGATTTAGTCGGAACTAATTCGCGTCTACCAGCGGAAGAGCTTGGTGAGCTTCACGACCACCGAGCGGTTCTCCATGGAGGGGAACCCGGGGCGTGTGGTCGTGCGGCCGTCGCTGTAGACGACAAACAGCTCGCTGCCGAGCTGATATTCCCAGCGGAAGCGGACGTTCGTGGACACCGATTGGAAGCGCGACTGATACTGCACGAGCGCCGCCACGAACATCCGCGGCGTCACCGTGTAGGTGAGCCGGGAACTCGCGAGGTTCGAGTTGGCGTCGCCGAAGGGCCCTTCGATACGGTTGTAGGACAGTGTCGGCTCGAGATAGAGCTGCGGCGTGAACTCGACGCGGCCGCGCCAGGTGACTTCCGAGAGCGTGCCGTCGTAGAAGGCGCCGCGGCCGAGCGTGAGGCCGCCGCTGATGCGCCGCTGCAGGCCCATCGTGTACTGCACCTTGCTCTGGGTGAAGCGGTAGCCGCCGACTGGTACCGTCACGCCACGGGCGACCTCGAACGGCGCGACGATCGCTTCGTAGGCCTGCGTCACTTCGGCGTTGAAGAAGTCGCCGTTGCTCAACTCGACGTTGAACGTGCCCTGATACTCTTCGGACTCCACGAGACCGCTGGCCGAACCGGTGATGTAGTCGGCGCTCGCCTGGTACATCAGCTTCCGGACGCCCGGCAGGCGCTTGGGCCGCGGGCTGAACCGCAATTGCCCGAAGGACCGGCGGAAGGCGGTGCGGCGCATGAAGCCCACCTCCGGATTGAAGCCGTCGCCGACGAACAGGTGCTCCACGTTGACGCCGTAGCGGTCGGCGTTCCAGTCGAAGCGGCCGCGGTAGCTCTGTTCGCTGCCGGTCGTGCCCCTGGTGCTGGTGCCCGCCCAATACGCGTTGATGAAGACGTCGCTCGGCAGGTTGAACTGCGCGTCGACGCCGGCGGTGTAGTTGTTGCCGGCGTTGCCGGCGGCCGGATTGCGGCTGGTGGCGACAAGGCCGATGCGGCTGCGGCTGAGCACGTCGCGGTTGACGCGCAGCACCGAGAAGTTGGTCATCGGCACGCCGCCGGCCGGCACGTCGTTGGTTTCCATCGTCAGCGCACCGACCTGCCACGGGCCGCTGCGGCCGAGCACGCGGCCGCCGGCGATGATCGGCACGGCGGTGCCATCCGACAAGCCGATGCGCCGGCTGTAGAACAGGATCGGCGTGAGGTTGTTGCCGCCCCCGCCTCCGCCGCCTCCACCACCTCCGCCCCCGCCGCCGCCTCCACCACCGCCGCCGCCCGCCGCCGCCACCCACGCCGCCGAACGCGAACGCGTCCTGGCCTTCGAGGAAGAAGTCACGCTTCTCCGGGAAGAACAGCGAGAAGCGGGTGAGGTTCACCTGCGCGTCGTCGTCTTCGACCTGCGCGAAGTCGGTGTTGTAGGTGAAGTCGGCGACGAACTGCTGCGTCACGCCCCACTTGGCGTCGACGCCGAAGTTGGCGTCGCCCTGGTTGTTGAAGGCCGGCGTGGCCGTGCGGTTCGTGAGCAGCGAGCCGAGTGCGTAGGGCTTGACGTCGAGGTTGATCGACTTCTCCGGCGTCTCGAGACCAACCAGCGCCGCGGCGTCCGACAGTTTGTTGAGGCCGCGCCGGCTCCACGAGCGCGGCACCTGCATCAGGTAGGTGATCTCGTTCTTCCAGCGCACCATGCGCCGCAGGTTGACGTTCCACACGTCGCCGCCTTCCTTGAAGCGGATCGAGCGGAACGGCACGCGCATCTCGATGGTCCAGCCGCCGTCGAAGTCCTGCGCCTTCGACTGCCACAGGCCATTCCAGTTGGGGCTCGGCTGCTCGTTGGTGGCCGTCCAGTCGAACATGCCGCCGAGGCGGTTGGCCGAGAACCCGAAGCCGTTGCGATGGTCGTTGAAGGTGTCGAACAGGACCGCGATGTGGTCGTTGTTGAACATGTTGAACGAGTCGCGGCGCATCTCGCTCGCGACGCGCCGCGTCGGCTCGGATTCGTACAAGCGCGCGGCGACGTAGACGTTGTCGTCGTCGTAGAAGATCCAGGCCTCGGTCTTCTCGGTGGCGGGCGCGCCTTCGTTGGGCTCCTGCTGCACGAAGTCGCCGAGCGGCGCGACGGTCGAATAGATCTCTTCGCTGAGCGTGCCGTCCAGCGTGAAGTCGCCGGTGAGACGCACGGCCCGCACGGTGGCCTTGCCCGACGCTTCGCGCGTCATCACGATGGCGGGCTGCTCCGGCGTGCCGGGCGAAGCGGACCCGGGCTGGATCGTCGTCGGCGCGGCTTCAGTGGCGAGTTGCGCTCGCACCGGTGACGCCCACAGCACGAGCAGTGCGAGGAGTCCGGTCCAACGGCCCGAGGGGCGACGGGACAGGAGAGAGGCAATCACGGGAAGCCATCATTGGACCACACGCCGTCGAGCTCGCGCCAGCGATCGCCGTCGGGCGGGGCCTCTCAATCGCTGTCGGGCGTGACATCCGGAGACGAACGCCAGGCTTTTCGTGCAATCACGAAAAGCGAAACGGCCGGACTGCGCCATGGCAGCCCGGCCGTCGGGGAAGGGGAGAGCCGGCTGGTTTCTAGTGCACCTTCGGGTCGCGCGCCGTGCGCGCGGCCTTCCAGTCGTCGGCGAGAATCGTCCACAGGTGCTGGTCGTAGTGCTGACCGTGCCGTGCGAACGACTGCCGCAGCACCGCTTCGCGCACCGCGCCGACCTTGGCGAGCGCGCCGTTGCCGCGTCCGTTCAACACCGCCGCGCGGGCTTCGAGCCGCCGCACGCCAATCCAGTCGATGGCGAACTCGACCACCATCGGCGCGGCGTCGGCGAAGATGCCGGTGCCCCAGTGGGCCGAGCCCATCACGAAGCCCCACTCCGCGGTGTCGAACGCGGCGTCGAGCTGGCGCACCTGGAAGATGCCCACCGCGGTATCGGTGCCGGCCGGCACCACCGCGAAGCAGGCGTAGCGGCCGGCCGCCTGTTCGTGGCCCGCCCACTCGATGAAGCGGCGGAAGCCCTCCACCGTGCTGGGCGGCGGCGAGATGAAGCGCGCCACTTCTTCGGTGGTCAGCAGTGCGAAGAGCGATTCGGCGTCATCGGCGCGAAGCCCGCGCAGCGTGACCGCACCGGCCGACAGCACCGGCAGCTGCTGCCGCCAGTCGGTCGAGGTCGTGTCGTGCGCCGCCGGGTATTCCATCGCCGGAAGCGTCGCGTGCAGGGCCTCGGAGAACGGCATCTTCTCCATTAGAGGCCTCCTTCCAGGCCGCTCACCGGCTCGTCGGCCAGTTCGGGGTTGTTTTCCTCGTCCCACGCGAGCGGGTCGAAGCTGAGCACGTCGAGCGTCTCGTCGCCGTAGAAGTGGCCCTCGGTGCCCGAACTGCCCCATGACGCATCGGGGTCGGTGCTCTCACCCCACACGATGTTCAGGCCCCAGACGATGTTGTTGCCCCAGGCGACGTTGAGCCCCTCCGCCAGGCCCCACACGATGTTCAGTCCCAGCGCGCCGGTGTTGTTGCCCCACACCGTGGCCGGGCAGTTGGCGCCGCCGCAGTCGAGGCCCCACACGATGTTGTCGTCGCCGAGGCCCCACACGATGTTCTCGCCCCAGACGATGTTCTGGCCCTGCGTGAGCCCCCAGACGATGTTGTCGTCGAGCCCCCACACGATGTTCTCGCCCCAGACGATGTTCTGGGTCTGGGCCAGCCCCCACACGATGTTCTGTCCCCACAGCACGTTGTTGCAGGAGCCGGCGCAGTTCTCACCCCAGACGATGTTTTCGCCCCAGACGATGTTCTCGCCCCAGACGATGTTGACGCCCCAGGCGTTGGCGCCCGGCGTGATGACGCCGCCGGTCACGAGGCGGTTGCCCCACACGAGGCGCTTGCTCCAGTTCGACGCCATCGGATAGCGGCTGCCGGGCCGGGCGTCCTTGAAGTACTTGGCCAGCGTGACGGCGCCGCGCGCGTTCAGGAAGCCCGCGCCCTGCGTCAACACGTCGACGCTGTGCTTGGCCTCGGCCGTGTACTGCAGCACCGCCTTCACGAGGTTCGGCGTGAGATTGGGATTGGCCTGCAGCATGAGCGCGACGGTGCCGGCGACGGCCGGGGCGGCCATGCTCGTGCCGCTCAGCGTCAGGTACGGCTTGTAGGCCGTGGAGCGCGAGCCGCTCATCAGATACTGCGGCTTCTCGAGATACATCTTGCTGTTCGGGCTCGCCAGCGACGTGATCGCCGTGCCGGGCGCGACCAGGTCGGGCTTGGCCAGGAAGTCGTGCGCCGTCGGGCCGCGCGAGCTGTAGAGGGCGACGTCGTCGTCGCGGCGATCGAGGTTGCCCTTGCTGTCGGCGGCGCCCACCGTGAGCACCCAGGGGGCGTTGCCGGGCGCCGTGATGGCGCCGTATTGCGGCTGGCCGGCGGCGTTCTTGCCGATGTTGCCGGCCGCCGCCACCACCACGATGCCGGCGTCGACCGCGCGCTTGGCGGCCAGGGTCAGCGGGTCGGTATTGTAGGACTCGAACACGCCGGCGCCGAGCGACATGTTGACGACGCGGATGTTGTAAGCGACGCGGTTGGCGACCACCCAGTCGAGCGCCGCGATGATCGTGCTGATGCGGCCGCGGCCATCGCGGTCGAGCGCCTTGAGGGCGACCAGCGTCGCCTTGGGCGCGATGCCGGTGCGGGCGCCGTGGCTGTCGTAGCCGTTGCCGGCGATGATGCCGGCCACGTGCGTGCCGTGGCCCCAGTCGTCGTAGGCGCTGGTCGCGGTGCCGACGAGGTCGACGAACTTCGTGATGCGCTGCGCCGTGCTTCCGGCGTAACGCAGGTCGTCATGGCCCGGCGTGAGGCCCGAGTCGATCACCGCCACGCCGATGCCGGCGCCGGTGTAGCCCATGCGCTGATGCACGGTCATGGCGCCGATGGCTGCGGCCGTGCGGCCCACCAGGGCCTCGACCGGGCGGTCGTAGTGCACGCGCTTGATGGCGCCGTGGCGGGCCAGGCGCCGCAGCATCCGCTTGTTCATGCGGGTGGTGCGTCCGCGCATGCTGCCGAGGCGCTTGCCCTTGCGGCCGCCCTCTTCCTGGATCAGCTTGTCGGCGTCCTTCTCGTCGTTGAACTCGACAATCACCGGCACTTCCGAGTCGTCGGCTTCGACGTCGCGGAGGAGCTTGTCGAACTTGACCTCGTCCGATCGGACGGGGCGTTCGCGGCGTTGCGCGGAGGCGTCGGAGGCAAAAAATCCGACCGCCATGGCAACAGCCAGGGCGCAGATCGGCAGGCGCCTGAGCTGAGGACTCAGGATGCCGGGAGGCGGAAGGGACGGAGCAGTCATGCCGCCCTCTTTCGCAAGGCGGCTGCCACTTCTGAAAGCCTGTCACACGGCATCCGCGCGCGTGAGTATTACGGCCCGATCTCGGTGGTTGTGACCCGCGGCTGCCCGCGCCTGCACGAGGTGCCCTGATCGCGGTGAAACAGGCCGCAGCTGCGCTGTCGAGGCACATCGGAGCTGATCTGGCAGGCTAGAAGAGCCAGTTAAGCCGTTTCTGCTCAACGACTTAGTGCGTGTTTGTGCCGTTGCGGTACACGCTGCTCAGAATCTGCACACGTCAAACAGCGAAATCGTTACAGATTCTGCCAACCCGCAGCGCTGACCAGATGTGTCGCGCTCCTGGTCGTCAACGTGGCGGGGGCGCCGCCGGTGTGCAGGAACACCACCGTGTCGGCGGGGGAGAGCTCCCCGGAGCGGACGTGCGCGATGAGCGCGGCGAGCGCCTTTGACGTGTAGGTCGGGTCGAGCACCAGCGCCTCGCTCCGCGCCGCCAGCAGCATCGCCTCGAGGCCGGCGGCGGTGGGCAGGCCGTAGCCATCGCCGATGAAGCCCTGGTCGGTGAAGAAGCGCGCCTCGCGCACCGACGCGTCGGCGCCGAGCAGTGCCGCGGCCTCGGTAGCGACGCGCCGCGCCCGCTCGATCTTCTCGGGCTCGCCGCCGCTCACGGCCACCCCGTGCAGCTCGTAGGAGACCCCGAGCAGATGCGCGCCGAGGGTGAGTCCGGCCTGCGTGCCGCGCGAGCCGCTGCCGAAGTAGAGCCGCCGCGGTTCGACGCCCAGGGCGGCGAGCTGGCCGGCGAGTTCGACCGTGCCGGCGACATAGCCGAGTGCCCCGACCGCGCTCGAGCCGCCCACCGCGATCACGTACGGGCGGCCGCCGCGTTCGACCAGCGACTCGGCGACCTGGCGCACCACCGCGTCGTCATGGCCCACCGCCAGCATCGGATCGACGGCCGGCACCATGTGCACGCGGGCACCGAAGAGATGATCGAGCAGGAGGTTGCCCTCGAGCGGCGCCGGGTGGTCGGCGGTAGTCAGCACCAGATCGACGTCGAGGCCGGCGCGACGCGCGGCCGCCGCCGTCATGCGCGCGTGATTCGACTGCGCCGCGCCGGTCGTGATGACGGAGGTGGCGCCTTTGGAGAGCGCATCGCCCAGCAGGAAGTCGAGCTTGCGCGCTTTGTTGCCGCCGAGGCCGAGTCCGGTCAGGTCGTCGCGTTTCACCAGGATGCGCGGGCAGCGCGCGCGGCCACCGAGCGCCTCGCGCAGACGCGTGGCGTCGTCGAGCGGCGTTGGCAGCACGGCCAGACGGCGCGCGGGCAGGGCGGCGAGACGGCGGGAGAGATCGTGGGCGGTCACGGACGCGGCCCCGAGGCCGCGCCGATTATGTCACCGTCCGCCGGGTTGTCACCTCGCACGGCGGGTCGTGTTCCGGGCCTCGAGCGCAGGTTCGACCCCGGCTGCGCGGACCAGCGCCGAGAGGTCGTCGGGGAGCGGCGCTTCAAGTTCGATCACGTCGCCGGACGAGGGCAGCCGCAGGCGGATCCGCCATGCGTGGAGCGCCTGGCGGCCGAAGTTGCGGGCATGGCGATCGAGCGCGATCGAGGCGAGGCGGCGCCGCGGCGGGTGGCCGTAGGTCGGGTCGCCGACGATCGGCCAGCCGCGGTCGGCCAGATGCACGCGGATCTGGTGCGTGCGTCCGCTCCCGAGACGGCAGCGCACGAGGCTCAGTCCGGGCGCCGCGCCGGCGGTGTGCGCCAGCACCGCATAGGTGGTGAGCGACGGCGATCCGGCCTCGCGCACCATCATGCGGCGGCGGTCGAGCGGATCGCGCCCGAGCGACCCGTCGATGACGCCCTGGCGCGGCGAGGGACGGCCCCAGACCACCGCCAGGTAGTCCTTCACGATGTCGTCGCGGCGGCGTTGCAGCGCCGCATGCACGGCGCCCGAGCGGGCGACGATCATCAGGCCCGACGTGCCCTTGTCGAGCCGTTGCACCAGCCGCGGCGCCCACGACCTCGCCGCGTCGCGCGCGCGCGGCCGAGCACCGCGTTCACCACCGTGCCGGTGCGCTGCGCCGAGGTCGGGTGCGCGACCATCCCGGCGGGCTTGCAGACGACCAGCAGGTCGTCGTCTTCGTAGATGACGTCGAGCGGCAGCGATTCCGCCGCCGGCGGCGCCGGGCGGCGTGGCGGCGACCGCGTCGAGGGCGACCAGGTCACCGGCGGCCAGGCGCTGCGCGGGGCGCCGCGCCGGCGCTCCGTTGACCAGGATGCGGCCGGCGGCGACCAGCTTCTGGATGCGCGAACGCGACAGCCCGAACGCCGCGGGCAGGTGGCGCTGCACGGCCTGATCGAGGCGGTGCGCGACGTCGCCGCGATCGGCCATGAACGTCACGCCCGGCGAGCGCGACGCGCTAGTCGCGATAGGAGATGAGCTCCACGTCGAACACGAGCATGCCCGACGGCACGCCGGCCTGGCCCTTGTAGGCGAGCTTCTCGGGAATCCAGAAGCGCATCGTCTCGCCTACCACCATCAGCTGCACGCCTTCGGTCCAGCCTTCGATGACGTCGCCGAGGCCGAAGGTCGCCGGCTGGCCGCGCATGACCGAGCTGTCGAACAGCTTGCCGCTGGTCTGCCAGCCGGAATAGTGCACGGTGACGCGGCTGCTCTTCTTCGGGTGTTCGGTGCCGGTGCCGGCCTTGATCGACTTGTAGGCGAGTCCCGACGGGGTGACCTTGGCGTCGGCGGGCGCCGCGGCCACGTCCGGCGGCGGGGTCGTGGGCGCGGCCTTGAACTCGAGCAGCTCGATGTCGAACACCAGCATGCCCGCCGGCCGCCCGGCCTGGCCTTTGTAAGCGAGCGCCTCGGGAATCCACAGCCGGCGCTTCTCGCCGGCGGTCATGAGCTGCACGCCTTCGCCCCAGCCCTTGATCACCCGGTCGAGCGGGAAGGTGCTCGGCGCCTTGCGCGCGACGGAGCTGTCGAACATCTTCCCGTCGGTCGTCCAGCCGGTGTAGTGCACCGTGACCATGTCGGTCGCGCCCGGCTTGGCAGCGCCGCTGCCAGGCGTCAAGACTTTGGAGGCCAGCCCGGAAGGCAGCGTCACGGCGTCTTTCGGGGGCGCCGTCACGTCGGGCGGCGGTGGAATCGGCGCCGGTTGCGACGGGCCTTGAATGGCCGAAGCCAGCGGCAGCAGTGTCGTCGCGAGCAGGACCGTGAAGAGCGTGATCAGGCTGAGTCGCATGCGCCCTATCGTGAACCAGCCCCCGCCATCGTGCAACCGCTCAATCGCGCGCCGCCCACCGTCAATTCAACGACGCACCGCGCAGGTCCTTTACGATTGTGTTGACGCTCAGCTGTGGCATTCAGCGAATATCTGCAAATTGTGGCGATAATTCGCCAAGTTTGAGTTGGCTCGATCCTTGATATAGCGGTCGCCGTGAACAGCCCAGGCCCCGACCGCGCGCCGGTCCTCCTCGTAGGCACCGCGGATAGTTCCTCGATGGCTCGCCACGACGCGCTGTCGCAGGCGGGATTCGTGGTGATGCCGGTGAACGGGTTTCTCGACGCCCGGCAGGTCCTGTCGGAGCTGGAGCCGGAAGCGATCGTCACCGACGTGCACCTGGGCGACTACAACGGGCTCCATCTGGTGGCGATTGCGCAGGTCGAACATCCGCGCACGGCCTGTCTCGTGACCGGGCCGCGCGATCCGGCGCTGCAGGCCGAGGCCTATCACCTCGGCGCCCGCTATCTCGTCGAACCGGTCAGTCTCGACCGCCTGAGGGCCGTGCTTGCCGAGCTCATCGCCAACCCCCGCCCGCAGCGCCGCTGGCCCCGTCGCCGCCCGGCGCGGGACGTGGTGTCGATTGTGGCCGGCGTCGATGCCCGCATCGTGGATGTCAGCTACGGCGGGGCCGGCATCGAGTTCTTCGGCACCGATATTCCCCAGGACACCCTCGAGCTGGTGGTCCCGTCGACCGGCCTGACCGTGCCCGTCGAACGGGTCTGGACGCGTCGGCCGGGCAAGGCGCAGCCGGTGGCGTGCGGTCTGGCGCTTCGCCGCGACAGCGCCGTGGACGCGCGGTGGCGGTCGTTCGTGGACGGCCTCGACCTGCTGCCCGGCATCCTGCCCGCCTCCGGCGGCAGCGGCCTGCCCGCCTGACCAGCTGGCCCTCCCTGTAGACAAATCAGCGGACCCGCGCCCACAAGTCTGGGTCTGGCTTGCCATGGCATTGCATTACTGAGAGAATGCCGGCGCTCGAGCTTGGCCGTTCGTTTGCTAAAGTCATCTCGCCAGCCCCCCATGAGCATGACATCAGACATCCTCGTCGTCAGCGCCGATGCGGCCGTCCTATCGGGTCGCGTCACCGCGCTTCGCCGTTCCGGCTTCTCCGCCCGTGCGAGTGCGAGTTTTCCAGACGCGCGCCGCACGCTCGAAGACGGACCGCCCCCCGAGGTTCTGGTGACGGATGTGCGGCTCGGACCGTACAACGGCCTGCACCTGGTGGCGGTGGCCCGCGTCGAGTTCCCCCGCACGGTCGCCATCGTCATCGGCGGCCAGGACCACGTGCTCGAGGTGGAGGCTGCCGGACTCGGCGCCCGCTACCTGCTGGCGCCGGTCACGCCGCGTGAGCTCGAGCTGACGATCGGCGAGCTGCTCGCCGTGCCGCGTCCGAAGCGCCGCTGGCCGCGCAAGCGCCTCGGTGCCGAGGTGGCGGCGCTGGTCGGCGGGCTGCCCGGACGTCTGCTCGATGTCAGCTACGGCGGGGTCTGCCTGGAAGTGTTCGGCACCGCGCCTCCCGGCGATACGGTGCAGGTCGTCATTCCCGAACTCGGCATCGACCTGAGCGGCCAGCGCGTGTGGGCCCACCGCCCCGATCCGCTGCAGCCGGTGAGCTGCGGGGTGGCGTTCGTGGCGCCGGAGAACCCGCGCTGGCAGTCGTACGTCGACGCCGTCAACGCTGCTTAGACATCGGGAATCGGGTGGTCTCTCGATCGATCATCGATCACGCGATAATCTTCGCGATGACCCGTCTGCTCTATCTATTCAAGCTCTCGCCCGGGTGCCATCCGGAAGCGCTGGAACGGCATGTGGCACCCGTACTTGCGCAGGAAGTTCAGGAACCGCTTGTAGTCCTGCGGCTCCATGTTGAACAACTGCACGAGCGCCTTGTAGTTGCCGCGCGTCTGCTCGAGCCCGACCCGCACCAGATGCCGCACGTCCTCGCGCGTGAGGTCGCGGGCCATGAACGGCTCGTAGGCCACGTCCCAGAACGACTCGCCCTTGAGCAGGATGCGATCGAGCAGGGCCTGCGCCGGCGCCGGTGACGCCGGCTTGGACGACGAGGTGTCGGCCACCGGCGAGCCGGTGCGCACTTCGAGCGGCAGGTCGATGGCGGAAATCACGCCGCCCGGGCAGCGGCACGTCAGGCGCTCGGCGATGTTGCGCAGTTCGCGCACGTTGCCGGGCCAGTCGTAGGCTTCGAGCGCGGCGACGCGTCGGTCGAGCACTGCGGCAGCGGCACGCCATGTTCCACGGCGAAGAGCCGCAGGAAGTGGTCGAGCAGCGGCGTCACGTCGTCCTTGCGTTCGCGCAGGGGCGGGATCGTGATGTGGATGACGTTCAGCCGGTAGTAGAGGTCTTCGCGGAATTCGCCGGCCGCGATGCGCTCAGGCAGGCGGCGGTTGGTGGCCGCAATCACCCGCACGTTGGCGTTGACGCGGTTGCGCTCGTCGCCCACGCGCTGGATCTCGCCGGTTTCGAGGAAGCGGAGCAGCAGCGCCTGCATGCGCAGCGACATCTCGCCCACTTCGTCCATGAACACGGTGCCGCTGTTGGCTGCTTCGAACAGCCCGCGCTTGTCGCGATACGCGTCGGTGAAGCTGCCGCGCGCGTGGCCGAAGAGTTCCGATTCGAGCAGCGTGTCGGGCATCGCCGCGCAGTTGATGGTGAGCATCGGCGCGTGGCGGCGGCGGCTGCGCTGGTGAATCAGGTGCGCGACCACTTCCTTGCCCACGCCGCTGGCGCCGGTGATGAGCACCTTGGCGTCGGACCTGGCGGCGTATTCGACTTCCTGATGAACGACCTTGAGGGCCTGACTTCTCCCAATCAGGGTAGGACCCTTGGGCTGAGGGGGGAGGGCGTCGCCTGGAACGTCGGCCGGCAGCATGTAGTGGCCGTGAATTCACGGCAAGACGTCAATAATATCAGCAGATTCGGGACAAGAACGGAGATTTGGCGACAATCAATCAACCTCCTGAAGAACAAAGTCAAGCCAACGTGAACCGTAGGGCGCAATGGAGTGCAGGGGTGCCAAATACTGGAACGCCGCGTAACATGTGAAGTTCCTGGCCTGAATAGTCTTGTCCGGAGTAGAAAATCATCCCTCGATCGCCACCCTGCGATCCTCGTTTTGGCCACGGATCGGGTGTCGGAGGCAGAAAAGCGGCGAATTAGCAGCAAACCCTACTCTCTCGAACATGGCATTCCGATTGCTAAGAAGAGAGCTAGTCGCGAGTCGCCGGTTCCCACTGGGAAACGCGGTGTCTCGCAGTGAAAAGGATGAGCGTCTTGGTCAAGACAATGTCGGTTTCCCGGTTCGTGATGGCAGCGGCGATGGCAGCGGGTGTGCTCACGGTGAGCGCGGCGCGCACTGAGGCGGCGCCTCTCGGCTTCTCCTGCATCACCAACAACGCGGCGTCGAGCTGCGCGATCGGCCAGGCTCAGCTGACGGCCGAGCTGACCGACCTCGGCGGCGGCCAGGTCGAGTTCATGTTCAAGAACACGGGTCTGGCCAATTCTTCGGTCACCCAGATCTACTTCGACCAGCCGAACCCGCTGCTGATGAGCCCGAACAACAACCAGATGACGTCGTCGAACGGCGTGTCGTTCTCGACGCTGGGGGGCAATCGCAACCTCCCGGGCAGCCAGGGCCTGTCGTTCCAGGCGACCAACGGCTACGGCTCGCGCCCGCCGGTGGCGCAAAACGGCATCAACCCGAACGAGTGGCTGAAGCTCGTCTTCACGCTCAACTCCGGCTCGACCTTCGCCAGCCTGCTGACGAACCTCTCGACCGGCAACCTCCGCATCGGCATGCACGTGCAGTCGATTGGCGCCTGGGGCAACTCGGAGTCGTTCGTCAACCAGGTGCCCACGGTGGTACCGGAACCGGCGAGCCTCATCCTGCTCGGCACCGGTCTGGCCGGCGCGGTGGCTGCCCGCCGTCGCCGCAAGCAGCAGACCGCCCGCTCGTAGCGTCTCTCCGGGCGCCTGCCCGACACCATCCGACGGCGGGGCGGCATACGCCCCGCCGTTGGCATTTTCACGAGGGTTTCGCGCGATTCCGCCCTACGACACCATCCGTGACCAACCGATACTTGTTCGTGGAATGACTTGCCAGGATCCCCCGTCGTGACGCGCCCGCTGGCAGCGGCCGTGCTGGCGGCCGTGAGCTTCGCGGCGCTGTTCTTCGACGTGGGCCGGAAGCTGGTGTCCGACTGGGCGACCGACGACAACTACTCGCACGGCTTCCTGGTCGTGCCGGTGGCGCTCTTCCTTGCCTGGGAACGCCGCCAGGCGCTCATCGCCGCCGCCCGTCGGCCGAGTGTGCTCGGCCTGGTCGTCATCGTCGGCAGCCTGGCCGTGCTGGCCGCCGGCACCCTCGGCGCCGAACTGTTCCTGACGCGGGTGGCGATCATCGGCGTGCTCGTCGGGCTCGTGCTCTTCGCCTTCGGCTGGGAGCACCTGCGCCTGCTGGCGTTTCCGCTCGCCTTCCTCCTGCTGATGATTCCGCTGCCGGCGATCGTGTTCAACCAGATCGCGCTGCCGCTGCAGCTGCTGGCCTCGCAGGTGGGCGAAGCCGGGCTGCGCCTGTTCGGCGTGCCGGTGCTGCGCGAAGGCAACGTGATGGTGCTCGCCAGCACCACCCTCGAAGTGGCCGAAGCCTGCAGCGGCATCCGCTCGCTCATCTCGCTGCTCACGCTCGGCATCGTCTACGGCTACTTCATGGACTCGCGACCGTGGGTCCGCTGGGTGCTGGCCCTGGCGACCGTGCCGATTGCGGTCTTCACCAACGGGCTGCGCGTCGCCGGCACCGGCATCGCCGCGCACCACTACGGGCCGGAGGCAGCCGAAGGGTTCCTGCACACCTTCTCCGGCTGGCTGGTGTTCGTGTCGGCGCTGGCCCTGCTCTTCGTGTTGCGCGAGCTGCTCTCGCGGGTGCTGCCCGACCCCGAACTGACGGCGCTGCCGGTTGGCCGCGTGCCGTCGTGATGTCCATGACTCTCACCGCCCGTCTGCTCGTCGTCGCCCTCACGCTCGGCGCCGCCGCCGTAGCGCTCACCGCCGCCGAACGTCCCGATGCCAGCGCCCCGCGCGATCTGCTCCCCGGCTTTCCGCTGTCGCTCGACGAGTGGCGCGGCGTCGATGCGGCGCCGCTCGATCTCGACACCATGCGGGTGCTCGGCGTCGACGACTACGTGCTGCGCGCCTATGCGGCGGGGAGCCACGAGGTCGGGCTCTACATCGGCTACTACCGGAGCCAGCGCCAGGGCGACGCCATCCACTCGCCGATGAACTGCCTCCCGGGTGCTGGCTGGGTGCCGGTGGAGGCCGGTCGCCTGCGCCTGGCGTCGGCCGGCGGCGCCGAAGTGAATCGCTACCTGATCCAGAAAGGCGAGAATCGCCAGATCGCCCTCTACTGGTACCAGGGCCGCGGCGCGCACGATCGCCAGCGAGTACGTGAGCAAGGCGCTTCTCGTGTGGGACGCAGCCAGCCGCAACCGCACCGACGGCGCGCTGGTCAGGATCCTCAGTCCCGTGGGCCGCGACGAGACGCCGGCCGCCGCGGAACGACGCGCGGTGGCGTTTGCCGACCAGTTGTTCCCGAAGCTCGCGACGTACATTCCGGAGTAGGAGCGACGACCGTCATGCCGAAACGAATTTCATCCCGCGCCCGCCTGGCGGCGTGGACGGCCGCGATGGCGGTGACGGTGGCTGCCTGCGGCGGTGATCCGGCCACCGAAAAGGTCGCCCACGTCGCCCGCGCCGATGCCTACGTGGCCGCGGGCAAGCTGCCCGAAGCGATCATCGAATACCGCGCCGCGGTGCAGATCGACGCCGCCTACGGCGAAGCCCGCTACAAGCTGGGCGAGGCCTACGCCAAATCGAACAACCCCGAGGCGGCCTACCCCGAGTACGTGCGCGCCGCCGACCTGCTGCCCGACGATCCCAAGGTGCAGCTCACCGCCGGCCAGTACCTGCTGCTGGCGACCCGCTACGAAGACGCGCGTTCGCGGGCCCGGAAGGTCATCGAGCGCGATCCGAAAAACGTCGCCGCACACGTCCTGCTCGGCAACGCCCTTGCCGGCCTCAAGGACTACGACGCCGCCACGCAGTCGCTCGAACGGGCCATCGAGTTCGATCCCAATCGCGGCCTGTCGTACGCCACGCTGGGGGCGATCCAGTCGGTGCGCGGCCGCACCCCCGAGGCCGAGGCGGCCTACGCCCGCGCCATCGACGTCGATCCGAAGTCGCCCGAAGCCCGGCTCGCGCTGGGCAGCTATCGTCTGCAGGCCGGCGACACCGCCGGCGCCGAGGAGGCGTTTCTCGCCGCCCTCGCCATCGAACCCAGGAACGCGCTGGCGCTGCGATCGCTGGCCTCGATGTTCGTGAACCTGAGCGATGCCGGCAAGGCCGAACCGCATCTGCGCACGCTGGCCGACGAGTTGAAGGACCCGGCGGCCGGCTTCATGCTCTCGGAAGTGCTGCTCGTCACCGGCCGTGAGAAGGAGGCCATCGATCGCCTCACGGCGCTGGCCGCCGAGCCCCGCCACTTCGCCGACGCCACGCTCCGCCTCGCCACCGTGGACTTCGTGGCCGGGCGCCGCGACAACGCGATGGCGCACCTCGAAGATCTCCTGAAGCAGCAGCCGCGCTCGGCCCGGGCGCTGGCGCTGCGCGGCCGCTTCCGCCTCGAGATGGGCCGCATCGACGACGCCCTCACGGACCTGCAGGCGGCGGTCTCGACCGACAGCAAATACGACGCCGGCCACTTCTGGCTGGCGCAGGCCCTGCTGCAGCGGCGGCGGGCCGGCGAAGCGCGGGTCGCGCTGACCGCGGCGCTGCGCCTCAACCCCGCCTACGTGCCGGCGCAGGTGGAGCTGTCGCGCGTGCACCTGGGCGCCCGCGAGTTCGACCAGGCAATCGCCGTGGCGCAGGAAGCCGTGCGCAACGCCCCCTCGCACCTCGAGGCCCGGCTGGCCCTGGTGCGCGCGTTCCTCGGCGCCGGGCGTCTCGATGACGCCACCGAGGCCCTGCGCATCGTGGCCGCGCAGTTGCCGAAGGAGCCGCGCGTGCAGACGCTCGACGGCCAGATCCGGCTGGCCCGTCGCGACCCGAAGGGCGCCGAGCAGCGCTTCGCGGCGGCGCTCGAGGCCGAGCCGTCGTCGTACGAGGCGCTCGGCGGGCTGGTGGCCAGCCGGCTCGCCGCCGGCAACGTCGATGGCGCCCTGGCCGTCGCCAACGCCGCGGTGGACAAGGCGCCGGGTGACGCGCGCTCGCTGGTCGTGGCGGCGCGCGCCTACGGCGACACCCGCGACTACAAGGCTGCCGAAGCGCTCCTGAAGCGCGCCATTGAAGCCGACCCCTCGATCCTCGAAGCCTATTCGATGCTCGGTCAGCTCTACGTGGCCGACCAGCGGCTCGACGAGGCGATGCGCGAGTTCGAGCGTCTGGCGACCCTGCAACCCACCGCCGTCGGCCCGAAGACCGTCGTCGCCGTGCTGCACCACATGGCCAATCGCCGCGCCGAAGCCAAGCGGGCCTATGAAGCCGTGCTGCGCGTGGACTCGTCGGCGGTCGTGGCCAACAACAACCTCGCCTGGATGAAGGTCGAGGACGGCGAGAACCTCGACGTCGCCCTGCAGCTGGCACAGGCCGCCAAGGCGCGGGCGCCGCAGGCGCCTGAAGTGAGCGACACGCTCGGGTTCATCTACTTCAAGCGCGGCCTCTTCGCATTCTCGGCGGCGGCCTACGAAGATGCGGTCAAGCTCGATCCGAAGAACCCGGAGCACCGCTACCACCTGGGCCTGGCGCTGGCGAAGAACAACCAGCCGCGGCTGGCACGCGAGGCGTTCACGTCGGCGCTGGCGCTCAGCCGGTCGTTTGCGGGGGCCGCCGACGCCAGGGCGCAGCTGGCGGTTCTGCCGGCGCGCTAGCGCGCTAGCCCCGCCGCGCCGTTGCGGCCGCGGTGACGACGTCGACGAACTGCTGACGCGGGCCGCGCCACGAGTGAGGCGCGAGGTCCACGCGGGCCACGTGCGCGCGCCGGGCCTCGGGTGTGAACGCCAGGCGCTCGACGATGGCATCGGCGAAGGCGGCCGCGTCGTCGGCCACCGCGCACGCCGGGGCGATGGCATCCGGCAGCCCGCCGCGCACGGCCCCCGTGGTCACGACGGGCACGCCCGCCGCGAGGGCCTCGAGCACCTTGTTCTGCAGTCCGCGGGCGGTGTGCAGCGGCGCCACGGCGACAGCGGCGTTCCACAGATAGTCGCGGGTGTGCGGCACCGAGCCGGTGACCGTGATGGCGGGATCCGGCCAGCGCCCGCACGGCCGACGACGGGCTGCTGCCCACCAGTTCGAGCTGCGCGTCCGGCCGTCGCGCGACGACCCGCGGCCACACCTCCCGCACGAGCCACACGGCCCCCGCTTCGTTGGGCGCGTAGTTCATGACACCGCAGAACACCACCGTGGCCGACGGCGCCGGCGGACCAGGCGGCGTGAAGTCGTCGAGGTCGATGCCGTTGGGGAGGATCCGGACGTCAGCGCGAGGCGCGAGGCGCTGCAGGGCCTCGCGTTCTTTCTCGTTCACGACCAGCACCGTGGCTGCCCGTTCGGAGGCCGTGCGCTCGAAGGCGGCGAGCACGCGCGCCTCGCGTCGATACACCCACGACTTCGGCGGCGCGGCGACCGCGGCGAGGGCGCGCCACTTCTCCGAGTCCACGTCCACCATGTCGAGCACGCAGGGAAAGCGGTCGAGCGGCGCCCGCAGCGCGTACTTCGCCATGCCGCTGCCGAGCGCCACCACCACGTCGGGCCGGGCGCGCGCGATCGCGGCGTCGATGACCGGGCCGAGTGCCGGCGCATCGAGCAGGGCGTGCGTCACCGGCTCGCTGCCGGGAAGCGCCGTCACCGCCCGCACCCAGCGTGCGAGGCCGCCGACACGCGCCGTCGTGACCGTCATGCCGCGAGCCGTCAGGTCGCCGGTGTGCGCGGCTTCCTCGTCGTCGTGCACCAGCGAGACGACGCTCACCTCCGCCTCGCGGCGCAGGCCCTCCAGCAGGTGAAATGAGCGGATGCGGTCGCCGCGATTGGGCGCGTAGGGCAGACGGTGCGAGAGATACAGCACCTTCACGGCGTGGCCTCGTCGCGCCGCGACCTGATTATCTGCGCCGGGACGCCGCCGACGATCGCGTAGTCGGGCACCGGCCTGGTCACGACCGCGCCGGCGGCCACGACGGCGTGCCGCCCGACGTCGGCGAGCACGATCGCGCCGTTGCCGATCCAGGCGCCTTCGCGCACGTGCACACAGACGGCCACCCCCGGCTGATCGCGCATCGGGATGTCGAGCCGCGCGATGCCGTGGGTACGCGGGCCGCTCGGGATCTGCACGCCGGCGGCGATCATCACGTCACGCTCGACGTGAATCCAGCCGAAGTTGCCGTTGGGCCCGAGGTAGGCGTTGCCCTCGACGCGGACGTCGGCGGACGCGAAGTGGCACCCCATGCCAATGACCGTGTCGGGACCGCAGCCGCCCGTGGTTGCGCTCAGGAAGGCGCGGCGCAGGTACTGCCCGGGGGCGCCGGGCACCAGCGACAGCCACTCGCACGATGCCTGAAACGCGCGATCGCGCCCGAGCAGCCGGCTGCGCACGGCCAGCGACAGGCGCATCGGCAGCACGGCCAGGCCGGCGAGGCCGCGCACCACGGCCTTGGCGGCGTTCATGCGCGGCCCTTCCCGGCCTCGGCCATCAGCTGCTCGTAGATCCGTTCGACCTTGGCGACGCGAGTGGCGAAGGCGAGCTCGGTTTCGACCCGCTGGCGGGCGGCGGCGGCCAGGTGACGGGCCCGCGCCGGGTCGTCGCTCAGCTCGGCCATCGCCGCGATGAGCGCGTCGCGATCGCCGCAGTCGACCAGCCGGCCGTGCACGCCGTCGAAAGCGATCTCGGCGGTGCCGCCGGCCCGCGTCGCCACCAGCGGCGTGCCAAGCGCCATCGCTTCGAGCACCGCGTTGGGCGTGCCTTCGTAGTCGGACGACTGCACGAACACGTCGAACGCATGGTGCAGCAGCGGCACATCGGTGCGGTGGCCCAGCAGATGCACGCGCGCGCCGAGCACGCCGAGCCCCTCCACCTGGCGCCGCAGCGCCGGCAGGCATGAGCCGTCGCCGGCGATGACCAGATGCAGCCGGGGCCGATCGGCGGCCAGCCGCGCGAAGGCCTCGACCAGCAGCTCGAAGCGCTTCTGCGGTTCGGCGCGCCCGACCGCGCCGAGCACGATCGCCTCGGCCGGCAAGCCGAGGGCCTGCCGCGCCAGCGGTTCCCTGCGCGGCCTCACGGTGGAACCTGCCGGGGTCGATCGAGTTGAGCACCGTGGTCACCCGCGCGGGTTTCGCGCCGGCCCGGATGAGCACCTGGCGGATCTCCTCCGAGACCGCGATCACCCGCGGATACCGGGAGAGCAGCCAGCGGTCGGCCGGGTAATACAGATGGCGTTCCTTCGACGAGTGGCCGGTCCAGCCGTGCGCGGTCGACAGCGGGATGATGCCTTCCAGCTTCGCCACCAGCAGCGCCAGCAGGTCGGTCTTGTATTCGTGCGCGTGCACGATGTCGATCCGTCGTTCGCGGACGATCGCCCGCAGCTTGCGCACCACCGCCGGATCGAGCGAATGGCGCTCGGTCACTTCGATATAGGGGATGCCGAGCGAGCGCGACCACTCGGCGATGGCGAAGACGCCGTCGCGGGCATCGCGGATGTAACAGACGGTCACGTCGAAGCGCGTCCGGTCGGTGAGCGCCGTGCCGAGCAGAATCGTCTTCTCGGGGCCGCCGCCGGTGCCGAAGACGCTGCGCAGTTCGAGCACGCGGATACGGCGGTCGCTCGTTGCCGGGGCCTGGCTCATCGCGCCGGTGCCTCCCGGGCGTCGTTACGCACCGGGATGACAAACGCGATGACGACGGAATCCGCATCAGGCATGGAGCCAGCGTCGAGCGTTACTGACATGTGAGCCGGGGAATAACCCCTATGTTAATCTAAGCCCGCGCGCGAACGGACCAGTCGCGCGCGACGCCGCGCAGAGGTGCTCACGACCGCACGTTCACGCACCTCGGTGACTC
Source organism: uncultured Acidobacteriota bacterium (assembly GCA_963779175.1). Taxonomy (GTDB): domain Bacteria; phylum Acidobacteriota; class Vicinamibacteria; order Vicinamibacterales; family UBA2999; genus CADEFD01. The sequence goes on from CAVZXA010000005.1 coordinate 301,976, forward strand.
CCGCCTTGCCGCTGCACCCATTCCGATGACCACGCCGACGGTTCTCACTCGCGCCACGATCCGGTCCGGATCGGCCGCGGCGCGTCGCGAGCCGCTGACGTTCGGTGTGCCGCTGCCACCTGGCCGGGTGCACGAGGTGGCGAGCCTTGTCGCCTGCGCCGATGTGGCCCTGCCCACCTCCGCCACCGCGCTCGAGCGGTGGCCCGACGGCAGCGTTCGCTGGGCTCTGCTCGACGTCGACGCCGCGGTGCCGCCGGGCGGCGTCGTGCTCGACATCCGCGATGATGTCGCACGGCCCGAGGGATTGCCGTCGCTGACGCTGACACTGAGGGACAAGACCGCCGTCGTCACCGATGGCGACCGCCGACTCGCGCTCGACCTCGACGACCCGCGCCTCGTCACGTCCTGGATGGTGGCAGGCCGGGCCGCACTGGGCTGCCGCGAGCCGATCGTGCACGTGCGCGACCGCGCCGGGCAGGGGGTGCCCGTCGCGTGGACGCACCTCGAGACCGCGCACCAGAGTGCACTGCGGGTCGTCGTCACCGCGCATGGGCTGACGACGCTGGCGGATGGGGCGCGCCTGAACGTCCGCCTGGGGCTCACCTGTCTCGCCGGCCGGGATGTGCTCGGGCTGAGCCTGGAACTGCACAATCCCCGCAGCGCGCAACACGACGGCGGATTCTGGGAACTCGGCGATCCCGGCTCCGTGCTGTTGCAGGGAGCGGCGGTCGTCTGTGCGGCGCCGTCGCCGGCGACGGCCGCGCGCGCGTCACTCGAGCGGGAAGCGCCCGTCGGCTCGCTCGCGCTGCCGTGCCGGATCGCCCAGCACGCCAGCGGCGGGGAGCACTGGCAGAGCCGCGTCCACGTGAATCAGGCCGGTGTCGTGGCGCTCGAGGCGCGTGGCTATTCGGTCGAGGCGGGCGGCGCGGTGACATCGGGCCTGCGGGCGGCGCCGGCGCTCGTCTGCACGCACGCCGGCGGCGAGCTGGGCGTGACCTCGCGCCTCTTCTGGGAGGTCTTCCCGAAGGCGTTCGAGGCCGATCCCGAAGGCGTCGTGCGCATCTGGAGCCTGCCGCCGGCCGGCGATCTCCACGAACTGCAGGGCGGCGAGCGGTGTGAGTTCGACTGCTGGATCGGTGTCGGCGACGGCACGGCCGATCCGCTGCCCGAGTGGTGCCGCACGCCGTCCACCGTGCTGCCGGCGCTCGACGGCGTGGCGATGGCCGAACACCTGCCGGCGCTCCATCCGGTCGCCCCAGGCGCCAACGACGTCTACGAAGGCCTGGTGGCGGCGGCCGTTGACGGCGACGACACGTTCCTTGCGAAGCGTGAGCTCATCGACGAGTTCGGCTGGCGGCATTTCGGCGATCTGTATGCCGACCACGAGAACGGCACCGAGCCCGGCCGGCGTTTCATCTCGCACTACAACAACCAGTACGACGCCGTGCTCGGCATGACGCTGCAGGCGCTGCGCCACGACGACCACCGCTGGTGGCGGATGGCGAGCGACCTGGCGCGGCACGTCTCGCGCATCGACATCTACTGGACCAGCGAAGACCGCGCCGCCTACAACGGCGGGCAGTTCTGGCACACCGGGCACTACACCGATGCCGGCACTTCCACGCACCGCACCTACCCGCGCAACGCGGGCCTGCACGGCGGCGGACCCTCGAACGAGCAGTGCTACTCGCACGGCCTGCTCCTGCACTACTTCCTGACCGGCGAGGTGGTGAGCCGGCAGGCCGTCGTCTCGCTCGCGGAATGGACCATCGCCGCCGACGACGGCCGGCGCGCCCGCTTCCCGCTGCCATGGCTGAGCGCGTCGCCCACCGGCGGTGCCAGCGCGACCGAGTCGGCCGACTATCACGGGCCCGGGCGCGGCGTCGCCAACGCCGTGCTGGCGCTGTTGAACGCGCACCGCGTCACCGGCGACGACCGCTTCACGGACAAGGCCGCGGAACTCGTGCGCCGGGTCATCCATCCGGACGACGACATCGCCTCGTTGCAACTGCTCAACGTCGAACGGCGCTGGTCGTACACCGTCTGCCTGCAGGCGCTCGGCCGCTACCTGTGGACCCACGAGGCGGGCGGCCGCGACGGGCACTGGAACTACGCGCGAGCCTGCCTGCTGCATTACGCACGCTGGATGGCGGAGCACGAGTACCTGCTACCTCGACAAGCCCGAGGTGCTCGAGTTCCCGACCGAGACCTGGGCGGCGCAGGATGTCCGCAAGTCGGAGGTCTTCGACCTTGCCGCCTGGCACGCCTCGTCGCTCGACGAGCGGAGCAGATTCCTCGAGTGTGCGCGCTACTTCCACGCGCGGTCGCTCGAGACGCTGGCGGCTTCACCGACCCGGACCCGGACCCGGCCGGTCGTGCTGCTGCTGCAGTACGGCTACGCGCGGCCGTGGTTCGAGCGCGAGACCCCGCGGGCCGCCCTGCGCCCGGCGCCGGCGGGCCCGTGGCCGCCGCCGGCGGCCTTCGAGCCGCAGAAGGTCATCGCGATCCGGCGCCTGAAGCAGCTCGCTGCGGCCGTCGCGGCCGTGGCGCTGGTTGCCGCGGCTCTGGTGCTGCGCGCCCTGCTCGGCTAGCCAGCCGGCGCGCGCGGCGGGGACGGGCCGATGGTTCCGGGCAACGCCGGGCGGCCCTGCGCAGCCCCGCCCCGGAGCGTCGATGAAGCTGTGATACCGTAGTTTTTGCCGGAAATTACGGCCTCCCGATGCGCTCGCTCCTCGTCGTCATCCTCATCGGCATCGGCCTTGCGGGCGGCGTCGTCAGCCGCCACGCCGCACTGCTGATGTACGTCTGGTTCTCGCTGTTCCGGCCGGTCGAGTGGGTGTGGTGGAACCTGGCCCCGCTGAGACTGTCCCTGGTGACGGGGCTGCTGCTGCTGGTGCCATCGCTGCTCACCGGCGTCTTCCCCAACATCACGCACCCGCTCAGCATCCTGAGCTGGCTCTTCATGGGCTGCGTGCTCGTCGCGCAGTACACGACCTACATCTCCCCGGCGGACTGGGCCTGGGTGGATCAGTTCGCGCGCCTGCTGGTCGTGAGCGGCCTGGCCGTCTCGCTGGCCACCACCAAACCGCGCCTCAGCCAGCTCATCGCCGTCATCGCCGGCTCATTCGCGTTCTACTCCGCCAAGGCGGGCGTGGTCTCGATGCTGGGTGGCGGCGTGCAGTTCGCCGAAGGGCAGGCCGGCGCGTTCGTGGACAACAACGGCTACGCGCTGGCCGTCAACATGGCGATCCCGTTCATGGCGACGGCCGCTGTCACGCTGACGGTGCCGTTTCCCGGCATCAAGTACATCCGCCAGGGCTTCTGGCTCTGCATTCCGCTCAGCGTCATCACCGTCATCGGCACGATGTCGCGCGGCGGCCTGCTCGGCCTCGGCGCGCTGGCCTTCGTGGCCGTGCTGATGCAGCGGCGGCCGATTCTCTGGGGCAGCGGCCTGGCGCTGGCGGGCGGTCTGGTGTTCGCGTTCGCGCCCAAGCCCGAGGGCTACATGGAGCGCATGAACACCATCACTACCTATGAAGAGGTGGGTGAGGGCTCCGCGCTCAGCCGGCTGCACTTCTGGCGCGTCGCGGTGGATATGGTGGACGACAATCCACTCGGCGTCGGGCTGCGCAACTACGATCTCGCCTACGACAACTACGACAGCCTGGATGGCGCGTATGGAAGCGGCCGCTCGGTGCACAGCAGTCACTTTCAGGTGCTGGCGGAGACCGGCTACCTCGGGTTCGTGGTGTGGGTCGCGATGTTCGCCTACGCGTTCTTCATCTGCCTCCGAATCCGCATCGGCGCCGCCGCGCTGGCCGGACTGAGCCCCGACGACCGGCGGTACTACCTCGTCTCGTCGACGTCGCTGGCGGCCTCGATGTTCGCCTTCGTCGTCGGCGGCGCCTTCATCGCCGCCGCCAACAACGACTTCACGTGGATGACCTTCGGCGTCGTTGCCGCGCTCCACCGCATGTACAAGGCGGACGTGCTGGCGCTGAAGCCGGCGCGCTTCGATGCCGACCGCGCGGCCGCCGTCATCCCGCGCCCCCGCCGCAAAGCCATCGCGTGACGCCGCCCACGGTGCTGCAGGTGGTCCTGCGCCTCGACCCGGGCGGGACCGAGCGACTCGTCATCGAGATCGTGCGCCGCCTGCACACGCGCCTGCCGATGGCCGTGTGTTGTCTCGACGCGCCGGGCGCCTGGGCCGACCGCGTCACCTCGCTCGGCGTGCCGCTGCACGTGCTCGACCGGCAACCGGGCTTCGATCCGCGGCTGTCGTGGCGCCTGGCCGCGATCGCGCGCCGGATGCGCGCCGACGTGCTGCATTGCCACCACTATTCGCCGTTCGTCTACGGCCGGCTGGCGTCGATGATGGCGCCGGGGACGCGCGCCGTCTACACCGAACACGGACGCCTCTCCGACAGCCCGCCGTCGGCGAAGCGGCGCGCCATCAACCGCATCTTCATGGCCGGCGCCCGCGACCTCTTCGCGGTGTCGCACGACCTGCGCGCGCATCTGCTGAAGGAAGCCGTGCCGGCGCGGATGCAGGTGATCTGGAACGGCATCGATCCGGGTGAGGCGCCGCGGCCCGGCAGCCGCGCCGCCGCGCGGCTGCAGCTGGGCGTCGCCGCCGACGACTGCGTCGTCGGCGCCGTCGCCCGCCTCGACCCGGTGAAGGACTTCGTGATGCTGGTCGAGGCGGTGGCGATCGCGGCCGCCGCGAATCCGCGGCTGCGGCTGGTCATCATCGGCGACGGCCCGGAGCGCGCGGCGATCGAACAGGCGATCGCGCGTCACGGCATCCGCCGCCCGCGTGCACCTGCTCGGCCATCGAGACGACGTGCGCGCGCTGCTGGCCGGCGTCGATGTCTTCGCCAACAGCTCGACCAGCGAAGGCATCTCGCTGACGCTGCTCGAGGCGATGGCGGCCGAACTGCCGATTGTCGCCACCGGCGTCGGCGGCACGCCCGAAGTCGTGGTGGCGGGCGAGACCGGCCTGCTGGCGCCGGCGCGTGATGCCGCCGGGTTCGCCGCCGCCCTCGTCGAGGCCAGCGCCGATCCAGCGCGCGCCCGCCGCTGGGGTGTGGCCGGGCGGCAGCGCCTGCTGGCGCACTTCACTCTCGACGAGATGTTGCGCCGCTACGAAGAGGTCTACCGCGGCACCGCGGGACGCTGACGCCAGTCCGCCGCCGCGCCGTCGCATGCAGCGGCGGGCAGCGTTACGGCGCATCCGGGGCGGTCCGCTACAATGTCGGCATGACCGAGCCGCGCGGAGCGCGATCCTAGTGTCCCGGAGCCGACGTTCGGTGACTAGTGTTCCGGGCGCGGCGCCCGGATCGCCAGGCGCGACGACCAAGGATATGGCGTATATCCGCGGAAGGAGCAACGCCGCGAGGCGGGATGCCGCGCCCGGAATACGTCAGCGAACGTCGGGTCCGGGATACTAGCTATGTGCGGCATCAGCGGCGTGGTCGCGCTCGAAGGCGCGCTGCCCGAGGCGTTTTCGCGCGACCTGCGCGCCATGACCGGCGCCATCGCCCATCGCGGCCCGGATGGCGACGGCTTCGTCGACTGCGGCTTCGCGTCGCTCGGTCACCGGCGGTTGTCGATCATCGATCGCGCTGGCGGCCATCAGCCGATGGCCAACGAAGACGACAGCTGCTGGATCGTCTTCAACGGCGAGATCTACAACCACAAGCCGCTGCGGCGGGAACTCGAGGCCCGCGGCCATCGCTTCCGCACCGTCTCCGACACCGAAGTCATTCTGCACGCCTACGAGGAGTTCGGCCCCGCCTGCCTCGATCGGCTGAACGGCATGTTCGCCTTCGCCATCTGCGATACGCGGACGCGCGAGGTCTTCATCGCCCGCGATCGCCTCGGCAAGAAGCCGGTGTTCTACGCCGTCTTCGACGGCGTGCTCCACTTCGCCAGCGAGATGAAGGCCCTGCGGCAGAGCCACGCGTGGAACGGCGAGCTCGACCTGTCGGCTCTCGAAGGCTACCTGTCGCTCGGCTACTTCGTCGAGCCGAACACCGTGCACCGCCACGTCCGCAAACTCGAGTCGGGCCACTGGATGCGGATCGCGCGCGGGCACATCGAGACCCGCAAGTACTGGGACGTCACGGAATTCGACACCGACACCCGGCCCGATGCCGAGATCCTGCGCGACCTCGAGGTGCTGCTGGCCGACGCCGTCGCCTGCCGTCTCGAGAGCGAGGTGCCGCTCGGCGCCTTCCTGTCTGGCGGCATCGACTCCGGCCTGGTCGTCTCCTGGATGGCCGAGGCGCAGGGCGCCGGCGTGGTCACGACCTCGGTCGGCTTCGAGGAACGCGCGCACAACGAGCTCGAAGCCGCCGGCCTGACCGCCGCGGCGTTCCACACGCAGCACTATCCGACGCTGCTCGAGCCGCGCCTCGACGAGGTCTTCGACACGCTCGTCGATGCCTTCGACGAGCCGTTCGCGGATGCCTCGGCGATCCCGACCTACTACGTCTCGAAGGCGGCGCGGCAGCACGTGACGGTGGCGCTCACCGGCGACGGCGGCGACGAGTCGTTCGGCGGTTACGACTTCCGCTACGACCTGCACGGCTTCGAGGCGAGGTACCGCCGGTTCGTGCCGGGAGCGCCGGGTCGCGCCGTAGCCGGCTGGCTGGGCCGGCACTGGCCGCGCTCGGCGCATCTGCCGCGTCCGCTGCGCGCCGGCAACGTGCTCGAGAATCTCGGCTGGCCGCGCGAGGCGGCATACTACGCGGACCTCTGCATCGTGAAGCCGTGGGACGCGCGCGCTGCTCATGGGCGCCAGCCAGACGCGGTCGCCGCTGGCCAGTCCGGTCTACGAGGCCGTCACCGCGCCGTACCTGCGGTGCGCGTCGACCAGCGATCTGCAGCGGGCTCAATATGCCGACCTCAAGATCTATCTGCCCAACGACCCGCTCGTGAAGGTCGATCGCACGAGCATGGCCAACAGCCTCGAGGTGCGGTGCCCGCTGCTGGATCACCGCGTCATCGAGTTCGCGTTCCGCATTCCCGCCGAACGCAAGTCGTGGCCCGGTCGCTCGAAGCATTTCCTGCGCGCACTCGGCACGCGCCGCCTGCCGCCGACGGTGGATCGCCTGCCGAAGCGCGGCTTCTCGGCGCCGGTGGGGGAGTGGATCCGCGGCCGCTATCGCGACTGGTTCCGCGACGAAGTGCTGTCGCCGCAATCGGCCGTCGCGACGCTGCTCGATCGGCGCGTGCTCGAGCACTGGGTCGCGGAGGATGCGCGTGGATCGCGCAATCGAACGTCGGCTCTGTGGACGGCCTGGTGCCTCGAGCGCTGGGCCCGCCGTCTCGGCGGCAGCGACACGCGCCCGGCCGCATGAGCCTTCCCGCCGCTGACGAACACCAACGGCGCGTGATGACTCGCGAACCCGACGGCGTGTGACCGCTCACTATTCGAGGCCGTTTCGGTCACTGCGATGTCGCGGCGTGCACCTTCGGTCAGCGGCGGCGTCGCCGCGCGCGGCGACGCCGTGCCGGCGCCCCTCTCCAAGCTCTGCCGGCGTGTCATAATCAACGCTTGCGGTCTTCGCCGTCGCGGGCTCCGTCAGGCACATCCGGCCACCGCCGGCGGCCCGCGCCTGCGGTCCTTCACGAGGCACTCAGATGAGCGACTACACCCGGTCCTATTCCGAACTGGCGGAGGACTACGACCGCCTCCGGTTCAGCAGTCGGGCTGGACGGTTCAACTTCGAACGCGACCGCGCGATCATCCGCGCCTACGTCGTCGAGTGCGGCGCCACGCGCCTGCTGGACGTGCCGGTCGGCACCGGCCGGACGCTCGAATACGTGAAGGATCTGCCCGTCGAGGTTGTCGGCCTCGACCTCACGCGCGAGATGCTGGCCGACGCCGAGAAAGTGGCGCATCCGACCAAACACCGCCTGATGGAGGGAGATGCCTCGAAGCTCCCCTTCGAGGCCAACGAGTTCGACTGTGTTTCGAGCCTGCGCTTCTTCCATCTCTTCCCCCAGGCAAGCCGCCCCGCATTCGTGCGGGAGTTCCTCCGGGTCCTCAAGCCCGGCGGTCACCTGATCGTGTCGTTCACCAACGGGTGGTACGGCGGCGGCATCAACTGGCTGAAACAATTCGCCGGCACGCTGACCGTCACCTTCGAACATCCGGGCGAGATGAAGCGGCTGTTTCCCGGCTGCACCATGGTGCACCGCACCGGCAACTTCCTCCCCAAGCAGTGGATGATCGATTCGGTACCGGGTCTGGGTGCGGCGGTGCGGGCGGCCACGGGTCTCGCCCCGCTCAACCTCGTGTGCTGGGAACGCATCTACCTGCTGCGAAAGGACTAGCCGACCGGTGCACGACTTTCCGGTGAGTCCGCAGGTTCTATCGGCGCTACGCGCGAGCCCCGCTTCCGAGACGCGTCTGGCTGATGGCTCGATCGCGCGCCGGGTCGGCCGCAATCCCGTATGGCACCTGACGGCCGTCGACGGTCGCAGCGCCTTCGTGAAGGTGTGCCACGACGACGCCGATTTCGCCCGCCAGGTGTTCGGGCTGCGCGTGGCGGGCAGAATGGCCGCGTCCGACGCCCGCTTCATGGCCGCCGAGGTCCTGACGGTCGACGCCGGCAGCCGCCTCCTCGTCACTGGTCCGATTGGCGGCGCCGAGGTCAGCCACCTGTTCGCGAACGGGTTCCGGCGCGACCGTAATCCGTTCGGGCGCTCGCCCGCGCGCGCCATCTCCCGCGAGGCGCTCCGCATGGTAGCGGCGTGGCTGACCGCCTTTCACGCCCAGCCGGTCGACGCTTCCGTGCCGCTCTACGACCACTCGCGCGCGGCAGTGTGGCAGCGGGCGGCAACCAAGCTCGACGCTCTGTCGCGCACGACACCGTTGCTGTCAGCCCACGTTGGCTTCTCGAGCCGGTGGCGATGCGTGGCTCCTCCGGCGGCTCAGGGGCTGGTCTTCGGGGACGCCACGTTGGCCAATTTCTTCGTCGATGACGGGCGAGTGGGGGCCGTGGATTTCGAAGACGTGGGACGCGGCGCCGTTGCCCGCGACTGGACCACCCTCCACGACGAGGTGGCGCGGGCGTTCGGCCACCTGCGCTATCGGACGGATCGCGAGGCGCTGTCGCATCTGTCGTTCCAACCTGACGTAACCCGCGAGCTGGTGCTGCTGGAGCTGGCGGTCAACCGCTTCGAACTCGCGCTGACGCACGACGGGCTCGCTGGCGCCATGGAGCGCCGCAGCCAACGCCGGATCGTGACGATCCTGGTCGAGACGCTGGCCGCCGCCGGCGCCATCGAGCGCCGCACCTCCTGACGAGCCGAGGCGCGTCGTCCAGCGCCGGCAGCCCATAGACCACGGCGCAGAACGCCTCGGCGAAGGTCTCGAGGCCAGCCCCGACCGGTCGCGGGCGGCGATTCTGCCATAATCGAGCGTTGTGCGTCATCGCGGCCGCTTGCGCGTCGATCCGGTCCAGGATGGCCACACGCGCCGACGCGCGCCTGGTGCGGAAGGTCCGGCAGGCGTCATGAACGTCGCGCGCCGCCCGTGTTCGACAGGCTCGACGCCTCGAGCTGACGCCCCGGCACCGCGATGACGTCGTTCCGCCGCGGGTGGATTCCGGAATCCTGGAACCGGCGTTCGCTCAAGCGCAACGTCGTCATGAGCTGGCTGACCACGCTGGTGACGGCCGCTCTGTCGTTTGCCCTGATCCCGCTCGTTGTCGCCACGCTCGAGCAGGAAGTCTACGGCGTCTGGACGTTCCTGAATGGCCTGGCGGCGTACTCCAATCTGTTCTACCTGGGGCTCGGCGCCTCGTTCCTGAAGAGGCTCTCGGAGGCCGCATCGCTCGACGACGTGCCGGCGCTCGAACGGCTCCTGGGAGTGGCCTCGACGATGTATTTCGGCCTCGGCCTGCTCTCGGTGGCGCTTGGCCTGAGTCTCAGCACGATTGTCGCGGACGTCTTCGCCACGCCGCTGTCGCCCGACGCCGCGCGGGCGGCGTCGATCACCACCGCCCTCGTGGGCGTGCGCCTGCTGTTCGTCTTCGTGAACTCGGCCTTCTCGGCGCTGCTGGCCGCGCACGGCCGCATGGATCTGGCGCTGGGCGTGGCGCTCGGGAGCGCGCTGACGCGCAGCGCCGGGGTGGCCTGGTCGATGACCCGGGCCAATCCCCTCGTCACCCTGGCCGTCGTGACCACGCTCGAGGTGGCGCTGCAATTGCCAGTGCTGATCAAGCTGTGCCGGCTGGTGGCGCCCGCTGTGCGGCTGCGGCCGGCCCTGCCAACGCGCGAGGAACTGCGCAGCCTCTACGGATTCGGCCTGCAGGCGTTCTTCGTCCAGGCGTCGCTGCTGATCATCAGCTACACCGACACGGCGCTCATCGGTGTGGTTCTTGGCGCCGCCAGCGTGACGCTCTACGCCGTGCCGCTCCAGTTGGTCGAATATTCGCGAATGATGGTGAACGGCCTGACGACGGCCCTGCTGCCGGAACTGGCCGGCCTGCGCGCCCGCGGCGATTTCGCGACGCTGAAGGCGGTCTTCCTGCGATCGGCGCGAACCTGCGGGGCGATGTCGGTGTTCATCAACGTGCACCTCGTGACGGTGGGACCGGCGTTCCTCGCGCTCTGGGTTGGCGAGGCCTTCACTGCCGAAGCGCCGCGGATTCTTCTGTTTCTCGGCATCGCGGCCACCCTGGCGGCGCTCTCGACGCAGGTGTTGATCCCCTTCTATCAGTCGCTCGACGTGCTGAAGGTCCTGGTGGTCATCATCCTGGCCGAGGCAGCGCTGAACGTCGTACTCAGCGTGTGGTTCGCCACGGCCATCGGCGTGTGGGGCGTGGCGCTGGCCTCGGCTGTCCCGGCGCTGGTCATCACGATGGTGCTCGCACCGCGGTACATGCTGCCGCGGCTCGCTGTCACCGGCGGCGAGTTCTTCCGCCACGTGCTGCTACCGGTGGTGGCGCTGGCCGCGACGTGCGTCGTCACGCAGAGAGTGCTGTCGTTGTGGCTGGGCCTGGACTCCTACGGGGTCATGGCCGTGCGCGTGGCCTGCTCCGTCGTCGCCAGTGCGCCGGTCGTGGCCCTGACCTTCCCACGCCGGGACTGGCTGCCGGTCGTCGCCCGGCTGGTGCCCGGCGTGGCCGCGCGTCTGTAGTCGTGCCGTAGCCGCCGGCGTTGTCGCCGTCGCGTCAGGGGATCGAGCGCACGATCCGCGGCCCGATCGCATTCGCCACCGGCACCGGCAGCTTCTGCCATGCCTGGATCGCCAGCCGGAACTTCGGGTTCTTCGGACTCTGATCCGGCAGCGTGCCCTGCGCCACGTCGTATTCCCAGCACAGCGGCGCCGGTCCGGCGCCCCATTGCTTCTTGAAGTGGAACGTGCCCTCGTTCGGCGTCGAGCGGCCGAAGTCGAGCGTCGCGTGCTGCCGGCCGCGATGGCCTCTTTCAGGATGGTCCAGTAGAGCAGGTTGTTCGGCGACAGCGCGTTGTACTCGCGCAGCGACGACGCCCACGGCACCTCGGTGCGCCCGCGCCACCGCCACGTGAGCCCGGCCGCCACCGGCGTGCGCGCCGAGCCGCACGATGATGAGCCGCGCCCGATCCGGAAACGTCGTGAGCACGGCGTCGAAGAGCGCCGGCGAGTAGACCGGCGTGCCCAGGTCGCGCATGTTGCGCGCGAACACGGCATAGAACTCGTCGAGGCCCTCGCGCCCGGCGGTCGTCGCCACCAGATGGCTCTTCTCGGCCTTGCGCACCTGGTTGCGCACCTTGCGATCGAGCGCCGTTCCACAGGGTGTCGGCATCGGCCGGCAACGCCAGCGTCATCGCCACCTTGTGTTCCTTCGGCGACGAGGTGCGGGAAGCGCCGGCGATCGTGCCGCAGCTCGAGGTGCGGTCGCGCGGTGTTCGCGCGTCACCTGGCCGGCGCGGGCGACCAGCGCGTCGGCCGCCTCCGTGTCGTCGGCGACCACGCCGCCGTAGTTCAGGAACGGCAGCGACACGACGAAGCGCCCGAAGATCGCGCGATTCGAACAGCACCAGCGGCAGCGACGCCGACGATGCGGCCGTCGCGCCGCGCCGCCAGGTACACGGTGCGATGGCCGAAGACCTGCTCGAAGATGCGCCGCCACGCCCACAGGTGGTAGCCGGAGGCGTCGGCTGCGGCCTCGACGTAGGCGTCCCACGGCGGCCGCGTCGGTGCACGGCTCCACGACGACCGGCGGGGCGCCGAGTCGATACCACGTGAGGCTCACCGCATCACCTCGCTGCCCGGGCCGTCGCCGTCGGCGCCGAGCGTCAGCGGGTCGGCAGCGGCACCGACGCGATGAGCGATCCGCATCGTGCCGAACGGGAACTCGCGCAGCAGACGCTCGCAGGCGCGCCTCGGTCTCCTGCAGATTGCGATAGTGCCGCGTAGCGCGCCAGCGCACGGCGCCGCGAGGCGCGGCTGGTCCGGATCGATCTCCCACGGGTGCAGGTAGAACACGGCCGGCGCGCCTTCGACGGCGTTCACGCGCGCGATGCCCCAGCGCGGTCCAGCCGTAGGGCAGCAGCCGGAAGTAGCCGCCGCCGCCGATCGGGCAGGTTCGACCCCGCCACATGCGCACCGTCGAGGCCGGCACCTCCACGATGCGTGCCCGCCGGACGCGCGTCACGATGCCGGGTGGCGCTCGGCGTCCGGGATGCCGTAGCGATCGTGATGGATCGGGAAGATGCTCGAGTCGTAGGTGTAGCCTTCTTCGATCAGCACGTCGAGCGCCCACAGCGACCGCGCGCGTCACCGAGAAGCTCGGCGCGCGATAGCCGTCCACGCGCTGGCCCGACTGACGTCCTCGAGCAGATCGCTTCGCGCGCCGCACGTCGTCGCGGAACGCCTCGCGGCGTCTGGTCGTAGATCAGCCGATGCCCGTAGCCGTGCGAGGCCACCTCGTGCCCGCCGCGCGGCGATCCGCCGCACCAGGCCGGGTACGCGCTCGGCCACCCACGCCAGCACGAAGAACGTGGCCCGCACGCCGGCCCGGTCGAAGATCGCGAGCAGGCGATCGGTGTTGGCCTCGACGCGGCTCTCCCGGCCCGCCCACGAGTCGCGCGCGACCAGGTGCTCGAAGTTGCTGACGTGGAAGTAGTCCTCCACGTCGATCGTCATCGCGTTCCGATCACGCCGCCGGCGGCGCGCCGCCGTCATGACGCGCCCCGGCGCAGCAGCACGACGGTCTTGACCGTCTGGAGCATGACGAACAGGTCGAGGGCGACCGACATGTTCTTGATGTAGTAGAGGTCGTACTGCAGCTTCTGCAGCGCGTCTTCGACGCTGGCGCCGTAGGTGTAGCGCACCTGCGCCCAGCCGGTGAGGCCCGGCTTCACGACGTGGCGCTGGCCGTAGAACGGAATCTGCTGGGTCAGTCGCGCGCACGAAGTCGGGCCGCTCGGGCCGCGGGCCCACCAAGCTCATGTCGCCGCGCAGCACGTTCCAGAGCTGCGGCAGCTCGTCGAGCCGGGTGCGCCGCAGGAACCGGCCGATCGGCGTGACGCGGCTGTCGTTCTTCTGCGCCCAGACCGGCCCGGTGTCCGCTTCCGCGTCGACGCCGCATCGAGCGGAACTTGTGCACGGTGAACGATGCGGCCGTGCTGGCCGACCCGCTCCTGGCGAGTAGAGCACCGGCCCCGGCGAGGTCAGCTTGACGAGCGCCACCACCACCAGCAGCGATCGGCGCGGCCAGCAGCAGGCCGAGCGAGCGCCACGACGATGTCGAGCACCCGCTTGGTGGCCAGCAACGCGTCGCGTCTTGCGGAAGCCCTCCGAGAAGATCAGCCAGCTCGGGCGCAGGTTCTCGACGGCGATCTTGCCGGTGTACTCCTCGTAGACCGTGGCCAGGTGGTCGAAGGTCACGCCGCTCGAGCTTGATCTCGAGCAGCTTGTCCATGCGGCAGACGGCCGCGCGCATCGGCCAGGCTGCACCACCACGCGGTCGACGCTGCGGGTCGCGGACGATGGCCGGGATGTCGTCGATGGTGCCGATGACGCCGGGGTTGAAGAGCGCCGCGCCGACCTGCGCGCGGATCGGGATCGACGAAGCCGACGATCTCGACGCCGAGTTCGGCCTGCCGCTCGTGGATCTCCTGCGCCAGCGCCACGGCGGCCGGCGTCGTGCCGATGAGCAGCAGCCGCTCGCCGGGCCGCACCTGCGGCGGCGACCCACTCGAACACCAGGCGCGACAGCAGGATGGCGGCGATGATGAACAGCCGTCGGTGAGCAGGAACACGCCGCGGCCGATGATCAGCGACCGGGAACCAGAAGTAGACGACGGCCAGGATGATCGAGGTGGCGGCCAGCGATGCGCAGCAGCCGCACGAACAGCTCGCGGCGGTCGGCGACCACCCGCAGGTCGTACAGGTCGGCGAAGTACAGGCAGAGCTGGCAGATGCTGGCCACCACGCCGGCCTGCGCGAGGCCGCCCGGCGTCGTCACGACGCTCAACGCGCCTCGGCCGGACCCAGGCGGATCCGCGGCCGCCGCCGCCACGGCGAGCACGATCATCACCGTTTCGAGCAGCATCAGGAGCGGCGTCCTGGTGCTCAGTTGGCCTGCCATGCGTCAGCCGCCCGCGGCCGCGGTGCTACCGCCTCCCGTAGTAGTCGGCGTGGTAGTTCGCCGTGCTCATGTCCCGCGGATCGACGCCGTTCAGCACGACGCCGAGGATGCGCTCCCGGCCGATGACGCGGATGGCCGTGTCGACCAGTGTCGAAGCGGTCTGGCCGGCCGACACGACCAGCACCGCGCCGTCGACGTGATCGGCCAGCAGGTTGGCGTCGGGCAGCACGGCCAGCGGGCGGCGTGTCGAGCATGACCCAGTCGATATTCGCGGCGCGCGCCTGCTCGAGCAGCGCGGTCATCGCCGCCGACGTCAGCGCGCCCATCGGGTCGCCCTCGAGGTGGCCGGCCGGCATGACTGACAGCCGGTCGGTGACGCCGCGGAGACGCGGGATCATCCGGACGCGTCGATGATGTCGGAGACGCCGGGCGTGCCCGGAATCTGGAAGCGCCTCGTGCACGCGTCGGACGGCGCAGGTCGCAGTCGATGAGCAGCACGCG
Source organism: uncultured Acidobacteriota bacterium (assembly GCA_963779175.1). Taxonomy (GTDB): domain Bacteria; phylum Acidobacteriota; class Vicinamibacteria; order Vicinamibacterales; family UBA2999; genus CADEFD01. The sequence continues at coordinate 317,071 of CAVZXA010000005.1, forward strand.
GCGCTTGTAGGAGCCGCTCAGCGTGAGCGCCAGGTTGACCGCGGTGAGCGTCTTGCCCTCGCCGGCGACCGCGCTCACGATCATGACGACCTTGCCGTCGTGATCGAGCTGCCACTGGTGCAGGCTCGCCGGCGAGCTTCCGGTACTGCTCGAGCGCGACCGTCGGGCGCGCCGGTGGGCGTGGCGACCTTCTCGACCAGCGCCGGATGCACCGATCGAGCTGCCGCGGCGCCGCCGCGGCGGTCCGACGGCCGGCTCGGCCGGCCGTTGGCGTCCGCGGCGGCCAGGCTCCTTCACGTCCCAGGCGCCGTCGAACACGCCGGCGTCCGGGCGCTTCGACGGGCGCGAGGGCCGCCGTCGGCGCCTCGAGCGGGCCGGCATTGGCGCGTTCGAGGGCCTTACCAAAACGACTCATGACTTCTTCCTGAACGGGAACCACCGGCGCTTGCCGGAAGTTGTTGAACAAGTCCTGCGGGCCGTCGGCGTCCGCGGGTGCCTCGGTGGCGACCGCCGGCGCTGCCGTGCTGGTGCCGGTCTCCGCGGCCGCGCCAACGGTGGCGGCCTCCGTCACGCGTGCCGACGGCGCCATTGCCGCCCGGGCGGGTGCCGAGCGAGGCGCGTGGCGCGTCGGTCGGCGGCGCCGCCGCGCGAGGGCCGAGCCGCGCCGGCGGCGATTCGCGCGGCGTCAGGTCGAAGTCCCTGCACACTTCTTCCACGATCGCCGGGCCGACCGGCTTCTGCTCGGCGGCGAAGCCGCTCAGCAGCGCGTTGTCGCAGATGACGTTGATCGGTGCGGGCCACGCCTCCGGAGTATCGGTAGACCAGCTCCACGGCTGCAGGCGTGAACACCTCCGGCGGATTGCCGCCGGCCACCCGGATGCGGCCGGCGATGAGCGCCGCCGTGGCCCTGCAGGTCGAGCGGCTTCAGCGTGGCGCGGATGGCGACGCGCTGCTTCAGCTGACGCAGCGACGGGTCGTTCAGCCGGTCGGCCAGCTCCGGCTGCCCGACCAGCACCACCTGGAGCAGCTTGGCGGTCGAGGTCTCGATGTTGGCGAGCAGCCGGATCTCTTCGAGCAGCTCGTGCGGCAGGCTCTGCGCTTCGTCCACGACCAGCGGTCGTGATCTGGTTCTGCGCGTGGTTGCGGGCCAGCGTCGCGGTGAGACGCGACAGCAGGTCGGTCTTCGAGACTCGCGGCTTCCGGCGCCCAGCCGGAAGGCCTTGGTGAGGAACTGCAGGAACTCGTCGCGGGTGAGCGCCGGGTTGTTCAGGTAGGTCTGGCGCACGTTCTCGCCGCGCAGCGCCCGCAGCGCCGCCCGCACGATCGTCGTCTTGCCGGTGCCGGCTTCGCCGGTCACGACGATGATGCCGCGACGCGACGTGATGCCGTACTGCACGGCCGCCAGCGCCTCGCGGTGCATCGGCGTGAGATAGAGGTATCGCGTGTTCGGCGTGAGGTCGAAGGGCCGTTCGGTGAGCCCGTAGTACTCGTGATACATGACGGCGGCGCTACTTCAGCCAGCTCCAGGCGATGGCGACGGCTACGGCGATGCCGGCGACCGCCGCGCTCGACAAGCCGAGCACCTGTCGCAGGTGACGGCGGCGCTCGTCGGCGTTGCGCATCCGCGGCACGGTGGCGAGCACCGGCAGGTTCAGCGCTTCGAGCACGTCGGACTCCTTGTGGAGCGTGCGGTCGCGGATCTCGGTGAGCAGGATGATGCCGATGCCGATGGCAAACCCGGCCAGCGTGCCGATTGCCTGCACCAGCGGACGGTTCGGGCGAATACGGGCGCTCCGGGCGGCGCGCCGGATCGAGCACGCGGAACTGCTCGCCGATCTGGCGGCGCTCCACGTTCGAGGCGATCTGCGCCTCCTGCCGCCTGGCGAGCAGGCTCTTGTAGCCGGTCTGCAGCGTGTCGTAGTCGCGCATCAGCTCGGTCATTTCCGACTCGCGCACCGGCACGGCGTCGAGGCGGCTGCGATAGCCGGCCAGATCGTCCTGCACCTTCGCCAGGCGCGTCTCCTTGGTGCGGATCGCGGCGGTGACGGTGGTGAGCTCGGCCCGCAGGTCACGGGCGCGGCGTTCGGCCGGCGAAATCACGGGCGGCGCCGGACCGATGGCGCCCGGCGGCGGCGGCCATCGCCTCCTGCTCGCTCTTCGCCTTGCGCTCGAGTTCGGCGACGATCCGCTCGCCGCGCTGCACGTCCGGGTGTTCGGGCGTCAGCCGCGTCTTCAGCGCGCGCAGTGTCTCGCGCGCGGTGGCCAGCTCGGCGGCCGCTGAGCCTTGCGCGCCGGCATCGGCCGGCGCGGCATCGGCGCGCGTCGCCGTCGGGGTGGTGTCGGTGGTGCCGGTGGCCGACAAATCGCTCAGCGCTCGCTCCAGCACCAGACGCCGATCGCGATCGCGCTCGATCGAGTCGTTCAGGCCCTGCGCTTCCATCTGCAGCGTCTGTACCGCCTGGAAGTTGCTGGCGGCCTGTGTCGGCAGCTCGCCGGAGTGGCGCAGGCGGTAGGCCTCGAGGCGCTTCTCGTGCTCGATGAGCTTCTGGCGCGACTCGTTCAGCTCCGATTCCAGGAACTGGCTGGTGCCCTCGGCCTGCACGGCGCGGTCGCGCAGGTTCTCGTCGATGAACAGTGAGGCCAGGCGTTCGGCCACCTGCTGCGCCAGGACCGGGCTCTCCGAGTAGAAGCCCACCGAGAAGGCGTCGCCGCGGAGCAACTTCACGTCCACCTTGCCGCGCATGTAGCCGATGGTGTCTTCCATCGGCTCGTTGCTCCGCCGTTCCGCGTAGAGATTGAGGTCGAGCACAATCGGCTCGAGCCGCGTGCGGCTCAGAATCTGCTGCGAGATGGAGCGCAGCCGGTCCTGCACGTTCGACGTCACCGTCGAGCGCACGATGTCGCCCGGGATCCGCTGGGCCACCACGAGGATGGTCGTCTCGGCGAGGAAGGTGTCGGGCACGAAGCGCAGATAGGTGGCGGCGAGCACCGAGGTGACGATGGCCGGCGCCAGGATGATCCACTTGCCGCGCCAGGCGATGCGGGTGACGTCGTCGATGGTGTAACGCTTTCCGGGGAGCATGGTGACCGTATCTCCGTGGTGCTAGCGGACAAAAGGACTGAGGCCGAACGAGAGGCCGCCGCGCACGCCGTGGCGGCCGAACGCGCCGGTGGGAAAACCGGCGAGGGCGGCGGTGTCATCGATCTCGGAGCGGAACGCCGAGTACTCGATGAAGGTCGCGACCATCCGCCGGACTTCCAGGCGCAGCTGCGCGGCGGCGGAATACGAGCGGAAGCCCGTCTTGCCGGTGCCGGTGTTGATGTCGCCCTTCGAGTAGTTGGCCGACATGAGCGTGCCGAGGCGGCCGACGAGCCGACCCGAGACCGTGCCCGACCCGCCCAGGAAGACGACGGCGTTGCGGTAGGCCTGCACGAAGCGGGCATCGCGCGTTGCGGCGGCCGTCGCCTGCCATGACGAGTTGCGGACCTGGTAGTCGAGCGTGACGGCGCCGGTCATCTGGTACGACTGAGTGGTGGCTTCGGGCACGCGCACGAGCCCGGTCGAGAAGCCGAGGGTGGTGCTGCGCGTGAGCTGGAACGGCCTGGAGAAGTCGATACCGAAATCGAAGCCGGAGATCTCGTAGGTGGCGGCCGGTGCGCCGTTCGAGGCGGCGACGCGGTTCTGGGTGACGCCGTAACCGACATACGCACGCAGCGCCCGCGAGATCTCGCGGTCGATCCGCAGGCGTCCGTTCAGCCTGGTGACGCCGGTGATCTGCGAGTCGATCGGCACGATGCCGCCGACCAGGGTGGTCAGGCTGATGTTGGAGCGGCGCGACAGCGAGTAGGAGAGACTGCCGGAGGTGTTGATGTCCACCAGCCGCGTGGTCGAGACCTGGAAGGCGGTGGCGCTCGTGAGCGCCACGGTCTGCGAATTGGCGATGTTGGTCCCGGCCCCGGCAAACAGACTGGTGCCGGAGATCGGCGCGTAGTGGGCAAACTGCGTCAGGCTCCAGCCCCAGCGGCTGCGGGCCGACGACGCCAGTGAGAAGCTGGCACCGTACGACGGCGCCGACGACGGCGTGAATTGCGGGTAATAGCGGTTGGACGCGTTGGCCTGCAGCGACATCGACACCCGGCGCCCGGCCCTGGTGTAGTCGATGAGCGCATCGGCGCCGCTATAACTCTGGGTGGCAGGCTGCAGCGTCGGGTTGGTCGGATTGGTCGGGTTGGGCGCCGTCGTGGTCGTGAACAGCGGCGCGTCGTAGCCGCCGTAGATGCTGCCCGACAGCACCGGGCCGCGCGCGGGCGGCAGCGCCGTCCGCGACGGCTGTGCCGCCGCGCTCACCGCCGTCAGGCAGCCGCCCAACGTCACCAGCTGCGCCAGCCCGCGGACGATGCTCATGGAATGATCACCGTATCACCCGGCCGCAGCACGATGTTCTGTTCGATCTTGCGGCCGCGCGCCACTTCCTTGTAGTTGAACAGGTGGCGCGTGGTCTTGCCGTCCACCGTGCGCATCACGCCGATTTCATCGGTCTTGGCGAACGGCGTCGGTCCGCCGGCCTGGGCGAGCAGCTGCAGCACGGTGGTCGGCGCCGTCAGCGGATAGGTGCCGGGCTTGACCACCTCGCCCATCACGAACACCAGGCGGCTGTTGATCTGCTTGACGATCACGGTGACGCTCGGCGCCTCGACGAACTTCGTGACCGCGGTGGTGACGGCGGTCCGGAACGCCTCCGGCGTCAGCCCGCCCGCCTGGATGTCGTTCACGAGCGGCAGCGACACCTTGCCGTCGGGACGCACCTTCACCTCGGCCGACAGATCCTTCTCGCGCCAGACGATCACCTCCAGCACGTCGTCGGCGCCGATCGTGTAGTCGGAGGGCGGCGTCACCCCGGCCGGCGCCGCCGACGGCGGGACCGCGGGCGCCTGGGCGGGCGTGGCCGGTGCGGCCGGCCGCGTCTGCGGCGGCGGCTGCGGCGCCGCCGGACGCGGGGTCTGCGCGGACGGGGTCGCCGCGATCACGAACGCGAGGGACAGCGCGAGCAGGAGAGGCGTCGTCACCGGAACTCCTTGAAGGAAACCTGGCATTCGTGCGTGCGCAGGAAGTTGAGGAAGCGCTTGTAGTCGCCGGGCGCCATGTTGAACAGGCGGACCACGATGCGGTAGTTGCCGCGGGCCTCCTGGAGGCCTTTGCGGATCAGATCGCGCAGGTTGCCGCGCGTGATCTCGCGCTGCATGTAGAGCGGATAGACCAGCGTCCAGAACGACTCGCCGGTATCTACGAGCTTCTGATACAGCTCGTCCGACACCGTGCGCCGCCGCTCGCGGCGCGGGCGGTAGGCGCCGAAGGGCAGCAGCCGAATCTCCGGCGGCAGGTCGTCGGGCTGCGCGACCTCGCGCTGGCAGGTCACGACCAGGCGTTCGACCAGGTTCTGCAGCTCGCGCACGTTGCCCGGCCACGAGTACTTCGTCAGCGCGTCCATGGCTTCGGGCGACACCGAACGCAGCGCGTAATGTCCGCTGGCGGTGCTGCGCTGCAGGAAGCGCAGCACCAGGTCCGGGATGTCGGTGCGGCGCTCGCGCAGCGGCGGCACCAGCAGGTGGATGACGTTCAGCCGGTAGAACAGATCCTCGCGGAAGGCCTGTTGCGCGATGAGTTCGCGCAGGTTGCGGTTGGTCGCGGCGATGACGCGGATGTTGACGGTCGTCCGCGAGCGGTCGGCGCCCACCTTCTGCAGCTCGCCGGTCTCGAGGAAGCGGAGCAGCAGACCCTGCATGCGCAGTGTCATCTCCCCCACTTCATCGAGGAACAGGGTGCCGCCGTCGGCCATCTCGAGCTTGCCCTGCTTGTCGCGGTAGGCGCCGGTGAAGCTGCCCTTCACGTGACCGAAGAGTTCGGACTCGAGCAGCGACTCGGGCAGTCCGGCGCAGTTGACGGCCACGAACGGCCGCGCGGCGCGCGTGCTGTGGGCGTGCACAGCACGCGCCACGAGTTCCTTCCCGACGCCGCTTTCGCCCGTGATGAGGACCTTGGCGTCGGAACGCGCCGTGCGCTCGATGTCCGCGCGCAGGTCGGCGACGGCCGGGCTTTCTCCGATCAGTTGTGGTTCGACGGCAGCGGCCAGCATCGTTGGATTCATCCTCACGGGGGCGCCCCGGGTATCCGTCCCGTAATTGTCCCGGATCGGAGCGGGGATGACCTGCACCAGCAGGTAAATTGTCGGGCCCCCACACGCCTTCAAGCAAAATTGAAGCCGAGCCCCTGATCTTCATGTTCTCTCAGGAAATACGCCACATTCACTGGTCAGTCTCGTGCCGAGCGCGTCATGACGCACCGCGCGGTCCGGCGTCCCTCACGGAATTGGGCGCCGCGGCTCGAACAATAGTCAGTCTGAACGAGTATTTTATTGCCCGTTCTTCCTTACTACCTAGCGCCGAATCCTGACAATGGTCCTCGGCCGCGACGTCACGGGCCGAGGCTGGCGAGCAGCCCCCGGGCCTCGCGAACACGGGCGTCTCCCTCGCCGAAACGGCGCGACAGCACGTCGATGGCGGGTCGCAGCAGCTGGGCCGCCTCTTTCCGGCGCTGAAGGTCGGCCAGCGCCGAGGCCAGCTCGACGTCCGCGACGGCCCGCTGCCAGTGCCCGGCCGGCAGCGTCGCAGCGCGCGCGGCGGCGTCGCGGGCGGCCGGCTCCGCCCGCTCCGGATGCCCGGTGCTCCGGTAGAGCTCTGAGAGGGTCATCAACCCGTAGACGGCGAACTTCGGATCCTGGTCGGCCGCGGCGCGCAGGTCGGCCACCGCCCCGACGAGCAGCGGCTCGGCCTCGCTTGCCCGTCCGCGGACGGCGAGCACCTTCCCGAGCAGCGCCTTGCTGAGCGCGGTTTCGAAGTGTCCCGCCGGCAGCACCTGCTGTCTGGCGGCCAGCGCCGCGCGAACCAGCTCTTCCGCCTCGGCCACCCGGCCGAGCGGCAGCAGCGTCCGCGCCAGGTTGTGCCGCGCCCGCGCGATCGACTGGTGCCCGGGATCGTAGTGGCGCAGGCGGATCGCCAGCGACTCCCGGTAGAGGCGTTCGGCTTCGTCGAAGCGCCGCTGATCCTCGAGCACCGAGGCGAGGTTGTTGATCTGCACCGCGTAGTCCACGTGGTCGCGGCCGAGGCGGGCGTCGAGGCTGCTGACCGCCGCGCGGTAGAGCGGCTCGGCGCCGGCCAGATCGCCCTGGTCGTGCAGCAGCGACGTGAGATCGTTGCGGGTGTTGACCGTGTCGGGGTGATCGTCGCCATAGACGCGCTGGCGGATGCTGAGCGCCTCGCGCAGCAGCGGCTCGGCCTTCGTCAGCTCGCCCTGCTGGCTGAACACCCGGCCGAGGTGCCCGACGACCAGCGCCAGCGACGGGTGGGTGCTGCCCACGGTCTGGCGCCGGATCTCGATCGCCTCCTGCAGCAGCGGCACCGCGTCGGAGAGCCGCGCCTGCTGGCGCAATACGTCGGCCAGGTTGTTGAGGCCCGCGGCGACGACGTCGGCGGCCGTGCCGTCGTGCTGCCGCCAGATGTCGATCGCCTCGCGCAGCAGCGGCTCGGCATCCGCGAAGCGGCCGCGCTCGCTGAGCGTGAGGCCGACGTTGTTGAGCGACAACGCGATCGACGACGGCGGTGCGCCGAGCCGCCGCTTGGCGGCGAGCGCCTCGCGATGCATCGACTCGGCTTCGTCGAAGAGGCTCAGCTCGCGATAGGCCTCAGCCCATGTCGTCCATCGAGGAGACGGTGTCGAGGTCGTCGGGGCCGAGGGTCGCGCGGCGCAGCTCGAGCGCGCGCTGGAACAGCGCCAGCGAACGCCGATAGGCGCCCTGCGCGGTGTAGGCCATGCCCATGGTGGCGAGCAGCCGCGCCTGCACGACCGGCTGGCCGGCCAGGTCGGCATCGATGCGTTCGGCGCCGCGGTCGAGCAGCTGGCGCGCGGTGACCTCGGCGCTGCGTGCCGGTGACGTCGGGGTTCGAGACCTCGAAGAGCTCGGTCAGGAAGCGCGACACCTGCCGCGCGGTATCGCGTTCGCGGGCCGTGCGATCGCGCTCCTCGGCGAGCCGCGCCGCCTGCACCGAGAAGACGACGGCGGCGGCGCTGACGGCCACCGCCGCGGTGACCGCCGCGGCCGTCGCCCAGCGATGCCGCGCCACGAAGCGGCCCACGACATAGCGCCAGGTCGCGTGGCCGCGCCGACACCGGCCGCGCCTCGAGCGCCGAGCGGACGTCGCCGGCCAGCGCCTCGACCGACGCGTAGCGGCTCGCCGGGTCTTTGTGCAGCGCCCGGGCGACCATCGCATCGAGGTCGCCGGCCAGCGCGGCCGACAGCGCCGCCGGCGTCGTTCGCCGCTGGGCGGCCCGCTCCTCGGGCGGGGGCCCGCCGCCATCGGTGTCGCGCGCCGCCAGGCTCGGCGGCCGCGGATCGACGTGACAGACGACGCGCTCGACTTCTTCGCTCGCCATCGTGCGGAAGCGCAGCGGCCGCGTGCCCGTCAGCAGCTCGTGCAGCAGCACGCCGAGCGCGTAGACGTCGGCCGAGGTCGTCACCTGTCCGCCGCGCACCACCTCGGGACTGGCGTAGAACGGCGTCATCATCCGGTGCGGTCCCGGCCCGTGGTCGGCCCGGCCGTCGAGGGCCAGCCGCGCGATGCCGAAGTCGAGCAGCTTCGGCACGCCCTCGCTGGTGACCATGATGTTGCCGGGCTTGATGTCGCGGTGCACGATCAGGCTGCGGTGCGCGTGGCTCACGGCGTCGCAGACGTCGAGGAAGAGGCGCAGGCGGCCCGCCACGTCGAGGCGCGCCTGATCGCAGAACGTGTCGATCGGCACGCCCTCGACGTGCTCCATCACCAGGTACGGCAGGCCGTCGGCGGTGGTGCCGCCGTCGAGCAGGCGCGCGATGTTCGGATGCTCGAGCCACGCCAGAATCTGGCGTTCGGTGCGGAACTGGCGGACGCGTTCGGGATCGAGCAGGCCGCGCGCCATCTTGATGGCGACCTGCTGCAGGAACTCGTCGTCGTCGCGTTCGGCGAGGTAGACGGCGCCCATGCCGCCTTCGCCGATCATCCGCACGATCTTGTAGGGGCCGAGCCGCTCGGGGGGCGGGCGCGGCGTGCCGGCGGCCTCGACCATGGCGTGCTGCACGACCGCGCCCAGCCCGTCGCCGGAGTGCTCCTGCGCATCGGCGGCCAGCAGGCCGTGGACCAGAGTGGCGAGGTCGCTGTCGGCGGCGACACTGTCGACGTAGGCAGCGCGCGCCGCGTCAGGCAGCGCCAGCGCGGCTTCGAACAGCTCCTGCGCCGCCGCCCATCGTTCCGGTGTCATCGACGCTCCCCGGCGTCTCCGGTCACTCGGGAGCCGCGGCGCCCTTCGCCGTCAGCTCGTGCCGCAGCCACGCCTTGGCCATGCGCAGCTCGCGATCGACGGTGGCGGCCGAGACACCCACGGCTTCCGCCGTCTCGTCGTAACTCAGGCCGCCGAAGAAGTGGAGTTCGACGATGCTCGCCTTGCGGGCGTCGAAGGCCGCCAGGCGCTCGAGCACGTCGTGCAGGTCGAGCACGTCGAGCGACGGCGCCGCGACGATGGCGGCGACGTCCTCGAGTTCGACCTTCACCGCGCCGCCGCCGCGCTTCTGGCGCCGCCGGCTGCGGGCGTGGTCCACCAGCACCCGGCGCATCGTGCGGGCGGCCACGGCCATGAAGTGCGCCTTGTCCTGCCACGACACGTCGGCGTCGATGAGCCGCAGGTAGGCTTCGTGAACGAGCGCCCGCGTCTGCAGGGTGTGATCGGAGCGTTCCGAGCGCAGGGCCCCGCGGGCGATACGGGCGAGCTCGTCGTAGACGAGCGGCAGGAGGCGGTCGAGTGCCGTCGCCTCACCACCCCGCCATGCATGGAGCAGTATCGTCGCGCTTGGTTCCACGGGTCCGGATCCTCTGGGAAGGTCCGGGCGATTCTACTGCAATCCCGTCAGCCCTCGATGAGCAGCCAGGCCGGATCTTCGATGTAGTCCTTGACCTTCACCAGGAACTGCACCGCCTCGCGGCCGTCGACGATGCGGTGGTCGTAGCTGAGGGCCAGGTACATCATCGGCCGGATGACGACCTGGCCGTTCACCGCCACCGCGCGATCGGCGATCTTGTGGAGGCCGAGGATGCCCACCTGCGGCGGATTGAGGATGGGCGTGCTCATCATGCGAGCCGAACACGCCGCCGTTGGTGATGGTGAAGGTGCCGCCCTTGAGGTCTTCGAGGGTCAGCGAGCCGTTGCCGGCGCGGGCCGCGAAGTCGCGGATGCCGAGTTCGATGTCGGCAAAGCCCAGCCGGTCGGCGTCGCGCAGCACCGGCACCACGAGGCCGCCCTCGGCGCCCACGGCCATGCCGATGTCGTAGTAGCGCTTGTAGACGATCTCGTCGCCCTGGATTTCGGCGTTGATGGCCGGGAACGACTTCAGCGCTCCGACGACCGCCTTCACGAAGAACGACGTGAGGCCGAGGTTCACGCCGTGTTTCTTGGTGAACGCGTCCTTGCGACGGGCCCGGATGTCCATGACCGCGGTCATGTCGACCTCGTTGAAGGTCGTCAGCATGGCGGCGGTGCGCTGCGCCTCGACCAGGCGGCGGGCGATGGTGGCGCGGCGTTTGGTCATGCGCACGCGGTCTTCGACCCGTTCGCCGGTGGCGACCGGCTTCGGCGCGGGGCGGGCAGTGGCTGGAGCGGGCGAAGCCGCCGGGGCGGGCGTCGGCGTTGCGGCGGCGGCCACGAACTCGCGGACGTCCTGCTTGGTGACGCGCGGGCCGGAGGCCGGCACGGCCGCCAGGCTCACGGCGTGTTCCTTCGCGACGTTCTTCGCGGCCGGCGTCGCCTTCGGCGCGGCGCTCTCGGTGGCCGGTGGCGCAGCAGGCGCCGGCGCGGCCGGGGCTGCCGGTGCAGTGGCCGCGGCCGCCGCCTTCGACGGGTCGAGCTCGGCCAGCACTTCGCCGACCTTCACATCGGCGCCTTCGGCGTGTTTGATGGTCGTCAGCACGCCGGCGCGATCGGCACTCACTTCGAGATCGATCTTCTCGGTCTCGAGTTCGACCAGCGCCTCGCCCAGGGCGACCTGGTCGCCTTCCTTCTTGAGCCAGCGCGCCACGCGCGCTTCGACCACCGACTCGCCCAGTTCCGGAACCACGATATTGACCACGTTTCCCTCTAGCCGCTAGCCGCTAGAACCTAGCCGCTGCGCCGTTTAGACCTGTTTCGCTACCACGCGCGTGGCGTCGGGCACCTCGGCCTGGTCTTCGAAGGCCTGGGCGACCAGCGCCCGCTGGTTCACCTGGTGCCACGCCGACGAGCCTTCCGACGGGCTCGAGTTGCGCGCCCGGCCCACGTAGCGCAGCGGCCACCGTCCGTCGACGAGCCCTTCGAGTTCCGGCCGCACCGAGTCCCAGCCGCCCATGTTCTCCGGCTCTTCCTGTACCCAGCAGACTTCCCTGAGCTTCGTGTAGCGCTCGAAGAGCCCGCGGACCTGTTCGGCCGGGAACGGATAGAGCTGCTCGATGCGGGCGATGGCGACGCTGTTGCTCGTCTTGCGCGCCTCGCTCGACACCAGATCCACGTAGACCTTGCCGCTGCACAGCACGAGCCGCTTCACCTTCGCCGGCGTCCGGGCAGTGACGGCGTCGTCGATCACCTTCTGGAAACGGCCCTCGGCGAGCTCACGCGCCGGCGAGGCCACCATCGGGTGCCGCAGCAGGCTCTTGGGGGTGAGGATGACCAGCGGCAGCGGGTCGGTCTCGAGCAGCAGCGCCTGGCGCCGCAGCACGTGGAAGTACTGCGCCGCGGTCGTGCAGTTGACGATCCGCACGTTGGTGTCGGCGGCCAGCTGCAGGAAGCGTTCGACGCGGGCGCTCGAGTGATCCGGGCCCTGACCTTCGTAGCCGTGCGGCAGCAGCAGCACCAGCGACGGGGCCATGCCCCACTTGGCGCGGCCCGACATCAGGTACTCGTCGAGGATCGTCTGCGCGCCGTTGATGAAGTCGCCGTACTGCGCTTCCCAGAGCACCAGGCGTTTCGGCTCCTGCAGGTTGTAGCCGAGCTCGAAGCCGACCACGGCCAGTTCCGACAGCGCGCTGTTGTGGATCTCGAAGGCGGCCTTCGCCTGCGGCAGGGTCTGCAGCGGCACGTGTTTCTCGCCGCTCACCGCATCGTGCAGCACCGCGTGGCGATGACTGAAGGTGCCGCGTTCGACGTCTTCCCCGGTGAAGCGGATCGAGATGCCGTCGGCCAGCACCGAGGCGAGCGCCAGTTCCTCGGCCGCCGCCCAGTCGATGGTCGGCTCGTCGGGCGTCGCCAGCATCAGCTTCTTGCGTTCGCGGCCGCGCTCGAGCTTCTTGTGCACGGTGAAGCCCGCCGGCACCTGCGCCAGTGCGTCGTTGAGGGCGGTGAGGCGATCGAGCGGCACGGCCGTCTGCACGCGCGCGGCGGCGCCGCTTGGCGGCACCACCGGCACTTCGGGGATGTAGTGTTCCTCCGGCTTGAGCCCGGCGTAGGCGGCCTCCATCGTGGCCGCATGTTTCGCGCTCAGTTCGTCGGGCAGCGACGCTGTCACGGCGCCGGATGCCACCAGCGCCTCGGCGTACTGCTGACGGACGGTCGGATGGCTCGCCACCTTCTGATAGAGCAGCGGCTGCGTGAACGCCGGTTCATCGCCTTCGTTGTGACCGTGCCGGCGGTAGCCCACGAGATCGATGAGGAAGTCGAGCTGGAAGCGCTGGCGATAGGCCCACGACAGCCGCGCCGCCTCGATGCACGCCACCGGATCGTCGGCGTTGACGTGCACGATCGGCACCTTGAAGCCGCGCGCCAGGCCGCTGGCGTAACTGGTCGAGAACGCCTCGTGCGGATCGGCCGTGAACCCGAGCTGGTTGTTGGCGATGATGTGGATGGTGCCGCCGACGTTCCAGCCGGTGAGGCGCGAGAGGTTCAGCGTTTCCGCGACGATGCCCTGGCCGGGGAACGCGGCGTCGCCGTGGATGAGGATGCCGAGCACCTCGTGCGGCTTGAACACCGGCGCGCCGGGCGCGTCCACCGACGTGGCGGCGGCCCGGGCCATGCCCACCAGCAGCGGATCGACGGCTTCGAGGTGGCTCGGGTTCGGCGGCATCGAGATGACCAGCGACTGCGGCCGATCCGGGTGCTCCACGCGGGCGCCGGCGTGGTACTTCACGTCGCCCATCCAGCCGAGATCGATGCGGCTGCTGCGCGAGAACAGCGGATCCTTGAACTCGGCCAGGATCTGCGGATACGGCTTGCGCATGACGTGCGCGAGCACGTTCAGGCGGCCGCGATGCGCCATGGCGATGAGCACGTGTTTCACGCCCGAGGCCGCGGCGTCGGCGATGATCTCGTCGAGCACCGGGATCATGAGATCGAGGCCTTCGATCGAGAAGCGCGTCTTGCCCGGGAAGGTGCGCTGCAGGAAGCGCTCGAACGCTTCGACCTGCGTGATGCGGTCGAGCAGTTCGCGGCTCTCGATCGGATCGGCCGGCGGACGGAAGCGTCGCGCCTCGACCGATTCGCGCAGCCACACCCGTTCGTCGGGCACGAACACCTGGGCGAAGTCGTGGCCGCTGGTGGCGCAGTAGACCGCGCGCAGCCGCTCGATCGCCTCGAACGCGTTGGCGGCGCCGGCAGCCAGCGGTCCGCCGACGATGCTGGCCGGCAGCGCCTTGAGCGCGTCGGTGGTCAGGCCGTGCGACTGCGGATGCAGCGACGGGTCGCCGACCGGCCGGTTGAACCCGATCGGGTCGAGCGTGGCCGCGAGGTGCCCGTAGCGGCGAATCGATTCGGCCAGCGTCACGGCCGCGATCGCGGCGTTGACGTTGCCGGTGGCCGCGGCCGTCGGGGCCGGCCCGCCGGTCTCGGCCGGGGGCGTCCAGGTGGTGAAGGCCGCGCGCGTCGTCTCGTCCACGGACGCCGGATCGCGCTGGTAGCGCTCGAAGAGCTCGAGCACGTAACCGGCGTTGGCCCCGCTAATCTCGTCCCACGGATTCATATCTCGACTATTGTATCGGCTCTGACCATTTCTTCCCGAGGCGACGGCATGGTATCGAGACCCACCTACGACGATGCGAACCTCATCCTGAGGCTCTACGAGATGCGCCGCGACGAGCGCATGCGTGAGGCGCGGGCGTGGTTCACGGCCAGTTTCCGGCCGAAGAAGTGGGAAGATCTGGCCACCATCGTGCCGCCTGGCAGCCCCGAGAACGCCTCGTTCCGCATGGTCATCTCGGTACTGGGACATGGTGGCGTCGTTCATCGTCTCCGGCGTGCTCAACAAGGAACTGTTCTTCCAGAGCGGCCGCGAGCTGCTGCTCGTGTTCGAGCGGCTGCGGGTCGTGCTGCCGGGTGTTCGCGAGGCCTACAAGGACCCGTCGTACATGCACAACCTCGAGCGTGTGGGCCTCGACTTCTCGGCCTACATGCAGACGCAGCATCCCGACGCCTACCCGGCCTTCGTCAAGCGCATCACCGGGTGACCCGGCTGGTCGCCATCGACGTCGACGGCACGCTGCTCGACGGGCGGGGGAGGATTCCGGCCGAGAACCTCGAGGCGCTGGCCGAGGCCGCACGCCGGGGCCTGCATCTGGTCGTCGTCACCGGACGCAGCTATCCGTTTGCGCTGCAGGCCGTCGAGCCACTGCCCGATCCCCTCACGCTGGTGGTCTACAACGGCGCGGTTGCCCGCGTGCGCGGCGGCGCCACGCTGGCGGTGCGCCATCTCGACCGTGACCTGGCGCGACGCGTCCTCGAAGCCACTCGTCCGTGGCGCGCCTCGACCTTGATGCAGTTCGACCGTGAGGGCGCCGGCCAGACGATGGTGGACCAGATGTCGTGGGATCCGCCGAACCGGCGCGGCTACTACGAGCGGATCCGCCACCTGGTCAGCCAGGTGCCCGACCTGGAACATGCCCTCGACCTCGATCCGCCGGTGCAGGTGGCCTTCAACGGCCCGACGGCCGAGATGGCCGCGCTGGCGGGCGCGCTCGACGGGCTCGACACCGGCGGCACCGTCGCCGTCTCGGTCACCAGCTATCCCGCCCGTGACTTCACGCTGGTGGACGTGAACGCCGCCGCCGCCACCAAAGGCCAGGCGCTGGCCGAGGTGGCCCGCCACCTGGGCATCGCCCGGAGCGACGTCTTCGCGATCGGCGACAACCACAACGACGTGGACATGCTGCAGTGGGCGGGCACGGCCGTGGTGATGGGAAACGCCGAGCCGGAACTGCTCGCCATGGGCCTGCCGATCACGGCCCGCAACACGGAAGCGGGGCTGGCGAAGGCGTTGAGGGACTACGTACTGGGCCAGGGCGGAAGCGGCTAGGTTCTAGCGGCTAGGGCTAGCGGCTAGCGGCTCGGGGCTAGCGGCTAAGGATCACGCCGTCTCGCTGTAGCGCGTCTCTTAGCCGCTAGTCCCTAGCCCTAGCCGCTATTCGCCTCCCTAGAACCCCGTGCCGAACCTGACGTGCACCCGCCACTGGCCGTTGCCGCGGCCCACGTCCACGTAGGCATTGACCGCCAGCAGGTTCGCGAACCAGCCGATGCCGGCACCCCGATCGAAGCGCGCGTCGGCCACCTTCGTGCCGGCGTCGTAGACCGCACCCCAGTCCACGAACGTCCTGACGCCGTGACGCACGACCGCCAGCGGCGATCCGAACGGGTAGGCGAGCGACACCGAGGCCCCGGCGGCGTTGTCGCCGACGCGGTAGCCGCGCCGGTAACCGCGGGTCGCCAGGCCGCCGCCGATCATCGTCTGTTCGTAGCGGGGCAGGGCGCCGTCCGACGAGGTGAAGAAGCCGCGCACGGTAAGCGCCGAGCCCAACGGCAGACCGAGCGCCGCCGAGGCGTCGGCACGCAGGCGGCGTCGCACGCCGGTCACCACATCGAGGCGCTCGATGGCGGCGCGGCCCCAGACGGCGTTGCGCGGGAAGGCCGGATCGACGCGCGTGTCCACCAGCAGGTCGGCGGTCAGCCGGTCCACGTCGTCGCGGGCGCCGCCAAACCGCACGCGGTCGTGCGCCGCTTCGAGGCCCAGGCGCGCACTGGTCGTCACCGCGCGTTCGAGCCGTCCGAAGATCCGCGTGCGTTCCTCGATCAGGTCGAACGCGGGATGCTCCGTGCGCCTCAGATCGGCGCCGGCCTGCACCCGCGACACCACCGGGCCCTCGAACGATCGAGAGCCTTCGACGCCGATGCGGCGTTCGCCCCCCCAGGTGGCCGGCACGGCGAGCTGGCTGGTGCCGCCGAACAGGCCGTCGAGCGCCAGCTGCAGGCCGTACGACGCGCCGTAGCCTTCGTCGTAGCGCAGCACCGGGATGAACATGCGGCTGTCGGCGATCCGACGCGCCCAGCCGGGCGTGAGGTGTTCGGGGGAGACACCGGCCCGTTCGCGCACCTCGACCAGCACCATGAAGTCGTTCGGGATGTCGATCGAACGTTCGAGCCGCCGCACCGTGACCTCGTCGAAGCGCCCGCTGGCCTCGACCTTCGCGCGCGCCGCCTCGAGCACGTCGTCGCTGGCCGGTTGCCCGACCGCCAGACCGGATAGTGCGAGGATGTCGGCATCCGGCGTCGAGTGGTTGCCGTGGACGCGAATCTCGACGATCGGCGGCGCGGCGGGCTCCTGCGCGACCGCAACGCCCGGGCCGAGCAGCACCAGGCCGGCGACGAGCGCCGCCAGCCGCCTCACTTGACCCGCACCGTGACGCCGGCCTGACGGTAGTCGCTGTAGGTCACGTCGTAGTCGGCGCCGGTGGTCCCGAGCGCGGTGCCGATCTTCACCTTCGCGGCGATCGACTGCGGCAGCCACACGCCGGGGAAGGCTTCGTGCATGCGCATGGCCGCCGTGAGGTCATCCACGCGCACCAGGCTGCGTCCGGGCAGGAAGCCCCAGTCGACGTTGTCGAACACGTAGCGCACGATCTGCTTCTCACTGCGCAGGACCCACAGCGTCACGAGCGACGTCTTGTTCATCTGCTGCTCGATGCGCTCGTCGTCGTCACGCTCGCGCGGCCGCTCGCGCTCCCGTCGACGCTCGCTCCGGCCGGCGCTGACGCCGCCGGAGCCGGCCTCGACGCGGGTCTCGTGGTCGTCGTTGAAGAGCCTGGCGGGATGGTACTCGATGCGCAGCAGCTCGCGGCCGTCGAGCACCTCGCGTCCGGCCAGCGCGTAGCGGCCGGGCTCGAACTTGAACTCCAGGAAGTAGGCGGCCGAGACGAACGACGGCTCGGCCTGCTGGTTGAGCAGGTCGCCCACGGTCTCAGCCGACGCCGGCGCGGGCGTGACGCCCTTTTCGGCATCCCGCTTGGCCTTGCGCTCGTCGCGCGCTTTCATCCGCGTCAGATACCGCTCTTCATAGCGGCGCCGTTCGGCCTCCGCGATGGTCACGCCGTTGGCGGCGAGCGGGCTGCGGATGAAAAATCCATCCTTCACGAACCACTGATAGTCGTGCACCGAGCCGAACAGGCGCAGGCCCTCCGGCCCGGTCACGGTGACTTTCTGGCGTTCGCTGAGGATGTACTGCTGGAGCTTCTTCCAGTTGTCGTCGCGCCGCTTGACGACCTCTTCCATCAGGCGATCGAGGTCGGTTGGCGGTCTCCCGACAGGCTGCGCGGCGGCCAGCGACGGCAGCGCCGCCAGCAGACAGGTCACGATCCACAGGCGCACGGCACTCTCCAGGGACGGTCAGCAGACGTCGGCCTCCGGTTAGACGGAGGCGCCCCGGTCGTGGTTCGGCCGCCGCGGCTAGATGAAGTCGGGCAGCAGGTCGTCGCCGGCGTCGATGAGCAGGCGATGGATCCGGGCCCCGTGCGCGTATTCCACCAGCGCAACCTCGGCCGGAATCCGGAACAGACCGCGCCAGAACCCGCGCTTGTCGGCGCGTCGGGGCTCGACCTTCGGCTGATCGGCCACGGCGTGTGCCCACGCCGCCAGCGGCACCGGACCGCGCGGCCGGCGGGGTGACGGCGCCGGTGGGCCCTGCGGCTTTGGCACCGGCGCTGGCTCGGGCACGGCGACCGCGGCCACGGGCATCGGCGCCACGTCAGCCACAGCCGCGGTCTGCCGCATGCGGCCCTTGGCGGTGGCCTTCCTGGCGCGCGGCTTCGCCGTTTTCACCTCCGCGTCGGAGGCCAGCGCGGCGATCGGCTCGACGCCCGCCTCGACCGGCGCGTCGGATGACGATCGCGTCGGCGCGGCCTTGCGCGTCACGCGCTTCTTCGGCACCTGTGTGGCCGGCGCTTCGACGGGTTCGACGCTGCGCGCTTCCACCGGCGCCGGCACGGGCATCGGAGGCACGAACGGCTCGACGGCCGGCGTGCCCATCGCGGCCACCGCCGCCTGGGCCCGCAGGGCCAGCCGCACGGCGCGCGCCGGATTGCCGCCGACGAGCGGATGCTCGACGCTCTCGTCGAGGTCGCGGTCGAGGCCGGCGCGCCTGCGCGCTTCGGCGATGGCGAGGCCGACGCCTTCCGCGGGGCGTTCCGGCCGCAGGGCCCGGCGCCGTTCGCGCCGCGAGTTGGTGGGCGCGGCGCGCAGGATCGGACGACCGAGCCGCGCGAAGAGCGCCGGCATGCCGGCCTTGGCTGGATCGTAGATCCCCCACTCGTCGGTGGGCGCACTGGTCTTCGGAGTCGGACGCTTGGTGGACATATGGAGGAGTACCCATCCGCCTCACAGCAATCCGTGTGCCTCGCCGGGTCGCGTCGTGAATCCGCGCAGATTCACGGCGCGCTGACGATCGGCGCCCGCCGCGCCGCCGAAATTGGTGCCGCGCCTTACAAAACGGACATCGCGGACTGACCATTTCCGGCAGTCGCCGCGGTGCAGTTGCAGGCAAATCATCGTCTGTGGCGGTGGATGCGGCGCCAGCGCGCGGCGTGGCACACCCATTGCCTCCTGAGCCCTCCATGGTTGTGTCGTTTCTCGGCACGAAGGGCGGAACGGGCACGACGACGCTGGCGGTGAACTGTGCCGCGGAGCTGCGTCGCGTGTCCGGCATGCCGACCGTCGTGGTTGATCTGAAGCCTGGTACCGGGGACGTCGGTCTGTTCCTCGGCGTGCGGTCGAAGTTCACGCTGCTCGATTTGCTCGACCAGCTGACGTGGCTGGACCCGCTGGCGATTCCGGGCCTGCTGGCGCGGCACGACTGCGGTATCGATGTGTTGCCCGGCGCCTCCGACTACGGCCGGCCCGGGTCGTCCGATGCCGCCGACATCGAACACGCCATCGACACGCTGCGGCGCTCGTACGACTACGTGGTGGTCGATGCCGGCAGCGCGCTCAGTCCGTGCTCGGCGGCGGCGCTGCACGTCTCGGACGAGGTGCATCTGGTGGCCAACCCGGATCTGCCGTGCCTGCGCAATCTGCAGCGGCTCCGCGATCTGGTGCGCCTGGCGGGGGTGCCGGAAGACCGCGTGCGCTACGTGCTGAACCGCACCTCGGAGATGGAAGTGGTGCCGCTGCGCGAGATCGAAGAGGCGCTCGGCCGCCACATCGATCACCGCTTCACCAGCGACTACCGCACCGTCGCCTCGGCGCTCAACGCCGGCGTGCCGTTGTCGACCTTGCGGCCGGGCGCGCTGCGGGCGGAACTGGACACCTTCGCGCGCGCCATCGTCGCCCGCGCGGTGCCGGCCGCCTGACGGCGCCCACCCCACCGCGCGGCGCCGGTCAGGGCTTCGCGTAGCTCACGGTGACCGTGGTGGTGATGCCGCCGCGCGCCGTGAAGTCGCCCACCACCGTCATCCGCCGGGGCTGGCACGCGGCCACCAGGTCGTCGAGGATGCGGTTGGTCGCCGCTTCGTAGAAGATGCCTTCGTTGCGGAAGGCCAGCAGGTAGTACTTCAGCGCCTTGAGCTCGAGGCAGGCCGCGTCCGGCACGTAACGGATGGTGATGGTGCCGAAATCGGGCAGGCCTGTCTTCGGGCACATCGAGGTGAACTCGGGACACGCGATCGCGATCTCGAAGTCGCGCCCGGGGCGCGGGTTCGGGAAGGTCTCGAGCGGCGGCGCGCTTGACATGCCGTCGATCTTAGCATTCGCTTGGACGTGCGCCCCGTTCGGGCGCTGCCGTGCTCGTTGACACGTCGTACCGTGCGCGCTAGCATTACCCGCGATTTTCAAAGGTTTTCCGTCACTCCGCTTCCGCGCGCGGACGTGCGGTCTCGGGCTCGGACAGCGCGCGGAGCAACCCAGGGGGACACGATGGCTGAGGCGCGCAGGATGGGCAAGTCGGAGCTCTTCTCGCATTTCTCCGAGAAGTTCGAGTTGAAGCGGACGCAGGTGCGGGAGCTGTTCGACGAGTTGACGGCGCTCGGCGAGAAGGAGCTCAAGCGCTCGGGAGAGTTCGTCCTTCCCGGCATGGTGAAGCTGGTCGTGCAGAAGCGCAAGGCGCGCATGGGCCGCAACCCGGCTACCGGCGAGCCGATCAAGATTCCGGCGAAGACGGTGGTGAAGGCGCGGATCGTCAAGCAGCTCAAGGACGCCGTGCTGCCGCGCAAGTAGACCGTTTCAGTTCAACCCGCCCCCAGGGTGTCGCGACGACGGGAACCGCGAGGTTCCCGTCGTGCCGCACTCCGTCGCCCGCCGCGCCCCGCCTCACGCCCCGCCGCGAATCTTCCTCGCCAGGTCCTTGATCTCCAGCCGGTCCAGCTTGAACTTCAGCGTGCTGAGCGGGATGCCGAGATATTTGGCGGTCTGCGTCACGTTCCAGCGGCTGCGTTCGAGCGCCCGGATGATGTAGTTGCGCTCGAAGGTCGAGAGCGCCCGGTCGAGCAGGTTGGTGGCGCCGCCGCGATCCATGTCGGCGACCTGCAGTTCGAACGGCAGATCGCCGTCGGTGATCCAGTCGTGGTCGCAGGTCGCGACCAGACGCTCGATCAGGTTCTCGAGCTCGCGGATGTTGCCCGGCCACCAGTAGTGCTGCAGCATCTGCAGGGTCGAGGTCGAGATGCCCTGCACGTTCTTGCGGAAGCGCGTGTTGTAGCGGGTGAGGAAGAACCGGACCAGCTCGGGGAGGTCTTCGGCCCGCTCGCGCAGCGGCGGCACCCGGATCGGGATGACGCGGATCCGGTAGTAGAGGTCTTCGCGGAACGAGCCGTCTTTCACCGCCCGCTCGAGATCGACGTTGGTGGCCGAGACGAGGCGGAACTGCACCTTGAGCGGCTTGCCGCCGCCGACGCGCTCGATCTCGCCTTCCTGGATGGCGCGCAGCAGCTTGGCCTGCAGGTCGACCTTCAGCTCGCCGATCTCGTCGAGGAAGAGCGTGCCGCCGTGGGCCAGCTCGAACTTGCCGATCTGCTGGCGCACGGCGCCGGTGAAGGCGCCCTTCTCGTGTCCGAACAGGATGCTCTCGACCAGCTCGCGCGGGATGGCGGCGAGGTTGACGGCGATGAACGGACCGTCGGGATTCTCGGAATGGCGGTGGATCATCCGCGCCACCAGCTCCTTGCCGGTGCCGCTCTCGCCCTGGATGAGCACCGTGGCCGAGAGCGTCGCCACCTTGTGCACGCTCTCCAGCACCTCGCGGATGGCCGGGCTCGGGCCCGAGACGAACTCCCGATCGCCGCCCTGATCCTTCACCTCGTCGGAGAGCGCCATCACCTTGCGGTTCAGGTCCTGGCGTTCCGAGGCGTGCGACACGATCGACTGCACGGCTTCGGGTGACGCCGACTTCACGAGGAAGTGATAGGCGCCCAGTTTCACGGCGGCGACCGCGGCATCGACGTCGGCCTCGTCGCCGAGCATGACGAACTCGGCCAGCGGGTAGTTCTCGCGCACGATGCGCAGGAAGTCGAAGCCGCTCACGCCGGGCAGCGCGCGGTCGGCCAGCACCACGTCCACGCCGTCTTTGCCGATGAGGCCGAGGCCGGCTTCGGCCGAGCCGGCGCGCAGCACGCGATGGTCGCGGCGCAGGATCTGGGCGACACGTTCGCGATTCGACTCGTCGGAGTCGACGACCATCACGGTCTTGCGGGCAGGCGGCATCTTCGGCAACCGATCGCGGCCAGTATAAGCTCCTGGCGCCGAGGCGCCGGTTCGCGTCCGGGCGAGTCATACTGGGCCGGGGAGCGACAACGATGGCCGGACCGTGGATCATGGCGGCGGTGGCGGCGGTGCTCGCGGTGGCCAGCTGGGTGGTGGCGCGGCGCGCCGCCCGCCAGGCGCGCGACGTCACCGCGATGTACTGGCAGCTCAAGTTCGAACACGGCGAGCTCAAGGCGCGCCTCGACAAGGCGGTGCCCGATCCCGACCAGCCGCCGCGCACGCCGCCGGGCACGCAGTTCGTGCCGCTGGCGAGCGTGAAGCGATGACGGCCGTGCGGCCCTGAGATGTCAGCGGGCGCTGGTTGACGCCCTGCCCGGATCCGGGCGAGAGTGGGAAGTTGTCCGCCTTCGCGGCGTGCGCCGCTTCGGCGCGACGTCGTGCCGCGGACGCAACCGGCCCGACGTTCTGCTGGCGGTCGAGGCGGTGTGGTGGCAGCGAAGGGAGCAGGCGTGGCGAGCGAATACGACGTGGTAGTGGTGGGGGCCGGCACCGGCGGCTACGTGGCGGCCATTCGCGCCGCGCAGCTCGGCCTCACGGTGGCGGTCGTGGAGCGGCAGAAGGCCCTCGGCGGCACCTGCCTCATCTGGGGCTGCATTCCCACCAAGGCCCTGCTCGAACACGCCCACGCCCTCAAGGTCGCGCAGTCGGCGAAGGAATGGGGCCTCACCGGCGTCGACGGCGCCAAGGTCGGCATCGACATGCCGTCGGTGCACGCCCGCAAGGACAAGATGATCACCGGGCTCACCGGCGGCATCGAGTCGCTCTTCAAGAAGCACAAGATCGAGTGGCTCAAGGGCCAGGCGAAGATCACCTCACCGAAGACCGTCGAGGTGACGCTGCACGCCGGCGGCACCGAGGTCGTGACCGCCACGAAGCAGCTGGTCATCGCCACCGGGTCGTCGCCGCGCTCGATTCCCGGCATCGAGGTCGACGGCACGAAGATCATCTTCAGTGACCACGCCATCCACCTCGGCCACGTGCCGAAGTCGATCGCCATCATGGGCAGCGGCGCGGTGGGCGTCGAGTTCGCGTCGATCTTCAAGAGCTACGGCAGCGAAGTCACCATCATCGAGCTGCTGCCGAAGCTGGTGCCGGCCGAAGACGAGGCGGTCTCGAACGAACTCGAGCGCACCTTCAAGAAGCGCGGCATCAAGGCGTTCACCGGCACCAAAGTGACAAGCGCGAAGGCCACGGCCACCGGCGTCGACATCACGATGGACAAGGCCGGCCCTTCGACAGGCTCAGGGCAGGGCAAGACCGAGTCATTGAATGTCGAGATGCTGCTCGTCGCCACCGGCCGCGGCCCGGTTACCGACGGGCTCGGCGTCGAGACCATCGGTCTCAAGATGGACCGCGGCTACATCGTCGTCGATTCGCTCTTCGCCACCAGCGTCCCCGGCGTCTCGGCCATCGGCGACGTCATCACGATGGGCGGCCCGCACTACCAGCTCGCGCACGTGTCGTCGATGGAAGGCATCCTGCTGGCCGAGAAGATCGCCGGCCACGAGGTGGCGCCCATCAACTACGACCACGTGCCGCGCTGCACCTACACCGAACCCGAGATCGGCAGCGTCGGCCTTACCGAAGCGCAGGCGAAGGCCGCCGGCCACGACGTGCGCATCGGCAGCTTCCCGTTCCGCGCCCTGGCGCGCGCCCGCATGGCGGGTGAGACCGACGGCTTCGTGAAGATCGTCGCCGAGAAGAAATACGACGAGGTGCTCGGCGTGCACATCATCGGCCCGCGCGCCACCGAACTCATCGCCGAAGCCGTGCTGGCGCTGCGCCTCGAGTGCACGGTCGAAGAACTCGTGAAGACCATTCACGCGCACCCGACGATGTCCGAGGCGATGGGCGAAGCATCACATGCGGCCCACGGAGCGGCCATTCACATCTGAGTCCGTCCCTGGTCCCGTCCCCGGTCCCTGGTCCCGCTGCAGGTTCCGAGGCTCGATCCAGCGAGGAACTGAGCAATGTCCACACCCGTAGTGATGCCCCAGATGGGCGAGTCGATTGCCGAGGGCACGATCGTCCGGTGGATCAAGAAGGTGGGCGACAGCGTCGATCGCGACGAGCCGCTCTTCGAGATCTCGACCGACAAGGTGGACGCGGAGATCCCGTCGCCGACGGCCGGCGTGCTGCTCGAGATCACCGTCAAGGAAGGCGAGACGGTGCCGATCCACAGCGTCGTCGCCACCATTGGCTCGGCCGGCTCGTTGCCGGTCACTTCGGTCGCCACCACGTCGGCATCGACGCCGATGCCCGAAGCGGCAGTGGGCCAGCCCGACGCGCCCCGTGCCGCGACGTCGCCTGCGGCCGCTCCGGCCGCTTCGCCGATCGCCGTAAATCACGAGTCGGCCGGCGATGGCCGTGCGCAGCGTTCATCGCCGCTGGTGCGGCGCATCGCCAAGGAACACGGCGTCGACATCGGCCACCTCACCGGCTCCGGCGCCGGGGGCCGGGTGACCAAACACGACATCCTCGAGTTCATCGAATCCGCCTCCGCCGCGCCGCGACTGCGGCGGGCGCGGCTATCGGCGGGCTCGGCCGCTGGTGCGGCCTCGTCCGCCGCTGCAACCGACTTCGCCGTCCCGCGCCGCGTACGGCGCGGCTGGCCGGCGATCGCGTCGAGCCGATGTCGGTGATGCGCAAGAAGATCGCTGCGCACATGGTGCTCAGCAAGCACACCTCGCCGCACGTCTACACCGTGTTCGAGGTCAACTACTCGCGGGTCGACCAGATCCGCAAGGCGAAGAAGGACGACTACGAGCGGCAGGGCGCCAGGCTGACCTTCACGTCGTTCATCGCCAAGGCGACCATCGACTGCCTGCGCCGCCATCCGGTGCTGAACGCGTCGATCGACGGCGACAACGTCGTCTACCGCGGCGCCGTCAACCTCGGCATCGCCGTGGCGCTCGACAACGGCCTCATCGTGCCGGTGGTCAGCGGGGCCGACGAGAAGAACCTGCTGGGGCTGTCGCGCGCGATTGCCGACGTGGCCGAGCGCGCCCGCAGCAAGAAGCTGAACGCCGACGAAGTGCAGGGCGGCACCTTCACGATCACGAACCCCGGCAACTTCGGCGCGCAGTACGGACTGCCGGTGATCAACCAGCCGCAGGTCGCGATTCTCTGCGTCGGCACGATCGAGAAGCGCGCGGTGGTCATCGACGACATGATCGGCATCCGCCTGATGGGCTACCTCACGCTCGGCTTCGACCACCGGCTCGTCGACGGCGCGGTCGCCGACCAGTTCATGGCCGACCTCAAGCGCTCGCTCGAGCACTACGACGGGAACCAGGTCTAGGGATAGTTGAAGCGGCCAGGGGCTAGCGGCTAGCGGCTAACCCGGACGCGACGGGCCGACGACATGCCTCAACGGGAACTGGCAGTCCGGCACCTCGGAACCGTCGCCTACGACGAAGCGCTGGCGCTCCAGCGGGCGCTGGTCGAGCAGCGCAAGAGGGGCGAGATCCCTGACACGCTGCTCCTGCTCCAGCACCCGCACGTGCTCACGCTCGGCGTGAAGGGCGACGGCGGGCGCGGGCACATCCTGGCGTCGGCCGAGCGCCTCGACGCCCTGGGCGTGGCCGTCTCCGAGACCGGCCGCGGCGGCGACGTCACCTATCACGGCCCCGGTCAGCTGGTCGCGTATCCCATCATCGACCTCGATCCCGATCGACGCGACGTCCACCGCTACGTGCGCGACCTGGAAGAGGTGATGATTCGCGTGGTGGCGTCCTTTGGCGTCACTGCCGGGCGCATCAGTGGCAAGACCGGCACCTGGGTGCGGGTGCCACCGGATGGGGAGCGGGCGGAGACGCCGGCGGGTGGGCCCGGCCAGGCCCGTCCGCCCGAGAAGATCGGCGCCCTGGGCGTTCGAATTTCGAGATGGATCACGAGCCACGGCATCGCCTTGAATGTCTGGACCGACCTTGAGTATTTTCAGTTGATCGTGCCGTGCGGGATCGCGGAATACGGCGTAACTTCGCTCGAACGTGAGATTGGCGTGCAGATCCCCATGGATCAGGTCGAGGCACGCTTCGTGCAATCCTTTGGCGATGTATTCGATCGACGGCCGGCGTCGATCGATGCATCGCCATCATGAACAGCCTCCCACTCCGCTGCACGGAATACACCCGCATCGCGGGCTGGATGAGCGCGCTGGTCACCACGGCGACCTTCTCGTTCCTCCACGACGCCTACGACCGGGTGCCCCTGCTGGTGCCGATCCGGTTCGACGATGGCAACCCGAGCCAGTTCGCGTACAAGTCGGTCGAGCTGGTGTACCTGCCGTTCGGGATGCAACTCGCGCTCAGCCTGGTCTTCATGGCCATCGTGGCCGTGCTCATCCGCCGCACCAGCCGGCCGGAAGACCGCGGGCTGGCCGCCGGCCCGACCCAGCACGCCGCCGAGGCCATCGCCCTGCTGGCCATGGTCTGGATCGCCTTCCAGGGCGTCAACGCCTGGCGCCTCGCCATGCTCTACCGGCGCACTTTCGACGCCCATCAGGAGATCTACGTGGTGGCGCTCATCACCGCCATCACCGCCACGGTGGTCATCGTGGCGCGCGCGGTGCTGCAGGTGCAGGATTCCGAGCTCGGCAGTGACGAGGCGAGCCAGCTCCATGTCCCGGTGGTCGACGGCCGCCGCCCGTTTGCCCGGGCAGCCCTGGCCTTCGCGCTGGTGGCCGGCATCGTCGGCCCGCTCTACATCCTCGCCTCCGTCTGGGGCGGCCTCCGGCCCATCTAGCAGCTAGCCCTCGCCAGGCGCCCCGCCCGCGCGGGTCCGCGCCTCCTGTCTCTCACGCCTCGTCTGCGGCGCCCGTCCGGGGAATAGCCGCCGGTCGGCCGGTGTTGATACCGGTAGACAACAAGACGAGGTAACCGTGAACCGCACTCCGAGCGACATCGCACTCATCGATCGCCTCCAGGCTGGGGACGACTCTGCCGTGGCCGAGCTGGCCGCCACCTACGGCGCCAGGGTCTACCAGCTCGCGCTCCGCTACACCCGCAACAAGGAAGATGCCGAAGAAATCGTGCAGGACGTCCTGCTGAAGGTGCGCGACAAGATCGACGCCTTCCGCGGCGACGCCGCCCTGTCGTCGTGGATCTACCGCATCACTTTCAACACCGCGATGTCGCGCCTGCGCTCGACGCGGTCGGCCCGCTTCTACGAAGTGCCCGACGAAGGCACCAGCACCAACGAAGACGGCTCGCCCCGGGTCACCGAACCCGCCGACTGGTCGGGCCTCGGCGACGACGCCGTGCACCGGGCCGAGCTGCGCGACGCCCTGCGCGTGGCGGTGGCCGAGCTGCCGGCCATCTACCGCGAGCCGGTCATCCTGCGCGACCTGCGGGGCATGTCCACCGAAGAAGCCAGCCGCCGGCTGCGGGTGAAAGACCAGACGCTCAAGTCGCGTCTGCACCGCGGCCGTCTCATCCTGCGCGAACGCCTGGCGGACTTCTCCGGCGGCCTGTCACTGCACCACGCCGCCACGGCGTAGCCGTTCCGGACGACGCGGCGCTCAGGCCGCCAGCACCCCCGTTTCGGTCCCCGCAGCCAGCCCGGGGATGAAACGGCAGCCCGGCCGTGACAGAGTAGGCGTGGACGCTGTCATGGCTGGCTCTTCCTCCTCGCAGGCAGGGGACCGGGACGTCGACGGGGCGACACCCGGCGCCGCTGCTCGTCTGCTCCGCATCGCCCTCATCTCGCCGAAGGGGCCGCTGTACCGGCACCGCGGCGGCATCTGGAAGAAGTCGCTCCGCTATCAGCCCCTCACGCTGACCACGCTGGCGGCGCTCATCCCGCAGGATCTGCCGCACGAGGTCGCCCTCTACGACGAGGGCATCGTCGACGTCCCGGTCGACCTCGAGGCGGACGTGGTCGGCATCACGGTCATCACCGGCACGGCGCGGCGCGCCTACGAACTCGCCGACGCCTACCGCCGGCGCGGCATCGTCGTGGTGCTCGGCGGCCCGCACGTGACGCTCATTCCCGACGACGCGCAGCCGCACGCGGACGCGGTGGTCGTGGGCTACGCCGAAGATACCTGGCCGCAACTGCTGCGCGATGTCGTGGCCGGCGCGTTGCAGCCACGCTACGCCCAGGCGCCGGGTCTCGACCTGGCCGGCCGGCCGTTTGCGCGGCGTGATCTGCTGCCCAGCCGCCACTTCCTGACCAACAACGTCTTCGAGGCCACGCGCGGCTGCGTCCACCCGTGTGACTTCTGCGTCGTGCCCACGGCCTGGGGCCGCCGGCCGTTCCAGAAGCCGGTCGACGAGGTGGTGGCCGACATCCGCCAGCACGGCGCGCGCAAGCTCATCTTCATCGACCTGAACCTCATCGCCGATCGTGCCTATGCGGTGCGGCTCTTCACGGCGCTGATTCCCCTGCGCCTGCAGTGGTACGGACTGGCCACGGTGCTGCTCGCGGACGATGAAGAGCTGCTCGATCTGGCCGAGTCGAGCGGTTGCACGGGGCTGCTGATGGGCCTCGAGTCGCTGTCGGTGGCCAACCTGAAGCGCAACCACAAGGGGTTCAACTCACCCGAGCGCTTCCTGCAGGTGGTCGAGCGGCTCCACGCCCATCGGATCGCGCTGCAGGGGTGTTTCGTCTTCGGCCTCGATGACGACCGGCCCGACGTGTTCCTCAAGACCGCCGAGTTCGCGGTGCAGGCCGGCATCGACCTGCCGCGCTTCGCGGTGGTCACGCCGTTTCCCGGCACCCCGCTCTTCACGCGGCTCGAAGCCGAAGGCCGCATCCTGACGCGCGACTGGGAGCTCTACGATGCCCAGCACGTGGTGTTCCAGCCGCGCCACATGAGCGTCAACGAACTGCAGCTGGGCGTGGAAGCCGCGTGGAAACATGCCTACAGCTACGCCGGGATCTGGCGACGGATCCGGCGCTCGCCGGCGCCGTGGCCGGTGCGGCTGGGCACCAACCTCGGCTACCGCTTCTACGCCAACAACCTGTCGCGCTTCTACAACTGCGACTGGATCATCGGCCGCGCCCCGGCCGGCGCGCCACCGGCGCGAGCGGCCTCATGAGGCGCTTCCGCCTGACGATCGTGCATCCGTGCGTGGGCCGCAAGCCCGGCCAGAACTACATCCGCACCTGGCAGATGGAGCCGCTGCCGGCGGCCACGCTGGCCGGTCTCACCCCGGCGGACGTGGAGGTGCGTTTTCACGACGATCGGATGGAGCAGATTCCCTTCGACGAGCCGGCCGACCTGGTCGCCATCAGCGTCGAGACCTACACGGCCCGGCGCGCCTACCAGATCGCCAGCGAATACCGGAAGCGCCGGGTGCCGGTGGTCATGGGCGGGTTCCACGCGTCGCTGTGCCCGGACGAAGTCGGGCGGTATGCCGAGTCAGTGGTGGTTGGCGAGGCCGAGGTGCTGTGGCCCGAGGTGGTCGACGATGCCCGCCACGGCCGACTGCAGCGGCAGTACCGCGCCGCCGGCCGCACCTCGCTCAAGGGGCTGCGGCCAGACCGCTCGATCTTCCGTGGCAAGCGCTACCTGCCCATGGGACTGGTCGAGGCCGGCCGCGGCTGCCACTTCCAGTGTGAGTTCTGCGCCGTGCAGACGGTGTTCGAAGCCACGCAGACGCGCCGCCCGATCGACGACATCCTCGACGAGATCCGCGTCCTCAAGGACGAGAAGAAGCTCTTCTTCTTCGTCGACGACAACATCACGTCCAACCTGCGCCAGGCCAAGGAGTTCTTCCGCGCGCTCATCCCGCTGCAGGTGCGGTGGGTCAGCCAGGCCAGCATCAACGCCGCCCACGACGAGGAGTTCCTCGACCTGCTCGTGCGCAGCGGCTGTCAGGGTGTGCTCATCGGCTTCGAGAGCCTCGAACCGGCCAATCTCGCGATGATGAACAAACGGTTCAACACCGCGAAGGGCGGCTTCGAGACGGCGCTGGCCAACCTGCGCCGCCACGGCATCCGCGTCTACGGCACGTTCATCTTCGGCTACGACGGCGACACTCCACACAGCTTCGCGCCGACGGTGGCGTTTGCCGAAGAGCACGCCTTCTACATCGCCGCCTTCAACCACCTGACGCCGTTCCCGGGCACACCGCTCTACCAGCGCCTGCAGGCCGAGGGGCGGCTGCTCTACGACGCCTGGTGGCTCGACGATCGCTACAGCTACAACCGCATTCCCTTCACGCCGCGTGGCATGTCGCCCGAGGCGCTGCAACGAGCCTGTCTCGAGGCGCGGCGCGCCTTCTACGGGTGGAAGAGCATCATGCGCCGCAGCGTCGACCCGGTGAACCGCGGCAACGGCTTCATGTGGCGCAACTTCTACATGATCAACGCCATGCATCGCCAGGACGTGAGCCTGCGCGATCACTATCCGCTTGGTGACGAGGCATGGCAGGGGCCGTTGCTGCCGGCGCACTGAGGGCGCCCACACGCGGCGGCGTGCGTCTGGCGACCGCCGCCGACGACGCCGGCCTGCGGGCGCTGCTGCGCCGGTCGATCGTTCCCGGCGCGGTGCGTGTGGCCTTCACGCGCGAGCCGTCCTACGCCGCCGGCGCGGGTGTAGCCGAGGCGGACGATGCGACGGTGCTGTTCGAAGGCGACAGCGGCGTCGTCGCGATGGGGCGGTGCACCACCCGCGCGCTGTATCGCAACGGCGTCGTGCGCCGCATCGGCTACCTGGCCGAGCTGCGCGCCGACCCGGCCGCGCGGGTCAGCGCCCCGGCGCTGCGCGACGGGCTACCGGCGGCTGGCCCGGCGGGCGGAAGAGGCCGGGGCGGAAGGATTCGTCACGAGCATCGCCGACGACAACACGCGCGCGCGGCGCGTGCTCGAACACGGCGGGCGCATGGGGCTCCCGAGCTATCGACGCCTGGGTGGCCTGGTGACGTTCCTGTCGCCGGTGACCGCGCGATACGGCAGTGCCGCACCCGGTGACGCCAGCGCCACGAGTGACGAGCTGCGTGAGTACCTCGCGACGCGAGCCAGCGCCGCGCAGTTGACGCTGCCGTGGTCTCCACGGTGCTGGCCTGCACTGGCGCGCCACGGCGTGACGGCCGACGACTTCGTCGTGGTGCGGCGGCAGGGGCGCATCGTCGCCGCGGCCGGCGTGTGGGACCAGCGTCCATTCCGCCAGACGGTGGTCGACGCCGTCACCGGCGCGCTCGGGCTTGCGCAGCCCCTCGTGAACGCGTGGCACGGCCTGCGGGGGCTGCCGCGGCTGCCTCGCGCCGGCGAGGTGGTGCCTCAGGGCGCGATGCTCGGCGTGACCCTCGATGACGCGCGCGAGTGGCCGGCGCTCTGGCGCGCACTGCAGCCGTGCGCGGCCGCCCGCGGGCTGTCGTGGCTGACACTCGCCCTCGACCGGCACGATCCATGGTGTGCGGCGCTCGGCCGGCTCACCAGCGCGCGTGAGTACTACACGACGCTCTACGAGGTGCTCTGGCGCGACGGCCCGGCGTGGGCCGACCCCTGGGACTCGCGGCTCATGCGGCCGGAGGTCGGCCTGTTGTGACGTTGTCGCCGCTGGTAGCGGGAGCGGACGCGCACGCGTCGGGAGACGCCGCGTCGGCCGGCCGCCGCGAGGCCCTCACCGCCGATGAACGCGCTGAGATGTTCGATCTGCTCGCCGCGCACTTCGACGGCGTGACGGCGGGCCAGTTCGCCCGCGATCTCGACGAGAAACACTGGGTGCTGCGCATCCGGCGCGCGGGGCGGCTGGTGGGCTTCTCGACCCTGCAGGTGTTCGAGGCGGCGTATCAGGGCCGACTGGTGCACGTGGTCTACTCCGGCGACACGATCGTGGCCCCCGAGGCCTGGGGGTCCCCCATCCTGGCGCGAGCCTGGATTGCGCTCGTGCGCGAGATCCAGACCAGTGCTCCCGGCGCGCCGTGGTACTGGCTGCTGCTCTCATCGGGTTTCCGGACCTATCGTTTCCTGCCGGTGTTCTGGCAGCAGTTCTGGCCGCGCCACGATGCCCCGACCCCGCTCGCCGAACAGGGTCTGCTCGGCACGCTCGCCCGCCAGCGCTTCGGCGACCAGTTCGACGAGGCCGCCGGCGTCGTGCGGTTCCATCAGCCGCAGCGCCTTCGCACCACGCTCGCGCTCGTGCCCGACCAGCGCGTGGCCGATCCGCACGTGGCGTTTTTCCTGTCGCACAATCCCGGCCACGCCGAGGGCGACGAACTCGTCTGCCTGACCGACCTCGACGACGCCAACCTCACCGTGGCCGGCCGGCGCATGGTCCGCGGCAGTGTGCCGCGCGCGGTCGGGACCTCATCGTGAACCTCGGCGCCTCGCTCGCGAACGTGGCCTGGTTGACGCGGAGCCGTTCGGCCGCGCGCCGCTTCGCCCGCTCGCTTGGCGAGCCGCAGAGCGTGCAGGACGCGTGGCTGCGGACGCGATTGGCGCGTCATGCCACGAGCGCGTTCGGGCAGGCGCACGAGTTCGCCTCCATCACCGACGCCGCAGCGTTCGCCCGGCGGGTGCCGCTGATGGAGCCATCGACGCTCGCGCCGTGGGTGGAACGCATTCGCCGCGGTGAGGCGGACGTGCTCGCCTGTGGCCGTGTCACGCATCTCGTGCCGACCAGCGGGTCCACCGGCGCCCGCAAACTGATTCCGTTCTCGAGCGACCTGCAGCGCGGCTTCGATGCCGCGGTGGCCGCCTGGATGGTGGACCTCGCACGGCAGCGTCCGGCCCTGCGCTGGGGCCCGGCCTACTGGTCGGTGTCGCCGCTGGCCGACGATGCCGAGTCGACGACGGAGGCGGTGCCGATCGGCTTTGCCGACGACGCCGACTACCTCGGCGGCAGCGCCGCCTGGCTCGTGCGCCAGGCGCTGGCCGCGCCCGCCGACCTGCGCCACGAGCGCGACCTGCCGACGTTCTGGCGCCGCACCCTTCGCGCCGTGCTCGCGCACCGCGACCTGCGGCTCATCTCGGTCTGGCACCCGTCGTTCCTCGACCTGCTGGTGGAGGCCGCGGCCGCGCAGTGGTCGCAGGTGCTCGGCGAACTGGCCCCGGCGCGCGCCAGGGAGCTGGACCGGATCGGGCCGGGCGACTGGCCACGCTGGTGGCCGCACCTGCAGGTGGTGAGCTGCTGGGGAGACCAGGCGGCTGCCCCCGGCTTCCGCCGCCTCGCGGCGCGTCTGCCGCACGTCGTCGTGCAGGCGAAGGGCTTGTTGGCCACCGAAGCGGTCGTGACCATTCCGTACGCCGGCAGCTATCCGCTGGCCGTCAGCTCGCACTATTTCGAGTTCCTCGACGAATCGGGCGGCCTGCATGGCGCCCACGCGCTCGAACGCGGTGCACACTACGAGGTGGTGGTCACCAACGGCGGCGGTCTCTGGCGCTACCGGCTCGGCGATGTCGTCGAGTGCACCGGGCATCTGCTGGCCACGCCGACGTTGCGCTTTGTCGGCCGCAGGGCGCGGCACAGCGACCTGCGCGGCGAGAAGCTGAGCGAGGTGTTCGTGGCCGAGGTGTTGCGGGCGCTGTGGCCGGCAGCGGCGCCACCGGCCTACCTGGCGCTGCAGGCGTGGGACCACGCCGGGGGGGCCGGCTATGAGCTGCTGGTCTCGGCCGACGACCTTGCGCCCGGGCACGACGGCCTCGCCGATCGTCTCGACGCGGCGCTCGCCGCCAACCCCCACTACGCGATCGCGCGCCGCCTCGGACAATTGGCGCCGCCGCGGGTCGTGCCCGTGGACGCAGCGCGCGGGGCCCGGGACCTCGCGGCCGCCTCCGGGCGCCTTGGCGACGCCAAGCCCGGCGTGCTCATCGGCGCAGGGGCCAGCGGGCGATGACGGGATGGCGCCCTCGCGGCGTGCCGCTCGGCCCGCGACTGGTGGCTTTCGATCGGGCCCGGGTCGCCATCACGGTGGCCGGCATCGGCTTCGCCGTGGTGCTGATGCTCTTCCTGCTGGCGCTGTATGAGGGCGTGCGGACCGAGGCCAACGGCTACGTGTCGTCGCGTCCGGTGGATGCCTGGGTGGCCCAGGCGGGCACGACCAATTTCATCAAGAGCACCTCGCTGCTATCGGCCGCCGAGGCCGATCTGCTCGCCGAGGTCGATGGCGTACGCGACGTCACGCCGCTGCTGCGCGTGATCACGACCGCCACCATCGGCGAGTCGCAGGTCACCGTCATTCTGCTGGGCATCGACCCGCGCTCGGATGCCGGCCGGCCCGAAGCCGCGGAGGGCGCTGTCACGCCGGCGGCCGGTGAGATCGTGTTCGATCGCGCGCTGGCCCGCCAGCACGGCGTGCGAGTCGGCGACACGCTGCAGGTGCAGCAGCGGCCCTTTCGCGTCATCGGGTTGAGTCGCGGCACCAACTCGGTGCTCACGCAGTTTGCCGTCGTCACGCTCGAAGACGCGCAGCTGCTGCTCGGCGTGGCCGACATGGCGAGCTTCTTCCTCGTGCGCGGCGTGGAGGGCGTGGGTCCGGAGGCGCTGGTCGAGCGCCTGACCGGGCAGGTGCCGCGCACCGCCGTCTTCACGCAGGCGACGTTTTCCGCCAACAACATGCATGAACTGCGAGGCGGGTTGCTGCCCATCCTGGCGACCGTCGCCGGGCTCGGCGCGATCGTCGCCCTGGCGGTGCTGACGTTGCTGCTCTACGGCGCCATCCTCGAACAGCGCGAGGTCTACGCCGTGCTGAAGGCGATCGGCGCCCCGCAGGCGGTGCTGACGAGGCTGGTGCTGTTCCAGTCGCTCGCCGCGGCGTTCGGCGGCTTCGTGTTCGGGGCGCTCGCGTATGCGGTGTGCGCCCCGCTGGTCATGCGGCTGGTGCCGGCCATGGCGCTGTCGTTGTCACTGCCGGCGCTGGCGGGGGTGGGCGGCGCCGTCGCCGCGATGGGCGTGCTCGGCGCGATTCTGCCGCTGCGCCGCGTGCACCGCATCCACCCTGCGGAGCTGTTTCGCGCGTGACTCCGCACACCGCGGTGCGACTCGTGGACGTGCGCCGCGACTTCACGGCCGGCGACACCGTCGTCCGCGCCGTCGACGGCGTGTCGCTCGAGTGTCAGCGCGGAGCGGTCACGGCCCTTGCCGGGCCGAGCGGCAGCGGCAAGACCACGCTGCTGTCTCTCATCGGCGGGCTGCTGCCTCCGTCGGCTGGCGCCATCGAAACGGACGGGGTCGATCTGACCAGGCTGGATCAGCGGGCACTGACCGCCTTCCGCCTCAAGCACCTGGGCATCGTGTTCCAGGCCTTTCACCTCATCGACGCGCTCACCGTGGTCGAGAACGTGGAACTGCCGCTGACGCTGGCTGGCGCCGGAAGGCCCGGCTCGCGCGACCGAGCCATGGCGCTCGTGGAGCGCTTCGGTCTCGCATCACGGGCCGGGTTCCTGCCGCGGTCGCTGAGCGGCGGTGAGCAGCAGCGAACCGCCATCGCGCGGGCCCTGGTCGCCGACCCGCCGATCGTGCTGGCCGACGAGCCGACCGGCAGCCTCGACGCGTCCGCAGGCGAAGCGGTGGTCACCCTGCTGCACGCCGAAGCCGCGCGGCACGGGCGTGCCGTCATCGTCGCGAGCCACGACCCGCGGCTGCTGGAGCGCGCCGGCCGCGTCGTGCGGATGGATTTTGGTCGCGTCGTGGGCGGCTGAGGACGCGCCCCGCTCAGCCGGCGAGTGCCGATTCGAGCCGCACGCGGTCACGCGGCGCCAGCACCGGCCAGACCGGCCGCAGCGCGCCGTCGTCGACCACGGCCGGCATCGCCACGCCGCGAATCCGGCGGTCGTCGGTGACCGGCGGCACCAGGAACACGTTCACCCACCCCGGTGCGCGCGTCATGACGAGGCGCGTCACCCGGGTGGCAGCGGCGGCGAGCGCCAGCGGCCCGGGCGGCCACAGATACGGCACCTGACGGTCGAGCCGGGCCAGTACCGCCGCGGCAATCATATCGGCCGCGCGGGAGCCGCCGACCGCGGCGCCTTCCCACGGCACGAACATGTCTTTCGGTGGACGCCCGATGACGATGAGCGACACATCGGCCGGCGCGGCGCCGGTTTCGAGGCAGGCGAGCGCGGTCATGGCGCTGCGCAGGGCCTCCGGCGCCGAGCCTGCCAGACGCCGGCGATCCATGTCGCGCTCACGCACCAGCGTCTCCACCAGCTCGGCCTGCGCGGCGCCGGCGCAGACGATGAGCGCTCCGGGGTTGAGCTCGCGCACGCGGGTCACGAGCGCCAGGCCGTCGTCGCCGCGCCAGTCGCCGGCGCCGCCATGGCGATCGGCGACCACGACCAATGCCGCCCCGATGACGGCGCCGAGGTCACCGGTGCCCTCCACCGCGGTGGACGCGCCGGCAATCGGCCCCGCCTGGCGGATGTCGAGCGCCAGGCCGCGCGCGACGTCTGATGCGGTGTCGACGAGCACCACGCGCCGGGCCAGGCCTGCGGCCGCGGTCTGGTGCGCGATGGCCGCGCCCACAGGGCCGGCGCCGACAACTGCGAGGACGGACACGGGGACTATTCTAAGAGCAGCGGCTAGGGACTGGCGGCTAGCGGCTAGAAAGCACCGGACCGATATGGCAGTGGCGTTTGTGACAGGGGGCACCCGCGGCATCGGGCTCGCGGTGGTCGAGGCGCTCATTGCGCGAGGTGATTCGGTCGTGCTGACCGGAACGACCGAAGACGCGGTGCTGCGGGCCGAGAAGGCGATCGAGATCGCGGCCGGCGATGCCACCCGCGTGATGGGCGTGGCGTGTGATGTGCGCGACCGCGCCGAGGTGCGGCGCGCCATCGACGCCGCGGTGCAGCGCTTCGGCGGTCTCGACATCCTCGTCAACAACGCCGGCGTGGGCGTGGGTGGGCCGATCGAGTCGCTCGACGAGGCCGAGTGGAGCCGCCTGCTCGACACCAATCTCACGGGTGTCTTCCACTGCAGTCAGGCCGCGATTCCGCACCTGAAGGCGCGCGGCGGCGGCTGGATCGTGAACATCAGCAGCCTGGCGGGGAAGAACGCGTTTGCGGGCGGGGCGGCCTACTGCGCCACCAAGGCCGGTCTCGACGCCTTCAGCGAAGCGCTGATGCAGGAGGTGCGCCACGACGGCATCCGCGTGGCGCATGTGTGCCCCGGTTCGGTGGCCACCGGCTTCAACAACCGGACGCCCGAGGCCGGCGCGGAATGGAAGCTCCACGCCGAAGACGTCGCCGCCGTGGTGCTGCACCTGTTCTCGCATCCGGCCCGCAGTCTGCCGAGCCGGGTCGAAATCCGGCCCGCCCAGCCACCGAGGAAGTAGCCGCGATGATCATCGAATCCGCCTGTGCGCCGCCGTTCATGAAGAACGGCTTCATCGTGAGCTGCGAACGCACCCGCGAGGCCATCTACATCGATCCCGGCGACGAGGTGGCGGACCTGCTCGCCTACATCGCGCGCGAATCGCTGACGGTGGTGGGCATCCTGCTCACGCACGCGCACGTGGATCACGTCTCGGGTGTGGCGGCAGCCAAACGGGCCCTGGACGCGCCGATCTGGCTGCACCCCGACGACGCCTTCATCTACAGCCGTGCCGTCGCACAGGGAGCGATGTTCGGCTACGAGCTCGAGCAGCCGCCCCCGGTCGACCTCTGGTTCGAGCTGCCGGGGCCGATCGCCTTCGGCGACTACGACGTCTTCGTGCACCACACGCCGGGTCACTGCCCGGGCAACGTGTGCCTGCAGGTGGGGAAGCGCGGCACCGACGGGATGGACCTCTTCGTCGGCGACACGCTGTTTGCCGGCTCGATCGGCCGCACTGATCTGCCGGGTGGCAACTACGAGGTGCTGATGAAAGCCATCACCGAGGTGCTGCTGCCCTTCGGCGACGACGCCCGCGTGCGACCCGGCCACGGCCCCGACACCACCATCGGCCGCGAGCGGCAGACCAACCCGTTCCTGCTGGAGTGGCAGGCGGCAGGCCAGCGGCCAGGGCAGCACCGGGTCTGACAGCCTGCGCCGCCAGACCCTGTGCAATACGGCACAGCGCCGTTCCGCGACCACGGGCTACGGTCCTTTGGACCCCCGATGACCGAGGACCGTGCCCACGCCAACATGACATCGCGACGCAAGACGCCCCTGCCACCTCCCGCCACGTTCAGGAAGTCGCCCACCGGCATCCAGGGCCTGGATGAAATCACCGGCGGCGGGTTGCCGACCGGCCGGCCCACGCTGGTCAGCGGCGGCGCCGGCGCCGGCAAGACGATGTTCGCCCTGGAGTTCCTGGTGCGGGGCGCCACACAGTTCGGCGAACCCGGCGTGTTCATGTCGTTCGAGGAAACCGTTCCGGACCTGACGGTGAACGCCGCCTCGCTGGGCTTCGACCTCGACCGCCTGGTGGCGACCAAGAAGCTGTTCGTGGATCACGTGCACGTCTCACGCAGCGAGATCACCGACACCGGCGAGTACGACCTCGACGGGCTCTTCATCCGCATCGCTGACGCGGTGAAGCGCGTCGGCGCCAGGCGCGTCGTCCTCGACACGATCGAAACGCTCTTCGGCGAGTTGCCCAACCCGGGGATCCTGCGCGCCGAGATTCGACGGCTGTTCGGCTGGCTCAAGGACCAGGGCCTGACCACGGTCATCACCGC
Organism: uncultured Acidobacteriota bacterium; assembly: GCA_963779175.1. Lineage (GTDB taxonomy): Bacteria > Acidobacteriota > Vicinamibacteria > Vicinamibacterales > UBA2999 > CADEFD01. The sequence continues at coordinate 355,733 of CAVZXA010000005.1, forward strand.
GGAGCGCGATCGGCCGGAGAAGCTGACCAGGCACGGCATCGAGGAGTTCGTCTCGGACTGCGTGATTCTGCTGGACCATCGCACCCGGGACGAAATCTCGACGCGCCGGCTGCGCGTCGTCAAGTACCGCGGCTCGACCCACGGCACCAACGAGTACCCCTTCCTCATCGACGAACACGGCATCTCGGTGCTGCCGATCTCCTCGCTGGGCCTGGACCATCCGGCGCCCGCGGTGCGCATCTCGACCGGCATCGAGCGACTCGACGGCATGATGGGCGGCAAGGGCTACTTCCGCGGCAGCAGCATTCTGTTGTCGGGCACGTCGGGGGCCGGCAAGACCAGCGTGTCGGCGCATTTCGTGGATGCCGCCTGCCGCCGCGGCGAGCGCTGCCTCTACTTCGCCTTCGAGGAGTCGCCACGGCAGATCGTCCGCAACATGCGCTCGATCGGCATCGATCTCGGGCCGTGGGTCGACCAGGGCCTGCTGCAGTTCCAGGCGGCGCGTCCCACTTACGGCGGCATCGAACAGCACCTGCTGGTGACGCACCGGTGTGTGACCAGCTTCAAGCCCACCGTGGTCGTGGTCGACCCGATCACCAACCTGCTGATGGTCAGCACCATCGGGGAAGTGCGCTCGATGCTCACGCGGCTGGTCGATTTCCTGAAGACCCGGCAGATCACGGCGGTGTTCACCAGTCTCACCGCCGGAAGCGGCACCCTCGAAGCCAACGAGGCGGACATCTCGTCGCTGATGGACACCTGGGTGCTGCTGAAGACCATCGAGGTCGGCGGCGAGCTGAACCGCGCCCTCTACGTCCTGAAATCGCGAGGGATGGCGCATTCCAACCAGATCCGCGAGTTCCTGCTGACCGACGACGGCCTCAGATTGCTCGACGTCTACCTGGGCCCCGAGGGCGTGTTGACCGGTGCCGCCCGGGTGTCGCAGGAAGGGCGCGAGAAGGCGGCGGGCACCTTCCGCCGGCAGCGTCAGGAAGCCAAGGAACGGGAGCTGGAGCGCACGCGCCAGATCTTCGAGGCCCGCCTGATCACCCTCCGCGGGCAGTTCGAACTGGAGGAGCAGGCCATCCAGGAGAGCATCGCCGAGTCGAAACTGCTCGACCAGGAACTGCAGCAGGACCGCGGGCAGATGGTGCGCAGCCGCGAGGCCGACGCCTCTGCCTACAAGACCTCCCGGAACGGCGCACGGGCCGCGCGGACACGTTGAACCGACGATGACCAAGACACAAGCGCGGCCCCGCCCTCGCTCCACGACTCGCGCCGCAGCGCCGAGGGCACGTACGACCGCCAGGAGGCCGCCGGCGTTCAGTCTGCGGCTGTTCGTGGCCGGTCACACGCCGAAGTCGGAACGCGCCATCGCCAATCTCGCGGCGATCTGCGACAAGCACCTGAAGGGCCGCTATCAGGTCGAGGTGATCGACCTGCTGGAGAATCCGCAGCTGGCGCGCGGGAACCAGATCGTCGCGATTCCGACCCTGGAAGTGAAGCTCCCGCAGCGCGTCCAGCGCATCATCGGTGACCTGTCGAACACCGACCGGGTGCTGGTGGGCCTGTCGCTGGGCCGGGTCGAGTGACCGTGGCGGCCGTGGTCATGACGGCGGATGCGGAATTCGATTGGGAGCCGTTCCTGGCAGCGCCCTGCCGCGGCAAGACCTCATTCCAGTGTGGCGCCAACCACACCATCTTCGGGCAGGGGCAGGCCGGGGATTCCGTGTTCTTCCTGCGGCGCGGGCGGGTGAGGCTCGCGGTGACGTCTCACGACGGCAAGGAAGCCATCATCGACACCATCAACGCCGGAGGCTTCTTCGGTGAAGAGTGCCTCGGAGCGCAGCCGCTGCGGGTGAAGACCGCCACCTCGGTCGGCGCGGCCGCCCTCATCAGGGTGGAGAAGGCGACGATGGCGCGGATGATCCGCGAGACGCCGGGGCTCGCGCAGCTGGTTGTCGCACGCCTGCTGACACGGCTGATGCGATCGCAGGAAGACTTCGTCGACCAGCTCTTCAACTCGAGTGAGAAGCGCCTGGCCCGGACGCTCCTCATGCTGTCGCGCTTCAGCGACGACAGCACGACCGAGATGGTCGCGGCCGGGATCACGCAGGAGCACCTGGCGCAGATGGTCGGCACGACCAGGTCGCGGGTCAACTACTTCCTGAACAAGTTCCGGACTCACGGGCTGATCGACTACAGCGCCGCCGCCGGGATCACCGTGCATCGCGGTCTGCTCGGCGTGGTGCAGTTCGAGGAAGAGGATGGCTGGGAAGCCCCACGCCGCCGGCCCGAGCGCGCCAGCCTCCACGGCTAGCACACCGCCGCTGGCCCCATCAGGCCTGTCGAACGGCGAACTCCATCCGCCCGACCTTGAGGGCGTCGCCGGCCCGCAGCAGCAGCTTCGTCACGCGCTCGCCGTTCACGAAGGTGCCGTTGGTGCTTTCGAGGTCTTCGACCAGCAGGCCGTCTGGCAGCAGCGTGAGCCGGCAGTGCAGCCGCGACACCAGCGGCGCGTCGACGACGAAGTCGGCGCGCGGCGCGCGGCCGATGGTTTTGATGCTGCCGGGCAGCAGACGGAACAACAGGGACGAGGGCGAGTCAGGCGTCGATTCGAGCAGCCACATGTCGGGGGGAGATTCTACCAGCCAGCCGGGCCGCGGACCGGAACATGACGTCGCACGGGTCCGTAACTGTAGGTGGCGCACGGCGCCGCCAGACCCATGACCAGACCCCGCAAGCTCGCCCTCGGCGGCACCGTCCTCGCCCTGGTGGCGGCCGGCGCCTACATGTCCACCGTCAACGGCGCGTCGGGCGCCATCGATCCGTCGCGGCTGGTGGCCGTCGAGCGCGGGCCGATGACGCGGTCGGTGGTGGCCACCGGCAAGATCGAGCCGATCACCAAGGTGGAGATCAAGTCCAAGGCCAACGGCATCATCGAGCGCCTGGCGGTGGACGTCGACCACCGGGTGGAGGCGGGCCAGATCCTGGCCGAGCTCGACAAGGAAAACCTCAATGCGCGGCTGCGGGAGGCGCGCGCGAATCTCGAAGCGGCGCGGGCGGCGCTGACGGCCGCCGAGGCACAGGCGCGCAAGAACGAGATCGAGGCGGAAGCGCCGGATCTGGCGTTTGCGAAATCGGCCGAACAACGGGCGCAGTCGCTGGCGGCGCAGAAGCTCATCTCACAGGAAGCGCTCGACCAGGCGCGCACCGTCTACGAACAGGCGGCCAACCGGCAGCGGGCCGCGCAGTCGCAGCTGCTCGTGAGCCGGGCGAAGATCGAGGAAGCGCGCGCTCAGGTGGCGCAGGCCCGGGCCGCCGCCGAACGCGCCGACGAAGAGCTCGCCAACTCGACGATCAAGGCGCCGATTCGCGGCACCGTGCTCACGCGCGATGTCGAAATCGGCAGTCCCGTGTCGTCGATCCTCAACCTCGGCGCCAATGCCACGCTGGTGATGACCCTGGGCGACATCGGCCAGGTGTTCGTGCGCGGCAAGGTCGATGAAGCCGACATCGGTGACGTCCGGCTCGGCATGACGGCGCGCATCACGACCGAAAGCTTCCGCCAGCAGACCTTCACCGGCAAGGTCACCCAGATCTCGCCGATCGGCGTCGAGAAAGATAACGTCACCACCTTCGAGGTGGAGGTGTCGATCGACAACCCCGGCCAGCAGCTCAAGGCCAACATGACGGCCAACGCCGAGGTCATCCTCGAAGAGCGAGCCGACACCCTCGTCGTGCCGGAAGCGGCCATCACCTACGACGCGCAGAAGGCGGCGTTCGTCGAGGTGGCCGATCCGGCAGCCGAGAGCGGCCGTCGGCGGGTACCGGTGAAGCTCGGCATCGGCAACGGCACCCGCACCGAAGTGCTCGAAGGGCTCACGGCCGGTCAGAAGGTGGTGTTGCCGGGCTAGCACGCGCCAACGTGGGGTCAGACCCCTTTCTGGCCCCGACCCGAATAGTTGCAGAACCCGAATCCCTATTCTGGCCGGGACCAGAAAGGGGTCAGACCCCATGCGAGAAGCCATTACACAGGCCATCGACAACCTGCGCGCCAACAAGCTGCGCAGCGTGCTGACGATGTTCGGCATCCTGTGGGGCGTCATCGCCGTGGTGGTGCTGTCGGCCACCGGTGAGGGCTTCCAGCGCGGCAATCAGACCGTGCTCGAAGAGCTCGGCAAGAACATCGCGATCGTCTGGGGCGGCCGCACCACCATGCAGGCCGGCGGGCAGCGCGCCGGCCGCCAGGTGTTCCTGACCCTCGGCGACGCGCGCGCGATCGCCGCCGAGTCGACACTGGCTGCCGTCGTCAGCCCGGAGATCAACCGCGGCGGCCTCCAGATCAAGAGCCGCTTCAATGCCGCGGCTCTCGGGGTGCACGGCATCGAGCCGCAATACCAGGACATCCGCACCATCGACGTCGAGCGCGGGCGGGTCTTCGGCTGGCCCGACGAAGAGGAAGTGCGGCGCGTCGCCATCATCGGCGCCGACGCCTGGCAGCAGCTCTTCGGCGCCCGCGAGGGCCTCGGCGAAGTCGTCCAGATCAACGGCGTCCCGTACACCGTCGTCGGGAAGATCCGGAAGAAGGACCAGGACAGCAACTACAGCGGTCCTGACAACGACAAGGTGTTCGTGCCCTTCGCGGCGATGGCGCGTGACTTCCCGCGGCCCGACGTGCCGGCCGGCACGCTCTCGCAGATCATCGTCGCGCCGAAACCGCAGGTGGTGGCCGGCCTCGAAGGCGTGCTCGATCGGCGCAGCGGCCGCATCGCCGACATCGACTGGCCGCTCGAACGCGACGTCCGCCACGTGCTGGCGCGCCGCCACCAGTTCAACCCCGACGACAAGGACGCGTTGAGCGTCTGGGACACCTCGCTCGAGACGCTGATGTTCGGCCGGATGATCGGCACCATGCGCGACTTCTTCTGGGTCGTCGGCCTCATCACGCTGGCGCTCGGCGGCCTCGGCGTGATGAACATCATGCTGGTGGCCGTGCGCGAGCGCACGCGCGAGATCGGCGTGCGCAAGGCCCTCGGCGCCACCACCGACGCCATTCAGCGCCAGTTCTTCCTCGAGGGCTTCTTCCTCACGCTGTTCAGTGGCGGTCTCGGCTTCGCGGTGGCCGCCGGGTTATGCGCGCTCGTGAACCAGCTGCCGATGCCGCCACGTTTTCAGGGCATGGTGATGACCTGGCAGGCAGGCGCCCTGGCGCTCGGCGTGCTGGTCGTCATCGGCGTCGTCACCTCGACCTATCCTGCTCGCCGGGCGTCGCTGCTGCCGCCGGTCGAAGCGCTGCGGTTCGACGCATGACCCGCAGCGGACGCGCGCACCTTGGCGACATCGTGCGCGAGGCCTTCGCCGGCCTCTCGCGCAACCGCCTGCGCGCCGGGCTGTCGATGCTCGGCATCTCGTGGGGCATCGTCTCGGTGGTCATGCTGCTCGCCTACGGCAACGGCTTCCAGGCGGCGCTCGAACGCGGCTTCCGCGGCGCGTTCGGCGACGGCGTGGTGATCGTGTGGCCCGGCCAGACGTCCACGCAGGCCGGCGGCGAACGCGCCGGCAAGCGCATCCGCCTGACGGAAGAGGACGTGCTGTCGGTGCGGGGGCTGCCGTTCGTGAAGTTCGTGAGCCCGGAGTTCACGCGCGACTTCAACATCAGCTGGGGCGTGAAGCAGGGATCGTTTCTCATCCGCGGCGTTGCGCCCGAATACGCGGTGATGCGCAGCCAGTGGGTGGAGGCCGGCCGCTTCCCCGACGCCGAAGACGTGCGGCTGCAGCGCCGGGTGGCGTTTCTCGGCAGCGAGGTGGCGCGCAAGATCTTCGGCAACGTCGCGCCGGTGGGCCAGAAGATCCGCATCGGCGGCATGGCCTTCGAGGTGGCCGGCGTGCAGCGCGAGAAGGTGCAGCTGTCGAACTACCTGCGGCCCGACAAGGAATCGATCTTCATTCCCTACACGACGGCCGGCCAGCTCTGGAACACGGAATACACGTCGGTGATGGTCTATCAGGCGGTGGACGCCTCGAAGGAAGCGCAGGCAACCACGGCCGTGAAGGACGCGCTCGGCAAGCGCCTCGGCTTCGATCCGGCCGACGAGCGGGCGCTCAGGCTCTTCGGCTCGTCGTTCACGGCCGAGATCACCGCCGGCATCACGCTCGGCCTGAAGCTCGTGCTGTCGTTCATCGGCGTGCTGACGCTCGCCATCGGCGGCGTCGGCGTCATGAACATCATGTTCGTGTCGGTCACCGAGCGCACGCGCGAGATCGGCATCCGCAAGGCGCTGGGGGCGCGGCGCGGCGCCATCCTCCTGCAGTTCCTGCTCGAAGGCATGGTCACCGCGGTGGCCGGCGGCCTGGTGGGCGTCATCGCCTCGTGGGGACTGGTGATGCTCGTCAGCCCGCGGCCTTTCCTGTCGGAACTGCTCGACGACCGGACCCGCGGCGCCGACATCCACCTGCTGCTCTCGGCCGAGCTGCTGCTGGTATGCACCGGCATCCTGATGCTGGTCGGTCTGGTGAGCGCGCTGGTGCCGGCGCTGCGCGCCTCGCGGCTCGACCCGATCGAAGCGCTGCGCTACGAATAGGCCTGCGCCGGCCAAGTGGAACGGCCCCGGCGCGCATCCAGGCCATTCCCACCATTCATGCTCCGCCCGCCTGCATCTGTGCGACGATGCCGCGGATCCTGTCGCGCTTCCGCGACCGGACACGGATGGACGCATGATCACCACGAGACGCCGCTTCGCGGCCCTGTCGCTGGCTGCCGCCGTGGCCGCCGCCGCTGCCTGCAGTTCGCCCCCGCCGCGACGCCGGCCGCCGCCGCACCGAAGAACGAGATCCTGTGGGACACCTTCGGCGTGCCCCACGTCTACGGCACGTCGACGGCTGCGGTCTTCCACGGCTACGGCTACGCGCAGGCGCAGAGTCATGGCGACGAGATCCTGCGGCTGTACGGCGAATCGCGCGGGCGGGGCGCCGAATATTGGGGCGAGAAATACGAGGCCACCGCCGTCTGGGTGCTGAAGAACGGCGTGCCGGAGCGCTCGAGGCGGTGGTACGAGGCCCAGGAGCCGGCCTTCAAGGCCAACCTCGACGCCTTCGCCAAGGGGATGAACGACTACGCCGCGGCGCACGCCGAGGCCATCGACCCCGAGGTCCGGGTGGTGCTGCCGGTGAGCGGCGTCGATGTCGTCGCCCACGCCCATCGCCTGATGAACTACATCTACGTTGCGTCGCCGAACCTCGGCGGTGAGGGTGAGGCGCCGGTCGTCGATGCCAACGGCAGGCCGGTGGACACCGGCTACACCGGCGAAGACGGCTCGAACACGTGGGCGGTCTCGGCGAAGAAGACGGCCAGTGGCCACACCCTGCTGCTGCAGAACCCGCACCTCGGCTGGGACGTGAACTACTTCACCTACTACGAGGCGCACCTGGTGGGGCCCGACTTCGAGCTCTACGGCGCCACCCAGATCGGGCTGCCGGTGATCCGCTTCGCGTTCAGCCAGCAGATGGGCATCTCGAACACCGTCAACGGGATGATGGGGTCGACCACCTACAAGCTGACGCTCAAGGACAAGGGCTACGTCTACGACGGCAAGGTGCTGCCGTTCGAGGTGGCGACCACCACCTACAAGGTGCGGCAGGCCGACGGCACGGTCGTCGACAAGCCGCTCGAAGTCAGGAGCACGGTGCACGGGCCGGTGTTCACGCGCAAGGACGGCGTCACCGTGGCGCTGCGCGTCGCCGGGCTCGACCGGCCGGCGATGCTGCACCAGTACTTCGACATGGTGACGGCGAAGAACTACGACGCCTTCACCGCCGCGATGCAGCGTCTGCAGGTGCCGACCTTCAACATCAGCTACGCCGACAAGCGACGGCAACATCGAGTACATCTTCAACGGCATCGCGCCGAAGCGGAACGGGGGCGATGTGGCGTTCTGGCGCGGCCTGGTGCCCGGCGATTCGTCCGAGTACCTGTGGACGGAGGTGCATCCGTACGAAGACCTGCCGCGCGTCACCAACCCGCGCGCCGGCTTCGTGCAGAACACCAACGACCCGCCGTGGTTCCCGTCGTGGCCGACCCAGATCAGGGCGGAGGACTACCCGCCCTACATGGCACCCGAGTCGCCGGAGTCGATGCGGGCGCAGAACGCGCTGTCGATGATGGCCGACAACAACCAGCTGACGCTCGAGAAGTTCATGCAGTTGAAACTCTCGACGCGGTCGCTGCTGGCCGACCGCACGCTGCCCGACCTGCTGGCCGCGGCGACGGGCGATGCCAGCCCCGACATGCAGGCGGCCGTGAAGCTGCTCACCGACTGGGATCACATCTATTCCACCGACAACCGCGCCGGGCTGCTCTTCGAGGAGTGGGCGAAGCTCTTCGCCGGCAACGGCTTCACGGGCGTGGCCAACTACAAGGTGCCGTTCGACCCCGAGAAGGCGACCTCGACTCCGACCGGTGTCAAAGATCCGGCGGCGGCGGTGAAGATGCTGCGCCAGGCCATCGTGACGACGAAGCAGAAGTACGGCGCCCTCGACCGCGTGTTCGGCGAGGTCTCGCGTTTCAAGCTCGGCGACGTCGACCTGCCCGGCGATGGCCACGTCGGCGGGCTGGGCCCGTTCCGGGTCATCACCTGGGGGCCGCTCGATGCCCAGGGCAAGCGCTATCCGCAGCACGGCGAGACCTGGATCGGGATGATCGAGTTCTCGACGCCCGTGAAGGCCTACGGCCTGATGACCTACGGCAACTCGCGGCAGAAGGGCAGCACGCACCGCAGCGACCAGCTCGGGCTGCTGTCGAAACATGAATTCCGCGAGCTGTGGATGCAGCGCGCGCAGGTGGAAGCCCACGTCTCGGAACGCACGGAGTTGACGCCATGACCCGCACGCCCTCATCGCTCGCCGCCGTCCTGCTCGTCGGCGCGTCCGCCGCCCTCCTGGCCCAGGGGGCGTCGCTGCCGTTCGCGCCGGTGCAGGCCGACCTGTTCGCCGTGCCGAACTCCTACTCGAACGCCTGGGGCGACTACGACAACGACGGCGACCTCGACCTGGCGGTGTCGCTCGGCACCGGGGAAGTGCGCCTCTACCGCAACGACAAGGGCGCGCTCGTGAGCGTCGGCGCTCAGGTGGGGATGCCGCAGGCGGGCAGTCACGAGCTGCGCGGCCTGAGCTGGGGCGACTTCGACCAGGACGGCGACATCGACCTGCTCGGCGGCTCGACGCCCACCGACAAGCTCACGGTGGTGCTCAGAAACGACGGCGGCACGCGCTTCACCGACGTGGCCGCCGACATCGGCCTCACCATTCCCAAGCGCTCGGCCCGCCAGACCAACTGGGTCGACTACGACAACGACGGCGATCTGGACGTCTACTCCGCGGATCGTGCCGGCGACAACAAGCTGTTCCAGAACACCGGCGGCAAGTTCACACAGGTCTTCGCCGGCGCCGGCCCGACCGACCCGCGGCCCACGGTGGGCGCCTGCTGGCTCGACACCGACAACGACGGCGACCTGGATCTGTTCCTGGCCAACCAGTCAGGCGCTGCCGACGCCCTCTGGCGCAACGACCGCACGGGGTTCACCGACGTGGCCGCCGCGCTCGGCATGGCCGGACCGAAGCGCACCAAGGAAGAAGGCGGCGTGGGCTGCGCGGTGGGCGACTACGACAACGACGGCCACCTCGACCTCTTCGTGCCCAACTACGGCCACAACCAGCTCTATCGCAACAACGGCAACGGCACCTTCACGGACGTGGCCGTGAAGGTCGGCGTCGGCGTCGAGAACCACGCAGTGGGCTCCGACTGGGGCGACTACGACAACGACGGCGACCTCGATCTGTCGGTCATCTCGTACGTCGGCGCGCCGGGGGCCCAGGAACCGCTCAACGTCCTGTTCCGGAACGACGGCGCCGCCGGCTTCGTCAACGTGCTCACCAAGGACAGCCCCCTCAACGCCGCCGATCATGCTTCCCAGTTCGTGGACTACGACGGCGACGGCGGCATCGACCTCTCGATCACCGACGGCTACGGGCCGAAGGGTGGCCACTTCCTGTTCCGCAACACCCTGCCAGAGGCGGCGAAGAAGCGCAGCCTCAGCGTGACGGTGCTCGATGCGAAGGGGCACCAGACGCGCTTCGGCGCCGAGGTGCGGCTGAAGGACGGCGCCGGGAAGGTCATCGCGACCCGGCAGGTCATCACCGGCGGCGGCTACAACTCGCAGCGGGCCGGGCCGGTGCATTTCGGTCTGGCGCGTGTCGAGCCGGTGACCGTCGAAGTGACGTTCATGAGCAACAGCGGCCGCAAGGTCCAGACGCTGAAGAACGTCCGTCCGGCCGACTATGCCGGCAAGAGCCTGGTGATTCGTCAGGCCAACTGAATCGGAGTCATGCGCCTGGCGCGTCGATCGCGCTGAAACTCCTGTTTTTACAGGCGATCTCGCGCTCGTCCGCCTGCACACCGGCGGCAACTCTTTACATCTGGCGGGCCGCTGCGGTGTGTCTTCCGTGTCACCATCCTCGACGGAGGAACACGTGGACAACCGCAACTCACCAGGCCCCCGTCTCATCGCACTCGGAGCGCTCTTCGCGGCGTTCCTGCTGCTTCCCGGCACCGTGTCCGCCCAGACGGCCGAACTTCGCGGCGCCGTTGCTGATTCAACGGGCAGCGCGCTCCCCGGCGTCACCGTGACCATCGTCAACGCCGCCACCGGCGTGGAGCGTGTCGTCGTCACCGACGACCAGGGCGCCTTCCGCGTGCCGGCGCTGCAGCCCGGCCCCTACACCGTCGAATCGACGCTGTCCGGCTTCGGTCCCGACAACCGCAAGGTCACGCTGACGGTCGGCCAGGTGGGCGACGTCAAGGTGACGCTCTCGGTCGGCGCCATCGAAGAGAGCATCCAGGTGGTCGGACGGGCAGCCGTCGAGATCGAGACCACCAAGTCGGATCTCGTCGGCCGTCGTCAACCAGGAACAGTTGTCGGAACTGCCGGTGCTGAACCGCGGCTTCGTCGGCCTGGCGCAGCTGCTGCCCGGCGGCGGCCCGGCCCGGACCGCTGACGGCCGCTTCGGCATCTCGACCTCGTTTGGCGGCACCAACGTGCGCAGCATGTACTCGATGCAGATCGACGGCGGCATCATGGACCACCCGATCTACGGGTTCGCCATCGTCAACGTGAGCCAGGACGCGGTGCAGGAGTTCCGGGTGCTGCGCAACCAGTTCGATGCCGAGTTCTCACGCGCCGGCACCGCCGTGGTCAACGTGGTCACCCGCTCGGGCACCAACAACGTCTCGGGACGGCTGTCGTACTTCGGGCGCGACGACTCGCTGAACGCGAAGAATGCCTTCGCCCGCACCAAGCCGCCCTTCGATGCGGCGCGCTTCAGCGCCGCCGTGGGGGGGCCGATCGTGAAGAACAAGGCGTTCGTCTTCGGCACCTACGAATACAACCGCCAGAACTCGGTGCGCATCATCGCCCTGCCGGCCGCCAACCCCTTCGCCAACCAGTTCAACGGCGTCTACGACAACGGCACGCGCGCCAAACTCGGCCAGGCGAAAGTCGACTACACGGCCAGCCCGAAGCACGCCTTCAGCGTCCGCTATCTCTACGACAACGACGACATCGTCGAAGACTACGAGCTGGCCGAGAACACCGCGCTCGACTTCTCCGACCTCTCCACCAGCTGGAACTGGACGCTCGGCGGGTCGATGCTCAACAGCATGGTGGTGCAGGTGATGGACCAGGACACCCAGCGCTTCCAGACCACCGCCGACACCCAGGTGATCCGCCCATCGTTCTCGTCGGGCCGCTCGCCGAACCTGCCGCAGGGCTTCCCGCGCAAACGCTACACCGTCAACGACACGTTCTTCTGGTCCACCGGCCGCCATTCCACCAAGTTCGGCATGCGGATGGCCTACGAAGATCTCGACTACCTGGCCGACTACTACGGCGCCGGCGTGTGGCAGTTCAACACCGACCGTCCGTTCGACGCCGCCGACCGCACCACCTGGCCGACCCGGTTCACGATCGGCAGCGGCCCGGCCACGCAGAACTACCGCAACACCGAGTGGGGCTTCTTCGCCCAGGACGACGTGCGGCTCGGCAACCTCACCCTCAACCTGGGCCTGCGCTACGACTTCGACAGCAACCTGCGCAGCCCCGACATGATCGCCGAGCTGCTCGCCAACCCGCAGTTTGCCGGGCTCGAGAACATGGTGACGGCCGATCGCGGCAACGACCTCAACAACATCCAGCCGCGGTTCGGGTTCGCGTGGGACGCCCTCGGCGACGGCCGCACGGTGCTGCGCGGCGGCTACGGGCTCTACTCGGGCCGCAACCGGCCGTGGTTCAACATCCGCGGCGATGTCGTGAGCAACCAGTACACGGCCGAGATCACCGACGCCAACCTGCTGCAGTTCTATCCGAACCAGACGGCGGCCCTCGGCGGCCGGACCCTCGAAGACTACATCCGCACCGCCGGCGGACGCGCGCTCTACCTGCCGGGCGACGACCTCAATCTGCCGTACGTGGTGAGCGCCACGCTCGGCGTGGCGAAGATGCTGCCCGGCGACACCTCGCTCGAAGTGGACCTCATCCACCAGACGCAGAAGGACCTGCAGACCGGGCGCGACGCCAATCTGCCGGCCCGGGGACCGCTGGCGACCAATCCGCGGCCGTACCCGCAGTTTTCGTCGGTGACGCTCATCAACTCGCTGACCGATTCCAGCTACGCGGCCCTGCAGGCGCAACTGCGGCGGCGCTTCAGGGGCTCGACCTGGCAGGTGTCGTACACGCTGGCCAAAGCCATCTCGAACAACACCAACGACAACGCCAGCACCAACACCGACCCGTGGGGCACCTTCGGCAACAACGACCGCGGCCTCGACGAGAACGATCGCCGGCAGGCGCTGTCGGTGTCGGTGATTGCGCCGCTGCCGCTCGGCATCCAGCTGGCGACCATCGTCTCGCTCAGGAACGGCAATCCGTGGGACGTCACGGCCGGCGTGGACCTCGACCGCGACGGCAACAACCAGGACCGCCCGGCCGGCCTCCAGAAGAACTCCGGCGGCACCGAGAGCGAGACCAACCTGGCCATCATCAACGCCTTCCGGCAGTCGCGAACCCTGGCGCCGATCACGATGGACCAGTTGACCCGCACGTCCGCCGACAAGGTGGTCGACCTGCGCGCCACCAAGATGTTCCAGCTGCCGGGCCGCAGCCGCTTCGAGGTCTTCCTCGAGGCCTACAACCTGCTGAACACGGTCAACTTCGAGAACCCGAGCGGCGTCATCACGTCGGGCAGCTTCGCGACCTACACGACCGCCCGTGACGCCCGCCAGATCCAGTGGGGCGCGCGCATCCAGTTCTGAGGCCGGCGGGCGTCGTTCCAGTCCGGGAACGGCGCTCGTAACCTACTCGTAACGTCGCGGATACGCGACTGAAACATCCGTCACGTACATGTAACGGATGACTTCTTGCCAGCTGGGACGACGGGCGGCACGCCGCCTCCGGATATTGGGAATCGCGGTGGCCGTCGCCGGGGTGCTCGCGACGCTGCCGGCCCGCGGCGAGGCGGCGTCGAACGAGGCGCTGCTCAAGCTGCTGCAGGTGCTGCGCGACCGCGGCTCGATCTCGGCGCCGGAATACGACGCCATCCGGCTGGTGGCCGAGGCGCCCGATGCGCCCGCCGCGCCCGCACCGGCGACTGCCGCCGCGTCACCGGCGAAAGACGCCGAGCAGGACCAGGCCATCGCCGAGGTGAAGGCCGCCACCGCCGGCACCCCGGCGCCGGTCGTGAGCCGGGCCCTCGCCGGCAAGTGGTACGAGCGCATCAGCCTGCGCGGTTACACCCAGTTCCGGCGCCAGGACGTCACCTCCGAGCAGGGGGCGGTGCTGGAAGTGCCGGCCGACCGCACCGTCAGCCCGAACGAGACATTCGGCATCCGCCGCGGCCGCTTCATCTTCAGTGGCGACATCAGCGAGCATCTCAGCCTCTACGCGCAGTCGGACTTCAATGCCTCGACCGGCGCCGCCGACTTCTCGCTGCAGATGCGCGACCTCTACGGCGACATCTTCCTGAACAAGAGCAAGTCCCTCCGCGTGCGGCTGGGGCAGTCGAAGGTGCCGTATGGCTGGGTGAACCTCCAGTCGAGCCAGAACCGCGGCCCGCTCGAGCGCCCCGATGCGCTCAACAGCGGCGTCGAAGGGGAACGCGACCTCGGGGCCTACGTGATGTGGGCATCGCCCACGGCCCGGCAGCGCTTCCGCGACCTGGTCTCGCAGGGCCTCAAGGGCTCGGGCGACTACGGCGTGGCCGCCGTGGGGCTCTATTCCGGCCAGGGCCTGAACCGGTCGGACCAGAACGGCGACGCCCACATGCTGGCGCGCGTCTCCTACCCGTTCAAGACGGCAGGCGGACAGTTCCTCGAGTTCGGTATTCAGGGCAATCGTGGTCGCTTCGTGTCGCCGACCCAGAGCATCACCAGCGGCGGGGTGAGCGTGACCCCCGGCCAGCGCGCCGACGGCACGCTCGACGAGCGCGTGGCCGTCACGGCCGTGATGTATCCGCAGCCTTTCGGCCTCGAAGCCGAGTGGACCTTCGGCAAGGGCCCGCAACTGAGCGACGACCTGCGCTCCATCGAGGCGCGCACCCTGCATGGAGGCTACGTGCAGGCCGGCTTCCGCGGCAGAAACGCCGCCGGCACCTGGTATCCGTTCGCCCGCTGGAACTACTTCGACGGCGCCCGCAAGTTCGCCCGAAACGCCCCGCGCGACGAGGTCAACGAAGTGGACTTCGGCGTCGAGTTCGCCCGCTGGGCGGAAGTGGAGATCACCGGCGTCTACACGCGCACCATCCGCCGCACCCGCACCAGCACCTTCCCCTACGCCCTCACCCGCGACGCCAACCGCCTCGGGATTCAGGTGCAGTGGAACTACTGACGACTCGAGTGGCGGCTAGGGGCTGGCGGCTAGCGGCTAAGCGGGGACGTGGGCGGCTAGAATGGCGTCATGAGCGTCGCCACCCATCTCGGGATCAAGACCGCTGAGTACGATCGGCAGATCCTCACCTTCATCCCGTTCTACGACGAGATCCTCGACCAGGCGGCCGGGGCGCTGGTGGCGCTCGACCGGCCCGCGAAGGTGCTGCTCGATCTCGGCACCGGCTCTGGCGCGCTGGCGGCGCGCTGTCTGAAACGCCTGCCTGGCGCTCGGGTGGTCGGCATCGACGGCGACGCGGCGATGCTCGCGATGGCGGGCAAGCGACTGGGGAAGACGCTCACGCCGGTGGTTGGCAACTTCGAGTCCACGCCGTTTCCGGCGTGTGACGTCGTCACCGCCTCGTTCTCGCTGCATCACGTGCCCGAGCCGGAAGACAAGGCCCGCATCTTCGCGAAGGCCTTCGCGGCGCTGCGGCCCGGCGGCATGCTGGTGGACGCCGATTGCGCCACCTCGTCGGATCCGAAGCTGCAGGCGCGCGACCACGAGACGTGGCGGCGGCATCTGGCGGTGGCGCACGGCGCGGCTGGCGCGCGCCGGTTCCTCGACGCGTGGGCCGGCGAAGACACCTACTTCCCGCTCGACCTCGAGACGGCGCTGCTGCGCCAGGCCGGCTTCGCGGTCGACATCGTGTGGCGCCGCGCATCGTTTGCCGTCATCGCCGCCATCAAGCCCCGGCGACGTGCCGGGACGCGCGCCGCGCTGAGCGTCTGACCTACAATCGCCCGGCGTGTCCAACTTCTGGCAGACGTTCGACGATGCCGCCGGGCGTTTTGCCGGCAACACCGCGATCGAGATTCAGCGTTCGTCCGGCCTCGAGCGCGTCACCTATCACGACCTGAAGACGTGGGCGGAAGGCGTCGCCGCCTGGTGCGTGGGCGCCGGCATCGCGCACGGCGATCGCTGCGCCATCCTCGCCGACAACGATGCCCGCTGGTGCGCCGTCTATCTCGGGCTGCTGCGTATCGGCGCCATCGCCGTGCCGCTCGACACCAACTACTCGTCGTCGCAGGTGGCCACGATCATGCGGGCGTCCGGGGCACGGCTCATCGTCTGCGGCACGCGGCTGCTGCCGGTGGCGGACGCTGCCGCCCTCGACGTGCCCGTGGTGCACATGTACCGCGGCGACGGCGATGCCCGTCCGAGCGTGGACGACATGCTGCGCGCGAAAGTCGGGCCCCAGCCAGAATGGGGTCTGACCCCAACGGCGGCGGACCCGGCCGTCATCCTCTACACGTCCGGCACCACCTCCGACCCGAAGGGCGTCGTGCTCACGCACGGGAATCTCGCCGCCGAGCGCGAGTCGGCCTTTGCAGTGGTCGACGTCGATGAGCGGGATGCGGTGCTGGGCGTGCTGCCGCTCTTCCACTCGCTGGCGCAGATGGCGAACCTGCTGCTGCCGTTTGCGGTGGGCGCGCGGGTGGTCTATCTCGAGACGCTGAACACGACCGATCTGCTCAAGGCGCTGGCCGAGCGCCGCATCACGATCTTCGCGTGCGTGCCGCAGTTCTTCTATCTGATTCACCAGCGCGTCATGGGCGAAGTCGCCAGAGGCGGCTGGCTGAAGCAGCGTGTGTTCAAGGGGCTGCTGGGGCTCAACCTGCGCCTGCGCGGGCTCGGCGTGAACATCGGGCCCAAGGTCTTCGGCCGCGTGCACAAGGTGCTCGGCGGCCACATGCGGCTGCTCATCACCGGCGGCTCGAAGTTCGATCCGGCGATCGGCAGAGACCTTTACGCGCTCGGCTTCACGATCCAGCAGGCGTACGGTCTGACCGAGACGTCTGGCGCGGCCACGCTGAACCGGCCTGATGAGGCCCACATCGACACGGTCGGGCGGATCCTGCCCGGCAACGAGCTGAAGGTCCTGCCACCCGAGGGCGACGCCGACGACGGCGAGATCGCCATCCGCGGGCCGATCGTGATGCAGGGCTACTACCACCGGCCCGACGCCAACGCCGAGGTGTTCCGCGACGGCTGGTTCCTCACCGGCGACCTCGGCCGGATCGACAGCGACGGCCGGCTCACCATCACCGGCCGGAAGAAGGAGATCATCGTCCTGGCGTCGGGCAAGAACATCTATCCCGAGGAGATCGAAGCGCAGTACCGGAAGTCGGCGGTGATCAGGGAAATCTGCGTGATGGGGGTCGTGCGCCCCGACGAGCCCACCACCGAGCGCCTGCATGCCGTCGTGGTGCTCGACGACGACGTGCTCAAGGCCCGCAAGGTGGCCAACGCCGGCGATCTGCTGCGTTTCGAGATGGAAAGCGCCGGTGCGGCCCTGCCGTCGCACAAGCGCGTGCTCGGCTACGACGTGTGGTTCGAGCCGCTGCCGCGCACCACCACCGGCAAGCTGAAACGCTTCCAGATTCAGCGGACGCTGCAGGAGCGCGAGGCTGCCAGGGTGGTCGAGGCCGCGCGTCCGCTCGGCGCCGCCGACCAGGAGTGGCTCGACGACCCGCACGTGGCGGAGGCGGCGACGCTGGTGCGACAGCGCGCCAAGGGCGACGCCACGCTGCGTCCCGAGGCGAATCTCGAACTCGACCTCGGCCTCGACAGCATGGAGCGCGTGGAGCTGCTCACCGAGCTCGAACAGCGCTTCGCGGTGAAGGTGCCCGAGGGCGCGATGCACGAGATCGCCACCGTGCGGCAGCTGGTCGAAGCGGTGCGTCCCGAGGTGGGTGTCGAGCGGCGGCGCGGTGGATGCCGCGTGGTCGACGCTGCTGGCCGACATCCCGCCGGTGACCGATCCGGTGTTCGGCCGGCTGCTCGAACCGCGTCCCGTGACGACGCGGCTGCTGTGGCTGGTGGCGCGGGTGCTGGGCCGGGTGCTGGCACGCGTGCGCGTGGAGGGCCTCGACCATCTGCCGGTGAAGGGGCCGTACCTCATCTGTCCGAACCACCAGGGCTACTTCGATCCGTTCCTGCTCTGCAGCGTGCTGCCGTATCACGTGTTCCGCGACATGTTCGTGGTGGGCGCGGCCGAGTACTTCCAGACGCCGCTCACGCAGTGGCTGGCGCGTCAGGTCAACCTCGTGCCCGTCGATCCCGACTCGGCGCTGGTGCCGGCGATGAAGGCCGGCGCCTTCGGGCTCTCGCACGGGCGGGTGCTGCTGCTCTTCCCCGAGGGCGAACGGTCCATCGACGGCACGGTGAAGCGCTTCAAGAAGGGGGCGCCGATTCTCGCCGCACACGTCGGCGTGCCGATCGTACCGGTGGCGCTCAAAGGCATCTGGGAGATGTGGCCGCGCACCAGGGCCATCGACTGGCGCTACGTGGGCGCGTGGCGGAGCCACCGCGTCCGCATCAGCGTCGGGCCACCCCTCACGGTGCCCGCGGGCGAGTCCTACGCCGACGCCGCGACGCGACTGCGCGAGGCCGTGGACGCCATGTGGCGGCGGCTCTGACGCCCCGCTAGCGGCCGGCCTTCGCCATCAGCGCTTCGTCCACCGGTCTGCGCGCGCCGTCGATGAGCCGGGTCCGCACGACCGTGACGACACTCTCGGCAATCGGCCACGGCGTCTCGTTGGCCACCGCCCAGAAGGTCACGCGCGCCGTCGCCGAGGTCTTGCCGGCTGCCCACCCCTGCGCCATCGAGAACTCGGGATACACGAACAGGTTGTCGCGCAAACCCGCATCCACCAGCGGCGTGAAGGTGAAGCGGGGTACCACGTAGAGCAGCGAGGCGTCGTCGCTGCGCTCATCGGCGAACTGCGCGCCTCGACGGGCGACGTCCATGATGACGGCGACCAGCGTGTACCACGACACCTGGCGCGCCGCGTTCAGGTGCCGCGCGCGAACCTCGATGCCGTAGGGATGATTCGGCGGATCCGGCGCCACCCCGGGGCGCCGCCGCCGGCTGCCGCGATGGATGGTGATGGTGGCCACCGGCACCTTCTCGCTCTTCTTCTTCCCGGCCGGTGCGCGCATCACGTGGAAGTCCATGACCAGATCGTCGGCCTGCGGATGCGGCAGCGCGAAGTGAATCTGCTGGTCGGCCAGCCGCGCCGGCTGGCGGAACTCGACATCGAAGCTGCTCACGCCCTGCAGCAGCTTGCGCTTGGCCAGGTAGTGCCACAGCGTCTCGATGTACCACTCGGCGCTGACGCTCCCGGCGGAGTTGAGCATGTCGCCGAGGATCGGCTTGTGCCGGGTGTCGAGCGCGGCCGTGAGGGCGCGCCCGGCCGCACCAACCGCTCGACGCACGTTGGCCGGGCGCAGCGACTTGATGGGCGACACCACCGACGCGGCTCCTACTTCCCGGCGCGCGGCAGCGTGGCCGTCAACCACTTCGCGATCGCGCCGGTGGCCTCGGGGCTGACCTGCTGCGCCGAGAGCGACGCGTATTCGGTGACCTCGCCGGTGGTCGCCGGGACCAGCAGATGGTTGACGCCAGGCACCCGCACCACCTCCACCGCCGCTGCGCGTTTGCGCTCGCGCGCCAGCACGGCGAGGGCATCGGCGTGGTGCGGCGCCACCTGGGTGTCGCGTTCGCCCTGCACGATGAGCAGCGGCTGGCGCACGTCTTTCATGAGCCTGGCCGGCTCGAATGCCAGGTAGCTGGCGAACCACGGGGTGTCGGCCTGGGTGCGCAGTTCGTCGGGGATGCCTTCCCACGGACCCTTGCCGGTGGCGGCGGCGTTGATGCGCGCCTGCAGGTCGGCCTTGGCCTTCTTCTCGTCGTCGCTCACCTGCATGATGCCGAGCAGGTGCTGCTGCTGTTCGAGCACCAGCGCGCCGCCGGTGCCGGAGGCGCCGGCCACCATGACGAGGGCGGCGATGTCCTTGTCGGCGGCCGCCAGTTGCAGCGCCACCCAGGCGCCCTCGCTGTGGCCGACCACACTGATGCGGCGCCGGTCGACGTCCTGACGGCGGCTCTTGCGCAGGTAGGTCAGGACGGCGCGGGCATCGTCGGCGTAGTCGATGAGCGCCGCCGTCTCGGCGCGGCCGCCGCTCTGGCCCACGCCGCGCTTGTCGTAGCGCACCACGACGAAGCCCGCCTGCACGAGGTCGCGCGCGATCTGGCCGAGCACCGGGATGCCGGCGACGGTGCCATCCCGATCCGCCGGGCCCGAGCCGCCGATGAGCACGACCGCCGGCAACGGGCCCGTCGCCGACGCCGGCTTCGTCACCGTCGCCGCGATGTTGAAGCCGTTGGCCGGCACCCGCACCGTCTCGTCACCCGCAATCGAGAACGCCGACATGCGTGAGGCGGCCGAGGCCACGTCGTCGCGCGCGATCTCGAGCGTCTGGGCCGGCACGCTGAGCCGCACGAAGCGGCCGTCGGCTTCAATCCACAGGCTGGCCGTGAGCTCGCCGTTCGGGTTCTTGTAGGTCAGCGACAGGCGCTTGGCCGTGAAGGCGCGCCGCGGCGTCTCGATGCGCTCCTCGGCCACAGCCGTTACCACGATCGGGATCTCGGCCTGGGGGGCGACGTAGGCCTTGATCTCGGTGCCGGCAGTGGCGCCGACCAGCCGGGCGGCGAGCGCCGCGTAGCTGCCGAAGAAGATGTTCGGCAGCACCACGGCATCGGCCGAGACGAGATCGACCTTCTCGGTGGAGGCGTCGCCTTCCTTGAGGGTGTTGGTGGCCTTGCCGTCGGCGAAGGTGGTCTCGAGGCCGACTTCCCGGTCCTGAATCGAGCCCTCGAGCGAGAGCGACAGCGGCCGCCAGTTGGCGTCGTAGCGCACTTCGACCTGGCGGACCGCGGTGGCGATGGGCGGGCCGACGCGCGATGACCCGCGCAGCACCCAGCCGTCGGCCTGACGGGCGACGGCCACTTCCTCGCGGCCCACGGGGCGTCCGGCGAGGAAGATGACGTAGGATTCCGCCCCGGCGAGCTCGGTCCGCTGGGCAGACGGCGGGGCGGGAGGTACGACTTGCGCAGACAATGTGGCCGCCAGCGACACCGCCAGCGCGACAACCGCCATGGGGCGGGTACAATCCCTGATTGTGGACAGCACTCGTGGCTCCACGGTCAAGGGTAGCACCGTTGGCTGAGGCTTCCGGGCTCGACCTGCTCCGGGCGGGCGCGGCGCTGGTGGCGCACGCAGGCCGCGGCTGCGTGCGGGTGACCGGCGCCGACCGCGCCACCTGGCTGCAGGGCCTGTTGACCAACGACATCGAAGCTCTGACGCCGGGCCAGGGCTGCTACTCGGCGTGGCTGACGCCACAGGGCCGCATGCTGAGCGATGTGGTCGTGCTGGCGGAAGACGACGCCATCACGCTCGACCTTCCGGCCGCGCTCGGCGAACCTCTTTTCAAGCAATTGAACGCCGCGATCTTCGCCGAAGACGTCGCGCTCGCGGACGAGACCGGCCGCTGGCGAACGCTCGGCGTCCACGGACCGCACGCGGCAACGGTGGTCGCCCGCGCCGCCGGTGGCTCGCGACCGTCGGCGGCGGCCCTCGGCGTCGAGGCGCTGGAGGATTGGCCCGAATACACTCATGCCGCGCTCGGCGCGTTCGGCCGGCTGGTGCGGGCCTGCACCTACGGCGTGCCGGGCTACTGGCTGCGGGTGCCCGAGCATGACGCCGACCTGTGGATGTCGCGCCTGCGCCTGGCCGGCGCCACGCTGCGGCCGGCCGACGAACTCGAGTTCGCCCGCATCGAGTCAGGACGGCCCGAGTTCCTCGTCGACATGGACGCGGATACGATTCCGCTCGAGGCCGGCATCGAGGATCGCGCCATCTCGTTCACGAAGGGCTGCTACGTCGGCCAGGAAGTGATCGTGCGCATCGTGCACCGCGGTGGCGGCCGGGTCGCGCGCAAGCTGGTGGGGCTGGCCATCGACGGCGACTGCGTGCCGGTGGCGCGCGCCGGCGTCAAGACCGTGAAGGGCGAAATCGGCCGCATCACCAGTGCCGCCTGGTCGCCGCGCCTCGGCCGGGCCGTGGCGCTCGCCTACGTGCACCGTGATTCCTCGGCGCCCGGCTCCGTCGTCAGCGTCGCCTGCGACGGCGGCGACGTGGCGGCGACGGTGCGCGCCTTTCCGCTGTCGTAGTCGCATCGGCGCGCGGCCGCCGGCCCGCGCCTCGAGGAGGTCCGTGATGTCGTCACGCCGCACCGGGTTCGTGCTCGCGGGTCTCGTGAGCGCCGCCGTGATGGCCGCTCCTGCAGTGCCGCCCGAGGCGCGCCAGACCGCGCCGTTCACAATCGAGCAGATTCTCGCGGCCCCGTTCACGAGCGAACTGGTGGCCGCCCCGGCCGGCGCCGGCGTCGCCTGGGTCTTCGACGAACGGGGCGCGCGCAACATCTGGGTGGCCGAGGGGCCGGCCTTGGCACGCCGCCGCGTCACCGGCTACATCGGCGACGACGGGCAGGAGATCACGAACCTCGCGTTCACGCACGACGGCGCGCATCTGGTCTACGTGCGCGGCGGCGGGCCCAATCGCGCCGGCGAGATCCCGAACCCGTCGAGTGCGGCGGCAGGCGCCGAGCAGGCGGTGTGGACGGTGCCAGCGGCCGGCGGCGAACCCCGTCGAATCGGCGTCGGGGCCTCACCTGCCGTGGCGCCCACCGGCGACCTCGTCGCCTTCGTGCTGCGCGGCCAGATCTGGACCGCCGGCGTGACCGGCACCCAGGCCGCGGTGCAGGCGGCGAAGACGCGTGGCGGCGCGCGGTCGCTCGCCTGGTCGCCCGACGGCACGAAGCTCGCGTTCACGAGCGGCCGGGGCACACACGCGTTCATCGGCGTCCTCACGGTCGCCACCGGCGCGCTGACGTGGCTCGAGCCCTCACTCGACACCGACGACTTCCCCGTGTGGTCGCGCGACGGGATGCGCGTCGCGTTCCTGCGCCGCCCGCCGGTGCGCGACCGCGTCATCTTCATCCCCGAGCGCGAGGGGCCGCCGTGGTCACTGCGCGTGGCCGAGGTTGCGACCGGCGCCGGCCGCGAGGTGTGGCGCGCCGATGCCGGACGCGGCAGCGTGTTCCAGGCGGTGGAGTTCGGGCCGCAGCTGGTGTGGTCGGCCGACGATCGCCTCGTGTTTCCGTGGGAACGCGACGGCTGGAAGCACCTGTACTCGGTGCCGGTTGCCGGCGGCACGGCGACGCTGCTGACGCCGGGCGCCTTCGAGGTGGACGACGTGAGCTACGCGCGCGACGGGAAGAGCGCCGTCGTCAGCTCGAACCAGACCGCGATGCCGGGAGACATCGATCGGCGCCATCTGTGGCGGGTCGCCACTTCCGGCGCTTCGACTCCGGTCTTGCTCACCGGCGGGCGCGGACTCGAATGGAATCCGGCGGTGCTCGCCGACGGCGTGAGCGTGGCGTTCGTCAAGGCCGACTGGCGGCGGCCGGGCCAGCCCGCTCTGCTCGAGAGCGGCGGCACGCAGCGCAGTTTCGGTCCCGACGCGGTGCCGTCGACATTCCCGGCCGCTGACCTGGTCGAGCCGCAGGCGGTGCAGTTCACGGCCGCGGACGGCATGTCGATCCCGGCGCAGATCTTCCGCCCGGCGACGCCGGCCGCACCCGGGGAGAAGCGGCCCGGCCTCATCTTCTTTCACGGCGGTTCGCGCCGCCAGATGCTCCTCGGCTGGAACTACCGCAGCTACTACCACAACGCCTATGCCTTCAATCAATACATGGCGGCCAGGGGTTACGTGGTGTTGTCGGTGAACTACCGCAGCGGCATCGGCTACGGGCTCGACTTCCGCGAAGCGCTCAACTACGGCGCCTCGGGCGCCAGCGAATACCACGACGTGGTTGGCGCCGGCCTGTTCCTGCGCGCGCAGACCGACGTCGATAGCTCGCGCATCGGCCTCTGGGGCGGCTCCTACGGCGGCTACCTCACGGCGATGGGTCTGGCCCGCGCCTCCGACATGTTCGCCGCCGGCGTCGACGTGCACGGCGTGCACGACTGGAACAACGCCATCCGCAACTTCATGCCGAACTACAATCAGGAGCGGCAACCGGAGGTGGCGCGTCTGGCGTTCCAGTCGTCGCCGATGGCCTTCATCGACGGTTGGCGCTCGCCGGTGCTGCTCATCCACGGCGATGACGACCGCAACGTGCCGTTCAGCGAGTCGGTGGAGCTGGTCGAGCAGTTGCGGGCGCGCCGGGTGCACGTCGAGCAACTGGTGTTCCCAGACGAGGTGCACGGCTTCCTCTTGAACCGCAGCTGGATCCGCGCCTACACGGCCGCCGCCGGGTTCCTCGACCGGCACCTCGGTCCGCGCCGCGCCCCGAGCCAGGGACGTTGATGCGCATGGGTTGGCGCTGGGTTTGCAAGAGACCGAAACGGGGCGCTGAACGTCCCCGAAGGAGACCATCGTGAATCGACGACTGACGACGTGGACAGCAGCGCTCGCCCTGGCAGTATCCGGCGTGGCCGCCGCGCAGGAACAGGCCACCGTGCTGAAGCGTGACGGCTCCCGCGTGTCGGGACGCTTCGAGGCGTGGAACCGCAACAACAACTCGTTGTACCTGCGGCTTTCCCTCGCCGATCAGCGCATCATTCCGGTGGGCGAGGCGTCGGTGCTCGAAGTGGCGGGCAACGCCGACAACCTGCCGGCCAGCGAGATCGAAGCTGCCCGCGGCGGTGACCACGTGCTGGTGCTGCGCAGCGGCGAGGTGCTGCGCGGGCGGCTGGTGAACATCGAGGGCGGCGAGGGTTCGGGCAAGGAAGACGAGCCGCGCAGCATCTCGTTCAAGTCCAACGACTCGGGTGAGCGCCGGGCGCGCTTTTCTGAGGTGCGGCGGTTGTACTTCGGGAACTTCCCGTCCACCGCAGCCACGACGGCTGCGGCCAACCCGATCGTCGAGCCGGCCACGCCGCCGGGCTCTGTGCGGGTGGCCGGCAACGGCGGCTGGGTGAACACGGGCCTGACGCTGCGCCGCACCGACCGGGTGCAGTTCACGACCGAGGGCCAGGTGCAGCTCTCGGATGACGCCGAAGACAAGGCCAGCTCGGCCGGATCGCTGCGCGGCCGCTATGCCGCCGGTTCGCCGGCGCCATCGCTGCTGGCCGGCGCCCTCATCGGACGCATCGGCAACGGCGCGCCGTTTGCCATCGGTGACCAGACCATCGCCCTGCCCATGCCCGCCGACGGGCAGCTCTTCCTCGCGGTGAACGACGACGAGGGGGGCGACAACAAGGGCGCCTTCGTCGTCACGCTGCGCGTGACGCGCGGCCGGCGCTAGCGCGCCCGATGCCCATCGTCGTGGTGGCGGCCGTCATCGAACATGACGGCCGCTTCCTGCTCACGCTGCGCCCGCAGGGCACCCACCTGGCCGGCCACTGGGAGTTCCCCGGCGGCAAGTGCGAAGCGCACGAGACCCACGCCGAAGCGCTGCGACGCGAGCTGCATGAAGAGCTCGACATCGTGGCCGACGTCGGCGGCCTGGTCCACACCGTGACGCACGCCTATCCCGAAC
Source organism: uncultured Acidobacteriota bacterium (assembly GCA_963779175.1). GTDB lineage: Bacteria > Acidobacteriota > Vicinamibacteria > Vicinamibacterales > UBA2999 > CADEFD01. Next base: position 381,097 of record CAVZXA010000005.1, read on the forward strand.
GCACCGTCCAACTGCACTTCTACGCCTGCACCTACGCCGGCGAACCGCGACCGATGATCGGGCAGCTGATGCGCTGGGCCACGCGCGACGAACTCGTCACCCTGCCGTTTCCCGAGGCTGACGCCGACCTCATCCGCCTGCTCGCCGTCTGAACCACCGCGCGGTACCCGCCCTTGAGCCCGGTTTCCGGGCCTCTGCGCATTACCTGGTGAACGCCTTGAAAGCCCCGGCGATGTCCGCAGGGTGGGGCGGGGGAGCAGGTCATGGCGCACGCGGCAACCACACACGTCCGGGTCAATCGCAGTCTTCTCGCCACGGTCGAACGGCAGGCACTCCTGTGGCTGGCGCACCGGCTGCCCGCACGGATGCACTCGGATCACCTGACGGCGCTGGCGGTGGTCGGCACCGCCGTCGCTTCGGCGTCGTTTGCACTGGCGCGGCTCTTCCCGGTGGCGCTCATCGGCGTGGTCGCCGGGCTCGCCCTGAACTGGTTCGGCGACAGCCTCGACGGCACCGTGGCGCGGGTGCGCCGGCAGGAGCGTCCGCGTTACGGCTACTACGTGGACCACGTGCTCGACGTCATCGGCGCGACGATGTTGATGGGCGGGATGGCGGTCTCGGGCCTGATGACGCCGCTGGTCGCCCTGGGCGTGCTCGTCGCTTACCTGCTCGTCTCGGCGGAGGTGTTCCTGTCGACCGCGGTCGGCGGCGAGTTCCGCATGTCGTTTGTCCGCGTCGGCCCGACCGAGCTGAGGATCGCCATCTCGGCGCTGGCGCTGGTGCTCATCCGGTGGCCGGCCGCGTCGCTGCCCGGCGTGGGCCCGGTGCTGCTCCTCAATGTGGTCGGCATGCTGGCCATCGCGGGGTTGCTCACCGCCCTCGGCGTCTCGGCCCTTCTGATGGGCCGGCATCTCTACGTGGCCGAGCCCCGCCAGCGATGAGGGGCGACTAGAATCAGCGCATGACCACAGGCGACGGCGACGACGAGACCCCGGCCGGCGCTCCTGCCGGCCAGGCGTCCCGCCTGCTGGCCCGCGCCGCCGCCGGGGACGACAAGGCGGCGTCGCGGCTCCTGCCGCTCGTCTACGACGAACTGCGGCGGCTCGCCGGTGGCTACCTGCGGCGCGAACGTCCGGGACAGACACTGCAGGCCACGGCGCTGGTGCACGAAGCCTACATGCGCCTCGTGAAGCCCGGCGACCAGCCGTGGACGGGCCGCACCCATTTCCTGGCGATCGCGGCCGTCTCGATGCGGCAGGTGCTCGTGGACCGCGCCCGCCGGCGTCACGCCGCCAAGCGCGGCGGCGAACGCCAGCGGATCACGCTCGATGAAGGCCTGCTGGCGGCGCCGGCCGCTGACGCCGGCGTCGATCTGGTGTTGCTCGACCGCGCGCTGACCCAGCCTTGCCGCGCTCGACCCGCAGCAGGCGCGGATCGTCGAACTGCGCTACTTCGGCGGCCTCACGGTGGAAGAGACGGCCGAGGTGATGAACTCGTCGCCGGCGACCGTGAAGCGCCACTGGGCCCTGGCGCGCGCATTTCTCAAGAAGGCGCTCGCTGCCGCCGCGCCGTGAGATGACGCCCGAACGCTGGCAGCAGATCGGCGAGCTCTTCGCGCGTGCGCTGGCCGAGCCCGACGCCACCCGCGCGGCGTGGCTGGCCGCTTCGGACGCGCCCGACGACGTGCGCCAAGAAGTCGCGGAGCTGCTGGCCGCCCACCTGGGCGACGACGCGTTTCTCGAATCGCCGCCGGCCGAAGCGTTCGAAGAGACAGTGGCCGTCGCCGACGACCCGGCGCTCGTGCCCGGCGCGACGGTCGGCCCGTATCGGCTGGTGCGCGAGCTCGGACGCGGCGGCATGGGCATCGTGTTCGAGGCCGAAGACACGCGCCTGCACCGGCGCGTGGCGCTCAAGGCGGTGTCGGCGGCGGCACACGACGGCGGCGAAGAGCGGCTGCGGCAGGAGGCGCGGGCGGCGGCGGCGCTGGTGCATCCGAACATCGCCACCATCTACGCCCTCGATGACATCGACGGACGCGCTTTCATCGCCAGCGAACTGCTCGACGGCGAGACGCTGCGCCAGGTGTTGGCCCGCGGCCCGATCCCGCGCGACGAGACGCTCGCCATCGCCCACGCGCTCGCCTCGGCGCTCGAGGTCGCGCACGCCGGCGGCATCGTGCACCGCGATCTGAAGCCCGAAAACGTCCTGCGTCTGGCCGACGGGCGCGTGAAGATTCTCGACTTCGGCCTGGCGCGTCTCGAGGGCGATGCGCGACGCCTGCAATCGTCCACCCGTCTGACCCTGCAGGGGCTGGTGGCCGGCACGCCCGGCTACATGGCGCCGGAGCAGTTGCTGGGCGAGGAGGTGGATGGCCGTGCCGACCAGTTCGCGCTCGGCGCGCTGCTGGCCGAGATGGCCTCGGGACGTAACCCCTTCGAGGCGGGCTCCCTGGCGGCGACCATCGCGCTCGTGATGCAATCGGATGGCCTGCCGGTGCCGCTCGACGGCGCGCTGGTGGCCCCCGACATCGCCGCCATCGCCAGCCGCTGCACCCGTCACCGCCGCGAGGATCGCTATCCGACGACCGCCGAGGTCGCCGCCGCCATCGCGTCGTGCCGGCCCGACGCCGCGGGTGCCGCGCCGCCACTGCTTGCGTCCCATCCCCCGGCGTCGCGTGCCGGTCTCTCGCAGGCGCCCCGTGATCCGCTCACGGGCCGGCGTCCGGCGCTGTGGTGGTGGCGCTTCCATCAGGCGACGGCGGCCGCCGTCTACTGGATGATGGTGGTGCCGGCGTGGCTCGTGCACCGCGAGGTGGCGCCGGGCCTGCCGTGGTTCCTCGGCTGCCTGGCGGCGACGATCGTGGCCGCCAACGTGCGCCTGCACCTGTGGTTTTCGGCGGCCGTGCTGCCCGCGGAACTGCCCGCGCAGCGCGCCAGGACGCGCGGCTTCGTGGCGATTGCCGACTGGGTGCTCCTGGTGCTGTGGGCCTATGCGGGCGTCGCGCTGATGGAGACCAGCCGCGAGTGGGCCGTGGTGTTCTTCGCCTTTGCGATCGGCGAGGCGCTGGTGGTCGGGTTGGTCGAACCGTCGACGACGCGCGCGGCATTCCTCGAAGGTCCGCGCGCGGACTAGCGCGCTGCCGACGTCATCGCGACGACGTCGTCGATCGACCAGTCCGGCGCCACCCACGACCGCCGGGCCTCGGTGCTGCGGGGGACGTCGACGGCGTAACACAGCGCGTGCAGATCGCGGTCTTCGCCGAGGCGGGCGATGGCCAGGCGCGCCGCCTCCCACTCGTCGCTGCAGCCGGCTGTGACCCGCGCGACGACCTCGGACCAGAAGCGCGTGAGCGTCTCGTGATAACCGGACGTGTCGGTGTTCGCGGTGCCCACCGCGACGTTGTAGCGCACGATGCCGGCGCGGGTGCGATCGAGGGCGGCGGACCCGTGGCGCACCGCGTAGCAGGCCGCGACGGCCACATGTGCCGCGTGCGTCCAACCGGTGGGTGGCAGCGTTCCCGCTTCCCATGCGGCGATGAAGGCCGCAAACGTCGCCGGCGTGGCGAGAAACGGATAATCGACCCGCAGCGGATGGAGTCCGCGCCGCCAGTAGACCAGCGGCATGCCGTCGCCCAACTGCACGCTTGTGACGCTGGCGAGCACGAGGGTGTGGTCGCCCACCGGCTCGACCCGCGTGATCTCGCAGGCGAGGGCCACCAGCGCCGGCTCGCCCGGACACGACGTCGCGGCGCGCGCGAAGACGGCCTCGACGTCACGCAGCACCCGCGCTTCGAAACGGCCGGCCTCGATAATCGCCCGTCCCTTCCTGGCGGCGTGATCGAAGAAGACGCTCACGATCGGCGGCTCGCAGGAGAGGCACTGCAGGGTGCTCACGGTCATGACGACGTCGTCGTGCGAGATGAGCGACACGCTCGACGGCATGAAGCCGGCGGCCCGCCGCAGCATACGGCTGACGGGCGGGGACATGGGCGAAGGCAACATCTACCGATCGTCGTCGCTCCCGAACGTAGAGGGAAGAGGCGTTCGACGGCGAATCCATGATGCTACAGTTGATTCGATGGCAAAGACGCTGCCTCTCGGCGGTTTCATCAGTCCAGGCGACCGCAAGGACGGCATCATCCTCGAGCAGGTGCAGAAGAACGCCCGCGTGTCGTTCGCCGAGCTCGGGCGCCGCGCCGGGCTGTCGCCGCCGGCCGCCGCCGAGCGCCTCCGCCGGCTCGAGGAGTCGGGTGTCGTGCGCGGCTACCACGCTGAGGTGGCGCCCGCTGCCCTCGGCCTCGGCATGACGGTGTTCATCGAGATGCGGGTGCCTCGGGCCAGCTACGAGCGCTTTCAGCGGGCGGTGGCGAAGTCGCCGTGGATTCTCGAATGCCACCACGTGTCAGGCGCCGCGGCGTTCATCCTGAAGGCGGCGGTGCCGGACGTCCACGGCCTCGAGCTGCTGGTGGCGCACCTCAGCCAGTTCGGCGACACCTCGACGTCGCTGGTGCTGTCGAGCGTGCTGGAACGGCGTGAGTTCCGCGCGCCCGGTCCGGCCGCCGGATCGTAGGTCGAAGCGGAGGGCTGTGTTCGACCCTCAGGCGGCAGCGCGACGCCGCTTCACCGGCGGGTCGGTCCACGGGAACGAGCGGCAGAACTTCGCCATCGGGCACACCAGGCACTTCGGCTTGCGGGCGGTGCACTGCATGGCGCCGAAGTCCATCAGCGCCTGGTTGAAGTCGAAGGCGCGGACCCGCGGCACCAGTACCGCCGAGACCGCCCACAACACCTTCGTCATCGCGTGGCCCTTGGCGTCGCCCTTGCCGATGAACACGCGGTAGAGCACGCGCGCCACGTTGGTGTCGAGGATGGCCGCCCGCTGCCGGAAGGCGAAGCTCAGGATGGCGCCGACGGTGTATTCGCCGATCCCCTTGAACGACAGCAGCGTCTCGCGGTCGGAGGGCAGCGCCCCGCCGTAGGTGGCGACGGCCTCGCGCGCAATCGAATGCAGGCGCTTCGGACGGATGTTGTAGCCGAGCGGCCGCCAGGTGGCCGAGACATCGCTCTCGGGCGCCTCGGCCAGCGCCTCGAACGACGGATACTTCGACAACCACTCGTGATACTTCGGCAGCACGCGGTCGACCTGCGTCTGCTGGAGCATCACCTCGCTGACCAGGATGTGGTACGGATCGTCGGTCGTGCGCCACGGCAGGTCGCGGCCGTGCTGGTCGTACCACTTGAGCAGCACCCGTCTGAAACGGGCCCGTTCGGCGGGTGGCGGGAGTGTGGGTTTTCGGGCGCGGGTTCCCCGCGGGCGGGCCATAATCCGGTGAGTGACGGTGAAAATCTACACGAAGACCGGTGACGACGGTACCACGAGTCTGTTCGACGGCACGCGGGTCTCGAAGACACATCCGCGGGTGGTGGCCTACGGCGCGGTGGACGAGTTGAACGCGCACCTCGGTGCGGCTATCGCTGCCGGCCTGCCCGCGGACCTCGCTGGCAAGGTCACCCACATTCAGCGCGACCTGTTTGCCGTGGGCGCGCGCCTGGCCGACCCGCGGCACAAGATCGCCGCCCGCGTCGAGAAGGCCTCGATCGACGATGGCGACGTGACCCGACTCGAAGGGTGGATCGACGAGCTCGAAGACACGCTGCCGCCGCTGCGCCACTTCATCCTTGCCGGTGGCGGGCCCGGTGGCGCCGGCCTGCACGTGGCCCGCACCGTCTGCCGGCGGGCGGAAGCCGAAGCGCTGCGCATCATCGACGGCGAGGTCGACGCGGTGGTGCTCGTGTACCTCAACCGGCTCTCCGATCTGCTGTTCGTGATGGCCCGCGCGGCCAACGCCAGCGCCGGTGTGCCGGAGCAGATCTGGTGACGGGAGACGCGGCGCTCGACGCCGCCTACGCACACTGTCTGGCGCTGGCGAGGTCGCACTACGAGAACTTCCCGGTGGCCTCGTGGCTGGTGCCGGCGGCCGTTCGACCACACGTCGCCGCGGTCTACGCCTTCGCGCGCACCGCCGACGACTTCGCCGACGAAGACGGCTACACGGTGCCGGAACGGCTGCGTCTGCTCGACGACTGGCTGGCGCGTCTCCACGGGGCGACGGGCGAGGGCACGCACGCCGATGACCCCATCTTCCTCGCCCTCGGCCACACCATCCGCACCTGCCGTCTGCCGCTCGACCTCTTCGAGGCGCTGCTCTCCGCGTTCCGCCAGGACGTGCGCGTCACGCGATATGCGACCTGGGCCGAGGTGGACGACTACTGCCGGCGCTCCGCCAATCCGGTGGGCCGGTTGGTCCTGCGGCTCTTCGGTCACCACGACGGGCGGCTCGACCAGTGGTCCGATGCGATCTGCACGGCCCTGCAACTCACGAACTTCTGGCAGGACTTCGCCGTCGACTGGCGGCGGGGGCGACTCTACGTGCCCGAAGAGCAATGGCGGGCGAGCGGCGCGCATCCCGACCAGCTGTCGAACGCGATGGCGACGACGCCACCTGAGTGGCAGGCCGCGATCGCGGCCTCGGTGGCCCGCACACGCGCGCTCTTCTATCAGGGGCGACCCCTGCTGGCCTGCACCAGCGGCCGCCTTCGTCTCGAACTCGAAGCCACCTGGCACGGCGGCATCCGCGTGCTCGAACGGCTCGAGCAGGGCCGCTTCGATCCGGTGGCCGAACGCCCCTCGCTCGGCATCGGCGACGGGCTGGTGATAGGGTGGAGGATGCTTTCGCCGTGAGCCGCGATACCTCCTTCTACTACTCGTTCCTGGTGCTGCCCGATGCCCAGCGCGACGCCATCGTCACGGTGTGGGATGCCTGCCGCGCCATCGACGACGCGGTGGATGAAGCCGCGGACGAGGCCCAGGCCGAGCGCCAGCTCGGATTCTGGCGCCAGGAGATCGCGCGCGTGTTCGAGGGCGGCGAGGCGCAGTCGCCGCAGGGCCAGGCGCTGGGACCGGTGGCACGCCGCTTCGACCTGCCGCGGCGGTCGTTCGAAGACCTCATCGACGGCGTGCAGATGGACCTCGGCCATCGCCGCTACGACACCTTCGATGATCTGCGCGAGGTACTGCTGGCGCGTGGCCTCGACGGTCGGGCTCATCTGCCTGAACATCTTCGGCTGCCGCCACCCGGGGGGCCGCGACTACGCGATGAACCTCGGGATCGCCCTGCAGCTCACCAACATCGTGCGCGACGTGAAGACCGACCTCGATCACGGCCGCGTCTACCTGCCGCAGGATGAACTGCGGCGCTTCGGCTGCAGCGAAGCGGATCTGGCTGCCGGCGTCGTCACGCCGGCCGTGCGCGCGCTGCTCGCGCACCAGCTCACGCGCGCCCGCGCCTTCTACGAGCGGGCCGCCGCCGCCATGCCTGCCGGCGAAGCGAGACATCTGGTGGCGGCCGAGATCATGGGCGCCATCTACTTCGGCATCCTGACGCGGATCGAAGCGCGCGGCTACGACGTGTTCCGGGAGGTGGTGCGCGTGCCGCGGCCGCAGCGGGCCTGGATCGCCGCTGCCACCTGGGTGAAGACCCTGATGCGGGCCGGCGTCGAAGCCCTGGCGCCGGCCCGCACGCCGTGACCGCCGATGTGGTCGTCATCGGCGCCGGCTGCGCCGGTCTGAGTGCCGCAACCGCCCTGGCCGACGCCGGGGCCCGCGTGGTGGTGGTCGAGGCGCGTCCGATTGCCGGGGGACGCACCTTCGCGACCGAAGACCGCCTCAGCGGCGAGTGGGTCGACAACGGCCAGCACGTGCTCTTCGGCTGTTACCACGACACGCTCGCCTACCTGTCGCGCATCGGCGCCCGCGGGAAGCTCATGGTGCAGTCGTCGCTGTCGGTGCCGATGGTGGACCTCGACGGACGTCAGAGCGAACTGCGGTGCCCGGCGTTGCCGTCGCCGCTGCAGCTGGCGGCCGGCGTGCTGGCGTGGGACGCGCTCTCGTGGCGCGAGCGCCTGGCGGTGGCAGGTCCTCGGCCGCGCGCTGGGTCCTGCCGCGCCCCCGCCGCCGCCCGACGAGACCGTGCGCGCCTGGCTGACACGCCACGGCCAGCCGGCACGGCTCTGCGACCTGCTGTGGGAACCGCTCGCGGTGGCCGCGCTCAATCAGCCGATCGATCAGGCGACCGCGACCACGTTCGTCGAAGTCATCCGCCGGATGCTGGGGCCGGGCCCCGACGACGCGGCGCTGGTCATCCCCTCGGCGTCGCTCACGCACGTGCTGGTCGAACCCGCCATCGCGTTCATCGAGGCACGCGGCGGGGAAGTGCTGCGCGGCGTGCCGGCGCGAGTCGTCGTCGGCGCCAGCGGCGCCACCGGCGTGGATGTGCGCGAGCGGGTCATCAACGCGCCGCAGGTCGTGTCGGCGGTGCCGTGGCATGCGTTCGCCAGTCTCTTCGAGACGGTGCCGGCGTCGCTCGGCCCGATGGCGGCGCGAGCCTCAGCCATGCAGAGCGCGCCAATTGTCACCGCCAATCTGTGGTTCGATCGCCCGGTGCTCGAGTCGCCGTTCATGGGCCTGCCCGGGCGTGCCTTTCAGTGGGTGTTCGACAAACGTCGCGTCTCACCGGGCCAGGCGACCCACCTGTCGCTCGTATGCAGTGGCGCGACCGAGGTCGTCGGTCTCGACAACGACGCCATCGTCGAGCGCGCCCACCGCGAGCTCGCCGCTGCCGTGCCGGCCGTGCGCCGGGCGCGGCTGGTGCGCGGCACCGCCGTCCGCGAACGCCGGGCGACGTTCTCGCTGGCGGCCGGCGAACCTGCCCGGCCCGGCACCGTCACGCCGCTTCCGGGCTTCCTGCTCGCCGGCGACTGGATCGACACCGGCCTTCCGGCCACCATCGAAAGCGCCGTTGTGAGCGGCCACCGCGCCGCCCAGCAGGCACTCCGGCTACGTGAGGCCCCGTAGCCGCCAGCCCCTAGCCGCTAGCCGCTGATTGAGCATCATGAGGGTCGTCCTCGCGCACTACCAGGAGATCGCGCTCAAAGGGCAGAACCGGCCGTGGTTCCTCAGGCACCTCGCCCGCAACACCCGTGACGCGCTGGCGGGCCTCGACGTCGGTGACGTGCGCCTGCCAATGGGGCGCCTCGAGGTGCCGATTGGCGAGCATGCCGACCTCGACCAGGTGCTGGCGCGGATTCGCACCGTGTTCGGCCTGGCCAACTACTCGGTGGCCCACCGTGTCGCGCCGACGGTCGAGGCCATCTCCGCAGGTGTGATGCGCGACCTGCCGCGCAGCCGCGCCGTGCCGAGCTTCCGCGTCGAGGTGCGGCGCGCGCACAAGCAGTTCCCGGTGCCGTCGCCCGAACTCGAACGCCACCTCGGTGCACTGGTCGTGGCCGCGACCGGCTGGAAAGTCGACCTGTCGAACCCGGCGTTCACCGTGTGGGTCGAGATCGTGCCGAAGGCGGCCTACTACCACTTCGGGAAGGATCCGGGCGCTGGCGGCCTGCCCACCGGCACCGGCGGCCGCGTGCTGGTGCTGCTCTCGGGCGGCATCGACTCGCCGGTGGCCGCGTGGCGGATGATGCGCCGCGGCTGCCATGCGACCTTCGTGCACTTCCACGGGCATCCGTTCACCTCACATGCCTCGATCGACAAGGTGCGCGAGCTGACGCGCCTGCTGGCGCCGTACCAGCTCGGCGCGCACCTGATGCTCATCCCGTTCGGCGAACTGCAGCGCCAGGTCACGGTGAGCGTGCCCGGACCGCTCCGCGTCGTCGTCTACCGGCGCCTGATGCTGCGCATCGCTGCGGCACTGGCGAAGAAGGTGCACGCCCGCGCGCTGGTGACCGGCGATGCCGTGGGTCAGGTGGCCTCGCAGACGCTCGACAACCTCGCCGTCATCGGGGCGGCCACCGACCGCCTGACGTTCCGGCCGCTGGTCGGCATGGCCAAGGAAGAGATCATGGCCGACGCGCAACGACTGGGCACGTTCCCGATCTCGATCCTGCCTGACGAGGATTGCTGCACGCTGTTCACGCCGCGGCATCCTTTGACGCGGGCTCGACGCAGTGAAATCGAGCGCGCCGAAGCCGACCTGCCGATCGAGCAGATGGTTGCGGGCGCCGCGGCCGACCCGGTCATCGAGCGGGTGGACTGGCCGATGCTAAAATCCACAGTGGCATCGTAGCTATCGAAAGATCACACACATGGTGTTCACCTCCGTCGCCGACATCACCGCCGCGCTTGCCGGCATCGCCACCATCGACCACGATCAGATCACGGTGGCCGGCCCGCCGTCCGCCGACCTCGTGGACCGCCTCGCGCACACCGCTGCCTTCGGCACCACGCCCGAGGTGAAGGGCACGGCCCGCTGGGTCATCCTGCACCTGGCCGCCCACTCGGGCGTGCGGTTCGGGTCGATTCACGACCTCTACCTGGCGATGGGCCGCGGCGAGGCCGGCGGCTTCACCGTGCCGGCCATCAACGTGCGCATGATGGCCTACGACACCGGCCGCGCCGTGATGCGGGCGGCGAAGGGCCTCGATGCCGGCGCCTTCATCCTCGAGATCGCGCGCTCGGAGATCGGCTACAGCGAGCAGCGGCCGCATGAATACGCGGCCATCATGGCGGCGGCGGCGCTGCGCGAGGGCTTCCGCGGGCCGCTCTTCCTGCAGGGCGACCACGTGCAGGTGGCGCTCAAGAAGTACGCCTCACCCGATCGCGACAAGGAACTCGACACCCTGCGCGCGCTCATCCGCGAAGAGATCGCCGCCGGCTTCTACAACATCGACATCGACACCTCGACGCTGGTGGATCTCGACAAGCCGACGCTGGCCGAGCAGCAGGCGGTGAACTGCGAGCTGGCGGCCGACTTCGCGGCCTTCATCCGCCGCAACGAGCCGAAAGACGTCACGGTGTCGGTGGGCGGGGAGATCGGCGAAGTGGGCGGCAAGAACTCCGACATCCACGAGCTGCACGCCTACATGCAGGGCTTCAACGACGCCCTGGCGAAGAAAGGCGCGAACCTGGTCGGAATCAGCAAGATCAGCGTGCAGACCGGCACCGCGCATGGCGGTTTCATCGGCCCCGACGGCAAACCGCGGATGGACGTGAAGATCGACCTCGTCACGCTCGAGGAGCTGTCGCGGGTCGCGCGCGCGAGCTACGGCCTCGGCGGCGCCGTGCAGCACGGCGCGTCCACGCTCAGCGCCGACGCCTTCGACGCCTTCCCGCGGGTGGGCGCCTGCGAGATCCACCTCGCCACCAACTTCCAGAACATGGTCTACGACCACCCGTCGTTCCCGGCTTCGCTCAAGGCCGAGATGTACGCGTGGGTGCGCGAGCATGCGCTCGAAGAGAAGAAGTCGGGCGACACCGACGAGCAGTTCCTCTACAAGGCGCGCAAGAAGGCGATCGGCCCGTTCAAGAGCAAAGTCTGGAACCTGCCGGCTGATGTGCGGGCCTCGATCGGCAAGTCGCTCGAAGACCAGTTCGCGTTCCTGATGGGCAAGCTGAAGGTCAACGGCACTGCCGCGGTGGTCGCGAAGTATCTCGGCCGCACCGGTCCGCTGCTGTCGCTCGACGCGTCACGCAAGGCCGCCGCCGGCACCATCACGCTCGAGGAGCGCAAGGCCGAGGGCCTCTCCGACTAGCCACGCTACAATCGGCGCCTCGTGACCGAGTCGCCGCGCGCCGAACCCGTGCCGACCCGCGACCGCGCCTGGGGCGCCCTGCTGGTCACAGTGCTGGTGGCGGCAGTCGTGGCCGCGTGGCCGGACCTGACGCGCGCCGGCTACTCGCCCGACGAGGAGTTCACGCTCTTTGCCGTGCGCGGCATCGAAGCGCACGGACTGCCGCTGCTGCCCTCGGGCCTGCTCTACGACCGCGGCCTCGGCTATTCGTACGCGGCGTGGCTGGCGGGACTCGTGGCCGGGCAGACGCTGCCCGTGTTCCGCCTGGTGAGCGTCGTCTCGGCGGCGCTCTCGCTCTGGGTCCTCTTCCGTGAGCTGCGCCGGGTGACGACGGCCCCGACAGCGGCCCTCGCCGTGGTGGCGGCGGGAGCCTCGGTGCCGTTCTGGGTGTCGGCGACGACCGCGCGGTTCTACGCGCCGTTCCTGCTCTGCTATCTCGTCGCGCTGGCGCTCGTCGCCCGGCCGGCGCTCAGCACCCGTGGCGCCATGGTGCTGGCGGCCGTGGCATTCGCCGGCCGCTGGACCCACGAACTCGCCTTCACCCTGGTGGCGGTACCTGCCGTTGCGTTCGTGTTCGCGCCGTCCACCCGCCGCTTCGAATGGATCCGGCGCGCCGCGTGGCTGGTGGCCGGGCTCGTCGCCGGCCAGCTCGCGCTGTTCGCCGTGCATGCGCTGGCGCCGCCCACCAACGGCGATGTCATGGTGCGGCGCTTCTTCCTGTGGCAGCTGCTGAACCTGTTCGAACGGCCGCCGCTCGACCTGCCGCGGCTGCTGCCGGTGGCGGCGATGGCCGGCGTGGTCGTGGTGAGCGGGCTCGCATTCGTGCGCGGACGCCAGCATCCGTGGTCGGGTGCCGTGGTGCTGGCCGGCGGCATTGCCTCGATGCTCGGGCAGCTCGGTCTGGTGCCGGCGCTGGCGGTGGCGGCGTTGCCGCTGGCGACGCCACGCATCCGGCAGGCGGTCACCGGCACGACTGTCGTCGTGCTGGTCGGGGCGGTGGCGTTCTGGATGACGGCCGGCCTGGCTGCCGGACTCGACGCTGCCACCACCTGGACCCGCCTGACGGAGACGGCGTTCGTCTATCCGCTCGACATGTTCGCGCATCTGGTGCGCGAGTTCCCGGTGCTGACCGGGCTGACGCTGGCGACGCTGCTGGCCCGGTCGGCCGGGGTCGGTGGCCCCTGGACGCCAGTGGAGCGGGCACTGCACGTGCTGTGGATCGGCTGGGTGCTGTGGTTCGGCGTCATCGAGTCGGGCATCACGGCGCGCTACCTGCTGCTGCCGGTGACCTTCATGCTCGTCGCGGTGGCGGTCGATGCCGGCGCCATCGCCGCGGCGCGCACCGGCGTCGTGCGCCGGGTCGTGGCGGGCGCCGCCATCGCCGCGGTGGGGCTGGTGACGTTCGAGTCGTGGCGTGGCGGCGCCGAGGGACCGCCGTGGACGTCGGCCCGGCCCACGCTCGTGACGACCGCCGCCGCGCCGCTCATCGAGCCCACGGACCTCATCGCCGGCACCGACGAACTGGCGTGCCTGCTCACGGCCGGACGCATCGACGCATGGCTGGTGCTCGACGAGTTCTTCCGCGAGCGCTTCGTCGTGATGCGCGATGGTCAGGCCACCGGCACCTACACCGGCGCGCCCGCCGCGCCAGCGCTGTTGCCGCTCCTCGAGCGAGCCGAACGCGAAGGCCGTCGCCTCATTGTGGTGGACGCGCTCAAAGAGGTGCCGGGCTTCGGCACCTCGGCCCTGCTCGTGCCCCGCCAGCTGGCCCGCGAGAACCTGCGCGGCGAGGTGCTGACTTCGCCCGGACTCGTGCGCCTGGTCCGCATCGTGCGGGCTCCCGAAGACACCGTGGCCCGGCGCTGAGCGTCAGCACCGGGAGCGTGTTAGCATCCGCCTCCACGAAGGCGGAGGCCCCATGACGCGAATCCTGACGGCGATCTCCCTCGGCGGCATGCTCATGCTGTCGGCCCTGGCACTCGACGCGCAAAGCCCCGCGCCGCAGACGCCGGCCCGGCCCCAGACGCCGGCCCCCTCGGCCGACCCCTACGCGGCCAACGCCGCGCCCGGGGCCGCCGAGTTCCCGCTCGCCGCGCCTGCCGGCACCGACAGCCGCGCCCGCGACACCGCGCCGGCCGGGGCCACCAACACCGGCCGCTTCGATGCGGCGACGTGGAAGTACGGCACCGCGTTCGATCCGCCGGCCGGCACCAAGGTCTGGAATCCGGTGAAGCTCAAGATGCTGGCCGGCGGCAAGGTGACCGGCGGCACGCTCTTCGGCGCCACCGACCCGAGCGTCTACTGCGCGATGGCCAATGCCGGCTACGACTTCATCTGGACCGAGATGCAGCACGACCAGCGCGACTGGCAGGCGGCGGCGCGCATGTGGCGCACCTGCCCGCTACGCCAGGGCGGTGCCGGGCGTGCGCGTCGCCTACACCGACGAGCGCGAAATCCAGCACGCGCTCGATGCCGGGGCGCTGGTGCTGGTCGTGCCCACGGTCGACACCGAAGAAGAAGCGCGGGAGGTCGTGAACTGGGCCTACTTCCCGCCGCTCGGCCGCAGGAGCAACGGCGGCGGGCAGGCCTTCGACGCCGCGATGTACGGCGGCGTGCCCGGGCGGCTACCGCGCCACCGTCAACGACAACCTCGTGGTCATCCTGATGATCGAGACGCTCGAGGGCGTGAAGAACGCCGCCGCCATCGCCAAGGTGCCGGGCGTTACGGCGGTCTTTGCCGCCAGCGGCGATCTCGCCAACTTCACCGGCTACCGGCAGGGCCAACCCGACTACGAACGCGTCATCAACATCGTGCACGACGCGGCCATCGCCGCCGGCGTCCGCCTGTGCGGACCGTTCGCCTGGCGCGACCGGCCCGACTTCACATGTTTCCAGGCCGGCAGCGAGACGGCCGCGATCGCGCGCGGGGCGGCGGCGGAGCTGGGCCCGCTCGCCAACACGCAGGGCAAGCCCGAAGTGGGGCCGTTCGCCGTCAGGCCGAAGTAGCGCCCGGCCGATCGGGGCTGAGGTCGCCGAGGGTCTTCAGGTAGTCGCGCAGTGAGTCCTTCGTGCTCGGGAACGCCAGCGCGTCCCACGGCAGGTCGGCGGCCGCGAAGGCGCGGATCTCGGAGCTCTCGTCGTCGATGACGAGCTCGCCGCCGGTCCACACGGCGCTGTAGACGATGATCACGGCCGTCGTGCCGGGGTACGAGTAGATGCCGACCAGGCCGTCGATCCGGATGTCGATGCCGGCCTCCTCGCGGGCCTCGCGTCTTGCCGCCGTGCGGACCTCTTCACCGCGGTCGACGTAGCCACCGGGGAAGACCCAGAGCCCGTGCCCGGGCTCGATGGCCCGGCGCGTGAGCACGATGCGCCCGTCGGGCATGCCGATGATCGTGCCGACGGCGAGCTTCGGATCGAGGTAGAACACGAATCCGCAGGTCGGGCCGGTGCAGACCAGCCGCATCGGCTCGCCCATCCGCAGCACCCGCGGCTCGAGCGCGGCGCCGCACACGGGGCAGAACCGGAACGTCGGACCGCGATCGGGCGCTGGCATCGGCGCCGTCGATCATCGCACGCCGGCGGCCGTGGCTTCCTTCCCGCGCGCGAGATAGATGTCACGCGCCTCCTTGAACTGGCCGAGCACGTGCGCCTTCTCCTTGTCGCTGCGCCAGCCCGGGTCTTTGTCGGCCATCGCCGTGAGCTTGTCGATCCAGCGCACGAAGTAGTCGGCCGAGGCGGCGCTGCGGATGGGCTGCCCGCCCACGACCACGAAGATCGGGTTGGTCACCGCCATCGGCCGCGAGTTCTCGACCGGGAAGGTCCGCGCCGTGCCGATGGCCCGCAGTGAGTACCAACCGCTGGTCTTGATGTCGAGCGGCAGCTCGAAGGTGGCGGCGCGCTTGTCGCCGGTGAGCGGAATCGTGTGCACGACCTTGCCGCCCGAAACCAGCTCGAAGCGTTCGAGGCCGACGATCGAGTGCAGCGTGCCCCGGAAGGTCACGCGGCCGCCGCCGGCCGGCAGCGCGATCTCCTCGCCCATGCCGGCGTCGTTGGCGGTGAACTCGAGCAGCGGCCCGTTGGTGACGAACCCCTTGCCCGCGAGCATGGCCGTCATCCAGTTCTCCCAGGTGAGCGGCTGGTCGCCGAGCAGGAAGTAGCCGCGCGACACACCCACCAGTTCCACCCGGTGCAGGCTCGAGATCGAGTCTTCGCCGCCGGTCACCGGCACCCGGAAGCCGGTGTTGAGCGTGTGATACCACACCGTGAGCACGGCGTCGCCGGCGCTCTGCGCCCACAGCTCGTGATAGCTGAGGCTGCCGAGCGCGACGTCGACCGGGAAGCCCTTCGCCGTGCCGAGGGTGCCGTCGAGCGGATCGGTGTCGCCGTTGAAGGGATGCACGTAGGCGCCGATGCCGCCCTGCTGCTTCGCGTAGCGGAAGATGTCGGTGTTGGACGGATAGAGGCTGCCGATGCCGGTGCCCTCGTAGCCGGTCACGAACGGCGAGACCAGGTTCTTCGTCAGGTTGAAGAGCGAGATGTGGCCGTAGAACGGCGGCCGGTATTCCTGCCCGACGTGCATCACGTAGTCGCCCTGCGAGAGCGGGTGCAGCGACTGTCCGGGCGTGTAGTGCTGATAGTCGAGGATGCGGTTGTCCTTGTTGGCGATTTGGAGGCTGGTCATCCCCATGTCCTCCGCTTTCGCCATCAGGATCATGTTCTCAGGCGTGTTGTGCAGGTTGCCGGCGTAGTTCATGTGCACGTGGTTGCTGCCCGATTTCCAGCCGCGGGCGCCGAAGTCGACCATGCGCTTCAGGCGCACGGTGACGTTGCTGGTCGAGCCCGGCTTCACGTCGATGGTGGTCTTGGCGATCTCGTACTCGAAGCCCTTGGTGACTTCGAGGGTGAGCGACCCCACGGGCGCGTGCGTGGTGTAGCGGCCCGGCGTATGGAACAGGTGACGGTTGAGGGTCGCCAGCCGCTCGTAGGAATCGGGCGGCGTGTAGGGCTTGCCGTCCGCCGCCGTCTGGTAGACGCGGGCCGGCGTCTCTTCGCCGGTGACGTCGTCGACGATGCGGACCGCCACCGTGCCCATCGGCCGCATGTAGCGCCGCTCGGCGATTCGCACCAGGTGCTGCTCGCCGCCCCACGATTTCATGAGCTTCAGGTGCGGGATGCCTTCTTCGTTCGAGATGTAGGCGATCCACTCGCCGTCGGGCGACCAGCGCGGCAGGAAGTTGTCGTGGCCGCTGAAGGTCATCTTGTAGGGTTCTCCACCCACCGTGGGCAGCACGAAGAGCTCGGTGTACTGGCCGCCCAGGTGCGAGGCGTAGACCATACGTTTGCCGTCCGGCGACCACTGCGGGCGCGTGCGGTAGAGCGTCTCTTCCTTGTGGATCACCTTCGCCCGCGGCGTCGCCATCACGTTCGGCTCGACCGGCACGCGCCAGATGCCGCCCGAGCCGAGCGGGATGCCGCGGTTCGACACCAGCAGCAGCTCGCGGCCGTCGGGCGAGAAGGCCGGCGAGATGTGCACGTCGACGTCGCCGAAGTAGAGGCGGTCGCGTCCGAAGGAGTTGTCGGTCGTGACCTGCACGCTCTTCCCGGGCTTGCCGTCCACGATGTCCATCACGAACACGTTGAAGTAGCCGTTCGGCGCCGTCGACACGTAGGCGAGGCGCCGGCCGTCGGGCGACCAGGCCGGCTCGTGGTTCACGTGGGGGCCGGTCGTCAGGTCCACCGAGGCGCCGGTGGCGACGTTCAGCAGCCGCAGGTTGATGCTCTTCGCATCGTCGTCGGCGGTGTAGGCGAGCCAGCGCCCGTCGGGCGAATATTCGGGCATCGACAGGTACTCGCGCGGGGAGTGGACCAGCTCCTTCGCCACCGTGCCGCCCACCTCGATGGTCCAGATCGAGCCGTCCATCGCAAACGCGATGCGCTTGCCATCCGGATGCCAGGACGGCCACCACGGCGTGCTGCTCGCCGCCGGTGCGAAGTAGTAGTTGTGCATGTAGTTGCCACCCGTCTTCGCATTCGGGTAGACCTGCTGCGCGTTGGCAGGGGCGACTGCGAGGGCGGCGACGAAAGCAACGACGAGTCCCAACGGGCGCACGAGTGTCTGCACGGGCATCCTCCGAAAAACGGCCGGGTCGAACCGGCCGTGAGTCTACACCCGGCGGCGGGTCGTGCCACCCGCCGCGTTGCCGGGCGCGTGGGTGGACAGCGGCGCGCCAGTCTGTTGTACTGGCGCCATGTCCATCCTGAAGGTCTCGCGCATGGGGCATCCGGTGCTGCGCCAGAAGGCCCGGCCAGTGGAACGCTCGGAGATCAAGGACCCGCGGTTCCAGAAGTTCATCGACGACATGATCGACACCATGCACGAATACAGCGGCGTCGGCCTGGCCGGCCCGCAGGTGCATGAGGGGCTGCGCATCTTCGTGGCGATGCTCGACGACGGCGACGACGCCGAGGCGAGCGTCATCATCAACCCGGTCATCACCCCGGCCGATGCGAAGATCGTCGAGGGCTGGGAAGGCTGCCTCAGCATCCCCGAGATCCGCGGCCGCGTGCCGCGCGCCCACAAGATCGTCGTCAAGGCCCTTGATCGGCAGGGGCGCACGGTGGAAATCGAAGCCGAGGACTTCCCGGCCCGGGTCATCCAGCACGAGACCGATCATCTCGACGGCGTGCTCTTCCTCGACCGCATGCAGGCGCTGACGACACTCACGTATCTCGACGAGTATTCCCGCTACCACGCCCGCGGCGGCGGCGACGACGAGTGACGCCGCTCGGGGTGCGGCCATGAGACGCGCGTTCCGCCGTGTCGGCGTGATGCTGGTCGTGGCGGGCGCGGCGCTGGCGCTGTGGCGCGGCCTTGCCGAGTCGCCCGGGCAGTCCTACGCCGGGGCCATCGAACGGCCGCTCTGGCGCGGCGACGGGCCGGCCGTTCTCATCGACGCCGCCCACTGGAACGCCGGCACCAGCACCGGTCGCCTGCGCGCCTTCGCCGGGCTGCTGGCGGCCGACGGCTATACGGTGCTGCGCGGCGGCAACGCCACGCGCGCCGAAGTGCTCGTCGATGCCCGCATCGCCGTGGTCGCCAATCCCCTCGGAGTGCTCGGCGTGATGCGGCGGGCAGCCGACGCGGCCGGGCTCGGCAGCCTGACGTTCTTCGACGACGACGGCCTGCTGACGCAGGAAATCGAGACCACGCTGCAGTGGGTCGAAAACGGCGGTTCGCTGCTCATTGCGGCCGACGAAGCGCCGATCGCGCGCGGCAGCCAGGGCCTGGCGGCCCGCTTCGGCGTCGGGATGCGCGGCCGGCCGGTGATCGACGTCGGGCATTCCGACGGCCACGAGCCGACGCGCCTGGTGTTCTCGCGCGAGAACGGCCTGTTCGGCGCCCATCCCATCGTCGACGGCTTCCCGGACGCGCCGCCGGTGAACCGCGTCGTCACTTTCGGCGGCCAGGCGCTCGAGCCGCCCGCCGGTGCCGCCGTGCTGCTGCGTCTCAGCGACTCGGCCACCGAAGTGGCGCGGGCCGGCGATCCGACGACCACCGGCCAGCCGGTGGCCGGACTCGCGCTGGCCATCGCCTTCGAGCGGGGTCGCGGCCGCGTGGTGGTGCTCGGCGACTCACACGTGCTCACCGCCGACCCGGTGGCCGGCGGCCCGCCGACGGGCCTGGCATGGGCTGGCACCAACAACGAGCGCTTCGTCCGATACCTGATGCGCTGGCTGCTCGCGACGTGATGATCGCAGCCGCCAGCCGCTAATATAGGCAGTCCCATGCCTTCGCTGGCCCTCGCCACCGACGCCCCGAAGATCACCCTGCGCAGCGCTCCGGCCGTGCCCTACGACGGCGCCATCGCGGCGGCGCGCACCTGCTATTCCCCGCGCGTCATCGACCCCGGCGAGGTCACCGACAAACAGCGCGACTCGATCGGGCCGCTGACCTTCGAGGGCGGCCATCACACCGTCTTCCAGCATGCGCACTTCGAGTTCGGCCTCGAGAACATCTCGCGGCAGTTCGTGTGGAGCGTGCTGCACGCCTACCCGTTCTACAACTCGGAGCAGTCGAGCCAGCGCTACGTCAAGCTGAAGGAGCCGCGCGCCTTCGTGCCGCCGATCGAGGGCGAGGCGCTCGCCGTCTACGAGCAGGCCGTGCTGACGGCGTGGGAGTACTACGCCGAGCTCTCGGCGCTGCTCAAAGACGACGCCTGGGCGATCCTGAAGGAGCTGCGGTATCTGCGGCCCACCAACAGCGCCGAACGCCACAAGGCGGTCGAGCGTGAGGCCGAGAAGAAGGCGATCGAGACGGCCCGCTACGTCATCCCGATTGCCGCCTTCACGTCGATGGTGCACACGGTGTCGGGGCTGGTGCTGCACCGGCTGCACCGCATGCTCGCCGCCGGCGACACGCCCCACGAGGCGCGGCTGGTCATCGGCGCGATGGTCGATCTGGTGAAGGGCGTCGATCCGATGTTCTTCGAGAAGGTCGGCCTCGAGACGCTGGCCAGCCACGACCTGCCGGAAGCGACCTTCCCCCGCGCGCGAGCCGGCGGCGACGCCTTTGCGGCGGCGTTCGATCGCGCGTCTTGGCGGCCGGGTCTCGCGCCTGCGCGACTGGTCGTCGGATGCGGAGGCGGTCGTCGCCGACTCCGTTCGCGCCACCTTCGGCCTCGACCTCGCCGACCTCGACGACGACGAGGCCATCGACCGGGTGATGAACCCGGCCCGCAACCTCTACCGCGTGGACATGCTCAACGTGTCGCATCACTCGCCGATGATGCGGGCGCTGCATCACGCGTCGTACGTGTTCGAGAAGAAGCTGAGCCACACCGCCGACTCGCAGGACCAGCGTCACCGGATGGTGCCGGCCTCGCGTCCGCTCATGACGTTTGCCGACACCACCGCGCCCGACGTGGTGACGCCGCGGCTGCTGCGGCAGAACCCGCGGGCGCTGGCCGTCTACGAGCGCGCGATTGCCGAGGCCTGGGCCGCCAAGAACCGCCTGCTCGCGCTCGGCGTGCCGCTCGAATACGCGCTCTACCTGCTGCCCAACGCCAAGGCGCTGCGGCTGGTCGAGTCGGGCAGCCTGCTGTCGCTGCAGCACAAGTGGACGCTGCGCACGTGTTTCAACGCGCAGGAGGAGATCTACCTGGCGTCGATGGACGAGATCACGCAGGTGCGCGACGTCCATCCGCGGCTGGGGAAGCACCTCGGGCCGCCGTGCGTGCTGCGCAACAAGGTGGTGTCGCCGCGCTGCACCGAAGGCACGCACTTCTGCGGCGTGCCGGTCTGGAACAGCTTCCCGCAGGCCGTTCGCCGCCTGTAGCGCTGGCGACCCGCGTGGCCTGGCTCGCGCATCTCTACACGGCATCAGGGGCGGCGACGGCGCTGGCGGCCGTGCTGGCGCTCGAAACCGGCGATCTGCGGGCCACGTTTCTCTGGCTGGCGCTCGCCGTGGTCATCGACGCCACCGACGGCGTGCTGGCGCGCGCGCTGCACGTCAAGGAGCGCCTGCCGTGGTTCGACGGCGCGACGCTCGACAACGTCGTCGACTATCTCACTTACGTCTTCGTGCCGGCGCTCATCGTCGTGAAGGCCGGCCTGGTGCCGCCACCGCTGGCGTTGCCGCTCGGCGCCGCCATGCTCATCGCCAGCGGCTACGGCTTCAGCCGTGCCGACGCCAAGGTGGCGACGACCGACCACTTCTTCACGGGCTTTCCGTCCTACTGGAACATCGTCGCCGTCTATCTCGTGGACTGGCGCCTGCCGCCGGCGGTCAACTCCGTGATCCTCGCCGTGCTCGTGGTGCTGGTGTTCGTGCCGCTGCGCTATGTCTATCCGTCGCGCACCGTCGCCTGGCGGCCTGCCACCATCGTGCTGGGCACGATCTGGGGCGTCTGCCTCACGGCCATCATCTGGCGGCTGCCCGATGGCGGCGGCGTGTGGTCGTGGCTGGCGCTCGTGTTCCCCGTCTACTACGTCGCGCTGTCGCTGCGCCTGAGCCTGAACGAACGCCGCGCGCCGGCGACCGGGCGGCCCGACGGCGACCTCGCGGGCACACGCTGACGGCCCGTGCGTCCGCCCTGGGCGGCTAGCGCGCCGGCGTGGACGGCGTCATGTTGCGAATCGCCGCAATGCGCCAGCCGTCGGACCCGCGTGCGAGGACGATCGTCGTCCAGCGCCTCGCGCCGCTGCCCGCGATGTCGTAGGCGCCGTCGGCGATTGCGACCTCCGGCGTGATGAATCGCACCGCGGCGACCGTGATGCCGCGTTGACCGGGGTTCTGCTTCGACGAGGCGGCCATGCCGTCGATGAGTTGCCGGCGGCCGCGCCGCCAGTCGCCGCCGGTCGTGTACTGGTCGGCATCGGCCGTGAACAGGGCCTCCAGCGCGGGGGAGTCCCGGGCGTCGCGCGCCTGCACGTAGCGGGCGATGACGGCTCGCACCGCGAGTTCGTCGGCGCTGCCCGAAGCAGGCGGCTGGGCCCACGCTGTCGCGGCCGCGATGACGCTGAGGACAACTGCCATGATCCGCATGGGGCGAGTGTATCCTCGCGGGGCGGCGGCACCGGGTCTACGATCCGCGCGCGGCCTCACGTCCGCAAAGGAGCCTCCATGAGATTCGCTGGTGTGGTGTGTGCGGTGCTGTTGCTGCTTGACGTGAACGGCGTGGCCGCGGCCCGACAGGCCTGCAGACCGGTGTCTCACGCCCAACTGGAAGCGCTCCTGCCGGTGCTCCCTGGGTTCGGCCGCAACCGGCCGGTGGGAGAGACCGACCACCTCGAGGCGGTGTCGAGGACCACGGTGGACTATGAGGAGCAGGCCAACCAGGCTGCCGTGATCAGCATCGAGCTGATGGACTCGTGCCGCCGTCCCGAGATGCTGATGCAGCTGCGGGAGGTCCTGACCACGGGCGCGCCGGCCACGCGCGGGACGGTTCAGCGGAGCATCCCGATTCGAGGATTCCCCGGCTACGAGGAGTGGACGGCCGAATCGCAGCACGGGGAGGTCCATGTGCTGGTCGCGGATCGCTTCATGGTGAAGGTGACCGGCTCTCTCGTGCAGAGCCTCGCGGTCATCGAAGGGGCCGCCACGGCCATCGACCTGCAGAAACTGGCTGCGCTCAAGTAGCCTGGACCGGCGCGGGACACGGGCCCCCTTCGCATAGGATCGACCGATGCGCGCCGCGTGCGACGCCGGCCCGAGGCGGCTCAGGTGACCTCCCGGTACACCGTCGTCCCACTCCACGCCGGGAACCCTGGTCCGCTGACAGGGTCCGGCAACTGGACCTACCTCGTGCCAGGCGACCGGCCGGTGCTCATCGATGCCGGCGTGGGGCACGCCCGCCACGTGGATGCGATCTTCGCCCGCGTGCCCGCCGGGCCGGCGACGGTGGTGGTCACGCACGCGCATGCCGACCACGCCGCGGGCGCACCGGCCCTGCGGCAGCGCGCGCCCGACGCGCGCTTTCTCAAGTTCCCGTGGCCGCAGCGAGACGGCGAGGTCGAGGTGCCATGGCAGGCACTCGTCGACGGCAGCGAGGTCGACACACCGGAAGGCGTGTTGAGGGTCATCCACACGCCCGGACACTCCCCCGACCACGTGGTGCTCTGGCACGCGGCGTCGCGCACGGCCTTCACCGGCGATCTGCTCGTGCGCGGCAGCACGGTCGTGATTCCGGCCTCACGCGGCGGCGTGCTGGCCGACTACCTGCGCTCGCTGCAGCGCCTCGCCGAGCTGGCGCCGGCGCGCGCGCTGCCCGCGCACGGCCCGGTCATCGACGATCCGTTGGAGGTCATCGACACGTATCTCGCGCATCGGCGTGAACGGGAACGCCAGGTGCTCGAGGCGCTGGCGGCGGGCGCGGCGACGCTTCCCGCCATCGTCGCCCGTCTCTACGACGGCCTCCATCCGGCGCTGGTGGCGATGGCGGAAGAGAGCGTGCTCGCCCATCTCGTCATGCTCGACGGCGAGGCGCGCGTCGCGCGTGTCGGCGACACGTGGCAACTGACCGGCTGACGCGGTCCGCCGGGCGGGCGGCAGTGTTACAGTGACGTTCACGCGGCCGGCCGATGCGGACGCGGAGCATCCCATGGACAAGATCGTCGACTTCATCAATCTCAACCGCGACCACTTCGTCGAGCAGCTCAAGGCGTATCTCGCCATCCCCAGCATCTCCGCGCTGCCGGAGCACGCTGCCGACGTGCGGCGCTGCGCCGAGTGGACGGCCGCGGAGCTGACGCGGATCGGCATGCACGGCGCCCGGCTCATCGACACGCCCGGGCATCCCGTGGTCTACGCCGAGTGGCTCGGCGCACCCGGCGCGCCCACCATCCTCTTCTACGGCCACTACGACGTGCAGCCGGTCGATCCGCTCGATCTGTGGACCTCGCCGCCCTTTGAAGCGACCGTGCGCGACGGCGAGCTCTACGCCCGCGGCGCCGTCGACGACAAGGGCCAGGTCTTCATGCACATGAAGGCCATCGAAGCGCACCTGTCGCAGACCGGCACGCTGCCGGTCAACATCAAGGTGGTTCTCGAAGGTGAAGAAGAGGTGGGCAGCGCCAACCTCGACGACTTCATCAAGGCCAGCAAGGATCTGCTGAAGGCCGACGTCGTCGTCATCAGCGACTCGCCGATGTTCGACCGCGACGTGCCGTCGATCTGCTACGGCCTGCGTGGCCTCGCCTACTTCCAGATCGACGTGCGCGGCAGCAAATCAGACCTGCATTCGGGCTCCTTCGGCGGCGCCGTCGTGAACCCCGCCATGGCGCTGGCGCAGGCGATCGCGCAGATGAAGGACAAGGGCGGTCGGATCAAGATCCCGGGCTTCTACGACGATGTGGTGGCGCTGCGCGACGAAGAGCGGGCCGAGTTCGCCAAGCTGCCGTTCAATGAAAAGCGCTACCGGATCGAGCTCGGCGCGCCGAAGCTCTTCGGCGAGGCCGGCTACACGACGCTCGAACGCGTGTGGGCGCGGCCGACTTTCGAGGTGAACGGGCTGCTGTCGGGGTTCACGGGCGACGGCGCCAAGACGGTGCTGCCGGCGATCGCGATGGCCAAGGTGAGCATGCGTCTGGTGCCCAATCAGGATCCGAAGAAGATCGGCGACCTCTTCGAGGCCTACCTCAAGAAGGTGATGTCGAAGGCCGTCAACTACTCGCTCATCCGGATGCACGGCGGCAAGCCGTGGATGACGTCGTTCGACAACCAGTACGTGCGGGCGGCGGGGCGGGCGATCGAGCGCGGTTTCGGCAAGACCCCGGTCTTCAACCGCGAGGGCGGATCGATTCCGGTGGTGGCGACGTTCCAGGAAGAGCTCGGCCTGCCGTGCGTGCTCTTCGGCGTGGGGTTGCCCGACGAGAACGCGCACGCGCCCGACGAGAAGATCGACCTCGGCAACTTCCACAACGGCATCGTCGCTTCGGCTGCGCTCTATGAGGAGATTGGCCATTGGGGCCGTCCCGCTGAGATGGGTCGGGGACGTCCCCACCATGGACGGGGTCCTGACGGCGCTGTCGGCCTTCTATGGCCCGCTGGCGTCGCCGCCCGGAGAGCTGTTCGCGTTCTTCGTGTGGGAAGTCGTGTCGGCGCGGGCGCTGCCGGCCCGGCGCGACATCGCCTGGCAGGCGCTGCGACGCCTTCCCGCACTCACGCCCGATGCGATGTTCCGGGCTCCGAAAGACGATCTCAAGACCGCGCTCGAGGGCCTGGGCGTCGTTCGAGGAGCGTCTCGAGGCGCTGCGAGCCGGCAGCGGACACTTCCGGCGCCATCGCGATCTGCCGCGCGTCGTCGCCGGGCCGCTGCTCCGGGCCACCCGGGCGCTGCGCGACATCCCGCACCTCACGGCGTCGTCGCAGGTGCGGGCGCTGCACTTTGCCGGCGGCCACCGCCTGCCCGCGGTGGACGACCAGGTGGCGCGGGTGGTCGGCCGGCTCCACGGCCTGGCGGTGCCGGCCGGACCCGTGCGGCGGCGCCAGGCCCGCCAGCGTCTGGCGGCTGCCTTCGGGCACGCTCGCGAGCGGCTGACGCCGGCGCTGGTGCTGCTCGGACACCATGCGGCACAGGCTTGTCTCGAGCACGCGCCGCACTGCACCGTGTGTCCGCTGCGGACCGACTGCAAGGGCAGGAGCGGGACCGGTTGAACCGGCTCCGGGACTGCACGCACCTTCACGCATTCGTCGCGTGCCTGTGCCGAGAATCCGCATTCAGCTACACTCGACCGATGTTTCCCTCTGGTCCAGCTGGCCGGGTGGACGACGCGTCGTTCCGCGATCCGGCTGGCTACGTGTTCGAACAGCGCGGCGTCATTTTACGAGCTATCACCGCGTATGGAATCGCCGACTACCGTCAATTGATGGAGTCGGGGCTCTACAAGTCGCTCCGGGACCGCAGGCTCTTCGTGCCTCATGAGGAACGGCCTCGCACCGATGCTTGGCCGCACGATGCGGAGCTCGTGATCCAGCCTGAACGTGTCCCCGTCGTGTCTTACCCTTACGAATGGAGTTTCGGCCAGTTGCGTGACGCGGCCCTCGTGACGCTCTGCGTACAGGAGCACGCGATGACCCATGGCATGAGCCTCAAGGATGCGTCAGCGTTCAACGTCCAGTACTTTGGCTCCACGCCTGTTTTTATCGACACGTTGTCGTTGGGTGCCGACGATTCGGGGCCGTGGCCTGCATATAGTCAGTTCTGTCGACACTTCTTGGCGCCGCTATTTCTGATGCGCGACTGGTGGCTCAATGCCGGCTCGATGATGCGCGTCGCGCTCGATGGTGTGCCGCTCGATGTGGCCTCTCGCGCTCTGCCGCTGAGGTCGTATCTGAATTTCGGTTGTCTCGTGCATATTCACGCCCATGCCAAGAGTCTGCGCCGACGGTCCCGGCCCGGTGTCGTCGCCGACATTGGCACTGCGGCCGTCCCGGTTCGAACCGTCAAACCCTCCCGAAATCCAAAACCCGCTCTCATCTCCTCACTGCGCGCAACGGTCGAAGGTTTGAAGCTGCAGTCGGGTCGCACCACCTGGAGCAACTACTACGACGAGGCACATCACTACTCGAGCAGCGCGGAGTCGTCGAAGCGCGAAGTGGTCGCGGCAGCGATCGCTCGCGTCGAGCCGGCGCTCATGTACGACCTGGGTGGTAACACGGGCGTCTACACTCGTCTCGGCACCGAGCGCGGCGTCTACGCCGTCTGCTTCGACCTTGATCCGGCGTGCGTACATCAGAACTACCTTCAGGCAAAGCGCGATTCAGACGATCGGATGCTCCCCCTGGTCATGGACCTCTCGAATCCCTCGCCGGGGCTCGGCTTTGCCTCCGCGGAAAGGAAGAGCCTCGAGGACCGTCCGCGGGCAGACCTGCTCCTTGCGCTGGCGCTGGTCCACCACCTCAGGATCTCGGCCAATGTGCCTCTGTTGCTCATTGCCCGCTACCTCTCGCGTCTTGGACGCGCCTTGGTCATCGAATGGGTGCCGAGGGACGACCCCAAGGTGGCGCTTCTGCTCGCGGGCCGCCCGAACACGTTCTACGACTATGACGAGCCGGGATTCGTCGATGCTTTTTCGACCTGTTTCGAGCTCGAGCAGGTGACTAGACTGGCCGACACTGGACGAGCGATCTACCTTTACAGGAGTAGGGAGAAGTGAGGCGATGGCTGCTACCAGACACCTGGCATGGTCGAGCGCTCGCGTTCTTCTCGGTGCTGGCGCTGCCTTTGCTGCGACTGCTCATCGGCGAGCACTACCCCCCGTGGCTACCGGAGGTACCTACTGGTACTGGTTGCACTGGCAATGCCGTGCGTCATCCTTGGATGGCTGACGAGTCGTGTTCCTGTGTTCTACGGGGCGCTGGCGGCCTGGGTGGCGTTGTTCTCGGTCTCGACTCTCCTCTCTCAACTCACTGGGTCCAACGGCTGGTTGCCGATGTGGTACTGGTTGGCGGCCTACGTCTCAGTTTGCACTGCCGTAGTAGGAGCTGCCTTGCTCTTCCGAGAGCGGTTGCCGCTCATTCTAGCCATCGCGCTCTTCGGTATGTTGATGGCCGACGCGGCTATATGGGCGTCCGAAGCATGGCTGGATGCGTCTGTTAGACCCGCAGCAACGGTGCCATCGAGCGCCCGCCCGGCGCATACGATCCACATCGTCCTGGATGAGCAGATCGGGCTGGCAGGCTTCGGAAGCGACCTGTCGGAGGCGATCGAAGCCGAGCGCACTTGGCGGGACATCCTGTTGCGACATCGCTTCACTGTGTTCCCGAGGGCGTTCAGCAACTACGACGTCACTCTCGACTCCCTTCCGGCAATACTTTGGGACCGCTCCATCAAGTATCCCAACGAAGCTCTTACTCCTAACCATCTCGTCCTCAGAAATATGCGGTTCGCGGATGCCAGCGCTCGTGGGATGCGCCTGGCCGTTTACCAGTCCGACTTCCTGGGTTTCAACGACAACGCGTACGCCTACGACCTGGTTCGGACCTACCGCACCAATGAGCTGTCCGCACTCCTGCTCGCGCCCGGAACCGTCACCGACCGCGCCCGCCATATCGCTCTCAGGTTCGGTCTCATGGACCGGCCCGTTGCACTACTCTTGCAGCCCTATATCCGCCGCACGAATTTCTGGTCGAACTTGGCCCCCCTCACCACGAAACGAGTGTGGCCCGATGTCCTGTCAGCCGACATCCGCAGCGCGTCCGAGCCGACATTGTTCTTCATGCACCTGATGAGTCCGCATCGTCCGTTCGCGTACCGAGCCGATGGCTCGATCAGGCCACTCGCCACGATTACGCGGCAACCGTCTGATGCACGCGGAAAGCGTGCCGCCTACGCGGAACAATCGCAATGGTTGGCGCGGCAGGTTGACGGTCTTCTCGGCGCTCTCGAGGCGTCTGGTACTCTGGAGTCGGCGACCGTGATCCTGCATGGCGACCATGGCTCGCGTATCCGGACCCTTCCCGACGAGGCGCCGCCGGAGGATTGGTCTGCGAGCGAAGTGACCGCCACATTTTCGGCTCTGTTTGCCTATCGAACCCCCGTTTCGGGGCCGGCGCGCATCGATACCGACGTTGAGAGCCTGGTTCGGCTGCTTCGCCGCGTGGATGGTAGACCTCTGACCCACCCAGGCGAAGATTTGAGTCAACTCTGGGTGGCCCGCACCCACGGTGGCTTTGCCGGACCTTTGTCAGCAGTTGAACTGTTCAAGGAGTAGAGAGCATGGGAGGTAGATCGACCCCGTTTATGGTTGGCGCCGTCATTGCGGCGTGGATGTTCGTGTGGCCGACTGAAGCCAGCGCCTACCTCGACCCCGGCACCGGCAGCATGGTGTTCCAGGCGACGGTGGGGCTGCTGCTGGCGGGGGTAGCCGTGTTTCGTCTCTACTGGGGCAAGGTGAGTGACTTCATGCGCCGCAAGGCGAAGCGTCCTCCAAGTCAGTAGCCGGCGCCATCTCTCACGGCTTGACGCCGCACAACTGATCGGCCGTTCAACCGGCCGTGCCACGCGTGGGCGCCCGATAGGCTTGGATTGCTCGTCCTGATCACACCGAGCCGACAACCACAAGACGCGTCACCCAACTGTTCGCTCTGTGACGGCATCGCTAGTCGAACCCACGCCGCGCTCATGTGTGGCGCCCTCAGCTACGGCACCGTTCCACCTCCGCATCGAGCAGTTCGTCGGTGTCAGAAGACACTCCTTAGTTGAGGGAGGCGACGCGCCGCCGCAGCGACTTCACGTGGTCCCAGACCTGCGTGGTCTCGTCGCGCGCCTCGTCGCCCTTGTCGGTCAAGGTCAGCAGCCGCAGGTATTCCTCGAGATCGCGCAGGGCCGCGGCGTAGTCGTGCAGGTGATACGACAGCAGCCCGCGATCGCGCAGTTCGGCCAGCGACGACGGCGACAGCACCAGCAGCGCGTCGGTCACCGCGTGCGCCTGCGGGAACGACCGGTTCTGCACGTAGAGCCGCTTGAGGTTCACGAGCATCCGCATGAACACCTGGCGTCGCGAGGCGCGCGCCAGCAGTTCCGGCCGGAAGGCCACCGCCTCTTCGTGCCGCGCCAGCAGGGCCCGGCAGTCGGGCTCGGTCAGGATCGCGCCGTCGTTGAAGGCGTCCACGATGAGGCCGGCCTCGTCCTCGCCGGTGACCGCGCCGTCGCGCACGCGCACCAGGAAGTGGCCGGGGAAGTTGATGCCTTCCGCGCGCAGCCCGGCCCGCCTGGCGACGTCCATGTAGACGACCGCCATCGTGATCGGGATGCCGGTGCGACGTTCGAGCACCTGGTTCAAACAGCTGTTGCGGACGTCGCCGTACTGTTCGCGGTTGCCGCGAAAGCCGAGCGCGCCATAGAGACAGCGGTTGATGGCCTCGACGCGAGCGTGCAGCGGGCCCTCGACGCCGGCGTGCGACGCGACCTCGGCCAGCGCCTGATCGCCGATGGCGTCAAGGCGCGTCAGATAGCGCTCGGTCGCCAGCGCCGGATACTCCACCGAGGCGATGACGAGCGCGCCCGGCGCCAGCTCCGGGCCGGGCCGGGCATCCGCCTCGTCGAGGGCTCTGGCGAGAGCGGCTCCGGTGGGCAGCATCAGGACCCGCCGCAGAGGTGCTCGAGCGCCGGAAGGTCCAGTGTGTGGAGGCCGGCCACGATGAGTTCGGCGTGCCCGGCGAGCGCAGCGGCCGGGTAGGTGGTGGTCACGGCGACCGTGCGCAGCCCGGCGGCCCGCGCCGATTCGAGCCCCCAGCGCGAGTCTTCGATGGCGACCGTGCGCGCGGGAGAGAGGGCACGACCGCTGATGCGGGTCAGCCGCGCGAACGCCTCGAGGTAGGGATCGGGCGCCGGCTTCGACGCCGGCGTCTGGTCGGCGCCGACCACCGCGAGGAAGTGCGCCCGCAGGCCGGCCTTGCCGAGGACGTCGTCGATCTCGTGGGTCTGCGCGCCGGACGCGACCGCGATCGGCACCGCCGCGGCGGCGCGGCGGATGAAGTCGGCGGCGCCCGGGAACAGCATCTCGCCGGCGGCGGCGAGCTGGTCGTAGCGGCGGCCCTTCTCGGTCACCAGCGCGTCGAGCGCTGCCTGCGGCAGGGGGTGCTGCTGGTCGGCGGCCAGATGCCGGAAGACGCCGTGGTCGTCGAAGCCGAGATAGCGCGCGTAGTAGGCCTCGTCGCTGAGCGTCATCGCCGTGGCGCCCAGCGCCTGCTGGAACGCGAGCAGGTGGAGGCGCTCGCTGTTGGCGATGACCCCGTCGAAGTCGAAGATGATGGCGTCGAGCGCGCTCATCGGCCCGGGGTCAGCGCCTCGGCGGCGCGCAGACGCTCACCGGCGCGAATCGGCACCTTGAGACGGTTCTCGGTCGGCGGAAACGGGCAGTCGTACTCCGCGTTGTAATAGCAGTACGGGTGATACGCGGTGTTGAAGTCCACCACGTAGATGCCGCTCGGCTGCGGATCGATGTCCATGTAACGGCCGGCCTGATAGGTCTCGGTGCCGCTGGTCAGGTCGCTGAAGGGCACGAACAGGCGCGACACCTGCTGGCCGACTTCGGCAAACGCGGTCAGCTTCAGGGGCTGCCCGCGCAGCGTGAACTCGAGCGTGCCGACGCGTTCCATGTCGCGCGACTTGCCGGTCGAGGTCGGCATGACGAGGGTCGTGCGGTCCTGGAGCAATCGCAGGTTGGCCGGGGTCGCGTAGTCTGGGTCGATGTCGAAATAGCTGATCGGCAGGAACTTCGCCTGCTCGTCGGGCTTGACCGGCGATTCCTTGCCCCCCGAGCGGAAGAAGTCGTCTTTCTTCGCGCGTTCCTCGGCGACCCGGCGCACGAAGGACGCCCCGGGCGGCTCCTGCGTGCATGCGGACGCCAGTCCCAGCGCGACCGCGAGCGCGGCGGCGCCCCATTTCGACAGACGTAACACGTCTCTCAGTGTGCCACAGGCGCCCGACGGCCCGCCCGGGCTCACGCGAACGGATAGCCGCCGCGGGCCACGGCGGCATCGGCGATGAGCCGGCGGCGGGTCACGAGATTGGCCGGCGTCAGCTTGAGCAGCCGCCGTAGCGCCGCCAGATGGGTGCGCAGGGTATCGCCTTCGCCGAGGGCGGCGAGGGCGGCCCGGGCCGCCAGCTCGATCCGGCCGGCCGCTTCATGGGTTGCGACGATCGCCGTGGCCGCGTGCAGGGCGGCGTCGGCGGCGCCGGCAGCGGCCTGCGCCCGCAGCACCGCGCTCTCGGCGGCGTAGGCGTCGATGACGATGTCGGCCAGCGACGACAGCACTTCCTGTTCGTGCTGCAGGGCGTCGCCGAAGCGCTGCAGCGCGGCGCCGGCCACGAAGAGGGCCACCTTCTTGAAGGCGGCAACCGCGCGCCGTTCATCGGCCAGCGGCGTGTCGTCGGTGTCGGCCACCGCCGACGGCGCCAGGAGTTCATCCTGGATGGCCCGGGCGGCCGCCAGCAGCGGCAGGTCGCCCTTCAGCGACTTCTTGATGAGCAGGCCCGGGATGAGCAGGCGATTGATCTCGTTGGTGCCCTCGAAGATCCGGTTGACGCGGGCGTCGCGGTAGTAGCGCTCCACCGGGTAGTCGGCCACGAAGCCGTTGCCGCCGAGGATCTGCACGCTCTCGTCGATGACGTAGTCGACGACCTCGCTGCCGTAGACCTTGGCGATCGATGCCTCGACGGCGAACTCCTCGAGCGCGGCCAGCATCGCCCCCGGCGTGCCGCCGTGTGCGGCGATGGTCTCGTCGATGAGGCCGGCGGTGCGGTACAGCAGGCTCTCGAGCGCGTAGGCGCGGGCCGTCATCTCGCCGAGCTTGTGGCGGATGGCGCCGAAGCCGGCAATCGCCACCCCGAACTGCTTGCGCGATGCCGCGTACTTCGCGGCGTCGGCGAGGGCGGCCTTGGCGCCCCCGGAGGTCATGGCGCCGAGCTTGAAGCGGCCGAAGTTGAGGACGTTGAAGGCCACCTTGTGGCCCTTGCCGATGGCGCCCAGCACCGCGTCGGCCGGCACCGCGACGTCTTGCAGCAGCACCGGCGTCGTCGACGAGCCGTGCAGGCCCATCTTGTGTTCTTCCTTGCCCGATGACACGCCCGGCCAGACCCGCTCGACGATGAAAGCCGTGAAGTGTTCGCCCTCCACCTTCGCGAACACGATGAAGACGTCGGCGAAGCCGCCGTTGGTGATCCACATCTTCTCGCCGGTGAGCACGAAGCTGCCGTCGGGCTGCGTGGTGGCCTTCGCGCGGGCGCCGAGCGCGTCAGAGCCCGAGCCGGTCTCGCTCAGGCAGTAGGCGCCGGTGACATCACCGGCGACCAGGCCCGGCAGGTACTTCGCCTTCTGGGCCTCGCTGCCGAACAGGAAGATCGGCAGCACGGTGAGGTTGGCCTGGGCGCCGAAGGTGGCGGCAAACGAGGCGTTGGCGCCCAGCTGCTCGCTCACGATCAGGGTCGCCACCTTGTCGAGGTCGACGCCGCCATACGTTTCGGGGACGTTGGTGCCGAGCAGGCCGAGCGCGCCGGACTTCTGCAGCAACACGCGGTTGAGTGCCCAGTCCTTCTGCTCCAGCCGCTCGAGCACAGGCAGCACTTCGCCGCTCATGAACTCGCGGGCCGTCTGCTCGATGAGGCGGTGTTCGTCGCTGATGCGCTCGCGCGTCATCACGACGGCCGGGTCGCTTCCGGCCACCAGCCATTCGCCGCCGCGCATGGTGTGTGTCGCCTGTGTCATGACCGTCCCCCGCTCGTTACGCGATCCGTTCGAAGATGCCCGCCGCGCCCATGCCGCCGCCCACGCACATCGTCACCAGCCCGTAGCGGGCGCCCCGCCGCCGCATCTCGTGCAGCAGCGAGGTCGTCATCCTGGCCCCGGTGCAGCCGAGCGGATGTCCGAGCGCGATGGCGCCGCCGTTGACGTTGAGTCGGTCGTCGTCGATGCCGAGTTCCCGCTGGCAGGCCAGCACCTGCGCGGCGAACGCCTCGTTGAACTCCACCAGGTCGATGTCGGCGAGCACGAGGCCGGCCTGCGCCAGGGCCTTGCGGACGGCCGGCACCGGACCGATCCCGAAGAGCTCCGGCGCGACACCGGCGGTGGCGTAGGTGACAAAACGCGCCAGCGGCGTGAGTCCATGGGCGCGCGCGTAGTCGGCGGAGACCACGACGACGGCGGCCGCGCCGTCGCTGGTCTGCGACGAGTTGCCGGCGGTGACGGTGCCGCCGACGAGGAACGCCGGGGCGAGCGCGGCCAGCGCCTGGGCGGAGGTGCCGCGCCGCGGACCTTCGTCCACCGCGAAGACGGTTTCGCGGGTGAGCGGCGCGCCGGAGGGCGAGGGCTCGGCTCCGCGGGTCGTCACCGGCACGATCTCGTCCACGAACCGCCCGGCATCGATGGCGGCGAGCGCGCGCTCGTGGGAGCGCAGCGCGAAAGCGTCCTGCGCCTGGCGCGGGATGTGCGACTGCCGCGCGTGGTTTTCGGCGACCAGCCCGGTCGTGAGGTAGACGTCGGGGTAACTTTCGACCAGTGTGGGATTGGGCGCCACCTTGTGGCCGCCCATGGGCACCAGGCTCATCGACTCGGTGCCGCCGGCGATGATGGCGCGGGCCTCGCCGACGCGGATGCGGTCGGCGGCGTTGGCGATCGCCTGGAGGCCCGAGGCGCAGAAGCGGTTCACCGTCACCGCCGAGGCGGTCACCGGCAGGCCGGCGCGCAGGCTGGCAATGCGGGCGACGTTCAGGCCCTGCTCGGCCTCGGGCATCGCGCACCCGAGGATCACGTCGTCGATGTCTGCGGCCGGCACCCCGGCGGCGCGGGCCAGCGCCTCTCGCACCACGAGAGCGGCCAGTTCGTCGGGCCGCGTGAAGCGCAGCGCCCCTTTCGGCGCCTTGCCCACCGGCGTGCGGACCGCGGAGACGATGACGGCGTCCTGCATGTCAGTCCTTCCAGTCGGCCACCAGGCCTTCGACGGCGTCGCCGACGAGTGTCGTCTGGCCTTCGAAGAGATGGTTGGCGTGTTCGATCATCACCAGTTCCTTCGGCTCGGCGAGCGTCCCGTAGAACTTGCGCACGTCTTTCGCCGGGATGAGCTCGTCGTCTTCGCCGTGCACGATGAAGGCCGGCTTGCCGGCGCCGGCCAGCTCCGAGAAGTCGTAGCGATCCACGGCAGGAGCGACCAGCAGCACCAGCGAGATGCGGGGGTCGGTGGCGCCGACCGAGGCGGCGATCCACGACCCGAACGACATCCCCGCCGCCCAGATCGGCAGGCCCGGAAAACGCCCGGCGGCGAAGGTGATCGCAGCGCGGAAGTCGTCCTTTTCGCCGGGGCCGGCATCGAAGGTGCCGGCACTCAGCCCGATGCCGCGGAAGTTGAAGCGCAGCGCCGCCACACCGGCGCGCGTGAGGCCTTTGGCGGTCTGGTAGAGGGCCTTGGTGTGCATCGTGCCGCCATGCAGCGGATGCGGATGCCCGCACACGGCCACCGCGCGGGCGGCGCCTGACGGCAGGTCGAGGCGGGCTTCGAGCGGTCCGGATGGACCGGGGATCTCTCTAAGAAACTCGGTAGGCACGAACGTTCTCCGACAGGGATGGCGAGGATACGGCGGCGTCCGCCGAGGGCAGGCCGGCCAGCAGGCCGGCGACCTCGTCGGCGAATTCGCGAGCCTTGGTGACGCAGCCGTTGTGGCCGGTGGCCGCCAGCGTGACCGCGCGGGCGCCCGGCAGCCAGGCGCGGTAGGCGAGCGTGTCTTCCGGCGGCACCACCCGCTCGAGCGCCGGCTCTCCGGTGACGATGAGGGCCGGCACGTCGATGGCGTGATCGAGCGAGAAGCGCGCCGACTTCGAGCCAGCGCAGTCGCCGTACCATGCGCGCCGACGACGCCGGCGCACCGGCGATGCGCAGGCCGTGACCAATCACGAACTGCCAGCGGTCGCGACCGCGGGGCAAGGCCGCTTTGAGCTCGGGATAGGCACGCAGCGGCGCGCCGATCCAGAACAGCGGCGCCATGAGCCGCGGCGCCTTCAGATACTGCGCGGCCCGGGCCGGCAGCCGCCAGGTGGGCGGCGGCGACGAGGCGACGACCAGGGCCGCGAGCGGGCCGGGATGCCGGGCCGCGTATTCGGCGGCGATGAGGCCGCCGTAAGACAGGCCCACGAGCACCGGCCGCTCACCGCCAGCGGCGCGCACCACGTGATCCAGCTGCGTCAGGTAGTTCTCGAACCCCCCCGCCTCGGTCCAGGCGAAGCCGCTGGTCGGTTCATCAGCGAGGGAGAACGTGACGACACGACCATGTGAAGCCAGCGCCTCGACCGTGGGCAGACTCCACTCGTAGCGGCCCTGGATCCCGGGTACGACGACAATCGGCCGTCCCGTCCCGCGTTCGATGAGGCGTGGCTCCACGGTCAGTTCCTGAGCGGCTTGCCGGTGGTGAGCGTGTGCTGGATGCGCGCCAGGGTCTTCGGCTCGCCGAGGAGCCGCAGGAACGCCTCGCGCTCGAGGTCGAGCAGGTGTTGTTCGGTGACCGTGGTGGCATGCGGAAGGTCGCCGCCGGCGAAGACGTGGGCGAGGGCCCGACCGATCGTCAGGTCGTGGTCGCTGGCGCGGCCGGCCCGCCACGCCAGATGGACGCCGAGCTTGAGCGCGGCGCCGAGCGATTCGCCGCCGACCGGAATCGCCAGTCGCGGCTGCGGCGCCCGGTAGCCCTCGGCCACCCGCTGCAGCGCCCGCGCCTTCGCGTCGGCGATGAGCCGTTCGCGGTTCATCGAGAAGGTGTCCAGCGGTGACAGATAGCCGAGACGCGCCGCGTCGGGGCCGCTCGCCGAGACCTTCGCCAGCGCCACCGTCTCGAACGCCTGCTGGATGACGGGCAGTGCATCAGCGGCGGGCGACGGCAGGCGCGACATCGCGCGCGCCACCATTTCCTTGGTACCGCCGCCGGCCGGGATGAGGCCGACGCCCACTTCCACCAGGCCCATGAAGGTATCGCCGGCCGCCTGCACGCGGTCGGCGTGGAGTGCGATCTCGCAGCCGCCGCCAAGCGCCAGACCCGACGGCGCGACAATCACCGGCACCGGGCTCAGGCGCAGCGCCATCACCGCCCGCTGGAAGCCGCGCACCATCAGGTCCAGCTCGTCCCAGTTGCCCTCCTGCGCTTCGAGCAGCACCAGCATCAGGTTGGCGCCCGCCGAGAAGTTCGGCGCTTCGTTGCCGACGACCAGCGCGCGGTGGTTCTTCGCGGCTTCTGCCACGCCGGCATGGAGCATCGCGATGGTGTCGCCGCCGATGGCGTTCATCTTCGAGTGGAACTGCACCGCCAGCACGCCGTCGCCGAGGTCCACCAGGCTGGCGCCGGCGTTCTTCTTCACCACCTGGGAGCGCCGTGCGGCGTCGGTGAGGATGAGCAGGCCCGGGCGGGCGGGCAGTGGCCCCTCGCGCAGGCGGCTCCGACCGGCCGCCAGCGCCTCGGCGACGAGCGGCGGGACGTCGGTCACCCCGGCGGCCCGGGCCGCGTCCACGACTTCGCGCAGGCCGATGGCATCGATGGTCTCGAACGGGCCCAGCTCCCAGCCGAAGCCCCAGCGCATGACACGGTCGACGTCGTCGAACGTGTGGGCGATCTCCGGCGCGACGCGGGCGGCATAGAGGAGCGTCGGCGACAGTGTCTCGCGCAGGAACTGCCCGACCCTGTCGGCGCCGAGAAACAGCGTCCGGATGCGGGTGCCGGTGTCGTCGATGGCAGCCGCGGCGGCGATCGACGGGAACGCCGGCTTCTGTTGCGGCCGGTAATCGAGGGTGGCCGGATCGAGCGTGAAGACGGCCGACGCGCCCGCCGCGTCCTTGCGCCGCTCGTAGAA
Organism: uncultured Acidobacteriota bacterium; assembly: GCA_963779175.1. Lineage (GTDB taxonomy): Bacteria > Acidobacteriota > Vicinamibacteria > Vicinamibacterales > UBA2999 > CADEFD01. The sequence continues at coordinate 418,566 of CAVZXA010000005.1, forward strand.
GCCGCGGCCGGCCTTCTCGCCGAACGAGCCGCGCTCGAGCAGGCGCGTGACCAGCGCCGGCTGGCGGAACCAGGCACGGTCGGCCTCGCCGGGCAACCGCTCCTCGAGGTTGCGCATCACGTGCGCGAGCACGTCGAGGCCGGCGATGTCCATGGTGCGGAAGGTCGCCGAGCCCGGGCGGCCGATCGCCGCACCGGTCATCGCATCCACCTCGTCGATCGAGTAGCGCCCGGCGTCCACCGCCCGCAGGATCGCGGCGACCCCGTGCAGGCCCACGTGATTGCCGATGAAGTTGGGCGTGTCTCTGGCGATCACCACGCCCTTGCCGAGGACGCGGTCGCCGAAGGCGCTCATGCGCGCGACGATTGCGGGATCGGTGTCGGGGGTGGGCACGATTTCGAGCAGCGCCAGATAGCGCGGCGGATTGAAGAAGTGCGTGCCGAGCCAGCGGCGGCGCCAGTCCGCCGGCCAGCCCTCGGCAATGGCGCCCACCGGGATGCCGGAGGTGTTGGTGCTCACCACCGCATCGGCGCGGCAGGCGGCGAAGACCTTCGCGAGCAGCTCGCGCTTCACGTCGATCCGCTCCACGACGGCTTCGAGAATCCAGTCGGTCGTGGCCAGCAGACCGAGGTCGTCGTCGAAGCTGCCGGTGCGCACCAGCCGCCACGTATCGGGCGTGAACTGCGGATCCGGCTTGAGCTTCCGGGCCCGCTCGAGGCCGCTGCGCGCCGCCTCGCGGGTGACGTCGAGCAGCACCACCGGCACGCCGGCATTGGCCAGGTGCAGCGCGATCTGCGCGCCCATCGTGCCCGCCCCCAGCACCCCCGCGCTCGTGAACGTCATGCCGTGCCTCCGAGCGGGCGCGTGCGGTCGCCCACGCCATGCAGGAACAGATCGATCACCGTCTCGGCGTCGTTCTCGAGGGCATAACGCCGCCGGCTCAGCATCCAGTTGGTGGCCATCTCGTCGAGGGCGCCGAAGAGGATCTTGGCGGCCGAGGTCGCGCTGACGTCCTTGCGGAAGATCCCTTCCGCCTGTCCGGCCTCCACCGCCTCGCGGATGAGCCCGAGGTACTCGCGCAGGTAACTCGACGAGAAGCGTTCCATGAACTTCGTGGACTGCCGCAGTTCCACCTGGAAGACGACCGCCAGATCGCGATCGCGGCCCAGGCGCTCGAGGTGCAGCCGGGCGATGCGGCTGAGGCGTTCGCGCGGATCGGTGGCGCCGGCCAGCGCCGCGCGGCCCTCGGCGATGGCGTCTTTCATCGTGCGTTCGAAGACCGAGACCAGCAGGTCGTCCTTGCTGCGGAAGTAGAGATAGACGGTGCCGGCGGCGACACCGGCCGCCTTGGCGACGTCGGCGACCTGGGCGTTGAAGAAGCCGCGCTGCGCGAACACGCGGGTGGCGGCGCGCATGATGGCGTCGCGTTTGTCACCTACCGGCGGACGCGGCTCGGGGGCACGGCGGGGCGGCGTGGCGAGGAGTGCGCGCTTCATGAATGAATGTTCATTCATTGTCGGACGACGACCGGATCAAGTCAATCGGCAGCGACCGGCGGGCCGCGATTGGCGAAGCCGGGACCGCGAATCACGGCGTGCCGTCCGCGAATGACCTGTGCGCGCCAGCAGGGCGCTCCTATAATCGCCGCCGATGTCCCTTCGTCATCGTGCGGCGCGTGTCCGGCGACACACCATCCGGCTCATCCTTGGCGGCCTCTGTGCCGCCACTCTCGCCGGCTGCGGCGGCCCGCCCTCGCCGCCGGCGCCGGCGGCGGCCGCGACCGCGCGCGACCGGATCGTCTTCGCCGCGGCGGCCGATGCGACCACGCTCGATCCGCACAACAGCTCCGACACCGAGTCCGACCAGGTGATCATGATGGTGTACGAGCCGCTGCTGGCCTTCGACGACACGATGAAGATCGTGCCGCGGCTGGCCGAGCGCTACGCCGTCGACCCTGACGGGGTGACGTGGACGTTCCACCTGCGTTCGGGCGTCACCTTCCACGACGGCGCGGCCCTCGATGCCGAGGCCGTGAAGGCCAACTTCGCGCGCGTGCTCGACCCGGTGGCGAACCACCGCCGGCTGTCGCTCTTCGCCATGATCGATCGCGTCGAGGTGGTGGACCCGCTCACCGTCCGCATCGTCACGAAGTACCCCTTCGGCGCCTTCGAGCCCACCATCGCGCACGTCTCGGCCGCGATCGTCAGCCCGGCGGTGGCCAGCAAACACGGCAAGTCGTTTGGCAGCGCCGCCGAGTCGGCGGCGGGCACCGGCCCCTACCGCGTCGCCAGCTGGAAGAAGGATCAGGAGATCGTGCTCGAGCGCTTCGACGGCTACTGGGGCGTCAAGGGCGCGACCCGGCAGGTCATCTATCGGCCGATTCCCGAGGCGGCCGCCCGCGTGCTCGCGCTCGAGAGCGGCGATGTGGACGTCATCAGCCGCATCCCCGCCACCGACATCCCGCGCCTCGAGGCGCGCGACGACATCGCCGTGCACAAGCTGCCGGGCGTCGGCGCTCAGCAGTTCCGCTTCAACGTGTCGAAGAAGCCGTTCACCGATGCCCGCGTCCGTCAGGCGATCTCGTACGCCATCAACCGCCCGGCGATCGTGAAGAACCTGGTCGCCAGTTTCGGGCGCCCGTCAACGAGCGCCCTCACGCCCATCATGCGTGGCTACACGAACCTCGGTGAGATTCCCTACGACCCGGAGAAGGCGAAGCAGCTGCTGGCCGCCGCCGGTTATCCGCAGGGATTCAAGACGAAGATCGCGACGACGCCGCGCTATCCGATGGGCGTCGAGCTGGCCGAAGCGGTGGCCGCCGACCTGAAGAAGGTCGGTATCGACGCCGTAATCGAGGTCTTCGACTGGGCCACCATGGTGCAGTTCTGGGCCGGCCTGCCGCCCGAGAAGAACCCGCAGGAGATCTTCATCATGGGCGCCGGCGCATCCACCGCCGATGCCGACTGGGGGTTGCGGCCGATCTTCACGACCGCGCCGACCAACGAGAACAACTACGGCTACTACTCGAACGCCGAGTTCGATCGGGTGATCGAAGCGGCGATGCGCGAGACCGACCCGGTGAAGCGGCAGGTGCTCTACACCCGGGCCCAGCAGATCGTCTACCTGGAAGACCCCGGGGCGGTGTGGCTCTTCGACACGCTCTACAGCGTGGCTGCCCGCTCGGCCGTGCATGACCTGCGGCCGCAGGCGCTCGGCGTGGTCACCTTCGAGCGCGCCACCGTCACCGGTTCCTGAGCCCTGATGCGTCACGCCCTCCGGCTGACCAGCGCCGCCCTGGCGCGGCTCGTGCCCGTGCTGGTCGCGATCTCGGTGCTGGTGTTCTCGATCGTCCACATGATCCCGGGCGATCCGGCGGTCATCGCCGCCGGCCTCGAAGCGGCGCCGGCGACCGTGGATGCCATTCGCCGCGACCTCGGGCTCGACCAGCCGCTGGCGGTGCAGTACGGCCGCTTCGTCACGCGCGCGCTCCGGGGCGACTTCGGCGTTTCCATCCGCACCGGCGCGCCGGTGGGCCGCGAGATCCTCGACCGGCTGCCTCACACGGTGATTCTGACCGCTGGCGGCGTTGCGCTGGCGGTGCTGCTGGGCCTGGCGGTCGGCGCCGCCGCGGCGCTCTCGAAGCGCGTGCTGGTCGATCGGCTGCTGACGGCGGCGAGCCTGGTCGCGGCCTCGACGCCTTCCTACTGGCTGGCGCTCATGCTGATGCTGCTCTTCTCGGTGACCCTCGGCTGGTTGCCGGCGATCGGCGTCGGCACCGCCGCGCACTACGTGATGCCGTGTCTGGCGCTGGGCCTGCAGTCGGCCGGCGCGGTGGCGCGCATGACACGCGCGGCCGTGCGCGACGTGCTGACGCAGGACTTCCTGCGCGCGGCCCGGGCCAAGGGCGTGCCCTACCGGCGCGTGCTGCTCGTGCACGGCCTGCGTAACGCGATGCTGCCGGTGCTGAGCCTCGTGGGTCTGCGGGTGGGCGGACTCCTTGCAGGGACGGTGCTGGTCGAGAGCGTGTTCGCGGTGCCGGGTGTGGGTCGCATGATGGCCGACGCGGTGGTCGCCCGCGACTTCCCGATGGTGCAGGGTGGTGTGCTGGTCGTGGCCGCGATGGTGGTCGTCGCCAACGGCGTCACCGACGTGGCGGCGGGCCTGCTCGACCCGCGGGTGCGCGCGTGAAAGGCATGTGGACGCGGCTTCGCCGCGACACGCTCGCCCTGGGCGCCCTGGCGGTGCTGGCGCTGGTGGTGTCGGCGGCGGTCTTTGGTCCGTGGGTGACGCCCTACGATCCGGTCGAGGTGGACCTGGCTGCGAACTATCTGCCGAGTTCCGCCGCCCATCCCCTCGGCACCGATCACCTGGGCCGCGACACCCTGAGCCGTCTCATCGCCGGCGCCCGCGTGTCGCTCGGCATCGCCTTCGCCGCCACCACGTCGGGCCTGGCGGCCGGCGGCGCCATCGGATTGCTCGCCGCCTGGCGGCGCGGCCTGCTGGAGCGCGTGCTCCTGCACCTGGTGGACATCCTGCTGGCGCTGCCGGAACTGCTGCTGGCGATCTCGGCGATCACCATCCTCGGACGCGGCACCATCTCCACGGTCATTGCCGTGGCGGTCTACGCGGTGCCGAGCTTCGCGCGCATCGTGCGGGCGGCGGCGCAGCCGATCGTGCAGGGCGAATACGTGGTCTCCGCGCGGGCCTCCGGCGCCTCGGATGCCCGGGTGCTCGTGTTCCACGTCCTGCCGGGCTGCTGGTCGCCGATCCTCGCGCACACGACGGTGATGCTCGGCAGCGCCATCCTGCTGGCGTCGGGGCTGTCGTTTCTCGGCCTCGGCGTGCAGCCGCCGGCCGCCGAATGGGGGGCGATGCTGTCGCGCGGACGCGAACTGCTGCGCACCGCGCCGCTGGGCGCCATCGCACCCGGCCTGGCGATCACGGCCACGGTGCTCGGGTTCTCGGTGCTCGGCGACGGGCTGCGCGACGCCGCCGACGGGCGCCGCCGCGGCCGCTGACGGCCGCGCTCAGCGAACGGCGCGGTCGGCGAGGGCCTTGAACTTCTGGCGCAGGCCGTCCGGATTGGCGGGCGCGCTCTGCGTCATCAGCACGACGACGGTCTGCTTCACCGGGTCGTTCCAGAAGATGGTGCCGGCGGTGCCGTCCCACCCGTATTCGCCGACACTGGCCGTCGTGCCGCCGGCGTCCATCAGCACGTTGACGTTGGCCAGTCCCCAGCCCATGCGGCCACCGCGTGCCGTGAGCACCTCCGGCGGCAGCCCGTTGCTGGTGATGCGCGCGGCGGTATCGGCCTTGAGGAGCCGCGTGCCGTTGACGGTGCCCCCGTCGAGCAGCATCTGGCCGAACCGGAGGAAGTCGGGAACGCTCGAGACCAGCCCGACGGCGCCTTCGAGCAGCGCCGGCCGTGCGGTGAACGGCACCGGCTCGATCTCCACCGCGACCAGTCCGCCGCCCGGCGCCGGACCGTAGACCGTCGCCAGCCGACCGCGGCGTTCGCCCTCCACCCAGAACACCGTGTCACTCATGCCGAGGGGCTGGAACACCCGGCGCGCGAGGACGCGATCGAAGGGCTCGCCCGACCAGATCTCGACCAGCCGCCCGAGCACCGTCGTCGCCTCGCTGTAGCGGAACCGCGTGTGCGGGTCTTCCATGAGCGGCGCCCGGGTGATCTTGCGGACGAACTCCGGCAGCGTGTCGGCGCGGGATCGCACGCCGAGCGTGCGATAGAGATCCGAAGTGCGGTGACTGAGGCCGGAGGTGTGGAGCAGCAGATCTTCGATCGTGACCGGCCGCGCCGGCGGTCGCGGGGCGGCGCCCGGCGCATCCACCACCCGCACCTCGGCGAATTCAGGCAGGTACTTCGAGACGGGCTCGTCGAGGCGGAAGCGCCCGTCGTCGTGCAGCATCATCACGGCCACGGCGGTGACCGCCTTGGTCATCGAGTAGATGCGGAAGAGCGAGCGCTCGGTCATCGGCGCCTTCGACGCCAGATCCTGCACCCCGACCGCCCGCAGATATCCCACCTGGCCGCGTCGGGCAATGGCAGCCACGCCGCCCGCGATCCGGCCCTCGGCCACGAACTGCTCGAGCAGCGCCGTGGCCTCGGCCAGGACGCCCGGGTCGAGGCCGACCGCCGCCGGGGCGGCCGACCGAAGGGGCTGTTGACCAGCGGGCGCCGCCGCGAGCAGCGCGACGGCGACAAGGGCGAGGGGGGCGCGCATCACGCCGTCATTCTACCGGGCTCGCGCCGCCAACCTGCCGGTGCCACACCTGCTCGAACAGCTGCAGGGCGTGCTCGCCGAGGATGCCGTGCACGTCGTCGTCGCCGAGGCCCCGCGCCAGCATCCGATCGGCCAGCGCGACGACCTGGGCGTAGTCGCTGAACCCGTCGAGCGACCGCCTGGCCGAGCGCGTGTCGGCGGTGACAAGGCGGCCGTAGGCATCGGCAATCGCCGGATACGGCGGCGCGCCCCACGGGTCGGCCTCGTGACGCGGATAGGTGCCGAGCGACATGTCGGTCGAGAAACCCAGGTGCGAGGTGCCGCCCAGCAGGTCCGCGGCGTAGACGACCATGTCGATGTAGTCGTCGATGGTGGGCCAGTGGGTGGTGCCCGGGCGCATCACGAGCGGCCCCCAGGCGACCAGACCGATGAGACCACCGCGCGCCGCGCACGCCAGCATCTGCTCGTCGTCGATGTTGCGGGGGTTGGGCGCCAGTCGGCCGGGATTCGAGTGGCTGAAGATCACCGGATCGCGGCTCTGGTCGATGATCTCGAGCGTGGACCGCTTGCCGACGTGCGTGCAGTCGAGCACGACGCCGGCGCGGTTGCACTCTTCGATCACCAGGCGGCCGAAGCGGGTGACGCCGCCGTCGGTCGTGTCGAGCAGGCCGTCGCAGAGTTCGTTGGTGCGGTTGTAGGCGGGAATCATGACCCGCAGGCCGAGCCGGTGCATGGCCTCGATCCGGTGCAGCCTGCCGGCGATGAAGTCGCCGCCCTGCGAGAAGAGCAGCAGCGCGGCCCGGCCGGCGGCGCGGGCCCGGCGCACGTCGGCCACCGACGTTGCGACTTCGAGGTGCGGATGGCGGCGCGCGACCAGATGCCAGTACATCAGGCGCTCGACCGCGAGGTCGAACGTGTCGTGCGGCTCGAAGGCCGTCACGCCGTAGGCGGTGACGCCGTGGCGGTGCGCGACCTCGAAGCGGGCATCGGGCCAGGCCTGCATGCACAGGTCCACGACCAGGAACGGGCACCGGCCGTCCACGACGGAGTGCTCGCCGCCGTCGTCGCGGTCGGGGGCGACCGTCATCGGTTCACGTCCATCGGGTGAGGATACGCTCCCGGTCGAAGGCGTGCACGGCCACCACGGCCAACGCGGCCGCCAGCGCCAGCAGACCGAGGGTGACCAGCGCGAGGTGACCGGTCGTGAGCGTGAGCGCGCCGTTCAACTGCGCCACGAACCCGGCGACCAGGGGCAACACGACCACCACGCCCGCCTGCTGCGCCGATCGGGCATCTCTGGCGCGCGTGGAGACGATGGCGCCGAGGGTCAGGGCCACGAGTGCGGCGGCCGGCGCGACGCCGGCCACCAGCGCCAGCGCGCGCGGCGAGACCAGCGTGACGGCGACCCCCGGCAGGGCCAGGGCGGCTACCAGGGCGAGCAGCAGGACGTAGCCGGCGACCAGCGACGCGAGCGCCACGGCGAAGGCGGTGCCGGTCTTGGCCAGCAGCAACTCGGCGCTGGTGAGCGGCGTGGCGAGGAGCGGTTCGAGGGTGCGGGCGTGTTTCTCGCCGATGACCGCCGTGGTGATGAGCGTCATCGCGCCGACGACCGGCACCAGCGCCATGAGCGGCAGGAACTGGTGGAACAGCAGCACCTGCACGGCCGCGGCATCCGTGAGGCCGGCTTGGCCCGGCCCCATGAACTCACGCGCCAGACGCACCACGTCGCCGGCAGCGTCGAGCGGCTCGCCCCACCATGCCGGCAGGCCCACGGCGAGGATGATGGGCATCAGCACCGCCGTCAGCAGCATCGCCAGCGGGCCGATGAGCACGCCCGTCGAGCCGCGCAGCTCGGCCGCCTCCTTCGCCATGAGCGCGCTGACGCGGGCCAGCGAGAGCCGGTTCATGCGTCACCGACCAGCGCGAGATAGACGTCCTCGAGCGACCGGCCGCCGGCGCCGACGCCGAGGCCGCGCGGCGTGTCGAGCGCGAGCAGGCGTGTCTTCATGACGCCGATACGGCTGGCGAGCGACTCCGCCTCGGCCAGGTTGTGTGTGCAGACGACCACGGCGGCGCCCTCGCGCGCCAGCGCCACGACCATGGCGCGGACGTCGCGGGCGGCGGCCGGATCGAGACCCGAGGTCGGCTCGTCGAGCAGCAGCACCGACGGCCCATGCAGCATCGCCCGCGCGATGGCCACGCGCTGCTTGAGCCCCTTCGACAGCACCGCCGCCACGTCGCTGGCGCGGTCGGTGAGGCCGAAGCGCTCGAGCACCTGTCGCACCCGGGCCTCGGCCTGCGGCACCTGGTGGAGGCGCGCGTGGGTCAGGAGGTTCATCCACACGGTCAGCCGATCCCAGAGGCCGGGTGTCTCGGTGAGCAGCCCGACGCGGGCGCGCAGCTCACCGCGCGGCTCGCGGGAGAGCGGCACACCCGCCACCGTGCCTCCGCCGCCGGTAGGCGTGAGCAGGCCGGCCAGCATCCGCAGCGTGGTCGTCTTGCCGGCGCCGTTGGGCCCGAGCAGGGCCACGATCTCGCCGCCACCCACCGCGAGGGTCAGGTCTTCGACGGCCACACGGTCAGCGAAGCGTCGTCCGAGGCGCCTGACGTCGATGACGGCTGCGCTCACCGGATCATCCGTGCGCCTGGGAGGCCATCGGCGTCAGCGGCCTTCGTAGGCGGTGCGGATGGCAGTGAAGAAGGTCTCGGCCATCCGCTGGTAACCCGCCTCGGTGGGATGGAGGCCATCGACGCCGATGAGCGTGTTCACGTCGGCGGCCATCGCCGCATTCAGATCGACCAGCGTCGCGCCTTCGCGGGACGCACCGGCGCGAATCAGTGCGTTCAGCTGCAGCACCAGCAACGCGTTCAGCGTGAGCCGGCCGCCGGGGCGTCCCGGCGGCAGCGTCGCGATGAAGACGGCAACTCCGCGCGACCGTGCCGTGCGCACCATCGTCAGCAGGCCCAGCGATGCGGACTCGACACTCGCCAGGACTGGCACCGCTTCGATGTCGTTGGCGCCTGCCAGCAGCAGCAGCACTTGCGGGTTGGTCGTCGTCAGCACGCCGGGCAGACGATTGGCGCCGTCCACGGCCCACTCGCGCGGCAGACCGGAGTTGGTCACGACAAACTGCGAGGCCTGCGTGAAGTAGCGGGTTCTCAGCAGCGTGCCGAGCTTGGTCGGATACGACTCGGCCGGCACGACGATCTGTCGGAAGTTCGGAAAGCCATCCGCCCCGAGGATGCCCACCGGCGCGGTGATCTCACCCGCGGTCATGCTGTCGCCGAAGGCGAGGAAGGTCGTGCGCGACAGCGGCGGCGGCGCGACGTTCACGTTGAACGAGCAGCTCGCGGTGGCGCCGCGGGCATCGGTGGCGCCGCAGGTGACCCGCGTGGTGCCAATCGGGAACGGCGCGCCGGCCGGCGAACACGACACCGTGACCGGCAGCACGCCGCCGCTGGTAGTCGCCGCCGGCACCTGAATCGACACCGGGCCGCCCGACGTCGACTGGCCGATGACGTTGGCCGGGCACGCCACCGCAAACGGCTGGATCGTCGGCGGCCCCGGGGTGGGACCGATCGGCGTCGGCGGGTCGTCGCCGCACGCGGCCGCGAGTCCGGCCACGATTGCGGCAACCAGCAGGCGGTGCCACCGGGGTCGGGCGCCTGCCTCGACAGTCGGCCAGCTCATGGACGCCCGATCATACCGAGGCCGGAGGCGCCGGGCCAGTGGGCGGCCCGGTCGGTGCCTCCCTCGTCAGCGGATGTCGAACTCGAAGCAGCCCGGCGTCACCAGCAGCCGCCCGGGCGAGGGGAAGCTCAGGCTGTTGGGGGCGGCGAGCCCGGCCGCCTGGAACTGCACCGTCCGCACCTTCTCGCCGAGGCCGTCGACGACGTAGGTGAACGGCACGACGAACGAGACCCACAGACGGCCGGCGGGGTCGAGGGCGGCCGTGCGCACGGTGGGGGCGACCAGCGGCACTTCGCTGCCGTCAACCGCACGGCGCGGCCACACCGTCGGAATCGCCGCAATGACCGGGTCGAGTTCGCGTCCCTGCAGGCGGCGGTGGAACAGCAGCTGGCCGGCCGCGTCGAAGCGCGAGATGGCCGGCTCGCCGGCGAGGAACACGAACCAGTAGCCGCCGCCGGCGTCCTTCAGCGGAATGCCGGCATTGAGGGCCAGGTGCAGGTCGCGGTCGGCCTCATGTCCGGTCGCGCGCAGGCGCCCGATCGTGCGCACCGGCGTGCCGGCCAGCCCGTATTCGGTCATCAGGCCGCCGGTTTCCGGCTGGCTGATGAGCACCGAGCGTCCGGTGAACTGGAGCGTGCCGACGCCGCTCAGCGACAGCGCGCCCAGTGTGACTCGCGCGGTGGCGCGTCCCGGCAGCTGGAAACCGGCGACGCGGCGGCCGTCCGGCGCGAAGATCTGCACGCGTTCCCGGCCGTTCGGCGCGTCGGCCACGACGAAGGCGCCGTCGGGTTCGGCATCGAAGGCGGAGGGTTCGATGACGCGGCCGTCTTCGCCACCGATGGCGACCAGCCTCCGGGCGGCAGCGCCATCCCGCGGCACGAGGTAGACGGCGTGGCCCCTCCGATCGAAGACCAGCGCGTCGCCGGAGGCCAGACGTTCGTAGCCCAGGGGATCGCGGAACCCGCCGACGATCTCGACTGGCAGAGCCGCGACCGCGCGCAGCGTGTCCACACGGCCGGGCGAATACGGCGCCGGCGGCCGCGACTGTGGCGCGGCGACCAGCAGCGCGCCGAAAGCGAGCGCCAGCCCGCACGCCGCCGCGCTGGCGCGCTTCACAGGGCGCCTAATAGGCCGCGAGCTTGCGGATCGCGGCCAGCACGTCGGAAGTCTGCGGCAGGATCGCTTCCTCGAGGTCCGGGTAGTACGCCACCGGACAGTCCATCGCGGCCACGCGCCTGACCGGCGCGTCGAGATGGTCGAACAGCTCGTCGCTGATGCGCGCGGCGATCTCGGCGCCGAAGCCGCAGGTGAGCTGGTCTTCGTGCGCCACGATGACGCGGTTGGTCTTCTTCACCAGGGCGGCGATGCCGTCCCAGTCGTAGGGCATGATCGTCCGCAGGTCGAACACGGCAACGCTGGTGCCGTGTTTTTCCGCCTGTTGCGCCGCCAGCAGCGAGCGCTGCACCAGCGCGCCCCAGGTGATGACGACCACGTCGGTGCCGTCGCGCTTCAGCGCGCCCTTGCCGAACGGCACCATGTAGTTGGCGCCGGGGTAAGCGCCCTTGTTGTAGGTCTGGCGGTACAGGTGCTTGTGTTCGAGGTACATCACCGGATCGTCGCAGCGGATGGCCGTGCGCAGCAGGCCGGCGGCGTCGACGGCGTTGGACGGGAAGGCGATGCGGATGCCGGGGCAGTGCGCGAAGATGCTGACGCCCGACTGGCTGTGGTACGGCGCGCCGCCGCGCAGGTAACCGCCGATCGGCACCCGGATGACCATCGGGTTGGTCCAGTTGTTGCCCGAGCGGTAGCGCATCATCGACATCTCGTCCTTGATCTGCATCATGGCGGGCCAGATGTAGTCGAAGAACTGGATCTCGACGACGGGCTTGATGCCGCGCTGCGCCATCCCCACGGCGCGGCCGACGATGTTGGCTTCGGCGAGCGGCGAGTTGAAGACGCGTTCGGACCCGAAGGCGCGTTGCAGGCCGTGCGTGACCTTGAAGACGCCGCCTTTGCCCTGCACCACGGCGAGCGTCGCGGCGTGACTGGCGTCGGCCACGTCTTCGCCGAAGACGACGATCCGCGGATTGGCCGCCATCTCGTCTTTCATCGTCCGGTTGATGGCGGCGACCATCGTGTCGGGCCGCCCCTCGGGCTCCTCCGGCGTGTCGAAGGCGGACGAGGTCGGATCGACGTCCGGGGAGTAGACCCACAGGGCCGCGGTGTCGGGCGTGGGCTTCGGCGACGCGATGGCATCGTCGGTGGCCTGCGCGATCTCGCGGTCGACGTCGGCGGCCAGGTCGGCCAGCTCCGCCTCCGTCACCAGACCCTGTGCCAGCAGGTGCTGCCGCATCTTCATGATCGGATCGCGGGCCGCTTCGGCTTCGCGTTCTGCCGGCGTCTTGTAGAGCCGTTCGTCGTCCGAGAGCGAATGCGAATAGGGTCGCGTGACCGTGGCGTGGACGAAGGCGGGCTTGCGTTCGCGGCGGATCCACTGCACGGCTTCTTCGATGGTCCGGTAGCTGTCGACGTAGTCGGTGCCGTCGCAGCGCAGCACCTTGAGGTTCGGGAAGCTCTCGACCAGCCGCGAGATGCTGCCGCCGGGCGTCTGCACGGCCACCGGCACCGAGATCGCATAGCCGTTGTCTTCGACGAGATACAGCACCGGCACCGGCTGCGTGCAAGCCGTGTTGAGCGATTCCCAGAACTCACCTTCGCTGGTCGCGCCGTCGCCGATCGAGACGTAGGTGACTTCGTCGCCGTGCTGGCGCTGCTCGCCGTCGGGCATGTCCTTCACGCGCGCGTAGATCATGCCGGCTTCACCGCAGCCGACCGCCTGCAGGCACTGCGTGCCGGTGGGGCTGCCCTGCGACGGGATGTTCAGCGCCCGGTGCCCCCAGTGCGACGGCATCTGCCGGCCGCCGGAGTTCGGATCGTCGACGGCGCCCACCGCGCCCTGCAGCATCTCGAGCGGCGTCATGCCGAGGGCGAGGCACAGCGCGCGATCGCGGTAGTACGGATAGAACCAGTCGTAGCCGGGCTTGAGGTGCGCCGCCGCTGCCACGCAGATGGCTTCGTGACCGGCGCCGCTGATCTGGAAGTAGATCACGCTCTGGTTCTTGAGCTGAATCTCCTTGTCGTCGAGGCGGCGCGACAGGAGCATCAGCCGGTAGGCGGCCACCAGATCGTCGCGGGTGAGTGTCGTCTCTGACGCCACGGCCGTGCCGTTCGACCGGCGCACGGCGGTCTCGCTGTTCTTGGCGAGCGTCGAACCCTTCATGCGGCTTCCTTCCCGAGGGCGGCGAACGCCCGCGTGCGCGGCCCATCCCGCAGCGTCGATAGCTCCAAATTATACCACCCGGGTACGGATGTTATAATCCGCCCCGCCCGCGCATGGAACACATGTGGCGGCCCGTTTCCTGTCGCGAAGCCGCGGCCCGGCGATTCCCGAGGATCCACATGTCCACACGCCCCGTTCGCCTGCATCGCTGGGATGAAATTGCGCTCGAGAAGGTCACCGAGATGATCTCGCGCAAGGTCGTGACGGGCGAGCGCGAGATGATCGGCCAGATCTACCTGAAGCGTGGCGCGATCGTCCCGATGCATTCGCACGAGAGCGAACAGCTCACCTACGTGCTGCAGGGCGCGCTGAAGTTTCTGATTCACGGCGAGGAGATCACCGTGCGTGAGGGCGAGGTGCTGCACATCCCGTCGTGGGTGCCGCATCAGGCCGAGGCCCTCGAAGACACCTTCGAGATCGACCTCTTCAGCCCGATCCGCCAGGACTGGCTCGACGGCACCGACAACTACTTCAACGACACGCCCACTCCGACGCCAGGCGCGTCGTCCTAGGCCGCATCGACGGCCAGGCGGCGTGATGCGTTCTTGCCGGCGGAGATGATCTGTAGAGCGACTGGTGGCGAAGCGTGGGAAGGTGGCGAAGCCGGAAGAATGCATCGCGCCGCCTGGCCGTCGCGGTGACGCCGCGATCAGTGCACGTGTTTCTTCCACTCCTTGGTCCAGTCGCCTGACGGGCCCGGGCTCGACGGGCCGCGGCGGCCGCCTTCGTAGACATCGAACTTCGACCTGGTGCGGCCGAGGCGCCACTTGAGCCAGCGGTATTTGATCTCATCGAGCGGGCCGCGGCGTCCCTTCAGATACAGGTAGCCGACCAGCAGCCCGCCGAGATGCGCCACGTGCGCCACGCCGTTGCCGGCACCCTGGACCGACGACAGGAACGCGATGGCGCCGAAGATCATCACCGCGTAGCGGGCCGGCACCGGGAACAGGAACACGAGCACGGTGCGGTGCGGGAAGTACATCCCGTAGGCGAGGAGCAGCCCGTAGATGGCCCCCGACGCGCCGACGACGATCGCGCTGTAGAGCGCATCGGCATAGGGCAGCGGCGACAGCGACCAGGCGATGGTCACCAGCGCCGCGCCGATGCCGGTCACGAAGTAATAGCGCACGAAGAAGCGCGTGCCCCAGGTGCGCTCGAGGTCGGTGCCGAACATCCACAGCGCCAGCATGTTGAACAGCAGGTGGCCGATGCCGCCGTGGAGGAACATGTAGGTCAGCGGCTGCCACAGCGCGAACTCGCGCAGCACCGCCACCGGCATCAGGCCGAGGCGCACCGTGAGCGCCGGCACGATCAACGTCAGCAGGAACGCGCCGACGTTCACCGCGATGAGCGTCTTGATCGCCTGACTGAGCGGGCCGGGGCCGAACGCGTAGCCGGCGGTGCTGTATCGCGCCATCTCAGGATTATAGGGGTGCGGCTACGGCGTCGCGTGCACGTTCGGGCAGCCGGGAGGCCAGCGCCGCGGCGAAGAGCGGGATCACCGAGATGACCAGCAGTGCCGTCGGCAGCCCCACGCGGTCGCCCATCCAGCCCACCACCGGCACCATCACGCTGCCCATGCCCCACGCAAAGCCCATCATCAGCGACGACACCGTGGCGGCGCCCACCGGAGCCAGCATCTGCGCGTAGGTGACGTTGACGGGCAGCGTCGATTGCAGCAGCAACCCGCCGATCGACACGGCCGCCGTGAGCCACCAGCCGGTGAGCTGCGAGGCCGCCATCATGAAGGGCACCGACGAGATGAGCGAGACCAGGATCACGCGCCGCGGGCCGAACCGATCGGCGAGCGGTCCACCCGAGAAACCGCCGATGCCCGACACCAGCAGGTAGCAGGTGCCGGCCAGGCTGGCGTTGGCAATCGACATTCCCTGCGAGGTCAGGATGACCGGCAGGAACACCGCGAACCCGGCGGCGGTCAGCGTCCGCAGCACCACCGAGAAGTAGAGCAGCGTGAGCGGCCGCGCGTACGGCTTCAGGCCGGCCAGCCCCTCACGCCCGGCCAGCGACGGCCGTTCGATCGGCGGCACCCGCCGCAGCAGGAACCAGAGGGCGATGAGGCCCGGCACCGCGATGACCGGCGACCAGCGCAGGCCCAGGCGCTCGATCGTGGGCGCGAAGAAGAGCGGCGCCATCGCCATGCCGATCGAGCCGCCGGTGATGTGCACCGACATCGCGAAGCCCTTGTTGGCGCCGGCCGATCGGTAGACGGCGGCCGCGGCCGGCGGATGGAAGGCGGCGCCGCCGAGTCCGCCGAGCACCAGCAGCGCGCCGAGCGCCACCGGGTTCGGCGCCAGGCCGACGAAGCTGAGCACCACCACGGCCAGGATCGGCCCGGCCATCAGCAGCACCCGCGGGCGCCAGCGGTCGGCGAGCGTGCCGAAGGCGAGCTGCGACACCGACGACGAGAACTGGAAGCACATCGCCAGCATGCCCACAGCCGCCAGCGACAGCCCGAAGTGCGGGATGAGCAGCGGCAGCAGCGGCGTGTAGATGTTGGTGTAGGCGTCGACGATGAAGTGCGTGGAGGCGAGCGAGACCACCGTCGGCGACAGGCCCGCCACCGTGCGCGTGGCGGCGGGCGCCGGCGCGGCCACGGCGTCAGCGGGTGTCACGACTGCGGCCCCATCCGGTCTAGTCTACACGCCAGCCGAGCCATGGCCGGGCCGCTGCGCCGCCGGGGCGACCGGGCTATCATCGACGGCGTCATGAGGTGGCTCGCCCGCGCGCTCGCCGTCGTCGTGCTGGTGCTGGCCGCGGCACCGGCCGGGGCCCAGACCTCCGCCTGCACGACGCTCGGGCAGGCCACCTTCGTCCGCGACACCCTGCAGGAGCTCTATCTCTGGTACCGCGACCTTCCGGATCTGGATCCGGCCGACGTCGCGTCGCCCGAGGAATACCTCGACCGCGTGCGCGTCCGGCCGCAGGACGCCTCCTTCAGCTACATCACGTCGCGCGCCGCCGATGAGGCGTTCTATTCCGAGAGCCAGTTCATCGGTCTGGGCCTGTCGACCACCGTGGTGGACGGGGCGCTGCGCGTGCTGCAGGTCTTCGACGGCAGTCCCGCGGCCGAGGCCGGGCTCGACCGCGGCTCGCGCATCGACGCCATCGACGGCCGACGCGTCAGCGCGCTCATCGCCGACGGCCTCATCGATGGCGCGTTCGGGCCCGCCGAGATCGATCTGCAGGTCACCCTCGCGTTCGTGACGCGCAGCGGCGAGGCGCGCACGGCAGCGCCGCGCAAGCGGCCGGTCACGATTCCCACCGTCTCGCTGACGCGGGTGTTCGATGCCGGCGGCCGCAAGGTCGGCTACCTCTTCTTCCGCAACTTCGTGCGGCCCTCGATTGCGGCGCTCGACGAGGCATTTGCCGCGCTCGAGACGGCCGGTGTCGACGAACTCGTGCTCGACCTGCGCTATAACGGCGGCGGTCTCGTGGACGTCGCGGTGCATCTGGCCAGCCTCATCGGCGGGCCGGCGCTGCGCGATCAGGTCTTCGCCGACTCGCGGCACAACGACCGCAACCGGCGGCTCAACCAGACGCGCCGCTTCGGCGGCGCCGCCTCGTCGCTGCGCCTCGAGCGCCTGGTCGTGATTGCGACCCGCGCGTCGGCCTCGGCCAGCGAACTGCTCATCAACGGCCTCACGCCGTTCCTGCCGGTGGTGGTCGTCGGCGATCGCACCTATGGCAAGCCGGTGGGCCAGTACGGGCTGCCGTTCTGCGACAAAGTGCTGGCGCCGGTGGCGTTTTCGATGGTGAACGCGCGCGGCGAAGGCGACTACTTCGACGGCCTGCCGGCCGATTGCCTCGCTGCCGACGACATCGGCCACGAGCTGGGCTCCGCGCGAGGAAGCATCGCTGGCGGCCGCCCTCGGGTTCATCGCCACCGGCCGCTGCACGGCACCGACGGCGCGGACCGGTCGGCGCCGGGTTGGTGCCGCCGTCGCGCGGCCGCTCGGCTGGCGGGCGCTGCTGAACGCGCAGTGACCGTCCTCGCCGGTGAGGGCCGTCTCATCGACCGCTGATGCGGCGGAGGCGGCCGATCACCGCGTCGCGCACTTCCTCGAACTCGCGGATCCCCAGCAGCTGCGCGCTCAGACCCAGCACCGCCACCGCAGCCGCGATGGCGCCGCCGAGCCGCGTGCCCTGGGCGGCCAGTGAGGGCCCCGGCGCCAGGGTCACGAGCCACTGTTCGGCCCCCCACGCCGTGGCGGCCATGAACGCGCCGGCGATGAGCACCTTGCCGAGCGTGGCGGCGACCCGGCCCAGTTCGAGGCCGCCGAGCGAGCGACGGAGCAGGAACGCCAGGGCTGCCGCATTGAAGAGGGCAGCAATCGACGCGCTCAAGGCGAGACCCTTGTAGCCGAAGACCGGCGCCGTCGTGACGCTGAGAAACGCATTGAGCAGCACCGCCGCCACGCCGACGGCGGCCGGGGTGCGGCTCTTGCCGAGCGCGTAGAACGCCGGCGACAGGATCTTCACGACGGAATAACCCACCAGGCCCACCGCGTAGAGCTGCACCGCAGCGGCGGTGGCGAGGGTGTCGGCGGGGCCGAAGCTGCCGCGCTCGAAGATGAGCCGCACGATGGGCGTGGCGAGCACCACCAGCCCGAGGGTGGCCGGGACGTTGAGCGTGAGCATCAGCGCCACCGCCGAGGCCAGCGTCGAGCGCAGGCGCGGCGTGTCGTTGGCGGCTGCCAGACGCGACAGCGCCGGCGTGGTCGCGGTCGCGATCGAGACGCCGAAGAGGCCGATCGGCAGGTACATCATTCGGAACGCGTAGCCGAGCCACGACACCGCCCCGGTGCCTTCGCCGGTCGCGACGACGGTGTTGACGAAGACGTTGAGCTGCGTCGCCGCCAGCCCGATCGTGCCCGGGCCCATGAGCACCAGCACCTGGCGCAGTCCGGGATCCGAGAAGTCGAGGCGCGGTGTCCAGCGGAAGCCGTGCGCGCGCAGCGCCGGCCACTGCAGCAGCACCTGGCCGATGCCGCCGACCAGGGTGCCGATGGCCATCGCCAGGATCGGCTGGATGCCGGCCTGCATCGCCAGTGGCACGAGTCCCACGCCGACTGCGATCGAGGCCACGTTGAACATCGCCGGCGACAGCGCCGGGATGAAGAATACGTTCAGCGAGTTGAGCATCCCCATGCACGCGGCGGCGACCGCGACCAGGATGAGAAACGGCGCCATCACGCGCGTGAGGGTGACGGTGAGCTCGAACTTGCCGGGCACGGCCGCGAAGTCGCCGGCCAGCCAGTAGACGAGCGCCGGCGCGAACGCGATCGCCCCGACCACCAGCACCGCCGTCACCAGGATGAGGGCGTTCATCACCGAGTTGCCGAGCCGCCACGCCCGCGCCTTGCCCTCGTTGGCCAGGGCGCGGCTGAAGGTGGGCACCAACGCCGCGCTCATCGCGCCTTCGGCGAACAGATCGCGCACCAGATTCGGCACGCGGAAGGCGACCAGGAAGGCGTCCATCGAGTCGCTGGCGCCGAACCAGTAGGCAAGCACCTGCTCGCGCACCAGGCCGAGGACGCGGCTGGTCATCGTGGCCGCACCGACCACGCCGGCCGAGCGCGCGAGCCGGGAAGACGAGGTCGCGGACGGGCGCTCGGCGCTGCCGGAGGTCGGGCCCGGCTCACTTCCGCCTGGGGTCGACTCCGAAGCTGACATGGAAACCGTCCGAAGCGTAGCACGGCCTTTGGCGGCCGGATTCGGACACCGTCCCGCGATCGGACGGCAAAAAAATCGGGCTCCGACCCTGCGGCGGGAGCCCGAGGAGGATGGTGAGAGGCTGACTAGGCCTTTCAGCTGTATAGACGGAACGACGAGCCAAATAGTTTGCGCGTTTACGAGAGCTTTGCGCGCACCAGTTCATTGACCCGCTTGCCGTCCACCGTCTTGCCGGCGAGCGCGCTCATCACCGCCTTCATCACCTTGCCCATGTCTTTCGCGGAGGCGGCGCCGGTGGTGGTGACCGCTGCGTCGACCGCCGCCACGAGTTCCTCGTCGGTGGCCGAGGGCGGCAGGTAGGCGTCGAGCACGGCGATCTCGGCCCGCTCCTTCTGCGCCAGTTCGTGCCGGCCGGCCGCCTCGAACTGCTCGATCGAATCGCGGCGCTGTTTGACCAGCACGTTGACCACCTGCAGTTCCTCCGCCGCTTCGAGCGTCTTGTTCTTCTCGATGCTCTTATTGGTGAGCGCGGTCTTCAGCATCCGCAGCGCCGTGAGGGTGGTGGCGTCCTTCGCCTTCATCGCGCGCGCGATGTCGGCGCCGAGCGTGTCCGTGAGCGACATGTGATCTCCGGTTCCTATCAGAACGCCGTGGTGTCAGTGGTCGACCGCGCCGTCGCCGAGCGTGAAGTGCCAGTCGTCGGTGGTCTCGTAGAAGGCGCGGGCGGCGGCCGCGTCTTGCAGCTTGACCGAGAGGCTGGCCGACGAGCGCACGCCGAAGTAGCCGGAGCGCTTCAGCACGCGGCGGAAGCCGGCGTGCAGCGCGTGGCAGCGGATCTTGTCGGAGTCGGCGACGCGGGCTTCGCGATCGACCCAGCGCAGCAGCGTCTTGAGCGCCCGATCGTCGCCCGGCACGGCGAGGAAGTCGACCACGTAGGTCACTTTGCCGCGCGGCTCGTGGGCGTGGCGGTAGACGACGTAGCCGGCCGCGGCCCCCTGCCGGCGCAGCACCGCGATGGCGTAACGCGCGTGCGGCGGCTCGGCGAACCGCCAGTTCACGTAGGCCGCATCCCGGCGCACGGCCAGGCTGATGGTGGCAGCGGCCTGCGCCCACAGGTCGTCGGCGCTGGTGTCGAGCCGGCGGACCACTTCCACCGACTCGCGCAGCGGACGCTGCCTGGCCACCACCTTCACGATCGGCAGGGTCACGGCCGAGACCAGGCGGTTCACGGGCTGCGGCCAGTCGGGACGCCGCAGCGCTCGCCGGCTGAGCGGCTTCACGAGCAGTGGCAGCGACACCGCCTTCGGCGCCCGCATCCGGTCGAGCACGGCGCGCGTCGCGTCGCTCACGCCGGTCGCCAGCGTGACAGCGTGGTCGCGGTGGGCGGCGCGCACGAGCAGTTCGTGCAGGCCCTGGCGATCCCGCTCGGCCGCCACGATCGGATCGACCAGCCACGCGCCGCCCACGTCGCGGCCGGCGAGCGAGACGCGGACGGGCCGCGAGGCGAGGCTGCCAACCAGGGCGGTGCCTTCGCGCACCACCCAGGGGGCCTCGGCGCCGCGGACCCCCGGGTTCTGCCGTCGCTCCCACTGCCAGGTGAGCTTCAGGCGTTCGGCGGCCTCGACGCCGAGCGTGCGGCGATAGAGCGCTTCCAGCGCTCGGCGGTCATCCGAGCGGTAGCGATCGAGACCGGACATCGGGGCAACTAGCCCTGCGGGCGGGGACGCACGCCGGGCTGGACCGGCGGCTGCTGCACGACGCCCGGCGTGGGCGAGCCGATGACGCCGAAGGCGGGCTGCGTCTGCGGCTGCGGCAGGACCGGCGTGAACAGGCCCTGGCCGGGCTGCGGCTGCAACGGCTGGCCGAACGGATTCTGGGGAATCGGCTGGCCGAAGGGATTCGCCTGCGGCTGCGCGAAGGGATTGGCCTGTTGCGGCTGCCCGAACGGGTTGGTCGTGCCGGGCTGGCCGAACGCGTTGGCGAACGGGTTGACCTGAGGCATCTCGGCCGCGGCTACTTCGGGCTCGCCGACGCCGGTGTCGGCGGTATCCGGCGGCTCGACCGCGGGCGGCACGCCGAAGGCGCGCGTGGCCGGGCGGCCATTGGCGGCCGTGGCCGGGCCACCGCCCGCGGGCGGCGTGCTGGTGGCGAGCACGAGGATCCGGTCGTAGCTCGAACGTCCGCTGCCGGGCACCGAGCGCGCGGCCGCCATATAGCCAGCCGCGCCGCGCAGCACGATGTCGAGAGCCTTGGCCTCGGGCACGCCTTCCAGGCTCAGTGTCAGCGGAGGCCCGGTGAGGCGTTCGGCCCCCACGACCTTGGTGCCGCCCACCTTCGCCCATTCGGCGAGGACCACACGGACCGGGACGCTGGTGGCCTGCAGAGTCACCAGGCCGTCGCGGATATCAAGGCTGAGCTGCTGCGCCGACACGGGCAGCGCGATGAGCAGAGCAAGCGCCGTGACGGTCGTACGAACCATAGGTCCAGTATACGCCCCGCGCCCGGTGTCAACGGCTCCGGAAGTCTTCGACCACCCGGCTGATGATCTCGTCCAGCTGGACCCTGGGCTCGTAGCCCACCAGGTTGTGGATCTTGGTGAGATCCGGCACCCGACGCGGCATGTCCTCGAAGCCGGAGTCGTAGGCCTGCTCGTAGGGAATGGTCACGATCTCGGAACTCGACCCGACGGCCGCCTTGACCCGTTCGGCCAGGGCCCGGATGCTGACTTCCTCGACGTTGCCGATGTTGAAGACCTGGCCGATGGCCTTCGGCTCGACCATGAGCGCCATCAGCCCACGCACGACGTCGCCGACGTAGGTGAAGCTGCGGCTCTGGGTGCCGTCGCCGAAGACCGTGATCGGCTCGTTGGCCAGGGCCTGGCGGACGAAGTTCGGCAGCACCATGCCGTACTGGCCGGTCTGCCGCGGGCCGACGGTGTTGAAGAGGCGGAAGACGATGGCCGGCAGCTTGCGCTCCTTGTAGTAGGCGAGCGCATGGAACTCGTCGAGCATCTTGCTGCAGGCGTAGGCCCAGCGGTGCCGCGTGGTGGCGCCGAGCACCAGGTCGGCGTCCTCCTGGAACGGCACGTTGGTGCTCTTGCCGTAGACCTCGGAGGTCGAGGCGACCAGCACCAGCTTCTTCTTCTTGCTGGCGTGCCGCAGCACCACCTCGGTGCCGTGGACGTTGCACTCGATGGTGTGGACCGGGCGCTCCACGATCAGCTTGACGCCGACCGCCGCCGCCAGATGGAAGACCACGTCGGCGTGATCGACGAGTTCGGCGGTGAGCGATTCGTTGAAGATGGTGTCGATGGTGTAGCCGAAGTTCTTGTGCGGCTTGAGATGCGAGATGTTGTCGATGGAGCCGGTGGAGAGGTCGTCCACCACGTGCACGTGATGTCCTGCCGCGAGCAGGGCGTCGGACAGATGGGAGCCGACGAAGCCGGCGCCTCCCGTGATCAGAACTCGCATCGGGTCACCTCGAAAACGCCGCAACGGCGGCAGTCACTTCGTCCAGCGCGGCTGGCGACAGCGACGGGTACAACGGCAGCGACACGACTTCGGCTGTGACACGGTCGGCGACCGGACACATGGCGGGCGACCACACGGTGGCGGCGGGCTGTCGTGGAATGGGCACGGGATAGTGAATCAGGGTCTCGATGCCGGCGGCGCGCATGTGCGCCTGGAAGCGATCACGCTGGGCCGCAAGCACCGGGAATAGATGGTACACGTGCCCGCTGTCGTACTCACGCGGAACCTGAATCGCGGTTGTGTGCAGGCTCGCGCGGTATTCTGCAGCGCGCGCCCGCCGGGTCGCGGTCGTGGCGGCAAGGCGCGGCAGCCGCGCGCGCAGCACCGCCGCCTGCAGCTCGTCGAGACGGCTGTTCACCCCGCGTTCGTCGTGGTGGTAGCGGCTCGTCTGGCCGCCGTTGCGCAGCCGCCTGATGCGATCGGCGAGCGCCGGGTCGTCGGTGGTCACCGCCCCGCCGTCGCCGAGCGCGCCGAGGTTCTTGGTCGGATAGAAACTGAAGGCGGCGGCGGCCGAGCCGCGGCCGAGCGGCACGCCGCGATGCGTGGCCAGGTGCGCCTGACACGCGTCTTCGACCACCGCGAGATGGTGCCGCGCGGCGACGGCGTGGATGCCCTCGAGATCGGCCGGCTGCCCGTAGAGGTGCACCGGCAGGATCGCCCGCGTGCGGCTGGTGACCGCGGCGGCCACTGCCGCCGGATCGATCGTGAGCCGTCCGGGATCGATGTCGGCGAAGACCGGGGTCGCGCCCGCCATGTCGATGGCGAGCGCCGAGTAGGCGGCCGAGAGCGGCGAGGTGATGACTTCGTCGCCGGGACCGATGCCGAGCGCTGTGAGCGCCAGCGCGATGGCGTCGGTGCCGGTGTTGACGCCGGCGGCGTGTCGGGCCCCCATCGCCGCGGCGAACTCGGCCTCGAAGGCCATGACTTCCGGGCCGAGAACGAACCAGCCCGAGTCGATGACGCGCGCAATCGCTGCATCGACCTCGGCGCGCTCGTCGCCCAGCCGCAGCATGTTGAACGGCACGCGCACCTGTGGCGCGCTCATGCGGAGGTGCCTTCGTCCACGTAGGCACGGTAGTTGGCGCGATAGTAGTCGAGCGTGGAGGCGAGGCCCTCGCGCAGGCGCACCTTCGGCTCCCAGCCGGTGCGGGTGCGGAAGCGGCTCGAGTCGGCGTAGAAGCTGCCGATGTCGATGGCCTTCTTCTCGGGCGGCCACTCGACGAACCGGCAGGTGCCGCGGCCGCTCAACTCGACCAGCAGGCGCACGAGGTCAGCGTGGCTGGTCGGCTCGTCGCCGCCGACGTTGAACACGTCGCCGTTGACCGCATCGGTGGCGCCGGCGAGCAGGAACGCCTCCACCGCGTCGTCCACGTGCACGAAGTCGCGGATCTGCGAGCCGTCGCCGAACACCTGGATCTCGCCGCCGTCGAGCGCCAGCCGCACGAACCAGCCGATGAACCCCTGGCGGTTGTGGCGGATGAGCTGTCGCGGTCCGTAGACGTTGGTCAGGCGCAGCGAACAGGCGCGCACCCCGAAGACGTTGTTGTAGACGAGATGGTAGTACTCGCCGGCCACCTTGTTGATGCCGTTGACGTCGGTGGGGCGCACGAGATGGTCTTCGGTCACCGGCAGGTGATCGGGCCGCCCGTAGACCTGCCGCGTGCCGGCGAACACCACCTTCGTGCCCGGGTTGTGATGGCGGCAGGCTTCGAGCAGCGTGAGCTGGGCCCGGCAGTTGACCTCGAGGTCGGTGTGCGGGTCACGCATGCTGTCGATGTGGCTGACCTGGCCGGCCAGGTTGAAGATCACATCCTGCCCGCGCACCAGGTAGTTCATCGTGCTCGGCTGGCGGATGTCGGCGACGTTCAGTCGCACGCGGTCCTTCACCGGCTCGATGTTGACGAGGTTGCCGCCGGAACCCGGAATCAGCGAATCGACCAGCAGCACCTCGGCGCCGAGCCCGGCCAGGCGGATCGCCAGGTTGCTGCCGATGAAGCCGAGGCCGCCGGTGATCATCACGCGGCGGCCGCGGTAGTGGGCGGCGACGTCGATCATCGCGTCTCCCGGGCCGAGCCGGCCGTGGCCGCATCCGGCCGGCGCAGGTGCTCGCGTCGCACCACCAGCGCCCACCACAGCTTCAGCACGTCGACGCCGGTGCGGGCGATGCGCGGGAAGTTGAAGAACTGCGAGGTGCCGTGCGTGCGGTGGTAGTGGTGCACCGGCACCTCGGCCACGCGGAAGCCGGCATCCTTGAACTTCTTCATCATCTCCAGGCAGATGACGCCGCTGTTCTTCTCGAGCCGCACGGTGTCGAAGATGCGGCGCCGCATCAGGCGGAAGTCGCAGTCGACGTCGCGCACCTTCAGCCCGAAGAGGGTCTTGACCGTGTGGTGGTAGAGGCGGCCGATGACGATGCGGTGCAGCGGATCGGAGCGGCTGATCTTCCAGCCGTTCACCCAGTCGACGTCGTCGCCGAGCGCCTTCCACAGTTCCGTGACTTCGCCCGGGTCGTACTGCGCGTCGCCATCGGTGTAGAAGACGAGGTCTTTGGTGGCCGCCTCGAAGCCGCTGCGCAGGGCGCCCCCGTAGCCGCGGTTCACCACGTGGTGCACGACCCGGAAGTGCGTCGGATACAGGCGTGTCAGCTCGTCGAGGATGTCGGCGGTCTCATCCCGGCTGCCGTCGTTGACGACGATCACCTCGTAGTCGGGCGTCAGCGTCTCGGCCACCTGCAGCGCCCGGATCACGAGACTGCCGATCGTGCCGCTGTCGTTGTAGGCGGGGAAGAAGATGCTGAGACTGGGAGGGGCCGTCGAAACGGGCATGGTCACGCGCCGGGGGAATTGTATCGTGCGCCCTGGTTGCGGCGGGGCGTAAACCAGCGGCGCAGCAGCAGGCGCCACGGCGTGAAGAACGACTCGCGGATGACGCCGCCCGAGATTTTCGAGGCCCCGACGGTGCGCTCCACGAAGATGATTGGCACTTCGCCGACCGTGCAGCCGGCGTCGAGGGCGAGAAACAGCGTCTCGACCTGAAACGAATAACCGTCGGAGGTGATGGTGTCGAGCGGCATCCTGGCAATCGCCTGACGGCGCCAGCAGCGGAAGCCGGCGGTGCAGTCGCGCACCTCCATGCGGGTGACGGTGCGCACGTACCAGTTGGCGAACGTGCTCAGCATGAGGCGCCGCAGCGGCCAGTTCACCACGCTCACGCCCTGCAGGTAGCGCGAGCCGATGACGATGTCGAAGTCGGCCGAGGCGCGGACGAGATCGGGCACGTACTTCGGATCGTGCGACAGGTCAGCATCCATCTGGAAGACGACGTCGGCGTCGGTCTCGAGCGCGGCGCGCATGCCGTCGAGATACGAGCGGCCGAGCCCGCGTTTGCCGGTCCGGTGCATCACCGACAGGCGCCCGCCGCTGGCGGCCGCGATGGTGTCGGCGATGGCGCCGGTGCCGTCGGGCGAGCCGTCGTCGATGACCAGCACGCGCACGTTCGGCTGCGCCAGCAGCATGGCCGCGATGGTCGGCAGGTTCTCCCGCTCGTTATAGGTGGGCAACAGCACGAGAGCCGATGGCAGCGGCGAGGTGGGAGTGGTGTCAGCCATGTGATACCAGGCGATCGATCACGCCGTCCCAGGTGATGGCCGCGGCGCGGCTGCGGCCGGCGTCGCCGAGCGAGGCGGCGCGGGCGCGCGAGGCATGCAGCGCCGCGACCGCCGCGCCGAGCGCTTCGGGCTCGGGTGGGGTGACCGAGCCGGTCACCCCGTCGTCCACGAATTCCAGCGTGCCGCCGGAGTCGGAGGCGGTCACCACCGGTTTGGCGGCGAGGAAGGCCTCGAGCGTCACCAGGCCGTAGTCTTCGTCGAACGGCACGTAGATGACGGCCAGCGCGTCGCGATAGAGCGCCGGCAGCGCCTCGTCGGCGACGGCGCCGAGAAACGACACGCGGTGACTGACGCCGGCCTCTTCGGCGGCGCGTTCGACGTAGCGGCGCTGACTGCCTTCGCCCACCACGACCAGTCGCAGGGGCTCGGGCCAATGCGCCACCGACCGCACGGCCAGGTCCACGCGTTTGTTCTGTTCGAGGCGCGCGACCGACAGCACGTAGTCGCCGTAGGGCCCCGGCGTGAGCTGTCTGGCCAGCAGAGGCGGATGGTACAGGGGCGTGGAATCGAGGCCGTTGTAGCGTGTCAGGCGGGCCGTGACCGTGCGCGAGATGGTGTAGCGCCCGACACACTCGCCGAGCGCGCGCTCATCGATCGCCATCAGCCGATCGCGCAGCGCCACGTCGAGTTCCTCGTGCGCGAAGTCGGAATAGGCGGTGTCGGCCAGTTCGTAGGCGGCGCGGTGCTGGTGCACCAGCCAGCAGACCTTGCGAGGATGGCGGGCGAGGTAGGTCGGAAACTTGGTGGCGACGACCAGGTCCACCGGCCGGCCGTTACTCTCGCTCAGATCGAGGAGGCCCCAGGCAGCGGCATGCGGCAGCAGTTCGGTTTTCGGATACCACTTGAAGGGCACCGACACGCGATCGGTCTCGAAGCCGCGCTGGCGCAGTTCATCGACCAGCTGCTGCACCAGCAACTCGGCGCCGCCGCGCACGAACGGAACCTGGGTTTCGCAAACGAGTACGGTGCGAACGGCCATCACTTGTGCAAAAATGGAACCGGTAATCGTATCATGCGCCTGTCATGGCGAAACAAAAGCGATGCCACTTGTGGCCTCGCGTTCGCTCCCACCCAGAAAAAGTGGGGCGAACGAAATACGTAAGCCCAATATCCACGACAACTTACAGTTGACAGGTCCCCCCCGGTCCCATACGATTCCGGTGGAAATTTCTGGACCTCAGTGGAAGCAAAGTCCTTTCGAGGGAACGAACCGGCCAAGATCGACGACAAAGGCCGGCTGAAGATCCCGAACGCCCATCGCGCCGTCCTCCAGTTCCGGGATTACGGCAGCGAGGTCTACGTCACCAGCCTGACTGGCGAGTCGGTACTCGTGTATCCGATGCCGGTCTGGATCGAAGTCGAGCGCAAGCTGGGCCTGGCCCCCTCCACCCATCCGGCCCGGCTCAAGTATCTCGAGCGCGTCAGCTACTACGGCCAGGTCGCCGAGATCGACGCCCAGGGGCGGCTGCTCATCCAGCCCCGCCTGCGGGAGTCGGCCCTCATGAACGGCCCGGTAGACGTGCTCGGCAAGTTCGACCACCTCGAAGTGTGGAACCACGAACGCCTCGACGCAAGGATCAAGGTGCCGTTCACCGATGACGACGCACTTGCTCTTTCCGGCTTCGGCGTCTAGCAGCAGCGGGCCCCAACCGGTGTCGGACGTAAACCAGCCGCAGCATCTGCCGGTGATGGTGGACGAAGTGTCGCGGCTCCTGCAGCCCGAACGCGGGGGCACGTACGTGGACTGCACGCTCGGGCTGGGCGGTCACACCCGCGCCCTGCTCGACCTCGGCGCCGATCTCGTCATCGGCATCGATCGCGATCCGACGGCGCTCGCCGCCGCCGCCCGCACCCTCGAGCCCTACGGTTCGCGCGTGCGACTCGTGCATGCCGACTACCGCGATGTCGACCAGGTGCTCGACCGCCAGGCGATCGGCCTGGTGCAGGGCACGCTGGCGGACCTCGGCGTCTCATCGCTGCAGTTCGACGCGCCGGGTCGCGGCTTCTCCTTCCGCCGCGACGAACCGCTCGACATGCGGATGGATCAGTCGCAGGGCGAGACGGCCGCCGAGCGGCTGGCCGCCGTGAGTGAGTTCGATCTGGCCGACGTGATCTACCGCTTCGGCGAGGAACGCAAGTCGCGCCGCGTGGCGCGGGCCATCGTGACGGCCCGCGAACGTGAACCCATCGCGACGACGGCGCAGCTGGCCGCCATCGTCCGCCGCGCGGTCGCGGCGCCGGGCTGGCAGCGGATCGATCCGGCGACCCGGACGTTCCAGGCGCTGCGGATCTGGGTCAACGGCGAGCTCGATCGGCTCGACGAGTTCATCCGCCGCGTCGCCGTGCGGCTGGCCGCCGGGGGGCGGATGGTCGTCATCAGTTTCCATTCACTCGAGGACCGCGTCGTGAAGCACACGCTGCGGGCTCTCGATCGCACCGATGGAGTCGTCCGGGTCCTCACCGGCCGGCCGCTGGTGGCGTCGGAGCAGGAAGTCGCGATGAATCCCCGCGCCCGCAGCGCCAAGCTGCGGGCCGCGGAACGGCTGGCGTGAGCAGGCGGGAGGAGGACAACGTGGAACACGCGGAAACCTTCGAATACGCAGTCCGGAAGGACGTCCGGAACAACCCGATCGTGCGCGAGGTGGACCAGCGCCGGCAGCGCGAGCTGTGGAGTTCGCTCGGCATCGGTGCCGTGCTCGTGCTGGTCGTGATGTTCGATGCCTGGCAGCACTTCGAGCACATCCGGCACGGCTACGCCATCGACCAGCTGCAGAAGTCGCTGGCGGCCGAAGACGAGGTGCGCCGTCACCTGCGTCTCGAGATCGCGACGCTGCGCGCGCCGCAGCGGATCGAGCGGATCGCCGTCAGCCGCCTCGGCATGGTGCCGCCGAAGTCGGGCGACGCCATCGTGCTCGAACGTGTGCTTCCCGCCGAGCCGCCCGCGCGCTCGGTCGTCGCGTCACGCTGATCTGACCGTGGGGAGTGCTGATGGTTGACGAACGTCCCAACGCCTGGCGCCGAACGATCCGGCAGCGCGCGCTCATCGCGGGCGGACTGCTGGCGCTGTGGACGGCCGCCATCGAGGGCCGCCTCGCCTGGCTGCAGGTGGTCCGGCACGCCGACCTCGTGGCCCGTGCCGACCGCCAGCAGAAGCGCACCATCGACGCGCCGGCCCGGCGCGGCGAGATCCGCGACCGCAACAACCGCGTGCTCGCCTTCAGCGTCGACGTCGATACCGTCTATGCGGTGCCCTCCGAGATTGCCGACCCCCGGCAGGCGGCGGCCGATCTGTGCCGCGCCCTCGATGACTGCAGCGCCGCCGACCGCACCGAGCTGCAGGAGAAACTGAGTCGGAAGTCGCAGTTCACCTACGTCCAGCGCTTCGTGTCGCAGGGCGCCTTCGAGCGCGTCAAGGCGCTCGACCTCGAAGGCGTCGGCTTCATGAAAGAGAGCCGCCGCTTCTATCCGAACAAGGAACTGGCCAGTCAGGTGCTCGGCTACGTCGGCAC
This sequence comes from uncultured Acidobacteriota bacterium, assembly GCA_963779175.1. Taxonomy (GTDB): domain Bacteria; phylum Acidobacteriota; class Vicinamibacteria; order Vicinamibacterales; family UBA2999; genus CADEFD01. The sequence continues at coordinate 448,239 of CAVZXA010000005.1, forward strand.
CGACAACATCGGGCTCGGGGGCCTCGAAGCGGCCTACAACAAGGTGATCCTCGGGCACCCGGGGACGGTGCTCGTGCAGACCGATGCGCGCCGGCGGGCGTTCAGCCGGGTCGAGCGTTCGCCCACCACCGGCGCGACGCTCGAGCTGACGATCGACCAGTACCTGCAGCACATCGTCGAGCGCGAGCTGGAAGCCGGCGTCAAGGCCCACAAGGCCGAAGGCGGCACCGCCGTCGTGATGGATCCGGCCACCGGCGAGATCCTCGCCATGGCGAGCTACCCGACGTTCAATCCGAACGTCTTCCGTGCCGCGACGCCGGAGGCCCGCAAGAACCGCGCGGTCACCGACCTCTACGAGCCCGGCTCGACCTTCAAGCTGGTCACCGCATCCGCCGCGCTCGAAGAAGGCGTGATCTCGCCCAACGACCCGGTGGACGTGAGCGGCGGGCGCATCACCTTCGGGGCGCGGACCATCCGCGACGATCACACCTACGGCGTGCTGACCTTCGGCGACGTCATCGTCAAGTCGAGCAACGTCGGCGCGATCAAGGTCGGCCTGATGGTCGGTCGTGACCGGCTCGGCGCTTACGTGAACCGCTTCGGCTTCGGCCGCCAGTCATCGGCCGAGTTCCCGGGCGAGAGCCCCGGCATCGTCTGGAACCCGTCGAAGCTCAACGACTCGGCGCTGGCGTCGGTGTCGATGGGCTACCAGGTGGGCGTGACGCCGCTGCAGATGGTGACCGCGACGGCGGCCGTGGCCAACGGCGGGCGCCTGATGAAGCCCCGCATCGTGCGGGCGATCGTCCGCGACGGCGTGCGCACGGCCACCGAAGCGGTGGAAGTGCGGCGCGCCATCAACCAGCGCACCGCCAGCGAACTGACGACGATCATGGAAGACGTCGTCACCCGCGGCACCGGCCGCAACTTCGCCCAGGTGCCCGGCTTCAGTGTCGCCGGCAAGACCGGCACCGCGCAGAAGCTCGTGAACGGCGCCTACTCGCACTCCGACTACAACGTCTCGTTCACCGGGTTCGTGCCGTCGCGCAAGCCCGTCTTCGCCATCACCGTCGTCATCGACACGCCGCGCAACGGCTTCTACTACGGCGGCTCGGTGGCCGGGCCGGTGTTCCAGAAGATCGCCGACGCAGCGCTGCGTCACCTGGGCGTGCCGCCGACGGTGTTCCCGGCCCCGCCGGTGCTCGTGGACCGCAAGGCGCAGGTGCTGTCGCCGCCGCCGGGCCGGCCGATGGTCGTCACGGTGGACGATGCGGGCGGCCGGGCGATGCCCGACCTGGTCGGCCTGAGCGCCCGTGAAGCCCTGCGCCGCATGGCCCGTCTCGGCGTGTCGCTGAAGATGCAGGGCGTCGGCGTGGTCGTCGCCCAGTATCCCGAGGCCGGCGAGAGCGTCGCGGTGGGCGGATCGTCCACCATCATGCTCGACCGCGACGCCGGCCGCATCGGTCGCGCGGTGGCGGGAGGCGGGCGGTGACGTTGGCGTCGGTGAGCGCCGCGCTCGGGGATCTGGTCGTCACGACGACGGATGCCACCGGCGATCGTACGCGCGCCATCACCGGCGTCGCCTACGACTCGCGGCGGGTCACCACCGGCACCGCGTTTGTCGCCCTCAAGGGCCTCAAGGCCGATGGCCTCGACTTCGTGCCCGAAGCGCTCAGGCGCGGCGCCGCCGTCGTCGTCAGCGAGTCGGCGCGCCCGGACGGACTCGACGTGCCGTGGGTGGTCGTGCGCGACGGCCGATTGGCGCTGGCGCTGCTCGGCGCCGAGGCGTGCGGCCACCCGAGTCGCGAGATCCCGGTCATCGGCGTGACCGGCACCAACGGGAAGACCACGACCACCTATCTGCTGGCGGCGGTGCTCGACGCCGCCGGATTGTCGGCCGGTGTGCTCGGCACCGTGCACTACAAAGTCGGCCAGGAGGAACGCGTCGCCGCGCGCACGACGCCGGAAGCGTCCGACGTGCAGGCGCTGCTGCGCGAGATGATCGGGGCCGGCAATCGCGCCTGCGTGATGGAAGTGTCGTCGCACGCGCTGGCGCTGCGTCGGGTCGATGGCATGCGCTTCGCCGCCGCGGCCTTCACCAACCTGACGCGCGACCATCTCGACTTCCATGCCGACATGGAGTCGTATTTCGCCGCCAAGCGCCGCCTGTTCGAGATGCTGGGCCCCGACGCGCCCGGCATCGTCAACGCCGACGATCCCCGGGCCGCGGCCCTGGTGGCCGCCTGCCCGCAGTCGCTGACCTACGGCATCCAGAAGCCCGCCGACGTGCGCCCCGAAGACCTCGTGATGGATCTCGCCGGCGTCCGTTTCACGGCGACGACACCGGCCGGTCCGGTCGCGATCCGCTCGTCGCTGGTCGGGCGGCCGAACGTCTACAACCTGCTGGCCGCGGTCGCGACCGCCAGCGCCATCGGCATTCCGCGCGAGGCGATCGCCGAGGGACTGGCGAACCAGACCGGAGTTCCCGGCCGCTTCGAGGTGGTGTCGAGTCCGGCCGACGGCGTGACGGTGGTGGTCGACTACGCGCACACCGACGACGCGCTGCGCAACCTGATCGAGACGGCCCGGCCGCTCACGACCGGCCGCGTCATCACCGTGTTCGGTTGCGGCGGCGATCGCGATCGCACCAAGCGGCCGCTGATGGGGATGGTGGCGGCCCGCCTCAGCGACGTCGTCGTGATCACCTCCGACAACCCGCGCAGCGAAGAGCCGCTCGCCATCATCGACGAGATCCGCCGCGGCATTCCCGCCGGCGAGGCCGCCTCCGACCGCACGCCGGATGTCACCGCCATCGTCGATCGCAGCGCCGCCATCGAGAAGGCGGTCGCGCTCGCCCGTCCGGGTGATGTCGTGCTCATCGCCGGCAAGGGCCACGAGAAGACCCAGCACATCGGCGATCGGGTGCTCGCGTTCGATGACGCCGACGTGTCGCGGGCGGCGCTGGCCCGCCGTCATGTGAGGGCCGGCTAGTCATGCAGCTCGCCCACGGCACCTACTCCGCGTCGGATCTCGCGGCCGCCATCGGCGGCCGTCAGGTTGCCGGCGCGCCGTCGCGCCGCCTCGGCCGCGTGTCGATCGACTCGCGTTCCATCGCTCCCGGCGATTTGTTTTTCGCCATCGTCGCCGCGCGTGATGGCCACGACTTCGTGCCGGCGGCGCTGGCGCAGGGCGCCGCCGGTGTCGTCGTCCAGCGTGCCGTCGAGGTGCCGGCCGACGCCGCCGCGGTGGTGGTCGAAGTGCCCGACACGCTCACGGCCCTGCAGTCGCTCGGCCGGGCGGTGCGCCGCGCCTCGGGCGCGCGTGTGGTCGCGATCACCGGCAGCGCCGGCAAGACCACGACCAAAGACGCGATTGCCGCCGTGGCCGGCACGAAATACCGCGTGGTGAAGAACCGCGGCAACCTCAACAACCACCTCGGTCTGCCGCTCTCGCTGGTCGAGATGCGCGAGGCGCCGGAGGTGGCGGTGATGGAGCTCGGCATGAACCACGCGGGCGAGATCCGCGTGCTGGTGGGCCTGGCCGAGCCCGACATCCGCGTCTGGACCAACGTCGGCGACGCGCACATCGGCTACTTCGGCTCGCGCGAGGCGATTGCCGACGCCAAAGCCGAGATTCTCGAGCAGGCGTCGCCCGCCACGGTGCTCGTCTGCAACGCCGACGATCCGCTGGTCATGGCGCGCGTCGCCTCGTTTCCCGGGCGCATCGTCACCTTCGGCGTCTCGCCAGCCGCCGACGTCCGGGCCGTGGACATCGACGACCGCGGCATCGGCGGCACCACTGCCACCGTGCAGACGGCGGCCGGCGACATGGCGCTGGCGATCGCCCTTCCCGGCCATGGGCACCTGCTCAATGCGCTGGCGGCCACCTCGGTCGGCCTCGAACTCGGGATCGAGCAGCACGCGATCGCGCGAGCCCTGGCGACGCTCGTGCCGGGTGACCACCGCGGTGTCACGCTCACCACGCCGTCCGGCGCGACGATTCTCGACGACAGCTACAACTCCAGCCCGGCGGCGCTCACCCGCGCCCTCGACGCGCTCGGCGCCAGCCATCCGAGCGGCCGGCGGATCGCCGTGCTCGGCGAGATGCTGGAACTGGGCGACGAAACCGTGCCGCTCCACGAGGCGTGCGGCCGCCACGCGGTGGCTGCCGGCGTGCAGCGCCTCGTGACCGTCGGCGGCGAGCCGGCGCGCCGCCTGGGCGGCGCCGCGATCGCGGCCGGCCTGCCCGCCTCACAGGTGACTCACGCCGCGACCAGCGACGAAGCGGCCGCGCTGATCGCGCGCGATCTCGGCGCCGGCGATCTCGTGCTCGTGAAGGGCTCGCGCGGCATCCGGACCGACGCCGTGGTCGCGCGGCTCATGACGGGAGGGGCGTGATGCTGTATCACCTCCTGTTCCCGCTGGCGCCGCAGTTCGGCGTGCTGAACGTCACCCGCTACATCACGTTCCGCACCGCCGTCGCCAGCATCTCGGCGCTGGTCATCTCGCTGGTGCTCGGTCCGTGGCTGATTCGACGGCTGCGCGACTTCCAGGTCGGACAGGTGATCCGTCAGGAAGGCCCGCAGTCGCATCGCGCCAAGGCCGGCACGCCGACGATGGGCGGTCTGCTGATCCTGACGGCGTCGCTCGTGCCGACGTTGCTGTGGGCCGATCTGACCAACGTCTTCATCTGGATCGCCGTGCTCTCGACGGCCGCCTTCGGCGCCATCGGCTTCCTCGACGACTACCTCAAGATCACGCGCCGGTCCTCGGGCGGGCTCGCCGCCCGCTACAAGCTGGGGCTGCAGCTGCTGGTGGCGGGCCTGGTCGGCGTGACGCTCCTGTACCTGGCGTCGCACAACCAGTACACGACGCGGCTCATCTTCCCGTTCTTCAAGCAGCTCATTCCGGATCTCGGCTGGGGCTACGTGCCCTTCGCGATGCTGCTGCTGACCGGCGCCTCGAACGCGGTGAACCTCACCGACGGGCTCGACGGGCTCGCCATCAGCACCTTCGCGGTGGCGGCCGCCTGCTTCACGGCGCTCGCCTACGTGACCGGCCACGCCGTCTTCGCCGAATACCTGCTGCTGGTGCGGATTCCGGCCACGGCGGAACTCACGGTGTTCTGCGGCGCGCTGGTCGGGGCCGCCCTCGGCTTCCTCTGGTACAACTGCTATCCCGCCGAGATCTTCATGGGCGACGTGGGCTCGCTGGCGCTCGGCGGCGCCCTCGGCACCGTCGCCATCCTCATCAAGCAGGAGATCCTCCTCGGCATCGTCGGCGGCGTCTTCGTGATGGAAGCCGTCTCGGTCATCCTGCAGGTCGGCTCGTTCAAGCTGACCGGCAAGCGCATCTTCCGGATGGCGCCGCTGCATCACCACTTCGAGCTGCTCGGGTGGAGCGAGCCGAAGGTCATCACCCGGTTCCTGATCCTGGGCATCCTCTTCGCCCTGCTCAGCCTCACCACGTTGAAGCTCCGATGATGGCGGCCACCACCTCTCTCGGGCCCCGTGAACGGGCATTCCAGGTGCGCGGCCAGCGGGTGCTGGTCGTCGGCGCGGCGCGCAGCGGTCTGGCCGCCGCGGAGCTGCTGGTGTCGCGCGGCGCCCACGTCACGCTGACCGATCGCGCGGCGACGATTCCCGGCGCCGACCGCCTGCGTGCCCTCGGCGTGGCGCTCGACCTCGGCGGCCACGACGCCGCGCTCTTCACCGGCGCCGATCTCATCGTCACGAGTCCGGGCGTGCCACCGGGGCTCGAGCCACTGGCGGCGGCGCGCGCCGCCGGCGTGCCGGTCATCGGCGAACTCGAGCTGGCGTCGCGATGGCTGACCGGACGCCTCATCGCCATCACCGGAACCAAGGGCAAGTCCACCACCACGACGCTGGTCGGCCGGATGCTCGAGGCCTCGGGCCGCCGTGTGCTGGTCGGCGGCAACATCGGCGTGCCGCTCAGCGCGCACGTCGAGCTGTCCACCGCCGAGACGTTGCACGTCGTCGAGGCCAGCAGCTTCCAGCTCGAAGCGACCGACACCTTCCATCCGTCGATCGCGGCGCTGCTGAACCTGTCGGCCGACCACCTGGATCGTCATCCCGACGAGGCCTCGTACGCGGCCGCCAAGGCCCGCATCTTCGCCAACCAGACCGCCGACGACTGGCGCGTCGTGAACGCCGATCAGCCGGCGACGATCGCGCTGGCCCGCGGCGGCGCCGCCCGCGAGCTGCGCTACTCGTCCACGCAGACGCTCGACCACGGCGTGTCGGTGCGTGACGGCGTGGTGTGGCAGCGCTCCGGCGACGGGGAAACGGCGCTGGCGCCGCTCGGCGCGGTGCGGTTGCCGGGCCGGCACATGACATCGAACGTGGTGGCCGCGTGCGCCATCAGCGCCCTGGCCGGCGCCACGCCCACCGGCATGACCACGGCGCTCGAGTCGTTCGCCGGTCTCGAGCACGTGCTGGAGCTGGTGGCCGAGATCGACGGCGTGCGCTACGTGAACGACTCGAAGGCCACCAACATCGATGCCGCCGGGCGCGCCATCGAGAGCTTCGACGACGTGGTCGCGATCGTCGGCGGCAAGTACAAGGGCGGCCGCTTCGAAGACCTCATCGCGCCGCTGTCGTCGCGTGGCCGCGCGGTGGTGGCGATTGGCGAGGCCCGTCCACTCGTGCAGGCGGCGCTGTCGCCGGTGCTGCCGGTGGTCGAGGCCGCCTCGATGGCGGAGGCGGTGACCAAGGCTCGCGACCTGGCGTCGCCCGGCAGCGTGGTGCTGCTGGCGCCGGCCTGTTCGAGTTTCGACATGTTCGAGGACTACGCGGCCCGTGGCCGTGCGTTCAAGGAGGCGGTGCGGGGATTGAGGAATGGCGGCTAGCGGCTAGGGGCTAGCGGCTAAGGACAGGGCTGGCGGCGAAGGTAAGGAGCTACCGAGGAGGGTAGCGGGCGGGCGAGAGGTGAGCAGTCATCAGCCGGGTGGTGGCGATTGGGAGCTGGCCGCTGGGAGCGCAGGCCGTCCTGGCCTGCGAGGCTGGTGTCCCAGTCCCCCATCTGGCTGATGACTGCTGACCGCTCGCGACCCATACGGTTCGCCGAGCGGCCGGGCGCACAGAACGCGTCCGGACAAATGTTTCGGATCGAGTCCCCCGGCACTTTAGGGGGTGGTTTTCCCTAAGGGCATTCGCCCTCAGGAGCGGGAGAGTATGGCGCGGAAACTTCAGTCTGACAAGTGGCTGTTCCTGGCGACGCTGGCGCTGGTCTGCGTCAGTGTCGTCATGGTCTACAGCGCGTCGGCGGTGGTGGCCCTCGAGCGGTTCCACCTGCAGCCGTATCACTTCGTGACCCGCCAGGCGATGTGGGCGCTGCTGGGCCTGGCCGTGCTGTCGATCGTCATGCGGATCGACTACCGCACCTATCGCAACGACCAGGTGATCTGGGGCTTCGTCGGCCTGGTGGCGTTCATGCTCGTGGCGGTGCTCTTCGCGCCGCCGATCAACGGCTCGCGCCGCTGGTTCGGCTTTGGCGGGTTCGGGATCCAGCCCTCGGAACTCGCCAAGGTCGCCGCCGTGCTCTTCACGGCGCTCATCCTCGACCGCCGCATGCATCGCATCGACGACCTGAAGTATTCCCTGCTGCCGATTGCCCTGGTGGTCGGATGCCTGGGGCTCCTGATCTTCGTCGAGCCCGACCTCGGCACCGCGGTGGCGATGATGCTCGTGGTCGGGGTGATGGTGCTGGCGGCCGGCCTTCACTACGGCTACGTGGCGGCGGCCGGTCTGCTGGCCGCGGTGCTGGGGGCCGGGGCCGTGCTGGCGGCGCCGTACCGTTGGGCCCGGATCACCGGGTTCCTCGACCCGTGGGCCGATCCTGATGGCGCCGGCTACCAGATCATCCAGTCGCTCATCGCCGTGGGCAGCGGCGGCTGGCTCGGACGCGGACTGATGGGCGGTATCCAGAAGCTCTTCTTCCTGCCCGAGCCGCACACTGACTTCATCTTCGCGGTCATCGCCGAAGAGATGGGCCTCATCGGCGCCACCTTCGTCGTCGCCTGCTTCTGCGTGATTGCCTGGCGCGGACTGCGTGCCTCGATCGCCGCCCCCGATCGCTTCGGCGCCTTCCTGGCGCTGGGCATCACGGCGATGGTGGTGGCGCAGGCGATGATCAACATGAGCGTGGTCCTCGGCCTGCTGCCCACCAAGGGCATTTCGTTGCCGCTGGTCAGCAACGGCGGCTCGTCGCTGCTGGTCAACCTGGCGGCGATCGGCGTGCTGATGAACATCTCGCAGCACGGAGTGCACGACAGCGCCGCGATGGAGCCGGGAGCCGCGTGATCCGTGCGAATCCTCTTCGCGGGCGGCGGCACCGGGGGCCATCTGTACCCCGGCATCGCGGTGGCCGAGGAGCTGCTCGGTCGCGATCCGGCGACCGTGGTGTCGTTTGTCGGCACCGCGCGCGGGCTGGAGAGCCGGGCCGTGCCGGCGCGCGGCCTGCCGCTCGACCTCATCCGCAGTGCCGGATTGAAGGGGAAGTCGTTCTCCGCCCTGCTGCGGGGACTGGCACTGCTGCCGCTCTCGGCGCTCGATGCGTGGCGCGTGCTCTCGACGCGCCGGCCGGATGTGGTGGTTGGCGTCGGCGGCTACAGCTCCGGTCCCGTGCTGCTGCTGGCGGCGCTGCGCGGCGTGCCGACGCTGCTCATGGAGCAGAACACCGCACCCGGCTTCACGAACCGGCGTCTCGCCCCGTTCGTGCGCGCGGCGGCGCTCAGCTACGAGGAGACGCTGCAGTACTTCCCGAACAAGGGCCTGGTCACCGGCAATCCGGTGCGCAGGGAATTCCTGCAGGGTCTGGAGGCCGGCGATGACGGGGCCCGGAACGACGGCGAGGTGCACGTGTTGATCGTGGGCGGATCCCAGGGCGCGCGCGCCATCAACGAGGCGATGATCGCGGCGGCGCCGCTGCTGGCCGGGCGCGGGCTGGCGCTGACGCACCAGACCGGCGAACGTGACCTGGCGCGGGTGCGTGAGGGCTACGCAGCGGCGGGTGTGACGGCCACCGTCGAGCCGTTCTTCCACGACATGAACGCGCGGATGCGCGCCGCCGACGTGCTGGTCGGCGCGCGCCGGCGCGTCGACGCTGGCCGAGCTCACCGTGCTGGGCCGGGCGTCGGTGCTGGTGCCGCTGCCGACCGCCGCCGACGATCACCAGCGCAAGAACGCGCGCGTGCTGGCGGCAGCCGGCGCCGCCGAGGTCATCGAGGAGCGCGACCTGACAGGCGAGCGGCTGGCCGCCACCCTGACCGCGCTGGCAGTCGATCCGGCCCGGCGCCGCCTGATGGCCGGACAGGCCCGCCGGCTCGGACGTCCCGATGCCGCGGCCCGGGTGGCCGATCGCATCATCGCGCTGGCGGGGGGGCACTGACATGGTGCTCGGACGCACGCGCCGCGTGCACTTCGTCGGCATCGGCGGCATCGGCATGAGCGGCATCGCCGAACTGCTGGTCAACCTCGGATACGAGGTGTCGGGCTCCGACCAGGCCGCCTCGGCGGCGCTCGAACGCCTGACCTCGATGGGGGTGGCGACGGCGGTGGGCCACGCGGCGGCCAATGTCGGTCCGGCCGACGTCGTCGTCTTCTCGTCGGCGATCCGGCCCGACAACGTCGAGATCCTCGACGCCAGGAGCCGCGCCATCCCGGTCGTGTCGCGCGCCGAGATGCTGGCCGAACTGATGCGGCTGCGCATCGGCATCGCCGTGGCCGGCGCGCACGGCAAGACCTCCACCACCTCGATGATCGCGCTCGTGCTCGAGCGGGCCGGGCTCGATCCGACCGCCGTCATCGGCGGCCGCCTGCGCGCCTTCGGCAGCAACGCCCGCCTCGGCAACGGCCAGCACATGGTGGTCGAAGCCGACGAGAGCGACCGCTCGTTCCTGAAGCTCTCGCCGACGGTGGCCGTCATCACCAACATCGACCGCGAGCACATGGAGGCCTACGGCAGCTTCGACGACCTGCAGCAGGCGTTCGTCGACTTCGCCAACAAGGTGCCGTTCTACGGCGCGGTCGTCGCCTGCGCCGACGACACCGAGCTGGCCCGCATCCTGCCGCGGCTCACCCGCCGTGCGACCACCTACGGCATCGAGGCGCCGGACGTCACCGTGGGCGCCATCGACGTCGCGCTCGAGGGATTCGGCAGCACCTGCACCGTGGTGCATCGCGACCCGCACGATCGGCAGGCGCCGGCGGTGCCGCTCGGACGGCTGCGCCTGCAGGTGCCCGGCCGCCATTCGGTGCTGAACGCCCTGGCGGCCGTGGCCGTGGGCCTCGAACTCGGCGTGCCCTACGACGTGGTCGCCAGCGCCCTCGAGGAGTTCATGGGCGCCGAACGCCGTTTCGAAATCCGCGGCGTGGTGGGCGGCATCACCGTGGTGGACGACTACGGCCACCACCCGACCGAGATCACGGCCGTGCTCGCCGCCGCCCGCGCGGCCGCGCCGGCGCGCGTCATCGTGGCGTTCCAGCCGCACCGCTACTCGCGCACCGCACAGCTCATGCCCGACTTCGCGGCCGCGCTGGCCACCGCCGATGAGGTCGTGCTGACCGACATCTACGCGGCCAGTGAAGCGCCGATTCCCGGGGTGACCGTCGAAGCGCTGGCCGACGCCGTGAGCCGCCGGCGTGCCACCCCGGTCACGGTGGTGAAGACGCTGGCCGCCATTCCCGCGGCGGTCGCCGACCTGGCGCGCGCCGGCGACCTCGTCATCACGCTCGGCGCCGGCTCGATCGGCAGCGTGCCGGCCGCGCTCATGCGCGAACTCGAGCGCCGCCACGCCACGGAGGCACCGTCGTGAAGCCCGGACTGCCCGCTCCCGCCGACAAGCGGTTCCGCCGCGCCCAGGTGCGTCCGACCGGCCGCCGCGGCCTGCTGTGGCGCCGCGCGGTGCTGGCCGCCAGGTCGATCGCGATGCTGCTGGTGGCCGGGCTCGCCGTCTGGCGCGTCGTGACGCTGGTGACCGAGTCGCCGACGTTCCAGGTGGCCAACATCACCCTGCACGGCACCGATCGCCTGTCGCGCGGCGAAGCGATGGCGCTCATCGGCGACCTGCGGGGCCAGAACATCCTCGCCATCAGCCTCGACGACTGGCGGCAGCGGCTGCTGACCTCTCCGTGGGTGGAAGCCGCCGTCGTGCGCCGGGTGCTGCCGAACACGCTCGACGTGGTGGTGCGCGAGCGCACGCCGATGGGCATCGCCCGCATCGGCCGCGACCTCTATCTGGTGGACCAGTACGGCACCGTCATCGACGAGTACGGTCCCAGCTACGCCGACCTCGACCTGCCGGTCATCGACGGCCTGGCGCAGCCGCCCCGCGAGGGGCCGCCGGTGGTCGACGAAGGCCGCACCGCGCTGGTCGCGCGCCTGCTGGCCGACGTCTCGGCCCACGAGCAGATTGCGTCCCGGGTGTCGCAGATCGACGTCCGCGACGCCCGCGACGCCGTCGTGCTGCTCGATGGCGACACGGTGATGCTGCGGCTGGGCGATCGCGATTTCGCCGCGCGCCTTCAGGACTACCTGGATGTGGCGACGGCGTTGAAGGACCGGATGTCGGCCATCGACACGGTTGACCTGCGGTTCGGTGAACGGATGTACGTGCGCCCCGGACGTGACGACCACGGCGCGGCGCTGCCCGCATCACGCGATGCGGTTGGACGGGCGGGAGGACAGTAGTGGCACGAAGCGAGCGGTACATCGTGGGTCTCGACATCGGCACCTCGAAGGTGTGCACGGTGGTGGGCGAGGTGTCCGATGACGGCAGTCTCGACGTCATCGGCATCGGCGTGGCCGAGTCGAAGGGCCTCAAGCGCGGCGTCGTCGTCAACCTCGAAGCCGCCGTCGACTCGATCAAGAAGTCGGTCGAGGAAGCGGAGCTGATGGCCGGGGTCGAAATCGACGCCGCACATCTGGCCATCAGCGGTCCCCATATCAAGGGCTTCAACAGCCGCGGCGTCGTGGCGGTGGCCGGCAAGAACCGCGAGATCACGCGCGAGGACGTGCGCCGGGCGCTCGATGCCGCGCGTGCGGTGTCGCTGCCGGCCGGCCGCGAGGTGCTGCACGTGCTGCCGCAGGACTTCGTGGTGGACGACCAGGACGGCATCGGCGCGCCGGTGGGCATGACCGGCACCCGGCTCGAGGTCAACGTCCACATCGTGACCGGCGCCACCACCTCCACGCAGAACCTGGTGTCGTGCGTGAACCGCGCCGGCATCGAGGTGAAGGACATGGTGATCGGCCAGCTGGCGGCGGCCGAAGCCGTGCTGACCCCCGACGAACGCGAGCTCGGCGTGGCGCTGCTCGACATCGGCGGCGGCACCGCCGACCTCGCCATCTTCGAGCGCGGCGCCCTGTGGCACACCGCCGTCATCGGCGTCGGCGGCGACCATTTCACCAACGACATCGCCGTCGGCCTGCGCACGCCGATTCCCGAGGCCGAGAAGGTGAAGCGCCGCTCCGGCTGCGCGCTGTCGGGCATGGTGGACGAAGACGAGACCATCGAGGTGGCCAGCGTCGGCGGCCGCCGGCCGCGCGTGATGGCGCGCCGCATCCTGTCGGACATCCTGCAGCCGCGCGCCGAAGAGCTGTTCCACCTGGCGTGGGACGAGATCAGCAAGGCCGGCTACGAGAAGTCGCTCAATTCCGGGCTGGTGCTCACCGGCGGCGGCGCCGTCCTCGACGGGCTGTCCGAGATCGCCGAGCAGATCTTCGATCTGCCGATGCGGCGGGGCGTGCCCGTCGGCGTCGGCGGGCTCGCCGATCACCTGAGCAATCCCGCATGTGCGTCGGCGCTGGGCCTCGTGTTGTACGCCCATCGCCATCGCCAGCACGAATCCGCGGGCGTCGGCGGCGGCGCCCTTACCCGCATGGTCAGCCGGCTGCGAACCGTATTCAAGGAGTTCTTCTGATGGACGGATGGTTGAAACCTCAGGCCCATGTGGCCGACGTGCAGGACGCGCTTCGCCTCACGCTCGATGAGGAGCTTCGCAGCGGCGCGCGGATCAAGGTGGTGGGCGTCGGCGGCGGCGGCGGCAACGCCGTGTCGCGGATGGTGCAGGCGGGCCTCTCGGGCGTCGAGTTCATGGTCGCCAACACCGACGCGCAGGCCCTGCGCTCGAACCCGGCGCCGGTCAAGATCCAGATCGGCAGCAAGCTCACCAAGGGACTCGGCGCCGGCGCCGATCCGAACGTCGGCCGACAGGCCGCCCTCGAAGACACCGACGCGCTCATCTCGGCGCTGAGCGGCGCCGACATGGTGTTTGTCACCACCGGCCTCGGCGGCGGCACCGGCACCGGCGCGGCGCCGGTGATTGCGAGCCTCGCGACCGAGCTCGGCGCGCTGACGATCGCCGTGGTGACCAAGCCGTTCCGCTTCGAGGGCAAGAAGCGCCTCACCCAGGCCGCGGTCGGCCTCGAGGCACTGCGCGACGCGGTCGACACCGTCATCACCATCCCGAACGAGCGGCTGCTCTCGGTCATCGACCGGCAGACCTCGATGACCGATGCGTTCGTCACCGCGGATGACGTGTTGCGCCAGGCGATTCAGGGCATCTCGGACCTCATCCTCGTGCCCGGCATCATCAACCTCGACTTCGCCGACGTGAAGACCATCATGGCCGGCATGGGCGTGGCGATGATGGGCACGGCGATGGGCGATGGCCCGACGCGGGCCATCGATGCGGCCAACCGCGCCGTCTCGAGCCCGCTGCTCGAAGACGCGTCGGTGAACGGCGCCCGCGGCGTCATCGTGAACATCACCGGCGGCCCCGACATGGGCCTGATGGAGGTGCACGACGCGATGTCGATCATCCAGGAGGCGGCCCACGAAGATGCCAACATCATCTTCGGCGCCGTGATCGACCCGACGCTGGTCGGCAAGGTGAAGATTACCGTCATCGCCACCGGCTTCGACCTGGCGCGCACCGGGCGGTACGATTCCGGCGGCGCCGTCGTCGACGCCGGTGGACCTGTCGAACTACTCCCAGCATCTGCGGGCCGGGGCCGGCGCCAACGCCATCGATGCCACGGCGCAGCGGGCGACCATCATGCGTCGCCCGTCGATCGAGATGCCGATGCAGGGCCGCGCCATCGTCGGCGGCGTGCCGCTGGCCGAAACGCACCTCGAGCCGGGTGAAGTGGACCTCACCATGGAGCTCGATGTGCCGGCGTTCCTGCGGCGGCAGAACGAATAGCCCGTTCCGGCGGCGCGTCGGCGCGCCACGGACGAGCTGGGCCGCGGGTAGTACACTACGAGCGGGGATGTCAGGGTCCCCGCCCATGCCCCCGATCGATCAGAGAAGCGCCGCCCGCCAGACCCTCTCGCGCGAAGTCGGCTACGTGCAGAAGCCGCACGTGGACAAGATGCGCGTCGGGCTCGCGTTTCCCAACACCTACTTCGTCGGGATGTCGAACCTCGGCTTCCAGACGGTGTACCGGCTGTTCAACGAGCACCCCGACACCGTGTGCGAGCGCGTGTTCCTGCCGCCCAAGCAGGAACTGGCCGCGCTGGTCGCGCAGGACGCGCGGCTGGTCACGATCGAATCCCAGACGCCCCTGAACGATCTGGACGTGCTGGCGTTTTCGGTGTCGTTCGAATGGGACTACACCAACGTCCTGACGATGCTGCGCCTGGCGGGCCTGCCGCTGCGCGCGGCAGACCGCAACCACCGGCATCCGCTGGTCGTGATTGGCGGCGCGGTGACGTTCGTGAACCCCGAGCCGCTGGCGCTCTTCGCCGATGTCATCGCCGCCGGCGAGGGTGAGGTGCTGGTGCCGTCGTTGCTCGAGGCCGTGGCCGAGGCCACCTCGCGCGACGACCTGCTCAGGAAGCTCGCCACCCGGCGCGGCTTCTACATCCCGTCGTTCTACGACGTGACCTATCGCGACGACGGCACCATCGACGCCTTCGTGCCGAAAGACGGCACCGGCGCGCCGCCCACCGTGAAGAAGGCGGCCCTCAAGACCACCGAGGCAGTCGACCCGCCCTGCACCTCGATCTTCACGCCCGATACCGAGTTCGGCTCCCGCTTCCTCATCGAGGTCGTGCGCGGTTGCGCCAACCTGTGCCGCTTCTGCTGGGCCGGCTACAACTACCTGCCGGTGCGCGCCTTTCCCACCGACCGCATCCTGGAACTGGCGCAGGCGGCGCGCGCGCACGCGAGCCGCGTCGGGCTGGTGTCGATCGCGCTGTGCGACCA
This sequence comes from uncultured Acidobacteriota bacterium, assembly GCA_963779175.1. Lineage (GTDB taxonomy): Bacteria > Acidobacteriota > Vicinamibacteria > Vicinamibacterales > UBA2999 > CADEFD01. Next base: position 463,465 of record CAVZXA010000005.1, read on the forward strand.
TCCCGACATCGAACTGATCCTGACCAGGCTGGCGGCAATGGGCTATTCGATCAGCCCCGCGTCGCTGCGCCTCGACGATCTCACGCCCACCATCGTGCGGCTGCTGCGTGAGAGCGGCGAGCGGACGCTCACCATCGCGCCGGAAACCGGCTCCGACCGCCTGCGCCGCGTCATCAACAAGACCGTCACCAACGACGAGATTCTGGAGAAGGCCGAGCTCATCTTCTCGAGCGGCATCGAGAATCTGAAGCTCTACTACATGATCGGCCTGCCCACCGAAACCGACGAGGATCTGGTGGCGATGCGCGACCAGACGGTGCAGCTGCGCGACATCATGATGAAGTACGCCCGCGGGCGCGGCCAGCCGGGCCGGATCATCGGCAGCGTCGAATCCGCTCGTGCCCAAGCCCGGCACCAGCTACCAGTGGCTGCCGATGACCGACACCAAAGAGATCGAACGCAAGATGAAGCGCCTCCACGCGCTGGTCGACAACATCGACCACGTCTACTTCTCGATCAAGAGCGAACGGCATTCCTACTACCAGGCGCTGATGTCACTCGGCGATCGCCGCGTCGCGCCGGCCATCGAAGCCGCCGAGCGCAACGGCGGACAGTGGCGGGCGGCGGTGCAGGAATCGGGCATCGACGCCGAGTTCTACATCTACCGCGACCGCTCGAACGACAAGATGCTGCCGTGGGACATCATCGACGGCGGCCTGAAGGACAACTTCTTCAAGAACGAGTTCGCCAAGGGCCTGCGCGAGGAATGGACGCTGCCGCCGAAGCGGCAGCAGGAAAACGCGCGCCTTCTGCCGATGCTCTCGTAGGCGGCCGCACCTACCAGGGCGGCGCCGCCGTGTCGTCGGGCGCCTCGGGCGTCGGATCGTCGGTGGCCTCGGCCTCGAACTTCGCGAAGGCGCTGAGCACCAGATCGCGGATGTGGTCCTGGGCCTTCACCTCGGTCATCGGCCGCAGCAGCGCGAAGCTGCGCCGCTCGCCGTTGACGGAGTACTGGCGGGCCGGGAAGGTGACGTTGCGACCCGAGCCGTTGCGGCGCTCCCACACCGCGAAACCGAGGAGCTTGAGGCCCGCAAGCGGACCCTCAGTGAAGTGGAGTTCGGCGTCGGCCAGTTTGCCGACCGGGCTGCCCTTGTCGTTTGGCGTGATCTTGACCAGCATGGGTGTGCTCCCGCCGCCCGTTGAATGAGTGGAGCGGCTGTGCCCGCTCACACTTCAACCGGCGTGCCAGCGATGAATGCGCCCGTGTTTCCGCGATAATCCTCGCGACTCGCATCGGGCGGCGCGGCCGATGAGGTCGCCGACGTTAACCGCCGTTGCCCGACCGATCGCATCCCGATGGACCCACGCATGACCCTCCCCACGCCGCCCGCCGATTTCCACTGGACCGAGGAGCCGTGGGGCCCGATGCTGCGCTGCCGCGCCCTCGACGGGCTGGCGCAACACGGGTTCACCTCGCGGCAACTGCAGTTGCGGCCCGGCGAGCGGGCAGGCGAGGCATGGGCCAGCGCCGCGGCGTCGGTGGGCTGCGCGGTGCCGCGCGTGGGACGCGTCCGCCAGGTGCACGGCGCCGTCGTCCGCGTGGTCCATGCCGACCAGCTCGAGCAGCCCGTGCCCGACGCCGATGCCGCCGTCACGCGCGATCCCGGCACCGCGGTGGCCATCGTGGCCGCCGACTGTGTGCCGATCCTGCTGGCCCACCCGCGAAGCGGCGCCGTGGCCGCGGTGCACGCCGGCTGGCGCGGCACGGCGGCCGACGTCGTCGGCGCCACCGTCGCGACGCTGACGCGCGAGTGGGGCGTCGATCCCGAAACGCTGGTCGCCGCGATTGGTCCGAGCATCGGCGCCTGCTGCTACACGGTGGGCCCGGAGCTGCAGACAGCCTTCGAACAGGCCGGCCATCCGTCCGCCTGCGTGCAGCGCTGGTTCACCAGAAACGGCGATGCACTGGTGCTCGACCTGTGGGCGGCCAATCGCGATCTGCTCGAGGCCGCGGGCGTGTGCGCGGCGAACATCCACGTGGCGGGGCTGTGCACGAAGACCCACCGCGAGGTCTTCGAGTCGTTTCGAGCGGATGGAGATCAGGCGGGACGCATGGCCGCGATCATCGTCGCGCCGCACGCGCTTGCTGCGCCCGTGCCGGGGTGAGATCAGATCTTCCGGATCGGCCCCTCGTACTTCGCGAGCACGCGGTCGGCGGTGACGAGCGTGATGCCTTCACAGAGTGCCTGCGCGAGCAGCAGGCGGTCGAACGGATCGCGGTGCAGGTCAGGCAGTGAATCGACGCTGACGGCGTGCAGGCTGGTCACCGGCAGCTCTGTGTAGCCGTTGTCCAGCAAGGCCCGCCGCAGGACGCGGGGGTCGACACGGAAATCGGCCCGCCCTAGCGCGTGTTTGATCGAGATTTCCCAGAGACTCGCCGCGCTGAACAGCAGGTCGTGGCGCGCATCGCCCAGCAGCCTTCGCGCCGCCGGTGTCAGTCGCTCGGGCTGGCCGGCCGCCCACAGCAGCACCTGAGTGTCGAGCAGGAGCTTCATTTGCTGCCGCTGAAGAGCGCCGCAATCCGGTCGCCGCCCATGCGGTCGAAGTCGTCTGGCACGGCGATCTCCCCGGCCAGGAAACCGAGGCGTTTCGGTGCCTTTGGCGCCCCGATCGCCGACACCGTGACCATCGGCCGTCCGGCTTTGGCGATGATGAACGACTCGCCCTTCGAGGCACGGTCGATGAGCTTCGAGAGATGAGTTTTTGCTTCGTGAATGTTGACCGTCGGCATGGCGTATGGACTAAGTATATCAGACTAAGTCAACGCAACCGGTGGGCTGCGGCGTTCACGCCGACCGCAGTGTCTCCGCCGGGTCGACGCGCATGGCCCGCAACACCGGCACAGCAACAGCCCAACTACTGCCCTTCCGCCGAGGTCGCTCCGGTCGCGTGCGCCGCTGCTGCCAAACACGCCTGGAAGGAGGACATAGCGGAACAGCGAGGACGGAGGGAGCTTCGACCTTACGTCGCCGGCGGCGGCTCGACCGGCGCGTCGTCGACCTTGGGCGGCGCGATCCAGTAGAGGATGCGCACGCAGCTCTCGCACTGGATGATCTGGTCGCCGGCGCGGATCTGGTTGTAGAGGTGCGGACGCACCCGCACCCGGCAGGCCTCGCACAGCCCATCGACCACACGCGCGATGCCGGTGCCCTTGCGGCCCTTGGCCACGGTCTCGTAGGTGGTGAGCAGGCGCGAATCCACGGTGGCCGCGAGCTCGGCGCGGGCGGCCTGCAGCCCGGTCAGCTCACCGGCCACACTGGTGGAGTCGGCCTCGATGGCGCTCTTCTCGGCGGCGACCCGTTTCTTCTCGGCCGCCAGCTTCGCTTCGGCGGCCTTCACCACGGCGGTGAGCTCGTCGCCCTCGAGCATGCGGCCGATCTCGATCTCCTCGACGCGCTGCACTTCGGCGGAGAAGGTCGCGATCTCGTGCTGCAGGGCGTGGAACTGCTTGTTGTCCTTCGCCTGCATCAACTGCTCTTTGTATTTCGAGACGCGCTGCTGGGCGACGGCGGCTTCCTTCTCGAGTTCGCGCCGGGCGGTCTGCGACGTGGCGAGCGCGGCGCGGGCCTTCTCGAGCGCCTGGGTCGCGCCGGCGAGGGTGGCGTCGAGGGCGGCCACCTTGACGGGCGCATCGGCGAGCCGACGGCGCGCCGCTTCCGCCCGCGTGTCCAAGTCCTGCAGGGCGATGAGGGCGGTCAGGGCGGGGAGCATCGGCCCTCAAGCATATCCCACTGGCCGACACGGCCGGCGCCTTGCGGGCATCGAACCCGGCACCGATGACCCTCGACGCGATCTACCGGTATCCCGTGAAGTCACTGGCGGGCGAAGCGGTCGAGACGGCCGTGCTGACGGCCCTCGGCGTGCCCGGCGACCGAATCGTGCACGTGCGCGGGCCCGAGGGCGTGCGTTCGGCGCGCCGCCAGTACCGCCTGCTGGGCCTGCACGGCACGCTCGATGCCGACGGCGTGCCACGCATCAACGGGCATCTCTGGCATCGCCCCGAGGCGCTCGTGCTGGTCCAGGCGGAGGCCGGGGCCGACGCGTGGCTCGAAGCCTACGAGGGCCCCGACCGCTTCGACGTGCTGCCGCTGCTGGTGGCCACCGACGGCGCCCTTGCCGCCTTCGGCCGCGACGTGCGCCGGCTGCGGCCCAATCTCGTCATCGGCGGCGTCGACGGGGTGGACGAGTTCACCTGGGCCGGTGCCGAGCTGCACATCGGCGAGGCGGTGGTGGGTCTCGACTCGCGGCGCGGACGGTGTCCGATGACCACCGTCGATCCCGATACCCTCGAACGCGATCCCGAGGTGCTGCGCGACATCGGCCGGCGCTTCGGCGGACGCCTGGCGCTGAACGCCTCGGTCGTGACCGCGGGGCGGATCCGCGTCGGCGACGCCGTCCGCCTGGTGCGGCCGGCGCGCTGAGTCGCGGCGTTCCACGATAGAATTCGGCCGCCGACGGCGGGCTGTCCGCCTGTCCGGTCATCCCCTCGTTCGAGAGGCACCTGCGTGCGCATCGAGACCCTGCGGGCCGGGGCCACGCCACTGGCCACCTGGCGAGCTATCTACTTCGGCGCCGACGCCGCGCTCGATCCGGCCTGCCGTCCCCTGGTCGAGGCCGGCGCGCGCGTCATCGATCAGGTGGTGGCGGCCGGCGCGCCGGTCTACGGCGTGAACACCGGATTCGGCAAGCTGGCCTCGGTGCGCATCGACAGCCACGACCTCACGACGCTGCAGCGCAACATCGTGCTGTCGCACTGTGTCGGGGTCGGCGAACCGCTGCCGGCGGCGGTGACGCGGCTCATGATGGCGCTCAAGCTGGCGAGCCTGGCGCAGGGCGCGTCGGGCGTGCGCTGGGCCACGCTCGACGCGCTAGGGCAGTGCCTCGCGCTGGGCCTGGTGCCGGTGGTGCCGGGGCAGGGCTCGGTTGGCGCCTCGGGTGATCTGGCGCCGCTGGCGCACATGGCGGGGGCACTCATCGGCGTCGGTGAGTTCGAGGTGCGCGGCGCGCGAGTAGCGGCGGCGGAGGCGCTGGCAGCAGCCGGACTCGCGCCGCTCGTGCTCGGTCCGAAGGAAGGCCTGGCGCTCCTGAACGGCACGCAGGCCTCGACCGCGCTGGCGCTGGCCGGTCTCTTCGAGGCCGAGCGGGTCTTCCAGGCCGCGCTCGTCACCGGTGCGCTCACGACCGATGCCGCGAAGGGGTCCGATGGCCCGTTCGATCCGCGGATCCAGGCGCTGCGTGGGCAGCCCGGGCAGATCGCGGCGGCGGCGGCCCTGGCCGCGCTGATGCACGGCAGCGCCATCCGCCAATCGCACCTCGTGGGCGATACCCGCGTGCAGGATCCGTACTGCGTGCGCTGTCAGCCGCAGGTAATGGGCGCCTGCCTCGATCTGCTGCGCCAGGCCGCGCGTACGCTGGCCATCGAGGCCAACGGCGTCTCCGATAACCCGCTGGTGTTCACCGGCACCGGCGAAGTCATCTCCGGCGGCAATTTCCACGCCGAGCCGGTGGCGTTTGCGGCAGACATGATCGCGCTCGCGCTCTGCGAGATCGGCTCGATTGCCGAACGACGCATCGCGATGATCGTCGATCCGGCCCTGTCAGGGTTGCCGGCGTTTCTCACGCCGTCGCCCGGACTCAACTCCGGCTTGATGATGGCGCAGGTGACGGCCGCGGCGCTGGTCTCCGAGAACAAGCAGCGGGCCTATCCCGCCAGTGTCGATTCGATTCCGACCTCCGCCAATCAGGAAGATCACGTGTCGATGGCGACTCACGGCGCGCGGCGCCTGCTCGGCATGGCCGCCAACGCGGCCGGCGTCATCGGCATCGAGCTCATTGCCGCCGCGCAGGGGTGCGGATTCCACGCGCCGCTCACGTCGAGCGCGCGCCTCGAGCGCGCCGTGACGCTGCTGCGCACCGGCGTCGCGCCGCTCGGCCAGGACCGCTATCTGGCCGATGACCTCCGCTTCGCCACCGCGCTCGTCACGTCGGGACGGCTGGCGGAGGCGGCCGGCACCGGCGACCTGCCGGGGGTCGAGGCGGGGGACGTGCGCGGGTGACCAGGCTCGATTGGCTCACCGTGACGCGCGGTGCGGCGCCGCTGGTCGTCAGCCTGCCGCACACCGGCACCGTGCTGCCACCGGAGCTCCAGACACGCGTGGCCTCACCCTGGCTCGCCCGCAAAGACGCCGACTGGTGGATTCAATCGACTCTACGGCTTCGCCGCCGAACTCGGCGCCACCGTCGTCCATACGGCCATCTCGCGCACCGTCATCGACGTGAACCGCGATCCGTCCGGCGTGTCGCTCTATCCCGGTCAGGCGACAACGGCGCTCTGTCCCACCGAGACCTTCGACGGCGAGCCGCTCTATGCCGACGGCGACGCACCGAGCGCGCGCGAGGTGGCCGAGCGCCTCCGTCACTACTTCGCGCCCTACCATGCCGCCCTCGACGAAGAGCTCACGCGCCTTCTCGCGCAACATCCGCGCGTGGTGCTCTACGACGGCCATTCGATTCGCTCGGCGATTCCGCGGTTGTTTGCCGGCGAGTTGCCGCAGTTCAATCTCGGCACCAACGCCGGCGCCAGCTGCGACCCGACGCTCACGCGCGTGGTCGAGCGCGTGTGCGATCGCACCGGGATGTCGCGGGTGACCAACGGCCGCTTCAAGGGTGGCTACATCACCCGCCACTACGGGCGTCCCGACCACGGCGTGCACGCGATCCAGATGGAGCTGGCCTGCCGCGGCTACATGGACGAGCCCTCGGCGGTGCGGCCTGAGACCTGGCCCACGCCTTACTCCGACGCCCGCGCCCGCCAACTCCGTTCCACCGTGCGCGATGTGCTCGAGCGCGCCGTGGTCTGGGCGGTGGAACGGACCTGCCGTCGAGCCGATCCTCACAGAGGCCTTATGAGTCGAGTGATCCGCGCCGCACGGGGAACCACGCGCACGGCGAAGAGCTGGCTGACGGAAGCGCCGCTGCGCATGCTGATGAACAACCTCGATCCGGAGGTGGCCGAGCGGCCCGAGGACCTGGTGGTGTACGGCGGCATCGGCAAGGCGGCGCGCAACTGGGCGTCGTTCGATCGCATCGTCGCGGCCCTCACGGCCCTCGGTGACGACGAGACGCTGCTCGTGCAATCGGGCAAGCCGGTCGGCGTCTTCCGCACTCATCGCGACGCCCCTCGCGTGCTCATCGCCAACTCGAATCTGGTGCCGCACTGGGCCACGTGGGAGCACTTCCACGCGCTCGATCGCCTCGGGCTGATGATGTACGGCCAGATGACGGCCGGCTCGTGGATCTACATCGGCAGCCAGGGCATCGTGCAGGGCACCTACGAGACCTTCGTCGAGATGGGGCGCCAGCACTACGGCGGCGATCTCGGCGGCCGCTGGATTCTCACCGCCGGTCTCGGCGGGATGGGCGGCGCGCAGCCGCTGGCGGCCACGATGGCCGGGGCCTCGTGCCTGGCGGTCGAGTGCCAGCAGAGTCGCATCGACATGCGTCTGCGCACCGGCTACGTGGACGCGCAGGCACGCGACCTCGACGAGGCGCTGGCGATGCTCGAGGCCAATCGCGCGGCCGGGCGCACGCAGTCGATTGCGCTCCTCGGCAACGCGGCCGACGTCTTTCCGGAGATTCATCGCCGGGGCGTGCGGCCCGACGCGGTGACCGATCAGACCTCGGCGCACGATCCGGTGAACGGCTACCTGCCGCAGGGGTGGACGGTGGAGCAGTGGTTCGAGCGGCGCGTCAGCGATCCGGCCGGCACGGCCACGGCCGCGAAGCGGTCGATGGCGGTGCACGTCGAGGCGATGCTGGCCTTCAAGGACGCCGGGGTGCCGACCTTCGACTACGGCAACAACATCCGCCAGATGGCGAAGGACGAGGGCGTCGCGCGCGCCTTCGACTTTCCCGGCTTCGTGCCGGCGTACATCCGGCCGCTCTTCTGCCGCGGCGTCGGCCCGTTCCGCTGGGTGGCGCTGTCGGGTGATCCCGACGACATCCACAAGACCGACGCCAAGGTCAAGCAGCTGATGCCGCACGACCCTCACCTGCATCGCTGGCTCGATATGGCGCGCCAGCGGATTCACTTCCAGGGACTGCCGGCCCGTATCTGCTGGGTGGGCCTGGGCGATCGCCACCGGCTCGGCCTCGCGTTCAACGAGATGGTGCGCACGGGTGAGGTGAAGGCGCCGATCGTGATCGGACGCGACCATCTCGACTCGGGCTCAGTCGCCTCGCCGAACCGCGAGACCGAGGCGATGAAAGACGGCTCGGACGCGGTCTCCGACTGGCCGCTGCTGAACGCGCTCCTCAACTGCGCGTCGGGCGCCACCTGGGTTTCGCTGCACCACGGCGGTGGTGTGGGCATGGGCTTCTCGCAGCATTCGGGCGTCGTCATCGTGTGTGACGGCACGGCGGAGGCCGATGCGCGACTCGCGCGCGTGCTGTGGAACGACCCGGCCACCGGCGTCATGCGGCATGCGGATGCCGGCTACGACGAGGCCATCGCGTGCGCGAAGACGCACGGCCTGACGCTGCCGATGATCGGCTGACATGGCAGCGGGCCGCCTTCACGCCGCCGCCGCGCTGCTGCCCGAGGGGTGGGCGCGCGACGTCCTCATCGAGTGGGACGAGGCCGGCTGCATAACTGGGGTCAGACCCCATTCTGGATGGAGCCAGACTTCGGGAGCGCCGCGCGCCCCCGGGCCGGTGCTGCCGGGCATGCCGAATCTGCATTCGCACGCGTTCCAGCGTGCCTTTGCCGGCCTCGCCGAGCATCGCACCGCCCACGACGACAGCTTCTGGAGCTGGCGCGAGCGCATGTACCGCGTCGCCAATGCGGTCACGCCGGAAGCGCTCGAGGCGATCGCGACCCATCTCTTCATCGAGATGCTGGAGTCCGGCTACACCTCGGTGTGTGAGTTCCACTACCTGCACAACGATCGCGACGGCCGTGCCTACGCCGACCCGTCGACCCTCGCGGCGTGCGTGGCGCGGGCGGCCGCGCGAGCCGGCATCGGCCTGACGCTGCTGCCAGTGCTGTACCAACAGAGCGGGTTTGGCGGTGCGCCGCCAACGGACGGACAGCGGCGATTCGTCAGCTCCACCGACGCGCTCCTCGATCTGGTCCGCGCGCTTCGCGGCACCGCGGGGGAAGGCGCCCGCGTCGGCCTGGCGCTGCATTCGCTGCGCGCCGTGACGCCGGAGGCGATGCGTGACGCGCTCGATGGACTGGCCGGCATCGACCCGACCGCGCCGATCCATATGCACGTCGCCGAACAGGTGCGCGAGGTGGAGGAGTGCGAAGCATGGAGCGGCCAGCGACCGGTGGCATGGCTGCTCGATCACGCGCCCGTCGATGGCCGGTGGTGCCTCGTGCACGCCACCCACATGACCGACGAGGAAGCGCGGCGGACTGCCGAGGCCGGCGCGATCGCGGGACTGTGCCCGACGACCGAAGCGAACCTCGGCGACGGCGTCTTCGCGTTCACGCGCTGGACTGACGCCAGCGGGCAGTGGGGCGTCGGCTCCGACAGCCACATCACGGTGGACGCGGCCGACGAACTGCGGATGCTCGAGTACTCGCAGCGCCTGGTGACGCGTCGTCGCAACGTCGGGGGCTCGGTGGCGCACGGACACGTGGCGACGGCCCTGACGCTCGGTGCGGTGCGCGGGGGCGCCGTGGCGTCTGGACTGGCGGCACGCGGCCTCGCGGTGGGCCAACGCGCGGATCTCGGTGGCGCTCGACGGGCGCCATCCGGCGATTGCCGGCCTCGACGCCGCCGATGCGCTCGACGCGCACGTCTTCGCCAGCGGACGGCAGCGCCTCGTGGACACCGTGATCGTCGCCGGACGCCTTGTGGTCCAGGGCGGGCGGCATCCGCTGCGAACTGACGCCGCCGACGCTTTCGTCCGTGCGCGCGCGACCCTGGCGGCCGGGGCTGCCTCCGGCACGTGAACGGGCCACGCAGGCGCGCGGGCTGGGCGCCGATGGCCGCGTGGGTGCTGTGTCTGGGCAGCGCGTCGTCTGCCGGCGCGCAGCAGCCGTTTCTCGTGGACGACGCCGAGGTCGCGCCCCGCCGTCTCTGGCACCTCGAAATCAGCAGTCAGGTGGACGTGCTGCGCCCGCCGGCCAGGCCGGTGCGCTGGCAGAACGTCCTCGAGTGGGAGGTGGACTACGGTGTGGGCGCGCGCGTCGAGCTGGCGGCGCTGCTGCCGATGGTGAGCCTCGTCGCGGATGCGGCAGGCCGGCGCACGGTCGTGCACGGCCCAGGCGACTCGACGGTGGCCGCGAAGTGGCGCATCACCCGCGATCCGAACGCCGCCCACGCCACCGCCGTCTCGGTGGCGCTCGAGATTCCCAGCGGCAGCCAGTCGCGAGGGCTCGGCACGGGCCTGGTGGACTACGGCCTGAATGTCGTCTCGCAACATCGGCTCCACTCGCGCGCGACCCTGCGGGTGAACGGCGGCGCGCTGCTGGCCGGCAACACGCAGACCGGCGCGGTGGGCATCAAGGAACGCGGCACCGTGCTCACCACGGGGACCTCGCTCGTCTGGGTGCTCACCCGCGCGGTTCAGGCCGGCGGCGAGCTGACGCTGGCGTGGTCGCAGAAAGCGACGCTGGCCGGCTCCGCGATCGGCTGGCAGCTCGGGGCCAACATCGCCGTGCGCGATGGCACGACGCTCGACGCCAGCGTGCTCGGCGGCTGGCTCGATGCCAGCCCGAAGATCGGCGTCCAGATCGGGATGAGCATCGACCTGCGGTGATTCGGCTGGCGGCGGCGTCCGTGACGACGACGGCCGGCGCGCGTCGGCTACGCGCGTCGGCCATCACACCTGCCCCGCGGGCCACGGGCTCAGCGGAACACGACCCGCAAGCCGGCCCACACCACGTAGTTGTTCTCGATTTCGTCGATCGCGTCCAGGAACAGACGACCCTCGGCGACGACGAGCAGCCGGGTGTTGCCCGTCGCCGTGCGCGTCATCTCGCGGCCGGCGTGCAGCAGCCACGAGACTGCGGCGGTGTCGGTGTGGGTGAGGTCCCAGCCGCCGACGCCGGTGCCGACGAAGCCCTTGTCGCCAATCCAGTAGTTCAGTTCGAGATCGGCGAACAGGCTCGAGTTGCCGCGTTCCTCGGTATTGAACGCCACGCCGACGGCCGGCGCCAGACGCCACCCCGAGCTGCCGAGACGTACGTCCACGCCGCCCTTGCCGCCGACCAGTGCTGCGCATTGCCCACCCACCACGGTCGTGGCCCCGCGTTCGAACTCGCGCACGCGGCGCTCCTTGCCGCCGAGCGCCTCGAGGAACACGTCGACCCGGGCGCGACGATCGACCTCGGCCGCGTCCGCCGCCTGCCGGGCCTCTTCGGCTCGGCGCGCGGCATCGGCGGCACGCCGTGCCTCTTCGGCCCGCGCCGCCTCAGCTCGAGCTTCGTCGGCCCGACGGGCCTCCGCGGCTCTCAGTTCGGCCGCCCGGCGCTCTTCGTCGGCGCGCCGTGCCGCGTCGGCTCGATCGGCCTCGGCGCGCCTGGCGTCGGCGGCGCGGGTCGCCTCCGCTGCCGCGGCCCGCGGACTGGCGCCGACGGCCGCGAGTGCGAGGTTGCCGCAGGCGGTCGGCAGCACGAACGTGTAGCCTCGCGCGCCGTCATCCAGGGTGAACTCCCAGGCTTCGAAGGCGGCCCGGCCGCCCCATTGGACGTTGCGCAGCAGATCGGGCTTGCCCGTGATCCGTTGCGCCATCCACTCCATCCGCGTGCCGACGGCCACCGTCACGCTGCGCAGCCCGGCGGTGTCGGTGAGCGAGCGCACCGCTTCCGGCGCCAGGTGCGGCAGACCGGCGGCCTGGAAGACCGCCTCGATGTCAGCCGGCATGCCCGGCCCGGCCATCATCGCGCGCACCGCCTCGAGGCTGGTCACGGCACCGTGGAAGCGGCGCGGCGTATTGAGTCGTGTGACGATGCGGACGCCGCTCTCGACGGCGATCGCACGACGTGGCGACTGGTCATCCGCGGCGGCCAACGGCGCCACCATCACCGCGGACAGCAGAGCGAGCCCGGTGGCCCGCAGGAAAGCTGGAAGACCGACGAACGAAGGTCGGCTTGTCATGTGCGCTCCTCGAGTGGATGTCCACTCCGGCCTCGGTGCGCGCAAACCCCGTACCTGCGCGGCGACCCCGACTTCGGCCGTTCCCGGGTCGAAACTGCCGCACCGCGCGGCCACCGACGCGCGCGAACTCGCACCCCGCTGGTTTCTCCGCACCGGCGGCAGGACTTCCGGTCGCAGCCCTGCCTTCGCCCTCACCGATGAGGTTGCCCCCGCAAAATCGACCATGTCGGGTGGCACGCCAATCGCACCGCCGCTCCTCAGGGAGGCGCCGGGCTGTCGCAGTCCGGTGTGTGGCATGACAACACGCACGACCGCGGTCCTGAGGGTACTGGCCGCGCTCGGGCTGTGCCTGCTCGTCACGCCAGCGGCCGGTGCACAGGAGTTGCCAGGCGTACTCCACGCGTTCCTGCAACGGCAGATGCAGCTGTCCCCCGCCGACTTCGCCGCGTTGGGCCAGGGTCAGGTCGTCGCGACGTTGCCGGGGGCCACCGACACGCGGGAGGTCGCGGCCTTCGGCATCGTTCGCGTGAACGCGCCGGGCGCCGCGCTGGTCCGCGCCCTGCTCGACATCGAGAACTACGCGCGCAACGACGCCGTGTTGCAGGTCGGGCGATTCAGCGATCCCCCGACCCTGGCCGACGTGAAGGCGCTGACGCTCGAGGAGGATGACCTCGAGGCGCTGCGCCACTGCCGCACCGGCAGCTGCGGCCTGAAGCTGTCGGCAGCGATGATCGAGCGCTTTCGCACGGAGGTGCGGTGGACCGCCCCCACCTGGCGGGAGGACGCGACCGCGCTCTTCCGGCAGGTGCTCGTGGACTACGTGATCGCGTATGGGCGGGATGGGCAGGGCGCCCTGGCCGAATACGTCGACAAGCCGGCGCTCGTGAAGCTGGCCGACGAGACGCGGGCCCTGGTGCGGGAGTCGCCCTACCTGAGGGACACCGCGCCGGAACTGCTCGGTCACCTGGGCGACCTCTTGCCGGCGCCGCTGCCGCACCTGAAGCACGTCGTCTACTGGGCGAAGGAAGACTTCGGCTTCAAGCCCACGATCACCATCACGCAGGTCACGATCTACGAGCCCGGCACCGGCCCGGCGCCGACCATCTTCGCGGTGTCGCGCCAGCTCTATGCCACCCACTACTTCGAGGCGTCGGTCGCACTCACGGTCGCGTCCGCGATCACGAGCCCCCGGACCCCACCGGCGTTCCACCTGCTGCAGTTGAATCGCTCGCGCATCGACTCGCTGCGCGGCGGGTTCAGTGCCCTAAAGCGCTTCACCGCCGGGCGACGCATTCGCAGGTGGCTGGAGGCGACGCTCGGACAGTCCAGGACCCACATCGAAAGGCAGGCGGCCCGTGCCCATGAGTGACGTCTTTCTCGGCGTGGATGTCGGCTCTACCACGGTCAAGGTCGTCGTGCTCGACGCCGAACGTCGCCTGCTGGCGTGGCGCTACGTGCGCTCGCGCGGCCGCCCGCGAAGCGTGCTGCTCGAGACCATCCGCGAGATCGGCGCCACGGTGGACATCTCGCACATCGGCGGCGTCGGGCTGTCGGGGTCCGGGGGCGGACCCATCTCGGACCTGATCGGCGGCGTGCACGTGAACGAGCTCGTCGCGCAGACCCGCGCGGTGGGCGAGTTCCATCCCGAGGCCCGGACCATCATCGAGATCGGGGGGCAGGACTCGAAGCTGCTGTCGGTGCGCTGGGACGAAGGCAGCCGCCAGATGCTCCTCGAGGACTTCTCGATGAACGCGCTCTGCGCCGCCGGCACCGGCGCGTTTCTCGATCAGCAGGCCGAACGGCTCGGCATTGCCATCGACACCGAGTTCGCCCGGGTGGCGCTCGACAGCGAAAGCCCGGCCCGCATTGCCGGCCGCTGCACCGTGTTCGCCAAGAGCGACATGATCCACCTGCAGCAGATCGGCACGCCCCTGTCGGACATCCTGATGGGCGTGTGCCTGGCCATGGCGCGCAACTTCACCACGGTGATCGGCAAGGGCAAGAAGTTCACCGCGCCGATCCTGTTCCAGGGCGGCGTGGCCTACAACGGCGCGGTCACGCGCGCCTTCGAGACGGTGCTGAACCTGCCCCCGGGCTCGATCATCGTCCCCGAACATCACACCATCATGGCCGCGCTCGGCACCGCCTACGTGACGATGGACGAGATCGCCGCGGGCCGGCGCGCCGCATCGTTCGTCGGATTCGATCTGCTGGCCGACGCCATCCAGGCCGGCGGCCTCGACCGGGAGACCCTGCCGATATTGACCCGTCCCCTGGACGCGCAGGAGGGCCATCCGCTGCTGGGCCTGTTACCCGACGGCGAGCGCGTGGACGCGTGGCTCGGCGTGGACGTCGGGTCGGTGAGCACGAATATCGTGCTCATCGACGAGCAGAACCGCGTGCTCGCGCGGCGCTATCTGCCCACCGCCGGCCGTCCCCTCGAGGCCGTCCGCGACGGCCTGCAGATGGTGCTCGACGTGGCCGATCGGGTGACGGTGCGCGGCGCCGGCACCACCGGGTCGGGCCGGCACCTGACCGGCGATTTCATCGGCGCCGACGTGGTGCGCAACGAGATCACGGCCCAGGCCCGCGCGGCCGTGGCCATCGATCCCGAGGTCGACACCGTGATCGAAATCGGCGGCCAGGACAGCAAGTTCATTCGTCTGCTGAACGGCGCGGTCACCGACTTCACGATGAACAACGCCTGCGCCGCCGGCACCGGCTCGTTCCTGCAGGAGCAGGCCGACCGCCTGAAGATCAAGGTCGAACAGGAGTTCAGCGAGCTGGCGTTTGCGTCGCCGTGCCCGGCCGCGCTGGGTGAGCGCTGCACGGTCTTCATGGAATCCGACATCGTGCACCACCAGCAGCGCGGCGCGAAGGTGCCGGACCTCACCGCGGGGCTGGCCTACTCCATCGCCGAAAACTACCTCAATCGTGTGGTGAACAGCCGGCCGCTCGGCCATCACATCTTCTTTCAGGGCGGCGTGGCGGCCAACAGCTCCGTCGTGGCGGCGTTCCGCGAGATCACCCGCCGCCCGATTACGGTGCCGCGCAACCACGACGTCACCGGCGCTATCGGCGTGGCCATCCTGGCGCGCGAGGAGATGGCGCGACGGGCGGCGCGGGGCACCGACGCCACCACGCGTTTCCGCGGCTTCGACCTCGCCGACCGGCACTATGAGAGCGAGGTCTTCGAGTGCCGCGCGTGTCCGAACCTGTGCGAGGTGCGGAAGATCGTGATCGAGGGCGAGGCGCCGGTGTTCTACGGTGCGCGCTGCGACAAGTTCGAAGAGGCGGGCCGCGGGGTGAGCAGCACCTGGCGGGCGATCCCGGATCTGTTCGCCGAGCGCCAGATGGCCCTGCTGGACGGCTGGACCGACCCGGGACCGCGCGGCTCGGGCAGCACGTCCCGCCTTCGGGTCGGCATGCTCCGCAACCTGAGCTTCTACGACCTCTTCCCGTTCTGGCGGGCGTTCCTCGACCACCTCGGGTGCGACGTCGTGCTGTCCGCACCCACCAACCCCGATATCGTGAGACACACGCACGAAAGGGCAGTGGCGGAATCCTGCTTCCCGGTGAAGCTGGCGTTCGGGCACCTGGTCGACGTCGTAAGCAAGGACGTGGACATGCTGTTTCTGCCGAGCATGATGACGCGCGAGAATGCCGCCGAGGGCCAGCCGCACAACCACTATTGCCCGCTGATCCCGGCGACACCGCACCTGCTGATGCAGAATCTTCCCGCTGACATGCCGGTGCCACGCATCGTCAACAAGGCCCTGCATTTCCACGACGCCACGGGCCGGCGGACCGAACTGCGGGCGCTCGCTGCGGCGCTGACCGGGGCCTCGTCACGAGTGGCCGACGACGCCACCGAGACCGGGTGGCGCGCGTTGCAGCGCTTCCAGGAAACCGTCCGGGCGCGGGGGCTCGAGGTGCTCGAATCGTTGGCGGAAGGGCTGCCAGGCGTCGTCGTCGTAGGGCGCCCCTACACGTCGAACGACACCGGGGCGAACCTCGACCTGCCGTACAAGCTCAGGCGGCTTGGCGTGCTGCCGATGCCGATGGACTACCTGCCGCTCGACCGCGTCGGGGTGCCTGGCAGCTACGACGACATGTTCTGGCGTTCCGGTCAGGACATCCTGCGCGCCGCCGCCATGGTGCGTGACGACCGGCACCTGCAGGCCATCTACCTGACCAACTTCAACTGTGGCCCCGACGCCTTCCTGCTGACCTACTTCCGCGAGACGCTCGGCGGCAAGCCGTTCCTCGAACTCGAAGTCGATGACCACACCGCCGACGCCGGCATGATCACGCGCTGCGAGGCGTTCTTCGACAGCCTCAATCTCGGGAGGGCTTCGTGATGGCCTCCCCCAATCCACAAGACGCCCCCCGTACGACGGCCGCCGGCGCTGGACCGAAGAAGGTCTACGTGCCGTACATGTCAGACCACGTCGTGGCGTTCTCGGGTGCGCTCGACTACTTCGGTATTCCCTGCGCCGTGCTGCCGCCGCCGGATGCGGAGACGCTGGCGATCGGCCTCGACTTGTGCCGCGGTCGCGAATGCCTGCCGTGCTTCCTGTCGACCGGTGACATGATTCGTGCCTGCCGCCACGGGTTGGATCCCGAGACGTCGGTGTTCCTGATGCCGGCGTCACCCGGGCCCTGCCGGCTCGGGCAGTACCGCGTGCTGCAGCGCCAGCTGCTCGACCGGGAGGGCTTCGGCGCCCTCGAGATCCTGTCGCCGACGCCCGAGAACTCGTACCGCGGCTTCGGCGACCACCCGAAGGCCTTGCGCCTGCTGTTCTGGGCCGGCGCCGTCGCCGTCGATCTGCTGCTGAAGCTGGTCTACGAATTCCGTCCCTACGAGTGCGTGCCCGGTGACACCGATGCTGCGTACAAGCGCGGCCTTGCCACGATTCACGACGCCATGGCGAGCGGAGGTCAGCGCGCTCTCCCCGGCGCGATGGACGCCATTGCCAGCGACTTTGCGGCGTTGCGCGTCGACCGCTCGACGCCGCGGCCGGTCGTCGCCGTCGTCGGCGAGATCTACGTGATGCTGAACGCGCACAGTAACCAGGAGTTGATCCGGCTGCTGGAGGCCTCGGGCGCGGAGGTCGTGACCGGATCGCTCACCGAGTGGTTTCACTTCTCGGACCAGACGAAGCTGGAGCGTGACGTGCTCTTTGGCCAGTGGACCGGCTTTCTGGGAACCAAAGCGCTGGGCGCGTATCAGCATGTGATCGAGCGGCGGCTGACCCGCCGCGTGGCGCACCTGCTGCGGCATCCGGCCGACCCGCCGATGCATGCGCTCTTCGACCTGGCGCGTCCCTACTTCGACACCATCATCGGCACCGAAACCCTGCTCACGGTGGCCAAAGTGGTGCACTACGGCAGGCACGGGGTGTCGGGCGTGGTGAACGTCATGCCGTTCTCGTGTATGCCCGGTATCGTGGTGGCGGGCCTGTCGGCCAGCCTGCGGCGCGATCTCGATACCCTGCCCTGGCTCGACATCAACTTCGACGGACAGCGCATCACGAACATCCGGACGCGGCTCGAAGCGTTCGTGCATCAGGTGTCGCAGTTCGCGCGCAGCCACGGGCTCGTGCCTGGCGACGCGGTCCGCCCGCACGCCCCGGAGACGCCATAGCCACCGAGATCGCGCGCAGGCGGCGTCAGTGCGTGAGGCTGTAGAGCACGGCGTTGATGCCCACGGCGTAGCCTTCAGGCGAAAACTGCAGGAAGAACTCGTGGTCTTCGCCCTCCCGCTCCCACGAGTCGCCGATGTCGGTGTTGTGGGTCATGAGCACCATGATGCGGCCGTGCGCGTCGGCAATCATGCGGAAGTTCGCCACCGGGCTGTCGGGCCCGCGCTCCTGCGTGTTGCCGCCGTTGCGGCGCCACATGTTGATGCTCGTGACCTGCGGCAGCGTCGTCACCGTGAACATCGCGGTGCGGATCGGATGCCCGGCCGGCACGTCCACGATGCTGTACTCCGGCAGCACCTTGCGCATCTCGCCCGACCACTGTTCCCAGGCCCGGGTGCCCCAGAAGTCGTCCACCCACAGGAACCCGCCCTTGAGCAGGTAGGCGCGCAGCCCGGCGACTTCATCCTCGTCGAAGGCCGCCGTGCCGACATCGGTCGCCATGGTGAACGGGCATTCGAAGAGCGCCTCGTCGGTCGCGCGGACGACCCAGTAGTTGGGCTCGCCCTCGGCGCTCATGCTGACGCGCGTCTTCGTGAGCTCCTTGACGCGGGTCAGCAGGTTGATGGCGGCGTAGGGGTAATCGGTGGCCCAGCCCATGCCGTTGGCTTCGCTGCGCACGCTGCGGTACATCAGTTTGCAGTGCGTGAAGGCGCCGTCCTGGAAGCCGGTCGGGCGGAAGCGGGGCGGCACCCACGGACCCTCGGGCAGGCGTCCCCACTGGGCGGCGGCGGTGGCAGCGAGCCCGCACACGGCGAGCGCGACGATCACGGCAGACCACCCCCGGCGGCTCATGCGCGCATCATACCCGCCGTCGCTCGCTTTCGCGAGCTATGGCGAGGCAAGGCCCGCCTTGTGCACGTGCTGTCGACGGGGAGGCAGGCTCGCGAGGGATGGCGTGGTTACGCCGCTCGCCAGGCATGTCACGCGAAGAGAAGAGAATGGGCCCACCTGGATTTGAACCAGGGACCGACCGGTTATGAGCCGGCTGCTCTAACCGCTGAGCTATGGGCCCGCACGGACGCTCGACAGCGGCTAGCGGCTGGCGGCTAGCGGCTCTCGCAACTCCAGCATATTACGCGTTTACATCCACCGGGCCTGGCGGAAGCGGTAGACGAGATACACGTCGATGGCGACCATCGACGCCAGCGCCGCCGGATAGCCCCAGACCCAGTCGAGTTCCGGCATCTGCCGGAAGTTCATGCCGTAGATGCCGGCGATCATCGTCGGCACGGCGACCAGCGCGGCGTAGGCCGCCAGGCGCTTGGTGACCTCGCTCTCGGAGATCGTGATGAGCGACAGGTTCATCGCCGCCGCCGTCGTGACCATGTCGCGCAGGTTGTCGATCGACTGCTTGAGACGCAGCAGGTGGTCGTAGACGTCGCGGAAGTAGTCGTGCAGGCCGGCGCAGATCGGCGGCACGCGGCCGCCGTGCAGCTTGCCGGCCACTTCGAGCAGCGGTCCGGTGGCGTGGTCGAGCACCAGCAGCTTGCGTTTGAGCGTGTAGAGCGCCTCGATCTGCGCGCGCGAGGTGTCGCCAGCGAAGATGCGCTCCTCGATTTCCTCGATTTCTTCGGTGACGCGGTCGAGCACCGGGAAGTAGCGATCGACCACCGTGTCCATGAGCGCGTAGAGCACGTAGGCCGGCCCGTGCTGCAACAGCTCGGGCTCCTGCTCGCAGCGGCGGCGCACTTCGGTGAAGCCGTGCTGGGCCTCGCGGCGCACCGAGATGACGTACTGCGGGCCGACGAAGACGGCGACCTCGCCGGTCTGCAGCTCGTCGCCCGGCCACTCCACCATCCGCAGCACCACGAAGAGCGAGGCGCCGTACTCTTCGAGCTTGGGACGCTGATGGCCGTGCTGGGCGTCTTCGACCGCCAGCTCGTGGAGCCCGAACTGTTCCTGCAGCGCGTCGAGCTCGCCGGGTTCCGGATCTTTCAGCGCAATCCAGACGAAGCAGCCCGGACGGCGCAGATGCGCCGACACCTCCGAGACGGGGATATCGGCGAGGCGCGTGCCCTGCTCGTAGACGACGCAGTTGACGACCATCCGCCCGCTACTCGCTCCACGCCCCGGCCGCCGACGGCGCTCCGAGCGCGATGATGTCGTTCAGGATGCCGGCCGCGGTCACCGCCGGGCCGGCGCCCGGACCGCTCACCACCAGCGGTTCGTCGCGATAGCGGGCGGACGTGAACGTGATGAGGTTGCGGGCGCCGCCGGCCGCGCCCATCGGGCTGGTTGCCGCCACTGATTCGAGGCGGGCGACGGCGCGCGTTTTCGTGGCGCTGACGACGTAGCGCAGCACCTGTCCGCGGGCGGCCGCGCGCGCCACCCGCCGCGTCCAGTCGGCATCGAGTTCAGGCAGGCGCTTCATGAACGCCGCCTGCGACAGCTTCTGATAGGCCGGAGGCACGAGGTTCTCGGGCACCGGTGAAGCCCCACGGTAGCCGAGCAGTCGCGCCAGGATGAGGCCCTTGCGTGCGGCATCCTGTCCCGACAGATCGTCACGCGGATCGGGCTCGGCGTAGCCGCGTTCCACCGCGTCTTTCACCGCCTCGGAGAACGCCCGCCCGCCGCACACTTCCGACAGCACGAACATCAGCGTGCCGCTCACGCAGCCATCCACGCGCATCACCTGGTCGCCGGTCTCGGCCAGCTTCTTGTGCGTGTCGATGACGGGCAGTCCCGCCCCCACCGTGGCCTCGAAGCGGATGGTGCGTCCGGCGGCGGCGGCGGCGTCGAGCAGGCGGGTGTACGACTCCCACGAGCCGGCGAGCGGCCGTTTGTTGGCCAGCACGACATCGAAGCCCCGCTCGATGGCGGCGTGCAGGATCGGACCGGTCTCGTCGCTCGTGACGTCCACCAGCACCGGCCGCGACACGGCGTGGCTCGACATGAAGCCGAGCGCCTCGAGCGCGGCGGCCGGCTTGCCGCCAATCGAGGTCAGCAAGGCGCCTGCGTCCTTCTGTTCGGCCAGTGAGCGCAGCCGCTTCTCCGCCAGTCCGCGCGCGTCGAAGACGTAGCCGGAGCGATCGAGCAGGCCGACGATGCGCACCCGGTGTTTCACCGGCGAGGTCGCGATGAGCGTGGCCAGGGCCCGGCCGACGCGGCCGAAGCCGAGCAGCACCACGTCGGTCGACGGCCGCAGCGGCGGCCGGCCGCCGCCGATCTTCGAGAGCTGGAAGGCGGCGTGCACCTTGCGCGCCGCGGTGGCGGCATCCGCGCCCGACACGACAAACGAGATGTTGCGTTCCGAGGAGCCCTGCGCGATCGCCACGATGTTGATGGCGCTGGTCTCGAGCGCGGTGAAGACGCGGGCGGCGATGCCGGGCGTGCCGGCCATGCCGTCGCCGACCACGGCGATGACCGACATGTCGGGCCGCGAGGTGACCCCGTCGATGAGGCCGCCGGCGATCTCGTCGCGAAACGCGCGCCGCAGGCTGGCCACGGCCCGCTCGGCTTCCGCTTCCGGCAGTGTGAAGCCGATCGAACTCTCCGACGAGCCCTGGAAGATGGTGGAGACCGACAGCCGCTCGGCGTCCACTGCGGCGAAGGTGCGCGCGGCGATGCCGTGCACGCCCACCATGCCCTTGCCGGCCACGGTGACCACCGCCTGCTTGGGCAACACCGCCACGGCCTTCACCGGATACGACGTCGACACGTGGCGCCCGGCGACGATGGTGCCCGGACGCGTCGGCTCGAGGAACGAGCGCACTTCGAGCACGACTTTGGTGCCCGAGATCGGGATGAGCGCGCGCGGATGCAGCACCTTGGCGCCGTAGTGCGCGACCTCCGCTGCTTCCTGGTGATGGAGCTGCGGGATGAGGCGCGCTTCCGGCACCAGCTTCGGGTCCGAGGTGAGGATGCCGGGGACGTCCTTCCACAGCGTGACCATCGGCGCGTTGAAGGCGCGGCCGAGCAGGGTGGCGGTGAGATCCGAGCCGCCGCGGCCAAGCGTGGCGACGCCGCCTTCGGCGGCGCGGCCGATGAAGCCCGGTACCACCGGCACCGTGCGCGCCTTGAGCAGCGGCAGCAGCGCCTTGCGCGCCAGGGCGACCGACTCGGGAATGAGCGGGCTCGCGCCGCCGTAGTGGCCGTCGGTCATCACCAGGTCCACGGCGTCCACGTACTGCGACCGCCGCCCGGCACGGGCGATGGCGGCCGCCAGCAGCATCGCCGACAGCCGTTCGCCGCGGGCCACCAGCAGGTCGCGTGTGCGCGCCGACAGGTGGCCGAGGATGCCGACGGCGGTGCAGATGTCGGCGTATTCGCCGATCGAGGCTTCGATCTCGACCAGGGCCGCCCGCCTGGCGGCGCCGCGCGGCAGCAGCGCATCGGCGACCCGCTCGTGGCGCTGCCACAGCGTGACGGCTGTGGCCGCCGATTCGCGCGGCCGGCCGTGCACGGCGTGCTCCGCCCCCTGCAGAAGCAGGTCGGTCACGCCGGCCAGGGCCGAGGCCACCACCACGAGGGGGCCGTTGTGCGCGGCGATGCGGTCGGCAGCGGCGCGGACGTTGGCGGCGTCGGCCAGCGAGGCGCCGCCGAACTTCCAGACGTGCGGGGCGGCGGGTGCGGCGGCGCGTTTGGCGGCACCGGCGCGGGGGCGAACGGACGATGAACGGGATGTAGGCATGGGGCAGTGGCGGAAGTCCCACACATCCTATCCCGTGGCTCGGGTCCGCCGTTTGCGTAACGCATGCGGACGCCGTATCGTCGCCATCACATGACTGGCGGCGACAGAGGGATGCGGGGCGTCGTACTGGCGGTGGGCCTCATGGCCGTGGCCTTCTGGACGGTTGCCGCGCCTGCGACGGCGCGGCAGGGCGGTCTCGTCGACCGCAACACGCCGGTGCCGATGCGCGACGGCGTGGTGCTGCGCGCCGACGTGTGGCGGCCGGCGGCGCAGGGCCGCTTCCCGACGCTCGTCTACCGCACGCCCTACGGCAAGACCGCCACCTCCGACGGCGCGCTCGTGAAGAAGGCGGTGGCGCGCGGCTATGCCGTGGTCATCCAGGACGTGCGCGGGCGCTACGCGTCCGACGGGCAGTATGTCGCCTATCACCACGAAGGCGCCGACGGCTACGACACCATCGAGTGGGCGGCGGCACAATCCTGGTCGAACGGCAAGGTCGGCACTTTCGGGCTGTCGTATCCGGGCGCCGTGCAGTGGCTCGCGGCCATCCAGTCACCGCCGCATCTGGTGGCGATGGTGCCGGCGATGACCTACGCGTCACCGTCGCACTTCTGGTACAGCGGCGGAGTCTGGGACGGCTCGTGGCTCTACTGGACGTGGCAGAACATCGCTCCCGACCTGCGCCGCCGCACCGGGGCGCCCGGACCCGCAAGTGGCCGTGAGGCGGCGGCCGCGTGGCCTACCGACGGCGTCGCGGCGCAGGCCTTCCTGCCGCGCCTCGATTTGCCGGCTTTCAAAGGCGTGGCCGACTGGTACTACGAGTGGATGCGCCACGGCCCTTACGACCCGTGGTGGGAGTGGGCGGACCTGGCGGGCAAATACGGGCGCGTCTCGGCCGCGGTGCTGAACATCAGCGGCTGGCATGACGAGATGTACGGACCCATCGGCGCGGTCACGAACTTCTCGGAACTGGTGCGCTCGCGCGGTGGCACCTCGCGCGCGGCGCGCACGCAGGTCGTCATCGGGCCGTGGACGCACGGCTCCGACTGGGGTGACCCGAAGGTCGGCGCTCGCGACATGGGCAAGGCGTCGGTCATCGTCTACGACGAGCTGGTCCTGCGGTGGATGGACCGCTGGATGAAAGACGCCGCCAACGGCGTCGACCGCGAGCCGCCGGTGCGGACCTACGTCATGGGCGCCGGCGAGTGGCGCACGGGAGACACGTGGCCCCCGGCCGCCGAGCGGCGCCCGCTGTATCTGAGCGGCGCGGCGATTGCGGGGGGCGCCCCGGGCTCGCTCTCGTGGACGGCGCCGGCGACGGCGTCGGTCTCGACGTTCGAGTCGGATGCGGCGCAGCCGGTGCGTGATCCGCACGACGGCGCGTTCGGCGGGCTCGACTATCGCGCGCTGTCACGCGATCGCGGTGTGGTGGCGTTCGAGACAGCGCCGCTCACCGGCGACTTCGAGGTGCTCGGGCCGATCGAGGCGACTGTGCACATCTCAGTGGATGCGCCGGACACCGACCTGTGGCTGAAGGTGCTCGACGTGCATCCCGACGGCACGGCCTGGAACGTGATGAGCGCCGGCAGCGATGTGGTGCGCGCCAGTTACCGCAACCGGAAGGCCGAACGGGAACTGCTGCAGCCGGGCACGGTCTATCGCCTCGACTTCGCGACGTTGCTGACCGGAAACCGCTTCCTGAAGGGCCACCGCGTGCGGGTCCTGCTGATGGCGTCGTTTGCGCCGACGATGTCGGGGAACCTGCACACCGGCCAGCTCGAGTTCGACTCGAAGACGACCGCGACGGCCCGGGTGACGGTGCACGCCGGCGCGACGTATCCGTCGCGCCTGGTGCTGCCGGTGGCGCGCCCGTGATCGCCGCGACTACGTGAGCAGGAACATCAGGATCACGGCCCCGAGAATGAAGGCGAGGCCGACGGGAATCCAGAGCAGCGTCAGATCTTCCATGGCCGGAATTGTATCGTATGCGCGGCCGGGCGGCGCCCGTCGGGCCGAGGCGGCCTACCACCGCCGGAGTGTGGTGGCCAGACTCAACGCGGCGTAGTACTCGCCCTCCTTCGAGGGATCGTCCAGATAGCGCGCCACCGTGACGTTCACGGCCGGCCGCTTCAGCCACCACCAGCGCCCGTCCGACTGCAGCGTCACCAGGGCTCCGGCCCGGCGCACGCGGTTGAGATGCCGGCCTTCCACCCGCTGATCCGTCAGGATCGCCCCCACGCCGAGGCGGGCGGCGGCGGCCGTCACGTGTTCGTACATGAGCACGCTGCGGGCGGCGTAGAGGGTGGTGCCGCCGGAACGCAGCACGGTGTCGCGCGTGGGTTCGTAGAACCACGGCCCGGCGGCCGACGCGGTCCACCGTTCGATGTCCCCGGAGGCCAGGGCCACGAGATGGCCGGCCCTCAGCCGCAGGGTCGGTGTGGCGTAGATTCTGAGGGTGCGGCCGGCGGCGGCGCCACCACGGTCACGCCGCGTGGCGTTGTCGAACGGCACGTCCTGGCCCTCGAAGCTCATGAGCGAGTCGAACGTGCCGAAGTACTGCGACGGCTCGAGGCCGGCGCGCAGCGACAGGATCGAGAGCGGCGCGTACTGCCCCCACACCCCGAGCCGCGCATACGACGGGCTGAGCGCGGCCTGCGAGCCGAACGACAGGTGCGCGTCGGCCCTGAGCGGCGTGGCGCCGGGGTGCAGCAGGCGCCGCGTCGTCCACTCCACGGACTGCTGGAGGCCCGCATTGTTCACCGAGGTGCCGAACTGGGTGCGCACCTCGGTCGAGACGGGCGACGCCGGCGCCCCGTCGAGGGGCTGCACCACCTGCGCGGCGATGGGCAGCGCAAGCGCCAGCACCAGACCCGCGGCAGACGGGAAGGACACGGCGGGTTGCAAGCATCGGAGCACCCTCCGCTCGAGAAGGCTGCACCAAGCGTGCCGGGGAGCGGCCTCGGGTTTGGCGGGTGACCGGCACCTTCCGCCGGCCGCCTCCGGCCTGGCGGGCACTCTCCGCGGGAAGAATCCGCGTCCCGCAAAGAAAAAGGCCGGCGCGCACATGCGCCCCGGCCCTTCTTTCATGTCAGCCGCTAGCCCCTAGCCGCTAGCCGCCAGCTTAGGTTCTTCCCTCGAGGAACGCCCGCAGCTTGCGGCTGCGCGACGGGTGGCGCAGCTTGCGCAGCGCCTTGGCTTCGATCTGGCGGATGCGCTCGCGGGTGACGGCGAAGTTCTGGCCGACTTCCTCGAGCGTGTGCTCCGAGCCCTCGCCGACGCCGAAGCGCAGCTTGATCACGCGCTCTTCGCGCGGGGTCAGCGTCTTCAGCACCGATTCGGTCTGCTCGCGCAGGTTCAGGTTGATGACCGCATCCGACGGCGACACCGCCGAGCGGTCTTCGATGAAATCGCCGAGATGCGAATCTTCCTCTTCGCCGATCGGCGTCTCGAGGGAGATCGGCTCCTGCGCGATCTTGAGGACTTTGCGGACCTTCGAGACCGGGATGTCCATCCGCCGCGCGATCTCTTCCGAGGTCGGTTCGCGGCCCAGCTCCTGCACCAGCGCGCGCGAGGTGCGAATGAGCTTGTTGATGGTCTCGATCATGTGGACCGGGATGCGGATCGTGCGCGCCTGGTCGGCAATCGCGCGGGTAATCGCCTGCCGGATCCACCAGGTGGCGTAGGTCGAGAACTTGTAGCCGCGGCGGTACTCGAACTTGTCGACCGCCTTCATCAGGCCGATGTTGCCTTCCTGAATCAGGTCGAGGAACTGCAGGCCGCGGTTGGTGTACTTCTTGGCGATCGAGACCACCAGGCGGAGGTTGGCTTCGACCAGCTCCTTCTTCGCCTGCTCGGCCTGCGCTTCGCCGCGCATGATGACCTCGAGCGTGTGGCGCAGGTTCTCGGGGCTCTCTTCGAGCCCGTCGCTCAGGCGCTTCACCTCGGCCTTCAGGTCTTTCTCGCGCTTGAGGAGGTTCTTCTTCTCCTCTTCCTTCAGCTTCGGCGTCCGCTTGGTGACGACCTTCGGGTTGAGGGTCCGGCGCACGTAGTCGAGTTCGCGCTGCACCTTCTGCACGGCCTCGACGGCGTCTTTGACTTCCTCGATCATCCGGCGCTTCACGGCTTCCGTGAACTCGATCTTCCGGATGAGCTTCGACACCTCGACCTGGGAGCGCATGTGCTTCCACGCCGCCTTGCGGTACTTCTTCTTGTCCTTCTTCAGGATGGTGTCGAGCTTCTCGCGCAGCTTCTCTTCGTTGGTGCGCGCCTTGCGCACGTTCTCGATCTGCGTGAGGAACTGCTTGGCGCGCTGCTCGATGCGGTCGTCGGTGATCTCTTCGTCGTTGAAGATCACCAGCTCGCGGACGGTGCGTTCACCGGCCTTGAGCTGATCGCCCATGCGGATGACGGCCTTGATGATGGCCGGCATGCGCGAGATCGACTTGATGACCGACAGCTTGCCGCGCTCGATGCGCTTGGCGATCGCCACTTCGCCCTCGCGGGTGAGCAGCGGCACCGTGCCCATCTCGCGCAGATACATGCGGACGGGGTCGTTGGTCTTGTCGAGGGCGCCGGGAGTGAGGTCGAGCTCCATCCCGTCTTCGGTCGTGGCGGGTCCCTCGCCGCGCTCCATCGTGTCGCGCTCGCGGTAACCCTTTTCGGTATCGACCAGGTCGATGCCGGCGTTGCCGAAGACGGTGAACAGCTCGTCCAGTTCTTCGGGGTTGGAAGTGAGCTCCGCGGGCAGCACGTCGTTCACCTCGTCGTACAGGAGATACCCCTTCTCCTTGCCGATGAGGATGAGCTGGCGTACTTCCTCGAAGCGTTCTTCGAGCGACGACAAGGGCGTTACCTCCGACGAGTAGTGCGCGCGGCCCTTATGAGCGGAATGGAGCGATCGTGTGCGGGACAATTCTTCATTGTATCGCGGCGGGCGGTTATGTTTCGCCAAGATGACGCCTCATCGCAATCTTTTTCATGACCAGTTCCGTGAGCCGCTCGGACCCCGGGTCCCGCGCGGCAAGGGTGAGAATCTCGCGGTCGATGTCCGCCAGTTCGCGCTTGGTGCGTTCCCGGCGCAGCGCCTCGACACAGGCATTCAAATCCGTCACCGGGGCCTGTCGTTCGGTGCCCGCCTGAGCCAGCATCCGCGCCTCTCTTTCTGTTAGACGCTCCATCAGCGCATTTGGCAGCACGACCGGGTCGCCCCAGGCCAGCTCACACGCCTTGCGGAGCACCTGCTCGGAGGCAAGTCCTTCTAAATCAGATTCTTGCAGTGACTTGAGGGCCTTGGCGGCGTCTTCCGGAGTATGCAGAATTGCCCACAACAGCCCGCGTTCGGTTTCGGTGAGGTGGGTCGCCGTCGAGGCCATGCGGGCCGGCAGGGTGGTCTTGCGGGCGGCCGCCGCCTTGCGGATTTCGACCCGCACGACCTCTTCGGTGACCCGCGCCTTGTGGGCCAACCGGTCGGCGAACTGGTCGCGGGTCGCCGGGTCGGGAATGCGCGCCGCGACGGCCAGCATCTGCTGCAGGAACTCCCGCCGGCCTTCGTCGCGGGTGAGATTGTGTGCAGCCGCGCCACGGTCGAGCAGAAACTCGAGATACGGCTGCGAGCCCTTCAGTTCGGCCAGGTAGGCGTCGCGCCCCTGCTTCTGCATGAAGGTGTCGGGGTCTTCGCCGCCCGGCAGGCGTACGACGTTGACGTCGAACCCGGCCTCGACCAGCAGCTCACTCGACCGTTCCGCGGCGTTCTGCCCGGCGCTGTCGGGGTCGAAGTTGATGATCACCTTGGGCGCGAAGCGCCGCAGCATCTGCCCCTGCTGCGTGGTGAGCGCGGTGCCGCAGGTGGCTACCACCGGCAGGCCACCGGCCTGGTAGAGCTGCGCGAAGTCGAAGTAGCCCTCGACCACGATCGCAAAGCCGGCCTTGCGCAGGTCGGCCTTCGAGAGGTTGAGGCCGTAGAGGGTGCGGCTCTTCGTGTAGATCGGCGTCTCGGGCGAGTTCAGGTACTTGGGCACCTGATCGGGCTCGAGGGCGCGGCCGCCGAACGCCACGATCGAGCCGCTATCGCGCGCGATCGGCACCATCAGGCGATTGCGGAAGCGGTCCTGCACCGTGCCGTCGTCGCGCACGCTGACGAGGCCGCTCTGGCGGATGAGGCCTTCGGGAAAGCCCTGCGCGCGCAGCTTCTTGTGCAGGGCGTCGCGTGAGGGTGGTGCCCAGCCGAGCTTGAGCGCGGCGACGGTATCTGGCGTGAGGCCACGGTCGCGTTGCAGGTAGTCGCGGTAGCGCGCGCCGGCCGGCGAGGCCAGCTGCTCGGCGAACCAGGCCGCCGCGATCTCATGCATCTTGAGCAGCCCTTCGCGTTCGGCAGCGCTCTCGGTCTGTCCCTCGCCGGATTCCATTTCGGGAATCGGAATCCCGAACTTGCCGGCCACGTGTTTGACCGTGTCCTGGAAGCCCAGCTTTTCCTGCAGTTCCACGAACTTGAAGACGTCGCCGCCGACGTTGCAGCCGAAGCAGTGGAAGAAGCCCTTGTCGCGGTTGACGGTGAACGACGGCGACTTCTCGGAGTGGAACGGGCACAGGCCCTTGTAGCTCGCTCCGGCCTTGCGCAGCGACACGTAGTCCTGGATCACCGCGACGATGTCGGCGGCGGCGCGCACCTCGTCGATGAAGGACTGGGGGAACTTGGGCATGCGGGGCCGGACCTTCTACTTTACCGTGGCGGGGCTGGCCGTGCCGGCGAGGCTGGTATACTCCCGCTCTCCCCCGCAGGTCGCACGCTTCGAAGTTCCGTACGGCAAGACTTCCCCCGTCTCGCTCGTGGCGCATCGCGCCCGGAGGTGAACGGTGACGTACTGGATCGAGTTCAAGAACACCATCCTGCCGTGGGTGCTGGCTGGTGGCGTCGTGACGTTTCTCGTGCACGAGCATCGCCAGACGACCCAGGCCCTCATGGGCGCCAACGCCCGGCTGGCCGATGCCATCGAGCAGCAGGGCAAGGCCCTCGAGGGCGTGCGCCAGCTGCTGGCCACCCAGGGGTACACAGTGCCCCCTCCCGGCGCTCCGCAGTAGTCCGCGGCCTGCGTGAGCACGTCCGGGTCACATCGCGGCACGCTCTGAGGATGTTCGACGTCGCCGACATCTGGGCCACGCGCACGGGGGAAGACGTGCGGATGGTGTCGGCCAACGATCACGTGCACAGCCGACGCTCGGCGCACTATGCCGGCCAGGCCATCGATCTCCACAGCTCCGCCAACGGCCGCCTCGCGCGGATGTTGCGGGGCCTGGGCTACCTCGTGTTGTGGAACGTGCCGGGGCATTTCGGCCACGTGCACGTGGAGACGCCGGGCGAAGGGCAGCCGCCGCCAGCGGTCAGCGGGACGCGAAGCCCGTCAACACGCCCACGGCGTTGATGCCGAGGTCGTCCACCGCGTAACCGCCCTCCATGACGAAGAGGGTGGGACGGGCAAGCCCGGCGATGGCGGCGCCCAGGCGCGGGAAGTCGTCGCGGGTCAGCCGGAACTGCGAGATCGGATCGTGTTCGTAGGTATCGACACCGAGCGAGACGACGATCGCGTCCGGGGCAAACGCCGCGATGAGCCCGCAGGCATCGTCGAGGGCGGCGGCGTAGGCGCTCCACGCGGTGCCCGCGGGCAACGGGTAGTTCACGGTGGCGCCGAGGCCGGCGCCGCTGCCGCGTTCGTCGGCATAGCCGAGGAAGTACGGATATTCACCGCGCGGGTCGGCGTGCAGCGAGACGAAGAGCACGTCGGGCCGGGCGTCGAAGATCTGCTGCGTGCCGTTGCCGTGGTGGTAGTCGACGTCGAGAATCGCGACCGTGGCGAAGCCTCGGTCGCGCAGGTGCTGCGCCGCGATCGCGGCGTTGTTCAGATAACAGTAGCCGCCCATCGCCGCTGCCGCGGCGTGATGCCCCGGCGGCCGGCACAGCGCGAACGCACTCGCCGCGCCCTCCACGAGCATCTCGGCGCCGGTCAGCGCCACGTCGGCGCTCGCCTGCACGGCGTCCCAGGTGCCGGCGGTGATCGGCACCCCGGCGTCCGACGAGTAGAAGCCGAGACGGCCGTCGATGTGGTCGGGCACACGATCGTGGCGCACGCTCGGCACCGGCCACACCAGCGGCAGCGCGTCGTTGGTGCGCCCGAGGGCCGTCCAGTCGGCCCACGCCGTGGCGAGGAAGTCCACGAAGGCGGCGTCGTGCACGCGGCGCACCGGGTCGAGGCCGAAGGCTCGCGGCTCGACCACCTCGCCCAGGCCGACCTCGCGCACGCGCGCCAGGATCATCTCCGCCCGGCGCGGCATCTCGAAACACGGCTGAAGGGTGCCGTCGATGAGCTCGGCCGTGCCGTGGTGCCGGTGGTGACGCGCGGAATAGATGGTGCGCATGCGTCGCGAGTCCGCCCCTGTCAGGTCAGCGCTTCAGGGCCTTCTTCGCCTTGGCGGCGCCGCGTGTGACCGACTTCCTGGCCTTGGCGACCTTCTTCGTGGCGCTCGCCTTGCTCTTCGTGACGGCGCGGGTGGCCTTCTTGACGGTCTTGCTCACGGCCTTCTGCACCCGACGCTTCGAGGTCGCCGCCCGCGCGGCCACCTTGCCGAGGGCGTCGCTCACCTGCGCGCCTGCGGTGGCCACTGTCTCTTTCGCCTGCGCCGCCTGCGCGGAGATCGCGTCGGTGCGGTTGGCCAGTTTGCCGGCGCTGGCGCCGATGAAGGTCGCGATGCGGGTCGCTACGGGCGTCTGGGCGGACTTGCGTTTCGCCATGTGCACTCTCGGCTTCGGGAAGGCGCGTCGCGACGTGCGGCGTGCCGGTTGCTGTGCGCCATTAGAACCCATCTCCGTCACGACCGGCACAGCACGTATGTCACATCAATAAATTGACATTCATCGATGTGATATGTATGGTCTCTGTCGTCGCCGCGACAACGCGGCACTTATCAAGAGTGGCTGAGGGGCCAGGCCCGACGACGCCACGGCAACCAGGCGCAACGCCCAGGTGCCAATGCCTGCCCGATCCGTCGGGGAGATAAGCCATGGAGTTTGCGACCAGGACCATTCATTTCAACCAGCCCGCCGATCCGGCGACCGGTGCGATCGTCGCGCCGATCTACCAGACCACCACCTACGAGCAGGACGGGCCGGGCGACCACCGCGGCTTCGACTACTCGCGCACGAACAACCCGACGCGCCAGCGTCTGGAAGGGGTGCTGGCCGAACTCGAACACGGCGGCCACTGCGCGGTGTTCGGCTCGGGGCTGGCGGCGGAACACGCGGTGCTGCAGGCGTACCTGCGGCCGGGCAGCCGGATCGTCGTGCCACAGGACCTCTACGGCGGCACCTTCCGGCTGCTGCACCGGGTATTCGAGCCGCTGGGCTGTCACGTGGCCGCTGTGGATTTCAGCGACCTCGCCGCCGTGCGTGACGCAGTCACTCCCGAAACCAGTCTTGTGTGGCTCGAGACGCCGACCAACCCGCGGCTGCTCGTCTACGACATCCGCGCCATCTCGGCGATCGCGCATGACACCCGCGCGCTGGTGGTGGTCGACAACACCTTCGCCACGCCGTTCTTTCAGCAGCCCCTGGATCTCGGCGCCGACCTGGTGGTGCACAGCGTCACCAAGTACATCGCCGGCCATTCGGACGTCATCCAGGGTGCGGTCATCGCCGGTGACGCCGCGGTCTTCGAGCCCGTGAAGTTCCTGCAGAACGCGCTCGGCGGCGTGCCGGGAGCCTTCGACTGCTGGCTCACGATGCGCGGCCTCAAGACGCTCGAACTCCGGATGGAGCGGCACGCGGCAACGGCGCAGGCGCTGGCCGGCGTGCTGCAGACGCACTCGCGCGTCAGCCGCGTCTACTATCCCGGGCTGCCGACGCACCCGGGACATGCCATCGCCGCGACGCAGATGAGCGGCTTCGGCGGCATGCTCTCGTTCGAGTTGGCGGGCAGCGCCGACCAGGCCCGGCAGTTCGCCAGGTCGCGCCGCTACTTCGCGCTCGGCGAGAGCCTCGGCGGGGTTCGCGCGCTGGTCAGTCTGCCGGGCCTGATGACTCATGCCTCGATCCCGGCCGAGACCAGGCGGGCGCGCGGCATCACCGATACTCTGATCCGGCTGTCGCCCGGCATCGAGAGCACGCGCGATCTGGTCGCCGACGTGCTCGACGGACTCGAGGCGCTGGCGGTGGCGCCCTGAGGCGCCGGCCCTACCAGTCGGTGGGTCGGTAGTCTTTCAGGAACTGTCCCCACACGTGGGTGCCGGTGTTGATGCCGTCGATGATCGGATCGACGATGCGCGCGGCGCCGTCCACGATATCGAGCGGCGGATGGAAGCCGTGTTCCGCGGTCTTGCGGGCCGCGATCTGCGCCGGGTCTTCGTCGGTCACCCAGCCGGTGTCGACGCTGTTCATGTGGATGCCGTCGGCGTGATAGTCGGCGGCCGAGGTGCGCGTCATCATGTTGAGCGCCGCCTTGGCCATGTTGGTGTGCGGATGGCGCGTGGTCTTGAAGCGGCGGTAGAACTGGCCCTCCACCGCCGACACGTTCACGATGTGCTTGTCGCGGCCGGGCCCGGCCAGCATCAGCGGCTTGAGCCGCGCGTTGAGCAGGAACGGCGCCACCGCGTTCACCAGGTGCACCTCGAGCAACTCCACGGCGGCCACCTCGTCGAGCCGGAGCCGCCACGAGTTCCGGTCCCGCAGGTCCACCTGCTGCAGGTCCTGATCGAGGCGGCCCTCGGGAAAGAGATCGCGGCCGGCAGCGAGGTCATCCGGCAGCAGCGCCACCTGCGACAGGGCCGCGGCGTGGGTGACGCCGGCCATGGCGAGCTCCGATCGCGACGCCACCGCGAGGCTGGCGCCGGGCAGCATCTCGGCGCCGCGCAGGCCTTCGTAGGCGCCGACGAGCGCCCGCGCCGGTGAGGGCAGCGCGTCGAGGGCCGCCCCCTCCGCGGCCATCATGTGCTCGTAGAATCCGGGCGGCCGCCGCACCGTCTGACACGCGTTGTTGATGACGAAGTCGAGGTGCGACCTTGTCGCCAGCAGGTGCCGGCAGAAGCCCTCGACGCTCGGCGTGTGGCGCAGGTCGAGGCCGAAGATCTCGAGCCGGTGGCCCCACTCGTGGAAGTCGGGCTCGGCGGCATACCGCGCCGCGGAATCGCGCGGGAAACGCGTGGTCACGAGGAGCTGCGCCCCGGCGCGCAGCAGCTTGATACCGGCCTGGTAGCCGATCTTGACCCGCCCGCCGGTGACGAGCGCCACGCGTCCGCGCAGGTCGGCCGTTTCCGTCCGCTTGCGGAAGTTCAGCTCGGCGCAGGGCGGGCAGAGCTGATCGTAGAAGTGATGCACCGTGGAGTAATCGCGCTTGCAGATGTAGCAATTCTGCGGGGCCACGGTGTCTCGTCCCTCCGGATTGCCGTCGCCGTCCTCCTGCGCGAGGTTGGCCGGAGGAAAGACGTTCGGCGTCGTGAACACCGGCTTGCGGCGCAGCGTCCGGATACCGGTGTCGGCCAGCATCGCCTGGTCGCGCTGCACCTTCTCGGCGCTGCGCTGTCGCACCCGCGCCTTCACCAGCCGGCGCCGTTCGGGCACGGCCGGACAGAAGATGTCGCCGGCCGCCCGCACCAGCCGGTTGCGTTCGTGGTCGGACAGTCCGGCCAGCAACGTCCGGTCGGCGGCCACCGCCTCCAGCAGGTCGATGGCGGATTTCAGCCGCGCGGAGATCTCGGGCTCGGGTAGGGCACTCACGGCTCAATTCTTCACCAAGCCGCCGCCTGCCAGTGCATCAATACGCCGGCCGGCCCTGCCCCGCACCCGCGCTGGACCACCGCGCCGGGCCCGCGTCCGGCGCTGTTTACGTCGTTGCCACCACAGGGTCGCGCCGCCGTAGCACGCCCCACCTACGCTCGGAGCTGGTGATGCTCCTGGCGTCACCGCTCGTGGCCACCCCCGCACGTGACGGAGCAGACCGTGATCACACCTCCTGTGTTCGTACTCGGATGTCCAAGGTCCGGAACCACGCTGCTGGCCGAGTTCCTGGCGCCGACCAGATACGGGGCGCCGGTCGAAACGCATTTCATCACCAAGTACGCCAGGCTCGAGACGACCTACGGCGACTTGTCCGTCCGCGGGAACTTCGACCGGCTCGTGAACGACATACTCGCCGAGCGGCCGGTCATGCAGTGGCGGCTGGAGGTGGACCGTGAGGCGTTGTGGGCGGCGCATGGCGGGCAGTCGTACGCCGGGATCGTCCACGGCATCTGCATGCTGCGCACGGCGCCCATGGGCAAGTCGTCGTGGGGCGACAAGACCCCGCACTACATCCTCGACGTGTCGCGTCTCGACGCGCTGTTCCCCGACGCCAGGTTCGTCGTCATCGTGCGCGACGGGCGCGACGTGGCGTTGTCGCTGCTCGAGAAGCCCTGGGGCCCGGGCAACCTCTACGCGTGCGCCCGGTACTGGAAGGCCTGCCACGCCGACACGCCGGCCCTGGCACGCCTGCGCGCCCGGGGGCGGCTGTGCGAGGTGCGTTACGAGGACCTTCTCGATGATCCGCGGGCGGTCGTGGCGCGGGTCTACGCGTTCCTCGAGGAGCCGTTTCCCGAAGCGGCGCTGCGGCCGCTCCTCGATGCGGTCCGCCCGGGCAACCGCGACAAATGGAAGGCCCGCCTCACCCCCGCGGAGATCCGGCTGTTCGAGCACGTCGCGGCCAGCACCCTCGCCCGGTTCGGATACGCGAGCACCCACCAGGAGCGCGGCGTCAGCGTCGTGAGCCGCGCGTGGTTCCGCCTCCACGACAAACTGCACGCGCTGGCACACCTGGTACGCCTCAACACCGTGGACGCGGTGCGCATCCGCTACTTCGGCATGGAGCCGTTCGCCGACTGAAACGCTCCGCGGGCCCGGCGCCCCGCCGCGGCATGAACTCCTGCGGTGCGCAGGGCCACGCGGCGGACGCCGCGGTCAAGCCACGCCGCCGGCGGCCGATTCAGGGCTCGTGCGGGCCCCCTCATTTGCCGACCTGCTGGATGAGGCCCTGCGCGGCGCTGAGGGCGACGGCGGCGGGGCAGCCTCGCGTGCCTGGGCGGCGGCGCCGCTGCCGGGGCTGGCCAGCCCGCTGCTCTTCGCCCGGGCCGCGACGGCGGCGCCTCGCTGGTTCCCTCTGCCCGGCGCAAGACCCCGTCGGGAGGCCCATCGTTTGACCGACCTGCAGCAGCGCGCCTTCGATCTGCTCACCAGGCTCGGCGCCGCGCTCGCCGCCGATTTCAGCGCCGACGAACTCCGCCGCGAATATCGCCGCCTGGCGCAGCGCTATCACCCCGACCGGCACACCGATGCCGGCGTCAGCGAACGCGAGGCGCTGGCGCGGCGTTTCGCCGAGGCGACCGACGGCTACCGCTGCCTGCGTGCGGTGGTCGAACCGCGCCACTGATTGCACTGACACCAGGGCCTCGGCGCCGTTGCACCGCGCGGAGGTATCGTAGCGACGGCGATGGCGACCAGGTTCACGGCCGGCGACGCAGTGCAGACGCCGCAGGGCAAGGGTGTGGTGCGCGAGGTGCGCAACAACGGCCGCCTGCTGGTGCAGATCCAGGCCCGGATGGTGGTCGTGGCCGCAACTGTCGTGACGCCCACGGCGGCCTCCCGGATCCCCGCGCCTGCGGCCTCGGCCGACGAGGCGCCGGCCGGGACGCCGCGCCACGCGGCGGTGGAGGTGGATCTGCACGGGCTGCGCGTGGACGAGGCGCTGGCGCGAATCGACGACGCGCTCGATGCGGCGCTGCTGGCGGGTCACGCCGAACTGCGCTTCATCCATGGCCGTTCGGGCGGGCGTCTGCGCGCCGCCCTGCACCAACGCCTGCGCGGCCTCTCTGCCGTGCACGGAATCCGGCTCGATCCGCGCAACGCCGGCGTGACCATCGCGTCGTTCTGACGCGCGGTCCGGGCGTTCCACGCTCCTAATCGTTGAGCTCGATGATGGTGGCGCCGCCGCCACCCTGATTGGGCGGTGCCGGCGTGAACTTCAACACCAGCGGATGGCCCTTCAGGAACGACTCGAGACCGCGGCGCAAGGCGCCGGTGCCGTGGCCGTGCACGATGCGGATCTCGCGGACGTCGGTGACCAGCGCGTCGTCGAGGAACTTCGACACCCGGTCGACGGCCTGATCGACCGTGCAGCCGATGACGTTCAGTTCACTCTGCAGGCCCTCGCGCGGCTGCAGATCGACGTTCACCCGCACCGACGCCGGTTGCCTGGCGGTCGCTGCCGACGGCGCCGCCGCGGTGACGCGCAGGTCGGCGACCTTCGCGCGCATCCGCTTGCCGCGCACGTCCACTTCGGCGTTCCTGCCGTCGAGGCCGACGACCACGCCTTCGAGGCCGAGTCCGCCCACCGTCACTCTGCGCGCCGAGCGTGACCGGACGCGACGGCTCGGCCGGCGCGGCGGGGCCGGCGCCTGGCTGGCGCAGCCCCTCGACGATGCGGTTGACCGCCGCTGACGCATCGGCGCGCACGGCCCCGGCTTCGCCCGTCGAGATGGTCGCGCGTTGGGCGCGGGCGGAGGCCTGCTCGATGAGCGTCTCGGACTTCTCCCTGAGCTGGGCGATGACGGTGTCGATGTCCTTGCGCGCCTGGCGCAGGCGGTCATCGAGCTTCTCGTTGACGCGTTTGGCCAGCCGGCCCTCGCGTTCGGCCACCGCGCTTTCGCGCAGGCGCAGGGCCGCGTTCTGGTCGGCCAGGCCGGCCCGCTCGCGCTCGAACTTGCGGCGCTCGCTGTCGAGCGCCCGGGCCTGCGCGTCGACGCGTTCCAGATGCGCGTCGAGCCGCTTTCGATCGTCGGAGAGATAGTTGCGCGCGGCGGCGATGACGGCGGCCGGCAGGCCGAGGCGGCGCGAGATCTCGATCGCCAGGCTGCGACCCGGCGCGCCGTAAATCAGGCGATAGCTGGGCGCGAAGGTGTGCGGGTCGAAGGCGAAGGCGGCCGTGGTCACCCCGTCGGTGGCCGTGCCCCACGTCTTCAGCGCGTCGTAGTGCGTGGTGGCGAAGATGAGGGCGCCGCGTTCCTTGAAGTGCGCGATGATGGCCGTCGCCAGCGCGCCGCCTTCGGCCGGATCGGTGCCGGTGCCCACTTCGTCGAGCAGCACCAGCGCCGGCAGCTGCATGGCGCGGTCCATCGCCGCGATGTTGGTGATGTGCGCCGAGAACGTGCTCAGGCTGGCCGAGATCGACTGCTCGTCGCCGATGTCGGCGAAGAGCGTGCGGAAGACCGGCAGCGTCGAGCCCTCGGCGGCCGGCACGTGCAGGCCGGCCTGCGCCATCAGTGCCAGCAGGCCGGTGGTCTTGAGCGCCACGGTCTTGCCGCCGGTGTTGGGCCCGGTGATGAGCAGCACGCGCGAGGGCGGCGTGAGCAGCACGTCCACCGGCACGGGTGTGGTGGCGCGGCGTTCGGCGGCGTCCTCAAGGCGCGCGATGACGGCCGCCTGCAGCAGTGGATGCCGCGCTTCGCGCAGTTCCAGGTGGCCGGTGGTCGAGAGCGCCGGCTCCACCGCGTTCATGAGGTGCGCGAGCCGGGCGCGCGCCTGCAGGAGGTCCAGTTCCTCGGCCACTGCGACGGCCACGCGGAAGTCGCCGGGACGATGGCGGAAGCGGTCGGTCAGTTCGAGCAGGATGCGGAAGATCTCTTCCGCTTCCTCTTCCTCCGCCGCCACGATGTCGTTGTTGATTTCGACGCCGGCCATCGGCTCGAGAAAGAGCGTGGCGCCGGTGCTCGACGTGCCGTGGACGATGCCGGGGATGTTGCCGCGATGTTCGGCCCGCACCATCAGCACGGCGCGGCCGTTGCGCTGCGTGACGACGGTTTCCTGCAGGTATTTCGCGGTGTCTCGGCCCTTCACGAACTGTTCGAGCGTGGTGCGGAGCTTCGTGCGCTGGCGCCGTAGCCGCTCGCGGATCGAGGCGAGCTTCGGACTGGCGTCGTCCATCACCTCGCCGTTGACGTCCACGGCCCGGCGCACGGCCGCCACTTCGTCGGTGAAGGGGGCCAGACGCGAGACCAGCGCCTGCAGGATCGGGTAGGCGCCCGGCGCCCGCGTGACGGCGGCCTGGGCGTCGGCGATCGAGGCGACGAAGTCGGCGAGGATGCGCAGTTGCAGCGCTTCGAGCGGACGGCCCTCGACGGCGAGGCCGGCAAGCGCCTGCTCGAGCCCGGCCCCGGCACGCAGCGGAAAGACCGAGTTCTGCGTGACGTAGCGGACCGTCTCGGAGGTCGCGGCCAGCGCCTGCGCGACCACGCCACGCTCGGTCTGTGGCGATTCGGCCAGCATCCGCGCCTTGCCCACGGGCGTCAGCGCGAAGCTGGCGAGGGCCTCGACGATGCGGTCGAACTCGAGCGCGCGGAGGAGGGCGGGAGTCATAGACAGCGGCTAGGTCCTAGCGGCTAGCGGCTAAGGAATCGCCGTCCAGCTGCGCCGTCGGCAACATCCGGCCGGCGTCTTCGTTCATGGTGGCGCTTGTGACAGTGTGACACTTCGACGCCCTCGAGCCGCTAGGGCCTAGCCGCTGGTCTTGGTAGCCCCTAGCCGCTATGGTTAATCAGTGACGCCATACAGCCCGCCCCGAACCCGTTGTCGATGTTCACGACGGCCACGCCGTTGGCGCACGAGTTGAGCATGCCGAGCAGGGCGGCGATGCCGCCGAAGCTGGCGCCGTAGCCGACGCTGGTCGGCACGGCGATGACCGGGACGCTGACCATCCCGGCGACGACGCTCGGCAGCGCCCCTTCCATGCCGGCCACGACGATGATGACCCGCGCCGACGCCAGCCGCGCGCGTTCGGCCAGCACCCGGTGGATGCCGGCGACGCCGATGTCGTAGATGCGCACGACCTCGTTGCCCATGATGTCGGCGGTGATGGCGGCTTCTTCGGCCACCGGCAGGTCGGAGGTGCCGGCGGAGGCGACGACGATGGTGCCGCTGGCCCGCGGCAGCGGCTTGCGCAGCGTGATAGCGCGGGCGACTTCGTGGTATTCGGCCCCCGGCACCCTCGCGCGCACCGCCTCCCAGGCCTCGGCCGTGGCCCGGGTCACGAGCAGCGGCGCCTCGCGGGTGGCGATTCTGGCCGAGATCTCCGCAATCTGGGCCGGGGTCTTGCCAAGGCCCAGCACCACTTCCGGGAAGCCCTGACGCACGGCCCGGTGGTGATCCACCCGTGCGAACCCCAGATCTTCATAGGGTTGCTGGCGGAATTCCTCCAGCAGCCTGCCTTCCGCCTCGGCGGTGGCCACCGAGCCCGCGCGGACGCCCTCGAGGAGGGCCCGAATCTCACCTGGTGTCATGCCTGTAATCGCCTGTGTTTCGTTGACTTAGCCCGACTGTCCAATATAATCGTGATTTGTTCCTCGATACGCATCCACGAACCTAGCCCATGACGCTCGCCGAGTCGCTCATTCTCGCGTCCTACTTCTTCGTGCTCGTGATCCTGGCCGTGTACGGGTGGCACCGCTACTACATGGTGTACCTCTACATGAAGCACAAGCACGAGGTGCCGGTGCCGCAGGGGCACTTCGACGAGCTGCCGGTCGTCACCATCCAGCTCCCGATCTTCAACGAGATGTACGTCGTGGACCGGCTGGTGGACGCCGTGTGCGCCATCGACTACCCGCGCGAGAAGCTCGAAATCCAGGTGCTCGACGACTCGACCGACGAGACCTGCGCCATCGCCGAGGCGGCCGTGCGCCGCCACGCCGCGACCGGCCTCGACGTCAAGTACATCCATCGCACCGACCGCTCCGGCTACAAGGCCGGCGCGCTCGAAGCCGCCATGAAAGTGGCCCGCGGCACCTACATCGCCATCTTCGACGCCGACTTCATCCCCAATCCCGACTTCCTGCTGGCGACGGTGCACCACTTCACCGACCCCAAGGTCGCGATGGTGCAGACGCGCTGGGGCCACCTCAACGAGGACTACTCGCTGCTCACGAAGATCCAGGCGATTCTGCTCGACGCCCACTTCGTGCTCGAGCACGGCAGCCGCAACCGCGGCGGCTGCTTCTTCAACTTCAACGGCACCGCCGGCATCTGGCGGCGTGACGCCATCACCGATGGCGGCGGCTGGCAGCACGACACGCTGACCGAAGACCTCGACCTCAGCTACCGCACGCAGCTCCGGGGCTGGCGGTTCGTGTTCCTGCCGGGCCACGTCGCGCCGGCCGAACTGCCGGTCGAGATGAACGCCTTCAAGAGCCAGCAGCATCGCTGGGCCAAGGGCTCGATCCAGACCTTCCTGAAGCTGATGCCGCAGATCCTGCAGTCGGATCAGCCCTTCAAGGTCAAGGCGGAGGCGTTCTTCCATCTGTCGGCGAACTTCAACTACCCGCTCATGTGCGTGCTGGCGGTGCTGATGGCGCCGTCGATGGTCATCCGCTACAACATGGGCTGGTACGAGATGCTGCTCATCGACGTGCCGCTGTTCCTGGCGGCGACCGCGTCGGTGGCCAACTTCTACATGGTCTGCCAGCGCGAACTGTATCCGCGCTCGTGGACCGAGCGCCTGCGCTACCTGCCGCTGCTGATGTCGATCGGCATCGGGCTGGCGGTGAACAACACCAAGGCCGTGCTCGAAGCGATCTTCCACAAGCCCAGCGAGTTCAAGCGCACGCCGAAGTACCGCATCGAAGGCACCGGCAACGGCGCCGGCGGCGGCGAGTGGATGGGCAAGAAGTACCGCCAGGCCGTGGCCATCCAGCCGCTCATCGAACTGGGCCTCGGGCTCTACTTCACCGGCACGCTCTTCTACGCGCTGGCCAACGGCATCTACGGCACGGTGCCGTTCCTGATGCTGTTCCAGGTGGGCTTCCTCTACACCGGGCTGCTCTCGATCATCCAGCAGTTCGGCGGCGACCTCGACTTCAAGCCGGTCGCCAGCAAGCAGATCTAGGGCGGGTCCCGGGTCTCGGGGCTCGGGTC
This sequence comes from uncultured Acidobacteriota bacterium, assembly GCA_963779175.1. Lineage (GTDB taxonomy): Bacteria > Acidobacteriota > Vicinamibacteria > Vicinamibacterales > UBA2999 > CADEFD01. The sequence continues at coordinate 504,943 of CAVZXA010000005.1, forward strand.
TCGGGAAATGCAGGCGGTCCGCTCTCGTCGAAGCCTGCGCCTCCCACACGCCGGGGTAGTCCCGTGAGACACGCGGCCGACACGCTCGAGAGCGAGCGCCTCCGGGTGCGCCGCTTCACCCTCGACGATCTCGATCTGCTGGCGCGGCTGCTTGCCGATCCGGAGGTCACGCTGCACCTGGGCGGCGTCAAGGATCGCGCCGCCGCAGAAGCCACGCTGCGGGCGCGGGCGCTCGACTACTACGACCAGCATCCCGGCCTCGGCATGTGGGCCACGATCGAACGCGCCACCGGACGCGCCCTCGGCTTCCACGTGCTGAACCACATCCACGGCGAGCAGGACATCCAGGTGGGCTACGCGCTCTTTCGCGACGCCTGGGGACAGGGCTATGCCACCGAGATGTCGGTGCGGCTGATGCGCTACGGCTTCGACGACCTGGCGCTGCCGCAGATCTGCGCGATCACCAATCTCGAGAACACAGCCTCGCAGCGCGTGCTGCTGAAGGCCGGCCTGGTGCGCAGAGGCGAGCGGACCTTCACGCATCCCGCGCTGGCGGGCGAAGGTCCGATGGCGTGGTTCGAGGCGGATCGCGCCACCTGGCATTTGTAACGGGGTCTGTCACCGTCACGAGTTGTAAAGGGGTCTGTCACGGTTACACCCGGTGACGGTGACAGACCCCGTTACAAAGGCCAGGTGCTATCGTGGCGGCGTGCTGACCCGCGCCGCTGCCCTCATCCTGGCCCTGGTTGCCGTTTCCGCCACACGCAGCGGCACCCTCCACGCCGGCCAGACGTCAGCGCCGGCGTTCGACGTCCTCATCACCGGCGGACGCGTCGTGGACGGCACCGGTGCCGCGTGGTTCCTGGCCGACGTCGGCGTGCGCGGCGATCGCATCGCCGCCATCGGCGACCTGCGGACCGCCACGGCAACGACCCGCATCGACGCCACCGGTCTCACCGTGGCACCGGGATTCATCGATCCGCACGTCCACGCGCGCGAGCGGATCTTCACCATTCCCACCGCCGAAGGCTACCTGCTGCAGGGCCTGACGACCGTCGTCGATGGCAACGACGGCAGCTCGCCGCTGCCGCTCGCGCCGTGGTTCGAGAAGCTGCAGCGCGCCACCATGTCTCCGAACGTCGCGCTGTTTGTCGGCCATGGCACCGTGCGCGACGCGGTGATGGGATCAGCCAACCGCAAGGCGACCGCGGCGGAACTCGCGAAGATGCAGGCGCTGGTGGCGGAGGCGATGCGCGAGGGCGCACTCGGCCTCTCGACCGGCCTGGCCTACGTGCCGGGCACCTACGCGCCCACCGACGAGATCGTGGCGCTCGCCCGCACCGCGCGCGAGCACGGCGGGATCTACATCTCGCACATGCGCGACGAGGGCGGCGGCGTGCTCGACTCGGTGAAGGAGACGATCGCGATCGGCGAAGGCGCGAAGATCCCGGTGCAGATGAGCCACCACAAGGTGGGCGGCCGCAAGCAGTTCGGGCAGAGCGTGCAGTCGCTGGAGCTCATCGCGGCGGCGCGGGCGCGTGGCGTCGACGTCACGTTCGACCAGTATCCCTACACCGCGTCGCAGACCGGCCTGTCGCTCATCTTCCCGCGCTGGGCGCTGGCCGACGACAAGCTCAACGAGCGCCTCGCGAGCGCGGGCCAGCGGCGCGAGATCAAGACGGGGATGCTGTCGTTCATCGACGAGCGCTTCGGCGACGACCCGTCGCGGATTCAACTGGTGCGCTGCGGCCACGATCCGGCGCTCGCCGGCAAGACCGTCAAGGATCTGCTCGTGGCTGCGAAGCAGCCGCTCACGCAATCGGCGATGGCCGAGATGGTGATCGAGCTGCAGCTCAAGGGCGGATGCAGTGCCATCTTCCACGCCTATGACGAGCCCGATGTCGAGCGCTTCATGCAGTCGCCCTTCGGCATGATCGGATCGGACGGCAGCCTCACGAAGCCCGGCGACGGCGCGCCGCATCCGCGGGCCTTCGGCACCTATCCGCGCGTGCTCGGCCGCTACGTGCGCGAACGCAGGGTCCTCACCCTCGAAGACGCCGTGCGCAAGATGACGTCGTTCCCGGCGGCGCGGCTCGGACTCACCGATCGGGGCGTGCTCAAGGCCGGACTTGCCGCCGACATCACCGTGTTCGATGCGGGCACGATCGCCGACAAGGCGACCTTCACCGACCCCCACCACTACTCGGAAGGCGTGCGCTACGTGCTCGTGAACGGCCGGGTGACGATCGACAAGGGCGTGCACACGGGCGTCCGCGCCGGGCGCGTGCTGCGCGGCCCCGGAGTCCGCCCGCAGCCGTAGAAGTCCGGTGCTGGCCAGAATGGGGTCTGACCCCAGTGGCTATTTCTGCAACGCCTGACCCGGCTTGACGGTCTGACTCGGCGGCGGCGTCTCGCCGCGTTCGACCCAGCGCACCAGTCGATCGAAGGCGTCGCGCACCGTGGGCAGGTACGACGGGCCTTCGCTCATCGCCTTGGCCACGTCGGGGTCGAGCCCCATCCGCGAGGCGATGTACATGAACGACTGCGTGCCGTCGTCGTCGCCCGACATGTGCCACACGCCGTCGACGAGGTAGAGCCGATGCCGGACCGCCGGCGTCACCCGCGCGCGATACGCCTTCAGCTCGGTGATGACGAAGTCGTCCCAGGTGCCGGCGACTTCCACGGTCGGTACCTGCACGGCGCCCGTCGAGTTACCGCCGGCGCCCGGAGGCGCGGCTGCCGTCGCGGCCCGCACCGCCCCGGCGGCCGTGTAGGGCCACAACCGGCGCGCCGCCACTGGCGTACCGATGACCGTCGCGAACGCCACGACCCTCGGATCGCTGTCGGGCAGGCCGGGGTGCGCCTTCGGGTCGATGGCCGGCCAGAGCGCTGCCAGCTGCGCCTGCCGTGCCGTTCGCGTCGGCAGATCGCCGTTGGCGCCGGCCACGATCACGACGCCCGCGTACGGCGTGCCAGGCGTCTCAGCCGCAGCCCGCGCGATTCCGCCGCCCATCGACAGCCCCAACAGGTAGCGGCGCGCCGGCGGCTTCCCGAGCCGCCGCGCGACCTCAGCGGCGGCCAGATCGGCGAACTGATTGGTGAGCGCCAGGCCGCCTGCGGCGCTGATCGCGCCGTCGCGATCGACGCTCGCGTAGGCGAACCCGCGCGCCACCGCGTGCCGGCCGATGACGTCGTCGAGGGCGGTTTCGTCGGTGCCGATCACTTTGCCCGTCGGGTCGAAGTTGTTGCCGCCCGAGCCGCCGTGGGCGCCGATGACGAGCGCGCCGTTCCAGCCGGCGACCGGATGACGCAGGACGAACCGTTTGGCGACCCGAGCGCCGTCGACGATCAGCGGTAGCGTGCCCTTCAGTTGCGCGACACCGTCGGCGCGCGACTCGGTCGCGCCGGCGAATGGACCGAAGCCCGGGGCCTGGGTTTCGGATGCGAACGTTGGCGCCTTGGCGGCCGCTATCGTCAACAGCAGCGGGAGCGCCGTAAGGTACGGGAACAGCAGACGTCTCATAGGCGATATCACGGGCGGGGAGGATAGCACTAGCGGCTAGCGGCTAGGGGCTAGCGGCTAGCAGCTACTGGCTAGCAGCTTGCAGCCGCGCGCCGTTCCACTTAGCCGCTAGCCGCTAACCCCTAGCCGCTACTAAGATCCCCCCATGGCTGATGTGAAGGCGAAGGCCGGGCTCGAAGACATCGTCGCGACCGACTCGAGCATCTGCTTCATCGACGGCGATCGCGGCGTGCTCTCCTATCGCGGCTACGACATCCACGACCTCGCCAGGTTCGCCACCTTCGAAGAGGTCTGTCACCTGTTGTGGCACGGCCACCTGCCGCAGAAGCACGAGCTGGGCGACCTGCAATCGCAGCTCGCCGCCGCCCGGCCGCTGCCGGAACCGATCATCCGGCTGATGAAGATGCTGCCGCCCGGCGACGGCATGGACGCGCTGCGCACGCTCACCTCGGCGCTCGCGCACTACGACGCCGACGCGCACGACAACTCGCCGCGCGGTTCCTACCGCAAGGCCGTGCGTCTCACCGGGCAGATGGCCAGTCTCGTCGCTACCTGGGGACGGCTGCAGAGCGGCGGCGGACCCATCGCGCCGGATCCGGCGCTCGGGCACGCCGCCAACTTCCTCTACATGCTGCTCGGCGAACGTCCCGACCCGGTGGCAGTGCGGGCGATGGACGTGGCGCTGGTGCTGCACGCCGACCACGAGCTGAACGCCTCGACGTTCGCGGCCCGGGTCGCCGCCGCCACCCTCACCGACATCCACTCGGCGGTCGTCGCCGGCATCGGCACGCTCAAGGGACCACTGCACGGCGGCGCCAACGCCGAAGTGATGAAGATGCTGCTCGAGATTGGCGTTGACGCGCCGCCCGATCGCATCGATGCCTTCGTGCGTGGCAAGCTGGCGCGCAAGGAAAAGATCTCAGGCTTCGGGCACCGCGTCTACACCACCGAAGATCCGCGCGCCACGCACCTGCGCCAGATGTCGCACGACCTCGGCAAGCGCGCCGGCAACCTCAAGTGGTTCGCCATGTCCGAGCGCATCGAGTCGATCGTGAAGGGCGAGAAGAAGCTCAACCCGAACGTCGATTTCTACTCGGCGTCGATGTACTACACGATGGGGATCGCCATCGAGCTCTACACGCCGATTTTCGCGGTGAGCCGCATCTCGGGCTGGTCGGCGCACGTGCTCGAACAACTGGCGAACAACCGCCTGATCCGCCCGCGCGCCGAATACACCGGGCCCGCGTATCCGCAGACCTGGGTGCCACTGGAACAGCGATGAGCCGCGCCGGGGCAGTCGCGGCGGCGGGCCTTGCCCTGATCCTCGTCGGGGCCCGCAGCCACCCGGCCGCGCAGCCGCGGGCTGAGTCGCGGGAAGTGCGCCAGCTCGTCACCTTCCGCTTCCTGCCGGGCCAGACCCGCGCCGCGCTCGATATCTACCGCTCCGCGCTGTTGCCGATCTACCGCGCCGTCGACGCCATGCGCACGGTGCGCGTGTACGCGCGAGGTCGAGAGCCCCGAGCCGCTCGATCTGATGGTGGTCACCCACTATGCCGACATGGCCGGGATGGACCGCGCCAACCGGGCGATGCGCGCGCTGCCGCCCGACGGCCCGTCCATCGGCCAGCTCTATCAGCAGGTGGCCGACCTGAGCCTCGGCCATCACGACCAGTTCGTCGAGGTGATCTCGCCGCCGAACATCGCGGCGACGCCGGATGGCCTGCTCGAGGTGCTGGAGTTCCTGCGGATCCAGACCGGCGGCGACGGGACCTTCGAGCGGCAGATGCTCGACGTCGTCCACCCGTGGGAAGAGGAGCTGCCGATTCGCAACCTCATCGTCCGCTCCGAGACCGCGCGGTTTCTCGTCGCCGACGGCTGGGACTACCTGCGCACCTACGCGGTGCGGGACCTGGCCGCCTGGCAGGCCTATGCCACCGCGCGCGCCCGCCACCCGGCGGCGTTCGTTTCCAGCCGCATGGTCGAGCAGCGCAAGACGATGATCCTGCGTGAGATGCCCGACCTGCGGGTACGCTGAAGCTCAGGCCATGCACGAACTGTTCGCCAACATCCCGAATGACATGTTCGCCCTGATGGTCGGCATCCCGCTCATCATGGCGGCGGCCGCGATCGGCGTGGGCTGGAAAGCCCGCCAGGCGGCCCTGCGGCGGCGCGAGGCGGGCGCCCCGCGGCAGATGGCCGAAGACGCCCTGGCGGCCGGATTCACGGTGGCGGTGGTGCCGCTCGGCTTTGCCCTGCTCATGATCTGGGGCCGTCTGGGCTGACGAATCCGTCCAGTCCGGTGTGACCCGACGCGCGTCCGGATGGCCAAGGCCGGGCCCCTGAGCCATAATGAGGGGTTCACCCAACCGTGTTGAAGCAGAGCCTCGTCCGTAATTTCGCCATCGTCGCCCACATCGATCACGGCAAGTCCACCCTGGCCGATCGGTTCCTCGAATTCACGGGCGCCCTGCAGGCCCGCGAGATGGAAGCGCAGGTCCTCGACAGCATGGACCTGGAACGTGAGCGCGGCATCACGATCAAGGCTCATCCCGTCCGCCTGAACTACCTGGCGAAAGACGGCCAGAAGTACATCCTCAACCTCATCGACACGCCCGGGCACGTGGACTTCGGCTACGAAGTGACCCGGTCGCTGGCCGCCTGCGAGGGCGCGCTGCTGCTGGTGGACGCGTCGCAGGGCGTGGAAGCGCAGACGCTGGCCAACGCCTACCTGGCGGTCGACGGCGGCCTCGAGGTCATTCCGGTCATCAACAAGATCGACCTGCCGAGCGCCGAGCCCGAAGAGGCCCGCCGGCAGATCGAAGGAGATCATCGGCCTCGACGGCGCCGGCGCCATCCTGGCCAGCGCCAAGGAAGGCCTCGGCGTCGGCGACATCCTCGAAGCCGTCATCGCCCGCGTGCCGGCGCCGGTGGGCGACCCCGAGGCGCCGCTCAAGGCGCTCATCTTCGATTCCTGGTACGACCCCTACCGCGGCGTCATCGTGGTCGTGCGCGTGCTCGACGGCACGCTCAAGCCGGGCATGAAGGTCCGCTTCATGGCCACCGCGCAGGACTACGAGGTCGAGCAGCTGGGCGTCTTCACGCCCAAGCCGCTCGAGATGGCCGAGATCGGCGTCGGCGAAGTCGGCTTCATCAACTGCGGCATCAAGCGCATCGCCGATGCCCAGATCGGCGACACCGTCACCGAGAGCGCTCGGCCGGCGCGCGAAGCCTTCCCCGGCTTCAAGCCGCTCAAGCCGATGGTGTTCGCCGGGTTGTATCCGGTCGAGAGCCACGCCTACGGCGAGCTGCGCGAAGCGCTCGAGAAGCTGCGCCTGAACGACTCGGCGTTCTTCTTCGAACCCGAGACCTCGGCGGCGCTCGGCTTCGGCTTCCGCTGCGGCTTCCTCGGCCTGCTGCACATGGAGATCGTGCAGGAACGTCTCGAACGCGAGTTCGACATGGACCTCATCACGACGGCGCCGGGCGTGCTCTACCGCGTCACCACCACCGACGGGGTCGTGCGCGAGATCGACAGCCCCGCCAAGCTGCCCGAGGCCGGCACCATCCAGACGCTCGAGGAACCGGTCATCACGGCGATGATCCTGACGCCCGGCGAACACGTCGGCGGCATCCTGCAGCTCTGTCAGGACAAGCGCGGCGTGCAGAAGGCGCTCGAGTACAAGGCCGCCAACCGCGTGCTGATCACCTACGAGATGCCGTTCAACGAAGTGGTGCTCGACTTCTACGACCGGCTGAAGACCATCTCGCGCGGCTACGCCTCGCTCGACTACCACGTCACCGGCTACTGGGCCTCGCCGCTGGTCAAGCTCGACATCCTGGTGAACGGCGAGTCGGTCGATGCGCTGTCGATGATCGTGCACCGCGACCGCGCCTACGATCGCGGCAAGCAGCTGGTGGCGAAGATGCGCGAGCTGATTCCGCGGCAGATGTTCGAGGTGGCGATCCAGGCGGCCATCGGCGCCCGCATCATCGCCCGCGAGTCGGTCAAGGCGATCCGCAAGAACGTGCTCGCCAAGTGTTACGGCGGCGACATCTCGCGCAAGCGCAAGCTGCTCGAGAAGCAGAAGGAAGGCAAGAAGCGGATGAAGCGGGTCGGCACCGTCGACATCCCGCAGGAAGCCTTCCTGGCCGTGCTGAAGCTCACCGGAGACTAGGGGTGACCACCGTGGCATTCGAGAAGTCGACCGTCCGCGAGTACTTCGAGTCGATCGTGGTCGCCGTCGTGCTGGCCCTGTTCATCCGCACCTTCGTCGTGCAGGCCTTCAAGATTCCGACCGGCTCGATGGAGCCCAACCTGCTGGTCGGCGATCACCTGCTCGTCAACAAGTTCGTCTTCGCCCCGACCGCCAGCGGTCTCGAGCGCCTGCTGCTGCCGATGCGCCCGATCGTCCGCGGCGACGTCGTGGTCTTCAAGTTCCCCGAAGACCCCGAGCGCGACTTCATCAAGCGCATCATCGGCCTGCCGGGCGAGACCATCGAGGTCAAGGGCACGCAGGTGCTGGTGAACGGCACGGCAATCGAGCAGCCCTTCGCGCACTTCCTGCTGCCGCACGACCCCAACGCGCCGCTCATCCCCGGCGATCCGCGCGAGCACTTCGGGCCCTATACGGTGCCGGCTGCCCATTACTTCGCGATGGGCGACAACCGCGACAACTCGCAGGACAGCCGCTACTGGGGCGCCCTTCCGGCCCATTACGTGAAGGGCCGTGCACTCATGATCTACTGGTCGTTCGACGACGCCCCCGGCGGCTCCGGCGCCGCGCAGCTTCTCGGCGGCACCCGCTGGTCGCGGCTCCTGCACCAGATTCACTGACATTGCCTGACCGGACGCGGCCGGCTACAGTCCGCGGTCGCTGCCGCCGATAGCCCGCTTGGGTTCCCCCCGAGCGAAGGCCAGGCAGACATGTCGACGATCATCAAGCTCCTCATCACCGCGCTCGTGCTGAACGCGTGCTTCCAGGGCGGACGTTCGGCGTGGGGGTTCTACCAGTTCCAGGACGCCGTGCAGCAGGCGGTGCTCTTCAGCACCACACAGACGCCCGAGCAGCTCAAGGGCCGCATCGCCAGCGAGGCCGCCGAGATGGAGAAGGAGCTGGACCCGGCCACCTTCAGCGTCGCCTACCAGGGCATCCAGGCGCGCATCAAGGCCCGCTACACCGACGAGGTGCCGCTGGTGCCCGGTGGCTACAAGTACAAGTGGCTGCACGAGCTCGACGTCGATATGCGCCGGATGGCGTACTGACGACGACCAGCCGGCGACTCTCCTAGTCCTGCAGCGCGGCGTGCGCGGCGTGCGCGGCGCGAGCCACCGCGTCGAGCGTGCGTGTGAGCTGCCTGGTCGTCGCGCGCACGAACGCCTCATCGGACAGGCCGTCGATGTTCGCCCGCACGTTCGACGCGGCGCCGTCGGCCGCCGCCTTGAGCAGCCCGATGGCCACCACGATGTCGCTGGTGGCCACGCGCGCTCCGGCCGCCGCCACCTCGCGCGTGCGGTCGAGGGCGTCGGCGCAGAGCCGCGAGGTCTCGAGCGGCACCCGCGTCGCTTCACGCGTGGCGTCGGCGATCGCCTGCTGCCGCGCCTCGAACTCCGCCGGCGTGTCTTTGGGGTGGCGGCGTCGCCGCCATCAGCGCCAGGACCGCGACGGTGTCGTCGTCGGCAAGGCGGGTGAGGGCCACGCGCAGTGTGGCCAGGTCGCGCGCAGCCACGTCGAGCCGCGTCCGCTCGTCCGGGGTGTCGTGTCTGGTACGCGGCAGCGCCGCGACCATCGCACTCAGCGAGGCGCCGAGGGCGCCGGCGATGGCGGCGGCGGCGCCGCCGCCGGGCGCCGCGGTCGGGGCCGCGATGCGGTCGAGCACCTCGGCCAGGGGCAGTGCGGTCAGTGGGTTCATGGGCGAAGGCTCCCTGCCCGGCCGGCGACCAGCCGTCCGCGTTTGACGACACCGGCGATGACCGGCGCGTTCACCCGCGCCAGATCGGCGAGCGTGCCGTCGATGAGCACGCAGTCGAGCAGCTTGCCGTGCTCGAGGCTGCCGATGTCGTGCGATCGGCGCAGCGCCGCGGCGCCGTTGACGGTGGCGGCAATCAGCGCCTCCTCGAGAGTCAGCCCCATGCCGAAGGCCGCGAGTGCCATGACAAACGGCATCGACGGCGAGAAGCCGCCGCCCGGGTTCATGTCGGTCGCCAGGGCCACCGGCACGCCGCGCTCGATGAGCATGCGCGCCGGGGCGTAGCGTCCGAGCTTCAGGAAGAAGGCCGCCGCCGGCAGCAGCGTCGCCACCACGCCGGCATCGGCGAGCGCGTCGGCGCCGGCAGCATCCACGTGGATCAGATGATCGGCCGACACGGCGCCCACGGCGGCCGCGGTCAACGCGCCGCCGCTCAGCGCGAGTTCGTCGGCGTGGATGCGCGGGCGCAGTCCCAGGGGCTTGCCGGCATCGAGGATGGCGCGCGACTCGGCCGGCGTGAAGACGCCGTGTTCGCAGAAGACATCGTTCCATTCCGCCAGCCCCTCGCGGGCCACCGCCGGCAACATCTCCTCGATGACCAGCCGCACGTAGTCGTCGCGGCGGTCGCGATATTCGACCGGGATCTCGTGGGCGCCCATGAAGGTGGGGGAGAGGTCCACCGGCTGGCGCGCGGCCAGCGCGCGGATGGCGCGCAGCATCTTCAATTCCGACGCGGTGTCGAGCCCGTAGCCGCTCTTCACCTCGCAGGTCGTCGTGCCCTGGGCCAGGGCCTCGGCCAGACGCGGCAGGGCGCTCGTCACGAGCGCGGCTTCGCTGGCCGCGCGCGTGTCGGTCACCGTCCGCACGATGCCGCCGCCGGCCGCCGCGATCTCGGCGTAGCTGGCGCCGGCCAGCCGCCGGGCGAGTTCCTCGCGCCGATCGCCGCCGTAGACGATGTGCGTGTGCGAGTCCACGAAGCCGGGCACGACCGTCATGCCGCGGGCGTCGATCACGGTGGCATCGGCCTCGAGCGTGACGCCGCGCCCGACCTCGTCGGCCGGGCCGACCGCCACGATGCGCCCCCGCCAGGCGGCAATCGAGGCGTGGGCGATGGCCGAGATATCGCCCTGCGCGGGGCCGGCACGTGGAGCGGTGCCGCGGCAGGTCGCGACCACGTCCGCGTGGTCGATGAGGACGTCGGCACGGGTCATGACGGGCTCACCAGGCGGCGGCGCACGTCGTCGGGCGCCAGGCCCGCGACCAGCACGCGCTTCTGTCTGGAGGTGTCGCCGTGGACGAGCGAGACGCAGCGCTTCGGGAGGTCGAGGGCGTCGGCGAGGAAGGCGAGGAGCGCGGCGTTGGCGCGGCCGTCCACCGGCGGCGCGGCCAGCCGCACCACCAGCGAGCCCTCGCGTTCGCCGGCGAGGGCCGATCTGGAGGCGCGTGCAATCACCCGGACCTCGACGTAGGTGCCGCCGGGGCCCTCACGCACCATGCGGGTCAGCCGTTCTGCGTGCGGACGGGCGGGAGCTCGACCGTGGCCGGCGTGGCCGGCGTCAGGCCGACGCCGCTCTCGGCCGGCCGCGGGCGCATCAGGCGGATCTTGTCGTCGCGATCCTTCTGATCCTGCTCGCGCACGAAGTCGAGCGAGTTCTTGAGCGCGTTGATGATGGCCTCGACGGAGGTCTCGGTCTCGCGCCGGCGGGCGCGCAGTCCGTCGATCTCGCGCTGCAGGTCGTCGTAGCGGCTCTGTGCCTTCTGCACCAGCAGGTCGGCGCGCGACTCGGCGTCGCGCATCACCCGCTGGGCGTCGCGCTCGGCGGTCTCGCGCATCTCGTCGGCGAGGCGCTGCGCGCTGAGCAGCGTGTTCTTCAGGCTTTTCTCTTCCGAGCGGTGCTCGGCCAGCAGTTCCTCGAGCCGCGCGACGTCCTGGCGGAGGCGGTCGGTCTCGCGAATCGCACCCTCGTAGTCGTCGGCCACCTCGGCCAGCAGCGCATCGACTTCGCCGCGGTCGTAGCCGCGCATCGCGGCCTTGAATTTCTGCTGTCGGAGGTCCAGAGGCGTGACGTTCATGATTCCACTTCTCCACGGCGCCGCGCGCCTGCGCTCAGTGCCGCTCGCCGAATATCGCGCTGCCGACCCGGACGATCGTCGCGCCTTCCTCGATGGCCACTTCGAAGTCGTGGCTCATGCCCATCGACAACTCGGTCAGTCGCTCCGCCGGCACGCCCGAGGCCGCCAGCTGGTCGCGCAGCGCCACCAGCCGCCTGAACCATGGCCGCGCCTGGTCGGGGTCGTCGACAGCCGGCGGCAGCAGCATCAGCCCCACCAGATCCACCGCGCGCAACCCCGCCGCCGCCGCGAAGATGCCGGGCACCTCATCCGGCGAGGCGCCGAACTTGGTCGCCTCACCCGCCAGGTCCACCTGCACCAGCGCCCTGGGCCGCCGCCCTGCCGCGGCCGCCCCTTCGTCGATCTTCGTCAGCAGGCCCACGCTGTCAACGGCGTGGATCCAGTGAAAAGCCTCGGCGGCCTTCCGTGCCTTGTTCGACTGCAGGTGGCCGATGACGTGCCACCGGATCGTACTGTCGGTCGTCTCGGCGATCTTCTGCAGGCCTTCCTGCACTTTGTTCTCGCCGAAATCCTGCTGGCCGGCGGCCACCGCTGCCCGCACATGGTCGGCGGTGTAGGTCTTCGAGACGGCGACCAGGCGCACCGCGGCGGCGTCGCGTCCGGCGCGGGCGGTCGCCGCGGCCATCCGGCCGCGGACGTCGGCCAGCCGGCCGGCGATGGTGGCGGTGAGATCGTTCACCGGACCGGCGGCTTGAGCTGCGCCAGCATGCCCTTGGCCTGCGCGGCGAACTGACCCGACGGCGCCAGCTTCATGTATTCCTCGAAGCTCGCCACGGCCTCGGGCACCTTGCCTTCGTTGAGCAGCGCCATGCCGAGCTGGAAGCGGGCGTCGGCATGGGTCGGGCTGGCCTTCACGGTTTCCTCGAACTTCGCCTTCGCCTCGGGGATCTTGCCGGCGTTCCACAGGATGATCCCCTGGTTGTAGATGGCGTCGGCGTTGCCGCCGGCTGACGATCGACGACACCTTCGCGCTGACCGCGGCCGCCTCATCGAAGCGCTTCTGGGTGTTGTAGAGCGTGGCGAGGGCGGTGAGCGTCTCGGTGTGGTCCGGCTTCTGCTCGAGGCCTTTGGTCCAGTTGGCTTCGGCCTGCTTCTCGTCCTTCTTCTGCAGGTAGGCATAGCCGATGTTGTAGTAGCACTCGTGGCAGGTCGGTTGCGCGACGATCGCCGCCTGGAACTTCGCGATGGCGGTGTCGAAGTCGTTGGCCTTGCTGGCGGCCACGCCCTCGTCGAAGGCGATCTTCAGCGCCGCCATCTTCGGGTCGGCGCCGGGCGGCACCGGCGACAGCCTGATGGTGCACTTCCGCCGTGTTGCCGACGCGGACGCGCACATCGGCGAAGCCGGAACCGAGCTTGTCGGCGGTGGCGGTGACCCGGTAGCCGCCCGACTGCAGGCCCAGCTGCACGAACTCCCCGCGCTTGTCGCTCTTGGTGGCGAGCTTGCGGCTGCCGCCTTCCATGAACTCGATGCTCACGACGGCATCGGCGACCGGCTTGCCGTCGGGGCCGACCACCTTGCCTTTGACGAGTCCCGTCTGCGCGGCGGCGGGCACGGCGAAGGCCAGGACGACGGCGACGGCGAGGAAGCGGCTGAGGGTGCGATGAATCATGGCGCGAGAGACTCCTGGGGCCCAGTGTAGCGCGAAGGCCCCGCCTCCGCCGGGGGTGGCCGGGCGCCGGTTGGTGGGCCGGCAATTGACATCCGGCGCCGGGATGCGGAATGTAGGCGCCATGGGTTCGACCCTCGCAGACCTCCGTACCGCGCTCCGGACCCTGAGGCGCTCGCCTCTGGTGTCGATCGCCGCCGTCCTCACCCTGGCGCTCGGCATCGGGCCCACGGTAGCGATGGTCACGCTGGCCTATGCGGCTCTGGTCCAGCCGCTGCCGTATCCGGAGTCGGACCGCCTCGCGATGGTGGCTATGGAAGACCTCGCCAGCGGCGAACTGGCGCCCACCCCTGCCGGGCCAGTGGCCGACGGCGTTGCCGCGATGGCGTCCTTCGATCGAGTGGTGCAACTCTCGGTCGCGAGCGGCTTGATGGTGGGCGGGTCGGAGCCGGCGATCGTCTTCGGCTCGGCCGTCGAGCCACCCTTCTTCGACCTGTTCGGCGTGCCGGTGACGCGCGGGCGGTGGCCCGAGCGGCCCGGAGAAGCCGCGATCGCCACCCGGTTGTGGCAGCAGCGCTTCGGTGGCCGCGACGACGTGGTCGGGCGGAGCCTCAAATATCGGGACCAGACGGTGACAATTGTCGGCGTCGTTGGCGCACACTACGACTTCCCGTACCGCAATCAAGTCTGGTTCGTGCCCACGGTGTGGCCGGGCGAACATTACCGCGAGATGGCACTGCGCCTCGCCCCCGGCGTCGCCATCGAAGCGGCGCGGACGGAGCTGGCGGTGGTGGCGACGCGGCTCGAGCGTGACCAGCCAGCGCTGTTGCGCGGTCAGCGGCTGTTCCTGCAGTCCTCACACGAGGCCGAAACGGGCTACCTGCGTCAGCCCCTGCTGACGCTGCTGGCGGCTGCGGCGCTTATCGTGCTCGTTGCCTGCGCCAACGTCGCCAACCTGCTGCTCGCCTCGGGCACCGGACGGCTGCGCGAGATGGCGTTGCGCCGGGCCATCGGCGCCTCGCCGTGGCGCCTGGCAAGCACGGTACTGGTCGAGTCGTCGCTGCTGGCGGCGCTCGGCGTCGGACTCGGCGTGCTGCTCGCGGTGTGGGCGGTGCCACGCGTGCTGGCGCTCGCACCGGACGTCATCACGCGGCAGACGGCCTTCACGATGTCGTGGCCGGTGCTGGCGTCGGCCGGCCTCCTCGGCGCTCTGGTCACCATCGGCTTCGGCCTCGCGCCGGCCGTCCGAATGGCGCGTGTGCCCGCCGTGGACGCGCTGAATCAGGCGCAGCCGATGATGGCGCGCTCCCACTCGCGGGTGATGGCCGGGCTCGTGGGCGTGCAGGCGGCCGTGGGCGTCGTGCTGGTCGTGGGCACCGCGCTTCTGACGGCCAGCCTGTCGCGCACGATGGACGCCGTCACCGCGATGCCGGCCGATCGTCTGGCTGCCGTACGGATCGACATCAGCCAGACCGCGGCGTCCGCACCGCGACTGCTCGAGGCGATCACAGCGTTCGTTGAGGAGAGCGGCGGCACGGTCGTCGCCTCGTCCGGGCTGCTCATGCAGCCCGCGCCGGTCGTGCCTGTGATGCTGCCCGGTGGCACCGGCGCGCTGCCGATACCGATGCGGGCGGTCACGCCGGGATACTTTGCGGCCATCGGGCAGGGCGTGGTGTCGGGACGCGCCGCCGCGCCGCGCGACCGGGTCGGCCAGCCGCCGGTGGCGATCGTCAGTCAGACGCTGGCCCGTCGCCTTGCCACCGCCGGTCGCGATCCGCTCGGCGCGACGCTGCGCGTGGGCGCGGGCGAGGCCGCGCGTGAGGTCACGGTGGTGGGCGTGGCGGCGGATGTTCGTGCCAGCCTGACGAGTCGTCCGGTGGCCGAGATTTACCTGCCGATGCGGCAGGCGCCGGAGGCCGCCGACTACTGGCTCTCCGTCTTCGCACCCGCGGCTGGTGCCACGGAGGTGGCGGCGTCGGTCCGGCGCGTCGTTCGGGCAATCGACGTCGAGACGCCGGTGGGCGATCCCACCCGCCTCGATCAGCTCTTTCGCGAACGCACGACGCTGCCGCGCTTCCGCACCGCCCTCATGTCGTCGTTCGGCGTGCTGGCCCTGGCGCTGGCGGCGGCCGGCGTGTTCGCGATGACGCTCCACGTGGTGGCCCGCCGCACCCGCGAGTTCGCCGTCAGGATCGCGGTGGGCGCCTCGGCGCGGGATCTCGTGCGCGCGGTGGTGCCGGTGGTGGCCGTGCCGGTGGTGCTCGGCATCGCCGTGGGGCTGGCCGCCGCGACCCAACTGGCGCCGCTGCTGCGCGGCATGCTGTTCTACGACGTGAGCGCCACCGCGCCTTCGGTGTATGCGGCCGCCGCCGCAGTGTTCGCCGCGACGTCGCTGGCGGCCACCGCTATTCCTCTCCGCCGCGTCTGGCGGGTCAACCCGGCCGAGACGCTGCGCCGCGACTAGTCTTCGCTTTCGGCAAAGAAGCGGCGCACCTGCTCCATGTCGTAGGTGACCGGCGCCGGCGGCAGCGAGGCCAGAAAGCGGCGGCCGTAGCCCATCGAACGGATGCGCGGATCGAGCACCGCCAGCACGCCGCGGTCGTTGCGGTGGCGGATGAGGCGTCCGAGGCCCTGTTGCAGGGCGAGAATCGCCAGCGGCACCTGATAGGCCTCGAAGGCGCTGGTCCCTCCTTCGGTGAGCGCGTCGATACGCGCCGCCACGATCGGGTCGCCGGGCGAGGCAAACGGCAGCTTGTCGATGATGACGGCGCTCAACTGGTCCCCCTGCACGTCCACGCCCTGCCAGAACGACGAGGTCGCAAAGAGCACGGCGTTCGGCGTGCGCCGGAACTCCGCCAGCAGGGTCGAGCGTGGCGCCGTGCCCTGCACCAGCATCGGATACTCCAGCTCCGGCTCGAGCCGCTGCACAACGGCCCGCATCGTGGCGTAGCTCGTGAAGAGCACGAACGCCCGCCCGCGCGAACAGCGCAGCAGCTGGCCGGCCTCCCACGCCACGGCCTCGGCGTAGCGTTCCTCGCGCGGCAGCGGCATGCGGCGCGGCAGGTAGAGCAGCGTCTGGCGCTGGTAGTCGAACTCCGACGGCACCGACAGCTCGTCGGCGTCGCCGAGCCCGAGCCGCTCCTTGATGTAGTCGAAGCGGCCCTCGACGGTGAGCGTGGCCGAGGTGATGACGGTGGCGCGGCGCTGGCCGGCCACCAGATCGCGCACGATGCGCGAGACGTCGATGGGCGCTGCCCGCAGCTGCACCGCGCGGCCCTTCACCTCCAGGAAGTAGACACAGGTGGGGTCGGCGCACGCGAGCAGGAAGCGCAGGTCGGCGGCGAGATCGCCGGCGCGGCGTGCCACCGCCGTGAGGTCATCGGTGACGGCGCTGCCATCGCTGCCCGCGTCGCGGTCGCGGCCGGTGGCCGCCAGCGCGCAGGTGGCCTGCAGGCCGTCGAGCGCACCGGCCAGGTCGAGCCCGGTCTGCAGATGGTCGGCGAACCACGCCGGCGCCACCCGCAGACGCTCGTCGCCGCGGCTCATGCGCGCCAGCGCCAGGCCGCTGAAGAAGGCGCGCGCATGGTCCACCACGCGCATCACGCCGCGTGAGGCGTCGTGTTTCTCCGTGGCCCCTGGTGCGCCGACGGCCGCGCGCAGCGCCGCCTCCCCATCCCGCCCGAGATCGTCGATGCGCAGGTTGCTGACGCCGCGGCCGAAATATTGCGTCGCCACGTCCTCGAGCTGATGCGCTTCGTCGATGACCAGCTGCGGGCACGACGGGATCACCTCGCCGTAGGCGCTCTCGCGCACGGCGGCGTCGGCGCACAGCAGGTGGTGGTTCACGATCACGACGTCGCTTTCAGCGGCGCGCTGGCGCATCCGCGTGACGAAGCACTCGGCGTGGCGCGGGCAGTCGGAGCCGAGGCAGGTATCGGCGGTGGCCGACACCTCGTGCCACAGTCCGAGGTCCTCGGGCAGCTCGGCCAGCTCGGCGCGATCGCCGGTCTCCGTCGTCGGTGCCCAGTGCTCGATGACCGGCAGGAAGATCGCCTCGTCGGAGTTGAGGCGGCGTCCGCGCACCCCCTGACGTGCGCGGTACTCTTCGAAGCGGTGCAGGCACAGGTAATTGGCCCGCCCCTTCATGCAGGTGGCGGTGAAGGGGATGCCGAGGGCGTCGCGAATCGCCGGCACGTCCTTCTCGAAGATCTGTTCCTGGAGGTTCTTGGTGCCGGTCGACACCAGCACCCGGCGCCCGCTGAGCACCGCCGGCACCAGATAGGCCATGGTCTTGCCGGTGCCGGTGCCGGCTTCGGCCATCAGGACGCCGCCGTCGTCGATGACGCGCGCCACGGCCTGCGCCATCCGGCGCTGGCCGTCGCGTGGTTCGAACTGCGGCAGGGCGCGGGCGAGGGGGCCGTCGTCGGCGAACGCGCGGCCTACCGCGTCGACGAGGCCGACAGCTTCCGGTACAGCGGGAACGTCTGACACAACGTTTCGACCTCGGCCTTCACGGCCGCGGCCACGGCCTCGTCGGCGGGCGCCGCGAGCACCCGGGCGATGAGCGTCGCGATGACGCGCATCTGGGCCGCGCCCATGCCGCGCGTGGTCACGGCCGGCGTGCCGAGGCGCACACCGCTGGCGACCATCGGCGGATTGGTGTCGAACGGGATGGCGTTCTTGTTCACGGTGATGGCGGCGCGCCCGAGCGCGGCTTCCGCCACCTTGCCGGTCAGCCCCTTCGAGAACACGTCGAGGAGCACCAGATGGTTGTCGGTGCCGCCGCTCACCACGCGGAAGCCGGCGCCGGTGAGCTCCGCGGCCAGGGCGCGGGCGTTGTCGACGACGCGGGCCTGGTAGGCGGCGAATTCGGGCTCGGCGGCCTGTTTGAAGCACACCGCCTTGGCCGCGATGATGTGCATGAGCGGCCCGCCCTGCACCCCGGGGAACAGCGCGCGGTCGATGTCTTTGGCGTGCGCCTGGCGGCACAGGATGAGCCCGGCGCGCGGTCCGCGCAGCGTCTTGTGCGTGGTGGTGGTCACGAAGTCGGCGTGCGGCACCGGACTCGGGTGGAGCCCGGCGGCGACCAGGCCGGCGATGTGGGCCATGTCCACCATGAAGAGCGCGCCGCAGCTGCGGGCGATCTCGCCCATGCGCGCGAAGTCGATGATGCGCGCGTAGGCGCTGGCGCCGGCGATGAGCAGCTTCGGCGAGTGGGCGGCGGCGAGCCGCGCCACCTCGTCGTAGTCGATGCGCTCGTCGGCCTGGCTGACGCCGTAGGGCACGATGTTGAAGTATTTACCCGAGAAGTTCAGCGGATGGCCGTGCGTCAGATGGCCGCCGTGCGCCAGGTTCATGCCGAGGATGGTGTCGCCCGGCTTGAGCGTCGCCAGCAGCACCGCCATGTTGGCCTGGGCGCCGGAGTGCGGCTGCACGTTGGCGTGTTCGGCGCCGAAGAGCGCCTTGGCGCGCTCGATGGCGAGCGTCTCGACGACGTCCACGTATTCGCAGCCACCGTAGTAGCGCTTGCCCGGATAACCTTCCGCGTATTTGTTGGTGAGCACCGAGCCGGCCGCCTCGAGCACGGCGACGCTCGACGAAGTTCTCGGAGGCGATGAGCTCGAGCCCCGTCTCCTGCCGTGCTTCTTCGTGCGCGATGGCGGCGGCCACCTCGGGATCAGCGGTGGCCAGCGCGACGGTGGAAGAGGGCTCGTTCGACGGTATCGCTCATGAGTTGGGCACGCGTGAGAAGGCGCGGCCCTACGCGGGCGTTGCCGGATGACTGCGGTCGTCGAGCAGGCCGATCTTGGCGACCCGCTGCTGGTGGCGTCCGCCGGCGAACGGCGTGTCGAGGAACGCGGCGACGATGCGCTCGGCCTCGGCCACGCTGGTGCGCCGCCCGCCGAGGGTGAGGACGTTCAGGTCGTTGTGTTCGCGCGCCAGCACCGCGCCCTCGACATCGACGATCGGCGCCGCGCGGATGCCGCGCACTTTGTTGGCGGCAATCGCCATCCCGACGCCGCTGCCGCAGACCAGGATGCCGCGATCGGCGCGCCCGGCGGCGACCGCTTCAGCCACCTGCACGGCGTAGTCGGGATAGTCGACCGAGGCGGTGCCGGCGGTGCCGACATCGTGCCAGGCGACGCCGCGCGCATCGAGCGCGCGCTTGAGGGCTTCCTTCAACTCGAAGCCCGCGTGATCGGCGCCGAGCGCGACAAACATGACGAGATTGTACACTACGGGGATGGCCGCTGTTTCGATCTCGCCGCGTGGGGAAGCCCGTCTGCGCCACGGCCATCCCTGGATCTATCGTTCCGATGTCGATGCCGGCGGCGCCACCGGCGGTGAGGTGGTCACGGTGCGCGCGCGCGACCGCGTCGTGGGGCAGGCGTTCTTCAGCGACCGTTCACAGATCGCGCTGCGCATGGTCACGCGCGACGATCGGCTGGTGGACGACGCCTTCTGGCGCGCCCGGCTCGGCCGCGGCGCTGCAGTTCCGCGACTCGCTGCAGATCGACGCCACCGCCTTCCGGCTCGTGCACGGCGAGGCCGATCTGCTGCCGTCGATCGTCGTCGATCGCTACGGCGACGTGCTGGTCGTGCAGACGCTGTCGCAGGGGTCGGACCGCCTGCTGCCGATGCTGACGCGGCTGCTGGTCGAACTGACCGGCGCCACCGGCATCGTCGAGCGCAACGATCCGCGCGTGCGCCAGCTCGAAGGCCTCGAGTCGCGAGTCTCGGTCGTGCACGGCGAGGTGCCCGAGCGGGTGGCGGTGCGTGAAGGCGCCATCGAGTACAACGTCGACGTGCGTGGCCGGCCAGAAGACGGGGCTCTTCCTCGACCAGCGCGAGAACCACCAGGCCGCGGCCGGCTACGCGCGCGGCCGCCTGCTCGACGCCTTCAGCTACCACGGCGGCTTCGCGCTGGCGCTCGCCGCGGCGTGTTCGAGCGTCGAAGCGCTCGACGTCTCCGCCGATGCGGTGGCGACCATCCAGTCGAACGCGGCGAAGAACCGGCTGGCGCACGTGCAGGCGCGCGAGGCCAATGCCTTCGACGAACTGCGGCGCCTCGAGAAGGCCGGCGCCCGCTACGAGACCGTGGTGCTCGATCCGCCGGCGTTTGCGAAGAACAAGGCGTCGGTCGAGAAGGCGCTGTCCGGCTACAAGGACATCAACCTGCGGGCCCTGCGGCTGCTCGAGCCCGGCGGCACGCTGGTGACCTGCTCGTGTTCGCACCACGTCGATGAGGCGATGTTCGCCGAGGTCGTGCACGCCGCGGCCGCTGACGCCGGGTGCCTGGTCTCGGTGGTCGAACAGCGCACCCAGGGTCGCGACCACCCGGTCCTGCTCGGCGT
Source organism: uncultured Acidobacteriota bacterium (assembly GCA_963779175.1). Taxonomy (GTDB): domain Bacteria; phylum Acidobacteriota; class Vicinamibacteria; order Vicinamibacterales; family UBA2999; genus CADEFD01. The sequence continues at coordinate 525,528 of CAVZXA010000005.1, forward strand.
GCCCGAGACGAAGTACCTGAAGTGCCTGATCCTGCGAAAACTGGCCTGAAGAGGCGCGCCCGGCCGGCCCGATCCAGCGCCGCCATCGATGCAGTCTGACCGCTCGTTCCATGCCGGCCGCTGATGTCATGTCGGTTGCTGATGGGAGTGGCATTTTCCTCCGATATACGGGTAAGATTCACCACCCAGCTCTATATCTGGCGTCTCACGTCTTTGGAGGACCGAGCATGACTCACGGTCAGTACCGCCCGCTTGCGGGCGCGTTCGCGATGACAGCGTTGATGGCAGTGCCCTCGTTCGCGCAGACCGCTGCGAACGCTCCGACGTTCACCAAGGACGTCGCTCCGATTTTCCAGGCGAAGTGCGAGTCGTGCCACCGGCCTGATTCGATCGCGCCGATGTCGCTGGTGACCTACGAGCAGTCGCGTCCGTGGGCGCGCTCGATCCGCGATCGCGTGCAGACGCGGCAGATGCCGCCCTGGCACATCGACAAGTCGCTCGGCATCCAGCACTTCGACAACGACCGCTCGCTCTCCGACGCCGAGATCGACACCGTCGTGAAGTGGGTGGCGGCCGGCGCGCCGAAGGGCGACATGAAGGACATGCCGAAGCCGGTCGAGTGGCCGAGCGACGACGTGTGGAACTTCGAGAAGATGTACGGCAAGCCCGACCTCATCATCAAGTCGCCTGCCTACACGCAGAAGGGCAACGCGATGGACGCGTGGTACAAGCCCGTCGTCGCGACCGGCCTGACCGAAGACCGCTGGGTCCGCGCCATCGAAATGCGTCCCGGCACCATCAAGGGCCGCAAGATCACCCACCACGCGCTGGCCCGCCTCCAGCAGAACGACGGCGACACCGGCGCCTCGATCGTGCCCGGCGGCGACGACCCGGGTCCCGGCCTGTTCATGGAATGGGCCGTCGGCAAGCAGGGCGAGATCATGCGCCAGAACTCGGGCAAGCTGATGAAGCCCGGCTCGAAGATCGTGTGGGACATCCACTACCACGCGGTCGGTGAGGACATCACCGACACGGTCGAGCTCGGCATCTACTTCTACCCGAAGGGCCAGGAGCCGAAGTTCCGCCAGACGCTGGCGCTCTTCAGCGGCATCACCGGCGGCAACCGCTCGCTCGACATCGCGCCCAACTCCCTCACCGTCACCCAGGGCTTCCACGTGATGAAGAAGGCCGGCCGCGTCGAGAACTTCCAGCCGCACATGCACCTGCGCGGCAAGGCCATGTCGATGGAAGCGATTCTGCCGACCGGCCAGACGCAGATGCTCAACCAGGTGAGCGACTACAGCTTCAACTGGCACACCAACTACGTCTACACCGACGACGTGGCGCCGCTGCTGCCGAAGGGCACCATCCTGCGCATCACGTCGTGGCACGACAACACGGCCGCCAACAAGAACAACCCTGATCCGAATCAGTGGGTGGGCTGGGGCGACCGCACGGTCGACGAGATGGCGCACGCGTGGGTGAACATCACCTACATGGACGACGCCGACTTCAAGGTCGAAGTCGACAAGCGCAAGGCCAAGACGGCGACCACCTCGCAGCAGCAGTAGGGCCGCGCAGCGGTCGCACCGTGCAGAAGCACGGTGCAGAACTGAGGATCACGCGGGGGTGCTGTCGAAGGGCGGCACCCCCGTTTTCTTTGTGATGGAGTGGACGGCATGATTCGTTTGTTTTCGCTTCGCGCGCTGGCACCCCTGGCGGTGATGACGGCCGCCGTGGCTCTCACCCTGGCGGCGCCCGAAGGGCGGCAGTTGCCGCTTGACGCGCTCAAGGACAGCGGCCAGCAGATTTATCCGGCGTTCGAGGGGTGGTACCAGAACCCCGACGGCAGCTACAACCTGCTGCTCGGCTACTACAACCGCAACCAGAAGCAGACGCTCGACATTCCGGTGGGGCCGAACAACCGCGTCGAGCCCGGCGGTCCCGATCTGGGCCAGCCCACGCACTTCGTGCCGCGGCGCGGCTGGGGCGTGTTCGCCATCAAGGTGCCCAAGGACTTCGGCAAGGACAAGCGCTACACCTGGACCATCGTCGCCAACGGCAAGGCGGCGTCGGTGCCGGTGGGGCTCATTCCCGACTACCAGATCGAACCGTTCAAGGATGCCGCGGAAGGCAATCTCCCGCCGGTGCTGAAGTTCTCGCCGACCGGCAAGACCTTCACCGGCCCGCCCGTGGAAACCGCGCACACCCTGACCGGCACCGTCGGTCAGCCGGTGACCCTCGAAGTCATCACCACCGACGACCTGCACACTGAAGAGGGTGAGAATCCGGCGACCGCCGGTCGCGTCCCTCGCCTCGTGCAGTCATGGCACCTGCATCGCGGTCCCGCCGGCGGCGATGTCAAGTTCTCCGAGCAGCGCCCGAAGATCGGCGACGACGGCAGGTCTTCGACCACCGCGACCTTCTCGGCGGCGGGTGAATACGTGCTGCGCGCGCAGGCCAACGACAACTCGGGTGAAGGCGGCGGCGGTTTCCAGTGCTGCTGGACCAACGCCTACGTCAAGGTGACGATCAAGTAGCTCATCTTTACCGTTGCCGCGCCGACTCGCGCGAGAACGGGAATATCGTGCTGGACCCAGCCGGTCGGCGTTCGCGCCGACCGGCTTTTTGTTTTCCCATCCATCGCGTTGTCCAATGCGATGGATTGTCTTTGATTGTGGATGCGCAACATCGATGCACTGCAATACATTCGCGCATGAAACCCCTTATTTTGCAGGGGTTTCCAGCGTTTCACCGTTGACTCATGCGCGTCACGTCTGTAGCCTATGTCGCGGCGCGGACTTCGCATATCCGGTCATGTCGCGCCGAAGATCCGTGGTCGTTCGCACTTGGAGGTTGGAAGCATGTCGAGTAGAACCAGGCTGGCGATGGCGCTGTGCCTGGCGTTTGTGGGATTCGGCCTCTGGTCGTCCCCTGCTTACGCTCAGAGCGCCATCAGTGGTGTGGTAAAGGATGAAACGGGCGCGGTGATGCCCGGTGTGTCGATCGAAGCTGCCAGCGAGGCCCTCATCGAGAAGGTGCGCACGGCAGTCACCGACGAAAATGGCGCCTACCGCATGATCGACCTGCGGCCCGGCAAGTATCTGCTGACGTTCACGCTGCAGGGCTTCAACGTGATCAAGCGCGAGCTCGAGCTGCCCTCGAACTTCGTCGCCACGATCAACGCCGAACTCGCGGTTGGCACGCTGCAGGAATCGGTCACCGTCTCCGGACAGTCGCCGCTGGTGGACGTGCAGAGCAACGTCAAGCAGCAGGTGATGTCGCGCGACGTGCTCGACGCCGTGCCCACCGCCCGCACCATTCAGGGCCTCGGGCAGCTGGTCCCCGGCGTGACGTTCGACCAGCCCGACGTGGGTGGTTCGCGCGCCATGCAGCAGACCTACTTCTTCGTCCGTGGCACCGGCTCGGCGCAGACGGTCGTGATGGTCGACGGCCTGATGACCAACGGCCTGATGGGCGACGGCGCGGTCAACGCCTACCACAACGAGTCGATGACCCAGGAAGCCGTCTACATGACGTCGGGCGGCAACGCCGAGACGATGACGGCCGGCGTCAACCTGAACCTCGTGCCCAAAGACGGCGGCAACCGCTTCTCGGGCGGCTTCAAGTACGCCAAGAGCCCGGCCGACTGGCAGGGCGACAACCTGACCGACGAACTCCGGTCGTACAACATCCGCGCCGTCGACAAGGTGGCCAACTTCTTCGAATGGAACGCCGAACTCGGCGGTCCGATCATGAAGGACAAGCTGTGGTTCTTCGGCGCGTTCCGCAAGGCGCGTTACGACAAGCCGATCGCCAACACCTTCAACCTGCCCAGTGGCGTGCCGGCGCCGCAGGCGTTCGCGCAGTGCCTCTCGGGCGCCATCAGCTGCGAACAGGGCATCTCGCCCGAGAAGATGGACAACCCCATCGTCCGCCTCACCTGGCAGGCTTCGCAGCGCAACAAGTTCTCGGTCTATATGGACCGCGCGATGCGTCTGCGCGCCGGCGCCATGAGCAACGCGACCGACCCGCGCACGGCGTCGGTGGTGTGGAACACGCCGATCTTCGCCACCGGCTCGGCGAAGTACACCTCAACGCTGTCGTCGAGCCTGCTGCTCGAGTCGGGCTTCTCGTTCAACCGCGAGCGCTACGACAACCTCTATCAGGACGGCATCCTGGCTGAGCGCAACACGCCGGCGTGGTACCAGAACGTCCGCAAGAACGACCTGGCCACCGGCTTCCTGTGGAATGCGTCGTCAGCGCAGCTGGGCAACTACCCCGACCGCTACACCGTATCCACCGCGCTCTCGCGCGTGACCGGCTCGCACAACGTCAAGGCCGGCGCGCTCTACGGGTGGGGCATCTACCGCCGCTACAACAACGCCAACGGCGACCTCTACCAGACCTACAACAACGGCGTTCCGCAGCAGGTCACGGTGCTGAACACGCCCCTGGAAGTGCAGGAGAACATGGACGGCCAGTTCGCCGCCTACCTGCAGGACTCGTGGCGCTACAAGAACTTCACGGTCAACTACGGCCTCCGCTACGACCGCATCGCGCAGAGCATCGTCGGTCAGGAAGCCCAGATCGGCCGCTTCGCCAACTCGCCTGCCTACGGTGACTTCAAGGTGCCGACGTGGAGCGACGTCTCACCGCGCACCTCGGTCGTGTGGGACATCTTCGGCAACGGCAAGACCGCCGTCCGCACCGGCTTCAACCGCTTCATGACGGCGCAGACGACGGGCTTCGCCCGTCTCTACGCCCCGACGGCGCTCACCACGGCCAACCTCGCGTGGAACGACCTCAACGGCGATGACATCGCCCAGGGCGAGCGCGGCTGCACGTTCGGCACCGCCGGCTGCGAAATCAACTTCACGCAGCTGCCGGCCAACTTCGGCATCCGCGCGCTGTCGACCCCCGACGACGACATCCAGCGTCCGGGCCAGTACCTCGTTCAACCTCGGCGTCACGCAGGAGCTCTTCAACCGCGTCACGCTCACCGGTGAGTGGTACCACAACCGCTTCACCGACATCACCGAGCGCAACAACGTCGCGCGCAACTTCAACAGCTACACGCCGGTGGACGTCGTCAGCCCGCTCGACGGCAAGGTCATCACGATGTACAACGTGAAGACCGAGTTCGCCTCGGCCGTGCAGAACATCGACGCCAGCGACTCCGACATCAAGCGCCAGTACAACGGCTTCGAGCTCGGCTTCAATGCCCGGCTGCCGCGTGGCGCTCGCGTCTTCGGGGGCTTCAACCTCGAGCGGACGCTGTCGGATACCTGCAGTGCCGGCACCGACCCGAACTTCCTCAACTACTGCGATCAGTGGGAGAGCGGCATTCCGTGGGCGAAGCAGTTCAAGCTCGCTGCTGTCTACCCGCTGCCCTGGGGCGGCGTGACCGTCAGCGCATCGCTGCAGAGCCTGATGGGCTATGTGATCGGCACGCGGTCGATTCCCTACGGCGTGTTCACCTTCGGCACTGGCTTCGACGTGCCGATGGGTCAGGGCACGTTCTGGCAGGTCACGCGCACCACGCGCTATGCCGCCAACTGCGCGGCGCCCTGCCGTCCCGGCGAGCTCGTCATCCCCGGCCTGAACGTGGCGTCGCTGAACGTGCCGCTGCGCGCGCCGGAGACCGAGTTCATGCCGCGCTACAACCAGTTGGACCTCTCGATCAGCAAGACGTTCAACTACCGCCGCCTGCGCCTCACGCCGAAGGTCGACATCTTCAATGCGACCAACAGCGATCGCTGGTCGTCGGTGACCACGGCGCAGTTCGGTGTGGCCACCTACCTCCAGCCCTCGACCATCATGCAGGCGCGCCTCATCCGCGTCGGCTTCGAGACGAGCTGGTAGGGTAAGGGCGGGGCTCGGGACCCGGGGACCGGGGCTCGGGTTCACACCAAAGCAATTCCGCGAAGGGCGGACCTCAGGGTCCGCCCTTTCGCTTTTCTGGCGGGATGGGCCACCGGCAAGAGGGAGCCCGCGCCGCTGCCGCGGCGGCTATACTCGATCGGTGATGGGCGCACGGGGCGTGCTCGGAACGCTGCTGATGGCGCTGGCTCTGGCCGCGCCGATGGTCCCCGTGCACGCGCAGACCGGCGTGACCGACCTGGCCGGACGTGAGGTCGCCCCGCTCGACGCCGGCGCTCCCGCCACCGTGCTCCTTTTCACCGCTGCCGAGTGCCCGATTTCCGATCGCTATGCCCCGGCGGTGCGCCGCCTGGCCGAGCGCTACGGCACCAGGGGCGTCCGGTTCTGGCTCGTCTATCCCAACGAAGGAGAGACGCCCGCGGCCGTGAAGACGCACGCCGACGCGTTCTCCTACGGCCTGCCGCTCGCCCTCGACACTGCGCGCGCCCTGGCCGACCGCGCCCGGGCGACGGTGACGCCCGAAGCGGCGGTGTTCGACCGCCACGGCCGGCTGCAGTACCACGGCCGGATCGACGATCGCTACACCGACTTCGGCGTCGATCGACCGGTGCCGACGACGCACGATCTCGACGAGGCGCTGGCGGCGGTGCTCGACGGGCGGGCCGTGACACGGCCCGAAGCGCGAGCGGTGGGTTGCGCGATCGTGCGGCACCGTCCATGAACGCGCGCCTCATCACCCGGGTCGGCATGCTGGCGACGCTCGCCGTGGCCCTGTGCGCCGTCGGCGATGCACGCGCCCAGACGCCGCCCTCCGACGTCACCTTCAACCAGCACATCGCGCCGCTCCTGCATGCGCGCTGCGCGCAGTGCCATCGCCCCGGTGGCGCCGGGCCGTTCAGCCTGCTCACCTTCCAGGACACCGCCAAACGCGCCGCGCAGATTGCCGCCGTCACGGGCAGCGGCTTCATGCCGCCGTGGAAGGCCGATGGGCATCCCGAGGAGTTCGTCGCGCAGCCCCGTCTCACGAAAGAGGACGTAGCGCTCTTCGCGCGGTGGTCCAGGGCGCCGGTCGAAGGTCCGGGCCGGGCGCCCACGCCGCCCACGTGGGCCGACGGCTGGTATCTCGGCACGCCGGATCTCATCGTCACGCTGCCACCCGGCTACACGCTGCCTGGCGAGCCCTCCGACGCCTTCCGCATCTTTGCCGTGCCGCTGAAGGTCAGCGGTAGGCGCTACGTGCGCGGCATCGAGTTCCATCCGGGCAACGCCCGGGTGGTGCATCACGCCAACATCCGCATCGACCGCACCGACGGCTCGCGGCGGCTCGACGACGCCGATCCCGCGCCCGGCTACGACGGCCTGATGGCGCGCAGCGCCGAATATCCCGACGGCCACTTCCTGGGCTGGACGCCCGGGCAGATCGCGCCGCTGGTGGACCCCGACCTGGCGTGGCGGCTCGACCCCGGTACCGATCTGGTGGTGCAACTGCACCTGCAACCGAGCGGCAAGCCGGAGCCGGTCCAGCCGGTCATCGGCTTCTACTTCAGCGACCGGCCGGCGACGCGCACGCCGTCGATCCTGCGGCTCGGCTCGCAGGGCATCGACATCCCGCCCGGCGACGGCCACTACGTGGTCGAAGACCGCTACACGCTGCCGGTGGAGGCCACGCTGCTGGCGGTGCAGCCGCACGCGCACTACCGCGCGAAAGACGTGACCGGCACGGCGGCCTTCCCCGACGGCACCACTCGCACGCTCATCCACATCGGCAACTGGGACTTCCGCTGGCAGCACGTCTATCGCTACACCGAGCCCGTCCGGCTGCCGAAGGGGACCACGCTGTCGATGAAATACGTCTACGACAACTCGCCCGAGAACCCGCGCAATCCGCAGGTGCCGACCGCGCGCGTCCGCTGGGGCCAGAAGTCGTTCGACGAGATGGGCGATCTGTGGTTCCAGCTCGCCACCGGCAGCGAGGCCGACCGCACCATGCTCGGCACCGAAGTGCAGGCGAAGATGACGGCCGAAGATCTCGTCGGACTCGAGACCATGCTGGCCGTCAGTCCCGACGACACCGAACTCCACGACGACGCCGGCGTGCTGGCGCTGCTGCTGGGCCGTCCGGCGGCCGCCGTGCAGCACTTCCGGGCCACCGCCACCAGGCAGCCCGGAAGCGCGAGCGCACACTACAATCTCGGTACGGCGCTCACGCAGGCGGGGCTCTTCGACGATGCCGTGAACAGCTACGAGCGGGCCCTGGAACTGCGGCCGCGTTACGCCAAAGCGCTCAGCAATCTGGGCGACACGCTGGTCGTGCTGGGCCGGGCCGATGAGGCGATCCGGCGCTACGAGCTGGCGGTGGCCGCCGATCCGTCGATGCCGGAGCCGCGCAACAACCTCGGCGCGGCGCTGTGGCGCAAGGGCGAGCTGCTGCGCGCCGAACGCGAGCTGCAGGAGGCGATCCGCCTCAAGCCCGACTACGCGGAGGCCTGGTTCAACCTGGGCCATACAGCCGTGCGCGACAAGCGCCTGGCCGACGCGGCCGGACACTTCCGCAAGGCCGCCACCCTGAAGGACGACTGGGTGCTGGCGTTGAACACCGCCGCCTGGGTGCTCTCGACGGCGGGCGACAGCGTCGCCCGGGCGCCGGCGGAGGCGGTGACGTTGGCCGAGCGGGCCGTGCGCCTCACGGCGCGGCGCGACGCGCGCACGCTCGACGTGCTGGCGGTCGCCTACGCCTCGGCCGGACGCTTCGACGACGCCGTCGTCACCGGACGCGAGGCCCAGGCGCTCGCGGACCCGGCGCTGGCAGCCGAGATCGCCCGGCGTCTGGCGATGTTCGAACGCCGCGAAGCCTTCGTCGACAAGCGCTGAGCGCTGCGGGCGAAGCTTGCGTCGGCGGACGCGGGCGGATAACCTCGCGGGTCATGCGTCGTCCGATTGTCTTTGCCGCCGTCCTTCTCGCGCTCCTCCCGCTCACGCCGCTGCGCCTGTCGGGCCAGTCTCCGGCCCTCCGGGGCTTCTCCGGCGACGGCCTCGCCGCCCAGCGGGCCCTCGAAGAGAAGTTCCGTGCGGTGCCCGATGCGGCGCGCCTGCGTGAATACATGCAGGCCATGTCGGCCGAGCCGCACGTGGCCGGTCGGCCTGGTTCGAAGAAGGTCGCCGACTACGCCCTCGACAAGTTCAAGTCGTTCGGGTTGAACGCCACCATCGAGGAACTCGAAGCCTACATGCCGTGGCCGATCGAGCGCCGGCTCGAGATGGTCGCGCCGACGGGCCGGGCGATGCTCATCCAGGAGCCGCCCGTGCCGGGCGATCCCGATTCGGTCGACAACGACCAGACGCCGACCTACAACGCCTATTCGGCCGACGGCGACGTCACCGGCGAGGTCGTCTACGTGAACTACGGCGTGCCGGCCGACTACGAGCAGCTCGAGAAGCTCGGCGTCAGCGTGAAGGGCAAGATCGTGCTGGCGCGCTACGGCGGCAGCTGGCGCGGCATCAAGCCGAAGGTGGCCTTCGAACACGGGGCCGTCGGCTGCCTCATCTTCTCCGACCCGAAGGACGACGGTTTCTTCCAGGGCGAGGTCTATCCCGACGGGCCCTACCGGCCGGAGTTCGGCGTGCAGCGCGGCAGCGTGATGGACATGCCGATTCACACCGGCGACCCCCTCACCCCGGGCTGGGGCGCCACCGCCGGCGGGAAGAAGCTGCCGGTCAGCGAAGCACGGACCATCCTGAAGATCCCGGTGATGCCGATTGCCTGGGGCGACGCCCTGCCGATCTTCCAGGCGATGCGCGGCCCGGTCGCGCCGGAGTCGTGGCGCGGCGGCATGCCGGTGACCTACCGGCTCGGCGGCGGACCGCTCAAGATGCGGCTCAAGCTCACGCACGAGTGGAAGAACCGGCCGCTCTACAACGTCGTCGTCCGCATCCCCGGCGCCACCCTGCCCGATGAGTGGATCATGTTCGGCAATCACCACGACGCCTGGGTGAACGGCGCCGACGATCCGATCAGCGGCGCGGTGTCGCTCATGGAGACGGCCCGTGGCCTCGGCGAACTCGTGAAGGGCGGCTGGCGCCCGAAACGCACCATCGTGCTGGCGCTGTGGGACGGCGAGGAGTGGGGTCTGCTCGGATCGACCGAGTGGGCCGAGGCGCATCGTGACGAGCTGAACGGCAAGGGCGTCGTCTACATCAACACCGACGGCACCGGCAAAGGCTGGCTGAACACGGGCGGCTCGCATTCGCTCCAGCAGTTCATCAGTGAGGTCGCGCGCGACATCAACGACCCCCGCACCGGCAAACCGGTGTTGGAGATGGCGCGGCGCAAGGCCATCGACGGCCTGCCCGAAGCCGAGCGTGCCGAGGCCGAGAAGGATCCGAACATCCGCATCGCGCCGCTCGGGTCAGGGTCCGACTTCACACCGTTTCTGCAGCATCTCACCGTGGCCTCGCTCAACCTCGGCTTCGGCGGCGAGAGTCCGGGCGGCGTGTACCACTCGGTCTACGACTCGTTCGAGTGGTACACCAAGTGGAGCGACGGCGAATTCATCTACGGGCGCACGCTGTCACAGGTCACCGGCACCGCGGTGCTGCGCCTCTCGGAGGCACCGGTGCTGCCGTTCCGCTTCTCCGACATGAGCGACACGCTGGCGCGCTACGTGGCCGACGTGCAGAAGCTCGCGGCGGGGAAGAAGGACGCGCCGGCCATCGACTTCGCGCCGCTGACGGCCGCGGTGGCCGCCCTGTCGAAAGCGTCGCTCGGGTTCGAGAAGGCGCACGCAGTGGTGCCGGCGGCCAGCGCGAAGGCGCTGCAGACGCAGGAAGAGGCCCTCAAGATCGTGAACCAGCTCGTGTTCTCGTCCGAGCGCCGGCTCGGCAACGAGGCCGGCCTGCCGCGCCGCGACTGGTTCCGCCATCAGATCTACGCGCCGGGCTTCTACACCGGCTACGGCGTGAAGACGTTGCCGCAGATCCGCGAAGGGCTCGAAGAAGGGCAGTGGGACGAGGCACGCCAGGGCGTCACGAAAGTGGCGGCCGCGATCAACGCCCTGGCCGCGCAGGTGGACCGCGCCTCCGCCGGGCTCTCGCGCGTCGGCCGCTGAGCGCGCGAGCTTTCGCGGTTCACGCTGTCGCCGCCGACGTCAGCGCAGGTCGTGGAAGTGCTGCGTCATCCAGCGGGCGGCGAAGTCCACGAACTCGCGGGCGTCGAGCCGCTCGCTTGGCGCATCGCCCACCTGGCCGCGTGCCACCGCGTGGCTCGCCATGTAGGCGTCGAGGATGACCGAGAAGTAGTCCTCGCCGGGCCAGTCGACGATGCCGAGGCTGTCGTCGAGGCACTCGACCACGCGGATCTCGGGCCCGCGCTCGCCGATCACCCGACGGTGCCGGCGCACGCGCCGTTTGTCGTTCACGTGCGCCAGGTATTCGGCGTAGTGGATGACCGTTACGGTGTTGGTGTCGGCGCCGAGACGCAGCACCGAGCCCCCGGCCTCGACCACGCGTTCGAGCGGCGAGCCGGGGCCGTAGTAGTCGTGCCACGGCACGTCAGCCATGAACTCCGCGGCGCGCCGGCCGCGGGCGCCGAAGCGACCTTCGGGATGGTCGGAGACGACGGTGCCCGGCGTGGTGCGGAAGACCTCCGCCAGCATGCCGACGTCCTGCTGGGCGGCCGTGGTCAGGGCATCGAATGGCTCGGCATCCGCGAGCAGCTCTTCGCGCGCCTCTTCCGCGTGGTCGTTGACCCACGACCAGTCGTCGCGCGCGCCGAGCACCATCAGCCACGTGCCCTCGGGGCCGACGGCCTCGTCGATGGCGGCGATGACGCCGGCGGCATGGCCCTCGACGGCGCCAATCTTCCTGAGCGACGCGTGCACCATCACGACGTCGCCGGCAGAGACGCCGAGGCGGCGGATGTCATCGCGGAGCTGGCCGGGAGTCCACGGCGATGCCATGACCAGGATTCTCGCATCTCGCGCGGCGATTCCGTCGCCGGTCCGTCTGGTATAGTCCAAAGCGTAGGTCCGCCAGGGGCATCGCGGGTTTCCGAATAGGGGCTAGCGGCTAGGGGCTAGCGGCTATTGGTCTCGGAGACACGAGGGTTGAGACAGCACCCTTGGAACCTGATCCCGTTCACACGGGCGTAGGGAGAGCGGCAGATGAGCACACCAGAGATCCCGTCGTCGGGCGATTACGCCGACGCCTATCCCAACAGCTTCCGCGTGTTCGACGAGTCGTCGGTGCCGACACCGGCCGGCCCGGTGCCGATTCGCGTGCCGATGCGCGAGGTGCGCCTGGCGGCGGCGAGCCGCCGGTGCGCCTCTACGACACCAGCGGGCCGCAGGGTGACCGACGTGCGGCGGGCCTGCCGAAGCTGCGCGCGCCGTGGGTTGACGGCGCGTACGCGGTCACTGCCTCGCCGACGCAGCTGCACTACGCGCGCCAGGGCGAGATCACGCCCGAGATGGCGTTCATCGCCGCGCGCGAAGGGCTGCCGGCCGAGTTCGTGCGCGACGAAGTGGCGCGCGGCCGCGCGATCATCCCCGCCAACATCAACCACCCCGAGCTCGAGCCGATGATCATCGGCCGCAACTTCCTGGTGAAGATCAACGCCAACATCGGCAACTCCGCCGTGTCGTCGTCGATCGAGGAGGAAGTGGAGAAGCTGCGGTGGGCGACGCTGTGGGGCGCCGACACGGTGATGGACCTGTCGACCGGGAAGAACATCCACGAGACCCGCGAGTGGATCATGCGCAACTCGCCGGTGCCGATCGGCACGGTGCCGATCTACCAGGCGCTCGAGAAGGTCGGCGGCCGTCCCGAAGATCTCACCTGGGAGGTCTACCGCGACACGCTCATCGAGCAGGCCGAGCAGGGCGTCGACTACTTCACCGTCCACGCCGGCGTGCTGCTGCGCTACATCCCGATGACCGCCCAGCCGCATGACCGGCATCGTGTCGCGCGGCGGCTCGATCATGGCCAAGTGGTGCCTCGCGCACCACCAGGAGAACTTCCTCTACACGCACTTCCGCGAGATCTGCGAGATCATGCGCGCCTACGACGTGTCCTTCTCGCTCGGCGACGGCCTGCGGCCCGGCTCGATCGCCGACGCCAACGACGAAGCGCAGTTCGCCGAGCTGAAGACGCAGGGCGAGCTGACGAAGATCGCCTGGGAGTACGACGTCCAGGTGATGAACGAAGGCCCCGGCCACGTGCCCATGCATCTCATCAAGGAGAACATGGAGAAGCAGCTCGAGTGGTGCGACGAGGCGCCGTTCTACACGCTCGGCCCGCTCACGACCGACATCGCGCCCGGCTACGACCACATCACCTCGGCGATCGGCGCCGCGATGATCGGCTGGTACGGCACGGCGATGCTCTGCTACGTCACGCCGAAGGAACACCTCGGCCTGCCGAACCGCGACGACGTGAAGGCCGGCGTCATCGCCTACAAGATCGCCGCGCACGCCGCCGACCTGGCCAAGGGCCATCCCGCGCGCCCGCGTCTGGGACGACGCGCTCACCAAGGCGCGCTTCGAGTTCCGCTGGGAGGATCAGTTCAACCTGGCGCTCGATCCGGTGACGGCGCGCGCGTACCACGACGAGACGCTGCCGGCCGACGGCGCCAAGGTGGCGCACTTCTGCTCGATGTGCGGCCCGAAGTTCTGCAGCATGGAGCTCACGCAGCAGGTGCGCCGCGAGGCCGCGAAGGGAATGGCCGACAAGAGCGACGAGTTCCGCCGCCAGGGCGAGATCTACGTCGCGTCCAAGGGATAGACGTTCGAGGAGGATGAGCCGTGAAAGTTTCCGGATGTACGGTTGGATTGTTGCTCGCCGCTGCCGTCGCCTCGGCGCAGGACGCCCCCCGCCCGCCACGCAGATCGCCGGCGCCGTGCTGGCGGCGCCTGACGACCGCCGGGCTGGCGCCAAAGTGCTCGGCTGGGACGCCGGCGGGAAGATCGTGACGCTGCGCGAGGGCACCAACGATCAGGTATGCGTGGCCGACAACCCGAAGGTCGAAGGCTTCAACGTCGCCTGCTATCACAAGGACCTTGATCCTTCATGGCGCGCGGCCGCGAGCTGATGGCCCAGGGCGTGACCGACGACAAGCAGCGCGATGCCACGCGCTGGAAGGAAGTGGACGAGAAGAAGCTGGCGATCGGGAAAGACGCGTCGCTGACGGTGCTGACCGGCAAGTCGTTCGATGCCGCCACCGGCCAGGTGGCCGATGCCTATACACGCTGGGTGCTCTACGTGCCCTACGCCACCGGCGCCTCGACCGGACTTGCGACCAGGCCGGCCCCGGGTGTGCCCTGGCTGATGGATCCCGGCACCGCCGGCGCGCACATCATGATCAGCCCCGTGCGTCCGACGCCGTAGCGCGACTACTGCGGAGACGTGCCGGCTGGCGCCGGCACGATCTGCACGAGGGTCGGGAAGCGTTCCGGCGCGGTGCCGGGCCTCGGGTTCGGATAACCGGCCGAGCCGCTGAACGTGTAGTCCTTCACGGTGACGCCCGGCGGGAACGCCATCGTCTCTTCGCGGAAGCGGCCCACCTCGAAGGCGTGCGTCGGCGGCACCTCGAACACGAGGTTGCCCTTTTCCTTCAGCACCGTGCGGTAGTAGGCCACCATCTCGGCAAACGGCACCGTCGACCCGAAGATGTAGTACTTCTGGCCGCGCCCGGCGTCGTAGGAGCGCAGATACACCGCCGACGGATAGACCGGGAACCCCAGTTCCGCTTCCGACGGCCGGGCGTCGTTCCGGGTGGCTGGCTGCGCTGAGGTCGGCACCGACACCCCGGGCCGCACGGCCGGCGTCGTTTGCTGCGGCGGGCGCGCCGGCGGCGCTGGTGCCTGCGCTGACAGAGAGACCGCGACGCCGCAGACGACGGCGCCCATGAGGAACGGCAGACGGCGCGGGTGACGGGCCATCCTCGTATTATAGAGCTCGAATCATGGCCCATCCGCTCGAGACGTTCGTTCGTACCCACGAAACCTGGCTGCACGACGTCATCGACGCGCTGGTGTCGATCGAATCGCCCACGCGACGACAAAGCCGCGGTCGACCGCTGCGGCGCCGAGTTCCGCCGCCGCGCTGCCGCGATCGGCATGCGGGTGCGGGTCGAGGCGCGGCCCGACGCCGGCGATCACAGCGTGGTGGAGATCGGCGAGGGGCGCCCGCGCATCCTGCTCGTGGGGCACGTCGACACCGTATGGCCGCACGGGCAGATCGCGCGCATGCCGCTCGTGCGCAGGGACGGCAAGCTCTGCGGTCCGGGCACGCTCGACATGAAGGTCGGCGTCTCGATGGGACTGCTGGCGGCGCGCGCGGTGTTCGAGACTGCGCCTCCCGCCAGCGGCACCATTGCCATGCTGGTGACATCCGACGAAGAGACCGGCAGCGACACCTCACGCGCGCTCATCGAGGCCGAAGCGCTCGCCAGTGACGCGGTGCTCGTGCTGGAGCCGGCGTTGGCCGGCGGGCCGCTGAAGACCAGCCGCAAGGGCATCGGCCAGTTCCACCTCGCGGTCACCGGCGTGTCGGCGCATGCCGGCGTCGATCCCGGCAAGGGCGTGAGCGCGATTCGCGAGCTGGCGCGCCAGATCATCGCCGTCGAGGCGCTGCACGATCTCGACCGTGGCGTCTCGGTGAACGTCGGCGTCATGAGCGGCGGGACGCGTCCGAATGTCGTGGCGGAGGAAGCGCACGCGGTGGTGGACGTGCGAGCGCCGTCGCTCGACGACGCGGCCCGCATCGATCAGGCGTTCCAGGCCCTGCGGCCGATCCTGCCGGGCGCGCGCCTGGCCGTGACCGGCGGCTTCGAGCGTCCGCCGATGGAACGCTCGGCCGGCGTCGTGGCGCTCTACGAACACGCGCAGGCCGCCGCGGCCGAACTCGGTCAGACCGTTGCGGAAGGCGGCACCGGCGGCGGGTCGGACGGCAACTTCACCGCCGCGCTCGGCGTGCCGACGCTCGACGGCCTTGGTGGCGTCGGTGACGGCGCGCACGCGATCCACGAGCACGTCGAGCTCGACAAGCTGGTGCCGCGCACGGCACTGCTGGCCGCGCTCATCGCGCGCTTGCTGTCACCCGCGGGCGTGCTTCCCGCCCGCTGACCACGCCGTAGCGGGCCTTGAGCAGCCCGACGATGCGGCCGACCTCGCCGGTGTAGGTTGCCGGCGCGTACTTCGTCGCGAACAGCCGCTCGTAGCCCTCGACCAGATGCGGGTATTCGGTGGCGATCACCTGGAGGAAGTGGCTGCGGGCGCCGCCTTCGAGGTGCAGCACCATCGCGCCGACCGAGCGCGCGCCGTGATCGGCCGCCGCCTTGATGGTGGCCTCGATGAGGGCCGGCCTGCGTCGTGATGCCGGGCACGAGCGGCGCCATCAGCACGCCGCAGTGGATCCCGGCGTCCACGAGCGCCCGGACCGCGCGCAGGCGCTGCAGCGGTGGCGCGGTGCCGGGCTCGAGACGCCGCCACGCGTCGTCGTCGAGCGAGGGCACGCTCAGGTAGACGCTCACACGGGTACGGGCCGACAGCTCGCGCAACACGTCGATGTCGCGCACGACCATCGGGCCCTTCGTGACGATGCCAATCGGCCACGGCACCTCGCGAAACGCTTCGAGGCACGCCGCGCGTGAGGCCATAGGTGCCCTCGATCGGCTGGTACGGGTCGGTCGCCGTGCCAATCGCCACCTGCTCGGCCGGCCGCGACGGCCTGGCGAGTTCCCGGCGCAGCACCTCGGCGATGTTGGTCTTCACGAAGATGACCGACGCGAAGTCGTCGCCGCTGCCGAGCTCGAGGTGCGGCTGGTACTTCCGCGCGAAACAGTAGTGGCAGCCGTGGGTGCAGCCGCGATACGGATTCAGCGTCCACTTGAAGAACGGCATGCCGTGTGCGCGGTTCAGTGCCGAGCGGCAGCGGATCTCCTGGTAGGTCGCGTCGTCGCCGCGGGTGACGGCGTCGGGCAGAGCGGCCACGCCGCCGGCCTTCACCAGCCGCGCGACGTCGCGCGTGGTGGGCGGCGGAGCGAGGTCGAACAGATCGCGCGATAGCCGGTCCTGCATGACAGCCGCACTATTTCGTTTTTTGTTCGCCTCGTCAAGTTGTAACCCGAGGTGACCAGGAGCCTGCTCAGCCCGCTTCGCTGCGCGCCTCGCCGCGCCAGTACTCGACCAGATCGGCGAGCGTGGTCGACAGAGAATAGCCGGGCTGCCAGCCGGTGTCGGCGGTGAGGCGCGAGCGGTCGCCGAGCACGATCGGCGTATCGGCCGGACGCATGCGCGCCGGATCCTGCGCGATGGTGACCGGCACGCGTACATGCGCGCGCAGGCCGTCGAGCACGGTCTGCATCGACACCGCGGCGCCGGAGCAGACGTTGTAGCGGACGCCGGCTCGACCGGACGTCATCAGCGCGCGATACGCGCGCACGGTGTCGCGCACGTCACTCAGATCGCGCAGCGCCTCGAGGTTGCCGACCAGGAGGGTCGGCGGCATGAGTCCGGCCTCGATGCGCGCCAGTTGCCGCGCGAAACCGGGGGCCGCGAAGTCCGGCGATTGCAGCGGACCGATGTGATTGAACGATCGCGTGACGACGACCGGGATGCCGTGGTCGCGCCAGGCGTCGAGCGCCACCATCTCCTGCGCCAGCTTGCTGGTGCCGTAGGGCGTGTTGGGCGCAATCGGCGCATCTTCCGTGAGCGCGTCGGTCGAGGGCCGGTAGATCGTCGCCGAGCCCGTCACGAGCACCCGCGGAGCAAGACCGGCCGCGTGCAGTCCGGCGAAGAGGTTCAGCGTGCCGACGACGTTGCCGGCCAGCGTCTCCTCGGCGTGGGCCCACGAGTCGCCCACGTGCGGCACGCCGGCCAGGTGATAGATGGCTGACGGCGCCGTCGCGGCGAGCGCTTGCGCCACGTCGCCGCGGTCGAGCAGTTCGACCTCCGCCCACGTGACGCCGTCGATAGCGGGATGACCGGTGCCGGTGCGATTCCAGCCAACCACCGGGCCTTCGGTCGCCAGCAGCCGCAGCAGGTGCTGACCGACGAACCCGGCCGCCCCGGTGACGAGCACCCGCGCGCTCATCGGCCGGCTCCGCCGCCGCCGAAGTTGCCGAAGAAGTTGGAGAAGGTGCCGACGCCGGCCAGCGTGAAGCCGAGGTTGAAGCGGCGATCGGTCGGCAGCGCCGAGCCGCCGCCGAAGTTGCCGAAGTTGTACTCCTGGTACTCCATGACGATGCCGCAGCACTGCGCGTTGTAGGAGCCCACGATCCCCTGGCGGATGACGGTCTTGCGCTCGATGTCCCACGCCATCTGGTATTCGCCGCTGACCCGTCCGTCGAGGGCGGTCAGGCGCGAGTTGGCGTTGAACGCGTTGGTCGGGTAGAACGCCGACAGGCTGCGGCTCCACGCCACCGAGACGCTGGCGTTCGGCGTCACGAAGTTGCCGCCGGTCGAAATCGACAGCATCTTCTTCGTCGGCCAGTCGTACTGCACGTTGAGGGTCGTGGCCAGCATCTGCGAGGCCTGCGAGCGCAGGTTCAGCGCCACCGGCGAATATTTGCTCGGCGGACGCACGCTGCCGCTGTCGACGTAGCTCGAGCTGTAGGACGGGTCGAACGAACTCGCCGTCTCGTCGGTGTAGTAGCTCTGGGTGACGCTCAGCGTGAGCAGCTCGCGCGGGGCACTGGCGGACGTGGAGGGCGCGGCGGTCGACGGGGCAGCGGTGCTTGGGGCCGTGGTCGCGGACGTCTTCGGCGCCTTGCGGACCAGCACGCGGTTGGTCAGCCCGTAGGTCATCCGCGTGACGCCGCCGATGACGCGGTCGTAGGAGCTGCCGAGCAGCAGGACGCGGTCCTGGCCCTCGATGGCGGTGATGCGCTGCACCGAAAACGCCGGCTCGATCACGTGCTTCAGCCGGTCGGCCAGGAAGTTGTTCGGTGTGTAGACGCGGCTGAAGACCGGCCCGGTGAAGTCGGCCTTCATCTCGGCGTAGTTCCGGGTGTAGGGCTCCTCGACCCGCCGCTTCGTCTCCAGATCCCGGCTCGCGCTGTAGGTCGTGGACCGGTACGACAGGTTCAGGGTGGCGGTCAGGAACGGCAGGTTGCTCACCGGCGCCCGCAGCGTCGGGGTGATGTCGAGCTTGTTGAGGGTGTCGTCGATCTCCTGCGCGCCGTTCTTCTGGATGTAGAGCGGCCGCGAGGCTTCTGACTGCAGCGCGAAGAACACCGGCAGGCGTCCGAGCTTGCGGCTCGAGACCGAGGCGGTGAGGCTCGGCAGCGACCCCGAGACGATCGACTGGTCGGCGTTGAAGAAGTTCTCGTTGCGCGAGGCGGTGAGCGACGCGTTCACGAACTGCCACGAGCCGGCGATGTTGGCGTTGATGGTGCTGCTGCCCTGGGTGGCGTTGTAGAGGTCGCGGCTGTAGAACTGGTTGAGCGTGAGCTGCGACGAGTAGTCGATGCGGGCGCGTCCGGTGAGCCCGAGCGGCAGGCCCTGGTTGATCGAGCCGTTCACGAGCAGGCTCTGCGATTCCGGCAACGAGACGCCGTTCAGCGTGCCGGCCTTCTGGCTCAGGCGGTAGGCCTTGATGTTGCCGTTGGCCGAGCCCGATCGGATCCAGCGGTATCCGTGCCGTACCCCTGGCCGCGCGAAGTGAACCAGTCGTGCATCACCGTCAGGTCCTGGCTGCGCGAGATCGCCCAGAAGAAGGCGTTGCTCACCGAGGAGCCCTGGTAGACCGACCGGCCATAGGTGGGCAGCAGGAAGCCGGTGGAGCGGCCGTCGTCCTGGATGGGGTAGTAGAGAATCGGCAGGTAGAACACCGGCACGTCCTTCACGTGCATGACGGCGTTCCTCAGGATGGCGTAGTCGCCGACGTTGATCGTGAACGACCCGGCCGTCATCTCCCAGCGGGGCGTGGGCTGCACGCAGGTGGTGAAGGCGCCCTTGGTGACCTTGTAGCGGGCCTCTCCGGTCTTCTCGACCATCGTGCCGTAGAAATAAACATCGGGTTCGAGCCCGCCGAACATGCTCTTGTCGGCCCGATCGCCGATGGCGGCCATCCCCGAAGCGCCGAAGAAGGTGCCGGTGCCGGCGCGGGTGTTGAAGATGACGCGTTCGGCGGCGATGCGCGCCGTCGGGGTTTCGTAGAGGACGTTGCCGGTGGCTTCGAGCAGGTTGGTGTCGAGGTGCACGTCGACGACGTCGGCGTAGAACTTCTGCCCCTTCACCTCTTCGTTCTCGAGCTCGACCTGCCCGGAGAAGCGCCAGTGATTGGCGTCGATCTGCTCGATGCGGAACTGCTTGTGGTTGTAGCCCGGCACCTGCCCCTGCGCCACGGCCGGAAGGCAGAGCAGAAGGAGCGCGAAACAGCGGCTCAGGCGGGGCGTCATGCGGTGGTCGCCGGCCGAAGGCGAGCGTTCGAAGAATATCACGCGGGTTCGAACCCGCTCTCCACGAGTGCGGCGCGCAGCGGGCCGACCAGATAGATGGAGCCCGCCAACACGATGGGATCCGCGAACGCGCGCGCGCGGGTCACGGCCGCGCCAGCGTCGTGCACGGCCTCGATGGCAGTGCCGGGGGCCGCGTGACGAGCCACCTCGCGCGCCAGCGCCTCCGCCGCCATCGCACGCGGCGTGGCCGCCTCGGTCACGATGACCCTGGCCACGTGCGGCAGCAGCGGTCCAAGCACGCCCGCGACGTCCTTGTCGGCCATCACCGAGGTGACCAGCGTGACCGACGGAACCGAGGCCATCGAGAGATACGACGCCAGGGCGCGAGCCCCGGCCGGGTTGTGCGCGGCATCGATGAGCACGCGCGTGCCGGTGCCAGCGTGGCGCAGCCACTCGAGGCGCGCCGGCCACTGCACGCGCGCCAGCCCGGCTTCGACGTGCGCGGTCGTGAGCGGCCGCCCCGTGGCTGCCGCGAAGGCTTCGAGCAACCGGATGGCGACCAGGGCGTTGCCGGCCTGATGGGCGCCGCCGAGCGCCAGCCGCACCGGGCCGTAACGTCCGGCGGGCGTGGTGGCCGACAGCCGGACGTGTCCGTCCACGACCGGCGCTTCAGTCACGGTGCCCTCGTGCACGCGCGTCACCGGAGCGCCGATGTTGCGAGCCGCCTCGTCGATCGCGCGCCAGGCCTCGTCGGGCACCTCGCCGACGACCAGCGGCACGCCGCGCTTGGCGATGCCTGCCTTCTCGGCCGCGATGGCCGCCAGGGTCGAGCCGAGGTGGCGCTCGTGGTCGAAGTCGATGGTCGTGATGGCGCCGGCCACTGGCGTGATGACGTTGGTGGCGTCCCAGCGCCCGCCCAGGCCGACTTCCACCACCGCGACGTCCACGCCCGCGTCGGCGAAGATCAGAAACGCCGCCGCGGTCGAGACCTCGAAGTAGGTCGGCACGGCAGCGAGGTCGCCTGTCGACACCAGCCGGTCGACAGCGGCGAACACCCGGGCCAGCGCCGCCGAGAGCCGCGCCGTCTCGACGTCCTGGCCGTCGAGGGCGATTCGTTCCTCGACGCGGAAGAGGTGGGGCGAGGTGTAGCGCCCGGTGGCCAGCCCCGCCTCGCGCAGCGCGCGCTCGGTCATCGCGCTGGCCGACCCCTTGCCGTTGGTGCCGGCGATGTGCAGCGACGGCCAGGCGGTGTGGGGATCACCGAGCGCGGCCAGCAGGACGCGCATCGCGTCCAGGCCCAGCTTGATGCCGAACTGTTCGAGGGCGAAGAGCCGCTCGACGGGCGTCATCGCAGCGCCTGAGCTCAGCGCGCGGCGGCCGCCGCGTCGGGGCCCATGAAGCGCAGCAGGCGGGCCAGCGTCGCCTTCAGCTCGCGCCGATCGACGACCAGGTCGAGCATGCCGCGCTCGAGCAGGAACTCGCTGCGCTGGAACCCCGGCGGCAGCTTCTGCCGGATCGTCTGTTCGATGATGCGCGGCCCGGCAAAGCCGATGAGTGCCTTGGGTTCGGCGACGATGAAGTCGCCGAGCATCGCGAAGCTGGCGGTGACGCCGCCGGTCGTCGGATCGGTCAGCAGCGAGATGAAGGGCAGTTGCGCCCGGTCGAGGCGGGCCAGCGCGGCCGAGACCTTCGCCATCTGCATCAGCGACAGCGCCCCTTCCATCATGCGGGCGCCGCCCGAGCAGGAGACGATGATGACGCCGATCCGGCGCTCGAGCGCGTGCTCGATGGCGCGGACCAGCTTCTCGCCCATCACGACGCCCATGCTGCCGCCGATGAAGCCGTATTCCATCGCGGCGACCACCGCCGGGACGCCGTCGATGGTGCCGGCGCCGACCAGCAGCGCGTCTTTCATCCCCGTGGACTTGCGGCTGGCGGCGAGCCGGGCGGCGTACGGCTTGGTATCGGTGAACGTGAGCGGGTCGTTCGAGGCGAGCGCGGCGTCGTGTTCCACCCAGTGCTCGGCGTCGAACAGGGTCTTCAGGCGCTCGGTGGCCGTGAGGCGGAAGTGATGCGCGCACTTGGGGCAGACACTCAGCGTCTCGACCAGGTCTTTCGTGTAGATCGTGGCCTCGCACTCGGGGCACTTCACCCACAGGCCCTCGGGCACCCTGCTCGGGGCCGTCGATGCCTCGATGGGCTTCCGGGCCTTCTTGAACCACGCCATGAGGGTCAGTCTACCAGTCCGCGCGGCCGATGGCCGCTACCTCGTGCGGGGGACGTAGTAGCGGGTGCCGTGCGTCAGGCTGTGGATCTGCCTGACCAGATCGTCGAGCGCCTCGTCGTCGTGTTCGGGGTCGAACTGCGAGGTCTCCACCACCAGCAGCGGCGTCGCCGTGTAGTGGAAGAAGTAGTGCTGGTAGGCCTCGTTCAGCTCTTTCAAATATTCGGCGTCGGGACGCGGCGTCTCGTCCTCGGGCTCGTGGTCGCGGGCGGCGGCGCGGGCCAGCAGCACCTCGGTCGGCGTCTGCAGGTAGACGACCAGGTCGGGCGGCGGCACGTCCTTCGCGAGCAGGTCGAACAGACGCTGGTAGATGAAGAGCTCGTTGTCGTCGAGGTTCAGGAACGCGAAGATCTTGTCCTTGTCGAAGACGTAGTCGACCACTGTCGTCTGCTGGAACAGGTCCACCTGGCGCAGCGACGAGAGCTGGCGGTGACGGTTCAGCAGGAAGAAAAGTTGCGCCTGCAGCGCCGCCCCCGGCCGGTCGTCGTAGAAGTCGGCGAGGAAGGGGTTCTCCGCGCGTTCGAGCACCGCGGTGCCTTCGAGTTTCGCGGCCAGCCGCTCGGCCAGCCGCGTCTTGCCGGAACCGATCGGGCCGTCGATGGCGAGATGGCGAAAGGCCACGCGATGGCGAGTATATCAGCCCCATTCCACGGGCCTCGGCCGCCGGGGTGCGTGGTATCGTGAGGGTCGCTTCCGGAGACCTCACCCCTGTGAAAATCGATCGCCTCGACATCCGCCTGCTCCGCCTGCCGCTGGCCCATTTCTTCGAAACCAGTTTCGGCCGCGTCCACGACCGCACCTTCCTGCTGTTGCGCGTGGAAGGGGAGGGCCAGGTGGGCTGGGGCGAGGCGGTGGCCGAAGCGCATCCGTACTACAGCTCGGAGACCACCGAGACGACCTGGCACATCATCACGGAGTTCCTCGCCCAGCGCGTCGTCGGCCAGACCTTCGAGCACCCGCGCGAGATCTTCCCGGCGATGGCGCGCGTGCGCGGCCACAACATGGCCAAAGCCGGCATCGAGATGGCGGCGTGGGATCTCTACGCCCGCATCCTCGGCCAGCCGCTCTCGGCGGTGCTCGGCGGCACCCGCGATCGCATCGCCTCGGGCGTCTCGATCGGCATCCAGGACTCGCTCGACCAGCTGGTGGCGAAGGTCGAGAAGGAACTTGCCGCCGGCTACAAGCGCATCAAGATCAAGATCAAGCGCGGCTGGGACATCAACGCCGTCGAGGCGATCCGCGCGAAGTATCCCGACATCCTGCTCATGGTCGACGCCAACGCCGCCTATTCCTCGACCGACGGCGCGCACCTGGCGAAGCTCGACCCCTACAAGCTGATGATGATCGAGCAGCCGCTCGAGTACGACGACGTGATGGACCACGTGCAGCTCCAGAAGGAGATCGCCACGCCGATCTGCCTCGACGAGTCGATTCACACCGTGCGCATCGCCCGTGACGCCATCGAGGCGAAGGCCTGCAAGATCATCAACGTGAAGCCGGGACGGGTCGGTGGCCACGGCGAGTCGATCAAGCTCCACGACCTCTGCCAGGCCCACGGCATTCCGGTGTGGCACGGCGGCATGCTCGAGTCGGGCATCGGCCGCGCCCACAACATCCACCTGGCGAGCCTGCCGAACTTCACGCTCCCGGGCGACATCGCCGCCAGCAAGCGTTACTACGTGCCCGATCTGATCGAGCCGGGCATCGAGGTCTCGCCCGACGGCACCATCCCGGTGCCCACGGGCCCCGGCATCGGCGTGCACATCGTCGAGGAGCGGGTGCAGGCGGCCACCGTGCGTCAGATTACGCTCGACGCCACCACCGTCAAGGCGCACTAGGGTCACGATGCGGGCTGCACGGCCGTCCGGATCGGTGACCGCGGGCGCTCGGCGGTGGTCGCCGCGCCGCCACGCCGCGCGCCTGCTCGCCGCGGCAGCGGTCGCGTTCGCAGCCGCCTCCTGCGCCTCGAAGCCCCCGCCGGCAGTGGCACCGCCCCCGCCGCCGACCTACGACCAGAAGATGGCGGCCATCCTGCACCTCGAGGATCGCCGCACCCTCACCGACGCCACTCTCACGCCGGCGTCAGTCGGCGCGCTCACCGCCGCTGCTCACCGACAGCGAGGGCCGTCTGCGGCGCCGCGCCGCGCTGGCGATCGGCCGCGCCGGTCTGGCCGAGGGCATCGCCCCGCTGGCGACCGCACTGGCCACCGACGCCGAACCCGAGGTGCGGGCCATGGCGGCCTTCGCGCTCGGCCTCATCGGCGATGTCACGGCGGCGCCGGCGCTGCTGCCGGCGCTCGGTGATGCCGATCCGCGCGTGCAGGGCCGCGCGGCCGAAGCCCTCGGTCTCATCGGGCACGCGCCGGCCGCCGGGTCGATCGCCGGCATGGCCGCGGCCCATATGAAGGCGGGCGCGCTGGCGGGTGTGGCGAGCGACGACGAGACCTCGCCACTGGCGCCGGCGGTCGAGGCGCTGCGTCTGGGTGTCTACGCGCTGGCACGTCTGGGGGCGATCGACGAACTGCGCGCGGTGGTCATCGGCGCCGACGGCGCGCCGGTCAGCGACTGGTGGCCTCTGGCCTTCGCGATGCAGCGCGTGGGCAAGACAGCGGCCCTGCCGACGCTGCGCGCGTGGCTGAACCGCGGCGGCCCGACGACGCGGGCCTTTGCGGCGCGCGGCCTCGGCACGCTGAAGGACGGGGAGTCGCGTGGCGCCCTCGAAGCGCTCGTGACAGACGAGAAACAGACCAGAAGCGTACGCGTGCAGGCGATGCGTGCGCTCGCCGCCATCGGCGACCGGCGCTCGGCGGCGGTGCTGGCGCCGCTGGTTGGCAAGGCGTCGTCGAACGCGCTCAGGCTCGAAGCGGTGGCGGCGCTCGGTGCCGTGGCCGATCCGGCAGCCGCCGAGATCCTCGTGGACTATCTCGAAGACGGCTGGGCGCCGATGCGGGCCGCCTCGCAGGCCGCGCTCGCCAAAGCCGATCCCGAGACCTTCATGACGGTGCTCTCGGGCCTCGATGTGGACAAGGACTGGAGCGTGCGGGCGGCGCTGGCGACGACGCTGGCCGGGCTTGGCCCCGACGTCGCCGCGCTCAGACTCGACCAACTGGCCCGCGATGCCGACCCGAAGGTGCGGGCCAGGGCCTTGACGGCACAGGCCGCAATCAAGGCGCCGAACGCCGCCGAGCATTTCCTCGCCGGACTGACGCATGCCGATCCGGTGGTACGCGCCGCTGCGGCGGGTGGACTCGTGACGATGAAGCCGACTGGAGCCGCCGCCGCGCTGACGAAGGCCTACGAGGCGTCAGCTTCCGACGCGACCTACGTGGCCCGCGCGGCCATCCTCACGGCTCTGCAGGCGCTCGATCCGGCCGCAGCCGCGCCGCTGCTGACCACCGCACTGAACGACAGGGAATGGGCGGTGCGGGTCCGTGCGGCGGCGTTGCTGCGCACGGGCGACACCGCGTCCGCCGTCGTGCCGGTGCGCCCGGCACCCGCACCTGGCGACCCCGCCATCGACGCCACTGCCGGGATGATCGCGCCGATGGTGTCGCCGCAGGTCTACCTGCAGACCACCCGCGGCGAGATCCGCATCGAGCTGGCGGTGCTGGATGCGCCGCGCACGGTCGCCAGCTTCGTGGCGCTGGCCGGCCGCGGCTTCTTCGATGGCCTCGCGTGGCACCGCATCGTGCCCGACTTCGTGGCCCAGGGCGGCGATCCGCGCGGCGATGGCGAAGGCGGTCCGGGCTACACGATCCGCGACGAACTCAACCAGCGTCCCTACCTGCGCGGCACCGTCGGTATGGCGCTCGACTGGAAGGACACCGGCGGCAGCCAGTTCTTCATCACGCACTCGCCGCAACCGCACCTCGATGCGCGCTACACGGCGTTTGGCCACGTCGTGGCCGGCATGGAGGTCGTCGATCGGCTCGAGCCGGGAGACCGCATCGTCTCGATGCGCGTCTGGGACGGCACGCGCTGGATCGGCGCGACGCCCTAGCCGCGTCTTCGCCCCGCACCAGGGCTGGGCCCGCGAACATCCGTACAAGAAAAAAGGGGGCACCCGGTGCCCCCTGGATATTGCAGTCGCGAAAGAACGCGACCTACCGCTTCTTGGCGGTCTTCTTGGCGGCCTTCTTCGCGGCCTTCTTTGCCTTCTTAGCCATGTGTTATCCCCCCCTTCAAGGTGGATTTGAGAATTTTGCGGTGCTGAGGAGAGACGGGGCAGTTCGTTGGAACCGCCCCGAAGGCCACCAGGCGGCCTACTTCTTCTTCGCGGTCTTCTTGGCCGCCTTCTTGGCCGCCTTCTTTGCCTTCTTCGCCATTGATCCTCCTAAGGGACCTGACTCCGCCAAATGGCGGCCACTCACTTCGTTACTACCGGTGGCCTGAGTAGGTATCCCTCATACCAGATGTAGATTATGGATGAGAAAAACGCGATGTCAAGCACAAATCACAGCCGCGTGTCAAAAGGATCGTCCCCGAAAGGCCCCTGGCCCCACGCCTGAACGCGCGGCCGTTGTCAAATCGAGATCCGGCGTGCCTGAGGCGCATCGCGCGCGCGTCAGAACGCGCTGGTGCGCAGCTTCTGTTTGGCGGTGTGGCGCTCGATCGCGAGCGCGATCAGGCGATCGATGAGCGTGCCGTAGGCGACGCCGCTCGCTTCCCACAACTTGGCGAACATGCTGATGGTCGTGAAGCCGGGGATGGTGTTGATCTCGTTCAGCGCGAGGACGCCGGTGGTGCGCGAGAGCAGGAAGTCGACGCGCGACATGCCGGCGCCGTCGATGGCGCGGAACGCTTCGAGCGCGAGGTGCTGCACGCGGGCCACGGTGGCGCTGTCGAGGTCGGCGGGGATGATCGTCTGAGAGGCGCTGTCGAGATATTTCGCCTCGTAGTCGTAGAACTCACGCGACGGGATGACCTCGCCGGGCACCGAGGCCTCCGGCTCGTCGTTGCCGAGCACCGCACATTCGATCTCGCGCGCCTCCGGCACCGCGGCTTCGATGACCGCCTTGCGGTCGAACTCGAAGGCCGTCTCGAGGGCGGCGGCGAGGGCGTCGGCGTTCTTCACCTTCGAGATGCCCACGCTCGAGCCGAGGTTGGCCGGCTTCACGAAGAGCGGCAGGCCGAGCGCGAGCAGCCGTGCCGTGGCGGCCGCGGCGTCGCGCCGCCACTCGAAGTGCGTCAGCACTTCGTAGGGCGGCTGCGGCAGGCCGCGCGCGGCGAACAGCGCCTTCATGGCGGCCTTGTCCATGCCGGCGGCCGAGGCCAGCACGCCGGAGCCCACGTAGGGCACGGCGCCCAGTTCCAGCAGGCCCTGCACCGTGCCGTCTTCTCCAAACGGCCCGTGCAGCACCGGAAACACGACGTCGAGGCCGAGCCCGGTGACCACCGCCCGTTCCGGTTCGCCCTCGCCTTCATCGCCGTCCGGCCGGCGCTCGATGGTCACCAGCGTGTCTTCACTCGGGTGCGAGACCAGCAGCGTGTCGCGGCCGGCGCGCGGCACCCGCGCGGTCTGCAGGCGCTGCTGCTCGATCACCTCCGAGGCGGAGAGGGCCGCCGGCGCCTTGTCGGCCAGCACCCAGCGTCCGTCCTTCTCGATGCGGATCGGCACCGCCTCGTAGCGCGCGCGGTCCAGATGCTTGAAGATCGCGGCGGCCGAGGCGATCGAGACTTCGTGTTCGCCCGAGCGGCCACCGTAGATGACGCCGACCCGCAGTTTCTTCACGCATGGATAATAGCAAGCAGCCGTCCATGTCTTTCAGCTTCTCCGTCACCCACACCGACGGCGCCGCGCGCGCCGGCGTCGTCACGACGCCGCACGGGACCATCGAGACGCCGATGTTCATGCCGGTCGGCACCCAGGGCGCGGTCAAGGCGATGACCGTCGCGATGCTCGAGGAGGCCGGCGCGCAGGTCATCCTCGGCAACACCTACCACCTGTGGCTGCGGCCGGGAGCCGAGCTCATCGCCCGCCGCGGCGGCCTGCACCGCTTCAACGGCTGGTCGCATCCGATCCTCACCGACAGCGGCGGCTATCAGGTGTTCAGCCTGGCCGATCGACGCAAGCTCGACGAGCAGGGCGTGGAGTTCCGCTCGCACCTCGACGGCAGCCGCCATCTGCTGACGCCGGAGCGCGCGGTCGAGATCCAGGCCTGCCTGGGCTCCGACATCGCCATGGTGCTCGACGAGTGCCCGCCGCATCCCTCGCCGCGCGACGCCATTGCGACCTCGCTCGCGCTCACGACCCGCTGGGCGCGGCGCTGCCGCACGCGGCTCGAGGAACTGCAGCGCGGCGCCACCGTCGGCGGCCTGGCGCCGACCAATCCCGGCCAGGTGCAGTTCGGCATCGTGCAGGGCGGTGTCTATGCCGACCTCCGCCTCGAGAGCGCTTCGGCGCTGGCCGCGCTCGACTTCGCCGGCTATGCCATCGGCGGGCTGAGCGTGGGCGAGCCCAACGAGGTGATGTACGAGGTGGTCGGCGAGGTGGCGCCGCATCTGCCGACCGACAAGCCTCGCTATCTGATGGGCGTCGGCACGCCGGCCGACATCGTGGAGGCCGTGGACCGTGGCATCGACCTCTTCGACTGCGTGATGCCGACGCGCAACGCGCGCAACGGTCAGCTCTTCACGCGGCAGGGCCCGCTCAACATCAAGAACGCGCGATTCGCCGAGGACGATCTGCCGCCCGACCCCGAGTGCCGCTGCTACACCTGCGCGCACTTCTCGCGGGCCTATCTGCGGCACCTCTACAGGGCAGGTGAGATGACGGGCAGCATCCTCAACACGGTGCACAACGTCTCGTTCTACCTTGACACCATGCGGCGGATTCGTCAGGCTATCTCGCTTGGAACGTTTGCCGCCTTCAAGCACGACTTCCTGCGGCACCTGAACCTCAAAGCCTTCACGTCATGAGCGCCCTCCTGTCGTTCCATCCCGATTTCATCCTCGCCATGTCGGCGCCGCCCGGCCAGGGCACCAGTTCGCTCGTGCAGTTCATCCCGTTCGTCCTGGTGCTCGGGATCTTCTACTTCGTCATCCTCCTGCCGATGAAGCGCCGCCAGAAGAAGGTGGATGAGTTCCTCGGCGGCCTGAAGGTGGGCGACAAGGTGGTCACCACGGGCGGGCTCTACGGCACGGTGGCGCGGCTCGAAGAGCAGTCGGTGCACCTGCAGGTGGCGCCCAACGTTCGTCTGGAAGTGGCCCGCAGCGCGGTGGCCGGCTACCAGGGGCAGCCGCCGGTCGCCGCCGAAGGCAACAGCTAGGGTCCCTGCTGCCCGGCTTGCTTCGCCCCGCACATATATAAAGTGGTCCGGAAGTTTGGGTCGCGGAGCCGACTGGCCATTAGGGTATTCACCAGAAAACGCTGTGAACGCGCCGATCCGAATTCGACTCCCCGCTCGGCACGGCGCATAATGGATAATTCACCTCCGGCCGGAGCCGGGGGCCGGGCCTGACGTGCGTCATGCGGGCCGGGCGACGGTCATCCGCGGCTCCTCCGCGGACCGACGGCGCGCAAGACGGGCGACTACTCAATCATGTCGAAGAATCTGCGTTGGAAACTGCTGACGATCGTGGCGGTCGTCGGCCTGTCGATCTGGGCGTTCGTGCCCCCCGCCGAGAAGATTCGTCTCGGACTCGACCTCAAGGGTGGCGTGCACCTGGTGATGCGGGTGCAGACCGATGACGCGCTGCGCGTCGAGACCGAAGCGTCGGCCGACCGCCTGCGCGAGGCGCTGCGCACGCAGGCCATCGGCGTAACCGGTGTCACCGTCGCCAGCCCCTCGCAGTTCGGCGTCACCGGCGTGCCCACCGCGCAGGACGCGCAGTTCCGGCAGGCGCTGGTCGACATCGACCTGATGTACGACCGCTCGCAGTCGGGCGCCGACTACACCTTCCGCCTCAAGCCGACCGTCGTCACGCAGCTGCGCGACGAGACGGTGAACCAGGCCCTGCAGACGATCGAGCGGCGCGTCAACGAACTCGGCGTCGCCGAGCCGGTGGTGGCGCGCCACAGCGCGGCCGACCAGATTCTCGTCCAGCTCCCGGGCGTGTCGGAGGTCAACCGCGCCAAGGAGATCATCCGCTCGACGGCGCTGCTCGAACTGAAGCTGGTCGAACAGGGCCCGTTCGCCGACGAAGCCTCGGCGCGGCAGGCCTTCGCCAACAACCTGCCCCCCGACCTCCAGCTCCTGCCCGGCAATCTCGAGACCACGACCGGCGCCCCGCCGACCACCGGCTACTACGCGGTGCGCCGCGTCGCCGCGGTCACCGGACGCGACCTGCGCAACGCCCGCCCCAGCCTCGACGAGAACAACCGCCCGGCGGTCAGCTTCTCGCTGAACAACGAAGGCGCCACCAAGATGGGCAACTTCACGCAGGCGAACATCAACCGCCAGCTCGCCATCGTGCTCGACGGCCGCGTCTACTCGGCGCCGATGATCCAGGGGCGCATCGACGCCGAAGGCCGCATCACCGGCAACTTCACGCAGCAGGAAGCCGGCGACCTCGGCCTGGTGCTGCGCTCCGGCGCGCTGCCGGCCTCGCTCACCTATCTCGAGGAACGCACGGTGGGCCCGTCGCTGGGCGCCGAATCGGTGCGGGCCGGTGTCTACGCCGCGACCGGCGGCCTGGTCTTCGTGCTGCTCTTCATGCTGGTCTACTACAAGCTGGCCGGCTTCAACGCCTTCATCTCGATTTCGGTCAACCTCATCATGCTGCTCGGCCTGATGGCCTACGCCGGCGCGGTGATGACGCTGCCCGGCATCGCCGGCTTCATTCTCACCATCGGCATGGGCGTCGACTCGAACGTGCTGATCTTCGAGCGCATCAAGGAAGAGCTCCTCGGCGGCAAGAGCCCCAAGGCCGCCGTGGCCGCCGGCTTCGACCGCGTCTTCTGGACCATCGTCGACACCCACGTCGCCTCGCTCATCGCCGCGGCGTTCCTCTTCCAGTTCGGCACCGGCCCGATCCGCGGCTTCGCCACCACGCTCACGATCGGCCTTCTCTCCAACGTGTTCACGGCGGTGTTCGTCTCGCGCGCCATGTTCGAAATGTTCCTCTCGCGCCGCGAACAGCCGGCCACCCTGAGCATCTGACCCCATGCGTATCTTCGACAATCCGAACTACGACTTCATCCGCTGGCGCTGGCATGCGCTGGCCGCCTCGGCTCTGGTGCTCGTGGCCGGCGTGGTCTTCATGATCGCGCGCGGCGGCATGCCGCTCGGCATCGACTTCACCGGCGGCACCATCGTCGTGGCGAAGTTCGAGCAGGCGGTGGAGGTCGACCGGGTGCGCACCGCGCTCGAAACCGCGGTGCCCGGCGAGAAGGTCATCCAGAGCTACGGCGATCCGGCCGACAACGCCGTGCTCATCCGCCTGCCGCAGCTGGCGCAGGAAGAGGGCACCAGCCTCGAGAAGGACGCCCGCGCCGTCGTCGACGCGCTGACCGCGGCCGGCCTGCCGAAGTTCGAGATCCTGTCGCAGGAGATCGTCGGGCCGGTCATCGGCCGCGAACTGCAGTTGAAGGGCATCTACGCGACGCTGGCCTCGATTGTCGGCATCGCCATCTACATCGCCCTCCGCTTCCGGCCGGCCTTCGCCATCGGCGCCATCGTGGCGACGCTGCACGACGTGCTCATCACGCTGGTCTTCCTGGCGTTCTTCGGCTACGACCTGTCGCTGAACATCGTCGCCGCGCTGCTGACCATCACCGGCTACTCGGTGAACGACACCATCGTCATCTTCGACCGCGTGCGCGAGAACATGCGCACGATGCGGCGCGACCCGCTCGAGAAGATCGTCAACACGGCGGTCAACCAGACGCTCGGCCGCACCATCATCACCGCCGGCACGACCTTCCTGTCGGTGCTGTCGCTGTATCTCTTCGGCGGGGAAGTGCTGCACGGCTTCGCCTTCACGATGCTGGTCGGCATCATCAGCGGCACCTACTCGACGGTGTTCATCGCCGCCGCCATCGCCATCATCCTCGGCAACCGCCAGGGGGCCGGCGCCGGCGCCGCCGTGGCTGGCGGCGGTGCGGTGAAGGTCAAGGCCGCGACGGCGCGCCGGTCGTAAGCCGAACCGCCTCGTGAATCTGCTGACCGCCGCGGTCCTCGGCGTCGTCCAGGGTTTGACCGAGTTCCTGCCGGTCTCCTCGACGGCCCATCTGCTGCTGGCGGAGCGTTTCCTCGGGTTCGACGACCCGGGCGGCGTGTTCACGGTCATGATCCAGCTCGGCGCCGTCCTCGCGGTGGTCTGGCTCTATCGCGAGAAAGTCTGGTCGGTCGTCTCGGGGCTGCCCCACAGCGCCGCCTCCCGCCGATTCGCCCTGCTGGTGCTGGCCGGCGTGGCGCCAGCGCTCATCGCCGGCGCGCTCTTCTCGGGCTACGTGAAGCAGGTCCTCTATTACAGTCCGATCGTGATCGGGGCGGCCTTCCTGGCCGGCGGCCTCGTCATGCTCGCGGTGGAGCGGCTGGCGGCCGGCGCCGGCCGTGCACGAAATCGACACCATGCCGATCGGGCGCGCCCTCGGCATCGGCTGCTGCCAGGTGCTGGCGCTGGTCCCCGGTGTCTCCCGTTCCGGCGCCACCATCGTCGGCGGCATGGCGCTGGGGCTCGAGCGCACGACGGCGGCGGAGTTCTCGTTCTTCCTCTCGATGCCGGTCATGTCGGCGGCCTTCGCGCACGACCTGCTGGAAGTGCGGCATGTGCTGTCCGCCGATCGCGCCCTCGAGATCGCCATTGGCTTTGTGATGTCGTTCGTGGCCGCGCTGCTCGTGGTGCGGCCGTTCCTCCGCTTCGTGGGTCGATCCGGCTTCGCGCCGTTCGCCTGGTACCGGATCGTCGCCGGCGCAGCGCTGCTGACCGCCGCGGGCGCGGGCTGGCTGTGATGACCTGGCTGCGGCGCAGTTTCATCACCGGGTTCTTCGTGACCGTGCCGCTCATCGTGAGCGTCGCGGCGCTGGTGTGGGCCTTCCGCGTCGTCGATGACTTCGCAACGCCGGTCGTCACCCGCATCCTCGGCCGCACCGTGCCCGGCCTCGGCGTGCTCATCATGGGCACCTTCGTGCTCGGCGTCGGCGCCGTGGCCACCAACGTCATCGGCAAGCGGCTGCTCCAGCAGGCCGAGGCGTGGCTGCTGCGCGTGCCGGTCTTCAAGACCGTCTACGCCCCGATCCGGCAGCTGCTGGCCGCCTTCTCGCCCGACAACGATGCCGGGTTCAAGCGCGTGGTGCTGGTGGACGACCCGTCGCGGGGCCTGATCCTCGGTTTCCTCACCCGCGAGTTCACGCTCGATCAAGGCAGGGGCCCCGAGGCCTTTGTGGCCGTCTACGTCCCGACCAATCACCTCTATCTGGGAGACATCGTGGCCTTTCCCAGCAGTCGCGTGCACTACCCGGACCTGTCCGTCGAGGACGGCATCCGGATCTTCCTGACCGGCGGCATGGCCCTGCCGCCCGAACTTCGCAGCGGACCCGGGCCCGGGCGAGTGTAGGATCGTCCGCTGCAACAGCAAGACGCGAGGAGCCGAGAGCACACGTTATGACGAACGCGATGCGGATCATGAGAGACGGACGATGGCAGGCCGCTCTGGCGGCACTGGCGCTGATCGTGGCGATGGCCGGCCCGCTGGCGGGCGTGGCGCTGGCCGCCGGACAGCCTGAGGCGGCCGCGCGGCGGCCGCGCAGGCGGCGACGGCGGCGGAACAGGCGCGATGCGCCGGCACACCGCCCCGGCGGCGAGGTCAACATCCAGCTGCCCGATCTGAACACGGGCGACTTCCTCGGCATGACCGGCCACAACATCCTGCTGTCGGGACTCGTGGTCTGCGTGCTCGGCCTGCTGTTCGGCGCCTGGACCTACACCGCCGTCAAGAACCTGCCGGTGCACAAGTCGATGGCCGACGTCTCGGAGCTCATCTACGAGACCTGCAAGGCCTACCTGATCCAGCAGGGCAAGTTCCTGCTGATCCTCGAGCTGTTCATCGGCACCGTCATGGTGGCCTACTTCTGGCTGATCGGCCTCGAGGCCTACAAGATCGCCATCGTGCTGATCTTCAGCCTGATCGGCATCGGCGGCAGCTACGGCGTGGCGTGGTACGGCATCCGCATCAACACGCTGGCCAACTCGCGCACCGCCTTTGCCAGCCTGCGCGGCCACGCCTTCCCGGTGTGCGACATCCCGCTGCGCTCGGGCATGAGCGTCGGCATGATGCTCATCTCGGTCGAGCTGCTCTTCATGCTCGCCATCCTGCTCTTCATTCCCGGCGAATACGCCGGCGTCTGCTTCCTCGGCTTCGCCATCGGCGAGTCGCTCGGCGCCGCGGCGCTGCGCATCGCCGGCGGCATCTTCACCAAGATCGCCGACATCGGCAGCGACCTGATGAAGGTCGTCTTCAAGATCAAGGAAGACGACGCCCGCAACCCCGGCGTCATCGCCGACTGCACCGGCGACAACGCCGGCGACTCGGTGGGCCCGACCGCCGACGGCTTCGAAACCTACGGCGTCACCGGCGTGGCGCTCATCTCCTTCATCATGCTGGCGGTGAACGACCCGGCCGTGCAGGTGCAGCTGCTGGTCTGGATCTTCATGATGCGCGTGATGATGGTGCTGGCCTCGGCCGGCTCCTACCTGGTGAACAACGCCATCGCCACCAGCAAGTACGCCGGCGTGGCGAAGATGGACTTCGAGGCGCCGCTCACCATGCTGGTGTGGATGACCTCGATCGTGTCGGTGGTGCTCACCTACGTGCTGTCCTACCTGCTGATTCCCGACCTGGGCGGCAACACGTCGCTGTGGTGGCAGCTCTCGACGGTGATCACCTGCGGCACGCTGGCCGGCGCCATCATCCCCGAGTTCGTGAAGGTGTTCACCTCGACCCACTCGGCGCACGTGCGCGAAGTGGTGACCTCGTCGCGCGAGGGCGGCGCGTCGCTGAACATCCTGTCGGGGCTGGTCGCCGGCAACTTCAGCGGCTACTGGCTGGGCCTCACCATCATGGGCCTGATGGCGATTGCCTACTACTTCTCGATGATGGGCCTGGGCGACCCTGATGCTGGCGCCGGCGGTGTTCGCCTTCGGCCTGGTGGCGTTCGGCTTCCTCGGCATGGGCCCGGTGACCATCGCGGTCGACTCGTACGGCCCGGTCACCGACAACGCGCAGTCGGTCTACGAGCTGTCGCAGATCGAGGAGATCCCCGGCATCGAGGCGGAGATCCAGAAGGACTTCGGCTTCAAGGTCAACTTCCACGGTGGCCAAGGAGCTGCTCGAGGAGAACGACGGCGCCGGCAACACCTTCAAGGCCACCGCCAAGCCGGTGCTCATCGGCACCGCCGTCGTCGGCGCCACCACGATGATCTTCGCCATCATCATGGCCCTCACCCAGGGCCTCGCCGACCAGTCGGCGATCGCCAAGCTGTCGATCCTGCACCCGCCCTTCCTGCTCGGGCTCATCACCGGCGGCGCGGTGATCTACTGGTTCACCGGCGCCTCGATGCAGGCCGTCACCACCGGCGCCTATCGCGCGGTCGAGTTCATCAAGGCCAACATCAAGCTCGACGGCGCCGACCAAGGCCTCGGTCGAGGACAGCAAGAAGGTCGTCGAGATCTGCACGGTCTACGCGCAGAAGGGGATGTTCAACATCTTCCTCGGCGTCTTCTTCTCGACCCTGGCGTTCGCCTTCGTCGAGCCGTTCTTCTTCATCGGCTACCTGATCTCGATCGCGCTCTTCGGCCTCTACCAGGCGATCTTCATGGCCAACGCCGGCGGCGCCTGGGACAACGCCAAGAAGATCGTCGAGACCGAGCTGAAGATGAAGGGCACGCCGCTGCACGACGCCTCGGTCGTCGGCGACACGGTCGGCGATCCGTTCAAGGACACCTCGTCGGTGGCGATGAACCCGGTGATCAAGTTCACGACGCTCTTCGGCCTGCTCGCCGTCGAGCTCGGCGTCTACCTGACGGCCGCAGAACGGGGCCCTGCTGACGCAACGTGCTGGCGGCGGTGTTCTTCGTGGTCAGCATGTATTTCGTGCTAGCGTTCGTTCTACGGGATGCGGATCGAGGCCTGACCAGAAGTCCGGGCACGGCGCGACGTCCCGCAGATCGCCTGCGGGCGCCGCGCCGCTCCTTGTGTTTCTCCGGATGTCTCGCGAAGAATTAACGTGGAAATAGCCTCGTTGTGCATTGACGGGGCATCAGGGCACGGCTAGAATGCCCCGAGTTTCGATGCTTCCCCGGTCGGTCGGGTGGCTCGCGAAAGACCGATTCCGGGCGAGCCGCCAGCCGTTGGTGCCACTTTCCCGAAACCGGTGTCAAAGCTGGATACGGTGATTCCCAACGGTGGTCCGCCAGCCTCGTCAGGCCCGGCAGCCCGTCGTTGACACGTCAAAAATCTCACCGATATAATCGGCGGCCTTGCGGCAGCCGGTTCGCTAGGTCAGGAGGAACAGTCACGTGCCACGCGACCTGTTTGGTGATGTGGTCGACCCATCGATCAAGATGGGCAACAAGTCGGGATACACCGTCGCCTTGACG
This sequence comes from uncultured Acidobacteriota bacterium, assembly GCA_963779175.1. Lineage (GTDB taxonomy): Bacteria > Acidobacteriota > Vicinamibacteria > Vicinamibacterales > UBA2999 > CADEFD01. The sequence goes on from CAVZXA010000005.1 coordinate 562,632, forward strand.
ATGATCGCGGAAGTCGCGCTGGTCGGGGCAATCGTGATCGTCCCGCTGATGGCAGCCGACATCCTGCCGACACCCCCGTCGATGATGGCGTTCGTGGCGGCCCCGCCGCCGCCGCCGCCACCACCGCCGCCGCCCCCGCCGCCCCAGGCGGCGGCGCCGCCGCCCGAAGTCGAGGTCAACCCGACGGCGGCTCCGGTTGAAGCGCCGAGGGAGATCAAGCCCGAGACGGGCATCGAGGCCGGCTTCGAGACCAAGGGCGTGGTCGGGGGGCTCGAGGGCGGCGTCGTCGGTGGTATCACCGGCGGCATTCCCGAGCCGCCGCCGCCGCCCCCGCCGCCGCCGACTCAGCCGGTGCGTGTGGGCGGCAACATCAAGCCCCCGCAGAAGGTGAAGCACGTCAATCCCGTGTATCCTCCGATCGCGCAGTCGGCGCGCGTTCAGGGCATCGTCATCATCGAGGCCACGATCGGGCCCGAGCGGCGCGGTGCAGGATGCCAAGATCCTGCGTTCGATTCCGCTGCTCGACCAGGCGGCGCTCGACGCGGTGCGCCAGTGGGTGTTCACGCCGACCTTGCTGAACGGCGTGCCAGTGCCGGTCATCATGACGGTCACGGTGCAGTTCACGCTGCAGTAGGTCAGGCGATTTTGTGATGAACCAGACTCAGGTTCTTTTCCGGAGGAATGCGATGAACGTTCGGAAGATTGGTCAGATTGCGGCGGTTGCCGTCGGCGCACTGCTCCTCAGCTCGCCTGCCTTTGCGCAGGAGGGTGGCGGCATCGACTTCATCGAGATGTTCGAGCAGATGGGCGCAGTGGCGCTTGCCATCGCCGTCGTGCTGTTCATCATGTCGTTCTGGTCGGTGGGTATCGCGATCGAGCGTATCTACACCTTCAGCCAGGCGAAGAAGCAGTCGAAGATGTTCGCGCCCCTGGTGGCGAAGCACCTCAAGGACGGCCGGCTGAAGGAAGCCATCGCGCTGTCGTCGAACAAGGACTACCGCTACAGCCACCTGGCCAAGGTCGTGCTCGCCGGCCTGCAGGAATACCAGTTCCAGCAGGACAGCGCCGGCGGCGCCACGCTGAACCGCGACGACCTTCTCGACACGGTGCGCCGCTCGATTCAGCGCGCGACCGCGCTGACCTCGAACGACCTGAAGAAGGGCGTCTCGAGCCTGGCGACCATCGGCGCGACGGCGCCGTTCGTGGGTCTGCTCGGCACGGTCGTCGGCGTCATCAACGCGTTCGTCGGTATCGCGTCGTCGGGTTCGGGCGGCATCGGCGCCGTCTCGGCCGGTATCGCCGAAGCCCTCGTCGAAACGGCGCTCGGCCTGTTCGTGGCCATCCCGGCGGTGTGGTTCTACAACTACCTGACCGGCCGCCTCGAGTACTTCAACGTCGAGATGGACAACTCGTCGTCGGAAATGCTCGACTACTTCATCCGCAAGACCGCGAACTAGTCCGCAACCGGGGCTCACTAGCCAGGAGAGTGCACCATGTCAATGGATGTCGGCGGCGCCAAAGGCGGCGTCAAGTCGGACATCAACGTCACGCCGCTCGTGGACGTCATGCTCGTGCTGCTCATCATCATGATGATCATCGCGCCGCTGTTGCAGAAGGGCGTGCCCGTCACTCTGCCAACGGCGACCAACAGCGCTGACAAGCCGGAGACGCAGGACCAGACCGTGGTCGGCGTCACCCCGGACGGCCAGTTCTGGGTCAACGGCGTGCAGGTGCCGGATGCGGATGTCCGTTCGCGAGTGGACGACATTCTCGAAGGCAAGAAGGAGCGCATCATCCTCATCAAGGCTGATGAAGACGCGCCCTACCGTCGTGTCATGGAAATGATGGACACGCTGCGCCAGGCGGGCATCGAGGACATGGGCCTGATCACCGAACGCAAGTCACCGGCGGGAGGCAACTGATGTCACACCGTAACCACATGGGCGCGGACACGATCGTCACCGCCAAGAAGCTCGAAGCCAACGGCGACATGAACATCACGCCGATGATCGACGTGCTGCTGGTGCTGCTGGTGATCTTCATGGCCGCGCTGCCGCTGTCGCAGAAGGGCATCGACGTCAACCTGCCCGCTGAGACCAAGACCAAAGATCAGAAGACGCTCGATATCTCCCAGATCGTGCTGGAGTATACGAACGACAAGAAGATCTCGGTCAACAAGCAGGACACCACGCTGCGCGATCTCGGCGAGATGCTTCGCAAGATCTACGAGGAGCGCAAGGACAAGACGATGTTCATCGCCGCCGACGGCGGTCTGCGCTACGGCGACATCGTCGATGTGATCGACGCGGCCAAGGGTGCGGGTGTCGAGAAGGTCGGCATCATCACCGAAGGCATGCGGAAGGCCGCGCAGGCCGGCGGCAACTAGCCGCTGACTGGTTCGTGCCGGGTTCTGTCGGGCCGTCCTCTCGGGGACGGCCCGATTTCTTTTTGAGGCGCCGCTGATGAGCACTTCGCTTCGCCCCTGCCTGCTCGGCGTGCCGTGGGACCGCTCGTCGTCATTCGAGCGGGGCGCCGCCGAGGCGCCGCCGCACATCCGCCGTGCGCTGTGGTCGCCGTCGACCAACACCGCGACCGAGCTCGGCATCGCTATCGAGCCCGAAACGCTCGACGACGCCGGAGACCTCGCGCTCGACGACGACGGCCCGCGGGCCCGCGCCGCCATCGAGGCGGCCGTGCTGGGCATCCTGGCGCGCCAGGCGCTGCCGGTGGTGCTCGGGGGCGACCACAGCATCACGTATCCGGTGCTGCGAGCCTTCCGCGAGCGGCCGGTCGCTGCCATCCTGCACATCGACGCCCACGGCGATCTGTACGACGAGTTCCCCCTGCCGGCCCCGGGGCAACCCTGCGGGCTTGGCGACCGCTACTCGCACGCCTGCCCGTTCGCCCGCATCCTCGAGGACGGGCTGAGCCACCGTCTGGTGCAGGTCGGGATCCGCACGATGACGCCGCACCTGGCGGCGCAGGCCCAGCGCTTCGGCGTGGAGGTCTACGGCATGCACCACTGGCGCCAGACGCCGGTGGAGTCGCTCCACGGCCCGCTCTACGTGTCGATCGACCTCGACGGACTCGACCCTGCGTTCGCACCAGGCGTCGCGCATCCGGAGCCCGGCGGGCTCAGCACCCGCGATGTGGTCGAGCTGCTGCATCGCATCAGGGCGCCCATTGCAGGCGTGGACCTCGTCGAATTCAACCCGCGCCTCGATGTCCGCGACCTGACGGCGCGGGTGGCCGCCAAACTCCTCAAGGAACTCGTGGCCGTGGCCATCCGCAACGCCGCCAACTGACACTACAATGCGCCGCGGCGGGCCGCGGGCGAGCGAGGAGGTCACGGTGAGGCACCACGTCCGAACACTGAAGCCGCGCTGGCCGGCCATCGCGCTGGCCATTCTCGCCGGCGCCGGCCCCAGCGCCGCCTCACAGCCGGCGGCCGCCAGCGGCGGCCTCACGGAAGCCGACCGCCCGCTGCTGCGGGCCTGCAGCACCGCCCTGACCGCTCGCGCCTTCGAGGAGGCGACGGCGGCCGGCCTGAATCCCGGCGCGGTACCGGTGTCGATCGCCTTCGATCGGGCGACCCGCGTTCGGGACGGCTCTGCGGTTATCTACACCGGCATCGAGGACTACCGTCCCACGCCGGGCACCGAGGCGCTGCCGGCGCAGTACGACTGCCGCATCGACGCCGCCACGGCGCGCGTCGAGTCGATCGCCTTCGCGGTGGTCGACGACACCGGCGCCCCGTTCAGCGCCGCGCCGGCCCAGGTGGTCAAGGACGTCCTGGCGCTCGATGCCTGCCGACGCCGCATCGAGTCGCGGATGAACGACGACTCGCGCGGCCGCGGCGACACCGGCAACGACGCCGAGTTCCAGATCCCCTACCGCGGTGTGGCGATCGCCCGGGCGGCGGGGCAGACGGAGTTCCGTGGCGAGGCCAGGGGCCGCTACGGCCCGGCCTACGACTGGCAGGCGTCGACCTTCACCTGTCGCTTCGATGAGAAGCGCGCCGACGCCACCAGGTCGTCGCACAATCTCGGCCCGGCCGTCGAGATCCGCATGCTCACGCCGCAGGCCCGGAGTGCGCTCGGCGCCTGCCGGGCCTCGATCGAGCAGCAGGTGCATGACGCGGCCGTGGCTCGGGGCTACCCGCTCTGGGAGCTGCGCTATTTCCGGGTGCGTTACCCGGAACTCGCCACCGTGACGCCGCAGGGCACGCTCCACGAGGTCACCGGCCGCGCCCAGTACAAGCTTGACGAGCGCCACAACCAGCCCACCCACCTGACCTTTGCCTGCCGCTACGACGCCGCCGCACGGCGCCTGGTCGAGGCGCGCTACGCCCTCGACGACCGCGGCCGCACCCCGTCGGGCACCATCAGCACCGGGGTCACCGACACGCTGCGGTGCGAGGCGTGGTTCGGCCCGACGCGCTGCCCGGCGTCGATTGCCGGCGACGTGCGCATTCTGCGCCAGCTGCGCGGCACCGAATGTGTCGAGCGCCGCAACTGGATCTGGAGTCCGCGCGGCATCGAGGTCTGGGACGGCTGCCGCGCTGAGTTCGAATATCGGGTGCCGTAGGGAACACGCCGGCCTCGGCTGGCCGGGCCGTCAAACGGAAAACGGCCGGGCCGCCCGTCGTGGGCGACCCGGCCGCTGGACCCAGCGCCGGCCGGGACGCGCGTCCCGGCGTCGGCCTCAGAACTGGTAGCGCAGGCTGAGCTGGAAGCGGTAGACGTCGTTGAGAAACGCCGTCGTCTCAAGCGACCTCGTCATCAGCTCGTTGTTGATCACACGCAGGCGGTACTGCGCCCGGCCCTGCGCATCGGCCTGCTGGCCGGCGGTGATCGTCAGCGGCTGGTTCGAGATGAGCCGCTGGCCGACGCCCCACTTGCTGTTGAGCAGGTTGCCGAAGTTCAGCACGTCGGCGCGCAGCTGCAGCGAGTGCCGGCGGCCGCGGATGTTGGTGAAGAGATCCTGCGCCACGCTGACGTCCATGCGGTGCACCAGCGGCAGCAGCACGCCGCCGCGCTTGGCGTATTTGCCGCGATTTTCGCTCAGGTAGTCGTCCTGCGCGATGAAGGCCTCCCACGCCGCCGCCTGCTCGGCCGCGGTGTAGGTGCGCGTGCCGACGGTGAACGTCTGGAAGTTCATCTCCGACTGGTCGCGCGGGATGTAGAGCAGGTCGTTCGAGGTGCCGCCGTCGCCGTTGAGGTCACCCGAGTAGGTGTAGCTCGTGACGCCGATGTTGCGCACTTCGTAGAAGGCAGACACCGAGGTGCGGCCGAACGAGAAGAAGTCCTTCCCGTAGGTGCCGGTGGCGAAGAAGCGGTGACCGGCGCGGCCCACCGGCGAGAAGCCGACACCCGGGTTGTTCGGGTCGCCCGAGTGCTCGTTGTTGTTCCACGAGCCGAAGGCGATCGAGCCCGGGTCCACCGTGTTCTTCGACGAGCCGTAGTTGTAGGCGGCCTTGACGAAGTTGGCGCCGAAGCGGCGGTCGAGCGAAGTCGAGATGTTCCACGACCGGCCGACGTTCTGGTTCTTCAGCACCACGGCGTTGGCGACCGCGGAGTGGATGCGGTTGTTGGTCCAGCGGGGCCGCGAATCCGGACCCGAGAACGCCGACTGGGCGGCCGGCAGGTTGGCGTTGATGTAGTAGACGCCGTTGACGTCGCGGTTGTAGATGAACTCGGTCGTGCTCGTGAACCCGAGGGGCAGGCGCTGGTCGATCGCGATGTTGTTGCGCCACAGCTGCGGGAACTTGAAGTCGCTGTTGGTCAGCGCCAGTTCGAAGCTGCTGGCCGGCGCGCCGGTCACGTTGGCCGGCTTGTAACGGTTCGGATCCGGGTTGAAGGGACGCGCCGTCGTGTTGTCGAGCTGCTCGAAGCCCGTCAGCACACCGGTGTTGCCGATCTGGTTCGAGATCCAGACGTAGGCCGGGGGCGCCGTGAAGATGCCGGTGCCGCCGCGAACCTGGGTGGTGCGGTCTTCGTCCACCGCGTAGTTGAAGCCGAAGCGCGGCGACCACAGGATGTTCGCGTCGGGCAGCTTGCCGCTCGAGTAGGTGACGGGCTGGCCGTCCTCGTCACGGAAGGTCAGCGCATCGGCGACCGCGTTGGCGTAGCCGGTGCCGCCAAACCTGGGCACGTCGAAGCGCAGGCCGGCCGACAGCGTCAGGCTGTTGTTGGGCCGCCATTCGTCCTGCAGATAGGCGCCGCCGTAGATGACCTCGAGCGGCTGCACAGGCTTGTCCTGCCCGGGGATGTTGTTCCAGCGCACCTGGAAGCGGCGCAGCGTGATCGGCGACACGGTGCGGTTGGGGTTGGCCGCGTAGTCGGCGATGTCGGTGTAGAAGTCGTCGAGCGAGTTGTAGACGTAGGCGCTCTGCGATCCCGGGAAGAACACGTTCTCCGACTCGTAGCGCTGGAACGTCGCACCGAGCGTCAGGGTGTGACGGTCGATGAACTTGCTGAAGTTGTTCTGCACCTGGAACGTCTTGTAGCGCAGCTCGTTGTTCGGGGTGAAAGGCTCACTGCCGAACGACGTGTAGGTGGTGGCGTTGTTCAGGATGTCGACGAACGGGAAGAGCTTGTCGATCGGGCCGCGGCTCTCGTCCTGCGAGGTGTAGCCGACGATGAGCGAATTGGCCATCGAGCCGCCGATGGTCGAGTTCCACTCGCCGACGGTCGACTTGATGTTCTCGAGAATCGTGTAGTTCGAGCCCGAGAAGTTGATCGCCTGGGTGCTGGTGCGGCGGTTGCCGAAGCCGAGCGACGACGAATTCGACGCCAGCTGCGGGCTCTCCGAATCGAGCTGCACATAACGCGCGGTGATCTTGTTGGCGCTGTTGAGGTTGAAGTCGAGCTTGCCGAGGTAGCGGTCGCCGGGCGTCTTGAACGCGTAGCCTTCGGTCTCGCCCGGGTTGTACGAGAAGCGATTGTTGAGCAGGGCGCTGATGGCGGCGATGTCCGAGGCCAGCACGCGCGTCACGTTGCCCACCGAGGCCTCGCCGCCCTGATTGGTGCGGAACGTGGTGCCGGGCTGCTCGAGCGTCTCGGTGTCGATGTTGGTGAAGAAGAACAGCTTGTTCTTGAGAATCGGCCCGCCCAGGTTGAAGCCGGTGTTGGCGAACTCGAAGGTGCCGGGATTGAAGGTGAGGCCCTTGGCTTCGGTGCCGACCATGTCCTCGTTGCGGAACTGACGGTAGATCGAGCCGTGGAACTGGTTGGTGCCGCTGCGGGTGACGGTGTTCACGCCGGCGCCGACGAAGTTGCCCTGGCGCACGTCGAAGGGCGCCACGTTGACCTGAATCTGTTCGATGGCGAACGGCGAGATCGGCGCCACGCCGGTGCGATCGCCGGGCTGGCCGCCGAGGCCGAAGCTGTTGTTGAAGTAGGAGCCGTCAACCGTGATGTTGTTGAGGCGGTTGTCCTGGCCGGCGAAGGTCGAACCGCTGGCCTGCGGCGTGAGGCGCGTGTACTGCTCGAGGCGATTGCTGACGTTCGGCAGGTTGGCGATCTGCTCGAGCACCACGGTGGTGGCGGCGCCGGTGCGCGTCGAGCTGAAGACTTCCGAGGTGGAGGCGGTGACGGTCACCGTCTCGGTGACGGCGATCGAACGCACGACGATCGGCAGGTCGGTGGCCACGCCGAGGTTCACCATGACGTTGTCCTGGGTGAACGGCTCGAAGGCGTTGCCGGTGCCCTGGTAGGCGACCGTGATCGCGTACGGACCGCCGACGCGCATGCCCGGCACGAGGAAGCGGCCGTCGCCGCGGGTGGTGGCCTCGTAGGTCGAGCCCGAGGGCACGTGAATGGCGATGACACTGGCGCCCGCCACCGGCGAACCCCCCTGGTCGGTGACGACGCCGGCCAGTGAGCCGGTGGTCACGCCCTGGGCGCTGACTCCGGATGGCGCGAACGCCACGAGCGCCGCCAGCGCCACGAGCGATCTCAGCGTGTGAACAACGAGCTTCATATAGGTCTCCCTTTGACGCATCTTTAACCGTCTTACTTTATCAAAACGTCTGTGTCGGCCTCGTAAAAAGGCCGGGAGTTCCGCACGGTTTCGGCCGTCAAAAAGCACGAGGGCCGTTTCGCCGGAAAAGGCGAAACAGCCCTGGTGTCGAACGTTGGCGCGCGGTCTGGACCGCGGCGGGTGAAAAGTCTACTTGGCTGAGGCGTTCTTGGCCTTGCGCATCTCTTCGGCCTTGTCGCGCAGCTGGTCGGCTTCGCGGATCAGGCGCTGCTGCTGGGCGGGGTCCTTGATCAGGTTGGCCTGCAGGCGAAGGAGCAGGTTCTTGTAGGCAATCGCCTCCATGTAGTCATCCTTGATGGTGATGGCCTTGTCGACCGACTCCAGGCCCTTCAACACCATGTCGAGCTTCTCGGCATCCTTCAGGCGGAAGTCGCGATACGCCTTGTCCCAGTAGTAGGTCGACACCGTGTAGTGCGCTTCGGGGTTGTTCGGCTCGATGGCCACGCGCTGGCCCAGCGCATCGATGGTCTTCGGGAAGTCGCCCTGGCGGTTGTAGTAGCCCGCCAGCTGCATGTAGACGGCCGGGTCGCTTGGCTTGGCGTCTTTCGCCTTCATGAAGGTCTGCTCGGCCAGCTCGTATTCGCCAGAGTTCTCGTAGATCTGGGCCAGCTGGAAGTAGTTTCCCGGGTCGGCCGGATCGAGCTCGATCATCTGCTTGACGATCGGTTCGGCCATCGTCGGGTCGTTCAGTTTGTCGGGACCGTAGGCGCTGACGAGGAACTCGAGCGAGCGGCGCTTCCAGAGCGGATCTTCGATTTTCTCGCCGGCCAGCTTGTAGTTGTCGATCGCCCTGGCCAGCAACGCGTCGTTGTCGGGCTCGCCGGCCCGCGTCGGCCGGTACATGTTGTCGAGGCAGTTGGCGAGGAAGAAGTGGCTGTAGGCGTTTTCGGGGTTGAGCTGAATCGCCTCCTCATACTTCGCCGCCGCCGCGCGCCAGTCGCTGGCCGCGTAGAGCTTGTTGGCGTCCTTGAACGCTTTCTGGGCGCGAACCTGGTTGACCTGGCCGCACCCAGCGACCATGACGCCGAGTCCTACCGCCAGGGCCAGACCCGTGATCGAAGACCGGAGCTTCATCGTTTCCCCCTCAAAACCTTGACTGCGTCGACATCCCGACGGAACGCTCGCCCACGGGTACATCCAACAGGGACTTTACTGCGGCGCAGGGCGGGAAGTATAGCCAGTTCCCCCACCCCTCGCAACCCGCCTTCGCGCTTCGCGCTTCGGCGAGGCCGGCCCTGACTTCCGACTCCGCGGCCGCGCGGCGAGCCCGGCCTCGCCGAAGCCCCGAAGGGGCGAAGGCGGGCTGCTATCATGACGTTCGCAGACGTTTCTGCAGACGTTCGCTTTCCCGTTAGACACCGAATCCGGCCGAGTGGCTCAATGATCCGCTTCGAGGATCTGTTCGAGAAGGTCCGCGCCTACAGCCCCGAGGGCGACCTCGAGCTGCTGCGAAAGGCGTACGTCTTCTCGGCCCTCGCGCACAAGGGGCAGGTACGGCACTCCGGCGAGCCGTATCTCATTCACCCGCTTGAGGTTTCCGACATTCTGGCCGACCAGCGCCTGGATATCGTGTGCGTCGCCTCGGGGCTGCTCCACGATGTGGTCGAAGACACCCTCACCACCGTCGACCGCATCCGGGAGCTGTTCGGCGCCGACGTTGCCCACATCGTCGAGGGGCTGACCAAGATCAGCGCCATCCCGTTTTCGTCGAGCGAGGAACGGCAGGCCGAGAACTTCCGCAAGATGCTGCTGGCGATGGTGGATGACATCCGCGTCATCTTCGTGAAGCTCGCCGACCGCCTCCACAACATGCGCACGCTCGAGTTCATGCCGGAAGAGAAGCGGCCCCGGGTGGCGCAGGAGACGCTCGACATCTACGCGCCGATCGCCAACCGGCTCGGCATGAGCAAGATGAAGAACGAGCTCGAGGAGCTCGCCTTCATGCACCTCGAGCCGCAGGCCTACGAGTCGCTGCTGTCGCGCGTCAACGCCAAGCGCGTGACCACCGAGGGCGTCATCGACGAGCTGACCTCCGCGATCCGCTCCAAGCTGGCGGCGGCCGAGGTGCCGGTGGTGGCGGTGGATGGCCGCGTGAAGCGCCTCTACAGCATCTTCCTCAAGCTCCGCCGCCAGAAGATCGATCTCGATCAGGTCTACGACTTCGTCGCCATCCGCATCGTGACGCCGTCGGTGAAGGACTGTTACGCCGCGCTCGGCATCATCCACCAGGCGTGGCCGCCGGTGCCCGGCCGCATCAAGGACTTCATCGCGATGCCGCGGCCCAACGGCTATCAGTCGCTGCACACGTCGGTCATCTCCGATCGCGGCGTGCCCTTCGAGGTGCAGATTCGCACCGAAGAGATGCATCATCACGCCGAAGACGGCATCGCGGCGCACTGGAAGTACAAGGAGGGCCGCGTCGGCGCCGCCCGCGACGAACAGTACTTCCAGTGGATGCGCCAGCTGCTCGAGACGCACTCGGAAGTGCGCGATTCGCAGGAGTTCCTGAACCATCTCAAGATCGACCTCTATCGCGAGGAGGTCTACACCTTCACGCCGGCCGGCCAGGTGAAGGTGCTGCCCGATGGCGCCACCCCGATCGACTTCGCCTACGCCGTGCACACCGACGTCGGTCACCGCTGTGTCGGCGCGCGGGTGAACAGCCGCATGGTGCCGCTGCGCACGCGGCTCAAGAACGGCGACATCGTCGAGATCGTGACCAACGCCAACCATGCGCCGAGTCGCGACTGGCTGAGCGTGGTGAAGACGTCGCGGGCACGCGCCAAGATCCGCCAGTTCATCCAGACCGAGGAGAACGTCCGCGCCATCGACGTCGGCCGCAAGCTGCTCGAGAAGGAAGCCAGGCGCTTCGACGTGCCCAAGGCGTCGCTCGAAGACGGCGGCCTGGCGCCGGCCGTCTCCAGCCTCGGTTTCAGCAAGGTGGATGAGTTACTGGCGCAGATCGGCTACGGCAAGGTGGCGGCGCGCCAGGTGCTCGATGCGCTGGTGCCCGAGGGCCAGCTCAAGGAACGGACGCCGGACCACCCGGTGGTGTCGGCCGTCAAGCGCGTGCTGCGGCCCGGCGCCGCCGCTGCCGACCGCATCACGGTCAGCGGCGCTGACGATCTGATGGTGACGCGCGCGCGCTGCTGCAATCCGATCCGCGGCGAGAAGATCGTCGGCTACGTCACGCGCGGCAAGGGCGTCTCGGTGCATGCTGCCGCCTGCCCCAACGTGCTGAACCTGATGTACGACCCGCAGCGGCGCATCGACGTCGAGTGGGACAAGGGCGGCGATCCGGCGCCCTACACGGTGCGGCTGACCATGCAGGTGGAAGACCGCAAGGGCATGCTGGCGGCGCTCAGCGCCAGCATCGCCGACATCAACACCAACATCCTGGGGCTGGAAGCGACCACCAGCGAGGACACCCACGCCCGTATCGACGTCACCGTCGAGATCAAGGACATGAAACACCTGGAAAAGGTGATCAAGTCGTTGCGCAACGTCGACGGCGTGCTCGATATCGAGCGGGCGACGCGGTGAGGCGCCCGGGCGGGCGCGGCGTCAATCGAGGACGGCGATGGCGTCGATCTCCACCCGCACGTCGCGGGGAAGCCGGGCCACCTGGACGGTCGCGCGTGCCGGGTAGGGCTGCGTGAAGTAGGTGGCGTAGATCTCGTTGACGACCGCGAAGTCGCCCATGTCGGCCAGGTAAATGGTGGTCTTGGCGACCTTCGAGAAATCGGCGCCGGCTGCCGTGAGCAGCCCGCGCATGTTCTCGAGCACCTGGGTCGTCTGCTCGCGGATACCGCCATCGACGAGCGAGCCATCGGCCCGCAGCGGAATCTGTCCCGACAGGAACACCAGCTGGCCGACGGTCAAGGCCGCCGAATAGGGACCGATGGCAGGGGCGCCGCCGGCCGCAGTCGTCGCGGATCGCATCGGCTACGCGGCCTTGACGACCTTCTTCGACCGGATGCAGCGCGTGCAGACGCGGATGCGCTTGGTGGCGCCGTTGACGACCGCGCGCACGGTCTGCAGATTCACTTCAAAGCGGCGTGGGCCGACGTTATGGGCGTGGGACACCGTACGTCCGACCACCGGGCCTTTGTCGCAGATTTCACAGCGTCTCGCCATGACGGGAACACCTTCCAGGAGACGTCACTGTCTCGTCCAATCCGAGTGTGACAAACCCCAAGACTACCACGCCCCACCCGCCGTCGGCTAGGCGGCCCGGCTGCAGATGGCCGCAGAGCTGCGGTGGCGTGCGGTTCGACGAGCGGACAACGGGCGCCGACCCAGCGGGGCTCACCACACTCGGCGCTGGTCATGCCGTAGCCAATGTGTGCCTGCGTATCTACACCCATGTGTGTAGTTTTTGCCACTGCCGGGGGCGCTCCTATGTCGCCTTGTGTCGTCAGACCGTCGCCGCCAAGGGACACTCGGTGGGGAGAACCCAAAGACGCTGGCCGGCGTCTAATGCTGTGAACGGTGTTCGAAAGACTTGGGCTCTACCGGTCGAATCGCTCGTAAGCCAAGTTCGTTCAATAGCTTACAGGCCAGACCCTCCCCGAATTCGCACTCGAGAACGCTGATTGTGTGTCGGGGGTCTTGGTCTACATACCGGACAATCGTCTTGTTTTTGTCTTCGTCGCGTCACGGAAAACAATAAAGACACGACGTCTAATCGGGTACACCAATTGCAAGCCAGGGAGGCATTGCGACGTCCTCTCAGGTAGAGGACACGGAAGGAGCGGCTGGTAGTTATGGCCAAGGTAGCGAAGAAGAACGTGGCAGCCACGGCGGTGCTCGACAAGAGCAACCGCTACGATGAGCTCAAGACCATGCTCGACGAACGGCGGCGCGTCATCCTGCAGGAAGTGCAGGGCAGAATCCGCGGCGTGCGCGCCGAGGGCGCCGACCGTCCGCACGAGAGCGCCGATCCCGGTGAGACCGCCGAGGTCGACATCCAGGAAGACATCGAGTTCGCGCTCATCCAGATGAAGGCTGAGACGCTGAACAAGATCAACGAGGCGCTGGCGCGTCTCGACGAGGGCCGCTACGGCCACTGCTACGAGTGCGGCGACGAGATCGCCGAAGCTCGACTGCGGGCCCTCCCCTTCGCCGTCCGTTGCAAGGATTGCGAGGAAGAGCGTGAGGTCGCGATCCAGCGCGAGCGTACAATGACGCGGCGCGGCTCGTCGGGCTTCTTCGACCTGCAGCGCTGAGCCCAGGCCTTTCGACGCGCAGGCCCTGCCACGGCGGGGCCTGCGTCCCTCAAAAGCCCGGGCTCTCGGGCAGTTCCATCACGACAACTCTGGAGGGATCGCCGATGAGCGATCACGACAAGCCGTTCGACGCGGATGAACCGTCGGCCGAGCAGCCGTTTCACGTACCGGCTGAGCTGCCGGTGCTGCCGCTGCGCGACACGGTCCTGTTCCCGAACTCGTTCATGCCGCTGGCCGTGGCCCGCGAGAGCTCCGTCCGTCTCATCGACGAGGCGGTCGGCGCCGGCCGCATGATTGCCGTCTTCACACAGCGTGAAGCCTCGGAAGAAGATCCGCGTCAGGACGACCTGCACGCCATCGGCACCGCCAGCCATATCCACAAGATGTTCAAGCTGCCCGATGGCAGCCTGCGCATCATCGTCCAGGGCCTGGCCCGGGTGCGCCTCGACGGCCTCATCGCCAGCCGGCCCTACCTGCTGGCCAACGTCAGCGAAGCGCCCGAGCAGCTCGAAGACGCCGACCGGCTCGAGATCGACGCCCTGCAGCGCAACATCAAGGCGAACTTCCAGCAGATCGTGTCGCTGTCGCCGCTGATGTCCGACGACCTGCAGACCCTGGCCTCCAACATCGCCGAGCCGGGCCGCGCCGCCGACTTCATCGCCTCGAGTCTGGGCAGCCTCGCCACCGCCACCAAGCAGGAGGTGCTCGAGACCATCGACGTCCGGGCGCGCCTCGATCATCTCAACCGCCTTCTCATCAAGGAACTCGAGGTCCTCGAGCTGGGCTCGAAGATCCAGTCGCAGGTGCAGTCCGAGGTTGGCAAGAACCAGCGCGACTACTTCCTCCGCGAGCAGCTGAAGGCGATTCAGCGCGAGCTCGGCGAAGGCGACGACCAGTCGAAAGAAATCGACGAGCTGCGGCAGAAGATCGAAGCCGCCGGCCTGCCCGAGACCGTGAAGAAGGAAGCGCTGCGTGAGCTCGACCGGCTGTCGAAGATGCCGCCGGCCGCCGCCGAGTACACCGTGTCGCGCACCTACCTCGACTGGATCGTCGCGTTGCCGTGGACCAAACGCACCGAAGAGGTGATCGACCTCCCGAAGACGCGGGCCGTCCTCGACGTCGAGCACGCCGGCCTCGACCGGGCGAAGGAGCGCATCCTCGAATACCTGGCGGTGCGCAAGCTCAACCCGAGCGTGAAGGGACCGATTCTCTGCTTCGTCGGCCCGCCCGGCGTGGGCAAGACCTCGCTGGCGCGTTCGATCGCGCAGTCGCTCGGCCGCAAGTTCGTGCGCGTGTCGCTCGGCGGCATGCGCGACGAGGCCGAGATCCGCGGCCATCGCCGCACCTACATCGGCGCCCTCCCGGGCCAGATCATCCAGGGCCTGCGCCGCGCCGAGTCACGCAACCCGGTCTTCATCCTCGACGAGATCGACAAGCTCGGCTCCGACTTCCGCGGCGATCCGGCCTCGGCGCTGCTCGAAGTGCTCGACCCCGAGCAGAACACGACCTTCCGCGATCACTACCTCGACGTGCCGTTCGATCTCTCCGAGGTGCTCTTCATCACCACCGCCAACGTGCTGGATCCGATTCCGCACGCGCTGCGCGATCGCATGGAAGTGCTGGAGCTGCCCGGCTACACCGAGGAAGAGAAGCTGGCCATCGCGCGCGGGCACCTGGTGGACAAGCAGGTGCCCAACCACGGCCTGACCTCCAAACAGGTGACGTTCCCGGACACCGGCCTGCGCACCATCATCCGCGGCTACACGCGCGAGGCCGGCGTCCGCAATCTCGAGCGCGAGATCGGCGCCATCTGCCGCAAGGTGGCGCGCCGCCGCGCCGACGGCCAGACCGAAAAAGTGAAGGTCACGCCGCAGACCGTGCAGGAATTCCTCGGCGCGCCGAAGTTCCTCGACGAGGAGCTGGCGGATCGCACCAAGCGGCCGGGCGTGGCGATCGGCCTCGCCTGGACGCCGGTGGGCGGCGAGGTGCTCTTCATCGAGGCCTCGCGGATGACCGGCAGCGCCTCGCTGACGCTCACCGGTCAGCTCGGCGACGTCATGAAGGAATCGGCGCGGGCGGCGCTGTCGTGGGTGCGCGCGCACGCCGCGGAATGGAACATCGACCCCGACTTCTTCAAGGGCTCCGAGATCCACCTCCACGTGCCGTCGGGCGCCATCCCGAAAGACGGACCGTCGGCCGGCGTCACCATGGCCACCGCGCTGGTCTCCGAACTCACGCGGCGTCCGGTGCGGGGCGACGTGGCGATGACCGGCGAGATCACGCTCTCGGGCCGCGTGCTGCCGGTCGGCGGCATCAAGGAGAAGGTGCTGGCCGCCAAGCGGCTCGGCATCCGCGAGCTCATCCTGCCGCGGCAGAACGAGAAGAACGTCAACGAAGACCTCGACGACGAGCTGCGGGCCGGACTGACCCTGCATCTGGTGGGCAGCATCGACGAGGTGCTGCTGCTGGCGCTGGTGCCGGTGCGCGGCGCCGCGCCGTCCAGGCGGGTGACGCGTCGCGCGCAGGCGTCGATGCAGTAAGCTGCGAGGTCCCGGCGATGGCCGGGGCGTCGCCATGCGAGTCGTCTATTCGCCCCGGTATCAGCTCGACCTGGGGCCGCACGTCTTTCCCACCACCAAATACCGTCTGGTGGCGGCAGCTGTCGCCCGCGCCGGGCTGGTGCCCGATGGCTTCGTCGAGCCCGTGCCCGCCACCTGGGACGACCTCGCGCTCGTCCACACGCCGGCGTATCCTCGACCGCTGCGCACCGGCACGCTCGCCGCCGCCGACATCGCCCGGCTCGAGATTCCGTGCGCGCCGGCGCTGGTCGAGGGCTTCCGGTTCATGACCGGCGGCACGCTCATGGCGGCCGACCTCGCGCTCGACGGCGTCGACCGCACCGCCGTGCACATCGGCGGCGGCTTCCACCACGCGTTTGCCGGTCACGGCGAAGGCTTCTGCGTCTTCAACGACGTCGCGGTCGCGATCCGGCGCGCCTTTGCGAGGCGTCAGGCAGGCTCGGCCGCGGTGCTCGACCTCGACGTCCACCAGGGCAACGGCACCGCCGCGATTTTCGCTGGCGAGCGCCGGGTCTTCACCGCCTCGATCCACGAAGCCGACAACTATCCCGTACGTGAAGCCGCCGAGCGCGCTCGATGTCGGGCTGGCGCGCGGCACCAGCGACGAAGAATATCTGTCGCATCTCGACGGCGTGCTGGCGCGCCTGCTCGAGCAGCTGCCGGACGTCGTCGTTCTACCTGGCCGGCGCCGATCCCTACATGGACGACCAGCTCGGACGGCTGGGTCTCTCGCTCGACGGGCTGCGGCGCCGCGATCGCCGCGTCTTCACGGCCCTGCGGAAGGCCGGCGTGCCGGTGGTGGTGGTGCTCGCCGGCGGCTACGCGCGCCAGGTGGACGACACCGTGGCCATCCACGTGGCCACGATCGCCGAAGCCGCCGCGGTCTGAGGTCTGGCAGCGCGCTCAGCCGAGCAGCGCCAGGCCGGCGACGGTCTTCATGTCCACGATCTCGCCGGCGCGAATCATGCGCCGCACCTCCTCCAGGTCGAAGGTGGCCGGCTCGATCACTTCGTCCTCGTCCTGCTGCGCGGTCGAGTCGGGCGGCGGCGTCGCAAGATTCGTGCAGCGGTAGAACTTCATCCACTCGTCGCAGAACCCGGGCGTGGGGAAGAGTTCGCCCAGCTCGTCGAGGGTGCCTGGCACCAGGCCCACTTCCTCTTCGCACTCGCCGGGCCGCTCCGAGGCGCGGATCTTCGCCCGGCTTGAGGCTGCCGGCCGGCAGCTCCCAGATGAAGCGATCGAGCGCGTAGCGGTACTGGCGGATCAGGATGAGGCGCCCTGGCGCCGGCATCGGCAGCAGCACCACCGAGCCGGGATGCCGCACCACCTCCATGGTGGCGGTGTGTCCCGAAGGCAGCGTGACGGTGTCGACCGCCAGCGAGAAGATCCGGCCGCGGTAGACCTCGCGATGCTCATGCACCTTCGTCGGCTGGCTCATCGGGTGGCTCCATGAAGACGCCGGCGCGCTTGTCGAGCGGCGTGATGTCCTTGAGCACGCTCTCCAGATCGTCGGGCAGCGGCGCCTCGAACGACAGCCGCTCGCCGGTGCGCGGATGCGTGAAGGCGAGGCGTTCGGCGTGCAGGAACGGCCGCGTCAGGCGCTGCACGGCGCGGACGTCGTTGGCGACCCGCTTGTGGACGCCGCCGTACAGCGCATCGCCGACGATCGGATGGCCGATGGCGCTCAGATGCACGCGGATCTGGTGGGTGCGTCCGGTGGCGATGGCCACGCGGATGAGCGTCAGGCCCGGCAGCGCCTTGCGCCCACGTCACGCGGGTCACGGCGGCGCGGGCGCGGCGGGCGCGGGTCGAGATCTTCTCGCGATGCACCGGATCGCGGCCGATCGGCAGGTCGATGCGCTTGCGGTTGTGCACCGTGCCCCACACCAGCGCCACGTACTCCTTCTCGACCTCGCGGTCGTGGAACTGGCGCGCCAGCTCCTGGTGCGCGGCGTCGTTCTTGGCCACGACCATCACGCCGGACGTGCCCTTGTCGAGGCGATGCACGATGCCGGGGCGCGCCTCGCCGCCGATGCCGCTCAGGTCCTGCACGTGATGCAGCAGCGCGTGCACGAGCGTGCCGGTGGGGTGGCCGGCGCCGGGATGCACCACCAGCCCGGCCGGCTTGTTGACGACGACGAGGTCGGCGTCGTCGTGGAGGATCGGCAGCGGCAGATCTTCGGGCTCGAGCGTGGACGGCGCCAGCGGCGGCACCTCCACGTTGACGACGTCCCCCGGCCGCAGCGACCGTGTTCGATTTCGGCGTCGCCACCCTGCGCCATCGAGACGCGGCCGTCGTCGATGAGGCGCTGGACCTGCGCGCGCGAGTGGTTCGGCAGCTCGCCGGCGAGGAACTTGTCGAGCCGCTGGCCCTGGTGCTCGGCGCCGATCTCGAACGTGTACGGAGTCATGGCGCCCGGTGGCGTGACGCGCAGGCCCGCTCAGAACGAGCCGCGCTTCCGCGCCGGTGCGGGCACCGCCGCGGCGGCGCCGGTGCGCCTGGCCAGCCACGCCAGCATCACCAGGCTGAGCGGCACGAGCACCAGCGAGATGAGCTGCGAGGTGGAGAACATCGCCACGGCGCCGCGGTCGTCGCCGCGGAAGAACTCGATGATGAAGCGCGAGATCCCGTAGATGAGCACGAACTGCCAGAAGGTGCGGCCCGGATACGGCTTGCCGCGCCGCTCGAGCGCCAGCACGGCCACGAGAATCACCAGGCCGGCGAGCGACTCGTAGAGCTGCGTCGGGTGCAGCGGCACGTTGAGCGGCGTGCCGACGTTGAGCGCGGCGGCCGGGTCGGTGAAGGTCACCGCCCAGGCCACCTGGGTGGGCTTGCCGTAGCAGCAGCCGGCGGCGAAGCAGCCCAGACGGCCCACCATGTAGCCGAGCGCGATGCCGGGCGCAAACAGGTCACCCGACTGCCAGAGCGGCAGCTTGTGCTTGCGCAGCTGGTAGATGCAGGTGAGCGAGGCGGCGATGAGCCCGCCGTAGAAGACGCCGCCCGAGCGCAGCAGCGAGAAGAACTCCTCGCGGCTGCTCGTGAAGTGGTTGAAGTCGACGATGAAGAGCAGGCCCTTGGCGCCGACCAGGGCGGCGATGATGACCCAGATGCCGAGGTCGAGCACCCGGTTGCCGTCGAAGCCGGCGGCGGTGGCCCGCCGCACCGCCATCCACAGGCCGAGCAGATAGGCGGCGGCCAGCAGCACGCCGTACGAGTAGATCGTGACGGGGCCGGCCTCAAGCAGGATTGGGTGCACGGCGATATCCCATGACGTCGAGCGCGACGTCGAGCAGCAGGAAGACCACGCCCACCGAGATGGCGGCGTCGGCGACGTTGAAGGCCCAGAAGTGCCAGTCGCCCCGGTAGGCGTCCACGAAGTCGAGCACGTAGCCCGCCGTGGCGCGGTCGATGAGGTTGCCGATGGCGCCGCCGAGCACGCCGGCCAGCCCGATGCGGGCCAGCCGCTGTTCGGCCGGCAGGCTGGCCGCGTACCACGCGACGCCGGCCAGCGCCGTGCCGGCGACAATCATCAGCACCAGCGTCTTGAACGGAAAGTCCACGCTGTTGAGCATGCCGAACGCGGCGCCGGTGTTGTGGACGCGGGTCAGGCTGAGCCAGCCGGCGACCACGTCGATGCTCTCGTGCAGCTCGAGGCGACCGCGGACCAGGGCCTTGGTCCACTGGTCGAGCACGACGACCACGACGGCGATGACGAGTTCGAGGCGGCGCATGGATCGCCTACAGGCTGACCGCTTCGGCCAGCGCCTCGACACAGCGCGGACACAGGCCTTCGCGTCCCGAGTCCACCGACACCTCGGGCACGACCCGCCAGCACCGCTCGCACTTGGTGCCGTCGGCACGCGTGACGGTCACGCCCGGCGCGTCGTCGGCGCCGCCACCGGCGGTGAGCCGCACGGTCGAGACGCCGAAGAGCGTCGGCAACGACGCCTCGTACCGTGTCAGCAGGTCGAAGGCGGCGCCGGCCGCCTGCACGTCGACGGCCGCCGACAGGTTGCCGCCGATGGTCTTGTCCTGCCGCTTCTGCTCGAGCGCCACGTTCACGATGTCGCGCACGGCGCCCAGACGCGTCCAGCGGTCGACCAGGTCCTGGTCGATCAGGCCCTCGAGGTCGCGCGGGAAAAGCGCCATGTGCACCGACGCCTCGCGTTTGCCGGGCAGTCCGCGCCACAGCTCGTCCATCGTGACCGAGAGAATCGGCGCCAGCAGCCGGGCCAGGCCGTCGACGACGGTGAACATCGCCGTCTGTCCGGAACGCCGTGCCGCCGACCTGGCGCCGAACGTGTACATCCGGTCCTTGGTGACGTCCACGTAGAACGCGCTCACATCCACGGTGATGAACTGGTTGGCGAGCTGGAAGACCGTGGGGTAGTCGTAGTCGTCGTAGGCCTGGACGATCTTCGTCGCCACCTCGGCGTAGCGGGCGAGCATCCAGCGGTCCACTTCCTCGAGCGGCGGCCACCGGCACACGGTCGTCCGCCGGGTCGAAGTCGTAGAGGTTGGCGACCAGCACGCGCAGCACGTTGCGGATCTTCCGGTAGGCCTCGATGGTGCGCGTCAGGATCTCCTTGCCGATGCGGATGTCCTCGCGGTAATCGACCATCGACGCCCACAGACGCAGCACTTCGGCGCCGCTCTGCTTGATGACGTCCTGCGGCGCGACGCTGTTGCCGAGCGACTTGGACATCTTGCGGCCGTCTTCGGCCATCACGAAGCCGTGCGTGAGCACCTGGTTGAACGGCGCGCGTCCGCGCGTGCCGATGCCCACCAGCAGCGAGCTGTGGAACCAGCCGCGGTGCTGGTCGCTGCCCTCGAGGTAGATGTCGGCGGGCCAGCGGTGGTCTTCCCGGAACGGCAGCACCGCTTCGTGGCTGGAGCCCGAATCGAACCACACGTCGAGGATGTTCGACTCGCGCTCGAAGGCGCTGCCGCCGCACGACGGGCAGGTCATCCCCGCGGGCACGAATTCCTCGAGCGGACGCTCGTACCAGGCGTCGGCGCCGTAGGTGTCGAAGACCGACGCTGCCTGCTCGACCAGCGCCTTCGTGAGCACGGCCTGGCCGCACGAGGTGCAGTCCATCGCCGGAATCGGCACGCCCCAGGCGCGCTGGCGCGAGATGCACCAGTCGGGACGGTTGGCGATCATGCCGTCGATGCGGGCGCGGCCCCAGCTCGGGATCCAGCGCGTGTCGGCGATCGACGCCAGCGCCTTCTGCCGCAGATCCTGCGCTTCCATGGCGATGAACCACTGCGCCGTGGCCAGGAAGATGACCGGGTTGTGGCAGCGCCAGCAGTGCGGATACGAGTGGTGGAAGTCTTCGCGGTGCCAGAGCCGTCCGGCGGCCGCGAGCGCCGCCTCGACGTTCGGATTGGCCTTCCACACCTGCTGCCCGGCGAACTGCTCGACGGTCTCGTTGTAGTGGCCGCCGGCATCGAGCGGGGCGTAGATCTCGAGCCCGTACTTCACGCCGGTGTTGTAGTCGTCGGCGCCGTGTCCGGGCGCCGTGTGCACCGCGCCGGTGCCGGCTTCGAGCGTCACGTAGTCGCCGAGCACCGCCAGCGAGTCGCGCGCGTAGAGCGGATGCCGGAACACCAGGCGCTCCATCGACGCGCCGGGGAAGGTGGCGAGCAGCGTGTCGAACGAGCGGCCGGTCTTCGCGGCCACCGACGCGGCGAGATCCTTCGCGACGATGACGGCCGTGCCGTCGACGTCGTAGGCGCCGTATTCGAAGTCCGGATGGAACGCGATCGCCAGGTTCGACGGGATGGTCCACGGCGTCGTCGTCCAGATGAGCACCGACACCGGACGCCCGGCCAGCGCCGGCACGCGCGTGGCCGCGTCGGCGCAGGCTGGCCTCGCTCAGCGGGAACTCGACGTAGATCGAGGGCGAGACGTGCGGCTCGTATTCGACTTCCGCTTCGGCCAGCGCCGTGCGGCAGTGCGTGCACCAGTGCACCGGCTTCTTGCCCTTGTAGACCATGTCCTTGCGCGACGAAGGCGCCGAGCGCGCGCACGATCGCGGCCTGGTAGCGGAACGCCATCGTCAGATACGGGTCGTCCCACTTGCCGATGACGCCGAGCCGCTTGAACCCCTCGCGCTGGATGCCGACGTACTTCTCGGCGTACTTGCGGCACTCGCGGCGGAAGTCGGCCACCGACATCTCGCGCTTCTTCGGCCCCAGCTCGCGGTCGACCTTCAGCTCGATCGGCAGGCCGTGGCAGTCCCAGCCGGGCAGGTAGGGCGCGTCGAAGCCGAGCATGTTGTGCGACTTGACGACGAAGTCCTTGAGGATCTTGTTGAGCGCCGTGCCGATGTGGATCTCGCCGTTGGCGTAGGGCGGCCCGTCGTGCAGCAGGTACGTCGGGGCGCCGGCCCGGGCGGTCCGGATCTGCCCGTACAGGTCCATCGCGTCCCAGCGGGCCACCGTTTCGGGCTCGGCGGTCTGCAGGTTGGCCTTCATCGAGAAGGCCGTGCGCGGCAGGTTGCACGTGTCTTTCCACTCAGCCATAGGGATTCCGTCATTGTACTGCGGGACGCGCGGCTGCCGCGGCGGCGCCGGCCCCGGCGGCCGCCTTCCAAAGGTAAAGTGGAGAGATGGTGCACGAGACCACGCTCGACAACGGACTGACGCTGCTGGTGCAGGAGGTGCACACCGCGCCCCTGGCCTCGGTCTGGTGCTGGTACCGCGTGGGCTCGCGCGACGAGGGGCCCGGCGTGACCGGCGTGTCGCACTGGGTCGAGCACATGAACTTCAAGGGGACCACCAACATCCCCCGCGACCAGGTGAAGGGCATCATCGAGCGGTTCGGCGGCAGCTGGAACGGCTACACCTGGATCGACCAGACCACCTATCTCGAGACGGCCGCGGCCTCGGCGCTCGATCGCATGCTGTTCATCGAGGCGGAGCGGATGGCGAGCTGCCTCTACACGCCCGAAGACTGCGAGTCGGAGCGCACGGTCATCATCTCGGAACTGCAGGGCGGCGACAACGACCCGGAGCAGCGGCTCGATGTCGAGATCACGGCCACCGCGCTCAAGGCGCATCCCTACCGCCACCCGACCATCGGCTGGCTGTCGGATCTGAAGACGATGACCCGAGAGGACCTGTACGGCCACTACCGCCGCTACTACGTGCCGAACAACGCCACGCTGGTCGTGGTCGGCGACGTCGACACGGCCGACGTGGTGCGCCGCGTGCAGGCACACTTCGGGAGCATCGCGCCCGGCACGCCGGCCCGGCGGCCGACGACCGCCGAGCCACCGCAGGGCGGCGAGCGTCGCGTGCACCTGCGGAAGCCGGGGACGACGGCCTACTGGCGGGCGGTGTTCCACGCGCCGCGCTTCACCGATCCCGACTTCTTCCCGCTGCTGGCCCTGGACGCCGTGCTCACCGGCGCCTCGGGGCTCAACATCTGGTCAGGTGGTGGCGTGCCGACGCCGCAGCGCAGCGCCCGGCTGTATCGCGCGCTCGTGAACACGGGCCTGGCCGCCTCGGTCGGCGGCTTCCTCGCGCCGACGGCCGAGCCGTTCCTCTATTCGATTTCGGCGACCGTCGCCCATGGGCAGGCGCTGGCCGCGGTTGAACGCGCGGTGCTCGACGAGTGCGCGCGGCTCGTGGCCGACGGCCCGAGCCCGCAGGAAGTGAGCAAGGTGCTGGCGCAGCTCAAGGCGCGCTTCGTCTTCGACGCCGGCAGCGTGACCGATCTGGCGCATCAGCTCGGCTACTTCGCCACCATCGCCTCCTGGCAGGACTGGGGGACGATCGGCGACCGCCTCGCGGCGGTGACGCCCGAGGCGGTGCACGCCGTGGCCCGTCGCTACTTCGACGCCGACAACCGCACCATCGGCATCTTCGAGCCGACCGCCGCCGAAAGCGAGGCCCGCTGATGGCCCTGGCTCCCGTGCGCCGGGTGCTGCCGAACGGCCTCGTGGTCGTGGCCGCGCGCAACCGCCTGATTCCCGCCGTGTCTCTCGCCATCGGCGTGCATGCCGGCGCCTCGGCCGAGCCGGCCAGCGCGCCCGGCACCGCCGCGCTCACCGCGCGGGTGCTCGACAAGGGCACGACGCGCTACGACGCCGACGCCATCGCCGACGAACTCGAAGGCCGCGGCGCGTCGCTGTCAGTCGGGGCGGGCCGCCAGCAGATCGTGGTCAGCGCCACCTGCCTCGTGGACGACATCGCGGCGGTGCTGCCGGTGGCCTGCGCGGTCGCCCGGCAGCCGACGTTCCCCGAGACCGAGGTGGCGACCCGGCGCGCGGAGCTCGTGACGGGCATTCAGGAGGCCGCCGACGACCCCGGCACCGTTGCCGTCGATGCGCTGCACGCCGCGCTCTACCCGAATGGCCATCCGCTGGGACGGCCGGTGCGCGGTTCCCAGGCGAGTGTCGAGGCGCTGACGCGCGGCGACCTCGCCGCCTACCACCTGCGCTACTTCGTGCCCGGCGCCACCATCGTCGTGGCGGTGGGCGATCTCGAGGCCGAGGCGCTTGCCGACCGCATCAGCGCGGAGTTCGCCGGCTGGAGCGGGCTGCCCACGCCGATCCCGGTGGCCGCGCCGCCGCCGGCGCGCACCTCCCGTTCGCTGGTCGTGAAGGCGATGCTCGACAAAGCGCAGGCCGACGTCGCCTACGGCAACGTCGGGTTGTCGCGCCGCGATCCCGACTACTACGCCGCGCTCGTCATGAACAACGCGCTGGGCCAGTACGCCCTCGGCGGACGACTCGGCGACAGCATCCGCGAGCGGCAGGGCATGGCCTACTACGTCTACAGCAGCATGGACGCCGGGCTCGATGCCGGTCCGCTCATGGTGCGGGCCGGGGTCTCGAGCGAGAACGTCGAGCGCACCATCGCCTCGATCGACAGCGAGCTCACCGCCGTGCTCAGCGGCGGCTTCACCGCCGCCGAAATCGACGACGCGAAACGGTATCTCGTCGGCTCGCTGCCGCGCCAGCTCGAGACCAACGCCGGCATCGCCGGCTTCCTGCTCTCGGCCGAGGTCTACGGCCTCGGCATCGATCACGACGTCCGCCTGCCGGAGCGGATCGCGGCGGTGACTCCCGACGACGTGGCGCGCGTGGCCCGTCGCCTGCTCGATCCCGCCACCGCCGTGGTGGTCGTCGCCGGCCCCTGGAGCGGACCGTCCGCATGATGGCGGAGCCGTCGGCGGTCCGCGCCGTGTTCTTCGACGTGGACTTCACGCTCATCCACCCCGGTCCGCGCTTCCATGGCCCCGGCTATGCCGCCACCTGCGCCGAATACGGCGTCGCGGTGGATGCCGCGCGCTTCGACCAGGCCGTGTCGCTGGCGCTGCCGATGCTCGACGACCTCGCCGAACCGCTCTACGACCACGATCTCTTCATCAACTACACCGCGGCCATCATCGAGCGGATGGGCGGCGCCGGCGACGGCGTGAAGCGCGCCGCGGCCGAGATCTACGAGGCGTGGGCGGCCAACCACCATTTCGATCTCTACGACGACGTGCAGGCGGTGATCCCGGCGCTGGCGGCCAGGGGTCTCGCCCTCGGCGTCATCTCCAACTCGCACCGCTCGCTCGAAGCCTTCACGGAACACTTCGCCCTCGATCGCTACGTGCGCACCCACGTCTCCGCGCATCCCGGGCGCTACATGAAGCCGCATCCGAGCATCTTCGCGGCGGCCCTGGCGTCGGCGGGCGTCGATGCGGGCGAGGCGGTGATGGTCGGCGACAGCCTGACGCACGACGTGCACGGCGCCCTGGGCGCCGGCCTGCGGGCGGTGTGGCTGCGGCGCTCGGGCGACGACTCCGCGGCGCGGCCCGGCCACGTGCCCCTCATCCGCCGGCTGCACGAGCTGCCGCCGCTGCTGTGGCCGGAGCCCTCCGCGCGCTAGGGGCGACGAGGTTCGACGCGGCGGGCTTCCCGCCGGCCACCCCGACTCGCTACACTCGACATCCGATGCCTGAGCTGCGCTTCAGAGACCTGCACTCCGCCGACGACTTCCGCCAGGTCATGGACCTGGAACAGCGGGTGTGGGGCTTCACCGACCTGAACGACATGGTGACCCTGCCCGTCTTCACGATCACGGTGAAGCGCGGCGCCATCCTCATCGGGGCCTTCGACGAGACCGACCGCATGGTCGGCTTCGTGTATTCGATCGTCGGGATGAAGCCGGCGCGCCAGGTGCTGCAGTGGTCGCACATGCTGGGCGTGCTGCCCGAATACCGCAACAGCGGGCTCGGCCGCGCCCTCAAGCTGGCGCAGCGCGACAAGGCGCTGGCGCAGGGCTACGAGCTCATCGAGTGGACCTACGATCCGCTCCAGGCGATGAACGCGCACCTCAATTTCACCAAGCTGGGCGTCGTCGCCGAGGAATACCACCGCAACGTCTACGGTGAGTCCACCAGCGTGCTGCACAAGGGCACGCCCACCGACCGTCTCGTGGCGCAGTGGTGGATTGCCCGGCCGCATGTCGAACGGCGGGTGGCGCCTGGTGGCGCGATTCCGGTGACCTCGAACGAGGTGACCGACGCGGCGCCGGTCAACACGACCCATCCGGCGCAGGCGTGGCTCGCCAACTCGGACGTGTATCTGGCGCGCGACGACCGCCGGCTGGCGCTCGAGATCCCGATGGGCTTCACCGACATGCAGCGCGAGGCGCCGGCGCTGGCGCTCGAGTGGCGCCTGCAGACGCGCGAGATCTTCGAGACCTACTTCCGGCGCGGCTATCGCGTGGTCGATTTCCACCTCGACCGGCCGCATCACCGCGGGCGCTACGTGCTGGCCCGTAAGGACGACTGAACCCGTCGTGGCCGACTCGACGCGGCTCGAAGCGTTCAGCGACGCCGTGTTCGGCTTCGCCTTGACCCTGCTGGTGGTCGCCCTCGAGGTGCCCGACAGCTTCGAGGACCTGGCCGCCACGATGCGGGGCTTCGTGGCCTTCGCCGCCAGCTTCGCGGTGCTCTATTGGCTCTGGTATGAGCACCAGCGCTTCTTCCGGCGGCATCCGCTCGCCGACGGCATGACGATCGTGCTCAACGCGCTGCTGCTCTTCGTGGTGCTGTTCTACGTCTATCCGCTGAAGTTCATGGCCACGTTTCTGGCGAACAACCTGCTGGGCATGGGCGGCGCGGCCGCGCGCGTGTCGCTCGATGAATCGCGGCTGCTGCTGGTCATCTACGGCCTGGGCTTCGCGTCGGTCTTCGCCATCTTCGGGCTGATGTACCGGCACGCCGGACGGCAGGCAGCGGCGCTCGGCCTCGACGCGCTGCAGCGACGCGAGGCCGCTACCATCGCCCGAGCGCACTTCCTCAGCATGAGCGTCGGTCTCGCCTCGGTGGCGCTCACCTGGGTACTGCCCCCGACCTCGGTCGGTCTGGCGGGCTTCCTGTACGCCGCGCTCGGCCCGCTGCACGCCGCTCACGGCTACTGGTCGGGACGCGGCCGGCGCTGAAGTCTGGCTGGGCCTTGTGAACGTCTTGGGGTCTGACCCCACTAGCCGGGCGGCCAGGCGAGCGACCGGCCGCCGAGCACGTGCAGGTGCAGATGGAACACGGTCTGCCCGGCGTCGCCGTTGCAGTTGAACACCGTCCTGAAGCCGCGCTCGGCATGGCCCCGTTGGGCGGCGATGGCCGCCGCCCGGCGCACCATCACCCCGACGAGCCGGTCGTGGTCGTCGCCGAGGTCGTTCACCGTGGCGACGTGCAGCCGCGGCACCACCAGCACGTGCATCGGCGCCTGGGGATTGATGTCCTCGAAGGCGACGACGTCGTCGTCCTCGAAGACCTTCTTCGCGGGGATCTCGCCCGCGACGATGCGGCAGAACAGGCAGCTCATGCCGCGAGTATAGAACCGGTCTTCTCACCGGCGGGCATCCGGGCGGCGCGGGTGGTGACAAACCGTCGCCTCCGCGTGTCATGATGCGTGGAGCCACATGCCCCAGACCGAGGCATCCTCCGCCTCCGTGGAACGGCGGACGCGCACAAGGAGACAGTCACATGCTCGACAAGTACAAAGATCTCGAAGGCCTCGCCGGCAAGCTCGGCGTGCGCAATTTCTCGATGAAAGAAGCCGGCGGCAAGGTGCAGATTGCCGGCACGACCACCTACGCGCTCGAGCGCGACCTGCTCTGGGACGCGATCAAGAAGCACGCCGGCTGGGAAGCGGAAGTGGCGGCCGACGTGAAGTCCGAACGCACCGACATCCACGGCATCCACGTGGTGAAGCCGGGCGAGTCGCTGTCGAAGATCGCCAAGACGCACCTCGACGACGCCAACCGCTACATGGATATCTTCAACGCCAACAAAGACAAGCTGAAGGATCCGGACATGATTCACCCCGGTCAGGAACTGGTCATCCCGAACCGGTAGATGTCTTCGGGGTCTGTCACCGGAGACATCCGTCGACGGTGACAGACCCCGTTACAACTGCGCCACGGCCACCCGCGGGATGCCCTGCAGGTCGCGGCGGATCGTCACCTCGCCCCCCAGTCCCACCGCCGTGAGCACCGCCGTCACGGCCCTCGCCTGCCCGAACCCGATCTCCATTACCAGCACGCCGCCCGGCTTGAGCGCCGTCGTCGCCGCCTGCGCGATGGCGCGGATGTCGCGCAGCCCGTCTTCGCCGCCGAAGAGCGCTTCGCGCGGCTCGTGGTCGCGGACTTCGGGCGCCAGCGACGGCTCGTCGGTGGCGCGCACGTAGGGCGGGTTCGAGACGATGAGGTCGAAAGAACCGGCGATGCCGGTGAGATACGACGCCTCGACGAACGTGATACGCGAGGTCACGCCGTGAGCCTCGGCATTGCCGCGGGCGATGGTGAGGGCATCGGCCGAGATGTCGGTGGCGATGACCTGCGCCGAGGGCAGCTCCAGGGCGAGCGTCACGGCGAGGCAGCCGCTGCCGGTGCCGATGTCGGCGACCCGCGGCGTGCGCCGTCCCATCGCGGCCGCCTTCGCCTCGTCGACGAGCAGTTCGGTCTCCGGCCTCGGGATCAGCACACCCGGGCCGACGAGGAACTCGCGGCCGTAGAACTCCTGCGTGCCGCGGATGTAGGCCATCGGCTCGCGCCTCACGCGCCTGGCCACGCGCGCATCGAAGGCGGCCCGGAAGGCGCCGATGCCGCGGGCGACCAGCGTCTCGGCCTCGACCGCGCGTTCGTCTTCGTCGCGGCGCGCCAGCCAGGTGGCGCGATCCCAGCCCAGCGCGTCGCGCGCCAGCAGCTCGGCATCGAGCGCCGCTTCGGCCCTCGGGATGCCGGCGGCTTCGAGGCGCCGCCGCGCGCCGTCGGCCAGATCGCGAAGGCGCATGCGGCGGTTACTTCTTCGCCGGTTCCGGGTCGGACGGCGGTCCCGGAGTCGGTCGCTTCCTTGAGCCGCTCCGATTGGAAGTGCGTGATGACCGCATCCAGCAGCTCCGCGAGGTCGCCGTTCAACACGGTCGGGAGCTGGTGCGTGGTGAAGTTCACGCGGTGGTCGGTGATGCGGCTCTGCGGGAAGTTGTAGGTGCGGATCTTCTCGCTGCGCTCGCCGGTGCCGACCTGGCCGCGGCGTTCCTTGGCTTGCGCGTCCTGCTGCTTCTGCAGCTCGATCTCGTAGAGCCGCGCCCGCAGCACCTTCATCGCCTTCGCGCGATTCTTGATCTGCGATTTCTCGTCCTGCTGCGAGACCACCATGCCGGTCGGGATGTGCGTGAGGCGCACCGCCGAGTAGGTGGTGTTGACGCTCTGGCCGCCCGGGCCGCTCGACATGAATGTGTCGATGCGCAGGTCCTTGGCCTCGATCTGGATGTCCACTTCCTCGGCTTCGGGCAGCACGGCGACGGTCGCCGTCGAGGTGTGGATGCGGCCGCTGGCTTCGGTGTCTGGCACGCGCTGCACGCGGTGCACGCCGCTCTCGAACTTGAGGCGGCTGTAGACCTTCTGCCCCTCGATGTTCACGATCACTTCGCGGATGCCGTGCCCGATCTCGCTGAGCGACATCACATCCATCTTCCAGCGCTGCTTCTCGACGTAGCGGCTGTACATCCGGAACAGATCGCCGGCAAAGAGCGCCGCCTCTTCGCCGCCGGTGCCGGCGCGGATTTCGAGGATGACGTTCTTCTCGTCGTTCGGATCCTTCGGCAGCAGCAGGATCTTGATGTCGGCGAGCAGCGCCTCCTGGCGGCTGGCCAGCCCCTTGAGCTCGTCGGCGGCCATCTCGGCCATCTCGGCGTCGCCGCCGGCGGCCAGTTCCCGCGTGTCGGCAATCTGCGCCTCGACCTGCCGGTACTCGCGGTAGGCGAGCACCAGCGGCTCGATCTCGGCGAGCGCCTTGGCCTGCTTGCGGTATTCGTTGGCATCGGCCTGGACGTCCTGCGACGACATGGCGGCCGCGATCGCCTCGTAGCGTCCTTCGACGCTGGCCAGCTTGTCGAACATCTCGCCTTTACCTCGGAGTCACGCCGCTGCCGCCCGACACGGGCGGCAGGAACGCGACCTCATCGCCCTCGGTGACCGTCGTGGTCATCCGCGCGTAGTCCAGATTCACCGCGCACGACATCGAGCGCGCGTACGCCTCGGCGGCCGGATGGGCCGCCACCAGCGCCGCCCACACGTCGGCCACCGTCGTGCCGCCGGGCACCTCGAGCGTGAGGTCGCCGGCGCCGACCAGCTCGCGCAGCCGGGCGAAGAGCTTCACGTTCACGCGCACGCGATCTTCAGCGCGGCCTCGCGCGCTGCCTCGTCGTGGGCGTCGGCGGTCGCCCCTTCGATCCACACCTCGCCGCCCTCGAAGTGTTCGTGCTTCCAGATCGGCACGATCTGCTTGATGCGCTCGATGGCGTAGCGGCAGGCGGCGAAGGCGTCGGCGCGGTGCGGCGTGGCGACGGCGATGACCACGCTGGCCTCGCCGATCTCCATCCGGCCGGTGCGGTGGTGGATGGCGGCCCGGGCCCCGGGCCAGCGCGCCTCGGCCTCCCCGATGATGATGCCGAGCGCCTTGTCGGCCAGCGGGCCGTAGGCTTCGTAGTCGAGCCACAGCACCTTGCGGCCGACGTTGTGGTCGCGGACCAGCCCGACGAAGGTGGCGATGGCGCCACACCCCGGGCCTTCGACGGCGCGGAGCACGGCCTCGACCGACAGGGGGGCGCTCGTGATGGCAGTGGCGGACGTCATTCCCGGCAACCTGAAAGTATAGCGGGTCGCGCCGGACCTGGTCGGCTCAGCCCTGGCGCATCGCCCACTGGTGATCGAGCGGCCGATGGCCGGCGCCCAGTGGCACGCCGACGCGCATCGCCTCGCGCACGTAGGCCTGGGCCGCGCGCGCCGCTGCCTCGACGTCGTCGCCGAGCGCCAGCCGCGCCGCGATGGCGGCGGCGAAGGTGCAGCCGGTGCCATGCGTGTGGACGCCCGGCACGCGCGGACCGGCCAGATGCACGACTGCGGTCGCCGTCCACGAGCACGTCCACGATGTCGTCGCGATCGAGGTGGCCGCCCTTCACGACGACGGCCTGCGCGCCCATCGCTGCGAGATGGCGCGGCCGGCGGCCTCGGCGTCGGCGAGGGTGCGGATGGTGAGGCCGGTCAGCACTTCCGCCTCGGGGATGTTGGGCGTGACGACGCGGGCTGCCGGCACCAGCGCGCGGCGCACGGCCTCGACGGCCTCGCCAGCGAGCAGATGGTCGCCGCTCTTGGCCACCATCACCGGATCGACGACCACGTTGGGGAGGCGGTGACGGCGCGATGGCCGCCGCCACGGCCTCGACGATGGCCGCCGTGGCGAGCATGCCCGTCTTCACCGCGTCGCAGCCCAGATCGGTCACGACGGCGTCGATCTGCGCCACCACGAACGCCGGCGGCGCCACGTGGACGCCGGTGACGGCCACGGTGTTCTGGGCGGTCAGCGCGGTGATGGCCGAGGTGCCGTAGACGCCGAACGCCGCGAACGTCTTCAGGTCGGCCTGGATGCCGGCGCCGCCCCCCGAATCGCTCCCGGCGATTGTCAGTGCTGTACGCATGTTGATAACATTCCGCCCATGTCGAAACTCCGTGCCGCCGCTGTCGCCACCGCCGCCCGTCCTGACGCCCGCCTCGCTGGCGCCGGAGTCGCCGTGGGTGCGGTGCTCTTCGCCACCGCGCTGACCGGCGCGGCCTCCCAGGCGAGTTTCACGCTGCCCGGCACCGTCATCCCCTTCACGCTGCAGCCGGTGGCCGTGCTGCTGGCCGGCGCGGTGCTCGGCGCGCGGCTCGGCGCGGCCAGCCAGGCGCTGTATCTCGCGGCCGGCATCGTCGGCGCGTCGATGTTCGCATGGTCGCCGGTGCTGCTGCCAGGCGTGGCGCGCCTCATGGGGCCCACCGGCGGCTTCCTGATGGCCTTCCCGGTGGCGGCTTTCGTGACCGGCCTGCTCAGCGAGCGCGGCTTCACGCGCCGCCCGTCTGGCGCCGCCCTCGCCATGCTCGCCGGCGCGGCCGCGCTGTATCTCGGCGGCACGGCGTGGGCGATGGCGACCCTGCCCGGCGTGTCGCTGGCGGCCTTCCTGCCCTACGCGGCGTCCGACCTCGTCAAGGTGCTGCTGGTGGCCCCGGTCGTGCCGGCGCTGCGCCGCGCGTTGGTCCGCCAGGCGTAGCCGGCGTCGCCGTCGGTTCCTGACGGCCGAAGATCAGGAAGTACTGGAACGGCAGGAAGGTCTCGCGCCGGCGCAGCACGAGTCCGGCCCGTGACGCTTCGCGTTCCACATCCTCCGGCGGCACCCGATCGGCCGGATCCGGCCCGGGTCCGGCGCCGCCCGGCTTGAAGTCCACGATGCCGATGAGGCCGCCGGGCTTCAAGGCGCGTCCCAGGTTGGCGAGGAACATCACGTGATCGTCAATCTCGTGCAGCACGTCCACGACCAGCACGGCGTCGAGCGCGCCGGCCGGCAGCCCCGGATCGTTGCCCCGTCCCAACGTGGGTTTCACGTTGCCGAGGCCCTCGCGGCTGACGCGGCGTGACGTGGCGTTGAGCATTTCCAGCTGGACGTCCTGGGCGTAGACCCGGCCGTTCGGGCCGACGCGCCGCGCCAGGCGCACGGTGAACCAGCCGCTGCCGGCGCCGACGTCGGCCACCACCGAGGCCTCCGCGATGCCGAGCGCGTCGAGGATCTGGTGCGGCCGCTGCCACTCGTCGCGGTCGGGCGCTTCGAGCAGGCCGAGGTCCTGCGGCGGGAACAGGCGGCCGCGGCTGTGCTGGTCGCGCGACGGCTGCGGCGCCTGCGCGGAGAGCGTCACGCAGGCGGCGAGCGCGGCGAACGCGGCGGCGCAGGTCCTCGCGGCGGCCATACCCCATTGTCGCCCGACCGGCTATGATTTCCGCATGCTTTCAGCGTTCTTCGACTCGATGGTCTCGCTCATCGTCAAGACCTCCACCGACCTGCCGCCCGACGTGCGCACCGCCATGCGCGTGGCGATGGATCGCGAAGAGGAGCCGCGCGCCACGCAGGCGCTCAACATCATCGGCCAGAACATCGACCTGGCCGCCGACGGCGAGGGCGCCATCTGCCAGGACACCGGCATGCCCACCTTCGAGGTGAAGACGCCGGTGGGCGTGAACCAGATCGAGCTGAAGCGGCAGATCAAGGAGGCGATTGCCGAGGCCACCAGACGCGGCAAGCTGCGCCCCAACTCGGTCGACTCGCTGACCGGCGAGAACTCCGGCAACAACCTCGGACCCGGCACGCCCATCATCCACTTCGAGCAGTGGGAGCGCGACGAGATCGAGGTGAAGCTGATCCTGAAGGGCGGCGGCTGCGAGAACATGAACATCCAGTATTCGCTGCCGGCGGAGCTGCCGCAGCTCGGGCGCGCCGATCGCACGCTCGAAGGCGTGCGCAAGTGCATCCTGCATGCGGTGTGGAACGCGCAGGGCAAGGGCTGTGCGCCAGGCGCGCTGGGCGTCGGCATCGGCGGCGATCGCACCTCGGGCTACGTGCTCGCCAAGGAACAGCTGTTCCGCACCCTCGACGACGTCAACCCCGACGACCGCCTCGCCGCGCTCGAAGCCGAGATCATGGCCACCGTGAACCGCCTTGGCGTGGGCACGATGGGCTTCGGCGGCAAGACCTCGCTCATCGGCTGCAAGATCGGCGTTGCCAACCGCCTGCCGGCGAGCTTCTTCGTGTCGGTCGCCTACGACTGCTGGGCCTTCCGCCGCCTCGGGGTCGTGCTCGATCCCGGCACCGGTGAGATCCGCCACTGGCTGTATCGGGATCCGGCGGTGCCGGCGCTGGCGATGATGGACCAGGCGGGCTTTCGCCGCACCGGCCGCGAGATCGCGCTCACGACGCCGCTCGACGAAGCCACCGTGCGCAGCCTGAAGGTGGGCGACGTCGTGATGTTGAGCGGGCGCTCCTTCACGGGGCGCGACGCCGTGCATCACCACCTGATGTCGCACGAGCCGCCGGTGGATCTGCGCGGCAGCCTCATCTATCACTGCGGTCCGGTCGTGAAGAAGCTCGACGACGGCAGGTGGACGATCACCGCCGCGGGGCCGACGACCAGCATCCGCGAAGAGCCGTATCAGGCCGACATCATCGGCCGCTACGGCATCCGCGCGGTGATGGGGAAGGGCGGCATGGGGCCGAAGACGCTCGCCGGGCTCAAGCAGCACGGCGCGGTGTACCTGAACGCCGTCGGCGGCGCCGCCCAGTTCTACGCGCGCTGCATCGAACGGGTCGACGGCGTGTCGCTGCAGGAGTTCGGCACGCCCGAGGCGATGTGGCATCTGCAGCTCAAGGACTTCCCGGCCGTGGTGACGATGGATGCGCATGGCAACAGCCTCCACAAGGACGTCGAGCAGGCGTCGGCGCAGGAACTGGCCCAGCTGGCGACGCCGGAACGGTAAATCCGACACATTCGGTCCGGCAATGGGTGTAAGTCGTTATTTTGCAATTGCTTAACTGCTGTTCCACGCACTGCGCTCCGGTGCTACACTGAGATCACCATGCACACCGACATCGCCACCGCTCTCGATATGCCCGTGCCCGTCGTGGCGCCGAGCGTCATCCACGTGACCGAGGCCGCGGCCAGCAAGATCCAGGAACTGCTCAACGAAGAAGGCAAGGCCGACAGCGGCCTGCGCGTGTTCGTCCAGGGCGGCGGCTGCTCGGGCTTCCAGTACGGCCTGATGATCGAAGAAACCGGCGCCGGCGTCGGCGACCAGCTGTTCGAATCGAACGGCGTGAAGCTGCTCGTCGATCCGGTCAGCCTCAGCTACCTGAAGGGCGCCGAGGTCGACTTCGTCGACACCATCACCGGCGGCGGCTTCACCATCAAGAACCCGAACGCGAGCTCCACCTGCGGGTGCGGCTCGTCGTTCAGCGCGTAGGTTTCCACTCCTGTCACGGGCCGGCGTCCCCCGGGGGCGCCGCGTCCGCGGCTCGTCCATCGTCCCGACCAGCGTCCCCATGGCGATGAACGCTTTGCCCGATCTCGATCAACTGCGTCCGGCCGGCACCAAGCGGTCGGGCAAGCGCGATCAGATCGTCAACACATTCCTGAAGCAGGAAGGCCATCTCAGCGCCGATGATCTCGTCGACATCATCAAGCGGGAGGACCAGCGCATCAGCCGCGCCACGGTCTACCGCACGCTGCAGTGGATGGTCACGGCCGGCATCGCCCGCAAGGTCGACTTCGGCGAGGGCCGCTTCCGCTTCGAGCACTCCTACCGGCATCCGCGCCACTATCACCTCATCTGCAAGACCTGCAACCGTTCGTTCGAGTTCCTGAGCTCGGACATCGAGTCGCTGGTCGAGGAAGTGGCCGCCGCCAGAAACTTCACCGCCCGCCAGAGCGTGGTGCAGATCTACGGCACCTGCGAGGCCTGCACGGCCGGCCGCGTCGCCCAGCCCGACGGCGGCAACTCCGAACTGCTCTTCGCCCGCGATGCGCTGCGCATCGCCATTGCCACCGAGCGCAGCGGCCGCGAGTTCTACACCCGGGCCGCGAAGCTCGTGAAGAACAGCCGCGGCCGCCATGTCTTCGAGAAGCTGGCGGCCGAAGAAGTCGATCACCTCAACCGCCTCGAGGGCCGCTACCGCGCGCTGCTCGAACGCGATCCGGAACTGGAATCACGGCCGACCTTCCTGTTCTTCAAGGGCGCCGCCAACGGGTTGTTCGCCGAGGGCACCGAGCAGTTGAGGAAACCCGGCGTCGATGAAGCCGAGGCCCTGCGCATCGGCATCCGCTGCGAACGCGGCTCGCACAAGTTCTTCAAACGCTACGGCGAGAAGTTCGAAGACTCGGAAGGCAAGCAGGTCTTCCTCGAGTTCGCCGACGAGGAACGCGAACACCTCGAGCTGCTCATCCGCGAGTACCGGGCGCTCATCACCCGGCGCCTGGCCGGGCCCAAGGCCAAACGCGCGGCCAAGACGGCGCGTCCGGCGGCAGTCCGCAAGCTGCGCCCGTCGACGTGATCGACCTGCACATGCACACGACCGCGTCCGACGGCCGGTGCCGTCCGGACGAAGTCGTCGCGCGGGTGCATGCGGCCGGCCTCACCACCTTCGCCATCACCGACCACGACACCGTCGCGGCGCTGCCCGAGGCCCGGGCCCTGGCCGCGCCGCGCGGCCTCACGCTCGTGCCCGGGATCGAGATCACGGCGGTGTGGGAGGCGCGTGACGTGCACGTGCTCGCGCTATTGGTGCGACGAGACCGACCCGGCGCTGCTGGCGTTCCTGGCCGAACAGCGGCTGCGGCGCGTCGACCGCGTCGAGCGCATCGCCCACGCCCTGGCGAAGGCCGGCGCCGCGGTCGACGTCACGCCGCTGCTTGACGAGGCCGCCGCGCGGCCCGGCGCCGCGGTGGGCCGTCCCGGCGTCGCGCGGGCGCTGATGCAGGCCGGCCATGCGGTGTCGGTGCAGGATGCCTTCGACCGCCTGCTCGGCGAAGGCCGTCCGGGCTATGTCCCCCGCAGCGGGCTGGCGCCCGAAGAGGTGTGTGCGATCGTGCACGCGGCCGGCGGGCTGGCGTCGATCGCCCATCCGGGCGTGACCAGACGCGACGACATGCTCGAGCGGTGGGTGCGCGGCGGCGCCGATGCCCTCGAAGTGTTCCACTCGGATCACTCCGCCGCCGACTCGGCCCGCTATCTTGCGGCCGCGGCGGCGTTCGGCGCGGCGGTGAGCGGCGGCTCCGACTTCCACGGCGACGACCCGATGACCAACCGCTCGGGCCGGCGTCTCATCGGCGGCGTGACGCTGCCCGCCGAGTGGTGGGTGAGCCTCCAGGCCGCGCACGCCGCGAGGCTGGTATGAGCGCGTCGGCGCTGGTCGAGTTCGTCGGCGTGGTGAAGCCGTACCAGGCGCTGCGACCGCTGCGCCTGGCGGAGCTGCGCATTGCCGCCGGCAGCATCGTGTCGCTGCAGGGCCTCGATGCGGTGGCGGCCGAGGTGCTCGTGAACCTGATGACGGCGGCCATGCTGCCCGAAGAAGGCGAGGTGCGGCTGTTCGGGCAGTCCACCGCCGACATCGCCGACCACGACGCGTGGTTCGCGATGCTCGACGGGCTGGGTCTGGTCACCGACCGCGCCGTGCTGCTCGCGCAGTGCACCGTGGCGCAGAACCTGGCGCTGCCGATGACCCTCGCGATCGAGCCGATTGACCCCGCCGTTCTGCCACGCGTCGAGGCGCTGGCCGACGAGGTGGGCATCGCACGCGCCGTGCTCGACACGCCGGTGCGCGAGGCCGGCCCCGAGGTGGTGCAACGCGTGCGCCTCGGGCGCGCGCTGGCCCTCGACCCGCGCCTGGTCGTCGCCGAACATCCCTCGGCGACGCTGCCGCGGCCCGGCGTCGAAGGGTTTGCCCGCGATCTGGCGCGGATCGTCTCGGCACGCGGCGCCGGCCTGCTCGCCATCAGCGCCGACCGCGACTTCACGCGAGCGCTCGGCGGCACGGCGCTGACGCTCGATCCGAAAACCGGCGTGTTGTCGCGGCCCGGGCTCCTGGCGCGGCTGGGATTGGGATAATGGACGGCATGATCATCCACGGCGAGGTGGTGCGCCTCGACCCGGCGCACGGGTTCGGCTTCATTCGCGACGACCGGCACGGCGACTGGTTCTTCGTCGACGCCGGCGTCCGCGCCGGCGGGATGGCGGCCCTGTGGCTCGGCGCGCGCGTCGCTTTCGCGCACGAACGCACCCCGAACGGGCCGCGGGCCACCGACATCCACCACGAGTTCATGGAGTGAGCGCGCGGCTGCTGCTGTTCGACATCGACGGCACCCTCGTGCTGACCGGCGGCGCCGGCAAGCGCGCGATGGACCGCGCGTTCGAGGAGCTCTTCGGCGTCAGCGAGGCATTTGCCGAGGTCTCGATGGCGGGCCGCACCGATCGCTGGCTGGTGGAGTCGGCGCTCGATCGACACCGTATCCCCGCCACCCCTGCACGCCTCGAGCAGTTCCGCGCCCGCTACCTGGCGCTCCTCGAGGCGTCGATCGGCGAGACGGGTGCGGGGCGGCGCGGCGTCATGCCCGGCGTGCCCGATGTCCTCGCCCGGCTCGGCGCCCTCGACCATGCCCATCTGGCGTTGCTCACCGGCAACTACGCGCGCGGCGCCCACATCAAGCTGGCGCACTTCGGGCTGTGGGACCACTTCGCGTGGGGCGCGTTCGGTGACGACCACGCTGAGCGCGACGCGCTCGCCCGCGCCGCCGTCGCCGACGCCGCGGCCCGCGGCATCCCGCTCGCCGATCCGTCGCATGCCGTGGTCATCGGCGACACGCCGTTCGACATCGCGTGCGCGCGTGCCGCCGGCGCCCGCGCGGTCGCCGTGGCAACCGGCGGACACAGCATCGACGAGCTCCAGGCGCACGACCCCGATCTGGCGCTCGAAGACCTGCGCGACATCGACACCCTCGTCGCGTTCCTCGCCCGCGCCTGAAGGCTCCTCGCGTGGCGTCGGCACCCGGCCGCCACGGTATGATCGCGGGTGGAAGCGAACGGGGCCCGGTGGCCCTCCCGGTCTTCAAAACCGGTCGCTGCGCTCTTTGAGGGCAGGCTGGGTTCGACTCCCAGGCGCTTCCGCCAACCGCTCCGCGGTTGGCGTCGAAGCGCCTGGGAGTCAGGCACTGACGCGTCGGCCTGCGGCCTCGCGTTTCGGGCACGACTCTGGTGTGCGCTTCCGCGAACCGCTTCGCGCTTCCTCGAACGGCTCTGCGGTTGCCGTCGAAGCACCTGGGCGTCAGGTGCGACGGCTTCCGCCTGCGGCCTCGCCTTTCGGCCACGACTCCGGGACGCGCTTCCGCCAACCGCTCCGCGGTTGGCGTCGAAGCGCCTGGGGGTCAGGCACTCACGCGTCGGCCTGCGGCCTCGCGTTTCGGGCACGACTCTGGGTGCGCTTCCGCGAACCGCTGCTGCGGTTGGCGTCGAAGCGCCTGGGAGTCAGGCACACGCGTCGGCCTGCGGCCTCGCGTTTCGGGCACGACTCCGGGTGCGCTTCCGCGAACGGCGCTGTGGTTGGCGTCGAAGCACCTGGGAGTCAGGTGCGACGGCTTCCGCCTGCGGCCTCGCCTTTCGGCCACGACTCCGGGACGCGTTTCGTACAGACGTCATCAACCGTACGCGCGGTGGCGCACGTGGGCGATTGGGATGAAGGGTGGGGAAGGGCCCCGGCCTCGCGGACGGAGGCCGGGCATCGGGTGCGAGAAACGCCGGCGATCAGTTCTCGATGAGCCGCACGTCAGCGGCGCGCGGACCCTTCTGTGACTCTTCGGTCACGAACTCCACGCGCTGGCCCTCGCGGAGCAGTTCGAACACAGCGCCGCGCACGGCGCTGCGGTGGAAGAAGTGCTCCAGGCCGGCCTCGTCGCGGATGAATCCAAAGCCCTTGTCGATCAAGAGCCGAGCGATTGTTCCCTGCTGCATGTCGGTGCCCTCCGAATTGAACGCGGGCTCGCGTCACCCGTAATTGTCCAACGCGGGGCCCGGCGATACCAGCCGGATCATCGTGTGCGATCGGCCATCCCCGGCGGGCCGTGGCGCGCACCCGAAAGGTTCGGGCAGTGTAGGCACGGCCTTCGGCCAAGTCAAGGCCGGCAGGGCCGGAGTCGTGGGACGATAGCGCCTGATGCTGCGTGCCATCGTGCTTGCCGCCGGCGAGTCCCGACGGATGGGCCAGGCCAAGGCCGGGCTGCCGGTGGCGCCCGGCGGGCCGTCGTTCGCCGCCGCCGCCGTGGCCGCCCTGAGGGCGGCCGGCCCGTGCGAGGTGACGGTCGTGGCCGGCGCCCATCCGGATGCCGTCAGCGCCGCCGTGGCCGGCCTGGACGGGGTCCGGGTGCTCGTCCATCAGGGGTGGGCCGCCGGCCAGTTGTCGTCGCTGCGCGCCGCCCTCGAGGCGGTGGATGCGCCCGACGTCGAGGGGCTCGTCGTGACGCTCGTCGATTGTCCGCTGGTGCGGCCGGCCACCGTCGGCCGCCTCATCGATGTCTGGCGCGCCTCGCGTCCGCCGATCGTGCGGCCGGCCATCGGCGACCGCCACGGTCATCCGGTGATCTTCGATCGCGCGGTCTTCGACGATTTGCGCACGGCGCCGCTCGAGGTCGGCGCCAAGGCCGTGATCGACCGCTGGCGTGACCAGGTCGTCAACGTCGTGGTGGACGACCCCGGCGTGCTGGCCGACATCGACACGCCGGCCGACTACGACGCCTTCGTGCGCCAACGCCGTCCGCTAGTCGGCGGCGGCGACGCTCGCCGGCACCCGCCGTACATGACACGGGCGCCGCGCGGGGAACTCCCGCGCGACGCCCGGAATGACGCTGCGAATCGGCGCTGTGCGCCTGCGCGCTACGCCTTTACCACTTCAGCTGCGCTCCGAACCGCACCACGCGCGGGTTCAGGATGCTGCTGACGCCGTTGTAGGCGGCGGTGCCGAAGTTCACCGAGCGCACGCCCAGAACCGGGTTGGCGTTCATGATGTTGAAGATGTCGGCCTGCAGCTGCAGGCGGCGGCCGCCGCCAATCTCGAACCACTTGGCCAGCGAGAAATCGAGCTGGTTGATGCGGTCCAGGAACTCGGTGCCGTGGGGCGTGAGCGGAATCGTGAGCGAGGCCTCGGTCATGCCGGGTACGATCACCGCTGCCAGGCGTGCAGGGGGCGAGGCAGTTGGCCGGATACACGGCGCCGCGGTTGATGAGCCACCGGGTGCCGATCGGGCTGCCGACGTCGCCGTAGCCGGGACCGGCGATGCGGTTGCGATCCGCCGCCGCCGTGCCCGAGTAGCCGCCGAGCGCGCGGCCGGCGATGCTCTGGAACGACGCGCTCGCCTGGATGCCCCACTTGATGGGATAGGTGCCGGCGAACTTGAACTGCTTCAGGAACGGGATGTCGTTCTCGCGGTCGTCGCAGAAGCGCAGGAAGTTCGGGTCGTCCGGCTCGTCGCAGGTCACGCGCAGCGTGCGCTCCATCGTGAAGCCGCCGAAGAGCGTGCCGCCGCCGGGGATGCGGGCGTTGAACGTGATGTCGCCGCCGTTGTAGGTCTGCTTCCGATCGGAGCCCGCGTTGGTGTCGAAGTCGTTGACCTGGGCCAACTGGGCCGCCGTGTTCACCGTGTAGACCTTGAACACCGACCCGTCGAGCGGGCTCACGACGTCCACGCCGCGGTAGTCGGCCATCGTGCGCAGCAGGTTGTCGGTCACCGGCAGGTCGTAGAACTGACGGCGATAGAAGGTGGCCGCCACCGAGACCCGGGGGAGAATCTCCTGCTGGATGCCGGCGGTGTACTCGAGGTTGTAGGTGCGCTGGAAGTCGGGGTCGACCGTGGCCAGCGAACGGGTGCCGAAGTTGGCCGGCAGGCCGGCGAAGTTGATCTCGCACCCGGCCGTGCCGAAGGTGCAGCCGCGCTCGCCCTGGGCGATGTCGTCGCCGTTGGCGTCGGTCCAGGGCAGCGACACTCCGGTCAACGCCAGCGGGTTGTATTTGGTCGCGAACTGCGTCGTGCGCGACTCGTTGTAGCGGTTGAAACCGGCCTTGAGGGCCGTCTTCGAGTTGCCGAACAGGTCGTAGACGATGCCGAGCGTGGCGCGAAGTCTTTCCACGTGGGCATCGCGATGGCGTCGACCTTGCGTTCGCCGACGAAGCGGCCGTTGCCGGAGAACTGGTCGGACACTTCGTGGGCCAGGTATTCCCACCGCAGACCGGTGTTGACGGTCAGGCGGTTGAGCGACCACGAATCCTGGAGGAAGACGCCGACATCGGCAATGAGCCGCTCCTTGTAGCGCAGGGGCGTGTTGTAGACCGTGACGGAGACGGGGTTCGTGAAAGGCGCGGCCGCCGTGCCGGCATACACCTGCTGCAAGTCAGCGTTGGCCTCGCGCGTGTTCACATAAGGGCCGAAGTTGTACTGCACGCCGGCCTTGACGTTGTGCGAGCCCGTGATGTAGCTCAGTGCGCCCATCATGTTGAAACGGTCGGGATAGCGACCGCCCCAGTTGGCCAGCCCGTTGGTGAGGGCCGCGTTGTTCTGGTCGCGGCGGCTGGCACCGGCGTACCACTCCGGCGAGAACGCGGTCTTGTTCACGCCGTCCTGGTTGGTGATGACGTACTGCTCGTAGTTGAACGAGTAGCCGGCTTCGGCCAGCAGCTGGTTGCTGAGCGTGCCGGTGTACTTCGCCGCGAAGGAGTTGTACCTGGGCGAGGTCCAGATCTGCGACGCGGTGTTGTAGTCATCCCCTGAGTTCATGCCATGGCCGCGGGCCTTGTCGATTTCGTCGTAGTAGACCGCGAACTTGTGCTTCGGAGTGATCTGCCAGGTCAGACGCAGCAGCGCACTCTTGATCGACTGGTCGTCGATGCCCGTTTCACAGCTGATGGCGCCACTGCGGCAGCCGGCGATGCCGGCCTTGTACGAGGTGCCGCTGGGCACCACGAAGACGTCCTGCACCGGCGCGTTCACCGACCACATGCGTCCCGACGTGAAGAACCACAGCTTGTCCCTCTTGATCGGGCCGCCAATCGCCAGGTTGAAGTCGTAGATGCGGTCGACGCCGCCACCGGTCCGCAGCCCGCGCGCGATGATGTCGTCGGTGAGGTTCTTGCTCTGGAAGGTCTTGTCGTTCCACGAGCCGAAGAACGCGCCCGAGAAGCGGTTGCCGCCGTCTTTCGGCACGATGTTCATGCGCACGCCGCCCGGCGACACATCAGCACCAGCGCCGCTGGTCTGATACGACATCTCTTCCATCATCGCCTGGTTGAAGTACTGCTGCACCGCGCCGTCGCCGTCGAGGCCGTTCACCATCAGGCCGTCGACCGTGACGATGTTGTTGGCGGAGGTCAGGCCGCGGGTCGACATGTAGCTCTGCTGCATGGCGCGCGAGCCGCCGACGTCGGGCACGTTCAGCGAGACGCCGCTCACCAGCTGCGCCAGCGCCTGAATCGACCGGCCGGTCGGGCACCTGCTCGAGAATTTCGGCCGTCATCACCTCGACCTTCGCGTTGGTCGAGACGTCCACGGTCGGCGAGGCGCCGGTGACGGTGATCGCTTCTTCGAGGGCGCCCACTTCGAGGGTGGCGTTGAGCGTGCCGGTGAAGTCGGTCCTCAGTTCGACCTTCTCCTGCCTCGTCGTCTTGAAGCCGGGGAGCGTGAAGACCACCGTGTAGGTGCCGGGCCGCAGGTCGACCAGGCGGTACTGCCCGTTCGAATCCGTGATGTCCGTCTTGCTGCCTTCGATCAGGGCCGGACTGGATGCTTCCACCGTCACGCCCGGCAATACCGCGCCACTCGTGTCCTTGACTACCCCGGTGAACGAACTCTGCGCGAGCGCGACGGCCGGAAGGGCCAGCGCGACCGCGACACATGCGAAGAACGCCTTCAGACGCCTTGCCATGCCACACTCCCTTGAGACGAGTCGATCGGCGGCGAGCCGCAGGACAGCGGACTCCACCCTGAACTTCGTGCGTGCCTGTCCCGACACGTCGTCGCTCGAGGCCACGGGGGGCGCGAACCCCAGGGCCTCGGACGAGCCGGTCGAGCCGGCCCTGTTTATCACGAGATGTCTTGGGGTGCAACCTTTTGGCCTGTTTGCGCGACATTGTGTATCCGGGCTCTCGGGTATCATCCGGCACCCCCGGGCGTTGCCGGGCCAGGGAGGTGACCCATGCGCCGGTGGCTGATTTGCGGACTGGGATGGCTGGGTCTGGTGGCCGGGCCGGCGGCCCAGACCCCGGCCGACGCTGCCAACGCTGTTCGAAGGCGCCAGGCTGATCGTGGGCGACGCCAGCCCGGCCATGGAGCGGGGAGCGATCCTGGTTCAGAGCGGGCGCATCCGCGCCGTCGGCCCGCAGGGCACGCTCGCCGTCCCGGCCGGCACCGCGCGGATCGATCTTGACCGGCCGGACGGTGATGCCGGCGATGGTCAACGTGCACGT
Organism: uncultured Acidobacteriota bacterium; assembly: GCA_963779175.1. Lineage (GTDB taxonomy): Bacteria > Acidobacteriota > Vicinamibacteria > Vicinamibacterales > UBA2999 > CADEFD01. The sequence continues at coordinate 606,847 of CAVZXA010000005.1, forward strand.
GCACATCGGCTATGAGGGCTACACCTCGTGGCAGGCGCACAACCACACGCGCGGAGAACGTCCACGACCACCTGCTCCGCGAGGCGTTCTACGGCGTGGCGGCGACCACGTCGGTCGGGTCGAGTCCCACCGCGCAGCTCCTGCAGTTCCAGCGCGACCAGCGCGCCGGCCGCTACGCGGGTGCCGCGCGGCTGCTGTTCATGCCGGGCATCGCGCCGCCAGGCGGCGGCCCCGATCACATCCTGCGCGAAGCCACCGACGAGTTGCGCGTCGTGCACGAGGTGACGACCGCGGCTGAGTCACGCGCCGCCGTCCGCCGGATGGCCGACCAGGGGCTCGGCCACGTCAAGATCTGGGTCGACGATCGCAACGGCACCTATCCGAAGCTCGCCCCCGAGGCCTATCAGGCCGTCGTCGACGAGGCGCACGCGCGAGGGATGCTCGTGCACGCGCATGCGATTCAGCTGACCGATCAGAAAGCAGTGCTCGCCGCCGGCGCCGACGTGCTCGTGCACATGGTGCAGCGCCAGGGGCTCGACCAGGCCTTCCTCGCGCTGGTCAAGGCCCGCCGTCCGTACTGGGCGACGGTCATCGGCCTCGGGGATCCGACGGCGTTGTGCACGCCGGATCCGTTCTTCGAGCAGGCGACCCCGCCGTCGGTCGTTGCCAGGATCCGCGCCACCATCGAGCGCCGGCCGCTGACGCCCAGCTGCGGACCGCTGCCGGCGACCGCCGCCGACCGCGAGCGTCAGATGGCGGTGAACTTCCCGCAGATGCTGGCCGCTGGCGCCCGCGTCGTGCTCGCCACCGACACCGGCATTCACCCCGGGCACACCTTCGGATCGGGCGAACACGTGGAGCTGGCGCGGTGGGTGCAGCTCGGGATGTCACCGGCCGAGGCGATCGTGGCGGCGACGAGCCGGCCGGCGATGCTCATGGGCCAGGCGGATCTCGGGCACGCTCGCCGTCGGCAAGCGCGCGAGCTTCATCGTGCTCGACGCCAATCCACTGGAGAACATCCTGCACACGCGGCGCATCGCCGACGTGTATCTCGACGGCACCCGCGTCGATCGCGACGCGCTCCGGACACGCTTCACGCGCGAACGCTGATCGCAGCCTGGTGCGCAAGCCGGCTGTTGGCGGCTTGAAGTAGTATCGCAGCGATGAAGTCACGTCCCACCGGGAACGCGGACAGCCCCTTCGCGCCTGCGGGCGACCCGGGGGCGCTGGCCCGCAGGGTCATCGACGTCTACGCCCACCTTGGATGGACATCGAAGCTCTACGTCACGTTGCGGTTCCTGACCGCACCGCTGGTAGAGACAGCCCGCTACTTTCCGGATCGGGGCCGTATCCTCGATCTCGGCTGCGGACACGGGATCTTCGCGCATCTCCTCCACCAGGGCTCCCCCGATCGGGAGGTCGTCGGCGTCGACCTCATGCCGGATCGTATTGCCGCCGCGCTGGAGACGCGCCCGGCGGATGGCCGCCTGCAGTTCTCCGTCGGTGACGCGCGTGGCTTTCCGGACGGTCGGTTCGACGTCATCGCCTGCATCGACCTGCTACACCACATGCCGTACGCGGCCCAGGAGGAACTCCTCGGCAAGATTGCAGCGGCGCTTCCATCCGACGGTGTGCTCGTCATCAAGGACCTGGAGACGCGGCCGCGCTGGAAGTACCTGTTTCACTACGCGCAGGATTTCGTGTCGTACCGGTTCAATCCGTTGTTCTTCCGCTCCCGCGAGGAGATGTCGAGCCTGCTCGACCGACTGGGATTCGATGCGCGGGTCCACTCCCTCGCCGCCGGCCGCCCCCATCCGCACGTCATCTACATCGCGCGCTGGCGGCCGGCGGCCTGAAGCCCGGTCGCGAGCCAGGCGCCTCTCGCCGCCAACGGGGTGCGCTTCACGGCGAGGCGCGACATCGACGGGCAATCGCGTGCATGGCGCAGCCCCGGGGCGACGGTCTATCGGGTGGCGCCGCAATAGAAGCGGCGTATCATGTCCTGAACGTGCCGGCCAGTAGACATTCACGCACGACGCGGGACCGTTCGCCGCTTGCTGTGCCGTCGGGGCCAGCATGAGCGTGCTCGTCTCTGTCAGGTGGCGCATCTTTCTCGTGGCATGGATTCTCTACTCCCTGCATTTCGCCACCAACGTCGTCCGCGAGCACTACCCGGCGTTCGCCGTCGTGGACCACGCCACGTTCCGCGTCGACGAATACCAGGGCTTCCATTCCGACATCTTCGTGCATCGCGACGGACACTCCGTCATCGGCAACCAGGTGCTGGTGTCGGTGCTCGCGGCGGTGCCGCTGTTCATCTTCGATCCGGTGCTCGACGCGCTGGAGCCTACAGCAAGGCGCGGCTGCAGGCCGCCGGCGAACGCCAGCGGCCGAATACCGCATCGACAAGCCGATGCGGCGCGAGTTCTTCCAGCTCGTTCGCGACCGCGGCCTCGACCTGCGCTTCGGCGCGGCGACGGTCGTGACGTCGGTGTTCTTCATGGCGCCGATCGCGGCGCTCTTTCTCGTGTTCTTTCATCGGCCTGGTGCGACGGCCCGCGGCGTGGCGGCGCCCCTGGCCGTGGAGCTGACGTTCCTGCTCGGCTTCGGCACGCCCGCTGTTCTTCCGCACGTCGACGCTCAACCACAACCTGTTCGTCGACGTACGCGATGTTCGTGTCGTTCGCGCTGTTGTGGTCGAGCGCCGAAGGCAGCCGGAGCGCCGGCGACCCGGCGGCTGCTGCTGGCGGGACTTCTTCGCCGGCGTCACGCTGGCGACCGACTATGTCGGCGGTGATGCTGATGCCGCTGCTGTGGGCCTACTGCGTGGTTGTCGCGCCGGCGCACCACGACCTGGTGGCAACGCGCTCTGGGAATCGCGGCGCATGGTCCTCGGCAGCCTGCCGCCGATCGCCTTCCTGCTCTACAGCCAGTGGGCGATGTACGGCAATCCGTTCCTGCCCGGCCAGTACTGGATGCCGAACCAGAACATCTACGTGAACGCCGGGCGCACGCGGCTTCACGCTGCCCGACCTGGAACTGCTGGTCATGTGCCTGTTCGATCCGGTCGTTCGGGATGTTCGCGTGGGGGCCGGTGCTGGCGCTGGCCCTGCTGCCGGTGGCGGCGCGGTCGGACGCGGCACTCGTCGTGCCGAAGCCTCGAGCGGCGCTGGATGGCCGCCACCTACGTGGCCTTCTCCTGTTCGCCTCCGATGAACCAGTACACGCGCCTGCAGTTCAACAGCGGCTTCCGCTATCTGCGTGCCAGCTGGTGCCGTTCTGCCATGCTGCTCATCGCCGATCACTGGTCGCGGTTCGACCGACGCCTGCGGTGGGCCATCATCGGCCGGCCGTGCTGCACTCGTGGGTGCTGACGGTCTATCGTGAACCAGTGCCCCGCTCGTGGCAGCTGTTCTTGGCCGAGGGACCGCAGTTGCCGTGGTACCGGGTGCTGAGCATGACCGGCAGACCCCGAGAGCCCGTGGCTGCAACACCGTGTGGGTGCCCGCGCTGCTGCTCGGACTCACGCTTGCGGTCGCCGATCGCCGTGTGGCGATACGGCGCCCGACTGGAGGCTCGCTAGATGGACCACGAATACCCGCTCCCAGGACCGCCCGCTCGTGTCGGTCGTGGTGCCGGTCTTCAACGAGGCCGAGGTCATCGGCTCGTTCTACGCGCGTGCGACCAGCGCTCTTGCCGGCTTGCCCTACGAGCTCCTGTTCGTCGACGACGGCAGCCGGGACTCGTCGTTCCAGCAGCTGTCTGACTTCGCCGCCGCCGACCCGCGCGTGCAACGTCATCAAGTTCTCGCGTAACTTCGGTCATCAGATCGCGATCAGCGCCGGCATCGACCACGCGCGCGGCGAGTGCGTCGTGGTCATCGACTCGGATCTGCAGGACCCGCCCGAAGTCATTCCGCTGATGATCGAGCAGTGGCGCCAGGGCTTCGACGTGGTCTACGGCGTGCGTTCCGATCGCGAGGGCGAGACGGCGTTGAAGCTGGTCACCGCGGCCTTGTTCTACCGTCTGCTCGACCGTGTGACCAACATCAAGATCCCGCAGAACGTCGGCGACTTCAGGTTGATGAGCCGGCGGGTCGTCGATCAGCTCAAGCTGCTGCGCGAGAAGGATCGCTTCGTGCGCGGCCTGGTCAGCTGGGTGGGGTTCAAGCAGACCGGCGTGACTTACCACCGCGACCGGCGCTTCGCCGGCGAGACCAAGTATCCCTTCACCAAGATGGTGAAGTTCGCGTTCGACGGCATCGCGTCCTTCTCGACACTGCCGCTCCAGATCGCCACCTGGATGGGCTACGTGGCGGCCGCCATGGCCATGCTCTACCTCGCCAGCGTGTTCGTGCAGAAGCGCTCGGCTACACGGTGGACGGGCTGGGCGACCATCATGGTCGCCATGCTCTTCATGGGCAGCGTTCAGCTCATCTGCCTCGGCATCCTCGGCGAATACCTCGGCCGCGTCTTCAACGAAGTCAAGCCGCGGCCGATGTACATCGTCGAGACGCACGTGGGCGCCATCGAGCCAGGCGCGTCCGCGCCGACCGGCCGATGAGCCGCCGGTCGGTGTTCGTCACCGGGGCGAGCGGCTTCGTCGGCCGGACCCTGCTGCCGGCGCTGGTCCGGGGCGGGCATGCCGTGGTGGCGCTCGATCGGTCTGGCACGCTCGCGGCCGGCGCCGCCGCCGGAGTGCGGGTGCACCGCGGCGATCTGCTGTCGCCCGACACCTACACCGAGGCGCTGTTCGGGTGCGATCTCGTCGTGCATCTGGCCGCGGCCACGGGCAAGGCGTCGGCGGCCGAGCATCAGCGGGTGAACACCGGTGGCACGGCGGCGCTGCTCGAGGCGTGTCGCGCGGCCGCGGTGCCGCGCGTGCTGTTTGTGAGCTCCATCGCGGTGACCTTCGAGGATCAGACGGGCTACCACTACGCGGTGGCCAAAGCAGCGGCGGAGCAGGCCGTCCAGCGCTCGGGACTGCGATCGGTCATCGTCCGGCCCACGATGGTGTTCGGCGCGGGGTCGCCGGTCGAGGCCGGGTTGTCGAAGCTCGCCCTGCTGCCGGTGGTGGTCGTGCCGGGCCGCGGCCGCGTGCGCGTGCAGCCGATCCATGTCGATGACCTGGTGGCGTGTCTCGTCGAGATCGTCGAGCGTGATCTCTTCGACGGTAGCGTCGTCGAGGTCGGGCGGACCGGACGTGGTCGCGATCGAGGATCTGCTGCTGGCGATTCGCGCCGCCCGCGGGGCCGGGCCGGGCCGGGTCCTGCACGTGCCGCTGTCGCTCTTCCGCGCGTCGGTGCTGGCGGCGGAATGGGCCGGACTGGCCGCCGTCCTGCCGGTCACGGCCGGGCAACTCGCGTCGTTCGGCAACGAGGGCACGGCGGTGCGGGGCCCCCTGACCGCGGCCGAGCCCGCCCGCATGGTGACGCTGGCGCGAATGCTCGGACCAGGCGCCGCCGCCTCGCCGCCCGACGCCCTTGACGACGAATGCCGGGTCTTCACCCGGCACCTCGTCGGGGTCGCGGCTGACGAGGTCGTCGCGGCTGCCTATCGCGATGCCGTCCGCCGCCTGCCGGCGCTGCAGACGGCGACGCCCTTCGACGAGCTGTTGTTGTCGTGGGCCAGGCGCGGCGTGTGGTGGACGTGTGTGGCCGATGCGTATGCGGCGCTCTTCGCCCGTGATTCGACGCTGCGCCGCCGGCTCGTGATGGCGCTCGCCATCCTCGAGACGCGGGCCCCCTTCCACCGGCTGATCGACCAGCCGGTCGCGGCGCCCGGGGTCGGCCTGTGGGCGCGCATGTTCGGGCGCGTGCTGTACGGACTCGTCGGCACCGGCATCGGCGTGCTCGTCTTCGTCCCGGCGCGGGCCGCGATGGCCGTCATGGGACGCGGCGGGCGATGACGCCGCCAGTCACGGTGGTGGGCTCGGGCGCCAGCGGCGTGCATTTCGCGCTGACGGTGCTCAAGAACGGCGGCCGCGTGCGGATGCTCGATGTGGGCATCCAGGGCGCGCCCCAACCGCTGCCGACCGCCAGCCTCAACGAACTCAAGGCCCGGCTGCCGAACCCGACCGACTATTTCCTGGGCTCACGCTACCAGGCCGTGCACCTGCCGGGTGACAACGACGAGTACTACGGCATCCCGCCCGCGAAAGACTTCATCTTCGAGGCCCCCGACGGTTTCGGTCATACGAGCCACGGGTTCGCGCCGCTGTTCTCGTTCGCGCGCGGCGGGCTTGGGGAAGCCTGGACGGCTGGCTGCTACCCGTTCAGCGCCGCCGAGATCGCGGACTTCCCGTTTCCGTACCAGAACCTCGCCGCGCAGTACGACGAAGTGGCGGCGCGGATCGGCGTGACCGGCGCGATTGACGATCTGACGCCGTTCATGCCCGCGCATGCCCACCTGCTGCCGCCGCTGGCCCTCGACGCCCATTCGACCAGACTGCTCGACGACTACCAGCGCGTCCGCGACCGGCTGAATGCCGGCGGCGTCTTCGTCGGGCGCACCAGAGTGGCCACGCTCAGCCAGGCGCTCGGCGCGCGCCAGCCGTGCCAGTATCTCGGCCGCTGCCTGTGGGGCTGCCCGAACGGCGCGCTCTATACGCCGTCGCGGACGCTGGGCGAATGCCTGACCTACGACGGCTTCGAGTACGTCCCCGGTGTGGCCGTCAGCCACCTTCGGCTCGGCGCCGGGGGCCGCGTGGCGGCGGTCGTGGCCCGGCACCTCGCCAGCGGCACGGAGCAGGAGTTTTCCGCCGAACGAGTGGCGCTCGCCGCCGGGGCGTTGGTGTCGACGCGGATCTTCCTCACGACCCTGCGGCGCGCCGGCGCCGGGCCGGTGCGGTTGGCGGGGTTGATGGACAACCGGCAGCTGCTGGTGCCGTTCGTGAATCTGAAGATGCTGGGGCGACCGTTCGACCCGGACACCTACCAGTACCACCTGCTCGGCATGGGCATCGCAGGCGCGACGCCGTTCGACTACGTGCACGGGCAGATCACGACCTTGAAGACCGCGCTCGTGCATCCGGTGCTGCAGCGCCTGCCGCTCGACCTCGGCACGTCGACAGCCGTGTTCCGCTTCATTCACGCCGCCCTGGGGCTCGTGAACCTGAACTTCCCGGACACGCGGCGGCCCGACAACTACGTCGAACTCACCAGCGACGCGCGTCCGCAGCTGTCGATTCGCTACGGGCCCGATCCGGCGGAGCCCTCCCGGATCGAGGGCGCCCTCCGCCGGGTGAAGCGGGCCCTTCGGGCGCTCGGCTGCATCGTGCCGCCGGGCATGGTGCACGTCAGGCCGATGGGGGCCAGCGTGCACTACGCCGGCACGCTGCCGATGACCTCCGAGCCGGGCGCCTATACGACGACGCCCGACGGCGAGAGCCGTGACATGCCCGGACTCTACCTGGTGGACGGCGCGACTTTCCCGTCGCTGCCCGCCAAGAACCTCACCTTTTCGCTGATGGCCAACGCGGCGCGGATTGCCGCCGCGGCCTTCCCACCCGGCTAGGACTGCGCGCCTGAGGCGCTCGCGTCCGTCGCCACCGCGCGGCCGGCGACCAGTTCCTGCTCGGCGCGCAGCCAGTCGGCCTGCGGATCGAGCGACGGGCCGCCTCGTTCGAGCGACAGGTAGTAGGCCCGGACGCGGATCTCCTCCTCGGTGGGCGGCGCGATGGTGAGGCCGGCCGGCACGTCCACGTTGACGGGCCGGGCGCGGCGGGTGGCGCCGGGACGACGCGCTTTCGGGGCGGGCGCCACCGGAGTCTCGGCGGCGGGGGTGCGGGTGCGGGTGGTCTTTCGAGTAGCCATGACTGCGTGATTCCTTCGCGGGCCGAACGATCCTGGTGGCCGCTGCCACCCAAGCCTAGATCGGGGGTGTGACGCTGCGGTGAAAATCCGCCGGCGTCGGCCCTACCCCTGAGTGACGTATCGGTCGATGGCCGCCGCGGCTTGCCGGCCATCGGCAATGGCCCACACGATGAGCGACTGGCCGCGCTGCAGGTCGCCGGCCGCAAAGACGCCCGGCACGTTGGTCTGCCAACCGGCGTCGCGCGCCACGGCGCCGCGGTCGGTCATGGCGACGCCGAGATCCGAGAGCAGCGGGCCCTTCTCCGGGCCCGTGAAGCCCATCGCCAGCAGCACCAGATCGGCGGGCAGGTCGAAGTCGGATCCCGGCACGGGCTCGAACCCGATGCGGCCGCCGGTGGTGTTCCGGGTCACCCGATGCCCGTGGAGCCGGTGCACGCGCCCGTCGTGGTCGCCCGAGAAGTGCGTCGTCGCCACCGCGTACTGACGATCGCCGCCCTCCTCGTGCGCCGACGAGGTACGGAAGATGTGTGGCCACAGCGGCCACGGGTTGTCGGCGGCGCGGTCGGCCGGCGGCTGCGGCAGCAGTTCGAGCTGGGTCACCGAACGCGCGCCCTGGCGGTGCGCGGTGCCGAGGCAATCGGCGCCGGTGTCGCCGCCGCCGATGATGACCACGTGCTTGTCGCTGGCCGTGATGGCCGCCTCGCTCACCGCCTCGCCCTCGCAGGCGCGGTTCTGCACGGTGAGGTACTCCATGGCGAAATGGACGCCGAGCAGGTCGCGCCCGGGCACCCCCAGATCGCGCGCCTGGCCGGCTCCGCCCGCCAGCAGCACCGCGTCGAAGTCGCGGCGGAGATCGCCGGCGGCCACGTCGACGCCGACGTTCACGCCGGGCCGGAACACGACGCCTTCGGCCTCGAGCAGTTCGAGCCGTCGATCCAGCACGCGCTTCTCGAGCTTGAACTCGGGGATGCCGTAGCGGAGCAAGTCCGCCGATGCGGTCGGCCTTCTCGAAGACCGTCACCGTGTGGCCGGCGCGATTGAGTTCGGCGGCCGCGGCGAGGCCGGCCGGTCCCGAGCCGATGACGGCGACCTTCTTCCAGGTGCGCGTCACCGGCGGCTCCGGCACGATCCAGCCTTCTTCGAAGGCCCGATCGACGATCGCCAGCTCGATCGACTTGATCGTCACGGCATCGCGGTTGATGCCGAGCACACACGCCCCCTCGCACGGCGCCGGGCACAGCAGCCCGGTGAACTCCGGGAAGTTGTTGGTCGCGTGCAGGCGATCGATGGCCGCCCGCCAGGCGCCGCGGTACACGAGGTCGTTCCACTCGGGAATCTGGTTGCCGAGCGGGCAGCCCTGCTGGCAGAAGGGCACGCCGCAATCCATGCAGCGCGCGCTCTGGCGCGTCAGTTCCTCCGGCGCGTAGGCCAGCTGCACGTGCTGGAAGTCGCCGACCCGTTCGGCGACCGGACGTGCCGGCGCCTTGACCCGCGCGAACTCGATGAAACCCGTGGCCTTGCCCATGTCAGGCCCCCACCAGGTGATCGGCGGCCTGGCGGGCGGCCAGCTGCGCCGCTTCCGTGGCCTTGACCCGCTTGAAGTCGCGCGGCGCCACCACGACGAAGCGGGCCACCGTGTCGGGCCAGCGCTCCAGCACCCGGGCGCCGAGGCCGCTGCCCGTGAGCACGACGTGGCGGGCGATGAGTTCGTGCACCAGGGTGATCTCGTCGTCGTCGGTCAGCGGATCGAGATCGACCATCCCGGTGTTGCAGCGGCGGCGGAAGGTGCCGTCGCCGTCGAGCACGAAGGCCAGGCCCCCGCTCATGCCGGCGCCGAAGTTGCGGCCGGTCGCGCCGAGCACGACCACGCGGCCGCCGGTCATGTATTCGCACGCGTGGTCGCCGACGCCCTCGACCACCGCATGCGCGCCGCTGTTGCGCACGGCGAAGCGTTCGCCGGCGACGCCGCGGATGAACGCATCGCCGCTGGTCGCGCCGTAGAGCGCGACGTTGCCGATGATGACGTTCTCTTCGGCGGCGAAGGTCGCAGCCGACGGCGGCCGCACCACCAGGCGCCCGCCCGACAGGCCCTTGCCCACGAAGTCGTTGGCTTCGCCCTCGAGGGCCAGCGTGATGCCGTGTGGCAGGAAGGCGCCGAAGCTCTGACCGGCGGCCCCGGTGAGGGCGACGCGGATCGTGTCGGCGGGCAGCCCGGCGCCGCCGAACCGTTTCGTCACTTCGTAGCCGAGCAGCGTGCCCACGGTGCGGTCGGTGTTCCTGACCGGCACGGCGATCTCGACGGCGGCCTGGCGTTCGAGCGCCGGCGCCGCCTGCGCGATGAGGGTGCGGTCGAGCACGCGATCGAGGCCGGCGTCCTGCGCCACCATCTGCCGCCGGGCGGCGCTGGCCGGCAGCTCAGGCTGATACAGCAGCGGCGCCAGATCGAGGCCGCGCGCTTTCCAGTGCGTCACCGCGGTCTCGACGCCGAGGCAGTCGACGCGCCCCACCATCTCGTCGAGGGTGCGGAAGCCGAGCGCCGCCATGTGCTCGCGCACCTCGTCGGCGAGGAAGCGGAAGAACGTCTCGACCACCTCGGGCGTGCCGGTGAACGACTTGCGCAGCTCCGGGTCCTGCGTGGCGATGCCGACCGGACAGGTGTTCAGGTGGCACACGCGCATCATCACGCAGCCCATCACCACCAGCGGCGCCGTCGCGAACCCGAACTCCTCGGCGCCGAGCAGCGCCGCCACGATGACGTCGCGGCCGGTCTTCATCTGGCCGTCCACCTGCACGACGATGCGATCGCGCAGGCCGTTCAGGCGCAGCACCTGCTGGGTCTCGGCCAGGCCCAGTTCCCATGGCACGCCGGCGTGCTTGAGGCTCGTGAGCGGCGAGGCGCCGGTGCCGCCGTCGTGGCCGGAGATGAGCACGACGTCCGCGTGCGCCTTCGACACCCCGGCGGCGACGGTGCCGACGCCGGATTCGGCGACCAGCTTCACGTGCACGCGGGCCACGGGATTGGCGTTCTTCAAGTCGAAGATGAGCTGCGACAGGTCTTCAATCGAGTAGATGTCGTGGTGCGGCGGCGGCGAGATGAGGCCCACGCCGGGCGTCGAATGGCGCACCTTCGCGATCCACGGATAGACCTTGTGGCCGGGCAGCTGTCCGCCCTCGCCGGGCTTGGCGCCCTGCGCCATCTTGATCTGCAGGTCGTCGGCGTTCACGAGGTATTCGCTGGTCACGCCGAAGCGGCCCGAGGCCACCTGCTTGATGGCGCTGCGGCGCGAGTCGCCGTTGGCATCGGGCACGTAGCGGGCCGGATCTTCGCCGCCCTCGCCGGTGTTCGACTTGGCGCCGAGCCGGTTCATCGCGATGGCCAGCGTCTCGTGGGCTTCTTTGCTGATCGACCCGAACGACATCGCGCCTGACGAGAAGCGCCGCAGGATCGCCTCGGCCGGCTCCACCTCGTCGATCGGCACCGCCGGCCCGGCCGGCTTGAGCGTGAACAGGCCGCGCAGCGTCGCCCGGCGCTCGCTCTGGTCGTCGACGAGCCGGGTGTAGTCCTTGTAGATCTCGTAGCGCTTCGCGCGCGTGGCGTGCTGCAGGCGGAAGACGGTGTCGGGGTTGAAGAGGTGGAACTCGCCGTCGCGGCGCCACTGGTACTCGCCGCCGCTGTCGAGATCGGCGGTCGAGGGCCGGCGCCGGCCGAAGGCCCTGGCGTGGCGCAGCCGCACCTCTTCCGCGATCGTATCGAGGCCGACGCCGCCGAGGCGCGACGGGGTCGACGTGAAGTAGGTGTCGACGAACGCCCGGTCGAGGCCGACGGCTTCGAAGATCTGCGCGCCGCAGTAGCTCTGCAGCGTCGAGATGCCCATCTTGGACATCACCTTCAGCACGCCCTTGTTGAGGGCCTTCACGTAGCCGAGCACGGCCTGCTCGTGCGTGACGCCGGCCAGCAGTCCCTGCCGGATCATGTCGTGCAGCGTCTCGAACGCGAGGTAGGGATTGACCGCGCCGGCGCCGTAGCCCATGAGCAGCGCCACATGGTGCACCTCGCGCGCATCGCCGCTTTCGACCAGCAGGCCGCACTTGGTGCGCGCGCCCTCCCTGTACAAGGTGATGGTGCACTCCGGCCGTCGCCAGCAGGCTCGGAATCGGGGCGTGGGTGGCGTCCACACCGCGGTCCGACAGGATGATGACGCCGTAGCCGGCCGCCACCGCCTGGCTGGCCTTCCGGCACAACTCCGCCATCGCGCGGGCGAGACCCGGGCCCCCTTCCGCCGGGTCGTAGAGCAGCGGCAGCGTCGTCGAGCGGAATGGCGATCCCGTCGGCAGGTGGCGGAGCTTGGCGACCTGGTCGTTGTGGAGGATCGGATATTCGATCGCGATCTGCCGGCAGGCCTCGGGCGCCGGTTCGAGCAGGTTGCCCTCGGGCCCGATGGTCGAGGCCATGGTCGTGATGATCTCTTCACGAATGGCGTCGAGCGGCGGGTTGGTGACCTGCGCGAAGAGCTGCGCGAAGTAGTCGTAGAGCAGGCGCGGCCGATCCGAGAGCACGGCCAGCGCGGTGTCGGTGCCCATCGAGCCGATGGGTTCTTCGCCGGTGGCGCCCATCGGCGCCAGCAGCACCCGGAGGTCTTCCTGCGTGTAGCCGAAGGCCTGCTGACGTTCGAGCACCGTCTTGTGATCGGGGCGCTCGGCCCGGGCCGCCGGCAGCGCCTCGATGTTCACGACGTGCTGGCGCAGCCAGTCGCCGTAGGGGCGGGCGGCGGCCAGCTCACGCTTGATCTCGTCGTCGCTGACGATGGCCCCGCGCGCGGTGTCCACCAGCAGCATGCGGCCGGGCCGCAGCCGGTCCTTGCGCACGATGCGCTCGGGGGCCACGTCGAGCACGCCGACCTCCGACGCCATGATGACGAGGTCGTCGTTGGTGACCAGGTAGCGCGACGGGCGCAGGCCGTTTCGGTCGAGGACGGCGCCGATGAGGGTGCCGTCGGTGAAGGCGATCGAGGCCGGCCCGTCCCACGGCTCCATGAGCGACGAGTGGTACTCGTAGAAGGCGCGCACGGCCGGGTCCATGTCGGGATTCCCGCTCCACGGCTCGGGAATCATCATCAGCACGGCGTGCGGCAGCGAGCGGCCCGACATCACCAGGAACTCGAGCACGTTGTCGAAGGTGGCGGTGTCGCTGCCGCCCGGCCGGATGACCGGCAGCACCTTGGCGAGGTCGTCGCCGAACACGCGCGACGAGAGCAGGCCCTCGCGGGCCTTCATCCAGTTGATGTTGCCGCGCAGCGTGTTGATCTCGCCGTTGTGGGCGACGACGCGGTAGGGGTGGGCGAGCGGCCAGGAGGGGAAGGTGTTGGTCGAGAAACGCTGGTGCACGAGGGCGAGGGCCGAGACCAGGCGGGGATCGCCCAGGTCGGGGTACATGGCCTCGATCTGCGAGGCCGTCAGCATGCCCTTGTAGATGAGCGTCTTCGACGACAGGCTCACGATGTAGAACGCCTGGCGCGCCGCGGCAGGGATCTCCATCCCCACCACGGCAGCCTCCACGCGTTTGCGGATGATGTAGAGCGCCCGTTCGAACCGCGCCGGGTCGTCTCCGGGCGCCGCGGCGATGAAGACCTGCTCGAAGGCCGGCGCGACGGCGGCGGCCGACCGCCCGATGCGGTCGAGCCGGGTCGGCACCACACGCCAGCCCAGCACCGGGCGCCCTTCCTCGGCGGCGACGGCGTCGATGAGGCCGCGCAGGGCGGTCGAGGCGGCGGCGTCGTTGGGCAGGAAGACCAGCCCGGCGCCGTAGTGACCGGCCGGCGGCAGGTCGAAGGGGAGCGACGCGCGGAGGAACGCGTCTGGCATCTGCAGGAGGATGCCGGCGCCGTCGCCGGTGCCAGGGTCGGAGCCGCAGGCGCCGCGGTGCTCCAGGTTGATCAGGAGATCCAGCGCCTGCCGCACGATATCGTGCGATTGGCGGCCTTTGAGATGGGCGACGAAGCCGACGCCGCAGGCGTCGTGCTCGTCACTGGCCCTGTAGAGTCCCTGGTCGCCGGGTACCTCGTTCATGTTGCCCCTCCGGAGGGGCCATTAAAGGACCTCCCAATCGATAAGAAAAGAGGAATGTTTCTATAGAATCGATGCCTGAATCGAATCAATCACCATCAGGCGTCTGGCGGCGTCAGCGGCGTGACGGCAGCCTGATCTTCTTCCCCGGTCCGGATCCGGTAGATCTTCTCGATCGGCAGCACCATGACCTTGCCGTCACCGACTTCGCCGGTGCGGGCGGCGCTCAGAATCGCCCGCACCGTCGGCTCCACGAAGTGGTTCGAGACGCCAATCTCGATGCGCACCTTCTCGGCCAGCGCCATCTTGACGGTGGTGCCGCGGTAGTTTTCCACGTGCTCCATCTCGCCGCCGTGCCCATGGACGCGGCTGATGGTCAGCCCGCGGACCTCGGCATGGAAGAGGGCTTCGAGCACGTCGCTCAGTTGTTCCGGGCGCACGATGGCGACGATGAGCTTCACGCGCGGCCTCCATCGGAGGTCGCCAGGGCCTCGGGCAGGCGCTCGTAGGCCGAGTCACCCGGCGAGATCAGGATGGCGCCGTCACCGGCCGTGTAGGCCTCCTCGCCGTGTTCGGTCACGTCGAGGCCCACGCCTTCCACCCGGCCGTGGATCCGCAGGGGCATGACGAGCGCGAGCGCCTTCAGGATGAAGAGCGTGGCCACACCACTGTAGGCGGCGACCACGGCGACACTGGCCAGCTGCGTGAGGATCTGCCCGGGATTCCCGGCGATCCACCCGGCCGGGCCGCCGCTCCACACCGGGTCGGCGAACACGCCGGTCAGCAGCGCGCCGGTGGCGCCGCCCAGGCCGTGCGCGGCGACCACATCGAGCGAGTCGTCGAGGGTGGTGCGCGCCCGGTAGATGAGCGCGAAGTAGCTCGGAATGGCGCCGAGCGCGCCCAGGGCCAGCGCCGACGCCGGCCCGATGTAGCCGGCCGCCGGCGTCACCGCGACCAGGCCGACGACGATGGCGGTGGCGGCACCGACCGCCGTCACGCGGCCCTCGCGGGCGAGGTCGATGAGCGTCCAGGTCGCCAGGGCGGCAGCCGGCGCCAGCAGGGTGTTCACGAAGGCCAGCACCGCGACGTTGTTGGCGGCCAGCGCGCTGCCGGCGTTGAACCCGAACCAGCCGAACCAGAGCAGCCCGGTGCCGAGCAGCGTGAACGGCACGTTGTGGGGCAGCATCGCCCGCCGTCCGTAGTCCTTGCGGGCGCCGACGATGCGGGCGGCCACCAGCGCCGCCGCCGCCGCGTTCACGTGGACGACGGCGCCGCCGGCGAAGTCGAGCGCGCCGGCCGTCGACAGGAACCCGCCGCCCCACACCCAGTGGGCCACCGGGGCATAGACGAGCAGCATCCAGGCGACGATGAACGCCAGGTAGGCGCTGAAGCGCATCCGCTCGACGACGGCGCCGGAGATGAGCGCGGTCGTGATGATGGCGAAGGTGCCCTGATAGCCCATGAACAGCAGGTGCGGGATGGTGCCCTGCGCTTCGAACCCGACGCCGCGCAGCCCGGCGTAGGCCAGCGACCCGACAAACGACGCCCCCGGCGCGAAGGCCAGCGAGTAGCCGACCAGTGCCCAGACGACGGCGATCGGCCCGAGGGCCGCAAAGCTCATCATCATGGTGTTGAGGGCGTTCTTCGACCGCACCATCCCGCCGTAGAAGAAACCCAGGGCGGGCGTCATCAGGAGGACGAGAGCGGTCGAGACGAGCATCCATACGACATCCGCCTGGATCATGAGGATATTGAATCGACTGTACTGGCCTCATGTCCAATACGAGTTAATTGTCGATTCCATCCGCAGACGGCGGAAGGCGCAGCCGGCCCCGGGACGGCGCGTCAGGCCTGGAGGCGGCGGGCCAGCGGCGGCGCCACGCGGGTGAGAATCGGCAGCCAGTCGCCGCGCGGAAAGACCAGCGGCGCGACCAGCAGCACCACGAAGCCCGAGCAGGCCGACCGCAGCAGCAGCAGCGCCAGAGTGTCGGAGGCCAGCCACAGCGACAACACCTGCTGCGTCGCGGCGCACGCCAGGCCCAGCACCACCGCCGGGAAGACGACCTCGCGGGCGAACTCGCCGACGGTGACGCCGATGCGCGGCAGCAGGACGCGCGGCGCCAACACCATGGTGATGCCGACGGCCGGCACGGCGGTGGCGAGGGCGACGCCCCAGACGCCGAAGACGCCGGCGAACCACACGCTCAGCGCGAAGTTGACCACCGCTTCCGCCAGCACCACCAGCACCAGCAACTTGAGCAGGTCGAGCGCCTGGAAGAACGGATTCATGACCTGGGTCGACAGCGCGCTGGCCGTCGCGGCGATGGCCAGGAACAGCAGGATGCGCGGCGATTCGGCCGCCACCGACGGTCCCAGCCAGACCGTCAGGAAGCCCGGTCCCAGCAGCACCAGGTGCACATTGACCAGCACCGATAACGCGGCGCACACGCGGGAGGCCGTCAGGAAGAGCACCTTGAGCTTGTCGAACTCGCCGCGGGCCCTGAAGGCCGCCAGTTCAGGCAGCAGGCTCTGCGTGATGCCGTTCACCAGCACCCTCGATTGTTCGACCAGTTGCAGGGGCAGCGAGTAGAGCGTCACGCTGGCCGCTCCGAGCAGCACGCCGATGAGCGCGGTGTCGGTGTAGCCGATGATGAGCAGCGCCGTCTGCACCACGAAGGCCTGAGCTCCGAAGCCGTAGAGGGCCCGCAGCTCCTCGCCGGTCGGCTTCACCGGCCGCGCCCGCACCCCGGGTGCCACCAGCCGGCAGAGACCGATGAAGAGCGGCAACTGGATGACCCCGTCGACCATGGCCACCACCGAGAGCCAGATCATCGTCTGCTCCTGCGTCGTGGCCCACAGCACGGCGACCGAGCGGTACATCGCCGCGGTGATGCTGACGCCCATGACCAGATCCCAGCGCCCGTGCGCCGCCAGCAGCGCCGAGAACGCCGAGTTGATGAACATGAAGAGGAGCCGGACGCCGAGCAGCACCATGGTGATGGTGGCGGCCGTCTGCGACTCGGGTGACAGCGGCGACGCCAGCAGCCTCGGCACGACCGGACTGAGCGCCACGGCGAGCGTGAAGCACAGCAGGCCGATACCGGTGTAGAGCGAGCCGGCGACGCTCAGCAGACGGGTCTGGTCGGCGACGTCATGGCGGCCCACCGCCTCCGACATCCGCTTCAAGAACGCGGCCCCGAGCCCCATGTAGAGCAGGTTCGAGTAGAGGGTCAGCCCGTTGATGAACGTCCAGACGCCGTACTGCTCGTGCTGGAGCCGCGAGACGACCACCGGCGTGAGGCCCAGACCGACCACGGCGCCGATGAGGGTGGCGACCCAGTTCAGGACGACGTTGCGCTTGAGCGACCGCTGCCTGAGCGACTGCGGGACGATCGCTTTCAGGATCGTCAGCACGTCGGCTCGCCGCGCCTGGGCAAGGTGCGGGCGAGGGGTCCGGCCAGGCGGCGGCAGATCTCGAGCACGTGGGTGAGCCATTATCTCCGACACTCCACGGGCGTGCGCTCGAGCCTGCCGGCGATCTTTCGACGCCGCGTGCCATCGCGGGCAATCGGCGCCTGGGCACCCATCGCGCCGCCTTCTGGATGCGTCTCGCGGTTGGCGCTGTGCGGTTGACCCGCCGAGGCGGCATAATCCGCCTCGAGATCGGACCGGATCGGCCGGCCGTGATCGGGAGGCATGCAATGAAGACCACCTCGATGGCACTCGTGGCGAGCACGGTGATGGCGCTGGGCCTGGCGGCCCTGCCGCGGGCGCAGCGGCCGGCCACGCCCCCGGCGTCGCCGGCTCCGGCGGCCGCCGCCGCGGTCGACCCCCGCGTCGCCAGGCTCAAGGCCGCGCTCGATGCCGACGTCGCATCGCCGGCCATGTACGACCTCGGCCAGCAGATGAACGACATGGTGTTCAGCTTCGGGGAAATCGGCTTCCAGGAGTTCGAGACCCAGAAATACCTCGGCGGCCTGCTGCGCGAGAACGGCTTCACGGTGGAGAACGGCGTCGCCGGCATCCCCACCGCCTGGGTCGCCCGGTGGGGCAGCGGCAAGCCGGTCATCGCCTTCGGCTCCGACATCGACGGCATCCCGCAGGGCAACCAGAAGCCCGGCGTGGCGTATCACGATCCGATGATCGAGGGCGCCCCCGGCCACGGCGAGGGCCACAACTCCGGCACGCCGCTCAACATCGTGGCGGCACTGGCCGTCAAGCGCGTGATGGAGCGCGAGAAGCTGTCCGGCACCTTGATGATCTGGCCCGGCGTGGCCGAGGAGCTGCTGGGCACCAAGGCCTACTTCGTGCGCGCCGGTCTCTTCAAAGACGTGGACGTCGTGCTCTACAACCACGTCGGCTCGAACCTCGGCACCAGCTGGGGCGACGGCGGCGGCAGCGGCCTGGTCTCGGTCGAGTACATGTTCGAGGGCGAGACGGCGCACAGCGCCGGGGCGCCGTGGCGCGGCAGAAGCGCCCTCGATGCGGTGGAGCTCATGAACGTGGGCTGGAACTATCGCCGGGAGCATCTGCGCCTGGCACAGCGCACGCACTACGTGGTCACCAACGGCGGCGACCAGCCCAATGTCGTGCCCCGCAATGCCAGCGTCTGGTATTACCTGCGCGAGACCGACTACGACACCATCCGCGCCATGTGGGACATCGGCGACAAGATGGCCCAGGGCGCCGCGCTCATGACCAACACCACCTGGACGTCGCGCGTGCTCGGCACCGCCTGGCCACGCCACACCAACCGCGCCGTGGCCGAGGCCATGCACGCCAACATCCAGCACGTCGGCCTGCCGCAGTGGAGCGAGGCCGACATCACGCTTGCGAAGGCGACCCAGCGCGTCATGAAGGTGCCCGAGATCGGCCTCGCCGCCGGCGCGATCGGCCCGCTGCGCGGCCGCGAGCACATTCCGGACGACGAGAAGTTCGGCGGCCCCTCCGACGACATCGGCGACGTCACCTGGACCGTGCCGACCGTGTCGCTCAGCTACCCGGCCAACTTCCAGGCCGGCCCCGGCCACAACTGGGCCAACGCCATCCCGATGGCGACGCCGATCGCACACAAGGGCGTGAACGCCGGAGCCCGCGTGCAGGCACTCACGGCCCTCGATCTGGTGCTGCGCCCCGAACTGGTCAAGGCGGCGCGCGACTACTTCGACAACGTGCAGCTCAAGCAGCGGACCTACACGCCCTTCATCCGCGCCACCGACCAGCCGGCGACGTGGATGAACAAGGCGACCATGGATCGCTACCGCCCCGAGATGACGAAGTACTACTTCGACCGTGCGAAGTACAAGACCTACATGGACCAGATGCAGGCGCAGTTCGGCATCACCTACCCGACGGTGAAACCGGGCGGCTCACAGCAGCCGCGCTGACTGGCGCAGCGAGAACTGCACGGTCACCATCATCGTGATCGACACCGCGGCCCCGGGGCCGTGACTATCGCGGCGCCGGCGCGCTGATCCGGAAGTTGCGCATCATGCCCATGTCCTCGTGCTCGAGGATGTGGCAGTGATACAGATACAGCCCCGGGTAGCGGGAGAAGGTGATCTGCACGCGCACCGTCTCGCCCGGCAGCACCAGCACCGTGTCGTTCGCCTGGGTGTCGCTGATGCCCTCGGCGAGCGGATTGGCGGTGGCGCCGGATCGCGACAGCACCCGGAACTGCGTGCCGTGCACATGGATGGGGTGTGCCATCGCCATGCCCATGGGATTGGGTTCGTTGCGCAGCTCCCAGATGTGGGTGGAGCCCGGCGCCACGGTTTCCTCTGCCGCCACCTCCGCCATGTCGAACGTGCGTCCGCCGATGCGCCACTCCATGCGCATGAAGGTCAGCGGCACGCGGCGCACCGGCGCGCCGCCTTGCGCCGCCCACGCCACCGGCGGCGTGCACAGGCGATCCGGAAGGGTCAGGCGGGTGGGCGGGCCGCCGCGCACGGTGAACGACATCAGATCGATGGCGGCGCCCTGCGGCAGCGGCGAAGTCTCGCCCATCATGCCGACGTGGCCGACGGCGCCGGCCGGATAGGCGACACTGCGCAGCGCGAACGAGGTGCCGGCGGCTTTCTCCGCGACGTCGAGCAGCAGGTCGGCGCGCTGACCCGGCGCCAGCGTCAGGAAGCGCCGGATGCGGGCGCGTTCGAGCAGACCGCCATCGCCGCCGAGGATCGTGAACGGCGTGCCGTCGCTCCACGCCAGCTTGTAGATCCGCGCGTTCGAGCCGTTCAGCACGCGGAGACGGTAGGCGCGGCGCTCGACCGTGCGCGCGGGACGGTGGGCGCCGCTCACGAACGCGCGATCGCCCAGCCAGCCGTTCACCGTCTCCATCATCGCGCCCATGCCGCCGCCCATGCCGCCCCCGCGGCCCATGCCGCCGCCGGACATCGCGCCACCCGACGCGTAGACCAGCTGGTTGGCGGCATCGAAGCGGCGGTCCTGCAGCACGCAGACGATCTCGGCGTCGCCCGCGGGTAGTCCCAGGGCGTCGTCTTCGCCGTCGCTGACCACGATGACACCGGCCAGGCCGTGATAGGCCTGCGCGCCGGTGCGCATGTGCGGATGCGGGTGGTACCAGTAGGTGCCGGCGCGGTTGACCACCTCGAAGTCGTAGACGTAGTCGCTGCCGCTGCTGATGGCAAGGCGCGGATGGCCGTCCGCCGCCTCCGGCACATCGAGGCCGTGCCAGTGCACGATCGAGGGCTCGGCCAGACGGTTCCGGAAGCGCACGCGGACCCGCTGCCCGCGTTTGAAGCGCAGGACCGGGCCGAGGTAGGAGCCGTCGAGCGGCTGCACCGTGGACGCCGGTCCGCGTTCGACCGTCGCGGTGTACCGCCACACGCGGGTGCGCTCGCCGGGCAGGAGCTGGACCTCGGCCGGGGCTGCCGTCATCGTGAGTTCCACGTCGGGCTGGCCGCCGGCGGCTTGCGCGGAGGTGTCGGTGCGCGGCTCACCGAAGTCGAAGATGCGGCGCGCCGACGCCACTGCGGGCACAGCCAGCATCCGAAGGGCACTACGGCGGTCCATCGATTGACGGGTCCTTTCAGGGCGTCACTCGCCCTGGCCTGACCAGGAGCAAGCCCCACGCCATGGCCGCGCTGGCGCCTGAACGGCCCCAATGGGCCGCGATCCGGCCAATCGCCGCCCGGCATCGACGCACCCACGCGGGAATAGTTCGCGCCTCACCGCGACCGTTCCCGTGGCCCGGACGTTGCAGCATTGCGCTGACGGAAATGAAATCCCCCTCAGCCAACCCCGGCGGACCGGTCGTCGTGTGCCCTGACGTGCAGGTGCGCGTCCCTCGCCCGACGCCACCGTACGCCGGTGTCACATCCGTACACCTGCAGCGGCACACGCTGTGTCGTTTCGTGACAGCCGTGTGTCTCTGCCTGTTGCCGGCGTTGTCCCGTGCGGGCGAGGGACCCGCTGATCCTCGACCCTCCGAGCGTGGACTGCCGACGGTGGCCGTGGTGTCACCAGTCCACCTCGGCGCGCCGCAGCTCTTCGGTGTGTCGGTTGCCGGACGTCGCCTATACGTGGGCACGCTGGCCGGCCTCGCCATCCACGACGGCGCGCACTGGGAAACGGTGGCCTCGCCGCGGGCGCTCTACGCGGTGCACGCGACGGCTGGCGGCCGCGTGGTGGCTGGCGGTCCCGACAGTCTCGTGGAGCTCACGCGTGACGCCCACGGCCAGCGGCATCTCGTGTCGCTCCTCGACCGCTTGCCGGAAGCCGAGCGAGCCATCGGCGACGTGCGATCGGTGCATGCGTTCGCCGACACCTTCTTCGCCGTCACCGACCGCGCGCTCATCCGCCTGCACGGCACCGACCTGCGCGTGGTCGAACGCTGGCGTTCCGATCCCCGCCGCCGCGGCTTCGCAAGTCAGGGCATCCTGTACGTCGTGTCGCAGGGCACGGTGCGGGCCTTCACATCGTCGGCGGCGCCGGTGAGCGACGCGGTGACGGCGCACGACCCCGGCGAGGGACAGGTGACGTTGGTAGCCGATCATCCCCGCGCCGGACAGATCGTGGGCATCGAGGCGCGAGGCGTGTTCGCGGTGCGCAACGGCGTGTGGGCGCCGGTGGGACAGGGCGCCGGGGCGCTGCTCGCGCGCGGCCTGACCGATGTGCGCGTGCTCGCCAGCGGCGCGCTCGCGCTCGGCAGCAACGCCGCCGGCCTCGTGCTGTTGACCCCGGACCTCACCTTCGACCGCGCGCTGGGGCGGGCCGAGGGCCTGCCCTCGGGCGATGTGGCGGCCCTGGCCGACGACGCCGAGGGCGGCGTGTGGGTGGTCAGCCCCGCCCAGCTCGCGCGGGTGGATCTCGGCACGCCGCTGACGCTCATCGACACCCGGCTCGGCCTCGAAGGCACCGTCAACGGCATCGCCAGGCATCACGGCCGCCTGCATGCGCTCACCACCTCGGGCCTGTTCGTGTTCGATGATGCGCGTGGCCGCTACCGGGCGCGGCCCGTGCCCGGCGTGGCCTCGCGCGCCTGGGACGCCGTCGACGCCGGTGACCATCTGCTCGTTGCCACGGCCGGCGGCGTCTACGAGAGCCGCCCGTCCGGCGCGCGACTGGTGCCCGGCACCGCGCGGCTGTCGGCCTACGTGCTGGCGTCACCAGTCGATCGTCCGGACACGATGCTGGTCGGCTCGCGCTCCGGCCTCTCGGTGCTCGTGCGGCAGGGCGACGGCTGGCGCTTCGTGCGCGACGTCGCCGGCGCGCCGCGTTACATCCGCTCCATCGTCACACGGCCGGGCGGCGTGGCCTACCTCGGCACTACCTTCGACGGGGTCGTGCGCCTCGGGCTCGACGATGCGGCCCCGCCGCCGCGGACGATTGCGCCGGGCGAGACGCACCTGCGCGACGTGCGGGGCGTCCTGCACGTGCTCGACTACGCCGCCCACACGCTGTCGGTCGTCGACGAGGCGAGGGACGTCCTGGCGCCGGTGGCCCTTCCCGGCGGGACGCTGCCCGACCACATCGTGCGATTCGCCTACGACCCGCGCGGCAGCCTGTGGGCGACCGGCCTCGGCGTCGAACTGCTCGAACCGGGCACCTCGGCGATGCGGCCGATCCTCAATCGCAGCATCAGCGTGCAGGCCCTCGACATCGAAGACGACGGCGTCGTGTGGCTCGGCAGCAACGCCGGCTTGTGGCGCTTTGCCGGCTCGCGGACCGCACCCCGGACGGCGCGGCCGTTGCCGAGTCTCGAGCGCGTGTTCGTCAACGGCCGGCCCGTCGCGCCCGCCCGTCACGAGGGTGGGCCGCTCGAACTGGCCTTCGGCTTCGAGCGTCTCCGGCTCGAGTTCACGGCCAACACCTTCGCTCCTGACGCGGTCACGGAGTTCAAGCTGGAGCCGCTCGATGCCGACTGGAGTCCGGCCCGCCGCGGGCTGGCGGCCGAATACACCTCGCTGCCGGAGGGCCCCTACCGCCTCCACCTGCGGTCGGGCACCGGGCGCGACCGCGCGCAGAACGCGTGGGCCTTCACCGTGCGGCCGCCCTGGTATCGCACGCCGCTCGTCTACGCGCTGGAAATCGCCGCCGCCGCCGGCCTGCTGCTGCTCGTGAGCCAGGTGCGCACGCATCGTCTGCGCCGCCGAGCCCACGATCTGGAACGCGCCGTGATCGAGAAGACCGCCGCCCTCCGGGACGCCAATCGCCGGCTGGCGGACCTGGCGTGGCGCGACGAGCTGACCGCGCTCTACAACCGCCGCCATTTCGAAGAAGCGCTGACCGAGGAATGGGCGCGCGCGCACCGCACGCGCAGTCCGATCGCGCTCGTGATGGTGGACATCGACCACTTCAAGTCACTCAACGACACGCTCGGCCATGTCGCCGGCGACCGCGCGCTGCGCGCCGTGGCCGACGTGATCAAGGCGTGCGCGCGGCGGCCCGGCGACGTGGCGGCGCGCTTCGGTGGCGAGGAGTTCGTGGTGCTGCTGCCCGGCGGGCGGGCCGAGCGGCTGCATGCGCTCGCCGAAGAGATCCGCGAGGCCGTCGAGGCGCTGGCGCTGCCGCACCCGGGCCACGCCCTCGGACACATCACCGTCAGCGTCGGGGTGGCGGCGGTGGCCGCCCCGGAGCACCCGCAGTCGACGCTCGTCGATGCCGCCGATCGCGCGCTCTACCGCGCCAAGGCCGCCGGACGCAACGCCGTCGCGGCTTAGCAGCCCGTGGTGAAAGGTCCCGCCGGCATTCGACCGATGATGCATCGCCGCTTGCGTCGTTGCTCCGCCTTCAAATACAGGCCGGTATTCTCAGTAGTCGCGCCTCGCGATCGCCGGGGCCCCCGACGCGCGTGGTGTGCGCGTTGGGGTGGGCGTAGCGCCTCATCGGTCTCGGTGCTCGCCGGGACCTTCACCACGGGCTGCCAGGCGCCGCCGCTCAGCGCGACAGCGTCGTGCCCGCAAGGCGGCTGATCGCGCGCAGTCCGTCGTCGCCGATGTCGAGGCTGTGCGCGTTCACGTAGAGGCGGATGTGCGCGTCACACACCGCGTCCGACATCTCCTGGGAATGGGCGCGCACGTAGGCGCGGCTGGCCTCGGGATGCGCGAACGCGTGGGCGACCGAGGCGCGGATGGCGCTTTCGGCGGCCGCGGCGGTCGCCGCATCGAGGTCGGCGCGGACGCAGATGCCGGCCAGCGGCACCGGCAGCGAGGTCGCCTGCTCCCACCAGTCGCCGAGGTCGATGATTTTCACGAGGCCGTGATCCGCGTACGTGAAACGGCTCTCGTGGATGATGAGTCCGGCGTCCACCTCGCCGCCGGCAACGGCGCCGAGGATCTGGTCGTAGCGCAGCTCCACGACCTCGCCCAGGGCCGGCGCCGCCAGGCGCAGCAGCCGGAAGGCGGTGGTGTCGCGGCCGGGAATCGCGACGCGGCCGCGGACGGCGTCGGCCAGCGGCCGCGCCTCGCGCGCCACCACGAGCGGACCGACGCCGTGACCGAGCGCGGCGCCGCTGCGCAACAGGCGATAGCGATCGCCGACGGCGGCGAAGGCCCCGACGCTCAGCTTCGTGAGCTCGAAGGCGCCGTCGTGGGCGCGACGATTGAGCTCCTCGATGTCGAGCAGCACCGGCTGCACGGTGAAGGGCACGTCCACGAGGCCGTGCACCAGCGCATGGAACGCGAACGTGTCGTTGGGGCAGGGCGAGAACCCGAACCTCAGCGTGCGCACGCGGCAATCTCCCCGACCAGGCGGGGCGTCAGCGCCCGCACCGTGGCAAAGCCCTCAGCGAAGCGCCACACCGCGCGGTCGGTCTCTTCGATGGCATTCGAGATGACGCGCACTTCGATGGCCGGAATGCCCGCCAGGGCAGCGGCGCGGAGCACGGCGAAGCCTTCCATCGCCTCCACCTGACAGCCGGCGCTGTGCCCGACGTGGCCACTCGTGCCGATGACCTCGCGCCTGGCGCCGGGTACTGCCCGGCAGGCCGCGTCCACCAGAGCGGCCGGCGCCGCGATCCGGCGCGGCGCGAAGGTCTCGGGCACGCCGAGGTCGCAGTAGAGGGCCTCGATGCCGACCACGACGTCGAGCGGCGCCAGGCCCGACGCCCGGCGGGCCCCGGCGATGCCCACGTGCACGATGACGCTCGGGGTCAGGGTGAGCGAGGGCGGCGGCGGTCGCGGCGGCGGCCTCCACCGGCCCGACGCCGCAGCACAGCGTCTGCCAGCCCTCCCCGGGCGCCAGTTCATGCCCGGTTGCGGCGACGACCAGGATGCGCGCAAGCGATGTGTCGTGGGGCGAGGGCACCGACCCCAGTCTACGGGAAACGGCGCAGTGCGCCGGTTGCGGGTGAACCGGCCGGACCGTCAATAGAACATCAGGCGCACGTTGAACGCGGCGCCGATGGGCATCGGCTGGCTGTCGTCGCGGCTGATGCACCACACATACCGGGTGAGCGGCGCCGGCAGCCCGGTGCCGTTGTCGTCGAAATAGACACTGTAGGTGGACGCGACGACCGGCCGCAGCCCCGACGCCTGGCCCCGATTCACCGTCACCTGCAGGTGGGCTGACGAGCGGTTGTCGGTCAGCGGGTGGCTGAAGCACGTCACGTTGTCGGCACCACCCGGAGGGCGGTTGGCCGCCGACACGGTGTGGACGAAAGAGTTGCTGACCTGCGCCCGGCGGTTGGTGCCGGCAACGGGGCCCGATACCGGCACCAGGCTGCCGGTGCGGCCGCCGTCGTCCTGCCAGCCGCCGCTGAGCGTCGCCAGCTGGAACCACGCGTAGACCGACGTGCCGTCGAGGGAGTTCTGCAGCCGCGGGGTGCTGAGGCTCAGATAGACCCAGCCCTGGCCGTCGAGGAGCGCGGTGCCGTACACCGAACGCGAGAAGTCGTTCGGAGCGCACGATTCGGTGCCCTGCACGCGGAACTGGGCCCCTTCCTGGATCACGGTGACCGAGACCGTGCTGCAGAACGGCTGGAGCTGCCAGTGAAAGGTGCCGATCACGACCGGCTGCACGGGCTGGGCCGCAACCGGGGCCGACAGGCCGGCACCGAGCACCGACAGACACAGGACGATGCGGGCACGCAGGAGAATCCGGGTCATTGGGCATTGCCTCCAGACAGCAATGCGCAGAATCGACGGCCAGTCCGCAATCGCGGCCGCCGGCCTCAGCGTGGCCGGGGGCTCGCCTGGGCGAGGGCGCGCTCCGCCTCGACGATCCCGGGGTCGCCGGCCGGCAGCGCCTCGCGCCGAATCGTTACCGCTTCGAGGAGCGCCTCGGCTGCCTCATCGGACCGGCCCAGGGCGTGCAGCAGCGAGCCCAGGTGGACCAGCGCCGTGCCGGTTTCGGCGTGGGTGGCCGGCAGCA
Organism: uncultured Acidobacteriota bacterium; assembly: GCA_963779175.1. GTDB lineage: Bacteria > Acidobacteriota > Vicinamibacteria > Vicinamibacterales > UBA2999 > CADEFD01. The sequence continues at coordinate 633,557 of CAVZXA010000005.1, forward strand.
CCGCGCGGCGGATCCGCAGCACCTCCCGGAACCCGCCCTCGGCCTCGAGCAGCTCCCCGCGGGCCCGGGCCACCGCGGCGAGTGTCTCGATCGCCTGCGCCGTGGCACGGTGTTCGACGCCGAGTGCCGCCCGACAGATCTCCACCGCCTCGCGCGCCAGCCGGTCGCGCCTCGTCGAGCCGGCCCTGCAGGCGCAGCACGCCAGCCAGGGAGGTCAGGCCCCGCGCCACGCGCGCGTCGGCGCCGCCAAAGAGGTGGCGGCCGATCGCCAGGTATTCGCTGAACACGGCCTCGGCGCCCGCCAGGTCGCCCCGTGCCAGCCGCGACCGGCCGAGCCTCAGCAGGCAGTGCCAGACGCCGTCGCTCTGCCGGCCGCTGATGCGCTCGTGAATGGCCATGGCCTCTCGCAGCAGCGCCTCGGCCTCGTCGAAACGCCGCTGCGGCACCAGCGCGGCACCAATGTCGCGCAGGGACATCGCGGTCTCGCGGTGTTCATAGGGATACAGCCGGGTCACGATGGCGTGCGACTCGCGCAGCACCGCTTCGGCCTCCTCGCTGGCGCCGCGATCCGTGAGCACCTGGCCGAGCGAGTTGAGATCGATCGCCACCACCGGATGGCCGTCACCGTGAATCTTGCGGTCGAGCGCGAGGGTGGCCCGGAACTGCGTCTCGGCGCCGGCGAAGTCGCCTTTCAACCACAGCACGGCCGACAGGTCGTGCAGGCTCTCGGCCACGTCTGCGTGCTCGTCGCCAAGCAGCGCGCGCCGCATGTCGAGGCCTTCGCGCGCCAGCGCTTCGGCCTCCGCGAACGCGTTGCGGTCGCGGACGGCATTCGCGAGGTTGTTGAGCGTCAGCGCAATCGACGGGTGGGCCGGGCCCAGCGTCCGCCGTTTGATGGCCAGCGCCTCCCGGTAGAGCGCCTCGGCCTCGGTGGTCGTTCCCAGCTCGCGCTTGAGACGCGCCAGGTGGTCCAGGCTCTCGCCCACCGACGCATGGTCGTTCCCGAGCACGGCGCGACGTCCCGCCAGCGCCGTCGCGAGCAGGGTCTCGGCCACCCGCGGCAGCCCCAGGTTCTGGTAGACACGTCCGATCGCGACCTGCAGCGTGGCGCGAATTTCCGGCTGATCGGCGAGACCGGTGTCGAGCTGGCGGGCGCCGCGGTCCAGCACTTCGCGCACGGTCACGCTGTTGCCGCGCGACTCCGACGGATCGGAGACCTCGAATACGTCGACCAGAAACTCGGTGACCCGCGCCGAGGTCGCAGCTTCGGCCCGAGCCCGCTGCTCGGCCGCGACCGCGCGATCGCGCTCGAGAGCCAGCCGCGTCGCCTGCACCCCCAGCACGGCGGCCGATCCCCCGAGCAGCAGCAGCGCCGCGGCCGCCGCCGCCACGCCGGCCCGGTGACGGCCCACAAATTTGGCGCCGCGGTAGGTCCACGTGGCGGCGCGGGCGCCAACCGGCAGGCCCTCCAGGTGCCGGCGCACGTCGTCGGCGAACTGCTCCACCGACCCGTAGCGATCGGCCGGGGCCGTCGCCAGCGCCTTGAGCACGATGTTGTCGAGGTCGCCGGCGAGCACCCGCCGACGCGACGGCACGACCGCGCTCGGCCGGGCCGGCTGCGCGCCTGCCAGGACCTGCAGGATCTCGCCCATGGTCGCGGCCGCGAAGACGTGCGGCCGGCGGCCGGTCAGCAGTTCGTAGAGGATGACACCGAGCGAGTAGACGTCGGTGCGCGTGTCAACGCCGCCGTCGAACACGCCGGCCTGCTCCGGACTCATGTACTCCGGCGTGCCCACCACGTCGCCGGCCAGCGTGAGCAGCGTGTGGGACGGGCTGTCGTCGGTGATCGCCTTGGCGATGCCGAAGTCGATGATCTTGGGCACGAGCCCGCCGTCCTGTTCGCGCACCAGCACGTTCGACGGCTTCAGATCGCGGTGGATGATGCCCTTCTGATGCGCGTGCTGCACGCCGGCACACACCGCGAGGAACAAGGCGAGACGGTCCGCGATGGCCAGATCGCGGGCCTCGCACAGGGCCGTGATCGGCGTGCCTTCCACCAGTTCCATCACGAAGTACGGACGGCCGTCGTCGCTGGCGCCGGCATCGAACACCCGGGCGATCGCCGGATGATCCATCATCGCCAGCGTGCGCCGTTCGCCGGCAAAGCGCGCGATGATGCGGTCGGTGTCGAGGCCGCGGCGCACCAGCTTCAGCGCCACCTCCCGCTCCAGCGGCACGACCTGCTGCGCCCGGTAGACCGTGCCCATGCCGCCCTGGCCCAGCACCCCGAGGATGCGGTAGCCGCCGATTGCGGGCGGATGTTCGGCCTCGGCGCCCGGCTCGTTTCCGGCGGCACCGGCAAACGCCGCCAACGCGCCGGCAGTCGCCAGCAGCGGCGGCATGACGGCGTCCTGCGCCAGCAGCGACTCGACCTCGGCGCGCAGTCCCGGGTCACCGGCGCAGGCAGCGTCCAGGTAGGCCGCGCGCGAATCGCCGTCGAGGGCGTGGACACCGGCGATCACCGTGGCCACCCGCGCGAAGTCAGGCGGCGGCATCGGGACCTCCGGGCCGCAGCTCGCGTGCCAGCCACAGCCGCGCCACTGCCCAGTCGCCGTCGATGGTGCGGGTCGACACGCCGAGGTGGGCGGCGATTTCCCTGGTGGTCAAGCCGCCGAAGACGCGAAGTTCGGCGACCGTGGCGCGTCGGGGGTCGAGCGCGGCAAACCGCGTCAGCACGTCGTCGAGGGCCAGCAGCTCGAATGCCGTGTCCGGCGCCGCGATCATGGCGTCGTCGAGTGTGATGCGCTCGCCGGCCGCCCCGCGCTTGGCGGCGTGCCGGCGCCGGGCGTGATCGACGAGGATCTGCCGCATGACCCGCGCCGCGATGCCGACAAAGTGCGCGCGGTCCTGCCAGTCGATGGCGGCCTGGTCGACCAGGCGCACGAACACCTCGTTCACGACGGCGGTCGGCTGCAGGGTGTGGTCGCGGCGCTCGGCCTGCATGAGGCGGCCTGCCAGGGCGCGCAGGTCGGGGTACATCAGCGCCACCAGCCGGGAGGTGATGTCGTCGGGCGTGGCCTCGCCGGCGCGAACGGCGCGCAACAGACGGGTCGCTTCCGACGAGGGAACGTCCATGGGCACCACAGGGGCGCGGCCGTCCGGCGGCGGATCGGCGCCTGTCGGCGGCATTCTAGTGTCCCGGCCTTCCGGGCGCCACGGCGAACTGGACTGCGGCGGGCCCCGCCGCCGGCGGCGCTAGAACCCCTCTCATAAATGGGGGCGCGGCACCGAGGGCGGCGAGGCGCCCGGCCGGCCAGGCGCGACGACTGAGAATACCGGCCTGTATTTGAAGGAGGAGCAACGCCGCCGGACGGGATGCATCGCCGGCCGAATGCCGGCCCCATTTATGCGAGGGGTTCTAGTGCGCCGGCTCGACGACCCGGGCGGACGCCGCCGCTTCGGCCGGCTTCAGCCCCATCTGGCGCACGAAGTTGTAGTGCGAGCGCAGGGCGTCCATGAGCGTGATGTTCTCGCGGCACGGCACGCCGTGCTCGGCGCACACGTCCTTGACGATCCGCGACAGAGCGGGGTAGTGCGTGTGGGCGATGCGCGGGAACAGGTGGTGTTCGCGCTGGTAGTTGAGGCCGCCGAGCAGCAGCGTCGCCATGCGGCTGCGGGTCGCGAAGTTGGCGGTCGTTTCGATCTGGTGCACGACCCACTCGGGGTGCTGGTCGCCGTTCGACGGGTGCTCGACGATATCCACCGTGTGCGCCAGCTGGAAGACGACGCTGAAGATGAAGCCCATCGTCATCGAGACCAGCACGTAGATGCCGAAGACGGCGCCGGCGCCGTGCCGGGTCAGGGGAATCGCGAACGCCACGATGAAGAAGAACAGCTTGCCGCCGAGCAGCCACGCCATGTCGGCGCCCTTCGGATAGCCGGCGCTCAGGCCGTCGTTCTTGCCGAAGAACAGGCGCTGGAGGTCGCTGTAGAGATACCGCAGGTGCACACAGGTGTAGAGCGCCCAGAGGTAGATGTGCTGGTAGCGGTGCCACCAGCGCCACTCATGGTCCGCGCTCAACCGCGCCATCGGGCCGAGATTGATGTCGGCGTCCTCGTGCGGGATGTTCGTGTACACGTGGTGGTTGTGGTTGTGCTTGTCTTTCCAGAAGTAGGAACTGGCGCCCATCAGGTCGAGCGTGAAGCCGGCCAGCCGGTTCACCCATGGGCGGCGCGAGAACGTGCCGTGGTTGCCATCGTGCTGCACGTTGAAGCCGATGCCGACCAGGGCCAGTGCCAGCACCACGGCGGAGCCGCTGACGGCGAGCGTCGTCTGGGCCTGGAAGACCAGCACGACGTAGGCCCATACCGCGGTCCCGATGAGGAACGCCGCTTTGGCGTACATCATCGGGCTGTCAACGGTTGCCCGCGTGCCCACGAAGAGCTGGGCACGTCGGTCGAGGGCGAGCTTGAGGACGGCGGGGGAGGCGAACTCCGGACGTGTATGCTGCAGAGTGCGGCGACTGTATCACGCGAACAAAAGGCCGTGCTGTTCAATTTTAGACAACCCCCTTCGATGGCGCGGGCGGTGAGATGGATACGCCCGGGCGCCAGCCCGGCTACAATCCCTCCGGCGGCACTGGCGCCGTGCGGGTCCGCACGGCGTCGTCCAGTCACCCCGCCCCGACCCGGGAGCTTTCGAATGTCATCTGCCAAGCACGATCGCCGCACCCTTATCGCCGGCCTGGGCATAGCCGCCACCTCGGCGACCTTTGGCGCCCGCCGCGCCGATGCTCAGGGCGCGGTCGCGCCTTTCACGCCGGCCCGTCACGAGCAGGACGGCTGGATGTCGGCGATGCCCGGCAGACACCGCGTGGTGCTCGACGTGGTCACGCCGACCGGGGTGCCCGACGGCATCCGCTTTGCCGGCAACCTGTTCACCGGCAACAAGACCGGCTACGGCGTCGAGGAAGCGGAGATGGCGCTCATCGTAGTGCTGCGCCACTCGGCCACCGCCTACGGCTACAACGACGCCATCTGGTCGAAGTACGGCAAGACGCTCGACTCGAAGGCGACGCCCCCGCCGGCGGCCAATCCCTTCAACTCCGGCGAGCGGATGCAGCTGTCGGGGCTCGCCAAACGCGGCGTGCAGTTCATCATCTGCGGCTCCGCCAGCCGCGGCCTTGCCGGGCGCATCGCCGGCCAGGGCGGCGACACCGACGGCGTGCTGAAGGAGATGGCGGCCAACCTCATCCCCAACGCCCGCATCGTCTCGGCCGGCGTCGTCGGCGTCACGCACGCCCAGGAGCACGGGTTCTCGTACTTGTACGTCGGCTAGCAGGTCCTCGGGTACCAAGCGTCGTTCGTGTTCACGTCAGGTCGGTTCGTATCCACGCATCATGACCGTCACGGAGGGCTCCCATGCGACCCATCGACAACCGTCCGCGAAGAGGATTTCTCGCCCGTGTGTTCGGCGCGGCCGCCGTGCTGACGCTGACCAGAACCGGGACGTCCGCTGCGGCCCAGGCCTCCAGTGACACGTCGTGGCTGAAAGAGGTTCCCGGCAAGAGCCGCTGCTTCTTCGACTGCCCGCAGCATCTGAACGCCGTGGGCCTGCTCCACATCCTGAACTACCTGGGGGCCTATCCTCCAGGCACGGCGGGAGTGGCGAGTTCGTTCTACGGTGTGGGCCCGGCGTCGTCGATCGCCCTCGGGTTCAATGACGCCATGTGGGCCAAGTACGGACTGGGCGAAGTGCTCGGCCTGAAGGACGCCACCGGCGCACCCTACACGCGCAACGTGTTCGCGCGCCTCACCAAAGGCGAGGCGCACCTGCTGGCCGGGCGCATGGGGATTCCCAGCAGCATCGCCATGCTCGGCGACGCCGCTCCGGCGGTGTCCATCCCCAACCTGCAGAAGATGGGCACGAAATTCCTCCTCTGCAACAACGCGCTGGGCCTGTGGACGCTGGAACTCGAGGCCCGAGGCAAGGGCACGGCGGCCGCCATCGGCGCCGACCTGCGCGCCAACCTGCTGCCGGGCGTCACGATCGTGCCGGCCATGGTCCAGGCCATCGAGCAGGCGCACGCCGCGGGCTTCAGCTATAACCGGCAGTAGGCCGCAACCCGGGACCGCCGGTCATACCGGCAGGAGGAGGACGAGATGAAACACTACTTCGCCATCGCCGCGGCACTGGCGTTCGCCAGTCCGATGGCGGCGGCCGCGCAGGCACCGGGCCCCGAGGCCCTCATCGCCGAGGCCGTGCAGATCCTGCCCGAGGATCTGCGCGCCGGCGCCACCGTCGTGACCTACGACCCGGCCACCGGGGCGCGCCGCGTCATCCGCCAGGGCACCAACTTCGTCGAGTGCCAGCCACGCGATCCCGCCGACGGCTTCGCCCGTTGCTACAACAAGCTGTTCGGCCCGCGGCGTGACCTCGAAGCGAAGCTCCGCGCCGAGAAGAAGACCGACGAACAGGTCAGCCAGGCCGTGGCCGCCGCCATCAAGGCCGGCACGCTCGCCCCCACGCCGCAGGGCGTGATGTCGTACCGCCACTACGACAAGCGCGATCGCATCCAGCACCTGTGGGTCTGGTCGACGCCGAACAGCACGCCGGAGTCGGTGGGCGTCTCGACGGTCAGCCAGCGCAACGAGGCCCTCGAAGGGCGCGGCCTGCCGTGGATGATGCTGCCCGGCACGCCCGGCGCGCACATCATGATTCCGATCAACCCGAAGCCCACGAAGACGACCATCACCGACGTGGCCGCCGATCCGGTCACGCAGGCGACGCTGCCGCTGCCGCTCGACATGCGCGCCGGCGCCACCGTCTACACCTACGACGAGAGCGGCGCCCGCAAGGTGCTGCGGGCCGGCACCAACCAGATCGAGTGCATGCCACGCGGCGCCGACGGCTTCACCTGGTGCTACAACAAGTCGGGTGGCCCCCGTCGCGACCTCGCCGCGAAGCTCCGCGCGGAGAAGAAGACCGACAAGGAGATCGCCGAGGCGATGGCCGCAGCCACCAAGGCCGGCACGGTCAAGCCGACCGAGTTCGGCACCATGTCGTATCGCCTGTACGGCAAGCCCGATCGCATCCAGCTGTTGTGGGTGTTGTCGGTGCCCAACGCCACCCCGGACTCGATTGGCGTGACCACGGCCAGCGCGCGCGAAGATGCGCTCGAACTGCGGGGGACGCCGTGGCTGATGCTGCCGGGCACCCCGGGCGCGCACATCATGATTCCGGTCAACAAGTAGGACCGCGCCCCTGGCCACGCGTCCCTTCGTTCCACTCGTCCACACGGGACTGGTCCGCGCGCACGGCCTGGCGGCGCTCGTCACGCTGCTCGTCTCGGTGACCTTCGGGCTCGTGGCCGCCTGGCAGCTCATCGCGCCCGACCTCGCTCGCGACGTCGCCTGGCTCGGCTGGGGACGCGTGCGCTATGCCCACACGCAGGGCATCATGCTCGGCTGGCTGGCGAACGCGTTCTTCGCGTTCCTCTATCACGCCGTGCCGATCCTGACCGGGCGCCCGGTGACCAGCGCGCGCCTGGGCGTGTGGCTCTTCGCGCTCTGGAACTTCGCGGTGATGCTGCCGGGCTGGACGCTGGTGCTGGCCGGCGTCAGTCAGCCGCTCGAGTGGGCCGAGTTCCCGCTGGTCGTCGACGTGGTGGTGATGGTGGCGCTGGCGCTGGCCGGCGTGCAGTTCCTGCCCGGCTTCTTCCGCCGCGGTCTGGAGTCACTCTACGTCTCGAGCTGGTACATCCTCGGCGGGCTGGTCTTCACGCTGCTGGCCTACCCGATGGGCAACCTGGTGCCGGAGTTCCTGCCCGGCGCCGCCGGCGCCGCCATCAGCGGCCTGTGGATTCACGACGCGGTCGGCCTGTTCGTGACGCCGCTGGCGCTGGCCATCATCTACTTCGTCATCCCGGCGTCCACCGGCCGGCCGGTCTTCAGTCACTTCCTGTCGATGCTCGGCTTCTGGCTGCTGTTCTTCCTCTATCCGCTCAACGGCACCCACCACTACGTCTACTCGGTCATTCCGATGGCGGCGCAGCTCACCGCGATCGTCGCCTCGGCGCTGCTCGGCGTGACCGTGGTCATCGTCGTGACCAACCTGTTCCTGTCGATGCGCGGCGCCGGCCTGCTGCCGCGCGACCCGGCGCTGCGCTTTGTCGGCACCGGCACCTTCTTCTACGTGATCGTCAGCCTGCAGGGCTCGGCGCAGGCGCAGATGTCGGTCAACCAGACCGTGCACTTCACCGACTGGGTGGTGGCCCACTCGCACCTGGCCATGCTCGGCTTTGCGAGTTTCGCCGCCGCCGGCGGCCTCGTGCACGCGTGGCAGCGAATCCCGGAGGCGCGCTACAACGCGACGGCGATCACGTGGGCCTACTGGCTGCTCGTCGTCGGTCTTGTCGGCATGGTCGTGGACCTCACGATCGCCGGGCTCGTGCAGGGCGAGCTGTGGAAGAGCGGCGCGCCCTGGATCGACTCGGTCACGGCCTCGCGCGTCTACTGGGTGTCGCGCGCGCACATCGGCACCATTCTCGCGGCCGGCTTCGTCGCACTGCTCGCCGGACTCACGACCGGACCACGCGGCGCCGGCATAGGTCGTGCGTCCGGCTGCGGCCGATCGTGGCCACGAAGAAGTGGCGCCGCGGCTGGCGCCCGTCACGGAGGCGCTGTGAGCCGCGCGGGCCAGACCCTGCGGACGGCCTACCTCGTGGCGAGCGTCGCCGGCGTGGTGTTCTTCGCGCTGTCGGTGGCGCTGCTCGGCGCGTGGCCGGCGCGTGTGCTCGACGAGCAGTCCGCGGCGATGGCGCCCGAACGTCCGCTCGAGCCGACCACCAGCGAGCGGCGCGGCCGCGCCATCTACGCCCGCGAGGGCTGCGCCTACTGCCACACGCAGCAGATCCGCTACCTGCACGCCGACATGACGCGCTTCGGCGCGCCGACGCTGGCGTGGGAGACGCGTCGCGACACGCCGCATCTGTGGGGCACGCGGCGCATCGGCCCCGACCTGAGCCGCGTCGGCGGCGCCCGCAGCCTCGACTGGCAGTACGCGCATCTCTATGCGCCACGGGCCATCGTGCCGGCGTCGGTGATGCCCGGCTACCCTGCGCTCTTCGACGGGGCGCCCGATCGGCCGCGCCAGGAGGCGCGCGACCTCGTGGCCTATCTCGACTCGCTCGGCCGGGCGCGGGAACTGGCCGGCCCCGAAGGCGAGGCGCGGGCCCGCGAGGGCTGCAACTGCCCGGATGACGAGATGGCGCAGATGGCGTTCGACGGCGCGCTGAACCCGCATCCGGCTCGCCCGACCCGCACCCACGACGCGCCTCCCGCGCTGCCGGCGGCGGCCGACCCGGTGCGTGGCCAGGCGCTCTACGGACAGCACTGCGCCACCTGCCACGGCGTTGGCGGCGCTGGCGACGGGCCCGGTGCGGCGGGTCTCGTGCCGGCACCAGCGAAGCTGGCCGAACACGAATACACGACGCGCGCGTTTGTCAGCCGCGCTCTGGCACGGTGTGCCGGGCAGCGCCATGCCGGCCTGGCGCGATTACTCCGCGACCGATCGCGCGGCGTTGGCCGCGGCGGTGCAGGCGCTGTCGGCGGCGCGTCCGGAGCCGGACGTCCCGGCGCACCTGGTCGCGCTCGGCGCGCAGGTCTACGCCGCCAACTGCGCGCAGTGCCACGGCGCCGTCGGCGACGGGCGCGGCTCGGCCGCCGACAAGCTGCCGATGGCGCCGACCAACTTCACGCTCCAGCGCCTGAGCCTGAGCGAAGCCGTGCGGGTGCTGCGCGAAGGCCTGCACGGATCGCCGATGGCGCCGTGGACCACGCGCCTGACCGATGCGGAGCGGCTGGCCGCGGCCCACCACGTGCGCAGCCTCTACCAGGCGGCTCCGGTCGCCGCGGAGGCCCGATGATCTCCGACCTCGTCGTGTGGGCGTCGGTCGCCTTTGCGGTCGTGTTCGTCGCCGCCTGGGCGGCCTCGCCGGCGCTGCGCGCCTGGATCGAGCGGCCGAAGCACCACTTCCTCGAAGCCGCGCAGGGCTATGATCGCGCAGCCGGCGCCGGCGGCGCCTCGGCCGACCCCAAATCGCCATGAGCCCCAACGACCCCCGCGGACTGCCAGGCTGGCCGGCATCGTCGCCCTCGCGCTGGTCGTGGGCGGCGCCGCCATCGTGGTCGGGCTCCGTTCATCGACCGTGGCGCCCGGCGGTTCGTCGGACGCCGCCTCGCCGACCGCGCCGGCCAACTCCGGCGCCGAACGGCCCCGTCCGCCACGTCCCGTGACCGACGTGCCCGCGCACGCCACCGAAGAGTACGGGCGACGGCTGGTCGCGCAGACGGTCGAACTGCTCGGGCCCGATCATCCGGATCCGGCGCGCCGCTACTCGGGCGGGCGGCTCAACTGCGCGTCGTGCCATCTGGCGACCGGCACCGACCCGGGCACGCTGGCGCTGCTGCAGACGGCCGAACACTACCCGCGCTTCTCGGGCCGCGCCGGCAACATGACCGACGTCGAGGACCGCATCAACGAGTGCATGCAGCGCAGCATGAACGGCACGCCGCTGCCGCTCGACAGCCCCGAGATGATCGCGATCGCGGCCTACCTGCGGTCGCTCGGCTCGCGCTACGAAGCGATGGGCGCGTCGCTCAAGGCGGCGGCCGAGCCGCCGGCGTTCACGACCCCGACGCGCGCGGCCAGCGTCGAGGCGGGGCAGCAGGTCTACGGGGCGCGGTGTTCGGTGTGCCACGGCACCGACGGCCTCGGGCTGCTCGCCACCGGCGAGAAGGCGAAGGGCTACCTGTTCCCGCCGCTCTGGGGGCCGGATTCCTACAACAACGGCGCCGGCATGCACCGGGTGCTCACCGCGGCGCGCTTCATCAAGGCGCGGATGCCGCTCGGGGAACCCACGCTCACCAACGACGAGGCCTTCGACGTGGCCGCCTACATCAACGCCCAGCCGCGCCCGCAGATGCCGAATCTCGAGCACGACTATCCGGACAAGGCGACCAAGCCGGTGGACAATCCGTACGGGCCGTTTGCCGACGGGTTTCCGCTCGAGCAGCACCGCTTCGGTCCGTTCCAGCCGATCGAAGCGCACTACAAGGCGCTCAAGAAGACGGAGAAACCACGATGACGAAGTTCCTGCTCGCCCTGTTCCTTGGCGCCGTGCTCGTGTCGAGCCCGGCCCGCGCTGACGCGCAGGCGCTGCCCGTGCCCGGGGTCGAAGCGGCGCGCGACGTACCCGACGCGAAGGAAATGCCGAACCCGGCGATCGTGCACAAGGTGGTGTTCGACATGGCCACGGCCGGGCCGAAGCCCACCGAGGTGCACCCGATGCTGCAGGCGGTCGCGCGCTACGTGAACACGCTCGCCAAGACCGGCGTGCCGGCGGCCAACCGCAAGGTGGCGGTGGTGTTCCACCAGGGCGCCACCGACTACATCATGACGAATGCGTCCTACAAGGCGCGCCACGACGGCCAGGACAATCCCAACCTCGGCATGATCCAGGCGCTCAAGAAGGCCGGCGTCGACTTCCGCGTCTGCGGCCAGGCCACGCTCGGCCGCAAGATCGACGCCAAGGACATCATGCCCGAGGTGCAGCGCGACCTGTGGGCGCTGACGACCATCATCGCCCTGCAGCAGCAGGGCTATGTGCTCATCGCGCCGTAGCGATCGCGGCGGGCAGCGCTGTCGCGGGCGCCGCGTCGTGTGCCTGAGCTTGGACCGGAACGTGGCCCCGGCGCGTCCCATCGCGTATCATCCGGACGGAACCGCGGCGCCGAAGGCCGCGGCCTGATTCTGACGGGATCGGCTCGCATGGCCATCGAAACACACGCAGTTCAGCCTGGAGACGTGCCCGTGGGCGAGGTCGCCGAGACCTCCCGGATGGCCCTGTTCAACACCTGGCGCGATGACGTGCCGGCCGGCATCGTCGTGTTCCTCGTCGCGCTGCCGCTGTGTCTCGGGATCGCCGTGGCGTCGGGCGTGCCGCTGCTGGCGGGCCTGGTCGCCGGCATCGTCGGCGGTCTGGTGGTCGGTGCGGTGTCGGGCTCCTCGCTGATGGTCAGCGGGCCCGCGGCCGGCCTGGCGCCGCTGGTGCTCATCGGCATCGAACAGGTCGGCAGCTTCGAGCGGCTGCTGCCGGCGGTGGTGCTGGCCGGCGGCCTGCAACTGGTGCTGGCCGCCATCCGCGCCGGCACCATCGCGTACTACGTGCCGTCGTCGGTCATCAAGGGGATGCTCGCCGGCATCGGCCTGACGCTCATCCTCAAGCAGGTGCCGCACGCGGTCGGCTACGACGCCGACGCTGAAGGCGACATGTCGTTCATCGAGGCCTCGGGCCAGACGACCTTGAGCACCCTCGCCGAATCGCTGCAACAGATTCAGCCGGCGGCGGTGCTGGCGGCGCTGCTGGGCGTCGCCGTCATGTTGTGGTGGCCGCGCTCGCCCTTCTCGCGCATCCGGCTGCTGCCGGCGCCGATGATCGCGGTCGCGCTCGGCGTGGCGCTGAACGAGTCGCTGCGCTGGTACCTGCCGGAACTGGCCGTGCGCGGCACCCATCTGGTCTCGCTGCCCGAGATGGAGTTCGGGGCCGTCCTGCCGCATCTGGTGGCGCCCGACTGGAGCGTGCTCTGGACCACGATGCTGTGGGAACTGGCGATCGTCTTCGCGCTGGTGGCCAGCCTCGAGACGCTGCTCGGCCTCGAGGCCACCCGCAAGCTGGATCCGCTGCGGCGCGAAGCGCCGGTGAACCGCGAACTGATGGCGCAGGGCCTGGGCAACATGATGTCGGGGCTGTTCGGCGGCCTGCCGATCGCCGGCGTCATGATCCGGTCGTCGGCCAACATCGACGCCGGCGCGCAGTCGCGCCTGTCGGTGCTCGTGCATGCCGTCCTGATGCTGGTGGCGGTGCTGACGCTCGGCGCCGTCCTCAACCGCATTCCGCTGGCCGCCATTGCCTCGGTGCTGCTGGTAACCGGATTCCGCCTCGCCGCGCCGTCGCTGTGGAGCCACGCCTGGCGGCTCGGCGCCAGCCACTTCATCCCGTTCGTCGTGACCGCGCTGGCCATCGTCTTCACCGACGTGCTGCGGGGCATCGGGGTCGGCGTCGTCGTCGGCATCATCTTCATCGTGATGGAACACCTGCGCAGCCCGGTGTTCTCGCGGGTCAGTCCGCCGGGCGCCGTGCTCACCCGTTACAGCCTGCCCGAGCAGGTGACGTTCCTGAGCAAGGCCAGCATCTCGCGCGCCCTCAACGCCCTCGAGCCCGGCTCGCGCGTCGAGATCGACGGCCGCCGCACCACGCGTTTCGACCACGACGCGCTCGAGGTGCTGCACAGCTTCCGTGAGACCGCCCGCCTGCGCGGCATCGACTACCGGCTGGTCGGCATTCCCGAGACCGAACTGGCGCCGACGCACGACTACGACAACGACTGAGGACCAGACGCGCCATGGAAGAGTACCGCCGCATCATCGAAGGCAACCGCGCCTGGGCCGAACGCGTCAAGGCGAGCGATCCGGCGTTCTTCAGCGAGAGCGCACAGCGGCAGGAGCCGCTGTTCCTCTACATCGGCTGCGCCGACAGCCGCGTGCCGGCCAACTCGGTGACCGGCACCAAGCCGGGCGAGCTGTTCGTGCATCGCAACATCGCCAACCTGGTGATGCCGAGCGACATCAATGCGATGAGCGTGCTGCAGTACGCCGTCGAAGTGCTCGACGTGAAGCACATCCTGGTCACCGGCCACTACGGCTGCGGCGGTGTCAAGGCGGCGATGTCGGGGCAGCAGCACGGCCTGGTCGACCACTGGCTCGGGCCGATCCGCAACGTGCTGCGCTGGAACGCCGAAGAACTCAACGCCATCGCCGACCCGCAGGCGCGCTTCGACCGGCTGGTCGAGTTGAACGTGCTCGAACAGCTCTATCACCTCTCCGAGACGCCGATCGTGCAGCAGGCGTGGGCCCGTGGCCGCCGGCCGGTGCTGCATGGTCTCGTCTACGGCCTCAACGACGGGCTGCTGCGCGAAGTGGCGAGCGGGATCGATTCGCAGGACGCCGCCGAACACCTCGCCGACCGGCGCCTGTCGGGCGTCGCCGCCGGGCCGCCGCCGATCGGCCGCGTGGGCTCGCCGATTCTCGCCGGCGAGAGCCTCGCCGACGAGATCGCCGATCGCGTGTTCGCGCGCATGAACGAGGCCACGAGCAAGCGCAAGGTCTATCGCTAGCGCCATCGCGGGCGGCGCAGCACGCGGCGGCGGCGACGCTTGCTACAATGGCGGCTCCGTGTCTGCGCTGCCCGCCCTGTCGATTGCCGCCCGAATCGCCGAAGAACTGAACGTCCGAGTGCCGCAGGTCGAGGCGGCGGTCGCGCTGCTCGACGACAAGGCCACCGTGCCGTTCATCGCCCGCTACCGCAAGGAGGCGACCGGCGGCCTCGACGACACCCAGCTGCGCGCGCTCGACGAGCGCCTCACGTATCTGCGCGAGATGGAGGAACGGCGCGCCGCCATCCTGAAGAGCATCGAGGAACAGGGCAAACTCACGCCGGCAGCTGGCGACGGCGATCGGCGAGGCGGCCACCAAGGCGCGGCTCGAAGACCTCTACCTGCCCTACAAGCAGAAGCGGCGCACCAAGGCGCAGATGGCCCGCGACAGCGGCCTCGAGCCGCTGGCGCTCGGCCTGCTGCACGACCCGTCGCTCGACCCCGACACCGCCGCGGCCGCCTATGTGAACGCCGAACTGGGCGTGGCCGATGCCGCCGCCGCGCTCGAAGGCGCGCGCTGGATCCTGATGGAGCGTTTCGCCGAAGACGCCGAACTGCGTCGGCGCCTTCCGGGCGCTGGTGTGGGAGCGCGGCGAGTGGCCTCGACGGTGGTTGCCGGCAAGGAAGCCGAAGGCGTGAAGTTCTCCGACTACTTCAACGCCACCGAACAGGTGAAGGCGGTGCCCTCGCACCGCGTGCTGGCGCTGCTGCGCGGCCGCAAGGAAGGCGTTCCTGCGGCTCTCGCTCGACCTGCCCGCCGACGGCGCGCCCGGGCCGAGTGAGCCCGAGCGGCGCATCGCCGCACGTTTCGGCATCGAGCCGCGCGGTCGCGCCGGCCGACGCGTGGCTGGCCAACGTCGTGCGTCTCACCTGGCGCGTCAAGCTGCTCCTGCACCTCGAAGTGGAAACCGAGCAGCGCCTGCGCGAGCAGGCCGAGCAGGAAGCCATCCGCGTCTTCGGCCGCAACCTTCACGACCTGCTGCTGGCGGCGCCGGCCGGCCAGCGTGTGACGATGGGGCTCGACCCCGGCATCCGCACCGGCGTGAAGGTGGCGGTGGTCGATGGCACCGGCAAGGTGCTCGAGACCGCCACCGTCTACCCGCACGAGCCGCGCAAGGACTGGGCGGGTTCGCTGCGCACGCTCGGCCAGCTCGCCGCCAGGCACGGCGTGCAGCTCATCTCGATCGGCAACGGCACGGCCTCGCGGGAGACCGACAAGCTGGCCGCCGATCTGATGCAGGCGCATCCCGGGCTGCCGCTCACGAAGGTGATGGTCTCGGAAGCCGGCGCCTCCGTCTATTCGGCGTCGGAACTGGCGGCGAAGGAGTTCCCCGACCTCGACGTGTCGCTGCGCGGCGCCGTGTCGATCGCGCGGCGGCTGCAGGATCCGCTCGCCGAGCTGGTGCGCATCGACCCGAAGGCGATCGGCGTCGGCCAGTACCAGCACGACGTCAGCCCGTTTCAGCTCGGCCGGACGCTCGACGCGGTGGTGGAAGACTGCGTCAACGCGGTCGGCGCCGACCTGAACACCGCCTCGGTGCCGCTGCTGGCGCGCATCTCGGGCCTGAGCGAGACGCTGGCCGGGAACATCGTGGCGTTTCGCGATGCCAACGGGCCGTTCCGTCGCCGCGCCCAGCTGCTCGACGTGCCGCGCGTGGGCGAGCGGACGTTCCAGCAGGCGGCCGGCTTCCTCCGCGTCGTCAACGGCGACAACCCGCTCGACGCCTCGGCCGTGCATCCCGAGGCCTACCCGGTGGTCGAGCGCATCGTCGCGCGCACGGGACTGCCGGTCGGCGACCTCATCGGCAAGTCGGCCGTGCTCAAGACGCTGCGCCCCGACGACTTCGCCGACGCGCAGTTCGGCGTGCCCACGGTGAAGGACATCCTCACGGAACTCGACAAGCCGAACCGCGATCCGCGCCCGGAGTTCAAGACCGCCGCCTTCAAGGACGGCGTGCAGGCGCTCGGCGATCTGGTGCCGGGCATGCAGCTCGAAGGGGTGGTGACCAACGTCGCCAACTTCGGCGCCTTCGTCGACATCGGCGTGCACCAGGACGGCCTCGTGCACGTCTCGCAGCTCGCCGATCGCTTCGTGAAGGATCCGCGCGAGGTGGTGAAGGCCGGCGACATCGTGCAGGTGCGGGTGCTGGAGGTGGATGCCAGCCGCAAGCGCATCGCGCTGACCATGAAGCGCGGCGAGTTGCGGCCGACGCCGGCGACCGGCAGCGGCACTCCAGCCGCACCTAGCGGCGCACCGCCGCCGCGACCCGCGTCCGGCGCCGGCGCCCCGTCCCGCCCCCGTACCGTCCACCGCGTTCGCCGCGGCCTTCGCGAAGCTGTCGGGCAAGTCCTAGGGCCAGCCGCGATGCCCGAGCCCACCTCCCGACCTCCGCCGGTGGGCTCGCTCGAGAGGCTCTATGCGGCATGCCTGCGCGGCGCCGATGCCGCCCACGCGCACCGCCTCAGCGTGGGCCTCGTCGGCGCCCCGCTCGTGATGCTGGCGCTGGCGGCGCTCAATCGCGCGCGTGCTCTTCGATTTCCCGAACTCCGCGGACGAATACGTCTACCTGTTCCAGGCGCGGATGCTCGCCCACGGCGAACTCTGGCACGCGGCTGCCGGCGCCCCCGAACTCTTCGCCTTCAACTACATCGTGCACGAGGCCGGCCGCACGTTCGGCACCTTCCCGTTCGGCTGGCCGCTGGCGCTCGGTCTCGCGCTCGCCGCGGACGTGCCGCCCGGGCTGGTGAATCCGGCGCTCGGCACGCTGACGCTTGGCCTCGTGTGGCTGCTCGGCGCGCGCCTCTACTCGCCGCGGATCGGCGTGCTCGCCGCGGCGCTGGTGGCGGTCTCACCGTTCTTCGCCTTCAACGCCGCCTCCTATTTCTCGCATACGTTCTGCGGCGTGCTGCTGCTGGCGGCTGCCTGCCTGGCCGCCCGCGTGGACCGCACGCCGTGGTGGGTGCCGGTGTCGATCGGGCTGCTCGTGGGCTGGGCGGTGCTGGCGCGCTATCTCACCGGCGTCGTGTGCGCGGTGCCGATCGTGTGGTGGCTGGTGCGGCCCGGCGTGTCGCGCCCGCGCACGCTCGCTGCTGGTCGCGCTCGGTGGCGCGCCGTGGATTGCGGCGCTCATGGCCTACAACGTCGCCCTGGGCGGCAGTCCCTGGCACCTCACCACCACGGCACTCACGGTCTCGCGGTGGTTCGCCGACGGCATGCTGATGCGCGGCGCCGACATCTTCGCCACGCCATCTCGTGCGCCATCTGCTGTGGACGCCGCCGGTGCTCGTCGTGGCCTACGTCGTCTACCTTGCCACCGGCGCGCGCGCCGAGCGGCGAGGCCTGTTCGCCTGGCTGCCGGTGCTGATGGCCGGCGCGCTGTATTTCTACGTGGAACGCGGCGGCAACCAGTACGGGCCGCGCTTCCACTACGAAGTGTTCCTGTTCCTGGTGCTGTTCGTGACGGCGCACCTGTTTCGCGAGGCCGACTACGCGGCGAAGAGCCGGCGCGATCGCTGGCTCTTCAAGGGGCTGGTGGCGAGCGTGGCGTGCATGCCGGTGGCGTTTCTCGTGCACGCCGCGATCGAGCGTCAGGTGGTGAAGGAACGGATGGATCCCTTCACGCTGGCCGCGGCCGTCGGGCTCCACGGCGCGCTCGTGCTCATCAGCGGACGCGTTGGCACGGCCAGGTCGATGGCCGCCTTCGACCTGACGCGCAACGACCCCGACCTCGAGAATGACGTGATTTACGGCCTGGATCCGGGGCCCGACGCCCGTTGCGCGCCGGGCGCGCGCATGGCCGGCAGGGCCACCTACCTCTATACCTGGCAGCGTGGCGGAGGCTCGGGGCGTGCTGCAGCCGGTTGCATGTCCGTGACGGCGCGTGACGTCCCGCATGGGCTGCGGCCTGTACAATGATGAGATGCCCAAACTGACGGTTGAAGGATATGGAACGTTCGAGGTGGCGGCCGGCAAGCGGCTGGTGCTCGCCATCGAACAGGATGCCAAGGTGGACATCCTGCACGCCTGCGGCGGCAACGCCCGCTGCACCACCTGCCGGGTGGAGTTCATCGACGGCGAACCGGCGAAGATGACCGTCGCCGAGCAGGAGCGCCTCAAGGCCCGGGGTCTGAGCGGCGTGCGCCTCTCCTGCCAGATCCATTGCGACGATGACATGAACGTGCGCGCCATCAGCCGGCTCGAAGGTTCAGGACGGCCCGACCCGGGTTCGACGCCCCAGACCACCATCATGCCGCCGCCGGAGTGGGTCGAAGACTAGCGCGTGCCTGCGCCCATCGGCCCGTCGCCGTCCGACGCGTTCTCTGCGCTGCTCACGCGGCCGGCGCCGTTTCTGGCGCTGGCGCCGATGCAGGAAATCACCGACGGCGCCTTCTGGGCGCTGGTGCACGGTTACGGCGGCGCCGACGTCTACTGGACCGAATATTTCCGCGTGCACGCCGACTCGACGCCCGAGAAGAAGATCGTCGAGGCCATCACCCGCAACACCACCGGGCGCCCGGTCGTGGCCCAGATGATCGGCAACGACATTCCCGCGCTGGTGCGCACGGCGCAGGTGCTGCAGACGCTGCCGGTGGCGGCCATCGACCTGAACCTCGGCTGCCCGGCGCCGATCGTCTACCGCAAATGTGCCGGCGGCGGCCTGCTGCGCGAGCCCGATCGCATCGACCGGATCCTCGGCGCGCTGCGCCAGGCCGTCTCGATCCGCTTCACCGTGAAGACGCGGCTCGGCTTCGCGTCGCTGGAGGAGTTCGACGCGCTGCTGCCGATCTTCGCCCGCCACGCGCTCGATGCGCTCACGGTGCACGCCCGCACGGTAGCGCAGCTTTACCGGCTGCCGGTGCACTACGACCTCATCCGCCAGGCGGCAGAGACGATGCCGTGCGCGGTCATCGCCAACGGGCACGTCCACTCCGCGGCGCAGGCCGAGACGGTGCTGAGGCTCACCCGGGCGCGCGGGCTCATGGTTGGCCGCGCCGCCATCCGCAGTCCGTGGCTGTTTTCCCAGATCCGCCAGCAGCTCGCCGGCGAGACGGTGACCTACCCGACCGGCCGTGACGTCTGGACCTACATCCGCGCGCTCTGGGATTCGCAGGCGTCGTTCGACAAACCGGAAAAGGTGCGCTGCGAGCGGATGAAGAAGTTCGTCAATTACCTCGGCGAAGGCGTGCCCGGGCTGTTCCTGCACCAGATCCGCCGTGCGCAGACCGCCGATGACTTCCACGGCATCTGCGGCGCGTTTCTCGATCACGACCAGCCGATGGCCCTCGAGCCGCTCGCCGGCGACGCCGCGTCAGGGCTGGTCGCGCCGACCGCGTGAGCCCGGGGCGGCCGCGCCACGTTGACACGACGGGCGCGCGCAGCCACGATCGCGGCATGGTGCGCGGTCTGGCCGTTCTGTTGCTCTGCCTGGTGGCGCCTGCCGCGGGCACCGTCCAGGACACCGGCGTGCTCAGGGTCCGGATCGCACTCACCGGCGCCGACGAGGTCGCGACGCCGGTTCGTCGCCACCTGCTGCTCATCAGCGAGAACCCGTCGAGCGCGCCGCCGCGCCGCGTCTTCACGGGGCAGGACGGCGCGGTGGAACTGCGCCTGCGCCCCGGCAACTACACGGTGGAATCGGATCGGCCCGTCGCCTTCGAAGGCCGGACCTATCAGTGGACGCAGATCGTGGACCTCGCGGCGGGCAGAGATACCGCGCTCGATCTCACGGCCGCCAACGCCGACGCTGCCGCCGTCGACACGGCCACCCCGCCGACGTCGGCGCCTGGCTCGGTCCTGGACGAGGACCGCGCGTCGCTGACGGCCCGCTGGCAGGAGAGCGTCGTGCGCGTGTGGACGCCGACGGCGCACGCCTCCGGCGCGGTGGTCGATGCGAGCGGTCTGGTCGTCACCAATTACCAGCCGATCGGGACGGCCACCACGGTGGAGGTGCAGTTCTCGCCTACGCGCAAGGTGCCGGGCCTGGTCGTGGCGACCGATGCCGAACGCGACGTCGCGGTGGTGCGGATCGATCCGGCGACGGCGGCCACGGTCGACCGCCGTGCCGCTCGGCTGCGGCCAGAGCGCACCGGCGCCTGAGGTCGGCGACGAGATGGTCGCGCTCGAAGCGCCCCTGCGCCAGGAGAAAGGCGCGGTGTCGGGCGTCGTGCGCCGCGTGGCCACGCGCATCCTCGAGTCGGACCTCGCGCCCGCTCCGGGCGGCGCCGGCGGTCCGGTGTTCTCGACCCGCGGCGTCGTGCTCGGCATCACCTCCGATGGCGACGAGCGGATGCGGCAGAACGGCGCCGACACCCGCGTCGTGCGCGCTGTCGAGGTGTGTGCCGTGGTCGAACTCGCGCGCGCGAAGCTGACCGGCATCGGCGCCGGTGCCGGCGACGCCGCTGCCGGTGGAGCCGTCGGCGCCGTTCCCGACCGCAGGACTCGGCGAGCCGGAGACGCTGCTGACGCGGCATCCGCCGTTCCAGACGACCTCATCCCGGTTCGACGTCGCGTTCCTGACGCCGGTGCACGTCTTCGGCGGTCAGCGCACCCCGACGCAGGGGCGATCGATGCAGATCGGCGCCGCGTGGCAGCGCTCGCGCCTGGCGACCGACTTCGCCAACTGGTCCGACTACGTGTCCGACCTGCCGCCGGTCGTCTTCATCCGCGTGACCCCGAAACTCATCGAGAGCGTGTGGATGAAGATCGCGCGCGGCGCCGCCTATACGCAGGGCGTGGCGCTGCCGCCGATCACACGCCTGTCGTCGGGTTTCGCGCGTATGCGCGTGCGCTGCGGCGAGGCCGAGGTGACGCCCGTGCATCCGTTCGTGCTCGAGATCGAGGGGCCCGGCGGCGAGACCGTCACCGAAGGCCTCTACGCCTTCACCCCCGACGCGCTCACGCCCGCCTGCGGCGCCCTGCGGCTGGAGATCTACGCGGTGAAAGACCCGGCGAAGGCCGACGTCCTGGCCGTCGATGCGAAGCTGGTCGAGCAGGTGTGGGCGGACTTCGCGCCGTATCGCGCCCAGCGGTAGCGACCGATCCGCGCTCGCCGCGTCTACGTGTCGAGGGCGGTGCGCGCCTGCGCCCCCGGCGGGCCCGCTCGCAGGTACTGCGCCGGCCACGTGATCTGCTGACCGAGTTCACGGGCGGCCCGGAGCGGAAAATACGGATCGCGCAGCAGCTCGCGCGCGATGAACACCGCGTCGGCCTGGCCGGTGAAGACGATGTGTTCGGCCTGCACCGCCGTCGTGATCATGCCCACGGCGCCGGTCGGGATGCCGGCATGGCGGCGGATTTCGTCGGCGAACGACGTCTGATACCCCGGCCCCAGCGGAATGCGCGCGCCAGACACGTTGCCGCCGGTCGAGCAGTCCACCAAATCCGCGCCCGCTGCCTTCAGCAGGCGCGCCAGCTCGATCGACTGTGGCAGATCCCAACCGCCGTCGGTCCAGTCGGTCGCCGAGATGCGAACGAAGACCGGAAGCGCCTCCGACCAGACCGCGCGCACGGCCGCCACCACCTCCAGCAACAGACGCACGCGGTTGGCAAATGATCCGCCGTAGGCGTCGGTGCGGTGGTTGCTGAGCGGCGACAGGAACTCGTGCAGCAGGTAGCCGTGCGCAGCGTGGATCTCGGCCACGCGGAAGCCGGCCTCGCGCGCGCGTCCGGCGGCGTTGGCAAAGGCCGCGACGGTCTCTCGAACGCCGTCCACGGTGAGGGCCTCAGGCAGCGGGTAGGTGCCGGAAAACGGCACGGCGCTCGGTGCCAGCACGTTGGTCCAGCCGCCCTCGGCAACCGGCACGGCGCCGTCGCCGCTCCACGGACGATAGGTGCTGGACTTGCGCCCGGCGTGCGCGAGCTGGATACCCGCCACGCTGCCGTGTTCGTGGATGAAGCGCACGATGCGCGCCAGCGGTTCGATATGGGCGTCGCTCCACAGGCCGAGATCCTCGGGGCTGATGCGGCCCTCGGCGGTGACGGCCGTCGCCTCCGTCATCACCAGGCCGGCGCCGCCCACCGCGCGGCTGCCGAGGTGCACGAAGTGCCAGTCGTTGGCGAGGCCGTCGACGCACGAGTACTGGCACATCGGCGACACGAACACGCGGTTGCGGAAGGTGACGGTGCGCAGGGGCAGGGGATCGAAGAGGTGTGGCATGGGCTAGATCGAATTCTGTCGCAGGCCGGCCTGGTGCAGCGCCGCCAGCAGCGCCGGTTCGGTGATGCGGTGACGCGCCACCTCGCGGCCGTCGATCGTCAGCACCGGGATGTCGTGTTTGTAGCGCTCGTAGTCGTCGAGGTCCAGCGCGATGTTGCGCTCGTGCACGGCCACGCCGCTGCCGCCGAGCGCCGCCCGCAGCAGGTCGAGCATGTCGTCGCACAAGTGGCAGCCGGGCTTCGTGTAGACCAGGATGCGCGCCGCGGGCATGGCTTCACTATAGCGGCTGGGTGGCTGGAGACGCCGATCGCACCGGCTTCCGCGCTCGTGTATCGTGAAAGGTGCATGCCCGATCAGGACGACGACGCGCGGGAGCTGGCGGTCGAACGCGAGGCCGAGCGGGAGCATGAGGACGCCCCTCCCATCCGCGTGGCGCCCGACGACCTGGCGCCCGAGACGCTGCGCGCGGTCATCGAGTCGTTCGTGCTGCGCGAAGGCACCGACTACGGCCTGCAGGAGACGTCGCTCGACGACAAGGTCGCGCAGGTACTGGCGCAGGTGCGGCGGGGCGAAGCGCACGTCGTCTTCGACCCGCCGACCGAGTCGGTCACCATCGTCATGTCACGGGCGCTCGAAGGCCTCGATTCGTAGGCCGCCCACGCTG
Source organism: uncultured Acidobacteriota bacterium (assembly GCA_963779175.1). Classification (GTDB taxonomy): domain Bacteria; phylum Acidobacteriota; class Vicinamibacteria; order Vicinamibacterales; family UBA2999; genus CADEFD01. The sequence goes on from CAVZXA010000005.1 coordinate 656,651, forward strand.
ACCGCTCCTGTGGCGCGGCCTCCGATCAGGGAACGATCACCGTCTGCGTCGCCGTAGCGGCACCGGTGCCGCACGGGTTGTTCGCCGCAACGCTGAGGACATAGCTGCCCGTCCCGACCGCGCCCGAGATCGCGCGCGACGCCGTCTGGAGACTCCCGGAAAACGCTCCCTGTACCGTGAGCGTATAAGCGGTGGGCGCCGGCCCGCTGGCAGGCAGACCCCACGACACGCTGATGAGGTTGCCGTTCTTCGTGGCGAGGAAGTTCGTGGGCGTCGCCGGGACGCCACTGCACGGGCCGGGGAAGGTCAGCGTCACGGCGTTCGATGCGGCGCTGACACCCGTGGCGTTGGCGGCGCGAACCGACAGCGCATACGTGCCCGCGGGGACGTTGGGAACGCAAAGGTGTCCGACAGCGGTATCCCAATCGACGCCGACAACGATCCGCTGACGTCGAGTGTCACCTCCGTTGGCGTGCCGCCGGCCGCGGTGTTGGTCCACGCCAGCGTCAGCGCGGAGCCGTTGACGAGCCCGAGCAGGTTGGCCGGCGCCGACGGCGGCGCCGGCACGTTGACGAAGATGCGGATCTCATTGGAGGCAGCGCTGCGTAGCCCCGGTGCCAGCGCATGGACGCGGATGTAGAACACCCCGGTCGGCGCCGCGAACGTAAAGGTCGTCGTCGTGCTGCCGGTCGGCAGGCTCGCCAGGATCTGTCCAGGCCCGACGCCGCCTTCGAGCGACGTAGCCGGTCGGCGTGATGCCGTTGGCCGGCGCCGTCCAGGCGATCGTCACCGTGTTGCCCACTTTCGATGTCGCCGTGAGGTTCGTCGGGGCACCGAGCGTGCTTGGCGTGGTGGTCGACATCCTGACCACGAAGGCGTCGGAGAATCCGCCGGTGCCGACCTGGAACGCGCCGGCAGTCACCGGCAGGTTGGACGAGTTCGTTTCGCCCGTGAGGAAGGCATTGCCGGCGCTGTCCAGGGCGAAACCGTAGCCGCGCTCGGTCCCGGTGCTGCCGCCCCAGAACGTGCTGAAGGCCAGCGGCGCGCCGGCGGCATCGAGTTCGCTCACGAAGGCATCGCCATTGGAGCCGGCGTTTTGCGCCTGCAGGGGCGCCACCGTCGGGAAGTTGGTGGAGTTGGTCCAGCCGCTGAGTGACGCGCGTCCGGCTGCATTGACCGCCACGGCATACGCGATGTCTTCGCCGCTGCCGCCGAGGTAGGTGCTGTACGTCAGGGCGCTGCCCGCGGCGTTCAGCTTCGACACGAAGGCGTCGTTGCCCACGCCGTTCCTGGATGCCTGCAGCGGCGCGGCGGTCGGGAAGTTGGAGGAGTTGGTATAGCCCACGACATACGCGTTCAGGCTGGCGTCGATCGCCAGGCCAGTGACCGCGTCGTAGCCGGTGCCGCCCAGGTAGGTGCTGTAGACCAGGCCGCTGCCCGCCGCGTTGAGCTTGACGACGAAGCCGTCACTGCCGCCACCACCAGGGGTGGGCTGGATCGTGCTCGTTCCCGCGCCGGGGAAATTGGTCGAGGCGGTCGAACCCGCGACATAGGCGCTGCCGTTGACGTCAACCGCGATGGCGCCGCCCTCGAGGCTCTGCTCGTTGGCGTTGCCGCCCAGATACGTGCTGTACGCCAGCGTGTTGCCGGCGGCGCTGAACTTGGTGACGAAGGCGTCGTAGCTGCCCGGAGAGCCGTGCCCCGGTTGGAGCGCCGCGGCGACCGGGAAGTTGAGCGAGTTGGTGTGGCCGGTGACGTAGGCGCTGCCGGCGCCGTCGAGGGCGATACCGTAGCCCCGGTCAGTGCCGCTGCCGCCCAGATACGTGCTGTAAACCAGCGCGTTGCCCGCGGCGTTGATCTTGGTCACGAAGGCGTCGCCAATCAAGCCGAAGACCTGTTGGAAGGCGCCCACGAGCGGAAAAGGGACGGCGCCGGTGCCGGTCGTCGGGGAATCCGTTTCGCCGGTGACGTAGGCATTGCCGGCGCCGTCGACGGCAATGGCCCGGCCGATCTCGCTGGCGCTGCCGCCAAGATACGTGCTGTAGACAAGCGCGGTGCCCGCGGCGTTGAGCTTGGCCACGAACACGTCGGAGCCTCCGCGCAACGACGGCTGGATCGCACTCCCGCTCGCGCCGGGGAAACTCACGGAGGATGTCGAGCCCGTCACATACGCATTGCCGGCGCTGTCGGCCGCGACGGCGTAGCCGATGTCACTGCCACCGCCACCCAGATACGTGGAGTACGACAGCACCGGGTCGATGACGAGCGGCTGCGTGACGTCGTAGCGGCCGATCGCAAAACCCACGCGGTCGTGCGCCTGCAGTACGTAGCGTCCGTCGACGTGCTGCCGCGTGCCACGGATGTCCTGGTAGATCACGGGCTTCTGCTGCACCAGCTCGCCGTGTGCCGTCTGCAGCCGCAGGTGGCCCTGCGGGTCGATCGAGAGCCGGTCGATGCCGTCGAAGGCGAGCGTGATGCGCCGCGGATCGGCCTCCGGCGCCACCACGAAGTCGTATTCCAGCTGCCGCTGGTTGCCGTAGTAGACGACGTCGATGCCCGGGTAGACGCCGGCGTACTGCACGGAGCCATAGTTCGGCACGCCGAGCTGCCAGTTGGCGGGGTCGTTGCCGATGAAGTAGTTGCTGGCCCCGGCGAGCCGATCGCGGCCGGTCACCGACGGTTGCGGGTTGGCGCCCTCGAGCCGCAGCCGCACGACCGCCGCCGGTGCGCGCAGACTCAGCACCGCTTCCGCGGGCGTGAGAAACAGGGTGTACCCGGGTCCGCGGGCGAGAAACCGCACACGAGCGTCGCTCTGGCCGTGATTGGCCTCGAAGGCGAGCGGCAACTGCCCGTAGGCCGCCGTCGTTCGGGTGTGGACGACCGATCCGGCATCCACGCCTCCGGCGACCTGCGCGGCCGGGCGCTGTGCGGTCGCCTGGACCGAGAACACGAGGAGTGCCGCGATCATGTACGGCCGGGCGACGGTCGCGCCAGACTGGCCCTGCGATGCGAGATTCATCGGATACCCCTCCGGGAACTGTTGCCGTCTTCGGGAGGACCTCGATTGTCTTCGGGAAGGCCCCGAGTATAGCCCCGCTGCGGCGCCGGGTCTGGCCCGTCGCACAACCGGCAGACCGCGTCCTGCGTCCAAAGAATGATGCTGCGGCTGCTGCGCACCGACCTCGGCCGCGCCCGTGTGTTGTTGTACGTGGCGGTACTGGTGGCCGCCCTGGCCATCGGCTGGCTCGGCAAGCAGAGCTACGCCGTCTACAGGCTGACGCGGGGTGTCGGCGACACCTGGTTCCACGCGGGCGATGGCCGACCGTGGTTTCGTCTCGACGAGGAGCGGCACGACGTCCCGATTGCCGGCATCTCCCCGCACCTCCAGCACGCGTTCGTGGCGGTAGAGGACCACCGCTTCTTCCTGCATCCCGGCGTGGATCCGATCGCCGTGGCCCGCGCCGTCGTGCGCAACGTCGGCGCGCCGGGCACGGTCGAGGGTGGCAGCACCATCACGCAGCAGCTCGCCCGCACGCTGTTCCTGTCGAACCGCAAGAGCTACCTGCGCAAAGGCCGTGAAGCCGTGCTGTCGTTGCTCATCGAAGCGCAGCTCTCCAAGGAGCAGATTCTCGAGCTATATCTCAACCGCATCTACCTGAGCGCCGGTGTCTACGGCGTCGAGGCGATGTCGCAGCGCGTGTTCGGCAAGCCTGCCAGAGCGTTGTCGATTGCCGAAAGCGCGCTCATCGCCGGGCTGGCCCGGGCGCCGGCCACCCTGTCGCCGTGGTCGAATCTCGACGGCGCCGTCGCCCGCAGCCACGTGGTGCTGGCGCGCATGCGCGATGCCGGATTCATCACCGACGCGGAGGCGAAGGGTGCGCGCGCCGAGCGCATCCGCGTGCGTCCCTATCGCAGTGACAGCGCCGGCCGCCACGGTTACGCGAAGGCCTATCTGCGCCAGCGCTTCCGCGACCAGTTCGGCGGCGACCATCCACCCGACTGGCACGTCCACACCACCTTCGACGTCGCGCTGCAGGACGCCGCCGAGGCCGCGGTGGAGAGCGGACTGGCGCGCCTCGGCAAGACAGCTCTGCAGGCGGCGCTGGTGGCGATCGATCCGGCTACCGGCAACGTCCTGGCGATGGTGGGTGGCCGCGACTACCGGCGCTCGGCGTTCAATCGCGCCAGCCGCAGCCGCCGTCAGCCGGGCTCGGCCTTCAAGCCGTTCGTGTTCGCCGCGGCGCTGGAGCGCGGGCTCTCGCCGGCGTCGCTGCTGAGCGGGTTGGATCGCATTCAGCCGCAGGGCCCCGACGAGTGGACGCCCCGCAACGCGCACGATGCCGCGCCGGATGTGCTGACGCTGCGCGCGGCGCTGCTCGAGTCCGACAACCGGGCCGCGACACTGCTGCAGCAGCAGGTGGGGTCGAAAAGAGTCCTGCGCGTGGCGAAGCAGGCCGGTCTCCACAACCTGCCCGACGTGCCGTCACTGGCGCTCGGCACCGGGCTGGTCACGCCGCTGGCGCTCACGGCCGCCTTTGCGATGTTTCCCAACGGCGGCTTCGCCGTGGAGCCGCGTGACATCACGCGCGTGCTCGACGCCGATGGCAGCGTCGCGCTCGCGCAACCGGTGGTGACCGAGCAGGTGCTGTCGCCGGAGGTGGCCTTTCAGATGGTCTCGATGCTCGGCGACGTCATCGATCGCGGCACCGGCAGCGCCGCTCGCCGCCTCGGCGTGCGGTTCCCCGTGGGCGGCAAGACCGGCACCACCGACGACTTCAAGGACGCCTGGTTCGTAGGCTTCTCGTCGTCGATGGTGGTGGGCGTCTGGGTGGGCTTCGACCAGCCCGAGACCATCGGACGCGAGGCCTACGGCGCGCGCTATGCGCTGCCGATCTGGGCCGACTTCATGCGCAAGGCGGCGCGCACGCGACCGGCGAGGGCCTTCGAGCGGCCGGCCGGGCTGCAGGACGAGACGCTGTGCGCGCTCAGCTACCGCCGGCCGGTCGACGGCTGTCCGCTCTACACCGAATACTTCAAGGCCGGCGACGAGGTGCCGAGCCGCCTGTGCACGCTGCATCAGGGGACCGTGCGTCAGCGCGTGACGCGGACCGTGCAGGGCTGGTGGTCGGAGGCCGGACGACGGGTGCGCGCGATCTTCCGCTGAGGCGTGTGGCGATCGTGTGGCGACGCGGCTCCAGGCATTCATCGACGGCCCGACAAAAAGGTTTCCGCGTGCCACCGCGTCGCTGCGTGTAGAATGCCCGCCGAGTCAACCAGTGACGTGACCGACGCGGCGGTTCGACCGCCACCGGCGAGGAGCCTGACGATGGGAACGAAGGCCAGCAAGGCTTGGATCTCGCTCGGCGGCGTGCTGGCGATCGCCGCCATCACCTATGTCTTCGTCACGCCCTACAACCGCACGCCCGGCGTCCGCCTCGGCGGCACACTCACGGCGCCACCGGCCGATTGGAGCAGTCTGAACATCGAGCGGCAGCCTGGCCAGACGTCACTCCAGGCGCAGCTGATGCAGCTCAAGCCCGATGGGTTTCCGCCCTTCGTCGTCAATGTCTGGTTCGTGGGCACGCCCACCGGCGTCATCTCGGCCACCCGGCACGACGGAGGCTACTGGGGCGAGCGGGTCCACGCCAACCCGAATGCCACCATCCGCATCGGCGATGCCGCCTACGAAGTCACCGCACGCGAGGTTGTCGACGAGGCCGAGCGCAGGGAGATGGGCGCCGCCTACGTTCGCAAGTACAAGCTGGAGAAAGTGCCGGGCATGACCGCGGACGATCTGGCCAACCCCTCGCTCTGGGAGATCTTCTTCTGGACGCCGCGGTAGCTGGGGCGAGCAGCGCCGGCACGCGTCTGGTCGTCACCGGGGCCAACGGCAGCGTCGGTCAGAACCTGCTGACTCACACCGCTGCCGGCGGGGATGTCGAGGCGGTGGCGGTGGTGCGCTCCGAGCGGGCGGCCTCGTCTCTGCGCGGGCTGCCCGGCATCGACGTCCGCGTCGTCCCGGGCGACGACGTTCAGGGTCTGGCCGGCGTCATGCGCGGTGCGACGTCGGTCGTCCACCTGTCCGGGATCCTCATCGAGAGCCGCGACGCCACCTACGAACAGGCGAACGTCGCGGCGACTGAGACCGCGGTGGCCGCCTGCCTCGGTGCCGGCGTGCCGCACCTGGTCCTGGTCAGTGCGATCGGGGCCGACCTGCACTCCGCCAATCCGTATCGGCGGTCCAAGGCCGAGGGTGAACGCGCCGTCGAGCGCTCGGGGCTGAACGCGACGATCATCCGCACGCCGATGCTGCTCGGCCCAGGTTCGGCCGGCGCGGCGGCCGTGGTGCGAACGGCCGGCAGCGGCACGCCGAAGCTCCTGGGCGGCGGTCGATACGTGATGCGGCCGCTCGACCTCGACGACCTGAGCCGGGCGATCCTCGGCGCCTGCCGGCGGCGTGTGCCCGGCGTTCACCTTCACGAGCTGGCAGGCCCGGAGCCTGTTGCCTATCGCGATCTCATCATCCGTGCTGCTGCGATGATGGGACGTGAGGTGTCGCCTGGGACCCTCCCTGTGTGGGTCGCCAAGGTCGGCGCCGCGCTGAAGAGCCGCCTGAGCGGCGGCGGCATGACGCCGGCCGTCATCGATGTGATCACGGCGAATGAACACGTCACGCACAATGCCGACGCCGACCTGGGCATCACACTGACGCCGCTGTCCGAGACGCTCGCCAAAATCCTGCCCGGGAGAACCTCCATATGAGCGATGCCAGCGCGGTCGCACCGAGCGACGCCCCGAGCGCCCGGAAGCCCAGTCTTCTCCAGCGCGTGGTGTTCCTTGCCATCACGGCGCTCTGCTTCGTGTTCCTGTACCTGCGGCTGAGCGGGGCCGCGGCGCGCGAAGGCCTGTCGCTGGTCGACTACATGACGCGCGTCTTCAGCAACGTCGACTGGGTGCCGTGGCTGGTCCTGATGCTGGCCTACTCGTGTTTCTACTTCGTGGTTGACACGCGGGTGACGACGAGCGCGCTGAACTGGTTCCTCGAGAAACAGATCCGCTACCGCGATATCCTGCCGATTCGCGCCAGCGCCTATATCATCTCGATCTTCAGCGAGCAGATCGGCAAGGGGGCGATGGCCTACTACCTGAACCGCCGGCACGGGGTGCCGGGGTGGGAAGTGGGTTCGGTGATGTTGTTCATCATGTTCTGCGAAGTCTTTTACCTGCTGACATGGGCGGCGATTGGCTTCGCGTTCAGCCGGGCCAGACTTCCCGACGCGTTCGGCCTGATTCCGTGGCTGGCGCTCGGCGGCGCCGTGGTGCTGGCGGTGTGGATCGCCTACTTTCGCGGGGCGATCTTTCCGGGTAGCGGGCTGCGCGACAAGCGGATCCTGCATGCGTTCCGGGTGGCCCGTCCGTGGCACTACGCGGCGTTTCTGGTGCTGCGCTCGCCGGCGCTGCTCGGCGCCGGTGTGGTCTACACGATCGCGTTGCAGCTGTTCGGCGTGCCGGTGTCGTTCTTCACGCTGTTCCCGTATCTTCCCGTGATCTTCTTCGCCGCCACGGTGCCGACGCCGATGCGCGCCGCCGCGATCACGTCGTGGGTGATTCTGTTTCCGGAGAACGTCGGACAGATGGCGGCGTTCGGCTTCGTGCAGCACAACTTCTTCGTGCTCTTCAACGCCCTGCTCGGATTGCTCTTCTGGCCGCGCGCGAAGCGGGAGCTGCTGGAGCGCTGATGGCGCATCTGCTCACCGGCCTGCGGCTGCTGGCCGTCGTGCCAGCCGCGTGGGCCTTCTCGCGTCCCGACGGCGTGTCGGTGTGGGTGCTCGTGGCGCTCATGACCGTCGCCATCGCGACCGACTACTACGACGGCGCCGTGGCGCGCAGCAGCGGCACCGCCTCGGCCCGCGGCATGCTCTTCGACCACACGACCGACTGCCTGTTCGTCACTGCCGGACTCGCCGGTGCATCGCTGGCGGGCCTGGTGCCGGCGCTGCTGCCGGTGCTGGTCGTGGTGGCGTTCACGCAGTACGTGCTGGACTCGTACTTCCTGCACCGCCAGAAGCAGCTCCGCATGAGCACGCTCGGGCGCTGGAACGGCGTGCTCTACTTCGCCCCCCTGGTGCAGATCGCACTCGCCCGCTTCGAGTGGCTGCCGGCGCTGGCCGACCTGGCATCGGCGGTCGTTCGTCCATTCAGCATCGTGCTCGTCGTCACGACCGTGGCATCGATCGCCGACCGGGCCGCAGCGCCGCTGCGGGCCCGGGACAAGGTCCGCTAACCGAGGAGAACCTCATGGCAAGCAGGAAGAAGGTCGCCGGTCTCGCGTGTGCAGCGGTGCTCGTCATCGCCGCCACCACCTACGTGTTCGTCGCCCCCTACAACCGAATCGCCGGCGTCAGAATCGGCGGCACCATCACGCCACCGCCCGCGGACTTCACGACGGCCTTCAAACGGTCGGTCGGCACCATCAAGGTGGGTGGCTTTCCGCCGTTCGTGGTGAATGTGTCACTGGTGCCGTTCAAGGGAGGGTTCATCACCTCGACGCGGCCGGATGGCGGCTATTGGACGAGACGGGCCCAGGACTCGCCCGACGGCTACGTGCGCTCCGGGGATGCGACTTTCGCCATGACGGCCACCGAAGTAGTGGGAGAGGCCAAGAAGCCGTATCTGGAAGCCATGTTCGGTCCCGATCTGACCCGTCGCCTGTCGGGCGGGGTGATCATCGGGGTGTCCGAACCGGTAGGGGAGTGGGTGGTGTTTCTGTGGACGCCGCGGTAGGCGCTTCGCGCCATCGACCGCTGACGCCACCCGCGCTTCACGGCATCAGGCGGGCCCACTGCGCCGAGTCCGTGTACTGCTGGAACGACACGACCTTGCCGTCACGGAAGCGGTAGACGTGGCAGAACTGGGCGGCGAGCGCCGCCCCGCCGGCCTTCATCGTGCCGCCATAGCGGCCGAGCACGACCACGTCGTCGCCGCCGTCGATGAAGGTCACCGGCACCGCGGCGAACCCGTCGATGGCACCCATCAGCCGGCCAAACACGCCCTCGCCGATCGCCTGCGCGCCGACATACGGATTGCCATCCGCCAGCGGGTAGCCCTCGGCTTCGTTCCAGGTGATGGCGGGATCCATGGCTGCAAACAGCACTGAAGGGTCGTTGCGGCCGAACGCCGCGTAGGCTGCCTTGATGGTCTCGACTGGAGTCATGATCCGCCTTCCGTAGTGCACGCGCCGGAGGTTCGGCGGGCGGCGGATGGTAGCACGTGCACTACCAGCGCGCCTGCAGCCCGAAGCGCAGCAGCCGCCCCTGCAGAATCGTGACCGGCCGCCCGAGCGCAGTACCCGAACGTCTGGTTCTGGCTGAGCACGACGCCGGAGTTGAGCGCGTTGTAGGCGTCGAACTGAGGCTCGATCGAGAATCCGCCAAACGCAAACGTCCGCTTGAGGCGGAGATCCAACTGATTGTGTCGGCCCAGGAATTCGGAACCCGGCTCGATGAGCGGCACGATTACCTGCGTTTGCGTGAGCGCCACGCCCGTAAGGGCCCTGAAGGTGGCGTTGTTGACGTTCCAGTTCACGCGCAGCGACGGATCCTCCGCCAGAATCGTGCCGTCCACGGTGGCGTTGCGGGCGTCACCGGGATAGCTCTGGAGCGAGCCGCTGATCTGCACCGCCCACGGCAACGTGTAACTGCCCGAGAACTTCACCTGCGTCTGGAGCGGTGAGGCCGTCTGGCTCTGGTCGCAGAAGCGCAGGAAGTTCGGATCCTCGACTTCGCACGTGTTCGACACCTGCTTGCCGACCGTGACGCCGCCAAACACGTTCACGCCCTTGAAGCGGCTCTGGAAGGTCAGGTCGTAGCCGGTGAACACGCGAGAGTTCGCCGATGAGTTCTGATCGAGGTTGTCGACCAGTCCGAGTTTGGCCGGATTCAGGTTGTAGATGGTGACGACGTCGCCATTGTTGAGCGGGCTCGGCACCTGGAACGGCGTGTAATCGTCCGGGCTGATGGCCAGGTTGTCGGTCCAGATGAGATTCTTGTAGTCGCGACGGAACGCGCTGAGGGTGACCGACGTGCCCGAGAACACTTCGCGCTGCACGCTCAGGTTCGACTCGATCTGGTACGGCCGCGCGATGCCGTCGGCGGGCCGCCGGGTGGCCTTCACGCCGAAGTTGCGGTTCTGACTGGGTCCGAGTTCGCTGCGCTCGGCGATGTCGTTGGCGTTGGTGTCGACCCAGGTGCGGGTGTCGGTATCGTAGAAATTCGGGTCGTAGGTTTCGGCAAAGCCGGTCGTGTACGAGCGCACGTATTTGCCCACACCGAACTTCACGGCGGTCTTGCCGTCACCCATGATGTCCCACACCATGCCGAAACGCGGTGACACGTCCTTCCAGTTCGGCACGTCCTTCACCTCCGCGAACGAACGGGCGGGCACGAAGTTGCCGGGCGCCACGTCACGCGCGGGAATCGACCCGTTGAAGAGCTCGAACCGCACGCCCGGGTTGATCGTGAGGCGCTTGAGCGTCCATGAATCCTGGATGAAGAAGGCGGCGTCGGCGTTCATGTCGGCGCGCGAGTCCTGCGGCGTGTTGTGGATGAGCACCGAATCGGGCACGCCGTTGCGATAGCGCTGGACGAGATCGGCCGTTTCGCGGCGCTGACGCCAGAAGTAGCCGTTCTGGTACTGAATGCCCGTCTTCACGGCGTGCGAGCCGGTGACGTACGACAGCGTCGCCATGCCGAAGCGACGGATCGGCTCGCGGTAGTAGACGCCACCATCGTAGGCTCCGTAGAGCGTGTTCAGCGTGATGTCGCGCTTGGGAATGGCGTTGATGGCTTCGGGCTGGGGCTCGAGGCTGTAGCTCTCGTTGTTGATGGCAAAGCCCATTTCCCAGAGCAGCCGGGAGCTGAGTGACGCGGTCCACTTGGCCTCGGCCGTGTAGTACTGCTTGGGCGAGCGGATGTCGGTCGCCTCGCCGGCGATGACCACGCCGGCACCCGCCGAGTTCTCGTGTCCACGGAATTTGCGGATGCGGTCGAGATAGCCCGCGATCTTGTGCTTGCCGAGCTGCGTGGTCAGACGCACGACGCCGCTGCGAAGGCTGGCGTCGTCCACAGCCTGATCGCCGGTGGGCGAGGTGCCAGGGAAGTTGGGCCCCTTGGGCCCCCAGCCGAAGAAGCTGTTGGCAATGTACTGATAGACGCCCCAGTCGCGATAGGACGAGAAGAACCAGAGCCGGTCGCGCTTGATGGGTCCGCCGAGCGACAGGTTGAGATCCCACACCTTGTCGAGCGCATCCGGCGCCGTGAGCCCTTTGGCGCGAGCGTCCTTGGTGTTGTCACTCTGGAAGTTGCTGTTGGCGCCAGACAGGAAGGCCGAGCCCTTGAACGTGTTGCCACCGTCCTTGGGAATCATGTTGGCCCGCACGCCACCGGCCGAGACCTCGGCGCTGATCGCGCTCGACTGGTAGCTCACTTCCTCGAACATGGCGTCGTTGAAGTAACTCTGCACGCTGCCATCGCCCTCGAGGCCGTTCAGGGTCATGCCGTCGACCTGGAAGGTGGTATCGCGGCCATCGGAGCCGTGAATCGTCAGGTCGCGGTTCTGCATGCCCGACGTACCGCCCACGTCCGGCAGAGCCAGCCGGGCCCCGGCCATCAGCGCGCCCAGCGTGGGCACGCTGCGGCCCGTCGGCACGGCATCGAGCACGGCGCGGCTCAGCACCACCTGCTGCACCGCGCTCTGCACGTCCACCGTGGGTGTGCCACCGGTGACCGTAATGCTCTCTTCGAGCGCACCGACCTTCAGTTCCGCGTTGATCTGGGCGGTGAAGTTGGCCGGCAGCTCGAGGCCGTCGCGCACGACGGTGTTGAACCCCGGCAGCGAGAACGTGACCTTGTAGACGCCAGGACGCAGGTCGACGATCTGGTAGCGCCCGTCGGTATCCGTGACCACCGTGCGCTGCTTCTCGATGAGCGCCGGACTGGAGACTTCTGCGGTGACGCCCGGCATGACGCCGCCAGAGGTGTCGCGCACGGTTCCGGAGATGGCGCTTTGTGCCCACGCCCCGAGCGGCGTCGCCACAACACACACAAGCGCCAGCAATGCGGGGATCGACCACTGTCGACGATTCATGTGTTGCTCCTATCGAACCGATGATCTGCAGAGACTCTCAGTCGGGAACTCCGAACGTCGACGTAATCAGGCGTGGACATTACACACATGACCGTGGCGAGTCAATGAAGCCGAGAGCCCCGTGAGGCGCGCGCGCCGCGACGCGAAGGCTGCTGTTAAGATGCGCCGCATGTCATTTCCCCGCGTCGTCGAGCGGCGGCGATTCCGGTGGCGCGGCGCGATTGGCGTGTGCCTTCTGGCGCCGGCAGCGATTGTCGCCAGCCTGTCAGAACCGCTCGTCGCGCCGGACTCGCGCCTCGAGATGGGCTGTGACGCGCTGGCATGGGTGGCCTTTCTGTGCGGTGCCGGCCTGCGCTTCTGGGCGACGCTGTTCGTGGGTGGCCGCAAGAACGAGGTGGTGGTGGCCGACGGGCCGTATTCGCTCTGCCGCCACCCGCTCTACCTGGGATCGATCGTGCTGGGACTCTCCGGCGCGTTGTTCCTCAAGAGTCCACTGGTGGCTGCCGCCGCCGCCGTCCTCGCGGCGGCGTACTGCCTGCTGACTATTCCGGCCGAAGAGGAGCGGCTGTCGGCCACACTCGGCAGGCCATACCGCGACTACTGTGAGCGCGTGAATCGGCTGTGGCCGTCGTTCCGGCAGTTCCACACGCCGCCGAGAGTCACCATCGACGTGCACGCGCTCTACCTCGAGGCGGCGAGGGCGTCCCGATGGGTGTGGCTCCCCCTGCTTGGCGCAGCGCTCAGCCACGCGCGGGCCACCGAGTGGTGGCCGCGGCTTTTCACGGCACTCTAGTCGGCCGGCGCGCCGACAGTGATGCCGATCATGCGTATCGCCAGTCGCCTTCGCAGTCTGCCGCTTCAATCGCGACGACTGTGGACGAAGCTCGCGCACGTCAAGGCCAGGCGGGCACTGGTCAAGCGGGCCGGGCACCACCGGCTGAACCCGGCCGCCCTGCTGGCGCGGTGGCTCGAGCCTGCTCGTCACCCGCAGCCGATCCGCACCGATCGAGGCGAGGTGCTCGACTGCACCGAGGGCGAGTACAACCAGCGGCGCCTGTCGAGTCCCGGTGCGTGGCGCACGCTGTGCAAGGCACCGTGGGTCAGCCTCGACATCCGCATGGACGGCAGCGTGAGCTTCTGCAATCACGGGGGCTTCGTCATCGGCAACGCGACCACGGAGTCGCTGCTCGACCTGTGGCGCGGGGCGCGGGCCGAGGAGTTCAGGAAGACCCTCGGCGGCTTCTGCGTGCCGTCGACCGACTGCGCCCACTGCGCGCACCAGATTCGCATCGGCCAGCCCGAGGCGACGTTCGCCAGCTCACACTTCGACCAGTGGCGCACGCCGGGGCGCGACGAGCGCGAGTTCTATCCTCAGATGCTCATCTTCCGGATGAGCAACGTGTGCAACCTCGGCTGCCTGATGTGCAACGGCGAGACCTCGAGCATCATCCGCAAGCGCGTCGACGACGCTGCCGCCCATCCGTCCGCGCTACCCGGACTCGCTCTTCGAAGAGCTGCGGACCTTCCTGCACCACGCCGACTACGTCGAGTTCTACGGCGGCGAACCCTTCGTGGTGGAGGAGCATCTGCGCATCTTCGAACTCATGCTGGCGATGCGGCCCGCCGACCGCCCCGCCATCTACGTGAACACCAACGGCACCGTCCTCACCCCGCGGATCGTGCGGTATCTGGAGGAACTGCCGTTCCTGCACATCGGCGTCAGCCTGGACGGGGTGACGGCCGAGACCAACGCGCGGGTGCGCGTGGGGGTGAAACACGACCTGCAGATGCGCAACCTCGCGTACTTCCGCGACTACGCCCGGCGCAAGTCGGTGAAGCTGAGCCTCAACGTGACCGAGACCCGCCAGAACTGGTTCGAGATCCCGGACCTGTTCCGGCTGGCGGCCACGCTCGGTGCCGCAGTCCACATCAATCACTGCATCTTCCCTGAGCACTGCGTGCTGTATACGCTTCCGTTGCCCGAGCTCGCGTTCGTGCGCGACTACCTGGTGGCGGAGCAGGCGCGGCTGCAGCACACGGCCAGCTTCGCCGCCGAGAACGCCGCGTCGTACGCGTTCCTCCTGCAGAATCTGGATCAGAGCTACCGCCGCCGTGCCGATGCGGCCACCGGGGAGGGCATCGACGCCGCCATGGCCCTGGCCTCGAGGGGCTACGTGCGGGTCGAACAGGATGCGACGCTCGTCATGCCCACCACGGAGTGGGTGCGGACCCGTGGCCCGGCCTTCACGGAGAGGTTCCTGCGGGCGATGCCGCCGGCGCCGTTTGCCGCTGCGTGGCGCACTGCGTTTCACGCGGCGACGACGACCGGCGTATGATGCCGCCTGCGTCCCAAGGCGAGGTGACCGCGACGAGCCGGCGCGACGTCCTGACCCTGGTGTCGAGCGGATCATGCCGGTCCAACGGATCAGGAGGAAGCGCACATGAGCTTCGTGCTCCATGGCGGAAAGGGCAAGAGCCTGTTTGTTTCGAGCGACTGCATCAGAATCGTGCAGGAGCAGCTGGCGGAGCGGCGCGATAAGGCCATCCTGATCCGGCACGTATCGGCGGTCGAAGTGAAGAAGCCCGGGGCGTTCGACGGCTTCATCCAGTTCTCGTTTGCCGGCAGCACACCGCACGACAGTGCCTACTCGCTGACCGGCGGCGCCTACGATGCCGCGCGCGACGAGAACTCCGTGACCTTTGCCAGCCTGGACGACTACGACCTCGCACTGAAGATCAAGGTCTTCATCGAGTCATGGACGCCGGCTGGCGGCGCCTGACGCCTGCAGGCGCTGTCGCCGAGCGCGGTGCGATCCCGAGATCTGCACGTGGATGCATCGGGAACGCGTGACGATGGCGTGACCTGCCCGGTGCCGAAGGTCACGTGCTAGAGTTCCTGCACTGCACCCCTCGCCCTTTCCGATGCCGAACTACCTTCAAAAAGCCCTGCAGTACCTCGAGTACCGCCGATACTTCGTCGGCCATCGCGACGTCATGACGTTCCGGCGGCTCCGCAACTCCCTGGAGACGTCAGGCCCGCCGCAGTCGGTGCGGGTGCGGTCGTGGGAGGGGCGCGCCGTGCACCTGCGGCCGGGGTCCATGGACGCCGTCACGTTGTGGGACGTCGTGAGGAATCGATTCCATCTGCCGCCCCAGCCGGTTCCGTGCGGCACGATCGTCTCGCTGGGTGCCAACGCCGGCTACGCCACGACGGACTTCGCGTGCCGATATCCGCAGGCGCGTATTCTCGCGGTGGAGATGGACGCCGACAACGCGCGCATGTGCGAACGGAACACGAACTTTGCCGCGGGGCGCGTGACGGTCGTGAACGCCGCCATCTGGTCTTCGGACGGCACCGTCGACTACGGCGGACAGGACGTGCACGACCTGCGCGTCTCGTCGCTCGGCGACGACGGCACGGCGGCGGCGCCGAGTCGCCGCGCGCGCGCCATCAGCATCGACACGCTGTTTGCCGAGCACCACGTGCAGTCCGTTGATTTCCTCAAGATGGACATCGAAGGCGCCGAGGCGGAGGTCTTTGCCGGCAAGACCGGGTGGCTGCAGAAGGTGCGCGCCATCCTGGTGGAGATCCATCCGCCGGCCACGCCAGCCATGTGTCAGGCGGCGCTCGAGCGCGCGGGGTTTCGCGTGTCGCATCATCACCTCGACCACGAGGCCGTGTTCGGCATCCGGATCTAGAACGCGGGTTGGGTCCGGGCAGCTGACGTCGAGGGGAATTGCCGACCACACCCACCCATCGTCGGGATCACTGATCCCGGACGAGGTGCGTCACTGGCACGCGCTGTCTGCAGCGGCAAACTGCTGAAGATGAGGGTGTTGCGAGAGTCGTCCGGCCAAGCCGCGCGTTGCGAAGGGTTGGGGGACCTGACCTCGGCCGGCCCCAACCATGGCCGGAGGCCGGACGACGGGTGCGTGCGATCTTCCGCTGACGCCGGTCCAACGCCGTGCGGAACACCTCGGATGGTCCAGTTTGTCCCTGGTTGCCGCGTATCCTTTTGCCAGCCACCCGGCCGGCCTGGAGGCGCCCGCATGATCAGACCCTTCTTCGTCGCCGTCCTCATCGCCGTCGTGGGCGTGCTGCCGCCCGGAGCTGCCGCGCAGCCGGCTCGGCCCCGGCAGGCCAACAGAAGACCCCTCGCCCCGGCGCCGGCCGCCAAGCCCGTATCACCCAGTCCGCCGGTGCCCGTTCCACCCGACGCGCCGCCGTCGGATGTCACCGTCGTGACGTCGTACACCCAGGGGGCGCAGGTGTCGGTCAACACCACCTACCTCACGGATGGGCGTCAGCGCGTGGAGTTCCCGGGTCTCGTGTCGATCGGCCAGTGCGATCTGCGACGCTCGGTGCTCGTCAGCCCGTCGGCCAGGCGTTACCGCGTGCAGCCCGATGCCACGCCAGCGCCAGAGGTGACCGCGCCTGCCGTGCCGGACATCGCCGCGATGGCTGCGGCCATGGGCATCGCGCTGCCGCCTGGCGCCCTGCCCCAGGGCCAGGCGATGCCGGGCGCTCTTGGCGACGTTGGTGGCGTGGGCGCGTCCGCCAGGGCCGGCCTCGTCACCATCACGACGACGCTCACCGACACGCTCGAGCGCCAGACCATGTTCGGCCTCGAGGCGCGCCGCATCAAGACCACCGTCACGCGCCAGACCACCGGCGAGGTGTGTGACAAGACGCCGATGCGCACCGAGATCGACGCCTGGTACGTCGACCTGCCCAAGACCGCGGCCGGCTGCGGCCGCACCGCGCCGGCCACGCCTGACCCGTCCGCCGCCTCGAGCGATGCGTGCCAGGACCGCACTGACACGCGCGTCGTGGGCGACGTCACGCTGGGCTTCCCGGTGAAGACCGTCACCACCAACACGAGCGGCGACGGCGACAAGCAGGAGTCGTCGACGACCACGGCCGAAGTGACGTCGCTCGAGATCTCGCGGCTCGACCGGACGCTCTTCGACGTACCGGCCGGCTACCTGGAGGCCAGCAGCGCGCTCGAGCTCACGCCGGCCCTGGCCACTGGCAGTACCTTGGGCGACGTGCTCTTCGGCTCGACCGCCGACGGCACAAGCACGGCCACGCCCAGGGCCGCGGGTGTCACGCGCATCGGTGTGCTCGAGCCGGTGAACACCTCCGGCCGCGGCTCGCTGAAGATGCGGGCTCTGCGTCAGGAACTGGTCGCCAGGTTCTCGAAGGCGCCATTCGAGGCCGTGCCACTCGGCGGCTCCGAGCAGGGCACACGCGATGCCACGCGGCTCGAATGCGACTATGTGCTCGCCACCGAGGTGACCGAGGTGAAGACCTCGAAACCAGGCAGGTTGAGCAGCGTCTCGCGCATGACCGGCGGCGGCCCACCGAAGGATCGGCAAGAGGTGAAGGTGGCCTTCCGCCTCTATCCTGCCGATGGCACCGGCACCATCACGGTGGCTGGCAATGTGAAGGCCGACAACGGCGGCGGCTTCAGCCTCTCGTCGGCGCTGCGCATCGCGGCCTTTGCCGGACAGCTCTACATGGGGCTGGGCGGCTTCGGGATGGCGAGCGCGTTTGGTGGCGTGGGCGGCATGGGCATGGGGATGGGCATGGTGAACCCGATGTTCGCCATGTCGCGCGGGGGCAGCATCGGCGCAATGGGGGCCACCTTCTTCGACCCGCGATCGATGGCCATGAGCTCGATGGCCCTGGGCTTCGGCGGTCTCGGCGGAATTCCGGGTGTGGGCGATCCCTCCGAGGCCGAGGTGCAGAAGGTGGTGTCGAAGGCCCTCGACGACGTGGTCAAGGACACGACCGACAAGCTCAAGTCCACGAAGTGAGCAGCCGGTCCAGCGTATCCCCCTCAATAAGAGCGCTGGTCCCCGTGGGCTCAGCGACCTACGTCCCCAAACGCGGACTCTTGCGGCTCACCCATACCGGTGGCATTGCACCGTGCAGCTATGGCACCGGTACCTGGGATGTCCTGATGAAGAGGAGCGACGGTTACTTGTACGTGACACCCAACCGCGCGGTTGGCGGACGAGTGACGCTGCCAGACACCACGTTCCCAGTGACGGTCACGTGCCCAACGGGCGCGACGCAGGGCGAGACGAGCGTGCAGATGGATCTCAGGATCACCGGGACTGCAGCCGTCACGCGGATCAGCGGCACGATGACGCCATTCACAGATGTCGGCACCACATTCACCGGTTCCTGGAACTTTGAAGTGCGCTGACCTGGTGGACGATGCTCGTCCTTTGAAATCAAGGACTTGGAGTTGGTGGACCTGACCGGGATCGCTCCCGCTGGCGGCCGCGCGTGCGGCCGCCGCGTGCCTGAGCACGGTCGGGACACCATCGATTGAGCGGAGCGAAGGAGTTGGTGGACCTGACCGGGATCGAACCGGTGACCTCCTGAATGCCATTCAGGCGCGCTCCCAACTGCGCTACAGGCCCCCACGAGAGGAGAGACGATGATCATACCAGATCCCGGCAGGCCCTTCTACGGCGCCGGCAGCGGGCAGCGCGCGTCGGCCGCTGTGGTGGCCAGAGCCGCCACCATCAGCCGGTAGACGTGAAAGTCCTCGGATTCCACGATCGCGCCGGTGCGCGCGCCGATGAACACCAGCTCGGCCCACGCCGGAAGCGCGCGGTTGGCCACGAACACCACGTCGCGGCCCTCGCGGCGGGCGAGCGCCCGCGCCGCACAGCGGACCTCTGCATCCGGCAGTTCACGCTGGCCGGGACCCCAGTCGGGATGGGTAGCGTAGACGCCGCGCGAGGGCGAGAACAGCGGTCGATCGAGGCCCAGGGCCACGGTGGCGGCCGGTGGCTCGCGATGGCCGAAGAGCGGCGCGTCCTCGAGGCCTTCGGCGCGGAGAAGGTCGGCCGTGGCCAGGCCGTTCGAGAACGGATGCGCGAGGTCGACGGCGCTGGCAAACGCCGCGGCGACGACGTGCGTTGCCAGGATCACGACGAGCAGCCCGCGTTGCCACGCCGGTCGTGTCTGTGCAGGCCGTGCCTGCAGGTCGAGCCACAGCGCGGCCATCAGCAGCAGCCACCAGTGCCCCTGATGGCGCGGCAGGCCCACGTATTTGATGTAGCCGAAGGCGAGCAGCCCCAGCGCGCCGATGCCGAAGGTGAAGAGCGCCACCGGACGTCGCCACAGCAGGGCGAACGAGGCGGCGATCGCTGCCACACCCGCGACCCCGTGCCACGCGGTCCACGGTTCGAGGATGTTGACGTTCCAGAAGTGCAGCGTCGGCCACGGCAGCGGCACCATCGCCCGCCACACGCCGAACACGACGTCGCGCGCATGCGCGGCGTTCCAGTCGAAGGTCCAGCCCGGTGCGAAGCTCGTGCCCTCGAGCGGCACGATCTGCAGCAGGCCGGCGACGGCGCCGGCGAGTCCGACGCAGGTGCCGCTCACCACGTCGCTGCGCGTCAACGTCCCGGCGTCGTCTCGTCGCAGTGACCGTGCGAACACCCAGCCGCACGCCAGCGCGATCGCGCAGATGCAGCCGTAGACCGTCGTCTGGCAGAGGAGTCCGAGCGCGAGACCCACGCCGAGCGCCGGGCGGCGTGTGCGCATGGCAGCCAGGGCCAGCCACAGCAGCAGCACGCCGGCCGCATAGTGCCGGCTGAGCACGGCGTATTCGTAGGCGGGGAAGTAGCCGGCGAGGAAGAGCGTCCGTTCGAGCCGCGACAACGGCGCCTGGCGCCAGAAGACGGCTGCGGCGGCGACCACGAGCCCGAGGTGCAGCGCCTGCAGGGCGCGTGGTGACGTCGAGACCAAGCTCGCCATCCACGCCAGCACCGGGAAGAGCGCCCCCTGCCCGCTGCGCGCCAGCGGCGGGAACAGATCGCCGAGCGTGGCGCTCTGGCGCGCGACCGACCACAGCCACGCCTCATCGCGCCACAGTTCGTGGAACCAGAGGCGCGGCGTCGTCAGCGCGACCACCGTCACCACCACCCACCACGTCCCGCGCGTGGTCGAGGCGCTTGTGACACCGCGCGGTGTGCCCTCGGCCGTGATGAATGGTGACTGCACGCGCAATTCGCGTGGATTATCCTATGGACGCTGATTCCCGGCGGCATCCGCGAATGGGATCGAGATAGACGTGGAGCCCGACGACCAGCGCATCCCCTCCGACCGCCGGAGCCCTCTCGGGCCGGACGAGGTGACGTTTCTCATCTGCGTCGAAGGCAATACCCTGGAACCACAGGCGCTGCTGCTCTGCGAGAGCATTCGGCGGTTTGGCGGCAGCTATCGCGCCGCCCCGATCGTCGCCGTCTCGCCGCGTCCCCATCTGGCGCCGCGGCCGGCGGCGCGTGACGCGCTCGCGGACCTCGGCGTGACGCTGGTGGTCGAAGCGCTCAACACCACCGGTAGCACCTACGGCACCATCAACCGCGTCGTCGCCGGCGCCTGGGCCGAAACCCAGGTGACGACGCCGTATCTCGCCGTGCTCGACACCGATACCGTCTTCGTCGCCGCGCCCACCTTCGCGCGTCACGATGCCGGCGCCAGGCCGGTCGACGTCAAGGGCATCGCCTCGGCCGGGCCCGGCGATCCGCTCGAAGGCTACTGGGCGGCCATTTGCGCGTTCGGCGGCCTGACACCCGACGACCTGCCGATGGTGAAGGCCACCGTCGACGGGGCCACCGTGCGCGCCGCCTACAACGGCGGCTTCACGGTCGTACGCCGCGATCGTGGCATGCTCGCCGCCACCGCCGACGTATTCTTCGCGGCGTTCACCCGAGGACTGCGGCCACGGATGGCACCCGCCGCCGACGAGCGGGCGTCAACCGGCATGGTCCCGGTGGAGGCGCGGCCGTGGTGGGGATCGAGCCAGGCGGCGCTCAGCGCCGGCATCTGGTCGCGCACGCGCGATGTCGTCGTCTACGACCGCGCCTACAACATCCCCGCCCACAGCCTGGCCGACAAAGCCGTCGCCGCCCGGCTGGCGCCGGTGACCGCGCCAGTGCTGCTGCACTATCACTACCTGGCCGACCCGACGTGCCAGCCGCTGCTGCGCGGGCTGATGCGGCGCCTGTCGTGCACCGAGGACGCGTGCGCCTTCGTCGATCGGCGCCTGGCGCTCTTCAGCGACGCGGCGACGATCAGGTACTCGCTGAAGATGCGCTGAATCTCGTCGCGGTCGCTGGTCTTGGCCAGCGCCAGCATCAGCAGGATGCGCGCTTTGACCGGAATGTGATCTTCGGCCGAGAGGCTGAAGGCCCGCCGGCGCTGCTGCGCCGGCGTCGGCGTTCCCGCACCCTGGCCGCGGTTGGGCGCGATACGCCCGGCGCCGGTGCGGGTCGCGGTCACGACGAACACGCCCTTCTCGGCGGCGTAGTCGATGCCCTCGCCCTGGGTGCCGCTGGTCGCGCCGGCGCCGGCGCCGGCGATGACGATGCCTTTGGCGCCCAGGTCCACGAGCGCCTTGATCACGTCCCCGGTCGCCCCCTGGTAGACCATCACCACGTCCACCCGCGGCAGCGAGGTGAGGGTGCGCACGTCGAATTCACTCTTGTACGTGTGACGCTGCAGGAGGTCGCGGAAGATCGCCACCTTGTCGCGATCGACGATGCCGAGCACGCCGTGGGTCGGGCTGCGGAACGTCTGCAGGCGCAGCGCATCGGTCTTGGTGACGTCGCGGGCCGAGTTGATCTCGTCGTTCAACACCACCAGCACGCCCTTGCCGCGGGCCGCCGGCGACGCCGCGACGCGCACGCCTTCGAGCAGGTTGGCGGCGCCTTCGTAGCCAAGCGTGCTCGGATTACGCATCGAGCCCACCACCACGACCGGGCGCGGGTCGCGCACCGTGAGGTGGAGGAAGAACGCGGTTTCCTCGAGCGTGTCGGTGCCGCTGGTGACGACGATGCCCGCCAGCTCCTTGTCGCCGGCGAAGAGTTCGTTGACGCGGCGCGCCAGCTGCAGCCATTGCTCCAGCGTGATCTGGCTGCTGGCGACGTTGAGGAACTGTTCGTGGGTGAGCGTGGCCGCGCGCTCGAGACCGGGCATCGACCGCGCCAGCTCGTCGGCCGTGAGACGGCCGCCATCGCGGTTCGAGATGGTACCGCCGGTGGCGACCATGTGCACCCGGGGCAACGGCGATTGGGCGACGGCGGATGGAACGGGCGCGACTGCGAGCAGCCACACGACGACGACGAGACGAAGACGCATGGCGCCTATTCTGCTCGATTTTCCGGAGATTGCGGCCGCCGGCCGCGCGGGAGCCAGGCTAGCGGGGCCGCGAGGCCGAGACGAGCGACAGCCAGTTGGTCAGTTGCTGCGCTGCCAGCTCCGGCGTCTTGCCATAGAAGGGCATCAGCGCTGTGGGCATGCCCGGGCGACGGGCGAGCTTGGCGCGCCACTGCTCCTGCGACACGGCATGCACCTCGATGTGATAGGTGCGGCCGGCGATTTCTTCTTCGTAGCGGTGGATGTCCACGTGTGGGCGTTGGCTCGGGAAAGGTGTCAGGAAGGTAACAGCGGAGCGACGATTCTACGTGGCTGGCCGCACGATACAAGCGAAGGTCGGTACGAAGGCATGGCCTCTGCCGTGTTTGGGCAGCCACTTGCTGGACTTCCGCTGGCGAAAAAACTTCCATCGTCGCGATCTCCACAGGGTTTGCACCGTTCGTCCACAGGTTTTCCACAGCGGCCATCCGCGGCCCACTGACGTCTGCTCCAACAGACGCGCCTTGACCATCCCGAGAAGCCCCACGTACGCTCTCTCCATGCAGCAATGGTTGGGCGCCGTCGTGGCGTCGGTGACGGTGGCGCTCGTGGCGGTCACCGCCGCGGGCGCGCAGCCGGCCGGCGCGTCGCCGCTGCTGCGCGTGTTCCTCACCGATGGCACCTCGCTCACCAGCTTCGGCGAGTGGGTGCGCATGGACGACAAGGTGGTCTTCTCGCTGCCGCTCTCCGACGGCGCGGCGCCGGACCTGCAACTGGTGACCCTGGCCGCCGGACGGGTCGACTGGGCCCGCACCGAGCGCTACGCGCAGACCGCGCGCACCGTGCACTACGCGTCCACGCGCGCCGAGGACGACTTCGCGCAGTTCTCCAACCAGGTCGCAACGGTGCTCACGGGTGTGGCGAAGGAACCCGATCCGAAGCGGCGTCTGGCGCTGGCCGAGAGCGCGCGGGCGGCGCTGGCCGAGTGGCCGCGCCAGCACTACGGCTACCGCGCCGCCGACGTGCAGCAGATGTTGTCGCTGCTCGACGAGGTGGTGTCGGATCTGCGCGCCGCGGCCGGGCAGGATACCTTCGAGTTGAATCTCGTCTCGACGACGCCGATGGCCGCACCCGACACGCTGCTGCCAGCGCCGAGCGCGGCCCAGCTGGCCGAAGAACTGCTGGCCGCCTCCACGCTGGCCGATTCGCCCTCCGAGCGCACGACCCTGCTCGAGCGCGTCGTCGGCCTCATCGACCGCGCCGCGGATCTGCTGCCGAAGGCGTGGGCGACCAGGGTGCGCACGACCGCACTCGGCGCCATCCGGACCGAACGCGCGACCGACCTCGCCTACACGAAGCTGGCGGTCACCACGCTCGACCGTGCCGCCAGGCGCGCGCGGGCCGCCGATGTGCGCGGGCTCGAGCGGCTGCGCGCCGAGACGCTCAAGGCGGATGCCAGGCTCGGCGGCCAGCGGCCGGCGGAACTGACCGTGATGCTCGGGGCCATCGACGCCGGCGCCGAGTCGGCGCGGCGCCTGCGCCTGGCGCGCGATCAGTGGCGGTTGCTCGAACCGGTCTATCGCAGTTATCAGCGCGCGGTGCGTCCGGCGCTGCTGGCGCTGTCGGCGGCCGGGCCGACGCTGGAGGACATCCGCGCGCAGGCCGGCCCGAGCCCGGCCGTGCTGCGCAAGGTCATCGCGCGGTTCTACAAGGCGCGGCCGTCGGTGAACGGCACCAATCCGCCGGCGCCGCTGGCCTCCGCCCATGCGCTGCTCAAGAGCGCCTGGGAGATGGCCGACAGCGCCCTGGCGCTGCGCATGCGCGCGGTCGAGAGCGGCGACCAGGCGCGCGCCTCCGAGGCCTCGGCGGCGGCGGCCGGCGCGCTGATGCTCGCCGCCCGCGCCCGCGACGACATCGCGCTGGCCGTCAAGACGCCTGCGCTGCCGTGACCACGCCGCGCTCGACCTGCCTGCACCGCGCGGTCGATCCCGAGGGCTTCCGGCGCGCTATTGCCGACATCGTCGCCGCGGCGCAGCCGTTCGCGGCGCGCGAGGTCTTCGTGGTGGTGCCGACTCGCGCCGCGGCCGACGAACTGCGGCGCACGCTGGAGCAACTCGCGTGGGCCGACGGCGCGCCGGCGCTGTGCCTGCCGCTCATCGGCACCCGCGGCGATCTGCTCGACGCGCTCTCCGCCCGCCTGGCCGAGCCGCCGCGGCGCCTGAGCGGCTTCGACCGCGAGGTGATGCTGGCGCGGGCGGCGCGTGAGGCCCGCCTCGCCGGCGCCGAGCCGCCGTTTGCGGTGCGGCCGGGGCTGGTGGCCGAGATGCTGGCGCTCTACGACGCGCTGCGCCGCCAGCTCCGCTCGGTCGCCCGCTTCGAGGAGTTCCTCCGCGAAGAACTCGAAGCGTCGGACGATCGGGGCGCGGTGCGCATGCTGGCGCAGACGCGTTTCCTGGCCGCGGCCTTCCGCGGCTACGAAGCACTGGCGGGGGCCAGCGGCGCCCTCGACGAACACACGCTGCGTGATCGTCTGCTGCACGAGGTGCCCGTGCGGCCCCTGCAACGGGTGGTCGTCACGGTCACCGATCGGGTCGCCGACCCGGCCGGCCTGTGGCCCGCGGACCTCGATCTGCTCACGCGTCTGCCCGGTCTCACCTCGCTCGACGTGGTGGCGACCGAGACGCGCCTGGCCGGCGGCTGGCTGGAACGCATCCACGCCGAGATGCCGGGCATCGAGGAGCACGCGGTGCCGGCGGGCAGCGGCGGACGACCGCTGTGTCTCGTGCCCGACGCCGACGCCTGGATCTTCACGAGCCGCGACCGCGAAGAAGAGCTCGCGGCGTTTGCGCGCCGCCTGAAGGCCGAACGTCGCGCCGGCCGGCTGACGCCCGACTCGCGGGTGGCGCTGGTGGTGCGGCGCCCCCTTCCGTACCTCTATCTCGCCCGCGACGTGCTCGGGCGCGCCGGCATCCCCTACGAGACCCGAGACACCCTGCCGCTGGCGGCCGAGCCGTTCGCGGCGGCGATCGACGTGCTGTTCGAGTGGGTCACGAGCGGCTTCACGCGCGCCGCCACGCTGGCGGTGCTGCGTTCGCCGCACTTCCGCTTCTTCCATGAAGAGACCCCGCTCGAGGGCGGCGCGGTGGCGGCGCTCGACCGCGCGCTGGCCGATGCGCGCTATCTTGGCGACGCCGATCGCCTCGCCGCGCTGGTCGAGACGTGGAGCGCCCTGCCCGAGCGCCGGCGCCACGAACACGCGCGCCGGGCCCTGCCGGCCGCCCGCGTGGCGGCTGCCGTCGCTGCGCGGCTGAAGCCGCTCGCCACGCCCAGCCCGGTCGCCACCCACGTGGCGACGCTGCTGGCGTTTCTCGACGCGTCTCTTGCGCTGCTCGACGAGGCCGACGCGCTGCACGCACGCGAAGCGCGCGTGCGCGCGGCCGTGGTGGGTGCCTGCCAGTCGCTGGCGGCCGCCTACGCGGCGTTCGACGCCGACGACCTCGTCGACCTCACCGTCGTCGCGGCGGCCGTGCGCCGCTGGCTCGGGGCGCAGACGTTTGCGCCGCCCACCGGCGAGGGCGGCGTGCAGATCGTCGATGCGGCCACGGCGCCCTACGGCCTCTACGACGAGATTCAGATCGTGGGTCTCATCGACGGCGACTGGCCGGAACGCGAGCGGCGCAGCATCTTCTATCCGGCGTTCCTGCTGCAGTCGCTCGCCTGGCCCGAGGAACGCAAGCGTCTCGACGGCGCGCGCGCGGCCTTCCTCGATCTGCTGGGCCTGGCGCGGCAGCGTTTCGCGCTGTCGACGGTGACGCTCGAAGACGATGCCGTGGTCGAGCCCTCGGCCTTTCTGCACGAGGTGCGGGCGCTCGCACCGCCGCGGCAGGTCGTGCCGCCCGACCAGTCGACACGCATCTTTCCGTGGGAAGCACTGGCCATCGAACCTCCCGCACTCGACGCGCTGGCCCCCGAACCGCGGGCGTGGGCCGAGGTGCGCCTGGCGCGGCCGCCACGCACCGACGCCTCGTTCCACGGCGAGGCGGGCCCGTGGCTGCTGCCGCGGGTGTCGGTGAGCCGCCTCGAGCGCTACCTCGATTGTCCGTTCAAGTTCTACGCCTCGCAGGTGCTGAGTCTCGAGGAGCCGCCGGAGGACGAAGACAGCCGCACGCCGCTCGAACGCGGCCTGTTCCTGCACGACCTCTTCGAGAAGACCTTTGCAGCGTGGAAGGCGGCCGGCCACGGCGCCATCACGGCGGACCTGCTGCCCGAGGCGCAGCGGACTGTCGAGCGCGTCGCCAGCGACGCGCTCGCGACGCTGCCCGACGGTGAAGCCGCCATCGAACGGCTGCGCCTGTTCGGCACGGCGGGCACGCCGGGAATCGCGCGGCGCGTGCTGGCGATGGAGGTCGAGCGCGGCAGCGTGGTCGTCGACCGGCTGCTCGAGTTCGAGCTGGAGGGCGCCTTCACGTTCACGACGGCCGATGGCCGCTCGCGCACCTTGACGCTGCGCGGCAAGGTCGATCGCATCGACCTGCTGAACGACGGCACCTTCCACCTCATCGACTACAAGACGCGGGCGGTGCCCGACACCCGGCGGGCCCTGCAGCTGCCGATCTACTCGGTCTGCGTCGAGCAGCGGCTGGCTGGCTACCGTGGCCGGCACTGGCGGCTGGGAGCCGCGAGTTATCTGTCGTACGAGGGCACCGAGGCGCTGGTGCCGCTCACGAAGAAGCCGTCGGATCTGCCGGCGCGTCTGGCCGAGGCGCAGTCGCAACTGCTCGACGTGCTCGATGGCATCGGCGCCGGGCACTTCCCGCCGCAGCCGGCGGAACGATCGCTCTGCAGCTACTGCGCCTATGCGTCGGTGTGTCGCAAAGACTACGTGAGTGACGAGCCGGCACTGCCTGGCGTGAGCGGCGACGCCGACGACACGGTCGCGGCAGGCGGGGAGGCGGCCAATGACTGACGGCCAGCTCCCGTTCGCGTTCGACGGCGACGCCGTCGAGCCGCCAGCGCCCGAGGGTCCGCTGGCCGAGGCGCTCGCCAGAGACCGCGACGCCCGCGAGTACGCGGTGAACCCGGCCGTGCACGTCGCCCTCGAAGCGTCCGCCGGCACCGGCAAGACCAGAGTGCTCGTCGACCGCTACGTCAACCTGCTGCGGGCCGGGGTCGAGCCGCGGCGCATGCTCGCCATCACGTTCACGCGCAAGGCGGCGGCCGAGATGCGGGCGCGGATCGTGGCCGAATTGACGCGCCTGGCGGAGATCGGCGCCATTCCCGACGATGTCTGGAAGGCGCTGCGCGGACGTCTCGCCGAGATTGCGATCAGCACCATCGATGCCTTCTGCCTGTCGCTGCTCGGTGAGTTCCCGCTCGAAGCCGATGTCGATCCCGGCTTCGGCGTCGCCGACGAGACCGAGACGCCGCGGCTCCAGGATGAGGCCCTCGACCGTACGCTGCGCCTCGGCCGCGCGCAGAGCGCCCACGACGCCGACGTCGCGCTGCTCTTCGCGCGGATGGGGGAGGGCCGCCTGCGTGGGGCGCTGGTGCGGCTGCTCGACCGCCGGCTGGTCGCCGTGGCCGCGCTCGACCGCTTCCTGCGTCGCGCGCCTCAGGGGTTGACGGCGGAAGTGGCGGCGGCGCGGGCCACCGCGCGCCTGGTCGCTGTCTTCGCCGACGGCCGTCTGTCGCGCCTCATCGCCACCGGGCCCGACGCCAACGACTTCCGCCTGCTGGCCACCGGTCTGGCGCGCGCGCTGGCGCCCGGCGCCACCGTCGAACCAGGCGAGATCGCGGACCTGCTGGGGCGTCTGCGTGACTACGCCGTGCACGAAGGGCGGCACGCCGAGGAAACGTCTGGCGCACAAGAAGGCGGCGTTTCCTCCCGGAGCCGCCTATCAGACGCACACCGCGCTGGTCGGCGAGATCGGCGCCGACGTGCCGCGGCTGGTCGACGCGCATCGCGCCGACGTGAACGTGGTGCTGGCCCGCAGCCTCCGCTGGCTGACGGCGCGCGCCATCGAGCAGTATCGCAAGACCCTCGACGAACACGCGATGGTGGATTTCACCGATGCGCTCGTGAAGGCGCTGGCGCTGCTCGAACGCATGGAGGAGTTCTCGCAGAGCCGCTACCGGCTCGAATCACGCTACCAGCACGTGCTGGTGGACGAGCTGCAGGACACGAGCCGGCCGCAGTGGGCGCTGGTCGAACTGCTCGTGCGGGCGTGGGGCGAGGGCGTGGGCGTGGCCTACGAAGGCCCGGCGCCGCCATCGATCTTCGTGGTCGGCGACCGCAAGCAGTCGATCTACGGCTTCCGCGATGCCGAGGTCGGGGTGCTCGAAGACGCCGTGAAGCTCATCGGACGCCTGCGTCCCGGACGTCCCGCCCGGCGCGCCATCGTGCAGAGCTTCCGCGCCGTGCCGGCCCTGCAGCAGTTCGTGAACGACATCTGCGACGAAATGGAGAAGCGCACCGATCGCGTGGACGCCTTCCGCTACGACGACCGCGATCGCTTCCCGGTGACCGTCGACGACTGGCGCGGCCGCCCGGTGGGCGTGGTGGCGTCGCCGCAGACGAGCGAGTGCGCGCGCGCCGTGGCCGGCGAGATCGCGGGCCTGCTTGCCCGCAAGGAGACCGTGCGCGACCGCGACACCGGCGTGCCGCGCGAGATCGCGCCGGGCGACATCGCCATCCTGTTCCGCTCGCGCGACAGCCATCGCGACTTCGAACGCGAGCTCGAACGCGTGGGGGTGCCCTACTACGTCTACAAGGGCCTCGGCTTCTTCGACGCCGACGAAGTGAAAGACGTGATCGCGCTCATCCGCTACCTGGCCGAGCCCGACACCGATCTCCACGCCGCGGCGTTCCTGCGCTCGCGTCTGGTGCGGCTCTCCGACCCGGCCTTGAAGCGTCTCGCGCCGCGCCTCGCGCAGGCGCTGCGCGCCGAGTCGCCGCCCGAGGCGCTGGCGCAACTCGGCGACGACGACCGGGTGGTGCTGACGCGGGCCCGGGCATCGGCGCAGCGCTGGATCGCGCTCGCCGACCGGCTGCCCCCGGCGGAACTCGTCGATGCCGTGCTGCACGAGAGCGCCTACGCGTTCGAGCTGCGTGGCGCCGGGCGCGTGCAGGCGCGCGAGAACCTGAAGAAGCTGCGCGGGCTCATCCGCCGCCTGCAGAACCGCGGCTACGCCACGCTCGGCCGCGTTGCCGACCGCGTGTCGCAGCTCATGGCGGGTGACGAATCCAACGCCATCGTCGACGCCCTGGATGCGGTGAACCTGATGACCGTGCACGCCGCCAAGGGGCTGGAGTTCCCGGTGGTGTTCGTCGTCAACCTGTCACGCGGCACCGGCGGACGCGGCGATCCGGTGGAGGTGGTCTCGCGCGTCGACGCCGACGGCGAGCCGGATGACCTGGTGTCGATCGACAGCCTCGTGAACGATGCCCGCGAGGAGATCGAGACGCGCGAACGCGAAGAGAACAAACGTCTGGTCTACGTGGCCGTGACCCGGGCCCGCGATCGGCTGTACCTCGCGACCACGCTCACCAGACACGGCCTGTTCGCGCCGGCGCCCACGGCGCTCGGGGCGGTGCTGCCGCCGTCGTTCCATCCGCTGTTCGCAAGGGCCGCCAGCGGTACCGACGAGACGGCGACGTGGACGGCGGCGTCGGGTGCGTCGCACGTATGCCGGCTGGTGCGGCCGACCGCCGCGCCGGTGGTGCCGGCGGCGCTGCCTTCGGCGGTGACAGCCGACGACGACTTCGCGCCGCTCGCCGTCACGGCGACCGCGGCCAGCAACGTCAGCGATGTGGCGCGTGCCGGCGCGACGCCCGCCAGTGGCCGCGACGGATCGCCCGAGCGCGCCACGGCCCGCGCCATCGGCTCGCTGGTGCATCGCGCGGTCGCCGCGGGGGGCTCTCGGCCTCAGCGGAGCGTCGGGCCGCGCTGGTGGCGGCGCTCGGCGAGGCGGCCGACAGCGACGTCCGTGAGGCGGCGCTGGGGGCCCTGGCCCGCCTGTCGGCCCGCCCGGACATCCAGGCGTTCATCAGCGAACCAGATGTGCAGCATGAGGTGGCGTTGTCGTGGCCGGCGGCCGACGGCTCGACCCTCCGAGCGGTGGTGGACGCGGTCGTCCGCCGGGCCGACGGCTCGGTGACGCTCGTGGAGTTCAAGACCGGCGCCCCGCGTGACGCCGACGCGCGTCAATTGCAGGCGTATGTGGAGGGCGTCCGCCGGCTGGTTCCGGAGACAAATGTGGACGGACGCATGATCCGGCTCGATTCATGAGTTTTCTTTCTTGTGCCTGCCGGAACCTTTTCACTAGACTATGAACAGCGTGTGCCCGCCTCCGGGCCCGCGAGAGGAGCAGTGGCGTGGCGCTGACGTGTCCGAATTGCGGCAATGACCAGAACTTCCAGGTCAAGACGCTGCAGATGCATGTGGTGAAGCTCGATGACAGCCGGGTCGAGGTCACCGATGAGTCGCGTCCCGCCGTGTTCGAGGTGCTGTGCGACGAATGCGAAACCGAGCTGAGCCTCGATGACGCCGACGACGCCCTGCGCCGCGAAATGATGCTGACCGTCGGCGCGCGCTAGCGCGTCCGGCGCGTCCGGGTTCGACCCAGGGGGCCGCAAGGCCCCTTTTTGCTGCGCGCCTTCCCGCCGCGGCAGCTATCCCTCGTCGACCTCGCGGTCCGCTTCCTCGAAGTAATCGCACTCGGGGCAGATCCACTCGCGGATCGGCGTCCGCAGGACCTGCGACGACCCGGGGATGTGGCGGATTTCCTCGCGCAGGCTGAGCCGCATGTTCTCGCCGCACTGCGGGCATTCCTTCTGCATGGTTCGGCACCTCGCGGCCGCCGCTGGCGGCCCGCACGTCGTATCGGCGTTGTCTTGACAACGCCGCACCCCGCTCCTATCGTACCGAGACTCGCGGGCCTCGGGGCCCGCGTTTGCGTTATGCCCCGCTACTGGAGCGTCGACGAGGCCTGGACGGCCACCGATCACTCGCCTGAACTCGAGCGCGAGATCGGCAGGTCCCTGTCCGACGAGGTGGCCATCGACTTCCCCTCGATGCGGGGACCGATCGGCCGCATGCGCGCCGGCTTCGGCGACACCGTGGAGGCCGAGCCGATGGTGGCGCTCGTGCAGCTGTCGGCGCGGCAGGCGGGCACCGGCGTGAAGGTGCCGATCGACGTGCCGCTGGCGCGTGCCTGCGTCGGCTGCGGCGGACGCGGCGAGACGTGGAACGCCGCGTGCGACCCGTGCGAAGGCACCGGCGCGACCATCGAGCGCTATCCGCTCACGCTCACCGTGCCGGCCGGCGTCGTCGATGGCGCCCGCTTCGCCTTCAGCGTGGCCCACCCGCGCGGCCACCGCGCGCACGTCGAAGTGCGCGTCGCCGTGCTGTGATCCGCCACATCGACTTCCTCGCCCAGCTCTACCGCGTGTGGGGCGCGGTGTTCGCCATCGTCGGGGCGGCGGCGCTGGCGCTGACCGGCGGTGCCGCGGCCATCGCCCGCGTCTCGGGACCGGTCGCCACCGGGTCGGACGTGGCGGCGGGCGTGACTGCCGTGGCGATGGGCTCGTTTGCGGTCATCGCCCTTATCTGGGCCGGGCTGCACACGTGGGTGGGACGGGCGCTCGCCGGCTACGGGCCGCGCGCGCGGCTCCTCGCGCTGGGGCTCGCCATCGGCAACCTGCCGCTGCTGCCGTTCGGCACCGCGCTTGGTGGCTACGCGCTGTGGGTGCTGCTGCACAACGAAGGCCGGCAGGTGTTCCTGCCGCTGCCGCCGCCGACGCCGCCCGTCTAGGCCTGCCGGGCCGGTGTCAGGCGCTGACCGGCGGCGGATCGAGCGTGCCGAGCGGCGTCCACGGGCCGCAGCGCAGCACCCGCTTGCCGGCCATCCAGCCGCCGCGCACGAGTCCGTAGCGCCGGATCACGGCCTCGCCGTAGTGACTGCAGGTCGGGTCGAAGCGGCAGGTCACGCCGCTGGCGCTGAAGACCCGCGAGGCGGTGGCCTGGTAGGCATGGATGCCCGCCACCGCGACCCGGGCGCTCATCTGGTGTTCGGGCGCGCGGGCGAGATCGGCAGCGACGGCCGCGACCATCAGCGCCACCAACGCCCACGCGCCTCGGCGCATCGCTAGAGTCTCTCGACGTACTGCGAGACGCCCGGGATGATGAGCCGGCCGCCGTTCAGGCCTTTGACGATGGCGATGACGTGCACGGCGATGATCCCGAGGCCGATCGGCAGCGTGAGCAGGGCGAAGAGGCAGCCGAGGATGGTGCCGAGAATGGCCTGCACGATGTAGATGGCGATCCACAGGAACAGCTCGGCCAGCATCAGCACGATGCCGTGCTTGGCGTGCCACTGCACTTCCTTGTCGTCTTTCTCGACCAGCAGCGGCACCAGGGCCAGCAGCCACAGGTACGACAACACGATCATCACACCGCGATTGCTCGACGGGGTGCCGCCGGTCGGCAGCGGCGGAGGGGTGGTAGCGTCTGCCATCGGAGTGTCTCCTTCGGGCGGGCGGGAGTGACCGGCCGGGGTGGAGTCTTACACAAAGCCCCGCGCATCCGCCACCGCCGAAGCGGTGGAGTAAGCTTGATCGGATGCCTCGGAGGATGTCGTGATGTCAGACGGATTGCAGCCGGCCGCGGTGCTGGACGCCCTCAAACGTGTGGTCGATCCCGAGTTCGGGAAAGACCTGGTGGCGCTCGGGATGGCGAAGCAGGTGACGGTGGCCGACGGCCGCGTGGCCTTCACGCTCGAACTGCCGACACCCGCCCACCCCCTGCGTCAGCGCCTGCGTGACGAGGCCGAGGCCGCCGTCGCCGCGCTCGAGGGCGTGGGCGCGGTGGACATCACCGTGACCGCCAGTCGTGAAGGCGGTGACCAAGCCCGAACACGGCGGCACGCCGCTGCCCACCGTGAAGAACATCATCGCCGTGGGCGCCGGCAAGGGCGGCGTGGGCAAGACCACCGTGTCGGTGAACATGGCGCTGGCGCTGTCGCAGATGGGCGCCAAGGTCGGCATCCTCGACGGCGACGTCTACGGGCCGAACGTGCCGCTCATGTTCGGCATCTCGACCGAGCTCGGCACCGACGGCACGAAAATCATCCCGGCCGAGAAGTTCGGCGTGCAGATCGTCTCGATGGCCTTCCTCGCCAAAGACGACCAGGCGCTCATCTGGCGCGGGCCGATGCTGCACAGCGCCATCCGTCAGTTCTTCACCGAAGTGGCGTGGAAAGACCTCGACTACCTCATCATCGACATGCCGCCCGGCACCGGCGACGTCGCGCTCTCGCTCAGCCAGACGGTGAAGGTCGCCGGCGCCGTCGTGGTCACGACGCCGCAGGTGGTGTCGCTGGCCGACACCCGCCGCGCCGTCAAGATGTACGAGAAGCTCACGATTCCGACGCTCGGCCTGGTCGAGAACATGAGCTACTACGCCTGCCCGAACTGCCACATCGAAAGCGACATCTTCGGGCATGGCGGCGGCGAGACACTGGCGAAGGAAATGGACGTCGCCTTCCTCGGCCGCCTGCCGGTCTACCCGCCGATCCGCGTCGGCGGCGATCGCGGCGTGCCGCTGGTCATCGCCGAACCGCAGTCGCCGGCCGGGCGCGGCATCTTCCAGCTCGCCGAGCGGGTGGCCATGCGCGCGGCGGTCGCGGCGCACGAGAACGCGATCAAGCACAAGGGCAAGATTCCGCTCATTCAGGTGCGCTGACGCGCGCTTGGCGAATGGGGTCAGCGGCTAGCGGCTGGCGGCTAGATCCGAGGCGTCACGCGTACCCGGCGAATTCTCCGGTTCCGCATGTCATTGTGACCTGTTACATGACCGCGAGACTGTGGTTATCAGCCGCTAGCCGCTAGAACCTAGCCGCTGGTTCGGCGAGCCCAGCCTTGCCATCGCGAGCGCTCCCAGGATGGGGCCGAGGGCGAGCAGCGAACACGCCCACTGCCATCCGACCACGCCGGCCACGCGCGGCAGGGCGTCGATGGTCACCATCGTCAGCAGGAAGCCGAGCGAGGTCTGCAGCGTCAGCGCGGTGCCGACGGCATCTGCCGGCGCGTGTTCGCTGACCAGCGCCGAGAACTGCGCCGAGTCGGCGACGACGGCGAAACCCCACACCGCCACCAGCACGACCAGCCAGGCGGGATGGCGTCCGTAGACGACGCTGGTCGCCACCGCGCAGACCGCCGAGGCCAGCATCGCGGCGCGGGCGATACGCGCTTTGCCGAGCGCGTCGGCGAGCCGGCCTGCCATCACGCAGCCGACGGCGCCGGTCCCAATCGCGACGAAGGCGACCACGGCGGCCAGGCGCGCGACAGAGGTGTCGCCGACGCCACTGGCCGCCAGGCTCGCGGAAGCAAACGTCGCCACCCACGCCCACATGGCATACAGCTCCCACATGTGTCCGAGGTAGCCGAGCGTGACCAGCCGCACTTCGCGCACGGCGACGATGCGACGGATGGCGCCGAGGTCGAAACGCGCCGCGGTGAGCGCGAGCGGCCCGTCGCGGACGAGGCCGAGCGCCACGACGGCCCCGCCGACGGCCAGCACTGACGTGAAGGCCATCGAGGTCTTCCAGTCGCCGCCGAAAAGCGCGGTCACCAGATGCGGCGTGGCCTTGCCCAGAGTAAGCGCTCCGATCAGCGCGCCGAGCGCCAGGCCACGGCGCTGGCGGAACCAGCCGGCGACGATCTTCATCGCCGGCGGATAGACCCAGGCCAGGGCCACGCCCGTCAACACGCGCGTGGCGATGAGCGCGAGCGGCGAGGCGACCACCAGGGCGCCGGCGTTGGCGGCAGCGCCGGCGAGGCAGCCAAGGCCCATCAGACGGCGCGCGCTCATCACGTCGGCGACGTGCGTGAGCGCCGTCGCCAGCGTGCCGACGACGAAGCCGCCCTGCACCGCCATCGTCAGCCACGCCGACTGGCCCGCCGTGAGGCGGAAGGCGTCGCTCAGCGACGGGGTCACGGCGGTGGCCGAGAACCACAGCGACATGCCGAGCAGTTCCGCCGTGGCCAGCCACGCCAGCATGCGCCACGCCGGCGCGGCGTCGATCGCGGCGCGGTCGCGCGCGGTAGCAAACGGCGTGGCCATCGTCGGCAGATACCGTACTTCATCGGGGTGGCGGCAGTATGCTGGGGTGAGCGCCGTCCTCATGGTCCATGTCGAACGCCATCGCACCGCTCATGTCGGCTGGCTGCGCGCCGCCGTGCTCGGCGCCAACGACGGCCTCATCTCGACCAGCAGCCTCGTCGTGGGCGTCGCCGCGGCGGCCGGGGTCGACGCCGCAGCGGTGCTGCTGACGGCCACTGCCGGCCTGGTCGCCGGCGCGTTGTCGATGGCGGCCGGCGAATACGTGTCGGTCAGCTCGCAGGCCGATACCGAAGGCGCCGACTACGCGCGGGAACGGCGTGAGCTGGCCGAGAGCCCGGTCGCCGAACATGCCGAGCTGGCCGGCATCTACCGCGGGCGCGGCCTGAGCGCCGCGCTGGCCGACCAGGTCGCCACCGAACTCACCGCGCACGACGCGCTCGCCGCCCACGCGCGCGATGAGCTGGGGATGACCGAGGTCTCGATGGCGCGGCCGCTCCAGGCGGCCCTGACGTCGGCCGCGGCCTTCGCGCTCGGGGCGGCGCTGCCGGTCGTGGTGACTGCCGTCGTGCCGGTCGCGCAGGTGAGCGTCGTCGTCGCACTGTCGACGCTCGTGCTGCTGGCCGCGCTCGGCGCGTTCGCGGCCCAACTCGGCGGTGCGCCGATCCTGCGGGGCGCCGCGCGCGTCACCTTCTGGGGCGCGGTGGCGATGGCCGTGACGGCGGCAGTCGGCCGTTTCTTCGGCGCCGTGATCTGAACGACTACATACGTGTCGCCTCACCGCGGCGCGACGGGCCGTGACCTGGTCACAGCTTCACGATACGATGACGCTTTGACGCCCGACGCGATGGATATTCCCTACACGACACACACGCTCGCCAACGGACTCGACGTCATCGTCCACCAGGACCGCCATATCCCGATGGCGGCCGTGAGCGTCTGGTATCACGTCGGCTCGCGCCACGAGCAACCCGGCCGCACCGGCTTCGCGCACCTGTTCGAACACCTCATGTTCAAGGGATCGGCGCATCATCCGGCCGGCTACTTCGAAGCCCTGCAGGAAGCGGGCGGGCTCGTCAACGGCTCGACCAACACCGATCGCACCAACTACTGGGAAGTGGTGCCGTCGCAGTCGCTCGAACTGGCGCTGTGGATGGAATCCGATCGGATGGGCCATCTGCTGCCGGCGCTCAGCGAAGAGAAGTTCACGACCGAACGCGAAGTGGTGCTGAACGAGCGGCGCCAGAACTACGAAAATCGCCCCTACGGCCTGTCGAGCGTGGCGCTCGCCTCGGCGCTGTTTGCGCCGGAGCATCCGTACTCGTGGGTCACCATCGGCGCACCGGAGGATCTGGTGGCGTCGAGTGTCGACGACGCCCGGCAGTTCTTCCGCACCTTCTACCACCCCGCCAACGCCTCGATCGCGATTGCCGGTGACGTCGACGTCGACGACACGCTGGCGCTGGTCGAGCGCTACTTCGGCGACATCGCGCCGGGCCCCACGGTGAGGCACCCGCGCCGCGTCGCCACGCTGGACGCTCCGGCCATCCTCGTGCTCGAAGACCGCGTGGAGCTGCCGCGACTGTCGCTCGCGTGGCATACCCCGGCGATGTTCGACGACGACGACGCCGCGATGGACATCGCCGCCGACGTGCTCTCGAACGGCAAGACCTCGCGGCTCTACCGCGCACTCGTCTACGACACCCGGCTCGCGGCCGATGTCTCGGCACTCCAGGCCTCGCGCGAGATGTCGAGCGTGTTCCACATTTCGGCCACCGCGGCCCCGGACCAGTCGCTCGAGGCGATTGCCGCCGTCATCGACCGCACGCTCGACGAACTGGCCGCCACCGGGCCCACCACCGCGGAACTCGAGCGTGCCACCGCCCGCGCCGAAGCGCAGTTTGTCTACCGCGTGCAGACGATTGGCGGCTTCGGCGGAAAGTCCGATCAGTTGAACGCCTACAACGTCTTCACGGGATCGCCCGGGTTCATTCACGCCGATCGCGAGCGCTACGCGCGTGCCACCGCCGAGTCGGTCGCGGCCGCCGTCCGCCGGTGGCTGCGCGCCGTCCCCGGGGTGGCGCTTTCGGTGGTGCCGCGCGGCCAGACGACGCTCGGGCTGCCGGGCGCTCTGCCGGTGCATCCCGCATGAGGGCCGTCGACCGCTCGCAGCTGCCGGCGTCGGGGCCGCCGCGGCCGTTCCGCTTCCCGACCATCGAACGGGCGGCGCTGGCCGGCGGCCTCGACGTGCGCGTCATCACGCAGCGCGCGGCGCCGATCGTGTCGCTCACGGCGCTGGTGCGCGGCGGCTCGTCGGCCGACCCGACCGACCGGCCGGGGCTGGCGGCGTTCACGGCCGATCTGCTCGACGACGGCGCCGGCACGCTCGACGGACCGGGCCTGGCCGACGTGCTGGCGCGCATCGGCGCCGAGGCCGACATCGAGGTCTGGCCCGACGCCACCGTCGTCACCATCACGACGCTCTCCCGTCACGTGTCGCGCGCCGCGGCGCTGCTGGCCGACCTGCTGATCCGGCCGCGTCTGGCGCCCGACGACGTCGAGCGGGTGCGCGGGTTGCGGCTCGACCGGCTGCGGCAGATGCGGGCGCAGGCGGCGAGTCTCGCCGATCGGGCGCTCACCCGCGCCATCTTCGGACGCCACCCGTATGGTCACCCCGGCATCGGCGATCCGGACGCCGTGCGTGCCACCACCACCGACGACATCCGCGCCTTCCACGGCCACGGCTATCAGGCACGCGCCACCACGCTGGTTGTGGCTGGCGATCTCGATACCGCCGAAGGCATAGCCCTCGCCGAAGCGGCCTTCGGCGCCTGGGCGGCGGGCCCGATGAACGGCGCCGGGCCGCGCGTGGTGGAGGCTCCGGAACCGCGTGGCGGCGTGCTCATCGTGGCCCGGCCGGGCGCGTCGCAGTCGGAACTGCGTGTGGGCCAGGTGTCGGCCGCGCGCAACACTCCCGATTACCACGCGCTGCTGCTCTGGAACGCGGTGCTCGGCGGCCAGTTCGTCAGCCGCCTGAACCTGAACCTTCGGCAGGCCAAGGGCTATACCTACGGCGTGCGATCGGGGTTCGACTTCCGCCGCGATCGCGGCCCCTTCAGCATCCACACGAGCGTGCAGACGACGGCCACGGCCGACGCCGCCAGCGAGATCCTGCGCGAGGTGAGCGAGCTGCACTCGACGCGTCCGGTGACGCCCGAGGAGCTGGCCCGCGCCAAAGCGGCCGTGGGTCTGGGCTATCCGCGCGGCTTCGAGACGGCGCAGCAGGTCGCGCGCGCGGTGGCGCAGATGAGCCTGCACGACATCGGCCCCGACCACTTCGAGCAGTTCGTGCCGCGCCTGAATGCGGTGACGCTCGACGAGGTGGCCGCGGCGGCCGGCCGGCACGTGCGGCCCGGCCAGCTCACGGCCGTGGTCGTCGGCGATCCGGCCACGGTCGAGCCGCAGTTGCGCGAACACGGGCTGGCCTACGATCTGGCGGCGGAGGAAGTCGCCTAGTGTCCCGGAACCGAAGTTCGGTGACAGGTGTTCCGGGCGCGGCGCCCGGATCGCCAGGCGCGACGACCAAGGATATGGCGTATATCCGCGGAAGGAGCAACGCCGCGAGCCGGGGCCCCGGCGACGCGTGGTCTGCGTCGTGGGGTGGGACGCGGGATGCCCCGCCCGGAATACGTCAGCGAACGTCGGTTCCGGGACACTAGATGCGCGCCGTTCGCTTCCACGCGCACGGCGGGCCCGACGTGCTGCAGTTCGAAGCGGCGCCGGATCCGGTCGCCACGTCCGGTCACGTCGTCGTGCGCGTGCGTGCCTGCGCCCTGAACCACCTGGACCTCTACCAGCGCCGCGGGCTCGACCGCGTCACGATTCCATTCCCGCACATCTCCGGCGCCGATGTGGCCGGCGAGGTCATGGACGCGCCAGGCGGCGAACTGGCGGCGGGAACGCGGGTGCTGGTGCAACCAGGCCTGTCGTGCGGCCGCTGTGCCGCGTGCCTGGGCGGATTCGACAACATGTGCGCGCGCTACGACGTGCTCGGCTACCAGAGCGACGGCGGCTACGCCGAGCTCGTGCGGGTGCCGGTGGTCAACATCGTGCCGATCCCCGATCACGTCTCGTTCGTCGACGCGGCGGCGTTCCCGCTGACGTTCCTCACCGCCTGGCACATGCTGGTGACGCGCGCGAAAGTGATGGCGGGGGAGACGGTGCTGGTGCTGGCGGGCGCCAGCGGCGTCGGCCAGGCGGCGATTCAGCTGGCGCGGCTCTTCGGCGCCCGCGTCATCGCCACCGCCGGCAGTGCCGACAAGCAGCAGCGGGCGCGCGATCTCGGTGCTGACGACGTCATCGACCACTACAGGGGTGACATCGTCAGCGAGGTGCGGCGCCTCACCGGCCGGCGCGGCGTCGACGTGGTGGTCGAACACGTGGGCCAGGCGACGTGGGCACAAAGCGTGCGGTCGCTGGCACCCGGTGGACGCCTCGTCACATGTGGCAACACCACCGGCTGGGACGCCGCCATCGATCTGCGCTTCCTGTTCTCGCGCCAGCTCAGTCTGCTCGGGTCCTACATGGGCACGAAGGGCGAACTGCTGCAGGCGGCGCCGCTCTTCTTCGCCGGGCGGCTGCGTCCGCTGGTCGATGCGGTGATGCCGCTCGAGGCCGCCGCCGACGCGCAGCGCCGCCTCGAAGCGGGCGAGGTCAGCGGCAAGCTGGTGCTCACGCCCTGAAACAATCAGCCGCCGTTTGCCGTCTGATCCTCCGTCCGGGGTGTATCATGCGCCCTGGACAGCGCCATGTCCGACCCCGACCCTCGTTCGAATCGTCTTCGTCGCGCCAGCGTCAGCCTGGCCGGGGTGGTGGGGCTCGTCGCGGTGATCGTGGCCGTCGCCACGATCTGGCTCGTCCTCACGGATCCGGTCACAGTGGCCGAAGCCGTGGATAGTGGCGAGTACGCGCCGCTCGTCGAGGAACTGGCCGACGTGATCTACAACGCCCTCGTCGGCCTCATCCGCTATCTGTAGCGGGCGTTGGCAGCCCCGGGTGAGGGTGCCGGCGAGCACCGAGACCGATGAGCCACGCCGATCGCGAGGCGCGACAACTGAGAATACCGGCCCGTATTCGAAGGCGGAGCAACGACGCGAGCGGCGGTGGATCATCGGTCGAATGCCGTCGGGACCGTCACCCGGGGCTGCTGGCCCCCGTTACCGTTCGCGCGAGCGCGCGTTCCACTGACAGTCCGACACTCAGCAGGCCGGAGGTGTCTCCGCGGGCGCCGGCCAGCTGCAGGCCCACCGGCAGGCCGGAGGACTGTACGCGGCCGCACGGCACCGTCAGCGCCGGCTGCCGGCCCAGGTTGAAGGGCTGCGTCAGGCGGAGCATGGCGTTACGTACCGGTTCGGTGCGCCCATGGCCCACCGCCACCATCGTCTCGCCCAGCGGCGGCGCCGGCACCGGCAGCGTCGGACAGAGCAGCGCGGCGCGGCCGGCCAGCGCCTCGTCGATCTCGCGCGCGATGATCTCGCGTCCGCGCAGCGCCCGCACGTAGTCTTCCGCCAGCACGTAGCGGCCCATCTCGAGACGGATGCGGACGTTGGCCGTGTAGTCGTCGGGCCGTCGCTCGAGCGTCTCGGCGTGATAGGCGGCAGCGTCGGCCAGCACCAGGTGCAGATAGACGGGCGCGATGTCGCGGGCGTGCGGAATCTCGACCGGCTCGACGATCGCACCGGCGCGGCGCAGCGTCTCGACGGCGGCCTCGAACACTGCCTCGACGTCGGTGTCGAGGCGCTCGGCGAAGTATCCGCGCAGCAGCCCGAACCGCGCGCCGGTGAGCGGACGTCCCTCGAGGCGGGCGTCGGCTGCCGGCGAGCGACCGGCGAGCGTTTCGTACAGAAGCCAGGCATCGGTCACGGTGCGCGCCAGCGGCCCGAGGTGGTCGAGTTGACGGCTGAGCGGCACGACGCCATCGGCGGGAATCTCATTCCAGCCGGGCTTCAGACCGACCACGCCGCACACGGCTGCGGGGATGCGGACCGACCCCCCGGTGTCGCTGCCCACCGAGGCGATCGACATGCCGGTGGCGACCGCGCTCGCCGAGCCGCCGCTCGAGCCGCCGGTCACGCGGGTGTCGTCCAGCGGATGCCGTGTCGGGCCGAACCCGGAGTCTTCGTTGGTGGTGCCGAAGGCGAACTCGTGCAGGTTGGTCTTGCCAACCAGGACCGCGCCGGCCGCGCGCAGGCGCGTCGTGAGCGTGGCGTCGGCACTGGCGACCACCTGGGCCCGCACCAGCGACCCGGCGGTGGTGACGATGCCCGCCTCGTCGATGAGGTCCTTGAGCGAGATCGGGATGCCGTGCAAGGCGCTGGTGGCGCCTCTATCGGCGCGCGCCCGGTCGGCCGCCTGCGCCGCGGCCAGCGCCCGCTCGCCGGTGACGGTGATGAAGGCGTTCAGGCGCGGATTCAGCGCCGCGATGCGCGCCAGGCAGCGCTCGGTGATTGCGACCGACGTCGTCTCACCGCGGTCCAGCGCGGCCGCGAGCTCGGCGATGGTCTCGCCCTGCCAGTCGGTCATGACTGGTCGGCCCGGCAGGAGGCGGTGGTGGGTGCGGCATCGGCGTGGTCGTTCCAGTCCGCCGCCCGCAGCGCCGACGTCGACGCGGCCAGCCCCTGGAGCAACGGCTTCAGCTCCGGCAGCCCGCGCCGATCCGCATCGGCTTCTGCTGCTGCCAGCCAGCGCGCGATCGCCGCCGTGCCTGCTTCGTGTGTGGACAGTGGTTCACTCATGTCTGTTCCTTGTAGTGGCAGCGGGCAGCGGTGAGCCCTTAGCCCCTAGCCCCGAGCCCCGAGCCCCCGTCTTTACAGCCACCGCCACCCCGTCGCCCACCGGCAGCCAGCTCGTCGTGAACCGCGGGTCGCGCGCGAGTTGCTCGTTGTAGGCGGCAATCGCCCCTGTATCAACGGCCTTCCGGCGCGGCGTCTCGGCGAACCCCGGCACCACCTCGCCGTCCCACAACACGTTGTCGGTGACGAGCAGGCCACCAGGTCTGAGCAGCGGCGCGAGCTTCTCGAGCATCGGGCCGTACTGGGTCTTGTCGCCGTCCTGGAAGATGAGATCGAAGGGCCCGGCGAG
Organism: uncultured Acidobacteriota bacterium; assembly: GCA_963779175.1. Lineage (GTDB taxonomy): Bacteria > Acidobacteriota > Vicinamibacteria > Vicinamibacterales > UBA2999 > CADEFD01. The sequence goes on from CAVZXA010000005.1 coordinate 699,218, forward strand.
CTTGTGGAGGTAGCGGTCGGCCTCGCCGATCATCACGTTCACGCGGTCGTCCAGCCCGGCCTCGGCCAGGTGGGCGCGCGCGGTGGTGGCGCGGGCGTGGTCGCGTTCGAGCGAGACCAGCAGGCCCGTGGGTGGCAGGGCAGTCGCCATCCACACCGTGGAATAACCGATGGCCGTGCCGATCTCGAGCACCTTCGTGGCCGCGATGGCGCGCGTCAGCGCGTGCAGCAGCGCACCGGTCAGGGCGTCCACGATCGGCACGCCCGCCTCGTCACCTTCGGCGCGGATGCGGGCGAGCACGGGATGCGGCAGGCGCGTCAGGCCGTCGAGGTAGGTGCCCACCGCGGGCGGCGTGAGGGGGCGCATGACGGTGCCGATTGTAAGCTGTAGGGAATGAGACACACCAAGATCGTCGCCACGCTCGGGCCGGCCACGAAGGACGACGCCACCCTCGATGCGCTGCTGCAGGCCGGCGTGGACGTGGTGCGCCTCAATTTCTCGCACGGCACGCACGAGACCCATCGCGCCACCTATGCGCGGGCCCGCGCCGCCGCCGACCGCGTCGGCCGCCAGGTGGCGATCATGCAGGACCTGAGCGGTCCCAAGATCCGCACCGGCCTGCTCGAAGGGGGGCAGGCCATCCAGCTCCGCGAGGGCGAGGCGCTCATCGTCGCCACCGGCGACTTCGTGGGCGGGCTCGGACGCGTCTCGACCACCTACGCGGAACTGGCCCGCACCGTCCACGCCGGCGACCGCCTGCTGCTCGACGACGGCCGCATCGAGCTGCGGGTCGAGGGCACCGACGGGGTCGCCATCCGCACCCGCGTCGTGAACGGCGGCTGGCTGGCCGAACACAAGGGCATCAACGCGCCGCAGGTGGCGCTGCCCACCGGCGCCTTGACCGACAAGGACGAAGAGGACCTGAAGTTCGGTCTGGCACTCGGCGTCGATCTGGTAGCGCTCAGCTTCGTGCAGTCGGCCGGCGACCTCACGAGCGCCCGCGCGCTGGCGGTCGCCTGCGGCGTGCCCGAGATCCCGCTCATCGCCAAGCTCGAACGTCCGGAAGCGATCGCGCGTCTCGACGAGATTCTCGACCACGCCGATGCGGTGATGGTCGCGCGTGGCGATCTCGGGCTGGAGGTGCCGTTCGAACGGGTGCCGCGCGTGCAGAAAGACATCCTGCGCACCGCCAACGCCCGCGGCGTGCCGGCGATCGTCGCCACCCAGGTGCTGGAGTCGATGCGGGAGGAACCGCGGCCGACCCGCGCCGAAGTGAGCGACGCGGCCGGGGCGGTCGACATGGGCGCCGGCGCCATCATGCTGGCCGGGGAGACGGCGGCGGGGAAACATCCGGTGAAGGCCGTCGAAGCGCTCGACGCCATCATCCGCGATGCCGAGTCCGACGGGGTGCGCCGTCCCATGGCCGTGCCGCGGCTGCCGGGCGAGGGGCCGTGGGATCACGCGTCGGGGCTGGCGGATGCGGCGATCGGGCTGGCGGCGCGCGCGCACGCCGGCGCCATCGTCGCGGTCACGCGCGAGGGCCGCACGGCCCGCATGCTCTCGAGCGGACGCCCGACCGCACCCATCTATGCGGCCACCGATCGCCCCGAGGTGGCGCGGCGCCTGGCGCTCTGGTGGGGCGTGGTACCCCTGGTCGTCTCGCTCGAGGGCGACGTCGACGAGGTGGGCGGGCGCGTGGTGGACCAACTGCGCGGCATCGGCGCGCTCAGCGCCTCGCCCACCGTGGTCATCGTGAACGTCAGCCCGGATCTGGATCTGGGCGCCGCCAACTTCGTGCGGATCAGACGCGCCTAGGCCCGGGCCGCTAGATCGTGGCGCCGTCCCGCACGACAGCACCCCGTTCGAAGCGATCGACCGCAAACGGCGCGATGTCGAAGGTGCGACTCTCGCCGAGCCGCACCAGCTCCGAGACGACCAGGCCCGTGGCCGGCGACATCATCAGGCCGTGACCGCTGAAGCCGCTGGCGAAGATGAACCCGCCAAGGCCCGGATGTTCGCCGAGCACCGGGTTGTGATCGGGCGTCATTTCGTAGTGCCCGGCCCAGCCGTGTACGTCGGTGACATCAATGGCGGCAGGGAGGCGGCGCGCCAGCGCCGGGTAGAACTCGTTCTCCCAGCGGACCTCGTCGCACGCGAGGTTCTCGCCGGCCGGTTCGTCCCACTTCGTGAACGCCAGGATGATGCGGTCCGGATCGCCGTCGACGAGTGCGTCGTCGTGGCGCCAGTGGACGCCGCCTGGATCGATGACCATCGGAAAGCGGGTCGGCCAGGTGGCGGGCAGCGTGCAGCGGAAGAGCAGTTGTCGCACCGGCTCGACCGGCACGTCGAGCCGGGCCAGCCGCGCCACCCGGCCCGCGAGCGCACCGGCGGCGTTGACCACCACCGGCGCACTGAGCCAGCCGCCGGCGGCCAGCGTGACCCCGGTCACGCGTCCACCGCGGGTCTCGAGTTCCACGACCTCATCGTCGAGGAACTCGGCGCCGGCGGCCAGCGCCGCCGCGCGCAGGCCGAAGAGCACTTCGCGCGGATTCGCGTAGCCGTCCTCGGGGCCGAAGAGGCCGAAGCGGATGTCGTCGAGCATCAGCCCGGGCACCAGCGCGCGGATCTCGTCCACGCTCAGGCGTTGCTGGACGGCCCCGGCTGCCGCCTGGGCGGCTTCGCGGGCGATCAGGGCGTCGGCATTGGTGTCGTCGGCGAGGAAAAGATAGCCGCGCTGGCGGAACCACGTCCGCGGGGTGTGCGTGGGGGTGCGCATACGCTGGTCGAACTCGCGCCACAGCGCCACGCTGTGCTGCACCATCCGCACGCAGGCGCGCGAGCTGAACTGCTGCCGGATGCCGCCCATGGCGAGAAACGACGACGCCCGCGCGTAGGTGCGATCGCGCTCGACCACCACGATCCGCCCGCTGAAGCCGTCGTGACGCAGGCGCCACGCGGCCGCTGACCCGACGACGCCACCGCCGATGATGACGACGTCGGCCGTGTTCATGGCTTGGCCTGTTTGATCGTGTGGACCCGGTAGAGCCACTCGTTCTCGAGGTAGTCCTTGAGAGTCGCCAGCGCCCCGCGCCAGCCGTGTTCGGTCAGCGCGAAGTAGCGGTGCCAGCGCGGCCCTTCCTCGGACGCGCTCTGGCGCACCGTGACCCGCGTCTGCTGTCCGTCCGGTTCGGGCTGGCACATGATCTCGAGCGCCATGGGACCGAGCGGCTCGCCGGTCGCCGGCGGCTGCCAGTAGACGTCGGCGACAAACAGCGCGCGGTCGGGCGTGTAGTCCATCACCGTGCCGTGCAGGGTGCCGCCGAGCTGTCCGAGTAGATCGTCGCGGCGGTCGCTGGCCGGCCACGTGATCGCAAACGGTCCCGACGGGCGCGGCACCGCCACCGAGCGTTCCGCCTCCCACCAGTAGGCGAGATCAGTGTGCGAGAAGAACGCCTGCATCACGCGCGCCACCGGCGCGTTGACCACGGTGCGCACGACGAAGCTCGGCGGACCGGCGGGCACCGGCGGGGGCGGGCTAGGCATACAGCAGGTAGGGCGCGCGCAGCGCCTCGAAAGCCCCTTCGTCGGCCCGCCAGGCGGCAGCGAGGGTCTCGGCCGTGGCGCCGCGTTCGAGCGCCTCGCGCATCACGCTGCTGCCGGCGAGGATGTCGATCGGCCTCAGGCGATGCTCGTATTCGTAGGGCGGCGGCCGCCACGCAAAGCGCGACGGATCGGCCCGCCGCAGTTCTTCGATCACGGCCACGCCGGTGACCACCGGCCTGAAGGCGGCGCGGTCGGTGACGTGGATCTGACAGCCCTCGCAGGTCGCCCCGTGGTGCTTCTGGAACGTCGGTTCGAACACCGCCGGCCGGAAGATGACGCCGGCAAGACCATGCGCGTTCAGACGGTCGGCGAAGACGTCCGCCCGCACCCACGGCGCGCCCACCATCTCGAAGGGACGCGTGGTGCCGCGGCCCTCGGAGGCCAGCGTGCCTTCGAGCAGCACCGTGCCGGGGTAGACGATGGCCGAATCGAGCGTCGGCATGTTGGGCGAGGGCATCACCCACGGCATGCGGCAATCGTCGCCGTAGTCGGTGCGCCGCCAGCCGTCCATGCTGACCACGTCGAGCTCCGCGTCCAGCGCGAACTGATCGTTGAAGAGCCGCGCCAACTCGCCGATGGTGAGCCCATGCCGCATCGGAATGGGGAAGAGGCCGACGAACGACTCGAAGCCGGCGACCAGCGTTTCGCCTTCCACCGCCACGCCGCCGATCGGGTTCGGCCGATCGCAGACGATGACCGGCACGCCGTGGCGGCCGCAGGCGCGCAGGCAGTTGGCCATCGTGTAGATGAAGGTGTAGATGCGGGCGCCGATGTCCTGCAGATCGATGACCAGCACGTCGAGGCCGGCCAGCATCTCCGCAGTGGGCTCGCGGGTCTCGCTGTAGAGCGAGTACACCGGCACCCGGCGCGCCTGGTCTTCGGCGTGCGGGGTCTCGATCATGTTGTCCTGCAGGTCGGAGCGGAAGCCGTGCTGCGGGCCGAAGATGGCCGCCAGCGTGACGCCGTCGGCCGCGCGCACGCGGTCCACCACGTGCCCGAAGGTGTGATCCACCGACGCCGGGTTGGCGACCACACCGACCCGTAGTCCCTTGAGGCGGCCCGAGGCGAGCAGCCGCGTCGATCCCAGAGTGACAGCCATGACGAGGGTCCGATTATAGTGGGAGAGACTTGGCCGCGACGTCTTCCGTGAGTGCCCCGCCACGCGTGGCTCTGGCCCTGCTCGTCGCGGCCTACCTGCTGCCGCTGGTGGTCCCGGTGCCGCTCATGGAAGACGACGAGGGGCTGCACGCCGCCATCGCGATCGACATGGTGGAGCGCGGCGACTGGACCGTGCCGCGGCTGCTCGGCGAGCCATTTCTCGACAAGCCGATCCTCTACTTCTGGATGCAGGCGGCGTCGCTGGCGGTGTTCGGGGCGTCGGAGTTCGCCGTGCGTTTGCCCGGCACGCTGATGGCGCTGGCGGCCGTCGCCGCCACCGGCTGGCTGGCCCGCGTGCTCTTCGGAGCGCCGGTGGGGCGCTGGGCCGCGCTCTGCTACGCGACGATGCTGCTGCCGTACGCCGTATCGCTGGCGCCGCTGCACGATCTCGTCATGGTGCCGCTGGTGGCGCTGGCGCTCGGCGCGTTCTGGCGCGCGCACCACGCCACTTCCACCACGTCGCTGGCGGGGTGGACGATCGTGGCCGGTGTCGTGCTCGGCCTGTCGATGCTCGGCAAGGGTCTGACCGGCGTGGGTCTCATCGGCGCGGGTATGGTGACGTGGATGGCGTGGACGCGCACGTGGTCGTGGCGTCTCATCGGCGTCGCGGCCGTGGCCCTCGTCGTCGGCGCGCTCATCGCGTGGCCCTGGTATGCGGCGATGGAACAGGCGTCGCCGGGGTATCTGCGCTACTTCATCCTCGAGCGTCACGTAGGCGGCGTGGCCGGCACCACGCAGCGCCATGCGGGGCGTCCGTTCTGGTATTACCTGCCGGTCCTGCTGCTGGGCGCCTGGCCGTGGGTGGTGCCTGCACTCTCGCGGTCGATCCGGCGCGCCGAGCTGGCCGAGCGGCTCGTGTGGAGCTGGCTGCTGGCCGACTTCGTGCTCCTCACTGTCGCCGGCTCGAAGCTCGCCACCTATCTGCTCCCGGCGTTCCCGGCCGTGGCGCTGCTGGCGGCGCGGCACGTCGTCGAGTCATGGTCGGACGCCGAGCCGCCGCCGGGATGGATCGTCCTGCCGACGTCGATACTGCCGCTGGCCGCCGGCGCTGCCGCGCAGTGGTGGCTCGGATCGCCAGCGCCGGACGGTGAACCCGGGGCGCAGAGCATCGCGGAGGGGCTGGTCATGCTGCTGTGGTTCGCCCTGGCGATGAGCCCTCTCGTGCTGGCCGGCTTCTTCTCGGTGACCACTTACGGCCGCCGCTGGTCCGCGGCGTCGCGGCTGCTGGCGGTCACGGCCCTCGCGCTCGTGCCGGTGTCGATGCTGGTGCGGCCGCTCGTCGCCACCCAACTCACGGCCCGGCAGCTGTCGGACGACATGAACCGCCGCGGCGCGATGCCACGCACGCTGCTCATCGTGGACGAAGGCGTGGGCTCGTTCCTCTTCTACCTGCGTCCGGATCTGCGCCGCGGCCTCACCGCCGATCGCGTGCAGCGCATCTCGCGTTTCTCGCTGGGCGACGACCGCGACGCCGAGGGCGTGCTGGTGGCCGTGGCGGCAGACCGGCTCGCCGGCGTGCGCGACCTCTACGACGTGCCGGCCGCCGCCTCGACGGCGGTCGGCTCCTTCCACGTCGTGCCGTTCGCCCAGGTCCGGCCGAAAATTCGCTGACACGGTCCGGATTGCGCCGGGGCCGCGCCTGGGCGCATGCTGAGCACATGCGCACCACGGTTCGGCCTCCACTCTGGCGCGGCCTCACGGCAGCCGTGCTCGTGGTCGTCACCACGGCCTGTATCAGCGGCGGCGGAGGTCGCGCGCCGGCCGTGTCGGCGCCGGCCCCCGCGGCCGGCGACAGCGCCGGTTCGCCGCTCGAGGGGGAGTGGCGTCTTACCGGCTTCCAGCTCGCCGAGGGCACCTCTCGCCGCGTCACCGGCTTCGTGCGCTTCGACCGCTTCTCCAACATCACCCTGCACGCCGAACTGGCGCCCGACGAGCCGGCGGCGCGTCCGCCCCGCACCGTCGTCGCTGATTTCACTGCCAAGGCGCAGGCTGGTGGCACCCAGTTCGAGTTCGCGGGCTTGACGATGGGGGTCGGACCGGAACGCCTCACCGATGACGCCGTCAACATGGCGGAGTGGCGGCACTACGAACTGACCGGCAATGCCTTGAAGATCTTCGCGCGCGATCGCGCGGGCCGCCCCGCGGCGACCTTGCTCTTCGAGCGGACCCGCTGACGATGGTCACCGAGGCGCGCTCCACGGCGCCGGCCGTCTACTGGACCTCGATCGAGAGTCCCGTCGGGCCGCTGCTGCTGGCCGGCGATCGGGAGACGCTGCGCGTGCTCTGGTTCGGACACGGCCGTAAGGCGCAGGGGCCGGTCCAAGGCTGGGTCGAACGTCCCGACGAGTTTCGCGGCGTCGCGCGCCAGCTTCGCGAGTACTTCGCCGGCACCCGCACCACTTTCGACATCGCGGTGGCGCCGCACGGCACGCCGTTCCAGCAGACCGTGTGGCGGGCGCTCCAGGACATTCCCTACGGCGCGACCACGACCTACGGCGCCGTCGCGCGGCAGATCGGCGACATCAAGGCCGTGCGCGCCGTGGGCCTGGCCAACGGTGCCAATCCCATCGCCATCGTCATCCCGTGCCACCGCGTCATCGGCGCTGGCGGCGCGCTCACGGGATTTGGCGGCGGCCTGCCCACCAAACGCGCACTGCTGGACCTCGAACAGGGGCAGCGCACCCTGCTGTAGCGGCCCGCCTGCCGCGGCGCGATGGGCGGCGGCCTGCGCTACCATCGGACCATGAGCGAGCGCGTTGTCGTCCACCTGCCGGCCATGCCCCAGCCGAAGGACTTCGGTCTGGACGCCAAGACGCCGGCGGCCAGTCCGGCTGCCGACCGCTACGATCGCGCCCTGGTGGTCTGGGAGCGGGTCGTGAACGACATCGCGGCCCGCATCGGCAAGAAGCGCTGAGGGCGTGACCGGCTGCGTGTAAGCTCTCGGCGAGGAGTCGCCGATGTCTGTTACCCGCCGTCGCTTTCTCTCCGGCACCGCGCTGTCGCTGGCGGCCCTGCCGCTGACCGACCTGGCGCGGCCCGAAGATCTCGAGGCAGCCGAGCAGGCCGCGCGCCAGGCGACGCCGGTGTTCCGTCACGGCGTGGCGAGCGGCGATCCGCGGGCCGATCGCGTGCTGCTGTGGACGCGCGTCTCGGGCGCCGCCGGCGAAGTGCCCGTCCGCTGGACGCTCGCCGCCAACCCCACCTTCACCCGCATCGTGGCGCGCGGAGAGACCCGCACCGGGGCGGCGCGCGACTTCACGGTCAAGGTGGACGTGACGGGGCTGGCGCCCGCGACTTCCTACTACTACCGCTTCGAAGCCCTCGGCGGCCGCAGCGTCGTGGGACGCACGCGGACCCTGCCCGGCGCCGGCGCCACCCGCCTGCGCATGGCGCTCGCCTCGTGCTCGAACTATCCGCACGGCTACTTCAACGCCTACGCGCGCATCGCCGAGCGCACCGACGTGGACGTGGTGCTGCACCTCGGCGACTACATCTACGACTATCAGCAGGGTCGCTACCTCGACCCGGACCTGGCGGCGGCACGGGCGGTCGATCCGCCCACCGAAATCCTCGCCCTCGACGACTACCGCAGGCGCTATGCCCTGTATCGCACCGACCCCGACCTGCAGGCCGTGCACCAGCAGCATCCGTTCATCTGCATCTGGGACGATCACGAGGTCGCGAACAACTCGTGGCGTGACGGCGCCGACAACCATCAGAAGGACGAAGGCGACTACCACGTGCGGCGCGCGGCCGCCTATCAGGCGTATCTCGAGTGGCTGCCGGTGCGCGAGCCGGGCTCGGCACGCCAGCCGCTCATCTACCGCTCGTTCGCGATCGGCGATCTCGCGGACCTGCTGATGCTCGACACCCGCATCATCGGCCGCGACGAGCAGGTGCCGCGCACCAACGTGCTGGCGGTCGAAGATCCGCGGCGCTCGCTGCTCGGGCCGGCGCAGGAAGGGTGGCTCGAAGGGGAGCTGACCGAATCGGTGCGCGCCGGCACCCGCTGGCAGATCCTGGGCCAGCAGGTGATGTTCGCGCCGCAGACGCCGGCCGGGCAGGCCGCCGGCAACGCCGATTCATGGGACGGCTACCGGGTGTCGCGCTCGCGCGTCTTCGACATGGTCGAGCGCCACAAGGTGCCCAACTTCGTCGTGCTCACCGGCGACGTGCACAGCTCGTGGGGGTTCGACCTGCCGCGCGGCATCAGCGATGCCTACGATCCGGCAACCGGACGCGGCTCGCTCGGCGTCGAGATCGTGTGCCCGGCCGTGTCGTCGCCGACGCCGTTTCAGCCGGCGGACGCCGCGGCTCGAACCGCGACGCTGCGTGCGGCGCGCCCGCACCTGCGCTACGTGGACGGCGTGTCGCGCGGCTACGTCGTGATGGACGTCACCCGCGATCGCCTGCAGGCCGACTGGTGGCTGCTCGACTCAGTGAAGTCGCGCAACACCGAACAGCATTTCGCCAAGGGGCTCGTCTGTGAAGCCGGCAAGCCTCACCTCGTGGACGCGTCGTCACCGATGGCACCCGTGACCGGGCCCGATCCGGCGCCGGCCGCGGCCGACTGAGACGACGCCGTGCCGCCAGACCACCGGAAAGCCATCGACGTCAAACCGCCTGTGCCACGAGCTGTCGGTCTCGCGCTTGCCTTCGTCGCACTGATGCTGGCGACGGCGGAGACGCGTCAGGCGGCGCCGCGGCCGCTCTTCGATCTCCGCGTCTCGTTCTGGGCCAGCCTGCATCACGAGCTGCATGCCGTGGCCCGGCCGAAGCCGGCGCCGGCGCCAGCCTGGCCCGACGACCTGCCCGAAGCCGCGCGGGCCGGCTGGACGCGGGCGCTCGACGTCTATCGGCCGCTGGGGAAACGTTCGCTGCTCTTCGATGAAGGACTGGCATCGCTCAGTGCGCTGCTCTCACCGCTCGACGACGAGGAGATACTCGACCGCGTTCCCATGGCGCCGGCGCTGCGGACGGCCCTCGAGGCGGCCGCGCCGGCCTATCGCGCCGCCGGGTGGCCGTCGCATCAGCGCGACTCGCAGGCGTTCATCGCGCTGGTGACACCGCTGCTCGAGCGGCATGGCCACGCGATTGCGGCGCCGCTGGCCGCGTCGTACGGCGCCCGCTGGGAGGGCCTGGTGCCGGTGGACATCGTGCGCGACGCCGGCCCGCCCGGCAACGCGCACACGACGGTGCGTCCGCGTGCGCACGTGACCATCGCCGCCACCGATCCCCGCCACCAGGGACCTGCCGCCCTCGAAGTGCTGTTTCACGAAGCGTCGCACGGCTGGGACGCGACACTCACCGACGACCTCACGCGCGCGGCGCGGGCCGAAGGCCGCGTCATCCCGCACGACCTGTGGCACACCGTGCTCTTCTTCACCGCCGGGGAGCTGACGCGCCGGGCGCTTGCGACCGACGGCACGACCTACGTGCCGTACGCCGTCACCCAGGGCCTGGCGACCGGGGTCTACACCGCGCGTGTGGCCGGCGGTCGTGGCGGCGTGGACGCCGTGGCTCGATGGGCGCTCGACGCGCGCAGCGGCGGCGACGACGCTCGTGCGCGCGGTGGGTGAACTGCCGCCCGGTCTCGAGCGGTAGCCCCGGCAGCCACGGACGACCCCCGCACTACCCCGACGCGGCGAGCACATCGATGAGGGCCTGCGCCACCGCCGCGGGTGCCTCGTGCGGCACGAAGTGTCCGGCGCCGGCGACGACGCGCCGATCGACCAGCCGCGTGAACTGCGTCCGTTCCGCTGGCGTGGTCTCCGGGGCCGGTTTCCCGAAGCCGTCATCGCCGCCATGCAGCACGATTGTCGGCACCTCGACCTTGGGTCGCGTGGCCAGACGCTTCTCGACATCCACGAAGCGCGGCTCGCCGGGCGCGTTGAAGTTGCGGTGCCGGTAGGAGTGAAGCACGCAGTCCACGAAGTCCGGGTTCTCGAATGACGCGGCCGTCTGGTCGTACATCGCGTCGGTGAAGGTCCACGTGGGCGACCACTCCTGCCACATGAAGCGGCAGAGCGCCTTGCGGTTCTTCGTGAGGCCGTCGCGGCCGCTGTCGGTGTTGAAGTACCACTGATACCAGGAGTTCCTCACAGCCTGAGGCGAGGCGGGCGGGCCGGCCGTGATGGTGTTCTGGATGGAATATCCGCCGCAGAGCACGGCTGCGCGGACGCGATCGGGATGGAGCGCCGCGGTGATACACGAGGCGCGGCCGCCCCAGTCGTAGCCGGCGACCGCGAAACGAGGCAGCGTCAGCGCATCCGCGACATCCACGACGTCCTGCGCGATGGCGGATTGCTGCGCCGTGCGCGGAGCCGAGGGGTCGAGGAAGCGCGTCGGACCGAAGCCGCGCAGATAGATCGCAAACGCCCGGTAGCCGGCCTGCGCCAGCACCGGCGCCACGCCGTCGTAGGCGTGCGCGTCGTCAGGGAACCCGTGGAGCAGCAGCACCGGGAAGCCAGCGGCCGGCCCGCTCTCGTGATAGCCGACCTCGAGCACGTTCGTGCGCACCGTCTTCACGGGCGGTCCGCTGGCGGGCTGCGCGTCTGCGCGCGCGGCCACGGCCGACGCGGCGAGGCCGGCCGCGCCGGCAAGGAACTGACGTCGATCCATGCCGAGCACAGTAGCCACGGCGGCGGCCGTTGTCCACCGGCCGCAAGCCGGGCGCGCACGCGTCAAAAGCCGACGCCGACCACTGCCGCGCCGTTCCGGCTCGGCCGGGACGGGCGTCGTCCAGGCAACGAGGCGGAGGAATCCATCCCTGGTGGAGATGTCCGGGCGGAATCCCGCACTATAATCCCGCAAAGGCCGGCCTGAGTCGTGGTTCGACGTCTCGCGTGCAGGCAGTATTCCGAGGGGTGTCCATGCAGCGAACGAACACCAACGACCCGTCGTACTACCACAAGGTCGTGGACTGCCAGTGGGGCTGTCCGGCGCACACGAACGTTCCCGAATACATCCGTCTCATCGCGCAAGGCCGCTACGACGACGCCTACATCCTCAACCGCGAGTCGAACGTCTTCCCCGGCATCCTCGGCCGCACCTGCGACCGCCCCTGCGAACCGGCCTGCCGGCGGACCCGCGTCGATGGCAAGCCGGTGGCCATCTGCCGGCTCAAGCGCGTCGCGGCCGACCACAAGAGCGACGACGTCATGGCGCGCCTGCCGAAGGCGCCGGCGCAGAAGAACGGCAAGAAGGTGGCGCTCATCGGCGCCGGCCCGGCCTCGCTCACGGTGGCCAACGACCTGATGCCGCTTGGCTACGAGGTCACGATCTTCGAGAAGTTCGATCGGCCGGGCGGGCTGATGCGGGTGAACATCCCGTCGTTCCGCCTGCCGCCCGAAGTGCTGAACGAAGAGATCGCGGCCATCGTCGACATGGGCGTCGACGTCCGCTACAACACGCCGGTCGACAGTCTCGGCACGCTGCTCGACGTCGAAGCAGTTCGATGCCGTGTTCGTCGGCAGCGGCGCTCCCAAGGGCAAGGAGCTCGAGATTCCCGGCCGCCGCGAGTCGGACCAGATCTTCATCGGCATCGAGTGGCTCGAGTCGATCCACTTCGGGCACGTCGACTCGGTAGGCAAACGGGTCGTCATCATCGGCGTCGGCAACACGGCGATGGACTGCTGCCGCTCGGCCAAGCGCCTCGGCGCCACCGACGTGAAGGTCATCGCCAGGAAGACGCGCAAGTACTTCAAGGCCTCGCCGTGGGAACTCGAAGACGCCGAGGAAGAGGGCATCCACATCCTCGAGAACCTGCAGCCGGTGCGCTTCATCATCGAGGACGGCAAGCTGACGGGCATGGAGTTCGACAAGTTCGTCGAGCGAGGAGAAGGACGGCAAGCTGGTGCAGGACGCCGGCCGGCCGCGAGATCCTGCCGTGCGACACGGTGATCCTCGCCATCGGCCAGGACAACGCCTTCCCCTGGATCGAGCGCACCATCGGGCTCGAGTTCGACAAGAAGTGGGACATGCCGGTCGTCGACAAGACCACGTTCATGTCCACCCGTCCCGGTGTGTTCTTCGGCGGCGACGCGGCGTTCGGCCCGGCCAACATCATCTGGGCGGTGGAACACGGCCATCAGGCCGCCATCTCGCTGCACCAGTATTGCCAGGACCTGCCGCTGACCGAGCGGCCGGCCGACGGCATGACGCTGGCCAGCACCAAGATGGGCCTGCACGAGTGGTCCTACAGCAACAACTACAGCGGCGCGCCGCGGCAGAAGATGAAGCACGTCGAGATGCCGAAGCGCTTCGACGGCATGAGCATCGAGGTCGAGGAAGGCTTCACCGAGGAGCAGACCCGCGCCGAAGTGCAGCGCTGCCTCAACTGCGACGTGCAGACGCACTTCACCGACAACCTCTGCATCGAGTGCGACGCCTGCATCGACATCTGCCCGGTCGACTGCCTGACCATCGTGGCGCCGGCGGAAGAACCGGTGCTGCGCACGCAGCTGATGGCGCCGGCCGACAATCTGGATCAGGCGCTGTTCGTCTCGGATCCGCTCAAGCAGACCAAGCGCGTGATGGTGAAAGACGAGAACGTGTGCCTGCACTGCGGGTTGTGCGCCGAGCGCTGCCCGACCTACGCATGGGACATGCGCAAGTTCGTGCTGTCGTGGCCGCACGCCAGCAAGGTCGAAGCGCCGGCCGCGGCCGCCCGCTAGGCGGCAGGAGCAAAGGGACTCCCGAGTGATGGATCGCGTCAACGATTTCGCCTTCAAGATCGCGACGGCCAACGGCACCGGCTCGGCCAGCGCGAACGGCCTCATCATGCAGGCCATCTTCCGGATGGGCATTCCGGTCACGGGCAAGAACGTCTTCCCGTCGAACATCCAGGGCCTGCCCACGTGGTACGAGATCCGGGTCAGCAAAGACGGCTACACGGCGCGCACCCCGCACTTCGACCTGATGGTGGCGCTCAACGCCGCCACCTATGCGAAGGACGTGGCCGAAGTGCGCAGCGGCGGCTGGCTGATGTTCGACTCGAGCTGGCCACTCGACGACAAGTTGAACCGGCCCGACGTCACCTACCTCGGCGTGCCGCTGGCGGACCTGTGCAACGGCGCCTTCAAGGGCGTGCGCGAGCGCATCCTGATGAAGAACATCGCCTATGCCGGCGCCCTGGCCGCCCTCATCGGCATCGACACCGAGGTGGTCCGCGCGCTCACGCAGGAGAAGTTCTCGAAGAAGCCGGCGCTGCTGGCCTCGAACGACACCGCGATTGCGCTCGGCTACAACTACGCCAAGGACCACTTCCCGTGTCCGCTGCCGATCCGGCTCGAGAAGATGGACGCGACCGGCGACAAGATCCTGATCGACGGCAATACCGCCGCCGGCCTCGGCTGCGTGTTCGGCGGCGCGACCGTGGGCGCCTGGTATCCGATCACGCCCTCCACCTCGATGATGGAAGGCTTCAAGGGCTTCTGCCAGAAGTACCGCGTCGACAAGGAGACGAAGAAGAACCGCTACGCCATCATCCAGGCGGAAGACGAGCTGGCGGCCGTGGGCATGGTCATCGGCGCGTCGTGGGCAGGCGCGCGCGCCTTCACGCCCACCTCCGGCCCCGGCATCTCGCTGATGAACGAGTTCATCGGCCTGGCCTACTACGCGGAAGTGCCGGCCGTGATCTTCGACGTGCAGCGCACCGGCCCCTCCACCGGCATGCCGACGCGCACGCAGCAGGGCGACCTGATGCTGTGCGCCTACGCCTCGCACGGCGACACGCGGCACATCTGCCTCTATCCGGCCGATCCGAAGGAAGCGTTCGAGTTCGCGGCGAAGAGCGTTCGACCTCGCCGAGCGCTTCCAGACGCCGGTGTTCGTGCTGACCGACCTCGACATCGGCATGAACGACTGGATGGTGCCGAAGCTCACCTGGGACGACGCCTACCGCCCCGATCGCGGCAAGGTGCTCTCGGCCGAGGAACTCGAGCAAGCGAAGAGCTTCTACCGCTACCTCGACATCGACGGCGACGGCATCCCGCAGCGCTCGCTGCCGGGCGTGCATCCGAAGGGCGCCTTCTTCACCCGCGGCTCGGGCCACAACAAGTTCGGCGCCTACACGGAAGACTCGGACGAGTACCAGGAAGTGCTCGACCGCGTGGCCAGGAAGATTCAGAACGCGGCCAAGGCCCTGCCGGCGCCGATCATCAAACGGACGCCGGGCGCGAAGATGGGCCTGGTGACCGTGGGCGGTTGCCACGCCGCCTGCATGGAAGCCCTCGACCTGCTGGCGAAAGACGGCATCCACCTCGACTACATGCGCGTGCGGGGCTTCCCGTTCAGCGACGAGGTGCATCAGTTCATGGCCGACCACGAGGTCAACTTCGTGGTCGAGCAGAACCGCGACGCGCAGCTGCGCAGCCTGCTGATGCTCGACACCGGCACGCCGATCACGAAGCTCGAATCGGTGCGCTACTACGCGGGATTCCCGATGAGCGCGCACCACGTGATTACCGGCGTGAAGGCGAAGCTGGAGAAGGCGGCATGACCTACATCCTGAAGCCCAAAGCGCACCACCCGTCGCTCAAGAAGAACGCCATCGGGCTGACGCGCCGCGACTACGAAGGCTCGATGACCACGCTGTGCGCGGGGTGCGGGCACGACTCGATCACCGCCGCCATCATCCAGGCGTTCTGGGAACTCGACATCGCGCCGCACACGGTGGCGAAGCTGTCGGGCATCGGCTGCTCGTCGAAGACGCCGGCCTATTTCCTGAAGGAAGCGCATGGCTTCAACAGCGTGCACGGCCGCATGCCGGCGATTGCGACCGGCGCCGGCGCCGCCAACCAGACGCTCACGATGATCGGCGTGTCGGGCGACGGCGACTCGCTGTCGATCGGCCTCGGGCAGCTGTGCCACGCCATCCGCCGCAACGTGAACATGCTCTACGTGCTCGAGAACAACGGCGTCTACGGCCTCACCAAGGGCCAGTTCTCGGCCTCGGCCGATCCCGGCTCGACCAGCAAGAAGGGCGACGCCAACACCATGGAAGCGATCGACAGCGTGCTGCTGGCGATGACGCTCGGCGCCACCTTCGTGGCCCGGAGCTTCTCGGGCGACAAGGCGCAGCTGGTGCCGCTGCTCAAGGCCGGCCTCGCGCACAAGGGCTTCGCCTTCATCGACGTCATCTCGCCGTGCGTCACCTTCAACGATCACGAAGGCTCGACCAAGAGCTACGCCTACACCCGCGAACACCAGGTGGAAGTGGTGCAGGCCGACTTCGTGCCGTTTCGCGACGAGATCACCGCCGAACAGGTGCCTGGCAGTGCGCAGAGCGTGATGATGCACGACGGCAGCTGGGTGACGTTCCGGAGCGTCGCGGAGAACTACGACGCCACCGATCGCGACCGCGCCTACAACTTCATCCGCGAGCGTCAGCGTGAGCACGAGGTGCTCACCGGGCTGCTCTACATCTCGCCCGACTCGCGCGACATGGCGGAGCAGAACGAGATCATTCCCGGGCCGCTCACGAACCTGCCGTTCGAGACGCTGTGCCCCGGCAGCGCCGAGCTCGACAAGCTGATGACGCGCTTCAGATAGCGCGCCCGTTTCCCCGTCGTTCGAACGCCGACCCCCTCCCTGGCGGCGCGTGCCGCCATTGGTGACAGGAGTCCCGATGTCTCGAACACTCGCGCTCGTGGCAGCCCTGCTTGGGGCCGCCGTGTCCGTATCCGCGCAGGTGCTGCCGGACGACGTCTCGTCGATGCCGTGGGTCGTCGACGGGGGCTCCGTGCATGCCGCCGTGCGCTCCGGAGACACGGTCGTGCTCGGCGGCACGTTTCACCGAGTCGCCAGACGGAGCGACGTCATCGGGCCGTTCGTTGTCATCGACGCGACGAGCGGCGCGCTCGTGGCGGGGGCGCCAGACCTGGCACGCAGCGGGGTGACGGCGGCGGCGGATGACGGCGCAGGCGGATGGTATCTGGCCGGCGGCTTCTTTCGTGAGAGCGGCTCCCTCAGTGGCCTCGTGCACGTGGACGGCACCGGACGCCCTGTGGCCGGGTTCGCGCCGGACGGGCAGGAGTTCTTCGGCATCCAGGCGGTCGCGCGCGCCGGCAACGTGCTGTATCTCGGCGGACAGTTCACCACGATCGGCGGCGTGCCGAGGAGCCATCTGGCGGCGCTCGATCTCGTGACGCAGACGATCCTGCCGTGGAACCCCGGGGTGACGGGCACCCAGGTGCAGACACTGGCGATTGATGGCTCGACGGTCTACGTCGGCGGAATGTTCACGTCCGTGGGCGGCAGTCCGCGGACGGGCCTGGCCGCCGTGGATGCCGTCACGGGTAACGTCCTGCCGTGGGGGCCGGTGCTTGCGGGCGTCCAGCCGATGGTGCGGGCCTTCGCGCAGACGGCTGACCGGGTGATCGTGGGTGGCCGGTTCGATACCGTTGATGCCGCACCGCGAACGAGCCTCGCCGCCTTCCGCAAGTCCGACGGCGGCCTCACCTCCTTCGCGCCGGTCATTGGTGGCGGCCTGCAGCTCGTGACCGGGCTGTCGGCGGCGGGCGGGACGCTCTATGTGGGGGGCTCGTTCGACGCGGTCGGGGGCAGCGCGCGGCAGAGTCTCGCCGCCCTCGACCTCACCTCCGGCGCGACGCTTCCGTGGGCGCCAGGGCGGGGCGGGATCGTCTATGGACTGCGCGCCGTTGGTGGCCGCGTCTTCGCGGTGGGCGAGTTCACGACCACCGCCGGCGTCACCGCGTTCACGGCCTTCGACGGCACGACCGGCCAGATCGTCCCCGGCCTCGAGCCCGGCATCGGCGGCGAGTCGCGCGTGCTCGAGGTGTCCGGAGGACGGGTGTTGGCAGGTGGCGGCTTTGCCACGCATCGCGCCCGCCCCGCGCGCGGACTCGCGGCCATCGATGTGTCCACGGGGCAACTGCGGCCACTGCCCGAGGTTGTGGGATCCGTGAGTGCCCTGGCGCTCAGCGGCGGCACGCTCTTCCTTGCCGGCAGCTTCACGCGCGTTGGCGCCGACACGCGCTTCGGCGTGGCCGCCATCGACCTGGCGTCGGGCACTGTGTTGCCCTTGGCTCCGGTGGTGGAGGCCAGGGCGCCGATGTTTCCCCTGGCGCTCGTGCACGCGATCGCTGTTGATGCGGGACGCGTGTGGTTTGCGGGGCACTTCTCGCACGTCGATGGACAGCCGCGCGCGTCGGTCGCGGCCGTGCACACCGCAACCGGTCTGCTCGACGCGTTCACGCCGCCGGCGCTCAACGTGACCGCGCCTGGGATTACGGCGCTGGCCGTCGCCTCCAGCAAGGTCTGGGCGGCGGGTGAGGTCACGGTGGCTGCGCCGTCCCGCAGCCGGCTCGTGGTCCTTGACGCGGCGAGCGGGGCACTCGATCCGCTCGCACCGGAGCCGGATGAGGCGGTGCGGCGTCTCGTGGCCGGCGTGGATGGCATGTTCCTGGCCGGATGGTTCACGCAGATCGGCGGCGCGCCACGGCCGGGTCTCGCGCGGTATTCGCCGGCCGGCACCCTCACTGCGTGGCCGGCCCCGGGCGTCACCGGTGATGGTGCGCTCGATGTGGCGGGAGGACTGGCGGTGGTCACCGTCTCGAGTCTGAACGGCGTTGCCAACGTCACCACCGCCGCGCTCGATCCGGTGGTCGGGCAGCTGCTGGCATGGACGCTGCCGCAAGGCGGAAGCGTACAGCAGCCTGTGGGCGTGGGACGCTGGTGTGCTGGCATCCGGTGAGCGGGTGGGGCGGCCCCTCGTGTCGCCGTCGCACTTCGCCCGACGCACCGGCTCAGCGACGCCTGCCGCTCTCACGGACCTCGGGGCGTTCCTGCAGGGCAGCCGCCTCACCCTGCGGTGGTCACCCTCCGAGAGTGGTGCGTTGCCGACCGCCTACCGGCTCGACGTCGGCACCGCGCCGGGCGCAGCCAACCTCGCGTCCCTGCCGCTCGGGCGCACGCCGGAGTTCGTCGCGGATGCGCCGCCGGGCCAGTACTTCGTCCGCGTCAGCCCCGTGGCAAACGGCGTCGTGGGTCGTGGGTACCGCGACATCGCGTTCACGGTGGGCGCCGGGTGTGTCACCCCGCCCGCACCGCCCGTTCTTTCGGCCGCCGGTGTGCCACCCGTGCTTGCGTGGGCGGCGCCAGACGGTGTTGCGCCGACGGGCTACGAACTACGCGCCGGTGCCACGCCCGGCGTGCTCGACCTCGTGCGGCTCCCGCTTCCGGCCACGACGACCGCGTTCTCCACCGCAGGTGCGCCGCCAGGGACATACTACGTGGCGGTGGCCACCGTGAACGCCTGCGGCGTCAGTGTCCTCTCGAACGAGGTCGCTGTCGTCATGCCGGCGCCTGGCGCGCCGGCCGCGCCGACGGTGCTCACGGCAGCGGTCAGCGGCCGCACGGTGTCACTGTCATGGACGCCGCCCGCGGGCGCGATCACCGGCTACGTGCTCGAAGCGGGCTCGGCGCCGGGACTCGCCAACATCATCCTCGGCCTCGCGCTCGGCGGCGCTCCCGGCATCGTGGCGCCGAACGTGCCGCCCGGCACCTACTACGTTCGCGTGCGCGCGGCGAACGGATCGCTCGTCTCGATACCGTCCAACGAGATCGTCGTCACCGTGCCGTGAGCGGCGCCTTCGTCAGGCGGGCAGGCCGAGTTCGCGCGCCGCCTGTGCCAGCGCCGTGTCCATCGTCACGAAGGCGTCGAGGGGCTCCGTGGCATGGAACCAGAGCGCCGTCTGCAGGTGCGCCAGGTCGAGCGAGCGGGGAGTTGCCACCGCGGGCATCGTCAGGGACGCGCACAGGTCGAGGGTGAGATCCCGGAGCTCGAAGACCTCGACATCGGCCGCCATGCGCGCCAGGCAGGCCTCGTACTTGCCGGCATCGAGTGCGCCCTGCCGCGCGAAGCGGACGAGGTTGCGCCGGGTTTCCATCACCAGCAGCACGCTCGACAGGCAGACCGCGCCGTCGGTCGCCTGCGCGACCTGATGGGCGTTGACCTCGTCGAGCAGCAGTGTCAAGTAGGCCGAGGTGTCGAGGTAGACCCGCCGCCTCCGGGCCGGACTCACCGCTCGCCTCGGTCGTCGAGCAGCGTCGCCAGCAGCAGCCCCTTGGGCCCGCGCAGTCCGCCCTTGATCGCGGGCCGAAGCCGGCCCGAGCCCACCCGCGCGCCGCGGTGCGTGTGCATGGCGGCCACCGGCATCAACCGGGCGACCGGCTCGTTGTGCCGGGTGATGACCAGCGTGGCGCCAGCCTCGGCTTCAGCCACGGCACTCGACAGCCGGGCCTTCAGGTCCTGAACCGATATGGTTACCATGGACCATATGCTACGTCTAATAGGTCCAGAAGTCTGGCCAGATTGAGGTCCTGACCACGACGTCTTCCGCGCTCGCCCTCAGCGGCGTGCGTTCGTGAACTCGAAGGCGCCGGCCTGCACCCGCAAGGTGTCGCCGTCGCTCAGGATGACGATGCTGACCTCGGGATCGGCCGGCCGCAACCGGCCGCGGCCGGTGAGGCTGGCCCAGCCCGGCGCGACCTGGATGTGACCGAAGGTCGTCATCTCGAGCGTGACGCCGTCGCTCGGACGCCGCAGCCGCACGGTGCCGGTGGCGGCGCCTGCGCCGGCCGCCTGCACGACGTCGATGGCTGCCTCCACCTCGCCCAGAGTCAGCGTGTGCGACACCGTGCGCCGTCCGGCGGGCGTCATCGGCCGCGTCGGCATGTGCGGACCCCGGCGCAGTGCCCGTCCGGCCTTCGCGCCGGTGACCGCGCCGCCATCGAGCACCACCTGGCCGTTCATGATGACCGTTCGTGCACGCCCTCCGACGGCCGCGTGGGCGCCTCGAACGTGGCGTGGTCGATGATGGTCGCCGGATCGAACACCACGACGTCGGCCGCCATGCCGGGCGCCAGCACACCGCGGTCCACGAGGCCGATGGTGGCTGCGGGCAGGCCGGTCATCTTGCGGATCGCGTCTTCCCATGTGAGCGCCTGCTGCTCGCGCACGTAGCGTCCGAGCACGCGCGGGAAGGAGCCGTAGTAGCGCGGGTGCGACGCCTCGCCCGCGACGGCGCCGCAGTCGCAGGCCACCGACGACGTCGGATGCTTGAGGATGGCGACGAGGTCGGCCTCGACGCCAAAGTGCGCGATGATGCCGGGATTGCCCTGCTCGAGCAGGCGCACCACCGCCTCGCCGGCCCCCACACCCATGGCCTGCATCACCTCGGTGAGCTGCTGTTTCGTGGCCGGCAGGTAGACGCTGGCCGCACCACCGAAGCGGGCGGTCATCGCCTCTTCGGCTTCGCGCACGATTCGTGCGCGAAGCGCCGCATCGGCAAAGCGCTTCAACATCGCCTCACGGCCGCCGTCCTGCGCCCAGCCGGGAATGATGAGCGAGACCAGCCCGGTCTGGCCGGCAAGATACGGATAGACGTCGGCGGCGGTGTAGGTGCCGCGATCGGTCGCCTCGCGCATCTGGCGCAGGATCTCGGCGGCGCGCCCCTGCTCGCGGCCCTGCACCTTCATGTGCGTGACGATCGGCGTGAGGCCCGACCGTGCGCCGATGGCGATGGTCTCGGCCATGCCGGTGATCGAACTGAAGCCCGATTCCGGGGTGACGCGGTCGTGGTTCGTGAAGAACGTGCGCGACGCGCGCGCGACGTCCACGATCGTGATGACGTCTTCGGTGGTCGCGTAGTAGCCCGGCTTGTAGTCGAGGCCGGCGGAGAGCCCCCAGGCGCCGGCATCGAGGCCGGCCGTGAGCTGCTCGCGCATTCGCTGGACTTCCGCCGCTGTCGGCCGCCGATCAGCCAGGCCGACGACGTCGGCCCACACGCTGTTGAAGCCGATGGCGGTGGCGATGTTGATGGCGAGCCCACGCGCCTCGGCAGCCGCGAGCTGAGCGCGGATGTCGATGGGGCCGGCGCCATCGGCGTTGAGTAGCTCCGTCGTCACGCCCTGCGTGAGCATGTTCGCCGCCGACGTCAGGCCATCCGGCGTCGCGTGGCTGTGGATGTTGATGAAGCCCGGCGTGACGAAGCGTCCGGTGGCATCGATCTCCAGGGCGCCGCGCGCGCCGACGAGATCGCCGACCCGCGCGATCGACCCGCCGCTGACGGCCACGTCAGCACGGTAGCGAGGTGCGCCCGAGCCGTCGATGACGGTCCCCCCTCTGATGACCACGTCGTAGACGGCGCCAGGCGGCTGCGCGTGTGCACGCAGGCCCGTGACGAGGACGAGGGTGGTGAGAGCAAGCCAGCGGCGGCGACGCATGGCGGCGATTATAGGCGCCGTCCCGCCGTGGCGTCAGTCGGCTGAGGACCCGACCCCGGGAGGCGGGTTGAGCCGAGCCACCGCCATCACCACCGCCATCACGAACGCGCCGTCGGCGCCGTCGAGCAGGTCGATGGTGTGAACGTAGCCGTCGCTCTCGACGCGGGCAAGCGTCTCCTCGCCACGCGCAATCGCCCAGCGCGTCAGCACGTAACCTGCGGTCTCGAGCCGGTCGCCGGTCCGCAGCGTGGCGACGTAGCGGTAGGAGGCCGAGCCCAGGATCTGCCCCGGGTCGCTCGTCATCTCGCGCAGCACCGTCGCGTAGGGCACGCCGCCGCGCTCGAACTCGAACCGTCGATCGAGGCTGAGCACGTGCTCCTTGCCGGTGAAGAGCTCCCGGCCGTCAGGGTCGAGCACGGCGAACGTGGCGGCGAAGCGGAGCTTGCCGTCGACCGTCAGCACCGTCGCGCCGGTGTGATCGACGACCGTGTAGTCGCCGCCGATCGAGAACGTGTCGCGCGACAGGATGTATCGACCTGGGTCCATGGCAGCGTCCCTCGTTCATTCGGCCGGCCGCGACGGGCCATGCACGTAGACCCAGGCGCGGGCCCCGCTGGCGAGCGTCACGGCGATGCGGACGTAGCCGGCCGGCGCCTCGTAGCCATCCGCGGCGATGAGCTCTGCGTCGGTCACTTCGAGGGCCATGCCCTCGACACGGCTGTCGACCCGTCCGGTGACGACCGCGTTCTCGTAGTGCGTGAGGCCGCTGGCGAGGACGTCGGGTTCCACCACCGGCACCCGCCCGCGCGCGAAGCCGGCCAGCGCATCCGGACGGCCGTCGAGACGCCGGCCGAAGGTGGCGACCTGCACCGCCGGGTCCTGCAGCGTTCCGTACGAGAAGAGCAGCGGCATGCGTGCATTGTGACCCACGTTGACGGGTGCAGCGGCGGCTGGTCTTCGCCGGCCGGCTGTGGAACCATACCTCCGCCCGGCCGCCCCCGGCGGCGGGGCTGGAGGATGTTCATGGGTGTGCGTGTTACCGGCCTTCGCCGTGTCGTCATCTCCGTCGTGGCACTCGCGCTGACGGGCACCGCGCTTCGCGGCGCCGCGCCGGGCGACGACCCGGTCGCCGGCGCCTCGACGCGGCTGCTGCGCATGCCCACGGTGAGCGCGTCGCACCTCGCGTTTGCCTACGCGAGCAACATCTGGATCGTCGAGCGGGCCGGCGGCACCGCGCGCCGGGTCACGAGCTTCCAGGGGCAGGCCAGTCATCCGCAGCTGTCGCCGGACGGCCGTCAGCTCGCCTTCAGTGCCGACTACGCCGGCAACGCCGACGTCTACGTGGTGCCGGTCGAGGGCGGCGAGCCGACGCGCCTCACCTGGCACCCCGGCGCCGATCTCGTGCAGGGCTGGACGCCCGACGGCGGGCGTGTGCTCTTCACCTCGACGCGGGCCAGCGCCGCACCCTCGCCCACGCCGCGCTTCTGGACCGTGCCCGTGGCCGGCGGCCCCGAGACCCCGCTGGCCCTGCCACGCGGCTACCAGGGCAAGCTGTCGCCCGACGGCACGCGCATCGCCTACCGCATGAACACCTCGTGGGACGAGGAGCGGCGCAACTACAAGGGCGGCCAGAACAAGGCGATCTGGATCGCGGACCTGACGACGCACGACGTGGTGACGCCGCCGTGGACCGGCTCGAAGGAGATGGACCCGGTGTGGCTCGGCGACACCGTCTATTTCCTGTCGGATCGCGACGGCGTGTCGAACGTGTGGTCGTTCGTGCCGGCGACCAGACAGCTGGCCCAGGTGACCCGCTTCACCGACTTCGACGTCAAGACCCTCGGCGCCGGCGGCGGCGTGCTCACGTTCGAGCAGGGCGGGGCCGTGCACCTCTTCGATCCGAAGGCGGGGAAGCCGGCGGTGGTGCCGATCCGCGTGACCGGCGACTTCCCGTGGATGATGCCGCACTGGGAAGACGTCACCGCGCGCATGACCAGCCTCGGGGTGTCGCCGACCGGGCGCCGCGTCGTCGTCGAGGCGCGCGGCGAGATCTTCACGATTCCCGCCGACAAGGGCGATGTGCGCAACCTCACCGCTTCGAGCGGCGCCGCCGAGCGCGAGCCGGCGTGGTCGCCCGACGGCAAGTTCGTGTCGTATTTCAGCGATGCCAGCGGCGAATACCGGCTGGTCATCGAAGCGCAGGACGGCCTCACGCCGCCGCGCGAGATTGCCCTCGAGAAGCCGACGCGCTATTACACGCCGGCGTGGTCGCCCGACAGCTCGAAACTCCTCTATACCGACACCAACCTCAACGTGTGGGTGCTCGACGTCGTGAGCGGCAAGGCGAAGATCGTCGGCCGCGATCCGTGGATGGTGCCGTCGCGAACGCTGGCGCCGTCGTGGAGCCCCGACAGCCGCTGGGTGGCGTTTGCGACGCGGCTCGACACCATGTACCGCGCGATTGTCGTCGCCAATGCCGACACCGGCGAGCAGCGGCAGATCACCGACGGTCTCGCCGACGCCATGTATCCGGTGTGGGACGCCAGCGGCAGGTATCTGTGGTTTCTCGCCTCCACCGACCTGGGCCTGCGCTCGCAGTGGCTCGACATGACCTCCTACGAGCGCCTGCAGACGTTTGGGCTCTACGTGGCGGTGCTGCGCAAGGGCGAGCCGAGTCCGGTGCTGCCGCAGAGCGATGAAGATGCCGGTGTCGGCAGCAAGGTCGAGCCGACGCCGCTGACCGCCACAACCCAGCCGGTCACCATCGACTTCGACGGCCTGCAACAGCGCGTCGTGGCGGTGCCGAACGTGCCCGAGCGGCAATACGCGCGCCTGGCCGCCGGCGTCGCCGGCACGGTCTTCTTCCTCGAAGCGCCGCCGCTGGCCGAACGCGGCGGCGCGCCGCCCACGCTTGGCAGCACGCTGCGGCGCTACCGCGTGAGCGAGCGCACCTCGGTGGGCTTCGCCTCGAACGTCGGCGACTTCGCCGTGAGCGCCGACGGCAAGAAGCTCGTCTACCGCACACCGGCACGGCCGGCGCCGGAAGGCGGCGGCGACGCCACGCCGCCGTCGCTCTTTCTCGTGGACGCCGATGGCCGCGCGCCGGATGCCGGCAGCGGCCGGCTGAATGCCGCGCTGCGCATGGAACTCGATCCGAAGGCGGAGTTCCGCCAGATCTTCACCGAGGGCTGGCGCTATCAGCGCGACTACCTCTACGTGCCCAACCAGCAGGGCGCCGACTGGCCGGCGATGAAGACGATGTACGGCGCGCTGCTGCCGCACGCCAGGCACCGTGCCGACCTCACCTACCTGCTCGACATGATGGGCGGCGAGATCGCCATTGGTCATTCGTACGTGCGCGGCGGCGATCTGCCCGACGTGCCGCCGACGCGCGTCGGTCTGCTCGGCGCCGATACGGTCATCGACAACGGCCGCTACCGCCTGACCCGGATCTACGACGGCGAGAGCTGGAACCCGGAGCTGCGCGCGCCGCTGGCCGCGCCCGGCGTCGAGGTCGCCAGCGGCGATTACCTGCTGGCCGTGAACGGCGTGGAGCTGCGGCCGACCGACAACCTGCACCGGCTGCTCGACGGCACCTCCAACCGCCAGACGGTGCTGACCGTGAACGCGCAGCCCACGCTCGCCGGTGCGCGTCAGGTCACCGTGGTGCCCGTCGCCAACGACCAGGGGCTGCGCACCCGCGCCTGGGTCGAAGGCAATCGGCGCCTGGTCGAGAAGCTCTCGGGCGGAAAGCTCGCTTACGTCTATGTGCCGAACACCGGTCAGCCGGGGTATGTGAGTTTCAACCGCTACTACTTCGCGCAACAGGACAAGGCCGGCGCCGTCATCGACGAGCGCTACAACGGCGGCGGCTCGGCCGCCGACTACATCATCGACGTGCTGCAACGCGACTTCGACGGCTACTTCAACAACGTCGCCGGCGACCGCGTGCCGTTCACCAGTCCCGGCGCCGGCATCTGGGGCCCGAAGGTGATGATCATCAACGAGATGGCCGGCTCCGGCGGCGACCTGATGCCGTACATGTTCCGGCGCCGCAAGATCGGGCCGCTCGTGGGCACGCGCACCTGGGGCGGGCTCGTGCACACGGCCGACACGCCGCCGTTCATCGACGGCGGCACCATGATCGCGCCGCGCGGCGGCTTCTTCACCCGCGACGGCAAGTGGGCGGTGGAGAACGAAGGCGTCGGCCCGGACATCGAGGTCGAGAACTGGCCGAAGGAGGTCATCGCCGGCCGTGATCCGCAGCTCGAGCGGGCGGTGGACGAGGCGATGAAGGCGCTCAAGGCGGCGCCGCCGACGCGGCTGCGCACGGAACCGGCACCGCCGACGTGGGGGCGCCGCCCCCGTCCCTAGCTTCGTCCCGGCCCTCGAGGCCGACCGGGCCGCGGAGTCAACCAAAGCGGCCCGGCACTCGTCAAACCCGGCCAGGAGTCACATGCCGGCCCACCTGCGTCTTGCGATCCGCACGCTGCTGAAGGCCCCGTTCGTCACCGCCGTGGCCGTCGTGTCACTGGCGCTCGGCATCGGGGCCAACACGGCGATTTTCTCGATCTTCGACCGCATCCTGCTGCGGCCGCTGCCGGTGCCCGACACCGGTGCGCTGGTGAACCTGGTGGCGCCCGGACCCAAGCCGGGCTCGCAGTCGTGCAACCAGGCCGGCGAATGCCAGCACGTCTTCAGCTACCCGATGTTCCGCGACCTCGAGCGGCTGCAGACGGTCTTCACGGGGCTGGCGGCGCACGTCATCTTCGGGGCGAATGTCGCCTCGCGCGGGCAGACGCTCAACACCGACGGCATGCAGGTCTCGGGCAGCTACTTCCCGACCCTGGGTGTGCAACCGGCGCTCGGCCGTCTGTTCACGCCCAACGACGACACGGCCCCGGGCGGGCACCCGGTGGTGGTGCTGAGCCACGACTTCTGGTCGTCGCGCTTCGGGCTCGACCCGGCCGTGCTCAACGAGCAGATGGTCGTGAACGGGGTGTCGTTGACGGTGGTGGGGGTCGCGGCCCGCGGCTTCACCGGCACGACCACCGGGGCGATGCCCGATCTCTTCGTGCCGCTCTCGATGCGCGAGACGCTCATCCCCGGCTGGAAGGGCTTCGACAACCGGCGCACCTACTGGGCCTATGTGTTCGGCCGCCTGAAGCCCGGCGTCAGCATCGCGCAGGCGACCGCAGCGCTCGAATCCCCCTACCGCGCGATTCTGAACGACGTCGAAGCGCCGCTGCAGGCCGGCATGAGCGACCAGACGATGGCCCGCTTCAAGACCCGGACGCTGCAACTGGAGCCCGGGGCGCGCGGGCAGAGCAGCGTCGACGACGAAGCGCGCACGCCCCTGATGCTGCTGCTCGGCGTGACCGTGCTGGTGCTGGTGACGGCGTGCGCCAATGTCGCCAACCTGCTGCTGGCCCGCGGCGCCGGGCGGGCCGGGGAAATGGCCGTCAGGCTCTCGATCGGTGCCGGGCGGGGGCAACTGCTGACGCAGCTGCTCGTCGAGTCGTGCGTGCTGGCCCTGGCCGGCGGCCTGGCCGGGCTGCTCGTGGCGCGCTGGACGCTCACGCTCATCCGCTCGATCATGCCGCCGCAGGCGGCTCGCACGATCCCCGAGTCGCTCGACCCGGGCGTGCTGCTCTTCGCGCTCGGCGTGTCGCTCGCCACCGGGATCCTCTTCGGTCTCTATCCCGCCCTGCACAGCACGCGGCCCGACCTGCTGT
Source organism: uncultured Acidobacteriota bacterium (assembly GCA_963779175.1). Taxonomy (GTDB): domain Bacteria; phylum Acidobacteriota; class Vicinamibacteria; order Vicinamibacterales; family UBA2999; genus CADEFD01. Next base: position 726,964 of record CAVZXA010000005.1, read on the forward strand.
CGGTGTTGAAGAACCAGGCCGGGCAGCCGGGCGGCGCCCGCGCGGCGGCGCGCTTCCGCGCCGGTCTCGCCACCACGCAGGTGGCCTTGTCGATGGCGCTGCTGGTGGCGGCCGGACTCTTCATCAAGAGCCTCTACAACGTCAGCAAGGTCGACCTCGGCCTGCAGACGTCTCAACTGGTGGTGTTTGGCATCTCGCCGGACCTGAACGGCTACACGCCGACGCAGTCGGTGGCGTTCTTCCAGCGCGTCGAAGACGCGGTGGCGGCCCTGCCGGGCGTGACCGCGGTCAGCGGGTCGATGGTGGCGCTCATCTCGGGCAGCAACTGGAACAGCAGCGTCGGCGTGCAGGGCTTCGAGGCCGCACCCGACACCAATACCTCGTCGTCGTTCAGCGCGGTGGGCCCGGGCTTCTTCAGCACCCTCGGCATTCCGCTCATCACCGGCCGCGAGTTCACACGCGCCGACGCGCTGGGTGCCCCGAAGGTCGCCATCGTGAACCAGGCGTTCGCGCGCAAGTTCAACCTCGGCAACGACGTGGTCGGCACACGCATGAGCGCGGGCCGCGACGCCACCGCCCTCGACATCGAGATCGTGGGGCTGGTGCAGGATGCGAAATACAGCGAGGTGCGGGACGCCGTGCCGCCGCAGTTCTTCACGCCCTACGCGCAGGACGAGCGCGCCGGCAGCCTGACGTTCTACGCGCGGGCACGCGGCGACGGCGCCGCGATGCTGGCCAGCGTGCAGGCGGCGGTGCGCGGGCTCGATCCGAACCTGCCGATCGAGAACCCGAAGACGATGGCGCAGCAGGTCTACGACACGATCTTCCTCGAGCGGATGATCAGCACCTTGTCGGCGCTCTTCGCCGGCCTGGCCACGCTGCTGGCGGCGGTCGGGCTCTACGGCGTGCTCGCCTACACGGTGTCGCAACGCACGCGGGAGTTCGGCCTGCGCATGGCGCTCGGTGCCGACGCGGCGATGGTACGGGCGCTGGTGCTGAAGCAGGTGCTGCGGATGACCCTCATCGGCGGCGCCGTGGGGCTGGCCCTGGCCATCGGCATCGGCCGCGGCGCACAGGCACTGCTGTTCGAGATGCAGGGATGGGATCCGGCCGTGCTCTCGGTGAGTGCCGTGCTGCTTGGCGCGGTCGCCTTCGCCGCGGGACTGCTGCCGGCGCTGCGCGCCTCGCGCATCGCGCCGATGGTGGCCCTGCGCAACGAATGAGGGGCCGCCGCCCGGGCCGTCTGACATCGAATGGTTGAGCCGGATCGAAGTCCGCGGTTGCGGCTGAGGGCTGAATAGCAGAGCATGGCGACGCGTCCCTGACTGCCTGATGCGCCGAACGTCCGGATTCGTCCCCCTCTGTCTGTTGTTCTTCGTGTCCGGCGCGTGCAGCCTCACCTACCAGGTGTTGTGGCTGCGTCTGCTGGCGCTCGTGTTCGGCGTCACCGTGCATGCTGCCAGCACCGTGCTCGCCAGCTTCATGACGGGCCTCGCCCTCGGGGCCGTGCTGGCCGAGCGGGTGGCGCGTCGCGGGCAGCCGCTGCGTGTCTTCGCCGTGCTCGAGGCCGGCATCGCCGTCTCGGCCCTGGCGACCCCGGCCCTGCTCACGGTGGCGTCCGGCCTCTACCGGCCGATGTCGGAGGCGCTGCCCGAGTCGCTCACGCTGCTGACCGTCGCACGTTTCCTGTGCTCGTCGGCGGTGCTGCTGGTGCCCACGGTGCTCATGGGCGCGACCTTGCCGGTGCTGAGCCAGGCGTCGATCGTGCGGACGTCGTCGGGCTCGCGTCTCGGCGCGCTCTATGCAGTCAACACCGCCGGCGCGCTCACCGGCGCGCTTCTTACGGGCTTCGTGCTCATCGGCGGCCTCGGCATGCAGCGCACGTTCTGCCTGGCGGCCGCCCTGAACCTGCTGGTGGCGGCCGGTGCCTGGTGGCTCGGCAGCGCAGAGGCGCACGCCTCGAATGACGCGGTGGGGTCAGACCCCCGGCACGTCTCGATGGGGTCAGACCCCACACCCGTCCGTGCGGCTGCCGATCGACGCCGTGCCTGCCGCCACCGTGCTCGCGGTGATGGCGGTGTCGGGTTTCGCGGCGCTGGCACTCGAGATCGTGTGGTTCCGCGTGCTGGTGCAGTTCCTGCCGGCGACCACCTACGCCTTCACGACGATGCTGGCGACGGTGCTGGGCGGCATCGCCGCCGGCAGCGCGCTGGCGTCGCGTCACCTGGCGCGTCCGCGCGCCTGGGGCCACACGCTGGCCTGGGTGCAGGGGGCGACCAGCGTGGTGGTGCTGCTGTCGCTGGCGTTACTCGGGGCGACCTACGCTGCCGGCTGGCGCACCTCCGGACTGACGCAGGCCGCAGCCGCAGCCATCCTGCCCGCGTCGCTGCTCATGGGCTATGCCTTCCCGATCGCGATCGTGCTCTGGACCCGCGCCGGGCTCGCCGCCGACGCCGCGGATCGTCCCGTGGGCCGGCTCTACTCGGCCAATGTCCTCGGTGGCATCGCCGGCGCCGTGGTGGGCGGGTTCGTTCTGCTGCCGCGCCTTGGCAGCCGCCGTGCCCTCATCGTGCTCGCCGCGCTCTATCTCCTCACGAGCCTGGCGCTGTTCCTGCCGCGCCGCCGCTGGCTGCCGGCGCTGGCGCTGGTCGCGCTCTTCGCCGGCGCCGCCCGCCTGGTGCCCGATCCGTTCGAGGTGACGCTGGCCCGCCGGCACGGCCAGAACGAGCGCATCTTCTGGCGAGAGGAAGGCGTGCAGACGTCGGTCAGCATCCACACCGGCGCGTTCCGCGGCTGGCTGATGTACCTCGATGGCCTGCACCAGGCGTCGGACGGGCCCGAGATGGTGAAGCTGCACCGTCTCATCGGTCACCTGCCGATGGTGCTGCACCCGAACCCGAAGCGGGCGCTGGTGGTGGGCCTCGGCGGCGGCGCGACGCCCGGCGCGGTGAGCCAGCACGACTCCGATGTGCAGGTGATCGAGCTCTCCGACAGCGTCCGCAAGGGCGCGGAGTTCTTCCGGCACGTGAACTACGACCTGCTCAACCGTCCGAACGTCCGCCTGCGGGTCGATGACGGCCGCAACTTCCTGTCGCTGACCGCCGAGCGCTTCGATGTCGCGACGGCCGATCTCATCCAGCCGATTCACGCCGGCGCCGGCAACCTCTACTCGCGCGAATATTTCACGCTCGTGCGCGACGCGCTGGCTGAGGGCGGTCTTGCGCTCCAGTGGATCGGTCAACGGCCCGACACGCAGTACAAGCTCATCATGCGCACGTTCCTCGAGGTGTTCCCGCACACCACGCTCTGGCTCGACGGTCAGCTGATGGTGGGATCGCTGCAGCCGCTGACCCTGACGCCGGCGCTCGTGGACCACAAGCGCGCCCGCCCGGAGACGCGGCTGGCGCTCGACGACATCGGGCTCGACAGCTTCGAGACCCTGGCCTCGTGGTACGTCGCCGGACCCGATGAACTGCGCCGCTTCGTCGGCGCGGGTCCGGTGCTCACCGACGATCGACCGCTGGTCGAATACCACCGGTCGCTGCCGGCCAACGACCCGCCGGTCGACCTCGCCGGCCTGCGCGGCGACGTCCAGACGCTCATCCGCCGATGACGTCACCGCCTTCGCGCGCCATCGAGACGGTGTTCCTGGATGCGGGCGGCGTGCTGGTGCACCCGAATTGGGCTCGCGTCGCCGCGGCGCTCACCGCGCGCGGCGTCGCCACGACGGCCGCGGCCCTGACCGCCGCCGAGCCGCACGCCAAACGCGAGATGGATCTCGGCGACGCTCATGGCGCGCACCGACGACCGGCAGCGCGGCTGGATCTACTTCGAGTCGGTGCTGCGCCACGCCGGTCTCGACGCCTCGACGGCGGCGGCGAGCGAGGCGCTCGCCGAGGTGCGCGCCTACCACGACGTGCACAACGTCTGGGAACACGTGCCCGACGACGTCGTGCCGGTGCTGGCGGGGCTGCGCGCGCTCGACCTGCGGCTGGTCGTGGTGTCCAACGCCAACGGCCGGCTGCACACGATGTTCGACCGCGTCGGGCTGACGCCGCACGTCGACGTCATCCTCGACTCGCACCACTTCGGCGTCGAGAAGCCCGATCCCCGGCTGTTCCATCTGGCGCTGGCCGAAAGCGGCGCCGAGGCCGCGTCCACCGTGCACGTCGGCGACTTCTTTCACATCGACGTCGTCGGCGCGCGGGCCGCCGGCCTGGCCGAGGCGGTGCTGTTCGACGTCGCCGCGCTCTACGACGATGTGGATTGTCCGCGAGTCCACCGCCTGACAGCGCTCGTGGACTTCGTCGCGGCGAAGAACGCGGCGGCCTGAACGCCGCCGGCCGGCCCTACGTTACGAGGCGGCAGGTGCCGCCCTCACACCGCACCCGCAGGCGCGTTTCGGGCACCGGGGTGGAACCGCGCCGGTTGCCGTTGTAGCGGTGCCCCTGCAGTGTCGCCGTCAGCGTGGTGCCGGTGTCCTCGACGGTGAGCGTGCCGAACTGGCCGTTGGCCTGGCGGAGCGGTTCATGCGAGTAAGGGCCGCCCTTCCTGCGCAGGAAGCGGTCGAGCGGCGCCGCCTGGGCCACGATGAAGCCGCCGTGCTTGTTGTTGCGGCCGTCGTCGAAGGCCAGCATGTGGGCATCGCCGCTCAGCATCAGCAGCCGTGAGCCCAGGCCGAGCGCGGTGATGCGTTCGCCGATCTCGCGGCGTTCCGCCGCGTAGCGACCCCAGCCGTCGGCATCGCCGTCGGCGGTGATCCACGGCACCGGATTCACCCACACGAGCAGCGGCACCCGGTCGGCGGCGGCGCGACCCAGTTCGGCGAGCAGCCAGGCCTTCTGCGCGCCGCCGAGCATCACCGAGGCCGGCGGCAGGCGTTCGGAGCGCACGTCGGTCATCACGAAGCGCACGCGGCCGACATCGAAGGTCTGGGCGATCGGCCCGTTGGCCGCCGGCGCGAGCGGCAGACGGTAGTGCGGCACGTCCACCGCGTAGAACGCCCGCGCTGAGTCCCGCGTCCCCGACCGCGAATCGGCGTCATCGGGGCCGTAGTCGTGGTCGTCCCACGTGTAGACCAACGGTGTGTTCCGGTAGAGCAGGGCCTGGTATTCCTGCGCCATCACGCGGTCGAGCGCGCGGCGGAACCGCGCGATGACCGCTGGCGACCGCGGCGCGCCGTTGATGTTGTAGTAGTGGAAGTCCCCCATGTGGATGAACAGATGGGGGTCGAGTTCGGCGATGGCGGCGAACACGCCGCTGTTCGAGACGTGCGACATCGGCACCACCCGGGTGCCGCCGGCACACGAGGCGAAGGCCGCGGTGAAGCTGAAGGGGCCGGTGCCGAAGGTCCGGAACCTCGCCCTGGTGCCGCTTTCGGGCCGGAAGCCGGTGAAATATTCGGTGCCCGGCCGGAGCCCCTCGAGGCGGTACTCCATCACGACGCGGCCGTCCCGGCGGCGCGACGGCGCCGCGGTGGCCTTGCCTTCCACCCGCACCGCGCTGCCGAAATCGCGGGCCGTATCCACCAGCAGCAGCGGCTGCGACGCCGGAGGCTCCAGAAACCCCGCGATGACCGTGGCTGAGGTGGGCGTGACCGCGCCCGACCAGATCCAGGACGGCTCGGTCACGAACGGCGACCGCACGGGGGCGAAGGCCAGCCCCGCCAGCAGCCGGCGGAGCACGGTCCGGCGGGGAAGGGCGCGGACGAACGTCACGTGCGGGATCCTATCGCACTGATCGGGCGTTTCCGGTGATCGACGGGCGCAGGGCCGTCAGGACTGATAAGATCGCGGCGGCGGTTCCACGCTTCGTGGAGCTGGCGCGCGGCCGCCCCCCGCCGGCGCGCATCGGAGTGTTGCATGTTCCAGGGACGTCCCCGTAGTAAGCGCGATCGTGAGCGCGCTCGACAGGATCGGCAGAAGCAGAAGACCCAGAAGCGGGTCGATGCACGCGAACGCCGCGCCAACACGCCGGGCGCGCCGCCGGGAATCGACCCGGACATCGCCGGCATCGTGCCCGGCCCGCAGGCCAATCCGTGGGGGGACGACCTCTCCGACCTGAACGAAGAGGTCGACGGCGACGAAGAAGACGACTCGCCCGAGCAGCCGTCCTGATGACCGGGAGCCAGTCATGAACATTCTCGAAGCTTTGATGGCGGCCCAGGGTGGCGGCGCGGCCAGGCAGCTCGGCCAGCAGTTCGGCCTCAGCGACGACCAGACCAGCGCGGCGCTGTCGGCGCTCGTGCCGGCGCTCGCCGCCGGACTGGCGAAGAACGCCACGCGCGAGGGGGGGCTCGAGGGCCTCACCGCGGCGCTCGCCAGCGGTCGTCACGGCAGCTACCTCGATGACCTCAGCTCGCTCACGCGGACCGAGACGGTGGCCGACGGCAACGGCATCCTCGGGCACATCCTCGGCAGCAAGGACATGAGCCGTCAGGTGGCCGCGCAGGCGGCGGCCTCGAGCGGTGTCGGCTCCGACGTCCTCAAGCGGATGCTGCCCGTGGTGGCGGCGATGGTCATGGGCGCGATGGCGAAAAACGCCGGTGGCCGCGCGGCCACGGCCGGTTTGCCCGGCGGCCTCGGTGCCAATGCCGGCGCCGGCGGCGGCCTGCTCGACATGCTGACGCCGATGCTCGACCGCGATCGCGACGGCTCGGTCGTGGACGACGTGACCGGCATGCTCGGCAAGTTCCTCGGCGGACGCTAACCTTTCGATCACCGATCGATAACCGCTCGCTCGCGTCTGGCGCGGCAGGTGGCCCTTACAATGGCCGCATGTTCAGTCCCGCCCGCCTCTCCCGGCAGACGCGCCCGCGCACCCTCGCGGTCGCCTTCGTGGTCGTCTTCGGCGTCGCGCTGCCCGCGCGCGCACAACTGCGGCTTGAGGCCGCGGCTTCGGGCGCGCCGGCCGCTGGCGACAGCGGCGCCGCCATTGGACGCGGCGAGGTCGAGCTGCTGCGCGACGAAGTCGCGGCGCTGCGCCGCGAGCTGAGCACGCTTGCCACCGAACTGCGCGCGCTGCGCGGCCCGGCAGCGGCGGCTGCACAGGTGCCCGCCCAGGAACCGCCCGCCGTGGCGCTGCCCCCCGAGATGCTGCAGGCGCAGGTCGAGGAGATGGCGCAGGTCAAGGTGGAATCGGGCTCCAAGTTTCCGGTCACCCTGACCGGCACGATCCTCTCGAACACGGTCTTCAATTCGGGCGACGCCAACTGGCTCGAGAGCCCGAATCTCGTCGGCACCGCCGCCGGCGGCTCGATGACCTCGACCATGCGCCAGAGCCGCCTCGGGTTCGACGTCCGCGGCATCACCGTCGGGACCTGGGAGGCCAAGGGCGCCCTCATCCTCGATTTCTTCGGCGGCACGCCCGGCTTCGTCACCGGCACGGTGATGGGCCTCCCGCGCCTGCTCTACGCGTTCGGACGCCTCGAGCACGGCGGCACCGCGGTGCAGGTGGGACAGGACCACGTGATGCTGGCGCCGCGCGATCCGACCTCGCTCGCCTCGTTTGCGTTCCCGCAGTTCTTCCGCGCCGGCAACCTCTACCTGCGCGCGCCGCAGGTGCGCCTCGAGCAGCGGCTGGGCCACTTCACGATGAAGGGGGGCATCGTCGCCCCGGTCGCGGGCGACGCCGGCACCAGCTATGTCTTCGCGCCGGGGCCCGGCGGCGGCGAGCGCTCCGAGCGTCCGGCGTTCCAGGCGCACGTCGGCTACGGCCGCGGCACGCCGGAAGGGGCCGGCGAGGCGCAGCTCGGCGTGTCGGGGCACTACGGCTGGATCCGTGAGGCTGGGCGGCTCGTCCCGGCATCGGCCGGGGCGCTCGACCTCAATCTGCGGCGGGGCCGTCTCGGGCTCGCCGGCGAGATGTATGTCGCCGACGAACTCGACGCCTACGGCTCGGGCATCGGCCAGCCGGGGCGGTCGGAGGGCGGCTGGATCGAGGGACGGATTGCCGCGGCCTCACGGCTGTCGTTCAACGGCGGCGCCGCGGTCGATCGGCGCCCCGACGGCATCGGCGCGGCCGGACGTCTGCGCAACACCAGCGCCTTCGGCAACGCCGTCGTGCGGCTGACGCCGGAGGTCTCGGCGTCGGTCGAGTACAAGTGGCTGCAGACGCGCTACGGCGCGGGCAGCAACCGCGTGAACCACCACGTGAATGCGGTGTTTGCGGTGACGTTCTAGAGGGCAGGGAACAGGGACCGGGGATCAGGTACCAGGGACCAGGGACCAGGGAAGAGCGAATGGCGATGACACGGATTCTGATGCTGGCGGCCGTACTCCTGCCGATTTCTGCGCCGGCGGATGTGCTGACGGGCGTAGTGACGACCAGGGTGCGGGCGGGCACGCCGGCGGCGGCCGTGGTCGTCTATGCCGAGCCTGTCGCCGGGGCCGCCCCGGCCCGCGAGGCGAAGCCGGTGTCGCTGTCGCAGAAGAACAAGGCGTTCTCGCCGCGCGTGCTCGGCGTGCCGGTAGGCACCTCGGTCGCGTTTCCCAACGACGACGACATCTTCCACAACGTGTTCTCGCTGTCGCCCGGCCACGCGTTCGACCTCGGGTTGTACCGGGCCGGCGCGTCGAAGAGCCGCACGTTCGCCTCGCCCGGCCTCGTGCGGGTCTTCTGCAACATCCACCCGCAGATGACGGCGCTCATCGTGTCGGTCGCCACGCCGTGGGTCGTTGCCGCGGGCGCCGACGGCGCCTGGCGGCTCGACCTGCCGCCCGGCCGTTACAGGGTGACCGCGGTCTCGGAGCGCGCAGCGCCGGTGACGGCCGAGGTCACCGTGGCGGGCGCCACCACGGCCGCGCCGCTCGCGCTCGACGAGAGCGTGTTCGTGGCGGCGCAGCACACGAACAAGTTCGGGAAGCCGTACCCGGCTTCGGCCTACAAGCAGCAATAAGACCGAGCCCCGGTCCCCGCCCCTAAGTGCGCATGCGATACGGCGCGACCGGATCGGTGAAGCCCTTCACCGTAATCGGCGGCGCGGCTTCGGCGGCGACCAGTCCGCGCACGGCCTCGAACGTCGTGTCGTTCAGCAGCGTCTCATTCGGCTCGGCCGCCGCGCACAGTCGCGCCGCCAGGTTCACTGGTGCGCCCACGGCGGTGTAGTCGAGGCGATCGGCGCCGCCGACGCTGCCCACGATGACCTCGCCGGTGACGATGCCGATGCCGAGCGACAGCGCCGGCAGCGCCGGATCGCTCTCCGGCGCCTGACGCACGGCGCGGTGCATCTCGACCGCGCAGCGGATGGCGTCGAGCGCCTTGTCCTGGCCGGTGAAGTGCGCGAACACGGCATCGCCCATGAACTTGTCGACGTCGCCGCGGAAGCGCTGCACGAGGTCGGCCTGGAGCTGCAGATAGCGGTTGAGGGCCGCCACCGCCTCTTCGGGCGGCCGGCGCTCGGCGAAGGCCGTGAAGCCACGGATGTCCGAGAACAGCAGCGTGATGACCTGGCGCGAGCCGGCCCGGGTCTCAGGCGTGGACGGTCCACGCTGGATCATCTCCACCGTGGATTGCGACACGAACTTCTGCATGTCGGCCCGCTCACGCAGGCCGTCGGTCATGCGGTTGAAGGCGGCGGCGAGCGCCGCCATCTCGTCTTCGCCACGCACTTCGAGCTTCACGTCGAAGTGTCCGGCGGCGACCTCCCCGGTGGCGCGCGACAGCGCTTCGATGGGCGCGGTGAGCGAGCGCGCCAGCAGGAACGCCGCGCCGACGCCGGCGCCGGCGGCGACCAGGCCGAGCAGCACGAGACCGAACTGGATGTTGCGATACGGCGCCAGCGCGAGATCGAGCGACTGGAGGGCGACCACGCGCAGGCCGGCGTCGTGGGGATCGGCGACGCCGATGGCCTCGAAGCGCTCGCCCCCCAGATCGACCGCCGTCGCCACTGCCGCCGTGCTGCCGAAGGCGGCGGCGTTGCCCCACGGCGCGCGTCCCTGCGCCAGGGTCGTGCCGGCGAGTCCGGTCGGCGTGAGGACGACGATCTCCTTGCCGCTGGCGTCTCTCAGCGCCGAGGCCCAGCGGTCGTCGATCGGCGCCGCCGCGGCCACGAACCCGAACACGGTGCCGCCGGCTTCAGCCGGCACCAGCACGACGTGGTGCGGGCGGCCGTCCACCTCCACCACGCCGCGCACCGGCCGGCCAGCCATGGCCGGCTCGGTCCAGCGCGTGGTCGCCTCGGGCAGCGTGAACGGCGCGAAGCTGTCGCTGCGGGCGATGACGGCGCCGCCCTGGTCGAGCACGAGCAGCAGTTCGGCGCGGGCGTTGCGCTCGCGGTAGTCGGTGAGGAAGTCGCGAATGGTCGCCGCGTCGGTGCCGAGCAGCGCCAGCAGATCGGGGAACGACGCCAGCAGCCGCGCCACCAGCGTGAGCCGCTCGTAGCGGGCCTCGTGCGCGGTGCCGAGCGCGTCGCGGCTCTTCACGAGGTCGGCCGACACGCGTTCGGTCACCGCCTGACTCGCGAGCCGGCCCACGTAGGTGAGCGTGGCGCCCGTCAGCGCCACGACCAGGGCGCCGATGGCGACCAGCAGCCGGCTTCGGAGGGAGCGAAAGCGCACGCGAGACGAGCTTACTCGAAAGCGCGCGGCGAGGGCCGATGGCGGCCCTCGCCGTGCGCGCCCTCGCCGGCGTGTTCTTCGCTACGGGAAGTCTGAAGGCGGCACTCGTCGGCCGGTCGCCTGCTCGAACGCATACGCCAGCTCGAGGAGTCGCGGTTCGGTGCAGGCGGTGCCCGTGAAGCTGACGCCGTACGGCTGATCCTTCGCGTTGAAGCCGGCCGGGAACGCTGGCGTCGGCGCGTTCGGCACGAACCCGAACGGAACGATCACGGTTGGATGGCCGGCCTTGGCAGCGATCCCGGCGCCGCTGCTCCCGGGGAACAGGATGGCGTCGAGCTTGTGCACGGCCATCGCTTCGTCGATGCCGTGTGTTCGGGACACGAAGATGTCCCGGGCACGATCGGCAAGGTAGCGCGCGCGGTCGGCCTCGAGGTTCATTTCGTCGGAGATGTCGAACTGCGCCTGGCCGTACTTGATGGCGCCACGGTTCTGATTGGCCAGGTTGTAGTTACGAAGTTCGGTCAGCGTCTTCACCGGAGCGCCGGGCCCCAGCGAGGCGAGCCACAGGTTGAAATCCCGCTTCATGCCGTACTTGAACACGACCGAGCAGGCTGCATCGGCGCCCTTGGCGTTGCCGGGGCCAGCGCAAATCGGCCACGTGTTGAAGTTGTTGGCCGGCGTGCCGTCGATGTAGCTCGGGATGTCGGCAGGGTCGATGATGGTCGCACCTTCACGCTTGAGGATGGCGATCGCCTCTTCCATGACCGCCAGCTGCGCGGCGTTGATGCCGCCCACCGACGCCCCGGTGTCTGGCCGGGTGGCAGGGTTGTAGAAGCCGGCGCGCGGAATGCCGATCCGCGCGCCCTTCAAGCCGGCGAGCCGCAGGAACCGGGTGTAATCGCGACCGGGCGGCGGAATGCACACGTTGGTCTCTGGGTCACGCGCGTCAGCCCCCACCATCGCGCCCAACATGATGGCGGCGTCGGCGACGGTGCGAGTGATCGGTCCGGCGGTGTCCTGGTCGGCGGTGATCGGCGCGATGCCCCAGCGGCTGATCAGGCCCACCGTCGGTTTGATCGCCGCCAGCATGTTCTGGTTGGCGGGGCTGAGGATTGAGCCGGAGGTCTCGGTGCCGACACTGCCGGCCCAGAAGCTCAGGGCGGTGCCGATGCCGGAACTCGACCCGCCGGTGCCCATCGCCGGCCGCCCATCGTTGGTGGCCTCGCGCGGATCGGGCCGTGGGTCGTAGGGATTGAAGCCGTAGCCGAAAAGCCCGCTGTAGTTGGCTGGCATGCCGGCGGCGACCCAGTTGGCGAACTCGGTCAGCACGGTCTTGGTGAAGATGATGGCGCCGGCGTCGCGCAGGTGCTTGACGAGAGTCGCGTCATACGGCGGCGCGAATCCGGCGAAGGCCAGGCCGCCACCGGTCGTCGGCATGTTGGTGGTGTTGATGATGTCCTTGATGCCGATCGGGATGCCGTGCAGCAGACCGCGGACGCGTCCGGCGGCCCGCTCGCGGTCCCAGTAGGCGGCGTCGGCCAGCGCGCTGGTGCTGATGGCCGCCGTAGCGTTCACCCGTCCCTCGTAACGCTCGATGCGATCGAGATACATCTGCACCAGCTCGCGCGATGTCACGCGGCCGTCGTTCAACGCATTCGACAGTTCCCAGATGGTCGCTTCGACGATGTCGACGCGGTGGCTGGCGGTGCGACTCCGCCCTGGCTGGTCTTGTTCCCTGCTCCCGGCGCCGACCCCAATCGCCATGGCGACGATCGCCCCGCCCACCATCAATGCTCGTGTCATACGCGCCTCCTTCGACTGTCGTGACTGAGGTTGCGATCCAGGGTGCTTACGGCGCCGCTGGCGGCGGCAACCGTTTCCTCGTGGCCTGCTCGAAGGCGTAGGCGAGCTCGATGAGCCGTGGCTCACTGCAGGCCATCCCCGTGAAGCTGACGCCGTAGGGAATGGGCTTCGCCTCGAAGCCTTCCGGGAACGCCGGCGTCGGCGCGTTCGGCACCATCGCGAAGGGCACGATCACCGTCGGATAGCCGGGCTTGGCGGCGATGCCGGCGCCGCTCGCGCCCGGGAACAGGATAGCGTCGAGCTTCTGCGCCTTCATCACCGCGTCGATGCCGCTGGTGCCACCGAGCCGGAGGTCTTTCTGCCGGTCGGCGTCCCAGCGCGCCTTGTCTTTCTCGAGGTCCATCTCGTCCGACACGTCGAGGTTGGCCTGGCCGTATTTGATGGCGCCGCGGCTCTGGTGCGCGAGGTTCCACGCCCGCAACTCGGCCAGCGTCGAGACCGGACCGGAGTCGTCGAGCGTGTCGAGCCAGGCATTGAAGTCACGCTTCATGCCGTACTTCAGCACCACCGAGCAGTTGGCGTCTTTGCCCCTGGCGCCGTCGGTGCCCGAGCAGGTGCCCCAGGCGAGGAAGTTGTCGGCGGCGGCAGGCGCGACGACGCTCGGGATGTCGGCTGGATCGACGATCACGGCGCCTTCCTTCCTGAGCACCTCGATGGCCTCGGCCATCGCCTTCGCCTGCGCTTCGTTGAGCCCGCCGCGCGGCTCCTTTTCTCCGGGCACCGCCTGCTTGTTGAAGTAGAACGCGCGCGGGATGCCGATCCGCGCGCCCTTCAGGCCATCGCGCTTCAGATGCACCGAGTAGTCGCGGTTGGGCGGCGGCGTGCAGGTGCTCGTGGCGGCGTCGTTCGGATCCGGTGCCGCGCCCTCCATGGCGCCCAGCAGCAGCGCGGCGTCGGCGACGTATTTGGCCATCGGGCCGGCGGTGTCCTGATCGGCGGTGATCGGGATGATGCCGTAGCGGCTGATGCGGCCGACGGTGGGCTTGATGGCGGCGAGCATGTTCTGGTTCGACGGGCTGAGCACCGAGCCCGAGGTCTCGCTGCCGACGTTGGCCGCCCAGAAGTTGGCCGCGGTTCCGACGCCCGAGCTCGAGCCGCCGGTGTTGGCCACGGGCCGGCCGTCGCCGGTGGCCTCGCGTGGATCGCGGCGGGGGTCGTAGGGATTCAGTCCGTAGCCGCCCAGGCCGTTGTAGTTGCCGGGCATGCCCTGGGCGATGAAGTTGGCGAGTTCCGTCATCATCGTCTTGGCGAGGATGACGGCGCCGGCGTCCTTGAGGTGCTTCGTGAGCGTGGCCTCGTAGGGCGGAACGAAGCCCTCGAAGGCGACCGCGCCGCCGGTGGTGGGCATGTCGGTGGTGTGGATGTTGTCTTTGAGCGCCACCGGAATGCCGTGCAGCGGCCCGCGCACCTTGCCGGCCTTGCGCTCGGCATCGAGGCGATCGGCTTCCTCGAGCGCCTTCGGATTCACGGCCAGCGTCGCGTTCAGCGACTCTTCGTGCAGCGCGATGCGCTGCAGGTACTGCTCGACGAGCTGTCGCGAGGTGACTCGGCCCTCGGTCATCGCCGTCTGCATGTCACTGATGCTGGCTTCGACGACCGAAAACGGCGCGGCGGGAGGCGCGGCCGGCGGCGGCGCCGCGCAGGCGGCAGACAGAGCGAGCAGGCAGGCAACAGCAGCGAACGGACGCACTCGGGTCATGGCACCTCGCAGGCACAGGGTGGCCGATGGTCGTTTACGCCAGGGGCCGGCGTCAACCGGGGCCGCACGCGGCCCTCCCGCCCGCTGGCAGTCAGCGGTGCTCGAGCCACTCCCTCTGCTGCGGAACATCGCGTGCCAGCACGACGTCTGATGAGCACGAGGAGACTGCTATGAGCGCGTCCGTCGTCCTGTCCACCACCCCGTCGATCGAGGGCCGGAAGATCACCAGGTACTGCGGCATCGTCACGGGCGAGGCGATCATGGGCGCCAACATCTTCAAGGACCTGTTCGCGGGCATTCGCGACATCGTCGGCGGCCGCTCGGCCACCTACGAAGCCGAACTCCGCAAGGCGCGCGAGCTGGCGCTGGCCGAGATCGCGCAGTCGGCCGCCGAGAAGGGCGCCAACGCCGTCGTCGGCATCGACCTCGACTACGAGACGGTGGGCGGGCAGGGCAGCATGCTGATGGTGACCGTGAGCGGCACGGCCGTCGTGGTCGAGTAGCGCCGGGCGCTACTTGTCGCTCATCGTCCGGCGCGGGAACACGTCCACGGTGGCGCCGACGACGATCGTCATCAGGTCGTAGCCGACCGCCAGCGGGCCCGCGTAGGTTTTGCGCGCCACCGGCACCAGGTCGTCGGCGGTCGCTGGCGACGGCACGATGTGCGTGAAGACGGCCAGCCGCGGCGCCGCCTTCGTGAAGAGCGTGCCGGCCTGATCGGGGCTGATGTGTCGCGCCAGAATGCGCTCGAGCGCCTTCGGATCCTGCACCTGCGCGCGTCGGGCCTCGACCTCGGGGCTGATGACTTCGAGCACCATCACATCGACACCTTTCGCGTGCGCGATGATCCGCTCGTCGAAGCGCATGTCGCCCGAGAACAGCGCCGAGCGGCCCTGATAGTCCACCCGGTAGCCCAGCGCCGGCACGGCGAAGGCGCCGTGGTCGACGCCAAACGCGGTGACCTTCAGGCCGTCACGCTCGTAGACCACGCCCGGCGTCACGTCCTTCGCATCGAAGCGGATGCCCGCGGCGGGAAAGCCCTCGTCCTTCGACCGCGTCGCGATGTCCCACTGGTAGGCCTGGGTCAGGTGGCGCGCCATGTCGGCGGTGCCGCCCGGGCCAAAGAGGGCCAGCGCGCGGCTGCGGCCGAAGATCCACGGCGTGAGCCAGACATCGGGCAGGCCGACGGTGTGATCGGAGTGGAGATGCGTGAGCAGCACCGCATCGAGGCCGATGAGGAGCTCGCGTTGCCCGATCTCGAAGAGGCGCTGCGCGGCGCCGCGGCCGGCGTCGATGAGCAGGCGCTGACTGCCGGCTTCGATGAGGATCGCGGGGCCGAAGCGCTCCATGTTCGGCCGCGGGTTGCCGGTGCCGAGGAGCGTGATCTGGAGGGTGCCGGCCGGTTGGGCCGTTGCGGTGGCGGCCACCAACGCCGTGAGCAGGATGGTCGGAAGGGCGCGTCGCAGAGGCACGGGTGACTCCAGGTGATCGAGGCTAGAATCGAGACATGGAGTTTCGCATGGACCGGACGGCGGCGCCGAAGACGCTGACGGTCACCGAACACGGCACGGCCGGCCTCGCTTTGCGGTACTGGCGCTCGCGCCCGGCGGCCGAACGTGTGGCCGCGGTTGAATTCCTCCGGAGGCAGTGGAGTGGAACTGGCGCCAGACTTCAGCGAGTTCTGCGCACTGTTGAGCGCCCGGCGCGTTGAGTTCGTGATCGTTGGCGCTCACGCGCTGGCGTTCCACGGCGCGCCCCGCTATACCGGCGATCTGGATATCCTGGTGCGCCCGACGCTCGAGAATGGCCAGCGCCTGATCGACGCGATCGCCGACTTCGGTTTTCCCACCGCGGGACTGACGCCGTCTGGCGTCACCAATCCGCGCACCGTGGTCGAAATGGGCGTGCCGCCGGTGCAACTGCACGTCATGAGCGAGGTGGACGGCGTGGCGTGGGACGAGGTGTGGGCGGGGCGGGAGGCCGGGCCGCTCGGCCCCCATGCCGTGTTCTTCATCGGCCGCACCGAGTTCTTGAAGAACAAACGCGCCGCCGCCAGGCCGAAAGATCTCGCCGACGTCGCGGCGCTGACCGACGACGAGTCCTGATCGACGGCTACCGCCAGCCGCGCAGCCGCGCGCGCATGCGGATGAAGTCGTCGGGCGGCGGTGCTTCCACCGACACCCGCACGCCGGTGATGGGATGCGGGAAGCTGAGCGTCCAGGCGTGCAGCATCTGCCGCGCGGCGGCGTCGGCGCCACTGGGCGTGCCGTAGACGCGATCGCCGAGCACCGGGTGGCCGATGTGCTGCAGGTGCAGGCGAATCTGGTGCTGGCGTCCGGTCTCGAGCGTGAGCTCCACCAGCGCCGCCCCGGTGCCGTAGGCCTGACGCACGACGTAGTGCGTCACCGCGGGAATGCCGGTTTCGCCGGCATGGGCCAGGCGCCGGCGGCCGGCGGTGTAGCCTTCGGC
Organism: uncultured Acidobacteriota bacterium; assembly: GCA_963779175.1. GTDB lineage: Bacteria > Acidobacteriota > Vicinamibacteria > Vicinamibacterales > UBA2999 > CADEFD01. The sequence goes on from CAVZXA010000005.1 coordinate 743,551, forward strand.
GATCGGCGCCTCGATGATGCCGATGGCCGGCGTCGGCACCCCCTCGACCAGCGCCACGTACTGGCGATGGAACTCGTGGCGGCCGAACTGCGCGCGGCCGAGGTCGTGCGCTTCGCGGGTGAGCGCCAGGGCCAGCGAGCCCGAGGTGTCGCGGTCGAGCCGGTGCAGCGTGCCGACGTAGCCGCCCGGGGCGCGACGCCGATCCATGTATTCGCGGACGCGGCTCAGCACCGTATCCTCGTCGGCGCCGTCTTCCTTGTCTACGGGGATGGTCAGCAGCCCCGCCGGCTTGTCGATGACGAGGATGTGGTCGTCCTCGTAGAGCCGTCCGAAGCGCGAGCGCGCCGGCCGCACGGCGGGCCGGTTCACGTCGAGCACCACGGCGGCGCTCGACAGGACCTCCGCGCCCGGATCGCGCTCGATGACGTCGTTGACCGTGACCTGGCTGCGTTCGATGGCGGCGCGCACTTTGGCCCAGGAGAGCGCCGGGTGATCGGCGCGCAGGCGCTTGTCGAGGCGTGTGCGGGTGGGTTTGGTCAGATCGTCACTATAATTCAACCTTTCAGGAGGCTGGGCATGCTCGACACGACCGTGACGTCCATCTGTTACTACAACGGCGCCTGGGGCAGCGGCGAGGTGCCGTTGATGACGTCGGCCACCAACGCCGCCTGGCTGGCCAACGCGGTCTTCGACGGCGCCCGCGCGTTCGAGGGCGTGGCCCCGGATCTCGACCTGCACTGCGCGCGCTCGATCCGCTCGGCAGAGGGACTGCTGATGACGCCGCCCGTCACGGCGGAACGCGTGCTCGAGTTGGCGCGCGAGGGGATCGCGATGTTCCCGGCCGACGCGGCCCTCTACATCCGGCCGATGTTCTGGGCCGAGGATGGCCTGGTCGCCATCGACCCCGCCTCGACGCGCTTCGCGCTGGTCGTCCACCTGTCGCCGCTGCCCGACCCGCTGCGTGGCTTCTCGCTGTGCCTGTCGCCCTACCGCCGCTGCAGCCCCGAGCAGGCGCCGACGCACGCCAAGGCGGCCTGTCTGTATCCGATGGCCGGTCTGGCGATTGCCGACGCCAAGCGGCGCGGCTTCGACAACGCCGTGATGTGCGATCCGATCGGCAACGTCGCCGAGCTGACCGCGCAGAACATCATGATCGTGAAAGACGGCATCGTGCACACGCCGGTGCCCAACGGCACCTTCCTGAACGGCATCACCCGGCAGCGCGTCATCGGGCTGCTGCGCGGGGCCGGGATCGAGGTGCGCGAGCGTACCATCCGGCCGGCGGAGCTCGACGACGCCGACGAGATCTTCTCGACCGGCAATCACGGCAAGGTCGTGCCCTGCCGCCGCTACGAGGCACGCAGTCTCGACGCCGGGCCCATCTACCGCCGGGCGCGGGAACTCTACTGGGCGTTCGCGCATGCGGGCGCGGCCCAGCCCGCGGCCGCCCGCAGCTAGGCGCACACCTGGCCATGGCGGCTGCCGATCGGGACGGCCGCCGGCTGAGCGCCGGCGATTGCCTGCTGCAGTACCGAAGTGCTCGAGCTGCTTGGCGAAGGCGGCATGGGCGAGGTCTATCGGGCCCGCGACTCGCGACTCGGGCGTGAGGTCGCCATCAAGGTGCTGCCGGCGCGGGTGGCCGACGACGCCGTCGTGCAGGCGCGCTTCGAGCGCGAAGCGCGGGCCGTCGCCACGCTGTCGCATCCCGGCATCGTCACGATCTACGAGTTCGCGCGGATGCCGGCGCTGCAGCTGGTGGTCATGGAGCTGCTCCGCGGCGAGACCCTGCGGCAGCGCCTCGAGCGGGAACGCGTGCCCTGGGCCGACGGCGTGGCGCTCACCGCGCAGATGGCCGACGCGCTGGCGGCCGCCCACGCCGAGGGCATCGTCCACCGCGATCTGAAGCCCGAAAACACGTTCCTGACGCGCAGCGGCGCCGTGAAGATTCTCGATTTCGGCCTGGCCACCGGGCGGCGCCTGGCCGTGGGTGGCCGCGCCACCGAAGCCGTCACGACCGGCGCCGGCCTCACTATGGAAGGCGGATTCGCGGGCACCCTCGGCTACTGCGCGCCGGAGCAACTGCGCGGCGAGCCGGTGGACGCGCGCGCCGATCTCTTCGCGCTCGGCTGCATTCTCTACGAGCTCATCGCCGGGCGCCGCGCCTTCACCGGCGCCACCCCGCCGGATGTCGCCGCCTCGGTGCTGGCGCGTGAGCCGGCGCCGCTGGCGGCGCTCGGCGCCGACGTGCCCGCGGACCTCGACGCGCTGGTCTTCCGCTGCCTGCGCAAGGCGCCGGAAGACCGGATCGAATCCGCCGAGGCGCTGGCGGCGCTGCTGCGCGACATCCGTCGCTCGGCGCTCACCACCGCCGCCGCCGGGCGCGCGACGGGCCGCGCCGCGGCCCCGGCCACGACCCACTTCGATCTCATCGTCATCGGCAGCGGACCTGCCGGTCAGCGTGGCGCCATCGCGGCTGCCAAGGCCGGACGCCGCGTCGTGATGGTGGACCGGCGGGCGATGCTCGGCGGCGTGTCGCTGCACCGCGGCACCATTCCCACCAAGACGCTGCGTGAAGTGGTCATGCACCTGACCGGCTTCTCCAGCCGCTCGTTTCCCGGCCGGGACTTTTCCGCCGGGCCCGATGCCTCGATCGCCGACCTCGCCTGGCGCGTGCAGTCGGTCGTGGAGCGCGAGCAGCACGTCGTGCAGGACCACCTCACCCGCAACGGCGTCGTGCTCGCCGACGGCATGGCGCGCTTCCTCGATCCACACCGCGTGCAGGTGACCAACGACCACCACGACTACGTGCTCACCGCCGACCACGTGCTCATCGCCACCGGCTCGCGGCCGGCTCATGCGCCGTCGATTCCGATCGACGGCCAGCGGATCTTCGACACCGACGCGATGCCGGTGCTGTCGCAGCTGCCGCGCGAGGTCGTCGTCGTGGGCGCCAGCGTCATCGGACTCGAGTGGGCGTCGATCATCACCGCCATGCACCGCCGGGTCACCGTGATCGACCAGCGGCCGGTGGTGCTCGAGTTCGCCGACGGCGAGATCGTCGAGGCGCTGTGCTACCAGCTGCGCCGCCGCGGCGCCACGCTGCGGCTCGGCGAGACGGTGACACTGGTGCGGCGCGACGATCGCGGCCATGTCACCGTGACGCTCGACAGCGGCAAGACCGTACACGGCGAGATGCTGCTGTCGGCGGTCGGCCGCCAGGCCAACACCGCCTCGCTCGACCTGTCGGCGGTGGGCCTCGAGGCCGATGCCCGCGGCCGCCTGCGCGTCAACGCGCGCTTCCAGACCGCGGTGCCGCACATCTCGGCGGCCGGTGACGTCATCGGCTTTCCGGCGCTGGCCTCGACGTCCATGGAACAGGGCCGCCTCGCGGTCGCGCACATGTTCGGCCTGGGCGGCGTGCGCGCCGAGGCGCCGCTGCCCTACGGCATCTACACCATTCCCGAGTTTTCGATGGTGGGGAAGACCGAGCAGCAGCTCACCGCCGACCGCGTGCGCTACGAGGTCGGGGTGGCGCGCTACGAAGACCTCGCCAAGGGCCAGATGATCGGCGACGACGCCGGGTTCTTGAAGGTGCTGTTCGATCCGTCGTCGCTGCGGGTGCTCGGCGTGCACATCATCGGCACCGGCGCGGCTGAGCTCATCCACATCGGCCAGACGCTCATGGCCACTGGCGGCACGCTCGACGTGTGGCGCGATGCCGCCTTCAACCACCCGACGCTCGCCGAAGCCTACAAGGTCGCCGCCCTCAACGGCTTCAACCGGCTGAGCGAATCCGACCGCAGCTGACCCCGCCTCCCGCGGGATCGCCCGACGAGGAAAGCCCGACACCGGGTGGGGGATTCCCCGGGACGATGGGACCCCCACCGCCATGGCCTGGTGCACGCCGCCCGCAATCCGGCGGAACGCGCCGCCTCGCGCCTGCCGGCCTTGGTACGCACCTTGCGCGCTGTGCCGGTGGGGACGATCCCCGGCGATGCCCGCGCACGGGAAGGGAGTCGGGTCATGACTCTGAAATCTGTCTCGATGGTGACGGCGATGGCGTGTGCCCTCGCATTTCCGGCCGTGACGGCCCGAGCCATGGACGGCCGGGCGGCGACGCCCGGCCGCCCGGATGTCGCCGACCAGGTCCGCGAACGCCGGCCTCCCGAGGTCCGCGACACCAGTCCTGAGGATCAGGCGCGGGAGCGCCGGCCCGGCGATGCCCAGGCCCGCGACCGGCAACGCCCGGCACCGCGACCGGCACCGCGTCCTGCTCCCCGCGTCGTGCCGCGACCGACGTCGCGCGGCAGCATCGTCTTCATCGGCGGCTACTTCTACGACCCGTTCTTCGGTCCGTACCCGTGGTGGCCGCGTCCGGTGCATCCGTACTGGTACTACCCGCCCTATGACCAGCGGGCAGAACTCCGGATCGACTGCCGCGATCGGATGGCGGCGGTGTACGTGGACGGCTTCTACGCCGGTATCGTCGACGACTTCGACGGCACGTTCCAGCGGCTGCCGTTGCCGCCCGGCGGGCATCGCATCGCACTTTTTCTCGACGGCTTCGAGACGGCGGAGTTCAGCGTCTACCTGCGGCCGGGTTCGACCTTCACCGTGCACCACGCAATGCGGCGGCTCCCGCCCGGAATGTCGAGCCAGCGGCCCGACGTGATGGCGCCAGTGCCCGCACCGCCCGAGGGCACCTACACTCCGCCGCGCACGGCCCCGCCGATCGCCAGCCCGATGCCGGCGCCGACGGCAACCTCGACGGCGGTCGGCTTCCTGGAGCTGCGTGTGCAGCCGGTCACTGCCACCGTGACGGTGGACGGCCAACGCTGGATGAGCTCGGATGACGGCTGGTACGAATTGCAGCTGGCGGCCGGCGCGCACCGCGTGGACGTGACGGCGCCCGGGCATCGGCCGTTCACCACCACGGTGGACGTGGCCGCCGACGCCGCCACGCCGCTCAACGTCAGCCTCACGCGGGAGCGGACGCAGTGACGCTGCGCGTCCCGCTCCTGCCGCCGGACGTGCCGCCCCTGACCCCGCACGAAGCGCGCGTGGCCCGGCGCCTGCACGCGCTTCGTCGCGAGGCGCGGCGCGAGGCGTTCGAGCAGCGGCACCGCTGGCGCTACCGGGTGCGGCGGGGCAGGGTGGAGTTCGACCGCGAGATGGCCGCGCTGCACGCGCGCCTCAGGCAGAGCGTGCCGGCGTACCTGTGGGACGCCAACCCGCTGAGCCTGCTGACGGCGCCTGTCATCTACTCGCTGCTCCTGCCGTTCCTGCTGCTCGACGCCTGGACCACGGCCTACCAGTGGGTGTGCTTTCCGATCTACGGGATCGCGCGCGTCCGGCGGGCGCCGTTTCTCGCCCTCGATCGGCACAAGCTGCAGTACCCTGAACGCGATCGAGCAGGCCAACTGCACCTTCTGCACCTATGCCAACGGCGTCATCGCCTACGTCCGCGAAGTCGCGGCGCGCACCGAACAGGTACCTGGTGCCCGATCAAGCACGCGCGGCCCGTGCCCGCGCCGCACGGGCATTACCACCACTTCTTCGATTACGGGGATGCCGAGGGCTACCACCGCCGCCTGTCGCCCGCGCGTCGGCGGCTGCCGGCGCTGACGGCGTCGCCGCGGGCCGGGAGACAGCGGCACCGCTGAGGCCGCCGCGCCAGGCGCCGGCACCCGATCTATTGCGGGCGCCGCGGCTCGACGATCGCGAAGCCGGCATCGAAGCGGTCGAGCACGTCGAAGACGGCGGATGCGGCCGCGAGGTCACCCGTCACCGTCACGCCGCCAGCACCCACGGCCGCGCCGAACGTCTGCCGTCCGAGCACGACGCCCTCGAACGCCGCCCGGGTCGTCGTGACCACGGCATGGGTGCCGCTGGCGCGGTTCCCGGCGCTCCAGGTAAGGGCGCCGTTGCGCAGTGTCGTCGTCACCTGCTCGCGCGTGTCGGTCAACGTCCAGGCCACGACTGCCTCGCGTGTCCACGCCCGCGGGCCGTCCACGTGCGTGCCGAGCACGTCGAAGACCACGCCGAGCGGCATCGCCTGCACCATCTCGGGGTCGAGACTGGCCGGGCGCGCCGCGGGTGGTCCCTGGCGCAGCTCCTGCGCACCCAGCAGGTAGGCGTTCCTCCACGTCGCGGCTTCCGCGCCGTAGCCCATCTGCTCGAACGCGTCGGCGGCGAGTTGCCGCGCCTCGGTGTTGGCCGGGTCGGCAAAGACGACATGCCGCAGCACCTCGGCGACCCACCGGTACTCGCCCTTCGCGAAGTCGGCCCGCGCCCTGGCGACGACGGCGGCGGCGCCGCCGAAGTACTCCACGTACTTCCGTGCCGCGGCGGTCTCCGGCAACGGATTGAGCGACGCCGGATGCGCGTCGTACCAGCCGATGTATTTCTGGTAGACGGCCTTGGCGTTGTGGGCGAGCGTGCCGTAGTAGCCGCGCGCCGCCCAGTCGTTCGCCAGGCCCGGCGGCAGCACCAGCGCCTCGGCGATCTCGGCCGGCACGTAGCCGTGGTTCATCAGGCGCACGCTCTGGTCGTGGATGTACTTGTAGAGATCGCGCTGGTTCGCCAGCGCGCGGCTGACCTCGCCGCGGCCCCAGGTGGGCCAGTGATGCTGGGCGATGAGCACGTCGGTGTCGGGGGCGAACCGCTCGAGCGCCTCGCCCAGGTGCTTCGACCAGGCACTGGCGTCGCGCACTTCGGTGCCGCGGAAGGGCAGCAGGTTGTGCATCGTCTTGGTCGCGTTCTCCGCCAGGTTCAGCACGCGGTGTCGCGGCAGGAACAAGTGGAGCTCGGCCGGCGCCTCGGTGTTCGGTGTGAGCTGGAACACGATCGGCACGCCGTCGATGGTGCGCGTCTCGATCGGTTCGGTGATCGAGGTCGTCGGCGCGATGACGGAGCGGCCAGGCGCGCCCACGCCGTCGATCTTGCCGAGGCCGGCATCGACCGACGCCCGCGGCCCGCGCGGCAGCGGGGTGCCGAACTGATAGGCGGCGCGCCGGCTCATCGCGTTGCCGGCGACGACCGATTCGGCCACCACCGCCGCCATGAAGCCTGCCGGGGCCACGATCACGGTGCGCCCGGCGGCGACAGTCGGCCGCATCGACGACGCCGCGGGCGCCGCCGTAGTGGTCGCTGTGGCTGTGCGTGTAGATGACCGCCGAGACCGGTCGCTTCGGGCGGTGGGTGAAGTAGAGGTCGAGCGCTGCCTTCGCGGCACCCACCGAGCCCAGCGGGTCGACCACGATGACGCCGGTGGCGCCTTCGATGAACGTGATGTTGGCGAGCGCGAAACCCCGCACCTGGTAGACGCCGGGGACGACCTCGAACAGCCCGTGGATGGCGTTGAGGCGGGCCAGCCGCCACAGGCTGGGATGCACGGTGTCGGGTGCCGCCTCGGCGTCGAGAAAGGCGTAGCGGCGAAACATCGCCGTGTCGGGCAGCGTGGCGATGAAGCCGCGGCGCGCGTCGGCGAAGTCCTGCACGTTGGCGAAGGGCAGCTCGCGCGTGGCGGCCTCGAGGGCCGCGCGCACGCTCGGTTCGGCGCCCTTCGGCGCCTGTTGCCGGGCGCCGGCCGGCGTCAGTGCCGCCGTGAGGACCACGGCACACCACACAGCTCGTCGTGTGTTCGATCTCGGCATCGACCCCTCCGCGCGCGGACGATACCACGTCGCGCCGGCGGGGGACGGCCGCCCGCCGCCGCTACTCGGCGACGACGGCGATGACTTCGATCTCGATGAGGAAGTCGGGATTGGCGAGCCGCCGCACTTCCACCAGCGTGCTCGCCGGCAGGTCCTTCGTGAAGTACTGCGTGCGGACATCGCGGATGACCTGCACCTGCGAGGCGTCGAGCATGTAGTAGTTGGTCTTCACGACGTCGTTGAAGGTGGCGCCGGCGGCCTTGAGCGCGGTCTCGAGGTTGGCGAAGACCTGCCGGGTCTGCGCCGCAAGATCGCCCTTGCCCACCAGCTGTCCCCTGGCATCGAACGCGACCTGGCCCGAGAGATAGATCGTGCGGCCGCCGCGGGCCGACACGACGTGGGAGTAGCCCGTGGGCGTCGACATCCCGGGCGGGTTCATGCGCTGAATCACGGCACGGCCTCCTTGCGCCGATGGGCCGACGGTGGCGAGGGTGAGACCTGCGGCCGCGGCCGCAAGCGACAGTCCGAGGGTGAAACGGGTCACGGGAACCATGCGCGCCTCCGGCGACCACGATACTCCGGGTGCGGGCCGCCGCGCGCCAGACGGCGGGGGAGCCAGGGACGGCTGCCAGGCTCAGGCGGTGCGGGGCTTGCGCGCGTAGAGCAGGATCATGCCGCTGCCGGCGACGGCGGCGAGCACGACGGCGGCGGCGATCCACGGCGCGAGACGGCCGCTGAGATACAGAATGCCGAGGCTCAGTCCCACGCACGACCACATCGAGACCAGCGCGCTGGTCGCGGCCTGCTTCGACATCCCGCGCCCTTCGTCGAGCACCTTCATGTAGGGCGCGAAGAGCGGGATGCGCAGCAGCCGTTCTTCGAGCCACGGGCAGCTGCGGGTGAAGCAGTAGGAGGCGATGATGAGGAAGATCGTCGTCGGCAGGCCGGGCACGAAGACGCCCAGCCATCCGAGGCCCACCGACGCGACGCCGATGCCGGCAAAGGCCCAGCGGCGCGGATCACGGACCCACGAGACGGGCTGTGCATCGACGGGACAGGTGCGTTCCATGACCTCCGGTATTGTGACGCCGCGGCACCCCGGGGCGCAACCCCTGCGGTAGACTGTCGCGCGTGCGTTGCCATCTGCTGCGGACGCGCGGCTCCCTGGCCCTCGTCATCGCGCTCGCCGTGTGCGCGGCAGGCCTCGAGGCCAAGCCCGGAGGGCATCCGCGGCGGCGCGCCGTCGATAGCGTGATCATCCACTCGCTCGGCGGGCCCGACTGCCGGGCCGGGTCGCCCTTCTTCAGGCGGATCGATGGCGACGCCCGGTCCTGGATGACGACCTTCAACCGGCTGCCGATCGTCAGCATCCACTACGTGATCGACCGCGACGGCCACGTGGAGCACGGCGTGCCCGAGTCGGTGGCGGCCACGCACGCGACCGGCTGGAACCAGCGCTCGGTGGGCATCGAGCTCGTGAACAACGGCGATGGCGTCGATCCGTTTCCGCCGCCGCAGATCGCGGCGCTCGTGCAGCTCGTCCAAGGCATCCGCCAGCGGCACCCCGCCATCACCGCTGTCGCGCGTGCTGCGCCACTCGGACGTCGACCGCTCGACCTTCCCGGCGGCCAGACACGGCGAGGGGTGCACGGCGTTCCGTCGCAAGCTCGACCCCGGCGACGCGTTTCCGTGGGAGGCCTTCCGCGCGGCCGTCGGCGACGAGTTCCGGGCCCCCCGCCCCTAGCGCGTCGCCGTTGCCGCCAGTGCCGCGCCGAAGCGGCGCGCGGCTTCCCGCACCTGTCGCGCGTGGTCAGGGCCCATTCTGAGCAGGTGCTTCTGCGCCGCCGGCAGCCGTTCGAATGCCGGGTCCGCATAGGCGTAGCCGCCCACGCCAGGCACGAGCGCGGCGTCGGCCGGCACGTCGGGCGTCGACGCCACCACCTCGATGGCCTTGCGCACGGCCTCGTCGAAGCCGCCCTCCGGATGACCCTGCGCGACGTACGCTTCTTCGAGCCGCGGGCGGATGGTCGTGAATGCCGCGGCCAGCGCCGCCGGATCCACGGCGGTGACCGCCGCGACGAGCGGACCGAAACGGGCGTGGGTCGCCGGGTCGATCCCCGTCACGTTGCTGCGGCGGGCCACGGCGAAGCCCTGTGCGGGCCTGAGTACTGCAAGGTCGCGAGCCGGCGACTGCCCCTGCGCCAGCCGATCGATGGCGGTCGCCATCGCGCCCACGAGATCATCGGTGGCCAGGAACTTGAGCAGTTCGGGATGGGTGCCGAGCGTCGCAAACAGCGTGCGCACATACGGATCCATCTCGGCGCGCGGCGGCAGGTCGGCGACGGCCAGTGCCGGCTCGGTCAGCGCCGCCGCCGTGCCGGCGGTGACGGCCGCCGTGCCGGCAGCTGCAGCCGCATCGGCAGCGCGCTGACGTGACACGTGCGTACCAGAGCCCCGCGCCGAGCACGAGCGCCACCAGCACCGCGAACAACACGACCCTCGGCCCTGGGGAGGACGGAGCGGAGGGCGCCATCTCTGCTGCATCCCCCTGTCCGGTGTCGAGCGGGAGATCGTCGAGCGAAGCCATGGTCGCCTCCTGCCCTGAGGGTGTCAGAAGGCGCACGCCCGCGCAAGCGCGACTGACGGCAGCCGCGACCGTGCCCGTCGAGGGCCGCCGTCCGGGCTCGTCGGCCCCGGGACTGCGGCCTCTCGGTCGTTACCAGCGCGTCGTCAGGCCGACGCCGAGCATGCGGCCCTGCATGATCGAGTTCGGCGCCAGGTACGAGGCGCTGAGCGCGTTGGTCGTGACGTAGCTGATGATGGCGTCGGAGTTGTTCAGGTTGAACACCTCCACCACCGGCAGCAGGCTGAAGCGCCCGATCTGGAAGCGCCGCGACAGCTTGAAGTCGATCTGGTTGATGCGCTCGACGAAGGTGCCGCGTTCGGGTTCGAGGAAGACCACCAGCGAGCCCTGGCCGAAGGTGCCGGTCGGCATGATGATCTGGCCGGCCGGGCACGGCGCCGGGCAGTTGGCCGGATAGCGCGTGACGCCGCGCGTCACGGTCATATTGCGGGTGCTGTTGGGGCTCTGGTTGCTCTGCAGCGCCATGCTCAGCTCGAAGCCCCAGCCGATGTTGCGGGTGCCGGAGAGCTTGAACTGCTTCTTCCACGGGATGTCGATGGCGAAGTCGTCGCAGAACGCCTTGGTCGTGTAGTTGGTGGTGCTGCCGGTGGCGATGTAGTTGGGATCGTCAGGGGCGGTGCACGCCTTCTGGCGCTCGCGCTCCATCGTGAAGCCGCCGAACAGCTGCCCGCCGCCGCGGATGCGCCACGTGGCGTTGGCCTGGAAGGCGTTGTACGACCGCTTGCGCTCGGGGTCGAAGGTGTCGAGGTTGCGCGTCGGGCGCTGCGTGGCGGCGACGCTGCGCGCGTAGACCTCGAGCGGCTCGCCGGTCAGGGGGTTGTAGAAGGTGAACGGCGTGTAGTCGGCGAGCGACCAGTTCTGGTTGATGGTCGTCGTCAGGTTGCGGAAGCCGCCGTGGAAGCAGGCGGTCGAAAGCGAGAGGCCCGGCAGCACTTCCTGCTGCAGTTCGAACGCGTTCTCGAGGTTCCAGGTGCGCGGGTAGTCGCCGAACTCGTTGAGCGCGGCGATGCCGAAGTTCGACGACAGCGTCGTGAAGTCGATCTCGCAGCCGACGCGGGGGTAGCCGGTGCAGCCGCGCTCGCCTTCGGCGATGTCGTTGCCGTTGGCGTCGCGCCACGGCAGGGTCGCCGTCTGCGACAGCAGCGGGTTGTAGTTGGCGGCGATGCCGGTGGTGCGGATCTGGTTGTAGCGGTTGACCGAGTACTTCAGCGCGGTCTTGCCGTTGCCGAAGACGTCGAGCACGGCCGAGAAGCGCGGCGCCCAGTCGCTCCAGTTGGGCAGGTTCTGGATCGCCTCGAACTTGCGCGCCGGCACGAACCGCCCGGCCGGCGACTCGCTGGCCAGCACCTGGGCCTTGATGTTCTCCCAGCGCACTCCCGCGTTCACCGTCAGCCGGTTCAGGCGCCACGAGTCCTGCACGTAGAACCCGAGGTCGCGGTTGAGCCGCTCGCCGTAGACGAGCGGCGTGTTGCGGATGACGACGCTGTCGGGCACCGAGAAGCGGACCCGCGTGGCGTTGCTGCGGTACTGCTGCGTGAGGTCGGCATTGGCGTCCACGGTGTGCCTGAAATCGCCCCAGGTGTACTGCACGCCGGCCTTGAAGCTGTGCGAGCCGCGCAGATACGTCAGCGAGGCCTGCATCGTGTGCCGCTCAGGGCTCTGGGTGTTCTGCGCCGTGGCCGCTGTCATGCGGCCGCCCAGATCGTTCTCGAGCCGCGAGGCACCGGCGAACCAGCTGCTGGTGCCTCGCGCCTGTTCGACGCCGTCCTGGTAGCTGTTCGTGTAGTACTCGAGGTTGCGCGAGTAGCCGGCCTCGAACAGCATGGCGTTCGAGAGCGTCGAGGTGTACTTGAGGGCGGCGGTGTGGTACGCCGGCGAGAACCACTGCAGCGAGGCCGTCTCGGGATCCTCGTTGCTCTGCATGTCGTGGCCGCGGTACTTGTCGATCTCGTCGAAGTAGGCCGACAGCTTGTTGCTGTTCGAGACCTGCCAGGTCAGGCGCGCCAGCCCGCTCTTGATGAACTGATCGTCGAGCCCGCGGCTGCCGTCGTCCTGCACCGTGTTGGCGATGTAGTTGTTGACCGAGAAGTAGCGCCCGGTGAGGAAGAACCACACCTTGTTCCGCTTGATCGGGCCGCCGAGCGAGAGCGTGGTGTCGAAGATGCGGTCGATGGCGTTGCCGGCCGACAGGCCCGCGTTCCTCGTGGCGGCTGGTGAGGTTGCTGCGACTGCCAGTCGCCCGGCCGGTAGGCGACCTTGAAGTCGCCGCTGAAGCGGTTGCCGCCGTCGCGCGGAATCATGTTCATGCGGACGCCGCCGGCCGAGGTGTCGGCCCAGATGCCGCTCACCTGGATGCTCACTTCCTGGTTCATCGCGTCGTTGAAGTAGCTCTGGATCGCGCCGTCACCCTGCAGCCCGTTGACCATCATGCCGTCCACCAGCATGGTCGTATTGGCCGTGGTCATGCCGCGGGTCGACATGTAGGTCTGCTGCATGGCCCGCGCGCCGCCGGTGTCGGGCAGGCTCAGGCTCACGCCCGGCACCAGCTGCGCCATGCCCTGGATGCTGCGGCCGGTCGGGATCGAGTCGATGGCTTCGCGGTCGAGCACCTGCGCGCGCGCCGCCGTCGTGACGTCCACGACCGGCGAGGCGCCGGTCACGGTAATCGACTCTTCGAGGGCGCCGACGCGAAGTTCGGCGTTGATGGTGGCGGTGAACTCCGCGGCCAACTGGAGGCCTTCGCGCTTGAAGCTGTTGAAGCCCGGCAGCGAGAACGTCACGTTGTAGGTGCCCGGCCGCAGATCGACGAGCCGATACAGGCCCTGGTCGTCGGTAATCGCGCTGCGCGTGCCTTCAATCAGCGCGTCACTCGCCGCTTCGACCGTGACGCCCGGCAGGACGCCTCCCGACGAGTCCCGGACCACTCCGGTGATCGAGCTCTGCGCCAGGGCCGCTGCCGGCAGCAGCGCCAGCCAGATCCACGCCGTGACCGCGATTCGAAGCGAGTGCGACATCCCGTCCTCCCGGTCGCGTCGGCGGGCGACCCTGCCCCGATATGACAACTTGTGACAAACGCTTGCGGCAGAGCCTATGTCGGTCGGCGGTCACGGTCAAGAGGCATCAGCGGTGCTGCCGCGGTGGAGGCCGCCACGTCAGTCCCCTTGGCGCGGCGCCGTCGCGATCGGGGCCAGCAGATCCTCGAGAAAGAAGGCCGACAGGGCCGCTCGACCCGTCACGCCGGCCTTGGCGTAGAGGGCCTGCGCCTGCGCGCGGATGGTGCGTTCGCTCGTCGCGCGAATGGCCGCGACCTCCCTCAGGCTGAGGCCCTTGAGCAGCAGCAGCGCGACCTCGCGCTCCGCGTCGGTCAGATTCCACCGCGTGAACTGGGCCTCAATGGCGTCGCCAAGTCCGGTGAGCAGCGTGCGTGCCTCGCTCCGCCATCGCTGTCCCTGCACGCGGGCCACCTCCAGGTCGCGAATCAGCACCAACTGATCTTCACGCTGGCGGGCAGCGATCCTGAACAGCAGCACAACGCCCACACACGAGAAGACGAGCGGCAACACTTCGAGCGCCTCGATGGCCAGGTCCCATGCGGAGAGCCCCGGCTCCTCTCGCAGCTCGAGCACCAGGAACACAGCCACCCCCGCCACGATGGCGACGATGGCCCACAGGCGCGCCGTGCGGTCGACCCAGTCGCTCATATTCGCCTCCGCCTCGGCATGGTCGGCGCAATCATCGCCGGGGGAACGCGAAGACCAGGCCGACTTCCGGAGCCCAATCGGTCGCCTTCGACGTCAGGCCCACGCCGCTGTTGAACTTCACGAAGATGTTCGGACGTACGAACCACTGCGCCTCGCCGACGAACGATACCTCGTCCTGCGTGCCTTCGATGCCGGCATACACGCGCCACCGCGGCGACACCCGTTTCAGGTACTCCACGGCGTATTCGCCCACGTCGAACCGGCTCGACGACGCCGTCGTGTACTCGACGGCCGCACGGGCGGTCACCGTGCCCCAGGAGAAACCGCGCGCGACGCCCGTGCCGAGCTTCAGCTCCCACGCGGCCGTGCCGATGAGCCAGGTGTCGCGATTGCGGGGCGAGACGGCCTCGACGTAGCTGAAGGCCTCTGGCCCGCCGGCCGTCTCGCGCTTCCAGCGCCACCGCACCTGGCCCTCGATGTCGCCGAGGCCCGACTCGGCGATGCGGGAGGGCACCGCCGACACGTCGGTCGCGGCTTTCTCGAGCGACGCCCGAATCACCGCACCTTCGAGCTCCACGGCCAGGTTGTCCGTGATTCCGTAGGCCAGGAAGAACAACGCCTCAGACGCCCGGTAATTGCCGCGTTGATCAAGTTCGCCGGCCAACCCGAACTCGGCGGGTTTGTATTCGAAATTGTGGTCGCGGTAGTGCTCGACAAACGAGTAGATGAGCAGTTCGCCGCCGCGGACGTAGGTGCCGAACATCGAGGTGGGCAGTCCGGGTCCGCGGTCGGCACGGTAGTCGAACGGGGCCGGCGGCGCGGCGGCAGGCGCCGGTTGGGCGGCGGCCCGCGGTGGTATGGCGCACAGGCCTGCGGTGACGACGAACAGCGCACAGCACGAGCGGTGGTGGGACATACGTTTCCTCCAAGACGATCGCTGGCGGGAGCACCGTAGCGGAGGGCTGGCGGGCGGTCTATTGGCCGGATGTCGTACGCCGCCGGATTCCGGGCCTCAGGGCCGACATCGGCGCAACCGCCAAATCGGCTGAGTCACGGCCGCGGCAATGCGAGGCCGTTCGACGGGGAAGCGCCATTGTAGAATCGCGGTCCCGTGGTCCTTGCCCCCGGCGTTCGCCTCGGGCCATACGTCGTGTCCGCCCTCATCGGCAAGGGCGGCATGGGCGAGGTCTATCGCGCCACCGACACGAACCTCAAGCGCGAGGTCGCGCTGAAGGTGCTGCCCGAGGCGGTCGCCGTGAACGCCTCTCGGCTCGCCCGCTTCCAGCGTGAGGCGGAGACACTCGCGGCGCTGAACCACCCACACGTCACTTCGGTGCACGGTCTCGAGAAGAGCGGCGGCGTGATTGCGCTCGTGATGGAGCTGATCGAGGGCGACGACCTGGCGGCGCTGCTCGCTCGCGGCCGGCTTCCGCTGGACGAGGCGCTGTCGATCGCGCGGCAGGTGGCCGAGGCGCTCGAAGCCGCACACGAGCACGGCGTCGTCCACCGGGACCTGAAGCCGGCCAATATCAAGGTCCGCGCCGACGGCACCGTCAAAGTGCTCGACTTCGGGTTGGCAAAGGCGCTTGACCATCCCGGCGCGGCCGCCAACGTTCACTATGGCGCCGAGACGGCGATCACGGCATCGGCCCTGACCGATGAAGGCGTCGTCCTGGGCACGGCCGCCTACATGAGTCCCGAGCAGGCGAAGGCGCGACCGGTCGATCGACGCACGGATCTCTGGGCGTTCGGCGCCGTGCTGTTCGAGATGCTCACCGGCCAACGGGCGTTCACGGGCGAGACCACGACCGACACGATCGTCGCGGTGATGAGCAGAGCGCCAGACTGGTCGCTGCTGCCCGCAGACACACCCGTGCGAATACGCACGCTGCTCCGGTGGTGCCTGGAGAAGGATCGCGCGCACCGTCTGGACTCGGCGGCCGCCGTTCAACTGCAGATCGCCGACGCCACCGTGAGCGCCGAGACCAGCAGGGGCGCTCCACTGCCGGCGCGTCCTGCGTGGAAGGGTGCCGCGTGGTTCCTTGCCGGGGCCGCACTCGCTGCAGCGGCTGTGTGGTCGGTGACGCGGACGGCGGCGCCGCCGTCGCGACCGGTCACGCGGCTGACGCTCGCGCCGCCGGCCAACCTGCCGATCGTGCCGTTCGGCCTGGATCGTGACATCGACGTGGCACCCGACGGCTCGTTCCTGGTCTACCGCACGAGCCAGGAACAACTCGCGATTCGCCGCCTCGACCAACTGGAAGCCACCGTCGTGGCTGGCCCGGCCAGGGCACGCTCGCCCTTCGTGTCTCCCGATGGCCGCTGGATTGGCTATACCGACAGCACGTTCGCGATCTACAAGGTGGCCATAACCGGAGGCGAACCGGTCGAAATCACGCGGCTGCCAGGCACGATGCGCGGCGCTACGTGGATCGACGACACGACCATCGTCGCGGCCACGCAGAACCCGTCGGGACTCTGGCACATCCCCTCGACGGGTGGAAAGCCCACGCCCGTCGGCGGGCCGCGGCCGGAGTCTGGCGACGTGGACCTTCGGCACCCGCAAGCGTTGCCTGGTGGACGCGCCGTGCTGGCCACGCTCGGCCAACGAACCGTCGTGGTTGACCTTGGCACCGGCGAACGGACAGAGGTCACTGGCCGACGGCGTGGACGCGAGGTACCTGCCCACCGGTCATCTCGTGTACCTGCGCGACGACGGACTGACAGCTGTTCGCTTCGATGCCGGCACGCGGACGTCCATCGGCAATCCCGTCCGCGTCATCGACCGCGTGGCCCTCACGGCCTCGCGTGTCGCGCACGCGGCGATGGCACCAAGCGGGCTTCTGGTCTACGGCCGTGGCGTAGACGGTTCGGGTGCGGGCCGGCGCACCCTCACCTGGGTCAACAGGCAGGGCGTCGAGACGCCGGCCTCCGCGCCGACTCGCGCCTATGTCAGTCCCCGGCTGTCACCGGACGGGTCGCGCGCCGCCGTTGACATTCGCGACGTGGACGGAGACGTGTGGGTCTGGGATTTCAGTCGGCAGTCGCTGACCCGCGCGACGCCAACGCCCAGGGCCGAGTCGACGCCGGTATGGATGCCCGACGGACGCCACATCGCGTTCACTCGAAGCATCGCGCCAGGCGTCTATCACGTGTTCCTACGCCCGGCGAACGGCGTGGGCGAAGAGGTGCGGGTCGCCGGCGGTTCGGCGCCTCACGTGGTCACCGGCGTGAGCCCGGACGGCACGACGCTGGTCGGGTACGTGATCAGTCAGGCCAGCCGGCGCGACCTGGTGCAGACGCGGATAAATCGGACGGGAGGGGCCACAGCGGCCGGGCCGGACCCGTTGTTCGGCACGCCAGCCGACGAGATGAACCCCGCCTTCTCGCCGGACGGCCGGTTCCTAGCCTACCAATCCAACGAGAGCGGACGGCACGAAGTCTACGTCCGTCCCTACCCGGACGTGATGAGCGGCCAGTGGCAAGTCTCGACGGCGGGCGGCACCCGGCCGGTGTGGACACGCGGAGGCCGCGAGCTCGTCTACCTCGACGCTGAGAATCTCGTCACCACCGCGGCGGTGGAGATCGACGGCGCGACCCTACGAGTCGGCCGCCCCGTGACATTGTTGAAGACGGCGTACGCACAGCCGGATTCGTGGCGCACCTACGACGTGACCCCGGACGGCGAGCGATTCTTGGTGGTGAAGGACGACGCCACGGCCGCGCCGATGTCGCTCGTCGTCGTGCAGAACTGGTTCGATGAACTGCGCCGCCTGCTGCCACCGCAGTAAGAGGCTGGTGCAGACAAGTGGGTCGGCTCACGTCGGACTGAGAGGAGACATCATGCGCAGGCTGCTTCTGTTAGCGATGGCCCTGAGTGTCGCGTCACCGTCGGCGGCTCAGACGGGATTCCTCGATCAAGCCGTGACCAGGAACGGCACCGCCGTCCGCTACCAGGTCTACGTGCCCTCGGACTACGGGCCAACGCGGGCGTGGCCACTCATCGTCTCGCTGCACGGCAACGGCCGGCAAGGTGGCGACGGGATGTTTCAAACGGGCACCGATTTCGCGGCGAGTATTCGAGCGCATCGGGCACCGTTTCCGGCCCTGGTCGTCTTTCCACAGGCGCAGCTCGACACGCGCTGGTCCGATGCCGACATGGAGGAGCTCGTCATCGCAGAACTCGACCAGACCATCGCGCGATTCCGTGTGGATGCCGCGCGCATGTATCTGCACGGCTATTCGATGGGCGGCTCGGGGGTGTATCGCATCGCCTACCGGTGGCCCACGCGATTTGCCGCGCTCGTGTCGGTGGCCGGACGGGTCGTCCCGGCCGCACCCAACACGCCGGAAGAGATCGCGCGGGATCGGAGCACCAATCCCTTCCTCGGTGCCGCTGATCCGTTTGCGGCGCTCGCGGCCGGCATCAAGGCGTTGCCCATCTGGCTGTTCCACGGCGATGCTGACGAGCGGGTGCCGGTGGGCGAGTCTCGTCAACTCGCGGCCGCACTCAAGGCCGCGGGCGCTCCGGTGCGCTACACGGAGTATCGGGGTGTCGACCATGGCGTCGCGCCGCAGAAGGTGTCTGGCGAACGCGAGCTCCTAAGTTGGCTCCTCGCGCAGCATCGCTAGGATGCCTCCGCCACGATGATGCCGGACCGAACCCTTCGGAGACGCGGCGCGCTTGGGCGTGGGCCTATCGCAACGGATAGCGCGCGATTCGGTCGCCGACGAGGGCGCCGATCCGAATCTCGCGTCCCACCTGGAGGGCCGCCGTCGAACTCAGGAAGTGTTCGTTGAACGGATAGGTCACCAGGTGCTCGGCGCGCCACGCGACGGGATCGATGCGGGCCACGTTTGACGTCACGTCCCCGCACAGCCTCCTGACGCACTCGCGCACACGCTCAACGCTGGGCCCGCCGTGGCCGGCGGCCAGCAGCGTGCCGTCCGCCTGCCTGCGAATGTTGTCCGGCCCGAACGACAGGTCCAGCGATTCGGTGATCGCGGGGGTGCGCCCGCGCGAGAGTCGCATGACCTTCCTCGCGAGCCAGAGGTTGACGTAGAGCCACTCGCCGCCTGGCGACGATTCGATGCCATTCGGCCCTTCGGATTCACTCCCCGGCACCGTCGCCCAGCCAGACGCGGCTGCCCATTCCCACACGACACCGGTGGGTGCTCCACGCTTTTCAAGCGGCACGTCTGCTCGCCGGAACTGGGTGGCGGCCAGACCACCGTCGGGCAGCGGCGTCACGCTGTTGAACACGACCGTCGGCGGGGCGACGACACATCCAACCCAGATGACGGCTGGCGGTGACGTCGAGGTATCGATGTCGAAGATCTCGATGGACTCACGCGAGGCGTGATGCACGGCGTAGATCGTGTGGATCCGTCCCGAACCCGCTCGGATGGCCAGTCCGTGCGCGTCGAACCGGTCGAGGCGAACCGCATCGAGTGGGCCCGGACATGAGCGGAACCGTTGCCGGTCCAGTCCCTGGCGCGGCGCCAACGACGGGAACACCTTGATCGGCTGCAGTTGCGTGGTGCTCACGACGTACAGGCCGCCGCCGTCCATCCCTGACACCGCTACCCAGTTCGATCCGGGCACGGCCACCAGGTCTTCCGGGTTCGAGAACCCGCAGATGAACCGCACCTCGCCGTCAGATGCGCATGCCGTCGGCTGGGGGGCGGCTGCGAACCCGTGCATACCCGTCAGCACGAGGTACAAGAGCACCGGCACATGACGCATGGGAGGGCCTCGCTGCACGAGCCTAGCGCGAACGATGAGACGACGCAAGCGCATCGCACGGTCGAGTGCAGCGGTCGTGACGTGCAGGCGCCGGGGCGAGCGGCAGCGCCGTTTCAGGGCACCCGCGCGCGGCGTGCCATTTCGAGATTGCGCACGGCGTCTGGGAACCCGGGGCGCAGGCGCAGCGCCTGTTCGAACTGCGCGATGGCGTCGTTCAAGCGGCCTTGTGACCCGAGCGCGATGCCGAGGTTGTTGTGCGCTTCGGCGTAGCCCGGGCGGGCGGCGATGGCGGCCGTGAAGGCCGTGACCGCCTCGCGGTTGCGATCGCGTTCCAGCAGGAAGACGCCGAGGTCGTAGTGGGCCTCGGCATCGGCGGACGGCACGCTCGCGGCGCGCGTCAGGTGCTCGTAGGCGCCGGCATCGTTCCCCAGCGTGGCCAGCACGTCGCCGAGGTTGCGGTGCGCCTTCGACGAGCCCGGGTCGAGCAGCGTCGCGCGTTCGAACGCCAGCGCCGCCTCGGCGAACTGTCCTTTCTCGGCCAGCGCCATGCCGAGGTTGTTGTGGACGCCGGCCGAGTCGGGCGTGCCGGCGGCGGCCTTGCGCAGATGTGCCGCCGCTTCATCCGGACGCTGCACCGCCAGCAGCGCATTCGCGAGGTTGTAATGGAGGTCGGGATAGTCGTCGCGCAGCGCCAGCCCGTCGCGATACGCGCGGATGGCGTCGTCGGTGCGGCCGGCAGCGCGCAGCGTCACGCCGAGGTTGTTGAAGGCGGGCACGTAGTCGGGCTGCACGGCGATCGCCCGCTGGTAGTGCGTGATGGCCTGGTCGTGCCGGCCGGCTTCGTAGAGCGCGGCGCCCAGGTTGGTCTCGGTGATGGCGCGGCTGCGCGTGGACGAGAGCAACGGCAGATGGCAGAGGCCGGCGACGACCACCGCGGCCACGCCGGCCGTGATGAGCCGCGGACGCGGTACCGTCTGGCGCAGGCGCGGGATGGCGGCGAGACCTGCCGCCGCGAAGAGCACCAGGATCGGCACCAGCGGATAGCGGTAGCGCGCGAAGACGTAGAAGGCCAGCGTCGAGGCGGCAAAGGCCAGCGCGACGGCGTGGAACACCAGCAGCCGGCGGCGGTCGCCCCAGGTGGCCCAGACCCCGAAGAGTGCCAGCGGCACCAGCACCCCGAAGTGCATCAGCCAGCCGAGCAGGCGCAGGGGCCACGACCACTCGGCGTACGACTCCTGGCTCTCGGTATCCACCGCCTCCGCCGCGTTCAGGAGCAGCGCGGTCTTGCGGGCCATCAGCGCCAGCCAGGCGCCCGGCTCGCTCGTGATGAACGACACCGCGCGGCCGGTCCAGTACCGACGACACCTCGGCCGGCGTGAGCGTGCGGCCCGTCGCGCGCTCGGCCAGTTCGGTCGCGTCGAGTCGTTCGAACTCCGGGGAGCCGCGGCCGAAGCGCAGCGACTGGTAGGAGCCGTCGGCGCCGGCGTTGTTGCCGATATAGAAGTTGGGGCCGAACTGCGAGGTCGTGAGATACACCTCGCCGCTCACCGTGAAGTTACGCGCGGCCACTGGCGCGAGCACGAGGGCGACGCCGGCGCCAAAGGTCGCCAGCGCGCGGCCGCGTCCGAGGCGTCCGGCGGGCGCGGCGCACCAGATCCACGCCGCGAGCACCACCACCAGCACCAGCGCGTTCTCGCGCGTGAGCGCCAGCGCGCCGGCGCCGAGTCCGAGCACCGCCCACACGCGGCGGCGCTCGTGGGCGCCGGTCACCAGCGACGCCAGGGCGGCGAGTGCGGCGCACACGAAGAAGACGTCGAGCGTGGACTTCTGCAGCAGGCTGTCGAGGAATACGGCCGGCGCGTAAAGCGCCAGCGTGACGCCGGCGATGAGACCGGCGCGCGCCCCGAACAGACGCGCCGCGGCCACACAGAGGAGTGCCGCCGATGCCGAGCCGAGCACCGCCTGCACCAGGCGCGCGGCGCCGGGGTCGGCGCCGGCCACGGCGTAGACGACGCCGAGGAAATAGGGGTAGAGCGGCGCCTGGTAGAAGACGTCGGTGCCGATCCAGTCGCCGCCGGCCAGACGCCGCGCCCATTGGTCGTAGGCCCGGGCATCGCCCATGAGCGTGGTGAAGTACGGCGTCCTTGCCATCTGCCACAGGTGCAGCAGGCGCACACCGAGGGCCAGCAGGACCACGCCGGCCACGGAAAGGGCCGACATTCCCGCCGGAAGTGGCCCGATCCGCGCCGGTCTCTCGGCGCGGGCGGCAGCGGCCGGAGCGGCGGGCGCGGTGGCGGGGCGGCGGGTTCGGGACACGGGCCGGTCCGATTATGGCCCGGGATTCCGCCGTCTCACGGGAGGCCGGCCTCCCCCGGAAGGGTGATTGCATCCGCCGGGCCCAGCCGCTAGAATCCCCGTACTTAGCGGGTGACCCTTCCGGCCGCCCGTTTCTGGTATTGCTGCGGCGATTGAGGAGGCGGGACATGGGTCGTTGGAATCCGTGGGTGCTCTCGGGCGTGATGGGTATGCTCGTAGCCAGTGCGTCGCCGGCGGCGGCACAGACTGCCGGCGCTGCGCCGACATTCTCGAAAGACATCGCGCCGATCTTCCAGGCCAAGTGCCAGGCGTGCCATCAGCCGGAGTCGATCGCGCCGATGTCGCTGGTCACCTATCAGCAGGCGCGTCCGTGGGCCCGCTCGATCAAAGACCGCGTCGCGCGCCGGCAGATGCCGCCCTGGCACATCGACCAGTCGGTGGGCGTGCAGAAATTCAAGAACGACATGTCGCTCAGCGACGCGCAGATCGACACCATCGTGAAGTGGGTCGATGCCGGCTCGCCGCAGGGTGATCCGAAGGACCTGCCGCCTGCCAAGGCGCTCGTCACCAACAACGAGTGGCAGGGCGTGATGGACGGCTTCGGTCCGCCGGACGTCGTGGTCAAGTCGTCGGAGTACAAGATGCCGCCCGTGGGGCAGGACGTCTGGTATCGCCCGATGAGCGAGATCCCGATCACCGAGCCGCGCTGGGTGAAGATGGTCGAGATTCGTCCGACCAACATGAAGGCCCGCAAGATCCTGCACCACTCGATCGCCTATCTCGTGCTGCAGGACGATCCGGAAGCCGTCAACACCGGCACCGCCACCTTCGGTCTGTCGGGCCCGCAGTCGCGCGAAGACCTGCTGGCGCGCCGCCCGCAGCTGATGGAATGGGCGATCGGCAAGGGCTACGACAAGTTCGCCGAGGGCACGGGCAAGCTCGTCGTGCCCGGCGAGAAGATCTCGTGGGACCAGCACCTGCACGCCGTTGGCGAAGAGGTCAGCGCCGGGTCGGAAATCGGCCTGTGGTTCTACCCGAAGGGCCAGGAGCCGAAGAAGCGCAGCTACCTCATCGGCTTCACGGGCCTGCGTGAGCGCGAGTTCCTCGACATCCCGCCCAACTCGGTGGCCTACACCGAGGGGTTCACGGTGCTCAAGGAAAACACCATGATCACCAACTTCCAGCCGCACTTCCACCTGCGTGGCAAGGCGATGAAGGTTGAAGCCATCAAGCCCGACGGCGGCCGCGAGATCGTCAGCTACGTCGGCAACTTCAACTTCAACTGGATGACCAATTACATCTACGAAGACGACGCCTCGCCGATCTTCCCGAAGGGCACCATCATCCAGGTGAGCGCGTGGTACGACAACACCACCGCCAACAAAGACAACCCGGATCCCGAACAGTGGGTGGGCTACGGCGACCGCACGGTCGACGAGATGGCGCACGCGTGGATGAACGTCGTCTATTACACCGACGACGAATACAAGGCGATCGTCGCCGAGCGCAAGGCCAAGGCGGCCGGGCGCACCACGGTCGAGCGGCAGTAGCTCAGGGAGCCGTCGCATGTCAGTCGTTCGTCACACGTCGCAGCTCCTCTGCGGCGTCCTCCTCCTGGCCGGGGGAGCGTTGGTGTCTGCCCAGCAGGCGCCCACGCTCCCCTATGAGCCGCCCAAGCAGTTCGGCGCCAGCGTCACCGGGGCCTTCGAAGGCTGGTTCGACAGCGCCGACGGCACCCACAACTTCCTGGTCGGCTACTTCAATCGCAATCTGAAGCAGGCGCAGGACATTCCGATTGGCCCCAACAACCGCATCGAGCCCGGCGGTCCCGACATGGGCCAGCCGACGCACTTCGAACCGCATCGCCGCACCGGCGTCTTCATCGTGCCGGTGCCGAAGACCTTCTCGCCGGATCAGAAGCTGACGTGGACGTTGACCGTGAACGGCCAGACCACGCAGATTCCGCTGCGGCTGCACCGCGACTACAACGTCAACCCGTTCTCGGAGATCGCGGCCAACAACACGCCGCCGATCATCAAGGTGGGGAGCGGCGCTCCCATTCAGGGGCCGGTGGCGCATCTGAGCAAGGCGGCGGTCATGACCGCGACGGTGGGCACGCCCCTGTCGCTGACGGCGTCGGTCGATGACGACGGCAAGTTCTCCAGTGCCACGATGGCGCTGGTGACCGACGGCCGCTCGCCGGTGAACCTGCGCTGGAAGAAGTACCGCGGCCCCGGCGCCGTGACCTTCGAGCCGGCCGACCTCAAGCTGCAGGTGAGCAAGGGCGGCAAGGTGAACGAGCCGTTCAGCGGCACCGGCACGACCAGCGTGAAGTTCAGCGCGCCAGGCGAATATGCCCTCCTGCTCCTCGCCACCGATTACTCCGGCGAAGGCGGCAACGGCGAAGTGTGCTGCTGGACCAACGCTTACGTGAGGGTCACGGTCAAGTAATCCGACAGCGGCTCGGGGCTAGCGGCTAGCGGCTAACCACAGGCTGGCGGCTAACCGGAGGCAGTTCACGCCGGTCGCGCGTAGGCGTAGTCGCCAACGCGATCGACCACCACCGGCACATCGAACAACGCGCCCAGGTGCTCTGCCGTGAGCATCCGGGCCGTTGGTCCGTCACCCGCCACCCGGCCGTCCTTCAGCAACAGCACGCGGCCAATCTCCGGCACGATCTCTTCGGTGTGGTGCGTCACGAGCACCAGCGTGGTGCCGGCGCGCGCCACTGTCCGCACGCGCTCCATGAAGTCGTGCCGCGCGGCCAGATCGAGGCCGGAGGTCGGCTCGTCGAGCACCAGCACCTCCGGCGCGGTGACCATCACGCGTGCCAGCATCACCCGCCGCGCTTCGCCGCCCGACATCTCGTGCAGGTGGCGGGCCGCCAGGTGTCCCGCGCCAACCAGCGCCAGCGCATCGGCGGTGGCCGCGCGCATCGCCTCGGTCACCACGCCGTAACGAAGCACGCCGTGCGAGGTGAAGAACGCCGACAGCACTGCCGCTTCGCCCGTGATCCGGCCTTCGCTGTTGCCGGCCACGAAGCGCTGATGCAGCGAGGAAGAGACGATGCCCAGACGGCTTCGCAGGGTCGAGACGTCCCAGCGGTGGTGCCCGAACACGCGCACGGGCGGTGTGCCGTCGGCATGGGCGACGGCCCGCTCGTGATGGGTGAGCAGCGCCACCAGCATCGACTTGCCGGCGCCGTTGGGGCCGAGAATGGCGGTGTGGCCGCCGGCATGGATCGCCAGCGTGAGGCGATCGAGCACCGGACGGCCGTCTTTCATGACGGTGGCGTTGGTCAGTTCGAGCAGCGGCGCGGACACGCGCGATGATCGCACATCCGCGGCGGCGGCGCCGCCTCAGGACGTGACGTTCACGACCGAGAGGCGGCAGCGCGAGTGCTGCGCCGGGGCGTCGGGCCAGAACAGGAAGCCCTCGAAGGTGTATTGCCCTTCCCGGCCGGCGCGGATCTCGACGTCCACGCTGAACGATCCCGATCGACTCACGTCAGCGTAGGCGCGCTCGGCGCGCTCGCTGGCATCGTCCGACGGCCAGAAGCGGAACAGCGTCTGCGAGAAGTCGGACCGATCGCGGGCGGTGACGCGGCCGGCGATCGTGAAGCGCTGGCCGGCGCGCACCCGCGCCGGCGGCGCCGTGGTGAACTCGAAGCCGCGGCAGTCGAGCGGGCCGATGCGGGCCGGCTCGGCTTCGCCGTGGAACGCAGCCGCAGCGGCGTGGCGCGGGCGGACGCCCGTCGCCAGGCGCATCCGGCCAGAGGTCGTGAGCGCGAACGAGCCGACGCCCTCGTAGTCGACGATGCCGGTGTTGGCCGGGTCTTCGTGGCGCGCCGCCATGGTGTTCCAGACGGCCAGTTCCTCGGCGGTGAGCAGGCGCTCGCGCGACACCACGATCGTGGCCCGCTGCAGCTCCGACCACACGGGCCCGTCGCGCCGGCCGTGCGCCGCCATCACGTCGTTGATCGAGACGCTCTTGCGGCCGCCGACGATGGCGGTGCCCGGGGACGGCGTGGACGAGGTGATCGCCGAGAACTGACCCTGGTCCTCGAAAATCGAGAACTCCGGCAACGCCGCTGGATCGAGCAGGCCCATGGCGTAGAGGTCGAGCGGATGCTGGCGAGCCGGCGCTGGCGTGCGTTCGATCGCGGCCTCGCCGTTGTCGCGAATGACCGGCCGGCGCGTCGGTTCGAGCACCGCGCCGATGAGCGACTCGCCGCCGGTGAGCAGCGGCCCGTGGGCGGTGGGCGAGTGGCCGGCGCGGGTAACGCCGGCAATGCGCGTCCAGTCGAAGTTGTGCCCCCAGGTGTGACCCAGTTCGTGGGTCGAGAGGTCGTTGCTGCCCAACGCGGTCTGGATGAAGAGCTCGATCCCGGTGAGCCGGCCGTCGCTGCCGTAGTCGGCCGCGCGGTTGAACGTGGCGATGCCCAGCCCGGTCACGTCGTTGCGCACGCGCTGATGAAAGGCGGCCAGGCCGACCTCGAGCATCGATTCGAAGGGCACCACCGCCAGCACGTCGTAACTGTCTTCGAAGTGCTCGTAGAAGCGCCGGGCGACCGGGCGCAGGTCGAGAGTGGACGTCAGCTCGGTGTCGCCGAAGTCTGGCACCAGCAGGTTCACCACGTGGCTGGCGTACTGCACCGTGTCGTCGATGCGCACGACCTGGCTCGACGGCGAGGTCTGCGACGCCGTGCGGATCGAGATCACCTGCCCATCGGGCAGTAGCTGACCGACCGCTCCGCGGTAGCGGCCCCAGTAGACCGCCGGGTTGTCGAACCCCACGCGCGATCGCGCCAGCCGCGTCTGCACGAGATCGGCCGGCCACGACGGCTCGAACACGCTCACCAGACGGCCGGCGAGGGTGTCGCTCGCGGTGCGCCTCCAGGTCTCCGGCACGAACCCGTTGGTCTCGACGTCCCAGCGATCGAACTGCACCGCCTCGACGTCTCCGGCCACGAGAAACCGGCGCAGGGCCAGGCCCATGCCGTCGCGAGCGACCAGCCACGACGGGTCCTGCTGGAAGCGCAGGGCCTCGCCGCTGCCGGCCACGCGCGTACGCACGCGGCCGTCGGGTTCCGGGGCGATGCACATCGGGCCGCTGCCGGGCTCGGCCGACGGCGGCAGGTCACGCGGCAGCTCCTGCGCGTGTGGCGGCGGCTGGCCGGCCAGGCCGAGCGACACGCAGGTCACGACGACGGCGGCGGCGGTGAGTGCGCGCATGCCAGAGCGTGAGTCTATGCCGCGAGGCCGGGGCCGGCAATCCCACGATGGCACGCCTCCCTGGGGACCTCCGGGCGGTGTAGGATGCGCGGCATGTCGCGACCCGCCGTCCGTTTCCGCCTCCTGGCCGCTCTACCGCTCGTGGCTGCTCTCCTGGTCGCCGTCCTGCGGGCGCAGCCGGCCACGCCGACCCGGCCGCACCACCCCGATATCCCCTACCAGTCGCCGGTCAGCCTCGGCGCCGCCAGCTATGCCAAGGTGCTCTGTTCGGCGGTGTTCGTGAGCGGACGGGAGGTCGAGGAGGCGCGGCAGAACAGCGCCTACTTCCTGATGGCCGAGCGCGACCGCACGCAGCCCGTCGAGGTCGCGGTGGACCGCGAGCGCAAGCGCGTCAGCGCGACGCTGCGCGGGGTCACCCGCACGGCGGCCTTCTACGGCGATCAGGGCTGTGTCATCCATGCCGAGGGACAGGACAAGCGTGTTCTTCACGCCGACGCCGGTGAAGAGCGCGCTGCCGGATGCCGCCTCGCAGCCGTGGCCGATGGGCGACGCCATGGCCACCACGCCGTGGCCAGCCGGCCTCGACAAGGCGCGCGTGCAGGCGGCCGTGGACCTGGCGTTTGCGGACCCGGCCGGCCTCACGGCGGCGGTGGTCGTGGTGCACAAGGGCCGGATCGTCGGCGAACGATACATGACAGGGATCACCCGCGATACGCAGCTCGAGAGCTGGTCGATGGGCAAGAGCCTCACGGCGTCACTGGTCGGCCTCGAGATTCAGCGTGGCTCATTCCGTCTCGACGATCCGGCGCCGGTACCCGCGTGGCGGCGGCCCGGCGATCCGCGCGGCCCGATTCGCGTGCGCGACGTGATGCAGATGTCGAGCGGCCTGAGCTTCACCGGGCAGGACGATCGCCATCTCGATCCGGCGACGCAGTATCACGACCACTTCTTCATCTACGCCGGCGCTGTGAACGCCTTCGCGTATGCCACGTCGTCGCCGATCGAGTTCGCGCCAGGCGTCGTCGGCCGATACCGCAACTCCGATCCGATGACGCTCGGCTTTCTCGTGCGCCAGGCGGTCGAGGCGCGCGGCGAAGACTACCTCACACATCCGCAGCGCGCGCTCTTCGATCGGATCGGCATCCGGCGTCAGGTGCTGGAGCCGGATCCGTGGGGCAACTTCCTGCTGAGCGGTTACGACTACGGCACCGCACGCAACTGGGCCCGGCTCGGAATGCTGTACCTGCAGGACGGCGTGTGGCAGGGGCAACGTCTGCTGCCCGAGGGCTTCACGACCTTCGTGCGCACGCCCGCCCCGGGGTGGAAGCGTCGCGAGTACGGCGGTCAGTTCTGGGTGAACGGCGAAGGGCAGTGGCACCTGCCGCGTGACGCCTATTTCATGTCGGGCGCCGGCGGCCAGCACACCTTCATCGTGCCCTCACACGACCTCGTGGTGGTGCGGATGGGCCATCAACGCGGCGCCCCCGTGGGCACCAGGACGCTGAACGCATCGCTGGCGGCGCTGGTCGAAGCGATTGACGCCTCGCGCGGAGCGTCCGCGCCGGCGAGCGCGACGCAGGCAGCGGCACCGCGGCCTGCCGGTAAAGGCGATCCCCGCTTCGCCGGCAACTGGCGGATGGTCTCGTTCGTCAACATCGACGACCAGGGCGTCAGCACGCCGAGCCGCTACACCGGCGGACGGATCATGTACGACGCTGCGGGCCAGATGGCCGCGCAGCTCACCTACGCCGGTCGCGCCAGCCTGCCGTCGCCGTCCACCGAGGCCGCGCGTGCGGCCGCCTACGGCAGCTTCCTGTCGTATTACGGCGCCTACGAGGTCGATGAGGCCACGCGCACGGTGACGCATCACGTCGAGGCCTCGACCAACCCCAACTGGCCGGGCACCGATCTCATCCGTTACTTCGAGTTCGCCGACGGCGGCGACACGCTGAAGCTGTCGATCCGGAACGGGTCGGGACGGACGACGGGCACGCTGACCTGGGCGCGCATCCGCTAGCGTCGCGGCGCCCCGCGGCAGTGGTCGAAGCCGTCCCCGGGCGTTGTGACGTCCTGTATATGTCGACATCAAATTTGCCGTAAAATTAATGGCGATGTATACACGCAGCCTGCGGCGCCCGGAACGCTCGTTCTTCCTGTTCGGGCCCCGAGGCACGGGCAAGACCACCTGGCTGCGTCAGGTGCTGCCCGATGCCCTGTGGTTCGACCTGCTTCGCACATCGCTGTTTCTCGAGTTGAGTCAACGGCCAGACACGTTCCGGCAACGGGTCGAAGCGCTGCGGCCGGGAAGCTGGGTGGTGGTGGACGAAGTGCAGCGGCTGCCGGCGCTCCTGCACGAGGTGCACGCACTCATCTCCGAATCGGGCCGCCGCTATCGCTTCGCGCTCAGCGGATCCAGCGCCAGAAAGCTGAAGCGGCTCGACGTCGATCTGCTCGCCGGACGGGTGGTGAATCGCCAGTTCTTCCCGCTCACCGCCTCAGAAGTGGGCACCAGGCTGGTGGTGGACGACGTGCTCAGGTTCGGACTGCTGCCGCAGATCCGCAGCGACCGCCGGCACGCCATCGACGTCATGGACGCCTACGTGAGCAACTATCTGCGTGAAGAGGTGCAGCAGGAGGCGCTGGTCCGGCGCCTCGACTCGTTCGCCCGCTTTCTGCAGGTGGCGGCGTTGATGAACGGGCAGGTGGCCAACCTCGCCGGCATCGCTCGTGATGCCGCCGTGGCGCGGCCTACGGTGCAGGGCTACTTCGACGTGCTCACCGACACGCTCATCGGCTACTGGCTGCCGGCGTGGCGCCGTCGCGCCAAGGTCAAGGAGGTCGCCAGCCCGAAGTTCTATCTGTTCGACCCGGGCGTGGCCCGGGCCCTTGCCGGGCGCATTCGAGAGCCGCTCGAAGCCGCGGAGCGCGGCTTTCTGCTCGAGACCTGGCTGTTGCACGAACTGCGTGCGGCAATTGCCGTTCAAGGCATCGGCGGCGACCTGTCCTTCTGGCGGACGCCGGCCGGCAGCGAGGTGGACTTCGTCTGGAGCCGGGCGTCGCGCGCGGTCGGCATCGAGGTGAAGGCGTCAGGCACGTGGAAGCGCGAGTTCGGCGGTCCGCTCAAGGGGCTCATCGCCGATGGCGTCGTGACGAAGGGATTCGGCGTCTACACCGGGACGGCCGAGCTGAAGGACGGGCCACTGCGAGTACTTCCCGTGCCGGCGTTCCTCGATGAGGTCGCCGCCGGCCGGGTGCTGCGGTAGCCCGTCCGCCTGCCGGCTACTTCCCGTCGAGCGTGAACGCGAACACCTTGCCGCCAGCCACGCCCGACATCACGGCCACGTACTGCTTGCCGTCGATCTCGTAGGTGATCGGCGTCGCGATGCCGGTCATCAGCTTGTGCTGCCAGAGCGTCTTGCCGGTGGCCGCATCGAGCGCGAAGAACGCGCCGCCGTTGTCGCCGACGAACACCAGTTGCCCGGCGGTCGAGAGCGCGCCGCCGCTGGGGCGGAACTCGATGCGCCAGCGCTCCTTGTTGGCCGCCGGATCCCACGCCAGGAAGAAGCCTTTCATCGGCGGCGGGGTCGTCGCCGAGGCCACCGCCGCGCCGGCGGCGCCGCGCGCGGTGCCGGTGTTCCACTGGCCTTCCTGGAAGTCGAACTTCTCGACGTTCTGGTAGACCATGCTGGTGTCCTGCCCGGGGAAGTAGACCAGCCCGGTCGCGGGGTTGAAGGCCATCGGCGGCCAGTGGTGCGCGCCAATAGCCGAGGGCGACAGGCGCACGGCCTTGTTGCCGTAGCGGGCTTCCGGGGTCTCCACGGGACGACCGGTCTTCAGGTCGATGTGCGTGGCCCAGGTGACGGTCGCATACGGCTGCGCCGACAGCAGCTCGCCGGTGAGGCGATCGAGCACGTAGAAGAAGCCGTTCTTCGGCGCCTGCAGCAGCACCTTGCGCGGCTTGCCGTTGATGGTGAGGTCGGTCAGGATCATCTGCTGCGCGGCGTTGTAGTCCCAGTCGTCGCCGGGGGTCGTCTGGTAGTGCCAGACGTAGCGGCCGGTGTCGGCGTTGAGCGCGACGATCGACGACAGATACAGGTTGTCGCCGGTGCCCTCGCTGCGGTGGTCGCGCGCCCACGGCGAGCCGTTGCCGGTGCCGACGTAGACGAGGTTCGCTTCGGGATCGTAGGCGATGCCGTCCCACGGCGTGCCGCCGCCGCCGTACTTGAACCACTGGCCCTTCCACGACTTGAGGGCCATCTCCATCGAGCGGTCTTCGAGTCCCTTCGAGGGATCGCCGGGCACCACGAACCATCGCCACGCCTGCTTGCCGGTTTCGGCGTCGTAGGCGGTGAGATAGCCGCGCACGCCGTATTCGCCGCCGCCGTTGCCGATGACGACCTTGCCCTTCACGATGCGCGGGGCGCCGGTGATGCTGTAGTCCTTGCCCACGGGCGTCGTCTGCACCGACCACGCCACGTGGCCGGTGTCGGCATCGAGCGCCACCAGGCGGCCGTCGAGCAGGCCGACGTAGACCTTGCCCTTGTAGATCGCCACGCCGCGATTCACGGGACCGCAGCAGAAGCGGGCGGCGCCGTCGGCGATGCCGCCCTTGACGAGTGCCGGATCCCAGCGCCACTTGAGCGCGCCGGTGCGGGCGTCGATGGCGTAGACGATGCTGAAGGTGGAGGTGCCGTAGAGCACGCCGTTCCAGACAATCGGCGTGGTCTCGAGCTTGCCCTGCGACCCGACCTCCACCGACCACGCCGGTGCCAGCCGGCTCACGTTCGACTGATCGATCTGCGTGAGCGGGCTGTGGTGTGTCTCGGCGTAGTCGCGGCCGGGGTTCACCCAGTCGCCGGGGGCAGGCTTGAGCAGGACGGCGTCGTCCACCTGTCGCGTGACCGGGGCCTGGCGGGCCGAAAGCGTGAAAGTGGCCGCAGCGAGCACGAACGCTGCGGCGAGGGCTACCGAGGTGCGGATCGGCATCTGCATGCCGCGAATTTTAGCCCAAGACCCGGCGCCGGCACCGCCCGTCCGCGGCCGGGGCCTGGTCGCGATAGAGTGGTGCCGCCGATGGCCCTGCATCACCTCCTCATCCTGACCAGACACCCCGACGACTACCGTGCGCGCATCGAAGCGGCCAATCTCCCGGACCTCGCCATCGTCGCCGCGTCCGAGGTCGCCGACGGGCTGGCCCGCGGCGCCCACAGTGACATCCTGCTGGGCGACCCGACGCGGGTGAAGGCGGCACTGCCGCACCTGTCGCGGCTGGTCTGGACGCAGTTGTCGTGGGCCGGCGTCGAGCCGATGCTCGATCCGGCGCTGCGGCGTGACTACGTGCTCACGAACATCCGCGGCGTCTTCGGACCGCTGATGTCGGAGTACGTGTTCGGCTATCTGCTGGCCATCGAGCGCAAGATCGTGCTGCGCCTGGAATCGCAGCGCGCCGGACGGTGGGACGCCACCCTGCCCGGCACGCTGCAGGGCAAGACGCTCGGGCTCGTGGGCGTGGGCTCGATCGGAGCGCACCTGGCGGCGACCGGCAAACACTTCGGGATGCGCGTGCACGGCTACACGCGCAGCAGCCGCGACTGCCGCCACGTGGACCGTTACTTTCACGGCGCCGACAAGGCCGCCTTCGCGCGCGACCTCGACTACGTGGTGGCGGTGCTGCCCAACACCGACCAGACCACTGCCATCGTGGATGCGGAGATGCTGGGCGCGTTGCCGTCGCATGCCGTCGTCGTGAACGCCGGCCGCGGCAAGACGGTGGACGAAGCGGCGCTGGTGGCGGCGCTGACCGCCGGCCGCCTGGCCGGCGCCGTGCTCGACGTGTTTCCCGAAGAGCCGCTGCCGGAGACCTCGCCGTTCTGGACGACGCCGAACACGTTCATCACGAGCCACACGTCGGCGCCGAGTTTCCCGGCCGACATCGTCAACGTGTTCGTCGAGAACTACCGGCGCTTCCACCGCGGCGAGACGCTGCTGCACCGCGTGGATTTCGAACGCGGCTACTGACGCACCGCGCCGCGTCTTACTGCGGCACGATGGCCACCGCCCGCAGCGGTGCGCCGCTGCCGCCGCCGATCTTCATCGGCAGCGCCACGACATACGCGCCGGTCACCGGCAACCGTTCGAGCGCGGTCAGGTTCTCGAACGCGGGGATGTTGCGCTCGTACAGCACGCGGTGCGATTCGAACAGCGTCGACGGCCCGTAGTCGATGCTCGCGGTGTCGATGCCGATGGCCTTGAAGCGTGCGGTTGGCCACCAGCCAGCGCGCGGCGTCCGGATGCAGCCCTGGAAAGTGCAGCTTCGCCGCGGCGGCCTCGCCGCGCTCGGCGGTGCCGAGATACCGTGCGGCATCGGGCCAGCGCGTCGAGAAGCCGGTGCGCAGCAGCACGATGGCGGAGGGCGGAATCGGCCCCTGCGCGCGCTCCGCGGCGGCGATGTCCTCCACGCTCACCTGATGGTCGGCGTTGGCGGTGGCCTGGGCCGACCACGTCGATCACGTAGGCCTCGCCGAAGAGCTTCTCGAGCGGCACCTGTTCGACCGACTGGCCACCCTTGGCGAAGTGGACGGGCGCATCGAGATGCGTGCCGCCGTGTTCGGACGAGAAGAAGTTGTTGGCGGCGTAGTAGTAGCCGCCGGGCGTCATCCCGTCGGCCACCTTGTCGAGCCGGTAGGTCTCGGCCGTTGGCCAGAAGACGGTCGTGGCGTCGTAGGTGTGCGACAGGTCCACCAGGGTGCCGGTCGGAAACGGTGTTGGAACCGGCGGGGGCGGCGTTGATGCCGGGGGGGTGACCGGGGCCGGAGCGCAGGCACCGGCGAGCAGCGACGTCAGCAGGACCAGGCGGCGCAGGACGGGCAGCGGCAGCAACATGGCGGGAATAGTAGCCCGCCGGGTCGCCCGAAAAAGAAAACGGCCCGCGAGCATATGCTCGCGGGCCGCGATTCCTCGACCCGGACGCGGTGTCCGGATCCCCGGCTTACGCCAGACGGACGTTCTCGGCGCGGGGGCCCTTCGGGCCTTCGCCGGGTTCGAACGTCAGGCGCTGACCTTCGTGCATCGAGTCGAAATTGCCGTCGACGCACGACGCCTGGTGGAAGAAGTACTCGCGGCCGTCGTCTGCCGCCACGAAACCGAAGCCCTTGTTGCTGACGAGGCGCTTCACGATGCCATTCACTGTAGCCATTGGTGTCTCCTGAGCGATCGCGCGGCCGTCGTGGGCCATTCCCACGACGACGGTCCACACCGTAGCCACCCGCGATCCGTCGGTGGTTGACGATGTGCGCGTCGCCTTCGCGACACGTGACTTCTATGAGACTGGTTGCGTGGTTCCGACCAGAACGTAGTCGGAGCGGAGGCAGGACTCACGAAGAGAGAGGAGCCCATCCTATCACAGGTTCGCACCCCTGCCCACGGCGGTTTACTGGGGGGCGTTGGGCAGGTAGATGGACATCAGGTGGACCGGCGCCTGGATGTCCACGAACTGATGAGCCAGCCCGGAGGGCACGATCATGAAGTCGCCCTTCGAAAAGGCCTGCCGCACCCCGCCCTCGATGCCGGTGCCGGCCAGATTCGTGCCCGTGCGCGTGGGCGCCACCAGCGTGCCGCCGGTCAGGAGCGTCGCCGATCCCTCAATGACGTAGAAGAGCTCGCCCTGCGCTTCGTGCAGCGATGCCCCCTGCTGGCGGGGCAGCCGGCGCTCGACGTTCACGTTGTAGGGCGCCAGCGTGAAGACGCGCACGGCCGACGACGGCCGGTCAGACGGCAACTTCGCGATCGCCGCCGCGAGGTCCGCGGCCTTGAACACCGTGGCCTTGGTGCGATCGGTGGGCGTGGGCGTTGGCGCCTGGGCCACGGCGGACGCGGCGGCGGCGCACACGAACAAGGCAACGAGACCGAACACGGCGAGACGACGCATGGGAACCTCCGGAAATCGTACGGTGGCCGCCATGATGCGCCGATCGTCGGCGGCTGGCAACCGGCGCACCGCTGCGCGCGCCACCTTACGGCACCGGCGCGATGCTGAGCTCGTAAACGGCCACCGGCCAGGCGGCATCGCGGCGGCGGGCGAGCGGGCCGGGTGGACGGGTGTCGTTCGGATCGACGCGCGAGACGCCGAGACTGCGGATCGAGAGCCGATTGAACCCCGTGCGCAGCACCCGGGCCGCCACTTCCGCCGGCATGGTGACGGTCGAACTCGACGGCTCCGGCACGCCGGCCGCGAATTGGCCCACCTGCGTGCCGTTGAGATCCAGCGCCAGCGCCGCCTGCACGACCGGTTCGTCAAGGCGCGTGCGCGTGCGGATGGTGATGGTCACGCGTCCCGGCGGCAACGCAATCGGCACGGCGAGGGTCGCCGGCGTGTCGCGGATCCACCACGCCGAGCCCCACTCGTCGCCGGTCGGCGCTTCCCAGCCCTCGAGCAGGAACTTCTCGACGCTGCGATCGAAGCGCGTCTCGAACGAGGCGCCGATGGTCACCGGCGCCAGCACGTCGTACTTGTCGATGGGCAGGTCGTGCCGCCAGGCAAACCAGGCGTTGGCGGGGAAGGCGAACGGATAGGCGTAGGGCGCGCGCGTCGCGACGTCGCCCTGCTGCCGCACCAGCCGCGAGAATGCGACCGGCTCGTCTTTCGGCAGCATGCCGGAGGTGTACTGCACCATCAGCAGGTGGTTCCACCAGAGCGCGCCCGCCACCACCGGCGCCAGCGCCAGCAGCGGCCGCTTCACGGCCGCCTCGATGGCGAGCGCGAGTCCGGGCGCCAGCAGCACCAGCACGCTCGAGAAGCGGCGTCCGCCGAACGACCAGCCGGCCGCCCAGTCCTGGGTGGCGCCGTTCACCCACGCGGTGAGGAACAGGATGACGAGTGCGGCCACGGCCCAGCGCCACTCGCGGCGCAGATACGCCATGGTGCCGAGCGCGGCCACGTAGACCACCGGCGTCCACGAGAAGAGCCCGTGCCACGACGAGAACAGCGTGTCGATCCAGCGAGACTGCAGCGGGTTGAAGTAGCCGCCCTGCCCGAGCAGGTTGTAGTCGTAGCGCGAGAACAGCACGTAGCTGTGCAGCGCCTGCAGCAGCAGCCACGGCAGCGCGCCGACAAACGCCCAGCCGGCCAGCCTGAGCCCGCGGCTCAAGCGATCCGGCCACGGCGCGGCGACGCCGAAGACGAAGAGGGCCGGCAGCAGCGCGAACAGCACTTCCTGCGACCGGACGGCAAACGCGCCGCCGAGCAGCGTGCCGAGCACGAGGCTCTGCCGCACCGTCGGCCCGGTGGGGTCAGACCCCTTACGGGACTCGTAAGGGACTTGTCCCCACGGCGCGAGCCAGGCGGCGGACGCCACGGCAAAGAGCGCGGCGAAGCCGAACGACGCGGCGTGTGTCATCGCCGGCTCGTAGACCATGTACCAGAAGAGCGGGGTGGCGCCGAAGAGCAGCGTCACCGCCGTCCACGCCACGCCCTTCGCAAACTGCGCGCGCAGATGCACCAGCAGCGCGACCAGTCCGGTGGCGCCGAGCGCAAACGACGACAGCAGCGCCGCGCGCACGTAAGGCGTGGTGAGGCCCAGCGTGGCGGCGTCGGCGGGCGCGCGCCACAGCCCGGTCATGCGGCCCACCGCGTCGACCAGCGCCACGAGCAGGTACAGCGGCGCCCACAGCAGCGTCGGCCCGATCGGCACGACATGATTGGGCCGCGCCGGCTGGCCCAGCACCGTGAACTCGTGGGCGACGTCGAGATCGCGATCGAAGACCAGGCTGCGCAGCTGCGCGAAGTAGGTCACGCCGTCGGTCGTGATGCCGTGCGTGTCTTTGAGGAGCACGCCCACGGCGTAGAGCAGCACCAGACCCAACGCGTGCAAATCAGCGGTGTCGTCGACGAAGGCGCGCCACGGACGCTCACGCCGGCGCGCGGCCTGCCAGGAGGCGAGCGCCAGCACCGGAAGGCCGGAGGCGACGACCAGCCACGGCGACGGCCGCGGCGGCAGGGTGATGAGCAGCCCCAGCCAGAGGGCGATGCACGCGGCGAGCACTGGTCAGATGATACATTGGCACTCCAACGTGGACGCGGCGCGCCAACCGACCGATCCTGTGCCCGTCGTCGACCTGCCGGCCCTGGCGCCGACCCTGCAGCAGGGCGCCGATGGCATCTGGTACCCGCCGCGGCATTCCAGCCTCGACTATCCCGACGAAGGCAACGCCTTCTGCTTCCAGGTCGAGGACCATTCGTTCTGGTTCCGCTATCGCAACCGCGTGCTCGTCGAGATGGCGCGGCGCTTCCCGCCACCGGGCGCGATCTTCGACATCGGCGGCGGCAACGGCTTTGTCACCCGCGGTCTGCGCGCGGCCGGCTTTCCGGCGGTAGTCGTCGAACCGGGTCCGGCCGGGGCTGCTAATGCCGCGGCGCGCGGGCTGGCGCCGGTGGTGTGCGCGACGCTCGAAGACGCGCACTTCCTGCCGGCATCGTTGCCGGCGGTTGGACTCTTCGACGTGCTGGAGCATCTGCCGGATGACCGCGCGGTGCTCGACACGCTGGCGCGTCTGATGCCGCTCGGCGGGCGCCTGTACCTGACGGTGCCGGCCTTCTCGTGGCTCTGGTCGGACGACGACGACCTGGCCGGACACCATCGCCGCTACACCCGCCGCGGCCTGCGCCGGCTGGTCGAAGCGGCGGGCTTCACCGTGAACACCGACACCTACCTGTTCGCGCCGCTGCCGCTGCCGATTCTGGCGCTGCGCGTCGGGCCGACCAGGCTGGGGCTGCGCCGTCCCGCCGATCCCGACACGCTGAAGCAGGAACTGAAGCCCGGAAGCCGGCGTGGTCACGGCCGCCATCTCGCGGCTGCTCGAGCTCGAACGCTGGTGGCTCGCGCACGTGGGCGCGGTGCCCTTCGGCAGCAGTTGCCTGCTCGTCGCGACGCGGCGCTGAGTCGACGCTTCGGCGCGCGGGGTTTCAGCGCGCAGCCGTCGTGGCCGCGCGGTTACGCGCCAGGAAGTACAGCGTGCCCGGCTGCGTGCCTTCTTCGACCACGCTGAGCCCGGCGGACGGCGAGTTGCGCGCGCCAGCGGTCGGGATAGGCACGGCCCCCGAAGTAGCCGTGATGCACGAAGAAGGGCAGTGCCGTGCGGATCCAGGCGTCCTGATTGATGACGAGCAGCAGGAATTCGCCGCCGGGCTTGAGCACCCGCGCCATCTCCGCGAACGTGCGCTCGGCGTCGGGCCGGCTCAGGTGATCGATCGCAAACGCGCT
This sequence comes from uncultured Acidobacteriota bacterium, assembly GCA_963779175.1. Lineage (GTDB taxonomy): Bacteria > Acidobacteriota > Vicinamibacteria > Vicinamibacterales > UBA2999 > CADEFD01. The sequence goes on from CAVZXA010000005.1 coordinate 782,105, forward strand.
GACCGCGCCGTCGAAGGTGGCCGGTTCGAACGGCATCGCGCGCATGTCGCCGACACGCACGTCGAGGCGCCCCTCGGCGCCGGCGGCCCTGGCATTGGCGAGGAGCCGGTCGGGCGTGTTGCTGCCGATGCCGTACTCGGCGCCGAAGATGTCGAGCGCGGTGACCGTGGCGGCCGGCCGCGCCAGCAGCACCATCAGCGACGAGCGGCCCGACCCGGCGCCGGCATCCAGCACGCGGCCGTGGCCCGCGGCGAGGAACTGGCTGGTTGGCAGCGCGATCGGCAGGCTGAAGCGCATGATGAGATTCACGATGACGGCACCGGCCACGGCCCACACCGCCAGCGCCGCGCACACGGCGCTCCAGCGGCGTCGGGCCAGGCGATGCAGCAGCACTGCCAGGGCCGTGAAGGCGAGCGCGGCCAGCGCATGACCCCACGTCCACGGCCACTCGTATCCGAAGTCATAGCGGAGGAGATCCATCACGGTCGGGCCCTTTCGTCGAATTCGAAGACGTCGTCGATCGGTGTGGCGAATACGCGGGCGATGCGGAAGGCGACCTCGAGCGACGGCGAATATTTTCCGAGCTCGATGGCATTTACGGTCTGGCGGGTCACGCCGATGCGATCGGCGAGTGCCTGCTGCGTCATGTCGCCGGCAGCAGCGCGCAGGTCGCGGATGCGGTTCCTGATGGCGCACCCCATCTCAGGCGTCCCGGCGGAAGAGCACGATCTGGCCGCCGAAGCGCACCAGCTCGGCGAGCACGATCGCCAGCAGCACCACCTGCTGGATCACCCAGGCGCGGCTGGTCAGGTGCACCATCCCCACAGCGGCCAGGGCGCCGACCAGCAGCACGTAGAAGCCCACGCGCGTCGCCCGCATGTCGATCAGCTGTTCGCGCTCGTCCCGCGGCGTCCGCGCTTCCTTCGGCGCGCGAAGCGCCAACACCACGTGGAGCAGAATCTCGAGCGCCACGAAGGTCGTCAGCAGCGTGAAAGCCGTGCCGACGGCGTCGCGACCGGAAATCTCGCCCTGGTACTGCCGGTAGGAGTTCCAGAAGAACGGAATGAACACGGCGAGGATCGTGACGAACGAGACCCAGGCGCTCTTTTCTCGAAAGGACATGCGGTCGGCGCTCCTTGGTGTCAATAATTCTTTACAGTCGTGGTCGTCATGTCAACAATATTGGACACAATATACTAGATGGGGGAGCGGCTGGTATAGTTCCAGTCGCGTGCAGCAATGACGCCGCACGTGCTATGGGGCGTCGCAATCCTGGTTGCGATGATGGTTGCGATGGGCTGGCTGAGTAACACCATTTCATGGCTCGACCGCCAGGGTGGGTTCACACAGGGAATCGCGGTTGCTGCCGTCCTGACCACTGCGGGCGGCTTGTGGTGGCTATTTCAGGAGCTGGTGTTTCCGCGGCTCGCTGGGGCATGGCCAGAAGTTGGAGCCGCGTTCGCCTTTCTCTGCCTTTCCTGGAGCGCGTGGGCATTTCTCACGTCGTCGTCTATTCGGGCGTGGAGGGCCACCACTTCAGCGAGGAAGCGCATTCTCGTCGTCGGCGGCATCATCGCGATCGTTCCACTGGCTTCCTGGAGCCTCTGGCGATGGGCTCACGGGCTCGCCGCTCAACCGACTGTTACCGTGGCTACGTCAGCCGTCCCATTGGCAGAGCCGCCGATAACGATACAACCGAGCAGCCCGCCTCCTGCTTCTGTTGTCGAGACGCCCAAGCCAGCGCCACCGAACGGAGCTGTCGCGCCAACCAAGAAGCAGTCCACTCGGCAGACAGTTCCAAACTTCAGGGTGCGGCTGACGTGGCGTGGTGGAGCGAACTTTCAGTACACGATGTACGTCACCAGTGCTTACGCGCTAACGATGCACAAGCCGCGTCTAACCCTGACCGCTGTTCAAGGCTGGGAGCCAGCCGTCCATAGATTCGTAGATCGGCCAGCGGGCAGCTACGGGACGAGGACTGGCGATGTTCCACTGGCCGATCCGGACGCGTTGTACTTCGGGCATGAAGTACTTGCCTGGCTGTCGAGGCCGATTGCTGCTGGAAGCAGCATCGTCCGCTTGACGTTTAGGTTTGAGAGCGATGGTTATTCCGAAACGCAGCACATGTGCCTTCTGGCTGATGTCGTACATGAGGCCAGGGCAAAAGTGCCATGTTAGCATGGGAGGGAAGATGGGGCGTCAGGCGAAGGAATTTCAAGCGTTCTCGGCGCTCACGGATCGGCTGCTCGCGGTGCCCAGAGAGACGCTGCAGAAGCGCCTCAAGGAGCACCGCGAGGCCCCGCCGGTCGGCGCGAAGCGCGGCCCAAAGCCGAAGGCGAAGCCCTCCGCTCAGGCCCGCTGCCTAGGCCGTCCGCGCCTCTTCTGTATCACGCGGGCACGCTTCCGGAGTTCAGTGCTCCGATGAGCGTCTCGTACGTCAGGCGGCGACCCACCACGTTATCCAGCACGCCAGCGAAGCGCTCGGCGTCGGTCGCCTTGCGGCCGTTGAAGCGGAACGCCTGTTCGTCGAGGTAGCGGAACAGATGGAACGGCTCCACGCTGATGTAGGTGCCCTTCAGGGCGCGCTTGAGGATGGCCCAGTACGACTCAAGGCCATTGGTGTGGACCTGCCCGTCCACGTAGGCTTCGGCGTGGTCGATGACGCTGTGCGCGTAGTCGTGGCGGAGCGCGTCGTAGGAGTGCAGCGCGTCGGTGTAGACGTTCGCGCCGCGCACGACGTTGGCGTCCACATGGGGCAGCAGGTCGCGGCGCTTCGCGCCCTGCACGATGACCGTGCGAACGCGGGAGGTCTTGTCGGCCCCGCGCTCCAGCAGCCCCATCACGGCGACCTTGCCGGACCAACGGGTCGCGCCGATCTTGGCGCGCTTGCTGGCGTGCATGTTGCGCGCCTTGCCGCCGATGTAGGTTTCGTCCACTTCGACGTCGCCGCCGATCTTGCCGCCGTCTTCGCCCTGCATGGCGAGGCGGATGCGCTGGAGCATGAACCACGCGGTTTTCTGCGGTCACGCCGATGGTGCGGGCGATCTCGTGGCTGCTCACGCCGTTCTTGCAGTTGGCGATCATCCACACCACGGGGAGCCACTTGTCGAAGCCGATGGGCGAGTCCTCGAAGATGGTCCCGGTCTTCAGGGTGAACTTCCGCTTCGGGTGACGGGTCTTGCACTCCCAACCGTTGCGGCCCGCGTCGAAGTAGACGGCCTTGCTACCGCACTGCGGGCATTCGATGCCGTTGGGCCAGCGGCGGGCCACCAGATACTCCCGGCAGTTGTCGGCGTTCGAGAAGTAGCGAACGGCGGCTAGCAGCGTCTTCGGCATACCCATGAATACGGAGTCTAGCCAATGGATGTTCCCCCGTCAAGTATATTGTGTCCACAATATTTGACATTGCCGTCAGATAGAATGCGCCCCGTGCGACGAGCTTCGCCCGGCCCGACGCTGGAAGAAGGTTTCATGTGCCCGCACCGCTGCACCACGACACCGCCCGCATCCGCCTCGCGCGGGTGACGGTCGCCGCCGACCATCCGCTGGCGTCGGCGTTGCACGACGTGGCCGCCATCGCCTCCGAAGCCTTGGGCGTCGGCCGCGTCAGCGTCTGGCGCTACCTCGACGACCGGCGCGCCATCCGCTGCGCACTTCCTCTACCAGCCCGGGTGCCGCGACGTCGCCGACGGCGCGGTCCTGCAACTGCGCGACCTGCCCATCTACGCGCGCATGCTCGGCCTGCGCCGCGTGGTGCCGGTCAACGACGTGCGCGGCGATGCCCTGGCCGACGAATTCCGCGAGTCGTACTTCGAGCCGCTCGGCATCACCGCGATGCTCGACGCGCCGGTGTATCACCGGGGCGAGATCGCCGGCATCGTCTGCCACGAGCACCTCGGCTCGCCGCGGGCCTGGACCGACGACGAAGCGGAACTGGCGGCGGCGGTTGCCGACGCGGTCAGCCGCGTCTACGACGAGTCGTTGCTCGCCAGCGCCACCGACGCCATCGGCTCATACCGGCGCCAGGTCGAAGAGCTCGCGCACCTGAGCGCACTCGGCCGCCTGGCGGCGGGGATGGCCCACGATTTCGCCAACGTGCTGCTGGTGGCCGACGGGCACGCCGAACTGCTGATGGCGAATCCAGAGGCGTCCGGCACCCAGAAGGCCGACGCGCAGGCGATCCTCGACGTCAACGCGCGCGGCCACAAGCTGGTGCACGCGCTGCTGCGGCTGGCGCGGCCGTCGTCGCAGCGGCCCCGGGTCGTCGACGTCAAGGCGGTCATCGACAACGCGGCGCCGATGATGCGCATGGCCGCCGGCGCACAGGTCGGGCTCGTCATCGACACTCAGCCGGGCATGGCGCGCGTGCTCGTCGATCCCGGGGAACTCGAGCGCTGCCTCGTGAATCTCGTCATCAACGCCCGCGACGCGCTGCCCGAGGGGGGCGAGATCCGCTGCCGCGCCTATGAAGGCCTGCGGCGCCCGGGCGACGCGGCGCCGGTCGTGCTGATCGAAGTGCAGGACGCCGGGCAGGGCATGGACGGCGAGACGCTGGCGCGCGCCTTCGAGCCGTTCTTCTCGACCAAGGGCGACGCCGGCACCGGCCTGGGCCTGTCAGTCGTGCAGCAGGCGATCGTCATGGCCGGCGGCTTCGTCGAAGCCGAGAGCGCCAGAGGCAGGGGCACGACGGTCCGCCTCGGGCTGCCCGCCATCGGCGCGCCCGTCGCGGTGTCCTGAGGACGCATGCACACGATCGACATCGACCTCGTCGAGATGTCCCTGGACGTGATGAAGTACGCCATCGGGCGCATCACCAACAAGGCGCCCGACCTCGGCTACCCGAAGACCCACGACGAACTGCAGGCGCTGGTCGGCGAGACCATCACGGCGAAGGGCATCGGCGGCGAAGTGGCGTTCGGGCTGTTCCGCGACGTGCTGATGAAGGCCAGCGTCTCGATCGACCATCCGCGGCACCTGGCGTTCGTGCCGGCCTCGCCGACCCGGGCCGCCGTGATGTTCGACCTGGTCACCTCGGCGGCCAGCGTGCACGGCGCGTTCTGGCTCGAAGGCGCCGGCTGCATCTTCGCCGAGATGCAGGTGATGCGGTGGCTGGTGTCGCTCACGGGCATGCCCGAGGGCTCGTTCGGGGTCTTTACGAGCGGCGGCACCGAAGCGAACCTGTCGGCGATGGTGGCGGCGCGCGAGGCCTGGCGCGGCGACGACCCGGCGAAGCGGCGCCAGCGCGGCATCGTGATGGCTGCCGAATCGGCGCACTCGTCGATTCGCGCCATGGCCAAGGTGATTGATGCCGACGTCGTGCAGGTGCCGACCGACGACCGATTCACCGCCGCCGGGCTCGAACGGCACCTCGGCCTGCTCGCGCCGGAGGATCGCCGCCGCGTGTTCGCCGTGATTGCCACCGGCGGCACCACCAACGCCGGCGTCATCGACGACCTGGCGGGTATCGCCGCCATCTGCGAGCGCGACGGCCTGTGGTTCCACGTCGATGCGGCGTACGGGGGCGGCGCGCTGGCGGCGTCGAGCGTGCGGCCGCTCTTTGCCGGCATCGAGCAGGCCGACAGCGTGACCATCGACCCGCACAAGTGGCTGTTCTCGCCCTACGACTGCGGCGCCGTCCTCTACCGGCAGCCCGAACTGGCCAGGCACGCACACGCGCAGGAAGGGTCGTATCTCGACATCTTCTCCGACCCGGCGATGCACGGCTTCAATCCGTCCGACTACCAGATCCAGTTGACGCGGCGCGTGCGCGGGCTGCCGCTCTGGTTCTCGCTGGCGATGCACGGCACCGATCGCTACGCCCAGGCGATCGAACGCGGTCTCGAGCTGGCGCAGATCGCCGGACGTCTCGTCACCGCCTCGCCGCACACCGAGCTGGTGCGCGCGCCCAGCCTGTCGTGCGTGCTGTTCCGGCGTCCCGGCTGGACGCCCGACGACTACCGCGACTGGACGCTGCGCAACCACCGGGCCGGCTTCGCGCTGGTGACGCCGACCAAGGCCGGCCACGGGCCGGATGCCGAGACGGTCGCGCGCTTCTGCTTCATCAACCCCGATACCACCGAGCAGGACATCCAGGCCATCCTCGACACGATGGCGTAGCGTCAGCGCGCGCGCGGCCAGGTGGCGGCGGCCTCCACGAGCTGCGCGAAGGCGGCGCCCCAGCCGTCCTGGAAGCCCATGGTGTCGTGCCCGAGGCGTCCGGCCGGATCCTTGTGCATCGCCACCGCCCGGTACTTCGTGCCGCGGCCGTGCGGCTCGATGCTGATGACGGCGGTGAAGTGCGGCACGCCGGAGGTGTCGCGCGTGGGGGCCGGACGGAAGCCCGGCACGAGCGCCGTGGTCCACACGAGCCGCGCTTCCGGCACCACCTCCAGGTAGCAGCCGAGGTGTTCGTTCCGCTCGCCGTCGGGCCCGGCCAGCACGGTGCGGAAGCGGCCGCCCGGCCGCAGGTCGATGTCGCACTCCGCCGTCGTCCACGGGCGCGGGCAGAACCACTGCGTGAGATGGGCGGGCGAGGTCCACGCCAGCCACACCAGATCCGGCGGGACGTCCACGGTGCGGTCGAGGACGAGGTCGAGCGAGGGGTCGGGCACGTACGGGACGGTCATGAGCGTTCCTTCTTGAGGGTGTCGAGGTAGGTGTCGAGCGCGTCGAGGCGGCGGGTCCACTCCGCGCGCCGTTGACTCAGCCAGTGCTCGGCGACGGCCAGGCGTTTTGGCGCCAGCGCATAGGTGCGCACGCGGCCCACTTTGCGCGACGTCACGAGGCCGCAGTCTTCGAGCACGTCGAGGTGCTGGGTGAACGACGGCAGCGCCATCGGGAAGCGCCGCGACAGCTCGCTGGTGGCGCACGGCCCGCCGCCGAGACGCGCCAGCACGGCTCGGCGGGTCGGGTCGGCCAGCGCCGAGAAGACCTGCGTCAGTTGTTGGGATTGGTTAGGCATTCGCCTAACCTTAGCCCGGATCTGACGCTAAGGTCAAGACCTGAGTGTTGCGGCCGGCTACAGGAGCCGGGCTGCCATCTCCGCAATCCGCGAGCGCATCACCTCGTGCATGGTGAGATGCGCGAAGCCCTGCTGGCCTTTGAAGCGCTCGACCACCTGCACCAGCCCGTTCGAGAGGGCGTTGATCTCCTCGCGGTCGATCTGATCGGGGTCGCCGGTCAGAATCACCCGCGAGCCCTCGCCGGCGCGGGTCAGCACCAGCTTCATGTCTTCCTGGGTCAGGTTCTGCCCGTCGTCGACGATGATCGCGGTGTCGTGGATCGAGCGCCCACGCAGGTAGTTGATGGGCGCGATCTCGAGCGTCTTGGATTGCAGCAGCGCTTCCACCGTGGGATGCGGCGCGTCGCGCTTGGCGTCGCCGTGCGGGTCGGCGACCTGATTCGTGAAGCGGGCGTTGCCATGCAGGCGCCGCATGATGAAATCGAGGTTGTCGACGATCGGCTTGGCCCACGGCGCCATCTTGTCGCCCAGATCACCGGGCAGGAAGCCGATCTCGCGACCCGCTTCGGCGTTCAGGCGATAGACCTCGATGCGGGAGACCCGGCCGGCGCGCAGCATCTCGTAGGCGCACAGCAGCGCAATCAGCGTCTTGCCGGTGCCGGCGATGCCGACCAGGCTCATCACGAGTGTCTGCTCGTCGAGGATGAGGTCGCGGGCGCAGAACTGCTCCGGACTGCAGGGGCCGAACCGTTCGGTCGGCTTGGTGCTCACGCGCCGCAGATAGCCGGGCTCGTCGTGGTTCTTGTAGATGCCCCAGGCGCTCTTGCCGCTGCCCTCCAGCCGCAGCTCGCAGCACTGGTTGGCGCGCAGCTCGGCGACATCGGTGAAATCGCGCAGCGCTTCCACCGGCAGCCGCTGTTCGTGGTGCAGCGTCGAGAGCAGGCCAGCCTGATGTTCCGGCACGTCGATGCGCAGGCGTCCGGAATAGAACTTCTCGAGCGAGGGCACCGGCCGGTCGCTGTAGTAGTCCTCGGCAATCACCGCCCGCGCCCGCGCCTTGCAGCGCATGGCGGCGTCGCGCGTCACCAGAATCACCTGCTCGTCGGGATGCTCGCGCTGGTAGTGATCGGCCAGCAGGATGATGGCGTCATCCGCGTAGGTGGAGTTGAAGCCCGGCCACGCGCCGGCCAAATCGAGCGTGCCGCTGTGGAATTTCAGCAGGCCGCCGTTGAGCGGAATGCCGGTGCGGATCTCGTCCGCCGAGGCGCGCTGCTGCGTGTCGTCGAGGAAGCGGACGGTGCTGCGGGCGGTGTAACCGACGCCGTTGGTCGCGGTGCGGCGGCGGTCGAGTTCCTGCAGGACCGGAAACGGCAGGACGACGGTGTTGTTGGTGGTGAGGTTCTGGAGGGCGTCGGGCGCGGAAACGAGAATGCTGGTGTCGACGACGTAGGTCTTGCGGTCACGTCCTGGGTCCGATCCTGTCATCCGGGACTCCTCGAGACACGATGGGTCTGAGTCGGTCTGGGCGCAGGATAACGCCGAACTGTGCAGTGCGGTGCAACGTTTTCGTGATGGACGTCAGAAGCTCATCAATTGACCCGCGCTGGCGACCAATCCGACCGTGCGTAGCCTCAGCGATCCTGGCGGCTGGCCCGCTGCGCGGCCACCCACTGCGGGCTCATCGAGCCGCGATCCACGGCCCGACCGGACGTCCGCCCCGTGAACAGGCGCGAAATCAGGTTCATCAACGCGCGGCGAACGGTGTGGAAGGTCATGGGACAGCCTCGGCGAGGCGGGCGCTCCGGGGCGGAACGCGCACCACGTTAGTCTGCCGGAATACCGTAACCCGTGCCGTTCAATATTGGACATCCGGCCGCATGCGCGCGCGGGCACAGAGGGTGGGCTGAGCACTATTGAACAGCGGCGTCCGGACCGGGTTGATACAAGTAGACCCGCCGATGAGCACCACCGCACTCGCCCTCACCGTTCACGCCCGTCCGCCGTCGCCCGGCCTGGTCAGCGGAGACCGCGACGGCGCGCCGGTCGGGCGCCAGGCGCTGCGCGCCCGGCCGATGGACGGTGCCGTCGGGGAGCACGGCCGCCAGACCGGACCGGCCATGCGGGCCATCGCCTCCATGCTCGAACGCATCGCCGCCAGCGACGTCGGCGTGATGCTGCGCGGCGAAAGCGGCGTCGGCAAGGAAGTCATCGCCCGCGAGCTGCACCGGCGCTCCCGCCGCCATGCCATGCCGTTCGTGAAGGTCAACTGCGCGGCGCTGCCTTCCGACCTGCTCGAGAGCGAGCTCTTCGGGCACGAGCGCGGCGCCTTCACCGGCGCCTGGGCCACGCGCATCGGCAGGTTCGAATACGCCCAGCACGGCACCATCCTGCTCGACGAGATCGGCGAGCTGCCGCCGGATCTGCAGGCGAAGCTGCTGCACGTGCTGCAGGACGGCGCCTTCACGCGGCTGGGGAGCAACCGTGTCATCGAGGTGGACGTGCGCGTGCTGGCGGCGACCAACCGCGACCTCGAGGCGATGATCGTCGCGCGAACCTTCCGCGAGGACCTCTACTACCGCCTGCAGGCGATGGAGCTGCGGGTGCCGCCGCTGCGCGAGCGTGTCGATGAGATCCCGGCGCTGACGGTGCTGTTTCTCGCCAAATACGCCGCGGCCTACCACTGCCCGCCGTTCACGCCGAGTGCGGAGCTGATGCGGGCCCTGGCGGCGCACACCTGGCCCGGGAACATCCGCGAACTCGAGAACGTGATGCAGCGCTGCGTCGTGCTCCAGGACGAAGCCCTCATCCTCGACGATCTTCGTCGTCTGCGCGTGCCGCGTGGCCCGGCGGTGTGCATGCCGGCGGTCGCACCCAGCCAGGCCGCGCCGGCGCCCGAGCCCGAGCCCGAGCCCGACCCCTTCCGGCTCGAAAGTCTGCACACGCTCAGCCGGCGTGCGGCGCTCGACGCTGAACGGGTGGCGATTGCCGATGCGCTGGCACGGTTCCGCTGGAATCGACGCAAGGCCTCCGAATACCTCAACGTGAGCTACAAGACCCTGCTGAACAAGATCAAGGAATGCGGCATCACGCCGTCGCCGCACCGCTGACGCCGCACCCGGCCGGCGCCTCGCCCGGCCCTGTCCAAAAGCAGACAGCGCCAGGGCGCGCGAAGCCGCACACTGCCGGTGATCTCAAGTCCCAGGAGGACCTCATGTGCCTGTCGTACCGCGTCGCCGCTCTGTTCCTGTCCGTCGTCCTCGTCGCCTCGCCAGCGATGGCGGGTCAGGTCCGTCTCGTCACCCCGGCCCTGCTGCAGCAGGCCATCGCTGACCAGGCGGCGGCCGAGTCCACGCAGCGCGCGGCGGTGACGCGTGTGCTCGACCGTGACGACGTGCGTCAGATGGCGTCACGCCTCGGGCTGCAGCTCACGCAGGCCACCGCCGCCGTGGCCACGTTGAGCGGGCCCGATCTCGCGGCCGCTGCCACCCACGCGCAGAGCCTCGACACGGCGCTCGCCGGCGGCGCCAACACGATCGTCATCTCGGTGACCACGCTGCTGCTCATCATCATCATCGCGATCCTGCTCGCGAGCTGACGCCGGTGCCGCGACGGGCGGCCGCGATTCTGCTCCGGGCAGCGATCGTGGCCGCGAGCCTTGGTTTCACCGAGCGACGGGCTCAGCGTGAGGTCGCGACGTGGCCGGCCTGTTCCGCCTGCCACTCCAGGTGGCGCGCCCACACGCGCGGCCACAGCGTCTCGACTGCCGGCAATTGCCAGATCGAAGCGTTCGCGCAGCACGCGGTCGAACGCCGCGGCACTCTCGATCACCTCGGTCGTCACGCCGTCGGCATGCACCTCGCGCAGAGGTGGCGCCGCGCAGCATGAGGAGGCCGCTCGGCAGCATCCGCTCGCACACGGTGGACTTCACGAAGCTCGACTCGGGCGAGGTCGACAGCTCGAGGCACTGATTGGCGAAGTCGTCGAGGTGACGCGCGGTGAGCGTGAAGTCGAAGCCGTCGGCACCACCGAAGTGATGGTTGTGCACGCGCCAGCGCGGGCCATCGCGCGAGACCTCGGTACTGCAGGAAGTCCTGGCGGAAGTGGCCGACCTCGAGCGGCAGCGGCGTGAGGAATCCGTCGCCGAAGCCGACGTCGGCAATCCACGGGCGATCGAGCGTGACCAGCAGCACCAGATGGTTGCCCTGCGCGCGCCAGCCGCGTTCGGCGCGGCCGACGGCGCCCGAGAGGTAGCGCACGGAGAAGCCCAGCGTCTCGAGTACGCGCCCGAACACGCCGTTCATCTCGTAGCACCAACCGCCGCGCCGTTCGTCCACCAGCTTGGTGAACATCGCCTCGCGGTCGAGCGTGAGCGGCAGGCCGAGGTGGATGTCGAGGTTCTCGTAGGGAATGGCCAGCAGATGCGCGCGATGCAGCGCCCGGAGGGTGGTGAGCGTCGCGTCGCGCGGGCCGGCGTAGCCGATGCGGGCGCAGTAGCGGTCGAGCTGCGGAGCGGACAGGTGGGCCGGCACCCCACAAGGATATGGCGGCGGGTCGTATAGTGTGCACCTGTCCGTTGGACGGTCCGGCGTGTTGCCGGACACCCCGCGGCGGACACGTCCGGGAGATTGCCGTGACCACTCGTCTCTGGCTGCGACTCAGTGCTGTGATCCTCGTCCTGCTGGGCGTGGCCTCACCGATGGCCGATCAGGCGCCGGCGCCGGCGGCGCGGAAGGTCGCGCTGGTGGGCGGGATGCTGCTCGACGGCTACGAAGCGCCGCCGCTGCATCACGCCACCGTGCTCATCGAGGGCGATCGCATCGTGAAGGTGGGGCCGATGGCGTCGACGCCGGTGCCGCCCGACTACGCGGTCATCGACACCAGCGGCCGCACGATGATGCCGGGCATGATCGAACTGCACGGGCATCTCATCCTGCTCGGCCACGGCAACTACGGCCAGTGGTTTCCGTGGATGGCGAAGCAGGGCCCGACCACCCTCACGACGGTGATGGAGATTGCCGCCAGGCAGCTGCTCGAGGCCGGTGTGACCTCGGCGGTGGACCTGGGGGCGCCGCTCGGCGCCGAGCCTGGACGTGCGTGACCGCATCAACAGGGGCGCCATCCCCGGGCCGCGGATGTCGATGAGCGGGCCGTGGATCACCAGAAACGGCGGCGGGATGACCGACCAGTTCGGCGGCATCGCCGTCAGCAGTGCCGAACAGGCGGCCCGGGAAGTGGAGAAGCTGGCCACGGCCGGTGTGGACGTGATCAAGGCGCACTCGGGGCTGACCCGCGACGACTACAAGGCGATTGCCGACACCGCGCACAAACACGACATCCGCGTGCACGCCCACGTGTATGCCGAAGAGGACGTGCGCAATGCCCTCGAGACGGGCATCGACGTGCTGAGCCACGCCGGCTCGGCCGGCACCGCGCCGCCCTACAGCGCCAAGCTCATCACCGACATCGTCAACGCCGGGCGGCCGGTGGTGATTACGGCCGCGCACCGCGCCTGGGTCTATCCCGACACCGCCGACTTTCCCGAGCGGCTGCAGGACCCGCAGCTCAGGAAAGACTTCACGCCGGCCATCTACGGCGAGATTCAGCGTTCGCTCGAGCACTGGCGCGCCCTCGGCTACTTCCAGCGCACCGACCGCGAGATGATCTTCCGCGAGCGTGGCGTCAAGCAGTTCATCGAGTCGGGCACCGTGCTCGGCATGGGCACCGACTCGGGCACGCCGATGAACTTCCACACCGAAGCGCTGTGGCGCGAAGCCAAGGTGCACGTAGACATGGGCATGCCGCCGATCAAGGTGATTACCGCCTTGACGCGCGGAGGCGCCGCCATCCTCGGCAAGACCCGCGATCTGGGCACCATCGAAGCCGGCAAGCTGGCCGACATCATCGTCGTGCGCGGCAATCCGCTCTACGACATCGTGGCGCTGTCGCAGGTCGAGCGCGTGCTCAAGGGCGGCGTGGTCTACAAGGGCGCCGCGCCGGAGAGAACGCGATGAGGGCTCGGGCTATGAGGGGTGGAATCCGCGACCGGGCGTGGGTGGTCCTGACGGCGCTGGGCCTGATGGCGGTGGCCCTCGGCGCCCGGCAGGGCAGCAGCGACTGGCCGGTCTACGGCGGCGATCCGGGGGGCCGCAAGTACTCCGCCCTCACCGCCATCAACCGCGACAACGTCGCCGGGTTGACGGTGGCGTGGGAGTGGAAGACCGGCGAGCAGCCGAAGCAGGAGCTGGGGACCTTTCCCGGCGCCTTCCAGAACACGCCGCTCATGATCGACGGCGTGCTCTACGTGAGCACGCCCTACAACCGCGTGGCCGCGCTCGACGCCGCCACCGGGCGGGAGCTGTGGAGCTTCGATCCGAAGGCCTACGACGACGGCCAACCCGCCAGCGGCCAGGGCTTCGTGCATCGCGGCGTGGCGGCGTGGCGTGACCGCGGCGCGCTGCGCATCTTCCTCAACACCCGCCATCGCCTCATCTCGCTCGATGCGAAGACCGGCCAGCCGGTGGCCTCGTTCGGCACCGGGGGTGAGATCGACCTCGGCGAAGGCCTGCTCTGGCCGATCAACAGGAAGCACTACTCGAACACCTCGCCGCCGGTCGTCTACAAGGACCTCGTGATTCTGGGCAGCGGCATCGGCGATCGGCTGATGTACAAGAACGACCCGCCCGGCGACGTCCGCGCCTTCGACGCCCGCACCGGCAAGCTGGCGTGGACCTTCCACACCATTCCGCAGCCCGGCGAGTTCGGCCATGAGACCTGGCAGAGCGACGCCTGGAAGTACACCGGCCATACCAACGTGTGGGCGCCGATGACGCTCGACGCCGAACGCGGCCTGGTCTACCTGCCGGTGAGCACGCCGAGCAACGACTACTACGGCGGCCGCCGGCCCGGGTCCACCCTCTTCGGCGAGTCGCTCGTGTGCCTCGATGCCGCCACCGGCAAGCGCAAATGGCACTACCAGCTGGTGCATCACGGCCTGTGGGACTACGACCCGCCGGCGCCGCCGAATCTCGTGACCATCCGCGTGAACGGCAGACGCATCGATGCCGTGGTGCAGCTCACCAAGCAGGGCTTCGCCTTCGTGTTCGACCGCGTCACGGGGATGCCGGTGTGGCCGATCGAAGAGCGTCCCGTGCCGCAAAGCGACATCCCCGGCGAGCAGAGTTCGCCCACGCAGCCATTCCCCACGGCGCCGCCGCCGTTCACCGCCCAGGGCACCTCGCTCGACGACGCGTTCGATCTGACGCCCGAGTTGAAGGCCGCGGCGCAGGCGGAGATGAAGAAGTTCCGTCTCGGGCCGGTCTACACCCCGCCGTCGTTCGCAGGCACGCTGGCGCGGCCCGGGGTGTGGGGCGGCGCCAACTGGGGCGGTGGCGGCTTCGATCCCGAGACCGGCATGCTGTATCTGAAGACCGTCGGCATGGCGCAGGTGTTCCGCATCCAGAAGCGCGATCCCGCTGAGCCGACCAACCGGCCCGGCGAGGTGGATGCCGACTACGTGAACCGCGGCGCCGCCGGCTTCTTCATGGACGGGCTGCCACTCACCAAGCCGCCATACGCCCATCTGGTGGCGATCGATCTGAACAAGGGCACGATCGCCTGGAAAGAGCCGTTCGGCGACCTCCCGAACGTCCGCCAGCAGCTCGAGACGCTCGGCGTGAAGGCGCCGGAGAAGCTGGGCGCGCAGGGACCGCCCGGGTTGGTCGTGACCCGAGGCGGGATGCTCTTCGTGGGCGGCGGCGACAGGGCCTTCCACGCCGTGGACAAGACCACCGGCCGCGAGCTGTGGTCGGCGCCGACGCTCGAGACCACCGGCACGCCGATGACCTACCAGGTGGGCGGCCGCCAGTTCGTCGTCGTCGCCACGGGACGCGGCACCGACGCCACGCTCGTGGCGTTCGCCCTGAAGCGCTGAGCTCGTGAACGGCCCCGCCATCGCCGGATGTCGTCGAGGGCGCCGGAATGCGTTAGCATCGGCAGGGTGAGTGCTCCTGAGCTCCCGCCGTCTCCTCCGCTCGATCTCAACTCGCGCATCGAGCGCCGACTCTGGCTGCTCCAGCGTGGCACCGACAAGGCCGAGGCGCGGATGTGCGCGAAGTTCGGGCGGCGCGAGTTCCGCGTCTACGTGAACGGCGGCTTGTTGTGGTCGCGCAACTACGCCATCGACGAGACCGAGCGTTTCGACACGATGCCGCGGCCAAGCGCGCGGAGTTCGTCGCGCTCGGCTGGGCCGTGCCGGCCGAGTCGCCGAAGGGCGCGTGATGGGGTCTCCCCAGGGCCGGGGCGCCGTAGAGGCGGCGGCCGCATCCGACGACTACCGGGCTTTCTTCTGCGCGACCAACCGCACGAGCCGCGTGGTCTGCGGGTCCCAGTCCGAGACGCCCTCGGTGTCTTCGAAGCGCACGATACGAAAGGCCGCGAAGGCGCGCAGCAGCTCGGCCGGATCGAGGTCCACCGGGCGTCGCTGCGCGGCGCTGCGATCAGAGGCGAAGGTTTCCACCACCACCAGGCCGCCGGGCCGCAGGGCCCGCTCCAGGCGCGCCACGTAGGCGGGGTCGGCGATGACACCGGGGCCGTAGATCACGGCGACCAGGTCCCACTGATCGGTGCCGAGGTCGAAGTCGGCGTCGCTTTCCTGGAGCGCGGTGATGGCCACGCCGGCGCGCGCCGCCTGCGCTCGGGCCACCGCCAGGCCCTCGGCCGAGACGTCGAAGCCGGTGACCGTCCAGCCCTTGACGGCCAGGGCGACGGCGTTGCGGCCCTGGCCCATCCCGACCTCGAGGGCCCGTCCGGCGGCGCGGCCTTCGATCGCCGTCATCAGGAGCGCGTTGGGTTTGGTGTCGAAACTCGGCGTCGCGCTGGCATAGATGCGGTCGAACATCAGCGGCCAGGCGTCATTGCGATCGCGCATCAGCCGCATCACGACGCCGACTTCCCGTCCGGCCGCGGCGGGCGGCTGCCCGTCGGCCGTCAGCTTCGCCTGATATCCCTGCAGGATTTCGAGGGGACCACTCGCTGGCGGCGCGGCTTTCAACCAGCTCAGGAACCGCTGCCAGGACAGGTCGTCAGCACTCTGGGCGCGCCCGTGGAGCCCCGACACGAGCAGCAGGACGGCACAGGTGGTGAGGAGCGTGCGTCGTGACGTCGGGATGAAGCTCATGCGTCAGCATAGTGCATCGTCGTCGCCCCGCCGGCCCGAGGGCCGCCACCCGTGGCCGACTTACTCGACGGTGATTGGCGCCGTGCACTCGGCGGCGTCGGCACGGATCGGCAGCCAGCGCTCGAACGCGTCGTCGGTGGCGGCGACCAGCGCGACCGGCGACTGCGCGGACGCGTCGAAGCCCGATGACGCGCCCAGGCGCGCGGCCACCTGACGGCGGAACTCGTCGAAGCCCGGCAGCGTGAACAACACGACATAAGCCTGCCGGGTGATGCCCGGCTCGCTGACGCGTTTCAGCGCCACGCATACCGGCACCGGCCGCGCCTGGTCGAGCCCGGCGGCCCGGGCCATCTGCAGCAGGGCCTCGGGGGTAAGCCCGGCGGCCTTTGCGAGATCGAATTCACTGGAGAGGACCAGCGGGATCGCGCCGATGGCGGGGGCGCTCATCGACTCGCCGGCGCGGGCGAAGATCTGTTTGAACAGACCGCCCGACAGCATCGGATCGGCCGAGAGCGACAGCAGGCGGCCCGATCCCGCGGAGGCCGGCTCGAGCGCGAGCGTCCACCGGGTCACCTGGTCGCCGCTCACGGTGTAGGGCGTGGCCCGCACGTCGCGCGCCGAGCGCACGAACAGCACGCCGAGGCCGCCCAGCACGACCAACGCCACCACGGCGCGAAGCGCGAGTTTCTGCATCAGGAGTTCACGGCGTGGTGCATGGGGAAGAACGGGGCGGGCGGCATGGCGGCGCCGGCGGAGAAGGTCTGCGGCACCGGCGCCGGTGCCGCAGACTCGTCGAGGTTCCGGCTACCGCGCCGGCGACGACGTGCTCGTGGTGAGCACGCGCTTGAACACCGCCACGGCCAGCTTCATCTCGTCCATGGTGCCGAGCGAGATGCGGGTGTGGCTCTTCTCGTAGGGCGGGAAGTCGCGGCCGACGCGCACCTTCTGCGCCGCGCAGGCATCGCGGAAGTCTTTCGCCGGGCGCTTGATGTCGATGAACACGCAGTTGGTGTGGGCGTTGGTGCCCTCGAAGCCGAGGTCACGGAAGGCCTGCAGCGTGAAGTCGCGGACGCGCGCATTTTCGGCGCGCTCTTCTTCCATGTGCTTCACATCGCGCAGCGACGCCATCCCGGCGGCGGCGGTGAGCGTGTTGACGCTGCCCAGGCCCCAGGCGCGCGAGATGGCCTGCAGCGTCTCGGGCTGGCCCACCGCGTAACCCAGACGCAGGCCGGCCATGCCGTGGGCCTTGGAGTACGACCGCGCGATGAGCACGCCCGGCAGTTCCTTCGCCACCGCGGCCACGGTCTTCACCGCCGGGTCGTGGGTGTAGTCGATGTAGGCCTCGTCGATGAGGATGACGGTGCCGGGCGAGGCCTGCTTGACGCCGCGGATGAACTTCTCGACGGTGGCGGCGCTGTGCGCGGTGCCGGTCGGATTGTTCGGGTTGCAGAAGAACACCAGGCCGGCGCCTTTGGCTGCCGCGGCCATGGCGTCGATGTCGAGCGACAGCGAGCGATCCACCGGCACGACCTTGACCGGCACGCCCATGCGGCGCGCCGTCTGCTCGCAGGTGGTGAAGGTCGGCGCGGCGGTGACCAGCGGCTTGTCCATCGTGCAATGCGCGCGCGTCGCCGCCTCGAGGATCGGACCCGAGCCGGTGGCGATGATGACGCCGGTGCGCTCGACGCCGAAGGTCGAGGCGATGGTGGCCGTGAGGTCGCCGACGTAGTCGGGCGGATAACCACGGCCGACGCGGGCCGTGATGCCATTCCTGATGGCATCGAGCGCCGAGCGGCCGGGGCCGCGCGCGTTTTCGTTCGAGTCGATGCGGAGGAAGCCGCCATCGTCGGGGGGCTGGAACGCCTCCACTTCGAAGGCCATCGCTTCGCGGCCGCGTCCGATGAGGAAGTCCGCGGACAGAACGGCGCTGCCGGCGCCGACGGTGTGGAAGAAGCTGCGACGCGAGACGGACATGGATAGCCTCCTTACCGAAGCGTGGTCGGGCGAACGCTCGGAGTATACGCCGGCCGTCGTGCCGCCGCCGGACCTGACGCACAATAAGCTCGACCCTACCGGATGGCCTTCCCGCAGCAGCACGTCGGCGACCGCCGCGACGCCCCCCCGCACCGCCCGGACGAGATGGCATGGTGGCCGATGCGCCGCTTCCTGGCGCGGCCGTTCGACCCGGCTGCGGCGCCGGTGTGGGCGATCTGGCTCGGCTTATCGGTCCTGTCGGTGGCCCTGGCGTTCCTCGAGGCGCGGTTCGACTGGAGCGGCATCCCGGTGACGGTGGGAGGGCGCCCGCTGGGCCTCTCGATCTATCCGCCGGTGGCGATTGCCGCCCTGCTCGCCTTCTGGCTGGGGCCGACCTACGGGGCGAGCACGGCCTACGTCTCGACGCTGGTGAGCGGCCTCGTGGGCGGCCTGGCCGTGGATCGGGCCGCGCTCTTTGCCCTGGGCACGCCGGCGGAACTGCTGCTGCTCTGGTTCCTGGCGCTGATGCTGCGGGTGCGTCCCGGCCTGCGCGCCTACCGCGACTGGTGGCGTTTTGCCGCTGCCGCCATCATCGCCACCACCGCCTCGTCGCTCGACATCATGCTCTACAACGAGGCGCACCGGCTGCCGATTGCCGACGGGCAGCGCCTCTGGGAGGGTTGGATCTTCGGCGACCTCGCCCAGCTCTGTCTGGTCGTGGCGCCGCTGCTGTGGTGGGGCTGGGAGCGGGCGCACCGGGTGACGGTCATGCGGGTTGGCGCGCCGCAACGCGATCTGTCGGCCCGCAACACCGTGCTGCTGCTCGGTTTCGTGTGGGCGACGCTGGCCGGGCTGGCGCTGCTCGGCATCCGGCTGCTGACGCGCGCGCTCGACATCCCCGAACAGGCGATGACGGTCAGCGGGGAACCCCTGCTGCCACGGCTCGGCGAGATGGCGACGTTCCTGGTGGTGCTGGTGGGGGCGCTGCTGTTCAGCACGATGGCGCTCACGGCCGCCCTGGCCGGGCGCGGTGAGCAGAGCGTGGCGCTCAGCCTGCGCGACGATCTCACCGGCGCCTTCAACCGGCGCGCCTTCGCCCGCCTGTTCGAGCGCGAAGACGAGCGATCGCGGGCGGTGGGCCAGACGCTGTCGCTGGTCTGCTTCGATCTGGATCACTTCAAGGCGATCAACGACGAGCACGGGCACGCGGCCGGCGACCGCGTCCTGGTCGGCGTGGTCGAGGCGACGCGGACGCTGTTGCGGGCGTCGGACCTGCTGTTTCGCTGGGGCGGCGACGAGTTCGTCATCCTGCTGCCGCAGACCGCGTCGGCCGAGGCGATGGCGTTCGCCGAGCAGTTGCGGGCCGGCATCGCCGAGACCGTCGTGGCGTTGAATCTGCCGCTGGTCACGATGAGCGTCGGCGTCGCCACCGTCCATGCGGGCAGGACCTCGGCCGACGATCTGGTCACGGCGGCGGACGCCGCGGTCTATCGCGCCAAGTCACTCGGCCGCAACCGCGTCGTCGCTCACACCGCTGCCGACCTCTGACCGGCACACGCCGCCCGCGCGCCTCGCGCCCCGTGTGGGACGCGGCCGTCTACGCGTGGGCGCCCTGCATGTCGTGGGCGGCATTACGTGGGTCGGACATGTGGCCTCCGGGGGAACAACTCAGACTGCGTCAGCAGCCGTGAGGTCTTCTTCAGCGAAAGACTCGGGCGCCGGCGTCACGCCGTGGCGCTCGGTGTAGATGCGGGTGAACTCGGCGCCGAACAACAGAATCTGACAGGAGTAGTAGACCCACAGCAGCAGGATCATCACCGAGCCGGCGGCGCCGTAACTGGAGGCCACGCCGCTCTGGCCGAGGTAGAGCGCGATGAGCTGCTGCCCCGCGGTGAAGAGCACCGCGGTGACCACGGCGCCGGTCATCACGTCGTGCCAGCGCAGGCGCACGTCGGGCAGCACGCGGTACAGCAGCGCGAACAAGGCCGTCGTGACCACCAGCGACACCAGCAGGTTGACCGTGGTCCACAGCATAGGAACGGCCGGGGAGCGGCGGGCGAGCCAGTCGCCGAGGGCGGCCAGGGCGGCCGTGCCCGCCAGCGAGACCAGCAGCAGGAAGCCGATCGCCACGACCAGACCGAAGGAGCGCAGTCGATCCAGCAGGAACCCCGAGAGGTTCAGGCCGGGGTTCGGGGTCACGCGCCAGATGGTGTTCAGCGCTGCCTGCAGCTCGAGGAACGCGCCGGTGGCGGCCACGATGAACGCCACGCTGCCGAGCACCGTGGCCAGAATGCCTTCGCGTCGCTGGCTGGCGCCTTCGAGCAGCGCCTCCACGGCCACCGCGCCGTCGTGGCCGACGAGCTGGTCGAGCTGACCGACGATCTCGCCGCGCACGGCCTCGGCGCCGAACACCATGCCGGCGACGGCGGTGGCGACCACCAGCACCGGCGCGATGGCAAACAGCGTGTAGTACGCCAGCGACGCGCCCAGCCGCAGCGCGTCGTCGTGCCACCACGCGTCGAGCGCCATCCGGAACATGCGGGGGATCGTGGGCGCGGGCAGTGGCATCGACTCAGGGTGGCCAGGGGACGTCGGTGCCCTGAGACGTCAGTGTGAGGCCGGAGGCAGGCGCGGTCTGTTCAATTCAGAACGCCGCCGCGCGCTCCGGGCGACCTAAAGTCGGAAGCAACTGCATGGACTCCTCGGCGCACACGCTGAAGCCGCTGTTGTCACTTGCCGGCGGCGTCCTCATCGTCTTCGTGCTCTACTTGGCGCAGGCGGTGCTGGTGCCGATCGCCCTGGCCATTCTCATCACCTTCGTGCTGACGCCGCCGGTGACGTGGCTCGAACGCTGGCTGGGCCGCGTGCCGGCGGTGCTGGTGGCCGTCACGCTGGTGTTCACGATCCTCGGCCTGTCGGGCTGGGGGCTGGCGCGCCAGATGGACTCCCTGGCGGCCGACCTGCCGCGCTACCGCGTCAACATCCTGGCGAAGATCGCCGACGTCCGCGGCGCCGGCAAGGGCGGCTCGGTCGAGAAGCTGCAGGAGACGATCGAGGACATCAAGACGGGCATCGAGGAGACGGAGGCCCCGCGCGGCACCACGTCGCGGCCGGTCGTGGTGTCGTCGCCGATCGTCACCGGCTTCTCGGCGTTCACGTGGCTCGGGCCGATCGTCGGCCCGCTGGGCACGGCGGGGCTGGTCGTCGTGATGGTGATCTTCATGCTGCTCGAACGCCGCGATCTGCGCGATCGGCTGATCGGGCTGGTCGGTGCCGGGCGGCTGGCCATCACGACCAAGGCGTTCGACGAGGCCGGCACGCGCGTCAGCCGTCAACTGCTGATGCAGTCGCTGGTCAGCGTGCTCTACGGCACGATCGCGGGCCTCGGCCTCTACCTCCTCGACGTGCCCTACCCACTGGTCTGGGCGACGCTGGGCGCGGCCCTCCGCTTCATTCCCGTACGTGGGACCCGTGATCGGCGCCGGCGCGCCGATCCTGGTCAGTCTCGCCGCCCTGCAGGGGTGGGCCGGTCCGCTCTGGGTGGTGGGGCTGTTCGTCGGCGCTCGAGCTGTTCACGAACCTCGTGCTCGAAACCGTGCTGTATGCGGGAGCGGCGGGCGTGTCGCAGGTGGCGCTGCTCGTGTCCGTGGCGTTCTGGACGTGGCTGTGGGGACCGCTGGGCCTGCTCATGGCGACGCCGCTGACCGTGTGCCTCGTCGTGCTCGGCAAGCACGTGCCGGGCCTCGAGTTCGTCGGGACGCTGATGGCCGACACGCCGGCGCTGGCGCCGGAGTACGGCTACTACCAGCGCCTGCTGGCGCGCGATCAGAGCGAAGCGGCCGACCTCATCGAGCAGCACATCAAGAGCCGCACCCGTCGGGCATCGGTGTACGACGCGCTGCTGCTGCCGGCGCTCAACTACGCCGAGCGCGACCGACTGGAGCAGCGGCTCTCGCCGATGAAGAAGCGGCCGTGATCGACGCGACACGCGAACTGCTGGCCGACGCCGCCGAGGCCGATGCGTCGCTGCACGGCCGGCGCCCGCCCCGCCTGCCGACGACACCCCGGCACCGGCGCCGCCCGCAGCCGCTGCGGGTGCTGGGCTATCGCGGCCAACGGCGTGGCCGACGAACTCGCGCTCGGCATGCTGGCGCACCTGGTCGCCGATCTGCCCATCGCCATCGAGATGACGACGACCCGCATGCTGGCCTCGGAGGTGGTGGCGCTGGTGCAGACGCAGGAGGTCTCGGTCGTGTGCATCGCCGATCTGCCGCCGAGCCTGCCGTCGAAGACCCGCTATCTCGTCAAGCGACTGCGCGCCGCGCTGCCCGAGGTGCGGATCGTGGTGGGACGCTGGGCGCCGCCCGCGCTGGCCGACGAGAGCACGCAGCCGCTGCGCGACGCCGGCGCCACCATGGTGACGTCAACGCTGGCCGAGACCCGCGTCTACCTGGGCGGGCTGGCCGGTGTGGCGCCCACCGAGGAGCCCTGACGCGTCCGCCCGGTCAGCCGGGGCCGACTTCGTCGGTCACCACCGTGAAGTGCGACAGACGCGCGGCGCCGAACGAGGTGGTCATGGCCACGTCGGTGGCGTCGCGTCCGGTGGCGATGAGCACCCGGCCGATGCGCCGCGTGTTGTGCCGGGCGTCGCAGGTCCACCAGCGGCCGCCGAGATACACCTCGAACCAGGCGCTGAAGTCCCCGAGGCCGCTCGGACGGCACGCCGATGTCGCCCAGGTAGCCGGTGGCATAGCGCGCCGGGATGTTGAGGCAGCGGCACAACGTGACGGCCAGGTGCTGGAAGTCGCGGCACACCCCCACCCGCTCGGCGAAGACGTCGAGGGCGGTGCGGGTGGGCCGCGCATGCGGATAGCTGAAGGTCACCTTCTGATGCACCCAGTCGCAGACCGCCTGCACGCGTGGCCACCCGGGCGCGACGGTGCCGAACAGATCGGCGGCGATCGGCGAGAGCAGGTCCACCTCGCAGTAGCGGCTCGCCATCAGGAAGCGGAGCACCTCCGGCGGCAGCTCGCCGATCGGCACCTGCGGCGCGCTGAGGTCGATCTCGTCGGGTGCGCCCGAGTCGCTGATCAGCGACGAGTTGGTCAGCGCTACGGTGCCCGGCGGGGCGACAAAGCGGGTGCAGATGTTGCCGAACGAGTCGATGTACTCGTCGCGGGCGATCGCCGGGTCGAGCGTCACCGCATCGGCCTCCCGCAGATCACCACGCCGGGACGGATGGACGCTGAGCAGCGCCACCACCGGCACCGGCACGTCGATGTCGAAACGGATGTCGTAGCCGATGCGGATCAGCATGAGGGGCCTCTGAAGGGAACACAGTCGGCACCCCTCGCGATGCCGTAGCCGCCGCGCGTTCACGCGGTATGATGAGCCGGTGTTGAATCAGCCGCCGAGGACGTCGTGACTTATTGCCTGGGGATCGTGACGGCCGATGGCTTGATCATGGCGTCCGATTCTCGTTCGAACGCCGGGTTCGATCAAGTCAACACCTGTCAGAAGATGCACCGCTTCGTCACCGAGGGCGAGCGGGTGTTCGTCATCCTGACGAGCGGCAGCCTTTCCATCAGCCAGTCGGTGGTGTCGCTGCTGCGCGTGGATTTCGACGCTGGCCGCGGCCTGGCGAAGGCCGCCTCGCTCTACGAGGCGGCGCGCATCGTCGGCGAGTGCGTGCGCCGGGTATCGGACATCGATCGCGCGGCGCTCGAGCGCGACAGCTTCGATTTCAACGTCACGCTGCTGCTGGGCGGGCAGGTGCTCGGCGAGGAGCCCGGGCTCTATCTCATCTATCCGCAGGGCAACCCGCTCAAGGCCACCGCCGATTCGCCCTACCTGCAACTGGGCGAGTGCAAGTACGGACGGCCGATCCTCGATCGCGGCATCGACACCGATACCTCACTCGAGATCGCCGCCAAGTACGCGCTGCTGTCGTTCGACGCCACCATCCGCTCGAACGTCACCGTCGGGCCGCCGATCGACCTGCTCCTCTACGAGCGCGACACCCTGGCGATCACGCGGTCGCGTCGCCTGGCGGCGTTCGATGCCGACCTGCAGTTGATTCACGCCTCCTGGGAACAGGCGCTGCGCCGCGCGGTGGAGCAACTGCCCGAGATTCGCTTCGAGCCGGCGGCGGCCCGGCCCACGCCGGACTCGCCGGCCGCGCCACCCACGCTCGCCCGCAAGTAGCGACCGGCTCGGTTCCCCGGCGTGCATCGCCAACCGCCACCACCTCGACCGCGCGCTGCTCCGGGTTGTGTCATAGGAGACACCCGCACGACCACGTGATGTGCGACGCTGCGGGACCATGAACATCTCGATTGCCGGCGCCGCGGTGCTCACGGTGGCCACGCTCGTGCTGCCGGCGTCGACGCTGGCCGCCATCCGTCTGGTGCCGGTGGCGACCGGCCTCTCGAGTCCGCTGTTTGTCGGCCACGCCGGCGACAACTCGCATCGGCTGTTCATCGTCGAACGCCCCGGCGTCATCCGCGTGCTGCAGCCCGGCGGCACCACGCCCACCACGTTCCTCGACATCCGCTCACGGATCGTCTCCGGTGGCGAGCGCGGGCTGCTCGGCCTGGCCTTCCACCCGCAATACGTCAGCAACGCCCGGTTCTTCGTGTTCTACACGCGCAGCGGCGACGGCGCGCTCGTCATCGCCGAGTATCGGGCCTCGGCCGATCCGAACGTGGCCGACCCGGCGGAGGCGGTGCTGCTCGTCATTCCGCATCCAGGCAACACCAACCACAACGGCGGCATGCTGGCCTTCGGGCGCGACGGCTTCCTCTACATCGGCGTTGGCGACGGCGGCGGCAGCAACGACCCGCCCAACAACGCCCAGAACATCAACGTGCTGCTCGGCAAGATCCTGCGCCTCGACATCGACCCGCCCGCAGGATCCGGCGTCGCCTACCTCTCGCCCCCGACCAACCCCTTCCACGGCACGACGCCGGGCCGCGATGAGATCTTCGCATACGGCATGCGCAATCCCTGGCGCTTCAGCTTCGATCGGGTGACCGGCCAGCAATGGGTCGGCGACGTGGGCCAGGGCGCGCGTGAGGAAGTGGACACGCCGATCGTGGCCGGTGGCAACTACGGCTGGCGTGTCTACGAGGGCTTCCGCTGCACCGACCTCGACACGTTGCTCTGTCAGCCCGGCAACTACATCCTGCCGGCATTCGAGTACGCGCACACGAGCGGCCGCTGTTCGCTCACCGGCGGCTATGCCTACCGCGGGGCACAGCTGGTCGTGCGCGACGGCAACTACCTGTTCGCCGACTACTGCACCGGCGAGATCTTCGACTGGGACGGCGCCACCCAGGCGCTGCTGCTCGACACCACGATGAACATCTCGTCGTTTGGCGAAGACGAAGACGGCGAGCTCTATGTGGTCGATCTGAACGGCAGCGTCAGTCAGATCGTGAAGGTGGCGCCGTGCGCCTTTCAGATCGCGCCCAGCGGTGAGGCCGTCGCGGCGACTGGCGGCACCGCCAGCGCCACGGTCGTCACGGCCACGGGCTGTGACTGGTCATCGGTCTCGAACGATGCCTGGATCCACGTGACGTCAGGCGCCACCGGCCGCGGCCCCGGCACCGTGACGTATGTCGTCGACGCGAACCCGTCGTCGTTGCCGCGCACGGGATCGCTGACGATTGCCGACGGCGGCCAGCAGTTCATCGTCAGCCAGGGCGGCGTGGCGGCGGGCTGCACGAGCGCCACCTCGGCGCGGCTGGTCGTGTGCGCCGATCCGGGCCGTGGTCAGACCGCCCCGCGCAGCCGCGAACGGATCGCCGCCCCCACTCGCGGAGCTTCAATGGCGATCTCGCGCAGAGCCCCGGTGGGCGTGTTGCGGAACCCGACGAAGAACAGTCCCGGAATGGCGGTCTCTTCGCCGAACCGGTGAGGCCGGCCGCGCCCGTCGGCAATCGCCGCGAACCCCTCGACCAGACGATCCAGCGCCGGACGGTAGCCGGTGGCGAGGATGATCGCGTCCACCGGACGCCTCCGGCCATCGGCGAAGCGCACGCCGTGCGGTTCCACCTCCTGCACGCCGGGCACGACCTGAATCGAGCCCGCCCGCACCCGCGCAATCGTGCCGATGTCGAGCATCGGAACCCGGCCGGCCTCTTCAATCATGCGGGCCGGACCAGCCGTGGGCCGCACGATGCCCCAGCGCGACAGATCGCCCACCGCGAAGCGCAGGATCGGCGTGACGACGGCGTCTCGCACGGCCACGGGCAGGCGCGCGAGCAGCACCGAGGTCTCCTGCGACGGCCGCCCGAAGAGATCCCGCGGCACGACGTGCACCGGTCCGCGCACGACCATCGCCACATCGACGCCGTGCTCGGCCAGGTCGAGCGCGATCTCCGCGCCGGAGTTGCCGCATCCCACTACCAGCGTGCGCGTGCCGGCGTAGGGCCGCGGATTCCGGTAGTCGCGGGCGTGCACGACGCTGCCGGCGAAGGCGGTCAGGCCCGGGAACGCCGGGCGAATCGGCTCGCCGTTGTCGCCGGTGGCCACCACCACAACGCGCGCGGTCATGACGCCGGCGTTCGTGCGCACGGTGAAGCCCGACCCGGCACGCGCGACGCGCTGCACCTCGATGCCGGTGCTGCGGCGCGATGCGATGCTCGACGGCGTAGCGTTCGAGGTAGCGGACCACATCGTCGCGCGACGGGTAGCGCGGGGTGGCGGCCGGCCACGGAGTGAACGGCAGTTGCGACAGGCGCTTCACCGTGTGCAGGTGCAGACGGTCGTAGTGGTGCCGCCACGAAAACGCCACCTCGTCGGCGCGCTCGACGAGCGTATAGGGCACACCTTCACGACCGAGACACGCCGACACGGCCAGCCCCGCCGGCCCGGCGCCGATGACCAGCACGTCTGCGATCGTCATGCCCGTCGTGTCCGCACGATGGCCCTCAGGATAGCGGGGATGCGTACTACGAGTGCTGGTAGTAGTTCGATCCGCTCCCTAGACTGGTCGACGGGTGACAGCACCACGTCGGCGCCATCCGCGGTTCACGGCAACGTTCAGTCCGGACTCACCTCCACGGCTGTGACCGAGCCACCGCGGGTGGCGCGGACCTGGCGCCGCGGGGCTCGGATCCGGTTCATGCCACGAGTCCGTTTGGGAGGCGGGCGGCCAGCCGGATGGTGCTACCATACCGGCCCGACCCGTTCCGCGACGGCGGTTCCCGCCGCTCGGGGGCAGGCCCCTTCCGGGGAGCACGAGCATGAGAAACCTCGGTTTCCGTCGTCTCGGTAGTCTGACCGCGTTCCTCTGGGCGGTCTCGGCAGCGGCCCCGGCTGCGGGGCAGGTGCCCGCCTCGCCGACCTTCACGAAAGACATCGCGCCGATCTTCCAGGCCAAGTGCGAGGCCTGCCACCGGCCCGAGTCGATTGCGCCGATGTCGCTGCGCACCTTCCCGGAGGCCCGCCCGTGGGCGCGGTCGATCCGCGCCCGGGTCGAGGCCCGGCAGATGCCGCCGTGGCACGTCGACAAGACCGTCGGCGTGCAGGAGTTCAAGAACGATCGCTCGCTCAGCGACGATCAGATCGCGACCGTCCTGAAGTGGGTCGACCAGGGCGCCCGCCAGGGCGATGCCGCGGATATGCCGGTCGCGAAGGTGTGGCCCACCGAGCAGATCTGGAACGTGGCGAAGACCTACGGCCAGTCGGAGCCCGACCTGGTCGTCCGCTCCACGCCGTGGACGCAGAAGGCGGCCGCCAACGACACGTGGTGGAAGCCGATCGTCGACACCGGACTGACCGAGCCGCGCTGGGTGCGCGCCGTGGAAGTGCGGCCGAGCACCGTGAAGGGCCGCAAGATCACCCATCACGCCAACGCCGACATCCTGCAGTTCGATCCGGATGCGCCCTCGGCCGAAATGACGCCCGGCCGCTTCAGTGAGTGGGCGGTGGGGAAGGACGCCGAGTTCGTGCGGCCTGGCGCCGGCATGCTGATGCTGCCGGGCTCGAAGATCGCCTGGGACATCCACTACTCGAACGGCGGCGAAGACATCACCAGCGGCGTCGAGCTCGGCATCTACTTCTATCCGAAGGGTGAGGAGCCGAAGTATCGGCAGCACCTGATCCGGATGGGCAAGACTGGCGTCGGCGCGCTCGACATCCCGCCCAACACCGTGCAGCTCACCGAAACCTATTTCCCGCTGCGCCAGGCGGCACGCATCGAGAGCTTCCAGCCGCACATGCACCTGCGCGGCAAGGCCATGACGCTCGAAGCCGTGCTGCCCACCGGCACCAGCGTCGTGCTCAGCCACGTGGCCGAGTTCGACTTCAACTGGCACAACGCCTACGTGTTCGCCGACCATGCCGCGCCGCTGCTGCCGAAGGGCACCATCATCAAGGTGAAGGCGTGGCACGACAACACCTCGGCCGCCCGCGGCAACCCCGATCCGAACGTGTGGGTCGGCTACGGCCAGCGCACGGTGGACGAGATGGCGCACGCGTGGGTCAACGTGACCTACTTCACCGACGAGCAGTACGCGACCGAGGTCGAGGCCCGGCAGCGGCACCAGCGATCGACGGCGGCCGACCGCCAGCGCTGACGCGGGTCGCCGCATGCCGATACCGACGTCGCGTCTCGCCCGGATGGCCGCGGCTGCGCTCGTCGCCTGGGGCGGCCTCATCGCCGCGCCGATGCACGCGCAAAAGCCTCGTGAGCCGTTGCCTGCCGAGCCCATGGGTTCCGGCGCCGAGGCGATCTTTCCGGTGCTCGAGGGCTGGGGCCCGCTCAAAGACGGCTCCACCGTGATCCTGCTCGGCTACTACAACCGCAACCGCAGCGCCTCGTACGACATCCCGATCGGCCCCGACAACCGCATCGAGCCCGGCGGCCCCGACTACGGCCAGCCGACGCACTTCGAGCCCAGCCAGCAGCACGGCGTCTTCACGATCAAGGTGCCGCCCGACTTCGGCAAGAGCCGGCTGACGTGGACGCTGAAGGTCAACGGCCAGGAGTCGAAGGTGAGCTTCTGGCTGAATCCCCCCTACTGGGTGGACTTCTTCAAGAACGCGGCGAGCGGCAACGAGCCGCCTGTCGTGCGCGTCGCGCCCGCTGGCCCGGCGTTGACCGGCCCGCCCACCGGATTCGCGCAGACGCTGTCGGCGGCCGTGGGCCAGCCGCTGCCGCTGAAACTCTGGGTCAGCGACGTGGCAGGTCCGCGCGAAGGCCCCGACGCGGAACTGGCGGAGATCCGGCGGCGCACGAACCCGGTGGTCGATCCGGTGGCGATTGTCGGCGACAGCGTGTTCGGCGGCCCCACGAAACGCAGCCAGCCCGGGGTACGCAACGACGTCCTGGTGCACTGGCACAAGTACCGCGGCCCCGGCCCCACGGTTTTCGCGCCGGCGCGGGTGCCGGTGGCGACCATGGGCGAGCCAACGCGCATCGTCGAGGCGGCGACCACGGCCACCTTCCGCGTGCCCGGCGACTACGTGCTGCGCGCGCAGATCTCCGACGAGTCGGGCGAGAGTGGCGGCGGCGACCAGTGCTGCTGGACCACGGCGCACGTCAAGGTCACGGTGAAGTGAGCGGTCACGGTAGCCGTGCGGTCCAGAGTTCGGCGCGCGATTCCTGCATGTCGAAGTAGAGCATCCGGTCGGCCGACAGCGCGTAGCGATTCGACACCGCGCCCGGCAGCGCAAGCAGCGGCTGTTCCACGCCCGACGTCACGTCGCGGCTGTAGAAGCGGTTGCCGCGCAGGAACAGCAGCAGGCGGCCCTCGCTGAGCCAGCGCGGGCCGCGCCCGCGGATGCCGAAGTCGCGGACGCTACCGGTGTCGAGGGCGTACGAAACGAGTGGCGTGTCGCCGTCGTCGTCTTCGGTGGCGGCCAGCGCCCCGAGGAGTGCCGTGTCGGCCTGCCACCACGCCGTGGGCGCAAACGCCACCTGGCCGGGGACGTCGACCGTGACCGGCGTCGCCCCGGTCACCCGCGTGACCTTCACGCGGCGGCCGCGCTCGAACCACGCCAGGCGCTGGCCGTCAACCGACCACAACGGGCCAAAGGCGCCGGCGGGATGCTGCGTGAGCGGCGTCAACCCCTGGCCATCGGGCTGCACCGACCACAGCTGGTAATCGCCGCCGCGATTGGAGACGAACGCGATGCGCTGTCCGTCGGGCGACCACGCCGGGCCGCGATCGCGGAACGCGTCGTCGGTCAGACGGCGCAGCCCGCTGCCGTCGCGGCGGAACACCACCAGGTCTTCCTGCGGATCGAGCGCGTAGGCCGCCACGTGTTCACCGTCCGGCGACAGCGACGCGTGGCGCACGCGCAGCGTCTCCGGTGTGAGCCGGACGGGCGCCGCCGCCGAGCGGCCATCGAGCGCCACCTCGGCGCGGAAGATCGACCACAGCGCATGCACGCTCGCGTACATCAGCCGGCCGCTGCGATCGAAGCTGAAGAAACCGGCGTAGCTGGTGGGCAGGGGAACGGACTCAGGCGGTCCCGCCGCCGTGCCGTCGTCGCGGATGCGCACGCGCCAGAGATTGGTGGCGCCGCCCTGGTTCGACGACCAGTACAGCCGGCCGTCGGGCGACCACGTCGGGTTCCAGTCCACCGGGTCGGGCTCGGTGACGCGCACCGGTCGACCGCCCGCGGCCGGCATCACGAAGACGTCGCGGCGGCCGCCGGTGTCGATCGACCAGAAGGCGATCCACCGCCCATCCGGCGACCACGCCGGTTCGATGGCGTCGTCCATCGGCGCCGGCAGCGTCAGACGACGAGTGGCGCCGGTGGAGAGGTTCATCACCGACAGGGCGCTCCTGGTCGTGAGCCGCGCTTCGGGGCGCAGGTAGCGCTCGCTGCTGTAGACGACGTGGGTGCCGTCGGGTGACCACGCGGGATGGAAGCCTTCGCCGGTCACCCGCCGCACCTCCTTGGTGGCTACGTCCAGCAGGAACAGGCCACCGCCATCGCGCTCGGATCGGAACACGAGCTGGCGGCCGTCGGGCGACCAGGCCGCGTGTTCCCCCTGCTGGTCGAGGGGAATCGGCGTGCCGTCGGCGCGCGACAGGTACAGCCACGGCACCGCGTCCACGTCCTGGGAGTAGACGACCAGGCTGCCATCGGGCGAGATCTTCGGGAATCGTCGATCGGTACTGAAGGCGTCGAAGCGACTCACCTGCAGGCTCGGCGCCGGAGTTGTCAGCGATCGTGTGCCGCGCTGCCACGCGACCACCAGCAGCAGCGCTGCGAGCGCCAGCAACAACGGCAGCACCAGCCCACGACGCGCACGGCCCGGCCACCGGAACACGGGGCTCGCGCGAGGACCGGCGCCGGCGCCTCGCGGGGCAGCGACGCGGCGCGGCCTGCAGCATCCGCTCGAAGGTCGGCACGTAGTGGCCCTTCGGGAGCAGGATGCGCACCACATGCGCCTCGGGCTCGGCTGCGTACAGCGCGTCGAGCTTGGTGCGGATGCGCGAGGCTTCCGACCGCACCGACGAGTCGAGCTTGGGATCGAAGTCCGGCGGCTTGCCCAGGGCGCCGACCCCGACGGAGTACTCCTTCAGCTGATCGGCGTGACCCGCGAGCACCGCCGTGACGACATAGCGCAGCAGGGCCACCTGCCGCGACGACCGGGCGAAGGCGTCGTGCGCGCACAACGCCTCCAGCTCGGCGAGGACCGCTGCAGGCGGAATGCCATCCATGTCCGGAGGAGACGCCGGCGGCGGGAGCGGCGGGTGCGGTGGCATCGGCGTGGGGGCCGGCGAAGCTGGCTCGCGAGACCTGCGCTCACGGCCGAGCCAGATTCTACCGCCGCCGCACAACCGTTGCGTGGCGAATTCGAGCGGTTCCGCAACCCCGCGCAGCCTAGCGCCGGCCCGGGGCGGCAGCTAGAGTCCACGACGCTGAGGAGGCAAATGATGACTCGACTTCGACTCGTGGGATTCGTGTGCGTGCTGGCGGCTGGCGTCGCGACCTGGGACCTGTCTGGGGCGGCCCAGACCTCGCCGGACGAGAAGGCCGTGATGCAGGCCATCGACCAGATCAACGGCGCGTTTCAGCGCCGTGACGTGAAGGCCTACGAGGGCCTGACCACCGCGGACTTCGTGCGCGTGACGTCGAGTGGCCGCGCCTTCGGACGGGGCGAGTGGCTGAAGACCGTCGGGGCGCCCGGGGCGGAGCGCCGACCCGGGAAGTTCGACGAGGTGAGCGTGCGCGTCTACGGCGATGGCGCCGTCGTGACCTACCGCAACCTGCCCACCACGCCCACCGGCCAGGCCGGGGCCCAGGGCTGGCTGACGCGTGTCATGGCCCGGGAGGGCACGCAGTGGAAGATGGCCCTGGCGCAGAGCACCGATGTGAAGCCGCCGCCGTCTGGTGGACCGGAACCGATGGCGCTGCCGGCCTGGGCCGCGACCACAGCCGCCGAGCGCGATGCCCTCGCGGCCTTCCAGGCCATTCAGAAAGCCAACGCCTCGCGTGACCTGGCGGCGTGGGAACGCCTGTCGTCGCCCGACCACAGCGATTATCGGCGCCAACGGCAGCCGCACCTCGCGCGCCGAGCGCGTGGCCGGTCTCAAAGGGCCCGCGCCAGCCGCGGGGGCGGGGGGCGCTGCGACGCCCGACCAGCAGGTCCGCGTGATCGTGAAGGGCGACATGGCGGCGGTGACGTGGGTCGGCGGCGGCAACCGTTCGCTCAAGGTGCTGGCGCGCCGGGCCGGGCAGTGGCAGCAGGTGCTGCAGCAGGCGTCGCCGATCGTCGCCGCGAAGTAGCGGCGGCAACGGTTTCTTTCAGGAGACATTCGCATGCGCCTCACCGGCTTCCTCGCAGCACTGGCAGTCGCAACTCCGCTCGTCGGCCCGTCGTCGGCGGTTGCCCAGACGGCCTCGTCGCCGCTGACGATCCACAACGTCCGGCTGCACGAGCTGTCAGGTGAGCTGACGATCACCGGCACGGGCTTCGGCTCCGCACCGACGGTGGCGGTGGACGGCCAGCCGGTGCCGTGCTGCCTGGCGGTACCGACACGCAGCTCGTGGTATTGCGCCGGCCGCCGCGCTGACCACGCCCGGGACGTACCGGCTGACCGTGGTCGATGCGGCGCGGCAGGTGGGTGACGGCTTCGTCATCGCGATCACGGCCGAGACCGTGGCGACCGTGGCCACCGCGGTTGGGGGCACGGGCGGGCCGGGCGGTGTCCGGCAGGGCTCGGCGGCGCCGAGCGGCGCGAGCCGCCGGCCCGGCGACGCTGGTGGCCCGGCCGGCGTGGCGACCACGGGCGTCTCACCGAACGTCATCGAGCAGCCCGCCCGAACCGCCGTCGGTATCAATGCTCTGGCCTCCATCACGACTGGCACGGACATCTCGGCCTTTGGTGCGAGTGCACTGACCTTCAACACGTCAGGCAGCTACAACACGGCCACCGGCAGATTCGCGCTCGAACACAACACCACCGCCAATGCGAACACGGCGCACGGTGAGTCGGCCCTGAGGTTCAACACAATAGGCGCCTACAACACGGCCAGCGGCGCCTCTGCGCTCCGCTCCAACACCACGGGCAACGTCAACACGGCCACCGGCGTGAACGCGCTTTATGACAACACCTCGGGCAGCTGGAATACGGCGGCCGGTTACAGTGCCCTCCGGTACAACACTACGGGAGCGGATAACGTCGCCGCGGGGTTTGAAGCGCTGCGCGACAACATCGTTGGCTCCGAGAACACCGCTGTGGGGTCGCATGCGCTCGACGGCGCCGGGGGGAGCGCCAACACCGCCGTGGGGAGCTACGCCGGCAGCGCGACGACGGGTGGCTCGCACAACGTGTTCCTTGGCGCGAACGTGATGGGCACAGCGAGCGACACGAACACGATGCGGCTCGGCCTGCCATACAACCCCGGCACGGGCGCGGGGCAGACTCAGACGTTCATCGCGGGGATCCACGGGGCCCAACTGAGCGGGCCCGCGGTGCCAGTGTTCGTGGACGCGAGTGGCCAACTGGGCACGCTGACGCCGCCCATCGCCAGCGGGTCGGGCACGACGCCCGCGCCGCTGCAGCAGCAGGTGGAGGCGCAACAAGCGGCGATCGAGGTACTCCAAGGGACCATCGCCGAACTGCGCGCGCGCCTCACGCGGCTCGAATCCGCGCCCGGCGGCCGCCGGCGGTAGCCAGACGCGGATCTTCTGGTTGGTGGCGGAGAGGGACGTGTCGACCTGCCGCCATTCCTCGCACGTGACGTGGTGTCACTCTTTCTCTGGAGACATTCGCATGCGCCTCACAGGCTTCCTCGCAGCACTGGCACTCGCAACTCCGCTGATCGGCCCGTCGGCGGCAGTTGCCCAGACGGCCTCGTCGCCGCTGACGATCCACAACGTCCGGCTGCACGAGCTGTCAGGTGAGCTGACTGTCACCGGCACGGGCTTCGGCTCCGCACCGACGGTGGCGGTGGACGGCCAGCCGGCTGTCGTGCTGCCTGGCGGTACCGACACGCAGCTGGTGGTGCTGGCGCCGGCCGCCGCGCTGACCACGCCAGGCACCTACCGGCTGACGGTGGTCGACCCGGCGCGCCAGGCAGGGGACGGGTTCGTCATCGCCATCACGGCCGAGACCGTGGCGGCGGTGGCGGCCAGCGGCGCTGCGGGCCCAGCCGCCACGTCGTCGTCGGGCACGTCCCGTGACGGCGCCGGGCGGACGCGCCCGGGCACCGCCGACCGCACGAAGACGGGCACGCGTGGCGTGTCGCCGAACCTGGTCGAGAACGCGAACAACACGGCGGTGGGCCTCGAGGCGCTCTTCAGCCTGACCTCCGGCACCGCGAACACGGCCACCGGCGAATTCGCGCTGTATTCCAACACCATCGGGAACGACAACACCGCCAGCGGCGACAGTGCCCTCTTGTGGAACACCTCCGGCTCGCGGAACACCGCCCTTGGGCGCTTCGCGCTCAATACCAACACCACGGCCTCGGGCAACACCGCCACCGGGTTTGCTGCGCTTTACTTCAACACGACCGGTGCGGACAACGTTGCCACCGGATACGAAGCCCTCAACGCCAACACCACCGGGCTGGGGAATACGGCCACTGGGTATCAGGCGCTCTATTCGAACACCACCGGCTGGAAGAACACGGGCGCAGGGCTGAACGCCTTGAGGTCGAACACCACCGGGGGCGGCAACACGGCGTTCGGGTCAGACGCACTGAGGTCGAACACCACGGCGACGGGTAACACGGCGACCGGCGTTGCCGCGCTCTACTCCAATACCACCGGCGCGGACAACGTCGCCATCGGTGGCGAGGCGCTCAACGGGAACACCACGGGTAATTGGAATACGGCAACCGGCGTCCGGGCTCTCTATGCCAACACCATCGGCAGCGCCAACACGGCGAGCGGTTTCGAGGCGCTCTTGGCCAACGGAACGGGCAGCTTCAACGCTGCCACCGGCTACCGAGCGCTCTATGCGAACACCTCGGGTTATGCCAACACGGCCAACGGCTACCGGGCACTCTCGTCGAACACCACAGGCAACGC
Organism: uncultured Acidobacteriota bacterium; assembly: GCA_963779175.1. Lineage (GTDB taxonomy): Bacteria > Acidobacteriota > Vicinamibacteria > Vicinamibacterales > UBA2999 > CADEFD01. Next base: position 817,721 of record CAVZXA010000005.1, read on the forward strand.
CAACACGGCCGTCGGCCAGGAAGCGCTCGCTTCGAACACCAGTGGCGGCATCAACACGGCCATTGGCCAAGGCGCGCTCTTAGGAAACACGACCGGCTTCGACAACACCGCGACCGGGTATGCGGCGCTCCGCGACAACTCGACGGGGGAATTCAACACGGCCACCGGGTCGCGGGCGCTGCAGTCCAACACGACTGGCACCAACAACACGGCCAACGGGTCCCAGGCGCTCCAGTCCAACACCACCGGCACCAGCAACACGGCCAGTGGACGGTCAGCGCTGTGGGCGAACACGACCGGCAACAAGAACACGGCGATGGGCTTCAAGGCGCTGGAGGCCAACACCTCCGGTTTCGACAACACAGCCGTGGGCGTGGAGGCGCTCCAGAACAACGCCTCCTCGAACAACACGGCCGTCGGCCACGGTGCGCTGCGTGCGAACACGGCCGGTTTTGGAAACGCCGCAGTTGGATACTTGGCACTCGCGTCGAACGTGACGGGCATCAACAATGCGGCGTTTGGCGGAGGCGCTCTCTTTGGTAGCGTCGGCACGCAGAACACGGCGGTCGGGAGCGCGGCTCTGGCTGGCGCGGGACACTCTGGCGACATGAATGTTGCGGTCGGCAACCTTGCCGGGTTCCAGTCCACGTCTGGCCGTTTCAACATCTTCCTTGGCGCCTGGACCGAGGGCACCGCGAGCGACACGAATACGATCCGCCTGGGTTTTCCGTACGCCGTTGACGGGCTGAGTGGACTAGGTGTCGGTCAGAACAGGACCTTCATCGCGGGGATCCACGGGACGCAGTTGACCGGACCTGCGGTGCCGGTGTTCGTGGACGCGAGTGGCCAACTGGGCACGCTGACGCCCCCCATCGCCAGCGGCTCGGGCACGACGCCGGCGCCGTTTGCATTGCAGCAGCAGATGCAGGAACGCCTCGAGGCGCTCGAGCGGATCGTCCTGGACCAGCGCACGACCATTGCCGGTCAAGATGCCGCGCTGGCGGCCGTGCGCGAACGCCTTGCCACGCTCGAGAGCGCGAGACCGCGACGGCGATAGTCACTCGGTTTCAGGAGACAGTCTCATGCGCCTCATGTTTTTCGTCGCAACATTGGCACTCGCAACTCCGCTCGTCGGCTCATCGACCGTGGTGGCCCAAACGGCCTCGTCGCCGCTGACGATTCACAACGTCCGGCTGCACGAGCTGTCGGGGGAGCTGACCATCACCGGCACGGGCTTCGGCACGGCGCCGGTCGTGGCGGTGGACGGCCAGCCGGTGACCGGTGCTGCCCGGCGGCACCGACACGCAGCTCGTGGTGCTGGCGCCGCGGCGGCGCTGACGACGCCGGGCACGTATCGGCTGTCGGTGGTCGACCCGGCGCGGCAGCTGGGCGACGGCTTCGTCATCGCCATCACGGCCGAGACCGTCGCGGCCGTAGCCGCCAGTGGCGGGGCGGGGACGGGCGGCACGTCGTCGACGGGTACTCCCGGAGACAGCACCAGCCGGACGAGCTCGCGCGCCCTGGCCGCAGACACCGCCGGTACCTGTGGCGTATCGCCGAATCTGATCGAAGGCGCGACCAATACCTCGGTTGGCAACTCGGCTCTTATGGTCGTGACCACAGGGAACTACGACACCGGCCTCGGTGCCGGCGCCCTGTTCTCGAACACCGCGGGCAGCGCCAACACGGCGAGCGGCTATGTGGCGCTTTTCTACAACACCACCGGCAACAACAACACCGCCACCGGCATGCAATCCCTCGTCTCGAACACGACGGGCCACAACAACACCGCCAGCGGTCGTGACGCGCTGTACTACAGCACCTCGGGCGGGAACAACACCGCCACCGGGTACCAGGCGCTCCTCCAGAACATTACGGGCGGGTCGAACACCGGGCTCGGCTTCAAGGCCGGTCGCGATGCGACCACTGGCTCGTACAACGTGTTCCTCGGCGCGGATGTCACGGGCATGGCGAGCGACACGAACACCATGCGCCTCGGCCTGCCGTACAACAACGGCGCCGGGCAGGACCAGACGTTCATCGCCGGGATCCGCGGTGCCACGGTGGGCGGCGAACTCGTGACCATCGACGCGAACCATCGGCTGGGCAGCAGCGCCACGGCCCCCGTGGACTCGGTGGGCCCCCCGCAGGTGACCTTCACCTACGCGGCGAGCGCCAGCAAGGGCGGGGCCGCCATCGACGTGGACTGTGCCGGATGCGTGTCGGCGACCGACCTCGGCTTCACGCCCGCACCCTCGGCGCCAACACGTTCGCAGGTACGCAGACGCTCAGCGCAGGCCACCTGGATCTGCCGCCGTCGACGGCGGCGGACGGCGTCGTGACCAAGCAGGGCGTCGCCTTCCTCCACAACGCCGGGACGGAGAACACATTCCTCGGCGTGAGCGCCGGCAACCTGTCGCTCACAGGTAGGCAGAACACCGGCACGGGCGTGCAGGCCCTGGCGGCGAACACCGACGGCTTCGGCAACACGGCGAGTGGCGCGCGAGCGCTCGCGTCGAACACCGGCGGCAGATTCAACACGGCGACTGGTCTCGAGGCACTTGCGAACAACGTCGATGGAAATTTCAACACTGCCATTGGCTGGCAGGCGCTCTACGCCAACACGTGGGCCGCCGGGAACACCGCCATCGGCAACTCAGCGCTCTTGTCCAACGCCTCGGGCGGCAACAACACCGCCACCGGGAACGCGGCGCTCATCTCGAGTACCCACGGCCAGCGCAATACGGCCACCGGCGCTAACGCGTTCTACAACACCACGACGGGCTCCGACGGCACGGCGGTCGGCTACTTCGCGGGCTTCAACGCGACGACCGGCTGGTACAACGTGTTCCTCGGCGCGGGCGTCACAGGCACGGCGAGCGACACGAACACGATGCGCCTCGGCCTGCCGTACAACCCCGGCACGGGCGCGGGGCAGACTCAGACGTTCATCGCGGGGATCCACGGGACCCAACTGAGCGGGCCCGCGGTGCCGGTGTTCGTCGACGCGAGTGGCCAACTGGGCACGCTGACTCCGCCCATCGCCAGCGGGTCGGGCACGACGCCGGCGCCGCTGGCGCTGCAGCAGCAGGTGGACGCGCAGCGGGCCATCAACGAAGAACTGCGTACCACCGTGACGGAGCTGCAGGCGGCGCTTGCCGCCGTCCGAGCGCGCCTCGCACGGCTGGAAGGGACCAGCGCGCGCCCGGCCGCGCGGCCGCGCTGACCCGGGGACGCTGTCCGTCGTGATCCGGAATCCTGCCGCGGACGCTACCTGCGCCTCGGCCCGGCCACGACCAGCGCCTCCAGCCGCGCCAGACGCGCGCGCAGCTCCGCATTGGCGGTTTTGAGCTCGTTGATGGTGGCCTCGTGTGCGGCATTGATCGCCTGCTGTTCCTGGGCGTCCTGAAGGGCCAGGGGCGCGGGCGTCGTGCCGCTGCCGCTGGCCACCGGTGGCGTCAGGGTGCCGAGCTGCCCGTTGGCGTCGATGAAGACCTGCACGGCGGGCGCGGTCAACTGCGTGCCGTGAATGCCCGCAATAAAGGTCTGGTTCATGTCCCGCTCTCGGCCTGCCCGGAAGTCTGGCCCGGCCCAGAATGGGGTCTGACCCCACTATGCGCTTGCCGTCGACCAGCTTCACTCGCGAGAATCTGGCTCCGCCCGCCACGGGCGTGATTCCAAGGAGCCGTTCACCATGCGACACCCTTCCCCCGGCGTCGTCCTATTCGCTCTCTGTCTCACTCCAGTTTTCGCGCAGATCGGAGCGGCGCAATCGGCGCCGCCAGCGACGAGCCCGGGCGCCGTCAGTGCGCCAGTCGCCGGTGCGCCGGCAGGCGGTGTGTCACCGTCCCTGATCGAAGACGGCGTGCTCTTCAATACCGCCGTCGGTGTGAGTGCGCTGGCCTCGAACACCGCGGGCACCAACAACACAGCCAGCGGCTACGAGGCCCTGTTCTCCAACGCCGTCGGCAGCGCCAACACGGCCAGCGGGTCATACGCGCTCTACGGCAACGCCGACGGCTCCGCCAACACCGCCAGCGGCGACTCGGCGCTCTACTTCAACATCTCCGGCAACGCCAACACCGCCACCGGCGCCTCAGCGCTGTTCTGGAACTCGGGCGGCTCGGGCAACACCGCCAGCGGCGGCGGGGCGCTGTACTTCAACAACTCCGGCAACCACAACACCGCCGTCGGCCTGCAGGCGCTCGAGCTCAGCGCGTCGGGTCACGGTAATACCGCGGTGGGATTCAACGCGGGACACGAAGTGACGACCGGCTCTTATAACGTCTACCTCGGCGCCGAGGTGACCGGCACGCTGAGCGACACCAACACGATGCGCCTCGGGCTGCCGTACGACAGCGGCACCGGAACGGGTCAAACTCAGACGTTCATCGCCGGCATCCACGGCACGCAGTTGAGCGGCCCCGCCGTGCCCGTCTTCGTGGACGCCAACGGTCAGTTGGGCACGCTGACGCCGCCCATCGCCAGCGGCTCCGGCACGACGCCGGCGCCGTTGGCGCTGCAGCAGCAGTTGCAGGCGCAACAAGAGATCAACGCGGAGCAGCAGGCCACGATCGCAGACCTTGCGGCCACGGTCGCCGACCTGCGGGCACGTCTCATCCGGCTGGAGGCGCCATCGGCCAGCGGCCCTCGTCGCCGGTAGGCGGTGAGGGGCCGACCTCGCGGTTACCGGGCGCCCGTGCCCACGGCCCGCCGCCCACTTGTCGTTTCTGCTCTGGCGCCGGATCGGATCCTGCTGCCGGCACGGCCGGCGAGGCCTGCGGCGTCAGGTGCATCTGGCCGGTCGGCGCGGCGAACCCCGCGACGAAGCGCTCCTCGGCCGTGCGGTCGAGGATCGTCTTCATCGCGAAGTAGTCGGCCTGTAGGCGCTCGCGCGTCACATCCACCACGAAGTAGCCGCGATAGCGGCCATCCACGTAGTGCAGGTGCGGGCGGGCCTGCTTCAGAGCCGCAAGCTGCGCCTCGCCGTCGGGTCCGGCGCCGACGTTGCTGCGCGAGGTCACCGAGGTCCCGGTGAACTCCACGGCCAGTGAGCCGCGGCCGGTGCCGGGGTCGTAGCCGCCGAACGGATCGCGCGGCAGGTCGTAGACCCACGACGCATGCACGTCGCCGGTGAGCACGGCGACGCTGTCGAGGCGGAACTCCTCGATCAGGTCGAACACGCGCGTGCGCGAGGCGCGATAACCGTCCCACGAATCGGTGTTCGTGCTGGGCCCGCCCGGCGCCGACTGCGCGGCGAACATCACCTGCTGTCCGAGCAGTTGCCAGCGTGTCCCGGCCCGCTTCGACTCCGCCAGCTCGCCGCGCAGCCACCCTTCCTGCGCTGGTCCCAGCAGCGACCGCGCCGGCGATTCGAGGGCCGCCACGTCGTCGCGCCGCTCCACCTGAAGGTCGCGACCGACCAGCCGGGTGTCGAGCATCACCAGGTCCACGAGGCCGCCGAAGGGCAACGTGCGATAGATCAGCGGGGCCAGGGCCTGGGCGTTTTCGCGAATCGGCATCCACTCGAAGAACGCCCGCACGGCGGCGTTTCGACGGACGTACCAGTCGCCTTCGCCCTGGTCGGGGTCGTGGTTCTCGGCGCCGCCCCACCAGGTGTTGTTGGTGAACTCGTGATCGTCCCAGACGACGACGAACGGGTGCTGACGATGCACGGCCTGCGAATCCGGGTCGGCCTTGTACTGGGCGTGGCGCGCGCGATAGTCGGCCAGCGCCACCATCTCGCGATCGGGACTGGGGACACGGCCGAGCGCGGTGCCATCCCCGAACTGCGCATTGGCGTATTCGTAGATGTAGTCGCCCAGGTGCAGCACCGCGTCGAGGTCGGCGCGCGCCGCCAGCGCCGCGTAGGCGTTGAAGTAGCCAAAGGGCAGGTTCGAGCACGAGACCACGCCGAGCCTGACACGGGACACCCCGGCGGCCGGCAGCGTCCGGGTGCGGCCGACCGGCGACTGGCCGTCGGCCGATTCGAACCGGTAGTAGTAGGTCGTGCCCGGTTCCAGACCGGAGACGTCCACTTTGACGGTGAAGTCGCGTTCGGCGCCGGTTTCGACCTCGCCGCGGGCCACGACGCGCCCCAGCTTCGGATCCCGGGCCACGACGTAGCGCACCTGGGCCGTGACGCCGGTGACAGTGACACGGGTCCACAGCATCACCCGATCGGCCAGCGGGTCGCCGCTGGCGACGCCATGTCTGAACACGCGGTCGGACGCGGTCTGCGCGGCGCCAAGCCGCGTCTGCGCGATGAGCGGCAGCGTGGCCGCCGCGGTGGCGGCCTGAACGAAAGAACGGCGTGAGATGCGTCGCATGCGGCGAGTGTAGCGGCGCCGCATGACAACGGTGTGGCGGTGGTTACAGCGCGATGACGGCGGTTGTGTAGACTCGTTCCGGGGGCCGGTACGGGTGAAGCTGCGCGAGAGCAATGTCGAGATTCTTGGTCAGCGGCTGTTCGACGTGCTCATCATCGGCGGGGGCATCAACGGCGCCGTCAGCGCCGCAGCCCTGACGGCGCAGGGTGTGAAAGTGGCGCTGGTCGACCGTGGCGACTTCGCCGGGTTCACCAGCCAGGAAAGCTCGAATCTCGTGTGGGGCGGCATCAAGTACCTCGAGACCTTCGAGCTCGCGCTGGTGCGCAAGCTGTGCCTGTCGCGCAATCGGCTGCTCGACGCCTATCCCGCAAGCGTGCGTGAAATTCGTTTCCTCACCAGCCTCGACCGCGGCTTTCGCAAGGGGCGCGTGCTGCTGTGGCTCGGCACCTGGCTCTACTGGCTCATCGGCGGCGGGGTCACCCGGCGTCCACGCCTCCTGTCTCCGGCGGACCTCGCCCGCGAAGAGCCGGCGCTGCGCCTCACCGGCAGTCAGGGCGGCGTGGAGTACTCCGATGCCTACCTGGTCGACAACGACGCGCGCTTCGTCTTCAACTTCGTGCGCAGCGCCATCAACGGCGGGGCCATCGTGGCGAACTACGTGGAGTCGCTCGGCGCACAGCGCGACGGAGGGCTCTGGACCTGTGATGCCCGCGACGTGATCTCGGGGCAGCGGCTCGCCATTCGCGCGCGCGTGCTGCTCAACGGCGCCGGGCCGTATGTGGACGCGCACAACCTGACCACCGGCATCGAGACCACGCATCAGCACTTGTTCTCGCGCGGCATTCACCTGATCGTGAATCGCATCACCGGTTCGCCGAAAGTGCTCGACCTTCTTCGCCGACGATGGGCGCCTGTTCTTCGTCATCCCCATGGGGCCGAAGAGCTGCATCGGCACCACCGACACCCGCGAAGACACGCTGCCTCCCGTGGTGCGCCCGGAAGACCGCGCGTTCGTGCTCGACAACATCAACCGCGTGCTGGCGCTCGCAACGCCGCTTCGGGAGTCGGACATCATCGCCGAACGGTGCGGCGTGCGGCCACTCGTCGTCACGCGTGGCGCCGGCGGCGCCTCCGGCAGCGGCCTGGACGCCGAGTGGACCACCCTCTCGCGCAAGCACGTGATCGAGGTGGACCACGCGCGCGCGCACATCAGCGTGTTCGGTGGCAAGCTCACCGACTGCCTCAACGTCGGCGAGGAGGTCACCCGGGAGGTGAGGGCGCTCGGTGTCGAGGTGCCGTCCTTCGGACGCCGCTGGTACGGCGAGCCGGGGGATGAGGTGCGCGACGAGTTCTTCCATCAGGCGCGGCTGATGGACCTCGACGGGCGCACCTCGGCGGAGTCGTCGGAGCCGCTCTCCACGCGCATCTGGCGCCGCTACGGGGAGTCGGGTCTGCGGCTGCTCGAGGACATTCGCGCCGACCGCACCATGGCGGAGGTGCTCATCCACGGCACCGAGTACACGCGCGGCGAGCTCTATCACGCGGCTCAGCGCGAGATGGTCACGAAACTCGAGGACTTCCTGCGCCGGCGCTCGAAGATCGCGCTCATCGCGACCACAGACGCGATTCGATCGGCGCCCGGTCTGTTCGAGGCGTGCCGCATCCTGTTCGGTGACGACGCGGAGGCCAGGTTCATCGAATATTTCGACCAGCCGCCTGCCGAAGGGGTGACGCGGGCGTCCATGCGCCCGTCGAGCCGGTCCTAGGGGAAGGCTGCGGGCGGCACACGTTTCTTCGTCGCCTGTTCGAAGGCGTAGGCGATGCCGACCAGCTTCGGATCCTCGCAGTGCCCGCCGACGAAGCTCACGCCGAACGGCCGCACCTTGTCGGCTGAGCCCTTGGCGCCGTCGGCGTAGTTGGCGACCAGGCCGAACGGCACGACGATGATGGGGTAGCCGGCCTTGGTGGCGTAGTTGGCGCCGGCCGAGCCGGGAAAGAGCAGGGCGTCGAGCTTGTGCGTCTTGAGCGCGGCGTCGAGCCCCTGGTCGCGCGTGAGCCGCAGATCGTCCTGGCGGTCGTGCTCGTAGCGGGCCTGGTCGCGGGTCGGGTCGGCGGCGTCGGCGAAGTCGAGCCGGCCCTGCCCGTAGCGCATGGCGCCGCGGTCGCGGTTGGCCTCGTTCCAGCTCCGCAGCTCGCGCAGCGTCTTCACAGGCGCCGTGTCGCCAAGCGACGCCAGCCACAGGTTGAAGTCGCGCTTCATCGTGTACTGCAGCACGTGCGAGCACAGGTCGTCTGACGCCCGGCCCACCGTGGGCGCTTCGCAGATCGGATGTGAGGTCAGGTTGGCGGCGGCGTCGCCGGCCGTCATGCTCGGCAGGTCGGCGTTGTCGACGATCTCGGCGCCGGCGGCCTTGAGCGCGGCAATGGCCCCTTCCATCGCCGCCAGTTCGTCGGCCTTGAGGCCGGCGAACGGCCGCGCCTTGCCGGGGAACTCGCGGGCCGTATAGATGCCGGCGCGGGGAATGCCGATGCGCATGCCCCCAGGGCGTCGGCCTTGAGGAACGGCGTGTAGTCGTGGTTCGGCGGCGCGGTGCACTCGGCCGTGCGCGGGTCTTTCGGGTCTGGCGCGCCTTCCATCACGCCGAGCATGAGGGCGGCGTCGGCGACGGTCTTCGTCATCGGCCCGGCGGTGTCCTGGTCGAGCGACAGCGGGATGATGCCGTGGCGGCTGATGCGTCCGGTCGAGGGCCGGATGCCGACCAGCATCGAGAAGTTCGACGGCCCTTCGATCGAACCGCCGGTGCTGGTGCCGACGTTGCCGGCCCACAGGTTGGCCGCCACGCCGCCGCCCGAGCTCGACCCGCTCGTCTCGAGCACCGGCGTGCCGTCGTCGTTGGCACGCGGATGGTACGGGTTGTAGCTCTGTCCAACGGCGGCGTTGTAGCCCCCGGGCCTGAACGCGGTGCCGAACCAGCCCGCCAGTTCGCTCATCGTCGACTTGGCGAGGATGATGGCGCCGGCGTTCTTGAGATTGGTGGCGAGGGTCGCCTCGTATGGGGCCTGGTAGTGCCGGAAGCGCAGCATCCCGCCGGTGGTCGGCATGGCATCGGTCGTGAGGACGTTGTCCTTGAGCGCCACCGGGATGCCATGCAGCGGGCCGCGCACCTTGCCGGCCGCCCGCTCCCGATCGAGCGCGTCGGCTTCAGCCAGCGCGTTCGGGTTGATGGACACGGCGACGTTCAGGGTGTCTTCGTAGAGGCCGATGCGGGTGAGGTACTGGGTGACAATCTCGCGCGAGGTGGTCCGCCCGTCGCGCATCGCCGCCTGCATGTCGGGAATCGAGGCTTCGACCACGGTGAAGGGCGCCGCCGGCGCCGGCGTGGGCGCGGGCGAGCTGCACGACGAGACGGCGATGGCCGCGACGATGACGATGATACGTGTCAGAGATGAATTCACGCGCGAGGTCCTCCGGAACGCGTGGATCATACAGGCGACCTGCCCAGCGGTGACGCGCCGGCCACGCGGTCGCCACCCGCCCCGAGAGCCTGCTGACGTGACGAGTCGGCGGCGCGCTCGGCGCGGCTGCCCAGTCCTGCGGGTGTTGACACCCTCTGTTTCCGGGCGCTGAGACGGCGTGAAACAGACGATGTATCATCGGCTGGTTCCAGCTCGACCATTGAGCCGCCATGGCCCCCGCGACCAGACTGATCGATCGCCTCCGATCGTGGCTCCGCTCCTTGCCCAGGGAGGTGGTGGTCCTCTGGGTCTTGGCGGCGCTGTTCTACGCGGTCGGCGCCTGGTGGGGCGTGCCCTACGCTACGGGGCCCGAACGGACGCACGCCTGGGGAGTCGATGACGACACCCCGCTCGGCCCGCTCACACAGATTCATCAGATCATCAGCCCGCAGCCCGATCCGTGGCTCAGCTATCCGCTGATGCACACATTCATCGCGGCCGCGGCGTACGCGCCCTACTTCCTCGGCCTGGTGGTGACCGGGCAGTTCGCCGGCGTCAGCTCGTCCTACCCGTTCGGGCTCACGGACCCGGTGGCCGCCCTTCGAACCCTCTCGATCATCGCGCACCTGCTCTCCGTCTTCATGGGGGCTGTGGTCGTCGGTGCGGCGGCGTGGATCGGGCGCGCCTTGTGGGGGCGGGACACCGGCGTGCTCTACGGGGTTCTGGTGCTCCTGTCGTTTCCGCTCGTCTACTACGCGCGCGTGGGCAACGTCGACGCGACCGCATCAGCCTTCAGCATGCTGGCCGTCGCGGTCTTCGTCGACGCGATGCGGCGCGGGCTCCGGCAGCCGGGCGCCATCTGGCTCGGCGCCCTCACCGGCGCCGCTCTGGCCACGAAGGAGTCGTCGGTGGGAGTCTTTGCCGCCATGCCGTTCCTGTTGTTGCTGCGGCGCGAGCATCCGGCCGACGCGGCCTCGGCGGCGTGGCGCGCCGCCGGATTCTGGCGGGCTGCGGCGGCGGGTGGGGTCGCCTGCGTGGTTTTGTTCGGGCTCGGCAGCGGCCTCTTCGTGGCGCCGCGCCGCTTCTTCGCCCACATTGCCTACCTGCGCGACCTGCTCGAGCTGGTCTCGCGTGCCGATGTCGGGCACCCGTTTGCCTTTCCGTCCACTCTCGCGGGCGATCTGGGGTACTCTGCGGGCCACCGCGTCGAAACTGATCCAGGGGATAACGGCCCCGGGGATCGTGCTCGCCGCGGTGGGCATCGGGCTGGTCTGGCGTCATCGCTCGCAGGCGCGGGCGCTCTCCGTGCTGCCGGTGGTCTATGTCCTGTACCTGTACTTTTCGTATCGCCTGGTGCAGATCCGCTACCTCATGCCCGCCATGCTGCTGCTGCTGGCCTTCGCAGCACACGCGGTCGTGATGATGGCGCGGGCGCCGAACCTCCGGTGGCGCGTCGTGGCGATCCTGCTCGGCGGCGCGGTCATCCTTCAGGAGGCCGTGGTCGCGACCAATATCACCTACGAGATGGTTCGCGATTCGCGATACGCGGCCGGGGCCTGGCTCGCGGAGCACACGGATCAGCAGAGCACGGTTGCGTACTTCGGCCCGTCGTCGACCCTGCCGCCGCTGGAGGCTTCGGTAGAGGCGGTTCGCGCCACCGAGGATGGCGGCCTCTACTGGACGCCGCCAGTCGACGACCGGACGATCGCCGCGATCCTGGCGCGCTGGGAGAGCCGCCGCCCCACGTTCATCATCACGATGCCCGACTACACGAGTCACAGCGGGCTGGCGCACGCGCGCTCGCTGCCTCCGCCCCTGTACGAGGCGCTCTTGAACGGCAGCGCCGGTGTCGAGATGGTGGCCGAGTTCCACACGGCGCCGCTCATTCCGTGGGTGCCGATGCCGTCGCTGGACTATCCGGTCGTCAATCCGCACATCCGGATCTTCGCCCCGAAGTGACCGGCAGCGCCTCGCCATGCCGGCCCGGCCGCCCGCGTGGGAGGCGCCCGTTCCTGCGCTGAGCTGTCTGCAGCGGAAGGTCGCGATGTTCGAATTCAGCCGCCGCGTCGGCATTGTCAGTGCCGGCATGTTGCTGCTCGCTCTGGGACTCACGTGACCGCCAGCATCCCGGCCGCCGGAGTGCTCGCCATCTACGGCAAGAGCGCCGCACTCCCGGCCCCGCCCCCGCACTGAGGTCAGTCGTCCCGACCGTGTGCGAACACGGGCTGGTGGCGCCATCGGCACGACAGTGGTAGCGGACGCCTCAGGTTGCGCCGGCGCTCGAGCCAGCGCGTTCGTGCCTGCGCGCGACGTCGCATGCAATCACGGGCGCGCGCGGCCGCCGCGAGGCCTTTGGTCGCGAATTCTCGCTGCAGCAGTGGGAAGAGTACCGAAGCCCACATGCTACTTTCGATCATGTCGCACCGCGATACCGATGAGCTGGGTGTCATGTTGATCCGTATCGCGCTGGCCACCACGACCGTGGCCCTGTCGGCGGCCGCGTACCTCTTCAACGCCCCCGCGCAGCCGGCAATCCTGACCTTCGACGACACCGACGTGCGCCCGCCCGTGGCGGCATCTGTCGAACTGGCCGATCGCCTCTTTCTGGTCGCCGGCGGCGGCTGCAACACGACGGTGTTCGTCACGCCTTCGGCGGTCGTTGTCGTCGACCCGAAGTACGCCTTCAGCTGGCCGGCGCTCAACGCCGAGATCCGGCGCATTACCGACCGGCCCGTCACGCACGTCATCCTGACCCACTTCCACCCGGATCACGCCGGCGCCGTCACCACGATCCCGCCGGAGATCGAAGTCATCGCGCACGAGACCTCCATCCGTTACCTGCGGGACAAAGGATGGCTGAACCGCGCGCAGGGCGCGGCGCCCCGGGTGCCGCGGCTTCAACGGGCGCCTTACGCTGTTCGAGGGCGACGACACCATCACGTTGATTGCTCCAGGCCCCGCGCACACCAGCGGCGACGCGCTGGTGCTGTTCAACCACGCGAAGGTGATGCAGGTCGGCGACCTCTTCCCGTTCAAGGCGCCGCCCACCGTGAACATCGAAGGCGGTGGCGACGGCCCCCACTTCGCCGAAGCGCTGGCCGACACGGTCACGAACGTCCACGACATCGATCGGGTCGTCACCGGCCACGGGGCGGTCGTGCCATGGAGCGATCTGGTCGACTACGCGGACTTCACCGGGTTCCTGGTGGGCTACGTCCGCGCGGAGATGCACTTCGCAGCCGACAAGAACGCCGTCTTCAAGGGGATTCGAGTGCCGTCCCGCTATTCCGGGTACCAACTCGACCGCCTGTTCAACACGCTCGACGAGATCGATCGCGGCCTGCGTCCGCGCTGGCAGCGCGTGTTCTGATCCGGCGCGCCGGTGACCCGGTCGCGGATGTTACCCTTGTGGCGGCCGCGGGCACCTGGTGACCGCCGACGAGCCCCGCGGCGGAGGGACGCGCGACGTGCACGACGCGATAGTCATCGGTGGCGGGTTCTTCGGGGCCACGCTGGCGCGGAATCTCGGCCGCGACGGCCGCCGCGTGCTGCTGGTCGAGCGCGCCACCGGCCTGCTGACGCGAGCGTCCTACACCAACCAGGCCCGCGTGCACCTCGGGTACCACTATCCACGCAGCTACCTGACGGCCTCGCGCTCGCTACGGAACGCGCCCCGCTTCTGCCAGGAATTCGGCGACTGCGTGGTCGACGGCTTCCGGCACTACTACGCCATCGGCCGCACCGTGTCCAAGGTGAGCGCGCACCAGTTCGAGGTCTTCTGCCGCCGCATCGGCGCGCCGCTCGCCAAGGCGCCAGCGGCCATCCGGCGGCAGTTCAACCCGGCCCTCATCGAGGACGTGTTCGAGGTGCCGGAACCGGCCTTCGACGCGGCGCGGCTCCGCACACGGCTGACGCGCGACCTTGATGTCGCCGGCGTCGACGTGCGGCTGCAGACCGAGGCCCGGCGGGTCGAGTCAGGAGGCGCCGGCCTCTGCGTGACGCTGGCATCGCCAGCGGGCGTGGAGGTGGCGACGGCGCCTCGCGTGTTCAACTGCACCTACTCGCGTCTCAACGGTCTGCTCGCCGCGTCGGGCCTTCCGCTCGTGCCTCTGAAGCACGAACTGGCCGAGATGGTGCTCGTCGAGCCGCCGCCGCTGCTGCAGGATGCCGCTGTCACCGTGATGTGCGGGCCGTTCTTCTCCTGCATGCCCTTCCCCGACCGCGGCCTGCACACCCTGAGTCACGTCCGCTATACACCGCACTGCGCGTGGACCGACGATGCCGGCGAGCCGTGGCGGGATCCGCTGACGGTCCTGGCGTCGCTGCCGCGCAGCCACGCGCCGGCGATGGTGCGGGATGCGGCGCGCTACCTGCCGGCGTTCGCCGGCGTCCGCGTGGTCGAGTCGATGTGGGAGGTCAAGACCATCCTGCCGCGCAGCGAGGTCGACGACAGCCGGCCGATCCTGGTCCGGACCAATCACGGGCTCCCGGGCCTGACGTGCATCGCCGGGGCCAAGGTCGACAACATCTACGACCTCTTCGACAGCGATCTGCTGGCGCCGGCCATCGCCACCGGGGGCCGCGCATGATGGCGGATGACACGTTCGTCTCCGTCGTCGCGTGCCTGGCCGACGATGCCGATATCGTGGCCTCATTCGTGCACGACACGACCGCCGTGCTGGCGTCGCACTACACGCACTGGGAGCTGGTGCTCGTCGACGACGGCTCGACCGACGGCACCGTCGCGGCGGTCGACGCGCTGCTCGAGCGGCAATCCGTCGTGCCGGCTGTTGCGCCTGTCGCGGCGGTTCGGCGAAGAGATTGCGATTGCCGCCGGGCTCGAGACGGCCATCGGCGACTTCGTGGCGGTGGTGTCGCCGGCCACCGACCCGCCCGCGAAGCTGCCCGAGATGATCGAACGTTGCCGCGACGGCGCCGGCATCGTGAGCGGCACGCGTCTCGAGCGGAAAGGCGAGCCGATGTTGCTGCGGCTCGGCGCGCGCATCTTCTATTCCCTGGCCAATCGTCTCTTCCATCTGGATATTCCGCCGAACTCGACCCACTTCAAGGTGCTCAGCCGGCAGGCCGTGAACGCCGTCATCCAGGTGCGCGATCGCAACCGGTTCCTGCGCACGCTGGGTTCGCAGATCGGCTTCGCCGCCGGCACCTTCCCCTACGACACCATCGCGCGGCGCGCCGCGCCACGGCGCAAGACGGTGCGCCAGGGGTTGTGGCTGGCCGCCAACATCATCGTCACCAATTCGGTGCAGCCGCTCTACCTGGCGGCGCGCATCGGCCTGGTCGTCGTGATGGCCAATGCGGCCTTCCTGCTCTACGTGATTGCCGTCTACACGTTCAAGACCGACGTCGCCGCGGGGTGGACCACGGGCTCCGCGGTGATGGCGACGATGTTCGGCACGCTGGCGCTCATGGGCACGATCGGCCTCACCTACCTGGCGCGGCTCGTCGACGAGCGCAGCGACCGGCCCCTCTACTTCGTGCTGAGCGAGCGCAGCGGCGTGGCGCCCGACCTCGACCGTCATCGCAACGTGGTGGCAGACTCGGAAGGGCGGCGGTGATCCGCGCCAGGTGCCAGCCTACCGCGCGGACGTCTATCATCCCCGCCGTCACGCCTACTGCTGCGCGATCTTCGTCATCAACGAGGGCACGAAGCTGCTGACACAGCTCGATCGGATGGCGTCGCTGCGCGACGTCGTCGACATCGTCGTGGCCGACGGCGGCAGCACCGATGGCTCGATCACCGAGGCCGAGCTGGCGCCGCGCGGCGTAACCGCCGCCCTCGTCAAGACCGGTCCAGGTCGTCTCAGCGCGCAGATGCGGATGGCGTTTGCCTGGGCGCTCGACCAGGGCTACGCGGGCGTCGTCACCATCGACGGCAACGGCAAAGACGACATCAGCGCCGTGCCGGCTTTCGTGGCCGCGCTCGACGCGGCGTCGATCACGTGCAGGGCAGCCGCTTCGTCCCCGGCGGGCGGGCAGTCCGCACGCCGTGGGCCCGCTATCTCGGCATCCGGCTGCTGCACGCGCCGCTCATCAGCCTGGCGGCCGGTCACCGGTACACCGATACGACCAACGGCTTCCGCGCCTACAGCGCCCGCTTCCTGTCCGATCCTAGGGTGGCGCCGTTTCGCGACGTGTTCAGCGCCTACGAGCTGCACTACTACCTGGCCATTCGCGCGGCCCGGCTGGGGTTTCGCGTGGCCGAACTCCCGGTGACGCGCACCTATCCGTCGCACGGCCCACACCGACGAAGATTCACGGCGTGCGCGGCAACGTGTTCGTGCTGCGGACGCTCGTCGCGGCCTGTCTGGGCCGATTCAATCCGCCTCAAGGCGCACCGACATGGAGGCCCGACCGTGAAACCCCGCGCCCTCATCGGCATCACGGGCTTCGTCGGCGGCAATCTGCAGCAGCAGATGGCGTTCGACGCCGGATTCCATTCCCGCAACATCGACACCATGGCCGGCGGCGACTACTCGCTGGTGGTCTGCGCCGGCGCGCCGGCGGAGAAGTGGCGAGCCAACCAGGCGCCCGAGGCCGACCAGGCGTCGCTCGCGCGGCTGACCGCCGCGCTGGAACAGGTGCAGGCCGACCGCGTGGTGCTCGTCTCGACGGTCGACGTCTATCCGTCGCCCGTCGCGGTCGACGAAGCCACGCCGATCGACCCCGCCAGCGGCCAGCCCTACGGCCGCCATCGCCTCGCACTCGAGCGCTTCGTGCAACAACGCTTCCAGACGACGGTGCTGCGCCTGCCCGGCCTCTACGGACCGGGGATCAAGAAGAACGTCATCTTCGACGTGCTGCACGGCAGGCCGATCGACGGCCTGGCGCCCGACAGCACGCATCGGTACCTACGACCTGGCCCGGCTCGGGCGCGACGTGGAGACGGCGCTCGCGCAGAGCCTCGGCCTCGTGAATCTCGCCACCGAGCCGGTCACCGTGCGCGACATCGCCGCCCGGGGCTTCGGCCTCGACCTGGCGGCCGTCCGGATCGGCCAATCGTGCACTATGACATGCGCACGCGCCACGCCGCGTCGTTCGGCGGACGCGGCGACTACCTGGAGACCCGGGACGCCGTGCTCTCCGGCATCCGCGCCTTCGCCGAATCGCAGGGATGGCGGCGCCCATGACACTGGCGGTGTCGAACATCGCGTGGACGCCCGATGAGGACGACACGGCCGCGGCGGTGCTGCAGGAGTTCGGCGTCCGGTGCATCGAGGTGGCCCCGACGGTCCGGTGGCCGGCGCCGCTCGAGGTCTCCGAAGCCGAGGCGCTGGCCTATCGCGCCCAGTGGCACGCCCGCGGCATCGAGATCGTGGCCCTGCAGTCGCTGCTCTTCGGGCGCCCGGACCTCACCGTCTTCGGCTCCGACGACACCCGGGCGGCGATGGTCGACTACCTGGCGGGCATCTGCCGGCTGGCCAGCTGGCTCGGCGCCACCCGCCTGGTGTTCGGTTCGCCCGCCAATCGGCGGCCCGGGCTGCTCGACGACGCCGAGCGTGACCGCATGGCCACCGCCTTCTTCCGGGCGGTCGGCGCCCGTGCCGCCGCGCATGGCACGGTCGTGTGCATCGAGCCGAACCCGGCCGAGGACGGCTGCGAGTGGATCCGCTCGGTCAGAGACGCGGCCGCGCTGGTCGAAGCCGTCGACCACCCGGCTTCGGCCTCCATCTCGACGCCGGCGGCATGTTGCTGCACGGCGACGGGGTGGACGACATCGTCGCCGCGCTGGCGCATCCCGGCGTCGGCCACGTGCACGCCAGCGATCCGATGCTGGCGCCGCTCGGCGCCGGCCACGAAGGCTCCGCCCGGTGGCACCAGGCGCTGGCGGGTGTGCTCTCGACGGCCGGCTACGGCGGCTACGTGAGCCTGGAGATGCGGCGGCAGCCCGAGGGCGACCGCGCCGAATGGCTGCGGGCCTCGGTGCGCCTCCTCGCCGCGCGGTACGGTGGCCAGGGCGTGTGAATCAGGCCTGGCCGGCGACGGGTCGGTCTAGAACAGCGTATAGATGAACGGCGCCGCGGCGGTGCCCGACAGGAACACCAGCACGCCGAAGAGCAGCAGGACGATCACGATCGGCAGCAGCCACCATTTCTTCGTGGCTTGCAGCAGGTAGAAGAACTCCGCTACCACGCCACGTGATCCACCCGCCTTCGCTGCCTCGTCGAACTTGGTCATGCGCCTTCGCTCCTTCACGACTGTCGCAGATACCCGGCGGCATCCGGAGGTTGCGGTTTTGCCGACCAGTATGACGGCTTCGCCTGCCGGCGCCGGTGCAGCGCGTCGCGGCCGCTCAGGCGGAACGCGGCGGCCACCGGCGTGAACATGCCGTAGAAGAGGATCCCCAGCACCACCCGCGACACGACCCAGCCGATCGGGAAGGCCGCCATCATCCATCCCGTGAACACCAGCCGGATCGACGACGGCCGGACCAGGCCGGCCAGGCCGATGATGGCCCCGACCGTCACCAGCGCGATCGCCGGCCCGTCGGCGGCGTGGCGCCACATCCGCCAGGTGCCGAGGCCGCCGAAGACGACCAGGCACAGCACGGCGAACTGACGGAGCGTCTTCTCGCTCGGCGCCTTCGTGACATCGGACCACTGCATCCTGCACTCCCGGTCGGGGCTGCCTAGTCGAGCTGGAACTGCGACAGGTACTTCTCGCGAGCCGCGACGTCGGCGCCGTCGCGGACGTCGGTCTTCAACAGGATCACGTTCTCGAGCACCAGCGCGTCCATCTCCGTGCCGAGGAAGCACCGATAGGCGTCCTCGGGCGTGCAGACGATCGGCTCGCCGCGCACGTTGAAGCTGGTGTTCACGAGCACCGGGCAGCCGGTACGCTCGAAGAAGCTTCGCATCAGGCCGGCCGTGCGCGGGTTCCTCACCTCGTCGACGGTCTGGATCCGGGCACTGTAGTCCACATGCGTGACCGCCGGGACGGTCGAGCGCGGCACGTTGACCCGGTTGCGCAGGTCGGGGTCGCCGTCCATGCGCGCCTGCGCGTCGGCGCCAACCGCGACCCGCCGCTCATCGAGCACCGGCGCCACCAGCAGCATGTACGGGCTTTCCTGCCCTGGCGCCAGCCCGAACCAGCGGTGCGCCTGCTCCCGCAGCACCATCGGGGCGAAGGGCCGGAAGCTCTCGCGGAACTTGATCTTCAGGTTCATCGTCGCCTGCATCTTCGGCGACCGCGGATCGCCGATGATGCTGCGCGCGCCGAGCGCGCGGGGACCGAACTCCATGCGCCCCTGGAACCAGCCGACGACCTTCTCGGCCTCGAGCAGCTCGGCGACCTGCCGTAGAGATCGCGTCACGCTCCACGTGGTGGTAGACGGCGCCAGCCCGGTCGAGCGCGCCGCAGAATCTCGTCGTGCGAGAAGCGCGGGCCGAGGAAGCTTCCCTGCTGGCGGTCGGTCGGCGCGCCGCCGCGCGGCTTGTCGAGCAGCTGGTGCCAGGTGAAGAGCGCCGCGCCGAGCGCGCCGCCGGCATCGCCGGCCGCCGGCTGGATCCAGATGTCCTCGAACGGCCCCTCGCGCAGCAGCCGGCCGTTGGCGACGCAGTTGAGCGCCACGCCGCCGGCCAGCACCAGGTGCTTCATCCCGGTCTCGCGCGCAGCTCCCGGCCCATCGCAAGCATCGCCTCTTCGGTCACGGCCTGGATGCTCGCCGCCAGGTCCATGTGCCGCTGCTCGATCGCCGACTCCGGGTTGCGCGCGGGACCGCCGAACAGCGCGTCGAAACGCGCGCTCGTCATCGTCAGGCCCTGGCAGTAGTTGAAGTACTGCATGTCGAGCCAGAAGCTGCCGTCGCGCGCAGGTCGATCAGGTGCGTCAGGATGAGGTCCCGGTAGACCGGCTTGCCATAGGGCGCCAGGCCCATCAGCTTGTACTCGCCGCTGTTGACCCTGAAGCCGCAGTAGTACGTGAAGGCCGAGTAGAGCAGGCCGAGCGAGTGCGGGAACTGCAGGTGCCGGGTGAGCGCGATGCGGTTGCCGCGCCCGGTGCCCATCGTGGTGGTGCTCCACTCGCCGACGCCGTCGAGGGTGAGGATGGCGGCCTCGTCGTAGGGGCTGGGGAAGAAGGCGCTGGCCGCATGGCTCTCATGGTGATCGGTGAACACCAGCGGCGCGCGGAAGCCGTCGCCGAGCTCGCGCCGGATGACGGCGGGCAGGTGCAGCTTTTCCTTCAGCCACACCGGCATGGCCATGCTGAAGCTCCGGAAGCCGGACGGCGCGAAGCCAAGTAGGTCTCGAGCAGGCGCTCGAACTTGCGCAGCGGCTTCTCGTAGAAGGCGACGTAGTCGAGGTCCGCAGCCGACAGCCCGCGCTCGCGCAGGCAATATGGACGGCGTGCGACGGAAACGCCGGGTCGTGCTTCTTGCGCGTGAAGCGCTCCTCCTGCGCCGCCGCCACGATGTCGCCGTCGACGACCAGCGCCGCGGCGCTGTCGTGGTAGAAGGCGGAGATTCCGAGGATGGTCGGCACGCACTCTCCCTATGGCGCGCTCGCGCACTCGAGCAGGCTGGCGGTCTTCAGGAAGTCGAGGATCCGGCCGGCGATGGCGCCCGAGGCCACGGCGTTGTAGTGGAGGCGGTCGACGTAGAGGTTCTCGCGCGCGTCGGCCTGCATGTCGGCCAGCCACAGGAAATTGCCCTGCGCCTCGAGCGCCTGCCGGTGGGCCTCCATCCGGACGTAGCCGCGGCCGACGTCGTCGTTCGGCGGCGGCTCTCCCGGGGGCAGCGGCGCATCGCGATAGAGAAAGTGCTTCGTGAGGTCGTATTTGAACACCGGCACCGGCTGCCAGACAAACGCGGTCTTGACGGCGTGTCCGCGGCCGATCGCTTCGATGAGCTGCTTGTTGCGCAGCCACTGGGCGATGACCCGCTCATGGAGCTGCTGCTCGGCGGCCGGTTCCATCACCGGCGGGCGATACAGGAGCCGGGCCCGCGCCCGCCGGGCGAACTGGTAGGCCGGCAGGCGAGTGAGCGGCCCGAGGCGATGGTGCAGGTCGGAATCGTCCATCATGCCGCGCAGCACCGGCGTGAACGACATCTCGCCGCCGAAGAAGAAGTCGTTGAAGCCGTCGACGAACACCGCCAGGTCGGGCGTGGTGCCGGCCATCACGAGCGACTGGAAGAAGAGCGCTTCCTGGGTGCTGATGTACGACGGCTGCCCGAAGTTGTAGACGGCGACCGGGCGCCGGCAGCCGGCGTCGGCGACCCGATCCTGCAACTGCGACACGATGGTGTCGCGGTCGGCGAGCAGCCAGCCGAACGTCGTCGAGCCGCCGAAGACGAACACGTTGAAGGCGTCGGGGCTCGGCGGCCAGGGCGCCTGCCGCGCATTGACGCGATAGCCCTGCGGGGTGGCGTTGACGAAGGTGCCGGTGATGGGCTTCACGCGGAACTGCACGATCGGCTGATACTCGAAGACGACGCGGCTTTCCTCGTGCAGCTGGATGAGATCGCTGCGGCTCCAGCCCGGATAGGCGGGCAGGAGGCGGTCGGCGCCGAAAAACGCAATCGGCGTCTCGACCGCCGTCTCCGCCCTGAAGGCAGGGAAGAGATAGAGCACCGCGTTGAGCAGCGTGAACACGATCACGCTGCCGAGCAGGGCGTTGGCTGCCGCCGAGTAGGCGGACGCGAGACGGCTCATGCGTCAGGCGTGGCCGACGGCTCGATCGCGCACCGCGCTCAGACGATCGCGATGGATCGGGCGGTTGTGGAACTTCTGCGTGAAGACGGTGATCGGATCTTCGAGCAGGTCGGTGTTGATGAACCGCGTCAGGTAGGGCAGCGCCGTCTCGGCCCGGCCGGCCATCAGCTCGACCAGGTAGTTGGGCCAGTTGAGCGTGGAGTGTTCCGGCACGTCCTCGACGTGGACGTCTTCGCCGAGGAACGCGAGCTGCTCCAGCACCGGCGACAGCAGCGTCGGGCCGGCCGCGCGCGCACGCAGCTGGTGGAGCACCTCGAGGGGCTGGTCGGCCAGCAGATGCGCCTCTGACGGCAGGAAGCCCGAGAGCGGGAAGAACCGGAGATCGCAGCTCACGCGGCGCAGCGCGCCGATCTTGCCCGTGCCGTGGAAGAGCAGCGCGTTGAAGAGCACGCCGGTGCCGCGCCTGGCCTGCACTTCGAAGGGCTCGGCCAGCCTGGCCAGCCGCGGATCGCCGGCCGTCCACATCTTGTGGCAGAAGAGCCCCAGCCGATGGCTGCCGGGGAAGATCCGCAAGGTGGATTCGGGGCAGTCGTTGAGCGCGACCCACAACGTGAGGCCGCTCGGACTGGTCGGCAGGCTGGCGCCGGTGAAGTCCTGGTGGATGCGGTAGGCGCCGTGGACCTCCATGTAGTCGGCCGCGCCTTCGTTGTGGTAGTGCGCGATGTCCTTGGCGGCTTCGCTGACAGCCCCGCCCTTGAACTGGCCGTGATAGGTGCTGCTGACGTGCACGATCGGGCCGATGAAGGCCGTGAGCAACGGCGTCAGCGCCGTCAGCAGGCGCTCGGCCAGCTGCGGCGAGGTCGTGATCCGCGACAGGCGCTGCCTGACGTCGCGGTCGAAGATGGCGGCGCCGGCGCCCGGATCGAGGAACGCCTGCAGGCCCTCGCGCGTGACCTCGAGCGTCTCGGCGAGGCTGTCCTCGAAGGCCGGCGCTACGGCGCGATCGAGGCCCGAGAGCCTGACGTAGCCATGCTCCTCGAAGAAATGCGCGGCTTCGTCGAGCTGACCGGGTCCGAGATTCGTGACATCGAGCACCATGACTTTGCCTCTCGTCAGTGTCAGCGATCGGCTGTGAGCAGTCCAGCGGATTTCTCCGCGGCGCACCCGCCCGCCGCGCGCCAACGTGACGGATCATGCAGCTCTGGCACCCGCAGACGTCCGTGCGCCCGGTCGTCTTCGCCCGCCGATCCGGCGTCGCCGGCCGCGGCCCGTCTGCTGGACTGCCGCGCATGCTACCTGCACGCGGCTGGCCTTCGACCTGAGGTCACGGCGCCGCAAACCGCTTTCTCGCCGTTGACGCGCTGCTGCTCGTGACGGCGGTCACGCTGCTGGTGACCTTCGTGGTGGGCCCTGGGTCATCGCTACCGCCGCGCTGTGCCAGCACCCGGCGCCACGAGGCCTGACCCCGCGACCCTGCCTCACCGACAGGCGGACATTTGGCCGCAGCCGGCGGCCACCGATCCGAACCGTGCCTCGGATGAGCCCTGGGAACTGGTGCTTACGTTCGTATCAGTAGTCCACTGCCGTGCGTTGCACCGCCTTCCCAGGAGAACCCCGATGACACGACTGATTCTCGGCGCCGCCGCCGTGCTGCTGACGGCGACGATGGCCTTCGCCCAGCCCACCATGACGGCCAGCCCTCTCAACCCCAATCCAGGCGTGACCGTGAACGTTACCGTCACGGGAACCGCCGGGCACAGCTATGCCCTGATCGGCAGCACCACGTGGAACGGGTTCACATACGCCGGCGTCAACCTGAGCGTCGGCACCGATGTGGCGATCCTCGGCATCGGCGTGCTGGATGGCGCCGGGCAGGCGACGATCTCGTTCGTTCCGCCATTTCCGGCCCGCGACCGGTTCTACGTCCAGGCCGTCACCTCGTCCGACGGGTTCGCCAGCATTGCGGCCTCCAGCCGGTTGACCCTCGTGAACAACCAGGATGCACGCCTGACGATGCCCATTGGCGGGATGATTCGGGCCGACGGCACGACCGTGTTCCTGTCGCCGGGTGTCACGGTCTCGAAGGCGGGTTCGGTCTACACGATCAACCACCCGGGCTTGTTCGACTTCGCTGTCGTGCCGCTCGTGTCGGTCACCGGCAACGCCACCGTCACGTCGATTGTCTCGACCGCTACGCAGACGGTGGTGACGCTGAGCGCCGACGCCAACATCGCGTTCACGGTCCAGGTCATCCGGCGATAGCGACGGGCTCGGCGCCGCCACCCGCGCTGCGGCCTGGCCGATCCGTACGGCGAAGACATCGACCCGTCCGGCGACGCGCCGCACCAGGCGACGACCCGCGCTACACCGCGTCGAGGGCGTAGAAACCCGCCAGCTCGATCGTCACCACGACGTCTTTCGGGCCGTCGTTCTTGAGGTACCACCCGTGGATGCCGTCCCACGGCGCGGTGAACACACCGCTCTGGGGCGAGCCGTCGGTCCTGGAGTAGAACATCAGGTCGCCGACGCCGTCGACCTGCGGCGTGTGGCCGTGGAACTCGCTGAGCATCATGCCGGGCTCGGCGAGGGCGCCGTAGCTGATGTGGTAGACCAGCGTCTCGCCCTTCTTCACCGTCAGCTTGTATTCCAGCCCCTCGCCCGCGCGCACGGGGATCTGGATCGTGTCGGTGCGCCATTTCCCGGGCTGGATCGAGATCACCCCCTCGCGAAGGGGGTACTCGCGCCACCCGTTCACGGCCGCGGGAAGCGGCGGCGCGGGTGATGGCACGGCGGCCGGAGGCGCGGCGTCTCCCGGGGCAGAGGCCCGATCACTGCACGCAGCGAGCATGAGCAGGAGCAGCGTGACGAAGGCGCGGATCATGTCAGGACATCATATGTCCGTCGTTGCGACGCTCCTCGCCAGGCAGGCCAAGGTCGTCGCGCCGCCGTAGTCGCACTCGGAGGCCGGCAACGGGCATTGCCGCCGCTCGTTCCACGTCAGAAGCGAACGCGGATGCCGCCCCAGAACTGGTAGTTGTTGTCGATGTCGTCGGCGTTGTCCAGAAACAGCCGGCCCTCGACCAGGAAGTAGACCGGGAAGCGCACCTGGTCGGCGAGCGGCAGGCCGAAGTGCACCATCGCCGTGGGGGTGACCGTGTCCCCGCGCGTGAGATCCCACACGCCGAGGCCGCCACCGACAAACGCCCGCCCAATCCAGCGATTGACCTCGGCTTCGACCAGCAGCGCGTGCTCGCGCACCTTGTCGTCGTCCCGCACGGCGCTCAGGGCCACGCCGGCGGTGCCGGCCACTTCCCAGTTGTTGTCGAAGCGGCGCGCCACGCCGAGCTTCAGACCCACCAGCGGCGTGCACTGCGCGAACTCGCCCTCGCCCGTGCCGACGAGCGCCTCGTCGTCAAGAGGCCGCACCCGGCGTTCCTTGCCGAAAAGCCCATCCCCGAAGAAGCGGATGTTTCTCGCGACGGGCGGCGCTGCGGCGGTTGTCGGGGCCTGCACCTCGGCCGGTGGCGGGGGCACTGGCGCGGGCGCCGGGACCGGGGGAGGCGGGGCAGCCACCGGTGCCGGGGCAGGCGGTGGAGGTGCCACTTCGGGCGCAACCGCAGCGCCCCGCACGGCCTCGGTGCTCAGCAGCGACAGGTTGCCGCACTCCTTCGGCACGAGGAACGTATACGACGTGTCGTCTTCATCGAGCCGCACCAGGTAGGCGCGAAACGGCTGACGTCCCGCCCAGCGCACGTTGCGCACCACCGTGGGCGCGCCGCCGCCGGGACGAAACACCATCCACTCGAGCGACTCACCGGGGCGCACATCACACTCGACGACGGTGCCCGCCTGAGGCCGCGCCTCGATGCAAGGCACGCCGACGTAGTTGGCCTCGACGCTTCCCAGGGACGCGAGGAGAGCGTCGGAAAGGCCAGGCACCCCGGCCTCGCTCAACATCCGCCGCATCGACGCGGCCATCTCCGGCTCACTCGACATGCGGCGCAGACCCGCAGCGGTGGCAAGCGATCCGCGATAGAACCGCGTGGTGCCGCCGAGCTGTCGCACGTCGTGTGCGGCGGCGGTCGCCGCCGCGGGTGCAGGCGGTTTCGCCGTCGCCGTCCGCGGTGCAACGGCGCTCACCCCGCCACGGTTGCCTCGCGTCTGCGGCGTCTGCGCCCACGTCGGCGCCGCCGTCAGGACCGTCATCGCCACCACCTGCCACAGCCGACCGATCATCGCCCTCGTCATATGTCCCCCTGAATGAGTGGCGCTGCGGCGCCGCTGCAGGCGAGAGTGCAAGGGAAGTGCCCGGCCCGGTCGGCGCATCAAGTCTCAGAGTGAGGTCGCGCCACCTCACTCTGAGTAGCCGGCCGCCGCGGATGTCAGGCACGACTTTCGCAGATGGCTCAGGGATGACAACAGGTTGCCGCGCCGCATCTCGCTCGTCACTCGTCGGCGTCGTGATGGTGCTGGCCTTCTGCGGCTGCGCGAGCACCCAAGGCCGGGTGCAACGGGGCTTGATGGAGGCCGGCGTGCCTCCCGCTCGCTCGGAATGTATGGCGCGCCACATCGCAGACAAGTTGACCACCGGGCAACTGCGCCGCCTTGCTCGCGTGAAAGGCCTGACGCCGGAAGCGCTGGAAGCGCACGGCCTGGAGGCCTTCCTCGCCAACGCTCAGGCCCTGGGTGACCCGAAGATCGTGCTCGTGACATCGGCGGCGGCCGTCGGGTGTGCGGTGGTCGCGCCATAGCCCCTCGTCACTGGCGCATGTCATCACTCACCCCGTTGCACTCGACCACCACGGGCATGGCTCACACCTGCTTGACGCACTCGCCCCTCACATGTGACGCGCTACCCATTGTTGGTAGCGCACGACTCTCGAACCGTCGACGATCCGATTCCGTGCGCGGCACGCCGCTTGCTTTTTCCTTGTCGGCACGGCCAATCGATCGTGCCGGAACCGATTGAGGAGGCAGACATGAGACGCATGAACACCACGGCACGCATCGCCGTCGCCATAGCCGCGGTGGCCGTGACGGCTGCGTGCAGCGACAGTGCCGAGCGGAAGACGGAAAACGCCGCACGCGATGCCGGTAACGCCGCCGAGCGTGCTGGCAGCGCCGTCGGAGAGGCCGCCAGAGACGCCGGCGCGGCGGTCAGCGACGCCGCACGCGCCACCGGCGATGCGGTGATCGAAGGCGGCAAAGCCGCTGACGCCGCCGTCGAGACGATGGACGTCAAGATGGCGCTCTCCGCCGACAGCCGCGTCGATGCCAGCGACATCAACGTCGATTCCGACCACGTCACCAAGACGGTCACCCTGAAGGGCTTCGTGCCCAGCGAAGCGCAGAAGACGCTGGCGGCAGATATCGCCAAGGCCAAGGCCACCGGCTACTCGGTGCGCAACCTGCTCGAAGTGCGCGCCCGCTAGCGGGCCTTGGACGCACGCACTCAGCTCGGAACGTAAGCAGTTTTCCTGGAGAGAGACAATGGCAAACGAGACGACGAAGAACCATCCGGTGGGTGAAACGGTCGGCGCCGCAGGTGGCGCGGTGGCCGGCATGGCGACAGGCGCGGCGGTCGGTGGTCCCGTCGGTGCCGTGGTCGGCGCGGCGGTGGGCGCCGTGGCGGGCGGCGTGACTGGTCACGGTGTGGCGGCGGCGATCAATCCCGCCGCCGAGGACGTCTACTGGTCGCAGAACTACAGCACGCGTCCCTACGTGCGCCCGGGGTCGTCGTACGCGGACTACCAGGATGCCTACCGCTTCGGCTGGGAATCGGCGGGCAGCGGCTACGACAACTTCGACACGGCCGAACCGGACCTGCGCGACAAGTGGAGCTCGGTGCGTGGCAACTCCCGCCTTGACTGGGAGGACGCCCGCGAGGCCGTGCGCGACAGCTGGCACCGCGTCGAGCGCGCGCTGCCGGGCGACGCCGACCGCGACGGTCGCTAGCGGGACACCAGGACCTCTTCAGCGTCCATCGGCGCGCCTGATCCGTCAGGCGCGCCGATGGCCGACCGGCCGTCGCGGCTCGACCTCGACACCCACATGGAGCCGGGGTGCTCCGCCTGCCGGGAGTTCGTGCCACTGCCGAGGAACTGCCATGACCATCCGCTCCGGCGAGCCGACCCCGCAGGGAACGTTTGCGTCTCTGGGCCAACGCCGCCTCGAGCGGCGTTGGCACCAGGCCGGCGTTGCGATCAGATTGGCGACGCGGTCCTGGAGACGAGCGAAGGTATCTCCGTGCTTTCGGCGCACCGCGACAAACAAGCGACCCCTTGAGAGGGAAGTGCCGTACAGAAAACCGGCCGCGCGGGGATGCGCGGCCGTCGCCTGATGCGGCCTACTCGGTGGCGCTGCAGGTGGCGCTGACCATGGTCCCCGACGTCGCCGTGAGCGTCTCCCACGCCTTGTCACCGGTCATACCGGGCGCGGCTTTGGGATCACCGGGGCGCGCCGCCGGCACGTGGGCCTGGTCGGCCATCGCGTGTCCACCGGCCGCCGTGCCGGTCACGCTGACCTGATGGTTGACGTGCGCAGCGAGGTTGACGCCGCTGGCGGCCGTGACGACGTACCGGCGCCCCTGCGGGTGGGCCGGCCCCACCCGCTGTGTGTACGGCGACCAGTACACGCGCGGGCGGCCATGCGGCCGGAAGTACTGCAGGTCAGGCCACGCCGACGGCGCGCCTCCGCCGTGGACGATAGCGGGATCCGCTCCCACCCGTCCGGCCCGATAGCTCGTCAGCAGCGCGTCAGCGGCGTCGGAGAACCACGACGGATGGCGCGGCTCGAGTCGCGGCACCCGCGGAGCGAGTCTCGCCTGAGCGGTCCGTCCTGACCGCAGTGCTTCAGCGCCTGGCCGCAACAGCCGGCTTCGGGTCCGACAACCGCAGAAGCACGTTCCACGCATATTTGCCCATGCCGGGCAGCAGGCGCAGCAACCTGCGGTCGGCGGCTTCGAGGGCGCGACGCAGGGGCTCCCGCCCGGGAACGCGGACCAGCGGCGCCGTCAACAGCGTGAGCAGGTTGACATATTCCCTATCGACCGTGCCGAAGTGGCGGCGCAGCACGGCGAAATCCCGCTCGAGCAGCGGATGCTCGTCTTCCGTGCGGTCTGCCGGTGTCGCCCGTCGCACGAGATTGATGAACGGGTTGTGTCCCATGGGCTCGAGGAACACGGCGGTTGCTCCGGGGCGCATGACCCGGGCGATCTCGGCGCAGGCGGTGTCGAGATCGAGGTGGTGCAGGATCGCGACCCCGAACACCAGGTCGAACGATTGGTCGGGAAAGTCGAGCGTCTCGGCATTCATCGCCTGGAATCGCACGCCGGTCACGCCGGCCGCGGCCGCGGTTTGTGTCGCAGCCGCGACGGCCACGGGCGAGATGTCGATGCCTTCCACGGTAGCCGCGCCCGACGACTTGAAGATCAGGCTGCCTTCTCCGAACGAGCAGCCGTAGTCGAGGACATCCTTGCCCACGCTCAGCGGTATGGCCGCCTTGAACACGCGGTCCAGCGCGGCCTTCGTCATGCCGCCGGTCAGGGAATCGATGGTGATGCTGCGTCCCGGGTGGTGGCTGAATCGCTCGTCGTGCCACTGGCGCTCGCGCGCTGCCCGTTCGGTCGCCGCATCATGGTCGGCCGATGATGTTGACATACTCAGTCTCGGATCATCGCACGGATTGCACGGTGCTCCGAAGGGAATGCTGAGGTAGCGTGCAGGATGCGCAGCACGGCATGGCGCTCGGCTGACGCGCAGTTATGGGCAAGACGGGCGCATCGCGCGCGAACACGATAGGCTGGGTTTCGAGGCACCACCCCGCGTGTCTCTGCGTCGTCAACGGGCCGACGATCGGCAGGCCGTCGACCAGGTAGCGCAGTTCCCCGCCCGGCCGACCGGCACCTGTCCGCTGGGGTAGCAGGCTGCCTCGCCCGGCGGTATCATCTGCCCGTTCCTGGCGTCATCCCGCCGGGTCGCGGAGGGGCGAACGATGACCGGTTACGGCACCTGGCGGGATTCCGGCGTATCGCGGCGCGAGGTGATGCGGCTTGGCGCCGGCGGCCTGGGGTTCGGCCTGTTCGGCGGCATCGGCCCGGTGCCGCGCGTCCTCAGCCAGGCCAGCCAGGCGGCGGCGGCGGCGGCGACGTCGGGCCGCATCCTGGTGGTGTTCGAGTGGTTCGGCGGCAACGACGGGCTCAACACCATCGTTCCCTACGGCGACGCCGCCTACTACAGGCATCGCCCGACGATTGGCCTCAAGGAGCGCGATCTCCTCAAGATCGACGCCCACTTCGGCCTGCACAAGTCGATGCAGGGCATGAAGCAGCTCTACGACGACGGCAAGGTGGCGATCGTGCACGGCGTCGGCTACGACCAGCCGTCGTTCTCGCACTTCACGTCGAGTTCGTTCTGGCACACCGCCGCCCCCAACAGCGGCAACGAATACGGGTGGCTCGGCCGCACCGCCTCCGCGCTCGACCCGGCCGGCACGCGTGCCAATCTCATCGTCAACATCTCCGACAGCCAGGGGCTGGCGGTGCGCGCCGAACACCACGTGCCGCTGGTGTTCATCGACCCCACCCGGTTCCAGCGCGCCGCCTTCGCGCAGGAGAAGGCCGCCCTGGAGGCGCTGGGCGCGCCGCTCGACGCCGTTGGCGACCTGCATCGCTACGTGCGCGAGGTCAGCCACAGCGCCGCGCAGGCCTCCGACGTGGTGCGCGCCGCGTGGAGCAAGTACAAGGGCCGCGACAATCCGGATCTGCGGCTGCTCGACCTCGACAAAGTCGCGGCGCTCATCGAAGCCGACTTTCCGACACAGCTCTACTACGTGCCGCTGCGCAACAGCCTGTTCGACACCCACGTCAACCAGGCCTCGCCGCACGACCGGCAGCTGCTCTATTGCTCGGACGCCATCGCCGGCTTCTTCCAGGAGATGGAGCGGATTGGCCGCGCCGACGACGTCGTGATGTACGTCTACAGCGAGTTCGGCCGCCGCGTCCCCGAAAACACCAGCCTCGGCACCGACCACGGCACCGCGCAGGTGAACTTCGTCATCGGCAACGCGGTGAAGGGCGGCTTCTACGGCACCCCGCCCAGCCTCACCGACCTGGTGCTCGGCGACAACCTGGCCACCACCACCGACTTCCGACAGGTCTACGCCTCGCTCATCGACGGCTGGCTGCGCGTCGACGCCGCGAAGGTGCTGGGCAAGAAGTTCGACACGCTCGGATTGTTCCGCGCGTAGCGGGGAGACGACGATGGCCACTCATCCTCGCTGGTCGCCCGGTCCCGCTGCCTGGAAGGACGACCTGACGCCGCTGTCGGCGGCCGACTGGAACGCCGATCGCGCGGCCCATCTGCTGGCGCACGCCGGCTTCGGCGGCACGGCGGCCGAGATCCAGGCGCTGGCCGACGCCGGTCTCGAGGGCGCCGTCCGATCGCTGGTGCAGTACGAGTCGATCTCGAATCCGCGGCTGCAGCCATTTGTCGAGTCGGGGCTGTGGGACCCGTCGCTCACCGCCTTCCCGGAGAGCCGTCCGGAGGCGACCGACCGCGCCGCCGCGCGCGGCGAATCGATGGGCGTGGCAGTGAAGCCGGGCGGCAGCCGCCCGCTGCAGCCGGTGTCGGACCGCTTCTTCTACTGGCTGCGCGCCACGATGCTCGAGACCCGGCGGCTCGGCTACTGGTGGGCCAACCGGATGCTGCAGACGACGCACCCGGTCGAGCAGAAGATGGCGCTCTTGTGGCACGGCCACTTCGCCACCCACGAGAACAAGGTGCGCGACTACCGCAAGATGGTGCAGCAGGTCGAGCTGTTCGAACGCGGGGCGACCGGCAACCTGCGCGACCTGACCATCAAGGTGGCCCAGAACCCGGCGATGCTCTACTTCCTCGACGCGCAGTACAACGTGAAGGGCGCGCCCAACGAGAACTTCGCCCGCGAGGTGATGGAGCTCTTCACCATGGGCGTCGGCAACTACACCGAACACGACGTGCGCGAGTGCGCCCGCGCCTTCACCGGCTGGTACTTCGACGATCTGACGTTCAAGATCGACGCCGCCAAGCACGACGACGGGCCCAAGATCTTCCTCGGCCGCACCGGCAACTTCGACGGCGTGGAGGTGCTGCGGATCATCTTCGAGCAGCCGGTGACGGCGGAGTTCTTCGCCGGCCGCATCTATCGGTTCCTCGGTACGTGAAGAGCTGTCGCCGGCGATGCGCACCCGGCTGGGCGCCGTGTTGCGCGACCACGACTACGAGGTCAAGCCGCTGCTCACGACGATCTTCTCGTCGCGCGACTTCTACAGCCAGGCCAGCTACGGCGGCCACGTCAAGGGGCCGGTCGAGCACTACGTCGCGATGCTGAAGCACCTCGGCGCCGACAGCGTGCCCGGCGTGCCCGACTTCAACCAGGCGACCATCGCCATGGGCCAGCACCTGCTCAACCCGCCGTCAGTGGCTGGCTGGGCCGGCGGACGCGCCTGGATCACGCCGGGCTCCTGATGGCCCGCGGCAACGTCGCCCGCGAGGTGCTGATTCCCGACATGACCGGCTTTCGCGACTGGAACTTCTCGGCCGGGTCCGACGACGTGCTGGGCCGGCGGCTGCGCGACGGCTACGACGTCGGCGCCGCCACGGCGCTGAACGACCCGTCGACGATGAGCACGTTCGATCGCGTGGCGCTCGAACGCGACGAGCAGTTCAACACGCGGATCTCCGGCTACATCGGCTGGCAGCAGGCGGCGCGCACGCTCATTCCGACGCCGCGTCACGCGGCCAGGTTCGACCTCTCGACGATGCTGGCCGACGCCAACGTCACGACGACTGCGGAGGCGGTGGACCACCTGATGGGCCGGATCCTGCGCGTGCCGGCGGCACCGGGGACGCGTGACGCCATCGTCGCGTTCCTCACCAGGGAACTCGGCACCGACGACGTGCGCCGGGCCCGCACTTACATGGAAGACGCGTTGCGCATGACGGTGCACCTCATCATGAGCACGCCCGAGTACCAACTGGTGTAGTTCGAGGCCACATGGAAGCTGGCCGAGAGGCGAAGGAAGAGCCGGCGCTCGTGCCACGGGTTGAACCTCTGCCTGGGGACGACCGCCGAGATGCTGCCGGATCCGAAGCGCGAGATCCACGACGTGATTCGCTATTTCGGCCAGCGGAAGAAGATCTTCAACATCCACATCCGCAACATCCGGGGCCGCCGCGACGAGTGCCAGGAGACGTTTCCGGACGAGGGCGACATGGACATGGTCGCGGTGATGCCGGATCACCTGCCGCAGCATGACGACGACCCGCGCGGGGATCGGGCCTTTGCGTTCGGGTATGGATATATCAAGGCGCTGCTGCAGGCGGTCTGAGCTGCTGCATACGGCGGCGGTTCCGCGCCCCCCCTCCGGCGCCGCGTGCTGGGGCCGCGAGCCGCTTTTCGGGTCGAATACGCACTACTGGCTGAGATGAAGCACTTCCTGCTCGCAGCCGCAGTCGTGATGGCCGGTAGCCCTGACGTGGCGTTCGCGCAAGACGCCGAGCCACCGCGTCTAGAAATCGGTGGCCAGATGTCCGGTCAGACCGGCGAACGCGCCGCCGTTGCCTGGACGCCTCGGCTGACGGTGAACCTCCGCCCGGATACCGCGCTGGAGTTGTCCGCCGACCTTCGCCAGCCGTTGGACGATCCTCTTCGCGCAACCGAGTCGGGGCGGGGAGGGTCAGTCCATTTGCGCCAGACCCTCTGGGAAGGCGGCCGATGGCAGTTGTTCGGGGTCGTGGGCGGAGGCGTGCGAAGAACCTCTCTCCATTTTCCTGGTTATACGGAGGTAGGGCCCGCGCAACCACGAACGTTCCATCCCTCTCGCTTCGTGGAGTGGGGATCGGCAGCCCATATTGGCCCCGCGGTGCAGGCGCAGGTAGCCAGACGCCTGATGCTCCGTGCGGATGTCCGAATGGAGTTCAGCGAGTCTGCAGGACTGCGCGGCATGATCGGCGCGGCGATCCCGCTCGGCGCGCTGCCGGCGGGCACTCGCGCGCGTCAGCGACCGGCTGACAGCCTCGTCAACGGCGTGGCCATCGGCTCCGGTGTCGGCGCCCTCAGTGGTGCCCTGGCGGGGGCTCTGCTTGCCGCGGTGTTCTGCGAGGACGACTGCGCGGCGGGCGGCATCGCGTTCGTCTCTGCCGCCACCGTCACCGGCACGGCGGTTGGCGGCCTGCTTGGCGCCATCATCGACGCTGTGCCGAGGTGACGTTGGGCGCACCTGCGCGGCCGCGTCGCAACGCCCAGGTCACATCGGGGCAGAAATTGACGGCTCGCGCTCCGCGGCGGATTCATCGGCCGGGCGTTGCGGATGCGCGCCCGAACACGTTTCTTCTATCGGTGCGGGCCGTGCAGGCGAACCAGCATGGCCCCGATGGCGAACCAAGACTTGCACCTGGCGTGTAACGAGGACGTGCCGGTCGGTGCGGACATGGAGTTCCGCGCCAGCCGGCTCTCGGCGCCCGTCGCCGACCGCTGGACGCTCTGCGTCTCGACCGATGGGCCTGGCCGTTGAGCCCTCGGTGGCAACACCTGCGTCAGTTGGGCACGAACAGGGCCGTGAGCTGCGCCGTCTGCACGTTGCCCGCGACCAGCGCGTTGGTGGCGTTGCAGACCAGGTTCACCGTGAAGGTGCCAGGCGTGACCGCGTAGACGCGCGTGCCGGCAAATGGTGCGTTGGAGAGGGCGGTAGCCCCGCTGGTCCGAATGTACATGTAATGTGCCGTCTCGACGGCGGTGCCGGTGGAGATGCTGCACCAGACGTACTGGGTGACCGTGCCCTGGATCAAGTCGAACAGCCCGGATGCATTGACCATGACCTGGCCGGCGGAGGGTATCGCTAGGGTGACGGCCCGCACGACGACGTTGGTGCTGAGGGGCAGGCTGGTCGCTGTCGCCAGGCCGCTCCAAACCAGTTTCGGCAACGCCACGGCGAGCTTCTGCGGGGTCACGCTGCCGTCGGCGATGGTCGCCGTCGAGACGGCCCCAGGCGCCAGTTGCGTGGCCGTGATGCTGCCCGGCGTGAGCGCCGCCGCGGGAATGGTCGGTAACGGCCGCGGCGAGCCGCCGGTGCGCGCGCTGAAGGCGAACGTGCCGCTGTTTCCGGCGCTGTCGCTCCACGGACCGCTCAGGGCCGCGAGCGAAATCCGCGCGTCGATGTCGACCGCGCGCCCGCCCGGCACGGTGACGATGTGCAGGCCGAAGCCGATGGTGCCATCGGGATTCTGCGTGGCCACACCCACGAGCGGCGCGCGCTGACCGGCGCCGCACTGGTCGTCGTAGCCATCGACCGTGAAGAGCGCGCCCTGCTGCGTGATGTTCACGGTCAGGTTGTTGCAGAACGGCTGCAGTTGCCAACTCAGCGTGCCGATTGACTGGGCGCTGAGGAGGTTAGCGGACAGGACCATGCCCACCGCGAGTTGAAGTACAGGGAACGCAGTGTGTCTTCTGATCATGTCGCCTCGGGGCGGAGCGTATCACGGGCGATCGTGCCGCTGGAACGTGCTCACCGCTCGCGGCGCCGACGTCACCGACCCGCCTCGAACGCGACCATGCGGGGCGCAGGTTGCCGCACCAGAGTCGCGCGCTGCAACGACGACCCTGAAATACGTTCGACCGCCGCTTGTGACCGCCGCCGTCAACACACTGCTGAACGAGGGCGCCCCGGGGCTGATGGAATGAAATGCCGTTGTTCCGGATGACGCTCACCTGATCGATCGTGCCGCCGGCGATCGCCGCCTTGACGCCGATGCCCAGCCCCGCGCGGACGTCAGCGCGACCCGACCTCGAAGACGTAGAGCGCGTGCCCGGTGGCCGGGTGGTTGATCTCTGGCGCGATCGTGCGCGGCACCACCCGCGGGCTGCCGCCGCCAAGCCCCGTCGTCACGGCGATGTACTGGCGGCCGCCGGCGGTGAAGCTGACCGGGAAGCCCTGCACGGAGGTACCCAGGCGGGTCTTCCACAGTTCTTCCCCGGTCTTGACGTCGTAGGCGTGGAAGTAACGGTCGAGGTCGCCGATGAAGACCAGCCCGCCGCCGGTCGAGAGAGCCGCGGTGAGGAACGGGGCCCGCTGCTCGACGCTCCACAGCTCCTTCAACGTGCGCACGTCGTAGGCGGCGAGCTTGCCGATGTTGCCGTCGCTGCCGGGCATCTCGAAGAACCGGCGCGCCCCGGCGGTGCCGCCCTGGCCCGGCACCTGCTCCACCTTGCGTGGCGCGATCTCCATGCACGACTGGCTGAGCGGAATGACCAGCGCCTGCGTGCCCGGGTGATACGTCATCGCCTGCCAGTTGTGGCCGCCCTCGGTGCTCGGGCACGCCAGAATCCACTGATCGAGCTTCTGCTCCAGGATGTCGCCCCGATAGGTGGCGCGCCCGGTCTTCCTGTCGATCTCGGTGTAGACGTTCTGGAAGATGGTCTCGGTGAAGTCGAGCAGCGCGCCGGTGCGGCGATTGAGCTTCCACAGGATGCCCGACTTGCCGATCGTGAAGAGCGCCTTCTCGGCGCCGATGTCGACCGAGACCTTCTCGTAGACTTCGTCGAGGTCGAGCGTCTCGCCGGGCAAGTGCTGGAAGCGCCAGACGAGGGCGCCGGTCTCGGGATTGAGCGCCACCGTCGACGCGGTGTGCTGCGCGGCGTCGAAGACCCGCGTGCCACGGCTCACCGGCATCCACGGCTTGGCCTGCGCGACACCCCAGAAGGTGAGATCGACATCCGGATCGTAGCTGCCGGCGATCCACGTCTCGCCGCCCTGGCGCATCATGTTCGGCAGGTTGTTCCAGGTGTCGCCGCCGGGCTCGCCGCTGTGCGCCACGGTGTGGAACTTCCACGCCAGGCGCCCGGTGGCGGCGTCGTAGGCGCTGATGGCGCAACGTTCTTCGCGATAGCGATCGCAGCCGCCGAGGCCCTGGATCACCTTGCCCTTCACCACGATCGGCCCGCTCGAGTTCGAAAAACCCTTCGCCGCGTCGGCCACCGCCGTCTCCCACACCGTGGCGCCGGTCCTGGCGTCGAGCGCGACCAGGCGCGCATCGGTCGTGGCCAGGTAGATCCGGTCCCGGTAGATCGCCACGTTGCGCATGGTACCGCGGTCGTCCTGGCGGTTCGGGCCCACCTGGTTGGCCCAGATGAGCTCGCCGGTGGCGCCGTCGATGGCCTGCACCTCGTTCATCGTGTTGGTGAGGTAGACGATGCCGTCGTGCACGAGCGGCATCTGCTGGTTGGCGCCGCCCTCGTTCATGTTCCACACCCAGGCGAGGCGCAGCGAGCCGACGTTGGCGGTCGTGATCTCATCGAGCGGGCTGTGGCTCCACGCCTGGTAGTTGCGGCGCGCCATCAGCCAGTCACCGGCCGGTGGGGTCTCCAACATCTCGTCGGTGACGGGCGTGACGCGCGGCACCTCGCCGGTGACGTAGAGACCGCGCGCGGGCGGCGGAGCCGCGGGTCGGCGCGGTCCACCGGCGGCCGCCGCCGGCGCCTGGGCAGCCGCAGTGGTTGGCGCGATGCCGGTGGCAATCGATCCGATCGGCACGTCGGTGGTCGGCACAAGCGCCGCGGCAGCAGTGGCGGCGCCGTTCATGCGCAGGATGAACGCCGTGATGTTGAGGTACTCGTCGGCGCCGAGCGTCGCGCCGCCGGGCGGCATCGACGTGCGGATGTAGTCGTAGAGCTCTTTCGTGCCGCGCCCGCGCCACACGTTCATGAAGGCGCTGCCGGCCAGCGGCGACGCTTCGTTGCGGCCACCGAGATCGGCGAGATGGCAGGCGGCGCAGCGCGCCTGGTAGGCATCGCGGCCGGCGGCCACCTGCGCCGCGGTGATGACCGGGGTGGCGTTCTGCGCCGCGCTGGTGCCGGGCTGGCCCGTCGCGCCGCTCACCACGAGGCCGAGCGCGAGCGCGGCACTGGCCAGGGCGCCGTGTCGGTATGCCGCGCGCGTCATCAGCGTCGTCCCTTCGGAGCCATCAGCCAGCCCCACAGATTGCCGTCAGGCGCCTTCTCGCTTTGCACCTGCACGTAGAGCAGGCCTTTGGCGAACGCCGCCGCGTGGTCGCGGGTGAGCGTCAGCGTGCCCTTGAACGTGCCGGTCGTGCCGCTGCCCGAGACGAACTCGCCAACGAGCGTCTCCTGCATCGCCAGATCGGTGGGCACCGGCAACAGCCGGGCCTGCATCGGTCTGGGGGCGGCCTGCATGACGGTCAGCGCCAGGCTCAGAACAAGGGCGGAGAACTGCATGGCGGTGAATTGTAGTGGGTCCGGCCCGGGCCATGACCACGACCGCCTTCCCACGACCTGCCACTCAGGAACTCGCCGACGAGCCCCGTCTGCTCGAAGTCGCGCAGGTACCTCTTGGATTCACGCCGCATAGGTCTGGACGTCTGTACTCCACGGAACAGAGGTTTACCAAAGCGGACCACGGCCATATCGAAAATGGGAGGACGTTGTCACTCGCGCCGGGGCGCGGGGAAGGATTCTGTCCAGATCAGGGAGTGATCGGCACCCCGCGCACTGATCTCAATAGTGTCGAACTTGACGTCATCCCGCTTCAGGACTCTATAACAGGTGCCTCCAATCTCCGTATGTGGCAATCCAGGTTCGAAGTCGAACTCCGCTCCCCGCCCACCGCCTGTCAAGGCGACCGAGACCATGGCCGCCTCGTTCTCGAGACGCATGCAGTCCCGTTCCATCCAGACTAACTGGTCCGCTGGCACACAGACAGTGACGTGGTGTGGCGCGCCCGTATTCACACACTCCGTGGGCGGCAGGAAGTCTGCAAACGCGTTCACGCACACGTAAGCTCGACCCTCGAACATGAAAGTGGACCCGTCAGCAGGAAAAGCAGGGCAGGCCCTCGGGCTGAACGGGAGAACGCTGCCGTTCCAGGTAAGGTTGTACATGTGCTTGAAGATGCTGAGATTGTTGTTGTTGAGATGAAAGACCCCGGGACCGAGTGGACTACTGCGGTAGCGAACTTCGCCAACCACGCTGAAGGGCTCTCCGCGATATCCGGTCAGGGCGCCAACACGAGCGTAGATGGCGCGGGCCAGTTCCTCATCCCCTCTGGCTGTGCGCGCCTGATCGGACCACACCTTACTGGCTGCAAGGGACATCGCCACTGACGCGACACCGAGTGCTGTGAGGCCGATCCGCCGTGCGACCGACGGCAGAGAGGACGTCCCGAGAACGGCAAGCATGGTTGATGCGAGGAGAAACCCGAAGTAGCCAAGAATTCGGGGGGGGACGAACAGGCCTGCGTAGGTGAACCAGAGGACCGCGGGGACCGCAAACATTCCTCCCAGCACGCCAATCGGAAGTCGCGCGGCCCGTAGGAACCGCCCTTGCAGACCCTGCCTGACCATGAATTCGCGCCAGGCAGCGACGACCGCCAGCACCCCGATGGCCAGCGAGAACAATGCCATGAGATAGCGAAATCCCGTCGGCACGGAAACCCACCACACCATGTGCGTTCCCCTGAGCATGCCTGGCAGCCTTGCTAACTTCTGCAAAGTGGCGTCAAGCGTAGGCGGTTCAAACCGCGAGAAAGCCACCACGCGATCGGAAAGAAGCAGGAACGCCCATTCTTCGAGCTTGTACAGCAGAATGCCCGACGCACCCAGAACCATGAAAGCGCCGAACGCCACACGGAGGCGGGACGTGCTCTGCCCCTCGACGTCAAGGACCAGTAAGGTCGGAATCATCAGTCCGGCCAACGCATAGGGTTGGTAAATGGCAAGGGCCAGGGCAAGGAGTTGTACAGCTGCCAAGAAGAGTGGCGTTCGCGCGAGAGGGCTGCCGCTTGGGTTGATCTTCCCGACGAGATGAAAGGCGAGGACTGAAAGCACAATGGCAAACGTGTTTGGAAACACGTGACTATTGAAATTCAACATGTCAACCAAGTAGACGTGATTGACGCCCAGAGTAAAAATCAAGAGCACGGCGAGCGGACGATTGTCACGCTTCGAGGTGTAGCCGGCCAAGAGGTGGCTCAGCCAGAGGAAACACCCGAAGGCAAGCAGCAGTTGCAGGGGGAGTTGCGGGCGCTCTTGCAGCGCATACCGATAGAGGAGATCCATCCCCCACCGGCCTTCCGTTTCCGCCCACTTGGCCGGTGTCTCGCCAAGATCTCGCCAGTCATCGGCGTTGAAGCCGGCCTGCAGGACCCCGGCAGCCGCGGTCGCCAAATAGATGGCCGCACAGATCATGTTGACGTGCGAAAGCGTCAGTGACCTAAGACGGTCGAACATAGAAGAGGTCCCCGTTACTGGCTGCAATGGAACGCGGCGGCCCGCACTCGTCGTGTCACATAGGTCCAGCGTCCAGCTCTCCGCGCAACACGACGTTCATCCGGTGGAGACCCAGGATTCAGTGGACATCCTGGGTCCGGGCTTGTGGGCAGCTTCGACCTGCTCAGGGCTGATGCCACCGAGGTGGCTATGCAAGCGTGAGCGATTGTAGAACGTCTCGATGTAGTCAGCGAACGCGGCCGTCGCGACGTCGCGCGAATGGCAGAGCTGCCTCGTGATCAGCTCCTTCGTCAGGCTGCCGAAGAAGGCCTCCGAGAACCTGGTGCTCGCCGTGCCGGGTGCCGTCCTGAGCCTGCTCGTGTTCGCGCTCGTGAACCTCACCACCCGCTGTCCTTCAGGCTCCGCTGCAATCCTGGCACAGCTCTTGACTCTGTCCGGGTTGGCTTGTCACCCCGAGCCGAGACAGGAAGAGGTTGGGCGCAATGCAGTTGCACAGAGATTCCACAAAGAACACGGGCAACACCTCGATTGCGGCCGGAAAGGTCGATCGAGGACGTCTTGCACTTCTGTTCGCCTGCTTTCTGATCTCGTACCTGGCAGTTCAGACCGGGCACGCGCAGACAACCGCGTCCGGCGATCAGGCGAATGATCAAGTGCGCAATCTTCGGCAGGTGGCTTCAGCAGTCACCCCCAATTCAGCGCAGGGCAACGACCGCCAGTCCCCGGCCGGACCTCTCGCGACGGGCAGCGTGATCACGATCAATCCCGCCATCACGCATCAGACGATGCGCGGGTGGGAGGTGGTGGCCCAGGCCGATCATTTCCGGCCCGACTACGCGGCCTACCAGAACGCGGCGCTGAACAAGGTGGTCGAAGCAGGTATCAACCGCGTTCGATTGGAAGTGCGATCCGGGTCCGAGAACACCGCTGACTCGTTTGCGGCGTGGGCGGCCGCCGGCTACCCGTCCACCGGCGCCTCCTACACGGCCTGGCGCACCAGGCGCTACGAGACCACCAACGACAACGCAGACCCAAACGTGATCAACCCCGCCGGGTTCCACTTCACCGAGATCGACTCGACCGTGGACCTCATCGTCAATCCGCTCCGGCAACGGCTGGCCGCGCAAGGCGAGTCGCTGTTCGTCAATATGAATTATGTGGCGTTCCTCGACCAGGTCACTTCCGGCGCGCCGTACGTGCACGCGTCGGCGGCCGAGTACGCCGAGTTCATGCTGGCTACCTTCCAGCACCTGCAGCAGAAGTACGGCTGGGTGCCGAATGCGCTCGAAGTGATCCTGGAGCCGGACAACACGCCGACGCCGTGGAACGGAACGTTCCTGGGGCAGGTCATCGTCGCGACCGGGCAGAAGCTGGCCGCCAACGGGTTCACGCCCGACTTCGTCGGGCCGGCCACGATGTGCATGAGTGCGGCCATTACCTACTTCGACCAGATGATGGCCGTGCCCAACGTGAGGAACTATCTCAAGGAGGTCTGGTACCATCGCTACTGCTGGGACGGCGCCAGCACCCTGCAGACCCTTGCCGCCCGGGCGCAGACGGCCGGGCTCGCCACGTCCATGCTCGAGTGGTGGGATTCGACCAACACGTTCCACACGCTGCACGAAGACCTGAAGCTGGGCCGCAACAGCGCGTGGCAGCAAGCCACCGTTGTCGACACGACTTCGCCCACGGGTATGGCGATTTCGTACATCAATCCCGCCACCCCCACGGTGGCGACCCTCACGAACATGACGAAGTTCACGCAGCAGTACTACAAGCACGTGCGGCGTGGCGCGGTGCGGGTCGATGCCTCGACCAACAACGGCGGCTTCGATCCCCTGGCGTTCCGCAACCCTGACGGCACCTATGCCGTCGTCGTGAAGGCGGGCACGAGCGGGCCGTTTTCGATCGACGGTCTGCCCGCGGGGACATACGCGATCTACTACACGGCCAGCTCGGCGTGGTCGCCGGTTGATCCCGACCTGTACGCCGTGAGCAAGCCCGATCAGACCATCTCCGCCGGACAGACCCTCACGACCGACATTCCGGCGTATGGCGTGATCACCATTTACGGCAAGGCCGGCGGCAGCGTGCCACCGACCGCGGCCAACGACGTGTATGCCACCGGGTTCAACACGCCGCTCACCGTCGCGACCCCCGGCGTCCTCGGCAACGACTCCGCCAACGGCGGCGGCGCGATGACCGCGGTGCTGCAGACGGCGGCGTCGAGCGGCGCCGTCGCGCTCAACGCCAACGGCAGCTTCGTCTACACGCCCACGAGCGGCTTCAGCGGGGCGGCGACGTTCACCTATCGGGCCTCGACCACCGGAGGGCAGAGCAACACCGCGACGGTCACTGTCACCGTGGCGGCGCCCAGTCTGCCAACGGCCGCCAACGACATCTACGCCGCGGCGTTCAACACGCCCCTGACCATCGCGATGCCAGGCGTGCTGGCCAACGACAACGCCAACGGCGGCGGCGCGATGACCGCGGTGCTGCAGACCTCGGCGTCGAGCGGCACCGTCGCGCTCAACGCCAACGGCAGCTTCGTCTACACGCCCACGAGCGGCTTCAGCGGGGCGGCCACATTCACCTATCGGGCCTCGACCACCGGTGGGCAGAGCAACACCGCGACGGTGACCGTCAACGTGGCGGCGCCCAGTCTGCCGACCGCCGCCAACGACACCTACACCACCGCGTTCAACACGGCCCTCACGGTCGCGACGCCGGGCGTGCTGGCCAACGACACCGCCAACGGCGGCGGCACGATGACCGCGGTGCTGCAGACCTCGGCGTCGAGCGGCACCGTCGCGCTCAACGCCAACGGCAGCTTCGTCTACACGCCCACGAGCGGCTTCAGCGGAGCGGCCACATTCACCTATCGGGCCTCGACCGCGGGTGGGCAGAGCAACACCGCGACGGTCACTGTCACCGTGGCGGCGCCCAGTCTGCCGACCGCCGCCAACGACACCTACACCACCGCGTTCAACACGGCCCTCACGGTCGCGACGCCGGGCGTGCTGGCCAACGACACCGCCAACGGCGGCGGCACGATGACCGCGGTGCTGCAGACCTCGGCGTCGAGCGGCACCGTCGCGCTCAACGCCAACGGCAGCTTCGTCTATACGCCCACGAGCGGCTTCAGCGGAGCGGCCACGTTCACCTATCGGGCCTCGACCGCGGGTGGGCAGAGCAACACCGCGACGGTGACCGTCAACGTGGCGGCGCCCAGTCTGCCGACCGCCGCCAACGACACCTACACCACCGCGTTCAACACGGCCCTCACGGTCGCGACGCCGGGCGTGCTGGCCAACGACACCGCCAACGGCGGCGGCACGATGACCGCGGTGCTGCAGACCTCGGCGTCGAGCGGCACCGTCGCGCTCAACGCCAACGGCAGCTTCGTCTATACGCCCACGAGCGGCTTCAGCGGAGCGGCCACGTTCACCTATCGGGCCTCGACCGCGGGTGGGCAGAGCAACACCGCGACGGTCACTGTCACCGTGGCGGCGCCCAGTCTGCCAGCGGCCACCAACGACACCTACACCACCGCGTTCAACACGGCCCTCACGGTCGCGACGCCGGGCGTGCTGGCCAACGACTCCGCCAACGGCGGCGGCGCGATGACCGCGGTGCTGCAGACGGCGGCGTCGAGCGGCACCGTCGCGCTCAACGCCAACGGCAGCTTCGTCTACACGCCCGCGAGCGGCTTCAGCGGGGCGGCGACGTTCACCTATCGGGCCTCGACCACGGGAGGGCAGAGCAACACCGCCACGGTCACTGTCACCGTGGCGGCGCCCAGTCTGCCAGCGGCCGCCAACGACATCTACGCCACCGCGTTCAACACGCCGCTGGCCATCGCGGTGCCAGGCCTGCTGGCCAACGACAACGCCAACGGTGGCGGCGCGATGACCGCGGTGCTGCAGTCGGCGGCGTCGAGCGGCACCGTCGCGCTCAACGCCAACGGCAGCTTCGTCTACACGCCCACGTCAGGCTTCAGCGGGACGGCTACGTTCACCTATCGGGCCTCGACCACGGGAGGGCAGAGCAACACCGCGACGGTGACCGTCACCGTCGCCGGCACCGGCCTGCCGGCGGCCACCAGCGACAGCTACGCCGCGGCGTTCAACACGCCGCTGACCATCGCGGTGCCAGGCGTGCTGGCCAACGACAACGCCAACGGCGGCGGCGCGATGACCGCCGTGCTGCAGTCGGCGGCGTCGAGTGGCACCGTCGCGCTCAACGCCAACGGCAGCTTCGTCTACACGCCCGCGAGCGGCTTCAGTGGGGCGGCGACGTTCACCTATCGGGCCTCGACCACGGGTGGGCAGAGCAACACCGCCACCGTCACCATCAACGTGGCATCCGGAACGGGG
This sequence comes from uncultured Acidobacteriota bacterium, assembly GCA_963779175.1. GTDB lineage: Bacteria > Acidobacteriota > Vicinamibacteria > Vicinamibacterales > UBA2999 > CADEFD01. Next base: position 861,832 of record CAVZXA010000005.1, read on the forward strand.
GTGCCCTCGGCGGCCAACGACAGCTACTCGACGTCGTTCAACACGCCCCTGACCGTGGCGGCCTCAGGCATCATGAGCAACGACCAGCCCAATGGCGGCGGCGCCATGACCGCGGTGCAGTTCACCTCGGTCACGAGCGGATCCGTCAAGCTCAACGGCAATGGCGGCTTCACCTACGCGCCTGTGACCGGCTTCAGCGGTGTGGCCTCGTTCAGATATCTGGTCACGAATGCCACCGGCTACAGCAACGTCGCGACGGTCACGGTCAACGTGTTGGCATCCAATCTGCCCACCGCGGCAGGTGATACCTACGTCACGACCGTCAACACGCCACTCACGGTGGGCGCGTCGGGCGTCCTCGGCAACGACAACGCCAACGGGGCCGGCGCCATGACGGCCGTGCAGCAGTCGCCGGCGACGAGCGGGGTCGCCACGCTCAAGGCGAATGGCGGCTTCACCTACGCTCCGTTGCCTGGCTTCACCGGCGTGGCGACCTTCACTTACCGGGCGGCGAACGTCAACGGTCAGGGAAACCTCGCCACCGTCACCATCAACGTCGTGCCGGCCACGACGCCGACCGCGGTCGACGATTCCTACATGGCGGTCGTCAACCTGCCGCTGACGGTGGCGGCGCCTGGCGTCCTGGGCAACGACAACGCCAACGACGGCGCCATCACGGCGGTGTCACAGACGGCGGCGTCGAAGGGCACCGTCGCCCTCAACGCCAACGGCGGCTTCACCTACACGCCCACCCCCGGCTACACCGGCCCAGTGACCTTCACCTACCGGGCCTCGAACAGCACCGGGCCCAGCGACGCCGCGACGGTCACCATCAACGTGGCGACGTCCGCTCCGCCGGTAGCCGTCGCCGACAGCTACGCCACCGCGTTCGATGCGCCGCTGGGCGTCCCGGCGCCGGGCGTCCTCAGCAACGACAACGGCTGGGGCGGCAGCCCGTTCACTGCGACCCTCGTCAGCCCGACGACCAACGGCACCCTGTCGCTCTCGGCGAGCGGCAGCTTCCTCTACACGCCGAACGGCGGCTTCTCCGGCACCAATCGGTTCACCTATCGCGGCTCGAACGCCGCCGGCGCGGGCCCGACGGCGACCGTGACGATTGAGGTCGCGGGTCCCGGCGAGCCGTTACCTCCCACGAGCGTGAGGGTCACGTCCATCGCGGGCGGCCGCGTGACGTTCGGCTGGGTGCCACCCCGGTCGGGACCGCAGGTGACCGGCTACCAGATCGAAGGTGGCCTGACGCCCGGTGCGGTGCTCGGCGTCATGGCCGTCGGCCCGGCTCCGTTGGTGACGGTCGAGTGGCCACGCGGGTCCTTCTACCTGCGGGTGCGCTCGCTGGCCGGCGGCGTCCCCAGCAAGGCGTCCAACGAGGTGCTGGCGCACGTCAACGTGCCGATGCCGCCGTCGGCACCGGCGCATCTGCTCGGGACGGTGGTTGGCGACACGCTCAACCTCGCGTGGACCAACACCTATCTGGGTGGGCCACTCGGCAGCGTCACGCTCAACGTGGCGGGCGCCATCAATACATCGGTGCCGCTGGGCCTGACCGACACGTTCAGGTTCCCGGGCGTGCCGCAAGGCACGTACACCTTCACCGTGCAGGCCGTCAACACCAGCGGGGCCAGCGTGGCCTCCAACCCGGTGACGCTCACGTTCCCGACCCTGTGCAGCCAGCCGCCGCTTCCCGTCGCCAACTTCGTCGCCTACCAGGTCGGCGGCGTGTTGTCGCTCACGTGGGATCCGCCGGCCATCGGTGGCGCGCCGACGGACTACGTGCTGAACGTGACCGGCGCGTACCACGGCAGGTTGCGCACGCCGGCCAAGACGGTCAATGGGCCGGTGCCGCCGGGTACCTACACCATCGACGTCGTCGCGACCAACGCCTGCGGCGCGAGCGCGGGAAGCCCGTCGCAAACCGTCGTCGTGCCGTAGCTTCTCCCGTTCCGCAATCGTTGCGCCACGATGGCGAGGGTCGGGTTCTACGCTCCGCCAGGCTTGGTTGACTGCCCGGCAGGACTGGCGATCTCGTAGACGTGCACCTGGGGTGTGGCGTCGGACCCCGTCTCGACGATGTACCACCGGCGCGTCGCCGGATCGTAGGCGGCGCTCCGCATGGTCGCGACGCCGCCGCTGGCCATGTCGGTGAGGGGCCATGTCGCGTACGGCTTCACGTCCCACGGCGATCGCCGGCCCTCCTTGACGGCCAGGAGGTCAACGGCGTCGTAGGCGAGCACCAGATGCTGGTACGGATAACCGTAGACGCCCTTGTCTTCTTCGGTCGGGTCGAAGCACCACGTGTTGGTGTTGCCGTCGGGCTTGCCCGCCAGCGTCTTGTCTGCCGTGGCCGGCCCGTAGCAGAACGTCGCCCCGTGGCGCTCGACAAACAGCACCGACCGTGTCCCGGCCGGGAAGGCGAGCCCGCCGACTTTCGTGGTGCCGTTGAAGAGCGGCCCGGTGCCGTCCCAGCGCCCGAGCGTCTGGTGCGCTTCGGGATAGGCGAGCAGCAGCTTGCTGGGAATTGGCGTCCGGGTGCCCACGTGATCGGGATCGAACACGCTGACCGCGGGCCCGTAGCTCGATCGCGAGATCACCGACGTGCAGCACAACCCCGTCAATGCGGGGCCACCGAACAGAGCGCGCCACTCCGGTGGGATGACGCCCATGTAGCCGGCGATCATGCCCGGGAAGTCCTTGCCCACCCGCACCGGCCCGGAGAGCGACGCGAGATCTCTGCCGGCGAAATGTGAGGCCCGGGCGTTGTTGCCGCCGTCGTAGTAGGCATAGGCCGACACGACGAGGCGTCCATTCCACGACAACGCGCCGCCCAACTTGATGCCGTTGGTGTCGCCGGGAAGGATGTTCTCGAGGTTCCTGACCTCCGTGCAGCGCTCGACGATCGAGGCCACGCCGCCGACTTCGGGAATGGTCACGCGCGCCAGGCGCGAGCCCCAGTCGTGGCAGCCGAAGTATAAGGACGCGCCGTCGGGACCGAGGCCGACGCCAAACCCACCCCAGGTCAGCGCGCTCTCGGCCACGCTCCTGCCGGTCCCGTCGGTCCGCGGCAGCGTGAAGCGTCCGACGTAGCGGAGGTCTCCGGCCTGCACTCGTGGCTGTTGCCGAGGGTTGGGCGGGGCCTGCCCGAGGAGGGCCGCTGACGCCAGCAGCGCGCTCACCGAAACGCCCAGCAGCACGCGCCGCGCTCTCGTGGATGGCTGCATCTGCACGTCGTCCAATATTCGCTCAGCCTGGGTTCGATCGCGGAGGAACTTCCGCGCCCGTTCGGCGGTCAGCATGCACGATTTCGTGATCGCGATCACGAATCCTGCAGGGCCCGCTTCAGGCGCGCTGCCGGCGCGTGCCATTTCGCGCTTGACCGTCGCCGGGGGCGCCCTCAAGATTCGGCCGGCGCGGACGCATTGGACGCCACGGCCCGGAGGTCGAACGGCATGCAGCGTGCAATTCTTGCAGAGTACTGTCGCAGAACGTTGCGGTCTAACCCTTGTGGTTCACAGGGTTGCGCGGTCTCAAGCACGGAATTCCGTCAGAATACTTACGCACCGCCGCCCTCCCACGCCGCGGACCGGAACTTGCACAGGCCCGGTCGTATGAAGAGTTTTCGGCTCGGAGCCAGCACCGCCCTCGCCCTGACCCTCGCCGTTCTTGTGGCTGACGAGGCCAGCATGAGCGCGCAGTCTCCGCAGAGCCAACCGCTGGTGCAGGCGGGCAACGTGGTCCATCTCGGCGTGATCAAAGCGCCGAATGGAGCGGGCCTCGGCGCCGGCCCGAACGGCATGGCGGTGGACGGGAACACCTGGTACTTCGGCTGCAACTACGCCGGCGTCGCGGTGTTGACCCTGCCGCCGCTGGGCGGCACGGCGCAGGTCACGTCGCCCTGCGCGACCTTTCCAAACATCGATCAGGTCCATCCGACGGACCGCCACGTCGTCACCGGGGGCGTGCTCCCATGGCTCGGGCGCGTCGTCACGTCGGCGTACGTGTACTACGACGGCAGCGGCCTCGGGGCCCGATCGCACTGGGCCGGTACGAACGTCGCGTCGCTCAGCGGCCCGTACAAAGTCGGCACGGATCGCGCCGGCATGGTTGGCGGCTACATGGGCGTCATCCCGCCCGAGTGGCGGACGCTCCTCGGGGGCCCGGCGCTCACCGGGCAATGCTGCATCCCGATCATCGGGCGCTCGTCCTTCGGTCCCTCGGTGAGCGTGTTCAATCCGGCCGATCTCGGCGTGCAGGCGACGATTCCGAGCACGATGCTCATCGGCTATCCGATCGAACACCAGAATCTCGGCCGCTGGGATGCCAGCCCGCCCAGCACCTATTACGGTGGCACCGATCAACTGGGGTCGGTCTCGTTCCCCGCGGGCACGCGCTCGATTCTGTTCACGGGACGCCACGGCGACTCGTGGTGCTACGGGCCTGGCACGGCGAACCAGGCGCTGGTGGGGACCATCGACCCAAGCGTCTCCCAGTACCCCTACTGCTACGATCCGCTCGATTCGTTCCAGGGCAACCACGGCCCGCCGTATCGCCCGACGATGTGGGCGTACGACGCCAACGACGTGATTGCCGTCAAGCAGGGCACCAAGAAGCCGTGGGACGTCCAGCCTTACGCCAAATGGACCCTCCCGGGGATGCCAATCGACGGCGTGACGAACCTGATGCGCGCCGGCTATTACGACCCGGCCACGCGGCGCCTCTACGTCGGGAGCACCGATTCCCTGACGGTGCACGTCTTCGAGATCACCAACGCCGTCATACCCCCTCCCGTCACCGGACCGACGTCGCTGAACGCCGTCGTCAATGCGCAGGGGCTCACGTTTTCCTGGGTGCCCCCTTCCGGCAATGGCTGGTCGCACTACGTCCTCGAGGCGGGCACCACTCCGGGCGCCGCGAACGTGGCCGTGCTGCCGGTGTCGTCCGGCGTAACCAGCCTGGCCCTTCCCGCATCGGCCACCGGCAGGTTCTACGTCCGCTTGCGCGCCGTTTATCCCGACGGGTCGGCCATGCCCTCGAACGAAGTGCAGGTGGTGCTCGGCGCCGCCTCCGGACCCGCGCCGCCCACCAACTTTCGAGCGACGGCCACGGGTTCCCAGGTGTCGCTGTCGTGGGACCCCGTCGTCGACTCCACCGTCACCGACCTCGTCGCCGAGGTGGGTAACGGCCCCGGGCTGTCGAACCTCGTGCCGGCCGTTCCAATCGGCAAGGCCGGCAGCTTCGTCACCTCGAATGTGCCTGCCGGGCACTACTACCTGAGGGCGAGGGCGGTCAACGCCGCTGGAGCCGGCGCGCCGACCACCGACGTCGAGGTCGTGGTAGGCAGTGGCCCGGTGCCCGGCAGTCCGCTCGACCTGACGGCGACGGTCCGCGACGACCGGTCGGTTCTGTTGAACTGGCGCAGCGCCTCGGCTGGCGCAGCGCCGACGCAGCTCATCCTGGAGGCCAGTTCCGTGAGCGGTCTCGCCAACCTCGGCACGCTGGCGTTGCCTCTGAGCGCGCCCTTCGAGTCCCCGTCGGTGCCCCCCGGCGTGTACTTCATCCGGATGCGCGCCGGGAATGCGAGCGGCGTGAGCGGACCGAGCAACGAAGTGCGCGTCGTCGTCCCCTGACCCGGGGCATCCAATCCGCTCGCCGTCACGCCGCGGCCTTCCCACGCCGCGTTCCTGTTCCTGCGACGGGCGCGGGTTCTCGAGGACGGAGCATCTGGGCGTCGCCCCGCACGATCGGCGCGCTGCCGGGCCGCGTCACCACGTGTGCACGAGGTCAGCGAGAGAATCTGGATTTCGAGACGCACACGTGACCCGGGCGGCAGGAACACTCTGGCGGGCGAGGGCGAGCGGATATAGGATGCCGGATGCCTGAGTCGACGCGCGGTTCCCGGACCCGCACGCCACAAGCGGCTGAGTCGTCCTGATGTCGTTCACCGTCGAGGCACATGGTGTCACTGCCACCGGTGACGACCGCAAGGAGCGACGGGCGCTCCTCATCGGGATCGACGACTACCTGCACGCCCGCCCGCTCTCCGGGTGCTGCCGCGACGTGCAGCGGCTGCAACCGCTGCTCGAACGCCACGCCAACGGCAGCCTGAACTTCAGCGTCGAGACCCTGGTCTCGGGCAGCGAAGTTGTGAGTGAGGCGCGGCTCGTCCAGGCGCTCAAGAATTTCTTCACCACGCCCGCCGACGTCCTGCTGCTCTACTTCGCAGGCCACGGCGCCTACGACGCCTACGAACGGTCGGGCTACCTGGTTGCGCAGGACGGCGTGGAAGACAACTACGGCATCGCCATGGAGCGGCTCATCGGCTACGCCAATCGGGCGCCAGCCAATCACGTGATCGTGGCGCTCGACTGTTGCCATGCCGATGCCGTGGACAACTCGTTCGCCACCGGTGGGCAGGCGTCGCCTGGCGAGGGCGTGGTGATCCTGGCGGCCGCGCGTGATCACCAGGAAGCGCAGGAGGCCCAGGCAGGGGGTGTGTTCACGACGCTGTTGGAGGCGGCGCTCGACGGTGGCGCGGCTGACCCGGTGAGCGGGGCCGTCTCTGTCGCGAACATCCATGGCTTTATTGACGCGGCCCTGGGCCCCGAACGCCAGTGCCCGACCTTCAAGGCCAACATCGCCTCGTGGTGTGTCATGCGCAGTACCGAACCCGTGGTGGCGCGCGAGACGGTGCTGCCGCTCACGACGTACTTCGAGCGCCCGCAGTCCGAGCTGCCGTACGGCGTCGAGCCGCCGGCAGCCGAAGCGGGTACCCCGATCGACGAGTTGGGCGCCGACATTCAGGCACTGCGCGAGGCCGGCCTCATCAAGCCCGTCGGCAGCGCCCACCGGTACGCCGCCGCGCTCGGGAGGAGCGCGTGCCTGACACCGCTCGGACAGGTCCTACTGGAAGCGGGTGCGGGAGGCGCGGTTCTGATCGATGGGCGGTGAGCCGGACTTGGGCCCATGCTGATGACGCCACCCCCCAGCAGCCGGACACGGTGGAGGCGTGGGCAACGCCTTCGATTCCATCGACGTGCGGGCATTGGGTCGAAGCGCGTTACGATCGGCACGTTGACGCGACGGTCACCGAGGAGCATCCCATGGCATCCAGTGAGAGCGCAGGCACGGTCGTCGGACTGTGGAGGTTTCCGGTCAAGTCCATGGCGGGCGAACGAATCCAGCAGGCCGAACTGTCGGAACGTGGGCTGCTCGGCGACCGTGGCTACGCACTCGTCGACGTGGTCACGGGCAAGGTGGTGAGTGCAAAGAGCGCGAGGCTGTTTCCGAATGTCTTGACCTGCCAGGCCCGCTTCGTCGAGCCGCCGCACGCTGGTCGCGAGTTGCCGGCAGTGCGGATCGTGCTGCCGGACGCCACGGCCGTGACAAATGATGCGGGCGACTGCGACCGCGTGCTGTCGGCGTACTTTCGGCGCGAGGTCACGCTGGCGCGCATGGCGCCTGAGAACTTCACGATCGATCAGTATCACCCCGACATCGAGGGTGCAGACCCTGCGGGCCATCGAGACACGGTGGTCGAGGCGAAGGTGGGCTCGGCGTTCTTTGCCGAGGCCGGAGTGGCCTCGCCCGTGCCGGTGGGGGCGTTCTTCGACCTATTTCCGCTATCGGTTCTGACGACGTCCACGCTCGAGCAACTGCGGGTCAGTCGCCCCCAGAGCAGAGTTGACGAGCGTCGATTCCGCATGAACGTGATCGTCGGAACGAAGGCGCCGGGGTTCCTCGAAAACGGTTGGGTGGGCCGAGACGTCGCCATTGGCGCCACGGCACGCGTGCTGGTGCGCATGTCCGATCCGCGCTGCGTGATGACGACTCTTGCTCAGGACGACCTCCCCTCGGATCCGGAGATTCTCCGGGCGCTGGTGCAGCACAACGCGCTGCAGGTGGGCGACGCCGGGCGGTTTCCCTGTGCCGGCGTCTACGCCGTGGTCGCCGCCGGCGGGTCGCTGCGGATAGGCGACCCCGTGAACCTGGGCCAGGCTCTCGCCGCGCGCGCCGGCTGAACCGGGCGGTGCGCGGTCCGGCTCAGGCCGCCTTCGCCACGTAGCCCAGCAGCCGGCGTTCCTTGACCAGTTGCGCCACGGCGGCCGGCACCATGCCTTCCCACTGATCGTCACCCGAGCGCATCCGCTTCAGCACGTCGCGCGAGAAGATCGACAGGCAGCGCTCGTCGTAGTCGCGCACGCTTTCGATCAGGCGATTCTCCACCAGGTAGGAATACAGGTGCCGCAGGTGCGGCGCAACCCGCAGGTTGCCGGCGGTGACGAGCGATCCGGTGGCTTGATCGAGCAGCGGGTAGGCATACACCCGCAGGTCATTCTTGAACAGCCTGCCGAACGATTCCAGGATGCCGCCGTCGAGGTCGGCGTAGTACTTCTCGTCGAAGAGCTCCCGCAGCGTGGGCACGCCCATCACGATGCCGATCATCTTCTTGGTGTGACGGAACAGGTAGGCGGCCAGGCGGTGGTACTCGGCGTAGTTGGAGATCAGCACCGTCTTGCCGAGGGCGCCCAGGATGTCGGCACGGTCGAGGAAGTCCTGGGGGTCGATGGTGTCGGCGTCGGTCAGGTTCTTGAGCGTCATCTCCATGATCGTGACGGTCTCTTCGCCGTGCATGTGCGGCTCCTGCACGAACTGCGCCTGCGCGCAGCGCAACATGTCGAGCGACACGTTGGTGGCGGGGCGGAAGCTGCCGCGTTCGACCAGGATGGCCTTCTTGTAGAGGGCGTCGGCGGGCTGCACCACCTCGCCGGCAGCCGTGAACATGGCGGCGTTGGTCAGACCGTGCTGCACCAGCTTGAGGCTCATCAGGCGGTTGTCGACGGCGGCGAAACCAGGACCCGAGAATTCGATCATATCGACTTCGACGCGCTCACTGGTCAGGCCATCCATCAAGGCGGCGATGAGCGCCGACGGATCATGGTGCAGGTAGTTGGCGGCATGGGCCAGGTTGACGCCGATCAGGCCGAGCGCTTCCTGCTCCTGCACGTTTTCCTTATCGAGCAGGCGCACGTGCATGATGATCTGCGACGCCGGGGCGCGCGGCGCGGTCTGGAAGCGCACGCCCAGCCACCCGTGTGGGTCGTCCTTGCGGACGTAGCTCTTGGCCGCAACCGTGTCGGCGAACACGAAGAACCTGGTGGTGTCGCCACGCTTGCCGTCGAGGCGTTCGACCAGCAGGCCGAACTCGTGGTCGAGCATCGCCTTGATGCGCTGCTTGCTCACGTAGCGTTCGCTCGGGCCGTAGATGGCGTCGCTGAAGGTCATGTCGTAGGCCGACATGGCTTTGGCGATGGTGCCCGCCGCCCCGCCGACGCGAAAGAACCAGCGCGCGACTTCCTGCCCGGCTCCGATCTCGGCGAAGGTGCCGTAGAGACTGGGGTCGAGGTTGACTTGCAGGGCCTTCTCATGAGTATCCACGGCATGCTCCGAGCCTGAAATCGGCCGCGGGCGACCCGCCTTGACTGAGCCTTCCGGGGCCGCCCCGCCGGAGCCGCTCAGGTTGTGACGCCGTCCGGTCGATTGTGTCTGTGATGCCTCTAGTAGCCGTGGACGCCGCCCGTGCTCGCGCCGCTCAGGGAGCCCCCAAGGTAGTGATGCAAATCGGCATGGTCGGTCTCGGACGAATGGGCGCCAACATGGTGCGCCGGCTGATGCGCGGCGGCCACGAGGCCGTGGCGTTCGATCTCAACCCCGAGCGGGCGCAGGAACTGGCGACCGAGGGCGCCACACCCGCCGCTACGCTCGACGCGCTCATCGCCACGCTGCGAGCGCCGCGTACGGTATGGCTGATGGTGCCGGCCGGCGAGGCCACCGAGCAGATGGTCATGGCCGTGGCCGACCGGCTCAGCCCCGGCGACGCGATCATCGACGGCGGCAACTCCAACTTCAAGGACGACGTGCGCCGCGCGGCCACCCTGGCCGCGCGCGGCATCGACTATGTCGACGTGGGCACGAGCGGGGGTCTGTGGGGGCTCGACCGGGGCTATAGCCTGATGATCGGCGGCGCGCCGGCGGTGGTGCAGCGACTCGACCCGATCTTCCGCACGCTGGCGCCGGGTCATGACGGCACGTCGCCGACGCCGGGCCGCAGGGGCGGGGGCAGCGCCGAGGCCGGCTATCTCCACTGCGGGCCGGCCGGCGCCGGGCACTTCGTGAAGATGGTGCACAACGGCATCGAATACGGCCTGATGCAGGCCTACGCCGAAGGCTTCGACATCATGCGCCACGCCGGCGACGCGCATCTGCCGGCCCCTCAGCGCTACGACTTCGACCTGGCCGACATCGCCGAGGTGTGGCGTCACGGCAGCGTGGTGGGGTCGTGGCTGCTCGACCTGACGGCCAGCGCCCTGGCCGAGGATCCGGCCCTGGCCCAGTTCACGGGGCATGTGCAGGACTCGGGCGAAGGGCGATGGACCATCGAAGCGGCCATCGCCGAGGCGGTGCCGGTGGAAGTGCTGGCCTCGGCCCTCTTCGCGCGCTTCCGCAGCCGCCAGGACCACACTTTCGCCGAAAAAGTGCTGTCGGCGATGCGCTTCAAGTTCGGTGGCCACGTCGAACGCGCGGCGGGCGGCTAAGCGACCGACGAGGGACATGATGAGCATGACGGCCACCGCACCGCTGATCGACCCGACGCCTTCCCCCGCCTCTGGACCGCGGCCGCGCATGGCCGATGCGTGCGCCGTCGTGCTCTTTGGCGCCAGCGGCGATCTGGCCATGCGGAAGCTTCTTCCGGCCCTCTACAACCTCAAGACCGAGGGCTTGCTGAACGACCACTTCGCGCTCGTCGGCGTCGGCCGCGACCCGATGTCGCGCCAGCAGTACCGGGAGAAGGTGCAGCGCGACATCATCCAGTTCGGGCCCGCGCCCGTGGACCTCGAGCGCGCTGGCTGGATTGCGGCCCGCGCCACCTACATCAGCGGCGCCTACGACAGCGAGACCACCTACCGGCAGCTGCGCGAGGAGCTGCTCGGCGGCGCCGGGCCCACCAGCGCGCTCTTCTATCTGGCGACGCCGCCCAGCCTGTTCGAGCCGATCGTCGAACGGCTCGGCGCGGTCGGCTTGGCCGGCGAAGCGCCGGGCTCGTGGCGCCGGGTGATTGTCGAGAAGCCCTTCGGCCGCGACCTGGAATCAGCGCGCGTACTGAACCGGAACATCCGGTCGGTACTCGATGAGTCCCAGGTCTACCGCATCGATCACTACCTGGGCAAGGAGACCGTGCAGAACATCATGGCGCTGCGGTTCGGCAACGGCATCTTCGAGCCGTTGTGGAATCGCAGCTACATCAACCACGTGCAGATCACGGTCGCCGAAACCGTCGGTGTCGAGCAGCGCGGCGGCTACTACGACACCTCGGGCGCGCTGCGCGACATGGTGCAGAACCATCTGTTCCAGCTGCTGGCCGTCACCACGATGGAGCCGCCTTCGTCGTTCCAGGCCGAAGCGGTTCGCGATGAACGGCTCAAGGTGCTCGAGGCCGTGCGCCCGTTCACGGCTGAATCGGCGGCACGCGACGTGGTGCGGGGGCAGTACGCCGCCGGCCGGCAAGGGCCACACACGCTCCCCGGCTATCTGGCTGAGCCCAAGGTGGCGCCAGGTTCACGAACCGAAAGTTTCGTGGCGCTCAAGGTGCATATCGACAACTGGCGCTGGGCCGAGGTGCCGTTCTACCTGCGCACCGGCAAGCGGATGCCCACCCGCGTCACCGAGATCGCCGTGCAGTTCAAGGGCGCGCCGCACGCGCTCTTCCGCGATACTCCGGCGGACCGCATGCATCCCAACTGGCTGGTCCTGCGCATCCAGCCGAGCGAAGGCATTTCGTTGCAGTTCGAGGCCAAAGTGCCGGGGCCGCACGTGCAGCTGGGCACCGTGAAAATGGACTTCTCGTACGCCGACTACTTCGGCCACTCGCCGAGTACCGGCTATGAGACGCTGCTCTACGACTGCATGATTGGCGATGCCACGCTCTTTCATCGCGCCGATGTGGTCGAGACCGGGTGGGACATCGTGCGGCCGCTGCAGACGGCGTGGGACGACGCTGCCGCCGCGCCGGTCGAACCGTACGCCGCCGGTTCGTGGGGGCCGCCCGGGGCCGATGCGCTGTTGCGGCGTGACGGACGCGCGTGGCGCGAGCCGGTCGCGTAGGGTGACCATGCCCCACCGCTCCCCACCTGCGCCCCTGACTGCCGAGGAGATGCGGCTCGACGAGCAGCGCGTGCGCAGCCGGCATTGGAGCCGCTGGGGTCCGTATCTGAGCGAGCGGGCGTGGGGCACGGTGCGCGAGGACTACAGCGGCGACGCCGGCGTGTGGGAATACTTCCCGCACGACCACGCACGCTCGCGCGCCTATCGCTGGAACGAAGACGGGCTGGGCGGCATCTGCGACCGGCACCAGCGCATCTGCTTCGGGCTCGCCCTCTGGAACGAGCGCGATCCCTTCCTGAAGGAGCGCCTGTTCGGTCTGACCGGCAACCAGGGCAACCACGGCGAAGACGTCAAGGAGCAGTACTTCTATCTGGACAGCACCCCGACGCACTCGTACATGAAGTGGTTGTGCAAGTACCCGCAGGCGGCGTTCCCCTACGCGCGCCTGGTCGAGGAGAATGGCCGCCGGGGACGCGACGAGCCGGAGTTCGAGCTGCTCGACACCGGCGTCTTCGACGATCACCGCTACTTCGACGTGTTCGTCGAGTACGCCAAGGCGTCGCCGGAAGATCTCCTGATCGAGATCACGGCGTTCAATCGGGGCCCCGACCCCGCCCCGCTGCACCTGCTGCCGACGGTGTGGTTCAGGAACACCTGGTCGTGGACGGCCGAGGCTGAGCGTCCGGCGCTGGCGGCCGGCCAGCATCCCCGCCACGCCACCATCACCATCGACGAGCCGCTGTACGGTCAGCGCTGGCTGCACTGCGAGGGCACGCCCGCGGTGCTCGTGACCGAGAACGAGACCAACCGCGAACGCGTCTTCGGCTGCCCCGGTCCGCGCTTCGCGAAGGACGGCATCAACGACGCGGTGGTGCACGGTCGGACCGACGCGGTCAATCCCGACCAGCGGGGCACCAAGGCGGCCGCGCATGCCCACGTGGTGGTGCCCGCTGGCGGCCACGTGCGGCTGCGGTTGCGCCTGACCGACCAGGATCCGGCGACGCACACGGCCAGTCCCTTCGATGACGATTTCGCACGCACCTTCATGGCGCGCCGTCAGGAGGCCGACGAGTTCTACGACACGCTGGCCCCGGCGTCGCATACCCAGGAGACGCGGCAGGTGATGCGACAGGCCTTCGCCGGCCTGCTCTGGTCCAAGCAGTTCTACCACTACGTAGTCAGGGACTGGCAGCAGGGCGACCCCGGCCAACCCTCGCCGCCCGCCGAACGGCCAGCGCGCAACGGGGAATGGACTCACCTGTTCGCGGCCGACGTGATCTCGATGCCCGACAAGTGGGAATACCCCTGGTACGCGGCGTGGGACCTCGCCTTCCACTGCGTGCCGCTCGCCCTGGTCGACGCGGAGTTCGCCAAGGCGCAGCTCGTGCTGATGCTGCGCGAGTGGTACATGCATCCCAACGGGCAGATGTCGGCCTACGAGTGGAACTTCGGCGACGTCAATCCTCCCGTGCATGCCTGGGCGGCGTGGCGCGTCTACAAGATCGAGAAGCGGCGCCGCGGCGTCGGCGACCGGGTCTTCCTCGAGCGCGTGTTCCAGAAGCTGACGCTCAACTTCACGTGGTGGGTCAACCGCAAGGACGCCGACGGCCGGAACGTCTTCCAGGGCGGATTCCTGGGCCTCGACAACATCGGCGTGTTCGACCGCAGCTCGGAGATGCCCACCGGCGGGCGACTCGAGCAATCCGATGGCACCAGCTGGATGGCGATGTACAGCCTCAACATGATGGCCATTGCCCTGGAGCTGGCCGATGGCAACCCGGCCTACGAGGACATGGCCAGCAAGTTCTGGGAGCATTTCCTGAACATCGCCAAGGCCATGACCGCGCGGGGTGGGCAGGAGGGCCAGTCGCTGTGGAACGACGAGGACGGCTTCTTCTACGACGTGTTGCACCCGACCGGCTCGCCGCAGTTTCCCATCAAGGTGCGGTCGATGGTGGGCCTGATTCCGCTCTTCGCCGTGGAGACGCTGGAGCCCGAACGGCTCCAGCGGCTTCCCGCGTTCAAGCGGCGGCTCGAGTGGTTCATCGAACACCGGCCCGACCTGGGCGCCGGCGTGGCCAGCATGGTGACACCCGGCCGCGGCGAGCGCCGGCTCCTGAGCGTGCTCGATCCGGAGCGCCTCCGGCGCGTGCTGGCGGTGATGCTCGACGAGCAGGAGTTCCTGTCACCGCACGGGGTCCGCGCGTTGTCGCGCGCGCACCGCGCCCAGCCCTACGTGCTGTCGCTGAACGGCACGGAGCACCGCGTGGACTACGAGCCCGGTGAGTCGTCCAGTGGCCTGTTCGGCGGCAACTCGAACTGGCGCGGGCCGATCTGGTTTCCGGTCAACTTCCTGCTGATTGAGTCGTTGCAGAAGTTCCATCACTATCTGGGCGAGGGCTTCACGGTGGAGTGCCCGACCGGCTCGGGGCACATGATGACGCTGTGGGAGGTGGCTGCCGAGCTGTCGCGCCGGCTGTCACGGATATTCCTGCCGGACGCCAGCGGGCGGCGGCCGTCCAACGGCACCGCCGAGTTGTTCCACGCCGACCCCCACTGGCGCGACCTGATTCTGTTCCACGAATACTTCCACGGCGACACCGGCGCCGGGCTGGGGGCCAGCCACCAGACCGGCTGGACGGCGCTCGTGGCCAAGCTGCTGCACCAGACCGATGGCACCGACTGACCGCCGCGGCGGTGCTGCGGGCGCACGCGGGCGCCGGCTGCCGTTTGCCGTGCCTCACACTTCGCGCCGGCGATGCTCCTCGCCGTTACCGCCGCCGAGGTTGGTCCGGCGCGAAGGTGCAGAGGCCGCGAGACGGACTTCTGGGCTATGGTCATCGACATGAATTGCTCCTGGCAGCGCCCGAACCGCGCGTCGCATGCGGTGGCGGTGGCCGTTGTCCTGCTCGCCATGATCACGGCCCCGGTGGCTGCGCAGACCGAGACCGGGCTCGACTTCCCAGGGTCGGTCGCGGTCTCGTCGACGGCGGGCACGTCGCCCCGCACGATGCGGTTCAGGTTCCCCGATCCGCACCTGCACGGCCTGCCCATCTACGGCCCGAACGGCGCGGGGGTGACCTACATCTGGCGCGCGCTCGTGCGTCAGCAGGCCGGCTACTACACGGCGTTCTTCTGGGGCAACGACGACGGCCTGAACGACCTGCGCACGTTCCTGTGGGCCGACGGCGGCCGGGCCGCCGACAGCTACTACGGCGCGCACCCCTACCCGCAGATGCCGCCCAACGGGTCCACGCACAACTGGGAGGTGTCGGTCGAGCAGAACGACTACGTGAACGGGGCGGTACAGGTACGGCCGCTGGCACACGCAGGCGCTGCGCGTGTGGGCCGATGCGCAGGGTCGAAAGCACCACGAGTTCTATTGGGATCTGCCGAACGTCGATGCGGCCCACCGTGTCGACCGCGTGAGCGGGCCGACGTGGGGCAACCGCAACCCGCCGGCCCCCGCACTCACTTGGGGCGACGCGCCGTGGGCGCCCGGCAACGAGGTGTGGTCGGGGGTGCTGCGCGGCATCCAGATCTACGACACCGCTCTCTCGCTTCCCGACGTGCTCAGTGAGCTCGGCACGCCTGGGTCCACCGCTGCGGGACAGAACGCGCTCTGGTACCTGAATCTCAACCCGACGCCGGACGACATCTCGGACAAGAGCGGGCGTGGCCACCATCCAGCCTGGGTCGGGTCGCAGCGCCCGAGCCTCTACGTCGGCGGCACGCTGCCGGCGCCGCTGTCGGTGACCCTGAACCAGGCCACCTTCAGGCGCAGCGACACGCTCGTGGTGACCGTGCACGCGGTGGCGGGCGTCGTGACCCTGCCAATCGACGCCTACGTCGTGCTGGGCGCCGGCGGCCCGATCTTCTCGCTGCAACTCGACGGCCGGCTCGTGCCG
This sequence comes from uncultured Acidobacteriota bacterium, assembly GCA_963779175.1. Taxonomy (GTDB): domain Bacteria; phylum Acidobacteriota; class Vicinamibacteria; order Vicinamibacterales; family UBA2999; genus CADEFD01. The sequence goes on from CAVZXA010000005.1 coordinate 877,914, forward strand.
GGCCTGGTGCCACTCGCTCGCGGCGTGGTCGTACCTACGGGGTCGGCGACGTTCAGCTATCCCCTGAGCGGCGCGCCGCCCGGCACCTACACGTGGATTGCCGGCCTCACGGCCACCGGCACGCTGTCGCTCGCGTCGCCGCTCGTCACCACGCCGTTCACGATCGCGCCCTGACGGACTGGCCGCCCGTTCAGGAGGAGCGCCCTGGCAGCCCACGGTCTGCCGGCCGCGTTCACTCGGTTTTACGGGCGTCTCCGGCTTATGGTGCGGAGGGGGAGCAGTCTGCTGTCACCTGTCAACGGTCGGGGAAGCTTACGCTTCGAACCCGCCAGTCCTGACGTCGCTTGCAAAGTCCTGCAATGCGCACCAGCCGCGCATCAGCCGAAATGAGGCGCTTCACCGTCTGCACGTTGAGGCCGACGCGTAGATTGGCTCGGACACCTGTGTGTTCGGTCGTGCTGCCGGACTCGTGCCCGAAGACCGAGCGCGCAGCGCGAAGGTCGAGCGCCCGGCCCCGGAAGCCGGGGCCTGTGTGTTCGGTCGTGCTGCCGGACTCGTGCCCGAAGACCAAGCGCGCAGCGCGAAGGTCGAGCGCCTCGAACCCCCACGGTATTGCTACCGCCAGCCCCTCAAGCTTGAGGACGTCGTGACCGTTGATGGCCGACCCCGGTAATCCGGGGTCGGCTGTCATACATCGCGGCCGACCGTCGCTCATAGAAGACGCGTGTCATGGCGTCGCTTGCAAATTCTTGCAAAGCGCACCAGCCGCGCATGACTGCAATCAGGCGGCCTCTGCCGTCAGCGCCTTGAAGCCCACATGCAGGTGGTGCTCTGACGGCGTCCACGAGTGACGCTCAGTCGACTCCGTCGGGGCCGGCAACCACGCTCAGGTGGCGGCGGTAGTCCATGCGGTCGTGCAGGATGCGCACGACCAGGACGCGAGTGTCGTCGGCCTCGAAGAAGATGCAGTGGCGGCCACTCACAGCCATGTGCAGACCCGGGCGGAGGTCATCACGCCGGCGCGAGACGGCCGTGCCACGGACGAGACCCTTGAGGGTGTCGCGCAACGCGTCCAGGTAGTGCGCCGTCTGCGGCTCCCCCCACGTGCTCACCGAGTACCGACGAATCGCGTCGAGATCGGCTCGTGCGATGTGTGCGAGGTCGAGGCGCTTCACAGCGCGGCAAACAGCGCGTCGATCTGGTCTTCGGTCTCGAGTTGCAGCACCCGTCCGGCGGCGATGTCGTCGTAGCCGCGATCGAGCGCATCCACGAGCCGCGCGCGTGTGGTCGCCACGACGTCGTCGCGCAATTGCATCATTCGAAGGGCGTCGGCCACGACCTCTGCCTCGGTGCTGTAGTGCCCTTCTTGGACTTTGCGACGCACGAGGCCTTCGAGGCTCTTCGGAATGGCGATATCCATGGTGGCACCCTATGCGCATTCTACGCTGACTGGACGTGGCCGGGAGCCTCTTCTGGACCTTCACCGGCTGGCGAGTCGTTGCCGCCGACGTGACTGTCCTGGCGCCTACTGAATGGCGCAGAGGTGGGACTCGTCCCCTGACTGTTCAGATTTGCGCGTCACGCGGCCCGGCCTGACTCCCCGTCATCCGCCTTGTTCCAAACGACACAGCACCGGCCAGGAGCGCACGCTACGGTTGGATGAAGGCAGGTGCATGATGAGCACGTTTCTGGCCACCGCGGTGGCACACGACGCTGGAGCTGGCGCCACGAGGCGCACGGCCATGTCCATGGTGAAACGCGTCGGCGTCTTGCTGATCGCCGGCCTGATGACGGTCGCCTGCGTGAGTGGCGCGGCCGGACAACGCGGCCAGCGTCGCGAGCCGCGTGAGCGCCGGTGGGGATCAGAGGCGATGCCCGGAGCCGGGGCGTGCTTGTTCGCGGACAAGAACTTCCGCGGTGAGTACTTCTGCGTCGGGGTGAACGAGGACCTCCGCGCCCTGCCCCGCGACATGCGCGACAAGGTGTCGTCGTTACGCGTCATCGGCCGCGTCGATGTGCTCGTGTTCAAGGACGAGCGGTTCAGGGGCTCGTCGGGGCTGTTCCTGACCAATGTGCGCGATCTCAAGAAAGAGGGCTGGAACGACAGATCTCGTCGATTCGCGTGTTCTAAGGCGCAAGGGCGCTCGACGGATAGGACAGGAACCACATCTTGATGTCCGTGACACGCTGGGTGACGTTCGCTGGCGGGGTGCTGGTGGTCGCGGTGTTGCACTGGGCGCAAGCCCTTCTGATGCCGCTCGCGCTCGCCATCATACTCACGTTCGTCCTGACGCCGCCCGTGACCCGGCTGCAGCGGTGGGTTGGGCGTGTCCCGGCCGTGCTGCTGGTGGCCACACTGTTGTTCGTGGCGGTCGGCCTCGGCGGCTGGGGCCTGACCAGGCAGATGGACTCTCTGGTCGAGGACCTGCCCGGCTACCGCGCGAACATCCGGGAGAAGATCGCCGATATCAGGCTGGCGGGCCGCGGCGGCTCGATCGAGGAATTGCAGGACGCCGTCGCGGACGTCAAGGCCGATCTCGAACAATCCGGAGCGCCGAAAGGCGCCGCCTCTCGGCCGCTCGTGGTGACCTCCGACCGCGTCACCGGCCTCTTGGGCGTCGCGTGGCTGGGGCCCGTCGTTGGCCCGCTGAGCACGGCCGGGTTCGTCGCCGTGATGGTCATCTTCATGCCGCTCGAACGCCGCCAGCTGCGCGATCGCCTGATCGGGCTGATCGGACAGGGCCAGCTGGCGACGACCACGAAGGCCTTCGACGAAGCCGGACATCGCGTCAGCCGGCAGCTCCTGATGCAGTCCCTCGTGAGCCTGTTGTACGGCGCGCTGGCCTTCGTCGGGCTGTACGTCGGCGGCCTGCTGCAGATGCCGCGTCTGCCAGTCCCGGACACCGCAGAAGTCGCGGCCGCTGCGAGCGCGGCTGAACAACGGCCGCATCCACGCGGCCATATCGGAGGGTGACATGACGACACGACACCGGTTTCCCGCACTCGGTCTGGCGATGGCCGTGGGCGCGATGGTCGCAACGTTGACGAACGTGCAGGCCCAGGCGTCCCGGCCCGGACCTGGGGCCAAGGATGCGTTCCCCAACGGCTGCGTGGATTGCCACGTCGCGGGGAAGGACGCCGACATGCGGCTCAGCGTGCTGGTGGCCACGTGGGCGACCGCCGTGCCAGCGGGCCTGGTCGAGAAGGCGAAGTCGGCGTCGGCCGATCCGGCAAAGATCAAGGGCAAGCACTCGGCCGTCCCGGCCGCGAAGACGAACCTTCCCCAGACCTGCACCGGCACCTGCCACCGGCAGGGTTCGACCATGGCCCCGCCATTTGCCAAGCTGCTGCACACGATTCACCTGGTCGGCTCGGACAACCGCTTTCTCACGGCGTATCACGGAGACTGCACGCACTGCCACAAACTCGACCAGAAGACCGGTGCGTGGCGGCTGCCGACGGGCAACGAGAAATGAGCGACGGCGCCTCTCGACGTCGGCCGGCGGCTACTCCGCGGCGGTGCCGAGCCAGCGATCAAGGACATCGCGCAGGGCGTCGACCGTGACGGGCTTGCTCAGGTAGTTGTCCATGCCCGCGGCACCGCTCGCGGTCCACGTCACGGGCGCTGGCACTCATCGCGATGACCCTCGTGCGCCTCACGGCCCCTTCCCGGCGCCGGATCTCTTCAGTGGCCGCGAAGCCGTCCATGTCGGGCATCTCACAATCCATCTGGGGGCGACGGCTGGGTGGGCGGCCAGGGTCGGATAACGCTGATTCTGTGGCCCCCAGAACGTGTTAATGCTTCCTGTCGTCGCCAACGCTATCGTCCCGCAAGAGTGGAGGTCACGATCATGAAGCACCATGGCGCCGTCTTCCTGCCGGCCGCGGCCGGCCTGCTGGCTCTCGTAAGTGGCGGCCATGGACTGGCGGCGGTCACCGCGGCGCCGACGGTCAGATACGAAGAGGTCAAGGACTGGCCCAGGCTCCCGGCCGGCGTTCAGATGGGCGAAGCGGCGGGTGTCGCCGTCGACGCCAACGGCCATGTGTTCGTGTTCCACCGGCCGGGCCGGGGGTTCGACACCGCGGCGACCGAGACGCTCACCGAGGCGCCGGTGCTCGAGATCGACGCCGGCACAGGCCGGTTGATTCATGCGTGGGGCGCCAACACATTTCTCGTGCCCCACGGCATCACGATCGATCGCCAGAACAACGTCTTCCTCACCGACGTCGGGCTGCACCAGGTGTTCAAGTTCTCGCACGACGGCACGCCGATACTGGCTCTGGGCGAGCCGCGCGTCGGCAAGTGGGACGCGACGCATTTCAATCAGCCCACCGACATCGCCATTCGCCCGGACGGGTCGTTCTACGTGTCGGACGGCTACGTGAACAGCCGCGTGGCGCTCTTCGACACGCACGGCAAGTGGATGCGGGAGTGGGGCAGGAAAGGCGCGGGTACGGGCGAGTTCAGCAACCCGCACGGCCTCAGTCTCGTGCCCGGCGGCACGGACGTGCTCGTCGCCGACCGGGAGAACTCGCGCCTGCAGCTCTTCGACCGCGCCGGCACGTTCAGGCGGCAGTGGCGGGGCGCGGCTGACGCGCCAGACCACCGGCCGCGTCTTCAGCGTGGCCGCCGACGCCGACGGCGCGCTCTACGTCGGCATCCGGCGCGCGGACTACGACACCGGCACACACCGGCGTGCTGAAGCTCGATCGGCACTGGCAGATCGTCGCGGCGATTGGCTTCGGCAGGCCGGGCGACCCGGTGTTCAACGCCGTGCACGACCTTGCCGTGGGGCGGGACGGGTCGATCTACGTGGCCGAGACCCGGACCAAGCGCGTCGTGAAACTTCGTCCCGTGACCGCTCCGTGACCCGTATACTGGCCCCTCGGTCGCAGCTGACCATGGCCAGGGACTCGCTCACCCACGCGCCGCGCTCGTGACGCTCGTCGTGTGCGCGGCGGTGGTCACCGCCCTGACCCGCGTCGAGACGTCGTCGCCCCGCGCGCCCCAGCTGTCGCCGTCCGCCGCGCCGACGGCGCGGGCGATGCTCGACACCTACTGCGTCACCTGCCACAACCAGCGGCTCAAGACCGCCGGGCTCGCGCTCGACACGCGCCGACGTCGACCGCGCCGCACACCAACCCGGAGATCTGGGAACGCGTGATCGCCCGGCTGCGCGCCGGCTCGATGCCGCCGGCCGGACGGCCGCGGCCCGATGCGGCGACGTGCCGACGCGATCGGCCGCCTGGCTCGAAGCGGACATCGATCGCGCCTGGGCGGCCGGCCCCAATCCCGGCCGCATCAGCGCCGTGCATCGGCTCAATCGCACCGAGTACAGCAACGCCGTGCGCGACCTGTTCGCGCTCGATCCGATGGCCTTCGACGTGAAGTCGCTGCTGCCCGGCGACGAGACGGCCGACGGCAGCTTCGACAACTTCGCCGACGTCCTCACGATCTCGACCGCGCACCTCGAGCGCTATCTGTCGGCGGCGCGGCAGGTCACGCGGCTGGCGACCGGCCTGCCGCCGCACGCGCCCGGCGCTCGAGACCTTCGAGATTCCGCTGCACGTCGTCCAGGACGATCGGCAGGACGAAGATCTGCCGTTCGGCTCGCGCGGCGGCATCGCGATTCGCTACGAGTTCCCGGTCGACGGCGAGTATCTGATCAAGGTGCGGCTGCGCCGGCAGTATCAGGACTACCTGATGGGCATGGGCTGGCCGCAGCAGCTCGACGTGCGCCTCGACGGCAAGCTGCTGAAGCGGTTCACCGTCGGCGGCGACGGCCCCGGGCACGCCGGCCGCGGCCAGCTACGCCGGCGACGGCGAGCCGGGCTTTGCCGGCGCTCCCGAGTGGGAGACCTACATGCAGCTGACCGGCGACGCGGGCCTCGAGGTGCGCGTGCCGGTCGCGGCCGGGCCGCGCGTCGTCGGCGTGTCGTTCGTGCGCGAGCTGTGGGAGCCGGAAGGCCTGCCGCAGCCGCTGCAGCGCGGCCGGGTCCTGACCAACGACCAGATCTACATGGGCTACGCGAGCGTGGGCTCGGTGCAGATCGGCGGCCCGTACCAGCGCGGCCGGGCCGGCGACGGACACGCCGAGCCGGCGCGCGATCTTCGTCTGTCACCCGGACGCGCCGGCGCGCGCGCGACAGAGCGGCGCCTGCGCGACGACGATCCTGTCGAGGATGGCGCGGCTGGCCTACCGCCGGCCGGTGACGACCGGCCGACGTGCAGACGCTGCTCGAGTTCTTCGACGAGCGGCCGGCGCGAGGGCGGCAGCTTCGACGCCGGGATTCAGTTCGCGCTCGAGCGGATGCTGGTCGATCCGGATTTCCTGCTGCGCGTGCAGCGCGATCCGCCGGCCGACCGCGGCGGCCGGCCGGTCGCGCGTCGCCTGAGCGACCTCGAGCTCGCCTCGCGGCTGTCGTTCTTCCTCTGGAGCAGCATTCCCGACGAGCGCCTGCTCGACCTGGCCGAGCGCGGCGAGCTGTCGAAGCCGGCGGTGCTCGAACAGCAGGTGCGGCGCATGCTGGCCGATCCGCGCGCGACGTCGCGCGCTCGTCGACGACTTCGCCGCGCAGTGGCTGAACCTGCGGCGGGTCGACGAAGTGGTCGTGCATCCCGACGTCTATCCGGACTTCGACGACAGCCTGCTCGAGGCCTTCAAGCAGGAGACGGAGCTGTTCGTCGCCAGCACGCTGCGCGAGGACCGCAGCGTGTCGGACCTGCTGCGCGCCGACTACACGTTCGTCAACGAGCGGCTGGCGCGTCACTACGGCATTCCCGGGATCTACGGCAGCCGCTTCCGGCGCGTCACGCTGCCGAATCCCGATCAGCGCGGCGGGCTGCTCGCGCACGGCGCGCTGCTGGCGACGACGTCGTATCCCGACCGGACCTCGCCGGTGCTGCGCGGCAAGTGGCTGCTCGACAACATCTTCGGCGTGCCACGTGCCGCCGCCGCCGCCCGGCGTGGACACGACGCTGCCCGAGGTCAAGCCGGGCACGCGTGCCGCCGACGATTCGCGAGCGGCTGGCGCAGCATCGCACCAATCCGGTGTGCGGCAGCTGCCACTGCGGTGATCGATCCGCCCGGCTTCGCGCTCGAGAACTTCGACGCGATCGGCGGGTGGCGGACGATCGACGAGTCGGGCCAGCCCGTGGACGCCGACGGGCACGACCGTCGAGCGGCGCGCCAGTCGAGGGTCTCGCGGGCCTGCGGGCGCTGCTGCTGCAGCAGCCCGATCAGTTTCCCGACGACGCGTCACCGAAAAGCTGCTGGCCTACGCGCTCGGCCGGCGGCTCGAGTACTACGATCGGCCGGCCGTGCGACAGATCGTGCGCGGCGCGGCGGCGCGCGACTATCGCTGGTCGTCGCTGATTCTGGGAATCGTGAACAGTCCGACGTTTCCTGATGCGGGGATCCCGTATGACCTTCCTCACCGCGAAATCGTTGCCGCGGCGCACCGTGCTGCGCGGGCCTGGGCGCGACGCTGGCGCTGCCGCTCCTCGAGGCGATGACCCCGGCCGCTCGCGCGCGCGGCGGCGCCACGCCGTGCACCGCTTCCAGACCTTCTACGTGCCGAACGGCATGGCGATGGAGTACTGGCTGCCGAAGACCGAGGGCGCGGCCTTCGAGCTCACGCCGATTCTCGAGCCGCTGGCGCCGTTCCGCGACCAGATGCTCGTGCTGTCGGGGCTCAAGGCCAACTGGAACTACATCCACGCCGGCGCGTCCGGGTCGTTTCTGACCGGCACGACGCGCGGCGGGCGCAACGAAGTCGAGATCATCGCCGACGTGTCGATGGACCAGCTGCTGGCGCGGCACTTCGCCAGCGAGACGCAGGTGGCCTCGCTCGAGCTGGCGATGGATCGCGCCGAACAACGCCGGCGCCTGCACCGGCAATCTGAGCTGCGTCTACACGCACACGCTGTCGTGGCGCAGCCCGACGCAGCCGCTGCCGATGGAGTTCAACCCGCGCGCGGTCTTCGAGAAGCTGTTCGGCGACAGCGGCAGCACCGACCGCGCGGCGCGGGAAGCGCGGCTGCGGCAGCACAAGAGCATCCTCGACTCGGTCAACGACAAGCTGGCCAGCGCTCAAGCGAGTCGCTCGGGCCCGCAGGACCAGGTCAAGGTCGAACGAGTACGCCGAGTCGGTCCGCGACGTCGAGCGCCGCATTCAGAAGGCCGAGGAGCAGCGCGACCTCGAGCTGCCGGCGATGGACAGCCGCAGGGCGTGCCGCCGGTGTTCGAGGATCACCTGGCGCTGATGCTCGACCTGCAGCTGCTGGCGTTCCAGTCGGACCTGACGCGCGTCATCTCGTTCATGATCAGCAAGGAACAGAGCGCGCGGCCGTATCCGCAGATCGGCGTGCCCGAGGCGCACCATCCGCTGTCGCATCACGGCGACGTGCCCGAGCTCGATCGCGCGCATGTCGAAGATCAACCGCTATCACACGCGAGCTGTTCGCGAAGTACCTGGCCAAGCTGCGCGCGACGCCGGACGGCGACGGCTCGCTGCTCGATCACATGACGATCCTCTACGGCTCGGGCATCTCGAACAGCAACCGCCACTCGGGCGACAACCTGCCGCTCCTGCTCGATGGGCGGCGGCGCCGGGACGGCTCAAGGGCGGCCGGCACATCGCCTACACCGACAAGCCGTCGATGGCCAACCTGCTGGTCACGCTGATGGACAAGATGGACGTGCCGGTCGAGCGGCTCGGCGGCAGCACCGGCAAGCTGCCGATCGACACGGTGTCGCTCTGATGCGGACGGCGCTGTGGCTGCTGCTCGTCAGCGGCGCCTGCACCGCCGCTCAGCGCGGCCGCGGCCGCGGCGGACCGCCCGCCGCTGGTCGACGCGGCGAAGAACGGCGACCGCGACGCGCTTGCGCGCGCTGGTCCAGCAGCACGCCGACGTCAACGCCGCCGACGGCGACGGCACGACCGCCCTGCACTGGGCCAGCTATCGCGATGACCTCGAGAGCGCGGACCTGCTGATTCGCGCCGGCGCCAACGTGAACGCGGCCAACGATCTCGGCGCCACGCCGCTGTGGACCGCCAGCCAGAACGGCAGCGCGGCGATGGTCAGGCGGCTGCTGCAGGCCGGCGCGAATCCGAACCTGGCGCTGCTGCTCGGCGAGACGCCGCTGATGGTCGCCTCGCGATCGGGCAATGCCGACGTCGTCGAGCAGCTGCTCGCCGAAGGGCGCCAACGTGAACGCGCGCGGCCGCGCGCGGCCAGACGGCGCTGATGTGGGCGGTGGCGCAGAAGCATCCCGAGGTCGTCAAGGTGCTGCTCGCGCACGGCGCCGACGTGCACGCGCCGCTCGGAGGTGTGGAGCCAGATGATGGCCGTGCCGCCGCACGGCGTGCCCGCACTACAACAAGGTGATTCCGCACGGCGGCGATACGGCGCTGCTGTTTGCGGCGCGCGTCGGCGACCTGGCGTCGGCGACGCTGCTGGTGGCGGCCGGCGCGAACGTGAACGACGCGGATGCGTGGGGCGTCAGCGCCGACGGTGCTCGCCGCGCATTCGGGCTTCGGCGAGCTGGTCGAGTTCCTGCTCGAACGCGGCGCCGACCCGAACGCGGCCGCGGCCGGGTTCACGGCGCTCCATGCGGCCATCATGCGCCGCGACGCCGCATGGTGAGCGCGCTGCTCGCCCACGGCGCCGACGCCGAACGCGCCGCTCAAGACCTGGACGCCGACGCGGCGCTCGTCGAAGGACTTCAACTTCGCGCCCGAACTGGTCGGCGCCACGCCGTTCTGGCTGGCGGCCCGCTTCAGCGAGCCCGACGTCATGCGCCTGCTGCTGAAGCACGGCGCCGACCCGCGGTTCGTGCATCACGGCCACTATCACGCCGAAGAGCCCGGTCGAGCCGCGCACGCAGGTCGACGACGGCGGTGATGGCGGCGACGGGCATGGGCGGCGGAGCGGCGTGGGTGCCGCCCGATCGCGCGCGAACGCGAGGCGCTGATGCTCGAGGCCGTCACGCTGGCCGTGGAGCAGGGCGTCGACGTCAATGCCGCGAACACCGACGGCCGCACGGCGCTCGACGCCGCGCGCGCCCTGAAGTTCGAGAGCGTCGTCGCGTTCCTGCGTCGAGCACGGCGCCAGGGCCGGGACGCTCAGGCAATAGGCCGCGTCGGTCGGAGCATGCGGGCTTGCTAGTCCTGTCTGCCGTCCGTCACCGGACGCGCCCGCTCTGGATGCAGCGTCAGCTTCTGCACGCGCCAGTTGTTCATGTCGGCGACGAACAGCTCGTTCTCCGACGGGCAGGCGATGCCGTGGATCCAGTTGAACTGCTTCGGCCCGCGGCCCGACTCGCCGAGCATGCCGAGGATCTTGCCGTCGAGCGTCAGCTTGTAGATGCGGCCCGGCTCCGAGTCCGAGGTGTAGAGATACTGCGTCGGCGTGTTGGTGATGCAGATCGTCCACGGCTGCGTCTCGTCGGGCGCGTTCGGGTTGCGTGTTGCCGAGCACCGGCTGCCGCTTCTTGTCGTAGGGCGCGTTCAGGAACAGATAGCGCATGAAGTTGCCGTCGCGGTCGAACACCTGGATGCGGCGGTTGTTGCGGTCGGCGACGTAGACGTTGTTCTGGCGATCGATGCCGATGTTGTGCGGCGTGTTGAAGTTGCCCGGGTTCTCGTTGGCGTGCGCGCCGCCGCGGCCGCGCTGAGCCCCACGACTTGATCCAGTTGCCGTTCTTGTCGAACTTCGCGACGCGCGAGTTCGTGTAGCCGTCGCTGATGTAGATGTTGTCGTCGCTGTCGAACGCGACGTCGGTCGGCGCCGCGGAAGTAGCCGTCCACGTGCACCGGCGGCTTGTCGCCGCGGCCGAGCGGCCTGGTACCACTCCGGCTCGTCCGGGCCCTTCGGGCCGCCGGCCCAGGTTCAGCGTCACGTAGCCGGCCGGGATTGAACCGCATCGCCGAGTGCGATGCCCTTGTCGACGACCCACAGGTTGTCGTACGTGTCGAAGCGGATGCCGTGGGCGTAGCCCAGGCCGTAGACGCCCTTGCCGATCTCGCGGACGAACTTGCCCGTCGGCGTCGAACTCGAGCAGCTGCGTCGACGCGTTGCCGTACATCGGCCCGACGGCGGCGCTGCCCGGATGGTTCAGGACGCGATGCGGCCCTTCGAGTTGACGGCGACGCCGAGCACCTCGCCGAGGTTCATGTCGGGCGAGTACTTCAGGAAGTCGGTGGCGGCATCGAACGGAATCTCCGGTACCGTGACCACGCCGGGCGCTGCAGGGGGCGCGGCGGACTGCGATTGCGCCGACACGAGCACGCCGCGTAGGGCCGTCGCCGTGCCGGCGACAACGATCAGCACGCAGGTAATGGACCAGAAGCGTTTCACAGCAGACCTCCAAGCGAGGTGATTATCTCCGGTTCTACGTCTCATGATGACGGAGGTGTATGCCGGCGGCGTCGATCATGGTGCTCGTGTGGACAGTCGTGGCCACCACCCGCACGGGCCGCCGCCTCGAGGACCAGCCGACGCGGGTCGGGGTCATCGGCCGCGAAGAGATCGAAGAGAAGCTGCTCATGACGCCGGGCGACATCGTCATGATGCTCAACGAAATGGGCGGCCTGCGTGTGCAGGCCACCTCGCCATCGATTGGTGCCCGCCAGCGTGCGGGTGCAGGGGGTGAAGGGGCGCTACACGCGCGTGCTCAGTGAGCCGAGGCGCCCGCTGACGAGGCGCTGTTCAACGCCTCGACGCTCGGCGCCACCGACGCCGTCGTCTACCTGTCCACCGCGGCGCGCCAGGGCTGGAGTGCGTCGATGCTGCCGGCGGGCACGGACAAGTGCAGAACGACCGCGACGACAACGGCTGGGCCGACCTCTCATGGTCGAGCCGGCGCCATTCGCAGCCGAGCTACCGTCCGCCCAGCTCCTTCGGGGAGACAACTGGGGTAATCTTCGCGCGCATGTCGCATCGTGCGCGCCTGATCGCCGCCCTGGCGTGGCTGTTAGCCGCTGTCCTCGTCGTGCCCGCGGCACCCGTCCGTGCCCAGGCGCCGGCTCGCGGACGCGCATCGCGCACGATCGCCGACAACCCGCCTCCGCCCGAGGCGCCAGACGTGATCCGCCGTGAGGGCGGACGCGCCACCGTCCGTGCCGTGAAGCTGGCCGAACCGCTGAAGATCGATGGCCGGCTCGACGAAGAGGTCTATCGCACGGTGCCGGCGATCACCGACTTCATCCAGAACGTCCCGTCCAAGGGGCGCTTGCCACCGAGCGGACCGAGGCCTGGATTCTCTACGACGAGACCCACCTCTACCTCGTCGGCCGCTGCTGGGACTCGGCGCCGCCCGATAAGTGGGTGGCCAACGAGCTCCGGCGCGATACGAACCAGCTTCGGCAGAACGATCACTTCGGCGCACTCCTCGATACCTTCCACGATCGCCGGAACGGGTTCTTCTTCTACGTGAACCCGCTCGGCGCACGCGCGGACACGGCGGTGACCGACGAGGGGAACAACAACTCGGACTGGAATCCGGTCTGGGCGGCGAGGACCGGTCGCTTCGAGGGCGGCTGGACCGCGGAACTGGCCATTCCGTTCAAGTCGTTGCGCTACGTCTCGGGCATCGACCAGGTCTGGGGGATCCAGATGCGCCGGTCGATCCGGCGCAAGAACGAGTGGACACACCTGACCGCGCTGCCCGCCGCAGACGGTGGTCCATCCGCGCTCACGCGCGTATCGGCAGCGGCGACGCTCGTCGGTCTCGACCTGCCGTCGGCCGGCAAGAACCTCGAGATCAAGCCGTACGGTATCGCGAGCGTCCTGACCGATCGCCTGCGAACCCCGTCACTGAGCCACGCCCCTGACGGCAACGGCGGGGTGGACGTGAAGTACGGCGTGACGGCCAACCTCACCGCCGACCTGACGGTGAACACGGACTTCGCCCAGGTCGAGGCCGACGAGCAGCAGGTGAACCTCACCCGGTTCAGCCTCGTGCTGCCGGAGAAGCGCGACTTCTTCCTCGAAGGGCGCGGCGTGTTCGACTTCGCCCGGTGGGCCGGCAGCGGAAGCGCCACCACGTCGACGACGCCGTCGCTCTTCTACAGCCGCCGCATCGGCCTCACCGCCGGGCGCATCGTGCCGATCGGCGTCGGTGCCAGGCTCACGGGCAAGGTCGGGCAGTACGGCATTGGCGTGATGAACATCGAGACGCGGGCAGAGTCGACGTCGGCCACGCCGTCCACCAACTTCACCGTGCTGCGCGTGAAGCGCGACATCCTCCGGCGCAGCTCCGTCGGGGCCATCTTCACCAATCGCTCGCGCTCGGCTCTCGGCGCTGGCGACAACCAGGCGGCTGGCGTCGATGCGTCGGTGAATCTCTACCAGAACATCAACGTGAACATGTACTACGCCCGCACGGCGACGGACACGCTGAAGGGCGAGTCGTAAAGCTACCAGGGGCGCTTCGAGTACGGGGGCGACCGGTACGGCGCGCGGGCCGAGTATCTGGTGGTCGGCGACCACTTCAACCCGGAGGTCGGGTTCGTGCGGCGCGACAACTTCGCGAGGAGTTTTGGCGCGCTGCGGTTCAGCCCCCGGCCGGGGGGGCGTGGTCGCGTCCGGAAGTACACCTACGAAGGTTCGGTCGAGTACCTCGAGAACAGGGCCGGTGTGCTGGAGACGCGCAACCAGACCGGGCGCTTCAATGTCGAACTCCAGAACAGCGACCAGTTCACGGCCACCGTGTCTCGCCAGTACGAGTGGCTGGCGCGCCCATTCGCCGTCTCGCGCGGCGTGACCCTGCCCGCTGGCGGCTACCCCTTTGGCGATGTCTTCGTCTCGTATCTGCTCGGCCAGCAGCGCCGCGTGTCGGGTCAGCTCTCGTATCAGACGGGAAGCTTCTACAACGGCACCCTCACCGCCTACGGCTACAGCGGCGCCCGCGTCTCGCTGACGACCAGGCTGTCGGTGGAGCCGTCGCTGTCGATCAACAGGGTCCGGCTCGACCAAGGGCAGTTCACGAACACGGTGCTCCGGGCCAGGACGGACTACGGCTTCTCGCCGCTGATGTTCGCGAGTGCCCTCGTCCAGTACAGCTCGAGCGACCACATCTTCAGCAGCAACCTCCGCTTCCGCTGGGAGTACAGCCCGGGCAGCGAGCTCTTCGTGGTCTATACCGACGAGCACGACACCCTGGCCCCGGGTCCGCCCGCGCTCAGGAATCGCTCGTTGGTCGTGAAGGTGAACCGCCTCCTGCGGTTCTAGCGGCCTCGCCGGGAAGTCGTCGAGCAGGGTGGAACCTGCCGCGTTCCCGAAACGGTTCGCTGCAGCCGCCGGTGAACCGGACGGTTTCCCTCTGCTTTCCGCGCCGTGCCGGACGGGCACGCTCGTTGGACCGCCCCTGCCCGGATGCCCATGTCCTGTGTGGAATCCCGGCAGCCCGGCCCCTCGGCCGGACCGCGCGGTGGCCGCGAACGATGGCGTGCGCCAGGTGCAGGCGGGGGGCTCGTGCGGAGGCGGTCATGTTGAGCCGAGCGGCGGACTACGCAGTGAGGGCGGTGGTCTACCTGGCTGGTCTTGCGCCTGGCGCGCGCGTCGAGCAGCACTTCTCGCCGAGGCCGCGTAACTCACGAGCGCGTGAGTCGTCCCAGAACAGGTCACTCACTTCGAGCGCGCAGATTTGGTGGGTGGAAAGCGAGGACTCGTGCCCGAAGACCGAGCGCGCAGCGCGAAGGTCGAGCGCCTGAGTTCCCGTTCCGCACCAACAGAAAAGGCCCCGGAACCCGGGGCCTTTCTTTGTTGGTGCGGAAGGGGGGACTCGAACCCCCACGGTATTGCTACCGCCAGCCCCTCAAGCTTGAGGACGTCGTGACCGATGATGGCCGACCCCGGAAAATCGGGGTCGGCTGTCATGTATCGTGGTCGACCGTAGCTCATAGAAGACGCGCGTCACGGCGTCGCTTGCAAATTCTTGCAAAGCGCACCAGCCGCGTCCCCCGGCTCTAACCTTAGAGCGCGCCAGGAGGTTCGGCAGCTCCGAGCAGAGCTCGCACCTCGGCCGCCAGCGCCGGGACCTTGACCGTAGCGACCTCCCATACGATTCGGTGGTCCACTTCGGCATACCCGTGAATCAGGATGTTGCGGAACGCAATGATGCGGCGGTACTCGTCCACCTGCGCAGCGGTTGCGGGATCGGTCTTGGCGAGCCGGGCCAACGCCTCGCCCAGGATTTCGCACTGGCGTTCCACCGCCGCGCGAAGCATCGGCGTGCTGGCGTAGTCGTGAAACGACTTGCCCGTCAGGAACTCGCCGGCGAGCCCCGCCGCCTGCTCGATGTCGCGCAGGTACTTCTTGGATTCAAGCCGCATACACCAGCGTTTTGGTCTGATCGACGGACTGGCGGAAATACGGGTTGGTGATGGCCGTGGCGACCACCAGATCGACGGGCCGCTGAAGCAGCGTCTCGAGGCTCTCGAGCAGGCCAAAGTACGCGTCCGCGTATGTGCCGTCCGGAAGCGTCTCGAACTCCACCAGGAAGTCGACGTCGCTCTCGGTGGGATCGTCCTGTCCCGTGGCGACGGACCCGAACAGCTCCAGCCGGCGGACGCCGAATCGGCGGCAGAGGGCGGTCACTTCGGTGTTGTGGCGGGCGACGAGGTTCACAGGGACTCCTTGCCCCACGATAGCGCATGTCGCGCTCACCTCGCTCGCCTCTGGCGGCGTGACCGCCATATCCTGACCGGCCGCGGCCGAACGTTTCAGTGCCATGCTGGGTGGCTCTTGCGCTGGTGTCTCGTCTCTCCCTCGGCGCCACGCGAGCAGGAAGTGCCACACCCGTCGTGTGAACCGTACGTCGAGATTGCTTCGGCGCACCTCCAAGTCACGGCAACGCCGCACGCTGATGGCCGGCCGTAGTCGGCACACGATCTGCCCCAGCCGACGCGTTGGCCCTGCCGTCGGTCGATTACGCGCCGCGCGACCCGTCGGCGGACGTGCTACATCGTGTGGTACGCGAGCACCTGCAGACGTTCCTCGCCGAGGCCGCGTACCTCCGCGACGGCGAGGGCGTGCCGCGCTTTGTCGAGGAGGAGTTTCGGACGTTCCTGGCTTGCGGGTTCCTCGCTGGCGGGTTCGCACGATTCCGGTGCGTCGGGTGCCAGACCGAGCGCCTGGTCGCGTTCTCGTGCAAGGGCCGAGGGTTCTGCCCGTCGCTGTGGCGGGCGTCGCATGACCGAGCGCGCGGCGCATTTGGTGGACCACGTCATCCCGAATGTCCCGGTTCGACAGTGGGTCTTGACGCTGCCGCACCGCCTCCGGTATCTGCTGGCCTGGCGCCACGACCTGTGCAAGGCCGTGGTGCGCGTGCTGCTGCGGGAGGTGCATCGGCATCTGCGCACCCGCGCCCGCGAGCGCGGCCTTGCCGATGCGCACAGTGGCGCCGTGGCGATTGTTCAACGATTCGGCGGGGCGCTGAATCTGAACGTGCACATCCACGCGCTCGTGCTCGACGGCGTGTTCGCGAGAGGCGACGACGGCCGCCTCCGCTTCCATGCCGCCCCCGCGTTGGACGCCGCGGATGTGGCCGACGTGCTGGCCGCGATTGCGCCCGGGGTGCAGCGTCTCGTGGCCCGCTCCGGCGGCGGTCCCGACGATCCCCACGGCAGCGCGGACGCATTCGCGGAGGCGTCGCCGCTGCTGGCGGGGTTGGCGGCGGCGTCCGTGCAGGGGAGCGTGGCGCTCGGCGGCACGCCGGGTGCCCGCCCGCGACGGGTGGGGCAGTCGCTCGTGGATCGCGGCGAGCCCGTGCTGGGCGCGTGCCACGCCCGCTGGGAGGGGTTCGACCTGCACGCCGCGGTACGGGTGCCGGCCGGACAGCGCGACCGGCTCGAGCGCGTGTGGCGCTACGCGCTGCGCCCGCCGGTGGCGGGGGCGCGCCTGCACCTGGCGGCTGACGGTCAGGTGGTGCTGCAACTCCGCCACCCGTGGGCCGACGGCACGACGCACGTGACGTTTGCGCCCACGGCGTTCCTGGAACGGCTCGCCGTGCTCGTGCCGCGCCCGCGCGTGAACCTCGTGCTGTACCACGGGCTGCTGGCTCCCCGTGCCGCGTGGCGCGCCGAGGTGGTGCCGGGTGGCGCCCCGAGCGCCACGACCACTCCGCTCGTGGATGAACCCGACTCCGATATCACGCGTCGCCCCTCGGCCCGCGGCGCGTCGTGGGCCGACCTGATGCGCCGCGCGTTCGAGGTGGACGTCCTGAAGTGCACGCGCTGTAGCGGCCGGTTGCGTTTGATCGCGCTGATTGAGGCGTCGGCCGTGGCGCGGCGGATCCTGACGCACCTTGCCCTGCCTGCCGATGTGCCGAGACCTTCGCCTGCGCGCGCACCACCAATCGGCGTCAGCGACCACTAGCCGCGTTCGTCGTGCCCCGCTCACCCGCGTCGTCCTCATCCCCGCGTCACCGCGCCCAGCCGGAGGTGTGCCCCGCCGGCGCGGCGCGTGGGCGTGGGCCGGACGTCAGTGCCCGCGGCGTGGTCTCAGGGGCGGTCAATAGGCGTGTGCCAAGAAATGTGCCCTGGGGTGGGGGGGCAGGGTCGGATAACGGCGATTCTGTCGCCCCCAGACGGAGGGCAACGCCTACTAATCACAAGGTGGACGGCGCTCAGATCCTCGCACGATCCATTCGCCAAGCGACCGACGTTCCATGCCCATTGTGCCCCGCCCACCTCGCTGAGGTCGCACGGCGAAGCGCGTCCACGAGCTCGTCTGGCGTCACGCCAAACAGGCAGGCGGATGTGACATCGATCGCCTCGAAGCCGCTGGCACCTGTTTCCGGAAGTGGCAGGGACGATAGGCAACATTAGCATCGGGCCGCAGGGGGAACACAGGGGGGAACGCACCCCGGGGAGCAGTGTTCCCCCCTGCATAGACGGCTGCCGCGCAGTCGATCACTGAACCCGCGCTCGACGGGCCGCTGTAAGTCGTTCTACCGCAGTACCTTGGCCGCTCGCGAGAATCTCGCCGCCGACCCCGATGGCGCTGGTTGATGTCCGAGACGTGAAAGAGATTGGGTGTGAGCGACCCCCCTCCCGCACCCCCGACTTTCGTCGGGGCTGCAACCCAGAGGGTCGCTCACACCCTCGTGACTGGCTTCAACGATCGCGTTGCCCGCATGCCTGTGTGCATGCCTGTGTGCATGTCTGTGACGCACTCTGCAACCGCACGGTTCGCACGCCGTCGGTAGCACCTTTGAGCGGGATTCACGCGCGCCTTCTGTGCCACTCAGATCAACCGCGTCAGGCGCGCGCCACGCGACGGCAACAGGGCGCGTGTAAGGATCGTTCGCGCGGCTGCGTTCCTCCTAGTGTGGGCGCGTCGTAGACGGGTTACGTTCGCGACCTGTTCGCGCCCACCGCGTCTCGCGTGTCGGTGCCGCCGGCTTCACGCCCGTTGCACCGTGTGCGCGCCGCCCTTGCGCGGCCGAGTCTGGGCTCACAGAGCCACTGACAACGAGGCTTCATCTCGCGCGGTGTACAGTGATGGACGCTGATCAATCCGGTCCATCACGTGGCCGATGGTCGGGCGTCCGTCGGTCTCGTCAAGCCGCGTCGCTGCGCTCCGCCCCCGTGGCGGGGCTCACGGGCTTGACGAGTCCTCCGGGCCGCCTCGTGTCGGCATCTACGTGATGGCCGGCAGACACTGACCGGCGGCGTAACTTGTCGCGGGCAGAGACGCAACACACCGTCAGCATCTTGGAGTGCCTGATGCAGCCTCATCGTCTAAACCTGCAATCGCCCTGGCTCGATGTCAACCAAGGCGCCATGTACGCGCGCGTGTCGAAGAAGCTGCTCTACCGCGCGGTATCGTCCGGCCGGCTCAAGGCCGCGCGCGTCGGTGGACGCCGCCAAGTGCGCCTCCGTCGCGAGTGGTTGGACGCGTTCATCGAAGGGCACGTCCCCGCAGCAACGACGGCACACCAGGGGTGATGCGCGCGGCGAGGCCAGCGCTACACTGAGCGCTTGGAGCCGCGAGTGGCCCTTCGGCCGTGCTCGTCGGCTCGGGGAGGAGCGCATGGCATGAAACGATTCACACGCACGTTGCACGACGGCCGGGAGGTGGATGTTGGGCGCAACCACGGCGTCCGGAAGATCTGTGCCTGCGCGCGCCACAAGCACGCGAAGTGCCTACACGCGTGGTACTTCAATTTCTCGTGGCAGGGGCGATCGTATCGGTTGTCGCTCGACCGCTACTAGGGCGCGCATATAGAAACACGCGCCGACGCTGAAGCGCTTGCTGACCAACTCCGCGCCAGGATTCGCGCGGGGCAGTTCGACAAGCCGGCGGAGACGACGGGTGAAACGGCGGCGCGTGACGGCACGCTCACGTTCCGCGCGTTCGCGACCGAGTGGTCATCACGCCGCGGGTATCAACTCGTGCGCGCGCGCGACAACGACTATCGCTTGAAGCTGGTCTACGACTTCGCGCTGCCGGGCACGAGTCCGGCGGTGAAGTTCGGCGACAAGCGGGCGGTGGACATCACGACGGGCGACATCGAGTCGTACCGGCATCATCGGCGCGAGCAAGGCGTGTCGCCGGTGACCAGCAACCACGACCTCAAGCTGCTCCGGAAGATGTTCGCGTGGGGAGTGCGAGAACGGCTGATTCCAGCCACGCCGTTCAAGGTGGGGACGGAGTCGGTGATTGCGCTCGATCCGGAGACGCCGCGCGAACGCCGGTTCGCCAGCGACGACGACGAAACGCGATTGCTGCGGGCGGCCAATCCGCATCTGCGCGGCATCCTCGTAGCGATGCTCGACACGTGCTGTCGGCCTGGAGAGATCCTGTCGCTGCAGTGGGGCGACGTGGACATGGCCAGTCGAGAGCTGGTCGTGCGCGCCGAGAAGGCCAAGACGCGGCGCGCGCGACGGTTGCCGATGTCGACCCGGTTGCACGCCGTGCTTCAGATGCGCCGTACCGGCGCAGACGGAGTGGACTTCGGCCCTGAGGCGTATGTCTTCGGGGACGCGACCGGGCAACGGGTGACCTCGATCCGGACAGCCTGGGAGGCGGCGCGCGAGCGGGCTGGCCTAGCCGACCTGCACCTGGCGGATCTCAGGCATGAAGCCGCATCGCGACTCGAAGATGCGGGCGTGCCCACGACCTACGTGTCGAAGTTCCTGGGGCACAGGAATCTGTCGACGACGACCCGCTATCTGAACGCGACCATCCGCGGGTTGCGATTGGCCGTGGAAAAGCTGGAGGAATCGCGCAGGAACGCTGCGCGCAAGTCCAAGAAGTCCGCCGGGCTTGCAAACGGCTTGCAAACCGAAGGTGCGACCCGCTCGAAGCGCGACTCACGATCGCGTGAGTCGTCCCCGCCTAAGTCACTGACTTCCTAGCGCTTACAGGTTGGTGCGGAAGGGGGGACTCGAACCCCCACGGTATTGCTACCGCCAGCCCCTCAAGCTGGTGCGTCTGCCAATTCCGCCACTTCCGCGTTCGAGGGTCGAGCGCAGTGCGCGTTTCCGCTCACCGCACGAACTTCCAATTCTAGCAGACCGTCACCGGCCGCGCCATCGCGGCCCACGTCGTGACGGCTGCGCCTACTGCTTCTTCGCGGGCGGCGGCGTGGTCGTCGGCGCCGCGGTGCCAGCGGCCGGAGCAGCCGGAGGCGCCTCGGTCGTCGGTGCGGCCGGCGTCGCGGGCGCCGGAGTGGGTGTGATCGGCTGGGCCGGGATGTCGGTGGCGCCAGCGGGGAGGCTTACGGGCGGCGGACCGTCCACGCCTCCGACGACCGAGCCGGTGCCGCGCGAGCCCCAGATGGCCAGCAGCAGCGCCAGACTCATGAAGGCCACGGTGAGACCGGCCGTCACCTTGGTGAGGACGGTCGCGCCGGCGCGGGCGCCGAATACGGCCTGGCTCGAGCCTCCGCCGAAGGCGTTGGCGATGTCGCCGCCCTTCCCCTGCTGGAGAAGGATCACGATCATCAGGACGAGGCAGGCGACGACGTAGAGGGTGACAAAAAGGTAATAAAACATAGCCGCAACCTCCGAGTATATCTCAGGCCGCGCCCGCAGCCACGATCTGCCCGAAGCCGGCCACATCCAGGCTGGCCCCGCCCACCAGCGCCCCGTCCACATCGGGCAGCGCCAGCAGGCTGGCGATGTTGCCGGGCTTCACGCTGCCTCCGTAGATGACGCGGCAGCGCTCGGCGGCCTCGGCGCCGAACCACGACCGCAGACGCAGCCGGATGTGGGCGTGCGCTTCGCCGGCCTGCTCCGGCGTGGCGTTGCGTCCGGTGCCGATGGCCCACACCGGCTCGTAGGCAAGGACCATGGCCGCGATCTGCTCAGCGGTGACGCCGTCGAGCCCGCGCTGCATCTGCTGGTCGAGCACGCTCAGCGTCTCCTGCCGGTCGCGCTGGTCGAGCGTCTCGCCGATGCACACGATCGGCACCAGGTCTTCGGTGAGGGCCGCGTGCAGTTTGCGGTGCACGTCGCGGTCGGTCTCGCCGAAGAGCGTGCGGCGCTCCGAATGGCCGAGGATGACGTATTCGGCGCCGGCCTCGCGCACCATGCGGGCGCTGACTTCGCCGGTGAAGGCGCCTTCGCGTTCCCAGTGGCAGTTCTGTCCGGCCACGGCGACGTTGCTGTTGCGCGCGGCTTCGGCCGCGGCATGCAGGGCCGTGGCCGGCGGGGCGACGACGATCTCCACGCCCTGGACGTCCTTCACGAGCAACCGGAGCTCCTTCACGTGCACCACCGTCTCGTGCACGGTCTTGAACATCTTCCAGTTGCCCGCGATGAATGGTTGCCGCATGGCCGTGGACCTTTCTCAGCCGCTAGCCGCGAGCCGCTGGCCGCTGAGGACCGGAGCCGCGCTACGAATGCTTGTCAGGAAGCGCGGCGACACCCGGCAGCTCCGCGCCGCCGAGGAACTCGAGCGAGGCGCCGCCGCCGGTGGAGATGTGGCTGATCCGGTCGGCCACGCCGGCCGCGTGCACCGCGGCGACGGAGTCGCCGCCGCCGATGATGGTCGTGCCCTGCACCGCGGCCACCGCCTGGGCGACGGCCATGGTGCCGGCCGCAAAGGGCGCCATCTCGAAGACGCCCATCGGCCCGTTCCAGACGACGGTCTTCGCAGTCTGGATGACCGAGGTGTAGAGTGCGCTGGTCTCGGGGCCGATGTCGAGGCCCATGCGGTTGCCCAGCTCGTGGTCCGACACCTGCAGCACGGCCGTCGCGGCCGCGGCGTCGAGCCGGTCGGCCACCACGTGATCGACCGGCAGCGTCAGTTCGACGCCGCGCGTTTGTGCGGCTTCGATGATCTTGAGCGCCTCGCCCAGCTTGTCGTCTTCCACCAGCGAGCGTCCCACCGGCAGCCCGAGCGCCTTGAAGAAGGTGTAGGCCATGGCGCCGCCGATGAGGAGGTGGTCCACCTTGCCGAGCAGGTTCTCGATGACCTCGATCTTGTCGGAGACCTTGGCGCCGCCGATGATGGCGACAAACGGCCGCTCCGGGCTGCCCAGCGCCATCCCCAGATAGGCGAGTTCCTTCTCCATCAGCAGGCCGGCGCCGGCAGCGGCGAACGGGCCCACCATGGCGTCCACCGAGGCGTGCGCGCGGTGCGCGGCGCCGAAGGCGTCGTTCACGTAGACGTCGGCGAGGGTGGCGAGCGCCGTCGCGAAGCCGGCCTCGTTCTTCTCTTCTTCGGCGTGGAAGCGGAGGTTCTCGAGCAGCACGACGCGCGATCCGCCCGGCGCTTCCGACTTCGCGATCGCCGCCCGCGCCAGCTCGCCGATGCAGTCTTCGGCGAACACGACCTCCAGCCCGAGCAGCTGCGACAGGTGGGCGGCCACCGGCTTCAGGCTGAACTCGGCCGCGAACTTGCCCTTCGGGCGCCCCAGATGCGAGGCCAGGATCACGGTGCAGCCGTGGTCGAGCGCGTAGCGCACGGTGGGCAGCGCCGCGGTGATGCGCGTGTCGTCGGTGATGACGCCGTCCTTCAGCGGGACGTTGAAGTCCACGCGCATGAAGACGCGGCGGTCGTCCAGGGGCAGGTCGCGGATCGAGTACTTGGTCATGTCGACGGCGCCTACAGGCTGCTGGCGACCTTCTTCAGAAGGTCCACGCAACGGTTCGAGTAGCCCCACTCGTTGTCGTACCAGGCCATCACCTTCACGAAGTCGCCGTCCATGACCTTCGTGTAGGCGCTGTCCACGATCGACGAGTGCGGGTTGCCGCGAAAATCGATCGACACCAGCGGCGCGTCCTCCACGTGCAGCACGCCCTTCATCGGGCCGGCCGCGGCGGCGCGGAACGCGTTGTTCACGTCATCCGGCGTGACCGACTTCTCGAACAGCGCCACCAGATCCACGACCGACACGTTCGGCGTCGGCACCCGCATCGAGATACCGTCGAGCCGGCCCTTCAGCGCCGGCAGCACTTCGCCCACGGCCGAGGCCGCGCCGGTGGTCGTCGGGATGATCGACAGCGCGGCGGCACGGGCGCGACGCATGTCCTTGTGCGGCAGGTCGAGCAGGTTCTGGTCGTTCGTGTAGGCGTGTACGGTGGTCATCCAGCCGCGCTTCAGCCCGAAGCTGTCGTTGAGCACCTTCACGACCGGCGCCAGGCAGTTGGTCGTGCACGACGCGTTCGAGATGATGTGGTGCGCAGCCGGGTCGTACTGCTCGTCGTTCACGCCGAGGACGAGGGTGACATCGGGCTTCTTGGCGGGGGCGGTGATGATGACCTTCTTCGCGCCGGCGGCCAGATGTTTCGCGGCGCCGTCACGGTCGGTGAACTTGCCGGTGCACTCGAACACCACGTCCACGCCGAGATCTTTCCAGGGCAGGCCGGCCGGGTCCTTGCTGGCGAACACCTTGAACTCGTCGCCATCCACCGTGATGCTGTCGGTGCCGCCGGAAATCGAGGCGCTCAGGTTGCCGAGCACCGAGTCGTACTTGAGCAGATGCGCCAGGGTCTTGGCATCGGTGAGGTCATTGACACCCACGAAGTCGATCTCGTCGTCGGCGAGCGCCGCGCGCATGATGTTGCGCCCGATCCGCCCGAACCCGTTGATGCCTACTCTGACCGCCATGTCGCATCCTCCTCACGTCGTGCCTGCGTGCCACGCCCAATCGGCGCTGCGGCAAACGTATGATTGTATAGCCGAGGCCGCAGAGCGGGTCAAACCCGCCGGGCCCCCGGCAACAGTAATCTAACCTGCGTAAAATGAGCGACTTGCGGGCATAAATGTACGCGCTCTACACCGGACTCATCGTGCTGTTCGCGCTGGCGGTCTCGCCCTGGCTCGTCTACCAGGCGGTGCGCTACCGGAAGTACGTGGGCAGTCTGTCGCAGCGTCTCGGCTACCTGCCGGTGTCGTTCAATATCGATGCCGAGTCGTCGATCTGGATTCACGCCGTGTCGGTGGGCGAATTGCTCACGGCGCGTCCGCTCATCGCGGCGTTGCGGGAGAAACATCCGTCGCTGCGGATTTTTCTGTCGACCACGACCATGTCGGCGCAGCAGCTGGCGCGCAGAAATCCCCTCGACGTGGACGGCGTCTTCTACTTCCCGTTCGACCTCGGGTTCGTCGTGCGCCGCACGCTCGATCTGGTCAAGCCGCGGCTCTTCCTGATGGTGGAAACCGAGATCTGGCCGAACCTGCTGCGGGAATGCCGGCGGCGCGGCGTGAAGACGGCCATCGTGAACGGCCGCCTGTCGTCGCGCTCGTTCCCGCGCTATCGGCTGGCGCGCGCCTTCTTCCGCCCGGTGCTGGCCGACATCGACCGCTTCTGCGTGCAGTCGGAGGACGCCGCCCGTCGTTTCGCCGAGATTGGCGCCGCCCCCGACCGCATCACCGTGACCGGCAGCCTCAAGTTCGATTCGCTCGAGCCGGCCAGCGCCGGACAGGCCCGATCGCGCGAGCGGGTGCTGCGCTACTTCCGCTTCCAGCCGTCGCGGCCGGTGTGGGTGGCGGGCAGCACGATGAAGGGCGAGGAGGCGATGGTGCTGCGCGTCTTCCGGCGGCTCAAGGCCTCGCAGCCCGGGGCGGTGCTCCTGCTGGCGCCGCGGCACCCCGAGCGCTTCGACGACGTCGTCGCCCTGGCCCAGCAGGAGGGGTTCCGGACCGTGCGCCGCAGCGAGCTGCCGATCGACACCGAGCCGCGGGCGGACGTCGTCGTGCTCGACAGCATCGGCGAACTCGCCGCGGTCTACCAGGTGGGCACGCTGGTTTTCGTCGGCGGCAGCCTGGTGCCCACCGGCGGCCACAACATCCTCGAGCCGGCGGTGTTCGGCCGCCCGGTCGTCGTCGGCCCGCACATGCACAACTTCGCGGAGATTGCCGGCGCCTTCGTGGCCAACGACGCCGTCGTGCAGGTGGCGTCGGAGGGTGCCTTCGAAGACGAAGTGCTGGCCCTGATGGCCGATCCGGTGCGCCGGGCGCGCCTGGGCGCCGCCGCGCGCGCGCTGGTCGAGGCCAACCGTGGCGCCAAGGCGCGGACGATTGCGGCGCTCGACCTGCTGCTGCCGCCGCCCTCGGCGCGCCCGAACAACGTGCGGCCGTTCCGCCTGCCGTGATGGCCGCCGGGCGCTGAGATCCTCGTGCTGCACACCCTTTACGGACGGCTCGCCCTGACCCGGCGCGCGTGGTACGAGCGGCCGGGTGCCCGCCGCCGGCTCAGCCGACCTGTCATCAGCGTGGGCAACCTGAGCGTGGGCGGCACCGGCAAGACGCCGCTGGTGGCAGCCATCGCCGCCTGGCTGGTCGCCAACGGCGAGCAGCCGGCGATCCTGTCGCGCGGCTACGCCCGCACGGTGACCAGCCGCGACGCCACCGTGGTGTCGGACGGCACGCGCATCCACGCCGATGTGGCGCACGCCGGCGACGAGCCGCTGATGCTGGCGCGCGCCGTGCCCGGCGCCGCCGTGGTCGTGTGCGCCGACCGCCACGCCGCCGGTGTGGTCGCCGAAGAGCGGCTCGGCGCCACCATCCACGTGCTCGACGACGGCTTCCAGCACCTGCCGCTGGCGCGCGATCTCGACATCGTGGTCACGGCGGCGGGGACGCTGGCGACCGATGCCGTGCTGCCGAAGGGGCGGCTGCGTGAGCCGGTCTCGGCGCTGTCGCGGGCGCAGATCCTGGTCGTGGTCGGGGCCACCGACGTCGAAGCGGAGGCCGAGGCCCGCGCCTACGGCGTGCCACAGGGGGTCGGCGCCACCCGGCGGCTCGGCGCGCCGGTCTCGGTGCATGGCGAGGCGCCGACGCGCGATCGACCGCTGGTTGCCATGGCCGGCATCGGCCAGCCGGCGCAGTTCGTCCAGGCGCTCACCGCGGATGGCTGGCAGGTGCTCGACACCTGCGCCTACCCCGACCACCACTGGTACACGCCGGCGGACCTGTCGGCGGTGGCGCGCCTGGTGGCGTCGGCCGGCGCCTGGGGCGTGGCGACCACCGACAAAGATGCCGTGCGCCTCGAACCGCTCGGGCCGCTGCCGGTGCCGGTGGCGCGCTGGCCGCTCACGTTGGAGCTGCCGCGCTGGGACGTCGTGACCACGGCCATCCGCCAGGTGCTCGGAGGGCGGGCGTGAAGGCGCAGCGTCAGGCCCTGGAACTGGCAGCCGTCCGCACCGTCGGCGCGGTCGTGAGCGTGATGCCGTCGTTGCTGGTGCGCTGGTGTGGCGCGGCGCTCGGGCGCACGTTCTATCTGCTCGACCGCTCGCATCGCCGGGTCGCGCTCGCCAACCTCGCGCAGTGTTTCCCGTCGCGCTCCGACGCCGAGCGCCAGGCCATCGCCCGCCGCATGTTCCAGCACTTCGGCGTGCTGCTGCTCGAGCTGCTGCGCTTCGGACGCCTGTCGCCGGCGGCGATGCGCGCCCGGGTCATCGTGGACGGCGACGAACGGGTGCGGGCCGCCTACGCGAAGGGGAAGGGCGTGCTCTTCTTCACCGGGCACTTCGGTTACTGGGAGATGCACGCGATGGTGCATGCGCTGCTCTTCCAGCCGATCGGCGTGCTGGCGCGTCCGCTCGACAACCCCGGGCTGCACGTGCTGCTCGAAGACATGCGCCAGCACACCGGCAACACGGTCATCTACCGCGAGGGCGCGGTGCGCAAGGTGTTGCGGATGTTGTCGATGGGGCAGGGCGTGGCGCTGCTCATCGATCAGCACATGCACAGTCCGGATGCGATCTGGGTGCAGTTCTTCCAGCGCCCGGCCGCGACCACCTCGACGCTGGCCGCGCTGGCTCTGCGCACCGGAGCGCCGATCGTGCCGGTGTTCGCGGTGCCGATGCCCGACGGACGTCTGAAACTCATCTACGAGCCGCCGGTCGAGCCGCCCGGCCCCGACACCGCCGATCCGGTCCGGGAGTTCACGCAGCGCTGCACCGACGTGCTCGAGATGTACGTGCGTCGTCAGCCGGAGCTGTGGCTGTGGATGCATCGCCGCTGGCGCGACGCCCCGGCGCCGGGCACCAAGGGCATGTTCCCGGAAACGCGGGACGAGGGTGCGGATGAGTGAGGCCGTGCGCCGCCTGCTCGTCGTCGCCCCGAACTGGCTGGGCGATTCGGTGATGGCGCTGCCGGCGCTGCAGACGCTGCGCGCGCACTATCCCGAGGCGCATCTCGCGGTGGCGGCGCGGCCCAGCGTGGCCGCGCTCTTCGCGATGGTGCCCGGGGTGCAGCAGGTCGTCACGCTCGAGTCACGCGCCGGCTTGTCGGGGGTGCGGCGATGGCGGCGCGACGTCGCCCGTCTCGAAGCCGAGCGCTTCGACCTGGCGGTGCTGTTCCCGAACTCGTTTCTCTCGGCGTGGATCACCTCGCACGCGCACATTCCCGCGCGCTGGGGCTATGCGACCGATCTGCGTGGCCGCTGGCTGACGCGCGCTTTCGCGCGTCCGCCCGCCGACGTGCACCAGGCCGACTACTACCTGGCGCTCACGACCGCCGCCGGCCTGGCCGCCGCGCCGCGGGTGCGCGCGGCTGGTGCCGCCGGACCCGGCCGTCGAGGCCGCGCGGTTGCTCACGCCGCGGCGCGACTACGTGGTGCTGGCGCCGGGCGCCGCCTACGGCCGCGCCAAGCAGTGGCCGCCGGCGAGCTACGCGGCGCTGGCGGTCACGCTGTGGCGCACGCGCGGGTTGACGCCAGTGGTCATCGGCGCCGGCGGCGATCGCGCGGCCGGCGACGAACTCGTCGCGGCGCTCGCGGCGCTGCCGGGCGGCGCGGAGGCGGCCGCGCGCGCTCGTCGATCTCATCGGGCGCACCGATCTGGCGACCCTGGCGGCGGTGCTCGCCGGGGCGCGCGCGGTGGTCGCCAACGATTCCGGCGCGATGCATCTGGCTGGCGCCGTGGGCACCGCGGTCGTCGCCATCTTCGGGCCGACCAACGAGCATCAGACGGCGCCGCTCACCTCGTCGCTGGCAGGGCCGCCGGCCCGACTGGCCATCCATCCCGTGTGGTGCCGCCCGTGTATGCTGCGGGAGTGCCCCCTCGGGCACGCGTGCATGCGCGGCGTGGCTCCGGCCGATGTCGCGGCCCTCATTCCATGACCAGCGACGCGACCTCCGGCGTGCTTCGACCCGCCGTCTTCCTCGACCGCGACGGCACCATCAACGAAGACGTCGGCTACCTCTCGGAGCTGGCGCACCTCACCCTGTATCCGTGGGCGATCGATGCCGTGCGCCTGCTGAACCGGGCCGGCTATCTCGTGGTCATGGTCACCAATCAGGGCGGCATCGGCCGCAAGATGATCCGCCCGGAGTTTCCGGGCGAACTGCACGCCGTCATCGACGAACGATTGGCGGCCGGCGGCGCCCGCGTCGACGGCTGGTACTTCTGTCCGCACCATCCCGAGGCGCTCGTGGACGAACTGCGTCAGGAGTGCCGCTGCCGCAAGCCTGCCGCCGGCATGGCGCTCGACGCCGCGCGCGACCTCGGCATCGACCTCACCCGTTCGTGGGTCATCGGCGACAAGTGGATCGACGTGCAGCTCGGCCAGCGCATCGGCGGCCGGGCCGTCCTCGTGCGCACCGGGTGGGGCGTCATCGAGGAGGGCGTGCGGCCGGCGGGCCAGAGTGTGGACGCCATCCACGACACCCTGGCCGGCGCCGTGGCGTTCGTGCTCGACGCCGATGGCGGCGGACCGGCTGCCACGGCCGCGCGCTGAGGTAGTCTGTAGCGTCCGCATGGCCACAGCCGCCGCTTCGATGCGCGAGTCCGCGCGCCGCCTGCTCGATCTCATCGCCGCCGCGCGCGGCAAACGTGTGGTCGTGCTGGGCGACCTCATCGCCGACGAGTTCGTCTCGGGCCGCATTGCCCGCGTGTCGCGCGAAGCGCCCGTGCTCATCCTCGAATACGACAAGACCGAGATCGTCCCCGGCGGCGCCGGCAACGCCGCCCACAACGTGGCGACGCTCGGCGGGGCCGTGACGCTGGTGGCGCTGGCCGGCCGCGATGAAGCCGGCCGCCGGGTGCTGGCGTCGTTCCCGAAGGGCGTCGATCGGCGCGCCATCACGCGGCCCGCCGGCTACCACACGCCGGTCAAGACGCGCATCCTCGCCGGCGGCGTGCATTCGGCCAAGCAGCAGGTGGTGCGGGTCGATCGCTTCACCCGCGAGCCGATCACCGACGCCTGGCGTGCCGCGTGGATGCGCGCCGCGGCCGCGACGCTGCGCCGGGCCGATGCGGTCCTCGTCTCCGACTACGGTTCGGGGCTGCTGTCGCCGTCGGTCGTCGCGTCGCTCGTCGGGCCGCTCACCTCGCGTCGCGTGCCGGTGCTCGTCGACTCGCGCTACGAGTTGCTGCGCTACCGCGGGCTCACCGCCTGCACGCCGAACGAATCGGAAGTGGAGCAGGCGCTCGGCGTGACCATCGGCGACGCGCCGCGGGTGCTCGAGCGGGCCGGCCGCGCCATCCTGAAGAAGACGCGCATGGACGCGGTGCTCGTGACGCGCGGCAGCCGCGGCATGGCGCTCTTCGAGCCCGGCATGCCGACGACTCACATCCCGATCTACGGGTCGGACGAAATCGCCGACGTCACCGGCGCTGGTGACACGGTGATGGCGACGCTCACCCTGGCGCTCGCCGCCGGCGCCTCGATGGCCGACGCGGCGCGGCTGGCCAACTACGCCGGCGGACTCGTGGTGATGAAGCGCGGCACGGCCACGGTCTCGGCGCGCGAGCTGGCCACGGCCGTGACCCGCGATCCGGGCGGCCGCTGACGATGGGCGCGGTGATGTCGCGCGACGCCCTGGCGTCGTGGGTGGACCAGCAGCGTCGCGCCGGCCGGACCATCGCCTTTGCCAACGGCGTCTTCGACCTGCTGCACGTGGGCCACGTGCGTTATCTCGAGGGCGCCCGTCGGGAAGGCGACGTCCTGGTCGTGGCCGTCAACGACGACGCCACCGTGCGCGCCCTCAAGGGCCCCGACCGTCCGGTGCTGCCGGCCGCCGACCGCGCCGAGCTGGTCGCCGCGCTGCGGTGTGCCGACGCGGTCGTCGTCTTTCCGGAACCGACCGTCACACCGCTGCTCGAACTGCTGCGGCCCGACGTGCACTGCAAGGGCACCGACTACACCGTGGAGTCGGTGCCCGAGCGCGAGACCGTGCGCGCCTACGGCGGCCGCACGGCCATCGTCGGCGACCCGAAGGATCACTCGACGCGTGACCTGCTGCGGGCGATCCGCGAGGGGCAGCGCTGATGGCGGCGCTGGCGCCCGACGCGCGCGTGCTCATCGTGCGCATGGGCGCGCTCGGCGACATCGTGCACGCGTTGCCGGTGCTGGCGGCGCTGCGCGCCCATCGTCCCGATGTCCGCGTGGACTGGCTGGTCGATGCCCGCTACGACGGCGTGCTGGCGCTGGTGGACGGCCTGACCCGACGCGTCGTCGTGCGCGCGCGCGACGACCGCGCCGACGCCCGCAGCGTGCGCTTTTCCGGCGTCGCCGGCATGGGCCGCGCGATCGCATTCCTGCGGCGTCAAGCCTACGCCGCGGCGATCGATCTGCAGGGCCTCATCAAATCGGCGGTCTTCGCGCGGGGCTCGGGCGCCGAACGCGTGCTCGGGTTCGAGCGCCGGGCGCTGCGCGAAGGGGCGGCGGCGTGGTGTTATCACGAGCACGTGCCGGTGGACGACCGCGGCCACGTCGTCCACAAGAACCTGGCGATGCTGGCGCCGCTCGGGGTGGCGCCAGCCGGCGTGACGTTCCCGTGGACGGGCGCGCCCGCGGCGGCGGCTGAGGCGGTTGCGGCCGATCGCCGCGTGACCTCGGCCGGCGGCTTCGTGCTGCTCAATCCCGGCGCCGCGTGGGAGAACAAGCGCTGGCCGGTCGAGCACTTCGGGGCGCTGGCCCGCGGCCTGGGCGAGCGGCACCACCTGCCGAGTGTGGTCATGTGGGGTCCCGGCGAGCAGGACCGCGCCGAGGCGGTGGTGGCGCACGCTGTCGGGCACGCCTTCGCCTCGCCGCCGACCACGCTTGCCGACGTGCTGGCGCTGGGGCGGGCCGCGCGCCTCTGCGTGTCGGGCGACACCGGGCCCCTGCACCTGGCGGCATCGGTGGGCACGCCGATCGTGGGCCTCTTCGGGCCGACGCGGCCGGAACGCAACGGCCCGTGGCTGGCGTCCGATGTCGCGGTCTCGCGCGCCGGGGAATGCGTGTGCTTCCACAAGCGCCAGTGCCTCAAGGGCCAGGCCTGCATCGATCGCATCACCGTGGCCGAGGTGCTCGACGCCTGCACGCAGCGCCTGGCCGCGGGGAGACTGGCGTGAACGTGGTCCGGGTGCTCGCCCGCTACCGCGTCGCGCTCGGCGGCCTGATGGCCGCCCTGACCGTCTGGTGGTCGCAGCCGACCGCCGGCAGCCTGGTCGCCGGCACCCTCATCGCGGCCATCGGCGAGGCGCTGCGCCTGTGGGCGGCCGGGCATGTGGAGAAGAGTCGCGAGGTGACCTCCAGCGGGCCGTATCGCTACACCCGTCATCCGCTGTACCTCGGCTCGACCGTCGTCGGCATCGGCGTGGCGGTAGCCGCGGCCAATCTCTGGCTGGGGCTCGCGATCGTGGCCTACCTGGCGTCTACGCTCGTCGCCGCGATGCGGGCCGAAGAGGCGCACCTGCGCGACAAGTTCGGCGACGCCTACGACCGCTACGCGGCCAGGCAGGCGCCGCCTTCGGTGCGATCGTTCAGCTGGGAACGCGCCTGGCGCAATCGCGAGCACCACGCATTGGCTGGCCTCATCGGCGGGCTCTCGCTACTTGCGCTCAAGGTCTGGTATAGTCAGAGTTTCGTCGGACAGTGAGCCGGGCGGTTAGCTCAGTTGGTAGAGCACCGGCTTTACACGCCGGCTGTCACAGGTTCGAGCCCTGTACCGCCCACCACTCGCTGGTAGACGGTCCGGGAACGACCTGTGTATGGCGGGTGGTCACGGGAAGATTGGGGTCGTAGTTCAGTTGGTTAGAACGCTGCCCTGTCACGGCAGAGGCCGCGGGTTCGAGTCCCGTCGACCCCGCCAATCTCCTCGCTGATCGCTCGTCGGCTGGCGGGATCGACGAACTCAGGCACGCCGCGAGGGCCTCCGGCCCTCGCGAGCGGGCACGAGTCCCTCGGCACTGCTTGGCGCTTCGCGCCTTCGCCTCAGGCATCTCATCTCGCACTGCTTGGCCCTTCGGGCCTTCGCCGGGGTATCGGCTTCTCCGCGGCATCTCAGCCTCGTAAGCTCGGCCTCGGCCTGCGGCCTCGGCCTTTGCGTGAGGCGTTCGTCCCGCACTGCTTGGCGCTTCGCGCCTTCGCCTCAGGCATCTCATCTCGCACTGTTTGGCCCTTCGGGGCTTCGCCTTGGGTATCGGCTTCTTCGCGGCATCCCAGCCTCGAGAGCTCGGCTTCGGCCTGCGGCCTGCGGCCTCGGCCTTTGCCTGAGGCGCTCGGCGGCCGGCGCACCTTCGCGCGGACTTCGGTGTCCAACCCGTAGTAACGTGGGCACGACGCCGCTCCCCTCGGCGCGTGGTTTTCGCCGACATCGTGCGTATCGACTCGCTGCCCACTCGTTCGTTCATGCTGCGCACCGGCGCGTGGTTGCGGTGGCTCATTGCGCGGGTGCCGCGGGTCATGGCCGGTGTGGCCGCCGTGGTCCTGGCGCTGCAGGTGAGCGTCATCGTGGCGGTGCCGTGGGCCATCAACGCCGTCGTCACCGGGCTGCCCAGCATCGCCGACGTGAAGACCATGGGCGAGATGGCCCAGGCGACGGTCTTCTACGACGTCAAGGACGCGCCGGCGTTCACCATCTTCGAGGAGCGCCGCTTCGAGGTGGCGCTGGCCGACGTCTCCCCGCATCTCACGGCGGCGCTGGTCGCCATCGAAGACCAGCGCTTCCGCGCGCACTGGGGCGTCGACGTCGTGCGCATCGCCGGCGCCCTGCTCGCCAACGTGAAAGAGGGCCGACTGGCGCAGGGCGGCAGCACCATCACGCAGCAGCTCGCGCGCCAGAGCTTCCTCACGCTCGACAAGACCTATACGCGCAAGATTCAGGAAGCGCTGCTGGCGCTGCGCATCGAGCGTCAGTACACGAAAGACCAGATCCTCGAGCTGTACCTGAACAAGATGTACTTCGGCGCCGGTCTCTACGGGGCCGAGGCCGCCTCGCTCGGCTACTTCGGCAAGCCGTCGCGCGAATTGACGGTGGCCGAAGCGGCGCATGATCGCCGGTCTGGTGAAGTCGCCGTCCACCTGGGCGCCCACCGTGAATCTCGAACGCGCGGTCGCGCGCAGAAACGTCGTGCTCGGGGCGATGCGCGAGATGGGCGCCATCGACGAGGCGACCCACGCGAAGGCCAGGGCCGCCAAGGTCGTGCTGAAGGACGCCCTGCGCAGCGATGAGCCGTTCGGCCGCTACTTCAAGGAACAGGTGCGCCTGGAGCTCATCGAGCGCTTCGGACGCGAGCGGGTCTATCAGAGCGGCCTGCGCGTCTACACGACCATCGACGTCGAGATGCAGAAGGCCGCCGAGGCCGCCGTCGCCACAACGCTCGACGAACTCGAACAGCGCCGCCAGGCGTCGCTCAAGGCGCGCAAGCGGACGGTGGCGCCCGACGAGTCGCCGCTGCAGGCGGCCGTCGTCGCCATCGACCCGCGCAGCGGCGCCGTGCGCGCGCTGGTCGGGGGCCGCAGCTTCGCCGACAGCCGCTTCAACCGCGCGATGCAGGCCAAGCGTCAGCCCGGCTCGGCCTTCAAGACGTTCGTCTACGCGGCGGCGCTCGAGTCCGGCTACACCCCGGCCACGCTCATCGAAGACCTCGACGCGCCGATCGACACGCTGCAGGGTGCCTATACGCCGGAGGACGGGCATTCCGACGCCGCCGAGATGACGATGCGGGCGGCGCTCAAGACCTCGAGCAACCGCGCCGCCGTGCGGATGCTCGAGATGATCGGGGCGCCGGCGGCCGTGAGCTACGCCGGCAAACTCGGCATGGCGGGGCTGCCCGCGGTGCCCTCGCTGGCGCTCGGCTCGGGCGAAGTGACGCTCTTCGACATGACCTCGGCCTATGGGGCGTTCGCCGCCGAGGGCCTGTGGCACAAGCCGTCGCTGGTCCGCCGGGTCGAAGATCTCGACGGCACCGTCCTCTTCACCGCCGAAGACATCGCCGCGCAGGCCGTGCGGCCCGACACCGCGTTCCTGATGACGTCGATGCTGCAGGACGTGATCGACGGCGGCACGGCCTGGAAGGCGCGACAGCTCGGCTTCAAGCTCCCGGCCGCGGGCAAGACCGGCACCACCAACGAATACCGCGACGCCTGGTTCGTGGGCTACACCAAGTCGCTCGTGAGCGGCGTGTGGGTGGGCTACGACACGCCCAGGCCGATCCTGCCGGGCGCCGCCTACGCCGCCGATGTCGCGGTGCCGCTGTGGGCGCGGTTCATGACGCCGGCCACGGCGAACGACGAGCCCGAGCCGTTCAAGGCGCCGCGCGGCGTGGTCGGCGTGCAGATCTGCCGGCTCTCAGGCAAGCGTCCCGCCGGCGGCTGCGACGCCGTGCCGGTGACACTCGACGACGGCGGGCACACCGAGCAGTCGATGGTCCGCACCGAATATTTCGCGGCCGGCACCGAGCCTTCGAAGACCTGTCCATCTGCACGTCGGCAAGTCGCTGCTCGGCCGCTTCGCCGGCTGGCTGGCCGCTCCGGGCGGGCAGACCGCCCGCGGATCCGGCGCCGCCGCCGCCGACGACGAACCCGCGGTCGTCGCCGTCGCGCCGCCGGTGCCGCCGGCATCCGCCGGCGGCCGAGGCGCCCGAGGCGCCGAAGAAGCGCGGCTTCTGGGGCCGGCTCTTCGGACGCGGCGACGACAAGAAGCAAGAGAAGAAAGACCCGCCCCCGCGGCGGCAGCGGTAAGGGCGTCGATGCCGTTTCGGGATCTCGTCGGGCATCGCCATCTCACGTCGCTGCTGCAGCGCGCCGTCTCCCGCGGCACCGTGCCGCCGACGCTGCTGCTGGCCGGGCCGGCCGGCGTGGGCAAGTGGCGCGGTGGCCCGCGCGCTCGCCGAGGCGCTCAACTGCCCGGCGCCCGTCGACGGCGATGCCTGCGGCACCTGCCGCTCGTGCGACCGCATCAGTCGCGACATGCACGTCGACGTCATCCCGCTCGTCGCCGACGACAGCGGCAAGATCAAGATCGACGTCGTGCGCGACGTGCTCGAGAAGCTGCGGCTATCGGCCGTTCGAAGGCCAGCGTCGCGTGGTGCTCATCCGCGATGCCGACGCGCTCAACGACGATGGCCCAGAACGCGCTGCTGAAGTCGCTCGAAGAGCCGCCGCCGGCGACCGTCTTCGTGCTGACCTCGGCGGCGCCGGATTCGCTGCTCCGCACCGTGCGCTCGCGCACCATGCGGCTCACCTTCGGACGCCTGCCGGTGGACGACATCGTGCGGATCCTGGTGCGCGACCACGGCCTGGCGGAGGCCGAGGCCCGGCGCTCGGCGATGCTGGCCGACGGCAGCCTCGGCGCGGCGCTGGCCATGGGGTCGAGCGCGCTGGCCGACATGCGCGACGCCGCGGCGATGCTGCTGCGCGCCGCCGGCGCCGCCGACCTGACGGCCCGGCTCGCCATCGCCAAGGCGGTGGTCGGCGAGAAGAAGCCCGAACGCACGCGGCAGCAGATGCAGGCGCTGCTGCACATGGCGTCGTCGCTCGTGCGCGACGTCTCGGTGCTGCACGCCGGCGCCGACCGGCGGCTGCTCGCCAACGGCGACTTCGGCGACACGCTCGACCGGCTCGCCCGCACCCTGCAGCCGGCTGCCGCCCGCCAGGCGTTTGCCACCCTCGACCGCGGCCTCACCGCCCTCGAGCGCAACGCCGGCCCCAAGCTCGTCGCCGAGTGGATCTGCGCAGAGATTATGCAGCATCGCGCGATCGATCTTGCTATCCTTGACACGTCCATGAAGCCCCGCATCGCGATCACGGCGGGCGATCCCGCCGGCATCGGGCCCGAGATCGCCGCCAAGGCCGCCGCCGACCCGCGCGTGCGCGCGGTCTGCGAGCCGATCATCTACGCGACGCACGCCGTCGGCGCCGGTGCCGATCGGCGAGGTCAGCGCCGCAGGCCGGCCGCGCCGCCTTC
Organism: uncultured Acidobacteriota bacterium; assembly: GCA_963779175.1. Lineage (GTDB taxonomy): Bacteria > Acidobacteriota > Vicinamibacteria > Vicinamibacterales > UBA2999 > CADEFD01. The sequence goes on from CAVZXA010000005.1 coordinate 914,498, forward strand.
GACGCCATCGTGCGCGCGGTCGACGATGCGCGGCAGGGCGTCGTGCAGGGCGTCGCCACGGCGCCGGTCAACAAGGTGGCGTTTGCGGCCGCCGGCCTCGGCTGGAAGGGCCACACCGATCTGCTGGCGCACCTGTGCGGCGTGGCGCAGCGTGGCGATGATGTTCCACTCGCCGACGCTGCGCGTGGTGCTGGCCACGGTGCACGTGCCGCTGCGCGACGTGCCGCGCCTGCTGACGCGCGAGCCTGATCCTCGGCACGCTGCAGCTGACCGCGCAGCGAGCTGCCGTACTTCGGCGTCGACGCGTCCGCGGCTGGCGTGGCCGGGCTCAACCCGCACGCCGGCGAGGGCGGCCTGCTGGGGCGCGAGGACGATCGAGGTCATCGCGCCGGCGGTGCGCGAGGCGCGCCAGGACGGCCTCGACGTGCAGCGGACCGTTGCCGGCCGACACGGTGTTCGTGCGCGCCGCGCGCGGCGAGTTCGACTGCGTGCTCGCGTGCTACCACGATCAGGGCCTGATGCCGGTCAAGCTGCTGGCGTTCGGCACCGCGGTCAACGTCACCCTCGGCCTGCCGATCATGCGCACCTCGGTCGATCACGGCACCGCCTTCGACATCGCCGGCCAGGGCGTCGCCGATCCGGGCAGCATGATCGAGGCGGTCTGCTGGCGGCCGAGCTGGCCGGCGCGTGGAGGCCACGCCGTGAGTACGCGCGGCGCCGACGCCGAAGCCGGCCGACCGCGCGACGAAGAGCGACGTCGAGACGCTGATCGCCGACAACCGCAAGGCGCTTCACGACTACCACATCCTCGAGACCTTCGAGGCCGGCGTGCGCTGCTCGGCACCGAGGTCAAGGGCATCCGCGAGGGCAAGGCCAACCTGCGCGACAGCTACGCGCGCGTCGAGAAGGGCGAGGTGTGGCTCTACAACGTCCACATCAATCCCTACAGCCATCGCGGCTACGTCGACCACGATCCGAAGCGCCGGCGCAAGCTGCTGCTGCACAAGCTCAGGAGATCCGCAAGCTGATCGGCAAGACGATCGAGAAGGGGCTGACGCTGGTGCCGATGCGGCTGTATTTCAAGAGCGGCCAGGTCAAGGTGGCGCATCGCGCTGGCCAAGGGCAAGCAGGCCACGACAAACGCGAGACGATGCGCAAGCGCGAGGTCGACCGCGAGACGCGGGCCGCCGTGAAGGAGCGCAGCCGCGCGATGAGCGAGTTGTCGGTCGCTGCCGCCCATCCCGTTCAACCGGCCGGCGGTGGTCGGGCGCGAGCAGGAGTACATCGCAGCAGGCGCTCCAGTCGGGCCACCTGTCGGGCGACGGCGCCTTCACGGCCCGCTGCCACGCGATGCTCGAGGCGATCACCGGCGCGCCGAAGGTGCTGCTCACCACCTCGTGCACGCACGCCCTCGAGATGGCGGTGCTGCTGGTCGGCCTCGGCCCGGGCGACGAGGTGATCGTGCCCGCCGTTCACCTTCGTGTCGACGGTGAACGCCTTCGTGCTGCGCGGCGCCCGGCCGGTGTTCGTGGACATCCGGCCCGACACGCTCAACCTCGACGAGCGGCTGGTCGAGGCGGCCATCACGCCGCGCACCGAGGCGATGGTGCGTCGTGCACTACGCCGGCGTCGGCTGCGAGATGGACGCGCTCATGGCCGCTCGCCGCGCGCCACGGCCTGGCGGTCGTCGAGGACAACGCCCACGGGCTGTTCGGCCGCTACAACGGCCGCGCTGCTCGGCACCTTCGGCGCCATCGTCCACGCTGAGCTTCCACGAGACCAAGAACCTCACCTGCGGCGAGGGCGGGGCGCTGGTCATCAACGACCCGCGCGCTGGTCGAGCGGGCCGAGATCATCCGCGAGAAGGGCACCAACCGCAGCCGCTTCTTCCGCGGCCAGGTCGACAAGTACACCTGGGTGCGACGTCGGCTCGAGCTATCTGCCGTCGGACCTCCTGGCGGCGTATCTGTGTGCCCAGCTCGAGGCGCGCGAGCGCGATGCAGGCGCGGCGGCGCGCGATCTGGGACGGCTACGACGCGGCGCTGGCGGCGTGGGCCGACGGCAGCGGCGTCAGCCTGCCGCAGCGTGCCGGCCGCACTGCGAGCACCCGGCGCACATCTTCTACCTGCTGCTGCCGTCGCTCGAGGCGCGGCACGCGGCTGCTCGCGCACCTGCGCGCGCGCCATGATCCTGTCGACGTTCCACTACCAGCCGCTGCACCTCTCCGAGATGGGCCGCCAGTTCGGCGGACGCGACGGGCAGTGCCCGGTCACCGAAGAGGTGGCCGATCGGCTCGTGCGCCTGCCGGTGTTCTTCGAACTGAGCGCGCCGGAGCAGGCCCGCATCGTCGACACCCTGCGCGCCTTCCGCGTCTAGCTGACGGGTGGCAGGGCGCGCACGTAGCGCCCGATGGCGTCGCGCCAGGACGGCATCGGCACGCCGTGCGCGGCCAGCGCCGCATTCGAGAGCGCGGCATACGTGGGCCGGCGCGCCGGGAAGGCGGCCGGGTCGAACTGCACCGCCGTCACCGCGCGATCGGGATCGATGCCGGATCCGATGGCAATCGCCCGCGCCACGTCCACCCAGGTGCCGTGCTGCGAGTTCACGCAGTGATAGAGCCCGTACGGCACCGCACCGGCGAGGATGGCGGCGGTCGCGTCGGCCAGGTCGGGCACGTACGAGGGGGTGACCGTGCGGTTGGCGAAGGCCGCGACCGTGTCGCCGCGTCGGATGGCGGCGGCGATGCGGTCGAGGCTGCTCTTGGCGCGCGTGCCGCCGAAGAGGCTGGCCACGCGCAGGACGTAGTGCCGCGCCGTTCGCTTCGCGAGGATCTCGCCGAGCAGCTTCGACTGCGCGTAGATGCTGCGCGGGCTGATGGGTGCGTCTTCGCCGAGCGGCCCGGTGTCGACGGCCGGGTCGAAGACGAAGTCGGTGCTGTAGTGGACCAGCACGGCTCCGGCGGCGGTCGCCGCGTCGGCCAGCGCCGCCAGCGCCAGGCCGTTCACGCGCAGCGCGCCCTCGGGATCGCGTTCGGCGCCGTCGACGTCGTTGTAGGACGCGCAGTTGATGATGACCGCGGGCCGGACGTCGGCGGCAACCCGCGCGACCTCGGCGGGGGCGGTGATGTCGCACTCCTGGCGGGTCACGGCGGTGAGCGCGCAGTGACGGTCGAGGCGGTCGCGGATGGCCCCGGCCAGCTGTGCGCCGGCGCCTGTCAGGAGCACTCTGGTGGTGGCGGTGAACGGCATGCGGGGAAGTGCGAAGGGCCGGGGCGAGTCAACCGCGGGCCCGGGCGACACAGTATCATCAGACTCCGTCGCTCGACACATGCCCGACCTGTGGTGGCCTCCGCTCGCCTCGTTCCTGCTCGCTGTCGCCCTCACGTACGTGGTGCGGCCGGCGGCGCACATGGTCGGCGCCGTGGCCACGCCGAAGGAAGATCGCTGGCACCGCGGCACCATTCCGCTGCTGGGCGGCGTCTCGATTGCCGGCGCCGTGCTCATCGTCGTGCCGCTGCTGCCGTCGCTGTCGTGGAGCGCCTGGGCGCTGGTGGGCGGCGCGGCGGCGCTGGCGCTGGTGGGCCTGCTCGACGACTTCCGGCCGCTGCGCCCGCAGGTCAAGTTCCTGGTCCAGGTCATCGTCACGGCCATCGTCGTGGCGGGCGGCGTGCGGCTGAACGTGACCGGCATCTCGCCCGTTGACCAGCTGCTGACGCTCGCCTGGCTGGTCGGCGTGACCAACGCCTTCAACCTGCTCGACAACATGGACGGACTGGCGGCGGGCATCGGCCTCATCGCCGCCGGCTTCCGCTGCTACTTCTTCCTGCTCGACGGCAATATTGAAGGCGCATGGCTCGCCGCCACGCTGTGCGGCGCGCTGGCCGGCTTCCTGCTCTTCAACTTCCAGCCGGCCTCGATCTTCATGGGCGACACCGGCAGCCTCTTCATCGGCATGCTGGTCGGCGGCCTCAACGTCATCGGTCCCTACGCCTACAGCCGCGGCACCGTGGCCGTGCTGATGCTGCCGGTGCTGGTGCTGCTGGTGCCGATCTTCGACACCTTGTTCGTCACCGTCGCGCGCACGCTCGCCGGGCGGTCGATCGCGCAAGGGGGCCGCGATCACACCTCGCATCGCCTGGTCGCGCTCGGGATGTCGGAACGTGGCGCCGTGCTGGCGCTGTGGAGCATGGCATTCGGGTCGGGCGTGGTCGCGGTGCTGTCGTACCGGCACGGACTGCCGTACACGGCCACCCTCGTCGGGCTCCTGGTGGCCGGCGTCGCCGTGCTCGGCGTGAAGCTCGGGCTGCAGCGCGTCTACCCGCACCGCGGCGATGCGGGCGTCCTCCCCGTCGTCGCCGACTTCCGCTACAAGAAGCAGGTCGCCACCGTGGCGCTCGATGCGGCGCTGGTGGCGCTGGCCTACTACTCGGCCTACCTGCTGCGCTTCGAGGGCTCGCTCCAGGCGGAGCTGCCGGTGTTCTCGAGTTCGCTGCTCATCATCCTGATCACCCACGTGGTGATGCTCGGCGGGTTCGGCATCTATCAGGACTCGTGGCGCCATTCCGGCATCCGCGATCTGATCAAGCTCACCGCCGCCACCACCGCCGGCACGGCGCTGGCGATGCTGGTCGTGCTGCTGGTGTTCCGCTTCGAGGGCTACTCGCGGGCGGTCTTCGCCATCCACTGGCTGCTGACGACCACCTTCCTTTGCGGCAGCAGGGTGATGTTCCGCGCGCTCGGGGAACTCTTCCTCACCGCCGAAAGCGACGGCCCGCGCACGGTCATCTACGGGGCCGGCGCCGGTGGCGTGATGGTGCTGCGCGAGGCGCGATCGAACGGCGAGCTCGACTGGAAGATCGTCGGTTTCATCGATGACGATCGGGGCAAGTTCCGCACCAGCGTGCAGGGCGTGCCGGTGCTCGGCAGCCTCGAGCAGGTGGCGCCGCTGCTGACCTCCGGTCAGGTGGCGCAGGTCGTCGTCTCGACGTCCGCGGTCGAGCCGGAACGCCTCGATGCCTTGATCCGGCTGTGCGCCGATGCCGGCGTGCGGACGCTCGTGGCCTCCCTCCAGTTCCACGATGCGCCCGGGTTCGGCGGGCCGCCCCGATAAAACACGCCGTGTCGGGGCCGCCAGCTTGTCGGCGATGCGGGCGGAATGGTACGCTTGATCGGTTGAGCCGGGCACGCATGGGCCTGGCAGGGACCTGAGGAGAGCCAGTGGAACTGTTGCAGCGGATTGCCGACAAACGGGCGCGGATTGGCGTCATCGGACTCGGATATGTCGGGTTGCCCCTGGCCGTGGAGTTCGCCCGCGCCGGTTTCCACGTGGTGGGCTACGACGTCGACACCACCAAGACCACGACCCTCAACGGCGGCGTGAGCTACATCCCCGACGTGCCCACGGCGCACGTGGCCGAGGTCGTCGCCAAGGGCACCTTCCGTGCCACCACCGACCCGAGTGAACTGGCCGACGTGGATGTCATCGACATCTGCGTGCCGACGCCGCTGCGCAAGACCAAAGACCCCGACCTCTGGTACGTCGTGCAGGCCGTCGAGGCGACGGCCAAGGTCCTGAAGAAGGGCCAGCTCGTCATCCTCGAGTCGACGACCTATCCGGGCACGACCGACGAAGTGGTGCAGCCGGCGCTCGAAGCCGGCGGCCTCGAAGCCGGCACCGACTTCTACCTCGCGTTTTCGCCCGAGCGCGTCGATCCCGGCAATCCGTCGTACTCCACCAAGAACATCCCGAAGGTCGTCGGCGGCATGAACGACGCCAGCACCCGCGCCGCGGCGGCGCTCTACGGCAGCATCATCGACACCATCGTGCCGGTCAGCTCGACCCGCGTGGCGGAGATGGTCAAGCTGCTCGAGAACACCTTCCGCGCCGTCAACATCGGCCTGGTGAACGAGCTGGCGCTGATGTGCGGCCGCATGGGCATCAACGTGTGGGAAGTCATCGACGCGGCCAAGACCAAGCCGTTCGGCTTCATGCCGTTCTACCCGGGCCCGGGCCTCGGCGGCCACTGCATCCCCATCGATCCGTTCTACCTGTCGTGGAAGGCCAAGCAGAGCGGCTTCGAGGCGCGGTTCATCGAGCTGGCCGGCCAGGTCAACGGCGCGATGCCCGAATACGTGGTGACGCGCGTGGCCGAGGCGCTCAACTCGGCCCGCAAGCCGGTCAACGGCTCCTACGTGCACGTGGTCGGCGTGGCCTACAAGCGCGATGTCGACGACATGCGCGAATCCCCGGCGCTCGACGTCATCGAGCTGCTGAAGCGCCGCGGCGCCAGGGTGTCGTACACCGATCCCTACGTGCCGGTGCTGCAGCACGGCCCGGTGGACCTGTCGTCGATCACGCTCGAAGCGGCGCTCGGCGCCGGCTGCGACTGCGCAGTCATCGTGACCGACCATCAGATCTTCGACTACCCGTCGATTGCCGCGCGCTTCCCGCTGGTGGTCGACACCCGCAACGCCCTCAAGGGCCTGCGCTCGCCGAACGTCTTCCCCCTCTGAACCCAGACCCGCATCGACCATGGCCAAGACCGCGCTCATCACCGGCATCACCGGACAGGACGGCTCGTACCTGGCGGAGCTCCTGCTCTCGAAGGGCTACAGGGTCGTCGGCGCCATCCGGCGCCTGAGCGCGCCCAATCACTGGCGCATCGCCCACCTGCAGGAGCAGATCACCCTGCGGCCGGCCGACCTGCTCGACCAGCTGTCGCTCATCAAGGTGATCGAAGAAGCGGAGCCCGACGAGGTCTACAACCTGGCGGCGATGTCGTTCGTGCCGGCCTCGTGGGATCAGCCGATGCTCACCGGCGAGTTCAACGCCCAGGGCGTGACGCGGGTGCTCGAAGCCATCCGCCAGGTCAACCCGAAGATCCGGTTCTACCAGGCTTCGTCGAGCGAGATGTACGGCAAGGTGCGTGAGGTGCCGCAGAGCGAGCTGACGCCGTTCTATCCGCGCAGCCCCTACGGCGTCTCCAAGGTGTTCGGCCACTACATCACGGTCAACTACCGCGAGAGCTACGGGCTGTTCGCCTGTTCGGGCATCCTCTTCAACCATGAATCGCCGCGTCGCGGTCTGGAATTCGTGACCCGCAAGGTCACCGACGGCGTGGCGCGGATCAAGTGCGGCCTTGCCGACGCGCTCCATCTCGGCAACCTCGACGCCAAGCGCGACTGGGGCTTCTCGGGCGACTACGTGCGCGCGATGTGGCTGATGATGCAGCAGGATCAGGCCGAGGACTACGTGGTGGCGACCGGCGAGACCCACACCGTCCAGCGGCTGGTCGAACTGGCCTTCAGCCACGTCGGGCTCGACTGGAAGCAGTACGTGAAGGTCGACCAACGCTTCATCCGCCCGGCCGAGGTCGACCTGCTCATCGGCGATCCGACCCGCGCGAAGCAGGAACTCGGCTGGACGCCGGAAGTGCCCTTTGAGCAGCTGATTGCGATGATGGTGGACGCCGACGTGGCACGCCACACGGAACATCCGGGCGTGGTGCTGGGCTGAGCCCCGCGCTGCCCGTGAACGCCATGCCGGCCACGCCGTCCGCGCCCGTACCGCTGCTCGACCTGCAGGCCCAGTATCGCCCGCTGCGCGAGGCGCTGCTCGCGGCGGTGACGCGCGTCTGCGACAGCCAGCGCTGTATCCTCGGCGACGAAGTGGTCGCCCTCGAGCAGGAGCTTGCGGCCTACCTCGGCGTCGGCCACGCGCTCGGCGTCTCATCGGGCACCGATGCCCTGGTGGCGGCGCTGATGGCCCTCGAGATCGGCGCCGGGGATGAGGTCATCACGCCGACCTTCTCGTTCTTCGCCTCGGCCGGTTCGGTCGTGCGCGTCGGCGCCCGGCCGGTGTTCGTGGATATCGATCCCCGCACCTACAACCTCGACGTGGCTGCGGTGGCGCGCGCCATCACGCCGCGCACGAAGGCCATCATGCCTGTGCACCTCTACGGGCAGGCGGCCGATATGGCCGCACTCATGGCGGTGGCCTCCGCGCACGGGCTGGCGGTCATCGAAGACGCCGCGCAGGCCATCGGCGCCCGCGACGGCGGTACCGCCGTGGGCGGGTTCGGCGCCGTCGGCTGCTTCTCGTTCTACCCGACCAAGAACCTCGGCGCCTTCGGCGACGGCGGTCTCGTGACGACCAACGACCCGGCACTGGCCGAGCGCCTGCGGTTGCTGCGCGATCACGGCCAGCATCCGAAATACCACCACGCACTGGTCGGCGGGAACTTCCGCCTCGATGCGATCCAGGGGGCGGTGCTGCGGGTGAAGCTGCCGCACCTGGCGGCGTGGACGGAAGGCCGCCGCAGAAACGCCGCGCGCTACCGCGCCCTCTTTGCCGAGGCCGGCCTCGACGATGTCGTGACGCTGCCCTACGAGCGTGACGGCGTGCACCACATCTACAACCAGTTCGTGGTGCAGGTGGACCACCGCGACCGCGTGCGCGAGCAACTCACTGCGCGCGGCATCGGCACCGAGATCTACTACCCGGTGCCGTTCCATCGGCAGGCCTGTTTCGCGAATCTCGGCCATCCCCTCGACGGCTTCCCGGAAGCCGACCGCGCCGCCTCGCGCGTGCTGGCGCTGCCGGTGTACGCCGAACTCGCCGACCACCAGCTCCAGCAGGTGGTGACGGCCATCGGCGACGCCGTCCGTTAGCGCAGCGTCACACCGCTCGTCATCACGCCGAGCAGGCGGCCGTCGGCGGCCGGTCGCCACGGCGGCACCACCTGCATGCGCACGTGGTCGCGCCCGCCGCAGCCCGTGAGCGGCGTCGTGACGAGGTGCCAGTTGTGGTCTGCCAGGGTCAGCCGCGTCACGTGGCCGCAGGCGTCGAGGCGCAGCTCCTGCGGGAAGGGCGCCAGCGATCGCACCTCCAGCCTCAGCGTGGACGCGCCCGCCGGCACCGGCCAGGCGGCCTCATCGGCGCTCCACCGGATGGCGTCGGTTTCCGACACGCGCTCTTCGTCGTACAGGCCCATCGGGCTGTCGCCCAGCAGGCGTCCGGGGTCGGCCCACGCGTATTCGTGGGCGAGGTGGAGGGCGAACGCCGCGGCCAGCAGACCCGACAACACCCCCGTGGTGCGCGCCGGCCAGCGCGCGAGGCCGGCCGTCGAGCCGGCCACCAGGCCCAGGGCCACGAAGCACAGCAGCCGGAGGGCGTGGACGTAGAAGACCTCCTGCACCAGGCCGTAGAGCGCAACCGCCAGCAGCGAACCGGCGGCGCCAAGCAGCACGGCCCGGCGGTCGGCGGCCAGCGCCGGCGCGTGCATGGCCCGCCAGGTGGTCCAGCCGGCCACCGCGAAGAGCGCCAGCAGGATCAGCAGGCCCACGGCGCCGGTGCCGGCCAGGGTCTGCATGTAGAGGCTGTGCGCGCTCGAGGCATCGGGGACGCGGTGCGGAGAGGTCTCGTAGGGCCCGCCCGGCGACTCGAAATAGCGATGATAGCGATAGGCGAACGACTCGTGTCCGCCGCCGAGCACCGGATGCAGCTGCCACAACATCACCCCGGCGCGCTGGTAAGGCAGACGATCGCCGCTCGCGATCGACGACAGCCGGGTGGCGTAGTCGGCGAGCGTCGGCGCGCCATCGGCGCCCGGCGTCGCCGGCACGCGCGATGCCACCGCCACTGCCAGGCCGGCGACGACCACGGCCGCCGCCAGTGCCGGCCACAGACGCGGCCATGCGACCGCGGCGCGCCGCGCCGCGCCGGAGGTGATCGCGCGCGCGGCCAGCGCCGTCCAGAGGGTGACGGCCACCCCCGTGACCCAGCCGCCCCGCTGGTAGCCCAGCACCAGCGCCAGCAGCATCAGCGCCACGAAGGCCGCCAGGCGTGCCCGGCGGGCGGGGACGGCCGCGCGTCCTTCGAGCAGCACCAGGCCGTAGGGAAGCGCGTAGGCGACGTACTGGGTGAACCAGCCGGGATTGCCGGCCGTGGACTGCATGGTGCCGGGGCGGACGAAGACGCCGACGGTGCCGCGCAGGGCGTCGAGGTTGACCAGGTGCGCGAGCTCGAGCAGACCGAGTGCCACCGACACGGTCGTGCCGGCGACCAGCGCCCGGGCGAACAGGCGGGCGTGGCTGCTCGATCGGCGGGACTCGCGCCAGACGATCAACATCAACACCACCGCTTCGGCGGTGAGCGCCACCGACGTGATGGGGAACTCGCGCCGCCCTTCGCCGTGTGCGGCCCACGCCAGCGGCAGGTCGGTCCAGTGCGCGAGCACCGTGCCCTGCAGGGCGGCGACGTACTCGCGCCAGATGCTGACCAGCGGCAGCGACGACAGGCTGGCCAGCGCCGCGATCGCAAACAGCACCGCCAGCAGCAGCAGCGGCTCGCGCCCGACCGCCTGCCGCGTCGATGTCCAGCCAGGCCGTTCACGCAGCGCGTAGGTCAGTTCGACCACCAGCACCAGGGCGGCGAGCCAGGCGCCGGGTCCCGTGCTGGTGCGATGGATCAGGAAGGGCAACGCCGCGAGCAGGCCGCCGAGAGCCCACACGGGCCGCCACCACGTCAGCGCCGCCACCGCGCACGCCGAGGCGGTCAGGAGCGGCAGAGACGCGGTCATGCGCGGCTCCGCCGGACGGAGGGCGGCTGCGGGGGCGACACGCCCCGCGTCATGGACGCCTGGCGACGATCGCGTAATCGCGGTGAGTGAAGAACAACCCGTTCAGCCGTTCGACGTTGCGATCGAGCACGTCGAGGAGGGGCGGCAGCGCAGGATCCGAGGCGGCGGCACGGGCGGCGGCGGGCAGCCGCTCGAGCTTGCCGGGCTCGGGATAGGGGGAGCGCCACTGAATGGCGACCTCGGTGAATCCGGCGGCCATCACCAGGAACTTGAGGGTGTCGGGATGCACCGGCCGCACGTGCGTGAGGTCGCGCACGTAGCTGTCGAAGAACGCGCTCCAGCAGGCCGGGTTGATGGTCTCGAGCACGATCGCTGCGCCCGGGCGCAGGGCCTGGGCCGCGGCGGCGAGCACCCGCAGCAGGTAGTCGGGCTGCAGGTGTTCGACCACCTGGGAGGCGATGAGGCCGCCGACGCTGCCCGGAGCGGCGGTGGTCAGGAACGTCAGCGCGTCGGTTTCGGTCACCTCGAAGCCGCGGGCCCGGCAGCGCTCGACCATCTCGTGATTGAGATCCACGCCGCGGGCGCCGATGCCGGCCCCGCGCAGCAGATCGAGGAACTCGCCGCGGCCGCAGCCGATGTCCACGACGTCGCTGGCGCCGGCGAAGATCGGCAGGTAGTCGGCCATGCGCTGCCGGATCTCGCTTTCGCTGCCGCGGAAGAGATCCTCGAAGCCGGCGTACTGCTGGCTCTGCAGGCGATCGCCGGCCAGCATCTGCTGATGCGCATCGGCGCCGGCCGGCGGCGCCGGGGCGGCTGGCGCGCCGGGCGCGACTGACCCGGCGGTGGCCGGGGCGGCCGCCGCCGGCAGGCCGCGCGCGATCTCGCGGCTGAGCGCCAGCGAGGTCTGCTGCAGGATCGTGACGGCGGTGGCCAGATCGCCCAGCCGCGCGTCGTAACGCTGGTCGCGGCCGAGCAGCGATTCGTAGCGCTTCAGCATCTCGTCCGACAGGCCGCTCAGCGCTGCCGCGAGCCCGCGCGAGATGTCCTCGAGCCGGCCGATCGCGACCTGCGCGTCTTCGGCGGCGCGCCGCGCCAGTCCGGCGAACTCGTAATCTTTGGTGTCGGCGTAGGGCGTGAGCGTCTGCAGGTAGACGACCAGCATCGACTGGAAGTGCGCGGCGTCTTCGATCTGCCGGCGCACCAGCCCGATCGTCGCGGCGATGGCGTCGGTCACGGCGCGTTCGCGCGGCACGCTGCGGTTCACGTGATCGACCAGCGTCGAGTTGAACTGCTGCTGGGCGGCCAGCGCCGGCTGCATCGTGCGCCAGATGAAGGCGGCCAGGCGGCCGCGCCAGCCGCCGCCACCGGGCGCATGCCCCAGCAGTTCCCAGCGTTCGTTGAGCGGCGTGACCTGATGTTCGTCGGGCCCGGGCGGCGGATGCGGCAGCTCGCCGAGCTTCTGCACGGCCTGGTCGACCGCCGTGAGGGCGGCGTTGTAGCGGGCGTCGGCGGCCTCGCGCTCGCGTTTCAGGCGGGCGAGATCGTCCTCCGAGACGGTGCGCGCGACCGCCTCGCCCATCCTAGCGACCCACCATGCCGTCGATCGGGCTGCTGGCCGAGGCGTAGAGGCGCTTCGGGATGCGCCCGGCGAGCCAGGCGAGGCGCCCGGCAATCACGGCGTGTTTCATCGCCGCCGCCATGGCAATCGGATCGCGCGCCCCGGCCACGGCCGTGTTGAGCAGCACCGCGTCGGCGCCCAGTTCCATGGCGATGGCCGCATCCGAGGCCGTGCCCACACCGGCATCGATGATGACCGGCACGCGCGTCTGTTCCTTGATGATGCGCAGGTTGGTCAGGTTCTGGATGCCCAGCCCGGAGCCAATCGGCGCCCCGGCCGGCATCACCGCCACCGCGCCGGCGTCCTCGAGCTTGCGACAGACGATCGGATCGTCGTTGGTGTAGGGCAGCACGACGAACCCGTCCTTCACCAGTTCTTTCGTCGCTTCGACCAGCGCCGCGGTGTCGGGGAAGAGCGTGGCCTCGTCGCCGATCACCTCGAGCTTGACCCAGTGCGACAGCCCGGCCTCGCGGCCCAGGTGCGCTGTGCGCACGGCGTCGGCCGCGGTGTAGCAGCCGGCGGTGTTGGGCAGCAGCGTGATGGCCGCGGTGTCGATGAAGTCGAGCAGCGACGCCGAGCGCCGCGTGATGTCGACCCGCCGCACCGCCACGGTCACCATCTCGGTGCCGCCGGCCCGGTGCGCGCCCTGCATGATCTCGTGCGACGGGTACTTGCCGGTGCCGAGAATGAGCCGCGAGGTGAAGCTGCGGCCGGCGATGACGAGCGGGTCGGGGGCATCCAGCGCCGTCATCGACGGTGCTCCGGCGCGCCGCCGCCCACGAAGTTGACGATTTCCATCGAGTCTCCCGCCTGCACGATCGTCGTCTCGAAGGTCGCGCGCTTCAGCACGACGAGGTTCAACTCGACCGCCACGCGCCGCGCGTCGATCTTCAGGCTCGCCAGGAGCGCGGCCACGGAGATCGGGCCGGCCAGGTCGAAGGGGTCGCCGTTCAGTTGGATGGTCACGAGCGCGGACGCGTACGTTCGGGAGCGTACTCAGCGCTTGGAAGGCAAGTCAAGGCGCGCGGGGGAGGGGACGGGCCCCTCCCCCGGCAAACGGGCGTGGCGTGCGGTGACGGTGCGCCGAGCCGCCGGCTAGCGGGACCCGCCGGGATGGCCCTCGATCTCGACCTCCTCGGCGATGACCTCGCCGTCGTCGGTCTTCATGTCGCCCTTGACCCGCACCCTGGTCCCCACGCGGATGCTGGCGCAGGTGCCGTGCTCGAACCGCGTCGAGGCGTCGGTCACGACCTTGACGACACCGCCGACGGTGAACGACAGCACCGGGCAGGTGCCGCTCACGGCGGTGACCGTCGAGCGGCCTTCCACACGCCTCGACTTGAAGCGGATCCAGCTGGCGACGTTGGCCGTGGCGTCGTCGTCCTTGAAGCCACGGGCCTGCACGCGCACACCCACGGCGAGGTCGGCGCAGGTGCCGCCGACGAAGTTGGTCGCCGCATTGACCTGCACGGCCGTGGTGCCGAAGAAGATCGTCGCGTCGGGGCAGGCGCCGGTCACCTGCGTGATGCGGCCTTCGCCCTCGCCGAAGTGGCGGTGGCCCTTGATCTCGATGAGGCGCGCCCGGTAGCCGCCGCCGGTTGCCGGCACGGCCTTGACCTTGATCTTCGTGCCCACCTTGATCTGGTCGCATCCGGCGCCGCGGTTGGCCGGCACGTACTTCGTGAGCGCGTCGGCCTTCACCGTGAGGCCGTCCACCGTCAGCGTGATGTTCGGGCAGGTTCCCTGGATGTCGGTGACGCGGCCTTCGCCTTCGCCTTCGTTGCCGTCCTCGATCTCGATGGTCGTGGCGACCACTGAGAGCGCGCCGCCGCTGATGGTCAGCAGGCCGCGCACTTCCACGAGCTGATTGGCGGCCAGCTGGCCGCAGCTCTGACCGGACGGGAAGGTCGTGGCCGCATTGACCGTCACCGGGATGCCGGCAATGGTCAGCACCACCGCCGGGCAGGTGCCGGTCACCGCCGAGACGATGGCTTTGCCTTCGACCTGCAGTTGCTGGAACGTGCCCGCCAGGGGCGTGCCGCCGAGCACGCGGTCCTGGAGCCCCAGGGCGCTCGCGTGGCTCGCCAGCAGCAGCAAGGCTGCCGCGAGGATGCCGTGTGTCAGGTGTCTCACCGTGTTCATGTCTCTCACTCCGCTCAGTGGTGGTGCGTCGATGGCGCTGGACACGACAGGGGCAGTCGTCGCGTCAGGCGAGGGAGCAAAATGCGTTCCGCCAGCTCGTCCTTGCAAAATACCGGCGGATCCAGCGCGATCCACCGATGTCCGCGCCCGCCTGGGGCTCGACGTGGCACCTCGCGCGCACGAAAGCGCCAGTGAAATTCCACTCCTGTGTCTGGAATCGCGTCACCCCGGTCGAACGCCGCGCCAGGTTTGAACGCTTGTTTGACTCCCGTCTTGGCGCGGATGTACCGTGGTTGGTCGGCCTGTCGAGGGGCCACCTCACTATGAGCGCGCCTGCTGCTGTCGACCGACTGGGACTTCCCGAGTTCACCTTCGCGGACCTGCATGAGCCGGCGCGTCTTGCCGACCTCTACGCCCGATTCGTCGCCGACGTGGTGGCGACCGAGCCCGCCTTGTGGGACCGGTGGCAGGCCCAGGCCACCTCGCCGGCGGGTCCGGTTGACCGCTCGGCGCTGCTGGTGGGGATGGCCCCGCACGTCAGCCGGTTCATCGCGCAGCTCTTCGCCGTCGGCCCCGACGCCGAGGTGCTCGCCGAGGCCACGCGCGCCTACGACGACCTCTTCCGCTTCAAGATCGACTTCGTGCGCCGGCGGGCCCTGCCGCTGCTCAAGGGCGGCGCCGCCGTGGCCGCCAGCGCCGAGGATCACGCCTACGTCGACCGCCTCGTGGCCGGGGCGACCGAGGCCGGCGCCCGTGAGCTGCTGGTGGCGCGCGCCGGCTGCGCGCTGCTCGACCGCGACGACGCCGCGCGGACCGCCGGCGACGAGGCCGCCAAGGCGGCGGTCACCGCCGAGATCGATCACCTGAAGCGCTGGTGCGCGGCGCACCTGCACCACCCCGCGTATCGCGACTGGGTCGTGTTCAAGTTCCCGGAGACGCTCGACTACGAGCATCTCGTGCACATCACGCGGCCCGATCCGGCGCTGCCCGAATGCCCTTGCCGGTCCCGACCGGCTGCTGCGCCGCCGCGACGGCTTCGCCCTCACCGACGCCCGCTTCTCGACCCGCGAGGTGCTGAGCGAGGTGCACTACTGCGTGCTCTGCCACGAGCGCGACAAGGACAGCTGCAGCAAGGGCATCACCGACAAACAGGGCGCGCTGACGTCGAACCCGCTCGGCATCGCGCTGACCGGCTGCCCGCTCGACGAGAAGATCTCGGAGATGCACCTGCTGCGCAAGCGCGGCGACGTGCTCGGCGCGCTGGCGCTGGTGATGCTCGACAACCCGATGTGTCCGGGCACCGGCCACCGCATCTGCAACGACTGCATGAAGGCCTGCATCTACCAGAAGCAGGAACCGGTCAACATCCCGCAGATCGAAACCGGCGTGCTCACCGACGTGCTCAACCTGCCGTGGGGCGTCGAGATCTACGGCCTGCTCACGCGCTGGAATCCGCTGAACGTCACGAGCGGCCGCACGCGCTGCCCTACAACGGCAAGAACGTGCTGGTCGTCGGCCTCGGGCCGGCCGGCTACACGCTGTCGCACTACCTGCTGAACGAAGGCTTCGGCGTCGTCGCCATCGACGGCCTGAAGATCGAGCCGCCCGACCCGGCGCTGGCCGGCGAGCCCGGGCCGGCCGCCGCGGCCGATTGCGCGCTGGGCCGACATCTACCGCCCGCTCGACGAGCGCGTGCTCGAAGGCTTCGGCGGCGTCTCGGAGTACGGCATCACGGTGCGGTGGGACAAGAACTTCCTGACGCTCATCCACCTCACGCTGGCGCGGCGCACGCGGCTCAAGATCTACGGCGGCGTCCGCTTCGGCGGCGCCCTGCCGATCGACGACGCGTGGGCGCACGGCTTCGACCACGTCGCGATTGCGGCCGGCGCCGGCCGGCCGACGATCATCGACATCAAGAACAACCTGATGCGCGGCATCCGCAAGGCCAGCGACTTCCTGATGGCGCTGCAGCTCACCGGCGCCTTCAAGGCCGATGCGCTGCTCGAACCTGCAGGCGCGGCTGCCGGCGGTGGTCATCGGCGGCGGCCTCACCGGCGTCGACACGGCCACCGAGCTGCTGGCCTACTACCCGCTGCAGGTCGAGAAGACGCTCGACCGCTACGAGGCGCTGAGCGCGACCATCGGCGAGCGACGCGGTGCGCCTGACCCTCGACGCACGAGGAACGCGGCATCCTCGACGAGTTCCTCGCGCACGGCCGGGCCGTGCGGGCCGAGCGCGCGCGCGCCGCCGCCGCCGGCGAGGCGCCCGAACTTCGTGCCGCTGGTGCGGCAGTGGGGCGGCGTCACGCTGGCCTACCGCAAGCGCCTGCAGGACGCGCCGGCCTACCGCCTGAACCACGAAGAAGTGGCCAAGGCGCTCGAGGAAGGCATCACGTTCGCCGAGAACCTCGAGCCCGGTCGAAGCGGTGCCCGACGAGTTCGGCCACGTCGCGTCGATGGTCTTCAAGCACGGCGACGGCCGCGCGTCGACGCTGCCGGCGCGCACCGTGCTGGTGGCGGCCGGCACCGCGCCCAACGTCACCTACGAGAAGGAGCATCCGGGCACGTTCTCGCTCGACGGCAAGGCGAAGTTCTTCAAGGGCGTATCGCGTCGATCGCGACGGGGCCGGCGTGCGTGGCCTGGTCGAAGACGCCAACGGCTTCTTCACCTCGTACGCCCGCGACGGCCGCTTCGTCAGCTACTACGGCGACAACCATCCGCGCTACACCGGCAACGTCGTCAAGGCGATGGCGTCGGCCAAGCACGGCTACCCGCACGTGGTGGCGCTGTTCACCGAACGACCTGGCCGCGCTCGACGCCGCCGGCCAGCCGGCGCGCGAGGCCGCCTGGCAGGCGCTGGCGGCGCGCTTCGACGACGAGCTGCTGGCGCGGGTCGAGCGCGTCGTGCGGCTCACGCCGACCATCATCGAAGTGGTCGTGAAGGCGCCGGCCGCGGCGCGCCACTTCGAGCCCGGGCAGTTCTACCGGCTGCAGAACTTCGAGCGCGGCAGCGCCGCCATCGCGACCGACGGGCAGGTGTCGTCGCTGGTGATGGAAGGCATCGCGCTCACCGGCGCCTGGGTCGATCGCGAGCAGGGCCTGCTGTCGCTCATCACGCTCGAGATGGGCGTGTCGAGCCGGCTGTGCGCCTACCTGCAGCCCGGCGAGCCGGTGGTGGTGATGGGGCCGACGGGCACGCCGACCGAGATTCCGGAGAACGAAGCGGTGCTGCTGGCCGGCGGCGGCCTCGGCAACGCCGTGCTCTTCTCGATCGCGCGGGCGCTCAAGGCGCGCGGCAACCGCGTGCTCTACTTCGCCGGCTACAAGAACGGCGACGACCTCTTCAAGCGCGAAGACATCGAGGCCGCCACCGATCAGGTGATCTGGGCCACCGACAGCGGCGTCGAGATTCCGCCCGGCGCGTCCGCAGGACCGCCATTTCCGCGGCAACATCGTGCAGGCGATGGTGGCCTACGCCGAGGGCCGGCTGGGCGACACGGTGGTGCCGCTGCCGGCGGTCACGCGCATCATCGCCATCGGCTCCGACCGCATGATGGACGCGGTGCAGGGGGCGCGGCACGGCGTGCTGGCGCCGCACCTGACGCGCCCACGTCGCCATCGGCAGCATCAACTCGCCGATGCAGTGCATGATGAAGGAGGTCTGCGCGCAGTGCCTGCAGCGCCACGTCGACCCGGTGACCGGCCGCGAGGAGTTCGTCTTCTCCTGCTACAACCAGGACCAGGAGCTCGACCGCGTCGACTTCGCCAACCTGCGCGCGCGCCTCAAGCAGAACAGCGTGCAGGAGCGCATCGCCGACCTGTGGCTGGCGCACGTGCTGGCGCGGGCCCCGCAGCCGCTGGCGCACGTCTAGTTGCTCGACTAGCGGCTAGCGGCTAGGGGCTGGCGGCTAGGGAATCACGCTGTCACGCTGCCGATGTCGGACGTAGCCGCTAGCCGCTAGCCGCACCTAGCCGCTGACCACGCAGTAGACTTAAGCCCGTGCTGACCCCCGGCCACGTCATCGACGGCCGCTACGAGATCGTCGGCCCGCTCGGCGCCGGCGGGATGGGGCAGATCTACAAGGCGCGCCGCGTCACCCTCGGCGACGAGGTGGCGCTCAAAGTGCTGCTCTCGCCCGAGGCCGATCGGGAGGCCCGCGAACGTTTCCTGCGCGAGAGCCGCGCCTCGGCAAAGCTGCGCCATCCGCACATCGTCTCGATCCTCGACTTCGACATGGACGCCGAGGGCCGGCCGTTCCTGGTGATGGAGCTGCTGAGCGGGCCCAGTCTGCGCGACGAAATCGATCTGGGCGGCGCGCTCGGGCCGGCGCGCACGGCCGAGGTGCTGCGCGTCGTCGGCAGCGCCGTGCAGCTGGCCCACGACCACGGCATCACCCATCGCGACCTCAAGCCCGCCAACATCGTGGCCCATCGCTACGGCTCGGGCGACCGCGTCTACAAGGTGATCGACTTCGGCCTGGCGTCGGTGGCGGCGACGCCCGACGCCACGCGCCTGACGATGCCGTTCACCTTCCTCGGCACCATCGCCTACTCGCCGCCCGAGCAACTGGCTGGCGAGGCCGTCGGTCCCGCCTCCGATCAGTATTCACTCGCCGTCGTCGCCTACGAGATGCTCACCGGCAAGCGGCCCTTCGACGCGCCGGAGCCGATGGCGCTGGCGCAGCAGGTGATGGCGGGCACGACCTCACCGCCGTCGGCTCTGCGCCCGGGCCTGCCGCCGGGCGTCGATGCCGTGATCGCCCGCGGCATGGCCCGCGCAACGGCCGATCGCTGGCCCAACGTGTCGGCGTTCGTCGAGGCGTTGCTCGAGGCCCTCGAGGCCGCGGCTCCCCGCGACGACACCTCGGGCACGATCGACGGCGACGGGCTGCTCTCGCGCTACGACCTGGGCGACGTGCTCGGGCCGGGCCGCCTCGGCAGCATCGTGCGCCGCGGCACCCATCGCGCGCTCTCGATTCCGGTGGCGATCCGGCATCTCAAACGGGAAGGTCAGGCGCAGTGGGAGGCGCTGCGCGCCCGGTTCCTGCAGGAAGCCCGCACGCTGCAGGTGCGGCATCCGCACCTGTTGAACGTGCGCGACTACGGCGAAGATGCGAGCGGCGTCTTCGTCGTGACCGATCTGGTGGATGGGCCGAGCCTGCGCGCGGTGCTGTTCAGCGGGGCGCTGGCCTGGACGCGGGCGCGGCGGATGATCCTGCAGATGACCGACGCGGCTGAGGCGCTGCATCGCCACGGCGGCCTGCTCACCGGCGTGAACCCCGACACCATCAGGGTCACCGGTGACACCGGCGCCGAATACCTCGTGCTCACGAGCGGCGGCATCCGCGCGCTCACCGACGTGCTGGCGACGATGCGCGAGACGCAGCTGCGCGGCATCGAGTCGAGCGAGCTCGAGCTGCCGTATCTGGCGCCCGAAGTGCTGACCGGGCGCCCGCCCGACGGTCGCGCCGATCTCTTCACGCTCGGCGTCATCGCCTTCGAGCTCGTCACCGGGCGGCTGCCGTTCCAGGCGCCGACGCTGCCGGAGCTCATCGGCGCGATGTTCGTGGGCGCCCTGCCGGCGATCGATACTCCCGGCGTTCCGGCCCCCGCCGCCGCGGCGATTCTCAAGTGCCTCGCCGCCGACCCGGCCGCGCGCGGCACGCTCGCCGAGCTTCAGACGACCGTTCGTCAGGCCTCGGCCTGACAGCCCGCACTAGTCATCGAGGGCGGCGACCGCCGCACCGAGCAGGGCAGCGCGATCGTTGAGGATGACGTGCACCGGCATCGACGCGAGCAGCTTCGCCATCGGTTCCTTGTCGAGGAAGGTGCGCATGAAGCGGCGGTCGAGCATCGGCAGGATCTTCGGGGCGATGCCGCCGCCCACGTAGACACCGGCCGACGCCACGGCCCGCAGCGCCAGGTTGCCGGCTTCGGCGCCGTAGGCATCCACGAACAGGTCCATCACGGCGGCGCAGTGCGGGCAGGTGCCGGCGGCCGCCGCCTCCGACACTCGGGCCACGCCGTCGCGCTCGCTGAACACGCCGGCCACTGCACACCGATCGGCGCCGTGCCGGTGCGTCGCGATGTGCACCAGGCCGATGCCCGACACGACGCGCTCGACGTCCACCCGCCCGATCTCGTCGCGCACCGCGCGCGCCAGGGCGAACTCGTCGTCGGTGCGGGCGGCGAAGTCGGCGTGTCCGGCCTCGGAGGGCACCGGCAGCAGCCGGCCGCCGACCCGGTGCAGGATCGCTTCACCCAGACCGGTGCCGGCGGCGATGAGGGCGGCGTTGCCGGCCGGATTCGGCGTGCCGGGCTGCAGCGCATGGAGCTCGTCGGGCCTCAGCACCGGCACGGCCCAGGCCATGGCTTCCAGATCGTTCAGCAGCCGCACGCGCGCTACCCCCGTGGCCTCGATCATCTCGTCGAGGCGCACGCGCCACGGCACATTGGTCATGATGACTTCGCCGTGCACGATCGGGCCGGCGATGCCGAGCGACACCGACGTGACCTCGGGATCGCGCACGCCGAACGCCGCGTCGAGCAGCGCCGGCAGGCCGGGGTAGTCGAGCGTGCGCAGCACGCGGACGTCGACCAGCTCGGGACGCGGCCGCGCCGGCGTGAAGCGTCCCACCAGCGTTTTCGATCCACCGACGTCGGCCGCGAGAATCATCGACGTATTCTACGCGTGGCCCGCGATGATGCGTTGACAGGGTGCCCTCACATTCGCCATCTTGTTACCGTCGATGTCCGCCGAGCCCACTGACACTCTCGCCCCGCCGGTGCCGGCGATCTCGTCACCCGGGCCGCGCGACGTGCTCGGCATGTATCCGGCGCTGCGTGAAGACCACGTGCGCTACCTGCAGAAGTGGGGCTTCATCACGCCCGGGCAGCGCGGCGGCGGCACCCAGTTCTCCTTTGCCGACCTGAGCCTGCTGCGCCAGCTGCACAGCGAACTGCAGCGCGGCGTGGCGTTTCGCGCCGCCTTACGCGATCTGCAGGCCGAACGGCAGGGCCAGCTGGCGTTCGACTTCCGGCTCGATGCCGAACCGGCGCGCATCATCGCCCTGGCAAAGAGGGAGCCGCCGGTCACGGCCGCCAAGTCGGCCATCGCCGATGTGACCCTCGACGGCACGCGGGCGCTGACGCCGGCCGAACAGCAGTTCCTCGAAGGGTCGCTGCTCGACGACGGCACGCCCGACCGCCAGCTCGAAGCGTCGCGCGCCTATCGCCGGGCGCTGCACGACGATCCGAACCTGGTCGCCGCGCTCATCAACCTCGCCAACATCCGCTACGCCTGCGACGAACTGCCGGAAGCGCAGGCGCTCTACGAGCGGGCGCTGCGACTCGACGACTCGTTCTTCGAGGCGCACTTCAACCTCGGCAACATCCACCACGACCTGGGCCGGCACGCCGATGCGGTCGACTACTACCGGCGGGCGCTGTCGCTGAACGGACAGTACGCGGAAGGCCACTTCTATCTGGCGGTGACCCTCGAGAAGCTCGGACGCTCACCCGAGGCCCGGCAGCACTGGCGCGCCTACCAGTTCCTCGCCCCCGATGGCGAGTGGGTGGATCTGGCGAAGGAATTCGGCGACGAGCCGGGGCCGCCGCCGCGCTAGCCGCCGCGGCCGGTCGTCAGTCGTTCCAGCGGGGATAGTCCGGGTTCGGCGCCGGACGCGCCTTCGGCGCCCGCTTCACCTTGTAGTAGCCGCAGTCGGCGCACCACGAATCCGGGTTGAAGCTGGTCGTGCCGGCCATCGGCAACACGTCGCGGTGACCGCAGCACGCCGGGGCGTCGCCCTCGGCGGCCCGCTGCCACCGGCATGACACGAAGCGTGCCTGCCCCGGCGTGACCGCCGGCGCCTCGCCGCTGCCGGCGGCGACGGGCGGATCGCTAGGCGAGTTCGAGTCCAAGCGCGGTCTCCATGGCTTTCCATTCGCGCCGCTGATCGGGCGCGACGAGGGTGAGCGCGCGGCCGCTCGAGCCGGCACGGCCCGTGCGTCCGACGCGATGCACGTAACTTTCCTTGGTGTCGGGCACTTCGAAGTTCACCACCACCGCGATGCCGTCGATGTCGAGACCGCGGGCGGCGATATCGGTGGCGACCAGCACCGGGTGCAGCCCCGAGCGGAAGCCCTCGACGGCGCGCTGGCGGTCCTGCTGGGTGCGGTCGGCGTGCAGCGCCGCGGCCCGCACGCCCTTGGCCTGCAGGCTGCGCGCCAGCTTGTCGGCGCCGATCTTGGTGCGCACGAAGACCAGCACCGGCCCGTCGGCCTCGCCGCGGATGAAGCGCGCCAGGCGGTCGATCTTGTCGCGCGTTTCCACTTCCTCCATCGCGTGCGTGATGGTGCGGGCGGCGCCCTGGCCGCGGCCGATCTGGACGTAGCGCGCGTTGCGCTGCATCTCCTTGGCCAGCTTCACGATCTCGTTGGGCATGGTGGCCGAGAAGAGCAGCGTCTGCCGATCTTTCGGCAGCGCGCCGAGGATGCGCTGCACGTCGGGCCAGAAGCCCATGTCGAGCATGCGATCGGCTTCGTCGAGCACCAGCGTCTGCACTCGCGCGAAGTCCACCGAGTCGTGCCGCATGTGGTCCATCAGGCGGCCCGGGGTGGCGACGACGATGTCGACGCCGGCCTTGAGGGCCCGTTCCTGCGGCCCCATCTCGACGCCGCCGTAGACCGGCACGCTCGAACACGGCGTGTGGTAGGTGAGGCCGACGATGGTGTCTTCGATCTGCGACGCCAGTTCGCGCGTCGGCGCCAGGATGAGGGCGCGGCTGAAGGCTTCGCGCTGCGGGTCGCCGTACGGCGGCTGCTCGGTCAGGAGGCGCTGCAGGATCGGCACGACGAAGCCGAGCGTCTTGCCGGTGCCGGTTTCGGCGCAGGCGACGACGTCGCGACCTTCGAGGGCCATGGGAATCACCGCCGTCTGCACCGGCCGCGTGTCTTCGTAGCCCATGTCGGCGCAGCCGGCCATGAGACGCGAATCGAGCCCCAGGTTCTTGAAGGTCGTCGCCGGCAGTTCGTCGCCGGTTTCCCAGGGGATGTCGGAGGCAATCTCGGGGACCGGGGCACTGACCGGGCTGGCGGAACTGCGGCGGCCGCCACGAGAGGGACCACCGCGGCGACGGTGAGGAGGCGGAGAGGAAGACGCTGACGTCAAGGCGGCCCTGGCTACCGGGCGCGGAACGTGATGATCCCGCGGACGGGATCGGTACGGCGACACGCCGACGGTGACGCGGTCGCCGGGGACGACCTTGATGCGGAACCGCCGCATGCGGCCGCTGAGCTGTGCCAGGACTTCGTGGCCGGACTCGGTCTGCACCCGGTACAGTCCGCCGCTGTGAACCGCCACGACGGTGCCTTGCATGTCTATCAGATCGTCTTTGCTCAAGTGGACTCCAACCAAGAAGTGTGCCACATCATATCCCGTGGCGTCCAGCGCTCGTCCGCTTCGGGCGGCGAGGGCTCCGGGGCGTCGGCCCCTGCACTATGTATGATGGCATCATCCGTCCTCCGATGCCGTCGCTTCCGCCTGCTCTCGCCGTTGGAGCCCTGTACGACAGCCTCCTCCAGTCGGCTCTGACCCAGTTCTTCGAACGGGCCACGCTGGAGACCGAGGCCGTGCCTTCGCCGTCGTCCGACGGCCGCCTGGCCATCGAACCCACCGGCGACCCGGCGGCGCTCTCGGTGCGCTGGTTCGGCACCCGGTACACGCTCCGGGTGCCGCTGTCGCGGCCCTTCACGCCGCATGAGGTGCGCTTCGCCCGCGCCATCGGCGCGGTGCTGTCGGCCCGCTACCGGGCCATCCTGAGCCCGCAGCTCATGGTCGAGCGCGAGGACCTGTTCCGCGGCGAAATCGAAGATCGCTACATCGGCGCGTTCTTCGACCGCGCCCCCTACCAGCTCCAGTCGGGCGTCGCGGCGGCGCCCGACCGCATCGCGCTGGCCATCGAGATGATGCGGGTGGCGGCGCTGTCGACCTACGAGAACCAGCCGATTTCCACCGGCGTGCTGCTGCTCGGCACCGACGAAGACCCGGTGGGCCACTATCCGGCGGCTGAGCGCGACGCGCTGCACTATACGGGCGCCCTGGCCTCCATCAAGAGCTTCTACCGGCTGGCCGATGGCCTGCGCACCGTGTTCCTCGTGAACCGCACCGGCCGCCTGCTCGACATCGTCGACATCGATCGCTGGGCCGGCGCCGCCGGGCAGGTGGCGCCGCTCGACGTGCCCTGCGCGCAGACCTACAGCGGGCACGCGCGGGCGACGGTGGCCGGCCCGCACGTCTGCGTGGTGCTCAACCCCCGGCGTGAGATCAAGGTGTTCGCCGAAGGCGCCCAGGTCTTCAGCTTCAGCCACGCCGACTGGCGCCTGCTCGACCAGATGTCGAAGTACGCGCTGTGGCAGACCGCCGTTGGCAACGCGGCGCTGGCCGAGCGGGTCTTCCGCACCGCGCTCGACCTCTCGGACGCCCGGCAGGGCGCGCTCTTCGTGGTGCTGCGCCGGCCCATCGAGTCGCTGGCCCAGCTGGTGGCGGCCACCGACCGCCTCGACATGGAGCTGGTGGGGTTGCCGGCGGTGCCGGGCGCGCCGTCGCGCCGCGACCTGCTGCACCTGCTGGCCGGCCGCACCATCACCGAACTCGACCCCAGCGTGCTGGCGGCGCTGGCGACCCTCGACGGCGCCACGGTGACCGACGCCGACGGCACGATGCTGGCGGTGGGGGCGATCCTGCGGCACCCGCTCTCGAGCGAACACGCGAAAGCGGACGGATTGGCCGAAGGCGCCCGCACCACCGCGGCCATCGCCGCCGGCCGCTTCGGCCCGGTGCTGAAGGTCAGCGAAGACGGCCTCATCACCTTCTACGACGGCGGCCGTATCTGGGATCTATGACCCGCCGACAACGGCGCTGGCGCGAAACCGCGCCGGCCGAGTAAGATCGCCGCCTCCCCCCGACGGTTGCTCCATGCAGGTATTTCTCACAGGCGGTACGGGCTACATCGGCGCGGCCGTGCTCGACGCCCTCATCAAGTCCGGTCATCACGTCACGGCCCTGGTGCGCGACCCCGAGAAGGCGGCGCGTCTGGAAGCCCGTGGCGCCACGCCTGTCATGGGCGAGCTGGCCACGCCTGCCCGCTACCTCAAGCAGGTGGCAGTGGCCGAGGCGGTAGTGCACACCGCGTTCGAGTCGTCGCCGCGCGGGCCCGCCGCCGAGCGGACGTTCCTCGACGCCGTGCTGCCGGCGCTGGCCGGGGCCGCCGCCCCTCGGGTCTTGCTCTACACCTCCGGCATCTGGATGCTCGGCGCGCGTCCGGACCCGGCGGATGAAGGCGCGGCGGTGGCGCCCATCCCGCTGGCGGCCTGGCGCGCCCCCCACGAGACCCTGGTGCTCGACGCGGCGTCGGCCACGGTGCGCACGGCCGTCATCCGCCCCGGCATCGTCTACGGCGGCGCGCAGGGCATCGTCTCCGACATGCTGAAGGACGCGCTGAACGGGCTCGTGCGGGTCATCGGCGACGGCCGGAACCGCTGGCCGTCGGTGTACCACCGCGACCTCGGCGACCTCTACGCGCGCATCCTGGCGACGCCGGGCGCGTCCGGCGTGTTCCACGCCACCGACGACGAAGACGAGCGCGTCGGCGACATCGCCGATGCGATTGCCTCGCACGTCGATCCCCATGCCGACATCCGCCACATGCCGCTGGCCGAAGCACAGGCCAAGATGGGCGCCTACGCGGACGCGCTGGCACTCGACCAGCTCGTGCGCAGTCCACGCGCACGGGCCCTTGGCTGGACGCCGAGCATGCGCGGCATCACCGGCAATGCGCCACGCCTCTTCGAGGAGTTCCGGCGCGCCTCGGGCCGCGGGTGATCGAGCTCTCGGTCATCGTGCCGGCGGAAGGTGAGCCGGGCGCGGGCGCGGCCCTGGCGCGCATCGCGCGCGCGGTGGCGGCCCTGGGCTGCACTCACGAAATCTTCTGCGTCACGCCCGACCAGCAGGTCGCCGGCCTGCCCGAGGGCGCGGTCGAACGGCTGACGCCGGCGGCGCCCGGCTACGGCGCGGCCCTGGCCGCCGGACTGGCTCGCGCCGAGGGCGTGTGGGTGCTGACGATCGATGCCGACATCCTCGACGTCTCGCGCGTGGTGCCCGATCTCTGGGCCCGCCGCCACCAGGCCGATGTCGTCATCGGCTCGCGCTATGTCGACGGCGGCTCGGTCGAGATGCCGTGGTGGCGGCAGATCGGCAGCGGCCTGCTCAACGGCGTCTTCGGTCGGGGCCTGTCGCTCGGCGTGCGCGACATGTCGAGCGGCGTGCGGCTCTACCGGCGCGCCATCCTCGACACCGCCGGTCCGCTGCCCGACGGGCTCGACGCGCTGCAGACCCTGCTCGTGCGGATCTACGCCGAAGGGTGGCGCGTCATCGAGACGCCGTTCGTCTACCGCGCCGATCCCGGCGGCACCTCACACGCCCGCGCGCAGCGTTTCGCCACCGACTACCTGCGCGCCTTCTGGCGGCTGTGGCGGCTGCGTAATTCGATCGAGTGCGCCGATTACGACGCCCGCGCGCACGACAGCGCCATCCCGCTGCAGCGCTACTGGCAGCGTCAGCGTCATCGTCATGTCACCGAGCTCATCGACGGCGAGGGCCCGGTGCTCGATGTCGGCTGCGGATCGAGCCGCATCATCGGGGCGTTGCCGCCGGGCAGCGTGGCCGTGGACGTGCTGCTGCGCAAGCTGCGCTACGCGCGCCGCTTCGCGCGTCCACGGGTGCAGGCGTCGGGCTTCGCGCTGCCGTTTGCCGATGCCAGCTTCCCGTGTGTGCTGTGCTCGCAGGTCATCGAACACGTGCCCAAGGAATCGCCGATTCTCTCGGAGCTCGTGCGCACACTGGCCCCCGGCGGTCGGCTGGTGCTCGGCACGCCCGACTACGCGAACTGGGAATGGGTCGTCACCGAGAAGCTCTACGGCTTCTTCGCGCCCGGCGCCTACGCCGACGAGCACATCGCGCACTACACGCGGGCCGAGCTCATCGCGCGCTTCGAGGCGCTCGGCTTCCGGCACGAAGCCACGCGCTACATACTGCGAGGGGAGTTGATTCTCGCCTTCAGAAAAGGGGCTGGGGGCTAGGGGCTGGGGGCTGGGGCGTGCCAGGCGTCCCGCTGCCTCGCGGCTATACTCTCCGCGATGCTGTCCCGCTCGCTTCGCTCGCTTGCCAATGCAGCCGGTCTCGTCACCCTTGCGGCATGTTCGGCGCCCGCGCCGTCGTCAGCGCCGGCTCCGGCGCCTGTCGTGGCGCCGGTGGAATCCGAAATCACGGCGGCGCGCATCGCCGCCCACGTGCGGATGTTGTCGCACGACCACTTCGAAGGCCGCGCGCCGGCCACCCGCGGCGGCGAACTGGCCACCGCCTATCTTGCCACCCAGCTCGCCCTGGCCGGCATCGAGCCGGCGGGCGACAACGGCACGTATTTCCAGGACGTGCCGATCGTCGAGGCCACGGTCGACCGATCGTTCACGCTCGCCGTGCCCGGCCGCACCTTCAAGTACCTCGACGACGTGGTGGCGTTCTCGGGCGTCGAGGACGCGAAGGTGTCGGTCAAGGGCGAGGTCGTCTTCGTGGGCCACGGCATCGTCGCGCCCGAGCAGCAATGGAACGACTACGCCGGCGTGGACGTGAAGGGCAAGTGGGTGCTCATCATGGTGAACGACCCGCCGGCGCCGTCCACCGAGCCGACGCTTTTCGGCGGCAAGGCGCTGACCTACTACGGCCGCTGGACCTACAAGTTCGAGGAAGCGGCCCGGCAGGGCGCGGCGGGCGCACTGCTCATCCACACCGATGAATCGGCGACCTATCCGTGGCAGGTCGTGCAGTCGTCGTGGACCGGCACGCAGTACTCACTGCCGCCGGCGCCGGGCGCCCCGGCCCTCGGCGTGAAGGCGTGGATCTCGAATGCCGCCGCCGCCGACCTCGTGACGCGGGCCGGTCGCAGCCTCGATGCGCTGCGCTCGAACGCCTCGATGCGCGGCTTCACGGCCGTGCCGCTCGGCATCACCGCCACGGCCGCGCTGACGCAGACCTCGGCGCGGAAGGTCTCGCCGAACGTCGTCGGGGTGCTGAAGGGCACCAACCCGCAGGAGGCGGTGGCGATCACCTCCCACTGGGATCATTTCGGCGTGCGGGCCCTGCTGCCGGGTGAAGCGCCGGACGCCGACCGCATCCACAACGGCGCCTACGACAACGCCTCGGGTTGCGCGGCCGTGCTGACCATGGCCCAGGCGCTCAGCCGCGCCGGCGGCGCGCCGGCCCGTTCGATCTACTTCGTGTTCACGACGGCGGAGGAATCGGGACTGCTCGGCAGCGAGTACTTCGCCGCGCATCCGCCGCTGCCGATCGACCGCTTCGCCGCCAACATCAACGTCGACGGCGCCAACTACCTCGGACGCACGAAAGACATCGTCATGCTCGGCTCCGACCGCTCGTCGCTCGGTGCGACGTTCAGCGAGCTGGCGAAGTCGCGCGGCCGGGTCGTCGGCGAAGACACCCATCCCGAACGCGGCTACTTCTTCCGCTCCGATCACTTCCCGTTCGCGAAGGCCGGCGTGCCGGCGCTGTCGTTGAGCGAGCCGAAGCAGTTCGAAGGCCCGAACGCGGCGGCGCTGCGTCGCGCAGCAGGAAGCCTACAACGGCAAGGACTACCACCAGCCCTCGGACGAGTACAGCCCGTCGTGGGACTTCAGCGGCGCGGCCGACGACATCAAGCTGCTGACGGCGCTGGCCTGGCAGGTAGCGGCCGCGCCGGCGATGCCGGTCTACAACGACGGCGATCAGTTCGCCCAGGTGCGGAAGAAGTGATGACGACGCCGCTGGTGACGCTCGACGACCTCCATGCCGCCGCCGAGCGCGTACGCGGCACCGCCCTTCGCACGCCGGTGATGGCGCTGCCGTGGCCGGCCGCGGGTGAGGCGCATCCGTTCCGCATCAAGTGCGAGAACCTGCAGCCGATGGGCGCCTTCAAGGTACGCGGCGCCTTCAACATGCTGGCGCAGCTGCCGGCCGAGGCCCGGGCCCGCGGCGTCATCACCTATTCGTCGGGCAACCACGGCCAGGGCGTGGCGATGGCCGCGAAGGCCATGGGCGTGCCGGCCGTAATCGTGATGCCGACCACCGCACCGGCCGTCAAGGTCGAGGGCGTGCGGAGTTACGGCGCGGAGGTGATCTTCGCCGGCACGACGTCGCTCGATCGGCAGAGCCGCGCCGAGCAGGAAGCGGCGGCCCGCGGCCTGACCATCATCCCGCCGTTCGATCACCCGATGGTCATCGCCGGCCAGGGCACCGTCGGCCTGGAGCTGCTCGAGCAGGTGCCGGATCTCGGCACCGTCTACGTGCCGATGGGCGGCGGCGGCCTCATCGCCGGCGTGTCCGCCGCGATCAAGCTGTCGCGTCCCGAGGTGCGGATCGTCGGCGTCGAGCCGGTCGGGGCGATGAAGATGCGGGCGGCGCGCGATGCCGGGCATCCGGTCACGCTCGAGAAGACGGCCAGCATCGGCGACGGCATCATGAACATGCGGGCCGGCGACATCACCTTCGCGCACGTGCAGCAGTACGTGGACGACCTGGTGGCGGTGCCCGACGAGGCGATGGCAAAAGCCGTGGCGTGGCTGTTCCGCAACGCCCGGATCGTGGCCGAGCCGAGCGGCGCGGCGCCGACGGCGGCGGTGATGCTGGGCCTGGGCGCGCCGGTGGGCACGGTGGTGGCCATCGTGAGCGGCGGCAACGTGCAGCCGGATCACTTCGCGAAGTACATCACTTCTTAGGCGGGGCTCGGGGACCGGAGCTCGGGACTCGGGACGTCAAGGCCCGGAATGCGGCGGCGCTCTCGCGTCGGGCCTCTGCCGGGCGCGCACCATGACGACAACCACACTCACCGTCGGCGTCATCTCGGACACGCACGGGCTGCTGAGGCCCGAGGCGGTGGAGGCGCTGCACGGCGTCGACCAGATCCTGCACGCCGGCGACGTCGGCACGCCTGAGATCCTCGCCACCCTGAAGGCGATCGCGCCGACGACGGCGGTGCGCGGCAACGTCGATCGCGGCGTGTGGGCGACGGCGCTGCCGATGACCGAGGTGTCGCGGCTGGGCACGCTCGACGTCTACATGCTGCACGACCTCGACACGCTCGATGTCGATCCCGTGGCCGCCGGCTTTGCCGCGGTCATCTCCGGGCACTCGCATCAGCCGCGGGCAGAGTGGAGGCGCGGCGTGCTGTTCCTGAATCCCGGCAGCGCCGGTCCGCGCCGCTTCTCGCTGCCGGTGACCTTGTCGATCCTGCGCGTCGAGGGCACGACCCTCACCCACGAGCGGATCGATTTGCCGGTTTAGGGCTGGAGTTCGGCGCGCGCGCGCCGCCACGGCGTCGTCGAGCGAACTGACGGCGCCGTCGAGTTGCCGTTCGTAGACCGCGCGCAGGATCTCGCCCATGCGCGGGCCCGGCGTCACGCCCAGATCCAGCAGATGCCGGCCCAGCAGGATCGGCTTCGGCGCCGCGTGCTCGACGCCGAGGGCGCGGGCGCGCTCGAGGAACCAGTCCATCGCCGAGCAGTCGAAGAGCGCCGGTGCGGCCGTGGCAGTCGGCGCGGCCGAAGCGGACCAGCAGTTCGAGGTCCACCCGGCCGGCGAGACGACGGAACGCGCCGTCGCGCACCGTGTCCTTCGCCTTGAAGAAGGCGCTCGGGCGCAGGTGTTCGGCGGTGATCGCCAGCACCTGGTGACGCACGTCGAAGCCGTCGAGCGTGTTGATGTTGAAGCGGTCGAGGAGTGCCGGTGGCCGGGGCGACACCCGCGGCTTCGTGACCCGGCGAGCGCCAGCGCCCGTCGATGACCGCCGTCGTGGCCGGCTTGCCGAGGTCGTGGCAGACGGCGCTCAGCATGATCGTCGCAAGACGCGGGCGATCGAGGTCGGCGTTTCGCCGACGCGCTTCGTCGATCACCATGAGCGTGTGCGTCCAGACGTCGCCCTCCGGGTGCCACTCGGGATCCTGCGGACAGTCGTAGAGCGGCACCATCTCCGGAAGCATCTGTTCGACCACGCCGAGCGTGCGGGCCAGCGCGAAGCCGATCGACGGACGGTCTGCCACCAGCAGCAGCTTCTCGAACTCGCCCCACAGGCGCTCGGCCGGCAGGTCATCGAGGCGAATGGCGCGGCAGATCGCCGTCGCCTGGTCGTCGAGCGTGGCGTCGAAGCGCGCGGCGAACTGCACGGCCCGCAGCACCCGCAGGCTGTCGTCGGCGAAGGTCGCCGCATCGACCACGCGCAGGCGCCGGGCCTCGAGGTCGGCGCGGCCGTGGAAGGGATCGACGTACTCGCCGGTCAGCGGATCCCACGAGATGGCGTTCATCGTGAAGTCGCGGCGGCGCGCGGCGTCCTCGAACGACATGTGCGGATCGCCCTGCACGGTGAACGCCGTGTGGCCGCGTCCGCTCTTCGACTCGCGGCGGGGGAGCGCGACGTCGATCGGGCCGAGCTTGTACACCGGGAAGGCGCGGCCCACGGGCTCGACCCGGCCGAGGGCGCCGAGCATCGCCGCCAGCTCGGCTTCGGGCACGCCGAAGACCTCGAGATCGAGGTCCTTCGAGGGACGTCCGAGCAACTGGTCGCGCACGAAGCCGCCGACGACCAGCGCCCGTCCGCCGCGCGCTCTGGCGGCACGCGCCACGGCGAGCGCGAGATCGAGCGGCGTGGCGGCCGTGGTCATCGCTGCCATCGTACTCGCAGGATCTGCGCAGTAGTCAGGCCCGAGCTGGAATGGGGTCTGACCCCAGGTACAATTCCTGCGACATGGACTCCGTCGAACGTCTGCTTCGCGATCTCGTGGCCATCGACTCGGTGAATCCCACGCTCGTGCCCGGTGCGGCGGGGGAGGCGGGGGTGGCGCGGCGGATCGTCCAGGAACTCGAAGCGATCGGCCTGGCCGTCCAGGTGCAGGAGGTCGCGCCAGGGCGGCCCAACGTCGTCGGCACGCTGGTCGGACGCGCGCCCGGGCCGTCGCTGATGCTGTGCGGGCACATCGACACCGTGGGCGTCGCCGGCATGGCGGCGCCGTTCGATCCGGTCGTGCGCGACGGGCGGATGTACGGCCGCGGCGCGCAGGACATGAAGAGCGGCGTCGCGGCCATGATCGATGCCGTACGGGTCGTGGCCGAGGGCGGCGGTCTCGCCGCCGGCGAAGTGATCGTCGCCTGCGTGGTGGACGAAGAGCACTCGAGTATCGGCGCCGACGCGTTGGTGACCAGGTGGCGCGCCGATGCCGGCATCGTCACCGAGCCGACCGACCTCGACGTCGCGGTCTGTCACAAGGGCTTCGCCTGGAGCGAAGTCGTCACCACCGGCAAGGCCGCCCATGGCAGCCGTCCCGCCGATGGCATCGACGCCATCGTGCACATGGGCCGCGTGCTGGCCGCCCTGGGCGACCTCGACCAGCAGTTGCAGGCCGGCGCGCGTCACGTGCGCCTCGGCACGGCGTCGCTGCACGCGTCCACGATTACCGGCGGGCGCGAGCTCAGCAGCTATCCCGACCGCTGCACGCTACAGGTCGAGCGGCGGACGATTCCCGGCGAATCCGAGACCGTGCTGGCCACCGAACTCGACGCGATCCTCGCGCGGCTGGCCAGCGCCAACCCGGCGTTCTCGGCCACCGCCGCCTCGATGTTCGCGCGTCCGCCCTACGAAATCGACGCCGCGCATCCGCTGCCGGGGGTGCTCGGCGCCTGCGCGCGCGCCGTCGGCTGCCGCGCGGCGACGATCGGCATGAGCTTCTGGACCGATGCGGCCGTGCTCGCCGGCGCCGGCATCCCCGCGGTGCTCTTCGGGCCCACCGGCGCGGGCCTCCACAGCGTCGAGGAGTGGGTGGACCTCACGAGCGTGCGCCAGTGCCGCGACGCCCTGACCGGCGCCATCCGCGCCTGGTGCCGCTGATTTGTAACGGGGTCTGTCACGGTCACGAAATGTAACGGGGTCTGTCACCATCACCGAATGTAACCGTGACAGACCCCGTTACATCCGGTGATGGTGACAGACCCCGTTACAAATCAGGCGCGGTCGCGCAGGATGCCGCGCAGCACGAACGCCACGTTGGCCGGACGCTCGCCCAGCCGGCGCATGAAATACGGGAACCACTGCCTGCCGAACGGCACGTAGACGCGCACCTTGTAGCCGTCGGCGAGCAGCGCCGTCTGCAGGTCGCGGCGGATGCCGTACAGCATCTGGAACTCGAAGCGGTCGCGGCCGATGCCCTGCGCGGCGGCATGCGCCTTCACCGCGTCGATCATCGCCGGGTCGTGCGTGGCGATGGCCGGATACGGATTGCCATCGAGGAGCGCCCTGGCCAGCGTGACGAACGCGGTGTTCACGTCTTCGAGGCGCTGGTGCGCCACCGCCGCCGGCTCGTTATAGGCGCCCTTCACCAGCCGCACGCGCGCGCCGAGCCTGTTCAGGCGCTCCACGTCGGCCGGCGTGCGCAGCAGGCACGACTGCATCACCGTGCCGACGCCGGTGTAGCCGAGGCCCCGCACCGTCTCGAGGATATCGAGCGTGGCGTCGGTGTAGGGCGAGTTCTCCATGTCGATGCGCACGAAGAACCCGTGCGGCCGGGCGGCTTCGAGCACGCGACGGAGGTTGTCGGTGGCGGTGGCGCGATCGACGTCCAGGCCGAGCTGCGTCAGCTTCAACGACAGATTGCGTTCGACGCCCGCCTCGACCACCTGCTCGACCAGGCGCACGTAGTCGCGCGCCGCCTGGTCGGCCAGCTCGATGGTGCCGACGCTCTCGCCGAGGTAGTCGAGCGACACCCCGAAGCCGCGGGCGCCCAACGTGCGCGCCGCCGCGATCGCTTCGTCGGTGGTCTCCCCGGCGATGAACCGCCGCGCGAAGCCGTAGCCGGGGGCCATGCCGTAGCGGGAGGCGACACGGCGCAGCAGGTCGATGCGCGCCAGGGTGTGGAACAGGGCTTTGGAGGTGGCGGCGATCATCAGGGCGTGGCGGCCACGGGCGCCGGCAGCAGGTGCTCGATCGCCCGCGCGTAGTAGCGCAGCAGATTGCGGTCACGGACGCGGAAGCGCCCGTCGTCGCGGGCGATGATGCCGCGCGCTTCGAGCGGCTCGGCCGCGGCCGCGACGACCGCCGCCGCGGTGGTGGCGTCGAGGTTGGCGCCGGCAGCCATCAGCACGTCGAGCAGCCCGGCGATGCGGTCCTCGAGTTCCCGATCCGATATCCCCGGGCCGATGGCGCTGGCCATGAGCGCGGTCGGCAGCACCTTCACCTGACGGCCGATGCGCTCCATCACGTGATGGCCCAGCTCGAGCACCGAGCTTCGCGACTCGGCGTTGAAGCCATCGACGCCGATCGGCGTGCCGAAGGTCACGAACGCACGGCTGCGGTAGCCCACCGCATAGCGCACCATCTCGGCCACCTCGCGGCTGAACGCCCGCTGCGAGCGCTTCACCTTCTGGCGCGCCAGCACGTGGTCTTCGAGCACCAGGTCGTAGGCGATCGAGACCGGCAGGATGACCAGCCCCGGCTGCGCCGAGTGCAGGCAGGCGGTGAGCAGCCCCGTCTTCGGCGACTTGATCTCGCCGCTGTAGCTCCTGCCGCCTTCGGGATAGAAGAAGAAGTCGTGCGTGCGCAGCAGCTCGGCCACGTAGGCCTTGAGCGTGATGTGGTAGGCCGGATCTTTCGTGTTGCGGCGGATCGGCAGCGCCCCGATGACGTGGCGCTGGATGAGGCCGAGCGGGCCGCCGAACAGGTTGATGCCGGCCGCGATCACCGGCGGACGCAGCCCCGCGTCGTCGAGCGCCAGCAGCTCGAGCAGGTAGTCCATGTGGCTGCGGTGGTTCGAGGCGTAGACCACCCGGCAGCCCTGCGCCACCGCGTTCTTTGCCCGCTCGATGTGCTCGTCGGTGCGGTCGAGCTTGCGCAGAATCGGGTAGAGCGGATATTCGAGCGCGCGGTACAGCTCGTAACGCTGCGTCGTGCGCAGTTCGTCGAGATAGCCCTCGACCCGCGCCCGGGCCTCCTCGCCCTGGACGCCGTGGCTGCCGGCGAGGTACTTCGCGACTTCGTCGCGCGCGAAGACCGCCTCGGCAATCGGATCACTCATTGCGCGTCGGTCTCCATCGCCCGGCAGATAGCGTCGGCGAACTCGGTGGTGGACGCGGTGCCGCCGATGTCGCGCGTCCGCACGGCGCCCGCCAGCACCGTGGTGACGCCGCGCATCACGCGATCGGCCATCGGGTCTTCCTCGAGGTGGCGCAGCATCAGCACGGCCGAGAGCAGCAGCGCGAGCGGATTGGCCACGTTCTTCCCGGCGATGTCGGGCGCGCTGCCGTGCACCGCTTCGAACACGCCGACGCCGTCGGCGCCGAGGTTGGCGGCCGGCACGACGCCGAGGCCACCGACCAGGCCGGCGCACAGGTCCGACACGATGTCGCCGTAGAGGTTCGGCAGCAGCAGCACGTCGAACTTCTCCGGGAACATCACCAGCTGCATGCAGGCGGCATCGACGATCCGCTCGTCGTACTGGATCTCGGGAAAGTCTTTCGCCACGCGTCGCGCACACTCGATGAACAGCCCGTCGCTGAGCTTCATGATGTTGGCCTTGTGCACGGCCGTGACGCGCTTGCGCTTCTCGCGGCGCGCATGTTCGAAGGCAAAGCGCGCGATCCTGGTGGAGGCCACCTCGGTGATGATCTTGATGCTCTCGACCACGCCCGGCACCACCGTGTGCTCGAGGCCGGCGTAGAGGTCTTCGGTGTTCTCGCGCACGATCACGAGATCGACGCCCGTCGTAGCGCGACTTCACGTTCGGCAGGTTCCACACCGGCCGCAGGTTGGCGTAGAGCGACAGCGTCTTGCGCAGGCCGACGTTGACGCTGGTGAAGCCTTCGCCGATCGGCGTCGTGATCGGGCCCTTGAGGGCGCACTTGGTCTTGCGGATCGAGGCCAGCAGCGGCTCGGGCAGCGTCGTGCCGTGGTTGGCCACGGCGGCGGCGCCGGCTTCGAACGGTTCCCAGGTGGCCTGGAGACCCGCGGCCTCGAGGACCTGGACGACGGCGGCGCTGACTTCGGGGCCGATGCCGTCGCCGGGGAGGAGCGTGATCGTGTGTTTCATGCCTGTGCTGCCTATTCTCGCGCCTCCCATGCCGCCACGGCGATGCCGGCCAGCGCCATCCCGGTGACGATCATGGTGGAGAGATTGTGAAGGGAGTCGAAGCGCACCCGGCGCGGATCCGTCGCCGCCACCGAGGCCATCGGGCCGTTGATCTCGCGCCTGAGGCTTTCCGCCTCGGGCAGGAGGACGTGCGCCGTCCAGGCGTTGGCGACCAGCATCGCCCCGAGCAGCAGGGCCCGGATGCCGTAGCTCACCGGCTTGGGACCGAACAGCCGCAGAATCGTCATGCTCACGAGCATCACCACCCCGGCCACGTCGCCAGCAAGCAGCACGCGCCGCAGCACCTCGCCGAACGCGGCCCCGGCCAGCATCCGGCCGGTGGCGCCCGCCTCGGCCTGGAGCACGCCGAAGATCGCCGGCGCCACGAACGCTCCGGCGGCCACCAGGGCCCCGACCCACACGACGAGCGCCAGCACGTAGGCGTAGCGCAACAGGATCATCCCCCCATTTTAGTTGTCTTTGGGCCGCGGCGACGCCATTCCGGCCGCGCTTGGTGATTGCCCGTGTCCGGAGCCGGCTGCTACACTCCGCGCGGAGGCTTTCGCGTGAGTGTTGAGACGTCCCGTGTCGTGCCCGTACTGAAAAACATCGCGACACGGCTTCGCATCGAGTCGATTCGTGCCACCACCGCATCCGCCAGCGGCCATCCGACGACCTGCATGTCGTCGGCCGACCTGGTGGCGGCGCTGTTCTTCGCCGAGATGCGCTACGACCCCGCCAATCCCCGCCACGAGCAGGCCGACCGCTTCGTGCTGTCCAAGGGGCATGCCGCGCCGCTGCTCTATGCGGCCTGGGCCGAAGCCGGATTCATCCCGAAGGCCGACTTGCTGAACCTGCGCAAGTTCACCTCGGATCTCGAGGGCCACCCGACGCCGCGCCTGCCGTTTGTGGACGTCGCCACCGGGTCGCTCGGCCAGGGACTCTGCGCCGGCATCGGCATCGCCTTGAACGCCCGCCGTCTCAAGTCCGACTACCGCACCTACGTCCTCATGGGCGACGGCGAGAGCGCCGAAGGCTCGGTGTGGGAAGCTGCGGCCGCCGGTGAATTCTTCGCCCTCGACAACCTGGTCGGCATCACCGACGTCAATGCGCTCGGCCAGAGCCGCGGCACCCAGCACGAACACGACCTCGGCTCGTTCGAACGCCGCTGGAAGGCGTTCGGCTGGCACGCCATCGCCATCGACGGCCACGACATGGCGCAGATTCTCGGCGCGCTGGCCGAAGCGCGCAGCACCCGCGGCAAACCCACGATGATCCTCGCCCGCACGCTCAAGGGCCAGGGCGTCAGCTTCCTGGCCGGGCAGCCCAACTGGCACGGCAAGGCGGTCAAGGCGGGTGACGAACTCACGCGCGCGCTGGCCGAGCTCGATGCGCAGCTGGTGCCCGAGCCGGCCGGGGTGTTGGCCGAGATCCGGCGTCCGTCGGGTCCGGCAAGGACGCCGGTCACGCCGGCCGCGGTGGCGCCGCCCGCCTACGCGCTGGGCGACCTGGTGGCCACGCGTGAAGCGTTCGGCACCGCCCTCGGCAAGCTCGGAGACGCCGATCCGCGCGTGGTCGCGCTCGACGCCGACGTCAAGAACTCCAGCTTCAGCGAGCGCTTCGAGGTGAAACACCCCGACCGCTTCTACCAGTGCTTCATCGCCGAGCAGGTGATGATCGGCGCGGCGATGGGGCTGGCCAGCCGCGGCGCCATTCCGTTCCCGTCCACCTTCGCCGCGTTCCTGTCGCGGGCCGCCGACTTCATCCGCATGGCCGCCATCAGCGGCCTGAACATCAAGATGGCCGGCTCGCACGCCGGCGTCTCGATCGGCGAAGACGGCGCCTCGCAGATGGCGCTCGAAGACCTCGCCATGATGAGCGCCGAGCCCAACATGACGGTGCTCTACCCGAGCGATGCGGTGTGCGCCGAGGCCCTGGTGGCCGCGGCGGCGTACCACGACGGCCCGGTCTACATCCGCACCTCGCGGCCGAAGACGCCGGTCATCTACGCCAACGACACCGTGTTCCGCGTCGGCGGCTCGACGGTGCTGCGCGAGAGCGCGAGCGATGTCGCGACGGTCGTTGGCGCCGGCATCACGCTCTTCGAGGCGCTGAAGGCGCACGAGCTGCTGGCGAAAGACGGCATCGCGATCCGCGTCGTGGACGCCTATTCGATCCAGCCGATCGATGCGGCCACGCTGCAGCGCTGCGCGAAAGACACCGGTCGCCTCATCACGGTGGAAGACCACTACGCGGTGGGCGGCCTGGGCGACGCGGTGGCGCGCGCGGTGGCCGGGGTGGGCGCCGTGGTGACGCGGATGTGCGTGCGCGAGATTCCGCGCAGCGGCACGCCGGAGGAGCTGGTGGACTACTACGGCCTGTCGGCGGCGAAGATCGCCGAGGCCGTGCGCGCGAAGTGAGCGGCCCGATGACGGCGCGCCGGGCGGCGGCGGCCGCGGGCCTCGTGAGCCTGCTGGTGGCGTCGGGGCATGCGCGCCTGGGCGCCCAGCCCGGCGGCACCACCGCCGTCGGCGCGCAGGACCCGGCGTGGGCGCCGGATGGCCGGCGCATCGCCGTCTCGTCGCTCGACACCATCTGGACGCTCGGCGCCCGACGGCCGGCAACCGGCGCCGCTGGTGGCGGCGGCGCTGCCCGGCGTCGAACGCGAACCCGCCTGGTCGCCGGATGGCGCGCGCATCGCCTTTGCCGCCAACCGCGGCGCCGGCTTCGACATCTTCAT
Organism: uncultured Acidobacteriota bacterium; assembly: GCA_963779175.1. Classification (GTDB taxonomy): domain Bacteria; phylum Acidobacteriota; class Vicinamibacteria; order Vicinamibacterales; family UBA2999; genus CADEFD01. Next base: position 953,790 of record CAVZXA010000005.1, read on the forward strand.
CGCCTCGGTGCGTGACGGCGCGGTCACGGCCGTCACCGGTCTGGCCGGCGACGAGCGCTGGCCGTCGTGGACGCCCGATGGCCGGATCGTCTTTGCCAGCCGCGCGCCGCGCGGCGATCGGCCGGGGGCGGATGCCGGTGCCCAGTGGGACCTGTTCGTGACGCGCCCGGTGGCCGGTTCCACCGCCTGGCAGTCGCCGGTGGCGCTGACCGAGACCGCCGACAGCGAGACCTATCCGCGGGTCTCGCCCGACGGCGCGCTGGTGGCGTTTGTCTCCGACCGCAGCAACGACGACGACGTGGACGTGTGGGTGATGCCGCTGCCCGAGGCCGGCGCGACGCCCGTGCCGCTCGGCGGACGTCCCGGGCGCGCGCGGACCGACACGGCGCCCGAGCCGCCCCGTGTGACGCGGGTCGCGCGGGCGACCGGCGCCGAAAGCCATCTCGCGTGGGCGCCCGACAGCACCCGCCTGGCGTATCACGCGGTGCGCGGCGGCGTGGGCGCGGTGTGGATGGCCACGGTGGACCTGCCGCAGACCGAAGGCGCGACGCCGCCGCGCGCGCGGCCCAAGCCGGTGGCGCCGCCGCAACTGGTGTCGCGCCGGGCCGGGGCGCCGGCCTGGTCGCCCGATGGCCGCACGCTGCTGGTGGCCGGGTTGCCCGCACCCGAGCCCACCTACAACGGCAACCCGCTACGCGACGACACGGTGGCGCCGCCGCTGGTTTCAAGCGACGCCGCCTTCCGCCTGTGGCGGGTTCCCGCGCCGCTGCCGGTGGACGACACCGGCGGCGAACTCACGACCGCGCTGGCGCAGCCGCGGGCGTGGCTGGCGATGTTCGACCGCACGTGGGAGACGCTGCGCCGCCTCTACTACGCCAGCGGGCCGTCGGCGCCTGAATGGGTGGCGCTGCGCGACAAGTACCGGCCGCGGGCCGATGCCGCGAAGAACCAACAGGCCCTCGAGACGGTGCTCGACGCGCTGGTGGCCGAGCAGCCCCTCATCAAGCCGGTCGTGACCTCGCGCGGCGCCGTCATCGTGTCGGGACATCCCCTCGCCTCGGAAGCCGGCCGGCGCGCCTTCGAACGTGGCGGCAACATCGTGGACGCGATGATCGCCGTGTCGTTTGCGCTCGGCGTGGTCGAGCCCGAAGCGTCGGGCCTCGGCGGTGACGGCACGGCGGTGCTCTATCTCAAGGGCATGGCGAAGCCGACGGTGGTCGAATACAAGGACCAGACGCCCAGCCACGCCACGATGGACAACCCCGCCATCGTCCGCGACGGCCGCCTCGTGGCCGATGGACCCGGCGCCGCCAACATCCCGGGCGTGGTGGCCGGGCTCGACCATCTCTATCGCCACTACGGCAGCGGCCGCGTGAGCTGGGCCTCGCTCATCGAGCCGGCCATCGCGCTGGCCGACGACGGCTTCATCCTCGACGAGGCGCTGCCGACCAGCATCAGCGAGGGCCGCCACTTCCTGGAGAAGTATCCCGAGGCGGCGAAGATCTTCCTGCCCGGCGGCCAGGTGCCGAAGCCCGGCGATCGCTTCGTGAACAAGGACTACGCCGAGACGCTGCGGGCCATCGCCCGCGACGGCGCCGACACCTTCTACCGCGGCGCCATTGCGAAGAAGATCGCCGCCGACATGGAAGCGGAGGGCGGGATCATCACCTACGCCGACCTGGCGCAATACCGCGCCATGGAACGGGCGCCGGTCGAGGGCCGCTACCGCGGCCACGCGCTCTTCTCGGCCGGGCCGCCGGTGGCCACCGGCATCCAGCTCCTCGAGTCGCTCCAGGTGCTCGGGCACTACACGCCGCGGGCCGGCGCCCGCACGACCACCGACGCCGACTACTGGCATCACGTGATCGAGGCGTGGAAGGTCCGCGATCCGCTGCGGCGGGTGGCCGATCCGGAACGCTGGCCGGTCGAGTTCGACGAACACCTGCGTCCCGATCACGCAGCGCGGCTGTTCCGCAAGATCGATCCGGCGCGCGCCTCCATGCTCGAGCGGCAGGCGGTCGACGACGGCCCGTTCACGCCGCCGCCGACGCGCATCGGCCGCGGCACCACCGCCTTTGCGGTGGGCGATGCCGACGGCAACCTCATCGCCGTCACGCAGACGCTGAGCACGTGGGGCGGCACCTTCTACGTGTCGAAGGGGCTCGGCTTCCTTTACAACAATCACCTGCGCAGCACCCGCACGACGCCGGGCGCCTACGGCAGCCTGGTGCCGCTCATGCGCTCGACCACCGGCACCGTGCCGACGCTGGTCTTCACCGAGACGGCTGGTGGTCTCGTGCCGAAGCTGGCCGTCGGCTGCGCCGGCAATGCGTGGATTCCGCTTACCGTCTACAACGTCATCACCGGCGTCATCGACGGCGGGCTCGGCGCGCAGCAGGCGATCGAAGCGCCGCGCTTCCTGCCCGGACGCGATCCCGCCGATCCGCTCGAACAGGCCGCGCGTGTCGAGATCGAAGATCGGTTCCCCGGCGCCGTCGTGGCCGACCTGCAGCGGCGCGGGCATCGTTTCCAGAAGATCGGGCGCAAGGGCGAAGTGCGCTACGGCTACGCGTCGGCGGTACTCGTGGACCCGGCCCGCCGCACCGTGGAAGGCGGCGCCGAGCCGCGGCGCTCGCATGCCGCGGTGGCCGCCGAACGCGCGGCGCCAACGGCGCAGGAGTAACCGGGGCGCGCGGTCCGGCATCGGACCTGTGCACCCGACCGGCCGGCCGCACGCCATAATGTGTGGCCACATCTGCCGCCCGACGTCCACCGATCGCCATGTCCGCGCCCATCCCGCGTCCTGCCACCACGCTGCGTGAAGTGCGCCTGCGCGTGCCGGCGATGGACTGCGCCGACGAAGTGGCCCTCGTCAGAAGCGCGGTGGAGACCGACGCCGGCGTGGTCGCCGTGGCCTTCGACCTCGTGCACGCCCGCGTGGACCTCACGATCGACCCGGCCCAGACCTCCGAGGCGCGCCTGCGCGAGGCCATCGCACGGACCGGACTCGCCGTGGAAGCGATGCCGTCGGCGGATGACCGTCGCGCGGCGGCGCCGCGTCCAGCGTCGCGGGCCACCGACGTGCTCCTCAGCGGCGGCCTGCTCGCCACCGGCTGGATCGTGGACGGCGCGGCGGCCGACAGCTGGACCGAGGCGCTCTTCGGCCACGCCGACGCCAATGCCATCGGCCACGCGCATGCCGCGTGGGCGGTGCCCTTCTATGCGGCAGCGGTCGTCGTCGGTCTGTGGCGCATGTGGCCGCGGGCGCTGGCGGCGCTGCGTCATCTGCGTCTCGACATGCACGTGCTGGTGTGCCTGTCGGCGGCGGGCGCGGCCGCCATCGGCCAGTGGGCCGAAGCCGCGGCCGTGGCGTTCCTCTTCGCCGTGGCGCACCGCCTCGAAGCGTGGAGTCTCGAACGGGCGCGCGACGCGTTGGCCTCGGTGGCGCGCCGCGGCGTCGTCTCCGCCGACAGCAGCCAGCAGTCGGCGCCGGTGGAGCGCTGGATCGAACGCTTCGCCACCATCTACACGCCCGCGGTCACCCTCGCCGCCGTGGTCGTCGCCGTCGTGCCGCCGCTGCTGGATGGCCAGTGGGCCGGCTGGTTCTACCGCGCGCTGGTGTTCCTGGTGATGGCGTGCCCGTGTGCCCTGGTCATCTCGACGCCGGTCACGGTGGTGGCCGCGGTCACGGCACTGGCGACCCGCGGCGTGGTGGTGAAGGGCGGCGCGCCGCTCGAACGCGCGGCCGCCACGACCCACCACACGCGCGAGGCCTTCGCGGCGGTCGGCGTACGGGTGGCGTCCGACCACGAGGATGATGCCGCGCTCGAACACGCCGACGTGGTCATCGTCGCCGGCGCCGATGACGGGGAAGCGCTGTCGCTCTTCGGCCGCCAGGCCGCGTATGCGGTCGCGGTGATCCGGCAGAACGTCGGCATCTCGCTCGTGACCAAGCTGGCGTTCCTGGTGTCGGCGCTCCTCGGCTCGGCGCCGCTGTGGCTGGCCGTCGTGGCCGACACCGGCGCAACGCTGGCCGTCACGCTGAACGGCCTGCGGCTGCTGCGCCTGCGCCGCCAGGGGTGACCACACTAGGTCGCGATGTAATGTTCGAGCTGCTCGATGACGAAGCGCTGGTCGTCGAGCTGCGCCTTCACTAGGTCTCCGATCGATACCAGGCCGACGACCTGATCGTCCTCGAGCACCGGCAGGTGGCGGATGTGGTGGTCGGTCATCACCGCCATGCAGTCGTCCACCGTGCGGCAGGCCGTCACCGTGACGACGTCGCGCGTCATGATCTCGGCCACCGGCATCGTGCGCGACGACCGTCCGAGCAGGATCACTTTCCGCGCGTAGTCGCGCTCCGAGAACATCCCGCAGAGCCGATCGCCCTCGAGCACCACCAGCGCGCCGATGTCGTGGCGGGCCATGAGCGCGAGTGCATCGTAGACGGTGGCGTCGGGGGAGACGGAGAGGACGGGACCGGACTTCGCGTGCAGGACCTGCTGGACGGTCTTCATGTGGAACCTCCAGGGCTGACGACGGCGGACGCCGAAAGGCGGATTATGCGCCTCGAGCCGCCAGAGTCAAGGGCCGCCCGCCGCCGCGCTGCCGGGAATCGGAATGCACGGCGGCACACACGCGTGCGCGGCGGTGCCACGGAACCACGACACGGGCCGGTAAATTCCGTATTTCTCCGCTCCGCAAGCTCAGCAGACATGACAAGATGTTCTGCCGAGGCAGAGTGACTCACCTGTTCATGTGCCGTGAGTACCCGCCGGCAGCATACCCGCCCGGTGGCATCGGCACGTACGTGCGACACATCACCGCGGCGATGGCGCAGGCGGGCGAGACCGTCCACGTGATCGCGCACCGGTGGGAGGGCGCGCCGCTGGCGCAGGAGTCACTGGTGGATGGCCGGCTGATCGTGCACCGCGTCGCGCTCGACGATCAGGGGCCCGACCCGTGGGCCCTCGCGGGACGGGCCCACGACGCGCAGGTGCCGTCGGCGCTGCTGGCCTCGACCTACCCCTCGCAGGCATTTTCCTGGCAGGCGGCGCTGCTGGCCGAACAGCTCATCGAGCGGCACGGCATCGACGTGATCGAGGCGCAGGAGTGGGAGGCCCCGCTCTACTACCTGCAGCTGCGCCGATCGCTCAACCTCGGCCCGGCGCGCCGGCCCCCGTGCGTGGTGCACCTGCATTCGCCCTCGGAGCGCATCTTCGCCGCCAACGCCTGGGACACGACCGTGGTCGACTATCCGGCCGCGGCGGCGCTCGAGGCGTATTCGATCACCGAGGCCGACGCCATCCTCAGTCCCAGCCGGTTCGTGGCTGACGAAGCCATCGCCCGCTACGCCCTCCCGCCCGGGAAGGTGAGCGTGATCCCGTACCCGCGCGGAGAGGCCGCGCCGCGGGAACGTGACGACGCCACGTGGGCCACGGGCGGTATCGTGCACGTGGGCCGGCTCGAGCCGCGCAAGGGCGTGCTCGAGTGGGCCGAGGCGATCGCGCTGGTAGCGGCCGACCATCCCGAGCGTGCGGTTCGAGTTCGTCGGCGGCGACACCCCCCTGGAGGTGACCGGCGGGCGCACGGTGGGCCAGGCCATGCTGGCGCGCCTGCCGCGGCCCGTGCGTCGCCAGGTGCGCTTCCACGGCACCCGCGACCACGCCGGCATGGCGGAGGTATTGTCGGCGGCGTGCGCATCGGTCGTGCCGTCGCGGTGGGAGAACTTCCCCTACAGCTGCATCGAGGCGATGTCGAGCGGTCTGCCGGTAATCGTCTCGCCCACCGGCGGGATGCGCGAACTGGTCGTGGACGGGGAGTCGGGGTGGATCGCGCAGGATGGCACGCCGGCGGGGTTGGCGGCAGCCCTGCGGCGGGCGCTCGCCACGGCGGGCCCGGAGCGTCGGCGCATGGGCAGCGCGGCGGCCGCAACCGTGAGCCGCGTGTGCGACACCACCGCCGTCATTGGACGGCATCTCGACTTGAAGGCCCGCCTGGCGCGCGCGGCGCCCTCGGTAGCCGCCGTGCGCGGGGGCGGTGCGGCGAGTGCCCGGCCGGCAGAGGCGCGCCGAGTCGTCCCGCAGCGTTGCGGTGGTCGTGCTGTGCGGCGCCGGGTGGAGCGACCTCGACCCGTGCCTTTCGAGCCTCCGGGCCCAGACGGAGCCGCCTGCGCAGGTGTGCCTCGTCTGCGACGAACCAGCGACGGTGGCGGCGACGGCCGCCGCCCACGGCTGCCGCGTCGTGGCCCGTGGTGGCCGGTCGCTCGACATGGCCGCCCTCGACATCGCGCGCGAGCTGGCGGCCGGGGATCGATCGATCGACGCAGTGGCCTTCGTGGACGGGCGGGTGCACCTCGAGCCCGAGTTCGTCGCCCTGGCGCGCGCCTGCTTCGCCGACTTCGCTCGCCTCGCCGTGCTGGCGCCCTGGATACGCGAGACCGGCGCCGTCAATCGGATCCACGTGCCGCCCTCGCCCGACGCCCCCCATGTCTGGCGGGGCGACGAGATCGCCCCCTGCCTGGTGGTGCGCGCGCGCCGCGCTCGAGACGTGGCTCGAACGCAGCCGGCGCGACCTGCTGCGAGGCCGCCCGCGGGCCGGCGCCACCGTGGTCACCTACCCGGTGGTGCTGGCCACGTTTGCACCGGGCGCACACGGCGCCGCGACCCGCGTGGCGCCGTCGCGGTATTCATCGATGGCGCAGGCCGTGCAGCGGCTCCACACGCCGCTCCTGCAATGGCTGCTCTCGTGTTCCCCCGGCGATCGCCGGACCTTCGTGGTCGACGGCATCCGGCATCCGGGACGTTCGGCCCAGTTACTCGCCAGCCGCGCCCTGCGCGCGGTGCGTACACGTGCGGTACCCCCTCCCGCTCTGTCCAGGCCCTCCACCTCGACAAGGAAGATCCGCATGGTCCATCTCGATCCCGGTAGTACCCGACCGGGCAACGGCGCTGGTGCGCCGCTCGTGTCGGTCGTCATCGCTGCCTTCAACGCTGCTGGATTCATCGAGGCCACGTGCCGCTCGGCGATGCGGCAGACCTGGGAAGCCCTCGAGATCGTCGTCGTCGACGACGGGTCCACCGATGGCACGGCCGATATCATCGACGGCCTGGCGGCGACCGATCCGCGCATCCGGTTGATCCGTCAGCCGAACCTCGGCGTGGCTGCCGCCAGGAACCGCGCCATCGCCGCCGCCAGCGGCGAGTTCATTGCGCCGCTCGACGCCGACGACCTCTGGGACCCGACCAAGATCGCCCGGCAGGTGGAGCGCCTGCAGGCGGCCGGGCCCTCGGCCGGGATGGCGTACTGCTGGTGGGCGTGGATCGACATGCACGACCGGCTGCTCGACCGCTCGCCGTCGTGGCGCATCGAGGGCCGCGTGCTCGAGCGACTCGCGGAGGTGAACTTCACCGGCAGCGCGAGCGTGCCGCTGTATCGCCGGTCGGCCCTCGACCAGGTGGGCACCTACGACTCGAGCCTGCGCGAGAAGGCGAGCCAGGGGTGCGAAGACTGGGATCTCGCTTTGCGGGTCGCCGAGCACCACGAGGTGGTCGTCGTGCCGTCGATGCTGGTCGGCTACCGGCGCCGTGGCGACAGCATGTCGTCCGGATGCGACACCATGTGGCGGTCGCAGGACCTGGTGCTGGCCGCACTGGCCGCCCGCCAACCGTCGCTGCCGCCGGAGGTGTTCCGGCGATCGACCGGGCAGTTCGCCCTGCACCTGGCCGGGGTCTCGTTCTGGTCGGGTGACCTCGTCGGCGCCTGCCGCTGGGTGCTGCGCGCGCGGCCCGTCACGCTGGTCATCGCGATCGTGCCGCACGTCGTCCGCATCTTCGCGAAGCGGATTCCGCTCGGGGCCGCGCCGCGCCCGCGCGTCATCGCCGACGACGGCCGCATCGATCAGACGGTCGTGCCCGAGCCGCTCATTCCCTACGACCGAATCTACGCCCGCCACTGGCACGCGCGGAAGGACGGCTGAGGCGGTGATCCGGTCCCGGCGGGTTCAACTGGTGGCGGTGCTCGTGGCCACCCTGCTCGTGGGCGCGTGGCACTGGCAGAACGACGGCCTGTGGTTTCAGGGGGACTCGCCGCGGCACGCCGCCACCGGCCTGTTTCTCTGGGACCTGCTCACGACGCTGCCGGACCATCCGCTCGACTACGCCCTGAGCTATTTCGCCCGCTACCCGGTGCTCGTCCTGGGCATCTATCCGCCGCTGTTCCATGCCGTCGAAGGCGTGGCGTTCGGCCTCTTCGGCCCCTCGCCCTGGGTCGCCCGCGGCCTGGTGCTGGCGTGCAGCGGCCTGGCCGGCGTCTACGTGCTGTTGTGGGGACGTCGCTGGATCGGCCCGCTGGCCGGCTGGGCGGGCGTGTGCACGGTGCTGCTGCCGGGGTTCGTGCGCTACTCCAATGTGGTGTTGCTGAACGTGCCGGCCACGGCGCTGGGCCTGGCCAGCCTCTACCACTTCCAGGCCTGGCTCGCCGACGACCGCCGTCGCGACCGGCTCGCGTTTGTCGCTTACGCCGCGGCGGCGGTGCTCACGTACTATCCGGGGGGCATCGTGCTGCCGGTGGCGATGGCGTGGCTGCTGCTGTCGACCAATCCGGCGCGCGGCCGCTTCCTCCTGATGATCTCGGTGCTGCTGGTGGTGGGCGTGGTCGCCCTGGCGGTGACCGTGCCCGACCACCTGGCGCGACAACTGCCGTCGCTCTCGAAGCTCACGAGCGCGGTCAACTGGACCTTCTACGGCGTCCGCGTGCCGGCGGCGGTGGGCCTGTGGTGGGTCGTGCTTGCCGGCGTGGGCGTGGTCGTGGGGCTGCGGTCGCGGACCTACCGGACGGTGACCCTCCGGCTGGTGGTGGCGATGGCCGCGGTGATCGTGTGCCTGGCGCTGCTGCCGGCGCGCGACGAACGTTATGCCCTGGTGCTCGGGCCCTTTCTGGTACTGACGGCGTTTGTCGCCATCGTGGCGGCCGTCGAGGCATCGGGGCAGCGGCAGCGGCTCGTCGCCACCGCCGCGCTCGTCGTGGTGCTGGCGGCGTCCCTGCAGGCGGCACGCGGCACCGCGGTGCCCCGGGCCACGGGGTTCGACGATGCGGCCCGCCACCTGGTGACCGCCGGCCCGACCGATGCGGTGCTCTACAGCGGTATCTACGACGGCCTCTTCACCTTCTACGTGCGGGCGATGGACCCGGGATTTACGCGCCGCGTCGCGCTGGCGGGGCGCGTGCTGTACCAATACAAGCAGGCGGTCGACTTCACCTGGGTGGAGACGCCGCACGTGACCACGCCCGACGACGTGGTCACGCGGCTGGGCGCGCTCGGCTGCCGGTGGGTGGCGGTGGAAGTGGGCGCCGAGGCGTCGCTGCCGATGACCGAACGGCTGCTGCGGGAAGCGCTCGAAGGGCCGGCGTTCGAGCGCGTGGCGTCGTTTCCCGTGACGGCCGGGCCGGTGACCCGCGTCGATCTCTACCGCTTCGACGGCCCGCTGGATCCCGCCCCGCCCATGGATCTGATGTTTCCCTCCTTCACGCAACGCGTCTTCCGCGACGTGCGGCCCGTGACGGCCGGCCAATGACCATCTCCCCTGCGCCGCCTTCGCCCACCGCGCCCCCGCCTGACGGCCCGCCGCTGACCATCGCGCTGCTGTCGTTCGAATATCCCGCCGAGACGGGCTTCGGCGGGATCGGCACCTACACGTGGCACCACGCGCGCGCGCTGGCGGCGCTGGGCCACCGCGTGCACGTGCTGGCCGGCGCCAAGGCCCCGACGGCGCTGCGTACCGAGGTGCACGACGGCGTGCAGGTCCACCGCTTCTGGGCCGAGGGGCGCGTGATGCAGGCGTTCGAGCGCCTCGGCGGTTTCAAGCTGTGGTGGACGCGCCAGCGCCTCCAGAACGCCTGGAGCATGTATCACGGGATCAAGGCGCTGCACCGCACGCACCGCTTCGACGTGCTCGAGATGCCGGAGTGCGGCGCCGAGGGCGCCCTGGTGACCCGCCTGCTCGGCGTGCCCACGGTGGTGAAGCTGCATTCGCCCTCGCGCCTCATCATGGGCGCCTACGACGTGCGGCCCCTCGACGTCACGCTGTGTTCGGCCATCGAGCAGCGGGGCATCAACGGCGCCACGGCGGTGACCTCCTGCTCGCAGTTCCTGGCGGATGAAGTGGCGGGGAAGCTCGGCGTGCGCCGGCCCATCCCGGTCGTCACCAACGGGCTCGACATCCCGTGGTTCGATGCCACGATCGAACAGGTCGACGTGCACGCCAAGTACGAACTGCCGCGCCGGCCGCTCACCATCGTGTTCACCGGACGCATGGAGCGCCGCAAGGGCATCCACCTGATGCCCGAGATTGCCCGCGCCATCCTCGAACGCCACGACGTCAACATCGTGCTCGCGGGCGCCGACCTGTTCGGCTACGTCGCCAACACCCTGCAGTCCGTCGCTCGACGGGCTCACGCTCAAGGGCTCCCTCCACTGGCTCGGCGCCCTGCCGCTGGGCGACTTGCGGCCGGTGGTGAGCGCGGCCGACATCTTCCTGCTGCCGAGCACCTGGGAGAACTGTCCGTACTCATGCCTCGAGGCCATGGCCGCCGGCAAGGCCATCGTCTGCACGAACCAGGGCGGGATGCCGGAGCTCATCACGCACGGCGCCAACGGCCTGCTCGCCACCCTCGACGATGCCGGTTCGTTCGTGGCCGCAATCGAGCAGCTCATCGCCGACCCGGCGCTGCGCGATCGACTCGGGCGCGCCGCGCGCGCCAGGGTCGTGGCCGCCCACGCCCACACGCACGTGGCGCAGCAGGCGGTCGGGCTCTATCGCCGGCTGGTCGCCCGTAGCGCCTGAATCCGTTCGTGCAGGCGGCGTTCGGTTACGTGGATGTCGAACTCCGACAGGGCACGCTGGCGGGCGGCGTTCGACATGCGCAGGTACAGCTCACGGTCTGAGAGCAGCCGGGCGATTGCCTCGGCCAGGGCGCCGGCGTCGCGCTGCGGCACGGTGAGGCCCTCGACGCCGTCGGCTGCCGCTTCTTCGATCGATCCGGCGTCGGTGTGCACGATCGGCAGGCCGGTGGACATCGCCTCGAGCACGGCGGTCGGGATGCCGTCTTTGTCGCCGGTGTCGACCTCGACGTAGGGCGCGACGAACAGGCGGGAGCGGGCCATCAGCGGGATGAACTCGTGCTGCTGCTTCATGCCGTGCAGGATGATCCGATCGCCGAGGCCGAGTTCGTCGATCCGCGCGGTGAGCTGCCGGAAGCACTCGGCGCCGGCGGGCGTCTTGTCTGCGCCGCCCACCAGGTTCAGCGTCACCTCGACGCCGCGGGCCTTCAGCACGCCCAGCGCGTCCACCAGATGGATCAGGCCCTTCTTGGGCTCGATCCGGTTCACGGCGATGAGTTCCGGGAGGCCCTCCATGGCGAGCCGCGTCGGCCCGTCGACGTAGGGGAAGCGCGCCGCGTCGATGCCGTTCGGCTTGACGATGATCTTGTCGTCGAACCGCCCGCCCCCGATCGCGCCCAGCTCGCGCTTGATGCGGGCGCTGGTGGCCACCACGATGTCGGCTAGCTCGAGATGCAGCGGCACCAGCTTGAACTGGTAGTCGCCGAGCATGTGGTCGGCATAGGCGGTGATGCCGCGCGGAATCTGCAGCAGGAACGCGGCGACCAGGCCCAGCAGCGACTGGTCGTAGAAGAAGTAGGTGTGCAGGTAGCGGGCGCCCGACAACTCGACGTGGCGGGCGAAGGTGAAGCCGGTGCGCACGATCGATTCGTTGAGGAGCTGGTCGCGCGTCAACCCGGTGGCGGCGCCGAGAGTCGCCAGCAAGGCCTCGACGCGTTCGGGGCGCGTGTGCAGGAAGTGGTCGAGGTCGCGCTGGTTCGCGTCCCAGTCGGTCTGCATGACCAGGCGCTTGCCCCACAGCCCGCTGAAGGCGGCCGGCAGTTCCTGCCGGGCGTTGGTGTCGCAGCAGAACACCTTGCAGTCGAGGCCCGCCCACGCCAGCGCCTGCATCTCCTGATAGACGAACGTCTGCGAGTGGATCGGGAAGCTCCAGCAGGCCGCGACGACGGCGCGCGGCTTCGCCAGACCGGCCGTGCGAGCGACCCGGCCAAGGGCCAGGCTGGCGCGGTTGCGCCGATCGCGCAGCCGCCGCCACCCGCGCACGAGCGGCCAGCCCACGCGCGATGCTCCGGCGCGGTTCCAGAGGCGGTCGCCTACCAGCCACTCCGGCGACGTGTGCAGGCGCTGCAGGTCGCTGGCGTGCGCCGCGGCGGCCACTGTCATGTCGGCCCGCAGGCGCTGCAGTTCGGCGGCGCGTGCGGCGCCTGACGCGTCCATCTCGGCGCGGTGCGACAGGGCGTCGGCCTGCGTCGGCAGTTTGGCATGCATGGCGAGCCGTTACGGAGGTGGGCTGCGGCCGTCTCAGCGCCGCCATCTGCTGCTGACGCAGGAGATCGCGCGCCTGCCCGGCTGAATGACGCGGCGGCGGCCTCTTCTTTCGCCACATCCGCGAGGGCCGCGGCCGCCACGGCGTGCAGGTCGTGGCTGGTCGAGCGCGGGCCACTGCCGGTGGGATCGAACCGCGGCGACAAGCCGCGAAGCCACGCGCGCACGTCGGCCGATCGCACCCGGGCGGCCTCGAGCCGGAGGCCGCCGACGAGGTCGTTGGCGTACATCGCCAACCCGTTGGCGTCGGAGTGCCGGGCCGCGTGACGGGTCAGCAGTTCCAACAGGTGCGGCACATCGGCGTCTGCGGCAGACCGCTGCACGCCGCGGTGCCGCAGGGTATGAGCCAGCACGCGATTCACTTCAAGGGCGTAGGCCGCGCCCCGTTCGTCGTCGAACCACACGGTGTTGGTGCCGTGCAGGCGGTAGCCGAGCAGGGCCTCTGGCAGGTAGACGAGGGCCCCGGCGGCGGCGGCGTCGAGAAAGATCTGCCAGTCGAGGCAATACTTGAGGCCGGCAAGCGCCTCGGCGCAGTCGCGCAGGAAGCCGGTGCGAGCCACGAGGTTGCTGCTCGTGACGAGGAAGTTACGTTCGAGCAGCGCCGCCAGCAGATCGCCGTCTGGTGCGACCTGGCCGGTTTGGGCATGCCACTGCAGCCAGTCGGCCACGTGGCGGCCATCGAACAGGCGCCGGACGGTCTCGGTCGTGAGCCGGCAGCCGTTGGCGTCAACGGTCACGACACCGGTGGCCACCACCTGCGCCGTCGGCGATTGCTCCAGGGCCTCGCGGCAGCGCTCGAGGCGTCGCGGATGGAAGAGGTCGTCGGAGTTGAGCAGCGCCACGTACGGCGTGTCGATGCGCTCCAGGGCGCGCAGCACGCTGTCGCCCAGCCCGAGGTTCGTGTCGTTGGTCTCGATGCGCACCCGCGGGTCGTCGATGCGGCGGGCCTGCGCCACGGTGCCGTCGGTGGAGCGGTCGTCCACGACGAGCAGGCGGTAGTTCGCGTAGGTCTGCGCCAGCACGCTCTCGAGGGCCGCTTGAATGTAGGGCGCATGGCAGTACGACGGCACCAGCACCGTGATGTCGGGACGCGCCCCAGCGGGCGCCGGCCGGCGGGCCGGAATCTCGATGCCGGCCCCCGAGCGCGCGGGCTCGTGCAAGCCCAGACGCCGGCCCCAGGCCGCAAGGTCGGCCAACCCACAGCCGTCGAGCATGTCGGCTTCGGCCTGCAGCAGGGCGCCACGGGTCGCATCGTCTGCGTCGTAGACCGCGCGCAGACATGCCAGCGCCTCTGGCAGCTCGTTCTCAACGGCGACCTTCTGGAACAGCACCCGCATCCACGCGTGGTGCCGTGCGGCCGCGGCGGCGTCGTCTGCCGCCGCCAGATGCTGCGCCCAGGCCAGCAGCGACGGCGCGTGCGGCAGCCACAGGAACTGCTTCAGAAACGCGGCGGCGCTGGCCGACGTGGACAGCCACGGATGGTCGAGCGCTGGAAACGCGAGCAGTGCGGGAGTGGTGTCCGCGGGCGACGCCTCGGACGCGAGGGCCGCTTCCGCCTGCTGGCGCAGCAGCGCGCGGCCCTCGGCACGCAGGCGATCCCAGGCGCCGGCCGGCACACTCGCGGGCCGGGTGTCTGCACCCAGATCCGCCCACCACGATCCGAGCGTGTGGTGCACGGCGCGGAGTTCGCCGAGCGACACATCCGCCAGCGGGCAGTGCCCCTGCGCATCGCACAGCGTGAACTCCCGCGTGGTGCCGGCGGTGGCCGTCGCGGCCAGGCGGGCCAGGTCGAACCAGTTCTCCGGGGTGACGAGAAGTGGGGGCGTCACGCGGTGCCGCGATTTTACCCCACGGCCGCACGCCTCGACGCGCGTGGACCACGGCGGTGGCTGCGACTTCGGTGAAACGCCACGCCTGAACGTAAAATGCCCGCCATGCAGCCGCTCATCGTGCTTGGCATGCACCGCTCGGGCACCTCGCTTGCGACGTCGCTGCTCGAGAGCGCGGGCCTCGATGTGGGCCAGCGCCTGCTCGGCGCCAACGCCTCGAATCCCCGCGGCCACTTCGAAGACGAAGACTTCGTGGAGTTCCAGCAGGCGGCCCTGCGCCACGTGGGCGTGAACGGCGACGGCTGGCTTGCATCAGCCGCACCGCCAGACCTGCCCGACTCGCTCGTGGCGCATGCCCGCGCGCTCGTGGCCCGCAAGCAGCAGGCGCGGCCGCTCGTGGGGCTGGAAGGACCCGCGCACGGTGCCGCTGCTGCCGCTGTGGCTGCCGCTGCTGCCCGAGGCCGGCTTCGCCATCGTGTACCGCGCGCCGTGGGAGGTCATCGAGTCGCTCTACCGGCGCGGCGACGCGGCGTTCACGGACGATCCGGAGCTGGCCGTGCAGGTGTGGCTGCACTACAACCGCGTGCTGCTGGATCTGGCGCTGGCCGCGCCCGAGCGCTGCGTGGTCGCCAACGTGGAGGCGATGGCGACGCACCCCGCCGCGTGGGTGGCAGCGGTGGCCGCGCGCACCTCGACACCGCTCGGCACGCCGGGTGCCGCCGTGGTCGAGCCCTCGCTGCTGCACGGCGACCAGGCGCGCGAGCGCGCCGGCCTGTTGTTTCGCCACTATCCCGAGGTGGTGGCGCTCTACGAGCAGCTGCAGCACCTGGCCTGGCGCCCCGCGGCGTGGACGCGCCCGCCCCGTGGACGCACCACGCGGAGCCGACGGCGGATCGGCGGCTGGCCATGCACGACTGGGCGGGGGCCGCGTGGGCGGCGCGTGAACGGCGCCGCCAGGCGACCGAGGCGCACGACGCCAACGCCGTCGTGGACCACCGCACGCCCGCGGGCTGGTGTGCGTGCTGCCGGAGCGAGACGCGGTTCATCGAGACCGGCGCGTGGCTGCGCGACCAGTTCCTGTGCGAGCGGTGCCAGTCGATTCCCCGTTTCCGCGCCGTGAACCACACGCTCGACACCTGGTTCCCCGCGTGGGAGCAGGCCGCCGTGCACGAGTTCACGCCGCCCAACGACTTCGTGCGCCGCCACTGCGCCAACTATTCGCACTCGATCTCTGACCGACCGGCTGCCCCAGGCCGACGACACCTTCGACCTCGTCATCACGCAGGACCTGCTCGAGCACGTGTTCGAACCCGACGTCACGGTGCGCGAGATCATGCGCGTGGTGAAGCCGGGCGGCGCGCACGTGTTCACGGCGCCCAAACACAAGGGGCTGCGCGGCACGCGCCAGCGCGCACGCCTCGATCACGGCGTGGTGACCCACCTGCTCGACCCGCAGTACCACGGCAACCCGCTGGCCGACGACCGCGAGCTGGTGACGTGGGACTACGGCGACGACTTCGAGGTGTGCCTGGCGGGGTGGTGCGGCCTGCCAACCGTGACCTACGTGGTGCGCGACCGCCGGCTCGGGCTCGACGGCGAATACCTGGACGTGTTCGTCACGCGCAAGCCTGCCCGCAACTTCCCGGGAGCCTAGCCGGGCCGAGAGAAAAGACACCTGTCGGCAAGACTTCCTGCGATGAAATATTCCTGTAAACAACGTATTTAAAGGGCATACGTGATGTAGGATGTCCCGTCACTTAGCGTCCATGAGCTGTTGCACACGGAACAACGAACGACCTGAGGGACGCCAACGTCGCACGGCGCTATGTCAACCATGCTGACACCCACACGCGCTCTCGGGAATGGCGCTTCATCCCTCGACCTGCGGATGTGGGTGTGTGCGACGGTCGTCGTGAGCGGTCTTGCGAGCGCGGTGCCGGTTGGTGCTCAGGTGCTGCGCGTGGAATGGGTGGGCCAGCGGTTGACCGTCGCCGCGCAGAACGTGCCGCTCAGCACGGTGCTCACCGAAGTGGCGCGGCAGACCGGGTCGAGCGTGGTGGGCCTCGAGAAGGCCACCGAAACCGTGACCCTCGACATCACAAGCGCCACGCTGCGCGACGGCCTGCGCACGATGCTGGCCGACAAGAACTACATCTACATCCAGCGCTACTCCGAGACCACGCACGCCTACGACCGCGTGAAGCTGTACGCTCTACCGGACGTCGGCCGCGATGGCGAGCGCCAAGCCGTGCGCGGTCGGGTTCGGGGTGCGAAGAGACGGCGCCAAGCGTGGTGGCGTTCGATGGCGCCCTAGCCGGGCCCTCCGCCGAACGTTTCCCCCGCGGGCCGAGCCCGGCCGAAGCGGAGGTGGCGCGCCTGACTGTCAACGGCGCGTTCAATCCCGATGCGGCCGAAGGCTCGCTGCTGACCTTGGCGAAGTCCCCCGATGCCAACGTGCGCATTCGAGCGCTGCAGACCCTCGCGCTCCAGAATTCGCGCTTAGGGTATGAGGCCGTCAGCGCGGCCCTGAACGACGAGCATCCATTCGTGAGGGCTGAAGCCGTCGAGCTGGCGCTCCTCCTCGACGGTCCTGGAGCGAGCGCGGCACGGCAGCTTGGTGCCTTGGTCAGCCATCGAGACCCCGCCATCCGCGTATCTGCGGCACTGGCACTGGGAGACGAAGCAGGAGAAGACTCGGAGGTTCTGCTGAAGCGCCTGCTCGACGACGACGACGCGTCAGTGAGAACCACGGCGGCGCAGCAGCTCCAACAGAAGGAGTCGCACAAAGACAGACAGCAGAAGGTAAAACGGTAACTGGTCGACGTTGCTACTCAATGGCGGAGGTGAGAAATGGGACGGATTCAACGCTCATGGCGGGCCAAGACGGCTCTGGCGCTTGGCGCCGCGGCGGTTGGTGCTGCGCTGATTTTCGGGTCGTTCGGTAAGAGCGGCGGACCGCTCGGCGTCGGCGAAACACGGGTCACAGCGCAACCCAGTGGCATGATCGCGGGCCAGTCGGGCATGATGCAGCCGGTGCACGTGGGACCGATTGCCGAAGTGGCAGTGCTTCCAGACCGCACCCCGGCCCAGGAAGCGGCGTTTCGCGCGGATCAGGACAAATCGCGCGCTGGCATGGCCGCGCGCGTGGCGGCCCTCCCTGCGAGCGATCCCCGCGTAAGAGCCTCGGCCGCCCCGCCCCTGGCGAGCGAGATGACCATCCCGCGCACGCTGCCGGATCCGGCCGCCTCGCCGTCACCGGCCGCCGACGGCGACTTCCAGTACTTCGAAGCCAACCAGCTCAACCCCGCCGCCGGTGGCTTGAACGCCTCGTCGATCAGCGAACCCGCGGTGGCGCAGAACGGCCGCTTCGTGTTCGAAACGTGGAACTGGGGCGCGGCCCGCTCGACCAACGGCGGCAACACCTGGTCGTACATCAGCCCCTACGCCACGATGGCCGACTTCTGCTGCGACCAGGACGTGATCTACGACAAGGGCCGCGACCGGATGTACTGGCTGCGCCAGGGCGTCAGCGGCTCGTTCGCGTCGCCGCTCGGCGGCGTCGAGAACCGCGACCTCATCACGGTTGACAGTGGCGCCGGCGCCCTGTGCACCTACGACATCCGCCCCAGCATCACTGGCAACGCGGCCTACGCGAACACCTGGTTCGACTACCCGCGCATGTCGCTGAGCAACAACTTCCTGTACGTCGGGACCAACGTGTTCACGAACGCCGGATCGTACGTGACTTCATTCGTGATTCGCTTCGGGCTGACCGAACTAGCAGGCTGCGCCGGAGTGCCGTTCACGTGGTGGGGTCAGGGCCCCCTGGCGCAAGGCTGGACGCCTGGCCTGGTGGAGAACGCCCGCGAAACGATGTTCATGGGCGATCAGGTCGTCACCAGCTCGAGCCTGAACGATCAGTTCCGCGTTTACTGGATCTTCGACGACAGCACCGCGCTGAACTTCGTGGACCGCACGATCGCGCCGTACCTGTTCACCAACCGGAACGGCACGTGCACGGTGCCCGGTGGCTTCAACCCCTGTATCCGCGCCGACCAACGCGTGACTGGTGGCGCGATCAATCACAACACGCCAGCACCGGCCGGCCTCGGCGCCGCTGGCGACAGAGTTGACTTCTACTGGAACGTGAAGGAAGGCAACGGCTTCACCTTGCCCTACGTGGAATCGGCTGACCTTCCACGCCGGCACCATTCTTTACCAGCAGCCGGAAGTACATCTTCAACCCCGGGGTCGCGTTCCATTGGGCCGCGGTGGGCGCCAACGACCGAGACCACATCGGGCTGTCGGTGTATGGCCTTCTGGCCCGTGGCCAGTGCCATCAACCCACAGCACTACGTGGGCCTCAACGACGATTACAACGGCAACCCCCCCGGATGGGAGATCTACACCGGCTTCGGCAGTTCGGCTCCGTGGACGGCCAGCAGCGGCGGCGACTACCTCCGCGTGCGTAAGCACTCGCCCGTTGGCACGGCGTGGATCGCCACTGGCTATTCCCGTCAGGCTGGACAGTATCAGCCGTCCTACCTGGTCTTCGGGCGCGCTCGCGACCTGAACGGCTTCAACCGGTTCGATCAGCAGTAGGCGCTGAGCGTCGAGTTCGTCCGCGCGTTAGCGGAGCAAGATCAGGCGCCGGGGTACATTCCCCCGGCGCCTCTGTTGTTTGCGGCGTAAGCTTCCCCGACCGGTTGACAGGTGAAAGTAGACTGCTCCCCGTCAGGAGCGGTCATGCGGAAATCGAAGTTCAGTGAGACGCAGATCGTGGGCATTCTGAAAGACGCCGAGAGCGGCGTCCCGGTGGCGGATCTGCTGCGGAAGCACGGCGTCAGCAAGGCCACGTTCTTCAAGTGGCGGAGCAAGTACGGGGGCGCGACCGTAGCCGACGTGAAGCGGCTGCGCGAGCTCGAAGCGGAGAACGCCAAGCTGAAGCGGATGTACGCCGACCTGGCGCTCGAGAACGCGGCCATCAAGGATGTGCTGAGCCGAAAGCTGTAGGGCCGTCTGCGAAGCGACAGGTCGATCGGGATGCTCGTCGATGAGCATCAGCTCCCGGTGCAGCGGGCCTGTCGCGTGGTGAGGCTATCGCGGGCGGCGTTCTACCGGCCTCCAGTCCCGGCGAGTCGACGGGACGCACCGTGATCGCGGCGTTGACCGATGTGGTGGCGCGCTATCCGCGCTGGGGCTTCTGGAAGCTCTTCGATCGGATGCGCGCCGAGGGGCGGCCCTGGAATCACAAGCGCATCCACCGCGTGTACTGTGCGCTGCGGCTGAATCTGCCGCGCCGCACGACGCGGCGCGTGCCGAAGCGTGTGCGGCAGCCCCTGGCGGCGCCGCCGGTGCTGAACCGGACGTGGGCGCTCGACTTCATGGGCGACACGTTCTACGACGGCCGGCGGGTGCGGCTCCTGACGATGCTCGACGAGGGGAATCGGGAGGCCTTGGAGATCGCGATCGGGCTGTCGCTGCCAAGCCGCCGCGTCGTGCGGGAACTCGACGCCCTCGTCGCGGTGCACGGCTGTCCGTCGGCGATACGCGTCGACAACGGGCCGGAATTCACCGCGCAGCCCTTCGTGGACTGGTGCGCGGACGCGCGGGTGACGATCCTCTACATCCAGCCCGGGAAGCCCGATCAGAATGCCTACATCGAACGCTTCAACCGCACGTATCGCACGGAGGTGCTCAATGCCCATCTCGTCGAGTCGGTCGCCGAACTGCGCGCCCTGACCGACGCCTGGCTCACGGTCTACAACCGCGAGCGGCCCCACGACAGCCTCGGC
The DNA here is from genome assembly GCA_963779175.1 of uncultured Acidobacteriota bacterium. Lineage (GTDB taxonomy): Bacteria > Acidobacteriota > Vicinamibacteria > Vicinamibacterales > UBA2999 > CADEFD01. Next base: position 973,859 of record CAVZXA010000005.1, read on the forward strand.
CGGGTGCCGCCGCTTACGTTTCTCCCGAGGCCTTCATCAGGCGGGCAGTCTCCTTATCAACTGTCAACTTGACGGGGAAGCTTACGGCGGATTGCATGAGTGTGGAATCCGCAGACAATGTGACCGATGAGCATGCCGCCGTCGTTCACCGAACCAGACAGTGACTAAGGCTGTTTTCATCGAGAAAGTCCACGTAGTTCCGAAAGCGCAATCGGTAGGTGGTCTCTAGCCCTTCGATGTCCAATGTATCGTACAGACCTCGAACGTCAATCGCACCTACGTTACGGACATCCTCGTGTGGAATTCGCAGCAGTTCACACATCTCGCGCGTCCGCGCATCATGCACGATCACAAAGCACGGCACGCCTCCGAGGAGTGCAACCAGGCAGCCGTGGAATCGAGTGCCGAGAACAAAGTCAGACTGCTGGACGGCGGCCAGCCACGTATTCAGCTCGGAGTAGACCCTCATGTTGCGCCGAACGAAGCTAATGAAATCGCCCGATGAAGTGTCTGCGAACCCGTATCGTTGCCGCAGAGCATTAACCAGAGACGCTTCACTCGAACCAGGCACGTCAGTGAGAATCGCCATCAGCTCCGTTTCGTTCTGCAGCACGTACGGGTAGCCGAGTTCGAACGATAGCCGCGCGATGGCAGCTTCGACGCGCCTCGATGAGCGCGGATCGACGGAGTGATCCACCACATTCGCCGATCCGTTCACTGAGACTGCGATCTCATTCGTCGCTGTCCGACGCACGACGCGCAGATCTGGCTGACACGTCCAGTACATTGACGGGCATCCAACTACGCGCACGTTATCAATACCCAAGCGGCGAACCGTCTCCGCCGTGAAATCACCACGAACCCCAAGACTAACCGAGCGCTCGGCGAGGATACGCAGCATGCGTCCGGTGCCCGCAGGTACTTCGACGGGCCAATTGAAGTCTGGTGCCTGCGCACCGAGCCCTATGATGACGCAGGGCAATTGGACAGACTCAAGGAAGCTCGCCCACCGGCCGAAGTCGGCTCCGCCGTGCAGAAAGTTTGACGCACCAATGACGATGACATCGAAGCTTCGTTCGAGTTCCGTGGTATCGAGCATCTCAAGAGGAGCTAGGCGGGGTAGCGCGCGGGCTGCACCAGAGCGTTGCAGGAGGTCGTTCGCCGTGCACACGGTTCCTGGCGACAGCTGACGCCTAATTGCGTCTCCGATTAGCAGATTTCCAGTGTTCTGGCCGGTGTCCAGCATCAGATCCGGTATCGTTGCATCTGTAGCAATTCGAACACCGAGTGGCGCCCCCAGATACAGCACCCGACGGTGGGCTGCGTTCAACGGTGGTGAGTGCATCAACATATGGGGCAGAGATCGCCATCGACCCATGAGGTGCAGGCAGGGTCGACGTCACTCGAGGTGGCTGAACCTTTAGCTTATTCAGGAAGTCTTGCCTTACTGCTTGGTCCTACGGCACCTTTCGCCAAAATCGCCTCAGCGACCAGAGCGGCCAAGAGGTCGTTACCGCGCTGGTTGTAGTGGCAGCAGTCATCGGAATAGATGGTGTCTGAGAGCCCGTCGAATAAGCCGGTAGCGTCGACGATGTTCACGCCCTCGCGCTGCAGCACCGGGACCGCAGCCAGGAGCTGCGGATAGCCGGCTATGACATGCTGCCGATACTGAGATTCTAGATTGATCGCAATGGACGCTTCTTCTGCACTCATGGACTTGTCTCCGAAGTACTGATTCGGCTGCACAACTTGTACATAGGGAATACCTCGCGCCGCCAGCGCCTGCTGCATTAGTAGCGATGTTGAAGACCACAGTGCAACTGCCCGATCAACATCGGAGGCTCTCGCCGAAGATTGAGGCTCTAGCGATATAAGCGATGATACGCCCGCCTCAACTCCAAGGGCATCAGTCAACTCGTCTTTTCGGCGCGTCAGCGATTGGATCCGCGCGACCCTGTACACCCACATCAAGGCAAGTGGATGCCGTTCTGTCACCGCCTGCAGTTCGGTTAACTGTCGGCTCGTGTCACTGAGTTCAGTCAATCGTGCCAAGTCGGAAGGTTCCATGCGTAGGCGCGTGAGGTTGGTCAGCGGTGCCATGTGCTGAACGCTTGGCATCGCGACCGATATACCTCCCGCCACATTCACGGCGGCAATGGCCACCTCGTTGAAACCATCAATATTGACGACGTAGTCCAAACGCTGACCTATCGCCAAGAGGTAGTTGAGAAACAGCAGTTGTTGCGGTTGCTTGTAGCCGCCATTCGCGAAGTTCAGCACTAAAATGCTGCGACTGCGAAGTCCTGGACTGGCTTGCAGCGTCGCGATGAGGGGTCGCGCGCCTTGTAGTGCGAACCACTGTGCACCGGCCACCGAATATGCCGACCACCAGGGTCTCGGAGTCGTCCGGAGCATACGGATAGTCGTATCGCGAGAAAACCCCGTAATTATTGGTGTCTACATTCGACCACTCGGCCGCTGTAGCTGGTGACATCATCAGCCGCAGACGATCTGGCCTGACGACTTTGGTCAGCGAGAGGCCCTGCGCACGCGTGAATCCGAGATAGGGCGACACCCGGAAGTTGGTCAGCGGTTCAGTCGCCGCTTCTGGCGCACCAGTATGGTTGATGTTACGCCAGTAATAAAGTTCTCGCTTTTCGGAGTAGTAGAACCCGGCGGCTACAACTTCACTGAGCAGGCACGTTACGGCCACGTTCACGAAAATGACTCTTGAGTAGCCAGCCCATCGACTCATGAATGTGGCCCAATGCGCCCCGGGAGATCACGTCGTGAGCACGGCACAATGCCAGCGTGGCAGAGTGTCACAGAAATTCATCTAGCTCTGGAGCTAGTCAGTTATGTTGGGCGTCGACCGCTCGTCTGTCAAGTGCCGGCGTGAACATCGGGGTGATCGACAGCCTGATGCAGAACGCCAGTGTCTGCTTCGATTGCAGGTTGGCGGCTTGCGTGCGCGTGGCCGGGCCAAACGTCCGTCGACGGGGGATCCTGGGAGCAGACCGGTCGATTAGGTGGCGCGGCTCAGGCACTCGGGGTGGCAGGGCTGTCGCCGTCACGCTGAATCCGAAGCGTTGGTGTAAATAACGCCATCTTCTGAGCCCGTGGGTGGTTCCAGTCTCCGATATACGTGACGTCAAGCTTTGCCAGAGCGCCCAGCGAGGCCAGAACATCGAACGAGTAGTGAAACGGGTCGCTCTCAGAGAATGTGACAACGTCGCCTGGCGAGTGAGTGATCGAGACGTCTTCGTGCGATCCATGGGAGTCCTCAAAGAACGTCGCATAGAACTGCCCGCCAGGATTCAGGGCACGTCTCATGTGTTGCAGACACCTCAAGATTGCGTGTCTGGGCAGGTGCGTGAACACGGACTGCGCGATCGCGTAGTCGAAGGACTTTCCGAAGCACGAAAAGTCGAAATCGTCACGACACAACAAGGTGACGGCCTTGCCCTCGAGCCCGTGGCGGGGAAGCTCGACCTGGCGCCCAGCGTCGAGGAGCCAATCTTGAGAATCGATCCCATGGTACATGCCGTCCTCAAGATACCGAACGAAATGCACACCACCCGGAGGCAGCCGCACCCGACATCGAGGAACGTGTGTTGCGGCTTCAGACCGCGCGACGACAAGAACTCAAGCTGAAGGCGACCAATCTCATCCCACCGTCCACCGACGGCATCTCGCACCCACTGGCGGACGCATTCATTGGTTCCTCGGACATCTACCTGCTCCTGGCTTGTGCGCATACCCCAAAGGTGTGCGCCTGTTCTGCGCGCTGCGAAGACGACTGTCATGGCCTCTGCGCAGTGGCAGTGGAATCGATGTCCACTGAGCGTGAAATCTGCGACGAGCCAGCGTCTGCGCAACGCCGCCCGTTTCGGTGCCTGACTTGGAGGGCTATTGTTACATCGAACGAAGAGGCATGGCAGAAGTGCCGTGTTCTCGGTTGCTGCCCCTCCCTTCTCCGGTCCGCGCGTCGCCGCCGGCCACGCCGCGGGCAAAAGATCCTGAGTTCAATCGCGTCGCGTTCGCGCCGGATGGTCTTGCGTTCGCCCGCGGCAACGATCGGGTGTGTGATGGCGCCCGGGACCGAACAGAGCATCACTGAAGCGGTCCTGGAGCTGGGAGTCGGAACCACCGTCCCGACAGGCAGTTCATGATCTACCGGCGGGTCAGAGCCGGGAACCGCTTCCTCCAGGTGTCCAGCCCAGACGCCGGCGATGCCGTGGCGATGACTCTGTAGACGGCACTGGATGCCGGCCATTCAGTCGGTCAGCACAGCCAGAGGATGGACGAGCCAGACTGGACGAAAGAGGCGAGGGTGAGCGCTAGGATAGACTGTTAGACGGCCGGCCTGAGCCGGGACGGCGATGCTACCCGAGAAGACGAGCAGAGCAATGAACCAAGGCCCGACGGTGCATGACGGCCCGCGGCAGCGTGAGGTGATCATGAGCCCGATGCCAGTAGGCCAGCCAGGGCCGTATGCCGGGCGAGTGTCAAGGAGGGCGAATCGGTTTTGCCGGCCGTCGCGACAGCGAGCCAGAAAGGCCGACGACGCAATGCCGAGCGATCCACCGGTAACAAAGAAATCGAGGACGCGCCGCGCTCCGAGCCAGCCGAGAACGGGCGAGTGGCGCGCGACCTCGCCAAACTGTGAGGCCGCGGCGTCGGCGCCTAACAGAAGCGACCAAGCGTCGACTTCGCCCGGAGCCACCCGGTGAATCCAAGGCGCCGATAGGATCGACGCGCTGTCGAGTAGGGGCGTCGAGCGGGTTCGGCCCGGGACGATCGGCTAGCGAATAACGCAGCAGTGTGTTGCCGCCCGGCTGGACGGTGGCCTGCCACACAAGCGACGGGAACAGTAGTCCGGCGGCGACGAGGACGTCACGGCATCGGCCCGTAACCCTGGCGCCAGATGGTTCCATGAAGAGTGCCGCGACCGGAACAACGTGAAGGCGTTGCTCGCGTGCAATAGGTAGGCGAGCGCGGCAGATGCGGAAACCGCAAGGAGGGCGCGGGTTCGGAACGCGCGGCGCCGGCCATGCGAGAGGAGACCGAACGAGAAGATGACGTAAGGCCGCCGAGCAGCTGGCGACGGGAACAGCGTGTCGAAGAACACGAACGGCCCCAGCAGCATTACCAGTACGAGCGTCGGAACCGCGGAGTCGGGACGGCGCGAGCCAGCCAGATGACGGCGGCGACCCACGACGAGAAGACTGTGATGCCGGCCATCATGTAGGCCGTCGGAATGAATGTCCATCCCCATGCCTCCGCCATCCACGAGACGGCCGCCGTGCGCGGCAGACAGCACCGCTGCTAGCAGCGGGCGCGATCGGGGGCCAGCGACGGCCCGATGTGATCTGATGGCGTGGCTCATCGAAGAGGGCCTCCGCGAACAGGTACGGAGCTGGTTGTTACTCGACCAGCGCAAGGGGGTGAAGAGACCATCGATGGGCCGAGCCGCCATTCACCGTCGGCGCTGCTACGAAGCCCGCATACGCCAGGGCGACGGCGAGCCAGACAACCAGCGGCCGGGTCGACGTGCAGCCACTGTCGTAGGAGGGGCGGGGTCTGGCGCGGAGGCGTAGACGAACTACGCCGCGCCGGCGAGCAGGATCCAGGTGGCCACGTGCCGACGAGGGTCGAGAAGAGGGAGAGAACAAACAGCAGGAAGTGCCGTAGCACCGACGCCAACTGGAAACCTGCCGACAGCGCATCTGTGAAGCCCAGCCGGGAGCCAGATTCCACCTGCGGACCAGGCAGGACAGCACGGCCCACGTCAGCAGAACGACAAGGGCTCGCGGCGAGAGCCGACCTGTGCGCGAAGGTAGCAGCTGAAATCGCAAAAGGGGTCCTGATGCCTACGTAGAACTGGGAGTGTCCTGCGGCCGTCGCAACGAGCACGACGGTGCCGCGCAGAAGGTGCTCGGATCTGACCGACGCCGTCGCCCAGCCAGTGTTCGTTCGAAGCCGCGCGACCTCCATCTCGGCCCCGTTCGCAGAACACCTCAGGAACACGCGGTTCCCCGGTACTTCACCAGGGAATCCGAGGTGAAGTACGGTGAGATACGCAGGAGCCATGAATGGCGCGCTCGTGACGGTTCCCTGTGTGCCCTGCGTCTCCGGATTCCAGGATTGCCAGAGCACCAGATCGTCGACAGCGAGCGCGTCTGTCGGCACAGCTCCAAGAGGGCTCGCTAGAATCGGAAACCGTGGAAACTGGCCGGTCACCGACCACCCTGCCTTCGGCACCAGTGGCCGGAACTCCGCGCGTGCGGCGATCGTGGAAACAAGCCGACCGCCACCGCCACTGCGCCGACGAGGAGGAGAGACACGACCTGGCGCTGTAGCGATGCTGGCGAGGCGGGCGTGGCGCGAGCGCTTCGCGTGTGTAGGGTGGTCAAGTCGGATGCCCGTGGAAGCGCGATTTTGATGCTATCCTCAGCCCTCCCGAAGGTAAAGACAAGCCGCTGGCGAGGACGCATTGAGTCAGAGCAGACTCCGGAATCTGATTCTTCGCGCGATGCGGATCTCGGACTCAGCCTCCACCACCGGCGCCGCCATCACGGCCGCTGGGCGTGGGCGACCTGTCCGACTAGTTGTTGAGCCGCCTGCAGGCGGGCGAGGCCCTCGGCAGCGCCGCCGACCTCGGGCGTGTTGAGCAGCTTGGCCACGCGCTTGCGGCCGCCGCCGATGTCCACGCCAACCCATTCTCGGCGCAGCGGCATCGCGACCTCCTGAGCCCTATCCTCGCGCAGGTGAGCCTCGACGATCTCGCGGGTGCAACCACCGTCGACCTCGGCTGTGGCACTTCCAATCCGTTCACGTTCTCGTTCCTGCTGCTGCTGATGGGCGCCGAGCGCGCCTACGCCATCGACGCCGAACCGGTGCACGACCTGGCGGCCGCCACGCGGGCGCTGGCCACGGCGGCCGGATGGCTGTTGGTGGAGCCGCAGCGCGTGCTCGACCGGCCCGGCCTCGGTCTCGAGGATGTCGTCAGGCACCTCCACGGTTTCGATCTGTCGCTGCTGGCGGCTGGTGACCCTGCCGGCCTGGCACCGGGCCGCTTGATGCACCGGCGCGAGTCGGTGTTCGACTGTCGCTGCGGGCGGAGGAGGCCGACGTCGTCTTCTCGGTGTCGCTGCTCGAGCATCTGCACCCGGTAGACGACGCGCTCGATGCGCTGCGCCGGATCACGAAGCCCGGCGGGCTCGGCATCCACGTGCTGGATCTCGTGGACCATCGCTTCTATTCCGGCGAGGTGGCGAGCCCCTTCGAGTTCCTGAAGGAGCCGCCCTCCGACGCACTCGTGCACGGCAGCAACCGTCTGCGGTGCCACGAGTGGAGCGCCCGGTTCGAGCAGCATGGGTTCCGTGTGGAGCGCGTGGAGGAGTGGGCCGACCAGCCGCCGCCCGGCGATGACCTGCAGGCCCAGTTCGCCGAGCCGTATCGGTCGATGTCGCGCGAGCACCTGCGGACCACGGGCGCGCGGCTGTTCGTGCGCCGGACGGCACGACCGCCAGCCGCACTACGGGCGGGGGACGTGCGGCCGGCGGGCCCGACCCGGGCGCGTCGCAAGAGACGGCGCCGGGGCCGAAGCGCCGGCCTGAGCGGCCGGCCGCAGGCGTACCAGACCTCGTCGCCACCGCAGCCGGCGTCCGCGGGAGCGAGTACGTGCCCCTGCGCGACGAAGCCGGCACCGGCCCGGCGCTGGCAAAGCTCATGGCGTTCTACCTGCCGCAGTTCCACCCGATTCCGGAGAACGACGCGTGGTGGGGCAAGGGCTTCACCGAGTGGACCAACGTCTCGCAAGGCGCGTGCCGCAGTTCGTGGGCCACGACCAGCCGCGCCTGCCCGGCGAACTCGGCTTCTACGATCTGCGCGTGCCCGAGGTGCAGCGAGCGCCAGGTGGAGCTGGCCCGCGCGGTACGGCATCGACGGCTTCTGCTACTACTACTACTGGTTCGGCGGCAAGCGGCTGCTCGAGCGGCCGCTGGACGCAGTCATGCGCCAGCCCGGCCATCGATTTTCCGTTCTGCCTCTGCTGGGCCAACGAGAACTGGACGCGGCGCTGGGACGGTCACGAAGACGAGATGCTGATGGCGCAGGACCACGGGCCTGACAGCGATGCGGCGTTCATCGCGACATCGAGCCCGTCCTGCGTCACCGAACTACATCCGCGTTCACGGCCGGCCGGTGGTGCTGGTGTACCGCCCGGCTGCTGCGCGATCCGGCGGCCACCGCTGCCGGTGGCGCGAGCAGTGCCGCGAGGCCGGGGCTGCCCGACCTATATCTCGTCGCCACCGAGGCGTTCGACACGCTCGACCCCGCGACATCGGCTTCGACGCGGCGGTGGAGTTCCCGCCCAACACCGCGGGGCGCGCGCTGCCGGCCGAGATCACCGACCTCGGGCTCGTGGAGCCGACGTAGGCCGGCAGGGTCTACCGGTATGCCGACATGCGGCAAGGGCGGCTGGAGCGCCAGACGCCACATCCCGCTTCCGTGCCGTGTGCACGGGGTTCGACAACGAGCCAGGCGTCCTGGCGACGGCTCGACTATGTGAACTCGCCCCGGCCTACGGCCGGTGGCTGGGGGCGGCGTGCCGAGCCGCCCTGGCGGCGCCCAGCCCGACAAGCGGCTGGTCTTCGTGAACGCGTGGAACGAATGGGCCGAAGGGGCCCACCTGGAGCCGGATCGCCGGCACGGCTACGCCTATCTGGATGCCACTGCCCGTGCGCTCCACGACCTGCGGCGCGATTGGACGCTACTGCTCGTCTCGCACGACGCCTGTCGCGGGGGGGCGCAGTCGGTGCTGCTCGAACAGCTCGCGTGGTTACGGCAGCACACCGCCATTCGCTGCGCGGTGCTGTGCCTCGCGGGAGGGAGTGGCTTCACCGTTTCAGGAGCTCGCCGCCACGGCGGTGATGTCCGACCTGGAGGCGCAGGCCCGACAAGCGGGTGACCGCGATGTCACCGGGCAGGTGCTCAACTTCTGCGGCGGCTCGCCCGCGCTCGTCTACGGCAACTCGGTGGCGTCCGGACGCGCCTATGCGACGCTGCACAGGCTCAATGCCCCGATCGTGACGCACGTGCACGAACTGGAAACCAGCATCACGCGTACGCGGCGGCGTGGTTCGACGACGTGCTCGCGCTGTCGTCGCACTTCATTGCCTGCTCCGAGCCCGTGCGCGCCAATCTGATGGCCACGCACGGCGTGGCGCCACGATGGTCTCGACCGTACACGCCTCGATCGGCCGCGGCGCCGAGCAGCGGCCCCCGACGAACACGAGCGCGCGTCACTGCGCACGCAGTTGGGGCTTGCGGCCGACAAGCGGATTGCCATGGGCTGCGGCCTCGGAATGCCGTTCCGCAAGGGCGCCGACCTGTTCATCGAGGTGGCGCGCCGCCTCCAGCAGCGGGGCCAACACGACCTCCACCTCTACTGGGTCGTACAGTTTCCAGCCGACGAGCAGGATGCCGTGCACGGTCTGTGGGCGGATCACCTGTACGGCTCAAGGCTGCCGACGCGCCGCCCGTGACCTTCCTGGGCGTGCAGAACGACGTGAGGCCGGACCTGCTGGCTGCCGATGTGTTCCTGGTCACTTCTCGCGAGGATCCGTTCCCGCTCGTGGCCCTCGAAGCGGCCGAATGCTGGTGCGCCGGTCGTGTGTTTTGCCGACGCCGGCGGCATGCCCACGTTCGTGGAGGCCGATGCCGGCATCGTCGTGCCGTTCGAAGATGTGGACGCGATGGCCGCAGCCGTGGCGGCGCTGTGCGCGGACGAGCCGCGTCGGCAGGCTCTGGGCGCGCAGGGGCGTCGGAAGGTGCTGTCGCGCTTCACCACGGATGTCACGGCCCCGCATCTGCTGTCGGTGAGCCGCACCGTGGCCGGCAAGGCGCCCGCCGTGTCGGTAATCGTGCCCAACTACAACCACGTACGCTACCTGCGGCAGCGGCTCGACAGCATCTTCGCGCAGACCTTCGGCGACCTCGAGGCCATTGTGCTCGACGATGCCTCGTCCGACGACAGCCTGCAGGTGATCGCCGACTACCGCGACCGCGCCGACGTGCGGGTGATCGAGAACGCGCAGAGTATTCCGGCTCGACGTTCGCGCAGTGGC
>CAVZXA010000006.1:0-311380 GCA_963779175.1 uncultured Acidobacteriota bacterium
CGGGCAATTACAACACCGCCAGCGGGTTCGAAGCTCTCGAGTCGAACACGACGGGCTCGTACAACACAGCCAGTGGCTACGCGGCGCTCAACTACAACACGGACGGCACCCACAACGCGGCCAGCGGGGCGGCGGCGCTCTATGCCAACACCACGGGCCGTTACAACACCGCCAACGGGGCTGAAGCTCTCGAGTTGAACACGACCGGCTTGTACAACACAGCCAGCGGCTACAAGGCACTCAATTCCAACAATACCGGCACCCACAACACGGCCAGCGGGGCGGCGGCGCTCTTCGCCAATACCACGGGCTAGCATCAACACGGCGACAGGCGAGGGCGCCCTGTATCTGAATACCACTGGTGACTACAACACAGCCAGCGGCGGGGAAGCCCTTCTGTCCAATACGACTGGCGCCTACAACACGGCCAGCGGATATCAAGCGCTCTATTCCAACACCACGGGCCGCACCAACACGGCGACGGGGAGCCTTGCGCTCTACGCCAACACCTCAGGCGGCGACAACACGGCCATCGGGGTTGCTGCGCTCTCACTGAGCACGGGCATCGCCAATACGGCCCTCGGCTACGATGCCGGCTCCGCCGCCACCACAGGCCATTTCAATGTGTTTCTCGGGTCGAACGTCCGCGGCACGGCCGCCGACACCAACACGATCCGGATCGGATTCCCGTACATCAGCAGCGCGGGTCAGGGCCAGAACCACACCTTCATTGCCGGGATTCACGGCACGCAGTTGACCGGGCCTGCGGTGCAGGTCTTCGTGGACGCCAACGGGCAGTTGGGCACGATCACGGCCCCGATTGCGAGCGGCACGGGAACGACGCCGACGCCGTTCGCCTTGCAGCAGCAGGTGCAGGCGCAGCAGGCGACGATCGCCGACTTGCAGCGGCTGGTGCGCGAGGAGCAGCAGCAGGCGCAGGCGGAACGGGCGACCAATGCCGACTTGCGCGCGCGGCTGGTCCGGCTGGAGGCCCTCGTGACCGCCCGGGCCGGCCGCCCGTAGGCGGCCCACAAGCCGCCGTTCCGGACCCGTGCCCGCGCTTCCGCGTGTTCGGGATTCGTCTTGCACCGGCCGGCCGGGTCGGCCACACTCGCTCCATTGCGCCCCGGGGCCTCTCGCGGCGTGATGGCCGATGCAGTCCGCACCGGTGGTTCCGACGCGCCATCCCCGCGCGTGTCAAGGAGCGCCACCATGCGACAGCCATCCTTCGTCTTCGTCGGGACCGTCGTGTGGGCAATGCTGGGACTGGCCCAGGTCGCGGCGGCGCAGCCCGTGGCCGCGCCGACGATTCACCGCGTCACGGTGCAGCCCGACACGGGCGTGCTCACGGTCACCGGCACCGGCCTCGGGCCCGACCTGCAGGTGACGGTGGACGGCCAGCCCGTGCCGAAACTGCCCGGCGCGACCGACACGCAGATGGAGGTGCTGGCACCGGCCACGGTCGTGACGCAGCCCGGCACGTATCGGCTGACGGTCGTGGACCCGATGCGGCGCGTGGGGGATGGGTTCGTGGTGGTGAGCCCGCATGGCCGGCGTCGCCGTGGCGGGCAGCGGGACGTCCGACCGCATCGCAGCGCGGGCCCCGCGGAGGCGAGCGGCACTTCCCGCCGGCGGCGCGAGGGCGTGGCGCCGCGTCACGCGGGTCGCGGCGAGACCGGAATTCCGCCGGGGTGTCGCCGAATCTCGTTGAGGGTCCCTCGAACACTGCGGTGGGCCAACTTGCGCCTCGTCGACAACACCACCGGTGGCGCCAACACGGCCAGCGGCGTCGAGTGCGCTCCGCGAAAACACATCGGGCACGCTTCAACACGGCCAGCGGCTACCAGGCGCTCCTTGCCAACACCACGGGCTCCTACAACACGGCCAGCGGCTATCAGGCGCTCCACTCCAACACCACGGGCCATACAACACGGCCAGCGGCTATCAGGCGCTCGTTTCTCAACACCACGGGCTTCTACAACACGGCCAGCGGCTACAAGGCGCTCATCTCCAACACCACGGGCGACCACAACACGGCCAGCGGGGCGGCGGCGCTCCTGTCCAACACCACGGGCTACACAACACGGCCAGCGGCGTAGGGCGCCCTGTATTCCAACACCACGGGCGGCAACAACACGGCCAGCGGCAGTGAGGCGCTCTTCGCCAACACCACGGGCACAACAACACGGCCAGCGGCTATCGGGCGCTCTATTCCAACACCACGGGCAACGACAACACGGCCAGCGGCGTGGCGCTCTGAATGCCAACACCACGGGCGTCTCAACACGGCCACGGGCGGCGACGCGCTCGAGTCCAACACCACGGGCAGCTACAACACGGCCATCGGCACCGATGCGCTCTATACAAGCACGGGCAACCACAATGCGGCCTCGGTCGCGGTGCCGGCTTCTTGGCCACCACCGGCTCCTACAACTGTTCCTCGGCGCCGACGTGCCACGGCACCGCCGCCGACACGAACACCATCCGCATCGGCCTGCCGTATGACGGCGGCGTCGGGGCAGAACCAGACGTTCATCGCCGGGATCCACGGCACGCAGTTGACCGGCCCCGCGGTGCAGGTGTTCGTCGACGCCAACGGGCAGTTGGGCACGCTCACGCCGCCCGATCGCGAGTGGCATCGGGCACGACGCCGGCGCCGTTCGCCTTGCAGCAGCAGGTGCAGGATCAGCAGGCGACGATCGAGGACATGCGGCGGTTGCTGCGTGAGGAGCAGCAGCAGGCGCGGGCGGAACGGGCGACGAATGCGGACCTGCGCGCGCGGCTCGTCCGGCTGGAGGCCCTGGTCGAGCGCCCGGGCCGGCCGCCAGTAGCGCCGCCAGGTCGCCGTTGCGGAACCGTGCCCGCGCTTCCCCGCCTTCGGGATTCGTCTTGCACCGGCCAGGAGGGTAGGCCACAGGTTCTGGAGAGAAAAGACCGCTGCGTTCAACTTCGGCCCGTGAGGCCGCTCCCGACCGTGCGAAATGTGCCGGCCTCCAGGTGCGGCAGGGACAATTTCAGGGACACCCCGGGGCATCGGAAGCGCGCCCGTTAGTGGTTTGCTCTGTTATCCTTAGCGAATACCGCGCGGAGGGATGGCCGAGTGGTTGATGGCGGCGGTCTTGAAAACCGCTGTACGGGAAACCGTATCGGGGGTTCGAATCCCTCTCCCTCCGCCAACTCCGCTCTCGCGGCGTTGTCTGGAGGGCGAGGTCTTCAGGCGTCGCGCACCGGCACGCCGGTGCGACTCGGCACGAATCCCTTCCTGCTGCTGAACTCCGCTGTCGCGGCGTTGCCTGGAGGGCGAGGTCTTCAGGCGTCGCGCACCGGCACGCCGGTGCGACTCGGCACGAATCCTTCCTGCTGCTGAACTCCGCTTGTCTGGAGGGCGAGGTCTTCAGCGCGTCAGCACGCCTGCGATCGGCACGAATCTGCTGTCGCGGCGTTGTCTGGAGGGCGAGGTCTTCAGGCGTCGCGCACCGGCGCGCCGGTGCGACTCGGCACGAATCCCTCTCCCTCCGCCACCTTGTCCGGGTCCGTTCCGAGGACATCGGTAACGGATCATTCCGGCAACATGGGTAACACCCGGGCGCTAAGACGGATTCTGAATCGGTTCGAGCCGCCCGGTTTCGTCGTCAAAGTACCCGAGGTCGTAGTCCATGAAAGCTGAAGAGCCAGAGGCAGTCGCCGACCTGGCGGACCCCCGGCAGTCTGGCGCCTGGGACAACGGCCGCCGGTGCTTCCGGCGGCCGTCGTGTGGTCGGCGTCGGTAGGGCGCGATCGTCGCTCAGAACCCGAGGCGAAACCCTACCTGCGCCTGACGCGGCTGCCCGCCGCCCGACAACTGCGTCAGCAGCAGGAAGTTCGTGAGCCGCTGGTCGCCTGACGGGTTCAGGAAATTCGCCCGGTTGGTGAGGTTGATGAGATCGACCGTCAGATCCAGCGTCCGGCCGGCTCCGGCACGGAAGCGCCAGCCGAAGCGCGTGTCGAACTGGATGAAGCCGGGGCCATAGGCGCCGTTACGGCCGCCGTCGCTCTTCACGGTGATGGCGTTGGTGCCGTTGCCCGAGTACTCGCCGGCCGGCAGCGGGTCGAAGAGGATGCCGTTGCGATCCGGGTCGGTGGCGGTGTTCATGATCGTGAACGGCAGCCCGCTCATCAGGCGCAGCGTGCCCGACACCGTCATGCCTTTCGTCTTCGGGATCTCGCCGCGGCCGCTGATCACCAGGTTGTGCCGGCGGTCGCGATCGGTCGGGCCCTGGTTGGCGTCGAGGTTGAGATCCGTCACGGTCTGGAACTGGATCGGCGCGTTGAAGTCGCCGTTGGTGTTGCCGCGCGAGTGCGACAGCGTGTACGACACGCGCCCGCTCCAGCCGTTCGACTCGCGCTTCTCCAGCTGCACGTTGAGCCCGTCGTAGTCGTACTCGCCGACATTGGAGCGCGTGTAGACGTTGGTGAAGAAGGTCGGGTCGATGCGCCGGATGACGGCCGCAGCGGCGGTGGTGTCACGGACGCCAGGATTGAGGTTCTCCTGCATGTACAGCCCGCGCCCGAAGGTGTGGATGTAATCGCCCGACACCGACATGCGGGTGCCGAGTTGGCGCTGATAGCCGAGGCTGACCTGCTGGATGCTGGGCAGGTGGCGACCCGGCTTGTCGAGCCACACTTCACCGGTGTTCTTCGGCGTCTGTCCGGCCGGGAAGAGCTGATTGAGCAGCGCCCGGTTCACGACCGGGCCGTTGACCAGCATCGGGTCGGTCGGGAACTGGCCGGCGCGCGGGCCGCCATCGATCCGGTCGGCCGGGAACTGCGCGACGAACGAGCTGCGAGTTGATGCCGTTGCGGACGTAGTCCACCAGCATGCCGAAATTGACCTTGTCGTAGAACAGGCCCCAGCCCGAACGCAGCAGCGAGCGGCCCTCGTCCCAGGTGAAGGTGGCGCCGACCCGCGGCGAGACGTTGTTCTTGTCGACGGGATACGAATCAGGGTTGTCGGCGAAGTAGGGGTTGGCCGACTGGTCGACCGGCGTGGACTCGAGGTCGTAGCGCAGGCCGAAGTTGAAGGTCAGGTTCTGGTTCACCCGCCACTTGTCCTGGGCGAAGATCGCCCAGGCCCGCTGCTTCATGAAGACGCGGAAGTCGGCCGGCACCTGGATGGTCAGCCGCTCGGGATAGGTGCGGGGATCGGCCGCATTGAAGGGGTCGTTGGAGGGGATCACGAACTGCCCGTTGATCTGGGCATGGTTCTGGAATCGCCACTCGGTGAAGTAGTACTTGGTGCCGATCTTCAGATCGTGGTCGCCCATCTTGTCGGGCACGAACCAGCTGAGGGTCTCGGAGATCTCGGGAGAGTTCGTGATCCAGTGGGTGCCGACGTTGCGCGGGCCATCCTGGAACGTCAGGTAGCTGATATTCGCCCCGACGTTCTGTTGCTCCAGCAGGTTCTGGTCGCTGCACGCGTCGAAGCCGCCGCTCGGGCAGTCCGAGAAGTCGTTCTGGGCGAACCGATCGTCTTCGCGCGTCCAGCCGAAGCGGAACTGATTGACGATGTTGCGCCCCAGCACCGAGTTGAACGAGACGTTCGCGTGCTGGTCGAGATCCCACTCCCGCTGGCGCCCGGCCGGGGTCACCGCCAGGTTGTTGGTCTGCCCGGTCTGCGGCGACCACTCGCCGAGCCAGCGCACCGACCAGCTGTGGTTGGCGTTGATCTGGTGGTCGAGGCGCATCAGCCCGTTCCAGGCGCGCACCTCCGTGACCGTCGCCCAGTTCAGGTCGGGCCGTGGCGGAATCTGGATCGTCCGGCCTTCGTTGATCCACACGCGTTCGAGGTTGCCGAAGAAGTGGGCCTTGTCCTTGATGAGCGGGCCGCCGAGGGCGCCGCCCCACTCACGTTTGGTGGGATCGGGCTCCTGGAGGTCGTTCTGATTGACGAAGTAGTCTTCGGCACGCATCGCCTTGTTCGTGTAGAAGGTGAACGCGGCGCCGTGCAGCTGGTTGGTGCCCGACTTGGTCACCGCGTTGACGATCGCCCCGGAGGTGCGGCCGAACTCGGCGTCGAACTGCCCGATGAGAATCTGCGATTCCTGCACGCCCTCGATCGGCACGCGCACCTGGCCGCCGTTGTTCTGGCCCAGGTAGTCGTCGTTGTCCCAGGCGCCGTCGACGAGGAACGAGTTGTTGCGGCTGTCAACGCCGTTGGCCGAGATCGTCTCCGAGCCCCACGACGCCAGGTTCGGCGCTGGATGACGCCGGGCAGCAGCGCGGCGAAGCCGAGCCAGTTGCGCGAGATGCTCGGCAGCTGCGTCAGGTCCTTGGTGTCGAGGTTGCCGCCGATCTGCTTCGACGTCACGTCGATGAGCGGCGCCTGCGTGGTCACGGTGATGGTCTCTTCGAGCGCGCCGAGTTCCAGCGCGATGGGCACCGTGGTGGTCGTGCCGACGATCACCGTCAGATCACGGCGCAGGAAGCGCTTGAATCCGGTGAGCTCCGCCGACACCTGATAGGCGCCCGGCGCCAGGGCCGGCACGTACCAACTGCCGTCGGCGTTACTGGTCACCTCGCGGAAGGTGCCGGTGGCTTGATTGGTGATGACGATCTGCACCCCGGGCAGGGCGCCACTTGAGGAATCGACGACCGTGCCACGCATGTCCGACTGGCCCTGCGCGCGAACATCTCCAGGGAACAACGCGCAGAGCAACACCATCACGAGAAGGAAGGACCACGACCGACCACCACGAGATTCCATGTCAGGCCTCCACGCGAGAGAACCGAAAGCCAACCGACAGGACCGCAACGAGACGGACGACGAGACGGGGGACGAGTACGCGGGCAGCATACCAAAGCGAGGCAGTGGCGCAACGCCCTCCTGCACGCTGTCGAACCTCGCAGGGCTGGCCAGACGGGCGGGCTTCGTGGCGTTCGGTTGAGCGTTACGGGCCGATCGCGCACCACCCTGGCGTCGTTTACGACGCAGCGCGACTCAGAACGTCGCCAGTGCGTTGAACGGCGACGCCGTGCCGCCCTGCAGCTGGTAAATCTGCAGCGTGAGCAGGAACTCCCACCGCTTGAGGCGCGCGGCTTCCACCGCCGCGTCTTCCGTGTAGGCGTTGTCCACCAGCGGCAGGCCGATGTTCACCTGCGTCACCTGGTGAATGGGCCGGTTGATGCCGGCCACGCCCGACGGCTGCACGTCGTTTACCGCGTCGCTCGCGAGCAGCGAGATCTGCCGCGCCTTCAGCCACGGCAGCACCGACGCGTGCAGGCCTGCAGCCTGCTGACCGTAGTTCCACGGACCTTCGGCCGCGCGCTTGGCCCACCGTCCCGTGCGCACGATCATCGCGTCGCCGGGGCCCAGACGCACGCCGGCGAACTTTTCCCACGCTTCGAGATCCTCGACATAGATGGGGGTGCTCGGCTCGAGCCACTTCACGCCCTTCATGAGCGGCAGGTCCACCAGCACGCCGCGCGTGAGGTAGCCGGGCCCCATGCGATCCGCGGCCGCTTCGACACAGCCGGCGGCCGTCAGCGTGAACGGGAAGCCGTTGTAGCTCACCGCGGGCTCGCCGGGCTTGCGGCCGATCGGGCCCTGGTAGTGGCAGAGCGCGTCCATGTGCGACTGCAGCCCGTCGTGCAGCGAGAGGTGGATGACGTCGAGCGCGCCCTGAATGGCGCCCGTGACCGGGTGCACACGCGCCATGCGGTGCAGGTTCTCGCCGAAGGTGCCGGTGTCGCTGCCGGTCTTCTTGATCGGGTTGATCTGCAGCGTCACCGTGCGGGCCTCGCGCACGAGCGCCAGCGCCGCCTTGGTCTTCGCCGCCGAAATCTCGTTGAGCATGCCCCGCTGGTCGTCCTTGCCCCAGCGGCCCCAGTTGCTGAGTTCCTGCTCCCAGCGCTTCAGCATGTCGATGGTGACGAGCCGCGCCGGAAGCTGCGTGGAGGCATGCGGCGTGATGGTGGCGCCGCCCTGGCCGTGCACCGCCACCACAGGAAGGCCAAGCAGCGTGGCCGCGGCAACGAGCGTGATGACAGACCGCGCGAACGAGTGTCGTCGTGACATGGACCCTCCGGTGTGACGGTGATCCTACACGGCTTGCGCGGTGTCAGCGCCTCGTGCCGAGGGCGAGCCGGAGGCCAAGGCCGATGAAGAGCACACCCATGGCGCGGTCCAGCCACGTGTGGACGTCGTAGCGCCTGGTCAGCCATCCCCCCAGCCAGCTCGCCGCCATCGCGTAGCCCAGGCACACCACCAGGCCGTTGGCGATGAAGATGAGGCCCAGCACCACGAACTGCAGCGCCAGCGGACCGCGCGAGGCGTCTGTGAACTGCGGCAGGAACGCCAGGAAGAAGAGCGCCACCTTCGGATCGAGGGCGTTGGTCACCATTCCCTGCCGGAAGGTCGCCCAGTGCGAGACCCGCGTCATTTCCGGCAGCGTCAGCGCCCCCGAGCGGCTCATCAGCGCGCGCACGCCGAGCCAGACGAGATACGCCGCGCCCGCGTAGCGCACGACGTCGTAGGCAAGCGGCACCGTGAGCAGCAGCGTCGAAAGGCCGAAGGCCGCCGCGGCCACGTGCACCAGGCAGCCGGCCGAGATGCCGAGCGCCGAGACCACGCCGGCCAGGCGTCCCTGGCTCAAGCTGCGCCCCACGATGTAGAGCACGTCCGGCCCCGGCGTGATGTTCAGCAGCAGGCCGGCGCCGATGAAGGCCAGAAGCGCCTGCGTGTCGAACATCGGCCGATCTTACGTCGCGTGCCCTGGCGTGACACGATCGGCCGGGTTTCGCCGCTAGTCGACGAGGAGGGCAACATGCGCACGCGTTCGATCGGCCTCGTTCTGACCGTTCTGCTCGGGGTGGCCGGCAGTTCTCACGCTCAGCCGGCTCCGTTCAAGACGCCGTCCGAGGCGAAAGCGTGGCTGTCGACGGCCGGCATCGCGGCGGCCCCGGCGTCGTTTGCCACCCTTATCGGCTTCGATGGCGAGCGGTCGGTGCTCGGTGTGCGAGCGCTGTTGCTGGCGGGTGTCTCTCCCAAGCTCCCAACGGTGGATGGCCGCCTGTATCCGCTCACGCTGGTGGCGCGGTCGTGCCAGGGCGGAAATGCCGTCGAGATCGCCGAAGCCCTGCTCGCCGCGGGCGCCGATCCGACGCAGAAAGAGAAGGCCGATGGCAACATCACGCCGCTCATGGAGTACGTGTCGTGCCCGGGCGTGCTGCTGGCGGCGCTGCGCACGAAGCCTGACCTGAACGCGACCGACGACAAGGGCTGGACCGTGGCGCACCACGCCATGGCCAACAGCGATCCGCCGCCGGCGGTGACGATGTCGGCACTGGCCGGCAGCGGCTTCGACATCCCTCGGTGGCGTGCGTCGCTCGACAAGCACTTCCCCGGGCCCGACAACAAAGCGCTCCTCGACGCGATCGCGATGGGCGCCATGCTTCGCAGCCTGCTACCGGACGAGCCGGCCAGCGTCGCCATCGACTGGAACGCGGTCGGTCCGTTCCCGCAACGTTCGCGAGACGAGGCCACGAAGCTCCTCTCGCGCCCGGGCGCCGATACGAGCGCTGACGATCACCTGCTGGATGCGGTGCGGCGGCTGCAGCCGCAGCGGATGGCCCTGGCGCTTGCGGCCGGAGCGAACCTCGAGCAACGCTCCGGAGGCGGCAACACGCCGCTGCTGGCGCTGATGGACGGCTGCACGCTCGACCGCGCCGTCGATCGCCAGGTGGCCATCGCCCGCCAGCTCCTCGCCGCTGGTGCGGACGTCCACGCCCTTGACCAACTCAAACAAAACGCCCTGTCGCTTGCGGCCGCTGATTGCCCGATCGAGATCGTGCGGATGCTCGTCACGGCGGGCACCTCGCCCACCGCCGTCAGCACGGCCAACACCACGCCACTCTTTGCCGCCATCAACGCCAGCCGGGTCGAGGTGATCGACCTGTTGCTCGACGCCGGCGTCGACCCGAAGAAGGAACCCTACAACGTCGGGAAGTTCAGCGCCGGCAACAAGCCCGTGCAGGACGCACTCAAACGCAAACGACGGTAGCGTGGCGCTGGCCGACGGTTTCAGCGCCGCACGGGCACGATCGGCGTCGCCTTGTCGCGTTGGTCGTTGTCGAAACACGCCGAACACACGCGGCCCAGGGCGCGGAAGCCGAGCAGCTCCACGTCCGGCGACAGGTAGCCGTCGCGTACCGGCTCGTCGCGCAGCAGGTCCGTGCTCAGGTACTTCTTGTTGCTGTCGCAGAAGATCGTGACCACGGTGGCGTCGGCGCCCAGTTCGTTCTGCACCTTCAGGGCGCCGATGAAGTTCGCGCCGGATGAAATGCCGAGCGCGAGCCCGCGGTGGGCCAGCTTCTGCGCCATCAGGATCGCGTCGCCGTCGTGCGCGCTCACGATCGCATCGAGCTGGTCGAGCTTCACGATCGCCGGGATGAACTCGTCGGAGATGCCCTGGATGCGGTGACGGCCCACCTTGTGCCCGGTCGACATCGTGGGCGACTCCGCCGGCTCGAGCGGATGCACACGCGTGGCGGGGTTGCGCGCCTTCAGGAACGCGCCCACGCCCATCACAGTGCCGCCGGTGCCCACGCCGGCCACGAACGCATCGGGCGCCAGGCCCGCCTGCGCGAGCTGCGACACGATCTCCGGTCCCGTGGTGCGCTGGTGCGCTTCCACGTTGGCCGGGTTGGCGAACTGACACGGCAGGAACACGTTCGGGTCTCTGGCGGCGAGTTCTTCCGACAGCCGGATGCTGCCCAGGAAGCCGCCCTGGGCGGCGCTCACCGGCACGATCTCGGCGCCGAAGCTGGCGATGATGGCCATCCGCTCGGCGCTCATCCAGTCGGGCATGAAGATGGTCACCGGATGCCCGAGCGCGCGGCCGATGGCGGCAAACGAGATGCCGGTGTTGCCGCTGGTGGCTTCGGCGATGCGTGCGCCGGGCGCGATGGCGCCACTCCGGTAGGCCTCCTCCATGATGAAGAGCGCCATCCGGTCCTTGATGCTGCCGGTCAGGTTGAGCGATTCCTGCTTGGCGTAGATGACGCGCGGTTCGCCGCGGTACAGGAAGTCCATCGCGACCAGCGGGGTGTTGCCGACGAGGCGATGGAGGCCGGCGAAACGTTCGCTCAGGCTCGGGCGGGCAGGCGGGGCAGACACGGTCATGGCGCGACCTCTCATCCATAGTATCGACCGGTCGGCCTTGCCAGATGCCCGGGTCGGTGGATAATCGCCGCCACGCCGGGCGTGCCGCCCGCGTGATGACGGGCGAGCCCGACAAATTGCGCTAGTGCATTGAGAGGGAGCCGGCCCGGACGAGCCCCTCAGGAGCCCCCAACATGCCGATGACCGCCATCGCCGGCCTCGTGGCCGTCGTCCTGCTCCTCTTCTTCATCTCGCTCTACAACCGCCTGGTGCGTTCACGCAACGGCGTCGAGAATGCGTTTGCCAGCGTCGACGTGCAGCTCAAGCAGCGCTGCGATCTCATCCCCAAGCTCGTGGACTCGATGCGCGCCTACATGACGCACGAGCGCGGTACCCTCGACGAGTTGACGGCGCTGCGCGAGAGGGCCAGCGCGTCGGGTGCCACAGCGGCCGAGCGCGTGGCGCTCGACCAGCAGATGTCGGGGCTCATGCGCGGGCTGATGGTGCGCGCCGAGGCCTACCCGGACCTGAAGGCGAGCGAGACGGTGACGCTGCTGCAGCGGTCGCTCAACGAAGTGGAAGCGCAGATTGCCGCCGCGCGCCGCACCTACAACGCCGCGGTCACCGGCTTCAACACCGCCATCGAGGTGTTCCCCGCCAACCTGCTGGCGGGCGTGCTCGGCTTCTCGCGCCGCCCGCTCTTCGAGGCCTCGGCCGAAGATCGCGCCGTGCCGGCCATCCGCTAGCGACGCGCCATGGCAACCGACGCCGAGATCGACGCGCTCTACGAGTCCACCCTCAAGCCGCGTCTCGAATCGCTCGAGGGTCTGCGACGCGAGGTCAAGAGCTACATCGTCAAGGCGGCCGTCGTCGTCGGCGTGCCGGCCGTGTTGTTGTGGGGCCACACGGCGGTGGCGTTCCTGCTCCCCGAGGGGCTCGAATGGCTGGCGCTCGCGGTGTCGTTCGTCGGCGTCTTCGCCGGCGTGCTGGTGGCCGCCTTCAAATACCTCCTGCCGGGTTTCTCCGCGTTCGCCAACTATCGGGTGCGCTTCAAACACGAGGTCGCGGCCGAGGTCTTCAAGATCGTCTGCCCCACCGCGTCGTATGCTCCGCTCGAGGGCATCGCCGAAGCCACCTTCGATGAGCCGGGCCTCTTCAACACGCGCGGCGGCTTCAAGTCCGACGACCGCGTGCGCGGCAGGATCGGGCGGACGCCGTTTGAAGCGGCGGATGTCAGCCGGTCGTATTCGACCGGCGGCAAGAACAGCCGCACCGTCATCGTGTTCCGCGGCCTGTTCTTCCATCTGGATTTCAACAAGACGCTGCGCGGCGTGACGCTGGTCGATCCGAAAGGCGCTTCGCCCGGTTCGGTGGGCAGCCGGTCCGATGTGACGGAGGTGGCGCTCGAGAGCCCGCGCGTTCGACGAGACGTTCACCGTTTACGCCAGCGACGAAACCGAGGCCCGTTACATCCTCACGCCGGCGATGATGGAACGGATTCTCGCCCTGCAGGAAAGCACCGAGAAACCGGTGCATCTGGCGTTCCGGAACAACCGCGCCTTCCTCGGCGTGAACTACCAGCGCGCGCTCTTCGAGCCTGGCATCGCCGCCAGCACGTCGGTCGAGGCGATCCACGAGATGGCGGCGCACTTCGCCCTGGCCGAAGGCATCGTCCACGAACTCGATCTCAACACCCGGATCTGGACCAAAGACGTCGACGAGTCGCTGCTGCACGCCGCCGATGCTTCGGCGAAAGACGACGCCTTCGACATCGCCGCGAAGCAGGGCGGTCTGACCGCCGAGAAGCTCTGGACCGCCGCGATCGAGGCCACCGGCGGCGGCGACGATGAATCCGGCGATGCCGAGGTCGTGCGTCCAGGCGACACGTCAATCGCCATCGATCGCATCGGCAGCGGTGTGACCATCAACTACGGCTTCCGGCTCGGCTTCTACGTCACCTTCCTGGTGTGGGCGGTGTGTGTGGCGCTGGCGCTGGCGGCGGCACGTGAGCTCCCGGCGTCCGAGGCGATGGCGGCGCTCTCGCCCTACGTCGCGTGGATTCCCGAGATCCCGTACGCTTCGGCGGTGGTGACCTCGCTGCCGCTCGGCTGGTTCCTCGGCGCCTCTCTGGTGGGCTCGCTCGCGTTCCTGATGTGGGCCGTGCGGGTGCGCAAGGTCGAAGTGACGCCTGAGGCGGTCAGAATCTGGCGCGGCCTGCGGCCGTTCCCCCGCACCTACAGCCGCCCGCCGTATGGGAAGGTCGTGCGGATGGACAAAGCCGTCTACGTGGGCAAGTCGACCGGCTTCTCGATGACCAACGCCTCGGCCTCGCCGATGCTCTCGGCCAGCGAAGCGCCGTGGATTGCGAAAGAGATGCGGCGGGCGATGCGCGAGACCGCGCGTTGACCACGGCAGCGAGAAGCGGGAAGATGCTCGACATGTTTCGATCCGCTGCTGTCGTTCTCGCGATGTCCCTTGTTACCGCCGCGTGTGGCGGCCCGGCGCCTGCGGGTGACGCCAGCGCGCCTGGCGCGACCCAGGCTCCAACTGCGGCGGCCGATGTGAACACTCTTGGCAAGAACGATCGCACCGCTGGCGCCGGCGCCGAAGCACGGCCGGGCATGATGGTGTCGGTGCACTACACGGGCTGGCTCTACGATCCGTCGGCCCCGGAGACGCGCGGGAAGAAGTTCGACAGCTCGAAGGATCGCGGCGAGCCGTTCGAGTTCCAGCTCGGCAAGGGCGACGTCATCGCCGGCTGGGATGAAGGCGTGGCCGGCATGAAGGTCGGCGGCACGCGCATCCTCACGATTCCCTCGAACATGGGCTACGGCGCGCGCGGCGCCGGCGCCGACATCCCGCCCAACGCCGGGCTCGTCTTCGAAGTCGAGCTTCTCGGCGTGAAGTAGGCGCGTGACGGCCACGGCGGTCACGCCCCGCTGCCGGCATGCCGGCCGCTGCGGCGGATGTCAGTGGCAGCACGTCGCCTATGCCGATCAGCTCGCGCACAAGCGCGACGAGGTCGAACGGCTGCTGCGTCAGCGCGTCCGCGATCTGCCGGCGGTGGAGCCCGTCGTGCCGATGCCGGTCGGCGACGACGGCATGCCGTGGCACTTCCGCCACAAGGCGGCGTTCGTGTTCGGCCGCGCCGGCCGCGCCGGGCGCGGGCTGGTGATGGGGCACTACGCCGCCGGCAGCCGCGAGATCGTGCCGGTGGAGGAATGCCCGGTGCACGGCGCGCGCGCCAACCGCATCGCCTTCCGTCTGCGCGACGAGCTCGTGAAGGCGCGGATCACCGCGGCTGGCGCCGATCTCGCTGGCGTGCTGCGTCACGTGATCGTGCGCACGAGCGCTGACGAGCGCGACGCCGTCGCGATGCTGGTGGTCACGCGCAACGCCGGCGAGCTGAAGAAGCCGGTACGTGCGCTGCTGGCGAGCGACGATCGTCCCGACGGCATCTTCCTCAACATCCACGACACGCCGTCGCCCTACATGGTCGGTCGCGAGACCCTGCGGCTCGACGGCCACGCGCACGTGCGCGAGAAGAGCCTCGGGCCGACGTTCCTGGTGTCGCCGACGGCGTTCTTCCAGACCAATCCCGCGGCCGCCGCGGCGCTGGTAGACCTCGTGCTGGAAGCGATCGATCCGCGCGCCGGCCACGTGCTGGATCTGTATTCCGGCAGTGGCCTGTTCACGCTGCCGCTGGCCGCCCGAGGTCACCGGGTGACGGCGGTGGAGGAGAACCCGCGCGCGGTGGCGGATGCCGAGCGCAACCTCGACGTGAACCGGCTCGATCCGCGCCTCGTGCGGCTCATCCACGCACGTTCCGAACACGCCATCCGCGATCTGGAGCGGCAGGCGGTGGATGCCGTGGTGCTCGATCCGCCGCGTCAGGGCTGCGCGCCGGCGGTCATCGACGCGGTCTTCACGCGGCTGGCACCGCCGCGGGTGGTCTACGTCTCGTGCAATCCGGCGGCGCTGGCCGAGGAGCTTCCCGCCATCGTCGCCGCGGGCTACCGCGTGACCTCGGTGCGCCCGGTGGACATGTTCCCTCACACCCCGCATGTCGAAGCCGTCGCCGTGCTCGATCGCACGCGTCGTGTCCGATCCTGATACAGGGGTCTGACCCCATTCTCGTTGCAGCCAGAATAGGGTCTGACCCCATGGCAGAAATTGCGCCGCTCCGGCCCGCCGCTACCGTGATCGTGCTGCGGCCGGCGGTCACCCACCCGTTCGACGTGCTGCTGGTGCGGCGCAACGACTCGGTGGCGTTCATGGCCGGCGCCCATGTGTTCCCTGGCGGCCGTCTCGACGACACCGACACCGCCGAACCGGCCAGCGCCTGCGCCGGGCTCGACACACTGGGCCGGTGCGCGGACCTTGCGCGCCGACGAGGAAGCGCGCTACCGCGTAGCCGCGATTCGTGAGTTGCTCGAGGAAGCCGGCCTGCTGCTGGCGCGCCTGGACGGCCGGATGGTGGACGCGGCGACCGCGGCCGCCGTGCGCGCGTCGCTGCCGCCGCACACGTCGCTGGTCGCGCATCTCGCCACCCTCGGCCTGACCATCGCGCTCGACGCCGTGATGCCCTTCGCGCACTGGGTCACGCCCGAGCTCGAGATCCGCCGCTTCGACACGCGCTTCCTGCTGGCGCGCATGCCCGAGGGGCAGGACGCGAGCCACGACCACGGCGAGATGACCGCCCTCGAGTGGCTGGCGCCCGGCGAGGCGATGGCGCGCGCGCTCCGCCGCGACATCAACCTGCCGCCGCCCACCTGGTTCACGCTCAAGCGCCTGTCGGCGTTTGCCAGCATCGACGAGGCGTGGGCGTGGGCCAGCGTCACGCCGATCGTGCGCGTCCAGCCGCGGTTCGCGGGCAACGACACGACGGCGACCATCACGCTGCCCGGCGAGCCCTCCGAGCCCACGCACTTCGAGCTCGTGGACGGCGCCTGGCGGCCGGTCGGGCCCTGATTCCTCCCCCGCCGTCGAAACGGGCGCCTACGCGACGACTATCTGTCTGGAGAACCCGCGATGCGTCACCTTGCCGCCGCCGCCCTGCTGCTTTCGAGCTTCATCCCGCCCCAGGCGCCGGCCGTGCCCGATCGCGCCGTGGCCACGGCGCTGCTGGCGCGTCTCGCCGGGACCTGGACCGGCACCGGCACCATCCTCGGCCAGGCGTCGACCGTCGAGATGCAATGGACGCCGGTGCTCGCCGGACGCTTCGTGCGCCTGACGTTTGCCAGCCACATCGGCCCGCCGCCGAAGACGCAGCACTTCGAGGGGCACGCCTACTACGACGTCAGGCCCGACGGCCGCGTCCGCGCCACCTGGTTCGACTCGTCCGGGCAGACCCGGCCGATCGAGGCCACCGCCGACCCGACCACGCTTGTCGCCTCCTGGGGCACGCCCGAGACCGAGGTCGGCGAGACCACCTACCGGCTCGTGTCAGACCGCGAGATGAGCGTCGTGGACCGCGTGCGGCAGAAAGACGGCACGTGG
Source organism: uncultured Acidobacteriota bacterium (assembly GCA_963779175.1). GTDB lineage: Bacteria > Acidobacteriota > Vicinamibacteria > Vicinamibacterales > UBA2999 > CADEFD01. Next base: position 16,637 of record CAVZXA010000006.1, read on the forward strand.
CGTGAGTTCGGGCGCTCGACGCTCTCGCGTACACTACCTCTACGATGAACCAGCCGCCGGACGACGTTCCGCCGGTGCCACCCCTGCCGCCCGCTGAAGGTCGTCCGCCCCTCCCGGCCGATGAGAGGCCCGCGGAGGTGCCACCCGCACTTCCCCCGCCGCCCCCGCCACCGCCCGTGGACCTCAGTCCGCGGCCGTTCCAGTTCACCGGCAGCGGCAGCGAGTACTTCCGCATCTGGATCGTGAACCTGCTGCTGAGCGTGGTCACGCTCGGCATCTACTCGGCGTGGGCCAAGGTGCGGCGTCTCCGCTACTTCTACGGGCACACGTGGCTCGATGGCCAGGCCTTCGGCTATCACGCCTCGCCGATTGCCATCCTCAAAGGACGCCTCATCGCCTACGCGGTGGTGGGCGTGCTGGCCTTCCTCAACCAGGTCGCGCCGCTGGCGGCCAGCGCCTTGTACCTGCCGATTGCGGTGCTGGCGCCGATCATCGTCGTGCGCTCGTTCCGCTTCCGCGCCGCCAACTCGTCGTATCGCGGCATCCGCTTCGGCTTCGACGGACTCGACAGCGATGCCTACCGGGTGTTCCTGCTGTGGCCGCTCACCGTGCCGCTCACGCTCGGGCTCAGCTATCCCTACGTGACCAAGCGGCAACGCGAGTTCTTCGTCGGCGACAGCCGCTACGGCCGATCGCTCTTCGGGCTCGAACTGCCGACCGGACGGATCTACCGCATCTACATCCTGGCCGCCGTCGTGCTGCTCCTCTGGTTCGCGGTCGCGGCCGTCAGTTTCCTCGGCGCGATCTTCCGGATGGGGAGCGGGCCGGTCGATCCGGAGTCGATGCCGGGGCCGAGCGTGCTCATCGGCGTGGCGTTCCTCTACGCCGGCATCGGGGTGACGGTGGTGGCGGTGCGGACGGCGTTCGAGAACCTCGTGTGGAACCACACGTTGCTCGAGCAGCATCACTTCGACAGCCGCCTGCGCGCCGGGACGATGATCTGGCTCTACTTCACCAACATCCTGTTCATCATCTGCACGCTGGGACTGTTCGTGCCGTGGGCGCGCGTCCGGATGGCGCGCTACCGCGCCGAGTCGCTGACGCTGCTGCCTGGCGGCCCGCTCGTGAGCGCGACGCTTGCGGGCGGCCTCGAGGCGGCAGCCACCGGCGCCGAACTGAGCGACGCGATGGATCTCGACTTCGGCCTATGACGGGCGTCGCCGCGACGTATCACGATGGACGCACGTCGGCCGCGCGCGCGGTGCGCGTGCGGGTGGCGGATGGGCTCGTGCACATCGACGGCGAGGAGCTGTCGACGGCGTTTGCGCTCTCAGCGGTGTCGCTCGAACCACGGCTTGGATCATTGGCCCGGCGCCTCGACCTGCCCAACGGGGCGAGCTGCATGGTGCCGGCGGACTTCGAGCTGCCGGTGCCGGCCGATGCGCCGGCGCGCATGGAGCGCTGGGTCAACGAGGCCGAGATCCGCTGGGCGCCGGCGGTCATCGCCGCCGTCATCGTCGTCGGCGCGCTGTGGGCGGCAATCGTCTACGGCGTGCCGGCGGCGGCCAACATCGTGGCGCGGCGCATCAGTCCATCGATGGAACGCGGCATGGGCGAGCAGGCGCTGCGCACGCTCGACCGCGTGGCCCTCGACGACACGACGCTCAGCGCCGAGCGGCAGCAGCAACTGACCGCGCGTTTCACGCAGGTGGCGGCGCCTGCGGATCGAGGCGGCGGTATCCAGCTGCTGTTTCGCGCCAGTCCGGCCGTGGGGCCGAACGCCTTCGCGCTGCCCGGCGGCACCATCGTGCTGCTCGACGAACTGGTGGCCGAGGCGCAGCACGACGACGAGATTCGTGTCGGTGCTGGCGCACGAAATCGGCCACGTGCACGAGCGGCATACGCTCCGGCACGTGCTGCAGACATCGGCGGCCGGCGTGCTGGTCGCGGCCGTGCTCGGCGACGTCGTCTCGGCGACCTCCTACGCTGTCGCGGCGGTGCCGACGTTCCTGCTCAACGCCGGCTACTCACGCGCCTTCGAGCGCGAAGCCGATACCTTCGGACTGGTCCTGCTCGACCAGGCCGGCATCGACCGCGCGCACTTCGTGCGCTTCCTCACGCGCCTCGAGCAGAAACACGGCGCCGGCCGTTCGGTGCCGGGCTGGCTCTCGACGCATCCCGGGGCCGACGAACGCGGCCGCGCGGCGCAGCGATAATTGCAATTGTTGTAACGGGGTCTGTCACGGTCACGAGATGTAACGGTGACAGACCCCGGTTACATCTGGTGTTGGTGACAGACCCCGTTACAAATACAAATCAGTTGGTGTTGACGTAGCGGTAGAGGACGCGGATGAGGCGATAGGCCTCGGGCATGGCGTCGCGCTGGAAGGCGAGCGTGTCGGGCGCCGGCCGCGCCATCTCCTGGAACGCGCTCATCACCTCGGGAATCGTGACGTCCCGGAACTGCATCGACACGCGGTAGGGGCCGGTGCGGACGGGCGCCGGCTTCTTCGCCGCCGCCACCGCCTCCTTCGCGCCGGCCTCGATGAGGCGCCGCGCTTCGGCCAGCGGCAGCATCTCCACGGCGCGGGTATTGATCGCGCGCTTCACGACCACGCCCTTCACGCCGGGCACGATCGCCTTGACCTCGTCTATCGCCGTGTCATCGCCGGTGACGAGCGCGACGGCCACGCCGTACCAGGCGGCCATCGCCGCGTTGATGCCGCCCTCACCGACCGCCACGCCGTTCAACTGCAGATCGCGCACCACGCCCGATCCGGTGTGCGCGAACAGGCCCCGCGGCGCGCTGGCCCGGGCGTGATAGCCGATGAAGAGCACGCTGTCGAACGTCTCGTCGAGGCCTTCCATCATGCCGTGGCGCTTGAAGCTGTGGCTGATGAGCCGGGCCCGCGGATCCAGATCTTCCGGCAGCAGATTGCGCTGGCTGCCGTGCGAGTCGTTCACGAGCACGTCGGTGGCGCCGCCGGCGAAGGCGCCGCGGATGGCGGCGTTCGCGTCTTCGGCCATGAGCTTGCGGCCGCGCGCGTATTCGGGCTGGCCGGCCGACGTCTGGTCGTCGCCGTTGATGCCGCTGATGCCCTCGAGATCGACCGAGATGTAGACCTTCTTGCCGGCCTGCGCCCGCGAGCTGACGGCGAAGGCGAGAGCGAGCAGCAGGACGAGCGTGGTGACGACGCGCATGGAACGCCTCCGAAACGGGGATTCTACGATGTGGCCGCGTCGGGCTTCTGCAACACGGCTTCGACGAAATCGGCCTCCGGCAGCCCGCCGAGGATCTCGATGGCGTCGTTCACGATGGTCTTGGGCACGCCGGTAATGCGGTAGCGGCGCGAGAGCTCCATGAACTCCTGCGCGTCGACCGCATCAGCCGTGATGTTCGGATTCGCGTAGGCCATCTTGTGCGCCAGGACGACCGCCCTGGGACAATGCGGTCAAGTGGGGGTCGAGAACACCTGGATGCGCATCGGCGTGTCGACGGCCGCCAGTGCCGCCACCGATTCGGGTTCGAGTTCGAGATTGCCGGTGCCGGCCAGCAGCACCGCTTCCACCAGCGACACGAACTCGTAGCCGGTGTTGGCGCCATAGAAGCGGATGCGCGTGTCAGCGCCGTCGCCGAGCACCACCAGCGCCGGCGCCTTGTCCACGCCGTATTTCGCGCGGTCGTCGGTGTCGAGCACGAAGTTCTTGTCGACCACGGCGATCTTCTCGTGCAGCGACGCGACCTCGTCGGCCACCTGCTTTGCGATGAGCCCGCTCTCGCTGCCGCCGATGGTCTGCGTGAAGAGCAGCAGATCGACCTTCCGGCTGATGGGCGCCAGGTGCGCGGTAAGGGTCTGACGGTCTTGTGCGGAGAGGAGGGGCATGGAGGGATCTTACTAGCGGCTAGCGGCTAGGGGCTAGGGGCTAGGGGCTGGGGCTAGGGGCTACCGAGACCGCTGCGACTGACAGGCGCACCAGCCACCGGCAGTTGGACGGCGTGACTCTCGGCCGCTAGCCGCTAGCCGCCAGCCGCCTAGAAATTGAACAAGTCGTCAAACGCCTTCTTCGCGCCCGAGGCGGATTCCGGCGCGCCGCTGGTGGGCGAGACCGGCGCCGGCGTGGAACTGGTTTCGCGCTCCCAGGTCGCGCGCGCCGCGAACACGGCGCACTCGTTGGCGCCGTCTTTGGGCGAGACGCGTTTGGGGATGGTCTCGCTGCATTCGAAGCGGGCGCTCGGGTCGAAGTTCAGGCACTGGATGCAGGCGTGCAGCGCCGTCTGACACTTCTCGCACTTGCTGAGCGAGAGGATCTCGGCTTCGACCGGGGTGCCGCAGCGAGCGCACTTGGCCACCGCGCGGTAGCCCATCATGCGCGGGTTCTTCGCGCCTTCCGACGACATGCGCCGGGTGCCGGCCGGGGCGCCGGGCTCGCGTTCGGGGCGACGGTCGCCACCGCCAGGGCCGCCCTCGCGCGGGCGTCGGTCGCGATCGTCGTCCTGATAGCCGTGCTGCCGGTACTTGCGTTCGGACATGTGTCTGCCTTCGGCGCGCCGTCACCGGCGCGCGGGATTCATCGAGTCGACACCGGGAGAGGGCGCGGAGCGAGGGCCATGAGCTGATCGGCGAGTTCACGCAGACGGGGGACGTTGTCGAGGTTGGCGAAGACGACGCTGGCGGTGCGGGCCTTCGGTTCGCGCAACAGCAACGTGGTGCCGCCCATGGCGCCGCCGCTGTGGGCGATGAACCGGCGTTCGCCCTGCTGGCTCACCATCCAGCCGAGGCCGTAGCCGGTGAGCGCGCCGCTATTGAGACGCGCCGACGTGTACATCTGCTCGAGCGAGTCGGCGCGCAGCAGCCGGCCGTGGTTGAGCGCGATGTCGAACCGTGCGATGTCACTCGCGGTCGCGATGAGGCCGCCGCCGGCCCACTTCACGCTGAGGTCCACATAGGGCGCGTTCAGCAGCGTGAAGGGCGCGATGCCGCGCACGTAGTGCCGCACCCGGTTGCGCACGATCTCCTGCGGACGCTCGAGCCACGTCGAGGTCATGCCCGCCGGTCCGAAGATCGCCGAGCGCAGGTAGTCGTCGAACGGGCGGCCGGTGACGCTTTCGATGACGCCCTGCAGCAGGTTGTAGCCGTAGGTCGAATACAGGTAGCGGTCGCCGGGCACGAACTCGAGCGGGTCGTGGCGGAACACGCCGATAGCGCGGTCGAGGGTCGGGAACGATTCGGCCAGCGAGAACTCGTTGCCCTTGTAGTGCCGTATACCCGAGGTGTGCGTGAGCAGATGCCGGATGCGCACTTCGCCCTGCGGCTTGCGCGGGAACGACGGCACGAACTTCTGAATCGGGTCGTCGAGCGAGACCAGGCCGCGCTCGACCAACTGCATCACAGCCACGGCGGTAATCGGCTTCGAGATCGAGGCGATGCGGAACACCGCGTCGGGCCGCACCATCGTGCCCTGCTCGAGGTCGGCCACGCCGAAGCCCTGCGCCCACACCACCTGATCGCCCTGGACGACGGCGGCCGACAGACCCGGCACGTTGACGCCGGCGCGCCAGTCGTCGGCGAGGCGCGACAGCACCGACGGCTCGCGATCCGAGACGGCACGACTCGTCGCCGCATGCTGCGCCGACACGACGGCCGACAGCGCGAAGCCAGCAAGGGACAGCGATACGAAGGGGCGTAAGAGCCTGAGGTGCATGCGCCGGGGTGGAATATCGCCCCGTGGCCATTTCGGCGCCAGCCCGCGGCAGGCGCCTCACGGCGAGTTATGCGCCGCCGCGTCGGTATGTGTCAAGAAGGAATTAGGTATACTATCCCCCGATGCGCGCCTCCATTTTCGCCCTCGCCCTCCTCGTCGCGTTCGAAACACCCCTGTTCGCGCAGGAAAAGCGGCCCCTCGGCGTCGTCGACATGATCGAGTTGCCGTCGATTCAGGACCCGCAGTTGTCTCCGGACGGCTCGGCCATTCTGTTCGTCATGGACGGGCCCGACTGGAAAGCCAACCGGCGCGTGGGCCATATCTACCGCATTGGCGCCGATGGCGGCGGCCAGGTGCAGCTCACGTTCGGAGAGCGCGGCGAAACCAGCCCGCGCTGGTCGCCCGACGGCCGGAAGATCGCGTTTCTCGCCCGCCGCGGCGACGATGCCACCAGCCAGGTTTACGTGCTCGATGCCGATGGCGGCGAAGCGCGCCGCGTGACCAACCATCCGTCCGCGCCTGGCGATCTCGACCTGGACGCCCGACAGCCGCCTGCTGCTCTTCACCGCCGCCAACGCCCCCAGCGCCGCGGCGAAGGAGAAGAAGCGCCTCCAGGACGACGTCTACGCCTTCGAGGAAACCAACTTCGAGCAGGAACACCTGTGGGTCACCGACCTGGACGGGAAGACCACGCAGATCACCTTCGGTGACTACTCCGTCACCGACTACACGCTGTCGCCGTCGGGCAGCACCGTGGCCATGACGCGCGCCCCGTCGCCGCTGCTCGAACACATGCGGTTTTCAGAGGTGTGGGTGATGGACGTCAATGGCGGCAATGCGCGGCGCCTCACCACCAACGAGGTGGTCGAGAGCGAACCGCTGGTGTCGCCCGATGGCCGCGAGGTGCTCTTCACGTCGGACGCGAACGAACGCTTCGAGCCGTATTTCAACGACAAGCTGTTCATCGCCCCGCGCGCCGGCGGCGCCGCCCGCCTGTTGCTGCCCGACGCGCCGTACCAGGTGACCAGCGCGCAGTGGGCGCCGGATGGCAAGCACATCGTGTTTGTCGCCAATCACGGCGTGCACACCGAGTTGATGCAGGTGGAGGTGGCGACTCGGCGCGTCACCGCGCTCACCACCGGCGACCATGCCGTGGGCGCGTGGCGGATGCATCCGCGCACCGGCACGCACGTCTTCACGTTGAACACACCGGCGCGGCCCGGCGAAATCCACCTGCTGGCGCCCGGCGCCGCCATGCGCCGCGTGACACGGGTCTTCGACCACGTGGACCAGACCTTCGCCGTGGCGCGTCAGGAGCGCCTCACGTGGAAGGGGCAGGACGGTCAGGCGGTGGAGGGGCTGCTGTATTACCCGGTGAACTACAGCCAGGGGCAGCGCTACCCGCTGCTGGTGTTCACCCACGGCGGCCCGGCGGCGTCCGACACCTTCGGCTTCTCACCCGAAGCGCAGATCTACGCCGGCAAGGGCTACGCGGTGCTACGGCCCAACTACCGCGGCAGCACCGGCTACGGCGACGTCTTCCTGCGCGAGATGCGCAACGGCTACTTCAAGCAGGCCCACCTGGACGTCCTGGCCGGGGCCGACGCCGTCATAGCCATGGGTGTGGCCGACCCGGACCGGCTCGTCAAAAAGGGCTGGAGCGCCGGGGGGCATATGACCAACAAGCTGGTCACCTTCACCACCCGGTTCAAGGCGGCCTCGAGCGGGGCGGGCGCCGCGAACTGGATTTCGATGTACGCCCAGAGCGACCATCGCGCCTTCCGGACGCCGTGGTTCGGCGGCACGCCCTGGCAGGCCAACGCCCCGATCGACCTCTTCTGGGAGCATTCGCCGCTGCGTCACGTCGCCAACGTCAAGACGCCGACGCTCTTTCTGGTCGGCCAGGAGGATCCCCGGGTGCCGTTGCCGCAGTCGATCGAGATGTACCGGGCGCTCAAATACAACGGCGTGCCGACGCGGCTGTGGGTCGCGCCCCGTGAAGGCCACGGCTGGTCGGAGCTGCGGCATGTGTTGTTTCGTGTGCAGGCCGAGCTCGAATGGTTCCAGAAATGGCTATCGTCTGGCGACTACGTGTGGGAAAACGCGCCGGGGGATCCGCCTTCGGTAACCCGTCCGACACTGCCGTAATTTTCTGTCGAATAACAGAAAATTCCACCAAGTTACGGAAGTCCGACCAATTCGGTTCCTTTTCTAACCGGGACGTTTCTGGTAAAACTCCTTGCGAAAGTTTTCACAAGGTCGACGCACCCACCTCGAACTTCCGCACCTGAGCGCCGCGGCATGTTGGGGACGGGTGTGATTGCGTGTAGAGTTTGCCCGCGCCCCGCGGGGCAGTAGCAGTCCGGCGACTGCTGAAACGACGGCTCATGTCGCAGATTTTTTCAAAGAGCGCAAACGCCTGGTCGAAGGCCAGCATCTTTGCGGTGCTCGGGCTGGTGGTGATGATTGGTGGCGCCGTGGGCGTCCTCCAGCGTTCGGATTTCGTCACCGCCGCCAACACCTTCAAAGCACAGCCGGTGCAGTTCAGTCACCAGCACCACGTCGGCGGCATCGGCATCGACTGCCGCTACTGCCACACGTCGGTGGAGGTGTCGTCCACGGCCGGCATTCCGCCGACCAAGACCTGCATCAACTGCCATTCCCAGATCTGGTCCACCAGTCCGTACCTCGAACCGGTGCGTTCGAGCTTCCGCGACGACACGCCGCTCAAGTGGCTGCGCGTGCACGACACGCCCGACTTCGTCTACTTCAACCACAGCATCCACGTGAAGAAGGGTGTCGGCTGCGAGACCTGCCACGGGCGCGTCGACAAGATGCCGCTCATGAAGCAGCAGAACTCGCTGCAGATGGAGTGGTGCCTGAACTGCCACCGCAACCCCGAGCAGTTCGTGCGTCCGCGCTCGGAAGTGTTCACGATGGGTTACGTGCCCGCCGTCGATCAGCGCGAGCTCGGCCCGCAGCTGGTCGCCGAATACAAGATTCAGAGCCTGACCAACTGCTCGGTGTGCCACCGCTGAGCGCGAAACACGGTTGCGACGGAATGAACCGGGTGCCGGCCGAAGTCTCGCCGACGCCCCGACCGGGATCAGAGCGGGCGCAGGCGGACGGAATCAGAACGATGAGTGCAGAGCAGCTAGACCTCAACGCCATTCGCGCCAAACTGGCGGGCACCAACGGCCCGCAGTACTGGCGCAGCCTTGAAGCCGTCGCCGAGACGCCGGAGTTCAAGGAATTCCTCCATCGCGAGTTCCCGGCGAATGCGTCCGAGTGGAACGATCCGGTGGGCCGCCGCAGCTTCCTGAAGCTGATGAGCGCGTCGCTGGCGCTTGCCGGCGTCACGGCGTGCACGGCGCAGCCCGACGAGCTGATCGTGCCCTACGTCCGCCAGCCGGAAGAAATCGTGCCCGGCAAGCCGCTCTTCTTCGCCACCGCGGCCTCGCTTGGCGGCGTCGCCACCGGGCTGCTGGTCGAAAGCCACGAAGGCCGGCCGACCAAGATCGAGGGCAACCCCGATCATCCGGCCAGCCTCGGCGGCACCGACCTGTTCGCGCAGGCCTCGATTCTCTCGCTCTACGATCCCGATCGCTCGAACGCCATCACCGAACTCGGCCAGGTGCGTCCATGGAGCGGCTTCGTCGCCGCCATGCGCGGCGCGCTGTCGGCGCAGTCGACCTCCGGCGGCGCCGGCCTGCGCATCCTCACCGAGACCGTGAACTCGCCGGCGCTGGCCGCGCAGATTCAGCAGATCCTGGCCGCGCATCCGCAGGCGAAGTGGATTCAGTGGGAACCGACCACGCGCGACAACGTGCGTGCCGGCGCCCGCGCCGCCTTCGGTGAATACGTCGAGCCGGTCTACGACTTCACGAAGGCCGACGTCATCCTCTCGCTCGACGGCGACTTCCTGGCGGCCGAGAACGCCTTCGGCGTCAAATACGCCCGCGCGTTCGCTTCGCGGCGCCGTCTCGACACCGCGCCCGACCGCATGAGCCGTCTCTACGTGGCCGAAGCGACGCCCTCGATCACCGGCGGACGGGCCGACCATCGCCTGTCGATGAAGGCCAGCCAGGTCGAAGCGTTCGCGCGCGCGATTGCCGCCAAGCTCGGACTGAGCGGCGTCACCGGCGGCGCACCCGCCGGCACCGAAGCGTTCGTCGACGCCATTGCCGCTGACCTGGCCGCCCATCGCGGCACCTCGCTCGTCGTCGCCGGCGAGGCGCAGCCCGCCGCGGTGCACGCGCTCGCGCACGCGCTGAACGACCTGCTCGGCAACGCCGGCCAGACGGTCAGCTACATGACGACGCCCGAAGTGGTGCCGTCGGAACAGCACGCAGCCATGCGGCAGCTGGTCGTCGACATGGACGCCGGCCGCGTGCAGGCGCTCGTCATCGTCGGCGAGGCCAACCCGGCGTACACCGCGCCGGCCGACTGGAAGTTCGCCGAGACGCTGCAGAAGGTGGCGTGGCGCGCCCACACCGGTCTCTTCCACGACGAGACCGCGGAACTGTGCCAGTGGCACGTGCCCTCGACCCACTACCTCGAGATGTGGAGCGATGCGCGGTCGATCGACGGCACCGTCTCGATCGTGCAGCCGCTCATCCAGCCGATGTACGGCGGCAAGTCGCCGCACGAAGTGCTGGCGACGCTCAGCGATCGCGCCGAGCGCAGCGGCTACGACATCGTCCGCGAACACTGGGCCGCCTTCGCGGCGCGGTGCCGTGGCGCCAGCTGCGGCGAGCGTCGCCTCGGCGCCTGCCGGCGCTACGGCGAACCAGGCAACGCCGCCGCTTCATCCGCCGCCACGCCGGTCGTTCCCGCCGCGCCCGCCTCGTCGTTCGAGAAGCAGTGGCGCAAGTGGCTCCACGACGGCTTCATCGGCGGCACCGCCACGGCTGCGAAGACGGTGGCCCTGGCCGCCGGCTGGAACGCCAATCCGCCGTCGGCGGGCGCCACCTCCGGCGTCGAAGTGCTGTTCAAGCGCGACGCCTCGGTCTACGACGGCCGCTTCGCCAACAACGGCTGGCTGCAGGAACTGCCCAAGCCGGTCACCAAGCTCACCTGGGACAACGCCGCGCTGGTGGCACCGCGCACCGCCGAGAAGCTCGGCGTGCAGAACGGCGACCTGCTGAGCGTGAAGCTCGAAGGACGCACCCTCGAAGTGCCGGCCTGGATCGACCCGGGCCACGCGCAGGACGCCGTCACCATCTCGCTCGGCTACGGCCGCAAGCGCGCCGGTCGCGTCGGCAACGGCGTGGGCGTCAACGCTTATGCGCTGCGCGGCAGCGGCTCGGCCTGGTTCGGCGCCGCCGAGGTCAGCAAGGCCGGCGGCACCTATCAGCTCGTGAGCACGCAGGATCACTGGTCGATCGAAGGCCGCAACCTGGTGCGCTCGGCCAAGCTCGAAGACTACAAGGCCAACCCGGCGTTCGCCCACGAGATGGAGCACATGAAGCTCTCCGACGGGCTGACCCTGTATCCCAAGTGGGAGTACTCGGGCTACTCGTGGGGCATGGCCATCGACCTCAACACCTGCACCGGCTGCAACGCCTGCGTGGTGGCCTGCCAGTCGGAGAACAACATCCCGGTGGTCGGCAAAGACCAGGTCGCCAACGGCCGCGAGATGCAGTGGCTGCGGATCGACCGCTACTACGCCGGCGACATCGACAACCCCGACACCTACTACCAGCCCATGCCCTGCCAGCAGTGCGAGAACGCGCCCTGCGAGGTCGTGTGCCCGGTGTCGGCGACGGTGCACTCGGCGGAAGGCCTGAACGACATGGTCTACAACCGCTGCGTCGGCACCCGCTACTGCTCGAACAACTGCCCGTGGAAGGTCCGCCGCTTCAACTTCACGCTGTATCAGGACTGGGAAACCGAGTCGCTCAAGATGCAGCGCAACCCCGACGTCACGGTGCGCAGCCGCGGTGTCATGGAGAAGTGCACCTACTGCGTGCAGCGCATCAACTCGGCGCGCATCCAGGCCAAGCGTGAAGACCGCGAGATTCGCGACGGCGAAGTCGTGACCGCGTGCGAATCGGCCTGCCCGTCGCAGGCCATCACCTTCGGCAACCTGAACGACCCCACCAGCCGGGTGGCGAAGCTCAAGGCCGACCCGCGCAACTACTCGATGCTGGCCGAGCTCAACACCCGGCCGCGCACGACCTATCTCGCGGCGGTGCGCAATCCGAACCCCGCGCTGCCGTCGAACCCGACCGTGGGTGGCCATCACGCCGAGTCCCACGACGCGGCCTCGACTGAGAGCGAGCACTAATGGCGCAGCACGTCCATTCACAGCAGTCCGCCACGACCCTCGATCACCCGGTGATCGGGCCGGGCCAGGACTACGAGTCGATCACCGAAGCGGTCGCCGAGATCCCGCTCGGGAAACGCTACCCCCTCGGCTGGATCATCGGCCTGCTCATCGGCCTGGCCGGGCTCGGCGCCCTGCAGCTGGCGATCGGCTACCTGGTGCTCAAGGGCGTCTACATCTGGGGCAACAACGTCCCGGTGGGCTGGGCCTTCGACATCATCAACTTCGTCTGGTGGATCGGCATCGGCCACGCCGGCACGCTCATCTCGGCGATTCTGATGCTGTTCAAGCAGCAGTGGCGGATGTCGATTGCGCGCTTCGCCGAAGCGATGACCATCTTCGCGGTGGCCTGCGCGGCCCTCTTCCCGCTGCTCCACACCGGCCGTCCGTGGCTGGCCGCCTACTGGCTGTTCCCCTATCCGAACACCATGGGCCTGTGGCCGCAGTTCCGCAGCCCGCTGATCTGGGACGTGTTCGCGGTCTCGACCTACGCCACCGTCTCGGTCGTGTTCTGGATCGTCGGCCTGATTCCCGACCTCGCGACCATGCGCGACCGCGCCACCTCGAAGGTCAAGCGCGCCGTGTTCGGCACGCTCGCGCTCGGCTGGCGCGGCTCGGCCCGCCACTGGCACCGCTACGAGGTGGCCAGCCTCATTCTCGCCGGCCTGTCGACGCCGCTGGTGCTCTCGGTGCACAGCGTCGTGAGCTTCGACTTCGCGGTCTCGGTCATTCCCGGCTGGCACGCCACGATCTTCCCGCCCTACTTCGTGGCCGGCGCCATCTACTCCGGCTTCGGCATGGTGCTGACGCTGGCGATTCCGATCCGCGCCTACTACAAGCTCGAGCACCTGATCACGATGAAGCACATCGACAACATGGCCAAGGTCATGCTGGCGACCGGCCTCATCGTCGCTTACGGCTACGCCATGGAAGCGTTCTTCGGCTGGTACAGCGCCAACCAGTACGAGCGCTTCATGCTGTGGAACCGCATGACCGGGCCCTACGCCTGGAGCTACTGGATGCTCATCTTCATCAACGCCGTGCTGATTCACGTGCTGTGGTTCAAGAGCGTCCGCTACAACCTCAAGTACATGTTCGTGCTGTCGCTCATCGTCAACCTGGCGATGTGGCTCGAACGGTTCGTCATCATCGTGACCTCGCTGCATCGCGACTTCGTGGTCTCGTCGTGGGACATGTATTCGCCCACCGCCTGGGACTTCATGATGTTCGGCGGCACCATGGGCCTGTTCCTGACGCTCTTCTTCCTGTTCATGCGTTTCGTGCCGATGATTTCGATCTTCGAAGTGCGCACGCTGCTGCCTGAAGCCAAGGTGCACGTGCCGCACGGGCACGACACCCACGGTTCAGGCCACTAGGCGGGATTCAGTCATGCACGTCAGCAAAGACAAGACCGGACTCTACGGCCTGATGGCCGAGTTCGACACGGCGCAGGGCATCGTCGACGCCTCGACGCAGGCGGTGGCCGCGGGCTATTCGAAGCTCGAGGCCTACACGCCCTTCCCGATCGAAGAACTGAACGACATCATCCACAAGAAGCGGACCATCCTGCCGAAGCTGGTGCTCTTCATGGCCTTCTGCGGCATGATGACCGGCTTCACGCTGCAGTACTGGGCCTCGGCCATCGTCTACCCGATGAACATCGGCGGCCGGCCGCCGGCCACCTGGCCGGCGTTCGTCATCCCGTCGTACGAGCTGACGATTCTCTTCTCGGCGCTCACGGCGGCGATCGGGATGATTGCCCTGAACGGCCTGCCGCAGCCCTACCACCCGGTGTTCAACGTGGACCGCTTCTCGCTGGCGTCGTCCGACAAGTTCTTCCTGGTGATCGAGGCTGAAGACGCGCACTTCGCCAAGGATCAGACCAGCTCGTTCCTGCAGGGTCTTGGCGCAAAGGGAGTCTACGACGTTGCGGAGTAATGGACGTCTGCTCACGTGTGCGCTGGTCGTGGCGTCGGCGGCCGTGATGGCCGGCTGCCGCCAGGACATGCACGACACCCCGCGCTACGAGGTCTACGAGGCCAACAAGAACTACCCGGATGGCCGCGCCTCGCGCAACCTGCCGACCGGCACCGTCGCCCGCGGCCAGTTGCGTGACGACGAGCACTTCTACACCGGCAAGGTCGACGGCTTCTTCGTCACCGAGTTCCCGTTCGCGGTGAGCGCCGCCGACATGCAGCGCGGGCAGGAACGCTACACCGCCTACTGCACGCCCTGCCACGGCCAGACCGGCGACGGCAGGGGCATGGTGGTGCAGCGCGGGTTGCGCCAGGCCGCGACCTACCATCAGGACCGGCTGCGCTCGGCGGCGCCCGGCTATTTCTACGACGTGATCACCAACGGCTTCGGCGCCATGCAGGGCTACGCCGAACAGGTCCCGCCGCGCGATCGCTGGCTGATTGCCGCCTACGTGCGCGCGCTGCAGCTCAGTCAGAACGCGACCGTCGACGACGTCCCGGCCGCTGACCGCGGCCGCCTCGATGCGGCGCCCGCCGCGGCCGCGATGGCCGCCGCGGAACCGGCGAAGAAGGCGGAACACTAGACATGGCTTCGGAAACTTACACCGCGCCCGAGAGCCTCTCGGGCCTGCAGTCGAAGGGCATGATGGCGGCCGTGGCCGGCGCCGTGCTCACCGGCGTCGGCTTCACGATGGCGGGCGCGGATCGCTTCTACGAAGCGTATCTGGTGGCCTGGGTCTACTGGACGGGCATCGGCCTCGGCAGCCTGGCGCTGCTGATGGTGAACCACCTGACCGGCGGCGCCTGGGGCGTCATCGTCCGCCGCATCCTCGAAGCGGCCACCCGCACGCTGCCGGTGATGGCCATCCTGGGCCTGCCGGTCCTGGCCGGGATGGGCCACCTGTATCACTGGACGCACCCGTCGACCGACCCGGTCATCCTCGACAAGGCCGCGTATCTGAACGTGCCGTTTTTCATCGGCCGCTACGTCTTCTACTTCGCGGTGTGGTGCTTCCTGGCCCTGCGCCTCAGCGCCTGGTCGGCCGAGCAGGACCGCACCGGTGATCCGGCCCTGGCGGCGAAGATGACGGCGCTGTCGGCCGGCGGCCTCCTCGTGTGGGGGCTCACCGTGACCTTCGCGGTGGTCGACTGGACGATGTCGGTCAACCCGCACTGGTTCTCGACCATGTGGGGCCTGCTCTACGTCGTCGGCTTCGGGCTGTCGGCGCTCGCCTTCGCCATCTTCATGCTGGCGCGGCTGGCGCAGGAGCGGCCGATGGCGCAGGTGGTGAACGCCTCCCACTTCCACGACCTCGGCAAGTTCCTGTTCGCCTTCATCATGCTGTGGGCGTACCTGTCGTTCTCGCAGTTCCTCATCATCTACTCGGCCAACACCCAGGAAGAGATTCCGCACTACTGGGTGCGCTCGCAGCACGGCTGGCAGTGGGTCGGCTGGACGCTGGTCATCTTCCACTTCATCCTGCCCTACGTGCTGCTGCTGGCCCGCAACATCAAGCGCGACTGGAGCCGCGTCAGCAAGATCGCGCTCTGGATGATCGGCATCCGCGTGGTCGACTACTACTGGCACGTCGCGCCGGAGTTCCACACCGACGGCCTGTCGGTCGGCCTCATGGACATCGCACTGCCGATCGCGCTCGGCGGCATCTTCGTGATGCTGTTCGCGATGCAGCTCAAGGGCCGGCCGCTGCTTCCCCTCCAGGACGAGGGACTGGCGAAGACGCTCACGCATCACACGCATTGATGCTCGACCAGCGGCTGGCGGCTAGGGGCTAGCGGCTGAGAGACGTTAGGACAGACACATGTCGAACGACGCGGATCTCGAATACGGACCAACGCCACCAGGGGCGGAGTACGAACACACGGACATCGATCCCGGTATCGGTTACCGGTTCGGTATCTGGCTCGCCGTGTCGATGGCGATCGGCGCCGGCATCGTCTACGGCACCTACTCGTTCCTGGAGCGACGGAGCGATGCCCTGGACGCCGCGACCCGCCGCTACCCGCTCGCGCAGGGCGTGTCGCAGGCCCCGCCGGCGCCTCGGCTGCAGACCCAGCCCTTCAAGGACGTCTTTCAGTTGAAGACCGAACAGCGCGCGCAACTGCACGGCTACGGCTGGGTGGACAAGGCCAACGGGGTCGTCCACATCCCGATCGAACGGGCGATGACGCTGACGCTCGAGCGCGGTCTGCCGGCGCGCGCCGGCGGGTCGGCCGCGCCCACGATGGTGGTCCAGGATTCGTCGGCCGGCCGCACGTCGGCGCCGAGGTAACAACCAGGTCATGAACGCCTTCACCCGATACGTCCTCGCGCCCGCGGCTCTTGCCGTGATGGCCGGCGTGTCGGTGTTCGCCCAGGCCGACGCGCCCGGTCTCCGGCCGGCGGCGGCGCCGCCGTCCAACGCCATGCCTGTGGCCCTGCAGCAGGTGAAGTTCGACCAGAAGCTCGACGCGCAACTGCCGCTCGATGCCGCGTTCAAGGACGAACACGGCAAGGCGGTGCGCCTCGGCGACTACTTCGGCACCCGGCCGGTCATCGTGGCGTTCGTGTATTACGAGTGTCCGATGCTCTGCAACCAGATCCTGAACGGGCTGGTGAGCGGCATCGGCGTGCTCGACCAGACGGTGGGCAGCGACTTCGACGTCGTCGCCATCAGCTTCGATGCCCGCGAGACCCCGGTGCAGGCCGCCGCCAAGAAGGCGACCTATCTGGATCGCTATCAGCGGCCGGGCACCGAGCGCGGCTGGCACTTCCTCACCGGTGACGAAGCCGCCATCAAGCGCGTCACCGATACCGCCGGCTTCCAGTTCGCCTGGGACCCGGCCACGCAGCAGTTCGCGCATGCGAGCGGCGTCATCGTCACTACGCCCGAGGGAAAGCTGTCACGCTATCTCTTCGGCATCGAATATCCGCCGCGCGACCTGAAGTTCGCGCTGATGGAGTCGTCGGCGGGCAAGATCGGATCGGTGGTCGATCAGGTGTTGCTCTACTGCTATCACTATGAACCCGCCACGGGGTCGTACAGCCTCGCGGCCATGAACGCCGTCAGAATGGGCGGCGTCGTCACGATGGTGGCGCTGCTCGGGTTCATCGCGATTTCGCTCAGGCGCGATGGCCGCGCCGAAGCTGGGCACTGAGTCTTATGGGTGGTATTCCGCTGTTTCCAGAGGCTGCCTCGACCTTCGCTTCGGAGGTCGACGCGCTCTATCTCTTCATCGTCGCCGTCTCGGCGTTTTTCACGGTGGCCATCTCGGCGGCTGTCGTGTTCTTCGCCTTCCGGTACCGCCGCAGGCATCCGGAGCAGATCGGCGCGCACATCGAGGGGTCGCTGCCCCTCGAGCTGCTGTGGTCGATCATCCCGACCATCATCTCGATGGTGATGTTCGCCTGGGGCGCCAAGCTGTTCTACGAGATACGGCGCGCGCCTGCCGAGTCCATGCAGATCTATGCCGTGGGCAAGCAGTGGATGTGGAAGTTCCAGCACACCGGCGGCCAGCGCGAGATCAACGAGCTGCACGTGCCGGTGGGGCGCCCCATCAAGGTGCTGGTGACCTCGGAGGACGTGCTGCACGACCTCTACTTCCCGGCGTTCCGCACCAAGATCGACGCCATCCCCGGCCGTTACCAGCCGCTGTGGTTCGAAGCCACCAAGCCGGGCAGGTACCACATCTTCTGCGCCGAATATTGCGGCACCAAACACTCGGGGATGATCGGCACCGTCATCGTGATGGAGCCGCAGCAGTACCAGGACTGGCTGGCCGGCGGCGGCACCGAAGGCACGATGGCGGAACGCGGCGCCAAGCTCTTCAACGACCTCGCCTGCAACACCTGCCATCTCGACAGCGGCCAGGGCCGCGGCCCCTCGCTCAAGGACATCATCGGCACGCAGGTGGAACTGGCCGGCGGCCAGACCGCCGTGGTTGACGAGGGCTACCTGCGCGAGTCGATTCTGAACTCGCAGGCCAAAATCGTGAAGGGGTTCACCCCCCTGATGCCGACCTTCCAGGGTCTCGTCAGTGAAGAGGGCCTGGCCGCGCTCATCGAGCACATCAAGTCGCTGTCGCCCCAGGCGGGCTCGAGCGCGCCGCCATCGGTGCCGGCCCCGGCCCCCTCAACAAGCACGCCCGCGCCGGGCGCGCCAAGGTAAGCCATGGAAACGCCCGTCTACCCAGCGCAGAACTACCTGTCGAACGGCCACGGCCTCAAGTCGTGGCTGCTGACGAAAGACCACAAGCGGATCGCGGTCCTCTACCTGATCTCGATCTCGCTGTTCTTCTTCCTCGGCGGCCTGTTCGCCGTGGGCATCCGGCTCGAGCTGACGACGCCGCAGGGCGACCTGTTCCAGCCCGACACCTACAACAAGTTCTTCACGCTCCACGGCGTGATCATGGTGTTCTTCTTCCTGATCCCGTCGGTGCCGGCGGTGCTCGGCAACTTCCTCATTCCGCCGATGATCGGGGCGAAAGACCTCGCCTTCCCGCGCATCAACCTGCTCAGCTGGTACATCTACGTGGTGGGCGGCGCCTTCACGCTGGTGGCCATCATCGCCGGCGGCGTCGACACCGGCTGGACCTTCTACACGCCCTACAGCGCCGCCTCGTCGAGCACCAACGTGGTGCCCACCGCGCTCGGCGTCTTCATCTCGGGCTTCTCGTCGATCCTGACGGGCCTCAACTTCATCGTCACCATCCACCGCATGCGAGCGCCGGGCCTGCACTGGTTCAAGCTGCCGCTGTTCGTGTGGGCCCACTACGCCACCAGCCTCATCCAGGTGCTCGGCACGCCGGTGGTCGCCATCACCATCGTGATGCTCTTCACCGAGCGCGCCTTCGGCTTCGGCATCTTCGACCCGCAGCGCGGCGGCGACCCGGTGCTGTTCCAGCACCTCTTCTGGTTCTACTCGCACCCGGCCGTCTACATCATGATCCTGCCGGCGCTGGGCGTCATCAGCGAGATCGTCTCGACCTTCTCGCGCAAGCGCATCTTCGGCTACAGCTTCGTGGCCTTCTCGTCGCTGGCGATTGCGGTCTTCGGCTTCATCGTGTGGGCGCACCACATGTTCGTCGCCGGCATCACGGTCTACGCCGCGATGGTGTTCTCGTTCCTGAGCTTCTCGGTCGCGATTCCCTCGGCCGTCAAGGTCTTCAACTGGGCGGCGACGCTGCACCGCGGCTCGCTCAGCTTCGAAGCGCCGATGCTCTACGTCTACGGCTTCTTCGGGCTGTTCCTCATCGGCGGCCTCACGGGCCTGTTCCTGGCGACGCTCGGCACCGACATCCACCTGCACGACACCTACTTCGTGGTCGCGCACTTCCACTACATCATGGTCGGCGGCGCCATCATGGGCTACCTCGGCGGCATGCACTTCTGGTGGCCGAAGATGTTCGGCCGCATGTATTCCGAGTTCTGGTCGCGCATCAGCGCCATCCTGGTCTTCGTCGGCTTCAACCTGACGTTCTTCCCGCAGTTCGTGCTCGGCTACATGGGCATGCCGCGTCGGTACCACATGTATCCGGACGAGTTCCAGGTGCTGAACGTGCTGTCGTCGGCCGGCGCGTCGGTGCTGGGGCTCGGCTACCTGATTCCCGTCATCTACTTCGCCTACTCGCTGAAATACGGCGAGGTGGCCGGCAACAACCCGTGGGGAGCTTCGGGCCTCGAGTGGCGCACGCAGTCGCCGCCGCTGACCGAGAACTTCGTCGACGTGCCCACGGACATCCCTGAGGCGTACGAATACACGCCGAAGGTCATTCGGGAGGCCAAGCTTGTCTGACGGCATCGCTCACGCCGAAGGGGCCTCGCCCATGCACGGCCACGGTCACGCGCATCACCCGGCGCTGCAGCACCACTTCAGCACCATGGCCCAGCAGCGCGAAGCTGGGGTGCTCGGCATGTGGGTGTTCCTGCTCACCGAAGTGCTGTTCTTCGGCGGGCTGTTCATCACCTACACGCTTTACCGGATGTGGTACTACGAGGCGTTCGCGGCGGCCAGCAAGTCGATCGCGATCCTGCCCGGGCTCATCAACACGGTGGTCCTCATCGGCAGCTCGCTCACCATGGCGCTGTCGGTGCGCGCCGCCCAGACCAACAAGCGCAAGGCCACGGTGAACTGGCTGCTGGCCACCATCGTGCTCGGCACCGTGTTCCTGGGCATCAAGGTCTACGAATACGCCGACAAGTTCGAGCACCATCACGTGCCGGGGCCGAGCTTCCAGTTCGCCGCGGAACATGAAGGGGCCGAAGGCGCCGGCGAACATGCGGCACCGGCGGCAGGCGGCGCGGCCGCGGTCGCCACCGACGGCCACATCGTGACGATGGGGCCCGACCAGCTGCAGCGCACCACGCAGCTGTTCTTCAGCCTCTACTTCGTGATGACCGGGCTGCACGCGCTCCACATGATCGTGGGCGTCGTGATTCTCTTCATCATCGCGTGGATGGCCCACAAGGGGCGGTTCGACAGCGAGTACCACGCCCCGGTCGAGATGACCGGGCTCTACTGGCACTTCGTCGACATCGTGTGGATCTTCCTGTTCCCGCTGCTGTACCTCGTGGAACGGCACAATTAGGCGGGGGAATCGTTCAATGTCATCCGTTCACGTCTCGCCGCTCAGCACCTACTTCACGATCTTCGGCGCGCTGATGGTCCTATCGGCCATCACCGTCGGCGCCGCGTTCGTCAACCTCGGCTCGCTCAACCCGGTCGTGGCCCTGGCCATTGCCGGCGTGAAGGCGACGCTGGTCATCCTGTTCTTCATGCACGTGAAGTACAGCAGCCGGCTCACCAAGCTGACGGTGGTCCTGAGCCTGTTCTTCGTCGCCATCCTGTTTGCGGAGACGCTCATGGACTACGCGACCCGCGGCTGGCTGAACTACACCCCGATGGGGCAGTAGCCGCGGCTCCATGACCGCACCAGCGGTGCCACACCGGCGCCGGCCTTTTCTCACCGCCCGGTGGGAGAGCCTGGTGCTCGCCAACTACCCCTGCCGGCGCGAGTGGCTCGAGCCGCTCGTTCCGGCCGGCACCGAACTCGACAGCTGGCAAGGCCAGACGCTGGTCAGTCTCGTCGGCTTCCTCTTCACCGACACCCGGCTCCTGGGTGTGCCGGTCCCCTTCCATCGCACCTTCGAAGAAGTGAACCTGCGCTTCTACGTCCGTCGGCCAGGACCCGACGGCGTCATGCGGCGCGCGGTCGTGTTCATCCGTGAACTGGTGCCCCGACCGGCGATTGCATGGACGGCGCGCTGGACCTACAACGAGCCCTATCTCGCCGTGCCGATGGCGCACGCAATCGCGCTCACGGCCGAGGCAGGCGGCGAGGCCGAGTACGCGTGGCAGCACCGCCGCGTTGCCTTCCGGCTGCATGCGGCCGTCGAGGGCCCGGCGAGTCCGCTCACGCCCGGCTCCGAAGCCGAGTTCATCACCGAACATTACTGGGGCTATACCCGCCAACGCGACGGCGGCGCCATCGAATACGAGGTCGCGCACCCGTCGTGGCGCGTCTGGACCGCCCGCACGGCCACCTTCACGGGCGACGCCACGAAGCTCTACGGCGCAGACTTCGCGGGACCTGCTGCGCGAGCCGCCGCACTCGACGTATGTCGCCGTAGGCTCAGCCGTTCAGGTATACGCAGGCGTTCGCATCGCGTAGCACGATGGATTCGGTGCCTTGGCGTTCTATGCCACAATTCCCCCGCTGCCGTCGCCATCGACGCGCCGCTGAGTCGGTTGGAGCCACTCCCATGAAGCGTTTCCTCACCCTCCTCGCTCTGGTTGCGCTCGTCTCGTGCACGGCCGCGCCGCCGCCCGCTCCCGCCGTCTCGCCCGAGATGGCCGCCTGGCAGCAACGCGCCGCGGGCATCACCATCGTCCGTGACGACTGGGGCATCCCGCACATCACCGGCAAGACCGATGCGGACGCGGTGTTCGGCCTGATGTACGCGCAGGCGGAAGACGACTTCAACCGCGTCGAGACGAACTTCATCAACGCCATGGGCCGGCTGGCCGAAGCGGAGGGCGAAAAGGAGATCTACCGCGATCTGCGGATGAAGCTCTTCATCGACCCGGTGGAGCTGAAGGCGGAATACGAGAAAGCGCCGGCCGACCTCAAGGCGCTCATGACGGCCTGGGCCGACGGGCTCAACTTCTACCTGGCCACGCACCCCGACGTGAAGCCCCGTGTCATCACGACGTTCGAACCGTGGATGGCGCTGAGCTTCAGCGAAGGCAGCATCGGCGGCGACATCGAAAGCGTGTCGATCGCGCGGCTCGAGGCGTTCTACGGGAAGAACCCGGGGGCACTCGCCCGCGTGGAGCCCGACCCGCGCTACATGGCGGTGCCGCCCGAGCCCACCGGGTCGAACGGCTTCGCGGTGGCGCCTGCCAACACCACCGCTGGCAAGGCGCTGCTGTGGATCAACCCGCATACCTCGTTCTCGTTCCGCGAGGAAGCGCAGATGACCAGCAGCGAAGGCCTGAACGCCTACGGCGCGCTGACCTGGGGCCAGTTCTTCATCTACCAGGGCTTCAACGAGAAGGCCGGCTGGATGCACACCTCGAGCGGCGTCGACAACATCGACGAGTTCCTCGAGACCATCGTGCAGAAAGACGGCAAGGTCTTCTACAAGTTCGGCGCCGAGGAACGCGAAGCGAAGATGAAGACGATCGCCATCCCCTACAAGACCGCCTCCGGGATGGCGACGAAGGAGTTCACGACCTGGCGCACGCACCACGGCCCGATCGTCCGCGAACAGGACGGCAAGTGGGTGGCGGTGAGCCTGATGGAGCAGCCGCTCAAAGCGCTGCAGCAGTCGTACCGCCGTACCAAGACGAAGAACATCGCCGAGTACAAGCAGGTGATGGAGCTGCACACCAACTCGTCGAACGACACGCTCTACGCCGATGCCGATGGCAACATCGCCTACTTCCACTCGAACTTCGTGCCGAAGCGCAACCCGAAGCTCGACTGGAGCAAGCCGGTGGACGGCAGCATCCCCGCCAACGATTGGCAGGGCGTGCATGCGGTGGACGACAGCCCCAGCGTCGAGAATCCGCCCAATGGCTGGGTCTACAACACCAACGACTGGCCATTCATGGCCGCCGGCAAATACAGCAAGAAGAAGAGCGACTTCCCCGCCTACTTCGACCGCAACGGCGAGAACCCGCGCGGCGTCCACGCCATCCGCGTGCTCGACAACAAGAAGGACTTCTCGATCGACGCCCTCATCGCCGCCGGCTTCGATACGCAGCAGCCCGAGTTCGACCTGCAGATCCCGCTGCTGCTGAGAGCGTGGGACCAGGCGCCGGCCGCAAGTCCGCTGAAGGCGAAGCTGGCTGAGCCGGTGAAGGCGCTCAGGGCGTGGGACCGCCGCTGGGCGGTGGACTCGGTGCCGCAGTCGCTGGCCATCTTCTGGGGCGAAGACCTGTGGGCGAAATCGGCGCCGGCCGCCCGAACCGCGGGCGTGAGCGTCTACGACTACATGCGCACCAAGGCCACGCCGCAGCAGCGTCTCGGAGCGCTGGCGGCAGCGGTCGACAAGCTGACGGCCGACTTCGGCAAATGGCAGACGCCGTGGGGCGAGATCAACCGCTTCCAGCGCATCTCGCCGGCGATCGTGCACCCCTACAGCGACGACCAGCCGAGTACGCCGGTGGGCTTCGCGTCGGCGCGCTGGGGCTCGCTGGCGTCGTTTGGCGCCCGCAGCTACAACGGCAGCAAGCGCATCTACGGCTCGAGCGGCAACAGCTTCGTCGCCGCCGTCGAGTTCGGCAACGACGGCGTACGCGCCCGCGCCATCACCGCCGGCGGCCTGAGCAGCGACGTCACCTCGAAGCACTTCAACGATCAGGCCGAGCGCTACGCCACCGGCAACCTGCGCGAGGTCTACTTCTACCCGAAGCAGCTCGAGGGTCACACCGAGAGGACCTACAATCCAGGAAAGTAAGGGCCGATGTCCACACGACGGTTCGTGAAGGCCGTGGCGGCCGCCGTCGGCGTGACAGTCGGGCTGGCGCAGTCGCTGGCGGCGCAGGACGCGCTCGACGAACGCCAGCAGTACGTGGCCACGATCGTGACCGGAGAGATCGAAAAGCTCACCGGTCCGGCCGGCCGCAACTGTGGCATCTACACGCTCACCGCCGGGGTCGACAGCCCGTCGCCCGTGGGGCGGCGCGAGGTGACGGCGGCGCTTCGGTGCGTGCTCGCGGCCCAGCGGCGGGGGCAGGCGGCATGGGCCATCTGGCAGGTGCCTGACGTCGATGCGATCCTGTTCGACGGCGTGGGCGCCAGCGCCGTGAGCGCCCTGCACACCGTGACCGGTCGCGGCAGCAACGCCGACGTCGTGCTGGCGCCGTGCTTGAAGCCCCGAGTCGCCAAAGACCTGTCCATCGAGTGCGCCAACCGGCGCCTGCCGACGCTCGAGGACGTGGCCGGCACCGTGCGGGCCCTGAAGCGCGACGTCGAGCGGACCTCCGGCATGGCCTGGTCGGAGGTGGCGCCCTCGCCCATGACGGCGGGCGCCGCCAGCGGTGAGCTCTCGGCGGTGCTCACGCAGACGGCCACCGAGGCGCAGCGGGCCGTGCACGCCGCCGGCGAGCCGCAGTGGCCGCGCTGCCCGCATCACTTCGACCACCCCCTCACCTACCGCGACGGCTGGTGGTTCTGCGAACGCGATAGCGCGTTCATCGCCGCCGTCGGCCGGATCTCGACGGCCGTGCCGCGCGTGAAGCGACGCCCATGAGCGACGGCACGCTCCTCGACCACTTCGGCCACCTCGACATCTATCTGTTCGACCAGTTGCTGCGCGGACGCATCACCCGCGGCATGCGGGTGCTGGACGCCGGCTGCGGCACCGGCCGCAACCTCGTGTACCTGCTCCGCGCGGGCTACGACGTGCACGCCACCGACCGCGATCCGCTGGCGGTGGACGCCGTGCGGGCCCTGGCGGCGGCGCTGGCGCCGGCGCTCCCGGCCGGCCATTTCCGCGTCGAGCCGGTCGAGCAGTCGTCGTTTGCGTCCGCCGCGTTCGAGGTCGTCATCAGCAACGCCGTGCTCCACTTCGCCCGCGACCACGCGCACTTCGACGCCATGGTCGCCGAGTTGTGGCGGCTGGTGGCGCCCGGGGGCTTGCTGTTCGCGCGCCTGGCCTCGTCGATCGGGATGGCCGACCGGATGCAGCCGCTCGGCGCCGGCCGCTACCTGCTGCCCGACGGCTCCGAGCGCTATCTGGTGGACGACGCCCGGCTGATGACGGCCACGCGCCACCTCGGCGGTCGGCTGCTCGATCCGCTCAAGACCACCCTCGTGCAGGACCAGCGCTGCATGACCACCTGGGTCGTGGGCCGGTAGCCGGAACGGCTTCCGCGGGCCCGAAAGACATCCGGTTGCAAGCATCGTGGATGTGTGTGACGATGCCGGTCGCATCAGTCGGCGTCCATGCGTTCTGTCGATGGACGACCGTCTGTCTCCGCATATCGTGCACGCCACACGAAGGAGCGCAGTGGGAATGGGTCAGCGGATCGTGACGACAGTTGTAGTCGCCGGATGGTGCTTTGCGCTGTCCATCGGACTGGTGGCCGGAGGCGTGCAGACGACGCCCCGGGCCGTAGCGGCCAAGATGAAGAACCCCGTCGCCACGAGCGCGACGTCGGTCACTGCGGGTCAACAGATTTATCAGAAGCAATGCCGGATGTGCCACGGCGCCGCCGGGGCGGCCGAGACGCCGATCGCGAAGAAGATGATGGCGTCGGACCTGACCGATGCCACCTGGACCTACGGGTCGACCGATGGCGAGATCTTCGCCGTCATCCAGGACGGCGTCGGGCCCGACTTCAAGATGAAGGCGTTCAAGGGCAAGGTGAGCGACCAGGACACCTGGCACCTCGTGAACTACGTTCGCAGCCTCGCCGCGGCGCGGAAGTAGCTGCTCGTGCCTGCGTGGCTCGTTCTCACCGTGCTGGCGTTGAGTACGGCGGCTTGTGTTGACGCGCCTTTTTCGGAGCGTCAGCAGGCCGAACGCGTGCAGCAACGCTCACGATGGGGCACGTCGTCGGTCTACACGCCCGCGCGTACCGGCCTGGCCGACGCGGCCAGGACCCACTTCGGGCTGAGGCCGGAGCCCGTACAGCCGTTCGCCTACAGCCATCGCATCCACCTGGCGCAGGAGATGGTGTGTACCGACTGCCACGACGGCGTCGAGTCGGGCCCGCGTGCCGGTCTGCCCGGCCTGAACACCTGCATGACGTGCCACTCGGCGGTGGCCACCGACAAGCCGCTCGTGCAGTCGATGGCCGAGATGCAGACCAAAGGCCTCGACTTCGCGTGGCAACGCGTCTACGACTACCCGCGCGAGGCGCACGTGCGTTTCGAGCACGCGCCGCACATCACGGCCAAGGTCGAGTGCTCGACCTGTCACGGCGACATGCGGCAACAGGACGTGGCTCAGCGTGTGGTCAACATGGACATGGCGTTCTGCGTGAACTGCCACAAGCAGAAGCAGGCGTCGAACGACTGCCTGACCTGTCACTACTGATTCCGGCCAGCCCCCGATGACGCCCATGGATCGCCGACGGTTCTTCAAGGTCACCGCCATCACCGGCACCACTGCGGCCCTGGCGAGCTGTGGCAACCCGGAGAACCAGATCGTCCGCTTCATCCCGGACGAAGAGCTGACGCCCGGCATCGCCGTGTGGAAGCCGAGCGTGTGTCCGCTCTGCGCCGCCGGGTGCGGCGTGACCGCGCGCGTGATGGACGGCGACGCCGAGGTGTTCCGCAACGGGCAGCCCGGCGTGACGCGGATGGGCCTGGTGAAGAAGCTCGAAGGCGATCCGGAACATCCGCTCAGCAAGGGGCGGCTGTGCGTGCGCGGCCAGGCGGCCGTGCAGGTCACCTATCACCCCGACCGGCTGGTGGCGCCGCAGCGTCGCAACGGCGAGCGCGGCAGCGGCCAGTTCACCGAGATCTCGTGGGATGAGGCGCTGAAGACACTGGTCGAGCGGCTCGACGCGGCCGCGGCCGCCGGCCCGCGTCGCTGGCGCTTCTGTCGCGGCCCCGCCGTGGCCGCCGGCACGAGCTGGTGGCCGAGTTCCTGCGTCGCTTCGGCGCGCCGGCGCCGATCAGCTTCGAGATCTTCGACGACGCGGTGCTGCGCCGCGCCAACGAGCTCAGCTTCGGCCGTCACCAGCTGCCCACGTTCGACCTCGCGCGCACCAACTACCTGCTCAACTTCGGCGCCGACCTGCTGGGCACCTGGAACTCGCCGCTGGCGCACAGCGTGGCCTACGGCGCCATGCGCCAGGGACGCGGCGGCAGCCGGCCGAAGTTCGTGCAGGTCGAGCCGCGGATGTCACAGACCGGTGCCAGCGCCGACGAGTGGCTGGCGGTGCGGCCGGGCACCGAAGGCGCGCTGGCCCTGGGCCTGGCGCATGTCGTGATGAAGGCCGGCCTGCGTCCGGCCGACGGCGCCGGCCGCGCCGGCATGCAGCTCGAGGGCTGGGCGGCCGGGCTGCCGGCGTTCACGCCCGAGGCCGTGGAGAAGGAAACCGGCGTGTCAGCCGCGCGGATCGAGCGCCTGGCCCGGGAGTTCGCTTCGTACGGACCGGCGGTGGCGGTCATCGGCGGGGCGCCGCTGGCGCACACCAACGGCCTGGCGCAGGCGCTGGCCGTGAACGCCCTGAACGCGCTCGTGGGCAGCGTCGGCGCCGAGGGCGGCGTCTCGTTCATGCCCCAGGCGACGCTGCCACCGGCGCCCGCCCGCGCGCTGCGCGACGCGCTGGCCGCGGCGCCGCCGCAGGTGCTGCTGCTCGACGACGCCAATCCCGTCTTTGCGGCCCCGGCGGCCTGGAAGGTCGGCGACTGGCTCCGGCAGGTGCCGTTCATCGCCAGCTTCGGGTCGTTCATCGACGAGACCAGCGCGCTGGCGGATCTCATCCTGCCCGACCACTCGTTCCTCGAGTCGTGGGTCGACTCGGCGCCGGAGTCCGGAGCGGCGACGGCGGTGGCCACCGTGGCCGGACCGGCCATGCGTCCGCTCTACGACACGCGGTCGATGCCCGACGTGCTGCTCGACGCCGGCCGGCGCCTGAAGACGCCGCTCACCCCGGCGATGCCGTGGCAGACCTTCGAGGAGTTGCTGCAGGCGCCGGCCGCCGAGCCGCCGCCGACTGTGGCGGCACCGACGCGCAGCTCCGGAGGCCCCGGTGCCCACCGCGTGGCGCGCCCCGCAACTCGACGGCAGCGCCGGCGAATATCCGTTCCAGTTCATGCCCTATCCGTCGCAGGCGCTCTTCGACGGCTCGCTGGCCCATCTGCCGTGGCTGCAGGAACTGCCCGATCCGCTGACCTCGGCGATGTGGAGCAGCTGGGTCGAGGTGAACGTGAAGACGGCCGAAAAGCTCGGCCTCGCCGACGGCGACGTCGTCGAGATCGCCTCGGCGCACGGGTCGCTGCGGGCGCCGGTGGTCATCTCGCCGGGCATCGGGCCCGACGCGGTGGCCATGCCCGTCGGCCAGGGCCACGAGACCTTCACCCGCTACGCCAGCGGCCGCGGCGCCAACCCGCTCGCCATTCTGGCGCCGGTCGCCGAACCGGCCACCGGCCAGCTTGCCTGGGCGGCCACGCGCGTGAAGATCACGCAGGATCTCGGGCGACGACGGCAGTCTGATTCTATTTGCCGGCGCGACGCGCGAGCGGCCCGACCACACAAAGGGAAGAGGCTGATGGCGCATCGCTGGGGCATGGTCGTGGATCTGGACAAGTGCACGGGCTGCGAAGCCTGCGTCACGGCCTGCCACGCCGAAAACAACATCCCGACGGTGGGTGCCACCGAAGCGTCGCGCGGCCGTGCCATGCACTGGCTGCGCGTCGAGCGCTACTGGGAGGGCGACTTCCCCGACGTGAAGGTGAAGTTCCGGCCGGTGATGTGCCAGCACTGCGACAACGCGCCGTGTGAGGCCGTCTGTCCGACCTACGCTGCCCATCAGACCGACGAAGGGCTGAACGCCCAGGTCTACAACCGCTGCATCGGCACGCGCTACTGCGCCAACGCCTGCTCCTACAACGTCCGCTTCTTCAACTTCTTCAACCCGCAGTGGGAGAAGCCGCTGCAATTGCAGCTCAATCCCGACGTCTCGGTCCGCGAAGTCGGCGTGATGGAGAAGTGCACCTTCTGCGTGCAGCGGATCAAGTCGGGCAAGACCGCCGCCAAGGCCGGGGAGCGCGAGCTGACCGACAGCGACGTCCAGCCGGCGTGCGCGCAGGCGTGCCCGGCCGGCGCCATCATCTTCGGCGATCTGAACGACCACGAAAGCCGCGTGTCGCGCCTCACGCATTCGCCGCGTGGCACCAAGCTGCTCGAAGACCTCGGCGCCGAGCCGAAGGTGACCTACCTGCAAAGGCAGCCGTGGAATGAACCGGACACGCAATAACCCGCTGGCCGACGACCTGGTGCGCCCGTTGCTCCACACCTCGGTGTGGTTCTACGGCATCGCGCTGGTGCTGGCCACGATCGTGCTGTGCGGCGCCGCCGCCTGGGCCTACCAGATCTGGTACGGCATCGGCGTGGCCGGCATCAACTGGCCGGTCTACTGGGGCTTCTACCTCACGAACTTCGTGTTCTGGATCGGCATCAGCCACGCCGGCACGCTGATTTCCGCGATTCTTCGCCTCGTCAACGCGCGGTGGCGCCGGCCGGTCACCCGCTGCGCCGAGGTGATCACGGTCTTCGCGCTGATGATCGGCGCCATGTTCCCCATCATCCACCTCGGCAAGCCGTGGCTGTTCTTCTGGCTGGCGCCGTATCCGAGCGGTCGCGAAATCTGGCCCAACTTCCGCTCGCCCCTGGTGTGGGACTTCTTCGCCATCAACACCTATCTCACCGGCAGCCTGCTGTTCCTGCTGCTGCCGATGATCCCGGACTTCGCCCTGATCCGCGATCGTTCCACCGGCTGGCGCAAACGCATCTACGGCACGCTGGCACTGGGCTGGCAGGGCACCACCACGCAGTGGCACCGCCTCGAAGCCGGCATGCAGATCATGGCGATTGCCATCATCCCGGTGGCGGTGTCGGTGCACACCATCGTGTCGTTCGACTTCTCCATGGCCCACGTGCCGATGTGGCACTCGACCATCTTCGGGCCCTACTTCGTGGCCGGGGCGATCTTCAGCGGCATCGCCGCCCTCATCATCGCGATGGCGGTGCTGCGCAAGATGCTGAAGCTCGAGCCGTACCTGCACCTGGTGCACTTCGACAACCTGTCGAAGCTGTTGCTGCTCATGAGCCTGCTGTGGGGCTACTTCGTCTTCTCCGAGCGGCTCACCGTGTGGTACGGCAACGAGCCATCGGAGATGGCGGTGTTCTGGGCCACCCAGCGTGGCGAATACGCGCCGCTCTACTGGACGATGGTGGTCTGCAACTTCGTCATCCCGCTGTCGATTCTCTCGTTCCGGCGCCTGCGGACCATTCCCGGCATTCTCGTGGCGTCGTTTGCCGTGCTCATCGGCATGTGGCTCGAGCGCTTCCTGATCATCGTGCCCGGGCTGGCCCACAAGCAGTTGCCCTACAGCTGGGGCACCTACGGCCCGCAGCCGCCGGAGATCATGATCATGATCGCCACCTTTGCGGCCATGGCGCTGCTCTACATGCTGTTCTCGAAGTTCGTGCCCATCATCTCGATCTGGGAGATGAAGGTCGGCAACCAGCCGCATCCGGCCCGGAAGGTCGACGACGAGGACGAACTGGCCAGCCTGTGGAAGGCGCGGCCATGACGGCGATCTACGGTCTGTATCAGGATCCAGAGTCGGTGCAGCGCGCGGTGGATGGCCTGCGTGCCGCCGGCGTCGCCGATGCCGACATCCAGGTGATGTCGTCGGAGCCGTTCGAGGAATACGAGTTCAGCCACAAGGACAGCGCCACCTGGATGCACTGGATCGCCGGCCTCGGCGGCGCTGCCGGGCTGCTCGATCGGCTACGTGCTGACGTCGGCCACGCAGCGCGCCTGGCCGATCAAGACCAGCGGCATGCCGATTGTGGCCAACTGGCCGAACCTCATCGTGATCTTCGAGTTGACGATGCTCGGCGCCATCGTGGCCACGGTGCTGACGCTGTTCGTGAGCGCCAAACTGCCGCGAGCGCTGCCGGCCCTCTACGACCCCGACGTGACCAACGGCTACATTCTGGTCGGCGTGCAGGGCCAGACGGCGGAGGCGATGTCACGCCTCGAGGCGTCGTTCCTCGCCGCGGGCGAGTGCAGGGTAAAGACGATCGGGGCCAGCACCTAGTACGGATAGACCCGGCCGTCGCGAGCCCTCACGCGGGGGAAGCTGTCGCCGGACGGCGCCCGGAAGTACCACGCCCACCCTTCACGCGGCAGGAAGATCATGTAGGCGGCGTAGAACGGGCGGTCGCTGAAGCCGCGGGCCTTGCGCACGCGGGTGAGCAGGTCCGGCAGCGCCAGGCTCACCGGCTCGGGCGTCGTTGGCTCATCGCGCGAGTCGGTGTCCATCAGCACGCGCACCGTGCCCGCCTGCACCTGCAGCATCAGGCCGGTCGTCGTGACGCTCTTCGTGCCGCCGTCGGCCTCCTGCTTCCATCGCAGTCTGCGGGCCGGCGAGTGGAAGCGATATCCGCTCGGGGCGTCGCTGCCGACGTCGACGACGCCGGTGGACGACACGCGTCCGACGTCGATCCTGGTCAGCATCGCATCCGGCGCCCACGCGCGTGCGATCGTGGTCGCCCACGTCACGCCGCCAACCGGATCGAAGGCGTCGAATCCACCCGGCGGCGCCGGCGCGTCGACGGTCTTCCAGGCGCGCTCGGTGACGGTGCCGAGTTCGGCCAGCGCCAGCGGCCGGTTCCGTTCCGCCGCGCGATCCCGGACCGTGTCGGCGGCCTCGCGCACGCGGGTGGTCACGTCGGTGGTCGTGCGATACCCCACATAGAGGCCGCCCGCGACCGTGACGGCAACACTCAGGAGCACGATCGTGGCGACGGTGCGGCCGCTGCCGCCGTGCGGTGACCCGACCTGCACCACGATCGGCGTGGCGGCGCCTGCCAGGTCATTGAGGTCGTGGCGCAGGCCGCAGAACGTGCAGACGATGGTGAGGTCGTCGTCGGTGGGCGGGCCGAGCGAGGCGCCGCAGCCGGCACAGCGTCGAGGAGTGGGCATCGGACCAACTAGCGGAATTGCCTAGAAGAAGTACGCGAGCGCCGCCAGTCCCACGATGAGCAGCCCGAAGAACGACTTGGCGACGATCCCGAGTACGAAGCCGGCGAAGCCGCCCAGCCCCGCCATGCCGGCCTTGCGCAGGTCGGGGTTGCGTCCGAACTCCAGCGCAAAGGCGCCGACGGCGGGGCCGAGAATGATGCCCGGCAGGCCGAACGGGATGCCGGCGACCATGCCGATGGCGGCGCCGGCCACGCCCCACGCCGAGGCGCCGGCTTTGCGGGCGCCGAAGAGGGCCGCGACGTTGTCGGCCAGCGACCCGACGACGGCCAGCACGAGCATCACGCCGAGCGCCGCCCAGCCGATGCGCGCAAAGCCATCGGCCCACGCCACCAGCACCACTCCCGAGAAGATGATGCCGATGGCCGGCACGGCCGGTACGGCCAGCAGGCCGATGCCCAGCACGATGACAAGCACGCCGAAAGCCGTCAGCACGACCAGCACGGGCACATCATACCGTCGCCCGCCGCGCCTACTCGGCGCGCATCGCGGTGGCCGGGTCGACGCGCATCGCCCGCCACGCCGGCAGCACCGTGCCGAGCAGCGTGATGCCGCCGGCGGCAAGGACGGCGGTGGCGTAGGTGGCGAGGTCGGCGGCGCTGATGCCGGCCAGCAGCGCCTGCACCGAGCGGCTGGCCGCATACGCCACGACCAGCCCGACGCCGGCGCCGGCGGCTGCGAGTCCTGCCGCCCGGCGCCACACGAGCCCCAGCACCTGCCCCCGCGTGGCCCCGAGCGCGATGCGGACGCCGATCTCCGGAGTCCGCGCGGCGACCACATAGGCCAACAGGCTGTGGATGCCGACCAGCGCCAGCACCAGCGCCACGGCGGCAAACGCCAGCAGCACCGACACCTGCGTGGAGCGTGACGAGGTCTGGCCATCGACGATGTCGGTCATCAGGCGGACGTCCGACACCGGCTGCTCCGGATCGGCCCTGGACACGGCCGCGCGCACCACCGGGACGATCGACGACAACGCGGCGGAACTGCGAACCACCAGGTCCTTCGGTACGTAGAACACCAGCCCGCCGTCGGGCACCTGTGGCGAGGGCAGATAGACCTGCGGTTCGCTCTCGCGCTCGAGCCCGCGCACGCGGACGTCGCCGACCACGCCGACCACCACGCGCTCCCGGAGGGCCGTCGAGAAGTGCTGCCCCAGCGGATCCTGCCCCGGCCAGTACAGCTCGGCGAACGCGCGGCTCACCACCGCTACGTACTGCGTGTCCTGCCGATCGGTGTCGGCGACATCGCGTCCGCGGACAATTGGCACGCGCATGGTGGCGAAGTAGCCGGGGGTGACAAAGCGCACGCTGGCGGTGCGCGCGTCCTCTGGCACGGTGGTGCCCGGCAGCAGCACCGGCCAGATGCCGCCGCCCATCACGAGCGGCAGGAAGCTCGTGTAGGCGGCACTCTCCACCCCGGGCACTGCGAGCACGTCGTCGATCACGCGTCGATAGAACTGCTCGCGCGCCGCCACCGGCTCGTACTTCGGCAGCGGCAGCGCCGTGCGAACGGTGACCACACCCCGCGCGTCGAAGCCGGGGTCGATCTCCTGCACCCGCCACAGCGCTTTCAGGAACAGACCGACGGTGACCAGCAGCACGATGGCGGCAGCCACTTCGCCCACCACGAACAGCCCGCGCAGACGTTCGGTGCCCCGCGTGCCGAACACGCGCGCGCCGTGCCGCAGCTCTCCGCCGGCCGGCGCTCGCGCCACGCGCCACGCCGGCACGAGGCCGAACCCGACGCCGGTGGCAAGCGTCGCCACGGCGGCCAGGCCCAGCATCCGCAGATCGGCCGCCGGCACTTCGGCGATCGGCAGCGTCGTGGGCACCAGCGCCGCGGCCACCGGCACCGCCACCACGGCGAGCACGGCTCCCACCACGCCGCCCGCCGCCGAGAGGGCCAGGCTTTCGGTGAGCACCTGGCGGGCCAGACGGCGCGGCCGCGCGCCCATCGCCAGGCGTACCGCCAACTCGCGCTGCCGGGCGACCGAGCGCGCCAGGAACAGGCTGGCGAGATTCGCGCAGGCGATGAGCAACACCGCCGCCGCCGCGCCGACCAGTGCGAGCAACATGGTGCGCGCCTGCCGCGTCACTTCGTCGCGCAGCGCGATCACGGTGGCGCCGGTCTTGTCGTTGGCCTCGGGGAAGGCGCGCGCCAGTCCGGCGGCGATGGTGTTGAGGTCGGCCCGGGCCTGCGCGATCGTCACCTCCGGGCGCAGCCGTGCCACCACCCGCAGGTAGACGTTGCTGCGATCCTCGAGGTCCGCGGGCGCGAAGCGCAGCGGCAGCCACAGGTCGACCTCGCGGGTCGGGAACTCGAACCACGGCGGCATCACGCCCACGACGACATGCGCCGTGCCGCTCAGCGTCACGGTCGTGCCGAGCACGCCAGGCGCGCCGGCGAAAGTGGAGCGCCACAGATGGTCGCTCAGCACCACCGGCGGCGTGGTCGTCTGCTGGTCGTCGGCGAGGAAGAGCGCTCGTCCCAGCGCCGCGCCGACGCCGAGCGTCTCGAACAGGCTCGAGGTCACCTGCGCGGCGTCGAGCCGCAGCGGTCCGTCGGCGGTCAGGGCGTTCATCGACGACGTGGTGTAGGCCGCCATCGACTGGAACGACGTGGCTTGCCGGCGCCAGTCTTCGTAGTTGCCGGGCGAGAGCTCCATCCGCGAGTAGCCGCGGGCGCTCTGGTCCTGCCACAGCTTCACCAGTGCGTCGGGCGCCGCAAACGGCAGCGGCCGCACCAGCACGTGATCGGCCAGCGAGAACGCCGCCGTGGCCGCCCCTACCCCAAGGGCGGTCACGACCACGACGCTCATCGCAAAGCCCGGGGCGCGGCGGGCACTGCGCCAGACCTCCCTCAGATCGTGGGTGGTCGTCTCGACGTGCGCGAGCACGGCATTCCACACGAGGTCGGTGACGGCGGTCACGATGACGGTCACGCGCGCCGGGCCCCGGGCCGCCGCCAGGTCGCGCGCGAACATCGCCGTGATCTCGTCGCCCTGCGCGTCGCGGAGCGCCGCCGGCAACACGTGCAGGAGCAGTCGCCAGGCGCCCATCAGAGGCTCCGCGGCGCCAGGCCGCAGGTACGGGCCAGCTGCACGAGCGCCTGCAGCCGTTCGACTTCGGCGCGGGCCACCAGCCGGCCGAAGTCGCTGATGCGGTAATAGCGTCGCCGTTCGTCGTCGAGGTCGGCGGCTGGGCGCTCCACCGTCTCCTCGATGAGATCCAGCTCGACCATTTTCTGGATCGACCGATAGAGTGTGCCGGCGCTCAGCCGGACCTCACCGTCGGTGCGGGCAGCGACCTCCTGGATGATGGCGTAGCCGTGGCGGTCCTGGTCGGCCACGGCCAGCAGGATGTGGAAAGTCGCCGGCGGCAGCGGCAGCAGGTCGGCGGGATTCGGGTCGTCGGGTTCAGATATAGCCATTTTGGATATAGCCGATGCGGCTAGAGACGACGGCGCGGCACGGGAAGTTCCAGCGGACCGCCGCCTGAGCCCATCCGCCGCCGCCCTGCGCACTACCCGGTGGAGGCACTGCTCATGAACACCCTGCGTCTGACGGCTCTGGCGATCGCCATCATCCTGGCGGCGGCTCGGCCGGTCGCCGCCCAGACCGCGCCGGACGCCCCGCCGCCTGGTCCCGCCCGTGTCGTGGTCGAAGGCGCGCTGGGCTGGGCTGGGTTCGGCGACGAAAGCATCGTGCACCACACCCTGCTGGGCGTCTCGGCGCGCTACTACCTGACGCGGCGGATCAGCATCGGCCCCGAACTCCAGTACATGGTGGGCCCCGGCTCCGACCGCGACACCGTCCTCACCGGCAACGTCGTCGTCGACCTCCTGGCCCCGACGGCCGCGCGTCCACGCCGCACGACGCCTTACGTGGTGCTCGGCGGCGGGCTGTTCCGCCATTCGCAGAACGACTTCGGCCGGGCCTTCACGTCCACCGAGGGGGCCTTCACCGCAGGGCTCGGCGTGCGGGGGTGGGTGTCACCCCGCATCTTCGTGGGCGCCGATGCCCGGCTCGGGTGGGAGCCGCACCTGCGCCTGGCCGGCGTTGTCGGCGTGGCGTTCTGACGCGCGCGCGGTAGGCTTGGCGGATGACCGCCAGCGAAATCGAACGCGCCGTCCGCACGCGCGAGTTGTCTGCCGTCGAGGCGGTCGAGCGTGCGCTTGCCGCCGTTGACGCTCGTAACGGCGAGCTGAACGCGATCGTCACGCTGAATCCGCGGGCGCTCGACGAGGCGCGCGCCATCGACGTCCGCCTCGCCGCGGGCGACTCGGTGGGGAGGCTGGCCGGCGTGCCGGTGGGCATCAAGGACATCACGCCCGTCGCCGGCTTGCGCACGACCTATGGTTCGCCCATCTACGCCGACCACGTGCCCGAGGCCGACGCCGTCGTGGTCGAGCGGCTGCGGCGGGCCGGCGCGGTGATTCTCGGTAAGACCAACACGCCGGAATTCGCCGCCGGCGCCAACACCTGGAACACCGTGTTCGGACCGACGCGCAATCCGTGGAATCCGGCGTTGACCTCCGGCGGCTCGACCGGCGGCGGCGCCGCGGCGCTCGCCACCGGCATGATCGCGCTCGCCGACGGCACCGACCTCGGCGGCTCCCTGCGCATCCCGGCCGCCTTCTGCGGCGTGGTCGGCCTGCGCCCGTCGCCGGGCCTGGTGCCGCAGCATCCGGTGGACTGGGTGTGGGACACGATCTCGGTGGCCGGCCCGATGGCGCGCACGGTGGCGGACGTGGCGCTCATGCTGCAGGTCATTGCCGGACCCTCGCCGGGCGCGCCGCTGGGCGCCGGCATCCGCGGCCGTGATTTCGTGGCCGCGGCCACGGCGCGCCTGTCGCCGGGCCTGCGCGTGGCGTATTGCCCCGACATCGCCGCCCTCGGCGTCGACGACTCGATCGAGGCCACGTGCCGGGCCGCTGCCTTCGCGCTGGCCGCCGACGGCGCCGACGTGCGCGAGATCGCATGCGATCTGAGCGGCTTTCGCGACACCTTCCTGACGCTGCGGGCCGAGTGGTTCCTGGCCGGCATGGCCGGGCGGATGGACCGCTTCGACGAGTTCGGCGTCAACGTCCGGGCCAATGTCGAGGCGGGCCTGGCGCTCGATCCGCGCGCCCTGGGCGCCGCGCATCATGCCCGCGGCCAGCTGTGGCACACGATGCGCGAGCTCTTCTCGCGCGTCGACTACCTGGTGACGCCGACCACCGCCGTGCCGCCCTTTGCCGTCGAGCAGAACTATCCGACCGAAGTGGCCGGCCGGCCGATGCGCACCTACGTGGACTGGTTCGCGCCGACCTTCCTGCTGAGCCTCACCGGCCTGCCCATTGCCTCGGTGCCGTGCGGCTTCGATCGGCGCGGGCTGCCGGTGGGGCTGCAGATCGTCGGCCGGCCGCAGGACGAAGAGGCGGTGTTGACGCTGGCAGCCGCCGTGGAGAGAACAGTCAGAACGGCGACTTCATGATGACCTTCGAGACCTTCCACACGCCGCCTTCGCGCTGCATCAGGACGCGGCCGTCCGACGGCAGCTTGTCGTAGCCGACGCCTTTCACGTTCAAGGCGGCGGCGTCGTCGCGTTGCAGGCCGCCGGTTACGGTGGCGGTCTTCAGCTCGAAGATCTGCATCAGGTCGATGAGCTTCTTCGCCTCACCGCCGCGCAGCGTCGGCACCTCCGCCGCTTTGGCGGCGGTGACCGTGGCCCGCACGGCCGCGAGATCGCCCTTCGCGATGGCCGCCACGTACTTCTGGTAGGCGGCGCCGATCTCACCGCCGCCAGCCGGCAGCGCCGTGCCGGTCGCCGATCCAGACAGCACCGGGGTGTCCCACGTGAAGTCGAACTGGAACGTCTTGTCGAAGAAGTCCGACGGCTTGTCCAGGAAGTAGCGGCCGGTCACGCGCTCAGCGGTGTTGACCTTGACGGCCACCGTGCCCTGGCCGCCGAAGCTGAAGCCGTCTTCCGGCGCGGTCGATTCCCAGCCGCCGTCGATGCGATCGACCTTGGGCCCGGCCGGGATCGTGAAGGTGACGAAGGCGGGCTTCTGCGGCCGCACCTGCGCCTTGGCGGCCTCGACCGGATCGAACGTGCGGTCGGCGGCCTCGCAGTCGAGCGGCCTGTCCGACAGCACCACGTGCGTGATCCCCGGCGTGGCGCCCGAGGGGTCAGGCAGCCGGAAGGCGCACGCGTTCGAGAACTCGCTGCGGGTCTTGTCGAGCCGGAAGTAACCGCTGGCCTTGCCGGCCGCGTCGGCCTGCGCGGTCAGGGCCGCTAGAATCAATCCCGCCGTCGCCAGCCGTGCTGTCGTGTGCATGAGCGCCTCCGTGGGGCGAGCTTGCCCCTGTCCGACTAGCGTAGGAACCGGCACCTACCCCTCATTGCTCGGCGTGGCCGGAAGTCTGGCCCACGAAGGAATGGGGTCTGACCTCACCTATGCAATGTACGCAAAAACCGCCGGCCGGGCCTGAGCCCGACCGGCGGCGGAGTGTCGTGCGCGGAGGCGCGAAGGGCTTACCGGAACAGGAAGCGGAGGCCGCCCCAGAACTGGTAGTTGCTGTCGATGTCGCTGGCGCGGCGCAGCAGCACACGGCCCTCGGTCACGAAGTACAGCGTGCGCTGGTCGTCACCCTTCCACAGCGGCAGCCCGAAGTGCAGGAGCGCCGTGGGGGTGATGAAGTCGCTGTGCGTGATGTCCCACAGGCCGAGGCCCGTGCCGACGTAGGCGCGGTTGTTGAACTTGTAGTTGAGTTCCGCGTCGACGAACAGGCTCGAGCGGCTCGACTCGTCGGTGTTGTAGGCGAAGCCCACCGCCGGCGCGACGACCCAGTTGCCGCTCAGGGTCTTCTCGATGCCCACCTTGGCGCCCACGAGCGGATCGCAGAAGCCGGGCAGGAACGCATTGCCGAGTTCGGCCGGGTCGTTCTCGTTGTACTGCCGGCGCTGCTTGCCGCCGAAGGCCGCGACGAACGGACGAATCGAGAGTTCACGCTCTTCCTGGAGACGCGCTTCTTCGGCCTTGCGCGCCTCTTCGGCCTTGCGGGCTTCCTCGGCGAGGCGGGCGGCTTCGGCGGCACGGGCCGCTTCCGCTACGCGGGCCGCTTCGGCGGCGGCGGCCGCTGCAGCGGCGCGGGCGGCTTCGGCGGCGCGGGCCGCTTCGGCCGCGCGAGCCGCTTCGGCGGCGCGGGCCGCTTCGGCGGCACGGGCGGCGGCGGCTTCGGCCTCGCGGCGCGCAGCCTCCCGGCTCGGCTCACGCGAGACCAGCGAGAGATTGCCGCAATCCTGCGGGATGACGAAGGTGTAGGTTTCCTTCAGGTCGTCGATGACGAATTCGAAGGCGGCAAAGGGCTTCGGGCCTTCCCAGCGCACGAGGCGCAGGATGTCGGCCCGGCGGCCACCCTTACGCAGCGCCATCCACTGCATGTTGGTGCCCGGCGCGATCGTAACTTCGCGCACGGCGCCGTCGGCGATGGCCTTCTTGATGTCGGCCTCGAGGTACGAGAGGTCCGCAAGCTTCAGGACGGTCGTGATGTCGCGCTGCGTGACCGGCCGCGCGAACGTCTTCTGCATGTTCGCGATGGTGCGGACCGGAGGGGTGAAGCGCGCGGGGCCGCCCAGTCGACGGGCGACATGCACCTTGTCTGTAGCGGCTTGAGCAAATGTGTCCGCGGGCAGTCCGAAGGTCACGAACCCCAGCAGGGCGGCGAGACAAACGGCGTGCACGCGAGCATGGACATGAATGGTCATGACACCTCGCTGTCAAATACTGGTTGGCAACCGTGCTGGGGACACGGCTACTGTCTCCATTATAGACACAAGCCGAGCCGTCACGTCACCCCGGCCTAGAAGGCGTATTCCACGCCGATCATCGGCGAGACCTTCGCCCGCAGGCCGTCAGCGTTGAGCT
This sequence comes from uncultured Acidobacteriota bacterium, assembly GCA_963779175.1. GTDB lineage: Bacteria > Acidobacteriota > Vicinamibacteria > Vicinamibacterales > UBA2999 > CADEFD01. The sequence goes on from CAVZXA010000006.1 coordinate 56,791, forward strand.
GGAACAGCAGATTCGCGTTCACGAGCAGCCGGTCGGCGATGTTGAGCTTGAAGCCGGTGGCCGCCGACAGCTCGTTCAGGGCGCGGCGGCGGAAGTCGATGTCGGCCAGGGGTGTCTGGGCGGCGTCGAGCCCGCGGAAGGTCGTGCGCGACAACCGCGGCGAGTCGAGCACCATGCGGCCCAGCACGTCCACGGCGAAGGTCAGGCGGGGATGCACCTCGAGCGCGCCGCCGACGCTGTAGACCGCCACGTCGGGCAGGTCGCGGGCCTGGCCCGACCCGGCGTCGCTGCCCAGCACGCTCGAGCCGTTCCAGCGGTAGCCGGCGTTCACGTGCGGCGAGAAGGGGCCAAACGAGGCCGACCACACCGCGTACGGCTGCACCGCGGTCGCGCCGGTGCCGAGCAGGTCCATCTCGTCGCCGGTCGGGAGCTTCACGTCCACGCCCACGGCCAGCCCGACACGAGGCGAGCGCTTCACCGTGGCTTTGGCGCGCAGGTTCACGTCGCCGATGCCGGTGGCCTGGCCGAACGCCGTGTAGGTGCGTTCATCGCCCACCGAGTCGTCGGCCATGCGGAAGAAGTGAATCTGCGATTCGGTGGTGCCGAGGCGGCGGATGGTGGCTCGCGAGGTGACCAGCATGTCGGCGGTCACGATCGGGATGGCGATCGAGACGTCGAGGCGGTTGGTGACGCCGTACGAGATGAACGCCGTGGAGCGCGTGACGGTGGCCTCGACCGAGTTGATCGTCGTGATGACGTCTTCGCGGCCGCCTCGCAGTTCGGCGCCTTCGTGCGTGAACACCGCCGGGATCGCATCGAGGTCGAGGCCTTCGATCGAGTCGAAGCGCAGGCGCTGCGCGGCGAAGCCGAACGACAGCCGTTTGGCGCCGATGGTCTCGGAGCGTTCCGACAGGATCGGCCCGAAGCCGTTGGTCGTGCGCGTGAAGACGCCGAGCGCCGGATCGAACTGGTAGGTGAAGCCGGCCGCCGGCGTCGGATACGGCAGCGACACCAGCTGGCTCGTGAGCGCCAGCCCGAACTGCGAGAACTCGCTCTCGAAGCCGCCGCGGAAGTGGCCCGAGTGCGACTGGCCGCCGGCCAGCGCCGCGGTGCTGTCGACGACGAGACCGTCGCGGCCGTACAGGTCGGCGAAGATGCGCGCCAGCTGGTCGACGCGTACGGCCACGTTGTAGGGCTGTTGGGCCTCGGCCGGCAGCGCCCCGAGCAGCAGGCACAGCACCACCGTCAACACTGATCTCGACATCTCTCTCCTCCGGGCGGTGGGTCAGCGACCCAGTTCGACGATGATCCAGCCGGCGCCGCGGCGCGCCAGACGGATGGTCTGCGTGGACCGCGAGGTCTGCGCGCGGCCGCCGGTCTGCACCGTGTCCACGCGCGCGACACGCGCCTCCGCGGTGTCGCCGGTGATGGTCACCTGCTCGACGCGCATCTCGATCTCCTGACGCTCGATCTGCGCGAAGCTGGCGCGCAGCCGGCGTTCCTCGTCGGCCGACAGCGTCGGCCGCACCGAGCGGAAGAGCGCGACGTCTTTGCCTTCGATGGCGCGCTCGTAGGTGTCGAGCGCGCGCCGCACGAGCGCGTCGTCCGACTCACGCGCCGGCACCACGGGGGCGGCGGCAGGAATCGGCGCCGGCTCGGCGGGCGCGGGACGACGCTCGGGCGCCGGCGGCTCCACACGCGGCGGCGCAAGAATCGGCGGGTCGAAGACGGGCGCGGCAATCGGCGCCGGCACGACCGGCGGCGTCACCGGAGCGGGAACGGCCGCCAGCGCCGAGGCCGCCGGCCGCGTCGTGGGCGGTGGCGCCGGGACCGCGCTGGCCGTCTGACGGGTGTCGGGCCGCGGCTCGACGACGGGCGCGGGCGTTGCGGCGAGCGTAGCCGCCGGTGCCGCCGGGGGGTTCGCCAGTTGCGCGCCGAGTTCGGCCACCTGGGCATCGCCCGGGGCGAGCGCCTGCGCGGAGGCCACGGCCCGCGCCGCCGCTACGGGATCGCCGGCCGCGAGCGACTCACGAGCCGCGGCCAGCAGGCCGTCGAGCTTGGCCAGCCCGGCCTCGGCGGCCGTGCGCACGCGCGCGGCTTCGGCGTTGGCCGGGTCGTGACTGAGCGCGGCCGACGCCTCGGCCAGCGCGGCCCGGTAGTCGCGGGCGCTCAGGCGCGCCTGCGCGCGCTGCACTTCGCCGCCCCCGCCACTGGCGGTGCTGCCGGTGTCGCGGCCGGTCATCACCCAGAATCCACCGGCGGCGACGACAGCCACGACCACCGCCGGCAGCAGCCACGCGCGGCCGCTGGCGGCGGGCACGGCGACCGTCGTGGCGGCGTTGCTGCCCGGGAGCGGCACGGCAGCGGTGGCCGCCGCGGCGGCCGCGGTCTGCGCGGTGGTCACCGCGCCGGTGGCGCCGGGCACGGCCATCGCGGCGGTCTGCGTGGCGCTGGCCATCGCGCCCGACTGCATGTCGCGGCGGATGCGCTTGAGATCGGCTTCGAGACTGGCGGCCGTCTGGTAGCGCAGGTCGCGATCCTTTTCGAGCGCGGTGTTGATGGCCTCGAAGAGGCGCTGCGGCGTCTCCGGATTGAGCAGCACCGGTGAGACCGGCGCGCGGTTCAGGATGGCGTCGAAGACCACGGCCGAGGTGCTGCCGCCGAACGCCTGGCGTCCGGTGACCATCTCGTAGAGCACCACGCCCAGCGAGAAGATGTCGGTGCGCGCGTCCACGTCTTCACCGCGGGCCTGCTCGGGCGACATGTACGACACCGTGCCGATAGCGGTGCCGGGCGCCGTGAGCTGATTTTCGAGCACCGGGCGGCGCGCCGCCTGCGTGGTGCCGGTGACGGCGGCTGTCATGTCTCCGGCACCGGTCGAGAGCAGCCGGTGTTCGCGCCCCAGCTTCGCGAGTCCGAAGTCGAGGATCTTGACGCGCAGCTTCTCGCCCACCCAGATGTTCGCGGGCTTGATGTCGCGGTGCACGATGCCCTGAGCGTGCGCGGCTTCGAGCGCATCGGCGAGCTGGATGCCGATGTCGAGCACGTCCGCGATCTTGAGCGGCCCGCGGGCCACGCGTTCGCGCAGCGTCTCGCCTTTGAGCAGCTCCATCACGATGAACGGGGCGTCGTCGTGGACGCCGATGTCGTGGATGGCACAGATGCCCGGATGGCTGAGCGAGCTCGCGGTGCGGGCTTCGAGGCGGAAACGGTCGAGCGCCTGCGGGTCCTGGACGCTGCCGGTCGGCAGGAACTTCAGCGCCACCTTGCGGCCCAGGCGCTGGTCTTCGGCCAGGTACACCACGCCCATGCCGCCGGCTCCGAGCGAGCCGAGGATTCGGTAGTGGGACAGGGTCTGTCCGATCATGCGGTTCCGTCCGGCCTGGCGCCTGCCGAGTATAAGGGGCGCCGCGAAAAAGACCTGTGCCACGAAAGAGAGCGCGACATCCGGTCCCGAGATCCCTCAGGGGTGCGGCTGCCGGCAGCGCCGACCGGCGGGACTCCCGCCTGATCCCCCTCTGTATCGAACGATACGTGTCTGCGCATCAGCACTCCCGCCGTCCGGTCCAGATGGGCTGGATGCCCCGCGCCCCGAGTCGCCTGCCTGTGCTCGCAGCCCTATGACTTTGATCGTGATCGAGGCGGGCGGGCCGCCAACCACGCCCACCTGTCACTTGTCGCCCACTTGTCGCCGCCAACGCGTGCGGCGTCCGCTCTGGCGGTCTCGCTCGCCTGACGAGCGCGCCACGGCGAATCGGGTAGACTGCCGAGCAATCCGGGAGGACCGAATTGATGCGGACGACGACGTGGCTGTGCGGACTCACGATGGTGCTCGGCGGCGCCGCAGGCCCGCGCGCGCAGGCGCCCGCCCAGGCGCCGGCGTCCGATCCCGTTCGCGGGCTGGTGTCGCGTCTCGAGCTCGAACGCTACAAGGCCACCATCAAGGGACTCACCCAGTTCGGCGATCGCCGCCAGGGCACTGAGCGCAACCGCAAGGCCGTGGACTGGATCGAGGCGCAGCTCAAGAGCTACGGATGCCCGACCGAGCGCCTCAAGTACGAGTTCAATCCCCCGCCGCCCAGTCCCCCGCCGGCCGCCGGCCCGCGTCCCGCGCCGAATCCGAATGCGCGCGCCGTCGGTGGCGGACGTCCGCGCGGGCAGCGCGCCCGCACCGGCGTCAACAACGATTCCATGCGCCAGCCCGACGAACGGCTGCGCGCGCTCAATAGCGAACCGGCGACCAACGGTCCGCGTGAACTCGTCTACTGCACCAAGGTCGGCACCTCGCGGCCCGACGAGATGTACATCATCGGCGCGCATATGGACGGCCACGGCTGGGGCGAAGCCGCCAACGACGACGGTTCCGGCACGGCGCTGGTGATGGAACTCGCGCGCGTGTTCTCGATGCCCGATGTGCAGACCGAGCGCACCATCCGCTTCGCGCTCTGGAACAACGAGGAGACCGGGCTCAACGGCGCGCGCGCCTACGTCGAACAGCGCAAGGCGCTTCAGGGCCGGGAAGATCCGCCGGGATCGGGCCGCTATCCGGAGCCGCGCTGGCTCGGCATGATCCAGCACGACATGATGCTCTTCGATCACGGCGCGCCGCGGGCGGATGGCACGGTCAGCCCGGATCAGCGTCCGGAAGCCGACGTGAACATCGAGTTCCAGAGCGCTTCGCGCATGGCGGCCGACTCGCAGAAGCTCGCCTGGTTCCTGCACGCGTCCAACGCCGAATACGCCACCGACTACCCCGCGCAGGTCGGCCCGCACATGACCAACACCGACTCGACGCCGTTCATGGACGACGTCGCGTCGGTGAGCATGCGCGAGAACGAACGCGGCATCCACGTCGGCAGCGGCTGGGATCCGCACTGGCACCAGCCCACCGATGTCTTCGCCACCTTCTCCGACAAGGACTTCATGCTGGGGCTGAACGCCGCGCAGACGACGCTCTCGGGCGTGGCGCAGCTCACCGGCGCGAAGATGAGAAGATGATGAGAAAGTAAGGTCTTTACCTTACTGTGTAATGCCCGTTATGTAAGAAGTACGACGGGATTCGATACGCCTCTCCCCGACGCGGGCCGCCCTGCGTCCGCCTGTTTCGCGAAATTCCTCAGGATCTCTACGGTAGAGCTGGGCGGCAGCATCTTTGCAGGCTGAGCCAGTGCGCCATTCCGGATCACCCCGACCGGAAAGGAGCTGACGCCTATCGCCTGAGTGAGTCCAATGCCATCTTTCGTGCCTCTGGAGGCGTCGTGGCTGTCTGCCGTCACGACCCTCCATCTCGCGCTGGCAGCACTTTGCAGCCACCGCCAGCCCGCGCGTCGCTGGACCAGCCCGCTGGCGCTCGTCTCCGTGCTGCTGGCCGGAGCGCCCTGGGCGTTTCCCTCGCTCGCGGGCGTGCTGGCCGGCGTGGCTCTGCACGGCGTGTGGTTCGCCCTCTGCGTGCGCGTCACGCCGGCAGCGGCGGTGGCCGCTCCGAAGGCGGCGCCGCCCAGGGCCGCCTCCGCACCCGCCCGTCGCGCTGCCGACACGAAACCCAAGGGGTTCGTCCAGGCGCCCATTCTGGCGGTGCTGTCCGAGAGTGCCGACATCAAGACCTTCCGCCTCGGTCGTCCCGAGGGCTTCGACTTCACGCCTGGCCAGTTCCTGACGCTGCGCGTGCGCGCCGACGGCAAGGACGTCGTGCGCTGCTACTCGATCAGCTCACCGCCCGCTGCCCGCGGCTATCTCGAGATCTCGATCCGCAGACAGGGTCTCGTGTCGAATGCGCTCCACGCGATGGCGCGTCCCGGCTCGATGCTGAGCGTGCGCGCGCCGGCCGGGGCGTTCGTGTATCCGGGCGGCGACGACCGGCCCATCGTGCTGCTGGCCGGCGGCATCGGCATCACGCCGCTCATCAGCATGCTGCGCCACGCGCTCATGACCGAGCCGACGCGTCCCGTGACGCTCATCTACTCCGCCCGCGAACTGGGCGAATTCGCGTTCCGCGATGAACTGCTCACACTGGCACGGCGTCACGAGGACTTGCGGCTGGTCTTCGCCGCCACCCGCGGCGAGGCCCCGCCCGACGTCCATCGCGGCCGCATCGATGCCACGCTGCTGGGCGCCACCGTGCCGGACCTGCAGCACGCGATCTCCATGATCTGCGGGCCGCAGGCGATGATCGACGACCTCACGGCCACCTTGCTCCAGCTCGGAGTCCCGGCCGAACAGGTGCGATCCGAACGTTTCGAGGCTGCTGTCGCCGCCTCGGCGGGCCGCCCGTCGACGGTCGCCGCACCCGCGGCTGCCGCCAGCGGCGGTGAGTTCCAGATGCAGGAACGCCGTTCCGCGCGCACGGTGCCGGTGACCCGCGGTCAAACGCTGCTCGACGCTGCGGATGCACATGGCCTCGACATTCCGTCCCTCTGCCGCGCCGGCGTCTGCGGTACCTGCCGCACCAGAGTCCTCGAAGGCGACGTGAGCTGCGACGGCGGCGTGCTCGACGACGCGGACCGCGAATCCGGTTACGTGCTGGCCTGCGTGGCGTCGCCGCGCAGCCACTGCGTCATCGAGGTGGCATAACGCATGACCCCGTCTTCCACTGCCGCACTCGCCCGTCCTGCCGCACCCGCCGCGCCCGCGGGTCCCTCTCGCGCGCGTCAGATGCTGATGCCGCTCGGCGCGCTCGTCGGCGTGATGAGCCTCAGTCTCGCCGTGGCTGTCGGCATCACCCTCTGGGTGCTGGTCGGCCTCGATGGCTGGACCTACTACCGCACGCCGCTCAACGTGCGCGGCTACAGCCCCACCCATCCGCTGCTGCGGCCCTCGGGCCCGGTCGGACAGACCCTCGGCGTGCTCGGCGCGGCGCTGATGCTCGTGCCGTTCGTCTACATGGCGCGCAAGCGTCTGTCGCGCGGCAAGGGCGCCAACCTCAAGCGCTGGCTCGAGGTGCACATCTTCTGCGGCATCGTCGGCCCGGTCGTGGTCACCTTCCACACCGCCTTCAAGTTCAACGGCATCGTCTCGGCCGCCTACTGGTCGATGGTGCTGGTGGCACTGTCCGGGTTCGTCGGCCGTTACCTCTACGTCAGGATTCCCCGCACGATCCGCGGCGTCGAGCTGTCGCAGAGCGAACTCGACGAGCGGTTGACGGCACTGCTCGAGGATCTGCAGTGGACCGCGGGCCCCGGCGTGCTCGACGCGATCGAGCGGCTCGATGCCGACCTCGCGGCGCATGCCCCGCGCTGGTGGCAGCTCGGCGGCGACCGCTCGCTCACGGCATCGATCCGCACCGCCACTGGCGCGATGGCCCTGGCCGATGCCGCCACGTCAGCGCGGCTCACCGCCCTGCTCGGCGAGCGCGCCGAACTGCAGCAGCGCCGCCACGCGCTGGGCCTCACGAAGCGGGTGTTCGACCTGTGGCACGTGTTCCACCTGCCGCTGGTCTGGATCATGTACGCCATCGTCAGCCTGCACGTCGCGGTGGCGCTCTATCTCGGGTACGTGCCGTTCCGATGGTGAGCGGGTGTTGTCGCACCGTGGCATGGCACGTCGCCCGTTTCGTCGGCCTGACGGCGCTCGTCGTCGGTGCGGCGTCGGTGGCGGAGGCGCGACAGCTCGGCGCGCTGGTCTCGCCCGGGCGCCTGAGCCAGCCGCACGCGACCCTCGAAGGCATCCGGAGCTGCGACAAGTGCCACGAGGCCGGCGAGCGCGTCACGGCGGCGAAGTGCCTGTCGTGCCACACGCCGATCGCCGACCGCATCCGCGCGAAGCGTGGCGTGCACCGGGCGGTGCAGGGTGACTGCGTGACCTGCCACGCCGAACACCAGGGAGCCACCGGCGAGCTGCGTCCCTTCGACACCACGAGCTTCGACCACGCCCGTGAGGCCGGCTACCCGCTCGATGGCCTGCATGCGCCGCTTGGCGCGAAGTGCGCGACCTGCCACAAGACCCGTTCGTACCTCGGCGTCTCGACGGCGTGTGCGTCGTGCCACACCGACACGCACAAGGGCACGCTCGGCAATCGCTGCGAGACGTGCCACACCACCAGGACGGTGTTCAAGCAGGTCAGCCAGAGCTTCGACCACTCGAAGGCCGCGTTCCCACTCGAAGGCGCCCACCAGAAGGTGGCCTGCGAGTCGTGCCACAAGAACCAGCAGTTCAAGGGCGTCGCGTTCGCCACCTGCGCCACCTGCCATCGCGATCCGCACACCCCGAAGCAACCGGAGTCGTGTGCCACCTGCCATACGGTGGCCTCCTGGCGCACGCGCCGGTTCGACCACGCCCGCACGAAGTTCGCACTGAAGGGGGAACACCAGACGACCGCCTGTGTGGCCTGCCACGCCAGGCCGGCGCTGCAGGTGACGCCCAGGTACGACACCTGCGCCGCCTGCCACACCGACCCGCACCGTGGCCGCTTCAAGCAGGACTGCGCGTCGTGCCACAACGAACAGAGCTTCGCGAAGGCGCCGTTCGATCACGCCACGACGCCCTTCCCGCTCACCGGCAAACACGCAGCCGGCCACCTGCGTGGCCTGTCACACGAACCTGACGCGCGCTGGCGGTTCGCACCGGCCGGTCGGCGCCGGCGCCGACCGTGGACTTCGGCGGCCTGAAGAAGGACTGCGTGTCGTGCCATGACGACACCCACCAGGGCGACCTGGGCGCCACCTGCGAGACCTGCCACTCGACCGAGCGGTTTACGGTGACGACCTACGCTCACCGCACGCCCGGGACGTTCTTCGAGGGCACGCACACGCCGGTCGCCTGCGCGAAGTGCCACGCGCCGTCGGGAACTGCCAGGGTGCCGGTGCTCACGCGGGCCACGGTGCGGGCGGCGCCTGCCGGAGCCGCACCTGCCGTGCCGCCGGGGCCGCTCGCCAACGTGCACTTCACGGCCACGCCGCGGACCTGCGTGTCGTGCCACGCCGACGTGCATCTTGGTCAGGTGGCGCAGACCTGCGAGAGCTGCCACAGCGTGGCGCTGGCGAAGTTTGCGGTGGCGCCGACGTTCGACCACACGCGCACGAAGTTCCCGCTCGGCGGCAAACACGCGCCGGTCGCCTGCGCGAAGTGTCATGAGTCCAAGACGCAGGTGTTCCCCGCCGGCCCTGGTACTGCGGTGCGGCTGACCGGCCTGGCGACCACGTGCGTCGGTTGCCATCAGGACGTGCACCTGGGCCAGTTCGGCGCCACCGGCCAGCGCTGCGAGACCTGCCACACCGATCAGGCGTTCAAGCTCACCGCCTACACCCACAAGAACGCGGCGCAGGCCGCCTTCTTCGTGGGCGCACATCGGAAGGCCGCCTGCAGCGGGTGTCACACGTCCGCGACCGGCCAGTTCGCGGCCGGACGCGGCACCGCCGTGCGCTATGCCATCGACACGACCTGCACGAGCTGTCACCGCGACGTGCACAACGGCGCGCTGGGCCCGAAGTGCGCCGATTGCCATCGGCTCGACCGGATGGCGGCGCGTCAGCTCCAGCCATCCGCGCTGGCCCTCGGAGGAGGCGCCCGATGAATCGCTTCACACTGCTCCTGGCGCTCGGCCTGTCGCTGCTGGTCGGCTCGATCGCGACGCGCGCCCAGTTCGAGACGCCCAATCGCGCCTTCCACAGCAACACGACGTTTCCGCTCACCGGACGCCATCAGGTCGCGGCCTGCGAGTCGTGCCATCTGAAGGGCGTGTTCAAAGGCACGCCGCGCACCTGTTACGACTGCCACTGGGTGCGCAAGCAGGACGACAAGTTCAAGACCCAGCTCGGCACGCAGTGCGAGAGCTGCCACCGGACGATCAGCTGGGCGGCAACGCGATGGGATCACGGCGCGCTGACGAACATGCCGCTCAACGGCGCCCATCGCACCATCGGCTGCGAGTCGTGCCACACCAACGGCCGCTTCGCCGGCGTCGCCGTCTCGTGCGCCAACTGCCATCAGAAGGACTACGCCGCCACGACCACGCCGAATCACGCCGCCGCCGGCTTTCCCACGGCCTGCGAGGCCTGTCACAAGCCGTCGGACATCGCGTTCAGTCAGGCCCGCTTCGATCACAACGCGTCGTTCCCGCTGACCGGCCCGCATCAGACCGCGACCTGCGCGAGCTGCCACAAGAACAACGTGTTCAAGGGCACCTCCAGCCAATGCGCCAGCTGCCATCAACCGGAGTTCGCGCGGGCGCAGGAACCGAATCACGTCGCTGCCGGCTTCCCGACCACCTGCGAGCTGTGTCACCGGCCGAACGCCCCGACATGGCGGGCGCCGGGCAGCACCGCGTTCTCGCACGCGACCTATCCGCTCGTCGGCCTGCACACGCAGCAGTCCTGCACCAGCTGCCACAAGAACAACCAGTTCGCCGGCACGCCGCGTGAGTGTGTGGGCTGCCATCGCCCGGCCTACGAACGCACGACCACGCCGAATCACGCGGCGGCGGGCTTCCCGACCACCTGCGAGAGCTGCCATCGGCCGAGCGAACCTGGCTGGCGAAGCTCGGGCGGGTTCAACCACAGCCAGTTCTTCCCGCTGGTGGGCCAGCACACCTCGCAGACCTGCGTGAGCTGTCACAAGAACAACGTGTTCAAGGGCACCGCGCGCGACTGCGTCGGGTGTCATCGCACCAACTACGAGCGCACCTCCACGCCGAACCACGCGCAGGCCGGATTTCCGACTACGTGTGAGAACTGTCATCGGCCCACCGACCCGAACTGGAACAGCGGCAATTTCAACCACAACCAGGTGTTCGCACTGGCCGGACGGCACGCCGCCGTCGAGTGCACGACCTGCCACAAGAACAACGTCTTCAAGGGCACGGCGCGCGACTGCGTCGGGTGTCATCGCACGGAGTACGACCGCACCACCGCGCCGAACCACGTGCAAGCGGGCTTCCCGACGGCCTGTGAGAGCTGTCACCGCTCGAGCGATCAGACGTGGCGGAACGCCAACTTCAACCACAACCAGGTCTTCCCGCTCGCCGGCAAACACGCCACTGCCGCCTGCGCCGTCTGTCACGTGAATGGCGTGTTCAAGGGCACGGCCCGCGACTGCATCGGGTGTCATCGCACCGACTACGACCGCACCACCACGCCGAACCATGCGGCGGCGGGGTTCTCGACCACCTGCGAGACCTGTCATCGCGCCTCCGACCAGACCTGGCGCGGCGTGACGTTCAATCACAACACCTTCTTCCCGCTCCAGGGCATCCACGCGCTGCAGGCGTGCGCGACCTGCCACAAGAACAACGTCTACAAGGGCACCGCACGCGACTGCGTCGGCTGTCACCGCGCGAAATACGACGCCACGCGCAGCCCCAATCACGCGCAATCGGGCTTCCCGACGACGTGTGAGTCCTGCCACCGCGCCGGCGACACCAACTGGAACCAGGGACGCTTCTCTCACACGCGCTTCCCGCTCACCGGCCGCCACAACGTGGCCTGCGTCCAGTGCCACACGACCAACGCGCCTCCCGCATTCAACTGCCTCGTGTGTCACACGCGGTCCGAGACCGACAGCCAGCACCGCAACCGCGCCGGCTACCGCTACGACTCGGCTGCCTGCTACTCGTGCCATCCGAACGGCAGGGGAGATTGACCATGGTGAGAGGATTCACGCTGGCGGCTGTATTGGTGGTCGCGGGCCTGGCCGCCCCCGTCACAGCCGTCGCGGCCGGACGCGCGCGCCAGCCCGTGGCACCCGTGCAGTTGAGCGGCGTTACCGTCGCCCTCGATGGACCGTTCGTGCGGATCACCGTCCGGGCCACGTCGGCGCTGCCGCCAGCGACGGCGACGCCGACCGCCGACGGCCCGCCGCGCGTCTTCATCGACCTTCCCGGGGTGTCGCCGGGGTCGGTGCCGGCCTCGCTGACCGGCCGGGCCATCGTGCGCCGGGTGCGCGTGGCGCTCAACTCGGCCGACCCGCCCGTCACGCGCCTGGTGCTCGACCTGGCTGGAACGGTGACGACGGCGCTGGTGCCCGGAGGCTCCGAGCTCACGATCGTGGTGGCGCCCGCGGCCGGCGCGAGAGCCGAAACGGCGCCGGTGGCGAAGGCCACAGACGCGGACCTGCGGCCGCCTTCCTCGCCGCCGCCCCCGCGCGTGGGCCCGAGCGGCACGGCTGGCGCCCCCGCGGCGGCGGGATCGCAGCCTCCACCTGCGCCCCGGCCTGCAGTTGCCGCTCGTGCCGCGACGCCAGCGCTGCCGGCGCCCTCGCCGCCCGTGGCCCTGCCCGCGTCCACTGCCACCGGCGCGGTGCCACCGGCCGCCCAGGCGCCGACGGCCTCGATGGGCGGGTTCGGGTCGTCGCGGGCCCTGCGCCCGAGCGGGCGCGTGTCGGTCTACGTCAGCGGCGCGAAGACGTCGCAGACCGACGGCCCCGGGTACGGCTACGGCGATGTGATGACGGCGGTGAGCTACGAGCTCGCGGACCGCGAGACCGACGGCGTGGAATATGGCCTCGACATGCGCCACGCCGCCTACACCGTGGAAGGCCGGGCGCCGCGGGTGTCGATCTACACCGGCTTCGTGGGCACGCGGCTGGCGGGCGGCGCCCTCAAGGCCCGCGTCGGCCATCTGTGGCTCGACGACCTTGGCGGCCTTGGCGCCGTGGCCGGCGTGCACGTCGAAGGCCGCTCGGCGCCGACCATCCCGACGGCGGGACTCGGGCGCTGGCGCGGGGGCGTGTTCGGGGGCCTCGAGCCCAACGTCTACACGTTCGGCTACGGCGAGTCGGTGCGCAAGGTCGGCGCCTACGGCGTACTCGAAGGCGCCCGCGGACGCCGCCATGTCGCCGGCTACGTGAACATCCACAACGGCGCGATCACCGAGCGCTCGGTGCTCACCGTGACCAATTTCATCCCGGCGGGCCCGGTGTCGGTGTACCAGGCGGCGGAATACGATCTGTCGCCGATTGCCGGCGGACGCGGTCACGACGGGCTCACGTATTTCTTCAGCAACGCGCGCGTGAACGTCTCGCGCCGGCTGGAGCTGCTCGGCACGGTGAGTCGCGGACGCTCGGTCGATACCCGCGGCCTCAGCGACGACATTCAGGCCGGACGCCCGGTGTCGCAGCAGTCGCTCGACGGCCTGCGCTACGAGTCGATGGGCGCGCGCGCTACCGTGGAAGTGCTGCCGCGCGTGCGCGTGCATGCCGGCTACTCGCGCGACAAGAACAACCGCGACGACGCCCCCACCGGCCGCTGGCAGCTCGGCGCCTTTGCCGCCAACGCCTTCGGTAGCGGCCTCGATCTGACCGTCTCCGACAACCGCACGGCGCGGCCCGATGGCAGCTATCACTCGACCTACGCGTCGGTGGGCCGCGAACTCGGTCCGCGCATCTACGCCACGGCGGAATATTCGACGGCGCTGTCGCAGGTGCGCTTCGTGCGGGGCGATGGCATCGTCATCGACTCGCGGCCGGAGACGAAGCGGGCGGGCATCAATGGCTCGATCCTGCTGTGGCGGTCCACGTCGCTGCTCATCGCGGCCGAGCGCACGACCGGCAACGACTACAAGGAACTGCGGGTGATGGCCGGGATCACCGTGCGGATGCGCTGAGCTGTGGGATTGTTCGCGCCCCGGGAAAACGGTCACCCACTCGTCCCACCGCCAATGACGGCCGTGCTCGACTTCTTCAGACAGGCCGGCGGGCGCGACGAGTCGGTCGCCGCCATCCGCACGCGCACGCAGTCCGTGTTCCGGCGCAGTCTGGACGAGCTCGAGGCGGATTGGCTGGCGATGCTCCGCAGCTGAAAGAGTATGGCTGTCTGGTAATATGGCGGTATGGTCAAGATGACCTTCACGCTCGACGACGAGACCGTCGCGAAGCTCAAGCGCGCGGCAGCAGCGCCACAACAGGCCGCAGAGCTGGGTGGTGCGTGAGGCGGTGGCCGATTACGCCGCGAAGAGCGACATGCTGTCGCCCGAAGAGAAGACGAGGATGCTCGCCGCGCTCGAGCGCTTGCGTCAGGCGCCGATTGAAAAGACTTCGGCCGACGTGGATCGAGAGATCGCGGAAATCAGGGCGTCGCGGCGCGCCGCTGGCCTGCGGCGACCAGTACCGGTGATTGTTCACGTCGATACGTCGGCGCTCATCGACGCGGTGGCCGGGGAGCGCCGCGGCTACGGCCGTCTTGCGGCACTGGTCCAGGGCGATCACCGCCTGGCGATCTCGACGATCGCTCTCTACGAGTGGTTACGCGGTCCTCGCACCGAACGGGAACTGATTTCGCAAACGGAGTTGCTGCCACCCGATGCCGTCGTGGCATTCGATCCGCAATCCGCAGCCCGTGCCGCCGCGCTTTATCGTTCCGTGCGACGTGCCAGGGGCCGCGATCTCGACCTCGCTATCGCGGCCTGCGCGATCGAGCATGATGCCGTGCTCTGGACGGCCAACACCAGGGACTTCGATGACATCCCCGGCCTGCGCCTGCTCTGACGGCTGTCGCCGACCCGGCCGCTACTTGAGCGGCAGCTTTTCGCCCGGCAGGGCCGGCGTGTGGGCCGGCAGGCGCCGCGCCTTGGTGGCCTGCTCGAACGCGTAGCCAAGGCCGATGATCTTCCCTTCGGTGAACGCGCGGCCCACAAATGAAATGCCCACCGGCAGCCGGTCGGTCGTGAAGCCTGCTGGCACGATGAGATCCGGGAAGCCCGACAGATTCGCCAGATTCGAACCGCTCGCCGAGCCGCCGCCGGGCACGTCAGGCGGCGCGTTGATGAGTTCCGGCCGCCGCGACGAGGTGGGATAGACGATGGCGTCGAGCGTATTGGCCGTGAACGTGCCTTCGAGGATCGACTGCACCAGCGGCAGGCCGAAGTCGTGCACCGAGGTGTAGCGCGGGTCGCTCATCGAACCGCTGGCCAGTTCGCGTTTGAACAGATTCCACCGCGGCGCGTTCGGGCCCGCCCCGTCGGGACGCGCGGAGACCAGCTTGTCGCTCTTCTCGACCATCTCGGCCAGCGTCTTCGGGAAGCCCGGCTTGAGCGTCGCGAGGTACTGCTGAATCTGCACCGGGAACTCGGGATAGCGCACGGCGGTGTAGAACTCGCCCTTGGCGTCGAGCAACCACTTCGGGAAGCGGACGTCGACGATGGTGGCGCCGGCGGCGCGCATCGCGGCCAGCGACGCTTCGACCACCCAATCCACTTCCTGGTCCTGGCCGAGGAAGTCGCGGGCGATGCCGATCCGCGCGCCCTTCAGCGCGTCCGCCTTGAGGAACGGTGTGTAGTCGGTGGCGAACTTCCCCTCGCTCTTCGACGTCGCGGCGTCGGCGGCGTCCACGCCGGTCATCACGCCGAGGGCCACGGCGATGTCGCTCACGCTGCGCGCCATCGGGCCGCCGGTGTCGAAGCTCAAGGCGAGCGGGATGATGCCGTCGCGGCTGAGCAGGCCGAGCGTGGGCTTGAGGCCGACGATGCCGTTCGACGTGGAGGGCCCGCGCACCGAGCCGCCGGTGTCGGTGCCCAGGCCGAGCGTGGCGTAGCCGGCGGCAATCGCCGAGCCGGTGCCGCCCGACGAGCCCGACGGTGTGCGCAGCGGATCGTGCGGATTGCGCGTCTGCCCGCCCAGCGAGCTGAAGGCGCCACCCGAGGCGAACTCCGACAGGTTGACCTTGGCGAGGATGATGGCGCCGGCGTCACGCAGCTTCTTCACGACGAAGGCGTCATCGGGCGGCACCGAGCCCTCGAGCAGGATGGAGCCGCCGGTGGTCGGCAGATCGAAGGTGTCGAAGTTGTCCTTCAGCACCACTGGAATCCCGTGCAGGAGCGAGCGCTTTCCCTTGGCCTTGCGCTCGGCGTCGAGGGCCCGCGCCTGTTCCAGCGCCTTCGGATTGCGCGTCAGCACCGCATTCAACCGCGGCCCCTGGTCGTCGAAGGCGTCCATGCGGGCCTGGCTCAACTGCACCAGCTTCTCGCTCGTCAGTGTGCCGGCGTCCATCGCGGCGGCGAGCTGCTGGATGGTGGCGGTGTCGAGATCCACCATCTGGGCCTCGGCAACGGCCGAAGCGCACACCAGCGCGAGCGCAAAAGTCAGTGCGAGCCGAATGGTCATGCGTGGTCCTGTCTTCCTGGTCCCGAGTTCCCGTAGCCGCCAGCCGCGGCACCGGTCCATGTCGCTAAGCCGCTAGCCCTTCCCTTAGCCGCCAGCCCCTAGCCGCTAGCCGCTAGCCGCTATTCAACTGTCAGTGGTAGTGCCCGTGTTCCTGCGACCACACCTTGCCCGGCGCCGGCCCGGCCGAGGACGACTCGCGGAACGAGAGCACCCCGGCTGCGATGCCGCCCAGGATGGCGAACGCGACCACCGCCATCAGCACCTTGCTGGTGCGGGCGGCGGTGGTCTTGCCTTCGCAGCAGTTCTTGAACTTCTTGCCGCTGCCGCAGGCGCAGAGGTCGTTGCGACCGAGTTTCGCGTGAGTAGCCATGATGCGGCTCGCTTTCCGTCCCGGCCGCCCGACTCGCGGGCGGCGCCAGACCAGCCGATCCTGTCGGGAATGGCCCGGGGAATCAAGCCGCCTTCGCGGCCGGGCCCTGTCCGCCGCTTCGGCCCGCCAAGGTCGGTCGATCCCGTCGTATGATTCCGGGTCATGACCTTTGCCATCGCCCGTTATTCAATCTCCGCCCTGTTTGCGTGTGCCGTGGCCCTCGCCGGCACGCCCGCCTTTGCCCAGACCGCGGCCCCGGCCAAGCCCTTCGAGCCGACGGTGGGCCAGGCGGGCAAGGACGTCGTGTGGGTGCCCACACCTCAGCCGTTGGTCGAGAAGATGCTCGACCTGGCGAAGATCACCGCCCAGGACCTGCACTACGACCTCGGTTCGGGCGACGGCCGCACCGTGATCACCGCCGCCAAGCGCGGCGCCCGCTCCTTCGGCATCGAATACAACCCCGACATGGTCGAGCTGTCGCGGCGCAACGCCGCCGCCGCCAAGGTGTCGCCCGACCGCGCCACCTTCGTGCAGGCCGACCTCTTCGAGACCGACTTCTCGAAGGCCAACGTGGTGACGCTGTTCCTGCTGCCGTCGATCAACATGAAGCTGCGCGACAAGATCCTGGCGATGGCGCCGGGCACGCGCATCGTCGCCAACACCTTCACGATGGAAGACTGGGCAGGCCGACCAGACCGAGACGGTCACCGGCGACTGCGTGAGCTGGTGCACGGCCCTGCTGTGGATCGTGCCCGCGAAAGTCGACGGCACCTGGCAGGTGGGCAACGAACCGCTGGTGCTCACCCAGACCTTCCAGAACCTCACCGGCACGCTCGGCGGCAAGCCCATCACCGACGCGAAGATGAACGGCGCCGAGATCGCCTTCACCGTGGGCGGCGGCGCGCGCTACACGGGACGCGTGGACGGCAACGCGATGAAGGGCGCCATCAGCACCGGCGGCTCGTTCACGGCCACCCGCAAGTAACCCTGTCCCCGGGTGCCGCAGGGCTCTCGCGGAGGTTCGAGATGGCACGCTTCGCCCGCACCGTCGTCGCTGTGGCCGCCGTGGCCGGTCTGGCCGCGCTGGCGCCGCGCCTGTCGGCGCAGGCCGATGACTATCCCCACGCCTTTCCCCGCACGGGCGTGACGCAGATCCTCGACAACGTGCGCGTCACGGTGTGGGAAGTGAACTGGCGCCACGGCGACAAGCAGCCGGTGCACCGGCACAAGTACGACATGGCCGGCGTCTACCTGCGCTACGGACCGATCACGGTGACCGCCCTCGACGGCACCGAGAACAAGGGCGCCGAGTTCCCGGTGCCGCGGCCGTACTTCCAGGTGAAGGGCATCACGCACCGCGAAGAGGCGGTCAGCCCCGGAGCGCCGGAACGGCTCGCCATCATGGTCGACCTGAAAGAATCGGCGACCGACATGATGTACATCGACGACCCCGAGCCGTCGGCCTATCCGCGCGAGGGCGCGAAGAACGTGCTCGAGAACCCGCGCATCCGCATGTGGGACTACACGTATGCGGCGGGCGGTCCGGCGGTGAAGCGCGTCTATCGCAGCGACGTCGTCGAAGTGGTGGTCACCGGCGGCACGGTGAAGGTCACCGGCCCTGACGGCAAGGCCGAGACGCGCACGCTGGCCCCGAAGCAGGCCCGTTACATCAACCGCGGCACCATCGTGACGGAGCAGGGCATCAGCGGCACCCCGCGCGTCATCGCGATCGAGTTGAAGTAACTCCCTTGGGGTCTGACCCCTCAGAAGGTCTTGCGCGCGACCCACTCGCGGTAGAGCGAGTCGGTCACCACGTAGCTGCCGCCGTCTTTCATCACCACGTCCTGCTTCACGAGCGCGGTGAGCGCCGCCTGCACGCTCGACGCCCCCGACAGGCGATGCCGGGTGCGGACGTCGGCCGAGAGCATCTCGCGGCCGTCTTCGAGCACGATCGCGCGCAGCGCCGCGCGCTGGGCCAGCGTGAGACGCTGCCACGATTCCTCGAACATCGTGTGCTGCTCGCCCAGCAGGCGCGTGAGCGTCACGTGCAGGTCGTCGAGCGTCGCCGTGCGGCGGCCGGCCTCGTGCAGGTCGTCCCAGGCCTCGTGCGCCAGGCGCTGCACGTCGTACGGCACGTTGCCGGCGAGTTCGACGATGGCCGCGCCGAGGCTCGCTTCCGCCCTGATGCCGCTGGCCTTGAAACGCGCCTCCAGCCAGTCGCCGAAGACGTCCGGATCGATCTTCTGCAGCCGCACCACCGGGCCCGCTTTGTAGAACGGACGCTTCGGGCTGATCATCCGCTCCATCAGCGACGGCTCGGAGCCGGCGAACACGTAGCCGACGGCGCGCTGGTCCTGCACCGCCGCGCGCAGCGCCTGTTCGGCCGTGTCGCCGTCGAAGGCGGTGAGTGCCTGGAACTCATCGAGCGCGATCGCCAGCTTCTGCTTGCGTTCGGCAGCGATGCGGGCCGGCAGCGCGAACACCTCGGCCGCCAGCCGCGCGGTGTCGCGGGCGGTGCGCACGGCAGGGAAGGCGAGGCTGAACCCCGCCGCGCCGGTGTGCTCGGCGTCGAAGCGCACCTCGGGCCGCACCCCGGTCAGCAGCTCCGAGGTCCAGCGGCGCAGCCGGCTCATCGGCGTGTCGGCGGCCACCAGCGCCCGCGCGTACGACTCGAGGAAGCCCACGTACGAGCTCGAGGCCGCCACCGTGACCTCCACGGTGAGGACGTTCTCGCGCGCCAGGCCGCGCAACACGTCTCGCACCAACGAGCTCTTGCCGTATCGGCGCGGCGAGATGAGGAACACCTTCTGGCCTGATGCCAGGTCGCGCCGCAGGCGGTCGCGTTCGTGCTCGCGATCGGCGAACGCCTCGGAGGTGACGATCTCGCCGTAGACGAACGGATTGCTGGTGGCAGCCATTACGGCATTATACGTAATGATTACGCGATTCGACGTAACGCCCGGGCGGTGGCTGCCGCGCTCCTCAGCAGCGTGGCAGGGTCGTGCGCTCGACGCTCAGACCGAAGGTCGGCCGCAGATACGTGCCGATGATGTTGCCGGCAAACGCGCACGGCAGCCACAGCCAGCCGTGCAGGCTGCCCGAGGCAATGCCGCTGAAATAGGCGCCGATGTTGCAGCCGTAGGCGATGCGCGCGCCGTAGCCGAGCATCAGGCCGCCGAGCACGGCCGCCGCCAGCGACCGCGCGGGAATCGTCCACACCGGATTGAAGCGGCCGGCCAGCAGCGCCGCCAGCAGCGCGCCGAGCACGATGCCGCCGTCCATCACCGAGGTGACGTCGCCGAAGATGCTGCCGTCGAGCGCGGCCAGCTGGCCCGGCGACGACCAGTAGGGCCAGGTCTCCACCGGCACCCCGAGCGCGCGCAAGGTCTTGGCGCCCCACAGCGCGAAGGCCGACGTCACGCCCCAGGGCCGGCCGGCAATGAGCAGCGTGGCGAGGTTCACGAGCGCCAGGCCGATGGCGCCGGCGACCAGCGGCCACGGGCCGCGCAGCCAGCGGGCGCCGCGCCGCGGCAGCGGCGATTCGACCAGCGCGCCGAAGCGGCGCCGCTCGACCACGACCGTGGCCACGAAGATGGCGCCGAACACGGCCAGGCTGAGTGCCAGCGCGCCCACCGGACCGTAGCGCGTGACCAGTGACGTCGCGGGGAAGGCCGGCAGCGATGCCCAGTAGGCGCTGTGCGCGGTGGCGATGACCGAGCCGGCGATGAAGGCGGCCAGCGTCACCACCATGCGCGTGCTGCCGCCGCCCACGCTGAAGAGCGTGCCCGAGGCGCAGCCGCCGCCGAGCTGCATGCCGAGGCCGAAGATGAAAGCGCCGACCACCACCGGCACCCCCGGCGGCTGCACGAGGCCGTTCAGGCGCAGACCGAACGCCTCGCCTTGCGCGAGCAGCGGGAAAAACACCGCGCATGTCAGCGCCAGCAGCAGCATTTGCGCGCGCAGGCCTTCGCCGCGGCCATCGGCGATGAAGACGCGCCACGCCGAGGTGAAGCCGAAGGCGGCGTGATAGAGCACCAGGCCCGCCGCCGTGCCGACGACGAAGAGCGCGCCGATACGCCAGCCGAACGTCGCCTGGAGGGTCCACGCCGCCCACGCGATGACCAGCGCGACCACGGCCGGGCCTGGGGAAAACGTCCGGCGTTCGGCGGCGGCTACGGGCGCTGCCATCGTCGAGCTGGCGATACTCACCCTGTGATCCTCTCGCCGGTCCCCCGGCGGGTCAAGCGCGCGCGGCTGTCGCCGCCAGCAGGAACTCAGCGGCGCGGTCGCCAATCATGAGCGACGCCGCGGCAGGCGGCGCGTTCACGACGATCGGCATCACCGCCGCGCCGGCCACGCGCAGGCCCGGCACGCCGTGTACGGCCAGCGTCGCGTCCACGACGGCCGCCGCGTCGGCTGCAGGCCCCATCGCGCAGGTGCCGGCGTGGTGCCCGCGCGGCTGCACGGCCTTCTTCACCAGGGCCTGCAGATCGGGCAGCGGCACCGCGGCGGCGGTGGCCGGCGTTTCGTCGCCGCGCAGGCGATCGAGCTGGGCGCTGCCAGCGATGAAGCGTGCCAGACGGATGCCCTGCACGAGCGCCGTGAGGTCGGCTTCGGTCGCCAGCGCGTTCACGTCAAGTGCCGGCGCGGCGTGCGAATCGGTGGACGCCAGCCGCACCGTGCCCCGCGATGACGGCTGCACGAGAATGACGTCGATGCCGAGCAGCGGTCCGCCGGCGGCCCGCGGATCGACGTAGTCCATCTGCAGGTCCGGCGGCGAGGCGTTGAGTGAGACGGTGAACATGCCTGCCGTGACGGTCGACTCCGGGAGATCGAGCGCCGCGCCCTTGGCCAGCCAGCGCAGCGACACGCTCTGGTGATCGTGGAGGTTACGACCCACGCCGCCCCGGTCGGCGACCACCGGCACGCCCATCGCCTTCAGGTGATCCGCCGGACCGATGCCCGAGAGCAGCAGGATCTGCGCGGCGCGCGCGGCCCCGGCGCAGACGAGCACGCCGCGGTCGGCGCGTATCACCTCGCGGGTGGTGCCTCGCAGCAGTTCCACCCCCACGGCGCGGCCCTTCTCGACCACCACCCGCGTGACGGCGCCGCTCACCACCGTGAGGCCCGATGCACGCGCCGGCGCCAGGAACGCCGCCTCGAAGGTGTGCGGCACGTCGTCGAGGATGGTCTTCTGGTAGTAGGCGGCGAAGCTCTGGGAGCGCGGGCCGTTGAAGTCGTGGCGCGAGTCCTGCTGGAAGCCGCCCGAGACCGAGGCCTGCAGGAAGGCACGATGCAGCACATGTGGATCCCAGCAGTGGGTGACCGACAGGGGCCCGCTTCCGCCCCGGTATTCGCTCTCGCCGGCCTCGTATTTCTCGAGCCGCTTGAACGACGGCAGCACGTCCGCATAGCCCCAGCCAGCGTTGCCGAGGTCGCGCCAGCTGTCGAAGCACACCTGATGGCCGCGGGCGAAGGGCGGCAGTGCGGCCACGGAGGTCGGCGCGGGGGGCGGCACCGGCCGCCACGCCGGGGTGTCGTCCACGAGCACCACGCGCAGGCCGGGCGCACGCGTCAGCCGGTAGACGGCGGCGTAGGCCGCGGCGTCCCCGCCGATGACCACGACGTCGGCGGTCGAAGTTTGCGCCGCCGCCCGCGATCTCGCGAGGTGTGACAAGGGAAGGGCGCTCGCCGTGGCCAGGAAGGCGCGGCGGTTCAATCGGCGCGGCATGGTGCGGCTCACGATATCTCGACCGGGCCGAAAATCCACGCGTCGGCCGGGCCAAATCCCGGGCCGGCGGTCCATCCGGACCCGTTCCGCCCGTCCCGACGCCGATTCCCGGCCTCCGTCGATTGGCATGGGACGTGCGATGAGGACTGCCGTCAGGGCCGAGATCACATGAGGCGCACCGCGCGTCCAGCCGGCCGAGGAGGCGTTATGACCAGCACGTGGACGTTCCGGGGCTATCGCGCGGCGACGGTGGCCGGTTTCACTCTTGCCGGGATGCTGCTGGCCGGACGTGCCGACGCGCAGTCCACCTCGGCGCAGACCGGCGACTACCTGTTTCGCACCTACTGCGCCGCCTGCCACGGCACGAGCGCGCGCGGCGATGGGCCGCTGGCCGACTCGATGCGCAAGCGTCCGGCCAACCTCACGGAGATCGCCAAGCGCAACAAAGGGGTGTTCCCGACCGAGGAGGTGTTGAAGATGGTCGATGGCCGCCAGCCCGTGAAGGGACACGGCGGACCCGACATGCCGGTGTGGGGCGACGTGTTCGCCCGCTCGGTCGATGGCGGTGACCCGGCGATCGTGCAGGCGCGCATCAAGGCGCTGGTCGCCTACCTCGAAGGCATCCAGGTGAAGGCCGCCGACTACTGACGCCCATTCGCCGGGAGGCGTGCCGACGGGCCCGCGTATAGCGGCGCCGTTGACACGTCGCCCGTGATCGCGCACGCTCTGGCCGCACCCTTCCTCGGGAGGAACCAGGCATGCGCGTTCTCGGCATCTCGCTCACCATCGTTCTGCTCGTCCTGACCGTGCCCATGCGGGCGCAGGTTCCCTCCTGGCATCTCTCCGCCACCGTCGCTGAAAGCTGCAGCTGCACGATCTCGTGCCCGTGCAACTTCGGCGGGTCGCCCAACCGCATGCCCTGCGAAGGCAACCGCATGATCGCGATCGACTCGGGCCGCTACGGCGACACCGATCTGGCCGGCGTGCAGTTCCTGGTCACGTTCCAGATGGGCACCTGGTCGAAGATCTACGTGACCGACAAGGTGACCCCGCAGCAGGAGAAGGCCGTCGAGGCGCTGCTGCCGCTGGCGTTTGCCGGCTTCCACAAGGGCATGCTCTCGTTCAGCAAGGTGCCCATCACGATGGAGGTGACCGACGCGCGCGTGCGCTTCTCGACGCCCGAGTCGTCGGTGGATATGGAAGTGGTGCGCGGCTACAACGGCCAGGCGATCAAGGTCATGAACCTGCCGGGCGTGGCGCTGCAGAACTACACCCAGTTCAAGAGCGTGCTGCATCAACACACGAGCGCCAGCCACACCTGGAAACACTCCGGCACCAACGGCTTCGTCTCCACCATGCAGGTGGCCAGCAAGCCGTAAACGCCCGTCGCCCGCCGTTCATCCCAAGGAGCCCTGATGATTCGCCCTCTGAAGGCCGCCCGCGCCGGCGTCCTGCTCGCGCTCGTGTGGGCCCTCGCCACGCCCGCCCTGGCGCAGCCCGCCGCCACCTACAAGAACGCCAGTGAGTTCTATCTCGCCTACCGCGTGGCGTTCGACAAGGCGACCTCGATCGACGAGCTGCTGCCGTGGGTGGCCAAAGAACGACGCGAAGTCATTTCCAAAGCGCCGGCCGCCGAGCGGAAGGAAGGCTTCGAGATGATGAAGATGTTCGACGATCGGCGCAGCGTGAAGGTGGTCAAGGAGACGCCGTCGGCCACCGGCGCCGAACTCCAGGTGGAAGGCGTCAGCGCCGAGAGTCAGGCCAAGGCCACCGGCGTCATCACCCTGCTCAAGGAAGACGGCGCCTGGAAGATCGTGCGCGAGAGCTGGAAGGGCGGCGGGCAGCGTTAGCACCGCCCGCGTTCACTGGCCCGGCGCCCGCGCCGGACGCGGTTCGAGCACCAGCGTGTTGCCGACGTACTCCGTGATCGACAGCCGGCACGAGGCCGCGTCGCCGATGAAACGCGTCGCGTGCCAGGTGTTCGACGGCACGTAGACGACGTCCCCTTCGCTGGCGATGAACGGCTGCTGGCCCTCGAACGCGTAGCGGATCTTTCCGGTGAAGACCAGCCACGCCTCGGCGCTCTCGGGGTGGAAGTGGCCCTTGTCGGTCGTGTCGAGCGGCGGCATGTTCTTCTCGTAGCCGTAGATGACGAGCATCTCGCTCTTGTCGTCGCGCACGAAACGCCCGCCCGTATATTTCGGGTTCTTCGCGCCTTCGTCGTGGATGTTCACGTGCGGGCTGTTGAACTCGTCGTAGCGGCCCGGATTGCGGTTGATGGTGGTCTGCATCCAGCCGGCGCCCGCCGGCGGCGCTGTCGCGGGCGGCGCGGTGCTGTCGGCCACGAAGTAGGTCTTGGCACTGGCCACGTTCAGCACGAAGCGCAGGCTGGGCGTCGTGCTTGTCGTGGCCACCGTGTAGACGGTCTGCCGCGGGATATTTACGAGCGATCCGCGGGTGGCGACCAGCGGCGCCTGCCCTTCGATCTCGACCCGCACCTCGCCTTCGAGCACGGCGAACCACTCGCGGGTATCGGGATGGAAGCGCGCGCTCTGCACGGTGCCGGGGGCGGCGGCGATGTAGTGCGCCATCAGCCGGCCGTCGTCGAACAGGGCCTCGGTCCACGACGCCTGGCCGGCGTGTTTCGCTTTCACGTCGGCCACCTTGATCCACGGCACCAGGCCGGCGCGGTAGCCGGGCGTGACCGTCGGTTTCGACGCCCACACCGATGTCGGGACCGGGCGCGGCCCGGCAACCGGCGGCGGCGCCGGGTTCTGTGCGTAGGCGTCCGAGGTCAGCGACAGGGCGAACGCGGCAGCAAGGGCGATGCGCATGCGCGCATCATACGACCAACTAGTCGAGCGTGCGGCCGCGCGTTTCGGGGCCCAGCCACAGCAGCGCCACACAGACCACCCCGGCGGTGACGATGCAGTAGGCCATCGCGACGCGAAGGTCGGTGCCGCCGTCCTGCAGCCGGCCGATCAGGTACGGCGCGTAGGAGCCGATGCCCACCCCCGCGTGATACGCGAAGCCGGTGCCGACGCCGCGGGCCTCGGTGGGGAAGCGCTCGGACAGATACCCCGGCACCATGCCCCAGGCGCCGGCCGCGAAGAAGCCGATGAGCCAGGCGCCCAGCAGCAGCATCGCCGAGCTCTCCGCGAACAGATACAGCGGCACCGCGCCGACGCCGATGACCATGCCGAGCGTGGCCGAGCCGCGACGCCCGCCCCATTTCTCCGACATCGCTCCGAGCGCCACCGACCCCAGCAGGCCGCCGGCGTTCAGCAGGAGCAGGAACGAGAGCGGCTGCAGCTTCATCGTCGAGAGCAGCGTCGGGTACCAGAACGTCGTGGACTGATAAACCGAGACGAACGCGCCCATGAGCAGCGACGTGTGCAGCGTGACCCAGATGAGATCGCGGTCGAAGAGGCGCCCGAGCGACAGCCGACGGCGTCCCCCCTCGGCCGCCAGCTTGCGTTGCTGTTCGAGCCAGATCGGGCTCTCGGGCACCGTCCACATCACGGCGAACACCAGCAGCGCGGGAATCGCCCCCGACCACAACATCACCCGCCACGCCCATTCGGGCCGGTCGCTGATGAGCGGGTAGCCGAGCTGGAAGACCAGCGACGAGAGCAGGAACCCGGCGGAGTAGCCGCCCTGGAGGATGCCCGAGGCGATGCCACGCAGGTGCTGCGGCCAGTGCTCGAGCGCCAGCGGCATGCCGGCCGCCCACATCCCGCCCATGCCGATGCCGAACAGACCGCGGAACGCAAACAGCATCACATACGACGTGGAGGCGCCGCTCAGCATCGCAAACGCCGTGTACCAGGCGATCGAGAAGAGGATCGGCCCCTTGCGGCCGTAGCGGTCGGCGAGCGTGCCGGCGCCGATGCCGCCGACGACGCGGAAGAGCAGGGTGACGGTGCCGAGCAGCCCGGCGAGCGCCTTGTTGACCGAAAAGCTCTGCTGAATGTCGGCCAGGACGAAGGTCAGGATGGTGAAATCGAAGGCGTCGAGGACCCAGGCGAAGAAGGTCGTGAGGAAGGCCTTCCACTGCGCGGCGGAGACCTGGCGGTACCACGGAAGCGTCGACATCTCGGCGTCATCATAGAATGGGCCGCTGCCGATGGCGGCGGAGGAGAAGCCCGATGACCTGTGGACATGCAGTGGGAGCGGCGGCGTTGCTGGTGGCGTTGTCGGCGACGCCGGTCGCCGCGCAGGCGGTGGCAGGACCCGAGAAGGCCCGGCCGGTGCAGGGCGATCCCGGCATCTCGTCGATGGTCGTGATGAACGAGGGTCCCTTCCGCGTACTGCGCGACTACGCGGAACCCGGCGCCACGCGCCGCAACCACAACCACGCGGATGCGACCTATCACGTGTTCGTGCTCATCACCGGCCAGCTCCGCCTCACCGTCGAAGGCCAACCGCCGGTGGACGTCGGCCCCGGCGAAGCGCTCAGCCTCAAGGGCGGCGTGATGCACACCTTCACCAACACCGGCAAGGTCACGGCCACCATCGTCGAGGTGTTCGGGAAGGCCCCGGCCGCCGCCGCCGACCTGGCCGCCGCCGAAGCCCTGGCCCGCGCGCTTGCACAACCGCCCCCCGGTCGCTGATCCTTAAGAGTCCTGGTGCGCTCCGCGCCGTCTGCGCGGCGCGCGTATCGTGTTTCGTGTTCCGGGCGTGAGTCGCCGGGTGCCGTGAGCCCAGCCCCTCTAGCCGCTAGTCCCTAGCCGCGAGCCGCTATTCGGAGACCCATGCCGAGTCTGATTGAAGCGATCAACGTGAAGCGCAAGATGTACTTCGAGTTCGAAGGCGCTCCGTACCACTGCATCGACGTCGAAGTCAGCAAGCCCACGGCCCGCGGCGGCCAGACGCTGGTGCGCCTCAAGATGCGCAACCTGCTCACGCGCGCCGTCTTCGACAAGACCTTCAAGGCGGCCGAGAAGTTCGCCGAGCCCGACCTGGTGCAGGTGCCGGCCACGTATCAGTACACCGACGGCGACGCCTACCACTTCATGGAAGACGCCACCTTCGAAACGCTGTCGCTCACCGCCGACACCCTCGGCGATGACAAGGACCTGCTGACCGACAACCTGGTCGTGAAGGTGCAGAAGTTCAACGGCAACCCGATCGCGCTCGAGTTCCCGTCGATCGTCGAGATGACGATCGCGCAGACCGAAGAGGGCGCCCGCGGCAACACCGCCAGCGGCAGCGTGACCAAGCCGGCCACCACCGACACCGGGCTCGAGATTCAAGTGCCGCTCTTCATCAAGGAAGGCGAGCGCGTGAAGGTGCACACCGAGACGCGCGAGTTCGCCGGAAGGGCCTGAGAGACGGGGCCTTGGCCCCGACAGCGCGGCGCCATCCAGGCGAAGGGGACCAATGGCCGAGATCGACAAGGCGTTGTGGAGTCGCCTCAGTCCGCTCTTCGACGCCCTGCTGGACGCCGATGAGGCCGGCCGCGCCGAGTTGTTGGCGCACGTCAGGCGCGACGACGCGCAACTCGCCGACGCACTCTCCGCGCTTCTCACGCGCCACCTAGCCCTGATGCACGGTTCGTTCCTCGATAGCACCGCCCTCGACGGCGGCGGCGCGGCGACGCTGGCCGGTAACGTCATCGGCAACTACACGCTCGAGCGCGCGATCGGCCACGGCGGCATGGGCAGCGTGTGGCTGGCTCGGCGCAGCGACGGCCGCTACCAGGGGGTGGTGGCGGTCAAGTTCATGGACCTGGCGCTCATGCCGCGCGGCGGGCTGGAGCGTTTCGAACGCGAGGGCAACCTGCTTGCGAAGCTCACGCATCCGCATATCGTGCGGCTGATCGATGCCGGGGTCACCGCCTCGGGCCAGCCGTACCTGGCGATGGAGTACGTCGAGGGCCAGGCCATCGACATCTACTGCGACGCCCGATCCCTGTCGGTGGCGGCGCGGCTGCGCCTCTTTCTCGACGTGCTGAACGCGGTAGGTTACGCCCACTCCAACCTGATCCTGCACCGCGATCTGAAGCCGTCCAACATCCTCGTCACCGGAGCCGGTGAGGTCAAGCTGCTCGACTTCGGCATCGCGAAGCTGATCGAGAACGACTCGCAGTCCCCGCACCGGCGGCCGGCGGCGACGCAAGTCGGGCGGCTGTTCACGCCAGATTTCGCGGCGCCCGAACAGGTGCGCGCCGAGGACGTAACCACCGCCACGGACGTCTACGCCCTGGGGGTCCTGCTCTACGTCCTGTTGTCGGGCCGCCACCCCTATGCGCGGGCCGGGCAGACGCCCTTCGAACGGCAGCAGGCGGCCCTCGACGTCGATCCGGCGCGCCTGTCCGATACCGCGGCGAGAGCCGAGCCCGCGGTTGCCGAGCGCCGCGACACCACACCGGCCCGGCTCGCGCGGCTGCTCCGCGGCGACGTCGACAACATCGTGGCCAAAGCGCTCGAGAAGGCCCCTGCCGAGCGCTACCCCACGGTGGCGGCCCTTGGCGACGACCTGCTCCGCCATCTCACCGACCAGCCGGTCCGGGCCCGAGCCGACACCGTGCGCTATCGCACGCGCAAGTTCCTGCGCCGCAACCGCCCGATGGTCGGCGCCGCCGCGCTGGTGGCGCTGGTGCTGGTTGGCGGCATCGCGGCCACGGCCTGGCAGGCGCGCGAGGCCGCGCGGCAGCGCGACCGTGCCCTGATGCAATTGCAGCGCGCCGAAGCGTCGCTCGGCTTCGTCGACATCATGCTCTTCAACACCTGGGGTGCCGACGAGCGCATCTCGCTCGACGAGTTCCTGTCGCGCAGCGAGCAGCTGGCGATGCGATCGTACGCGAAGCTGCCGGAACAACAGGCCGTGGTGCTGCACTCGCTGGCCTCCTACTACTCGTCGCTGGGCGACTACACCCGCGCCGAGGCATTGATCGACAAGGCTGTGGCCGCGCTGCCGCTGGGCGTCGATGTCTCTCAACGGGCCCTGATCGAATGCAACCAGGCCCTCATCCGCGGGTTGACCTCGGACGCCGCCGGGGCCGAGCAGGCGCTCGCCCGCTGGGTGTCAGATCGAAGCCTCGAGCCCGGCGTAGCCACGCAGTGCGAGATGTACCGCTCGCATGTGGCGCGCACGCGCGGCGACGCGCCCGCCGCCCTGCAGCATGCGCTGGCGGCGCAGGAGTTCCTGACCAAGGCCGAGCGACCGCAGCCGATCCTGGCGGCGTCGCTGAAAAGCGACATCGCCTACGCGCTGATGCTGTCGAATCGGCTCGACGAGGCCGACACCGAGTACGCCGCCGCAATGACCGCCTACCGCGAGGTTGGCGGCGCCAGCAGTCCTGGGACGATCGCGATCCTCAACAACTGGGCGCTCCTCAGCCGGAACGTCGGCGACGTGAAGCGGGCACTCGAGGTCGTCGACGAGGCCATCGCCATTGCCTCGCGCGGCGACGCCAATGCTGACATCCCGCCGTATCTGGCGGTCAATCGCGCCAGTGCACTCCTGTCGCTCGGTCGCGTCGATGAGGCGCTGGTGGCCGTCGAACGCGCTCTGGCCATCGCCGCGACGGTCAAGAGCGACGTCGCCAGGTTCCACGCGCTGGCGGTGAAGGCCGGCGTACTGAGCGAGCAGCACGATTTCGCTGCAGCGGAGGACATCGTGGGCGAGGCCGAGCGCGTGGCCGGACAGCTCCAGCCGGGGACCTACGACGCCCCGGGTCTGACACTACGACGCGCAGAACTTGCGGTGCAGCGCGGACAGCCCACAGCGGCCGCGGCGCTGCTCAATCCCCTGATTCAAACGTTCCACGACGGCAAGGTGAGCAATCAGAACCTGGCGACGGCGCTGCGCCTTCGTGGCGACGCGCTCAATCAGAATGGCGATTACGCTGCCGCTGTGCGCGACGCCGACGAGGCACTGGCCGTCGCCGAGCGGCTGCAGGGCCGCCGGCCCCACTCGCTCCGCACCGGGCAGGCGCTGCTGCTCCGGGCGCGCATCCGACGCGACTCCGGCGACCTCGTCACCGCACGCGCCGATGGGAAGCGCGCCTCCGTGCATTTGGCGGCGATGCTGCACGACAAGCATCCGGACCGCCAGCTCGTCGAGAGGCTGACCGCACCCTAGCGGCAGACGTGCACGGGCTTGCCGCCCGGTGCCGTCACGATGCTGAAGTTCGCGGTGACGTTGCCGGAGGCGTTGAACGACGCGATGCCGAAGGCGCCGGCCTTGTTGACGGCGCCGCACTGGTCATCGGTGCCCTGCAGCGTGAAACCCGCCGGCGGGTTGACGAGCGTCAGTCTTTCGTGAGCAGCCGCTCCAGTCGCTCCAACCGGAGGCGGACCGCGGCGTTGTCGTCCATCAGCGCAGCCACGCGTTTGCGCAAGCCCTCGACTTCTGCTCGCAGGTTCGCGTTGTCGGTCTCGAGGGTGGCGGCCCGTTCGGGCAAGCTGCGCGTGCGGGTTTCGAGGGCCCTGACGCCGGCCAGGGCGACGCCGTCAGCGTCGAGGGTGCCGATGCGGAGTCGGGTCTTCACCGAGGCCGAAGGCGGCGTGGAAGTCCTGGGCGGTGGGGCCGATGTGGCGAATGACGGCGTCCTGCGCCTTGTAGCTCCACTCGGTCACGGGCATCCGGGCGATCCTGGCCAGGACGTCGTCGTTGTCGAGTTCGCGAAAGCGGTGCTTGGTGCGGACGTCCGACAGCGAGGTGAACTGGGAGCCATTGGGGGCGAGCTCGACGCCCAGGGTGGCGGCGGTATTGCTGGCGAACTTCACGCCGCCGGCGGCGCGCACGAAGAACTGGTTGGGCCCCGACGCGGCGAACTCCGTGAAGACCGACCGGTCGGCGAACACGAACGATCCGTTCTGGGCCGCGAAGGCGTTGGTGCCGAGGGCGACGCTGCCGTTGCCGTTGGCGCGCACCGCGGCGCCGAAGGCGAGCGCCGACGCACCGGCCGCGACCGACGCGTTGCCGCCGGCCAGGGCGTTCTCGCCGCTGGCCGTGTTGCCGTTGCCCATGGCCGTGCTCCTGACTCCGCTGGCCGTCGTGTTGAGTCCCATGGCCGTGCTGCCCTCTCCACTGGCCGTCGTACTGGCGCCCATGGCCGTGCTGTGATTGCCGCTGGCCAGCGTCACCCTTCCCATGGCGGTGCTCTGGATTCCACTGGCCGTCGTCACGAACCCCATGGCCGTGCTGTCGTTTCCGGTGGCCCTCGTTCCAGCGCCCATGGCCGTGCTGGTGAGTCCGCTCGCCATCGTGTCGGCGCCGAAGGCGACGCTTCCGACCCCGACATTGGCGTCGTCCCATCTGGTGCCCACCCGTCCGGCCCGGAACGCCGCCTTCCCGGGTACCACATCATGCGGGTGCCCGGGCCAGAGGCCGGAATGGAACCGACGCCCTGTACGCCACCCGCCACGAACGCTCCGTCCGGATTCAGGAGGATCGTCGACGGCACCGGCGATGAGGGCAGTGGTCGTGGACTGCCGCCACTACCCGCACCCGGCGTGAAGGCGAACGAACCGGTCGCGCCAGCGCTGTCGCGCCAGGTGCCGCTGAACGTGCCGGTCGTGATCTCCGCGTCGACGTGGAGTGGCCGGCCCCCAGGCGAGGTCACGATGTTCAGGCCGAAGCCGATCGTGCCGTCGGCATTCGGGAACGCCGTGCCGGTGACCGACGCGGCATCCGCGCCATTGCCGCACTGATCGTCGGTGCCTTCCAGGCGGTAGACCGCTCCGTTCTGCGTGATGGCCACCGTCACGACGTTGCAGAACGGCTGCACCTGCCAGCGGAACGTGCCGAGCGGTTGCGCGGTGGCGGTGGTCACAAATGGAGCGCCCGCCAGAAACACGCTCACCAGAAGTCTGCGGCCACGGATCATCTTCGAACCCTCCAGATGCCTGCCAGTCCAGCGGTGAGACAGCCGGACGTGATGAGCAGGGCTACCCTGGAGAGCGAAACTCCGCCGCCAATCCCGACATGGTCAGGCGTGCGTGTTCAGCGTGGAGTAGCGGTCAGCGCCGCCACAAGCTCGCGAAGGCGTGCGATCTCGGCCTTGAGTGCCGCAATCTCGTCGGCATGCTGGCGCGATCGAGCCTCGAGGGCCCTGACGCCAGCCAGCGCGACGCCGTCGGCATCGAGGGTGCCGATCCGGAGGGGGTCCTCGCCCAGGCCAAAGGCGGCGTGGAAGTCCTGAGCGGTGGGGCCGATATGGCGAATGGCGCCGTCCTGCGCCTTGTAGCTCCACTCGGTCACGGGCATCTGGGCGATCTTGGCCAGGACGTCGTCGCCGTCGAGTTCGCGGAAACGGTGCTTGGTGCGCACGTCCGAGGCCGATGACCACTGGCTGGTGCCCGGGCCGAGCAGGACACCAGAGCTCAAGGAGGCGTTGCTGTAGAACGCCACGGCGCCGGTGGCGCGCACGATGAACTGGTTCGCGCTCGCCGGAACCGTCACGAGGTTGGAGCTGTCGGCGAACACGAACGACCCGTTGCCGAAGGCCGAGGCTCTCGCGCCGAGCGCGACGCTGTTGATGCCGTTGGCTTTCGCGCCGTTACCGAACGCGAATGACGTGTTGCCGGTCGCCTCCGTCTTGACCCCCCCTGCCAGGGAGGCAATGCCGCTCGCCAGGCTGTCGATGCCGAGGGCCGTGCTGCCCTCACCGGTCGCGATGGTGCCGCTGCCCATGGCCGTGCTGTTGCTGCCGCTGGCGGTCGTGGCACTGCCCATGGCCACGGCGTTGGGTCCGTTGGCCCGCGTGAACGAGCCGAATGCGACGCTCCCGAGGCCGACATTGACGTCGTCCCAGAAGGAGTTCGCCACCTGGCCGGCCCGGAACGCCGCTTTCCCTGGGTACCACATCATGCGGGTGCCAGGGCCGCTGGCCGGTATGGCGCCGACGCCGGCCTCACCTCCGGCCGTGAACCCTCCGTCGGGACGCATGACAATCGTCGATGGCACCGCAGAGGGCAGCGGCCGCGGATTGCCGCCGCTGCCGGCGCCCGGCGTCAAGGCGAACGTGCCGTTGGCGCCGGCGCTGTCGCGCCAGGTGCCGCTGAACGTGCCCGTCGTGATCTCCGCGTCCACATGGAGCGGCCGTCCACCGGGCGTGGTGACGATGTTCAGGCCGAAGCCGATGGTGCCGTCGGCATTCGGGAACGCCGTGCCGGTGACCGACGCGGCATCCGCGCCGTTGCCGCACTGGTCGTCGGTGCCTTCCAGGCGGAACACGGCCCCGTTCTGGGTGACGGCCACCGTCACGACATTGCAGAACGGCTGCAATTGCCAGCGGAACGTCCCCAAGGGTTGCGCGGCAACTCCGGGAGCGAAGGCGGTACACGCCAGCAACGCGCCGGCCAGAGCCCTGAGATCGCCGATCATTTTCGAAACCTCCACACGCCTGCGTGTGTCGCCGTCGAGTCGCCGCGGCGCAAGGCGCAGGCCCTACACTGAAGAGCGAAACGCCCGCGCGAAACACGACAACGATAGCCGCCGGCCTCGTCGATCAGCGGGAGCCGGATGCCGCATGATGCCGGTTTCAACATCAGGGGACCGTGACGGCCCACGTTCCAAACGATCCAAAGTTTGCTGCACTGGAGTTGACGATCTGCACGACCGCGCCGAAAGGGTCTGCGACGTTGGGGCTTCCATTCGAATTGAGGACTTGGATGGGGTTGACGCGATTCGAGAAGCTTCGCTCGTACACGCACAGGAACCCAGGGGCGGCGGCGGGCGACAGTGCAGTCCCTGGACATCCGGTCACCGCCGCGCCAGATGGCACGACCCGCGCTTGTGGAGTGAACGGCAGTGACCGCCCGAATGAGATCGAGTCATACGCAAGTGTCGACGAGGCCGTCGCCGAAACCGGCGTGCCATACGCGCCATAGACACCCCTAATGGTGAGCGGTCGTAACTGGCCCGCCGGGGGAGTGGGCGGGTTGAACACGAACGTGCCGCTGTTTCCGTGCTCGTCGGACCAGGTGCCAGACAGCGTGGTCAAAGTGATGGCTGCCGAGTGCTGCACGGCCAGACCGTCGGGCCTGACTACCGTGATACCCAGACCGATGGTGCCGTCGGGGTTGGGGTGGGCGAGGCCGGTCGCCGCACCACGACGAGCACCGCCACACATGTCGTCGAATCCCGTCAGCGCATACTGCGCCCCCTTCTGTTCGACGGTCAGCGTCACGACGTTGCAAAACGGCGCGAACTGCCAGCGGAAGACGCCAACCACCTGGGCCAAGGCCTTCGATGTCTCCCCGACGACGAAGGTGAGTACGACCACGATGAACCAACGAAGTATGCGCTGCATGCTGGTCTCCATAGACGCCTGCCGGCCGCCGGTGAGACCGCCGGAGGAAATGAACAGGGCCTACTCCAGAGAGCGAAACTCCGCCGAGAAACCCGACATCGATCCGGGCAGCGTCAGTGAGGCGTTCCCGTCAGGGCCGCCACAAGCTCGCGAAGGCGCGCGATCTCCCCCTTGAGTGTCGCCATCTCGTCGGCATGCTGGCGCGTGCGGGCCTCGAGCGCCTTGACACCGGCCAAGGCAACGCCGTCGGCATCGAGGGTGCCGATGCGGAGCGGGTCTTGGCCCAGGCCGAAGGCGGCGTGGAAGTCCCTGGGCGGTGGGGCCGATGTGGCGGATGGCGGCGTCCTGCGCCTTATAGCTCCATTCCGTCACTGGCATCTGGGCGATCTTGGCCAGGACCTCGTCGCCGTCGAGATCCCGGAAACGGTGCTTGCTGCGGACGTCCGAGAGCGGGGCAAACTGGGCGCCGCCAGGGGCCAGCCTCACGCCGAGGATGGCGGCGGCGTTGCTGTAGAAATCGACGCCGCCGGCGGCGCGCACGATGAACTCGTTCGCGCCCGCGACAATCGATGTTTGGGCCGAGCTGTCGGCGAACGCGAACGACCCGTTCCCGGAGGCCACGGTGTTGGTGCCGAGCGCCACGCCGCTGGAGCCATTCACACGCGCGCCGTTGCCAAACGCCAGGGCGTTTGTTCCTCCCGCCACGGACCCGAAGCCACCAGCGAGGGAGTTGGGTCCGGTGGCCGTCGTGCTGCTGCCCCTGGCTACCCGACACGCGAGCGAACGACCGCCGGGCCTTATCCAGCGCCGGGCTCGTCGAGGAGGTTGTGCAGCAGCACGCGCGCCTTCGCCCAGTCGCGTTGCACGGTGCGCTCGGTGACGCCACGCATCCCGGCGATCTCCGCGAACGTGAAACCGCAGAAGAACTTGAGGTCCACCAGTTGCGCCAGTGCCGGCTCGACGTCGGCCAGCTGGTCAAGCGCCGTCCCCACCACTTCGAGATTGCCGACCTCCGCGGGGGCGCCGTCGCGTTCCTCGTTCAGGGTCGTGAACGTCAGCTCGCCACCGCGCTTCTGCGCCCGTCGCTGCCGCACATAGTCGATGACGATGCTGCGCATTGCGCGGGAGGCATAACCGAGGAAGCGATTGCGATCCGGGAACGCCAGGGCCTCCCGGTCTGCGATGTCGACGTAGGCCTCGTGCAGGAGGGTGGTAGCACCGAGTGTCACGTCGCTGCCACTGCGTCTCAGATGCGACTCGGCCAGGCGGTGCAACTCGGCGTACAACGCCGCAAACAACGCATCGCGCGCCGGGGCATCACCGGCATCGGCGCGCGTGACCAGGCTGGCGAGCGTCGTCGTACTCATGGTGGCGACAGGGCCACGAAACTCTATCAGGGTCTCGGAACCCCTGACCGCCGTTGGCCCTTACAGCTTAGCGTCGCTTCGAGGGTCGCGGCCGGCGAGCCGCGGCGGCTCCAGGCGACCCCGGCTTCGAGCGCGCCAGCGCCCGCGGCCGGGGCTGCGCCATCACCCGTTCCCATGCCAGAAGCAGCGCCGCACGCACGGCTGGAACCCGCGCCTTCGCGAGCACCACATCGGTACAGCCGCCGCGGCCCCACGCCCCCGGCGACGGCGTGAACATCGCCGCGTGATCGTCGAGGAAGACCTGCTGCTGCTCCGGCGCCAGCTTGATCATGCCGATCGCCCCGTCTCCGCGCAGGCTCGCGAAGATGCGGTTGTTGGCGCGGAAGTCCGGATGGCCCATGTGGGCGCCTTCGACGGTGCCGCCCAGTTCGAGCGCGAGATCGCGGAAGTCGTCGTCGGTCATGGGCGCGGGCCTCCCCGGACGCGCACACCGCTCCGGCTGGGTCAGAATAGACCGATGGAGCGCGCCGACCGCACTTTCTTCCTGTGGAATGCCGCCGTCTCGACGGTGGCGGTGGCCATCATCGGCTACATCCTCGGTCGCGATCCCGCGCCTGACGGCGCGCTCGATCTCTCGTTCGTGCCGGCGCTGAATGCCACCTGCAACGCGCTGGCCTCGCTGTGCCTCATCACCGGCTGGGTCGCCATCCGCCGCCGGGCGGTGCAGTTCCACCGCCTGTGCATGATCACGGCGCTGGCCATGTCGGGGATCTTCCTGGTGGGCTACCTCGCCTACCACTACGTGCACGGCGACACGAAGTACCCGGGCGGCGGCGCCGGCCGCATCATCTACCTCACGGTGCTGGCCACGCACGTGATCCTCTCGATCACGGTCGTGCCCGGCGCCCTCACCGCGTTCTACTTCGCGCTCACGAAGCAGTTCGAGCGGCATCGCCGCTTCAACCGCGTGTTCCTGCCGATCTGGCTCTACGTGTCGGTGACCGGCGTGGCCATCTACTCTTCATGCTGCGTGGCCTGAGCCAGTCATAGGTTTTCTCTAACGATCTCATTGAACTTACGTCATTTCTTCTCTGTGCGTGATCTCCGTATCGTCGTCGGGTGCCCCATGTGCATCACCGAACGTCAGGAGTCACGCATGAAGACGACATCGTCGCTGTTCGACAGTCTGAAGGCCGACCTGCCCGCCAGCGTCGTGGTGTTCCTGGTGGCCACGCCGCTCTGTCTCGGCATCGCGCTGGCATCGGGCGCGCCGCTCTTCTCGGGCATCATCGCCGGCATCGTCGGCGGCATCGTCGTGGGCGCGGCCTCCGGGTCGGCGCTGGGCGTCAGCGGTCCGGCCGCGGGGCTGGCCGTGATCGTCCTCACCGCCATCACGTCGCTCGGGATCGTTCGAAGCGTTCCTGCTCGCGGTGGTGCTGGCCGGCGTGATCCAGATCGCTCTGGGCTTCGCGCGGGCGGGCGTCATCGGCTACTACTTCCCGTCGTCGGTCATCAAGGGGATGCTCACCGGCATCGGCCTGACCATCATCCTCAAGCAGCTGCCCCACGCGGTCGGCTACGACGCCGATCCCGAGGGCAGCCTGGCCTTTGCGGGCGCCGGCGGCGAGAACACCGCCTCGGCCCTCGGCCAGATGTTCTCGTCGATCCAGCCCGGGGCCCTCGTGGTCGCGCTGCTGTCGCTGGCGGTGCTCGTGTTCTGGGAACAGCCGGTCGTGAAGCGTCTCAAGGCCAGCCTCTGGATTCAGGGGCCGCTCGTGGCGGTGGCGCTGGGCATCGTCCTGAACGAGGTCTTCGCGGCGGCGGCGCCCGCGCTCGCCATCGCCCCGTCGCATCTGGTGCAGATTCCGGTGGCCGATGGCCTCACCGGGTTCCTGTCGTTGTTCACCCGGCCCGACTTCAGCCAGCTCGGGAACATGGCCATCTACACGACGGCGATCACGCTGGCGGTCGTGGCCAGCCTCGAGACGCTGCTGTGCGTCGAAGCGACCGACAAGCTCGACCCCCTGAAGCGGGTCACGCCGACCGATCGGGAGCTGAAGGCGCAGGGCCTGGGCAATGTGATCTCGGGTCTCATCGGCGGTCTGCCGATCACGCAGGTGATCGTGCGCAGCTCGGCCAACATCCAGTCGGGGGCCCGCTCCAAGGCCTCGGCGATCCTGCACGGGCTGCTCCTGCTGGCGGCGGTCGTGACCGTGCCGGCGCTGCTGAACCGGATTCCGCTGGCGGTGCTGGCGGCCATCCTGCTCACGCGTGGGCTACAAGCTGGCGAAGCCGGCCCTGTTCGCGGCGATGTACCGGCAGGGTCCCTACCAGTTCGTGCCGTTCATGGTGACGGTGGTCGGCATTCTCGCCACCGACCTGCTGGTCGGCATCGGCCTCGGCATGGCCGTGGCCATCTTCAGCATCCTGCTGACCAACTACTACAACCCGTTCTTCCTCGATCGGGATCCGAGCGCCGCCGTCCGTATCACTCTGTCCGAAGACGTGTCGTTCCTGAACCGCGCCGCCGTCATGCGCGCGCTGGCCGGCGATTCCGCCGGGCGCCACGGTGGTCATCGACGCGACGCGCTCGATGAACATCGACCACGACGTCTACGAGATCCTCAAGGACTTCGAGCAGCGGGCCGCCGCCACCGGCATCGACCTCACCATCACCGGCCTGTCGACGCTGCGGCGCAGCAACGATGCGATGCACCGCGTCGAGGACGGTGCTGGCCGGCGATGCAGGCGCCGGTCGTGGCCTGAACCCGACGCCGAACGCTTCACGCACTCACGAGATCACGAGCTGACGGAGATCCATGCGGACACAGACCAAAGACATCCAGACGACGCTGACGCCGCAGCAGGCCTTCGACATCCTGGCGCGAAGGCAATCGTCGCTTCGTCAACAACCTGCGCGTCGAACCGCAACCTGCTGCAGCAGGTGAACGAGACGTCGGAGGGCCAGTACCCCTTCGCCATCGTGCTCAGCTGCATCGACTCGCGGACCTCGGCCGAACTCGTCTTCGACCAGGGCCTCGGCGACATCTTCAGCGTGCGGATTGCCGGCAACGTGCTGAACGAAGACATCCTGGGCAGCATGGAGTTCGCCTGCCACGTGGCCGGGTCCAAGCTGATCGTGGTGCTCGGGCACACCAAGTGCGGCGCGGTGAAGGGCGCCTGCAGCCACGTCGAGCTGGGGCATCTGACGGGACTGCTCGGCAAGATCGCGCCCGCCATCCACGACCGTCGAAGCAGCGAACGGGAGAGAGCTGGCGCCAGACACCTTCGTCGAACACGTGGCGGTCGAGAACACCCGCCACCAGCTGCGGGCGATTCTCGATCGCAGCTCGATCCTTGCAGCACCTCTTTCAGGAGGGCAGGATCGGCCTGGCCGGGGGCGTCTACTCGGTCGAGTCGGGCGAGGTCACGTTCTTCGAGCAGCGGTTCAACGAGACGCAACGCCGACTCCGAAGCCGCGCTCACGAGCGTCAGCGCCTGACCGCTACCTGAACAGCCCGTCTCTGGCGGCACTGGTGATTGCCAGCACGCCGGGATGGGTCAGCCGGCGCTCGGCCGAGATGGCGTAGTAGCGCTCTCTGACCGCGTCGGTGCGGCCGACCAGCCTGACGCGGTAGACGCGGCACACGTCCTTCGCGATGGCGAAGGGTGCGGGGAACACGGCGCCCGACTCGGCGCCGAACACCTTCATCAGCGCCGGGTCCTCGAACTCCCCGATGATGGCCGGGCGCACGCC
Source organism: uncultured Acidobacteriota bacterium (assembly GCA_963779175.1). Taxonomy (GTDB): domain Bacteria; phylum Acidobacteriota; class Vicinamibacteria; order Vicinamibacterales; family UBA2999; genus CADEFD01. Next base: position 96,307 of record CAVZXA010000006.1, read on the forward strand.
AATCGCGTCGAACCACTCGTCGAGGTCACGCCGAAGGGCAGTGTTGACGGTCGAGACCACCATCGGCGCCTCGTGCAACGACTGAGGGAACCGGCGCTTGAGGCGTGCCGCCAGCGAGACTGTCGCAAAGAACGCCGGTGTCTGATTCGCCAAGCACGTGGTTGAACGCCTTGACGCGGATGTGCGGGGGCGCCGGGGTGTCGGCCAGGACCACGTCCAGTGCGTGCGTGGCGAGGTGCGTGAGCAGCTGCTCGGTGTTTTCTTCGCGGCACACCAGGCGCACGGGCGAGGGTGCGTGCATCAGCGGCCGGAGCAGGCGGCACGCCACCAGCTTCGGCACCGCATTCGAGACGCCCACCGTGAGGGGCAGGGCGCGCCCCGGTTGACCAGACTTGACGGCGTCGAGCAGCTCACGGCCGACGCCGAAGATCTCTTCGGCGTATTGGTAGACCATCCGGCCGGTTTCGGTGAGGACGAGGCTGCGGCCGTGACGCTGGAACAGCCGGACACCCAGCACCGCTTCGAGCTGCTTGATCTGCGCCGAGATGGTCGGCTGCGACAGATGCAGTTTCTCGCTGGCCCTCGACACCCCGCCCTCGCGGGCGGTCATCCAGAAGTACTGCAGATGGTGGTAGTTCAGCCACTCCATGACAGGTCTCCGTCGCGTACGGGGCAGGCGAGCGACCTCATCGACCTAGTGTACGCCGCGACGTCCCCCACCACGGTCGGACACTCTCTTCAGGGAAACGAGGTGCCCATGCTGATCACTGTCGGACCGGCCGGCCGCGTGCCTGCCAACCTCGGCGACGCCGCGCATACGCACGCAGCCTTCGCTTTCACGCGGTTCAGCCGTCACATCCGGACCGTGACTGTGCGGATGGCCGACACGAACGGGCGTCGGGGAGGCGTCGACCAGCGCTGCTCGGTCGCCGTCCACATGGTACGGCGGGGCGAGGACATCCTCGTCGAGGACTCGGACGCTGACCCGCTCATGGCGCTCTCGCGTGCCGTGACGCGCGCCGCACGCGCCGTGGCCAGGCGGCTCGACCGCCGTCACTCGTGGCGCCGTTTGTCGAGCACCACCCGATAGCCGCGCAGCGGAAGACGTCCTGCCCTCCGGCGTGCCGGCCCGCCCAGCCGACATAAGAAAACACGGGCATCAATCCTCGGGACTATCTACTGGTCCATGAGCGCCCGTCCCCATACGCTGGTCGAACGAGGTGGTCGTATTGGATCTGGTCTTTCCCTTCGCGCAGTACTGGTGGTTCTTCGCAGGGTTCACGATCTTCGTCCTGCTCCTGCTGGCCGTGGATCTTGGCGTGTTCCATCGCACCGCGCACGAGGTCTCCCTCCGGGAATCACTTACCTGGTCGGTGGTCTGGGTCGCCCTCGCGCTGGCGTTCAACTACGTCTTCTACCGCTACGCCGTCTCGAAGGCAGGCGCCGCCGACGGAGCGCGGCTGGGTCTCGAATTCCTGACCGGCTACGTCGTCGAGAAGTCATTGGCCGTCGACAACGTGTTCGTGTTCGTGATGGTGTTCTCGTACTTCGGGATTCCGCCGAAGTACCAGCATCGCGTCCTGTTCTACGGCATCCTCGGCGCTCTGGCGTTCCGGGCAATCTTCATCGCGCTCGGATCGGTCCTGATGCAGTACCACTGGGTCGTCGTGACCTTCGGCGTGCTGCTGCTCCTCACTGGCGTGAAGATGCTATGGGCCCCTGAGCAGCGGATCGCGCCTGACAGGAACCCCCTTGTCCGGCTCGTCCGATGGCTGGTACCGGTCACCCCCGACCTCCACGGCCCCCGCTTCTTCGTGACCCTGGACGGGAAACGGCACGCGACACCGCTGTTTGTCGCGCTGATTTTCCTCGAGTTGTCCGACGTCATCTTCGCGGTCGACTCGGTACCGGCCATCTTCGCCTTGACGCGCGAGCCGCTCATCGTGTTCACATCGAACGTGTTCGCGATTCTCGGTCTGCGGGCGATGTACTTCCTCCTGGCCGGGGCGGTGCAGCGCTTCAGGCTGCTCAAGTATGCGCTCGCCCTCATCCTGGTCTTCGTCGGACTCAAGATGGTGTGGCTGAACGAGGCGTTCGGCGGCAAATTCCCGATCGCCTGGTCGCTCGGCATCATCGGCGCACTGCTGGCCGCGGCGGCCGCGGCCTCGCTCATCGGAGAGTGGCGCGGCTCCGCCGACCGGCGTCGCCAGACCGACTAGCCCCTGACGCCGGCCTTGCGCAGGATCGACATCATCGGGCACCAGTTGCTGAAGGCCGACTGGAACAGGTTGAGGCCGACAAACAGCGTGAACCAGTAGAAGCGCGGGTCCACGTACATCCCCGCGAGCACGCTGGCGGCAACAAACGCGCCGCCAATCATCCGAACCATCTGATCGACATTCATGGTGTCCTCCGTAACGTCAGGGTGCCGCGATGAACAGCACCGGGTGCGCGCAGCGGCCCAGCGTGTCGGTGACGATGTCCGACAGACCCCAGCTGGCGCGGCCGCGTGGCGTCGCCACCGCAACCAGGGTCGCGCCGTCGATGACGCCGGAGCCGCAGGCGGCGAGCGCGTCGCTGGCCACGACCTGACCGCCCATCGACGCCGCGAGCGTCTCGACCCTGGCGCGCGTCGTCGGGTCTGGCGCCGTGCCGTCGCCAATCACGACCACCCGCGCGAAGAGGTCGGCCAACGGCGCCGTGTCGGCGCGGGTCACCAGCACCGGCACCTCGGCGGCGCGCACCACGCGCTCGGCCACCGAGCCGAGCCACCAGCGCGACGGACCGCGCCGTCCGTGCGTGCCGAGCACCAGCAGATCGGCATCGGCAGCCGCCTCGAGGACGGCGTCCACCGGACGACCCTCTACGACGACGATGGTGGCCGGCCACGTGGTGTGGGCCTTCACGAAGCGCGTGAGTTCGGTTGCGACCTCCGCGCTCGCTTCCCGGCGCTCGTCCTCGAGCCGCTCGATCTGCGCCGGGGTGAAGTAGGGCGGCACCTCGAACCGTTCGGCGTGCAACACGCGCAGCGTGGCGCCGGCCGCCGCGGCGATGAGGCCGGCGGCGCCCACCGCCCGCGCTGACGCCTCGCCGAAATCCGCGGCGGCGACGATGACGCGCGGCGGCCAGGCCGTCGCGTGAATTGCCTTGTCGGTCATGACACCACCTCGGCGGGCAGGGCCGCCTGCGCCTCGGCCTGGCGGTCGTGCCGGCGGGCCATGTAGTAGAGCACGGGCACGGCCATGCGCGAGAGCAGCAACGACGCCACCTCACCGGCCATCAGCGAGATGGCGAGGCCCTGGAAGATGGGGTCGAAGAGGATGACGCCGGCGCCGACGATGACCGCCGCGGCCGTGAGCGCCATCGGCCGGAAGCGCACCGCGCCGGCGTCGACGACCGCCTGTTCCAGCGACAGCCCGTCCTTCAGACGCAGCTCGATGAAGTCCACCAGGATGATCGAGTTGCGGACGACGATGCCGGCGCCGGCGATGAACCCGATCATCGAGGTGGCGGTGAAGAAGGCGCCCATGGCTGCGTGGGCCGGCAGGATGCCGACCAGCGAGAAGGGAATCGCCGCCATGATGAGCAGCGGCGTCGTGAACGACTGGAACCAGCCCACCACCAGCACGTAGATGAGCAGCAGCACGGCGGCGAAGGCGAGCCCCAGATCGCGGAACACCTCGATCGTGATGTGCCACTCGCCGTCCCATTTCATCGCGTATTTCGACGTATCCGAGGGCTGCACGGCGTTGAGCACTTCGAGGGCGTAGCCCTCGGGCAGCGTCATCGTCGCCAGCGTCCGGTTCATGGCGAGAATGGCGTAGACCGGGCTCTCGTTCTCGCCCGCAAGATCGGCGGTCACGTAGGTCACCGGCTGCAGGTTCTTGTGATACAGGCTCGTCTCTTCGCGCGTCGCGACCACGCGTGTGAGCGCGCCGACGGCAACCGGCGTGGCGCCGCCGAGGCGCACGCTCTGCAGGGCCTCCAGGCTGCGCCCCTGGCGCGGCAGGCGCAGCACGATCGGCACGTCCTCGCGCGCCGCCGGCACGTGCAGCAGCCCGGCCACGGCGCCGTCGCCGGCCATCTGCACCACGGCCGCGACATCCGCGGGAGCCAACCCGGCGGCCATCGCCTTCTCGCCGTCCACGACCAGGCGTGTCTTCGGCTGCGCCGCTTCCACGTACCAGTCGGTGTCGACGACACCGGGCGTCTTCTCGAACAGCGCCTTCACGTCGGCGGCGATGGCCTGCCGGCGCCCGGCCTCGGGCCCGTAGATCTCGGCCACCATCGTCTGGAGCACCGGCGGGCCTGGCGGCACCTCGGCCACCTGGATGGTGGCACCGGCGGCCCGGGCAATCGGCAGCAGGCGGTCGCGCACGCGGCGGGCCACGTCATGACTCTGATCCGACCGCGCGTCCTTGGCGACGAGGTTGACCTGCAGGTCGGCCAGATGCGGCGCCTGGCGCAGGAAGTAGTGCCGCACCAGCCCGTTGAAGTTGTAGGGGGCGGCCGTGCCCACGTACTGCTGCACGTGGGTCACCTGTGGATCGGCGAGCACCGCGGTCGCCAGTTGTGAAGTCAGCCGCGCGGTGTCTTCGAGTGCCGTGCCCTCGGGCATGTCGACGATCACCTGGAACTCGCTCTTGTTGTCGAACGGCAGCATCTTCACCGTGACCAGCTGCAGCGGCACCAGCGCGGCACTGGCCACCAGCAGCAGCAGCACGCCGCCGAGAAACAGCAGGCGCACGCGGCCGCTGGCGATGAGCGGATCCATGACGCGGCGATAGAGTCGCGTGAAGAGGTCCTCGTCGCCCTCGTCGTGATGATGCGTCGAGGGCTTCAGCAGGCGCACCGAGGCCCACGGCGTGACGATGAAGGCGACGACGAGCGAGAAGAGCATCGCCGCCGAGGCCCCGACCGGAATCGGGCGCATGTAGGGCCCCATCAGGCCGCCCACGAAGGCCATCGGCAGGATGGCGGCGACCACCGCCAGCGTCGCCAGGATGGTCGGGTTGCCGACCTCGTCCACCGCGGCCAGCGCCGTCTCGGCCAGCCCGCGCGCCGAGGCGCCGCGCATGCGCGCATGCCGGACGATGTTTTCCACCACCACGATCGCGTCGTCCACCAGGATGCCGATCGAGAAGATGAGGGCGAAGAGCGTGATGCGGTTGAGCGTGTAGCCGTAGAGGAAGAACATGAACAGCGTCAGCGCCAGCGTCACGGGAATCGCCGTCAGCACCACCAGCGCTTCGCGCCGCCCGAGCACCACCCAGATGAGCGCCGAGACCGACAGCACCGCGAGGAACATGTGCCAGAGCAGCTCGTTGCTCTTCTCGGCCGCGGTCTCGCCGTAGTCGCGGGTGAGCGTCACGCGCACGTCGCGCGGGATGAGCGTGCCCTCGAGCTGGCGCACGACCGCGGTCACGCGGTGCCCGACGTCGATGGCGTTGGTGCCCTTGCGCTTGGCCACCGCCAGTGTCACCGCCGGACTGGCGCCGTCGGCCTTCGACTGGAACACGACATAGCTGGTCGGTTCGGCATCGCCGTCGCCCACCGCCGCCACGTCGCCTACCAGCACGGGCCGGCCGCCGCGCGTGGCGACGACGACGCCGGCCACGTCGGCCGCCGACGCCAGCCGATCGCCGGTTTCGACGCTGGTGGCGCGACCGCCGGCCACCGGCCCGCCGGTCGTCGTGCGGGCGTTGGCGTTGACCAAAGCCTGCTGCACGGCCAGCGGGCCGAGGCCGTAGGCGGCGAGCTTCGCCGGATCGATGGTGACGCCGAGTTGTCGCGGCCGGCCGCCGATGAGCGTGACCTCCGAGACGTCGGGCACCTGCGCGACCGCGTCGCGGAGCTGGCCGGCCAGCGTGCGGAGCTGGTCGTCGCCGTAGACCGCCGACGAGAGCGTGACGGCCAGGATCGGCACGTCGTCGATCGAGCGCGGCTTGACCAGCGGCGGCGTCGCGCCGGGCGGGATGCGATCCATGTTGGCGGCGAGCTTCTGATTCAGCCGCACGTAGGCGGCCTCTTCGGGCTCGCCGACGCGGAAGCGCACGACCACCATCGACTGGCCCGGGCTCGAGGTCGAGTAGACGTATTCGACGCCCGGCACTTCCCACAGCAGCCGTTCGAGGGGACGGGTGACGCGCGCTTCGACATCGGCCGGTGTGGCGCCGGGCATGCCGACGAACACATCGACCATCGGCACGATGATCTGCGGCTCTTCCTCGCGGGGCAGCGCCACCACGGCGAGGCCGCCCAGGGCCATCGAGGCCACGATGAAGAGCGGCGTGAGCTTCGAGTTGATGAACGCCGCCGCCATCCGTCCGGCGGCGCCGAAGGCCGGGGTCATCGGCTGCCTCCCACCGTGACCTGCCGGCCATCCACGAGGCCGGGCGGCGGCGCGACGACCACCGCCTCGCCGGCCGTGAGACCGGCCAGGACCTCCGTGCCGCGCACCCGCACGAGGCGCAGTCGCGCCACCCCGTCGTCCACGACGAAGACCGACGTCACCTGCCCGTGCGTGACCAGCGCCTCGGCCGGCACCGTGAGGGCGCGACGCGCGGCCCCGGGCAGGCGGACGCGGCCGAAGGTGCCGGAGCGGACGCCGGGCGCCTCCGGCAACGTCACCTTCAGTAGAACGGTGCGGGTGCCGGCATCGACGGCGCGGCTCACTTCGGCGACCGTGCCCGTGAGCGCGACGGTCGCCCCATCGGCGCCGTCGAGCACGACCTCGACCGCGGCGCCCGTGGCGACGCGGCCGGCCCGCGACTCGTCGGCGCGGACCTCGAGCCGGAATCCGCGGGTGTCTTCGAGGCGCAGCAGCGGCAGACCGGGCGTGGCCATGTTGCCCGGCTCGACCAGCTTCTCGGTGACGACGCCGTCAAAGGGCGCCGTCACCCGCAGGAATGACGCCGTGGCGCCGGCCGCCTCGCTCGTCGCGGCCGCCTGCTCGATGCCGCTGGCCGCGGCCTGCACGCGCGCGGCGGCGGCCGCGGCCCGCGCCTCGGCGGCGGCAAGTGCCGCGGTGGCCTCGTCGAGTTCCTGGGCCGTGGCCGACTTCTTCCCGTGCAGCGTGGCGATGCGGCCGTGGGTGGCGCTGGCGAGCACCAGCGCCGCCCGGGCGGCGCGGTCCTCGGCGGCAGCGGCGCTGGCGCTGTCTTTCGCCTGGGCGGCGCCGGCCGCCGCGCCCCGCGCAGTCGCCAGCAGGTCGCGGCCGTCAAGTTCGACCAGCACCTGGCCGGCGCGCACGCGGTCGCCCGGCTCGACGCGCACGGCCACCACCGGCGCCATCACGCGCGCGGCGACGGCCGCGGTGGTGCGGGCCTGCACGATGCCGCCGGCCTCCGCGGTATCGGTCACCGCGCCGTCGGCCACGGTGACGACCGTGACGGAGAGCGGCGCGGCCGCCTCACCCGCCGGGGCGTCGGCCGGGCTGGAGGAACAGGCCGCGGTGGCGGTGAGGGTGAGCAGGGCCGCAATGGTGCGTGCACGAGTGCGTGTCATGGTGTCGGTCATCGCTTTCCAAGCGCGCGTGAAAGAGTGGCGGCGGCGACAGTGACGTCGACGCGGGCCGCGGCATGGCGCGCCTCGGCCTGCTGTTCGGCTTCGGCGGCGCCGACGAGCGCCGTGACATCCGCCAGCCCGCCTTCGTAGCGGTCGCGGGCGATGCGGTGACTCTCGCGCGCCTGCGCCACGGCGGCGCGGCCGACCGTGACCGCCGCTCTGGCCGCGTCGAGTCTGGCCACGGCGACGCGCACATCGAGGCGCGCCGCGATTTCCGCCTTCTCGCGGTCGAGGGCGCGCAGCGTCTGCGCATGGCGGGCGTCGGCGAGACGGGCCTGGTCGGCGAAGCCGCGGAACAGATTCACACGGGCGCCGGCGCCGGCCATCCAGCTCGTTGCCCGTGTGCCCCACGCGCCGCCGTTGGCCTCGAGGCCGCCCTGCGCGTAGACGCGGGGCAGGAAGGCGGCGCGCGCCGCATCCACCGCGGCGCCGGCGAGTTGCTCCTGCAGCGACGACAGTTTCAGGTCGGCCCGTTCGGCCACCGCCATCGCTTCCAGCGCCGGCAGCGCGGTGTCGGCGAGGGCTTCCGGCGCCGGCGCCTCGTCGAGCGTGAAGGCGCTGTCGAGCGGCGCGCCGACCAGCTGATTGAGCCGCGCCCGGGCGATGGTGGCGTCGGCACGGCTGCGAATCTGCTGTTCGCGCGTGCGGGCGAGGAACACCTCGATGCGCAGCGCGTCAGCTTCGGTGGCGACGCCGGCATCGCGCCGGTTACGCGCCAGGGTCAGGTCTGCCGTGGCCGTTTCCACCGCCGCCGCGGCGGCTCTGCCGGCGGCCTCGGCCGACAGCACCGCGCCGTAGGCGGCGGTGACCGCCACGGCCAGGTCCTGGGCCACGACCGCGCGCGACACGGCGGCCACGTCTCTGCCCAGCGTGGCGGCGCGAACGCCGGCCCGCGTCGAGCGATCGAACAGCGCCTGGTCGATGGTGACGCCGAGACGCAGGTTGTTGACCGCCGCCGGGTGATTCAACGCCTCGATGGCGAAGTTCGCCGCCCCGAACTGCCGCTGCGCCAGCAGCGAGCTGAAGACGAACACCGGCTGGTTGCCGCGCTGCCAGCTCTCGGTGACGTCCACGCTCGGCAGGTAGCCGGCACGGGCCTGCGTGAGGCGCGCCTCGGCCTGCTGCTCGGCCACGACGGCGGCGCGGGCGTCGAGGTTGGCGGCCTGCGCGCGGGTGATGGCCTCGGCCAGCGTGAGCGGCGTCTGCGCCGCGGTCACGCCGGGGAGGCCGAAGCACAAAGCGAGGAGTGTGAGCCGTCGTATCATCCTGTCCAAGAGATTCAGCGCCGTGAAAAAGGTGACACGCCAGCCGGTGGTGACCCCGGTGCCCCCGCCGCCGGACGTCTACGCTGACCTCGTGCGCGACGCCTCGGGCGGCGACCCGGCCGCGATGGAGCGCCTGCTCATCCGGGTGCAGGAGGTGGCGTGGCGATTCAGCGTGTCGGTCTGCGGGCATGCCGACGACGCCGAAGACGCGATGCAGGAGGCGCTCCTCAAGACCTACCGCTACACCTCCAGCATCCGCGAGCCCGAGGCCTTCCGGCCGTGGCTGCACCGCACCGTCAAGAACGCCTGCCTCATGAACCGCCGCAAGCGGGTCCACGAGCCGCCGCGCCTCGAATCGCTCGACCAGGTGCCGGCGGGGCACGACCGCGCCGCCTACGATCCGCCGGATCCGGGGCGAAGCCCGGAGCAGATGGTGGCGAACTCGCGCCTGCGGGGACGTCTGCAGACGGCGCTGCGGGACCTGCCGGCATCGCAGCGCGCGATCGTGTTCCTGCGTGAGATGCAGGGCCTCTCGACGCGCGAGGTGGCGCACGCGATGGGCATCTCGGAAGACAACGTGAAGACGCGACTGAGCCGCGCCCGCAAGGCCCTCCAGACCGCGCTCGACAGGCCGGCGCGATGACACGCTCCACGGCGCGCCTGGCCGGGCCCCCGGCTTCCCCGCGCACGACCCGCTGTGTCGCCGGTGATCGGATCTGGGCCTACCTCGACGGCGAACTGCCGGCCGCGGGCGCCCGAACGGTGGCGCGTCATGTCGGGAGCTGTGCCGTCTGCGGCCCGCGGGCCCGGCGCCTGCGGGCGATGCTCGAGTCATGCCGGTCGGCGGGGTGCCGGAAGCTGCCGCCAGAGGTGCGCGACCGCGCCAGGGTGCGAGTTCGGGCCCTGCTGGCCGCCGCGCAGAAGAAAGAGTGAAGAACAGGGCAGTTCCAGCACGGCCGTAGTCGTTCCTCTGGGGCCCCGCGGTACTCATTCTGAGATTCGGTCTCAGGATTGATACAATGGCCCCCGTTACACGATGGTGAACCCGGCCGCTTCCGCCGCCCCCTCCCGCGCCGCCGCCGTGCCGTTGACCTCGATGCCGGTCGGCGCCGTCGCCACGCTGCACGAAGTGACCGATCTCGATTCACGCGCGGTGCTGCGCTCGCTCGGACTCACCGATGCCTGTGTGCTGCGTCTGTGCCAGGTGGGCGACCCCTGCATCGTACAGGTCAGGTCCACCCGCATCGGGCTTTCGAGCGCCGTCGCGCGCTGCCTCTACGTCGTGCCCGAGGCCGGCGGCCGGTAGCACGGCGATGTCCCTGGCAGTCGACACGCCAGACGGCGCCTCGTCGGTCGTGGCCGCGCCGGTGCGACGCATCGCCCTCATCGGCAACCCCAACACCGGCAAGACCACGCTCTTCAACGCGCTCTGCGGCGCGCGCGCCAAGACCTCGAACTTCCCGGGCACGACCACCTCGATTCGCAGCGGCCGCGCCGAGGCCCACGGCGACGCTGCGCTCGACGTGCTGGATCTGCCGGGCGTCTACGACCTCGAGATCGACGCCCCGGAGTCGCGCATCGCCACCTCGCTGCTCGACGGCACGCGCGGCGCCGTGCCCGACGCCATCGTCGTCATCGTCGACGCCTGCAACCTGGCGCGCAACCTCGTGCTCGTCGGGCAGTTGCTCGCCCGCGGGGGACGGATGGTGGTCGCCCTCAACATGATCGACCTGGCCGAGCGGCGCGGCCTCGCCATCGACACGGCCGACCTCGAAGCGCGCCTGGGCGTGGCGGTCGTGCCGATGGTGGCGCGCTCGGGCCGCGGCCTGGCGGCGCTACGCGACGCGCTCCTCGGCGCGCATCCGCCGGCGTCGGGCGCACCGCCTCCGCCGAGCGGGGCCGGCGTGAACCGCTGGGCCGATGCCGTCGCCGCTGCCGTGAGCACCGAGACCGGGTCGTCGCAGGCGCACGATCGCCTGACCGAACGTCTCGACGGCGTGCTCACGCATCCGGTGCTCGGCCTGGCGGCGTTTGTCGCCATCATGGGCACGCTGTTCTGGATTCTGTTCGCGCTGGCGACCGTGCCGATGGATCTCATCGAGGCCACCTTCGCCGAGGTCGGCGCGCTGGTCGAGCGGGTGCTGCCGGCCGGTCCGGTGCGCGATCTGGTGTCGCAGGGCATCGTCGGCGGCATCGCCGGCACGGTGGTGTTCCTGCCGCAGATCTGCCTGCTCTTCTTCCTCATCACCCTGCTCGAAGACACCGGCTATCTCGCCCGGGCCGCGTTCGTGATGGACCGCTGGCTGTCGCGGTTCGGCCTGCCGGGCCATGCCTTCGTGCCGCTGCTGACCTCGCACGCGTGCGCGCTGCCCGGCATCATGAGCACGCGGTTGATTCCCGATCGCCGCGATCGGCTGGCGACCATTCTCGTGGCGCCGTTCATGAGCTGCTCGGCGCGTCTGCCGGTCTACGTGCTGCTCACGACGCTGCTCTTTGCCGATCGCCCGGCGCTTGCGGGGCTGGCGTTTGCGGGGTGTTATCTGCTCGGCGCGCTGGCCGCGCTCTTCACCGCGAAGCTGTTCGGCAGCACCATCCTCAAAGGCCACGCCAGGCCGATGATCCTGGAACTGCCGTCCTACAAGACGCCGTCGCTGCGTAACGCCCTGCTCACGGCACGCGATCAGGGCCTGTCGTTCCTCTCGACGGCCGGCACGGTGATTGTGGCCATCTGCATCGTCATGTGGTGGCTGAGCGCCTATCCGAAGGTGGCGCCGCCGCCACAGGCCGCACAGTTGCGCGCCGAGGCGGGCGCTGCCGGCGTGGCGCCGGCGCAGGCCGAGACGCTGCAGGCCGAGGCCGCTGCCCTCGAGGTGAAGCACGCGCAGGCGGCCAGCTTCGCCGGCCGCATCGGCCACACGGTGGCGCCGGCGTTTGCGCCGCTCGGCTTCGACTGGCAGCTCACCGTGGGCGTGCTCACGAGCTTCCTGGCGCGCGAAGTCTTCGTCTCGACGATGTCGGTGCTGGCGGCCGGCCAGGCCGAGACCGAGGTGGACGAGGGCGTGGTGGCGATGATCCGCGGCATGACGCGCGACGACGGTCGTCCGGTGTTCACGCCGGCCACGGCGGCCTCGGCGCTGGTCTTCTTCGTGCTCGCGATGCAGTGCCTGCCGACGCTGACTGTGACCCGCAAGGAAACCGGCGGCTTCAAATACGCCGCGCTGCAGCTCGGCTATATGTCCGGTCTGGCCTACGTCGCCGCCTTCCTGCTCTACCAGGGCCTGCGGTCGGCAGGTGTGGCATAAAGGGGGTTGACGATGTCCCTCCTCCAGCTCCAGGACGTGATCGTGGCGCTCACGGCGCTCGGCGCCGCCGTCGTCGTGGCCCGGCGCGTGGTCGGGTTCGCCGCGGCTGAGACCTCGCCCAGGTGCGCCAACTGCGCGTCCAGCGCGTGTGCGCCGTCACCTTCACCGCGCGGGTCCACGGCGGGCTCGGCGTCGACTGGCGGTCCGGCAGCCCATCCGCTCGTGTTCGTCCGTCCGTCCCAGCGCTGAGGCCGCACTCGGCACCGACAGCGCACGAGGCGCGGTAGTCTGAGAATCGCCATGCGTCGCGTCACATCGTCTTCCTCCCGGTCTGTCGTTGCGTCCGCGCTGTTGCTGGCGGCCGCCACGGCGCTGGTCGCCCGCGCCCAGACCCGCGAGCCCGACCCCGTGCTCACCGCGGCGCCGCTGCTCGGGTCCTCGCCGCTCAGCGGCGAGGGCTACACGATTGCCAGCGAGGTGCGCACGCCCGACAGCTATCACGTCTTCACCATCACGTCGCCGTTTGGCGCCTTCGAAGCCCACGGCGTGGCGCAGGTCGACGTGCGTCTGCAGGAGATCGCCGCGCTCGCGCGCCTCGAGGACCTCTCGAGGGCCGGCGTCTTTGCGCGCTCGGCGGGTGAGTCGCTCGTGAAGGTCGGCACCGGGGTCGTCGATGCGGTGACGGCGCCGGTCGAGACGGCCAAAGGCATCGGCAGCGGCGTGAAGCGCTTCGGCGTCAACCTCGGGCGGCGCACCAAGCGCGCAGTGCAGCGGATGACCGACGACCGTCCCGGCGACGCCGACAAGGACGACGGCTCGCGCGTGGGCGACGCCGCGGCCAGCGCCGCCAAGAGCCTCATCGGCATCAACGGCGCCCGCCGGCGCTGGGCCCGCCGTGTGGGCGCCAATCCCTACACCACCAATCCCGTGCTCAAGGCCGAACTCGAACGGGTGGCCACGGTGGATGCGGCCGGTGGCATCGCGACCTCGATCGCGATTCCGATTCCGCCCATCATCGGCACCACCGCGGATGTCGGCAACCTGGTCTGGGGCACCGATCCCGAAGAGCTTCGCAAGCTGAACGAGACCCGCGCCCGTGAGATCGGCGCGTCGAGCGATGGCGCCAAGGCGTTTTTTCGGAATCGCGCCTTTACCCTCACCATGCAGACGCGGCTGGTTGGCGCGCTCGCCACGGTGAAGGTGCCGGGCACCGGCGACTATCTGGCGTCGGCCGCCGAAGCGACGGACGAACGCGAAGCGCTGTTCTTCGTCGAGAGTGCCGAGATGCTGCAGCGCGAGCACGAGACCGCGGCAGTGGCCAACGTGCTGACCGACTCGCGCGCGCTGGTGGCGCGGCGCGCCAACGGCGAGACGGTGGTGGTGCTGCCGCTCGACTGGATTCGCGCCGACGAGGCGACGACGGCGGAGTTCCGCGAGCTGGCGCGACGCGCCAAAGACGAACTTGGCGCCACCTCGCTGCGCCTGCGCGTCAGCGGCACGATGACCGAAGCGGCCACCGCCGCGCTCGCGTCCACCGGCTGGCGGCGCTGAGCGCCGGCTCAGACCGGTTCGGAATCGCTCAGCACCGGCGTCGTCGGCGGGCCGCTCTCGGCCTCGTCGAGGGCCATCGAGCCCGTCGCCAGGCGCTGCATCTTGCGTCCCAGCCACACGGCGTTGACCGCCGACAACGCCGCCAGCACCACCGCCACCGACGAGATGCCGGCCACGCCGGCGCCGAGCGCCGCCAGCGGCGCATACGCCCAGGCGCCGAGCTGATCGCCGGCGCGGTAGACGACCGTGTCGATGAAGGTCTTGGACTTGTAGCGATCGGCACGCGGCACCACCGTGAAGAGCACCTCGCGGGCGGGACGCGCCACCGCGAAGTTGCCGGCGCGCCGCAGCACCTGGAACGTCATCAGCACGGCGATGGTGGGCGCCAGGCCGAGCACGCCGAAGCCGGCCACGCTCAGCACCGGCAGGAAGGCCAGTGCGGCAGCCACGCCCCAGCGCTTCACGGCGCGGCCGGTGGCGAAGGTCTGCGTGGCGAGCGTCAGCACGTTCACCGCGAGATCGATGTTCGCGAAAAAGCGGGTGCGTTGGGCGCGGTCGGTGAGCGACGCGTCGACGATCGATGCCTGCTGAAAGTAGAGAAACGTCGTCAGCACGGTGAAGAAGAGCATGTTGAGCGTGACGTTCAGCAGGTAGGGATCGGCAAACGCCCGTCGCATGCCTTCCCAGACGGTGCCGCCGATGGCGATCTCGGGACCGGCCGGCGCCGCCGCACGTCCGTCCTCTCCGGGCGTGGCCGTCCGTGGCAGCGTGAACAGCCGCCGGGCCGACAGCGCCGCCACCTCGAGCAGCACCGCCGACACCAGCAGCAGATTGGCGGCGCCCAGCGAGCCGACCAGCCAGCTCGTGAGCCCGGCGCCCGCGATGCCGCCGATGGTGCCGCCGGCGCCGATGAAGCCGAACAGGCGCTTGCTCTGGCCGGGCGCGAAGACGTCCGCCATCACCGACCAGAAGATCGAGACGACGAACATGTTGAAGATCGAGGTCCAGATGAAAAAGGCGCGGCCGAACCACACCTGCTGCGCCACTGGCCCCCAGGTGAGCAGCGCGAAGAACGCGATGAGATTCAGCGCGAAGAAGCGGTAGCCCCACGACACGAAGCGGGCCCGCGGCATCCGCGCCACCAGATACGCAAACGGCGGGTTGGCCAGCAGCATCCCGGTGAGCGACCCGGTGAAGAGCCACGGCAGGTTGTTGACGCCGCCGGCCACGCCCATGTCGTCGCGGATCGGCCGGATGACGTAGTACGCCGACAGCACCGCGAAGAAGAAGAGCCACGACCAGGCGACCGCCGCGAGCTCCTGCGGACGCACGTCCACGAGCCGCTGGAGCCACGAGGCTCGCGCGGACGATTCGCCGGTGGTCATCGCGTGGTGTCGCCTACGCGCCGGGCAGCGCGTCGACGAAGTCGGCCATGCGCTTGCGCATCGCCGCATCCGGCAGCCGGCCGAGGCCGCCGCCGATGTTGTCGACCATGTTCTTCGCCTGGCTGGTGGCCGGGGTCGTCACGGTGATGGCCGGATGGCTGACCACGAACTTCAGGAAGAACTGCGCCCAGGTGGTGGCGTCGAACTCTTTCGCGAAGTCGGGCACCGGGCGATCGCCGACCCGCTTGAAGAGCCGCGTGCGGCCGAACGGCGCGTAGGCGAAGACCCCCATCTTGCGCTCCTGAGCCAGCGGCAGGATGGTGGCTTCCGCGTGCCGGTTGTCGACGGCGTAGTCGACGCCGATGAAGTCGAGGGTTTCCTTGCGCATGGTGGCGACGAGATCCGCGTACTGATTCTCGAACGTCGTCGTCAACCCGATGTAACGGATGCGTCCCTGCTGCTTGAATTCGCGCAGGATCGGGATCTGCACGCCGACATCGCCCATGTTGTGCACCTGGATGAGGTCGATTTTGGCCTTCTTGACGCGGGCGAACGAGGTTTCGACCTGCTGGCGCGCCGCCGCCGGATCGGCGCCACCGCCGCCGCGGCCGGCCACGTTCAGCTTGGTGGCCCAGAAGATCTTGTCGGCGAGGCCGAGCTCGTTGACGATCTTCCCGGACGCTTCTTCCGACGCCCCGTAGCCGGGCGCGGTGTCGAACACCGTGGCGCCGCCGCTGACGAGCGCCTTGAAGACCTCGCGCAGGGCCGTCAGGTCTTCGCTGCGCGCGACCGACGCGAAGGTGGCCGAGCTGCCGAGGCCGATGACCGGCAGGCGTTCGCCGCTCGACGGAATGGCCTTGGTGTTCATCTTCCCCTGCGCCAGTAGCACGCGCGGGTCGAAGGTGAGGGTCGCGCCGGCGCCCATGGTGAGCGCAAGCCAGTCACGGCGGGTGAGCCTCGTCACAGGTGAATCCTCCACGTATCAGCGAGCGACGTCGCCCGCCGCGTTCGGCGTCGGGCCGAGCACTTCTCCACTACGGACGCTTTCGTAGCGCCGGCCGAGCCGGTAGGCGATTGGAAACCACACGGCCGACATGACGATGCCGGCCACGGCCAGCCCGGCGACCCCGTACGGCAGCACCGCCGCGCTGAGCCACGCCGAGGTGACGTCGCCGAAGCGGTAGACCACGGTGTCGATGACGTTCTTCGCCTTGTACTTGCTCTCCTGATCGACCACCGTGAAGAGCATCTCGCGGCTGGGCTTGGCGATGGCGTATTCGGCGAAACGCCGCACCACCTGAATCGACCCCAGCACCAGCAGCACGGGGGAAAACGCCACCGCCAGGAACGCGAACACCATGATGAGCGGGTTCAGGACCAGGCCGGCGGTGACGCCGAAGCGTTCGATGAGCCGTCCGGTGCCGAACAGCTGCAGGAACACCGTGCTGCCGTTCACGGCCAGATCGATCATCGCGTAGGCGCGCGTGCGCGCCTCGCGGCTCTCGAACGCCTTGGTGATGAGGTCGCCGAGCTGGAAGTAGATGATGGTGGAGATCGTGGTCATCAACAGGATGAAGAGCGCGATCATCAGCAGGTAGGGCGAGCGGAAGAGCAGCGTGAAGCCTTCTACGGGATTGCCGCCCAGCGTCCGATCAAGGGTGGTCGCCTGGGCGTCGTGCCCGAGGGCCCGCAACCGTCTCTTCTCGCGCTCCAGCACCCGCACGAGCCACGCCGTGACGACGAAGCCGCCGGCCGAGATGAGCATCAGCGTGTTGGTGCCGACGGCATTCACGAGCAGCGCCGCCAGCGCCGGGCCGCCGATGGTGCCCACCGTGCCGCCCGCGGCGACGAACCCGAACAGGCGCTTGGCCTGCGTGCGGGAGAACGTGTCGGCCATCAGGCTCCAGAAGACCGAGATGATGAGCACGTTGAAGGTGCTCACCCACACGAAGAACGCCGCCGCCACCCAGCGATCCTGCTGCCCGCCGAGCGACTCGAAGAGCGCGTAGAAGCCGAGCATCGTCACGGCGATGAAGCCGTAGACCCACGGCAGGAAGGTCGACAGCTTGATGCGGGAGGCGAGAAACGCGTAGGCCGGGGCCAGGAAGAAGCTGGCGATGAAGGTGCCGGTGTAGAGCTCTTCGAGGCTGCCGACGCCGTAGACCGTGCCCATGGCATCACGCACCGGCCGCACCACGAAGTAGCTGCCCATCAGCAGGGCGAAGTAGACGAACGAGATGGTGACGGCCTTCACCTCTTCCGGTTCGACCCTGGCCACCGTCTTCAGCAGACGCGCGAGCGGCCGGCTCGGCAGGTCCGGTGAGGGGGCGGCGGCGGAAGTGGTGGTCATCGGCAGAAGGCGATCGACCGCAAGGGTATCGCACTCGGGCTACGACCGTCGCGGCCCGACGCTTACCGGTATGCGCCAGCGCCGATCGGCCCATGCCGCGCACGCATCAGACGGTTTGGCTTGACAGCGCCTCATGCGTGGCCAGACAGTCTGTCGCAGGTATGCGTCCGGTTCCTCCCCACGATGCCGGCAGCCTGGCCCGGCTCCAGCACCTGCCTCAGTTCCAGAGCTACGCCCTCGGCGGCGGCTACGACGAGATGTTCGATCACCTCGGCGTGACGCGCGAGCACTACACCGCCCTCTACGATCGGCTCGGCGCCGTCGATCCCCAGGAACTGCGCCAGCGGCAGACGGCCGCCGACCTAGCGTTCCTGCACCAGGGCATCACCTTTACCGTCTACGGCCAGAACGAAGGCACCGAGCGGATCTTCCCCTACGACCTCATTCCGCGCATCATCACGGCCGGCGAGTGGGACACGATCGAGCGCGGCCTGACGCAGCGGATCACCGCGCTCAACCTGTTCCTCAAAGACCTCTACACCGACGCCGTGGTGCTCGCCGACGGGATCGTGCCGCGCGAGCTCGTCTACAGCTGCAAGCACTTCCGGCGCGAGATGCAGGGCGTGGCGGTGCGCCACGACATCTACGTGTCGGTTGCCGGCACCGACCTGGTGCGGCTGCCCGACGGCAGCTTCGCGGTGCTCGAAGACAACCTGCGGGTGCCGAGCGGCGTGAGCTACATGCTCACCAACCGCCAGGTCATCAAGCGCATCTTCCCGCTGCTCTTCAGCAGCTACGACGTGCGGCCGGTGGATCACTACGGCCAGGCGCTGCTGGCGACGCTGCGGGCGCTGACCCCGGCGCATCGCCCCGAGCCGACGATCGTGCTGCTGACGCCGGGCGTCTTCAACTCGGCCTACTTCGAGCACACGTTCCTGGCGCGCCAGATGGGCATCGCGCTGGTCGAGGGCCGCGACCTCTTCGTGCACGACAACGTCGTCTACATGCGCACCACCGCCGGGCCGCAGCGCGTCGACGTCATCTACCGGCGCGTCGACGACGACTTCATTGATCCGCTGGCGTTTCGCGCCGATTCGACCCTTGGCGTGCCGGGACTCTTCAACGCCTACCGCTCGGGCAACGTCGCGCTGACCAACGCCATCGGCACCGGCGTGGCCGACGACAAGGCGCTCTATGCCTACGTGCCGGCGCTCATCAAGTACCTACCTGGATCAGGATCCGATACTCGCCAACATCGAAACCTGGCAGATGTCCAAGGACGCCGAGCGCCAGCACGTGCTCGACCGCCTCGACCAGGTGGTCGTGAAGGCGGTGGGCGAGTCGGGCGGCTACGGCATGCTCATCGGGCCGCACAGCACCGCCGCCCAGCGCGACGAATTCCGCCGCGCCATCCTCGCCGACCCGCGCAACTACATCGCCCAGCCGACGCTGGCGCTGTCGGCGGCGCCCTGCTTCGTCGACGGCCGCATCGAATCGCGCCACGTGGACCTGCGTCCCTACATCCTGTCGGGCGATGAAGTGGTGATCGTGCCGGGCGGGCTCACGCGGGTGGCGCTCAAGAAAGGGTCGCTGGTCGTGAATTCCTCGCAGGGCGGCGGCAGCAAAGACACCTGGGTGCTCCACAAAGACGCGCGCACCGGGCCGATTGCGGCGCTAGACGGAGGGCTCTGACGATGCTCTCGCGGGTGGCCGAAAGTCTCTACTGGATGAGCCGCTATCTCGAGCGCGCCGAACACACGGCGCGGCTGGTCAACGTCAACCTGAACCTGACGCTCGACCGCGCGCCGGCCGATGCGGCCCGGCACTGGGGCCGGCTGCTGGCGAGCCTGCCCGACCCGCCCCCGTGGCAGGTCCGGACCACGCCCGACGTGGTCGAACGGGCCACCGTGGATCTGGCCAACCGCGAGTCGATTGCCGCCTGCGTCGGTGCCGCCCGCGAAAACGCGCGTCAGGTGCGCGAAGAGATCAGCTCCGAGATGTGGGAGGAGATCAACCGCCTCTACCTGCTGGTGCAGAAGCGCCAGCCGGTGGATTCCGAGTGGACCGCCGGCACCCACGAGTTCCTGAGCGCCACCATCAACGGCGTCCATCAGATTCAGGGCGTGACCGACGCCACCATGACCCACGGCGAAGGCTGGCACTACATCGAACTCGGGCGCTATCTCGAGCGCGCCAGCGCCACCGCCTCGCTCCTCGACGTGCAGTTCCGCGAGGCGCCGCCCGATGCGGGCGGCCTGCCGGGTGTGAGCGAGTTCGTCGAGTGGGTGGGTCTGCTGAAGTCGGTCTGTGGATTCGAGGCCTACTGCCGCCACTACACCGCCGACGTCCGACCGCAGCGCATCGCCGAGTTCCTGGTGCTCAATCCGGAGTTTCCGCGCAGCATCCACTTCGCCGCCGGCCGCGTGAACGCGGCGCTCAAATGTATCGCCGGACTGACGGGCCGGGTCAACGGGCGCAGCGAGCGGCTGGCCGGGCGCCTGCTGGCGTCGCTCGACTACGGACAGATCGACGAGATCATGGGGGAGCTTCCGGCGTATCTTCAGGGAATCGTGCGGCAGGCCAATCTGATCAACGCGGCAGTGCACCAGCAATACATCGCGTATCCGATCGACATCGGCCTCGCCTGACGTAACCGTTTCGTGGCCACCCACTACGCCATTCGCCATCTGACGCGCTTCCAGTACGCCTCGCCCGTGAGCGAGAGCGTGATGGAACTGCGCATGCGCCCGGCCTCTGATGCCACCCAGCGCTGCCTGCAGTTCGAAGTCGACCTGCAGCCGCGCGCGCGGGTGTTCGCCTACCGCGATTTTCTCGGCAACTGGGTGCACCACTTCGACCTGCCACGCCGGCACGGACGGCTGGCGGTGACGGCTCGCGCGCAGGTGCAGCTCGATGCGCCGCCGGAACTGCCCGCAGCCCTCGGCATGGAGAGCTGGCGCGAGGTCGACGACTGGGCCGATCGAGGCGAGCACTGGGACTTCCGGCAGCCGAGCCACTTCGCCGTGTGGAGCGAGGCGCTGGTGGCGTTTGCGACCACGCTCGGACCGCTGACCGAACGCACCGCCGACCCGCTGGGCACCGTGCGGGCCCTGATGGCCGCCATGCACCAGACCTTCGCCTACGCCCCGAACTCGACGCGTGTCGACTCGCCGATCAGCGAAGCGCTCGAATCGCGTCGCGGCGTCTGCCAGGATTTCACCCACATCATGCTGGCGCTGCTGCGCCGCATCGGCCTGCCGTGCCGCTACGTGAGCGGCTACATCGCGCCGCGCGCGCTCGGCGAAGACGACGGGCCGACCACGATTGCGACCCACGCCTGGGTCGAGGTGCTGCTTCCGGGGCTGGGCTGGGTGGGCGTCGACCCGACCAACGACATCGAGGCCGGCCAGCGCCACGTCCGGGTCGCGATCGGACGCGACTACGCCGACGTGCCGCCGACGCGCGGGGTCTACAAAGGCGGCGCCGCCAGCAGCCTCGAGGTCAACGTCGAGGTCACGCCGGGCGAGGCGCTGCCCACGCTCGATGCCGCCGTCGTGGCCGCCGCCACGTGGACGGCCGAGGTGCTGGCGCCGGAAGAAGCCGCCGATCCGCTGACCGAACAACAGCAACAACAGCAACAGCAGTAGTGCCGTATCCTTCGTCGAGCGGCTCCGCATCCGGCGGGCCAGGGAGACGACTGATGACGCGCAGGATCTTGTTCGGATTCGTGTTCGGGATGGCCCTGGTGCCGGCAGCGGCGCTTGCGCAGGCGCCGGCAACACCGCCCGCCACCCCCCCGCGCCCCCCGCTCACGCTGACGACGACGGCCTTCCCCGACGGCGGCGTGATTCCGAACAAGTACACGCAGGTCGCCGAGCAGGTGTCGCCGGCGCTGGCGTGGACCAACGTGCCGGCTGGCACGCAGAGCTTCGTGCTGCACATGCGCGATCCCGACGTGGCCCGCAACAAGACCACTGAAGATCAGGTGCACTGGCTCGTGTGGGGCATCCCCGGCACCTCCACCGGCATGGCGGAAGGCCAGCCGAAGGGCCCGATGCTGCCCGACGGCAGCCGGCAGATCAGCGCGAGCGGTGAGGTCTACCGCGGCCCCGGCGCGCCGGCCACCGGGCCGCTGCACCACTACACGTTCGAGCTCTTCGCGCTCGACACCAAGATCGACGTCCCCCATGGCGCCGATGCATGGGCGTCGCGCACGGCCGTCTACAGCGCCATGCAGGGCCACATCCTCGGCAAGGCCGTCTACGTCGGACTCTTTCGTCGCCCGCAGTAGGCCATTGCCCGTCACAATGGGACGATGATCGCAGTAGGTATCGGAGGCGGGCGGCGCAGCGGCGCTGCCGCCGTGGTCAACGCGGGGCAACTTGCCGGCGTGTGTGCTCAGGAGCGCGTGACCCGCGCGCGTGATGCCGGCGTGAACGCGTCGGGACTGCCCGACGAGGCGCTCGACCTGCTCCTGCAACGGCTGGGGCTGTCACGCGCGTCGGTCGATCGGTGGCTGGCGGCCGACGGCGACGGCGATCGAGCCCCGGCGCCGGTCGAACAGGTCGACCACCACTTCGCTCACGCCGCCACCGCCTATCTGACGTCGCCGTTTTCCTCGGCGGCCGTGGTGGTCTGCGATCGCGATGCGCCCGAGGTGAGCGTGTGGGTGGGCGACGGCGCGGTGCTGCAGCGCGTGCCCTGGCCGTGGCAGGGGCCGGGGTTTGCGCGCGTGCTGTCGCGATGTGGCGCTGCCCTGGGGCTCAATCCGGCCGATGCCGCCCGGCGCCTCGCCGCGCTCGCCCAGTTGCAGCCGACCACGCGAGACGACAGGGTCGACCCCTTGATTGCCCGGACGGCCGACGGACTTGCCGTCGCCGCCGACCTCGAGCAGCAGATCCACGGTCTGGCCCAGGCCCAGGGCGGGGGACCGGTGCCCGCGGCGCTGGCCGCTGCCCTGCAGGCCCGGGTCACCGACCTGCTGATGGAGCTCCTGGGCGAGGTGCGCACCCGCACCGGCGTGTCGCGGCTCTGCCTGGGGGGCAGCCTGTTCCACAGCTCGGCCGTGAACACGCGGGTGAAGTTGTCCGGACTCTTCTCGAGCGTCTTCGTTCCGCCAGACCCGGGTGACGGCGGCAACGCCGTCGGCGCGGCGCTGTCGGCCAGCGCCACGCGGATCGATTGCACCTCGCCGTTTCTCGGACCGGCCTATTCGCCACAAGAGACCAAAGAAATCCTCGATAACTGCAAACTGCAGTACCGAATGGGTCTCGGAAGAGGGCGCCATCGCGGCGGCGCTCAAGGGCATCGAACAGGGATTCCTGATCGGGTGGTTCCAGGGCCGGATGGAATGGGGCCCGCGCGCCCTCGGCGCCCGCAGCATCCTGGCGAATCCGCAGGCGCCCTACGTGCTCGAGAACCTCAATCGCTTCCTGAAGCAGCGCGAAAGCTGGCGCGGCTACGCGGTGAGCGGCTTGCAGGAGGCAGTGAGCACCTATTTCGACGGCCCGGACGAGGCGCCGTTCATGGAATGTGACTATCGGCCACGCGATCCCGCACTCTTCCGCCACGTGTTGCCGGCTCCCGACGCGGCGCTGCGCGTGCACACCGTGGCCTCAGACGCCCACCCGATGTTCCGGCGTCTGCTCGAAGCCGTCGGACAGGCCAGCGGCCTGCCATTTCTCGTGAACACGTCGTTCAACGGCTTTCACGAGCCGATCGTGTGCAGTCCCCGCGATGCGATCCGCGTGTTCTACGGTTCCGGGCTCGACCTGATGGTGCTGAATCAGTTCGTGGTCCGCAAGTAGCCCGGTCCACGCTCCGGTCCCGCGCGTGTATCAGGCCCGCGTCAGCGGGGTCTTGCTGATCGGGAGTTCGCGCACGCGCACGCCGGTGGCGGCGTAGATGGCGTTGGTGAGCGCCGGCGCCAGCGGCGGCACGCACGGCTCCCCCAGGCCCCCGAGGGGCGCGTCCGATCGGATGAAGGCGGTCGTGACCTTCGGCGCGTCCTTGATGTGGATCATCGGGTAATCGCGGAAGTTCGACTCGACGACGCGGCCCTCGGCGATCGTGATCTCGCTCAGCAGCGCCGCCGACAGCGCGAAGATGATGCCGCCTTCGACCTGTGCGGTGGCGCCGTCCAGGTGCACCACGTCGCCGCAATCGACCGCTGCGTAGACATGCAGCACCTTCAGCGTCCCCGCGGCTGACACCGCCACGTGCGCCACTTCGGCCACGATGGTGCCGAAGCTCTCGCAGATGGCGATGCCGCGGCCTTCACCGGCCGGCAGCGGCGTGCCCCAGCCCGACATCTCCGCGGCCTTCTCGAGCGCGGCCTTGAAGCGCGGCTGTTCGTTCAGCAGGGCGCGGCGGAAGCCGAACGGCTCGGCGCCGGCGGCGTGTGCCATCTCGTCGATGAACGACTCCTTGAAGAAGCCGTGCTGGGAGTTCAGCACCGATCGCCACTGCCCGTTACGGACCGGGTGCTTCGACGTCTTCTCGTCGGCGTTCTGTTCGGCGATGGCGTACGGCATCGCCACGGCTTCGGAGTTGCCGCCGCCGGTGTAGTACGAGTGGGCGGCCAGCGGCACACCGCTGGCGTCGAGCGCTCCGGCATGACGCGACAGCGCGGCGCCGCGGTAGTAGTCGTGCTGGATGTCGTTTTCGCGCGTCCAGATGGTCTTCACCGGCAGCGGCGACAGCGCCCGGGCGATGCGCACGCCCAGGTCCACGTAGTCGAAGGTGAACGGCAGACGCCGGCCGAAGCCGCCGCCGAGCAGGCAGTTGGTGAGCGTGACGTTTTCGACGTCGATGTCGAGCGCCTTGGCAGCGGTGGAACGCGCATTCAGCGGGTCCTGCACGCCGGTCCAGATCTCGACCCGGTCGCCCTCGACCTTGGCCGTGCACACCATCGGCTCCATCGTCGCGTGGGCCAGGAACGGCGCCTTGTAGTCGGCGGTCACGACCGTCGCGGCGCCGGCCGGCAGCTCCGGTGGCGCGCCGATGGCAGCGTCGAAGGCGGCGAAGATGGACGCGGTGGAGACAGCGCCGTGTCCGGCATCGGTGAACTGCGGCGACAGCGCCGCCAGGGCCTTGCGGGCGCGCCAGAAGCTGTCGGCGACGACCGCCACGGCCTCGCTCAGGCGCACGACTTTCTTCACGCCGGGCATCGCCTCGGCGGGGGCGGCGTCGACCGACACCAGCGTGCCGCCGTGCACCGGCGCCATCGCGACGGCGGCGTAGAGCATGCCGGGCACGCTGACGTCGATGGCGTACTTGGCGCTGCCGTCCACCTTCGAGGGGATGTCGAGCCGCTGCGGCGAGGTCCGTCGCAGCGTGTAGCTGCCTGCGGCCTTCACGGCCGGGTGCGTCGGCACCGGACGTCCGGCAGCGGCGCGGGCCAGCTCGCCGAAGGTGTGGCTGCGGTTGGACGCCGCATGCGTGATCCGCGACGCCTTCACCACGCACTCCGATGCCGGCACGCCCCATTCGGCCGCCGCGGCGGTCACGAGCATCTCGCGCGCGGCCGCGCCGGCCACGCGCAGCCCGAACTCGCCGGTGCTGCGCACGGCCGTCGAGCCGCCGGTCACCTGGAAGCCGAACCACTCGGCCATCTTGAAGGCGGAGTAGTCGACGCCGCGCTCGAGCACCGCCGGCACATAGCCGCCGCCGGCGGCGCGCACGATGTAGCCATTGGCGTAGGCGTCGAGAGCCGGCGCTTCCTGCACGCGCACGAGCGCCCAGTCGGCGTCGAGTTCCTCGGCCGCCATCATCGCCAGCGCCGTCGGCGTGCCCTGCCCCATCTCGCAGTGCGGAATCAGGACCGTGATGGTGTTGTCGGGGGCGATCGTGATCCAGGTGGTGAGCTGGCCCCTGACCGCCGCGTCGTCACCGACGAGCGAGTGCCGGCTCGGGGCGAAGGTGAACCCGGCGACGCCGAGCAGGAAACCGCCGCCGCTGATGGTGCCGGCGCCGATGAAGGCGCGCCTGGTCCACTTGTTCACGACGTCGCTCCCGCCTTCGCGGCGTCGTGGATGGCGGCGCGCACGCGGGCAAAGGTGCCGCAGCGACAGATGTTGGTCAGGCGCTGCGTCGATCTCGTCGTCGGTTGGCGCCGGCGTCTGCGCCAGCAGTCCGGCCACCGCCATGATCATCCCCGACTGGCAGTAGCCGCACTGCGGCACCTGATGCGCGACCCAGGCCTGCTGCACCGCGTGCAGCGTGCCGCCCGGCGCCAGACCCTCGATCGTCGTCACGCTCTTGCCCTCGGCGGCCGACGACGGCAGCACGCACGAGCGCACGGCGCGGCCGTCGAGGTGCACCGTGCAGGCCCCGCAGGCGGCGATGCCGCAGCCGTACTTGGTGCCGGTGAGCCCGAGCTGCTCACGCAGGGCCCACAGCAACGGCATGTCGGGTTCGACGTCGAGAGAACGCGCCGTGCCGTTGACGGTGGTCGTGATGGCCATGCCGGTCCTTTCGGGTGAACGATCTACTTGCCGTTGAGTTCGTCGTAGATCGCCTGCACGGCCGCGGTGAGCCGCGTCGAGTTGTAGCCGGGGTACTTGGCGATCCACGCGGTATCGGCCGCCGCCTGCTCCACGGTCTTGCCGGCCTTGTGCGCGGCGGTCGTCCGCGCGTAGAGATCGGCCAGGAACTGCTGGAACACCGCCACGTCTTTCCAGCCCGCCACCGGCTGATGCCCGCCGATGACCGTGTCCACGTTCTTCACGCTGTTCAGCAGCTTCGTCAACGTCTCGGGCCAGGCGCGGCCACTGCCGCCGTTGCTTCTGTCGATGAACGGGGCGTCCTTCCACGGAAACATATCGCCGGCCTGCATCGTGCGCAGCGCGGTGTAGACGATGAAGGTGTCGCCGTTCGTGTGACCGGCGCCGAAGTGATAGAGGTCGATCTGGTCCTTGCCGGCGCCGAGCGTCAGCTTGTCGGTGTAGGTGCGCCTGGGCAGGAACTGCGCCTTGTCGCCCTTGAAGGCGTCCATGCGCGCCATGTTGGCCTTGGTGTTCTCGTGCACCACGCTTTCAACGGCGGCGCCGAAGAACTCGTTGCTGCCGGTGTGGTCGCCGTGCGAGTGGGTGTTGATGACGGTGACGACCGGTTTGTTCGTGACCGTCCTGATGCGCTCCAGGATGGTCGGACCCCAGTTGGCGAGCTTGGTATCCACCACGACCACGCCGCGGTCGGTGATGAAGACGCCGGTGTTGCCGCCGCTGAAGGTCTCGCGCGGGGCCGGGCTCGACCCGGTGATGATGTAAAGGTTTTCTTTGACCTTCTCGATCTTCGTGGCGTCGAGCACCGCGGGTGAGAGGGACGGGGCGGGCGCCTGGAACGCCGCGACGGCAATCGAGAGGCCACCGAAGGTCACGACGAGGCCGAGGACGAGTGCGCGTGTCATGCGGCCGATTCTATGTCACCGCGGCGGAGCCCGCGAGTCTGGCATCGATGGCGCAATGGGATGCTCACCGACCGTTCCAGACATGGAACGGATGGATCATGTGCCGTCGCGGCGTCTCCCGCGTTACGATTCTCCCGCTGTGCCCACCCTCGATGCCCTCTCCACCGCCGATCTCGCCGCCTGGCGCGATCGGGCCCAGGTTCGCTACGACGCGTTCAAGGCCCGGGGCCTCTCGCTCGATCTCACGCGCGGCAAGCCGGCGAGTGCACAGCTCGATCTGTCGAACGGCCTCCTCGCCCTGCCCGGCGAGGCCGACCACACCGCCGCCGACGGCACCGACGTGCGCAACTACGGCGGGCTGCAGGGCCTGGCCGAGCTGCGCGCGCTGCTGGCGCCGCTCTTCGGGGTGGCGCCGGCGCAGATGGTGCTCGGCGACAACTCGAGCCTGGCGCTCATGCACGATGCCATCGCCTTTGCGATGCTGAAGGGCACCGTGGGGAGCCCGCGGCCGTGGGCGCAGGAACCGCGGCGGGCGTTCCTGTGTCCGGTGCCCGGCTACGATCGCCACTTCGCGATTACCGGCGACTTCGGGTTCGACCTCATCCCGGTGCCGCTCGGTCCCGACGGACCAGACATGGACGTGGTCGAGCCCCTCGCCGCCGGCGATCCCGCGGTCAAGGGCATCTGGTGCGTGCCGAAGTACAGCAATCCCTCCGGCGCGGTCTACAGCGCCGAAGTCACCGAGCGCCTGGCCGCGATGCCCACGGCCGCGCCCGACTTCCGCGTCATCTGGGACGACGCCTACGCCGTGCACCACCTGACCGACGAACGTATCGAGACGCCGAACCTGCTGGCGGCGTGCGTGCGGCACGGCCAGCCCGATCGCGCGCTGGTGTTCGGCTCGACGTCGAAAGTGACGCTGGCGGGCGCCGGCGTGGCGCTCTTTGCGGCGTCGCCGGCCAACGTGGCGTGGTTTCTCGGCCGCATGGGCAAGCGCACCATCGGCGGCGACAAGATCAACCAGCTGCGGCACGTCCGCGCCCTGGGCGACACGGCCGGTCTCATCGCCCTCATGGACCGGCACCGCGCCATCATCGCGCCGAAGTTCGCTGCCGTGCTGGCGACCTTCGAGCGTGAGCTGGGCGGCACCGGCGTGGCGTCGTGGCTGACGCCCAAAGGCGGCTACTTCATCAGCCTCGACGTGCTCGACGGCTGCGCGAAAGCGGTGGTGCAGCTCGCCGCGGAGGCGGGGCTGGCGCTCACGCCCGCCGGCGCCACGCATCCGCACGGTGTCGATCCGTTCGACCGCACCATCCGCATCGCGCCGACCTACCCCGACCTGGCCACCGCCACGACCGCAGCGGACGGCGTCGCCGTTTGCGTGCTGCTGGCCGCGGCGACGGCGCTCGTCGCCAGCCGCGCGACGACACTCTGATCACCACACGTCACTCGAGATCCTCACGCAGCTCACAGTCGAAAGGTGTGCGTCATGTCCACGTTGTCCCGCCGGGCCTTTGCCACGTC
Source organism: uncultured Acidobacteriota bacterium (assembly GCA_963779175.1). Classification (GTDB taxonomy): domain Bacteria; phylum Acidobacteriota; class Vicinamibacteria; order Vicinamibacterales; family UBA2999; genus CADEFD01. The sequence continues at coordinate 124,659 of CAVZXA010000006.1, forward strand.
GCTTGTCGCCGGTGCCGCCGTCGCGCGCACGTCCGTCCGAGCGGCCGCCCAGCGGCCGGCCACGCCCACGGACCTCGCGTGGCTGTCGCTCACCGAGGCGGCCGAACTCGTCAGGACGCGCAAGGTGTCGGCCACTGAACTCGTGACGGCGTGCCTCGATCGCATCACCACCTACAACCCGAAGCTGAACGCGTTCATCACCATCAGCGGCGAGGCGGCGCTGGCGCGCGCCAAAGCGCTCGACGCACTGCCGGCCACCGCGACCCGCGGCCCGCTGCACGGGGTGCCGATCGCGCTCAAGGACAACATCGACACCGCCGGCGTACGCACGACCGCGGCCAGCAGCGTCTACGACGACCGCATCCCGGCGGAGGACGCGGAAGTGGCGCGGCGACTGCACGCGGCTGGCGCCATCGTGCTCGGCAAGCTGAACCTCCACGAGTTCGCCAACGGCGGCACCTCTGCCACCAGTTACTACGGCCCGGTGCGCAATCCGTGGGCGCTCGAGCGCAATCCCGGCGGCTCGTCGGGCGGGTCGGCGGCCGCGGTGGCGGCGGCGCTCTGCTACGGCGCCCTCGGCACCGACACCGGCGGTTCGATCCGCACGCCAGCGTCGGTACTGCGGCATCGTCGGCCTCAAGCCCACCTATGGACTGGTGTCGATTCGCGGCATCATCCCGCTGGTCGTGTCGCTCGACCACTGCGGGCCGATGACCCGCACCGTCGCCGATGCAGCGTTGATGCTGCAGGCGCTGGCCGGTTACGACCGCCTCGACATCGCCAGCGTGGAGCATCCGGCCGAGAACTACGTGGCCGCGCTCACCTCACCGGTCAAGGGCCTGCGCGTGGGTGTGGCGCGGGTGCCGTTCTTCGACCACGTGGACGCCGACGTGGCGGCGGCGACCACCGCCGCGCTCAAGACCATCGGCTCGCTGACCGCCAGCGTGCGCGACGTGGTGCTGCCATCCACGAGCGACATCAACCTCAACGGCGAGATGTTCGCCTACCACGAGGCACTCTACGCGAAGATGTCGGGCCGCTATCAGATTCCGACGCGGCGCAACCTGCAGAACGGCGCCAGCGCCAAAGCCGCCGAATACGTGCGCGGCCGCTGGGCGCTGGAGTTGATGCGGCGCACCATCGACGATGCCTTCAAGGACGTGGACGTGGTCGTGCTGCCCACACGCCGGCACACGCCACGCACCGTGGACGCCGCGCTGCAGCGCGAGGAGACCGACGTGCCGCGCAATCCGGAACTCGAGAACACCGGCCAGTTCAACGTCTACGGCATCCCGGCGATCTCGGTGCCGTGCGGCTTCACGGCGTCCGGGCTGCCGGTGGGCCTGATGATCGCCGGCCCGCGCTTTGCCGAAGGCCGCGTGCTGGCGCTGGCGCGCGCCTACGAGCAGGCGTCGGAATGGCGCACCAAGCGTCCGCCTCTGACGCCCGACACGCCGGTGCCGCCGCTGTCGCGCACCGCCGGGTGACGCCGCGCCGAGCGGCCTACTGGCTGCTGGTGAGCGCGCTCGCCAGCTCGGCAACGCCCTGCTGGAAGAGCTGCAGAATCTGGCCGCTCGATCGGAACTCGTCGAGGATCGCCGCGCGCCGGCTGGTCCGCAGGTCGCCGATCACGTAGGCGAGCACGGCCGCCATCACCGTGCCTTCTTCGGTGCCGGTGGCTTCGAAGCGCCGGCGGTGCGACTGCAGCACCGGCTCGAACGCGGCCTCGTGCCAGCGCTGCACGCCGGGCTCGAGTTGCAGGAACGCCTCGAGCGCGGCCGCAAACGGCGCGGTCGCGTCGCGCTGCCAGAACGCGACGTCGGCGCCGAATTCCGGCACCCGCATCGGCAGGTAGATGGTGGCGCCGGCTGGAGTCTGCCGGGTGAGCGCGGGGTTGAAGCGTTGCACTTCACCCACCGTGAGGCTCGTGCGCCTGGTGATCTCGCCCGCCGGCACCGCCCGCGTGGTGCGCATCGCGAAGATCCGCTCCTGCGGCACGGTGTCGCGCAACTGCCGCACGGTCAGCGTGTTGCCGAACACCATCTCGGCGTAGCGGAACGAGCGGATGCCGTAGGTGCGATACAGATCGCGGTAGCCGCGCAGGTCCACCTGGCGCAGGTCGCGCGCGAACTGCGAGCCGCGGAAGTACTGCTCCTGGATGGTGGCGCCGCCGAGGCGCTCGCCGTTGATGAGCGCCCGGCCCACGTTCACCCCGCCGGAATGGTGCTCGGAGAGGGCCGGAATGAAGCTGCCGTACATCGTGCTGAGGATCGAGAGATACGCCGCGCAGTAGGGGGCCTGCGTGGTCTGGTTGAAGGCCTCGAGCACGGCCGGCGACAGCCGATCGAGCGTCTGCCAGTTGCGCTTCAGCCACTGGCACAGGCCGAGGGCGTTGGCCTTCGACTTCGCCTGGCCGTTCAGTCCGGATTCGAGAATCGCCTGCGACAGCCCGATCTCGGCCGGCACGCCGAAGCGCTCGTAGATGCGGCTCCACTCGTCGAGAAACGGCGCGTAGGGGCCGATGTTGGGCAGCAGGAACAGGCCCCGTGTGGGGTTGTGCACCAGCGGCCCGGTGAGCGGCAGCAGGCGCGTGACCACCAGATCGCGGCGGTCGTCGAGCTTGAGGGGCCAGGTCACGTCCTTCAGGCTGCTGGCCAGGCCCTTGTCGAACCACACCACGTCGCGCGCCCAGTCGCCCTTCGACGGGAACGTGGCCAGCAGACGGCCATCGTCCTGGCGGCCGAACGCGATGCGGCCATCGGGAATGGTGAAGATGTGCTGCCAGAAGCGGTAGGCGGGTCGAAAGGTCTGGACGACGGCGAGGTCGTCTTTCAGACGCGCGTCGGCGCGCTGCTGCGGCTCGGCGCCGGCCGGAAGGCCGAGGAGCGCGACGAAGGTGGCAACGAGCGCCAGCCGGCAACGCGGGCGGAGGGACTCCACGTATTGCTCTTCCAATCTATCGGATCCAGGGGCGCGGTCAAGCAGGGCCGTGCCGCCGTGATGTAATGGTCGGGATGCCGTCGCGTCTCACGGTCGTGCTGCTGGCGCTTGCCGCCGCGTCGTGCGCGCCGCAGCCGCCCTCGTCCGCGATCGACCGGCTGCACGAGTGCGCGATCGAAGAGGGTCCGACCGGCGCCTACTGCGGCACCTTGTCGGTGCCCGAGAACCGTGCCACCGGTCAGGGACGTCAGATCGCGCTGAAGATCGTCGTGGCACCGGCGCTGCGCCGCGACAGCGCACCGGATCCGCTCTTCATCCTCGAAGGGGGCCCTGGCGCCGGCGCCGCCACGCTCGCCGGCTCACGGCTGGGCATGTTCCGCCGCTTCCGCACCGATCGCGATCTCGTCTTCGTCGATCAACGCGGCACCGGCGACTCGAACCGGCTCGGCTGCGACCCGACGGCGGAGGAACTGGACGAGGTGGCGACCGACGACGACCGCTCCATCGCCCGGCTCCGCGCCTGCCTGGCCGGCCTCGACGCCGACCCGCGCCTCTACACGACGCCTGTCGCGATGGACGACCTCGACGACGTGCGCCGCTTCCTCGGCTACGACCAGATCAATCTCTGGGGCGGCTCCTATGGCACGCGTGCGGCGCTCGTGTACCTGCGTCAGCACGAGGCCCAGGTGCGCTCCGTCGTGCTCGACGGCGTGGCGCCGCAGGACATGCGCCTGCCCCTCCACACCGCCCGTGACGCCCAGCGCGCCCTCGACCGGCTGCTGGCCGACTGCGCCGCTGACCCCGCCTGCGCTGCCGCCTTCCCGACGCTCGGCGCCGACACCAAGGCGCTCTTTGCGCGACTCGAGGCCGACCGGCCGATCGTGAAGGGCGTGCATCCCCGCACCGGTCAGCCGCTCGAGATGCCGCTCACGCGCCGCGACGCCGCGCTGGTGGTGTTTCGCGCGCTCTACGTGCCCGAAGTCGCCTCGCTCTTGCCGCGGGTCCTCTCCGAAGCGGCGGCCGGCGACTACCAGGGGCTGCTGGCGCTGGCGTTCATGTCGGCGCCCGAGGGCGACAAGCGCGACATGGCGATCGGCATGCACCTGTCGGTGGTCTGCGCGGAAGACATCCCCCGCATCACCCCGGCCGACCGCGTCGACGCCGATGCCGGCGGCTTCCTCGGCGCCGCGATGTTCGACGCGCAGTATGCGGCCTGCGGCTTCTGGCCGAAGGGCGAGGTGCCCGAGAGCTACTACGCGCCGATCACCTCGAACCGGCCGGTGCTCATCCTGTCGGGCGCCGACGACCCGGTGACGCCGCCCACCTGGGGCGACCACGTGGCGCCGCACCTGCCCAACTCGAAGCACATCGTGGTGCCGGGGGCCGGCCACATCACGCTGACCCGCGGCTGCGTGCCGGCGCTGGTCGAGACGTTCCTGCGCGCGGCCAGCGTGGACGGGCTCGATCCGGCCTGCACCGACGGGCTGGCCCGACCGCCGTTTTTCATCACGCCCACCGGCCCGGCCACCGGCCCGGCGGCTCCGCCCGCGGCCCCGCGCCCGCAGACTCCGCCGACGCCATGATTGCGATCGAGGGCCTGCAGAAACGCTTCGGCGACGTGCTGGCCGTGCGCGGCGTGCACCTGACGGCGAACGATGGCACCGTCACGGGCCTGCTCGGACCCAACGGCGCCGGCAAGACCACGACGCTGCGCATGTTGTCGGGCCTCATGCGGCCCGACGCCGGCTCGATCCGCGTGGACGATGTGGACGTGGTGGCCGATCCGGTCGCGGCGCAGCGCGTGATGGGCCAGTTGCCGGATTCCCGCGGCCTCTACCCGCGGCTCACCGCCCGCGAGCACATCGAGTACTTCGCGCAGCTCCACGGGTTGTCGCGCGCGGTCACGAAAGACCGCACCGCACGTCTCATCACGCGCCTCGGCCTCGACGCCATCGCCGACCGCCGCGTCGCCGGCTTCTCGCAAGGGGAGCGCACCAAGGTGGCGCTGGCCCGGGCGCTCGTGCACGAGCCGCGCAACGTGATTCTCGACGAGCCCACCAACGGGCTCGACGTCATGAGCACGCGCGCCATGCGCGAGGTGATCCGCGGTCTGCGCGGCGACGGCTGCTGCGTGGTGTTTTCGAGTCACATCATGCAGGAGGTGTCGGTGCTCTGCGACCGCATCGTCGTCATCGCCGACGGCCGGGTCGTCGCCGATGGCACGCCCGACGAGCTGCGCGCGCAGACCGGCCGCGAGAACCTCGAAGACGCGTTCGTCTCGCTCGCCGGGCTCGAGCACGGAGGTCCCGCATGACCTGGCGCGCGCTCCTGGCGGTGGCCCGCAAGGAACTCATCGACGGCATTCGCGATCGCCGCTCGCTCGGCACGCTGGTGTTCTCGGCGCTGATGACGCCGTTGCTGCTGGGCGTGATGCTCACGACCACCGCCGGCAGCGCCCGCGGCGCCGAAGACCTCACCCTGCCGGTCGTCGGTGCCGAACACGCGCCGGCCTTCGTGCAGTGGCTCGGGCAGCAGACCGGCGTCCGCGTGGTGCCGGGCCCGGCCGATCCCGAACAGGCCGTGCTCGACCGCACCGAAGACCTGGTGCTCATCATCGAATCCGACTTCCAGGAGCGGATGGGGCGGGCGCAGACGGCCGAGATCAAGCTCGTGACCGAGAGCACGCGCGACCGGGCCCGCCCGAAGGTGGCCCGCGTGCGGGCGCTGGTGGGCGGCTACGCCGGCCAGCTCGCCAGCCTGCGGCTCATCGCCCGCGGCGTCGCGCCGGGCATCGCGCAGCCGATCCGCATCGAAGACGTCGAGGTATCGAGCAGTCAGGCGCGTCTGGCGACGCTGCTGTCGATTCTGCCGCTGCTGCTCGTCATTGCCGGGCTGGTCGGCAGCATGCAGATTGCCATCGACTCGACGGCCGGCGAACGCGAACGCGGCTCGCTCGAACCGCTGCTGCTCAATCCGGTGCCGCGCTGGGTGCTGGCGGCGGGGAAGTGGCTGGCGGCCTCGGCGCTCGGCGGCGCGTCGGTGGTGTTCTCGATGGTCATCACCGTGAACGTGCTGCGGCGCATCCCGTGGCACGACCTCGGCATCCGCTTCCGCGTCACCGACGGCGAACTCTTCAGCCTGCTGCTGCTCATCCTGCCGCTGACGCTGTTCCTGGCGGCGATGGTGCTCTTTGCGTCCACTTTCGCGCGCAGCTTCAAGGAAGCACAGGGGTATCTCGGCATGCTGATGCTGCTGCCGATGCTGCCCGGCATGCTGACCACGATCTACCCGCTGTCGCGACGGCCATGGCTGGCGCCGGTGCCGGTGCTCGGGCAATACGCGCTGGCGTCCGACGTGCTCAGCGGACAGCCGCCGGGCGCCGGGCTGTTTCTCGTGGCGGGTGTGGCGGCAATCGCGTCCGCGATGCTGCTGGTCGCGCTCACCGCCCGCGCCATGTCGCGCGAGCGGATCATCTTCGGGCGGTAGCCGATGTCAGACGTTCAGGATTCCGCCGCCCCGGTCCGTGCGGGCGCCACCAGGCGGCTCGCCACCGCGCTCACGCTGTTCCTGGTGTCGGCCGCGATGGTCTACGGCACGTGGCTGGCCGTGGATGACATGCGCGCCAAGCCGATGGTGGCGCGCGTGAAGGTGGCCGACGGCGCGCTGGTGGTCATCAACGACGGCGACTTCGCGTGGAGCGGCGCCGTGTTCGTGTTGAACGGCACGTTCCGGGCCGACGCCCCGGCCACGCTCGCGCCGGGCGCGCAACAGACGCTGCCGCTGGCCGCCTTCGTGGACAAGGACGGACGGGCCCCCGACCTGCAACGTGAGCCGCTGCGCGACGCCACGGCCACTGCCACGCGGCACTCGCGCTTCGGCACCTTCAACACCGACCGGCCCACCACCGGCCGCTGGCTGATCGCCGTAACCGTACAAACGAAAGGGCCGGCGGAATCCGCCGGCCCTTCGAGAGACTGTGTGTGCGAAGCGCCTAGCGCTGCGCCGGTGCCGCGGTGGAGCTGACGGCCGCGCGCTTCGGGAAGATTTCCTTGAACGCGGTGAGGAACTTGGCCATGTCTTCGTCGCGGCCAATCGACACGCGCAGGTGGTTCAGCATCGGCGGGAACGGACGGCCGACGAGGATGTTCTTCTCGCGGAACGCCTGAATCGTCGGCTGCACGGTCTTGTCGTGCAGGCTGACCATGAAGAAGTTGGTCTGCGACGGGATCACCGGGTAACCCCACGCCTCGAGTTCCTTCGAGGTGCTGTTGCGCAGCGCAATCGTCTTGCGGCGGATGTCGGCCTGGCCGGCCGTGTCCTTCAGCGAGGCGGCGGCGGCGAACTTCGCCAGCACGTTCACGCCGCTGGCGTTGGTCGTGTAGGGCCGCATGCGCTGGATGACGTCAGCCGGCGCGATGGCGTAGCCGATGCGCATGGCGGCGAGCGCGGCGATCTTCGAGAAGGTGCGCGCCACGATCACGGGACGGCCTTCGAGCACGTAGGGCACCGAGGTGCCATAGGCCGGGTCGTCCACGTAGTGGTGGTAGGCCTCGTCGATGAGGATGGGCATGTCCTTCGGGAGGCCCTCGACGACCTGCTTCACTTCCTTGGCCGAGATGACGACGCCCGTCGGGTTGTTGGGGTTGCAGAGATAAAAGAACCCGATGTCGCGCGCGTTGCGGTTCGCGGCCGCGATCATCCCGGGGATGTCCTGGCGGAAGTCCTTGAGCAGCGGCACCTTGATGGCGTCGGACTTGATGCTGGTGGCGTGCTGGTAGACCGAGCCGTAGGACGGGTCGGCGCCGAGCACGAACTTGCCGCCCTGCAGGTAGGTGGTGCCGACGACGTCGAGCACTTCGCCCGAGCCGGCGGTCAGCAGCACGTTCTCGCGCTTCACGCCGTGGTGTTCGGCGATCGCCTGCATGATGTTGCCGTCGGGGTTGCCGTAGCGGTTGGCGTACTTGAAGGCGTGCTGCATCGCCTCCATCACCGCCGGGGGCGGACCCCAGTTGTTCTCGTTGCTGGCGATCTTCACGTAGGCGTCGTAGACCGCTTCACCGCCGGTGAACTGCTCGGTGCGCACCTGCCCGAGCAGGCTGGCGGGCTTCAGGCCCAGGGCGCCAACGGTTGCGGCCACTCCACCGAAGAACCGACGACGAGAAAACGGATGCCTGACGTCCATGCGAAGCCCTCCAAGAGAAATCTGGTCGAACCGGAGAAATGTACCCGATCTGAGGGCCGTGTGCGCGCCAATCGCACGCCTGGGTGACCCTTTTCGTGCATTTCCCCATGATTGCCCGGGGCCGGACACGCCGGACCGATGCCATTTGCGCATATCGGCGGCCTGCCGCCGCCGGCCGGCGCCGGGCCACCGCCGGCCTTCCCCGCCTGCTGTAGAATCCCGCCCCGACGCCCCCGGGGGCGGACAGGGGAGTCAGGCATGAAGCGTCGCGAGTTCATCACGTCGTCGGTGGCAGGCACGGTAGGCGCGGGCCTGGCGGCGGCGCCGGGTGAGGCGTTGGCCGGCCTCGACGCCGGGCAATCAGCCGCCCCCACCCGCAAGATCCTGATTGCCGGCGGCGGCTTCGGCACGGCGTTTGTCCGCTACATGGCCCAGCTCACCGGCAAGCCGCGGCCGAAGCTGCTCTACCTGCCCACTGCCTCGGCCGACTCGCCGCAGGGCATCATCGCGTGGTACCGGAGCTGCTCGCCGCTCAACGTCGAAGCCTCGCATCAGGTCAGCTTCATCGCCAGCACCCAGCAGCCGCGCGGATGGGACGAGGTGCTGCTCTCGGTGGACGGCATCGTGTGCTCGGGCGGCAACACGCTCAACCAGCAGGTGATCTGGAAAGCGCACGGCATCGACGCCATCCTGAAGCAGGCGTGGGACCGCGGCATCGTGCTCGGCGGGGCCAGCGCCGGCTCGCTCTGCTGGTTCGAGGAAGGCACCACCGACTCGCGCCCGAAGGAACTCTCGACGGTCGAGTGCCTCGGCTTCCTGAAGGGCAGTCACTGCCCGCACTACGACGCCGAGCCGGGCCGCCGGCCGCTGTACCACAAGCTCATCGGCTCGGGGCAGATGAAGCCCGGCTACGCGTGCGACAACGACGCCGGCATCTACTTCGAAGACAACGCCGTGAAGCGCGTGGTGGCGACCCGCGCCGACGCCGACGTCTTCCACGTGAGTCTGGTGGACGGCAAGGTGGTCGAAAAGCCGCTGCCCGCCGAGCGGATCGCCTGATGATTGAGTCGTCCTGACCGCCTTCCCAAGGAGACCGCGCCATGCCCCAGTACCTGATTGAACGGAACATCCCCGGCGCCGGCAGCTTTTCGCCCGAGACGCTTCAGGCGATTTCGCAGAAGTCGTGCGCCGTGCTCAACACGCTCGGCCCGACGATCCAGTGGGTGCATAGCTACGTCACGAACGACCAGATCATGTGCGTCTATCGGGCACCGAACGAGGCGCTGTTGCTCGAGCACGCGCGACAGGGCGGATTTCCCGCCGATCGCATCTCCGAGATCAAGACGATCATCGACCCCACCACGGCCGAGTAGCCGCCGGGGCGGCCGTCGGGTCGTCGCTGCATGCGCTAGACTGCCCGGAGTGTGTCGATCGAGGGCCTGCCACTGACGACGTCGCGAATGCGGATGGACGACGCCGGGGGCGCCGCCGCCGACCTCGACGCCGTGGCCCGTATGGCGCGCGGCGACCAGACGGCCCTGGCCGACCTCTACGATCGCCACTCCATCGCCGTCTACTCGCTGGCGCTGCGCGTGGTCAGGCGACAGGAAGATGCCGAAGACGTCACCCAGCAGGTGTTCACGCAGGCCTGGCGATCGTCGGCGCGTTACGACGCCTCGCGCGGCGTCGTGGCGGCGTGGCTGCTGATGATGGCGCGCTCGCGTGCCATCGATTGCCTGCGCCGTCGCAACCCGGCACGCGACGGCATCTCCGACGACGAGCGGCTCGCCGCAATCCCGGACCCGGGCCCGAGCGTAGAGACTGTAGTGGCCACCAGCGAACAGGTCGAGCGCGTGCGCACGGCGATTGATGCGCTGCCGGCCGACCAGCGGGTGGCCGTCGAGCTGGCGTACTATGACGGCCTGACGCAGAGCGAGATCGCCGCGCGTACGGACACGCCGCTTGGCACCGTGAAAACCAGGGTGCGCAGCGCCCTGCAAACGCTGCGAGCCGCCGTCGCCGCGGTGAGCCATCCGGTCGGGGGTCACTCATGACGCAGGACCCCGAAGAGATGCAGGTGCTCGACGCCCTGGGGCGGGTGGTGCCGCAGGTGGCGCCGCCTCCCGACCTGCGCGCGCGGGTGCTGGCGGCCGCGGTGCGCGAGCCGATCGAGACCGCGCTACGGCCGGCGCCGCTGCCGTTCCAGGCGCGTACGCCGGAGGCCGTGGTGGTCTCTGCGCCCGCGCCTGCCAGCCGCTGGCCGTGGCTGCTGGCGGCCGCCGCGGCGGTTGTCGCCGTCGGCACCTCGCTTGGCTGGGCGTCGGCTCGCGGTGAGGTCGAGCGTCTCCGCTCGACCATCGCCCAGCTGCAGGCCAGCGCCAATGAGTTCCTGAACGTCCGCGCCGAGTTCGATCGCGAACGCACCGACCGCGAGCGCGCCGTCGCGATCCTGAGCGCCGGCGACGTGCATTCCGCCTCGCTCGCCAGCGTGGCCCCGGCCGGCGCCGCCCGCGGCCACGTCTACGTGAGCGCGTCGCGCGGCCTGTTCTTCACGGCAGAGGCCCTGCCGCCGCTGCCGGCCGGCCGCACCTATCAGCTCTGGACCATCGTGGCGGGGCAACCCGTGAGCCACGGCATCTTCGAGCCCCAGGGCGACGGTCGCGCCCAGGTGCTGGCCCAGGCGCCACCGGGCGCGGTGCAGGCCATCGCCGTCACGATCGAGCCCGATGGCGGGGTGCCGGCACCCACGGGCGACAAGGTGCTGCTCGGCCTGCCCGCCGCCAACTAGCGGCCACTCGGGCTCCGGCAGGCGGTGGGCGTCACACCTCGGCGTCTTTGGTCTCGCGACTGGCCGCGAGCCCGGCCAGCGAGAACATCGCCATCGCGGCCAGGTAGTAGCCCACGGCCCTGAGCCCATAGCGATCGGCCAGCCACTGGGCCGCGTACGGCGCCAGCGACGCGCCGAAGATCCCGGCGAGGTTGTAGGTGAGCGAGCTGCCGGTGTAGCGCACGGCGGCGGGGAAGAGCTCCGCGAGCACGGTGCCGATGGGCCCGTAGGCAAAGCCCACGAACAGGAAGCCGAGTGCCATCGCCGCCAGGGCACCAGGCGTGCCAGCCGCAAAAAGCACCGGCATCATCAGCGCGTACACCGCCATGCCGATGTTGACCCACATCAGCAGCGCCCGACGGCCGCCTTCGGCCAACTTCGCCGACCATGGCACGCCGAGCGCGAAGAACACGACGCCGAAGAGCTGAATGAACAGGAACTGCTCACGCGTGTAGCCGAGCGCCGTCGTGCCCCACGACAGCATGAACACCGTCGTCAGGTAGAAGTCGGCGAAGACCGAGGTCGCAATCACCGTGCCCAGCACCAGCGCGCGCTTGTGCGAGGTGAACACGGTGAACATCGGCACCTGCACGCGTTCGTGGTGCGCCAGCACTCTCTGGAACGCGGGCGTTTCGGTGAGCGTGAGCCGCACGTAGAGGCCCACGGCCACCAGCACCGCGCTCGACAGGAACGGGATCCGCCAGCCCCAGGCGAAGAACTGCTCGTCGGTGAGCAGCCGCGAGATGACGAGGAAGATGCCACCCGAGAAGAAGAACCCGATCGGCGCGCCCAGCTGCGGAAACATGCCGTACCACGCGCGTTTGCCGGGCGGCGCGTTTTCGGTGGCGAGCAGGATGGCGCCTCCCCATTCGCCGCCGAGACCCAGCCCCTGTCCGAAGCGGCAGAGCGCCAGCAGGATCGGCGCCGCGATGCCGATGGTCGCGTAGGTGGGCACGAGACCGATGGCCACCGTGGAGAGCCCCATCGTGAGCAGCGCCGCCACCAGCGTGGTCTTCCTGCCGACGCGATCGCCGAAGTGGCCGAAGAGCGCCGAGCCGACCGGACGGGCGAGAAACGCGATCGCAAACGTGGCCATCGAGGCCAGCGTGGCGGTGGCCGGGTCGGACGACGGGAAGAACAGCGCGGGGAAGACGAGCACCGCGGCCGTCGCGTAGATGTAGAAGTCGAAGAACTCGATGGCGGTGCCCATCAGGCTCGCCATCAGAATCTGCCGCGGCGTGTTCACCGGGCGCGGCTGCGCGTCTGTCATGGGTGATGTCTCCCCCGTCGCGGCGAGCGACGGAGGGCGCGACCGGGCCACTATAATCGCAGTGAGTGATGGTGCACGACCCTGCCGCGCCTCAGCCGGCGAGTGACGATCCTGCCGCCGCAGCGTGGACGCTCGTGCGAGCCCTCGCCCGTGAGGCGCCGGCGGTGGCTGCGCTCGACGCCAGCGCGACGTTCGCACTCGACACTGACGGCACGCTCCTTCGCGTGCCCACGGGTGACGCGCGCGCGGTCGCGACGTGGCGGCCCGGTCACGGCTGGGAGTTGCCGGCGCCTTCCGGCGAGACCCACGACGACGGACGTGCGCTGGTCGAGCTCTACCTGCCGATCTGCAGCGCCACCACGGCGAGGCCGATCACGCTCGGCCACATGGGTCAGAGCCTCGACGGCTTCATCGCCACCCACTCGGGCGACTCGCGCTACGTCACCGGCGACGAGAACATGCGGCACATGCACCGCCTGCGCGCGCTGTGCGACGCGGTCATCGTCGGGGCGGGCACGGTGGCCGCCGACGATCCGCAGCTCACGACCCGGCATGTCACCGGTCCCAATCCGCTGCGCGTGGTCATCGATCCGATGGCGCGGCTGGCGAGCCACTTCCACGTCTTCCAGGACGGCGAGGCGCCAACGCTCTACATCTACGCGACCCGCTACGTGAGCGGCGCCGTGCCGCCGCACGGGCGCGCCGAGGTGCTCGGTGTGGGCGAGGGGCCGAGCGGGCCCGACCTGGCCGAGGTGGTCGCGCATCTGCGTCGCCGCGGCTGCGCGCGTATCTTCGTCGAGGGCGGCGGCGTCACGGTGTCGGCGTTCCTGGCCGCCGGCCTGCTCGACCGCGTGCAGGTGACGGTGGCGCCGATGTTCATCGGCGGCGGGCGCCCGGCCTTCCGCCTGCCGGCCGCCAACTTGCTGGCCGACTGCGCGCGTCCCGGCTACCGGGTCTTCCGCATGGGCGGCGACATGCTGTTCGACTGCGACCTGCGCGCCACCGCCGGCAGCAACGACGCGCGAATCGCGCGGGTGCTCTAGCAGCTCGCCCGGCCGGAGACAGCGATCGTCATGGACATCCGCGGCATCCCCTTCGGCATCACGGACTGGGCGCAGGTTCCCGCTACCGAGCACCCCGGCGTGAGCGGCGTCGCCCGCTGGCGCACCCAGCAGTTCGGCGACATCCGCGTGCGGATGGTCGAGTACTCACCGGGCTACCTCGCGGATCACTGGTGCGTGAAGGGGCACATCCTGCTGTGCCTGGCCGGTGAACTGCGCACCGAACTCGACGACGGCCGCGTGTTCACGCTCACGCCCGGCGTGAGCTATCAGGTGGCCGACGGCGCCGAGCCGCATCGCTCGAGCACCACCACTGGCGCGACGCTCTTCATCGTCGACTGAGGCGCGTGGCCGTATACTCGCCTTGTGGAGTTCGAGGCGATTCAGCGCGTGCTCGCGGCGTTCGAGCGGGAAGCCGTCGTGTACGCCATCTTCGGTGCTACCGCGTTGAACATCCACGGTCTCTCACGGTCCACGGAAGACATCGACATCTTCGTGGCGCCCAGCCGAGACAACATCGAGCGGATGAAGGGCGCACTGCGAAGTGTCTTCGACGATCCGTCGATTGAGGAGATCACAGCCGACGATCTGCTCGGCGATTATCCCGCCGTGCAATACGTGCCCCCCGCGGGCACCTTCCATCTCGACCTGCTGACCCGTCTGGGTGAGGCATTCTCCTTCGAAGATCTCGAGGTGGCCCGCGCGCCGTTTGGCGACATCACCGTGAGCGTCGTCACGCCCAGGACCCTGTACCTGATGAAGCGCGACACCGTGCGCCTGAAAGACAAGGCCGACGCGGCACTTCTCAAGGAACGCTTCTCGCTGGGGGACGACTGAGATGCCGGTGTACAAGTTCCGTGACGTCGCCGAGATGAATCGACCGCTGTGGCGAACCCCCGGAGACCCACGTCTCTATGAATCGATCGCGGCGGTCTGGCATCGTGCGGCCCGGCTCTCCCCTCGGCGCTTCGCTCCCGGCGTTCGACGATTTCGCAGCATCGGCGAGCTGGAAGCCGCGGCCGACGCAGTGAGCGTCGAGCCGACGCGCTCCTGAGAGCCCGCGCCGGCCTCAGCGCGTCGTCGCCACCAGGTCCACGTGCCCGACCCGCACGCGTGAGGTGCCGGCCGTCAAATGCGCCAGTCGGCGTGCCAGCCAGGCATCGACCGCCGGTGCGTCCGGCGGTGACATCGCCCGCGCGGCGCCGGCCCAGCCCTCGATGAGCTGACGTTGCAGCTCCGCGTGAGAGCCGTTGAGCACCCAGTCGCTCTCGGCGGTCTGCACCTCGAAGCCCTCGTCGCGGAAGCAGTCCGCCGCCACCCGCGCCGCGTCCGGACCGAGCGCCACGCCGAAGCCCTTGTCGGTCTGCTGGTGCCGGTTCACGAGGTCGCGCACCAGCCGGTCGTCGCCGTCAGGCGGTTCGCACACGATCCGGCCGTCGTAGCTGAGCGCGCAGAGCACCTCCACGCGCGCCTCGCGGCAGCGCCTGGCGAACGCGCGCATCCATGTCTCCGACACCAGGTCGAGCAGCGCTGACGCGGTCACCAGCGCGCAGCCGTCGAGCGGCAGGGTGGCGAGGTCCCGCAGGTCGCCCTGGCGCACATCGAACGCGCGTCCGGCCGCGTCCGCTACCGGCGTCAGCAGCCGTGCGGCCCGGGCGAGCAGGGCCGGGTCGTGATCGACCAGCGTCCAGTGCGTCACCTCGGGCAGGCGCGGCAACAGGTAGCGGACGTTCGAGCCGCTGCCGGCCGCCAGATCCATCGCCTGCGGGTCGACTCGGGCCCGGAGGCGTGCGGCGACCCGCGCGGCCAGGGCATGCGCGCGGGAGGCATGGTCCACCGGCTCGCGCAGGGCGAGCCAGTCAGCGCTGAAGGATTCCATGGGTGCTGAACCTCGTGAGAGCCGTGGCCATGGCGCGGGCGGCGTCGCTCCAGCGCGGCAGCGTGTCGCGCCGGGCCCGGGCGCCGTCGGCGAGCTGCCGCCGCAGATCCCAGTCGGGCGAGAGCAGCAGGCCCAGCGCGTAGGTCCAGCCGCTGACGGTGCCGGGCTCGAGCAGGATGCCCGAGTTTTTGCCGACCAGTTCGGGAATCGCGCCGGTGTAGGTGCTCACCACCGGCAGGCCGCGGGCGACGGCTTCGGCGACGGCCATGCCATAGCCTTCGTAGCGCGTCGGCAGCACGAAGACGTCGGCGGTGTCGTAGACGGCGTCGAGCGCTGCCTGGTCGAGTTCGCCGAGAAACGTGACGCGATCCGCCAGGCCGCTCGCCCGCACCTGTTCCACGATCGCGGCGGCCGTCTGCGGTTGCAGGCGATGGCTGCCCACACACGTCAGGCGCCAGGCGAGATGTTTCAGGCGGGCGAGCGCAGCGATGAGCACGTCGTAGCCCTTGCGCTCGACCAGCGAGGCCACGCACAGCATCGCCACCGGCCCCGGTGCCTGGCCGGTGGTGCCGCGCGCGAGCGGCGCCGGCGCCGTGCCCGGCGGCACGACGGCGATGTCATCGCCAGCGATGCCGTAGGTCGCCAGCGTGGCGGCCGTCGAGTCGCTCGTCACGACGACGCCGCGCGCGCACGCCAGCGCGCGCGTTTCACTCTCGGCAAAGGCTCTGGCGACCGCCGGGGCGAGACCGTTCTCGAGCGCCAGCGGATGGTGCACGAGCGCGACCAGCCGCAGGCGCGCGGCTTCGCGTGCCGCTTCCTCCGCCATCACGCCGAAGGCCAGGCCGTCGGCGAGCACCAGCCCGCCGGTGGGCACGGCGGCGAGTTCCGCCACGGCGTGCGCCCGCGCGTAGGGCGTGGGGAAGGGGAAGCTGGCATCGAGGCGCCGAACGTCCACCGTCCAGCCGAGCGCACGCAGGCCGGCGACGATCTCGCGGTCGTAGCCGTAGCCGCCGGTGCGGGCCTCGAGGTCGCCCGGCACGACGAGCGTCACCGCGGACGGCGATCCGCTCGCGTCGGGAGTCATGGCGTCGGCCTAGCAGCCCGTGGTGGAAGTCCCGGCGAGCACCGAGACCGATGAGGCGCGCCGATCGCGAGGCGCGACAACTGAGAATACCGGCCTGTATTTGAAGGCGGAGCAACGAAGCGAGCGGTGATGCATCATCGGTCGAATGCCGTCGGGACTTTCACCACGGGCTGCTAGGTCAGGCGGCCGTCGTAGGCGCCCCACGCGATGTGCGACTCGCCGAGCGTGACCTTCACGCCGTCGAGGCCGAAGGCGCCGGGCCCGAGCTTGCCGGTGCGCACGGCGTCACTGATGCGGTCGAAGATGGTCTTGGCGAGGAACTCGGTGGTGGTGTTCTTTCCGGCGAACTCCGGCATCTCGTCGAGGTTCTGGAAGTTGAGCGCGCCGAGTGTGGCCTTCAGCACGTCGCAGGCGCGACCGATGTCCACCACGATGCCGTCGGGATCGAGTTCGATGCGGCGGAACTCGACATCCACCACGTAGGTGGCGCCGTGCAGCTTCTGCGCCGGCCCGAAGACCTCGCCACGGAAGCTGTGGGCAATCATGAAGTGGTCGCGAACAGAGACGCTGTACATGCGGACTCTTGGAGATGCGGCCTCAGGCCGCGGAAGGACTGGAGGCAGCATAGCGCACGCGGTGGCACAGCGTGCCGCCTTCGTCGCCGGCCACCGTGGCCATCGTGCGCGGCAGATCGTCGAACGACGACTCGCCGGTGATGAGCGCATCGAGCGCCGGATCGGTGAGCAGCGAGAGCGCCTTGGCGAGCCGCCGGCCGTAACTCCAGCGGGCGCGGCGATCCGCCGGGAGGTGGCCGACCTGCGACGACTTGAGCGTCAGGCGCTGTGCGTGGAAGCCCTTGCCGAGCGCGGCGTGCACCGGCCGGTCGCCGTACCAGCTCATCTCGAGCACCATCGCCTCGAAGCCGGCCAGCGCCAGCGCGGCATCGAGGCCTTCCGACGATCCGCTGGCGTGGACCAGCACGTCGCGCGAGCGGGCGGCTCGATCGAACGCCGAGAACGACACTCCGAGCGCCTCGGCGACCTCACGGCGGGCCTCGGCGATATCCACCAGCTCCACCTCGCAGCCGGGGATCCGCGACGCCAGCCAGGCGACGAGACAGCCGACGGCGCCGGCGCCCACGACGCTCACGCGGTCGCCCGGCCCGATGGCCGCGTCCCACACACCGTTGAGCGCGGTTTCCATGTTGGCCGCGAGCACGGCGCGCCCGACCGGCACGGCGTCAGGCAGCAGGTGCACCGCGGTGGTCGGCACGACATAGCGGGTCTGGTGCGGATAGAGCGCAAACACCGCCCGATCGCGCAGCTCTTCGGGGCCGTGCACGACGCGGCCGACGCTGGCGTAGCCGTACTTCAACGGGCCCGGGAAGTCGCCGGTCTGAAACGGCGCCCGCATCCGCTGGTATTCTTCGGGCGGGACGCGTCCATGGAACACGGTCGATTCGGTGCCGCGGCTGATGCCGCTATAGAGCGTCTCGACGACGACGTCGCCCGGACCCGGCGCGGCCAGCGTTTCCTCGCGCAGCTCGCCGCGGCCGGGGGCCACTGTCCAGAACGCGCGCGCGGTGTCGCTCATTGGTCCCAGCATAGCGCCGCGCGGGTCCGGCGATGAACCCGTCCCGCGCCAACTGGGCCAACGTCGTGACGGCGGTGCGCCTGGTGCTGGCAACCTCGCTGTGGCTGATCGAACCGGCGGCGTCGTGGACGCTCGTCAGCGTGGCCGCCACCGGGGCGACCCTCGATCTCGTGGATGGCCCGATTGCGCGCCGTAGTGGTCGCACCTCGGCATTTGGCGCGCGTTTCGACATGGAGACCGACGCGTTCCTGATCCTGACGTTGTCGATCCTGGTCTGGCGCACCGGCCACGCCGGCGCGTGGGTCGTGGCGTCGGGCCTGCTGCGCTACGGCTTCGTCGCGGCAGGCTGGCTGCTGCCGTGGCTGGCCGCCGCCCTGCCGCCGAGCGTGCGTCGTCAGGCCGTGTGTGTGGTGCAGATCGTGGCGCTCATCGTGGCGCTGGTGCCCGTCGTGACGCCGCCGCTCTCGACGGCGATCTCGGCCGCGGGCCTGGCGATCCTGACGTGGTCGTTCTACGTCGACGTCGCCTGGCTGGTGCGCCACCGCGAATTGTAACGGGGTCTGTCACGGTCACTGGATGTCTCCCGTGACAGACCCCGAAGACACTCCGTGACCGTGACAGACCCCGTTACAATTCGCGGGTCCCGAGCCCCGAGCCCCGCCCGTCAGACCGACGACAGCTGGTGGCCCAGCTTGTCCTTCTTCGTCTTCAGGTAGCGGCGGTTCGCGTCTGACGGCTCGACTTCGAGCGGCACCCGCTCGGTGATGACGAGCGATACGCCGGTGACCCCGGCAAGCTTCTTCGGGTTGTTGCTCATCAGCCGAGCGACTTCACGCCCAGCAGCCTGAACATGTGCACGGCCGAGGCATAGTCGCGCTGATCGGCCTCGAAGCCGAGCTGCTCGTTGGCTTCGACGGTGTCGCGGCCGCGGTCCTGCAGCGCATAGGCGCGGATCTTGTTGGCGAGGCCGATGCCACGCCCTTCCTGATGCAGGTAGAGCACGACACCGCGGCCTTCGGCGGCGACGCGTTTCAGGGCCATGTCGAGCTGCTGTCCGCAGTCGCAGCGCGACGAATGGAAGATGTCGCCGGTCACGCACGACGAATGCACGCGCGCCAGCACGTTGTGGCCGTCGCCGAGGTCGCCCTTCACGAGCGCCACGTGGGTCGCGCCGTCGAGCCGGCTCTCGAACACGTGGATGGTGAAATCGCCATACTCCGTCGGAAGCTCGGCGCTGGACGCCAGGGTTACCGGCGGCTGCCCGCGAAGTGCGGAAAAGATGGCGGCAAGTCGTGCGATCAAGGGGTCTCGGATGCTGAGACGGACGCAGGCGACAGGGGGAGGGCGCCAGCCCGGTTGGACGATTGTACTGCCGAACCGTGCCTGGCCTGGTCCTTTGGACGCGGCGGCCCGGCGGGGTGATTCGGGGCAGAATGCGCCATGCCTGACCTGACCATCCGCCCGGCGGCCGCCGCCGATTTCGACGCCTGGCTGCCGCTGTGGCGCGGCTATCAGACCTTCTACAAGACCGACATCCCCGAGGCCACCACCCGCACCACCTGGGAGCGCCTGCTGGCGCCTGAGGAGCCGATGCACGTGGCGCTGGCCGAGCGCGACGGCGCGGTGGTGGGCCTGGTCCACTACATCGAACACCGCAGCTGCTGGACCACCGGCAACTACATGTACCTGCAGGACCTCTTCGTGACGCCGGAGCTGCGGGGCGGAGGCGTGGGACGCCAGCTCATCGAACACGTGTACCGCGAGGCCGCGGCGCGCGGCTGTTCGCGGGTCTGGTGGCTGACCCACGAGTCGAATACCGACGCCATGGTGCTCTACGACCGGGTGGCGTCGAAAAGTGGCTTCGTCCAGTATCGCAAGCTGCTCTGACGCACTAAACTAGGCGCATGTTCCGCAGGGGAAAACTCGGGGTCGCGGTGTTGGCGGCGGTGGTGCTCGTGGGCTGCTCGCAGCCCCTCATCGTCGAGACCGTCCAGATCGGGCGATCGCTCAACGAAGACCAGAGCATCGCCGCGCAGGCCACGACGTTCAAGCCCAACGAGACCATCTACGTCTCGGCGCTCAACAGCGCGCGCGGCGACGGCACCGTCAAGGTCCGCTGGTACATGGGCACGCAGCTGCTCAGCGAGCGCGAGAAGCAGGTCAAGTTCCAGGGCGCCGGCGCCACCGAGTTCAATATCTCGAGCGCCACCGGTTTCCCGGTCGGCGACTACCGCGTGGAAGTGTTCGTGGACGGCCAGCCCGTCGGCACGCGCAACTTCGACGTCCGCGAATAACCGCGCGGCTTCCCGCGACCGGAGCGTCCGTGGCCCAGTTCATCGACACGCTCACGACCTGGCTCTTCCAGTACGTCGTGGTCTGGATGCTGCTCGGCGCCGGGGTCTTCTTCACCGTCAAACTCAACTTCGTGCAGTTCCGGCGGCTGCCGGAAGCCTTCCGCGCGATGCTCGCCGCGCAGTCGTCCACCACCTCCGGCGGCGTGCTCACGCCGTTCCAGTCGTTCATGACGGCGCTGGGCGCCACCATCGGCACCGGCAACATCGCCGGCGTCGCCACCGCGATCATCTCGGGCGGCCCGGGCGCGCTCTTCTGGATCTGGGTCTACGGGCTGGTCGCCACCGCCATCAAGTTCAGTGAAGCCGTGCTCGGCGTGAAGTACCGCAAGACCGAGGGCGACACGCTGCAGGCCGGGCCGATGCACTACCTGCGCGACGGCTACGGCTCGCCGGGCCTCGCGAAAGCCTTCGCGCTCATCGCCGGCATCGGCGCGCTCACGACCACGCCCTTCACCCAGCCCAACTCGATCGCCATCGTCTTCGACAGCGTGTTCGGCGTGCCGACGTGGGTTGCCGGCATCGTCATCGCGGTGCTCGTGTGGGCGGTCATCATCCGCGGCATCAAGTCGATCGGCCGCGCCGCCGAGAAGCTGTCGCCGCTCAAGGTGGGGCTCTATCTCGTCGGCGGCCTCACGGTGATCGTGATGTTCGCGGACCGCCTCCCCTACGTGCTGTCGATGGTGTTCCGCGAGGCGCTCACCTCGCAGTCGGTCATGGGCTTCGGCTGGTTCGTGGCGATGCGCTACGGCATCGCGCGCGGCGTCTACGCGAACGAAGCCGGCTACGGCACGGCGGCCCTCGCCTACGGCACTGCCAAGTCGGATCGCCCGTCGCAGCAGGGCCTGCAGGCGGTGATGGAAGTCTTCATCGTGTCGTTCGTCACCGGCACCATCAGCGCGCTCACCATCCTCGTGAGCGGCGTTGCCGAGACCTCGATTGCAGCGGCCCACGCCGGGCAGGCCTACGTCACCAGCACCGCCGCGGTTGCCGCGGCGTTCAACCTGGCGGTGCCGACGGTGGGCGGCTGGGTGGTGGCGTTCTGCGCCTTCCTCTTCGGCTACACCACGCTCATCGGCTGGTCGTTCTACGGCGAGCAATGCCTCGAGTACATCTTCGGGCGGCGGATCACGACGCCCTACCGCTGGGCCTACTGCCTGCTCATTCCGTTTGGCGCCGCCATCCGGCCCGAAGTGGTGTGGGCGTGGGGCGACCTGATGAACGTGCTGCAGGTGTTCCCGAACATGATCGGCCTCATCGGGCTGAGCGGTGTGGCGGCGGTCTACGCGAAGAAGGGCGTCTGAGGTGTCGGGCTCCGCCGACTTCATCTACAAGCTCGTGCCCGCCGCGTCCTGGCAGCAGGCGGAGCTGCTTGGTCGCTTCATCGGCTCGCCCGCCGATCTGGCCGACGGCTACATCCACTTCTCGACGGCGGCGCAGGTGGCCGAAACCGCCGAGAAGCATTTTCCGGGCGTGAGCGACCTGCTGCTGGTCGAAGTGGCCACCGCCGAGGTCGACGCGGCGCTGCGCTGGGAGCCGTCGCGCGGCGGCGCGCTCTTCCCTCACGTCTACGGCGACCTGCCGCTCGGCGCCGTGCGCTCGGTGACGCCGCTGCCGCTCGGCGTCGACGGCCGGCACGTCTGGCCGCTTCACCTCGCCTGACTTCCCCGAAAGGACCGCCGATGCGTCTCAATACTGACTGGATCCGACACCTGACGCTGGTGGCCGCACTGCTGATGCTGGCCACGCCAGCCGGCGCGCAGAGCCCCGCCGCGGCCACCGCCGAGGCCGACGTCCGCAAGGTGATTGCCGACTACAACGCGGCCTACGAGAAGAACGACCTCGACACCTACTTCAAGGCGTTCGCGCCTGACCTCACGCAGTGGTTCCCCTCGGGGCGCGTGGACCTGCCGTCGTATCGCGCCTCGTGGACCAAGTCGGTGCAGGCCGGCAACCGCAACGAGAAGGTCGAGGTCCGCGACCTGCGCGTGCAGGTGAACCCGTCGGCGGATGCCGCCGTCGCCACCTACATCCTGCGCGTTACCTTCCGCAGCGCCAAGGGAGAGGTGAGCACCGAAGACAACCAGGAAACCGACGTGCTCTTCAAGCGCAACGGCTCCTGGACGATCGTGCACGTCAACTACGCGCCCGCCAAGGCTCAAAAGTAAACGAACGTCTCCGGCCTGCCCCGGATGGCACGGAAGCTGCGCAAGAGGCTTGCCATTGGGGGCAGGCCACATCACAATTTCTGCTGGATCGCATTTATCGACCGGAGGCTCGACATGACGCGCTTTGATGTCGTGACCACCCGTCGCCTGAAGACCGTTGTCGGCATTTTTCTCGCGCTCACCGCGAGCGCATGCGCTACGTCCAGGCCGTCGGGTAGTCCGCAACCCGCCCCCGCTCCCGCCGCTCCGTCGGCTGCGGGCACTCCCAGACCCGCGGCCGGCGCCGCGGCCGCCACGCCCACGACGCCGGCTCGTCGGATGGCCACGTCGAAGGACGGCACCAGGATCGCCTACGACATGACGGGCACCGGCCCGTTCCTCGTGATGCTGCACGGCGGTGGTCAGGCCGCGCGCTCGTGGGCCGATCGCGACTACGTCACCAAGCTCAAGGACAAGTTCACGCTGGTCACGCCCGACCAGCGCGGTACCGGCGGCAGCGACAAACCGGCCACGCTTCAGGCCTACGCGCTCGACGCGCTGCTCGACGACGTGCTCGCCGTGGCCGACGCGGCCGGAGCCAAGCGCTTCCATCTGTGGGGCTTCGGTCATGGCGCCACCCTGGCGCGCTACCTGGCGGCGCGCAGCGACCGCGTGATCTCGGCGGTGCTCGTGGCGAGTGAATTCGGCCCGGCGCTGAGCGGCACGGTGAAAGACGCCGTGACCGGCATGCGCGCCAAGTGGCTGCCGCTCGTGCAGCAGCAGACGGCCGGCACGCTGAAGGTGGACGCACTCTCGCTGAGCGATCGCACGGCGTGGGACAACGGCGTGGCGGTGTCGGCGATGTCGCTGGGCGCCATGCTCGACTATCCCGCCCTCGAACCGGCGGCGATCGTGGCGCCCACGCTGTGGCTGGTCGGCGCGGCCGACACGAGCGCGATGGAAAACGCCAAGGCCTACGAAGGCAAGCTGGCCGGCACCAAGGTCACCTTCAAGTCGCTGAGCGGCGCCAGCTACACCGACAGCTTCGCCAAGAGCGACGTGCCGCTGGCCGAGGCGCTGCCGTTTCTCACCGCGCAAGCCGCCACGAAGTAACGGCGGCGGCGCGTCAGACCTCCGGGACGATCAGGCGGTCGGTGTTCGTGTGCATGTCGCGCTCGAGCAGCGCCAGCAGTGCCTTGGCCACCGGGCCCGGCGTGCCGGCGCCAATCGCCGCGCCGTCCCACTCGACAATCGGCGCCACCTTGATCGAGCTGCCGATGAGCAGCATCTCCTTCGCCGCGCGCGCCTGGTCCACCGGGATCTCGCACACCTCGACGCCGGTGATGAGCCCCTCGGCGACCAGCTCCGGCGCCAGCGCCAGCAGGCGCTGCGAGGTGCAGCCCGACAGGATGTGATCGAAGGTCGGATGGCGCAGCACGCCGTCCTGCGTGACGAATGCCACGTTCATGTTGGAGCTCTCGCCGACGTGGCCGTGCTGGTCGATGAAGACGCCGTTGTCGAGGCCCTTTTCCTTGGCCTCCATCTGCATCAGCACGTTGGGCAGGTAGTTGGTGGTCTTGGTGATGGCGTAGAGCGACGGCTTGATCGGATAGGTCGTTGTCATCACCTTGAGGCCGGTCGTGTACCAGTGCTCCGGGTAGACGAGGCCGGCAAACACCATCACGAAGAAGCCGGGAGCCGCGCCCTTGGCCGGGGTGAGCTCGAGGCTGCCCGGCCCCGACGACAGCCAGTAGCGGATGGCGCCGTCGCTGTGCCCGGCCCGCGCCGTGGTCTCGATGATGATCTCTCTCATGCGCTCACGCGTGGCCGGCAGCGTGAGCTTCGACCGCGCGGCCGAGCCGATGAAGCGATCGAGATGGGCGTCGAGGTCGTAGATCTTGCCGTCCACCAGGCTCGCGGTGTCGAAGATGCCGTGGCCGCGGTGCACCATGTGGTCGTCGAACGGCAGCACCATCAGCGCCGGGTCGGTCACGATGCCGCCGAGCTGACTGGAGTAGAAGGCCCAGAAGTTGACGCGCTGATTCATGCGCAGCGTGCGCATGGCGGCGATCACGTCTTCGGACGTGAGCACCGGAATGTGGTCGGACATGGGCGGAACTGTAGCACGGGCCGCCGGGGTGTCCGGAGGGCGCGCCCGCGACGTTGGCGGGCCGTGTCGAGGCCGCGCGCAGACGGCGGCTACGCCGCGCGCGCCGGCGTCGCGCCCGCTTCCTTCTCGCGCGCATCAGGCGCGTCAGCCGCCTCGCTGGATGCCGGCGCCGCACTCTGCACGGCACTGTAGCGCTGCACCGCGATCGAGACGAACGTCACGCTGAACGACACGGTGGTGGCACCTGCGGCCGGGGCCGCGGTGGCGGGCGCCTCGGGCGGAGGCGGGCCGTCGGACCCGCGGCGATGGTGGCCCTTCGTGCGCGCGAGCGCCGCAGTGAGCTCGTTCTTGTCGATGGCGCCGTCGTCGTTGGCGTCGACCCGCTCGAACGCCTTCTCGAGCTTGCGCTCGAGGCGGCGCAGCCCGCGCGATTCGCGGCGATCGCCGTCGCCGTCGTCCTCGATGCGGCGACGGGCGCCGGCGCTACGCAGCAGGTTCAGCGCGCCGCTCGTGAACTCGTCGGCCGACAGCGCGCCGTCCTGGTCGCCGTCGAGGGCGGCAAAGAGCGCGTCGGCGCGGCGCGCGGCGCGCGACGGCGGCGGCACCGGAGGGGTGGATGCCGCCGCGGCCTCCTCGGTGGACCCGGTGGCGGTCTCGTCCGCCTCACTCGTGGCTGTGGGGTCGGCCGCCGCTTCGGGCGAGAGCGTCACGCGGTCCACCGGCTCGGTGCCGGGCGCGGCCGCCGCCAGGGCGGCGCCCGGCTGCGACGTCACGGTCACATTCAGCCTGATGGCCGAGAACGAAAAGGACTGATAGCCGCTGATCGTCACGTTAGTCACCTCGCGCACCACATGCCGGTCCGTCGAACCCTGAGGTAATCGGCGGACGCGGACGCCGCTTGACCGGCGTCCCCCGCGGTGGTCAGATCCGCCCATGTCGTTGCGCACCCATGCCGCCCTGGTCGTCGTCGCCGGTCTGCTGACCTCGAGCCTGGCGCTCGGGACCCGGGCCGCGCCCGCCGACACCGCCTTCGATGCGGCCGCCGCGGCGCGCTACCTCGATGCGCGCATGGACGTCTGGTGGCAGAAGGCCAAGCCGCTCAAGACCGTGGGCGGCGAGACGAAGTGCCTCTCGTGCCACACGGCGCTGCCCTACGCGCTGGCCCGTCCGGTGCTGCGGCGCGCCCTCGGCGAGGCGGCCCCGACCGCGCACGAGACCAGGATTCTCGAGACGGTGCGGACGCGTCTCGCGCACCTCGACGACCAGCAGCCGTTCTACGACCACACCGAGGCGAAGAAGGTCGAGTCGCGCGGCGTCGAAGCGGTGATGAACGCCTTCCTGCTCACGAGCGGCGACGGCCTCTCCACCACCGCGACCCCCGATGCGCCAACGCGACAGGCCCTCGCGCGCCTGTGGCAGGTGCAGCGGGCCGATGGCGCGTGGGACTGGCTCGACTTCGGCCTCGAGCCGTACGAATCCACCGACGCGGTCTTCCATGGCGCCACGCTGGCGGCCATGGCGGCCGGATCCCCCGCGGGACGTCTTGCCAGCGCCGATGCTGCGGGGCTGGCCGGCGTCGAGAAGCTGCGCGGCTACCTGCGCGGGACCCTCGGATCCCAGCGCCTCTTCAACCGCACCTGGGCGCTGCTGGCCTCTTCGCGATTCTCCGGCGTCGTCACCTCCGCCGATCGCGACGAGATCGTGCGCGCGCTGGCCGGCGCGCAGCAGCCCGATGGGGGATGGTCGCTGGCCGACCTCGGCGACTGGCACTGGAGCAAGGCGGCGGCGCCGTTTGCCGCGCCAGGCAAGACCGACCAGGCGCTCCTGGCCACCTCCGACGGCTACGCCACCGGCCTGGCCGTCTACGCGATGAAGCAGGCCGGCCTCGGCAGTCACCCCGGCGTCGCGAAAGGTGTGGCGTGGCTGCGTGCCAATCAGCAGGCCGAGCGCGTCGGTGACGCGGCGTGGGCGCCGTGGCGCACCCACTCGCTCAACTTCGATCGCGAACACGGCGGCGACAAGGGCGAGCCGTGGCGACGGATGTTCATGTCGGATCTCGCGACTGCCTTCGCGGTGCTGGCGCTGCAGTAGCGGCTGGCGTTGGCCGCGTGCCGGCGTCGTGACTGCATCTGTTCCGCATGTCCCTGACGTCCCGGAGACCCTACATGCCCATACTCTCGCTCGAACCGCGCACGCTCACCGAACAGCCTGCCCTGCTCGTCCGCCGGCAGATCTCGCGCCAGGAACTGGCCACGGCCATCGGCGAGGGCCTGGGCAAAGCCTTCAGCCATGCCCACACGAGCGGCGCGGCGATTGCCGGCCGGCCCTTCACGCGCTACCTCGAGATGGGCCACGGGCTCATCACCATCGAAGCCGGCGTGCCGGTGGCGCAGTCAGCCGCCGCCAGCGGCGACGTGCAGGCGGGCGTGTTACCCGGAGGCGCCGCGCTGGTCGCTCTGCACGCCGGGCCCTACGATCAGTTGAGCGAGACCTACGCCGCGATGGAACGCTGGATGGCCGCCAACCACCAGCGCCCGGCCGGCGCGCCGTGGGAGTTGTATCTGAACGACCCCGCCGATCACCCGCCGGAGGAATGGCGCACCGAAGTCTACTGGCCGATCGCGGAGTAGGCGGCGCGCGGGCCCGCGCGAATCGTGACACGATACTTTCGTGCACCACGCTACCGTCGCCGCCTCGCTCGTCATCGACGTCGTCGGCTACCTGACGACGCGCGGCATCAGTGAGGACGCCATCTGCCAGGCGACGGGTCTGGACGCCACCGTGCTCGCGCAGCCCAACGCGCGGCTCGATGGCGCCGTGATGGAGCGCCTGTGGAACGCCGGCGCGCGCCTGTCAGGCGATCCGGATCTCGGCCTGCACACGGCCGAGGCCTGCAATCCGGATGCGCGCACCATCGCCGGCTACGTGGTGCGCAGCTGCCGCACGGCCGGTGAGGCCCTCGACCGCCTGGCGCGGCATGCGGCACTCCTCAACGACGGCCTGCGGTTGTCGCTCACGCGCGAACCCGATCTGACGACCTGCCGCTGCGACGCCGCCGGCCAGTCAGACAACTACGTGGCCCGCGCGCCCCGGCAGGTGATGGAAGCGATGGCTGCCGGCATCGTCGGCACGATGCGCCGGCTCACCCCGGTGCCGATCGCGCCGGTCGAGGTGACGTTCCGGCATGCCACCCCGGCCGACCTGCACGAACACCACCGGCTGCTGGGGCCGGCCGTCCGCTTCTGCGCGCCGACGACGAGTGTGGTCTACGCCACTGCGGATCTGGAGCGGCCGATGCTTCCGGCGAAGGCCGACCTGCTCGCCGTCTTCGAGCCCCAGGCGCAACACGTGGTCGCGGCACTCGACCGTCACGGCCCGGTGAGCCGGCGTGTGCTCGACCTGCTCGCCGGGCACATCCGGGGCATGGTGCCCGATGTGAACGACGTGGCGCATGCCCTGGCGATGAGCGAGCGTTCGTTGCAGCGGCACCTGCGCGACGAGGGCACGTCGTTTCGCGACCTGGTGGACCAACTGCGGCGTGAGCTGGCGCTGCGCCATCTGGCGGTGCCGGGGACCTCAGCCACCGACGTGGCGTTCCTGCTCGGCTTCTCGGAACCCTCCGCCTTCACCCGTGCCTTCCAGCGCTGGACGGGGCAGTCGCCTGCGGCCTTCCCGCCGCCCGCGTCAGCCGCCCTTCGAACCTGACGCGCGACGCGCCGCCGGCGGGCGTGTTCACCCTCGAGCGCTTGCCGCCAGCCGGGCCGCCGCCGCGCGATCCACCAACCAGCACACGCCGCTGCCGGTGAGGTGCTGCGCGGGCAGGAGGTCCACGTTCGGCGGACCTTCGAGCACCGCCGCCAGGGCTTCGGCCTTGTCGGCGCCGGCCACGAGCACCAGCGTGTGCCGCGCGGCGTTCAGGATCGGCGGGGTGAGCGTGAGGCGCCAGCCGCGGGCGGCGTCCACGTGGTCCGCCACCACCAGGCGCCGGGTCTCCCGGCCTGACGCGCGATGCGGAAAGAGCGAGGCGGTGTGGCCGTCGGCGCCCAGGCCGAGCAGCACCAGATCGAACGCACCTGGGCGATCGCGTCGACGCGCCGTCGAGCGTCGCCGCCAAGCGTGGCCGCGTAGTCGAGGGCCGCGGCCTCGGGATCCGCCTCCCCGGCCATGCGATGGATCTGCGCCGTCGGGATCGGCACGTGGTCGAGCAGGGCTTCGCGCGCCATGCGGTAGTTGCTGTCGGCGTGAGTGGGCGGCACGCAGCGCTCGTCGCCCCAGAAGACGTGCACGCGCGTCCAGTCGAGGCGCTCGCGCCACCCGCCGGCGAGTCGCTGGTACAAACCGCGCGGCGTCGAGCCGCCCGCGAGCGCCAGCGTCACGCGTCCGCGCGCGGCCACGCTGGCGAGGGCAATCGCCGTGACCGCGTCGGCGGCGGCGTCGAGCAGGGCCGCCGGGTCGTCGAAGACCTCCACGCGCGCCATCCGCGCCTACTTCCCGTCCCAGTCCTGCGCCGGGTTGTGCCAGGTGGTGCCGTGATTCACGAGCCGATTGGCCTCGTCCGGACCCCAGGTGCCCGGCGCGTACGGCAGCAGCGGCGAACACGGCCCCAGCACCGGCTCGACGACGCGCCACGCTTCCTGCACCGCATCCTCGCGCGCGAAGAGCGTCTGGTCGCCGCGCATCGCATCGCCCAGCAGGCGCTCGTAGGGCGCCATCTCGTCGTGCTGCTCGTGATACGACGTCAGGTCCACGTCTTCGCCGCGCATCTTGTCGCCGGGGGTCTTGGCGCGGGCGCCGAGCGACAGCACGACCTCGGGACTCAGGCGGAAGCGGAAGTGATTCGGGCGCGCCGCCGCGCAGTCTTCGAAGAGCGTCACCGGCGGCCGTTTCAACTCGACCATGACCTCGGTCACCGTGACCGGCAGGTGCTTGCCGGCGCGGATGTAGAACGGCACGCCGGCCCAGCGCCACGAGTCGATGTAGAGGCGGATGGCCGCGAACGTCTCGACCTGCGAGTCTTTCGCCACGCCCTCTTCGTCGCGGTAGCCCACGTATTGTCCGCGCACGACGTCCTCCGGCTGCAGGGGGCGCATCGAGCGGAACGCCTGCGCCTTCTCGTCGCGCACCGCCTCGTTGCCGCGTCCGCCGGGCGCTTCCATGGCCAGCAGGCTCACCACCTGCAGCAGGTGGTTCTGCACGACGTCGCGAATCGCGCCGGCTTCTTCGTAGAACTTGCCGCGGCCGCGCACGCCGAAGGCCTCGGCCATCGTGATCTGCACCCGCTCGACGTAGTTGCGGTTCCAGATCGGCTCGAGGAACGAGTTGGCGAAGCGGTAGTAGAGCAGGTTCTGCACCGGCTCCTTGCCCAGGTAGTGATCGATGCGGAAGATCGACGACTCCGGGAAGTGCGCGTGCAGCGTGCGATTGAGGTCTTCCGCCGACGCCACGTCGCGCCCGAAGGGCTTCTCGACGATGACGCGCGCCTGGGCCACGACACCGGCAGCTGCCAGTCCCGATGCGACGGCGGCGAAGAGACTGGGCGGGATGGCGAAGTAGAAGGCCGGGCGGCTGGCCGTGCCCAGCGCCGCGCGCAGGGCCTCGAACGTGCTGGCGTCTTCGTAGTTGCCGCCCACGAACTGCAGCAGCGACGACAGCTTCTCGAAGGCCGCCGGATCGAGCGTGCCATGCGCTTCGATGCTGGCCCGGGCGCGTTCGCGCAGCGCCTCCAGACTCGAGTCCGACCGCGCCATGCCGAGGATCGGCGCGTCGAGCTGCCCGCGCCGGATCATGGCGTGGAGCGCCGGGAAGATCTGCCGGTAGGCGAGGTCGCCGGTGACGCCGAAGATGACCAGCGCGTCGGAGGTGCCGGCGCCGTTCACTTCGTGCCCCCGCCGCGGGTCTCGTGGTGACCGCCGAACTGGTAGCGCAGGGCCGAGAGCATCTTGTGCGCGAAGTCGCCTTCGCCACGCGAGGTGAAGCGGTCGTACAGCGCCGCGCTCAGCACCGGGGTGGGCACCGATTCGTCGATCGCCGCCGCAATCGTCCAGCGGCCTTCGCCGGAATCAGACACCCGGCCCTCGAACTTCGCCAGGTCGGGGCTGTCGACCAGCGCCGCGGCGCTCAGGTCGAGCAGCCACGAGGCCACGACGCTGCCGCGCCGCCACACTTCGGTGATGGCGGCGAGATCGAAGTCGTACTGGTAGTGCTCGGGATGGGTGAGCGGCGAGGTCTCCGCGTCGGCCTGTCGCGCGGCCATGCCGGCGTTGGCATGCCGCAGCACGTTCAGACCTTCCGCGTAGGCCGCCATCAGGCCGTATTCGATGCCGTTGTGCACCATCTTCACGAAGTGCCCGGCGCCCGATGGCCCGCAGTGCAGGTAGCCCTGTTCGGCCGTGCTGAGCGCGCCGTCGCGACCCGGCGTGCGCTCGATGGACCCGGTGCCCGGCGCCAGCGCCTCGAAGATCGGACCAAGGCGCGCCACCGCCGTGGCGTCGCCGCCGATCATCAGGCAATAGCCGCGCTCGAGCCCCCAGACGCCGCCGCTGGTGCCGACGTCCACGTAGTGGATGCCCCGCGCCGCCAGCGCCGCCGATCGCCGGATGTCGTCGGTGTAGCGGGAATTGCCGCCGTCGATGAGGATGTCGTCGGCCTGCAGGAGCGCCGAGAGCGCCTCGACCTCGGTATCCACCAGCGCCGCCGGCACCATCAGCCACACCGCCCGCGGGGGCCGTGAGCGCCGCCACGAACTCCGCGAGTGACGAGGTGGCCACGGCGCCTTCGCCGGCCATGGTGGCCACGGCCTGGGCCGAGACGTCGAACACCACGCACTCATGACCCGCGCGCATCAGGCGCCGCACCATGTTGCCGCCCATGCGGCCGAGTCCGATCATTCCAAGCTGCATCAGGCCTCCGGCAGGTGGACAGCCACGCCGGCTCTGCCGCCAGCGTCGCGTCCTGTCTCGCAGTATGACGCCGGAGAGCCGGCGGAAATACAATGGACGCTCCGCGCGTCGATTCCGGCGCCGTGTTCAGGAGTCACACATGCGTCGACGGATCGTTCAGTCAGGTCTCGCCCTTGCCCTCGGGGTGGCCTCGTTCGCACAGGCGCAGACGCCCGCGCCAGCCGCGTCGCAGCCGTTCCAGGCCGGCCAGCCGCTCAAGACCACGCCCAACGTGAAGGTCTTCGGCAGCTTCCGCTTCAGCGAGAGCCTGTCCTACGACGCCGATCGCGATCTCATCGTGTCGGTCAACGCCGGCATGGCGCAGGACGTCGTGCCCAACGACGGCTACGTGTCGCTGGTCAATCCAGACGGCAGTGCCCACACCCTCAAGTGGATCGGCGTGAACCGCAACGGGCTCACGCTCAACCATCCGCTCGGCAGCGATATCGCCAACGGCATGCTCTACGTGGTCGACATCGACACCGTCCGCTGGTTTGACATGAAGACCGGCGAGCCGAAGGGCAACGTGCAGGTGCCCGGCGTCATCCGCTTCAACGACCTCGAAGTGGCGGCCGACGGCACCATCTACGCCACCCAGACCGGCACGCAGGATCCCACGTCGTGGAAGGTCTACAAGATCACGCCGCAGGGGCAGTCGTCGCCGGTCATCACCGGCGCGCCGCTCAACATGCCCAACGGCATCGCCTTCGACCTCAAGGGGAACCTGGTGGTCGTGAACATCGGCAACAACGAAGTGCTCACCTTCTCGCCGGATGGCAAGCTCCTCACCACCGAGAACGCCGTGGATCCGGGCAACGACGGCATCGTCGTGACCGCTGACGGCACTAAATACGTGTCGAGCGTGCGCCAGGGCACGGTGTCGCGCATCCGCCCCGGCCAGAAGGCCGAAATCGTGGCCTCGGGCATTCCGAGCGCGGCCTCGATGGCGTATGACTCGAAGCGCAACCGGCTGCTCATCCCGATGAACGACTGGAACGCGATCGCGATCGTGGAGTTGAACGCAAAGTAGCGCGGCCATGGCCGACCAGACGCCCGAACCGCTCGACGACGCCACCCGGCGTCTGCTGCGCCACACCGTGGCCACGCTGGCCTATCGCGCCGGCAAGGTGCTGCGCGACGTGCCGGAAGACTTCGCGACGTTCCGTGCGGCGCCGGCCAGCAGGTCCGCGATCGAGATCCTGTTCCACATGGGGGATCTGATGGGATGGGCGGACCGCCTGGCACGCGGTGAATACCGCTGGGAGGCGGGCGAGATTGGCGACTGGCCCTCCGGCGTCAATCGCTTCTTTGACGGCCTTGCGGCGGTGGATGCGGCGCTGGCGGATACGTCCGCGGCGGCGTTTTCGGCCGACGTCATGTTCCAGGGGCCGATTGCCGACGCGCTCACCCACGTGGGCCAGCTGGCGATGATGCGCGGCATGGCCGGTGCGACCGTGCGGCCCGAGAGTTACGCGCGTGCCACGATCGAGGCTGGACGCGTGGGTCGCGATCAGGCGGCGCCCGGACGCGAGTTCGATGGGGATGCAAGCAAGCCGGTGCGCTGACGCCCGGAGGCGGCGAGCGATGACCACATATGGTTGGCGGCAGGTGGCGCTGGCGCTCGCCCTGCAGGCGGGCCTCGCGAGCGTCAGTACCGCGGAGCAATCCGGCGCCGGCAGCCCTTCGCCCTCCGCGCCCGTCTACCTGCAGATTGCCCCCGTGGTGACGGTGCATACGGAAGGGCAGCAATACCATCGGGCCAGTCCTGCCCTGACGGGCACGACCCTGGGAGGCGCGGTGACCGTCGGCGCGTTCCTCGTGCCCGAACTGGCCGTCGAGGCCGAGGTGCTGCTCGATGGAAAGCTATCGGGGGCGATCGTCGACAGCTACACGAATCGCACCGACTACACCGCCGAAAGCCGCGACATCGTGCTGGGCGCGAACCTCAGGTTCCGGCCGCGCGGCGGATCGCACCTCGAGTTCACCGCCGGCGGCGGCGTGGCGTTCAGTCGATTTGCCAGGCGCGATGTCACCTCGACCAGCTTCTTCCCGCCGGGCGTCGTCACGCGGTGGCCCGACCAGGAGAGCTCGTCGGCCAAGCCCACCATCAGCGGGTCGATGGCTGTCAGCATTCCGTTGTCTCCGCGCGTGGAGCTGGTGCCGTCGATCGGCGCGCGATGGATCCGGCGCGAGTTCGATACCGACGCGTGGTACTTCGGCGTGGGGCGCTACACGGTATTCTTCAGCGCCGCGTTGCGCGTCAGGCCGTAGCGTGAGATCGACGGCCACCAGACGCGCTGAGCCGGTGTGAAGGAGTAATATTCGACCATGAGCCGGACATTTACCGACGTCTGGAAGGAAGCCGCGGACCTGTCAGAACAGGATCGGGCGGCCTTGGCGGGCCTGCTTATCGAGTCGCTGGAAAGCGAGCCGGATCGCGACGTCGAGGCTGCCTGGGGCGCTGAGATCGAGAAGCGCATCGCAGAACTCGATGCTGGCTCGGTCGAGACGATTCCCTGGGAACAGGTGCGGCAACGCCTCATCGACCGACTGAATGCGGGTTGAGTTTCATCCGGCGGCGCGGCGCGAGGTCGAGGACGCTCAGGCGTGGTATCAGCAGCGCAGTATCCCTCGCGGCCTCGGCCTTCTTGCGAGAGTTCTCAACCGCGGTTCAGCGCATCGGAGAGGCACCCGGCCGCTACCCGGCTGCCGGATCGGGGACACACCGGATCTTGCTCGGATCGGTTTCCGTTCTCGATCCATTTCCGCATTGGATCGGATGTCGTGACCGTGGTGGCCGTGGCGCATCAGAAGCGCCGGCCCGGCTATTGGTCATCTCGATGACGCGGTCCATCATGTAGCGCATGAGCCTGTATCTTGCTTGGGCCCTCGATCGCGCCCGTGCGCACACGCTGGCGCTGGTGACCGATATCCCCGCCGACGCCATGCAGCACCTGGCGACCCCAGGCGAGCGGCATCCCGCGTGGCTGCTCGGGCACCTGCTGCTGGCTGACAGCTACCTGCTCCACCTGCTCGCGGTGCAGCCGCTGCCC
This sequence comes from uncultured Acidobacteriota bacterium, assembly GCA_963779175.1. Lineage (GTDB taxonomy): Bacteria > Acidobacteriota > Vicinamibacteria > Vicinamibacterales > UBA2999 > CADEFD01. Next base: position 159,094 of record CAVZXA010000006.1, read on the forward strand.
GACGACTTCTCGACGCTCATCGAACGCCATGGCCCGGCGTCCGCGCCAACCGCAGAAGCAGCGTACGACTCGAAGGACGCCCTGGTGGCGCGCTTGACCGCGACCAATGCCGCCAGGGTGGCCCACGTGGCGGCAATGTCTGCCGCAGACCTCGCACAGGCGCTGCCCGATGCGCACCTGGCGCAGGCGCAGCCCACCATCGGCCACCACCTGCACGCCCTGGTGTTCCACGAGGGCTATCACAGCGGCCAGTTGTCGGCCTGGCGCAAGGCGCATGGGCTCACGGCCACACACTGGACTCCTGGGCCGCCGCAAGCGGGCGGCGCCCACACCTGAAGGCGGCGCCATGGCCGGCAAGCCCGACACCACGAAACCCTCAGACGCAGCGTCCGTGGACGCCTACATGCAGGCGCTGAAGCATCCGCTGGCCGTTCTGGCCGCCGACGTGCGGCGCACGATCCTGGCGGCCGACAAAGGCATCGGGGAAGAGATCAAGTGGAACGCGCCGGCGTTCTTCTTCACCGGCGCCATGGCCCCGTTCGATCCGAAGGAGTACCGACGCCATCTCGTGGTGTTCAACTTCTATCGCAAAGACTGCCTGCGCCTGGTCTTCTGGCACGGCGATCGCGCGAACGACACGTCGGGCTTTCTCACCGGCACCTACCCCGATGGCCGACGACTGGCGGAGCTGAAGAGCGCCGCCGACCTGAAGACCCACAAGAAGACGCTGGTCGCCGCCTTGAAGGCACAGTTGAAGCACATGAAGTAACCACGATGGACTCAGACCGTCGCCTGCTCGCCGCCGCACTGCCCGCGCTCGCCGGCAGCGTGCTGCTGATGCGCCAGGCGAACGCCGGCACGGCCCTGCTCACGCAGCAGATCGCCGTCGCCGTGGTCTGTCTGGGTGCCGTGGCGCTGACGCGCCGGAAGACGTCACCCACCGCCCACACCTCGCGCCCGGCGCTCGCGATTGCCGTGGCCACCGCCGTGGTGTTGCTCTGGTCGCCCATCTGGCTGGACACGCTCGGCGGACCCGAGCGCTGGCTGCGCGTTGGGGGCGTGCGCATCTACGTGGCATCAGCGCTGCTGCCGGTCCTGGTGTTCGTGCTGGCGCGCGTCATGCGCCCATCCGCTGCGACGCCACGCTGGGCGTGGGGGCTGCTGCCGGCCGCGTTGTGGGCGCTGGCCGTGCAGCCAGATGCGTCGCAGGCCTCAGCGTTCGCGCTGGCCTGCGTGCTGCCGCTCTGGCGGGCGTCGGCAGGCGCAGGCCTGAAGACGCTGGTCGCCGCCACGCTGGCCGCTGGCGTGACCTGGGCGTGGTGGCAGCCGGATCCGCTGCTGCCGGTGCCCCATGTGGAAGGGGTGCTGGATCTTGCGGCCGCCGCAGGTCCGGTGGCGCTCGTGGCGGCCCTGGCCGTGCTGGCGCTGCCGCTGCTGGTGCTCACGCGGCTGGCGCGCGGGTCGAGCGACACCGCGCTCCTCAGCGTCGCGATCTACTACCTGGCGATCGACGTGCTGGCATGGCGGCAACTCACGCCCATGCCGCTCCTGGGTTTCGGTGCTGGACCGATCGTGGGCTACGCGCTCGTGGCCGCCGCGGCTCGCCAACGCCCGTAGCACGCGCGTCTACTTCGGCGCCACCACCGGCACCCACGCGTCGAACACGTAGGCGTAGAGCATCGCCACGATCCCCATCACGATCATCAGCAGCACGCTGTGCTTGATGGTGAAGCGGAACAGCCGGCTCTCGTCGTCAGACGTCATGCCGGTCGCGGCCACGGCCACGGCAATCGACTGCACCGAGATCATCTTGCCCATCACCCCGGCGGCCGAGTTGACCGACGCCGTGAGCACCGGGTTGAGTCCCAGGGCATTGGCGGTGACCACCTGCAGGTTGCCGAAGAGCGCGTTGGCCGAGGTGTCGCTGCCGGTGAGGAACACGCCCAGCCAGCCGACGACGGCGCTGAAGAAGGGGAACAGCACGCCGGTCGTCGCCAGCGCCAGGCCGAGCGTGGAGGTCATGCCCGAGTAGTTCATGAGATACGCCAGCCCCAGCATCGAGGCGATGGTGAGCATCGCGAACTTGAGCTGGTTGAACGTCGCCACGTAGAGGCCGGCGACCTTGCCGGGCGACACACGCAGCACCAGCGCGGCGACCAGCGTGGCGAGGAAACAGGCCGTGCCCGAGGCGCTCAGCCAGTTGAGCGTGAACACGGCGGCATACGGCGCCGGCGCGGTGACCACCGGCGGAATGCGGGTGATGGCGTTGTGCAGGCCGGGCACCAGCACGCCGTTCAGGCCCGTGGGCGCCTTGGGCAGGAAGCCGGGCATGATGCCGTTGGTGAAGGCGTCGATCTTCGCCTTGATGTCGGGTTCGCCCCAGATCAGCACGAATACCACCAGCAGCAAGTACGGCATCCACGCCATGAAGATCTCGCCGCCGGTGTGCTTCCTGAGCGTCAGGCTGATCGGCTGATCGCCTTCAAGGCGCATGATGGTCTTCGGCTTCCACAGCTTCAGCACCGCCACCATCACGATGATGCAGGTGAGCGAGCTGAGGATGTCGGTCAGTTCCGGGCCCATGTAGTTCGAGACGTAGAACTGCATGCCGGCAAACGAGACGCCGCAGGCGATGATCGCCGGCAGCACTTCCACCGCCCGCGCCCAGCCGGCCATCACCACCACCAGATAGCCCGGGATGATGATCGAGATGAGAGCGCACATGCGGCCCACCATGGCCGACAACGCCATCACCGGCAGTCCCGTGACGGCGGCAAGCGTCGTGACCGGGATGCCGATCGAGCCGAAGGCGACTGGCGCGGTGTTGGCGAGCAGGCAGATGCCGGCGGCGTAGAACGGATTGAAACCGAGGCCGGCGAGCATCGCGCCAGACACCGCCACCGGCGCGCCGAACCCGGCCGCGCCCTCGATGAAGGCGCCGAACGAGAAGGCGATGAACATCGCCTGCAGGCGCCGGTCGTCAGTGAGGCTGCCCACCGAGTCTTTGATCACCTCGAACTTGCCGGTGTCGACCGCGAGGCGGTAGAGCATGATCGACGAGAACACGATCCAGGCGATCGGGAAGATGCCGTAGGCGGCGCCGTAGAGCGTCGAGACCACTGCCAGCCCGGCCGGCATGCCGTAGACGAGGATGGCGATCACGAACGCGGTGAGCAGGCCGCTCAGCGCCGCTTTCCACGCCGGGGCGCGCCACACGCCGAGCATCAGGAAGAGCACGACGATGGGAAGGGCGGCGACCGGCGCCGACATCGCGAGGCTGCCGGCGAGCGGCTCGTAGTTGTGCGTCCACATAAGTTTTGGGGGCCCGTGAGTCCCGTCGCTTATAGCACAGGCCACCCGTCAGGTCGTGGCACAATGCGACCGCGCCATGTCCACGTCACAGCCTGAGCCCTGGCTGCGAGGTCCTCTGCCGGGGATCCCCGCGTTGCTGCAACCTGCTGCCCATGCCTTCGTGATGGCGCGTGAAGATGTCGAGGCCGCCGTCTCCGGCCTGCCGCCGGCGCAGATCTGGATGGCGCCACCCGGCGTCACCTCGCTCGGCTTCCATCTCGCGCACCTGAGCGGCAGCACCGATCGTCTGCTGACCTACGCGCGTGGTGCCGCGCTCGACGAGGCGCAGAAGGCCGTGCTCGGGCGCGAGAGGATGATCGCGGTGGAACGGCCGCCGCTCGAGACGCTCCTCGCCACCTGGCGGGCCACTGTTGAAGCCGCGCTGGCGCAACTGGCCGCCACGGCCGAGAGCACGCTGGGCGACGCCCGGGCGGTGGGCCGGGCGCAATTGCCGTCCACCGTCTTCGGTCTGCTGTTCCACGCCGCCGAGCATGCCTCGCGCCACACCGGCCAGATCGTGACCACGGCGCGCCTCGTGCGCGCGATTACGGAAGCGCAGGCGCCATGACCCCCGAGCCGGCGACCGGCGCTCCGGCGCCGCCTGCGTCGGCGTCCACCGGCGGCGTCCGCTGGGGCGCGCGTTTCTCGCCGCAGGTGCTGGTGTTCGTGGCCACGCTCGCGTTCGCGTCGCGGCCGCTGAAGGGCGCCATCATCGCCGGGGTGTTCTGGTGGTGGGGCGACACCTACCAGCAGGTCGAGTTCGTGATGGACGAGGCGCAGGTGAACGATGGCTACCCGTTCATCGACGGCCGGGTCGAGGGCGTGGCGGACGTCGTCCGCATCACCGGGATGATGGTGGGCGATCAGATTGCGCCGGATGGGTCGCCGCAAGATGTCTTCGCGCCCGGCAAGCGCATCACGATCTGGCGATCGCCGTCGGCGCCCGACTTCGGCGTGGAAGGCGCGTCGGTCAACGAGTTTCCGGTGGCGGCCCGTCCTGAGCTGCCCGGCCTCGGCACCTTCCTCAGCTACGTCGCGGCGACCATCGTGATGTTGTGGGCCGGCCTGTGGGCCACCGCATGGGCGGGCCGGCGGTGGGCGCGTCGTGGCGGCCAGATCGAGATTCGCGGAAACGGACGGAGCCTGCGATGACGGAATCGCCATCCCCACGTGTGCAGGTGATTCGCCCCGGCGACACCTATGTCGGCAAACAGGGCTTTACCTATGGCGCCGGCGCGTCTGCAGAGACCGTAGGGGCGCGGCACATCTGCATGAACGTGCTGCCGATGCCGGCGGGGGCCAGAGCGAAGGTGCACTACCACGACCGCATTGAGACCATCGCCTACATGCTCGAGGGCGAGTGCGTGGTGCGCTTCGGCGACCGGATGCAGCACGAGGTGCTGGTGCGCCAGGGCGACCACGCGTTCGTGCCGGCCGACCTGCCGCATGCGCCGTGCAACGAGAGCGGCGCGCCGTGCACGTGGCTGGTGGTGCACTCGTCGGGCAGCGATCAGGATGGGATCGTGCTGCTGCCGGAGCTCGACGCGGTGCTTGCGGCGCGATAGCCGCTCAACGTTTCCGAATCAGCCGCGCGCCGATCGAGACGACAGACGGCGCGTCGGCTGCATTCGGATGTTAGGCAGCGGATTCGATTCAATGACCGCGTAGAGGACCGAAGTTTCCGCTGTCCGGCCCCATTAATGGCGCCAAGGGCCGCTCCGACAGGCGCCCACACGGCGCTGAAAATACCGGCAAACACCAAGCGGTCGCTCTTCGTCAGCAGAAGCGCCTGGAGCACGCCGACGGCACCACCGATCGCAAAGCCGCGGGCAGCGCCCATACGGCGAAGCTGCGCGTGCGAAGCACTCGCACCACGTCCGTTCGTGCTACGACAAGTGCGCTGTCGCTAGTGTCGATTTCGATGGATGCAGACGTGACGGTGCGTGTCGCGCCAGAGACGGCACCGCCCCCGCGTCGCTCCACCACCACCTTGCTCCCAGGCGGCAGAGCTTCGACGACCGACCAGTCACTAGATGCAACAGCAGTCGACGCTCCAGCGGCTCGCGAAGCACAGGCCCCGGAGCCGGCCGCCGTGAGCGCGATCAGACACAGGGTCAACGCACGGACCATGAGGCTGCGCCTGCGAGAACGACAACGGTTCAGCTTGCGCATTCGTGAAGTCTCGCACGGCGTCGGTTGCCTGCCTAACGTCGTGCCGCTCACCTGCGGCACGCGCGAGTCACGATATCACCGAGCGCGAGGGGCACGCGCGAGCGGGCCCCGGTGCCGTCAGGTGCAGCGGCGTGTTATGCCGTCAGTCGGGTTGCCGTTCCCATCTCCAGACCAACCCGTCGTCTGGGTCGTCGACCTCGCCCACCGCTCTGAAGCCACACTTGGTCAACACTCGCGTGGACGCATTTGTCGCCGCAAAGGTGTGGGCACGGACCAGCCGAACATGTTCTCCACCAAAGGCGTATGCCACGAGCGCCTCAGCCGCTTCAGTCGCATAGCCCTTGCCCTGCTGGTCCGGCGTCACGCCGTAGGCGATCTCCACGATCCCATCGGCTCCCGGAGGCCCTTTGAAACCACACGTCCCGACAACGGCGTCGGTGCCCCGATCGACGATGGCAAATCCGAGTGTCCAGAGATCTACGCTTGTCGTATCGAGCTGAGCAAGCCAGCCCGGTGACAACTCCGCCCGTTGGTCCGCGTTCATCACCTCGATCTGCGCACGAACTTCCGCTAGGGTCTTCGGAACCAGCCGCAGCCGTCGCGTTTCAATTGGAGCCGCGTTCACCATTGGTGTTAATCGTGATCGGCATAACGCTACCGCTGAGCCGTGAGGCCCGCGCGGGAATCGCTCGCGGGCCGAGTCGGCTCGAGCGGGATGTTAGCGGAAGTCATTCGCGGGTGTTCGGGTTCTTTCGCCCTTGGGACCGCCCACCCCAGGCCGCCCCCGGCACGACCTGACCCCACCGCCGCTGGATCTGCCGACCGATCAAGGCGCGCCGAAGCGTGTCGAGCGCCACGGTCCCCCGGCTGAGGCCTCGCGCCCGCACCGCCGTGCGTGCCGCTCGCGGCCACACCGACGCCTCCGAGTTCGACCACGCCGCGAACCACCACCAAACGATCGCTCGCGCATCCGCGTGTCGAGTTGCCCGCGCCCATGACCTTCAAGCTCTTTGAGTTGTTGGTTCGCTAACGTCTCGGCTTCAGCCGCGACGGCCTCATGACCCACAAGGCCGCCGTCGGCTGCAAGCCGTGGTTAGGGCGCATCAGAATGTCCCCGCCGTTGGCTGACGCTGCGACCGGGCGTGGCCACGGCCTGGATAGAATGATTGCAGCAGGCCGTGAGATGTCAGCAACGCCTCAAGTATTGGTATCGAGTTCTTCGTGTGCTTTTCTCAACCGGCTCGCGATACAATGCTGTCAGATGGAGTATCGGCGGACAGTTGCTCGAGAGAAGTGCGTCGACCGCAGCGCGAAGGCCATGCGTTCGCCGGCTCCGACGCCAGCTCGCCTCGCGCCGTGGATCACGAGGCCCGTCTGCATTTAGATCTTGACCGACGGAACACCTTGACGTAAGCGACGTGCCTCGAATACGAAAAGCAGAGCTCAGAGTTGGTGCCCAGAAGCTGAAGCTCATATGTGACCGCGCAAAGCCCTTAAGAGAAAAGCGCCAGGACTCACGACGAAGCGACTCGTGTCGACGGTTCTCACGGCACCGCTATCTGATATCGAGCCGTAGCGAAGGCTGCAGAGTCGCGTCGACGCTTGTGCCTTTTGGTACAAGCATGCCCAGGACACAATCGAACTCGGGCTGCCTGCGTGCGCCTGCGTGCGAGCACCCTGAGATGAGCGCTAGCCCGAGACGATGCGCCGAAGTCGAGCGCCACTGGCGCCCCATACAGCCACAACGGGGTGCCCGATGGAAGAGTATCTGCTGGGCACGAGCGGGAAAAAGAGTAGCGCGGGAAGAAACTTGATGAATTCCACCGCCAGCATCCCAGGCACGTCTTGTTGTGCGACCTCTGCGGGATCACGTCGCCACGCATGGCCGAAATCGATGCCGCGCGCCTGCACCGGAGCGTGTCATGCCGCGTCAGGCTGATGTTGGTGGTTACGGCTTTCTGGGATGAGGGCGAAGTTTTGACGCACGGACCTACGCGCGAACAGGTACGAACTCGACCTCACGTTCTTGATACTGATGATAGCGTTGACCTCCAGATCGGGCATGGCCTTGAGGTCGTGCGGGATAGGGGCGGGAGGCAGAGCGCTCGGTTACTGCAACCGCGAGGACACACACAAGAGCTGCGGACATACCTCGAGTGTTCGTCACAAGTACGGACCGATCTTCGTCGTGCCCTTCGGTGTCGGTAGAACGACCGAGGTTTAGCCGCGGCGGCCTATGAGCGAGGCCGTCGTCGACTGCACTGCTGGTTCGGCGGCACGGTGTGGACGCCTCATCGCTGAAGTCGGCCTGTATACGGCCTTGCAGGTCACGCCCGATACCTGGGTCTCGTTGAGCACCAGCATCATGAAGACTCGTCGGACACGTCCCATTCGCAGGTGATCCCGAAGGGACGCGCGGCTTGAAGCCAATGTGGCTAGAACTCGGCGTGACCGACACGAAGAGAAAAGGGAGAACGCGCTAAGCGAAGCCTAGCGTTTCCGAGAGACCAGCGCCGTCCGAGAATTGCCGTGGACTTCGCGGTCGAAGGCGATCGGCCGAGAGCGCTGCTTCGATCTGGCCGATGTGAAGCAGAGCGCGGAGACACGAACACCCGAAAAAAGAACGGACACGAGAGACACCCGCGCCCATCGGCTCGAGTCTCGACGATGTGACTCAGATCTCGCCGAAGATGCGTGATCTCGAACTGCACGCCCGTGATTCTCGGTGAGTGGTGCGGTGATGTTGGCAAGTCCGGCTAACGTTCTATGGGACGCTGGCGCCAATCGCTGGCACTCGCCTGTGCACAGCGCGTGCCTCTGCCGGACGAGAACGCCAAGCGGCGCCATTCTTCCCTTGCCATCGGCGAGCCGTCAAGCGCATTCCCGACAACCGATTGGAGAATCCGAGGCAGCGCCACCCCGCGAATTGGCGCTGGAGTCATAATCTCGCGGCGGCGCAGTTCGGTGGCGCGCGCCATTTGCAGGCTGCATCGCCGACAGCTGCCCGCGAGTCGATGCGCGCCCAGTTGCATTCGGCGAGGCTACCCGCCGAGTGGACTGGCAGACCTTGTCGGGTGTCTGGCCTCCGGACCTGCTCCAACGCAAGACCCTCACGGGGTCTGCAACGTCGCCAAGTGCCCGAGATCAGGTCGTTTAAGTTGTGACTGGTCTACCGGGTCCTTGCACACTTTTCTTCGCCTGCAGACCCTACTCCCGCAGCTGCTCCACTAGGATCCGCCGCATGCTGGCAGCCGCCGCTGCGGCCTTTGGACCCTACCTGCTCGACTCGCGCAGCCGGTCGCTCTCCCGCCGTAAGCTTCCCCGACCGGTTGACAGGTGAAAGTAGACTGCTCCCCGTCAGGAGCGGTCATGCGGAAATCGAAGTTCAGTGAGACGCAGATCGTGGGCATTCTGAAAGACGCCGAGAGCGGCGTCCCGGTGGCGGATCTGCTGCGGAAGCACGGCGTCAGCAAGGCCACGTTCTTCAAGGGGCGGAGCAAGTACGGGGGCGCGACCGTAGCCGACGTGAAGCGGCTGCGCGAGCTCGAAGCGGAGAACGCCAAGCTGAAGCGGATGTACGCCGACCTGGCCCTCGAGAACGCGGCCATCAAGGATGTGCTGAGCCGAAAGCTGTAGGGCCGTCTGCGAAGCGACAGGTGATCGGGATGCTCGTCGATGAGCATCAGCTCACGGTGCACCGGGCCTGTCGCGTGGTGAGGCTATCGCGGACGGCGTTCTACCGGCCTCCAGTCCCGGCGAGTCGACGGGACGCACCCGTGATCGCGGCCCTGACCGATGTGGTGGCGCGCTATCCGCGCTGGGGCTTCTGGAAGCTCTTCGATCGGATGCGCGCCGAGGGGCGGCCCTGGAATCACAAGCGCATCCACCGCGTGTACTGTGCGCTCCGGCTGAATCTGCCGCGCCGCACGACGCGGCGCGTGCCGAAGCGTGTGCGACAGCCCCTGGCGGCGCCGCCGGTGCTGAACCGGACGTGGGCGCTCGACTTTATGGGCGACACGTTCTACGACGGTCGGCGGGTGCGGCTCCTGACGATGCTCGACGAGGGGAATCGGGAGGCCTTGGAGATCGCGATCGGGCTGTCGCTGCCAAGCCGCCGCGTCGTGCGGGAACTCGACGCCCTCATCGCGGTGCACGGCTGTCCGTCGGCGATACGCGTCGACAAACGGGCCGGAATTCACCGCGCAGCCCTTCGTGGACTGGTGCGCGGATCGTCGGGTGACCATCCTCTACATTCAGCCCGGGAAGCCCGACCAGAATGCCTACATCGAACGCTTCAACCGGACGTATCGCACGGAGGTGCTCAACGCCCATCTCGTCGAGTCGGTCGCCGAACTGCGCGCCCTGACCGACGCCTGGCTCCAGGTCTACAACCGCGAGCGGCCCCACGACAGCCTCGGCCGGGTACCGCCACTCACGTTTCTCCCGAGGCCTTCATCAGGCGGACAGTCTCCTTATCCACTGTCAACTTGACGGGGAAGCTTACGCAGCCACTCGCAGGCGCCGCGGAAGCCGGCCGTCGCCCAAGCCGCTCGCGAGGTTCTCGACGCCGACTGACCGGGCGGCATCGACCTCCCCCGGCTGCGGCCAGCAGCGCTGGTCTTGCAAGCCAGTCTGGGTGACGCACCAGCCCTTTGGCCACGCCGCCGTCGCCGTCGCCGTCGCGCGCGCCGCACGGCTCATGCACGCCAATCGCGTGTCCGACGCAGTGCCGATCGTGTCTGCCGCGCTCTCCGCGGCGCCGCGTGGGAATGGCGGCTGGCTGCTGGCGGTCGAGCCGCTGCTGCGCCTGGGTTACCACCCGGACGTCTGGGCACCGGCGCTGGCCGTGGTGCACCTGCGCGCGCGGTGACCGCACGCGCCTCAGCGCACACCAGACTCACTTCAGCGCTCGTTGTACCTCCCGCAGCGGACGTGGGACCTACCGCAGCGCTCGGCGGACCTGCCTCAGCGGCGGCGGACACTCGCCTCGGCGCTCGCCAGACTCCCCGCTGCAGTGGTGGTGACCTTCCGGAGCGGATGTGGGACTCACTTTCGCGCGTTGCGATCGTGCCGCAGCAAGTGGGCGCATCGCTTTCGCGCACTGGGGACACGCTTCAGCAGTAGTGGTGACCTATCGCAGCGATGGTGGTGACCTGCCGCAGTGAAGTGGCGCAGCACTTTTGAAGTGGTGGCCAAACTGCCCGGTATCAACAACTTGCGGTGCACCGCCATCGCTGCGGCAGGTCCAGTGCGTCCGAAAGCAGGTCCAGCGGATGCTGCAAGCAGGTCCATCGCGCCCTGAGGCAGGTCGAGTGCGCGCTGCGGTCGCTCCATCGTGCCCTGCGGGAGGTCCATCGCCTGCTGCGGCAGGTCCAGTGCGTGCTGCAGCGACTCAACCGGACCTGAAAGCGGGTCCAGCGCGTGCTGCAGCCGCACAATTCAGATCGCTCACTGCGGCTGCTCAAGTTGTTCGAGAGCCTGCTCCAGCCACAAGACCTGCTGGCTCTGCAACTCGTCAGGGACGTCGTCTGATTTCAGCGCATCTAGAGCGGCCTTCAGATGCCGCTTCTTCGCCGCCGCAGTCTTGAGCCCATCCACCTTGTCGAGCACCGCTCCGACCTCGATTCGTGATGCCTCGAGAAGGAGCCGCTGACGCGAGGCTTCGTCGCCGGTTGAGCTGAGCGCTTCTGCGAGCACGGCGCGTCTTCCTGCTGGTCCTCTCTGAGCCTCCACCTTCGCCACCCAGCGCAATAGGTCCGCCTCCAGCAGATCTGGCCTGGAATCCGCGGCAGTCGCTCGCGCGGGTGTCGAGCTCATGCTCGAGGCTACTGCTGCCAGCAGCGCCTCGCGTCCCTGGTGGGCCAGGTTGATCAGCTTCTTCTCGTTCGCCAGCATGAGAGCGCTCGCGTATGAGGGAGAAGCGATCTCGAACCGTTGCACGGTACCACTCCAACCCAGAAATGCGGCGGGAGCAGACGCGGTAGCGCACGATGGCGTCCTTGCGGCTTCTCCTTGCGCATGCGCTATCAGCACGAACACTATCGCGGCCATAACGCCAATAAGCACGGCGCCCCAGTGAGCGGCGAAGCCAAGCACCACTCCAACCAGTAGTGACAAGGCTGCGGGCCCGCTCCCCGACATATAGGCCCTGAGATGACCCGCGCACGCGTCGCAATGTGGGAATTCCCACCCGCGTGACGTCGAGCGCACCACGCGCTTGCCGGTCGTGCGAGTGGCCTTCGCCGCATAGGTGCCGCTGGCCGCGTTGCCGCAGCAGGAACACTGCAAGGGAAATACGAGTTTCTGTCCGGACAGTTCGACGCGCACGGCGACCGGATTCTATGTCAATTGTCGAGCGACCCAACGCCGTGTCATCTCTCGCCGAACGGTGCGTCGAGTCGTGCCGCGGATTGCCGAAGCGTAAGGTCAGCCGAGTGTCGCAGAATTCAGACCGTTCAGGACTTTTCAGCGATCCGGGAAGGACTTCATCTCGACCCTGGCGCGACCATGCGCGACAGGAGGTTCGTGATGACCAGACAGCAGCGATTCAAGTACGAGATGTTCGTGCGGGTGCGGGATTTCGGCGCGGCGCATGCGGCGCTGTTCCCGGAGGCGACGAAGGGCGGTCAGGCGTTCGCGCGGGTGCTGGCGGCGGTGGCCGCGCTCGACGAGCAGCAGAAGAACCACGTGCTCGGCCAGGCCGAGGCGCGGCGCATCAAGGCGGCCACGCGCGATGCCGTGTTCGACTACATGAAGACCATCGCCGCCGCGGCGCGGCGCATCACGCGGCCGGAGCCGGCGGAAAGCCCGTTCGTGATGCCCAGGAAGCGGCGCTCGGGCGCGGAACTCGCCACCGCGCGCGCGTTCATGGAGGCCGCCGCCTCGCGGCAGGCGGAGTTCGAGGAGTTCGGCCTGCCCGCCACCTTCATCAGCGACTTCAAGGCGCTGGTGGACCGGCTGCAGCAGGCGGCCGACGTGCGCCTCAGCAGCAAGACGGTGCGCCGCAAGGCGCAGGCCGGCATCGCCACCGCGCTGGCCGACGGGCTCGACGCCGCCCGCGACCTCGACGTGATCGTGGCGATCGCCACGCGCCAGCAGGATCCCACCACGTTCGCCGCGTGGACCAGCCGCGCGGCGGATCGAAGGGCAGGGCGCTGGCGCCGCGAAGGCTGCAGCGCCCGTGCCGGATCCCGTCTTGCCGGTGCCGCCCGCCCCGCCCGCGTCACCTGCGCCCGTGCCGGCGGTCACGTCGCTGAGGGCGCTGGAGAAGGCGTCGTGAAGCCGCCGCCGGCGCTCGACACCGAGCACTAGCCAGACCAGGGCGGGGCGCCACGCGGCGCTCCGCTCTGTGACCTCACCCGCACCACCATCCCGTCAACTGATCGTCTCCGAAAGGTGTGCCCGCCATGGACGATGGCATTCTGGATATCGCTCTGCTTCCCGCCTGGTCTCCGTCGAGTGTGAAGGCGGCGCTCACCGCCGCGCTGTCGCGCGCCACGCGGCTGCAGGCCGGCATCGGCTACTGGACGATCGATCCGCCCTGCTCGGCCCCGACCTGGTGCGCGCCATCCAGCACGACACGGCTTCGTCTGCGTGGACCTGCACCCGCCCACGGAAGTCGACGCGCTGGCCGCCATGGTGCGGCAGGGCGGACGCGTGCACGTCTACTACGAAGACATCCCCACCTACACCGACCAGGGCCGCAAGGAGCCGCCCGCCTGCTGCACGCCAAGATGCTGCTGTTCGGGCCGACGACGGCACCGCGGAGCTGTGGGTGGGCAGCCACAACTGGACCAAGCGCGCCATCCTGGGCCTGAACGTCGAGGCCTCGCTCGTCGTCCGGCTCAAGGACTCGTCCCCGCTGTTCGCCGCCGCGTCCGACTACCTCGCGCACATGAAGGCCATCGCCGAGCCGTTCGACCTCGCGAAGGTGGACTTCTACAAGGCGCTGCAGCGCAAGATGACCAACGGCCTGACGCCGGTGATGGAGCTGGAGGCGGAGGACGGCGCCTCCGCGAGCGACACGACCATCACGGTGTTCGGCACCGACCGGAAGGACCTGACGCAAGCTGGGCACGGTGCGCCGCGAGATCCACGTGGCGCTGCTCGACCCGCGGTCCGACGCGCAGTTCCTCTACCCGGCGACAATCCTGCACTCCGGGCTGTTGTCGGCCTCCGACGCCGCGGCCGGCGGCATCTCGTTCTCGCCGAGGCGGTGCGCCTATCGGAAGGGCCAGCAGTTCGCGACGTTGCTGCCGTCGGGCCCGATCGACAGGCGGTGCTGAACACGGCGGAGTACTTCGTCACCGTGCGACTCGGCGCGCTCGACCCGTCGCTGGTTGCGGTCCAGCCGCCGGCGAGGGCGGCGGTGATGGAAGAGGTGGCCGACGAGGTCAGCCCGCTGCTGGCGCGACTCGACGCGGACGCCAGGGCGCAGCTGTTTGGAGGGCGAGAGATCAGGGTCAGGCGGCCGGCCGTCGCCGCTGATGAAGCAGTCCGCGTACGGTGGCGGCGCGGCGGAGCATGCCGGAGCATCCGCTGGTGGGTATGCGGATACTGGTGGGGAAGACACGGTGAGCGGCGTGAAGTTCGAGGCGGCCGCCGCTGCCGACGTCTGGGGAGGTCCGACCGGCGCGACGTCTGACGCGCTGTTCGCAGTCACTGATCGCCGGTTGCCAAACCTGGAAACGCCCGCAGGCGCGCCTCTGGCGACGGCTGCGGTCTCTGCCTGCTGTCCTGCGCACAAGTCGGGACCGCTACCTGAGCCACGCATAGCCGTTGGAGGGCCACTCACGCTTGCCGGGTCGCCGTCTCGAGGATCCCGTCGACAGCCTTCGATTGCACAACCCGTTCACCGCGAATGAGTTGCACCTGTTTTGTCGGAGCAGACCGCGTTTTGATGCCGGCTCTGGTCCGGGGCCGTATCGGATCGCCCGGCCTGAGGCTGTGAAAACGGCGTCGTCCGGCCGTCTATAGCGTAGAGAGCACCTTTCCCGTTTCGTTCGCACCTGGAGGAGTCATGCATCGAGTGGATGGCCGGACGTATGTCGGTACGCCGAACGAACTTGTGACGGTCACGACGCAGCTGGGCGCTGGCGGTCAGGTAAAGGTGGAGGTCGACGGACAGGACATCGGCGCAGCCCGGCAGTTTCCCAGTCCGCAACGCAGGGTGCCATCGAAAGATGCCGATCACGGTGGGCGGGCCGGTCGGCGCGACCTGCGCGATAGGGAGTTCGACTTGTGGGGGGTGGCAGCACACGGCGACTTCCTGATGGCGCAGGCGCACAACCCCATGCCCAGCAACATCTATCGGTTCTCGATCCGCGGACTCGACCGCGATTCGATCGCTGGCCGACGCTCGTCGCGAAGAGAACCACCGAGAGCGCCGCCGCGCCGGTCCGCGGGCGGCGAACGCGCGAAGGCCGCGAAGAAGAAGGCCAAGGCGGCGAAGACGAAGAAACGAGGCCGCCAGTGACAATCACGGCACGAACAATTGTCATTATGCTTGCGCTAGCCGGGAGCGCTGCCGCACAGACAGCCCCAACCAGCCGGCAGCAAATCCTGAGCGAGCTGGTCGACGGAGGGGATGGCCGCGGCGGCGGCCACGCCGAGCTCCCTCGGCCGTTCCAATCGCGGTTGGGCCCTGGCGGCCGCGGATTGATTGCGCCTACCTGATCGCAGTGCACAGTGATCGCGAAGCCTACAAGGCGCTTTTGCAGGCCCTCGAGGCGCGCGCCAACAAGCAAGTGGGATCGGCGCCGGGCAACAAGGGCACCACCTCGGTGGCGATGAAGGGACTGGCGCCGAAGATTCTGGGCGTGGCTCTGGAAAACAGCACAGTCAACCGCGAAGCGAACGGCACCGTCCTGACGTTTCGAGCCACACCCGCTGGCGTGGTGAAGGCCCTCCAGAACAAGGAGCTCGCCGACATCTTCGCCGACTACTCACGTAGCTCGTTCCAGCGCTACGCCGGGCGCATCTCGGTCGCCGCGAGTTTCGACGTCTCGAAAGGACCAATGCCGGGACCCCGCGGCCGACGAGCACCAGCTGACTAATTGGTCGGTGCGCGGCGAGCTGTTCAACCAACGAGATCCGGCCGCCGCCGAGTACACGACGCTGTGGAACGGCTTGCTGAGGACCTCGGCGCCCTACAGCGCGGCGGTGAACACGCTCGACCTGCAAATGTCGGCGTGGCCCGAGTACATTTACCTGGGAAAGTCAGCTGCTGGCCGAGGAATCGAACGTGTCGTCGAGAAGCCGCTCTCCAGCGACCCCAATGGCAACACTACCGCCGCCGGCGGGTGGTTACGCGCCTTGCTCGAGCCCGGCCCTGGCCAAGCTGGAAAAACTGCCCAACATGCCTGCCGGTGCGCTGAAGGCGCTGGACGGCTATGTTGCCGAGCTGAGCAAGCAGCAGAGCGGCATCGACAACGTCTACAACTTCGTCGCCAAGGGCAGGCAGCCTGCTGACGGCCGACTGGTCTACCACTCGCGACGCGTCGCTCCCGAATATTTATGCTGCAACGGTCATCTGGGAGTATGCGTTTGGTGCCGTCCAAAAGACGGACCTGACCGTGAACGGCGCGGTCAGCTTCTACCGCCGTAAGCCGACGCCAGAGAGGGAACGGCTGAAGAGCGTGGACTTGACCGCGTCGATCAATCGACCGCTCGGGGCGGTGCTGCTGCTGCCCAAGACGGTGTTGACTGTGGCGGGCCGCTACTCTTACGTGCCCAACGACTCGGTGGCCGCGGCTCCTGCGGCTGCAGGCAACGGTACGGCCACGGTGCCGATGACCGCACCGAAGGGGCACATCGGGTTGCTTCAGCTGAAGCTGACGATTCCTGTGAAGGACAGCGGCATCAAGGTCCCGCTGTCGATCACCGCGTCGAACCGGACCGAGCTGATCAAGGAGAAGGACGTGCGCGCCAGCTTCGGCGTGACGTTCGACCTGGACGCGCTGGCGAGCGGTCTCTTCCAGCGCTGACGCACGATGCCACGGCTACCTCTGCCAATCTGGCTCTACTCCACGCTGGCGACCCTCGCGGTGGTGGGCGTCGCCGCGCCCCTTCCGGCGCCGGGACCGCCGCCAGCGACGCCTGGCACTAGTTCGCTATCGACCAACAGGTCTGCGCTGCCACCACCACCGGTGGCCTTCGACGCCGCAGCGCCTCTTGTCGTCGACCGGCGCGACAAGCACGGCGATCTCACCGTCACCGTGTTCGTGAAGAACGACGGTTCAATTGAACAGCGGGTCGAGCTGTCGGCGGTCCTACTCGATCGCGACAACGTCGCTGTGGCAGCGCTTGTCGACCCGTCCTCGGCCGCGATCCAGCCCGGCGCGCCACGCGCGCTCACCGTCGCGCTCCGGAAGCCGGCGGCCAGCGCCACCCATCCGGCCGGAACCGGGGATCTGGGGAGCAGTGGCTTGCCACTCCGCGGCCACCTGGTGATGAACACCGTCCGCGATCCGCACCCCGCCGCGCCGCCGCCCCCGCCGGCGACGCGCGAGCTGCGCGTGACGCCGGTCATGCCCTCGCCCGTGGCCGACGCCATCGCGCTCCGGTCCCTTGTCGCGGCGGTGATTGTCGTCTTGATCGGCGTGTATTGGGCAGGGCCAGGGAAGATCTTCAACCATCTCGGGTCGGTGTCGTGGGGCGAGAGCTGGGCGTCGAATGCGGCGGTGGGCAGCGCCTTGCTCACGACTGTGCTGGGGCTTACCGTGTTCCCCGATTACACGCATTTCATGCCGAAGAGCATGTACTCGCTGCTCAGTGCGATCTTTGGTGCACTCGTCGCTTTGTCGCCCATTGTCTATGGGCTGTTCCGCAGCGCCGCACCAAAACCGGGCGGGACGATTCAATACCGCGGCATCGTCGTGATGTTCGCGATCGGTGCGGTGCTGACGCTCTGGGGCGCCACCGGTCAGCTGGTGGCTGTTCTATGCGATAGCGAGGTCGCCGCTGCGCAAAGTCTGCCGATGTTCCTCGCGACAAGTCTCCGCTGGATCGTCGGCGCGCTGCTGGTCGGGTTGCTTGTCTACGGGTGCATTGGGGTGCGCCAAATCGTCCGTGCGGCCGGCCGTCGAGCACCGAAGGCGGTGAGAAGAGGAGCGTGGAGTCGAACACCCCTGTCGCGCCGCCGGCACCGAACTTTCAGCTGCTGTGATGGAGCGGTGTCGCGCCGCGCTGGCCTGGGAGCGCCGAGCCGGTCCTGCGGTGTCTGCCCTTCTCTCCATTGACCTTCGGCCCTTTCGCCCTGAGATAATTCGAGCGCGGCAGCAGTTGCCGCAGTCAAGGATTGATCCGGGACAACAGCATGCCCGACAAACTGACACCTGATGGCGTCTTCATCTCATGCGTCTCCGACGAATTCGAGAAAGACGGCGCGCCGTTCCCCGGCCTGCGACATCAGTTGCGCGGATACCTCGCTCGCACCCGAAGCAACGTGCGGGTGCAGGAAGACTTTCCACAGACGGCCGTGGATACCGTCAAGAAGCTGGCCGACGAAATCCGCCCGAGAGCCGTCGTCATTCACCTGGTCGGCGAAAAGCCAGGCGCGATCGCTGATTCCGCTGCGGTTGCCGAGTACCTGAAGGGCGAACCGGACTTCCTTGCGAAGCGCCCGAATTACGGGAAGCCCTCGGCGACTTCTCCGGCATCAGTTACACGCAGTGGGAAGCGTTCATCGCGCTGCACCACAACATTCCGCTCCTCGTCTACGCCACCGACAAAGCTTCCGCCCAACAGACGCATCTCGACCGCCTGCAACTGGGCCGGCGGTACGCGATCAAGATCAAGAATGACACCGACTTGTTCGGTCAGCTCATCGGCGACCTTCACGACATCCTTACTGTCGTTCCGAAGTTCACTCGCAAGATCTCCGGCACACAGTTAGAGAAACATGCGCCGCGCGTGCTGTTCGGTCGCGAGACGGAGTTGGCGGCGCTCGATGCGGCGTGGGCGAACGGGACGTTGAACGTCTACACGCTGGTGGCCTGGGGCGGGGCGGGGAAGACGTCGCTGGTGTTCCACTGGGTGCAGACGCGCTTCGCGGCCAAGGGCTGGCCCGGCGTCGAGCGGTACTTCGACTGGAGCTTCTACAGCCAGGGGACCGGCGAAAGCCGGCAGACCTCGGCCGACCTGTTCATCGCCAAAGCACTCGAGTTCTTCGGCGATCCCGATCCGACCAAGGGCGGCCCGCATGAACGGGGCGAGCGGCTGGCCGGGCTGATTCGCCAGCACCGTACGCTGCTGATCCTCGACGGCATCGAACCGCTGCAATACCCGCCGAGCGATCCGCAGGCCGGGCGGCTGAAAGACCCGGCGCTCGAATCGCTGCTGCGGGAACTCGCCGCCGACAATCCCGGCCTGGTCGTCATCACCACCCGCGAACACCTGACGAACGTCGAGGGCCAAGCCACGACCGAGGAGCAGAAGCTCGACAAGCTGGCGAAGGAAGCGGCGGTCGCACTGCTGCGGCACCTGCAGATCGTCGGCACGGACGAGGAGTTGCACGCGGCGTGGCAAGACGCCGGCGGCCACGCGCTCACGCTCAGCTGCTCGGACGCTTCATCGCCGACGCCTATGAAGACCGCGACATCCGCCACTACCGCGAGGTGAAGTTCGAAGCGGCCGACCAGGAGCACCAGGGCCGCTCGGCGTTCAAGGTGATGATCGCCTACGAGCGCTGGCTGCAGAGCGGCGGACCGGAGCGCCAGCGGGAACTGGCCGTGCTGCGGCTGACCGGCCTGTTCGACCGGCCGATGGCGAAGGGCTGCCTGCAGGACCTGCGCCGGAGCCGGCGATTCCGGGACTGACCGACGCGCTGGTGACGCTTACGCCGCCGCAATGGAACATCGCGGTGAAACGGCTGAGCGAGGTGGAACTGCTCTCCGTGTCGGCCGACGCGATCGACGCCCACCCGCTGATCCGCGAGTACTTCGCGGTGCAGCTGCAGCGGGACCAGCCGGAGGCGTTCCAGGCGGCCCACTCGCGGCTGTTCGATTACCTGTGCGAAACCACGCCGCACCGCCCGGACGGGCTCGACGGACTGGCCCCGCTCTACGAGGCCGTCACCCACGGCTGCCTCGCCGGACGACAGCAGGAGGCGAGCGACAAGGTCTACCGCGACCGCATCCCCCGCGGCGCGGGGAGCGATGGCTTCTACAGCACGAAGCAACTCGGGGCGATCGGGGCCGACCTCGCGGCGGTGGCGGCGTTCTTCGAAGCGCAACTGGGCCGTGGAGCCAGGTGTCGCCGAACCTGACCGAAGCCGATCAGGCCTGGACTTGAACGAGGCCGCAACCCGCCTCCGTGCCCTCGGCCGCTTGACCGAAGCGCTGCAACCGATGCGTGCCGGGTTGGAGATGGCGGTTCAGCAGAAGGACTGGAAGAACGCGGCGATCTGCGCCGGCAACCTGAGCGAGTTGGAGGTGATGCTGGGCCGGTTGCCGGACGCCGTGACCGACGCCCGCCAGTCGATCACCCACGCCGACCAGAGCGGCGATGCGTTCCAGCGAATGGTCAAACGCTCCACGGCGGCGGATGCCTTGCACCAGTCCGGCCAGCGGGCCGAAGCCGGCACACTCTTCGCCGAGGCCGAACGGATGCAGCAGGAAAGTCAGCCGCAGTTCGACCTGCTCTATTCGGCGGCAGGTTTCCGCTACTGCGACTGGCTGCTGGCCCCCGCCGAACAGGCCGCGTGGCAGGACTTGTTCGATCAGCCCCTCTCACGTTCCAAGCCTCAAGTCTCAGATGGCCTTGCCGAGGTCGAACGCCGGGCGACGACGACGTTGGTGTGGGACACGCCGCTGAGCTGGCTTCTCGACATCGCCCTCGATCACCTGACGCTCGCCCGCGTCGGGCTCATCCGGGCGATCTTGGAAAAGTTCCCGCGAACCGCAGCCGAAGCTCGACCTGCCGCACGTCGCCGCCGCCGTCAACGGCCTCCGCGACGCAGGAACGATGGATCAGCTTCCCCGTGGCCTGCTCACCGCCGCGCTCTATCACTTCGTCCGCGGCGAGCCCGCCTCGCCCTGAAGCACCTGGCCGAGGCCCAGCAAATCGCCGAGCGTGGCCCGATGCCGCTCTTCCTCGCCGACATGCATCTGCACCGCGCCCGCATGTTCCGCGACAAAGCCGAACTCGCCAAAGCCGCTACGCTCATCCGCGACTGCGGCTACGGCCGCCGCTATGACGAACTGACCGACGCCGAAGAAGCGTTGGGAAAGGTCTAGGTAGATTCCCCCAATGCGTGTCGCCGGCCGGATGCTCGGCTCACTGCTGCTGGGTGGGGTGGCGATTCTTGTCGCCATTCTGATTTTTCGACAAGGCCTGCTGCCGCTGATCGAAGCGGCGTTCCGTCCCGGACCCGAATTGCTCAGAGTGTTCAGGCGCACTGGCCTCCGTCTGACGGCAGTGTCGGGCTACTGGGCCTTCGTGCCCAGGCAGAAAGGCGCGACGCGACCGAGCTGCGTCTACGACCGATTCATCTGATCCTGGGCGGCGCGAGCGGCGCTGCCATGGTCGCGCTGCCGATGGCCGTGCTATTCGCACTGGGCGTTTACGAAGGGGTTCTGTTTCGCGGCGCCTCGTCGGTGCTGCTCGGCGTGGCAGTCCTGATCGGCATCGCGGCGATCTTGGAAGAACTCACTTACCGCTGCCTGCTGTTCCGGCTCCTGGAACGGGCCTGGGGAACGACGGTGGCGTTGCTGAGTACAAGTGGTGGTGTTCGCCCTGCAGCACTTGGAAAACGTCGCACAAGGTGGGAATCAGCGATGTGGTCACAATGCTAATCGCAGTGACTGTGACGGGCCTGCTCTGGGCCGCAGTGTTCGTCCTGACGCGCAACCTGTGGGTGGTGGCCGCCCATCACGCGGCCTGGAACTTCACCATCCTGCTCAGCTGGCGTGCCGCTGTCCGGCATCGAAGACTGGCGCACGTTGGCGCCACTCGAAAGCCGCGTTGCCGGGCCCGACTGGCTGACCGGCGGGATGTTCGGTCCGGAGAGTTCGTGGCTGGTGATCGCGTCGACCACGGTCGCAGTTGTGCTGCTGCTGCGCGCGGCACGGCGACGTGGGGCCTTCTTCGTGCCGGCGGCCTAGTTCCGATGCGATGCCTACGAAGCCCTGACAGACCCCCCGTTGCGGCCAAACAACGGAATGCAGCGGACGCCCTGCGCTGGCAGCTGATGGCAGAGCGTTAGGCTGCCTCTGCCTTTCGCATCAGCTTCGCAATATCGCGGGGCGTTCTCGTGCGCGGATGCTAAGCAGCGACCGCATCATCAAATTGAGACTGACCGAGGTATGAAATGCTGCCTCCTTCTCCAGGCCACCCGCGATTGACTCGACTCGGAGCTGCTTCGCGAGCGCCGCTTGGGTCAGCCCGCTGTGTTCGCGCAGTTGGCGGGATGCCGGATGCGAGCGCCAGCTTGAGCTCCACGAAGCGCCGTTCTTCATCGCTCAGGCCCAGAAATTCGGCCAGCATCGCTGACGCCGTCACCCCGCAGCCTCGAGCCGAGTCTTCTTTGTCTGCTTCATCGTCGTAGTCCTCGACTTGGAGGCGGCATGGTACTGCGTGAGACGCCGGCGGCAGGTCGCGAGCACGCCCTGCGTTGTCCATCCGTCTTCTTCGCGAATACGTCGAGAATCACGACGGCATCGCCTGCGACGTGCTACACGAACCGCCATGTGACCCACCTTCGGGGATCCGCAGCTCATGGCACCCCGCACCAATCGTGGGCATGGGGCGTGACTGGGGCAACCCCAGCGTCTCGCCCTGCTGGAGCCGCCGCAGTAGAAATCCTGCCTCGACTCGCGCCTCGGCGCTGAAGGGCGGCGTCTTCACCTCTCCGAAGAGCCACACGAGCGGTACGTCGGCGGGACGAGCCATGGCGGTATGTCGAATATGACATACACCACGCCGGCATCGCAACTCGCAGCCTAGCCACGGCTTGCAGCCGGCGGGGAGCCTCACTCACTAAAGTAGACACTTTCACCTAACCGACGGTGGTGTCCGATGTCGCGAGCGGGTCCACGGAAAGTGCAGCGGTACAGCCTGGAGTTCAAGCGCAAGGCGCGGTAGGCAACGGCGTGGCTGAAGAGGGGCACTGCACAAACATCCGCGTGAAGCCGGCGGCGGTGAGAGGTTGTGGCATCATCCAGCCAACCATTGCTGCTCACGGACCACGTGCTCCTGGGCCGTGGCGGTGAAGCGAACCCGGCGGTCCGTCAAGGCGTGCGAAAGCTCCGAAGCAGCTCGGTTGCGTCCATGAGCCGCCCAGCGGCGACATCCGCGTCAGACGCCCGTAACGCGGTGTGCAGGGCGGCGCGGTCGGTGTCGTCGGGCCAATCGCCTGGGTCGAGCGGCAGCAGGGCGACCTGCGTGCCCTCCGGCAGTGTCGTCGGCTCGTCGAGCACGAGCCGGCCCTCGCGTACCGGGCCGTGATTGTCATGCCAGCACCGTAGCACCCGATCGGCTGCCCAACAAGGGGCGGTTGCAGCCGGCGTCTTCCAGGCGCAATCATGAGGCCGCCGCGGCTGAACCGCGGGCGTTGGCACACCAGACAGGCAGCCATGCAGATCGCATCTTGGAATCTGAACCATCGCGTCGGACATAACAGGTTCCAGCCAGCGGCGGCCGAGGCGGCGATCGCTCTCGAGGTCGACGCTATATTCTTCAACGAGTACTTTCCTCAGCAGCAGGACTCGGCGTTCAGGGCGCACTTGGCCGACGCGGGTTGGCGGCATCAGCTGATTTCAGCAGAGCCGACAGAGCGCGCGAATCTGAGTGCTGGTAGCATCCCGCCTCGAAGTTGAGCTCACCGACGTGAAGCTGCCGCGCTTCGATCACCAGTTTCCAGCGAATGTGCTCGCGGTCCAGTTTCCTGGCGGTCGGGCTTCAAGTGCTCGCGCTGCGCGTACCGGACATACAAGCCTCACCAACGACACCTCACTGAGCTAAGTTGGAACTCGATCGAACGAACTGCCACAGACGTCGTGTCTGAGGCCGCCATAATCGTCGGCGACCTGAATGTGCCTGCGACCGCGACGAGGGGTGTTGGCGTCGAGACTCTCCGGCGTATCGCGTCGAGGGGTTGGGCTGTTGCGCAGGTCGCGAACACCCCCAGCTACTTCTCACCTGGAGGCACCACGACCACTCTCGACTACTTGCTGCACACCGCGGGCGTCGCCGTGCGAAATGCGACGTTCGCGACGAACTGTAATGGCTTGCGTCTGGCGGGTGCGGCCGGGGCGCTATCCGATCACGCAGCGCTTGTAGCGGCTCTCGACTTCGGGGGCGTCGGTGCCTAATCAGCGGTCGCAGCTGAGGAAGCGCCTTCGATTCCTAGTCCCTACTTCTGCTCGTAGACCACCTTGCCGTCGAAGATCGTGGCCGCGACGGTGACGCCCGTGGGCGCGGGAATCGGCGCCGCCGTGATATCGCCGGCCAGCACCACGATGTCGGCCAGCATGCCCGGCGCCAGCGTGCCCTTGCGCTGCTCGTCGAACGACGCGTAGGCGGCCCAGCGCGTGTAGCCGGCCAGCGCGTCGTCGATCGACAGGCGCTGGTCCTCGGCCTTCGCGGCTTTCACGCGCGTGGAGGCGAGCCAGAGGCCCTGGCCGGCCTCGAGCGTCGCCACCGGCCAGTCGCTGCCGAACGCCAGCCGTCCGCCGGCCGCCTGGATGCTCTTCCACACCCACGCGCGCGAGGCGCGTTCCGCTCCGATGGCGTCGGGCCACGGCCCCTTCGGCACCGCCTGATTGGCGTCACCGAGCGCCACGTGAATCGGTTGCTGCGAGGCGATGACGCCGAGCGCCCCGAAGCGCGCGATGTCTTCGGGCGCGATGGCCTCGATGTGTTCGAGGCGGTGACGCCGTCCGCGCGCCGGCGCCGGATTGACCTTCGCCGCGGCCTCGAAGGCGTCGAGCGCCATGCGGATGGCGCGGTCGCCAATGGCGTGAATCTGCACCTGCCAGCCGCGCCGGTCGAACATCGCCACGATGCGGTTCATCTCGGCCGCCGTCATGTTCGGCGTGCCGGCGCTCTTGGTGCCCACGTACGGCGCCAGCATCGCCGCCGTCTTGCTCTCGATGACGCCGTCGGCATACATCTTCACGATGCCGGTGCGCACGGTGGGGTCGTCACCGTACTGCTTCCAGGCGGCGTCCATGGCGTCCACGTCCGCCGCGGTGATGCCGCCCTCCGCCGAGGTCGCCAGGTAGGCGCGCACCGTCAGGTCGCCGCTCTTCCTGGCGGCGTCGTAGAGCGCCATCTCGGCCACCGAGCCGCCGGCGTTCTGGATGCTCGTGACGCCGAACTGGTTGGCGTGCGCGACGGCCGCCTTGAGCGCCGCGCGACGATCGTCGTCGGTCACCTTCGGCAGCACGTCCGCGAGCAGGTCCATCGCCGATTCCTTCAGGTGGCCGGTGGGCTCGCCGGTCTTCGGATCGCGGACGATGACGCCGTTGACCGGGTCTTTCGTGGCCTTCGTGATGCCGGCCATCGTCAGCACCTTCGAGTTCACCCACACGCTGTGGCCGTCGTAGCAGGTCATCACGGCCGGGCGATCGCCGGTCACCGCGTCGAGCTGCGCCCGCGTCGGGCTGGCGTTGGTGAAGGGCGCATAGAGCCAGCCGCGGCCCTTGATCCAGGCGTCGGCCGGCTTGTCGGCGGCAAACGCGCGGATCTTGTCCTGCACCGCCTGCAGCGTGGTCAGGCCCGAGAGATCGACGTCGCGCAGCGACCGCCCGCCCGAGATGAAGTGCACGTGCGCGTCGTTGAAGCCCGGCGCCACGGTGGCGCCCTGCGCGTCGATGATGCGCGTGGCGGGGCCGACGAGCGCCTTGATCTCGTCCGTCGTGCCGACTTTCAGGATCGTGTTGCCTTTGACGGCCACGGCCTGTGCCCGGGTGTCGGCGTCGTCCACCACGTGCACCGTGCCGTTCAGGATCACGAGGTCGGCGGCGTCTGCGGCCGGCGCGGGAGACGGCGCGCTGCCGCCGCACGCGGCGGTGATGAGCGTGACGAGCACGACGATCAGGGCGAGAGCACGACGAACGGGCATGGCGGTTGACCTCATCTGGGACGCTGGAACACGATTCTGCCATCGAAGACGGTGGCCGCCACCTGCACGTCGGTGGCAGCCGCCGGCGGCGTGGCCACGATGTCACGCGTGAGCACCACGACGTCGGCGAGCATGCCCGGCGCCAGCGCGCCCTTGCGCTGGTCGTCGAACGACGCGTAGGCTGCGCCACGAGTGTAGGCGGCGAGTGCCTCGGTGAGGGAGAGACGTTGGTCGGGGGCGCCCTCGGCCTGCACGCGGGTGGTGGCGAGCCACAGGCCCTGCCCCGGCGCCAGGTTGGCCACCGGCCAGTCGCTGCCGAAAGCGAGGCGCGCGCCGGTCTGCTGCAGCGTCTTCCACGCCCAGGCGCGCGAGGCCCGCTCGGCGCCGACGTTGTCGGGCCACGGACCGGAGGGCCGGGCCACATTCACGTCGCCGAGCAGCGCGTGCAGCGGCTGGAACGAGGCCACGACACCAAGCGCTGCAAAGCGCGGGATATCGGCCGCACTCACGGCTTCGATGTGTTCGAGGCGGTGGCGGCGTCCACGCGCCGGCGCAGGGTTGGCGGCAGTGGCGCGCTCGATGGCGTCGAGCGCCATGCGGAGGGCCCGATCGCCGATGGCGTGGATCTCGACCTGCCAGCCGCGTCGGTCGAACATCGCCACCACGCGGTCGAGTTCGTCGGGCGTGTAGTTGGCTGGACCGCTGCTGGCGCTGCCTGCGTACGGCGCCAGCATCGCGGCGGTGCGCGCCTCGATGACGCCGTCGGCGTTCAACTTCACGATGCCGGTCGTGAGCGTGGGGTGGTCGCCGAGGCGCTTCCACGCCGCGTCCATCGCGTCGAGGTCGGCGTCGGTGGTGGTGGGGCGGCCCTGCGTCGCCAGCCGCGTCCGCATCAGCAGGTCGCCGGCGCGGAAGGCTTCTTCGTAGAGCGCCATCTCTTCGAGTGAGCCGCCGGCGTTCTGGATGCTCGTGATGCCGAGCTCGTGGGCACGGGCCACCGCCGCGCGCAGCGCGCGCCGCTGGTCGTCGTGGGTGGGCTTCGGCACCACCGCGTCGATGAGGGCGATGGCCGCCTGTTTGAGGTGACCGGTGGGCTCGCCGGTGCGGGGGTCGCGCACGATCTCGCCGCCGGGCGGGTCAGGCGTGGCGCGCGTGATGCCGGCCAGCGCCAGCGCCTTCGAGTTCACCCACACGCTCAGCCCGTCGTAGCAGCGCATGAGCGCCGGCCGGTCGGTGACCACCGCGTCGAGCTGCGCGGCCGTGGGGCTGCCGCCAGGAAACGGCCGGTAGACCCACCCGCGGCCGATCACCCAC
This sequence comes from uncultured Acidobacteriota bacterium, assembly GCA_963779175.1. Classification (GTDB taxonomy): domain Bacteria; phylum Acidobacteriota; class Vicinamibacteria; order Vicinamibacterales; family UBA2999; genus CADEFD01. Next base: position 185,996 of record CAVZXA010000006.1, read on the forward strand.
GTTGGCGCCTTGTGCGTCTCGGCGAAGGTGCGGATGGCCGACTGCACCTCGGCGAGCGTGCCGAGCCCCGACAGATCCGCGTCGCCAAGGCCCAGCGCGCCTTCCAGAAAATGCAGGTGCGAGTCGTTGAAGCCCGGCGCCACCGTACCGCCGGCTGCGTCGAGCACCCGCGTGGCCGGGCCGGCCAGTGCCTTGATCGCCGCCGTCGTGCCCACCTGCAGGATGGCGCCGCCGCGCACCGCCACGGCCTCGCCCGTGGTCCCCTTATCGTCCATCGTGAGCACCCGGCCGTTCAGGATCACGAGGTCCGGAGCGTCGGCGGTCTGGAGCGGGGCTTGTGCGGGACCACACGCGGTCGCGACCGACGCCAGGAGCAGGGCGAGCAACGAGCGAACAGACATCGCGTCCTACGATAGCAGCAGCCTCGCGGGCGCCGTGGTAGCCTCGGCCCGACGGGCCTTTCGACCCCCACCTGTGGGTTCAATTGCCGATGCCGGTTCCACCTCAGTATCAGCGCGCCACCGACGACTTCTTCGCGTTCCTCTCCGAGGCGCGGGATCAGGCGGGACTGGTCACCACCAACCAGGCCTACACGATGGTGCAGGGCGTGCTGCAGACATTCCGAAGGCGCCTCAGCCTCTCGGACGCGATTCGGTTCGTGGGTGTGTTGCCGGCGGTGGTGCGCGCGCTCTTCGTGGCCGACTGGGACCCCGATGAACCGCAGCTTCCGTTCGGGAACCGCGAGGCCATGACGGCGGAAGTGCAGGCGCTGCGGCCGAATCACAATTTTGCGCCCGAGACGGCCATTCGCGACGTGGCGGTGGCGCTGCGACAGCACGTGGACACCGCGACCTTCGACGCGCTGCTGGCCACGCTGCCCGCAGGTGCGGCGGAGTTCTGGCGCCCGTGACTCAGACCATCGAGCAGTTCTTCGCCGGTGCGCCCCGGTCCGCGCGCCTGCATGCGGCGGTGGCGCGGGCGGTCGATCGTGCGGGCGGGGCCCGGCAGCGCGTCTCGATCAGCCAGGTGGCCTTCGTCCACCGGCGCGCGTTTGCGTGGACGTGGATGCCGCGCAAGTATCTGGGCAACCGCGGCGCGCCGCTCGTGCTCACGGTGGCTCTTCGGCGGCGCGATCGATCGCGTCGGTGGAAACAGGTGGTGGAGCCGGCGCCAGGGCGCTTCACCCATCACCTGGAGTTGCGCCTGGTGCGAGACGTGGAGGCGCAGGTCGTCGGGTGGCTCGCCGAGGCGCGCAGGGACGCCGGTCCGGCATGAGCGGCATCCTCGCAGACCGGCTAGACTTCGGGGCATCCCGCTTCCCGGAGTGCCTGCATGACCGTTCAAACCGCTGTCCGTGTCGTCTCGACCTGGTTCGTGTTCTGCGCGCTGGCACTCGCCGCGCCGGGGTCGGCGCTGGCACAGAACGCCGCCACGCTGGCCGAGATCGATCGCGTGATGGAGCACTACCGGCTCGATGCGCACATCCCGGGCATGGTCTGGGGCGTCGTGAAAGACGGCAAGCTCGTGCACGTGAAGGGCGCCGGGGTGCAGGACCTCGAGGCGAAGCGTCCGGTCACGCCCGACTCGCTCTTTCGCATCGCGTCGATGACCAAGGCGTTCACGGCGCTCTCGATTCTCAAGCTGCGCGACGACGGCAAGCTGGCGCTCGATGCGCCGGCCGAGACCTACGTCCCCGAGCTGAAGGCGCTGAAGTACCCGACTGACGACTCGCCGAAGATCCGCGTCCGCGAGCTGCTCACGCACACCGCCGGCTTCGTCACCGACGACCCGTGGGGCGATCGGCAGACGCCGCTGCCCGAGGCCGATTTCACGCGGCTGTTGAGCGCGGGCGTGCCGTTCACGCGCGTGCCGGCCAGCCGGATGGAGTACTCGAACCTCGGCTACGCGCTGCTCGGACGGATCATCAGCAACGTCTCGCAGCAGCCCTACGACCAGTTCGTGCAGGGCACGCTGCTGAAGCCGCTCGGAATGGGCGCGACCAGCCATCACGTCGAGTCGGCGCCGGCTGACAGACGCGCGCTCGGCTATCGCTGGGAAGACAACACGTGGAAGCTCGAGCCCACCATGGCGCACGGCGCGTTCGGCGCGATGGGCGGCATCCAGACCAGCGCGAGCGACTACGCGAAGTGGGTCGCGTTCCTGCTGCAGGCGTGGCCGGCGCGCGACGGCGCCGATGGCGGACCCGTGAAGCGCGCGAGCGTGCGGGAGCTGGCGCAGGGCGACAATTTCCCGGTGCTGCGTGTGCGCCCCGGCGCCAGTGGCCGCGAGGCCTGCCGCATGGCCGGCACCTATGCCATGGGATTCAACGCCGCGATCGACTGCGAGCTGGGGCTGACGCTCAGCCATGGCGGTGGGTATCCCGGCTACGGCTCGCATCTGCTGGTGCTGCCCGCCTATGGCGTCGGCGTCTTCGCGCTGGCCAACCGCACCTACGCCGGCCCGACTGCGCCGGTGTGGGACGCCGCCATGGCGATGCTGCGCGCTGGCGACCTGAAGGCGCGTCCGACGCCGGTGTCATCCGCGCTCGCCACTGCCTACGCCGGCGCCGCCCGCGCATTTGTAACGGGGTCTGTCACGGTCACCGGCGATCTGCTGGCGATGAACTTCCTGATGGACCGCGACGCCGAGCACTGGGCGCGCGACCTGGCGGCGCTGAAGGCGCAGGTGGGCACCTGCGACACCAGCGCGCCGATTCAGCCCACCGGCGCGCTCTCAGGCGAGTTCACGTGGACCTGCGCCACCGGTCGCGTCCACGGCGACCTGCTGCTCGCGCCCACGCCGACGCCGCAGATCCAGGCGCTGCGCCTGTCCCGCGCCACGCCCTGAGCCAGGAAGTCTGGCCCTAGCCCGGATGGGGTCTGGCCCCAGTACGGGACCCCAGTCCGGGACCCAACGGCACCGAAAGTCTGGCCCCGCCCTGAATGGGGTCTGACCCCATTACGGAACCGCTACGGAACGCGTAGGACGGCCGTGGCATTGCGCTTGGGGACGTTGCCCACCGGCACGCGCGCCACTTCTTTGAGCGTCGCGGTGTCGACGACGAACACGGCGTTGTCGCCGGCCGCCGCCACGTAGATGTAGCGGCCATCGGGCGTGAAGGTCACCCACTCGGGGTGCTGGCCCACGAACACGCGGCCCACTTCCTTCAGGTCCGGCAGGCTATGCACGTAGGCGTAGCCGTAGACCTTGCTCGTTGACCACAGGCGCGTGCCGTCGGGCGACACCGCCAGGCCGTGCGCCGGGGCGCCCTGCAGGCCGTCGGTGTGCGGATGTTCGCCCGCGATCGCCGGATGTTCGATGCGCGCCGTCTCCTTGCCCGAGTCGAAGTCCACGGTGACGAAGCCGTGGAAGTCGGAGAGCTGCACGATGATGCGATCGGTGGCGCCGCCGGCCTTGGTCGTGAACGCCATCGGCCGGATGCCGGCCGACAGCGGAATCGTGCGCGCGAGTGTGTCGGTGGCCGTGTCGACGATGCTGATGGTCTTCTCGGGGATCGAGCCGGCCACCGCCCAACGTCCGTCAGGCGTGACGTAGACGTTGTGGATCGCGCCCTTCACCGGCACCGTCTTGAGGTTCTTGAGCGCCACGGTGTCGATGACGTCGAGCGCGCCTGGCGCCTGCGCGATGCCCACATAGAGCTTGCGGCCGTCTTTGGTGATGGTGACGTTGTTGGGGCGTCCGCTGAGCGGGATGCGGGCCTTGATGGCCATGCCCGGCATCTCCACGACATCGAGCGTGTGGCGCACTTCGTTCGTCAGATACAGCCGCGCGCCGTCGGGCGATGAGGTGACGCCGTGCGGGATCTCGATCCCGGTCAGCACCTGCGTCACCAGGTTGGTGGCCGGATCGATGAGATGTGCGCCGTCGCCGGCGGCATTGGTCTGGATGATGCGCACGGCGCGTCCGGCGGGCACGGCCGGTGCGCTCGCGGTGGTCATGGCCGCGACGCGGTCCGCGCACCCACGCCGCCAGCGTCTGCCATTCCTTGTCGGTCTGCGTGATCCAGTGCTTGCCGCCGCCGTGGAACGAGTCGCCGCCGGCATCGCGATCGAGCGGATGCGTGAGCAGGCGGCTTTCCATCGGCAGCCCCGGCTTCACGAGCGACCGCGCCGAGTCGAAGTTCTTGCGCGCGTCTTCGGCGCTCCACGTGGTGACGCCGTCGGCGAGCGGCTGCAGGCGCAGCCGCGTGCCCACCTTGCCGTTGTGGCAGGTGAGACACGTCATCAGTCCCTCGCGCTTCGCCGTGAAGATCGGCTGCACCTTGGTGCGGAACTCCTCGAAGTCGAGGGACGGCGCGGCTGACTGGCCGGAGACGCCGGCGGGCAGGAGCACCCCCGCCGCCACGAGAGAGAGTACCAACGCCGGGAACGACGGGTAACGTAGCATCGCGGATCCTCCGGAGGTTCGGGCCGGCGATGAGTGTAACGCCGCTGGCACGTCCCGGTGCGATACTCCCGGTCGTGGCTGAGGAGAGAGTCGAGACCCGGCCGGGGGCCGGTCGCGCCGCGTGGAGCGGCGCTATTGGCGGCCGTGGCCGTCGCGGTCTGGGCTGTGGCCGCCGCCGGGGTCGTGGCCCCTGCGGCGCGGCAAACCACGGCGCCACGCCGCACGCCGTCGCTGGTCGTCATCGGCATCGACGCCTTCCGGCCCGACTACCTCGAGCGGGCCCAGGTGCCGGCCATCCGCGCGCTGGCGGCGCGTGGCGTGCGGGCCGAAGGGCTCATCCCGCCGTTTCCCAGCAAGACCTTCCCGAGCTTCCTGACCATCGCCACCGGCCTGCGACCGGCCCGCCACGGCATCGTCAACAACACCATCGACGACCCGGCGATTCCGGTGCGCTTCCGGCTCTCGGATCACCCGGGACGCAGCGATCCGCGCTGGTGGCTGGGCGAGCCGATCTGGAACGCCGCCGAGCGTCAGGGCGTGCGCGCGGCCGGCATCTTCTGGCCCGGCGACGACGTCGAGATCCTGGGCCGGCGGCCGTCGAGTTACCTGACCTACGACGAAAGCTTTTCGCACGAGCAGCGGATCGAGCGCGCGCTCGGCTCTGCTGGCGCAGCCACCCAGCCACGCGCCCGCGCCTGCTGATGCTGTATTTCAGCCTCGTGGACGACGCCTCGCATGCGCATGGCCCGCACGCGCCGGAGGCGCATGCCGCCGCGGCGGCGGCCGATGCGCTGGTGGCCCGCCTGATGACCGGCCTCGAATCGCGCGGCCTCACGAGCGACGGTCAACGTGGCGGTGGTCAGCGACCACGGCATGGCCGAGACGAGGCCCGACCGCGTGATCGTCCTCGACGACTACCTCGACCCCGCCACGGTGGACGTCATCGAGACCGGGCCCAGCGTCCGCCTGCGTCCGCTCGACGACGCCACGCTCACGCCCGAGGCGCGCCGCCAGTGGACGGTGCTGACGTTACGGGCCCTGCGCGGGAAACATCCGCGGCTGCGGGTCTATCCCGGCACGGCGCTGCCGGCACGCTTCCAGGCCGGCACCTCCGTGCGCATCCCGCCGGTCGTGGGCATGGCGGATGACGGCTGGCTGGTGCTGACGCGCGCGCAGCTCCAGCGCTGGCGGGAGCGCGGCGGCGAGACCCGCGGCGAACACGGGTTCGCGCCGGGCCTGCCGTCGATGCACGGCGTGTTCGTGGCGGCGGGGCCGTCGTTCCGCCCGGGGATGCGCTGCCGGCCTTCGAGAGCGTCCACCTCTACGAGGCGTTCTGCCGCGTGCTCGGGATCACGCCGGGGCCCAACGACGGTCGACCCGCGCCGTGCTGGCCGAGCGTCTACACGTTGAACTTGAAGAGCAGCACGTCGCCGTCTTTCACGACGTACTCCTTGCCTTCCATCCGGTAGAGGCCCTTTTCGCGCGCGGCGGCCACCGACCCGCAGGCGACCAGCGCGTCGTAGGCCACGGTTTCGGCCTTGATGAAGCCGCGTTCGAAATCCGAGTGGATGACGCCGGCAGCCTTGGGCGCGGTATCGCCCTCGTGGATGGTCCAGGCGCGCACTTCCTTCTCGCCGGCCGTGAAGTAGGTCTGCAGGCCGAGCAGGTGATAGGTCGAGCGGATGAGCGAGCCCATGCCGCTTTCGGCGACGCCCAGCTCCTTCAGGAACGCGTCGGCTTCTTCCGGCGACAGGTCGATGAGCTCGCTTTCGATCTGCGCGCTGATGACGACCGCTTCGCACGACAGGTGCGTCTTCACGTAGTCGCGCACCTTCACCACGTGCGGGTTCGCGTCCGCGGTGGCCAGCTCCGAGTCTTTCACGTTGCACGCGAAGATGGTCGGCTTGTCGCTCAGCAGGAAGAACTGCTTCGCCACCAGGCGTTCCTCGGGCGACAGGTCCACGGTGAGGGCCGGACGTCCTGCTTCGAGCGCCTCGATGAGCTTGGCCAGCACGGCCTCTTCGGCAATCGCGCCCTTGTCGCCGCGCTTGGCCTCTTTGGCGACCCGCTCGCGCTTCTTGGCGACCGATTCGAGGTCGGCGAGCATCAGCTCGGTGTTGATGACCTCGATGTCGCGCACCGGATCGACCGAGCCCGAGACGTGCAGCACGTCGTCGTCTTCGAAGCAGCGCACCACCTGCACGATGGCGTCCACTTCGCGGATGTGGGTGAGGAACTTGTTGCCCAGGCCCTCACCGGTGCTGGCGCCCTTCACGAGGCCGGCGATGTCCACGAATTCGATCGCCGCCGGGATGACCACGTTGGTCTTGGCGATCTTCTGCAGCACGGCGAGCCGCGCGTCGGGCACGGTCACGATCCCGACGTTCGGGTCGATGGTGCAGAAGGGATAGTTGGCGGCCTGCGCCCCGCGGGTGCGGGTGACGGCGTTGAAGAGGGTGGACTTGCCCACGTTGGGGAGTCCGACGATTCCGGCTCTCAGCATGATAGGAACCTCCTATTCTACTGCCGGATTCGCCCTCCCACGCCGGTGACGCTCACGCGCGCGATGCGGCCGCCCGACCCGGTGGCCCAGCCGGTGCCCGATGCCGCGTGCATGCTCACCGCGTCGTAGCCGTCGCCGCCGGCCGGCGTCCACGTGCCCGCGGCTTCGTCGGCCAGGTCCGAGCCTGCAGGACCCACGGTGAGCCACGCGCGCGCCGACGGCAGCCACGCCACCGCCGACCGGAAGCCGCCCACGCCAGGCGCCGGCGCGAGCGTCCACGTGACGCCGCCGTCCGAGGTGAACGGCCGCGTTGGCGCCGGTGGCGCGCTCCTGCGAGTAGTTGCCGCCCACCACCACGCCGTGACGCGTGTCGCGGAAGGCCACCGAGAAGATGCCGGTGGCTTCGCCGGTGGCGATCGGCGTCTGATGCACGGTCCACGTGCGGCCGCCATCGGTCGAGCGCACGACGCGCGACTTCGTGGTGCCGAACCAGAGGTGCTGCGGACCCGACATCGCCACGTTGGTGCCGCTGGCAGCGAACGCGCCCTCGCCGGGCAGCGCCGGTGGCAGGCTGGCGGCGGGCACCGGCGTCCACGTGCGGCCGCCGTTGCCGGTCAGCAGGATCACGAAGCGGCCATCCACCGAATCGCTCACCGCCACGCCGTGATCGGCATCGGCGAAGGTCATCGCGTCGAAGAACGCCTGCGGATCGGTGTTGGCGAAGCGCTCGGTCCACGTGGCGCCAGCATCGGATGTCTGGTAGATGCGCGAGGCGGCGCCGGTGCCGATGCTGAGCACATGCGCGGTGTGCGCATCGGTCGCGTCGATGTCGCGGAAGTCGAGCGCCTCGGCGCCAGGCACGGTGAGGCGCTGCCACGTCGTGCCGCCGTCGGTCGTGCGCAGCACCGTGCCAGCCGCGCCGCTCGCCCAGCCCACGGTCGGCGACACCGCGCTCACGCCGCGCAGCCGCACCGTGACGCCGCTGGTCTGCGGCTGCCACTGCACCACCGGCGGCTGAGCCGAGAGCGTCGCCACCGCCAGGCCGACTGCCGCAATCGAGCACATCAGGCGCACTGCTTACGCGTCCTTGAGCATCACGAGCAGCATGCGCGCCGGCGCGGTGGCGTCGACGCCGTGCGGAATGCCCGCCGGCAGCCGCAGGATGGTGCCCGGCGTGGCCTCCACGGCCGCACCGGCAATGGTCACCGCGAGCGTGCCGTCGAGCACCAGCACCAGGGCATCGAAGGGCGAGGTGTGTTCGGTCAGCCCCTGGCCGGCGTCGAAGGCGAAGAGCGTGACGTTGCCGCCGCTGGCCTTGGCGAGGATGCGGCTGGCGATGCCCTGCGCCGTGGGCGTGATGAGCGCCGTGGAGCGGCAGGACTTCGCCGGCTGGCAGCCGAGGTTCGCTGGACATGCTCCCATCGTAGTGCGGGATGGTGCCGCGCGACGGCGGCGACCTTGCACCGGCGTCACAGGAGCGGTGTCAGGCCAGGCGCCAGACGCCCCATCCGATGAGCCCGACGCCGAACAGACGGCCCGCCACGACGCCCACCGGCGCGACTCTGTTCCACCGCGATCACCGCCGTCAGCACCGCCATCCACGCCAGATGCATCGTGCCGATGGCGAGCGCCGTCAGCATCACCGCCCAGCAACAGCCGAGGCAGAACCAGCCGTGGGCGACGCCCATGCGGAAGCCGCCCACCGGGCCGTCCTTCCACCGCGCGAGGAAGTACGTGAGCGGATTGCGGCAGTGCGTGAGGCACGCCGCCTTGAGCGGCGCGAATTGCCAGGCGCCGGCGGCGATGAGCACGAGCGCACCGGCGCGCAGGGCCAGCCGGTCGTCCACGAGCGCCCCGGCGCCGATGAGCGCCATCTGCACCGCGGCCATCGCGAGACTATAGGCGAGCCACACGGTGAAGTAGCCACCGGCAAAGGGCGCCGACAGGTGAAACGCGCGCTCGGCGGGTGTGGGCGCGACCAGCGTCGCGTACGCGCGCATCCACGGCAGCACCGTGGGCGTCATCATCACGACCACCATCCCCAGCCACATCGCGGCCGCACCCGCGAAGGCGCCGCCGCCGTGTCCGGCTAGGTGACCGTCCACGCGAACCGCGAATGCAGGCCGTGGGACTTGTCGGTCTCGAACCGGATGACGCCGTCGTCGTAGTGGCTCGACCCGGTGGCAATCACCTGCGAGGCGCCGTGAATCTGGTTGAAGATGTTCTCGAAGGTCACCGGCTGCGAGCGGTCGCGGCCGCGGATGTTCGACACGCTGGTCGTGAGCAGACCGGCAATCGCGCCGCGATGTGTGGTGCCCTCGTCCGCGAACTCGATCGGCCACGTAGCGCGTGTCGAGGCGGCGCGCCACGAACCGGCCCAGCACCGCCCACGCTCCGCCGGCCTCGCCCCGCAGGATGCGGTCGAGGGCGCGGCGTTGATCGGGCGTCGCCGACTCGTCGATGAGCACGATCTCCGTCCAGCCGCCGTCCATCATGCGCTGCGGCGCCTCGAACGCGACCACGGCGCGCAGCCCGGTGAGCGGCACCTCCCCGAAGGCGCCCTCGTCGATGCGGATGGCCCAGTAGCCGAGGCAGCGCTCGTGGCGTGCAGGCCTGGCTGAAGTGCAGGTGGCCCGGGCAGACCACCTGACAGGTGCAGTTCTCGAACAGCAGCCCGCGCGCCGACCACGGCGTCGTGGCGACAGCCGTCGATTCTGCGGCGGCAGCCATGACCGTCAGTAGCCGAGGCGGATGACGCCGCTCTTCTGCTCGCCCACGGCGCCTTTCGACAGCCACTCGAGCGAGGCGCCGAACATCAGCAGGTGGTTCTTCTCCCACATCGCGTTGTGCGACGAGCAGCCCAGATCCACCAGCACCTTGTCGGTGGCGCCGAGGTCGTCGTAGGCGATCTTCACGCGATCGGGCGTCACCTGTTTGTCGAGGGCGCCGGCGATGATCATGGTCGGGATCTTGGTGCCGCCGATCGCCGCCGCGTTCCAGCCGAAGGTGGTCGTGGAGGGCGCGCGGCGCACGCCGGTGCCCCACGAGGCGCCCACCGGATCGGAGGCCAGCATCTCGGCCCACACCGCATCGCGCACGGCCGGCTGGTACTGGTCCGCGCAGCCCACCTGGCGATCCCAGTTGGCGATGAACTCGCTGCGCGACTGCGTGTTGAAGACCACGCCAGGGTTCGGCAGTGCCGGCGGCGTCGCCGACGCCTTCGCGTTGTAGGCCGGCGCAAACAGCACCATGCGGTGCACCTTGTCGGGATGCTGCGCGGCGTAGCCGCCGGCGCGCGGCCCGCCCAGCGACCACGCCACCAGGCTCACCTTGCTGACGCCGCGGATCTTCCGGACGTAGTTCACGGCCGCGTCGATGTCGGCCCAGTCGGAGGCGAGGCTCGTGAGCTGCCCGGGATAGGTGGCCTTGCAGGGGGCGGCGATGAGGCTCGGCACGAACTGCGCCTGCTGCGCCTCGGCCAGGTTGCAGGGGTCGTTCATCGGCGCCGGACGCGTCGAGCGGCCGTAGCCGGTCGTGTCCATCGAGAAGACGTCGAAGCCGGCCTGCGCCAGATACGCCATCCAGCTGTGCGTGCCGATCGACGGATCGAAGGCCACTTCGGCCGGCGTGCCGGCGCCGTGCACGAACAGCACGACTTTGTCGGCGGCCGGGGCGCCGCGCAGGGCCACGCCGGCGCTGACGCGTTCGCGGACGTAGATCTGTGCCAGCTGGCCGCTGATCGACGGCACGTTCGACGTGACGCGCACGTAGTGGTCGATGGTGAGCAGCCGCTGCCCGTCGTCGGTCGCCGCCGGCGACGCGACCTGGAGCACAACGGCGAGCAGGGCAACGACAAGGGCAGAGGCAGGACGCGTCATAGGCGCCGATTCTCGCGTACGTGGGGACAGGTCCCTTACGGATTTCGCAAGGGACGTGTCCCCGGTAGACTGGGCCGCATGCGCACGCCCCTTGCCGCCGCCCTGGCCGTCTGTGCCCTTGCCGCCACCACCGTGCTGCCCTCGGCGCAGGCGCCAGGGTCGCCTCGCGGCGCCTCAGGCCCCACCGCAGGCCGCGCCGCCGCCCGCGGCCGATCCTCTCGCCCGGCCCGTCTGCGGCCCGCTATCCGATCACGAACGCCGACTTCGACGCCTACTTCCAGAAGGTGAAGAACTGGGGACGCTGGGGCGCGAACGACGAGCTCGGCACGCTCAACCTCATCACGCCCGGCCAAGCGGAAGCAGGCGGCGTCGCTGGTCGCGTGGGCGAGTCGGTGGGTCTCGCGCATTCGCCGATCACCGAGCGCGATCCCGACAACGCCAGCCCGTTCGAGCACACGATGAACCGCGGCTTCACCACCGACACCTATCGGGTGTCGTATCACGGCTACGCGCACAGCCACATCGACGCGCTGTGCCACATCCTCTACAAGGACCAGACCTACAACGGCTACGCCCGCGCCGACGTCAACACCGAGAAGGGCTGCACGAAGCTGGGCATCCAGAGCTTCAGGAACGGCGTACGTCACGCGCGGCATCCTGATCGACATCCCGCGCCTGAAGGGCGTGCCGTATCTCGAGCCCGGCACGCCGATCTTCGTCGAGGACCTCGAAGCGTGGGAGAAGAAGGCCGGCATGAAGGTGGGCCCGGGCGACGCGCTGCTCCTCCGCACCGGACGCTGGGCGCGGCGTGCGACAAGCTAGGGCCGTGGAACGTCGGGCCAGAACGCCGCCGGCTTGCACGCGTCGGTCGGCGCCGTGGCTGAAGGCGCGCGGCGTGGCGTTCATCGGCAGCGACGACGCGCTCGGATGTGGTGCCGTCGCTGGTCGAGGGCATCGACCTGCCGGTGCACACGCTGGCCATCACCGCGCTCGGCATCAACATCCTCGACAACCAGGATCTCGAAGCCGTCGGCGACGCTGGCGGCGGCGCAGAATCGCTGGGAGTTCATGCTGACCGTGGCGCCGGTGCCGGTCACCGGCGGCACCGGATTCCCGGTCAACGCGCTGGCCACGTTCTGAGCATATCGATGGCCGGCCACACTTGCTATCACTGCAAGCAGTGGGTGAACGAGGGCGAGGCCCACGACTGCTGGACCACCACCGAAGCCGCGCTGACGCGTGACCTGCCCGAGGACCTGCGCGAGGCCTGGGACCGCCTGCGCGAGACCATCGGCGACTTCGGCGAGCAGCGCATCTACGCCTCGCACAACTCGATCATGTTCGCGCGCAAGGTCTGCTACGCCTTCGTGCGTCCGAAGACGAAGCGGCTCGAGGTGTGCGTGTTTCTCGGCCGCACGGTGAAGGCGCCGCAGGTGAAACGCGCCACCGCCACCTCGCGCGTGAAGGTCGCGCACCTCATCCACGTGAAGCACCGCGACGAAGTGGAGCCGCCGCTCACCGACTGGCTGCGCGAAGCCTACGAGGTCACCGACGAGCTCGGCGCGAAAGCGAGGGCCGCGGAAGGCGCGCGCCACGGTGCCACGCGTGCAACGAAGCGGGCGAAGAAGCGCCAGCAAAGAAGGCCGCGACAAAAAACACGAGGTCGTCGAGCAGCGAGTAGGCGACCGGCACCACGACCAGCGTCAGCAGGAGCGAGAGCGTCTGCCCGCCGATCACCACCACCGCGATCGCGCGCCGCTCCTCCGCGCCGGGCCCGGTGCCGAGCGCCAGCGGCAGCATGCCCGCCGACGAGCGCCAGCGTCGTCATCAGGATCGGCCGCAGGCGGTCGCGGTTGGCCTGCGAGGATCGCCTGCTCGCGCGGCCATGCCCTGCGCGCCGCAGGTTGTTCATGTGATCGATCTGCAGGATCGCGTTCTTCTTCACCACGCCGAACAGCACCAGGATGCCGAGCGCCGAGTACAGGTTCAGCGTGTTGCCGCGTCAGGCCAGAGCGACAGCAGCGCGAAGGGCACCGACAGCGGCAGCGAGAGCAGGATGGTGAGCGGGTTGACGAGGCTCTCGAACTGCGCCGCGAGGATCATGTACATGAAGATCACCGAGAGCAGGAACGCCCAGCCGAACTCGCTGAACGTCCGCTCGAGCTCGCGGCCGCGGCCGGAGACGGCGGTGGTGTAGCCGGCCGGCAGGTCCATCTCGCCGGCGGCCTGCGCGCAGCGCCTCGAGCCGGTCGGCCTGCGCGAAGCCCGGCGCGACGCCCGACGCGCAGGCTCGCCTGGCGCTGCCGGTCGAGGCGGTCGATGCGCGAGCGGGCTGCGGCCCTCCTCGAGCGCGCACGACCGCTGTCGAGCCGCACCATGCTCGCCGGTCGTTCGCGCGGCGACGTAGAGCCGCGCGATCGTCTCGGGGTCGCTGCGGTCGCTCTCCGCTCAGCCGCAGCTGCACGTCGTAGTCCTCGTCGACGCTGCGGATCGCGGAAGCGCGACACCTCCTGGTCGCCGCCGACCATGAGGCGCAGCGCCGTGGCGATGTCCTGCGTGTCGACGCCGAGGTCGGCGGCCCGCTCGCGGTCGATCTCCACGCGCAGCTCGGGCTTGTCGAGCTTGAGCGTGGTGTCGGCGTCGACATGCCGCCCAGCTCGTGCGCCTGCGCGCGCAGCTCCTCGGCGTAGCTCGGCCAGCGCCTCGAGCTCGGGCCCGCGGAGGACGAAGTCGATGTCGAAGTTGCCGCCGCCGATGTTGAACGCCTGCACGTTGCGCACGCGCGATGCGCAGGTCGCGGTAACTTGCGCATGCTGCGCGCGGATCTGCCTGCATCACGTCGCGCTGCGTGTAGTTGCCGCGGAAGGCGCGCCAGCGGATCGAGCGTGCACGAGCCCGCCGACGCAGCCGCGTGAGCGAGAAGATGCGCTCGTCGTGCGGCGCGATGCGCACGAAGACGCTCGCCCTGGTTGACGCGCGCCGAGCGAAGCTGCCGCCGACGGTCGGCGAGCACCAGCTCGCACGCCGGGCACGGCCCGCACGCTCGCGCTCGATGGCCGGCCATCACCTCGTCCATCGCGGCGAGGCTCGTGCCCTCGGGCGCCGTCGACGCTGACCTCGAACTCGCGCCTCGTCCACGTCGGCCGGCATGTACTCCTGCCTCACCAGCCGTAGAGCGGCGACGACGAGCGCGATGACCGCGAGCGCCGACGACCGCCGACCAGCGCGCGCCGGCGCAGCGCCGCGGCCGAGCGTGCCGCGCGTAGACGCGATCGATGCACGCGGTAGAAGCCGCGGCGCGAGGCGCGCCGTGCCCGTCGCCGTGCCCGTGCCGCCGGCGCGCCGCCGCGCTGAACATGCGCGCGCTCATCATCGGCGTGAGCGTGAACGACACGAGCAGGCTCACCAGGATCGCCACGGCCGCCGTGATGCCGAACTGGTAGAGGAAGCGCCCCGAGATGCTCGACATGAACGAGACCGGCACGAAGATCACCACCAGGCAGAACGTCGTCGCCATCACCGCCAGCCCGATCTCGGCGGTGGCCTGCGCGCGCCGCCTCGAACGGCGTCATCCTCTTCTCCTCGATGAAGCGGAAGATGTTCTCGAGCACCACGATGGCGTCGTCGATCACGATGCCGACCATCAGCACCAGCGCCAGCATGGTCACGCTGTTGAGCGTGAAGTCGAGCGCCGCCATCATGCCGAAGGTCGCGATCACCGAGGCGGGAATGGCCACGGCGGCGATCACCGTCGAGCGCCAGTCGCGCATGAAGGCGAACACCACCAGGCAGGCGAGGATGCTGCCGAGCACGAGGTGGACGTTGATCTCGTGCAGCGCCGCGTAGATGTAGCGCGACTGAGTCGCGGATGATCTCCAGCTTGACGCCCGGCGGGCAGCTGCGGCGCGCAGCCGGTCGAGGTTCGCCTTGACCGCCTCGATCACCGCCACCGTGTTGGCGCCCGACTGGCGCCGCACCTCGAGCACCACGGTGGGCACGCCGTTCAGCCGCGCCAGCGAGCGCTGCTCCTTGGTGCCGTCCTCGGCCCAGCCGATGTCGCGCACGCGGATGGGCTGCGCCGTTGACGGTGGCGACGACCAGGTCGTTGAACGCGCGCGTCGGCGAAGCGCCCCATCGTGCGCAGCGACCGCTCGCGCTGGTCGGTGGTGACGTTGCCGCCGGGCACGTCGGCGTTCTGCCGCTCCACGCGTCGCGCACCGCGGTGATCGGCAGCCGGTAGGCGGCGAGGCGGTCGGCCTCGACCCAGATGTTGATCGCGCGCTCGAGGCCGCCGACGATCTGCACCTCGCCGACGCCGGTCGACGCGCTCGAGCGCGACCTTCACGATCTTGTCGGCGATCTCGGTCAGCTCGCGGAGCGACCGGTTGCCCGAGAGCGCCACGGTCAGGACGTGGCCGACTGCTCGTTGTTCGTGCTTGGGGATGATCGGCGGCTCGATGTCGCGCGGCAGCCGGCGCGACACCGAGGCCACGCGGTCGCGCACGTCCTGGGCGGCGACGTCGATGTCGCGGTCGAGGTCGAAGGTGACGATCACCAACGACTTGCCCGGGCCCGAGATCGAGCGCAGCTCGTTGATGCCCTCGACCGTGTTGACGGCCTCCTCGAGACTCTCCGAGACCTGCGTCTCCATCTCCTCGACCGAGGCGCCGGGCAGCGTCGGTGCGCACGCATCACCGTCGGCAGGTCGACGGCGGGGAAGCGGTCGACGCCGAGCCGGAAGTACGTCGCGGCGCCCACGACCACCAGCGCCAGCACGATCATGGCCGCGAAGACCGGGCGTGGATGCAGATGGCGGCGAGCTTATGCATGGCAGCGGACCTCTGCCGCGTCAGTCTTCGACGGTCACGGCGGCGCCGCCGGTGATGCCGCCGGCGGTGACGATCACCATGGCGCCCGGCGCGCAGCGCCTTCGAGCGACCTCGACGCGGTCGCCGACGCGGCGGCCGGTGCGCGACGCGCTGCTCGTGCGCGCCTTGCCGTCCTTGACGGCCAGCACCTTCTCGACGCCGGCGAACGACGACGACCGCCGATTGCCGGCACCAGCAGCGCCGTCGCGCCTCGCTCGACCACGATCTCGGCGCTGCGCGAAGGTGCCGGGCCGCAGCGCGCGCGTGCGCGTTCGGCACCTCGGCCTCGATGACCAGCGTGCGCGTGCCTTCGGCGATCGCCGGGCTCAGGCGCGACCGACGCGGCCCTCGTGCACGTCGTCGTCGCCCTCGACGGTGACGCGCACGAGCTGGCCCGACGCGCACGTCGCCGGCGCTCGCGCTCCGGCACCGCGAGCTGCAGGCGCAGCGGATGCGGCGCACGACGGTCACGATCGGCGTGCCGGCGGCGCGGTACTCGCCGGCCGACGGCCATGCCGCTCGCGCACCGACGCCGTCGATCGGCGAGCGCAGCACCGTGTCGTCGAGCTGCTGGCGGGCGAGCGCCAGCTCCGAGCGGCGCTGCGCCAGCACGGCCTGGCGATTGCGGACCTCTTCGAGCGCGTCCTGCGTAGCGGCCCTCGGCGATCTGCAGGTTGCGCGTCGGCGGTGTCGAGCTCGGCCCTGGCCGATGATGCCGCGGGTGACGAACGTCTGCGATGCGATCGCGCTGCAGCGCGCGCCTCGCTCGAGCACCGCGCTGCGCCTGGCGCACGAGCGACGGTCTGCGTCGATGTCGACGGCGTCGTCGTCGCCCTCGAGCGGCAGGCCGAGCCGGGCCCGCGCCTGCTGCAGGGCGGCCGTCGGCCTGCTGCACGCGCAGCTCGAAGTCGGTCGGCGTCGAGCCGGCCGATGACCTCGCCGCGGCTGGACGCGGCGAACCGAGGTCGACGGGCAGCTCGTCGAGGCGGCCGGTGACCTTGAGGCTGAGCATCACCTGCTTCTTCGGCCGCCAGCGTGCCGTTCACGGTGACGGTGCGGACAATCGGCGTGCGATCGACGCGCACGGTAGAGACGGAGGTGGGCGCCGGTCCGCAGGTGAGGGTCGGCCGAGCGAGCTGCGCGGCGAGCCGGCCGCCGCCACCGCGAAGAGCGCGACGGCGGCGAGAAGGCTGAAACGCATCGTCGTCGCATCTTACGTGGGCCGCTCGGCCGCAAGCCCGACCGCACGGCAGATTGACAAGGATTTACACATGCGTGACGAACATGCACAAGTCACACGCACGGGATACCGGCGAAATGCGGCGGCACGACAGCGTGATGTGCCGCGCGCATCGAGTCGGTGCGAAGAATCAGTGTCACCTGCGGTGGAGATCGAGTCGAGGCCGCCAGACGGTCACGGAGGCTCGCGGTTACGGCCAGCGTCTGCGTGCGCGACTCGAGCGCCTGAATCGCGCGCAGGGCGATGCCGTCGGTGTCGAGCGTGCTGATGCGCAGCGGATCTTCGCCCAGGCCGAAGGCGGCGTGGAAGTCCTGCGCCGTGGGCCCGACGTGACGAATGGCTGCCTCCTGCGCTTTGTAGTTCCATTCGCGGATCGGCATCGCCGCCAGCTTCGCCAGCACCTCTGCGCCGTCGAGATCGCGGAAGTTCTCCTTGCTGTTGGCATCCGACAGCGTCGTCCACGCACTGGCGTTCGCGGGCAGCCGCACGCCGGTCGTCATCGCGGGGTTCGAGTAGAAGAACGTGCCGCTGGACGCGCGGGCCTTGAACTCGCCCGGGAAGAACGACACCAGCGAGTTGGGCGTGGACGCATCGCCGAAGACGAACGAGCCCACGGCGTTGCCGGTGGTGGAGGCGTTGGTGCCGAGCACCACGCTGGCGCATGGCGGCGGCGTGCACGTCGTTGCCGATCGCGATGGCCTGATTGGCCGAGGCCAGGCTGCGGCGGCCGAGCGCGACGGCGTCCTGCGCGGTGGCACCGGCGTTGTTGCCGAAGGCCATGCTGAGGTCGCCGCTGGCCTTGGAGTCCAAGCCGAACGCCACGCTGTGCCGCCGACGTTGACGTCGTTCCACTGCGTGCCGGTGCACTTCACCGGCGCGCAGGGCCGCCTTGCCGTCGTACCACATGAAGCGGCGGCCGTGGCCTTCCCACGGGATCGGCGGCCCGAGTCGTCGGTGCGGTTCATCACCAGGCCGGTCGTGTGCGACAGATCGGCCGCGCCCGAAACCGTGCGCTCGACGCCCGACTTGCAGTCTACGCCGTGCCGTCGAATCCGCCCCAGATGACGCCGCCACTGGAGCACGAGCCGTTGACGCGCAACTGCACCTGCGAGGCGTTCACGGCGGTGGCGCCGATGCCGCCGCGGGCCGAGGACTGCCGCCGGTTCTGGCATTGAAGGCAAGCGTGCCTTTGTGGCCCTGGCTGTCGGTCCACGGGCCGGACAGGCCCGGCAGCGGCACGCGCGCCTCCACCTGCACACCGCGTCCGCCAGGCGAGGTCACGAGCATGAAGCCGAAGCCGACCGTGCCGTCAGGATTCGGCGTGGCGACGCCGGTCAGCGGCGCGCGCGTGGGCGCCCCGCACTGATCGTCGTAGCCCTCGAGCGTGTAGACGCCAGCGGTGCCGGTGACGTTGACGGTGATGACGTTGCAATACGGCTGCAACTGCCAGGAGAAGGTGCCGAGCGATTGCGCGGCGGCGGGAAGTGCGGCTGCGACGAACGCAGCGGCCAGAACGATACTTCGCGGAAACACGGGAATCCTCCTTGAAGCGGACCGCTCATTCGCAAGAGGCCCGTCACTGGAGGAATCGAGAAGCAACGCGGAGAGCCGCCACCGGCGTGGCGGCCCTCCGATTGCGAGGTGCGGTGTGTCGCGCTTTACTGACGCACGCCGGTCGGCGGCGCCGTGCCGGCGGGCTTCACCGATACCTTCATCAGCGCGGTCGTCCAGCAGCAGCCGGACGCGCCGCCGCCAGGGCCCGAGAGATCGTTGGCGGTGATGTGCACCTGGTATTCGCCCGGCTCGCTGAAGGTCACCGTGGTGGATCCCTTCGCCGAATACGGCTGCCCGGGCTTGCCGCCCTTGAGCACCGTGAGCGTGTGGTGACCTTTGCCCACCGTGACCTTGCCCGGGCCGCGGTACTTGTTGATCACCATCTCGACCAGCGGCTCGTGGCCGCTCGTGGGCGCGTTCGACCCGCTCGAGTGCAGGGCGTCGTCATCCACCCAGAAGTCGATCGTCATCGGCTGGCCGGCGATGGCCACGCGCTGCACGGCGTTCTCCTGCGTGGCCAGCGCCATCTGCAGCTTCGGGCCGTTCTCGGAGAGACGCAGCACCGCCGGGTAGTTGTACTTGCCGTCGGGGCCTTCTTCCGACGAGTGCTGCGGCGTGATGTTGTAGTCGGGCGTGTCAGACATCGGCACGCGCTGGGTCGTGCCGTTCACGGTGACGACCCACCACAGCTTCTCCTTGTGGCCCTTCGGCACGGTCACGGAGAACATGCCGAAGTTGCGGTTGGGCATGAAGTGGGTGGGCTGTCCGCGGTCCTGCTGGCCCGGCTCGAAGTGGTTGTTCGGGCCGATCGGAATCTCGATCGGGTCTTCCCAGTTGCGGCTGTAGTAGCCCATCAGGAAGGTGCGGGTGCCGTCGGCGTTGTCGTACCAGCCGTCGTAGGCCGGCGAGATGGTGCCGCCAAACGCCAGCTTCGGCGAGCTGGGCAGGATGAGCTGCGACTGCGCGTGGGCCACGGCGGCGCCGACGACGGCGAGGCCGAGCCCGAGGACGAAACCAGAAACGCGGGATGCGTGCATGGCCGGCTCCTACTGGCGCTCGCGCGCGTTGGTGGTCGAGGTCTTCTGCGCCTTGCGCTTCTCGACCAGCGCCTTGTATTCGTCGTCCGAGAGGTAGACGACGTTCATCCACGCGTGCGCCATTTCATCCACCGTGCGGTCGCCCCAGCCCACCCACTGGTCGGGATCGGGGTTGCTGCGGTTGGCCTTGGTGTTGTCGTAGTAGGCGGTCACGTGGATGATCGTGCCCTTCGGATACACCGGCGCCGCGTCGTCCTCGTAGATGTAGTTGGTCATCCAGTTGAAGTTGAAGTCCTTCACGTAGCTGACCACCTCCGAGCTGCCGTCGGGCAGGATCGCCTCGACCATCATGGCCTTGCCGCGCAGGTGGAAGTGCGGCTGGAAGTTGGTGATGAGGGTGTTCTCCTTGAGCAGGTTGTAGCCCTCGGTGTAGGCGATCGAGTTGGGCGGGATGTCGAGACCGGCGGTGCCGTTCTTGAGGCCCGTGAAGCCCACGAGGTAGCTGCGCTTGGTGGGCTCCTGGCCCTTCGGATAGAACCACAGGCCGATTTCCGAGGCGCTCGTGATCTCTTCACCAGCGGCGTGGATGTGCTGGTCCCACGAGATCTTCTCGCCCGGCATGATGAGCTTGCCGGTGCCTTCCATGAAGCGGTCGTAGCCCTTGCCGATGGCCCATTCCATGAGCTGCGGACGGCGGTTCACCAGGTCTGCCGGCGTGACCACGCCGCCGGTGGCGCTGGCCGAGCGGCCGCCGATGGCGATGCCGGTGTTCACCGCGGCCACGTTGTCTTTGCTGAGCACGTGATACGCGATCGAGTGGTGCAGGATCTTGCGGCCCTGGAGGTTGGCCGGGCGAATCTCGACCATCTTCACCCAGCGCGGCTCGGTGATCGGGATCTCCTGCGAGGGCCGCCACCACACGTCCTGGTTCACGGCCGGCATCGTCTGCATCGGCGCCGTGATCACCAGATCCGGCGGGCCGTAGCCGTCGCGCTGGGCCTGCCAGTAGAGCCCCTCCGTCACCGGCTTCATCTTGAAGTCGGCCGGGTTGCCTTCCGGCGCGCCCTGATCGACCCAGCTGCTGATGGTCGCGATCTCGGCGTCGGTCAACGAGCTGTCGTTCTTGAACTTCTGCACGCCGACGCTGCGGTCGATGTGCCACGGCGGCATCTGCCGCGTCTCGACCCGCGACTTGATCGAGCGCGCCCACGGCCGCGACTCGCGGAACGTGACGAGCGACATCGGGGCGATCGACCCCGGCTCGTGGCACGACTGGCACTTGGCCTGGAAGATCGGGGCGACGTCTTTCGAGAAGGTCACCGGCGTGACCGGCGCCTTGGGGGCCTGAGCGAAGGCCGTGTCGGAGGAGGCGAGCAGGCCGGCCGCTGCCAGCGCCGCCAGCCCGAGTCGAAGTGTCGATCCACCCATCGTCAACTCCCTTGAGACCCGGCGGCGAAGACGCCACCGGGGGAATTTCCCGGTCGATCCGGCGGGTGCCGGCCGTGGCCCCCTTGGGGAGCGAAAAATGTGCCGAAATCCAACTCGGCTATTCAGGCCGAAATTCGCGAGGATGGCGGGCAGGGACCGGAGGCGCCGGGGAAAGATTCGCGGCGGCGCGCGTGGGGGGTGGGAGAGATTCCCCAGATGAGGTGGCGCTGCGCCGCGGCCACTGCGGAGGGCGAGTCTAGGGCTCGATCCAGCCGCTGAGCGCCTTGAAGCGGCCGTTCTCGAGCTCGCACACGAAGCCGGCCGGCTGCGCGTGATGGTCGGTGGCGGAGAACGACACCGGCGGCATGGTGCCGCCGGCATCCCACTTGCGGATCGACTCGAGGGCGTCGACCAGCCGCTCGCGCGTCAGGTCCCGGCCGGCCCGCTTCAGGCCCTCGACCACCAGGCGTCCGTAGACGTAGCCGTAGAGCGAGTAGCGGTTGCGTGGACGTCCGGCATGGAAGCGCGCCATCGCCGCGCGATACGCGGCCACGCCCGGCTCGGGGCTGTCGTCGGGGTCGGGGTAGTAGCAGAAGCCGAGCGCGCCGTTGGCGTGGTTGCCGGGCACGTTCAGGTATTGCTCGTCGGTGAGCGGCCCGGTCGAGACCAGCGTGCCGCGCCAGCCGAGCGTGCCCTTGGCCTCGACCACCTTCTTCGCCTGCGCCGGGTAGAGCGCCATCACGATGGCGGTGGCGCCGGCATCCACCAGGCGCTTCAGGCCGGCCACGACATCCCCCGGATCGCGCGAGTCGATGGGGAGGGTGCCCACCACGGTGTAGCCATTGGCGGCCGCGCGGGCGTTGAGCTCGCGCAGGAACAACTGCCCGTAGGCGTTGATGTCGTGCACGATGCCGAGCGCGCGTCAGCTTCCGCTCGCGCGCCAGATACGGGAACATCACCGCCGCCTCGCCCTCGAAGCGCGGGAACGAGGTGAACAGATAGCGCTGGCCGGCGGAATTGACCAGCGCCGTGTGCGGGAACAGGTAGGGCACGCGGCGGTCGGCCGCCAGCTTCAGCAGCGTCATCGACTGCGGCCCGCCCCAGTTCACGAGCGCCAGCACGCCGTCCGCGTCCATCAGCCGGGTGGCGTTGGCCACGGCTTCCGCCGCCGCGTCGCCGCCCGTGCGCGGGTAGCCCTTCCAGGTGATGGTGCGGCCGTGAATGGGGCCGGCGGCGTTGGCTTCCTGGAAGGCGAGGCGGAAGCCCAGGTTCTCTTCATCCGTCGAGAACGAGTTGGCCAGTTCCTCGAGGCCGAAGGTGAGCGTGGTGGGGGTGACGCCGCGCTCGGCAGCGGGTTGGGCCAGCACGAGGCCGGCCCCGGCCATGGCGGCGGTGGCTACCGCCGTGACGAACCCGCGCATCCGCATCATGTGCGGCCGAATCTTACTGCTTCGGCGTCCGCGCCGTCCGCGCTCGCGCCGCGGTGACCGAGGCAGCGGCCACCATCGCCACGCCTGCCACTGCGCCAGCGGCCACCAGCGCCCGTTTCACCCTCTTCTTGCGTGTGGTGGTGGGTGCGAGCTTCTCCGCAGCTCTCGCGGCCAACTTCGAGGCGCTGGAGCGGGCCTTGGTAACGGCTTTCGACGTGCCTGCCGTTGCCTTGCTGACGGCCTTCGAAGCCGTCTTCACGGCGGATTTCACGGCTCTCTTGCCGGCGGTGGCGCGCGTGACCACGGAATCTTTCATGTCTTTGAGCTTGGCCATGTGTCAGTACCTCGAGGACGAGACTGCACGATTCGGGCCAGGAAGCTTCCTCCTGCGAATCAGATATCACGGGGCCGTCTAATCAATCCGGAGGGAGTCTTCATGCGGTCCACGCTACTCCGAACGTCTAGACCTGCGATGCTCGTCTCTCTGGCAATCGCCGGCGCGTTGTCCGCCGCTGTGCCGGCAGCCCAGACACGCCCTCGTCCAGGGACTGCCGACAGGGTGCAGCCTTCGGGCGCCCCCCACGGTATCGATGTGCTCGTGCCAGTCACACCGGACGCCGCACGGGGCGTGACCGAGCGCCTCGACCTCGAAATGTTGCGGGCCGGTCGCGTACACGCCGTTATCGCCGACGAGGTTGTCGACACAACCGTCGCGAACGCAGCGCAACAAGCATCCCGAGGTGCGTGGTTCATCGAGCGCCCACGGAATCTGGCGACGGACGTGGCAGCCCCGACCATTCTCGCGAGCGCCGCACCCACGGTGACCTTGCTCGCACAAGAGATCGTCCAGCCCGCTGCAGATGGCGCGTCGGTTCGATCAAGAGTGTTTCTGCGGGACGCTTCCGGACTGAACTACTCGGGCGCCCGTCGATCTTACGAAGCACAGATCGCAGTCGCATTCGTCAACGCAGACGCCGAGGCCGACAACGGCAACCTGCCGCGGCCCTTGTCAGTTCTGGTGCAGGCCACCGGCGCGTCGGTGAACCCACAGCCCGTTGAGGTGACGCAGTTCGGCCATTGGTATCCCGTCCGAATCAGCGTCTCAAATCCCAAAGCACCGTATGAAGTCACCGTCACCGCCCACCCAGCCGATCCAGGCACGACAAGTGCACTAGCGATCGTGCCTCCCACAGTCACCTTCTCGCCGAGGACCAGGCGGGTGGTCGGCTATGGCATTGGCAAGGTCCGCATCGGTGTTACCGCCAGAAGCATCTCCGAGGTTGCGGGCATCACGGTGCCCGTTCAAGCAGATCGCGGGGAGTTGTCGGAAGATCGCGTCGAGCTCGACGGAAACGGCGATGGCGATATCTCCTTGCGATCCGCCGGAGTCGGCGTAGCTCGTGTGGTCGCCGGCGACCCGTTTTCCGGTGGGGTCGATGTGGAGTTCACCTCGCCCGTTCCGTTCCTTGCACTCGCCGCCCTCGGCGGCTTGGCCGGCGCGTTCCTGCAGAAACGCGGCCGGCGGCGTTGGGGCAAGGCTCTCCTGATCGGCGCCGTGTCCGCCATCGTCATGACGTTGGCCTACGCGGTTGGGTTCGATTGGGTGACGCGGCTTCCGGCAGCTTCCGCGGTAGCGAGCAGCGGAGAGGCAGTGGTGTTCGTGCTGGGCGTGTTGGGGTCGATGACCGGGGTTCGAACGTTGTTGCCCAAGGCGTGACGCCGCTGTTGGCGGTGCAGGGCGTTGTCTTCGCACTCTAGAGAATGGGCACGCCCAGTTCGGCCGTCAGGTAGCGGAACGTGCCGTTGTAGAACTCCGGAGGGCGTGTCGCATCGTTCGAGTCGCCGGGCGGCACAAAGATGGCCATGCCCTGCCGGGCCCGCGTCAACAGCACTCGATAGGCGTTCAACAGATAGCGCTGCCGATCGTTCTTTTTGACGTTCGTCCACTTGTCGCCCCGAAACGCGTGGTGCCGCCAACCCCCGTCGCGAAACCTCAAGTCCGCATCCCACGTCACGCAGGCCCAATCCACCTCTAGGCCCTGAACCTGAAATTCTGTCGCGGCATCCTCGAGAAAGTGGCTAGATCGGGTGTCCGTCCTGGGACCGAGGAACCAATGCACCGGATCGACGCTCACGCGAATATCGATCGCGTGCGGCTTAAGGCGCATAGCCTGAGATGAGGCCACGATGCCAGCCTGCTCAGACCCTCGCGCGCGATCTCTGATCCATCGTTTGGCCTGATTGAGATCGCGGGATGCGACGATCGGGTACCGCAGCGATACCTCGCGCAGGGTGTCGCGGGCCGCAGCGATGTCGCAGTCCAGCAGTGCCTTGACGAACGCCGACACCTTTTCCGAGCGGAACGATCGCATGGAAGTCGCCAAGTGCAGCCGACCATCCGTGACCAATCGTCCGCCGGACGCCAGATCCGAGATGGCACTTCCGGCTGCGTATTCTACGTCTGTGAGATCCGTCGAGATGTAAGTGCGCCAGTGAGGGAAAGCGGTTTGAATTGCCTCGAGCCAAGCAGCGATGCCGGCCTCTCCCGTGTGGATTTCCTGTCCACCGCCGACGAGGCAAATCACAACCGCCCACTCGGCATGTCGATCGAGGTACGAAACGAGAAACTGCGACTCTGACTGAGCAAAGTTTGGAATCCCCTTTCGCCGCCTCATGAAATCGGCGGTCTTTGCAAGGTTCCAGGCGCGCTGGGCCTCGTCGAAGATCACCACGTGGTCAAACGGCGCGTCGGGGTTGCGAACACCCTCGTCCCTGAAATGGTGAATGTTCTGGATGAAGGGCTTGACCTGTTGGCGGATGGTGCCCTTTCGAGCCCCCGCGCCCTGCCGGCGCAACTCATCTCGCGTCAGAGCTTCTTGAAGCACCGACACCAACGGTCCGTTGCCCGACAGGAACACCGCACGGGCGTCCCCTAGACGCCGCCGTCGAGTCGCCACGTCAAGTCCGACAAGCGTCTTTCCGGCGCCAGGCACACCGGTGACGAATACGATTGCCTTCTCTCGGTTCGAGCGGGCACGCTCGATCACCTCTTCGACCGCATGGGCCGTGACGCCGAGATTCTTCGCTCCGGCGTCGTTGCGTGCGATGGCGTCCACCGTGTGGCGGGAGTACAGAGCACGAGCCGCTTCGATGATCGTGGGTGTCGGACGGTAGGCGCCTCGACCCCAGTCGTCCGGCTTGATGTCTGGCCCCTGCGACTCGGCGAGCCCTTCAGCCAGAGCTATCCCCAGTTCTACGGGAATCACTCGCCGTGGCGGCCGCACGCCGTCAGGATGTGCAGGCTCCCAGCGGATGTCGCCTCGCAAGGCATTCGTGGCGACCAACACCGGTAGCAGAGCCGCCTCATGACTCTCTGCATGGAAGTTTTTCAGGTCCAGCCCGTAGTCCCACGCTTGATTGAATGCGTCGGTGGTGAACTTGGACTCCCCACACTTGAACTCAATCGGAAACACGGTTGGTCCAGACACGACGACTGCGTCAATCCGGCTGCCAAGCCGCGGGACGTCGAACTCGAGAAATAGGGTGCCGTCAATAGCCCGAAGGGCCTCCCGGAGGATCTCGATTTCCTCTTCCCAGGCCGAATGCTGCGACGCCTCGATCTGGGCGAACGGGTCGTTCCTTACAAGCGTTCCAACAATCGTTGCTGTGGATGTAGCAAGGAAGTCAGGAATCGGCGCCGAGTAGTACGCGGAAACGCGGCGCGTGGATTGGGGCGCGGACACCGCCTGGAGGATAACTCACGCACCTCTCAGGGTACGGATGTCATCGGCTGAGCTGGTCGCTCGGCAGGTATGAAACCGAGTCCACCCAGGTTAGGTCAAACTTCCGCGCCAGCCGCTCGATGAACTGGCGCGGCGTCTCGCCCCCCTCGTAGCTGGCCTGCAGCGGCTCGAGGTCACCGGCCAAGTCGTCCCAACTGCAGGCGAAATGACGCCGGCACAGCACGTCAACCGCCTGCGCCCACTCGTCGAACGACATCGAGTTCGCGGTCTGCTCCATCGGCGTAGCCCTCTGGAAGGTCACACCTCGACGCGCAGCGTCTCCGCCCGAGACCGCATTTCCCGATGCAGCGCCGCGCGAATCGGGCCCATCAGCGTGTAGTTCGACGTCAGGTGCAGCAGGTGATCGTCGGAGTCATCTTCCACCTGCTCCGTCAGCACCGTCCAGCGCTCGTTGAACCACGTCTCGTTCACCACGCCGCGCGCGCGCTTCTTCTCGAGCAGCGCGATCTGGCGCTGGCGGTTCACGATCTCGGGATGGTGATTCACGCCGAGAATGCGGGGGATGCCGTCGGCCTCCGTGCCCACCACCTCCACCATCGTGACCGCATCGGTCGGGTTACCGGCGTCGTCGCAGTCCACCGCCAGCACGCGGACGCCGACGGGGGCCGGGCTCGTGGCCACCATGTCGTAGAGGCGATTGTCGAGCACCGGGAAGCGCGTGCCGTCTTTCAGTTCGTGGGCGAAGCGCGAGAACCACGGATGCATCTGCCCGGCCGGCAGCAGGTCGTTGTAGCGCACGCCCACGCTCTTGCCGCCGCGCTCGGGTCCGCGCAGCACCGCATCCGCCACGCCCAGCCAGCGGCACATCACGCCGAAGCTGTGGCACACGGCGATGAGCGAGGCGCGCGGATCGCTTCTGATGGCGTCGAAGAGCGCGAAGAGCGGCCCTTCCCATGCCGGGTCTTCGACGATGCCCTGCGAGCCGTCACGGCCGTCGTTCATCAGGGGATCGAGATGGCCCGGACCTCCCGTGCCCACGTAGAGCGCATGCCGGCCGGCGCGATGGTCGGGCAGCGCGCGGCCACGGCGCACGTCGTACGACAACACGCGCACGCTGAGGCCCGCTGCCACCAGCTCGTCGCGCATGTCGCACACCGCGCTCTGGATCACGTCCACCAGCGCTTCGTGGCCCAGGTTGGGCCAGCCGTGGTGCATGTCGAGCAGCGCCACGTCGACGAGGTGGGGCTCCGCCGCGGGCGCATCGTCCAGGCGTTCGACCCGCGCGAAGCGGAAGCCGCCCACCTCGGCTCGGGTCGGGCAGCCGGTCAGGCACTCCTGCGCGCCCAGTCGCGCGCGCCGCTCGCAGTCGAACACCATCCACCTCATGTTACCCCTGCCACCATGGCGGCCGGGTGGGGGCGGCTACAATGCCCTCATGTCCGGGAGCGATCCAATGCGGCCATCGGCCTCCGACGTACGGCTCACCTACGACGACTTCGTGCTCTTTCCCGACGACGGGAAACGGCACGAGTTGATCGACGGAGCACACGTCGTGACGCCGTCGCCGAACACGAAGCACCAGGCAGTTGCCGGTAATCTGCACGGCCTCATCTGGACCTACCTGCGCCAGCGGCCCGTGGGCCGGGTGTTCGCGGCGCCTCTGGACGTCGTGTTTTCGGAGTTCGACGTCGTCGAGCCCGATTTGCTGTTCGTCTCGAAGGCCCGGCAGGCGGACGTCCTGACGGCGGCGCACGTGCTCGGCGCCCCGGACCTGGTGGTCGAGATTGGCTCCCCGTCGACACGCCGGCGCGATGAGACGGTGAAACGGCGGCTCTACCAGCGCTTCGGCGTGAGTGAATACTGGGTGGTCGACCCCGAGCTCGCGGTGATCAGGTGTACCGGTCTGCTGACGGGCGCTTCGAGCGCGTGGCCGAGCTGTCGCTCGAACGCGACGAGGCGCTGGAGTCGCCGCTGTTCCCCGGGCTGTCGTTGCGCCTGGCGGAGGTCTTCAGCGAGTAGTCCGAGCAGCCGCGGGTCTAGCGCTTCGTCGCCGTCGCCGCGCGCTCCACCGGCACCAGCTTGAAGACCGGCGTCGCGGCGCCGTCGACGCCGCGCACATCCGCATCGATGGCCACGTAGATCGAGCCATCGGGCCCTTGCTGCACGTCGCGCATGCGGCCCATGCCCTGGATCAGAATCTCGTCGGCAACGACGCGGCGTCCGTCGAGCTTCATGCGCACCAGGCGCTGGCCGCTCATGCCGCCCACGAGCATGTCGCCCTTCCAGCCGGCGAACTTGTCGCCGCCGTAGAAGATCATCCCCGAGACGCCGATCGACGGCACCCACACGTGGGCCGGCGGCGTGAAGCCTTCCTTGTGCGTGCCTTCGTGGATGGCCAGGCCGGTCGTGTAGTTCACGCCGTAGCCAATCACCGGCCAGCCGTAGTTCATGCCGGGCACGATCACGTTCAGCTCGTCGCCGCCCTGCGGCCCGTGTTCGTTCTGGAAGAGATCGCCGGTGGTGGGATGGAAGGCCATGCCCTGCGCGTTGCGGTGGCCCAGCGTCCAGATCTCGGGCAGCGCGTGCGGCTTGCCCACGAACGGGTTGTCTTTGGGCACCTTGCCGTCGTCGTGCAGGCGCACGGTCTTGCCGTTGTGCGTCAGCAGATCCTGCGCGGGATGGCGATTCAGATCCGCCACCGCCGGCCACTGTCGATCGCCGAGCGTGACGAAGAGGTAGCCGCTTCTGTCGAAGGCGATGCGTCCGCCCCACATGGAGCTGCGGTTGCTGCCGTTGCCCGGCGCGTTGGCGACAAAGACCTCCTGCACGTTAGAGAGGCGATCGTTCTCGTAGCGTCCGCGGGACACGACCAGGTTGCCGTAGCCGTTAGGGCCCGGCTTCACGTAGCTCAGATACATCAGGCGGTTCGAGGCAAACTGCGGATGCAGCACCACGTCGCGCAGGCCCGCCTGCTCGCGGCCATCCTGCGAGGTGGCGCCGTTGCCGAGGAAGAGGATGTCGGGCAGGCCCGCGACCGGGGCCGCCAGCAGCTTGCCTTGCCGCACGATCCGCAGCCGTCCCGGACGCTCGGTGATGAGCATGTCGCCCTCGGGCGTGAACGCCATCGAGTGCGGATGCTGGAGCATCGCCACCGTTTCGAGCCGAAAGTCGTGCAGTGAGGTGCGGTAGACCTGGGCGGCAGCCGGTGCCTGCGCCGTGGTGAGCGCGCCGCCAGCCGCAACGGCGGCGGCGAGCGCGACCAGCGCGATAGAGGTTGAACGGCGGGCGGGACGGGCGGAGGATGTCGGCATCACGCCGTCACGATACGGCGGACGGCCCGCGGAAGCAATTGCCGGGCGAAACCCTGACGGCGCGGCCGTCTACGTGAATGGCAGGAGACCAGCCATGAGCAAACGCAAGACCTCGACGTCGCCAAAGGCTGCCGGTGCGCGTCGCCCCGCCGCTCGCGCCGGAGTGCGCAAGGCCCGCAAGACCCGCAAGACGGCCGCGAAGAGCCCGGCCAGAGCGGCGCGCGCGACCATCCAGGCGTGGCAGACCGACCCTATGGGCGGGCTCCCGATTCTGCAGCGCCCCGCGCCGGCGCTGCCCGGCACACCGCTGCCCACGAAGATCGTGGCGCCGGCCACGGCTCCAGCCGCACGCATCCACTCGGTGGGCAGCGCCGGCTTCCGCTACTGGACAGCCGCCGAGGCGCTGCGGCGCTCGGCCGCGTTCTGGGCCGCCTCGGGTGCCCGCGCCTGGCATCGCGATGTCGGTGCCACGCTGCCGGTGCGGCTCGACGACGGCGTCGATCTGAATGCCTACTACGCCCGCAATGACTTCCCGGCGGAAGACATCAAGCAGGGCCTCTCGTTCTTCCACGACACCGTGCGCGACGTCGCCACCGGCCGGAACGTCACGGTGTTCTCGGGCGAAAGTCCGGACGTGGTGGCGCACGAGCTCGGGCACGCCGTGCTCGACACGCTCAAGCCGGTGCTGTTCGAGATCGCGTCGATCGAGGCGGCGGCGTTCCACGAGTCGTTCGGCGACATGAGCGCCATCCTGACGGCGCTGCAGTTGCCTACGGTGCGCCAGGCCGTGATCGAGGAAACCGACGGCAACCTGCGCCGCAACTCGTCGGTGTCGCGGGTGGCCGAGCAGCTCGGCTTCGCCATCCGCCAACGGTCGCCGGCAGCGGTCGATCGCGACAGCCTCCGCAACGCCGCCAACGCCTTTCTCTACGTCGACCCGCTGACGCTGCCGTCGTCGGGGCCGGCCTCGCAGCTGACGCGGGCGCCGCACAACCTGTCGCGCGTCTTCACCGGCGCGTTCCTCGAGGCGCTGGGCGGCATGGTGCTCACGCAGGCCGCCGAGCCCGGCGGCGACGACATCGAACAGGCCACCGCCGATATGGGACGTCTGCTGGCGCGCGCCGTCGCCGACGCCGCCGTCAGCTCGAAGTTCTTCCGCTCGGTGGCCGAGCAGCTCGTGCTGGCCGACAGCGCGCTCTTCGGCGGCAAGTACGCCGAGGCGCTGACCTCCGCCTTCGTGCGGCGCAATCTGATCCCGGTGGGCTCGCTCGCCGCGCCCGGCGCGCTCGGTGTCACGTCGGGCCGCGCGGCCGCCGCCGCGGTCCGCTTTTCCGCCAGCAGTGCCGGACGCCGGCTGACGCGTGTGGCCGGCGGCGACGCCGCCCCGCGCATCGGCATCGACGCCAGTACGCTGGGCCTTTCGATGAAGACCCTCTACGTTTGCGCCCCGCCGCTCGACGACGCTGGCGGTCCGCCGAACACGATGATGGCCGGGATGGCGGCACGTGAAGTCACCGGCGGGCAGCGGGCGACCGAGCTGCACGCCTTCTGCGAAGCGCTCATCGTGCGCGGCCGGGTCTCGATGGGCGGCGGTACGCCCGCCCGCCGCCGCGGCCTTGCGGCGATGCTCTCGAAGGCGCGCAAACACGCCACCCATTACCTGGCGCCCGCGGCCGACGGCAGCGCCGAGCTGCGGCGCATCGCGTTCGAGTGCTGCTGACCGTCGCTCGAAAGACGGATCAACGGCGGGTCTGGGCGCGTGAGTGGACCGTGCCGGCCCCTTGTGAAGTGGGATTTCGGAGCGCGGCGCCGGGATGCCCCGCCCGAAAGCCACTTTGCAGGCGGTCGGCACGGCCCACTACTATCGAGATGGAAGGTGCCATGCCCAAGCCCGCCCCCAAGCGCAAGGCGGTGAAGAAGACGCAGCCGCGCAAGCGCGCGTCCGCGTCGAAGCGGCCGCCAAAGGTCACGCCGCCCTCGAAGCAAGAGGAGGCCGCGTACCTCGAGACCCTCATCAAGACCGGACAGGCCGTCCCGGTATCCGGCGGCAAGTTGCCGGCGGGCGCGACGCATGCGCTAGTCAAGGATGAAGAAGGTGGCGTCAAGGCCGTTCGCCGCCGCTTCTCGATCAGTTGAGCCCGTCGATGGCGGCCGCTGACGACGACGCGTCAGCGCTCGCCCGCGAGATCGACGCGCTGCGCACGCGTGGACCTCGTGCGCGCGAGGATCTCATCCGGCTGGTCGATCGCGGCGACTGGCGGGCGCGGGTGCTGGCGCTCTCGGCGCTCGGCCGGCTGGTGCGGCACGACCGCACCGCGCACGCGCCCCTCTCGCTCGGCGGCACGCTGTCGCTGGTGCCGGGCCTGCGGCGTCACGTCAACAGCGTCGGCCGGCGCGGCCGGCTGGTGAGCGCCTCGCTCGCCAATGCCGTCGCCGATCGGCTGTTCATCGTGCGGACGGCGGCGGCCCTGGCGCTCGGCGAATGCCGCGATCCCGCACTCGCGCCTTTGCTCGTGCCGCTGCTGCGCGATCCGTTCCGCGCGGTGCGTATCGCCGCCTCTGCCGGCCTGCTGGCCCTCGGCCACGAGTCGAGGGCGACGCTCGACGGGTCAGACCTCTCGCCCACGCCCGACGTCATCGCCGATGGCGCCGCCACCGCTCCGTGGCTGCTGCGGCTCACGACCGCCCATCGCGACCTGCTCGAAACGGCGCTCGCCGCCAGCGGCGGCCCGGCCCCGTACGCCGATGCCGCATCGTGGCTGGCCGGCCCGGGTCACGAAGCCAGCCGCGGCGGCGTCGCCTTCGAAGCCGCGCGCTACGCGCAGGAAGTGGACCTCGGCTACCAGCGGCAGAAGCCGTTCGGCCACGAAGACCGCCGCGAGAACCTGCGGCAACTCGACGCGCTGCTCACGCTGCTGGCGCAGCTCGATGTGCCGCGAGGCGCAACCGTCGTGGATCTCGGCGGCGGGTCCGGCTGGGTCGCGGAGTTCTTGGCCCGCTTCGGCTTTCGACCGCTGGTGGTCGATGTCGCCCTGCCGCTGCTGCGTCTGGCCCACGCGCGTCTGGGCGAGGAGGGGCTCGCCGGCAGCGTCGTGGCCGGCGACATGACGGCGTTGCCGCTGCGATCGCAATCGGTGGACGCGGTGGTCGTGCTCGACGCGCTGCATCACGTGGGCCAGCTCTCGTCGGTGCTGGCGGACGTGCAACGGGTGCTCGTGCCTGGCGGGCAGCTGCTCATCGCCGAGCCGGGGGAAGGGCACTCGGAGTCGTCGAAGTCGCTGGCCGAAACGCTCGAGCACGGCGTGCGTGAAGGGGAGGTGCATCCCCACGCGGTGTGGGAGGCGGCGCGCGCCGCCGGCTTCACCCGCGGGATGATCGTGCCGCGCACGCCCGCCACGCTGGTCATGCCGATTGAGGCGCTGCCCGAGGCGATGCGCACGCCGGCAGACGCGTGGATCGTGCACGACGGCAGCAGCACGGTGCGCTTCGAGACCGCGGTCGTGCGATCGATGCTGGCGCGGCCGATGCTGGTGCTCACGAGCGGGGAGCGTCCGCGCGACTCCCGCGCGCCTGGGGTGCTGCGCGCGCACCTGCGCCCCTCGCTCGCTCGTGTCGGCACGGCGCTGACCGGCACGATCACGGTGGAGAACGGCGGCGACACGCTGTGGCTCAGCCGCTCGGCCGACGGTGTCGGCGTGGTCTCGGTGGGGCTGCACCTGCTCTCACCCGAGAATCACCTGCTCGATCGCGAGTTCCTCAGGATCCCGCTGCCGGCGAACCTGGCACCGGGTGAGACGGTCACGCTGACAGCAAACGCCGCGCTGCCGAACGCCACCGACGCCTACCGCTTGAAGATCGATCTGGTCGCCGAACGCGTCTGCTGGTTCGAAGACCACGACTCGCGTCCGGCGGTGGTGGACGTCTAGGCCCCGCGCGAAGTCTGGCTCCACCCAGAATGGGGTCTGACCCCACGATGCACCGTGGGGCCGGTCGCCAGCAGCCACAACGTGAGCAGCGTCTCGCCGACGACGCCCGGGGCGTAGTTGTAGGGCGCCAGCTCGCGCGCGACTGACGGTGCGAAGAAGCGTGAGCCACCCGAGTCCGCCGAGCGCCATCAGCACACTCAGTGCGCGGGGCAGCGTGGAGCGCGCGATGAGCCAGGCGATGAGCAGGCAGTAGACGCCGAAGAGCCCGAGCGCGTTGAACGGCAGCCGCCACGTGCCCGACATCGCCAGCGCCGAGGCGACGCAGCCGCCAGGCCCACCACGGCCGCCAGCAGCGACACGCGCGCGTGAGACCGGCCGGAAGAGAAGGAAGAAGAGGATCGTGACCATCACGTAGCTGGCGGCGGCGACGCCATTGGCCGCGGTTCGCCACGCACCCCCGCCCGCCAGCGCCCACGAGCCGGCCACGATCGTCAGCACGTAGAAGGCGCCGGCGGTTCTCGACAGGTTCATGCCGGGCTCATTCCGTGCGCAGCGCCTGCAGCACGTCTACACGCGAGGCGCGCAGGGCCGGCAGCAGCGCCGCCGCGACCGCCGCCACCGCAAGTACCGCCGCCGCACCCAGCACCGGCAGCAGCCCGGGCAGCTTCAGGCCGTCCACGTAGCTGGCGCCGATGGCCGCAAGCCCATAGCCGAGGCCCACGCCGGCGACGATCCCCACCGCCACGATGCCGGCGCCTTCGCGCAGCACCGCGGTCAGCAGATCACGCGGCGTCGAGCCCACCGCCAGCCGCACGCCGAACTCGCGCGTGCGCGCGCTCACCAGGAACGCCAGCACGCCGGCCACGCCGACAATCGCGATGGCCAGGGCCACACCGGCAAAGCCCGCGACCACGAACGCGTTCACGCGGTCCGGGGTCAGCAGCGCGGCGCGCACGTCTTCGAGCGTCGCCGCGCGCTCCACCGGCTGCTCGGCCGAGATCTCGCGGATGACGCGCGAAATCGCCGGCACCAGCGCGTACGGATCGCCGCCGGCCGTCTGCACGAACAACCGGCCGCCGAACGGGATCTGGCGCAGCGGGTGATAGATGGTCCACGCCGGCAGCGGCAGCACGCTCTCGTCGTTCAGGTCGGCCGCCACGCCGACGATGCGGCGCTTCGCGCTTCCGAAGACCGCATCGGTCCACCAGACCTGACGGTTCACCGCGTCGCCGTTCGGGAAGAGCCGCGTCGCGATGGTCTGGCTGACGATCACCACCAGCTCCCCGCGGCTGCGATCGTCGTCGGTGAAGTCGCGGCCAGCCACAATCGGCACGCCGAGGGTGGCGAAGTAGCCCGGCGTGACGTTGCGCAGTTGCGCCATCGGCGCGTCGTTGCCATCGGCCGGCGTGTAACCTTCGGCGGCGAACGTGAACGGGCCGAACTTGCCGAGGTCGCGCCACGGCACGACGTTGCCGGCGGCTACGCGCTCCACCCCGGGCAGTGCTGCCACACGGCGCAAGGCTTCATCCACGAACGTGATGGTCTTGGGCCCGAACGACTGGATGGGCAGCGGCACATCGAGCGCCAGCGTGCGCGCGAGATGGGCGGCCGGGCTCGTCGTCTGCAGCGACACCAGCGCCGCCAGCAGCATCCCCGCGCCGACCAGCAGCACGAACGAACACGCCACCTGCGCGGTGGCGAAGAGCTTCAGCCGCCGGCTGGTGGCCGGTGTCACCCGCAGGCCGCCGATGGCGAGACTCGCGCCGGCGGTGGTTTCAGAGGCCGGCAGCCGCGGAATCCACGCCAGCAGCACCGCGGCGGCGAGCGCCAGCGCGGCGCCGATCCACGGCAGGCTGGCATCGAGCGTCACATCCAGCGCCCGCACCGAGAACGGGGCGGCAAAGCGCGACACGGCGGTCACCAGCGGCCCGGCGAGAGCCACGCCGAGTAACGCCCCGGCACCACAGAGCACCAGGCTTTCGGCGAGCAGCGTGCGCCGCAGCGCTCCGCGGCTGGCGCCCAGGGCCGCGCGCACGGCCAGCTCGCCTTCGCGTCGCACCGATCGCGCCAGGATCAGATTCGCGACGTTGGAGCACGCGACGATGAAGACCACACCGGCCGTGGCGAGGAGCAGCAGCAGGATGGTGCGCGCCGGCGTCGCGATCTGATCGCGCAGCGTCCGCACGGTCACATGCACGTCGGGCCGGCCGGCATAGTCTTCGGGGTGCGCGGCGGCGATGGCGGCGTGTGCGGTCAGCAGTTCGGCGCGCGCGGCCTCGACCGTCACCCCCGGCTGGAGCCGTCCGAAGAGTTCCGTCATGCGGTGCGTGCGGCCTGTGACCATCAGCGCGTCGAGGTGATGCGGGCTGGTGACGATGTTGGCGATGATCTCGGTATCCACCGGGTAAGGCACCGATGGCTCGAGCACGCCCACCACCGTGGCCGTGCGGCTGTCGAGGCGCAGCGTCGTGCCGAGCACGGCCGGATCGCTGGCGAGCGCGGTGGACCAGAAGCGATGCGTGAGCACCACCGCGCCGGCCGCACCGGGGCCGTCGTCCGAGGGCGTGAGCAGGCGGCCAAGCACCGGACGCAGGCCCATCACGTCGAAGAACGTGCCGCTGACGACGCCGGCGTGCACGACGCGCGGCTCGCCGATGCCGATCATCGTGAAGTCCACGGTGGAGAAGTCGCCGAAGGCCGCAACCGACGTGACGCGCGCCTTGAGGTCTTCGATCTCGGGCACCGAAAACGTCATGTTCTCGGCACCGAGGCCCGGCGCGCTCTGCCGGATGTAGATCAGGCGATCTTCGTCGCGATTGACGAGCGGTGTCAGCAGCACCCCGCGCACCACGGTGAAGATGGCGGTGTTGGCGCCGATGCCGAGCGCGAGTGTGAGGATCACGGCGATCGCGAGGCCTTTGGAGCGCAAGAGCGTGCGCAGGCCCACGCGCATGTCGCGCGCGAAGTCAGCGGTGGCATCGAGCCAGCGGCCATACCAGACCTGGCGCACCGACTCGCGCACGGCCGGCAGGTAGCCGAACTCGGCATAGGCGGCACGGCGGGCCGTCTCCGGATCTTCCCCGCCGTCGGTCCGCTCCTTGATGGCAAGGGCGATGTGGCCGCGGATCTCGTCGTCGATCTCACGCTCGTCGGGGCGCATGGCTACTCCTTCCCGGGTGCGGGCTGCATGACACGCCCGATGGCGGTCACGAGCTGGCTCCAGCGATCCTGCTCGCGCACCAGTTGCGCTTTGCCGGCGGCGGTCAGCTCGTAGTACTTGGCGCGTTGATTGGCTTCGCTGATGCCCCACTTCGATGTCAGCCAGCCGCGCTTCTCGAGGCGGTGCAGGGCCGGGTAGAGCGAGCCGGTTTCCACCTTGAGCAGCTCGTCCGACTGCGTGCGGATGGTCTGGCCGATGCCGTGGCCGTGCTGCGAGCCCCACTGGAGCGTGCGCAGGATCAGCATGTCGAGGGTGCCCTGGAGCAGTTCCAGGCGGGCGTCGTCGGGGGGTTTGGCCATAGGTGTAGAACGTCTACAGCCCTGAGACGTAGACGCTCTACGGCTTGTTCCGTCGAACTGGGCTCGCCGGTGGCGCGACTGCAGGCGGTCGCGCTCGCGCTGCGTCGCGAGGGCTTGCGCGTGACCGTCCAGTCCTGTATAGTTCATATATGAAGTCTGACCGGGTCGCCGACAAGCCCGTCGACCTGATGGGCCTGCTGCACACCGCCTACGCCGCGCAGGCGGAGGTGGAGGCCAAGCTCGCCCAGATCGATCTGTCGCTGCCCAAGCTGCTGGCCTTGAAGGCGCTGGCCGACGCCGGCGACGCGCTGCCGCTCGGTCAGCTGGCTGAGCGCCTGTCGTGCGTGAAGTCGAACATCACGCAGCTGGTCGATCGCCTGGAGGCCGACGGGCTGGTGGCCCGCCAGGCCGACCCCGGCGACCGCCGCACCAAGCTGGCGGCGCTCACCGCCGCCGGCCGCAAGGCCTGTGTCGCCGGCACCAGCCTGCAGAACGAGACCGAACGGGAGCTGCTGACCACCCTCAGCGGCGAGGAATCACGGCAGCTGGCGCTGCTGCTGGAGAAGATCGGGCGCCCCCGCGGCTGACGTTTTCAGCCCTGACAGTTCACATATGTACAGGTACATCGCTACACGACAAGGACAGGTGACAGATGGCTATCGGGATTCTTCTTCTTCGTCTCACGGTTGGATTGACGCTCGCCGCCCACGGCGCGCAGAAGCTGTTTGGCTGGTTCGGCGGGCACGGCCCCGACGCCACCGGCAAGGGGCTGGAGGCCCTGGGCTTCCATCCCGGGCGCCGACATGCGCTGATGGCGGGGGTGGTCGAGATCGGCGGCGGCGTGCTGCTGGCGCTCGGGCTCTTCACGCCGGCGGCCGCGGCGGTGGTGTTCAGCGTGATGATCGTCGCCGCGTTCACGGCCCACGTCCGACAGGGATTCTTCGCCCAGCAGGGCGGCTACGAATACAACCTGGTGCTCGGCGTGGCCGGGCTCGCCCTCGCGTTCACTGGACCCGGCACATGGTCGATGGACGCGCTCGTCGGCGCGCCGATGGGCGGCGCCACGTGGGGCGTGGCCGCGTTTGTGATCGCCGTCCTCGGCAGCACGCTGCAACTGGCACAGCGACGTCCGGCGCCAGCGCTGGCCCTCACTGAGCAGGCTGGCCAGCGCTGAGGTCAGTCCTCCCTGTGGTTCCTGGCGAGCAGGCGTCGCCTCCAGGATCGGCAGGGCCGCTCGATCCTTCGGGCGGTTCGTGGCGCGCTTGCTGGCGACGATCCGGTGCAACGGCAGAACCCGTACTGGAACATCGTCCACGGTGCGCTCGAGGCTACCGGCGTACTCGAGATCGAACGTGTCCAGACCGTGTGCCGTCAGCACGACATCGAAACGCTCGAACCCATCGCCGCCGAACGCGGGTGGCTGAACGCCAAAGCCCGACACCCAGAACCCTCCGGCCTCACGCGCGGCATCAGGCAGCCGCGGGTCATCGACTCGTTCCAGCCATAGATCCACGTCCAGTGTCGCGACTGGCGCGCCTTCGATGAGCGCGGCGCCGAGGCCGATGATCATGAACCGGATACCGCGGGTCTTGAGCGCGGCCAACAGACGCCGTTCAGGCGCGGTGAGTGCGAAGTCTGGCACGGCTCAATCCGAGTCGCAGGCGCTCCGACGGCGCAAGTTCCAGGTGACGCAGCGCGTGATACAGATCCGACACGTCATGTTCCGGATGCTCGGCCGCAAGCCGGTGGGCCCGCTGCCACAAGGCCTCGGAGCGGCGGAGCCACGCCTGCTGTTCCGGCGTGAGGGATTCGGACGCAACGCTCACGCGCCTAGTGTAGCCGCAGCAGCGCGCTACTGTTTGCTCGCCGCAGGGGCCAGCCGCTGCGCCGTGGCGGTGGCGTCGTAGCCGGGCATGGTCACGCGCACCTGCGCGTCGCTGCCGGCCTGCACGTTCACCGGCTGGGTGACGGTGCCGAAGTCCGGGTGCGACAGCTCGACCACGTAGCGGCCGGGCCGGAGGCCGACGACAAACGGGGTCGTGAAATCGCCGGTGGCCACCTGCTGGCGCCCCTCGGCGTCGAGGATGCGCCCGATCGCCCACGGCAGCGCGTTCACCGACACGATCGACGACCCCAGTGATTGCCCCAGCCACGTGGAGTTGC
Organism: uncultured Acidobacteriota bacterium; assembly: GCA_963779175.1. GTDB lineage: Bacteria > Acidobacteriota > Vicinamibacteria > Vicinamibacterales > UBA2999 > CADEFD01. The sequence continues at coordinate 225,003 of CAVZXA010000006.1, forward strand.
TGAGCGCCAGATTGCCGCCCGGCAGCACCGCGCGCGCCTGGAAGTGATGCAGCGCGTCGGCCGCGGCGATGGGCCGTTCGACCACCCCTTCGACCGGCACGACGAGCGGATCGCCGAACGCCTCGCCGTCGCGATACAACTGCACCGTGGCCGGCGCATTTGCGACCGACGCGGTGCGCGACACCGAGATCACACCGGCCATCTCGGGGTCGAGGGTCTCGGGCGCGAAGTCGAGACGATAGGCATCGGTCACATGAGGAATCGCCGCCCCGGCCAGCGCACCGCTCACCTGCAGACCGCCGGTGACGAGCGCGGCGACCACCGCCGCGATCGCGAACTCGAGCGGACGCGGACTGAGCCACGCAAGCGAGGAGGCTGGCGCGGTCGCGCCCGCCGGCAGGCCCGCCGGCGCGCTCAGGCGGCCGTCGCTGGTCGTCGGGCCGAGCGAGACGGCGCCGCCGGCTTCGCCGAGTACCTGCGAGGACGCATCCACTTCGTCCCAGATCGGGCTCTGCGACAGCCGTTGCAGTTCGGCACGCGCCGAGGTGGTGTCGTCGCCGCCAAGCTGAGCCAGGGCCAGACGCTGCGTCGCCACTGCCAGTTCCCAGCGCAGCGCCGCGACCGAGCCGGCAGGTTGTGGCTGCGAGGCCAGCAGATCGAGCACCAGCGCGCGCACCGCGCGCTCGCGCTCGGGATTCTCGCGCCGTTCGGCCGCGACCAGCCGTCGCGCCTCGGCTTCGGGCAGGCGCACCTCGCGCGTCGAGCCATGCGCGGCCTCGCGCAGCACCCACAGCACCGTGTCTTCCGGAGCGTCGGCGATGAAGCGCCGCCGCAGCACCTCCACCAGTTCGAGGCTGGGCTGTCCGGCCACCGCGACCAGGCGCTTCAGGCGCTCGACGTCGTCGGCCAGCACCGTGGAGGCCGTGGCGGGCAGCGGACGCCGGCCTCGCCGTCCGTCCGGATCGATGGTGAGATCGGCCGCGGCTTCGAGCACGCCGTCGCCGGTGAAGGGCCACACGTTCACCGGCATCGAGGCCAGTTCGGCGCGCCACGCCGCCGGTGACACCACCGGATTGAGCCAGCTGCGGCGCGTCCACGTCGAGAGGGCGTCGTGCCAGCCCGAGCTTCGCCTCCTGCGATTCGTGGGCCAGGCCGCTGCCGCTGCTGATGATGAGCACGCCGTTCGAGACAGACCGCCTTGCCAGCGCGTCGAGCGACAGGCGCTCGCCGGTCAGGTCGCGGCCCACCAGCGCCGGCGTTCCTTCGAAGACCCAGCGATCGAGGCGGATCCCCTGGCGGGCCAGCGCGGCCACGAACGCCGCCGTCTTGGCGCGCCACGCGTCCATCTCGGGCGCCACGTCTTCGAGCAGCAGCAGCGCGCCGGTGGCCGACGAGGCCTCGAAGACGAAGCGCGGCAGGCCGCCGCGCTCGATGGTCAGGCGCACGGTGCGCGCGACGTCCAGACGCGTGCTCGAGAGACCCGTCGTGAAGGCGCGGCCGAGCAGCGTCGCCGCGTCTTCGAGATCGCGGCGGTCGAACCACGTGGGCGGCGCCGACGGCTGCAGCGAGAAGGTCGTCGGGCCGGGGAGGCGGCCGCGCGCCTGCCGCCACGCCTTCTCGCGGCGCTTCCGTTCGGCCGCCGCGGCGCGTGGACGCTGGAAGACCAGCAGCGTCGCCAGCGCCGACACGGCCAGCGCCGGCACGGCAATCCACCAGTTGATGGGTTGCGGTGGCGGCGGCAGCGCCGGAGCGGCCGGAATCGACGGATCGGCATCAAGCGCACGCCGCGCATCCGACGGCGGCGCGTAGGGCTCGGGCAGGTCGAGGGTGGCGGCCGGCAATGGCGGCAGCGACGGGTCGACGAACGTCGCCAGCCACACGCCGAGTCCGGCGATGGCGACCAGCACGGCGCCCAGCGCCCAGCGCGTCGTGGCCGACGACAACGCCCGCCGCAGGCGCGTCCAGAGGTCGGGCGGCGGTGGTGGCGGCGGGGGCGGCGGCGGTTCGACCCGCTCGCCGTAGAGCTCGTCGAAGGTCGCAACGACCAGCTGCACCTCGTCGTCGGAGGTGCTGAGCAGCGCCGCCGAAGCGCCACGCAGTTCGGCCACGGTGGCGCCCTCGAGCCGCTGCCACAGCTCGGCGAATGCCACGTACTCGCGCACGCCAAGGGGCAACCCCCTGGCGCGGAGCGCATCGAGCAGACGCGAGAACGGCAACGGCGACACGGGCGGCTACTGGCGTTCGAGCAGACGGCGATCGTGTTCGGTCTTGATGAGCGCGCCCTTGAAGGGCAGCCCGGCGAGGCCGGCGCCCGCCAGTTGCGACGCGTCCACGCCGGCTTCGGTCAGCACGCGGATCCACATCAGCAGCTCCGCGGTGGCCGGCTTCTTCTCGATGCCCGGCACGTCGCGCAGCGCGTAGAAGCGGTCGAGCGCGGCGTCGAGCAGCTTCGCCGGCACCACGCCGTCGCCGGCCCGCTGCTGCACGATCGCGTGCAGGCGCTCGCGCGCCGGAAACGGGATGTAGTGATACACGCAGCGCCGCAGGAACGGATCGGGGAGCTGGCGCTCGCTGTTGCTGGTGATGATGACAATCGGCCGCTGCTTCGACTGGAAAGCCCAGCCGAACTCGGGCACGCTGAACTCCATGCGATCGATCTCGTCCAGCAGGTCGTTGGGGAAGTCGCGTGGCGCCTTGTCCACCTCGTCGATGAGCACGACCCGCTCGCGATCGCCGCGGATTGCTTCGCCCAGCGCCTGCCAGCGGACGTAGCGCTCGGGATCGGCGGCGCTCTTGTCGCCCACCTGCGCGTGGTAGAAGCGCTGCAGGTGGTCGATCGTGTAGAGCACGTCGCGCGCCTGGTGGTCGCTGCGCGTGTGGAACGACAGCACCTCGCCGAGGCCGAGCTCGGCGGCCAGCGCCCACGCCAGCATGGTCTTGCCGCATCCCGGCTCGCCGGTGACCAGCAGCGGCCGGCCGACCACCAGCGCCGTGTTGACCGCCGTCACCAGGTCGTCGTCGGCCAGGTAGCGGCCTGCTTCGCCGCGCGTGACCGCCGCCCCGCCGTCGGGGCCGCGGCCGTCACCGCGAAACCGTTTCCACGACCGCATCTCGCTCATGTGTCCTCGCTCGCAACAGATACCTGTCGATGGCCCGGAGCATCTCCTCCGAGGTCTTGCCGGCCTGCGCCACCGCGCCGAGCAGCGGCTGGCGGTGATGGGGTTCGACCCACGTGTCGCAGAACTCCTTCAGTTCCTGGTCGGTGATGGGCGCGAGCTCGCGCAGCCGCACCACCGTGAGCTGCCGCTGGCTCGACTCGACGCGCTCCACCAGATGTTCGGCGGCGGTCTTGTCGTCGTCGCCTTTCGCGCCCCAGCCGAGCAGCCGCGTGAAGAGCGCTTCGTGCTGCCATTCGAGCGCCTGCACGCACTTCAGATGGAAGGGGCCGCGCACGTCGGCGACCAGGTCGGGCAGCCATGAGGCGTAGTAGTCCACCAGGTCGTCGTCGTCGAAGTCGCCGCGGATGCAGCCGTGCACGAGTACCAGGTGGCGCTGCGACAGCCGCTGGCGCAGGTGGTCGCCGAGCCGGGCCGGATCGGGCACGCCGAGGCTGGTGGCGAGCGAGCCGAGGAAGTCGTCTTTGCCCACCGGCCGGCGCTGCCAGCGCACCGGCACGATCGTGCGTTCGGGCTTCTGCGGCAGGGCGCGGGTGACGCGGTCGAGGAAATGCTCGTGGTATTCGCCGGTCGGTCCGCGCACCACCGCCAGGTCGTGGCGGCCGCTGCCGAGCAGGTCCGATACCGTGGTCCACTGCGGCGCGCGGTCGCAGTAGAACGACGGCGGATCCTGCGTGGGCGGCGCGGCGGTGGCCCCGCGCAGCTGGTCCACCAGCTCGCCCAGGCCGGCCTCGTCGACGAGCGCGCGGCCCGTCGCCGACAGCTCGTCGGCGCGACGGTTGATGCCGGCGATGCGCGCGTGCAGCTCGGCGAGCTTGGCTCCGGGGTCGCGCTCGTCTTCGAGCCACGTCAGCAGGTTGAGGTCCTTGAACGGCACCGGCAGGCGCTTGCCCACCCGGTCGGACGGCGCCCGCAGCACCGGCAGGCAGCGCGCGGCCGAGCCGTGATGCTTGATGGCGAGCGTCAGCTCGTTCTGGCACCAGGCGCTGTCGAGCCACGAGTTCGAGACCAGGAAGACGACCCAGGTCGCCTTCTGAATGCCCTCTTCGATCTCCTTCGCGAACTGCTCGCCAACGCGGATCTGCGTCGTGTCGCGCCACACCTCGAGCTTCGCGGCCGTGAAGCCGCGTTCGAGAAGAGTGGCAAGCCGCGTCTCGTGCTCGGTGCGCGAGTAGCTGATGAAGATCATCGGGAGGGGGATGATCGCACTAGAAGCCCCGGCCGCAGGTCTGTTGCGGGAAGACGCGGACGTTGTTGTTCACGAGCGGGGCGCTGTCGCGGCCGGCGGCGTCACGCACGATGAGCTGCACCCGCATCTGGATGAACGTCTGGCCGCCGGCGGTGGTGGCCGGCTCGCGGCTGAAGAGGGTGCAACTCGCCGACGGCCGTGTCGTCGCCACCGTGGTCTGCGAGTCCTCGCTGTCGGGACCGACCGTGAAACGCCAGATCCAGAGCACGATGTTGCCGGCGCCGGTCGACGCCGAGCCATCGAGCACGCAGTCGGGAGGCGCGTTGTTGCTGAGCTGACAGGCGTCGGCCCCTCTGGTGGGCGAGTTGACGGTGAAGCGCGCCACCACCGGCGGCGGATCGACGACCAGGTTGGTCGTCTGCGAGGCGCCGCCGAACGAGCCGGTGAGCGTGGCCGTGGCGCTGGCGTTCACGGCCGTGGTCGTCGCCTGTGCCGTGCCCGAGGTGCCGCCCGCCGCGATCGCAATCGTGCCCGGTACCGTGACCGTGGCGTTGTTGCTCGCGAGCGTCACCGACGCGCCGCCAGCCGGCGCGCCGGTCGAGAGCGTGGCCGTGACCGTGGACGGCGAGCCGCCGACGACCGTGGCCGGACTGACCGAGAGCGACGCCAGCGTCGCGGCGGCCTGAGGCGGCGGCGTCGGGCCGTTGCCGCCTCCGCCTCCGCAGGCGGTGGCCGTGGCCGCGATGACGATGGCGATTCCGAGCGACGACACGCGATGGAGAAGCGGTGTCATTGACTGCCTCCTTACCGGCTGCCCGCGCGCACGATGATCGACGTCGAGACGATGACGTTGCCGGCGGCCACATCCGCCCCGACGTTCCACTCGATCCGGGGAGAAATCGACAGGCCGAGCCCGGCGCTGCCATGCATACGGTCCTCACCGGTGGAAAGCGCCGTGGCATGGCGCTCGTCGAAGAGCCCGTCGGCCTTGGTCACCGGCGAGGTGGCCGGCCGATAGCGCACCGAGTGATCGGGGTCGTACCAGACGCCGGCCCGGAACTTGGGCGCCCAGCGCCAGTCGATCTTCAGGTACTGCGCGCCCAGATGCACCTCGGTGCCGTCGTCGATGCGGAAGCTCTCGTCGCTCTGCGCGCGGCCGGTGTTGCGCGCCTGGTCGGTCACGAACTCGCGCTCGAGGCGCCCGTAGTTGACGCGCGTCACTTCGAGCGCGACGAGGATCGACGGCCGCGGACGGTGCGAGATGCCCACGGCCAGCGTGTGCGGCACGCGGAACGTGACGTCTCGTTCAGGACTGCCGAGGGCTTCCACAGTCTGGAACGTGAAGGACGGGCCGTGACGGTAGAGCACGCCGGCGCGGGTGCGGCCGCCGGTGCCGATGAGCAGTCCGAGGCTCGGGGCGACGCCGGTGTCGTCGCCAGTCTGCGTCGAGCGGCCCAGTTCGGTGCCGGTGTTGGGCGCGCCGAGGAAGCCGATGGTGTCGAAGCGCCGGAAGATCGAGTCGATCGAGAACCGATAGAGCGCCAGGCCGCCGCCGATGGCGATGCCGGGCCGCACGGCATATGCCATCGACAGGCCGTAGCTCGTGATCGAGAGCTGGCGGTCGGCCTGCTGCGGCCGCTCGCGCACCGACGTCAGATCGCCGGGCGCCTGCTGGAACACCCCGGTGGACTGGAACTGCTGATCCACGCGCACGAGCTCGTGGCGCTGCGCCGCCAGCACCCAGCGCGTCTGGCCGACGCGCGGGTCGGCCGGATCGGTGCGCGCAAAGGGCAGCACCACCGAGAGGAACGTCGGGCCGGCGTGGGTGCCGCGGCTGTCGGCGAACTGCGGGCCACTCACCGTGTCGATGCCCTCGTTCAACACCGTGCCCGAGAGGCGTCCGCCTTGCAGGAAGCGCGCGTCGTTGCTGGTGAAGCGTCCTTCGAGCGAGATCTCGCGCTGGCCGATCTGGATGAGGCCGGCCGGATTCGCCAGCGTCGCCGTGGCATCGTCGGCCACGCCCGAGAAGGCGCCGCCCATCGCCAGGCTCTTCGCGCCGGGGTTGAGGAAGTCGAACTGCAGCGGAATCTGCAGACTGGTTTGCGCACGCGCCGGTGTCGGCAGGCACGAGGCCAGCGCCAGGGCGACGGCGAGCGCGCGTGTGGACGTCATGACGCGGCAGCCGCCCTTCGCGCGCTCTGTGGTGCCGTCGAGCCGAGCATCCGCAGCACCGCAGGAGAGATGAACGCGCGGTCGGCGGCGAACTGCGCCGAGTCGCCGGAGGCGTAGGTGAACATCTGCCGCGCCTCGTCGAGCGATGCCGGGATCGCGGCCGCGCCGGTCCAGAGGGCCCGTGCGGCGTAGCTGCAGGCCAGGTAGAACGTCACGCGGTGCGTCGGCGGCTCGATGTCGAACGCCGGCTTGAACACGCGGATGGCGGCGTCGTAGTCGCCGGCGAAGATACGCGGCCATGCCCTCGCCGCTCGGCCGTGGCGTCGTCGATGTCACCGGCGCGGCCGGCCGCGGATCGACGCGCACGGTGGCCGGAGGGTTCGGCGCCTTGACGATGTTGGCAGCGTTCTTCGGATCGGGCGCCTTCGCGGCCGGCGTGGCCGTGTTGCCCGTCGGCGGGGCGACCGAGCGGCTGCTGCACGACGTTGGCGATGCGGCGCGTTCGCGGGCGGCACCGTCTGCGGCAGGGTCTGCTGCACCGTCTGCTGCACGGTGGGCTGTCGGTTCCGGCGTCGTGTAGACCGGCGGCGCCTGCTGGCGCGACGTTGCCGGCGTTCAGCGCCTCGCGCGCCCGTTCCACGAGCTTGCCGGCGCGGCCGTCGTCGGCGAGCGTGCCGATGATCGACTGCAGCGCCTTCTCGGCGTCGGCGAAGCGGCCGGCAGCCACCGCGCGGTCGCCGTCCTGCAGCGTGCGCTCGTAGGTGGCGCGGGCGGTCTGCTTGCGCAGCTCCTCGAATTCGCGATCGCCCTGACGCACCAGCCCGGCGCTGACGACGCGCGCAAACGCGGCTTCCGCTTCGGCATACCGCCTGGTCGCGTTGTAGGCGAGCCCGAGGTAGTAGTCGGGATTGAAGACGTCCACCCGATCGCCCTGGAATGCCACGCGCCGGCCCGGTGCCGGGCCGCCGCGTCGGGCCACCTCGAGCGCCGAAATGGCCAGCGCCCAGTCGCCGGCCCGCGTTGCCTTCACGCCCTGGTCGTAGGCCTGGTACCAGAGGTCCTGCTTCTGCGCCGCAAACGCGAGCCTCGGCACGCCCGCCGGTCCCGTGAGCACGCTCAGTGCGAGCGCCAGCGCCAGCAGCCCGTGCCGGGCGATCGTCGTCGCGCGTGGCTGCCGATGGGTCATGACGCTCCTCCCGCGAGGTACCGTAGCGCGCTCAGGCCCGGCAGGAAGAAATATTCGCCGCCCCGCACCGTGACGAACTGCGGCATTCCCGTGACCCGTTCGGCCGGCCCGCCGTGGCGCGGACGCGAGAAGGTGCCGGTGGCCGGGCAACCCGGCGTGGCCTCGCGGGTGCCGATGAGCGGATCGGTCTCGCCAGCGAGGTCGGCGAAAGTGGTGTTGGCCAGCCACGCGTTCTGCAGGAACTCGAACTGCCGGCCGATGTTGGCGTTCAGGGCGATGAAGTGGAGGCCGCGCTCCGGCTCCGGCGACGCTGGCGGGCCCAGCGCGTCGGATGGATTGAGCCCCGGGCCATATTCGCGGCCACGGCGCAGGATGCGGTGGAAGCGCACGGCCGAGATGAGGTCGTCGCGGAAGCCGGTGGACGAGGCACCGAGCGCTGCGAGCAGCTTGCGGACGCCGGTCGGGCGTCCGGGATAGTCGGTGTTGCGCGGATTCGACCGTCGCACGTGTGAGCCGAACGGACACGCGACCCCACGGGGATCGCCGTTGAAGGTGAAGTCGTTCTGCGCGGCCACCTCGGGCGGGGTGCCCTCGACCGTGTCGGCGGTGACCGGCACGAGCGGCTCGCCGCTCCTGGTGCGTCCGACCATCGCCGTGGCCAGCTGCTCGGCGCTGGCCGCGTCGCCGCCGGTCGCGCCATGGACGAACTGCCAGAAGCGACGCACGTCCTGTCCGAGCTGGCGGAACACGAGATAGGTGCCGTTTCGCGCGACGTCTTTCTTCCCGGGCGCGTCGAGCGCATCGGGCAACACCGCGCTGGCGGCGTCGGCCGGCACCAGCGGACGGTCGGTGAATTTCGCGTACTCGTTGGCGTAGCCGAGCACGTACTCGCCAAGTGCCGAGATATTGCTGTAGTCGAGGGCGCGGGCGGACGGCGACGCGTCCTGCGCCCAGTCGATCCACGGCTGGCTGATGCCGTCGGCGAAGCCGAAGGGCTCGACGCCGTCGAGGTCGGAGGTGTCGAGCGCGCGCTGCACCTCGAAGGCCTCGGCGAAGGCCGGCCCGGTGTAGCGATCCATTGCGGCCGTCGAGCCCCTCGCGCGTCGCGAACACCATCACGAGCACGTGCGGCACACCCTGCGGGCCGCCCCACTGCCAGTGTTCGGGCGCGTTCGGTCCGACATCGCCCAGGCGACGCGTGCGGTTGCCGTCGGTCATCCCGCCGAGGAACTCGGGTGAGAACTCAGCGCGGATCGCCGCCGGCACGCCCAGCGCCTCGAGCCCCGCCGCGCTCAGCGCCACGTGCAGCGCGTCTTCGGGCGGCGGCAGCGCGTACTCCGCATTCGTCACCGGCGCCACGCGCAGCCACGCCCGCGCCGCCTCGCGGTCGCGCACCTGCGCCAGCAGGTAGCGCGCCGCGTGCAGATGTTTGTAGCCGAAGCGCACCAGCCCCTGCAGGTCCCGGTAGTCGATGGCGGGCGGCGTCACAGCAGCTCCACCCATTCGCGCGCCTGCAGGCCGCCCAGTTGCGCCGACTCGATGCCGCGGCGCACCAGCGCGTGCCGCTCGAGATCGACCGCCGTCAGCCCGGGATAGCCGCGATACCAGACCTGCGTCGGAATCTGGTGACGGCGCAGGTATTCCTTGAACTTGCGCTCGTCGCTGCTGCCGCCGCCGATGAGCCAGGTCGTGCGCGGGTAGCCGATGCCGTGACAGAACGACAGGTTCAGCCCGAAGCCGACCTTGTTGATGAAGTCGTCCATGTAGCTTTCGAGGCTGCCGTCGTAGTTGCTCAGGAAGATGACGCGGGTCTTGCCGTCGAGGAACACCCAGCGCGCGAAGTGAATCGTGCGCACGCGCGCCAGCCGGCCCTTGGTGAACACGTGCCGGGCGGCGAAGTTGATGGCCCACAGCAGCGCGATCGTGGCCCAGCGGCGCGCCAGCCCCGGCTTGAGGCTGCCCATGGCGGTGAACGAGTTGGTGACGTCGAAGTCTTCGACCGCCGCAAGTCGGGCAACATGCGGCGGCGGCGTGCGTCCGCACAGCTCCGGATCGGTCTGTTCCGCCCGCCGCAGCTGCAACGCGCCCACAATCGGCCAGCGGCACGAGCACCGGCGATGCCAGCAGCAGCACGATCGGCATGCCCACGCGGTGGGCCAGCGTCCGCAGCTTCCAGCCGAGCGGCGTCGGCGCCTCCGGCGTGAGCGTCAGGCGTCCGGCCGCCACGTCGTCCCACACGAGCTGCCGCAGCCGCAGGTGCACCTCGTGCGGCGGCTGCGCGGCCAGCGTGGACCACTCGCGCGCCAGGTGCTGCTGCACGCGCCGCGAAGAGCGCGGCGTCCTGGCGCACCTGCAGCACCGTGCGGCCGACCCAGTTCACGTAGCTGGCGGCGGCCGGCACGTGGTGCTGCCGCAGCCACGCCGCCAGGTCGCCTCCGGGCGTGAAGCCCTCGCAGCAACCGAAGAGCGACGTCAGGCCCGGGGCCGCCCGCGCGGCCGCCTGCGCGAAGAAGGTGTCGAGGTCGCCGTCGACTTCACCGGCAAACGCCAGCCCCGGCCGATGCGACACCCGCGGCCCGCCGTAGGCGGTCGTGTCATCCAGCGTCTGGTCGTCCACGATCGCGAAGCGCGCGAAATGGATGGTGTCGAAAGCGGCAAACGGCACCAGCGGGTTGTCGGGACGCGCGTGGCCCGGCAGCGCGTTCATCGAGTCGAGCCGCGCCCGCAGCTCCGCCTCGCGGCCGGCCGCGATTGGCGCGATCACGAAGAAGTGCGACTGCGGCGTCATGGGGCCGGCTCGAAGGTCTCGTCGCCGGTCGGCTCGTAGTGCGGCACGGCGTTCATCCGGTGCCGGAGCTGCGACAGCTCGTAGTACATCCGGCGGCGGGCGCGGCTCTGGTTGCCGAGCGGCCGATGCTCGGCGATGCAGTGCCAGGGGTTGTACGACAGCCGGCGCGCGAACGCGATCTGTTCAGGCGAGTCGAAGCTCTGCTTCGGCAGGCGCAGCGTGGCGACCGAGACGCGCGGCGACAGGCGCTCGGGCCACAACACGCCGTTGTTCTCGATCGGCATCAGGTGCGGGTCGGTCTGCACCTGCACGCGGAAGTCGAGCGTCGACGTCTTCCTGCGCCAGCCGGCGCCACCATCGCGTCGCGCAGGTAGTCGTCGGGCGGACGCAGCGGCAGGCGCGGAATGGGCGTGCGACGGTCGTCGGTCGGCCACACCGAGTACTGCATCGCCTGGCCGTCGCCGAGCAGGTACGGGCACGCCGCTGAAGTAGGGCGCCTCGAACGGGCTGGTCTGCGTCTTGATCCACAGGCCCTGCATCAGCAGGTCGAAGACGTGCGGCCGCGTGAAGTTCACGAAGTGGTAGAGCTGCGCGTTCTTCACGCTCCATGTCTGGAGGTGGGCGTTGGCTTTCGTGTCCTGCGTGACGAAGGTCGGCGTGGAGACGGCGGTGAAGTCCTGCGTGTGCTGCTCTTCGTCCATCAGCTTCGGCCCGGGCACCCCCAGCAGCTTGATGCTGATGCTCATGAAGCCGACGTCTTCGATGTCGGGCGTCCAATAGGGGCCGGGACCCGAGAAGCGCACCCACGCCTGATAGCGTCGCGGCTCGGCGAAGACGCCCTTGCGCAGATGCGGCGGCAGGCCCTCGTGCACGACGAACTCGCCGCGCACCATGCCGTGGGTCTTGGTGTTGCCGCCGCGTTCGTAGCCGCCCGGCTTCCACAGCAGCCCCATCTGCGCGGTGAAGCTGTCGATGATCGACTGCAGATGCGCGTCTTCGTCGGGAAGCGGCCGCTCCTCGGCCAGCGCCAGGTGCTCGTTGGCCCGTCCGGCATTCATGAGCGCCGTGACGCCGCGGGCGACGGCGTCACGGAGCAGGCGATCGAAGGCCGGCCGGAGGAACGGATCGATCCGGCTGTAGGCGTGCACGAGCGACATCGACGTGTTGCTGATGACATCCAGCAACGCCGACCCGGTGTGGGCGCGGGGCGCCGATCGACTCGTGGTGACGGGTGGCACGGGATCCTCAGAACGTCTTCAGGAACTCGATGAGCGCGTTCTTGTCGGCGTCGGTGAGCGTGGCGCCGAACTCGTGTCCGCGGTTGATGACCAGATCCGGGCACTTGCTCAGCTCGAGCAGCGGATCGACCAGATCCGCAAAGACGGCTCTGGCCTGCTCGCTCGTGGCGTTGCCGCCCAGCTTGTGCAGCCGCTCCAGCAGCCGCACCATCAGCGAGCTGACGCGTTCGAACTGCCGCGCCCGCGCCGGCACCGAGCGGTCTTCCGACAACAGGTTGAGGTTGGCCAGCAGGCCGATCGGCGTGCCCTGAGGAATCGGCCCGAGGCGGATGCCGTCGCTCGTGAAGAGCGCCGGGAAGAGCTGGCGCTGCGCGCCGAGCGTGGTCTGCAGGAACTCGGGCAGGTAGCCGGCGGGCACGGTGACGTAGGCGGGCTGGCCGTTGTAGCCGGCCGGCGCGCGGTCGCCCACGCGGTCGATGACGCCGGGAATCTTCGCCCCGAGCAGTGAGTCCTTGTCGCGACGCTCGGGCCAGAGCATCTGCCGGATGCCGTCATCGAACGCGCGCAGCCGCGCCTCGACCGACGGGCTCGGCTCGAAACGTCCGACCGAGTTGTTGAGCAGGTAGGGCGCCGTGGACCACAGGCTGATGAGCGAGGCCGGACGCGTGTAGCCGCGGCCGCCGGCCGGCATCGTGAAGGTCTTCGCCTCGCCGGTGTAGGGGTGATACCAGGTGATGTCGCCCACCGACGGCAGGTCCTTGTACGACTGCGACGAGAAGTTGTCCCAGATGTTGCCGGCCAGGGCGTTGGTGGCCAGCGGACTGCAGGCGTTGGTGCCGAGCAGCGTCACCGGCACGCGCAGCTCGGTCGACAGGTAGTTGCCGTCGAGGAAGTCGGGCGCCGAGACGATCTGAGGTCATCTCGGCCTTGAACTGCGGCGTCTCGGTGGCGTCCCAGTACTTGTTCCAGCACCCCATGTAGTTCGGTCCGACGCAGCCGTCGGCCATCGAGCGTGGTCACGTATTCGGGCAGCTTCGACGAATGGCAGCGCGCGCAGGTCTCGGCGAAGACGGTCTTGCCGCGCGTGAGCACCTGCTGGTCGGGCGTGAGATAGGTCGACGCCGCCCGGGGCGTCCGCCAGCTTGTGCGGGTCGGTGGTCTTCAGGAAGAACTTCGCCATGTCGAAGGTCTGCGCTTCGGTGGCGCCGTAGTAGGCCGAGTTCTTCCGTGCCACCGCGATCTCGATCGGCGTAATCGGCTTGCCGCCGACGAGCGGGTTGAAGTGGCGCAGCCACTCCTCGCTGAAGGCGCCGATGTTCAGGTACACGCGGTTGAGCGCGCCCATCGCGCCGACCGAGTCGGAGCCGTCCTTGAGCACGCGCGGCGTCCACACGGTGTCGGGCGCGGTGAAGAGCGACGCCAGCGGGCCGTCGGTCAGGTAGTCGTTGAACTGCTTGTTGTCGCGGCCGCCGCCGGCGAGGGTCTCCTTGCCCCAGCGCCTGGCGTTCAGCAGCCGCGGCAGCAGACCGTAGACCGCGTTCATCGTGCGCGGGTTGTTGATGTTGTCGGTCGAGACAAACGAGGTGTCGAGCGAGCCGGGCCGCGAGGCGTGGAACAACTGGAAGGCGAAGCTCGAGTAGTCGGCGGCCTCGTAGAAGATGCGGTCGGTCCAGAAGTACTGCGCGCCGACGTTCGAGCTCAGATGGGCCCATTCGGGGTTGTTCGGATCGGGCGGCGGGTTGATCGGGTTGGGCCCGACATGGCACAGGCCGCACGACATGCCGACGCGGTACGGCTTCACCAGCGTCTTGTCGTTGTAGTAGCTCGGGTCGGTGTAGTAGCGCTCCGCGTCCCAGCGGCGCGCCGCGGCGTCGTCGAAGTCGGGGTTGGGGAACAGGCGGAAGCCGACGATGCCGGTGGCGTAGCCGTAGTAGGAGCCGGTGTCGAAGGTCTTGCCGTTGACCGTGGTGCCGCGAGCGCCCGTCTGCACGCCGGGATACTTCGCCGCGTTCTCGAACGGGTCGGGGGCGCAGCCGGCGCGGCGGCGGTCGAGCCACAGGCCCATGCGATCCGGATTCGGGGCCGCCGGACGCTCGTAACACGGCTCGTTCACGAGACCGAAGTATTCCCAGCGGTTCTGGCAGGAGCCGTCGGCCAGGCGCGCCGGGTCGCAGGCGCGGCTGTATTTCTGCGACGGATGCGACGACAGCACCTTCAGGAAGTCGAGCGCGCCGACGCTGTTGTCGCCGAGCGTGTCCCACATCACGTCGTTGCCGGCGCTCCAGACGATCCACGTGTTGCGGCCGCGCACTTCGTCGGCGCTCAGCGTCATGGCGCCGTCTTTCGTGCGGTCCATGTCGTGGAAGTAGTCTTCGTCGGCGGCCGGGAAGCTGGTGGCAAGCCGCGGCGGCGAGGCGGCGAGCGCCTCGTCGAGCACGACACCTACGGGCGGATAGAGCCAGCGGTAGGCGAGCACGCCGGCCAGCCCTGCCGCGGCCACACCGAGAACCACCGTCGTGCGGAACGCGGATCGAGTCACGTTGACACCTCACTGTCGGCGGCGCGCCGGGATGACGCGCCGCGATCGGCCGAGCCGGATGGCCGTGGAGGGACGGCTAGTCGACTTCGAGGGCGAAGTGCAGCACGGGCTTCTCGCCCACGTACACGCGTCCCAGGTATAAATGCGGCGCCACGAGACGAATCTCGTCACGGATCCACCGGGCCACCAGCGAGGTCTTCGAATAATCGAGCACGACGCAGGCCTTGCCGTCGAGCAGGCTGGTGCCGTGGTAGACGTCGGCCGCAATCGCATTGACGCCGAAGGCGCTGATACGGTTCTTGAGCACGCCTGCGGCGGCGTCGAAGGTCTTGCCCTGCCAGGCGAAGAGCTTCACGATCTGCGCCAACTCGTCTGACACGGCCGAGCCAGGGGCGATGAGCGCCGTGCCTTTCGCAGCGCCATCCGGGATGGGGCCGCTCTCCGCATTCCGAAACAGCTCGTCGAGCTGTTCACGGGATTTCGTGAACAGCTCCTGGACGTCAAGCGCCATGAGCGTGACCTCCGAAAGACCGAGTAACCGGATCGCGGGGGAGCGAACGAGGCGCATCTTGCGCGCAGATCCCGAGGATTGTCAATTGCCAGGCACACCGCCATCACGGCCTCCCGGAGTTGCCGTCCGGGGACGCGAGGATCGCGTCGGCGGCCTTCTCTCCAATCATGTAGACGGCACTGGCGATGAAGAATCCGGGAATGCGGGGGAAGACCGAGGCGTCCACCACGCGCAGCCCCGACGTGTGCCGCACCCGGAACTGCCCGTCGAGCACCGCCGTCCGGCCCGTCGCCGATGGCGCAGGTGCCGCAGGCGTGGTGGCCCCAGGCGCTGTAGCGCACGTGGTCGCGCAGGGCGTCATCCGACTGCACGGCGCTGCCAGGCAGCACCTCGCGGGCGGCGGTGCCATGCGCGCGCAGGCGATCGTTCAGCCCGCGCACGAAGCGCACCCCTTCGACCACGGCGGCGAGGTCGCGGTCGTCGTCGCCGCTGAACTGGCCGACGGCCACCACCGGCGGGTCGCGCGGGTCGGCGCTACGCAGCGTCACGCGGCCGGCGGCGTTGTGCGTGTGGGCCTTCAGCACCACCCAGGTGAGGAAGTTCTTCTCGATGCCGAGGCGGGAGGAATAGCCCGGCTCGTAGCCGTCGAAGCGGGCCACCAGCGCCATGCAGAACAGGTCGGGCAGGGCGCCTGCCACCGATGACTTCGTGAACACGGTGAGCACCGAGCCATTGGTGCGGTAAAGGCCAGCGCCACGCGATTGCCAGCGGGTGTAGGCGGCGTCACCTCTCGTGAAGGTGGCGCCGCGGTAGAGGTCCCACTCCGGGAAGTCCATCTCGGAGACGACGCTCACCTCGTAGCGATCCTGCAGGTTGGCGCCCACGCCGGGCAGCGCCACCCGCACCGGAATGCCGTGGCGCTGCAGCTCCTCGGGCGGGCCGATGCCCGAGAGCATCAGCAGCTGCGGCGTGTTGAAGGTGCCGCCGCACAGGATGACCTCGCGCGACGCCATCACCTCGGCCGCGTTCGCCCGCCTCGGCGGCGGGCTGGACGTGCGCGCGGTAGAGCCGGGCGCCGCGCTGGTACTCGACGCCGGTCGCGCGCTGATGGTCGTCGAGCACGACGCGCGTCACCAGCGTGTCGAGGCCGATGGTCAGGCGATCCGGAAAGCGGCGCGCCACGTCGAGGAGGCGTTCGCGGGTGCCGGCGCGGCGGCTGCGGTCGGTGGTGAGCGGCAGGTAGCGGATGCCGATCGCGTCGTCGCGCACGAGCCGCCAGTCGTTCGGGTCGAACAGCCCGCGCGCGAACCAGCGCAGCCGATCGCGCAGGCGCGGGGTCGCGCGCATGGCGCCGAGCGCCGCCTCGATGACCACCCGGCGCAGCCGCCGGTCGGTCAGCGCCTCGCGTGGCACCGCATGTTCGACCGGCAGCCAGCCGCGCCAGCCGTGGCGGGTCGGATTGAGGCCCAGGCGCGCCAGGAACCGGTAGAGCGGCCGATGCCGGCAGTTCTCGATCCGCTCGAAGTAGCCGCGCATCGACGCCGCCGACCACGAGGGGTCGCCGGTGACCTCGGCCAGATGGTCCCAGTCGGCGTTGTGCGGATACACCCAGATCATCGCGTTGTGCGCCGTGCAGCCGCCGAGCGCGGCCGCGCGCGGATACAGGAAGCCGTTGACCTCGCGGCCGTCGTGTTCGCGGCGGAACTTGGGATCGCGGGCGTCGTCTGCCGGATCCTCGTGATGCCGCACGAAGAAGTTCCACGCCAGCGCTTCGTTCTCGGACGCCAGCGAATGGAAGGCCGGCACGTCGTAGTCGTCGGGCAGGCGCGCGCCGTCGGGGTCGAGCGCGTTGCCGCCTGTCATCAGTCGCGGGTCGCCGCCGGCCTCGAGCAGCAGCACGCGCCGCCCGGCTTCGGCCAGGCGCGCCGCCAGCGTGCCGCCGCCGGCGCCGGAGCCGACGACGATGTATTCGTACTCGGGTGCGAAGTGGGTCGCCATGGCGAAAGCGCGCCGGGCCGCTGCGGGGGCAGTGCGGCGGATACTACCAGCCGGGGCTCGCTCTGGATAGAGCGCCAGACGCCGGCGCGCGTCGTCGCCGAGGCGGCGGTATGATGCCGGCGGAGCCGACTGCCATGGCCTACCGGATCCTGACGCGCGACGAGCACTACCAGTCGGCCGGTCCCAAGCGCATCCTGGCGCTCGACGGCGGCGGGCTGCGCGGCATGTTGTCGCTCGGCATCCTGCGCCAGCTCGAAACGGTGCTGCGCGAACGCCACGGCGGCGTTGCCTCGTTCCGGCTCGGCCACTACTTCGACCTCATCGCCGGCACCTCCACCGGCGCCATCATCGCGGCGGCGCTGGCGAAGGGTCTGTCGGTGGACGAGGTCATCGGCCACTACCAGCGGCTCGGCCGCCAGGTGTTCTCGAAGAGCTGGCTGCGAGACGGCGTCGTGCGCGCGCGCTACGACGAGCAGACGCTGTCGGACCATCTGCGAAGGTCTTCGGCGCCGACACCACCCTCGGCGATCCGTCGGTGCAGACCGGGCTCCTCATCGTCACCAAGCGCTTCGACACCGGCAGCCCGTGGCCGCTCGGCAACAACCCGCGCGGCAAGTACTACGCGGCAGCGCCCGGCAGCGCGCGCATCGCCAACGCCGACTTTCCGTTGTGGAAGGTGGTGCGCGCCTCCACGGCGGCGCCGTCGTTCTTCGATCCGGAGCGGCTGACCATTGCCACCGGCGCCGACAAGAAGAGCGTCGACGGCACGTTCGTCGACGGCGGCGTCAGTCCCTTCAACAACCCGTCGCTGCAGGCGGTGATGTACGCCACGCTGGCCGGTCACGGCGTCAACTGGACCACCGGCGCGGACCGACTGCTGCTGGTATCGGTGGGCACCGGCACTTCGAGCCCGGCCACCTCGGGCTCGCACATCGCCGCCAAAGGCGCGATACGAGCGCTGGTGAGCCTGATGAACGACTGCGGATCGCTGGTCGAGACGATGATGCAGTGGATGTCCGAGAGCCCGACCGCGCGCGCCATCGACCGCCAGGTCGGCACGCTCGCTGGCGATCTCATCGGCGGCACGCCGCTGCTCTCGTATCTGCGCTACAACCTGATGCTGGCCGAGGTGGACGCCATCAAGCCCGGCATTCCGCCCGACCGGGTCGCCACGCTCGGCGCGCTCGACGATCCGGACAACCTCGACCTGCTGCTGGAACTCGGCGACCTCACGGCCCGCCGCGACCTGCGGGCCGCCGACCTCGGCCGGTCGTTCGATTCTTGCGGAGTGACGTGGCAGCCGCCCGCCGTCGCTACCTGCCGCGTCCATCGGCGCCCGTCATCGCGGTGCAGCTCGCCTTCGACATGCCGGCCTTCACCTACGAGAAGTGGGGCGCGACCCAGACCTGCAAGCCGGGCGACTGGATCGTGCACAAAGACGGCGGCGACACCTACACGGTGGACCAGGCGTCGTTCGCCGAGACCTACCGGCAGGTCGGCCCCGGACACTACCTGAAGGTCACCCCGGTGTGGGCGGAAGAAGCTCCGGCGGATGGCGAAATCCGCACCAAGGAGGGCGTGACGCACTACAAGGCCGGCGACTACCTGGTCTCGAACGACGAGGCGGGCCGCGACCGCTATGCGATGCGCAAGGCGACGTTCGAAGCCGCCTACGAACCAGCGAGCCTCCGCGACGCTAGGTGAGGTATTTCTCGGCGCCCTTCACGGCGACGTCGCGCACGAGATAGACGCGCAGGTTCTGCCGCGCCGCCGTCTTGCCCGACTCTTTCACCGTCACCGGCTCGCGGTAGAGAATGCCGAGCCGGCGGCTGATGCAGTCGGCCCGCCATTCCGCCGAGGCCGTGCGGCCGCGTTCTTCCACCGCGATGTGCACGAGCGCGGTCTGGTCAGCGGGCTGCTCGCGCGCCACCCGCGCGCGAATCGCCGCATGCGCCTTGTCGAGGCTGCCCTGCTGCACACACAGGTCGTAGAGCGCGTTCAGACAGGGGAAGCGATCGATCTTCCCGGGCCACAGGCCCTTCAGCCACGACAACGCCACGATGAGCTTGCGGCCGTAGACGTCGTAGGCGTAGCGCAGCATCTCGGCCCGCAGGGTCTCGGTGCGGCCGACCGCCGCCAGATACGAACGCCACGGCTCGGCCACGCCGGCGCGGTTGGGCCCGGTGCTGATGGCCGTGGCCCAGGCGATTTGTCGCGCCCGTGAAGCCGCGAGCACGCCCTGCCATTCGGCGAAGTGATCGGCGCGCGGAAAACAGGCGGCGAGGCCGGCTTCGTCCACCATCTTGAAGCGCGCAAAGAGGGCCGGCAGCGTGCCGGTGCCGAAGTTGACCTGGAGCGGACCGAACGACAGCCCGGCGCCGTCGAAGTTGCCGGCCGCGCTCTGAAAGGGATCGCCGCTGGTTTCATAGGCGGCCGTCACCCGCACGGCGCGTTCGAGCGCGTTGTCTGCCGGCAGGGGCGGCAGATGGTCGGGATCCGGCAACTCGACGAAGAGATCGCCGCCCACGCGCTCGGTGGCGCCGAGAAACGTGCCGGCCACGAGCCGGTCGGCCTGCCGTGTCAGCCCCTCCATGTCGGCGGTGCGGAGGAAGGCGAAGCAGCCGCGCCGGTCGCGGCCGCGTGTGCCCCGCGGCGCCAGGCCCTGAATGGCGATCGGCGCGCCAAGGCCGTCGCGCAGCTCCTGGAGGGCGCCGACCAGCTCCCGGTGCACGAACACCGTGCCGCCTTCGGCGAACTCCTTCACCTTGAAGTTCGGGGTGATCGCATCGGTGGCGCGGCCCGAGACGATGTAGTCGCGTTCGTAGGTCAGAGCCATGTCGTCTCCGTCGTGCCGCCGGGGCACCGTCTGATCCTGAAAGCGTCGCCGCCGGCCTTGATGGGTTCTTGACCGGGCAGTGTCTGGGGACGATACTCCGTCGCGTCGCGCGCCGGTGAGAGATGTGGCACCGCCGCGCCGCTCCATAGCTCGGTCATCATGGCGGATCGCCACGCGCGCATCGACTGGTCCCGCTCGTTCGACGACGAGCTGGCGGAGTTGCGCCGGCGGCGTGGCGACGACCCCGCCACCACGCGTCCGCGCCTGGGCCTGGCGATTTCCGGCGGCGGCATCCGCAGCGCCACCTTCGGGCTGGGCGTGCTGCAGGGCCTGAAGCGGCGCGGCCTGCTGCCACACCTCGACTACCTGTCGACGGTGTCCGGCGGCGGCTACATCGGCGCCTGGCTGAGCGCCAATTGCGCCCGCCATCCGGGCTGGCTCCAGGCGACCGCGAACTGGGACGCGTCGGTGGCGCATCTGCGCCGCTATTCGAACTACCTGTCGCCAAAGGTCGGCTTCTTCAGCGCCGACACCTGGGCGATGGTCACGACCTGGCTGCGCAACGCGCTGCTCATCCAGGTCACGGTCGTGCTCGCCATCGCCTGTCTGCTGGTGGTGCCGCGGCTGCTCTTCGAGCCGTTCCTGCACTGGCCGTCGGCTGGCGACGTGCGCTGGACGACGGTGGCGCTCTTCGTGCTGGGCATGGTGGGCGTGGCCGGGAACCTGTGGCGGATCACGAGCACCGGCACGGTGTCGTTGCTGCGCGCCGACCGCTGGCCCGCCGGCGCGGCCCTGGCCGCGGGGTTACTCGCCGCCGCCTGGGGCCTGGCGCGCGCGACCAGCTTCGATCCGTTCCATGGCGGGGAAGTGCGCTACGGCGTGGCGGCGCCGGTGGCGCTGCTGCTGGTGCTGGCCGGCTTTGCCCTGCAGCCGGTGGCGGTGAAGCTCATCGCGCTCGGCTGGGTGGGCCGCGGCAGCGCGCCGGATCAGGTGAACTACACGCAAGGCTGGGCTCAGGCGGTCGTGGTGGTGCCGCTGGTCGGCGCCGCGTATCTGATGGGCGCGGTGCTGTGGGGCGAGGCGTCAGACCCGACCAGGCCGCTGGCCGCGCTCGAGACGTTTGCCGACGTCGCCGGCGAGGGCTGGCGCTACTGGCCCTTCCCGCTCGCCGTCGTGTTCGTGTCGTTGTGGCTGCTCGCGTACTGCTCGGTGCGCCGTCGTCGTTCCGCCGGCGGCATCCTCACCGCGTCGGTGGCGCCGCTGGTCGCGGTGTTCGTGTTCCACCTGCTGCTGAGCGTGGTGATGGTGCTGCTGCGCGGCTGGGCCGCCCACCCGGCAGACGGCGCGTGGCGGGCGTTCGTGTGGGCGCCGCCGCTGGTGTCGCTGGCGTTCTTTCTCGCCATCGTCGTGCTGGTCGGCATCCTCGGCCGCCAGTCCACCGAAGGCGTGCGCGAGTGGTGGAGCCGCCTGGCCGCGTGGCTCGGCATCTACGCCACCGGGTGGATGGTGGTGACGGTGGCGGCCGTCTACGGCCCGCCGTGGATCAACTGGCTCCTCGCCGTGCATCCGACCGCGGCGATGACGGGCGGCGGCGGCTGGATCGGCACCGTGCTCGCCGGCCTCTTCGCCGCCCGGTCCGACGCCACCAGCGGCACCGCCGACTCGAAGAGCGCCGGGCAGCGGGCGCTCGAGGTGCTGGCGCTGGTCGCGCCGTTCGTGTTCATTGCCGGCGTGCTGCTGGGCATCGCCTGGGCGCTCGATGCCGTGATCCTGTCGGCGAGCGGCTTCTCGTGGGCCTCGGTCGCGACCCTGCCGCACGACGGCCACGACGCCTTCCTTCAGATGTCGCGCCTGGTCGGCCTCGTGTGCCTCACGGCGCTGGTGGTGATGGCGGCACGCGTCGACATCAACGACTTCAGCCTGAACGCCTTCTACCGCAACCGGCTCGTGCGCGCCTATCTGGGCGCGACCCGCGTCGGCCCCGGCGAGCGCACGCCGCAGAACTTCACCGGCTTCGATGACGCCGACGACCTGCCGATGAGCGCGCTGGCCGGCGCGGACGCGCCGCTGCATGTCGTCAACTGCACGCTCAACCTCGGCGGATCGAGCGACCTGGCGCTTCACACGCGGCACGGCGCGGCGTTCACCATGACGCCGCTGGCCTGCGGCAGCCACTACCGGTCGCACCTCGGCGCCGGCGTGGGTGAGCAGATCGGCTACGTGCCGACCGCCATCTACGGCGGCGGCGTCACGCTCGGGCAGGCCATCGCCGTGTCGGGCGCGGCGGCCAGTCCCAACAGCGGCTTTCACACCTCGCCGGTCGTGGCGTTCCTGCTGACGCTCTTCAACGTGCGTCTCGGCTGGTGGTTCCCGCATCCGGCCGGCACCGCCATCCGCCAGGGCTCGCCGTGGTTCTCGCTGCGTTATCTCATCGCCGACCTCTTCGGCGGCGCGCACGACCAGTCGGCGTTCCTGTCGATTTCCGACGGCGGGCACTTCGACAACCTCGGCGCCTACGAACTGGTGAAGCGCGGCTGCCGCCTCATCGTCATCAGCGACGGAGAATGCGATCCGCAGCTCACCTTCGCCGGGCTCGGCACGCTCGTGCGGATGTGCGAGGTGGATTTCGGCGCCACCATCGACCTCGACGTCAATGCCATCCGGCGTCCGGCCGGCGGGGTGTGGAGCGGCGCGCCGCACGCACTCGGCACCATCCGCTACCGCGACGGCGCCACCGGCACCATCCTCTATCTGAAGGCGTCGATGACCGGGCAGGAAGACACGTCGGTGCGGCAGTACCAGTCGCTGCGCCCGGCCTTCCCGCACGAAGACACCGGCGACCAGTTCTACGGCGAAGACCAGTTCGAGAGCTATCGCCGGCTCGGCATCGACGTCGCGCGGCACGCGCTCGACGCCGAGCTGCCGCCGGACGTTGCGGCGCTGGTCGGACCGCCGCCCTCGACGCCCTCCGCACCCTGAGTCACTGTCGTGCCGAGGCCTTGCGGGCCACGGCGAGGAACGCCTCGACCACCGGGCGCACCGGGCCGCTCTGCCGCACCATCGAGAGGCGCACCGAGGCGCGCGGAATGGCTTTGTAGACCACGCCTTTCCACGACATCCGCTGCACCGTCTCGGGGATGATGGTCACCCCGACGCCGGCGCCGACCAGCCCCACGGTGGTGTAGACCTCGCGGCTCTCCTGCGCGACCTTCGGCATGAAGCCGGCCTGCTGGCAGAGGCGCATCACGTGCTCGTGGAGCTGCGGCGCGATGGCGCGCGGAAACAGCACCCACGGATCCTGCGCCAGCGCCGCCACCGGCACCCGGGCCGCGCCCGCCGCCGGGTGGTCGCGGTGCAGCGCGATGAGGAGCCGCTCACGCGCGAAGAGCTCGACGTGCAGCCGCGGGTCGGCGTCGGCGCCGCGCACGAAGCCGACGTCGAGGTCGCCGTTCACGAGCGCGGTGAGCTGCTCGCTGGTGGGCATCTCGCGCAGGTCGATGCGCACGCCGGGATGCCGCTGCCGGTAGGTGCGCACCACCTGGCCCAGGGTCGAGAGCATCAGCGTCGGGCCGAAGCCCACCCGCAACACGCCCACCTGGCCGGCCTGCGCCTGCCGGGTGGCGTCCACGGCGGTGTCCACGTCGCGCAGGATCCGGCGCGCCGCCTCGTCGAGCGCGCGGCCGGCATCGGTGAGCGCCACCTGGCGGGTGTGGCGCTCGAACAGCCGGGCGCCGACGAGGGCCTCGAGCTGGCGGATCTGCACGCTGAGGGTCGGCTGTGACACGGCCAGGGCGGCGGCGGCGCGGCCGAAGTGCAGCTCATCCACGACCTGGCGGAAGTAGCGCAGATGGCGCAGCTCGAGGGACGCCGTATTCATAGGTGCCAATTATCAATCATCGCGTTCCTTCGTAATGGACAGATGAAACCGCCGCTGCCACAGTAGGGGGATGCAGGCTGCCAGCGCGACCGCGCTGCTGAGCGGAGTGGTCGACTACGCCGGGCTGTTTCCCCCGGCCGCCCTCGCCATGCCGGCGGCGGTCGCTGAATATCACGCGGCCCTGGCCGGTGCCGACGCCTGGATGCTCGGCCGTTTCGTCGTTCCGGCCTCGCGGCTGTCGGAACTGGCCGCCGCGCTGATGACGCTGCCGGCCGATCGGCCCGAGTGGCGGGTCAGCGCGATCGTGCGCGACACGGTGGACGCGGACGGCGCCTCGGTCGCCGACTTCAACAACGCCTTTTCGCATCACCACGCCCGCGTCGACGCGGTGGAGTCGAAGCCGTCGGCGCTCGACGCCGTCGACGCCCTGGCCGCGCAGTATGGCGCCGGCATCGACATCTACGTGGAGATTGCGCCGGGCCCCGACGCCGAGCGCTGGCTGCAGCGCGTCGCCGCGCGCGGCCTGCGCGCCAAGGTGCGTACGGGCGGCGTCACCGCCGAGGCCTTTCCGACGCCGACGACGCTGGCGGCATTCCTCGCGGCGACGGTGCGGCACAAGGTGGTGTTCAAGGCCACGGCCGGCCTGCATCACGCCGTGCGCGGCAGCTTCCCCCTCACCTATGAACCCGGCGCGGCCCGGGCGCCGATGTACGGCTACCTGAACGTCCTCCTGGCCACCGCCGCCCTTCACGCCGGCCGGCCCGTGGCGGCGGCCGAGGCGATCCTGCAGGAGACCGATGGCGCCACGCCTGAGCTTCGCCGACGACATGGCGCGCTGGGGCGCCGACGGCTTCTCGCTGTCGATCCTGCGCGATACCCGTGCCCGCCACCTGGTGAGCTTCGGGTCGTGCTCGTTCAAAGAGCCCGTCGAAGAACTCGACGCGCTCGTGTCCCGCTAGACGGAGAGTTTCCGATGGGTCCGTTCCCGCACGACGCACCGCCGCCGGTCATCAGTGACACCAACCCGATGGGCACCGACGGGTTCGAGTTCGTGGAGTTCTGCCACCCGAATCCCGTCGAGCTCGACCGCCTGTTCCTGCAGATGGGCTTCACGGCGGTGGCGAAACACCGTTCGAAGCAGGTGACGCTCTACCGCCAGGGCGGCATCAACCTGATTCTCAACGCCGAACCGGGCTCGTTCGCCGCCAACTTCGCCGCCGCGCACGGGCCGTCGGCGCCGGCGATGGCCTTCCGCGTCGTCGATGCGAAGTATGCCTACGAGCGCGCGCTGAAGCTCGGCGCCAAGCCGGTCGAGCGCGCGGCCGGTCCTGGCGAACTCGACATCCCGACCATCGAAGGCATCGGCGGCCTGCACATCTACCTGGTGGATCGCTACGGCGCCAAGGGCTCGATCTACGACGTGGACTTCGAGTGGATTGGCGACAAGGACCCGGCGCCGCAGGGACTCGGCCTCTGGTACATCGATCACCTCACGCACAACGTGCAGCGCGGCCGGCTCGACGAGTGGGCCGGCTTCTACCAGCGCATCTTCAACTTCCGCCAGATCCGCTACTTCGACATCGCCGGCAAACACACCGGCCTGCACTCGCGGGCGATGACCAGCCCCGACGGCAAGATCCGCATCCCCATCAACGAAGACGCCGGCGAACACGGACAGATCGCCGAATACCTGCAGCAGTACAAGGGCGAGGGCATCCAGCACGTGGCGCTGGCGGCGCAGGATCTCTACGCGTCGATCGAGGCGCTCATCGCGCGTGGCGTCGACTTCATGCCGGCGCCGAACCCGATCTACTATTCGCGCGTGGACGCGCGGCTGCCCAAACACGGCGAAGACCTGGCGCGGCTGCAGAAAGACGGCATCCTCATCGACGGCGAGGGTGTCGTCGAGGGCGGCTTCACCAAGGTGCTGCTGCAGCGCTTCGGCAAGACCTCGATTGGCCCGATCTTCTTCGAGTTCATCCAGCGCAAGGGCGATGACGGCTTCGGCGAGGGCAACTTCAAGGCGCTCTTCGAGTCGATCGAGGAAGACCAGATTCAGCGCGGCGTGCTGAAGGGCGTCGTGATGCCGTGGGTGCGGGCCGCCGGCCCGCGGCGATCTGGAGGGCCGTGAGATGCTCGGGCGTGCGCGTAGCCGGGCACCCGGTGGCGCTGTTCGCGCTGGCCGACGGCGTGTTCGCCACAAGCAACGTCTGCCCGCACATGGGCGCGTTGCTGACCCACGGCTGCGTGGTGCAGGGCTACGTCGAGTGCCCGATGCACCACGCGCTCTTCGACATCCGCACCGGCGAGTCGGACGGCAGCGTGACGGATCGCCGCCTCCGCACCTATCCGGTGAAGGTCGAGGGCGACGACATTTACGTCGACCTGCCGGCCCCCGAGGAGCATCAGAGATGACGCAGAAACTGCCACAAGTCGCGGCCCGCCCAGAATGGGGTCTGACCCCAGGCTACATGTCGGGGTTCGGGAACGGCTTCGAAACCGAAGCGCTGCCGGGCGCGCTGCCGATTGGCCGCAATTCGCCGCAGAAATGCGCCTACGGGCTCTACGCCGAACAGCTCAGCGGCTCGCCGTTCACGGCGCCGCGCGCCACCAACGAGCGCACCTGGCTCTACCGCATCCGGCCGACGGTGGCGCACTTCGGCGACTTCCGGAAGGCCGACATCGGCCTGTGGCGCACGGCGCCCTGCCACGAAGTGGACGTGCCGATCGCGCCGATGCGCTGGAGTCCGGTGCCGCTGCCCGACCAGCCGGTGTCGTTCGTTGACGGCGTGCGCACGATCACGACCGCCGGCGACGCCGGATCGCAGGCCGGGATGGGCGCGCACGTGTATCTGGTGACGCGCTCGATGCAGGACGAGTACTTCTACAACGCCGACGGCGAGCTGCTCTTCGTGCCGCAGTCGGGGGCGCTGCGGCTGTGGACCGAGTTCGGCATCATCGACATCGAGCCGGGCGAGGTCGCCGTCATCCCGCGCGGCGTCAAGATCCGCGTCGAGCTGCCCGACGGGCCGGCGCGCGGGTATCTGTGCGAGAACTACGGCGGCGCCTTCACGCTGCCCGACCGCGGCCCCATCGGCGCCAACTGCCTGGCCAATCCACGCGACTTCCTGACGCCGGTGGCAGCCTACGAAGACCGCGACGCGCCGTCCACCATGTTCGTGAAGTTCGGCGGCGCGCTGTGGACCGCCGCGCTCGACCACTCGCCGCTCGACGTCGTGGCATGGCACGGCAACTACGCGCCCTACAAGTACGACCTGCGGCGCTACTCGCCGGTCGGGCCGGTGCTCTACGACCACGCCGACCCGTCGATCTTCACCGTGCTGACCTCGCCGTCGGAGACGCCCGGCACCGCCAACATCGACTTCGTGATCTTCCCCGACCGCTGGCTGGTCGCCGAGAACACCTTCCGTCCGCCGTGGTACCACATGAACGTGATGAGCGAGTTCATGGGTCTGGTCTACGGCCAGTACGACGCCAAGCCGCAGGGTTTCGTGCCGGGCGGCTTCTCGCTGCACAACACGATGTTGCCGCACGGGCCCGACAGCGACGCCTTCGAGGCAGCCAGCAACGTCGAGCTGAAACCGAAGAAACTCGAAGGCACGATGGCGTTCATGTTCGAGACGCGCTTCCCGCAGAAGGTCACGGCATGGGCCGCCGAGTCGGACGTCAAGCAGGATCAGTACGCCGGCTACGGACGGCATCTGAAGAAGCACTTCGATCCGACCAGGCCGTAGGACCAGACGGGCGGGTGGTGATGACGCAGCTCGACGACACGCACGATCCTTCGCGACGCAGCTGGGTGGCCTCGGCCAACGGCCATGCCGACTTCCCGCTGCAGAACCTGCCGCTGGGCATCGTGACCCCGCCCGGGGAAACGGTCGCGCGCGGCGGCGTCGCGATTGGCGATCGCGTGCTGGACCTGGCCGGGGCGCACCGGCTGGACCTGTTTCGCGGCGAGGCCGCTGCCGCGGCCGCGCTCGCCGCCGGTCCGCGTCTCAACGCGTTTCTGGCCGCCGGTGCCGAGGCACGCCAGGCGCTGCGGATGCGGCTGGTGGCGCTGCTCGCCGAGGGCGCGCCGGAACGTGCGGCGCTGGAGCCGCTGCTGCATCCGGCCCGCACCTGCCGCCTGCATCTGCCGGCCGAGATCGGCGACTACACGGACTTCTACGCCGGCATCCACCACGCGATGAACGTCGGCAGGCAGTTCCGGCCCGACCAGCCGCTGCTGCCGAACTACAAGTACGTGCCGATCGGCTATCACGGCCGCAGTTCGTCGATCCGGCCGTCGGGCACGCCGGTGCGCCGTCCACAGGGGCAGCGCAAGGCGCCCACCGACGACGCGCCGGACTTCGGCCCGTCGCGCCGTCTCGACTACGAACTCGAACTCGGCATCTGGATTGGACCCGGCAACGAGCTGGGCACGGCGATTCCCATCGACGAGGCGGGCCGTCACGTCGCCGGCTTCTGCCTGCTGAACGACTGGTCAGCGCGCGATCTCCAGGCGTGGGAGTACCAGCCGCTCGGGCCGTTTCTCGCGAAGAACTTCGCCACCTCGGTGTCGCCGTGGATCGTGCTGCCCGAGGCGCTGGCGCCGTTCCGCGTGCCACAGATGGCGCGGCCGGAGGGTGACCCGGCGCCGCTGCCGTATCTGCTCGACGCGATCGACCAGCAGACCGGCGCCTTCGACATCGAGCTCGAGGTGCTGCTCGCCACGCCGTGCCTCATCGCCGCGGGTCTGCCGCCGCATCGCCTGTCGCTCGGCACCTCGCGGCATCTGTACTGGACGGTGGCGCAGCTGGTCGCCCATCACGCCAGCAACGGCTGCAACCTGCGTCCCGGCGATCTCTTCGGCTCGGGCACGATCTCGGCGCCCACGCCCGAGGGCTTCGGCAGCCTGCTCGAGATCTCGCAGGGCGGGAAGGCGCCGATCACGCTGGCGTCAGGATCGACCCGCACCTTCCTCGAGGATGGCGACGAAGTGATCCTGCGCGCCCGTGCTCGCCGCGACGGCTACGCCACGGTTGGCTTCGGCGAGGTGCGCGGCGTGGTCCTGCCGGCCCAGTAGAGCTGAACTGGCAAACATCACGCGGCTTGCAGTTCGCTCTTGAACTCAGACGGCGTCTCGAGCCTCGCTGGTCGTCAGCGGCAGCAAGCCCTCGACCAGCAGGTGGATGGTGGCGGGTGACACACTGCCAGAACCGAACGCCTCGGTGAACACACTCACCACGGCGGCCTCGACCTCGGCCCGCGACGCCGCACGCAACACGCGAGGAGCAAGCTGCGATACCTCTTGGTTGTACTCATCGGAGGGTGCCCCACCTGCGAGGAAGGTCATCGGGTCAACTTGCGCGACCACCGCGGTGATTCCCGCGAGGAGCTGCTCATAGCGTTCGGCGTTGGACGAAGGCACCACGACCACCCCGTAAGCCGCTCGCTCCAGTCCGGAAGGCCCTGGCTGCGCTCGCCAATACTCGACGACCTGGCCGGGAGCCAACGCGCGGAAGCCAGTCGCCTGTTCGATCGACGAAAAGTGAACGAACAACTCATCGCCCAGCGCCAGCGAACGGATCAAACCGTGACCCTCTGCTGAGTTAAACGCGACGACTCGTCCTCGTTCTCGCTTCATCCGGCTTCAGTTCCCGACGATTCAGCTACCTGGTCGGTCCGCAGGCTAACGTTGCGGCTTCAGCCGCAGCGGCCCTGTGGTCTCTCCGGACCGCTGTCGGCTGCAAGCCGATGTTAGGCAGCCCCTTTGGAGCGTGCCCAGCGAACGGTCGGGCGCCGCTTCGATGAAGCACAATCGCGCAAGAACGAATTGATCAGTGTCTGATAGCCGATGCCGGTCTCGTCGGCCAGAGCCTTGAAGTACGCGATGGTTGGCTCGTCGAGACGAATCGTGACCGCCCGCTTGAGACGAGCCGAATACGGATTGGGACGCGATTTAGTGAAGTCGTACTCTTTCCTCATGGTCGTGAACCTCGATCGTAGCCCGCACGTTCTCTGGGCGTGGCCTTGCGGGCTGAGATGATTCGGATCAGCCCCTCTGGCTCGCGGTACGCGTGCACAACGATGAGCACCCGCGCGGCTTCGCTGAGCCCCAAGAGGATGAAACGGTCTTCAGACTCGGAGTGGTCGGGATCGTCGACCAACCGAGCCTGATCGTCATAGAACACGGACTGGGCTTCGACAAACGACACGCCGTGCTTGCGAAGATTCGTTCGTGCCTTCGCTGGATCCCACGTGAACGCAAGGCTCGCCATTGGACCAAGCAAGTATGCACGATGTATTTACTACCGGCAAGGCGTCGATTGGCCTGCCTAACTGGTATTCGGCCGCGAACCCCGGCAAGAATACTGCGAATAGCGGCAGCGTGACGCGCGTCCATAGCAAACGGCGGCTCCACAACGGCCGAGAGGGACGCCGCCGCCGGCTCGTAGCCCTACTTCGGCCGCGGCAGCCGCGGAATGGTGATGGCGCCGGCCTTCTCCACGGCCGCCCAGACGCGTCTGCCGACCTTGTCGGCCTCGGCGATGATTGCCGCTTCGTCCACGGTCGTGATCTTCCGATCGCGCATCACGAACTGGCCGTCGATCATCACCGACTCGATGTCGTTCGGCTGGCCGTTGTGGATCCAGGCCGAGACGATGCGCACCGCCGGCACGATGTGGATGCGCTGGGTGTCGAGCACCAGCAGGTCGGCCTTCTTGCCGACCTCGAGCGAGCCGATGGTCGCAGTCTGACGCACCGCTCGGGCGCTGCCAAGCGTGGCGTCGGCCAGGATGTCCTCGGGCTGCGGCTGCACGCCGGGGAAGGCGTCGTCGCGGCGGATGCGTTCGGTGAGCAGCGCCACCCGCAGCACCTCGAAGAGGTCGGTCGTGTTGTTGTCGGTGCCCATCGCAATCGGCACGCCAGCGGCGCGCAGCGCGGGAATCGGCGGAATGACGCCGCGATTGGCGGCCATCGCCGCCTGGTGCGAGACGATGGTGCCCGACTTGGCGAGCAGCGCGATGTCGGCCGCGTCCACGTAGCGGCAGTGCGCGGCAAACAGGCGCGGCGACAGGAAGTCGTGCTTCGCCAGGAACCCCACCGGGCTCACGCCGTGGTGCTGGCGCACGTAGGCCACTTCGGCGGTGCTCTGCGAGAGGTGAATCGTGTAGCCGAGGTCGTGCTGCTCGGCAAACGCCCGCACGGCGCGCAGCAGCTCGGGGGATGAGTTCTCGGCCAGCCCGGCGGCGGGGAACACGCTGATGCGGCCGTTCTCCTTGCCGTGCCAGGCGCTGTGCAGATCGGCGATCCGCTTCAGGCCATCCTCGCGCATCTTCGGCGAGAAGCGCGGGGCCTCGCCGCGGGCCAGGATCTCGGGCGACATCGGCGAGCCGCCTTCGCGGTCGGTGGCGGACTCGGCAAAGACCCAGCGCAGCCCGGTCTTCGCCAGCGACGCGGCGGTGCTGGCCGTGCCGCCCACGTTCTCGACCACGCAGGTGCTGCCGGTGCGGATCGCTTCGAGGGCGCCCACCACCGCGAAGAGCGTCGCTTCGTCGCGCGACACCAGGCTCGTCGGCTGCACGGCCAGCTTGTAGGCGTTCGGGAAGCCGAAATCTTCGTTGAAGCCGCGCGACAGCGTCTGCGCGAGGTGGGCGTGGCAGTTGATGAGGCCCGGCAGCAGCGCCTTGCCGCGGCCGTTGTAGACCTCGGCCTGCGGATACGCCTTCAGGACCTCGGCGGTGGGCCCGATGGCGGCGATGCGGTCGCCCACCACGGCCAGCGCGACGTCGTGCTGCACCTCGTCCACGGTGACCACGGTGGTGTTGGCGAAGACCACCGCCCGCCCCGGCGCCGCCTGCGCCTGTGCGGCCCGCGGCTCGAGCAGCAGGGCCGCGGCGCTGGCGCCGGCACCGGCCAGCAGTTCACGTCGATTGAGGCGCGTCACGGACATCCGCGCACCGTAACGTCGCGCCCACGCGAAGTCAAGAACGGCGGGCCCGGTGCGGCGCCGCGTCAGCGAGGTGTAATCTGCCCGGCTGTGACCGGCCACCTTCTTCGGAGTAGCCCATGACCCTGACCACCTACGTGAACTTCAACGGACGCTGCGCCGAGGCCTTCCGCTACTACGAGACCCACCTGGGCGGGCGGATCGCATTCTTGATGACGCACGAGGAGACGCCCGGCGGCAGCGGCGTGCCGGCGCACTGGCAGCAGAAGGTGTTGCACGCCACCATGACCCTGGGCGGCGCCACGCTGAGCGGCGCCGATATCCCCGACGCGCATCCGATGCGCAGCGCCTACCTGTCGCTGCACGTCACCTCCGACGCCGAGGCCGAACGTATCTACGCCGCCCTGTCTGACGGAGGCACGGTCTTCATGGCGATGACAGGAGACGTTCTTCGCCTCCCGGTTCGGCCAGCTCCAGGACCGATTCGGTTTGAACTGGGTGGTCCTGCACGAGCGCCCGCGCCCGGCCGGCGCGTAGGGCGCCGCTCAGCTCCGGCCGGTGCGTCCGGCGAGGCTCGCCACCGTCGCCACGAGCTCGGCCGGGTCCACCGGCTTGGCCAGGTGGGTCTGGAACCCCGAGAGCAACGCGCGCTTGCGGTCTTCGAGCCGCGCCAGCGCGGTCAAGCGCGGCCGCCGGCACGGTGCGCAGCGGCGGCGGCATGTTGCGCACCGACTGGATGAAGTCGTAGCCGTCGCGGTCGGGCATGCCGACGTCGCTCACGACCACGTCGGGCACCAGGCCCTCCGCGAGCAGCCGCTCGGCATCGTCGGCCGAGCCGGCCGCGATCACCTTCGCGCCGGCGTCCTCGAGCAGCCGCGTGACGACGTCGCGGGCGTCTTCTTCGTCGTCGAGCACCAGCACGCGCAGGCCGGCCAGCGAGGCGGCCAGCGGCGGCGGGTCCACCGGCACCCCGACGCGGGAGCCGCTCTGTGACGAGGCCAGTGCCAGCGGCAGCCGCACGGTGAAGGTGGCGCCGCTGTTCTCGCCGTCGCTGGCGGCGTCCACCGAGCCGCCGTGCAGCTCGACGAGGCTCTTGACGATCGACAGCCCGAGGCCCAGACCGCCGTGCCGTCGCGTGGTCGAGGCATCGGCCTGGCGGAAGCGCTCGAACACCTGACCAACGAGATCCGGCGCGATGCCGATGCCGGTATCGCTCACCTGCACGTGCACGTGGCTGTTGACCTTGTGCAGCGTCACCTGCACCTGACCGCCGCGCGGGGTGAA
The DNA here is from genome assembly GCA_963779175.1 of uncultured Acidobacteriota bacterium. Taxonomy (GTDB): domain Bacteria; phylum Acidobacteriota; class Vicinamibacteria; order Vicinamibacterales; family UBA2999; genus CADEFD01. The sequence goes on from CAVZXA010000006.1 coordinate 257,751, forward strand.
CTTGATGGCGTTGCTCACCAGGTTCCAGACCACCTGCTGCAGGCGTCCGGGGTCGCCGCGCACGATCGCCGCCGACCCCAGCGTCTTCAGCAGGCGCACGCCCTTGGCATCGGCCGAGGGCTGGGCCGACAGGATGGCTTCGTCGATCACCGTCGCCAGCTCGACGCGCTGCACCTCGAGGCGCATCTTGCCCGACAGGATGCGGCCCATGTCGAGCAGGTCGTCGATCATCTGCGATTGCCGCCGCGAGTTGCGGTCGATGACGTCGATCGCCTTGGCCAGCGTCTCCGGATTCTGATCCTGACGCAGCACGCCCACCCACCCGAGGATGGCATTGAGCGGCGTGCGCAGCTCGTGCGACAGCGTGCTGACGAAGTCGTCCTTGATGCGCGCTGCCCGTTCGGCTTCCGAGCGCGCCGCCCGCTCCGACGCCAGCAGCATCTGCCGTTCTTCGTCGGCCAGCCGCTGCCGTGTGACGTCACGCGCCGTCGCGATGAGGCGCGTCACCCGACCGCTGGCGTCGGTGGCCGGCGTCACGATGATGTCCCACCAGCGGCGGTGGTGCCCGGCGTCGTCGTGGCTGGCGTCGAAGCGGCCCTCGCCGCCGCTCATCGCCGTCTGCATGGCCGCGGTGGCGGCCGCGGCGTGGTCGGGCCACAGCGACGGGAAGGGCATCCGCTGCCAGGCGCCGTCGTCAGGCAGATGCAGCTGGCGCAGGCCCGCCTTGTTGAGAAACGCCACGTCGCCGGTGGCCGTCAGCACGGCGATGCCGTCGGCGGAGCTGTCGAGCAGGCTGCGGTTGAAGCTCTCGCTCTGCGCCAGGTCGGCGGCGCTCATCGTGGCGTCGCGCTCGGCCTCGAGGCGGGCAATGGTGGCCGACACCAGCTCCAGCCGCCGCGCCTCCATCGTGCGGCTGATGGCCCAGCCGACCACGCTGAGCAGCGCCACCATCACCACGGCGGCGATGCCGAAGCCGCGGGCCGCGCGCGCGGCCGAGGCGGCCTGCAGCGACCGGGCGGCGGTGCGGGTGCGCTGTTCCGACTTGAGCGTGCCGCCCACTAGCCGGATGTTGTCCATCAGGCGCTTGCCGGTGGCGGCGCGGATGCTGGCGAGGGCACGTTCGCGCTCACCCTGGTCGTTGAAGGCGATGTTCGATGCCATCTCGGCGAGCCGCTCGTCCACCAGTGCCGAGAGCCGGCTCAGCTCGTCACGGCGGCTGGTGTCGGCGGCGAGCAGCGACGTCAGGGCGACCACCGCGTCGCGGGCCCGCCCGTCGACGCCGCGATACGGTTCCAGGAACACCGGGTTGCCGGTCAGCAGGTAGCCGCGATAGCCGGTCTCGGCATCGACCAGCACCGACACCAGCTGGTCGACGGCCCGGGTCACCGCGTCCGAATGTTCGATGTCGGCGGTGGCGCGGGTGAACTCGCTGTACTGGGCGGCGGCCATGGCCCCGAGGGTGCCGAGCAGCACGATGCTCGCCAGCAGTGGCCACCGCCACCACGAGGCGACCCGGGTGCTCAGTTCATCGGCGTGCATGCCGGGCTCCTCGAGCCGTCGTGATGGCCGCACCGCGGCCGCAGAACGACGCCGAGAGGCGGCGGGAACCCTCGAGATGCGCCAGACGCCCCATCAATCGCTATCATAACGTCGTCCACCTGCCGCCCCCGACTGCCATGAGTCCGCGCAACTTCGACGCGACAATCCACCACTTCGCCTCCCGCCTCTCCGCCGAGCACACGACGCTCGCGCGCGCGTGGCTCGAACGGCTCGATGAGCTGCTCGACGTCGACCGGCGCGACGTCTTCCCCACGCATCAGCTGCTCGATCACATCCCCGACCTGCTGCGCGAGATCGCCGCCTACCTGCGGGCGCCGGCCGATCAGGAGATCGCCGCCAACACGGCCGTCATGGCCAAGGCCACCGAACTGGGGCTGCTCAGGTTCGACCAGCGCGCCTCGGTGCACCAGCTGCTGCGCGAGTACCAGTTCCTCGGCGAGATCCTCGAGGCGTTCTTCGCCCGCGAGGCCGCCGCCCTCGGCGAACGCGCCGATGCCACGGCCGCCGTGCTGGCGGTGGCGCGCGCGCAGCAGGCGGTGCGCGAGCTGCAGCGGCGCACGGTGGATACCTTCATCGCGCGCTACGCCGAGACCATCGAGCGCCAGCACGGTCAGCTGCGCAGCTTCGGCCGCCTGGTGAGTCACGAGATTCGCCAGCCGCTCGGCGTGCTGCAGGTGCTGACGCGCCTGCTGCAGGCGACCGACAGTCCCGAGACGCTGCGCCTGGTCGAGACCCTCGAACGCAACGTCGTCCGCCTGGGCGATGTGGCCGGCAAGCTGGAGCGGCTGGCGCGGCTGACGCGACGTGCCGAGAACGCGCCCAACGATCAGGCCGTGGACCTCACGGCCGTCAGTCGCGACGTCGCCGGCCAGCTCGTCGACATGGCCGACGTGCGCGGCGTCTCGTTCGAGATCGCCGAGGATCTGCCGGCGCTCATGGCGGATGCCGGCCGGGTCGAGCTGGTGCTGATGAACCTGTTCGCCAACGCCGTGAAATACAGCGATCCGGCCAAGCCCGCGCGCGTCGTGCGGGTCGCGCTCGAGCCCGGCGGCGAGCGCCGGCTGCGGGTCGAAGACAACGGCATCGGCATCCCCGAGGCCAAGGTGTCGCTCATCTTCGAGCAGTTCGTGCGTGTGCATTCGCATCTCGACGACGAGCTCGGGTCGCAGGGCCTCGGCCTCGGGCTGTCGATCGTGCGCGAGTGCATGGAGGCGATGGGCGGCACGGTGACGGTGACGTCGGTCGAGGGCGAGGGCACCGCCTTCGTGCTGGGCTGGCCGGCCGAAGCCTGGGCCGCCGCGGGCGCGCCCGACCCGGAGTGACGGGGCGGGGCCGACGTATGCTAGCTGCGTGACTGTCCTCCTCGTCGACGACTTCGTGGATGCGCTCGAAGTCTGGGAGATGTTCCTGAGCGCGTCCGGCTTCTCGGTGCACACGGCCACGGACGGGATCGCCGGGCTGGCGCTGGCGCGCTCGCTGCGTCCCGATGTCATCGTCATGGATCTGCAGATGCCCGGGCTCTCGGGCACCGAAGTGGCGCGCGAGCTGCGCGCCGACGCGTCCACGCGCCACATCCCGCTCATCGCCGCCACCGGCCATTCCCGCACCCAGCTCTCGGACGCGCGCGCGGCCGGCTTCGACAGCATCATCGTCAAGCCGTGTGATCCCGACGACCTGGTCGCCGAGATCCGCCGGCTCGTGCCGGCACCCGGCTAGCCAGCCGCCTCGGGCGTGGCGCCACGTTCGTCGGCGCTCACATCGAACTCGACCCGCACGACGTCGGTGACATCCGGTCCGCGCAGGCAGCGTCCGCCCGCCTGGGTGATGGTGCGACACGCCAGCGCCGCCGAGAGCCCCGGGTAGGCCCACGGATCGAACGCGCCCGGGGCGTCGGGGATCCGCCGCTGCGTGCCATTGGCCGCCACCATCAGCCGGTGGCCCTCGAGGCGCACGGTGCATCGCGCCCTGGTGTCGCGCACGACCACCGCCAGCAGCGACGCTACGGCCCGGGCCACGCGTTCGCTCTCGAGCGCCAGCGCCGTCGTGCCGACGGGGGCACCGGCCACCTCGACCGCCACGCTCATGCGGCCCGCCTCGCCGACGATGTGGGCGACCAGCGCCTCGACCGGCACGACCGAGGGCGTGGCCGCTGGCTCGAGCTTCAGCCAGTCACTGGCCTCGCCGCACAGCGTCGTCATGGTTCGCAGGGCCTCCTGCGTCTTGACGATGGCGCGTTCGGTGTCGTCGGGCGTCGCCAGACGCTGCTCGCGCAGCAGCCGCAGGTAGCCGCCGGCGACGCCGAGCGGGCTGCGCAGGTCGTGGAGGAGCGACTCGAGGACGCGATCCAGGTCGGTCATGGGTAGCGATGCCGCAAATGTAGTGCCGGGCGATCGGCGGAGGCGTTCGCCCTGATCGAGGTCGGTCCTGCCGATTCTCAGTAACGCGCGCCACCCGTCACGAGCCGGTGCCCGATTCCGAGATGCCGCATTCCTTCATCTTCGTCAGCAGCGTCTTGTAGCTGACGTCGAGGTACTCGGCCACCTTGCGGCGGTTCCAGCGAAAGAGCGCCAGCGCCTCGGTGATGGCCTGACGCTCGGCCTTGAGCGCTGCCGCCTTGGCGACGGCATGCAGGCCCAGCACTTCCACCGGCGCCGGCGCAGCGGCGTCGGCCTCGTCGTCGGCCGGTTCGATGGCGGCTGGCGCGGCGACGGCCGGGGCGGCGGCGACGCTCGGTGGCGGGGCCGCAAAGACGGGCGCCGCAAGCGGCGCGTCAGCCACGGGACGCGCGTCGGTCACGGCCGCCGCGGGCAGGGGCGAGTGGAGCACTGCGGCCGGCGCCGCTTCAAAGGGCACGGCCTGCACGCGCAGCCGGTCCAGTTCCGTCAGGATGAGCTGTTCTTCCTGCAGCACCACCAGGCGCTTCATCATGTTCTCGAGCTCGCGGATGTTGCCGGGCCACGAGGTACTGCCGCAGGGCCTGCACCAGCGTCGAACTGGGCCGGACCGCCGGCCGCCGGTAGACCTTCGCGTATTTGGCGAGGAAGAACTCGACCAGCGGGGCGATCTCTTCCTGCCGTTCCCGGAGCGGCGGAATGCGCAGCTCGATCACCTGCAGGCGGTAGTAGAGGTCTTCGCGGAAGGTGCCGGCCCGCATCATCGCCTCGAGATCGCGGTTGGTCGCCGAGATGACGCGCACGTCCACGTCGATGAGGCGGTTGCTGCCCAGCCGCGTGAACGAGCGGTCCTGCAGCACGTGCAGGATCTTCGCCTGGAGGCTGGCCGGCATCTCGCCGATCTCGTCGAGCATGATGGTGCCGTGCTGCGCGAACTCGAAGCTGGCCGACCCGGGTGGCGCCGGCGCCGGTGAAGGCGCCGCGCTCGTGGCCGAACAGTTCGCTCTCGAGCAGGTCGGCGGGCAGCGCCGCGCAGTTGACCTTCACGTAGGGCTTGGCGCGGCGCTGCGAGCGGCGATGCAGCTCGCGCGCGATCACTTCCTTGCCGACGCCGCTTTCCCCGCGCAGCAGCACGCCGACGTCGCTGTCGGCGACGCGTTCCACCATCGCCATCACGCGCTGCATGGCCAGGCCGGCGCTCCAGCAGGGCTGCGCGCCTTCGGGATCTTCGGCCATCTGCGCGCCCAGGCGCGCCACCTCCGAGGCCAGCGCCTCGCGCTCGAGCGCGTGGTTGATGGCGGCTTCGAGCGCCGCTTCGCCGACCCCGTCGGGATCGTCGGGCTTGAGCACGTAGTCGGCGGCGCCCAGGCGCACGGCCTCGATCACGGTGGCCGGCGCGTGCCGGCCCGAGAGCATGATCACCTGCGTCGCCGAGTTGAATTGCCGGATGGCCCGCAGCGTGTCGAGGCCATTGAGGTCGGGCATCAGGACATCGAGCAGCACCACGTCGGGCGCGGCGCCCGAGCGCAGGCTGTCCACGAAGGCGCCGCCGCTGTGGAATACGTCCACGGTGAGGCCGCGCGAGCCGAGCCAGGTGGCCAGGTACTCGGTGAAGGCCCGATCGTCGTCCACTACCGCCAGTCGTCCGTTCATGCAGGTCCCCATCTTAGTTGGGTGCTGAAACCCTGCTTCCCTTGATTGGGTAGCCGTCTACCCTCTTGCAAGTGTTGGACCCATTCCAGGGCTGGCATGAACTCTGCTCTGTCGGGCCGTGAGAACAGGCCGATGCCACAGACACTCACCGAGACCGCCCTTGTCACCATCGCCGTCGCTGTCTCGGTGCAGGCCCTCGTGGGCGTGGCCCTCAGCATCGGTTCGTGGCTGGCGATGCGGCGCCTGGAGACGACGCTGCGCGCCGAGTCGTCGGCCCTGCAACTCCGGCTCGACGAAGCCATGGTGCACGTCCGCTCGGCCGCGGCGTCGGTGTCGCGCCTGAGCGCCGAGGCCGGCGGCGTCGCCAATCAGGCGGGCCGCGTCATCGATGACGTGACCGGCGCCGTGCGCGCCGTGGCTACGACGGTAGGCACGCCCAAGGCGCTGCTGGTGGCCGGCATGGCCGCCGGCGCGCGCCGGCTGCTGCGCCACTGGCAGGCGCGACGCGCGTCTCTCTGATTCCATTTCACCCACCGCACAGAAGGAACAGTCATGTATCGCAACGAACGGGACACCTCCTCCGGCTTTGCCCTCGGGGTCATTTCAGGCGCAATTGTCGGTGCCGGGCTGGCGCTGCTGTTTGCGCCCAAAGCCGGCAGCAAGCTGCGCTCAGACCTCGCCGAGTCGATGGACTCGCTGAAGGCGGCCATCGCCAACCGCTATCAGGATCTGGCCGATCGCGCCGGCGTCGAGATCGAGAACCTGCACGAGACGGTGGATAGCGCCACCGACGTGCTCGAGTCACGGGCCAAGGCAGCCGTGCAGACGGCCGCGCGCAAGCTGCGCTCGGTCGATCCCACCGCGTAGGCCACGGGGCCTCAAACGTCAGCACACTTCTTGGAGGACACCATGCTCAACACGATTCTGATTCTGCTCGTCATCCTGTGGCTGCTGGGGATGGTGAGTTCGTACACCCTGGGTGGCTTCATCCACGTGCTGCTCGTCATCGCCATCGCGATGGTGCTCATCCGCGTCATCCAGGGCCGCAACCCTGTGTGAGACCCGGGGCGGGTGGCGCCGGGCAGCGCGCCCAGTCCCAGGGCGGCCTCACGCAGCGCGGGCCGGGTCCACGGAATCTCCGTGGCCCGGCCCGTGTCGTTGTACGGCCGTTCAATGGTCGCGCCGCTTACCCAATTCGGGTAAGCGGCTGCCCACCGTCGCCACGCGGCAACGGTGGGCGCAGCGTCTCTAGAAGCCGCAGCCCATCTGATTGGCGATGAACCACAACGCCACGAGCGAGCCCGGCACACCCAACATCCACGCGACTCCGTACCTTCATACATCCTCCTGCCACACCCGGTGGCCCTGTGGGCGCGCCGCGCAGACCTCATGCCCGCGCGACCGCCTGGTTTCCTTCAACTGGTGTTCGACGCCTTCACCTGCGCGCCTGCCGATCGCCCCCGCGATGGCCCGCGCGTCTACAGCACACCCGCCGCCGACGTGCTGATCGGCGGCGGCAGTTCGGTGGTCACCGGCGGATCGGTGATGGGGGATCCGGGCAGGCCCGGATCGATGAGCGGTCGGTCGATGTCGGGCGCCTGCGGATGGTCGGGCGGCACGACCGGCGGTTGCGGCACCGGCGGCGGCGCGTCCGGCACCAACGGGCGGCGGGCGACCCAGCGGCGGAACGGGCTCGACCGGCACGGTCATGGCGTGGATCCGGAGAGCGTCGGCGAACTTGCTCAGATAGGGCACGAAAACCTCCCGAGTGGATAGCGGCTGACCCGCGGGCGAGCTCCCGCGTGCCGCCACCTCACTCAGGGGCAAGATCGATGCCCGTCGTCGCGAGCGCGCCTTACGCCGCGGCATCGGTGCTGAGGGCCTGCCGCCAGGCCGTCAGTTCCTTGATCGCCTGCGCGCGCGCGAACCCGTAGCGCGTCTGCAGCACGCTGATGAGCCGCTCGGTGTTGCCGCGCACGCTCTGCACGTCGTCTTCGCTGAGGCGGTCCCAGCGCTTGCGCGCTGCGGCCATGAGTCGGGTCCACTGATCGTTCACGGTGTCGCGTCGCTTCGCCATGTCATCCGCTCCTGTGCGGGAGAACGCCCGCTCGCGTCACCAAGAGCAACGGACATGCCATGACCAGCGGCCGACAAACGCGTGGAAAACCCGCGCGCGAGTGTCGTCCGGCCCGGGGCGCGTGAAACAGAGGACACACATCGAGTGGTTCGGGACCATCACGACGCCGATGCCATGAAGCCGCGTGCGCCCAGCACGATCTCGACCACGTGCGCGCGATGGTCGTCCACGATCGGGATCCGTCGCGGATCGACGTCCTCGCCATCCAGGGCGGCGGTGGCGACGCCGCGCCCGGTGCGCATCGGATTGACGGCGCGGATGTGGTAGGTGGTCGCGCCGCAGCGCCAGTCGATCTCGAAGCCGGGCCAGGCCGACGGCACGCACGGATCGATCGCGAAGGTGGCGCCGTTGCGGCGCAGGCCGAGCAGATGTTCGAGCCCGGTGCGGTAGAGCCAGCCGGCCGACCCGGTGTACCACGACCAGCCGCCGCGTCCCGGATGCGCGGGATGGGTGTAGACGTCGCCGGCGACCACGTAGGGTTCGAGGCGGTAGCGCTCCACATCGGCCCGCGTCCGCGAGCGGTTCACCGGGTTGATCATGTGGAAGAGTTCCATCGCCTCGTCGCCGGCATCGAGCGTGGCCAGCGCCATGATGGCCCAGGCGGCGGCGTGCGTGTACTGACCGCCGTTCTCACGCAGTCCCGGCGGATAGCCCTTGATGTAGCCGGGTTCCTGCGCCGACCGATCGAAGGGCGGCGTGAGCAGCGCCATCGTCCGCATGCCGCGCGAGACCAGATGCGCGCGCACCGCGTCCATGGCGCGCTCGGCGAAGCGGCGTGGCACCGCGCCCGACAGCACCGCCCACGACTGCGCGATCGAATCGATGCGGCACTCGTCGTTCTGCGCCGACCCGAGCGGCAGGCCGTCGTCGTAGAAGCCGCGGCGATACCACTCGCCGTCCCAGCACGCTTCGAGCGCCGGCACCAGCCGCGCGGCCTCGCGCCGATACGCCGAGGCCGCTTCGGCGTGGCCCGTCGAGATCGCACAACCACGCCACGCGGTCGTAGACGACGTGCAGGAAGAAGCCGAGCCAGGTGCTCTCGCCGCGTCCGGCCGCCCCCACCAGGTTCATGCCGTCGTTCCAGTCGCCGGCGCCGAAAAGCGGCAGGCCGTGCACGCCACGGGCGCGGGCGTGGTCCACCGCCCGCCGGCAGTGGTCGAGCAGCGTGCCGTCGGCCGGCCCCACCTGCGGCAGGTCGTACGACTCGGCGGCGTCGGCGGCCAGCGGCGCGCCCTGGAGGAACGGCACGCGCTCGTGCAGCACCGCCTCGTCACCGGTGTGGCGCACGTATTCGGCCACCGCGAAGGGCAGCCACAGCAGATCGTCCGAGCACCGCGACCGCAGCCCGCGGCCCGAGGGCTCGTGCCACCAGTGCTGCACGTCGCCTTCGACGAACTGGCGGCCAGCCGCCCGCAGCAGATGCGCGCGCGTGACCGCGGGTCGGGCATGACAAAGGGCCAGCACATCCTGGAGCTGATCGCGGAACCCGAACGCGCCGCCTGGCTGGAAGTAGCCGGTCCGGCCGTGGATGCGGCAGGAGAGGGTCTGGTAGACCAGCCAGGTGTTCATCATCGTGTCGAACGAGTCGTCGGGCGTACGCACCTGCACCGTATCGAGCGTGTCGGCCCAGGCGGTGTCCACGGCGCGCCGTGACGCCGCGGCGCCCTCCACCTGCGCGAAGCGCTCGACGAGCGCGCGCGCGTGGTCGGCATCGTCGCCCTGGCCCAGCACGACGACCAGACGCGTGGATTCGCCGGCGCCGAGCACCACGGCGATTTCGAGGGCCGCGCACGGATCGAGTCCGCCACCGAAGCGTGGCACCAGGCCCTGGCGCAGACCGGCGGCGTTCGCCAGCGATCCGTGCCGGCCGATGAAGGCCGCGCGATCCCCGGTGGCCGCGCGCGCCGGGTGCGAGGCAGCGAGAAACGCCACCCGCCCCGGGAAGGCGTCGTTGAAGGGGTTGGTCGCCGAGATCACGCCGCGCGGTGCGTCGTAGCTGGTCACGACGTGGAGGTGATGGCCGTCACGGGGCGGACCGAGCGCCCACTGGCAATACGGCACCACGCTCAATCGCCGCTCGGCGTCCGACCGATTGGTGATCGTGAGCACCGAACACTTCACCGGCGCCTCGACGTCCACGAAGGTCTCGAGCACGGTCGCCAGGTCATGGGTGACGCGCCGGAACGTGGTGACGCCGGGCGCATGACACACGTCGACCTCGGCCGGCGCCCGATCGAGCCACGGGCCCGGTGTGGGCGTCCACACCGCGCCCGTGACGTCGTCGCGCAGGAAGATGGCCTCGGCGGTCGGGTCGCACACCGGGTCGTTGGCAAATGGCGTGAGCCGGTTCTCGCGGCTGTTCACCGCCCAGGTGTGGCTGGCGCCCGCACTGGTCACCAGCGTGCCGAAGGTGGCATTGGCCATCACGTTCGACCACGGCGCCGGCGTCTCGCCGGCCTCGTTCGCGGCCAGCACGAACGCACGTCCGTGCTGCTCGAAGCGGCCCAGCCCGACCGGCAACGACTCGCCGTCGGCGGCCGCTGGCGTCTCGATCCCGGGCGTGGCTCGCAGCGGCTCGCCCGGGTTGGCGGCCCGCACCACCACGGTCGCCCCACGCGAGGCGAGTGGATCGAGCTGCGTGCGCAGATCGCCGGTGCCGCTGCGCAGCACCACGCGCGCGACCGCCTCGAGCAGGCGGTCCTCGGCGTCGGTCAGGGCATCGCGGCGCAGCAGCCAGGCGCCGCCGGGACGTCCCTGCCAGGCCCGCCAGGGCCCCGACGCCAGGAGCGAGGTCAGCGCCGCCTGGGTCTCGTCGAGGTACGACGGCGGATGCTCATTGATGATGACCGTCTCCGAGGCGAGGCCCTTCAGCCGCCAGTACCTCCTGCGCCTGCAGCACCTGCCGGGCGAGGGCGGCGCCGTCGTCGGCGCCGACGCGCACCAGCACGATCGGCAGATCGCCGGAGATCCCGTGCCGCCAGAGCCCGGGCTGGCCGAGCGTGTTGGCTTCGAACGCTGGCGCCGGGGCTCGCATCGACTCATCCACGTAGTGGAGCGGCGACGCCAGCCGCTCGAAGACGCGGACGTCTTCCGGCGACACGCCCAGATGGTGCTGCAGGCTCTGCGCGTGCGTGAAGGCGAGCGCGAAGGTGCGCGAGGCGGCGTTCGGGTGGTGGTAGGTCTGCGCCAGGCGCAGCGCGGCCTCGCGATCGACGGCGATGCCGGTCGAGAAGCTGAGGCGGATCTGCCCGCCGGCCGGCACCCGCACGCGCTGGCGCAGGCTGCAGATCGGATCGAGCACCACGCCGGTGGTGCCGCTGAGCGCGCGCCCGTCGAGCGCCCGCGGCGCCGCCAGGCGCTGGCCGCGGCCGATGAAGCGCTCGCGATCGGTTTCCCATTCGACCGGGCCCGAGGCGCGGCCCTCGAGGCTGAGCACGTGCACCGCCCACAGCGCGTCGCCGCCGTGACGCGGCCGGCGCCGGCACAGGAGGGCGGTGTTCTCGGGCGAGAACTCGGTCTCGACGAACAGCTTGCCGAAGGCCGGATGCGCCAGGTCGTCGCGCCTCGACGTCAACGCCATCTCGGCGTAGCTGGTCACTTCCACCTCGCGGGACCGCACGCCGCGGTTGCGCAGCGTCAGGCGCCGCACCTCGATGTCGTCTTCCGGCGAGACCGCGATGTCGAGCTGCGTCGTGAGATCGCCGTCGCGGCGCAGGAACGTCGCTTTGTCGGGATGAAACGTCACCACGTAGTCGTCGGGTTCGACGCCGGTCGGCTGGTAGGCGGCCGACCAGCAGGCGCCGCTGCGCACATCGCGCAGGTAGAGCGCCTGGCTGGCCGGATCGCTGGTGGCGTCACGGCGCCAGCGCGTCACGGCCTGGTCGCGCCAGGTCGAGGCGCCGCCGCCGCCGTTCGAGATCGCCACTACGTAGTGGCCATTCGAGAGCAGCTGCGCCTGCGGCGCCGGTGTGTGCGGCGTGCGGTAGCGCCGCACCGGCACCGTGGCGGCGCTGGCCGGCACCGGCGCGTCGTCATCGGTGGGCCGCACCGAATCAGCCAACGGCCGGGGCACGCGCTCCTGCAACAGCAGGTCGGTGGCGCGCACGAGCGGCAGACGATGGAACCGTTCCACCATGCGGTCGCCGAGCAGCGCGTTGCTGATGGCGACCAGCGTCATGCCCTGGTGGTGACTCATGCACGTGCGCACGACGACGCCGGCGGTGTGCGGCCCGGCAGACGCGCCTTCACGCGGGGCGGCGCGGTCGGTGAAGTCCACCGCCTCGTAGAAGCCCAAAGGGCCACGCGCGCCAACGGTCTCGAGGCGCCGCAGGTTGTCGACGGCGGAACGGGGCGTGACCGCCAGCGCCAGGGCGGTCGCGTAGGGCGCAATGACGAGGTCGTCGGCCAGGCCGCGCGAGAACCCGAGCCCGGGCACGCCGAAGGCGCGGTACTGGTAGGTGTCGTCGCGGTCCACGACCGCGTAGGCCGACTCCGAGATGCCCCACGGCACATCGCGGGCGTCGGCGTAGTCGCGCTGATGGCGCACGGCCTGGCGACACGACTCGGCGATCAGGGTCTCGGGATACCCGCGCATGACCAGCGCCGGCATCAGGTACTCGAACATCGTGGCGCTCCACGACAGCAGCGTCGGCACGCCCTGCAGCACCGTGACCGGGCGTCCGAGCCGGAACCAGTGCCGCTGCGGCACGTCGCCCTTGGCGATGGCGATGAAGCTCGCCAGGCGCGACTCCGAGGCCAGCAGGTCGTAGAACGAGGGGTCGAGCCGGCCCGGCGCCTCGTCGTCGGCCACGCGGTAGCCGATGGCGAAGAGCTCGCGCTTCGGATCGAAGAGAAACGTGAAGTTGGTCTCCTCGACCAGCCGCAGGGCCTGCGCGGCCAGCGCCTGCAGCCGCGCCGTCAGCGCCGCCGCGCTGCCATCGGTTCTGGCGAGCGTGCCGAGTCCCGAGGCCAGCGTGAGCAGCGCGCCGGCGAGGTTGCCGCTGTCTACCGTCGAGACGTAGGCCGGCCGCAGCGGCGCCAGCGTCCGGGTGTCGTACCAGTTCAGCAGATGGCCTTCGACCTTCTCCAGTCGTTCCACCGTGGCCAGCGTCGCCTCGAGCGTGGTGACCAGCGCCGGTGTGTCGATGAAGCCCAGGTCGTGCGCCGCCAGCGCCGACAGCAGACCCATGCCGATGTTGGTCGGCGAGGTGCGTGCCGCCACGCGCTGGTCGGGCGTGAATTGGACGTTGTCGGGCGGCAGCCCGTGATGTTCGTCGGTGGCGAAGGCCTCGAAATAGCCCCAGGTGTCTTTGGCCAGCGCGCGCAGCCACGTCTGGTCGGCCTCGGGCAGCACCCGGCGGGCCTGCGGCACCGGCTGGCTGAGGGCGTGGGCAACAAACGGCGCCGCCACCCAGGCGAGCGCAAACGGCAGCATCACGGCCAGCGACGCCGGCTGCGCCACGGCGACGGTCGCCACCGCGCCGGCGGCAATGGCCGGACTCGCGCTCATCGCCGAGGTGAAGCCCCAGAGGCTGCGTCCGCTGGCACGCGCCGCACTGGTGGCCGCCGTCTCCCATTCGAGCAGACGCCGCCGGGTCACCACCATGCGCGCGAGCGTCACCGCAATCGCATGCAGCATCGCCCAGGTCGTCTGCGCCACGAACGTCACATCGAGCAGCGCGCGCGCGGCATCGACCTGCACGTCGTCGACCAGAGCCCGGGCCGAGACGCGGTCGAGACGGCCGCGCAGCGTCCGGGCCAGCGCGGTGAGCACGCGGATGACCAACGGCGCCAGCGGCGCCGCCAGTGCCGCCAGCGTCCACAGGACGGGCGACCCGGGGGCCAGCGTCCAGGCCGCCAGCAGCGCCGCGAGCGTGGCCGGCGCGGTGAGGCTGCGGCGCAGGTTGTCCACGATCTTCCAGCGCGCCACCAGGGGCAGGCGGTTGCGCGTCCAGCCGTCGCGTGTCGGCACGACCGGAAACAGCCACGTCAGAATCTGCCAGTCGCCGCGCACCCAGCGGTGCATCCGCCGCGCATGGGCGAGCACGCTTGACGGGTAGTCGTCGATGACCTCGACGTCGGTGACGAGGCCGACGCGCGCGAAGAGTCCCTCGAACAGGTCGTGCGACAGCACCGCGTTCTCGGGCACGCGCCCCTCGAGCGCGCCCATGAAGGCGTCGACGTCGTAGAGACCCTTGCCCGTGAAGATGCCTTCGTGAAACAGGTCCTGATAGACGTCCGAGACCGCCGTCGTATACGGATCGACGCCGGTGTGCCCGGCATACAGGCGCGCGAAGCGCGAGCTCGACGCGCTGGTCATCGCCACGCTCACGCGCGGCTGCAGGATGCCGTAGCCCTCGACCACGCGGCCCTCGCGGGCATCGAGCCGCGGCCGGTTGAGCGGATGCTCGAGGATGCCGACCAGCGTGCCCACGGCCTCGCGCGGCAACCGGGTGTCGGTGTCGAGCGTCAGGCAATAGCGCACGTCGGCGAGCACCCGCATGTCGCCGATCTCCACGGCGTAGCTGGTATCACGGGCGCCACGCAGGCGGCGGTTGAACTCCTCGATCTTGCCGCGCTTGCGCTCCCAGCCCATCCAGACGCCCTCGGCGGCGTTCCACAGGCGTTCGCGATGGAAGAAGAAGAAGCGATCGGGCACGCCGGCGGCGCTGTTGAGCGCAGTCACGCCGGCCACCGCCGCCTCGATGAGCGCCTGGTCGCCGGGGGTCTCGCGTGTGACCGCATCGGCGAAGTCGCTCAGAATCGCGAAGTGCACGCGCGGATCGGCGTTGCCGAGGGAGGCGACCTCGAGTTGCTCGAGCAGATGGCGGACGCCGGCCGGGTTCGTCAGCAGCGTCGGCACGATGACCATCGTGCGGGCGTCCGGCGGCAGGCCGCTTCGCAGGTCCATCCGCGCCAGCCGATCCGGCGGCACCACGGAGGTGATCACGCGGTGCACGAGCGCGATGGCGAGCTCGGCCAGTGGCAACAGGAAGGCCAGCGCCAGCATCACCCGTGCGACCGGCGTGGCCCCGAACGCGGCTGCCGCGCTGACCAGAAGCGCCACGGCCGCGGCCGTCGTGCCGGCGATCGCGAGGCCATACGCCACCCCGGCGCGCTGCTCGATGGCTCGCCGCAACCGTCGCCGCAGCGGCGGGGTCACACCAAGCGCGGCTTCGAGCCCGATCCGTCCGGGACCCACCAGGTAGTAGCCGACGTGCGCGCTGCCGCCGCTGCCGCCGCTGCCGGCGAGCGCGGCCTCGACGGCTGCCTGGGCGGCCCGCTGCTGCTGCTCGCCGTCGACCGGCGCCAGCGCCTCGATGGCCTTTCTCTGCTGGTCGCGGCTCTGGAAGTCCATGCGCGCGTAGGCGCCGGCGGGATCGCGCCGGAGGATATGTTCGACGACGCTCGTTGCTTCGACAAAGGCCGGCCAGTCGAGCGTCGCGCACAGGCGCAGGCTGGTGATCACGTTGGCGATGAGCAGTTGGGCGGCGGCCTGATGCTGGTGGTCGACGCGCACCACGTCCTCGCCGGTGGTGCCCTGCGCGGCGAGGCGGGCGTCGAGGGCGGCACGCACGGCGTCTTTCGCCGCACCCTCCTCGCGCAGGCGGTGCACGAGCTGACTGGTGAACGCCTCGGCGGCGATGGCCGGCCAGGGAGGCTCCGTGATGACAGCGGTGCGGTCGAGCGCGTCGAAGTAGCGGTTGGCGGCGCGCCGCGCCGCGCTCGCGGCCAGCACGCCGTCGGCCAGTCGCCGCAGATTTTCAAGCAGCACCAGGCGGACGACGCTCGGCCACGCCCACGCCTCGCCGAGCGTCAGCGTGGTCACCGTCTGGAACGCGTCGAGAAAGGCGAGCATGTGCGCCCGGTCGAGACGGCTGTCGGTGTGGCGGATGAGCGCCCGCGCCAGCGCCTCGACCCGTGTCACGGCGCTGTCGCCGTCGCGCACGACCGGCAGGCGCTGGTAGAACCGCCACGGCAGATCGCGGCGCAGGGCCCGCACCTCGGCATCCACGAGGTGGTAGTTGTCGAGGATCCAGTCGCCAGCCGGCCCCACGTACTCATGCCGGCGGGCGTCGGCCGCCAGTTGGCGGTGCGCCTCGTCGAGGCGGCGCACGTTGTCGGCAAGGCGCGCGAGCGTGTGGGCGGCGCGGTGCCCCAACACGACCGGCATCCGCGTGGCGAGCGTACGCGCGAGATCCTGAAGTCGGGCCGCGTCCAGGAGCTCGTCGCGCAGCGGCGGCTCCGGCGCAGCAGTGCGCGTGAAGGGCATCCAGCTGGGCACGATGCCGCCAACGACTGCAAGGGCGGTGCCCGCGGGCGAGCTCCCCACTGGCGCGGGCGTTGCACTGAACCCCGTGGGGCGTGATCGCGGAGCGCTCGACAGGGTAGCGAGGCACTCAGAATGGGTAACACCGACACCACTCTCAGGAATTCAGACGACGACAGCGATGCCTACGTCACGTTCGACAGGCGTTCGGTAATCCTGGATCTGCCGGACGATGGCCGCGTGGCCGATCTGCTGCCGGGGCGCGGCGGTGCGGCGCTCTCGCGGCCGCTGACGCGGGCGGGCGACGCAGCAGCGCCGGTCCGAACCGCGCGATCAGTTTCACACTGACGCCAGCGCCACACCCGTCTTCGTCTGTTTGGCGCCGTACATCGCCTGATCGGCGCGTTCGAGCAGCTGCGCCGCCGTCACGCCGTGGTTGGGGCAGAAGGCCAGGCCGGCACTCACGCCGACCCGCACGCTGGTGCCGGCGACCTGATACGGCGCCGTGAGCACCTCGTGCAGGGAGCGAACGACGGCTTCCCCGTTGGCGGGGTGGCCGATGCGGTTCAGGACCACCACGAACTCGTCACCGCCCAGGCGGGCCACCGTGTCGACGCTGCGCACCGACGCCGAGAGCCGGCGCGCCACTGCTACCAGCAGCTCGTCACCGGCGGCGTGCCCGAAGGTGTCGTTCACGGATTTCATCCCATCGATGTCGAGAAAACTCACGGCGACCGGCTGCCGATACGCCGCCGCATCAGCCACGGCCGCCCTCAGCCGGTTGAGGAGGCGGTTGCGGTTGGCCAAGCCTGTGAGCGGATCGTGTTCGGCGCGATGCGAGAGCGCGGCCGACAGCGTGAGGGCCGGGCCGATGTCGCGGCAGACCACGATCGTCCCTGCGCCGTCGTCGAGCCGCGCGTAGCTGGCCTCGGCCGGACGGCGCTCGCCGGCGCGGGTGACGATCTGGCAGGGTCGGCAACCCGCGCCAGCATCGACAAGGTCGGCCAGCACGAACTGCGACAGCGGCCGGCCGATGGCCTCGGCGCTGGTCCAGCCGCTCACGCGGAGCGCCGCCCGATTGAGATACGAGATCCGGTGGGCGGCGTTGGCGACAAACACCGCATCAGCCATCGCGTCGAGGATGGCGTGCGGGGCCGGCAGCCCTTCCGTACGGGCGGCGCGTGTTCGCTGTTGAGGGACAAGATGCATCTGACCGTCTCCTGAGCCCGGCACTCAGCCGAGCACTTCAAAGAGCGGCGCGACGCGGCGGGCCTGGGCCTGGGCGCGCAGGAAGTCGCCTTCACGCGCTGATTCGCAGGGCTTGCAGCGCACGGCAAACGGCAGCGCCCGCAGCCGCGCTTCCGAGATCTCGTCACCACACTGGTGGCAGAACCCGTAGCGCCCGCCCTCGAGGCGCGCCAGGGCCTCGTCCACCTTGTTGAGGGTCTCGGCCTTCATCTCGAGCAGGGCGAACTGGATGTCGTCCTGCATGTCGGTGGCGGCGACTTCGCCGAAATCCTGCCCGCCGTGCGGACGCTCCGCGATCTCGGCCCGCACGCCACGCAGGCGTCCGTGCACCTCGTTCCACAGCACCTGGCGGCGGTCCTCGAGGATGCGCTTGAGCTCGTCGTAGCGGTCGCGTTCCCGCGTCGCGTCGACCTGGGTGTGTCTCAGTGCGTGCGCCATTGGTCGTCTCCTCGCCTGGCCGGCCGCGTAGGTGCGGTCCAGTCGTTGCCGGACCCGAGTGCAACCAGCATGCCGCTCCACAGGGCTGAAACCTGTCTGCGTGGGCCTACGCGTGCGCCGGCGCGGACTATCCGGATCCGGATGTGAGCAGCACCTTCCCCGATGTACGTAGGCCGGGGAGGCGTCCCCCCGGCCACTGGCTCATGCGCCGGTCGTCACTTCTTGAAGAGCAGCGCGACGCCACCAGCCAGCAGCGCGATGCCTACCAGTGGCGGCAGCGCCACCGACTCCTTCTTGTCGGCGGTGATTTCAATCGGGCCGGCATCGACCACCGTGTCGCGGCGCGTCCACGAGACGCCGCCGTAGATGAGCGCCACTACTCCGATCACCACCAACACCATTCCCAGTGCCTTCATCGAGTCCTCCACGATTGCCGAGTGCTGCCGGCGACATGCCGGCTCGCTGCGAGGTTGCGCCGCGCGGCTAGACGAGCCCGGTCGGCGGCTCGCCCTTTTCCGCCGGTTGTTCGTTCCAGGGATTGGCGGTGCGCCGGTACGACGGCACCGGACGCGTCCAGCGCCCCATGCCGACGCCGATGCACCCGACGCCCAGGGCGAGCGCAAGTCCCGAGAGCGGCGCGAGAATCAGCGCCCCGGCGCCGGTGCTGTTGGCGCGGGCCGCCGGCACGCCGTCGCCTGACTCCCGCGTCATGCTCGCGCTCGGGTCGTCCTGCGCCGACTGCACGTAGGCCGCGACCGCGCCGGCGCCTCCCGCGAGAATCAGCACGATGCCGACTGGTATGAGCCACCGCATTGCACACCTCCCTTGAATGTCCGTGTGACTGTCGTGGTAGCAAGGCGCATTCCATCGCGATGTCGCGTTCCGTGGCACGCAACTTGAAGTTACAGGACCCGAGAGGCGCGCGACCCCCGCTGCCTGCCGCGACTGTGGCGAGGAGTCGCCAGATGTGGAAGCGCGCTTCCCATGACCCGCCGGATGAGGAGACAGACCCGATGAGAACCCGAGTGCTTGCAATGTGCGCCCTCACTGCGGCCCTGAGTGCCGCCACCGTGCGCGAGGCGCGCGCCGACTGGCTGTTGACGCCGTATCTGGGTGTCACCTTCGGTGGCAGCACGCCCGAACAGCAGGTCAACTACGGACTGAGCGCCGCGTTTCTCGGCGCCGGCGCTGTCGGCTTCGAGCTCGACGCCTCGATCACGCCGAACTTCTTCAACACCGACAGCGGCATCATCGACGACAGCAACGTCTCGACGGTGATGGCCAACTTCATGATCGCCGCCCCCGGCAGCGGCCCGTCGTTCCGGCCGTATGCGGCCGCCGGCGCCGGCATCATCCGCACCAGGGCGACCAGCGTCGGCAACGTGTTCGACGTCGACGAGAACAGCTTCGGCGTGAACGTCGGCGGCGGCGTGCTGGCGCAGTTCAACGACAAGGTCGGGATGCGCGGCGACATCCGCTACTTCCGCTCGGTGCAGGACTCGGATTCGGGCGATGGCATCGACCTGGATCTGCAGGGCTTCAATTTCTGGCGCGGCACGCTCGGCGTGACGTTCCGCTTCTAACGCCGCTTCCAGGGAGATCTCATGAAAACGCTGGCCGACGCCTTTCACCACACGCTCCAGGACGTCTATTTCGCCGAGCACGCGCTCACCAAGGCCCTGCCCAAGGTCATCTCGGCGGTGTCGTCGAAAGACCTCAAAGCGGCGCTGAAGGAGCACCTGGCCGAGACCAAGCAGCAGATCGGCATGCTCGACCAGGTCTTCAAGTCGATCGGCGAGAAGGCTTCGGGCGAGAAGTGCGACGCCATCGAGGGCCTGATCAAGGAATGCGACGGCGTGATCGAAGAGGCCACGGGCAAGCAGGCGAAGCATGCGGCTGTCATCGGGTGCTGCCAGGCGATCGAGCACTACGAGATCGCCCGCTACGGCACGCTGCGTGAGTGGGCCAAGGCGCTCGGTCACGACGAAGCGCACGAGCTGCTGTCGAAGATTCTCGACCAGGAGAAGAAGGCGAATCACAGCCTGACGCACCTGGCGGTGACCTCGATCAACCAGGCCTAACCAGCCTGTTCGGGGGCGGGCGCGGGATATCCTGGGGAGTCCCGCGCCCGTTGCATGTACGGCGCTCAGCGCCGCCCGCGCAGGCTCGCGGTCACATCCACGTCCACCACCGGCATCGCTCGCGTGCCGCGCACGTCGAGAACCACCCTGGTGCCGGCGCCGTCGCCGGCCAGCAGCCGGTTGAACGGCTTCAGCAGCCACCGACGCATCCCGCGCTGCGTCTGCGAGAGCGGCGCGTCGAGGCGGGTCACGCCGTGGAAGTCGATGGTCTCGGCCGCCAGGGAGTAGTGGCCGGCGCCCGACACCTCGGCGCCCGGCACGGCGAGTGCCACCCGCGCCAGTGTCAGCCTGGAACCAGCCAGATCCAGCTGTCCGCGCAGGCGGGCCCGCACGGCGGCGACCGGCGGCTCCGGCCAGCCGAGACCACGCATCGACATCTCTTCGAGTACACCCTGCACGCGCGCGTTGATGAAGCGCGCCTCGCGCAGGTCGAAGCTGCCCGACACGTGCAGGCGCTCCAGCACGTCGTCGTCACCGGCGGCGATGTCGAGCGCGGCATCGACGGCCAGCGCGCCCTGCACCGGCGGGCGGTCCCCATCGACCAGCAGCCGCAGCACATCGGCGGCGCTCGAGGTCGGTGGCGATGTGACCCTCAGCGCGATCCGCCGCGTCCGCGCGCCCTTCTCGCGCACGATGTGGCCCGAGGCCGACACCAGCGCCCCGCCGGCGCGGGCGTCGAGCCGCGTCAGGTGCACGTCGCTGTTGGTGGCATCGAACAGCGCTTCGAACGCCACGTCGAGGGGCAGTGTGCCGCCGGCCTCGCTGACGAACCCGGCGGCGGGCGAGGTGGCCGTGCCCACCGTCGCCAGGCGATCGAGTGTGCCGAGGGCGCGCCCCCGCACCGCCAGCGCGCCACGCAGACCGGGTACGTCCTCGAGCTGCCCGTGCAGCACGTATTCGCCCGCCAGCGGCAACTGATCGAAGTCGCCGCGCGGCCACGGACCGGCCGTGCCGGTGACAGCGGCGCGGGCCGACGGCAGCGGCGTGTCGACGCTGGCGGCGAACGGGCTCGCCAGATCGAAGCTGAACGGATCCAGATGCAGATCGCGAATGTCCCACACGTGCGGCTCACGCGCCGCATCGCGCGACATCACCCGCAGCACGACGTGATCGGCGACCAGCCGATCGATCCGCATCTGCGGCGGCCGGCGTTGCCGCCGCGCCACCTCGCTCTGTGCGGGCGCCACCGGCCGGATGTCGGCCAGGCGCCGCGGCGGGACGACAATCTCCACCGACGAGAGCCGCACCTCGTCGAAGTGGCGGATGCCGAGGCGGCCCAGCCGGGCGGTACCCGACCAGCTCCCGATGGTCACAAACGGCGGCAGGTCGGGACGGTTGCGGATGCGCAGCGTCACGCCGCGTGCGTGCACCCGCACCTGCGGCAGCAGCGTCACCTCCATCTGCTCGACGCGCACGTCGCTGGCCAGGCGGTCCGAGAGCCACGCTTCGAGTTCAGCGCGCAGCCGATCATCGGCCACGGTGGTCCAGCGCACCACGGCAACGGCGCCCAGGAACACCCCGACGAACACCACCGCGACAACCGTGCGCCAGCGGCGCCACCGCCGCGCGGGCGGTGCCATCGAGGCGGGCGTCACGGGTTCTGCGGCCGGCGCCAAGGCAGGCTCGCGGATGTCGAACAGGCGTACCACGTGCGCCGAAGGGACTGCATCGCCTATGCCGACCACCGGCGATCTGTCGAGATGGTGCGCCGCTTACCCAAGGTGGGTAATGCGGGGGCACCCGCCACATCACGTGGACCGGCGGCGCCGGGTACGGCCCTTGCTCTCAGCTGACGCAAGGCAGGTGCACCGTGGCATTCATCACCGACGCACTCAGTGAACTCGTGACGCTGGCGGCGCCGCCGGGGCTGGTCGAGGCGCTCGACGCCGACGCCTCGCCGACGCCGATCTTCGACTTCGACGATCAGGCGCTGGCGCTACGCGCGATCGAAGCCGGCGTCGACGAGGCGCGCGCCACCGGCACCCGTGCCGCCGTGTGTGTGGCCGACCTCACCGCCATCGATGGCACGACCGCCGGCGGCGGTGCGCTCCTCGACGCGACCGACGCGTGGCTGTTGTCGCGACTGCGCGCCAACGATCGCCTGTACCGCATCGGTGGCACCTTCGTCATCGTGGCTTCGGGCCTCAGTCACCCGCACGAAGGGGAACGGCTCGCCGAACGCGTCCGGGCGCTCCCGAGCGCCGGCGGCGAGACGCCTCATGTGGGTCTGGCGATCTACCCCACGCACGGCGATGACGCCACGACGCTGCTCGATCGGGCGCGGACCTCGGCGCGCCGCGCCACCCTCCGCCGTCGCGCCTCCGACACCGCGCTCGAACCGGCCCTCGGCGCTGCCGGTCGCCCGTGAGCCGCGACGCCTCGCGGCCGTCGACGACGGCCGTCTGGATCTCGGTGCTCGGCACACTCGCCGTGGTGGCGGCGATGGCCGGCGCCCGCGAGTTCCTGGTGCCGGTGGCCTTTGCCGGCCTGCTCACCTTCGTGATGTCGCCGCCGGTCGACTGGCTGGAGCGGCGTATCGGGCGCGTGCCGGCCGTGCTCGCCGCTGTGTGCGTGGTGTTCGCGCTGCTGCTCGGCTCTGGTTGGATGCTGGTGCGCCAGCTCGACGGCGTCGCCACCGCCCTGCCGAAGTATCGAGCCACGCTCCTCGGCAAGGCCTCGCAGCTGCGCCGCATGAGCGGCAGCGGCACCGTGGGCGAACTGCAGAAGACGATCGACTCGGTACAGCGCGACCTGGCGGTGCCGGCGCGTGAGCCGCGGGCTGCGCGCGTGGTCGTCGCCGAGCAGGCAGCCGACCAGTCGCCGTTCGGCATGCTCGGTCCGGTGCTCGGCATGGCGGCCTCGGCCGGGCTCGTCATCGCCCTGGTCATGTTCATGCTGCTCGAACGCCGCGATCTGCGCGATCGCATCGTCGGCGTCGCCGGCCACGGGCACGCCGCGCTCACCACCCGCGCGCTCGACGAGGCCGGGCAGCGCGTGGCCAGACAACTGCTGATGCAGACGCTCGGCAACGCCATCTACGGTGTGGCCGCCGGCACCGGCCTGTGGCTGCTCGGCGTGCCGTATCCGGTGGTGTGGGCGGCACTGGGCGCGGTGCTGCGCTTCGTGCCCTACGTCGGACCGCTCGTGGGCGTCGCGGCGCCGATTGTCATCTCCGTGGCGGCGATGGACGGCTGGCGCGGTCCGTTGATGGTGATGGGGTTCATGCTGGCGCTCGAGCTCTTCACCAACCTCGTCGTCGAGACGGTGCTCTATGCCGGGGCTGCCGGCGTGTCGCAGGTAGGCCTGCTGGTGGCTGTCACGTTCTGGACGTGGCTGTGGGGGCCGATGGGCCTCGTGATGGCCATCCCGCTCACGGTGTGTGTCGTCGTGCTCGGTAAGCACGTCCGCGGACTCGAATATCTGGCCACCCTCATGGCCGACACGTCGACCCTATCGCCGGCGCAGGTGTTCTACCAACGCCTGCTGGTGCGCGATACGAACGAGGCGTCAGACCTGGTCGAGCGGCACCTGGCCACGCACGAGCCCCGCTCGCTGTACGACACGCTCGTCCTGCCCGCCCTGGCGCAGTCGGAGATCGATCGCCTGCAGGGCCGCCTCGACGCCGATGGCCAGCAGCAACTGGTCGCAGCCGCCCGCGAGATCCTTGCCGATGCCGGCGAACACGTGCGTCGTGCCGTCGAGACCACCGAGGGCGAGGGGCCGCGCGAGATGCCGGCCGACACGCCGGTGGTGCGTGTGCTCGGCTACGGGATCGGTGGCGCCGTGGACGATCTGGCGCTCGAGGTGTTCGGCCACGTCATCGACGACCTGCCGATTACGCTCGAGCGGCCCGGCGGCCTGCAGGCGTCGGACGTGGTGGCGTGGGTGCGCGAGCATGGCTGCACGGTCGCCTGTCTGGCCGATCTGTCACCGGTGGCGGTGGCGCGTACCCGGTACCTCGTGAAGCGCTTGCGTCAGGCGGCGCCGCAGATGCCGATTGTGGTCGGGCGCTGGGGCAGCGCCGGGGTGCCCGACGATGCGCAACGCCTGCTCGACGCCGGCGCGACGCACGTCGGTGCCACGGTCGAAGACACGCGGGCGTGGCTGGTGGAGCATGCGCGCACGGCGCCAGACGGCCGTGGACTCAGGCCCGACGGGCCGCCGGCGGCGCGTCCAGCGGTGTCGCCGGCCGCGGCCGCCGCAGCAGCTGCCGCAGATGCTCGATCTCGACGGGCTTCGTGAGGTGCCAGTCGAAGCCGGCCTCGCTCGAGCGCGCCAGGTCGCGCGCCTGACCGAAGCCGGTCTGCGCGATGAGCAGCATCGCGGTGCCCCACGCCTCGGCGCGGATGCGACGGCAGACCTCGAAGCCGTCCATGCCGGGCATGCCGAGGTCGATGAGCATCGCGTCGGGCCGCACTGACGCCGCAATTGCCAGTGCCTGGGCGCCATCGGCGGCCTGTACGCACCGCGTGCCCGTCGAGACCGAGCAGCGCCGCCAGTGCCGCGGCGTTGTCTTCGTTGTCGTCCACCACGAGGATCGAGTGCCGCTCGACGTCGTCGGGCGGCGCCCCCTCGTCGATTGCCGCCGCCGCCGGCGGATCTGCCGCGGGCAGGCGCACGACGAAGCTGCTGCCCCGTCCGGGGCCGTCGCTGGTGGCCGTGACCGTGCCGCCGTGCAGCGTCACGATTCCCTGCACGAGCGAGAGGCCGAGTCCGAGGCCGCCCTGCGTGCGTCCCACATCGGGTCCGGCCTGCGAGAACTTGTCGAAGAGGCGCGGCAGGAAGGCTGACTCGATGCCGATGCCGTCATCACGCACCGTCACCGACACCTGCCGGTCTTTGCCGGCCTCGGCGACCAGGCTGAGATGGCCGCGTGGCGAGGTGAACTTGCAGGCGTTGTGCAGCAGGTTTCCGAAGGCCTGCGCGAGCCGGGCGACGTCGGCGTCGACGTAAATCGGCGTCTCCGGCACCGACACGGTGAGGTCGTGTTCGAACTCGTCGCAGGCCGGCCGGGTCGTGGCGACCGCGAGATCGAGCACTTCCGACAGCGGCACGCGCGCGGGCCGGATCTGCAGCTTGCCGGCCGTGATGCGGCTCACGTCGAGCAGATCGTCGATGAGGCGCCGCATCACCGCCACCTGCCGCTCGATGATGGCCCCGGCGCGTCGCTGCTGGTCGGGGGTTGCCCGGTCGGTGCCGATGATGTGCGCGGCGGTGCGGATCGGGGCCAGGGGATTGCGGAGCTCGTGCGCGAGCATGGCCAGGAACTCGTCTTTTCGCCGATCGGCCGTGCGCAGCGTCTCCTCGTGGCGGCGCAGCTCGTCGTTCGAGGCGGTGAGCGCCTGCGTGCGTTCGCGCACCCGGTCTTCCAGTTCCGCCAGCACCCGCGCCTGGGCGCGCTGCGCGGCTGCCAGCCGCGAGGCGTAGCGCCAGAACATCACCGCCAGCACCAGCGAGAACCCGAGCGCGACGGCTGCGGTGAGCAGTTGCGGCTCGATGGCGCCGGTGCGCAGCAGCGCGGCGTGGGCGCGGCCGAGCAGCGGCGGGGCGAGAAAGGCGGCGAGCACGCTCCAGACCGGCCAGCGCAGCCGCGTGGCGCCGCGCCCGCCCGACTGCGGCAGCGTCGTCAGCCCGAGCGCCGCCGCGCCGGTCAGCACCGCGAAGAGGAGCGTGGGGGCCGCCATGCCGGGGAAGCGCGGCTCGTTGGCGAGCCGATCGACATCCACCGTCAACGCCAGAATCGCGAGCCACGACGCAAAGAGCGCAGAACCGGCCGCCAACCTGGCCACCGTGCGCGCGCGCCGTCCCGGCAGCACGGCGGCCGCCACCGCCACGGCGAGCGCCAGCACCACGAGGCTCGTCATCGGCGACATTCGACCGGCGTAGGCAGTGTGGTCGAAGACCCACAGCCCGCCCCACGTCTCGACGCCCGACCGCGTGCCGGTCGCGTATTCCTGGATGGTGGCGCCGGCGAGGGTGGCGGCCGCGAGGGCGAGCGCGCCGCTGGTGATGGTCGCCAGTCGCCGCCGATCGACCGAGTAGACGGCCAGGGCCGTACCGAGGAACACGAAGCACAGCGCCGTCGAGGGCACCATCACCCGCCAGCCCTGGACCAGGCTCTTGGCCACCGAGATGTCGAGTGCCCAGCCCAACAGCACGAGTGCCGCACCGAGCGCGATCGCGGCACCCGCTGTTCGCAGGCGACGCGCCGTCAACTCGAAGTCCCGCTCGGAGGGCGGGAGCGGCTCAACCATGGCTGGTTCTCGTGTGCTGCGTGCTCTGCGGGCCCCGGGCGGCGATCGCCGTGGCGTGGCCCTCTCTACCCATCGTGGGTAGCGCGTTACCGCAAGTCGATATGCCGCGGGGCCCGCCAGCGTGATCGCGGCGGGATGCCAACTGGAGGAACAAGTCCCGTGCCACCGCCTGCCGGCCATCGTGGGTCGCCCGCGCCGCCGGCCACGCCTGGGCCCGGCCTCAGCGCGTCACGACGAACGCGCCAGCGGGCACGGCCTGCCCGTTCACGATGACGTCCACGGCGTGGCGGCCCGGGTGGGGCGTTCTGGTCGTATGGACGGCCAGCGACACGGTGGCCCGAAAGTCCGCGGTGCCCCGCGGGGGCAGACTCACGCGCTTCACTTTGAACACCTTCGGCGCGCTGTGGCCGCCGGCCTTCACGAAGTGCACGGCCAGGTCCACCAGCAGGTCCTGTGTCTGCCGGGCGGTGCTGCGCAGCACGAAGGCGACCGCCACGCGTCCGCCGATGGCGACCCGAGCCGGTGTCACACGGACGTCTTCGACCGTCACGGCAGCCCGGCGTCCGTAGCCGAGCAGCCGCAGCGCCTCAGGCGCCCCCCGCTTCACGGCGCTGCGCAGGGCGTGTTCCACCAGCGCCCGGCGATCGGGCGAGGCCTCGGCCAGCCACGCCGCACACGTGCGCATCAGCAGCGCGGGATGCACCTTCCCCAGGTCGTTGAGGTTGTTGGCGACGCTGCGCCGCACGACCGACGCCGGATCGTCCTTGAGCCGCTCGAGCAGTGCCAGCACCCGCTCGGGATGCTGGTCGAGCCACGGCACGCGCGGCGCCCACGGCAGGCGCAGGCGCGTGCCTTCGGAGACGAGACGGCGCACGTGCGGATTCGGATCGCGCGTCCACGCCTCGAGTCGGGCCAGCGTCCGCTCGGGGTCGCGGGCGATGTAGGGGCGGATGCTGGCCTCGGCGCTGAAGCGCCGCGTCAGCGCGTGCTGCGCCTCCATCGACAGATCGAAGTGATCCAGCCCGTATTCGGCCGACGAACATCGTGTGCGGCAGGTAGAAGAACGGCGCCATGCCGAGGCCGAGCAGTTCGTCGGTCGCGTGTTCGGGACCGAGCGAGCGCACGAGCACGTCGATCGCATCGGGATACGCGGCCGGCAGATGCGCCGCCAGCGCCCGCGCGATGTGACGGCCGCGGTCGAGCAGTTCGAGCGCGTCGAGCCCGCGCGTGGCCTGACCAACGAAGGCGTCGTCGGGGAAGCGGCGGTGGGCGCGCCTGATGTCAGCGGCGAGGCGACGGACGAGGGCGGGCGAGAAGAAGTGTTTGAGCTGGTCGGCCACCGCGGCATTGTTCGCCGAAGACCGGTGTGGTCGCCGCGGTCTCAGCGGTCAGTCCAGGAGGTGCTCCATCCCGCCGAAACGACGTGGGTCGCATCACGCAGTCCGCGCGCGACGTCCACGCGCAGCGTGCCGGCCTTGCCGGGAAGCGCCAGGCGCAGCCCCAGGCCGGCATCGGCGTGCCACGCGGCGCCGACGGTGGAGCGCTGCCACGCCCGCGCCGCATCGGTGAACAGCGCCACGCCAATGGCGCCGCCGGCCTTCGCGGCCACCGGATGCTGATATTCGATCGTCGCGTGCGCCAGGCGGCGACCGAACACCGGCCCGGCCACCACCCCGCCTTCGAGCAGCGGATGGGCGCGCAGCAGCGGCGTGCGCGCGCGGCCGAGGCCGGCACCCGCCCACAGGTCGAACGGCGCGCCCGAGGTCACCTGCGAAAGCCCGGCCGCCAGCCGCACGCTGGCGCGGTCGGCGGCGGTGCCGGTGCGCGCCGCAATCGAGATCGCCGAGCGCCCGAAGCGGCGGCTGTCGGGTGATGCCCAGCCCGCGATCTCACCGCCGATCGCCACCCGGTCCTGCTGCAGGCGCAGATCGAGCGCGGTCTCGACGCTGCCGAACGCCTCGTCGGCCCAGCGATCCAGCGCGGCGCCGGCCCGCCAGCGCAGGCGGCTCGTGGCCCAGTCCGTGACGTGGATGGCGGCGCGGCGACGTTCCTGCCGCACCACGCGCGGTGCATCGATGCCGCTCGCCACCGCGTACGAGGCGCGCTCCCACAGCCCTTCGATCGTGGTGATGCCGGGGAGTCCGGCGGCCGCCGGCAGCGCCAGCGCAACGTTGACGCGGGGCCGATGGTCCCACCAGCGCCAGGCTGCCGACCACAGCTCGCCGCTGCCGGTGGGCGAAGCCACCTCGAGGCGGGCTTCGCGGTGAATGGCCAACCGCGCCAGCGCCGCCACGGCCGGCAGCACGCCTCGCGGCACCAGCGGGCGTTCGACGACGACGGCTTCGACGTCGGCGTGTCCGCCCGCGGTTGGTTGATAGCGCAGCGCCGTCATGACGGTCGCGGGCAGCGCCTCGAGACGCCGCGTCGCGCGATCGAACGCCTCGGGCGTGAGCGGCGAGCGCGGCGCCAGGTCCACGGCGCCGCTCACCACCGGATGGCGCGTGCGGCGCGCGCCGGTCACTCGAACCACATCAACCTGCGGACGGCCGATCCGAGCCCACGACGCGAGTGCGTCGCGCGGGCGGCCGTCGAGGAATTGGCTGGTGGCCAGCAGGTCCCAGCCCGCCTCGTCGGTGGGTTCGAGTGCCGCGGCGCGCGCCGCCAGCGACACGGCGTCGGTCCAGCGGGACTGACGGAAGCGGACGCCGGCCAGCTCGCGCCAGGTCTCGGCGGCGGTCGGACACAGCGTCGTGGCGGTCTCGAGTCCGCTGGCGGCGCCGCTCAGGTCCCCGGCCTGCGCGCGCCCGACCATCTCCTGCACCAGCGGGGAGCAGGCGTTCGCTGGCGGCGTGCCGGTGTCTGTGCCGGTCGCGCGCAACCCCTCGCCGCTGGCGGCGGGGGCGACGGACATGAGCGGCTCCGCGCCACCGGTCGTCGTGGCCGGCAGGATGAGGAGCGCCCAGCGTTCCGTGGCGGCCCAGGCGGCCTCGAACTCGTGCCGGGGCAGCACGCGAAACGGCGAGCGGGCCGGATCGTGCACCACCACCGCATCGGCGGTGGCGGCGACGACCACCACGTAGTGATAGCGCGCCGGGCCCACGGCGATGAGCGCGACCACGGGACGCCCGGCATCCACGTGCCCGCGAATCCACTCGCCGCCGTCGGACGCCTCAGCCTGGAAGGGCAGCGCCTGCCAGCCGCGCCGGCGCACCTCGCTGGTCAGCACGTCGGCCGGAATGCCGGCCCGCGCGCGATCGACCAGCGCCGCGAAGTCGTCGGGGTAGACCTCTCGCGCGCCCCAGTAGCGCAGCACCATCGACACGGCCGCGCCGCCGCAGAGGTCTTCGCTCTGCGGCAGGAACGGCACGTCGAGCAGACGGCGGCCATCCGCGGGCAACACGCGGGCCGTCTGGGCCCGCGGTGCCGCCCGCGCACTCGTCACCGTCGTTGCCAGCAGGGCGACGGCGATGCCGATCGCCGCGCCCGGAGATCGCCACATACCGCTAGCGTCTATTGAGCCAGCAGGATGATGATGATGATGATCAGCAGCAGCGTCGTCGCCGAGATCACGATGGTATTCGCGCCGCCGGCGAGCGCCACGTCCGCGGCGCTGGCCTGCGCGGCCACGTCGGCGAGCTGCTGGCCCGAGAGCGTGCCGACGGCGGTGCGCGCATCCGCGAGGTTGAGCCCCATCCGCGAGGCCAACTGCTGCACCTCCGCGCGATCGAGCACCTGCTGCACCTGGGCGCGCTGTGCGGCTTCAACGGTGGTCCGCTCGACGAGGGCCTGCTGCAGGGCGGAGGCGTCGACCACCCGCGCCTGTTGGGCGAAGGCCGGCGAGGCGGCAAGGAACACGGGCAGCAGCAGAATCGCGACCGGCTTGAGCGTGGTGCGCATTGAATTACACCTCCTGGGTAATCTCTTACCCACTCGCACCGCGAACAGTGTGTCCGGGGCGGTTGTCGAGGCGGAGTGCAAGCCCGCGGCCAGGTCGGCTGCGACGCGGCTGGTCGTCCCTTATTGCTGTCGCAGCGCCTGCATGGGGTCGACGCTGGTAGCGCGGCGCGCCGGGATGTAGGCCGCCACCGCGGCCGTCGCCACCAGCAGGGCGACGACCGAGGCGAGCGTCATCGGATCGGCCGGAGAGACGCCGAAGAGCAACGTGCGCACCAGCGGCGCCAGCACCGCGGCGCCGGTGAGACCGAGCGCGACCCCGCCGAACACCGGCCGCAGTCCACGCCACAACACCTGGCGCCGTACGGTCTGCGCGCTGGCGCCGAGTGCCATGCGGATGCCGAATTCGGTGGTCTGCTGCGACACGGTGTATGACAGCACACCGAACACACCGACCAGTGCGAGGATCAGCGCGACGGCGGCAAACAGCCCGACGAGGACCGTGGACGATCGGGCCGGCGCCGACGCCTGGGCCAGCAGATCGGCCATCGTCTGCAGCCGCAGCACCGGCACGCCGGGGTCGAGGCCGCGGACCACGCCGCGCACGGCGGCGGCGAGCAGGGCCGGATCGCCCGAGGCGCGCACGGCGAAGGTGAAGCCCGGCATCGAGGGCTGCGCCGCGTGCGGGATGTAGACCGCCTCCGGCCGTTCCTCATCGAGCCCGCGCTGCTTCACGTCGGCCACCACGCCGACGATCTCCGATTCCGCCACCACGCGGTTGTCGGGCGCGCCCATGTAGATGCGCCGGCCGATCGGATCGCGATCGGGGTAGAAGCGGCGCGCCACCGACTCGCTGATGACGACCACTCGAGCGCCGTCGCCGCCATCGCGGTCGGTGAAGGTGCGGCCGCGGAGCAGCGGGATGCCGATGGCCTCGAAGTAGTTGGCGCGCACGAAACGGTTGGGCATGGCCGGTGGGGTCTGGTCGGCCGGCACCGGGCGGTCGATCATGTTGAACCAGGCGCCGTTGCCGCGTCCCGCGACCGGCAACGTAGTCGTGAACGTCACGGTGTCGACGCCCGGCAGGCGCGCGATCTCGGTGGCGGCGCGCTCGAAGAACGCGGTGCGCTCGGCCCCGGTGCGATACGTGGTCGTGGGCACCGATGCCGTGAAGGTGAGCAGGCGCTCGGCGGCGAACCCTGGAGGCACCTGCAGCAGGGCGGCGAAGCTGCGCCCGAGCAGTCCCGCACCGACCAGCAGCATCAGGGCGAGGGCCAGTTCCGACACCACCAGTCCGGTGCGCACGTGGCGGCCGCGGCCGATGACACGCGCGCCGTCCCTGAGCACTCCCATCGGCGAGGTCCCGGCGACCTGCAGTGCCGGCACGAGACCGAACAGCAGGCCCGCGCCGAGCGTGAGGCCGGCCGTGAAGAGCAGCACCGTCGCATCGAGCCCCACGCCGCCCAGGCGCGGCAGGCTCTCGGGCAGATGAGCGACCAGCACGCGCAGTAGTGCGGCGCCCACGGCGAGCCCGGCGACGCCGCCGAGCCCGGCCAGCACGAGGCTCTCGACGAGCATCTGCCTGGCCAGGCGTCCGTGCCCGGCGCCGAGCGCGTGCCGCACCGCCATCTCGCGCTGGCGCGTCGAGGCCCGGGCCAGCAGGAGGTTGCCGAGATTGGCGCAGGCGATGAGCAGCACGAACACGGCGGCCGCCTGCAGCACGACGAGACGCCGCTCGACCCCGTCGAGCAGAGCCGCCTTGGCCGGCTGCACCGCGGCGACGGCGTTTTCGGTGAACTGCGGCCAGTCGTGCCGGATGGCGTCCATCACGGTGTTGAGCTGCACGGCAGCCTGCTCGCGCGATACGCCCGGCTTGAGGCGCGCGATGCCGGCGAGAAAGAACTGATCGCGGTTGGCGCGGAAGGCGGCATCGAAGCGCGCCGGCACCCAGTATTCGTAGTCGTAGTCGAAGAACGCGAAGTCCGCCGGCATCACGCCGACGACGGTGTGCGGCGTGCCGTTGATCGTGAGCGCGCGGCCCACTGCTGGCTGGTCCGCGTACACGCGCCGGGCCAGACGCGCGCTGAGGAGCACGACCGGCGGGGCGCCCGGATCGTCATCCGCGAGCTGGAGGGCGCGGCCGTCGGCAGCCTGGCGGCCCAGCACGTCGAAGAGCGCGCCCACCGCGAGACCGCCGCGGATGCGCTCGGCGCCGCCGTCCACGGTCACGATCCGCTCGGTGGGGCTGAACCCCGCGATGGCCTCGAATCCGGTGGCGCCGCTCATCCAGTCGTAGAGGTTGCCGGGCGTGGTGCTGTCAATGGTGGACTGAGCACTGCCGCCCGTCCGCGGCAGATGCCCCAGCACCACGACGCGATCGGGATCCTCGAACGGGAGCGCCTTGAGCAGCACGCCGTGCACGACCCCGAAGATGGCGGTGTTGGCGCCGACGGCCAGCGCGATGGTCGCGACCGCCACCAGCGTGAACCCCGGCGCCCGCGCCAGCAGCCGAGCGGCGTAGCGGACATCCTGCGACAACGAGGCGAACATCGGTGAGCCCCTTTCGGCATCGAGTGTGGCGGCCAGCGCCCGATCGTCGAGTCGGCGCGGCGCCGGCCGGCCGCGCCAGGCCGCTGCCGCAAATTGCAGCAGGGCCGTGAGTTCCGCGACCGCCGCTGTGGCCACGGCGGCGCCGCCGCCACGCCGGCGCGCATCGCGGATGAGCTCATCGAACACGGCGGCCATCGGCGCGCCGTGCCGCTCGCGCACTTGCCGCGGCAGCAGGTGAAGCGCCAGGCGATACAGGCGCCGCGTCATCGGCATCAGGCCTTGCGCGGCGTCAGCCGCTTCTGCCGGGCCATCTTGACGGCGCGCTCGAGCCGGGCGGCCTCGAGGCGCACGACCTCGAGCCCGGCGGGGAGGATGCGGTAGTAGCGGCGCCGCGAGTCGTCGTCGTCGGGCCGCTCG
Organism: uncultured Acidobacteriota bacterium; assembly: GCA_963779175.1. Classification (GTDB taxonomy): domain Bacteria; phylum Acidobacteriota; class Vicinamibacteria; order Vicinamibacterales; family UBA2999; genus CADEFD01. Next base: position 290,705 of record CAVZXA010000006.1, read on the forward strand.
TCGAGTTCCTCGATCAGCCCGGCATCGAGCAGGCGCTTGATGGCCGCGTAGAGCGTGCTGGCGGTGAGCGACACCTCGCCGGCGGTGCGGGCGTGGATGTCCTGGATGACGGCGTAGCCGTGCAGCTCCTGATCGCTCAGCGACAGCAGAATCTGGAACACGGGCACGGTGAGCGGCAGGTGGCTCTGCGGGAGGCGTCGGCGCGGGTAGTCGGGCATGTATCTATACCGTATGACGGTATACCTTGCCGCGGTAGACCGTGGCAAGGGTGAACTGCGGCGTCACCTTCTTCGACACCGCCGAGGTCTACGGGCCTTCACCAACGAATCGCTCGTCGGCGAAGCGCTGGCGCCGGTGCGCGACCGCGTGGTGATCGCCACCAAGTTCGGGTTCCGGATCGACGGACGGCAAACAGACCGGCCTCGACAGCCATCCCGCGCACATCAAGGCACGTGGCCGAGGCGTCGCTGATGCGCCTCGGGATCGAGACCATCGACCTCTTCTACCAGCACCGCGTCGATCCGGAGGTGCCGATCGAAGACGTCGCCGGCGCCGTGAAGGAGCTGATCCAGGCCGGCAAGGTGCGCCACTTCGGCCTGTCGGAAGCCGGCGTGCAGACCATCCGCCGTGCCCACGCCGTGCAGCCGCTGACCGCGCTGCAGAGTGAGTACTCGCTGTGGTGGCGCGAGCCGGAAGCGGAGGTCTTGCCGACGCTGGAGGAACTCGGCATCGGGTTCGTGCCGTTCAGTCCGCTCGGCAGGGGCTTCCTCACCGGAAAGATCGACGAGCACACCAGCTTTGACAGCACCGACTTCCGAAACTCGGTGCCCGCTTCACGGCAGAGAACCGCAAGGCGAATCTGGCCTTCGTCACCTGGCTGACGACCTTTGCGACGCAGAAGCAGGCCACCCCGGCGCAGATCGCCCTGGCCTGGTTGCTGGCGCAGCAGCCGTGGATCGTGCCGATTCCCGGCACCACCAAGTTGCACCGGCTCGACGAGAACCTCGGTGGGGCCCACGTCACGCTCACGGCCGCGGATCTGGTCGAGATCGATCGCGCCGCAGCGGCGATCGCCGTGCAGGGCGCGCGCTACCCCGAGCACCTGCAGCGCCTGGTCGGGCGCTGACACGATAGACTGAACATCACCCGCCGCCTGGCCCGGACTGCCGTTCGGGCACTGCACTCGCCCCACAGGAGTCAGTTGATGAAGACGATCGGCTATGCCGCTCGAGCATGCGGCCGCGCCACTGGCGCGCTTTGATTTCGAACGCCGGGCCCTGCGCCCGAACGACGTGGCGATGGAGATTCTCTACAGCGGCGTCTGCCACTCGGACCTGCACATGGCCCGCAACGACTGGGGATGGACCACCTACCCGATCGTGCCCGGCCACGAGATCGTGGGCCGCGTGACCGAGGTGGGCGGCGCGGTCACCCGCTACAAGGCCGGCGACGGCGTGGCCGTCGGCTGCATGGTGGACAGCTGCCAGACCTGCGACCAGTGCCGCAAGGGCGAAGAGCAGGCATGCCGCGAGGGCAACACCGGCACCTACAGCAGCCCCGACCGCATCACGAAAGACATGACCTACGGCGGCTACTCGAAGCACCTGGTGGTGCGCGAGGAGTTCGTGCTGCGCGTGCCCGAGACGCTCGACCTGGTCGCGCACGGCGCCGCTGCTCTGCGCCGGCATCACGACCTACTCACCGCTGCGCGCACTGGAACGTGGGCCCCGGCAAGCCGTGTGGGCGTCATCGGCCTGGGCGGGCTCGGCCACATGGCGGTCAAGCTCGCCGTGGCCCTGGGCGCCGATGTGACCGTGATGAGCCGCTCGTCCGGCAAGACAGCCGATGCACTGACGCTGGGCGCCGACCGGCTCCTCCTCTCGACCGACGCCGCGGCCATGGCGAAGGCGGCCGCCAGCTTCGACCTCATCGTCGACACCGTGCCGGTGAAACACGACCTCAACCCGTACCTGCCGCTGCTCGACATCGACGGCACGCTGGTCATCGTCGGACAGGTCGGCCCGGTCGACGAGACCAACGCCGTGCCGCTCATCCTCGGGCGCCGCCGGATTGCCGGCTCGCTCATCGGCGGCATCCGCCAGACGCAGGAGATGCTCGACTTCTGCGCCCGCAAGCAGATCCTGCCCGACTGCGAGATGATCCGCATGGACCAGATCAACGAGGCCTTCGACCGGCTGCAGCGCGCCGACGTGCGCTATCGCTTCGTGATCGACATGGCGTCGCTGTCGGCGTGATCCACCAGACGGCGCGCCGGCTCAGCGATCGCGCCGCTGACTCCTGAAGAACGTCCACATCTCTTCGGTCGCATCGAAGGCGCGAGTCGGCGTGGCGGCGCCACGCCGGCCCGCCTCGCCGCCGGGCCAGGCGTGCCCGTTGCCCTTCACGCTGTGGAAGATGACGGATGCGCCGCTGCTGCAGCCGGTCCACGGACGAGGTGACGGCGCGTGCGGGTGTCGGTGCGCACGGGCTCACCGCACCCGTTGTGACGGGCCCAGTAGGTGGCCTGCGCGAGAGCCGGCGCGACGTCGCGATCGGCGGCTGAGCGGCGGCCGAGCAGCGCCCGCAGTTGCAGCGGACCTCCGCCCGGCGGCACGGTCGTGTCGTCGGCGCCCACGACGATGAAGGCGGGCATCGGCGCGCGGGCCGGCGGCTCGTCGCCGAACACCGCCCCGACGACCGGGGCGATCGCCGCGATCTTCTGCGGGATCTCGCGGCCCAGCCGGTGCGCCATCATGCCGCCGTTCGACATCCCGGTGACGTAGATGCGCGCGCGGTCGGCCCGGCCGGATGCCACCAGCGCGTCGATGACGGCGCCGATGAAGCCCACATCGTCCACGTCGTTGGTCATCGCCGCCGCGCAGCAATGCCCGGCGTTCCACGTCAGCAGGCGGCCACGGTCGCGCCCGGCGGTGCCGTCGGGATACACGGCGATGAAGCGGTCGCGCGCGGCGACCCGGTTGAAGCCTGTCATCCGCACGGCGTTTGCGGCATTGCCGCCGCCCCCGTGCAGCACGATGACCACCGGCGCCGGCGCGCCGGTGCCGAAGTCGTGCACGAGATAGGTGCGGGTTCGGCCTCCGTGGGTCAGCGTCCGCTCGGGATCGGCAGAGCTGGCCTGACGAGCGTGCGTGGCGGGGACGAGCAGGGCGGCGGCGACGGCCAGAACGAGGGCGGCTGGGGTGGGCATGTCGTCGTCTCGGACCGTGCGCGAGGCGCGAAGGTTACATCAGTTCGCGACGGCGCCGGAGCGCGTCTGAGGGCGTAGTAGCATGCAGGGCGATGGCGACGTTCACGACGATACGCCGCCTGCTGATCGCTGGTGTCGTCACGGGGTTCCTGGTCGCGCCGGCAGGGGCGCAGTCGGCGATGGGCAGCTACCCGTTGCTGCTCGACGATGGCCGCCCGGTGCCGGTGGCGCCGGCCGTCATCGCGCACAACGAGCGGGGCGTCACCGTGCGGGCCACGCGAATCACCACCCCGATGACCATCGATGGCCGCCTCGACGAAGCGATCTACGCGCAGGTGCCCGCCATCACCGAGTTCGTCCAACAGGAGCCGCGCTATGGCACGGCGACCACCGAATCCACCGCCGCCTGGGTGTTCTACGACGACGCCAACTTCTATGTCGCGTGCCGCTGCCTGATGGCGGACATGAGCCAGGTGGTGGCCAACGACATGCGCCGCGACAGCACCAACCTGCGTCAGAACGACAACTTCGGCGTGTTCCTCGACACCTTTCACGATCGGCGCAACGGCTATCTGTTCTACGTGTCGCCGGTCGGCGGCATGTTCGACGGCGCCACCGCCAACGAACGCACCAACAACGCCGACTGGAACACGGTGTGGAATGCGAAGGTGACCAGGTCGGCCGAGGGCTGGAGCGCCGAGATCGTGATCCCGTTCAAGTCGCTGCGTTACCAGCCGGGTCGCGCGCAGACCTGGGGCATCAACCTGCGTCGCACCATCCGCGGGCGCAACGAATACGCCTACATCGCGCCGATCCGGCCCGAGTGGGGCGTGGGCGGCTTCTTTCGTGCCTCGGCCGCGGCGACGCTGGTGGGCCTCGAAGTGCCGTCGGCCGGCAAGAACCTCGAGTTGAAGCCGTATGGCGTGTCGCGGCTGACGACCGACCGGATCGTGACTCCGCCGGTGAACAACGACCTCGGTTATGACGTCGGCCTCGACGTGAAATACGGCGTGACCAAGAGCCTGGTCGCCGACTTCACCTACAACACCGACTTCGCGCAGGTCGAGGTGGACGAAGCGCAGGTCAACCTCACCCGCTTCAATCTGCAGTTTCCCGAAAAGCGCGAGTTCTTCCTGGAAGGGCAGGGCATCTACACCTTCGGCGGGGTGACGGGCGGTGGCAGCGGCGACGCGCCGACGATCTTCTACAGCCGTCGCATCGGTCTCGAGGGCGCCAGCGCCGTGCCGATCGGTCTGGGCGGACGCCTGGCGGGGCGCATCGGCCAGTACAGCATCGGGGCGCTGAACATCTCGACCGACCGGGTGTCGTCACCAGCGGTGGCCGCGACCAACTTCTCGGTGCTCCGCGTGCGACGCGATGTGAGCCAGCGCAGCTCCATCGGCGCGCTGCTCACGCACCGTTCCGACTCCCGGGTGGCGGCGGGTGGCAATCAGGTGCTCGGGCTCGATGGCACCTTCGTGTTGTCGCAGAACACGACCCTGGCCGGATACATGGCGCACTCGCGCACGGCTGGCCGCGCCCGCGACGCCATCAGCTACCGCGCCAACTTCAACTACGGCGCCGACCGCTACGGCATGCAGCTCGACCGCACGGTCGTGGGCGACGGCTTCAATCCCGAAGTCGGGTTCCTGCGCCGCACGCAGTTCCGCAGCACCTACGGATCGCTGCGCTTCAGCCCGCGCCCACGCCGCAACGCGACCATTCGCCAGTACTTCTACGAGACCACCCTCGACTACACGACCAACAACCAGAATCAGCTCGAATCGCGCACCATGACCGCGTCGGCGCGCGCCGATCGGCAGAACAGCGATTCCTTTCAGCTCACCTATTTCAACGAATCCGAGCTGCTGCGCCGGCCCTTCGTGCCGGCGACCGGGATCACCGTGCCCGTCGGCCGCTACGGATTTCAGCATGCCGCGGCCTCCTGGACGCCCGGCCAGCAGCACCGCCTGTCGGGTGTGCTCGCCGTGGACGTCGGCCAGTTCTACGACGGCACGCGGCAGACGGCATCGGTGAACGCGCGCCTCGGCATCACCAATCAGTTCGGCATCGAACCGAACATCTCCCTGAACCGCCTGACGCGCTCGGGCACCAGCGCGACGGTGCGCGTGGCCGGCGCCCGCGCCACCTTCACCATGACCCCGCGGATGTTCGTCGCCGTGCTGGTGCAGCATTCGTCGACCACCCGCTCGCTGGCCGCGAACCTGCGCTTCCGCTGGGAATACGAGCCCGGCAGCGAGTTCTTCGTGGTCTACTCCGACGCCCACGACACCTCGGGGACGCTCGGGCAGTTCGGGTTGCAGAACCGCGGCGTGGTCGTGAAGTTCAACAAGCTGTTCCGGTTCTAGGCCGAGCCCCGCCCGCGCGTCTACGTCCTGGCCTGTTCGTGCCAGTTGAGCACACGTAGCGCCCGCAGCGTGTTCCACCGGCTGGGCCGGCCATCGCCGTCCTCGAGCGCGAAATGGACCGCGCCGGGATGCGTGTTTTCCAGCAGCCAGGTGCCGTCGGGCTGCTGCCGTGATCGCAGCACCGCAATCGCTTCGTCCAGCCGCGGGTCTGGCGGGTCGCCAACGGCGCGGAAGTAGTCGAGCGCCCGCAGCACGTCATAGTGCCAGCGGACCGGGAACGAGCACTGGAGCCAGGCCGGGTTCACGATCTGGCCGGTGCTCTTGCGCCGGAGGAGCCGTCGTTCGAGCAGATACTCTTCGCCGCGGCGCCGCGCGGCGGTGACCTCCGCGGAACCGCCAGTAGCGCGCTCGTGCGCCAGCAGTCCTTCCAGGACGTTGATCGTGCTCGCGAACGACGACCGCACCGAGCCGTTCTCCGCCTCGCAGTTCCACCCGCCGTCCTCGAGTTGCTCGCCGAGCAGCCGGCTGACCACGGGGGTCACGTCGTGGCCGAAACAGGTGCCCAACGTGACGGTCCGGCCATTGATGCACGGCTCGACCTCGCCGTCGAAGAATCGCTGCCCCGCGTGTTCCCAACGACAGTGGTCGCTGACCAGCGCCACGGCCCGGCGCACCCGATCAGCGCTCGGGTCGATCCCGAAATCATGCAGCAGTTGGAGTGTGGGCAGCGTCGACGTCCACGGCTGGCCGTGGTAGTCGTCGCGATGCTCGAAGTAGCGCCCGGGAAAACAGGCGCCGCCCGCCCACTGACCATCGTCGCCCTGCAAGGCCAGCAGCCGCGCCCCCCAGCCCTCGGTGGCGACGCGCGCGCGCTCCGCCGCGACGACGTCGGTGGGCGCATGGACGAGATCGGCCAACACCTGCCAGCGGATGGCAGGGTCGGCGTCGAGCAGCCATGTCGGCACGTTCATCGGGGCGAGTGTAACAAGCCGCGCCAGTCGCCATCACCGGCGTCGACGGGGTGCCTGGTCCGCGAAGGCCTGGGCGATCGTGATGGCCAGGCCAGACGTGTCGGCGTAGGAGATGTTCGACATGGTGGCCACCACAATCCCGCGCTCGGGCACGGCGAGGAGCGACGTCGTCATGCCGCCCAGGACCTCGCCACCGTGGCCGACCGAAGGCGTGAGTGCTCCGGAGAGCGTCAGGGGTTCGAGGTCCCAGCCCAGCCCGTAGCCGGTCTCCTGCCCCGCGGTCAGTCGCTGCGACGTCTGCAGGCGTTGCACCGTCGCTGGTTGCAGCAGCCCGCCGCCGTGCATCGCGATGCCGAAGCGCACCAGGTCGGACGGTGTGGACAGAAAGGCGCTCGCACCCGCGTAGCATGAATGGTCGATCGGGCGCATCAGGTCGGGGCCGTAACGCGGATCGCCCGCGAACCTCGGGAAGTACGGCGTCGCCCGGTCCGGCATCGACGAGGTGACCGAGTCGACGCCCGTGTCGTCCATGCCCAGCGGTTCGAAGACCCGCTTGCGCATGAACCTGAGAAACGGCTCCCTGGCGGCGGCTTCGACGGCCGCGCTCACGAGGATCCAGCCGTAGCTCGACCGGCGGAAGTCGGTGCCCGGCTCGAAGCGCAGCGCCTGGTCCGCAAAGTGCGGCAGCGCCTCAACCGGCCGCTCGCAGTGCAGTGCCAGCAGTGGTCCCTCGTCGCCGCCGTCGGTGCCGATGCCGGCCACATGTCCCATCACCTGGCGCAGGGTGACAGGCCACGGCTTTTGCGGAAATGCCGGCACGTAGTGCTGAATGGCCTCGTCGAGCGTCAGGCGCCCGTCTTCGAGCAGCAGCCCGACGGCGGCCGACGTGAGCGCAATCGACGCGGTGCCGATCCGGAACTGCGTCTCCGGCACGACCGGCACCCGCGACTCGAGGTCCGCCCAGCCAAAGCCTTCCGCCCACACAATCTCGCCATCGATGCCGACCGCGACCGAAAGGCCCGGCAGGTTCTGTTCGGCGAGACCCGCACGGGCGACCTGCCGCCCACGCGCCACGGCCGCGGCCCATTCCGGCAGCGGGGCCGAACGGGTGACGGAGGGGACGTCGCGCCCCGCTCGGGTGCAGCGGCGGCGTGGCGCTCATGTAGCCCCACAGCCCCAGCAGCGCCGCCAGGAGCAGGCAGACACCCACGACGGCCAGCGCGAACCCGGTCTCGATCCAACTCTTCGGCACGGTCCCTCCAACATGCGCCGCCGGCCCGAGGCCTGGCGTTGCGTGCCGAAGGATCGCTCACTGGGCTCGCCAGGTCTTCACGGGCGCGTGAGCGTCGTGTGAGATTTCGGTGATCGGGGATAATCGGCGCCAGTGATCAACCGACGCGATTTCCTCGGGGGCGCCGTGTCTGGCTCGGCCGCCGTCGCCGCGCGTGGCCGCCGGCACCGGAAGCGGGCCGTTCTGAGCCTCCGGCCCCGCCGCCGACACCCGAACCACCGCCCCCGCCGCCCCCGGCGTTGCCGGAGCACGCGCGCCTGAGCTTCTCGCAGCAGGGCGAGGACATCGTGCTGTTCCACGTGCTGCACGAGTTGTTCAAGATCGCGACGCCCACCTACATGGACGTCGGTGCCGCGTATCCGGTGCGCGGCAACAACACCTACCTGCTCTACACGACCGGCGCGCGCGGCGTGCTGGTCGAGCCGAATCCGGCACTCGCCGCGGAATTGCGCTGCCAAGCGCCCCGACGACATCGTGGTCGAAGCCGGCATCGGCGTCACCGAGGCCGCCTTTGCCGACTACTACGAGATCAAGGGCAATGCGATGCTCAACACGTTTTCGGCCGAACAGGTCGCGCACCTGCAGCGTGGCAAGACCGAGAGCGTCGTCGAACGCGTGGTGAAGAAGCCGCTGCTCAACCTCAACACGGTGATCCAGGACCACCTGGGACGGGCGCCCGATCTGCTGTCGACCGACGTCGAAGGCCTGGATGACGCCATCATCCGCACCCTCGACCTGTCGCGGTTCCGCCCGGCCGCCATCTGCGCCGAAACCGTGCCGACGACGAAGGCGGGCCGTCTGTCGAGGACGACGCGGTATCTCGTGTCGAAGGGCTACATTCCACGCGGCGGGTCGCTCTACAACACCGTCTACCTGGATACGCGCCGAATGTGACGCGTCGCGTGCGCGGTCAGCATCGGTGGGCGGCGCCGCTCCAGGTCCGGCCCGCTGCTTGACGCGACTAGACCGTTCGGTCTAGTCTGACGCCCGTCACGACCATGCCCTCGACGACCAGGCAGGACCTGCTGGAACTGGGACTTGGCCTGCTGCTCAAGCATGGCTACACCGATCTCGGTGTGGCCACGCTGCTCGAGCGCGCCGGGGTGCCGAAGGGCTCCTTCTACCACCACTTCGAGAGCAAGGAACACTTCGGCCTCCAGGCGATCGATTTCTACATGGAGGGCGTGCACGCGGCGCTCGACGCCGCCTTCGCCGACGATGGGCGCGCGCCGCTGGAACAGGTCCGCCAGTTCTTCACGACGGTGTCGGCCGGCTACAAGGGCGACGGCTACCTGGGCTGTCTGCTGGGCGGCCTCGGCCAGGAGCTGTCGGGCATCAGCCCCGCATTCCGCAAAAAGGTCGAGGCCTGCTTCACCGCGATCGCGAGTCGCCTTGAGCAGGCCCTGACCCGCGCCCGGAACAACGGTGAGCTGAGAGAGGGACTCGAGCCGCGCGAGCTCGCCCAGCTGCTCGTCAACTGCTGGGAGGGGGCGGCGCTTCGCAGTCGCCTGCGACGCAGTGCCAGCCCCCTCGACCAGATGCTCGACTTCTACTTCGCCGCCATCACGCCGTGAACCCGTCATCCGCACCAGGAGAGCTGCCATGGAGACCACGTCACTGTTCGAGCGGTTGGGTCGTTCGTCGGGCATCGAGCGCATCGTCGACGAGGTCGCCGGGCGGCACCTGGAGAACCCGGTCATCGCCGCGCGTTTCCGCCCCTATCTCGATCAGCCCGGCAAGCTGCAGGCGCTGAAGGAGCACCTGGCGCGCTTCCTCGAGATGGGCAGCGGCGGACCGCAGCGCTACGGCGGCCGCGACATGCGCACCACGCACGCCGGCATGAACATCAGCCCCGCGGAGTACATGGCCGCGGTCGACGACATCCTCGACGCGCTCACGCAGGTGGGCGTGGACGAGCAGACCCGCAAGGACGTGCTCGCCATGACCTGGTCGATCAAGGGCGACATCGTGCATATGTAGTGCAGCCGGAACCTGCCGCCCGCCCGGCGGTAGAATTGCCGCCGTCATGCCGTCGATGGATCGACATCGCTGGCTCGTGGTGAGTCCCCTGCTGGACGAGGCGCTGGACCTGCCGACCGAGGCCCGAGCGTCATGGCTGACGTCGCTCGAAGCCAGAGACGGGGCGCTGGCGGCTGAGCTGCGGGGGCTGCTGGCCGAACAGGCCCGCCTCGACGCGTCCGGCTATCTCGAAGGCGACGTGTCGCCGCACCACCCGACGCCGGATCCGCGGGCCTCGCTGGCCGGGCAGGTGGTGGGCGCCTATCGGCTGGTGTCGACGCTCGGGCACGGCGGCATGGGCACCGTGTGGCTGGCCGAGCGGTGCGACGGCCGCTTCGAAGGCCGCGCCGCCGTGAAGCTGCTGAACCTGGCGCTGCTGGGGCGCGCGGTCGAGGGCCGGTTCCAGCGGGAAGGCACCATCCTCGCGCGACTGACACACCCGAACATCGCGCACCTGATCGACGCCGGCGTGACGGCGTCGGGCCAGCCCTACCTGGTCATCGAACTGGTCGACGGCCAGCACCTCGACCGCTACTGCGCCGACCAGACGTTGAGCGTCGATCGGCGGCTGACGCTCTTCCTCGAGGTGCTGCAGGCGGTGGCCCACGCCCACGCCAACCTGGTCGTGCATCGCGACCTGAAGCCGAGCAACGTCCTGGTCTCGGCGGCGGGGCAGGTCAAGCTGCTCGACTTCGGCATCGCCAAGCTGGTCTCGGACGAGGAGGGCTGGAGCAGCGCCGACGGCGGCACCAGTGCCCTGACGCGTGAGGCCGGGGCGGCGATGACCCCGCAGTTTGCGGCGCCGGAGCAGCTGGTCGAGGGCCACATCACCACGGCCACCGACGTCTACGCGCTGGGCGTGCTGCTGTACGTGCTGCTCACGGGCCGGCATCCGATGGGAGAGGCGCTGGAATCACCGGCGCGCCTGATTCGCGCCATCGTCGACGACGAGCCGCCGCGGATGTCGGACGTGGTCGACGGCGCCGCGACGGATGCCGAGGCCAAGGCGCAGCACGCCACGCGCTGCGGCACCACGACAGCGCGCCTGCGCCGTATGCTGCGCGGCGACCTCGACACCATCGTCGCCCGGGCGCTGAAGAAGGCGCCGGCGGAACGGTATGGCTCGGTGGCCGCGATGGCCGACGACATCCGCCGCTACCTCGATCGGGAGCCGATTGCGGCGCGTCCCGACACGCTGCGTTACCGCGCGGCGAAGTTCGTCGGCCGGCACACGTCGGGCGTAGTGGCCGCGGCGGCCGTGGCGGTGGTGCTGGTCGGGCTCGTGGCCTTCTACACCACGCGCCTGGCCACCGAACGCGACCGCGCGCAGCGCGAGGCCACCAAGGCCTCCAGAGTGAGCGAGGCGCTGACGGGATTGCTGAGGGGCGCCGATCCCATCGCCAACCGTGCCACCGGGGAAGCCCTGACGGTGCGCGGCCTGATCGACGCCGGGGCGGAGCAGGCCCGGACGGGCCTGGCCGATCATCCGGAGGCCCAGGCAGAGATCCTCACGGTGCTCGGGCGGCTGTATCGCCAGTTCGGCGATTACGACCGGGCGGTGCCGCTGCTCGAGCAGGCACTCGCGAGCGGCCGGCAGGTGTACGGGGCGGAGCACCTCCTGCTGGCGCAGACGCTCAACGAACTGGGCGCGGTGCTGACGCAGAAGGGCGATTACGCCGCCGCCTCCGACCGGCTCGAACGCGCCCTGGACATGCGGATCCGCCTGCTCGGCACCGACCATGCGGACGTCGCCGTGACGATGGTGGAACTCGGTCGCATCTATCAGGACCGGGGCCTGAACGACCGGGCCGAGCCGCTGCAGCGCGAAGCGCTCGCCATTCGCGAGCGCGTCCTCGGGCCCGAGGACCGCGAGACCGCGGTGAGCCTGAGCGGCCTCGCCTCCGTGCTGCGGCTGAAGGGTGAGCTCGACGCCGCCCAGGTGCTGCTCGACCGCTGTCTCGACCTGAACATCCGCACCCGCGGGGCCACGCACCCGAACACCGGCAGCACCTGGCACGACCTGGCGCTGATTGCGCTGGAACAGCGCGACTATCCACGCGCCGACGCGGCATTGCAGCGGGCGCTGGCGATCCACCGCCAGGCCCTCGGCGACGCGCATCCCAACGTGGCGCTCAGCCTCGACGCGCTCGCGCACGTCCACATCGCCCGGCGGCAGTACGCGGAGGCGACCTCGGCGCTCGAGCGGGCGCTGGCCATCATGCGCACGACCTTCGGCGACGACCATCAGCTCGTCGCCATCTATTCGGCCAACCTCGCGACCACGCACCTGGCGCGCGGCGATGCCGCCGCAGCCGAACCACTGCTGCGCGAGGCCCTCCGCATCCGGCGCCTGGCCCCGGAGATCGTGCCCAACCGCCGGCGCATCCTGCGCGCCGAGGAGTGGACGCCCGCGGCCATCACGGCAACGCTCGACGGGTTGCTCGCCCGGCGGCGCCACCCGTAGCCATCGGGAAGGCGAACCCGCCATCTGCCGGTGCCCGCGCGGCCTCGGGCCGTGGCAGAATCATGGGTTGAGTCATGACCGATCATCCCGCGGAGCGCACACCGATGGCAGACACGTCCACCAAGGAAACCCTCGGATTCCAGGCCGAGGTCTCGCAGCTCCTGCAGCTGATGATTCACTCCCTGTACGGCAACAAGGAGATCTTCCTGCGCGAGCTGGTCTCGAACGCCTCGGATGCCGCCGACAAACTGCGCTTCGAGGCGATGGGCGACAGCGCGCTCTTCGAAAGCGACCCCGAGCTGCGCATCCGGGTCAGCTACGACAAGGCGGCGCGCACCATCACCGTGTCTGACAACGGCATCGGCATGTCGCGCCAGGACGTGGTGGACAACATCGGCACCATCGCCAAGTCGGGCACCCGCGAGTTCCTCGCGCAGTTGACGGCCGACCACGCCAGGGACGCCCAGCTCATCGGGCAGTTCGGCGTCGGCTTCTACGCCGCGTTCATCGTGGCCGACCGGGTGACGCTCGTCACCCGCCGTGCCGGTCTCACCACCGAACACGGCGTGCGGTGGGAGAGCAGCGGCGAAGGCAACTACACGGTGGAAACCGTCGACAAACCCTCGCGCGGCACCGATGTGACCCTGCACCTGCGACCCGACGAAGACGAGCTGCTGACCGGGTATCGCCTGCGCGACATCCTGCGCAAGTACTCCGACCACATCGCCATCCCCATCCTGATGAAGAAGGAACAGTGGGACAGCGACGCCGGCACGCAGGTGATGACCGACGACGACGAACAGGTCAACCGCGCGTCGGCGCTGTGGGCCCGGCCGAAGAGCGAGATCACCGAGGAGCAGTACCACGAGCTCTACAAGCACCTCGCGCACGACCAGGAGGCGCCGCTCGCCTATACGCACGCCCGGGTGGAGGGCCGGCAGGAGTTCACCCTGCTGCTCTACGTGCCGTCGCGGGCGCCGTTCGACCTGTGGGACCGCGATCACCGGCGCGGCGTGAAGCTCTACGTGCGCCGCGTCTTCATCATGGACGACGCCGAGCAGTTGATGCCGGCCTGGCTGCGCTTCGTGCGCGGCGTGGTCGACTCGAGCGATCTGCCGCTCAACGTGTCGCGCGAGATCCTGCAGCAGTCCAAAGACGTGCAGGCGATCCGGACGGCGGCCATCAAGCGGGTGCTGACGCTGCTCGAAGAGCTGGTCGACAAAGACGCGGCGAAATACCAGACCTTCTGGAACATGTTCGGCCGCGTGCTCAAGGAAGGCGTGCCCGAAGATCACGCCAACCGCGACCGGCTGGCGAAGCTGCTGCGCTTTTCGTCCACGCACAACGCCGACGACGCGCAGACCGTGGCGCTGGCCGACTACGTCGGCCGCATGAAAGACGGGCAGACCGCCATCTACTACATCACCGCCGATGGCTATGCCGCGGCCCGCAACAGCCCGCACCTCGAGATCTTCACGAAGCTCGGCGTCGAGGTGCTGCTGCTGCATGAACGCATCGACGAGTGGGTGTCCACCTCACTCCACGAGTTCGACGGCAAGCGCCTGCAGTCGGCGGCGGCCAGGGACCTCGACCTCAGCGCCATCGGGGGGGACGCGCCGAGGCCGGACGACAGCGCGCCGACGGGCGAGCACGCGCTGCTGCTCGAACGGATGCAGACCGCACTCAGGGATCGCGCCAGCAGCGTGCGCGTGACCCATCGCCTCACGGATTCGCCGGCGTGTCTGGTCAGCAGCGAAGACGGCCTCAGCACCAACCTCGAGCGGATGCTGAAGGCCGCCGGGCAGGCGGTGCCGGCCGGCAAGCCGATTCTCGAAGTGAACCCGTCGCATCCGATCGTGCGCCGCCTGGCCGAGGAAGGCGATCCGGTGCAGTTCACCGACTGGAGCCACATCCTCTTCGATCAGGCGACGCTGGCCGAAGGCGGCCATATCGAGGAGCCGGCGGCCTTCGTCAAGCGGCTGAATGCTCTGATGCTGACACTGGCCGGCGCCGCAGCGTCGCGCGAACGAGACGCCCGACCAGACGCCCGAGGCGACGTAGGACGCCGCGGGTGCTTACGCCGACGGCAGCGAGTCGACCAGCGCGATCATGCGCTTTCGGTGCTCGGCCGTCGGCAGGCGGCCCATGCCGCCTCCGAGGTTGTCGAGCATGTTCTTCGGGTTGCTGGTGGCTGGTGTGACCACCGTCACCGCCGGGTGGCTGATCGCAAATTTCAGGAAGAACTGCGCCCACGTGCCGGCGTCGAACTCGGCGGCCCATGCCGGCAGCGTCTGGCCCTTCACGCGCGCGAACAGCCGGGTGCGGCCGAACGGCACGTAGTTGAGGATGCCGATGCCCTTCTCCTGCGCGAGCGGGAAGATGTCTCGTTCGACTTCGCGGTTGTCGACGGCGTAGTCGACGCCCACGAAATCCAGCGGCTCGTTCTTCATGTAGCCGATGAGTTCCTGATACTGATTCTCGCGCGTCGACGTGATGCCGATGTAGCGCACGCGGCCCGCCGCCTTGAGCTCCTTCACGATCGGCAGGTGCGTGGCCACATCGACCACGTCGTGCACCTGCAGCAGGTCGATCTTCGACAGCCGGAACTTCTTGAACGACTCTTCGATCTGCGCGCGCGCCCTGGCCGGGTCGGCCTTGGCGCCTGACAGTCCCTCGCGGCCGGCCGCATTGACCTTCGTGGCCCAGAAGATCTTGTCGCGGATTCCGAGGTCGTTGGCGATGTCGCCGGCGACCTGCTCCGAAGCGCCGTAGCCGGGCGCGGTGTCGAACACCCGTCCGCCGTGATCGACCAGCGTCTTGAGCACCTCGCCAAGCGCCCGGGCATCGGCACTGCGTGCCATGGACGCAAATGTCGCGGAGCTGCCGAGGCCAATCATCGGCAGCATCTCGCCGGTCTTCGGCACGGCGCGGGTGAGCATCGGGCCGGCGGCGGCCAGAAGCGCGCGATCGGCGAGCAGTGAGGCACCGACGACCGACGACGTCGCTTTGATAAACGCTCGACGATTGAGCATGGAAGACCTCCTCGGCTGACTGGCACGAATCATACAACCGGCGCGGCGTCCGGGGTCGCGGCACCGCCCGATCCGGATCCGGGCAGGAATGAGCGGCGGTCGACACACCGTTGGCACATCGCCGATACACGAGCCCTGTAGCGTGGCTGGTCTGTCTGGAGGACTGGACCACGATGAGAAGAACCCTGCTCGGATTCGGCTGCGCCGTCATGCTGGCGGTTGCGGCGTCACCGATTTCGTTCGCGAACGACCGCGCGCCTCAGAGCGCCAATGACCGCGACGATCGCGGAGACCAGGACCGCGACGACGATCGTGACGACGACGATCGTGACGACGACCGCGGCGGCAAGGGCCGCAAGCCGGAGTGGCGGTTCAAGCGGGTTGGCACCTTCGCCAACTTCCGTAACGCCGGCCTCGACCGCACGACCGTGTCGGAGATCATCACCGCCACGCCTGACGGCCGGACGCTCATCTACACCGACGCCGAGGGCGCCATCGGCTTCATCGACATCACCAACCCGGCCACGCCGCTGGCCGCGGGCACCGTGGCCGTCGATCCCGACCCGGCCACCGCGCCGGCCTACTCTCCGACCTCGGTGACCGTCTGGCGCAACCGCTACGTCCTGGTGGCCGTTGATTCCAGCCTCTCGAAGAAGCACGCGAGCGGTGAGCTGCAGGTGATCGACATCGCCACCCGTGCCCGGGTGGCGACGATCGACCTGGGCGGCCAGCCCGACTCGATCAAGGTCAGTCCCGACGGCCGCTACATCGCCGTGGCCATCGAGAACGAGCGCGACGAGACACTGTGCGTCGGTGGCACGGCCAACGACCAGGTGGTCAGCGAGAGCGCGTGCACGGCCGGAGGCGGGCGCCTTGGCGGCATGCCGCAGAATCAGCTCGGCAACCCCGCCGGTTACCTGGCGGTCATCGAAACGGCGGGTCCGCCGGCGTCGTGGCAGCGCGATGACATCTCCCTCGCCGGTTATGCCGGCCGCTTCCCGAACGACCCGGAGCCCGAGTTCGTCGACATCAACAAGAAGAACCAGGCGGTCGTCACGATGCAGGAGAACAACCACATCGTGGTGGTGGACCTGCGCCGCAAGAGCGTGGTGACCCACTTCTCGGCCGGTGCCGTTGACCTCACGCAGATCGACACGGTGCGCGCCGGCAGCGGCGTGCCGAACACGATCGCCCTCGTCAACGCGCAGCCCGGCCGGCTCCGCGAGCCGGACGCCGTGGCCTGGGTGGGCGACCGCATCGCCACGGCCAACGAAGGCGACTACGACGGCGGCAGCCGTGGCTTCACCCTGTTCAGCCTCGATGGCACGGTCTTCTACGAGAGCGGCAACGAGTTCGAACATCTCGGCGTGCGCTTCGGGCACTACCCGGAGCGCCGATCGAACGCCAAGGGCACCGAGCCTGAATCGATCCTGTTTGCGAAGTACGGCAATGCCGACGTGCTGTTCGTGGGCTCGGAGCGCGGCAGCTTCGTGGCCGTCTACGTGATCGACCGGTTCGGCGTGCCGCGCTTCTCGCAGCTGCTGCCGGGCCCGCTGGCGCCCGAAGGCCTGCTGGCCGTGACCAACCGCAACCTGTTCGTGGCCTCCGGCGAGAACGACACGCAGCCGTTCGGCGTCCGCTCCACCGTGCAGATCTACAAGCTCGACGACGATGGCCCCTTCTATCCGTCCATCTACTCGACCGACGAGTCGATCGCCGGAGCCAGACCGACGCCGATTCCGTGGGGCGCGCTGTCGGGTCTGACGGAAGTGCCCGGCCGCTCCGGCACCCTGCAGGCCATCTCCGACTCGTTCTACACGCCGACGACCATCTTCAACATCGACACCACGAAATCACCAGCCGTCCTCACTCGCGCGCTCACCGTGGGCACGCAGTGCACGACCGCCGCGGGCTGCCTCGACCCCGAAGGTCTCGCCTACGCCGCCAACGGCGACCTGTGGATTGCCAGCGAGGGCAACGCCGACGACACGCGTCCCAACCGGCTGATTCAGGTCGATCCGGCGACCGGCGCCATCGCTGCGCACGGTGGGCCTGCCGTCGAGCGTGCTCGCCTGCCGCGCGGCTGAGCGTGCCAAGACGCCGGCGTCGACGCGCGCCACGGGAAGCCACGGCTCCGGGCTTCGAGGGACTCGACATCGTCGCCAAAGCAGGGTGGCGGCTACCTGATCTACGCGGCGCAGCAGCGCGGCTGGAACTACGCGACGACGCCGGACGTGCGACCTCATCGACGACGACCCGCTGGACGGCGGCAACTTCGCCGAGCCCGAATCAGACGCGGATCTGGGTGTTCGATCCCGTCCGTGGCGAACAACGACGCGGCCTGGGCGGCGGTGCCGTATCAGTTCCAGCCCAAGCCGGTCGACGCCGCGTGGATCGGCCTCTCGGAGATCACCTACACGCCCGATGGCTGGATCCTGATCGAGCGCGACAACCTGACCGGCAGCTTCGACACGCCGGAGGGTGCCGAGACGGGCAACGGCTACAAGACACTGGTGCGCCTGCCGCTGTCACCGGGCATCGACAGTCAGTACACCCGCGACGAGAAGGAGATCTACGACCTGCGTCCGGCGCTGCTGTCGACCAACGGCTGGATCACCGACAAGCCCGAGGGCGTGGGCGTGCGGCCGGATGGCACGCTGTTCGTGGTCACCGACAACGACGGCGTCGATGGGTCGTCGGGCGAGACCATCTTCACGCGTCTCGGCAAGGTCTGGCGCCTGTTCCGCTAGCGACGTGTGGAGGGCGAGGCTGGATGCCTCGCCCTCCCGTCGGCGCGCCAATACGCGCCAGAAAGCTGCCTTCAGCAGGCCCGGCGGGTTGCCGTTACACCGCGGTGCTAGGCTGGCTGGCCCCTATGCCGTTGAGTTTGCGCGAGATCTCCCGCCTCAGCCGTGCCTTGGTGGCCGCCAACTACGCCGCGCGCGTGGAGGTGGCAGGCGTCACGCACACCGAATCCGAGTCCGAGTACGCCGAAGTGCTGCTGACCGTCCGACCGCATGGCGCGTCCGACCGGCGCGGACCGCGCACCGTGCTGGTACAGGTCAGGCGGGTTGATGCGGCGACCCTCGAAGGCGATCTTCGGAAGCGATTGACGCGGGCGCTTCGCACTCGCCCCGCCCCCGGGTAGCCACCCGCGACGACATTCGGGCCGGACTCAGACCAGGAACACGCTCGCCAGTCCGAGGAACAGGAAGAAGCCCATCGCGTCGGTCACGAACGTGAGCAACACGCTCGACCCCTGCGCCGGATCCCGTCCCGCGGCATGGAGCGACAACGGCACCGCCACGCCGGTGATGGCTGCCACGACCAGGTTGAGCACGACGGCGCTGCTCATCACCACGCCAAGTCCCGCGCTGGCATAGAAGACGAACGCGAAGAGCCCGACGATGGCGCCCCACACGGTGCCGTTCAGCAGGCTCACCACCAGCTCCTTGCGCATCAGGCGCGCCGCCGCGGTGTGCTGCACCCGGTCGCCCGCCAGAGCGCGAATCACGATCGCCATCGTCTGGTTGCCGGTGTTGCCGCCGATGCTGGCCACGATCGGCATCAGCGCGGCCAGCGGTGCCAGGCTGGCGATGGTGGATTCGAACTGGCCGATGACGCGCGAGGCGATGAAGGCGGTCACCAGGTTGATGCCGAGCCACGGCCAGCGGTTGCGGGCGCTGACCAGCGGCGCCGCAAACAGGTCTTCGTCTTCGCGAAGACCGGCCGTGCGCAGGGCCTGCAGGTCGGCCTGTTCGCGCATCACGTCCATCGCCGCATCGACGGTGAGGCGGCCGACAATCTTGCCGCGGTCGTCCACCACCGGCGCCGACACCAGGTCGTAGCGCTCGAACGCCTTCACGGCGCCGGCGGCCAGGTCGAGCGGCCGGAAGGTGGGCGTGTCGTGGGTCATCGCCTCGAGAATCGGCGCTCCCGGCGGCTGCACCAGCAGGGCCTGCAACGGCACGCTGCCGACGAGCACGTGACGCACGTCGACCACGAACAGGCGATCGGTCTGGGCCGGCAGCTCCCCTCGAGCCCGCAGATCTTCGATCGCCCGCTCCACGGTGTGAGTCTCGGGCACGGCCACCCATTCGCGCGTCATGAAGTAGCCGACCGAGTCGGTCTGATACAGCCGGCTGTCTTCGAACACCGTGCGGTCCGCGGACTCGAGGGCCCCGGACACGCGCGCCAGCACGTCTGCCGGCACGGCGTCCGAGACGTAAGCGAGGTCCTCGGGATCGAGCGACGTCAGCAGGCGTACCATCGCATCGCGCGGCGTCACGTCCACGAGCGACTCGCGCACCACGGCGTCCACTTCGACGAAGACCCGGGCCGCCTGCTCCTCGCTGACCTGGTCCCACACGCTGCGGCGATCGTCGGGCGGCAAGGCCTCGAGCGCGTAGGCCACGTCGGCGGCGTGCAGGCTCCGGACGTGGCGTTGCAGCTCGGCCGTGTTCTGCCGATGCTGCAGGTCTTCGAGCAGCCCGCGCTTGGGGCCTTCCTGCCGCGCGGCGAGCACTTCCAGGACCCGGTGCCGGTCGATCAGGCGTCTGATGTCGGCCACGCTGGCCTGGAGATGAGCCTCGGATCGCACATTCGCCATGTTGCGATCCTAGCGTTCGAGACCTCGCGTGCACACGTCACATCTGCGTGCATCGGTCATCCGGCGCGTGGTCGCGTCGTCCCAAGGTCACCGGGCGCGTCAGCGCGGGTCGCTCGCGAAGCCCTGCTCGAGGGTCATCCGCCACTCGACGTTCGCGGCCTCAATCACAAAGTGGCACCAGCGCGGCTCGTCCGCGACGTTCACGGTGGCCGAGGTGACTCCGCGCGCATCGACAATCGTCTGCAGGGGACGCCCCGACACGGCGCTGTGCAGCGTCACGGTCAGGCGTCCGGCGCCTGGGGACGTCTCGCTCGTCGTCTGCCAGCGCAGACGCATCGCCGCCATCGAGACCTCGAACGACTCGGTCTGACGGCTGAGCCCCCCCGACCAGGTGCCGATCTCGCGCCACGTGATCTCCGTCGTGGCGGGTGGTCGGGACGCGTCGGGTGGCCGATCGGCTCGGCAGGCGCCGGCCAGCGCTGCCACGACGATGACGACGCCGGTGGCGACCGTCCGAGACAGGCGCTGTCTACCCGAAGGCTGATTGTGGCGGGGAATCGACGAAGTATACGACGCGGTGCCCGGCCCGCCATTGATCCCGGCAATTTTGCCTCGGCGAGCCATTTCGTACCAGCGACCGGGCATCACTACTTGAGGGAGGATGACGCGAGTGTCCTCAACGGTCGAGCAGCGCCCCGTCCACACCACCGAAC
>CAVZXA010000007.1:0-445056 GCA_963779175.1 uncultured Acidobacteriota bacterium
CGTCGTCCAGTTCGTCATCGAGCGCAGGGAGTTCGAGCAGTTCGTCGAGCCGCAGTTCATCGAGCAGCAGCTCGTCGGGCGGGGGAGGCTCATCGAGCTCGTCGTCGCGGTCGTCGTCGAGCGGCTCCAGTTCGTCGTAAGGGGAGCCGCGCGATGGCCCCTGGGCGGGCCACGATGAGCGCCCCGGCAGTGGCAGCGAATTCCAGGTAGTCAGCGTCGGGCGGACAGCTTCGCCACCGCGGCGGCCGCGGCTCGCCTGAGCTGCGAGGCTTGAACGGCCGACGCGCCGGAGACCGGCTCTGGCGGCGCCTCGCGTCCGGTCAACTGACGATAGACGACCAGCGCTCCGAGCCAGCTGCCCATGGGCGACGGATGCAACCCGTCGCGGCCGTAGAGCGGCAGGCTCGCATCGATTGCCCACGCTTCCTGCCACGCATCGCCGACCGGCAGGAGCGTGGCACGCAGCTCGGTGGCCGCCGCCGCATACGATCGGCTCACACCCGGGAAGTCACCACGTCGAGCGCGTGAAGGCCAGACCATGTACATCGCGGTTCTGGCGCCGGCACGTTGGATCTCCTGATCGAAGCGCTTCGCGTACTCGATCAGGAGCACGCGCGAGGTCGCCAGCGCAGAGGGCCCTTGCTGCAGCACCACCCACGTCCATCCGCCCCGGCGAATGGCATCGCGCGCGCGTCCCTGGTTCCAGTGATCTTCGAGACTGAAGTCGGGAACCGCCACCGTGTCGTATTCGATCGGCGTTCCCGCGGATCGGCCAAACGCCGCCACCATCGCCGGCAGGTCGTTGACGTAGGTCAGGCTGTTGCCGATGAAGAGCACTCGAATCGGCGCTGTTGGCTGAGAGGGCGCCAGCCAGAGCAGAAGCGCGACGAGTGCAAAGCGAGCCGCCATGCAGCCACTCTACGCGCGTGAGCGTGGATTGGCGACGGTGGATCCGGCAACGCCTATCCCGCGAGACCGGTCGCCCGCCTTCGCGCTCGAGCGTAGAGCATCGCTGCCAGGACCAGGGCTGCCGAGCCTGCGACCAGCGGCAAGACCGCCTCGCGGATGGCCGTGCCGATGACGAGAAAGTCGGGCCCTCCGGTCTGCCAATACGTCCATTCGGAGCCCAGGCGGGTGGCAAGGAGGCGACCGCCTGACGTCAACACGACGAGCGCATCGCCGTTGTCGGGGTTGATGCGGACCGCCGCGTTGATGGCCGGTTCGTTCCGGCCATCGTGGCCGAACACGAAGGCGCCTCCGGGCGTTGGCGCATACAACATGGTGCCGAGGCCCCAGATGTCGGCGCCGAACTGCGTCCCGTGAGGCTCGCGCATGCGGCGCATGCAGGTCGGCGTCGAGCGGTGCCGCCGGTCCGGCCCGCACGTGCCCCTGAACCCATCGCACCATGTCTCGGACACAGGTCGAAAAGCCCGTCGCGGCGGCGGCCGCGTACTGAAAGCGCGGTGCCGCGCGTCCGGCCGAGTCAAACATCTCGGCGTCGTTGGTCGTCGCAGCGCTTTCGAAGCCCGAACACGAGAACTCGAGCGGAGCGAGCACGGCGTGGCGCATGAAGGTGGCAAACGGCTGTTGCGCCACCTCCTCCACGAGGAGCTGCAGGATGAGATAGCCGCCACCGGAGTATTGCCAGCGTGAGCCCGGCTCGACGCCTACGGCAATCGTCGTCGGCTGGCCCGATGATGCCCGCGGTGCCCGGAGGGACGCTTCGAGTGTGGGCAGGCGCTCGTCGAGCCGGTAATCGGCAAAGCCGAGACCGTCCGTGAGCCCGGCGGTGTGACTCAAGAGGCGGCGCGTGGTGACGCCGTGAAGGTCGAATTGGCTCGCCGGCAGCGTCCAGCGTGTGAGATAGCGAGTCACCGGGGCGTCGAGATCAATGCGGCCGTCGCGCACGAGCTGCATCACGCCGACCGCGGTGACCCACTTGCTCATCGAGGCCACCGGGAACGCCGTGTCCCGGTTCACGGCGTCGACTACGCCGACGTAGTGCTCGTCAGCCACCTGGCCACTGGTCACGAGCGCGATCGCGACGTCGCCGTGCGGCTCCGACGCCACCATCTTGCGAGCGGCGGCCATGAAAGCAGGCGCATCGCCGGCCGGCGCGAGCCCGCGGTGCCACCACCCGGCGAGTACGCCGTAGCCGACGATGGCGGTCCAGGCGAGCATGGCCAGCGCGATCGCACCAGCCGCCCTTGAAATACCGACGATTCGTCTGCGTTGACCCATGCCTGCCAGATCACCTTCGCCCGAGACTACCCCGACCCGCCGAAATCCCCTGCACTGATTGACTTCTTGGGTATGATTCTGCCGCGGCTTGTTACCTGCCAGCGCGGCGGGCGATGAACGTCGATCCGATGGTCGCGCTCCGACGCCGACGCCATGAAAGCCATCACCTACGCACGGTACGGACCACCCGAGGTGCTGCGCCTCGCCGACCTCAGCACGCCGGTGCCCAAGGACGACGAGGTCCTCATCAGGGTACGCGCGGCCGAAGCCACGAAGGCCGACTGCGAGATGCGCAGCTTCAAGTTTTCGGTCCGCTGGTTCTGGCTGCCGCTGCGCCTGGCGCTCGGCGTGAGACGGCCGCGTCGCCAGGTCCTCGGCGCCTACTTCGCTGGTGAGGTCGCGGGCGTGGGCCGGCAGGTGACCGACTTCACGGTGGGCGATCAGGTATTCGGCACGTCCGGGCTGCGACTGGGCGCGTATGCCGAATTCCTGGCCGTGCCCGCGCGAGCGACGATCGTCGAGAAGCCCCGGAACATGAGCTTCACGGATGCCGCCGCCGTCCCCATGGGCGGACTGAACGCCCTGCACTTCATGCGGCTGGCCCGCATCCATCCAGGCGATCACGTGCTCATCCTCGCCGCCGGCGGCAGTATCGGGGCGCACGCCGTGCAGATTGCCAAAGCGATGGGCGCCGAGGTCACGGGTGTTGATTCCGCGACCAAGGCGGAGTTGCTCAGGCGCCTGGGCGCCGATCACGTGGTGGACTACCGGAGGGAGGACGCGCTGGCCATGGCCGGGCGCTACGACGTGGTCTTCGACATGGTCCCGGGTAGTTCGCTGACCGCCGCCATCCGCGCGCTCCGGCCCGGCGGGCGCTATCTGAATGGCAATCCGCGCCTGTCGATCCTGGTCCGCGCGCCCTTCGTCCGTCGGTTCACCGGCAAGACGGCAACGTGCGCGTTTGCGCGGGAGACGAGGGACGAGCTGCTGCACTTGAAGGCCATGATTGAGAAGGGCGCCATCGCGCCGATCGTCGACCGCGTGCTGCCGATGACTGAAGTGGCCGAGGCGCACAGGCTGGTCGAGTCCGAGGCGCGTCGGGGGGCGATCGTCCTCGCCATCGGCCCGGAGGGGTCGGTTCAGCCCACGTGAAGGACATCAGCAGAGAGCGGGTGCGTACTGGCGTGGTGCCGGGACCGCCGCACGCCGGTCGACGGCCCGCTCGACCAACGCCGCCATACGCGCCCATGTCCGCTCCCACGACCTCTCGCGCAGGGCGGCATCGCCGCGCGCCTGACGTGGTGTCAGAGGCCTGCGGGCGACGCCGTCACACGAACGGGCAAATGCATCGACCCCGTGGGCCACGGGCACGTGGTCAGACATCCGGACCACGGTGGCGATCGCCGTCGAGGTGACCGGTCCGGCGGTGGGAGATTCAGAGGCCGTGGTCGGGCTGATGACACGCGTGGCGTCGTTCACCGCGAACAGCACCGGGCCACGACCCACCCCAGGTCGCGGGGAAGGCCTACGCAGGTCGTCGACGCGGTGAGGTTCGCAACCGCGCGCCACCAACAGCGAATAGCCGCCGGTGAAGACCACGTCGGCACGTGCGATCAGCGTGCATTCCGGCCCGGGCCGTTCGGCGGCGCCGGGCTTGATCGCCGCCAGGTCCACGCAGTCGTAGACTACCGCTGCTGCGGGCAGGTGGTTGGTGGACGGCAGGAAGTCTGGCGTGTAGTACCAAGCCACGAATCGGTCGATGCGTTCGGTCGTGACGAGCACGTCGACCAGGGCTCGCAGTGCCGGCAATCGCCAAGGCTGCGGCAGCTCGTGTGGCAGGTGCGGCACTGCCACGGTGACGCGACCTGTGCGACGACACTCCCACGTCGGCAGCAACACCGTGTCGAACACCGGCTCTTCCACGTAGAAGACCCGATGCCGACGGGCGAACCGCGTCATCAGGTGCTGCGGGCGCTGGAGCTCAGGTGACCACCGCAGATGGGAGAAGCAGAGGAGGTCGAACGGGCGCGGCTGTGCGGACGAAGAGACGGCGTCAGCAGGGGCGAGCGCCGAGGGCCGAGTGCGGCGGGCAGCGCTGTGAGCGTCTCGAGGAGGCATCCTGCAGGAACTGGGTGCAACTCGCGTGCCCGACGGTTCAAGGGTTTCCTCACCCGGATGGGCACTGAAAGGGGAACACCGTGCCACAAACCAGCAAGAGACGACGACACCCCGTGGGCCGTCGCCGGGCGCCATCGCCCCGTGGCAAACGGCGCTCACGGCAAGGCGCTCGCTGACTCAGGCCGGTGGCACACGGTCGAACGCGCGGCTGAAGCCAGGTAGCCTGCCGTCCAGGTAGCCTTTTGCCCGGTCAACGGCCAGCGCGGTCAGCGCGCCGACGAACTTGTCGAAGGTCTCCGACCCCGTCTGGGCCTTCATCGCGCGGGCCACGCGGCCCTGTCCACGACCGTTCGGTCCCGACAGGACGAATCCGGCCACGAAGGCCGCGCCGAGCCACACGTAAGGCTGGCGGCCGACATGCGCGCGCCAGTCGGTGGCCGCGTCGACCTTCCGATCGAGATCGTGCAGGTCAGCTCCCAGGCGAGTGCGCGCCTGCGAGATTCGCGCTTCCAGCTGGTCTACTGTTTGACCCATTCGATGTTCTCCTTGAGGGTGGCGACCGTGCGTTCGGGTGTGAAAGAGATGACCTGCCATCGCTTCAGGCCGTTCGCCACCGCCAGACCGCCAACCAGGACGAACAGGGCGCCCACGATGCCGGTGGCGGCCCAGATGGGCAGTCGAAGCGCCAGGGCATACACCGTGGTCCAGAGCAGGAAGTGGACGCCGATGAGCACGACCGCGGCGCCCGCGACCAGCATCGCGATCGCGCCCTTCCCGCGCTGGAGGTCCTCGGCGACCTCGCGTTTGGCGAGCGCCACCTCGGAGCGAACGAGCTCCTGCAGGTTGTCGAGAATCCCCTGCAGGATGCTGCCGACGGAACGTTCGGGGGCACTCATGCGCTTATCGGCTCAGCGAGCGGCCGACGAGGAAGCCGAGCACGCCGGCGACCACCAGTGACGGTCCCGGGTTGCGCTTGACCAGCCCCTCGACGTCGGTGGCCATGCGGCTCAGATCGGTGTCGCGGAGGTACTCGGCTGAGGCAGCCACCGAGTCGGCCGCGGCTGAGGCCGTCCGCTGCACCGACTCGCCGCCGGGGAGGCTGCCGACTTTGTCGCCGATGTAGTTGGCCGCCGACTTGAGCGAGTCGGCCGCGGCGGCGCGGCCCTCCTCGAACGTGGTGGCCGCGGTGCTGGCGGCATCCGTGATCCGGTCACCGATGCTGGCGGCGCCCTCGGTGCCGTAGCCCATTGTCGAACGTGCGGTATCTGCGGGATTTGCCATGTGCGATTTCTCCTGAGCCACACAGGAGCAACCTTCGTGCCGCGTTCAACAACGCGTTGCCGATGTCGAACGGCACGCTGAGGGTGCCGTACCTGCCCAAGAGCGGTAGTTGGGTTCCCGTTCACGAACTTCTCGTTGGCTTGGTCGCCGACATCCGCGGTCTTCACGTCGACCAGGCCTCGCCGCCGCGGTGGCCGATGGCCTCGGCATGCGCCGGTTGCCGGCGCCGATTTGCGCGAGAGACGAATCCGCCACTCGTGTAGACGTCGGAGCCGGAGGAATCGTCAGCGTCAACTTGCGATCGGGTTACGGCGGCTGGACGCCCGATCGCTATCAGGACTGGCTGTCGTCTGCCCTTGTGGACGCGCCGGTCGAGCCACGCCCGTAGGTGCGGCCCTCCCGGTAACCGCAGACCTCAGCGCGGCGGGAGCGTGCCACCCTCGGCCAGTGTCTTGATGTTCTGGATGGCGCGCGTGAACGTGGCAGTGCGCGACGCCTTGTCCTTGTCGCGCGCGGCATCGTCCGGCAGCATCGAGTTGTCGTAGACGAGCGTGTAGTAGAGCCGTGACGTCGTGGCGGTGACAGGTCGCACTTCCAGCGTGCCGTGATAGAGGTTGTAGGGCCGGCCGGCCCGGACGGGCTGGGTGTAGGTGTAGGAGAACTCGGTCTTGCCGACCAGCACCTCGGTCGCCACCGACCGCACCGAGCCCACTTCACCTTCGATGCCCGACAGCATCTTGCAGCCCGCGGGAATCTGCAGCCACTCGGCGATGTCACAGTACTTGCCGATGCGCTTCCACACCGCCGCCGCGGGGCGGTCAATCGCAATCTCCAGGGGAATCACCAGGTAGGTCGGGTTGTCGACGACGATGTTGGCGTTCGGCGCTGGCGCGGCCGGGGCCTGCGCCGTTGCGGCTGAAGTGAAGCACGCCAGTGCCATCGTGGCGGCGACCATCGTGCGGGTGAATGCAATGCGCATCAAGTCCTCCGCGGCGAAGCTTATCAGCAGGTGGCGACCTCCCGAAATCGAAACGTGTCTGAGTGTGCTGAACGGCCTCGCGCCGTCACTGGCGTCGTTCGTGGCCGGCATCGCGTGGGTCGGCGGCAGAAGCGACGCAGCGGTGCGAATCGAAATCGCTTGACCTGCTGCTGCGGGTGGGTCTGGCTCGCGCGCGGGCGCGATGTCCGAGCCGCGTGTGGCGCGGTTCCCCCGAATACGGGGACGTGCTCTTTCCCCTGTCGCGGACGATGCGTTTCGAGGTCTGCGGCACGGCGGCGTGGAACCATCCCATGGACCGCTTCCGTCGTGAGCGCCTGGCGGCGGTGGCAGCCGACCCGCGCCGCAAGGCGGAGTGGCCCGCGTATCAGACCGCCATTGCTGACGGCGAGCGGCGACTGGCGACCGGAGGGTCGTCTGACGACCCACACGCGATTCGACGCTGAACTCGGCACTGGTGGCTGGGACACCATCAACCGGCCGCACTACGCTCACATCACCCGCGTGCTCGACCGGCACCGGGGCGAGGGCGCTCGCATCCTTCTCACCGACGGGGCCGGGCACAAGAGCTGGATGTTGCCGCGGCTGCGTGCGCGCACGGACCGTTCGGTGCTCGACGCCGGTCTGTCTCTCGATCGCGCCGGCGTGCCCCGCCGGCCCTGCGTTGACGCGTGAGTCTCCGTCAGGAGCGGGCGCCTGGTGCGGCCTCGAGCTCGACGCCGAGGCCATCGGCGATCCGGTTCACGAACGCGAAGTAAGCCACGATGGCACACGCGTCATGGATCGCACGGTCGTCGCAGCCCGCGGCGCGAAGGGCCGCGACGTGCGCGGCTCCGATCGACGCCGGAGCGAGCGTGAGCGTTTCGGCATAATCGAGCAGCGCATGCTCTCGCGGCGTCAGCCCGGGCGCCGACATCGGCGAGTGCTGGAGACCGCCGACGACGGCATCCTGATCCGAGGTGGACAGGCCGGCTTTCTCGAGAATCTGACGGAGACCCGCTCCGTGATGGTGCACTCAATAGTGGCAGCCGTTGAGGGCCGACACCCTCACGCCGAGCAGCTCACGCTCGCGCCGGCTCAACGGCCCGGACCGGTGCATGAGCTGCTTGTAGAGCTCCCAGTGCTGCCGCATCACGGCCGGGTGAACGGCGTGAATCTGAATGATGTTGTCGGGGTCTGCGACCCGGTCCTCTGCCGCGAGTGTCTCCGGTGGCAGGTAGTCGATGAACGCCATGCAGATGCTGCCTCTCAACGGCTCGAGCGCATCAACGCTTCGAGTCCCGCCGGAGTCCGCGCCACGTGTCCGGTGAGGTTCTCCCGGCCGTCAGGCGTGACGAGGATGACGTCTTCGGTGAACACGCTGATACCGCGATCGTGATTGCAGTACCACGGCTCCACGGTGATGACCATGCCAGGTGCGAGCGGCACGTCGTCCACCGACGGATCGCCCGAGGACAGCCCGAGATGATGGCCGAAGAACGACCCCGTCTGCATGTAGGGGCGGGCGTCAGCGGGGATCGCCCGTTCGGCGAGCCGCTGCACGTCGCCGAGCGTCACGCCCGGCCGCATGGCGGCGATGATGGCGTCGGCCACGCCGACTTCCATCGTCAGGATCGCGCGCTGCTGGTCGGTGAAGCGGCCCGACACCGGCAAGGTCCGGCCGGTATCGCTGACGTAGCCGTGCAACTCGCAGCCGACATCGAAGATCACGAGCTCGCCGTCCCGCATCCTGCGATTACGCCGGTCGTTGTGGGTGGCCAGGATCCGCCAGGGCCACAGCGCGTTCGGGCCCGACTTGATAATCGACGCGAACGGCAGGCGCTGGGCGCCGCCACGTTTGTAGAACGCCTCCAACTCCGCCTCGAGGCCACGTTCGTCGACGCCCTCCCTCACGAAGCGCGCGGCGTGGGCGATGCCGTCGACGCCGAGCCGGGCCGATCGCCGCAGCAGGTCGAGTTCCGCTGGCGACTTCACCATCCGCGTGAGGGCCACGTCGCGATAGGCGCTCACCCGCCGGGCGGTTGGATGCCGACGCGAGAGCCACGTCACGAAGTGGCGGAGTGGCGATGCCGTCTGGATCGGTCCCGCCTCGTTCGCGACCAGCGGTCCAGGGGCTCCCGGATCGACACGAAGCGCGCGCCCCTGAGCGACCCAGCTCGTGAGATCGATGTCGAACTGCGCCATCGGCCGGATGTCATCCAGGCCCGACTGCCGGCCCAGCCGCGGGTCGGCCTGCAGTGGTCGGCCCGGGAAGTCGTTGCGCCGCGCCGTGTTCTCGAAACGGGCGTCCCGCGCTGGCGCATACAGGATGGTGCGGCCATCGTCGCTGTCGACGGCGACGATGGCATCGGGTACTTCGAGTCCCGTCAGATACCAGAACGTGTCGAGCTGTCGGAACGTGAACCCTTCAGACGTACCCGCCGCCGCGGGCGCCAGGAAAATGCCACCGCCGCTGGCCCTCAGGGCCGTGGAGAGCGCCGTGCGTCGCGCCGCGTACTCCGCCGCCGGAAACGGCAGAGCCGTCCAGTCGAAGTAGCGCTGCTCCGGTGTGCGCTGTGCCCCCAGTGGCGGCGTCATCAGCAGCACGAACACCAGCAGCCAGCGCGCGGGCCGGTGAACCGTCACAGGGCTAGTCCTTTCCGGCGCCGCGGCCCATCAGGCGCGTCACGCGCGCTGACACGGTCTGGCCTTCCGAGAATCCGCCGATCATCCACCATCCGGCGGCCGTCGTGACCAGGCCTCGATGATCCATGGTGGGCACGTCGAGTGTGGGTCCTGCCATCCAGGAGTCCGTCACCGTATCGTAGAGCCACGATGACGACTCCGGCTCCGACGGCCGCCCGTCGTAACCGACGCCGTCGTAGTTGTAGGGATTGGTGGTGCCGCCCGCGAACAGGATGCCGGTCTGTGTGGTGGTCCGCACGGGGCCCGCCGCCGCGCGGTAGCGCGGTGCCCCTGGATGGGCAGCGATGGCTCGCCAGGTGATGGCGGCGGGGTTGGCCGCGTTGATGTCGCCGCGATAGCACTCCGCGCTCGGTCCGTACTTGGGAGTGACCGCACCGAGCATTTTCGCACCGCCGCAGTAGACGATCGTGTCGTCGATGAGGCCACCGGCATGGCCGAAGACCGGCGGGCCCGGGATGGGCGTGGCCGTGATCCATTGGTCGAGCTCCGGATCGTAGGCCTGCACCGTGGTCACCGTGCGACTTGTGGACCAGCCGCTCACGAGGTAGATGAGGCGATCGCGCCACACGCCTGAGACGGCATCGTCGAGGGCCATCGGTGCATCGGCGCCTCGCACGTAGCGTCGCTCACGGATGAGATAGATATCGGTGGCCGCGCTGGTCGTCTCTGTGCCGTCGGCGGCCACTGAATAGCCGCCGAACAGGAAGACGCGCGGTCCGATGGCCTGCGCCGTGGCAGCCAGGCGGCCGACCGGTCCTGGCACGTCGGGCAGCGGTTCCCAGCGCCCCGCGATCGGATCGAGTGCGAACGCGCGCGCCGTGATCGCGTCGTGATCGCGCCCCGACCCCAGTCCGAGGAAGCTGAAGATGAGCGGCCGGCCATCGACGACCGCCGCCGCCACGGCGTTGTTGGCGACCGGCACCGGCAGTTCGGGGCCTGCAGCGACGGTCCACAGCTCGCGGTCCGGCCCAGGCGTCGTGGCGTCGCTCCCACCGGGCGCTGGTTCGGGATTCGCGCATCCGGCCACGAACAGCGCCAGCGCGATCAGGAACTGCCTGTGAAGCCGCACGGGCCGAGGGTATCATGGCGCTTCGCGGCGGTAGGCGCTCGCGAAGGGAGTTCACGGATGCGGGGCCTTCTTGCGTGCGCACTCATCGCCGTCGTGCCGGCCCTGGCCGTCGCTCAGCCGGCCGAGTCCAGGGACGTGGCAGAGATCAGGGCGGTGCTGGTCGCGATGTGGGACGCGATCGAGAAGGGCGACGTCGATCGCTATGCCACCCACGTCCATCCCGGGTTCACGTCATTCGGCGAGAACGACACTTACCTCACCGAGGGCAAAGATGCCGAAGTCCGCAACTACCGCGCCTACCTGCAGCGGGCCACCGGCGTGCACACAGACATGCATCAGCCGGTGATCACCGTGCGAGGGGACACGGCCTGGATCACCTACTACTGGACCGATGCCGGCACCCTGGACGGCAAGCGTTTCACGTCACGCGGCAAGTCGACCCGGATCTTCGTCCGCGAAGGTGGGCGCTGGCTGTGCATTCACGGCCACTACACCGCCGTGCCGTAGCCTCGTCTCCTCGGTCGGTGTGACCCGTGCAGGCTCGCTCGTGCGCCGCGGTCGCGCCGGGATTATTCTCAGGTGCTGCGCACATGAGGGCGATCGCTCGGCGTCGCGCCACGTAGCGCTACCGGGAAATGGAGGACGTGGACGATCAGATTGCCGAGACCGTCCCGTTCGTCCCCGCCATCCCGCAGCACCTGACCGACGACGACATGCTGGCGGCGCTGCGGGGAACTGCTGAGGTATCGGTCACGGTCGCGGAGATGGGCATGACGAAGGCCGACGGGGTGGCCGGGCCCGATTCAATGGCCAAGCCTGAGGCCATGGCCACAGACCCGATGGCCAAGCCGGGCGCGATGGCTGCGCCTGCGGCGGTCATGTCCGTCAGCCGCCTGCGGATGATTGCCGCCACCTGCGGCATGTAGGGGAACTCCAGAGCGGTCTACGCTGTTCTCTCTGTGATGGTGCGACTGACCTTCGGCGGAGCCGTGATGTTGGCGGGCACGGTGTGGCTGGGGGCCCAGCCGCTCGTGCCCCCACTCGAGCTGTTTTTTGCGGCCGCCTCGCTCGACGAAAAGACGTCGCGAGCCGCGATTGAGGCGCTCGCACCATC
The DNA here is from genome assembly GCA_963779175.1 of uncultured Acidobacteriota bacterium. Taxonomy (GTDB): domain Bacteria; phylum Acidobacteriota; class Vicinamibacteria; order Vicinamibacterales; family UBA2999; genus CADEFD01. The sequence goes on from CAVZXA010000007.1 coordinate 11,506, forward strand.
GTGGCGCGACGGCTACACCTCGATGATCGTCGACCTGGCGCGGCTGCTGCGGCCGGCGACCAGGGCCGGCGATGACACCGGCGGCGCCGAGTTCGCCGAGCGGTTCGACGCCGATGCGGATGCCGGCTCGCCCGGCGCGGCGCCGCGGGCCGACGTCGGCGCGGCGCCGCGAGCCGACTTCGGCACGCCGGCGCGGCGTGGGCCGACGGCTGAGTCGGTGGCACGGACCCGGCTGCTCCAGGTCCTGGAAAAGCGGACCGGCAAGCGGTTCGACCCTCTGCTTCGCGGCTGGCGCCAGTGGATGTGGAGCCTGCCGTACGAGCCGCATCCCGACTACGCTCGTTTCAAGGGCGAGCTCTACAGCCGCATCGACCGCCGCATGGCGCGGTTCTTCCCTCCAGGCGTGTCATCGCTCATCCGCCTCGACGAAATCGACTGGGGTGGCGTGACCGTGAACGGCATTCCGCCGCTCTACTACCCCAAGGTGCTGGCGGCGGCTGAGGCGCGATACCTGCGAGACGGACACCTCGTGTTCGGGCTGGTCGTCAACGGCGAGGCGCGCGCGTATCCCAAACGGATCCTCGCCTGGCACGAGATGGCCCGCGATCGCCTCGGCGGCGTCGAACTTCACGTCGTCTACTGCACGCTCTGCGGAACAGTGATGCCGTACGAAAGCGTCGCCGGCAACCGCACCTGGCGCCTTGGCACCAGTGGCCTGCTCTACCGTTCCAACAAGCTGATGTTCGACGAAGAGACCGGCAGTCTCTGGTCGACGCTCGAAGGGCGTCCAGTGGTGGGCGAGCTGGCCGGGTCAGGGCTGCAGCTGCAGTCACGGCCGGTGGTGACCACGACGTGGGGCGAATGGCGTGCGCAGCATCCGGCCACGACCGTGCTGTCGCTCGACACCGGTCACAGCCGCGACTACTCGGAGGGCGCTGCCTATCGCGACTACTTTTCGCACGACGATTTGTACTTTCAAGTGCCGGGCGACGATCGACGGCTGAAGAACAAGGCCGAAGTGCTCACCCTGCGCGTCCGTACGGCGGCGGGTGGCGACGCGGTACCCGTTGCCATCGACCAGCGCCTGCTTCGCCGTCAGCCCGTCTATCCCCTCGAGGTTGCCGGACGTCGCTTGGTGGTCGTCACGAGCCGCGCCGGCGCCAACCGTGTCTACGCGCTCGGCTCGAGCGACGTCGCCTTCCAGACGCGGCGGCCGGACGACCGCGCGGTCATCGACGGTGCCGGCCGCGCGTGGCGAGTCACCGAGGAGGCGCTTGTTCGTGACGACGACCCCGGAAGCGTGTTCCCGCGCGTGACGGCCCAGCGGGCGTTCTGGTTCGGCTGGCGCGCGCAGTTCCCGGCCACCGTGTTGATCAAGTGAACGCTGGCGCGTGCGTCACGATCAGCGGCCGCGTGCGTTGAGCGACCAGTCGTACGGCACGTAGGTCACAGGCAGCTTGAGTTCGCGGAGCGCAGCCTGTTCGCGCGGCACCGCGGTGAGGGCGTCGGCATACCGGGCGAAGAAGCCCTTGACGCCGTTCACGCCACCGCCACCCAGTTCGAAGTCGGCGCGATACCACCTGAAGATCGCATTTACCTCGAGCCGGCCGCCAGCCACCCGGTTGCGGGTTCGATCGGAAAGGAAACGTCGCATCGCGTCGTCGAGCTGGGCGTCGAGTCTCGGGGCGACGAACGCCTCGGGTCGCAGCGCCGGGCACCCGATCGCCGCGCAGTTCACGGCCGCGTGGATGCGCGGCTCCATGTATCGAGGCCGCAACTGCTCGTGTTCGATCCAATCGAGGTGGCGCCGGGCCCCGAGCAGCGTGAAGAAGGGTCGCCGCCACGGGCTGCGCAGCAGCGAGCCCAGCTCCCTGATGGAGTTGATCCGCGGCCACGCCGTGAGAATCAGGTCGACCGTGAAGGCGTTGTAGGCGTTGATGAAGAACGCCATCTGCTCCTGGCGTGTCCAGCGATCGAAGGCGGCGGAGGTGACCGCACTCATCCCGTCGAGGACCGCGCGCAACCTGCCGCGGTCGGCCGCGACGCCGGCGTAGTCGACCCGGCTCTGCACATCGTCGGGCAGCCAGTGCACATGCTGCCGCAGCAGGCGATCCCAGCCGGCGTAGGTGTGATCGAAGGGCTGCCGCGCCGCGGCCCCGGCGCCCCCGCCGAGCCACACGGCCAGGCCGAGGAGTCCGAGCCGGAGCCATGACAGCGGCCGTCGTTCCACGACTACGCCGGCGCCATGGCTTTCGCCACCGCCAGGGCCAGCACCTCGGCGGCCGGCAGGTCGGCGGCCAGCACGCACACCAGCCTGCCCTCCTGCCAGAACACCAACGTCACGCCTTCACGCGTGTAGACGCGGAAGTCGAAGCCGTTCTCGCCGTGCGTCGCGTCGGCCGCGGGGAGATCGGCCAGCATCGCCCTCGTACATCTGACAGACCAGCCGGTCGCCGTTGGCCGATCGGTACGCGTAGAGCGCGTGGGCTCGCGCGCCGACCTGCCGGCGGGCGCCCCCTTCGAGCGTCCAGCCCATCATCCCCAGGTCGATCACGCGCACCTGCGGGCCGCGCGCCGGCTCATTGAAAAAACGTTCCAGGTCCGCGGCATCGCTGCTGCGACGTTCGAGCGCCAGCACCCCGTCGCGCACCGCCTCGTAGTCGGCCCGGGCGGCGTTCACCGAGTCCGGCGCAGACGGTCGCCAGGGCGCGAAGACGTACAGCACCAGGGCAGCGGCGGCCGCCAGGCCAGCCCAGAGCGCCCGTCGGCCCGGTTGTGGCACCGCCGGCGTCACCGCTGCGGCATCGATGTCGTCGAGGGCCGACGTGACCGCGGCACGCAAATCGTCCGGAGCGGCGTCGTCGCGCCGTGCACCGCGAGCGGCGGTACGGCCGGCCGCAAGCCACGCCAGTTCCCGGCGGCATTCGGCGCAGCCGGCGACGTGGCTGCGAATCTCCTCGGCCTCGGCGGCGCCGAGTCGATCGTCGATCAGGTCGACCAGTCGCTCGATCGGGTGGCCGGGCGCGCTCATCGCTCCTCCGTTCGAGCCGGCACCAGCCGGCGATCGCGGGCGTAGTCGTCGAGCGCCACCGCGAGCACGCGCCGGGCCCGATGCAGCCGCGACCGCACCGTGCCCACGGCGCAGCCGAGGGCCGCCGCCGCTTCCTCGTAGGTCAACTCCTCGACGTCGACGAGCAGCACCGTCGCGCGGAACTCCTCGGGTAGATTGTCGAGCGCGGCCAGCACGTCGGCGTCGGTCACAGCGGCGCCGAACCCGGCGTCGGGCGAGGCGTTCAGGCGATCGGCGAAGCGGCTCTCGAGGGTTTCCATCGACACGGTGACCGGACGCCGGCGCTCGCGGTGGTAGCCGTTGATGAACACCGAGTACACGATCGTCAACAACCAGGCGCGGCTGTTGGTTCCCGGCGTGAAGGTGTCGAACGCGCGGTAGGCCCGCACCAGCGCGTCCTGCACGAGATCGCGCGCCGCCTCGCTGTCGCGCGTGAAACGGCGGGCCGCCCGATACAACGCGTCGAGGTGCTCGAGGCACTCGCGCTCGAAGCGCGTTCGGCGGTCGTCGGCCACCGCTGCATTCTACGTCGAGCGGCCGGGAACTCTGCGCGTCCTGCCGCTGTTCCTGCTTCATGACCCGCGCCGATCCGGCCGGGTCTTCGAGGAGGACAGACATGAAAGCAGCAACTGCCGCCACGGTCGTGGCGCTTCTGGGGGTGGTGTCGCCACTGGCGGCGCAGGACGCGGCCAACATCAGCCGCCACGGCCCCGACGCCACGCTACCGCACCAGCGTCGATCGCCAGCGGCCTGCAGCGGCCGACCGGCATCGCCGTTCGTGGCAGCGACGAACTCTACTTCACCGAGCTGCCCACGCCTGGCGTGCCTGGCCCGGCCGGTGGCACCAACCGCGTCTCGCGGCTCGACATCGAGAGCGGGGACATCGAGGTCATCACCACCGGCGAACCCGAACCGACCAATCTCGCCGTGGCGACCGACGGCGACGTCTACTGGACCTGCAAGTCGGCCGGCGTGATCCTGCGGCTGATGGAGGATGGCGGCGTGTCGCTCTTCGCCAGCGGGCTCAACACGGCCCTCGGGCCTCACGGTGTGGCGCCGGAACGCCGTGGTCTATACCGAAGTGCCGACACCCGGGGTGCCCGGGTCGCAGGGCGGGCTCAACAACGTGTCGGTGATTCACGGCCTCGGCAAGTTCGTGATCAACGCCGGCGAGCCGGAGCCGGTGGACGTCGTGGTCTCACGCTCGGGTGATCTGTACTGGACGTGCAAGTCGGCCGGCGTCATCCTGCGACGCTCGATTGCCACCGGACAGGTGTCGCCGCTGGTCACCGGTCTGGCGTCGCCGACCGGCATTGCGCTCGATCACAAGGGCGAGACGCTGTTCTTCACCGAAGTGCCGACACCCGGGGTCGCCGGCTCGGCCGGCGGAAAGAACCGCGTGCGGTCTCTGACGCTTCGAACCGGGGCGCTGCGGACGATCAACGAAGGCGACCCTGAGCCGACTGACATCGCCGTGGCGCGCAACGGCAATCTCTACTGGACCTGCACGAGCGCCGGCGTCATCGTCGAGGCCCGACGCCTCGGGCGGCGGGAGTAGCGCCCTCAGGGGGCCGGTCGCGATGTCGCTCGAGGGGTTCATCCGCGGACTGCGGCCGGGACCTCTCGAGCGGCAATGCAACCCTCACCCTGAACCGCTCGAGGTCAGGTCAGGCTGAAGGCCAGTTCGCCCAGCTTCTCCACGCTGCAGACCACCCGGTCACCAGGCTTGAGCCACACCTGTTCGGCCTTCGGCTGGCCGAAGATGACGCCGTGCGGCGTGCCCGTGAAGAAGATGTCGCCGGGCTTGATGGTCATCATCCGCGACGCGAAGCTGATCATCTGCCGGCAGTTGAAGATCATGTCGCTGGTGTTCCAGTCCTGCCGCTGCTCGCCGTTGACCCGGCATTCGAGCCGCAGGTTGTTCGGATCGCCGACCAGGTCGCTCGTCACCAGATGGGGACCGAGCGGTGCGAACCCGTCGAAGGTCTTGCCGATCATGAACTGGGTCGTGAGGTACTGCAGGTCGCGGGCGGAGAAGTCGTTGCCCGTGCAGTAACCGGCCACGTAGTCGAGCGCGTTGGCCTCGGACACGTTCCGGCACTCGCGTCCGAAGACCATCACCAGCTCGATCTCGTAATCGAAGTTCTTGGCGGTGGCCGTCGGCAGGGCGATGGTGCCACCGTGATGATTGAGCGCGTTGTTGAACTTGTTGAACAGGATCGGGTTGGCGGGAATCGGCGTGCCGGTTTCGGCCGCGTGCCGCCGGTAGTTGAACCCCATCATGATGATCTTCTCGGGACGCGTCACGAGCGGCGCGTGCTGCACGGCGCTCTCCTGCAGGTAGAGCGTCGACGGACCATCGGCGGCCGCGGCCACGACCTTCGCCAGCAGGCCCCCCTTGCCGTTCTGCAGCAGGTCGTCGGTATCGACCGGAGCCGGCAGCTTGTACATCAAGGCCGCCGCCGCCACGTCGAGCACGCCCTTCGGCAGCTTCACGGCCAGCCGCGGTCCGGCGGCGGTCCGCAGGTTCATGAGCGTCATCTTGCGCGGCATCTCGAAGGCGCCGGCCGCCGCCTGCGCCTCGACTGGCGCGGTTGACGCAAACGTGGCGGCGGTGGCCGAGGCCACGCCGGCGGCAGTGGCCTTGAGGAACGAGCGGCGGTCTGACGGCATGGCGAATGGTAGCCGAATCCCTGCCGGCGCGGGCACCTGACGACGGCGTGGCCCGGGCGGTATCATCGCTCCATGACACAACGACGGCTGCTCGTCACGGGAGCAAGTCAGGGCATCGGCGCGGCGCTGGTCGAGCAGGCGCGGGCGGCTGGGCACCTGGTCACATTCACGGGACGCGACCACGGGCGCATCGACGCGCTCGCGGCGGCGACCGGCGCGCACGGCCTCGTGGCCGACGTGACCAGCGGCGACGACAACCAGCGCACGGTCGATGAGGCGCTGGCACGCATGGGCGGCATCGACGTGCTCGTCAACAACGCCGGCTATGCATACCGCGCCGAGATCGGCGCCCTCGATGTCGACGCCATGCGGGCGGTGTTCGAGACCAACGTCTTCGGGCTGGTGGACATCACCAACCGGGTGGTGCCGCACCTGAAGGCGCAGGCGCTCGGCGACATCGTCAACATCGCGTCCACCTCCGGCATGAAGGGCGCGGCCACGGCCACCGCCTATGCCGGCAGCAAGTGGGCGGTGCGCGGCATCACGCAGTGCTGGCAGGCGGAACTGCGCCCGCACAACATCCGCGTCGGCTGCATCTGCCCGTCGGAAGTGCAGACGGGCTTCGACGGCCGCAGCGGCCGCAACAATCCCAACAAGCTCTACGCGTCGGATATCGCGGCCACGATTCTCGCCGGACTGCATCTGCCACAGCGGGTGCTGTGGACGGAGCTGGCGATCTTCGCCACCAATCCCTGGAAGGAAGACTGAGGCGCGGGCATGCACCAGCCGCGCCGCACCCTCATCAGCTCCGGGTCCACCTTCGAAGCCGAGATCGGCTACAGTCGCGCCGTCGCCCAGGGCGACTGGGTCTTCGTCTCCGGGACGACCGGCTTCGACTACGTCACGATGACGATCGCCGACGACGTCGTCGCGCAGACCGAGCAGTGTCTCCGGAACATCGAGGCGGCGCTGGCCGAGGCGGGCGCGAGTATGCGCGATGTCGTGCGCGTCACCTATGTGCTGCCCGTGGCCGAAGAGTTTCCGGCGTGCTGGCCGGTGCTGCGCCGCGTCTTCGGCGAGATCCGCCCGGCCGCCATGATGATTGCCGCCGGGCTCGCCGATCCGCGCATGAAGATCGAAATCGAAGTGACGGCCCTCAGGACCTCCGCGGCCGTGTGAGCGTGCCCCCGCCGACGGATGATGCCGGTCGTCTCCGCCAGAGTCGCCCCCCGGCGCCTTCGGCCCGGACCGGTGTCGGCATCACCCGACGGCGAGGGCCGCGGCGACCGACTGCGCCATCACGTCTTCGAGGATGATCTCGAGCTCCGCGATGGCGATTTCCGACATCCCGAGCGTGGCGGCCTCGCGTACGGCCGCCAGCACCAGGTCGGGCTGCGGGCGCAGGCCGATACCGACCTTGTTGCACGCCAGGTTGGCGAGCCGCACGATCTGCAGCGGGATGTTGGCCGGATCGGGCACCTCCACATGGTGGTCGCGCACGATCGTCTGGAACACTTCGGGCAGGTGCCACGACAGCAGCAGCCGGTAGCCCACCTCTGGGTGGGCGTTGTCGAGCACCTCGCACACCAGTTCGGCCGAAACCGCGCCGGCGTACTTGGGCTCGCGCGCCATCTCGTCGAGCACCCGCAGCAGGAACAGCTTGCCGATGTCGTGCACCAGCGCGCCGATGAAGACCGTCTCGCCGTGCTGCGGGAAGCGCACCTTGCGCGAGATCCACTCGGCGGCGAGCGCGCAGGCGGCGGCGTGGTGCCACAGGTCGCGCATCAGGTTCGCGATCTCGGGGTGCCGCGCCGTGTAGCGGCTCTTCTCGGAGGCCAGGAACACCAGGTTGGTCACCCGCTGCAGGCCCAGCCGCAGCACCGCCGCGCGGATGCTCGACACTTCCGACAGCCCGCCGAAGAAGGCGGAGTTGGCGGCCCGCAGCACCTCGGCGATCAGCGCCGGATCCGATTCGATCAGGCGCTCGATCTCGCTGATGTCGTAGCGCTCCTCGCGCGACGCCTTCTGCACCTTCTGGGCGACGTCGCTGAAGACCGGCAGCGTAATCTGTCGCTCCTCGGCGAAGGCGAGGGCCTGGTCGAGCAGGGACCGTTCGTCGTTCATGCATTCACTCCGAGCAGGCGGTGCAGTTCGCCGAGCGGCCGGGGCCGCGACAGGCGGGGCAGTTGGCGGATGAGTTCTTCGTAGCTGGTGAGACCGCCGGCGGCCTTGGCGATGCCGTCTTCGATGAGGGTGACCAGGCCGCTGGCCTCGACGCAAACGCGCCGGATCTCGTAGGCGCTCTTGCGCGACAGCAGCGCGTCGCGCACCAGTTCGTTCAGCACCAGGATCTCGAACACCGCGACGCGGCCCTTGTAGCCGATGTGGCGGCACTCCGGGCAGCCGCGCCCGCGCGCGAACGTCAGGCCCGCGGCCTCGGCCGGCTGGTAGCCCAGGCGGGCCAGTTCGGCCGGCGTGAGCACGTGGGGCTCCGCGCAGTGCGGGCAGACGCGTCGCAACAGCCGCTGGGCGATGACGCTCACCACCGTCGAGGAGATGAGGAACGCCTCGATGTTCATGTTCAGCAGCCGTATCAGGCCGCCGATCGAGTCTTCGGTGTGGAACGTGGTGAGCACCTTGTGGCCGGTGAGCGCCGCGTTGATGGCCACTTCGGCCGAGAACTGATCGCGGATCTCGCCGATCACGATCACATCGGGGTCCTGCCGCACGATGTGCTTGAGCGTCTCGGCGTAGGAGACGTTGATCTTGGCGTTGATCGAGCACTGCGAGATGCCGTCGATCATGTACTCGACGGGATCTTCGGCGGTGATGATGCTGGTGTTGGCGTCGTTCAGGTAGTTGACGGCGGCGTAGAGCGTGGTGGTCTTGCCGGAGCCGGTCGGCCCGGTCACCATCACGACCCCGCTCGGCGCGTCGAGGGCGTCGCGCTGCAGCGCCTCGAGCATGCGCGGCGCCATCCCGATGTCGCGGATCGCCAGCAGCGTGTCGCGGTTATTGAGCAGCCGCATCACGATCTTCTCGCCGTGGATGGTGGCGTAGATCGAGACGCGGATGTCTACCGTCCCGCGCGAGGTCTGGTACTGGATGCGGCCGTCCTGGTGGCGGCGCCGCTCGGCGATGTCGGCGCCGGCCATCACCTTGATGCGGCCGATCATGGCGGTGGCCTTGTCGTTCGGCACGTCGGCGTGGACGACCATCACGCCGTCCTGGCGGAAGCGGATGCGCAGGTGCTCGCGGCCGGGCTCGAGGTGGATGTCACTGACGCGCTGCGCCAGCGCCTGGTCGAGCACGCCGTTCACGAGCGCCACCGCGCCGCCGCCGTCCACCACGGAGGCGACCCCGGCAACGCTGGCGGCGCACTCCTTCTCCGCCCGCGCGATCGCCGCCATCACGATCTTGCGCGAGCCGACGCCGACGACGACGTCGCCGAAGTGCTTGCGGGCGACCTCCCGGTGCTGCGGGTTCATCGGATCGGCGAACACGACCAGCACCTGGTCGCCGTCGCGACGCACCGGCAGGAAGCCGTGCGCCTTGTAGGTCGCCATCGGCGCGCGCTTCAGCAGGGCGATCTCGAAGGCCACGGTGTCGGCGTGCACCGGCGTGAGATTGAGCAGGTCGGCCTGCGCGGCCACCACGTCGGCGGCGTTGACGAAGTGGTTGTCGACCAGGATGTCTTCGATCGGCGTCTGCGGATGTTCGCGCTGCTGGGCCAGCGCGAGCTGCAGCTCGTGCGGTTCGAGACGGCCCAGTTCCACCAGCACCTCACCGAGCGGCGCCTCGATTCCGCCGCCGCGGATGGCGCCGCGGATCTGCTCCTCGGTCACCAGCTTCAGCTCGATGAGCACCGACGACAACGTGCGCGAGGCCTCGACCTTCTTGTGGATGCGCGAGGCCATCGCCAGCTGCGCCGCGGTGAGGACGCCGGTGTCGACCAGCACGCCGGCAATCCGCAGGCCCACGGGCGGGGCGGCCGGGCGGTCCACGGCCGCCGCACCGGCGGGCGGTGGCGGCTGGCGGCGCGGGTCGGTCGGGGTGGTTGGCAGTGGGCTGGCCATGGCGTCTGGATGCGGTCCAGACCCACAATCGGCGCGGCAGGGCTGAGCTTGAACGGCGAGCGCGTTACCGGGGCTCGTCGCCGGGCACAATCCGGCCCCCGGTGAGGAAGCGGCGATAGTGCTGGTATTCGGTGGTCACCCGCATACGCGGCGTGCCGGCGCCCTGGGTGATGCGCAGGGAGCTGGACGACACCGGCAGCACCAGCGTCTCTTCCGGATTGTCGAAGCGCATCCGCTTGAAGCGATACGAGGTGTCGAAGCGCTCGACCGTCATCGTCGGACTGGCGCCGGGGCGCCGCTGCAGGATGCGCGGCATCGGCGCGTTCGCCTGGCCGCTGAGACGCTGATCGAGCCGCAGCACGTCGTGCGATTCGGCGTCCAGCCAGATCCGGCCGCGGATGCCGCCCTTGAGCGTGTAGGTGAGGCAGTCTTCGTCGTCGTCCTGCACGGTCACTTCGAGCGACAGCTTCTCCTTGTCGCGAAAGTCGAGCAGGACCGCCCGGCGCCCGTCGATGGTGGCCGCGCCGGCGTGCGACCAGGTGTAGTCGTCGCGTTCGCCCTCCAGCAGCATCGAGAGCACCTGTGGCTCGGTGTCGTGCCGCTCCGGCGTCGTGCAGTTGTTGCGGTCGTTCTCGCGCGGCGCGTGGCCGTTGACCTTCATCACCCGGCGCAGGGCCCGTGCCTCGGAGGCGCCGCCCTCGCCCTCGGGATCCCACGACACCCGCAGTTCCGATTCGACGGTGCGGCCGAAGCCATCGCTCGAGAATCCGTAGCTGAGGGGCTGCACGTGGACGCGTTCGCTGCAGACGAGGCTCTGCGCGCGCAGAAAGAAATCTTCGACGCGCGCCGTCGCGCGGGCCAGCGTGGCGGCGACGTCAGAGACCGGCGCGGCGACCTTCTGATCCGCGCGCGGCGCGGCGCTGCCGCCGATGACGAGGATCGTCATCGCGCTCATCACCGGAGCCGACCAACGGCGAAGCATGCCCGACATGACGCGTGTGACCGCAAATTATAGCGGCAGGCACGTGCCGTGTGTCACCATGTTCGAGCCCGCCTCGATGTCTGTTCCGCCCCCCGTCTCCGACTCGACCATGACGCCCGCCGCCACCCCCCTCGCGGAGGTATTGGAGCGCACCTGGGGCTACACCTCGTTCCGCCCCCTCCAGCGTGAGGCGATGGATGCCATCCTGGCCCGTCGCGATTCGCTGGTCGTGATGCCGACCGGCGCCGGCAAGTCCATCTGCTTCCAGGCGCCGGCGCTGGTGGCCGAGGGGCTGGCGCTGGTCGTGTCGCCGCTCATCTCGCTCATGAAAGACCAGGTGGACACCCTGGTCGGCAACGGCGTGGCCGCCGCCTGCTACAACAGCGCGCTGTCGTCCGAGCAGAAGTCGCGCGTGATGGACGACCTGCGCGAGGGGCGGATCAAACTGCTCTACGTGTCGCCGGAGCGCCTCGTGGGCGACGGCGCCGAAGGTTTCCTGCGGCGGGTGGCGGCCGGCGCCGCCCGGGTCGGCTTCATCGCCGTCGACGAAGCGCACTGCATCAGCCAGTGGGGGCACGACTTCCGGCCGGAATACCGCCAGCTGGCCCGGCTGCGCGAGTTCTTCCCGGGGGTCAGCCTGCACGCCTTCACGGCCACCGCCACGGCGCGCGTGCGCAGGGACATCACCGAGCAGCTCGCCCTCCAGTCGCCGCTCGAGCTGGTCGGCTCGTTCGACCGGCCCAATCTGACATACCGGGTGCTGCCGCGGGCGTCGCTGAAGACCCAGATCCTCGACGTGCTGCGCCGCCATGGCGGCGAGGCCGGCATCGTCTACTGCTCGTCGCGTAAGGACGTCGATCAGCTCGCGGCGTGGATGCAGGGCCAGGGCCTGCGGGCCGTGCCGTACCACGCCGGCCTGTCGGACGAAGAGCGCCATCGCCACCAGGATGCCTTCCTCGACGAACATGCCGATGTCGTCGTGGCCACCGTCGCCTTCGGCATGGGCATCGACCGCTCGGACGTGCGCTACGTCATCCACGCCGGGGCGCCGCAATCGCTCGAGCACTACCAGCAGGAATCCGGCCGCGCCGGCCGCGACGGCCTGGAAGCGGAATGTGTGCTCATCGTCTCGGGGGCCGACTTCCTGAAGTGGCGCCAGATGCTCGAACGCAGCGGCGAGCTGAACGATCAGAAGCGCCAGTTGCTGCGCGACATCGAGCGCTACGCCTCGGGCGTCGGCTGCCGCCACAAACATCTGCTCGCGCACTTCGCCGAGCGCTACCCGAAGGACGACTGCGGCGCCTGCGACTTCTGTCTGGGCGAGCTGGAGTCGGTGGCGGACCCGGTGACGGTGGCGCGCAAGATCCTCTCGTGCGTGGCGCGGGTCGGCCAGCGCTTCGGCGCCGCCCACCTCACCAACGTGCTGCGCGGCTCGGCCACCGACCAGGTGACCGCCCGGGGCCACGCCAATCTCACCACCTTCGGGCTGCTCGCCGACCACTCGCAGGACGATGTGCGCGGCTACATCGACCAGTTGCTGGGCCGCGGCTTCCTGCGTCAGACCGACGATCAATATCCCGTGCTGGCACTGACCGATGACGGCGTGGCGCTGCTCAAGGACGCCGGCGCGTCACCCGACCTGACGCTCGCCAGGCAGCGGCGTCCGGACCCGGCGCGCGGTCCACGGCGGTCGAAGGCCGAGACGGAGGGCTGGGAAGGCGTGGACCGCGAGCTGTTCGAGCGACTGCGGGCCCTGCGGCTCACCGTGGCCCGCGGCCGCGGCGTGCCGCCGTACGTCATCTTCCACGACACGACGCTGCGCGAACTGGCGCGCACCAAGCCGACCACCATCGACCAGCTGCGGCATGTCTACGGCGTCGGCGCGAAGAAGGCCGACGACCTCGGCGCGGCGGTGCTCGAGGTGCTGCGCGGCGCGTAGAACCGCGCTCAGCGGCCGGGCGGCTTGCCGGTGGCCGTGTCCATGAGACTGAACGGCAGCATGCCCACGTTCAGGAACGGGTTGAGCTGCGCGCCGGCCTTCGTGAGCACGCCGGCGATGGCGTCGTGGCCGCCCTGCGAAGCCCAGTCGGCGGCGCTGGCGCCGTTGGCGTCTTTCAGGTTTGGCGTGGCCCCCTTCGCGAGCAGCAGCCGCACCACCGCGTCGTGCCCCCCGTAGGCGGCGAACATGAGCGGCGTCAGGCGCAGCTCCGCGTGGGCGCCGTTCACGTCGGCTCCGCCGGCGACCTGCGCGGTGACGGTGGCGAGGTCTCCTCGGGCGGCCCCACGCATGAGAGCCGTCAGGCCATCGGCATCCGCCGCTGGCGCCTGCCAGGTCAACACCGCTACGCACAGGGCGACAATCACCGGCACCTCCGCCGCCATGCTACACCCGCCGGCCCGGTGGATGCCGGCGTCGCCGGCGCTCGGCGTGCGGTAAGATCGGGCCGTGGTTCGCCAGTATCTGCAACTCGGATCGCGCACGCTCGCGTATCTCGACAACGACCCCGAGGCCACCGGCAAGCCGGTGCTCGTGCTCGTGCATGCCTTCCCCCTGGGGTCGCAGATGTGGGAGCCGCAGTTTCGCGGCGCCTTCCACGGTTGGCGCATCCTGGCGCCCGACCTGCGCGGCTTCGGCGGCTCGACCGACGAACGCGCGGAGGAGGTCGATCCGACCATCGACGACTACGCCGATGACGTCGCCGGCCTCATCCGCGAAGTCGCCGGCGGACCGGTGGTGCTCGGCGGGCTGTCGCTCGGCGGCTACACGGCGTTTGCGGTGATGCGCCGCGCACCCGGCCTCGTGCGGGCGCTCATCCTGGCGGATACCCGCGCCACCGGCGATTCGCTCGAAGGCCGCGCCGCGCGCAAGGCGATGCTGACCGTGCTCGAGCACGACGGACCGCAGGGCGTCGCCCGCGACATGATTCCGAAACTGCTCGGCGCCACCACCCGCGACACCAACACCGACGCCGAGGAGACGGTGCGCCTGCTCATCAAGCGCCAGTCGCCGGCCGCGATCCGCGACGCCATCATCCGGATGATGGAACGGCCCGATTCGACGCCGCTGCTGGCGTCGATCACCGTGCCGACGCTGGTCGTGGTGGGCGAAGAAGACGTGCTCACGCCGCCGGCGGATGCGGAAGCGATGGTGGCAGCCCTGCCCAACGCCTCGCTGGTGCGGATCGTCGGCGCCGGGCATCTCGTGAGCCTCGAACAGGGCCAGGCGTTCGAGGCCAGCGTGGACGACTTCCTGTCGTCGCTGCCGCCGGCCTAGCCCCCATGGATCTCGGTCTCGCCGGCAAGGTGGCGATCATCACCGGGTCGAGCCGCGGGCTCGGCCTGGCCAGCGCGCGGGCGCTGGTGGCCGAAGGGTGCCACGTCTGCATCTCGGGCCGTGGGGAAGACGCGTTGTCGGGAGCGGCGCTGGCACTGGCTTCCGCCGCGGTCGCGCCGGCCGAAGTGCTGGCGGTACGGGCCGACCTTTCGACCGAGCAGGGCATTCGCGAGGTCGTGGACGCCACCGTCATGCGCTTCGGCGGCGTCGACGTGCTCGTCAACAACGTAGCCCTCGCCCGCGGCGGCGACATCGTGACCACCACCGACGCCGACTGGCAGGAAGCGTTCGACCAGACGCTGTTCCCGGCGATTCGCGCCACCCGTCTCGTGGTGCCGTCGATGCGGCGGCGGGGCGGTGGGGCCGTGGTCATCATCTCGTCGATCTTCGGCCGCGAGGCCGGCGGCCGCATGACCTACAACGCCGTGAAGGCGGCCGAGATCAGCCTCGGCAAGTCGCTGGCGCAGCAGCTGGCGAAAGACAACATCCGCGTCAACAGCGTGTCGCCGGGCTCGATCTCGTTTCCGGGCGGATCGTGGTTCAAGCGCCAGCAGGCGGATCCGGAAGGGATCGCCGACTTCATCCGGGCCGAGCTGCCGTTCGGCCGCTTCGGCCGCGCCGAAGAAGTGGGCGATGTCGTCGCGTTCCTGGCCTCCGCACGCGCCAGCTGGGTGAGCGGCACGTCGGTGGTCGTGGACGGCTGCCAGAGCCGGTCGTTCTAGCGCCGGCGGCACGAACCGGCGGGGCGGGGCCCGGCATCCAACTAGAATCACGGGGATGGCAACGAGCGCGCCGGAGGTCGGGACCCAGCTGCTGCACTACCGCGTGCTCGGCCGGCTGGGTGCGGGTGGCATGGGCGAGGTGTTCCTCGCCGAAGACACCCGGCTCGGCCGTCAGGTGGCGCTGAAGTTCCTGACCGCGGCCGACGGCGCCGATCCCGAGGCCCGCGAGCGGCTGGTGCGCGAAGCGCAGGCGGCGTCGGTGCTGCGCTCGCCGCACGTCGCCGTCACCTACGATCTGGTCGAATACGGCGAGTCGATCTTCATCGCCATGGAGTACGTCGAGGGCGAGCTGCTCTCGACGCGGATCGGGCGCGGCGTGCTCGACGTCTCCGAGGCGCTCGAGATCGCGATGCAGGTGGCCGATGCGCTCGACGACGCGCACTCGCGCGGCATCGTCCACCGCGACATCAAGAGCGCCAACATCATGCTCACGGCGCGTCAGCTCGTGAAGGTGCTCGACTTCGGCCTCGCGAAGTTCGTGCGCCGTGGCGGCGCCGAGGCGGCACACACGATGGGCGTGACCTCACCGGGCATGGTGCTCGGCACGCTGCACTACATGGCGCCCGAGCAACTGCGCGGCGCCGACATCGATCACCGCGTCGATCTCTTCGCCGTGGGCGCCGTGCTCTACGAGATGCTGGCCGGGCGGCCGCCGTTTGCGGCGCCGACGATGGCTGAAACAGCCGAGCGCATCCTGTCGCAGGAGCCCGAGGCGCTGGCCCGCTTCAACTACGCGGTGCCGGCCGACGTCGACGCGGTGGTGCGCAAGGCGCTCGAGAAAGATCCGGCCTTCCGCTACCAGTCGGCACGTGAGTTGTATCTCGACCTCCATCACGCGCGTGAGCGGATCGCCCGCGATCGCACGCTCGGCACCCGCCAGACGTGGCGCCCGGGCATGCATCTGCCGCCGGTGGGCTTCGGCCAGGCGGCGCCGGCCCCGGCGCGCCCGCAGGGCCGCAGCGTGGCGGTGCTGGCATTTGCCAACCTCACCGGCAATGCCGCCGATGACTGGCTGGGGCAGGGCATGGCCGAGTCGCTCACCGCCGACTTCGGCAAGGTGCGGGGCCTGCGCAGCATCTCGCGCGAGCAGATCTTCGACGTGCAGCGCAGCGGCGGCGCCACCTCGGGCCGTATGGAAGACGAGCGGCAGTCGATCGAGCTGGGCCGCCGGCTCGGCGCGACCTGGGTCGTGGCCGGCGCCGTGCAGCGCGTCGGCGAGCGCGTGCGCGTGACCGCGCAGACGATCGCCGTCGACGAAGGGCGCACCGTGTCGTCGACCAAGATCGACGGCTCGCTCGGCGACGTCTTCGACCTCCAGGACCGGCTCGTGGAAGAGCTCGTGCGCCAGGGGCTGCAGCGCGAACTTCAACAGAGCGAGAAGCGCGCCATCGGCGCCGATGCTCACGACCCCGAGGCCTATGAGGCCTACTCGCGGGCGATGCTGAACCTGCGCCTGGCGACCGAAGAATCGGTGCAGCGCGCCATCACGCTCTTCGACCAGGCGCTCGTCATCGAGCCCGATTACGTGGACGCCCTGGTCGCCCTCGGCAATGCCCTGCAGATGCGCGGCGCATTCCTGTCGCAGCCCGAGGCCCTCGCCCGGAGCCGCGAGCTGCTCGAGCGCGCCATTGCCCTGGCGCCCGATCGCGCCGAAGGCCACGTGCGGCTCGGCCAAGTGCTGGCCATGACGGGCGAGACCGACGCGGCGGAGGAGGCCATCCGCCGCGGGCTCGCCCTCGACAGCGACAGCTCGCTCGGCCACAGCCAGCTGGCGCGCCTGCTGTGGCTCGGCCGCGCCAACATCGACGACGCCATCGCCCACTTCACGCGCGCGGCGACCCTGGCGCCGCAGGCCGGCTACACCTACCTGCAACTGGCCCTGCTGCAGGCGCTCAGCGGTGACCTGACCGCGGCCGAAGGCTCGGCCCAGGCCGCCGTGGACCTGCAGGAGAAGGCGATGTCGGGCGTGCAGGGGCTCATCGTGGTGGGGGCCCACACGCGCCTCGGCTACGTGCACTACCTGGCGGGCCGTTACGACGACGCCATCCGCGAGTACCGGCGGGAGCTGAACTTCCTGCTGCACTCCGATCACGCGCTGCGCGAGCGCTCACTCATCGAAGTGCAGCAGAAGCTCGCCGCGGCCTACGCCCGCCGTGGCGACGATCGCTCGGCCGGCGAGTTCGCGAGCCAGGCCCGCGACGGCTTCGAGCGGCGCCTGGCGGCCGGCGCCGACGATCCCTTCACCCGCTACTACGCCGCGGCCCTCGCCGCCCAGCAGGGCGACGTCGACAGCGTGCTCGCGCATCTGGCGCGTCCGCTGGCCGAGCTCGGGCCCTTCACCCGCTGGCGCCTGCAGCGCGATCCTGACTTCGCGGCCGTGCTCGCCGATCCGCGTGTCGCGGCGGTCGTGACGGCGGCGGCGGCCTGATCGATGGCAGACGACGCGCAGACGGGGTCGCCGGCGCTGGCGATCGGCGAAGGCCTCGCCCGCCTCATCGCCTTCGGCACCACCGTCTACCTGGCACGCACGCTGGGCCCGGAGATCTACGGCGTGGTGGCGGTGGCGGCCGGCGTGATGCTGTATCTCACGCAGATTGCGGATTCCGGCGTGGAGCTGGCCGGCATGACCGACGCCGCGGCAGGCCCCGAGCGCGCCACCGCGGTCGCCTCGGGGGCGCTCGCCATGCGCCTCACCACCGTGGCGGCGGTGCTGCTGGTGGTGTGGCCGGTGGGCTGGTGGCTGATGGCGCAGCCCGATGGTCGCGTCCTCGCGCTCTACTCGCTCGGGCTGCCACTGACCGCCGTCAGCGTGCGCTGGATTTACCTCGGGCTGCAGCGGCCGGTGCCGGTGGCGGTGTCGCGCATCGTGGCGGATGTCGTCACCGGCGTGGTCACCTTCGCGCTCGTGCGGTCGGTGAGTGACGTCTACTGGGCGCCCATCGCCACCGTGATCGGCGTGCTCGTCGGCACCGCGTGGCTGCTGCGGGGCCTGCCGGGCCTCGGCGTGCGGCTGTTCGTCCCGGGCGATCGGCCGCGGGTGGCGTCGATGCTCGCGCGCGGCCGCCGGCTGGTGCTCTTCACGCTGCTCGGCCTGGTGCTCTACAACGTCGATCTGCTGATTCTGCGGTATCTGCGGGGCGAAGCCGACGCCGGACGTTACGCCGCGGCCTACGTGCTCATCTCGTTCTGCGCGAACCTGATGGTCGCGTATGCGCATACGGTGCTGCCGTCGATGGCGCGCGAGCCGACGCCGACGGCCGCGACCGGAGCCACCTATCGCTCGGCGCTGGTCGTGGCGTGGCTGGTGACGATGCCGGTAGCGGTAGGCGGCGCGCTGCTGGCGCCGCTGCTCATCGAGCTGCTCTTCGGCCGCGCCTACAGCGACGGCGCCACGGCGTTGCAGGTGCTGGTGCTGTCGGTGCCGGTGGCGGCGCTGCGCGAGATGTCGGTGGCGGCCCTCATCGCGCGGCACCGCGAGCCGGCGCTGCTGCGCGTGAACATCGTCGCCGCGGTGGTCAATGTGTCGCTCAACCTCGCGTTCATCCCCGCGTTCGGGCTGGCGGGCGCGGCCTGGGCCACCGTCATCAGCGAAGTGGTGCGCCTCGGTGTGGCCGTCGTCGCCGCGCGCGAGGCCATTCCCGGCGCGCTGCCGCTGGCCGGGTTCGGCCGGGTGCTCGCGGCGGGACTCGGCATGGGCCTGGCGGTGGTGGCCTCGGGCACCAGCGGATCGCTGGCCGCCATCATCGTGGGCGGCGTCGCCTATCCGCTGCTGCTGGTGCTGTTCAGAGCGGTCTCGTTCGGTGGACCGGAAGGCGTGCGGGTGCGCGGGTGATGGCCGGGCGCCAACGGTTCCTCGGCGCCGTGCTGGCGACGCTCGCCTGTGTCGCGGCGGTACCGGTATCGGCGGCCTTCAATGCTGACGCGCTCGATGCCGCGGCGCGGGCCCTGCCGAAGCTGCACAGCCTGCTCGTAAGCCATCGCGGCACCGTGGTCTTCGAGCGCTACTACAACGGCGCGCGCGCCAACCGTCCGGCCAACGTGAAGTCGGCGTCGAAAAGCGTCGTCTCGGCGCTGGTCGGCATCGCCATCGAACGCGGCCTGATTCCCGGCGTCCGCGCGCCGATCGCATCGGTACTTTCCGGCGCTGACGAAAGATCCGGCGAAGAAGGCGATCACGGTCGAAGACCTGCTGACGATGCGGCCCGGCCTCGAGAGCACGAGCGGCCGCCAGTACGGCGCGTGGGTCACCAGCCGCAACTGGGTCGACTACGCGCTGGCGCGGCCGATGGTCGCGGCTCCCGGCGCCGCGATGGACTACAGCACCGGCAACACCCACCTGCTGTCGGCGATTCTCACCAAGGCCACGAAGAAGAGCACTCTGGGCTTTGCCAACGAGGCGCTGGGCCGGCCGCTGGGGTTCACGCTGCCGCCGTGGCCCACCGACCCGCAGGGCATCTATTTCGGCGGCAACGACATGCTGATGACGCCGCGCCAGCTCCTCGCGTTCGGCGAGCTGTACCTGCGCGGGGGACGCGCGGGCGGCGCTCAGGTGATCCCGGCCGCGTGGGTGGCCAAGTCTTGCGAGGGGCGGCCGCGCGACCTGCCGCCATGGGCGCGCGGCGTGGGGCCCGGCGGTATCCCCGATCCGCTGCGCGACCGCGCCTACGGCTACGCGTGGTGGGTGCATCACCTCGGCGGGCACGACACCTGCTTCGCCTGGGGCTACGGCGGCCAGTACGTGTTCGTCGTGCCGGACCTGCAGCTCGTGATCGCCACCACCGCGTCACCGAACGTCAGCGAAGAGCGCCGCGATCATCGCCGCCAGGTGGTGGAGATGCTGACGCGGCTGGTCGTCGAACCGCTGGCGCAGTGACGACGCGGCTGTGGCACACTGCGCGGATGCCCGTCCGCGCCCGCCTGGCCGTTGCCGCCTGCGTTCTGGCGATGGCCGCTCTGGCCGTAGCGCCCGCGGCTCAAGCGCCCGCTCCCGACACCCGCGCGCCCGAGCGCTTCCGCGTCCGGCTGGCCACGACCCGCGGGATGATCGTGGTCGACTGCACCCGCGCGTGGGCGCCGCTCGGCGTCGATCGCTTCTACACGCTGGTGACGTCGGGCTACTACGACGACAACGCAATCTTCCGCGTGGTGCATGGCAAGTGGGCGCAGTTCGGCATCAGCGGCGTGCCTGCCACGGCCCAAGCCTGGCGCACGCGCACGCTGCGTGATGATCCGTTCGTCGGGCAGAAGAACCTCAAAGGTACGGTGGCATTCGCGTTTGCGACGCCACACGGACGCACGACCCAGGTCTTCTTCAATCTCGCGGACAACAGCGCTGCGCACGACAAGGAGCCGTTTGTCGTCTTCGGCCGCGTCGTCGCCGGGTGGGACGTGGTGGACGCGCTGCACGACGGCTACGGCGAAGCCGCCCTGGGCGGCATCCGCGCCGGCAAGCAGGAACTGCTCTTCACGCAGGGGAACGCCTACCTGCGGAAGAACTTTCCACTGCTCGACTACATCCGCAAGGCGACGGTGGAGTAGGGCTTCGG
The DNA here is from genome assembly GCA_963779175.1 of uncultured Acidobacteriota bacterium. Lineage (GTDB taxonomy): Bacteria > Acidobacteriota > Vicinamibacteria > Vicinamibacterales > UBA2999 > CADEFD01. The sequence goes on from CAVZXA010000007.1 coordinate 31,969, forward strand.
TCGTCCGACGCGACGCGGTCGCTGTCTAGCCCGGCGGGTCCTGTCACCGGCGGATAGCCTTCCCAATCCGTGCTCGCTTTCGCTGCGCGCGGTTGGGCCCCATCCCCACCCCAACGCGTAAACCACACGCGTTGGGGGGCCCGGGTTCCGCCGGCGCCACCCGCCGCAGGCCCGACCGCGACCTACCGGCATGGTGATCGCGTAGCATCTCGGGGCGTGGCTGTTCAGGTCGGATACTTCGATTCAGCTGGCGATCGGTCGGCCCTAGCTGCCTTGACCGTCGGTGGCTTCGTGGCTCCGAAGCGAAACTGGAAGAAGTTCTCGCGCGACTGGCAGCTTGCGCTGCATCGAGCCGGTGTCCGCGTGTTCCACATGACGGATTGCATGGCGGGGCAGGGCGAGTTCTCGGGCTGGGACACGGAGCCAACTCGGCGCGCTCGACTCTTGCGGGAACTCACGAAGATCATTCGTCGGCACGTTCAATACGGAGTAGCGTCCACCGTCGTTCTCGATGATTGGCGGTCGCTCAATGAGCGCTACGCCATGAAGGAGTGCCATGCAACGCCGTACGGGCTCGCCTCATTCTCCGCACTGAGCAAGAGCATCATGTGGATCGGGAGGAACCGACCGCTGGATAGCTTCAAGCCTGTCTTCGAGGAGGGAGATCGCGACCGAGGGGACCGCGAACATCTCCTTGCGTGGGTTCGAGACCTTGCGAAAGGGCACCTCGACTCCGTCACCACGAGCGAGAGCGCGATGGAGTGTCCGCCGCTTCAGGCCGCAGACCTCGCGGCTTGGGAGCACAGGTTCGCAGTGCGTGGCGTGGTGGCTCGCAACGTGCGAGAGCTCAGCGCGCCTTTGAACGAGTTGCTCCGTGTCGAGTCGAGCTATGGCGTCATCAATCGCAAGGAGCTCGACGAGCACTGCGCCAGGCTGGGTGTGCCCGAGCGCGCTACTTGGCGCGCCTGGTCGCAGCGCGACAGGGCGCGTTGGCGCCCGGCATCGTTTCTGCGCGGCACGTTGTATCCGAAGAGTTGAGTCGCCGAAGTCCCGAATCTCTTGGATTCCGCTGTTGCCGCGCCGGCCAATGGGTGGCGAAACGAAGGCCGGGCCACCCGAAGATGATCGTGTCTGGCAGGGCATGTACCTGGCTCGACGCTCGACTCGACCGTGGGTGCGAGCGCACATCGTGCGTGCGGCGGGGGCATGCTGGCGCGGGCCGTCCGGAGCAGGCCGCGCCCGCGTCAGACGACCAACGATGAGGCGGCGCCGAAGTCCGCGTGGGGTGTTCGATGGCATCGCGGATATCCATCGACAGCCCGAACCCGGGGCCCCACGCTTCCGGCCGACGCTCGCCCCCGAAATCGTTGGTCGGCCTGCGTAGGGCCGGACCGCGACAGCGTGCCCCCGCCGCACGCACGCGCTGGCAGCCCGGTGGCCCGGCACTTTCGCTTCTTGATCGTCCCGCGCCGGCCTAGTACGATGCCCGGGCCTCCCCGGATCTGCGCATGTCCGCCAACCCGACGCCGTCGTTGCCCGGTTCCACGTCCCTCGTCGAGCGCAAGGACAAGGCGCTGCGCGGGGCGCTCGAGCACCTTGCGCCCGGCCCGTGGATGGAGCGCGCCGATACGCCCGAGGGCGTCATCACGGCGGTGCGCCGGATGCCGCCGGTCGAGGCCACCTTCGCGCCGTTTCCCGACCAGCTCGACCCGCGCCTGCGCGCGGCGCTCGGCAGCCGCGGCCTCACGCAGCTCTACTCGCACCAGGCCGAGGCCTACCAGCGCGTGGCGGCGGGCGAGCACATCGTCGTCACGACGCCCACCGCGTCGGGCAAGACGCTCTGCTACAACCTGCCGGTGCTCGACCAGATCCTGAAGGATCCGGCCTCGCGCGCGCTGTATCTGTTTCCGACCAAGGCGCTGGCGCAGGACCAGATGGCCGAGCTGCACGAGCTCACGGCCCTCATCACCGCCGCCGGCGGCGAGCCGATCGGCGCGCACACCTACGACGGCGACACCCCGGCCGATGCGCGCAAGACCATTCGCGCCCGCGCCCACATCGCGCTCACCAATCCCGACATGCTGCACGCCGGCGTCCTGCCGCACCATCCGCGCTGGGCCAAGCTGTTCGAGAACCTGAAATACGTGGTGATCGACGAACTGCACGCCTATCGCGGCGTGTTCGGCAGCCACCTGTGCAACGTGCTGCGGCGCCTGCAGCGAGTGGCCCGCCACTACGGCTCGGATCCGCAGTTCATCTGCTCGTCGGCCACCATCGCCAATCCGCGCGAGCTGGCCGAGCGGCTGGCCGAACGGCCCTTCTCGCACATCGCCGAGAGCGGCGCGCCGCGCGGCGAGAAGTTCATCGTCTTCGTGAATCCGCCGGTGGTGAACCGCGAGCTCGGCATCCGCCGCTCGTATCTGGCCGAGGCCCGGCGGGTGGCGGGGGAGTTCCTGCGCCGCAACCTGCAGGTGATCGTCTTCGCGCAGAGCCGCCTCGCCACCGAGATCCTCACCACCTATCTCAAGGAAGACTTCGAGACCGTGCCCGGCATGGCCGAACAGATCCGCGGCTACCGCGGCGGCTACCTGCCGCTGCGCCGGCGCGAGATCGAGAAGGGCCTGCGCGAGGGCAGCGTGAAGGGCGTGGTCTCGACCAACGCGCTCGAACTCGGCATCGACATCGGCGCGCTCGACGTCTCGATCATGGCCGGCTATCCGGGCACCATCGCCGCCACGTGGCAGCGCGCGGGCCGCGCCGGCCGGCGCACGGCGCGCTCGGCGGCCGTCATGGTGGCCAGCTCCGCGCCGGTCGATCAGTTCGTGGTGAAGCACCCGTCGTACTTCTTCGACGCCTCGCCCGAGCGGGCGCTGGTCAATCCCGACAACCTGCACATCCTCGTCGATCACGTGAAGTGCGCGGCCTTCGAGCTGCCCTTCAGCGGCACCGACACCTTCGGCACCGTGGACGTGCAGGAAGTGCTGATGATCCTGCGTGAGAACGGCCTCGTGCACCGCTCCGGCGATCCCGACAGCGACGAGCCCGGGCAGTGGAACTGGACCAGCGAGAGCTATCCGGCGGATGCCGTGAGCCTGCGCTCGATCACGTCCGACAACTTCGTCATCGTGGACGTCGGCGCCGGCGCCAAGGTGATCGGCGAGACCGACTACACGAGCGGGCCGACGACGCTGCACCCGAAGGCGATCTACATCGTGGAAGGCCGCCTCTATCAGGTGGAAGCGCTCGACTACGACAACCGCAAGGCGTTCGTGCGCGACGTCGACTGCGACTACTACACGACCGCCATCTCGTACTCGAAGGTCACCGTGCTCGACACCGCCGCCGGCGCCGGCGAGGTGGCGACACACGGCGACGTGCACGTGTCGTCGCGGGTGGTCGGCTTCAAGAAGATCAAGTTCTACACCAACGAGAACGTCGGCTCCGGCGAGCTCGACCTGCCCGAGCAGCAGATGCACACCACCAGCTACTGGCTGTCGGTGCCGCGCGCGACCATGCAGGCGCTGCCGTATTCGAAGGACGACAAGCGCGACGGCGTCGTGGGGATGGGCTTCGCGATGAAGAGCGTGGCGACGCTGCTGCTCATGTGCGACGTCCGCGACGTGGGCCTGGCCTTCGGGCAGGGCGACGACGCCGAGGGCGAGACCAAACCGGTGGGCGGACGCACCGCCATCCCCGAAAGCCTCGGCGACGAGCCGCGCATCTACCTCTACGACGCATTCCCTGGCGGCATCGGCTTCTCGGCTCCGCTGCACGGCATGCATGCGGAGCTGCTCGACCGCACGCGTGAGCTCATCGCCGGCTGCGACTGCGATCACGGCTGCCCGACGTGCGTCGGGCCGATTGGCGAGACCGGCCCGCGCGCCAAGACGGTGGCGCTGGCGATTCTGCAGACGCTCCTGGCTCGGCCGATCGGCGACGGCGAAACCGCCGCGATCCCGCCTCACGACCGCGCCGCTGTCGTGGCGCGATCCGCCGAAGCCTTGGCGAAGGCGGAGATTCCCTTCTGATGAAGCCCTCGCTGGCGGATCGGCTGCGCGCGGTGGTGGGCCCGTCGGCGGTGCCGCGGGTGCATCCCGACGCGCTCGGGCCGCTGGCGCCCGCCGATGCCTCCGCCCTGGCCACGCCGGTCGGGGCGTCGCCGTCGCCCGATGGCCGCGCCGCCCGCGCGCAACACGCGGCCGACGTTCTGGGCGGCGTCGTCGACACGCGCCGCGAGGGTCTCTGCATCGTCGTCGACCGGCGCTACGACGCCGACATGCGCCACGGACGGCACCGTGTGGGTGACATCGTGGCGATGCTGCGCCAGGCGGAGGACGGGCTGAGCGCGCTCAGGCGGGCGTGGCCGTCGTCACGCGGCACGCTGTCGGCCACCGCCGCCGATGCGTCCGCGCCGTCGCTCGACGGGCTCTGCGCCATCGACCTCGAGACCACTGGCCTGGCCGGCGGCGCCGGCACGCAGGCGTTTCTCGTGGGCTGCGCGCGGATCGACGGCGATGCCATCGTGGTGCGGCAGTTCCTCGCGCCCGGCTTCGAATTCGAGCGGGCGCAACTGCTGGCGCTGACCGACTGGATGCGCGACACCACGCACCTGGTGACGTTCAACGGGCGCACCTTCGATCTGCCGCTGCTCGAGATGCGCTTCAGCTTCAACCGCCTGACGTGGCCGTGGCACCAGCTGCCGCATCTCGACGCGCTGCACCCGGCCCGCCGCTTCTGGCGCGAGCGCTCCACCATCGCCGGGCCCGATCCCGACGAGTCGAGCTGTTCGCTCGGCGTGCTCGAGAAGCGGCTCGTCGGCCTGCACCGCGTCGGCGACGTGCCCGGCTTCGAGATCCCCGCCCGCTTCTTCCAGTTCGCGCGCGATGGCCGCGCCGAGCCGCTCGAGGCCGTGCTCGAACACAACCGCCTCGATCTCGTCTCGACACTGCTCGTGAGCGCCCGCGCATCGATGCTCGTGGTGCGTGGACCGGCGGCGGCCGAGCGCGGCCACGAATGCCTGGGCCTCGGGCGTGTCTACGAACGTCTCGGCGACATTGCCGGCGCCGAGACCTGCTTTGCCCGCGCCGCCGCCGCAGGCGGCCGGCGTCGGTGACCCGGGGCTGCGCGCCGAGGCGCTGCGCCGTCTGGCGCACTCGCAGCGGCGTGGCGGCCGCGTCGATGCCGCCGCGGCCTCGTGGGAGGCGCTGCTCGGCACCCGCGGTATTCCCGCACATCTGCGCCGTGAAGCGCGCGAAGCGCTGGCCATTCATCACGAGCACCGCGCCAGGGATTTCGGCGCCGCCCGAACGCTCGTTCTGGATGCCCTCGCCGAACCACTCGCCGAACGCCATCGATCGAGCGCGCAGCGACGTCTGGAGCGCCTCGATCGGAAGCTCATCAGGAGCGCTCCTGGCGCCCTGATGCCGCGCTTCGACGACGAACCGTTTTAGTCATTCAAGGTGTTGGATCGATGGCTCCCTGTTGTGGAGACCATCCGTGTTCGCCGCTGGTTCGACCCGCGCCGTTTACGGTACAGTATCCGTTCGTCCAGAAGCCCCTGGCGACAGGTCACGGGCTCGCGGGATGAAGGAGAGTGCATGAATATTCGTCGAGTAGTCGTGGCAGTTGCCGCATGTATCGCGGTGCTGCTTGGAGCCTTCCCGGCCCGGGCACAGGTGCTCACAGGGTCGATCACGGGCATCGTGGCCGACACGAGCGGTGCAGTTCTGCCGGGCGTGAACGTGACGGTGACGGGTGAGCGTCTCATCGGCGGTCCGCAGACGCAGGTGACCGACGCCACCGGGTCGTATCGTTTCGACCGTCTGGTGCCCGGCGCCTATGGCGTCAAATTCGAACTGCAGGGCTTCAAGACGGTTGACCGTCCCGATGTCCGCCTGAGCGCGGGCTTCGTCGCGACGATCTCGCCGAAGCTCGAAGTGGGCGCCCTCACCGAGACCATCACGGTCACCGGCGAATCGCCCACGGTGGACGTGCGGTCGAACGTGCAGCAGACCGTCATGAACCAGGAGATTCTCGAAGGCGTGCCGACGGGCCGTGACCCGTGGTCGCTGGCGAAGATCATTCCCGGCGTGCAGGTGAGCACCTACGACGTCGGCGGCACGCAGTCGATGCAGCAGAGCAGCATGTCGTCGCACGGCTCCAACACCGCCGACGTCAGCTACAACATCGACGGCGCCACGGTGAACTGGCCCGGGGGCAACGGCGGCGCGACGATGCTCTACTACGACCAGGGGATGTTCGAAGAAGTCAACTACATGACCTCGGCGATTCCCGCCGAAGTGCTGGCGGGCGGCGTCTCCATCAACATGGTCACCAAAGCCGGCGGCAACAAGTGGAGCGGCAACCTCCGCGGCAACTTCGCCAACGACGACCTGCAGGGCGAGAACTGGGCACCGACCCAGACGATCAATCCGAGCTTCCTCGGCAACCCCACCCTCAAGACCTACGACGTGAACCTCTCGGGCGGCGGCGCGCTCATCACCAACCGCGTGTGGGTGAACGGCACCGTCCGCAAGTGGGTCGTCAACAAGCTCGTCAACGCCCGCAATCCCGATGGCAGCCAGGCGCTCGACGACAACGATCTCAAGAACTACTCGGGCAAGATGGTGGCGCAGATCACGCCGAACCAGAAGGTGATCATGTCGTACCTCTGGAACGACAAGATCCGCGGTCACCGCCGCGACACCCCGCCGAACGTCATGGAAGACGCCGCCTCGCTCGTGCAGAGCAACCCGGCGCAGACCTTCCAGGCCAAGTACACCGGCATCCGCAACCGCCTGGTCTACGAGTCGAACTTCAGCATCATGGACGGGCAGACCAACTACGGCTACCAGCCCGGCACCGACCCCAACACCATCCGCAAGGTCGACAACGCCCGCTCAGAGGCCTTCTTCGCGTCGACGCGTGAAGAGCACCAGCCGAACTCGCGCACCCAGTGGGACAACATCTTCTCGCTGAGCGCCAGCAAGGGCGGCGACCACCTGTTCAAGGGCGGCGTGCAGTTCGCGCGTCTCTACTACGAGTCGGACTACTCGGTGCAGGGCGACCACTACGTCGAATACAACAACGGCATCCCGGCGCAGATCCGCCAGTTCAATACGCCGGTCGTCTCGAAGAACATCGCCCACGTGCTCGGCTTCTTCCTCCAGGACAGCTGGACCAGGAACCGCCTCACGCTGAACCTCGGCATGCGCTACGACCGCTACACGGGCATCACGCCCGACCAGTCGGCGCCCGCCACCGCCTTCGCGCCCGCGCGCTCGGTGTCCGACACGAATGTCATCGAGCAGGACATCGCCGTGTGGCGCGCCGGCGCGTCGTACGACCTGACCGGCAACGGCTCCACCGCCATCAAGGCGTCGTACAGCCGCTACGGCCTGCAGACCGGCATCGACCGCGTCACGCAGGTCAACCCCCTCACCGCCGGCAGCCGCACCTGCCCGTGGTCTGACCCCAACGGCGACGGCGTGTTCCAGGCGTCGGAAGTCACCGCCTCGACCTGCTCGGGCTTCAGCGGCGGCGTCTCGACCTTCTACGCCGACGGCGTGAAGTGGCCCTACTCGGACGAGATCACCGCCGGCATCGAACAGCAGCTGAGCGGCGCCATCCGCGTCGGCGCGATGTACTACTACCGCACCAACAAGGCGCAGCTCGGTGTGCGCAACGAAGCGGTGCCGACCAGCGCCTACACCCCGTTCCAGCTCACCATTCCCAACGGTCCCGGCGGCACGCTGGCAGCGCCGCAAGCCGGTCGACGGTGACGGTCTACAACCTGGCGTCGAACCTCGCCAGCGCGCAGAACAACATCCGTGACAACCAGGACTACCTCGACACGGCCTACCACGGCGTGGAGTTCACGGCCAACAAGCGCTTCTCGAAGAACTGGCAGATGGTGGCCGGTCTCACCATCGGCAAGAACACCGGTGGCGTGAACGTCAACACGGGCCAGTCGGGCACCGCGGACCTGAACGACCCCAACAACACCACCTACCCCGATGGCATCATCGGCAGCGACTCGCAGGTGGCGTTCCGCCTGTCGGGCAGCTACCTGCTGCCGTGGGACGTGAGCGTGGCCGGCACGCTCATCTCGAACAGCGGCTACCCCTACGTGTCGACGGCGTCGGTGACGCGCGCGCAGGCCCTGGCGGCCGGCGTGGCGATGACCCGCGCCACCCAGACGGTGCTGCTCAGCAATCGTGGCGACGAGCGGCTCGATGCGGTGACGATGCTCGACCTGCGCCTCTCGAAGACGTTCCGCTTCGGCACCCGCAGCATCGGGCCACAGGTGGACTTCTTCAACATCACCAACGCGGATACGGCCACCGGCGTCAACGGCGTCGTTGGCGGCACCTACCTGTTCCCGAGCGAGATCCTGTCGCCCCGTATCATTCGCGTGGGCCTCGTGATCAACTTCTAGTTCGCTCGTTCTCTCGCGCGGGCGCGGCGGGTCCAGCCGGACCGTCGCGCCCGTGGTCTGTACGGCCGTCTTTGCGCGGCCAACCCGGTTGGTCCCACGCGACGTCCCCGACGGCCCGCCATTCGGACGGCTGAAATCCAAATCGTTGGACCACCCGCGCGCCATCCACAGGCGATCTGCGGTTTTCCCAACAAAATGGGCCCTCGGATGTCTGCCGATGTGGGGCGCCGCGCGCACGGCGTTTGCACCGGTTGGCGGACCGAACCATGAAGAACGCGGCAACGCGCTCGGAGGGAAGAACGACCATGAACGCAATCATTCGATGGACTACCGCCCTGATGGCCACGGTGGCCCTGCTGGTCGCGGCCAGCGCCGAGGCCCAGCAGACCGGCGCCATCTCAGGCGTCGTGCGTGACAACCAGGGCGGCGTGCTGCCCGGGGTGACGGTGAACGTCAGCGGCGGGACGCTCGGCGCGGCCCGCGCCACCGTGAGCACCGACCAGGGGCTCTACTCGCTCACCGGCCTGCCGCCCGGCAGCTACACGGTGGCATTCGAGCTGGCCGGCTTCGCCACCCAGACCCGCGACGGCGTCGCCATCCAGGTCAACCGCACCACCCGCCTCGACATGGAACTCGGCGTCGGCGGCCTGCAGGAGACCATCACGGTGAGCGGCGAGACGCCGGTCGTCGACGTGTCGTCGACGGTGACGCAGACCAACATCAGCAAGGACCTCTACGAGGCGATTCCCACCGGCCGCAACCCGTGGGTGATGGCCGGCCTGGTGCCTGGCGTGGTCACCGGCCGCCTCGATGTGGGCGGCACCGAGGGCATGCAGCAGTACAACCTCGAAGCGTTCGGCTCGGCCGACAGCCAGAAGTCGTTCTCGATCGACGGCCTGAAGACCAACTGGGCCGGCGGCAGCGGCGGCGCCACGATGCAGTACTACGGCTTCGAGATGTACGAGGAATACAACATGCAGACGGCGTCGGGCACCGCGGAGAGCGATGTCTCGGGCGTCTACATGAACATGGTCACCAAGTCGGGCGGCAACCGCTTCACGAGCGACCACAACTTCTACTTCATGAACGACAGCCTGCAGGGCGAGAACGTCGACGACGACCTGCGCGTGCGCCTCGGCCTGCAGCCCGGCGCCCAGACCGGCGCGGCCGGCAACCCGGTGGATATGTCCTACGACTGGAGCTCGACGCTCGGCGGCCCGATCAAGAAGGACCGGCTGTGGTTCTTCGGCGCCACCCGCCGCTGGCGCCTCGACCAGCTCCAGATCGGGGCCCGCAACCAGGACGGCTCGCAGGCCATCGACGACAACCGGATCGAGAACTACATGGGCAAGCTCACCGGGCAGGCGACCTCGAGCACCCGGGCGTCGTTCGTGTTCAACCGCAACCTCAAGTACCGGTTCCACCGCCGCGACGCTCCCTACTTGTTCGTGGAGGATCTGGCGACGACGCTGCAGGACCAGCCGGCGCAGAACTTCGTCGCGCAGGTGAATCAGGTGGTCGGCCAGCGGGGCGTCTTCGACGCGCGTTTCGGCCGGATGTGGGGCGAATTCCCGAGCCGCTATCAGGAGGGCGCCACCGACATCGCCGTGCGCGACACCATCCGCAACACCCGCATCAACGCCGCCGAGATCCAGTCGATCAACCCCAACCACCGCTACCAGGCCAACGGCACCTACAGCTACTTCGTGCCGCAGCTGCTCGGCGGCACCCACGACTTCAAGGCCGGCGTGCAGTTGTCGTGGGAACGCATGGCCTACGACCGCGTGCGCAACGGCGACATCCTGCTCGAGATGCGCGACGGCATTCCGTTCCAGGCCCAGATCGCCAACACGCCGATCGTCTCCGACCACAAGATGGAGACGTGGGGCGCCTTCATCCAGGACCGCTGGGTGATCGGCCGCGCCACCATCAACCTCGGCGTCCGTTTCGACGGCGCGTCGGGCTACCTGCCCGAGCAGGCGAGCCCGGCCGGTCGCTACGTCGGAGAGCGCGCGTTCCCGCAGACCGATATCTACGATTTCTCGATGAACATCGGGCCGCGCCTCGGGATCTCCTACGACGTCTTCGGCAACGGCCAGACCGCCATCAAGGCCTACTTCGGCCGCTTCTACAATCAGTTCGGCTCGGAGATCGTCGAGGCGACCAACCTCAACGCGCTGGCCACGCAGAACGTCGTGTGGAGCGATACCAACAACAACCTCCGGCTCGACACCGGCGAACTCGGCCCGGTGCCGGCGTTTGCGCGCGGCCTGTTCCCGACCTTCGACCAGGACGCGGATCGTCCCTACAGCGACGAGATCAACGTCGGGGTCGAACATCAGCTCATCCAGAACCTCGCGGTCGGCGTCAGCTACCACCGCCGCCAGCACCGCGACGGCCTCGGCCTGATTGACGCGGCCCGGCCCGCCGACGCCTACACCCCCGAGGCCCGCACCTTCACCAACCCCGAGAGCGGGCAGGTGGAGAACATCACCGTCTACAAGCTGCTGCCGCAGTTCGGCACCCAGCAGAATCGCGTCATCACCAACGTCGACGTGCTCCGGAGCGACTACAACGGCGTCACCTTCGACATCCAGAAGAAGATGTCGAACCGCTGGCAGATGCTGGCCGGCCTGTCGCTGCAGAAGCATCGCGGCTTCGACCACAGCGGCACCTACACCCAGGGCGGCAACCTCGGCGCGTGTCCGCTCGTCAACGACCCGAACTGCCTCATCAACCGCGACGACGGCTCGGTCTTCACCGACGTGCCGTGGGTGTTCAACCTGTCGGGCAGCTACACGCTGCCGTGGCAGGAGATCACGTTCGCGGCCAAGTACAACGCCCGCGCCGGTGACCCGCTGAACCGCTCCCAGGTGTTCTCGTTCACGACCCCGACGCTGACCCAGCCGAGCGCGACGGTCCGTGTGGCCCGTCGTGGCGAGGACCGCACGGACACCGTCAACCAGTTCCTCGACCTGCGCGCCGCCAAGCGCTTCCGGATCGGCCCGGCCAGCATCGAGGGCACGCTCGACCTGTTCAACGTGATGAACGCCAACCACGTGCTGCTGCAGAATGAAGCCCTCGGCACGACGTGGGGCCGTCCCACCCGCATCCTGACGCCGCGCATCATCCGGCTGGGGATCACGGCGAGGTTCTGACGGCCGGACGGCCGTTCCAGGACTGGGGCTCACGGGGCTGGCGGCTAGCGGCTAGCCATCGAAGGTCACGCTACCGACGCCTGGCCCGGCAGAAGACCTGCCGGGCCTCGGTGTGCGTTGTCGGAGCCGCCCTTCGTATGCTACGGCCGCTAGCCGCTGATGCTATGATCGCCCGCATGCGACGAGCACGGGTGCTGCTGGCGGTGGCGGGGGCGGGGATCTGCGCGCTGGCGTGGAGCGGGGCGGCGGCGCCGGCGGCCCAGCCGGCCGCGCCTGACCGCGCGACGTGGCGCTGGTACAAGGGCAACACCCACGCGCACACGCTGGCGAGCGATGGCGACAGCACGCCCGAGGAAGTCACGCGCTGGTACAAGGAGCAGGGCTACCAGTTCCTCGTGCTGAGCGACCACAACGTGCTGGTGGACATCGCGGCGCTCTCCACGCAGTTCGCCGTGCCCGAGCAGTTCCTGCTGGTGCCGGGCGAAGAGGTGACCGACACCTTCGAGAAGAAGCCGCTGCACATCAACGGGCTCAACGTCACGCGCCTGGTGGAGCCGCGCCACGGCGCCAGCGTGCTCGACACGCTGCAGCGCAACGTCGATGCGATCCGCGAGGTGCGCGGCGTGCCGCACATCAACCACCCGAACTTCGGCTGGGCGATCACCCCCGCCGAACTTGGCGCGCTCCAGCGCTACCGCCTGCTCGAGATCTTCAACGGCCATCCGTTCGTGAACAACCTCGGCGGCGGCGGGGCTCCGGGCATGGAAGCGGTCTGGGACGGCCTGCTGCGCGCCGGACGCCGCGTCTACGGCATCGCCGTGGATGACGCGCACTACTTCAAGCAACCGTGGGATGCGCGGGCCCCGAAGCCCGGGCAGGGGTGGGTGGTCGTGCGCGCGCCGCGCCTCGAACCGGCGGCGCTGCTGGCCTCGCTCGAAGCGGGCGACTTCTACGCGTCGACCGGCGTCGCCCTCGACGACTACGCCGCCGATGCCACCGGCCTCAGCGTGCGCGTGCGTCCCGCCGGCGACACACGGTACCGCGTGACCCTCATCGATGCGTCGGGCGAGGTGGAGACGCGGGATGGTGCGGCGGCGCGCTTCACGCTCACCGGCCGCAGGGGCTACGCGCGCGTGGTGGTGCGCGATTCCAACGGCGGGCAGGCCTGGACCCAGCCCATCTTTCTCGACGGCCGGCCCTGAACGGGCGCCGGCGCGCTACACTGAAGCCATGCAACTACGCACGGCAAGGCTCTGCCTGGACTGTGACGAGGTGCACGACGAGTACCGGTGTCCGGTGTGTGCCTCGGACGAGTTCACCTACATCAGCCGCTGGGTGCCCGTGCCCGACAACCGGCGTGGCCGTCCGCGGCCGGCGCATGCGGCGCCGCCGGAACTGGATGCCTACCGGGAAATCGTGCGGGGACCTGTGGCGGCGCCCAGGAAGGGGCGGCCGTGGGTGAAGGCGCTGGTGGGGATCGGCGCGGCCAGCGTGGCCGGCTTGTTCTTCGGCGCCCGTCAGGCGCGCGGGCGCTCCGAGACGGACGGCCGCGAGTAAGCGGCCGCCCGGTCGAGACTAGTTGGTCTTGGCCTTCGCGGCCTTCTTGGCCTTGGCCGCGGCCTTGAGGGCCTCGGCCGTCTGCGCGCCGAACTTCTTGTTGAAGCGGTCCACGCGACCTTCGGTGTCGATCAGCTTCTGACGGCCCGTGAAGAACGGGTGGCAGTTGTTGCAGATGTCCAGATGGACGTCCTTGATCGTCGAGCGGGTCGTCCAGGCGGCGCCGCAGGCGCAGTGGGCATTGACTTCGTGGTAGGCGGGATGGATGCCGGGCTTCATGGTCGGTCCTTTCGCCGGATCCGGGCGGGGCACGGTGCCCAGGCCACTTTCCGGCTGACGTGACAAGAGGATCAGTATACCACCCGGTCAGTCGCTCCCGGCCCGGGTGCGCCAGGCGGCCCCGAGCAGCGACAGGCCCAGCCAGAGCGGCCACGGCCGGCCAGCGGGATAGGCAAGCAGCGCCGGCCACCACGCCGCCAGAACCCCCGCCAGCCAGCAGCGCCAGGCCGCCCGTGACCAGCGCGGGGCTTCCGCCGCGCCCAGGGTGCGCCGGGCCGTCAGGGCGGCGCCAACGGTGTTGCCGATGCGCAGGGCGCCGGCCGCGGCCTGGCCGGAGGTGGCACGCACTGCCGGCGGGCCGCCACGGCCGAAGGCACAGGCCCAGGCGCCGCCTGAGCGACAGGCGGGTCCGCCGCCCCGGGCACCGAACGCCGCCGACGCCCGGCCGCCGGGGGCAGGACGACCTCGGTGGCGTTGGCCAGGTCGGCCTCGAACATCCGCTCCACCGCCTGCGGCGAACGAGGCGTCCTCGATGGCCACGTCGAGCTCCCAGTTCCCCATCCAGCTCTGGAGGTTGAGATTGGTCGAGCCGACGCGCGCCCACAGGCCGTCGGCCACGGCCGTCTTGGCGTGCAGCATCGGACCCGTTCCATTCGAACACGCGCACGCCGCCCTTCCAGCAGGCCGCGATAACCCGCCCGCGAGAACGACCGCACCACGGCAGGTCGCTCTCGCCCGGCACCAGCAGCCGCACGTCGACGCCATCGGCGGCGGCCGCCGGTGAGCGCCTGCACGTAGCCAGGCACGCCCACGAAGTAGGCGTCGGTGATCCAGAGACGCTGGCGGGCGAGGCCCGGCGACGAGCGAGTCCAGGCGCATCATGCGTGGCGGCTGGCCGGCCGGCTGCCGATGACCCGCAGCGCCACGTCGCCGCGGCGCGGCAGGCGCCGCGCGATCGGGATGCTCCTCCGGCGGCAATGGCGCGCCGGTGGCGGCCCAGAGCTCGGCGAACTCGCCATGCACGTCGGCCACGGCCGGGCCGCGGATTTCGAGTCCGGTGTCGCGCCAGGGCGGCGACGTCCGCCGTGCCGACCCAGGTCTCGCCGACGCACAGGCCCGAGACGTACGCCACACGGCCATCCACGGCCAGCATCTTGCGGTGGTCGCGCGACATCCACGCCAGCGGGCGCCAGATCGACGGCGGGTTGAAGGCGCGCACCTCCACGCCGGCGTCGGCCAGGCGGTACCAGAACGCGCGCGGCGTCGCGCCCACCGCGCCCAGCCAGTCGTAGATGCACGCGCACCCGCACCCCGGCCCTGGCCCGCGCGAGCAGCGCGTCGGCGAACAGGCGCCGGCGCTGTCGTCGTGCACGATGTAGCTGTCGAAGTGGATGAACTGTTCGGCGGCGGCGATGGCGTCGAGCCACGCCGGGTAGTTCTCGGCGCCGCATCGCGCAGCAGGCGCACGGCGTTGCCGTCGATGAGCGGCGCCCCGGCCGCCCGCGACAGCGCGAGGTCGGCGAGCGACGTGACGCGAGGCCGCGGTCGGCATGCGCACACTCTATGTGGCGGTGGCTGCGGGCGCCAAGCCCGTTGCGGACGGCCCGCGGGTCAGCCGCGGGGCTGCTGCTGCGTCAGGCAGTGGATGGCGCCGAGGCCCCAGATGAGGGCGCGGCAGTCGACGCCGACCACGCGGCGCCCGGGCAGCACGGCCTGCAGCGCGGCGAGCGCCTGGCGATCGCGGACCCGGTCGCCGAAGGTGGGCACCAGCAGCCCGCCGTTCACGAACAGGAAGTTCACGTAGGTGGCCGGCAGCCGCTGGCCCTCGAAGACGACCGGCTTCGGCATCGGCAGTTCGACGATCGTGAAGGGCCGGCCCTCGGCGTCGCGGGCCTTGTCGAGCCGCTTCCGGTTGTCGCGCAGCACCGAGTAGTTCTCGTCGTCGGGATCGGCTTCGATCGCCGTGACGATCGTGCGTGCGTCGATGAAGCGCGCCAGGTCGTCCACGTGGCCGTCGGTGTCGTCGCCGGCGATGCCCTGGCCGAGCCACACCACGTGGCGCTGTCCGTAGTAGGCCTTCAGGTAGTCTTCGATCTCGGCCTTCGAGACCCCCGGATTGCGGTTCTTGTTGAGCAGGCACGACGTCGTCGTGAGCAGCGTGCCGTCGCCGTTGACGTCGATGGCGCCGCCTTCCATCACGATCGGCGCCTGGAACACCGGCAGGCCCAGGGCCGCGCCGATGCGCGTGGGCACCGCGTCGTCCGCGTCCCACGGCGGATACTTGCCGCCCCAGGCGTTGAAGCCCCAGTCGACGATGGCGGTCTCGAGCGGCGCCGCGGCGCGTGCGCTGCACGAACGCCGGGCCGTGATCGCGCGCCCAGCACTCGTTGGTCGGAATATGGAAGAAGCGCACCTTCGACAGCCGGGTGCCGGCCGCGCGCAGCGTCGTCTTTCACGATCCGCTCGTAGTTGGCGTTGGGCACGTTGATGAAGACCGGCTCGAACGTGCTGATCGCGTCGACCACGCGCGCCACGTCGTGAATCGAGCGGTGGTAGAAGCCGGGGAACGAGATGCCCTCGGGACGCGGCCAGCTGATCCAGGTGCCGGCGTGCGGCGTCCATTCGGCCGGGAAGGCGTAGCCGTGTTCGGCCGGCGAGCCCGACAGAATCTTCGCGCGGCTCTTCGTGCGCGCACGGCCGTGGCCGCGGTGATCGTGGCGTTGGCGGCGATGACGGCCGCCAGCGCCGAGGTCGACGCCGCGCTCATCGCCGTCCGGTGCCCGAGGTGCCGTCGACGAAACGCTCGGTCAGGGCGCCGTAGGCGTCGATGCGGCGATCGCGCAGGAACGGCCAGTGCGTGCGCGCGAACTCGACCTTGTCGAGGTCGCACTCGACCACCATCACCTCTTCGCGGTTGGTGCTGGCGCGCGAAACGACGGTGCCGTCCGGCGAGGCGATGAACGACTGGCCCCAGAACTCGAGGCCGTCCTTGCTCACCGGCTTGCCGTCGGGGCCGCTCACGAGCTCGTGCCCGATGCGGTTGGCCACGGCCACGTAGCAGCCGTTGGCGACGGCGTGACTGCGCTGGATCACTTCCCACGACTGGTGCTGGGCCACGCCGTACTGCGCCTTCTCTTTCGGGTGCCAGCCGATGGCGGTCGGGTAGAAGATGATCTCGGCCCCCTGCAGCGCCGTCAGACGCGCCGCCTCCGGGTACCACTGATCCCAGCAGATCAGCACGCCGATGGTGCCGAACTTCGTCTTCCAGGCGCGGAAGCCGGTGTCGCCCGGCGTGAAGTAGAACTTCTCGTAGAAGAGCGGATCGTCGGGGATGTGCATCTTGCGGTAGATGCCGAGCAGCGATCCGTCGGCATCGATGACGGCGGCGGTGTTGTGATACAGCCCGGCGGCGCGCTTCTCGAACAGCGAGGCGACGATGACGACGCCGTGCGTCTTCGCGAACTGCTGGAAGGCCCTGGTGGACGGCCCGGGAATGGTCTCGGCCAGGCCGAAACACGCGTGATCTTCCGACTGGCAGAAGTACTGCGAGCGGAAGAGCTCCTGCGTGCAGATGATCTGCGCGCCATCGGCCGCAGCCCGCCCGGCCAGCGCGAGTTGCCGCGTGAGATTGGCATTGGCGTTGGGGCCGCACGCCATCTGCGTGAGGCCGACCTTCACGAGGCGGCCGCCAGAGGCAGCCCGTGGACGCTTCGAAGTTCCGGCAGGACGACGCGAGGCAGACGGCATGATGTGCCTTACGTTTATAGCACTGGACGTCGGGCCGTGCGCGCCCGGCCCGCTGCGGCGCGGTATGCTGCGCACGTGGACGTGCATCTCATCGACGGCACCTACGAGCTGTTCCGCCATTTCTACGCCGTGCCGTCGGTGAAGACGCGCGACGGCGTCGAAGTGGGCGCGGTGCGCGGCGTGCTCAACTCGATGCGCGGGCTGCTCGACGGCGGGGCGACGCACATCGGCGTCGCCACCGATCACGTCATCGAGTCGTTCCGCAACGACCTCTGGCCCGGCTACAAGCGCGGCGACGGCATCGATCCGGCGCTGTGGGCGCAGTTTCCGCTGCTCGAAGAGGTGCTGAGCGCCTATGGGCTGATGGTCTGGCCGATGGTCGAGTTCGAAGCCGACGACGCCCTCGCGGCGGCCGCGGCCAAGGCCGCACGCGACCCGCGCGTCGAGACGGTGCGTATCTGCTCGCCCGACAAAGACCTGGCGCAGTGCGTGCGCGGCACCCGGGTCGTGCAGGTCGATCGCGTGCGCAAGGTGACGCGCGACGAAGCCGGCATCGTCGCCAAGTTCGGGGTGCCGCCCGGCTCGATTCCGGACTACCTGGCGCTGGTGGGCGATGCCTCGGACGGCTATCCGGGCTTGCAGGGCTGGGGCGCCAAGTCGGCCGCCACCGTGCTGGCGCGCTTCGGCGACCTCGACGCCATTCCCGATGACCACCGCGAGTGGGGCGTCGACGTGGCGCGTGCCGGGGCGCTGGCCGCAACCCTCCGCCGCGACCGCGACAAGGCGCGCCTGTTTCGCACGCTGGCCGAGCTGCGCACGGACGTCCCCGTGTTCGACTCAGTGGACGACCTGGCCTGGACCGGGGCGACGCCGGCCTTTGCGGCGCTCCGCGCCCGGCTCGACGTTCGCCCCTAGCCATCCCCGGGCGGACGGTCGTCCATCCATTGATCGAATCCGTCGGCTGGTCTACAGTCGTCACAGGACCGGGGTCAGACCCCTTACAAGTCCGTCAGGGGTCTGACCCCATCCGAGCCATCCAGTCCAAGGAGTCACGCATGAAGTACGTGTTCACCGGTATGTTCGTCCTCGCGTTGGCGGTGCCCACCGCCCAGGCCCAGATGGGTGGCGCGCCGCAGACCATCACGCTGGCTGCCGGCATGCAGCGCAGCTACGACGGGCTCAAGCGCAACCTCACCGAGATGGCCGAGAAGATGCCCGAGGCCGACTACGGGTTCCAGATCACGAAGGACGTCCGCACGTTCGGGCAGCTCTTCGGCCACGTCGCCAACGCGCAGTTCAACGCCTGCTCGGCGGCGCGCGGTGTCGCCAACCCGAATCAGGGCAACGACAACGAGAAGAAGACCACCAAGGCCGAGTTCGTGAAGGCGCTGGCCGACTCGTTCGCGTTCTGTGACGAAGCGTTCAAGATGCTGACCGACGCCAACGCCACCGAGATGATGAAGCAGGGGCAGAACAGCGTCGCCCGCGCCGCGATTCTGGCCAACGTCATCGGCCACAGCAACGAGATGTACGGCACGGCCATCCCGTACTACCGCTCGAAGGGCCTGATTCCGCCCTCGACCGAGCGCGCGCAGCAGATGATGCGCAAGCCCGGCGCGTAACAGACGCCAGGCGCTCCGAGACGTTCCGACGGCGGGCCTTCCGGCCCGCCGTTCGCGTGTACAGGCCCGCCCGGCGCGGTAAACTCCCGGCATGTCGCGCCTGCCCATCTTCGCGTCCGTCTCGTCGGTCCTGCTCGTCGTGCTGCTCCTGGCCCCGGACCTGTCAGGGCAACGCGCGCCTCGCGCGCGCGATCTCGGCGTGCCGTTCGACGGCGCGCCCGGCCGCGGGAACGCGATCACCGACGTGGCCGGTGTCACGGTGGGCCACTCGACCATCATCAGCGGGGAGGGCCCGCTGGTGGTCGGCAAGGGCCCGATTCGTACCGGCGTCACGGCGGTCCTGCCGCGCGGGCGCGACTCGATGGCCAAGCCGTCGTTTGCCGGCTGGTTCTCGCAGAACGGCAACGGCGAGATGACCGGCACCACCTGGATCGAGGAATCGGGCTTTCTCGAAGGTCCGGTGATGATCACCAACACGCACAGCGTCGGCGTGGTGCGCGATGCGGTGATCCAGTGGCGTATCAAGAGCGGCCCGCCGGATGCTTCGGGCTACTGGTGGTCGCTGCCGGTGGTGGCCGAAACCTACGACGGCGGGCTCAACGACATCAACGGCTTCCATGTGAAGGAGCGCCACGCGTTCGAGGCGCTCGACAGCGCCCGCGGCGGTGCGGTGACCGAAGGCAACGTCGGCGGCGGCACCGGAATGGTCGCCTACGGCTTCAAGGGCGGCATCGGCACCTCGTCGCGGGTCGTCACGATCGGCGGCGCCAGCTACACCGTGGGCGTGCTCGTGCAGGCGAACTTCGGCCGGCGGCCGCAACTCACGATTGCGGGGGTGCCGGTGGGCAAGGAGATCCCGATGCCGCCGCAGCAGGCGGCGATGCTCCACGACGATCCGGCGCGCGGCGATGTCGGCTCGATCATCATTCTGGTCGCAACCGACGCGCCGCTGCTGCCGCATCAGTTGAAGCGGCTGGCGCGCCGGGCCACGCTCGGCATGGCGCGCACGGGCGGGCTGTCGGGCAACGGGTCGGGCGACATCTTCCTGGCGTTTTCGACGGCCAACCCCGACGGCTTCAAGGCGTCGGGCCTGGCGGCGCTGCAGATGGTGTCGAACGAAGAGATCAGCCCGATATTCGACAGCACCGCGTGGGCGACCGAAGAAGCCATCGTGAACGCCATGGTGGCGGCAGAGACGATGACCGGCGCCGACAACCGCCGGGTCGAGCGCCTGCCACACGACCTCTTGCGGGCGGCGCTGAAGAAGTACAACCGCGTCGCGCCATAACGTGCAGTGGCCGGGACGGCCAGACCGGTCGCCGCGTCCTACACTGGAGTGATGACGATCTCGGTGCTGGTGCCGGCCTTCAACGAGGCCCAGGGACTGGCGCACACCCTGGCGACGGTCCGCGACGCGATGGCTGTATTCCACACGCGCGGCTGGCGCACCGAGCTCATCGTCTGCGACAACAACTCGACCGACGCCACCGCCGACATCGCCCGCGCAGCCGGCGCCATCGTGGTGTTCGAACCGGTGAACCAGATCGCTCGGGCGCGTAACCGCGCCGCCGCAGCCGCCAGCGGCGACTGGCTGCTGTTCGTGGATGCCGACTCGCAGCCCTCACCGGCGCTGCTGGCCGAGGTGGCGGCGCAGATCGCCAGCGGCAAGGTGATGGCGGGCGGGTCCACCGTGACCATGGACGATCCGCGCCTGTGGGCGCGGGCCATGGTCGGCAGCTGGAACTGGACCAGCCGCCTCACCCGCTGGGCCGCCGGGTCGTTCATCTTCGTGCGCGCCGACGCCTTCCGCAGCGTCGGCGGCTTCAACCAGGCGCTCTACGCCAGCGAAGAGATCGACCTCTTCCGCCGGTTGAAGCGGGCGGCGCGGCGCGCCGGCCAGGCCGTTCGCATTCTGCACCGGCACCCGCTGCACACGAGCGCCCGCAAGCTGCGCCTCTACCGGCCGCGTGAGATCGCGGTCTTCATGGTGCGCACGGTGCTGAGCGGCGGACGGACGCTGACGCGCGCCGACGAGTGCTTCGTCTGGTACGACGGCCGGCGCTGAAGTCGCAGGCGTCAGTCGTCCTTGCGGACGGACAGCGCCGCCACCGCCTGCTTCAGACGCTCGAGTTCGGCGCGCAGGTCCGTGGCCGTGTCCGCCGTGCCGGCAACGGCGGGGCGGTCGTAGTTGACCGGGATCGTGCGCGGGCCGCCGCAGCCTGAGGCGCAGTTCGGCGGGTTGAACTCCAGCGTGCCGCTGTTGGTGTCGTTGTCGGCCCACGCGCCATTGAAGTCGCTGCCGAGGCTGGCGCGAATCGTCACCGGGTTGGCCGGCCCGGGCACCGGCACCACCGAGAACCCAAGCGTGATGGAGCCGTTCGGCTGGAGCACACCGATGCCCCAGATCGGCTGGCGCGGGTTGCCGCCGCACTGCTCCTCGAACCCCTCCAGCCGGTAGACGCTGCCCACCTGGGTCACGGTGACGTTCATCACGTTGCAGTAGGGCGCGGTGCGCCAGCGGAAAGTGCCAATCGTCTGGGCAGACGCCGTCGAGGCGGCCAGGGTCAGCGCGAGCACAAACAGGGTGCGAAACAGTGTCATCGGCGTCCTCCGGAAAGTCGTCACATAAACTAGATCGAGAAAGCGGCGTGAGTTCCGTCACCCCGCGGGCGCGCCTTCCGCGGCGCCGCGTTGCCGCGCGCCGCGGAACGTGAGAGGGTAGGCGCGGAGGCGGCGATGTTCGGGGTGCGTGGTGTGAACGGCGAGGTGTTTCGCGGTCCGCTCGAGCTGCTGCTGCGCACGCACCGCGTGCTGGCCCTGCCACCCGCGCGTGCCGTCGAACAGGACGCTGGCGAAGCGGTGGCCCTCACCGAGGCCCCGCTGCCGCATGACGAACGGCGCCATCAGGCCGCGGCCGCGGCGGCCTACGCCTCGGCCGGGCATCCGGCGGCCGACCGCGGGCCCGTGTATCACGCCTATCAGGTGATGAGCCGCAAGGTGCTGGCGCTGCCGCCCGAGGCCGGCGTGGTGGCGGCCTGGCGCGCGCTGGCCCAGCGAGGGGTGGGGCAGGCGCCGGTGCTGACCGCCGACGGCGCCATCGTGGGCCTGGTCACCCGCGCCAATCTGCTGCAGGTGCTCAACGAAGAAGACGGCCACCTGCGCGACGTGCTGTCGCGCACGGTGGCCCAGGTGATGACGACACCGGTCGTCACCGTGGCCCCGGTGGCCGACGTGCGTCTCATCGCGCGCGTGATGCTCGAGTACCACCTGCCGGCCCTGCCGGTCGTGGACGAGGCGACCGGTGTGCTCGAGGGCATCGTGTCGCGCAGCGATCTGCTGCGCTGCGTCGTGACTGAGCCCCCGCTGACGCTCTGGGCCTGACGCGCGCCGGCTAGGCCGGTGTCGGGTCCACCCCCGACCACAGGTTCGAGGTATTCAGTTCGCTGCGTCCGCAACTCTTCAGATACAGGAACAACTGCATTCGATAGGCCATGCCGCCGTTGAGCACCCAGCTCACCAGGTGCGCGCCGCGGCTGGCGACGCCGAAGACATCGACCTCGGCGCGCAGGTCGTCATCGGACATCTTGCCAATCGCCTCGGCGTACCAGCTGGCGTGACCGGCGAGTGCTGCCAACGCGCCATCGAAGGACCGGGCGGCCGCGGTCTGTTCCGCGGCGGTCCACGCCGCCTCGTCGAAGCGGCCGGCGATGACGGCCTCGACGATCGCCGGTCCCATCATGCTGTGGTAGCGCACGAGTTCCAGCATGCTGCGCTGCCCCGGCGTGGGACGGTAGTCGAGCATCTCGGGCGTGACCTTGCCGGCCAGGTGTAGAAAGATGCGGACGTCGTTCTGCAGCAGCGCGATGAGTTCTGCCTTCGTGAGGACCATGTGGGGAGCTCCGGAAAAGGTGGAGCACCATACCACGGCCTCGCGTCAGGCCACCGCCCATGTGCCGAAGAGCAGCGATCGGTGCACCGACATCCCGGCCTGGGCGCCGTCGCCCACGGCCAGCGACACGCTGCCGGCGCCGCGCGCGGCGTCGCCACAGGCGAACACGCCAGGCACGGTCGTGGCCTTGAGCGCATCGGTGCGGATGAACATCCCCAGCGGACCTTCGTCGAACGCGCATCCCAGTTCCCCGGGAATCGGCGAGGCGATGTGGGTGTGGGTGGCGGTGAAGAGCCCGTCGAGCACCACCTGGCGGCCGTCGGCCAGCGCCACGGTGGCCTGATCGACGACGCGGACGATTGAAGTCGCGTCGATGACGACGCCGCGCGCCGCGAGCGCGGTCTGCTGGGCGGCATCCGGCGCGAACGCGCCGTTGGTGAAGAGCGTCACCGTGCCCCAATCGGGCAGCATCATGGCCTGGTGGTAGGAGGCAGGGCCGGTGGCGATGACGCCGATGCGTCCGCGGTCGAGTTCGTAGCCGTGGCAGTAGGGGCAGTGAAATACGCTCGCGCCCCAGCGGTCTGCGAGCCCCTCGATGTCGGGCAGGGTGTCCACCACGCCGGGGGCCAGCACCACTCGCCGTGCGTGGATGACACGACCGCCGTCGAGGTCGATCGTGAACGCGCCATCGTTGACGACGGCGTGCTCGGCGGCGCCGTCGAACCACTGCACCGTGGGATAGGCGCGGACGTCCGCGCGGGCCGCCTCGGCGATGGCGCCGGGCGCGCGGCCGTCCTGACTGAGGAAGCCGTGGGAGGTGTGGGCGAAGCGGTTGCGCCGCACGCCGGCATCCACGATGGCCACCGCGCGCCGGGCGCGCGCCAGCTGCAGCGCGGCTGACAGCCCTGCATAGCTGCCGCCGATGACCGCGACGTCCACATCAACAGGAGAGGCCTTCATGTGAGGTGTGACGCCGGCCGTTGCCGACGGTGTCACCGCCCAGCCAGGGCTGCCGCCGATGCTGCCCGGTCATGCGTCGCATGCTGGCGCGAATGTGCGCAGCGGTTTGCTACACTCGCTGTTTTTACGGAGGTTCGCCGCATGCCGCGCGTTTCGCGTCCACTTGTTGTCTCCACCGCATCCGCGGGCCTGATGGCCCTGGCGCTGGCCGCCCTCGCAACCGTGCCGGCCACGCCCCTCCGCGCGCAGGGCGCAGCCAGCCGCACAGACGCCCGCCACGCCCCCGAGCAGGCGGTGCTGGGCACCTACCGGTGGCGCAGCATCGGCCCCAACCGCGGCGGCCGCTCCATCGCCGTCGCCGGCGTGAAGGGCCGTCCGCGCGAGGCCTACTTCGGCGCCGTCGGCGGCGGACTGTGGAAGACCACCGACGCCGGCAACAACTGGGCGCCGGTGACCGACGGCCAGCTCACGAGCTCGTCGGTGGGGGCGGTGGCGGTGTCGCGAATCGAATCCCGACCTCGTCTTCATCGGGATGGGCGAGTCGTGCATCCGCGGCAACATCATGCCGGGCGACGGCGTCTACAAGTCGTCCGATGCCGGCAAGACCTGGGCGAACGTCGGCTTCAAGAACGTCGAAGCGATCTCCAGGATCCGCATCCATCCCACCAACCCCGACATCGTCTACGTGGCCGCGTTCGGCAACTATCACGGCCCGAGCGACGAGCGCGGCGTGTTCAAGAGCACCGACGGCGGCAAGAGCTGGAAGCGCGTGCTGTTCCGCGACAACAAGACCGGCGCGGTGGACCTGTCGATCGACGCGAAGAACCCCAACGTGATCTACGCGTCGCTGTGGGAGGCGTACCGCATCGAATACCAGATGTCGAGCGGCGGCCCCGGCAGCGGCCTCTTCAAGTCCACCGACGGCGGCGAGACCTGGACCGAGATCACGCGCGCGCCCGGCATGCCCACCGGCATGGTCGGCCGCATCGGCGTGGCCGTGTCGGGCGCCGACGGCAGCCGCGTCTACGCGCTGGTCGAGAACGAAAACGGCGGCCTGTTCGTGTCGGACGACGCCGGCGTCAACTGGAAGCTGATGAACGCCGCCCGCAGCGTGCGCCAGCGCGCCTTCTACTACACGCACGTCTTCGCCGACCCGAACCAGAAGGACGTCGTCTACATGCAGAACACGTCGCTGTTCCGATCGACCGACGCCGGCAAGACGCTGGTGTCGATGGGCAACGGCACCCACGGCGACCACCACGACCTGTGGATCGACCCCGACGACTCGAACCACGTCATCGACGGCAACGACGGCGGCGGCGCCATCACCTACAACGCCGCGGCGGCCGCGCGTGAGGTCACCTGGAGCGACCAGGACTTCCCGACCGCGCAGTTCTACCACGTGGTCACCACCGCCCACGTGCCGTTCCACGTGTGCGGGTCGCAGCAGGACAACAGCACGCTGTGCGTGCCGAGCAACACCGGCACCGGCGGCTTCGGCCGCGTGCCGCCGGTGGCGCCGTATCAGGCCGGCGGCGGCGAGCCCGGCTACATCGCGCCGCACCCGAGCGATTCGGACCTCTTCTTCGCCGGCACCAACAACGGCTCGTTCCTGACCCGCTACAACAGGCGCACCGGCGAGCTGAAGGAAGTGGGCGCCTATCCGCGCTTCTTCTCGGGCGAGCCGTCGCGCGACGTCAAGGAACGCTGGCAGTGGACCTACCCGATCATCTTCTCCTACGCCGATCCCGAACGTGCTCTACACGACCTCGCAGCGCGTGTGGAAGTCGACCAACGGCGGCGACTCGTGGGACGCGATCAGCGGCGACCTGTCGCGCCACGATCCGAAGACGATGGGGATTCCGGCGGGCCGATCACGCACGACATGAACAGCCCCGAGATCTACGGCACCGTGTTCTCGCTGGCGCCCGGCAAGAAGGACGTCAACCTCATCTGGGCCGGCTCGGATGACGGCCTCGTGCAGGTGACCCGCGACGGCGGCAAGGCGTGGACGAACGTGACGCCCGCGGCCATGCCCGACCTGGGCCGCGTGAGCCAGCTCGACGGCTCGTCGTTCGACAACGGCACCGCCTACATGGCGGTGAAGAAGATGCTGCTCGGCGACCAGTCGCCGTACATCTTCCGCACCCGCGACTACGGCGCCAGCTGGACGAAGATCGTCACCGGCATGCCGGCCAGCGACTACGTGCACACGGTGCGCGAAGACCCGGCGCGCAAGGGCCTGCTCTACGCCGGCACGCAGCACGGCGTCTACGTGTCGTTCAACGACGGCGAGCTGTGGCAGAAGTTCAGCAACGGCCTGCCCGACGTGCCGGTGAGCGACATCTGGGTCGACCGGCACCTCGCTGGCGATTGCCACGCACGGCCGCAGCTTCTACGTGATGGACAACCTGTCGACGCTGCGGCAGTTCGCCGGGCATGCTGGCCGACGTGACGCTCTTCCAGCCGCCCGACACCATTCGCGGCCTCGACCGCGTGCTCATCGACTACTACCTGAAGGCGCAGCCGAAGAGCCTGACGCTCGAGATCCTGGACGGCCAGGGCAAGGTGATGCGCGCCTTCACGGGGCTGCCGCCGCGTCCCCCGGCCGCCGCCGGGGCGCCGCTGGCCGACGAAGACGGCCCGCGCGGTCCGCAGACCACCGTGCCGATGGCGGCCGGAATGAACCGCGCCACCTGGGACCTGGCCTCGACGCCGCGTGGTCGGCTTCCCCGGCATGATCCTGTGGGGCGCGACGCAGAACGGCCCGACCGTGTTGCCCGGCAAGTACCAGGTGAAGCTGACCGCCGACGGCGTGTCACAGACGCAGCCGCTGACCATCAGCAAGCATCCGCTGCGCAACATCAGCGACGCCGACCTGCAGTTCCAGTGGGATCTGGCGTCGAAGATCCGCGACAAGGTGAACGAGGCGAACCTGTCGGTGATCAAGATCCGCCGCATCAAGACCGAAGCGGCGGAGAAGACCAAGGGCGCGCCGAAGGAGATCGTGGCTGCCGCCGAAACGCTCACGAAGAACCTCGCCATCGTCGAGGAAGAGATCTACCAGGTGAAGAACCAGAGCGGGCAGGATCCGCTGAACTTCCCGATCCGCACCAACAACCGCCTGGCGTCGCTGCTGCGCGTGGCGGTGACCGGCGAAGGCCGGCCCACCAGCAACGTCGGCCCGATCTTCGACGACCTGGTGGCCGAGCTGAAGGCCGAGCAGGACCAGCTCGACAAGACGCTGGCGACCGATCTGGTGCAGTTGAACCGCATGCTGACGCGGATCAAGAAAGACCCGATCAGCGACAAGTAGGCGGGGTCGGCCGGCCGTCTATCGCGCCGGGCGCGCGCGGTGTCCGTTCAGGCCGTGGAAGTCGATGAAGCCGCGTTCGACGTCCACGGAGACAAGGCGCACGCGGACGTGTTCGCCCACGTCCATGCCGTCGAAGTCGCGCACGACCCGGCCTTCGACCGGCAGGCGGAGCAGGCGGGCCCAGGTGCCCTTGGCGGACGCGCCGGTGACCAGGGCGTCGAACTGCTCGCCGATCCGCGACTGCAGCAGCAGCGCCGCCGCCGACTTGCCAACCTGCCGTTCCACCTTGTTGGCGGCGTCCTCCTGCCTCGTCACGTGGGCGGCCAGCGTCTCCAGTTCCGCAAAGGCGTAGGGCGTGGCATCGCCTGCGAGGGCGGCCTTGAGCAGCCGCTGCGTGATGAGGTCGGGGTAGCGGCGGTTCGGCGCGGTGGAATGCGTGTAGTCCTTCACCGCCAGGCCGAAGTGGCCGGGCGGGGTCGCGCCGGGCAGCTCCGCCACGTATTCGCCGGCGCCGAGCAGCTTGATGACCGACAGCGACAGGTCGACGAAGCGCTCGGGATCCGCGGCTCTGGAGCTGGCCAGGAACGCGTCGAGGGCCACTGAATCCGGCGCCGCCGGCAGCGTCGTGCCGTGCTCGAGGGCCAGTTCCACGATCCGGTCCCAGCGCTTGGGCGAGCGCACGACCCGACGGAGGCTCGGGAACGCCCTGGCCGCCAGGAACCGCGCCGTGGCGCCGTTGGCGGCGATCATGAAGTCCTCGATGAGCTCGGTGGCGCGGTTCTTCCGGTCTTCGCCGAGGTCGCGCAGGCGGTCGCCGTCGAACTCCGGCCGCGCTCGCACGGTCTCGAAGCTGAGCGCGCCGTTGCTCTGCCGGCGACGGCGCAGCCGCTGCGCCGTCTGGTCCTGCAGGCGGATGTTGTCGGCCAGGCCCTCGACCCCGCCGATGGCCGCAGGCATCGGGCCCGTGCCCTCCAGCCACGCGGCCACGCCGTTGTAGGCGAGCTTGGCGTGATTGCGCACGCGCGCGCGAGTGATGTCGGTGCCGCGCACCTCGCCCTCGGCGTCCACGTCCATCGCCACCACCATCGCCAGGCGATCTTCATGCGGGTTGAGCGACGTGAGATCGGTGGACAGCCGCTCCGGCAGCATCGGGAAGATGGCCGCCGCGGTGTAGACCGAAGTGGTGTTCTGCCGGGCGTGGGCGTCGAGCGCCGAGCCACGCGGCACGAGCACGTCCACGTCGGCCACCGCGACGCGGAGTCGCACCAGCCCGCCAGCGAGCGTCTCAGCGACGCTGAGCTGATCGAGATCGCGCGAGGAGTCGTTGTCGATCGAGCACCACGGCAGCGCGGTGAGGTCCACGATGCCGGCCCCGGCCGGCGCGCCGCCGTCCGCGGACGCCTCGAGCCGCCGCACTTCGTCGAGCGCCGCGGCGGAGAAGGCGGGCAGCAAGCCGCGCTCGACCATGGCCCGGGCGGCGATGTCGTGCAGGATGCGGCGGTGGGGCTGGGCGGCGTGCGGTGTGGACGGCATGGACCTCTACAGTCTATGCGGCCGGTAGCGCAGCGCCCGCCACGTCAGCCGGTGACGAGTGGGCTCATCAATCGCGGCATCGGCAGTGCCTCGAACCGAAAGCCCTGATTCGCCTTGATGGTCGGGTCGTTGGCGCGAAGCGTTTCCATCTCGGTGTCGTCGCTGGCAGCGATGATCCCGATGCCGTAGCCGCCTTGCGGATCGGCCACCGGTCCGAAGGCAAGCGCCTTCTTGCTGTGCATCAGCTCCTGCCAATACGCCACATGCTGCCCCATCAGGGCCCGCTCATCCGGCGTCATGTCCTGTGCGAAGGTGCCGCGGGGAGGTATCAGTTTGCAGAAGAAGTACTTCATGGGGACGAGCGCCTCCGATCGCGAACAAGGCCACCGCCAAGGCGCTGCCTACACGTCGGTGGACGCGGCGACGGTCCGCCAGGACTCGCGCTCGCGCTGGACAACGGCGTCCTTCTCGGCAATGCGCTGGAGGCAATCCGTGCCGAGAGGCAAACGCAATGGCGGGTGGGGTGCGTTCGCGAGCTCGATAAGGGCATACGCGAGCTTCACGGAATCGCCGGGCTGGTTGCGGTTGATCTGCGGCACGAAATCGCGCACTGCGCCCGCCGTCGCATCGTAGTCGGCGAAGCGGATGTCGGCCTCTACAAGTGACGTGGCGTGATCGAGAATGTCAGTGCGGAAGAAGCCGGGCTCGACAATGGTGACGTTGACGCCCAGCGGCGCGAGTTCGAGATGCAGCGCTTCCGACAAGCCCTCGACCGCAAATTTCGTCCCCGAGTAGACGCCGAAGCCGGCATAGCCGCTGTAGCCGGCAACAGATGCGATGTTTACGATGTGTCCGCGCCGCCGCCCACGCATGTGCGGCAGCACGGCGCGCGTCACGTTCAAGAGCCCAAACACGTTCGTCTCGAACAAGCGCTTCACGTGGTCGGCGCTGGTCTCCTCCACCGCGCCGAGGAAAGAGATGCCCGCATTGTTGACGAGGATGTCGATCTGACCGAAGCGCTCGAGACCTGCTGCCACGGCGTCAGCGGCCTGGGCGGAATCCGTCACGTCGAGGCGGACCGGGAGCAAGCGATCGCTGCTGCCGAGAAATGCGAGAGTGGACGGTGTTCGTGCGGCGGCAATCAGCGTGTCGCCGGTGGCAAGAACCGCCTTGGCAATCTCCGCGCCGATGCCACGC
This sequence comes from uncultured Acidobacteriota bacterium, assembly GCA_963779175.1. Classification (GTDB taxonomy): domain Bacteria; phylum Acidobacteriota; class Vicinamibacteria; order Vicinamibacterales; family UBA2999; genus CADEFD01. The sequence continues at coordinate 61,664 of CAVZXA010000007.1, forward strand.
GATGCGCCGGTAACCAGCCAGACTCGATTCCTCATCTGCTCGCCCTCGCTTCAATACTGCAGGAACGCCGTTGCACGTCAGGGTTGCGCCGCTGATGCAACTCGAGCGCGCGTGATTCTACATCGACGATGGTGGGAAGCGACGCGGAAGAAACCAGAGTCCAACTAAGCCGCACCAGCTGCCGTCAGGTGCAACGGCGGGTTAGCTCGCGTGAGATGCCCTTGTTCGCAGCCAGCCAAGGCACCAATGGTTCAGGGCCGAGAGCGGCCACAACGTGACGACGAGGCCCGTGGCTACGAGCCCCCACACCCAGTAGATTGGCGCGATCAGCACGCCGATCAACAGTTCAGGGCGCACGTGTCCTGCCAAAAGCGACCTTGCGAACGCCACAATCGACAGGGCCATGCCGAACACCGTCCCCGCGACAAGCAGCGAGCACAGCGACACCGCCGCGATTCGGATAGCCCCTGTCAGGTGCACGCGACGGAGTGCGACGACGACGGCGAAGCCGACGACAGCTCCGACTGGCGTGAACAGTAGCAAGGTCGCGGGAGAAGGCCAAGCCCGCCCAAGGCCGGAGGACGCTGCCACGCCCCACACCGCACCAGAGAGCAAACCGAATCGAGCTTCCGACACAGCAGCTCCTCTCGTGCAGTCGAGCTAACTGGAATTCGGCCGCGAAACCCCGCCAAGAATACTGCGAATACCCGTCAGCCTGTCTCGGGCGGCCGAGCGTGGCTGGCCAACCTGCTAAGCCCTGATCCGCTGTGGCGCGGCGATTGGGGCGGGCGTCCAACCCCGACGAGGAACCTGCGGGCATGCCGCCTGCGCTTCGCGGGCGGCCGGGAACGGGCGCCCAAATGCCGAGCGAGCTTTCACGCGAGCGAGCATTTGGGCTGTTCCCGGGCCGGGACCCGCGAATACCCACAACAGCAGCTGGCCAGTGGCGGCTGGGCAGCGGCAGGGGGACGCGCGTACAAAGCAAACGGCCCGCCTTTGCCCTCCGATACCCGGAGGCTTCGGCGAGGCAAGCGGCGGACCGTGTGCGGCGTGACCGGGACGTATCCCGTTCGTCGAGCGCTTACCCTTTGCCGCCGCTCATCGCGTTCAGGAACTCGCCGTTGCTCTTGGTCTTGCCCATCTTGCTGAGCAGCAGCTCCATCGCCTCCACCGGCGACAGCGGCGTCAGCACGCGGCGCAGCACGTAGACGCGGTTGAGGTCTTCCTTCGACATGAGCAGTTCCTCTTTACGAGTGCCGCTCTTCTGGATGTCGATGGCGGGGAACACGCGGCGGTCGGCGAGCTTGCGATCGAGATGCACTTCGCTGTTGCCGGTGCCCTTGAACTCTTCGAAGATCACTTCGTCCATGCGCGAGCCGGTGTCGACCAGGGCGGTGGCGATGATGGTGAGCGAGCCGCCCTCTTCGATGTTGCGCGCGGCGCCGAAGAAGCGCTTCGGACGCTGCAGGGCGTTGCTGTCGACGCCGCCCGACAGCACCTTGCCGCTGGTGGGCACGATGGTGTTGTAGGCGCGCGCCAGGCGCGTGATCGAGTCGAGCAGGATGACGACGTCTTTCTTGTGCTCGACCAGGCGCTTGGCCTTCTCGATGACCATCTCGGCCACCTGCACGTGGCGCTGGGCCGGCTCGTCGAAGGTGGACTGATGACTTCGCCGCGCACCGAGCGCTGCATGTCGGTCACTTCTTCGGGCCGCTCGTCGATGAGCAGCACAATCAGGTAGATCTCGGGGTGGTTGGTGGTGATCGAGTTGGCGATCGCCTGCAGCAGCATGGTCTTGCCGGTGCGGGGCGGGGCCACGATCAGGCCGCGCTGACCCTTGCCGAGCGGCGTCATCAGGTCCATGACCCGCGTCGACAGGTTCTCGGCGTCGGCTTCGAGTTTGATTTTTTCCTGGGGGTAGAGGGCGGTGAGGTTCTCGAAGAAGATGCGCTCTTTGCCGCGGGCGGGAGGTTCGAAGTTGACCGCTTCGACCTTGATGAGCGCGAAGTAACGCTCGCCCTCCTTCGGCGGCCGGATCTGGCCGGCCACCGTGTCGCCGGTATGCAGGTCGAACTTGCGTATCTGCGACGGCGAGACGTAGATGTCGTCGGGCCCGGCCAGGTAGTTGTAGTCGGGGGCGCGCAGGAAGCCGAAGCCGTCAGGCAGCACCTCCAGCACGCCTTCCGAGAAGATGAGACCGCTCTTCTCGGCCCGGGCGCGCAGGATCTCGAAGATGAGCTCCTGTTTGCGCATCCCGGTGGCGCCGGGGATGTCGAGCTCCCTCGCCACTTTGGTGAGGGAGGACACGCTCATCTCCTTCAGGGTGGAGAGGTCGAGCGTGACTACTTGGTCCTGTTGTGGGGGGGCGGCTGCCGCCGGAGCAGGCTTGCTATCAGTTTCCACAGTTCGTCCAGTCCTTCCCCGGATACCGCCGAAACCGGCAGTACCCGGGCCTTGATGGTGCGCTTCTATCTCACGCAGATGACGCTGGCGCTCCGCCCGCGTCAATTTGTCGATCTTCGTGGCCAGCACGCCGTGTTCGGCGTCCTGACCTTCCAGCCACTCCCAGGCGCGGCGGTCGCTGTCGAGGCCGGGATGCCGGCTGTCGACGAGCAGGAACGCCCCCCGCACCGGGGAGAGACCGTCTCGACCTTCACGATGGAAATACGCGCCGACCAGCGCGTTGAACTCGGCCGCCGCCTTGTCGCCGCCCCGGGCGTATCCGTACCCGGGCAGATCGACGAGGTAGAACGGGGCGTCGCCCTCCCGCTGCAGCCGGTAGAAATTGGCCAGGCGGGTCTTTCCCGGGGCCGCGCTCGTCCGGGCTATCTGCGACCGGACCAGCGCGTTGATGAGACTCGACTTGCCGACGTTCGACCGGCCGACGAAGGTGATCTCGGAAAGCTCCTCTTTCGGGAAGCTCCCGGGGCCCGCGGCGCTGGTGACGAACTCGGCTGAGACGCGTGCCAAGCCCCTCAGTGGGTAACCGCGTCCGGGCCCTCGCCCGCGGCCACGTCGGCATCCACCGACGGCGGCAACGGGGTGATGGGACCCTCGAGCGCAAGCTTCAGGACCTCGTCCATGTTCGAGACGAGGTGCATGTTGAGCGTGTCGAGCACGTTCTTCGGGATGTCGGCCAGGTCTTTCTCGTTGTCCTTCGGCAGCAGGATGGTGGTGACGCCGGCCCGGTGGGCCGCCAGCACCTTCTCCTTGACGCCGCCGATGGGCAGGACCTTGCCGCGCAGGGTGATTTCACCCGTCATCGCCACGTCGCGCCGCGTCTTGATCTTCGCGAGGGCGGAGATCATGGCGGTGGCCAGCGTGATGCCGGCCGACGGCCCGTCCTTCGGGATGGCGCCCTCGGGAATGTGGACGTGCACGTCGAGCTTGCGGTTGAAGTCTTTCGGGATGCCGAATTCCTCGGCCCGCGAGCGGATGTAGCTCATCGCTGCCTGGGCGGATTCCTGCATCACGTCACCGAGCTTGCCGGTGAGCGTGAGGCGGCCGCGGCCGGGCATGAGCGTCGCTTCGGTGACGAGAATCTCGCCACCCACTTCCGTCCACGCCAGGCCGGTCGCGACGCCGATTTCGTTGACTTCTTCCGCCAGGCTCGGCCGGAAGCGCGGCACGCCCAGGTACTGCGTGATCTTGTCGGAGGTGATCTCTTCGTAGGTGGCCGCGCCTTCGGTGACGACCTTGCGGGCCACCTTGCGGCACACCGAGTTGATCTCGCGCTCGAGGCTGCGCACGCCCGCTTCGCGGGTGTAGCGCTGGATGATCGCCTGAATCGCGTCGGTCGCAAACGAGATGTTCTTGTCCGTCAGGCCCGTGCCCTCGACCGCCTTGGGCACCAGATACCGGCGGGCAATTTCGGTCTTCTCGACTTCGGTGTAGCCGGCCAGGTGCAGCACTTCCATGCGGTCGCGCAGCGCCTGCGGGATCGTGTGGAGCACGTTGGCCGTGCAGACGAACATCACGTTCGAGAGGTCGTATTCCACGTCCAGGTAGTGATCCTGGAAGGTGGTGTTCTGTTCCGGGTCGAGCACTTCGAGCAGCGCCGCCGACGGGTCGCCGCGGAAGTCCATCGACATCTTCTCGACTTCGTCGAGCAGGAAGACCGGGTTGACGGTGCCGGCCTTCTTCATCATCTGGATGATCTGGCCGGGGAAGGCGCCGATGTAGGTGCGGCGGTGGCCGCGGATTTCCGCCTCATCGCGCACGCCGCCCAGCGACAGGCGCACGAACTTGCGGTTCATGGCCCGCGCAATCGACTTGGCGAGCGAGGTCTTGCCGACGCCGGGAGGGCCCGCCAGCGTGAGGATGGTGGCCTTCGGCTTCTTGACCAGGGCGCGCACGGCCAGGAACTCGAGCACGCGTTCCTTGATCTTCTCGAGGCCGTAGTGGTCTTCGTTGAGGACCTGCTCGGCGACCTTGAGGTCGCGGCTTTCCTTGGTCTTCTTGTGCCACGGCACGGCGATCAGCCAGTCGAGGTAGTTGCGCGAGACGGTGGCCTCGGCCGACATCGGCGGCATCGCCTCGAGGCGCTTGAGCTCCTGCATGGCCTTTTCGGCCACGTCTTTGGGCATCCGCGCCTGGTCGATCTTCTTCTTGAGGTCGTCGACCTCGTTGCCCTTGTCGTCCTTGCGGCCCAGTTCCTTCTGGATCGCCTTCATCTTCTCGTTCAGGTAGTACTCTTTCTGCGCCTTCTCCATCTGCTTCTTCACGCGCGACTGGATACGGCGGTCTACCTGGAGCTTGTCGACTTCGGCATCGAGGATGCCGGCGATGCGGTTGAGGCGTTCGAGCGGCGAGATGATCTCGAGCAGGTTCTGCTTCTCGTCGACGCCGACCAGCAGGTGCGCGGCAATCGTGTCGGCCAGCTTGCCCGGGTCGTCGACCTTCACGGCCGCGATCATCGCGTCGTAGTGGAGGTTGTTCGAGAGCTTCACGTACTGCTCGAACAGCGCCACCACCCGGCTCATCGTCGTTTCGACGTCGCCGCTCTGCTCGCGCTGCTTCGGCAGCACCTTGGCCACCACGCGGAAGAAGCCCTTGTCTTCCTTCCACTCGATGATGCGGGCGCGCTCGACGCCTTCGACCAGCACCTTGATGTTGCCGTCGGGCAGCTTCAGGCTCTGCACCACGTTGGCGACGCAGCCCATCATGAAGACGTCTTCGGGCCGCGGGTCGTCGGTGCCGGCATCGTGCTGCGCGGCCAGGAAGATCCGCTTGTCTTTCCCGAGCGCATGCTCGAGCGCCCGGATCGACGACGGGCGTCCGATCACGAACGGCATCATCATGTGCGGGAAGACGACGACGTCGCGCAGCGGTACGACGGGGAGGGTTTCGTAGACGTCCATCAACCAGCCTTCTCGATGACTTCGAGGCCCGTGTTCTTCGTGAGCACCATCTCGCGCGTGACGACGTACTCGCGGCCCTTCTTCTGGCCGGGGAGCGTGTACATCAGCTCGAGCATGAGGTCTTCGATGATCATGCGCAGACCGCGGGCGCCGATCTTGCGTTCGAGCGCCATGTCGGCAATCGCTTCCATGGCGTCGTCGGTGAAGCGGAGCTTGACGTTTTCGTATTCGAAGAGCTTCTGGTACTGACGCGCAATCGCATTACGCGGTTGCGTCAGGATCTGCACCAGGGCCGGACGGTCGAGCTCGTGCAGCGTGCCGAGCACCGGCAGCCGGCCGACGAACTCGGGAATCAGCCCGAACTTGATCAGGTCCTGCGGTTCGACCTGCTCGAGCAGGGCGCCGGTGTCGCGCTGCTTGCGGCTCTTGACGTCGGCCTTGAAGCCCAGCGTCTTGCGGCCCAGGCGCCGTTCGACGATCTTCTCCAGCCCGACGAACGCGCCGCCGCAGACGAAGAGGATGTTGGTGGTGTCGATCTGGAAGAATTCCTGGTGCGGGTGCTTGCGGCCGCCCTGGGGCGGCACGTTGGCTACCGTGCCTTCGAGGATCTTGAGCAGCGCCTGTTGCACGCCCTCGCCGGAGACATCGCGGGTGATCGACGGGTTCTCGTCCTTGCGGCCGATCTTGTCGATCTCGTCGATGTAGACGATGCCCTGCTGGCACTTCTCGATGTCGCCCCCGGCCGCCTGCAGCAGCTTGAGGATGATGTTCTCGACGTCTTCGCCGACGTAGCCCGCTTCGGTCAGCGTGGTGGCGTCGACGATCGTGAAGGGCACCGACAGCAGCTTGGCGAGGGTCTGCGCGAGCAGCGTCTTGCCGGTGCCGGTCGGGCCGATGAGCAGGATGTTCGACTTGGTCAGCTCGACATCCGTGCGGCCCTTCGGCTGCTTCTGGATCTCGAGCCGCTTGTAGTGGTTGTAAACCGCTACGGCGAGCTTCTTCTTGGTGCGTTCCTGCCCGATCACATATTCGTCGAGGAACTTCTTGATCTCGGGCGGGGCCGGCAGGGTGGAGCGGACGCTGCGGCTCTCACGGTTGTCGTCGGCGATGATGTCGTTGCAGACCTCGACACACTCGTCGCAGATGAAGACCGTGGGGCCGGCGATGAGCTTCCTGACGTCGTTCTGATCTTTGTTACAGAACGAGCAGCGCAGGATTTCACCCTCGCCGTTCTTCTTGACCATAAGGGATACTCGCGGCAGGAGAGGCGACGCGTGGACGCCTCTCGAACGATGTTACACCCGTTTCCGAATCACGTCGTCAAGTATTCCGTATTCCTTGGCTTCATCAGGCGACATGATGTAATCGCGTTCCGTGTCGTCCTGAATGCGCTTCAACGGCTGCCCCGTGTGCAGCACCATGATCTCGTTGATGCGCTCACGCTGGCGCAGAATCTCCTTCGCCGCCAGCGCGATGTCGGTGGCCTGCCCGCCCAGCCCCTGCATCCACGGCTGATGGATCAGGATGCGCGAGCTCGGCAGCGACGCCCGCTTGCCCTTGGCGCCGGCCGTCAGCAGCACCGCGGCGATCGACGCCGCCTGGCCGATGCACAGCGTCTGCACGTCGGGCCGGATGTACTGCATGGTGTCGTAGATGGCGAGCCCGGCCGTGATGACGCCGCCGGGGCTGTTGATGTAGAGCAGGATGTCCTTGTCGGGGTCTTCGGCTTCGAGGAACAGCATCTGCGCGATGACGAGGTTGGCGACCGTGTCGTCGATCGGCGTGCCGATGAAGATGATGTTGTCCTTCAGCAGCCGCGAGAAGATGTCGTAAGCGCGTTCACCGCGGTTGGTCTGTTCCACCACCATCGGCACGAGCTGCATGCGCGAGTCGGTCACGGTTCGGTCCTCAGGATCTGACAATCGGCGCGACGGGCGCGCCCTTCACTCCACCACCTGAACGCGGCCCAGCACCGCGTTCACCGTCGTCTCCCGGCGCAGGCCCACCTGCATGCGGCCCAGGCCGTCTTCCTGCTCCAGCCGGGCCTTGACGGCGGCCGGTGTCAGGCCGGTGCGCTCGGCGTAGCGCTCGAGCTCGCGCTCGAGGTCGGCCTCGGTCACCGTGATGTTGTCGGTGCGCGCCACCTGGTCGAGCACCAGCGCCGAGGCCACCGATTCCTGCGCCGGCTCGCGCTGGCCCTGGCGGAAGGCGGCCCAGTCGATGTTGGCACGACGCGGGTCGATCTGCTGCGACATGAGACGGCGCGCGAAGTCTTCGACGCGGCGGTCGATTTCACGATCGACCAGGGCGCCGGGCACCGGGAAGGGCAGGCGCTTGCCGAGCTGCTTCAGCAGGTCGGCCCGGAGCTGACGCTCGGATGCTTCCCTCGCTTCGGCCTCGAGGTCGGTGCGCACCCGCGCGCGCAGGGCCTCGAGCGATTCGAGCTCCTCGCCCAGGTCCTTGGCGAACTCGTCGTCGAGCGCGGGCACCACGCGGCGGCGCAGCTCCTTGAGGGTCACCGTGTAGCCCACCGAGGTGCCGGCCAGTTCGGCCACAGCGTAGTCGGCCGGGTAGCTGAGGGTGAAGCTGCGCGACTCGCCCACGGTCATGCCGGTCACTTCGGCATCGAACCCGGGCGGATTGGCCGGCGCGCCCATCTCGATCGAGACCTTTTCGTGCGCGTCGGGCGCGGCGGTCACGCCGTCGGCACCGGTGGCGCGGCGCTCGAGGTCGATGACGAGCGTGTGGCCCTCGGCCACGCCGCCTTCGACCGGCTCGAAGCGCGCGGCGCGGTCGCGGAGGCGTTCGAGCGTCTGCTGCACGGCGTCGTCGTCCACCGACACCGCCTGGCGCCGGAGCTGGATGTCGCCGAAGTCGCCGGGGTCAAACGGCGGCACCACGTCGAAGCTCGCCGTAAAGGAGAGCGGCTTGCCTTCCTCGACCACCACGTCTTTGACGTCGGGGGTATCCACCGGCTCGACGCCCTGGGTCGACAGCACGTCGTCGATGGTGCGCGGGATGAGGTCGTGCGCGACGTCGTGGAGGATCTGCGCGCGGAAGCGCTGGCGGACCACGCCGGGCGGCACGCGGCCGGGGCGGAACCCGGGCAGACGGGCCGACTTGGTGTACTCGCGCGTCACGCGTTCGATCGCCGACTCGACATCGCCCACGGGGATCTCCACCGTGAGTTGGCGTCGGGTCTCGTTGACGTCTACCAGTTCTGTCTTCATCTAGTTTTTGATGGGTGGGTGGAGGGGATGGTCCGCCTTCGCGCCTTTGGCGCTTCGGCGAGACAGCCTTCGCTTGGCTCGCCTAGCCGTAGCTCACGGCCTGTCTTAAGCTCGCGTGAGCGAAGGCTGGTGCGAAAGGGGGGAGTCGAACCCCCATAGCCTTGCGGCTACCGGATCCTAAGTCCGGCGCGTCTGCCAGTTCCGCCACTTTCGCAAGGCCAGTAGCTCTTGTCAGAGTAGCACGGTTCCCCGGCGGTTCCGGACCGGGGCGCGCCCACCATATCTTGGTGTCCGGCGCCGGTCGGACCTCAAGATAGACCGTGGGCGTGTCTGTTCCTTCTGATGTTTGTCGGCCGCCCGCGATACGTTCGACAGAGGGCGACAGCTCCCCTCCGTCGAATACCGTGCAAGGCGCTGCACGAGGCGCCAAAGGGTCGAGCTGGACGGGCCTCAGGCGACCGGGGGCAGGTTGCTCACGAGCAGCTCGTCCACCGGGCCTCGACGGTCGGCCCGGGTGTTGACGGCGCGGCGGGCGGGCACCCGGCGGATGGTCAACCCGGCGGATCGGGCCGTGCGCTCCCCGTAGAGCCGGACGATCGAGTCGGCGCTCGAGTTGCTGAGCAGGACATGCACGCCGCGGCCGGCCAGCCCGACGGCCAGGGCCTGGAGGCGGGCCTGGTCCTGGTCCGAGAACCCGCGGGCGGTGTACTGGCGGAAGTTCGAGGTCGGGCCGAGCGGCGCGTAGGGCGGGTCGAAGTAGACGAAATCGTCCGGCCGGGCCTGCCCGGCCACCTGGTCGAACGACCGGCAGGCAATCGAGACGCCCGGGGCGCCCAGCGCCGCCGCGGCGGCGCGGATCCGCTCGGGATGCACGATCCGCGGGCGGACGTAGCGTCCGGCCGGCACGTTGTAGCCGCCCTTCTGGTTGAGGCGGAAGAGGCCGTTGTAGCCGGTCTTGTTCAGGTAGAGGAGGGCGGCGGCCAACTCGACCGGATAGGCGTCAGGCGTGCCACTGCCGGCCGCCCAGGCGGCGCGGCCCGGATTGAAGTGCTGGTCACGCACCTCGTAGTAGAAGTCGCGTCCGCCGCGGGCGTGGCCCTCGGCCAGCCGCTCGAGTTCCGCGATCAGGGCGTCGGCGGCGTCGCGAACCCGGAAGTAGCAGCCGACCAGGTCGGGGTTCTCATCGCTCAGCCACACCGGGCACCCGGCCAGCCGGCCGGCCGTCCAGAGGTCGAAGAAGACAGCGCCCGAGCCGAGGAACGGCTCGTGATAGCCGCTGACCGCGGCCGGATAGTACGTGCGCAAGACCGGCAGGAGCTGGCGCTTGCCCCCCACCCATTTCAGAAACGGCTTCGCCTCAGGCGCCGGCGCCACGGCGCAGATGTTACCAGCGGCGGCGTTCCTCGGCCCACCACCATGCGGCGGCGGTCGTCGCGAGCAGGGCCGAGGCGGTGCCCACCACCAGCCCCTGGCCGCGAACCTGCCCGGCCAGCGCCGTCAGCGGCGCCGTCGCCAGGCGCGATGCCTCGACCGGATCGGCCAGCGCGCCCAGCAGCCACACGAAGCCGGCCGCCCCGGCCACGATGAACGCCAGGCTGGCCGCCAGCGCGACGTTGAAGCCCCAGTCGACCACCAGCTCCTGCCGCCAGACGTCCTGCCGGGCCAGGCGCGCCACCTCGGCGGCAAAGTGCGCGGGCGGCGCGGCCACCGGCCAGTCGGCCAGGGCCCGTTCGATGCGCCGGGCCAGTGCCAGCCGAGCCTGACATCGGGCACAGGTGGTCACATGGCCCGACAGCTCCGTAGGCACCTCGAGGCCGGCGGCCATTTCGTCGACGACCGCCTCGACGCGGGCGCAGAAGTCCGTCATGCCAGATCGCCTTCGAGCGCCTGCCGCAGCAGCCGCTTGGCCCGGAAGAGATGCGTCTTCACCGTGCCGACGGGCAGCCCCAGCGTCGCGGCCAGGTCTTCGTACTTCACGCCCTTCACGTAGTGGCCATGCACGAGCACCCGGTAGTGCTCGGGCAGGCGGGCCAGGGCCTTGTCGAGGCGATCCCGCAGTTCCAAATCGGAAAAGGCGCGGTCGCGGGCACCCCGCGCCGGCCCCGCCGTGTCGTCATCGAGTGACTGATCCTGGAAGCGCTCGCGGCCCCGCAGCTCGTAGGCGACATTCGAGACGATGCGGTAGATCCAGGTGGCCAGCGACGACTCGCCGCGGAAGTGGGGCAGCCCGCGGTGCACGCGCAGGAAGGCTTCCTGTGCCACGTCCTCCGCGCGCAGCGGGGGGCGCACGAGCCGTGAGGCGAGCGCGAACACCATGGGTGAGTACCTGTCGACCAGTCCCCGGAACGCCGCCTCTTCTCCCCGGCGGCAGCGCGCGACCAGATCCCGTTCGTCCGCCTCTGGCATGCGCTCACCGCCATTAGACTCGGAGCCGGGGCCGGATTGTTTCACCGCGATGGCCTGAAACAATCAGGCCGCGACCTGCAGTCTAAGCAGGTGGACGGAGGAAATCCCGGTGGGTGAGTACGAGTTCTTCTCGCTGATGCTGATGCTGCCGGCGCTGGTCATCATCGGCGGCTTCGCGCTGCTGTGGCTGACGGTGCAACGCGGGTTCAAGCAGGCCGAATACCGTCACCGCGAGCGCATGGCGATGATCGAGCGGGGGCTGACCCCGCCCGATCCGGTGCTCGGCGATGCGACCCTGCAGCGGGCCCACGGCTCGCGGATGACGCTCGGCATCCTGATGTGCGGCCTCGGGCTGGCGCTCTTCCTGCTCATCTCGTTCACGGCCGGCGAACCCGGCACCGGCTTCGGCGTCGGCGGCGCGTTCGTGATGGTCGGTCTGGCGCTGGTCGTGAGCGCGTTCAACACCAGGCGCGAGGCCGCCGAGCAGGTGCCGCCGCGGCCCCCTGAGCCGCCGCGGCTGCCGTAGCGACTCAGCGGAAGGCGATGGTGACGACCGGGTCGTTCACCTTCAGGCCCTTCACGTCTTTCAGGTAGGGCTTGAGCTCACTGACCGACGCGCTCGGCCCGAGCATCTTCTGCACCTCCTTCAGCTTCGCTTCGTCCTTCAGCAGCTCCGAGAGGTCCATTTCGAGGATGGTGACGCGCGATCCGGCGACGTGGTCGGCGTTGGTCTTCAGGATCTTGCCGGCGACTTCGACGTCGATGCCGATCTTGAAGCCCTTGAACATGCTCCGCATCATGTCGAGCATCTGCGGGTTGTCCATGTCGGGACCGCCCGTGGGCGCGTCGGTCTTGGTGGCGTCGCCCTTCGGCTTGTCGTTGAGCGTCACGGTCAGCGTGGAGTCGCCGGTGGCGCCCTTGACGAAGCCGAACGTCACCGGGTTGTCGCTCTTGGGCGGCGTCGAGATGCCGCCGGTGGTCGAGCCCGACAGGTTCGGATCCTGATCGACGCGCAGCTTGGTGATGTCGGTGAAGGCGAAGATCGCCTTCGAGCCCTCGAAGCCGTCCTCGGCCTTCATCGGAGTCGCCGACACGAACGTGACGCCCTCGCCCATGCGCTGGGCGCTGCGCTTCAGGTCGGACTCGTTGATGGCGCCGGGCGTCTGCGCGGGCGCGCCGCCCATGCCGTTGAACATCCCTTTCATGAGACCGAGGTTCACCAGCATGGTCTGTTCGACCGTGCCGCTGCCATCGGCCTTGACCTTGATGAGCGTCGCACTGCGGATGCATCCGGTGCAGAGCGTGGCGGCGACGGCAAGCGCGGCAACTTTCGCGAACATGGAGACCTCCCGGGGGACGCCCCATGATACCGCGCACGGCCGGCCGGGCTCGGCGCGGCGCGGCCCCTATACTGATCGGCGTGACGCGAGAGGGATCGGGCCGGACGGCCCTGGTGACGGGCGCCTCGGCCGGCATCGGCAAGGCGTTCGCGGACGTGCTGGCCGAACACGGCTACGGGCTCGTGCTGACGGCCCGGCGCGCCGATCGCCTCGAGGCGGTGGCGGCCGAGCTGCGTGCGCCGCCACGGCGTGCCGGTGGCCGTCGTGGTGGCCGATCTGGCCGACCCGGCGGCGCCAGCAGCGCTCGTGGCCGCCGTCGAGGCCCTCGGGCTGCACGTGGACGTGCTGGTCAACAACGCCGGGTACGGCGTGCCCGGACGCTACGCCGCGACCGACTGGGCGGCGCAGCGCGACTTCGTGCAGGTGCTGGTGACGGCGGTGGCCGAACTCACGCACCGGGTGCTGCCCGGGATGATCGCGCGCCGCTGGGGCCGCGTGCTCAACATCGCGTCGCTGGCCGCGCTGGTGCCGGCGGCGCCGGGCCACACGCTGTACGCGGCTTCGAAGGCGTTCCTGGTGAAGTTCTCCGAGGCACTGGCCGGCGAATGTGCCGCCGACGGCGTGCACGTGACGGCGGTGTGTCCGGGCTTCACGTATTCGGAGTTCCACGACGTGACCGGCACGCGCGCCCAGGTGAACGCCATGCCGCGCTGGATGTGGAGCGATGCGCGCGACGTGGCCCGCGAAGGCTACGCGGCGGTGATGGCCGGCACGCCGGTGGCGGTGACGGGCCGCGTCAACCGCGCCATCGCGTTCGGCGTGAAGCATCTGCCGGCGGCCGTGGCGAACGCGGCCGTGCACCGCAGCGCGCGGAACTTCCGCAAGCTCTGAGCGCGGCGGGCTCAGCGCGCGGCTCAGGCCCGCGGATGGAAGCGCGTCAGGGCCCGGCGGCCGGCGACCAGGAACGCCACGAGCACCACCGCCTGCGTGGCCGCAAACGGCGGCTCCGACTCGGTCGGCGCGTAGACGCGAAGCGCCGGCACGTGGCGGAACGCCTGCACCACCAGCACGAACACGTTGAAGTAGAGCGCCGTCAGCGCCCCGACCACGTAGGCCGTGCGCCATCCGCCGGCGAGCCGGTGGCTGCGGGCCACATACGCCACCACCAGCGCCACCAGTGTCAGCACCCCCACGATGTGCGACGGCAGCACGCGATCGGCCGGCAGCGGGAAACCGGTGAGGCTGGTGAGGGTGGTCGTGTGGAGGAAGACGCGCGTCCAGAGGTCGCGTCCCTCGTTCGCCCACAGCCCCGCGAGCACCACGAACCCGGCGACGATGGCGACGAGGCTGATGACGACGTGGAGATCGAGGAGCAGGTTCACGGAGAATCTCCCGGAGTGCCGCGTCCGCGGCGCCACACCGTAACACGTCCCGGGACGAGAGCCGACTCGGCTGCGAACTTCCATCGCCGGCACTCGTATGAGTGAGGCAGGCCGGCTCGTCGCCGGCCGCGGAGGACGGCATGTTCGAATCGCTCGGCAAGGATCTCGTCTACGCAGGGCGTAGCCTGCGCCGCAGCCCCGGCTTCTTCGCCGTGGCCGTCCTGTCGCTCGGCCTGGGCGTGGGCGTGAACACGGCCATGTTCTCGCTGGTCGACGCCCTGCTCTTCCGGCCGATACCGGTGCAGGACCCCGGCACGCTGGTGGATCTGTTCTCGACCGGTGGCGACGGCGACGAATACGCGACCTCGTCGTATGCCGACTACGCCGACGTCAAGGCGCAGAACACCGTCTTCTCCGACATGACGGCTTACAGCCCGATGATGGCGCCGCTCGCGCTGGGCGACCGCTCGCGGGTGGCGCTGGGCCAGATCGTGACCGGCAACCACTTCACGATGCTCGGGATCCAGCCGCAGCTCGGGCGCCTGCTGACCCCTGCGGATGATGCGCCCGGTGCCGAACGGGTGGTCGTCCTTTCAGACCGGATGTGGCGTCGCGAGTACGGCGCCGACGCCGGCATCGTCGGCCGCACGATCACGCTGCGCGGTCTCGTCTACACGGTGGCCGGGGTCGCGCCGGCCGCCTTCACCGGCGTCGTGCCGCTGCTCACGCCCGAGCTCTGGGTGCCGATGGTGCACGCCGAGGAGATCGAACCGATCGGCATCACCAACAACGTCCCCGGCCCCGGACGCACCCGGCTCGAGCGGCGCGGCGCGCGCTGGATGTTCATCAAGGGGCGGCTGAAGGACGGCGTCACGCCCGCGCAGGCGCACGCCAACGTCGCGCTCATCGGCGAGCAGCTCGCCACCGCGTATCCGCAGACCAACAAGGACTCGCGCCTGTCGGCCGTGCCGAGCGCCGACGTGCGGCTGCTGGTGCCGCAGGCCGGCGGCGTGCTGTCCGTGGGCGCGGCCGGCGTGATGGCCATTGTCGGGCTGGTGCTGCTCATCGCCTGCGCGAATGTGGCGGGGATGCTGCTGGCGCGCGCCTCGGCACGGCGTCGCGAGATCAGCGTGCGCCTGGCGGTGGGCGCCAGCCGCGGTCGCCTCGTGCAGCAGCTGCTGGTCGAAGGGCTGGTGCTCGGCGTCATCGGCGCCGCCACCGCCATCGCGTGCGCGTGGGCGCTCATCCGCGCGCTGCTCGCCATCGAACTGCCGCTGCCGGTCGAGGTCGCGCTCGACCTGCGGCTCGACGCGCGCGTGCTCAGCTTCACGCTCGCGATCGCCGCCGTGACCGGCCTGCTGGCCAGCCTGTTGCCGGCGCTCAAGGCCTCCACGCCGAACCTCGTGGGCGACCTGCGCGGCGAAGCACCGGCGGCGCGCGTGGGCGGACGCCGCTGGGCGCTGCGCGACGGGCTGGTGGTGGCGCAGGTGGCCCTCACCGCCGTGCTGCTGGTGGTGGCCGGGCTGCTGCTGCGCAGCCTCGGCGCGTCGCGGCAGGCCGATGTCGGCTTCAATCCGCAGGGCCTCGCGGCGGTGGCCTTCGACACCGACATGATGCGCTACGAGCCGGAGCGCGGTGTCGAGTTCTGGCGCACCGCGCTGGCGCGCATCGAGCGCGCTGCCGGAGGTCACCTCGGCGGCCACCGTCACGCCGACGCTGCCGTTCACCTTCAACTTCAGCCAGCAGGAGATGCAGATCGACAACCGCACCTACGTCGAGGGCCAGCGCGGCGAGACCATCGAAAACGTCGCCGTGTCGCCCGGCTACCTCGGCACGCTCGGCATCCGCCTGGTCGAGGGGCGCGATGTCGGCGCCGCCGATATCGACGGCGCGCCGGGCGTCGCGATCGTCAACGAGACGATGGCGCGGCGTTTCTGGCCGGAGGAGTCGGCCCTCGGGCACACGGTGACGATTGCGAGCACCGGCCGCACCTTCCGCGTCGTCGGCGTGAACGCCGACCACAAGCAGCACGGCGTGCTCGAGCGGCCGGCGCCGTTTGTCTACTTCGCGGCGGCGCAGCGCCCGAGCCGCTACAACTTCCTGGTCGCCCGCACCAGCGGTGACGCGACGGCGCTGGTGGCGGCGATGCGGCGCGAGCTGCTGGCGCTCGAACCCGGTCTGGTCGTGATGGACGCCAGCACGATGGAGACGCACATGGCGGCGGCGCTCATGCCCGCACGGGTCGGCGCGCTGCTGGCGACCGCCTTCGGCGGACTCGGCACACTGCTGGCGGCGATCGGGCTCTACGGCGTGGTCGCCTTCTCGGTGGCACGGCGCACGAAGGAGATCGGCCTGCGCATGGCGCTCGGCGCCGAGCCGTGGCGGCGTGCTGGCGATGGTGATGGGGCAGGGCTTCACGCTCGTCGCCGTGGGACTCGTCGTGGGCGCCGGACTCGCGGGAGGCGTGGCGTTCGTGCTGCGCGGCCTGCTCTACAACGTCGCGCCGTACGATCCGGTGGCGTGGGGCGCCGCCGTCGTGGCCATGATCGTCGCCGCGGCCGTGGCCAATGCCGTGCCGGCCCGCCGGGCCATGCGTGTCGAGCCGCTGACGGCACTCAGAACCGACTGACGGCGGGCGCTGCCGCTCGCAGGATTCTAGAAGTAGAACGTCACACCCACCGCCGAGCGCAGGCCGAACGACGTGCTGTCGGTCTCGTTGCTCGAGCCCGGAAAGTCGGACTCGGTGGTGAGCGTCGTGTACTGCAGGCCGAGCTCGCCGAAGAGCGCGAAACGGTCGTGCACGTTGTACTGCGTACCGAAGGACCCCGACGCGATGACGCCCCTGGTGGTCGCGGTGAAGGCCGAGAGGGCGCCAGTGAGACCGCTCTCGTTTTCCGACGTCGAGTGCGAATACGCGACGCGGGGGGACAGATACAGCCGCAGGCGCTCGATGGTGCGCACGGTCACCAGCGCGCTCAGTCCCACGGCCGAGGCCCAGCCCTCGGAGGTGGTGGTGGACGAGAGGTCCTGCCCTTGGAACAGGCTGCTGGTGGTGCGCGACTCCGAGGTGTTGCGCGTCAGGGTCACGTCGGGCCGCAGCGCGAAGCGCTCGGTGACGTGCCAGACCACGCCAATCGCGCCCGGATAGCCCATCGTCACCCCGACATCACCGGCCGGCTGCCCGGCCGCCGGGCGAGCCGCGACGGTCAACAGCATCACCCCGCTCAGCAGGGAACCAATCAGATTTCGCACACGCATCGAACGCACCTCTCCCGGCCACCCGGGGGCAAGGGCGCCTCCCGCGAGGATACGTCAGCTGACGATTGCCGTCTGCACGCTGAGTACAATGTGCGGGTCCCGGAGGACCCTCAATGTTGAGCAAGACCCTCGCGTCCCGCCTCGGCCTCGGCGTTGCCGTCGTCGCCGCCACCGTGTCCCTGTCGGCGCAGATGCAGCCGACGCCCAACCGCAAGACCGGCGAAGGCGAAGGCCCGTTCGACCGCATGGTCATCCGCGGCATCACCGTCATCGACGGCACCGGCGCGCCGCCGCGCGGCCCGATGGACGTGGTGGTGGAGGGCGGCATCATCAAGGAAGTGGCCAGCGTTGGCTTCCCGAAGGTGCCGATCGGCGACCGCCGTCCGGCCAAGGGCACCAAAGAGTTCGACGGCACCGGCATGTACCTGATGCCGGGCTTCGTCGATGCGCACGTGCACTGCGGCGGCGGCCAGGCGGCCAACGCCGAGTACGTCTACAAGCTGTGGCTGGCCTCGGGCGTCACGACCGTGCGCGGCGTGCCCTGCGGCTCGATGGACTGGGACCTGGCGCAACGCGAACTGAGCGCCAAGAACCAGATCGTGGCGCCGCGCATCTTCGCCTATCACCGCCCCTTCAGCGGCGAAGGCTGGGATCGCACCCGGCCGCAGACGCCCGAGACGGCGCGCGAGTGGGTGCGCTTTGCCGCCAAGAAAGGCGTCGATGGCCTGAAGCTCGGCGCCCACGACCCCGAGATCATGGAAGCGCTGCTCGACGAGGCGAAGAAGCACCACCTCGGCTCGACCGCGCACCTCGACCAGATGGGCGTCGGCCGCATGACCGCGCTCGACGCCTCGCGGCTCGGCCTCGGCGCCATGACGCACTACTACGGGCTGTTCGAGTCGCTCTTCAAGGACACGAGCATCCAGCCCTACGACGCCTCGATCAACTACAACGACGAGCAGCACCGCTTCGGCCAGGTCGCCCGCAACTGGGACCGCATCCACCCGCGCGGCAGCGAGAAGTGGAACGCGCTCATCAAGGAATGGGTCGACAGGAAGTTCATCATCGACCCGACGATGACCATCTACTCGGCCGGCCGCGACGTGATGCGCATGCGCAACGCCGACTGGCACGACAAGTACACGCTGCAGTCGCTGTGGGACTTCTATCAGCCCAACCGCTACGCGCACGGCGCCTACTGGTTCGACTGGACCACCGAAGACGAAGTGGCGTGGAAGAAGTTCTACCAGGTGTGGATGGACTTCATCGTCGACTTCAAGAACGCCGGCGGCCGCGTGACCACCGGATCGGACTCGGGCTTCATCTACCAGACCTACGGCTTCGGCTACCTGCTGGAGCTCGAGATGCTGCAGGAAGCCGGCTTCCACCCGCTCGAAGTGATCCGGTCGGCCACCTACTACGGCGCCCAGGCCCTGCACGAGCCGAAGGGCACGCCGATCGAGTTCGGGCTGGTTCGCGCCGGGCTCAAGGCTGATTTCGTGATCACGAAGCAGAACCCGCTCCAGAACTTCAAGACGCTCTACATCACCGGCGCGGTGCGCCTCAACGACGCCACCAACAAGCCGGAACGCGTCGGCGGCATCGACTTCGTGATGAAAGACGGCATCCTCTACGACGCGAAGAAGCTCGCGGCAGACGTGGCGGCCATCGTCGCGGCGTCGAAGAAGGCGGCGCCGAAGACGACGTCGCAACAGTAACGCGTAGCGGCTAGGGGCTAGCGGCTAGCGGCTAAGGGATGACGGGGGCGGGGTCTTCGGACTCCGCCCTTCGCACGTACGGCGCCGCATCGGTGGTGGCGGCGTCTTTGCCGGGCAAGGTGATGGCGATCGTCGTGCCGGCGGCGCTGCTCGCACTGACCGCGATCGTGCCGCCGAGCGCCAGCACCACCTCGCGGCTGATGGCGAGCCCGAGGCCGCTGCCGCCGGTATGGCGGTGCCGCGACCCATCGAGCCGGAAGAAGCGCTCGAAGACCCGTTCGTGGTCGGCGGCGGGAATGCCCGGGCCCTGGTCGGTGACCTCGATGGTGACCAGCGTCGGCGCCCAGGCATCGGCGGCGGGCACCGTCAGGCGCGCCGACACAGCCACCGCGCCGCCGTCGCGGTTGTAGTGCACGGCGTTGGCGACCACATTGTCGACGACGCGCGCGACCAGACCGGGATCGGCGTAGACACTGACGTCGCCGAGGTCGCGGTGGGTGAGGGTGATGCCGCGCGCGGTGGCCGCGCCGGCGCAGCGCGCGAACGCCTCGTCCACGAGCGGCTGGATTGGCACCTCGCGCAGCGCGATCTCGTCGGCGCCTTCCTGCACCCGCGACAGCAGCATCAGATTGGTCACCAGTTCGGTCAGCGCCGCCAGCCGCCGCCGCACGACCACCAGCGTCTCCTGGTAGCTCTCGGCGCTGCGCGGATGCCGCAGCGCGACGTCGAGCTCGCCGGCCATCGCGGTGAGCGGACTGCGCAGCTCGTGCGAGGCATCGGCGGCGAAGCGGCGGTTCGCATCGAGGGCGCGCTGCAGCCGATCGAGCATCGAGTTGAGCAGCAGCGTCATGCGCCCCACTTCGTCGTGCACCTGCGGCGCGTCGAGGCGGCCGTCGAAGTGTCCCTGCGCGATCCAGGCGGCGCGGTCGGTGATGCGCGCCACCGGCGCCAGCGCCCGCGACGCCAGCAGGTAGCCGAGCCCGGCGGTGCCGGTGACGCTCGCCAGCCACACGCCGCCGAGCAGCCAGGCGAGGAACGCGAGCCCGCGATCGACGTCGTCGGCGAACAGGCCCACCGCGACCGCGAAGGGCAGCCCGTCGCGCGACGCGGTCAGCACGGCCAGCCGCGCGCGGCGCCCGCCGACCTCGGCATCCGCCATCGGCGCTTCGCCGGCCAGCGCCCGCCGGATGAGCTCGTGCGAGATGAGGCGCGGTGCGTTGCCGAGCCCGGTCGACTGGAGCACGAGGGTGCCGGAGGCGTCGAAGATCTGAACCAGCTTCTCGGTGAAGGCGCCGTCCTCGAGCTGCGCATACGGCGATTCGTGCAGGTGCACGGCGGTGGCGCCATCGGTGGACGAGGCGGCTTCGGTCGCCGCGACCGTGCGCACGTGCCCGTCGAGCCAGCGCGTCAGGTAGAGCGACGCGCCGGCGTAGACGGCGACGTTGGCCAGGCCCAGCAACACGCCTACCGCCACCGTCCAGCGCAGGGTGAGACGCGCGCGGAACGACTGGAAGCGGGCCGGCGCGGTCATGGCTGCGGGGCCTTCTTCAACATGTAGCCGAGGCCGCGCACCGTCTGGATGCGCGGGTCGGGAGCGATGGCCTGCAGCTTGCGCCGCACGTAGCCCACATAGACGTCGGCGTTGTTCGAGAGCGGATCGTAGTCGCCGCCCCACACGTGCTGCGCCAGCTGGTCGCGGGTGACGACCGCTTCGGCGCGGCGCACCAGGAAGGTGAGCAGCCGGTATTCGGTGGCGGTGAGGCTGACGGGCCGGCCGGCCATGGTCACCACGTGGGCCACCGGATCGATGGCGATGCCGCCGTATTCGAGCAGGTGCGTCATGTGGCGCGTGCGGCCGCGGCGGCCGAGCGCGCGCAGGCGCGCCAGCAGCTCATCGAAGACGAACGGCTTGACCAGCACGTCGTCGGCGCCGGCATCCAGCGCCGTCACGCGGTCGGCCACGCCGTCGCGGGCGGTCACCACGATGACCGGCGTATCGACGCCGCCGGCACGCATCCGCCGGCACACGTCGAAGCCGTCGAGCCCGGGCAGCATCAGGTCGAGCACCACCACGTCGTACTCTTCCGCGCTCGGCCATCTCCACCGCCGAGAGCCCGTCCTCCACGAGGTCCACGAGGTAGCGTTCCTCGGTGAGCCCGCGCACGATGAACCGGCTGATCTCCGGCGCGTCTTCGACGACGAGCACTCGCATGGTTGGCCGTCAGGCGGAAGCAGCGGCCGCGCGCGCGCGCCGCTCCACCCACGTCTCCATCATGCCGTACAGCGTCGGCAGCACGATGAGGGTCAGCAGCGTCGAGGTGACGATGCCGCCGATGACCACCGTCGCCAGCGGTCGCTGCACTTCCGAGCCGGCGCCGGTCGACAGCGCCATCGGCAGGAACCCGATCGCGGCGACCAGCGCCGTCATCAGCACCGGCCGCAGGCGCGAGGCGGCGCCCTCGAGCGTGGCCTCGTGCACGGCCATGCCCTCGTCGTCGCGCAGGGCCCGGATGGCCGCGATCATGACCACGCCGTTCAGCACCGCCACGCCGAAGAGCGCGATGAAGCCGACCGACGCCGAGAGGTTGAGCGTGATGCCGCGCAGCCACAGCGCGGCGATGCCGCCGACGGCCGCAAACGGCACGTTGACGAGAATGAGCAGCGCCCAGCGGACCTTGTGGAAGGTCACGACCAGCAGCACGAAGATGATGACCAGCGACAGCGGCACCACGATGGCCAGGCGCGCGGTGGCGCGCTGCTGGTTCTCGAACTGGCCGCCCCAGGTGAGGTAGTAGCCGGTCGGCAGCGCCACCGACGCCGCCAGCCGGCGCTGCGCCTCGGCCACGAAACTGCCGACGTCGCGGCCGCGGACGTTGGTCTGCACGACCAGCCGGCGTTCCGCGTTTTCGTGGTTGACGGCCTCCGGGCGTCGCCGCCTGGCGCACCGACGCCAGCCGGCCCAGCGGCACCCGCTCGCCGCCGGGCGCCGCCACGACCAGGTTCGCAATCGCCTCCGGCGACTCCCGCATCGCGGCCGGCAGCCGCACCACGATCGGAAAGCGCCGCGCGCCTTCGAGCACCTCGCTCACCTGGCGTCCGCCGATGGCGGTCTCCACCACCTCCTGCACGTCGTTGACGTGCAGTCCGTAGCGGGCGAGCGCGTCACGGTCGAGCCCGATCTCGATCTGCGCCGCGCCCGACAGGATCTCGACCTGGGCGTCGGCGTTGCCCGGCACCTGCTCGACCACCCGCAACACTTCGCCCCCGAGCCGCTCGAGCACCGCGGCATCGGGTCCGAAGATCTTCACCGCCACATCCGCCTTCACGCCCGACACCACCTCGTCGAGGCGCATCGCCATCGGCTGCGTGAAGTTCACCTCGAGGCCCGGCACGTGCGACAGCGCCTCGGCCATCGCGTCGACGAGTTCGGCCTTGGTGCGGCCGCTCGCCCAGTCGTCCTCGGGATGCAGCAGCACGTAGACGTCGCCCTGGTAGATGCCCATCGCCTCGGTCGCCAGATCCGGCCGCCCCAGCTTGGTCACGATCTGCGAGACCTCGGGGAAGGTCTTGAGGACGATCTGCTCGACGCGCGTCGAGATGGCCACCGACTCCTCGAGCGAGACCGACGGCAGCTTGCGGGTTTCGATGAGCAGCGAGCCCTCGTCGAGCCGCGGCATGAACTCGGTGCCCAGAAACGGCACCGAGGCGAGCGCCACGCCCACCACGACGACGCCGGCGCCGACCGTCAGCAGCGGATGACGCATGTGCGCCGCCAGCTGTGTCAGGTAGAACCCGCGCAGGCGCACGAACCACGGCTCGTCGACGTGGTGGCCGCCGAGCGGCAGCAGGTACGACGACACCACCGGCACGGCCGTCAGCGACAGCAGCAGCGAGCCGAAGAGCGCCGTGCAGACGGTGATCGCCATCGGCCGGAACATCTTGCCCTCGAGGCCCTCGAGCGTGAAGATCGGCAGGTAGACGGCGATGATGATGAGCACGCCGAAGAGCACCGGGCGGGCGACTTCGACGGCGGCGCTGCGGAAGAGGCCCAGGCGGATGCCGTCGCGCTCGTGCGCGGGTGCGTGGGCGAGCCGCTCGCCGATGCCGACGCGCCGGCGCACGAAGTTTTCCATCATCACGACGGCGCCGTCGACGATCAGGCCGAAGTCGATGGCGCCGAGCGACATCAGGTTGGCCGAGACGCCGAAGAGGCGCATGCCGATGAAGCCCACGAGCATCGACAGCGGGATGACGGCGGCGACGATGAGCGAGGCGCGGACGTCGCGCAGGAAGAGGAAGAGCACGATGACGACCAGCACGCTGCCCTCGAGCAGGTTTCTGGTCACGGTCGCGGTCGTGCGGTCGATGACGTCGGTCTGGTCGTAGAACTTCTCGAGCGTCATGCCCGCCGGCAGCGTGGCAGCGATCTCGGTCAGGCGGGTCTTGACCCGTCCCGAGAGCTCGCGCGCGTTCTCGCCCTTGAGCATGATGACCATGCCGCCGACCGCCTCGCCCTGGCCGTTTCTGGTGACGGCGCCGTTCCTGAGCCCGGGCGCCACCTCCACCGCGGCGACATCGCGCAGCAGCACCGGCACGCCGCCGTGCGAGGCCAGCACCACCCGCTCGATGTCATGCACATCGGCGAGCAGGCCGACGCCGCGCACCGTGTAGCGCTCGGCCTGATGTTCGATGAACCCACCGCTGAACGACTGGTTGTTGTCGGCCACCGACCGCAGCACGTCACCGAGCGCCAGCCCGTACTGATCGAGGCGCCGCGGATCGACCACCACCTGGAACTGCTTGCTCTGGCCGCCCCACGTGTTCACCTCGCTCACACCGGGCACCGAGCGCAGCCGCGTGCGCACGTCCCAGTCGTGGGCGGTCTTGGCCGCCATGGCGTCGACGCCCTTGCCGGTGACGACGTACTGATAGATCTCGCCGAAGGCGGTAGCGACCGGGCCGAGCACCGGCTGCAGCCCGGCGGGGATCCGGCCCCGCACGTCGGCGATCCGTTCGGTCACCAGCTGTCGGGCCAGATAGATCGGCACTGCGTCGTCGAAGACGACCGTGACCATCGACAGGCCGAACTTCGAGACCGAGCGGACTTCCTGCGTGTTCGGCACGCCCATGAGCGCCGTCTCGATGGGATACGAGACGCGCTGTTCCACCTCCGGCGCCGCCAGGCTCGGCGCCTCGGTGATGACGACCACCTGATTGTTCGTGAGGTCGGGGAAGGCCTCGACCGGCAGGTCGCGGACGGCCAGCACGCCGGTGACGACCAGCGCCGCCAGCCCCAGCAGCACGAACGCCCGCTGGCCCAGCGTGGCGCTGACGAACCGTTCGACTCCGGTCACGGTCAGTTGCCCCCGGGCGCCGGCGCCGACAGGGCCGACTTCAGCAGGAACGCGCCGGAGGTGGCCACGACCTCGCCCTCGTTCAAGCCGCGCACGATCTCGACCGCGCCGTCCACGGTGGCGCCGGTGGTGACGGCGCGGCGCAGGAACTGGTCGGCGCCGGTGCGCACGAAGACCACCGTCTCGCCGTCCATCGTCTGCAGGGCCCGCGCCGGCACGACCAGGACGCGCCGCGGCGCGGTGGCCGCGATGGACACCGCCACCAGCATCTGGGGCTTCAGCCGGCGGCCGGGATTCGGCGCTTCGATCCGCAGGGTGACGCGGCGCGTGTCGGGGTTCACGACATCGCCAATGGCGGCCAGCGTGCCGGCGAACGTCTCACCGGGGTAGGCGGCGGCCTTCACCGTGACCGGGCGGCCGGTGACGACGCGGCCGACCAGCGCTTCATCGATCTCGGCGGTGATCCAGACGCGCGACAGGTCCGAGACCACGAGTAGCGGCGTGCCAGGCGTCACGGCCGAACCCTCGGTGGCCAGCCGTTCGATGACCGTGCCGGCAAACGGGGTCACGACCGGCACGTCCTCGTGTTTCAGCGGATCGGCGTCGGGCGCCGCCACGATGCCGTAATGCGCCAGCTCCTGCTCGGTGCGCATGATCTCCGCCCTCACCGCGGCGACGGCCTGCGTGGCGGTGTTCACGTCGGCGCGGGCGCGCTCGAGTTCCTGTGTCGAGAGCGCCTTGTCGGCGACCAGCGTGGCCGCGCGGCTCTCGGCGGTGCGCGCGTAAGCCAGCTCGCTGTCGGCCCGCCGCCGCTCGGCCAGCGCCTTGAAATAGGCCGCCCACGCGTCGTGCACGACGTGGCTGTGGAGCTGCGCCACGATGGCGCCCCGGGCGACGGCGTCGCCGGGCTGCGCATCGAGCTGGTGCACGACGCCTTCGACCAGCGAGCCGATGCGGGCCGTGCGACGTTCGTCGAAGGTGACCCGGCCGGCGGCGTCGAGGGGATCGGCGCGCTCGACCAGGCGGGCGCTGGCCGTCTCGATGCCCGAGGCCGCGGCATCGGCAGCGTCCACCCGCACCGAGGACGGCGCGGCGGAGCTGGCAGCGGGCGTGGCGGGATCTGCGGCCGGCGCCGGGCTGCCGCCTCCACACGCCAGGGTGATGAGCACTGACGCGGCGGCGGCAATTGCCGCCATCGCATGCAAGGGCGACGGCCTCATGACAGGGGTTCCTCTCCGGCGGCCAGGCGCGCGTCGATGACGGCGGCCACGGCGTCAATCTCGAGATCCAGCGTGACGAGCGCGGCGTCGATGTAGACCCGCTCGGCGTCGAGCAGCCGCAGCACGTCGATGGCGCCGGCGGCAAAGGCAGAGCGCGCCGCATCGCGGGCGCCACGCGCCGGCTCTACCAGCAGGCGGGCGGCGTCGCGCGGCGCGGTTGGTCAGGGTGATGGCGGCCGCGCGGGTCGCGGCCAGCGTGCCGCGCAGGCGGCGTTCGGTGGCGGCGCGCTCCTGTTCGGCCGCGCGCAGCTGGCCTTCAGCCAGCGCGCGGACCACGCCGTTTCTATCGAAGAGCGGAATCGGCACCGTGACGGCGGCGACGCCGGTGTTGAAGCCGGACGTGCGCTTCACGCCGGCGTTCACCGCCACGTCGGGCACGCCACGGGCGCGTTCGAGGGCCAGCGTGGCGCGGGCCGTGGCGATGGCGCTGGCGGCGGCGACAAGTTCGGGATGGGTCGCCGGCACCGTAGTCTCCGCCGGCGTGGCCGGCACCGCGGGTCGCTGCAACACGTCGGCGGCGAGGTCCATGCCGAGCGCGGCGCCGAGCGTCGCCAGTGCCCGTGCCGCCGCCAGTTCGGCGCGCGTGCGGGTGACGACGGCGCGAGCTTCCTCGGTGCGCAACTTCAGCAGTTCCGCCTCCGGCGCCGAGCCGACATCCACCCGACGGCCCATGACGCGGGTGGCTTCGGTCAGGCTGTCGGCGTGTGCGGCCAGGGCGCGGGCCTGGTCGCGATAGCGCAGGGCGGCGAGGTAGTCGGTGGTGACCGCGCGCGCGATCTCGCGCCAGGCGAGCGCTTCGACCGCCGCGGCCGAACCGATGGCTGCGTCGGCCACGGCGCGGCGGGCGTCACGCTTGCCGCCCAGTTCCACGGTCTGCGTGACGGTGGCGAAGATGTCGAGCGGCAGGCCTCCCGGGGCGCCGGAGGCCCAGTTCTCGGAGCGCAGCTCGACGAACGGATTGAGCGGCCGGCCGGCGCGCAGCCGCGCCTCGCGGGCGCCGTCGATGCGGGCGCGGACGGCGGCCAGCACCGGAGAATCCGTGCGGGCGCGGGTCAGGGCCTCGGCAAGGGTGAGCGGGGCGCCGGGGGCCTGCGCCGCGGCCGGCACGCTCACCGCCGCACAGAGAAGCGCCAGACCGAAGATCCGAGTGACCATGCGCCACCGTTTGTAGCAGGTCCGCATGAGAGGCGCGTGAGAGCGAACGAGGTTCCGTGGAACAATCGCCGCGCGCCACCCGTCACTGAGGCGGATTCGACGCGCGTTGGTGTTGACCGGCGATCGTCGCCGAGCGGTCGCGGAGGACCTGTTCCGATGAAGACACTCTTCGAAACTGCTGACCTGGCTCGTTGCGCTCGTCGTCCTCCTCGTCGGCGCCGGTCTCGTCTATCTCTTCACCCGCTATCCGGCCGTGCCGCCTCCCGAAGACGTGCGCATCCAGGCCACGCCTGAGCGGTTGGCGCGCGGCCAGTACCTGGTCGAGAACGTCGTCGGCTGCGTGGTGTGCCACGCCGATCGCGACTGGACGAAGTTCAGCGCGCCGGTCATCGCCGGCACCAGAGGCAAAGGCGGGCAGCGTTTCGGTTTCGGCGCCGAACCGTTCGTGCTCCACGCGAAGAACATCACCCCGGGCGGGGTGGGGGAGTGGACCGACGGCGAGTTGCTGCGCGCGATCACGGCCGGCGTGAGCCGCGACGGCACGCCGCTCTTCCCGCTGATGCCGTATCCGCGCTACGGGCGCATGTCGCGTGAGGACGTCGAGGCGATCGTCGTCTACCTCCGCACGCTGCCGTCCGTGCCCGCGCAGACGCTGCCCGCCCGCAGTCTCTCGTTCCCGCTGCCCCTCGTGGTGCGGACGATGCCCACGGCGGCCTCCCACCAGCCGCGCCCCGATGCGTCCGACCGCGTGGCCTACGGCCGCTACCTCACGAATGCCGCCGTCTGCAGCGACTGCCACACGCCCATGGACGATCAAGGCGCGCCGCTGCCCGGACGCGACTTTTCGGGCGGCACGCCGTTCATGCCCAACGGCGTGGGGCTGGTGCACTCGGCCAACATCACGCCCGACGCCGGCACCGGCATCGGCACCTGGACGGAAGATCAGTTCCTCGACAAGTTCCGCGCCTTCCGCGACCAGCCGGCACGGACCCTCGAGGGCGCCGAGCGTCTGCAGAACACCGAGATGCCGTGGACCTACTACGCCGGCATGACCGACGACGACCTGCGCGCCATCTACGCCTACCTGCGCTCGCTGCCGCCGGTGGTCAACCGGGTGGAGAAGTTCCCGGCCGCGGCGTCGTCGCGCTGACCGCGCGGTGGCGCGCGGCGGCTAGTTGCCGCCGCGTCCGGCCTTGCGCGCGTCGTCGTCCTGGTACTCGATGTCCTTGCCGGACCGGGTCTCGACGATGGTCAGGGTCGTGCGCACGATGTCCTTGCCCAGCTCGAGCACCACGGCCTGTTCCTTGCCGTCCTTGTCCTTGAAGGCGATGGTGAAGAAGTGCTTCCGCTTCTTCGAGAACAGCAGGAGCGGGTTCACCAGGATCGCGGCGCCGACGCGGCGGCCCGCCTTCTGCCCGTATTCGAGGCTGGTGATGCTCGTGTAGGGAATCAGCACCGAGGGGCCCTTCCCGCGTTCCGGCGTGAAGACGAGCTGCGCCTCGGTGGTGGTGTCGAGCAGGCCTTCGGCCTCCTCGGTGAGGGCAGCGATGGTGCCGCCCACATATTCAGCCTTGCGGCTGCCCACCGCGCCCAGGGGGGCGATGGTCAACTCGGCGGCGATCGAGCAGGGCGGCGACGCCGCGGATGGACCTGGACATGACGGATACCTCGAGGCCGGGGGCCGGCCGACGGTCTTGCACCACACCTCGTATAGCGCGGTAGCATGCCGCCGTGGGTCATGACCTCGTCGTCACCGGCGGCACGCTCGTCACGTCGTCGGGCGTGCGTTCTGCAGACATCGTCGTCACCGGAGGCCGGATCACGGCCGTCGTCCCGCCAGGTGAGGCGCCCGACGCGGCCGCCGTCATCGATGCCAGCGGACGTCACATCCTGCCCGGGATCATCGACACGCATGTGCACACGCGGCATCCCGGCGTGCCTCAGCGTGAAGACTTCCTGTCGGGCACCTCCGCGGCCGCCGCTGGCGGCATCACGACGCTCTTCGAGATGCCGATTTCGAAGCTGCCCGTCAATTCCGGGGAGGCGCTGGCCAGACGCGCCGAGCTCCTGCAGCCGACCGCGATCATCGACTACGCCCTGTACGGCGGCGCCGGTCACGAGAACCTCGACGACGATGACCGCGCAGGCCGAGGCGGGAGCCATCGCCTTCAAGACCTTCCTGCAGCCGCCGCCCGCGGCCCGCCTCGACGAGTTCTTCGGGCTGTGGTGCACCGACGAGGTGCGGCTGCGTGAGGTCATGCGGGCGGTGAAGGCCACGGGCCTGCGCCACTGCTTCCACTGCGAGCACGCGCCCACGTTCCAGGCCTTCCAGCGGCAGCTCGAAGCCGAGGGACGCGTGAGCGGACGCGCCCACGCCGAGAGCCGTCCGCCCGGTGTCGAGGAACTCTCGGTTGCCATCGTGCTGGCGCTGGCCGAAGACCTCGGCGCCCGCGTGCAGGTGGTGCACTGCTCCAGCCCGCGCTCGGCCCGGCTGGCCCGCGACGCCCGCTGGCGCGGCGTGGACGCCACGGTCGAGACCTGTCCGCCGTACCTGTTCTTCACCGACGAGGCGCTCGATCGACTCGGACCGTACGCGAAGTGCAACCCGCCGCTGCGCGGCGAGAACGACGTGCGCGGCCTGCGCCAGTGCCTGCGCGAGGGCCTCATCGAGGTCATCGGCACCGACCATTCGCCGTTCCTCGCCGAGGACAAGGCCACCGGCGACGACAACATCTTCCTCGCCCCGCCGGGCCTTGGCGGGCTCGAGGTGATGGTGCCGCTCATGCTCACCGCGGCGCATCACGGCTGGATCACCCTCGAAGACGTGGCGGCGCTGTGTTCGGAAAACGCCGCGAAGCTCTTTGCCCTGCCGCGCAAGGGTCGTCTGCAGGCCGGCGCCGACGCCGACCTCACCATCGTGGATCTGGCCTCGGCCTGGCGCTACGATTCGGCCGGCGCCGTCACGAAGTCGCGCGCGAACATGCGGATTTACGACGGCGTCGAGCTGCACGGCCGCGTCGTGTCGACCATCGTGCGGGGCGCCGTGGTCTACCGCGACGGCGTGGTCACGGGCCGGCCGGGCCACGGGCAGTTCCTGCGGCCGGAGCCGGCGTGACGGCGCGGCCGGTGCTCGGCGTGGTCACGATCGGCCAGACGCCGCGAGCCGATCTGGCGGCGACCTTTGCCGCGGCGGCGCCGCACGCCGAGGTCCGGCTGGCCGGCGCGCTCGACGGGCTGACCGCGCTGGACGTGGCGGCCCTGGCCACGCCGGGTCCGTATCCGCTGCTCGTGCGGCTCGCCGACGGCACGACGGCCGAAGTGCCACGCGACACCCTCGTGCCACGCGTGGCCGCGGCAGCCGTGGCGCTCGCCGAGGCCGGTGCGGCCCTCATCGTCCTTGCCTGCGCCGGCGCGTTTCCAGCGTTCCCGTGCCCCGTGCCGCTGCTCGTGCCGGGTCGACTCGTGCCGGCCACCGTGCGCGCGCTCGCCGCCGGCGGGCGCATCGGCATCGTGACGCCGAACGCCGCGCAGGTGCCGTACGCCGACGCGAAGTGGCGTGCCGATGGCTTCGCCGTCGTCGTCACCCACGCCGCCCCGTCACGTGCCGACGAACTGGCCGCAGCCGCGGCCCGTCTGCGCGCGGCCGAGGTCACGCTGGTGGTGCTCGACTGCATGGGCCACGACGAGGCGTCGCGGGCGGCGTTTGCGGCCGCCTCGGGCCGTCCGACCGTGGCCGTGCAGCCGCTCGTCGCCGGCCTGGCCGGCGCGATGGTGTAGCGTAGTGTCGCTGTCCGTCGTTCCCAGTCCCGAGCCCCGAGCCCCGCATGTCCAATGTCCTGACCGGCGTCTTCAACATCACGCCCACGCCGTTCCTGGCCGACGGCGCCATCGACCATGCCAGCCTGACGCGCCTCACGCACTTCACCCGCGATGCCGGCGTGAACGGCATGACCATCCTCGGCGTGCTGGGCGAAGCCGACAAGCTCACCGAAGCCGAGCGCGACGCGGTCATCGAGACGACGATGGCCGCGGCCGGCGCCGACTTCCCGATCTGCATCGGCACCACCCACGCCGGCACCGACGGCTGCATCAGCTGGAGCCGGCGGGCCCAGCAGCTCGGCGCCGTGGCCGTGATGGTGGCGCCGCCGAAGCTGGCGCGCTCGAACGACGCCGCGCTGCACCGGCACTACGTGGCGGTGGCCGACGCGCTCGACATCCCGGTCGTGGTCCAGGATTTCCCGCCCGCCGTCGGCGGCATCACGATGAGCCCGGAGCTCATCGCCGGCCTCGCGAAGGCCTCGCCGAAGCTGCAGCATCTGAAGCTCGAAGACGAGCCGTCGCCGATGAAGGTCAGCCAGGTGCTGGCGCTCAATCCGGCCGTCAGGATCTTCGGCGGCCTCGGCGGGATGATGTTCCTCGAGGAACTCCGGCACGGCGCCATCGGCACCATGACCGGCTTCGCGTTTCCCGAGATCCTCGTGAGGATTCATCGCGCCTTCGCCAGTGGCGACATCGACGGCGCCACGGAGATCTTCTACAAGTACTGCCCGCTCATCCGCTTCGAAAACCAGCCGCGCATCAATCTGGCGCTGCGCAAGCACATCTACCATCGGCGCGGCGTCATCGCCACGCCGCGCGTGCGGGCGCCGTTTTCGCCGGTCGACGACGGCACGCTCGCCGACCTCGACGACCTCATGACCCGCCTCGGCCTGCAGCCGCAGGCGCCCTGCAGCCGCCAGCCCTGACCACTTAGCCGCTAGCCGCCAGCCCCTAGCCGCTATTCGGAGATCCACATGGACTTGAAGCTCACCGGAAAACGCGCCCTCGTCACCGCCGCCAGCCGCGGCCTCGGCTTCGCCACCGCGCTGGGCCTGGCCCGCGAGGGCGTGTCGCTCGTCATCTGCAGCCGCGACGAGGCCCGTATCAACGACGCGGCCGGGAAGATCCGCGCCGAGACCGGCGCCCAGGTCGAGGCGCTGGTCGCCGACGTCAGCTCGTCGGACGAAGCCGCGCGACTGGTCGCCCACGCCGTGACCGCGCTCGGCGGTCTCGACATCGTCGTGCACAACGCCGGGGGGCCGCCGGCCGGCGACTTCCTGTCGATGACCGAGGGCCAGTGGCAGAAGGCGTTCGACCAGAACCTGATGAGCCTGGTGCGCCTCGTGAACGCCGCGGTGCCCGAGATGAAGAAGGCCGGCGGCGGCCGCATCCTCACCATCGCGTCGTCGTCGATCAAGCAGCCGATTCCGGGCCTGGTGCTCTCGAACGCGTTCCGCACCGGCGTTTACGGCCTCATCAAGACGCTGGCGAAGGAACTCGGGCCGTCGAACATCCTGCTGAACGTGGTGGCGCCCGGCCGCATCCAGACCGAGCGCATCGAAGAACTCGATCAGGCGACGGCGTCGCGGCGCGGCCTCGACCTGCAGCAGGTGAAAAAGGAGTCGGTGGCCTCGATTCCGCTCGGCCGTCTCGGCACGCCGGAAGAGTTCGCCAACCTGCTGGTCTTCCTCGCCTCGGATGCCGGCCGCTACATCAGCGGGCAGGCCATCATCGTGGACGGCGGCGCAACGGCCGCGCTGTAACTCGCCGCGGATGAAACCTGGCGACTTCTTCGACTTCGTTCCTCTCGAGGCGACACGGCTCCGGGTCACGACCGCGATCAATCTCCTTCTCGGCGCCGGTTGCGCCGTGGTCGCAACGGCATGGCTGGTCGGGCAGCCGGTGCTCTACTCGGCCTCGTCGCCGGTGCTGTCGCCCTTCACGGCGCTGTCGCTCTTCCTGATGGTGGCGGTGCGCCAGGCGCAGCTCCGTCTCGACACCTGGCCGATGGCGCTCAGTCTGGCGATGACCGGGCTGGTGCTGGGCGGTAACGTGTCATCGATCGTGATGCTGGCGATGACACCGGCCGAGCTCTGGGCGAGCTTCCCCGGCCTCGTGCTCACGTCGGTGATGACCTCGATCGGCCTCGTCATCTTCTGCGCCTACGACCTCGTCATTTCGCTCCGGCGCACGCCCGACTCGGCCTTCATCCTCGACGACCTGCTCATCCATCTCGCGCTGGTGCCCGGCGGCCTGAGCCTGCTCGGGTACCTGCTCGGCAACCCCACGTACCTGAGCATCCACGCCGATCCGCGGGTGGGCATCTCACCGCTCGAGATGGCGTTCCTGGGGCTGTATGCCGTGGCGGCGGTGGTCTCGAATCCAGGGCTCTTCCTGTGGCGCTTCCTCGCTGCCGGCTGGGCGAACCGCGCCGTATTCGCCGTGCTGTTCGGCAACCAGTTCCTGGCGCCCCTGGTGGTGGCGCTGTGGGTCGCCAGGCCCGGCGCCAGCGGTCCGGGCGTCGAGCTCTACGTGATGCTCGCCGGCGTCGTGGCCACGATGTCGTTCCTGCTGGTGCAGGCGCGCCTCATGCAGCGCGGAGGCGGCATCGCCACCCCGTAGCCCCGAGCCGCGCTAGCCTTTCAAGTCTTCGCGCACGGGCGAGAAGACATCGAGCACGCGGGTCGCGACCAGCGCCGTGCCAGCGTGAGGCACGTTGCCGGGGATCGCGAAGACCGTTCCGGGCGTCAACCGATGGGGCGTGCCGGCGACCACGAGTTCGAGTTCGCCCTCGAGCACGATGACGGTCTGCTCGTGCGGATGCTGGTGCTCGGGAAACGCCGCGCCGGCCGTGCAGGTCACGAACGACTGCGTGACCAGCGGCGTGTGGACGAGGCGGGCCGTGAAGCCGGGGAAGAGCTCGCGCGTGGGCAGGGTCTCGATCTCGAGGAAGGGCATGGCGTCTCCGGATTGAGCCGTCAAGCATAGCGCGGCTGACTTCACGACGACACTGGCCCCGGACGCGGCGCGCGTGCACAATGGAAGCATCACTTCCATGACGACGCTCAGGTTCGTACGAGTCGCCCTGCTCGCCGCCGTCACCGGCGTCGCCGTGATGCCCGCCGCGCTCGGCGCGCGTCAGGCGCCGGTGCCGGAGCCGGCGGCCGACGAGCCGGCGCGCTTTGCGGCGTTTCTCGACGACCTCAAGGCCGAGGCGGTCAGGCGTGGCATCTCCGAAGCCGTGGTCGCCCGGGCCCTCGACGGACTCGAGCCCCTGCCGGTCGTGCTCGAGCGCGATCGCGGCCAGGCCGAAGCGGTGCTGAGCATCGACGACTACGTGCGTCAGCGGCTCACCGCGGCCACGGTGCGTCAGGCGAAGCGTATGGCCACGACGCACCGGGCCGTGCTGGCGCGCGTGAGCAAGGCGTATGGTGTGCAGCCGCGCTATCTCGTGGCCGTGTGGGGACTCGAGTCGAACTTCGGCCGCTTCACCGGCGTGCGGCCCACCGTGCAGGCGCTGGCGACACTTGCCTACGATGGCCGCCGCGGCGAGCTGTTCAGGAACGAGCTCTTCGACGCGCTGCGCATCGTCGAGAAGGGCCACATCGATCTGCCGCGGCTCAAGGGCTCGTGGGCGGGCGCGATGGGGCAGCCGCAGTTCATGCCGTCCAGCTACCTGAAATACGCCGAAGACTTCGACGGCGATGGCACGCGCGACATCTGGGGCAATCACGCCGACGTCTTCGCGTCGATCGCCAACTACCTCAAAGCCTACGGGTGGGACGGCGACGCGACCTGGGGGCGCCAGGTGCGGGTGCCCGGCCCGGTGGCCGAGCTGGCCGAGCGGGCCGGTTCGCGCGGCGAAGGCTGCCGCGCCGAACGCGCCCTGTCGCGCCGGCGGTATCTGTCGGAGTGGCAGGCGATGGGCGTGCGCGCGAGCGACGGCCGCGACCTGCCGGCGGTGGAACGCCAGGCGTCGCTGCTCGATGCCGGCGATCGCCAGTTCCTCGTCTACGCCAACTACGAAGCCATCCTCGGCTACAACTGCGCCAACGCCTACGCGCTCAGCGTGGCGATGCTCGGCGATCGCATCACGCTGCCATGAGACAATTCCATCCGGGCCCCATGCCGCCATCGTCCTCGCCCGTCACGCCGCCGTTCTGGCAGGTCGTCGCCACCGCGCTCGGCGCGGTCGCCTCGATGATCGCGGCGCTCTACTTCGCCGGCCAGCAGCTCACGCCGATCGCGCTCATCGGCACCACGCTCTTCGTCGGTCTCGGCGGGCTGAGCTTCGAGCTGGCCCGTCGCCGCGCCTCTCGCTAGGGCCCGCGTGGTAGTCTGAGCGGCATGGATGCCAAGCTGCTCAAGGGCATGAACGAGCACCTGAAGCTCGAGTTCAAGGCCTCGCACGAATACCTCGCCATGTCCGTATGGCTGTCGTCGAACGACCTGCCGGGGTTTGCGACCTGGATGCGTCAGCAGTCGGCCGACGAGCTCACGCACGCGCAGAAGTTCATCGATCACCTGGTCGATCGCGACCAGAAGGCGGTGCTGCCGGCGGTGGCGCAGCCGCCCTCGACGTGGAAGACGGTCGAAGCACTCTGCGCGCACGTGCTGCAGAACGAACAGGCCGTGACCGCGTCGATCAACAACCTCTACGCGATGGCCGAGACCGCGAAAGACCGCCCGGCCATCGTGCTGCTGCAATGGTTCGTCAACGAGCAGATGGAAGAAGAAGCGGCGGCCCGCGCCATCCTCGGCCGCATCAAGCTCGGCGGCACCACCGGCGTGGGCCTGCTGATGATCGATCAGGAGCTGGCCAAGGGCTCGATGCCCGGCATGCCGGCCTCGGCCGACGCCGGCGGCGCGCAGTAGGCCACGGCCGTGCAGGTGCGGCGGTGGAACGCGGCCGCCGACGGGCCACTGGATGAAGCCGCGGTGCGCGCGAAGCTCGAAGCGCTCGGCTACGTCGTGGCGCGCTACGTCTATCCGCCAGGCACCCGCTTCCCCGACCACGCCCACGACGTCGACAAGATCGACGCCGTCGTGAGCGGCCACTTCCGCATCGTCATCGGCGGACACACCGCGGCGCTCGGCCCCGGCGACTGGGTCGAAGTACCGCGTGGCCGCCGCCACAACGCCACGGTCATCGGCGACCACGCGGTGGTGAGTCTGGACGCGATCAGGCTGGCGGCTAGGGGCTAGCGGCTGGCGGCTAAGAGATGGCAGCTCGCGCGAAGAAGTGACGTTCCTGGCGGGGCGCGTAGCAAGTCTCGGACGGCCGGCGCCCAGGTGAACTCCCTCAGGATGTCGTCCAGCCGCTAGCCGCCAGCCGCTAGCCGCTTCCCCCGCCAGCGAAAGGTCAGACATGAAAATCGTGATGTTCGGCGCCGGCGGAGTCGGCGGCTACTTCGGGGGACGGCTGGCCGCGGCGGGCGCCGACGTGGCCTTCGTCGCGCGGGGCGCGCATCTCGAGGCGCTGAGGCGCGACGGTCTGCGCATCACGAGCCCGAAGGGCGACGTCCACGTGCCCAGCGTGCGGGCCAGCGCCGACCCGGCCGAGCTCGGCACGGCCGATGTGGTCTTCCTCACCGTGAAGATGTACGACGTGGATACGGCGGCCTCGGCCATCGGACCGCTGGTCGGGCCCGACACCATGGTCGTCACGCTGCAGAACGGCGTCGAAGCCACCGACATGGTGGCCCGGCGCGTCGGCCGCGGGCACGTCGCGGGCGGTGTGGCGTACGTGGCGGCGGTCATCAGCGAGCCCGGGTCCATCCGGCATACCGCCCTCGATGCGCTCATCGTCGGCGAACTCGACGGCGCCATGTCACCGCGGCTGCTGGCGCTCAGGGACGCCGCCACGGCAGCCGGTTTCGCCTTCACCGCCAGCCCCGACATCCGCAAGGACCTGTGGTCGAAGTTCGCGCGTCTGTCGGTCTTCAGCGGCATGACCGGCGCCGTGCGCTCGCCGCTCGGCGTGCTGCGCGCCTCGCCGGGGCTGATGGCGCTGCTCGAGGCCGCGGTGGACGAGACGCTGGAAGTGGGCAGGGCGATGGGCGTCGACCTCGACGAACGGGTGCGCGACGAGGTGTTCACGATGTACCGCGCCATGCCCCCGCAGGCGAAGTCGTCACTGCTCGAGGACCTCGAGCGTGGCCGGCCCCTGGAACTGCCGTGGCTGAGCGGCGCTGTCGTCCGCCTGGGGCGGGAGGTGGGCGTGCCCACGCCGATGCACGCCCTCCTCGAGACGCTGCTCACGCCGTTCGTGCGCGGCGGATCGCCGCCGATGGTCTAGCCGGACTGCGGCTCACATCGACCGCGCCTTGCGCAGCGCCGGCACCAGCATCGGCACGGTGCGGCGATAGGCGGCGTATTCGGGATGCGCCCGCGCCAGGTCGCGCTCCTCGAGCTGAATGGCGATGAGGATGTAGCCGGTCGTCATGACGGCAAAGAGCAGGTGCGTGACGGTCATCGTCGGCGTGCACCAGAAGGCGAAGAGCCAGCCGACATAGAGCGGATGCCGCACCATGCGGTAGAGCCACGGCGTCTTGAAGGCCAGCGGCGTCTGCGCCTGTCCGCGAAAGCCGTGCCACGCCTGCCGCAGCCCGAAGAGGTCGAAGTGATTGATGGCGAAGGTCGCCACCAGCACCAGCCCCCATCCGAAGGCGAAGCCTGCCAGCAGCAGCGCGCGTCCGGCCGGTGCCGTCACGTCCCACACCACCCCGCCCAGCGGCCGCCACTGCCAGAAGAGCAGGATGAGCGCCAGGCTGCTCGCGAGCACGTAGGTGCTGCGTTCGGCGGCCTCCGGGATGACGCGCGTGATGAGGCGCTTGAACGCCGGCCGCGCCATCACGCTGTGCTGCACTGCAAAGAGCGCCAGCAGCGCCAGGTCGACGGCCAGCGCGACCGTCCACGGATCGGTCGGCCCGGAGTCGAGCGACTTCGGCACCCAGACGTTGCCGATGAAGCCGATGGCGTAGAGGAAGGTGGCGAGGAACAACGCGTAGGTGAAGGCCCCGTAAATCGCGAGCAGCGTGCCGGTCATGTCATCTCCAGTCGAGGGGCCCGGCCTGTGGGTGGAGGCCCCTGTCTGGAAATCGCGAACGGCGGCGTGCAATCCGCCAGCCGGCAGGCTCCCGGCGCGTCGAGGCCGCTACCGGCCGTCGAAGGCGACGGCGCCGCCGACCACGGTGAGTCGCACCCGGCCGGCGAGCAGGGCGGCCGGGTTGCTCGCGCCGAGCGTCATCGGATCGACCGACAGCGCCGAGAGATCGGCCAGACGTCCGGCCGCGATCTGGCCTGCCTCGGCCTCCGCGAACGCGGCGTAGGCCGCCCACGTGCTGTAGCCGCGCACCGCCTCTTCCGGCGTCATGCGCTGCGCGGGATACCAGCCGCCGGCGGGCTGCCCGCTCTTGTCCTGCCGCGTGATGGCCGAGTGCAGGCCGTAGAAGATGTCGTGGTCGGAGCCGGTGAGGTCGGAGTTGAAGATGAGCCGCGCGCCGGCCTGGCGCAGCGTGCGCCACGCATAGGCGCCGGTGATGCGCGTCGGCGCCGACGCGCGCTTCCGCCCAGCCCTTGTCTTCGACCGCGTGCGGCGGCTCCATCGAGGCGATGACGTTCATCGACGCGAAGCGGGGGATGTCAGCCGGACTCACGACCTGCGCGTGTTCGATCCGGTGCCGTCCCTCACGGGCACGCGCGTTGTCCTTGAGCACGCCGTCGAGAAAGTCGAGCGACTCGCGGTTACCGGCATCGCCGATCGCGTGCACGCCCACCTGAAACCCGGCGCGCATCATCGCCGCCACGACGTCTTTGTCGAAGCCGTAGCCGGCGCCGCTGACGCCGCGGTGGCCGGGGGTGTCGCTGTAGTCGTCGAGCAGGCGCGCGCCGCGCGAGCCGAGCGCGCCGTCGTAGTAGGCCTTGACCGCGCGCACGACCAGCATGTCGGACGGCGCGCCCTGCGGGCCCTTGGCCTCCCACTCGCGGCACAGCTCCGGATCGCGCGCCGAGAGCATCACGTAGACGCGGATCGGGAGCTGCATCTTCGCGTCAAGTGCGAGATAGCCGTCGAGCATCGCGCGATCGACGCCGGCGTCGTGCACGGCGGTGTAGCCGGAGCGTGCCATCTCGGTGAGCCCGGCCAGCAACTGGCTCTCGACCTGCGCCGGCGAGGGCGCCGGCACCGCGCTCGCCATGATCGTGGTGGCGCGGTTCAGGAAGATGCCGGTGGGCTCGCCGCTGGCGTCGGTGCGGATCTCGCCGCCGACCGGCGTGGCGGTGGTGCGGGTGATCTTCGCCGCATCGAGGGCGCGGCGGTTCGCCCACACGCCGAAGCCGTGCAGCGAATACAGCACGACCGGATGGTCGGGGACCTTCTGGCTGAGGAGCCGCCAGTCGGGATAGCGGTTCGCCCAGGCGCCTTCGTCCCAGCCGCGGCCGGTGATCCACTGGCCCTTCGGCACCGTCGCGGCGTAGGCGGCGACGCGGTCGATGGCCTCGGCCTCGGTCGTGACGCCCACGAGATCGACCGACTGGAGCTTCGCGCCCAACTCGAGGATGTGCGAATGCGAGTCCACCAGGCCCGGCACGAGCGTCGCGCCACCGAGATCCACCACCTGCGTGCGCGGGCCCTGGTGCGCCTCGACGGCGTCGCGCGTGCCGACGCGCGTGATCCGTCCGCCGGTGATGGCCACGGCGGCGGCATCGGGCCGCCAGCCGCGCCCGTCGTGGGGCGCGCCGGCGGCCGGCGTGCCGTCGGCGGCGGGATCGGGCCACGTCATCGTGTAGACCTGCGCGTTCACGAGCAGCAGGTCAGCGGCCGGCGGCGGCTCCGACGTGCAGGCGGCGACCCCGGCCGCGAGGGCGCCGACGGCGACGACCCGACGCATGGCGAGCATCGAGCCACTCATCGCGTGGGCACACCGGCGGCGCTGAAGGCCACTGCCAGCCAGCTGAGACAGATGGCGACCGTGCCGATGGTGTCGCTGGGCCAGTGCGCGCCCGGCACGATGCGCGCGCAGGCCGCCGCCACCAGCACGATCACACCGGCCACGATGACGCCGGTGCGCAGCGCACTCGGGCGCTGCCGCCACGCCAGCACCACCAGCGCGCCGATGGTGACGCTGTAGAGGGTCATGAACGTCGAAGGAAACGAGAGACCCGTCGGGTTGCCCATCACGGCGACCAGATCGCGGGCCGGCCGTGGCCGGCCGAACAGCGACTTCGACGCTTCGCCGAGTGATCTGCTCGAGGGCGAGCGCGGCGATGACCACGAGCGCGGCGCGCACGCCGGCCAGGCGCCAGGCGCCCAGCACCGCGATGGCCATGAGGCCGTACTTGAACGGCGCGCTGGCCGTGCCGACAAATGGCGCCACCCAGCCGGTGCCGGGCGACAGCCCCTGAATCACGCCGGCCAGCGCCGGATCGCCCGGCAGGTACGGCAGGAAGCGCGCCTGCGCGCCGAAGACGATCGT
Source organism: uncultured Acidobacteriota bacterium (assembly GCA_963779175.1). Classification (GTDB taxonomy): domain Bacteria; phylum Acidobacteriota; class Vicinamibacteria; order Vicinamibacterales; family UBA2999; genus CADEFD01. The sequence goes on from CAVZXA010000007.1 coordinate 101,442, forward strand.
GACCAGCAGCGCGAGGCGGACGAGGTGTCGGGTGCTCATCGGCCCGCCATTATTCCCCAACACCCGCGGCCAGCGTCAGCGTCGTCGAGATGTCGGCAAAGCGCGCCCACCGCACGGCGTTCGTCGCCGCTGCCGAGCGCTGCGGTCACCAGCCGGCGCCCCAGCGGGTAGGCGAGCAGGTGGGTGCGCTGCTTCTCGATGAACCCGACCATGCCGGCCGGATCGAGCACCAGCGCGTCGTCGCGCAGACGCGCCGTGGCCGCTTCGCTGCTGAGCGAGGTGTCGAGATAGTCGGCGGCGATGTAGGCGACTTCGAGGTCGAGCGCGGCAGCCCGCCGCTCGACGCGCACGAGTTGCGCGGCCAGCGCCGGCGGTTGTCCCGCGGCCGGCAACAGCAGTTCGGCGAGGATGCGGATGCGCGTCTCCTCGGGCAGCAGCAGCGCGGCGCCGGCTTCCGCCGCGCCCTCGGCGCACAGCCGATGCGGACCGAAGGCTGGATGCAGGTGCCGTTCGCTCCAGCCGCGTCCCTCGGCGAGCGCGACGCGTGCCAGGACGTGCTGCGCGTGATGGCCCGGCGTGCCCTCGTGCGCGGCCAGTTGCAGCAGATGCGCGGCATCGGCGCCGCCGCCGCGCGCCACCCGCAGCTCGGAGCTGCGCGGGCCGGATGGCCGCGAGAACGCCGCCCATCCCGTGGTGTCTTCGGCGCGTGTGGTCAATGTCTCCCCGGCGGGCAGCGGCAGGTGCGCCGCGGCGGCGGTGCGGCACCAGTCCACGGCGGCGCGGAACACCGCTTCGACGCGGTCGGGCGGCACGGCGGCGGATTTCCGGAACGCGGCGTGACGTTCGGCCAGCGAGCCGGCGCCGGGCACCAGCGCCGAGAGCTCGGCCCGCCGCGCCTCGAGGTCGGCGCCGTCGCGCGGCGGCGCCGCCGTGCCGAACGTGCGTCGCGCCTGATCGGCGAACGGGCGCGACACCCCGAGCAGCCGGCTCGCCGCGTCGTCGAGGGCGCGAATCTGTCCGGCGAGGTAGGTGACGCGGATGGCGTCGGCGACCGCGTCCATGGGCACCGGGCGGTTGGTGGCCCGGGCGTCGGCCCGCGCGCGCGCCAGCGCCGCCGACGCCAGCGGATCCGCCGCCGCGCGCTCGGCGTCGGCGAGCAGCGCCGTCAGCTCCGTCTGCAGCATCGGCCACCGGCACCCGCGGGCCGCGGGCGAGGTCGTCCGGCCCGGTCCACTGCTCGACCAGCGACGGCTGGTGTCTGGCCAACTGCAGGGTGAGACGGACGTAGCGCGCCGCGAGCGAGGCGGGCTCGACCGCCGGCGCGGTGGTGTCGCGCGACCCGAAACCGCAGCCGGAGACGACGGCGGCGGCGCCGCCCGCCAGCGCCGCCGCCGAGGCGCGCAGCATGTCGCGACGCGCGAGGCGGGTCGATTCGACGCTCACGCGAGGCCGGCGCAGGGAAACGTCGAGATTTGCGCGGCGCATCGATGACATCGCGAGACACGCATTTTCGCACGATCCCAATTGACTTCCGGCGCTGTGACGGTTTCAATGCGGCATCCCCGGCGTCGATCCACGGCGCCGGTTCGTTCTCGAGGAGAGCGCCGATGCGCCGGCTGTCGTTCCTGTCCCTGTCGGTTCTCGCCCTCACCGCGGCCTGCTCGCAACCGGCCTCGCCGCCGGCCTCCGCGCCGGCCACGACCACCACCGCCACCGCGCCGAAGCTGGGCATCCGCCCCTACGGCGATGAAGAGATCAAGCCCGACATGACCCAGGTGCCGGCCGACCTGGCGAAGGTCTTCACGCACATCGACGAGAACATCGATCAGCACGTCGTCAACCTGCAGGAATGGATCCAGCAGCCGAGCATCTCGAACTCGGGGGAAGGCATTCCCGAGTCGGCCGAGATGGTGAAGGGCTTCTTCGACGAGCTGGGCTGCCAGCAGACGCAGGTCTTCGACGTCGGCATCACCGAATACGGCTCGCCCGGCAACCCGATCGTCTACGCCAAGTGCGACGAGGGCGCCGAGAAGACGCTGCTCATCTACTGGATGTACGACACGATGCCGGTGACGCAGCCCGACGCGTGGCAGTACCCGCCCTTCGAGGCGCGGCTGGTCGAGCAGGCGCCCTACAAGAAGGTGCTCATCGGCCGCGGCGCCACCAACTCCAAGGGCCCGCAGATGGTGCAGCTGAACGCCTTCCGCGCCATCAAGGCCGTGCATGGAAAGCTGCCGGTCAATCTGGTGTTCGTGGCCGAAGGCGACGAAGAGCGGATGGACATCGGCCTGCGCAAGTGGGTCAAGGATCACCCCGAGCTGCTCGAAGGCGTCGACGGCATGATCCGCTTCGGCAGCCAGGGCGCCAGCGGCGGCGGCGGCTTCGGCGGCGGCTCGGAAGGCTGCGTCTACGTCGAGCTGACCACCTCGGGCACGGCGTGGGGCCGCGGCCCGACCGTGTCGGACATCCACGGCAGCAACAAGCGCGGCACCGACAGCCCGGCCTGGCGCCACATCAAGATGCTGGCCTCGCTCGTGAGCTGACGACGGCAACACGCCGCTCATCGACGGCTTCTTCGAAGGCATCCAGCCGCTCACCCCGGAACAGGAAGCCAGCCTGCGGGCCGGCGCGAAGAGCGCGGACCTGAAGGTGGCGGCCGAGAACCTCGGCGTGGCGCGCTTCATGTTCGACGATCCCTACGAAGTGCTGAAGACGCAGCGCTACGGCACCTCGTTCAACCTCGATGGCATCTGGGGCGGCAACATGTATGCGGGCGGCGCCGGCGCCATCCTGCCCAACAAGATCACCTCGAAGCACAACTTCCGCTACGTGCCCAACATGACCGGGCCCGACATCGTGAAGAAGCTGCGCGCGCAGCTCGACAAGAACGGCTACAAGGACGTCGAGGTGAAGCTGATCGGCGACGTGCCGTGGGCGCTCATGAACTCCGACAACGACGCCGGCCGCGCCATGGCGCGCGCCTACGACATCATGGGGATTCCGCACGGCGCGCTGCGCGCCGACTGGGGCATCGGCGGCGGCGCCGGCGCCGGCGGCTACTGGCCGGCCTATCTGTTCGGCAACGGCGAGGTGGGTGAGCGGGTGTCGCCCTTCAAGGGCGTGCCGATCGTCGGCGGCGGCGGCGGCCACGGCGGCCGCGCGCACGCGGCCAACGAATATTGGGTCATCGAAGGCGCCGGCAAGGTGCTGGGCATGGCGGGGGCGGAGAAGTCGATCGCCGCGGCGGTTTACGCCTACGCGGGCAAGATCCCGCCGGCGCCCGCGAAGTCTACGAACTAGCGGCTAGGGACTAGCGGCTGGCGGCTGGCGGCTAAGTGATGGATTGGAGGATGTGATGCGTCGGGTGTCTTTGTCGTTCACGTGTGCGGTCGCGCTGTTCGCGGCTGCGTGTCAGCAGCCCGCCGCTCCGGCCACGGAGGGTGCTGCGCAGGCGCCGGCCGCGGCTGCGCCGAAGCTCGGCATCCGCCCGTCGGGGGATGAAGAGATCAAGCCCGACATGAGCCAGGTGCCGCCCGAGCTCGCCAAGGTCTACGACCACATCGACGAGAACATCGATCAGCACGTCGTGAACCTGCAGAAGTGGATTCAGCAGCCGCGCATCTCGAACTCGGGGGAAGGCATTCCCGAGTCGGCCGAGATGGTGAAGGGCTTCTTCGACGAGCTGGGCTGCCAGCAGACCCAGGTCTACGATCCGGGCGTCACCGAATACGGCTCACCCAGCAACCCGGTGGTCTACGCGAAGTGCGACGAAGGCGCCGAGAAGACGGTGCTCATCTACTGGATGTACGACACGATGCCGGTGACGCAGCCCGATGCGTGGCAGTACCCGCCGTTCGAAGCGCGACTGGTCGAGCAGGCGCCCTACAAGAAGGTGCTCATCGGCCGCGGCGCCACCAACTCCAAGGGCCCGCAGATGTCGCAGCTGAACGCCTTCCGCGCCATCAAGGCCGTGCATGGCAAGCTGCCGGTGAACCTGATCATCGTCGCCGAGGGTGACGAGGAGCGGATGGACATCGGCCTGCGCAAGTGGGTCAAGGATCACCCGGAGCTGCTCGAAGGCGCCGACGCGATGATGACCTTCGGCGGCCAGTCGCCCAGCGGCGGCGGTGGCTACGGCGGCGGCTCGGAAGGCTGCGTCTACGTCGAGCTGACCACCTCGGGCACGGCGTGGGGCCGCGGCCCGACCGTGTCGGACATCCACGGCAGCAACAAGCGCGGCACCGACAGCCCGGCCTGGCGCCACATCAAGATGCTGGCCTCGCTCGTGAGCGACGACGGCAACACGCCGAAGATCGACGGCTTCTACGACGGCATCCGGCCGCTGACCGCCGAGCAGGAAGAGAGCCTGCGCGCCGGCGCCAAGGGCATGGACCTGAAGGTGGCGGCCGAGAACCTCGGCGTCGCGCGCTTCATGTACGACGATCCCTATCAGGTCATCAAGACCCAGCGCTACGGCCAGTCGTTCAACCTCGACGGCATCTGGGGCGGCAACATGTATGCGGGCGGCGCCGGCGCCATCCTGCCCAACAAGATCACCTCGAAGCACAACTTCCGCTACGTGCCCGGCCAGACCGGTCCGGACATCGTCGCCAAGCTCAAGAAGCAGCTCGTCAAGAACGGCTATCCCGACGTCGACGTGAAGGTCATCGGCGACGTGCCGTGGGCGCTCATGAATTCCGACAACGAGATCGGCCGGGCGATGCAGCGCACCTACCAGATCATGGGCATCCCGCACGCGCCGGTGCGGGCCGACTGGGGCATCGGCGGCGGCGGCGCGGCGGCGGGCGGCTACTGGCCCGCCTACATGTTCGGCAACGGCGAAGTGGGCGAGAAGATCTCCCCCTTCAAGGGCGTGCCGATCGTGATGGGCGGCGCCGGCCTCGGCGGCCGCGCGCACGCGGCCAACGAGTACTACGTGATTGAAGGCGCCGGGAAGGTCTACGGCATGGCGGGCGCCGAGAAGGCCGTGGCCACCACGATGTACGCCTTCGCCGGCAAGGTCCCGGCGGCGCCGGCCAAGTCCACGAACTAGCGGCTAGCGGCTAGCGGCTAAGGGGATTAGATGATCGGGGTTCGCAGTCTCGAAAAGGAGTACCACGTGGGCGATCACGTGGTGCGGGCCCTGCGGGGCGTGACGCTCGACATCGCCGGCGGTGAGTTCGTCACGGTGGTCGGACCATCGGGCTCGGGCAAGTCGACGTTCATGCACATCCTGGGATGTCTCGACCGGCCGACGCGGGGACAGTACCTGCTGGGCGGCCGGGACGTCTCGACGCTGCCGCACGACGAGCTGGCGCGCGTGCGCAACGAGACCATCGGGTTCGTCTTCCAGGGCTTCAACCTGCTGTCGCGGACCTCGGCGCTCGAGAACGTCGAGCTGCCGCTGCTCTATACGCGGCAGGGCGCGGTGAAGGCGGCCGAACGGCGCGAGCGGGCGCGCCGGGCGCTGGCCGCGGTGGGTCTCACCGACCGCGAAGAGCACCATCCCAACCAGCTCTCCGGCGGCCAGCAGCAGCGCGTCGCGATCGCGCGCGCGCTCGTGAACGAGCCGTCGCTGCTGCTGGCGGATGAGCCGACCGGCAACCTCGACACCGCGACCAGTCACGAGGTGATGGAGGTGTTCGCGAAGCTGCGCGCCGAGCGCGGCATCACCATCGTCGTCATCACCCACGAGCGCGACATCGCGGCCTGGGGCACCCGCACCATCGACTTCAAGGACGGCGTCGTGGTGAGCGACCAGCAGCATCAGCCCACCATGGGCGCCCACGCGCCCGTCAGCGCGTAACCGGCTTCGCCCGCTTCAGGAGTTCCCACCGTGGCGTCACCGATTCAGCGTCTCCGCAACCTGCACCCGTCGATCGACATCGGGTTCAAGGCCCTGACGCGCAACCGCCTCCAGACCGGCCTGACGATGCTCGGCATCACGGTGGGCGTGGCGACGGTGCTGGCGATGATGGCCGTCGGCGCCGGCGCGCAGCGCTCGATCGAGCAGCAGGTGCGGGCGGCCGGCCTGAACCAGCTCACGATCAAAGCCGGCAACTGGAAGCCGAAGACGGAAGACTCGGGCGGCGCCGTGGCCCACCAGGGCGACGGCGAAGACACCATGCGGCTGCCGGTCGAAGAGCTGATGCCGGTGCTGCCCGACGCCGGCGATCCGTTTGCCGGCGCGGCCGACGTGCTGCCGATCGACTTCCATCCGGAAGACGATCCGATGGAGAAGCACGATCACCCGCTGGCCTGGCAGCGTCTCGGCGATCTCGAAGCCGGGCTTGGCGCCTCGACGACGCTGTCGTTCGCCGACGCCGAAGCCATCCGTGCGCTGCCCGGCGTGCAATATGTGGCCGGCGGCGTGCACGGCAACGCCCGTGTGCATTTCGGGGAGAAGCGCTGGTTCACCCGCATGCACGGCACCGACCTGCACCTGCTCGACATCAAGCGCACGTGGACCCTGCGCAGCGGGCGCTTCTTCACCGAAGAGGAACAAGACGACAAGGCGATGGTGCTGGTGCTCGGCTCGGTGGTGGCCGAGAAGGTCTTCGGCGAAAAAGTCGACCCGGTCGGCAAAGACCTCACGCTGTGGAACCAGAACTTCCGGATCGTCGGCGTGGTGACCAGCGCCAGCTGGGTGGTGCGGCCGGCGGCCGGCGACGACGAGTTCGACGCCGTCTACATGCCGTACACGACCACCCACCAGCTGCTGAACCTGACCAAGCTGAACGACATCACCGTCACGGCGGCCTCCACCGGCGATGTGTCGGCGGTGAGCAAGCGCATCACCGAGCTGCTGCGCCAGCGCCACGGCATCACCAACGAGAAGCCCGACGACTTCACCATCTCGACGCAGGCGACGCGCGCCATCACGACCGGCGGCCTGCCGCCGAACGTCGCCGCCGCCATCGCCGGCAACGTCAAGGAACTGGAGCGGGTGACGCTCGAGCAGCTCGCCGGCACGCTCGAACGCGCCAGCGGCACCATGCGCTGGCTGCTGGCCGCGGTGGCGGCGGTGTCGCTGCTGGTGGGCGGCATCGGCATCATGAACATCACGCTGCTGTCGGTGACCGAACGCACCAAGGAGATCGGCCTCCGGATGGCGGTGGGCGCGCGCGGCAAAGACGTCACGCGCCAGTTCCTCACCGAGGCGGTGGCCATCAGCCTCGCCGGCGGCGCCGTAGGCGTCGTGCTGGGGCTGGCGGCGTCGTATTTCATCTCGACCACGCTGCGCTGGGCGACGGTGGTGTCGCCCGCCTCGGTGCTCATCGCCTTCGGCGTCTCGGCCGCTGTGGGCGTGCTCTTCGGCTGGTATCCGGCGCGCCGCGCCGCTGAACTCGATCCCATCGACGCCCTGCGTCACGAATAGACGGAACCCTACGTGCTGCGACTTCTCGCCGTCAGCGGACAGATCGCCTGGAAGGCGCTCGGCCGCAACCGCCTCCGCTCGGGCCTCACCACGCTCGGCGTCGTCATCGGCGTGGCCGCCGTCATCGCCATGGTGGCGCTCGGCAACGGCGCCCGCGCCTCGGTCGAGCGCACGCTGAAGACCGCCGGCACCAGCATCGTGCAGGTGAGCGCCGGCAACTTCACCAAGGGCGGCGAGAGCATGAACATCGCCTCCGGGCCTGGGCTCGGCCACGACGCTCACCCGCGCCGATGCGGCCGAGATGCGCCGCCTCGACAACGTCGTGCACGTGGCCGCCGGGCTGCGCTCGCGCACCTTCATCGTGGCCTCGCCGGAGGCGCGGTTCTTCACGCTCGTCCACGGCACCGAAGAATCGCTCGGCGACATCCACGGCTGGACCTGGCTCGAGGGCGAGGGCTTCACGGCGGAGGACGTCGAGGCCGGCGCGGCCAAGGTGGTGCTGGGACGTATCGCCAGCGCGCGGCTCTTCGGCGACGGCGTCGATCCGACCGGGAAGGTCGTGAAGATCCACGATCGCGACTTCGAGGTCGTGGGCATGATGCGGGCGGTGGACGCCGATCAGGACGAAGCGGCGTTCGTGCCGGTCACGACCCTGGGCGCCCTCACCGATCGCACGACGTGGCTGCAGACGATCACGGTCGGCGTGACCGAAGCCGGCGTGGCCACCTCGGTGGGCGATGCGATCACGGCGCTGCTGCGCGAGCGCCATGCGTCGCACATCAAGGCCGCCGTGGCGCGCGCCTCCGGGTCGCTCGGCGGCCTGCAGGCGCCCGGCAGCGGCAACGGCCGCATGGGGCCGGCCGACGACTTCGTGGTGAAGACGCTCGCCGGCGCGCAGGTGACCAAGGGCCTCTACACCGAGGTGGCGGCGTTCGCGCTCGCCAACATGCCGAAGCTCGACTCGGCGACGATGGAAGAGATGTCGGGCACGCTCAACCGCGCCGGTACGACCATGACGGCGCTGCTGGCCAGCATCGCCGGCATCTCGCTGGTCGTCGGCGGCATCGGCATCATGAACATCATGCTGGTGTCGGTGACCGAGCGCACCAAGGAGATCGGGCTGCGCCTGGCGATGGGGGCGCGCCGCAAGGACGTGCTGGTGCAGTTCCTGGTCGAGGCGGTGGTGCTGAGCCTGATTGGCGGCATCGTTGGCATCGCCGCCGGCATCGGCGCCGCGCGCGGGCTCACGGCGCTGATGTCGTGGCCCACCTACGTGTCGCCGCAGGCAATCGCGCTGGCGTTTGCGATTTCGGCCGTCATCGGCATCGCGTTCGGCTACTACCCGGCGCGCCGGGCCTCGAAGCTCGATCCGATCGTCGCGCTGCGACGCGACTGAGTTCGCTCGCCACGGCGCACGCCGTCGCGTCTGCGCTGACGCGGCTACACTGGCGAGCGCATGACCGACGCGATGCCGCCCGATCTGTCCACGGTCCGCCTGACGCTGGTCCCGTTCACCAACGCCGACCTCGACGCGGTCCACGCGCTGTGGACCGACGCCGACATGCGCCGGTATCTGTGCGACGACAAGATCGTGCCGATCGAGCAAGTCGCGCGAGTGGCTCGAGGGCAGCACCCGCGAGTTCGCCGCGCGGCGCTTCGGGCTCTGGGGCGTGCACGACCGCACCGACGGCACCCGCATCGGCTTCTGCGGCTGTCGCGAGTGGCCCACCGGCGAGCCCGAGCTGATGTACGGCCTGCTGAGGCCGTGGTGGGGCCGGGGGCTGGCAACTGAGGCGGCGACCGCCGTTCTCGACTACGTGTTCGAGACGCTCGGGCATCCCGTCGTGATGGCCGCCACCGACCCGCCCAACGTGGCCTCCATCCGCGTGATGGAGCGTCTCGGCATGGCCTTTCACGAACGGTGCGAGATGCACGGACTCGACACGGTCGTCTACCGGCTGTCGCGCGAACGCTGGCGGCGCGGGCGCGCCGGCGCCGCCGACTGAGGCATCATGGAGCCCGTGCAGGAGGGTCACTCGCTCCCGGCGCTGGCGTTCCGACGGGCCGCGCCCACCGACGCCGACGCGTTGTGGACGATCCTCCACGCCGTGCTGGCCGCGGGCGACACTTACACCTGGGCGCCCGAGACGTCGCGCGAGGACGCCCTGGCGCTCTGGCATCCGCCGGGCGGGCACACGGTCGTGGCCCACCGCGACGGCCGGCTCGCCGGCACGTATCTGCTGAAGGCCAACCAGCCCGGCCTCGGCAGCCACGTGGCCAACTGCGGCTACATGGTGGCGCCCGACGCGCGCGGCGGTGGGGTGGGCGAGGCGCTCTGCCGTCATTCGCTCGACCTCGCCCGCTCGCTCGGCTTCCGCGCCATGCAGTTCAACGCGGTCGTCAGCACCAACCTCGGCGCCGTGCGGCTCTGGGAGCGCTGCGGGTTCGCCATCGTCGGCACCGTGCCCGGCGCCTTCCGTCACCCGCGGCATGGCGAGGTCGCCATCCACGTCATGCACCGGTTCCTGTGACGGCGGCGTCGAACGGGCAGGTGTCGGGCTCCGTCCAACCGCTCGTGACGTCCGAGCCGGTCATCCGCGTGCAGGCCCTGCGCAAGTCGTACGGCCGCACGCTGGCCGTGGACGGGGTGAGCTTCGAGGTCGCCCGCGGCGAGATCTTCGGCCTCATCGGGCCCAACGGCGCCGGCAAGACCACCACCATGGAATGTGTGGAGGGCCTGCGCGCGCCCGACAGCGGCTCGATTGCCGTGCTCGGCCTCGATCCGGTGCGCGACGTGCGGGCGCTGCAGGAACGCATCGGCGTGCAGCTCCAGGAGGCGCAGCTCCAGAAGCGCATCACGGTGCGCGAAGCCGTGGGACTGTGGGCGGCGCTCTACCAGAGCGCCGGTGGACGGCGACCGCCTGCTCGACCAGCTCGGGCTGCGCGAGAAGCAGCATGCGTGGTTCATGACGCTCTCGGGCGGCCAGAAGCAGCGCCTGCTGATCGCGCTGGCCCTCATCAACGATCCCGAAGTGGTGTTCCTCGACGAACTCACCACCGGCCTCGACCCGCAGGCCCGGCGCGCCATCTGGGATCTCGTGCGTGGCATCCGCGCCCGCGGCAAGACGGTCTTCCTCACGACCCACCTGATGGAGGAAGCCGAGCGGCTGTGCGACCGGGTCGCGATCATCGACCGCGGGCGGCTCGTCGATCTCGGCACGCCGGCCGACCTGGTACGGCGTCATTGCCCGGCAGCCACGGTCGTGGCCGTCACCGACGATCCGGCAGCGCCGGCGGCCTTCGCCGCCATCCCGGGCGTGACGTCGGTCACGCAGGATGGCGCCACCTTCACGATTCGCGGTCGCGCCGCCGATCTGGTCACCGAGGTGATCCGGTGCCTGGCGTCGCGCCAGATCCACGTGCACGACTTCCGCACCGAACTGCCGACGCTCGAAGACGTGTTTCTCGAAACGACGGGCCGCGCCATGCGCGACTGAGGCGAGTGATGCTGCGAGGACTCTGGCGACTCACCTGGCTCGAGGTGAAGATCTTCGTGCGCGAGCCGCTCGGCGTCTTCGGCACGGTGGGCGCGCCGGTGCTCGTCTTCCTCGCCGTGAATCGCCTGCTCGGGGGGCGCACGCGGCCGCCGGGCGCCCCGCCTGGATTGGCCGCTGACCTGCCAGTGGTCGTCGCGATGCTGGTCTCGGTGGGCGCGATCCTGTCGCTGGTCGCCATCATGGCGATCTACCGCGAAGGCGGCATCCTCAAGCGCCTGCGCGCGACGCCGCTACGCCCGCACACCATCCTCACCGCTCACGTGCTCGTGAAGCTGCTGTTCTCGACGATCACGCTGGCCATCATGGCGCTGGCGGGGCGGCGGCTGGTGCCCGACGGCGTGGAGGCGCCGTGGCTGTCGTTCGGCGTGGCCGTCATCTTCAGCGCGGCGTGTGTGCTCTCGATGGGTTTCGTCATTGCGAGCATCGTGCCCACGGCGCGCTTCGCGCAGCCGCTCGGCGCCCTGGTGCTCTATCCGATGCTGGGGCTGTCGGGGCTGTTCGTGCCGGTCGAGGCGCTGCCGCCGGGACTGCAGTTGGTCGCGCGCGGACTGCCGTTCACCTACGCCGTGAACCTGCTGCGCGGCATCTGGCACGGCGAGAGCTGGGCGAGCCACGCTGGCGACGTCGGGGTGCTGGCGCTGGTGTTCGTGGTGAGCGCGGCGGTGTCGGCACGCGTCTTCCGCTGGGAGTAGGCGGCGCGGCCGCCCCCGTCAGGGCTGCGTGGGCGGCGCCTGGATGACGAAGGGGACCTCGACTTCGTGCGGTTCGCCCTGCATCGCGTAGGTGATCTTCACGTAGGCGTCGTTGCCGGGCACCGGCCGGCCCTTCGCGATCCACGACTCGCCGCTGTCGTCGATGGCGAGCGGCAGCACCTCGTCGGGCTCGCCGGGCCGCGTGATGACCATCCGCACGTTGGTCGCCACCGACGCCGGCAGCTCCGCGCGCACCGGGTCGGTGAACCAGATGCGGTGGGCGCCGTCGCGCGACAACACCACCTCGTAGTGGATGTCGCCGTTCATCAGCACCATGCCGCCCTTGTGCGGCGAGTGGTCGCCGTGCGCGCCGACCATCCCCTGATGCTGGGGATCGACCGGCGCCGCCGCCGCGGGGGCCCGGGCCGCCGGCGCGGCCGGCTGATTGGAACAGCCGGCCAGCAGCAGGGCGGCAGCCAGGCACACGAGGGAGCGCATCGACGGCGACACGTGCGGGCGGGCCCTCAGGGCAGCTCTTTGTAGATGGCGGCCACGTTGTCCTTCGCGCGCGCCATCGTGTAGCTGCTGAAGGTCGCCGGCAGCGTCAGCTCGGCGGCGGCCTGCTCGGCGGTCTTGCCGGCCTTCTTCGCCGTCTGCACCGCGGTCAGGAACGCGCGCGTGAAGTCGCCGAACTCCACGAAGTCCTGCCAGCGCATCACGGTGCTGTGGCCGGGAATCACGGTGTCGACGTTCTTCACGCCGGCAATCGCCTTGGCGATGGTGTCGGGATAGCGGACGCCGCTGCCGCCGTTACCGGCGTCGAGCAGCGGTGTGCCCTTGGCCGAGAAGGCGTCGCCCGAGTGCATGACGCGCAGGGTGCGGAAGACGACGAAGGTGTCGCCATTGGTGTGCGCGGCACCGAAGTGGTAGAGGTCGATGGCGTCGTTGCCGCCGAGCACGGTCAGCTTGTCGGTGTAGGTCCGGTCGGGGAAGGCATGCTTCTTCGTGCCGTCGGCAAACGCCGGCATCTTCGCCATGCTGGTCGAGACGTTGGCATGCGCGACGACCTCGACCGACGCGGGGAAGAACTCGTTGCTGCCCACGTGATCGCCGTGGGTGTGGGTGTTGATGATGTGGGTGACGGGCTTGTCGGTCACCGTCTTCACCTTGTCCATGATCGCCTGGCCCCAGTTGGCGAGCTTGGTGTCCACCAGCACGACGCCGCTGGCGGTGACGAACACGGCCGTGTTGCCGCCGCCGCCGGTCACCATGTAGAGGTTGTCTTTCACCTTCTCGATGCCGGCCACGTTCGGACCCGAGGAGGGCTGCTGCGCGACCAGGGCGCGGCCGGTCAGGGCCACGACGGCCACGGCGACGATCGACGACAACACGCGCGTGCGTTTCATGCGAGTCCCTCCGGAAAGAACACGCGCTGGATGAACCACCAGGCGCCGGCCACGACGACCACGACAGAGCCTATCATCGCCACCCGGGCGGCGGCGAGGGCGCTGGCGCGTCGCAGCATCCCCAACGCCACCGCGCACGGCACGACGATGGCGAGCTGGCCCAGCTCCACGCCGACGTTGAAGCCGAAGAGCGACCAGCCCAGCGCTTCGCGCGGCAGCCCGAACTCCCGCAGCACCGAGGCGAAGCCGAAGCCGTGCACGAGGCCGAAGAGGCCCGCCATCCACGGGCGCAGGTCGCGGCCATCGGCCGGCGCCTGGCCGACCAGCAGGTTGTCCACGCCGACGAGCACGATGCTGAGCGCGATGAGCGGCTCGATGAGGAAGGCCGGCGGCGCGTACAGGTCGAGTGCCGCCAGCGACAGCGTCACGCTGTGGCCGAGCGTGAAGGCCGTCACGATGAGGCCCAGGCGGGCGGCGCTGCCGCCGAGCAGCAGCAGGCCGATGAGGAACAGGATGTGGTCGGGCCCGATGAGGATGTGCTCGAAGCCCGACGGCACGAACACCCCGAGCACGGCGCCGACGCCCTGCCAGGAACCCGCGTAGTACTCCATCGAGGGATGGCGGGCGTCGAGGATCGCCTGGTGACGCAGCGCCTCGCCCTCGTAGACGTTGATGAAGGTCTGGTGATTGGCGTCGTAGGGGAACAGTGCCGCCTCGACGCGCAGCCGGCCGGGGGCGCCGCTGGCCGCGACGCCCACCCTGAAGCGCAACCCCTGCCGCTCGGGCACCGGCGTGACGTCGGTGAGGGCGAGGGTGGCGGGTTGCCCGTCGAGCAGGAGACGCAGGCGTCCCTGCAGCACCGCTGCCAGCGCCGCCTCGTGACGGCGTGCCACCGTGGGGTCGAGCAGCGCGTCGGCGTCGGCCAGTCGCAGTTCGTAGGCGGCGTCGAGGTCGTGGACGGTCAGCGTCCCCGCAACACCGGACGGGGTGAGGCGCAGATCGAGATAGCTGAACGGGGCGGGATGGGCGGCCGCCGGGGCGACACTGAGGGCGATCAGGGCGGCCAGGACGGGGGCAACGCGCAGCACGGCTCTCACGGCGACCGCCCGAGTGTACATGCGGGTCCGGCCCGAAGGGCGGTAGGATCATCTGCATGACGCTTCGACTCGCCACCTTGGCCGTGCTCGTGCCGGCCCTGGCCGCCGCGCAGGCCGCCGATCCCGCCCTGGTCGCCCGGGCGCGGGGCATCCACGAGCGCGTGATCACGCTCGACACCCACGCCGACATCAACCCGCGCGACTTCACCAAGGCGCGCAACTACACCCAGCGCCTCGACACCCAGGTCAACCTGCCCAAGATGGAGGAAGGTGGTCTCGACGCGGCCTTCTTCATCGTCTACGTCGGCCAGGGCTCGCTGACCCAGGAAGGCTACGACCGCGCCTACGCCCAGGCGGTCGAGAAGTTCGACGCCATCCACCGCTTCACGAAGGAAATCGCGCCGCAGCGCATGGGCCTGGCGCTGACGGCCGACGACGTGCGGGCGATTGTCAAATCGGGCCGCAAGGTCGCGCTCATCGGCATCGAGAACGCCTATTCGCTCGGCACCAACCTGGCACGCGTGAAGGAGTTCCACGACCGCGGCGGCCGCTACATGTCGCTGGCGCACAACGGCCACAGCCAGTTCGCCGACTCGAACACCGGCGAGCGCGACGGCAAGTTCATGCACAACGGGCTGAACGACCTCGGCCGTCAGGTCATCGGAGAGATGAACACGTGGGGCATCATGGTCGATGTCTCGCACCCCTCGAAGCAGGCCAACCTGCAGGCGATCGCGCTCTCGAAGGCGCCGGTCATCGCCTCCCACTCGGCGGCGCGCGCGCTGGCGGATCACAGCCGCAACATGGACGACGAGCAGCTCGAGGCGCTGAAGAAGAACGGCGGCGTCATCCAGACGGTGGCTTTCGACAGCTACGTGAAGTTGAAGCCGCCCGATTCGGCCGAACGCGCCGCCGCGATTGCGAAGTTGCGCGTGGAGCTGGGGCTGCAGGGCGGTCCGGCGAGCCAGACCGACGCCACCCGCTCGCAGTTCCGCGCCCGCATGAACGAGATCGACAAGCAGTTCCCGCCGCCCCCGATGGCGACGGTGGCCGATTTCGTCAACCACATCGACTACCTGGTGAAGAAGATCGGCATCGACCACGTCGGCATCTCGTCCGACTTCGATGGCGGCGGCGGCGTGGCCGGGTGGAACGGCGCCGAGGAGACCTTCAACGTCACCCTCGAGCTGGTGAAGCGCGGCTATACCGAAGAGCAAATCGGCAAGCTGTGGAGCGGCAACCTGCTGCGCGTGATGGCCGACGTCGAGCGCGTCGCGCGCGAGATCCAGGCAGGTCGCGTGCGGTGAGCGAAGGTCCTGCCGGGCGGCTCGCCGTCCTGTTACCGCACCGGGTCGAGACGCCGGCACAACGATCCCGGCCCGGCCGCGATCTCGTCGCCGACATCGGCTGGCGCCTGTGGCGGCTGGGCGGCTTTGCCGCGACCAGCGCTGCCGCCACCGTCGCCGCCTATGTCGAGGGCGCCGGCGGTCCGCTGCGGCTGACGGCGTTTGTCGTCGCCGCCGCCGTGGCCGCCGCGGTGCACGGCCGCCTGGCGATGAGTTCGCGGATGGCCCGCTTCCACGTCGCGCTCAACACCGCCGTGCTGGTCGTGCTGGGCGCCGAATGGGAGATCATCGTCGCCGCGCTGGTGGCGGCGCTGGTGGCCGGTGAAGTGCTGGCCTCGCGCGCCAGTCGCGAGTCGATCGTCCCGGCCGGCCTGCTCGCCGGCGCCAGTGCGTCGGTGCTGCTCCTGTTCTGGATGCTGGCTGAATACGGCGTCGGCAGCTGGGACCGGACGGCGGCGGCGGTGGCCGGTGCGGCCGCCGGAGGACTGCTGGGCGCGCCGATGGCGCTGGCCGTGGGCCCGCTCGCCGAGTGGGCCTTCGACCACACGACCCGCATCACCATGGCCGAGTGGCTCAACTTCGAGCATCCGCTGCTGCGCGAGCTGGCCTCGGTGGCGCCGGGCACGTTCCAGCACTCGGTCAGCGTGAGTGTGCTGGCCGATGCCGGCGCGCGCGCCATCGGCGCCGATGCGTTCATCGCCAGGCTCGGCGCGCTCTACCATGACGTCGGCAAGCTGAAAGCGCCGGAGTACTTCGGCGAGAACCAGCACGGTGCCAATCCGCATACGTCGCTGCCGACGTGGGAGAGCGCCGCCATCCTGCGCGGCCACGTGGACGACGGTGTGGTGCTGCTGCGCTACTACGGCATGGAGCGGCCGCTGGCGCGCTTCGTCCGCGAACATCACGGCACCAGCCTCATGCCCGGCCTGGCGTCGCACCCGTCGGCCGGCGGCGACAACCGCGAAGCCTACCGCTATCACGGCCCGCCGCCGCAGTCGCGCGAGACGGCGATCCTGATGATCGCCGACCAGCTCGAGGCGATGGCGCGGGTGGCGCCGCCGGTGGACGGCATCGCCTCCCTGGCGCTGGTCCGCCACACCATCGAGCGCGTGCGCGAGAGCGGCGAACTGAGCAGCGCCGGGCTGACGCCGGAAGACCTCGAGCGGCTGGTGCCGTCGTTCGGCTCGGCCCTCCAGGCGATGTACCACCGGCGTGTCGGCTACGGGAACCCGTCCACGGCGGCGGTGCCGCCCTCCTGAGACGCGCGCCGGTCAGCCGACGATCGCAACCGTCGTCAGCACTCGGGCCGCGAGGGTGAGGTCGCCGTCGAGACGGCAGCGCTCCCGGGCCTCGTCGGCCGGGATGCCCTTGGTGAACACCCGCCAGGCGATGTCGTCACCGAGCGTCACCCGCGCCAGCGGCGCGTCCAGAGGGTCGGTCGTCAGCAGCCAGCGTGTGCCGTCGCGGTAGAGCCGCCACGTGCCGCCCGCCGCGCCCGTGATCTCCACCGCGAGGTGGCTGCCGTCGGGCGCCGCCAGGTCGCGGAAACTGTGGGGCAGTGCCCGCATGAAGCAGTCGAGCACGGGGTGGTAGAGGTCCCGCGTCATGATGCCGGGCCGGTCGAGCGCCAGGCGGATCTGCTGCTGGTGATGCCAGCGTTCGGTGAGCTCGCGCGCGAGGTCGAACCAGTGCGCGGAGGTCCGCTCCCCGGCCCAGCTCACCGGGAAGACGGCCGGCGCATCCGGCGCCCGCCCGGCGAACCAGGCGCGGAGGGCCTCCGAGGCCGGCTGCATCAGAGCGCGGACGACGGCCGGACTGAGACGCCCGTAGACTCCCACGCCTTCGGCGTTGGCGCGATCCACGAACGCACGCACATCGCCCGGCGCGCCCGACGCCGGGCCATCGAGCACCACGCCGTCGCGCGCGACCGTGAGACGGCGCAGCGCCGTGTCGAGGAGATGGCCGGCGATGTGGCGGACGCGCCATCCCGGCACGATCGTCGGGCGATCCCAGTCATCCGGCCCCATCACGTCGAGCAGCGTGAGCAGGTGTGTTTCGGTGCCGTCGAGGGCGCCGAGCGCGTCGATGGGGCCGGCTGCGGCGGGCCGCGAGACCATGGCTCATGATACGCGGCGCGGCTGGTGTGCCGGCGGCCGGGTGCCGACGATGGCACATCCGCGCGTCCGCCGGCGTCCAACACTATGATGGCTTCCAGGACCTCTGCGATGAGCGAGCCCCAGCAATCCACTCCGCCGCCCGAGCCGCGCCCGCCCCAGGCGCCGCCCGAGCGGCCGCCGCGGCCGTGGCGCACCGAAGGTCTGCCGCCGGTGCCGGACGCCAAGTCGAACCGGCCGAAGTGGTCGATCCTCGCGATGCTGGTTGCGGGCTACGCGGTGGTGTTCGCGATTCTCACCGTGCAGGACCGGCTGGCCGCGCCTGAGCCGGTGCCGTACACCGAATTCAAGCTGCAGGTGGGCGGCAAGAACGTCTCGGAGTTGTTCGCGCGCGGCGACTCGATTCAGGGCGTGCTTAAGAAGGGCGTGCCGGTGCCCGGGCGATGCGACGCGCACCTACGAGCGCTTCACCACCGAGCGGCCGACCTTCGCCAGCGACGACCTGCTGGCGGAACTCACCGACGGCGGCGCGGCCGTGCGGGCGACGCCGCTGGTGCAGGAACGCGGCATCCTCACCAACCTGCTCATCTCGGTGGCGCCGTTCCTGCTGCTCATCGGCTTCTACGTCTGGATGTTCCGCCGGCAGCAGAACATGATGGGCGGCGGCCTGCTCGGCGGCACCCCGCGCAAGCCGGTGGACAAAGACACCATCCGCGTCACCTTCGACGATGTCGCCGGCATCGACGAGGTGGAAGACGAGATCAACGAGATCGTCGACTTCCTGAAAGACCCCGGCAAATACCGCAAGCTGGGCGCGCGCTCGCCCAAGGGCGTGCTGCTGGCCGGCGCGCCGGGCACCGGCAAGACGCTGCTGGCGCGGGCCACGGCCGGTGAAGCCAACGTGCCGTTCTTCAGCGCCAGCGCCTCGGAGTTCATCGAGATGATCGTCGGCGTCGGCGCCAGCCGCGTGCGCGAGCTGTTTGCCGAGGCCCGGAAGGTGGCGCCGGCGATCATCTTCATCGACGAGATCGACACCATCGGCCGCGCCCGCGGCGGCGCCCGGGCATTCGGTGGTCACGACGAGCGCGAGCAGACCCTCAACCAGATCCTGACCGAGATGGACGGCTTCTCGGGCCAGGAAGGCGTGGTCGTGCTGGCCGCCACCAACCGCGCCGACGTGCTCGATCCGGCCCTCACGCGTCCTGGACGCTTCGACCGGCAGATCATGGTGCACGCGCCCGACCAGAAGGGCCGGCTGGCCATCCTCAAGGTCCACACGCGCAAGATCCCGCTCGGCCCTGACGCGGACCTCGAGAAGCTGGCGGCCTCCACGCCGGGCATGACGGGCGCCGACCTCGCCAACCTGGTCAACGAGGCAGCGCTGCTGGCGGCGCGTCGTAACCAGGACACGGTGGCGCATCGCGATCTCACCGACGCGCTCGAGAAGGTGCAGCTCGGCACCGCGCGCAACGTCATCATTCCCGAAGCCGAACGGCGTCGCACGGCGTATCACGAAGCCGGCCACGCGCTGCTCGGCATGCTGCAGCCGGGCGCCGATCCGGTGCGCAAGGTCTCGATCGTGCCGCGCGGGCGGGCCCTGGGTGTCACGCTCTCGACGCCCGACACGGATCGCTACGGCTACGACGCCAACTACCTGCGCGGCCGCATCGTCGGCGCGCTCGGCGGCATGGCGGCCGAGCAGGAGATCTACGGCGTGACCACCAGCGGCGCCGAGAGCGATCTCGAGCACGTCACGCGGGTCGCCAAGTCGATGGTGGGGCGGTGGGGCATGTCCGAGCGGATCGGCCCGCTGTCGGTGCTGCCGCTCGAAGGCGATCCGCGCATGGCCGGCGTCTCCGAGACGCTGCTCAACGCGGTGGACGACGAAGTGCGGCGCATCACCGAAGAATGCTACGCCGATGCGCGGCGGCTGATTCGCGAGCATCGCCCCCAGCTCGATGCCATCGTCACCGAGCTGCTCGCGCACGAGAGTCTCGACGAGGCCGAGATTTACGGAGCGGCCGGCATCGTGCGCGAACACGCGCACG
Organism: uncultured Acidobacteriota bacterium; assembly: GCA_963779175.1. Classification (GTDB taxonomy): domain Bacteria; phylum Acidobacteriota; class Vicinamibacteria; order Vicinamibacterales; family UBA2999; genus CADEFD01. The sequence goes on from CAVZXA010000007.1 coordinate 121,080, forward strand.
CCTGAGCGGCCGGCAGGCTTCTGCCTCACAGTCGAGCCTCGAGCCGCGATAAGATTCGCCGCGGATGAGTTTGGCTCCCGGCGACCGCATCGGCCCGTACGAGGTGGCAGGCCCCCTCGGCGCAGGTGGCATGGGCGAGGTCTACCGGGCCACCGACACGAAGCTGAAGCGTCAGGTCGCGATCAAGATCCTGCCGGCGTCGTTCGCGGCCGACGCCGAGCGCCTGGCGCGTTTCCAGCGCGAAGCCGAAGTGCTCGCCTCGCTGAATCATCCCCACATCGCCGCGATCTACGGTCTCGAAGAAAGCGGACGGCATCACGGCGCTCGTGATGGAACTCGTCGAGGGCGAGGACCTGTCGCAGCGCATCGCCCGCGGCGCGATGCCGCTCGACGAAGCGTTGCCGATCGCGAAGCAGATCGCCGAGGCGCTCGAAGCGGCGCACGAGCAAGGGATCATCCATCGCGATCTGAAGCCCGCGAACATCAAGGTGCGCGCTGACGGCACCGTGAAGGTGCTGGACTTCGGCTCGGCGAAGGCGCTCGACGCGCACGCGTCAGGCGCGACGGCGGAGGCGATGACCTCGCCGACCATCGACCGTCCGCCTGCCGTCACGCTCCGCCACGGCTACCGCGCGGCAGGCAGATGAGGCGGGGATGATCCTCGGCACCGCCGCCTACATGGCGCCGGAGCAGGCGAAGGGGCAAGGCCGTCGACGGCGCGCGGACATCTGGGCGTTTGGCGCGGTGCTGTTCGAGATGCTGACGGGCACGCGGGCGTTCGGTGGCGACGATGTCGCCGACACGCTCGCGAACGTGATGAAGACGGAGCCGGACTGGGAGCGACTGCCGGCGGACGTGCCGGCGCGGATGCGGCAGGTGTTGCGCGCCTGCCTGCAGCAGGATCCGAAGCAGCGTCTCGGCGACATCGGCAGAGCGTGCGCCTCGCGCTCGAGGGCGCGTTCGAGACGGCCGCGCCGCAGACGACGTCATCAGCCACCGCATCGGCGTCGCGCGGACGACTGCCCTGGATGGTCGCGGCTCGCCGCCGCGGTCGTGGGGATGGTCGCGCTCGCCGTTCCCGCCTGCGGCATCTGCGCGAAACGCCGCCACCCGCGCCGCCCGAGACGCGCGTGGACATCGTCACGCCCGCCACCGACCAGCCCACGGACTTTGCCCTCTCGCCCGACGGCCGGCAGATCGTCTTCGTGGCCTCGGGCGACGGCGCCTCCCGCCTCTGGCGGCGGTCGCTGGCGACGACGACGGCCCAACCGCTGGCGGGCACCGAAGGCGCGCAGTCTCCCTTCTGGTCGCCCGACAGCCGCGCCGTCGGGTTCTTCGCCAATGGCCAATTGAAACGGATCGACCTCGAGTGGCGGCACGCCACAGACCCTCGCTCCGGCATCCAGCGGCCGCGGCGGGACCTGGAATGCCGACGGCGTGATCCTGTTCGCGCCCAACTCCGGGGGCCCGCTGCTCCGCGTGCCGGCCTCGGGCGGCGCACCGGTCGCGGTCACCACCCTCGCCGGGCAAAACAGCCACCGGGGGCCGTCGTTTCTACCCGATGGTCGGCACTTCCTGTTCTACGCGCTGGGGACGCCGGACACCGCGGGGATTTACCTGGGGACGCTCGACGCGCCCGACACGCACCGGCTGACGGCGGCCGACGCGGCGGGCGTCTTCCTGCCGTCGGTGCGTAGCACGGGGCCTGGGTCCGCCGAAGCTCGCACCGCGGCGAAGGTGGACTCGGCGCGCCGAAGCCTCGAGCGAAGGCGGCTGGCTGCTGTGGGTGCGCGCGGGGACGCTCGTGGCCCAGCGCCTGGACCTGGCGCGGGCGGCGCTCACCGGCGACCCGGTGACGCTGGCCGATGCGGTGGCGGTCGATGCGGACGGTCAATGCCGCCGCGGTGTCGGTCTCGGCGAGCGGGCTGGTGGCCTATCGGTCGGGCGCGGGCAGTCGGCGGCAACTCACCTGGGTGGACCGGTCGGGCCAGGCGCTCGGCCCGCTGGGCGCGCCGGACGAGAACAATCTGCGCCACCTGAGCGTGTCGGCCGATGGGCAGCGGGTGGCGGTGGCCCGCACGGTGCAGGGCAACTCAGACCTCTGGCTGCTGGACGGCGCCCGCACGAGCCGGTTCACGTTCGACGCGGCGCTGGACCGCTTCCCCCTCTGGTCTCCCGACGGCACTCGGATCGCGTTCGACTCGAATCGGACGGGGCCCCGCGACCTCTACTGAAGGCGGCCAGCGGCGCGGGCGTGGAGGAGGTGCTCGTGGCCTCCCCGCAGGCCAAGGTCCCCACCGACTGGTCCGCGGACGGCCGGTTCCTGCTCTATTTCAGCGTGGACCCGCAGACGAACTCGGACCTCTGGGTGCTCCCGCTGGAGGGGGACCGCACGCCGTGGGTGTTCCTGAAGACCCCCTTCGACGAACGCGACGGCACGTTCTCGCCGGACGGACGCTGGGTGGCCTACCAGTCCAACGAATCGGGGCGCCACGAAATCTACATCCGGCCGTTCGCGGGGCCTGCGGCGTCTGGCGCGTCCGCCAGCCAGGTGGGCGGGCAGTGGCAGGTGTCGACGGCGGGCGGCACCTATCCGCGCTGGCGGCGCGACGGCCGGGAACTCTACTACCTCGCGCCCAATGGCGCGATGATGGCGGCGCCGATCACCGTCACCGGGGCCACGCTCGCGCCGGGCGCGCCGGTGGCGCTCTTTCCCACGCGGGTCGTCGGCGGCGGCACAGACACGAGCCAGGGCCGGCAATACGACGTGACCCGCGACGGGCGCTTCCTGATCAACACGGTGCTGGACGAGGCGGCCGCGCCGATCACGCTCATCCAGCACTGGAACCCCGAGGCGAAGCAGTAGCGTGGCGCGGGATTGGCGGGCGCTCGACCGGCCGGCGCTGTTGAAGCGGTGATGCCGCCCCGCCTCGACGAGTGGCGTTGGACGTGGAAGGTGCGGTGGTGTCGGTGATCAGTCGAGAAGACTTCATCCGCAACAAGCGCGCGGCCGGGCGGCTCAATGATCTGGCCGACATCGATTCCCTCGAGCTCTGACTCCGTCGGCTCTTCGGTTTCGCCCCTGAACCGCGCGATCCACGAAGGCGTACTCGCTTTCCTCCGGCCCGATGGCGCGTCCCTGGAGGTCGCCGCCGGTATACTTCCCCAGCGTTGGCCCTCACCCCCGGCACTCGACTCGGCGTCTACGAGATCACCGCGCCCCTCGGCGAAGGCGGCATGGGGCAGGTATGGCGGGCGCGCGACACCCGACTCAATCGCGATGTCGCCCTCAAGTGTCTGCCCGACTCGTTTGCCAATGACCCCGATCGGCTGGCGCGCTTCACCCGCGAAGCGCAGACACTGGCTGCGCTGAATCACCCCTACATCGCGGCCATCTACGGACTCGAAGAGAGCGCCCCTTCGACCCCTTCGACCAGCTCAGGGCAGGTGGGTGTCACGGCGCTCGTGATGGAACTCGTCGAGGGCGAGGACCTGTCGCAGCGTATCGCCCGCGGCGCGATGCCCCTCGATGAAGCGCTCCCCATCGCGAGGCAAATTGCCGAGGCCCTTGAAGCCGCGCACGAGCAGGGGATCATCCATCGCGATCTGAAGCCCGCGAACATCAAGGTGCGCGCCGACGGCACCGTGAAGGTGCTGGACTTCGGTCTCGCCAAAGCGCTCGACGCGAATGCGTCGAGCGCGCCGGCGGACAACTCGCCGACGATCACGTCGCCGGCGATGACGCAGGCGGGGATGATTCTCGGCACCGCCGCGTACATGGCGCCGGAGCAGGCGCGCGGCAAGACCGTGGACCGACGCGCGGATATCTGGGCGTTCGGTGCCGTGCTCTTCGAGATGCTCACCGGCACACGCGCGTTCCGCGGCGACGACGTGACCGACACGATCGTGTCGGTCATCAGCAAGGAGCCAGACTGGAGCGCCGTGCCGGCCACCACGCCGGCGGGACTGCGCCAATTGCTGACGCGCTGTCTGAAGAAGGACGTCAGGACGCGACTGCAGGCCATCGGCGATGCGCGCGTGCAGCTTGACGAGCTGCTCAGCGGCGCACTCGAAGACATGACCACCTCGCTGCCGACGGCGACGCAGACCGCGCCGACGCGGGGACGCGTGCCATGGATGGTTGCGACTGCCGCCGTGGCGGGGATGGTCGCCATGGCGACGCCTACGCTGCGCCATCTGCGTGAGGCGCCGCCGGCCACTCCGCCTGAAATGAGGCTGGAGATCACGACGCCCGCTACTGACACGCCGCTGGATTTTGCCCTGTCGCCCGACGGCCGCCACATTGTCTACGTCGCGTCAGGTGATGGGCCCTCACGGCTGTGGCTGCGTCCCCTCGACCACACCGAGGCGCGACCGCTGCCGGGCACGGAGGGCGGGGAGGCGCCGTTCTGGGCGCCCGACAGTCGGTCGATCAGGTTCTTTGCGGCCGGCAAGCTTCAGCGCCTCGACGTCGCCGACGGTGCGCCGCAGGTGCTGGCGAGCACCGGAGGGAACGGCTTCGGCGGTAGTTGGAGCACGGACGGCACCATTCTGTTTCAGCTCCAAGGCTCGGTCGGTGGCCTGTCGGGCGTCGCGGCCACCGGGGGCGAGCCGGCGGCCGTGACGCGACTGGATGCGCCGCGCCAGACGAGCCATCGCGCCCCGCATTTTCTTCCCGACGGCCAGCAGTTCTTGTTCTACGTCTCGGGCACGCCCGAGGTTGCGGGCATCTACCTGGGGTCGCTCGACGGTGGCAGTCCCACGCGGTTGACGGCGTCCGACTCGGGCGGCGCGTTCCTGCCGCCGGACCGCGTGGTCTTCGTGCAGGCCGGAACACTCGTGGCGCGCCGGCTGGATCTGGCCGGCCGGGTGTTGACCGGCGACCCCGTTCCGTTGGCCGACGGCGTCGGTGTAGACAGCCTTGCCAACGGGGGCTTCGCCGTGTCGGCCGCGGGCGCGGTGGCCTATCGCATCGGCGGCGGCGGGTCGCGCCAGCTGACCTGGGTGGACCGGACCGGCAAGGCCGTGGGCGTGGCCGGCGCGCCTGACGAGAATGCCCCACGGTATCCCGAGCTGTCGCCCGACGGCCGGCGTGTAGGGATGGATCGCACGGTGAAGGGCAACCTCGACATCTGGGTGCGGGATCTCATTCGCGGCGGGCTCACGCGCCTGAGTTTCGATGCGATGGCCGATGTCATGCCCGCGTGGTCGCCGGACGGGCGGCGCATCGCCTTCACGTCATTCCGAACGGACATCAATGATCTCTACCTGAAACCCTCGGATGGGTCAGGCGCTGAGGAGCGGCTGCTGGACTCCCCGAACACCAGGACACCGCAGGACTGGTCACGGGACGGCCGGTGGCTGCTGTACTACGAGGCCCACCCCACGACCGGGCGCGATCTGTGGGCGGTCGATATGACGAGCCCGGACCACACGCTGCGCCTCGTCGCCAACACGATTGCGGAAGAAGTGCTGGCGCAGGTGTCGCCTGACCGGGCGCTGGGTGGCGTATCAGACCAACGAGTCGGGCCGGTTCGAAGTGGTGGTGCAATCGTTCCCCGACGCGGGCGGCAAGTGGCAGGTGTCGACCACCGGCGGCGTCTCGCCGCGCTGGCGCGCCGACGGCAAGGAGCTCTACTTCCTGGCGCCCGACGCCACGATGATGGCGGTGTCGGTCACCGCTGCGGGCACGTCGTTCGCGGCCGGCACGCCGGTGACGCTCTTTCCGACACGCGTCGTGGACGGCGGAACGCTGGCCCGGAGCCGCCCGCAGTACGCGCTCGCGCGCGACGGCCGGTTCCTGATCAACCAGCCGGTGGCGGACGCCACGGCCGCGCCGATCACGCTGATTCTGAATTGGCAGCCCCCGACGAAGCCGTAGGGCGACCGTGCGCTCAGGCCGTGAGGCTTTCTGCTACGCTCTCAGCATGACGCTCGACGCGGTCACTCGGTGTCTTCTCGGCCAGCGGGCGCTGTTGGTGGAACACGGCGTCTCGGCGCTCTACGTCTTCGGATCTGTTGCGAACGGACGAGCCACGGCGCACAGTGACATCGATCTGCTCGTCGAATTCTCACGGCCTGTCGGCCTTGTCGAGTTTGTCGGGTTGCAGCAGCGCTTGACGGCGGCGTTGGGACATCCCGTCGATCTCGTGACGCCTGCCGCCCTGAAGCCGCAGCTGAGATCTCGCATTCTTCGCGAGGCCGTTCGTGCCGCCTGAGTCGAGATCGCGACGACTCCGCCTGGAGGATATTCTTACGGCGGCTCTGCGGATTCAGTCTTACACCGCCGGGATGTCCGCGAGGAGTTTCAGGCCGATCTGAAGACCATTGATGCCGTCGTACGAAACTTCGAGGTCATGGGCGAAGCTGCGAGGCATATCGACGACGAATTCGTGGCCGATCACACCGAAGTGGCATGGCGAGAAGTGCGAGGCTTCAGGAACGTCCTGGCGCACGCATACTTCGGTGTGGATATCGCCATTCTCTGGCAGACGGTGTGCGACGACGTGCCTCACTTGATCGCAGTCGTGACACCGTTAGCGGCTGCTGAACCGCCCGATCCTGAGTCGTAGCAAGGCTCGGGACGCTGTCTCGACGCTCCCGCGGCGTTTCCGTCGGCCACCTGCCTCGACCGTATAATCACGTCACTCTTGGCCCTCACCCCCGGTACTCGACTCGGCGTCTATCAGATCACCGCGCCCCTCGGCGAAGGCGGGATGGGCGCCGTCTTCCGCGCGCGCGACACGAAGCTCGATCGCGATGTCGCCATCAAGGTGCTGCCCGAGGCGTTCGCGCACGATGCGGAGCGTCTTGCGCGCTTCACGCGCGAAGCCAGGACGCTCGCCGCGCTGAATCACACGAACATCGCCCACATCCACGGCCTCGAAGAGAGTGGGGGCATCACCGCGCTCGTGATGGAACTCGTCGAGGGCGAGGACCTGTCACAACGTATTGCCCGCGGCGCGATTCCGCTCGACGAAGCGCTCCCGATCGCGAAGCAGATCGCCGAGGCGCTTGAAGCTGCGCACGAGCAGGGCATCATCCACCGTGACCTGAAGCCCGCGAACATCAAGGTGCGCGCGGACGGCACCGTGAAGGTGCTCGACTTCGGTCTCGCCAAGGCGCTCGATCCTGCCGCCGCGTCGAGTCCCTCGTCGATGAACTCGCCGACGATCACGTCGCCCGCGATGACGCAGGCGGGGATGATCCTCGGCACCGCCGCCTACATGGCGCCCGAGCAGGCGCGCGGCAAGACGGTGGACCGACGCGCGGACAACTGGGCGTTTGGTGCGGTGCTGTTCGAGATGCTCAGCGGCACACGTGCGTTCCGTGGCGAGGACGTGACCGACACGATCGTGTCGGTCATCAGTAAGGAGCCAGACTGGAGCGCCGTACCGGCCACCACGCCGGCGAGGCTGCGCCAATTGCTGACGCGTTGCCTGAAGAAGGACGCCAGGACGCGACTGCAGGCCATCGGCGATGCGCGCGTGCAGCTTGACGAGCTGCTCAGTGGCGCAGCCGACGACGGGGGCAGCGCGACACCCACCACGCAGGCCGCAACTGTATCTGCGCGAGGTCGACGGCCGCTGCTGGCGGCCCTCGCCGCGGTAGCCGCGGCCGCCGCGGCACTGGCCGTGCCGGCGTGGCGGTATCTGCGCGAAGCGCCGCCGCTCGCGCCGCCCGAGACCCGCCTCCACGTCGTGACGCCTGCGACCAGCGACCTCAGGTCGTTTGCGCTGTCGCCCGACGGCCGCCAGATCGTGTTCGCCGCCGACGGAGGCGGCGTCGCCGGACTGTGGCTGCGCCCGCTGTCCAGCACGACCGCGCGGGCCCTGCCGGGAACGGAGGGGGCGAACCTGCCCTTCTGGTCGCCCGACAGCCAGTCCATCGGCTTCTTTGCCGGCAATGCCCTGAAGCGGCTCGACCTTGCCGGCGGCTCTCCGCAGACCCTCGCCAGCGTCTCGGCTGGGTACGGCGGCGCGTGGAGCGCCGACGGGGTGATCCTGTTTGCGCCCAACTCGGCCGTCACGCCGTTGCTTCGTGTCTCCGCCACCGGCGGCACGGCCGTCCCGGTGCCGCATCGTGGGCTTCCCGGCGGCGGGCGCTCGACGGCGCCACAGTTCCTGCCCGACGGCCGGTTCGTGTTTTTCGTCCGCGGCGCCTCGGATGTCCAGGGCATCTATCTGGGCGCGCTTGACGGTGGTACGCCGACACGGCTGGTGGCCGCGGATGGCAACGGGGCGTACCTGCCCGTCCACACTCCTGCGGCCGGCGCGTCGGCCACCGGAGAAGGCGGATGGCTGCTCTGGCTGAGGCCTGGCACCGCCACGCTGGTCGCCCAGCCGCTGGATCTCGCGACGGCGACCCTGGTGGGCGAACCGGTGACACTGGCCGACGGTGTCGCGACCGACTCCCGGCTCAACATGCCCGCGATCTCGGTCGCGCCGGGCCTCGTGGCCTATCGCAGTGGTGACGGCAATGCGCGGCAGCTCACCTGGGTAGACCGGTCGGGCACGCCACGCGGGGTCGTGGGTCCACGCGACTCGACGCTCACCAACCCCAGCGTGTCGTCCGATGGCCAGCGTGTGGCGGTTGCACGCGTGACGCAGCGTTACGCGAATATCTGGCTCTTCGATGGCCCTCGCGAAGGACGGGTCACCGCTGAGCCCACGGCCGACCGGTTCCCCGTCTGGTCGGCTGATGGCGCACGCGTCGTGTTTTCGCGCGTCGAGGCGGCCGTCAATCTGTACCAGAAGCGCCGCAACGGTTCGGGCGAGGCGGAGCCGGTGCTGGCGTCCGACGAGTCCAAGGTGGCCACCAGCGCATCAAGAGACGGGCGCTTCCTGCTCTACAACAGCGTCAGCAGTGAGACCAACGTCGACATCTGGGTGGCGCCATTGACGGGCGATCGCACGCCCGCGGTGTGGCTGAAGACACCGTTCCGCGAGGGCTACGCGATGTTCTCTCCGGATGGGCGGTGGGTGGCGTACCAGTCGAACGAATCCGGACGACCAGAAATCTACGTGCGACCGTTCGTTCCACCTTCGCCACAGGCTTCGGCGGACAAGCCCGGGACGCGCGACGCGTCGGCGGCCGAGTCCGACGGCCAGTGGCAGGTGTCGACGAACGGCGGCATCCACCCCGTGTGGCGGCACGATGGGAAAGAGCTCTTCTACCTGAGCCCGGCTGGCGAGATGATGGCGGCGCCCATCACCGCGACGTTCGGGGGCGTCGCACCTGGTGCCCCCGTGGCCCTCTTTCAGACGCGCGTCGTGGGCGGCGGCGTCGATGCGCTGCAGGCGCGCCAATACGACGTCGCCCCCGACGCGCGCTTCCTGATCAATACGGCCCTGGAGGATGGTGGGGCGCCGATCACGATCATCCAGCACTGGAGTCCCGAGGCGAAGAAGTAGGCGCGTGCCCGCGATGCGGACGGCGCGCTACGCCTGCAGCCTTCGCACCAGGTCGTCAAGCCGGTCGTAGCTGAGGCCGGCGCCCCTGGCCATCCCGGTCGCCATCACCATGTCTCGCACCTGCTTCGACTGATAGCGCACGGTGGCGGTGAAGCGCGTCTTCGCGCCCTCGGCCACCAGCTCGCTCGTGACGGTGGAGGGGCTGTCGGGGAAGTCCGCGAAGATCTCCGTGAACACGAGCCGCCCCGGGGCTTCGATTTCGAGATATTCGCCGTAGAAGGTGGCTTCGCCCTTCGGATGGCGGTTCACGAACTTCCACTTGCCGCCGACGCGCAGGTCGATCTCGCAGACCGGCACGGAGTAGCCGTCGCCGAGGCGGCCCCACCACTCCCGCACATGTTCGGGACGCGACATCGCCTCGAAGACCAGCGCCGGCGGCGCGTCGAACAACCGAGTCATGCGGATCTCTTCGTCCGACGGGGTGGTGACGGTGAAGGTGGCGCTATTGACGCCGGGGCTTGCGAGCATGGCTCTTCTCCTTGGTGGCCTGCAGGCGCTGCAGGTAAGCGTCGAGACGATTCAGGCGTCCCTGCCAGAGGTGCTGGTAGTGGGCGGCCCAGTCCACGACGTGCTTGATCGGCCCGGCCTCGATGCTGCAGTGCCGCCACTGCGCATCGGCCCGCCGCGACACCAGCCCCGCCCGTTCGAGCACGCGCAGGTGCTTCGAGACGGCCGGCAGGCTCATGTCGAACGGCTCGGCGAGCGCCGTCACGGAACACTCGCTATCGGCCAGACGGGCGAGGATGGCGCGCCGGGTGGGGTCGGCGAGCGCGGCGAAGGTGAGGCTGAGCGGATCCGAGGACGTCATGTAGTGAACCTAATGGTTAATTAACTACTTGGTTTAATACAGCGTCGCCCACGCCCGTGTCAAGCACCACATTGCGCTGCAGGACGCCCGTCAGCGCTGGCGTGGCGGCTCCGGGCAGAAGCCCGGCTCGAAGCCGCGGGCACGCTCACGCTGCTGCAGGCGGTCGGCCGGCACGGCGCGCGGCAGAATCCCGAGCCTTACGAGCTGCGGACGGAACTCGTAGCGGATGTTCACCGCCTGCGCGGGCGCGTCTTCGAGGTCGAGCCACACCTGCTCCACGGCGTGGCCAGTGCGGCGGCCCATGCCGGTGGCGGCGTACTCGTCGGCGGACTGCTTGCTTGCGCTTGCGCCCGCACCAGCGGCGGAGGGTGCATCCCGCTCCACGGGTGACGACGGGCGGGGCGAAGGCATGGCGGTTTCGTTCGCCGTGTCGGGTCTGAACCGGGGCACGCGCTCCTTGAAGAACACCGCGGAGATCATGCCCAGGTTGGCGGTCTTGCCCAGGGCCTGCCCGTACGACCGTTCTTCGGTCGTGAACTCGAAGCGGCGCGCCTCGCTCTGGCTCGTCTGCCATCCGCTGATGGTCACGGTCTCGTAGGGGCCGAGCACCCACTTGCGCGCATCGGCCGCGGTGCTCTCGCGCGCGTCGATGGTGTTGAGGCCATCGACCGACAGTGCCACGGCCACGCGAACGGGATAGGGATTGCGCAGGCGGATGGCGTATTCCCGCCCCTTGCGCGCCTCGACATACCATCGGCCGTCGTGCGCGTGGCGGGGTTGGGGGGCGCCGTCCACGAGCAGTTCGACGTCCGCGCTGGCGGGGCGCACGGACGACGCGGACATCACGGTGCAGGAACCGGCGGCCAGGGCGAGGCCGGCGGCGAACAGGTAAGCGATACGGGTCATCAGGTCCTCCTTCCTGTAGAACGGAGGACGCGAGGATTCTTGCAGGACCGGTTGGAGCTCCGTCCGGCCGCCTGACCGACTCGACCATATAATCTCGCCGTGGCCCTCACCCCCGGAACGCGTCTCGGCGTCTACGACGTGCTCGCCGCCATCGGCGAGGGCGGCCCGCCTTCGCTCGCGCATGAGGCGTGCGAGCTTCGGCGAGGTCTCGCCGTAGCCCGATGGGGCTCGACATGGTGATCGGCGAAATAATCGGGCCGTACACGATCATCGCGAAGCTGGGCGAAGGCGGAATGGGACAGGTCTGGCGGGCCCGCGACACCAAGCTGAATCGCGACGTCGCGCTCAAGGTGCTGCCCGACTCGTTCGCCCACGACCCGGAGCGTCTGGCGCGGTTCACGCGCGAAGCGCAGACGATCGCCAGGCACCTGCGCACGGTCGCGCCGGGGAACAAGTAAGGGACCGTCACCGCCTAGATCGGCGAAGGCGGGCCGACGAGCCCAATTGCCAAGTTGCAGCGTGTAACGTGACACGCTACACTTCGCGATGTGCGGATCAGGGGATTCCTCCACAAGGGGTTGCGGCGTCTGTACGCCGATGACGATCCGAAGGGGCTCCCGGCTGATGTCGTGGACAAGCTTCGGAAGATGCTGGCGTTCTTCCAGGAAATGGAGAGCGTCGACGAACTGCGTGCGATCCCGGTGTGGAAAGCGCACCAGATGAGCGGGAACCGCAAAGGCGCCTGGAGCCTTCACGTGACGCGCAACTGGCGTCTGACGTTCAGGGTGGACGTGGTCGAAGGCGAAATTCTGGATGTGAACTATGAGGACTACCACTAGCAAGACACGCGCGACTCGGATGCTGAATCCGCCGCATCCTGGCGCCTTCCTGGCCACCGAGGTCATCCAGCCCCTGGAGCTGTCCGTCGCCGCGGCGGCGAAGGTACTCGGCGTGTCTCGGCCGGCGTTGTCGAATCTGCTCAACGGCCACGCCGACCTCTCCGGCGATATGGCCCTGCGCATCGAACAGGCGTTCGGCGTCAAGATGGACACGCTGATGCGCATGCAGTCGTCGTACGACATCGCGCGCACCAGGGAGCGACAGCATACGATTCGCGTCCGTCGCTACCACGCGTCGGAAGCACGTCCGTAGCTCGGCGGACTCAGGAGCACACGCTGGCCCTCACCCCTGGCACCCGACTCGGCGTCTACCAGATCACCGCGCCGCTCGGCGAAGGCGGGATGGGCCAGGTGTGGCAGGCGACCGACACGTCCCTCGGCCGCCAGGTGGCCATCAAGATCTTGCCCGAGGCGTTTGGCGCGGACCCCGACCGCCTGGCGCGCTTCGAGCGCGAGGCGAAGACGCTCGCCTCCCTGAATCATCCGCACATCGCCGCGATCTATGCCGTCGAGAAGTCCGGCCCTTCGACAAGCTCAGGGCAGGCAGGCTCAGGGCAGGCGGTCGTGCGTGCGCTGGTGATGGAGCTGGTCGAGGGCGACGACCTCTCGCAGCGGATCGCTCGGGGCGCGATCCCGCTCGATGAGGCTCTGCCGATCGCCAAGCAGATCGCCGAGGCGCTGGAGGCCGCGCACGAGCAGGGGATCATCCATCGCGATCTGAAACCCGCGAACATCAAGGTGCGGTCTGACGGCACCGTGAAGGTGCTGGACTTCGGTCTCGCCAAAGCGCTCGACGCGAATGCGTCGAGCGCGACGGCGGAGGCGATGAACTCGCCCACGATCACCTCTCCAGCCATGACGCAAGCCGGGGTCATTCTCGGCACCGCCGCCTACATGAGCCCTGAGCAGGCGCGCGGCAAGCCCGTGGACAAGCGCGCGGACATCTGGGCGTTCGGCTGCGTGCTGTTCGAGATGCTCACGGGCACGCGCCTCTTCGCTGGCGACTCGGTGCCAGAGACGCTGGGACTCATCTTCTCGCGCGAGCCAGACCTCCCGACGCTGCCGGCGGGAACGCCCGCGCGCGTGCGCACGCTCATTGCGCGGTGCCTGGTGAGGGATCCGCGGCAGCGCCTGCGCGATATTGGCGAGGCGCGCCTGGCGCTCGAGGGCGCGTTCGAGCCCGCCGAGTCGCAGCCCGCCACGCCAGCGCCAGCGGAGCGTTCGCGGGCAAGGGTTGTGGCCGCCGTCGCCGTCAGCGGCCTCCTGGGTGCGCTCGTCGCTGCAGCAGCGATGTGGTCGCGGCCGGCCGCTCGTACCCCCGCACCAGAGGCCACCGCGCGCGTGTCAGTGATGGTGCCGGCCAACCGTCCGATCTCCATCAGCGGCTCGCCCACGCGGTCGCTTGCCCTCTCGCCTGATGGCACGCAGCTCGTCTACGTGGGCACGAATCCGGACGCGCCAGCCGATCCGCTGGGCAGGCGCACGCAACTGCTGGTGCGGTCCTTGAACACTCTGGCGGTGCGCGACCTGCCGGGCACCGCCGGGGCGCGTCAGCCGTTCTTCTCTCCCGATGGCCAGTGGGTCGGCTTCTTCACCCAGACCGGCGAACTCAAGAAGGTCGCCCTCGCGGGCGGCACTCCCGTGACACTGGTCGAGAAGATCGAGGGCAGCGGGTCCAGTTTCGGCGTGTGGACGGCGCAGGGCGCGATTGCCTTTGGCACCCCATCCACGGGGCTGCGCCGGGTGTCGGCCGAGGGTGGCGCGGTCACCGAGCTCACCACGCTCGACGTCGCCAATCGTGAAGCCAGCCACTCCTTCCCGGGTCCTGACGCCATCGGGCCGGGCCGTGCTCTTCGTCGTTCGCACCGGGAGTCTCGGCCTCCGCACCGAAGCCGTGATGCTCGACACCGGGGCGCGTCGCCAGGTGGTCGAGAACGCGCGCCCGCTTCTCGTGTTGAGCAGCGGGCATCTCGCGTTCGAACGTGACGACCAGGTTCTGGTCGCGCCGTTCGACCTGGACGGACTGGCGGTGACAGGCGCCGCGGTGCCGCTGGTGGACGCCGTGCGGCGCAGTGCCACGAGCGTGACGTCAGCCCCGACCGCGGAGTTGGCGGTGTCGAAGAGTGGCACGCTCGCCTACGTGCCTGCCATCGACGCGGCCAGCGCACTCGGGCTGGTTGGCCCGGAGGGGACCTTCGAGACGCTCGGCCCGCCGCCGGGCGATGTCTCGCGTCCGCGGGTGTCTCCCGACGGGAACGCCATCGCGTTTCTCGCGGCTCGGGGCCAGGATCTCGATGTCCAGGTCTTCGACCGTCGGCGTGGGAGCACGACGAGGGTCACACAGGACGAAGTTGCGTTTGGCGTGGCGTGGCACCCGGACGGCCGCTCGCTGGCGATCGTGCACCCGACGAAAGATAGCGCCGGGATCTTCCTCAAGCCTTTGGATGGACGCGAGCAGCTGCTCGCGACGGTGCCCCCGGGGGCCTTCATTCGCAGCCTCGCGTGGTCGCCCGATGGTTCCCAGCTGGCCTACACGGTGCAGACGGGCTTCCTGCACGACATCTGGATACTGACGATGGGCGACCCGCCTGTGACGAAGCCGTTCCTGAGTCGCCCGGCGTCCGAGTACAGCCCGGCGTTCTCACCCGACGGCCGGTGGCTGGCGTACGTGTCCGATGAGTCGGGGCGGGCCGAGGTATACCTCCAGCCGTATCCCGCGGGCGAGCGGCTTGCGGTGTCGACCGCTGGCGGCAGCGGGCCGGTGTGGCGGCGTGATGGCAAGGCCTCCTCTACCAGGGCGTCGACGCTGGTGTGTTGAAGATGATGGCGGTGGCGGTCACGCCGGATGGCGCGTCGCTGGCGCTTGGCAGGCCCACGGCGCTCTTCGACCAGCGCGTGCGGGGTGGCTCGGGTGCAGCGGAGCAGTACATGCAGAGCGGCAACACGGGCGTGGCCTACGACGTGCTGCCGGACGGACGCTTCGTGATGGTGCGCGGCGCCGACCCGAGCGGCAGCCGCGAGTTCGTGCTCGTGCAGCACTGGTTCGAGGAACTGAAGCGGCTCGTGCCGGTGCCGTGACAGCAGGTGGCCTGTGGCCGAGCTCGGTCGGACTTCGCCCACAGTCCAATTGGGCCTTGTCCGTCACTGCGGATGACGGTTGCGTCGGCACCTTCGATGTTGGTCCCTATCTGGGAGACGCGGCGTGTGCGGACCTTCGCGACCACGCGCGAGTTCGTGAACGTGACCAACGGTGGGTACTGCGTCGAGTGGGACTGTGGTGCCGAAGTGTCCGCGGATACCATCGAGGCGCGCTGGCAGGTTGTCGCCGAGGCAGCTCGGGATCAGGCGCCGGCGTCAGCCCGGTTGACAACGCCGCCTTCCTGTTGTCATAGTCTCCAACATGAAAGCAGCCGAGCTGCTGCGCACGCGGGTGGCCCTGGCAGAAGGCGCGTTTGCGGAGCTCGTGTTGTGGCGTGTCCCGGTGCCGGTTCCCGGCTCGACGCACGGATTCAAGTACCGGCTCGCCTACGTCGTCAACGGCACCTGCGTCGTTCGCTACGACAACGAATCGGGCAAAGGCGACCACCGGCACTTCAACACCAGGGAACGCCCCTACACATTCGAAACGCCGGAGAAGTTGATCGCGGACTTCCAGGCCGACATGGCGAGGTGGAACCGTGAAAACCGTCATTCTTGATGTTCGTACCGCGAACTCGGCGATGCAGGATTTCGTGCGCGTGTGGCACAGCCGTAAGGCCGAGAAATCCGCGCGCATCAGCTTTGATACGCCGGAGCTGCTGTGGAAGGTCCTGACGGCCAGGCGCCTGGAACTGCTCAAGGCGTTGTGCGGCGCCGGACCGATGTCCATTCGCGAAGCGGCACGCCGTGTGGGCCGCGACGTCAAGGCCGTCCACGGCGAGGTCACCGCGTTGCTGAAGGCCGGCGTGCTCGATCGCACTGACGATGGCCTGATTGTGTTTCCGTACGAGGCCGTGAAAGTCGAATTCGTGCTGGCCGTGGCGTAGTGCCTGGCCTCAAGGGGCCAGCTCAGGACATCAGCCGCAGGCGAACATCCTGCACGCGTGCGACCATCTCGGCTGACGCGAGCTCGGGATGCTCTTCGAGCAACGCGAGCACGTCGGCCACGTCGTGTGCCCGCCTGCTGGATCGGCGCGCCGGCTCGACCGCCGCCGCCAGTTTCAGCACGATGAGATCGGCCACGCTCGCGACCCGTAGCCGCACGCCGTCGGCAAGATCCACCACGCCGGCGTGCGTGACGGCGTCAGCGATCCCTTCGTCTTCGGCGGAGAACTGCACAGCGGTACGTCGCTTCAGAGGTCCAGAGCCGGGCGCGCGCCAGTTGTCGCTGTGCTCATGACGACCAGTGTGCTCGAAGCCGGCGGCGAGCAGTGCCTGGCGGGGTACGTCGGCATAGGTGGGGACGGCGAGCTCGATATCGAGGGTCGTTCGAGGATCCGCGGTGTGCAGCTGCACGGCAACGCCACCGATGAGGGATAGGGCACGCCCTCCCGTTCGGCTTGGCCTGTGCTACAATGGTAGCACAATGCCCACGATGAAACGAACGGTGGGTCAAGGAGCCCGGCGGCCTGGTCGCACCGAAAAGATCAGCGTCTCCCTCGATCGCGCCGACGTGGCCCTCCTTCAGAAACGCGCCAGGCGCTTGTAAGGCGGCAATCTCTCCGCCGCGATCGCCGATGGCGTGCAGCGGGTGAAGGAGGAAGAGGGTCGAGAAGCCCTGGTCGGCTGGCTCGGGGAAGCCGCCCGCTTGACGAGCGAGCAGCGCGAGTCGATTCGTGCCGAGTGGCACGGGGTGCCCGCGCAGCACCGTCGCCGTGGGCGCGTCGCGTGATCGCCGGATTGACCCAGGACACCGGTGCACTCATCGCTCTCGAGCGCCGCCGGCAGCGCATGAGTCGGGCGTACGCGGCGGCGGTGGCCGACCGTCTGCCGGTGACAGTTCCAGCCGTCGTCATCGCGGAATGGTGGCGTGGCCGGTCAGCCGCCCGCGAACTGATCGTGCGCGGCGTTCGCGTGGAGAACACCACGGCGGAAGTGGCGCAGCTGGCAGGCCAGGCCCTGGCCGTCGTGCCGGGCGCCGCCGCCATCGACGCGATCGTCATGGCGTCGGCGGCGTGTCGGGGCGACCTCGTCTACACCTCTGACTTCGGGGACGTGGAGCGTCTGCGCGCCTACTTTCCGGCGGTGATGGTGTTGGCCGTCTGACGCGAGGCGCAGCGCAGAGCCAACGCCGGCGGCACCCGTATAATCACGCCGTGGCCCTCACCCCCGGCACCCGCCTTGGCGTCTACGACGTGCTCGCCGCCATCGGCGAAGGCGGCCCGCCTTCGCTCGCGCATGAGGCGTGCGAGCTTCGGCGAGGTCTCGCCGTAGCCCGATGGGGCTCGACATGGTGATCGGCGAAGTAATCGGGTCGTACACGATCATCGCGAAGCTGGGCGAAGGCGGAATGGGGCAGGTGTTTCGCGCCCGCGACACCAAGCTGAATCGCGACGTGGCGCTCAAGGTGCTGCCCGACTCGTTTGCCCACGACCCGGAGCGCCTGGCGCGGTTCACGAGGGAAGCGCAAACGCTGGCGGCGCTGAATCACCCGCACATCGCGGCCATCTACGGCCTCGAAGAGTCACACGGCGTCCGCGCCCTCGTGATGGAGCTGGTCGAGGGCGACGACCTGTCACAGCGCATCGCCCGTGGCGCGATCCCGCTTGATGAGGCGCTGCCGATCGCCAGGCAGATCGCCGAGGCGCTCGAAGCCGCGCACGAGCAAGGCATCATCCATCGCGATCTGAAACCCGCGAACATCAAGGTGCGGCCTGACGGCACCGTGAAGGTGCTGGACTTCGGTCTCGCCAAAGCGCTCGACGCGCACGCGTCGAGCGCGACGGCGGACGCGATGAACTCGCCCACGATTACCACACCCGCCATGACGCAGGCCGGGATGATTCTTGGCACCGCGGCCTACATGAGCCCTGAGCAGGCGCGCGGGAAGGTCGTGGACAAGCGCACCGACGTGTTTGCGTTTGGCGCGGTGCTCTACGAGATGCTGGCCGGCGTGCGCCCGTTCGCGGGCGAAGACGCGACCGAGATGATTGCCGCGGTGGTGAAGTCGACGCCGGACTGGTCGGCGCTGCCCGCCGACGTGCCGCGTCCGCTCGTCACGCTCATCCAGCGGTGTCTCGAGAAAGACCGCAAGGCGCGGGTCGGCGACATCGCGGTGGCGCGCTTCCTCTTGGCGGACGCCGCCACGCTGGGTGCCTCGATGCCGGGCGTGGTATCGCCCGCCGCGGTGCCGCGCTCCGCGGCGGCACGCGCGCTGCCGTGGGCCGTCGCTGGCGCGCTCGGGGTCGGGCTGCTGGCAACGCTCGGGCTGTGGGCGCCGTGGCGCACGGAAGCGCCGGTGGATCGCCCGCTGGTCCGGCTCGACGTCGACCTGGGCGCAGGCGTGTCGTTGCCCGCTCCGAGTCAGGCAGGCACCAGCGTCGTCATCTCCCCCGATGGCACGCGACTGGTCTACGCCTCCGGCACGCCGCCCAGGCTCTTCATTCGCCGGCTCGATCAACCGAACGCCGTGGAGCTCCCAGGAACGCAAGGCGCGATTGCGCCGTTCTTCTCTCCCGATGGGCAGTGGGTGGGATTCGCTACCGCTCGAGGGGCCAGCAAGATCTCCGTCGAGGGCGGCGCCGTCGTCCCGTTGGGGGATGCCGCCGTGAGGGGTGCGAGTTGGGATGCAGACGGCAGCCTCGTCGCGGGCGTTGGGCGCGAGTTGCGGCGGATTGCCACCACGGGCGTCTCACAGGCCCTCGCGGCAATCAGACGACGGCGAACTTGGCCTCTATCAACCACAGGTGCTTCCCGGCGGCAGGGCGATCCTGTTTACGGCAGACAATCCAGGTGACGTCGACAGGACCACCATCCAGGTGCTCACCCTGGCCGATGGCCGGAAGAAGACCGTGATTCGTGGCGGCGCATCTGCCCGGTATCTGGCCACCGCGAACGGTGCCGGCCATCTGGTCTACGTCAACAAGACCACTCTGTTTGCCGTCCCGTTCGACGTGACGACGCTGGACACGCGCGGGGCCGCGGTGCCCATCGTGGACGACCTCGCGTATGACAACACCACTGGTGTCGGTCAATTCGATGTCTCCGGCACTGGCACGTTGATCCACCGGCGGGCCAGCGGCCGCGGCGAGTCAGGCCAGAAGATTCTGCAGTGGGTCGACTCGGCCGGCAGGAGGGAACCGCTGCCGGCCGCTCCGGCCAACTACCTCTCGCCAAGAGTGTCCCCGGATGGTGCCAGGGTCGCACTGTGGACCATCGGGCAGCAAGGCGACCAGGACGTGTGGACGTACGACCCGAAACGAGACGCCATGACGCGACTCACGTTCGGCGAGGTAAACACCCGGCCCATCTGGAGCCCTGACGGGCGTTACGTGGTGTTCAGCCGTGCGGGCAGCGGGGTGTTTCAGGTGCGCGCCGACGGCGCCCGACAGCCGCAAGCGCTAGTCGCGAGTAAGGTCGTGCTGTATCCGTGGTCGTTCACGCCGGACGGTCGGCGGCTGGCCTACTCGGAGGTCGTCACCGGCGCGTCGCAAATCTGGACCGTGCCGCTGGAGGACCGCGGTGGCGAGTTGAGCGCCGGGACACCTGAGCCGTTCCTCAGGAGCGAGTTCTCCGACACGACGCCGGCGTTCTCACCCGACGGGCGCTGGCTGGCGTATCACTCGAACGAATCAGGCACGAATGAGGTCTACGTGCGCCCGTTTCCACCGCCCGCGTCCGGACAGGGCAGCCGTTGGCAGGTGTCGAATAGCGGCGGCACGGCGCCGCGGTGGTCGCGGAATGGGCGCGAGTTGATGTACCAGGCGGGCGACTCGATCATGGCGGCGGGCTACACGGTGAGCGGGGACGCGTTCGTGGCCGACAAACCGCGGGTGTGGATCGCCGCACTCGGCGGCACCAGTGCAACGCTGGGCGGGTGGGATCTGGCACCGGACGGCAAGCGCGTGCTGGTGGTGACGCCGGTGGAGAGCGCAGACGCGACGAAGGCGGAGCACCACGTCGTGTTCCTGCAGAACTTCTTCGACGAGCTGCGCCGCAAGGTGCCGCTCGGGAAGTAGGCTCAGGACAGCAGCCGCGTGCGAACATCCTGCACGCGTGCCACCAACTCGGCTGACGCGAGCTCGGGATGGGCTTCGAGCAACGCGAGCACGTCGGCCACATCGTGGGCCCGCTTGCTGGGGCGGCGCGCAGGCTCCATGGCTGCCGACAGTTTCAGCGCGATGAGGTCGGCGACGCTCGCGACTCGCAACGGCACGCCGCCCTCGAGCGTTACCACGCTGGCGTGGGTAACGGCCTCGGCAATTCCTTCGTCTTCGGCGGAGAACTGCACGGCGGTACGCTGCTTCAGCGGTGCTGAGCCGGGCGCACGCCAGTTGTCGCTGTGCTCGTGACGGCCAGTGTGCTCGAAGCCGGCGGAAAGCAGTGCCTGGCGGGGCACGTCGGCATAGGTAGGCACGGCGAGATCGATGTCGAGCGTGGTTCGAGGATCTTCGGTGTGCAGCTGCACGGCGACGCCACCGATGAGGGCGTAGGGCACGCCCTCCCGTTCGAGCAGCTGCGCCACGAGCCGTAACGGACCTTCTTTGGTGTCCCCATCCGGCAGGCCCATGGTCTCACTCCAGAGGCGATCGAGGGCATACGCCGTGGCCAGACGCTCGCGCGCTTCCGTGGTCGTTGGCGCCTTCATCGTGCTCGAAGTCTAGCATCGGAACCCCGGCTCCAGACGGCACCGCCGCCCGTCTAATCACGCCGTGGCTCTTACCACCGGTACTCGTCTTGGCGTCTACCAGGTCATCGCCAAGATCGGCCAGGGCGGGATGGGAGAGCCGCGTGTTGGACCGCGTTTCCCGGTGGTATGATGATTCATCATACTGCCATGCCCAAGACCAAAGTCGCCTTGACCCTGGATTCCGAGTTGCTCCAGCGCGTGGACCATCTTGTCGCACGCGAGCGCTTCAGAAACCGCAGCCAAGCCGTGGAGACGGCGCTCGCCGAGAAGCTCGCGCGTTTGGCGCGAACCCGGCTTGCTGAGGAATGCGCGAAGCTCGACCCAGCGGAAGAGCAGCAGCTCGCTAATGAAGCGCTCGGAGCGGATGCCGCATGGCCCGAATACTGAGAGGTGAGGTGCGATGGGCCGATCTCAATCCGGTCCGTGGACACGAACAGGCCGGCGAGCGCCCCGTGTTGGTACTCAGCCATGATGTCTTCAACGAACGGTCAGGCACGGTGATCGCTGTCGCGCTGACCAGCCAGGAGCCGCGCGCGGGCTACCCCCTGACGTTGGAACTGGCCTCGGCGAAGCTACCCAAACGCTCGTGGGTGAAGACCAGTCAGATTCGAACCCTGTCCACCGAAAGAATTGGGCGTCGGTTGGGCCGTGCCTCCGACGAAGAAGTCGGCCGAGTCATCGAAGGGCTGCTGGAAATCGTGGGTTAGTGTCTCGGTCAGCGGTTCAACGAATAGACGACGCATCACATCGCCACGGCCGCTTGGCCCGTATAATCTCGCCGTGGCTCTCACCCCCGGCACCCGCCTCGGCGTCTACGACGTGCTCGCCGCCATCGGCGAAGGCGGCATGGGGCAGGTCTGGCGGGCGCGTGACACCAAGCTGAATCGCGATGTGGCGCTCAAGGTGCTGCCCGACTCGTTTGCCCACGACCCGGAGCGACTGGCGCGGTTCACGCGCGAAGCGCAGACGCTGGCGTCGCTGAATCACCCGCACATTGCGGCCATCTATGGCCTCGAGGAATCGGCCCCCTCAGGCTCAGGGCAGGCGGGCTCAGGGCAAGCCAACGTCGTTCGCGCCCTCGTGATGGAGCTGGTCGAGGGCGACGATCTCTCACAACGCATCGCCCGTGGCGCGATCCCGCGCGATGAGGCGCTGCCGATCGCGAAGCAGATCGCCGAGGCGCTCGAAGCCGCGCACGAGCAAGGCATCATCCATCGCGATCTGAAACCCGCGAACATCAAGGTGCGGCCTGACGGCACCGTGAAGGTGCTGGACTTCGGCCTTGCCAAGGCGCTCGATCCGGCCACCGCGTCGAGCCCCGCGGCGATCAACTCGCCCACGATGACGTCTCCCGCGATGACGCAGGCGGGCATCATTCTCGGCACCGCGGCCTACATGTCGCCCGAGCAGGCGAGCGGCAAGGTCGTGGACAAGCGCGCCGACGTCTGGTCGTTCGGCGTCGTGCTGCTGGAGATGCTCACGGGGCAGCGCCTCTTCGACGGCGAGACGGTGGCCCATACCCTGGCCGATGTGCTGCGCGGGCCCCTGGATTTCAGTACGCTGCCCGCCGACACGCCCGTGGCGATCCGCGATCTACTGCGGCGCTGTCTGACGCGCGACGTCAAGAAGCGCACGCGCGACATCGGCGATGCGCGCATTGCGGTCGACGAGGCGATGACGTCGGCGGCCGACGGCACGGCAGCGGGTCCGTCTGAGTCCGGACGCCTTAACGCACAACCCGTGTCGACCGGGCGTCACCTGTTGCCGTGGGTGTCGTCGGCTGCGGCACTTGCGTTTGCGATCGCGTGGATGACCACGTGGGCGCCGTGGCGCACGGAAGCGCCGGTGGATCGCCCGCTGGTCCGGCTCGACGTCGACCTGGGCGTAGGCGTGTCGTTGCCCGCGCCGAGTCAGGCAGGCACCAGCGTCGTCATCTCCCCCGATGGCACGCGACTGGTCTACGCCTCCGGCACGCCGCCCAGGCTCTTCATGCGCCGGCTCGATCAGACGAATGCCGTGGAACTCCCGGGAACAGAAGGCGCCACCGCGCCGTTCTTTTCGCCGGACGGGCAGTGGGTGGGTTTCGCTGCCGGTCGCGGGATCAGCAAGATCTCCGTCGATGGCGGCGCGATCGTCCCGCTTGGGGACGTCGCCGCGTTCCGTGGCGCGAGTTGGGACGGCGATGGCAGCGTCGTGGCGGCAACCGGGCGCGAACTGCGGCGTACTGTCACGAACGGCGCCCCAGAGGCCCTCGCGCTCGCGGCAGCAGGAGACGGCGAGATTGGCCTGTATCGGCCTCAGATTCTTCCCGGCGGCACGGCGGTCCTGTTCACGGTAGACAATCCAGGCGACGTGAACCAGTCCACGATTCAGGTGTCGACCGTGGCAGATGGTCAGAGGAAGACCGTGATTCGGGGCGGCGCATCTGGCCGCTACCTCGCCACGACGGACGGCGCCGGCCATCTCGTCTACGTCAACAGGTCCACGCTCTTTGCGGTGCCGTTCGATCTGACGACGCTGGAGACGCGGGGGGACGCGGTGCCGATCATCGACAACGTCGCGTCCGAAGACACGGTGGGCATCGGGCAATTCGATGTCTCCGGCGCAGGCACGTTGATCTACCGGCGCGACACCGGCCGCGGGTCAGCACTGAACACGTTGCAGTGGGTCGATTCGGCCGGCGGGAGGGAACCGCTGCCCGCCGCGCCGACCAGCTGGGTGGGGCCACGCGTGTCTTCGGATGGCACACGGGTCGCGCTGGGGACCGTGGGGCAGCAGGACACGGACGTGCGGATCTACGACCCACAACGGGACGTCACGACGCGATTGACCTCCGGAAACCGTGACGCCTTGCCGATCTGGAGTCCTGACGGGCGTCACGTCGTGTTCAGGCGCGCGGGCGTCGGACTGTTTCAGGCGCGCGCCGATGGCGCCCGTGAGCCGCACGTGCTCGTGCCGGGCAACACCGCGGTGGCTCCGTCGTCGTTCACGCCCGACGGTCGGTGGCTGGCCTACTCGGTGACGGCCACCGGCACGCGGCAGATCTGGACCGTGCCGATCGAAGACCGCGGCGACGAGTTACACGCGGGCACGCCGCAGCCGTTCCTCGAGAGCCAGTTCGTCGATACGGAGCCGGCGTTCTCGCCCGACGGGCGCTGGCTGGCGTATCACTCGAACGAGTCAGGCACGAATGAGGTGTACGTGCGCCCATTTCCGCCGCCTGCGTCCGCACAGGGCAGCCGCTGGCAGGTCTCGAACACCGGCGGCACGGCGCCGCGCTGGTCGCGGAGCGGGCGCGAGCTGATCTACCAGGCAGGCGATCAGATCATGGCGGTGCGCTACACCGTGAGCGGCGACGCGTTCGTGGCCGACAAACCGCGGGTGTGGATCGCCGCACTCGGCGGCACCACCACCAATGGGCCATCTGCGTGGGACCTGGCGCCGGACGGCAGGCGCGTGCTGGTGGTGACGCCGGCGGAGGGCGCGGACGCGACGAAGGCGGAGCACCACATCGTGTTCCTGCAGAACTTCTTCGACGAGCTGCGCCGCAAGGTGCCGCTGGGGCAGTAGGCTCAGGACAGCAGCCGCGTGCGAACATCCTGCACGCGTGCCAGCAACTCGGCTGACGCGAGCTCGGGATGGGCTTCGAGCAACGCGAGCACGTCGGCCACATCGTGGGCCCGCTTGCTGGGGCGGCGCGCCGGCTCCATGGCCGCCGACAGTTTCAGCGCGATCAGGTCGGCCACGCTCGCCACTCGCAACGGCACGTCGCCCTCGAGCGTTACCACGCTGGCGCGCGTGACGGCCTCGGCAATCCCTTCGTCTTCGGCCGAGAACTGCACGGCGGTACGCTGCTTCAGTGGTGCTGAGCCGGGCGCACGCCAGTTGTCGCTGTGCTCGTGACGGCCAGTGTGCTCGAAGCCGGCGGCAGGCAGTGCCTCGCGGGGCACATCGGCATAGGTGGGCACGGCGAGATCGATGTCGAGCGTGGTTCGAGGGTCTTCGGTGTGCAGCTGCACGGCAACGCCTCCGATGAGGGCGTAGGGCACGCCCTCCCGTTCGAGCAGCTGCGCCACGAGCCGTAACGGACCTTCTTTGGTGTCCCCATCCGGCAGGCCCATGGTCTCACTCCAGAGTCGATCGAGGGCATACGCCGTGGCCGGACGCTCGCGCGCTTCCGTGGTCGTTGGGCCCTTCATCGTGCTCGAAGTCTAGCATCGGAACACCGGGCTCCCGACGGCATCCCAGCCCGTATAATCTCGCCGTGGCCCTCACCCCCGGCACCCGTCTCGGCGTCTACGACGTGCTCGCCGCCATCGGCGAAGGCGGCCCGCCTTCGCTCGCGCATGAGGCGTGCGAGCTTCGGCGAGGTCTCGCCGTAGCCCGATGGGGCTCGACATGGTGATCGGCGAAGTAATCGGGTCGTACACGATCATCGCGAAGCTGGGCGAAGGCGGAATGGGGCAGGTGTTTCGCGCGCGCGACACCAAGCTGAATCGCGACGTGGCACTCAAGGTGCTGCCTGATTCGTTTGCCCACGACCCGGAGCGCCTGGCGCGGTTCACGAGGGAAGCGCAAACGCTGGCGGCGCTGAATCACCCGCACATCGCGGCCATCTACGGCCTCGAAGAGTCACACGGCGTCCGCGCCCTCGTGATGGAGCTGGTCGAGGGCGACGACCTGTCACAGCGCATCGCCCGTGGCGCGATCCCGCTTGATGAGGCGCTGCCGATCGCCAGGCAGATCGCCGAGGCGCTCGAAGCCGCGCACGAGCAAGGCATCATCCATCGCGATCTGAAACCCGCGAACATCAAGGTGCGGCCTGACGGCACCGTGAAGGTGCTGGACTTCGGTCTCGCCAAAGCGCTCGACGCGCACGCGTCGAGCGCGACGGCAGACGCGATGAACTCGCCCACGATTACCACACCCGCCATGACGCAGGCCGGGATGATTCTTGGCACCGCGGCCTACATGAGCCCTGAGCAGGCGCGCGGGAAGGTCGTGGACAAGCGCACCGACGTGTTTGCGTTTGGCGCGGTGCTCTACGAGATGCTGGCCGGCGTGCGCCCGTTCGCGGGCGAAGACGCGACCGAGATGATTGCCGCGGTGGTGAAGTCGACGCCGGACTGGTCGGCGCTGCCCGCCGACGTGCCGCGTCCGCTCGTCACGCTCATCCAGCGGTGTCTCGAGAAAGACCGCAAGGCGCGGGTCGGCGACATCGCGGTGGCGCGCTTCCTGTTGGCGGACGCCGCCACGCTGGGTGCCTCGATGCCGGGCGTGGTATCACCCGCCGCGGTGCCCCGTTCGGGGTCGGCACGCGCGCTGCCGTGGGCCGTCGCTGGAGCCGCTCTGCTGACGGCCGGCGTGATGCTGACGCTATGGGCGCCGTGGCGCACGGACCCGCCGGTGGATCGGCCGCTGGTGCGACTGGACGTCGACCTGGGCGCCGACGTGTCGTTGCCCGGGCCGAGTCAGGCCGGCAGCAGCGTCGCCATCTCGCCTGATGGCACGCGACTGGTCTACGCCTCCGGCACGCCGCCCAGACTTTTCATTCGCAGGCTCGATCAGCCGAATGCCGTGGAGCTTCCGGGCACGCAAGGCGCCACTGCGCCGTTCTTCTCTCCCGATGGTCAGTGGGTGGGCTTCGCTGCAGACCGCGGGATCAGCAAGATCGCCGTCGAGGGTGGAGCCGTCGTCCCGCTTGGAGACATCGCCACGTTCCGAGGCGCAAGTTGGGACGGCGATGGCAGTGTGATCGTGGCCTCGGGTGTCGAGCTGCGGCGTGTTGGCACAAGCGGCACCCCATCGGCTCTCGCGACGCCAGGAGACGGCGAGCTTGGTTTGTTTGGGCCCCAGAGTCTGCCCGGCGGCACGGCGGTGCTGTTCTCGGTAGACAAGCAAGGCGACGTGAACCAGTCCACGATTCAGGTGTTGACCCTGGCCGATGGTCAGAGGAAAACCGTGATTCGTGGCGGCGCGTCGGGCCGGTATCTCGCCACGGCGGAAGGCGCCGGCCATCTCGTCTACCTCAACCAGTCCACCCTCTTTGCGGTGCCGTTCGATGTGACGACGCTCGAGGTGCGGGGGGACGCGGTGCCGATCCTCAACGACGTCGCGTCGGAAGACCTGGCGGGCCTCGGTCAATTCGATGTCTCCGAGGCGGGCACGCTGGTCTACCGGCGCGACAGTGGCCGCGGGTCAGCACTGAACACGCTGCAATGGGTTGACGCGACAGGCGGGAAGGAGTCGCTGCGCGCCGCACCGACCAGTTACCTGGGGCCACGCGTGTCGCCAGACGGCACACAGGTGGCACTGTTTACCGTGGGTCGGCAGGGCACCGATGTGGTCATCTACGACGCGCAACGAGACGTGACGACACGACTGACCTCTACGAACCAGGACAACTGGCCGATCTGGAGTCCTGACGGACGTCACGTCGTGTTCCGGCGCAACGGCGTCGGACTGCTCCAGGCGCGTGCCGATGGTGCACGTCAGCCGCAGGTGCTCGTTCCCGCCAATGCCGGGCTGTCGAGTGGGTCGTTCACGCCCGATGGCCGGCGGCTGGCCTACACGTCGATGGCTACCCGCACGCAGCAGATCTGGACCGTGCCAATCGAAGACCGCGGCGGCGAGTTACACGCGGGAACGCCTGAGCGGTTTCTCGCGAGCCAGTTCGTCGATACGCAGCCGGCGTTCTCGCCCGACGGGCGTTGGCTGGCCTATGTGTCGAACGAGTCAGGCACGGAGGAGGTCTACGTGCGCCCGTTTCCTCCGCCAGTGTCCGGACAGGGCAGCCGGTGGCAGATCTCGAACACCGGCGGCAGGACGCCGCTCTGGTCGCGGAGTGGGCACGAGTTGATGTACCAGGCGGGCGATCAAATCATGGCGGTGAGCTACGCCGCGAGCGGGGACGCGTTCGTGGCGAATAGGCCACGGGTGTGGATCGCCGCGCTCGGCGCGGCCAACACGCGCACCACTATTGCCAGCATGTGGGACCTGGCACCGGACGGCATGCGCGTGCTGGCTGTGACGCCAGCGGCGGCAGAGCCGACGAAGGCGGAGCACCACGTCGTGTTCCTGCAAAACTTCTTCGACGAGCTGCGCCGGAAGGTGCCGCTAGGGAAGTAGCCTGCCCCTCACCCGGCCGCACGCCCCAGGATCAGTCCAGGAAGTCGTAGGGCACGCGCACGCGGTCGTAGGTGATCCGCGCTCGCTGATCCCGCGTCACAAGGGTGGCGCCAGCATGTAGGACTGTGGCCGCGATCAGCGCATCGTAGATGGCGCCGCCAGTGAGCCCCTCGCGGCTTGCCATCTCGATGAGCCCCATGTACCCCCGCGCCGGCAGCATCAGGGGCGCGTCGCCAAATCGCGCTGCCAGAAACGCCTGCACCACATCCGCGGGCGCCCGATGCGGGGGCGGCAGTCGGGTCAGCACCGAGAACGTCTCAATCACGACGTGCGCGGGAATCCGCGGCGCTCGTGCGAGCACCGCCGCTGCCGAGGCGTGCCCCTCGTGCCAGCTGGCAAAGGCCGCCACCACCACGCTCGTATCGACGGCGATCACCGCCGTGTTCCCTCGAGTGCGGCTCGAACCATGGCGTCGGTCAGTGGCGGCAGGGGCTCCTCCGGAACGGCCACCAGGCCACTGCCTCGTTGCTCGAGAGACATCACCGTGGCCACCGGCTCGATCTCCAGCAGCCCGTCGCGTTCGCGAATCTCGACCACTTTGCCGGCCTCGAGTCCCAGCCGCGTGCGAATGGCTTTTGGAATGACAATTCTCCCGGCGCCATCGATGGTGGTTTGCATGGCATTATTATGCCATTTCAATGTGGTTCCAGTGCCCGGTGGCCCGGATCGCGACTACCCCGCGGTTGACGGCCGTTTCGTCGGCACCTAGAATCGTGCTGCACGTGAACGACGTGCTGCCCCAAAGGCCTGCTATGAAGACCAACGTGACGCTCAAGCTGGACGTCGATCTGCTCCGCGAGGCTCGCGTCGTGGCGGCCGAAGAGGGGCGGTCGATCAGCGGATTGCTGACGGACCGGCTCGAGGCCATCGTCCGTGAGCGGAAGGCCTTCGACAAGGCCCGGCGCCGGGCGCTCGCGCGGCTGCGCGAAGGCCTCGACCTGCAGTGGACCCCGCCCATGTCGCGCGACCAGCTCCATGAGCGATAAGTGTTTCGTCGACACCAACATCCTGATGTACGCCCACGACGCCGACGCGGGTGAGAAGCACGAACGCGCCCGGGCCTTGGTCGAAGAGCTGTGGCGGGATCGGACCGGCGTGGTGAGCACACAGGTGCTGCAGGAACTCGTCGTGAACCTGCGGCGCAAGGCGGCAAGGCCGCTCGACCCCGCGGCAGCGCGGGACGTCGTCGTCGACTACCTGGCGTGGCAGGTCGTGGTGAATACCGGTGAGTCGATCCTCCACGCGCTCGACCTCGAGCAGCGGTACCACATTTCGTTCTGGGACGCGCTCATCGTCCACGCTGCGGACGTGTCCGGTGCGTCCGTGCTGTATTCCGAGGACCTGTCCAGCGGCCAGCGCTACGGTGCGGTCACGGTCGTCAACCCGTTGATTCCGACCGCATAGGCACTTGACGCTCGCTCCTGGCACTCGTCTCGGCGTCTACGAAGTGATCGCTCCCATCGGCGCCGGGGGCATGGGCGAGGTGTACCGGGCGCGCGACACCCGGCCCGAACTGGCGCGCGAGGTGGCCATCAAGACCCTCGCGGGCGTGGCCGCCGACCCCGAGCGGCGCCGCCGCTTCGAACTCGAGGCGCGGGCCACGGGCGCGCTGAACCATCCCAACATCCTCGCCATCTACGATGTGGGTAGCCACGACGACTCGCTCTATCTGGTCGAGGAGCTGCTTGACGGCACCACGCTGCGCGATCCGCTCGAGCGGGGCGCGCTCGCGCCGCGCAAGGCCGTGGAGTACGCCCGCGCCATCGCGCAAGGCCTGGCCGCGGCGCACGCCAAGGGCATCACGCACAGGGATCTCAAGCCCGAGAACGTGATGATCACCGCCGATGGGCGTTTGAAGATTCTCGACTTCGGCTTGGCCAAACTGCACGAGCCGTCGAGGAGTTCAGACGCCGCGACCACCGCGCACCAGACCGACGCCGGCACCGTGCTGGGCACCGTGGCCTACATGTCGCCCGAACAGGTGCGCGGACAGTCCGTCGATCCGCGCTCCGACATCTTCAGCCTCGGCGTCGTGCTCTACGAGATGCTGGCGGGTGCGCGGCCGTTCGTTGGCCCGACCTCACAAGACACGCTCGCGGCGATTCTGAACGCCGAACCGGCGGATCTGCCGATGGCCGAGCGCGCCATTCCGCCCGCGCTGGAGCGTGTAGTGCGGCGCTGCCTCGAGAAGCAGCCCGAGCAGCGGTTCCAGTCGGCCAGCGACCTCGCGTTCGCGCTCGAGGCGCTATCGTCGCTGTCGACTTCGTCATCGGCGTCCGGACCCGCCATGGCTGCGGCCGCGCCGCAGAACCGGCTGTGGGACCGCGCCGGGTGGCTCGTGGCCGCACTCGCGTCGGTGGCGGCCATCGGGTTCGCCGTGGCCCCGCGCCGGGCGGCGCCGGAGGAGACGGATCCGGCGTCCATCCACTTCACGCAGCCCGTCGTGACTCTGCCGGTCACCACGGGAGCTCTGCCAGTTCCCGCGATATCCCCTGATGGGCGGCATCTCGCCTATGCAGCACCCAGGGGGCAGGGCGGAGCCGTCTTCCTGTGGGTCCGCTCGTTCGACGACGTGGACGCCAGGGTCATCGAGGGCACGGACGGCGCGCTTTACCCCTTCTGGTCTCCCGACTCGCGCTCGGTGGGGTTCTTTTCTGCAGACAGGCTGAAGGTGGTGTCGCGGGACGGTTCGCGGCTTCGCGAGTTGTGCGCCGTTTCCCAGGGCAGACGGGGCACGTGGGGTGCCGACGATGTGATCCTCGTCAGCACGAATTCGAACCCACGCATCCTGCGGGTCTCGTCGAGCGGAGGCGAGCCCACGGCGATCACCACCCCGGACGTCGCGCAGGGCGAGCGTCGGCATGGTCAGCCAGCGTTTCTGCCTGACAGCCGGCGCTTTTTGTACCTGAGCCAGACCGACCAGGGCAGCTCGGTGATGGTGGCCTCGCTCGACGGCGGCCCGGCGGTGCGACTCGTGGCGTCCACCACGGTCGCGCAGGTCCTCGAAGGGGCACCTGCTCTACCTGAGTGGCACGACGCTCACGGCGCAGCCATTCGATCCCGATACGCTTCGTCTCGGTGCCCAGGCCGTGTCGGTCACCGCCGACGTGAAGATTGAGCCGCAAAATGGCGAGGCGGCGTTCTCGGCCTCGGAATCCGGCACGCTGGTCTACATGGCCGGCACATCCCCGACATTCGAAATGTCGTGGTTCGATCGCGTGGGTCGCAAAGGGGTAGCCGTGGGCGAACCAGGGCCGTGGACCCAGATGGCGCTCTCCCTGGACGACCGGCAGCTCGCCGTGCAGCGCGGCGGCACGGTGGTTGGCGAACTCTGGCTGTTCGACGTCGTGCGCTCCGTGTCGTCCAGGTTCACCACTGACGGCGGCAACCATGGACCCGTGTGGTCGCCGGACGGCAAGACGCTCGCCTTCCGCAACAACCGCAGAACCGTGAACGAGGTGTTCCGTAAGCCGCTCGGCGGTGACGACGCGGTGGCGTGGAACGGGATTCCCGCCGAACGTCTCGAGGACTGGTCGCGGGATGGGCGCTACCTCCTGATGGGCCGGATCACTGGCGGCCTGCTGGTCGTGCCGACGACTGGTCAGGCCACTGTGGTGGACGCGTCCGCGGCGAACACCGATGAATCACAGTTCTCACCGGATGGCCGCTGGATCTCGTACCTACTCTGCGGTCTCGGGTCGCAGCGAGATCTACCTGCAGCCGTTTCCGGGCCCTGGCGAGCGCGTCACCGTGTCGTCGAGCGGCGGCGTTCAG
Source organism: uncultured Acidobacteriota bacterium (assembly GCA_963779175.1). Taxonomy (GTDB): domain Bacteria; phylum Acidobacteriota; class Vicinamibacteria; order Vicinamibacterales; family UBA2999; genus CADEFD01. The sequence continues at coordinate 152,955 of CAVZXA010000007.1, forward strand.
GCCAAGTGGCGCGGGGACGGGAAGGAACTCTTCTATCTCACGCCTGAGGGCACGATGATGTCGGTCGAGGTGCGGCCCGGGGCGCGGCTCGACCTCGGCACGCCGAGGCCGCTCTTCACGACCAGACTGCGCCCAAACATCTCTTCGGATCAGTTCGTCGTGACGGCCGACGGTCAGCGGTTCATCGTCATGGAACCGCCAGCTGACGCACAACTCGACGCCTTCACGATCGTGACGAACTGGACGACGCTGCTGAAGAAGTAGTTACCGCTGTACGGGAGACCAGGTGACGCCGTCGGGGCTGTTCTGCACCTCCACTCGCGCCAGCGTCTGGCCGGTCGTAAGATCCAGCACCAGCATCGAGTTGTCGTTGCGCACGGTCACGAACGCGTGCCGGTTGTCGGGATGCGGGAACACCCCAGCGGTGGAGGGCTTCTCGATCTTCGTCATCCCGAGCGGGATGGACTTCAGGATGGTCTGCGTGGCCACGTCGGCGACGACCAGGGACGACGCGTTGGCGTGCGGCACGAGCGCACGCGTGCCGTCGGGCGTGAACTGCACGCGGTAGGGGAAGCCGGGGGACGCGATGCGCTTCACCACTTCGAGCGAGCGCGTGTCGATGATCGAGATCGAATCTTCGGCGCGGTTACCGGCCCACACCCACCGCCCATCGGGCGTCACGCCCACACCTTCGGCCTCCTTGCCGGTCGGCACGTCCTTGATCTTGGCGCCGGTGGCGAAGTCGAACGCGGTGATGCTGCCGTCGCGCATGTTGGAGCAGTAGAGCCGCGTGCGATCGGTGGAGAGCGCCAGCATGTGCGACACGGCCAGCCCGGTCTTGAACACGCGCTCGACGGCGCCGCTTGTTACGTTCACGAGCAGCAGGGCCTGGCTGCCTTCTACGGTGACGACCACGCGCGAGGCGTCGACCCAGCGGACGTCGTGCGGCGCGCGGTAGTCGCCGAGGTCGATGGTCTTCACGGTGTCGCCGCTCGGCAGCGCCAGCAGGCTGAGTGTCTTCTGCTGACCCACGCCCTGCTTGTTGTAGTTGGTCACGAGCACCAGGCGTCCATCGGGCGACACGGCGGCTTCGTGCGGGCCTCCCACCACCGGCACATGACGATAGGCCGTCAGCGTCGCGAGATCGATGAGCGTCACCGAGTCGGACTGCTGGTTGACGACCACGACCGTGCCGCGCACGGACACCGCCGGCTGGCTGCGGATGGGCTGCAGCGTGAGGGTGGCCAGCAGCAGGATGGCGGGGAATGCGGCGCGCATGTGCTCACCCTAGCGGCCTCGCCCGCTCGCGGCAAGGGGGATGTCGGCCGCGGCCGGCGAAACGGCCATACGATCCGAGGCGTCCAAACGACGAACCCTTTCGAGGAGTGACATGACAGACAAGAAGATCATCGCGGTCGTCGGCGCCACCGGCGCCCAGGGTGGGGGCCTCGTGCGGGCCATTCTGGCCGACCCGCAGGGCGGCTTCACCGCGCGCGCGATCACCCGCAACCCCGATTCCGACGCCGCAAAAGCGCTGGCGGCCGCCGGCGCCGAGGTCGTGGCGGGGGATGTCGACGACGCGGCCAGCCTCGAGCGTGCCTTCGCCGGCGCCTACGGCGCCTACTGCGTCACGTTCTTCTGGGACCACTTCTCGCCCGAGAAGGAGCAGGCCCAGGCGAAGCACATGGCCGACGCCGCCAGGACTGCGGGGCTGCAGCACGTCATCTGGTCCACGCTCGAAGACACGCGCCACTGGATGCCCAAGGGCGACAACCGCATGCCCACCCTGATGGGCAAGTACAAGGTGCCGCACTTCGACGCCAAGGGCGAGAGCGATCGGTTCTTCACCGACGCCGGCGTGCCCACGACGTTCCTGCTGGCCTCCTTCTATTGGGACAACCTCGTCGGCTTCGGCGCCGGCCCCAAGCGGGATGCCGAGGGCCTGCTCCAGTTCACGCTGCCGATCGGTGACGTGCCGATGGCGGGCATCGCCGCCGAAGACATCGGGCGCTGCGCCTACGGCATCTTCCAGCGCGGCAGCGAGTTCATCGGCGCCCGTGTCGGCGTGGCCGGCGAACATCTGACCGGCGCCGAGATGGCTGAGGCCATGACCCACGCGATCGGCCAGCCGGTGCACTACAACGCCGTCACCCCCGCCGCCTACCGCGCCTTCGGGTTTCCAGGCGCCGAAGATCTGGGCAACATGTTCCAGTTCTATCGCGACTTCGAGCCCGACGTGAACGGCATCCGCAACGTCGCGCGCTCACGGTCCCTGAACCCGGCGCTGCAGTCGTTCGACGCCTGGCTCAGCGCCAACGCCAGGCGCATCCCGCTTGGCTAGCGGCGGCGATGGTCACGGCCGCGGGGGCTCGTGGAAGAGTCCCTGCGGCGGTGGCGCGTAGATGCCGTCCACGCGGCCGTCGCGGGCCCAGACGGCGCCGGCTGGCGGGTGCACGTAGGTCGGCTCGCTGCTGGTGCGGGCGCGGGCGAGCAGTTCCGGCAGATAGGCGGGATCGATCCGGAACCGTTCGGCCAACAGGCCGGCGCTCTCGCGGTTCACCAGCATCTTGGTGACCTCGCCGCTCGGGCGGCCGTGTGCGACCGGCAGGGCCACCATCCAGCCGCTGTGACGTCCCTGCAGCATCCACACCGGCGGCGGTTCACCGTGGGCAGACCGCTCGAGGAAGATCTCGTAGGGCGGGTTGTAGAGCGCCGGCGCGTCCTGCATCACCCGGCGGGCAATGGCGCGATGCTCGAGCCAGTTGGCCGGGCCCGGCGGATCGAACAGCAGGATGGCGCCCGAGGTGACGACCGCCGCACCAACAATCAGTCGCCGCGCGCGTCCCTCCCACGCTTCGAGGATCAGCCACGCCAGGATCGGCAGCATCCAGACCAGGTAGCGATGCATGCCGCGGCCGTCGGAGTTCCAGTTCACCTGCACCTGCACCGCGGCCAGCAGCCCGGCCAGGGCGAGGCCCACGGCAACGGCGCGGGCATCGCGCCGGTCCAGATGGCGGGCCAGCGCCCACGCCCCGGCGAAGAGCAGCACCGGCACGTAGGGCAGCAGACCGGTGTTGAGGTCGAAGAGCAGGCTCGCCGTGCGCGAGATCGACACCAGAGCGACATCGGTGTTGGTGCGCGTGAGCAGGGTGGGTTGACCGAAGTGGACGAAGTAATAGGCGGCCGAGATCCCCGCCACGCTGGCGCCCGCCGCGGCGCGCGCCGCCCCCGCCCAGTGGCCGCGCCACGCGGCGATGAGCACCGGCGTGACGGCGAGAATCGCCAGCGGCGGCGTCTGGGCCGCCGCCAGCGCCGCCGCCAGCGCCGCACGCCCGTAGAGGTCGCGGTCGAGCGCCACGAGCGCCAGCGTGACGAGCGCCCAGCAGAAGACCTCGACGCCGGTGAAGGTCAGGTACCACGTCACGGGGGTCGCGACCAGCAGCAGGGCCCAGGCCAGGCGTCGCGGCCAGCCGCCGCGCCCTGCCAGCAGCACGGCCGCCATGGCCAGCGCGAACATCACGACGTTGGTCACGACGAGCGCGTTGAACTCGGGCGCTCCCGCCGCGCGCAGGGCGCGCTTGGCCGGATAGGCGGCGAGCGAATACAGCCAGAAATGATCGGCGTACAGCCCGCCGTCGGCGGCGCCGACGAAGCGGTGCGGCAGTTCGCCGCCGTAGATCTCGCGCGACGTCTGGAGGGGGGCCGCGCCGCTTGTCGCCTGCGCGTCGATGCCGGCAAAGATCGCGGCCACGTCGTCGGGACGCACGTCGAAGGAGCCATGGCGATCGAACGCCTCGAGCATCGCCAGATATTCCCAGGCGTCGCCCTGACGTGCGAAATCGGCTCGGGCACACCAGCCGACGAGGACGGCGGTGCCAAGGACGAGCGCCAGCAGACTCAGTCGTCGGGGGGGCATTCGGGCTGAGTGACGCCAGTATGCGGCAGAACGGCCCGCGGCGGTGCGGCGATCGCCGCTGCCCGCCTCACCCCTCGCTCAACGAGAACAGGACGATCGCGACGATGATGGCAGCCAGCACGGCGAAGAAGATCTTCACCCAGCTGTATGGCTGCTCGCCGGCAATGGCCCCGGTGACGCCGTTGACCACCACCTGATAGGCCTTGCGTCCGTAGTCGTAGTGCAGCAGCCACACCGGCAGCAGCGTGTGTTTGAAGGTCTGGTCGGTGTAGGTGGCGGCGATCTCGAGATTGCGATAGGTGTCGCCGGGGATGTCGCGGGCGCAGGCGGCGCGCACCTTGGCATCCATCTCGGCCCGCGAGCGTTCCGCCGCGCCGACCAGATCGAGCTGGTACTGTTCGACCACCCAGCCCGAGACGTAGCCGCGATCGTAGGGACGCAGGGCGGTGGTCGGAAACGGCTCGATGGCTTTGAGCAGCGCCGGGCGCAGGCCTTGCGTGGCCGCGACCAGTTCGTCGTCGAAGCTGGTCGACAGTTCGCCGGCGGCCGGCACCCAGCGGACCCGCCGTTCCTGCACGGTCTCGGTGCGCCCGTTGCGTCTGACGGTGCGCGTCTCGTAGTAGTAGTGGCCGGCCTCGGCCTGCCAGCGCGCGAAGACCCGCGCGTCGAAGGTCCAGTACGGCAGGTAGATGCCGCCCACGCGGTCGGTCAGCGCTGCCTTCTTCAGCCGGTTGGGCGCGAACCAGCGGCTGGCGTACCAGCGCCGGATCGACTCGCGCACCTGAGCCTCGGTCACCGTGAACGGCAACAGGCTCTCGGGATAGATGGCATTGCGGGTCTTGGTGTAGGGCACCACCGACGCCGAGCCGCAGAACTCGCAGCGCTGGGCGACCCGCGCCGCGTCGAAGAGCGAGATCGCCTTGCAGCTCTGGCACTGCACCGACGTGCGATCGCGTTCCCAGCCGCGGCTGGCGTCAGGAATCGCCCGCAGCGCCAGCGCCAGGTCGTGCTCCTTCACGAGCGACCCGTCGCTGGCCAGCTCGGCCGGCGACACGGTGCCGCAGTAGGGGCAGACCAGCGCCTGCTTCGCGGCGTTCCAGTGCGCCTCGGCGCCGCACCCCGGGCAGTGGTGCTTGTCGAGGGCGGACACCTCCGGCGGGGCAGCCGGAGGCAGCGGTGGCAGCGGCGGCGGCTCGGTGGCCACGCCCGTTACGACTTCAGGAAGTCGTCGAGCGCGGTGCGCGTCACGCGCCACGCCGAGCCGATCTTCCGGCCCTTGAGGTCGCCCTTCTCGAGGGTCTCGAGCACGTCGGCCTCGGTGACGCCGAGCGACTTGGCGACATCCGCCGGCGTCAGCACGTCGGGGATGGGCGGGGGTGTCGTGACGCCCGCGGCCGGCGCCGACTGACCGCTGCCGAGGATGCCGCCGGGCTGATTCGCCATCTGCTGCGCCATCGCGAAGCCCATCGCGATCTCCGCCGCCGAGCCCGCCACGCCGCCGCCTCCGCCGGGCTGCGCCATGCCCTGCGCCATCTGGTATTTCACGTAGTCGTTCAGGTTGCCGATCGCGCTCATGCTCGAGCGCTTGTCGATGGCGGCCTCGACTTCGGGCGGCACCGACACGTTCTCGAGGATGAAGCTCGGGATCTCGATGCCGTATTTCGCGAGCAGCTGCGGGTTGATGAGCGGCAGCAGCGCTTCGCCCACTTCCTGATACCGCGTCGCCATGTCGAGCGCCGGCACCTTCGCGGTGGCGATGGCGTCGGTGAAGACGCTGACGATGCGCGAGCGCATGGTGTCGGCGAATTCGTCGAGGCGGAAGTTGTGGTCGGAGCCGGCCACTTCCTTCAGGAACGTCTTCACGTCCACGACCTTGAAGTCGTAGGTGCCGAAGGCGCGCAGCCGCACGATGCCGAAGTCCTGATCGCGCAGCATGATGGGGTTCGACGTGCCCCACTTGTTGCCGGTGAACAGACGCGTGTTGACGAAATAGACGTCGGCCTTGAACGGCGACTCGAAGCCGTATTTCCAGCCCTTGAGGTGCGACAGCACCGGGATGTTGTCGGTCGTCAGCGTGTGCTTGCCGGGCCCGAAGGTGTCGCCGAACTGGCCGACGTAGACGAACTGCGCCGTCTGCGACTCGCGCACGATGAGCTGCGCGCCGTTCTTGATTTCCTTGTCGTCGTCGGGGAAGCGCCAGCTGATCGTGTCGCGCGAGTCGTCGGTCCACTCGATGATGTCGACGAGTTGCGTCTTGATGTAGTCCATCAGGCCCATGTCGCGATTCCCTCCACGTGAGAAGAGACGAGTGTAGCGCCAACGCCGTTCGGCCGCTGCGGCGGCGCACCCGCCGTCAGCGGGGCGATCCCAACCGTTCGAGCGCCGCCTTGGCCGCGGCGTTGCCGCGGGCGGCGGCGTCGGCGTACCAGCGGCGCGCCTGGGCCCGGTCGGCAGCGACGCCGGTGCCGCGCTCGTAGGCCTCGCCGAGGCGGAGTTGGGGCACGGCATCGCCCTTGAGGGCGGCCCGGGTCCACCACATCACGGCGGCTGCCGGATCGGCCGCCACGCCGCGCCCGGCCGCGTAGGCGTTGCCGATGTTGTGTTCGGCCAGCGTGTGTCCGGCGGCGGCGGCCTTCTGGAACCAGGTGAAGGCCACGGCCGGATCCTCCGCCACACCGAGCCCCTCGTCGTGGGCGGTGCCCATCAGGAACTGCGCCTCGATGACGCCCAGGTCGGCCTGTCGCCGCACGGCCCCGACCAGCTGCTCGGCGATCGCCTGCGCCTTCCCGTCGTCGCGTGGATAGCCGAGGCGCCCGCGCGACCAGGCGCGCGCCAGCCACATTCGGGCCAGGACATCGCCGCTGGTGGCGGCCGCGTCGATGAGTGCGCGCGCTCTGGGGTCGTCCACACGGCCGGCGGTGCCGGTATACCACCCGATCGCCTCGATGACCCGCGTATCGGTCGGCGGCTGGGCCGCGGCCGTGGGGGCCAGCAGGACGACGAGCGCGACACCCGCGACGGCAGCCAGCATCGTCGACACCGGCGTCCTAGCTGAGCGCCCGGATCACGTCCCAGCGCGTGATGATGTAGGTCTCGTCGCTCTTGAAGTCGCGTACCAGCACGGCCGGCGAGTCGGGCGTGATCATGCCGGCCAGGGCGTCGATGCCCGTAGAGATATCGGCGTAGGGGAAGGCCGGCTCCATGATGGCCTCGACCGGGCCCTTCAGCAGCTCGGGGTGCTTCACGATTTCCGAGAACAGGTGCCCCTCGTTGACCGAGCCCACCAGGCGCCCGTTGGCGACTACCGGAATCTGCGAGTAGGCCTGCGCCGTCATGATGTGCGCGGCGGCCGCGACCGAGTCGGTGCGCTCGAGGGTCACGAGCCGGGCCTTCTGCCGATCGGCCACCAGGTCTTTGGCCGTGATGCCCTTCTTGTCGAGGAAGCCCTTCTCGCGCATCCAGTCCGGGTTGTACATCTTGCCGAGATAGCGGGTGCCGTGGTCGTGGAAGATGACCACCACGAGCTCGCCGGCCTTGAAGTGCGGCGCCAGCTGCAGCACGCCCGCCATCGCCGACCCCGCCGAGTTGCCGGCGAAGATGCCTTCTTCGCGGGCGATGCGGCTGGTCATGATGGCGGCGTCGCGGTCGGTCACCTTCTCGAAGTGATCGACGAGGCTGAAATCGACGTTCTGCGGCAGGAAGTCTTCGCCGATGCCCTCGGTGATGTAGGGATAGATCTCGTTCTTGTCGAAGATGCCGGTCTCCTTGTACTTCTTGAAGACCGAGCCGTAGGTATCGATGCCCCAGGCCTTGACCGACGGCTTGCGCTCCTTCAGATATTTCGCGACGCCCGACAGCGTGCCGCCGGTGCCGACGCCGACGACGAGATGGTCGACCGCGCCGTCGGTCTGATCCCAGATCTCGGGGCCGGTCTGCTCGTAGTGGGCCTGCGCGTTCGACGGGTTGTCGTACTGGTTGGCTTTCCAGCTGTTCGGGGTGTCGCGTTCGAGCCGCGACGACACCGAGTAGTAAGAGCGCGGGTCTTCCGGTTCGACGTCGGTCGGGCAGACGATGACGTCGGCGCCGAAGGCGCGCAGGGCGTCGACTTTCTCCTTCGACTGCTTGTCGGTGGTGGTGAAGATGCAGTGATAGCCCTTCACGACGGCCGCAATGGCGAGCCCCATGCCGGTGTTGCCAGAGGTGCCCTCGATGATGGTGCCGCCGGGCTTCAGGCGGCCATCGGCCTCGGCGTCTTCGATCATCTTCAGGGCCATGCGGTCCTTGATCGAATTGCCGGGGTTGGTGGTCTCGATCTTGGCGACCACGTCAGCGGCGACGAGACCCTTCGTGATGCGATTCAGACGCACCATCGGCGTGTGGCCGATGGTCTCGAGGATGTTGTCGCAGATTTTCTTCGCCACCAGACGATCTTACCCCGACGCCGTGAGTCTTTCGCTGCAGGCGTGAGCCGCTAGCCGCGGGCTGCCGACACTCAGCCGCTAGCCCCCAGCCGCTAGCCGCTTCATGCGAAGCCGCTAGTGGCTCATGGCGTAGAGCATGATGTTGATGGCGGTGGCGTAGCCGTTGGGCGAGTAGGTGTAGAAGTACTCGGGGTCTTCGCCCTCGCGCTCCCAGGCGTCGGAGATGTCGGTGTTGTGCGTGGCCAGCACCATCAGCCGCCCTTCGGCGTCGGTGATGGCGCGCAGGTGCGTCTGCGCGCTGTCGCTGCCGCGCTCCGACGACTCGCCGCCGGTGGAGCGCCAGAACTGGATCGAGGGGATCTGCGGCAGGTCGGCCATCGGGAACATCGTGCGGTAGATGGGGTGCTCCGGGCCGAGGTCGCGAAACGGATAGGTGCCAGGCGGCAGCACCCGCGCCATCTCGTTCTCGAAGACGTCCCAGGCGCGCGAGCCCCAGAAGTCGTCCACCCAGAAGAAGCCGCCCTTGAGGAGGTAGTCGCGCAGCGCCACCACTTCCTCGTCGCGCAGCGTCATCGTGCCGACGTCCGACCCGAGCAGGAACGGGCAGCGCATCAGCCACGGGTCGGTCAGCCGCGTCACGAAGTGATTGGGCACGCCGCTGGCCTGCTTGCTCACTCGCACTTTGGTGAGCTCGGCGAAGCGGATCGAGAAGTTGATGTCGGCGTCAGGGTAGTCGGTGGACCAGCCCTGACCGCCGGCCTCGCGCCACTGGCTCGAGTACATCACGCGGCAGAAGTTGAAGCCGCCGTCGAAGACGGCCTCGCTGGCGGGGAAGCGCGGCGGCACCCGCCGCATCCGCCCCCACCCGCCGCCACCACCGAACTGCGCCAGTGCCACGCCTCCCGCGAGCACGACGGCGAGAGCCGTCGCGAGGACGGCGCGGCGCCGGATCATTTCTGCGGCGCCTTCGGCTTCGCGAGGCTGCGGTAGTACTCCTCGACCAGGCTCTTGAACTCGGCCGGCACGTCGTCGCTGCCGGTCAGCCGCACGTCGTCGGCTTCGCCTTCGACCTTGCGCCGCAGATCGAACTCGAAGCGGCGCAGGCTGTCGCTGACCGCCGACTGCAGCTGCGCCAGCTCCTGCACGTTCTTGTAGACGCGATCGTCGTCGAGGGCCTTGAGCCGGCGCAGGATGTCGTCGAGCTGCCGCGTGTCGACGCCGTCAGCGCGCAGCGCCCGCCGCAGCGCCTCGACGTCCTGGCCGTAGCGGCGCGCTTCGCCGCGGAACTGGCGGACGTCATCGGCCCCGAAGTTGCCGGGACGCGCGTTGCCCCAGCCGCCGTCGTCGCCGCCGAAGCCCCCGAACGTGTCGCCGTTGCCGCCGCCGCCCTGCTGGCCGCCCTGGCCTTGCTGGCCCTGCTGGCCGGACTGCCCCTGTTGCCCGCCCTGGCCTTGCTGTCCGGCCTGCCCCTGTTGTCCGGCCTGACCCTGCTGGCCCTGTTGCCCTTGCTGTCCGGCCTGGCCCTGTTGACCCTGCTGGCCCTGCTGGCCGGCCTGCCCTTGCTGACCCTGCTGACCGGACTGGCCCTGCTGACCCGGCTGCTGCCCTTCGCGGCCTTGCTGACCGGGCTGCTGGCCATCCGGTTGACCATCTTGCCGCTGGCCCTGCTGGTTGCCCGCCTGTTGCTGGCTACCCCGCTCGCCCGAGGCGCGTTCCTGCATGCGCCGGCCGAGCGAGTCGACCCCGCGCACGAGATCGCGGGCGCGTTCGAGGGCGTTCTCCGACTGCTGCGCGTTGCCGCCCTTGCCGAGCGCGGAGGCCGCCTCGGCGAGCTTGCGGCGCAGGTCCATGAGATCCGAGCCGATCGACGCGTCCATCTCGCTGGCCGCGCCCTGTGCGGCGTCACGGCCGAGGAACTGCCGCGAGTAGCGCAGCTTCTCCTTCACCTTGTCGTCGCGGATGCCGCCGGCCGCCTCACGCAGCTTCGCCGACGCGTCGCGCTCGTCTTTCGCGATCTCGTTGGCGGTCTTGTCGATCTGCTGTTCGAGCTGGCCCACCTTGCCCGACAGCGCCTCGCGGCGCTGGGCATTCATCTGGGCACGTTGCAGCCGGTCGGCGCCGGCGCCCGGCACCTGCTCGGCGTCGCTGGCCACATCCGCGTGCTCACGGGCCAGTTCCTCGGCCTGCCGCACTGCATCCTGCACGTCGCGCTCGGCGCGCGCGGTCTGCGCGCCCTGGAGCTGCCGCTGCACCTGCTGCAGCCGCTCGGAGGCTTCCGACGCCTGGCCCGAGGCGCCCGGGTCGTTGCCGGCCGCCGCCCGGCGCATCGCATCCGCGGCCTGCTGCATCTGCCGCGCCGCGTTCGCCAGATCCGGACGGTTCTGCTCGCGCGAGAGCTTCTCGAGCTGACGCGCGGCGTCTTCGGCTTCCTTGGCCAGCGCGCGCTGCTGATCGCCTCCGCCACTGGCGGCCTGGCCGGAAGCACGCCGGCGCTGGCGTTCCAGTTCCTGCTGCTGGCGCCGCGCCAGTTCCTTCAGCTTCTCGGCCAGCGCGTCGATGCGCTGCTCGGCCTGCGCGCTCTCGGCGCGCGAGGTGGTCTCGTACTGGTTGGCCATCTTGTCCATCTCGAGCTCGAACAAGTCCGCCAGGTCTTCGGCGATCGAGCCGGCCTGCCCGCCGCCGCCACCCCCACCCGACTGCTGGTTGGTCTGCACCTGCAGTTCGTACTCTTCCTCGGCCTGCTGCAGGTACTGCAGCGCCTTCTGCTCGAAGGGCATGGCGCCGTCGGGGCTGCGCGTCTGCAGCTTGCCCTCGGCGTTCTTCATCTCGGCCACCGCCAGCGGCAGCAGCTCCGCGATCTTCTTGAAGCTGGGATCGGGCGCCACCAGCCGCGAGTTCATGCGGCCGACGAGACCCTCGACCTGCTCGCGGAGCCGCCCCTGCGAGAGCGCCAGCACGACGGACGCCTCACGCAGCTTCTCGGCGCTGGTCGCCTTCTTCTCGCGCAGCACGTTGAAGGTGCCGGCGATGATCTGGCGCTGCTGTTCCGACAACGCGCCGACCTCGGCCCCGCCGCCGCCACCCCCGCCGCCGCCCCCGCCCATCGACGTCGCCGGCTTGAAGTCCTTGCCGAACGGGCGGACGCGCAGGAAGTAGATGTCGCTGGTCGCCTGCTTGCCGCCCTTGGCGTCGTTGTCGGCAGCGCGCGCGTAGTAGCTGACCGCGTCGCCTGCCTGCACGCCGAGTTCCTCGAGGTAGAAGGTGTGGCCGGCGGTGACTTCCTCGAGCCGCTTGGCGCCCTTGTAGAGCGACACCGTCTTCTCGGCGCCGCCGTTGACCGAGTAGACCAGTTCGAGGCCGCGCACGCCGAAGTCGTCGTCGGCGCGCGCCTCGACGAAGAACTCCTCGACCGGCGTCGCGTTGGTGTCGCGGCCCGGCTTCGAGATGGCCACCGTGGGCGCCATGTCTTCGAGGACGTCGATGACGTACTGCGGCGAGGCCGTGATCATCGTGCCGTCGGGCCCCTGCAGGCCGACGCGGTAGAAGCCGTCCTTGTCGGCGACGAACCGCCCGACCAGCGTGCCGCCGTCGGCCACCGCGAGCGGCACGTTGGTGGACTCGTGCAGCGTCAGCTGGCCGGCGGGCGTCGGCATGGTCGGCGTGATGGTCACGCGCACTTCGGTGCCGACGAGCACGGCGATGTCGCCGGCGTCTTCAACCGTGCGCGGCTCGAGCCCGGTGTGCGCGGGGAAGTGGTATTCGAGGTCGATCTTCTGCGCGTAGGGCAGATCGACGACTTCGAGCGTGAAGGTGGACGAGCGCACGCCGGCCGCTTCCGCCAGGAACTCGAGCTTCGCATCGAGGTCGAAGACCATGCCCTCGAAGGTGCCGTCGTCGCCCTTGAGCAGCGGCACGCGCTCGAAGGCGGTGGCGTCGCCCTTGCGCACCAGCAGCACGGCGTCGTCGGCGGTGAAGCCGCTGAGCGTCGCGGTGAAGAGCTGGTCGGCGCCGCGCGGTACCTTGCCTGACCCGGGGGTGAGGGTGATGCGGTAGGGGGCGGCGGCTTCGAGAATCCTGCGACCACGAGTACATCGCCGTCAGGCCCTGGCGCAGGTAGGCCGGGCCGAACGTGAAGATGGCGGCGGCGACGGCGAGAGTGGCGAGCGCCAGCCCGGCGTAGCGCTTGACGAGCGGCTGTTCGACGCGGCGGCCGGTCTCGACCTCGTGCACGCGTTCGATCGCCTCTTCGACGAGTCTGGCGACGAGGGCCGGCGAATGCTCGGGCGAGTCGCCGCGCCGCTCGGCGCTCATCGCGCTCAGCAGCAGGTTGTTCAGCGACGGCTCGTGCTCTTCGAGATAGAGGGCCACCTGTTCGTCGGTGACGCGGGTGAAGAACGGACGCACGATCCACCAGGCGATGACGGCGGCGATCGCGACCAGCGTGACGATGCGGAAGGTAAGGATGGCGCCGGGGTGAAGCGCAGCGCCTCGAGCGCCGCGCCGGCGCCGATGAGGACCAGCGCGCCCGCGATGAGCACGCGGAGCAGCCCGCGGAAGAGCAGCCTGCGCCGCCATCCCGCGCGGACCTCGCGGATGACACTGGCCACGTCACCGGTGGCCGTCTGCCGTCGCTCGTGGAGCATTGCCCCTCCTCGCCGGTGCCGCGCCGGCGGCACCGCGTCGTCCGCTAGGTCGCGCCGCCCGAGAGGCGGCTGGCGACCACTGTTTCGCCGATAAGCAGCAGCATACCCGCAAGGAGCAGGTACCACCACAGCCGTTGCGACTGTTCCGTCACTTCGTCGCGGGGCGGCGCTGCGCTGGCGCTGGCCGCCGCGGCGGCATCGCCGGTGCCGGCCACCGCCGCCGTCACGGCCGCCGGGTCGACGCTGGCGAGATCAGACTCCGCGACGTCCACATTGGCCGCGATGACCGACGTGGTGGCGCCGTCGGTGCCGGCGCCGCGCACCTCGTAGAAGCCGGGTTGCGCCACCTCGAAGGTGTCGCCGCGGGCCGGGTCGAGCGGCGTCGCGCGTCTGGTCGGGGCCGACGGCCACGCGCGGCCGCGCGGCGTCGGCGGGCGTATCGGGAGCGGCCACCTGGCCCACGGTGAGGGCGGCGGGCCGTTCTTCGAAGCCGGCCAGCGTGCGCACCACCTGGTGGATGAAGGGCAGGAACACCGGCTTGAGCGCGAGGTCGTTCCAGCCCAGATCGACGCTCGACGTCCACGCCATGACGCGGCCGCGACCGGCCGCGGTGACTGCCAGCGCCGGCAGGCCGTCGTCGTAGCGCGCCAGCACCTGCGCGGTGTCGGCGGCCGCCAGGCGCCGGTAGCCGTAGACGCGCACCGAGGAGAAGTCGCCGCTGCGCGCGGCGCGAAACGGCGCGAACACGGCGTGACCGAACTCCAGGCCGCCCAGGCGGCCGATCTCTCCGCGCGTGCGATCGACCGGCGCCGCCAGCGTGCCGGGGAAGCCCGGCGCCTGCGGCCACGACGCCCGCGCCCCGGCGATGAGGAAGACGCCGCCGCCGCGTTCGGCAAAGCGCAGCACCCGCGCCGCCGCCGCATCACCCAGCGGCGCGTCATGCACGATGAGCACGCCGGCGCCGGCGAGCGCCTCGTCGGTGAGCTGGTCGACGGTCGTCGCGGTGACGTCGAAGCGCGGCGCTTCGCCGATGGCCAGCGCGCGGCGCAGGTAGGTGTCGTCGGCGCCGCGTCCGCCGGCCGAGGCCAGCACCACCGCCACCGGCCGGGTGGGCGCGAGCACGAAGTGGAAGGCGTTGTCGGCGGCCAGGGCATCGTCGGCGAGGCGCACCACCGCGCGCGCCGGGTCGGGCGTGAGCGTGATCGGCTGGAAGGTCGCCGACGCCGACGCCTGCGGCGCGGCGTTGACGCGCAGCGTCTCGACCACCCGGCCGTTCAGCTCGAGCGCCAGCGTGACGCCGTCGGCCTGCTCGCTGCCGCGGTTGGTGACGCCGCCGGTGATCGTGGCCCGCTCCTGGCCCTCGAAGCGCGAGCGCCGCACGGCCACCGGCGTCACCGACAGGTTGCGCGTGTCGGTGTCGGTGATGGCCACCGGGGTGAGCGTGGTGCCGGCCGGCAGGCGGTCTTCGTCGTTCGGCGCCCAGGCGAGCTTCTGGAAGTCGCTGATGAGCACGACCTCCTTGCGCGGCCGGGTCGACTCGCTGACGATGGTGCCGGCCACGCGCAGCGCCGGCGAATAGCGCGTGGACTCGGCGCCCGGCGTTGCCGCGGCGAGCGCCGCCGTCAAGCGGGCCCGATCGTCGATCGACTGCAGCGCCACCTCGGCGCCGGTGCCGAAGAACACCACGCTGGCGCGATCGCCCTGCCCCAGCCCGTCGACGACGCCCTGCGCCGCCGCCTGCGCCCGCGCCCAGCGCGTGCCGTAGCCCATGCTGTAGGAGCGATCCACGAGCACGACCACTTCGCGCGCGCCGCCGGTGATGGCGGCCGCGCTGCCCCGCATGAACGGCCGCGCGAACGCGGCCACGATCAGGGCCAGCGCCAGCAGCCGCAGCGCCAGCAGCAGCCAGTGGCGGATCTTGCGCCGCCGCACCGACTCGTACGGCACCCGCCGCACGAACATCAGCGACGGGAACGCCACGATGGTGTTCTTCTCGCGCTGGATGAGATGAATCAGCACCGGCACCGCAAGCGCGGCCAGTCCGGCGAAGAAGAGGGGCAGCAGGAAACCCATGCTGGCTACCGCACCCGCGTGGTGCGCTCGCGAAACGACAGATAGTCGTAGAGCGCGAAGTCGAGGGGCCGGCTGGTGTCGAGCAGGCGGTAGTCGACGCCGCGTTCGGCGGCGCGGGCCGTCAGCGCCTCGATGTGCCCGCGGATGAGCGCCTGGTACTTGTCGCGGAACGACTCGGGCACCACCGGGAGCTGTTCGCCGGTTTCGAGGTCTTCGAACGCCGACGGATCGGTGTACGGGAACTCGAGTTCGGCCGGGTCGAGCACGTGGAACACGACCACGTCGCTGCCGCGGAAGCGGATCGGCGCCAGCGCCTCGAAGATGGCCTCGGGCTCGTCGTAGAGATCCGAGATGAGCACCACCACGCCGCGGCGCCCGAAGTGCTCGGCCAGTTTTCTGAGCGGCGCCGACAACTGCCCTGGCCGCGTCGCTCTGGCGCGCTCGAGCGTGTGCAGCACCACGTCGAGATGGCGGGCCGACGGCGGCACGCGGTCGACGACATCGGTGTCGAAAGTGACCAGCCCGACGCGGTCGCGCTGCTTGTGCACGAGATACGTCAGGCAGGCGCCGAGCGTCTTGGCGTAATCGAGCTTGCTGATCTTCGACCCGAAGGCCATCGATGCCGAGATGTCGAGCAGCACCGTGAAGTTCGAGTTCGAGTCGGCCTCGAACTCCTTCACGAAGTACTTGTCGGTGCGCGCGTAGACGCGCCAGTCGACCCGGCGGATGTCGTCGCCGGCCACGTAGCCGCGGTGTTCCGCGAAATCGACCGAGGTGCCGAAGAACGGCGACTTGTGGAGGCCGTTGATGACCCCGTCGACGACCGAGCGGGCGACCAGATCGAGGTTGCCGATGCGCGCCAGCACCGCCGGGTCGACGAACTGCGCACCTGGGATGGCGCCGCCGATCTGCATCACATGCCCGATCGCGGTGTCGGCACCGACTCGAGGAGCCGGTCCACGATCATGTCGGAGGTCATGCCCTCCGACTGGGCGTGGAAGTTGATGAGGATGCGGTGGCGCAGCACCGGATGCGACAGCGCCTTGATGTCGTCGAAGGTCACGTGATAGCGGCCGCTCGTGAGCGCCCGCGCCTTGGCCGCCAGCACCAGGTACTGCGCGGCGCGCACGCTGGCGCCGAACGACACCCACTTCTTCACCATCTCGTTGGCGTTCGGCGACTTCGGCCGGCTGGCGCGCACCAGTGACAGCGCGTAGCGCATCACCGGCTCGGCCACCGGCACCCGGCGCACCAGGCGCTTGAAGGCGATGAGGTCCTCGCCGTTGACGGTGCGCTCGAACTGCGGATCGATGACCGCCGTGGTCGTGCGCACGACCTCGTATTCCTCGTCTTCGGGCGGGTGCTCGATGACGATGTGGAACATGAAGCGGTCGAGCTGCGCTTCCGGCAGCGGATAGGTGCCTTCGAGCTCGATCGGGTTCTGCGTCGCAAAGACGTAGAACGGCTCTTCGAGCGTGTAGGTGCGGCCCTGGATGGTGACGCGGTGCTCCTGCATCGCCTCGAGCAGCGCCGACTGCGTCTTCGGCGGCGTGCGGTTGATCTCGTCGGCCAGCAGGATGTTGGTGAAGATCGGCCCCGGCGAGAACACCATCTGGCGGCGCCCGGTGGCCGGGTCTTCCTGGATGATGTCGGTGCCGGTGATGTCCGACGGCATCAGGTCGGGCGTGAACTGGATGCGCGCGAACTTCAGGTCCAGCGACCCGCGCCAGCGTGTGGATGAGCAGCGTCTTGGCCAGCCCCGGCACGCCGATGATGAGGCTGTTGCCGCCGACGAACAGCGTGAGCAGCACCTGCTGCAGCACCTCGTCCTGGCCGACGATGAGCTTCTTCAGCTCGTGCTTGATCCGGGCCTGGCCCTGGTTCATCCGGTCGGCGAGCGCGATGTCGTCCGGTGCGTTCAGATCCACCTGCGAATTGACTGCGTCCACGAATCCTCCACGTGTCGGCGGTGGCGTCGGGAGCGTCCTCCCTCGGCTCCGCCTCCGAGCGTTGCCCGGGCCCCGGGACCCGAGCCCCGAGCCCCGCCCTAATGTGTCATGCCGTACACGATGTAGTTCACGCCGAACTTGTAGGCTTCATTCGAGAGGTCGATGGGCACCCAGCCGGTGTCCGAGAACTCCCAGTATTCGCCCAGGTCGTTGTTGTAGTTCGCAATCACCTGTAACCGCTTCGACGGGTCGCCGTCTTCGAACAGCCCGTAGAAGATCGGCGTCAGTCCGCCGTAGGGCGAGACGAACGTCGCCGGATCGATCTCGAAGAAGGCGTGAAAGATCGGATGCGCGGCGTCGAGCTTGACGAAGCGCTGCGCCGGCAGCACCCGCCGCATCTGCTCCTCGAAGTTGTACCAGTGCTCCTGGCGGAAGTCGTCGAAGATGAGGAATCCGCCCTTGGCGAGGTAGCGGCGCAGGCCCTCGGCCTCCTCGTCGCTGAGCCGCCAGTAGCCGGGCTCCGACATGTAGGCGACCGGGTAGTTGTGGAGTTCGGGGTCGTCGAGGGTGAGCACGGCGCTGTCGTCGAGATGCGGCCGCAGCAGCGTGATCTCGCTCAGGATCTTCATCAGGTGCAGGTCGGCGCGGGGGTAGTCGTGGGCCCACGGCGGCTCCCGCCTGAAGCCGCGGAAGTTGCCGAGCCGCTCGCCCATGTCATAGCGCAGGCGGACGAACGCGAAGCGGCCGTCGTACGGCACGCGCGTGCTGGCGCCGTAGTCGATGCCGGTGCCGCGGCGGCGTTCCTGTTCGCCGCGAAATGGCGACTGCGCGGCGACCACGGCCACGCCGGCCACCGCCAGGGCGAGCCCGGCAAGCACCGCCAGGCGGCGCGTGGCGTTACGAGAGGCCGACGGCACGCCGATACCCCCATTCCGCCGAGAGCAGGGCGAGGAGCAGGAGCAGCACGATCGGCGCGTTCCACAGCTCGCGTTCCTCGACCGCCGTGATGCCGCGGCCGGTGTACTTCACGTCTTCGAGCAGCTGGTCGGCGGTCTCAGGGGTGTAGGCGCGGCCGCCGGTGTCGTCGGCCAGACGGCGCAGGGCCGCCATCTGGCGGGTGGCCTCGGAAAACTCGGCGTCCCCAGGGCCGGCGTTGACGTGCGCCGTGGATTGCCCGAGCAGCGTGCCGTCGCGCATGGCCTCGACGCGCGCCTCGTACCAGCCGGCGGCGCCCGTAGGCGCCGTGCCGGTGTAGAGGCCGTCGCGCTGCCCGTTCCACGTGAGCGGCACGGTGGTGGCCGCGCCATCGGGGCCGGTGACGGTGGCGGTGACCACCGCGTCGTTGGCGGCGACAAACGACGGGTCGGCCACCTCGACGCTGAGGGTGATGGCGTCGCCCGGATCGACACGATCGGAGGCGGTGGTGAGCTCGACCGGATCGGGCACGCCGTCGACCAGCCAGCGCAGGAGCTGCCGGGTGAAGGTCTCGTGCGTCTGGTCTTCGACGCTCATCGAGGCGTGCATCTGCCACAGCCACGAATCCTGCGGCGTGAAGGCCGCCGACTTGCCGCGCCCGAAGCGCTGGAAGGCCAGCACCGGCAGCTCACGGCGCGCCCCAGCGGTGGCGCTGAGCAGCGTCGTCGCGCCCGCCTTCACCGCCTCGATGCTGTTCACGGTCGTCAGATCCGGCAGCTCGGTCCAGCGCGTGGCCGAGGCCTGGTCGGTGGCGGCAATCTGCGACACGGCGTGGCCGCTGCCGGCGCGGGTCGGCCGGATCGCGAGCTTGGTCACGACCGGCTCGGCCGGCGGCGTCATCCGCTGCAGCGTCACCGGGAGGGTGTCGCCGAGCGCGGTGCCGGCGTAGCCGCCCTCGCTGAACGAGCGCGGCCCGCCGATCATCATGAGGCCGCCGCCACGGGTATCGACGAACTCGGAGAGCATGGCCAGCTGGTCGCCGGTGAAGGCCGCCGCCTCGATGCTGCCGAGTACGATGCCGCGGTACTTGAACAGTTCGTCGCGCGTCTTCGGGAAGCCGCCGATGAGTTCCTCGGGGTCGTCCACCTCGAGGCGCAGGTACTTGTTGTCGGCCGTGCGCTGCAGCACCACCAGCTGCATCTGCTTGTCGCCGGTCAGGGCGCGGCGCAGGAACTTCATCTCGAAGCGCGGTTCGCCTTCGAAGTAGAGGATCTTCTCGCGCCGATCGCGCACGTCCACGAGCACGTCGCGGGCATTGTTCTCGGGCAGCAGCTCGCCGGGCTGCGGGGCGACGCGGAAGGTGAAGACGCGCGGACCGGGCTCGGTCGCGGTGAAGCGCACCCGCACCGTGGTGGGTTGACCGTCGGCGCCAACGGTGAACGCCTGGGTCCCGGCAATGGTGGCGCCGTCGAGGACGTCCATCGTCAGCGCCTGGCCGGCGTAGCCGTGCGCGGTGACCACCGCGTCGAGCAGCAGCGTCGTGCCGGCCAGCACGGCCCGCGGCGCGCTGACGCGTCCCACCTGGATGTCCTTCTCGGCGGTGTCGCGGCCGACGCCGATGGCGAACACCGGCACGCCGGCGGCCTTGAGGGCCAGCAGCGCCGGCTCGACGGCATCGCCGGTGGTGTCGGCGCCGTCACTGACCACGACCAACCCGGCCAACGGCACGCCGGCCAGTTGCCGTCGGGCCTGGTCGAGGGCGGCCGCCAGGCGGGTGTTGCTGCCATCGAAGGTGAGGTCGGTGCCGGCCGGGGCGGCGCTGACGCCGCTCGAAAAGCGCAGCGTGCGCACCGTGAAGCGCTCGCCGAGACCGCGGCGCAGGCCGCGGTCGGCGGCGCCGAACTGCTCCTGCAGCCAGGCGCTGCGCGGCTGGCCGTTCACGTCGGCGATGCGCATGCTGCGCGAGTCGTCGAGCAGCACCGCCACCACGTTCTGATGCGGCACCGCGGCCCGCAGCACCAGCATCGGCCGCAGCAGGCACAGCAGCAGCAGCGCAACCAGCGCCGTGCGCAACGCCGTGAGCACGATGCGGTCGCGGGTCGTCACCCGGCGCGGGGCGCGGCGGTAGGTGATGACGGTGGCGCCGACGGCGACCACCGCCAGCAGCGCGGCAATCGCGACGCCGTCGGGCGGCGCGAGCCGCAGTTCGCCCTGGCCGAAGACGGCCCAGCGGACACCGAGGAGGAGTTGGGAAATCGTGTCGAGCACGGGTCGGCTTTGCGGGCTGGCCCGTGCCGGCCCTTGTCGGGGATTCTATTCCGCTTCGACGCCGGCGCAACCGTTCTGGTCTCACGAGTCCTGGGATACGATGCCGCCCGGGTCTTTCGAAGGAGCGTGCATGGTGCGTCGGCTGACAGGTGCGGCAATCATCGGAGCGCTCGCGGCGGGCGTCTGGGCGGGCGGCAGTGCGCCCGAGGCGCAGGCCCCGGCCCCCGCCGACCTCGTGCTCGTGAACGGCAAGGTCATCACCGTCAACCCGCGCGACGCCATAGCCGAGGCGGTAGCCATTGCCGGCGGCCGCATCGTGGCGGTGGGCACGAGCGCCGAGATCCGCTCGCGGGCGGGCGCCGCGACCCGGGTCGTGGACCTTCGGCGGGCGCGCCGTGACCCCTGGCCTCATCGACACGCACGTCCACTTCACCGAGGTGGACGCCCTCTTCAGCATCGATCTGAGCGACTTGAGCATCAAGACGATGAAAGACGTCCAGGCGCGGGTGGCGGCCCAGGTGGCGAAGGTCAAGCCCGGCGAGTGGGTGCTCGGCGACGGCTGGGACGAAGGCAAGCTGGCGGAACGGCGTCACATCACCGCCGCCGACCTCGACGCCGTGGCCCCGAACAACCCGGTGTGGCTGGGCAACACCACCGGGCATTACGGCGTGGGCAACACCTATGCGCTGAAGATCGCCGAGATCCGCAAGGGCACCCCCGATCCGCCGGCCGGGACCATCGTCCACAAGGACGACGGGGAGCCCAACGGCGTCGTGCTCGAGAGCGCCCAGCAGCTCATCACCCGCCATGTTCCGCCCTTCACGCGCGAGCAGCAGAAGGCCGGGCTGGTGAAGATGATCCAGGACTTCAACGCCGAGGGCATGACCGGCGCCAAGGATCCGGGCATGAGCGAGCTGAAGTGGACGCTCTACAACGAGCTGCTCAAGGAAGGCGCGCTCGACGTCCGTGTCTTCGCGCTGTGGGCCGGCCCGCGCCGGCTCGATCAGGCGGCCGCCGTGCAGGCGCGCGTGAACGCCAACCCGCGCCCGCCCCAGTCGCTCGGCGACGGCATGCTGTTTTCCGGCGGCGTGAAGATGTACATGGACGGCAGCGGCGGCGCCCGCACGGCCTGGATGCACGACGACTGGAACAAGAACCTCACCGACGTCGACACGGGGAATCCCGGCTATCCGGCCACCCCGCCCGACGAATACCGGAAGATGGCCACCGACTTCCACAACGCCGGCGTCCACGTGAGCACGCACGCGATTGGCGACAAGGCGATCGACTGGGTGGTCGATACCTACGCGCAGGCGATTGCGGCGCGGCCCACCAAGGGCCTGCGCCACGGCATCATCCACGCCAACACCCCGACCGACCGTGCGATCGACGAGATGGCGCGCCTGCAGCGTGACTACGACGCGGCGTTCCCGGAGGCCTCGGCCGGCTTCATGTGGTGGATCGGCGACACCTACGCCGGCAACTTCGGCAAGACCCGCAACGCGCGGATGAAGCCGCTGGCCACGTGGCTGAAGAAGGGCGTGCGCTGGGGCGGCGGCTCCGATTTCTCGGTGACGCCGTATGCCGCGCGCTACGGTCTGTGGGCGTCGGTGGCGCGCGAGACCCTGAACGGCACCCACGGCCGGACGCCGTTCGGCCTGGACGAAGCCGTGGACGTCCGCACCGCACTCAAGTCTGTACACGATCTGGGCCGCGCACACGATGTTCCTCGATGACCGCGTCGGCTCGATCGAAGTGGGGAAAGACGCCGACCTCGCCGTGTGGGACCGCGATCCGTACACCGTGCCGACCGCGGCGCTCAAGGACATGAAGGCCGAACTGACGCTCGTGAAGGGCAAGGCGGTCTTTCGCGGCCCGGCGTTCCAGGCCGTGACCCGCGGCCGATGAGCGACGGGCCGGGCGGCCGCGGCGTGCGCCGGGCGACGATCTGCGGGATAATTCGGGCGTGACCACCGCAGCAGACCGTGGGCGGCGAATGAGGGTGACGACGTTTGCGTCGCTGGCTGAGCACGATCGTGCGGATGCGGCCTACTGGCGGGCGCTGCCGGTCGACCTCCGCGTGCGCCAGGTCTGGCGCCTCAGCCAGGAGCAGTGGCGCCTTTGCGGCGAGTGGCACGATGAACCAGGACTTTGTCGATCTGTTGCGCGCGTTGTGCGCCCATGACGTCCGGTTCCTCGTCGTCGGCGCGTATGCGCTGGCGGTGCACGGACGCCCGCGTGCGACCGGCGACCTCGATGTGTGGGTGGATGCCACGCCTGACAACGCGACCAGACTCATGCACGCCCTGGTGGCGTTCGGCGCGCCGCTGCGCGAGGTGAGCGAGGCCGACTTCGCGCGCCCCGGAATCGTGTTCCAGATGGGCCTTCCGCCCGGACGGATCGACGTCCTGACGGCGCTCAGCGGCGTGACCTTCGACGAGGCGTGGCCGGCGCGCGTGCCAGCGATGTTCGCGGAGGTCCCGGTTCACGTCATCGGCCGTGACGCGTTCATCAGGAACAAGCGCGCGACCGGCCGCGCGAAAGACCTCGGCGACATCGAGGCGCTCGATGGCGGCGCCTGACGACCCGCCAGGCCCCGAGGCGCCCCCGCCGCCCCCCGACGCCGCGATTCCGATTGCCCGGCGGATCGCTGCCAGCCCGGTGTTCTTTCCGCTGTGGCTGCGCGGCCAGCCGGGGCCCCATGCCCGGATGCCGATGGTGGGGTGGTTCGATCCGGGCGAGTTGCTCTCCACCGGCCTCAAGAGCCTGGTCTCGCTGGTGGTCGGCGAGCAGAGCGATCGGCGCATCGTGCAGGCGCTGGCCTCGCGCCGGCAGGAATACTACGACCACGCCATCCACTACCGCGACGGCGCGCGCGGGCCGCAGCCCGACAAGTCCCGGCCGCGCGACGAGCTGTGGCTCGACTTCGTCTGCGACACCGGCGACGGCTGGAACTCGACCTACGCGGTGGCCTACGCGGCGGCACAGCGATCGCTGCGCGTGCGCGACGGCGAGGCGACGCGCGACCTGCCGCGTGGCGACGTGCTCGTCTTCGGCGGCGACGAGGTCTATCCGGCGCCGAGCCGCCAGGAATATCAGCGCCGCCTCGTCGCCCCCTACGCGGCGGCATTCGGCGACGACGAGCCGGCCGAACGTCCACATCTGTACGCGGTGCCGGGCAATCACGATTGGTACGACGGCCTGTCGGCGTTCACGCGCCTGTTCTGTTCCGACATCGGCGGACGCCGCCTGGCAGGCTGGTGGACCCGCCAACGCCGCAGCTACTTCGTGCTGAAGCTGCCGCACCGCTGGTGGCTGGTTGCCAGCGATGGCCAGCTGCAGAGCGATCTCGACGTGCCGCAGATGGAACACTTCCGCGAGATTGCCGACCGCCACATGCAGCCCGGCGACAAGGTGGTGCTGTGCCTGTCGCAGCCGGTCTGGGTCTACGCGCAGAAGTACCGCAACATGGGCCGCGTCTTCGACGAGACCGACCTCATCTTCCTGCGCGAGGAGGTGTTCAAGAAGCGCGGCATCGACGTGAAGGTCTACCTGACCGGCGATCTGCACCACTACCGGCGCCACGAAGAGACGAGTGAGTCGGCCGGCGCGGCCGAGCCGGTGCAGAAGATCACGGCCGGCGGTGGCGGCGCCTTCCTGCATCCCACGCACGAAGACGACTTCTCGGTGCTGCGGGAGGAGGCGATCACCGACGACATCCGGCCGCGCACGTTCGAGGCCCGCACGACCTATCCCGACACCGGGCAGTCGTCTCGCCTGGCGTGGGGCAATCTGCTGTTCCTGGTTAGGAACCCGCGCTTCGGCGTCGTGCCGGCGACCGTCTATCTGATGACGGCGTGGCTGGTCGGCGCCGCGGCCGGTGGGGTCTCGCCCGCCAATCCGTGGCAGGCGCTCAAGGTCACGGTGGATGCCTTCAGCACCCATCCCGGGCTCGCGCTCTGGTGCGGCGGCATCGTGTTGGCATTTCTGGCCTTCACCGACACCCACAGCCGGCTGTACCGCGTGCTCGGCGGGGTGCTGCACTCCGGCGCGCACTTCACGGCGATGTTCTATCTGGGCTGGGGGGCGCTGGATCTCGCCGGCCGCTGGTTCCACGCCGCCGGCGTGCTGCGGGCCGGGCTGGCCGGTCTCGGCATCTATGTCGGCGGCTGGATCGTCGGCTCCGTCATCATGGGCGTCTATCTGCTGGTGTCGGTCAACGTCTTCGGCCGCCACAGCGAAGAAGCCTTCAGCGGGCTGCGGATCGAAGACTTCAAGCACTTCCTCCGTCTGCACGTGGGCGCCGATGGCCGGCTCACGATCTGGCCCGTGAAGATCGAGCGCGTGCCGCGCCGCTGGCGCGATCGGGCCGCCGGTGATCGCACGATGTCGCGGGTGGTGCCTGACGAACCGTTTGCGGCCGCCCTCATCGAGCCGCCGATCCGCCTCGGCTGAGGCCCGCCGCGCTCAGCATTCGATCACGTTCACCGCGAGGCCGCCGCGCGAAGTCTCCTTGTACTTGGTCTTCATGTCGGCGCCGGTCTCGCGCATGGTCTTGATGACCTGATCGAGCGAGACGAAGTGCGTGCCGTCGCCGCGCAGCGCCATGCGGGCGGCGTTGATCGCCTTCACCGAGGCGATGGCGTTGCGCTCGATGCAGGGAATCTGCACCAGGCCGCCCACGGGGTCGCAGGTCAGCCCGAGGTGGTGCTCCATGCCGATCTCGGCCGCGTTCTCGACTTGCGCGGGGGTGCCGCCCAGCACCGCGCACAGCGCCCCTGCCGCCATCGAGCAGGCCACGCCGACCTCGCCCTGGCAGCCCACCTCGGCGCCGGAGATCGAGGCGTTCTCCTTGTAGAGGATGCCGATGGCGGCCGCGGTGAGCAGGAAATCGACGACGCCGCGATCGGTGGCGCCGGGCACGAAGCGCGTGTAGTAGTGCAGCACCGCCGGGATGATGCCGGCGGCGCCGTTGGTCGGCGCCGTCACCACACGGCCGCCGGCGGCGTTCTCTTCGTTGACCGCCAGGGCGTAGAGGTTGACCCAGTCGAGCACCAGCAGCGGATCTGCCGGCCCGGCCGCCGCGGCGGCAAGCTGGCGCTGCAACCCGGCGGCGCGCCGCTTCACGCGGAAGCCGCCCGGCAACACGCCGTCAGTGGCGCAGCCGCGTTCGACACACGCCTGCATCACCTGCCAGATGCGCAGCAGGCCGGCATCGATGTCGGCATCAGGCCGCCAGTGGCGCTCGTTGGCGCGCATGACCTCGTCGATCGACCAGTCGTGTCGTTCGCAGAGCGCCAGCAGGTCTGCTCCGCTGCGGAACGGGTAGGGCAGCACGGTCGGGTCGGGGGCGATGCGCTTCTGTGCGGTGCCGTCGGCAGCCACGTCTTCGCTCACGACGAAGCCGCCGCCCACGGAATAGAACACCCGGTTCGCCAGTTCGGCGCCGGCCTCGTCGAAAGCGATGAAGCGCAGGCCGTTGGCGTGCAGCGGCAGGCTCTCGCGCTTGTTGAAGGTCAGGTCGGTCTGCTCGTTGAACGGAACGGTGTGACGGCCGAGCACCTGCAGCCGGCCTTCAGTGCGAATGCGGGCCAGATAGCCCGGGATCGCGTTGACGTCCACGCTGTCGGGCTCGTGGCCTGACAGGCCGAGCAGCACGGCGGTGTCGCTGCCGTGGCCCTTACCGGTGGCGCCGAGCGAGCCGTAGAGCTCCGCGTAGAGACGCCGCGTCTGTGGCAGGCGACCCTCGCTGGCGAGCCTGGAGGCGAACAGACGCGCCGCCCGCATCGGCCCCACCGTGTGCGAACTGGACGGCCCGATGCCGATCTTGAAGAGGTCGAAGGCGCTGACAGCCATGCAGTGGCCGCGATCATAACGCGCCCTCACCACCGCCCTCGTGACTACACAACTTGACCAACTTGACCAACACGCCATCAGGCGCGCACACTGCCGTGGTGGGACGCGTGGTGAACATCTACGACGCCAAAACGCAGCTGTCGGCGCTGGTTGAAGCGGCCGCTGTCGTGCATGACCACCTGCCAGGGGCTCGGGCTCACGAACCACGACGGTCGCCGTGTCGGCGCCCTGGTCGAGCCAGGGGGGCCATCTGGATGGCCGACGACTTCGACGCGCCGCTGCCCGAGTCGCTCCTTCGTGCGTTCGAAGGCCGCGAGTGAAGCTGCTGCTCGACACCCACGCGGTGCTGTGGTGGCAGGAGGATGACCGCCGCCTCTCCGCACCGGCCCGACGCGCGATCGCCACCGCGGATATCGTGTGGGTGAGCGCCGCATCGGGGTGGGAGGTCGCCACCAAGGCGGCGCTCGGGCGCTTCAGAGCCGAAGAGCCGTTCGCAGTGACGGTCGCGGCCGACGACTTCACCGAACTGCCCGTCACGCTCGCCCATGCCGCGCGGCTGCAGCCGCTGCCGTCTCATCACGCTGATCCGTTCGACCGGTTGCTGGTGGCCCAGGCGACGGTGGCAGGCGCCACGCTGCTCACGCGCGACGGCGCGCTCGGCGCCTACGGCGTGCCGTTGTTGTGGTAAACGAGTAGCAGCACCGCGCCCGCGGATGACGACCGCACACAGCCGACTCGACCGTGGTTCGCCGACACCGATCCTGATCGGTTCCGCCGGGGAGTCAGCCGCGATGCCCGCTTCGCCAGGAAGGCCAATACTGCGAGCCGTCGTGATTGCGGCGACCTGCGCCTTGTGGCTCGTGACCGGTCCGCAGTTGCAGGCACAGCCCGACACTTCCGCCGCGATCGTCGCGCGCATGCACGACTACATCGACCGATACGAACCGTTGCTGAGCGCGCTGGTCGCCGACGAGGTGTTCGACCAGCGCCTCCAGTTCCGCAAGTTCGCCCGTCTGCGACGCCTGGAGTCGGACCTCGGGTTTCTCAGGCTGCCGGGTGGTGGCCCCTGGCTCGCGCAACGCAGCGTGCGCGCGATCGATCGCACGGCGGTCGCGGGTGGCGCCGCCGCCCTCGACGCAATGCTCGCGCTCACCGGCGACGATCGCTTCGTCCGGGCCCGTGCCATCGCCGAGGGCAACGCGCGCCACAATCTCGGGTATCCGCGCACGATGAACGTGCCGACGCTGCCGCTCGAGCTGCTGGCGCGGCGCCATGCCTCACGTGTCAGCGTCTCGGTCGAGGGCCCGGCCAGCGGCGCCGACATGGCGACCGTTGTGGTCCGTGAGCCCGAGCCCGGGCAGGTAGTGGTGCACGACCGCGGCCGCTTCAACCGCACCACCGTCCGGGCCCGGATTCGCGTTCGCGATGGCGCGTTGCTGCGGGCCGACGTGGCGGTCTACGCGCCTGGGCCCGGCACCTCGCCGCACCGCATCCGCGTGGACTTTCGCCACGATGCCACGCTGGGCATGCTGGTGCCCGACCGTCTCGAAGAGCGCTACGTCGCCGATGGCGAGGGACGCGGTACCGCGGTATACCGCAGCTACCGGCGCTTCCAGACGTCGGGACGCCTGGTCCCGCCGCAGGATTGATTCGTCCCTTAGCCGCTAGCCGCTAATCTTCTTGAACTCCGCCTGCACGGCGGCGAGATCTTTCATCAGGTCGTTGTAGCGATCGACGCCGTCCTTGCCGATCTTCTGATCCGCCTGGCCGATCATCCGCTGCAGGTTGTTGAACTGGTTGAGCAGCATCGGCTGCGGGTAGGCGCCCGGCATGTCGTTGAGCGTCGCCCACACCTTCTGCAGCGGGTGATCGAACTTCAGGTCCATCGGTCGCACGCCGGCCGGCGCGGCGGCTGGCGGCCGGACGTTCGCCTTCTGCAGCGCCTGGTTCACGCTCTCGGCCAGCTTGCGCGCCTCGCTGACGGCCTCGCGCACCTTGATCTGAAACGCGAGCGAGGCGTCGAGGTCGAGGTTGGTGAGCCCGTCACGCAGCACCCGCGGGTCGGCGGTGAGCGCGAAGCTGCGCGTGGTCGACTGGCCGCCGGCCGTGAGCGTGACGGAATAGCGGCCGGGCGCCGCCATCGGGCCGCCGGCGCCGCCGCCGGGGGCGTTGGCCGCCCACGGACCGGGGTAGCGCATGTCCCACGTGAAGCGCTGCATCCCCGGACGCGCCTCGATGGCCGCCGAGCCACCGAGCCGCCGGAAGGGCCCGCGCATCTCCTGCGCGGCGCCGGCGCCGCGCGACGGGGCCACGGCAAACGAGCGAATCACCGCGCCTTTTGCGTCCTTCACTTCGAGGGTCGCATCCGTCGGGGCGCTTGCGAAGTAGAGATCGAAGTGCGGACCGGGGATCAGGTATTCGGGCTCGGCCGCCGACGGCGGCGTCGGGACCCAACGATTGCGGACCGCGTCCTGCGGCTGGAACAGATACGCGGCGGGCAGCGACGTCGGCACCGCGTCGGCCGCCGGGGCACCACGCTGCGCCATGGCGGGCACGGCTCGCGCCGCACTGCCGGTGGCGGCCGTGGTGGTCGTCGCCGCCGGCGCGTAGATCGCCGCCAGCTGCTGCAGCGGCGTCACGTCGTCCATGATCCACAGGCCGCGGCCCATGGTGCTGATGACGAGGTCGTTTCTGTGCACCTTGATGTCGGTGACCGGCGTGGCCGGCAGGTTCTGCTGCAGCGGCTGCCACGCCTTGCCGTCGTTGAACGACACGAACGCGCCGAACTCGGTGCCGGCGTAGAGCAGGCCCTGTCGCTTCGGATCCTCACGCACGACGCGCGTCGGGTGATCGATCGGGATGCCGTTGGCGCCGTCGGTCAGCTTCGTCCAGGTCTCGCCGTAGTTGGTGGTCTTGTAGATGTACGGCTTCAGATCGTGCTCGCGCATGAAGCGGTAGGCGGCGACGTAGAACGTGCCCTTCGCGTGCGGGCTGTCTTCCACCGTCTGGATGCGGCCGCCGGGGCCCATGTCGGGCGGCGTCACCCGCTTCCACGTCTTGCCGTTGTCGCGCGTGATGCTGACCGGGCCGTCGTTGGCGCCGACCACGATCACGCCCTTCTCGAGCCGCGATTCGATCATCGCGTAGATCGAGCTGTAGACCTCTTCGCCGGTGATGTCGCGCGTGATCGGGGTGCCGGGGATGATCTGGTACTCGGGCTCCTTGGCGGTGAGATCCGGGCTGATGGTCTCCCACGTCACGCCTTCGTCGATCGAGCGGTGCAGCACGTGGCTGGCCTGGTAGACGATGCGGTCGTCGTGCGGTGAGAGATAGACGACCGTCTGCCGCGGGAAGCGGTACTTGATCTCGTCGGGGTCGTGGCCGTAGCGGTTCTGCGGGTAGATCCAGTAGTGCTTCTCCTGCCCGGTGAGCACGTTGTAGCGGCCCACTTCGCCCTTGCAGGCGCCCCAGATGACCGAGCCGTCCTTGCGGGCCCAGATCTGGCCGGTTTCGCAGCCCGAGGCCTGCTGCCACATCTCGGCCGGGTGATCGAGTCCCCACGACACCGGCGGATTGCTCGGGATGATGAGCGTCGTGTTGTCCTGCTGCGGCACGTAGAGCTTGTAGGGATGCTGCTCGTCCACCGCCACCATGTAGTACTCGGCATGCGGCTGGTTCAGGATCGACGACCAGCTCTTCGCGCCGTTCAGCGACACGTTGCCGCCGCCGTCGTTGACCTGCAGGATGATGTCGGGGTTGTCGGGGTTGAACCACATGCCGTGGTTGTCGCCGTGCGGCGTCTCCACGGTGGTGAAGGTCTTGCCGGCGTCGCTCGACTTGTGCAGGCCCAGCTCGTTCACCCACACTTCGTTCTCGTTCTTCGGGTTGACGTTGACGTAGTGGAAGTAGAACGGCCGCGCGCGCAGGCGCTGGCTGTTGTTCACGTTGGCCCAGCTCTCGCCGGCGTCGCTCGAACGGTAGAGGCCGCCTTCGGCGCCCGGGGCCTCGATCATCGCGTAGAGCACCGCCGGATTGCTGCGCGCGATGTCGATGTCGATCTTGCCGATGAGCGTGGCCGGCAGGCCCGCTGCCATCTTCTTCCACGTCTCGCCGCCGTCGGTCGACTTGTAGATGCCGCCCTTGTCGGCCGGGCCGCCGCTGACGATGTCCCAGCCTTTGCGGAAGCCCTTGTACATGCCGGCGTAGAGCACGCTCGGGTTCTGCCAGTCCACCTCGAGGTCGCGGGCGCCGTGGTCGTTGTCGACGAACAGCGTCTTCTTCCACGTCTTGCCGCCGTCGATGGTCTTGTAGACGCCGCGATCCGCCGTCGGACCGAACGGCGAGCCGGTGGCGGCCAGCCACACGATGTCGGGATTGCTCGGGTGCACGCGGACGACGCCGATCTGGCCGACGTCCTTCAGGCCCATGAACTGGAAGCTCCGGCCGGCATCGGTGCTCTTGAAGACGCCGCGGCCGATGATCACGTTCGAGCGGATGGGCGCCGAGCCGGTGCCGACCCACACGTGATTCGGGCTCGACGGCGCCACGTCGATCGAGCCGATCGAACCAGTCGTGAACTGGCCGTCGCCGATCGGGTACCAGTTGATGCCGGCGTCGTCGGTCTTCCACACACCGCCGCCGGTGGCGCCGATGTAGAAGGTGTGCGGCTGCTGCCTGACGCCGGCAAAGCCGGTGACGCGCCCGCCACGCGCGGCGCCGACGTTGCGCCAGCGCAGGCCCTGATAGGCGCTCGCCGGCACGACCTGCGTCGCCGCCGTCTGGGCAATGAGACGCGTGAGGCCCGTAGCGGGCACGAGGGCAGCCAACAAGGCCGCGGCAATCACGAGCGATGACAATCGACGCATGGCGCCAATTGTAACGCCCCTGTCCCCAATGGCACGCAACGTGCGCACGCCCCGTGCCATTGGGGACAGGGGCGTTACAACTCGTCACCGGTGTGGTACCAAACGGCGGCGGTGACACGAATCGTCGCGGATAATGGGCGCAGTCCCCGTGTCCACGTACCGCTTCGCGGACGTCGAGCTGGATGTCGATCGCTTCGACGTCACTAGGGCCGGCCGCCGGCTCTCCCTCGAACCCAAGGCGATCGAGGTGCTGCGCTTTCTGGTGGAGCGACCCGGCCGGCTGGTCACCAAAGACGAGCTCCTCGACGGCGTCTGGGCCGACGTGGCCGTCACGCCCAACGCGCTCACGCGCGTGGTGGCGCAGCTGAGGCGCGAACTCGGCGACGACGCCGCGGACGCCCGCATCATCGAGACGGTGCCGACGCGCGGCTATCGCTTCATCGCCGAGATTCACCGCGAGCGCCTGGCGGAGACGACGCGTGTCGACGTCAAGGTCGCACCCGCCCACGTGCCCCCGGCGCCAACTCCGCTTCGCCGCCGCCGCTGGCTCACCGCGCTGGCCGCCGCGGTGGTGGTGGCCGGCCTGGCCGGTGTGTGGGCCCTGCGCCGCCCGGCCGCGGGCGACGGCGCGGCGCGGCCACTCGCTGGCGAGAGCGGCTCGATCCTCGACGTCGCGTTTTCGCCCGATGGCCGCTGGCTGGCGCTGGTGTCAGACCGCAGCGGCGCGTTCGAGATCTACCTGCGCGATCTGGCCGCCCCGACGTCGCGGCCGCTGACCACCGACGGCATGCGCAACGTCCACCCCGCGTGGTCGCCTGATTCGACCCGCATCGCCTTTCACTCCGGCCGCCGCAAGGGCGTGTGGGTGATGGCGATCGACGGCGGGGCGGCGCGTCAGCTCTCGCCGTTCGGATCGCGCCCGGCCTGGTCGCCCGATGGCCGGTGGATCGCGTTCCAGTCGGATGAGTTCGTGAGCGAGTTCGCGCAGCCGGGCTCACACCTGCTGCTCGTGCCCGCCGATGGCAGCGGCCCGGCGCGCGCGCTCACCAGGGCGGGCGAGCCGCCCGGCGGCCACGGCGCACCGCTCTGGTCGCCCGACGGCAGCACGGTGTACTTCGGTACGGCGCGCAACGGCCCGACCGACTTCTGGTCGGTGCGTGTGCGCGATGGCCTGCTCACGCAGCGCGCCGAGAGCTGGCAGGTGCGCGTGCTAGGCCTCACCGACAGCCCGTCGGGGGTCGTCGCGTGGGGCGTCGAGCGCCCGTTCTTCGGCGTTCGCCTTCTGCGCCTCGGCGTCGGCGACGGTCCGTCGCGACAGAGCACCGTGCCGGACCTCGTGCTCGATGGCCTGCCGTCGGGCGTGCGGGCCGGGTCGATCGCACCGGGTGGCCGCGTGGCGGCGCTGGCACTGGTCGAGCCCCGTGACGAGGTGTGGACGGTGCCCATCACCGCCGCCGGCGCACCGGCCGGCGAGCCGCGCCGGCTGCGGGCCGGAGGACATCCGGCAATCTCTCCCGACGGACGGCGCATCGCCTACGACTTCGGCCCCGAGATCCGCGTGATGGATGTCGATGGCGGCAACGACCGCCAGGTCGTCGGTGGCGGACGGCGCGCCATGTATCCCACCTGGCGCTCCAATCGCGCGATCTTCGCGCTGCGTCTCATGGGGCTGTCGCCGTTCCTGGTCGAAGCCGACCTCGAGACCGGCACGGTCACCGAGCGCCTGCCACTGCCGCAGGCCACCTCGTTTCCGCGCGTGGCGCCCGACGGCGACACCGTGGTCGCCACGCTCGGCGAGCCGCTGAACCGGGTCGGCCGCGGATCGCTCGCCGCCCGCACCTTCGAGCCGTGGCCGCTCTTCGACGGCTATTCGTTTCCTGTGTGGTCGCCCGACGGCCGGCGTCTCGCGCTCGAGAAGAAGGTCGGCGCGCAAATGGCGATGTTCGTCGCCGATGCCGCCACCGGGCAGGCGACGCAGGTCTCGCCCGACGACGGCCAGTCTGGCCCGGCAGCTTCTCGCCCGATGGACGCCGCGTGGCGGTTGCGGTGCTGGCCGGGGCCGGCGTCTGGAACATCGAGGTGTTCGAGCTCGAGACCGGCGCGCGCACCGTCGTCACGCGCGAGACCTCGCCGGAAGTCATCACCCGCTATCCGTACTGGTCGCCACGCGGAGACCTCCTGGCGTTCGACCGGATGGAGGTCCGCGGCACGTTGTAGCTGGTGGACCTGCCGCCGCCGGCGGTCACGAAGTAGCGGATTTGCTGGCGATCTTCGCCTATCACCGTTTCATCATCACTTCCGCGCACTAGGCGTCAGGCGCCATCACGACGCGACGGGGGCCGATCCCCGACCGTGGGCGCATGGCTCACCGTCGTGCGTTCGCCCTCCTCCTTGCCGCGCTGTGGCTCGTGCTGTGGCCGGCGCTCGCGGCCGCCGAGGCGGACCGCGACGTGCCCCTCGTCCGGCTGGCGAGCGGACTCTGGACCGTGGCCGTGCAGGCCGGCCCCAAGGCCCGTCCGTGGCGGTTCCTCGTCGATACCGGCAGCACCCACACCCTGATCTCGCCCGCGGCTGCGCGGCGGGCGGGGCTGGTCGTGCGCCCCGGGCGTCACCTGCGCACGCCGTTGGGGGTCGTGTCCGCCGGCGAGACCACCATCGCAGGGCTGTCGATTGGCGGCCGCCGCGTTGAGGCGCTTGTCGCGCTGGTGGTGGAGCTGGGCGGTCACGGCGCGGCCGAGCCCATCGATGGCATTCTCGGGATGGACGCGTTGACCGGCAATCGACTCACACTCGACCTGGTGGCGGGCACGCTGGCGGTCGGCGACGCCGACGTGCGCGCCGGGCGGCCCGCGGGCCACGTCGTGCCCGCGCGTGTGGTCGCAGGACGCGTGCTCGTTGACGCGCGCGTCGGCGGCCAGCATCGCACGCTCGTGCTCGACAGCGGCGCCGCCATCTGGTGCTGTTCGACGACGACGATGCCGGGGCGCCGGTCGGTCTCACGACCGCCGGCGGCACCGGCGCCGCGCGCGCCGGTCGTGCGGAACTGGCGCTCGGCGACGTGCGCCTCGGCGCCGTACCCACGCTGCGCATGGCCTCACCAACGGGGCGCGCCGGTAGTGATGGGCTGCTGCCGGTGGCGCTCTTTGCGTCGATTGCGCTCGATCGCACCGCCGGCGAACTGCGCGTGGTACCGCGGCGGTAGGGCGCGCGGCTACAGGCGGGCGGCGCGCATCATGGGCGCGAAGGTGCCTGGCGGCGCCAGGACAGCACGAGATACGCCACGACGGTCATCGCCAGGCTCGGCACCGTCGCCCCGCTCGGCACGGCGAGGTAGGTCACCACGCCTGCCAGCCACGCGATGACGCCCGGCCAGCGGATGCCCGCCAGCGGCCCGCGCGGGTCGTAGAGCGCGGCGACATCGGTTGGCCGCGGCCGCAGCACGAAGTGCGCGAGAGCACGCCGCCCACCGGCACGAGCACCGACCCGACGACGGTCATGAAGCCGGCGAAGCGGTCGAGCCAGCCGCCCGACAGACCAGCGCCGTGCCGATCAGGCCGATCGATCCACACCGCCGCGCGCGTCCGTCACCGCCGGCACGACGCTGCGCCAGGCCAGCGACGACAGGTAGATGTTCACGAAGTTCGTCGTCACCGTCGCCAGCACGATGAGCAGCGCCGCCGCCAGCCGGCGCCCGCGGCCGCGAGCATCGTGCCCGGGTCGTCGCTGCCGGCGTGCGCGCCAGGCGCCAGCCGACCGGCATCAGCCAGAGCGCGGTGCACCGCCAGGCCCGAGAACACCGCGGTCGCGCTGCGTCGCGCGCCGAGCGCGTGTAGCGCGAGTAGTCGGCGAACATCAGCAGCCACGACACCTGGTAGCCGACGACGATGTCGAGCCGCAGCGGCAACGTCGGCGGCCTGCGGTCACCGATGGGACCGGCGGCGCCGGCGGCAGGCGAAAGACCGCCCACGTGATCGCCGCCCGGCGACGGCCATCAGCGGCACCGCGATGCGGTCGGCGCGGCGACCGCGCGCGGGCCGCCAGCGACGACGGCCGTCGACGACCACGCCGAGCGACCGACCGCCCAGGCGCGCTCGTCGAGCGGCCGCCGGCAGCATCCGCGCGCGCGACCGAGGCCGCAATCACGTTGTTGACGGCGATCCACGCGAAGTTGGTGACGAAGAGCACGCGGCGACCAGATGCGCGCCGCGTATGCCCGAGCGCCGCGCGGGCCGCGATCATCGACGGCACGCCGAGGCGCGAGCCGACCGGCGCGAGCGCGGCCACCATCGCCGCCCCGAGCACGCGCCCCGGCCGACCGCGAGGAACATCCGCGAGGCCGGCAGCGCCGGCCGAGCGAGGCGCCGACCTGCAGGGTCGTGGCGACGATGTTGGCGGCGGCGAAGAGCAGGAACAGATCCCAGCCCGACTGGGTGCGGCCCTCGACGGGACCGGGGAGAGATCGGCGGCGTGCACGTGGATGTCCGCGGCTAGACGATGTTGTGCTCGCCCGACGTCGCGCCGGAGGCGAACCGCGTGAAGGTGAAGGGCGCCAGGTCGAAGCCGGGATCGCGGCCGAGCATCACATCAGCCAGGATCCGGCCGGCGGCCGGCGCGTGCTGGAAGCCGTGACCGCTGAAGCCGGCGATGGCGAAGAAGCCGTCGATGCCGAGCGGCGCCGATGACCGGGTTGTGATCGGGCGTCATCTCGTAGAGGCCGGCCCACGCGTGGGTGACCGGCCGCATCGGCCGAGCGCCGGCAGGCGCCGCACGGCCACCTCGGTCACCTCGGGCAGGAAGTCCCACCGCACGGTGGTGTCGAAGCCGGGCGCTCGTCGGGGTCGCCCATGCCGAAGAGCAGCCC
Organism: uncultured Acidobacteriota bacterium; assembly: GCA_963779175.1. Lineage (GTDB taxonomy): Bacteria > Acidobacteriota > Vicinamibacteria > Vicinamibacterales > UBA2999 > CADEFD01. The sequence goes on from CAVZXA010000007.1 coordinate 188,722, forward strand.
GGCGCCTTCGCGGTGGAAGTAGAAGGTGGTGTCGAAGTCGATGACCATCAGCCGCGAGGCCGGCGTGCGGCCGGCAAAGCCGCGGTCGTCCCAACTGCCGCCGGCTTCCGGCTGCGCGATGAAGATGTGCCGGCGCTCGGGCGTGACCGGCAGCGTCGACGCCGGCCATCGCCGCCATCTGGCCCGCCCACGGTCCTGCGGCATTGACGACGGCGCCGGTCGCGATGTCGCCGGTCGAGGTCCGCACGCCGGTGATCGCGTCCGCCGTCGACGATCAGGCCGGTACCTCGGTTTCGCGCAGGATCGTCGAGGCCGCGCGCCTGCGCCGCCTTGCGCGAAGCCCATCGTCACGCCGTTCGGGTCGGCGATGCCGTCCTGCGCGCAGAAGGTCGCGGCGACGACGCCGGCGGCGTCGAGGCCCGGCGTCATCCGCCGCCGCGTCGTCGCCGCGCGAGCCACGTCGCACCTCGAGGCCGAGCGCCGCGCTGCAGCGCGACGCTGTCGCGGAAGTGCCTGCGACGCTGGCCTCGCGACGACAGCAGGAAGAGATAGCCGTCCTGCCAGAAGTCGATCGGGCTGCCGACCTCTTCCTCGAAGCGGGCGAAGAGCGCAATCGACTCGCGCGACAGCGCGATGTTGGCCGGATCGGAGAACTGGTGCCGCACGCCGCCGGCGTTCGGCCGGTCGACCCGGTGCCGAGCTGCGTCTCGCGCTCGATCAGGACGACCTCGGCCGGCGCCGTGCAGCGGCGAGGTAATAGGCCGACGCCGGCGCCCATGCAGCCGCCGCCGACGATGACGACATCCGCCGTCGTGCATCGCCGCGGCATCGTACCATCGCGACCGCGTTATCTTGTCGCGCCTGCATCGACGCGTTGCCGCGGCCTGGCATAGCGACCATGCATGCCCGTGGCTTCTGACGTGTTCGTCGCTGCTGACGTGCTCGCTGCGGCTCCCTCGCACGCGCAGGCGCCGGCGGCCGCGCCGCGCCGTCGGCTGCTGCAGCCGGCTCGCGTCTTCGACGGCGAGGCGATGCACGAGGGCTGGGTGGTGGTCGTGCGCGGCGAGTCGCATCGAGGCGGCCGGGCCGCCGGCGGGCTCGCGGTGCCGGCCGGCGCCGAACGCGTCGCGCTGCCCGGCCTGACGCTGCTGCCGGGGCTCATCGAAGGCCACTCGCACCTGCTGCTGCATCCCTACAACGAGACGACGTGGAACGATCAGGTGCTGCGCGAGTCGCTCGCCTATCGCGTGGCCCGCGCCACGGTCGAGCGCGCGCGACACGCTGATGGCCGGCATCACGACGGTCCGCGATCTCGGCACCGAAGGCGCCGGCTACGCCGACGTCGGTCTGAAGCAGTCGATCGACGACGGCATCATCCCCGGCCCGCGCATGCTCGTGGCGGCCCGGCGATGGTCGCGACCGGCAGCTACGGCCCGAAGGGCTTCGCGCCCGAGTTGACCGTGCCGCAGGGCGCCGAGGAAGCCGACGGCATCGAAGGCGTCACGCGCGTGGCGCGCAACCAGATCGGCCACGGCGTCGACTTCGTGAAGATCTACGCCGACTACCGCTGGGGGCCGAACGGCGAGGCGCGGCCGACATTCACGCTCGAGGAGATTGCGGCCATCGTCGCCGTGGCGAAGAGCAGCGGCCGCTCCGTCGTCGCCCATGCCGGCACGCCCGAAGGGATGCGGCGCGCGATGATGGGCGGCGTCGAGACCATCGAGCACGGCGATGGCGGCACGCCCGAGATCTGGGAGCTGATGGTGGAGAAGAGCGTCGCCTATTGCCCGACGCTTGCCGCGCCGGCGATGCCACCGCGCAGTACGCCGGGCTGGAAGAAGGGCAGCGAGCCCGAGCCGGCGCGCCTGCGCGAGAAGCGCGCGCACGTTCAAGGCGGCGCTGAAGGCCGGCGTGAAGATGTGCTTCGGCGGCGACGTCGGCGTCTACCCGCACGGCGACAACGTGCGCGAGCTCGAGCATGATGGTGGCGGCCGGCGTCACGCCGGCCGAGGCGACGCGGATTGCCACCTCCGGCAACGCCACCACCTTCCACATCGCCGATCGGGTCGGCGCCGTGAAGGCCGGGCCTGCTCGCCGATCTCATCGCCGTGGCCGGCGACCCGACGCGCGACCTCGCGGCGCTGCGCCAGGTGCGCTTCGTGATGAAGGACGGCCGCGTCTACAAGCAGCCGTAAGACTCTCACCAGCGGACACGCCATGCCCGATCTCAACCAACTGCTCCTCGATCCTGCATTTCATCGGCCTCGCGCTTGGCTTTTCGGCGACGGTGGTCAACATGGTGTTGCCCGGCGTCATGGCCGGCGCCGAGGCCGCCGAAGTCCGCGGCCTGAACCGGCTGCGGCCGGTCATGGCAAGTGTGGGTGGCGCCGGGTTGGTGATGCTCTGGGTCACGGGGCTGTTGCTGCTCTCGCTGAAGTGGGGCGGCTTCCGTGCCATGCCGTGGCAGTTCCACGTCAAGCTCACCGCGGTCGTGGGCCTCACGCTGGGCGTCGGCATGGCACACGCGCTGCAGGCGAAACTGCGCCGCGGCGACCAGTCGGCGGCGCGGTCGCTGCCGATCGTGGGCAAGGTCATCCTCGTGATGTCGCTGGCGGCGGTGACGTTCGCCGTGCTGACGTTCGACTAGCCCGGCATTTAACCCAGAACGCGCGAGTCGAAGCACCGAGCAAGCGCCTCGCGGCATCTCGGCGTCGCGGCTCCGTCTCGCCGCGTCGGTCACTCGCCCCTCCCGGCGACTTGTCCGATGACCAGGCATTTCTGGGGGGCCCCTATCCCCTACAGAGGAGTCACCCGCACTCCCGGGGCGAGTGTCGGCTCTCCGTGCGACGACGGCTCAAGTCGCCGCGCCACCGAGACGCCGCGAGGCGCATGCCGGGCGTCCGCGCTGCTGACGTGAGTGGCAGCCGAGCGTCGTAGGTCTTGCCGGCCGAACGATTTGTGATCCTGACGAGCCCGATGGCCTTCCCGCCGGTGTCGCCGACGACTGGAGAGACCGCAAAGTGCGGCGGTGAGGAGACCTGGCAGAAAATGAACCTGGCTCAGCCGTCGGATGTGCGCTGACAGTATTCTTCGCGCGGTTCGCAGCCGAAAATAGCAGAGCAGACGCACAACGTATGGCTACCGGCGCCAACACCTTCGCCGGATCTCGTCGTGCACTGGGTCGATCGCGGGTTTTCGTGGCAAGCCTGCCTTCACCCGGAAACGCCGCACCGACGGCGAGTTCGAGGCGTTCTTGCGCGCGCCGCGAGGTGCCATGGCCGGTCGTATGAGCATCATGACGCACCAGGGCAATCTCTACGTGCGTCTGGGTCCGCCACACAGCTTCTATCCCGTGGACAGCCAGCGAGAACTCGTGCTCGTGGTTCGCCAAATCCTGAGGGAGCGAGCTCTGTTCGCGCTCACCTACAAGGACGACGTGTGGACTGGCACCACGTTGGTCGAACGGGGCGCACAACTCGTATTGCGTCGAGGTGAGGTGGCCACGTCTTGTCGTGGAGCGGCCGGTTTGATGAGCGAGTGGAGGCGCCGGCTCGTACACGGTCGAACACGCGCGTGAAGCCGGCGGCGGCCGGTCCTCGGGGCGCGGTTGCCACAACAGGCCGCGGCGCAGTTCGTCGCATCCACACCCCGCTTGATCCTGCTTCATAGCCAACACGCGCCGGCGGACGTGCTGCGGCGAATAGACAACGGGCTCGCCAAGCCTGGCATGGCTCTCTGGAGTTCCAGTGCAGCTGTCGGGCAGGTCGGCGAGGCGGATTTCGTGCTCTCGTATCGGCGCACGTGGTTCCAGAACTCGTTCGCCCCGCAGTGCGTAGGCCGGGTCGCCGCGTCCGGGGCGGGTGCGTCGTGTCGGTCGAGTTCGGTACCACGCCTTGGGTGCTGCCCTTCGTGATAGGCTTTCCCGGGGCCCTCCGTCATGATCGCGGGGGCAGTGGTCCTGCGCTCGCAAGTTCGTCGACTGATGCGCTCTGGTCGGCACTCGTAGACATCAACCGGTCTTGCTCACGGTCGTGGCGTTCAGCCTGTTCAGCTACGCATCGTGGCGACTCGATCGCCCTCACCTTCTGGCGTTCGTTCGCAAAGCGGTCCGCTGAGGCGCGAGCTGGCGGCCACGACACTCCGACATCCGCACGCACCGCAGGCGCCTTGCGGCGTCTCGGTGGCGCGGCGACTTGAGCCGTCGTCGCACGGAGATCCGACACTCGCCCCGGGAGTGCGGGTGACCCCTCTGTAGGGGATAGGGGTCCCCAGAAATGCCTGGTCATCGGACAAGTCGCCGGGAGGGGCGAGTGACCGACGCGGCGAGACGGAGCCGCGACGCCGAGACGCCGCGAGGCGCGCTGCTGCGCTGCAGCGTCACGCGTGCGAGAATGCCCCGTGCTGGCACCGACATCCGACTTCATCAATCTCGACGGCGTGACCCACCTGGCCGCGGGCGGGCAGTCGCCGGTGCTCACCTCGACCCTGGCCGCGCTCGAACGCGCGGCCCGAGCGAAGGGCACCGGGCTGGCCGGTCAGCGGCTGAACGAGGCGGTGCGTGCGCGCGTGGCTTCGAAGGTGGCGGCGCTCATCCATGCCGAGCCCGGCGACATCGGCTTTCCGTCGAGCGTGGCGCACGGCGTCAGCCTGGTGGCCGACGCGATCGACTGGCGGCCCGGCGACAACGTGGTGATGGAGCGCTGGGAGTTCCCCTCGCTCATGAACCCGTTCCTCGCCCAGGCGCGGCACGGCGTCGAGGTGCGCACGGTGGCGCCCACGGGCTGGCAGGCGCCGATGGCGCGCTTCGCCGAGGCGATCGACGCGCGCACGCGCGTGGTGGCGATGAGCCACGTCTCGTATCTCACCGGCGAGCGGCACGACCTCGAGGCGTATGCCGCGCTGGCGCGCAAGGCCGGCGCGATCTTCGTCGTGGACGCCTCGCATGCGATCGGCTCGGTGCGCGTGGACGCCTCGGTGGCCGATGTGCTGTTCGGCTGCTGCTACAAGTTCCTGCTCGGCATGCACGGCGTGGCGATTGCGAGCTGGAACCGCCGCCGCCTGCCCGACTGGCGGCCGCGCCTCACGGGCTGGCACTCGGCGGAGTGGCGACCGCCGCTCGAGGAACCGGGCCCGGTGCACGTCAAGTCCACCGGGCAGGCGTTCGAGCCGGGCAACCCGGCGTATCCGGCCCTGCACGTGCTCGATGCAGTCCCTCGACTACATCGCCGGCCTCGGCATGGAGCGGATCGAGGCGCACACGCTGGCGATGTCAGGTGCGCTGCGGCAGCGGCTGGTCGCGCTCGGCGTGCCGGTGATGACGCCGGAACCGGCGGCGGCCCGGGCGGGCAGCATTGCCTTCGAGCATGCCGATCCGCTGGCCGTGCGCGAGGCGCTCGAAGCCGTGGACGTGCTCGTCACCGGCGAACTCGGCCGCGTGCGCGCCTCCGTGCACGTCTACACGACCGACGAGGATCTGGCACACCGCGGCCGAGGCCCTGCGCGAGGTGCTCGGCTAGTTGATGCGGATGCGGAGGTCGGCGCGAAGCTGGCGCGGCGCGCCGAAGTGGGTGCCGCTGAACGGATTGCCGAAGTTGAAGGCGTAGGCGCGGTCGAAGGCGTTCAGCACGCTGGCCGCGATGCCGATCTCGCCCCAGGCGCGTGCGGCGCAGCCGCAGCGACGCGGAGAGGTCCACGACCAGGCGCGGCTTGACGCGTCCGCGGTCGAAATCCGCGCGGTCGGCGCCGGGCCGCTCGGCCAGTTCCTCGAGATCGTCGTCGTCGAGTTCGCCCACCTCCACCGGCGTGCCGCTGGCGTAGCGGGCCTGCGCGGTGGCCGCCCAGCGTCCCACCGGCTGCACCCACGTCAGCATGGCCGACGCCGATGTGGCGTTGGTCGTGGTCGGGCGTGAAGATGACGCCCGGGCCGATCTCGTCGATCTCGTCCTCGAGGAAGAGCCCGCCGTTGATCGGGCCCTCTTGCTCGACCTTCGACAGCGTGTAGGCCGCGGTGGCCGTCCAGCCACTCAGCGGCGGCAGCTGCAGCCGCACGTCGAGGCCGCGCGCGGTGCCCTTCGCGACGCTGTTCGGGAACACGATGGTGGTGCCGAAGAACACGTTCGGGTCGGTGTAGTTCTCGACCGCGCGCGTGCCAGCCGGCGACGTCGAGCGTCACGCGGCCCAGGCGCTGCTCCCAGCCCGCCTCCCAGGCCGTCTGCCGTTCGGGCAACAGCTCGGCGCCGCCGCCTTCGTCGTCATCCACGAACGGCGAGAGCGCGCGCGCCGCTTCGGAGGACGAGAGCAGCAGGTGTTCGGCCTGCGGCGGTTGGAAGAAGCGGTTGAAGGAGCCGCGCATGGTGGCGTCGAGGCCCGGCAGGTCGAGCGCGGCCGCCGAGGCGCGGGCTCCACTGCGAGGCGGCGACGAGCAGATCGGTGCGGTCGAAGCGCAGGCCGAGCGTCGATCGATCAGCGGCCGCCGAGCACGCCGGTCCTGGCGCGAACGCCGAACACTGCCGTGCGCGACGCGCGCCCGCGAACACGAAGGGCCGATGCCGGCGTGAACGCGCGAGCGGCATCCGACAGGTCGTCGGCGTCCGGGTCGGTGACCGCGAAGGGGAAGTCTTCGACGCAGCGCCACGCTGCGAGACCTCGCCGCACCGATCGTGAGTGATGTGGGCGCACGGAGTTCACGGCGAGCGAGCCGAGCACGCCGACGCGATCGTGGCGGCGGCTCGAGGCCGCGGTGACCGGCGTGTCGGCTGGCGAGGGCGACAGGGCGCGCATCGACGCGGCGCGCGATAGCGCGCGCCACGGTGCACCATGACGACGCCGATGACGGCTGTTGCCCGGACACGGAGGCGACTGGCTCGACTGCTGTGCGCTGCCGCTGGTCTTGCCCGGCGTCGTCCTGCGCGTCGCCGTGCGGCACGTCGAATCGGGAGCGGCCCAGACGCGGATCAGACGACAGGTGTCCGTTGCCCCCGATCCGCACGGAGCCGCGGAGCGGTAGCGCCGCGCGACGCCGCCAGTGTTGTGGAAGTTGTCGGGATGCACTGGATCCAGGAAACCGGTCGAACGTTCCGCCGCCACCGCCGCGAAGACATCGAGCGGCTGCCGGCCGCGGCCGCCTGCCGACGCTGACGTGCCAGCCACTGCCCCGATCGCCGCGCCGCCCTCCACAGCTGCCGGCCCATCGCACTGGTCCGACGCCGGCGGCGAGTAGAGTTGGACGACCGCGCCAGACTTCAGGCCGAATTGGCGCGGCGTGTGGCCCGTCGTGACCGCATGGTGCCGACGCTTGCGAGCGACGGCGGCAGGCCGAACGCCACGTCCAGGCGGTCGTAGACCGGGATGCCGTCTTCGACGAAGAGCACGCCGTCGTCCACACCGCGCACGTGCAGCAGGCCGTTGTCTTCCTCCGCCCAGCCTGGGCATGGCCGCCAGGGCCCGGGTCAGCGCGCGGCTCTGCGAGCGGGGCGGGCAGCGCGCGGAGCACCTCGCCACTGGCGGCCCAGCGTGCCCGGTCCAGCGGCAGGTCGCTCCTCTCGGCAACGTGGAACACCAGGTTCGGCACCTGCAACCGCAGCACCACACGCAATGACTCACCGGCCGCCACGTCGATTGGTGCCATTGCCAGGAGGCCGGCGCCGTCGGCCCGCACCGCGTAGGCCCCCGGGGCCACGTCCACGATGGCGAAGTGTCCGGCGGCATCCGTGGTGGCGGTGGCGAGCGGCGCGCCGTCAAACGGTTGCAGCGTCACAGGGATGCCTGGCACCGGACTGCCGTCGGCCATGGTCACGAGCCCGCGCACCGTGGCGCGCCCGACCTGGGCCTCGGCCGCGTGAGCGAGCGGCACTGCAAGCACGGTCGCGGCGAGCATCGCGAGCAGCAGGCGGCGCGGCATCGGTCCGGACTCCGGCAGCCTTACGGCTTCTCGAACTTGTAGACCCTGCCGCCGCGCATCACGAAGCGCACGCGCTGCAGGGCGGTGATGTCGGTGAGCGGGTTGCCCTCGACGGCCACGAGATCCGCGGCGAGTCCGGGATAGATGGCGCCGATCTCGTGGTGCAGGTTCATCGACTCGGCGGCGAGCGAGGTGAGCGACTTGATCGCCTCCATCGGCGCCTGCCCCGACTTCACCCGCTCGAGGATCTCACGCATGTTCTGCCCATGCGCGCCGGCCACCGCATCTGTGCCCATCACCATCTTCAGGTTCTTCGTCTTGAGCGCCGCCGAGAACATCGCGTCCTTGAAGCCGAGCGCCTTCTCCATCGAGGCGAAGCCCTCGTCGGTGTAGTTGCCGATGCCGAGGAACTTCGCGCGGTTCTCGAGGTAGTTCTGCGTCACCAGGCCGATGTTCGGATCGAACCACACGCCCTTGTCGGCCAGCAGCGCCAGCGCTTCGGCGTTGGCGAGGCCGCCATGTTCGACCACGGTGCAGCCGGCGCGCGCGGCGCGCATCATCGCTTCCGGCGCGTGCGCGTGCACCATCGAACGCAGGCCCTGGGCTTTCGCCTCACCGCACACGGCATCGAGCTGCGCCTGCGACAGCGTCGGCACGCCGCCGTCGCGGATGCTGGCCGAGGCGAAGATCTTCACCAGGTCGGCGCCGTCGGTCTTGAACTTGCGCACCAGGCCGCGCATCTCATCGGGCGTCAGCTTCGGGTTGGAAATCTGGCCGAGCGAGCTGAGGACGCGCGGGCCGGGAAGCACGCCGCGGTTGATGGCGTCACGCAGCGCCTTGTCGCCGGGCGAGCCGACGCTCTGGATGGTCGTGAAGCCGGCCATCATCGTGACCCAGGCGTTCTCGGCCGCGTAGAGCACCGCCTGATCGGCGGGTTCGGGGCCAGTGGCGTAGCGGCCATTGGCGTCGAAGTGCCAGCCGATGTGCACGTGCGTGTCGATGAAGCCGGGCAGCAGCGTCAGGCCCGCCAGGTCGTAAGTGGCGGGCCCGGTGGCCGGTCCGAGCACCCGGATTTTCCCGTCCTTCACCGTGATGACGGTGTCGGCGCGTTCCCCGCCGCGGCCGTCGAGCAGGCGCGGCGCGCGGATCGTGATCGCGTCGGTCTGGGCGTTCAGCGTCGGGCCGGCGGCGAGCCCGACGAGGGCGAGCATTGCCGTGAAGATGAGGCGGCGAGTCATGGCGGCTCCTGCCGCGCATTCTACGCGAACGTGCGACGCGGGCCGGCCTTCGCGGCCTCACGGCCCGGTTGGCGCGCGGTCGGGCTTCCGCCGTTACCGCCGTCGGTAGCGCAGCGTCAGCGACGGCGCCGCGTCGACCACGAGCGGGGCGACGAAACGCAGCGAGCGGCCGGCGCGCGGCACGTCCACGCGGATCGGCAACACCCCGGCCACCCGCTGTTGCAGTTCGAGCACGTGATCGGGGGTCGGCTCAGACCGGCTCACGTCGATGAGCGGCGCTTCGCCGGTCACGGTCACCGTCTCCTGGAGGTGGCTGACGGCGAGGACGACGTCCACGGCCACCGGCTGTCCGTCGAAGTCGAAGCCGACGAGACCGGTCGAGAAACCGGTAAGGGTGGCCTCGAGCGACACGCGGCCCGCCGGCACGCCGGAGACGACGTAGTCGCCGCGCTCGTTGGTGACGACCCTGGCGACGTACGAATCCGCTGCGCAGCATCACCGTCACCCCGGGCAGCGGCCCGCCCGCAGACCTCGGTTGCGCGTCCCCGCACTTGTCCTGCCGGTCCGCCCTGCAGCGCCGAGATGCGGATGCGCGGCGGTTGGTGCAGCGGCATGGCGCCGGCGGTGCCCACCGGCATCCACGGCGCCGGCCGCCGCCGATCGTCGAAGCGCCCGGCGTCGACGGCCGTGCCCTCGACGCGCCGGGCCCGGATGTCGTCGGGCACGAACACCTCCCAGTGCACGACGCCAATCGGCAGGTCCATCGTGGGCAGGAGCATCTGCACTTCGCCCTTGCGCACGAAGGGCGTGCCGTCGTGAAGGTAGACGTAGCGGAGCTCGCGCGCCGCGCCGCCACGTTCGGCGTGGAGGAGCGGCAGGCGCAGGCCATCGGCGCCGGTCACCGGCTTGGCCGCCTCCTCGTCGAGGGTCACCGAGACGATGCGGCCACCGGCCGGCAGGCCGACGCGCACGAACGGCTGCCGCTCGTTCTCGAGCTGCAGGCGGACCTCGGTCAGCGCCCGGCCGTCGGTGGTGATCAGCGTCGTGGCCGCGGCCGCGCTCACGATCGCCGGCGCCACCTCGGCGTCGGCGAACCGGGCGACGCCGAGAGCCACGCGCGGACCGGCGCCGCCGCTGGCGCGCTGATAGCGGTAGGCGGCGAGCAGCGGCCAGCGCGCCAGTGCGCGGACGCCCGCTCCCATCTCGCGCACATCGACCCTGTCGGCGCGTTCGGCCGTGCTTTCGGTGACCACCGTCGTGCCCGGACTCTCCACCGCGAGATCGCCACGCTCGCGCTGCGCCTCGACGACGCCGATGGTCACCGCGTCCACCGTGGCCGCGCCGCCCGGCCACGGCCGTTCGAGCTCGGCGAGCAGCACATGGCGCGGGGCATCGGGCGTGAGCAACGTGACGACGACGGCATCAGGCCGTCGTCTCGAAGCGGTCAACCGTGGCGCCATGGATGGCCGCGACGCGGTAGCCGGCGGGCACCGTCAGCGTGCAGGCCGGCAAACGGCCGCGCGAGACGTCGAGGGTGACCACGGCCGCCACGCGCACGTCGGTATCGGTCAGCGTCACCACTGTGGCCACGTCGCTCACGACGCGGGCCGGACCGGCAGGCGCCGCGGTCGCGACGTCGCGCGCGATCCACGACACCTCGGCCGCAGCCGCCGGAACCAGCGTGATATCCAGCGCTGTCGCCCCGGCGGGCGTCCGGCGGCGCGAAGTGACGGTGCCGCCGCGAACGCGGAGGTCGCCCGGCTCACCGGGGACCTCCACGACCGCCCGCGCGGTACCGGTGCGCGGGGCCGGCAGGGTCAGCGTCGTGCGGCCTGCGTCGGTGCGGACCTCGGCGCTCCAGCCGAGCGTTACGGTGAACGGACCGGGGGCAGGAACCACGGCAGCGATGGCGTCGCCCACGGTCACCAGCGGCGTCCCGGGGGCACCCGCCGGCACCTCGAGCACCGCGGTGGCTGCCACGAGCGCCACCCGGCTCGGACCCGGCCGCACGGCGGTGCCGGTCACGGTCATCGTGCCGCGCGCGGTCGCGCCGTCGACGCGCACGTCGAACACGGCCGAGGCCGCCGCGGCAAGCGGAGCCGCCGCCGCGCCGTCGGCCCGGGCGGCCAGATCCATCAGGCGGTTGTATTCGGGCAGCGCCAGCGTGACCGAACCGGCGCCGCCGGCCACGGGTGGCGGGGCCTGCGCCAGGGTCACCGACGTCAGGGCGAGGCAAAGGACGGGGACCAATGCGATGAGCGGACGACAAAACGTCATGGCGCACCTACCGGGTTGGACGGAGCACGAGATCGAGGGCGAGCGACTCGCGGTCGGGTGTGAGTTCGCTGCGCAGGAACACCGCGGGACCGACGGTCGGGAACCAGAACCCGTCGTCGCGCACCAGGGCCGAGCCCGGCTGTTCGCGCCGCAGCCGGGCCACGAGGGCCGTCACCTCGGCCGGCGCGCCCGAGCGTGTGTCGTCGACCGCCGGCGCGGCCGACCGCGGCCGGGGCGGCGCCATCGGCGCCGCGAACGGACCGAGATCGTCGGTGATGCGAAGCGGCCCGGCCTCGATCTCGAGCCGGACCGACGGTGGGTGGTGTAACAACAGGCCGGTCCGGGCGACCGGCAGATCGAGCGCCGGCAGCACCGAGTCGCACGTGCGCGCCGCCGGTCCACGCGGGTTGCCGATCGAGATAGACCAGCGAGACCACGACCGCCGTGGGTTCGCTGCCGGAGGGCGCCGTATCGAGCGGCAGCAGCACGCGGGCGCCGTCGACCGCTCCGGGGCGCACCCGCCGTCCGTCGACGCGCGCCTGCCACAAACGGGCGGCCGCCGGCAGTGTGATCGTCAGCGCGCTGCGCTGGTTGTTGCGTACAAGATACTGCGCTTCGACCAGCAGCGCCCCAGAGGTCGACGCCAGCACCCGGTACCGCGCCTCGTCGACGGTGGCCACCGGCACCGCCTCGGGAGCGTAGCGCGCGATCGTCAGCGCCAGACGTCTGTCGGACGTGCCGGCCAACGGCGTCAACTGGAAGGCCCGCGCGCGCGGCGAGGCCGTCGTGCCGGCACCGTCGAGCGCCTCGAGTCCCTGCACGGCCACGCCGACGACTTCGGCCTCGCCTCCCACATCGACGCTGACGCGGCCGGTCTCGCGTTCTGCGAGTGGCACCCGCAACATCGGCAGCGACACCTCGATCCCGGCCGGCAGCCGCGACTCGGATCGGACGACGAAGGTGATCGTGCTCGCCACCGCCTCGAGAAAGGTGATCCGGAGCCGCGCGCCGTCGACCCGCCAGTCGTCCACCAGGGCGCCAGTGACCGCGGCGACGGTGACGTCTGATGGCACCGCCACCACGAGGTCACGCGTGACCCCCTGCAGCACCGCGAGTTCGATGGTCGTCGCCACCTGCAGCAGCGTGTCGCGTAGCGCTGCCGCCGCGTCGAGCCGCGCCCGCAGGCGCAACGGCTCGCCGGCCCGCGGGTCGTCGCGCCGCCGCGCCCACGACAGGGTCAGCGGCGTCGCCGGCCGGCCGTGCACGGTCCAAAGCGTCGCCTCGGCTCCTGCGGCGCGTTCGACCACGACGCCGCCGGAGGCCGAGACCACGTGGGTCGTGCCCGGCACGCTGAGCGCGACGCGGGTGACGGCGGCGCTCGACGCCGGCAGCGCGATCGTGTCGACGCCGGCCGCGGCGCCCGGAGTGAAGACGACGTCGAGTTCGAGCGTGGCGCGTCCCGTGCGCGACAGGTGCACGGCCGGTGGCGGACCGGCGTGGAGGACCAGCGGCTGGCCGTCGAGGCGGGCCTCGCGCACGGCGAGGCCCGCTGGCAACGGCACCGCGGCCCAGCCCGCGCCGAGCACGTCGATGACGAGCGCCGCGCGTCCGAGCACCACCTCGCCCTCGACGGCGAGCGTGTAGTCGATGCGTGTGAGGGTGGCGTCGGCGGCCGCGGCGGCCGGCGGCGACTGACCGGCGCGCGTGCGCAGGTCGCGATATTCGTCCACCGGCAGCACCACCCAGCCGCCGCCGGGCGGGGTCTGGGCGCGGCTCACCGCCGGTCCTGCGAGAAGACACACTGCCGTCATGACCGCAAACGTTGGCGTGCGCATCGGGCCACCTCGTTGGCGCCGCGTCGCCCGGTACGGGGGACGCCACCGGCGTGCCTCGCCCCAGTGCAAAGGTCCGGCCGTCGGCGAGCCGGCCGCCACAGGGTGAATTCCACGGGAATTCCGCGATCACGCGCCTGTGATCCATCAGCGTGCGCCGCCGCCACCAAAAAGGCGTTACCGTGGCGCCTTGCAGTAATGCGGCCGGCCGACTACCATCGCCCGGCTGATGAACGGTTGGTCATCGGCGAATGTGTCTGGAGGTAGCGGTGAGACGTCTTGTCCTTGCAATCATTCTGGTTGGTGTCGCGATGGCGCCCGTCGCCACGCAGCAGGCCGCGCCCGAGCTGCCGTTCGAGTCGGTGCCGAATCCGCTGACGATGCCCAACGACATCCACTTCGGCGAGATCGGCGGCGTGGCCATCAACTCGAAGAAACACATCTTCGTGTTCTCGCGCGGCAACGTCAGCGGCGCCGCCTACATGGCCCAGGCCGCGCAGTTGCTGGAGTTCGATGCCGCCGGCAAGTTCGTGCGCGAAATCGGCAAGAACAACTTCGCGCTCTCCTACGCGCACGCCGTCCGCATCGACAAACAGGACAACATCTGGATCGTCGACAAAGGGTCGAACATGATCGTCAAGTTCAACCCGCAGGGCCGCGCCGAGTGGATGTTCGGACGCAAGGGCGAGTCGTCGCACCTCGACGTGCCGCCCGACTACGCCTCGCAGATCGGCGTGCTGCTGAAGCGCGCCGGCCTGCCGGTGGAGATCCCGGCCAACAACAACCCGCGCAATCCGGTGCCGGTGCACCGCGACAACGTCTTCAATCAGCCGACCGACGTGGCGTGGGATTCGAAGGGCAATTCCTACTTCAGCGACGGCTACGTCAACTCGCGCGTCGGCAAGGCCAACGCCAAGGGCGAGTGGGTGGCGAGCTGGGGCTCGCTCGGCAACGGTCCCGGCCAGTTCGACACGCCGCACGGCATCGCCGTATCGCCGGCGGATGAAATCTACGTCGCCGATCGCGGCAACCGCCGCATTCAGGTGTTCACGCCGGAAGGCAAGTACATCCGCGAGTTCACCATCGACGTGCCGGTCGACACCAGCCGCGGCAAGATCGTCTACGGCGCCGAGTTGCCGAATGCCAAGACCGGCTCGCAGGCGCCCGGCGCGCCCGACGCGCTGTGCATGACGCCGGGGCCGAATCCGGTGCTCTTCGTGGGCGACCTCTACCCGAGCCGCATCTACAAGGTGTCGCTCGAGGGCAAGCTGCTCGGCGTCTACGGGCAGCCCGGGCGCAACCTCGGCGAGTTCGGCTGGATCCACGCCATCGCGTGCCCGTCGGAAGACGAGATTTGGGTGGGCGAACTCATCAACTGGCGCGTCCAGAAGCTGGTGACGAAGAAGGGCGCCGGCACCCGCCGCTAGGCGTCGTCGCTCTCGGCATCGATTGCACGTACGCCGGAGGCGGGTCAGCCCGTCTCCGGCGTTGTTGTTTCTGCAACCGGTGCAACTACCGCAACTGGGGTCTGACCCCACGCCGGGACCAACAACGTGACGAGTCTCACGGCTCCCGTCGTTCCGGCGGCGTCTGATGCGCCGAGGAGACGTCGATGCCAGAGACCGTCCTGCAGGTGAACGGCCGTCGCCAGACGGTGGACGCCGACCCCGAGACCCCGCTGCTGTGGGTGCTGCGCGACACGCTGGGGCTCGTCGGCACGAAGTTCGGGTGCGGCGGCGGCTTCTGCGGCGCCTGTACCGTGCACGTGGACGGCGTCGCCACCCGGGCGTGCACGCTGCCGCTGGCGAAGGTCGGCGGCCGCGCCGTGGTGACCATCGAAGGGCTCGCCCACCCCGTGCAACGCGCCTGGGCCGAGCTCGACGTCGCGCAGTGCGGCTACTGCCAGGCCGGGCAACTGATGACCGCGGCGGCGTTGCTCACGCGCACGCCCGCACCGTCCGACGACGAGATCGCCGCCGGCATGCACGGCAACCTGTGCCGCTGCGGCACCTACATGCGCATCCGCGAGGCGGTGCGGCGCGCCGCCACGCTCGCGGCGTCGAATGGCGCGGCGGTGGCGCGATGAGCATCGCGGTCTCACGGCGCACCTTCTTTCAAGCGACGGCCACCGCTACCGGCGGTTTGCTGCTGTCGTTCGGGTGGGACGGCGTGCCGACGCTCCTGGCGCAACCGGCCACCCTCCAGCCCAATGGGTTCGTGCGCATCGAGGCCGATGGCACGGTGGTCATCTGGTCGAAGAATCCGGACATGGGGCAGGGGGTGAAGACGGCGCTGCCGATGATCCTGGCCGAGGAGATGGACGCCGACTGGACGCGTGTGCGGGCCCTCGACGCCGAACTCGACCGCGCGAAGTTCGGCGGACAAGGATCTGGCGGCAGCGGCAGCATGCGCGACGAATGGGACCTGTACCGCAACGCTGGCGCGGCGGTGCGTGAGCTGATGGCGGGTGCAGCGGCCGACATCTGGCAGGTGCCGCGAGCCGAGGTGCGCACCGAGCGCGGACGTGTGCTGCACGCCGCCAGCCACCGTGCGCTCGACTACGGCGCGCTGGTGCTGGCGGCCTCGCGCCGGCCGATCCCTCAGAAGCCGGCCTGGAAGACACCGTCGTCGTTCACGCTTCTTGGCACGCGCGTCGCCGGCGTCGACACCGACTCGATCGTGCACGGGCGGCCGCTCTACGGGATCGACGTGCGCCTGCCCGGCATGCGCTACGCCGCCATCGCCAAGTGCCCGGTGTTCAACGGCCAGGTAGCGCAGGTGGACGACGCGGCGGCGCTCGCCGTGCCGGGCGTCCGCCAGGTGGTGCGCATCGCCGGGCACGACAACCCGACGTTCCTGATGCCGGGGGTGGCGGTGGTCGCCGACACGACGTGGGCTGCCTTCAAAGGACGCGACGCCCTGCGCGTGCGGTGGCGCGACGGCGCGTTTGCGAGCGAGACATCGGCGACCATCAGCGCGCGGTGTGCCGAGCTGGCGCAGGGCGCGGGCACGACGGTGCGCGCGGTGGGCGACGTGGACGCAGCGCTCGCCACCGCGTCGCGTATCGTCGAGGCCTACTACGAGTCGCCGTTTCTGGCGCACGCCACGCTCGAGCCCCACAACTGCACGGCCGATGTCCGCGACGGGCACTGCTACATCACCGGGCCGCTGCAGATGCAGACGTCGGGCGGCCGCGTGGTCGCCGCTGCCATCGACCTGCCGGTCGAGCGCGTGCACGTGCAGGCGACGCGGCTGGGCGGCGGCTTCGGCCGTCGTCTGCTCTCCGACTACGCCGCCGAAGCCGCGGTTGTGTCCAAGGCCATCGGGGCGCCGGTGCAGGTGGTCGGCAGCCGCGAAGACGACCTGCGCCACGACTACTACCGGCCGGCGGGCGCCCGGCGCCTGCGCGTGGGTCTCGACCAGGGCGGCCGCATCAACGCGTGGGACTGCCACCTCGTGAACATCTCGCGCAACGCCTATCGACGCGGCGACGGGCCGCCGTGGAGCACCGAGACCTATGGCCTGGTCGCCGGCGTGTCACCCGATCTCGGTCCCGACTTCGAACTGGATCTGGTGCCGTGGCAGATCCCGCACGTGCGGCTGCGCTTCTCGGCGCCGTCCACGGGCGTGGCCACCGGCGCCTGGCGCGCCCCGGCGCATGTGGCCAACGCGTTCGCCGTCGAGACGCTGCTCGACGAGATCGCGCAGCTGACCGGCCGCGCGCCGGTGGACCTGCGACTCGAGCTCTACGGCGTCACGAGCGCGCTCACGGTCACGGGCGAAGACCCGACGCCCTACAGCCCCGATCGCATGGCCGCGGTGCTGCGCCTGGCCGCCGATCGCGGCGGCCTCGGCCAGCGTCCGCCGGAAGGCCGCGTGCGCGGGCTCGCCGCCCACTACACGTTCGGTTCGTACTGCGCCCAGGTGGTGGAGCTGTCGGTGGACGCGGCGTCCGGGCCCGCCAGCGCCGGCATGGCGCCGCGTCGTGTGACGGTGCACAAGGTCACGTGTGCGCTCGACTGCGGCATCGTCGTGAACCGCTCGGGTGTGGAGGCGCAGGCCCAGGGCGGCATCATCGACGGGCTCGGCACGGCGTTTTTCGGCGCCATCTCGATCGATCGCGGGCGCGCGGTCGAAGGGAACTTCGACCGCTACCGGCTGATTCGCCACCGCGAGGCGCCGCGGGCGATCGACGTGCACATCGTGCCGTCGACGATGCGGCCCACCGGCTTTGGCGAGATCGCCGTGCCGGTCATCGCGCCGGCCATCGCCAATGCGATCGCGTCGGCGACCGGCCAGCGGCTGCGCCGCACGCCGTTCGTGCGGGAAGGCTACACGCTCGGCTGAGGTCGGCCTCAGCGGCCGACGCCGCCGTCGCGTTCGAGGCCCACGGTGGTCCACTGCCCGCCGTCGCGGCGGAACCAGGCGTGCACCGGGCGCGCCCAGGCGGGGAAGTCGGCGTGGATGGTGCGGATGGTGACCGCGATGAAGGCGGCGTCGGCGAGCACGATGGCTGGCGCCGTGGCTCGAGCCGCCGTGACGCGGTCGGTCGCGACCTCGGTGCGCGTGCCGGTCGCGTTGTCGAACCGCGCCCAGGCGATCTCGTAGGCGCCGTGCGACGCCACCCCCGCGTCGACGGCGGCGTTGGCGAAGCTCAGCGTGCCGTCGGCCGCGAGCGTCGGGTCGGTCACCGGGTTGAGCGGCGTCAGCCACGCCCGGGCCACCTTGTCGCGCCGGCGGGCCAGCGCGCCGGCGAGGTAGGTGGACGCGGCGGCGTCGTAGTCGGCGGCCTCGACGATCGCCCGCAGTGCCTCGTCAGAGAAGCGCGACACCAGGCGCGCGCCCCAGAACGCATCTTCGGGCTGCAGGTTGGCGAAGGCGGCATTCGGGTAGTTGGCTTTCCAGCGTGGCGGATCGAACGTCTCGCTCTCGAAGCCGCCAATGCCGGGCGGGATGTCGGCCGGCACCGGCACCCGCAGCGGTCGCGGCGTGCGCAACCCCAGCGTCAGGAGCGCCACCAGGCTGGAGCGGCCCTCCACGTAGTACTGGTGGTTGCTGATCGGCGCGTCGGGGAACCGCGTGGCGCTGCCGAGCAGGGCGCCGAAGTCGTGCATGAAGTGCTCGATGTAGCGGCGCTCGCCGTCGCGCTTGCGGATGTTGCGGGTGTTGACGGCGCGCGAGTCGTCGTGCGCCAGCCAGGCGCCGAACACGCGGTTGGCGCGCAGCTCACGCCGATGCTCGTGCGGGTAGAGGTCGTTCGGGTCGTCGGTGCGCACGCCGTAGTAGGCGAAGTTCCCGAGGTCGTCGCCTTCCTCGTAGCGGGTGGCGGAGAGATACACGCGGCCGTCGCGGTCGCGCGCGGCGACACGCAGGATGCCGTCGAGGTCGTGCTGCGTGAACGGGCGCCGGCCCGCGGCGTCACGCACGGTGGCCGACGGCGCGACCAGGATTTTCGACGGGTGCACGCGCACCGGGTAGACGTCCTGCACGTGGTAGCCGAGCGCGTGGTAGATGAGCGTGCCGACCATCTCGGCGCCGGTCGCCAGGCGCGGATGTCCGACGGGATCGATCTCGAGCTGATAGACCTGTCCGGGATCGCCCGGGCGCTCGCCACGGAAGCCCGGATGGAAACCGCCGGGCCCCTTGCCCTGCGTGACCGTCCACGTGTCCCAGCTCAGCGCCTCGGCGGTGTCGAACTTGTTGGGGCCGCGCCGCAGTTCGGCGGCATCCATGTCGCGGACGCCGATGCGGTTGGTGAACCAGCTCGAATCGGGCACCTCGCCGACGGTGTTCACGTTCAACGCGCGGATGGGCCGCCGATCTCCGGGCTCGGTGAAGGTGTTGCGGAGGAAGTCGAACGTCTCGGAGAACTCGATTTCCTTCGCCTGCCGCGCATCATGGCGGGTGTCGAGGTCCACCCGCCTCGGGTCGTCGGGCTTGAAACGGGGCTTCGGCGCGTCCTGGGCGATGAGGGCCGTCGCCCCGACCAGCGCCAGCAGGGCCGTGAGCACGCGCGTGACGCGCCCGTGCCTAGAAGACATCGTCGAACCTCACCAGGATGCGCCGCCCCTCGCGGCTGCCGAACGCGACGTCGAGCCGCAGGGCCGATCCCATGCGGCCGCCCACGCGCAGGCCGGCGCCGTAGCTCTCGTCGAGGCGTCCCAGCGCGCCGAGCGTCGGCGCGACTGCGCCGGTGTCGTAGAAGAGCGCCCCGGTGACGAGTTCGTTGACCCGCCAGCGGTACTCGCCCTGCAACAGCAGCGCGCTCCGATCGCGGAAGCGGAAGGTGCGGTAGCCGCGCACCGACTGCGCACCGCCCAGCCACGGCTGCAGGTAGAACGGCACCTCGTGCCCGTCGCGCGGCGTGGCGGCCGACGCCCAGGCGCGCAGCGCCACCGAGCGCGTGCGCCGGCCGAAACCGATGTACTGGCGCAGGTCCACGTCCCAGCGATCGAACGAAAACGCGCCCTCGCGGTCGTGGTAGTTGGTCCACGTCGCGCGGTATTCGCCGCCGTCGTGGTCGTTCTCGGCACGATCGCGGGTCTGGAACCGCACGAACGGCGCGACGGTCACGAACCGCGGCCGGCCGGTGAGGCCCGGCACGTCCTCGAGGCGGAACGTGTCGGTGGAGGACGGCATGCGCGTGTCGGTGCCGCCGCGCACCGAGGTAGCCTGATGGCCGGCCGTGAGCCCCGCGGTGAGGTTGCGTCGTGCCAGGCCGCCGGTCACGGCCGCCGTGGTCTCGCGCAGCGCGTAGTTCGAGCGCGCCTCGTAGGCGCTGTCGGGCCCGAGCCCGAAGAAGTCTTCCTGCGGCGCGTCGCGATGGCGGGCGCTCAGCTCCACGTACGGCCCCTCGGGCCGGATGTACTCGTTGTAGCCGCGGGTGCCGGGGAAACGCACCGCCCCCTCGATGATCGTGTACTTCTTCAGCGACGCGGCGGCCGAGGCGCGCACGTCGAAGGCCGGCAGGTTGAAGCGGAAGGCCGGACCGGCGCCGAAGCCGCCCCCTTCGCCGATGCCGCCGAGGCGGACAAAAAATCCGCGCGGCGGTGCGAGCCAGCGTTCGATGAGCAGGTCGTTCTCGATGGCGTAGAGCACACGCTCGAGCAGCGAGCGGTGCTGCGGCGCGGCGGCCGCCGCCTTGTCGTCGCGGGCGCCCTCGACTTCGGCTTCGCGCGTCTCCTGCGCTCGAGCTGGACTGCCGACCGACAACGCCATCGCCGCACCCGCAGCGAGCAGACGGCGCCGCCACGCGCCGGCCCGGCGAGTCGTCATTGGCCGCCGGCTCCGGCCGCGCGGAAGAGTTCGTCGGCCGATTGCAGCACGATGGCGCGCAGCCGCGCCGGGTAGTTCGCCGGCAGCGTGGCGAGGAAGCGGCGGACGTCGCCGGCCGCATCGGCACTGGCGTAGCCGCCGAGTGTGGCGTCCATCCAGCGCTTGGGGAAGAAGATGTCGCCGGTCTTCTGGATCTCCCACAACATGTCGAGGCTTGGACGCACGAGGGCCGCCGATTGTTTCGCCCGCAGCGGATGGTGCAGGTAGTCGAGTCCGTCGAGGACCCACGGCTCGCGCCGGCGGTTGGCGACGTCTTTGAGCGCCAGGAACCAGCGCTCACGCACCGCCGCGTCGCCCGAGAGCGCCGGCATGATGAAGGCGAAGCGGGCCTTGCGATCCGGGTTCTCGATGCGCGCCAGCTGGGCCGTGAGGATCTCGGCCGCCCGCGGCACGTCGCGCACGGCCAGTTCCAGGGCGAGCGTCGAGTAGTCGGCCTCGGCCAGGGTGAGCCCGGGCACGGCCTCGGTCTTGTCCCAGACGCGCGTCAGCCAGGCCAGCGTGTCTGGCGTGGCGCTGATGCGGCGCAGCGCGCCGAACCAGGTGGCCTTCTGGCCGCCGGTCGTCGCGCGATCGAGACCGGCGCGCAGCGCGGCCTCGGCCGAGGCGGATCGCGAGGCGCGGTCGGCGGGGGTGAGGAACCGCCACCACGCGGCGCTCATGTAGCCGAGCACGCGCGCGCGGCTCTGCTCATCGGGTTCGACGGCGACGGCCGCAACCGCCGTGTCCACGAAGGTCGTAGCCGGCACGGTGCGGTCGAGCAACGCGTCCCAGAGCGACACCCAGACCGCGCCGCGCGTCAGCACGTCGGGAATGGCGCTGACGTTCTTCGCGAGGTAGTCGCGCGACGCCGCATCGAGCACGAAGCCGCCGTAGCCCCAGCCGCCGCCGTTGGGCAGCACATAGAGCGGCGCCGGCAGGCCGGCAGCCTCGGTGACCACGGTGCGAGCGCCGTTGAGCTCGACTGCGATCGTGCGTGGCCCGTCGGCCAACCCCACGGTGACCCGCAGTTGCTGCGGCCACACCAGGCCGCGCTTCTGCGGGTCGTTCTGCGCGAAGGCGAGCGACTCGATGCGTCCGTCCTTCAGCGTGAGCTCGGTGGTGATGGTGGGCCGTCCGGCCGACTCGACCCACACCTTGCTCCAGGTCACCAGATCCACCGGCGTGCGTCTATCGAGCACGTCGATGAGGTCGCTCCAGGTGGCGTTGGCGAACTTGTGCGCCGCCAGGTACTCGCGCAGGCCGTCGCGGAACGAGTCGGCGCCGAGCAGGGCCTCGAGGTGGCGCATGATGACCGGCGCCTTCTGGTAGATGATGGCGCCGTAGAGGCTGCCAGCCTCGTTCAGGTTGTCGAGCGGCTGGCGGATCGGGTTGGCGCCCGGCGTGCGGTCCACCTCATAGGCGGCGGGGTAGTGCGCCAGCAGGAAGCGCAGGTCGTGGTTCACCTCGGGGAACGACGGGTTCACGATCTTCGCGGCCATGAAGTTGGCGAAGACTTCCTTCATCCACACGTCGTTGAACCACTGCATCGTCACGAGATCGCCGAACCACATGTGCGCGGTCTCGTGCGAGATGACAGAAGCGCGGCCGAGGAACTGGTTCTGGGTGGCCGATTCGTCGAGCAGCAGGCTCGAGGCGTTGTAGAGCACCTTGCCGGCGTGTTCCATGCCGCCGAACTGGAAGGCCGGAATCGCCACGAAGTCGAACTTGCCGAAGGCGTAGGGGATGGCCGCGTAGTCCTCCATGAAGGCCAGCGCGCGGGCGTGGAGGTCGAACAGCGCGTCCTTGTTGCGCGCGACCTTCGCGGCGTCGGTCTCGCGGTGATAGAAGCGGAACGTGCGGCCGTTGCGCTCGGCGGTCTCCACCTGGAAGTCGCCGACGACGAACGAGAAGAGGTAGGTCGAGATCGGCTCGGTCTCGGCGAAGCGGGCGGTGACGGCGCTGCCGCTGCCGGCATCGCCGCCCCACAGGTCGATGCTGCCGGCCTGGCTCGGCGCGCCGTTGCTGACGGCGATCCAGTCGCCGGGGTATTTCAGCTCGAGCGTCCACCGGGCCTTCAGGTCCGGCTGGTCGAACACCGGGATGGCGAGATGCGCGCGCGCCGGCACGAAGAGCGCGTAGAGGAAGTCGGGATTGCGGTTGAGCGAGGCGTCGCCGGCGGTGAACTCGATGCGGATCTGGTTGGCGCCCACCTTCAGCGCCGCGGCCGGCACCACGATGTGATCGGTGACGTAGGTATGCGCCACGGTCGCGCCGGCCACCGCCACCGCCTTCACCTTGTCGGCGCCGGGCGCGAAGTCGACGACCAGCGGCTGCGAGGCGTCGCTCAACTGGAAGCGCGCGGTCATGGTGCCGGTGAGGGGCTGCTTCTGGTCGCGCGGCACCGTCAGCGCGAGCTCGTAGCGCAGGTCTGAAATGATGGCGGCTCGTCTGGTGGCCACCTCGAGCGGAATCCCCGGCCCCGGCGTCGCCGTCTGTGCTCCGCCGGGCACGCTGTGAGCATGCAGATTCCCAGCGCCGCCGCAGTGACCTCGGTCTTCGACATGCCCGAATTGTAACGGGGTCTGTCACCATCATGGGTTGTAACGGTGCCTGTCACGGTCACCGTCATCACTCGCCGCGGCAGCTCGCGGCGGCAGGGCTGTGACCGTGACAGACCCCGTTACAACTCACTCCATGCGCAGCGCCAGCGTCGGGCTGACGCGCACGGCCCGCAGGGCCGGCAGCAGGCTGGCGAGCGCGGCCACCGTCAGCAGCGTGAGCGGCACGGCGATGAAGGTCAGCGGGTCGGTGGGCTGCACGTCGTAGAGCAATCCACCCATGAGGCGCGCGACCGCGAGCGACGCCACCAGCCCGAGCGCGATGCCGGCCGACGCCAGCGTCAGCCCCTGGCGCAGCACCATCGTGAGCACGTGGCGCTGCGGCGCGCCCATCGCCAGGCGGATGCCGATCTCGTGCGTGCGGCGCGCGACCACGTACGAGAGCACGCCGTAGAGGCCCACCACCGCCAGCGCCAGCGCGATGGCGGCAAACGCACCGAGCAGGAAGCCGGTGAGGCGAGGCGTCGCCAGCGCGGTGGCCACGACCTCGTCCATCGTTCGGACGCCCGACACCGGCAGGGTCGGGTCGATCCGCCGCAACACCTCGCGCACCGGACCGGCGGCGGCCAGCGGGTCGCCGCTGGTGCGCACGACGATGAACGCGTTGCGGATGAGGCTGCCGTTTGTCAGCGACGTGCCACTGGCTGTGCGGCACGAAGAACTTCTCCTTGGCCGCGGCGGTGACGCCGTTGTGCCGCTCGTCGGCGACGATGCCGACGACGACCGCCTTCGGGCGCTTCATGTCGCCGCCCACCCGCACCTGTCCGCCGAGGGCCCGGCCGTCGGGCCAGTAGGTGCGGGCCATCGTCTCGTTGACCACCATCACCGGCTGGCTGGCGGTGGTGTCGGCGGGCCCGAACCACCGGCCGCCGAGCAGCCGCGCGCCCATCGCTTCGAACGCGCCGTCGCTCACGATCTGCCAGTCGCCCTTGGCATTGCGCCCCGGCGTTTCCTCGAAGCCGTCGATGTCGAGGCCGTAGTCGCCGATGGTCGTCGCCAGCGGCAGCGCCCGCACGACCCCGGCCGCGCTCACGCCGCTCAGCGCGCGGGTGTCGTCGAGCACCCGCCGGTAGAAGTCCACCACCTTCTCGGGCGAGTCGTAGCGCGAGGCCGGCAGCGACACCCGCATGGTGAGCACGCGGTCGGGATTGAAGCCGAGCGGCACGCGGCCGAGCGCGCCGAGACTGCGCACCATCAGCCCGGCGCCGATGACGAGCACGACGGCCAGGGTGACCTCGGCCACCACCAGCGCGCCGCGCAGGCGCTGGCGGCTGCCGCTGGCGGTGGCCTGTTGTGAGCCCTCGCGCAGCGACTCCACCAGGTTGATGCGCAGCGTGCGCAGGGCCGGCACCAGGCCGAAGACGAGGGTCGTCACGACGGCCAGCGCGAAGGTGAAGACCACGACCGTGCCGTCGAGCCGCACCGGCGTGAGCGGCGGCAGACTCGTGGGGTCGAGCGCCAGCAGCGCCCGCACGCCGACCGCCGCCAGGCCCAGGCCGAGCGCGGCGCCGACGATGGCCAGCAGGATGCTCTCGGTGAGCAGTTGCCGCACCAGCCGCTCGGTGGTGGCGCCGATGGCCGATCGCACGGCCATCTCGCGCAGGCGCGCGTCGCCACGCACGAGCAGCAGGTTGGCGACGTTGGCGCAGGCGATGAGCAGCAGGCAGGCCACCGCGCTCGAGAGCAGCCACATCGCCGGACGCACCGCGCCGCGCACTTCGTCGTCGAGCGAGGTGGCAAACGCCGAGAACCGCATGGCCGGCGGATACAGGCCCTGCTCGGTCATCGCGGCGGTGAGCGCGCCCAGTTCGGTCGAGGCCGAGGCCACGGTGGCACCCGGCGCCAGCACGGCGGCGCCGTAGTAGCCGTGCGATCCGCGCTGCGCGTTGGCCTCGTCGAGCTGCAGCGCGCGCCAGATCTGCGTCGGGTCCGGCGCGTCTTCGGTGAAGTCGGTGGGCAGGCGGAAGCCCTCCGGCATCACGCCGACGATCTCGACCGGCTGATCGTCGAGCTGGAGGCGCCGCCCGACCACGCCTGGATCGCCGCCGTAGCGCGTCTGCCACAGGCCGTAGCCGAGCACGGCCACCGGCGCGGCGTTGGGCACGTCTTCGGCCGGGGCGATGGCGCGGCCCAGGAGCGGCGCGGCGCCCAGCACGGCAAAGGTGTTGGCGGTCACCAGGCCCACGGTGATGCGTTCGGGCTCGCCGTCGCCGGTCAGGTTCTGCTGCGAGGTGGTCCAGCCGGCCACCGCGGTGAGCGTGGTCGCCAGGCGGCGATAGTCGAGGATCTCCTGATCCGAGAGCCAGGTCTTGTCGAAGCTGATCCAGCGGCTCCACAGCATGACGCGCGTCTCGGCCTGCGCATACGGCAGCGGCGTGAGCAGCACCGCCTTCACGACGGTGAACAGCGCCGAGGTGGCGCCGATGCCCAGGGCGAGCGTGACCAGCGCCGCCACCGCGACGCCGGGCGTGCGTCGCAGGCCCCTGATGCCGCCGATGACGTCCTGCCGGATACCGTCGAACTGCATGCGGGCCTCCGGCCGGTTGGACGGCCGGCGGCCCGCGAGGGTTGTCAGCTATTCGGTGCGCAGCGCCAGCAGCGGCGTGTGGCTGACGGCCTTGCGCGCCGGCAGGTAGCCGGCGAGCAGGCCGACGCACGGCCAGCACGACCGCCGCGCCGGCGAGCGACAGCGGATCGAGCGGCGAGAGGCCGAACAGCTGCGATGGTGGCGGCGCGTCCGAGGGCGTAGGCGCCCGGCAGCCCGAGCACGATGCCGATGCCGGGTCAGCCACGCCACTTCCCCGAGCACCATCCCCATCACTTCGGACGCCGAGGCGCCGAGGGCGATGCGGATGCCGATTTCGCGCGTGCGCCGCGCCACCGTGTAGCTCATCACGCCGTAGAGGCCGACGGCGGCCAGCAGCGTGGCGAGACCGCCGAAGAGCACCGCCAGCAGCGCCAGCATGCGTTCGGCGAACAGCGAGCGCGCCACCGTGGCGGCCATCGTGGTCATGCGGAAGACGGGCAGCGCCGCATCGGCGCGCTGCACGGCGGCGCGGGCGAGCGCCGGCACGCCGGGAGCTGCCGCGGCGGTCGTGCGCAGGTAGAACGTCACTTCGGCCAGCCTCCTCGGACTGCTGATACGGCGTGTAGACCACGCGCGGCACGCCGTGGGTGGGCGTTCTGGCGCGGTCGGCAGTCGAGGCGTCGGCCTCGCCGGGCCGCACCTGGGAGTAGCTGGTGTCCTGACCACGCCGACGATCTCCATCCGCGCCGGATCGTCCTGCGGCCGAGAAGCCGAAGCGGCGCCCGATCGGGTTCTCGCTGCCGAAGAAGTAGCGGCGCGAACGTCTCGTTCACGATCGCCACCGCGGCGCGCCGGCGATGTCGCGGGCGGTGAAGGCGCGGCCGGCCAGCACCGGCATGCCGAGGGTCTCGAAGAACGCCGGGCCGACCTCGTAGCGTCCACGGCGTTCATGTTCTCGCTCTGCTGCGCCTCGTAGCCCTGCACGCTGCACGGTGCGCTGCGAGGCGTTGCCGGTGAGCACCGGCTGGTCGCGACAGCGAGGCCGCGGTCACGCCCGGGCTGTGCCGCCAGATCGGTCGTCGAGCGTGCGCCAGAGTTGCTTCGTCGACGGTCTGGGGCCGGCCCGAGAGCGAGGCGTCGAGCGAGAAGGTCGACCAGGTGCGTCGGTGTCGAAGCCCGGCCCGAGCGTCTGCAGGTTGACGAGGCTGCGCGCGAAGAGGCCGGCGCCGGCCACCAGCAGCGTCGAGAGCGCCACCTGCGCCACGACCAGCGAGCTGCGCAGCCGCGCGTGCTGCGCGCCGCCGCCGGCCGCGGTCGCCTCTTCCTTGAGCGCGCGGTTGACGTCCACGCCGAGCCGCGCAGGGCCGGCGACAGGCCGAAGAGCAGCACGGTGAGCGTCGTGGCGGCCAGCGTGAACGAGCGCCACGCGCAGGTTCGGGCGCCGTCGACAGAGCTGCCGGCTGAACTCGTCGAGCGGCAGCACGCCCAGCAGCGCGTCGCCGAGCCAGACCGCGACGCAGCGGTGCCGAGCGCGCCGGCCATGGCGGCCACGACGGCGCTCTCGACCAGCATCTGCGCACCAGGCGCGCCCGGCCGGCGCCGAGCGCCAGCCGCACGCTCATCTCGCGCTGCCGTCCGGTGGCGCGCGCCAGCATCAGGTTGGCGACATTGGCGCAGGCAATCAGCAGCACCAGGCCGACCATCCCCATCAGCATCAGCACCGGCGGTGCCGAGCGGTTCCGCGAACCTCCGACAAGCCCGCGCGAGGCGTCGTGCAGCACCAGCGTCTTGGCGGCGAAGCGCTCCTTGAAGCGATCGCGAGCCCTGCGCGAAGCGCGGCTACGGCACGCAGCTCGCTGGCGTTCACCTGGCGGTAGCGCACGTCGAGCGCGGCCTTGGCGGCGGCGGCGGTGACGCCCGGCGTCAGGAGGCCGATGACGTGCAGCCAGCGGAAGCGCCGGTCGGTCGACGCCGGCGCCGGTCGGCTGCATCTGGTCGCGCATCGGTGACGGGCACGAAGATGGCGGGCTGGTGCGTTGGCGAGCAGCCCGTGAAAGCCCGGCCGGCGCCACGCCGATGATGGTCATCGGCGTGGCGTTCACGATCATCGGCCTGGCCGACGGCCGACGGGTCGCCGCGGAAGCGGCCGCCGCCAGTAGCTGTCACTCAGCACCACGACCGGATGCGCCGCCCGGCACCACGTCGTCTGCCGGCGTGAAGAACGCGCCCGAGCGCCGGGGTGACGCCGAGCGCCTCGAAGAGGTTGCCCGAGACCAGCTCGGCCGATGACGCGCTCGCTCTCGTCGCCGGCGCGCAGCGACGACGCTGGCCGGGGCGCGGGCGACGAGCGTGGCCGCATCGCGCTCGGTGCCGTGCGCGCAGGTCGACGGTACATCGGGTACGAGAACGCGCGGTCGCCTTCGTGCGCCCGCTGAAGGCGCCCGGCCCGTCGAGCTGCACGAGCGCCGCGGCATCGCGCACCGGCAGGCGTCGCAGCAGCACCTGGTCGAGCAGCGTGAAGATGGCGGTGTTGGCGCCGATCCCCAGGGCCAGCGTCAGCACGACCACGGCCGCGAAGCCGGGCGAGCGGCGGAGGGAACGAAGCGCGGTGCGAAGGTCGCGGGTCAGGTGGTCCATGACGGGAGGCTCCGCGCGCCGTATTGCCAGTTCCGGGCCAGCGCCGGTTCCGGCCGCCAGGACGCCGATTCCGTCCAAAATCGCGAGATGCGGTAGAACGGTAGCGGCGGCGCGCGGGTCCGGCGATGTCCGGATGCGGGATCGCCGTGTGCGATGGCAGTCAGCCCCCTCAGGAGATGGCGATGATCACGAGGCGCGTGCTGTTGGGCGCGAGTGTCTTTGGCGCGGCGGCGCCGGGCGGGACGGTCGGGACCGTTGGGACGGGCGTGACGGGCGAGCAGGCGGTGCCGCTCGATCCGCGGATCGTCCGCGACATCGAGACCCGGCTCGAGGAGATCGGCACCCAGCTCGAGTTCGCCAACGGCGGCACCTTCACCGGGACCAACGCGTTCGGCGACAAGATCCGCGATGCGATGACGCTGTTCCTGCGCAGCAGCCAGAAGTACCCCGACTTCATGGAAGTCGGCTACCTCGTGTTCCACGCGATGTACGACTGGCACATCCGCAACCGCGTGCCGCTCAGCGTCGGCCGCAGCCGCCGACGGGCGCTACGGCCTGGTGTTCATGTTCACGCGGCTCATCCTGCGGCCCGACGCGGTGCCCGACTTCATCGGGCTGCCGTACGATCAGCGGGCGTAGTCGCGGTTACTTCGCGGTCACGCCTTCCTTCAGGAACGCCACCAGCGGCGGCAGCACCTTCTCGGGCGCCTCGAGGTGCGGCACGTGGCCGAGGCCGGGAATCAGGTGCAGCTTGCCGTTGTTGTTGGGCACGCTCTTGGCGAGAAACGCCATCCGGTCCTGGAAGTTCTTCGCCGGGCCGAGCAGCATGTCTTCGGCGCCGCCGAAGGCCAGCGTGGGCACCTGGATGTGCGCCCAGTCGTAGACGACCGGATCGGCGTAGAGCATCTGGCCGATGAGCGCCTGCACCATCGCCAGGCGCGGCCAGTCGCTGCTCAGCGTCCACGAGTAGCGGATGCGCGTGTAGGTCTCGAACTCGTCGTTCCACTTGGTGGGATCGTGCGCGACGTAGCGGCCGAGCCCGGCGCGGGTGCCCTGGTAGTCGGTCTTGAGGTTCGACTTGTAGCCCTCGTCGATCGGCGTCATCGGGCGGTCGTAGCGGCCGTCGGTGAGCCCGATCGGGTTGTAGATGACGATGCGCTCGGTGGCCTTCGGGAACTGCGTCGCAAAGCGCGCCGCCATCATCCCGCCCATCGAGTGGCCGATCACCATCACGCGTTCGATCTTCTCGTGCTGCAGGATCCGGTAGGTGTTGCGCACCTGCGAGTTGAAGTTGTAGGGCGCAATCGGCTTCGACGAGCGGCCGTAGCCGATCTGGTCGGGCGTGATGACGCGGAAGCCTTCTCTGGTCAGGCCGTCGATGATGGCCTTGAAGTAGAAGCCGCCGAAGTTGTTGCCGTGGAGCAGCAGCACCGTGTGCCCGTTGGGCGTGCCCTGCGCCGGGGTGTCCATGTAGGCGATGCGGACGTCCTGCTCGTAGACGTTGATGTCGAGGTACTTGCTCGGGTACGGGTACGGACACTCGTCGCAGGTGATGCTGCCCGGCTTGACGTCGGTGGGCGTGGGCACCTTGGGCAGGGCCCCACCCTGAGCCGCAGCGGTGGTGGCAAAGGCGAGCAGGGCGAGCGACGAGGTGAGCGTGCGCAGGTAAGTGGCCATAGGTCTCAATCCGGACGCCGTCGAAAAGGGCGCTTGCGGGTCGGCCGCGAAGCGCCCTGAATCTAGCACAGAGCCCCGCCCGGCCGCCCTCAGGCCCGCATCCAGGCGCCGAGGCGGCGCAGGCCCTTCGGTGATCTTCTCCGGCGTCATCACGAGCGGGCCGAAGGAAATGCGCACGCCGTTGGCAATCGACGGGCCGAAGCCGCGGCCCGGCACCACCAGCACGCCGGTGGCCTTGAGGGCCTCGGGCACGAACTGATCGGCGTCACGGCCGACGTCCATCACGGTGTAGAGACCACCGGCCGGCACCAGCCGCGGCCGGCCGATGTGCGCGTCGATGGCTTCGAGGGTGACCTGCGCGGCGCGACTGTAGAGGCGGTTGGCGTCGTCCACGTAGCGGCGCAGGGCCCCGCTGTCGATGGCCTGGCGAGATAGCGCGCCATCGTCATCTGCGACAACGTGTCGGGGCACAGG
This sequence comes from uncultured Acidobacteriota bacterium, assembly GCA_963779175.1. Lineage (GTDB taxonomy): Bacteria > Acidobacteriota > Vicinamibacteria > Vicinamibacterales > UBA2999 > CADEFD01. The sequence goes on from CAVZXA010000007.1 coordinate 219,216, forward strand.
ATGCTGCACTGCTGCACGCGCTCGAGCGCCTCGATGACCGTCGGCGCGGCTTCGATCCAGCCGAGGCGGCGGCCCAGGCCGCGCGCCCACTTCGAGTTGGAGTGGATGCCGATGAGGTGCGGGTGGTCGGCCGGCGACCAGCCGTAGTAGGCCGGCGGCGCCTCGAAGTACTGGCACTTGTAGGCGAAGTCGATGGCCAGCCAGCTGCCGGCGGCGGCCGTGCGTTCGAGCATCAGCTCGGCGAGCGCCTGCGGCACCACCTGGCTGGTCGGGTTGTCGGGCGCCCCGAAGAGCACCAGCTTCGGCCGGTGTTCGTCGAACAGGCGCGTGAAGTCGCGGGCGACGCCGTCGGGGTCTTCGTTGGGGCGATAGCTCCAGGTGGCGGCATCGAGCACCGGCAGGCGCACGATCCGGATGCCGGGTGCGACAAACGCCAGCTGGCCCTCGTAGTTCGCGTAGGTCGGGTCGAGCAGCATCACCGTGTCGCCGGGGTTGAGCAACGTGGTGAAGAGATCCCTGGTCAGCTGCGTGCTGCCCATGCCGATGGCGATGTGTTCGGGGCCGATGCGCGGCATCGCGAACAGGTGCTGCTCGAAGCGCGCGAGTCTGCTCGCGGCAGCTCATCTCGCCGAGCGTCGCCGTGTAGGCGCCGCTCTGATGGAAGAGCGCCGGGTCGCTCACGACCTCGACGTAGGCCTGGCGGAACTCCTCGGGGGCGGCGTGGTTGACCCAGCCGCCGCCGAACGAGATGACGTCGTTCGGGTCGAGGCCCAGCGCGACGATGTTGGCGCGCTCGGCCATCTTCATGATCTGGCGGATGGGCGAGGGCGTGTGCAACTGCGCCTGGACGAGGGTCGACAGCGGCGCGGACGTAGTGGTAGGCATGCCGCCGAAATTGTATCTCCCCGGGCGCCGGCGACGGGGGCTACGCGCCGAGCGTGGTGATGGCGAGCAGGCTGCCGATGAGCCAGAGCAGGGCGTACCAGGTGCGGGCGTCGAGCCGTGGCATGGAGGGGCGGGGCGAACGCCGGGTCGGCGGGAGAATCCGCCCGGATCTCGTCATGCCTGCACCAGCGGATTTTGCGGTCGGGCCTTTCACGGCGTCCCAGCGGCTAGACTGTCCCCACTCGTGCCCCTCCCGCTGACCCCCGAGCGCTGGCAACGTCTGCAGCAGGTCTTCGATGACCTGGTGGAACTGCCTGCGGATCTGCAGGCCGCCGCGCTCGCGCGCGAGGCCGCAGCCGATCCCGACCTGGCAGCCGAAGTGGCCGCGATGCTCGCGCACGAAGCGGTCGCCGCGGGGCGCCTGCGGGAGGTGATCGGCGAGGGGGTGGACGCCTCGGCGGTGGCCGGCGAGGCGCCGCGGCGATTCGGGCCCTACCGCGTGGTGCGCGAAGTGGGCCGCGGCGGCATGGGCGTGGTCTACGAGGGCACGAGCGACGACGAGTTCCAGCGCCGCGTCGCCATCAAAGTGGCGCCGTGGGCCGGCGCCGGCGCGCTGCTCGAGGCGCGCTTCCGCCTCGAACGGCAGATTCTCGCCGGCCTCGACCATCCCCACATCGCCCGCTTCCTCGACGGCGGCACCGAAGGGACGCAGCCCTACTTCGTCATGGAGTTCGTGGACGGGGTGCCGATTACGGCCTTCAGCCGCGATCGGCAGCTGGGCGTGCGCGACCGGGTGGCGCTCGTGCGCGGCGTCTGCGCGGCGCTCGACTACGCGCACCAGCATCTGGTCGTGCATCGCGACCTGAAGCCCTCGAACATCCTGGTCACCGCCGACGGCGTGCCGAAGGTGCTCGATTTCGGCATCGCCAAGCTGCTCGACCCGGCCGCCGAGGCCGGCGCCACCATCGGGATCACGTCGTGGACGCCCGACTATGCCAGTCCGGAGCAGGTGCTTGGCCGCGCGGTCAGTACCCGCAGCGACGTCTACGGCCTGGGCCTCGTGCTCTACGAAGTGCTCACCGGCGCGGCCGGCCAACGCGCCGACACCTCGTCGCCGGTGGCGCTGGCGCGGTCGGTGTGCGAAGACGAGCCGCCCCTGCCGAGCGTGCGGGTGGCCGCGGCCGGCGACCGCGCTCTGGCGCGCCAGCTGCGCGGCGACCTCGACACCATCGTGGCGACGGCGACCCACAAGGAGGCCGAGCGCCGCTACGCCTCGATGGCCGCCTTCTCGGACGATCTCGGCCGCTACCTCGACGGCCTGCCGGTGGCGGCGCGGCCCAGCACGTGGGGCTACCGCGCCCGCAAGTTCGTGGCGCGGCACCGGGTGGCCGTGGTGGCCGCGGTGCTGGTGGCCGCCAGCATCGCTGGCGGCACGGCCGCGGCCGTCTATCAGGCGCGCCGCGCCGAACACCGCTTCGCGCAGGTGCGCGGGCTCGCCAATGCGTTCGTGTTCGACGTGCACGACCGCATCGCGGCGCTGCCCGGCGCCACCGACGCGCGTCGCGCGATCGTGCGCACGGCGCTCATCTATCTGGAGAACCTGCGCGAAGACGCGGCAGGTGACGCGGCTCTTGCCGGCGAACTGGCCGCTGCCTACGAACGCATCGGCAATGTGCAGGGGCATCCGCTGCATGCCAACCTCGGCGAGCCCGAGGCGGCGCTCGAGAGTTACGCCCGCGCCGAGGCGCTGCTGGCGCCATTCGAAACCAACGGCTCGCCCGACACCCTGCTGCAGGTGGCCACGGTATCGTTGCGCCGGGCGCAGGTGCTGCGCGCGCGCGGAGATACGGCGGGCAGTCAGCGCGCCTTCGGCCGCGCCCGCGATGCCGGCGAGGCCAGCCTCGCCAGCGGCGACACGCGCGCCGCGCTCAGCGTGGTGGGCGAGGTGCACACGGAGCTGTCCCGCGCCGCGCTGGACGAGCGCGATCTGCCGGCCGCCGAGGCCGCCGCGACCCGCGCCATCGCCATCGCCGAGCGTTTGTCGGCGAGCGCCCCGGCCGACGCCGACCTGCGCAACAACGTCGCCTCGGCGATGAATGCGCTCGGCGCCGCGCGCGTGGCCGCCGGCCGGATCGAGGAGGCGGCGACCGCCTTTGCGCGCGCCGTCGAGGTGCGCGAAGTGCTCGTGCGCGACGCCCCGACCAACGTCGACTACCGGCGCGCGCTGATGGTGAGCCTCGGCAGTCTGGGCGACGTGCTGGCTGCGCGCCCCTTCGAGAACCTCGGCGATGTGGCCGGCGCCACGACCGCCTTCGAGCGGGCGACCACGCTGGCGCGGATGACCGTGGCCGAAGACCCCGTGGACCGGCGCGCGCGTTTCGACCTCGTGAACGCGCTGCTTCGTCTGGGCGGCGTGCTGGCCGATTCCGGAACCGCGCCGGCCGCGGCGCTGGGGCCGCTGCTCGAAGCCGACACCGTGAACGCGGCGCTCATGACCGCGGAGCCCGACAGCCACCGCTACGCCTACCTGCAGCTGGTGCTCGATCGGCGCCTTGGCCGCGTGCTGGCCGCGGTCGGGCGTTCCGGCGATGCGGCGGTCCGCTTCGAGCGCGTGCGCCGCGCGGCGCCGCGTCTACTGACCGGTCCGAGCGCGATCAACACCCGCAGTCAACATCTGCAGGCCACGATCGACCTTGCGCGCCTGCGGGCGGCGGTGCGCGACCCACGGGCCACGGCGCTGGCCGGCGAGGCGGCGGCGGATCTCGGCCGCGCGCCACTCAGCCCGCCGCTGCTGGCCGCGACCGTGCACGGCGATCTCGGACGCGCGTGGCTCGCCATCGCCGAGTGCGCAGTCGCCGGCAGCCCGGCCCGAGACGCTGGCGCAGCGTCACGGCGCTCTTCGACGACAGCGTTCGGATGTGGACGGCGGCGACGCTCGCTCCCGCTCTCGAATCGCGACGCGCGGCGGCGCTGGCCGCGCTGACCTCCGATCGCGCGCGTGCCGCGCGTCTTGCGAGACCCTGATGGACGGCGACGCCGAGACCCCCTCTCCGGAACGCGTGACGGCGCTGCTGGTGCGCTGGACCGACGGCGATGCCGGCGCGCTCGATGCGCTCATGCCGCTGGTCTACCTCGAGCTGCGCAAGACCGCGCACGCGCTGCTGCGGCGCGAACGCAGCGACCACACCCTGCAGCCCACGGCGCTCGTGCACGAAGCGTGGCTGCGCCTGGTGCGGCAGGACCGCGTGAGCTTCGAGCATCGCAAGCAGTTCTTCGGGCTGGCGGCTCAGGTGATGCGGCGCATCCTGGTGGACCACGCGCGCAGCGCGCAGGCGGCCAAGCGCGGCGGCGGCGCCGCCATCGACGTGCTCGAGGAAGGCATGGCCATCTCGCACGACCGCACCTTCGACCTGCTGGTGCTCGACCAGGCGTTGACCGAGCTGAGCCGGGTGGATGCGCGCCAGGCACAGCTCATCGAGTTGCGCTACTTCGGAGGCCTCACGGTGGACGAGGTCGCCGAACTGCTCGGCGTGTCACCGGCCACCATCAGCCGCGGTCAGCGGGCGGCCGAGGCGTGGCTCAGCCAGGCGATGGCGCCGCCGGCCGATCCCGGCGTGCGCGGCTGACCGTGCCCGACGGGCGCCACCAGACCAGCAGGCCGGTGACGGCCTGGGCGACGAAGGCCAGCGAGCCGAGCGCGTAGACCACCAGCACCGGCACTGGGAATCCCTCGCCGTGGTGCAGGCGGCCGACGATCCGCGGCACGATCCGAAGGGCCTCCGGCACCTGCACGTAGTCGAAGAACACGCGGCCGATGGCCGTGCCGGCAAACAGCGTCATCAACAACAGCGACACGACGCCAATGAGGTTGTGGAGGTCGTACGACATCCGCCACCAGCCGCGGTTCGTGCGCAGGGCCAGCGACTTCGACGGCCACCACAACCACAGTCCTCCGGCCTGCAGCAGCAGCGACAGTCCCGAGGCCACGATGACGATCCATCGGCCGAGCTCGCCCGCGAAGAGGTCGACATGGAGTGTGGCGATGCTTCCGCGCGTGGCCTCTGCGATCGGTAGCACCAGCAGCGCGCCGGTGACGCCCGCCACGATCAGCACGACCGCGCTGAGCAGTCCCATCCAGCGGTGCGTCCAGAGCAGGAACCATTGCCATGTCATGCGCGCTGCCATTTTGCCACGCGCTGATCGGCGGTGACGCCGCGATGCGGCAGGCACCGGGCCGGGCGGCTCAAGGCGCCGGCGTGCCAACACGGGCAGCGCTGGCGATCGCCTCGGCGTACCAGGTGGACCACGCGGCGAGGATCTCCGGTGCCGCCGCGAGCTGCCGTTCCGAGGCCAGACGCGCATCACGGGCGGTGGCGACGAGCGCCTGCAGGGGCACCACATCAGCGTCGCCGGCCGAGGCCAGGAACATCGCCGTGGTGGCCACGGCGGTGGCGACGTGGCCCATCGTCACCGGGCTGACCTTCTCGATGGTGTCGAGATTGGTGTGGTAGTAGCGATCGGTGAAGTGCCAGTTGAGCAGCGCCGGCACCCCGGCCTTCGTGAACGAGGTGTGATCGCTGCCGCCTTCGTACGGGTTGGTGCGCACCACCCAGCCGGTGTCTCGCGCGCGCCGCAGCGCCACGGCCAGATGCAGATCGTTCAGGAACGTGCCCTTGAGCAGCGCGCGGTCGACCTCGCTGGCGCCCCATTCGCTGTGCGGGTCGGTGGGGCGTGGCCAGAAGGCCGTCGGGTCGGGGCCCTTTTCGATGAGGAAGGTGCCGCCGGTCTTCGTCGTGTCCTCGCCCGTCATGTCGAGCGACATCATCGCCAGCACGCGCGACACGCGGGCCCGATCGGCAGAAATCCACGCGTCACTGGCGCGGATCTCATCGCCCCAGATGAGCGTGAGCGTGCGCGCCGGGCGGGGCAGCGTGCCGTCGGCGATGGCGGCCTGCAGCGCCAGGGCGGCGGCGAGCAGCGTGCCGGTGCCGCTGGCGTTGTCGTTGGCACCCGGCTCCTGCACGTGGGCCACGAGCACCACGCGGTGGTCGGGCCAGCGGGTGCCGGGGAACTCGGCGACGAGCGTCCGCACCGGACGACGATGGAAGACCGCGTCCACCTGCACGTGCACGCGGACGGCGCCGGCGGCCAGCCGCGCGCGCAGACGCGCGGTGGCCCGCGGCGTGGCCTTGAAGCCGAAGGACGGGCGGTCGGCGGCATACGGAATCGCGCCCCACTGCAGCACGCCGGGCGTGGTCGCCGGCTGCGTGTAGCCGGCAATCTGCGTGGAGATGACGCCGGCGGCGCCGCGCCCCTTCACGGCCTGGTTCCACACGGCGCCGAGCGGCCCGTCGGCGAGCACGACCGCGCCGGCGACATCGCGGCCCTCGTAATGTGTCGGCCTCGGTGCCGGCACCGACGTCGATGAGGCGGGCGGTGGTGCCCCCGGCGGGTGTCGGGAACGAGTTGATGGCCAGCGGCACGCGGTCCTGCGCGCGCGACAGCACCACGTCGCCGTCGGCGCCGTCGAGGCGCAACACCGCTTCGCGCATCTCCCAGCCCTGGCTCGGCGAGGCGATGGTGTCGTAGTGCGTACTGATGGCCGCTGCCTTCAGCCGCGCCTCGATGAGCTCGAGCGACTGGTCGAACTGCGGATTGCCGGCCACACGCCACAGCGGCGCGATGGTGGTCACGACCTCCATCGCCGCGCGCGTATCGACCCGCGGCGCGACCGCCTGGTAGATGGTCTCGGCCCGCGGCGGCAGCACCCGATCGAGTGGCGGCAGGAACGGCGCGGCGCTCTGGGCGCCAAGCGCGGCCGTGCCTGCCATCAGCAGAACGAGCGCAGCGAATCGCATCCCGTGATGATACGCCGGAGGTCCTATAATCCCGGCCGTGATGCACACCGCCGACACCCGCCGCCGCTTCCTCGCGCACTTTGCGGGGGCAGGACTTGGTACGACGCTCGCCCCGGGCGTGTTGTGGGCCAAGGTGCAGGAGGCCGGGGTCGACCGCGTCACGCTCGAGATGGTGACCGACGCGCTCCGCCTGTCGGGGATCGAGCTGAGCGAGGACGATCGCAAGCAGCTGGTGGATGGCGCCAACACCAGCCTCGAGCGGCTCGAAGAACTGCGCGCCGTCCACATTCCCAACGACGTCTCGCCGCCGTACCACTTCAGCCCGGTCGTCGCCGGGATGCGCGTGGACAAGACGCGCCAGCCGTGGGTGGTGAGCAAGGCGCCGGCGGTGAAGCGTCCGGCCACCCTCGAAGACGTGGCCTTCTGGCCGCTGCGGCACCTGGCCGAACTCGTGCGCACGAAGCAGGTGACGTCGGTCGAGCTGACGCGGATGTATCTGGCGCGGCTGCATCGCCACCAGCCCGTGCTGAACAACGTGGTGACGTTCCTCGACGACCTCGGCCTCGCCGAAGCGGCGCAGGCCGATCGCGAGATCGCGGCCGGCCGTTACAAGGGCCCGCTGCACGGCATCCCGTGGGGCTGCAAGGACATCATCACCGTCAAGGGCTTCAAGACCACCTGGGGGTCGCCGGCGTTCGTGGACCAGCAGTTCGACTACGACGCTTCGATTGTCGAGATGCTGCGCGAGGCCGGTGCGGTGCTCATCGCCAAGCTCGCCACCGGGGAACTGGCCGGCGGCGACAACTGGTTCGGCGGCCAGACCAAGAGCCCCTGGGATCCGACCCAGGGGTCGAGCGGCTCGTCGGCGGGTCCGGCGTCGGCCACGGCCGGCGGCGGGGTGGCGTTTGCGATCGGCAGCGAGACCAGCGGGTCGATTCTCAGTCCGGCGGCGCGCTGCGGCGTGGTCGGCCTGCGTCCGACCTTCGGCCGCGTCAGCCGGCATGGCGCCATGGCGCTGTCGTGGACGCAGGATCGGCTGGGCCCGTTCTGCCGCTACGCGGAAGACTGCGCGCTGGTGATGCAGGCGATTGCGAAGCCCGACGGCCGCGACATGAGCGTCAGCGATCTGCCGTTCAACTGGAACGCCGGCCTCGACGTCCGCACGCTGAAGGTCGGCATCCTGCAGGCGTCGTTCGACGAGCTGACCGAGCCGGCCGCGAAGGCCAACGCGGCGGCGACGCTCGAGGCGCTGAAGGCGCTGGGTGTGAAAGACTTCGCGCCGGTCGCGGTGCCCGACTTCGCGCTCGAGATGAGCGGCATCGGCGTCGAATCGGCGGCGTTCTTCGACGAACACGCGCGCGCCGGGCGGATGGCGAAGGTGTCGCGCGGCCGCGCCCGGCCGGCCGGGCGCCTCACCTCGGCGGTCGACTTCCTGCAGTCGCAGCGCGCCCGCATGATGATGATGGAGGCGCTGGCGAAGGCGACCGCACACGTGGACGTCTACGTCGTGGCCTCGAACAGCATCGGCAAAGGCGGCCCGGGCGGGCCCCCGCCGCCGCGCGCCCCGGGCACGCCGCGCCCGCCACGCCAGCCGCAGTTGCCGGGCCAGCGCCACTTCCAGATGGCGAACCTCGCCTGTTATCCGGCCGTCAACGTGCCCAACGGGTTCGCCGAGGGCGGCACGCCCACGGCGATCGTGTTCTACGCGCAGCCTTACCGCGAGCACCAGTTGCTGGCGCTCGCGAAGGCCTATCAGGACCAGGCGCGCTGGCACGACCGCGCGCCGAAGCTGGGCTGAGATGGCCGCTGGCGCGACGCCCGCCGTGCATGCGCTGCGCAAGCACGGCATTCCGTTCACCGAACACGAGTACCGCTACGAACTCAAAGGCGGCACGGCGGTGTCGTCGCGCGAGCTCGGCGTGGACGAACATCACGTCGTGAAGACGCTGGTGATGGAAGACGAAACCAAAGCGCCGCTCATCATCCTGATGCACGGCGACCGCGAGGTCTCCACGAAGAACCTGGCGCGGCAGATCGGCCGGAAGGTCGTGAAGCCGTGCGCGCCCGAGGTGGCCGAGCGCCACAGCGGCTATCAGGTGGGAGGCACCTCGCCCTTCGGGACCCGCAAGGTGCTGCCGGTCTACATCGAGCGCTCGATCCTCGACCTCGAGAAGATCTACCTGAACGGCGGCCGCCGCGGCTTCCTGGTGGGCCTCGACCCACGGCAGGCGGCCGAGGCCCTCAACGCCACACCCGTCGACGTCGCCGTTTAGTGGGGTCAGACCCCATTCAAGCCGGAGCCGACTTCACGTCACCAGCCCCGACGAAGTCTGGCTCGGCCTTGAATGGGCTGACCCCACAATTCGCGGGCCGAGACCTTGGCCCAGGTGTCTTTGAGCGACACGGTGCGATTGAATACCGGCGCGCCGGGCGCAGTATCGAGGTCAGCGCAGAAGTAGCCGAGGCGCTCGAACTGCACGCGGGTGCCGGCCGGCGCCGTGCCCAGCATCGGCTCGAGCTTGCAGCCGGTCAGCACGTCGAGACTGGCCGGATTCAACAGATCGAGAAACGTCTGCCCCGACTTCTCGGCCGCCGACTCCGGACTCTCGGCCGTGAAGAGGCGGTCGTAGAGCCGCACTTCGCCGTTCACGGCATGGGCCGCCGAGACCCAGTGCAGCGTCGCCTTGACCTTGCGGCCATCGGGCGCGTCGCCGCCGCGGGTCGCCGGATCGTAGGTGCAGCGCAGCTCGATCACCTCGCCAGCGGCGTCTTTCACCACTTCCTGACAGGTGATGAGATAGGCGTTGCGCAGGCGGACCTCGCGCCCCGGCGCCAGGCGGAAGAACTTCTTCGCCGGCGTCTCCATGAAGTCGTCGCGCTCGATGTAGAGCTCGCGCGCGAACTGGAGGTCGCGGGTGCCGGCGGCGGCGTCTTCCGGATTGTTCACGACCGGCCAGCGTCTCGGTCTGCCCCTCGGGGTAGTTGGTGAGCACCACCTTCAGCGGCGTGAGCACCGCCATGGCGCGCGGCGCGCGCTTGTTCAGGTCTTCGCGCACGCAGTGCTCGAGCAGCCCGATGTCGATGACGTTTTCCTTCTTGGCCACGCCGACGCGGGCGCAGAAGTCGCGAATCGACTCGGGCGTGTAGCCGCGGCGGCGCAGGCCCGAGATGGTCGGCATGCGCGGGTCGTCCCAGCCGGTGACGTGGTTCTGCGCCACCAGTTGCAGCAGCTTGCGCTTGCTCATCACCGTGTAGTTCAGGTTGAGGCGCGCGAACTCGATCTGGCGCGGCACGTGCGCCGCCTGCGCCTCGCGCACCACCCAGTCGTAGAGCGGGCGATGTGCTTCGTATTCGAGCGTGCAGAGCGAATGCGTCACGCCTTCATACGCGTCCGACAGCGGATGCGCGAAGTCGTACATCGGGTAGATGCACCAGGCGTTGCCGGTGCGGTGATGTTCGGCATGGCGGATGCGGTAGAGCACCGGATCGCGCAGGTTGATGTTGGGCGACGCCATGTCGATCTTCGCGCGCAGCACGTGCGTGCCGTCGGCGAACTCGCCGGCGCGCATGCGGCGGAACAGATCGAGGTTCTCGTCGACGCCGCGCGACGCGGTAGGGCGAGTCGGTGCCGGGCTCGGTCAGGGTGCCGCGATGGGCGCGGATCTCATCGGCCGAGTGCGAATCGACGTAGGCGGCGCCGCTGCGGATCAGGCCCTCGGCATCCTGATAGAGCTGCTCGTAGTAGTCGGAGGCGTAGAACTCGCGGCCCGCCCAGTCGAAGCCCAGCCAGTGGACGTCGTCCTTGATCGAGTCCACGTACTCGACGTCCTCCTTGACCGGGTTGGTGTCGTCGAAGCGCAGGTTGCAGCAGCCGCCGATACTCGTCGGCGACGCCGAAGTCGAGGCAGATGGCCTTGGCGTGGCCGATGTGCAGGTAGCCGTTGGGCTCGGGCGGAAAGCGGGTGACCACCGACGCGCCGGCGGCCGCGTCGGCGGCCACGATCTCGCGGATGAAGTCGAGCGAGAGAGCAGGAGACTCGGCCGCGGCGGTGTCGCCGCGGCCATCGGAACTGGACATGATGTCCAGCAGTTTACTAGCCGCTAGCCGCTAGCCGCTAGCCGCAGTTCCAGTCACTTCGCGCAGGGCGGGCCCGACAGCGTCGCCAGGACGATGAGCGCCGGTTGCGGCCCCGGCGCGTGAACCCGTAGTCGGTTCCGCGCGGCACCACCGCGAAGCTGCCGGCCGCCACCTGCACGTCGCGGCCGTCGAGGCGCAGCGTGCCGTCGCCGCCCACCACGTAGAGCATTGGCCTCGGCGCTACTCGTGCCGGCGGCCCTGCCACGGCTCGCGAATCTGCCACAGCCACGACTGCGCGCTGCCGCTGCAGCCGATCAGCGATTCCTTCTGCGGTTCCTTGTCTCGAGATGAAGTTGCGCTCGATGTAGTCGAGCAGCGACAGATCGTCGTGGCTTGCCCGCTGGCAGGTCCGGGACGTAGGTCGGGGCGGCGGCGGCGGCCGGCGCGGCCGGTGCGCGGCGGCGGCGCGGGGGGCGGCGGGGCTGACGTGAGGGTCGCCTCGGCAACCGGGGCCGGGGTGCCGGCGCGCCAGGTCACCTCTTTCTCGAACGTGTGGAAGCCGTCGCGCTCGAAGCGCACCCGGTAGGTGCCGGCGCGGATGCCGAGCAGGCGCACCTGACCGGCGGCGGTCGTGACGCCTTCCCGCTCGAGCGGGCCGACGGCGCTGACCTTCACATCGGCCAGCGGCGAGCCCGAGGCGTCGGTGACGGTAACAGTGAGGGTGGCCGTCGCCGTCGAAGGAGCGGCGGCACGGGGGCGAGGCCTCGGCGCGGCGGGGGCCGGCTGCGCCGGTGCCGGCGGCGTCGGCGTCTGCCCGAAGGCAGTGCCGGCGAGGGCGAGCACGATCGGAACGGCGAGCACGAGTCTCATGGTTCCTATCCTAACTCGGCGTCGTCGCGGGCTCGGGTCCCGGGGCTCGGGTAAGAACAATGCGGCGCGCCGACAGCGGTTTCCCCAGCCTCGGTCCCCGATCCGTGGTCCCTGCTCGTCAGTACCTCCAGCTCGTGAGATCGGCGCCCTTTCGGTGCCGTCTTCAGCATCCGCTCGACGCCCTTGGGGATGTACATCTGGTGATAGCGCAGCCGCGAGTAGGCGTTCTCGCGCGTCGGGTCGCCGTTCCAGCAGTGCTCGGCGCGATCGCCGTAGGCCACCTCGCCGTTGTAGTACGGCGCCTTGGTCGACTCGAGGAACTGCTCGGCCAGATAGACGGCGTTGTTCAGGTAGTAGTTGTCCATGTCGCCGACGTAGAGGTGGAGCTTGCCCTCGAGCTTCTTCCCGAGCCCCTTCTCCCAGTCGCGCTTCAGGATGTGCATGAGGTCGTAGTTCTCACGCCAGTGCTCGGCGACCTGTTTGTTGATGACGCCCGAGCCCTTGTCGAAGATGCGCGCGGGATAGCCGTCCTGGCCGACCGGGCTGTAGACGGCCTCCCAGATGTCGAACTGCTGGCCGGAGCGCGAGCGGGTGCCGAGCACCAGCTCGAGCCGATTGGTCTCCCACACCATCGCGTCCACGTGCCCGAGGTAGTTGCGATGCCCGGGCCGCGGCGTCTGCTTGAAGGTGTCGTCGAGCCAGAACGCGCTCTTGTCCTTGTAGAGATCGATGGTGGTGTAGGCGCGGAAGTCCACCGGGTCGGGGCAGGCGACATACGCGCCGTTGAACACTTCCGGATAGAAGACCTGCGCCGCCATCGCTTCCCAGCCGCCGGTCGAGCCGCCGTACATGAAGCGCGCCCAGCCTTCGCCGAGCCCACGGTACTTCTTCTCGAGATACGGAATCAGCTCCTGCACGATGGCGTCGCCGTAGGGCCCGAGGTTGGCCGAGTTCACCGCGTAGGAATCGTCGTAGTAAGGATTGGCGTGCTGGATCTCGATCGCGATGGCGCGCGGGAAGTTCGGGCCGGTCCAGTCCTTGAAGAGCTGATACGCGTACTGCTGCTGGATGCGGTTGTAGCCCTTGAGATTGAAGCGGGCCGAGAAGTCGGGCTCGAGGTTCGCATCCGGCGGCGTCTCGCGCCAGCCGGTCATCGTCGGCGCGAAGTGGTTGTGGTAGATGAAGAGCGGGTACTTCGCGTTCGGATGGGTGTCCCAGCCTTCGGGCAGCAGCACGCTGGCGCCGATGTGCATCGGCCGGCCCCAGAACTTCGTGAGCAGCGCGCTCTGGATGCGCTCGTGCTTCACGTACTTCGTGTCTTTGGGCGGCACGATCTCCGGGATGATCTGATCGAGCAGGATGTTCACGGCGCCGCTGGTCACCGGATCGATCGTGATCTCGCGCGGCGTCGAGTAGAGGTTGCCGGGCGCCTGGTTCCACTGCTGGCCCTCGCCGCGGTCCATCGGCAGCTGCACGGTGTGGCCGTCACTGCGCTTGAAGGTCTCGTAGCGATGGAAGAGCGCCTGCACCCGGTAGGTGCCGGCGGGAATCTCCGACAGCCGCTGCACCGGGAAGCCGATCGTCCCGCCGGCGACGCTCGCCGGCGCGCCGCCCGGCCAGCCTTCGACGTCGAGTCCGAAGATCGGCTGACCCGTGGGGCCGTCGTTCACGTGGAAGCGCGGTTCGCCGTCCTTCCGCGTCGAGAGGATGAGCAGCAGCCGGCCGGTCAGCGGCTCCTCGCTGCGCAGCGCCGGATAGCTGATTTCGAAGCGCAGCGGCCCGGCGGGTGACGCCTGCTGGCTGGCCGTCACGGTGACGATGGCGGGGCTGACGAGCACGGCGAGCAGCAGCGCGGAGACAAGGCGGCGTGACATGGCGGGAGTGTAGCATCCGGCCCGCGGTCCCTTCGTTGGTCCCTCGAAGGCTCACCCGCATAGAATTCCCGCCATGAGGCCACATCTCCTGGTGCTGCTGGCGGCACTCGCGTGCTGCGATCCGGCAGACGCGGAGCCACGCACGCGCGAGCAGTGGCTGGCGCTGGCAAGCGGCGGCTTTGTCGTTCCGGCAGGGGAGACGCCGATCGGCCTGCTGGTGGAGATGAACGCGCTGCTGGCGTCGCCCGATCCGGTGCTGCGCGACGAGGTGGCCTACTCGGCGGCCGCGGCGTGGATCGTGAGCAAACCCCTGGTGGCCCCGGACGATCTGCGCCGCCTCATCAGCCTCTGGTCGGCGAATCTGGACGACGGGCTCGGCACGTCCGGGACCGATCGCGTGCTGCGGCGATCGTTCTCGGCGCTGTGCTTGTCGCTCATCGCCGCGCGCGAGGTGGCGACGCCGTTTCTCGCCGCGGCCGAGGTCGAGACGCTCAACGCGCGTCTGCTCGACTACTTCGCCCGCGAGCGCGACACGCGCGGCTTCGTGGCCGGGCCGGGCTGGATGCATTCAGTCGCCCACACCGCCGACGCCTTCAAGTTCCTGGCCCGCGGATCGCAGTGGACGCCGGCCCACTCGGCGCGCCTGCTCGAGGCCATGCGCGTCAAGCTGGAGGCGACCGAGACGGTGTTCGTCTGGGGCGAGCAGGAGCGGCTCGCGGCGGCCCTGCACGCGGTGGTGCGGCGGCCCGATGCCGAGCCCGCCGCCTTCGAGTCGTGGACCACCCGCTGGGTGGACGCGCACAAGGCGCTGTGGGCCGGCGGACCGAACATCGACCCGGGGCGCTTCGCCCGTGTCGAGAACGCCAAGCAGACGCTGCGGGCGCTGGCCGCGCTGCTGGCGATGGAGACCACGCCCACGCCCGCCGGCGAATCGGCGCGGCGGGCCGCGCTGGCCGCGCTCGCGCGCATGCGCTGACATCAACCGCCAGCCGCGAGCTCGCCGCGTTACCAGGCCCCAGCCCCCCAGCCCCCAGCCCCGAGCCCCGGGCCGCGGGGCCCGCCCTGTGTCTATAATCCCCGCATGCTCAAACCCGGAGCCAGCGTCATGCGCCACTTACTCTTCTGGACGGTGTTGTTTGCGCTGGGCCTCGGCCTTTCGATGAACCTCCCCGCTGTCGGGGGACAGGTGCCCTCGAAATCGGCCTACAAAGGCGTGGTCACGCCGATCGGCCCGTATTCGCCGGGCGTGGGCACCGGCAGCACGGTGTATCTGTCGGGTCAGATCGGCATCGACCCGGCCACCAATCAGATCGTCGCCGGCGGCACCGAGGCCGAGGCGCGTCGCGTGATGGAGAACCTGGGCGCCGTCCTGAAGGAAGCCGGCCTCGGCTACGGGAACGTCGTCAAGACCACCATCTACATGGTCGACCTGGCCGAGTTCGCGAAGGTGAACGAGATCTACGGCACCTACTTTCCGGCCGGCGGCGTGCCGCCGGCGCGTTCGACCGTGCAGGTGGCGGCGCTGCCGCGCGGCGCGCGCATCGAGATCGACTTCGTGGCAGTGCGGTAGGAGATGATGATGCGAATTCTCAAGACCATTGGTGTGCTGGCCCTGGGCGGCGTGCTCGGCGTGGCGGCGACACTCACAGCGCAGACGGCGCAGAGCGCCACCCGGCGCGAACCGCAGTTCGAAAACCAGCACGTGCGGGCCTGGAAGAGCATCATCATGCCCAAGCAGCCGCTGTCGATGCATCGCCACGAGCATCCGCGCGCGCTCATCGCCATCAAGGGCGGCACGCTCGATATCGTGCAGAAGAGCGGCGAGTCCGAGAAGGTGCTGTGGGAATCCGGCAAGGCCTACTGGCTGACCGAAGACAAGCCGGGCACCACCCACGCCGACGTCAACAACGGCACCGAGCCGATTGAAGTGATCGTCGTCGAACTCCAGAAACACTAAGCCCGAAGGGCTCAGCAGCAGATATTGAGCCCGGCGCCCGGGCCGGGCGTCAGTCGAGGCGGACGCGGTCGGCCCATCGCGCCTGCGCCGCGGGCGTCGTGCAGAACGACACGCCGCCGATCGCGCCGCACACCACGCGTCCCTCGCTCATGTCCGTGAGCACGGCGGCGGCCGCGGGCGCGACCACGTACAGCGTGTCGTCCTGCAGGCGCGCGGCATCGATGTCGGCGTCGAGCGCCCGGCAGTAGCCTTCGCGGGCGCGCTCGTCGCGCCTGGCCACCACGCCGGCGTTGATCGTGAGTCCGTGGGCCGCCGTCAGGCCGATCGCGCCTTCATACGGCACCGGCGACGTGCCGCACTGCGGCGGCGGCACCAGCGCCATGTGGGCATACGCCGGCGCTACCGTCTGCCAGCGATCGTCGGCGAACGGGTTGGTCCACGCGTGGAACACCGGATCGTGCGCCACCTGCCGCCGCAAGGCGTGCGCTCCGCGCAGGTCCACGAGCTGCAGCACCACCGCGCCGGCGAGCACCGCGAGCCCCAGCCGCCCCGGAGCGCGACGCATCACGGCGACGATCGCGCTCGTGAGCATCAGATAGACGAGCGGCCACACGAAGCGCCCCGACGAACGGAAGAGGGCGAGCGGCGCTGTCCACCTCCCGTCGAGGTTCACGATCGTGCGGCTGCCGAGGGTGACGACCGGACTCACCGCGAAGGCCGTCATGGCGAGGCACGCGACGATGAGCCACGTCGACCACAGCGGCGCCCGGCCGGCGGGGCCAGCCGGCCCGCGGCCAAAGGCGCGCAGGCCCATCGCGAACGCCAGCACGAGCAGGATGCCGAGCCCGAGATACTGGAAACCTTCGTAGGTCTGGCCGTCGACGGCGATCGGCAGCGGCGGCAGGAACGACGACCACTCGCCAGGCGACACGAGCGCGAGCAGGTTCATCGAGTAGTAGCCGAGGCCGCCCGCCGAGAGCGACCGCTCGCCCCCGAGCAGGAAGAGGCCCGAGATCCACCAGCCGGCCAGCGTCGCCGCCACGGCCGCGGCCAGCGCCGTCGCGCGCCTGGCGAGCGCGGTCTCGCCCGGACTCACCGCCGTGGCGCCGAGCACCACGAGCACCATCGCCGCCAGATACGGCTGCACCATGCCGGCGACCAGTCCGAGGGCGGCCCACGCCGCCGGCGCAAAGCGCGTCGCTTGTGCGCGCGTGGCCAGCAGCAGCGCCCACAGGATCAGCCAATGCGCGCACAGCGCGGCATGGCCCACGCGGATGAGCAGCGTTGGCAGCAGCACGAACAACGTGGCGCCGAGCGCCTGCGCGAGCGGCGAGGCGACCCGGCGGCCGATGAGGCGGGCGGCGAGCGCGCCCTGCAGCGCGAACGAGGCGAGCAGGAACGGCCCGAGATACTGGAACGGCGTCGGCAGCCAGCGGGCCAGCGGCTTGAGGGCATAGCCGACGAGCGGAATCGAATCGGTGAGCCCGATCGAGGTGCCGAGCGGCGCGTAGTAACCACGCACCGCGCCCGGCGGCCACTGCCACGGTTCGCTGCGGAAGTAGTGCCAGCCGAAGTAGTGCGGCACCCAGTCGCCCTTCATCAGCCAGTCGATCGCCGTGGGGTCGAGCACGCGGCTGCCGGCGATCCAGGCGAAGAACGTCGCCCCGATCGCCGCTCCCGCCAGTGCGCCCCAGGTGCCGTCGTTCCGGCGATGCGCGTCGCTCGTCACCGCCGTCAGTCTAACAGCCCGTCGTCGCCGTCATGGCGCGCGACCAGCGCGTGATAGATTCAAACGCCGTGGCCGCTGACGCACTTCTGCAGGACTGGGACCCGCGCCTCAAAGCCCTCATCGGCGACGCCAGTCCGCGCGCCGGTGAGCGGCTGGCGGCGCTGGCCCTGCGCACGATCGATCCGGCGGTGCGCGCGGCGACGGCCGCGGCGCTCTCACATCTCACCGCTGCCGATCGCGCCGACGTCGCGACGATGTGCCGCGATCGCCTCACGGCGCTGCTGCGCGCCGTGCAGAAAGGCGAACGCACGGTGCCGGTGGCCGACCTCGACGCGTTCGCGCGCGCCGCCGCCGAGGGCATGTGCCGGGACTACCTGCGACGCACCCGTCCGGCGCTGGCCACGCTCACCAACCGCGTCCGCCTCATTGCCACCCGCGGCGTCGGCATCGTCGGCTGGACCACGCCGAAGGGCCAGCATCTGCTCGGCCTGCCGTCGTGGACCGATCGGATGCCGCTCGACACGCCGTACCCGTGGGCCGGCCGCGTCAAGGACTGGTGGGGCCGGGGCCACGCCGCCATCGACGGACCCGCGCTCACCCCCACGGTGGTGCGCGTGCTCGAGCAGGCCGGCGGCCCGGTGCCGGCCGACGCCGTGGCGGCGGCGATCTTCGAGGTGACCGGCAGCGTGGATACGGGCCCGCGCGTGGACGCGAGCCCCGAGGGCGACGAGCCGGAGCTGGCCGTGCTCGACGCGGGGGTCGGTCCCGACCATCTGGCCATCGCCCGCCGCTACCTCGAACGCGCCTGGAAGGAACTGCTGGCCATGCCGCCACAGATGCGGGCGGCGTTGCTGCTCAGCCTGCGCGATCACCACGGCACGGCGCTGCTGCCGGTGTTCCACTGCGCCGGCGTGACGCCGCTGCGCCTGGTGGCCGAGGCGCTGGCGATGAAACCCGACGAGACGGCGGCGATCTGGGCCCACCTGCCGTGGGACGACAAGGCGATCGGCCGCCGGCTCGGCCTGACCGGCCTGCAGGTGCTCAACGCCCGCACGGTCGCCCGCTCGCGCCTGCTGAGGCACATGGCGGTGAGGGAACAGGCATGACCGCCACCGAGCACCTGTCGATGGATCAGGTGCGCGCCTACGTGCGCGGCGCCCTCCACCCGACGACGCTGGTCGCCACCGACGACCACCTCGAGGCGTGCGCGGCCTGCCGCGCGGCGCTGGCGAGGGAGTCCGACGCGTCGTTCGGCGCCGAGGCGTTCGGGCGGGCGCTGGCGGCGCCGGAAGCGCGACCGGAATCGCCGCATGCGACCTTCGACCACCTGCGCGGCGCCGTCGACGGCACGCTGTCGTCGATCGACCGCCAGTGGGTCGAAGCGCACGTGCGGCTGTGCATGATGTGCGCCGAGGAGCTGCACGACCTCGAGCGCTTCGCCATCAGCTTGCCGGTGCGTCCGGCCTCGGCCCCGGCGGTGGTGCCGACGGCGTTGCCGCCGGCCGTGGACGCGCCCGTGTCGTCGCACGAGGTGCTCTCGCCCTCGCGTCCGCGCCTGGCCCGCTTCGACGACGGCGCCGAGCCGCCGTCGCGCTACGGCGAGACCGCGCCGGCACGCCTGCCGCTGTGGGTGAAAGTGGCGGCCGGCGCATCGGTGGCGGCGATTCTGCAGCTCTGGGCCTGCTGACGCCCGGCCCGACGTCCGGTGCTGCCGGCGCCTCGACGCCTCAGGCGCGCGGCGGCCACGGGATGAACGCCGAGGTGCGGCGCACGTACTCCGCGTAGCCGGGCTTGGTCGAGGCGAGGCCCTGTTCGAGCAGCGTCACGCCCGACACCTTGAGCAGCAGCCAGGTCATCACGAGCGGACTCACGAACGTCCAGGCGCCGCCGGGCACGCCGGCCGCCACGAGATACAGCCCCCACCACACGACCGACTCGCCGAAGTAGTTGGGGTGCCTCGAGTAGCGCCACAGCCCGACGTCGCAGATGGCGCCCTGTGCGGCCGTCTGCTTGAAGCGGCGGAGCTGCTCGTCGGCGACCGTCTCGACGAGCAGGCCGGCGACGGCGATCGTGAGTCCGGCGACATCCCAGAGCGACGGGAACGACGGCACCGACGACAGGGCGGCGCCGATGGGCCACGACACCAGCCACGCAATCGTCGCCTGCAGGGCGAAGACCTTCACCCAACTGAACCACCACCACGACGCGCCGTGTTGCCGGCGCCAGACCGCGTAGCGCGGGTCTTCGCCGTGGCCGATGTTGCGGCGTCCGATATGCCAGGCCAGGCGCAGCGCCCAGGCGCAGACGACGGCGATGACCGAACCTGCGCGCGGGCCGACCTCAGGGCGTGCCGAGAGATACACGACCCCGGCCAGCACGAACGCCGGCCCCCACCACATGTCGACGATGCTGGCGTTCCTGAGCGGCAGCGACGCCAGCCACAGCACCGTGAAGGCGGCGAGAGCGCCAGCCACACGAGCAGCGCGCCGGGCGCGATGGCGGAGGGGGACGGCGTGAGCAGGTCCACTCGCGTTAGGACTCCAGCCCTCGGCCCCGTGGTTCACGCACTCCGCGAGCCCCGAGCCCCGAGCCCCGAGCCCCGGCTCTTGGTCCCTAGCCCCAGTCCGCTAGCCCTGAAGTCCCCACCGCGACGTGAGATACGCCACCAGCGCGGGCTTCTCCTCGGGAGTGACCTTCGCCCCCCAGCGCACCATCTTGTCCACTTCGCGGCCCCAGCCGGCGGCGGTCAGCCGCTGCTGTTCCGAGAGGTCGTCGTCGTGGCAGACGCGGCACGCTTCCTTGAACACGGCTTCGCCGGCCGCCACCGCGGCGGCGTCGTGGGACGCCGCGGGACGGATACCGAACGAGCGGGTGAGATAGCCGACGAGTGCCGTGCGTTCTTCGGGGCTCAGCTTCGCCCCCCAGCGCTCCATCTTGCCGACCTCGCGGTCCCAGCCGACCGGCGACAGGCGCTGCGACACGATGAGGTCGGCCTCGTGACAACCAATGCACTTCGCCGTTGCTACCTCGCTGCCGGCTCCGGCCGGCAGCGCTGGCGCCTGCGCCTCGACCATCGACGTGCCAGCCATCAGACCTGCGACGACCGCGAGTGACGGCGAGCACACCGCGCGCGGTCCTCACGCCTTCACCTCGATGCGGATCTGATCGGGCGCGTTCCACAGATAGCCCGAGGGGTTCCACTGCGGCACCACCGGCTGCGCGTTGCCGCTGGCGTCGGTGGCGCGCGAGAGAATCGTGCGCGTCTCCTGCTTCGTCGCCGTGAAGGTGAACTCGAAGCGGCGCCAGGCATACGGCACGGCGCTGCCCGCCAGCTTCGCCGGCTGCCAGGTGGCGCCGTTGTCGGTCGAGACCTCCACCTTCGCGATCGCGGTCTCGCCGGCCCACGCGAAGCCGGCAACGGCAATCGGTCCGGGTGCGACGACCGCGCCTTCGAGCGGCCGCGTGATGAGCGACTTCACGACCAGACCGGTGAGCGGCGCCAGGTCTTTTGCGTCCACGGCGGCGCCAGGGGCGACACGCTTCGTGGGATAGCGATAGCCGGTGGCCACCCAGAAGCCGTCGTGTTCCTTCGTGGCGACGGTGATCTTGTTGAGCCACTTGATGGCGTAGGCGCCTTCCCAGCCGGGTACGACCAGGCGCAGCGGCGCGCCGTGGGCCGGGGGAATCGGCTGGTCGTTCATGGCCCACGCGATGATCGTGTCGGCGTGGATGGCCTTGGGGAACGGCACCTGGCGCACGAACGGCGGGCTGCGTGCCGAGCGGCCGATCGGCGCCCGAGACCCACAGGTGCGTCGCGCCCGGCTTCATCCCGGCCTTCTTGAGCACGTCGGCGACCCGCACGCCGGTCCACTTCGCGGTGCCGACGGCGCCCTTCTTCCACTGGATGCCGGCCACCGGCGGATCGAAGAAGGCGCGGCCGTTGCCGGCGCACTCGAGCGTGACGGTGACCGAGGCCTGCGGCAGCTGCTTCAGGTCGGCGACGGAGAGCGACACCGGCGCCGCCACCTCGCCGTCAATCGCCAGCGACCAGCCCGCCTCGGCGGTCCCGGCCGGCACCGGCATGTGGCAGCGCACGTAGAAGGCGTCCACCGGGGTGAGCAGGCTGTCGAGGAGCGCCACCGGCGTCTCGTAATCGGGGGGACGCGTCGAGAGGGCGATGAGCTGGGCGTGTTTGCCGGCGAGCGCCTGGGCGGAGAGTTCGGCTGGCCAGAGCGCCGCCGCGGCGGAGCCGACGCCAAGGTGTGCGGCAAGAGCAAGGACGTCGCGACGCGAGAGGCCCGGGCGATCGATGAGTGACATGCCGGGATTATAGGTGGGGCTCGGGGCCCGGGTCTCGGGGCTCGGGCTGGCCGCGCCGCTGCCAGTGGCAGAGCTACTGACGGATGCGCGGGTAGCTGCCGGCCGCCGCACGGAGGAGCTTCACGAAGACGTCGGTGTTGTCGTAGGTGCCCGTGAACTGCCACGCGCCGGGGCCGTCGGCCGAAAGGGGCACGTCGCTCGCCGTGTGGCCGGCGATGTCCACCGGGTTGGCGCGCGTGTCGTCGGGACAGCCGTCGGCGGCAAGGCATCCCGTGGCGTTGTTCTCGATCGCGCCAGACACCAGAAAGCCCGGATAGGCCCGGCGATCGACGCCGAGGTTGTCGGTCTGACCCGATGGGCCATCGCGCCGCGGATTGGCCACGGCGATGCGGCTGGCCGGGTCGCCGATGGTGGCCTTCTGCGCCAGCCGGTTCGACAGCCAGTTCTCGTAGCGGTCGGGCCCGGCCGCAAAGCCGATGAGGAGCTTGCGCGTGGGATCGGGATCGGTCGGGAAACCCTTGGCATCCACCGTGTAGTTGGTGAAGAAGTTCAGCGTCTGCGCCGGCTCGAAGCGGAACGTCGCCGCGTAGTCGCGCACCGACTTGCCGATGACCCCCGGCGCATAGCGCTCGTTGCCCACACCGATGATGCCGAAGCCGCCGCTCTCGTGGTCGGCGGTCACGATGACCAGGGTGTCGTTGGCCGGATCGGTGTCGCTGTTGGTGCCGCGCGCGAACTCGAGCGCGACCTTCACGGCGTTGTCGAACTCGATGGTGTCCCAGATGGAGCGCTCGGCGTCGGATTCGTGCGCCTGCTTGTCGATGGAGGCGCCTTCGACCATCAGGTAGAAGCCGCGCGGCGAGGTGGCGGCCAGCGACTTCAGCGCCAGCGACGTCATCTCTTCGAGCATCGGCTGGTCGCGGACGTCCTTGTTGCGGTCGAGCGCGAGCTCGTCGCTGTAGCGTCCGGCCCCGACCTTGTCGAAGGCCACGCTCATGTGGCGCGGCGTGAACAGTCCGAGCAGCGCCTTCGGCGGTGCGCCGGCGAGTGCCGCGGCGACCTCGGTGCGCGTCTTCACGAGCGCGTAGCCCTCGGCGCCGTAGGCCGCGACCAGATCGCGGTTGTCCTTGCGGGTGCCGCCCTGGCTCGCCGGCGAGAAGTAAGTGGCGCCGCCGCCCATCAGCACGCTCACGCCGTTGACGGCGCGCTCGTCGTACATCCGCGCCGCGATGTCGTAGTAGGCGTCGCGGAACGACGTGTGCACGGCGTTGCCGGCCGGGGTCGCGTCAATGACCGCGGCGGTCGTGACCAGGCCCACGTTGAAGCCGCGGCCGCGCGTGCGCCGCAGCATCTCGCCCACGTATTCGACCCGCGGGTTGTCGAAGTGATCGGGCGTGTTGTCGGGATAGACGCCGACGTGGTTGTTGTTGGCCTTGTGCCCGGTGGCGTACGACGACATGCCGGGGGCCGAATCGGTCACCGTGGCGTTGAGCGACGAGGTCATCACGAGGCCGGTCACGCCGAGCGTGTCCATGGCCAGCGGGCCGTTGGTCTTGCCGAAGGTCTGGCCGCGCGAGACGATGCGGGCGGCGGTGCGATGCTGAATGCCCATGCCGTCGCCGACCAGCATGATGATGTTGCGGGCGGGCCGGCTGCCGGCGCGCGCGGCCTGCCACGGCGCGGCGTCGTAGACGGCGGTCATGGTCGCGCCATCGGCCGTGCGCACGACCAGCTCGTGGCGTCCGGCGGTGGCGAAGCTCTGATCGCGCACCAGGAAGTTCGAGCTGGTGGCCGCGGCCGGCGCCGCCGGGCGCACGCTGGCATCGGGCGCGGTGCCGGTGCCGCCGCCGCCGAGTTCGCCGTTGGCGCCCGGCGCCAGCGCATTTCTGGTGGTGATGTCGCGACCGTCGAGCGTGACGCTCAGGCCTCGCGGCGCGGCGTCGTCGCCGGTGGCTTCGACGCGCAGATCGAAGCGCTGTCCCACCGCGAAGGTGGCGCCCGACGGCGGCATGATGCGGAGCCGGGTCTCGGCCAGTGCGTGGCTCGAGAGCCACGGAGTCCACGTCGAGAGCACAAGGGCAGAGGCGACGATCGCGCGCATGCCGGGATGCTAGCACGCGCCTCGGCGCCGCCCTGTCACGACGGCGTGACGCCGGCTCAGGCTTCGAGCTGATCGAGCAGCGGACGCCAGCGGCGGCGCGACACGTCCACCGTCGTGCCGTTCGACAGCACCAGTTGCCCGGTGCCGTCGGTGTGCGGTTTCGCCTCGCGGATGGCATCGAGATGCACGACCACCGAGCGCGAGATCTGGAAGAAGCGCGCGCCGTCGAGACGCCGCTGGAGCTGGGCCAGCGTCGGCTGCATCAGCAGCTGCTCGGTGGCCGTGTGCAGGCGCGTCTGGCCGTCGTCGAAGCTGAAGGCCACCACGTCGCCGACCGGCACGACGAGATAGCGCGCGCCGCGCCGGGCCAGGAATCGCGTCGGCGGACCGCCGGGCACCGGCGCGTCGGCTGCGGCGTCGCCGTGGCTCGTCGACGTCCGCGCCTGACGCGGCGTCGAGTGGCGGGGACGTGACTGGCCGGGCGACCCGGGCAAGGGCGGCGTCGAGCCGGGCCCGGGTCACCGGCTTCAGCAGATAGTCCACCGCCTGCAGCTCGAAGGCGTCCACGGCGTGCTGGTCGAAGGCGGTGCAGAAGATGACGGCCGGCCGCGGCTGCCCGAGCGAGGCGGCCACCTCGAGGCCGGTGCACCCGGGCATCTGGATGTCGAGGAACACCACATCGGGCGCCAGCGCCAGAATCCGTTCAATCGCCTGCACGCCGTCGTCGGCCTCGCCGACGATGGTGACGTCGGGGCGCTCCGACAGCAGTTGGCGCAGGCGCGCCCGCGCCGGCGCTTCGTCGTCCACGAGCAGCGCCGTGAGACTCATGCCGATCTCCGCAGAACGAATACCGTCACGTCATCCTGCCCCTGGTCGTGGCCGCGATGCTCGCAGACCGCGGCGACGATGCCGGCAGCCAGCGCCTCGCAGTCGCGGCCGTATCGTGTCACGAGCGACGGGATGTGCGACAGGTCCCAGTCCGTGCCGGCGCCGTCGCGGGCTTCGGTCACGCCGTCGCTGACGATGACGAGGGTGTCGCCTGGCGCCAGCACGTGCGCGGCGGCGGGAAACTCCGGCGCGTCGAGCAGGCCGACGGCCGGCGCGGTGCACTCGAGCGATGCCACCGGCGTGTCGCCGGCGCCGATGACCAGCGGCGCCGGATGCCCCGCATTCACGTAGCGCACGGCGCCACTGACCGGGTCGAGCAGCGCGTGCACGAGCGTGGCGTAACGCGAGCCCTCGGTGGAGGCCAGCACGTCGCGGTTGAGCGCCGCCATCATCTCGGTGGCCGTCAGGTCGCGCTGGCGCATCGCCGCCTGCCAGCGGGCCTGCACGCTCGAGGCGATGAGGCCGGCCGCCATGCCCTTGCCCGAGACGTCGCCGAGCACGAAGGCGAGCTGCCCTTCGACCAGCGTGGCGTCGTAGAAGTCGCCGCCGACGCCGCGCGCCGGCAGCGTGCGGGCCGCCATCGCGTAGCCGGGCACGACCGGGAGCGACTGCGGCAGCAGATGCGCCTGCGCGCGCGCCGCCGCCGTCCACTCGCGCTCGCTGTCGCGCCGGGCGTCGAGCTTCACGCGCAGCCGATCGAGCGTCTGCTGCAGCCGCTGACGCGTGACCGGCTTCAGCAGGTAGTCGGCGGCGTCGTACTGGAAGGCATCCACCGCGAAGCGTTCGTAGGCGGTGGCGAAGACGATGAACGGGCGCGGCTCCGGGAGCGTCGCGGCCAGCTCGGTGCCGCGTTCGGCCGGCATCTCGATGTCGAGGAACACGACGTCGGGTGTGAGGCGCGCGATCGCCTCACGAGCGGCGTCGGCGTTGTCGGCTTCGCCCACCACGGAGATGCCGCCGGCCGCCGTGAGCAGGGCCATCAGGCGGGCCCGGGCCGGCGCCTCGTCGTCCACCAGCAGGGCGCGGATCATGCCGTGGCCTCGGCGGCGGTGGCGGGGCGGTGTTCCGGCGACACCAGCGGCATCTCGATACGCGCGATGGTCACGCCGCGCGACTCGTCGCGGGTGAGCGTGAAGCGGGCGGCATCGACGAAATGCCCGCGCAGCCGATCGCGCACGCTGCGCAGGCCGAACTGCTCGCCGGCGCGGCGGGCGAAGGCGGCGCGTTCGGGCGACTCGTGCAGGCCGGGGCCGTTGTCGGTCACGTCGATCGTGAGGCGCTCGCCGGTGAGCGTGGCCGACACATCGAGCCGGCCGTGCCCGCGCACCTGGGCGATGCCGTGCTTCACGGCGTTCTCGACCAGCGTGTGGACCAGCATCGAGGGCACGTGGGCGCGGCGGGCGCCGGCGTCGGCCTCGATGGTGTAGCGCAGGCGGGCGCCGAAACGCGCTTCCTCGACGTCGAGATAGGCGGCCGCAAACGCCAGTTCCTGGTCGAGCGGCGCCCATTCGCTGTCGGAGCGTCGCAGCGTATGGCGGAACACCTCGGATAGTTGCTCGACGGCGCGGTCGGCGCGGGCGGGATCGCTGTGGATGAGCGAGGCCACGGTGTTGAGCGCGTTGAAGAGGAAGTGCGGATTGATCTGCGCGCGCAGGGCCTTCAGTTCCGACTGGCTCGACTGCACGCGGAGTTCCTGCGCCAGCAGGTCCTGTTCCTGGCGCCGCTGCTGCAGCCGCACGTTCTCGACCAGATACGTGATGACGGTGCCGAGCGAGCGCAGCAGCGTCAGGTCTTCGCTGAGGAGGACGCGTTCGCCCGGCACCGCCGGCACGATCACCCACAGGCTCGGATCGGCGGCGCTGCCGTCGATCTTGAAGGCGTTGCGGGCACCGGCGGGCGCCTCGTCGAGGGGACTGAGGTGCACGGTCACGCCCAGCACCTCCTTGAGACTCGCCTGCGCCTCGGCGATGAGGCTGGCCTCGTCGGTGGCGGTCTGCAGTGACGCGAGCACGGTGGTCACGGCGCTCACCGGCGTGTAGTGTCGGCCGAACCAGGCGCGGTCCAGGCGTTGGCCGAGGTGGCGGGCCAGCCGCGGCGCCGCCATCATCATCGGGACGGCGGCCAGGGCGAAGAGCCACGGCCGGGCGCCGTCGCGTGGCAGGCCGTCGAGCAGCGGCAGCACCACGACGAAGAAGGCGCCGAGGGTGAGGAGTGTCGCCAGCAGCATCGCGCCGCGCTTGACCAGCAGGTCGTAGAACTCGAAGCGGTTCTCGTAGTAGGTGGTGGCCGACAGGAACAGCAGCGGCGTCACGCTCATGAGCTTGCCGAGCGTGCCGAACGAGAACGCCGCGCCGGAGCCCAGCGCCGGCACGAAGTTCATCAGCGCCAGCATGACGAACAGGCCGTTCAGCACCTTGCGGAGCTTGTCGCCCTCCGGCGTCCGCGAGCGGCGCGGATTGCGGTGCAGCACGATGCTCGAGAAGAGACCCGCGCCGGTGAAGAGCCCAGCAATGGCCAGACCGATCACGACATCCCCGTTCGGCACTTCCCACGCTCTGACCGCGACGCCGATGGCGACGATGGCCGCAGCGATCGACAGCACGTAGCCGGCGGCGAGCCCGCGGCGGGCCCAGGTACGTGACGGCTCAGGCCACTCCGGCACATGGGCCTCGCGCTGCGTCGTGTGCATGATGAGCGGCGGGAAGCCGAAAACGAACGCCAGTTGCAGCAGATCGAGCCAGCTGCGGCCGGTTGCGCCGGTGGCCATGTCGATGAACTGGTCGAGGGCGAGCACGATGAACCAGACGGCCGACCACGCAAAGAGCGCCACGCCCGACGGGTCGAGGCGACCGGTCGCGCCGCCGGCGCGTGAGCGCTGCGGCGCCCACACCGGCGCCGCCTGGCGCACCGACAGCGTCAGCGCGGAGCCGTAGGCAAAGGCGCCGAGCACGTAGACGAGCAGGAAGGCGATGTCGATGGCGGTGGTCATGGGCCGTCAGAAGGAGGATACGTCGTGCGGCGGCGTGTCGGTCGGGCCGGGCGGACGGGCGGCGGGCGCGTATGCCCGAGCGGCCGCCCGACTGGGGCCAACGGCGTCAGGCTCAGTGGCGAACCAGCGTCATGCCGCCTGCGGCAATGACGCGGCGTATCGTCTCGACCACTGCGTCTTCCTGACCAGGCAGCCATAGCGGGGTGGAATGCTGTCGTGGTCGGAACGGATCGACATCGTTATCCAAGGTCCAGGTCGTGCCCGCCGGTCAAAGGGCGACCTGCGCCAGAGCCGCAGCCACGTCGTCGGCGGACGCCGGTCCCACGAAGGCGTGAGGTGAGGCATGAGGGCGGAGGGGTGGGGTGACCCGAATGCCCGGGGGCTCAGAGCTGAAACTACCTGCCCATGTTCCCGAACGGCATCCTTCGCTCACGCACAGGGCCAGGCGCCGGGACTCGTCAGGGCTGTCGAAGTACCAACGGGTTCCTCCCACCAATGCCTCGGACAGCGCCCGTTCCACCCGAAGGGCCGAGTCGACTTCAGTGCTGTGGTTGATGAACCTGGAGAACTCGGTCGCGCGAGGCGTCCAGCGCTGCGACCACCGCTCGAACGCGCGCCATAGGGCGGCTTCAGCGGCCGCAGAGCCGTAGCGCCTCAGCATCTCGGCGGCGTCGTCGACGATCCACGGCCGCGGATCGCTGAGACGCGCTATGGCGGCCGCCTCGATCGCCGGCAGCCGGCGGTGTTGCGCCACCGACACCAGCAGCCTGGAATTGCTGCAGAGATGCGTGGACCCATCAGCGGCCGCGCCAACACGATCGAGCTGCCCGACCGCGTAGGCCGGGTCGACGCGAAAGAAATACGCGAGAGCGATCGGCCCTTGAGGGCAGGGGACGGCGAAGGCCCGGCGTTCGAACACACGGGCCACCCGCCGACGAATCCGACCCGAGCCCACGCGTTCGATGACCGAGATGGCACGACGGAAGCCTTCGGCGTCTGCCGCGCCCTCGAGCCGCGCGGCCATCGCGTCGTCGAACTGCGGGAGCAGGGTGACGGGCAGGGCTTCGATGCCCGCGGCGCCGAGGTGCGTCTGTGGCGAGGCCAGCTCGCGCCATGCGAATCGGCGTGCCTGCACCGGCGCGTGCAGGAACCACATCGAAAGCGCGATGTCTTGCGGGCCGTCGGGCGCGCGGCTGCCCGCCAGCCGGCGGAACATCGGAAGAAACGCGGGGTCGGCTAACTCGCGCCAGGCGAGCCGGTCCTCGAGGACGAAGCGCTGAAGCGCTGGCGATAACATCGCCAGGGCTCGCTCCACTGCCTCGGGTACCGCGGCGAACCCGGCGGGAAGGGATTTCCAGACCACCCGGGAGTAGGTGTTGAAGCGCCCGCCCCTCGACGCATCCTGCATGGCGGTCGCCAGGTGGGCGTGCAGTTGGCCGGCAGCGGCCAGTGCGCGCAAACGTCGCCCCGAATACTCTCGCTGGAGGCGTTCATAGTCGGTGCGCGTGGGGCCCGGCACCCCTGCCAGACGCGCTGCCTCGAGCGCGGCGAGCCTCGCGACGTAGCCGTGGTCCACGATCAGCGAGGGGTCGTCGAGGCGTTCGACCATGCGCCCGACCAAGTGTTCCCGGCTGCGAGCCGACCAGGCCACAGAGAGGATTGAGGCGTCCGGCCGCCTGACGAGCAGATCGACCGCGGCTTCGCTGCCCAACAGCGCCAGGTCCAGGAGGGCGCTGGCCCGTGCGCCTGACAGTTCCGGGGCGTCGAGCCGCGACGCGGCGCGCGCGATCACCGATGCCTCCCAGGCGGGGTCGCTCGCCACGATGTCGATCGTGACGATGTTGGACAGACGCGGCGGTGTGCCGGAGGCCCGCGGCGCGCTGAACCGCGTGCGCACGTAGAAACGATATCGGCCGGGGATATCGACCCGTACTGCCTCATTGAGATCCACGTCTTCGTGGACCGGCGGTAGCGGCGGTGGCGGCACCCGCTCCCAGCCGCTCAAGCCGAGGTCGAATTCACCCATCCGCCCACCGTAGACGCCTCCGATGACGCCACACGACCCGAAGCCTCCCTGACTCAAGTCGCGTTCGCTGCCTGGCACATAGGGGCCGGGCCGGCGATCGAACACGACATCGAGACCAATGCCTGGCCCGCAACCCGTTCGGATCAGCCCCACCTGACCAATGGGTTGGAACGCCAACCTGAGGGGAATGCGCTCGCCGACGCGATACGTCGTCCTGCGCTCGATGAGGGTCAGGAGAATCGGATCGACGCCCGTCATGCTCGTCAGATCGGCGGCGCGCTGCTGCTCGAACGCATCCTGCGCGGCGGCAGGCTGCGCCACCAGCAGCAACAACAGGAGCAGACCCGTGAGGCAGCGCACGCGTGTAGTCGATTAGACACCGGCGGCGCGGCCGCGGGCGTGCGGCGGGCGAATCCGCGCAGGCGTGTGCGCTACGGCACGACGACTGTCAGCTCATTCGACACGGCACCCGGTCCCACCGTGTTCACGGCGCGCACCCGCACGACGTAGGTGCCGTGGGGAGCACCTGGGACACTCAGCGCAAGTCCGGGTCCCAATGGGACCCTCCCGAGATCCGAGAGTCCCGGCGCGGTGCCGATCTCGAGCACGAAGCCGGTGGCGGCGGGGGAGTGCGTGGGGAGTGTCCACTGCAGATCCACGCGCGCGGGGTGCACGGTTGCGGTCAGCACCGGCGCCAGCGGGGCGAACGCGGCCGCGAGGCCGAACGACACGATCGGCGCCACACTCAGTGTCGGCGCGCCGGACGGGAGCGTCAGCACCTGCACGGCGCCGAGTGCAGGCGGGATCCCACTCATCACGTACGCGGTCGTGCCGTCGGGGCTGATCGCGAGCCCCGTGGTGCCGAGTGGCACCAGGTCGGTCGCGCCCCACGCCAGCGTGGTCGCGTCGAGCAACCGCGTGGAATACGTCACCGATCGCACGCTCGGCACGGGATTCACCCACCAGCACTGGATCGTGACCGCGGTCCGGTCTGGCGACACGGCGGTCAGGGTGCCGGAGACACAGTCGACGCTCGTCGGCGTCGCCGGCGCACCAGGAAACACCGTCGTGCCCACCACCGCACCGCTCGTCGTGTCGATAAGGGCGATGTCGCCTGACGCCTTGTCGATGCCGCGTACGACCACCGCGCGGGTGCCGTCGGCGTTCGACGCGACTTCGCGCACGGCTCCGGCACTTCCGGCGGCGACCCGTCCGATCTCCACGCCCGACAGGGCCCGCAGCACGACGAGCTCGCCGGAAGCGCAGACCACGAGCAGTCGCAGGCCGTCGGTCGAGACGTCCAGGTCCAGGGCCGTGCCGGGCGCGCAGCCGCTGTAGACCGCGAGTCCGCCGGCGTCGATCCGCGCCACGTCGAGGCCGGTGCCCGCAGCCGGGGTGACGAGCCCGAACACCGCGGTCACGCGGGGATGCGCGACGACCGGCGTGAACGCAATCGGCACCACCAGCGTGGCGCCCGATCGCGCGTCCACGATCTGGAAGGTCGGCGTGCTGCCGCCACTGCCGGCCACGAGGAACTGCCCGTCGGCCGTGAACACCGGTCGATGCAGCGTGGCTCCGGCGCGCCGCCACTCCATGCTCCCGGTCGCGAGATTCCACGACTCGATGACGGGCGGCGTGAAGAGGACGGGGGCGTAGTTGATGACGATGCGCTGCGCAGCCGCTGGGAGGGGCAGCGCGCACAGAGCGACAACGGCCATCACGACGCGGCGCGCGCGAGCACGCCGGGAGAGTTCTGGCATGGAGTCGACTCCTCGGTCCGAGTATATGCCTGAGGCACAATGCCTGCGTGCCGCCGCCGCTCACGCGCTTCGCGCCTGCTCCCACGGGCTACCTGCACCTGGGCCACGTGGTGAATGCCATCTACGTGTGGGGCACGGCACGCGCGCGCGGTGGCCGGGTGCTGCTGCGCGTGGAAGACCACGACCGCCAGCGCTGCCGTCCCGAGTACGAAGCCGCATTGCTCGCCGACCTCGACTGGCTCGGGTTTGTGCCGGACATCTTTCCGGCCGCGGCCTTCCGCGCCGGAGCCTGCGAGGGGCGGCAGTCAGACCGCGGCCCGCACTACCAGCGCGCTGTCGAGGCACTGGTCGCGCGCGGTCTCATCTACGGGTGCGCCTGCACCAGACGCGAGATAGAAGCCGCGTCGGGGCCGGCTGGAAGCGAAGAGCGTCGCTATCCCGGCACTTGCCGCGATCGCGCCCTGCCTCTGACCGACGACGTCGGCTGGCGCGTGGTGCTGCCCGATGACGCGGTCACGTTCGACGACCTCGCGCACGGGCCGACCACGCAGACGCCGGCGGCGCAGTGCGGCGATCTGCTGCTGCGCGATCGGCTTGGCAACTGGACCTATCAGCTGGCGGTCGTGGTGGACGACCTGCTGCACGGCGTGAATCTGGTGGTGCGTGGCGACGACCTCTTCGCGTCCACCGGCCGCCAGATCCTGCTGGCGCGGCTGCTCGGGCGCTCGACGCCGCCGCTGTTCCTGCATCACGCGCTCGTGATGCAGTCTCCCACGCAGAAATTGAGCAAGTCGGATGGCGCCAGCGGCGTGCGCGATCTGCGCGCTGCCGGCTGGACGCCGGCTCGCGTGCTCGGCCATGCGGCACACCTCGCCGGTCTCATCCCCGGGCCGCGCGACCTGGCGATTGCGGACCTGCCGGACCTCGTGGCGCGCTGACGTTCGACGGGCGGACATCGCGCCAACGCAACGATCGTCCGGCTTCCGTCAGCGCGCGCTCTTGACGATCTGCCCGGGCCGCGCCGGCGTCTGCGCGCCCTTCGCCACCACCGTGACGCCGTTCACGAGCACGAACGCGACGCCGTCCGGATACTGGTGCGGCCTGTCGTAGGTGGCGCGGTCGGTCACGGTAGCCGCGTCGAAGATCACGAGGTCCGCGGCCTTGCCCTGGGCGATGACACCGCGATCTGCGAAGCCGAACTGCGACGCCGGCAGCGACGTCATCTTGCGCACGGCGTCTTCGAGCGTGATGACCCGCATCTCGCGCACATAACGGCCCAGTGCCCGCACGGCGTTGCCGTAGCCGCGCGGATGCGGCACGCCCACGCCAATCGTGTTGAGGCCGCTGTCGCTG
The DNA here is from genome assembly GCA_963779175.1 of uncultured Acidobacteriota bacterium. Taxonomy (GTDB): domain Bacteria; phylum Acidobacteriota; class Vicinamibacteria; order Vicinamibacterales; family UBA2999; genus CADEFD01. Next base: position 251,904 of record CAVZXA010000007.1, read on the forward strand.
GCAATCGCCACCATCGGGTGCTTCAGGATGCGCGTGATGTCGTCTTCGGCCATGAACTGGTAGACCATCGAGGCGCCGCCGGCGCGCAGCATCACGCGCATGGTCTCGAACTGGGCGTCGAGGTCTTTCGAGCCCTTGACCTTCTGCGCCACCTCCGGAATCGTCAGCCCGTTGAGGGTGGTGTCGGCCGGGTAGTTGGCGATCCGCGCGAACGAGTAGTTCTCGAGGCCACGCTCACGAATCAGCTTGCGCATCTCTTCCTTGATGCGGGCCCAGGTCGCGTCGTCATCGAGACGCGTGTTGATGGCGGGTTGGCCACCTTCGAGCGCCCACGACGGGAAGCGGATGCCGAGGTTCGAACTGGCGGCGTCGTAGAGATACTGATCGGCCAGCACCTGCTGGCCGCTGGCGCGCGCGGCGTCGATCATCGCCAGGGCCCTGGCGCTGGCGCCCCAGCGGCTCGGCGCGTCGACCTTGAGGTGCGACACCTGCACCGCGATCCTGGCCTCGCGGCCGATGGCCAGTGTCTCGGCCACCGCGGCTTCGAGCTCGGTGCCTTCGTTGCGCATGTGCGAGGCGTAGACGCCGCCCGAGCGGGCGGCAACCTTCGCGAGCGCCACGATCTCGTCGGTGGCCGCGTAGGTGCCAGGCACGTACTGCAGGCCGGTGGAGAAGCCCACCGCGCCGTCGCGCATGGCGGTGGCCACGAGCGCTTCCATCTTCGCCAGTTCGTCGGCCGTCGGGGCCCGCCGCGCCGAGCCCATCACTGCCGCTCGCACCGAGTTGTGCCCGACGAAGGACGCGAAGTTGACGGCGGCGCCAGCGGCGCGGATCGTCGTGAACGCCGCGCCGACGTCCACCGGCGAGCCCCCGCAGTTGCCGGCGATGACGGTGGTGACGCCCATGCGGACGAAGTGTTCGGCGGCAGCATGGTCCGCCAGCTCGTCGGCGTGCGTGTGCACGTCGATGAACCCGGGCGCCACGATGTGGCCGGTGGCGTCGATGACGGTGGCCGCCGTGGCGTCGGGCAGCAGTCCGACTTCGGCGATCCGGCCGCCACGGATGCCGACGTCGGCGCGCCGCCGGGCCGCGCCGGTGCCGTCCACGACCGTGCCGCCGCGCACCAGCACGTCGAAGCGCGCCGGTTGGGCGCCAAGCGGCGCCGTGCGGGCGAGGGCCGTTGCGAGGAGCGGGACGGCCAGCAACAGGACGCGCGAGCGGTACAGAGCCATGGCCGGGCAGTATAGCTGCCGGTGACCGTGACAGACCCCGTTACAACTCGTGACCGTGACAGACCCCGTTACAATTGGCGGGCTGTGGCCGTGACGTCTGTCCCTCCTTCGTGGCTCACGCCGCTGCTGCGCCGCGCGAAGTCGTCGAGCAGCGAAACCGGCGCCGACAGCGGCGTCGTGGTCGCCGAGCTCAACGAGCCGCAGGGACCCGCGATGCTGACGGTGCGGCGCACCGCCAAAGACGACGTGCAGGACCGGCAGGTCTACCTGTCGCTCGACGGCGAGGAGTGGGCCACCCTCTACTACGGCAAGGAAATCACCCGCGAGATCGCGCCCGGCCGCCACACGCTCAAGGCCAACAACACCCTGGTCCGCAAGTCCGTCGTCTTCGACGTGAAACCCGGTGAGCACGTCCGCTATCAATGCATCAACAAGGCACACTGGACGGCGATGATGTTCATGGCCTTCCTCGGGGCGGCCTTCCTCACCGTGAAGCTCGTGCGCGAGAAGGACGCGTCGCAGCCCCATGAATGACCTCACCACCGGCTCGCTGGCCCGGCACCTGTTCGCCACCGCCGGCTTCATGCTGTTCACGATGCTCTTCCAGACGCTGTACTTCCTGGCGGACCTCTACTGGATGGGGCGGATCAGCAAGGAAGCCGTGGCCGCCGTCGGGGTGTCCGGCAACCTCACCTTCGTCGTGCTCGCGCTTACCCAGATGCTCGGCGTGGGCACGACCACGCTGGTCTCCCACGCCGTCGGCCGCAAGGATTCCGACGCCGCCCGCCGCGTCTTCAACCAGGCCCAGTCGCTGTCGCTCATCGCCGGGGCCGGCTTTCTGGTCGTCGGGCTGGCCCTCACGCCGGCCTACGCGGCGGCCTTCAGCGCCGATGCCGCTACGGCGGCGCTGGTGCGCCAGTTCCTGTGGTGGTTCGTGCCGGCCATGGCCCTGCAGTTCGCGCTGGTGGCGGTGTCGTCGGCGCTGCGCGGGATGGGTGACTTCAAGCCCGGCATGATCGTCGGCAGCACCACGGTCGTCATCAACATGGCGCTGGCCCCGGTGCTCATCTTCGGCTGGGGCACCGGCGTGGCATTTGGCGTGGCCGGCGCCGCGATGGCCTCGCTCATCGCCATCGCCGTCGGCGTCGCCTGGCTCTACTGGTATGCGGAGCGGCCGGGGTCATACCTGCGCGTGCGCCGCGACGAGATGGCGCCGGATCCGGCGGCCTGGAAGCGGCTGCTCGGTATCGGGCTGCCGGCCGGGGTCGAGTTCGGCCTGATCGCCGTGTACATGGGCGTGGTCTACGTGGTGAGCCAGCCGTTCGGCGCCGCCGCGCAGGCGGGTTTCGGCATCGGCCAGCGGGTCGGGCAGGCCGGCTTCATGCCGATCGTCGCGCTGGGCTTCGCCGTGGCGCCGGTGGCCGGCCAGAATTTCGGGGCCCATCTGGGCCACCGCGTGCGCGCCACCTTCCGCATCGCCGCGCTGCTCGCGGTGTCGGGCATGGCGTGTTTCGTCGCCATTTGCCAGCTCTTCCCGGCCGCGATGATCCGCGTCTTCTCGACCGATCCGGCCGTCGTGGCCGTGGGCGAACAGTACCTGCGGATCGTGTCGTGGAGCTACATCGCCGCCGGGCTCGTGTTCGTCATCTCGAGCATGTTCCAGGCGATGGGGAACACCAGGCCGTCGCTGGTCACGTCGCTCGTCCGGGTCGTGGTCGTCGCCATTCCGGCGCTGGCCCTGGCGCGGGTCCCCGGCTTCCGCCTGACGTGGGTGTGGTACCTGACGGTTGTCTCGGTCACCCTGCAGATGGCCCTCGGCCTGTGGCTGCTCAAACGGGAGTACAAGGTCCGCCTCGGGCCGATCGAGGCGCCGCCGGCCACCGAGCCGTCAACCGCCTGACGTTCCGGCCGGCTCCCCGGCCCGGATTCGAGGCCGAGTTGACAAGAAACGTAATCGGGCTGTGCCGTTTTTGGGCACGCCCGCAGCGCCCCGTCGGCGCCCGCCGCCGGTAATTCGGCCCCAAACAACAACTTACGGTGACGTCCCTGCGACTGGCTCGGCCCTTGCTGTTGCCGAGGGCATGGCCAGTCAACACATGCGGCACGGCGAACGCGGGTACTCCCTGGTCGAGGTGCTGGTGGTCGCCTCGCTGTCGATGGTGCTGATGGCGATGGCGCTCGTGCAGATCAACACCTCGCGGGCGACCATGAACGCCGACAACGCCATGCGGCTGGTGATGGGCGAACTGGGCCGCGCCCGCGACATGGCCGTGCAGCAGCGGCGCAACATCCAGGTCACCTTCCACAACGGCAACGAGATGCGGATGACGCGTCTCGAGATTCCCACCGGAACCACGCTGGTCGGGCGCCGCATCATGGAGGGCAACCTGCGCTTCGCGCTGCCCTCGGGCACCCCTGACACGACCGACGCCTTCGGCGCCGGCAGCGCCCTCGACTTCGACGGCAACGGCACCGTCATCTTCAACAGCGACGGCATGCTGGTGGACAGCACCGGGTCGTCGATCAACGGCACGGTCTTCCTGGCCGCGCCCAACGATCCGTATGCCACGCGCGCGGTCACCATCCTCGGCTCGACCGGCCGCGTGCGGGGCTTCCGCCGGCTCAACACCACCTGGGGACGAGTGTAGTCATGCAGACGTCAATTGGTTCGCAATCGGGTTTCTCGCTCATCGAGACCATGGTCTCGATGCTGGTGCTCACCGTGGGCGTGCTCGGGCTGTCGCAGGCCTTCATCAGCGGCGTGCAGAAGTCGTCGAGCGCGCCCTACGAAGTGCTGGCGACCCAGAAGGCCGCCGAGGCGATCGAGAGCGTCTTCGCCGCCCGCGACTCGCACACCATCGCCTGGGCGCAGATGAAGAACGTGAGCGACGGCGGCGTCTTCGTCAACGCCGCGACGCCGATGAAGTTGTCCGGCAACGACGGCATCGTCAACACCATCGACGACGGCGCCATCGAGTCGTTCGTGTTCCCCGGCCCTGACGGCTACGTCGGCACGCCGGACGACAAGACGCTGACGCTCAACGACTTCACCCGCACGATCCGCATCATCGAGCTCTCCGGCTTCCTGCGTGAGATCACCGTGACCATCACCTATCCCGCCAACGGCCAGACCAAGACCTACGAGGTCACGGCCCTCATCTCGCAGTACGCGTGAGGACGCCGCCCATGACTGCCATGCGTTCGGACCGCGGATTCGCTCTCTCGGAGTTCCTGGTGGCATCGGTCATCACGCTGGCCGTGATCGGCGTCGCCATCAAGACCTTCGACGACGCCCTCAAGATCAACGACGCCACGCTGAAGCTCACCGACGCCGGCCAGAACATGCGGTCGGGTGTGAACCTGGTCGTGCGCGACCTGCTCCAGGCCGGCCGCGACATCCCGACCGGCGGCATCCCGATTCCATCCGGTGCCGGCTCCTTGAACATCCAGCGCCCGAGCCCGAACGGCTTCTCCTATGCCTTCGACAACACGACGCTGACGACCCTCGGCGCCGTCACGACCGGCAACACGCTGGGATCAGTCGTCTCCGGACGCCAGACCGACATGGTCACCGTCCTCATGGGCGATCCGTTCCTGCCCAACTCGAGCGTGCCCAGCCCCTACACCACGCCGACCACCGCCGGGTTCCTCGTGAAGCCGAGCACCGCCACCGGCAGCGGACCGAAGCTGGCGTCGGACGGGTCGAGCATGTCGATGGGCAATCAGGGCGCGTATTTCGCCGGCGACCTCGCCAACGGCATCGGGCCGATCAAGACCGGCGACATCCTGCTCTTCAAGTCGCAGACCGGCTCGGCGATGCAGATGGTCACCGCGGTCAGCAGCGGCACGGTGTCGTTCGCCTCGGGCGACCCCATGAACCTCAACCAGCGCACCGCCGCCAACGGCAACATCACCGACATCCTGGGCTCCGACATGTCGGTGCAGCGCATCCTGATGATCAGCTACTTCGTCGAGGAAACCACGCCCGGTGAACCGCGGCTCATGCGGGCCCTCAACATGCATCCGGCGCAGGCGCTGGCCGGCGTCGTCGAAGACCTGCAGTTCACCTATGACCTCGTCGATGGCACGACCAACCCGTCGAACGTCAACGACGTGCCGTTCACCGCCGGCCCCGACACCTTCACCTCGAGCCAGATCCGCAAGGTCAACCTGAAGGTCGGCGTCCGCTCGGAAGAGAAGTCGCGTTCCACCGGCGACTACATGCGCCACTACATCACCACCGTCGCGAGTCTTCGCAACCTGGCCTACGTGGCCGAATACAAGTAGCCCATGAGGACCTCCGCCATGTCCGCCCGAACCTTTGTGCCTGTCTCGCCGGCTGACGAGCGCGGCATCGCGCTGCTGACCACCATCCTGATGATGGTGCTGATGTCGGCGCTGCTGGTGGGCTTCACCACCGCCGTGATGAGCGACCAGGGCTATCGCGCGATCGACCGCGACCGTGCGCGCGCTTTCTACGGGGCCCAGTCGGGCATCGAGAAGCTGAACGCCGACCTGGCGCGTCTGTTCGTGAACCAGGTCGGGCCGAGCAATGCGGCGGTGACCGCCCTCGGAGCCGCCGCCAACCGGCCGACCATCCCGAACGTCACGTTCGTGGATGTCGGCACGAGCCCGGCCTATCAGGTGGCCTCGCTCGGACCGGCGACCAACGGCATCATTTCCTCGGGGCCGTACGAAGGACTGATGGCCCTCAAGCGTCAGTTCCAGCTCGACGCCACGGCCCGCGCCGCCGACGGCGGCGAAGTGCACCTGAAGCGGGTGGTGGAAGCGGTGGCCATCCCGGTGTTCCAGTTCGGCATCTTCTCGGACGTCGATCTGGCGTTCAACGCCGCCGACAACTTCGACTTCGGCGGCCGTGTGCACACCAACAGTCACCTCTACCTCGCTTCCGGCTCGGGCGCCACCCTGACCCTGCGCGACAAGGTGTCGTCGGTGCGTGAGGTCGTGCGGCAGTTCCTGTCGAACGGCGTGAGCCTGTCGTCGGCCGGGCAGACCGGCACCGTCAACATGACGCGCGGCAACTCGACCGGGCCCTTCCGGGCGTTGACCGCCACCGAGGGCAGCGTGACCGGCGGTCCTACCTCGTCGCTGAACAACAGCTGGCCGACCATCTCGCTCAGCACCTACGTCGGCAACATCCGCAATGGCCTCACTGGCGTCAATCCCCTGAACCTGGACTTGATAGCCGCCAACGGTGCCAACATCGATCTCATCAGGCGTCCGCCGTCCACCGAGTCGGTCTCCTCGGCCATCTTCGCCGAGCGCTACTTCAAGAAGGTGAGCGTCCGCGTGCTGCTGTCGGACCACGCGATTGACATCACGTCGTTGCCGACGGTCTCGCCAACGGCGCCGATCAGCCTCGACGGCGACTGGAACGCGGCGCCTCCGGCCGGCTACGGCCCGATTGCCGGCAACCGCCCTCCCGTGGCGCGCTCCGGCGGCCGCTATCCCGACGTGCCGGCCGGCAGCATCAACTCGAGCGTCAACGCGGCCGTCGCCGCCGGCACCAACCGGACCATCACCATGAACCCGACGATGCCGGACTACTTCAAGGTGCCCGCCAACATGCAGATCAACACGATCCTTGGCGTGCCGCTCGTCACCGGCATCAACTGCACCGGGAACAAGACCACGACCACCATCACCAACTGCACCCGCGCGGCGGTGGCCGGCAACCTGGGCGTCGCTATTCCAGCGGGATCGCTGCTGGTGGCGACTTCTCGCACCGTGGACGCGCGCCAAGTGTCCATCCCCATCAGTGTCGTCGGCAACAACTGGGCGCACGGGGGCAACATCACGATCACCGCGACCGCCGCGGCCGCGTCCTTGCCGACACTGCCGTTGTCGGTCAATACCTTCTTCATCCGCGACAAGAACATCCTGGTCTCGTGCACCGGCTATTCCACGGCCCCCGCCTTCACCGGCTGCAACGTGGATAGCCCGGTTGCCACCGGCGACCGGATCGAGAACGGCTACCTGTCGAATGCCGGCACCGGCACCATCGGCGGGTTCCTCAAGGTGGAGATTCAGACCTCGCCCGACAACTGGCAGGACGTCACCATGGAGTGGCTGCGCTACGGGATCAGCGGGCCGAACTTGGGTGGCCCAGGTGGCATCGGCTTGCAGTGCGCCGATCCGACCCCGAACGCGATCATCCGCCTGCAGCGGCTGCGCGACAACGACGAGCCCACGCCGGTGCCCCCGCTGGCCGGGGGCTGCAGCTACGCCGACAGCACCGCCTCGGCCGACCACTGGCCCAACGTGCTGTTCGACGTCCGCGAGGCGCTGTCGCGCGACGCCGCCCCGGCGGGGCATGCCAACCGCGTCATGCTTGGCGGCGTCATGCACTACGTGGAGATCGACGCGACCAACCTCTCGCGCTGGTTCCAGCGGACGGGCGCCTATGGCGCCGGCACCGGCAATCAGGCCATGCGGGAAGGCGGATCGGCCACCGCAGGGTTCTCGCTCTACTTCTCGGACCGCCGCAACAACCGCGACGCGTCGAATGAGGAGACCGGTGAATACGGCAATGAAGACATCGTGAATCCGGCCAATGCCACCGGCGCGCCCAACGGCACTCTCGACGCCGGTGAAGACGTGAACGCCAACGGCCTGCTCGACAACTACGGCGCCGCGCCGAGCTTCGACGGCGTGCGCAACCAGGTGCCACCGGGAGCGATTGCCCCGCTGAATCTCACCGCGACCCCGCTGACGCTGCTCTCTGGCGGCCAGGCCAAGGTGAATCGGCCCATCCTCTACCGCCATGCGCTCAAGCTCACCAACGGCACCTTGGGCAACCTGGTGGCGCCAGGCCTGACCATCGCGGCGGAGAACGCCGTGTATCTCGAGGGCAACTGGAACGCCAACGGCGGGTGGACGGGGCCCAGCGTGGCCACCTCGATCGCCGCCGACACGGTGGTGGCGCTCTCGAATATCTGGAACGACCTGAACTCGTTCGGTCCGGCCACCAACCTCAACCCCTACGACAATACTGGACGTCGCCGTGGGTCGGACACCTACTATCGGGTCGCGCTCATCTCGGGCAAAGGCATGATCTTCCCGGCCGGCACCGTCGGCGGCACCTACGGCACCGACGGCGGCGCGCATAACTTCGTCCGCTACATCGAAGGCGATGCGCTCGCCGGCGACACCATCTGGTATCGCGGGTCACTGGTGACCTTCTACTACGCCCGCCAGAATCTGATGCCGCACAAGTGCTGCGGCGGCATCATCTACGGTGTGCCCACTCGCCAGTTCTCGTTCGATACCAACTTCCTCGATCCGTCGCTGCTGCCGCCGTTGACCCCGGCCTTCCGCGACGTCAACGCTCTCGGTTTCTCGCAGGAGACCCGGCCGGGCAAGTAGTCGGTGTGAACTGGGTGGAGCAGCCCTCGCGACGTCTCTATTGCCGGCGACCAAACGGTCGCCGGCGTGGAGAACGCAGGCGGGTCGGCCACCCGGGCTGTCCTCCCCGCTGAAACAATCCCGGCCGTGCCGCCGTCTCTCCCCGTGGCTCATCCGGTCGGGTGGGCGGGGGAGGCAGCGTGCTGCAGGACATCGTCTCGGATCTCCGGACGTCGGTGCGTCAACTGGCGCGCACGCCGGGGTTCAGCGCCGGCGCGATTGCCGTGCTGGCGCTCGGCATCGGCCTGAATGCGGCGGTCTTCGGCCTCTTCCACGCACTGGTGTTCGCCGGGCGGCCCCTGGCCGACCCCGACGGCCTGGTCCAGATCTATTCGCGCCACACCCAGGAGGTCGAGTCGTATCGGGCGTTCTCGCATGGCGCCTTCGACGTGTTGGCGGCGCGTCGCGACGTGTTCACCGGCGTGACCGCCCATACGCTCGGCACGGTGGGCGTGCGCGAGACGGCGGGCGGCGACCCGCGGCGCACGTTCGCGGGCTTCGTCTCGACCGGGTTCTTCGACGTGCTCGGCGTGCCGGTGGTGCAGGGCCGGCCGTTCACGGCGGACGAAGGCCGGCCGGGGGCCGGCGCCTCGGTCGCCATCGCGACCCACGCCTACTGGCGACGCACCGGACGTCGGGCCGACCTGGTGGGATCGGCCGTGTTCGTGAACGAGCAGCCGGTCACGATCGTCGGGATCACGCCGCCGGGCTTCACGGGCACGATGATGGTGATCGGGCCCGAACTGCTGCTGCCGCTCGGCGCCTTCGATGCCCTGCGCACCGAGTCGTTCGAGGCCGATCGGCGGGCGCTGGCGTCCGCCGACACCTTCCCGCTGTTTCTCGTCGCCCGCCTCGCCCCCGGGATCGCCGTGGCTACCGCGTCCACGCGCCTGGCACCGGCGGACGCCGCCCTCGCCGAAGCGTTTCCGGCGCAGTACCAGCGGCCGCGCGTTGTCGGTCGCGCCGTTGCCGCGCTTCGGCACCAGCACCAGCCCGATGGACGAGCGCGTGCTGACCACGCTGGCGATGGTGTTCCTCGGTCTCACCAGCGCCGTGCTGCTCATCGTGTGCCTGAACCTCGCCTCGGTGCTCGTGGCCCGCGGCGAGGCGCGCCGGCGCGAGTTCGCCATCCGCCTGGCACTTGGCGGCGGCCGCGCGCGCATCATCCGGCAACTGCTCGTCGAGGCCCTGCTCATCGGCGGCGTGGCCGCGGTGGGCGGCGTGCTGGTGGCCGTGCCGGCCATCGACGCGTTCCTCGGCACGCTGCTGGCGCGCCTGCCGATTACGCTCGCCGTGGACGCCAGCACGTCGGGGGCGGCGACCGCTGCCGCCTTCGCCTTCGGCGTGGTGGCGGCGGTGCTGTTCGCGCTGGGCCCGGCGCTCCTCCATTCGCGCGACCGCCAGTTCGCCGATCTCAAGCATCAACTCGGGGACACCGCGCCGACCAGGCGCCGCTGGGTCCGCTCGCCGCTGGTGGCCGCGCAGGTCGCGTTGTCGCTCGCGCTGCTCGTGGCGGCGGGCCTCTTCGTGCGCCTGGCCCGCGACGGCACCGCCATCGACGCCGCGATGGCCGCCGAGGCGACCGTCATCGCCGATCTCGATGCGGCGCTGGCGGGGCTCGACCAGCCGCGCGCCCTGCCGATCTATGCCGCCGTCGAATCGGCACTCGCGGCCCTGCCCGGCGTGGAGACGGCGGCCATTGGCGTCACCGTGCCATTCGGTGCCGTGAACCTGGGCTACGAGATCCGGCGCGCGGGCACCACGGCGGTGCCCGGCGAGCGGCCGGCCACGCCGGCGGACGGCCGATCGTTCGCGGCGAAGTGGAATGCGGTCGGCGCCGGCTATCCGCAGGCGATGGGCCTGACGCTGCGGCGCGGCCGCACGTTCACGGATTCCGAGACGCAGCGCGCCGGGGCGCCGCCGGTCGCGCTCGTCGACGACATCCTCGCGCGTCAGCTCTGGCCTGACGGCGACGCGCTCGGACAATCCATCCACATCGGCAACGATCCGGCGGCCGCGGATGGCGCCGCACCGGTGGCCGTACAGATCGTCGGCATCGTGTCGCCGCAGACGACTAACGTGTTCCCGTCGCAAACCGAGGGCACGGTGTTCGTGCCATTCGCACAGGGCTATCGCAGCGGGGTGCACTTCCACGTGCGTCCACGCGCGGGCGTGGACGGGGATCTCGTCGGGCAGGTCCGGCGGGTCGTTCAAGCTACGGCGCCCGGGGTGCCGCTCTTCGGCGTGACCACGTTCGGTGCGCACCTGGAGTCGTCGATCGAGTTCTGGGGGCTGCGGACGCTCGCCACCGCGATGACGGGCATCGGCCTCTTCGCGGCGTTCATCGCTCTTGTCGGGGTCTACGGCGCCAAGTCGTATGCGGTGGTGCGGCGCTCGCGCGAGATCGGCGTGCGGCTCGCCGTGGGCGCGTCGCCGGCGCGGGTGCGCACGCAGATCGTGGGCGAAGCGCTGTGGATCGGAGGCGTCGGTGTGGCCGTCGGGTTGGTGCTCGCGCTCGGTGTGGCGCGAGCCCTGGACGCGGTGTTCGTCGATATGGTCGCCTTCGACGCCCGGATCTTCACACTCGCGCCGCTGGCGCTGCTGGTCGCCTGCGCGGCCGCTGCCTGGGTGCCCGCCAGCCGGGCGTCGCGCGTGGACCCGGCCACGGTGCTGCGCGCAGACTAGGCACTTGACCCTTCGCCTTTTGTTCGCATAACCTGTGCGACGCAGCCGACCTCGATTTCCTGGAGACCGCCGATGACGCCCGATCAAGCCCAGTTCCTGGCCCAGCAGTTCACGCAGCTCATGACCGGCGAGTTCGCCGCCACCCGCAAGGTGCTCGCCGCGGTGAAAGACGACACCCGCGACTACCGGCCCGACGACAAGTCGCGCACGGCGTGGGAACTGACCACGCACCTGGCCACCGCCGACGTGTGGTTTCTCGACAGCATCATCACCGGTCAGTTCGTGTGGGACCCGGAGAAGGTGAAACAGGTCGAAGGGCGGTTCGCCACCGTGGCCGACGTCGTCGCCTTCTACGAGAAGACCTTCCCCGAGAAGCTGGCAGCCATTGGCGCCATGGCGCCGGCCGATCTCGCGAAGACGATCTCGTTCTTCGGGATGATGGAGATGCCGGCGGCCTCGTTCCTCGGCATGGCCAACAACCACGGCATCCACCACCGCGGACAGCTCGCCGCCTACCTGCGGGCGATGGGCTCGAAGGTGCCGGCCATTTACGGCGGCAGTGCCGACGAGCCGATGCCGGGCGCGTAGTTTCCACCGCACGCGGCATCGAACAGACGCGGGGCGCGGCCGACCACGGTCGCGCCATGCTTGTCGTTGACGGTAGTCTGTCGGGGGGCATGCCGTCCGTTCTCACACACGCGCAGTCGCGCCTTGATGCCGAGGCGCCGTTCACGCCGATGGGCGCCGTCGGCGGCGGCGTCCGCCGTCTCGGCCGCGGGCCACGGCGTCTCATCGTGCTGCCCGGCATCGTCGGCTCCGCGGATGCCCTGGCCGCGCTCGGCGATGCGCTCGCCGACACGCACCAGACAGCGCTGGTCACCTATCCGCGCGTCGACAGACTCGCGGCGCTGCTGGCGTGGCTCGACACGCTGCGTGTCGAGATGGGCGGCGGCGCGGTGTCGGTCTACGGGGGCTCGTTCGGTGGGCTGGTCACGCAGGCATGGCTTCGTGACGCGCCCGGCGCTATCGACGACGTGGTCATGTCGGGCGTCGGACCGCCCGAGGCGGCGCGTGCCAGAAAGAACGCCCGGCTGCTGCCGTGGCTGGGCCGCCTGCCGATGCCGGCCTGGCGGGCGCTGCTCGGGCTCGCCGTTCGCCTGAGCACGTCGCGAGCGCCAGACCGCGAGGTGTGGCGCGCGCATTACCGCCGCGAGGTGCAGGCCCTCACGTGGCCCGAATCTCGCCTCGCGCTACCAGGTCAGCATCGACATCGACCGGCCCGGGCCTCCCGACGCGGCCACGCTCTCCGCCTGGTCCGGTCGCATGCTGGTGCTCGAGGGCACGCGCGACCGGGTTGCGCGCCGAACCCAACGTACGGCGCTGCGCGCGGCCTATCCACGGGCCGCCTTCCACGTCTTCTAGGACGTGGGGCACGGCATGGCCCTGGAGCAGCCGGACGCGTGGCTGCAGGTGGTGTCGTCGTTCCTGCGCGACACGTCGGCGCGTTGACTCCGTGCCGCGGATCGGTGCGTCAGGGTTGCGCCGGGCGCGGCTGCCACGGCGTATGGACCGTGGTGTCGGGGTGGTACTCGTGCCAGTCGAACCAGTAGTCCGACAGGTGCGGCACCCGCGTGAGCTGCTGCCCGCTGAGCGGACCTGACACCGCGCGTCCGGTGAAGTCGAACTCCGAGCCGGTGTGCTCGTCGATGTAGCGCGCCGGGGCGGCGTCGACCTTGCGCAGCAGGTCGACGGTGCGGCCCTCGACCAGGCGTGAGAAGGCGCGCACGGAGTGTTTGTCGTCGGCCTCGAGGATGGCGATCGGCGTGCCGTGCAGGTCGTCGAGGAGGACGCCGCTGGCCTTCAGCGCGTCGCGCGGATAGGCGCGCGCGTCGCCCTCGATGGCCACGCCGATGACCAGCGTGCGCGGTGGCAGCGGGTCGTCGGCACTCACCGGGGTGACCACGCGCGCCTTCGCCGTGCTCTCTTCCCAGGTGTCCTCGATCTGCGAGGCCTGCGCGTCGAGCCCGAGCACCCGGGTGGCGGGATGTTCCGAGCGCCACAGGCCGAAGGTGGCTTCATCGTGCAGCACCGGCGTGAGCCGCCGGCCGGCGAGCGGGCCCGACACGGCCAGGCCGCTGACCTGCTGCCACCACGACCCGGTTTCCAGATCCTCCATCAGGAAGTTCTGGTTGTTGATACCGATCAGGCGGAACTGCAGCGTCCGCCCGTCGAGTGCCCGCTCCCACACCAGACCGGTGTGACAGAGCGTTCAATACGTGGCGACGATCGGCACGTCGCCGAGCATCGCGTTCACCAGGTGGTGGTAGCCGAGACGGGTGATGGGGAAGGCGAGCGCGGCCTTCGCCGATGCGACGCCGAGCACCGGCGCGGTGGCTGGCACGTCGGTGGCTTCGGCGGCGGCGACGAAACGCGGATCGGGGAACGGCCGGAACATCCACTCGAAGTGGTTCTGGCGCGCGAACCACATCGTGCCCACGGCCACGGCGACCAGCGCCGCCAGCGCCGCGCGCCGGCCGGTCCGATGCCATGGCAGCGCCGCCGGCATCGGCCACAGCGCCACGATCGCCGACAGCAGGAGCAGCGTCATCGCGACCGTGACGCGCGGCGCTGACTGACGCAGCTGCCACGACCACTGCACCGCCTCGGGCGTCTGCGGCGCGAAAGGCTGGATGAGCCACACCGGCACGCCGACCATGACGAGGGCGACGACAACGGCGCCGACCGCCAGCGTCCAGTTCCGGGTGGCGCGGGTCATCGAGCGCTCGCGGCCGGCGCGGCGCAGCGGAAACCCACCGTGGGCTGCGCGGTGTCGGGCGCGGTGAAGTTGCGGTAGTAGACGGTGGCCAGGCGTGTCTCGGTGTCGGCCCAACTGCCGCCGCGAATCACCTTGTAGCGGCCGGTGGCCGGCCCCGTCGGGTTGTCCACGGGACTGACCGAATAGTAGTGCAGGTCGTACCAGTCGGCCGTCCATTCCCACACGTTGCCCGACACGTCGAAGAGGCCGATGGCGTTGGGCGGATACGACCCGACCGCTTTCGGTCCGGTGCTCGAGCCGCTGTGCGCGCGCCTGGTTGCCGGCTGCCCGGCCGTCATGCCCGGCTCGGCGTACTCGTTGCCCCAGGGATAGTCGAGGTCGGCGACGCCACCGCGCGCGGCGTACTCCCACTCCGCCTCGGTGGGCAGCCGTCCGCCCGTGCGCCGTGCAGTACTTCACGGCGTCATGCCACGTGATGTTGTAGACCGGGAGGTGCGCCTTGTCGGCCGGCGGTGTCTTGCCGCCCCAGTGGAACGGCGGATCGACCTTCGCCGCCGGATCAGCGACCAGCCGCGCGTAGTCGGCGTTGGTGACTTCGTGGACGTCGAGGCTGAAGGCCGCCAGGCGCACGCGGTGCACGGGGCGATCGTCCATCCGCTCGCGGACCTGCCAGCCGATCTCGTCCATGAGCCACAGCCGCGTGCGGCCCATCCAGAACTCACCGGCGGGGATGACGACACGCGGCGCCGCGGCGGCTCCGGCCGCGGTGGCGGCACCCCGGACTGCCCGGCCCCCGCAGGCGCCCCGACGATGAGGCCGATGGCAAAGCCGCAGGCGGCGGCGACGCGCCAAAGCCGCGCAGGCGTGCCCGACATCACGCGAACAGGTCGCCGATCTCGTCGGCTTCCATCATCGCCGCGCCGCCGAGGCTGACCGTGTCCACGTAGTGATAGGCGCGGCCCGACGGCGTGTTGGCGACCGAGGTCTTCCAGTCGATGCCGAGCGCCGAGTAGATGGTGGCGACGGTGTTGTCCATGAAGGGCTGCGACTTGTGGCGCCAGCCGGTCTCGAGGCAGGTGCTGCCGTCGTCGTTGGTCTTGCCGAGGATGCGTCCGCCGGCGATGCCGCCGCCCACGTAGAGGCCGGTGTAGGCGCCCTTGTAGTGGTCGCGGCCGGCCACCGGATTCATGCCGGGCGTGCGGCCGAACTCGCTCTGGCAGACGATCATCGTCTCGTCGAGCAGCGTCGTGCCCGGCGCCGAGCCCGGCGTGGCGGCCAGGTCGTGCATCAGGCTCACGAGGCCGGCGTCGAGCCGCGTGCAGGTGCGGTAGTGGTTCCACTCGGCGGTCTTGTCGAAGATGCCGGAGTGGTGATCCCAGCGGTCGCCGTCGTAGATGTAGATCATCCGCGTGCCGGCCTGCTGCTTGAGCAGATTGCGGGCGAGGATGCAGCCGAGGCCGAACTCGTCGTCGCCGTAGCGCGTCTTGTCGTCGGCCGAGGCCTTGAACACCGCCGGCCACCGCGCGTCGGTGAGCAGCTTGTGGGCGTCGTCGTAGAAGGTCTGGTAGTCGGCGGCCCGCTGGCCCATGGCCTGACGCTGGCCCTCGTTGATCTTCGAGAGCGCGGTCAGCAGTTCCCACCGCTCCGACAGCACCGCGTTGGCACCGGTCATGTCGCCGCCGAAGGCCGCAAACACCGTGCTCGGATCCAGATCGAGCCCGGTGGTCCAGGTGGGCAGGAAGCCCGAGCCGATCGAGCCGGCGCGCGCTTTGGTCAGGTTGGTGCTGACGTAAGTGGGGAAGGTGTCGCGTTCGCGGCGCTGCTTCGCGAGTTCGAAGGCGACCACCGATCCGAAGGCCGGAATCTCGCGCGCGATGGCCGGATTGAGCGCGCGGCCGACCTGCGTGTGATACTGCCCGTTGAAGTGGATGAGCTCGGGCGCCTGCATCGAGCGCACCAGTGCGACCTTGTCCATCTCCTTCGCGAGCTGCGGGAAGAGCGTCCGCGACAGATACAGGCCCTTCTTCACCTCGGTGACGTCGAGGTCCTTCGGCGTCCAGCGCGTCTCCTTGAAGTCCCAGGTGTCCATCGGGCTGATGGCGCCGCCGAGTTCGATGAAGATGCAGTTCTTCGCCGTGCCGCGCGGCGTCGCGCGGCCCTGGGCGCGGATGTCGAGCGGCCACACGAGGCCGTCCACCCAGGTGCTGGCAAGGGCGAGGCCGCCCCATTTGAGGGCGTCGCGGCGGGAAGCGACGAGATCGGTCAGGCGGCGCATGGTCGGCCTCGCGTCAGCGGTTGACGAGGAACTCGGGGCTGTTCAGCAGCGCCCACAGCAGGTCTTCGGTGCCGCGCGTGCGGTCGGCGCCCAGGGTGCGGCGCGCCACCGAGCGTTCGGCCGGCGAGGGCATGCGCGCGCCGGTGCTCATGTAGAGCTCGTCGATGATCTCGTCGTCGGTGCGCGAAGACTCGACCAGCTCGGCGACGCGGCCGCGGGCCGAGGCCAGCACGCGGTCGTTGACGACGTTCGACTTCATCATCAGCAGCGCCTGCAGCGTCGATGGCCGGTTGCCCGACTGCGGCGGGGTGCGGCGGTTGCTCTGGAAGAAGCTCTGGAGCATCGCGTCGATGGCCATCGCCTCGCCGCCGCGGCCGATGTCCTGCGGCGTCGCCAGTTGCTTCACGCGTGTCATGGTCTCGCCGCCGAGCGTGAACTTGAGCGGCACACCGGTCACGATCGACACCGCGTCCACCACTTCCGGCCCGGTCAGCACGCGCGCGTAGTGGCGCGGATACAGCGGCAGGTAGTCGTCCTTCCAGACGCCGGGGAAGCCCGACGACAGCTGGTAGGCGCTCGATTGCAGGATGGTGCGGATGGTGTGCTTCAGGCGGAAGCCGCTCTTCGTGAAGTCGGCGGCCAGCGCCTCGAGCAATTCGACGTTGGTGGGCTGCGCGTCTTTGCCCGACAGGCGCAGCATGTCGAAGGCATCGTGCGGCTCGACGAAGCCGACGCTCATCAGCCGGCCCCAGATGACGTTCACGGTGGCGCGCGCAAACTGCGGATGCGCCGTGATCATGCGGGCCAGCGCCGCCCGCGGCGCTTCGCCGGCGCGCGGCTTCTCGCCGGTCAGGATGAAGGCCGGCTCGTGCGAGCCCTTCGGCCGCGGGAACTGGCTTTCGGCCAGCGTGAGGAACGGCGCGTCGTCGCCGCCGTCGTAGCCGGGGCCCAGGTCGTCCACGTGCAGGTCGCGATCGACGTTGCGCGACTTGTCGTTCCAGTTGCCGATGAGGCGGGTGGTGCCGAAGAACGCCGACATCGCGAAGAACTCGTCGCGCTTGCGCTCGGCGAGGTACTTGTTGACCTCCTCGAGGTGGAATTCGCCGTCGTGGCACGAGATGCAGGAGGTGTTGATGCCAAGGAAGACGCGACTGACGTCGATGGTGAGCGCGTCGATGTGGTCGAGGCGGTTCGAGATGCGGTAGTCGTCCACGCTCTCGACGAAGCGGCTCTTGAGCTGGTTGCTGCGCCCGATGATGGCGAGCGACGGAATGGTGGCGTGCACCTTCGACGACGGCGTCAGGACGTCGTGCACGAAGCGGTCGTAGGGGCGATCGACCTTGAGCTGTTCCTTGAACCAGAAGTGGAAGGCGTTGGCGCCGGGGCCGGCTTCGCCCGACATGCGCAGCAGATCGCCCCAGTGCCACGCCCACTGCTCGGCGAACTCGTCGCTGGCGAGCAGGCGATCGATCAGGCGGTCGCGCTTGTCGGCGGCGGTATCAGCCACGAAGGCGCGCACGTCGGCGGACGACGGCGGCAGGCCGGTGACGTCGAGGTAGACGCGGCGCGCGAACTCGGCGTCGGTCGCCAGCGGCGCGTGCGGCACCTTCGCGTCCGCCAGGCGCTTGAAGATGAGCGTGTCGAT
Organism: uncultured Acidobacteriota bacterium; assembly: GCA_963779175.1. GTDB lineage: Bacteria > Acidobacteriota > Vicinamibacteria > Vicinamibacterales > UBA2999 > CADEFD01. The sequence goes on from CAVZXA010000007.1 coordinate 269,942, forward strand.
GAAGTTGCGGCGCGGCACGGCCGCGTTCGCCGCCGATGGGTCGACGGCCGGAGCGACGGCTGCCGTGAGTCGCGCCGTCTCGCGCGCGCGATCCGCGCCGCTGCGCGTCAGGTCTTCGTGCGCGGCCTCGACGCGGTCGTGCGGCGTCTGCGGCGGCGGCGTCGGCTGGGTCTGCGTCCAGACGGACACCGAGTACAGCGACGTGGCGGCGACGAGGAGCGCCGAGGGGCGGCGCAGCCAGGACACGCGCAGACATCAGGAGCCTCCGAGGAACTCCGGCCCGCGCGCCGGAACGGGGCAGAGTCTAGCAGCGCGGCGCCGGCTGGCGTGCGATTCTTCGGTCGCCTGCCGGTGCCGTTGCCGCCTGGCGGAGGCCGCCGGACGGCTGGCGCAGGTGCCGCCGGACGACATGGCGCAGTCCGATCGTCGGCTCCGCTTCGCGCGTCGGTCACTCGCCCCTTCCGGCGACTTGCGCCTGTACGAGCCCTTAGGGGGCCCCCAGCCCCTCCTCTGGTGACACCCGCACTCTCGGGGCGAGTGTCGGATTCGTGCGCGCCGCGCTCAGAGTCGCCGCCGACCGGACCGCGTCACGCCGCCCGGCGGGTGGTGACCGCTGGGCGATCCCCTGTGCGGCCAGAGAGCCGAACCGTCCTCAACGGCCTTCAAGAGAAGCAGGCCCCGCGAGCGCTGCCGCCTTTGATCCACGGGCCCAATTGCGCCTAAGGCTCATCCTCGACCCACATCCATCATGAGTAGTCCCACGGCGGCACTTGAGCGAGAAACGACGGGATCACCCTCGCCCGCATAGTGGCCTGGCCTTCGATGAATGCGAATGACCGTGCCGCTCTCAGGAACCCCGGGAGTGCGAAACGGTGGCGTGAAAACTGCCGGCAGATGTGTGCTCGTAGACACCGCACGACGCTATCACGCCGCCCCTCGGTGCACGTCGAGAGGAGGCGGTGCGGCGTCGCCCAGGTGCGTTTGAGGCAGTGAGGGTTACTCGACAACCTGCATATCGCCGAAGCAGAGTTCGATGCTTCAAGCTCCAACCCAGCCGCAGCCGAAGAGAAGAACGGCCAAGCAACTGGCCCGGCCGGCTGTGGTGCCGGATTGGCTTAGCATTGCGCCGGGCGAGGCCTGCGCGGCCGCCACGCCGCTGGTGGCCGGCACCGTACGGTCGGCGAGGTGATGTGCCGTCCAATCTGGATTCTGGCGCCGTCCAATCTGGAATGAGAAGTGCGCCCATGTCGGCGATGGTCATGTTCCCGATCGGGAACATCATGGCGATTCTGCGGAAAGATTCAGGCGATATGCCCGATCGGGAACATCGAGTGTGACGGTCGAAGAGATCGGGCGCCGTCGTACGCCAAGCCCGTCTCGCTCTGGGGCTGCGGCAAGACCAGTTGGCTGCAGCAGCGGGCGTAGGCCTTCGCTTCCTCGTCGAGTTGGAACGTGGGAAGCCCACGGTGCGCTTCGACAAGGTGCTCGCCGTGCTGCGCGCGCTCGGCATCCGTCTGGACGTCATCCCGCCGCCGGCCTTGCCGGGAAGTGATGAGTGATCGAGGTGCGAAGCGGAGCCGACGACCGGATGGTGCCGGCCCGCCCAACGGCTCAGTCGCTCGACGCGACGCACTGGACTTGCGCAAGGAATGCAGCCGTCACTGCACGCGGGTGAGTCCCACGATGTCGTTCCTGAGCCGCTCGGTCTCACGGCCTGTCCCGTCGATGGTCACGATGTGGAACGTGCCCGTGAGGGGACCCGATGGCCCCGCCGTCACGGCGGAGAAGTCAGTCAGACGGTACGGCGGCGGCTCTTGAGGAAGGGGCGACGCATTGGTCCGCGCCAGGAACAGCGCCCCAGCCAGGGTGAGCGAGGTGCCACTGACGGTGCCGCTGAACGAGCCCGTCAGTGTGCCCTGGGTCTCAATCGGGGCTTCCGTCCACGCGCCGGTGACCACCGCGCCGTCTTGTGTCATGACCAAGGTCAGGTCGCGCCGTCGCTCGGTCTTCCCTCGACTCGTGCAGCAGACAGGACACGTCGTGCTCTGGCAACCGACTTCGACGTATTGACCTCGCCAGGTTCCAGTGAGATCAACGGCGGGAGGGAGGCTCGGTGCGGCGGGGTTGGTGGGTGAGGTTGGAGCATTCGCGCAGGCCGCCGCGCCGAGCGCCACGGTCAGGAAGAGCGTCAGCACTCGCACAGTGAATCGATTGCGCACGTGGGCCAACTCAGCAAACCGTGCGCCAATGACGTTTCGTTGAGACTTGGCGAGAATGGCCGATGCCCCGCCACTGATGCTTGTTCCCCGTGGTATTCCAGCCACACCGCCTGTGGCTGAGCAGCCACACAGGTGGCGTTCTCCGGGAACCACGGACGGCCCGTTCTTCGTCTACTCCATCTTGCCCACGTGGCAGCGGCAAGAGGGAGCGAGGAACGTCATGCATCACAAACGAAAGGGGCCCAAGTCCACACGCAGCGGCTCCCTGCTCTGCCGGCTCTCGGGCCTTGCGTAGTCCGCCCTATGCTGGCTGGGCGTGCAGGCGGACCCCAAGGGCGCGGGCCACTTTCAGCACGGTCGCGAAGCTTGGATTGCCGCCCTCTGCGAGCGCGCGATACAAGCTCTCACGGCTGAGTCCCGCCTCCCGGGCCACCAGGCTCATGCCCTTGGCTCGCGCCACGTCACCTAGCGCTCTGGCAATGCCAGAGACGTCATCCGGTGCGTCTTCGAGCCAGGCGTCCAGATAGGCCGCCATTTCCTCCGGCGTTCGAAGGTGCTCCGCGACGTCGTACGGCGTCGGCTTGGTTGTCTTCTTGCGGGTGGTCTTAGCCATCTCGCTACTCTCCGTGCAGTCGCGCCAGGCGAAGCGCTCTGGTGATGTCTCTGGCCTGCGTCCCCTTGTCACCACCGGCGAGCAACAACAGGAAACGGTTACCCACCTGGGTGTAGTACACGCGATAGCCTGGGCCAGCGTCTATCTTCAACTCTGAGACGCCCCCTGTCAGGTGGCGATGCGAACCCGGATTGCCGTGGATGAGCCGATCAACGCGCATCAGAATCCGCGCCCGGCCAGCGGCGTCCTTGAGGCCGTCAATCCACTCGCGATACTCGGCGGTCTTTTCGACGCGCATGGACGAGTGTAGCCCGTGGGCTACAAATCGTGCAATGGCTTTGAGTGAGGGTCGTCGCCGTGGCAAAGCACCGACTGAACGGGTCTTCGTCTAGCGCTGCTTCGCCAGCCACGCCGTAAGCGGGGCGCTCTGTCTCGCGTCGATGGCGGCGCAGGTCTCGATGCGTTCGATGGCCTGACGCAGGCTGCGGGCGGCGGCGGGGGCCGGATGCGCGTCGAAGAACGCCTTCATTTCGTTGGCGCGCTCCGTGGAGCAGAAGGCGCCCAAGCCGCCCACGATGTAGGGCACGCCCTGGAACACGCCCACCTTCTTCGTGATCGCCTCCCACCGCTGCTGCACGAACGTCCACGTGGCGTCGCCCTGGGCGCCGCCGAAGAGCTGGGCGAGCACGGTGGGCACGTCCTGCGAGCGGACGTCATCCGTCAGGGTCGAGGCGAGCGTGCGCTGCACCAGCGCCGGGTCGCGGAAGGCCGGCAGCGCGTTGAACAGGCGGTAGTAGATGTCGGGCGTGGCGGCCGAGGCGCGCATCTTCGCGACCAGGCGGTCGTAGAGCGCCGCGTCGCCAGCGCCTGCCGCGATGTTCAGCGCGGCGCCAATCAGCGACGGCGGCACGGAGTCCACGCGGTCGAGGTACGCCAGCGTCAGCGCCGTGGCCGTGGCGCGCACGCGCTCGTCGCCGGCGCTGCCGAGCAGCTGCATCAGCACACCGCGGCGCGTCTGCACGTCGTCGGTGTCGCCGGGTTTCGGGTCGATCCCGATGGCGTCGAGCGCCGGGCCGAACCTGGCGCGGATCCACGTGTTCAGCGGTGCGCGGTCGGCCTCACCCGCGATGGCGCCGCTCACGAAGCCGACGCGTCCGGCAATGTCGCCCGAGACCGACGGCGTCGGGTCTGAGGCAAACGCGGCGGCCAGATCCAGGAACGGGCCCACGTCGTGGCGGCCGGCGCGCACCAGGCGCCATTCGTCGCCGAGCAGGCTCACCTTCTCGGCGCCCGTCAGCGGCGTCGTCCGCGCGGCCAGCGCCGTCAGCGCCGCCGGTTCGTACTCCGTGATGTAGTAGCCGCGGGCGTCGGCGTTCACCATGGCGGCGCCGCAGCCCGGGGCGTTGAAACTCTGTGTGGAGTCGGCCACCAGCTCGCAGGTGGTCTTGCCGGTGTCGGTCTTCACGCACACCGGCAGCGACCACGCCTGCGGCGCCGAGGGCGTCGCGCCCACACCGCTGTCGAAGCGACGCTGCCGCACCGTCACCTTCGTCTGCCCGCCCACACATGACGTGCTCACCGAGAGCACCGGCGCACCGGGCTGATCGACGAAGCTGCGCATCACGCGGTTCACGGGCTTCTCGGTGACGCGGGTGACCTCGTTCCAGAAGTCCTCACCGGCGGCGTTGCTCGACGAGTAGCGCGTGAGATACGCCGACACACCCTTCCGGAACGCCTCGGGGCCGACGAACGCCTCCACCATGTTGATGACGCCCGACGTCTTCTCGTAGGCGATCGGATCGAACACCTCGTTGATCTCGGCCGGTGTCTCGACCTTCGTGCGGATCGCGCGCGTGGAGCGCAGCACGTCGAGGCCCAGGGCCGTCTGCGTCTCTTCGGCGGCGTTCACGTCCATCTGCCACTCGGGCTTCCACGCCGCCAGCGGCTTGTTGGCGGCCCAGGTGGCGAAGCCTTCGTTCAGCCAGATGTCGTCCCACCACTTCATCGTCACGAGGTTGCCGAACCACTGGTGCGCGAGCTCGTGCGCGATGACGGACGCGACCGACTTGCGGACGCCGATCGAGGCGGTGGCTTCGTCCACGAGCAGCATGCGCTCGCGGAAGGTGATGGCGCCGGCGTTTTCCATGGCGCCGGCCGCGAAGTCCGGGATGCCGATGATGTCGAGCTTGCCGAACGGATACCGGATGCCGAAGTAGTCGTTGAAGAACTTCACCTCGAACTGCGCGGCTTCCATCGCGAAGCCGGTGAGGTCCTTCTTGTCGGGCGTGGCGCAGACGCGGATCGCGATGCCGTCGCTGGCGCCCTCGCGGCACACGAAGTCGCCCACGAGCAGGGCCACCAGATACGTGGACATCTTCGGCGTGGTGGCGAAGCGCACCGTGTGCGTGCCGGCGTCCGGACCGGGTGTGTCTGCCACCTGGGCGCCGTTGGAAATCGCCATGTCGCCGGCGGCAATCGTCATCGAGATGTCGAAGGTGGCTTTCTTCGCCGGCTCGTCGAAGCAGGGGAACGCACGCCGCGCGTCGGTGGCTTCCATCTGGCTCACCGCGTAGTTCCGCGCGGCGCCCTTGCTCAGGTAGAAGCCGCGCAGCTTGTCGTTGAGAATGCCGCGGTACTTCACGTGGATGGTCGCCGTACCGGCCGCGAGTGGTGCCGGCGCGGTAAACGTCACCATCTCGTCCTTCGTGCTCTCGGTCACCGTGGCGGGCACGGTCTTGCCGCCGGCTTCGATCGTGACCCTGTCGAACGCGATCTCCGCCGCATGCAGGGTGATCGCCGCCGTGGGCTTCTCGATCCGCACGCGGATGTCGACCGTGCCGCGGAAGGTGGCCGCGGCGATGTCGGGCGCGACCCAGAGCGTGTAGTGCTCGGGGGTGACGCCGCCGGGCAGCCGCTGGGCGGTAGCGGGGGAGGCGACGGCCGCGACGGCCAGGGTGAGCAGGAGGACGGGAGTGGTGCGCATCCGCATGCGCCCACGGTAACAGAGGCGGCGCACTGATGGCGGCCTCGGGCGGAGGGCCGTGAGGACGAACGGGGTGACGAGCGCCGGTCAGGGCCGCCGGCGGGTCGGCTCGGCTTCCACTTCCGCGCGCTCGCCGTCGCTGACGTAGACGCGGGCCCGGCGGATGCGGCCGTTGGCGATCTGGAAGAACACGGCGCCGGGGGCGGCGTAGCGCTTCTTCGACACGGCATCGGTGTAGGTGGCGATGATCTGCACTGCCACCGCGGGGCCGCCCCACGGGCCGGCGGTTTCGTGCACCAGGCTGGCGGTGGTCTCGCGCGCCGTCTCGGTTTCAAGGCGATAGACGCGCCGCTCTTCGCTGGCGGCGATGCGCGCGGCGAGCACACGGATGCCGTCGTGGCCGCGGTAGGTGGCGGTGCCGCGCTGGTCGGGCGTCGGGCCGGTGATGTGCAGCGCGTCGGGGGTATAGAGCGCGACGAAGGCGTCGAGCGTGGCGGGCTGGTCCGAGAGCGCGTTCAGGCGCTCGATCCACTGGCGCACGATCGCGGCGGGTGGCTCGGCCGGCGGCGCCGATGGCGCCGGTTGCGCCGCCGCGGAGAGGCTCCATGCCAGCATTCCAGATTCCGATCGCCACGCCTCGCATCGTCACCTCGCGGCGCCAATCTACCGGTACTCGCGCCGGGCGCCGACGCCTTACGCGGTGGCGGGCGACGCCGGCAGCGTCAGTTCGACGCGCAGTCCGCCGAGTGGCGCGGCCGACAGCGCGACGGCGCCGCCGTACAGCTCCGCGAGATCGCGCACGATGGCGAGGCCCAGGCCCGAGCCGGGCGCCGCTTCGTCGGCGCGCACGCCGCGGCGCAGCACCGTCTGCCGCAGGTCGGCGGCCAGGCCGGGGCCGTCGTCGTCCACGATCACACGGACGCCGGTGGCGCCGCTGGTCGTATGCACGGCGACCCGCGAGCGGGCCCACTTGCAGGCGTTGTCGAGCACGTTGCCGAGCATCTCGTCGAGGTCTTCGCGCAGTGACGCGCACGGTGTCGCCGTCGGACACCTCGAGCGCGATGTCGAGCGCGCGCTCGCTGTAGACGGTCTGCATCGTGCGGGCCAGGCCTTCGGCTGATACCCGCACCTGGCAGCGCGCGTCGGCGGTGCCGCCGGCGGCCGAGGCCCGCGCCTGCGCGAGGTGGTAGTCGACCTGGCGGCGCATCCGGTCGACCTGCTGGGCGATGGCGTCGGCCAGGTCGCCCTGATCGCGGCCGCGCGCCTGGCCGGCCACGTGGTTCAGCACGCGCCAGCGGCGTCTTGAGCCCGTGCGCGAGGTCACCGGCCGTCGCCAGCGCCCGCGCCGACGCGCTGCTCGCGATCGGCCAGCAGCCCGTTCAACTCGCTGATGAGCGGCTGCACCTCCACCGGGAACGCGCCGTCGAGCCGGCGGTCGCGGCCATCGCGCACCTCGACCAGTCGCGCGCGCAGCGCGCCGAACGACGCCAGGCCGCGCCGCACGAGGAACAGGCCCGCGGCCAGGCACACCCCCGCCGCGGCGAGCAGCGGCCACACGTTCAGGAAGATGCGGTGGAAGACGCTGGGCACGCCGGGATGGCGGAAGAGCGCCTGCGTCAGCAGGACGCCGAAGATGATGAAGAGGCCGAGCGTCCACAAGCGCGGCCCCGAGCAGCACGCGCGTGCGCAACGACAGTGAGCCCGTCACGCGCGCGCCCCTCCCATGCGGTAGCCCAGGCCCCGCACCGTGTCGATGGCGGCGCCGCCCAGCTTGCGGCGCAGACGCGCCACGAACACTTCGACGGTGTTCGAGTCGCGATCGAAGCCCTGCGCGTAGATGTGTTCGGTCAGCTCGGCCTGCGAGACGATGCGATCCTGGTGATGCATCAGGTACGAGAGCACCCGGTACTCGTGCCCGGTGACGCTTCACCGGCAGGCCGGCGACGACCACGCGCGCGGCTCGCGGATCGAGCACCACGTCGCCGCAGCGCAGCTCCGGGCTGGCGTGGCCGGAGGCGCGGCGGATGAGCGCCCGCAGGCGCGCCAGCACTTCTTCGATCTGAAACGGCTTGGCCATGTAGTCGTCGGCGCCGCCGTCGATGCCGCGCACCTTCTCGTGCCAGCTGCCGCGGGCCGTCAGCACCAGCACCGGCATCGCGTGGCCCGACTCGCGCCACCGCCGCAGCACCGTCAGCCCGTCGAGCGTCGGCAGGCCCAGATCGAGCACCACCGCGTCGTAGCGTTCGGTGCGGCCGAGGAACTCGGCTTCGCCGCCGTCGCGGGCCACATCCACCGCGTAGCCGGCCTCGGCGAGCACGGTGGCCAGTTGATCGGCCAGCGCCCCTTCATCTTCCGCGACCAGCACCCGCATGGTTCGACTCTACGGCCTCAGCTCCGATTCTGCACCCCCGGCCTGAATGGCGGCTGAACGACGCCTTCACGCGCCCGTTCAGGCGGCCTTCGCTACGGTGCTGCGTTGGGGACAGGTCGCCTTGCGACAATCGAAAGGGGCCTGACCCCGGACATCACTGAAAGGATCCGCCCATGTCTGTTCGATTCGCGCTCGCCGTGCTGGCTTCGACCTGGATCGACGCGCGTCGGCCCAGACGCCCGTCACCACCGCCGACTTCTCCGGCACCTGGAACATCGAGTTCATGAGCCACCAGATCGCGCTCGTCGTCGAGCCGAAAGACGCGACCCACGTCACGGCCACGATGATGATGATGGGCCGCGACGTGCCGCTCAAAGGCGAGCTCGTGGGGCGCACGCTGACGCTCGTCGGCGACAAGGCCGCCGGCGCGGCGGAGGCCGCGCCCGAGCAGGCCCCGGGCGCCCATGAGCCGCCGTCGGCGCCCGCCAAACCAATCGTCGTGACCCTGCAGGAAGACGGCACCATCAGCGGCGAGATGATGACCACGCGCGGCCCCGGCACCTGGACCGGCGAGCGCCTGAAGAAGCGGAAGTAGCGGCGCCGTCATGTATCTCACCGGCAAGTCATTGTCGCGGCGCACGCTGCTGCGCGGCGTCGGCGCCACCATCGCGGTGCCGTGGCTCGAGGCGATGCTGCCGGCCGGCCTCGGCGCGCGCGCGGCCCGGGCCGCGGCGCCGCCGCCCGCGCGCCTCATCTGCCTCGAGATGGTGCACGGCGCGGCCGGCAGCTCGCTGCTCGGACGGCGCGAACATCTGTGGGCCCCGGCGGCGACCGGCGCCGGCTTCGATCTGGGGCCCACGAGCCTCACCGCGCTCGAGCCGTTCCGGCAGGCGCTCACGATCGTCAGCGGCACCGATGTGCCGAGCGCCGATCCCACCGAGGCCCGCGAGATCGGCGGCGACCACTTCCGCTCGAGCGCGACCTTCCTGACGCAGGCGTATCCGCGGCGCACCGACGGCGCCGACGTGCAGGCCGGCATCTCGCTCGATCAGCTCTACGCGGCGCGCGTGGGGCAGGACACGCCGATGCCGTCGCTGCAGCTGGCGATCGAGCCGGTCGATCAGGCCGGCGGCTGCGAATACGGCTACTCGTGCGTCTACAGCGACACGATCAGCTGGGCGTCGCCGACCAGGCCGCTGCCGATGATTCGCGATCCGCGGGTGGTGTTCGACCAGATGTACGGCGCGATGCCTACCGGCGATCCCGTCGTGGACGCGCGGCGGCGCGCCGAAGACCGCAGCATCCTCGATGCGATCCGCGCCTCGGCGGCGCGTCTCGGGGCGCGTCTCGGCCCCGGCGATCGTGCGCGCCTGGGCGACTATCTCGAGGCGGTGCGCGAAATCGAACGGCGCATCCAGGCGGTGGAGGCGCGTCACGGCGACGGCGCCCCGCGCGAGCGTCCGGGGGCGCCGGCGGCGACGCCCGACTCCTACACCGAGCACGTGCTGCTGATGGCCGACCTGATCGTGCAGGCGCTGCGGGCCGACATCACGCGGGTGGTCGCGTTCAAGATGAGCCGCGACGGGTCCAATCGCGTCTTCCCGGAGAGCGGCGTCCGCACGGCGTTCCACATCCTGTCGCATCACGGCGAGCAGCCCGAGCGCGTGCGGGCGCTGGCGGCGGTGAATGCGTATCACGTGGGCCTGGTTGCCGCGCTGCTCGGCCGGCTGCGCGACGTGAAGGACGGCGACGCCACGCTGCTCGATCGGTCGCTCGTGCTCTACGGGTCACCGATGGGCAATCCGAATCAGCACAACCACAAACACGTCCCGTTCCTGCTGGCGGGCCATGCGAGCGGCGCCATCCCCGGCGGACGCCATCTCGCGGCGAAGCCGGGCACGCCGCTTTCGAACGTCATGCTGAGCGTGCTGCACGCTCTGGGCCTCGACGACGTGACGTCCTTCGGCGATAGCGAGGGCGCCTTCCCGCTGGCGTGACTGCATGCCGGGGTCAGCCGCGGGCACATTGGGCACATTGGGGTCAGACCCCATTCTGGGTGGGGCCAGACATTTCCGGGGTCAGACCCCGTTACATCCGGAGACGGCGTTCGGCTATCGTCTCTGGGTCCCAAGGGAGGTCTCGTGCGTCATCTCGTTCTACTCGCGCTCGTCTCGGTCACTGCTGCCGGCGGTTTTGTCGCCGCGCAGGCGCCGAAGGCCCGTCACAACCGCGTCATCGGGCTGCTCGAAGCGAAGCAGCCGGTGTTCGGTCTCTATGCGCCGAGCAACCGCCGCTTCCCGGGCGGACCTCCGGGCGCCACCCGTCCCGCCGGGGCACCGGCCGCGCCGGCCACGCCGCCGAAATCGCCGGCGGACCTCGCGCAGGAAGCTGCCGCCTACAAGCTGAGCGACTTCGTGTTCGACGGCAGCATGGAAGGGGACTTCGACACCGCTTATCCCGTGTTCGCCGACTTCGCGAAGGGTCTGGTCGGTGCCGGCATTCTCGCCCGCGCGCCGCATCTGCACCTGACGCACCCGATGATCGTGAAGACGCCGGAACTGCGGCCGGATCTGGCCGCCGCGCAGGTCGCCATCGGCAAGCAGCTCAATCTCGGCGTGAGCGGCGTGATGCTGGTGACGGTGGAAACCGCCGCCGAGGCCCGCGCCGGCATCGCCGCGATGCGCTTCAAGTCGAAGGGCGGCGTGCGGCCCGATGACGTCGGCGGCGCACCCGCCGTCTGGGGCATGAGCGAAGCCGAGTACCGTCAGAAGGCCGATGTGTGGCCGCTCAACCCGAACGGCGAACTCATCAACTGGACCATCGTCGAGAGCAAGACCGGCCTGGCCAATCTCAAGGAGATCGCGGCGGTGCCGGGCATCGGCGTGTTGTGGCCGGGCGCCGGCACACTGCGCGGCATCTTCTCGACCACCGGCGCCGACGGCAAGCGCGTGCTCGACGAGGCCGCGTGGGAAGGCGCCATCCAGCAGGTGCTGGCGGCGTGCAAAGCCAACAACATCGCCTGCGGCTTTCCGGCCAGCGCCACCGACATCGAAACGCGCATGAAGCAGGGCTTCAACGTGTTCGTCATGAACTGGGGCGACGCCGGCTTCAAGACCGTCGAGGCCGGTCGCAAGATCGCTGGTCGCACCGACGCGACCCGGTAGCGCCACCTCTTCCCTCGCGACGAGGGCGTGCCTGCCACGGCGCGCCCTCGCCTCCCGTCGTTTGTGCCTTGCGCGCGGCGCCGCGGTACTGTTACCTTGGTACCATGACAACAAAGTCACAACAGCGGCAGAGGCCCCGCGAAGTGGCGGTCGAGCGCGTCCAGACCGGCCTGCGGCTCGAGAAGCGCCTGCTCAAGGTCGCCAAGGCGCTGGCCGACTCCCTGGACCTCACGCTCGGCGATCTGGTGGAGGGCGTGCTGCTGCACGCCCTCGAAGGGAAGGCGCCGTTCAGTGCGTCCACCCTGGCGCGCGCGGCGCAGTTGCGCGAGGTCTTCGGTCTCGACCTGCGTGCGGCCGACGCCCACCATCTCACCGAGCGGCCGGCCGTCGCAGCGGGGAGGAAGTCATGACGGCGCTCGACGACCACGCCTTCGTCGCCGCGTTTCGCGACGCGTCCCTGCCCACGAGCGCCTTCCATCACCGCGACCACGTGCGTATGGCGTGGCTCTACGTCGGCGAGCACGGCGCGGTGGAGGCGGCGTCGCGCTTTGCCGCCGACCTGCAGACGTTCGCGCGCGCCAAGGGCGTGCCCGGGCTGTATCACGCGACCATCACCGGCGCCTACATCGCGCTCATCGCCGAGCGACGGCTGCAGACGCCTGCCGGCACCTGGGACGACTTCGCGGCCGCGCATCCCGACCTGCTCACCTGGAAGCCGGGAGTGCTCGATCGCTACTACTCGGCCGAGCGGCTGTGGTGCGACACCGCACGGGCGCAGTTCCTGATGCCGGACCGGGCCGGACTCGCTGAACTCTGATTGCTGGCGCGCGTTCACGCCTTGCTGAACAATTCAAGGCCCGCCTTGAATGGGGTCTGACCCCACCGCACGTCGAATAGTGCGACGGCGAGCCTTGCGCGCATATAATCCCAGCCGCCGGCCACGCCCGCACGCTCACCACAACAAGAGAAACGGCTCGCGTCCAAACGGCGGCTGGTGCGATCGCCTCCTGGTTCCGGGGCTGGTTCTTCGAGGATGCGAACATGAGTCACCACCTTGTCCGTGTTGGTGTTCCCTGCGTCTGCGCGCTCCTTGTCGTCGTTGGTTGGGCGTACCGTGGGGAACCGGGCTCAGGGTCACGCCTGGCCCTGACGCCCGAGCAACGCGCCGCCATCGAGCGCGAAGGCCGACGGGCCGGCGAGCCCTTCGATGCGCCCGATGAGGCCCTCGCCTTCTACGTCAACAAGCGCACCGGACCGATCATCACGCGCGGAGACAATCCGACGCGCGGCATGCGCACCCTCGATGCGGCGGCCTACCTGCCGGCCTTGCGACACATGCGCGCGATGCCGCGCTACTCGACGGCGACGCGCACCGTGCTGCCGAGCTACAACGACGATCCCGGTGTGATGGCGCCGCCTGGCGGCGCGCTCGGCACCTGGCGCAGTCTCGGGCCGGCCAATCAGGGCGGCCGCACGCGGGCGCTTCTCGTCGACCCGAACGATCCCAACGTGATGTATGCCGGCGGCGTCGCCGGCGGTGTGTGGAAGTCGACCGATGCGGGTGCGAGCTGGACGCCGACGACCGACCTCCAGATGCCGAACATCGCCATCGCCTCCCTGGTCTTCGATCCCGCGAACTCCAACATCATCTACGCCGGCACCGGCGAGGGGACGTTCAACAGCGACGCGGTGCGGGGCGCGGGCATCTTCGCGTCGACGGACGCGGGCGTCACGTGGACGCAGCTCCCCTCGACGGCCACGGCGGAGTTCCACTACGTCAACAGCCTGGTGGTCAGTCCCCGCAACACGCAGCGCCTCTTCGCCGCCACCCGCACGGGGCTGTATCGCTCGACCGACGGCGGAACGAGCTGGACCGAGCTGGTATCGGCCACGAGTGTGAACGGCTGCACACAAGTCGCGCTGCAGCTGCTGGGCGGCACGGGCTACGTGTTCGCCTCGTGCGGCAACTTCGCGCAGGGCACGATCTATCGGGCAGACGACGACGATACCTCCCCGTTCACCAGCGTGCTGAGCGTGACCGGGCAGGGGCGGAGCTCGATCGCAATCGCGCCGTCGAGTGAAAGTACCGTCTACGTGATGGCGTCGTCGCTGACGTCGGGCGGCACGGGCCTCTACGGTCTGCATGCGGTGTACCGCTCAACCTCGAACGGGGACGCCGGGTCGTTCACGACCCGAACCGATGGGAAGGGCACGGGCACGACGCTCCCCGCACGCCTCGGCCGAGCGCTCCTCACGAACCCCGTGTACGCCTTTCTCTCCGATTGCAGCTTTGGGTCCACTTCGTTCTTCAATCAAGGGTGGTACGACAACGTGATCGCGGTCGACCCGGTGGATCCGGACCGCGTGTGGGCCGGCGGTATCGACCTCTTTCGATCCGATGACGGCGGGTTGACGTGGGGCACCACGGGCTACTGGTGGTTCCCCAAGGGCAACCCGGACTACCACCACGCCGACCAGCACGCCGTCGTGTTCCACCCGCACTACGATGGCACGACCAACACGGTCATGTTCTCGGCCAGCGACGGTGGCGTCGACCGCATCGACGACGCCCGGGCGGTCACGCACCAGTCGCTGCCGGCCATCTGCGGAACGCCGACCGTGGGGGCCGCTCCCTGGACCGATCGGAACGCGGGCTACGTCACGACGCAGTTCTACGACGGGACGTCGTACCCCGACGGCGCCACCTACTTCGGCGGCCTGCAGGACAACGGCACGCAGCGTGGGTCCACCGCCAGCCCCGACTGGTCGATCCTCACGGGCGGCGACGGTGGGTACGTGGCCGTCAACACGCTCGGCGATGCCGTGCCCGGGAACGACGTGCTGTTCGCCGAGTTCACGGGCCTGTCGCTCCAGAGATCCATCAACGGCGGCAGCAGTTTCGTCAGCGCCACCACAGGTATCAATGACGGCGGCTTCCCGTTCATTGCGCCCTTCACGATGAACCAGGGGTTCAAGCAGCACCTGTGGATGGGCGGCTGGTACATCTGGCGCACGACCAACCAGGCGACCTCCTGGGTCCGGGCGTCGGCCATCACGGCCGGCAACGGGTCGATCTCCGCGGTCGCCGCGCATCCCGTGGATCCGAATCGCGTGCTCGTCGGAATGTCGGATGGGTACATTCACTGGAACACCGCCGCCCTGTCCGCTACGTCGGCGACGGCATGGCCGAATACACGGCCAAGTACCGGCTACATCTCGTCGGTGGCGTGGGATCCCACGAACGTGAACGTCGCCTACGCGACGGTGTCGGCGTTCGGTGTGCCGAATCTCTACAAGTCGACTGACGGGGGGGCGACGTGGGTGCCGAGCGTCGGGATCGACGTGACGGCGCTACCGCAGATTCCCGCGCACAGCGTCGTCGTGAATCCCGACGACAGTCAGCAGGTGTACGTAGGCACCGATTTGGGCGTCTTCACGACCGTGGATGGTGGCGCCAGCTGGTATGTGGAGAACACCGGCTTTTCGAACACGGTGGTCGAATCGCTGAAGATCAACGAGACGGCGCCGCACTACCTGTATGCGTTCACGCACGGGCGTGGCGCCTGGCGTGTCACCACGTCCGGCGGACCCACGGCGCCCATTGCCACCGACGACGCCGAGGCGACGCCCCTGGACACGCCGCTGACCGTCAGCACCCCCGGCGTGCTCAGCACCGACGACGAGAACGGCGGGGGAGCCATGACGGCAGTGCTCGAAGCCGGACCTGCCAGCGGCACGTTGTCGCTGGCCAGCGACGGCGGCTTCACGTTCACGCCGGCGACCGGATTCGCCGGGCCCATGACGTTCACGTATCGAGCGCTCAACAGCGGCGGACTCAGCAACATCGCCACGGTCACGGTGACGGTGGGCGGCGGCGGATCGGCGCCGACGAGCGTCGACGACACCTATCGCTACTTCTACGTGACGCCGCTGACCGTGGCGGCGCCAGGCGTGCTCGACAACGACGTGGACAACGGCGGCGGGACGATGACAGCCGTGCTCCTGTCGCAGCCCACGAACGGCACGGTGGCGTTGAACGACGACGGCAGTTTCACCTATTCGCCGACGGCGGACTTCGTGCAACCCGAGACGTTCACGTATCGCGCCGACAACGCCGCGGGCCAGGGGCCGGTGGCGACGGTCTCGTTGTACGTATCGCCCCCGATTCTGGCGGCCAACGACGATGCCTTCGCCACGGCGAGGAACGCCAGGCTCGCCGTGCCCGGGCCGGGTGTGCTCGCCAACGACGCGGTGGGTGCTGGCGCGTCCGCCGTAAGGGTGACATCGCCGGCGCATGGCGTACTGAGGCTGCGATCCAACGGCGGGTTCGCCTACGTCCCGCACCGCGGGTTCTCGGGGACTGACGCGTTCACCTACCGGATCACGAACGGTGCGACGTCGAGTCGTGCGGCGACCGTCACGATCTCGGTGGTCGCTCGGCGTGCGGGCTGACCCGCCTGGGAGCCGGCCACAACGTCATTCACACGTCACGGCCTTCGACTACGCTTGTCCCACCGGTACGCACGTTCTGCGTACACCGGGAGAGGATGCGTCATGAGCCTGGGAACGAACATACGTCACGTGGCAGGATCTGCCACGGCCCTGATGGCGGCTATTGCGATCGGTGCGGCGGTGTTGCCGCTGCTCGCCGATGGCACTCCGCAGGCACTGCCCGTCACCCAGAGCTGGACCGACACGTCGCTCATCTCGACCAACGACGTCTGGGCCGGCGTGCCCGGCATCGAAGGCTTCCGCGGCGATGCCCTCACCGCGGTGAACGACGTCGATGCGCGCACGGTGCTCGCCGCCGACGATCCGGGCGTGCCCGACGTGAACGCCAACCAGACCGCCCCGAATACCTTCAGCACCGGCGGCGTCACCGAGTTCGAACTGGCGGATCCGGTCATCGCGCTCACCGGGTCCGGCACCGCCGATGCGCCCTACATCCGCGTCACCCTCACCACGGCGGGCGTGACTGGCGTGCGCGTGCGCTACAACCTGCGCGATCTCGACGGCTCGGTCGACAACGCCCCGCAGCAGGTCGCGCTCCACTACCGCGTCGGCACCTCCGGCGCCTGGACGGATGTGCCGGCGGCCTACGTGGCCGACGCCACCACCGGCCCCAGCCTGGCGACGCTCGTCACGCCGGTCGACGTCACCCTGCCGGCCGCGGTCAACGACCAGCCGGTCGTGCAACTGCGAATCCTGACGACCAACGCCAGCGGCAACGACGAATGGGTCGGCATCGACGACCTGCGCATCGAGCCGGCCACCGCTCCGACGGCGCCGTCGATCACGGCGGCCTCGGGCACCCCGAGCCCCGTCGAGTGGGGGCAGACGCTGGTCATCGCGGCCACCGTGGCGCCCGGCACCAATCCGCCGAGCGGGTCGCTGACGGTCACGGCTGATGCCACCAGCGTGGGCGGCCCGGCCGCGATCTCGCTGCTCGACAACGGCGTCGCGCCGGATGTCAGCGCCGGAGACCTCGTGTTCACCGGATCGACGGCGGTGGCCGCGTCGGCCGGCGTCGGTGCCCGCACGATCGGGCTGGCCGTCGTCGACGACCTGGCGCGCCTCGGCGCCGGCACCCTGACGGTGCAGGTCACCCAGCCGGTTCAGGTCGTGACGATTCCGGAGATTCAGGGCAGCGGCGCGGCCTCGCCGCTTGCCGGCCAGGTCGTGCGCACGAGCGGCGTCGTCACGGCGCGCAAGTTCAACGGACTGTTCATCCAGAGCGAGCCGGGCACCGAAGACGGCAACCCGGCCACCTCCGACGGCGTCTTCGTGTTCACGAGCAGCGCGCCGAGCGCGGCGTTCCAGCCGGGCGATGTCGTGAGCGTGACGGGCACGGTGGTCGAGTTCATTCCGTCGGCCAATCCGGTGAGCCCGCCCCTGACCGAGCTCTCGTTTGCCGCCATCACCGAAACCGGCACCGCGCCACTGCCGGCGCCGGTGGCCATCACGCCGGGCGATGCGGATCCGAACGGCGGATTGCAGCAGCTCGAGCACCGCGAGGGCATGCTCGTCTCGGTGCCGTCGATAACGGCGGTGGCGCCCTCGGCCGGCAACGTCACCGAATCGACCAACACCGGCTCGAACACCGGCGTCTTCTTCGCCGTGCTGACCGGGACGCCGCGTCCGGTGCGGGAAGCCGGCATCGAGGCGATGAACCCGGTGCCTACGTGTGCGGCCGGCACCGGCTGCACCATCCCGGTGTTCGACCAGAACCCGGAACGCCTGCGTGTGGATGCCGACGCCATCCTCGGCGTCACGGCGCCGGTGGTCACGACCGGCGCGGTGATGACCGACGTCATCGCCGTCGTCGACTACGGCTTCCGCACCTACACGCTGCTGCCGACACAAACGTTGGTGCCGTCGAACGTGGCCACCGGCACGGCCGCCAGGCCGCGTCAGGCCGGCGAGTTCACAGTGGCGTCCTTCAACCTGCAGCGGCTCTTCGACACGGTGAACGACCCGGCGATCGGCGACCCAATCGTGACGCCAGTCGCCTACGCGAACCGCCTGACCAAGCTCTCGGCTGCAGTGCGCGACTACCTGCACACGCCCGACGTTCTCGGGGTGCAGGAAGCCGAGAACCTGCTGGTGCTGCAGGATCTGGCGGCGAAGATCGACCAGGAGGCGACGGCCAACGGCCAGGCGCCGCCCGGCTACACGGCGCACCTCCTCGAAGGGAACGACATCGGCGGCATCGACGTCGGGTTCCTGGTGGCGGCCCGCGTGACCGTGCAGAGCGTCGTGCAGTTCGGCAAGGACGACCAGTACACGAATCCCCTCAACGGCCAGCTCGAACTGCTCAACGATCGGCCGTCGTTGGCACTGCGGGGCACGATCGCGGCCGAACCAGGCACGCTGCCGGCCGAGGTCATGGTCGTCGTGAACCATCTGCGGTCGCTCAACGGGGTCGATGATCCGATCGACGGTCCGCGGGTGCGCGCCAAGCGGCTCGCCCAGGGCGAGTACGTGGCCCGGCTGCTCGACAGCCTGCGCGGCAGCTACCCCGGCGTGCCGGTCGTCTCGGTGGGCGACTACAACGCCTTCGAGCTCAACGACGGCTACGTGGACGTGCTCGGCATCGTCCGCGGCGTCCCGGCGCCGGCGTCGGACGTCGTGGCGTATGCCGGCGACCTGCTCACCCCCGACTTCCTGCTGGCGCCGGCGGTGGCCGGCACCGCGGCCGACCAGACCTACTCGTATTCGTTCGACGGCAACGCGCAGTCGCTCGACCACGTGCTGGTTTCGGCGGAGGCCGCAGGCGCGCTCACCGACTTCGACCACGCGCGCGTGAACGCCGACTTCCCGGAGGTCTATCGCGGCGATGCGACGCGCGTCGAACGCACGTCAGACCACGACCCGGCGATCGCCTACTTCGCGTTCCCGCGCGACACCACGGCGCCGGTCGTGACCGTGCCGGCCAGCCAGCAGGTGCCGGCGCAGGGCCCGTTCGGCGCGGTGGTGACGTTTACGGCCACGGCGACCGACGACATCGACGGCGCGGTGCCGGTCTCCTGCACGCCCGCCTCGGGCACGCTGTTTCCCTACGGCGCGACCGTCGTGACCTGCACCGCCACTGACGCGGTGGGGAACATCGGCGCGGCGTCGTTCACGGTGACGGTCGGGGATCCGACGAGCGCGGGACTGATGGCCGGGGCGACGCTGCGGGGGCTCGGCTCCGGGGGCACGCAGGTGGTCTTCAGCGCCGTGCGGACGACGGCCGGGGCGGCGGGGGCGAGCGTGCTGGCGATCGGCCGTGCCACCGGCGCCGCGCCGCGGCTCTTCGTGGCCACGCGCATCGACGGCGTCGGGTTCTTCGATGACCCGGCCTCATCGCCTGGCCGGTGGCCGGCCAGCGGCATCGACACGACGCGGGTGAGGGGCACCGGATGGCTCAACGGCGTGGCTGGCCATACCTTCGATCTGGTGGCGGTCGACCGCGGCGAACCCGGCCGCCGCCGTGACGTCGTCACGCTCACCGTGCGCGACGCGCAGGGCGCCGTGGTCCTGCAGACGAGTGGCGTCATCGACGCCGGCAACGTGGACTCGCTGCCGATCTGGTAGGGCAGATCCTGCAACGGGGTCAGACCCTGTTCAAGGCCCGCCTTGAATGGGGTCTGACCCCGCTGGGTCGCCGCTATGCACCGCACATGCGGGCGATGGCGTCGTCGGTGTAGCCGAGCGCGGCGAGCACGACGCTGGTATGTTCGCCGAGCAGCGGCGCCCGCCGCGTCGGATCGAGCGGCGTCTCCGACATCTTGATCGGGGTGCCGATGGTGCGCACGTGGCCGAGCACGGGATGCTCCACCGCGGTCGCCATTTCCCGGGCCTGCGCCTGCGGCTGGTCGAACGCCTCCGCGTAGTCGAGGATCGGCCCGCATGGAATCCCCGCCTCATCCAGGCGCGTGAGCCACGTGTCCCGCGTGGCCGTTGCCGTGACCTCTTCGATGGCGGCCGCGAGCGCCTCGCGATGGGCGACGCGGGTGGTGTCGGTCGCAAACCGCGGGTCGGCGATCCACTCGGGATGCCCGAGCACCTCGGCGACCCGCTCGAAGGTCCGCTGATTGGCGGCGCCGAGCGTGATGTAGCCATCGGCGCAGCGCACGGCTTGATAGGGCGCGCTCATCCGGTGGGCGGAGCCGAGCGGCCCCGGCACGCCGCGTCCGCTGAAGTACTCCGTCGCCTCCCACACCGACAGCGCCAGCCCCGCATCACCGAGCGAGGTGTCGATGTGCTGGCCGCGGCCGGTGCGATCGCGGTAGTGCAGCGCCGCCAGGATGCCCGAGAGGGCGAAGAGGCCGGCGCCGAGATCCGTCACCGGGATGCCGGCCTTGACCGGCGGGCGTCCAGGCTCGCCGGTGACCGACATGATGCCCGACACCCCCTGCGCCACCAGATCGAAGCCGCCTTTGGCGGCCCACGGGCCGGTCTGGCCGTACCCGGAGATCGATGCGTAGACCAGATGCGGGTTCTCGACCGCCAGCGCGCGGTAGTCGAGGCCGAGCTTGGCCATCACGCCCGGGCGGAAGTTCTCGATGAGGATGTCGGCGGTCGAAGCCAGCCGCCGGAAGGCGTCGCGCGCGTCGTCGCGCCGCAGATCCAGCACCACGCCGAGCTTGCCGCGGTTGACGGCGTTGAAGGCGGCGCTCTCGGTGCCGATGGCGCCGGCCATGTGCCGGGTCGAGTCGCCGCGCGGCGGCTCCACTTTGATGACGCGGGCGCCCATGTCCGCCAGTAACATCGCGCAATAGGGCCCCGCCATCACCTGGGTGAGGTCGAGCACCACTATGCCTTCGAGCAACGTAGTCTTGGACATCGACGGACCTGTCGCCACCATCACGCTGGCGCGGACGGCGGCGAAGAATGCCCTGACGTGGGAGATGTACGACGCCCTCGTCGAGGCCTGTGACGCCGTGCCCGGGTCGGGCGCGCGCGTGGTCATCATACGAGGTTCGGGCGGCGCCTTCTCGTCGGGCACCGACATCCGCCAGTTCGACGACCTCAGAACCGGCGCCGACGGCCTCGCCTACGAGCGGCGGATCGGCGCGGTCATCGATCGCGTCGAAGCGATCGAGGTGCCGACCATCGCCTCGGTGGACGGGCCCGCGGTGGGCGGCGGCTGCGCGATTGCGGTGGCCTGCGACCTGCGCGTGGCGGCCGACTCGGCCACCTTCGGCGTGCCGGTCGCGCGCACGCTCGGCAACTGCCTCTCGGTCGAAAACCTGGCTCGCCTGGTCGATCTGGTCGGCCCCGGCCGCGCCACCGAGATGCTGTTCACCGGCCGGCTCGTGTCGGCCGATCAGGCGCTTGAATGGGGCCTCGTGACGAAGGTGCTGCCGGTGGCCGAGCTCGAGACCGAGACGCTGGCCCTGGCGCTCGAGCTGTCGCGCCGCGCGCCGAGCACGCTCACGGCCACCAAACTGATGCTGCGGCGGCTGCGCGCGCACCGGCGTCCGCCGGTCGGCGCCTGTGACGATCTCATCGCCGCCTGCTACGGCAGCGCGGACTTCCGGGAAGGCGTCGCCGCCTTCGCCGCCCGTCGCAAACCGGCCTTCAGCTGACCCCGGTCACCCGGTCGCCGCCCCGGCCCTTGCTGTCGTAGAGCCGTTCGTCGGCGCGGCGCAGCAGGTCGCGCAAGGTCGTGCCGTCGGCAGGGTAGGTGGCGATGCCGATGCTGACGGTGGCCGGCGCCCACGGCGGCATGGGCGTGCCGGCGCCGGCGTTGGTGCGCACGTTGTGCGCGAGGCGGTCGGCGAAGATACGCGCGGCGCCGCTGTCGGCGTTGGTGAGGACGACGGCGAACTCGTCGCCGCCGTAGCGGCAGCCGACATCCGAGGTCCGCACCATCTGTCGGATCTCGTCGGCGACTGCCCGCACCAGATCGTCGCCGGCTTCGTGCCCGTACTGGTCGTTGGCGGCCTTCAGCCGATCGATGTCCACGAGCACCAGGCTCATCTCATGCCGCGCGCGGCTGGCGTGCGCGAGCTGCCGCGGCGCCACCTCGTCGAAGTAGCCACGGTTGTACAGGCCGGTGAGCGCGTCGCGCGCCATCAGCGTGCGCGCTTCCTCGTAGCGTTGCCGGTAGGTCAGCCACGAGAACACGTCGCCGCGCCGGTCGGGGCCGGCCGGGGCCGTCTGCGGTTGCTCGAAGGTGGTCACATACCACGCCATGAGCGCGGCGTAGAAGGTGGCGCCGGCCAGCCTGGCGACCAGGCCCGAGGCCAGGATGGTCCAGTAGCCCGGGCGCGGCGCGAAGGCCAGCGTCGTGAAGACGACGCTGTCGAGCAGCATCACGAGCGCGGCGGTGGTCCACAGCCGCAGGAAGAGGGTGCTGGTGACGCGCCGGCTGATCGCCTCGAAGATCACGATCGCGCCCACGAGGCTGGCGACGACGGCCAGCGAACTTGCCAGGATGATGCGTCCGGTCAGCACCTGCCCGGGCGTCACCCCCAACACGTTCACGTGGCCGGGGTAGCGCAGGTGCTGCCCGGTCATCGTCGTCACCGCATACAGCGTCAGATTGCAGATGACGATGCCGTACGCCAGCGACCGCGTGGCCCCGGCGTCGTCGTCGACGTAGGTCAGCAGCACGACCATGACCGTCAGCGGGAAGAGCACGGCAGTAGCCGGGCTGATCGCGAACCCCGGCATCACCTCGAGCCGGACCGACACCGCCAGGACGAACTGGGCGAACTGCAACGCGCCCAGGACCAGGTACAGCGGTCCCAGGCCGACGCGGCGGCGTTGGTGGAACAACGCCAGCAGGACGCCGCCACAGAAAGCGGCCTCGGTCACGAGGAGGGCGGCATGGTTGAGCATGCGGTCGCTCCCCGTATTATCGGCCCGCGAACCTCGGCCCCGGGCGATCTCTTTGCGCGGTGTCAGAAACTAGAAGAGCAGCCAGCAGGCCAGCGTCCCGACCACCGTCATCGACATCCCCCACGCCAGCAGGTGATTGAAGAGGGTGCGGGTGTCTTCGCTGTTGTTCCCCGGGAGGGCGGCGATGCACAGCGCGCCGATGGTGGAGAGCGGCGAGAGGTCCACGAGGTGGCCGCCGACGACCATCGACGAGGCAATCGCCATCGCGTCACCGCCGCCGAGCCGCTCGACCAGGCCGGGTACGGTCGGCAGGAAGGCCGGCAGCACCACCCCGGAGGTGCTGCTGTAGACCGAGACGATGCCGGTCGCAAACGCCACCACCGCCGTGACGGTGGACGGCGACGACACGCTGGCCAGGATGTCGGTGAAGAGCGACATGCCCTGCGTCTTCTCGAGCACGCCGATGAGCACCGTGACGCCGCACACCATCAGCACCACGCCCCACGGCATCCGCTTGATGGCTTCCTTCTCGTCACCGGCCTTGGCGAGCGAGAGCACGGTGGCGCCGGTCAGCGCCGCCATCCCCACCTGGAAGTCGAACAGGATGACGCCGAGCACCACCGAGGCGAGCACCCCGAGTGTGAGCCAGTGTTTCGACTCGAACGGCTCGTGAGGCGCCAGCGCCGCGCCGTCGCCGCCCTTGTGGCCCGAGAACAGCTTCCAGCCGCCGAACAGGAAGTAGGCGATGAAGGTCACCACCACGTGGGCCAGCAGGTTGTTGCCGTAGAGCGTCCACTCATGGCCGGCGAGGCCGATCTTGCTCATCACGCCGTTGACGATGACGCCGGTCGGTGCAAACGGCGACATCGCGCCGGCCTGCGCGCCGTTACCGAGCATGAGCGCGCTCAGGAACGGAGGAATGCCGGCCTGGGCGCCCACGGCCATGCCCATCGGCGCCAGCAGCGCCGCCGTGGCGATGTTGCCCGGGCCGATCGACGACAGCACGAGGGCCACCGCGAAGAACATCACCGGGATGATGCCGGCGTTGCCGCGGCAGATCGACACCGCGTGGTTGGCGAGCCGCTGCAGCGTGCCGTTCACGTTGGCCATGCCGAAGAGCAGCGTGACGCCGGCGAGGGTGATGAAGAGCGGCACGGGAAACGCGCTGATGACGTCGGCGTAGCGCATCCCGCCCAGGTAGACGCCGACGATCCAGGCCAGCGCCAGCGACACCACGCCGACGTTGACCTTGCTCACCATGCTCAGCACGACGGCCACGACCAGGGCGCCGAGCGAGATCCACGCGATGTTCATCGTTCCTCCATGAGGGAGCGCAACAGGACGGCCGGGTGCGTGGCGTGCACCTGGGCGAAGTCGTGGACCTGGTGCCGGCACGAGGTGCCCGCCGCCACCAGCACGCCGCCGGCGCCAATGGCGCGGGCGGCCGGCAACAGCTTACGCTCGCCGATGGCGCGCGACACGTCGTAGTGCGCCGCGGCGTAGCCGAACGAGCCGGCCATGCCACAGCAGCCGGCATCGAGGTCGGTCACCGTGGCGCCGGGGATGCGGCCGAGCAGCGCCGCCGCCGCCCCGGCCAGCCCCATCGCCCGCTGATGGCAATGCGGATGCAGGGCCACCGTGGCCGGGCCGGCGCCAAGCGGCAACGTGGCCCTGCCGGCCTTCAGTTCGCCTTCGAGATACTCTTCGAAGAGCACGCTCTGGCGCGCCACCGTCTCGGCCCGCGCGCGCATGGCGCCGCGCAGCAGCGACGGCACGTCTTCACGCAGCGCCGACAGGCAGCTCGGCTCGACGAACACGATGTGCTCGCCGCGCGCCGCCGCGGCGTGCAGCGCCTCCACAGTCGCGCGCCCGACGATCCGCGCCTCATCCAGCAGGCCCTGCGAGATGAGCGGCCGGCCACAGCAGCCGTGCGGCAGCAGTCGCGTGCCGATGCCGGCGCGGTCGAGCACCTCGGCAGCCGCGACCCCGATCGCCGGGTCGCTGTGTTCGGTGAAGGTGTCGGCAAAAAGCACTGCGCGCACCGGCGAGGCCGGCTGCCAGTCGCGCATTCGCCGTGACAGCGTGCGGCTGGTCCACGCCGGCAGCGTGCGGCGGCGGTCCACGCCGAGCAGCGTCTCGTTCATCGCGCGGCCGAGACGGCTGGTCGTCACCGCGTTCACGAGCGGTGCGAAAAGGCTGCCAAACCTGGCGATGCTGCGCACGTTGCCAAAGGCCCGCACGCCGAGCGGCGCGCCATGCGCGTCCCACTGCGCGGCCAGCACCTCGCTCTTGATGCGCGCCATGTCGACGCTGGTCGGGCATTCACTCCTGCACGCACGGCACTCGAGACAGAGGTCGAGCGCCTCGTGAACGCCAGGGTGCATCGAGGCCCTCCGGACCGAGCTGCCCGCTCATCGCCAGGCGCAGCACGTTGGCGCGGCCGCGCGTGGTGTGGGTCTCGTCGCGGGTCGCCATGTACGACGGGCACATGGTGCCTTCGCGGGTCTTGCGGCACAGGCCGACGCCGCTGCAGTTCTCGACCGCCCGCCCGAGACCGCCCTCGGCGCCGAAGTCGAAGAAGGTCACCGGTTCGGCGGTGCGATACGTGGGGCCGAAGCGCAGGTGCGCGGTGATGGGCGGCGTGTCGACGATGCGCCCGGGGTTGAAGATCCCCTGCGGATCGAACGTCTGCTTCACCTGACGGAAGGCCTGGTACAGCGTCGAGCCGAACATCTGTTCGTTGAAGGCGCCGCGGACCAGGCCGTCGCCATGTTCGCCCGACAACGCGCCGCCGAACTCCAGCACCAGGTCGGCGACATCGCGGGCGATGGCCTCGAACTGCGCCAGGCCCTCGGCGGTCTTGAGGTTGATGACGGGCCGCACGTGCAGGCAACCCACCGAGGCGTGCGCGTAGACGCCGGCATGGGTGCCGCGCCGCGCCACCACCTGCTGGAAGCGCGCGATGTAGTCGCGCAGCCGTTCCGGCGCGACGGCCGTGTCTTCGACGAACGAGATGGCCTTGGCGTCGCCCTTCATGCCCATCGACAGCCCGAGCGACGATTCCCGCACGTGCCACACGCGCGCCTGCGCGGCGGCGTCGGTGAGCTGGCGGGCCGTGCAGCGCAGGCCGGCGCGCACCACATCCCGCTCGAGCGCCTGCATGCGCGGCACGATCTCGTCGAGATGCGCGCCGTAGAATTCGATGCAGAGCAGCGTCGGCCGCGGGCCGGAGACGATCTGGCGCAGCGCGCCGTCGAGCGTCGGATGGCCCACGGCGTGCCCGAGGATGAAGTCGTCCATCACCTCGACGGCCGACGGCCCGTGCGCCAGCACCATCGGGGTGGCGCCGAGCGCGTCGAGCAGGTTGTCGAACTCGAGCGTCACCAGGGCCTTGGCGGCCGGCAGCGGCACCAGGCCCACGGTTGCCGCGGTGACGAATCCGAGCGTGCCTTCCGAGCCGACCATGACGCGCGTGAGATCCACCGGCGCGCTCGCATCGACGAACGCATCGAGCGCGTAGCCGCCCACGCGGCGCATCACCTTCGGGAAGCGGGCGTCGATGTCGGCCGCATGGGCCACCGCCAGGGCCGGCACGTCACGGTAGGCGCGCGCCAGCAGCGAGTCGCCGGCGCGGGCCGCGTCGAGGGCGGCGCCGCTGAGCGGACCGAGTTCGGCGGTCGTGCCGTCGGCCAGCACCACCTGCTGCGTGCGCACGTGATCGCCGGTCTTGCCGTAGAGCACCGAGCGGGCGCCGCTCGAGTTGTTGGCCATCATGCCGCCCACCGTGGCGCGGCTCGACGAACTCACGTCCGGGCGCGAAGCGCAGCCCGTGGGACTTCATGGCGGCGTTGAGGTCGTCGAGGACGAGACCCGGTTCGACGCGGGCGGTTCTCTCGTCGGGATTCACGTCGAGCACCCGGTTCAGGTACTTCGAGGTGTCGAGCACGAGCCCGGCGCCGATCGACTGGCCGGCCTGCGAGGTGCCGCCGCCGCGGGGCGTAATCGGCACGCCGTAGCGTGCGGCGATGGTCACGGCGGCTTCGACGTCGTCACGCGAGCGGGGCAGCACCACCCCGAGCGGTTCGATCTGATAGACGCTGGCGTCGGTGGAGTAGAGGGCGCGGGTGGCGCGGTCGAAGCGCACCTCCCCGGCAAGGGCCGTCCGCAGATCCTGTTCGAGCGCCGGCATCATGCTGCCGGCCTACTGACTCTTGCCGCGCGCGGCAATCGCCCACACGGCCTCGACATCGTCGCCGCGCAGCGCATGGATCTCGTCGTGCAGATTCACGGTCGGATCGCAGTGCGGGGCGCGGAACTCGAGCCGGTCGCCCACGGCGAGGCGGCGGGTGGCGCCGCGCATGTCGAGGCGGCCATGTTCATCGCCGGCCCACGTGTAGGTGAGATCCGGACGATCCACGGCCCGCGGGGAAAACGGGCGATCGGTCGCAAAGGCTTTGTAGCCGCCATCGACGATCGCCTCGTCGCCGTGCACGCTGACCACGGTGGTCACCACCGAGAGCGCCGGGCGGAAGTCGTCGTAGGCCTCGCCGGCGTCGCCGCCGATCTGCAGGTAGTCGGTGTCCATGAAGATGAAGCTGCCCGGCTGCAGTTCGGTCAGCCCGTCGATGGCGAGGTCGTAGCGGTAGCTGCCGGTCGAACCCGCCGACACCATCGGACAGGCGATCCCGTGCGCCTCGAGGAGCTGCCGCGTCGCCACGGCCTGCGCCATGGTGCCGGTCGTTCGGGCCCGGCGCGCTTCCACGCCGAAGGTATGCGAGGCCGTGGCGTCGTAGGCCTGCAGGCCGGCGAAGGTGAGATGCGGGGCCGCGGCGATGGCCTGTGCCACGGCGAGCGCCGGCTCGCCCGGCTCGACACCGGTGCGCCCGAAGTAGAGGTCCACAGCCACCCGCAGCGAGACCGCCGCGTCGCCGGCGGCGCGGTCGAGCACGGCGACCTGCGCGATGTCATCTGCCACCACGATAGTGTCGGGCGCGCGTTGCGCGAGTGCCGCCGCCCGGGCCGCCTTCGCCGCCCCGACCACGGCCGTGGTCACCAGCAGGCCCCGGATGCCGTGTGCGGCGAACACCTCCGCCTCGCCGAGCTTGGCCGTGCAGGCACCGGCCGCGCCCGCCTGGACGAGCCGTCGAGCGATTTCGGGGCACTTGTGGGTCTTGCCGTGGGGCCGGAAGCCTTTGCCGTGCGCGGCGACCGTACCGGCCATCGCCGCGACGTTCGCCTCGAACGCATCGAGGTCGAGCAGCAGGGCCGGGGTCGGGATCTCGGCGCGCGTCATCGTCGGCGCGATGCTAGCAGATGCCGCCGGAACGGCACAGCGGCCGGGCCGCCGCGGCCCGTGAAAGCTGTGGCACCTGCCATGCGCGAGGAGTATCCTCCGCGCATGTCGCATCACCCCCGCGAACGGATCTCCCGCCGGCGCGTCCTCGCCGCCGGTACCGCCGGCGTCGTCGGCGCCGCGGCGGCGCTCACCGGCCACGCGCAAACCACCGACACCACCAGGGTGCAGGGACCGGGCACGACCGACGTCGGCGCGCGCTCGCCGTTTGTGACGCCGAAGCGTCAGTCGTTCAGCCCGCGCCGCACCGCCTCGACCACCCCGCTCCAGGATCTCGAGGGCATCATCACGCCGGCCGACCTGCACTTCGAGCGGCACCACGGTGGCGTGCCGGCCATCGACCCGGCCAGCTATTCGCTGCTCGTGCACGGCCTCGTCGATCGCCCCACGGTGTTTTCGCTCGACGACCTGAAGCGCTTCCCGGGCCGCTCGGTCATCCGCTTCCTCGAGTGTTCGGGCAACGGCAGCCGCAACTATCGGCCCGACCCGAAGGCTCCTGAGACCACGCCGCAGCAGCTCGACGGGCTGACCAGTTGCAGCGAGTGGACTGGCGTGCCGCTGGCCACCGTGCTCCGCGAGGTCGGCGCCTCGGCGAAGGCGACGTGGTTCCTGGCCGAGTCGATGGACGCGGCCGTGCTGGCGCGCAGCATCCCGATGGAGAAGGCGCTCGACGACGCGATGCTGGCCTACGCGCAGAACGGCGAGGCACTGCGGCCCGAGCAGGGCTTTCCGGTGCGCCTGTTCCTGCCGGGCTATGAAGGCTCGGCCAGCGTCAAGTGGTTGCGGCGCATCGAACTGGCGACCGAGCCGTTCATGATGCGCGAGGAGACGTCGAAGTACACCGACCCGCTGCCCGACGGCACCGCGCGGCAGTTCAGCCTGGTGATGGACGCCAAGTCGATCATCACCGAGCCGTCGTATCCCGAAAAGCTGGCAGGCCCGGGCTGGCGCGAGATCCGCGGCATCGCGTGGAGCGGCCGGGGCAAGATCGCGCAGGTCGACATCAGCGTCGACAACGGCCGGACGTGGCAGCGCGCCACGCTCGACGAGCCGGTGCTGCCCAAGTGCCACACCCGTTTCCGGTTCGCGTGGAACTGGACCGGCGCCGAGACCATCGTCATGAGCCGCGCCACCGACGAGACCGGCTACGCGCAACCGACGCGTGCCGAACTGCTGGCCGTGCGCGGGCCCGGCACCCAGTACCATTTCAACAACATCCGCGCGTGGAAGGTGGCCGCCGACGGCACCGTGACGCTCGCGACAGGTGCGGCATGAGACGGGCGGTCACCCTGTGCCTCGCCGCGGCGGCGCTGGCCCTCGTCGCCACCGGCGTGCAGGCGCAGAGCGGCGCGGCCCGTCCGCGCGGCGCCGGCGCCAGCCCCGCGCGGGCGCCGCAATTGCCGGCGCGCTTCGGGCTCGGACGCGCCGCCACCGCCGACGAAATCCGACGTCTCGACATCGACGTGATGCCGAACGGACAGGGTTTGCCCGACGGCCGCGGCACCGTGGCCGACGGCGCGGCGACCTACGCGGCCAAGTGCGCCTCGTGTCACGGCAAGGGCGGGGAAGGCGCCGCCTTCGACCGCCTGGTCGGCACCGACGCCGGCGACAACTTCGCCTTCGGCCGCGATCCGGGCCTCGTGCGCGCCATCGGCAACTACTGGCCGTATGCGACGACGCTGTTCGACTACACGGCCCGCAGCATGCCGTTTGCGCAGCCGGGGTCGCTCACGGCCAGCGAGGTCTACGGTCTGGTCGCCTACCTGCTGGCCGAGAACAAGATCGTCGCCGCCGACGCGGTCATGGACAAGACCACGCTGGCGAAGGTGGTGATGCCGGCGCGTGACCGCTTCGTGCGTGACAACCGCACCGGCGGCAAGGTCGTGAAATAGCGCCGGCGCGGCCCCTCGCTCACTTGATCGTGAACGGCGCCGGGAAGGCCGCCAGGTCGATCGTCCGCAGCGGCCCGGCCAGCATCGGCGCATCCCAGCCCGAGCCGGCTGCGGTCTGGCACTGCTCGGGGTGGCCGAGCGGCGACACCGCGAGGAAGGCGCGGAACTCCATCGGGTTGCCGGCGTAGTAGCCGGTAGCGTCGCCGACCGCGGCGGTCTGCAGCAGGCGGTAGAACGGCGCCGGATTGCTGTCGAGCGGCACAAACGGCGTGGTCGCGCAAGCGGCGTCGCCGTAGAGCGCCAGGTAGCTCGCGGGCTGGATGCCGTCGGGCGTAATCGCCGCCACCAGCCACACACCCTGAGCCTGCACCCCGACCAGCGTCGCGCTGCCGGGCTGGAAGCTCAACACGGTGCCGAGGGGCGCGCCGTTGGCGGCGACCACCTGACTGCCGGTGGGCGTGGTGCCGGCCGGTCCCTGCGGACCCTGGGCACCCTGCGGACCTGCCGGTCCCATCGGGCCCGCGGGGCCCATGGCGCCGTGGCGCTGACCGGGCCGGCGACGCCCGCCGGGCCCTGCGCGCCGGCGGGGCCCATGGCGCCGGCGCCCAGCCGCACCTGCCGGGCCTGGCGCGCCGGTCGACCGGCCAGCCCTTGGGCCCTGGGGTCCCATCGGTCCCATCGGTCCCATCGGTCCGGTCGGTCCCGGAACACCGTTGCCTGCCCGGCGCCATCACGGTCAGCATGAAGCGCTGCGAGGGCCCGCGCCGCTGATCGATGACCACGCGATACGTGCCCGGCTCGAGCGCCGGCAGCTTCGCGCGCATCTCGGCACTTGTGACCTTGACGTTGGGCAGCGCGCCGCCGTTGAGGACGATGCGCATGTCGGACCGGAAGCCCGAGCCGACGAGCACGACCTGGCTGGCGGCGGCGTCGTGACGGGCGCTGAACACCACGAACTCATCCGCGAAGGCCGGTGCCGACGTGAGCACCACCAGAGCGGAGAGGGCGGAGACGACGCGAGAGAGTGGTTGCATACCGGGGGGACTCCTGTCCCCGGCGATCAGCAAAGCCACTGCCAGACCACGCGGAATGGCGTCAAATCATTGGAAAATCAGGGGTTTGGCGAGGCGAGCGGCAGCAGCACACTGCACGGCGCACGGCCCGCCAGTGCGCCGTTGTTGAACAGCGCGTTCCAGAGTGGCACCGGTCCGGCGTGCCACGGCGTGCAGCCCGCCTGGCGGCCGGATTACTTCGGGACCGCCGCGCAGGCGGTCGACACCATGGTGACCGACGTCACGTTCACGCGGCTCACGGGAGCAGCCTTGATGAACAGGCCCTTGATGAGCACCGTGTGGCCCTTGTGCGCCGGCAGATCGAACTCCGACACCCCGATCAGCCGGTAAGAGGCCTTCCCCGAGGTCGGGCCCTTGATGGCTTCGCCGGCCGGCGGGCCGTTGGCGATGCTCGGCACCGGGTCGGTCGCGCTCGTCAGCATCCAGTTGGCGCCCTGCTCGGCCAGGCAGCCCGTGACGGCGACGACCGGCACCTTGTTCCCGGAGGCCGGCGTGGGCGCCTGCGCGTCGGCGCGGCCGGCGCCCGTCGTGAGGGCGACGGCGAGGGCCGCCGTGAGAGAAAGAGCCCCGAGACCCGGGACCCGAGCCCCGGCACGATCACGCGTCATTTCGACGACTCCTTGCGCCACCACGGATTGCCGTGGTTGACAAACGGCCCGCCATCCACCGAGAGGGTGTACTGCGTGCGGTAGTTGAGGGGGGAAAGCAGCCGCATCACGCTGTTCACGCGGACCGACTGCCCCTTGTGGGTGAACGGCGCGCCGTCGAGGCGGATGGTGAACTGGCCGCCGAGATCGCCGTTGACCGTGCCCTTCTGCGTGTACGCGAAGCCGCGGCTGTCGGTCACGGTGCGGGTGAGCGCGTGCGCGTCGCGGTCGTAGTCGAAGACTTCGGTGATGGTGAACGCGCCACCCGTGTGCTCCGCTGTGGTGGTGGCCGCGAACGTGGTGGGGCTGGTCTGGGTGTAGACCGTCGTGCCGCTCAGCACGTCGGCGGGGCCGAGCGGGCTTTCAGGATAGTCCCACGTCACGTTCCACGCGCCCTTGAAGTAAGCCCAGAAGTCGAGCAGCGGCGCCGGATCGTCGGGCTTGGTGGGCCGGCCGAGGGTCGGCACCTGGCTTTTCGGGAGCTCCGGCTGTGGCGTCTGCGCGGCCGCCGGCTGCCAGGTGCTGCACAGGACGAGGGCAGCCGCAGCCGCCCTCGCGACAAGGTGTCTCAATCGCGTCGGCATATCCGAGGTGTGGTCCGGAGAAGTCAGGCGCGCTACTGGCGCTGGCGCGGCTGCTCGCTGGTCGGCCGCCGGACGGCCTTGGTCAAATCCTGGCTGTCGACCGAGAACTGCGTGGTCGGCTGGTACATCTCGTCCCAGCTCTGTTCCGACCAGTACACTTCCTTCTCGGGCGCCGGGTTCCACTTGTTGTTCACCGAGTTGTCGTAGATGGCGACGTTGGTGATCTTGCTGCCGGCCGGCACCTTCAGCGGCGCCGCGAGCTGGTACTGGATCTGCCAGTTGAAGTCGAAGTTCGGCACGTCGAGGATGACTTCTTCGCGGCCGTCGGGATAGGTCACCCACCACTTCATGCTCTTGCCGCGCAGGTGCATGTGCGGGGTCAGCGCGTAGAGCGTGATCGGCTCGTTGACCGGCGTGATGCCCATCATCTTGTAGTCGCCGACGTAGGGCGGAATGGTCGGCGTCTTGCCGCGCCGTCCGGTCGTGTCGTCAGACTCGTAGAGCACTTCCTTGCCCTGCGCGAAATAGAGTCCGCGGTTGCCGCTGCCGGGCACGGGATCGCCAGCCTGCAGGTTCAGCACCTCCTGCCGCACCGGACCCTTGGCCCACCACAGCCCCAGCTTGCTCTTGTCCACTTCGGGCTGTCCGGTGGGGTTGTAGTGCATGACCCAGCGCACGTACTTGCCGGCCGGCACGCGCTTGGCGTAGCCCTCGGGATAGCGCTCGTAACCGCGCCCCGGCACGTAGGAGATGATCTTGTCGGCGCCGGCGAGGCCGTCGCCGCCCAGCGCCTTCTTGCCCATCGGCACGCTCGGCGGCACCTGCTTGCCGTCGGCGTCGTAGAGGTAGCCGTCTTTCACCGTGTAGCCGTCGGGGATGTCGATGATGTAGACGCCCGAGTGGTGCACGACGCTGAAGTTGCTGGGCCGGATCTCGACGCCGGTGGCGAACTTGTCTTCGCTGAACGGAATCTTCTCGTAGAAGTACAGGTACGGTTCCTGGGCGTCGGGCTTCACCGTCCAGGCGACCGGCTGCTCGAAGACGAAGTCGGGTTCGCCGAGCTGCCAGCCGGGGGCGAAGGTGGGCGCGGGCGGCAGGTCGGCCGGGTTGCCGCGCGGCGCGCCGGCCCCGGCCCACGCCACCAGCGTGTCGATGTCGGCCTGCGACAGGCTGCGGTCGTTGCCCATCTTCATGCTGTGGCGCCGGGTCGGCCGCCCACGGCGGCATCTCGCGCTTGACGACCTTGTCTTTGATCGAGCGCGCCCACGGCCGCGTCGACTCGTAGCTCAGGAACGACATCGGCCCGATCTCGCCGGGCCGATGGCAGCTCACGCAGTTCTTGTTGAGGATCGGCGCGACGTCTTTCGTGAACGTCGGCCCCGCCCCGGCCGGGGTCTGCGCGGCGGCGCCCGACGCGGCACCGAGCATGAGCAGACCCGCACCCGCCACCATGAACAGCGCACGCTTCATCTGAGGCTCCTTCCGGTCAACGGCCTAGAGTCTCCATTTCCACAGCGAATGGCAAGCGAAAATCGGGCGCATGG
The DNA here is from genome assembly GCA_963779175.1 of uncultured Acidobacteriota bacterium. GTDB lineage: Bacteria > Acidobacteriota > Vicinamibacteria > Vicinamibacterales > UBA2999 > CADEFD01. The sequence continues at coordinate 303,716 of CAVZXA010000007.1, forward strand.
ATGGCCGTCCACGGGCCGTGCGGCTACTTGGTCAGCTTCCTGATCCCGCCGCCGCCAAACTCGACCTCGACCCACTCGCCGTTGACCTTCACCACCGGCACGACCACCGGCACCTCGCCGCGCATGCCGTCCACGCGGAAGCCGATGTCCACGCCGGCGTAGACCTTCGGGGTGGTCAGCCGCTGCCCCGGCGACAGTTGAGCCGGCGCTGTCTGCGCCAGCAGCCACGTCGAGGTGCCGAGCGTGCCTGCCAGCAGACCGAGTCCCATCCACATCGCCGGGGTCATCCGTGTCGTCATCGTCGTGTCCCTCCGGTAGGTTTGGACGCGTCGGCGGGGCTGCCGGCCGGTGCGCGGAATGGCCCACTCGCCTTGACAGGGTGAACTAAATGAACGACCATTAATTTACTTCCATGGCCCGCCCCCGTAACGCCGATGGTCAGCGCACCCGCCAGGCCATCCTCGACGCCGCCCTCGACCTGTTCTCGGAGAAGGGCTACTTCGGCACCAGTCTGCGTGACGTGGCCGGCGCCGTCGGCGTGCGGGAAAGCGCGCTCTACAACTACTTCGCCGGCAAAGACGCGTTGTTCGAAGCGCTGCTGACCGCACATCAGCACAGCAAGATCGAGCGCCTGGCGCCGCTGGCCGAGGGCCCGATCGTGAATGGCCGCGCGCTGCTCGAACAGCTGGCGCTCGCCAACCTCGAGGCGTTCGTCGAGCCGCAGGAGCAGAAGCTCCACCGCATCCTGATGTCCGACGGCATCCGCCTGGCGCGGGTCGGCCGCATCAACCTCTACGAACGCATGAGCGGCGGCCGCGATCAGCTCAACGAGCTGCTGCGGCGGCTCATCCGCGAGGGGTGGCTGCGCCGCGCCGACGTGTCGGTGCTCGGCCTGGCGTTCTTCAGCCCGCTCTTCATGTGGCGGCAACTGCATGCCATCGACGCCGACCTGCCGATGATCCGCAATCCCAGGGCGTTCGTCCGCCAGCACGTCGAGCAGTTCCTGAACGGTGCGGCCGGTGCGGCCGCCAGCGCGCCACGCATGCGGCGTCTCTCCCCTCCGTCGTCACCCCGCACGGTCGCGGCACGCCGCGCCGCCTCATAGAGTCCTGGAGTGTCCCCTGTGTTCCGCCCGACTTGTGTCGCTCTTCTCGCCGCCCTGACGGCTGCAGGCTGCCGCGCCGACGCCACCGCTGAACGTACGGGCACCACCGAGGTCGCCGCCGTCAGCGTTTCGGCCACCGCGGTCGTCGAGACGCCGATCGCGCGCTTCATCGAGGTGACCGGCACGCTCACCGCGCAGGAATCCGCCGAGGTCGCCGCCGAGATCGCCGGACGCGTGGTGGCGACGCCGGTCGAACGGGGCAGTCGCGTCGGCACCGGCGTGGAGCTGGTGCGCATCGCGTCGGCCGAAGTGGATGCGCAGGCGCGCGAGGCCGAGGCGAACGCGGCGCAGATCGAGGCCCGCCTCGGCATCGCCGGCGGCAAGCCGTTCGAGGTCGCCCGCGTGCCCGAAGTGGCAAGCGCCAACGCCGCCCGGGCCCTGGCGCGCACCGACTTCGAGCGGGCGCGCACGCTGCACGCCGCCAAGCTCATCTCCCAGGCCGAGTTCGAACAGCGCAGCGCCCAGCTCGAGTCAGCCGAGCGGCAGTACGACGTCGCCAGCAACGGCGCCGAGCAGCAGTATCAGTCGCTGCTGGCCGCTCGCGCGCGGGTGACCGTGGCGCAGAAGGCCGCCGCCGACACCGTCGTGCGGGCGCCGTTTGGCGGCGTGGTGGGCGAGCGCTTCGTCTCGGTGGGCGACTACGTCACGCGCGGCACCAAGGTGGCGTCGGTGATGCGGGTCGATCCGCTGCGCGTCGAGCTCACGGTGCCGGAGCAATACGTGGCGGCCGTGGCCTCCGGACGCGAGGTGACCTTCACCGTGGACGCCTACCCGGGCCAGACCTTCACCGGGCAGGTGCGTTACGTCTCGCCGTCGGTGACCGCCGAGACCCGCGCGCTGGTCGTCGAGGCGATCGTGCCCAACGCCGCCGGTCAGCTCAAGCCCGGGTTCTTCGCCACCGCGCGCATCGCGCAGGTGTCATCGGCGCCGGCGCTGCTGGTGCCGGCAGTGGCCGTGCGCACCGTGGCCGGTACCGCGCGCGTGTTCGTCGTGAGCGGCGACCGCGTGGAAGAGCGCGTGGTGATGGTAGGCCAGAGCGTGGACGACCGGATCGAGGTGACCGACGGCCTGAAGGCCGGTGAACGCGTCGCCACCAGTGGCGTCTCGACGCTGGCCGACGGCGTCCGCGTGGCGGTGCGCTAGCCATGCAGTGGCTCGCTGAGATCTGCGTCCGGCGCCCGGTCTTTGCCTGGGTGCTCGTCCTCTCGCTGACGGTGGTCGGGCTCTTCGCCTTCGGCCGCCTCGGCGTCGACCGCTTCCCCAACGTGGACATCCCGACCATCGTCGTGACCACGCGACTGCTCGGCGCGGCGCCTGAACAGATCGAGACCGAGGTCACCGACAAGGTCGAAGAAGCCGTCAACACCATCAGCGCCATCGACACACTGAGCTCGACCTCGTCCGAAGGCATCTCGCAGGTGGTGGTGTCGTTCAAGCTCGAGAAGGACGCCGACGTCGCCGCTCAGGAGGTGCGTGACCGCGTCAACCGCATCCTGCCGCTGCTGCCGCGCACCGCCCTTCAGCCCACGGTCGAGAAACTCGACCCGACGGCCTCGCCGGTCATCACCGTGGCCGTCACCGCCGACAAGCCCGTGCGCGACATCACCGAGTTCGCCGACAAGGTGCTGCGGCGCCGCCTCGAGAGCTCCGACGGCGTCGGCCAGGTGCTGGTGATCGGCGGCCGCAAGCGCCAGGTGAACGTGTGGCTCGACGCCACGCTGCTGCGCGCGCAGGGGCTGTCGGTCAACGACGTGTCGCGGGCGCTGACGTCGCAGAACGCCGACGTGCCCGGCGGGCGGCTCGATCAGGGCGCGCAGACGGTGACGCTGCGCACGCGCGGCCGCCTCGAGTCGGTGGACGCCTTCGGCGACGTGGTGCTGCGCGAGGTGGCGGGGCATCCCGTGCGCCTGCGCGACGTGGCGCGCGTCGAAGACGGCATGGCCGAGCCCGCCACCCAGGCCAGCGTGAACGGCGTGGCCACCGTGCTGCTCCAGATCCGCAAGCAGTCGGGCACCAACACCGTGGAAGTGGCCGACAACATCAAGCAGCGCCTGGCCGACCTGCAGCCGACGCTGCCGGCCGGCTATTCGCTGCGCATCGTGCGCGACGAAGCGCAGTTCATCGAGGCGTCGATTGCCAGCGTGCAGGAGCACCTCATCGTCGGCTCGATTCTGGCCGCCATCGTGGTCTTCCTGTTCCTCGGCAACTGGCGCTCGACGGTGATTGCCGCCATCGCCATCCCGACCTCGATCGTCGCCACCTTCGCGCTGGTCTGGTACATGGGCTTCACGCTCAACATGCTGACGATGCTGGCGCTGACGCTCTCGGTCGGCATCGTCATCGACGACGCCATCGTGGTGCTCGAGAACATCTTCCGCTTCATCGAGGAAAAGGGCATGGCGCCGATGGAAGCGGCGGTCGAGGCGACCAAAGAAATCGGCCTCGCCGTGATGGCCACCACCTTCTCGCTGGTGGCGATCTTCGCGCCGGTCGGCTTCATGAGCGGCATGGTCGGCCGCTTCATGCAGAGCTTCGGCCTCACCATGGCGTTTGCGGTGCTGGTGTCGCTCTTTGTCAGCTTCACGCTCACGCCGATGATGTCGGCCTACTGGCTGAAGCCCGCCGCCGAAGGACCACAGCCGCGACTCGAAACACAATCGCCTCTTCGACCCGCTCGACCGCGGCTATACCCGCCTGCTCGAGTGGGCGATGGCGCATCGCGGCCTGGTGGCCGTGGGCACGGTGCTGGTGCTGCTCTCGAGCATTCCGCTCTTCCAGGTCACGGCCGTGAACTTCACGCCGGAGGACGACCAGTCGCAGTTCGACGTCACCCTGCGGGCGCCGGAAGGCACCAGCCTCGCGGCCATGGACGTGCTCGCCAACCGCCTCGGCGCGGCCATCCGCCGGATTCCCGAGGTCGACTTCACGCTCATCACCGTGGCCGGCGACACCGCCGGCACGCAGAACACGGCGTCGATGCTGGTGCGCCTCCACCCCATCGAGGCCCGCGACCGCGACCAGTTCGCGATCATGGGTGAGGTGCGCGACACGATGCTGCCGGCGTTCCGTGAGGCCGGCATCCGCACCGCCGTGCAGAGCGGTGGCGGCCCGGGCGGCGGCGGGGGCGGTATCCAGTTCATGGTGCAGGGCCCCGATCTGAAGAAGCTCGAGGCGTTCAGCGAGGCGCTGCGCGAGAAGGCGCTGGCGATTCCCGGCCTGGTGGACGTCGATACCACGCTCAATGCCGGCAAGCCCGAGATGTCGGTCTATCTCGATCGGCCCAAGGCGTCGGATCTGGGCGTGCAGGTGGCCGATGCCGCCGAGGCGCTGCGGCTGCTGGTGGCCGGCGATCAGGTGACGACCTACAACGAAGCCGGCGAGCAGTACGAAGTGCATCTGCGCGCGCAGGAGTCGAACCGCAACACCCAGGCGGCGCTGGCGGCATTGCCGGTGCCCTCATCGCGGCTCGGCATCGTGTCGCTCGACAACATCGCGACCTTCGCCCGCGGCGACGCGCCGGCCACCATCAACCGCATGGGACGCCAGCGGCAGGTCACCCTGACCGCCAACATGTTGCCCGGCACCTCGCAGGGCACGGCACAGGAGCAGATCGCGGCGGCGGCCGCGTCACTGCAGTTCGGGCCCGAATATCGCGCCGACTTCGCCGGCCGCTCGCGCGAGCTGAACCGCACGGCCACCGCGTTTCTCACCGCCATCGGCCTGTCGTTCGTGTTCATGTATCTGATTCTGGCGGCGCAGTTCGAGTCGTGGCTGCACCCGGTCACCATCCTGCTGTCGCTGCCGCTGACGCTGCCGTTCGCGCTGCTGTCGCTCATCATCTTCCAGCAGTCGCTCAACATCTTCTCGGGCCTGGGCCTGCTGGTGCTGTTCGGCGTCGTGAAGAAGAACTCGATCCTGCAGATCGATCACGCCAACCAGCTGCGCGACAGCGGCATGAACACCCACGACGCGGTGATCCAGGCCAGCCGCGATCGCCTGCGGCCGATCCTGATGACCACGCTGGCGTTCGTCGCCGGCATGGTGCCGCTGGTGGTGTCGCAGGGCGTCGGCTCGGCCACCAATCACGCGATCGGCTGGGTGGTCATCGGCGGCCAGACGATGGTGCTCCTCGTGACGCTGGTGGTCACGCCGGTCGCGTATTCGCTCTTCGACCAGATGCAGCAGGTCGGCCTCGCCGGGCTCGTGGGGCGTCTGCGCCGGCGGCTGCCGACGCCCGACGTGGTCACGCCGCTCTAACCCGGGGCCCGCAACCGGGGCGACGGGTTGGGTATCATGCCGGCACCATGACCCGACGTGCGATCGCGTTCGCCCTTGTCCTGCTGTCGGCTGCCTGCGGCGGCACCACCCAGACGCCCACGGCCCCGGCGCCGGCTCCCGCCGCGGCGCCGACACTTCAGTCGCTGTCGGTGGCCGATCTCGACGCCTTCATCAGCGCGACGGTGGCCGCACAACAGGCCATCGGCGTCACCGTTGGCGTGATGCGCGAGGGGCAGGTCGTCTTCGCCAAGGGCTACGGCCTGGCGCGCGTGGCCGACAAGACGCCGGTCGCCACCGAAACGCTCTTCGCCGTGGGGTCGGTCACCAAGCAGTTCACCTGTGCGGTGGCGCTGCAGCTCGAGCAGGAGCAGAAGCTGTCGTTCGACGATCGCATCGCCCGTTACGAGCCGGGGCTCACTCGCGCCGGGGACATCACCGTGCGCGACATCGGCGGCATGGTGTCGGGCTACCGCGACTACTATCCGCTCGATTTCGTGGATCGGCCGATGGCGGCTCCGCGCGCCAGTCTCGACATCGTGCGCGACTTCGCGTCGCGCCCGCTCGACTTCGAGCCGCGTGCCCGCTATTCCTACAGCAACACCGGCTACCTGCTGCTTGGCGCCATTGCCGAACGCGCCGGCCGCGAGCCCTTTGCCACGCAGCTCGATCGGCGTCTGTTCACGCCGCTCGGCCTGCGTCACACCCGCTACGAGCCCAGGCGCGGCGGCCCGGGCATGGCCGAGGGCTACACCCCGCTCGGCCTCGGCGAGGTCGAACCGGCGGTGCCTGAAGGCGAGGGCTGGATTGGCGCCGCCGGCGGCATCTGGTCCACGCCGACGGATCTGCTGACGTGGGATCTCGCGCTGATGGACGGCAAAGTGCTCGGGCCGGTGGCGTGGACCACGATGACGAGACCGCGCACGCTGACCGACGGCCGCACCAGCGGCTATGGCTGCGGACAGTCGATCCGCGACCGCGGGCCGGCACTGGTGCTGCAGCACGGCGGCGCAGTGAGCGGCTTCGGCGCCAGAAACGCCATGGTGCCGTCGTCGCGCTCGGCGGTGGTCGTGATGGCCAACGCCGACTGGGCGGGCGGCGTGCTCGACACCATCGAGAGCGCGGTGCTGGCGAAGCTGATGCCGGTGGCCGATGCGCCGACGGTCAGCGGCCGCCGGCCCGCGAGGTGGCGCTCGACCTGCTGGCGCAGATCCGCCGGGGCGAGGTCAACCGCGCGCTCCTCGGCGACGAATACAGCGCCTTCCTCACCCCGGCACGCCTGGCCGTGATGTCGAAGTCACTGGTCGAGGCCGGCGAAGTGAGCGACGTGCAGCCGGGCGCCATCCGCGAACGCGGCGGCATGGAAGTGTCGTCGCTGGCGCTGAAGGTGGGCGCCACTGGCGCGAGCACGCTGATGTATCGCACGCCCGACGGCAAGGTGCAGGAGTTCCTCTTCAGCCGCCGATGATCGATTGCGTCGCGCGCCGTCAGGCCGCACGACGACCAGGTCGCTGCGAGCACACTAGGCTCGCGGCGACCGGTGCTACTGCCGCCTCGCGGCGAGTGTCGCGGCGGCACCACGGAGCGGACGACGCTCGGCCTCACGCTGCCGGGAATCGCACGTCGCGGTAGCGGCGCTCTACCACTGTCGACCATTCCAGGTGGAGCCTGACAAATCGCAGTTACCGTACATCTGGTCATGGCCAGAATGGGGTCTGACCCCACTATGCAGACGGCGCGGGCGGCGGCAGCTGCGCGAAGCTGGCGCCGCTGTCTTCCACGACCCGCATCACGCCGAGCAGGACGTCCTGCCGCGCGGCGCGGAAGGTCTCGTACTCCGTCGTTTCGAACCAGCACAGGATCTCGACGTCGATGGCGGCCGGACCCAACTTCGCCAGGCGCGCCACGATGACCTCCGGCCAGACCAGCGGATGCCCGCGCAGCACCCCGTCGATGCCGGTGAGCACCTGGCGCACCTGCGCCTCGCTGGCGCCGTAGCCGAGCGTGATGGTCGTCGCCAGGTGGATGCGGTCGCGCACCGCATACGACTCGATGCGGGAGTCGGCGAGGCGCCCGTTCGGAATCGTGACCAGCGTGCGGTCGGCCGTGCGGATGCGGGTCGATCGCGCGCCGATGTATTCCACCTGGCCCACCACGTCCTCGACCTTCACGGTGTCGCCGACCCGGCAGGGCTGATCGGCGGCCAGCGCGATCGAGCCGAAGAGGTTCTCGACCGTCTTCTGTGCGCCGAAGGCGAAGGCGATGCCGCCGATGCCGAGCCCGGCGACGACGGTAGTCACGGGATAGCCGAAGGTGGCCGCCGTCGTGATGGCGCCCATGACCATCACCGCGGCCTTGAGCAGGTTGCCGCCCACCAGCAGCATCGAGCGCGCCGACGGATCGCCGCCCGCCCACGAACGCTCGACCAGCATCTCGAGCAGCGCGTCCACCGAACGCCACAGCGTCCAGAAGATGGCGATGACGCCGCCCGCGGTCAGCACGGCCGAGACGAAGCGGGCGGCCGATGGCGGCAGTTCGAGCCACGGCAGCGCCACGGCAGCCACGACGATCGCCCAGGCCACTGTGAGTGCCGGCGCGACCCGCGCCAGCCAGCGCTCGTCCCACGACGACGCCGTGCGGCGCGCCACCCGCAGCAGCAGGCCGCGCGTCACGGCGCCGAGCAGCCGGCCGACGATGAGGGCGCCGACGACCAGCGCCGGGAGCGCCAGCCATTGCCACCACGCCAGGCCCTGCGGCCCGATCGCGCCGAGCGCGCGGGGCAGGGCATTGGTGGCGGGGGCTTGCAGGAGGGCGACGATGCTCACGCTCGGACTCGGCACGGGCTTCAGTCTACCGCCGGCGGCGAACGCTCGGTCCGGCCCCTATAATCGCGACGTCCGCGGCGATGTGCGCGGACGTGGAGTGTGGAGGGCGAAGCATGCGCGCAGGCTGGGCGATGGTGGCGGCACTGGTGGCAACGGCGGGCGCGTGGAGCGCCGCACAGTCGGGCGCGCGCGAGGTGCGCCTGACGCTGCGTGAAGGCACGTCGATGGCGGCGGCGCTCTCGCCCGACGGCACGACCCTCGCCCTCGATCTGCTCGGCGCGATCTGGACGTTGCCGTCCGCGGGCGGCGCGGCGCGGCGGGTGCTCGACGACGGCTACGACGCGCACGCGCCGGTGTGGTCGCCGGACGGCCGCCGCCTGGCGTTTCAGGCGTACCTGCGCGACACCTGGAACCTGTGGACGATGAACGCCGATGGCACCGACCTCACGCAGGTCACCTCGGGCCCGTTCGACGATCGCGAGCCGCACTGGTCGCCCGACGGCACGCGCCTCGCCTTCAGCTCCGATCGTGGCGGCAACTACGACATCTGGCTGCTGGTCCTCGCCACAGGCGAGGTGCGCCGGGTGACGACGGGCGCCACCAACGAGTCGATGCCGGCGTGGTCGCCCGACGGCCGCGAGATCGCGTTCGTCTCCGATCGCGAGGCGCGCGGCATCTATGCGCGCCAGCTGGAGACGGGCGCGGAGCGGCAACTGGCCGCCGATGCCGCCGTCCTCTTCATGCCCGCGTGGGCGCCGGATGGACAGAGCGTTGCCTACGTGGCGGTGGAGGGCGCCACCACGCGTCTGATGGCCGGCGGGGTCAACATCGCGGCGGCCGGCGAGGACGTGTTCCCGTTCCGCCCGCAGTGGGTATCGGCGAACGAACTGCTTTACACGGCCGATGGCGGCGTGCGGCGTCGCCCGCGCACGGGAGGCGCCGCACGACCCGTGCCGTTCAGCGCCGAGGTCGCCTTCACGCGTGCGGCCTTCACGCCGAGGCGTCGAGACTTCACGCCCGCCGGCCCGCAGCCGGTGCGCGGGTTGATGCATCCGGCGATCTCGCCCGATGGCACGACCATCACGTTTGCCGCACTCGGCGATCTGTGGTTGGTGGCAACTGGCGGCGACGCCGTGCCGCGGCGCGTGACGAACGACGTGTTCGTCGAGACCAACCCGGTGTGGGCGCCCGACGGGAAGACGCTGGCGTATTCATCCGACCGCGACGGCGCCGTCGGGCTCTGGACGCGCGACCTGGCCGCCGGCACCGACCGGCGCGTCGCGGCTGACGGCACCACCGCCTCGTGGTCGCCCGAGGGGTCGCGGCTCGCCTATCTCGACAGCGACGCGCAGCTGCGCGTCGTCGAGGTGGCCAACCGCGAGCAGCGCCAGGTGCACGGACGGATCTTCGAGCCGGGGCGACCGAGCTGGTCGCCCGATGGCCGGGCCGTCGTGATGTCGGCACTGCGCCCCTACTCGACGCGCTTCCGGGAAGGCACCAACCAGGTGCTGTGGGTGGCGGTCGAGCCCGACCCGACACCCGATGGCCGCGCCGCCTTCGCGGCCGACCGCTGGATCGATCCGATTCCGCACAAGTCCGTCGGCATGCGCGAGAACCTCGGCCCGGTATGGGCGCCGAACGGCCGCGAGATGGCGGCGATCGTCGACGGCTTCCTCACTACGTATCCGGTCGCGCGCGATGGCACCGCGACCGGTCCACCGCGCCGCATCTCCACGGACCTGGCGAGCTCGCCGTCGTGGACCGCGGATTCGCGCCAGGTGTTGTATCAGGCGGCCGATCGCTTCCGGCTGGTCGATCTCGTCGATGGCGGTGTGCGCGACATCGTGCCGCAGTGGTCGTGGACGGCGCCGCCGGTCACGACGACGACCACGATTCACGCCGGCCGGATCTTCTCCGCGCGCGCTGGCGCCGCCGCTGAGACGGCGATGGACATCGTCATCGAGGGCCCACGGATCGTGACGGTGGCGCCGCATCGCGACGACCTGCATCGCGGCACCGTCGTGGATGCCGGCACCAGCACCGTGCTGCCCGGGTTGATCGAGAGTCACACGCATCTCGTGAAGTCCTACGGCGAAGCCCTCGGCCGGATCTTTCTCGCCTTCGGCGTGACGACGGTGCGCAATCCCGCCACCAACGCCTTCGAGGGCCAGGAAGAGCGGGAAGCGGTGGCCTCGGGCGCGCGCGTCGGACCGCGGCTGCTGACGACCGGCGAGCCGCTCGATGGCTCGCGGATCTACTACCCGGGCGGCGTGGCGCTCGACGGCGGTGGCCTCATCGACCTGCAGGTGGCACGGGCCGAGGCGCTCGGCTTCGACTTCATCAAGACCTACGTGCGGCTGCCCGATCTGCTGCAGAAGCGCATCATCGACGGGGCGCATCGCGCCGGGATGCCGGTGACCTCGCACGAGATCTATCCGGCGGTCGCCTACGGCGCCGATGGCGTCGAGCACATCCGCGGCACCAGCCGTCGCGGCTACTCGCCCAAGAGCAGCCAGGTGAACCGCTCCTACGGCGACGTCGAGCAGTTGCTCACCGCATCGGGCATGACGATCACGCCGACGATCACGATCCAGGGCGGCTTTCAGGTGATGACGGCGCGCGACCCGTGGTGGGTGGACGACGCCCGGGTGGCGCGGCTGTTCCCGGCGTCGGTGCGGGCAGCGGGCGTGACGATGCGGGAGCGGCTGCTCGCCGGCGCGGACCTGGCGACGCGCGAGGCGCTCGTGACGCCGCAGGAGCGCCTGGTGGCGCGGATCGTCGCCGCGGGTGGCCGCGTCATCGCCGGCACCGACTCGCCGATCAATCCGTATGGTGTGGCGCTGCTGTCGGAGGTCGAACACTACGTGCGGGGCGGCGTCGCACCAGCCGATGCCATCCGCACGGCCACCGCCGTGCCGGCCGAGGCGATGGGCCTGGGCGCGGATCTGGGCACGATCGAGCCCGGCAAGCTGGCCGACCTGGTGATCGTGGACGGCAACCCGCTGGTGTCGATCGCCGACCTGAGGCGCACGCGCGCGGTGGTCGTGGGCGGCGTCGTCCACACGGTGGAGTCGCTGCTTGCCGGTCCGATCGCCCGCCGCCGGTAGCAGCGGCCCCTTGGCGCGCGGCGGCGGCAGCGGTAGACTCGCGGTGATGCGTCCGCTGCTCTGTGCGCTTGCCTTCGTGGCTGTTCTGGTGCCGTCCGGTCACGCCGCGCAGCCGGCGCCGTCTGCCGTCTCCGCCTGGGTGGCGGTGCCAGCGGCCGGCGCCACGACCACCGCTGCCTACGTCGAAATCGCCAATCCGACGATGTACGAGATCTACATCACGGCGGCCACGAGCGACGTCGCGCCAAAGGTCGAGTTGCGGGCAGCGGCAAGCGGTGGCGCCGAGCCGGCCGTGGTGGCCGAGTTCCCGGTGCCAGCCTACGGCGGCACGGCCGCCGCGGCCACGGCGCCGCATCTGGCGCTCGTGGGCCTGACACGACCGCTGACGGCGGGCGACACGGTGCAGCTGACGCTCACCACCGACGGCGGCGCGACGCTGAAGATCGCCGCGCAAGTCCGTCAGCCCTGACGCGCCGCCGGCGCGGGGTCAGACCCCTCTCGGAAACCGCAAGGGACCCGTCCCCAGACCGGGTAATTGACGCAGAATAAGGACCGTCGCCGGGACACCCCGGGGTCGCCGTCTGGTGGCCCGCCCGGCCATGGAGACGTCTGCCGGCCGGGGTGCCGGCCGTCCGTCGATCAATCCAGAGGAGTTACAGCGCATGAAGAAGTTGATGTTCGCTCTCGCGACCGTGGTCGTGGCGGCCGGGGCCTTCACGACGGCCCAGCAGGGACAGCGGCGCGCGCCGGACCCGCGCTCGATGGGCGGCGGCGATTGCCGCGACAATCCCTACAACTGCGCCGACGCGCCCAACCCGCTCCCCAAAGCCGACACCGTGTGGCTCGAAGAGATGACGTGGATGGACGTGCGCGACGCCCTCAAGGCGGGCAAGACCACCGCCATCATCTCGACTGGCGGCATCGAGCCGAACGGGCCGTGGCTGGTGACCGGCAAGCACAACTACGTGCTGCACGCCAACTGCGACGCCATCGCCCGCAAGCTCGGCAACGCCATCTGCGCGCCGATCGTGAAGTACGTGCCCGAGGGCGACATCGAGAAGAAGACCGGCCACATGGCCAGCCCCGGCACCATCACGATGCGTGAAGAAACGTTCCAGGCGGTGCTGACCGACGTGGCCGAGAGCCTGCAGGCGCACGGCTTCAAGACCATCGTCTTCATCGGCGACAGCGGCGGCAACCAGAAGGGCCAGCAGACCGTGGCCGACACGCTCACCACCAAGTGGGCCGGCAAGGCGATCGCCCTGCACATTCCCGAGTACTACACCTACAACGTCGTGACCAAACACTTCGAGGATCAGGGCCTGCTGCCGAAGGATCGCAAGAGCGACGGCATGCACGACGACCCGATCATCACGCTCAACATGTTCATCGACGATCCGAAGTCGGTGCGCTACGACGAGCGGGTAAAGGCGGGTAAGGCCTCGATCGACAGCGTCTCGATTGCCGACCGCGCCAAGGCCAGCGATCTGGCGAAGAAGATCGTGGCGTTCCGCGCCGACTACACCATCGCCGCCATCAACAAGGGCATTGCCGCCAGGGGCAAAGCCACGATGGCGCAGTAACGGCGCGACTGCAGGCGCTGCCCTGACCATCCGCGTGCGGACCGCCGGAGCCCGGCTCCGGCGTCCGCCGCGCCTTCGAAGCCCTCTCCCTCTGCTCGAGGTGCTGCCGCCGTGATCGGCACGACCATCGGTCCGTATCGAATCCTGCGCGAACTCGGGCAGGGCGGCATGGGCACGGTCGTGCTCGCCGAAGACACGCGCCTGGGCCGTCACGTCGCCCTCAAGACCGTCTCGGGGGCACAGGCCGGCACCTCCGGCGGCCGCGCGCAACTACTCGACGAAGCTCGCGCCGCTGCCGCGCTCTCGCACCCGGCCATCGCCGCCGTGCACGACGTCATCGAACACGACGGCAACATCGCCATCGTCTTCGAGCTGGTCGAAGGCGAAACCCTCGCCGCGCGCCTCGCCAAGGGGCCGCTCCCCGAAGAACAGGCCGTCGCCATCGCCGTGCAGATCGCCGACGCGCTGGCCGTCGCGCACGGCGCGCGGGTGCTGCACCGGGATCTCAAGCCCTCGAACATCATGCTGGCGCCCGGCGGCGTCGTGAAGATCCTCGACTTCGGCATCGCGCGCTTCCGGCCGGTCGGGCATCAGGCGCCGGCCGACAGCCACGGCGACGAGGGCTTCATGGGCACGCCCGGCTACGTCGCGCCCGAACAGTGGACCGGCAAGGCCGTGGACGAACGGGCCGATCTCTACGCGCTCGGGGTGGTGCTGTTCGAGATGCTGACGGGGAAGCGCCCGTTCCCGGAGCGCGAGCCGTTCACGCTGGCGCTGGCCGCCATCGACCGCATCGCCCGCCGCGTGTCGTCACTGCGGCCCGGCGTCGCGCCGGCGCTCGACAAGCTGGTGGCGCGGTTGCTGGCCGCCGATCCGGCGCTGCGTCCGCCGCGGGCGCGCGTGGTCGCCGACGAGTTGCGGCAGTTGCAGACGCCGCCGCTGCCGCCTCCGCCTCCGCCGTGGAAGGGGTGGGCCGCACTGGCCGCGCTGGTGGTGGCCGCAGGCGCCGGCGGGCTGTGGTGGTTCCTGCGGCCGGTGCGGCTCGACGTCAGCAATCCGGTGATCGCCGTGCTGCCGCTGGCCAACCAGACCGGCGACGCCTCGAACGACTACCTGGCGGCTGGTGTCGCCGACAGCCTGGTCACGAGCCTGGCGTCGTTTCCGGCCGTGACGACGCTGTCGCGGGCGATGGTCGCCGAAGCGCGTGGCCGCCTGTCGACGCCGAGTGCCATCGCGCGCGACCTCGGCGCGACGCTGGTCGTCGATGGCGCGGTGCAGCGGCAGAACGACCAGTTGCGCATCTCGCTCAGCCTCATCTGGCCGGATGGCCGCATCGCCTGGGCCGAAGCGGCGGAAGGGCCGGCCCGCGACGTGTTCGCGATTCAGGCGCGGCTCGCCAGCGCCCTCGGCAGCGCGCTCAGCGTGCAGATGTCGGCCGACGACGAGACGCGTCTTGAGACGCCGCCCACCTCCAACGCCAACGCCCTCGATGCGTTCTGGCGCGGCCGCGCGCTGCTCGAGCGGCGCGACACGCCCGGCAACCTCCAGCTCGCCGAGGTGGCGTTCAAGGAGGCGCTGCGTCTCGATGCCCGCTTCGTCGATGCGCACGCCGCGCTCGGCGAGACTTACTGGGAGCTCTACAACACGACGCGGGACGCCGCGTTCGTGCCTCAGGCGCAGCGGGCCAGCGCCGCGGCGCTGGCGCTGGCGCCCGATGTCGCGGCCGTGCGGCTGGCGCTGGGCATCACGCTCACGAGCAGCGGGCGCAACGCCGAAGCCGTGCAGGAGCTGCAGCGCGCCCTGGCGATGCGGCCCAACGACGACGAGGCGCGACGCTACCTCGGGAAAGCCCTGGCCGCACTCGGCCGCATCGACGAGGCGGTGGCGGAATGGCGCAAGGCGCTCACCATCCGTCCCAACAACTGGCAGGCATTGAGCGACATGGGACGGGCGCTGTTCGTGGCGCGCCGACTGCCCGAGGCCGAGGCGGTGTACCGCCAGCTCATCGAGCTGCGGCCCGACAACGTCATCGGCCACCAGGGACTAGGCACCGTGTTGCAGGCGCTCGACCGCATCCCCGAGGCGCTCGAGTCGTACCGAGCGCGCCACCGCGATTACCCCCGCCGGGCAGACCCTGTCGAACATGGGCACGCTCTATTACCAGCGGCGCGAATATGCCCGGGCGGTCGACGCCTACCGCCGGGCGATCGCGCTGCGGCCGAACTCGGCCCCGACGCACCGCAATCTGGGCGACCTGCTGACGCAGATGGGGCGCCGGGACGAGGCACTGGCGTCGTATCAGCGGGCGCTCGATCTGGCCGAAGCCGCCCATCAGGTGAACCCGGCCGACGCGCAGAACCTGGCGGAACTGGCGGTCTACGCGGTGAAGACCGGGCGCATCCAGCGTGCCGTGGAGCAGGCCACCGAAGCCACGCGCCTGACGCCGAACGCCCAGGGGGTCTGGTGGCTCGCCTCGCACGTCCACGCCCTGGCCGGCAACCGCGCGGCGGCGCTCGAGGCACTGACGCGGGCGCTGGCGCTGGGCCGGTCGAAGGCGGACGCGGCCGCGGCCGAGGAACTGGCCTCGCTGCGCGACGATCCGGCCTTCCGGCGCCTCATCGCCGGCTGAGGGCGCGAGGCCGTCCGGGGCGTTTCGTCGCCTTCCCGTGGTGTATCGTTATGCCGCCGCCTTGCGGCAAGGAGCCGTTCACCATGTCCCGACCCCGAGTGCGCTACGCGACGATCTTCGTCTTCCCACCGCCCGCCAAGGGCAAGGCGCCGGTTGTCAGCACCTCGCCCGAACGCCTGACCGTCCGCGCCGGCGAATCCGTCGAGTGGACCATCGTCAACGCCACCGGCACTCCGGGGCGGCTCTCGATCGGCTGGGAGAAGCGCAATCCGCTCAAAGGCGAATCCGGCAGCCCGTTCGAGCGCCGCACACGCGACGTCGTCCGCGCGAAGGCCGAGCCGGGCATCTACAAGTACAACGTGCTGCTCGACGGCAAGGTCGTGTTCGACCCCGAACTCGAGATCATGAGCTAGCGCCTGCCGGGCGACCGCTGGGCGATTGACGCCGGTTCCTGATCCCGCTACCCTCATTTTCTGATGTCCCTCGTGCGTCGGCACCTGCGTCGCGGCGTCACCACGTGGCTCCTGTGCCACGCGCTGACGTTCACGGCGCTCGTGCCGCGTGACTGCTGCGCCGCGCACTCCCACGGAACGCATGACGCGGCCGTGCCCGCCGCCGCCGACGGAGAGGCGCCCTGTCACGAGGTGGCCGTGCCCGCCCCGGCCCCCGGCGCCCACTGCGAGATGGCGGCTGAAGATGGTGCCGCCTGCCCGATGCATGCCTCGCCAGCGTCGCCGCTCTCCGCGGCCGATTGCGCGCTGAGTGGCTCATGCCAGGCGCCGGCCGCGGCGCTTGCCGCGGTGCTGATGCAGGCCGCGGTGCTGTCGCCCTCCTCGCTCCACACGCCGCACCTGGTCCCCGAGGCGGTGTCGCGGCCGCCCGACGTCTCCCCGCGATCCCTCGCCAGCCCGCCCGACGCGCCGCCACCGCGCGCCTGAACCCCGCTCCAGATCCGTTCGTTGCGGAAACGCCCGTCGTGGGCCTCCGCGTGGAGTGACGTGTTCAGGCGAGGTGTCCCATGTTCGGATATGCAGGAGCGCTGGCGGCGTGTGCCGTCGCGCTGGTCGTGGCCGTGCCGGTCGCGGCTCAGGAATCAATCAATCACGCCAGCGTGAGTGGGCGCGTCACTGACGCGCAGGGCGCGGTCGTGCCCGGTGCCACGGTCACGGCCCGGCAGGTCGAAACGGATGTCTCGGCGTCGGGCGTCACCGACGAGGGCGGCCGCTTCCGGTTCCCGTATCTGCGGGTCGGCACCTACGACCTCAGCGTCCAGCTCGCCGGGTTCGCCGAGGCCCGCCGCCGCATCGCCCTGTCGGTCGGGGCCGCGTTCGAGATCCCGTTCGTGCTCGCCGTGGAAGGCGTGGCCGCGAGCGTCGATCGTCGCCGCCGAGGCGCCGGTGCTCGAATCGGCCCGCAGTCAGATCGCGACCACCGTGTCGGTGGCGGAGGTGCAGGCCCTGCCGCTCAACGGCCGCAACTTCCTCGACATCGCGCTGCTGGCGCCGGGCGTCGCGCCGCCGAACATCAACAGCACGCAGCTCTTCGCCGAGACCTCCGCCGTGCAGGGCGTCGGGTCTGTCGGTGGGCAGCCAGCGCAACCTGTCGAACAGCTTCATCGTGGACGGGCTGTCGGCCAACGACGATGCCGCGGGCCTGAGCGGATTGCCGTACGGCGTCGATGCGGTCGAGCAGTTCCAGGTCGTCAGCTCCGGCGGCCAGGCCGAACTGGGCCGCGCGCTCGGCGGCTACGTGAACGTCGTGACGCGCAGCGGCACCAACCAGCTGCGCGGCACCGCCTACGGGTTCTTCCGCGACGATGCGCTCAATGCGCCGAACGCGCTGTCGGGCACCACGCTGCCGATGGCGCAGCAGCAGTACGGCGCCAGCGTCGGCGGCCCGATCCGCCGCGGGCGCACGTTCTACTTCGTGAACGCCGAGCAGCGTCGGCTCGACCAGTCGGGCTTTGCCACCATCAGCGCCGCCAACCTGGCCACCGTGAACGCGCGGCTGGCGGCCACCGGCTACCCGGGGCAGGCGATTGCGACCGGCATCTTCGAGACGCCGATCGACAGCGTCCATCTGCTGGGAAAGATCGACCACGCCTTCACCGGCCGCGACCAGCTCAGCGTGCGCTACAGCCTCTACGACGTCGCCTCAGAGAACTCGCGCGGCGCCGGCGGGCTGAGTGCGCCGTCGGCGTCGGCCGGGATCGACAACCGCGACCAGGCGGTGTCGGTGAGCAACACGCTGACGCTCGGCGCCCGCACGGTCAACGAGACGCGCGCGCAGTTCACTTACAGCGACCTGCTGGCGCTGCCGGCCGATCCGTTCGGTCCGGCCGTCAACATCGCCGGCGTGGCGTCGTTCGGGACGTTTCCGTCGAGTCCGCAGGGCCGCCTGAACACGATGGTCCAGGTGGTGAACACGGTCGCCCAGCAGCGCGGCGCGCATGCGCTGCGCGCCGGCGTCGATGTGATCCACAACGACGACACCATCACCTTTCCCCGAGCCGTCCGCGGGTCCTACGCGTTCTCGTCGCTGGCGAACTTCCTGGCCGGCACCTACAACAACGCCGGCTTCACGCAGACCTTCGGCGACACCGTGGTGCAGCAGGGCAGCACCAGCCTCGGCCTCTACGCGCAGGACGAGTGGAGCGCCACGCCGCGTCTCACGCTCAACCTCGGCCTGCGCTACGACCTGCAGCAGCTCGAGACCGTCGACACCGACACCAACAACGTCTCGCCGCGGGCGGGCTTCGCGTGGACGCCGTTCGACTCGCGCGAGCTGGTCGTGCGCGGCAGCGCCGGCCTCTACTTCGATCGGGTGCCGCTGCGGGCGCTTGCCAACGCGCTGCTGTCGGCCGACAACACCACCGACCTGGCGAAGCTGCGCCAGCGCAACATCGCGCTCACGCCCGGCCAGGCGGGCGCGCCGGTGTTCCCGGGTATCCTGCCGGCCCCCGTGCCATCGGTGACGCTCTTCACTCTGACGACGATGCAGCGCGACCTGCAGAACGCCTATTCGCGTCAGGCCAGTCTCGAGGTCGAGCGGCAGATCGGCCGCTTCGGCACGGCCAGCGCCGGCTATTCGTATCTGCAGCGGGCGCAACCTGATGATGCAGATCAACCAGAACGTGCCGTCGTGCGTGGCCGCCGGCACCAACAACGGCTGCCGGCCGATTGCCGACTACGCCAACAACAACCAGTACCGGTCGGCGGGCGAGCTCGACCTACCACGCGCTGCTGCTGTCGTTTGCGCGGCGGCCCGGCGCGCGTGGGGCTACTACCGGGCCAGCTACACGCTGTCGAAGGCCGAGAACAACGTCGGCGAGTTCTTCTTCAGCGGGCCCATCGATCCGTTCGATCTCGACAAGGACTGGAGCCGCGCCGACAACGATCGCCGGCACACGTTCGTGTTCTCGGCCGGGCTCAACTCGCCGATGACGCCGGCCACGACGGTGTGGCAGCACCTCACGCACGGCTTCCAGGTGAGCACGCTGCTGCAGGCCTATTCGGCGGCGCCGTTCAACATCACCTCCGGCGCTGACCACCGTGCAGGGCACGGCCGGCCGGCCGATCGTGAACGGCGAGTTCATCCCGCGCAACTCCGGCGTGGGCGACGAGTTCTTCTCGCTGGGCCTGCGGGCGAGCCGGGCCTTCCGCGTCGCCGACACGGTCACGGTCGAAGCGCGTGGCCGAGGTCTTCAATCTCACCGAACGCGGTGAACGAAATCGCGCGCAACGCCAACTTCGGCGCCGGCGCCTATCCGACGACGCCGTCGGCGACCTACAACCAGGTCACCGCGGTGGGCGATCCGCGCGCCTGGCAACTGGCGCTGCGCGTGCGCTTTTAGCGATCGTTGTCTTTGGGGTCAGACCCCATGCTGGGCGGGGCCAGACTTTCAGGAGTGCCGTATGACGGATTTGCGCAAGTGGCAGATAGGACTGACGTCGATGGTCGTGCTGACGTGCGCGATGGCGCCGGCCGCCAGGCAGGCGCCGACGGGCGTCGACTCCGGCGTCACCCTGGCCGTGGCCGGACGTCACAACGCCGCGCCGTGGGTGGCGTCGTCGGGACGGTTCGTCGCCGTCACGTGGGGCGCCGGCCTCGACAGCGCGTGGGACATCTACGTGGCGACAAGCGCGGACGAGGGCCGGACCTTCTCCGCGCCGGTGCGCGTCAACGCCGTGGCCGGCGATGGCCGCGTGAGCGGCGAGATTCCGCCGCGCGTGGCGCTCCATCAGCCGGCGGGCGCCGCCGCAGCCCGAGGTGGTCGTGGCCTGGAACGCGAAGGACCAGGGCACCGAGATCAAGATCGCGCGCAGCCGCGACTTCGGCCGGACGTTCGCACCGCCGGCGTCGCTGCAGGCACCAGGCGCCGCCGGCGACCGCGGCTGGCACGCGCTCACGCTCGACAGTCGCGGCGTCGCGCACGTGGTGTGGCTCGATCACCGCGGCCTCGCCGAAGCATCGGCGCGCGCCGACGCGAAGGCGGGCGCGGGCGGCCACGGCAGCGGGGATCACGACGGCGTGGCGATGGCCCAGAAGTCGCGGCTGCACTACGCGACGTTCGGCGATCGGGCGGCGCCCGAGCAGAAGCTCGCCCCGGGCGTGTGTTATTGCTGCAAGACGGCGCTCGTGGCCACGCGCGGCGGCATCCTCGCGGCGTGGCGCCACGTGTACGACGGCAACATGCGCGACATGGCGTTTGCGATTCTGGGCACGCCTGGTGCGGCTCGCCAATCCCGCCCGGCTCAGCACCGACGGCTGGGCCATCAACGGGTGTCCCGACGACGGCCCGGCGCTCGCCGTGGATGCCGGCGATCGTGTGCATGCCATCTGGCCCACGGTGATTCCGGGCGACCAGCCGATCGGCGCGCTTTTCTACGCCTCGAAGGCCGGGACGGCGCCCGCGTTCGGCGCCCGCCAGCGGGTGGCCACGCTCGGCGCCCCCAAGCCGTCGCATCCCCAGGTGGCGGTCGATGGCACCGGCCATCTGTTCGTGGCGTGGGACGAGATCCTGAGCGGCGTCCGCGTCGCGGCGTACGCTGAGGGCACGAGCGGGCCTGAGGGCAGCCTGCGCCTCGCTGCGCCGACGCGGATCGCGCCCACCGGCCCGACGCAGTATCCGGTGATGGCGCCGCTGGCCCGCGGCGTCGTTGCCGCCTGGGTGAGCGGGCCCCAGGGCACGGCGGTGATTCGCGTGCGACACCTGGTCGCAGGCAACGCGGCCGCGACGGCCGCACGATAGGAGACAGCCATGACACGACTCCACATTGCAGGTGCACTGCTCTTCGCCGCCGGCCTCCTCGCCGGCCCCGCCCGAGCGCAGGAACACGCGGGCCAGAAGCCAGCGGCCATGGGCCACATGGACCACAAGTTCGACGACCCCGAACGCTACGCGAAGTCGTTCGACGATCCGGCGCGTGACGCCTGGCAGATGCCGGCGCGCGTCATCGAGGCGCTGGCACTGAAGCCCGGGCAGACGGTGGCGGACATCGGCGCCGGTACCGGCTACTTCAGCGTGCGCCTGGCGCGGGCCGCGGCGGCGCCGAAGGTCTTCGCGGTGGATCTCGAGCCGAAGATGGTCGAGCACCTCACGAAGCGGGCGGCAGCCGAAGGCCTGAAGAACATCACCGCCGTGCAGGCCTCGGCGGCCAGCCCCAACCTGCCGGAGCCGGTCGATGTCGTGCTCGTCATCGACACCTATCACCACATCGCCGACCGGCCGGCCTATTTCGCGGCCCTGAAGTCGAAGCTCACGCCCGGCGGACGGCTCGCCATCGTGGACTTCAGGAAGGGCGGTGGCGGCGACGGCCCGCCCGACGCGTTCCGGTTCACGCCTGAACAGATCAGCGGCGAATTGGCGCAGGCGGGATATGTGCTCGACCGCTCGCACGACTTCCTGCCGCGCCAGCACTATCTCGTCTATCGCACCAAGTAAGCGCCCGGAGGCTTCATGACCCGTTCGTCGCTCGCGCTCCTGTTCTCTCCTGGCTCCTGGCCGCGCCGGCCGCCGCGCAGGCGCCCACAGCCGGTGACGATCCGCTTTGCGATGACCGCCGGGGCGATCGCCGCGTGACCTGCGCCTCGAGTGTCACCGGCGTGGGCACGACGAAGTCCGACGGTCAGCATCATCGACGCCCGCCTGTACGTGTCGCGGGTGCGGCTCGTCAAGGCCGACGGCGGCGAAGTGCCGGTCACGCTGACGCAGGACGGCCTGTGGCAGCTCGACGACGTGGCGCTGCTCGACTTCGAGAATGCCACGGGCAGCTTGCGCCAACGGCACCGAGCAGACCCGCGATGTCATCGAGGGCACGGCGCCGGCCGGGGACTACACCGGCGTGCGCTTCGAGGTCGGCCTGCCGTTCGAGAAGAACCACCGCGAGTCAGACGCTGCAGCCGTCGCCGCTCAACCTGAGCCGGCTGTTCTGGAGCTGGAACGCCGGCTACAAGTTCATGCGGCTCGACATCAAGCAGCACCGGGCAGCCGCGCGGCTGGCTGGTGCACCTGGGCAGCACCGCCTGCACGCCCGACCGGCAGCCCGCTCGATCGGTGCCGGTGTCGTGCGCGAACCGCAACGTGGTCGACGGTGGATCTGCCCGCGTTCTCGGCGACGCGCGACGTGGTCGAACTCGACTTGCCTCGCGCTCTTCGCGGCGAGCAACGTCGACACCAACACCGACAAGACCGCGCTCGGCTGCATGTCGGGCCGGCAGCGACCCCGAGTGCGCACGGCCTGTTCGGGCAGCTCGGGCTGGCGCATCGCCGACAAGGCCGGCCGGTCCGCAGCAGGTCTTCCGCGTGAAGGCCGGCCGCCACGCTGGCGCGCTAGGAGTCCGATCGTGCGCGGTCAGATCAGCGTTCGTCGCCGCGGTCGTGCTCTGGAGCGTCGTCTTCGCCGTCCGCGTGGCCGGCACGGCCAGGAGCACGTGCACCACGCGCCGGCCCAGGCGCGGATGCTGACCAGCCCGCTCGACCTGACCGGACGCGGATCTCGCGGCCGGCCGGGCCACCTACGAGGCGCGTTGCGCCGGCTGCCATGGTGCGGGCGGGCACCGGCGGCGTCGCCCCGGCGCCCGGTCGGCCCGCGCCGTCCGACCTGACGCGGCCCCGACCTGCGCACGCACACCGATGGCGAGATCTACTGGGTCGTCGCCAACGGCATCCCGGCCAGCGGCATGCCGGCCGTCGGCCGGCCTGTCGGAGACGGCACGGTGGCAGCTCGTGGCCTGGGTGCGCAATCTCGGTGGGGTCAAGGTGGCGGTGCGCGCCACCGACGGCGGCGCCAGCTACGTGTGGGACCTGCCGCCCGGGTTCCCGCGGCCCGAAGGTGCCGGCCGACAACCCGATGACGCCGGCCAAGGTGGAACTCGGGCGGCTACCTCTTCTACGACACCCGCCTGTCGAGTCGACGGCACCTTCTCGTGCGCGAACTGCCACGAGCAGAAGCTGGCCTTCACCGACGGCAAGGCGCGGGCCGTCGGCGTGACCGGCGAGGTGCATCCGCGCGGCTCGATGGGCCTGGCCAACATCGCCTACAGCCCGGTGCTGACGTGGGCCAATCCCGACGCGTGCGCCGGCTCGAGGCGCAGGCGCTGGTGCCGATGTTCGGCGAGGACCCGGTGGAGCTCGGCCTGTCGGGCAAGGAGCAGCAGATGCTGGCGCGGCTGGCGGCCGAGCCACGCTACCCGACGATGTTCGCGGCGGCGTTTCCCGGCGACCCGGCGCCGATCTCGCTCGCCAACATCACCACGCGCCATCGCGTCGTTCGAGCGCACGCTGCTCTCGGGCCGCTCCGCCTACGACCTCTACCGCACCAGCGCCGATCCGAAGGCGCTGTCGCCGGCCGCGCAGCGCGGCGAGGACCTGTTCTTCTCCGAGAAGACCGAGTGCTTCCACTGCCACGGCGGCTTCAACTTCACCGAGACCGACCGACTACGTCGGCAAGGGCTTCCTCGAGATCGAGTTCCACAACACCGGCCTCTACAACCTCGACGCCGAGGGGGCCTATCCCGCGCCGAACACCGGCGTGCATGCCGTGACCGAGGACCCGGACGACATGGGCCGCTTCAAGGCGCCGTCGCTGCGCAACATCGCGCTCACCGCGCCCTACATGCACGACGGCAGCATCGCGACGCTCGCCGAGGTCATCAAACACTACGAGGCGGGCGGACGGACGGTGGCCGACGGGCCGCACAAGGGCGTCGGCAGCGCCAGCCCGCTCAAGAGCGAGTTCGTGAAGGGGTTCAAGCTGACCGACGAGGAACGCGCCGACCTGGTGGCGTTCCTCGAGAGCCTCACCGACCAGGCCTTCATCAGCGATCCGCGTTTCGCCGACCCGTGGCCGGCGAAGAAGGGGAGGTGACCATGGCGGGCACCATCCGACACCTGCTGCTGGTGGCGTCGATTGTCTGTGGCGTGGCGGCGATCGCTGAGGCGCGGCAGACGCCAGCGCATCAGCAGGCCGCCGATCTCGCGCACCAGCTCATGAGCCCGTTCTGTCCGGGCAAGCTGCTGGCCGATTGCACCTCGCCGAACGCGGGGGAGCTGCGCCAGGCGATTGAAGGCCGGCTCACCACCGGCGAAAGCGTGGATGCGATCAGGGCCGACCTCGTGCAGCAATACGGCCCGGAGATCCTCGGCGCGCCGCCGGCCCGCGGCGTGGGCCTGCTGGCGTGGCTGGTGCCGGCGCTGCTCGGTCTGGCCTCGGCCGCGGGCATCGGCTGGAAAGTGGCCCAGGCCGTGCGCGCGCCGGCCGCGGCGCCGGTCGCGCTGGCGGCGGCCGGGGCGAGATGCCGGCGCGCTGGCGCAGCTCGAGGACGAGCTGCGCGACCTCGACTGACGCGCGCGGCGCTTCGCGCTATCCTGATTCGGTGATCCTGCCCGACGACGACCTCGACGCCATCGCGCGGCGGGTCGAGACGCGGCTCGCGATCCTGCTGCCGCCGGCCTACCGCGAGACCTACCAGGACGTGCAGCCGGTGTCGATGGGCTCGGCCCCGCTGCGCCGTGGTGACGACGGGCTCGTCGCGTGGGACCAGATGTGGGACACCTTCTGCGACCTGGCGATGGCCGGCGGACCGCCGCACAAGGGGCGGTGGCTCGCGCCCGGCAGCGCCGCGGAGGTGGCCGCCGACCCGGAGCGCTACGACGAGGTGGTGCAGGAGATTCGCCGCGGTCTGGGCCTCGTCACCGGCCTCGACATCCGGCCCTCGAGCGATCCGGGCTGGGTGCCGGTGGTGTGTTTCGGTGAGGCGATGGCCGGCTGGCTGACGCGCGCGATCGTGATGGAGAACGTGGCCGTGCGGCTGCGCCGCGCCGTCGATCGACCTGCCGGCGGCGCCCGACTTCCGCGTCGAGCGCGAAATCAAGAACGTGGTCACCGTGCTGGCCAAGACCTGCCACTACTGGATCGACCACATGCCGTACAGCCAGCAGGCGCAGATCACGGCGCTGCTGTGGGCGATGGACCGCGAGGCCCCGCTCGTCATGCCGCCGCACGCGGGCGCCGACGGTGCCGCGACCGACGCGGCGGCACCGATGGCCGAGGCCCTCACTCGCGCCACCGGCCTCGCGTCGGCGCCGGCCACGGTGCCGGGGTGGGTCGGCGTGGAGTGCGCGTCGGTCGCGCGTGCCGTGTGGCTGATGCGCGCGCTGGTCACCGAGAACCTCGGCGCGCGTCGCGAAGACACGACGGTGCTGGTGGCGGTGAATCCGGCGGTCGATCCGGGCGGGCAGCGGGTGGTGGCGGCGGTGGGCGCGCTGCACCGGTTGGCGGCCGCGGCCGGGGGCGCGATACCATAGGAAGTTCCGCCCATGATTTCTTTTGCCCGCATCGGTAAGCAGTACGGCCGCCAGGTCCTCTTCGTCGACGCCTCCTTCCAGATGAATCCCGGCGAGAAGATCGGGCTCGTCGGCCCCAACGGCGCCGGCAAGACCACGCTCTTCCGCATGATCGTCGGCGAGGAAGCCCCCGACGAGGGCGACGTCTCGGTGCCGAAGAAGCTCGCCATCGGCTATTTCCGTCAGGACGTGGGCGAGATGGCGGGCCGCTCGGTGCTCGACGAGGCCATTGCCGGCAGCGGCCGCGTCGGCGACCTGCATCACGAGCTCGAAGCCCTGAACCAGGCCATGGCCGACCCCGAGCGGGCCGACGACATGGAGAAGATCCTCGAGCGCTTCGGCGAAGTGCAGGAGGAGTACGACCACCTCGGCGGCTACGCGCTCGAAGCGCAGGCGCGCGAGATCCTGCACGGGCTCGGCTTCGAAGACGACCGCATCGATGGCGACGTCGGCGCGCTCTCGGGCGGCTGGAAGATGCGCGTCGCCATGGCGCGCGTGCTGCTCGGGCGGCCCGACGTGCTGCTCATGGACGAGCCGACCAACCACCTCGACATCGAGTCGATCATCTGGCTCGAGGCGTTCCTCAAGACGCTGCCCGGCGCGCTGCTCATGACCTCGCACGACCGCGAGTTCATGAACCGCATCGTGACGAAGATCGCCGAGATCGACGGCGGCGAGATCACGACCTACTCGGGCAACTACGACTTCTACGAACGCGAGCGCGCCATCCGCGAGACCAACCGCGAGGCCGCCTACGCGCGTCAGCAGGCGATGCTGGCCAAGGAGCAGCGCTTCATCGACCGCTTCGCCGCGCACGCCGCCAAGGCGGCGCAGGTGCAGAGCCGGGTGAAGGCGCTCGAGAAGATCGAGAAGATCGAGCTGCCCAAGCGCCGCAAGGTCGTGCAGTTCGACTTCCGCCAGCCGCCGCGCTCGGGCGATCAGGTGGCGGTGCTCGAAGGCGTCACCAAGGCCTACGGCAAGCGCACCGTGCACGACGGCATGAACATGCTCATCCGCCGCGGCGAACGCTGGGCGGTGATGGGGAAGAACGGCGCCGGCAAGTCGACGCTGCTCAAGATGATCGCCGGCCAGGTGGCGCCCGATGCGGGCCAGGTGACGCTCGGCGCCAGCCTGCAGATGGGCTACTTCGCGCAGCAGTCGCTCGAGGTGCTCAACCCCGATCTCACCATCGAGGAGCAGCTGCAGAAGGACTTCTCCGACGAGTCGATCGGGATGCTGCGCAGCCTCGCCGGCGCGTTCGGCTTCTCGGGCGACGACATCGACAAGAAGATCCGCGCGCTGTCAGGCGGCGAGAAGACGCGTCTGGTCATCGCCCGCATGATGCTGAACCCGCCGAACTTCCTGGTGCTCGACGAGCCGACCAACCATCTCGACCTGGCCACCAAGGACATGCTGCTCGAGGCGCTCGCGAACTTCGAGGGCACGATGATCTTCGTGTCGCACGACCGCGCGTTCCTGCGGAAGCTGAGCAACCGCGTGCTGGAGCTGGGTGGCGAGAGCGGCACCGAGGCGCAGCCGCATCTCTATCCCGGGCAGCTACATCGAATACGTCGAGCGCACCGGGCACGAAGCGCCGGGCGTGCACGCGTAGCAGCGCGCTACTGCGACACGTCGAACGCGCCGTCCGTCACCGTGCGCGTCGGCGGCATCAGCCCCTGGGTGAGCGTCGTGGCCGTGAAGGCGAACGTGCCGGCGACGCGGGTCGGTGTGGCGGTGGTGAGGGTCAAGGTGCCGCTGCTCCCGGGGCCAAATGGGTTCACGCCCCACGACGGGCCGAAGCCCTGAAGTAGCGTGAAGAAGACGGGCGCGGAGCCGCCGGCCGCGTGCGTTCCGAGAGCCAGCGGTCCGGTGATGGACAGCGAAATTCCGTCGCCGACGGACGAGGCAGTCAGTGTCATGAGCTGCACTCCTGCGGCAGTCGACATGCCGCTGCTGGCCAGCGGGCTCGCCGACTCCCACCGCGTCCCGTCCACGGTGGCGCGGACGGTCCCCCGCGTCAGCATGGTGATGCCGACGGATCCCGAGGGCAGGCTCGGCAGCGACGGGCTCGTGGGGGTGTTCCTGCCGCCGCAGGCGACGGTCAGGGCAGCAACGGCAGCAAGCGCGAAGAGCGGACGGGGACTGACGCCCGGCCCCGAGACGGCCGTGAACGAGAACACGCCAGCTACGCGCGTGGGCGTATGGGTCGTCACGGTGACCGTGCAGGTACTTCCGGTCTCGAAAGGGCTGGCCAACCAAAAGCGGGTCGCGAGGTTCTCCGAGACGGAACAGCTCACCAACGAGGCGAGGTTCAGGGTGTGCGTGCCCACTGCCCCAGGCAGAATGAGAGAGATGCGCAGGCCGCCGAGTGACGCCGAGCCCGAGAGTGAGGTGAGGCCGGCAAGGCCGCCGAGCAGGGCCGTCGGCGTTGTTGCTTCCCAGCTTATGCCATCCACTACAGCGCTCATCGTGCCCCGGCTCAGCGAGGTCCCGGGCGCGGTCGGAGTTGGTGGTGCAAGCCCCGCGGGACCAGGACTCGTGGGGGTGTTGCCGCCGCCGCAGGCGACGGTCAGGGCAGCAACGGCAGCAAGCGCGAAGAGCGGACGCATCGACGACTCCCTGAGGGTGGAGGCGCCGTCAGCCTAACATGCCGCAAAGCGCGCGCACAGCGTGTGGTTGTGCCACCTGGTGCCCAACGGATCGCGCTCATTGCGGCGCAGCAGATTCGGTCCGACGGCGGCGCATGGCCACCGTCGGACGCATCGTTAGGTATGTTGACGCTAGCCTAGGGCACGACCACCGTCTGCGCCGCCGTCGGCGCACTGGCGCCGCAGGGATTCACGGCGCTGAGGGTGAAGGTGTAGGCGCCAGGTGGCACGGCGGCGGACAGCCCGCGCGTGGGCAGCGGGAACGTGCCGTTGAAGGCCCCGGAGACGTTGAGCACGAAACCGGTCGTGGCGGGGCCGCTCGCGGCCGGAATCCCACAACAGATACAGGGTGTTCCCGACGTTATACGTCAGGAAGTTCTCGGGCGCCGAGGGCGCACCCGAACAGGGCCCGGGAACGTGAGCGTTACCGGATTCGACGACGGGCTCGAGCCCGAGCCATTCGCGGCGCGGACGGAGAACGTGTAGGTGCCCCCGGGGACGCCGTTGAAGGTGAAGCTGTCCGTAAGTCCAAGGGGCAGCGACGCTGACAGCGTGCCACTGACGTCGAGGATGACGCCGCTCGGCGTGCCCCCCCCGAACGTGTTCCGCCACGAGAGCGCGACCTGCTGACCGTTGACGAGGCCGGCGAGACCGGTGGGCGCCGACGGGGCGACCGGCTGGTTGACGAAGACGCGAATCTCGTTCGAGGCGGCGCTTGTCTGCCCGCCGGCCAAGGTTGTGATCCGAAGATAGAACGCTCCGTTGGGGGCGCCGAAGGTGAACACCGGCATCGCACTACCGGTGGGGATGGCCGCCAGCACCTGGCCGGGGGCGACGCCGCCCTCCATCACGTAACTCGTAGGTGCCGGCCCGGTCGTGGGCGGGGTCCACGTGAGTGTCACGGTGTTGCCGCTGACGACGCGAGCCAGCAGGTTGGTCGGCGGCTGGGGCACGATGAGCGCAGCGCCGACGGTGATCGTCACCGTGGTCACGTTGCTCTGGCCGTTGAGGTTGCTGGCGCGGTAACTGAACACGTCGGTGCCGCTGAAGCCCCCGTTGGGCGTGTAGACGAAGCTGCCGTTGCTGGTGAGCGTCACGCCGCCATGGCTCGTGGGTGCTATCAGGGTGGCCTGCAGCGCCAATCCGCCGGGCGACACGTCGTTGCCCAGCACGCCAGGCGCATTCACACTGAGCGTCGTCGCGAAGGGCGTCGAGTAGGCATCAGCCACCGCCGTCGGCGCGTTGGGCGCCTGCACGGTGATGCTGACGGTGGCCACGTTGCCCGGCCCCCCGCTATTCGACGCGCGATAGGTGAACGTGACCTGGCCGGAGAAGCCGGACGCCGGCGTATAGGAGAAGCTGCCGTTCGTGTTGAGCGTGAGGCTGCCGGTGGCGGGTCCGCTGTTGACGGAGGCGCTCATGCTGCCGCCGCCATTTGACGAGTCATTGGCGAGCAGCCCTGGCACGGCGACCGTCAGTGTCGTCGCGTGCGGCGTCGTGTAGACGTCGTCGACGCTCGTCGGGGGCAGGACGGGTGCACACGAGCCGGTGACCCGCACGCGGTAGTCGCCTATGGCGTCGAGACCGCTGTCAGCAGTGCCGACGACGACCGTGTATGCGCCGGACGCTGGCGCGGTGAATGTGGTGGTCACGCTGGGGGCATTCCAGGTGTGGGTAACGAGCTGGCCGCCCGGTCCGTAGATGCGAATCCACGGCAGGAACGAAGGATCCGTTGTCGACGGCAGGGTCGCGGCGGTCAGCGACACTGTGCCGCCAGTGCAGGCGGAGAACGTCCAAGGGTCCAGATCGCCGAGCGCGATGGCGCCGAAGCTATCGACGTTCTCCACCAACGCACCACCCTGATCGCCCGGGCTCTGGAAGTAGCCGCTCGGGATGCGTAGGGGCGTGAGGGTGTAGTCGTAGATGGCGTCGAGGCCGCTGTCGTTGGTGCCGACGACGACCGTGTAGGTGCCGGGACTCACCGCCGTCACCTCGACCTGGGCAGCGAGGACGTTCCACGAATGGTCGAGCAGTGCGCCGGTGGGACCATACACCCGGATCCAGGGGTAGGCGGAGGGGTCGGGGCTGGTGCCGAGTTCGCCAATGGCGAAGATCAACCGTTTGTTGGGTGCGGTGGTGGTGATGGTCCAGGGGTCGAGGTCGCCGAGGGCGATCCGCCCGGTGTGGTTGCCGCCGTTGGTGAGGGTGCCGCCTTCGTCGTTGGCGGGCACGGTGAACGACGCGGGCATCCGGACGACCGTGAGGGTGTAGTCGTAGACGGCGTCGAGGCCGCTGTCGTTGGTGCCGACGACGACCGTGTAGGTGCCGGACTCACCGCCGTCACCTCGACCTGGGCAGCAAGGACGTTCCACGAATGGTCGAGTAGCGCGCCGGTGGGACCATAGACCCGGATCCAGGGGTAGGCGGAGGCGTCGGGGCTGGTGCCGAGTTCGCCGATGTCGAAAATCAGCCGCTCGTTGGGCGCGGTGGTGGTGATGGTCCAGGGGTCGAGGTCGCCGATGGTGATGCGTCCGGTGTGGTTGCCGCCGTTGGTGAGGGTGCCGCCTTCGTCGTTGGCGGGCACGGTGAACGTTGCGGGGATCCGAACGACCGTGAGGGTGTAGTCGTAGATGGCGTCGAGGCCGCTGTCGTTGGTGCCGACGACGACCGTGTAGGTGCCGGGACTCACCGCCGTCACCTCGACCTGGGCGGCAAGGACGTTCCACGAATGGTCGAGTAGCGCGCCGGTGGGACCATAGACCCGGATCGCAGGGGTAGGCGGAGGCGTCGGGGCTGGTGCCGAGTTCGCCGATGTTGAAGATCAGCCGCTCGTTGGGTGCGGTGGTGGTGATGGTCCAGGGGTCGAGGTCGCCGAGGGCAATCCGCCCGGTGTGGTTGCCGCCGTTGGTGAGGGTGCCGCCTTCGTCGTTGGCGGGCACGGTGAACGACGCGGGCATCCGGACGACCGTGAGGGTGTAGTCGTAGACGGCGTCGAGGCCGCTGTCGTTGGTGCCGACGACGACCGTGTAGGTGCCGGGACTCACCGCCGTCACCTCGACCTCGGCAGCAAGGACGTTCCACGAATGGTCGAGTAGCGCGCCGGTGGGACCATAGACGCGGATCCAGGGGGTAGGCGGAGGCGTCGGGGCTGGTGCCGAGTTCGCCGATGTTGAAGATCAGCCGCTCGTTGGGCGCGGTGGTGGTGATGGTCCAGGGGTCGAGGTCACCGATGGTGATGCGTCCGGTGTGGTTGCCGCCGTTGGTGAGGGTGCCGCCTTCGTCGTTGGCGGGCACGGTGAACGTTGCGGGGATCCGAACGACCGTGAGGGTGTAGTCGTAGATGGCGTCGAGGCCGCTGTCGTTGGTGCCGACGACGACCGTGTAGGTGCCGGGACTCACCGCCGTCACCTCGACCTGGGAAGCAAGAACGTTCCACGAATGGTCGAGTAGCGCGCCGGTGGGACCATAGACCCGGATCCAGGGGTAGGCGGAGGCGTCGGGGCTGGTGCCGAGTTCGCCGATGTCGAAGATCAGCCGCTCGTTGGGCGCGGTGGTGGTGATGGTCCAGGGGTCGAGGTCGCCGAGGGCAATCCGCCCGGTGTGATTGCCGCCGATGGTGAGGGTGCCGCCTTCGTCGCCGCCGCTCACCGCGAGCCCGCCGCCTGGAATCCTGATGGCCGTCACCACGTAACTGCCCAGGTCGTTCTGGCCAGAATCGTTGGTAGAGACCCACACCGAGTAGGTGCCGGCTGCAGCCGCGGTGATCTCGACCTGGGCGGCGGCGACGTTCCACGCCTGTGTGAGGAGCGTGCCGTTGGGAGCAAACAGGCGGATCCACGGCGTGAACGTCGGGTCGGGTGTCCCCGTTTCGCCTAGGTCGACCAGCAGCCGCTCGTTGGGCGCGGTGGTGGTGATGGTCCACACATCCACTTCGCCCGCAGAGCTGATGGTGCCAGCGTGATTGCCCCCGTTCGTCAGCGCGCCCTGCGCCGCCGCGAGGCCCGGGAGCCCCAGCGCCGCTGCCATCACCATCCACACTCGAATCACCGCTGATTTAACGTCGGTCATGTGCCCTCGCGCAGGCCGTTCGCCGCCAACGGCTGAATTGATCCCGTACGCCATCCTATTGCGCAGCGCGGACCCGAACCCTATCACTCGCGCAGAAACTCTCTCGCGCGGGCGCCCACAGGCCCTCGAGGCGTGCCTGGCGAGGTAGAAAGGCTGCGCGGAGCTGGACTTGCGGGGTGTTGGAGCGGACGTGGGTCATGGCGCGAGAGCTGCCAGGTCCTCGCGCGCGGCGATCAGATACGGCGACGGCGCGCCCGGCTGCTTCTCGAGCACGCGCACGGCGTCCTCCAGCATGGGCCTGGCGGCTGCGGGGCGCTTCTGGCGATGCAGCACGCGGCCCAGTAGCGACTTGGCAATGCCGACGTTGACATGGTCGGCTGCCAACACCTCCGCGTAGATCCCCAGCGCCTGACGCAGCGTCTGCTCGGCGGCCGTCAGGTCGTTGCGGATCAGGTGCAGGCGGCCCAGATTCGCCATCACCACGCCTTCCTGGAAGTGGGTGCCGGCCGAGGCGCCGTAGCCGGCAATGGCGCGACGGAAGGCCGTCTCGGCGGCCGCGAAGTCGTTCCGGCGCAGGGCGTTCAGGCCGATCGCGTTGAGCACGAACGCCGTGCGCCGATGAGTGGGGCCGTAGGTCCGTTCCTGCGTCGCGAGGGCCTGACGCAGCAGCGGTGCGCCTTCCTCGTGTTTGTCCTGACGGGCGAGCACCTGGGCCAGGGTGGTCTGGGCGGACGCCGTTTCCGGATGCGCGTCGCCGTACCGCTGCAGGAAGATCGCCAGAGCCTCCCGGTCCACCGTCTCGGCCTCGGCGAACCGGCCCCGCGACGACAGGATGGCGCCTTGATTGATCAGCAGGTGACCGATGTCAGGATGGGTCGGGCCGCGGGCCTCGCGCGTCACGGCCAGCGCGCGCTGGTTGACGGCCTCGGCGGCATCCATGTCGTCCATGTAGAAGCGTGTTTCGGCCAACGCGGCCATTGCCTGGGCGCGTTCGCCAATCGCCGCCGGCAGCGCCTCGTAGCGGCGGACCGCGTCTTCGAGACTGGCCGCGGCCGTGGCGTATTCGCCTTTCTCGCGCTGGACGCGGCCGAGCACGGTCAGGGCGTTGACGAGTACCGGGTGATCCGCTGCCCCGGCGCGTTCGACGGCGCCACGAGCGTCGTGCACAAGGGTCTCGGCCTCGGGCAGGCGCGCCTGATCGAGCCGCAGCGAGGCCAGCGCCACCATGCTGGTGGCCACATCGACGTGGGCCGGGCCAAGATGGGCGCGCCGCGCGTCGAGGGCGTCGTTGAGCAGACGGTCGGCCAAGTCGAGCGCCCCGAGTTCGTGGTGGATGCCGCCCAGGGTGTGGAACAACTCGGCCTGCACCAGCGGGTCGGCCGACAGACCGCGCGCTTCCTGCACGCCGCGCTCGAGCAGCGTCATCACGCGCAGCTCGTTCGGCGGGGCCGAGCCGTTCTCGCCGCCGCTGAAGACGCCGAGCACGAAGCGCAGCAGCCGGGCGCTGCGTGCCGCTTCAGCCTGAGTCTGTGCTCGCGAGACGGCCAGGCGTTCGGCGTAGAACCAGCCGCTGCCCGCGGCCATCATGATGGCCACAGCGGCCGCCGCGAGGGCGCGCCGCTGGCGGCCGACGAACTTGCGCGCGCGGTACACCGCCGAATCCGGGCGCGCCGCCAGCGGGCGACCGACGAGCAGTGCCTCGAGGTCACGCCGCATCGCGCCCGCCGTCGCGTAGCGGCGTTCGGGGTCGGGATGTGTCGCGGTGTCGCACAGGACGACGAGGTCGGCGGCGCCGGCCGGCCCCGCGCAGTCGCGCCGAACCAGGGCTGCCGGGCGCTGCCATCGGTGTCGGCTGCCAGCAGTTCGCGGAGCACGACCCCCAGTGAGTAGACATCGGTCTGCACGCCCGACGGGGCGCCGGCCAGCTCCTCGGGCGCCGCGTAGCCGGGGCTCAGGAAGCGCAGCGGTCCGGTGTGAGGGCTGAGGGCATCCAGGCTCTCGAGCTGGCGGGCGATGCCAAAATCGAGGAGCTTCGGCGTGCCGTCGGCGGTGACCAGGATGTTCGACGGCTTGATGTCGCGATGCACGACCAGGCGTCCGTGCGCGTACTGCACCGCGGCGCAGATCTGTCCGACCAGTCGCAGGCGTCCGGGAATGTCGGTGCCCTGGGTGCGGCAGTGCTCGTCGAGCGTGCGGCCCGCGACGTACTCCATCGCAAACCACGGCGTGCCGCCCTCGAGCGTGCCGGCGTCGATGATGCTGGCGATGGCCGGATGATGCAGTTGCGCCAGCGTGCGCTGTTCGCGCCAGAAGCGCTCGCGCCGATCGGGCGACACCCAGGCATCGCGCAACAGCTTGATGGCGACGCGGCTTCCGATGTCGTCGCGCTCGGCGAGATGCACCACGCCGGAGCCGCCTTCCCCGAGCCGCGCGGTGAGCCGATAGGGGCCGATGCGCGCGCCCACGCCGGCCGAGTCGGTGCCGTCGAAGAGGTCACGCGCGACATCGGCGGTCGACGTGTCGAGCACCGAGTCTTCCCGGTCTCCGGCGATGAGGGCCTGCACGTGCGCCAGCAGGTCGGCGTCGCCGGCGCAGGCCTTGGCGACGTAGGCGGCGCGCTCGCCCGGCGGCAGGTCGACGGCGGCGTGGAAGATCTGCTGAACGTGGTCCCAGCGGGCGGCGTCCATCGATTCCCCTGGTCAGCGGCGGCTGAGCTCGGAGTTCAACCAGGCGCGCGCCACTCGCCAGTCGCGTAACACCGTCACCTCGGAGACGCCCACGACCTCGGCGATCTCGCCCATGCTCAGGCCACCGAAGAAGCGGGCTTCGACCACCTGCGCCTGGCGCGGACTGACGTGGGCCAGTTCGACCAGCGCGTCGTCGAGCGCCAGGACCCGCGACGGGGTGGGCGGGCCGAAGATCTCGTCGTCGAATTCGACCAGCGCGGCGTCGGCACCGGCGGGGCGTTTGAGCGCGTTGCGGCGGCGAGCCGCCTCGACCAGGACCTGCCGCATGGCGCGTGCCGCGATCCGCTTGAAGTGCAACGGCGATGTCGATTCGAAGTCTGGCGAGCGCGCCAGCTTGAGCCACGCTTCGTGCACGAGTACCGTCGGACTCATCGTGCGGTCGGCCGGGCCGCGCCCGACGCGCGACGCCAGACGGCGCAACTCTTCGTAGGCGGCGACGTAGTGCGCGTCGAGCGTGTCGCGAGCGGACTCGGCGTCGGGGGCGGGGTGCGAACGATCCATCGGCGTAGGGTGATAGGTCTCGGACGGCTTTTGCGCAATAGGAGTCTAGAGCAAGACGCGGCCGGCCAGCGCAGGAAGTCTGCGGCGCCACGAGGTCGTGTCTTGGGGCTTTTTGTTCTGCCCCCACCTGGAGTTCTGAGATGCACATTCGCTCCTTCGTCGTGACGATGTTGGCCGGGTTGGCGGTGTTGTTGTCGGTGCCGGGGAACGCCCGAGCCCAGGGCGCCATCACCAATGGCGAAAATCACACCGGCACCATCGCCGTCAGCGGCGGAATCGACCAGTGGACGTTTTCGGCCAACCAGGGCGATTCGATTGTGCTCAATCTCGGCGAGGTGCTGCGGGTGCCCGATTCGGGGTTCTCTCCGTGGATTCGGCTGTATGGTCCGACGGGCGCGCAGATTGGCGGCGACTCCTTCTACGGGGCGCTGGTGGCGCAGATTGCCACGGTTGCTCCGCTCACCGGCACCTACACGGTGCGCGTGGCGGCCGGCTATCCGGGGTACACAGCGGTGGGCGACTACCGGCTCATCCTTGCGCGCGTGCCCGGCCAGCCCGTGGTTCCCGGTGGCGATCAAGGCGGCCCGATGACCAACGGGGTGAATCACGTCGGCCGGATCGAACTCGGGGACCTGGACCAGTGGACCTTCACGGCCAATCAAGGCGAGAGCCTGGTCGTGGAGATCGGCGAAATCGCCGTCGGTTCGGGCGTGCCCGACCCGAACTTCTACCCGTGGATTCGCCTCTACGGCCCGACTGGTGTCCAGATCGGCGGCGACAGTTTCTACGGTGCGGCCGTGGCGCAAGTGGCCACCACGGCGCCGCTCACCGGCACCTATACGGTGCTCGTGGCTGCCGGCTACCCGAACTACGCGGCCGCCGGCGACTATCGTCTCGTGCTGGCGCAGGTGCCGGGCACACCCGTCGTCGACGAGGGCGACCATGGCGGGCGCCTGGCCAACGGGGTCAATCACGACGGCCGCATCGAGGTCGGCGACCTCGACCAGTGGACGTTCACGGCCAATCAAGGCGAGAGCCTGGTCGTGAGCGTCGGCGAACGGGTGGTGGGACCGGGTGTGCCCGACCCGGGGTTCTATCCGTGGATCCGTCTCTATGGTCCGACGGGCGCGCAGATTGGCGGCGACTCCTTCTACGGGGCGCTGGTGGCGCAGGCCGTGACCGTCGCCCCCCTGACCGGCACCTACACGGTGCTGGTGTCGGCCGGCTACCCGAACTACGCGGCCGCCGGCGACTATCGCCTGATCCTGGCGCAGATGCCGAGCCGACCCGTGATCGAGACCGATGACGACAACGATCACGATGGCCCAATGGCCAACGGGGTGAATCACGTCGGCCGGGATCGAACTCGGGGACCTGGACCAGTGGACCTTCACGGCCAATCAAGGCGAGAGCCTGGTCGTGGAGATCGGCGAAATCGCCGTCGGTTCGGGCGTGCCCGATCCGAACTTCTACCCGTGGATTCGCCTCTACGGCCCGACTGGTGTCCAGATCGGCGGCGACAGTTTCTACGGTGCGGCCGTGGCGCAAGTGGCCACCACGGCGCCGCTCACCGGCACCTATACGGTGCTCGTGGCGGCCGGCTACCCGAACTACGCGGCCGCCGGCGACTATCACCTCGTGCTGGCGCAGATGCCGGGCGACCCGGCCGTGGGCGAAGGCGACCACGGTGGACGGATGACCAACGGAGGCAATCACGACGGCCGCATTGAGGTCGGCGACCTCGACCAGTGGACGTTCACGGCCAATCAGGGCGAACGCCTGGTCGTGAACATCGGCGAACGGGTGGTGGGACCGGGTGTGCCCGACCCGGGGTTCTATCCGTGGATCCGCCTCTATGGTCCGACGGGCGCGCAGATTGGCGGCGACTCCTTCTACGGGGCGCTGGTGGCGCAGGCCGTGACCGTCGCCCCCCTGACCGGCACCTA
This sequence comes from uncultured Acidobacteriota bacterium, assembly GCA_963779175.1. Classification (GTDB taxonomy): domain Bacteria; phylum Acidobacteriota; class Vicinamibacteria; order Vicinamibacterales; family UBA2999; genus CADEFD01. The sequence continues at coordinate 341,057 of CAVZXA010000007.1, forward strand.
CACGGTGCTGGTGTCGGCCGGCTACCCGAGCTACGCGGCCGCCGGCGACTATCGCCTGATCCTGGCGCAGATGCCGGGAAGCCCGGTCGTCGACGCGGGCAATCATGGCGGCCCCATGGCCACCGCCACCGACTATCCCGGCCGGATCGAACTCGGGGACCTCGATCCGTGGACCTTCTCGGCCAACCAGGGTTCGGCGCTCACCGTGACCATCACCGAGGTGCCGGTCGGCCCCGGCGTGCCGGATCCGGCGTTCTATCCGTGGATTCGTCTCTACGGCCCGAACGGCGTGCAAATCGGCGGCGACAGCTTCTACGGAGCCTCGGGTGCGCAAATCATCACCACGGCGTCGTTGACCGGCACCTACACGGTGCTCGTGTCGGCCGGCTACCCGAACTATCCGGCGGCGGGCGACTATCGGCTGCGGGTGCTGGGCGCCGCTGCACCGCCGACGCCACCCAACAGCACTGACGACGTCTACGCGACGCCGCAGGGCAAGGCGCTCGCCGTCGCGGCCCCGGGCGTGGTGGCCAACGACAACCTGGCGGGGGGCGCCACGGTGGCCCTGGTGACGGGCCCGGCGCGCGGCACGGTGACGCTGAATGGCGATGGCAGCTTCACGTACGTGCCCAACGGCAATGCCGGAGGGGTCGACGCGTTCACCTATCGCGCTGCCAACGCGTCTGGTCCCGGCAACATCGCCACCGTCCGGATCACGGTTGGCGAGACCACGCCGGGGGCACCGAGCGGGTTGGCGGCCGCGCTCATTGCCGGCAATGACGTGACCTTGCGCTGGCTGCCGCCGGTTGACGTCGCCACGCCCACCGGCTATGTCCTCGAGGCCGGGGTGACCCCGGGCGAGGTGCTGGCCTCGGTGCCGACTGGCAGCGCGCTGCCCGTCTTCAGCTTCCCGGCGCCGACCGGCGTGTTCTGGGTCCGAGTCCGCGCGATCGTGGACGGTGAACTCACCGCACCCTCGAACGACGTCCGCGTGCACGCGAACGTGGTGGCACCGCCGTCGGTTCCGGCCAACCTGCTCGGGGCCGTGGACGGTTCGGGCCTGGCTCTGGGCTGGCGAAACACCTACGACGGGGGCGCGCCGACGGGGCTGGTCGTGGATGTGGCCGGCCCGGTCGCCGGGTCCGTGGCCGTCGCCCTCGACGAGCGGTTCACGTTCGCCGGGGTGCCAGCGGGCACCTATACGTTCACCGTCCGCGCCACCAACGCGGGTGGCGTGAGCGCCGCCTCCAACCCCGTGACGCTCACATTCCCCAACGGGTGCAGCGGCGCGCCGCAACCGCCGGAACGGTTCCTGGCGCAGGCTGTCGGGAGCACCGTGCAGCTGCTTTGGGATCCGCCCAGCGCCGGTCCAGCGGCCACCAGTTACCTGTTGACCGCCTCGGGTACTGTCGCCGGGACGATGCCGACGACGAGCCGGATGCTGCGGCGCGACGTGGCCCCCGGCACCTACACGCTGTTTGTGACAGCGGTCAACGCGTGCGGGGCCAGCGCCCCGACACCGCCGGTCACCGTCGTGGTGCCATGACCTGGTTTCCCGGAATTTTACGCATAGGTCAGGTAAGGAGAGCCGACCGCCGGTTCCGGTGGGCTCTGGCGGCCCCAGACCGATACTCTCCGTAGACCTGTTGTGCGAAAATACGACCGCGCCGGTGCCTCCCGCAGCCGCGCCGCGTAGTTTGGAAGGAGTCGAGATGTCCTTTTGGCGTAATCGAGTGTCGATCGGAATGCTGCCGCTGCTGGCGGCTGGTATCACGTTCGTGGTGGCGCCTCGGAGCGCCGTCGCGCAATCGGATTCGAAGGCGAAGGACGCGGTGGAGACCTGCCCGATGCCCTTCGGCACGATCGCCATCAACGAGCCGCACGAACAGTCGTGGGTCTGGCTGCGTTCGTATCAGCTTGGCTCGCCATCATCGCTGCTGCGCACGTTCGCGCAGCGATCGAACTGCTTCGTCGTCGTCGAACGCGGCGTCGGCATGCAGAACATGAAGCAGGAACGTGAACTCGCGGCAGCTGGCGAGGTTCAGGAAGGCCAGAACATCGGCAAGGGCCAGATGGTGGCCGCCGACTACATGCTGACGCCAGCCATCCAGGGCACCGACAACAACGCCGGCGGTGTGGGCGGTGGAGCGCGGCTCCCCGGGCGTCTCGGCGGCATCATCGGCGGCGTCAAGAAGAAGGAAGCGCAGACCAGCATCACGGTCGCGTCGGTCCGTACGGGTGTGCAGGTCGCTGCGGCAGAGGGCGCGGCGACCAAGCGCGACTTCGCCATCGGCGGAATCGGCCTGGGCGTTGGCGCTGGCGGCTACACCAGCACATCGGAAGGCAAGATGGTGGCGGCCAGCTTGCTCGACAACTTCAACAACGTCATTCAGTCGCTGAAGACCAATCCCAATGTCAGGCCGATGACGGCCGACCGGCTGGCGCGCATCACCTCTGGCGAGCCCGAGGCGGGGGGCAACTTCGAAAAGGGCGCAATGGTTGAGGTGAAGATGAATGGCACCAAGCTGCTGTCGTCGTCCAACGCCACCTCGGTCGCGCTGGCGACGATGCGCGCCGGCGAGACCATGATGTACATGGGCGAGCGGCAGGGCGACTTCCTGCGCGTGCAGCGCGGCAGCGCGCAGGGCTGGGTGGAGCAGGTGCTGGTGACGCAGTCCAGCGCCAAGGTCGCCAGCTCCGGTGGCGCCACCGCCGGCGGCGTGATGAACGAAGGCGATGTCATGGCCCCCAAGATCGACGGCGTGAAGGTGCTGCGGACGGCATCCGACGCCGCGGCGGTGGTCGCGACACTCAAGCGCGGCGAAGACGTCGTCTACCTCGGCGAAGAGAACGGCACCTTCATCAAGGTGCAGGCGTCCGGGGGCGAAGGCTGGGTGAAGAAGGCCCTGATGGCTTCGAAGCAGTAGCCCGCCCCGGCCGGAAACCATCCACGGCGGCCCCGCCTCGGCGGGCGCCGCCGTCGTCGTGTACGACTACTGCTGCCGGCCCGACAGGGTCGCCGAGAGCGCCTCCACCGCGACGCGCAGCCGCGCCAGCTCTGCGTCCTGCGCGCTCAGCCGCGCGTCGAGCGAGACGCGGTCGCGCTCGAGCCGCTGCACTTCGGCCAGCAGCAGGGGCGGCAGCAGGTGGTAGCGCACCGTCTGGGGCTGCCCGTCGGCATCGCGCACGAGCAGCTCCGGGAACCGTTCGGCCACGTCTTCGGCAATCAGGCCGTACTGGACGAGCTGCGACCCGTCGTCGAACTCGGGTTTGTAGACGAAGCTCACCGGCGTGAGGGCCAGCAGTTTCGCGCGGGTCGTATCGCCGAGCGGCGTGATGGCGTCCTTGAAGCGCGCCGACGACGTGGTGGTGCCCAGGCGGCCTGCACCGTTGACGAGCACGGGGATGCCGCCCGACGCCGTGGCGCCGCTGATGCCCGAGATGTAGGCCGCCGTCTGGCCCGACCCGATGCGGATCGTGCTCGCCTCGGAGCCGCTGCTGGCAAGACCGCCCACGTAGATGTTGCCCGAGCCGGTCGTCAGGCCGAGGCCGGCGTTGAACCCGATGCCGATGTTGTCGGTGCCCGTCGTCACCTCGGTGAGAGCGGCCGGTCCGACCGCCGTGTTGAAGCCGGCGATGGTGGCGGTGTCGAGCGCTCCGACGCCGATGGCCACATTGTTGGAACCCGTGGTGTTGACATTGAGGGCGTGGCGTCCCAGGGCGGTGTTGGCCGAGCCCGTGGTCGTCTGCTGCATGGCCATCCAGCCCACGGCGGTGTTGTTGTTGCCGGCGTGAGTGTTGAACATCGCGCCGCGCCCGACGGCCGTGTTGAAACTCCCGGTGTCGCTCGCCACCATCGCGCCGTAGCCGATCGCGGTGTTCTCGCTGCCGGAGTCGTTGAACGACAGCGCCTCGCGTCCGACCGCCGTATTGCTCTCGCCCGTGACGTTCAGCTCCATCGCGTAGCGGCCGATTGCCGTGTTCGACGAGGCCGTCGTGTTCGAGCGGAGTGCGAACTCGCCCATGGCCGTGTTTCCATCGCCCGTCGTATTGGCGAGCAGCGCCCGCCAGCCCATGGCAGCGTTCCCGTTAGCCGTCGTCGCGCCACCGAGTGCCGCGTGTCCCACGGCGGTGTTGCGCGAGCCGGTGGTGTTGGCGCCGAGGGTGGCCTGGCCCATCGCCACGTTCTCATGACCGGTCGTGTTTCCGAAGAGCGCGAGCACGCCCACGGCGGCATTCGAGGTGCCCGTGGTGGTGCTGCCCATGGCCGAGGTGCCGACCGCCGTGTTGTTGGCGCCCGCGGTGGCCGTCCTCAGGGTCAGCGCCCCCACGGCGGTGTTGTTGTTGCCCGTCACGTTCGCGGTCAACGCCAGGGCGCCGACGGCCGTGTTGTTGCCGCCGCCCGTGTTGGCGGCCAGGGTGTGGGCGCCCAGCGCGGTGTTCTGCACGGCCGTGTTGTTGGGCAGCGCATTGACGCCGACAGCCGTCGTGTTGGCGCCGGTTCCAGCATGGGTGTGGTCGCTGCGGGCCGCGAGGGCCGCGCCGCCCGTGCCGCCGAAGGTCACGGCCAGCGTGGCGTCGCCGGTGGTGGCGCCACCGCTCAGGCCGCTGCCGGCGATGACCGCCGTGATGTCGCCGCCGCCCGAGCCCGTCAACGCCTGGCAGGTCACGGTGCCGTTCTGGCTCACGCTGGCGATGGCCTGCCCGCCGGGACAGGCGCCACTCACGCGGCGCTGGGCGACGGCGAAGTCGAGGTCGAGCTGCACCTGGCTCGTGCCGCCGCCGCCGATGAGGCCCGGTCCCGCCACCACATCGAGCACCCCACCGCTCAGCGACGGGAGCGGCTGCCCGCCGGTATTGGCTCCTGGCGTGAAGACGAACGGGCCGGAGACGGCGCCGCCGAGCCCTTCCCACTGGCCCCCCAGCGTGCCCAGCGAGATCGTGGCGCTGAGGGGCAGCCCGCGGCCGTTCGGTCGCACCAGCGTCAGGCCGAACCCGATCGTGCCGTTCGGGTTGAGGAACGCCAGCCCGCTGACGCTGGCCCGCGTGGCGGCGCCACATTCGTCTGCCGTGCCATCGAGCAGGTAGTGGCCGCCCTGCTGCACGACGGAGACCGTGAGCACCGTGCAATAGGGCTGCAACTGCCAACGGAACGTGCCGAGGGGTTGGGCACCGGCCAGCGGTGGCGAGGCCAGCCCGGACAGCAGGACGCTGGCGGCGAATACGAGCGGCAACGAACGTCGGATCATGGCCTTCTCCTGCAGCCCCAGGTTGTCGGGGGCTGCCAGAAGAGGCGCAGACCGCGCTCGGAACGGCTCAGGTCGGCACGGGCTGCTATAATTCCCCGTTTCCTCGTGTTCCCAAGGAGTTGCGCGTGAAGAAGATCAAGGTCAAGAACCCGGTCGTCGAGATGGACGGCGACGAGATGACCCGCATCATCTGGCAGAAGATCCGCGAGACGCTGATCCTGCCGTATCTCGACATCGACCTGAAGTACTTCGACCTCGGCATCGAAGCGCGCGACCAGACCGACGATCAGATCACGATCGACTCGGCCAACGCCACCAAGCAGTACGGCGTGGCGGTCAAGTGCGCGACCATCACGCCGGACGAGGCGCGGGTGAAGGAGTTCGGCCTCAAGCAGATGTGGAAGTCGCCCAACGGCACCATCCGCAACATCCTCGACGGCACGATCTTCCGCGAGCCGATCGTCTGCAGGAACGTGCCGCGCCTGGTGCCGCACTGGGACAAGCCGGTGGTCGTGGCCCGTCACGGCTTCGGCGATCAGTACCGCGCGCAGGACTTCCACTTCCCGGGCGCCGGCACCATCACGCTCAGCTGGACGCCCGACGGCGGCGGCGAGGCCATCAACCGCGAGGTGATCAAGACCAAGGGCAGCGGCGTGGCGCTCGGCATGTTCAACCTCGACGCCTCGATCGAGGGCTTCGCCCGCGCCTGCTTCACCTACGCGCTGGGCCGCAACTACCCGGTGTATCTGTCGACCAAGAACACCATCCTGAAGGTCTACGACGGCACCTTCAAGAACACCTTCCAGCGCGTCTTCGACGCCGAGTTCAAGGCGAAGTTCGAGGCCGACGGCCTGACCTACGAGCACCGCCTGATCGACGACATGGTGGCCGCCAACATGAAGTGGAGCGGCGGCTATCTCTGGGCCTGCAAGAACTACGACGGCGACGTGCAGAGCGACACGGTGGCGCAGGGCTACGGCTCGCTCGGGCTGATGACGTCGGTGCTGATGTCGCCCGACGGCAAGACGGTGGAAGCCGAGGCCGCGCACGGCACGGTGACGCGCCACTACCGCATGCACCAGCAGGGCAAGCCGACCTCCACCAACCCGATCGCCTCGATCTACGCGTGGACGCGCGGCCTGCTACTACCGCGGCAAGTTCGACGGCACGCCGGACGTGGTGACGTTCGCCGAGACGCTCGAGAAGGTGTGCGTGGACGTGGTCGAATCCGGCCGCATGACCAAAGACCTGGCGATCCTCATCCGCGCCGATCATCCGTACCTGACCACCGAAGAGTTCCTCGCAGGCCATCGACGCGCGAACTCCGCGCGCGGATGGCCTGACCGGGGACCTGACCGGGGACTGGCCCCAAGGGAAGTGCGGGGGCCTGTCCCGCAACAGTGAGAGAATCGCGTGCGCATCGTGGATCTCACGCCGGGCGACCCGGCGCAACTCATCGCCGTGGCCGACGTGCTGGTGGGCGGCTTCACCGGCACCGGCGCCGAGGTCTGGCAGACCCGTGAAGACGCGCTCGAGACCGTGGTAGAGTCGCTCGAGGACGACGGATCAGCCGCATGGGCCTCGACGGCGAGGGCCGCGTGCTGGGCTGGATCAGCGCCGTCTCGACCTACGACGGCTGGGTATGGGAAATCCACCCGCTGGTCGTGCATCGCGAGTGCCAGGGCCAGGGCATCGGCCGGGCGCTGGTGGAAGATCTCGAACATCAGGTGCGCGAGCGCGGCGGCATGACCGTGTGTCTCGGCACCGACGACGAGAACGGCCGCACCACGCTCGGCGGCGCGGACCTCTATCCCGATCCGCTGGCGGCCGTGAGCGGCCTGCGGATGCTCGAATCGCATCCGTTCGAGTTCTACCGCAAGCTCGGCTACGCGGTGGTCGGCGTGTTGCCCGACGCCAACGGCTACGGCAAACCCGACATCTTCATGGCCAAGCGGGTCGGGGCGATTCCGACCGAGTGACCGGCGGTGGCGCTTGTCCCCCTGCTGGAGGAACCGGTCGGCCCGAGGTCTGCGCTCCAGACGGCGCTCGCGAATACAGCTATGCTGTTGACCATGACGCCCCCTGTTCAGAACCTGCAGGACGCCGCCCGGCGGCTGGCCGCGTGTGAGGTGGACGTCCGTCGCTTGGGAGTGTCGCGTCTCGCGCTATTCGGCTCCGTGCGGCGCGGCCAACCCCGCCCTGACAGCGATGTGGATGTCCTGGTGCAGTTCGCCCCCGGCACCAAGACCTACGCGAAGTTCCTCGAACTCACCGATCTCCTGGAGCTTCATCTCGGGCGTCGTGTTGAACTGGTGACCACGGAAGCGTTGTCACCCTTCATAGGCCCGAGGATTCTCGCGGAAGCAGCGGATGTCCTTCGAGCCGCGTGACTACCTGCGGCACATGCTCGTCGAGGCGGAGTATCTGAGCGCGAGGAGCGCCGGGCTCACCTATCAGGCATTCTCCGCCGATGAGACACTACGTCGCGCCTTTGTTCGGAGTCTCGAGATCATCGGCGAGGCTGCGAAACGGGTGCCTGACGATGTGCGGACACGCCACCCGGATGTAGACTGGCGCGCCATGGCCGGCATGTGTGATCGACTGATTCACGCGTACTTTGGCGTGGACTTCGAGCTGGTGTGGGACGTCGTCCGGCACCGCGTTCCGGATCTGCGAAGTCGGCAGACTGAGATCCTGCGGGCCTGAACGGCAATCCGACGCATCCTGCAGCGCAGTGACCTCCGTTCTGTGGCGCCGGCGCTACGCCCTCGGTCACGACGCGGCTCGGCCGCACGAAGACGCGCGTGGCGCTATGCGCCGGTGGCGCCTTCCCACCACCCGCTACGAGGGCGCCGATGGCACCTTCGTCCGCGATGCTCGAGACCAACACGCACGGCCTGGTGACGCAGTATCAGGGGCCGTCGGCGCTTGCAGAATATGGCTGATGCGGGACGGATCGCGCATCGAGCCGGCTCGATGCACGCCCGCTGCGCGCGAGGTGCTACGTCCCCCGCGATTCGCTGAACCCACGCGCCGCCTTGTGAGCCCCCGACACCTGCGCCTGGGGTAGAGTGTTCGCCACATGCGAGGGATGACACCCATGAGACTGGTGGCGGCCGCGGTCGTGAGCGTCGTTCTCGGGACGGTGGCGCTGCGGGCGCAGACGGGCCCGAGCATCCTGTTCGTCGGCAACAGCTTCACCTTCGGCGCCGGATCGGCCGTGAAGTTCTACCGCGCCGACACGGTCACCGACCTGAACAGCGAGGGCATCGGCGGGGTGCCGGCGCTCTTCAAGTCGTTCGCCGATCAGGCCGGTCTGCTCTACGACGTCTATCTCGAGACCCGCGGCGGCAGCGGCCTCGACTTCCATCTCGAGAACAAGCTCGGCGTGATCGGCCGGCGGCCGTGGGACATCGTGGTGATGCACGGCCAGAGCACGCTCGATTTCGACCGGCCGCGCGACCCGGCCAAGCTGGTGGCTACCAGCCGCCAGATGGCGGAGTTCCTGCGCGCCCGAAATCCCAAGGTCGAGATTCACCTGATGGCGACGTGGTCGCGCGCCGATCAGACCTACCCGCCCGAAAGGCGCGTGGGCCGGCCAACCCATCGAGGTGATGGCGCGCGACGTGCGCCTGGCCAACGACAAGGCGGCCGCGGCGCCCAACGTCGAAGTCGGTCATTCCGGTGGGCGAGGCGTGGACGCGCGCCATGCAGACCGGCGTCGCCGATCCCAATCCCTACGACGGCATCCTGCCCGGCAGGGTCAATCTCTGGACCTACGACCACTATCACGCCAGCACCCACGGCTATTACCTCGAGGCGCTGGTCGTCTTCGGCCGGCTCACCGGACGCGATCCCCGCTCGCTCGGCGAGAACGAGTGTTCGGGTTACGAACTGGGCCTGCCGCGCAACGAGATCAAGGCGCTGCAGCAGGTGGCGTTCGACCAGCTCGCCACCGCCACCGATGATCACGCCCTCGCCGCTGGTGCTGCCCAAGCCGGTGGCGCCGGAACGCTGCACGCCGCCCCGCCTCGTCGTGCGCCCCTGACGCGCGACCTCGCGGGAGCGCCGCGACCCGGACGCTGCTAGACTGCGCCGCATGGCGTCGCGTCGTTTTGCGTTTTCCCGGCAGTGGCTGACGGCCGCGCTCGTGTCCGCGGCAATCTCGCTTGGCGCACAGGGCCGTCCGGCACAGCCCGACTGGACGGCCGTCGAGCCGCGAAGCGCTCGGCCTCTACCAGTCGCTCATCCGCTTCGACTCGAGCGCCGCCGAGAAGCCTGAAGCCGACTGGCTGAAGCAGCTCTTCGACGGCGCCGGCATCCCGGCGCAGGTCTTCTCCCTCGACCCGCAACGGCCCAACGTCGTCGCGCGACTCAAGGGCAACGGCACGAAGCGGCCGCTGCTCATCCTCGGGCATCTCGACACCGTGACCGTCGACGCGTCGAAGTGGACCTTCCCGCCTTTCAGTGCCACTCGTGACGGCGGCTTCGTCTACGGGCGCGGGGCCATCGACGACAAGGACAATCTCGCGGCGGCGGTGATGACGATGCTGCTGCTGAAGCGGCTGAACGTCCCGCTCGACCGCGATGTAATCCTGCTGGCCGAGTCTGGCGAAGAAGGGCAGTCGAACCTCGGCATCGGCCACATGATGGCCGAGCACTACGCCGAGATCGACGCCGAGTACTGCATTGCCGAAGGCGGCGACACGATTCGCGAGAAGGGCGCCGTGCGGTATGCCACCGTGCAGGTGATCGAGAAGATCTCGCGCGGGGTCGAGATCACGGCCACCGGCATTTCCGGGCACGGGTCGGTGCCGCTGACGTCGAATCCAATCGCGCATCTGGGCAATGCGGTCGGGAAGTTCATCACCTGGCAGCCGGACGTCAAGATCGACGAGACCACCGGCCGCTACTTCCGGCGACTTGCGACGGTGGCGTCGTCGCCGGCACAGGCGAAGGCGTACCGGGAGGTCGTGTCGCCCGACCCGAAGGTGGCGGCCGCCGCTGCCGACTGGCTGTGGACCCACGAGCCGCGCCACGCCTCGATGGCGCGCACGTCGGTGTCGCCCAACATCTTCACCGGCGGCTACCGGTCGAATGTGATTCCGTCCGAAGCGAAAGCACGCCTCGACGTGCGGATGGTGCCGAGTGAAGATCCAGACGCTCTGCTGGCCCAGATCCGCAAGGCCATCAACGACCCGGCGGTGGACGTGCAGTTTGCCGCCGGCGGCGCCACGCGTCCCACCATTCCACCGACGCGGCTCGACGGCGAGCTCTTCACGACGGCCGAGGCCGCCGTGTCTGCCATCTACGAGGTGCCGACGCTGCCGTCGATGAGCACTTACGCGACCGACATGTGGCCGCTGCGCGCCCGCGGCGTGCAGTGCATCGGCATCGGCGCCGGCGTGGATCTCGAAGACCAGTCGGCCGGCTACGGCATGCACGCCGACCAGGAGCGGCTGCGCGAAAGCGAGTTCCAGCGCTTCGTGCGCTTCAACTGGGATCTGGTCACCCGTCTTGCGAGGACGCGATGACGACACCGCGCGACGAACCAGCGAAGGACCGTCCGTGGCTCGAGCGTCTCAGCTCCGGCGTCCACTGGGAAGACCTGCGTCTGCCCGGGTCGTCGCGGGCGCTGCTCGAAGGACTCGCGCGTCCGGTGACGGGCCGCAGGCTGGCGCTCTTCAGCGGACCGCGTGGCACCGGGAAGACTCTCGCCGCCGAAGCGCTCGCCAGCCGGCTCGGGCTTCAGGCCTACCGGATCGATCTGTCGCGTGTGGTCAGCAAGTACATCGGCGAGACCGAGAAGAACATCGACCGCGTGTTCGATGACGCCGAGGCCGAGCAGGCGCTGCTGTTCTTCGATGAAGCGGATGCGCTCTTCGGCAAGCGCACCGACGTCACCGACGCACACGACCGCTACGCCAACATCGAGATCAACTACTTCCTGGCGCGGCTCGAGACGTTCGAGGGGCTGGCGGTGTTGGCGACCAACCGCGCCGACTGACCTGGCGCCCGCGGCGAAGAAGCGCAGCGTGGCCACGGTGCCGATTCCGCGTCTGCTTGAAGGCGTAGCGCGCCGGCGGGCCGTCAGCCCAGGAACAGCCGATAGGCCGGGTTGTCGGTCTCCCGCTGCGCCGGGTAGCCAAGGTCCACGAGAAAACGCTCGAAGGCCGGCATGTCTGCCGGCGGCACCTCGAAACCGGCGAGCACGCGGCCCGGGTCGGCGCCGTGATTGCGGTAGTGGAACATGCTGATGTTCCAGCGCCCGCCCACCGCATCGAGGAAGCGCATCAACGCGCCGGGCCGTTCGGGGAACTCGAAGCGGTAGACCTGCTCGTCGACGACGTGGGCGCTTCTGCCGCCTACCATGTAGCGCACGTGCAGCTTGGCCAGCTCGTTGTCGGTGAGCTCGTGGGTCTCGCAGCCGGCGGCCATCAGGGCGTCGCGCAGTGCCGCACCGTCGGCGCGCGATTCCACCGCCACGCCGACGAAGATGTGGGCGTCGCCGCGCCCGCTCAGCCGGTAGTTGAACTCGGTCACCACCCGCCGGCCGATGCGCGTGCAGAACTCGCGGAAGGCGCCGGGCTGCTCGGGAATGGTCACCGCCAGCACCGCTTCACGCGCCTCGCCCACGTCGGCGCGTTCGGCCACGAAACGCAGGCGGTCGAAGTTCATGTTGGCGCCGCTCAGGATGGCGACGAGCGGGGCATCATCGGCCGGGTGTGTCGCTGCCCAGCGGGTCACCCCCGCCACGGCCAGCGCGCCCGACGGCTCGAGAATCGAGCGCGTGTCGTCGAACACGTCCTTGATGGCGGCGCAGATCTCGTCATTGGTCACGCGCACCACCTCGTCGACGGCGACGCGCGCCACCTCGAAGGTGTGACGGCCCACGGTGCGCACGGCGACGCCGTCGGCGAAGATCCCCACGTGATCGAGCGTGACGCGGCGGCCCTCGGCGAGCGAGCGCGCCATCGCGTCGGCGTCCACCGGTTCCACGCCGATGACGGCGATGTCGGGGCGGATGGCTTTCACGTAGGCCGCAATGCCGGCGATGAGTCCGCCGCCGCCCACCGGCACGAAGATGGCCCCGGCGCGGCGGCCCAGGTGATGGCGCAGCACCTCGACGGCCACCGTGCCCTGGCCGGCGATGACCAGCGGGTCGTCGAACGGGTGGATGAAGACCCGGCCGGTCGACGCGGCGAGCGCATCGCAGCGGGTCTGCGCGTCAGCGTAGCTGTCGCCGTGCAGCACCACCTCGGCGCCCAGGTCGCGCACCGCGCGCACCTTGATGGCGGGCGTCGTCTCGGGCATCACGATAAGGGCCGAGATGCCCAGATGCCGGGCGGAGTAGGCCACGCCCTGCGCGTGATTGCCGGCGCTGGCCGTGATGACGCCGCGACGGCGTTCGCCCTCGTCGAGGTACGCCATCCGGTTGTAGGCCCCGCGCAGCTTGAAGCTGAATACGGGCTGCATGTCCTCGCGCTTGAAGAGCACCGCCCGCCCCAGCCGGGCCGACAGGCGCGGCGCCGGGTCGAGCGGGGTTTCGTGGGCCACGTCGTAGACGCGGCTGGTCAGGATGGCGCGCAGCAGATCCGGCGGGTCGGGCGACGGCGGAGACGGCGGACTGGACACGGTGCGCACACGATAGCAGGAACGGCGGGGCGGATCGGCCCGCCGCAGCTGGATCGGCGCCGCGGCATCGAAACCAGCCGTCCCCGTAATACAATCCCGGCGTGTCGTCTTCCGCGCCGTCCGCCTCCAAACCCCGCCTGTCGCCCACCGCCCAGATCATGATCGGCCTGGTGGTCGGGCTGATCGTGGGCTACGTCATCAGCATCACCGACCCGCGGTGGGCCGACATCATCCGGCCGTTCAGCCAGATCTTCATCCGGATGATCCGGATGATCATCGCGCCGCTGCTGTTCGGCACGCTGGTGGCCGGCATCGCCGGCGCCGGGCACTTCAAGGACGTGGGCCGCATGGGCCTGCGGGCGATGATCTACTTCGAGGTCGTGACCACGCTGGCGCTCCTCATCGGGCTGTTCTCGGTCAACATCATGAAGCCCGGCGTCGGCCTGGCGCTGCCGGCGGCCACCGGCGCACCGCCGATCAGCGCGACCGCGCAGACCTGGGACCAGATCTTCCTGCACATGGTGCCGACCTCGATCATCGAGGCCATGGCCACCGGCGACGTGCTGCAGATCGTGGTCTTCAGCATGGTCTTCGCCATCGGCCTCGGCATGGTGGGCGAGAAGGGCAAGCCGATGCTCGCGTGGTGCGAATCGCTGACCGAGGCGATGTTCAAGGTCACCAACATCGTGATGCTCTACGCCCCGTTCGGCGTCGGCGCGGCGATGGCCTACACCATCGGGTCGAGCGGCCTCGGCGTGCTGTGGAACCTCGGCTACCTGGTGCTCACGCTCTACGTGGCGCTCTTCGTCTTCTTCGGGTTCGTGCTGTTGCCGGTGATGCTGATGTTCCGCATTCCGGTCATGGGCTTCCTCAAGGCCATCAAGGAACCGGCGCTCATCGCCTTCTCGACCACCTCGTCGGAAGCGGCGCTGCCGCGCGCGATGGAGTGCGTGGAGGCGTTCGGCGTGCCGCGCCGCATCGTCTCGTTCATCCTGCCGCTCGGCTACAGCTTCAACCTCGACGGCAGCACGCTCTACCTGTCGCTGGCGGCCGTGTTCGTCGCCCAGGCCGCCGGCGTGGAGCTGACGGTGGGTCAGCAGATCACGATGCTGCTCACGCTGATGCTCACGAGCAAGGGTGTGGCCGGCGTGCCGCGCGCGTCGCTGGTCATCCTGGCCGCCACGCTGGCCAGCTACAACCTGCCGCTCGAGGGCGTCACGCTCATTCTCGGCGTCGACGCCATCATGGACATGGGTCGCACGATGACCAACGTCATCGGCAACTGCCTGGCGTCGGTGGTGGTGGCCAAGTGGGAAGGCGAGTTCCGCGAGCCATCGCCGACCTTGTCGGCCTGATCGAATCCGGGAGGATCGCATGCGTCGCGCCGGTCTGACACTTGCGGGCGCGCTCGGCGCCCTGGTTCTCACGCACGCGCAGTCGGGGGCGCCGGCCGCGCGCGCCTCCTGCGAGGTCGCGGCGCTGCAGCGCGGCGCCCCTGCCGGCACCACCATCACCGCGGCGGCGCAGGTCGACGCCGCCGGCGGCCAGCCGGCGCATTGCAAGGTCGATGGCCATGTGGCGTCGCCGGGCAACACCGTCAACTTCCGCCTGGCCCTGCCGTCGTCGTGGAACGGCAAATACTACTTTCAGGGCGTCGGCGGACTGGGTGGGGCGATCGGCTCGCTCGCCAGCGGCCTCGAACGCGGCTACGCATCGGCGTCCACCGACACCGGTCATGTCAGCAGCGACGCCACCTGGGGCGCCAACCGCGCCAAGGAGATCGACTACGGCCATCGCGGCACGCACGTGACGGCGGTGGCGGCCAAGGCCCTCACCGCGTCGTTCTACGGCCGCCTGCCCGCGCACGCCTACTTCAACGGCTGCTCGAACGGCGGACGCCAGGCGATGATGGAAGTGCAGCGCTACCCGGCCGACTTCGACGGCATCATCGCCGGCGACCCCGCCACCGGCACGCCGATGCAGGTGGGCCGCGCCGTGTTCTTCCAGCAGCTCCTCGCGAAGCCGGAAAACTACGTGCCGGTCGAAAAAATCGAACTGCTGTCGAAGGCCACGCTGGCCGCCTGCGACGGCAAGGACGGCCTCGTCGACGGGCTCATCTCGGATCCGCGGCCGTGCGACTTCACGCCCGAGAGCCTCGTGTGTACCGGTGGCGACGAGGCGTCGTGCCTCACGCGCGCGCAAGTCACCACGGTGCAGACGATCTATGCCGGCCTCAAGGACGCGACCGGACAGTACTACGCGCCGCCGTTCCCGAAGGGTCACGAAGGCGGGGCCAGCGGCTGGCGTGGCTGGATCACCGGCAACGAGGCGCCGGCGGCGCAGCCGGATGGCACGCTGGGCTTCGGCGGCCGCGCCCCCAACGGCTACGCGCTGGCCGACTCGAACTTCCGCTTCCTGGCGCTCGAGGACGACGCGCCGGGGTTCTCGTGGCGGACGTTCCGCTATCCGCAGGATCTGCCGCGTCTCAAGACCATGGCCGAGATCCTCAGCCCGACCGACGCCGACCTGCGGCCGTTCAGGAAGGCCGGCGGCAAGCTGCTCGTCTACCACGGCTGGGCCGACCCTGGCATCAGCGCGCTCGGCACGCTCGACTACATCGAGCGCATGACCCGCATCGTCGGCGGGCAGGCGGCGGCCGACGCGTTCACGCGCACCTACTTCGTGCCCGGCATGCACCACTGCTCGGGCGGCCCTGGCGTGGACCAGTTCGACATGCTGAGCGTGCTCGAGCGCTGGGTGGAGCAGGGCGAGGCGCCGCGCCAGGTCATCGCCTCGCGGGTGGAGAAGGGCGTGACGGTGCGCAGCCGGCCGCTGTGCCCGCACCCGGCAGTGGCCGCCTACAGCGGCGCGGGCAGCATCGACGAGGCGTCGAGCTTCGTATGCCGGGTTCCCGCGGCGCCTACTTCAAGACCTTGACCGCCTTCAGCAGGGCGATGAGCAGGCAGGCGCCGATGATGCTGACGATGAGCGAGGCCGCCGTCGTGGTGGCAGCAAATCCCAGCATGCCGGCCAGCACGCCGCCCAGCCAGGCGCCGAGGATGCCGACGACGATGTTCATGAGCGCGCCCATCTGCGCGTTCGTCTTCATGACCAGGCTGGCGAGCCAGCCCACCACCGCCCCGACGAGCAGCGAAATAATCAGTCCCACGGGTCACCGCCTTGTCGTGTGTCGCGGCACGCCCTGCCGAAGCGTCCGCCGCCGCGCCTGAGGCGCAGTGGCGGCATTCTGTCATGCGGCGGCGCCGGCCGACCGCCCTTTACGACAGGAAGCGCTGCAGGAACATCAGATCGAGCCAGCGGCCGAACTTGAAGCCGACTTCGCGGAAGTGGGCGACCGGCTCGAAGCCGAGCCGCTCGTGGAAGCGCCGAGAAGCCACGTTTTCGGCGTCCACGCCGGCGATCATGACGTGTTTGCCGAGCGCGGTCGCCCGCGCCAGCAGCGGCGTCATGAGGGCGCCGCCCACACCCCGGCCGCGGCAGTCGGCGCGCACGTGCACCGAGTGTTCGACCGTGAACCGGTAGCCGGGCCACTGGCGGAAGTCGCCGAACGAGGCGAAGCCGGCGATGCCGCGCTCGTCGCGGGCGACCAGCACCGGATAGCCGAGCGCCAGGCGCTGGCGCCACCACGCGAGATGCGCGTCGAGGGTGGCCGGCTCGTCGCGGTAGATGGCGGTCGAGGTCGCCATCACGTCGTTGTAGATCGCCAGGATGCCGGGCACGTCGTCGGCCACGGCGTCGTGAATCTCCATGCGCTCCTCCGCTGTCGCCAGAGCGTACACGAGAACGGGCGCCGCGGCGCTCACGCCACGGCGCCCGCGATTACGAGCCCCGCCTTTCGAAGCCCCGAGCCCCGGCTCTAGAAGTCGAACAGGCGCGTGAACTTGACGACCAGCGACCGGCCCACGGTGTCGTAGGAGGTCGAGTCGAGCACGTCGCGGCGGTCGTTGTAGACGACGAACAGGCCGGTGCCCGAGCGGTTGAGCAGTGCCAGGCGGGCGTTGGCTGAATATTGCCCGGTCTGGCCGTTGTACTGCGCCAGCAACGACAGGCTGGCCAGATTGGTGAACGCAATCGTCGTCTTGATCGGCACCAGGTTGGTCACGAACGACCGCCCTGGCCCTGGCAGCGAGATGTCCTGACGCGTCCAGCCGATGCTCGCCGTCACGCGCGCCGTGAAGCGGTAGTCGCTGGTCAGCTCGATGGCGTTGAAGTCGCCGTCGTAGTACTCGCCGATGCGGACGCGGGCCGTGGCGGTGATGGCCGAGCTGGGGTTGTGGAAGTACTCGAACGAATGCTGCGTCCAGGTGTACTGGCCCACCGGAATCACCACCCGCTTGCCGTCGCGGTTGTAGACCTGGAACGGCGCCACCGGGTTGTCCTTGTTCACATCGAAGAACCAGCCGAAGCGGCCGCCCTGCATCGGCTGGATCTCGAACGGATGGACGTGCCAGAACGCGGTCTGCAGCTGGCGCCCGGCGCCCGGTCGCACTTCATCGGCGTCGTAGAACGCATTGGCCGAGATGTGCGGCGCCACGCGGCGGATCCACTTTGGCCGCGTCGGCTGCGGCTGGAAGAAGATGCGCATCTCCGGGCGGATGAAGTTGCGCCGCGGCAGGAAACCCACTTCCGGATTGAAGTTCTGACCGACGCGGGTCACGCCGCCACCGACCTGCCACAGCCGGTTGCGGAAGTCGTAGAAGCCGCGGGCCGACCAGTCGCTGCCACGCGGTCCGGCGGCGTTTTCGGTCGTTTCCGGCGTGTCGGTGCGCGCCAGGTAGGTCGAGATCCGCTGGCCCTCGGAGACCTGCCAGTTGGCATCGACGCCGTAGGCGCGGTTCCACTTGTTGAAGGTGGTGCCCTTGGGGTCGCTGGTCACGTACTTGCCGACGAAGATCCCGCCGTAGCTCGAGCGGCCGATCTCACGCTGCGCGCGCAGAGCGGTGAAGTTGGTGTCGAGCGAGAGCAGGCGGCCGCTCTGGTCGGTGGCGTCGTTGGTCTGGATGTTGAGCAGGCCCACGTTCCACGAGCCGGCCACCTTGCCGGAGAGGCGGGTGCCGGCCAGGATGTCGATCGGCAGCAGCGTGCCGGCCGCGCCAGACAGACCGATGCGCCGCGAGAAGAAGAGGTCGACCGCCTGTGGCTGGCCGAACTGGAAGGTGGTGGCGTTCTCGAGGAAGAACGGCCGTTTTTCCGGGAAGAACAGGTCGAAGCGGGTCAGGTTCACCTGCTCTTCGTCGGCTTCCACCTGCGCGAAGTCGGTGTTGGCCGTGATGTCGAGGGTAAGGTTCGGACGCACGCCCCACTTGAGGTCGACGCCGATGTTGCCCGTGGTGTCGACCTGGTCGGTCGTCCGCGTGAAGTCCTTGTTCGACGAGCCGAGCACGTAGGGGAGGATCTTGATGTCGCGGCGGTTGGGCAGCGACAGGCCCGGCACCTTCGCGGCGAGCGAGATGCGGTAGATGTCGAAGCCGCGCGGAATCTCCGCCAGGTAGACCTGCTCGTTCTTGTGGCGGATGTTGCGGAGCACGTTGAAGCCCCACGTCTGGTTGTCGCCGGTGGCGTAGCGCAGGGTCTTGAGCGGGATGGCCATCTCGGCTTCCCAGCCGCGTTCGGTGACCGAGGCACGCACGACCCAGTCGCCATCCCAGTTGGGGTTGAAGGCGCTGATGCCGCCGCGCTGCGTGCCGGCGGCGCCGCCGCCGAAGGTGATGCCGCCGGCCTGCCCTTCACGCGCCACCTGGCCGTCGTATTCGATCCCGAGCGGGTTGGTGCCGAACACGAACGCGTTCTGGCTGTCGTTGAAGGTGTCGAAGATGGCGATCACCGAATCGGTCTCGGCCAGCGAGGCGTCGCGCCGGGCCTGCGACATGATGATCTTCGACGGGTCCTGGTCGAAGCAGACGAAGCTGGCGTAGACGTGCGTCTTGCTGAACAGCAGCCGGACTTCCGTGCGCTCGGTCGCTGGCTCCCCGAGTCGCGGGTCCTGCTGCGTGAATGTCGTATGCGGCGCGACGGCCTGCCAGACGGCGTCGTCCACCTTGCCGTCGATGGTGGGTGGGGCCTGCCCGTCGGCCAGCTTGCCGGCCGTGACCGTGGGCGGCGTGGGCGTGGATGTCTGCGCGACGAGCGATCCGGGCAGTGACAGGGTGACGACGAGAGCGGCGATCCACCGGCGTGCGGGAATCAGGGCATAGACGTAATGCGTACAGGGCATGGGCGGTAAGACTGTAACGCAGCCCGTCCACGGCATCCAAGCGACTGCGACAAATTGCCACGCGTGGCGTGACATCACGAGACAACTCGATCGATTGGCCGGACGATCGCTCAGAGCCCGCCGGGGACGGTGGCGCTCAGGAACACATCGGCCGGTCCGAGCAGCAGGTCGGGCGCCACGCCGAGCACGACCAGCAGCGTGAGCAGCAGCACCGCGACCGCGCGTTCGCGGATCGCGAGATCGGGCGCCCGCGACACCGTCGTTCGGCCGAGGAACGTGCGTGAGTAGGCGATGAGCGTCGCCACCGCCAGGATCGCGCTGGCGAGGATGACGGCCACGGTGGCGCTCGGGCTCTGGCTCCACAGCGTGTGCAGCAGCAGATCGTCGGCGACGAAGCCGGCCGTGCCCGGCAACCCGACGCCGGCGCCGCCGAAAAAGATGAAGCAGGCGGCCAGCACCGGGAACGCGCCGGCGCGTCCGCCGGGCCCCTGATAGTCCACCGGGCCGACGCGCTCTTCGAGCGACGTGATCATCATGCCGAGGCCGCCCAGCGCCAGGCCGACGGTGACCGCCACTAGCAGCGCCGCCGCGAAGTTGCCGATCGCCGCGGCCCCGAGCGCCGCCATCAGCATGCCGCCGTGCATGGCGGTGGTGCCCCGGTAGAAGCCGCGCAGGTCACGCTGCACGACCGTCATCAGGGCCGCCAGCACGCAGGCGGTCGCGCCGTAGGTGACCAGCCACGGCGCAAACGCGGTGACGGCCACGTCGTGGTCCACATAGCGCAGGTGCAGGAACACCAGCGCGATGGTGGACGACATCTGCTGCGTGTGGACGACCGGCGCGCGGTCGCACAGGCTGGCGACGCCGCCGTGCAGCGGCAGAATGCCGGTGCGCAGCGCGATGGCACCGGCCGAGAGCAGGAAGGCGGTCGTGAGCGAGCCGCCCTGAATGGCCACCGCCGCTGCGGCGGTGACCAGCGCCGCCACCATCAGGGTGACTGCGCCGGTGCGGCTCCAGCGCCAGGCATGCGCGGCGTGCAGCAGCGCGCCGCCGGCAACGATGAAGTACGCCGTGGCGCCGTCGGAGGCGAAGAGCGACGCCGTGATGCTCGCCGCCATCCCGGCCAGCAGCCACCATGCGGGCCGGTGGAGCACGGCCACGGTGGGCGCGGCGAAGAGCAGCAGGCACACCACCAGCGTCTCCCACGGCGCCGAGGCCACCAGCGGCGTCACGACTGGCGCTCCTCGAGTGACAGCGTCCGGCGCAGCCAGCGGTCGGCGCGGTCGAGCGCATGGGCCAGCGCCAGCACCGGCGCGAAGATGGTGTCGATGAGATCGTCGAGCCGCAGGCGATGCAGCGACGCCGCATAAAGGCGCGCCGCCAGGCGCGGCGACCAGCGATCGAGCCAGCCCGGATGCGGGTGCGCGTGGCCCTCGCGATGCGAGTCGTGAATCATGTTCGGCGCCTTCAGGTACTGCCCGAGGCGCAGGAAGGCGTGGCACACCAGATGCACCAGCGCCAGCGTCGTCCAGCCGAGACAGATCTCCGCCAGGATGAGGCCGACCTGGGCCAGCGTGGCGTGGGCGAGGGCGCCTTTGGCGTCGGTGTGGACGCGCACGACCGCCGCCGCATAGAACGCCGTCGCCAGGCCGACGACCACGCCGATGACGCGCGCCACCGGCGACACCTCGAAGACCGGCCAGACCCGCAGCAGCAGGAACAGGCCGGCGTGAATCGACACCGCGCCGTAGAAGAGCGCGCTCGAGGGCGTCGGCCCCTCCATCGCGCGCGGCAACCAGCCCGAGAAGGGCAGCTGCGCCGACTTGCCCATCGCCGACAGCAGGAACAGCAGCGCCAGCGTGGTGGCTTCGCCGGCCGGCAGGTTGCCAGCGCCGTTCAGCGCCGAGAAGCGGGCCGAGCCGAGCAGCTCGAAGGTGGCGACGGTGGCGATGAGCAGGCCCGCATCCGACAGACGGTAGGTCGCAAACGCCCGGATCGACGAGCGCACCGGCTCGTCGCGCTCGTGGAAGAAGCCGATGAAAAACGCCGACGAGATGCCGATCAGCTCCCAGCCGGCGAAGAACAGCTCGAGCGCGCCGGCCAGCGCCACCAGCTGGGTGCCGGTGGCGAACACGCCGAGCAGGGTGAAGAAGCGGACGAACCCCGGTTCCTTGTGCAGGTAGGTGCGCGAGAAGCGGGCGATGAGCGCCGTCAGCAGCGACGAGAAGAGCGAGATCGTGAGCGAGATGCGGTCGATCCGGATGACGGCCGGGATGACGAAGTCGCCGATTCGCAGCCAGTCGCCGAACTCCAGATCGCCGCGCACCGGATCACCGGTCAACCCGAGCGCGGCGGCCACCAGCGCCAGGCCGCCCACCACCGACAGTCCGAGGCCGGCGCCGATGACACGCGCCACCAGCCGTTCGCTCGGCCGTCCATCGCCGAGCACCACCCGCAGGCCCACCACCAGCGCCGACGCGATCGGCGCCAGCAGCGCCAGGCCGAGGCAGAGCGGCACCACTGTCATACCGTCGCCAGCTCTCCGGGGGCGCCGTGGTGGCCGCCGCCGACCACCGAGGCGGGCAGCGCGCGTCGCACCAGCGCCGGGCCCACGAACGCGCGCGTGCGTTGATGCCACTCGCGCGACTGCTCGACCACCGGGAGCAGCGTCGGCTCGGCCACGTAGGGCACGAAGCCGCCGTCTTCGAAGACCATGAGCGCGCCGGTGTCGGGATGCATCGACACCAGCTGCACCCACCGGTTCACGACCAGCTCGGCGACTTCGGCCTGCCGGCCCGCCACCGCGAGCAGCGCCTCGGGCGTGGCGTCGACGATGAGCAGCAGGCGCATCGGCTCGTGCAGTTCGACCATCTGCAGCGGCAGACCGGTGCGCAGATCGCCCTGATGCCCGTTCATCACGCCCATCAGGCCGGTGACGTTATGGGGCAGCTTGGTGCCGCAGCCGAAGACCTCGTTGTCGACCGATGAGAAGTAGTACTCGAGGCTGATGCCGGCGCCCACCGGGCCGACGGCGGCGAGAATGCGTTCGACCACGCCGTAGGTCGGGTCGTTGGTCGGGTCGTAGCTCACGAGGAACGCGCGCCGATCGAAGTGCAGGCCGCGGGTGAGCGCGCGCCGGCCGACGATGCAGATCGCGTTGGTGCAATGGCCGTATTCGGGGCGCGGCTGCGCCAGGTGCGACGAGCGCCCTTCGACGTGCTCGAGCGCGGCCTCGGGATCGAGCGTGAGCGGCGCGTCGTCGAAGCGCCGGCACCGCTCGAGGGCGTTCTCGCGGCGGGCGCGTTCGAGCGCGGTGAAGGCCTCCTCGAACGGCGCCACCAGCGACCCCGGCAGCGCGTCGAGATCGTAGTAGCGCACGCTGTCGTCGGCGGTGTCGTGCAGCGCGCCGATGAACCAGGTGTCGGCCGGGATGTCGATGCCGCGCTGACGGACCCCGTCGCGCACGTCCGGACGGTTGGCCATGTCGGCGAACAGCCGCGCGTTGGCGCCGCCGCGGCGGCCGCCGCAGGCGCCGCAGTCGTGGGCCGACTCGTGCGGGTTGTTGAGGCTGGTCGAGCCGTGCCCGAGGAAGATCACAATCGGCGCGAAGGCCGACGTCAGGCCGATGTTGGTGAGCGTCGCCGTGACGCGGTCCACCGCCTCCTGCAGCGAGAAGCCGACCGGCTTGCCGCCGTCAGCCGGCGCCGCCAGCGCGCCGAGGCGCACGGTCGAGAGCCTCGTGGCCGGTCGCGGCGCCAGTGTGGCCTTGATCCGATCGCTGAAACGCAGCGAGGCGCGCGGGGCGACGATGCGCGCCACCGTGCGCACCGCGGCCACCGGTCCGAGCAGGAACGACAGCCCGGCGCCGCCGGTGAGCGTGCGCGAGGCCGCGCCCGATGTGCGCATCCAGGTGAGCCAGCCGTCGCGCAGGCTCTTGCGCAGCGCGTGCCAGCTGAGGGCGGTGTAGATCGGCTGCTCGTACACCTCGTGTCCCGGCGTCACCACCACCGGGCAGTAGGCGGCGGGCTCGCGATCGTAGAGGCCCTGGTAGTCGATGGCGACGCCGAAGAACCCGGCCGCGCCGTAGGTCACGAAGCCCGGATGCTGTTCCTCGACCGCGCGGCGGATGGATTCCTCGCGCTCGTCGATGCAGAAGACCATCTGCGCGCGCGGACGGGCGTCGGGGACGGCCGGCGGCATCCGGCGCCGGGCGGCCAGCGCATCGAGCACCGCACGCCGATAGGTACGCTCGTAGGCTTCCTGGAACAGCCGCCGGCGCGTCAGGTCGTCGCAGGCGCGGCATTCCTCCCACAGGGCCGCCAGCGAGGCGTCGTCGAGGGTGGCGACAGCTTCGCTCGTCAGCCCGGCCGCCTTCGAGATGTGCCAGAGCAGCGAGGCGGCCAGCGCCACGGCGACCGGCGACTCGACGGGCATGCGCGATGTCAGCGCCTTCCAGTCGTGGGGCAGCCCGGCCGCCGCCGCCGCGCGCGTCACGGCGTGCTGTTCGAGCAGCAGGCGCACGGCCAGGAAGTCTTCGAGCGAGGTCGGCGGCCCGCCCGGATGGTCACCGGGCTGACGCTCGAGGCGCGCGAACATGCCGGCCCAGCCGGCCAGCGCGCGCGCGGTCGCGCCCAGCCACGGTTCGACGGCATCGCCCGTGACGCCGAGCGCGGCGAGTGCCCGGGTGATCACCTGGCGGGCCGGCAGCGCTTCTGCGGCCACACGTCGCATGTCGATCTCGACGCCCCGGCAGGCGCGTGGCGGCGCGGCGCCGGCCGCATAGAGCGCGGCGACCGCCGGCAGGAAGCCGCGCTCACGCGCCGGCAGCGCCACGGCGGCCTGACCGTGGTCGAGAAAGCCGGAGCCAAGGCGCACGAGTTCGGCGTGCACCGGCACGTCGGTGTCGTCGGCCCCGGCCGCCACCAGCACGTCGCGGTGGCGTCGTGGTGCCGGGGGCGGGGCGCCAGCCGGCCGCGGCCCGCGGGCCACCCGCGCCACCGCCGCCTGCCAGCGCGGCAGGTCGCGGCTTTCGGCGGCCGTGCCGGCTTCGACCGCAAACGCCAGCCCGTGCGCGTCGTCGGCCGCGGTGTCGCAATCGGCGGTCAGCAGCGTGTGCCACAACCCGGCGCGCGTGAGGGCCGCCAGCACCGGCGCGTCACCGCGAGCGCCGAGCGCGCGGGCGATTTCGAGCGTCACATCGGCGTCGGCGATGCGTCCGCTGCCGAGGGCCTGCGCGGAACTCGGCGAGGCTGAGATAAGGGCGCGCGCCGAGCAGCGCCGCGCCGGCCTGCACGCCGTCATGAAACGACAGGTGCTGGAAGGCGTGCAGCGTGTTGTGATGGACGAAGACCCCGATCGGCCCCTGATCGGGCAGCACGCCGTGCGCGCTGGCGAGGGCGCGATCGATCGGGTCGTCGGACGCCGCGGCGCCGTGGGCCGTCAACGTCAGTGGCCTCCGCCGGCCGCCGCGAGGGTCATGTCGATGCCGACCAGCGTCACCTTGATGTGGCGGTGGGCGGCGTCGGCGGCGAAGGTGGCGAGCACTTCCTTGACGTCGTGATCGATGTACTCGCCGGTGCCGTCGATGACCACCTCTTCGCCGTCCTTCACCTGATCGAGCACGGCCATGATGCCGGGCTTCGACACGAAGGTGCCGTCGCGGCGGAAGCGCATGCGCCACACACCGCGCACGTCCTTCTCGGCCACCACCGCCCGCCGCGCGTTCTCGGCGAGCACGAAGACGATACCCATGACGATGCCGACGATGACGCCCTTCAGCAGGTCGAGCGCCAGCACGGCGCCGATCGTGATCGCGAAGGGCAGCAACTGCGTGACGCCGAGCCTCACCTGCGAGGTGAAGAGCGCCGGCTTGCAGAGGTTGAGCCCCACCTGGATCAGCACCGCGGCAAGAGCCGCCAGCGGAATCTGGTTGAGGAGCGCGCCGGTGAAGACGACCGCCACCAGCAGCAGCACACCGTGCAGCAGCGCCGACATGCGTTCGCGGCCGCCGGCCGCGACGTTGGCACCGCTGCGGACGATCACGGCCGTGACGGGCAACCCGCCGAGGAAGCCCGAGACGGCGTTGGCCGTGCCCTGCGCGAGCAGCTCACGATCGGCCGGGCTGTGGCGCTTCAGCGGATCGAGACGGTCCACGGCCTGCAGCGACAGCAGCGTCTCGATGCTGGCGACGACGGCGACCGTGGCGCCGGCCATCCATACCGCCGGATTCACGAAGCCCGCCATGTCGGGACGCGGCATCGCCGCCCACAGCGCGCCGATGCCGCCAAGCGGCACCTCGACGTACTGGCTCGGCTCGAGCGCCAGGCCGGCGCCGGCCAGCACCTTCGCCAGCACGCTGGCGAGCACGACCACGATGAGCGCCGGAGAGATGAGCTTGAACTTCGCCAGCGGCGTGTGCTTCCAGCCGTAGAGCACGGCGAGCGACACCAGCGCGATGAGGGTGGCGCCCTGATGGAACCGGCTCGGGATGTCGGTCAGGCCGCCGGTGACACCAAACGCCACGGGCAACTGCTTCCAGATGATCGTGATGCCGATGGCGGCCAGCATCCCCTTGATGACGGCCGAGGGCACGAGCGCGGCGAAGCGGCCGGCGCGGATGACCCCGAACAGGAACTGCAGGCCGCCGGCGATGATGACCGCGGTGAGGAAGGGCGGAATACCGCCCAGATGCGTGACCTCGGCCAGCACGATCGAGGTCAGGCCGGCGGCCGGGCCGGTGACCGACAGCGGCGAGCGGCTGATCCACGGCACGATGAGGCCGCCGCAGATTCCGGCGACGAGTCCCGACACCGGGGGCACGCCGCACGCCACGGCAATGCCCAGGCACAGCGGCAGGGCGACGAGGAAGACGACGACGCCGGCAACGGCGTCCTCCTTGGGGTATCCGAACATCGACGGCTGGTGATGCATTGCGCGAGGCCTTCCCTGACAAGAAGCCGCCGGCCATCGGACCGGACGGCGCCGGGACCCACACCGCGAGTGACGCGGCTCGTGGGACGACACAAGACGGAAGCGCGGCTAGAGGAGGGGCGGCGCGCGACCGCGCGCCGGCGCCGCGGCGAGTCGCCGGGCCGTCTGGCGCGTGGTGGGGACGTCCAGCATGGTGCTGAGCGACGGCGCAGGCACCGCGCGGACGGGCGCGGATGCGGTGGCCGCTCCGGAGGCGGCGGCCTGGGCGAGTGTGGCGGACGAGGGGTCGCAGGAATCGACCGCGTCGGCGCTCCAGTGCCCGCCGTCGGTTTCGAAGCGCTGCACGCCGCCCCGGGTCAGCCGCGCCACCAGTTCGCGATCGCGGCTTGTGACGTCGCCGTCGGGCCACGCGTCGAGCGCCATC
Organism: uncultured Acidobacteriota bacterium; assembly: GCA_963779175.1. GTDB lineage: Bacteria > Acidobacteriota > Vicinamibacteria > Vicinamibacterales > UBA2999 > CADEFD01. Next base: position 367,530 of record CAVZXA010000007.1, read on the forward strand.
GCGGCGCCAAGCAGCGCAACGAGCGGGGCGGCGACGAGCAGGCGGATCACATGCACGAACACGGGTAATGACGGGACCGCGATCTTACGTCACACATCGTGGGGCGTCAAAACCGCCGGGCTGGGTAGAATCTCGATCCGGAGTCGTGCCCATGCTGACCAGACATCCCGGCGCCGCCGCCCTGCTCGTCGCCCTGGCGGTCACGCCGGCCCTGGCGGGCGCCCAGCCCCGCCCGCCGTTTGTCATCGGCGGCACCGCCGTGGCTGCCGGCCACCGCGCCGACCTCGACCTGCCGGTGCCGGCCGGCGCCAGTGACGGCGCCACGCGCGTGCTCGTCAGCGTCTTCCACGGGGCGACCCCAGGGCCGGTGCTGGCGCTGACCGCTGGCGTGCATGGCTTCGAGTTCGTGCCGATCCTGGCGGCGCAGCGGCTGCTCACCCGCATCGACCCGGCGACGCTGCGCGGGACGGTGGTGCTGGTCCGCCTCGCGCACGTCGAGGCGTTCGAGCAGCGGGTGCCCTACGTCAATCCGTTCGACCGCAAGAACCTCAACCGGGTGTTCCCCGGCAAGGCCGATGGCACGCAGGCCGAGCGTATCGCCTGGACCATCACGACCGAGGTGATTCGTCGCTGCGATCTGCACATCGAGCTGCACGGCGGCGACGGCGCGGAGTGGATGGAGCCCTTTGCCGGGCCCTACGGCGGCCCGCTGGCCCAGGCGCAGTACGCGCAGGCCCGTGCGATGGCGCTGGCCCTGGGCTTCCGCAACGTCGTCACCTACGAGATGAAGACCCAGGCGCAGATCGACAACGGCCGCTCGCTCAACCGCCAGGCGGTGGCCGACGGCAAGCCGACCGTGCTCGCCGAGATCGGGCAGAACGGCCAGCGGGACGAGGCGTCGATCGCCGCGCTCGTGACCGGCCTCGAGAACGTGCTGAAGACGATGAAGTTGACCGCTGGCCTGCCGACGCCGCCGCGCGCCGACACGCGCTGGTTCGGCGATTCGGCGGAGGCGGTGGCCACCGTCGCCGGCATCTTCACGCCGGTGGCGACGACCGGGCGCCCGGTGAAGAAGGGCGATCTCATCGGCACGATCACCGATTACGCCGGCCAGGAGATCGAGCGCATCGTCTCGCCGGCGGACGGCTACATCATGTACGGGCTCGCCGGTCCGCCCGTGCGGGCCGGCGAGGCGGTGGTGACGATCGGCATCCCGGCGGCGACGCCGCGGTAGCGCGCTACTTCTTTTGCAGCACCGGATGCACGTAGGGCTTGAGCACGCGGTCCGGGTCCGGGCGCACGCTGAGGTAGTCCACGTGGTCGGGGATGTCGCTCCAGCCGTGCGGCACACCGGCCGGGATGATGATGATGTCGCCGACGTTCACGACGCGCTTGACGACGTCGGCGCCGCCGATGGTGCCGCTGCAGGAGGGCCCGTTGAGCACGGTCGTGACCGGGCTGCCCGGCGCGCTCTGCCGGCCGTTCAACACCCTGCCGCCGGTGATGAGGGTGCCGCTGCCCGAGGTGATGATGTAGGTCTCGGTCTGATGGTCGTGCGCGATGCCGGTACCGGCCACCACCGCTGGCAGCGAGGCCATCTGCTCGCCGCACGGCACCGGCGGCGGGGGCGTGTTCGGGCCCGGCGTCGAGGCGTTGGCCCCGGTGGGCGGCGGCGTCGCCGGCTTGCGCGTGGTGCCGCGGTGCACGATGCCCACGGCGGTGTTCAGCTTGCCGATGTCCACGCTCACGATCTGGCGGTCCACGCCGGGCAGGGCGTTGACCTTCTTCACGTCGGCATCGGTGATGTAGGTGGCGGCCTTCGGGCCCATGTTCTCGACCTGAGCGGTCGCGTGCGTGGCAGTGAAGGTGAGGGCGGCGAGCGCGAGCGGAACCGTGACGGGCTTCATGCGTCGAACCTCCGGCCGCCACTATACGCCTGCCGGGATGCGGTGCTTCCGGGTTGCTACACTACGGACATGGCCGGGACCCGCGATCTCGCCGACCGTCTCCTGCTCGCCGCCGACCTCTGGGCGACCGGTGTGGCCATTCGGCGGCAGACCCTCCGGCGTGAGCACCCGGCCGCGAGCGAGGCCGCCATCGATCGGCTCCTGACCATATGGCTGCAGGAGCGGCCTGGTGCCGAAGCTGGCGATGGTCCCCAGGACCAGTCGTGAGCTCGTCGCCGTCATCCCGACTGCTCGACGTGCTGCGCCTGACGGCGGAGGTGCTGAATGCCCTCGGCCCGCCGTGGGCGCTCGTGGGTGGGCTGGCGGTGTCGGTGAGGGGCGAGCCGCGATTCACGAGAGACATCGACATCGCGGTGGCAGTCGCAGACGATGCCGCCGCCGAGCATCTGGTGGCGGAACTCAAGTCGCGCGGGTTTGCCGTTCGGCTCGTGCTCGAGCAGCAGGCGCTGGGGCGCCTGGCAACGGTGAGGCTGCTTGCCCCGGGAGAAGGCGAATCCGGCATCGTCGTCGATGTGCTGTTCGCCTCGAGCGGGATCGAGCCTGAGGTCTGCGCCGCCGCCGAGCCCCTCGAGATCGACCATGGGTTCACGGTGCCAGTTGCGACCGTCGGGCACCTCATTGCCATGAAGGTGTTGTCGGTGTCGCCCAGCCGCCTCCAGGACGAGATCGATCTCCAGGGGCTCATCGCAAATGCGACAGCCGTCGAGTGCCGGCGGGCACGTGCCGCCGCGTCCCGTATCGAGGCGGTTGGGGCGAGCCGTGGCCGGGCCTTGAGCGTTGAGCTGCAGCGCCGGCTGCCCCCTGTTTGAGTTACATCGTTCGTGACGGCGCCGGCAGATTGAGCAGGAACGGCGTGGCGCGCAGTTCGCGGCTGAGCCGGGCGTGCCGCACACGCCAGGGTTCGAAGTGGCGGCCGAGCGCGTCGAGGAACAGCGCCCGCTTGGCCACCGGCTCCATGGCGGCGGCGCGGAAGTAGAAACCGGCGCCCAGCCGCGCGTACCAGCGCACGTTGTGGCGCTGCTTCATCTGGTCTTCGAAGAAGCCGGCCATCAGCAGGCAGTGCGAGCCGGCGGTCTCGAGCATCCCGGCGTCCACCGGCGCCTCGGACGTGCCGACGAAGTGATCGAAGACGGCGCCGAGCGCCGGCGGGGTCGGGAAGTCGGCGTCGGAGTGCGTGGACACCTGCGCGTAGTGGGCGAGCACGCTGGCGTTGTAGAGCAGTTCCTGCCGGTCGACGTCGGCTTCCGACACGTCCTTGAGTCCGAGGAAGAAGAACTCGAGCGTCTTGCGCTCATCGACGGCGAGCAGTTCTCGAAGTGGCCCCATGCTGACACCCCCCGCCAGCCGGTCCGGCTGTGCTCTGGAATGAGCAACTCGTATGCCATGGCCGGCGGTCGCCAACTCGGGCTGAAAGTGCCAGCGGCGTCCCGGCGGCAGGACACTTCGCCAACGACCGTGACGGGCAACTGACGATCGGTGACCAGCCGATGGGGGCAGCCGGTGTAGCCTGTACCGCCTTTTGAGGAGCCTGCGCATGAATCTCCGAGTGTTGTTGAGCGTCCCCGTCGTCACGTTGCTGCTGGGGATGACGGCCCTGGCCCAGCGACCCGCCACCGCGCCCGCAACCGGTCCCGGCGGCACGCCCCCCGACACCGTGTTCCTCGAGGAGCTCACCTGGGCCGAAGCGCGCGACCTCGTGAAAGGCGGCTGGACGACGGTGATCATCGGCACCGCCGGCACAGAACAGAAAGGGCCGCACATGGTGGACGGCGAACACAAGTTCGTCATGACCTACACGGCCGACAGGATTGCGCGAGGCATCGGCAAGACGTTGGTGGCGCCGGTGGTCACCTACGTGCCCGAGGGGAGTTGGGACCCGCCCACCGGCCACATGGGCAAGCCCGGCACCATCACGCTGCCCGAGGATCGCTTCGTCGAGCTGCTCGTGAACGCCGGCCGAAGCCTGAAGGCCGGCGGCTTCACGACCGTGCTCTTCCTCGGCGAGTCGGGCGGCAACCGCACTGGCATGCGCACGGCCGCCGAGAAACTGAACGCGCTGTGGGCCGGCAGCGCCCGGGCGATGTGGGTGGACGACTACTACACGAAGGCACACGCGGACCAGGAAGTCTGGGCGGCGAAGTTCCTCGGCGTGCCGCCAGCGCAGGTTGGCAACCACGCCAACATCCTCGACACTTCCGAGCTGCTGTTCGTGGCGCCGCAGCACATCCGCACCGACCGGCTGGTCGGCAACGACTACGAGAACAACGGCGTGAGCGGCGTCAATCAGGCGAAGGCGTCGCCACAGGTGGGCCGGGAGCTGCTGCAAATCAAGATCGATCTCGCGCTGGCGCAGGTGAAGCGGATGACCAGCGGCGCCGAGCCGCCGGTACCTGCCGCGCCGCAGCCGGGCGGTGGCCGTGGCGCGGCCGCCCGTCCCGGCGGCGCGCCGCGCGCCGCGGCGGCGGCAGGCGCGCTGCGTCCGACGATGGAGACGGCCCCGGCCGGCAAGACGCCGACCCGTCCGCCCGACACCGTGTTCATCGACGAACTGACGTGGGAAGAAACCCGCGACCTGATGAAGGCGGGGAAGACGACGGTCATCGTGCCCACCGGCGGCACCGAGAAGAACGGGTACCACATGGTGCTCGGCAAGCACAATTACGTCGTCTCCTTCGCCGCCAACCAGATGGCCCGCAAGCTCGGGAACACGCTGGTGGCGCCGGTGATTCAGTACGTCCCGGAGGGCGATCCCGATCGGCAGAACCCCGGCGCCATCTCGCTGCCGTCCCCGGCCTACGACCAGCTGCTCGACGCCGCGGCGCGCAGCCTCAAGGCGCATGGCTTCAAGGAGGTCATCTTCATCGGCGACAGCGGCGGCAATCAGGGCGGGATGGCGGCCGTGGCCAAGGCGCTCAACGAGGAATGGAAAGATGCCGGCACGAAGGTGTTCGCGCTGACCGACTACTACGAGGAAGGCCGCGTGCACTACCGCGCCTGGCTCGAGGCGGCCTTCGGCTACCAAGACGCCACCATCGGCGCGCATGCCGGGATCAGCGACACCTCGCAGATGCTCTACGTGCACCCGGCGGGCATCCGGAAAGACCGCATCATGCCGTGGGGCGGACCGGCCGATTCGGGCGTCTCCGGCGATCCGATGCTCTCGACCGCCGAGATCGGTCGGATGGGCATCGCCTACAAGGTCAACGCCGGAATCAACCAGTACAAACTGATCAAGAACCCGCCGCCGCAGCGCGGCGGTGGCCGGCCACCGGCAGGGGAGTAAGCGCCAACTCGCGCCGCGGCTCACGGCTCATCGCCTGCGGCGGCGCAGCCGCACCGGTCGCGCGACCAGGCGCCGGGCTGCCGGAGACCTCCTGTGCGGCGTGCGTCGACTTGGGGCGAAGGCCGGCACGAAGCGCCGTATACTCGGCGCAGCACTGCGAGGCCATGGCGGAACGCGCCATCTCCGGTGGACCCAGTGACGGTGTGGCCGCATGTCGCACGTGTTCGAAACACTCGCCCACTATCGGTTGGAGAAGCGCCTCGGTGCCGGAGGCATGGGCGAGGTGTTTCTCGCGCGCGACACCAAGCTCGGTCGCGCCGTCGCGATCAAGATTCTGCTGGATGCCGAGGCGGGGGACCCTGACGCACGTCGCCGGCTCATGAAAGAAGCGCAGGCTGCTGCTGCGCTCGACCATCCCAATATCTGCGCGGTGTACGAGGTCGGGGCGGATGCCCTCGGTCGTGACTTCATCGCCATGCAATACGTCGAAGGCGAGACCCTGGCCGCGCGGTTGGCCCGCGGGCGGCTGGACGTCCGCACGAGCCTGGTGCTCGCCGCGGGTGTGGCCGACGCGCTCGATGCCGCGCATGCCAGCGGCGTCGTCCACCGCGATCTGAAGCCGCAGAACATCATGGTCATGCCGTCAGGCAAGCCGAAGCTGCTCGATTTCGGCATTGCCCGCCGTCAGCGACCCGTGGACGGGCTGGCGGCGCGTCAGACCACCACTCACCTCGAGTCCGGCGGTCTGGCAGGAACTCCGGCCTACATGGCCCCGGAACGACTTCAGGGCGCGCGAGCGGATGCCCGATCCGATCTGTTCTCGCTCGGTGTCGTGCTGTTCGAGTGCCTGACTGGCCGCCACCCCTTCCAGGGCGGCACGCCGCTCGAGGTCTCCGGACGTGTCCTGCACATCGACCCGGGTCCGCCGTCTCGCACCAATGGCGAAGTGACGCCGTACACCGACCAGCTGTGTGCACGGCTCCTGGCCAAGCGGCCCGAGGACCGGTTCCAGACTGCGTCCGAGGTGCAGGGCGCCATTGCGACCGCGCTCGGGGCCGAGCCGGTCGACGCCCGTCCCCGCTGGCCGGCCCTGGCCGCCGTCGGTGTCGTGGCAGCCGTGGCTGCGGCGGCAGGCGCGCTGCAGTTCGGGGCCGTCCCTGCGGGCTCCCCGCTGCCGTTGCCGCCGGCGCAGGCCGTGATCTGGAACGACCGCGGTGTCGATGCGCTGCGGCAGGGAAACTACACCGCGGCCCGGCGAGCCTTGGACGAGGCGATTCGGCTGTTCCCCGACTACGCGCTGGCGCATTCTCGATTGGCCGAGGCGCTCGCAGAAGTAGACGACGAACGAGGGGCGCAGGCAGCGCTGCTGCGCGTCATGGCCATCGTGCCGGACCAGTCGAGGCTGGCCGAGGTCGACCGCGTGCGGCTCGACGCGATCCGCGCATCCGTGCTTCGCGACGCCGGTCACGCCTTGCAGGCCTACTCGCGGCTCACGGCGTTACTGCCGCGAGACGCGGGTGCGGTCGTCGATCTCGGGCGCTCGCAGGAATCGGCCGGGCGGCTCGGTGACGCGAGAGACAGTTACCGGAGGGCGACCGCCATCGACGCGCAGAGCGCCGCGGCGTTCCTGCGGCTTGGATCGGCGGAGGGCAGTATCGGCGCACTGCAGGCGGCCACGGCGGCCTACGACGAAGCCGCGCGGCTCTACGCGCTCTCTTCGAGCGTGGAAGGGCAGGTCGAGACCATGCTCCGGCGGGGGCGCACGCTGGATGCCGCGGGCCGGGTTGACGACACCTACGCAGTCGCGGTCCGAGCGCGCGATCTCGCCCGCCAGGCCGGGCTGCTGGCTCAAGAGGTCCGAGCCGAGTTGCTGCTGGGGAGCGCCATGGTGGGTTCCGGCCGTCTGGCGGAAGTCGAGCCACTGATGCGCGTGGCACTCGACAAAGCGGCATCGAACGGCCTGCAGGGTATCGCCGCCGATGGCCTCATCGATCTGGCCGGCGCCTATCTCGTGTCTGGCCGATTCAGCGACGCCGACGCGGCATTGATGCGCGCGAGCGCCATAGCCGGCGAGCGTTCCATGGTGCGAACGGCGATGCGCGCAACCACCCAGCGTGCCGCCCTAAAGCAGCAGCAGCGCCAGCCACAGGAAGCGCTCGCGCTGCTCGAAGGGCCCTTGAAATACTTCGCCGACAGCAAGCATCGGCGCCTGGAGGCGGTGGGGCAATCGATTGCCTCGCGGGCGTATCTCGACGTCGGCGACTTCGACAGCGCGCGCCGCCTCGCCGACGGCGTCCTGGCCTTCGCCCGCGACACCGACAACCGGGAGTTGCAGGTGCAGGCGCGTACGGCTCTGGCGAGTGTGGCGTCTGCCGTCGGCGCTCTTCCCGAGGCCTTGGCGCATCGACTCGAATCCGACCGCCTACTCCGCGCCAGTGGCGACACGGAGGTTTTGCCCTACGAGTTGGCGTCGCGCGCGGAGTACTTGATTCGGCTGGGGCGTCAGTCCGAGGCCGCGACATTGCTCGACGAGCTCGATGCGGGCATCGCCCGGCGCCTCGGCGCCTACCCCACTCGGGCGCGCCGGGTGCTGGTGCTGCGGGCCTTGCAGGCGGTCATCGACGACCGCTCCCCGGAGGCGAGACGCTACGCAACCGCGGCGCTATCCGAGGGCGGCCGTGCCGACGAGACGGGACGCCTGGCGGAGGTGCTGGCAACCGTCGCCAGGGCGCGGGCCGGCGAGTCCGTAGCGGGAGGACCGCCGCTGACCGGAGACCGCAGCGCGCCCTCGATTCGGGAGCTGGCGTACTGGCGCGCATACGCCCTCCACGCGGCCGGGCAGCACGGCGGGGCCGCACGCGAGTTGGATATGATGCTGCGCGCGCCGTCACCGGCCGGCGGCGTCGAACTGGAATGGCGTGTGGCGGCCCTGCTGGCCGCCGCGCGGCGTGCGATGGGCGCGCGTGACGAGGCGCGCGCCGCGGCCGAGCGGGCCAGTCTCGCGTTGGCGGCGCTCAGGCGAGCGTGGGCGGCCGACGCCGCGGCGTACGAACGGCGGCCGGATCATTCCCGGTTGATCGCACTCCTCGCGTCCGTGAACGACACCGACCGGCATCCCCCAGGAGAATCCCGATGAGCTTATTCGAGATCAGCCGCGATGGCTTCGCGGTGGTTGGACTACTTGGCGGCCTGGTGCTGCTGTACCAGCGCTTGTTCGCCAAGAAGCTCGACGAAGATGCGCCGATTCGCGTGAAAGGCGGGTCGGTCTCCATCGAGAGCGAAAAGGAATGGGAAGACGACACCAGCGACGATGATGACCGGGACTACTTCAGCAGGGGCAGGGTGAACCGCCTCGCGGTCCGCGTTGGAACCCTCGCACAGCCTGGAACCGACGTGCACACCGGCAACAAGGTGGTGGTCACGGTTCAGAACGGCGAAGATGAGCAGGACACGTACAAATTCAAGATCCGTGGCAACGGAGCGGTCCGGGTCGTGGACAAGCAGAAGAAGTTTGCCGTCAAGAGCGCCAACAAGATGACCCTCGAGGACCTTGGGCCGCGGATATGGATCAGGCGCGTTGTCGTCAAGCTGGGCAAGGATGAAATCTTCAGCAAGGTGTACCTGCGCCCGGCCGAAAGCTCGAACAACCACGCCCTTGTGGAGGTTCAACCCACTGTTCAGTAGCAACGGATGCTCCGCCCGGCAGCGACACGCCGCCACGGCGCCGTGGGGCGGGCGGCGGCCCGACCAGCCCCCGGGGCCCTATGCAGCCTCGGCGGTCCGGGGCGATGTCATTGATTGTCACAGGGCCGGCAAGGCTTTCTGCCTTGCATGCCGCGGCGCTATGATCGCAGTCGTCCCGGGGCTCGCGCCTCGGGCGATGTTGATGTTCGTCTTCCGTCAGGAGCACCTATGAAGCGTGTGGTTCTTCGCACCGCGCCCGCGGCCCTGCTCGTCGCCGTGATCGCCGTGTTGATGCCGCGGGTCTCGGGCCAGAGCACCGGCCAACCGAGCACCAAGAACGGCGAGTGGCCGATGTACACGGCCGACCTCGCGGGCAGCAAATATTCGCCGCTCGATCAGGTCAACGCCACCAATTTCAGCAAGCTGGAAGTCGCCTGGCGCTTCAAGACCGACAACCTCGGTCCGCGTCCGGAAACCAAGCTCGAAGGCACGCCCATCATGGTGAAGGGCATGCTCTACGCCACCGCCGGCACCCGCCGCGCGGTGGTGGCGCTCGACCCGCGCACCGGCGAGCAGAAGTGGATGTACTCGATGGACGAGGGCGAACGCGCCACGCGCTGGGCGCCCCGTCAGCTCTCGGGCCGCGGCCTGTCCTACTGGACCGACGGCAAGGGCGACGAGCGCATCCAGTACGTGACCACCGGCTATCGCCTGGTGTCGCTCAACGCCAAGACCGGCCAGCCCACCCCGGGCTTCGGCACCAACGGCGTCGTCGACCTGAAGGTCGGCATCATGATCAACGGCAAGCAGGCGGATCTCGAGAAGTCGGAGATCGGTCTGCACTCGACGCCCACCGTCGTCGGCGATCTCGTGATCGTCGGCTCGTCGCACTTCGAGGGCCTCGGCTACGTCTACAGCACGAACGTCAAGGGCAACGTCCGCGCGTTCGACGTGCGCACCGGCAAGAAGGTGTGGCAGTTCGACACCATGCCCGGGCCCGGGCGAGAAGTACCACGAGACCTGGGAGAACGGCTCCTGGCACTGGACCGGCAACACCGGCGTGTGGACGCAGATCACGGCCGACCCGGTCGCCGGTCTCGTTTACCTCGCGGTGGAATCGCCGACCATCGACGAATACGGCGGCAACCGCCTCGGCGACAACCTGTTCGCCGAAAGCCTCGTGGCCGTCGATCTCAAGACCGGCAAATACAAGTGGCACTTCCAGTTCGTGCACCACCCGATCTGGGACCACGACATGTCGTCGGCGCCGCTGCTCATCGACACCACGGTTGACGGCACGCCGCGCAAGCTCGTGGCCGTGCCGAGCAAGCAGGGCTGGCTCTACACCTTCGACCGCATTACCGGCAAGCCGATCTGGCCGATCGAGGAGAAGCCCGTACCACAGACCACGATGAAGGGCGAGCGCACCGCGCCGACCCAGCCCTTCCCGAGCAAGCCCCCGGCCTACTCGCGCACCCACGTGGCCGAGAGCGACCTCATCGACTTCACGCCGGAGCTGCGCAAGCAGGCGCTCGAGAACCTCAAGCACTTCCGCTGGGAGCAGACGCCCTACGTGCCCCCGACCGGGCCGGAGTCGGACAAGCTCGGCACCATCAACATCGCCAACTGGAACGGCGGCGTGAACTGGCCCGGTTCGGGTTTCGACCCCGAGACCGGCATCTTCTACACCCAGGCCGGCAACGCCGCGGTCACCGTGGGGCACTACGACCAGGAAGAGTTCGACAAGGTCAACCCGGAGAACTTCAAGGCCCGAGCCCGCCAGCCGCGCTGGGAAGCGGATCCCGACTACGGCCTGCCGCGTCGTCCGGGCGCCGCGCCCGAGGCGTTCCCGGGTTCGGAAGGCCGCCGCAAGCTCGGCGAAGGCCTGAACGGCCTGCCGCTCGTGAAGCCGCCCTACGGTGTGGTGGCGGCCATCGATCTCAAGAACGGCTCGCTGATGTTCCAGGTGCCGCACGGCGACACCCCGGACGCGGTGCGCGACCACCCGATGCTGAAGGGCATGAACCTCGGCAAGACCGGGCAGAGCGGCAGCGTCGGCGTGCTCATCACCAAGACGCTGCTCATCTCGGGTGATCCGCAGTTCACCGCCACGCCCGGCCGCGCGCGTGGCGCGATGCTGCGCGCCTACGACAAGCAGACCGGCGCGCAGGTTGGCGAAGTGCTGCTGCCGGCGCCGATCGTCGGCATGCCGATGACCTACTCGGTGGGCGGCAAGCAGTACATCGTCGTTGGCGTCTCGGGCGGCAACTACCGCGGCGAGTACATCTCGCTGGCGCTGCCGCAGAGCGCGGGCACGACCACCAACCAGGGCCGGCAGCAGTAGAGCTGGCCGCCGCGGTTGAGCGGAACACGAAGGGCGGGGCCATAATGGTCCCGCCCTTTTTCTGTGAGGGCCGATGGCAGTCCAGACAGACGGCTCAGACGATGGCGATTACGGAACGGATCCTGTACAGCCTGGCGCAACGGCTCTCGCCCACGGAGGTGGCGCAGACGTCCGACATGAAGGCGTCGATCCGGAGCCCGGAAGCCTATGTCCACTACCGTGCCAGCGTCGCGAAACAGCACCTCCTCGAGGCGGCCGGACGCTACGGCGTGTCCGTGCGCGGCCGGTGCGTCCTCGACTTCGGCTGTTCCGACGGCGCCACGACGGCCACCTACCTGGAGGAGGGAGCGGCCCACGTGTTCGGCGTGGACATCGATGCCAGCGCCGTCGCTCGTGCGCGCTCGCGCTACACCGACCCCCGGCTCACGTTCGAGGCCGGCACCGTATCCACCATTCCGCTGCTTGATTCGACGGTGGACGTGGTCTTGAGCTACGACGTCTTCGAGCACGTGTCGCGGGTACCCGACATCCTCGGCGAGCTTCGACGCGTGTTGACCTGGCGGCACGGTGCTCATCGGCACGTGGGGCTGGGGGCACCCGTTCGCGCCACACTTGTTCTCAGCGATGCCCGTGCCGTGGGCCCACCTGGTGTTCTCGGAACGGACCATGCTGGCCGCCTGCCAGCGGGTCTCCCTGAGCGATTGGTATCAGCCGAACATGCACGACTTCGACGGGCAGGGCAAGCGTCGTACCGACCAATACACACACACGGCGATCTCGACCGACTACCTGAACAAGTACCTGATCCGGGATTTCGAGCGCGACTTCCGCGCCTCGGGTCTGCGCCACAAGACGCACCTCGTGCCTTTCCGCTCGCGATATGCGCGTTGGACGCGGCCGCTGCTGGCGGTGCCTCTGGCCCGCGAATTCGTGGCCGGCTATGTATGGTTCGTGCTGACCAAGCCCCTGGAGACTGCTGAATGATCCGTTCCGCTCGATTCGCCGTCCTGCTCGCCCTCGTCAGCACTGCCTGCTTCGCTCAGTCGGGCAGTCAGTGGCCCGGTGTGGACCCGCGTTCTCCGAACGCGCCCGACCAGAAGGCCGCCGTGGCCGGCCAGACCCGTGCCCCCGAAAAGAAGCTGGGCGTGGCGTTCAAGATCGTGCCGGTGGCCGACGGCTTCCAGAATCCCTGGAGCCTGGCGTTCCTGCCCGGCGGCAAGATGCTCGTGACCGAACGTCCCGGTCGCCTGCGCGTGGTGGCGGCCGATGGCAGCAAGTCGGAGCCGGTGGCCGGCCTTCCCGCGGTGGATGCGCGCGGCCAGGGCGGCCTGCTCGACGTCACGCTCGACCCCGCGTTTGCGAAGAACAACCTCATCTACTGGAGCTACGCCGAGCCGCGTGAGGGCGGCGTGAACAACACCGCGGTGGCGCGCGGCACCTTCGTCGACGGCGCGGCGCCGCGCGTCGACAACGTGCAGGTCATCTTCCGCCAGTCGCCGTCGCTCGATTCGCGGCTGCACTTCGGCAGCCGTCTGGTGTGGCACCGCGACGGCACGCTCTTCGTCACCCTGGGCGACCGTTCGATCACCGAGGGTCGCATGCAGGCCCAGCGCATGGACGGCCTGCTCGGCAAGATCGTGCGCATCAACGCCGACGGATCGATTCCGAAGGACAACCCGTTCGTCGGGAAAGACAGCGTGCCGGCGGCGATGTGGTCGTTCGGTCACCGCAACATCCAGTCGGCGGCGCTCCATCCGACCACCGGCGAACTGTGGGAGGTCGAGCACGGCACCCGCGGCGGCGACGAAATCAACATCGCGCGCAAGGGCAAGGACTACGGCTGGCCCACCATCGCCTACGGCATCGAATACCGCGGCGGCGCCATCACCGGCGGCATCACCGCGCAGGCCGGCATGGAGCAGCCGCTCTACTACTGGGATCCGATCATCGGACCGAGCGGCATGGCCTTCTACACCGCCGACTTCTTCCCGGCGTGGAAGGGCAGCCTCTTCATCGGCGGCCACGGCACTCGCGATCTCGTGCGCGTCTCGATCGACGGCGAGAGGGTGAGCGGCGAAGAGCGGCTGCTGGTCGATCAGAAGGACGTCGTGCGCGACGTCCGGCAGGGGCCCGACGGGGCCCTCTACATCGTGACCGACGGGGCGCAGGGCCGCGTCTACAAACTGGTGCCATAGGCACCGGACAGAGGACGTGGATATGGACGGCTTCAAGTCGATTCTCTGCGCGCTCGACACCTCGCACGTAGCCTCGCGGGTGCTCCGCCACGCGCTGGGCATGGCCGGCGCGTTTGGCGCCAGGCTCACGGTGATGAGCGTGACCCACGGCGACGCCCGGGCGGTCGAAGTGGCACTGCGCGACCAACTGGCCGATGCGGTGCCCGACGGCGCCGCCTATCCGGCCGATCTCAGCGTGCGGGTCGTGAAGCTGGCGATGGGCCAGCCGGTGGACTCGATTCTCGACGCCGCGCGCGAGGGCGTGGATCTCATCGTGACCGGCACCCACTCCAAATCGGGCCTGTCACGGTGGCTGCTGGGTTCGACCAGCCGCGCCCTCATGACCGAGACGACGTGCGCCACCTTGCTGGTGCCGCAGGGCCAGGTCGAGATCGTGCATCTCGAGCGCGACCGCGCGCTGCTGCGTCCCGGGGCGGTGCTGGTGGCGATCGATCTCGACGAACACAACGAGCGGCAGCTGGCGCTCGCCAGTCAGTGCGCTGCCCGCGCCGGGCAACCGCTGGTCGCGCTCACCGTCATCCCGGCCGGAGGCAACGCCGCCACCGCCGAAGAAGCGCTGCGCGCGCGCGTGGCCGAGGTGGTGCCGGCGCCCGTCAGCAAGGTGCTGGTGCGTCACGGCGCCGTGGCCGACGAGATCGATCGGGCGGCCGTGGAGGAGCATGCGGGGCTGGTGGTGATGGGCCTGCGCGAGCAAGGCGATCGCGGCGAAGTGGCCAATGCGGTGCTCAAGACCAAAGACGCCGTGGTGCTGGCGGTGCCGCCGACCGTCCGTTAGATGTCGAAGGCCGCGCCCCTGGCGCGGCCGTTGATTTGGCCGTTCGCGCTGAATCAGGGATGATGACGCGCGCATGAGACGTCTGACCGGTCATCTCTATTTCTGGGTGCTGCTCGCGATCGTCGTCGGCGGCACCATCGGCGCGCTCTCGCCGGAGACCGGCGTGGCCCTCAAGCCGCTCGGCGACGGCTTCATCGCGCTCGTGAAGATGCTGATCAGCCCGATCATCTTCTGCACGGTCGTGCTCGGCATCGCCGGCGCCGGCGACATGAAGAAGGTCGGCCGCGTCGGCGGCAAGGCGCTGCTGTATTTCGAGGTGGTGTCGACCTTCGCGCTCGTCATCGGGCTGGTGGTCGCCAACCTGCTCACGCCCGGCGCCGGGTTCAATGCCGACGCCGCCACGCTCGACGGCGCGGCGGTGGCCAGCTACGCCAAGACCGCTGCCAGCCAGAGCACCACCGACTTCGTGCTGCACATCATCCCGCGGACGTTCTTCGACGCCTTCACCGGCTCGGGCGATCTGCTGCAGGTGCTGTTCGTCGCGGTGCTGTTCGGCTACGCCATGACGCACATGGGGAAAGAAGGCAGCATCGTCCACCAGGTGATCGAGACCAGCTCGCACGTGTTCTTCCGGATGATGAACACGCTGATGAAGGTGGCGCCGCTCGGCGCCGGCGGCGCCATGGCGTTCACCATCGGCCGCTACGGGCTCGATTCGCTCAAGCCGCTGGCGGCGCTGATGGGCAGCTTCTATCTGACCTGCGCGCTGTTCGTCCTGGTCGTGCTGGGCACGATCGCGCGCCTCACGGGCTTCAGCATCGTGCGCTTCATCGTCTACATCAAAGACGAACTGCTGACGGTGCTCGGCACCTCGTCGTCGGAGTCGGCGCTGGTGCCGCTGATGCAGAAGCTCGAGCGGCTGGGCTGCTCGAAGTCGGTGGTCGGCCTGGTCGTGCCGTCCGGCTATTCGTTCAACCTCGACGGCACCAACATCTACCTGACGATGGCCTCGCTGTTCGTGGCGCAGGCGCTCAACATCGACCTCACGCTGAAGCAGCAGCTCACGATTCTCGGCGTCGCGATGCTGACCTCGAAGGGCGCCTCGGGCGTGACCGGCGCCGGCTTCATCACGCTGGCGGCGACGCTGGCCGTCGTGCCGACCATTCCGGTGGCGGGGCTGGCGCTCATCCTCGGCATCGACCGCTTCATGTCCGAGGCGCGGTCGCTGACCAACTTCGTGGGCAACGGCGTCGCGACGCTGGTGGTGTCGCGCTGGGAAGGCGAGCTCGACATGGCGACGCTCAAGCGCGAGCTGGGCGGGTAGCGTCGGCGTCAGCCGGAACGGCCAGGCGGCAAGAACGCGGCGAGGGAAGAGCGCCGGCGACGCTTCGTAAGCGCCGCCGGTGCAGAGCGTGCGGTCGGCGCCGGTGCCCAGCTACTTGCCGGGCACCATGATGTGAGCGCTTGACGTCCCGGCGGCCATGATCCACGCGCCACCCATCTTGTTGTTGTCGGGCAGGCCGGTGGACGCGGTGGTCGCGCCTGGCACGGCCACGGTCATGTGGGCGCGGGCGCTCGCCTGATCGGGGCCGCTCATGTTCCACCACACCGAGCCGAACTCCGGCTTCACGCGGCTGCCGTCCTTTTCGGCGGCGGCAATCAACGCGTTGCGCTTCTCGCGATCGGCTTCCTTCTCGAACATCTTGTTCTGCTTCACGCGCTCGAGGTTGCCCTTGCTGGTGCACTGCACCGAGAACGGCTGCTCGGTGGGCTGCCCCGACTGGTCGTAGCAGACCAGCGGGCCGGTGCCCTGCTTCAGGGTGTCGTAGGTGCCGTCGGCCTTCCACTTGATGACGGTGGCGGTCTCTCTGGCATTGCCCGGCGCTGCGAGCAGGGCCTTGTCGACTTCGGGATTGGCTTGCGCGAACGCGCTCGTGGCGACCGCGATCGCACCGAGCGCGATGAAGATAGAGCGTGTCATGTGGATGACCTCCAGGGCTGAAAGACCGCAGCCCGCGTGGCGCTGCGGGCTTCAGGAGCATAACGCCAATCGGGCCGGGCTGTCAGCGGCCGAGCGCGCGACTGAGGCCCTGGCGGGCGGTGGCGTCGGCGGCGTTCAGCCAGAGGGCTTCGGCGAACCGGCTGGCGGCCTCGTCGCGGTGGCCGGCGTCAAGCGCCAGCACGCCGAGGTTCGTGTAGGCGGTGCTGTCGTGGGCGTCGAAGGTGAGCGAGCGCTCGAACATCCGGCGTGCGCGGTCGGGCTGGTCGAGGGCGGTGAGCACGGCGCCGGCCAGGTCGTACACCGGCGCGAACGACGGGTCGAGGGCGATGGCGCGCTCGGCCAGTGCCAGCGCGGTGGCGGCGTCGCCGTCGAGAAAGGCCTGCACGGCCCGGTGGAACGCGGTGGAGGCCCGGTCCGGAAACACGTCGGCGAGGGCGGTCACCGCCGCCGCCAGGGCCGCGCGGTCGCCGGTATCGGCGACCAGTGAGGCGATCTGCTCCAGCGGTTCTGGACGCGCCGGGTCGAGGCGCGCGGCCTCGCGGGCCGTCGCCAGGGCATCGCCCGGAGCCCCCGCGGCGGCGAGCAGTCTGGCGCGCGCCAGCCGGCGCGCCGTCGTTGGCGTCCGCGTGCCGCCTGCCGTTTGCAGCGCGGGCAGGGCGTCGCTGGCGCGGCCGAGCAGCGTCGCCGATCGTACGAAGCCCTCGAGGGTGACCGCGTCATCGGGATCGAGCGACAGCGCGCGCACGAAGTCGTCGTAGGCGCGGGTGTGGACGTCGGCGCCGGCGAGCATCCGCCCGCGGTCGCGCCAGTCGTGGGCCGTGGCGGCCGCCAGCGCCGCCTGCATCGCCATCGGCCCGCCTCCGCCAGCCAGCAGCGCCCGCAGCGTCGCGCCGTTGGTCGCGCCGCTCTGGCGGTGAATCTCACGTGGCGCCGAGAACTCGAGCGGCATGCGATCGTCGTCGAGCAGCCTGCGGCCACGACCGTAGTCGGCGAGCTCCGCGGGGCCGGCCACGATCAGCGACAGCAGGGCAAACGGCGAGCGCACGGCGTAGCGCTCGAGATCGGCGGTTGCGCCGGGGAGATTCCAGTGCCTGGCGAGGCGGGTCCAGGCGTCGGGCCCGGCGTCGGCGCCGGCGGCGTCGGGCGTCGTGCCGATGAGCAACACGTCGTGCTCGCCGACGAGCACGGCCGTGGCCCCGGGGAATTCGGCCAGGAAGGTGGCGGCGATGGCGCGCAGGTCGCCGTCGCCGATGTTGTAGGCATTGGCCCACTGGCAGAAGACGCCACCGGGCGTGAGCCGGGCGCGCGCTTCGGCGAAGAACTCACGCGTGAAGAGCGCGGCGACGCCGGCAATCCACGGATTCGACGGCTCCGAGATGATGACGTCGTAGCGCCTCGTGCCCAGACGCAGGTGCGTGCGGCCGTCGCCGACGATGAGGCGCGTGCGCGGGTCGGCCAGCGCCTGCCGGTTGTCGCGCGCGAAGAAGCGCGAGGCCTCGACCACCTCGGGCGACAACTCGATGACGTCCACGCGGTCCACCGGATGCGTGAGCGCCGCGCCGGCGGTCACGCCGCTGCCGAGGCCGACGATGGCCACCTCGCGCGGCGCCTCGTGCAGCAGCAGCGGCAGGTGTGCGACCAGCGCCTGCGTGAGCATGTCGCCGCGGTTCGACGCATCGGTCTTGCCGTCCACCGTCAGCGTCGTGGTGCCGGTGAGCGTCTTGACCGCGATGGTGGCCGACGCGCCTTCGTCGTAGAAGACCAGGCGGCCGGCCTTCAACATGGCCGTCGAGATCGAGATCGGGCGGCACGAACGGCGCGTACAGATAGGCGCCGCTGGTCATGAGCGCGCGGTCCCACGGCGGGCTCAGCACCAGCGTGGCTGCGGCCAGGCCCGCTGCGACGAGGGTGGCCAGGCGTCCGCGGGCGGTGAGGGCCACACCAGCCACGGTCAGCGCCGCCGCGATGAGGCTGGCGCAGGCCAGCTGCAGCGTCGCCTGCAGACCGGCGAGCGGAATGGTGACGAAGCCGGCGGCCATCGACCCGCTCACCGCGCCGGCGGTGTTGACGGCGTAGATGAGACCCACGCGTCCGGTGACGTCGTCGCGCGTCACGCCGGCCACGGCGATCGCCAGCGGGAACGCGAGGCCCAGGCAGAGCGCCGTCGGCACGACCAGCGCAGCCGAGATCCAGGCGCCGGTACGCATCCAGCCATCCCCGCCGCCCCGCGCGAGCTCGGTGGCGACGTAGAGCGCCACGTCGCGTCCGGCCAGCGTGTAGGTGTAGCTGGCGGTGAACGCGGCGGCGGCCAGCGTGAGCGCCAGCCAGAGCGCCGGCTGGCGGACGCGCCCGACCAGCCAGGCGCCCACCCACGAGCCGGCCGCCGAGCCGGCGATGACGGCGGCCAGCGCCGCGGCAAACGCGTAGGTCGTGGGTCCGATCGACAGCGCGAGGATGCGCGTCCACGCGATCTCGTGGAGGAGCGCCGCGAAGCCCGACAGCCCCAGCACCGCGGCGGCGAGGGCCAGGCGTCGCGGCGGCGGCGCTGCGCTGTCAACGCGGATCGACTGGCGCCCACCCGCGCCAGGTGTTCGTCGCGGCTCGGGCGTGGCCGCCGGGCTCGCGCCGCGCGCCTCCGACCTGGCCGCGCCTCGGCCGGCTGCCCAGGCCAGCGCGGCCGACAACGCGCTGGCCGCCACTCCGCAGGCGATCGACCGCGAGACGCCGAGCCGTGGAATCAGCAGGAAGCCGGCCGCCAGCGCCCCTGCGGCGGCGCCCAGCGTGTTGGTGGCGTACAGCATCGCCGTGCGGCGCGTGCGGGCGGGCGAGTCGCTCGCAAACCAGCGGATGGCGAGCGGGAAGGTGGCGCCCAGCGCCATGGCCGGCAGCAGCACCAGCCCGATCGCGAGGGTCACGCGCATGAGCGGGAAGGCCCATCCTGGTGCGCCGTCGTGATAGGCGGCGCGCAGGAGGGGCGTGAGGGCGCCGAGCACGGACGGCAGACCGAGGGCCACGGCGCCGACCCCCAGCTCGAGCAGGGCATACGCGCCGAGCGCGCCGGCGCGAGTGATGCGCTGCGCGACGCGTCCGACCAGCGCGGCGCCGACGGCCAGGCCCAGCAGGAACGCGCCCACGACCACGCTCGCAGCCGCGGTCGTGTGGCCCAGGTGCAGCGTCAGCAGACGCGTCCAGGTCACCTCGTAGACGAGTCCGGCGAAGCCGGAACAGGTGTAGGCCACCAGGAACAGCACGGCGTGACGGGGCACGTCGCACATGGTACCCGGGCCCAGCCGCTATACTCCCGACGATCGTCGAGAGGAGCGGTGTCGTGCGCGCGGAGTTCGTGATTGTCGGCGGCGGAATCTACGGCGTGGCCACGGCGTGGGCGCTGGCCACGCAGGGGGCACAGGTGCTGCTGCTCGAGGCGCGCGAGGTGGCGGCCGGCGCCTCGGGCGGACTCGGCAAGCGGGGCGTGCGCGCCAACGGACGTGACGTACGCGAGCTGCCGTTGATGCGTCTGGCGTACGACCTCTGGCCGACGCTGCACGAGACACTCGGCGGCGCGACGGGCTACGAACGGGTCGGCCATCTGCAGCTCTACGAGCGGCACCACGACGTGGGCAGTGCTGCCGTCCGGGCACGCGTGCAGACGGCCCTCGGCATTCCGACCACGCACCTCGAGGGCGCCGCGGTGCGCGAGGTCGAACCCGGCCTGACCGACAAGGTGCTCGGGGCGCTGCATGCGCCGCTCGATGGGGTGGCCGATCACGAGGCCACCACGCGCGCCTACGCGGCCGCGGCCGAGCGCGCCGGCGCCGTCGTGCGCACCGGCGCCGACGTGGTCGGCGTCGTGCGCGACGGCGGGCGCGTCGATGCGGTGACGCTCGCCGACGGCTCGGTGATCGAGGTCGGCCGCGACGTGCTGTTCCTGATGAACGGCGGCCTCGTCGATCTCGTCAAGCGCGAGTTCGCGTGCGCACTGCCGCTGCTGGACCATCTATCCGCAGGTGCTCATCTCGACGCCGGCGGAGGTCCCGCCCTTCCGCTCCTACGTGGGCCACCTGCATCGCCCGGTGGCACTCAAGATGGTGCCAGGCAACCGGGTCATGCTCTCGGGCGGCTGGCGCGGCCGGTGGAACGCCGAGACCAGGCGTGGGGAGACGATTCCGGCGTCGGTGGCGGGCAACTGGGCCGATGCCATTGCCGTGTTCCCGGCGCTTGCGAGCCTGACGATTGCCGAGGCGACCGCCGATCGCGCCGAGACCAACAGCCTCGATCTCGTGCCGGTGATCGATCGAGTGCCTGGCGCCGCCAATGCGCTGATGGCCGGCGGCTGGACCGGGCATGGCTGGGCGATCGCGCCGGCCGTCGCGCCGCTGCTGGCGCAGTGGGCGCTCGAGGGCGAGGCGCCGGCGCTACTCAGGCCGTTCGCGCGCTCGCGCTTCCCGTCGCTCAGCGCCTGAGGCCGCGCGGCCGGCCACGCCCACGCGGCCAGGGTGACGACGGCGGAGGCGACGAGCATCGGCACGACGCCGAACTGTGACACCAGCAGCGGCATGGTCGCCGTCACCAACCCACCGCCGAGCAGAGGCGAGATCACGATCGAGCGGGCCGCGAACGCCTGAGTGGCGGTGGTGCGCTGCTGCGGGTCGGCGATCCGCAGCAGCATGAGTCCGACCGCGGCGACGCCGGTCTGCGTGCCGTAGACCACGATCCCCTGCTCGAACCAGTCGCGCGGCAACATGCGCGGCGCCATCCACACGAACGAGCCGACACACCACGCGACGCCGGCTGCCATCAGCAGCGAGAACGGGACGACGTTCTGCGCGAACAGGTCCAGCGGCATCGACGCCACGGCCGCGGCCACGAGCAGGTCGAGCGCCAGCCCGGTGATTCGCTGGAAGGTGGCGCGGTCGAACCACGCCGACACGCCGGTGCGATCGGCCAGTATCTGGATGAACATCCCGCCGATCATCGCCAGCGGGAAGAGCGGGAAGCCGTTGAAGACGGGATGCAGGGCCTGGAGCGCTGCCTGGATGCCCCAGCCGACGAGGATCGCCAGCGCCGTCACCGCCACGTGCAGGGTGAAGGGCTCGAGGGCCACCGAACTCACCGTGCCGGTGGCAATTGAGCGTCGGGCCTCGGGCGGCAGCAGCCCCGAGAGGTCCTGCGGCAGCATCGCGCTTCCCGGCGTGATCTGCGTGGCGTGTCCGCGACGCGCGCCCCATTGAATCAACACCACGCCGCCGAGCACGCCGGCGACGAGCCCGACGGTGGCCGACATCTGGCCCAGCACGGCGCCGGCGGGAAAACCGAGGCTCTGAAACACCGGCGTCATCGCGCTGGCGGTGCCGTGGCCGCCCGAGAAGCCCACTTCGATGAGGCAGGCAAAAAGCGCCGGTGTGCCGAAGAGCGGCGCAAGCACCAGCCAGGTCAGCAGCAGGCCCACGACGTACTGGCCCATCGCATTGACGATCGAGAAGCGCACGAGTGGCCCGGCCGTGCGCGCTACGGCCGTGAGCGACGGCACCGGAGCGCCGAGGAAGAGCGCCGCGAATACGAAGGTGATGAGCACGGCCGGCCAGGCGGCCCACGCCGTGACGACCTGACGCGGGATGACGTCGAGCCCATGCCGACCGGCGGCCAGGCCGAGAAATCCCGCCAGCAGCGCCACCGGCAGCAGCAGCCGGCCGAGCACCGGCAGCGCGAGCCTGCATGCGAAGCCGAGCGCCAGCAGGACGCTCAGCACGCCCAGCGCCAGGATGAACGACATGCGCCGGAAGCATACGCCGGATGGGCAGCGGGGACTCGCGGTATCATCGGCCCGCCGCGGCCACTCGCCGCGCGCGGCGCGGATGTCGTCCGCGTCCCGAGGTGAGGAAATCAGATGTCCAAGTTCAGTATGTCGGTAGTTGTCCTGACGCTCGCGGCCATCGCCAGCGCAGGAGCGCAGCAGTCCGCGCCGGCGCGCGGCGGTCCCCTGGCGTCAATTGACGATCGCACCGCGGGCCTCAGGAAGATCGACGGCTTCTTCCCGTTGTACTGGGACGAACGGGCGGGCACGATGCTGCTCGAGATCCCGCGCCTCGAGTTCGAGTTCCTGCTCTCGACGGGCCTGTCGGCCGGCCTTGGTTCGAACGATCTCGGTCTCGATCGCGGCCAGGGCGGCCAGGGCAAGATCGTCAAGTTCCAGCGTGTCGGTCCGCGCGTGATGCTGGTGCAGCCGAACCAGTCGTTCCGCTCCAGCAGCACCAATCCTCTCGAACGCCGCTCGGTCGAAGACTCGTTCGCCAAGTCGTGTCTTGTGGGGCTTCGCCATCGCCGCCGAGTCGAACGGCCGCGTGCTGGTCGATGCCACCGACTTCTTCCTGCGCGACGTGCACGGCTCGGCCGGCGGTCTGCGTCCCGGCACCTTCCGCGTCGATCGCAACCGGAGTGCGTTCTACCTGCCGAACACCAAGGGGTTCCCGAAGAACACCGAAGTCGACATGACGCTGACCTTCGTGAACGAAGCCGTGAACCCGCGCGGCGGCCTCGGGCCCACGCAGGGACCGAACCCGATCGGCATGGCCGGCGGCGGGGGCGGGGGCGGTGGCGGTGGCTTCGGCGGCAACCTGTTCAGTGGCACCGTCGGCAGCGTCACGCCGACCGCCGATGCGGTCACGCTGCGTGAGCACATGTCGTTCGTCGAGCTGCCCGACAACAACTACACGCCGCGCAACGACGACCCGCGCGCCGGCTACGGCGGCCTCACGTTCGTGGACTTCAGCCAGCCGATCGGCGAGCCGATCCAGTTCCGCTACCTGCGCCGTCACCGCCTGGTGAAGAAGGACCCGGCGGCGGCCATCAGCGAGCCGGTCAAGCCGATCCGTTACTGGGTCGATTCCGGCGCGCCGGAAGACGTGAAGAAGGCGCTGATTGAAGGCGCGATGTGGTGGAACCAGGCCTTCGAGGCCGCCGGCTTCCGCAACGCCTTCATCGTCGAGGTGCTGCCCGGCGACGCCGACGCGATGGACATCCGCTACAACATGATCAACTGGGTGCACCGCTCGACCCGCGGCTGGAGCTCGGGCGGCAGCGTGGCCGACCCGCGCACGGGCGAGATCATCAAGGCCACGGTGACGCTCGGGTCACTGCGCGACCGCCAGGACTACATGATCTTCGAAGGCCTGCTGTCGCCCTACGAGACCGGCACCGAGCGGCCGTCGATTCTCTACGATACGGCGATCGCGCGCATCCGTCAGCTCTCGGCGCACGAGGTCGGCCACACGCTCGGCCTCGGCCACAACTACTACGACAGCTCCAAGGGCTGGATCTCGGTGATGGACTACCCGCATCCGCTCGAAGAGCTGAAGGCGGACGGCACCATCGATCTCTCGAAGGCCTATGAGGCCCGCATCGGCGACTGGGACAAGGTGGCCATCAACTTCGGCTACCGGCAGTTCGCGCCCGGCGTCGACGAGAACGCCGCGCTCGACAAGATCGTCAACGACGCGTGGGCGCAGGACTTCCGCTACTTCACCAACCAGGACACCGACATCCACCCGCGCACCGAGCAGTGGTCGAACGGCGTCAACCAGGCCGACGAGCTGACGCGGTTGATGCAGGTGCGACGCGCGGCGCTGAACCGCATCGGCGAGAAGACCATCCGCACCGGCGCCGCGATGACGACCATCGAAGAGCCGCTGGTGCCGATCTACATGTATCACCGCTACGCGGTCGAGAGCGCGTCGTCGATGCTCGGCGGGCAGGACTTCGTCTACGCGATGCGCGGCGACGGACGCACGCCGGTGAAGTGGGAAACGGCGGCCAACCAGCGCAAGGCGCTCGAGTCGCTGGCAGCCACCATCAAGCCGTCGGAGCTGACGATTCCGAAGAAGATTCTCGATGCGATTCCGCCGCGTCCGCCGGGCTACGGGATGCATCGCGAGCTGTTCCCGCGCACGACCGGCGAGGCGTTCGATCCGGTGAATCCGGCGTCGATTGCCGCCGAGGTCACCATCGGCTTCGTGCTGCAGCCCGATCGCTCGGCGCGTCTGGTCGCGCAGAGCGCCGTCGACCCGACACTGCCCGGGCTCGGCGAAGTCATCGACCGCTTCACGAAGGCGACCTTCGATGCGGTCACGGCGTCGCCCTACGAGGCGGAAGTGCGCCGCGCCACTGAACGCGTGCTCGTCGATCGCCTGACATGGCTGGCGATGACGGCGCCGAACGGGCAGGTGCGGGCGCTGGCGTCGCTGAAGCTGCAGAACCTCGGCGCGCGCATGCGGGCCACCGCGGCGGCCACCGAGAGCGATCGCGCGCAGCGCGCGTTGCTGGCGGCCGACATCAAGCGCTTCCTGGAGCGGCCGAGCGCGGATGCGGCGAAGCTCATCCCGCCGTCACCGGCGCCGCCCGGCGCGCCCATCGGCGACATGCCGCAGGATTGGCTGCAGACGCCGGCGAAGTGCCAGGCGGATGCAGCGACTGGCGCCTGCCGCACCTTACGCCCGCGGCTGGTAGCAGTTTCCGCCACCCTTGTAACGGGGTCTGTCACGGTCACGCGATGTAACGGGGTCTGTCACCGAAGACGTTCGGAGACCGTGACAGACCCCGTTACAACTAGAGCAGGCCCAGCATTGGGCCGATCGTGAGCAGCAGTGCCGTCATCAGCGCCACCCACGCCACGCTGATGATGGCGCCCGGCAGGAACATGTCGAACATCCGGTAGTAGCCCTTGCCGTAGGTCACCAGCGGCACCGCGTCGAGCGGCAGCAGGAAGGCGCACGAGGCCGTGAACACGACCGGCAACCCGTAGAGCGCGGGGTTCTGTCCGGTGGATGTGGCCAGCAGCGCAATTGGCGGCACCATCGCGGCGATGATGGCCGGGTTCACCGGCACCAGCAGGTGAATCACGACGATGAAGGTGCTCACGGTCGCCAGCACCGCCCACGTCGGCCACGTCTCGAGCCCGCCCAGCGCCCCCTGCACCAGCCACCCCGCCAGCCCTGAGCTCGCGGACACCGCGCCCAGCGACGTGACGCTGCCGATCATGAGCAGCGTGTCCCACGCGGTGCCGCGTTCGGCCTGCTTCCACGACGTGAAGATCCGCATGCCCGGCAGGAACATCGCCGCCGCCCCGAGGACCGCCACCACCACGACGTCGATGTCGCGCCGCCACGAGCTGGCGATCCACAGCCCGAGCATCACCATCATCAGCCCGAGCACCTTGCGTTCACCGGAGCGCAGCGGCCCCATCGCGTCGAGCTCGGCCTGGAAGTCGATGCCGTCGATGGTGTCGCGCTCGGGCGGATAGCACCACAGGATCACCTTCGCCGCCAGCGGCACCAGCACGACGACCATCGGGATGCCGATCGCCATCCAGTGGATAAACGGCACCCGCACCTGTCCGTACTGCTCGATGAAGGTCAGGCCCAGGATGTTGATCGAACTGCCGGCCGGCGTGCCCACCCCACCGATGAGCGACGCCACCGGGATGCCGATCATGACCGCCCGGGCGAAGTCCGAGCGCCCGGGCGTGAGACCCATCTTGTCGAAGAGACCGAGGGCCACCGCCATGAAGACGGCGCAGCACGGCACGTCGGACACCACCGTGGACATCGCCGCGGTGCCGACCATGAAGAGCAGCACCGCCCGCCGACTCGACCCGCGCGCCTTGGCCAGCAGCCAGCAGGCGAAACGCCGGTCGAGGCCGGTGTTGGTGAACGCCTGGGCGATGACGAACATCACCAGCACGAAGAAGAAGACCGGACTGATGAAGCTGGTGGCGGCCCCGGGCAGCGGCGCCACGCCGAGCAGCGGCTGCAACACTACGGCGACGAGCGCCGTCACCGCGATCGGCACCGCCTCGCTCACCCACAACACCAGGCACGTGGCAAAGAGCGCCGCCACCCGCTGAGCGGCCGGCGACATCCCGGCGGGCGCGGGAAGCGCCAGCAGCAGGGCACCAGCGGCGCAGGCGGCCGCCACGCGCAGCAGGTCGGCCCCCACCGGCCGGGCGGCAGGCGTGGAGTCCGGCAGAGTCGAGGGCGCCGTGGACATGAGTGCCGGCCACACTAGTGGGCGCCGCCCGGTGTGTCAATGCAGCCGACGCCCGTCCAGTCGTCAGCACGGGCGGGCTTCGACTACCATGCAGTCGCCCATGGCGTCGGATCCGCAGCCCCGTCGATTCCTGCCGGTGAAGCCGGGGTGCACCCCCCGGCAGATGCGCCCGGCTATCGCGCCACCGCGCTGCGCCATCCCACGCGACCGCTGGTCATCGTGCCGCAGACGCTCACCGAGCGGACCGGCCCGGTGTTCGGACGCGAGGCGGTCGGCGTGCTCGATCACGACCTCACGCGCCAGCACGCCGGCGAGCCCGTGGGCCAGCGGATCGTCATCGAGGGCCGGGTGCTCGACGAGGGCGGACGGCCGGTGCCCGATACGCTCATCGAGGTGTGGCAGGCCAACGCCGCTGGACGTTACGCGCATCACGCGGATCAGTGGAACGCGCCGGTGGACGCCAACTTCACCGGCGCCGGACGCGCGCTGACCGATGCCGAGGGCCGCTACCGCTTCGTAACCATCCGTCCAGGCGCCTATCCGTGGCGCAACCATGCGAATGCCTGGCGACCAGCGCACATCCACTTCTCGCTGTTCGGCCACGCCTTCCTCACACGGCTGGTCACGCAGATGTACTTCCCCGGCGATCCGCTGCTGGCGCTCGATCCGATCTTCAACGCCGTGCCCACTCCGCAGGCGCGCTCGCGGATGGTCTCGTCCTTCGATCTCGCGCTCACCGAACCCGCCTTCGCGCTCGGCTATCGCTTCGACCTGGTACTGCGCGGCCGTGGCGCCACGCCGATGGAGACCACGTGACCGCGAGGCTCACGCCGTTCCAGACGGTGGGCCCGTACCTGCACCTCGGGCTGCGCGCTGGCCGCGCGGCGATGACGGCCCCGGGCCTTACGACGACGATCGCGATCGAGGGGCAGCTGCTGGACGGGGCCGGGCAGGGGATTCCCGACGGCGTGCTCGAGTTCTGGGCCGTGGGCTTTGCGATGGTCGGCCGCGTGTGGACCGCGTCCGACGGCGGCTACCGCCTCGACACCGTGAAACCGCAGACGCGCCTCGACGCCGACGGCGTCCACGCGCCGCACTTCGCCGTCCGCGTGCTGGGCCGCGGCATCCTCACGGAGTATCTGACGCGCGTGTATTTCGCGGATGAGCCCGACACCGGGCGCGACGTCGTGCTGGCCGCGGTGCCGGCTGATCGCCGCGACACGCTCATCGCCCAACCGCGTGCCGGCGGCACGTATCGCTTCGACGTGGTCGTGCAGGGCGCGGGCGAGACGGTATTCTTCGACGTCTGAGTGAGGTCACCAGCGGCTGACGAGCACCAGCACCGGCACGATCAGCGCGGGACCGACGACGACCATCACCAGACCCCAGCGCAGCAGCAACGAGCGCAGCCGCGGCCGCTCCTCTTCGGCTGCCGACGCCACCAGCGTCGCGCCCGTGTTCGAGAAGGGCGAGACATCGACGATGGTGGCGCAGACACCGAGGGCCGTGATGAGCGCCCACCCGGCCACCTCGCCCGAGGCGGCCACCGGCACTGCCAGCGGCACCAGCGCCGCCAGCACGCCGGTCGTCGACGCGAACGCCGAGACCAGCGATGCAATCGCGCAGACGAGGACCGCCGACACCAGCGGCGAGCCGAGACCGAGCGCGCCCCGGCCCAGCAGGTCCACCGCACCCACGCGCTGCAGCACGCCGACGAAGGTGACGATGCCGCCCACGACCAGCGCCGACGACCAGTCGATTCGGGCAAACGCGCGCGGCCCGAGCGACGGATGGAGCAGCGTCAGCGCCGCGCCGAAGGCGAGCGCCGTGATCCCGATGTCGGGTTCGAGCCCCAGGATCGCGCAGACGATGATGCTGGCGACCAGGCCGACGAGACACGCCATGGTGGCCGCTTGCGAGGGCTCGACACCGCGGCCCGCGTCCGCGCCGACGGGGCTGGCGGTGGCCGGCCGCTCGATCGGGAGGGGGCTGCGAGCGGGCTCGCGTGCATCCGTGGGCGGTCGACGGAAGAGGACCAGAGCCACCACGAGCAGCACGAGGTTGGCGGCGACGGCCACGGCGAGCAGCGTGAAGGCGTCGAGGCCGATCCCGGCCTGCCGCGCCACCCGGTGCGTCACGATTCCGAAGAGGCTCGTGGGCGCGAAGGCGCCGGCGCTTATGCCCGAGTTGAGCGCGACGGCCATCAGCATGGCGTCGATGCCGGCCCGGCGTGCCACCGGCATCCCGATCGGCGCCAGCACCAGTCCGGCCTGTGGCGAGCCCATGGCCGACGCCAGTGCGGCCAGACAGAAGAAGACGACCGGCAGCGTCGCCGGATTCGCTCCGGTGCGACCGAGGACGGCCGCGATCACGCGGTCCACGGTGCCGTTCACCTGCGCGATGCCGAAGAAGTAGGTGACGCCCAAGAGCAGCACCAGGATGTTCACCGGGAAGCCGCCGATGACGTCTCGCAGGGGGAGCCCTGCCAGCCACACCCCGGTGGCCGCCGCCGTCGGCAGCATGACGATGCCCAGGTGCGCCCGACGCACGGTGGC
Organism: uncultured Acidobacteriota bacterium; assembly: GCA_963779175.1. Lineage (GTDB taxonomy): Bacteria > Acidobacteriota > Vicinamibacteria > Vicinamibacterales > UBA2999 > CADEFD01. The sequence goes on from CAVZXA010000007.1 coordinate 396,436, forward strand.
CAGCGCGAAGACGGCGACGAAGATCGCGAGCGCGGCGACCGGCACGGCCATGCGCTGACGATGGTAACCGCGGAGGCCGTGCCATCCGCGAGTATCATTCCAACGGTTCCGCAGCCATGATTCCAGTCGACCCGTTCACGACCGAACGACACGTGCAGGCCATGCTCGACGTCGAGGTGGCGCTGGTCGAGGCGCTGGCCGAGGCCGGCGTCGTCCCGGCCTCGAGCGTCGGCTCCGGTGCGCGCCGCCGCGCGGGTCGAGCGCTTCGACCTGCGCGCGCTTGGCGACGATGCCGCGGAGGCGGGGAACCTGCTCATCCCGCTCGTGCGGCAGTTGACCAGCGCCGTGGCCTCGATCGATCCGGTGGCCGCCGGACACGTCCACCTCGGCGCCACGAGTCAGGACGTGATCGACACCGCGCTGGTGCTCCAGCTCCGCGACGCAATTGCGGGCATCACGACGAGCCTCGACCGCGCCGCCGGCGGCGCCGCGGCGCTGGCGCGCCGCCACGCCCGGACGCCGATATCCGGCCGCACCTGGCTGCAGCAGGCCACGCCGACGACCTTCGGCGCCAAGGCCGCGGTGTGGCTCGATGGTCTCGAACGCGCCCGCATGCGGCTGGCCGCGGTGCCCTGCGATTTGCAGTTCGGCGGCGCCACGGGCACGCTGTTCAGCCTCGGTCCGCACGGCCCAGCGGTCGTCGCCGCACTGGCCGGCACGCCTGGGACTGGGCGTGGCCGACATCGCCTGGCACACCGAACGCAGTCGCGTCGCCGACGCGGCGGCGGCCCTGGGTCTGGCCTGCGGCGTGCTGGGCAAGATCGGGCGCGACCTCACCCTGCTGGCGCAGAGCGAGGTGGGGGAGGTCGTCGGAGGCGGCGGCGCCGGGGCGTGGCGGGTCGTCGTCGATGCCCCACAAGCGCAACCCGGTGCGCGCCGTGCGGGCGGTGGCGGTGGCGATGCAGGCGCCGGGGCTGGTCGCCACGATGTTCGCGGCGATGGTGCAGGAGCACGAACGCGCGGCCGGCGCCTGGCAGGCGGAATGGGAGACGCTGCCACGCCTGGCGATGCTCACCGCTGACGCCGCGACGGCCATCGCCGATGCGCTCGCCGATCTCGAGGTCGACACAGCCCGGATGCGCGCCACGCTCGACGCCGCGGGCGGGGTCGCGCGCGCCGAAGGGCTCGTCGCCGCGCTGGCGCCGGCGCTCGGGCGGACGGCAGCGCATGCGCTGGTCGAGGCCGCCTGCACGCGGGCCCTCACTGACGGCCGCGCTCTGGCGGCCGTGGCTGCAGATGACGGGCAGATCACGGCGATCCTGGGGCCGTCGGGCATCGCGGCGGCCCTGGACCCCGCGGCGTTCGCAGAGGCCGCGGCGCCGGGCGTGCAACGCGTGCTGGCGCGCTGGCACCGCGAGAAGGAATAGAAGCTATATGGACGACACTGCCAGACGCGACGCCGGCATGGCCATCAGGCGCACGGTGCTCGGCGACGCCCACGTCGACCGCGCCATCGCCGCGGCGACGCCGCTGACCGCGGAGTTCCAGGATCTCATCACCCGCTATGCCTGGGGCGAGATCTGGACCCGGCCGGGGCTCGACCTGCGCAGCCGCCGCGTGCTCGTCATCGGCACGATGGTGGCCCTCGGGCGCTGGGAGGAACTGCGGATGCACATCCGCGCCGCGCTCGAGCACGGCGGGTTCACCGCCGACGAGATCAAGGAGATCGTGCTGCAGCAGGCGATCTACTGCGGTGTGCCGGCGGCCCATCATGCTTTCGCGGAGCTCTCGGCGGTGGTGGCCGAGCACGGACCGCTCGACGGATAGCCTGGCGATGGCGGTGCACACGACTGACGACGGCTGTCGCCTCGCCTACGAGGTCACCGGGCCGGCCACGGCACCGATGCTGGTGCTGTCGAACTCGCTCGGCACCGACCGCACCTTGTGGGACCGCCAGATCGACCGGCTGACCGCACATTTCCGCGTGCTGCGCTACGACACGCGCGGGCACGGCGCGTCTGATGCGCCTCCCGGCGACTACGACATCGATCGGCTCGGCCGCGACGTCGTGTCGTTGCTCGATGCCGAGAGCGTCGAGACGGCCAGCGTGTGCGGGGTGTCGATCGGCGGGCTGACGGCGCTGTGGCTGGGCATCCACGCCGCCGATCGCGTGGACCGACTCGTGCTCGCCAACACCGCGGCGCGGATCGGATCCACCGCGCTGTGGGACGAGCGGACGCGGCTCGTGCGCGACAGCCGGCCTGGAGACGCTGGCGACGGCGACGATGGCGCGCTGGTTCACGACAGCGTTCATCGCGGTCGAGCCGGCCACGATCGCGCGGATGTCGGCAACCCTCCGCCAGATGTCGCCGGCCGGCTATCTCGGCTGCTGCGCCGCGCTGCGCGACGCGGACCTGCGCGCCGCGGCCGCCCAGGTGCGCAGCGACTGTCTGGTCGTGACCGGCCGCCTCGACATGGCGACGCCACCCGAGGCCGGCGCGTGGCTGGCAGCGACGATTCCCGGCGCGCGGCTGGTCGAGTTCGACGCCGCGCATCTGTCGAACGTCGAGTGCGCCGCGGCGTTCACCGACGCCGTGCTGACGTTCCTGCTGGCCGACCGCGCTCGCGGCTAGGACACTAGCGGCCTGGTCCGCCCGGCGGCTTCGGCGGCGTCTTGTCGTCGGGCTCCGGCGTGTGCTTGTAGTTCAGGTTCGGCTGGTACTTCTGCAGGTGCTCGACGTCCTTGTTGTTCTCGTTGCAGGTGTAGGGCAGCAGACGGTCGCCGGGCTTGCCGCGCGTGAAGGTGCGCGTGATCGACCACGGCCGCGTGAAGAACACCGGGTCGGTGTAGGTGGCCGTCCACTCCATCGTGTCGGCGCCGGTCTTCCTGAAGCGCTCGGTCAGACGCAGCTGCTCGCTGTGTTCATGGCCGGCGGTGTCGAGCCAGGTGCGCACATCGATGCCGGTCGTGTCGACGACCAGCGTGTCGCCGTCCCATTTGCCGATCGAGTGCCCCATGAAATACGGGTAGTCGGCGAGGTCGTCGGGATGGGACCGCCCATCGAGGTAGATGGCACGCCAGATCGACTGGTACTCGAAGAGAACGCCCACGTAGTCGGCCTGCTGCACCAGCAGGAACGGAAACGGCGCGGTGAAGCCGCGCGACGGGCCGACCGGCAGGCAGATGCCGGTCGGGTCCTTCGAGGTGTCGACCGTGCGCCAGCGCTCGGCGCCGAGCGCCGTGAACGGAGGCTGGCGGCCGAGCGCCACCGAGAGGTCCGGCGTGTACTGGTTGATCCAGAAGCCGCTGAGATCGGGCCGCGCCGGCGCCGGGCTCTGGGCCGATGCCGGCCCTGCCGACACCAGGAGCGCGCCCAGCGCGAAGACGAAGACGGAGGCCAGGTGTCGCATCAGTGGCCCTTCGGCTTCGGCACCGTCGGCGAGTAGTACCGCTGACCGCCGAACACCTCGCGGCCGTCGGGGAAGATGGCGTTGCGCATGTTGGCCAGCTTGCTGCCATCGCGGGCGAGGTAGCCGTTCACGGTCAGCGCATCGCCCACTTTCAGCGAGTCCTTACGCCAGCCGGCCCGGTAGAGCGAGGTCGGGGCCCCGCCCTCGACCGCCCAGTGCGCGACCGCGCCCGAGGCGTCCTTCACGTCGAGGTAGAAATAGACGTGCGGGTTCATCCACTCGACCTTGGTGACTGCGCCCACCAGCGTCACCGGCTTGTCGCGGTCGTACTCCGCCGCGAACGAGTGATGTGCCGTCACGTGCCGCGTGGCGGCGCCCAGCACCAGCCCCGCGATTGCCATCACCGTCACCACGCGTCGCCTCATCGCCGACCTCCCTGGAGCCATCCGCGCCCCGCGCGTAGCAGGGTATACCCGAAACGGGTCGAGTGGAGAAGCGAAGCGGATGTTCAGGGACGGAACAGGCGGCGGTAGAAGCCGGCGGTCTTGACCGTGATGGTGACCGGGGTGTCGTTCAGGTTCTGCCAGAACCAGCCGTGATTCCCGGCCATCGGGGCTTCGAGGGCGCCGTGGCCGGCGGTTTCGAACTCCCCGGTCTTGTAGCTGCGGTCGCCGCCGGTCTTGTCGGCCGCCTCGCCGTGCATATCGACGTCCACGCCACCGCCGGTCGACGTCCACGAGTAGACCAGGCGCTCGCCGGCGCCCATCTCGGCCTTGATCTCGGCGCCTTCACCGGCCGCCAGCGTGATCGACATCTCGTCAGAGCGATACGGGGTCTCGCTCGTGAAGAGAGAGCCCACGCCCGCCGCCGTCGCGCCGGTGCCGGCGGCGCTGCTCTCGGGTAACGGAGCCGCTTCCGCGGCGGGTGCGCGGTAGAGCCCGGTGGCGCGCCCGAATCCCGTCGGGTCGATGCCGTATTCGGCCGGCAGCACCACGGCCACGAGGACGACGGCGGCCCCCGCGGCGGCCACCGCAGTGGCGCGCAGGAGCGCAGGTGCGGTTGCGGTCGCTGGCGTCGTCATGACACGAAGTACCCGGTGAGCTGAAAGCCCATCAGCGCGAAGCCGCACGCCATCACCACGACGTTGGCGGCAAACGCCTGGCCCGAGAACGCGGCGGAGCGCCGCCAGTAGGCCATGGCGAGCAGGATCACACTCAGTGCCAGCAGCTGGCCGATCTCCACGCCGGCGTTGAAGGCGACGATCTTCGGCGCGAGGCCGGCGCGAGGCAGCGCGAAGTCCTGCAGTTTGGTGGCGAGACCGAAGCCGTGGATGAGGCCGAAGAGCAGCACGGCCGCCTTCGTGTCGGGCTGCACGCCGAACCAGACGCGGAACGCGCCGAGGTTGTCGAGCGCCTTGTAGACCACCGAGAAGCCGATGATGGCGTCCACGAGATACGCGTTCACGTGCGTGCCCGACAGCACGCCGTAGAGCAGCGTCACGCTGTGGCCCACGGCGAACAGCGTCACGTAGAGCGCGACGTCTTTCATCCGGTAGAGGAAGAAGATGACGCCGACCAGGAACAGCAGATGGTCGTAGCCGGTGACCATGTGTTTGGCGCCCAGGTACAGGAACGCCATCAGGCCGCCCTGTTCCATGAAGGCGCGGTCGGCGGCCGAGACGCCGTGCGCGAGCACGGGCGCGACATCGAGCGCGAGTAGAGCGACCAGGGCGAGGACGAGCGACATCACGCGCGTCAGCCTATCGCAACCCGCTCAGTTCGTCGAAGCGCGCATAGGCGGCGAGCAGCTCGTCCGGCACGGCGCCGAGGCGCGCCATCGTGGCGGCGATGTCGGCGGCTGGCTTCTTGTAGAAGTCCGCGGCTGCCACCGTGGCCTCGAGCCGCTTCAACTCGGCTTCGAGCGCCTCGATCTTCGCCGGCAGCGTCTCGCGCTCCATCCGTTCCTTGTTGGTGGCCTTGCGGGCTGACGGGGCGGGCTCGGCCGGCACCGCGGCTGGCGGCACCACGGGAGCGGCCGGCGACACGGCGCCCGACATCGGCGCCGACAGCGGGCGCGCTCGTGCGCGCACCGGCTGTCGCGGCTGGTGCCACCGTCCGCTGGCGCAGCCAGTCGTCGTAGCCGCCCACGTATTCGCTCACGCGCCCATCGCCTTCGAAGGCCAGCGTGCTGGTCACCACGTGATCGAGGAAGCGGCGGTCGTGGCTCACGAGCAGCAGCGTGCCGGGCCAGTCGACCAGTTGCGCTTCGAGCAGCTCGAGCGTCTCGAGGTCGAGATCGTTGGTGGGCTCGTCGAGCACCAGCACGTTGGCGGGCCGCGTGAAGAGCCGCGCCAGCAGCAGGCGATTGCGTTCGCCGCCCGACAGCGCCTTCACCGGCGAGCGTGCGCGCTCGGGCGAGAACAGGAAATCCTCGAGATAGCCGTGCACGTGGCGGGTGCGGCCCGCCACGGTGATGCGATCGTTGCCGTCGCCGACGGTGTCGACCACCGTGCGCTCGGGATCGAGCTGCTCGCGTTGCTGGTCGTAGTAGGCGATCTGGACATTCGCCCCGTGGCGGATGGTGCCGGCGTCGGGCGTGAGATCGCCGAGCAGCAGGCGCAGCAGCGTGGTCTTGCCGGCGCCGTTCGGGCCGATGAGCCCGATGCGATCGCCGCGCATGACACGCGTCGTCAGGTCGCGCACGATCACGCGGTCGCCGTAGGCCTTGGTGACGCCCTCGGCCTCGAACACGAGCTTGCCCGACGACTCGGCCTGTTCCACCGACATCCGCACGTTGCCGACGACGTTGCGCCGGGCTGCCCGCTCGGCGCGCATCTCCATCAGCCGCTTGACGCGGCCTTCATCGCGCGTGCGCCGGGCCTTGATGCCACGGCGCAGCCACACTTCCTCCTCCGCCAGCTTCTTGTCGAACTTGTCGGCGGCGAGCGATTCGTTGGCCAGCCATTCCTCCTTCTTCTGGAGGAAGGTGCCGTAGTCGCCGGGCCACGACGTGAGGTGGCCGCGGTCGAGCTCGATGACGCGCGTCGCGAGCCGCTCGAGGAAGGCGCGGTCGTGGGTGATGAAGAGCACGGCGCCGCTGTAGTCGGCGAGGAACGCTTCGAGCCACTCGATGGCTTCGATGTCGAGGTGGTTGGTGGGCTCGTCGAGCAGCAGCACGTCGGGCTGGGCGACCAGCGCGCGCGCCAGCAGCACGCGGCGGCGCCAGCCGCCCGAGAGCGTATCCACAGGTACGTCGGCGGGCAGGTCGAGGCGCGTGAGCACCAGCTCGACGCGCTGCTCGAGGCTCCAGCCGTCGCGCTCTTCGAGTTCGTGCTGCAGACGCCCCATGCGGTCGAGCGCCTCGAGGTTGCCGTGCGCGACTTCAATCGACGCGTGGTGATAGGCGGCGATCACGGCCGCCAGGTCGCCCAGACCCTGTGCGACGACGTCGAACACGGTGTCGTGGGTCTCGAGCGGCACGTCCTGCACCAGGCGCGCCACCTGCACGCCGGTGTCGCGCCAGACGATGCCGGCGTCGGGCGTGAGCTCGCCGCTCACGATCTGCATGAAGGTGGACTTGCCGGTGCCGTTCCTGCCGATGAGCGCCAGGCGCTCGCCGGGTTGAATCTGCAGCGAGACGTCGTCGAGCAGGGGCAGGTGGCCGAAGGCGTGGGAGATATGGTCGAGCGTGAGCAGGGGCATGGTGGGGCCCGCGGCGGGGCCGCGATCCCTCTAGCGTATCAGGATGGGCGTGCGCCTGGGCGGAGCGCGTCTAGCGGAACAAGCGTGCGAGGGTCACCGACCATTCGGGCACAAGCGGCGTCTCGAGCGTGTCGCGCCGTTCGGCCGTCAAGTGGGCGGCGGCAGGAAAGCCACCGTCGACGGTGCGCCGGTGGACGGTCACGGCATGCAGGTCCGGATCCACGAGCCAGTATTCCCGCACGCCGGCGCGATCGTAGAGCCGGCGCTTGATCTCCCGATCGCGTGTGCGCGTGGAGGGCGACAGGACTTCGACCACCAGCGCCGGCGTGCCCTGAATGTTCCGGGCGGTCAGGATATCGAGCTGGTCTGCCGCCACGAACACGAGGTCGGGTTCGACCACGTCGTGGAACGAGAAGACGACGTCGAACGGCGACAGGAACAGCCGGCCCCTGTCCGGGCGATCCTCGAGGGCGGTGCCGAGTGACAGGTACAGGCGCCCGACCAGCTCCTGATGGCGCAGGTTCGGCGAAGGCGTCACGTAGTGCGCCCCATCGATGATCTCGTGCCGGAGTCCGTCGTCCGGGAACAGCAGGAAGTCGTCGTAGGTAAGGCGCGCGTCGGGTGATGGGATTGGCATCGCGTCCTCCTCGTCCACAGCCGGATTCTATACCCCGCCACGAAACGAGATCCTTGCGAACGGCGTGCCGCGCCCGATCGGGCGCAAGTGGCGGATCACGGAAGCACCCCCACAGAAACTGCGCTCCGTCGCCGGTGCCGCGTGGCAGGAATCGAACCGGGATAAGATTCGCCACGGATGAGCCTGGCTCCTGGCACGCGTATCGGCCCCTACGAGGTGGCCGGCCCTCTCGGCGCTGGCGGCATGGGCGAGGTCTACCGGGCCAGCGACACGAACTTGAAGCGTCAGGTGGCGATCAAGGTGCTTCCCGCCGCGCTGGCCGGCGACACCGACCGGCTGGCCCGCTTCCAGCGCGAAGCCGAAGTACTGGCGGCTCTCAACCACCCGCACATCGCCGCGATCTACGGCGTGGAGAAGACGCCGGAGTTCACCGCGCTGGTGATGGAACTGGTGGAGGGCGACGATTTATCGCAGCGCATCGCCCGTGGCGCGATCCCGACTCGATGAGGCCCTGCCGATCGCGAAGCAGATCGCCGAAGCCCTTGAGGCCGCGCACGAGCAGGGCATCATCCATCGCGATCTGAAGCCCGCGAACATCAAGGTCCGCGCCGACGGCACCGTGAAGGTGCTCGACTTCGGTCTCGCCAAAGCGCTCGACGGGAAGTCGTCGAGCGCGACGGCGGACAACTCGCCGACCATCACGTCCCCGGCGATGACGCAGGCCGGGATGATTCTTGGCACCGCCGCCTACATGGCGCCTGAGCAGGCGAAGGGGAAGACGGTCGACAAGCGCGCCGATATCTGGGCGTTTGGTGTCGTGCTCCACGAAATGCTCACCGGCCAGAGACTGTTCAGCGCCGAGACCATTCCCGAGACCCTCGCCCATGTGATGACGCGCGAGATCGATCTGGGCACCCTACCGGCGACGACGCCTCGGCACATCCGGACGTTGCTGGCGCGCTGCCTGGTGAAGGAGCCGAAGCAGCGCTTGCGTGACATCGGCGAGGCACGCCTGGCGGTGGAAGGCGCGTTCGAGACGGCCGCGCCGCCGACGGCAGCGACCGCCACACAGGCGGCCCTGGCGTCAAGGAGCAGGTTGCCGTGGGCCGTGGCCGGATCGCTCGCCGTGGTTGCGGCTGCAGCAGTCATGTTCGGCGGGCGGAGCGTGCCCGTTGATGTCGAGACGGCGTCCACCCGTTTGACGATCCCGCTGCCACCGGGCCATGAACTCACCTCCTCTCCGGCCATTACGCGCGACGGCCGAACCGTGGTCTATGTCACGCAGCAAGGCCTGGATGCGCCGCAACTGTACCTGCGCGATCTGAGTTCGTTTGAGGCTCGCGTGGTGGCGGGTTCGAGCGGCGCCGTGCAGCCGTTCTTCTCGCCCGATGGAAAGTGGGTGGCGTTCTTCGGCCAGGGGCAGCTTCAGAAGGCCGAAGTCGCCGGGGGCGCTCCCATCCGGCTTGCCGAAGCGGCGTTTCCCCTCGGTGGAACGTGGAACGACGACAACTCCATCATCTACACAACGTCGCTTAATTCCGGACTCTTGCGGATTCCCGCCAGCGGTGGAACGCCCGAATCGCTGACAAAGCCCGACGGCGCGGCCAGCGGCTATGCCCACGTCTTTCCGCAGGTTCTTCCGGGAGGACGCCGTGTGCTGTTCACGATCTGGGGGACAACGACGGGAAGCGCGGCGCTCTCCCTCGAGTCTCGCCGGTGGGACATGGTCTTGCCCACCACATTGTCATTTACGGCTGGACTCTTCGACCCTGCCCGTGGGTCCACAGGTCGCATCCTGGTCGTCGATCAGAGCGCGGGAGTCGTGGCGGCGCCGTTTGACGCCGCCCATCCCGCGCCGACCAGCCTCTCGACAACCGTCCTGTCCAACGTCTACTCGGAACTCGAGCGCGAGTCCCGGGGGTGGCTGGCCATCTCGGACAACGGCACCGCCGTCTACGCCGCTGGCAACCCGGCCAAGACCTCGCTGGTGTGGGTCGATCGCGAGGGCAAGACCGAATCGCTTGGCAAGGGCCAGGATCTGTACAGGCAGCTACGCCTGTCGCCTGACGGGATGAAGGCTGTTGTCAGAGTTGGCCTCAACCTGTGGATTCACGATCTGCAGCGCGGAACTCGCGCCCCTCTCACGTCTGGGAACGCCAGCAGTTTCTACCAGCTGTGGAGCCCTGATGCCACGCGAGTGATCTTCGGCTCCAATCGTGGAGGGGACTGGGATATCTACTCACAGCTCTCCGATGGATCACGGCCCGCGGACGTGCTGCTCAAGCAGCCCTACGACCAGTACCCGTCTTCCATGGCGCGCGACGGGACGTTGCTCTACTTCGAAATCAACCCCACGACCGGTCTGGACCTCTGGACGCTGTCTCCGGACGGCAAGACCTCGCCGCTGCGGGTGACGCCATTCAACGAGGTCTGGGGCCAATTCTCCCCGGGTGCAGCGGGCGCACCGCGCTGGGTGGCGTATTCGTCCGACGAGTCGGGGCGGTCTGAGGTCTACGTTCAGTCGTACCCCGCCGGAACGAACAGAATCGCGGTCTCTGAGGGAGGCGGCTCGACGCCCATGTGGTCGCCCGACGGCAAGGAGCTGTTCTATCTGACAGGGGACGGAGTGGTGGCAGTGGCGGTTCGACTAGACGGGACCTTCGGCGCTCCCCGCAAACTGTTTGACCGGTCGAACTATTACTTGAGGTACGGCTACGACGTCTCGCCCGATGGCAAACGCTTCCTGATGATCCGGCGCGACGAAGGGTCCGTTCCACGCCAACTCAACGTCATTCTCGATTGGTCGGACGACGGCGAGCCCGCGTCAGGCAGTAGTGGCGCCCACCCTTGACTCACGCTCCCGGCACCCGTCTCGGCGTCTACGAGTTCACCGCGCCACTCGGCGAAGGCGGGATGGGGCAGGTGTGGCGCGCGCGCGACACCAAGCTCGATCGCGACGTCGCCATCAAGGTGCTGCCCGAGGCGTTCGCGCATGACGCGGACCGCCTGGCGCGCTTCACCCGCGAAGCCAAGACGCTGGCGGCGCTGAATCACCCAAACATCGCCCACATCCACGGCCTCGAAGAGAGCTCGGGCGTGACCGCGCTGGTGATGGAACTCGTCGAGGGCGAGGACCTGTCGCAGCGTATTCCGCCTGCGTCCGGGTTCGCGCGGCAGGGAATTCCGCTCGACGAAGCGCTGCCGATCGCGAAGCAGATCGCCGAAGCCCTTGAAGCCGCGCACGAACAGGGGATCATCCACCGTGATCTGAAGCCCGCGAACATCAAGGTGCGCGCCGACGGCACCGTGAAGGTGCTGGACTTCGGTCTCGCCAAAGCGCTCGACGCGAATGCGTCGAGCGCGACGGCGGATGAACTCGCCGACCATCACGTCGCCGGCGATGACGCAGGCCGGGATGATCCTCGGCACCGCCGCCTACATGGCGCCCGAGCAGGCGCGCGGCAAGACCGTGGACCGACGCGCCGACATCTGGGCGTTTGGCGCGGTGCTGTTCGAGATGCTGTCGGGCACGCGCGCGTTCCGCGGCGAGGACGTGACGGACACGATCGTGTCGGTCATCAGCAAGGAGCCGGACTGGAGCGCCGTGCCGGCCACCACGCCGGCGAGACTGCGCCAATTGCTGACGCGCTGTCTGAAGAAGGACGCCAGGACGCGACTGCAGGCCATCGGCGATGCGCGCGTGCAGATTGACGAGCTGCTCAGCGGCGCACCCGACGACGCGAAGTAGCTCGACGCCGGCGGCCCGCGGCGACCGCATCGTCGCGCGGACGCCTCCCCTGGATCGTCGCGACCGCCGCCGTGGCGGGGATGGTCGCGGCCTGGCGATGCCGGCACTGCGCTACCTGCGCCTGGCGCCGGCACCCGCTCCGCCCGAGATGCGCGTCGACATCACGACGCCCGCCACCGACGCGCCGCTGCATTTCGCCCTGTCGCCCGACGGCCGCTCCCTCGTCTTCGTCGCGTCAGGCGATGGACCGTCACGGCTGTGGCTGCGTTCGCTCGACCAGACCGAGGCGCGGCCGCTGGCGGGCACGGAGGGCGCGACCCAATCCGTTCTGGTCGCCCGACGGACGCTCGATCGGGTTCAGCACGGCCACCGCGCTCTCGCGCCTCGATATCGCCGGCGGTACGCCGCAGGTGCTGGCCACCGTGGCAGGAAACCCGACAGGCGGCAGTTGGAACGCGGACGGCACGATCCTGTACACGCCCGCGGTGACGAGCCCGCTGTGGCGCATCGCGGCGGCCGGGGGCGAGCCCACGGCGGTGACGCAGCTTGAAACGCCGGGCCAGACGGCCCATCGCTTTCCGCAGTTCCTCCCCGACGGCCGGCTCTTTCTGTTCTCCGTACAGGGGACGCCCGACACGGCGGGGATCTACCTGGGGTCGCTCGACGGCGGCGCCCCCGCGCGGTTGACGACCGCCGACTCGGGGGCCCAGTTCCTGCCGCCGGACCGGGTGGTCTTCGTGCAGGCCGGAACCCTGGTGTCGCGCCGGCTGGATCTCGTCGGCCGAGCGTTGACGGGCGAGCCTGTCACGCTCGCCGACGCGGTCGGCGCGGACGCACTTCTCCCGCGGGGGCTTCGCCGTGTCGGGGACGGGCCTGGTGGCCTATCGCGCCGGCGGCAACGCGGCGCGACAGCTCACGTGGGTCGACCGGACGGGCAAGGCCGTGGGCGTGGCTGGCGAGCCCGACGCGAGTGACCCGGCGTATCCCGAGCTGTCGCCTGACGGCCGGCGCGTGGCGATGCGTCGCGCGGTGCAGGGCAACATCGACGTCTGGCTGCGGGACCTGCTTCGCGGCGGGATGACCCGCCTGACCTTCGACGCGGCCGGGGAATCCGTACCGGTCTGGTCGCCGGACGGGACACGGATCGCCTTCAATTCGAACCGAACCGGCGTCTACAACCTCTATGCGAAGGCGTCGAACGGGTCGGGCGCCGAGGCCCAGCTGGTGGACTCGCGCAACAACCTGGTGACGAATGACTGGTCGAGGGACGGCCGGTGGCTGCTGTACGCCGAGCGCCACCCCACGACGGGGCGCGATCTGTGGGCGTTCGACATGACCAGCCCCGACCGTACGCCGCGCGTCGTCGCGAACACGCCCGCAGAAGAAGTGCTCGCGGCAGTTCTCGCCGGACGGGCGCTGGGTGGCGTACCAGACCAACGAGTCGGGTCGCTTCGAGGTGGTGGTGCAGCCGTTTCCCGAGGCGGGCGGCAAATGGCAGGTGTCGACCGCCGGCGGCGTGGCGCCGCGCTGGCGCGCCGATGGCAAGGAACTCTACTTCCTGGCGCCCGACGCGACGATGATGGCGGTGCCGGTCACGGTCGCGGGCGCCTCGTTGGAGGCTGGCACGCCGCTGCCGCTCTTCCGGACGCGCATCGTGGACGGCGGCACCGTGACGAACAACCGGCCTCAGTACGCCGTCGCGCGCGACGGCCGGTTCCTGATCAACCAGCCGGTGGCGGACGCCACTGTCGCGCCGATCACGCTGATTCTGAACTGGCAGCCGACGGCGAAGAAGTAGCGACGATTTGAATCCCCACACCCCAATGCCGTCCCCCGACCCCAAGAGCCTCGCCGCCGGCACCCGCCTGGCACACTACGAGATCGTCGGCTTGCTCGGGGCGGGCGGCATGGGCGAGGTGTATCGGGCCCGCGACACCAAGTTGCAGCGCGACGTCGCGCTCAAGGTGCTGCCGCCCGACACGGCCGCGAACCCGGAGCGCCGTCAGCGGTTCGAGCGCGAGGCGCGCGCCGTGGCCGCGCTGAACCACCCCAACATCGTGACCATCCACTCGGTCGATGAGGTGGACGGCCGGTTGTTCTTGACGATGGAGCTGGTCGACGGCCAGCCGCTCTCCGAGCTGATTCGTCCCGGCGGCCTGCCGCTCGACCAGTTGCTGGCGATCGCCACGCCGCTGGCCGATGCCGTCAGCGCGGCGCATGCGCGCGGCATCACGCACCGCGACCTGAAGCCCGCCAACGTGATGGTGACGCCCACGCGTCAGGTGAAGGTGCTCGACTTCGGGCTGGCCAAGCTGCTCGACCCGAGCCTGGTCACCGACTCGATGGCGACCGAGGCGCCCCAGGTGATCACCGGGCCAGGGCAAGATCCTGGGCACGATTGCCTACATGGCGCCGGAACAGGCCGAAGGGAAGCCGGTGGACGCGCGGTCCGACATCTTCTCGCTGGGCGTGATGCTCTACGAGATGGCCACCGGCGAGCGGCCGTTCAAGGGCGACACCAGCGTGTCGACGCTGGCGGCGATCATGCGCGACACGCCGAAGCCGGTGACCGAGGTGAATCCGGCGATTCCGAAGGAACTCGGCCGCGTGATTCGTCGCGCGCTCAGCAAAGACCCCGAGCGCCGGCAGCAGACGGGCAAAGACCTGCGCAACGAGCTGGACGACCTGCGGAAGGATCTGGAGTCTGGCGAGTTGACGGCGGCGCACGGCCCCGGCAACGGCCGCGGTCCGCGCGGCCACACCTCCTCCGCGGCGCATCCCGTGGGCGGCGGTGGCGGCAGGCCTTGCGCTGGTGGCGGCGGTGGGCGTCGGCGTCATCTGGTCGCGCCGCGGACCCACCGACCGCGACGCCCGTCAGCAGCGGCGCGCCGGTTGGCATCACCGTCTCGCCACTGACGACCGAGGACGGCGCCGAGTTGTTTCCCAGTCTGTCCCCGGACGGGAAGTGGATCGTCTACACACGCGACGAACTCGGTACAGGGCAGACGGACATCTTGCTGCGGGCCGTGGGTGGGCAGACGGCGATCAACCTGACGAAGGACTCAGCCGCGGATGACTCGCAGGCGGTCTTTTCGCCGGATGGCGAGCGCATTGCCTTCCGGTCGGAACGCGACGGCGGAGGATTGTTCGTGATGGGCCGCACCGGCGAGGCGGTGCGGCGGCTTACGACCGAGGGGTTCAACCCGTCGTGGTCGCCAGACGGCGCGTCCATCGTCTACGCCGACGAGTCTACCGTTGTCACACCGGCCTCCCGCTTCTCCGGCAGCGCGCTGTGGGTCGTGTCGGCGGCTACCGGTGAGCGTCGGCAACTGACGAGCGGCGACGGCGTGCAGCCCTCGTGGTCGCCGCACGGACAGCGCATCGCGTATTGGGCCCTGCAGGCCGGTGGGTCGCAGCGAGACTTGTGGACCGTCGCGGCGACTGGCGGCGAACCCGTGCGGGTGACGAATGACCCTGCCCTCGACTGGAGTCCGGCCTGGTCGCACGACGGGCGGTACCTGTATTTTTCGAGCGACCGCAGCGGCGGCTGGAATCTCTGGCGCGTGGCGATCGATGAGGCTACCGGGCGACTGGGTGGCGAGCCGGAAAACCTCGCGATTCCGCGGGAGGGGATCGGCCACGTGTCCGTGTCGGCCAGCGGCACGTCTATCGCCATGGCGTCGATGAGCGCGACGGCCAACCTCGAAGGGCTCGCGTTCGATCCGGCAAGCGGTACTGTCGGCGCACGGCGCCGGATCACGGCCAGCTCCGACCGCTCCACCACGCCGGTGCCATCGCCGGATGGGCAGTGGATCGTGTTCTCCAAGACACAGCAGGGCGGCGGGGAGGAACTGTGGGTAGTGAGGCGGGACGGCACTGGTCTTCGCGGGGTGACCAACGGTGCCGCTCGCGACCGTCTCGCCTCGTGGACAGCCGGCGGCACGCGGCTGATGTTTCAGTCTTCGCGTGACGGAGGCCGATTTCAGGTGTGGACCATCGCGGCCGACGGCGGCAATCCGATCCAGGTGACCGACCGCCCCGAGAGCCTCATCTTTGCACTCGGGAATCCCGACGGCACCCGTGCGCTCGTGTCCACCTTTCCCGGGGCGAAGCTCTTGACGTTCGATCCGCGGGTCCCGGCGGCTCGACAGAATATTCAGGAGCTGCCAGTCTTTGCCGGCGGCTTCGCCTCCACCTCGTGGTCCCCCGACGGGACGCGGGTAGCTGGATTCGCCCTCGCGCGGCCTGGCTTCGGGATCGTGATCTACAGCGAAGCAACCCAGAAATACGAGGAAGTCGCTGCGACGGGTCGCTTCCCTGTGTGGCTGCCCGATGGCCGACGCTTACTTTACTTGAGCGGCGTCGCAGACCTGGTCCTTCTCGACACAGCGGCGAAGAAGGGCACGGTCGTCTTCTCGTCGCCTGCCGAGAGAGTCGGCACCGGCCTCAGTCTCTCGCCGGACGCCCGCGAGATCTACGTCGGGATGTCCAGGCAGCAGTCGGACATCGTGCTCGCCAAGCTGCCGGGCACCGCGCCGTAGCGCCGCCGGCGGCGGCGAGTGCTTGACTTCAGTCTGACAGCGCCATCACACTGATGGCATGGTCCGCACTCAGATCCAATTGCCCGACGCGGTGTATGCACGCGCGAGGCGGGTGGCCAAGGCCAAGGAGATCTCGCTCGCCGAACTGGCGCGGCGGGGCATCGAGTCCATCCTCGATCAGTACCCCTCGCCGGAACTGATCGGTGCTGACTGGACGCCGCCGCGGGTGCGATCCGGGGGCGTCAAAGTGCCGCTCGCACGGCTCAAGGACTTCGGCGAAGTCGAAGGCCCGTCGCATCAGCCGAAGGCCCGGAGACGGACGTGATCGCGTTCGACACGAATATCCTCTTCCCCTTCGTCGTGTCGGACCATCCCGATCACGACGCGGTGGGTGAGTTCATTCAGGGGCTCGACGGGCGCGACGACGTGGCCCTGTCGGAGTTCGTGCTGGTCGAGCTCTATGGCCTGCTCCGTCAGCCGGCGGTGATGCGACGCGTGCTGGACGCGCGGGCGGCGACCGCCGTCTGCAGCGCCCTCCGGGCACATCCC
The DNA here is from genome assembly GCA_963779175.1 of uncultured Acidobacteriota bacterium. GTDB lineage: Bacteria > Acidobacteriota > Vicinamibacteria > Vicinamibacterales > UBA2999 > CADEFD01. The sequence goes on from CAVZXA010000007.1 coordinate 413,023, forward strand.
CAATGGCGCCTGCTCGGTTTTCCTGCCGACAGCGCCGCGTTGCACCGCGCGATGTGGGAGCACGCGGCGAAACCCGGGTTCTCGAGACGTCGCATCTACGACGCCCGACTCGGGCTAAGTTTGGTGGCCCAGGGGGTGCGGGAGTTCGCGACGGTGAACCTGAAGGACTTCGCCGGCTTGGGCTTTCGGCGGCTGTTCAACCCCCTGGCGTGAACGGCCAGGCCGCTAGAGGGGGCGCGACCGGCCGTCGCGCAGCGCGCAACCGGCGCACCTCGCGGTAGAATCCCCGCACCCGAATGCCATCTCCCGAACCCATGAGCCTTGCTGCGGGCACCCGCCTCGCGCACTACGAGATCCTGTCGTTGCTCGGGGCGGGCGGCATGGGCGAGGTGTATCGGGCCCGCGACACCAAGCTGCAGCGCGAGGTAGCGCTCAAGGTGCTGCCGCCCGACACGGCCGCGAACCCGGAGCGCCGCCAGCGGTTCGAGCGCGAGGCGCGCGCCGTGGCCGCGCTGAATCATCCCAACATCGTGACCATCCACTCGGTCGACGACGTGGACGGCCGGTTGTTCTTGACGATGGAGCTGGTCGACGGCCAGCCGCTCGCCGAGCTGATTCGTCCCGGCGGCCTGCCGCTCGATCAGCTGCTGGCGATCGCCACGCCGCTGGCCGATGCGGTCAGCGCCGCCCATGCGCGCGGCATCACGCATCGCGACCTGAAGCCCGCCAACGTGATGGTGACCCCCACGCGTCAGGTGAAGGTGCTCGACTTCGGGCTGGCCAAGCTGCTCGACGCGAGTCTAGTCACTGACTCAATGGCCACCGAAGCGCCCCAGGTGATCACCGGCCAAGGCAAGATCCTGGGCACGATTGCCTACATGGCGCCCGAGCAGGCGGAAGGGAAGCCCGTAGACGCGCGGTCTGACATCTTCTCGCTGGGCGTGATGCTCTACGAGATGGCCACCGGCGAGCGGCCGTTCAAGGGCGACACCAGCGTGTCCACGCTCGCGGCGATCATGCGCGACACACCGAAGCCGGTGACCGAGGTGAATCCGGCGATTCCGAAGGAACTCGGCCGCGTGATTCGCCGCGCGCTCAGCAAGGACCCCGAGCGCCGGCAGCAGACGGGCAAAGACCTGCGCAATGAGCTGGACGACTTGCGGAAGGACCTCGAGTCCGGCGAGTTGACGGCCAGCACGGCCCAGACCGCCGCAGTCCGCGCGGCAACACCTGCTCCGCGGCGCATACCGTGGGCGGCGGTGGCCGGAGGCTTAGTGCTGGTGGCGGCCGTGGGCGCCGGTGTCACGTCGTCGAGGCGCGAACCTGCGAGTGTCACGCCCGCCACGAGCGACGCACCGGTCAGCGTCACCGTGACGTCGCTCACCTCCGAGGGCGGCATGGAGATGTTTCCCAGCCTGTCCCCGGATGGGAAGTGGGTCGTGTACACGCGTGACGAACTCGGCACGGGGCAGGCCGACATCCTGTTGCGGGCCGTGGGCGGGCAGACGGCGATCAACCTGACGAAAGACTCAGCCGCGGATGACTCGCAGGCGGTCTTCTCGCCAGATGGCGAACGCATTGCCTTCCGGTCGGAACGCGACGGCGGCGGGTTGTTCGTGATGGGCCGCACCGGCGAGTCGGTGCGCCGCCTCACCACCGAAGGGTTCAACCCGTCGTGGTCACCAGACGGCGCGTCGATTGTCTACGCCAATGAATCAGTCGTAAACAATCCAGGTAACCGCGTGACGAGGAGTCGGCTCTGGGTAGCGTCCACGGCTACGGGCGAACGCCGGCAACTCGCCACTGGGGATGCGGTGCAACCTGCGTGGTCGCCACGCGGACAACGTATCGCCTACTGGGGCTTGCCGAACGACAGCGCGCAGCGCGACCTCTGGACGATCGCGGTGGGCGGCGGCGAGCCCGTGCGCGTCACGAGCGACGCGGCCATCGACTGGAGTCCGGCGTGGTCGCCCGACGGGCGGTACCTGTATTTTTCGAGCAACCGCTCGGGTGGATACAACCTGTGGCGCGTGGCCATCGACGAGGCCAGCGGCCGAGTGCTCGCGGAGCCGGTTGCCGTGCCGATTCCCCGGCAGCGCATCGGACAGCTGAGCGTCTCTGCCGATGGCGCGTCGATTGCCATGGCGTCGTTCGCGACCGAGAGCGGCATCGAGGCCCTCAGGTTCGATCCGGCCCGCGGAACCGTTGGGACACGGCGACGGGTCACGAACAGCTCAGAGACGGCGGCGACACCATCAGTGTCGCCCGATGGACGGTGGATTGCGTTCTACAGCGTGCAGCAGAACGGCCAGGAAGATCTCTGGGTGGTGAACAGGGATGGCACCGGCCTTCGCCAGTTGACCAACGACGCCGCGCGCGATCGCCGGCCACTGTGGTCGGCCGACGGCACGCGCCTGATGTTCTACTCCGACCGCAGCGGCAGGTATCAGGTGTGGACGATTGCGGCCGACGGCGGCGGCCTGATGCAGGTGACCGACTATCCCAGACTGGTGATCCAGCCTGTCTGGTCGCCCGACGGCACTCGCGCCATCGCCAGCGTCTCGATTTCGGACAACAAGCTGCTGCTGTTCGATCCACGAATGGCGGCCGGCCAACAGCGCGTTGAGGAGCTGCCGCCGTTTCCAGACGGCTTCACTGCCACGTCGTGGTCGGCGGACGGCACACGAGTCGCCGGACATGGCAACAGCCGGCCTGGACGCGGCATCGTGATCTACACAGTCGCGTCGCGGACCTACGAGGAGTTGAGGCCGTCGGGCGGTTCGCCGGCCTGGCTGCCCGATGGACGGCGGCTGCTCTACACGGGCGGAGCCGGTTCGGTTGGAACGAGCGGACGTGAGTTGTGGCTCCTCGACACCGCCACCAAGATCAGCACGCCCGTGTACTCGTCGCCGGGGGAGATTCTCGGCGGCGCCGGGCTCTCTCCGGACGCCCGCGAGATCTACCTCAACATCTATAGGCTTCAGGCAGACATCGCGCTCGCCAAGTTGCCGGCCAGCGTGCCGTAGCGCCACTGGCGCTGCTGACTGGCCATGCTCGCGCCGCGCGTACGGGCGATTCCTGCCTCGATCGCGCTGACCGACACTATCTCACCCAGTTCTCCACCCGCAGCGACGGCACTCGCTTGAACTCGGCGAGGTTGTCGGTGACGCAGACCGCGTCGATCGCTCGGGCGTGCGCGGCGATCAGCATGTCGTGGGCACCGATCGGCGTGCCTTTCTTCTCGAGCGCTACGCGAATGGCTGCGTAGATGCGTTCCACGTCGGATTCCAGCGCGCGAACGGTCAGGGCGCCGAGCACGGCTTCGACCTGCCTGGTGAGTCGTCGGCTCCCTCGCTTGGCCGCGCCGTAGCGCAGTTCGCAGGCCACCACGACGCTCGTCAGCACGTTCGCCTCGCCCACCTGCGCGATCCGCTCAGCCACGGGTCCCTGTGGCTGACGTATGAGGTTGGAGAGGGTGTTCGTGTCGAGCAGATACAGCGCCGGCACGTCAGAGCTCGACCGGTTCCGCGGCCGTGCGACTGATCGGCAGGAAATCCTCGTCGAGCGGCTTCAGCGTCGCCAGCACCGCCAGTAGCGAGGGCCCGGCGATGGGCTCGACGATCAGCCGCGAACCCTCCTTCCGGAGAGTCGCCGCGCGGCCTGGCAACTCGAGGTCGCGCGGGATCCGAAGAGCCTGGTTGCGGCCATTCCTGAACAGGCGCACGTGACGTTCCTGAAGCATGGATCCTCCCGAGGCATAGGCTGTACATATGCTACGGCAGATGGAACGCACCCGCAACCGGACCACGGCGCACGGGGCCGGTCGTAGTCGGTGACGCCGGTCATGGCGGCGAAGTACCCGTCGCCGGAACTGATCGGCGCCAACTGGACACCCCCGCGGGCGCGCTCCGGGGGGGCAAGGTGTCGCTCGAACGGCGGCGAAGTCGAGGCCACGTCGCATCAGCCGAAGGCACGGAGTGGGAGCACGCGGCGAAGCCCTGGTTCTCGAGACGTCGCATCGACGACGCCCGAGTGGCCCTCTGCCTGGTGGCCCAGTGGGTGCGGGAGTTCGGGACTGTGAACCTGAAGGACTTCGGCGGCGGGCCGTTGATGGGGAACGCTACCGTCCCTCGCGCAGGAACCGCTCCGCGAGGTTCGCGTGCAGCACCATCTCGAGCGCGCGGAAGTCGGTGAGCGCGGCTTCGACCATGGCGCGGCCGCGGGCGTGATCGGCGGCGTCCGCCCCGGCCGAGAGCGCGCGACCGTACCAGTACAGCACCGTCGGCTGCAGGATGCGGACGGGCACCTCGTGCGCCTGGCGGAGCGCGATCTCGAAATGCTCGCGGGCCTGGTCGCTAAGCCCAGCGGCGTCGGCGGCCAGCGCGGCCACGAGCTGCGGGGAACTGGGACCGACTGTGACAGTCGTGTACCACGCGACCGTTCTGAACGCTCGCCAGGGTGAGGGGATACAGCCCAGCCAGTCGTTCGCGATCCCCCATGACCGCGAGGCCCGTGACAAACGTCTCGAGCGCGAAGTCACGCGCCCTCTACGTTTCGACGGTCGATCACCGGTAGCCACGGTAGCAGTGCGGGGATCAGTCCCTCCGCGTCAGCCCGTCCAGCCAGCGCCGTGGCCGCAAAGCGGTTCCCCTCTGGCATCCCCGCGTACCAGTGCTCGGTCGGCTGTTCTGCGGCGACCGTGGCCACGTGCTCGAGGGCCTCCTCGACGGCGCCGAGATAGAGCGTGGCAGCGGCGACGTATGACCTGGCCACGTACCGAAGCTGCGGTCCCCTCAGCGCGACCTGTGAGTGCTCCAGGTAGGTCCTGATATTGCCAGTGCGCGCCAGATCGATGGCGTGCTGCACCCGTTCGTGTAGCCACAGCGCGCCATGATGGCTGCCGCGTCTGGCGGCAGCCTCGAGCTCTGGCAGCAGCGCGTCGCATGCGGAGAAGTTGCCGCGATACTGCTCGATCAGCATGAGGTTGAACAGCAGATTGGCCACCCCCCAGGCGGAACCGGCGCGAACCGCCGGAAGGGCGCTGCGCGCGGACGCGGATGCGGCTTCGTATTCGCCGCAGAGTCGGTGGCTGAAGGCCAGTGAGGTCAGCACCCGTGCATCAACGTGGGGATCGCCAACGCGCTCAGCAAGGGCCCGTGCCTCGTCGATGGAATGCCATGCTTCGTCCAAGTGGGCCGGAGTCAGGCGACTCCACGCGGACTGGGCCAGCAACAGCGCGCGTTCCCGAGCGGCGTCGTTCGCGAGGGCATCCAGCCCGCGTCTGAGCGGCACCAGACTCTCGATTGGCCTGGCCAGCCAAGCGTGGCAGTTCGACGCGCCCATCGCAGCTCGCTCGATGCCCGCGTCGTCGTGTCGCGCGATAGCGTTCGTCAAGGCACGCTCGAAGGCCGCGACGGCGTCGTCGTAGCGCTGCAGTCCGGCCAGGGCCTCGCCGCGGTGTTCGCATCGCTTCGCCGAGCAGGGGGGCGTCCTCAGGCAGCTCGAGCCCGAGCATCTGGTCGAACGTCGCCAGCGTCTCTTCGAACGCGCCCGCGGCGAGGGCGCGCCGGCCGGCCAACAGGAGAAACCTGGCCGTGCGGCCCGTGTCAGCGGCGGCGCCGGCCTGATAAAGGTGATGCGCGAGCACCGAGGCGTGGCTCTCGAGCGAGGCCGCCCGCAGCCGCTCCAGCGCGTCGGCAATCTTCAGATGCAGCCGCTGCCGGCGCGGCAGCGACAAGTCGGTGACGAGCGTGGTGCGAATCAGCTCGTGCACGAACCCGTAGCGCGCGGTGCGTTGGCTGGCGTCCGCCGCCACGAGCTGCGCGCGTTCGGCTTCTTCCAGCGCGTCGAACACGGCGTCGTCCGAGAGACTCACGACCGCCTGCAGCAGGTCGAGCGGAAACGTTCGGCCGATGACTGCGCCGGCGGTGAGCACCGTGCGCGCCTGCTCCCCGAGCCGGTCGAGCCGGCGGCCAATCACCAGGCGCACGCCTTCGGGCACCTCAATCGTGTCCACGCGGAGGTCAGCCTTCCAGGCGCCGCCTTCGTCGAAGAGTTTCCCTTCTTCGGACAGGTGCTGGTAGACCTCTTCGACAAAGAAGGGGTTGCCTTCGGTCTCGCGGAACACCGCCGTGGTCAATCCGGACGGCGGGGCCGACCCGCTCATCTTCGCCAGCAGCTCGTGCACGGCCGACTCGCTCAGTCGCCGGAGGGCGATGCGCGTGGCCAGACGCTGACGCAGCAGCGACTCGAGCGCCTTGGCGAATGGCCGCTTCACATCGAGCTCGACGTCGCGGTAGGTGCCGACGATGAGGACGCGCATGGTGGCCAGGTGCGGCGCCAGATGCTGCAGCAGCTGGAGCGTCGCGTCGTCGGCCCAGTGCAGGTCGTCGAGCAGGAAGACGCATGGCGACTTCTGCGTCGCGCGCCGGATGTACTCCAGGAACGCGCCGAAGATCAGGCGGCGCTGCTGGTCCGCTGGCACTTCGCCGAGCGGCGGGATGTCGCTGTAGGCGCGGCGCAGGCTCGGCACCATCGCGGCGATCTCGGGCGCGAGGTCGCCCATGGCCGCTCGTACGGCCTGCGGGAGCATCCGCACGGCCTGCTCAATCAGCTCGACGAAGGGCATGAACGGCGCCGCGCCTTCCATCTCGTAGCAGTGGCCCGTCAGGGACAGGCAGCCCCGCTGCCGCGCGGTCACCATCAGCTCGCGTGCCAGGCGGGTCTTGCCCACGCCGGGTTCACCACCCAGCAGCACCAGGCCACCCTGGCCGGTCAGCATCTGATCGAGCAGGCGCGTCAGCTCGGTGGCCTCGGCGTCGCGTCCCACGAAGGGCGTGCGCTCGGCCGGGGTGGCGGGCGCCGTCGTGGTGCTGCGCGTGGACGACCATGCGTTCGTGCGCAGCGCCTCGAGATCATCGAGCAACGCCGCCGTGGTCTGATGGCGCTCGGCACACGCTTTCGACAGTAGCCGGTGGATGACGGCGCCGAAGCCGACTGGCTCGTCGAGGTCGCGCGATCCCGGGGTGGGCGGGTCGCGGAGGATTGCCGCCATGGTGTCGCTCGGGTTGTCGCACAGGAAAGGGTGTCGGCCCGTGGCGAGCTCGTGCAGGATGACGCCGAGCGAGAACAGATCGGAACGCGGGTCGAGCGCCGTCCCCAGGATCTGCTCCGGCGACATGTAGGCGGGCGTGCCGATGCGCGTGCCGGCGTCGGTGAGCGCCACGCGTGCGTCGGTGGACGCCACGCCGTCGTGCGTCAGCGTGTCGAGCTCACTCGCCCCGCCCGCGCCCGATGTGCTGGAACGCGCGGCCACCTGCTTGGCCAGGCCGAAATCCATCACCTTCACGTGGCCCTGCGGCGTCAGCATCACGTTGGCGGGCTTCAGATCGCGATGCACGATGCCGCGCCGATGCGCCGCGTCGAGCGCCTGCGTCAACTCGTGCGCGATGTCGAGCACCTGCCGCACCGGCAGCAGGGCTCGGCGCGCGTGCCTGTGGAGCGTGTCGCCTTCCACGTACTCCATCACGATGAACGCGCGCCCGTCGGCGTCGCCGATCTCGTAGACCTTGCAGATGAAGGGATGGTCGAGGCCGGCCGCAGCCAGCGCCTCGCGGCGCAGGCGCTCGCGCGCCACCGCGTCGGCCTCGACAGAGGCCGGTAGCATCTTCACGGCCACCCGGCGCTCGAGCCGGGTGTCTTCCGCGAGAAATACCTCGCCCATGCCGCCAGCGCCAAGCGGCGACAGGATGCGATAACGGCCGGCGAGCAGGTCAGAGGACATCGAGAAGGGGGAGTCTACCGCCGCCCCGTCAGCCGTGCTTCTCGAGCATCGCCAGATCAAGAAGATCTTGGGGCCGCGCTACGGCAGCCTTGTTCTGCATCAATTCCGCCCGGCCGATGACCCAGATCGACTGGTCGCCAAACATGCTCGAGAGCCGGTTTGGCCACGCCGCTTCGAACGTGACGCCGTCGATGTGGGTCGTGATGTCGATGCGGTTGGGCGCCACGCCGATCTGGAGCACGGCGCCCGGCACGACGAAGTCGCTTTGGGTCACGCCCGCCAACGGCGCGCCGAAGGCCTGCAAGGCGGCAAGAATGCGCGGTGCATTGAGCGGCGAGGCCTCGACCCAGACATCGAGGTCCTTCGTGTAACGCGGCTCTGCGTAGAACGCCACCGCATGGGCCCCCACGACGAGATAGTTAGCCTGGGCTTCGTTCAATGCGGCAAACAGATCTCTGAAGTCGGGGTTCACCATCGGTCACGCCCCTCCAGGCCCCCGCTTCAACGACCATGTCCCACATCAGCTCGACGCGGCGATGCGGAGGAATGGACCGCCAGAACTCGCGGTCGAAACTCCCGTCGTCTCGTTCGCGCAACAGGCGCGCGCGGCCGGCCATTCGCTCGTCGCGGCGACTCATAGTGACAGGCTCATTGTATCCAGGAAGCCCCGGATCAGGCCTGCTCGAACGCGTGCGCCGCGCGCAGTACCGTCGCGTCCTCCCCGAAGCGTCCGACCAGCATCAACCCCACCGGCAAGCCGTCGATCGTGCCGCACGGCACCGAGATGGCCGGGTGACCGGAGTTGTCGAACTGACCTGTGTTGACCGGATTGTTTCCGAGGTAGCCGGCGGCATCGAGCTGCGCCTGCGGATTGTCGGCCGCGGGAATGCGTGGGGGGCGCCTGGCCACGGTGGGCATCACCAGCAGGTCGACATCCGCAAAGGCGCGGTCGTAGGCCGCTCGCAGCGCCCGCGTCAGGTTCTGCGCCTTCGCGTAGAAGTGCCCGCCCGAACGATTGGCCAACTCAGCCGCCAGCAGCTGGACGACACGAAGGTTGAGGGGCTGCGAGACGGCCGCAAAACCGCTCCGCCGCGAGCGGGGCCAATCGTGCAGGGCGAGCAAGTACGGTCCGCGGCTGCCGGCGCCCACGAGCGGCGACAGCCCCATCGCCGAGACACCCAGGAGCGATGCAAAGACATTGACGGTGTGGGTCTTGTGCTCGGGAATCGAGACACGGCCCAGGCGCATGCCGACCTTCTCGAGGCGCGGGAACGCGGCGCGAACGACCTCTTCCACGTCGGCCTCCGCGCCGTTCAGGCCGAAGCCCTCGTCCAGCACCGCGACGCGCAGACCTCGCGCGCCCTGGTCCAGCAGGCGCACGAAGGGCTGCGACGTGAGTCCCGCGACCTGGCGCGGATCGATGCCATCGGGCCCGGCGAGCACTTCCAGGAGCCGTGCACACCCGCGGACGGTGCGCGCCATCGGTCCGAGATGGTCGATCGAGTACTCCAGCGGCACGGCGCCGGTGTATGGCACCAGGCCCCAGCTGGGTTTGTGTCCGACGATGCCGCAAAACGCGGCCGGCACGCGAATCGACCCGCCCTGATCGCCGCCGATGGCCAGGTCCACGGCCTTCGACGCCACGAGCGCCGCGCAGCCCGAGGACGAACCGCCGGTGACACGCGTGGGGTCGTGGGGGTTGCGCACGGGACCGGTGGCCGCCGTGTGGCTGCTGAAGGTCAGGCAGAGGTTCTCGCACACCGCCTTCCCAAGAATCTCGCCGCCGGCATCCAGCACGCGCGTGGCCACGGTGGCGTCTTCGTCGGGCACGAAGCCCTCGAACACCGACGACCCGCTCATCAGGGGCACGCCGGCCAGGTAGATGTTGTCCTTGAGGGCGATGGTCGTGCCAGCAAGCGGACCAGTCGCGGCGCCCTTGACCGTGCTGCGCCAATACCACGCCCCGAGCGTGTTGTCCGCGTCCGTGGGTCGCGAACCACGTTCACGCGGGTACTTCGGTGGAAGCGCGGGATCGGGAATCTTGTCGAGGGCGTCGCCTTGCCCGTGAACCCCGTCCAGGAGGGGAAAGACCAGCGCGCGCTCGGCCGCGGTGAACTCGAGCCCGAGGCTCGCAATGAGGGCTTCGCGATCGACGGGCTTGGCGGCGAAGTCGGCCAGCGACACGCCCGCGGGCGCCGGTGGCGTCGTGTCGGCCGGGCGGGTGCATCCGGCTGCCATCGCAGCGGGCGTTCCCACGACCAGCCCCTTGATGGCGTCGCGACGTTTCATGTGGCCTCCGTGACCCGAACCGGTACGACGCCGGGCAAACGGGCTCGGCGAGGCGCCGGAGTATAGCTCACGCTCGCCTGGCTGCCTCCGTCGGCACACGCGGCCCGGCCGCGAGCTACGGCTTCTTCGGTGTGGGATGGGTGTGCTGCGCGGGCGTGTCGCCCACCTGCACGGTGCCCATCAGGCCGCCCTCGGCGTGGTCGAGGATGTGACAGTGCATCATCCACGTGCCGGGGCGCTCGTCGAAGGTGACGAGGAACCGCGCGGTGGTCTTCATCGGGATGTTGACCGTGTCCTTCCACACCATCGGCTGCAGCGGCGCGCCCTTCTCGTCGACCACCATGAAGAAGTAGCCGTGCAGGTGGAACGGATGGTCCCAGTCGGTGTCGTTCTTGATGGTCCAGAACTGCGTCTCGCCGATCTTCGCGAGGAACGGCTTCGCCTTCCAGAACGGCACGCCGTTGATGCGGAACTCGGAATGCCCGGCGTCCTGCGGTGGCAGCGTGAAGACCACCGGCACCGGCGTGGCGCCGGCCAGCGGCGGCGGCGTGATGGCGCGTGAGACCACCGGCAGATCCACCTTCGTCACGGCCGGTTCGCTTGTGAGCGCCACGGTCATGATGTCTTCGACGCTGCGGTATTCGATGCTGCCGTAGCCGCGGTTGTAGAGCATCGCGCGCAGCGTCAGTTCCGTGCCGGGCTTGCCGGTGGGCCGGACGATGACGTCGTAGCGCTCGCCTGGCGTGACCAGTAGGATGTTGTTCTTCGTGGGCGTGGCCTGGAAGCCGCCGTCCTGCCCGATGACCAGGAAGTCCTGGCCCTCGAGGTCGAGGTAGAAGAAACGGCTCTTGGCGGTGTTCACGATGCGCCAGCGTTGCGGGGCGCCGGCGCGCGCGCGCAGCGTCGGCCGGGTCCGGCCGTTGACGAGCACGTAGTTGCCTTCGCGACCGAAGACCATGCCGGCCGACCCGCCACTCTCCGAGTCCTCCAGGTTGCCCTTGCCGTCGAAGCCGATGTCGCTCAGCACGATCGTCGTCATGTCGGCCACACCGACGCCGTCCGCGGGGTCTTCGACCAGCAGCGCGCCGTAGAGCCCATAGCCCACCTGGGCCGCCGACATCACGTGCGGGTGATACCAGTAGAGCGACGCATCGCGGACCACGAAGTCGTAGGTGAACGACTCGCCCTTCTTCACCGGATCCTGCGAGATACCCGGCACCCCGTCCATCTCGATCGGCACCCGCACGCCGTGCCAGTGGATGGTCGTGGGCTCGTCGAGTTCGTTCACGAAGTGGACGATGAGCCGGTCGCCGACCTTGGTGCGGATGAGCGGCCCAGGGAGGCCGCCGTTGTAGGTCCAGGCGCGCACCGTCCGCCCCGGCGCCACGGTGACCTCCGCGATCTTCGCCGTGAGGGTGATCTCCACGACCTTCGGATCGGGGTTGGTGTCGGGGGCCTCCGCCAGCTTCAGGCCGGCGTCCCAGTCCGGCGGCGCGTAGCTGACGGGCGTCTGCGCCCAGGCCGGGGTCTGCGCCGCCATCCACGACAGGGCGAGGGCGGCGGCGGCCAGAATCACGAGGCGCTTCCACGGCGAATGACACGAGCAGAACATGGCGGCTCCCACGATGGTAACTGGTGTGGGGCTGCAAACCCGATACCGCAAGACACGGCGAGACAAGCGCCTGCCCGGCAGGGCACGTGGCTCAGCGCGCCGGGCCGTGTTTGCCCAGTGAACGCGTCGTGCGGTGCGTGGGCACGGCGGTCCACGGGTCTTCCGGCCACGGATGCCTGGGATAGCGGCCGCGCAGCTCCCTGCGGACTTCTTGGTACGCGCCCTGCCAAAAACTCCGCAGGTCGCGGGTGGTCTGCACCGGGCGGCCGTTGGGCGCCAGGAGGCTGAAGGTCACCGGGACACGCGCCGGACCGAGCGTGGGCGTCTCGGCCAGGCCGAACAGCTCCTGCAGCTTGACCGACGCCACGACCGTGCCGTCGTCGCCGTAGGTGAGCGGGGCACTGCGTCCGCTCGGCACCGGCAGGCTTGCCGGGGCGACCTGGTCGAGGCGGGTGCGCACGTCGTAGGGCAGATGCGCCGCCAGCTCGATGTCGCGCACGGTGGCGGCCCCAAGGGCCGCCTGCGCGACCAGCGCCGGCAGGTCCACGTCGAGGCCGGCGAACCTCAGACGGCAGAGCAGCGCGCGGTCGGCCTCGCCGGGTGTGCTGGTGAGCCAGGCTTCGGCCAGCAGCGTCGACGCCACGACCGGGTCCACTGCCACCGGACGTTCGCTGAGCACGAGCGTGCCGGAGCGCGCCACTTCGAACGCCTTCACCCGTCCGGAGTCCGCGGCGAGGCGGTGGATGGTCTCGACGGCGCTGGGTGTGATCCAGGCAGCATCCACCAGGCTCGCCATCCGTACGCGCGCTTCGGCGACGCCGTCGCGAGTGGCGGCGGTGACGTCGAGCGCGACCAGGAACTCACCCTCGCGCACGCCAGACTCGCGGCCGAGCGTGGCGCCATGGCCGGAGGCCAGCACGAGGCGATCGGAGCTCGCGGCCCGGCGGCGGGCCAGGCGATCGGCGAAGCCGGCGAAGAGTGCCTGGCGCAGTCGCACCTCGTCCACGCCGCCCGCCGACGCGCCCTCGCGCGCCGTGTTTGCCCCGGCCAGGCGCTGCAACTCCGTCGCGAGCTGGCGCACGTGCGGCGGCTGGCTCGCGAAGCAATCGATGTCGGCGAGCAGATCGCAGGTGGTGGTGGCGGCGCCGGACCCCCAGGCGCGGCCGCCGGCGAGCAGTGCGCAGGCCGCCGCGACGTCGAAGCCGCCCCGGCCCTCGACCAGGATGCGCGCCAGACGCGGATGCACGGGCAGCCGTTGCAGGCGCCGCCCCAGGTCGGTGACCACCGGTGCACGCTCGTCGCCGGTGACCGCGCCGAGCCCCGACAGCAGCGCCACGGCGCGGGCGAGCGCCTCGTCGCGCGGCCGCTCGAACCACTCGAAGGTCCACGGGACGGCGCCCCACACGAGCAGGTCGAGCACCGGACCGGCGAGATCCACGCGCGCGATGTCCGGCTCGCGGCTGGGCCGCAGGCGATCGCGGCTGTCCCACAGCCGCCGCACCAGGCCCGGGCCGAGACGCGCGGCGCGCCCGGCGCGCTGGTCGGCGCTGTCGAGCGTCACGCGTTCGGTGACGAGGTGATCGATGCCGCGCTCGGCGTCGTAGCGCGCGACCTTGACGAGCCCGCTGTCGACCACCGTCGACACGCCGGGCACGGTCAGAGACGTCTCGGCGAGGTTGGTCGCCAGGATGACACGTCGCCGCGTCGAGGGCCGCAACGCCGCGTCCTGCTGGTCGCCGTCGAGCGAGCCGTGCAGCGGCAGGACCTCGGCGTCGAGCGGCGCCTGGCCGGCCGCGATCTCGGTACGGGCGCGTTCGATCTCACGCGCTCCGGGCAGGAAACAGAGGACATCACCCGTCGTCCGCGGCCACACGTCCCGCACGGCGGCTGCCAGGGCCTGACCTGGCGCGTATTCGACGGCCAGCGGATGCCGCGCGCCCGGCACCTCGATGACCGGGCAGTTGCCGAGGAAGCGCGAGACGGGCGCGGTGTCGAGCGTGGCCGACATCACGAGCAGCCGCAGGTCGTCGCGCGCCAGCCACGCCTGGCGCACCAGCGCCAGGCCGAGGTCCGCATGGGTGCTGCGCTCGTGGAACTCGTCGAGGACGACGGTGGTGACGTCCGAGAGCAGCGGATCCTGCTGGAGGCGCGCCGTCAGGATGCCTTCGGTCACGACCACCAGCGGCGTCGCCGTCGCGAAGCGCTTCTCGAAGCGGATGTGCCAGCCGACCTCGCGGCCCAGCGTCCAGCCCCGTTCCTCGGCGATGCGCGTGGCCACCGCGCGCACGGCGACGCGGCGCGGCTGCAGCACGAGCACCCGGCCGTGGCTTACCAGGGCCGGCGGCACCCGGGTCGTCTTGCCGGCGCCGGGCGTCGCCACGAGCACAGCGGCACGCCGCGATGCCAGCGCGGCGACGACGGCCGGGAGATGCGCGTCGATGGGCAGCGGGGCGAGCATCAACCTTTCACGGTCCAGCCCTTGGCGACCAGCACCGGACGGATGCGCGCCACCTGATCGCCCTGGATCTCGACCGTGTTGTCAGCCACGGCGCCGCCCACGCCGCACGTGCGCTTGAGTTCGCCGGCGAGGTCCTTCAGAAATGTCTGATTCTGCGGCAGGTCGTACACCACCGTCACGGTCTTGCCGCCGCGGCCTTTCTTCTCGAGGCGCAGCTTGGCGACGACCTTCGCCGGCACGGCGACGTCTCGTGCGAACTGGCTCGAGCACTTGCAGTCGCCGGCGGGCCAGCCGCAGGTCGGGCAGAGGCGGCCAGCGGCGGTGGAGTAGACGGGGCGGGAATTGTCGCGGCTCACGAGCCGTGATCCTATCGCGCGCGCCACACCAGACGCGAGACGCCCTCGGCGCAGGCCCACGACACGGTGGCGGCCGCAAAGACCAGCGCCCACAGCGCCGGCGGCAATCCGGCCTCGCCGAGCAGTCGCGAGGTCAACGGCAGCCACGCCGCTGCCAGCTGCATGGCGATGCCGGCCAGGACCGCCGCGTACAGGTAGCGGTTCGGCAGCGGGTGCGTCCAGGTGTGCCGCGCGGGATAGGTGAGCAGCAGCTGGCCGATGGCCATGAAATGGAAGGCCACCGCCCGCGCCACATCGACGTCGTAGCCGAGGCGCGGCACCAGCCCGAGCAGGCCGAGCGCCAGCAGGGCCTTGATGGTGCCGGCGCCGACGATGAAACGCATCGTCGGCCGATCGAGCAGCGGCGCCTGCGGCGGCCGCGGCGGCTGCTGCATCACGCCGGGCGTGCGGTCGAAGGCGAGCGCCAGCGCCGGCACGCCGTCGGTCACGAGGTTGATCCACAGGATCTGCGCCGCGGTCAGCGGCAGCAGCAACGCGCCGGCGGCATCACGCAGGTCGAGCGCGAAGGCGAGCACCGCGCCGGCCGCCACCAGCAGCACTTCCGACAGGTTGGTCGAGAACAGGAAGCGCAGGAACTTCTGGATGTTCTCGTAGATGCCGCGCCCTTCTTCCACGGCGCCGACGATGGTCGCGAAGTTGTCGTCGAGGAGCACCAGGTCGGCCACCTCGCGGCTGACGTCCGAGCCGCGCTGGCCCATGGCGACGCCGACGTCCGAGCGCTTGAGCGCCGGGGCATCGTTGACGCCGTCGCCGGTCATGGCCACGATGTCGCCGCGGCGCTGGAGCGCCTCGACGATGGCGAGTTTCTGCTCGGGCCGGACGCGGGCGAAGACCTGCACATTCTCGAGTGCCTGCGTCAGGTCTTCGGGCGTGAAACGGTCGAGGTCTTCGCCGGTGAGGACGCCAACCCCCGGGATGCCGACCATCTGCGCGACCGCGAGCGCCGTGGCGGGATGATCGCCGGTGATCATGACCACGCGGATGCCGGCGGCCTGGGCCGTGCGCACCGCCTCCGGCACCTCGGCCCGCGGCGGAATCCCACAGCAGCGCCAGGCCCAGCAGCGTCAGGTCGGTCTCGGCCTCGCCCGGGGCGGTCGCCAGGGCAATGACGCGATGCCCCTGGCGCGCGTAGGCCTCCGCTTTCTCCAGCCACGAGGCGCGGTCGGCCTCGGCGAGCCTGCTGGCGCGGAGCAGCACTTCCGGCGCGCCCTTGAGATAACTGACCGGTCCGTCCGCCTCGCGCACCGTGGCGCGCGCGAACTTCCATTCGCTGTCGAACGGGCGCTGGGAGATGACGGCATGGGCCGCGCGCACCTCGCCGGGGTCGAGGCCGGCGGACGCCGCGTGGCGCAGCAGCCCGAGGTCCAGAGGATCGCCGGCACCGGTCGCCAGGTCGGCGTCGTTGGCGAGCACGATCGCCTTGAGCGCCCGCGGCAGGTCGACGGCGTCAATCGACCGCACGTCCATGCGGCTCTCGGTGAGCGTGCCGGTCTTGTCGGTGGCGATGACGGTGACCGACCCGAGCGCCTCGACCGCCGACAGCCGGCGCACCACCGCGCGGTGCCGCGCCATCCGTTCCACCCCCAGGGCCAGCGCCACGGTCAGCACCGCCGGCAGCCCCTCCGGCACGGCGGCCACGGCGAGGGCCACCGCGAAGATGATCATTTCGGGCGCGTGGCCGAGCCCTTCGGCAGCAATGCCCGCCACGCCGATGCCGGCGGCCAGCAGCAGCACCCAGCGCGCGATCCGCCGCCCGAGTTCGTCGACCCGGCGCTCGAGCGGCGTCTTCGTCACGGTGATGCCGCCGAGCAGCGCTGCCAGGCGGCCCATCGCACTGGCGGGTCCGGTGCGGGTGGCGTCGAGGAAGGCCTTGCCGCGCACCAGCAGCGTGCCGCTCATGACCTCGTCGCCGCTGGCCTTGTCGACCGGCACCGACTCGCCAGTGAGCACCGCCTCGTCGAGCATCGCCCCGTAGGCCTCACGCAGCACGCCGTCGGCCGGCACCCGATCGCCGGCCTCGAGCCGCACCCAATCGCCGGCCACCACGTCGGTGCTCGGCAGGCGCACCAGCACGCCGTCGCGCAGCACCCACGACTGTGCCGCCGCGAGGGCCCGCAGGTGGGCGAGGGCCGCCTCGGAGCGCCGCTCCTGCGACAGGCCCAGCACGGCATTGAGCAGCAGGATCACGCCGATCGCGGTGGCTTCGATCGGCCAGCCCTCGGCCCCCTCGAAGACCCACAGACCGGCATCGAAGGCGAGCGCGAACAGTAGGATGTAGATGAGCGGGCTCTGGAACTGGCGGAGCAGGCGGCGCCACGGCGGATCGGGCGTCCGCTCGGGCAGGGCGTTGGGGCCGCTCGCGCGCAGGCGCTCGGCCGCCTCGACGGCAGACAGTCCGTTCATGTTCCTGTCGCGGCCGGCCGATCGGCCGGCCATGCGCTAGATGGGCTGGTAGCGATCCATCACGCGGTATGGCACTTCCCGGAACGGCGGCAGGCCCGCGACCTCGATGATATGCCGCAGGCCGTCGCGATCGTGAAACTCGCGCTGGTCGCGGTTGATGACGATGGTGTTCGGGTAGCGCGGCGCCAGGCGCCGGAACTCGGCGTCGATGATGCGGAAGCGCCGCACCATCTCTTCGGCACGTTCGTAAGGCCGCGCCCGCAGGCGGATGTGCTTCTCGATGGTGTCGGTGCTCGAGGTGAGCACGATGACCACGTCGGGCTGCCAGAGGTCGCCGACCGCCAGCACCCTGCGCAGCTCATCGTGCACCTCGGGCGGGTACTCGGGGATGTGCGCCTCGAGCGTGATCCGCGCGCCCTCGAAGAAGATCACCTTGCCAGGGCCGTCGTGGGTGTCGGCGTCGCGGTAGTTGGCGTCGTAGAGGTCGCCGAAATAGGCGGTGACGCCGACGGGATTCCTGCCGGCTTCGATATCGGCCAGCACGCGCGGATCCCACACGCCCTGTTCGCCTTCGCCGTACGAGCCGTTGTGATACAGGTCGCCGAGCTGTCGGACCAGCGTGCTCTTGCCGATGCCGGGACCGCCGACGATCGCCACCTTCATCGCGGGCCCGCCGGCAGATGATCGAGGAAGTAGCGCGCGATCTTGCGATAGACGTGCACCGTGGTGCCGGCGCCCTCCGCGATGGCGTGCGTGCGGTTGGGATAGATCATGAGGTCGAAGGGCTTGCCGAGTTCGACCAGCCGGTTCACCAGCTTCTCGGTGCCCTGCACGTGCACGTTGTCGTCGCCCGACCCATGGATGATGAGCAGGTCGCCCTTGAGACCCTCGGCGAAGTGAATGGGCGAGCCGAGCTTGTAGCCGGCGGCATTCGCATCCGGCAGCCCCATGTAGCGTTCCTGATAGATGGTGTCGTACAGCGTCTGGTCGGGCACCGGCGCCACCGACACGCCGACCTGATAGACGTCGGGGAAGCGGAACAGCGCGTTCAGTGTGTTCGAGCCGCCGCCGCTCCAGCCCCATATGCCGACGCGGGTGCCGTCGAGGAAGGCGTGACGCGCCAGCAGGGCCTTGACGCCCGCAGCCTGCTCCTGCGACGACAGATCGCCCACCGTGCCGTAGACCGCCTTGCGCCACGGCGCGCCTTTCGGCGCCGGCGTGCCGCGGTTGTCGAGGCTGGCGACGATGTAGCCGGCTTCGGCCAACGCCCGGTGGAAGAGCCCGTTTGCGCCTGGCCACTGGTTGGTCACGGTGACGCCGGCCGGCTCGCCGTAGACGTGCATGAGCAGCGGATAACGCTTCGCCGGATCGAACGTGGACGGCTTCAGCATCCAGCCGTCGAGCGTGACGCCCCCACCGACCTCCACCGTGAAGAACTCGACCGGCGGCGTGAGAACCGGTGCCAGTGCCGTGCGAAGCGCCGTCGTGTCGGTCAGCGAGCGGACGGCGCGATGGCTGGGCAGTTCGACCACGTCGGTCACCGGCGGCACGTCGAAGCGTGACCAGGTGTGGAAGGCGAGCCGGCCGCCGGGGGCCAGGCGATAGCTGTGCGTGCCGGGCTGGTCGGCCGGTGTCACGCGCTCCGGTGCGCCCTCGCCATTCGCTCGCGCCCGATACAGGTAGCGTGCGGTGGCGTCGGTGGGCGAGGCGGTGAAATAGACCCAGGTGTCGGTGGCATCGGTGCCGAGCAGTTGCAGGATGTCGGCATCGAAGCGGGTCACGAGCGTGGTGGCGCTGCCGTCTTTCGCGGCCAGATAGATGTGCCGCCAGCCATCGCGCTCGCTGGTCCACAGGAACTTCCGGCCCTGGTCCACCCAGCGCACGGTGTCCACGACATCGACCCACGTCTCGGACCGATCGCGAAACACGCGTCCGACCGCGCCGGTCGCGGCATCCGCCGTCAGCAGGTCCTGCTGGTTCTGCAGGCGGTTCAACTGCTGGATGGCGAGCGTGGACGCGTCGTGCCACTCGAGCCGTGCCAGGTAGCTGTCGCGCGCATCGCCCGGCGTGGCCATCCATCGCGTCTCGCCGCCGTCGGCGCTGACGACGCCGATGCGGGCCGCGGCGTTGGTGGTGCCCGGCTTGGGATACGGGATGTGCGTGGCGACCGGGTAGACGCTGTCGGTGTTGTTGAGCAGCGTGAAGATGCCGACGCCGGTGGTGTCGAACTGCCAGTAGGCGATCCGTTGGCTGTCGGGACTCCAGCGGAAGCCGTCGCGCACGCCGAGCTCTTCCTCGTAGACCCAGTCGGAGGTGCCGTTGATGAGCGTCTCGGAGCCGGAGGTGGTGAGCGGAGTAATGCGGCCGTCGTCCACCGTCTCGACGTAGAGATTGTTCGCGCGCACGTAGGCGACGCGGGCGCCGTCGGGCGCGAACTTCGCGAACATCAGCGAGCTGGCCGGGGCGTCGCCGCCGAGCTGACGCAGCCGGCCCGACGCGAGGTCGAGCACCCAGTAGTCGCCGCGGGTGTGCTGGCGCCAGACGCGCGCGGTGTTGGTGAAGACGAGCAGGCGCCGGGCGTCGGCCGACCAGACGTAGTCGCGGATGGGAAGCGGCGCGGTGCGTCCGGCCGGCACCAGCCGGGCGCTGGCCACCAGCACGCTGCGGGCGCCTGTCACCGCGTCGTAGCGCACCAGATCGGAGCCGCCGGAGGGCCCCGACGACTCGACGGTGGTGTAGGCGGCGCCGTCGGCCATCCAGCGGGCCGGGCCGAAGGCCGGCACGTCGTAGGCGCCGTCCTGGAAGATCCGGCCGAGCTGACGATCGAGGCCGGCGCGGTCGAGCGACTGGGCGACCAGCGGCGCAGCGGCGAGAAGGGCGACGCCGAGGCAGACCCCGGCGACAGCGAGCAGATGCCGCACGGGACGTGCGGACGGCACGAGCCGTACGGCGCGCATCGAGGCTTACCGCGTGGTGCCGCGGTCCACCGGTTCGAGACGCACGACCGGCGTGGGCTTGCCGTCGCGGTCTTCGGTCGCCAGGTAGATGAAGCCGTCGGGGCCCTGGCGGATGTCGCGGATGCGGCCGATGCCTGGCAGGATGGTCTCGCGTGACAGCACCTTCTCACCGGCGAGGGTCACGCGACCCAGCTGTTCGCCGGCCAGGCCGGCGATGAAGAGCTGTCCCTTCCACTGCGGGAAGCGGTCGCCGGTGTAGAACATCGCACCCGAGATGCCGATTGACGGCACCCAGATGTGCAGGGGCTGCTCCATGCCCTCGCGCATCGTGCCGCTGTGGATGGCCTTGCCGGTCACGTAGTTCACGCCGAAGCCGATCACCGGCCAGCCGTAGTTCTTCCCGGCACGATCGAGGTTCAGCTCGTCGCCACCCTGCGGCCCGTGTTCGTTGGTCCACACGTTGCCGGTCGCCGGATCAATGGCGATGCCCTGGACGTTGCGGTGGCCGTAGCTCCAGATTTCCGGCTTCGCCGGCGCCTTGCCCACAAACGGGTTGTCGGCCGGCACGGTGCCGTCCTCGTTGAGGCGCACGACCTTGCCGTGATGATTCGTCAGGTCCTGTGCGGGATGCTTCTCGAGGTCGCCTTCGGGCGGCACCTGCCGATCGCCGAGGGTGAGGAACAGATGGCCCTTGCCGTCGAACGCGATCTTGCCGCCGAAGTGGCCGCGGCCGGTGGAGACCGACTCGAAGAGCTGCGTCACGCCGGTGAGGGCATCCTTCTCGAACTTCGCGCGCACCAGCGCCGTGGTGTTGCCGGTGCCGTCGGGACGGCGCTTGGCATACGTGAGATACACGAAGCGGTTGGTGGCGAAGTTGGGATGCAGCGCGATCTCGAGCAGGCCGCCCTGGTTCTCGTAGGCCACCTCGGGCACGCCGGCCACCGGCGTGGGCAGCAGCTTGCCGTTGCGGACGATGCGCAGACGTCCGGGCCGCTCGGTGATGAGCACATCGCCGCCGGGCACGAACGCGATCGACCACGGCTGCACGAGGCCCTCGGCCACCGGCACGATCCGGTAGTCGTGGAGCGCCGAGCGCATGACGCCTCCGGGCGCCATCTGTGCGGACGCCGATAGTGTCAGAGCCGCCACGGCGACGAAGCTGAAGAGCAGTCGAAACATTGAATCCCTCGTATGTCGAGGCCGCACAGCGCGCGCAGCCCGATCGGTATTATCCCCCAGCCGGCGCTAGGTCGAGCGCTGCTTGCGGTAGGAGTTCTTCAGCGCGATCTTCCCGTCTTTCAACGTGAAGAGATCGCAGCCATTCACTTCGACGCGCGTGCCGTCCTTCATGGTTCCCGTGAAGGTCCACTCGGAGACGGCGCGGTCGCCGGCAACGACGTGCCGCGGATGGTTCCAGCGGGCGTCGGGATAGGTGACGAAGACCGCCGCGTAGGCGCGACGAACGGCAGCGGTCCCCACATGACGGGCGCCGGTCACGTCGGGGCCGGCGGCGGCCTCGAAGGCACACTCGGGGGCCATGCACGCCATCAGGCCGTCCACGTCGTGACGGTTCCACGCGGCGGCGAAGTCGTCGAGCAGCTTGATGGTCGGGGCATCGGCGGCGCTGGCGGCGGCCGGCCCGGTCACGGCCAGCGCCGCGGCGGCGGTCAGGGCATCTCGTCGGGTCATGGTGCTCTCCAGAGGCCGCAGTATCGCCGATCCACGGCCGGGGGCGTCAGGCTCGCCCGGGGCGCGCGCCGCTGCTCAGCGTGCGGCGCCCTCGCCGTCGCGGTCGGCCGGCACCAGCCGGATCTCCACCGGTTGGCCCGGGTTGTGACTGCGGATGCGGAACTCGTCGCCGGTGAGGCCGAGGATGTCGGTCGTGTACTCCCGGCCGTCTTCGACCATCGTGAGGCCGGGGCCGGCGTGCGCCCAGCGGCCGACCATCGGCGTGCCGGTGGCGGAGGTAATCACCAGCGTGCCGCCGGAGAGGAACACGTAGAGCTGGTCGCTGGCGCCGCCGTCGGCGCCAGCCACGCGCCACACGCGGTTGACGAAGGTCACCCGGGCGACCGGCGCCGGCGTCACCACAGGCGCGGAGGTGGCGGCCGGCGCCGGCGCCGGTGGCGCGCCGCAGGCGAGTGTCGCGACGGCCACGACAGCGAGCACCGGCCACGACGGAATACGCATCGGGATCTCCTGGGGCCGCGCCGCGCACGGTGAGTGCCGCCGCCCTGCGCGCAGTGTGACCGAGATGCGGCGAAAGCGCTACGGCATCTCGCCGTGCGTCAGGTCTCGACCCACCCGAGGCGCAGCGCCCGACGCACGGCGGCCGTGCGCGTGGTCACGCCGAGCTTGCCGAAGATGGCGCTCAGGTGGAACTTCACGGTGTGATCGCTGATGCCGAGCCGCTCGGCGATGGCGCGGTTGCCGGCGCCGTCGGCCAGCAGCATCAGCACGTCGTGTTCGCGCGGGGTGAGCGCTTCGAGGGGCGGCTCGTCGGCCTCGTCGCGGCGCGAGGCGGCGCCGACCGGCCGCACCCCGGCGTTGACCGGGCGCAGCACCAGGTCGGCGTCGTCGGCGCGTGAGGTCACCGCCCAGCCCGCCCGCTGCAAGTCCTCCGAGAGGCGTGCGGCGAGCCCGGTGTCGCCGACGTCGATGAAGACCCGCAGGATCGCAGCCACGCGTCGAGCTTACCCGCGCTGGCGCTCGCCGATCGTCACGGCGAGGTCGAGTGTCGCGGTGCCACGCAGCAGGCCGAGCGGCACCGTTGCGCCCACGCGATGGCCGCGCAGGCGCGCCATCAGATCGTCGTGATCGTCGATCGGCGTGCCGTCGAACTGCACGATCACATCGCCCACGACAACGCCGGCTGCCTCCGCGGGCCCGCCGCCGGCGACGGCGGTGACGAGCAGTCCGCTCTCGCGTGCGTCCGCCCGCTGGGCGCCGGCGAGCGTCACCGGCATGGCCCCGACGCCCAGATAGCCTTGCTTCGCGCCGCCGCTGGCGACCACGTCGCGCGCATCGGCCCAGGCGAACTCCGACGGCACGACCACGGTCGTGCCTCGAATCGCCGTGCCCGTCACGATGCCCAGCACGTGGCCGGCCTCGTCAACGAGCGCGCCGCCCGTCAGCGCGCCATGCGGCGCCACGCCGATGCGCACCACCGTTGGAATCTCGGCGCCGCGGCCGATACGCAGCGGTCCGCCCACGACGGCCACCGGCGCGAAGGCGGCGAAGATGCCGCCACTCCAGGTGCGGCCCACGGCCTGCGCCAGGTGGCCGGGCAGTGGCTGCGCCGCCGCGGTGGCCGCCGGTGCGTTCAGACCAGGCACGCGCACCACGGCGAGGCTGGTCATGTGACCACGGCCGACGACGGTGCCCTCATGCACCACGCCGTCGCCGCCGCGGATCGAGGCCGTGCCGCCGTCGAGGCCACGACTGGAGGTGACGACCAAATCAGTGTCGAAGACGACGCCGGCGGCCAGCCGCCTGGAGCCGT
The DNA here is from genome assembly GCA_963779175.1 of uncultured Acidobacteriota bacterium. Classification (GTDB taxonomy): domain Bacteria; phylum Acidobacteriota; class Vicinamibacteria; order Vicinamibacterales; family UBA2999; genus CADEFD01. The sequence continues at coordinate 436,443 of CAVZXA010000007.1, forward strand.
GGACCTGGACGACAGAGGGCGCCACGGTCTGCACCGCGTGCGCGAGTTCATCGGAGAGCGTGCGAAGAATCGATGCCATGTCCCAACCCTACGCGAGTCGCCCGGGAGCCTGCGCCGGCCAATCGGCTAGGCGGCGCGAAACGTGCCGCGGTCGCGATACCATGCCGCCCATGCGCGTCATGGCAGCACGGCAGTGGGTCGGCACGATGGGCGTGGTCGCGGTGTTGCTTGCCGCAGGCGCCTACGCGGCGGCGGCCGACCGCGCCATCAGCTGGTTCCGCTCGGGCGGCGGCGGTCTCGAACGCGAGCTGACGGCGGGGGCGCGGCGCGGCCTGCGCCTGGCAGCGCTGAGCGACGGGCTGCCGTGTTCCGTCGGCGTGCTGCAGGCGCCGGAAGCGCCTGGCGTAGCGCCGGAATACCGCGTGCTCGCCGACCGCAATCTCGCGGCCGGGCTCGACGGTCTGGTGGCGCAGGGCTTCATGCCGATGGCGGCGACGCGCACGTTCGGCACGCGGCACGACATCGCGTTCGAGCGCGCGACGCCGGCGCGACCGGCCGGCGCCTGGCGAATCGTGGACTTCGAGAAGCTCGAGGATTTGCCGGCGGCGGTGGGCGCCGCAGCGGAAGAGGGCTTCCGGGTGCGACTGCTCGTGCGTCCGGCCTTCCGCAGCTGGCCCGGGCTCTCGGAACGAGGCATGGTACTGGCGGCGAAAGCCCCCGACGGCGTCGCGCGCGAGGCGCGCGTGCTGTTTGCGACGAAGAAGAACGTGGACGACCTGGCGGCCGAAGTCGCCACCGCCACGAAAGCCGGCTGGCAGTTCAATCTGCTCTTCTCGAACACGCGCGACGGCAGCGGCAAGGGCCGGCGCGAGCGCGCCACCGTCGTGCTCTCGAAGCCGCGCACCGGCGCCACGCCGCCCGCACCCGTGACGCTCGAACGGCAGTCGAGTTTCGGGATGGCAGGCGATGAAGTGATTGGCGCCGCCGCCTACTGGGATGAATATCTTTTCGCGTCGCTCGATCACGACCGGCGCCAGGCGTGGGCGAGCCCGATCAGCCTCGGCGCCAACGACGCCGATTGCGGTCCGCTCGGCCTCGGTTTCCGCTTCGACGCGCCGCGCGATCAGACCTCTGACGTCGTGGCGCTGCTGGCGAAGCCGAAGCCCACCGGCGGCTTCGAGCTGGTGGTCGTGACCAATCAGCGCATCGGGTTCTGAAGGCCGGGCGCCGGCCTACGGCGTGGGCGGCTTCTGCGACAACGCCTTGAACGGCGTGGTCAGCGTGCCGATGCCCTCGACCTCGACGGTCACGACATCGCCCGGCTTCAGGAACACCTGTCGCTCCATCCCGGTGCCGGCCGGCGTGCCGGTGATGATGACGTCTCCTGGGTAGAACGTCATGCGCGAGGTGATGTAGGCCACCAGGTGTGGCTCGCTCCAGATGAGATTGCTGGTGCGGGCGTCCTGCACGATCGTGCCGTTGAGCCTGGTCGTCATCCGCAGGTCGCTCGGCAGCGCCGGCATGAACTCCTTCGGCACGATCACAGGGCCGAACGGCGCCGCCCGGTCGATGCTCTTGCCGTCGAACCAGTTGGTGCCGGGGAACATCGTGACCTCGCGCAGCCGCTCGCTGCCACGGTCGCTGACGTCCTGCATGATGCTGTAGCCGAACACGTGGTCCATCGCGCGTTCACGAGGCACGCGGTACGCCGGTCGCGGCCCCATGACGATGGCGAGTTCGGCCTCGTAGTCGGTGCGGCCGCGGCCGTCGACGATGTAGAACGGTTCGTTGGGGTCGATGATGCACGAGCGCGGCGACTTCGCGAAGAGAACCGGGGCATCGCGATCCGGCACGACGCGAGACGCTGCCGTGGCGTCGAAGCCGGCGGCCGGCGGCCTGGCAGCACCGGCCGGGGGAGCGGCGGGGGCCGCGGCGGGCGACCCCTGTTGCCCGACGCCGGCGGCGCCCATTCCTTCGGCATGCGCTTTGTAGTTGGCCGACGCGGCGATGAGGTTCCACGGGTATTTGATCGGTGCCAGCGCCTTCACCGCCGCTACGTCGAACGCGAACGCAGCCGGCCGCCGCCGACGGCCCGCCGAAGTAGTTCGCGATCTGGTAGAGCCGCGGCGAGACGACCGCGTACTGCTCGATCAGCGCCTTCATCTCGCCCGGCATCGTCATCGCCGCGACTTTGGTGCGCGCGACGAGTTCACGGTTGGCGCCGTCGATGTCGAACACGCGCGTGCCGAGCACCAGGCCGACGCGCGTCCGCCCGGCCGCCTCGAAGGTCATGAGCTTGAAGGGCGTGTCGGGCGTGGCCCTGGGCGCCGTCTGTGCTGCCGGCGTGACGGTTGATACGACAGCGGCGATGAGCGCCGCCGCGCAGGTGAGGCTGCAGCCGGCCACGAGCGACGACGAGGGACGAGCCATGAGACCTCCTGAGCGGGCCGGGAACGGCCGGCCGGCAGTGTAGCAGGCGGCGGACGCGCTCAGACGCGCGCTGCACCGACGTCGAGCACGGGACGGCCGAGCACCTTCAGGCGCGGTCGCACGCCGAGCCCCGGCGCGGTGGACGCGGCCATCCGGCCCTTGACCCGCTGCGGCGCGCCTCGGCGAAGGTGACCGTGCCGTAGGAATTGAAGTCGGTGCTCGAGAACAGAGAGCGCGTCGGCGTCGAGTGGGCGAGATGCGCGATGGCGGCGGTGACGATGTCGCCGCCCCAGGTGTCCTCGATCGTCATGGCGATGCCGAGCGACACGCAGAGGTCGCGGATCTGTCGCGCCTTGGTCAGGCCACCGACCTTGGAGATCTTGAGGTTGATGACATCGGCGTCGCCGTCGGCGGCGGCGCGCGCCACCATGTCGATGCCGTCGATCACTTCGTCGAGCACGAACGGACGGTTGGTGTGGCGTCGCACCACCAGGCACTGCTCGTAGCTCGGGCAGGGCTGCTCGATATAGACGTCCACGTCGTTCACCGCGGCGGCCACGCGCATCGCCTGGTGCTGCGTCCAGCCGGTGTTGGCGTCGGCGACCAGCACGTCGCCTGGCGACAGCACCTCGGCGGCCGCGTGGATGCGCGCGATGTCGGCATCGGGATCCCCGCCCACCTTCAGCTGGAACTTGCGGTAGCCCTCGCGCCGGTACTTCTTCACCGACGCGGCCATCGCCTCCGGCGTGTCCTGCGAGATGGCGCGGTAGAGCGCCACGTCGTCGCCGACGCGTCCGCCCATCAGCGTCGCAACCGGCAGGCCGGCCGTCTGCCCGAGGATGTCCCAGCACGCCATGTCGAGCGCCGACTTCACATACGGATGGCCGCGCATGGCGCCGTCCATGCGCGCGTTGACGAGGCCCAGCGCCAGGCATCGAGGCCAAGCAGGTGCGGCGCCAGTTCCTTGATGCCGGTACGCGCCCCGCCGCGTAGGCTGGCAGATAGGCGGGGCCGAGCGGGCAAATCTCGCCCCAGCCGGTGATGCCGCCGGCGGTGTGGATGGCCACGACCGTGGCGTCGAAGACTTCGACGGCGTTGCCGCCCGACCATTTGTAGCTGCCTTCGTGCAGCGGCAGATCGATCTGGTAGGCGCGAATGCCCGTGATGACAGAGGCGGACTGACGAGACATGGGAGGAGGCGTGGCCGCGGCTACAGCTGATGCGTGTCAGCGCGCCAGTTCTTCACCATCTTCTTGATGTCGTCGCGCTTCTGGACGTTGTCGCGCAGCACCGTCGCGGCCAGTTCCGGCAGCTCGGCGTCGCTGGCGAAGCGCATCCCGATCAGCTGGTCGCGCGTGAACTCGTGGATGCGGCTGCGCAGCGGCTCCGGCAGCAGTTCCCGCAGGCGCAGACGTTCCTCCAGGCGAATCACCCGGTCCTGTGCCGCCAGCGCGAAGACCCGCCCGAACAACACGCCAAGGAAGAGGGCGACTGCCATGGCCAGCGCCCACAGGCTGTCGACGCTCGGACCGCCAACGGCGCGCGTGATCGCGAAGCCGACGTTGATGAGCAGAATCGGCAGCGCCACGAAATGGAACACGGGCACGAACTTGCGATGCGTCTTGAAGGACTGCGCGGTGTCGGCCATTGTTCAAGTCTCCTGAGGGATGGGCGCGGTTACGGTTGGTAGAGCGTTGGTCCGGGCGGCGCGGTGCGCCGGCTGCCGGCCTTCTTCCACGCGTCGTAGCGCAACCGCAGCGTCTTTACCGGATTGGCGCTTTCGCCTTTCTTGATGTCGGCGTCGGTGGCCGAGATGAAGGCGAAGTATCGACCGTCGTTGTGGGTCACGCCGACCTGGTCGTCTTTGTTGGCGATGGTGATGTAGGCGACGTGCGCCGTCTTGTTGTCGCACGGCACGAAGTCGAGCGGGTTGTTGCCGCAGTTGCAGCGGTGGTCGCCGCCGTACTGATCGGCCGCTTCCATCGCAGCGATGACGCGATCGGCCATCGTGCCCGAAGCACGCGTGAAGGCCAGCGCCGCCATCGTCACCACCTGATCGCCGAGCAGCGTGTTGCCCTGCACCTGGTAGTAGATGTCGCCCACCTGACCGCCGAAGTAGAGCGACGAGCGGGAGTTGCCGCTGCCGTTGAAGCCGGCGCGGTTGTTGCGCGCGGTGATGGCGTCGCCCTGCGGCAACATGACGATGCCGAACTGGCGGCGCTGCACGTCGGGGTCCTGCTGCAGCAACTCGACGATCTTCTCGGGCGGCGTGCCCTTGCGGATCTCGGCGTAGACGAGCATCTGATTACGCCGCGTGTTGTCGACGCCGGCCTGGCAGGCCGCTACGCCCAGACCGGGCACGATGACCGCCTGCACGTCCATCAGATCGCGGGCGCCGTTGGGCTTGCGTTCCGGAAAGCCCGCCTGCCGCACGCAGGTGGCCGAGGCGATGATGACCTGTCCGGTCGTCGCGTCGAGCGCAATCACCGACCAGGTGGCGAACGCACTGGCCGGCAGAGCGAGCAGCAGGGTGACAGCGAACGTGACGGGCGCAAACTTCCGCATGACCGATGGTCTCCGTGAGGGGCGTGACGCACGGAAGGCTATCACAGCGTCATCCCCGCGGCCGGGTGACCCAGCGGGCCACCGGCCAGCCGGTGGCGACCACGGCGGCGCCAAAAAGCGCGTCTGCCGGCTGCGCGCGCAGCTGGTTCACCACGATCGCGGCGGATGCCAGGATGAACAGGAGCGGCGTGACGGGATAGCCCCACATCCGGTACGCGGGCTGATAGGTGTCGCGGCGGCGCAGCACGAACACCCCGGCGGTCATCAGCGCGAAGAAGAACCATTCCATGTAGATGACGCGGCCGAAGAGCGTGGCGTAGCTGCCGGTGAGCACGAGCACGGCCGACCACAGTCCCTGCAGCACGATGGCGCGATGCGGCGTGCGATACACCGGGTGCACCGCGTTGACCCACGCCAGCGTCGCGCCGTCCTGGGCCATCGACAGGTAGAGGCGCGGTCCGGCGAGCATGATGCCGGTCAAGGCGCCGATGGCTGACAGCACCACGAGCGCCGACACGGCGGAGGCCACACCTTCGCCCACCAGCGCCTGTGCGACATCCGCCGCGATGCGCGGTGACTGGCGCACCGCCTCGAGCGGCAGCACGAACAGATACACAGCGTTCAAGCCGATGTAGCAGGCCGTGACGATCAGCGTGCCGAGCGTCAGCGCCGTGGGCAGCGTGCGCGCCGGGTCGGTGGTTTCGCCGGCCGTGTAGGTCACCATGTGCCAGCCGCCGAAGGCGAAGAGTTCCGCGCCGACCCCGAGCAGCAGGCGATCGATCGGCACGGCGGCCAGATCGGCGACGCTCAGCGTCCACGCATCGCCCCCGCCAGCGCCAGAGAGCGCCAGCCCGCCCACAAGCAGCAGCGCAATCGCGACCAGCTTGGCGCCGGTGATGGCCGTTTGAATCGCCGTGCCGCCGCGCACGCCCAGGTAGTTGATGGCCGAGATGACGGCGATGACCCCTACCGCCGCCAGCCGCTCGCCGGCCGGTGAGAGCGGCGAGAAGAACGCCAGATAGCGGGCGCACACCATCGCGATGGCAGCGATCACGCCGGAATGGATAATCCAGAAGCTCGCCCATCCCCACATGAAGGCGACGCGCGGCGAGTAGGCTTCGCCAGGAACACGTAGACGCCGCCGGTGTGGGGGAAGGCCGAGGCCAGCTCGGCGCAGACGATGGCACCATGTAGGTGAGCAGGCCGGCCAGCGACCATGCCACCAAAATGCCGGTGATGGTGGGCACCTCGCGCGTGATCTCGGACGGCTGCACGAAGATCGACGTGCCGATGATCGTGCCCACGACAATCGCGGTGGCCTGAGGGAGGCCGATCGCGCGTGTCAGCGGGGGGCCGGAGGCCGGCGTCGTGGGCATGCCGCGCCGAGTGTAGTCGATGGCTTCAGACGCGCGCGCGGGCGCCCGTGCTCCGGCCGGACCGGTGATAGCGTGAGCTCGGACTCCTCGACGACGATACCTGAGCTCCCGCCGCCATCCACACCCATCCCCGCGCACGCCTGTCCGCTGTGCGGCGGCCCCAACACCTGCGCGGCGGCACGGAGTGGCTCGTTCGAGACACCGTGCTGGTGCCGGGAGGCAACGTTCTCGCCCGACCTGCTGGCCCGCCTGCCGGACGAGCAGCGTGGCCAGGCGTGCATCTGTCAGCGCTGCGCGTCGCGGGACGTGCCCACGACGGACGGGATCTAGAAGGACAAGATCCCTGCGAACGCTGACCACCCCGGGAGCCGAGAGGGCATGATGCGGCAGCCGTACACACTTGAGATTGTCTTTCTCCTGATAGTAATCGCGGCGAGTCTGGTCGGATTCTCAGCCTCGTGCGCGGCGACCACGTTGCACTCACCGCGTATCACGTATTGCACATCATCACCAGCCTGGCGTGGCTGCTGCTGTTGTTGGGACAACTGGTCCTCATCCGTCAGCGTCGCTTCGATCGCCATCGCGTGATCGGCAAGTACATCATGATCGTGGGTCCGATTCTGATCGCCAGCGTGAGCTTGCTCAGCGTACATTCCGCTGCCCGGGAGGCCGCTGCTGGCACGGTGGACGATCTCGTCGTGCAGAACGTGACGTTCACGCTGGAGTTGGCGCTGCTGGTGTGTCTGGCATTCGTTCTCCGGCGCAACCGGAAAGTCCACGGGTCGCTGCTCATGGGCCGGCATTGATGTTCCTGGTAATCGCCCTCTTCTTCACCTTTATCAGCTACGTCCCTGGATACCGCATTGAAGGGCCCGAGACATTCGATCGGTTTGCCCGGTCCGGGCAGACGAGCGCTCTATCGGTCAACGTCATCGGACTGCTGTTCTTCCTCAGGAACGTTCTACAGGGTGGCCATGGATCCTCGTCAGTGCGTTCTTCCTGCTGAACGGCTACCTGCAGATGGTCGTCGATCAGAGTGGCCGCACCCGGCGCCTGACGGTGATGGTTGGCTGCATCGGCGAGGCGCCTGCCTTCGGTCTGGGACTGACGATCTTCGCGGGACTGCTCTGGGCGGCGTGGAAGGCCGTAGCCACCCAGCCGGCACGGACTCGGCGAACCTGGCGCTGGTCGCTGTGGTGGCAGGCGGCGTCGGACTGGCTGCGCAGCCGCCGTCGAAGAGGCCGAACATCGTCGTCATCTTCGCCGACGACCTCGGGTATGGCGACCTTGGTGCCTTCGGTGCGCCGAACATTCGCACGCCGCGCCTCGATGCCATGGCCGCCGAGGGACAGAAGTGGACCAACTTCTACGTCCAGCCCGTCTGCTCGCCGAGCCGCGCGGCACTACTGACAGGCCGCCTCCCCGTTCGGAACGGAATGTTCGGGACACCGGGGGGCACCGCTTCGAAGGTGTTTCGCGACAACGCGGCTGCGGGCCTGCCGTCAGAAGAGACGACTCTGGCCGAGCTGCTGAAGTCGACCGGTTACAGGACCGGAGTGGTTGGGAAGTGGCACCTCGGACAACTTGCCGGAGTATCTGCCGCTGCGACAGGGCTTCGATTCGTGGTTCGGGTTGCCGTACTCGCACGACATGCGAATGACCGTCCCCCGCGACAACGGAGACGCAGACGACGGCGTACTACGAACCGCGGCCCGAGTCCTGGGATGTGGCGCTGATGCGGGGGGACGAGGTCATCGAGCGGCCGGTCGACCATCGCACCCTGACGAAGCGTTACACCGAAGAAGCGGTCCGCTTCATTCGCCAACGCTCGCGCCAGCCCTTCTTCCTGTACATGGCGCATTCGCTGCCCCACATTCCACTCGCCCGGTCCGACGCCTTTGTGGGTCACAGCGCTGGCGGCCTCTACGGCGATGTCGTCGAGGAACTCGACTGGAGCGTTGGCCAGGTGCTCGATGCGTTAGGCGCGGCCAGGGTGGAACGCAACACGCTGGTGGTGTTCACCAGCGACAACGGGCCGTGGCTGCCGTTCGGCACGCACGGCGGCTCCGCAGGCCCGCTGCGGGACGGAAAAGGTACGACCTGGGAAGGCGGTGTGCGGACGCCGGCCATCTTCTGGTGGCCCGGTACCATTCGACCGCGCACGATTTCCGGGATCGGGTCTGCGATGGATGTCTTCGCGACGGCGGCGAAGCTGGCGGGGGCGTCGTTACCCGAGGACCGGG
>CAVZXA010000008.1:0-65403 GCA_963779175.1 uncultured Acidobacteriota bacterium
GTTGGTTTCGAGCGCAAAGGCGCCGCTGGCGGTGTTCCAGTTGCCCGACGTGTTGGAAACGAGCGCACGATAGCCGAGAGCCGTGCGGAACGTACCGCCGGCGTCTTCGATGAGCAACGGCGCGGGCCCATTCGACGATCGCAGGGCGCGCGACACCAGCGGTTCGGCGCCCCCTGTTGCGGTCGGAACGCTCGCGCCCGCTGTTGCAGCGCCGGGCGTTCCCGCAGGCACCGAACCGCCGACGGCGGCGGTCGCGGCCTGGGTCGCCACCACGAACGCATCCCCGACTTGGCGGACCGCGTCCAGCACCGTGAGCCGATACGTGCCGGGCGTCGTCAGCAGCGTGGCAGGCGCCACCACTTCCAGCCGCGTGGCGCTCGCGCCGGGCAGCGTCGTCACCGGCAGGCCGTCCACCGTCACCAGCAGGTCCGGTCCCAGGCCGGTACCCGTGACGGTGAGCACGCCCGTGTCGGGCTGCAGGGTGGTCGCGTGAATCACGGGAGCCGGCACCGGCTGCGCTTCCACCTGGGCCTGGGCCAGCCCCAGCATCGCCCACAGCATTGACCCGACGAGGACAAAGGATGGCTGTCGCATGGTGGCTCTCCTTGACACGCGCGGGGGTGCGCGTCGGAACCACCGGTGCGGACTGCATCGGCCATCACGCCGCGAGAGACCCAGGGGCGCAATTGGAGCGAGTGTGGCCGACGCGGTCGGCCGGTGCAAGACCAATTACGACACGAGCGTCACCGACTCAAAGGCCGAAACGGCGGGTTGGCCTCCCGGCCATAATCCCTGTCGCGCGCACGAACCGCCGTTTGCGAACCACGGATCGTTCACGTTCATCCAGGCAAGGAGGGTCGTTTTGGGAGACACGATGCCGACGGCGCTGTGGTTCCACAAGGCGGTGCGCCATCCCTGGCCCGTCTTCGCGGTCGCCCTGGTGTTGACGGTCTCGGGCTTCTGGCCGGATTTCTTCTCGAAGCTGCCGTCCACGCCATTGCCCCATCACGTGCACGGATGGTCGGCGACGGCGTGGATGATCCTCCCCTTGCTGCAGTACGTGCTGATTCGACGCGGCGAGCGTCGCCGGCATCGCCTGGTGGGCTACGCGTCGATCGGCCTTGCAGCCATCGTGGCGGTCAGCGGGGTCTACGTCGTCCGGATGATGGCCTTCACCAACCTCACCACCTTCCGGCTGGCGAGCGTGAAGTTCGTGTGGCTGGATCTCACGGGCATCGCCCTGTTCTGCGTCTATGTCGCCGTCGCCGTCTCGGCGGCCCGTCGGCGCGACGTCCGGCTGCACGTCAGCGCGCTCGTCGCCAGCGCGTTCATCCCGCTCGAGGCGGCGCTCGAACGTGTGTTCGTCTACGGGCTGCCGTCGCTCGTGCCCGACTTCGACGCCGGCCTCTATGCGTCGCTGATTTCGCTGGAGGTCGCGTGTGCGGCCCTCGTCCTGGTGGAGTGGCGGTCGGGCCGCGTGCGGTGGCCGATCCCGACGCTGCTCGGCTACTACCTGCTGATGCACGTGACCCTGACGCCGCTGGCGACCAGCGAAGGCTTCCAGCGGTTCAGCAACTGGTTCGCCATGGTCGGACGCGCCGGCGCCTGAGCGCGCGGGACCCACATGTCCAGTCCCTGGCGCGTCGTCTCGCTGCTCTCGCTCGTCAGCTGTGTCGGCTATCTGGTGCGCGCCGATGTCGCCGTCGCGCAGGAACGCATGGTGCCGGCGCTGGGCCTCACGATGACGGCGATGGGAGCGATCACGGCGTGGGGCTTTCAACTCGCCTACACCGTGTTCCAGGTGCCCGCCGGACTGTTCGGCGAGCGCGCCGGCGTCCGCACGGCATTGATGTTCGCGTTGCTCGGGTGCAGTGCCGCGTCGTTTGCCACCGGCGTGATGCCAGAGTCGCCGGAGTGGCCGTTCCCACGCTCTGGATCACGCGCGTGCTGCTGGGCCTCTCGCAGGCCGCCATCTTCCCGGTAGCGGCGATGGCGGTGATGGTCTATGTGCCGGCCGGCCAACGCGTGCGCGCGACCTCGTGCTACATCGCGACCGGGGCGCTCGGTGCCGCGCTGGCGCCGTTGCTCATGGCCCCGACCATGGAGTGGTTCGGCTGGCGTGCGGTGTTCGTGCTGAGCGGCGTCCTCGCCGCCGTGACTGCGATCGTCTGGCGTCTGCTGCTGCCGCGTCCAGTCGTGGAGGCGGCCACGGCCGGACCGACCAGCGCCGGAGAGCTCCGCCGTGAGGTCCTGCGGCTGCTCGCCCACCCGCCCTCATGCGCCTGTCGCTGGCGTATCTGCTCCATTCAGCGGTCTGGTTCGTGTTCGTGTTCTGGTTCTTCCGGTATCTCGTCGATGGGCGCGGCTTCACCGTGCTGGCAAGCGGCATCTGGGCCAGCCTCCCGAGCATCGCCGGCTTCGTGTGCGCGCCAATCGTCGGCGCGGGTGCCGACCGGATCGGGATGCGCATCGGCGCCGGTCGCGCCCGCCGACGCGTGGCGATGTGCTGCCTCTTCGGGGCCGCCGCGTTCGTCGGGATTGGCGCGATCCTGCCGAACGCCGTGCTCGCCGTGGCAGCCCTCAGTCTGGCCTCGGCGAGCCTCAACGGCGCGGAAGCGCCGTTTTTCGTGACGGCCACGGCGCTCGGCGCCTCGAATCCGGGCGCGGCGGCCGGGCTGTTGAACCTGATGGGGAATCTCGGTGGCGTGTTCTCGATCTGGCTGGTGCCTCACATGGCGGAGGCCTGGGGCTGGCTCGGCACCCTGGCGTTCTGGTCGGCCGCGTGTGTCATTGCGGCGCTGCTGTGGCTGACCGTTCCGGTGGACAGCGAGCGCCGGGCTTTGACGACGATCTGAGCTCGCTGCGCCGTCGAGGAGCGACGCGGTATTCACACGGGCCAAAGATGAACGCAGCGGTCTCTTCTGTCTAGAACCATACGTGAAGTCGTTGATTCCAAGCGACTTGCATAGGCGCGTGGAGGACTGCTCTTGAATCCTCAACAGCCGAAGGAGGAGTCGCGTCAGAGACGACCGCGACTGGAAGGCAACGGTTCGAGTCCGCTGCTTTCGGTCTGACGGGACAGTTCGCGTGACGACGCTCAGACAGCGTCGCTCTCTGTAAAGGTGCCTCGATGCTCCACTACCGTGATCGTTTCCACACCAAGTTCAGCTCCAGAGAGATCCAACACGCGGATCGTGATCGTCAATGGATAGGTTCGGTCGACCGGAATCTCTAGGGGCGCGTGAACCTTGAGACGCCCGGTGTATTCTGCGGCGCGCCTCATGGGAAGCACGGCGCCCTGGTACGCGTCGGCACTCAGTCTGAAGAACTCCGGCGATTCGATCTCCAGTCGGCGGCCATCCGGACTGCTCGCCCGAACGAAGAGACTGGACGTGTAGCCAACTCCGTTCCAAAACTCAACCGAATACTTGTCTCGCACGAGCTTGAAGTCGGAGAGCGTCCCGCAATTCGCATTCCGTAGACCGGTTTGACGCGGCCCGGCAGTCTGTCCGCCTAGCGGGCTGGATACTTCAAGCCATGTGCACGTGTACACCTTTTCCTGCAACATCAGCGAAGCGCAACCTGAAGTGCTCAACGCGCAAAGGATGGTGAGAACGCGCAGTACGTTGAGCGTAGGTATCACGGCGTCACTCCAAAGTATGCCGGCGGCACGGGCTTGACCCAGCCCGGAAATTTAGGCGCCTGAGCGGGTCTTCGTCCCACCGCGCCGAGCGCGGCCGAGATGTCCGCGGGGAGAGGATGGTGACGATCAGGTCGCGATGATACGACCGTCGCGGCGACCAAGAACTGCAGCCAGCCGGCGCCCGAACCCGCAGCGCCGACCCGTTAGCGCGGAGAGTGGCCCTCAAACGCGCCGGCCCGGTTGTCCCTGAAATTGTCCCTGCCGCACCTCCGAGGCCGGCACAGTTCGCACGGCCGGCCGCGGCCTAAAGGGCCGAAGCGAGTCTCCGCGCGAGTTTTCACAGGCTCTGCTAAAGTCTGTTATTCTATACGACAACCGATCCACCGCTCGAAAGTGAAGCGCCCATGAATGTGTCACTGACCCCAGAGCTCGAACACTTCGTCGATCGCAAAGTCGAAAGCGGTCTCTACAACAACGCCAGCGAGGTGGTGCGAGAGGGGCTGCGTCTACTGAAAGAACACGACGAGATGCGGGCCCGCGTGAGCGCCTCGATCGAGCGTGGCTGGGCACAGGCCCAGGCCGGTGACCTCCTCGACGGCCCAAAGGCGATGGCCGAGACCCGTCAACGGCTGAGCAAGAAGCGGGCGTGAGCCCACGGTACCGGCTCGCCCCGGAGGCGCGCGATCAGGTCGACGCGATCGGTGCATTCATCGCCCAGGAGAGCGTCGATGCCGCGCTGAAGGTCTACGATGCGCTTGAGGAGGCGTTCGAGCGCATCGCTCTCAATCCGGGAATTGGTCACCTCCGCGAGGACCTCACGCACCGTCCCGTCAAGTTCTGGAGTGTGTTCTCGTATCTGGTGGTCTACGACCCGGCGATGGATCCACTGACCATCGTCGCCGTCGTACACGGTTCACGAGACGTCGAGCAAGTCCTGAACAAGATCTAGCGGACCTCGAATTCTACAGGCACGTCGATGTCGCTGTGCGGACCGAAGTCATCGCGCAGCGCAGACCCGAACACCGCCAGCCGACGGATGCCGTGTGTGCGGCAGAACGCGGTCAGCGCTTCGCGATCGATAGCGACGTTCGGGCCCATGACAAGTCTACGATTCAATGCCCGCGTCCTGATAGGGTAGTGGCCTCCGTGCTGCCCGTCCTGCGCTTCCTGATCCTTCTTCTGGCCGTTCTGGCCTCGCCCCGTCCCGCCTCCGCTCACGGCGTCCTCCAGGGCTTCGTCGACGAAGCGATCATCGGCGGCCTCACGCTGCCAGTCGCCTTCACCACGCTGCCCGACGGACGCGTGCTCGTCGCCGAGAAAGCCGGCGTGGTGCGCGTCGTCTCCGGCGGACGTCTGCTGCCGGATGCCTTCATCGACCTCCGAAGCCGCGTCAACGACTACTGGGACCGCGGTCTGCTCGGCGTGGCGGCAGACCCGGCGTTCGCGCAGAACGGCTTCGTGTATCTGTTCTACGTCCACGAAGACGACCCCTTCACCTACACCGGGCCGAAGACCTCGCGGGTGGTGCGCGTCACCGCCGTGGGCGACGAAGCAGACCCGGCCACTGAGATCGTGCTCGTCAGCGGCATCCCCGCGGATTCGCCGTCGCACGACGGCGGCGCGATGCGTTTCGGGCCCGACGGCGCGTTATGGATCACGACCGGCGATGCCTCGTCGTTCAACGCCGTGGACGTGCGCGCGCTGCGCACGCAGCAACTCGATTCGCTGGCCGGCAAGCTCCTGCGCGTGGGCACCGATGGACGCGGGCGCGCCGATAACCCGTTCTGGAACGGCGACGGCGATGCCGTGCGGTCGAAGGTCTTCGCCTACGGCTTCAGAAATCCGTTCAGGCTCACGTTCCGTCCGGGCTCGAACCGGCCCTACATCGCCGACGTCGGCGCCAACGACTGGGAAGAGGTGAACGCCGTCGTGCGCGGCGGCAATCACGGCTGGCCCTGTATGGAAGGCCCGTCTCCGCAGGCCGGTTATCAGGCGCTCGCAGAATGCCAGGCGCTCTACGCGCAGGGCGCCGGTGGGGTCGTGGCGCCGCTCGTGACCTATCCGCACGGCGCCGGCACCGCCTCCATCACCGGCGGCGCGTTCTACACCGGCACCGCGTTCCCGGATCTCTATCGCGGCGCCTACTTCTTCGGCGACTTCTCGCGCGGCACGCTGCACTACGTCGTCGATCGACGGCGGCGACGCGGTGGCCGGCCCGGTCAAAGGCTTCGGCACCGGCATGGACGGCGTGGTGGACGTGCAGGCGGATGCCACCGGGCTGCTCTATCTATCGGTCACGGCCGGGGAACTGCGACGCGTGCGCTACGTGCCGGACACGGGACCACGACAGACGCTCTATCTGTCGGATGCGACGTCGATGGTCACGTTCGCCGCCAACGGCGGCGGCGCCATCGAGATCGATCGCAGTCATGGCGCGCTGCCCCCAGGCGACGGCGCGCCGATCACGCTCGGCGGCGAGATCTTCGCGAAGGGGCTGGGCGTGCTGGCGCCGTCGGATATCCGGGTGGCGCTCGGCGGCGTCTGCACGTCATTTGCCGCCAGCGCCGGCATCGACGACGAGACGAAAGGTGCCGGCAGTGTCACCTTCGAGGTGTGGCTGGATGGGGTACGCGTCGTTGCTTCCGGGGTCGTCCGCGGCGGCAGCGCGCCGCTCTCGGGCACGCTCGACATCGCCGGCCGGCAGGAGCTGCGGCTGGTCGTGACCACCGCCGGCGATGGCGCGGTCGGCGACCATGCGGACTGGGCCGAGGCACGCCTCGAGTGCACGCGTCCCGGCGGCGACATGGTGCCGCCGGTGGTCGTCACCATGAGTCCGGCTGAGGGAGCGACAGATGTCGCCCTGAACGCTTCCGTGACCGTGACCGTCTCGGAAGACCTGCGACCTTCGTCGGTTGGTCCGGCGTCGATCGCGGTCGTGGACGTCGCGACATCGAACGCGGTGGGCGGATCGGTCAGCTACGACGCGGCCGCTCGGCGCGTGACCTTCACGCCGCAGTCGGCGTGGGCCCCGGGCGCGCAGTTTCGCGGGAGCGTTGGTCCGGGTGCGGTGATGGACCTGGCCGGCAATCCGCTCGCGACACCAGTCTCGTGGACGTTCACCACCACCTCGCCCTCCACGAATCAGGCGCCGCTGCCCGTCATCCTGACGCCGGGCAATGGAACGACCTTCGCCGTGGGTGACGTGCTGGCGTTCTCGGGCAGCGCCACCGATGCCGAAGACGGCGCGTTGCCGCCAGGTGCCCTGCGATGGACGATCAGCATCCGCCATTGTCCTGGCGGCGTCTGTCACACGCACCCGCTGGTCGCCACGGGCGGATCCAGCGGCACCCTGGTCGCGCCGGAACACGGCGCCGACAGCTTCCTGATACTCACGCTCACCGCCACCGACAGCGGCGGCCTTACGAGCAGCGTGTCGCGCGAGATCCGCCCGCGTCTGGTGTCGGTGACGCTGCGCACCGAGCCGCCGGGTCTGCCTGTGATCTTCGGCGAATGGCGCCGGTTGTCCCCGGCAACATTCGCGGCGGTGGTCGGCAGCCACATCAACGTCGCGACGCTGTCGCCGCAGCACTCGCTCACGTTCACCGGCTGGACCAGCGGGCGTCCGGAGCAGCACGTGCTCACGATCGGCGCCGCCGACGTCGTCGACACGGCGCGCTTCTTACCGCCACCGAACGTCCACTACGTCAGCGATCTGGCCTGGACCTCGGCGACCAACGGCGCTGGTCCCATCGAACGCGATCGCAGTCACGGCGAGGCAGAGACCGGTGACGGTCCGCCGCTCACGCTTCGAGGGGTCACCTACGCCAAGGGACTTGGCGTGCTCGCACCGTCCGGCCTGCGGATTGCGCTCGGCGGCGCCTGCACGGCGTTTTCGGCGCGGGTGGGCCTCGACGACGACGTCCAGGGCGGCGGCAGCGCCATCGCCGGGGTGCTGGTGGATGGCCGGGTCGCCTGGGTCAGCGGGCGGATGGGCGGCGACATGTCGCCCGAGGTGGTCGTGGTGGACGTCACCGGCGCCACCGAACTGGGGCTGGTGGTCATCGACGCCGGCGACGGCAACGTGAACGACGAAGTGGACTGGGCCGATGCGCGCCTGAGTTGCGCGGGCCCTGGCGCCACGACACCGGTCGCGCCCTCGAACCTCTCGGCGCTATCAGCCGGGCAGGCGGCAGGGCTGTGGTGGCCACCGGTGCCAGGCGCCGCCTTCTATCGACTCGAAGCCGGCTCGACGTCGGGTGCCGCGGACCTCGCCGTGATCGACATTCCCGCCAACCAGTTCACTGCGGTGGTGCCATCCGGCACTTTCTGGGTGCGCGTGCGGGCCGGGAACGCGTGGGGGATGAGTGCGGCCTCGCCCGACGCGCGGCTGATCGTGGACGGCACGACCGGCGTGCCAGAGCCGCCGCAAGCACTCTCAGTGAACGTCGCCGGCAACACGGTGGCACTCGCGTGGACACCGCCGTCCACGGGCACGCTGCCCGCCGACTACGTCATCGAGGCGAGCATCGCCGGCGGACCGTTCATCGCCATCACCCGCACGTCGGGCACGACGTTCACGGCCGCGGGCGTGCCAGTCGGGCGCCTACGCCGTGCGGGTGCGCGCATCGAGCAGTGCCGGCGCGAGCCTGCCCACAACCGCTGCGCCCGTCATGGTGCCGTAGCCGGACGCTCCAGCACGCACGTGGACTGCCCGAGCGCGCACGGCTGCGGCTCGCCAGGCGCGGTGATGACGCGCTGGTCGCCCGGATACCAGCGGCGCAGGTGCCATCCAGCCATCGTCGCCAGCGTCTCCATCATCTCGACCGTCGTCGTCACGTTGCGCACCGCGGCCCAGCGTCCCGCCAGATCGTGCGCCGCCGACTCGACGAAGACCTGGCGGGCGGCCGCCAGCGACATCGGCAGGCACGAGAACAGCAGGCGTCCGCCGGGCCGCAGCACACGACGCGCCGCCACGAGGTAGCGGAACGTGTCTTCGTGTTCCATGTGCGTGAAGACCGAAAACGCGCACAACATGTCCACGCTGGCGTCAGGCAGATCGAAGGCCTCGGTAGTCTGCCGCTGCCAGGTCACTGCGCATGGCGGCGTGGGATGGCGGCGCTCGACGAGCGCGCGTGCGTGGTCGATCATCGACGCGGCGATGTCGATGCCCACGTAGCGTCCGCCGGCGAGCTGCGGGATGACGTGCACGGCCAGCCGCCCGGTGCCGCACCCCAGGTCGACGAGCGTGTCGGTGGGGCTGAGGCCTTCCATCTGCAGCAGGCCGAGTTCGAGGCGGCCGATGCGGTCGAAATCGCCGACGCCGATCGAGGCCGCCGGCGACAGGTCGCGGCCCTGCGCTTCGTAGAGCTGTTGGTAGGCGTTTTCGCCAGCGGGGCCGGTGCCCGTCGACAAGGCGCGCTGCAGTTCAGCGCGCAGACGGCCTGGCAGCACGCGCGCGGCCCCCGCCGCCACCTGCCGTGCCCGGTCGATGGCGCGCCTGGCCACGACTTACGCCTTCGCGATGACCTCGCGCCCGCCCATGAACGGGCGCAGCGCCGTCGGGATCGCGATCGAGCCGTCCTGCTGCTGGTAGTTCTCGAGCACCGCGATGAGCGTGCGGCCCACGGCGAGGCCCGAGCCGTTCAGCGTGTGCACGTACTCCGCCTTGCCGGTGCCGCTCGGCCGGTACTTGATGTTGGCCCGGCGCGCCTGGAAGGCCTCGCAGTTCGAGCACGACGAGATCTCGCGGTAGGTCTTCTGGCTCGGCAGCCACACTTCGATGTCGTAGGTCTTCGCCGACGAGAAGCCCATATCGCCGGTGCAGAGCGCCATCGTGCGGTAGGGCAGTTCGAGCCGTTTCAGCACTTCTTCCGCGTTCGCCGTCAGCGCCTCGAGCTCGTCGTACGACTGCTCGGCGGTGGTGAACTTCACGAGCTCGACCTTGTCGAACTGGTGCTGGCGGATGAGCCCGCGCACATCGGCGCCGTAGGAGCCGGCTTCGCTGCGGAAGCACGGCGTGTAGGACGTGTACTTGATCGGCAGCGTGCGGCCGTCGAGGATCTCGCCGCGGTAGAGGTTCGTGACCGGCACTTCGGCGGTGGGAATCAGATACAGGTCCCAGTCGCCGCCGATCTTGAACAGGTCCTGCTCGAACTTCGGCAGTTGCCCGGTGCCGTACATGCTGGCGCTGTTGACCAGGAACGGCGGCTCGATCTCGGTATAGCCGTGTTCGCCCGCGTGCAGCGTCAACATGAAGTTGATGAGCGCGCGTTCGAGTTGCGCGCCGGCGCCGATCAGCACGGCGAAGCGGGCGCGGGCGATCTTGGTGGCGCGTTCGAAGTCGATGATGCCGAGTGCCGGGCCCAGATCCCAGTGCGCCTGCGGTTCGAAGTCGAACACGCGCGGCTGGCCCCAGGTGCGCACGACCACGTTGTCGGCGGCGCTCTTCCCGATCGGCACCGACTGCGTGCGGCAGGTTCGGCAGCGCGGTCAGGATCTTCGTGCGCGCCGTCTCGATGCCCTCGAGCTCGGCGTCGAGTTCCTTCACCTGAGCGCCACGGGCCTTGTTGGCCTCGAAGATGTGCGAGACGTCGAGGCCCTGCTTCTTCGCCTGCGCCACCTCGGCGGCGGCGGCGTTCTGGTCGCGTTTCAGGCCTTCGATGAGCGGAATGAGGCGCCGGCGGTGCGATTCGAGGCCGGCCAGCTGCTCGAGCTCGGCGGTCGCGTCGAGGCCGCGGTTGGCGTAGCCTGCACGCACTGTCTCAGGATTGTCGCGGACGAAGGCGGGATCCAGCATGGGACGAAGACTCTGCTGTGTATCCTATTACGAATGTCCTTGACCATCCGTAAGGCCGTGTTCCCCGCTGCCGGTCTCGGCACGCGGTTCCTGCCCGCCACCAAAGTGCAGCCGAAGGAGATGTTGACGCTCATCGACAAGCCGATCATCCAGTACGGCGTCGAGGAAGCGGTCGACTCCGGCCTGACCGAGATCATCATCATCTCGAGCCGCGGCAAGAGCGTCATCGAAGACCACTTCGACATCTCCGGCGAACTCGAGGCGCACCTGCTGGCCAAGGGCAAACACGCGTTGCTCGAGGAGGTGCGGAAGGTCTCGAGCCTCATCACGGTGTCGTCGGTGCGCCAGGGGCAGCCGCTGGGCCTCGGTCACGCCGTGCTGATGGCGCGTGGCCTGGTCGGCGACGAGCCGTTCGCGGTGGTGCTCGGCGACGACATCTTCGATGCGACGCCGCCGGCGCTCAAGCAGATGATCGATGTCTTCGAGAAGGTGCAGAGCCCGGTGATTGCGGTCGAGCGGGTGCCAGAAGCGGACGTCTCGAGCTACGGCATCCTGGCGGTGGAGCCAGCCCCCGAGTTCGGCAAAGGCGTGCACCGCATCCTCGACATGGTCGAGAAGCCGTCGCGCGCGGACGCGCCGTCGAACCTCGCCATCATCGGCCGCTATCTGCTCACGCCGGACATCTTCCCCGCGCTCGAGGCCACCAAGTCCGACAAGTCGGGCGAGATCCAGCTCACCAACGGGATGCGCGAGCTGCTGAAGTCGCGGCCGTTCTATGCGCTCGAGGTGGACGGCGTGCGCCACGATGCCGGCAACAAGCTCGGCTTCCTGAAGGCCACGGCCTACTTCGCGCTGAAGCGGCCGGATGTGGCCGAGGCGTTCACGGCCTACCTGAAGACGCTCGGCTTCTCGCGCTGAAGCGAGGCGGCCCCGGCGCCGCGGCGACGCTACTCGCTCTTGGTGGGCGTGGACTTGGGGGTCGACGTCTCGCTGCTCGAGGCCTTCGATTCCGAGCTGCTGCCGCCGCTGCTGCCGCTGCCGCTGTCGCTCTTGGCGGCGCTGCCTTCACCCGACGACGAGCCGCCTTCGGCCTTGCCGGCGGTGGTCTTCGCGCTCTCGGACTTGCTGCTGGTGCCGCGCCCGTAGTCGGTGAGGTAGAAGCCGCTGCCTTTGAACTGAATCGCCGGCGACGACAGCAGCTTCTGCACCGGGCCGCCGCCGCACTTCCGGCACACCGCGGGCGGCGCATCGGAGAACTTCTGGATGACCTCGAACCGTTGCCCGCAGTTGTCGCACTCGTATTCGTAGAGGGGCATCGAACTACTCCAGGACGTCGTCGGCGTGTTGGCCGAGCATCAGCGCGCGCAGTGCCCAGAAGGGGGCGGAGCCCTGGCTCAGGAAGGCATCGTGGAAGGCGCGCAGCGAGGGCTTGCCGCCCTGCTGGTCCTGCCAGTCCTGTCGGAGCTTGAGGAGCATGAGCTTGCCGGCGGCGTACACGACGTAACTGGGATCGAACGTCCCCCGCTCGGCTTCGCGCCGGGCATGCGATTCCTCGACGTACGCTTCGTTCTGGAAGAAGCGCACACCCTGCTCCACCGACCAGTCGTCGGCGTGCAGCTTGATGCCCACCACCAGGCGCGCCAGGCGCACCAGCGATTCGGCCAGTTGGCCCAGATGGATGTTGCCGTCGCCACGGCCGAAGCCGGCTTCCACCATCATCTGCTCGGCGTAGTGCGCCCAGCCCTCGAGGTAGGAGGTCGGCGCCAGCAGCGTCGAGCGGCGCACCTTCGACTCCACCGTGCGCAGATGCTGGAAGTGCAGGAAGTGCCCGGGGAACACCTCGTGCATCGAGATGCTCCACAGGGTGGGCAGGTTCAGGTCGCGCAGGTGCTCGAGCTGCCGGGCCTCGGGCCACGAGCGCGGCGCATCGGTCAGGTAGTAGGTCGAGCGCGTCTGCCGGGTCTCGAACGGGCCGGGCATCCACATGCTGGACGTGGACCAGCGCAGGAACTCGGGCGAGGCGGCCACCTGCACCTGGTCGCCGTTGGGCACGGCCACGACGCCGCTGCGTTCGAGGAACGTGCGCAGCTCGTTGACCTGTTCCCGAACGGTCGTGATGAGAGTGCCGGGTGCCGGGTGCGCGCTCTTGGCCTTCTGCCAGGCTTCCTGCGGATCCTTGAACCCGAGTTTGCCGGCCACGGTGCGGAACTCTTCCTGTACCCGGCCCAGTTCGCGTTCGGCGATGGTCAGCAGGCGCTCGCACGAATGCGGCAGGCCTTCGTCCACCAGCATCTTCCGCTCGAACTTCTCCTGCCCGAGTCGGAACGAGGCCTTGGTCTTGGGCCGCACCTCGGTTTCGAGGTAGTGCGCGTAGGCCTGCAGGGCGGTGGTGGCTTCGGTGGAGGCATCGGCCAGATCGGCCAGCAGATGCATGTCGTCGAGGCCGGAAAAGGCCCGCGGCAGGTCGGTGTCGATGAAGGTGACGACGCCATTGAAGGTGTCGATGCCGGTCTTCACGAAGATGGCCGGCGGATCCTTGATGTTGTCGCGCGCGGCCTGCACCAGCCGCGGCACCTGACGCAGCTTCGACAACAGGCGGCGCGCCCGGTCGGTTTCCGGCGCGAAGGTGAAGATGGCCTGCGACGCCAGGCTGGTGGCGAGGATCTGGCCGTAGAAGTGCGGGTCACGTTCCCACGACCGCACCCGGTCGGTGTCGAACTGGCGCGACTCGATGTTGGCCCGGACGATCTTGTGCTCGACCTGATCCACGGCGCCCAGGGGGGCGGCGGGAATGGCGTCGAGACGGCGCGCGAACCCGGCCAGGGCGCCGGAGTGGGTGTCGATCGACGTCCGGCTCAGGTCGTCGAGCAGGTCGTCATGTACATGGTTGCCGTCAAACGTCGCGCTGGTCGGGTGCGCTTCGTACAGGTAGGCCAGGTAGTCGTCGACAAAATGCTGGAAGGGCTCTGCCACGGTGTTCGGGGTGTCTGTCGGCACGCTCGGAGAGCGGGCATCTGCAGATGGTACAATAAAAAGCTGCCGCAATGGCTGGCACGCTGTTCGTCGTCGCAACGCCGATCGGCAACCTCGAAGACATCACCTTCCGCGCGCTCCGGGTGCTGCGGGAAGTGGCCGTCGTCGCCGCCGAGGACACCCGACGTACCGGACAGCTCCTGCGCCATTTCGGGCTCTCCACCCGGCTGGTCAGCCTGCACAGCCACAACGAGGGCCTGAAAGCGCAAGGACTGGTGGACCGGCTGCGGCGCGGTGAGTCGGTCGCCCTGGTCTCAGACGCCGGCACGCCTGCCGTGTCCGACCCCGGCGCCGAGCTCGTGCGAGCGGCGGTGGCGGCCGACATCCGGGTGGAACCGGTGCCCGGCGCGAGTGCCGTGATGGCCGCTCTCTCCGCCGCGGGGCTGGCGGATGTCGGGTTCACGTTCTTGGGATTCCCACCTGCTAGGGGTAAAGACCGAGAATTATGGTTCCACAGGTTGGGTCGAGCTGTGGAAGACGCCCCGGTCGTGTTCTTCGAAGCGCCGCACCGGGTGAAATCCACACTTCAACACCTGTCTATTTTGGCTTTCGACCAAATATTGGTCTTCCGAGAAGTCACGAAGCTTCACGAGTCGTCGTATCGAGGGTCGATTCCCGAGGTCCTGGCGCAGTTGACGGTCGTCGCCGGCGAGTTCACGCTCATCGTTCCGCGCAAGGTGGACGCATCAGGCAAGATGGAGCGACCGACGGATGAGGCTGTACTCGCATTGTTTGGTCAAATAACAGACAAGAAGGGTCGCGACGCCGCGCGTCAGGTGGCCGCCGCTGTGGGCCTGTCGGCCAACGAGGTGTATGAAATCGTCCGCAAGGCGAAGACCTGACGGCAGGGGCGGCTGTGACCGAGATCCCAAGAGAATGGTGAACGACCTCCATATCGTGGTGCTGGCCGCCGGCAAGGGCACCCGCATGAAGTCGGGGCTGCCGAAGGTGTTGCACCAGGCCGCGGGGCTCCCGCTCATCGAGTGGGTGTTGCGGTTGGCGCGGTCGCTCGACCCGGCCTCGATCACGGTCGTGCTCGGCCACGGCGCCGACGCGGTGCGCGCCGCGGTCGAGTCCGCGGACGTGCGGTGTGTCATTCAGGAACCGCAGCTCGGCACCGGACACGCGTTGCTGCAGGCAAAGCCGGCGCTCGAGGGCGCCACCGGTCGCGTGCTGCTGCTCTCGGGGGATGTGCCGCTGCTGACCGCCGCCAGCGTCGCGCGGGTGCTCGACGTGCAGCGAGCGCAACAGGCCGCGGTGGTCGTGGCCACCGCCGAGGTGCCGGATTCCAGCGGCTACGGCCGCATGATCCGCGACCACGGCGCGCTGGTGCGGATCGTCGAACATCGCGACGCCACCGCCGCCGAGCGCGAGGTGCGCGAGATCAACAGCGGCGTCTACGTCTTCGAGCTGGCGCCGCTCTTCGCGGCGCTGGCACGCCTCGGTTCGGCCAACGCCCAGGGCGAGTACTACCTGCCGGACCTCATCGACATCAATCGTCGCGACGGCCGCGTGGTCGAGGCGGTGAAGCTCGACGACGCCGACGAGATCCGCGGCATCAACACCCGCGCCGAGCTGGCGGAGGTGGGCCGCGTGCTCCAGGCCCGCATCAACGCCGGGCACATGGCGGAGGGAGTCACGCTCGTGGATCCGGCCACGGCCTACATCGGCCCCGACGTCCGGATCGGCCAGGACACCATCCTGCATCCCTTCGTGGTCCTCGATGGCAGGACCTCGGTGGGGGCCGGCTGCGAACTCCACGCCGGCACCAGAATCTCCGGCTCGACGCTCGGAGACGGGGTCACGGTGCTCAACCACTCGGTGGTCGAAGCCTCAACCGTGGCTGGCGGCGCACGACTTGGGCCATTTGCCAGAATTCGTCCAGAATCAGCAATTGGGCCTGACGTGCACGTCGGGAACTTCGTCGAGATCAAAAAGTCGACGCTCGGCAAGGGCACTAAGGTTGGTCATCTCACCTATATTGGTGACGCGACCGTAGGCGCCGGGGTGAACGTGGGCGCCGGCACCATCACCTGCAACTTCGACGGCCGGAAAAAGCACCGTACGGTGGTGGGCGATGGGGCGTTCGTGGGGAGCCACTCCACCCTCGTGGCGCCGGTGCGGGTGGGCGAGGGCGCCTACGTGGCGGCCGGCTCGGCCATCACCGACGACGTGCCGGACGGCGCGCTGGGCGTTGCCCGCGGCCGGCAGACGAACAAGACCGGATGGGTGGCGGCGCGGGCGTCGAAGGCCGACCCCGCAGGCCACTAATCCACGCGGACGGGCAGGACACTTCACATGTGCGGAATCATCGGCTACATCGGACAGCGGCAGGTCGTGCCGGTCATCATCGAGGGCCTGCGGAAGCTCGAATACCGCGGCTACGACTCGGCCGGCATCGCCGTCGTGTCACACGGTGAGCTGACCGTCCGCCGCAGCGCCGGCAAGCTCGGCAACCTCGAGGCGGTGCTGGCCAAGGAGCCGCTGACCGGCGACTACGGCCTGGGCCACACGCGCTGGGCCACGCACGGACGTCCCACCGAAGAGAACGCCCACCCGCACCGCGACTGCACGGGCCGGATCGTGGTCGTCCACAACGGCATCATCGAGAACTACCTCGAGCTGAAGCGTGAGCTGCAGTCGCAGGGCCACACCTTCGTCACCGAAACCGATACCGAGGTGGTCGCGCACCTGGTCGAGCGCGAGTGGAAAGACGATGGCCTCGACGGCGCCGTGCGCCGCGCCATGACCCGCCTGCGCGGCCTCTTCGCGCTGGTCCTGCTCTCGGCCGACGACCCGCAGAAGCTGGTGGCCGTGCGCAACGGCCCGCCGGTCGTGGTCGGGCTCGGCGATGGGGAGTACTTCGTCGCCTCGGACATCCCCGCCATCCTGCAGTACACGCGCAACGTCGTGTTCCTCGGCGACCAGGAGATGGCGGTCGTCACGCAGGCCGGCGCCGTGTTCGCCGATTTCACCGGCACGGTCATCGCCAAGACGCCCACCCGCGTCACCTGGGATCCCATCGCTGCGGAAAAGGCCGGCTACAAGCACTTCATGCTGAAGGAGATCTTCGAGCAGCCGGCAGCCGTGCGCGACACCATCCTCGGCCGCGTCTCGCTCGAGACCGGCACCATCTTCCCGGACGAGACCGGGCTCTCGGACGAGGTCCTGTCGTCGCTGGACCGCATCACGCTCATCGCCTGCGGCACCTCGTGGCACGCGGCGCTGGTCGGCAAGTTCCTGATCGAGGAGCTGGCGCGGGTGCCGGTGGAAGTGGACTACGGCTCCGAGTACCGCTACCGCAAGCCGCTGTCGGGCCCGAATACGCTCGCCGTCGCCATCACCCAGTCGGGCGAGACGGCCGACACGCTGGCGGCGCTGCGCGAAGCCAAGCGCCAGGGGGCGAAGAGCCTCGCCATCTGCAACGTCGTGGGCAGCATGGCCACACGCGAGAGCGACGGCACCATCTACACGCACGCCGGCCCCGAGATCGGCGTCGCCTCGACCAAGGCCTTCACCGCGCAGCTGGTGGCGCTCTACCTGCTGGCGCTGCATCTGGGCCAGGCCCGCAAGACCCTCACCGTCGAGGAGCGCAAGACGCACATCGCGGATCTGCTGCAGCTGCCGCAGCAGATCGAGCAGGTGCTGAAGTGCGCGCCGCAGATCGAGGACATCGCCTCGCGGTTCTACAACCGCACCGACTTCCTCTACCTCGGACGCGGCATCAACTACCCGATTGCCCTCGAGGGGGCGCTCAAGCTGAAGGAGATCTCCTACATCCACGCCGAGGGCTATCCCGCCGGCGAGATGAAACACGGCCCGATCGCGCTCATCGACGAGCAGATGCCGGTGGTGGCGATTGCGCCGCACGACCACGTGTTCGAGAAGATGCAGGGCAACATCCAGGAAGCGAAGGCCCGCGGCGGCTCCGTCATCGCCATCACCACCGCCGGCGACGACACGTTGTGGCGTCTGCTCGATCGCAACAGCGACTCGATCGTGGCCGTTCCTGCGATGTCGCACTTCCTGGCGCCGATCGTCATCACGGTGCCGCTGCAGCTGCTCTCGTACCACATCGCCGTGCGCCGCGGCTGCGACGTCGATCAGCCCAGGAATCTGGCGAAGAGCGTCACGGTGGAATAGACTAGTGGCTAGGGGCTAGCGGCTAGGGGCTGGAGGGATCGCGATATCACGCTGCAGCGTGACACCCGTGATTCCCTAGCCGCCAGCCGCTAGCCCCTAGCCGCTAGCCTATGGACCTCCTCTCCTCCCTGAACACCGAACAACGCGCGGCCGTCGAGCACGTCGACGGGGCGTTGCTCATCCTGGCCGGCGCCGGCTCCGGTAAGACGCGCGTCATCGCGCACCGCGTCGCCCATCTCATCCAGGAGCGCCACGCAGCGCTCGATGAGGTGCTGGCGGTGACCTTCACCAACAAGGCTGCCGAAGAG
Organism: uncultured Acidobacteriota bacterium; assembly: GCA_963779175.1. GTDB lineage: Bacteria > Acidobacteriota > Vicinamibacteria > Vicinamibacterales > UBA2999 > CADEFD01. Next base: position 17,924 of record CAVZXA010000008.1, read on the forward strand.
ATGCGCCACCGCGTGGGCGCGCTGCTCGAGTGCGACTGCAAGGGCATGTGGATCTCGACCTTCCACGCGCTCTGCGCCAAGCTGCTCCGCCGCGAAGCCCACCACCTCGGTCTGTCGCGCAGCTTCACCATCTACGATTCCGGCGATCAGCAGTCGGTGGTCAAGCAGCTCGTGAAAGACGCCGGCATGGACGACTCGACGTTCCAGCCGCGCATGGTGCTGTCGCGCATCAGCCACGCGAAGAACCGCATGGAAGGGCCCGAGACGTTCAAGGACGCGTGGAACCTGCGCGACCGCGACATCGGCAAGCTGTACCAGGGCTATCTCGACGCGCTCAAGGAAGCCAGCGCCCTCGACTTCGACGACCTGCTGCTCAAGACCGTCGAACTCTTCGACACCGCGCCGGCCGTGCGCGAGCGCTACGCGCGGCGCTTCCGCTTCGCGATGATCGACGAATATCAGGACACCAACCGGCCGCAGTACCTGCTCGTGAAGCAGCTCGTGAGCGTGCACGGCAACCTGTGCGTGGTCGGCGACCCCGACCAGTCGATCTACAAGTGGCGCGGCGCCGATGTGAAGAACATCCTCGACTTCGAGCGCGACTTCCCAGACGCGATGACCGTCAAGCTCGAACGCAACTACCGCTCGACGCAGGTCATTCTCGATGCGGCGTCGGCCGTCGTCAGCCACAACCGCGGCCGCAAAGACAAGGTGTTGTGGACGGATCAGGCCGGCGGGGCGCCGATTGTGACCTATCGCGGCGCCGACGAACTCGACGAGGCCGACTTCATCGTCAAGGTCGTGCGCAAGGCGATTCAGGCCGACTACGCCGCCACGGCCGCCATCCTCTACCGCACCAACGCGCAGTCGCGCGCGGTGGAAGACGGCCTGCGCACGGCCGGCATCCCGTATCAGGTGCTCGGCGGCACCGGCTTCTACGAACGCCGCGAGATCAAGGACGCGCTCGCCTATCTGAAGCTGGTGCTGAACCCGCACGACGACGTGGCGCTGCGGCGCGTCATCAACGTGCCGCCGCGCGGCATCGGCAAGGGCGTGATGGACGCCCTCGAGCGCGTCGACACCTCGGCGCCCGACGTCGGCGCGCCACCGCTGCTGGCCGGGCTCGACAACATCGAAGCCTCGAACTCGCTGTGGGCCAAGGTCGACGCGGCGGTGACCCGTGGCGGCGTGCCCTCCCGCCAGGCGGCGCCGCTGGCGGCGTTTCGCGACATGCTGCTCGGCGTGACGGCGGCGGCGGAGAGGGAGCCCGTTTCCACGGTGCTCGGCCTGCTGCTCGATCGGTCGGGCTATCTGCGCGACCTGCGCGAAGAGAAGAGCGAAGAGGCCGACGGACGAATCGAGAACCTGATGGAGCTGGTGTCGGTGGCGCGGCAATTCGAGTCGGGCGATGCCGACCCGTCGCTGGCGTCGTTTGTCGATCGCCTGGCGCTGCTGTCGGACGTGGACAAGCCGGAAGGCAGCCAGGTCGCCCGCGCGCTCCTGATGACGATGCACTCGGCCAAGGGCCTCGAGTTCCCGGTGGTCGTCATCGCCGGCATGGAAGAGGGGCTCTTCCCGCACTCACGCGCCAGGGACGACGAGTCGGAACTCGAAGAGGAGCGGCGGCTCTGTTACGTCGGCATCACGCGCGCCAGGAAAGAGCTGTACCTCACGAGCGCGATGCGGCGCCGGGTGTTCGGCGAGTACCAGAACACCGAGCCGTCACGCTTTCTCGACGAGATTCCGCCCGAACTGCAGCGGCACGAGGAGTCGCGGGCCGAGACCATGCGCTCGCCGGCGAGAAGCTGGGGCTACGCCGCCACCGCCTACAGCCGCGCACCGCAGCGGCCCCCGCGTGAGGTGCAGCCCGAGGACGAAGATCAGTCCGCGCGCGGCGGCCTGCGCGTCGGCGGACGGGTGCGCCACGCCATGTTCGGCGTGGGCACCGTGAAGTCGGTCGAGGAACTCGACGACGACGTGAAGGTGGTCGTGACCTTTGCGACGGTCGGCACCAAGACGCTGCGGGCCAAATACGCGAAGCTGCAGCCCGCCTGACCCCGGCCGGCGCTACTCGGTCGGCGGCTCGTCGACGGGGCGTCGACGGCGGCGCCTCCGAGGGCGGAACCGTCTCGTCGTCTTTCAACGGTTCTTCGTAGTTCTCGACCAGCGCCACCGACACCACCTTGTCACCCTCGTCGAGATCCATCAGCCGCACGCCCTGCGTGGCCCGGCCGATGGTGCGGATGTCGCCGGTAGGGGTGCGGAGAATCTTGCCCCACTCGGTGATGAGCAGCAGTTCTTTGTCTTCGTTGACCTGCGCGATCTCGATGACGCGGCCGTTCTTGGCGGTGATGTCGAGGTTCTTGAGGCCGACGCCGCCGCGGCTCTGCACGCGGTACTCGTCGAGCGGCGTCCGCTTGCCGTAGCCGAACTCGGTCACGGTGAGCAGGGTGCCGCCGGGCTTGACCACTTCCATCGCCACCACTTCGTCGCCCTCGCGCAGCGTGATGCCGCGCACGCCGTAGGCCGTGCGGCCCATCGGGCGCACGTCGTCTTCGGGGAAGCGGATGGCCATGCCCTGGCGGGTGCCGATGAAGACTTCGCTCTGGCCGTCCGAGAGCTGCACGGCGATGACCCCGTCGCCCTCGTCGATGCCCATGGCGATGATGCCGCCGGCGCGCGGGTTCGAGTAGGCCGAGAGCTCCGTCTTCTTGATGGTGCCGTTCTTCGTGCCCATCACCACGTGGTGCTGGTCGTCGAACTCACGCACCGCCACCATCGAGGCGATCTTCTCGCCGGTCTCCATCTGCACCAGGTTGGCGATCGACTTGCCCTTGCCATCGGCGCCCACGTCGGGAATCTCATGGACCTTGAGCCAGTAGGCGCGGCCGCGGTCGGTGAAGATCATCAGGAACGAATGCGTGGAGGCCACGAAGAGGTGGTTGACCACGTCCTCCTCGCGCGTGCGCATGCCGATGCGGCCCTTGCCGCCACGCCGCTGCTGGCTGTAGGTCGAGATCGGCGTGCGCTTGATGTAGCCGGTGTCGGTGACCGTGATGGCGACGTCTTCGTCGGCGATCAGGTCTTCGATGCTGAACTCGCTCTCGTCTTCGACGATGAGCGTGCGCCGCGGGTCGCTGAACTTCGCCTGCACGGCCCGCATCTCGTCGACGACGATGCGCAGCAGCAGCGTCTGGCTGCCGAGGATGGTGCGCAGCTTCTCGATGAGGCGGATGAGCTCGGCCAGCTCGTCGAGGATCTTCTGCCGCTCGAGGCCGGTCAGCCGCTGGAGCTGCATGTCGAGAATCGCCTGCGACTGGATGTCGGACAGCCCGAAGGTGGCCATCAGCCCGCCCTTGGCTTCGGCAGTCGACTTGGAGGCCCGAATCAGCGTGATGACCGCGTCGATCTGGTCGAGCGCGATCCGCAGGCCTTCAAGGATGTGCGCGCGCGCTTCGGCCTTGCGCAGCTCGAACTCGATGCGGCGGCGCACCACCTCGCGGCGGAACTCGATGAAGTACTCGAGCACCTCGAGCAGCGACAGCACGCGCGGGCGGCCGGCCACGATCGCCAGCGTGATGATACCGAACGTCTGCTGCAGCTGGGTGTGCTTGTAGAGATTATTCAGCACCACCTCGCCGACTTCGCCGCGCTTGAGCTCGATGACGATCCGCATGCCGTCGCGGTCCGACTCGTCGCGGATGTCGGAGATCCCTTCGAGCGACTTCTCGCGCACGAGATCCGCGATCCGTTCGAGCAGCGTGCTCTTGTTGACCTGGTAGGGAATCTCGGTGATGACGATCTGCAGCCGATCGCCCTTCTTCATCGGCTCGATTTCGGCCTTGGCCCGCACCTGCACGCCGCCGCGGCCGCGGATGTAGGCCTCGTGGATGCCGCGCCGGCCGACGATGGTGCCGCCGGTGGGGAAGTCGGGGCCCGGGATGAGGCGCACGAGTTCCTTGAGCTTCTGGTCGGGCGTGAGCTTCGGGGCGTCGGGCGGCGCCAGCAGCGTGTGCTCGATCAGCCACACGGTGCCTTCGATCACCTCGCCGAGGTTGTGCGGCGGGATGTTGGTGGCCATGCCGACGGCGATGCCGGTCGAGCCGTTCACGAGCAGGTTCGGGTAAGCCGTCGGGAAGACGGTGGGCTCGGTCGTGGTCTCGTCGAAGTTGGGAACGTAGTCGACCGTGTCCTTGTCGAGGTCGTCCATCATCGCTTCGGCCAGCGCTTCGAGCCGCGCTTCCGTGTAGCGGTAGGCCGCCGGACGATCGCCGTCCACCGAACCGAAGTTGCCCTGGCCGTCGACCAGGGTCTTGCGCATGTTGAAGTCCTGCGCGAGACGGACCAGCGTGTCGTAGGCGGGGGCGTCGCCGTGCGGGTGGTAGTTGCCGATGACCTCGCCGACGATCTTGGCGCACTTGCGGTAGGCCCGGTTGCTCGCCAGGCCCATCTGCCGCATCGCGAACAGCACGCGCCGGTGCGCGGGCTTCAGCCCGTCACGCACGTCGGGAAGCGCCCGCCCGATGATCACGCTCATCGCGTAATCCAGGTACGAGCGCTTCATCTCGTCTTCGATGTTGACGGGAATACGCGATTCGTTGCTCATGCAGTCCTGGTGCTAGCGCTCATCGAGGTCCGTAGCCGCTAGCCGCTAGCCGCTAGCCGCCGTTCGAAACTCAGATGTCGAGGTTTCGAACGTCCAGTGCGTTGTCTTCGATGAACTTGCGCCGCGGCTCGACCTGGTCGCCCATCAGGGTGGTGAACATCTGGTCGGCTTCGGTGTGATCTTCGGCCCGCACCTGCAGCAGCGTGCGCACGTCGGGGTTCATCGTGGTGAGCCAGAGCGTCTCGGGATTCATCTCGCCGAGGCCCTTGTAGCGATTGACCGCGATGCCCTTGCGGCCGAGCGTCAGGAAGTGATCCACGAAGGTGTCGAGCGACCGCAGCGTGACCGGGCCGTCTTTGGACGGCTTGGCCGGCATCGCCACCGGCGCCGACATCGCCAGCGCGGCAAGCTCTGCCGCGGTCTTCGGCGTCTCCGCCGGCGCGTCCCCGTCGGCGTCGTCCACGGCCTCTTCCGGCTCGGGCTCGTCCACCTTGCCGGCCGCCAGGCGCACTTCGACGCCGCCACCGCGGAGCCCGCGCGCCAGCGCGCCGATCTCGCCGTAGGAGGCCTCGAGGGCGCGGTACTCCGCCGACGCCACCAGCGCACCGCCCAGAGTGTCGGTGCGCGAGTATCCGAACGTGCGGTCGTCCACGTGCAGCGCCCACGCGTTGTGCTCGTCGTCGCGCACGCAGGTGACCGTGCGAGTCTGGGTGGTGAGCGCCGCCGCCATGGCGGTGAGCTCCGCTTCGCGTTCGAAGAACGAGGCGTCGCGGGCGCCGTGATCGAGCAGCGCTTCGACGATATCCGCGGCGTGGCCGCGACGCTGCACCACGTGCAGCACGCGCTGGTAGCCGGCAATCGTGTGGAGGATCTTCTCGAGCGGCTGGCCGGTGACTTCGCTGCCGTCGGGCAGACGCACGATCCGCGACTCGACCGAGCGGTGTACCAGGAAGTTCTCGAGCTCGCGCTCGTCCTTGATGTAGGTCTCGGCGCGGCCGCGCTTGGCGCGGAAGAGCGGCGGCTGCGCGATGTAGATGTGGCCGCGCTCGATCAGCATCGGCATCTGCCGGTAGAAGAACGTCAGCAGCAGCGTGCGGATGTGCGAGCCGTCGACATCGGCGTCGGTCATGATGATGATGCGGTGGTAGCGCAGCTTCTCGATGTCGAAGTCTTCGACGCCGATGCCGCAGCCGAGCGCGAGGATGAGCGTCTTGATCTCTTCGGAGCTGAGCATCCGGTCGAGACGCGCGCGTTCGACGTTCAGGATCTTGCCCTTGATGGGCAGGATCGCCTGGAACTTGCGATCGCGGCCCTGCTTGGCGGAGCCGCCGGCCGACTCGCCTTCCACGATGTAGATCTCGCTGTGCGCCGGGTCGCGTTCCTGGCAATCCGCCAGCTTGCCCGGGAGCGAGCCGCCCTCGAAGGCGCCTTTGCGGCGCACCAGGTCGCGGGCCTTGCGCGCCGCTTCGCGGGCCAGTGCGGCATCCACCACCTTCATCACGACTTTCTTCGCGACGACGGGGTTCTCTTCGAGATACTGGCTGAGCTTGTCGTTGACGATGGTCTCGACGATGCCCTTGACCTCGGTGTTCCCGAGCTTGGTCTTGGTCTGCCCTTCGAACTGCGGCCGCGGGATCTTCACCGAGATCACCGCCACCATGCCTTCGCGGATGTCGTCGCCGCTGATCGAGGCGTCTTTCAGGTCCTTCACCAGGTTGTTCTTCTGGGCGTAGGAGTTGACGGTGCGCGTCAGCGCGGCGCGGAAACCCGAGAGGTGCGTGCCGCCCTCGTGGGTGTTGATGTTGTTGGCGAACGAGAATTCCTGCGGGTTGTAGCCGTCGTTCCATTGCAGCGAGATCTCGGCGTCGATGCCGTCTTTCTCGCCACGCATGTAGACCGGCTTCTCGTTGACCACACCCTTGTTCTTGTTGAGGTGCTGGACGAACGAGTTGATGCCGCCGTCGTAGTGGAAGTGGTGATTCTTGCCGTCGCGGGCGTCGTCGAGGGTGATGACGATGCCGGCGTTCAGGAACGCCAGCTCGCGCAGACGCTGCGCCAGGATGTCGAAGCTGTAATCGGTGGTCTCGAAGATCCGCGCGTCGGGCTTGAAGGTTACTTTGGTGCCGCGACGCTCGGTGACGCCGGTGGTCTGGAGCGGCATCTGCGGCACGCCGCGTTCGTAGGTCTGCTGGAAGACGTGGCCGTTGCGCCAGATTTCGAGGTCGAGTCGTTCCGAGAGCGCGTTCACCACCGACACGCCGACGCCGTGCAGACCGCCCGACACCTTGTAGCTGTCGTTATCGAACTTGCCGCCGGCGTGCAGCACCGTGAGCACCACCTCGGCCGCCGAACGACCGCTCTCGTGCATGTCGGTCGGAATGCCGCGGCCGTTGTCGACCACCGTGACCGAGCCATCGACGTGAATGGTCACGTTGATCTGGTCGCAGTAGCCGGCCAGGGCCTCGTCGATCGAGTTGTCGACGATCTCGTAGACGAGATGGTGCAGACCCGCCGGCCCGGTCGACCCGATGTACATCGCGGGTCGCTTCTGGACGGCCTCGAGACCCTCGAGCACCTTGATCTTGTCGGCGCCGTAGTCTCCGGAACCTTCGCCGTTGATGGCCGGCTGCAGCACGTCCGGCGGCGTGGACGACGAGTCTGGCGTGACGGACGGAAAGTCGGACTGGGACATCTACCCTTCGTTTCGACGACGAGACTGGCGACGGCGCCAGGTCAGACGCGCATCGGCATGATGACGTAGGTGTAGCTGTAGCCCTCGGCGTTGACCGGCGAGAGCACGGCCTGGCTCACGTCGTCCTTCACGTCGAGGCCCACGACCTCGGCATCCACGACATTCAGGAAATCGAGCACGTACTGGGCGTTGAAGCAGATGGTCATGCCCGGCCCGCTGTAGTCGACGGTGAGCGGTTCACGCGCTTCGCCGAATTCAGGGCTGCTCGTCGTGACGTCGACCTTGTCCTTCTCGATGACGAACTTCAGGGCCCGCGAGCGTTCGTTCGACAGGATGGCCACGCGCTTGACGGCGCTCGTGAGGCGATCGCGTTCGAACTCGATGTGCTTGTCGTTGCCCTTGGGGATGACCTTCTCGTAGGCCGGGAACTGCCCGTCGATCATGCGCGAGACCAGCAGGCGCGGACCGATGCGGAAGAACATGTGGTTCTCGCCGCGCTCGTACTCGACGTCGGAGTCGCTGTCGGCCAGCAGACGTCCGAGTTCCGAGAGTGTCTTGCGCGGCAGTATCGCCTTGATCTCTTCGCCCTTCGGGCCACTGCGCGTCGCCGACGCCAGGGCGAGGCGATGGCCATCGGTGGCCACCATCGTCATGCTGTCGGTCTTCACCACGAACAGGGCGCCGTTCAGGTAGTAGCGGGTGTCTTCGCCGGTGATGGCGAACTGGGTCTTCGAAATGAGCTGACGCAGCGACGCCGAGGCCAGCGAGGTGGCGCCGGCCAGGTCGGAGGTCGGCGGCGTGGGGAAGTCGGCCACCGGCATGGTCGGCATCTTCGACTCGAAACGATCCGCCGAGACCGTGACGTGATTGCCGTCTTTCGACGACGACAGCTTCACGTCGCCATCAGGCAGCGACCGCACGATCTCGTAGAGCTTCTTGGCCGGCAGCGTCACCGCGCCCGGCTTGTCGACCGCGGCCTCGCAACTGCTGGTGAGCGTGACCTCGATGTCGGTCGCCAGCAGGCGGATGGTGTTGCCATCGGTTTCAATCAACACGTTCGCCAGGATGGGAATCGTGTTCTTGCGCTCGACGATCTGCTGAAAGAACTGCAGCTCACGCACAAGGTCGGCCTTCCGGGCGACGAGTTCCATGTTTGCGATGACCTCGAGAGAGGAGCCTGTGGCCGAACGGGATCTCTATCTGGAGCTAGAGAAGTAAAGAGTAGATGAAAAAGTATACAGGAATGTGCGTGGAAAACCAAATATTGAGGGGCGCTAACGTCTTTTGAATCAGGTGGTTAGCCTGTTGAATTTTCTGCGGATCGAGGACCTGTGGTGAGGTGGGTTGCGGGCCGGCCTGCCGACCTGCACACCCGTCCACAATCGGTCCTCGGGGCGCGCTGTGCAAAACGTCGGCGGGTGGCGTCCCGGGGGGCGGAAATGCTCAGCGAAACGCCTCGACGAAGCCGGTCATCAGGCTGTTGAAATCTCCGTCCGTCTTGCGCAGCTGCTCGATCTTCTTGATCGAGTGAATCACGGTCGAGTGATGTTTGCCGCCGAAGTGCTTGCCTATTTCCGGCAGCGATGCGTGCGTCAGCATCTTGCAGAGATACATCGAGACCTGGCGGGGCATGGCCACCGACTTGGCGTTGTTGCGCGACTTGAGATCGGTGATCTTGAGCTGGTAATAGTCGGCGACGTACTTCTGAATCTGTTCGATGGTGACGGCGCGGTCGTCGTGATCGATGACGTTGCGCAGTACTTCCTGGGCCAGTTCCACCGAGATGGTGCGGCCGGTGAGCGAGGCGTAGGCGAGCAGCCGGATGAGCGACCCCTCGAGTTCGCGGATGTTCGACTTGATGCGCGAGGCGATGTACATCGCCACGTTGTCGGGCAGCGGAATCGCTTCGGTATCAGCCTTTTTGCGCAGGATCGCGACCTTGGTCTCGAGATTCGGCGGCTGCACGTCGGCGATGAGGCCCCACTCGAAACGCGAGCGGAGGCGCTCTTCGAGGCGCGGGATCTCGTGCGGCGGGCGATCGCTGCTGAGGATGATCTGCTTCTGCGCGTCGTAGAGCGCGTTGAAGGTGTGGAAGAACTCGTTCTGCGTGCCTTCTTTGCCGGCCACGAACTGGATGTCGTCGACCAGCAGCACGTCGACCGAGCGGTAGCGTTCGCGGAACTCCAGGATGCGGTCGTAGCGCACGGCGTTGATCATCTCGTTCATGAAGCGCTCGGACGAGATGTAGGTGAGGCGCAGGCCGCCGCCATGCTGCACCACGTACTGCCCGATGGCGTGCATCAGGTGGGTCTTGCCGAGGCCCACCCCGCCGTAGATGAACAGCGGGTTGTAGGAGAGCGACGGCGCCTCGGCGACGGCGCGGCAGGCCGCGTGCGCGAACTGGTTCGAGGGGCCGACGATGAAGGTGTCGAACGTGTAACGCGGATTGAGGCCCTGGGCAACGCCGGTGGGGGCATCGGAGATGGTGGCCTCGATGTGCGGCTGCACCGGCGCTTCCGGCACCGGCAGGTCGGCGTCAGAGGCCTGGAACACCAGCACCGCGTCGGGACGTCCCACTTCCTGGAGGGCTTCCTCCAGAACCACCGCGTAGTGTTTGGTCAGCCAGTCTTTGAACAGCGGGTTCGGCACCCGAACCGTCAGGGTGCGGCCGTCGTCGGCCACGAAGCCGGTCGGCTTGAACCAGGTGAAGTAGCTGTGTCTATTGACTTTAGCTTCGACCTTGGCGAGCACCTGGTCCCAGACATTCACAGACATACGGCGGAATTCTGGGCGGGACGGGGGACGAGAGCCATTTTCCACAGGGTTTTCCACAAGCTGTGGAAAACCGGGGATTTTCGGGGTCTGGACATCGGACGGCCTGGAGGTCCGACCGGGCGGAAACTGTAACACAGGCCCGGCGCCGGTCCGGGGGTCGAAATCAACAAAATCTCTCGGAAAATCCGCTGTTTTCAGTGGCCGACCACTACCTGTGGTGCGTTGACAGCGCTCGCCTGAACCGTCTAAACTTCGTGGTTTCGGACAGAGACTAAGAAATGGCCAAAGGGAAGCGTACGTTCCAACCCAACACCCGGCGCCGTGCGAAGACCCATGGCTTCCGCGTCCGCATGGAAACGAAGAATGGCCGGCTGGTGCTCAAGCGCCGGCGCGCCAAGGGCCGCAAGCGGCTCAGCGTCTCCGACGAAGCCTGATCGGCCGGGCCCCGTTCATGCCCGCCTCGTTCCCCCGAGCCGCACGGATCCGTCGTCGCGGTGAGTTCACCGGGGTGTTCGACGGCGGCGTGAAACGCCATGGTCGCCTGATGTCGGTGTTCGTGTTGCCGACCTCGGCTGCGCGCGCGCGCCTTGGCATTGCCGCGAGCAAGAAGATCGGCGGGTCGGTGGAGCGGAATCTGGCGAAGCGTCGCATGCGCGAGGTGTTTCGCGTGGCCGGGCTTCCCGCGCCGCTCGACGTCGTCGTCATCCCGCGCCGCGAGCTGCTGAACGCTCCGTTCGAGAGCGTCAAGCATGAGTTCGCAGCGCTCGTGGACGTGGCACTTCGACATGGCAGACGCTCCCAGCCTTCCGCTGACCAGCCGCGCGCTCCTCGCCGCGATCGCCGGGTATAAGTACTTCCTATCCCCTTGGTTTTCAGGCACTTGTCGCTACGTTCCGGGGTGTGCCGACTATATGGCCGAGGCGGTCGTGCGCCACGGCCCGGTGCGTGGCGCCTGGTTGGGCGTGAAACGGCTGGCGCGGTGTCATCCCTTCGGGGGCTCCGGGCACGATCCGGTGCCTCATCGGTAGCAGCCATTCATGGAACGTAGAGTTCTTCTCGCCATCAGCCTGTCGTTCCTGGTGCTCTTCGGGTACCAGAGCTTCTTCCCGCCCCCGGAACCCGCCCCCACGGGCGCCACCCCGGCGGCCACGTCGACCGCCCAGGCTGGCCAGACGGCGCCCGCGCCGGCTTCGGCGGCGGCTGGCGCAATCGGACAGGCGCCAGTTGCGCCTGCCGCCGCGGCCCTGCGTGCGGACACCGAAGAGCGTGAGTTCGTCATCGAAACCAGCAGCGTGCGGGCGGTCTTCACCAATCGCGGCGCGCGTCTCAAGCACTGGGAGCTCAAGCAGTATCGCGAGCTCGGCGGCGGGCCGGTCGACCTGGTGCCGCCCGATACGGGCGGGCAACCGCTCCCGTTCTCGCTGCTGCTCGACGCCTCCACCGACACCGCGGCCGTCAACAACGCCCTCTTCGTCGCCGAAAGCAACGCCCCGGCGCGTATCGACGCGACCACGTCGCCGGCCGCCCTCTCCTTCGCCTACGAGTCGGCCGACGGCCTGGTCGTGCGCAAGCGCTTCACGTTGCAGCCGGCGGGCTTCGAAGTGGTCTTCGTGGCCGAAGTCACACGCGGCGGCGCCAAGCTCAACCCCCGCATCGTGTGGGGGCCGGGCCTCGGCGAAGAGATCGCCCGCACCGCCGGCTCCGGCGGATTCTTCTCCGGCAACTACACCTATCCCGCCGCCGGATTCGTCTACCTGAACGGCTCGGTCGAGCGCTTCGCCGGTGCCGCGGCGTCGTCGGCCGGGGTGCAGCAGGGGGCGTTTCGCTACGCCGGCCTGACCGACCACTACTTCGTGGCCGCCACCATCGAGCCGGCGGGGAATCAGCGCGTCGAGTTCACGCACGTGCCGTACACGCCGGCCGGCGAGGGCCAGACGGTGCGGCAGTTCGTGGCGTTCACGGTCGGCTTCGACCAGCCGCCGGGCGAGGTCCGCTTCTTCGTCGGCCCCAAGCAGTTCGAGGCGCTCAGCGCCGTCAGCCCCGAATTCACCAAGGTCATCGACTTCGGCATCTTCGCCTTCCTCGCCGTGCCGCTGCGCGGCGCGCTCGAGTGGGTGCACGGCTTTGTCGGCAACTACGGCTGGTCGATCATCGTCCTCACGCTCCTCATCAATCTCGTGATGGCGCCGCTGCGCCACAAGAGCGTGGTGTCGATGCGCAAGATGCAGGAGCTGCAGCCCCAGCTCAAGGCCATCCAGGATCGCTACTCGCACCTGAAGATGACCGATCCGGCGCGCGGCAAGATGAACGAAGAGGTGATGGCGCTCTACAAGTCCAAGGGCGCCAACCCGGCCAGCGGCTGTCTGCCGATGCTGTTGACGCTGCCGGTGCTGTTTGCGTTCTACTCGCTGCTGTCGCAGGCCATCGAGATGCGCGGGGCGCCGTTTGCCGGATGGATTACCGACCTGTCGCAGCGCGATTCGTGGTACATCACGCCGTTGCTGATGGGCGCGACGATGTTCTGGCAGCAGCGCCTGCAGCCCAGCACCGGCGATCCGGTGCAGCAGAAGGTGCTGATGTTCATGCCGGTGATGTTCACGGCGATGTTCCTTCCGGCGCCGAGCGGGCTCGTGATCTACTGGTTCGTCAGCAATCTCTGGGCGATTGGCCAGCAGTACTTCACCAACTGGATGATCGGCCCGCCGAAGGCCGTGGCAGGAGTCAAGCGATGAGTGCGACCGACCCGATCGTGGAGTTCGTGCAGGATGTAGTGGATGCCATGGGTCTGGATCTGACCGCGGCGGTGGAAGAAGAAACCGACGGCATCCGCATCAACCTGAGCGGCGACGACGGCTCGGTGCTCACGCGCCGCCAGGGCGAGGCGCTGCAGGCGTTGCAGCAGATCGTCGGCGCCGCCTTCCGCGCCGACCGCAGCGACGAACGCCGGCTGGTGGTCGACTGCAACGGCTATCGCCGCGACAAGGACACCGAGCTGCATCAGATGGCGATCTTCCTGGCCGGCAAGGCGAAAGACACCGGCCTGGCGCAGGAGATGGGTCCGCTCAATCCCTACGAGCGGCGGATCGTGCACATGGCGGTGGCGGACATTCCGTCGGTCGGCACCGAGAGCATCGGCGACTCGTTCGAGAAGACCGTCATCATCTCGGTCAGCAAGTAGGTTCGGGACCTCGAGGTCCCCGCGGAGGCGCGAGGGCGGCCGTGTTCTCCACAGACGACACCATCGTGGCCGTGGCGACACCGGCCGGGCACGGCGGCGTCGGCGTGGTGCGCCTCAGTGGACCTGCGGCCGCCGCGGTCGGCCACGGACTCACCGGGCGCACCGGGCCATGGCCCCCACGCCGCGCGGTTCGCGCCGCCGTCACGGCTGACGACCTTCGCGCCGACGCGCTCGTGACTTTCTTTCCGGGTCCCGCCTCTTATACGGGCGAAGACGTGCTCGAGGTGTCGGCGCACGGCAGCCCGGTGATTCTGGCGGCCATCGTCCACCGGGCCGTCTCGCTCGGCGCGCGGGCGGCCAGGCCCGGTGAGTTCACGCTGCGCGCGTTCGTCCACGGCAAGCTCGATCTGGTGCAGGCGGAGGCGGTCCGCGATCTCGTGGACGCGGTGTCGCCGGCCCAGGTGCGCGCCGCCGCGGCACATCTCGACGGCTCACTGTCGTCGGCCGTTGCAGTCGATCGCCGGGGAGCTTCGACGCCTGGAGACGCTGCTCGAGGCGTCGATGGACTTTCCGGACGAGGGCTATCGCTTCATCGAAGCCGGGGAAGTTGGCGTGGCGCTCGCCGCCATCCGCGATCGTGTCCACGCGCTCGTGGCCACGGGCGGACGCGGTCAGCTCGTGCGCGACGGCGCGCATGTCGTGATCGCGGGCGTGCCGAACGTGGGCAAGTCGAGCGTGTTCAATGCGCTCGTCGGCGCCGACCGCGCGATTGTCACGCCGGTGGCCGGCACGACACGCGATCTGGTCAGCGAGCGGATCGTGATCGACGGCGCGCTCGTGCTGCTGACCGACACGGCGGGTCTGCGCGACGGCGCCGACGAGATCGAATCGGAAGGTGTGCGGCGCGCATCCGGGGCGATGGACGCCGCCGACGTCGTGGTGCTGGTGCTCGATCTATCGCGACCGATCTCGGAACCGGAGCGCGCGTTGCTGCAGATGGTCGCGGAACGCGCCGCGGTCGTCGTCGGCAACAAGGCCGACCTGCCGCCGGCGTGGGACGCGTCCACGACACGTCCGCGCGCGTTGCCGGTGAGCGCCCGATCGGGACACGGCGTGGCGGAGCTTGGGGCCTTGATTGCGCGGCGTGTCGCCACGCTCGGCGGGGAGGCGGAATCGGTGCTCGTGACCAACGAGCGGCATCGCGCGTTGCTCGCGCAGGCGCTCGGCCACGTGGACCACGCGCTCGAAGCGATGGGCGCCAGCGCCAATCAGTTGCCGGAGGAGTTCGTGGTGGCGGACCTGCGCGCGGCGCTGCGGTCGCTCGAAGAGGTGACGGGCCGGCGCACGGCAGACGCCCTGCTGGATGAAATATTCAGCACATTCTGCATCGGTAAGTAGTTATACATAAGCAAAATGCATTGATTATGTCTTCTCCCGACTTTGACGTGATCGTCGTTGGTGCCGGCCACGCTGGTTGCGAGGCGGCGTGGGCCGCCGCGTCCATCGGCTGCACGGTGGCGCTGTGCACGCTGTCGGAGGCGACGATAGCGACGATGCCCTGTAATCCCGCCGTGGGAGGCACGGCCAAGGGCCAGCTGGTGCGTGAAATCGATGCCCTTGGCGGGCTGATGGGCCTGGCGATCGACGCCACAGGTATCCAGTTCAAGGTGCTGAATCAAAGCCGGGGACCGGCTGTGTGGGCGCCCCGCGCCCAGGCAGACAAACAGCGGTATGCCCGTTGGGTGGCCAAGACCCTCAGGGCCGTGCCGCAGATCAGCATTATCGAAGGCCAGGTCGCCAGACTCACGCTTGCGGGAGGTTCGGCCTCCGGCGTCGCGTTCCTGGACGGGTCCGCGATTACCTCGGCGGCGGTGGTGGTCACGACCGGTACGTTCCTGAACGGCGTGGTCCACGTGGGTGACGTGCGCCGGCCGGCCGGCCGGGTGGGTGAGCCACCATCGGTCCACCTTGGCGAGCAGCTCCGGGCCTTGCAGTTCACCGTGGGCCGGCTCAAGACCGGTACCCCGCCACGGCTCTCGGCTGCGTCGATCGACTTTGGCCGGGCCGTCAGCGCAGGCGTGTTCCACGTGGAACACGGCGACGAGCCAGCCACGCCGCTGTCGTTCATGACCGCGGAAGCGCCTCGCAATACGGTGGTGTGCTGGAAGCTGCACTCGACGGCTGACAGCCACGCGGCCGTACGGCGGCACATCGCGCGTTCGCCGCTCTATAACGGCCAGATTCAGGGAATCGGACCGCGCTACTGCCCCTCGTTCGAGGACAAGGTGATGCGGTTTCCGGAGCGGGACCGTCACTTGATTCACCTCGAGCCCGAGGGGCTCGACGTCGACGAGATCTACGTCAACGGGATGTCGATGAGCCTGCCGGAGGACGTGCAGCGGGAGATCATCGGCAACCTGCCCGGCCTCGAGCACGCGACCTTCCTGCGGCCCGGGTACGCCGTCGAGTACGACTTCGTTCAGCCGACGGAGCTGCGCCACACGCTGGAAACGCGCCGATTCTCTCGACTGTTCCTGGCCGGGCAGATCAACGGCACGTCGGGTTACGAAGAGGCCGCCGGCCAGGGCCTGCTCGCCGGCGCCAACGCCGCGCTGGCGGTGCGGCAGCGCGATCCCCTCGTCGTCGGGCGCCACGAAGGCTACCTGGGCGTGATGGTGGACGACCTGGTGACGCGCGGATGTCTGGAGCCCTACCGGCTCTTCACCTCGCGAGCCGAGCACCGGCTGCACCTGCGAGCCGACAACGCCGACCTGCGGCTGACGGCCCGTGGCCGCGGCGTCGGCCTGGTCGACGACGCTCGGTGGGCCGCGTTTCAGTCGCGCCAAGCCCGGCTCGACGCCAATCGTCTGGTGCTGAAAAGCCGATCGGTCACCGCGCCTTCAGGCGCTCGCGTCACGGCCGAAGATGCCCTGAAATGGCAGGAAGTCACCGCCAGAGGGCTCATGGAGGCCGGGATTCCCCTGGAACAGGCGGTCCGCTGGCGGGTTCGACCTGGCGACGCTTCAGACCGAGATCAAGTACGGCGGCTATCTGCGACGGCAGGACGCCGAGATGCGGCGCGCGCTCCATGCCGAGTTTCAGCGAATTCCGGACGACTTCATCTACCGGGGCCTTCCGGGGCTGTCCGCGGAGCTCGTCCAGCGCCTCGAGGAGGTGCGTCCGTCGTCGCTTGGCCAGGCCAGCCGCATTCCCGGCATGACCCCGGCCGCCACCGTGTTGCTGAACGGCGTGCTTTCCCGCCGAGACAGCCGAATAGACGGGGTAACATCGGGCGCGTGAGCGCCAAGCGGCTGCGCGAACGAATCGCGCGACGGGCACGAAATGTCGGCCTCGACCTGGCGCCGACCCTCGTTGACGGCCTCGAAGCCTACTTTCTCGAACTGGCGCGCTGGAATCGCAAGATCAACCTCACGGCGTTCCAGATCGACGACGACGGCACCGACGAGGCGGTTGACCGGTTGCTGGTCGAGCCGGTCCTCGCCGCGAAATACATCCCGGCGAACGCCAAGTCACTGCTCGACATCGGATCCGGTGGCGGCTCGCCGGCCGTGCCGATGAAACTGGCCCGGCCAGACCTGTCGCTGACGATGGTCGAGGTGAAGGTGCGGAAGTCGGTGTTCCTCCGCCAGGTCGCCCGCCTGCTGCAGCTCACGAAGACCGAGGTCGAGAACACCAGGTTCGAAGAGCTGCTGGCGCGTCCAGCGCTGCACGAGAACCTGGACGTGGTCTCCATCCGCGCGGTGAAGATCGACACGTCCACGCTGCTCAGCATGCAGGCGTTCATCAAGTCGGGTGGCCATCTACTGAACTTCGCCGCCGGGTCGGAGCCCGTGAACCCGCCCCCGCCGCTGCGTCTTCGCGCCATTCACACATTGATTCCAGAGAACCAGAGCCGGCTGGTCGTGATTCAGAAACATCGGGTCGGCGCCCGTTCCACGTGAAACACCTCATCCGTAGAAGGCCTCCCATGGAACAACCCGCCCTTCACGCTTGACCCTGTCAGCCCGCCACGGTACGCTAGCCACCCAGCCAACGAAAGCGTTATTGGTCATATGACACAAAACGGGCGTGTCATCGCCGTCACGAACCAGAAGGGCGGCGTCGGCAAGACCACGACAGCCATCAACCTCGCTGCCGCCCTGGCGCTCGGCGGACACCCGACGCTGCTGGTCGACCTCGACCCGCAAAGCAACACCACCAGCGGCCTGGGCCTGAAGCAGCGCGCCAGCGAGGCGCGCACGGTCTACCACGCGCTGACGACCGATCCGATGGGCGCGCCGGGGCAATACGTGATGCTCACGAGCGTCGACCGCCTCGCGCTGGTGCCGGCCACCCGCGATCTGACCGGTGCCGAAATCGAGCTCATCTCGATGCCCGACCGCGAACGCCGGCTGAAAGATCTCGTCGACGGCCTGCGCGACAAGTTCGAGTACATCGTCATCGACTGTCCGCCGTCTCTCGGGTTGCTCACCTTGAACGGGCTCGTGGCCGCCGACAGCGTGCTCATCCCGCTGCACTGCGAGTTCTTCGCGCTCGAAGGCCTCGCCGACCTCGTCGGCACGATGCGCCGGGTGCGCGGCGCCTACAACCCGACGCTCGACATCGAAGGCGTGCTGCTCACCATGTACGACGAGCGCACCAACCTCGGTCAGCAGGTGGCGCGCGACGTCCGCGACTTCTTCAAAGACAAGGTGTTCACGACCGTCATCCCGCGCAACGTGCGCCTCGGCGAAGCGCCGAGCCACGGCGTGCCCGGCGTGGTCTACGACGCGCGCTCGCGCGGCGCCGAAGCGTATCTCGCGCTCGCCCGCGAAGTGGTCGAACGCACGACCCGGCCCACCGCCGCCTGATCGCATTCCGGAGCCTGTTCATGGAGAAACGTCCCGCCCTCGGCAAAGGCCTGAGCGCCCTCATCCCCGACTTCCCGGCGGTGGCCGGCCCCGCGCGCTCGCCGGTGGAACTCGACGTCGACTGGCTCGAGCCGAGCGAGTTCCAGCCGCGGCTGCACATGGACGGAGCGGCGCTCGACGAACTGGCGAAGTCGATCGTGGCCAACGGCGTCATCCAGCCGGTGGTCGTCCGCAAGGTCGGCGCCGAGAAGTACCAGATCATCGCCGGCGAGCGGCGGTGGCGCGCCGCGCAGCGCGCCGGCCTCACGAAGGTGCCGGTGGTCGTCAAGGACACCAGCGGCACCACGCGCGCCCAGATCCTCGAATGGGCGCTCATCGAAAACGTGCAGCGCGAAGATCTGAATCCGATTGAAGAGGCCACCGCGTATCAGCGCCTGGCGCAGGAATTCGGCCTCTCGCACGAGGACATCGCGGCGCGTGTCGGCAAGGACCGGTCGAGTGTCGCCAACATGATTCGTCTGCTGCGTCTGCCGGCGGAAGTGCGTGCCGACGTCGCCAGCAAGGCGCTGACGATGGGGCACGCGCGGGCGCTGGTCTCGCTGCCGGACGACGCCGACCAGCGACGCATTGCCCGCGAGGTGATCGCGCGCGGGTTGTCGGTGCGCGAGACCGAGTCCCTCGTGAAGCGTGCGCTCGAGCCCGGCGCGAAGACGGCGGCGGCGCCGAAGCCGAAAGACGTGCACACGCGCGCGGCCGAAGACGCGATGCACCGGGCCATTGGCGCGCCAGTCGAGATCGTGCGCAAGGGCCGGGGCGGCAACGTCGTCATCAAGTTCTCGTCAGAAGACGAGTTGCAGCGTCTCTACGACTACTTGACGAACAACGAACGATAGTCGCACGCTCCCCGGTCATGCGCACCGCCCATCGCGCCTTCGCCTGGATCCGGCCCGCCCTGGTGGTGCTGGCGCTCGCGGCCGCGCCGGCTTCGCAGACCCGGACAGCGGGCGAGTGGCCCACCTACGGCGGTGATCTCGCCAGCACCAAGTACTCGCCGCTCGCACAGATCGGCGGCGACAACATCGCCGCGCTGCGCATCGCCTGGCGCGCGCCCTCACCCGACGGCCAGTTGAGCGTCACCACGCCCGGTGGCGGATCGTGGAGCGGTCCGCCGGCCGCGATCTTCGCCGAACTGCAGCGTCGCGATCCCAACCGCTGGCGCGACAACGAGCCGCCCAACGTCAACAACTACAAGGCCACGCCGCTCATGGTGGATGGCCTGCTGTACGTGAACACGCCCACCTCGGTGGGCGCCGCCTACGACGCCGCCACCGGACGCCTGCGCTGGACGCACGATCCGAAAAGCTACGAAGCCGGCACCACGACGATGAGCCTGCGCTGGAATCAGCGCGGCGTCGCCTACTGGCGCAGCGGTGACGAGGCGCGGGTGCTGTGGGGCACGGGCGACGGCTATCTCATCGCCGTCGATGCGAAGACCGGCCAGCCGGTGGCCGGCTTCGGCGACAACGGCCGCGTCGATCTGATGCAGGGCCTGCCGCGCGCGAAGCGCGGTTCGCGCGACTACCTGAACGCGCTCACGTATTCGGTGCAGTCGCCGCCGATCGTCGTCGGCGACGTCGTGGTCACGCCGGCCTCGATCTCGTCGCTGGTGGTGCACAAGGAACAGATCCCTGGGTGGATTCGCGGCCATGACGTGCGCACCGGCAAGCTGCTGTGGACGTTCCACACCGTGCCGCAGCCCGGCGAACCCGGCCACGACAGCTGGGTGGGCGACGCCTGGCGCGATGCCGGCAAAGTCACCGTGTGGACGGCGATGAGTGCCGATCCGGAGCTCGGCTATCTCTACGTTCCCACGAACACGACGGCGCCCGACTTCTACGGTGGCCATCGCCCTGGCGACAACCTGTACGCGGAGAGCCTGCTGTGTCTGGACGTGCGGACCGGCCGTCGCGTCTGGAGTTTCCAGACCGTGCACCACGGCCTGTGGGACTACGACAATCCGGCGGCCCCGAACCTGCTCGACCTCACCGTCAACGGCCAGCGCGTGAAGGCCGTGGCGCAGGTGACCAAACAAGGCTTCGTCTACACGTTCGATCGGGTGACCGGGCAACCCATCTGGCCGATCGTCGAACGGCCCGTGCCGCCGTCTGACGTGCCCGGCGAGCGCGCCGCGGCGACGCAGCCGTTTCCCACCAGGCCGGCGCCGTTCGAGTATCAAGGCGTGAGCGTCGATGATCTTGCGAACTTCACGCCGGCCATCCGCGAGCAGGCCACGGCAGCAATCAAGAACTTCCGCACCGGCCCGCTCTTCACGCCGCCGTCGCTCCAGGGCACGGTCGTGCGGCCCGGGTCGGTGGGTGGCGCCAACTGGGGCGGTGCCGCCGTCGATCCCGAGACCGGCATGCTCTACGTGCCGTCGCGCAACGGCTTCAGCGTGAGCACACTGGCGGCCCCCGATCCGAAGCTCGAGAGCAACCTGCAGTTCATGCAGGTGCCGGGTCGCAGCCCGCGCATGCCCGACGGCGTGCCGCTCTTCAAGCCGCCGTACTCGCGTCTCACCGCCATCGACATGAACAGCGGCGACCACCGCTGGATGGTGCCGGCCGGCCGCGGGGAGCGCGTCAGGGCGTTGCCGCCGCTGAAGAACCTCGACCTGCCGGCGCTCGGCGGCGACAGCACGTTCAGCGGACCGCTGCTCACGAAGACGGCGCTCTTCTACGCGCTCACCACCGGCGGCACCACCGGCGGCCCGCGCCTGGTGGCCTACGACAAGGCCACCGGCCGCGAACTCGGCTCCACCGACCTGCCCGGCGCCGCGATCGGCACGCCGATGACCTACCAGATCGGCGGCCGCCAGTACATCGCCCTGACCGTGCAGGGACCAACGCGCGACGCCGTGCCGGAGCTGGTGGCGCTTGCGCTTCCCGAATAGCGGCTAGGGGCTAGCGGCTCGCGGCTAGTCGATTGCGACGTCACGCGACCAATCAACGCCTCGCTGGGCATCTCAATCGCCTTGGGCATGCGGGACATCGATGTGGGTCTAGCCGCGAGCCGCTAGCCCCTAGCCGCTGATCACCTGTAGGATCTCTTCATGGCGACCGAGAAGAAGCGCCTCACCGAGATGGTGAGCTGCGCTGGTTGAGCGAGCAAACTCGCCGCAGGCGAGCTCGCTCACGTGTTGAGCGACATACCTCCACAGACTGACCCCCGTGTCCTGGTCGACTTCAGGACGGCGGACGATGCCGGTGTGTACGCCTGGGAATCGGGGCCGGCGCTGGTGCAGACGGTGGACTTCTTCACGCCGATCGTCGACGACCCCTATCTCTACGGTCAGATTGCCGCCGCCAACTCGCTGAGCGACGTCTACGCGATGGGCGGGCGGCCGCTGACGGCGCTGGCGATTGCGGCGTTCCCGGAAGAGGGGCTCGACACCGACACCATCCGCCAGATCTTCAAGGGCGGCGTGGACGTGCTGCGCGAGGCCGGGGTGGCGCTGCTTGGCGGCCACACGGTGCGCGACCGCGAGATCAAGTTCGGCTACGCGGTGACCGGCGCCGTGGACCCGGCGCGGATGTGGACCAACGCCGGCGCCAAGGCCGGCGACGTCCTCTTCCTGACCAAGCCCATCGGCACTGGCATCGTCGGCACGGCCATCAAGTTCGGCCGCGCGCCCGAGGCCCTGGTCGCCCAGGCCGTGGCGTCGATGCGCATGCTCAATAAACAGGCGGCCGAGGCCCTGGCCGGCCTTGAGGTGCACGCCTGCACCGACATCACCGGCTTCGGCCTCATCGGCCACAGTTGCGAGATGGCCACCGCGAGTGGCGTCACCATCGAGCTCGACGCGGCGGCCGTTCCCCTGTTCGACGGCGTCGTGCCGATGGTGGCGGCCAACCGGTCGGGCGGGCTGTCGAGCAACCGGGCCCACTTCGCCGAGCGCCTGCAGCTGGCGTCCGCGGAGGCGGAAGCGCTGGCGGACTTGTTCTTCGACCCCCAGACCTCAGGCGGACTGCTGGTGGCCGTGAGCCCGGACATCGCCGACGCTGCTGCGGCCGCGCTGGAAGCCGCCGGCGTCCGCGCCGCCCGGATCGGCCGGGCGATAGGGCCGGTCCGACCACGCGCTTACGATTAGGTGATTAGCCAGAAAATATTGGCATGCCTTGTGGCGAGGCCAACAGGGATGGTATAAAAGAGCGTTTTGGCCCGCCATGTCGTGCGGCGCCATCGGAGGCTCCATCCAGTGATTCCGGACCTGTCGGTCCTTTGGGTCATCGCACTTTTGATGCTCTGCGTGTTCGTGCTGAACACGTTGATCTTCAAGCCCATCCTCCATGTCATCGAGTCGCGCGCCGGCGCCGTGCGCGACGCGCGCGAGCTGGCCGCGTCGGCCTCGACGAAAGCCACGCAGGCCACCGAGCAGTTCGACCGCACGCTCACGGCCGCCCGCGCCGACGTCTACAAGCAGATGGACGACGCCCGGCGCACCGCGCTCGACAAGCGCGCCGCCGTCATGGCCGACACCAAGCGTGAGGCCGAAACCGCACTCTCCGACGCCACGTCCCGCCTGACCACTCAGGCTTCAGCCGCCCGCGCGGCGCTCGAAAGCGAGGCGAACAACCTTGCCGGCGAGATCGTCAACCGGGTGCTCGGCCGTACGGCGTAACCGCATCATGACCGTTGCCGCCATCCGCTCTACCGTGTGTGCCCCCCGGGCTTGTGAATTAAGGCGCAAGCTCAGCGCGCGTCTGTTCCTGGCCTTCGCGCTCGCCACGCTGCTCTTCACGCGTGGCCTGGCGGCCCAGGCTGCCGACACGCACGCCCCGGCCCAGCCGGCCGCGGCCGAACAGCATCAGCCTGCCGCCGCCGGACACGAGCCGGCCGCTGGCGAACACGCCGGTGCCGAAGAACACGGCTACCTGGCGGGCCTGATGTGGCCGCTCGCCAACTTCGCCATCCTGCTGTTCGTGCTCAACAAGTTCCTGCGCGCGCCACTGACGGAATATCTGACTGGCCGCTCGTCGCAGATTCGCAAGGATCTGGTGGAAGCCGCCGAGCTGAACGCCTCGGCGACCGCGCAGCTGGCCGAGGTCGAGCGCAAACTGGCGGCGCTACCCGGTGAGCTGGCGGCGCTCAAGACCCGTGGCGCCGAAGAGATCGTGGCCGAAGAAGAACGCATCGCCAGCGCCGCCGCCGCCGACCGCGCTCGTCTGCTCACGCAGACCCGGCGCGAAATCGAGGTGCGCCTGCAGGCCGCGCAGCGCGAGCTGAGCGACCACGCCGCATCACTGGCCCTGCAGCTGGCCGAGCAGAAGCTCGCCAACGAGATGACGGCCGCCGACCACACGCGCCTCGTCGCCCGCTACGTCGACCAGGTGAAGGAGCGCTAGACCGATGTCGACCCGCACCTCCGCCACCCGTTACGCCAAGGCCCTGCTCGACGTCACCTCGAGTGATGAGGACGCCGGCAAGGTCGAACGCGATCTCACGGCGTTCGTGGACCTCCTCCACGACAGCAGCGAGCTGCGCCAGGCCCTGCTCTCGCCATCGGTACCAGCCAGCGGCAAGCACGGCATCGCGACCGCGGTCGCCGAACGGATCGGCATGGCGCCGACCGGTGTGCGCCTGCTGCAACTGCTGGCCGGGCGCGATCGACTCGGCATGATGGACGACCTGCTCGCCGTGTATCGCGAGCGCCTGCTCGATCGCCGCAAGATCGTCCGCGCCGAAATCCGCTCGGCGGTGGCGCTGGCGCCCGAAGCCGTGACGGCCATCGAGTCGCGGCTCGGCGAGGTGACCGGCAAGAACGTCGCGGTTGACGCGGTGGTCGATCCGGCACTCATCGGCGGCGTGCTCGCGAAGGTGGGCAGCACCGTCTACGACGGCACCGTCAAATCGCAACTGCTGAGACTTCGGCGGCAGTTGCTCGCCAGCGGCTAGGGGCTAGCGGCTGGCGGCTAGGAAGAACGAGTAATCTTGCGGCGCTGGCGGGACTGAACGGTCGGAATTCGTAACGTGAGCAATCAATAGCCGCTAGCCGCAAGCCGCTAGCCGCTGATCGAGCGAAAAGCGCATGGACATCAGAGCTGACGAAATCTCCAAGATCATCCGCGACCAGATCGGCGGCTTCGCCGTTGACGTCGACGTCGCGGAAGTGGGCACGGTCATCTCGCTCGGCGACGGCATCGCCCGCGTGCACGGCTGCGAGCGCGCCATGGCCGGCGAGATGCTCGAGTTCCCGCACGGGGTCTACGGCATCGCGCTGAACCTCGAGGAAGACAGCGTCGGCGCCGTGCTGCTCGGCGACTACCTGGCCATCAAGGAAGGCGATCCGGTCAAGCGCACCGGCCGCATCATCTCGGTGCCGGTGGGCGAAGAGATGCTGGGCCGCGTCGTCAACGCGCTGGGCCAGCCGATCGACGGCAAGGGGCCGATCCTCACCAAGACGTTCTCCCCGATCGAGACCCTGGCGCCGGGCGTGGTGGATCGCCAGTCGGTGCGCGAGCCGATGCAGACCGGCCTCAAGGCCATCGACGGCATGGTGCCGATCGGCCGCGGTCAGCGCGAGCTCATCATCGGCGACCGCCAGACCGGCAAGACCGCCGTGGCCCTCGACGCCATCCTGAACCAGAAGGACACCGGCGTCATCTGCATCTACAACGCCATCGGGCAGAAGCAGTCGACCATCGCCCAGGTCGTCCGCACGCTCGAAGAAGCCGACGCGCTGCGCTACTGCATCGTCGTCGCCGCGGCCGCCGCCGATCCGGCGCCGATGCTCTACATCAGCCCCTATGCGGCCACCGCGATGGGCGAGTACTTCCGCGACAACGGCAGACACGCGCTGCTCATCTACGACGACCTCTCGAAGCACGCCGTGTCGTATCGCGAGATCTCGCTGCTGCTGCGCCGTCCGCCGGGCCGCGAAGCCTACCCCGGCGACGTCTTCTACCTGCACTCGCGCCTGCTGGAGCGCGCGGCCAAGCTGAACGACGCGCTCGGCGGCGGGTCGCTGACCTCGCTGCCGATCATCGAGACGCAGGCCGGCGACCTGTCGGCCTACATCCCGACCAACGTCATCTCGATCACCGACGGCCAGATCTTCCTCGAAGCCGACCTCTTCAACCAGGGCGTGCGTCCGGCCATCAACGTCGGCAACTCGGTGTCGCGCGTCGGCGGCTCGGCGCAGATCAAGGCGATGCGGCAGGTGGCCGGCACGCTGCGACTCGACCTGGCGCAGTACCGGGAGCTGGCGGCGTTCGCGCAGTTCGGCAGCAGCGACCTCGACCAGGCGACCCAGCGTCAGCTCAACCGCGGCGCCCGCCTGGTCGAACTCCTGAAGCAGCCGCAGTATCGTCCGCTGGCCGTCGAACAGCAGGTGGTCTCGCTCTACGCGGGCACCAACGGCTACTTCGACGAGGTGCCGGTGGCGGACGTCCGCCGCGCCGAAGAAGAACTGCTGCGCTTCATGGCAACCCGCTTCGGCTCGATCCTGAGCGCCATCAAGACCAAGAAGATCATCGACGACGAACTCAAGCCGCAGCTGAACGCGGCGCTCAAGGAGTTCATGCAGACCTTCACCGCGGCCGGAGCGAGATGCGTAACGGAGCCCAGCCGCTAGCCGCCAGCCGCTAGCCGCTCACACGATGCCTTCACTTATCGACATCCGGCGCCGCGTTCGCGCCACCAAGTCGACGCAGCAGATCACGAAGGCCATGAAGATGGTCTCGTCATCGAAGCTGCGCCGCGCGCAGGAGCGCATCGTGCGCAGCCGGCCCTACGCGCAGGAGATGCTGCGCGTCTTCAACAGCCTGGCGACGCGCGTCGAGCCGGGAGCGCATCCGCTGCTGCAGGACGATCCGCTGGCGGCGCGCACGCTGCTGGTGGTCATCAGCGCCGATCGCGGCCTGTGCGGCAGCTTCAACACCAACGTGATCAAGGCGACGGCGCAGCACATCACCGACCACCCGGCCCAGCCGGGACGCGAAGTGGCGCTGGCGCTGGTCGGCCGCAAGAGCCGCGACTTCTTCAACCGCCGCGGCTTCGACGTGAAATACGAAGAGGTCGGGCTCTTCCAGAACGTGAAGTGGGAACACGCCCAGGCCATCGCGAACACCTGCATCAAGGAGTTCCTCGGCCCGGACGTCAGTTCGGTCTATCTCGTCTACAACGAGTTCCGATCGGTCATCGCGCAGCGCGTGGTGATCGAACGCCTGCTGCCCATTCCGAAGCTTCCCGCCTCCGCAGAGGCTTCGACCTCGCTACGGCGGGCGGGTCCGCGGAAGTGCAGGGCGCGGACTATCTGTTCGAACCGGCGCCGGCCGAACTGCTCGAGACGCTGCTGCCGTTCCACGTGGCGGTGCAGGTGAACCGGGCGCTGCTCGAGTCGTCGGCGGCCGAACATGCGGCCCGCATGACCGCCATGGACGCCGCGACGCGCAACGCCAAGGAAATGGTCGACCGGCTCACGCTCTACATGAACAAGGTGCGGCAGGCCGCCATCACCCGCGAGATCATCGAGATTGTCGCTGGAGCGCAGGCCACTTAGAACAGCGGCTAGGGGCTAGCGGCTAGCGGCTAGGTAGAACGTTATGAACACGCAAAACGTCGGCAAGGTCATTCAGGTGATTGGTCCCGTGGTGGACGTCGAATTCGAGGGCGCGCTCCCGGCGATCTACAACGCCGTCCGGGTCGTGTCCGAGAAGACGGCCACCAGCGAGGCGATGGACGTCGTCGTCGAAGTGCAGCAGCACCTCGGTGAGAACCGCGTGCGCGCGGTGGCCATGAAGCCCACCGACGGCATGCAGCGCGGGATGCGCGCCATCGACACCAACGGCGCCGATCATGGTGCCGGTGGGTCCCGAGACGCTCGGCCGCGTGCTGAACGTGCTCGGCGAGCCGGTCGACTTCCCGGATCGCCCGGTGCAATCGAAGGAACACTGGCCGATTCACCGGCCGGCGCCGACGCTCGTGCAGCAGTCGACCGAACTGAAGATGTTCGAGACCGGCATCAAGGTCATCGACCTGCTCGAGCCGTATCTCCAGGGCGGCAAGATCGGCCTGTTCGGCGGCGCCGGCGTCGGCAAGACCGTCATCATCATGGAGCTCATCAACAACATCGCCATGAAGCACGGCGGTGTGTCGGTGTTCGCCGGTGTCGGTGAGCGCACGCGCGAAGGCAACGACCTGTGGCTCGAGTTCCAGGAGTCGGGCGTGATCGACATGAAAGACATGTCGAAGTCGCGCGCGGCGCTGGTCTACGGCCAGATGACGGAGCCGCCGGGAGCGCGTCAGCGCGTCGGTCTCTCGGCGCTGACCGTGGCCGAGTACTTCCGCGACGCCGAGAACAAGGACGTGCTCCTGTTCATCGACAACATCTTCCGCTTCACGCAGGCGGGCTCGGAAGTGTCGGCGCTGCTCGGCCGCATGCCGTCGGCCGTCGGCTACCAGCCGACGCTGCAGTCGGAGATGGGTCAGCTCCAGGAACGCATCACCTCGACCAAGAACGGGTCGATTACGTCCGTGCAGGCCATCTACGTGCCGGCCGACGACTACACCGACCCGGCGCCGGCGACCACCTTTGCCCACCTCGACGCCACCACCAACCTGTCGCGTCAGATTGCCGAACTCGGCATCTACCCGGCCGTCGATCCGCTGGCCTCGAGCTCGCGCATCCTCGACCCCCGCATCATCGGCGACGAGCACTACAACGTGGCGCGTCAGGTGAAGCAGATCCTGCAGCGCTACAAGGACCTGCAGGACATCATCGCGATCCTCGGCATCGACGAGCTGTCGGAAGAAGACAAGCTGGCCGTGTCGCGCGCCCGCAAGATCCAGAAGTTCCTGTCGCAGCCGTTCTTCGTGGCCTCGCAGTTCACGGGTCTGGCCGGCAAGTACGTCTCGATCGCCGACTCGATCAAGGGCTTCAAGGAGATCTGCGACGGCAAGCACGACGGCGTGCCCGAGCAGGCGTTCTACCTCCAGGGCACGATCGAAGACGTGCTCGCGAACGCCGCCAAGATGAAGCAGTAGCCATGGCCCTGCCGACGTCGCTCACGCTCAACATCGTCACGCCCGACCAGTCGTTCCTCCACGACGTGGACGAGGTGTCGCTCCCGGGTGCGGAAGGCGACTTCGGCGTGCTGCCGGGCCACACGCCGTTCTTCACGGCCATCCGCACCGGCCAGATGTGGTACCGCAAGGGCGCCGAGAAGCACTTTCTCGCGGTGTCGGTGGGGTTCGTCGAAGTGCTGCCGAGCAGGGTCACCGTCATCGCCCAGGTGGCCGAGCGCGCCGAAGACCTCAATCAGGCGCGTGCCGAAGCCGGCATGAAGCGCGCCGAAGAGATGCTGGGCCCGACCGCGCACGAGATGGACTTCGAGCGCGCGCGTCTGGCCCTGCTCAAGACCCTTCAGCAACTGCAGGCCGAGTCACGACGCGGCATCTGACGGCCGTGGCACACTAGGCCGGACGCCCGTCCCGGTCCCCAGGCTCCATGTTCGCCAATCTCTTCTCGCTGCTGAAGTACCGCGGCCTCATCCAGACGCTGGTCGCGCGCGATCTCAAGGCGCGTTACCGCGGCTCGGTGCTCGGCTTCTTCTGGTCGTTCTTCAACCCGCTGCTCCTGATGGCGGTGTACACGTTCGTGTTCACCGTGATCATGCCGGGCGCGCATCCCGCCGACATCCAGCCCTACGGCCTGTTCTTCTTCTGCGGCATCCTGCCGTGGACGTGGTTCAGCTCGTCGCTCACCGAATCGGCGAACGTGCTCATCTCGGGCGGCAACCTGATCAAGAAGGTGCTGTTCCCGGCCGAAGTGCTGCCGATCGTGTCGGTGCTGGCCAACCTCGCGCACTTCATGCTCGGCCTGCCGATTCTCGCGGTGCTGCTCATCTACTACCAGCGTCCGCTCGACCCGGTCGAGCTGCTGTGGTTCCCGGTCATCATCGTGGTGCAGTTCTTCTTCACGACCGGGATCGCGTTCCTGCTGGCGGCGCTGACGGTGCACTTCCGCGACATCAAGGACATCCTCGCCAACCTGCTCACGCTGTGGTTCTTCTCGACGCCGATCATCTACTCGATCCAGATGGCGCCGGAGAGCTACCGCTGGGTGCTCAACCTGAACCCGATGACGCACCTGGCGATCTCCTACCAGGAAGTGCTCTTCCACGTCGGCCCGCACGGCCACTGGAAGTGGCTGCTCGCGCTCGGCGCCGGCTCGATTCTGGTGTTCCTGGGCGGCTACTTCGTGTTCGACCGGCTGCGCGATTCCTTCGCCGAAGAAGTGTGATGGCCATAGCAATCCACCCGTCAGGAGTCGCGCCTAGCCGCCAGCCGCTAGCCGCTAGCCGCTGCTCATGAACAATGCCATCGACGCCGTCAACGTCACCAAGGTCTACCGGAAGTACGCCCGCAAGAAGCAGTTCGCCACGCTGAAATCGGCGCTGCTCTCGGGCAGTCTGGTGAGCGAGCTGCAGCCCGACGAGACCTTCGAGGCGCTGCGCGGCGTGTCGTTCAGCGTGCCGAAGGGCTGCACCTACGGTGTGGTCGGCCGCAACGGCTCGGGCAAGAGCACGCTGCTCAAGTGCGTGGCCGGCATCAGCCGTCCGACCACCGGCACCGTCACGGTCGATGGCCGCATCTCGGCCCTCATCGAACTCGGCGCCGGCTTCCATCCCGAGATCTCCGGCCGCGAGAACGTCTTCATCAACGGCATCATGCTGGGCCTCTCGAAGAAGGAGATCCAGAAGCGCTTCGACGAGATCGTCGAGTTCGCCGAGCTGAAGGACTTCATCGACGCGCCCGTGAAGACCTACTCGTCGGGCATGTACATGCGCCTCGGCTTCGCGGTGGCCATTCACGTCGACCCCGACGTGCTGCTGGTGGACGAAGTGCTGGCCGTGGGCGACCAGGGCTTCACCGTGAAGTGCCTCGACAAGTTCGCCGAGTTCCGCCGCCGCAACAAGACCATCCTGCTCGTGACCCACTCGCTGGATCTGGTCGAGAAGTTCTGCGACCAGGCGCTGTGGCTCGACAAGGGCAAGACGCACGGCGAAGGCGATCCGAAGCTGGTCGTCACGGCCTACATCGTCGACGTCGAGAAGGCCGAAGAGCAGCAGCTCGCGAAGGAAGAGGCCGTGCGCGTCGCC
This sequence comes from uncultured Acidobacteriota bacterium, assembly GCA_963779175.1. Classification (GTDB taxonomy): domain Bacteria; phylum Acidobacteriota; class Vicinamibacteria; order Vicinamibacterales; family UBA2999; genus CADEFD01. Next base: position 48,204 of record CAVZXA010000008.1, read on the forward strand.
GCGGCCCAGGGCGACTCGGACACCCCGCCTGCCGCCACGGTCGACGAACCGCACAACCCGGTCGAGACGGCCGAAGCCCCGACCGACATGTTCAAGGCCACCGAGGGCCGCTGGGGCACGCGCGAGATCGAAGTGACGGCGGTGACCATCGCCGATGCCGCCGGCACGCCGGCGCACGTCTTCCACACCGGCGATCCGCTGACCGTGCACATCAAGTTCCGGGCGCACCAGCCGACCCGCGACTTCGTGTTCGGCCTCGGCATCTTCAACGGCGACGGCGTGTGCTGCTACGGCACCAACACCAACATCGACGAACTCGAGCCCGACCGCATGAGCGGCGAAGGCGAAGTGCGGTTCGTCGTGGACCGCCTCGATCTCGTCGAAGGCACCTACAAGTTCGACGTCGCGGCTCACAAGCTCGACGGCTATCCCTACGACTACCACCGGCAGCTGTACACGATCCGTGTGAAGGACCGCCGCAAGGACGTCGGGATCTACCGTCCGCCGCATCGCTGGGAAGTGACCGGCGACGTCACGTTCCGCGCGCCGGGGTCGGGCTTCAAGCGCGGCGTGGACGACGAGACGACCTAGCCATGCAGGTGCTCGCGAGCCGGGAGGCTGCGGCCGCCTGGGCCGCCGGTCAGCGTGCCGCCGGCCGGGTCGTGGTCTTCACCAACGGCGTCTTCGACGTGCTGCACCCCGGCCACACGCGCTACCTGGCGGATGCCAGAGCGCAGGGCGATGCGCTCATCGTGGCGGTCAACTCCGACCGCTCGGTGCGGGCGCAGAACAAGGGCACCGACCGGCCGATCACGCCCGAACACGAGCGCGCGGAGCTGCTGAGCGCGCTGGCGGCGGTCGATGCGGTCGTCGTCTTCGACGAAGACACGCCGTTCGACATCGTGAGCGCCGTTCAGCCCGACGTGCTCGTGAAGGGCGCCGACTGGGCAGCCGACGCCATCGTGGGCCGCGACGTGGTCGAGGCCCGGGGCGGCCGTGTGGTGCGCATCGCGCTGGCGTCCGGCTACTCGACCACCGCGATCCTCGAGCGCGCCCGCAGGAGCTGATCGCCCGGCCTCAGCGTTGCGGCAGCTTCTTGAGCGCCGCGCACGACTCGGGGAAATCGGCCGCGCAGCTTGCCGTGAGCACCTCGCGCGCCCGCGCCCGGTCAGCGGCCACGCCCGTGGCCGACAGATGCAGTCCGAGGCGGTAACACGCTTCCTGCCTGCCGTCGGCGCAGGCCGGTTCGAGCACCGCGACAGCGGCGAGCGCATCACGCGGCACGCCGCGCCCGAGCGATCGCAGGGTCGCCAGTCGCACGCACGACAGTTCATCCCGGCGGTTGCAGGCGAGCAGATAGAAGTCCGCAGCGAGCGCGGGCCGTGCCGGCACCCCCACACCGGCGTCGTGAATGTAGCCCGCCTCCCGGCAGGCGGGGGTGCTGGTGATGGTCGTGGCGGCCCGGCAATCGGCCACGATCACCGGCAGGGCACGCGCACAGGTGGCGTTGTCGTCGTAGCAGTCGTTGATGAGCGACCCGACATCGCGCCCGGCCGCGTCCGAGCCACCAGACGCGGGTTTGAGCGCGATCGTGGTCGTCATGCCGGAGGCCGTGGGCCCGGTGGCGGCGGCGGGCTCCGGCGCCACCGACTCCGGGACCTCGGCCGCCTGAGGCGGGGCCGAGGCGCGGGCGAGATCGGCGAGCGCCCGCTGCGCGTCGTCGCGCTCTGCCTGGGTCCTGGCGACGGCCCGGCCAAGGCCGGCCGCCTTGAGTCCCTCGGGATAGCGCTCGAGCCGCAGGTAGACGCGCGCCAGCGACACCCGATGGCGGCTCGACGTGGGCACCAGCGCGATGGCCTTCTCCGCGGCCGCGAGCGCCTCGTCGGCCCGTCCGAGGGCGGCCAGGACCTCGGCCAGATACCCCCACGCGCCGTCGGCGTTCGGATTCAACGCTGTTGCCTGGCCGAGCAGCGTGGCCGCGCGCTCGAGTGCCTTCCGGTCCTGACCGGGAGCCAGCACGGACGCCAGCCGGCGAGCCTGGCGGTTTCTGATAGCCTTCCGCCCTGTTGTCTGACCGGGAGGTCCGAATGCGTGCAGGAAGCTTCGTGATGGTGGTGGGGATCGTGGTGGGCATGCCCGTGGCGGCGGGCGCACAGGCGCCGGCGACTGCGGAGAAGACGGTGCCGGTCTTCGAGGAACCGCGGCATCACCTGATCGTCGACACGCCGACGCTGCGGATCCTCGACATCCAGATCCCCCCCGGCGACACCACGCTCTTCCACATGCACAACTCGGCGATGATCTACGTGCCGATCTCGAGTTCGCGCACGCGCAATCAGAACCTGGGCGAAGAGTGGCCCGCCCCGAGCGCGGCGCCCCCGGCGGCCCCGGCGCCCGCCGCGCCCACTCGCCCTGGCCGCATCAACGGCGGGGCGAACTACGTCGAGAAACCCACGACCCATCGCGTCAACAACATCGGCACGACGCTGTTCCGCCTCATCGGCATCGCCAACATGACGCCCGGAGACGCGACCTCGCCCGCCGCCGCGTCGCCGGCGAAGCCCGAGATGGAAAACCGCTGGTATCGCGTCGAGCGACTCGTCATCGCCCCAGGCTCTTCGGCGCCGGTGCCGACCTTCGCCGGCACGATCGTCGTCGTGATGCAGACGCCGGGGTCAGCGGCGCTCGACGGCGCCGCGTGGCACCCGCTGAACGGGCCCGGCGACCTGGCGCGGATCGACGGCTCCAAGGCGCATGTCGTGCACAACCGCGGCACCGCCGAGATCGAGGTCGTCGCCGTCGCCGTCAAGGGCGCGAAGTAGCCGGCGCGCTACGGCACTACGGCACGACCACGACGACGTCCGACGACGGGGCGCTCAAGAGCGTGTTGGCGCGCGTCCGCAGGCGGATGAAGTAGCGGCCCGGCGGCACCGCACCGCTGATCGAGGTGGCCAGGCTGCCCGTTTCGATCAGCCCGAGGTTCGACGAGCCGCTGATCGTGCCGACGTCGATGACATAGCTGGTCGGCGTCGCGCCGGTCGTGGGCGGAGTCCACGACAGCGAAATCACCCGTCCGCTCACCGACGCGACGAGGCCATCGGGCGGCGCCGGCACGACGCTGCCCCCGCCGCCGCCACCCGGGCTGATCGACGCCGTGGCGTCGTTCGACATCGCGCCCACGCCGCAGGCGCTTCGCCCGGCCACCCGCAGGAAATACGTACCGGGCGGCGCCACGGCCGCAAACGTCGTGGCCGAAGATCCGAGATCGAACGCCACGATATCGGAGCGTCCGGGCGCGGACCCGGCGTAAAGCACGTAGCTCAGCGGGACGACCGTGCCTCCCGGGGCGTCCCACGACAGCGACAGATGGCCGCCGCTGATGGCCGGCGTCTGCAGCACCGGCGCATAGGGCAGGCCGACGCATCCACCGGCCACGCCCATCACCACGCCGAGGTCTTGCGAGGGCACCCCGACGCCGGCGGCGTTGGTGCCGCGCACGCGCAGCCAGAACGTGCCGTCAGGCACGCCCGGGGCCGTAAACGACAGGCCCGCGCCCATCGGCACGACCAGCAGGTTGGCGAGTCCCGGTGCCGAGCCCACTTCGAGCAGGTAGTTGGTCACGGGATCGCCAGTGGTCGGCGCCGTCCACGCAATCGCGATCGTGCGTCCCGCAAACGATGCGGTGAGGCCCGTGGGCGCGCCCGGCCTCGGGTTCGGTGCCGCCACGCTCACCGAGACTTCCGGTGACGCCACACTGGTGCCGTAGGTGTTCACCGCGCGAACGCGCGCGAAGTAGGTGCCGCCCACCGCGATCGGCACGCTGAGCGACGTGCCGGCCGTAGTCTGCACCGGCAGCGTCGTCGCGCCGGGCGCGTTGCCGACGTGCACCGTGTAGCTGGCCGGCGTGCTGCCGGTCGTGGCCGGCGTCCAGGTCAAGGTGAGCGTGGTGCCGGTCACGCTGACGGCCAGGCTCGTGGGCGCATCGGGCGCGGCCGGCGTCGAGGTCACCGTGAGCGCCACGGCGCGGCCGACGGCGCCGCTGAGGTCTTCGCCGAGCAGGGCGAGTCCGCCGCTGCCCGTGACGCCGGGCTTCGGCAACACCGTGACCGTGAAGGTGCGGCTGGTGGCCGTGGACGACACGGGCGCCACCGTGAGGCCGGTGTTGGCAAGCAGCGCCGTCGCCGTCGTGGTCGCCGTCAGCGTGAGGCTGGCGCCGGACGTGTCGATGTCGGTCACCGTGACCGGAAACGACGTCGCCGTATCCACGATCGTGGAGATGGCCGATGGCACGCCGGGCGCGAACGTCGGCGGGTCATCGACGGCCGTCACGGTCATGACGAACGCCGCCTGCACCGACGTGAGGCCGTCGTTCACGGTGATGGTGAGGGTGGACGCCCCTGACTCGTTCGCTGCCGGCGTCACGGTGAGGGTGCGTCCCGCGCCGGTGCCCGACAGCACCAGACCCGCGGCCGGCACGACGGTGGTGTTCGAGGACGTGACAGAGATCGCGAGCGTGTCGAGCGGCGTGTCGCCGTCGCCCACCGTGAACGCCACCTCGCGCGCGGAGTCTTCGGGCGTGGCCTGCGCGGCAATCGCCGTGATGGTTGGCGGCTGGGGAATCGTGACCGTGAGCGCATAGGTCGTGACCGCCGTGGCCACGCCGTCGGATGCGGTGAGCGTGACCACTGCCGAGCCCGCCTGGCCGGCGGCCGGCGTCATCGCGACGTCGAAGGTGCGGGTGGTGGCGGTGGTGCCGGTCACGCTCACCGCCACGTTCGCATTCGGGAGCACGGTCGTGTTCGACGAGGTTGTGGTGAGGGCGAGCGCACTGCCGGCCGTGTCGATGTCGGTGATGGTGACCGTCGTATGCGCCGTCAGACCGTTGGCGATGGTGCCCGATGCCGGCGAGCGGGTGACCGACGGGCCGTCGTTCACGGCTGTTACGGTGAGCGTGAAGGTTCGCGACGCCGTCTGCGCGCCGTCACTGACGGTGACGGTGATGGTCGCCGAGCCGAAGCGGTTGGCGGCCGGCGTGACCACCAGCGTGCGGCTGGCGCCGGATCCGCTGAGGTTGAGCGCGCCGTTCGTGTTCGGCACCAGCGTCGTGTTCGATGAGCTGGCCGTGACGACGAGAGACGAGACGCTGGTTTCCGCATCGCCCACCGTGAAGCCGATCGACGAGGTGGCCGTGTCTTCGTTGATGGTGACGTTCGAGAGTGCCGTGATGGTCGGCGGCGTGCCGCCGCCCACGGCCTGCCGCCAGTTGGCGATCGTCAACGCCGCTTCGTTGATCGAGCGCGCGTTGTCGTGCTGTTCGGCGCTGCCGGTGGTGGCGCCGCTGTAGCTCACCGTCGGGTTCGAGAAGTGCAACACGCGCGGGCAGCCGCCGGAGCAGTCGTAGGCCATCACGGTGCGAAAGAGATTCGACGGGTGCTTGAAGCCGAACGAGTAGGGGAAGAGCGACGGCTGGCCGGCGCCGTCTTCCGGCGCGTGCGCCGAGCCCATGTTGTGACCGAGTTCGTGCGCGAAGGTGTAGTTGGGGCTGATGCAGGGAAACGCGGTCACGCTGAACGCCGAGGTCGCAAACCCCGCTGAGAGCGCCGTCATGACGTAGCCGACGCCGCAGGCGCCGGCAGCCGTGTTGCCGACGACCAGCACCATCATGTCGGCGCCGAGCGTGTTGCGGCGCGCATGCACTTCGTCCATGGCGCCGTCGCCGGCGCCGCGGAACACCCCGAGGTCGGTGCTGAGGTTGCCGCTCTCGGTGTAGGTCGTCAGCTCCGCGCCGACCAGGCGCAGGCGCGGCGTGATGCCGCTGTTGGCGTAGGCGGTATTCGTTTCCGACACGCCGAGCGCGATGCGCGTCTGCACGGCGGCGTCGGAGCCGGCGGCGGTGCGGGCATCGGGCGTGTAGAAGACGAGCACGTCAATGGTGGTGCCGTCGTCGGCGGCCACCGGCGACAGATCGGCGGCGCCTGGCGCGTCGGCCGGCGGCAGCAGCGGGTCGAGTTCGCCACCGGTGGCGCGAGTGTCCACCAGGCGCACGAGGTGGCCGGGGCCGCCTGCCGCCGGCTCGATCGAATAGACGCCGTCGAGCAGGCGCACGGAGCCTTGCAGCACGCCGCCGTTCGACACCAGCGTCACCGAGCTGAGCGCCTCACCAACGACATGGCCCGACCATGTTTCGGCGCCACCGCGATGCGTGTCCCGGCGGTCGAGCTCGGCGCGGACGACCCGGCCCGAGGTGAGCTCGATATCGAGCAGCTCTGCCGCCAGAGCCCCCCGGTTCACGCTGACCGCGCGCGACTGCAACGTGTCGAGACGCTGGCTGACGATCTGCGGGACGCGGGTGCCGGGGCTCGGTGCGCCGAGCAGCGACGGCACGACCGGGCCCTGCGCGCGGCCGCTCACGCCGAACGCGCTGACGAGGAGGCAGAGGCCCACCAGCCAACGGCGGGGGCGTGACGACAGCGAAATTTGAACGCGCACGAGACTCCGGCGGTGCAAGAACCGGTCCCCGGGATGGAAGCGTTGCAGAAGACAACCGCTCCCGATGGGAATCGGCTACGGCGCGACCAGAGCCACCCGCGTGGCCGGCCCGGCAATACCTCGCAGGTTCACACCACGGACCTCAATGGCACGGTCGTCCGGGCCGACCGTCCATGCCAGGGTGGGCGAGCCGTGCGGATGCCACGGCCCGGGCTGGCCATCGCTGTCGACCACCCGGTATCGGCGGCCGCGATCTGCGGCATGTTGTGCGCAAGATCGAACAGCACTTCGGTGCCGGAGGTGACGCGCGGCGTCACCCAGAGCTGGTTGAGCGGCGCCTCGACCACGGACCGATCACTGGTGGACCTGGCCGTCAGCTGCTCTTTCGGATAGGGCGACGCCACGGTGCTGGATTCCCACGGGGTGGTGCGGCTGTCGGTGAACTCGATCACGTCGCCCCAGCGATCGAACGGGCTGCGACGCCGACACGTGGTTGGCCTTCAGATGGAACCGCACGATAGTAGTAGAGTCCTGCGCGGACTCGTGCGCAAAGCGCGAAGTCACCGGGCGACGTGCGCCCGGCGCGTCTCCACCACATCGACGCTGGCCGCCGGCTGTTCCGGGCAAAGCACGGCGCATAGGGCAGGCCGACGCATCCACCGGCCACGCCCATCACCACGCCGAGGTCTTGCGAGGGCACCCCGACGCCGGCAGCGTTGGTGCCGCGCACGCGCAGCCAGAACGTGCCGTCAGGCACACCCGGGGCCGTAAACGACAGGCCCGCGCCCATCGGCACGACCAGCAGGTTGGCGAGTCCCGGTGCCGAGCCCACTTCGAGCAGGTAGGTGGTCACGGGATCGCAAGTGGTCGGCGCCGTCCACTCAATCGCGATCGTGCTTCCCGTAAAGAATGCGGTGAGGCTCGTGGGCGTGCCCGGCCTCGGGTTCGGAGCGCCACGCTGACCGAGACTTCCGGACGTGACAATGGTGCCGTAGGTGTTCACCGCGCGAACGCGCGCGAAGTAGGTGCCGCCCACCGCGATCGGCATGCTGAGCGAGGCCGGCCGTAGTTTGCACCGGTAGCGTCGTCGCGCCGGGCGCGTTGCCGACGTGCACCGTGTAGCCGGCCGGCGTGCTGCCGGTCGTGGCCGGCGTCCAGTTCAAGGTGAGCGTGGTGCCGGTCACGCTGACGGCCAGGCTCATGGCGCATCGGGCGCGAACGGCGTCGAGGTCACCTGAGCGCCACGGCGCGGCCGACGGCGCCGCTGAGGTCTTCGCCGAACAGGGCGAGTCCGCCGCTGCCCGTGACGCCGGGCTTCGGCAACACCGTGACCGCGAAGGTGCGGCTGGTGGCCGTGGACGACACGGGCGCCACCGTGAGGCCGGTGTTGGCGAGCAGCGCCGTCGCCGTCGTGGTCGCCGTCAGCGTGAGGCTGGCGCCGGACGTGTCGATGTCGGTCACCGTGACCGGAAACGACGTGGCCGTATCCACGATCGTGGAGATGGCCGATGGCACGCCGGGCGCGAACGTCGGCGGGTCATCGACCGCCGTCACGGTCATCACGAACGCCGCCTGCACCGACGTGAGGCCGTCGTTCACGGTGATGGTGAGGCGTCGACAGGCCAGACTCGGTAGTGCCGGCGTCACCGTGAGGGTGGGACCGGCGCCGGTGCCCGACAGCACGAGACCCGCGGCCGGCACGACGGTGGTGTTCGAGGACGTGACAGAGACGCGAGCGTGTCGAGCGGTGTGTCGCCGTCGCCCACCGTGAACGCCACCTCGCGCGCGGAGTCTTCGGGCGTGGCCTGCGCGGCAATCGCCGTGATGGTTGGCGGCTGGGGAATCGTGACCGTGAGCGCGCAGGTCGTGACGCCGTGGCGGCGCCGTCAGACGCGGTGAGCGTGACACCGCCGAGCCCGCCTGGCCGGGAGCCGGCTCATCGGACGTCGAAGGTGCGGGTGGTGACGGTGGTGCCGGTCACGCCCACCGCCACGTTCGCATTCGGCAGCACGGTCGTGTTCGACGAGCTGGTCGTGAGCGCGAGCGCGCTGCCAGCCGTGTCGATGTCGGTGATGGTGACCGTCGTATGCGCCGTCAGACCGTTGGCGATGGTGCCCGATGCCGGCGAGCGGGTGACCGACGGGCCGTCGTTCACGGCTGTTACGGTGAGCGTGAAGGTTCGCGACGCCGTCTGCGCGCCGTCACTGACGGTGACGGTGATGGTCGCCGAACCGAAGCGGTTGGCGGCCGGCGTGACCACCAGCGTGCGGCTGGCGCCGGATCCGCTGAGGTTGAGCGCGCCGTTCGTGTTCGGCACGAGCGTCGTGTTCGATGAGCTGGCCGTGACGACGAGAGACGAGACGCTGGTCTCCGCATCGCCCACCGTGAAGCCGATCGACGAGGTGGCCGTGTCTTCGTTGATGGTGACGTTCGAGAGCGCCGTGATGGTCGGCGGCGTGCCGCCGCCGAAGGCCTGCCGCCAGTTGGCGATCGTCAACGCCGCTTCGTTGATCGAGCGCGCGTTGTCGTGCTGTTCGACGCTGCCGGTGGTGGCGCCGCTGTAGCTCACCGTCGGGTTCGAGAAGTGCAACACGCGCGGGCAGCCGCCGGAGCAGTCGTAGGCCATCACGGTGCGGAAGAGATTCGACGGGTGCTTGAAGCCGAACGAGTAGGGGAAGAGCGACGGCTGGCCGGCGCCGTCTTCCGGCGCGTGCGCCGAGCCCATGTTGTGACCGAGTTCGTGCGCGAAGGTGTAGTTGGGGCTGATGCAGGGAAAGGCGGTCACGCTGAACGCCGAGGTCGCAAAGCCCGCCGACAGCGCCGTCATGACGTAGCCGACGCCGCAGGCGCCGGCGGCCGTGTTGCCGACGACCAGCACCATCATGTCGGCGCCGAGCGTGTTGCGGCGCACATGCACTTCGTCCATCGCGCCGTCGCCGGCGCCGCGGAACACCCCGAGGTCGGTGCTGAGGTTGCCGCTCTCGGTGTAGGTCGTCAGCTCCGCGCCGACCAGGCGCAGGCGCGGCGTGATGCCGCTGTTGGCGTAGGCGGTATTCGTTTCCGACACGCCGAGCGCGATGCGCGTCTGCACGGCGGCGTCGGAGCCGGCGGCGGTGCGGGCACGGGCGTGTAGAAGACGAGCACGTCAAAGGTGGTACCGTCGTCGGCGGCAACCGGCGACCGATCGGCCGCGACACCTGGCGCGTCGGCCGGCGGCAGCAGCGGATCGAGTTCGCCACCGGTGGCGCGAGCGTCCACCAGGCGCACGAGGTGGCCGGGGCCGCCTGCGGCCGGCTCGATCGAATAGGCGCCGTCGGGCGGCGCACGGAGCCCTGCAGCACGCCGCCGATCGACACCAGCGTCACCGAGCTGAGCGTCTCGCCAACGACATGACCCGACCAGGTTTCGGCGCCACTGCGATGCGTTCCCGGCGGTCAGCTCGGCGCGGACGACCCGGCCCGAGGTGAGCTCGATATCGAGCGGTCGCGGCCAGGCCCGGTTCACGCTGACAGCGCGCGCCAGCAGCGTGTCGAGACGCTGGCTGACGATCTGCGGGACGCGGGTGCCGGGGCTCGGTGCGCCGAGCAGCGACGGCACGACCGGGCCCTGCGCGCGGCCGCTCACGCCGAACGCGCTGACGAGGAGGACAGAGGCCCACCAGCCAAAGGCCGGGGCGTGACGACAGCGAAATTTGAACGCGCACGAGACTCGGGCGGTGCAAGAACCGGTCCCCTGCACGCGACCTGACGGAGCACGCCCGTCTGCGGACGGCTGTGACACGGCGCAACGAGAGCCACGCGTGGGGGCCGGTAACACCACGCAGGTTCACGCCACGGACCTCAATGGCACGGTCGTCCGGGCCCACCGCCCAGGCCAGGGTGGGCGAGCCGTGCGGATGCCACGGTCCGGGCTGTCCGGCGGCGTCGACGACGCGGTATTCAGCAGCCACGACCTGCGGCATGTCGTGGGCGAGATCGAGCAGCACGTCGGTGCCGGACGTGACGCGGGGCGTCACCCAGAGCTGGTTGAGCGACGCCTCGACCACTGACCGTGGATTTGGCCGTCAGCTGCTACCTGCGAGTACCTGGGCGCAGCAGCCGCCGGTGAGAGCGCCGCGAATCGCGTCGAGCACATGTGTAGACGCCGTCGGGGGCGCCGTCGACGCGGAACGCTCCCGTGGGAGCCATCGGGAAGGTGCCGGAAATAAATCGGCCGTGACGAGCGCTGACGAGGGTTGGGCCGAGCCCGTGCAGTTATGACCAGTCACGGGGGTTCGGCGTGACGCCTGACCACAAAATCGTCGGTCGTAGGACAATAGACGTTTGCACCTCGCACCCCCGGCCCTGCCGTGAGCGTGGGGCTGCCGCTCACGTACATGTCCTCCTCCCTGGCTCTCCGCTCGCTCTTCAAGGCGCTCGTCGCTCGCGACGGGCTGACCACCCGCGGGCCCGGACTGCATGGCCTCACCCTGCAGGCCAAGGCCCTGGCCGCCGCCGCGGCATCGCACGAACAGCCCGGCGACCCGGTGCTGCTCATCGTGCCCACCGATGCCGAGCTGGACGCCGTCGTCGGCGACGTGCGCTTCTTCCTCGGGGCCATCGAGGGACTGAGCGACGGCGCGCTCGGCGGTCTGGTGCTGCCGTTGCCGTCCCTGCAGGTCGACCCCTACCGCACACTCGCGCCGCATATGCGCGTCAGCTCGGCCCGCGCCAGGGCCCTGCTGGCACTCGCCACGGGGAACGCGCGCGTGGTGGTCACCTCGGCGCCGGCGCTGCTGCCGCGGCTGCCCGAACCCGGCGCGCTGGTGGCGCGCTCGCTCGGCGTGAAGGTGGATGCGGACGTCGATCCGCAGAGCCTGGCGGCGCTGCTGACCGACGGCGGCTACGACCGCCACGATCCGGTCGAACAACACGGCGAGTTCTGCCTGCGCGGCGGCATCCTCGATGTCTACCCGCCGAACGAGCTGTGGCCGATCCGCATCGAGTTCATGGGCGACATGGTGGAGTCGATCCGCCGCTTCGACCCCGACACCCAGCGCTCGGTGGAATCGCTCGACCAGTTCATGGTCGTGCCGGTACGCGAATCGACCGACCCGGGCGATCTGCCGGTGGCGTTGCAGCGCTCCGCGACCGTCTTCGACTACCTCGCCGCGAGACGGTCGGGCCGCCTCTACGTCTCCGAGCCGGATGAGGTCCAGAGCGCCATCGAACGCGTGCGCGCGCAGGTGCAGGCGAGCTACGAAGAGGCGAGCACGCGCACCAACATCGCCGCCACCCTGACGCCGCCCGACGCGCTTTTCATCAGCGACGCCGACGTGGCGTCGCGCCTCGGCCGCGCCACGCGCCTGTCGGCGCTCGACGTCGACGAGTCCACCACGCCGCTCGCGCACGTGCCCACGCAGCCGATCGCGCACTTCCGGGGCCGCATCAGCGACTGGGTGAACGAGCTCAGGGAACGGCGGGCCGCCGGCGACGCCGTGATCTTCGTGGCGCACACGGCCGGCCGTGCCGAGCGCACGCTCGAGATGCTCAAGGACTACGACGTGCGCGCGGAATCGGCCGCCCGCACGAGCGAGCTGAGCGCCGGCGCCGTGCTCGTGACCATCGGCGGGCTCTCGAACGGCGTCCGCTTCACGCGCGGCGGCGTCACGATCTACGCCGAGACCGATCTCTTCGAAGACGACCGGCAGCGGGGCAGCGCGGCGCGGAAGAAGTCGGCCACCGCCGCGTTCCTCTCCGACCTGCGCGATCTGAAGGTGGGCGATCTCATCGTCCATGTGGACAACGGCATCGGCGAGTTCGTCGGCTTGAAGCAGATCGGCGTCGGCGACAGCGCGCACGAGTTCCTCGAGCTGCGCTATCACGGTGACGACAAGCTGTTCGTGCCGGTCGAACGGCTGGATCTCATCCAGAAGTACACCGGCGGCAGCCGTCCGGCGCTCGATCGCCTGGGCGGCACGTCGTGGGCGAAGGCGAAGACCCGGGTCAAGAAGGCCATGCGCGACATGGCCGAAGAGCTGCTGAAGCTCTACGCCGCGCGCAAGGCGGTGCCGGGTCATGCCTTTGCAGCCGACACGCATTGGCAGGAGGAGTTCGAGGCCGCGTTTCCCTGGGACCTGACGATCGACCAGGCCAGCGCCGTGGCCGACATCAAGCGCGACATGGAGTCGTCCACGCCGATGGATCGCCTGCTGTGCGGCGATGTCGGCTACGGGAAGACGGAAGTGGCACTGCGCGCCGCCTTCAAGGCGGTGATGGACGGCAAGCAGGTGGCGATTCTCGCGCCGACGACGGTGCTCGCCTTCCAGCATCACGAGACGCTCAAGGCGCGTTTTGCCGCCTTCCCCGTGCGCGTGGACATGGTGTCGCGTTTCCGCTCCAAGGCCGAGCAGGCCGCCACGCTTCAGCAGTTGGCCGGCGGCCATCTCGACATCCTCGTCGGCACCCACCGGCTGCTCTCGAAGGACGTCGAGTTCCGCGACCTCGGCCTGCTCATCGTGGACGAAGAGCAGCGCTTCGGCGTCGCGCACAAGGAACGCATCAAGCAGATGCGCAAGAAGGTGGACGTGCTGACGCTCACGGCCACGCCGATCCCGCGCACGCTGAACATGTCGCTCGTGGGCATCCGCGACATGTCGGTCATCGAGACGCCGCCCAAGGATCGGCTGTCGATTCAGACGCACGTCGTGAAGTTCGACGCCAGCGTGATTACACGCGCGCTGCGCACGGAACTGGCTCGCGGCGGCCAGGTCTACTTCGTGCACAACCGCATCGAGTCGATCTTCTCGATGGCGAACCTCATCACGCGCCTGGTGCCGGAAGCGAGGGTCGTCGTCGGCCACGGGCAGATGGGGGAGGACGCACTCGAGAAGACGATGTTCGACTTCGTCTCCCACAAGTACGACGTGCTGCTGTCGACCACGATCGTCGAAAACGGGCTCGACATCCCCAACGCCAATACGATCGTGATCAACCGCGCCGACCGCTACGGCCTGTCGCAGCTCTACCAGCTGCGCGGCCGCGTCGGCCGCAGCGATCGGGCGGCGTATTCGTACCTGCTGATTCCACCCGAAGAGGCGCTGTCGCCGGTGGCCAAGAAGCGGCTGGCCGCGATCAAGGAATTCAGCGACCTCGGCAGCGGCTTCCGCATCGCCGCGCTCGACCTCGAGATCCGCGGCGCCGGCAACCTGCTGGGCGGCCAGCAGAGCGGCCAGATCGACGCGGTGGGCTTCGAGATGTACATGAAGCTGCTCGAAGACACGATCAAGGAGCTGAAGGGCGAAGACCTCGACGACGACGCCCGGGCGATCGTGAACCTCAAGGTGGACTTCCGCATCCCCAACGACTACATGCCCGACATGAACCAGCGGCTGTCGATTTACCGCCGCATGGCGTCGGCGCGGACCGACGACGAGATCCGGACCCTGCTCGACGAGCTGGGCGACCGCTACGGGGCGCCGCCGCCGGCCGTCATCAATCTGGCGCGCTACGGCCGGGTGCGGGTGGGGGCCGACCGGCTCGGCCTCGAGACCATCGACCGGGAAGGCTCGCTCGTCGTCTACAAGTTCAGGGAGCGCGCCAAGGTGGACCTGCCGCGGCTGGTCAACCTGGTGCGGGCCCGGCCCGAACTGCAGCTCATCCCGCCCGGGAGCCTCAAACAGGACCTGCGGCAGGCGGAGGGGGCGCCGGCGGGCAAGAAGTCGAGGGCGGCCTGGTGGACGGCCCGGGCCACGGCGGGGGAGGTCACGGCGGGGTTCTCGAAGGCCGAGATCACGCGCGCCGCGCCCACCGATGCCAAGAGCGACGGCGGCCTGCTCGAGCGCGTGCTCGGCGTGCTCGAGGCGCTGTCAGACGAGTAATCTACGTGGTCCGGTTACGCTAAGCTGGAAAGACTCACTATGAAGCACCTGCTCACCATTGCACTCGCGCTCGTCCTGTCGGTCGCCGCCGGCTCGACGATCGGCGCCGCCGACATCATCGAGCAGATTCTGGTGAAGGTGAACGGCGAGATCATCACCAAGTCAGACCTCGAGCAGCGGCAGATCGCGGCCCTGCGGCAGCGTCCGGAAACACAGCAGCTGCGCGGCGACGACGCGGCGCTGGCCAAGCTGCTCTCGGAGGTCACGCCGCAGGTGATCGTGGATGCGGTGGACGAGCTGCTGCTGCTGCAGCGTGGCAAGGAGCTCGGCTACGCGATGGGCGACGAGCAGTTCAAGGGCATCATCGACAACATCAAGAAGGAAAACAAGATCGAGAGCGACGAGCAGTTCGCCGAGGCGCTCAAGGGCGAGAACATGACGATGCTCGACCTGCGTCGCCAGCTCGAAAAGCAGATGCTGGTGTCGCGCGTGCAGCAGACCGAGGTGATGGGCAAGATCAGCGTCGCCGACGAAGAGGTCAAGGCCTACTACGACGCGCACAAAGACGCGTTCGCGTCCACGCCTCAGGTGACCCTGCGCGAGATCCTGGTGGCGGTGCCGACCACCGGCGACGGCGTGAACGTCGGGCTCGACGAAGAAGCCCGCACCAAGGCCACCGAAGTGCACAAGCGTCTGCTCGCGGGTGAACCGTTCCCGCGGATGGCGGCCGATGCGTCCGATTCGTCGTCGAAGGCCAACGGCGGCCTGCTCGGCGAGATTCCCTGGGCCGATATCTCGCCGGAGCTGCAGAAGGAACTGGCAGCCCTCAAGGTGGGCGAGATCACGCAGGTGCTGCGCACGCCGCGCGGCTACCAGATCCTGAAGGTGGACGCCCGCGTCGAGGGCACCACCAAGACCCTCGAAGAGGCCCGCGAGGCGGTGTCGGAGCAGGTGTTCGAGAGCAAGCGACGCGGCGAGTTCGCCAAATACCTGACCCGCATGCGCACCCAGGCCATCATCGAGTGGAAGAACGACGAAGTGAAGAAGGCCTACGACGCCGGCGTGAAGTTGCAGGAAGAGGCCGCGGCGAAGGGCGAGAAGACCGGGCTCTAATCGCCCGACTCTCCGCTACTGCTGATGCCCGAGGGTTCCCCTCGGGCATTTGTTTTTGTGGGACGTTTCCGCGGAAACGCGCTCGGGGCTGGTCGCGCCGGCGGGGACTCTTGAGCGGTGCCGCGCTATGTCGCGACCAGGGCCGTCCCGATATCGAACTATGCCGACCGGTCTATCAGGCCGACTCAAAGCTTTGAATGCGCCGGCAACAGCAGCCGCGTGAAGGACTTGGCGCGGCCAGAGCGTTGCGTTGCATGCGGTGCTATCCTGCGGGCGAGACCGAACCGGTGGACTATACCGGTCGGCATACTGATAGTTAGCCCGACAGGTCGAGGCGGGTTGCCAACTCGAAGAACGAGGAGTAGCCTGTTTCAATGACGACCGTCGCGGAGATCTCCGGTGCCGTCAAGCGCCTGCCAAAGCGTGAGCTCGCCCGCTTCCGCAAGTGGTTCGCTGACTACGATGCGGCCGTGTGGGATCAGCAGCTCGCCGCAGACGTGCAGACGGGCAAACTGGATTCGCTGGTTCGCGAGGCGCAGCGCGATCACCGGGCGGGACGCACCAAGTCGTTGTGACGCACTTCGCCAACGCGCGGTTCTGGCGATGCTACCGCGCGCTCCCGGCGGAGATTCGGGCGCTCGCGGACCGAAACTACGCACTGCTGAGGTCCAATCCAAGCCATGGCTCCCTGCACTTCAAGCAGGTTGGCGTGCTCTGGTCCGTGCGTGTCGGCTTGCACTACCGTGCGCTGGCGGCCGCCGCGGACAACGATCTGATCTGGTTCTGGGTCGGCTCCCACGCCAATACGATCGATTGGTCGGACGCAAGCCGGCTAACAAGGCGTTGCAGCCGACGAGCCGCGCCCGCCCGAAGGCTAAATCGAAAGGGAGTGCGCGCGCGTCTCGCGGCTGAACGCCGCGACGTTAGCCAGCCTCGAGTTAACTCCGAGCCGAGTCGAGATGTTCCTGAGAGTCTTCGTGGCCTCTGCCAGTTGCGCTTTCCTGCTCGGCTTCGCGGGGCTCATGCTCGCCGGCGCGGACGTCGAGAGCGCGGCCTTCATCATGGTGGTCTCGGCTGGGCCGCCGATCGTCGGCGCGTCGGTCGGCGCCGGCCAATTGGCACGCAGGGCAGCACGGGCGCAGCCCGCGTGGAACCGACGTGACTGGGTGTGCCAAGGGGCGCGTGGGTGCCATCAGCGGTGGCGCACTGCTGCTGTTGTGGGTTGTGGCGTTCTATTTGCCGGCGGGCTTTCGCCACTCCTGGCGGTGGGCTTCATGCTCGTGGTCGGGGCTGCGGCCGGGAGCGTGACTGGCGCGCTTGTGGGCCTGTATCTGCGCACGGCTCGTGGGCAACAGGCCCGCTGTCTAACGTCCGCGTGAAGCCACCGGCGGTCGACAGTTGTGGCATCATCGGCGCACCGAGGCGCCGCGGCTTACGCGGGCGTCGCTGGAACGACTGTTCGAGCCACTGAGTGCCTGTCACAGGGCTTGTACTCGCCCGGCTGATTGTCGCGGCCGTCATCGCGGGTTGCGCCGTACCAGGCGACAGCATCGGCTGATCGACCGCTACGCAGCTGCGGCCTGCGTGGCTCTGTCCACGACACTGAAGGTTCAACCGCCTGTTCGGGAGTGGGATGCGGTGGTGGGCACATTGCGCGGTCAGGCGCTGAGGCCTCCTGTGGCGCAGAGCGGTCGTGCGGGCGGGGACTTTCATTCAGACGTGGCTGTTCGATTGCGACTG
>CAVZXA010000009.1:0-405000 GCA_963779175.1 uncultured Acidobacteriota bacterium
TCATACCATCCCTACGCCGCGAACCTGCTCGGGCACATCGAGCGCCTGAAGCTGAACGTGGAGCGCATCGTGCCGCTGCACGGCGGGATCGCGACATGAAGGATCTGGCCGCGGCCGCCAGGCCCGCGTCGTAGCGTCAGGGCTGTTCGCCGAGGAACTCGACCACCCAATAGGTGGCGTATTTCGACCCGGCGATTCGCACCAGTCCGATGCCCGCTATCTCGTGCTCTTCCTGGAGCACGGCCCGGCGGTGCGAGCGGCTGTCGAGCCAGCGTTCCACTTGACGGGCCGGTGTGATGCTGGTGCCGAGCACTTCGGCCAGCCGGCTCCAGGCGCCAATCGAGCCGTCATTCACGCGGTCCAGACGCGCGGGCAGCTTCTCGCCGGACGAGTTGCGGTGATCGACGTAGTTGCGGCAGGCCATGTCGGCGGCATGCGCAAGCGCCATGCGGTCGAGAATCGGATGACGCGCCAGCGGCGGCCGGCGCGCCTGGGCCCGGGCGGCATTCAACTGCACCAGCATCTCGGCGTGCTGGGGCTCCGAGGTGGTCCAGCTGCGGCCATCGCGACACGTACCGGTGGAGCTTCCTGGCGGCGGGAAGGCGTCGCGCGCCTTCTGCGCCGCGGCCGTGCACGCGGCGATGACCACCACGCCGAGCGCGGCGGTCATCACGGCCTGTTGCCACCGACCTCTGGTCATCGAAGCATCCGTCGTCACGGCACCTGAAGCGTCACCTCGTTCGAGGCGCTGCCGACGCCGCAGGCGCTCTCGGCCACGACTCGCACGTAGTAGGTGCGGGGCGGCACGCCGCCGAGCGGCACCGCGATCGACGTCACGGCGCCGATCGGGATGTCGGCCACGTCGCTAGCGCCGGGTACCGTGCCCACGCTCATACGATAGCCCGTGGCGCCGAGCGGCGGAAGCCACGCGAAGGCGGCGACGCCGCCGGCTTTGGTGACCGTGAGGGTGCCGGGCACGACCGCACCGGCCCCGCATGCCAGCGTCAGCGGCACTTCCACCGATGGCGCGCTGGCGCCGCACGCATTCAGCGCCCGCACGCGCGTGTAGTAGGTGCCGGCCGGCGCCACCGTCTGGAAGCTGGTGAGGGCCCCGAGCGGCAAGCTCGCCTCGACCACCCCGCTCACACGCCCGACCTCAAGCGCGTAGCTCGTCGCCGCCGCGGCGGCGTTCCACGACAGCGCGGCCAGTAGCCCGCCGGTCTGCGCCGTAAAGCCTGTGGGCGTCGGCGGCGGCGTGAGGCACGACGCGGCACTCGTGACGGCCACGGTCACCTGATTCGACGCGCCACTGGAGCCGACGGTGTTTGCCGCGCGGACGCGCACGAAGTAGGTGCCCGGCGGCACGAGTCCCTGGAACGACGTGACGTCACCCATGTCGGCGTTCACGAGATTGGCCAGGCCCGATGCCGTGCCCGCCTCGAGCAGGTAGCGTTGCCCACCGACCGATCGGTTCCACGTCAGCCGCACGGTGGCCCCGTTGACGACCGATGTCAGACCCGACGGCGCCACGGGCACGCTGGTCGCCGCAACGGCGGTGAAGGCGGCGGTATAGGTGGTGGCCACGGGCGGCGTCAGAATCGCGCGTGAGGCGGCACCGCCGTCCGACCAGCCGGTGAACCCGTAGGTCACGCCGCCGCTGGTCTGGCCCGGGGCCTCGATGGTGCGCTGCATGCCCACGACGCTGTCGAACGCACTGGGTGTGGTCACGGGCTGTCCATCGAGGCGCACCTGCAGTGCGGCCGGGCTCGTGGCCAGAGTCACGCGCACCACCTGCGGGAACACGTCGCGCTGCACCGTGTGGCTGCGTCCGCCGGCGTCGGTGACGGTCAGATAGAGGCGGTACCACACGTTGGCCGAGGTCTCGCCGGTGGTCGGCACGACGAAGGTGCCGCTCGTCAGGCCCGAGGTCGATGGCAGGAACGGATGCGAGTGCGTGTCGTGATGGAAATCGACGCGCCACGTGAAGGCCGAGGCCGGCATCGACGCCGGACCGTCGGGATCGCTGCCCGTGCCCGAGAACGCCACCGTCATGCCGCCCGTGTAGCGGAGCGCCGTCGTCGGCGCCGTGATCGCCGCCACTGGCGCCACGTTGGTCGTCACCGTCAGCGTCGCCTCGTTGCTGTACAAGTTGCCAACGCTGTTGGCGACGTTCACACGGAAGCGGGCCCCGCTGTCGCCGAGCTGGGCGTTGCTGAGCGTGTAACTCGGCCCGGTGGCGCCGGTGATGTTGGCGTTGTTGCGCTGCCACTGATAGGTGAACGGCCCGGTGCCACTGGCGACGACGGAGAACGTCGCCGACTGACCCACCGACACCGTGCGATTCGCCGGATGGGTCGTGATGCCGGGCGCGGTGCTGCCGTATTGCACGCGGTACACGGCGCCGGATCCACGGGCCAGGTAGTAGAGCGCGCCGTCGGTTCCGACCTTCAGATCGACCGGACCGTTGACGCCGGTCGCGAAGTTCACCGCCGCCGTCGATTGCAGCGGGTAGGGCTGCACAATGGTGGGATCCACGTACTTGATCCAGCCGCCGCAGAAGTCGGCGAAGAAATACATCCCCTGGTAGGCGGTTGGGAAGTTGACGGTTGCCGGGCTGTAGAAGGTGCCGCCGGTGATCGCGCAGCCGGTGGTGGTGCCGCCGCTGTGCGGATAGGCATACCGGGGCCGCGTGAAGTTCGGTCGCACCGCGGGATCGAAGTCACCTTCCGTGGTGGGCCAGCCGTAGTTTGCGCCGACCACGCCCGGGTTGACTTCCTCCCACGAGCCGCCGCCTACGTCGTTGATCGCCATCGACGGCGCGCCGCCGGCGTTGAAGGCGAACGTGAACGGATTGCGCAGGCCCACCGCCCAGATCGAGCGATAGACGCCGGAGGTGCTGCCGGCGATGCCCGGGAAGGTCGTCGGGTTGTCGGTGGGAATCGAGCCATCGGCATTCAGGCGCAGCATCTTGCCATGCCGGGTCGACAGCGACTGCGAGAACGCGGTGTTCGCGTTCTCACCGATCGCGATGTAGAGCTTGCCGTCGGGCCCGAAGTCGATGGCGCCGCCGTTGTGGTTGCTGGCGGTGCTCAGGTTGTCGAGATCGACGATCAGTTCTTCACTGCCCATCGCCACGTTGCCGTTGGCCAGGAAGCGGCTGACGCGGTTGTGCACGCTCACGCCCGGGCCGGCGGGCACGGTGTAGTAGACGTAGACGTAACGCTCGGCCGCGTTGGCCGCGAAGTTGGGGTGGAACGCCACGCCCAGCAGTCCGCGTTCGCCGTTCGGATCGACGGTCAGTGTCACAAACGGCGTCGGCAGCAGCACCCCGCCCTGGATGACGCGAAGCGCGCCGCCCTGCTGGGCCACGAACAGGCGGCCGTCGGGCGCGAATTGCATCGCCGTCGGGCTGTTGAGTCCCGAGCCGAAGACCGTTTCGGTGAATCCGGCCGGCAGGGTGGCGGCAGCCCCGCCGCGGGGCGCGCCGAAGGCGATCGCAATGGCGATGACGAACGCCAGACCCCGGACGCGGGTCGAGCGCGAGCGTAGACGAATCATGGGCGGTCCTCGAGGCGGGGGGACGCCCTCATCGCCATCGTATCGGACCAGTGGCCGTGCCCGCCAGCCTTCGCGCGCCGCGGCCGCGCCACGCCGCGCCATCCTGCGCGGAACCGGCGCCGGTCGATGATCTAGACTGCTCGGCATGTCTCACCTGCCGACCTTCCTGCTGCGCGCCGCCAGCGCTGCGCTGCTGACCGCCGTCGTCTTCGTCTCACCCGCTGGCGCGCAGGCGCCGTCGTACCCGGATCCCAGGCAGCGGGTGCTGACACACCGCGAGCAGGCGCCGCTCGTCAAGGGCTGGATCGAGAAGCGCTTCAACACGGTGCTGCCGGAGCTGATGACGCGCACCGGCATCGACATGTGGATCATCGTGTCGCGCGAGTACAACGACGACCCGGTCTTCCGCTCGATGGCGCCGCTGACCACGTATTCATCGCGCCGCCGCACCATTCTTGTCTTCTACAACCCGGGCGGCGGCAAGCCGGTCGAGCGCTACTCGGTGGGCCGCTTCGACATGGAGAAGCTGTTCACGCTGGTGGTCACGCCGAACGACGGCCAGTGGGCCGGACTCCGCAAGCTGGTCGACGAGAAGAACCCGAAGGTCATCGGCATCAACGAGTCGTCGGCCTGGAATCATGCCGACGGCCTGACGGCGAACGAGAAGCGCGAGTTGACCGAGGCGCTCGGCCCCGCACTGTCCGGCCGCATGAAGAGCGCCGAGATGCTGGCCGTGGGCTGGCTCGAATACAAGCTGCCCGAGGAACTCGAGGCCTATCGCCACGTGATGAAGGTGGCGCACATGGTGATCCGCGAGGCCTTCAGCAACAACGTCATCACGCCCGGCAAGACCACCAGCGACGACGTGGTGTGGTGGATGCGCCAGCGGGTGGTGGAGATGGGCCTTGGCAAGTGGTTCCAGCCGTCGATCACGATCTGGCGCGAAGGCGGGAATCTCACGACCATGCAGGGCGTGATTCAACCGGGCGACATGCTGCACACCGACTTCGGCATCGTCTACCTGGGCTTCTCGACCGACACCCAGCACAACGCCTACGTGCTGAAGCCCGGCGAGACCGACGCGCCGCAGGGCTTGAAAGACGGGCTCAAGGCCGCCAACCGCCTGCAGGACCTGACGATGCAGTACGCGAAGCTCGGACGCACCGGGAACCAGGCGCTCCGCGACGCGCTGATGCAGGCGCGCAAGGAAGGGCTGGTGCCGTCGATCTACTGCCACGCCGTGGGCTATCACGGCCACGCCGCCGGCCCGCCCATCGGCATGACCGACTACCAGGAAGGCGTGCCGGTACGCGGCGACTACGAGTTCCTGCCCAACACCTGGCACTCGATCGAGCTGAACGTAACATTCCCGGTGAAGGAATGGGGCGGCCTGGCCGTCCGCTTCGCGCTCGAAGAAGACGCGGTGCTGATGCCGAACGGCACCTGGGACTGGATCGACGGACGGCAGGAGTCGTTCTACCTGATCGAGCCGGCGCCGAAGATGTAGAAGAAAGTGCTGCATTTGTAACGGGGTCTGTCACGGTCACCGATTGTCACGGCTCCGTGACCGTGACAGACCCCGTTACAAATCGACCAGACCCCGTTACAACTCGGGCCTGGCCTGTGGTTTGCGCCACTCCATCACCATGAACCACGGCACGCGGCGGTATGACGCCGCGCGCGAGGGAGAGGCGTCGGCGCTCGGTTCCGGTTCATCGAAGTGCGTGAGCACAAGGCCCGCGCCGAGCAGCGCCTTCATGTAGGTGCTGAGCGGACGGTGGTGGTTGATGATGCGGATGCCGCGCCACTCAATCCACATCGCGCGTTCGTCGAGGTAGTGGTCGATCGGGAAATGCTCGCGCCGGCCCTCGGCGTCGTGCACCCAGTCGCGATCGCCGCATGCGGAGTTGAAGCCGTTGAGATTGGCGATGAGCAGCGTGCCGCCGGGAGCGAGCACGCGCGCCATCTCGCGAATCGCGGCCTGCACGTCTGGAATGTCGATGAGCGTCAGGTAGCTCACGACCAAGTCGAATGAGGCGTCGTCGAACGCAAGATGCTCGGCGAGGCCCTCGACGTAGGTGCCTGTCGTGTCGCGAGCGCGAGCCGTCGCCAGCAGGGCCGGTGTTGGATCGAGGCCCACGGTGTCGATGCCGTGGTCGCGAAGCACACGGCAGAAGCGGCCCTCGCCGCATCCCACATCGAGCGCCCGCGTCGGCGTGCACGCCAGGGCGCGCGGCACCATCACCGGATCGAGCACGTACCGACGACCGAAGTCGCCGTGCTCACCCTGATCCGTAATCCACGCGTCCGCGGAGTCTTGCCAGCCGTTGTCCACGGACAATTGTAACGGGGTCTGTCACGGTCACCGTTTGTCACGACTCCGTGACCGTGACAGACCCCGTTACAAGTGATGACCGTGACAGACCCCGTTACAAATCAACCCCGCTACAAATCGCCCTACTCGTAGCGCAGCGCCAGGTTCGGATCGACCATGCTCGCCCGGCGCGCCGGGATGTAGCCGGCAGCCGCGGACACGAGCGTGAGCACCGCCATCGTCGACAGCGCCATCCACGGATCGCCGGGCTGGATGCCGTAGAGCTGCGACGACACGAAGCGGCCGAGGCCGATGGCGGCCGGCAGGCCCACCGCCAGGCCGATGCCGAGCAGCACCAGCACTTCTTTCATCACCAGCCAGATGACGCCGTTCGGGTCGGCGCCGAGCGCCAGGCGCAGGCCCATCTCCTTGCGCCGCCGCGCCACCACGAACGCCATCACGCCGTAGAGCCCGACCGACGCCAGCACCGTTGCCAGCAGGCCGAAGCCGGCCGAGAGCGACGCGATCAGGTGGTCGGTCAGCAGCGTCTCGTCGAGCTGCCCCTCCACCGTCTTCATCGCATACACCGGGATGCCGGCGTCGAGCGCCGCCAGCTCGCGGCGAATCTGCGAGAACGTGCTGGCCGAGGCGTCCTGCGAGCGCACGTAGAAGGTCGCCGAGTTCTTGCCCCAGCTCGGAATGAACACCTGGCGGCGCACGCCTTCGCGCGGCCCCTCGTAGAGCGAGTCAGCCACGACGCCCACGATCTCGATGCCGAACTTCATCCCCGGCCGATCGCCGAAGCCGATGTGCCGGCCGATGGCGCTCTGGCCCTTGAAGAAGTGGTCGGCGAAGCGCTTGTTGACGATCGCCACGGTCGTCTCCGGCGTGCCGTCGGGGCCGAGCTGGCCGGCATCACCCGGACGGAAGTCGCGCCCGTCGAGCAGCGGGATCTTCATCGTTTCGAAGTAGCCGGGCGACAGCGAGTTCATGAACGCCTGCAGATCTTCGCCGTCCACCGCCTTGTGCCCCTCGACCGACATCGTGCTGTCCCACTCGTCGCCGCTCAGGATCGACACGTTGGCCCACGACGCCCCGGCAATGCCCGCCGAGCCTTCGAGGCGCTGCTTGAGCTGCTCGTAGAGCACGCCGGTGCGGGTGTCGTCGTAGCCGCTCAAGGCCGGCGACAGCTGGAACGTCACGAGGTTGTCGAGCGCGATACCCGTGTCGGTGCCCTTCAGGTTCTGCAGGCTCTGCACGAACAGCCCGGCGCCGAAGAGCAGCAGGAAGCTGAGCGCCACCTGCGCCGCCACCAGGCCCTTGCGGAGGAACAGCGAGCCGCCGCTGCCGGCCACCGCGCCCACCGTGTCCTTCAGCGTGTTCCAGGTGTCGGGCCGGCTGGCGCGCAGCGCCGGGAGCAGGCCGAACACGATCCCCGTGAGAAGCGTCAGGCCGAACGTGAAGGTGAGGATGCGCGCATCCGGCGACGGACTCACGAGCAGCGGCGCCCCTTCGATGGGAATGAACGCCAGCAGCCCCTGCGTCATCACCGACGCGAGTCCCAGGCCCACGATACCGCCCGCGCCGGCCAGCAGCAGACTCTCGACGAGCAGTTGCCGCACCAGCTGACCGCGCGTGGCGCCAAGCGACAGCCGCACCGCAATCTCGCGCTGGCGCATGAAGCCGCGTGCGATGAGCAGGTTGGCGACGTTGGCGCACGCAATCAGCAGCACCAGGCCCACCATGCTCATCAGCACGACCAGCGGCGTCGAGAAATCGTTGCGCAGTCGCGAGTAGCCGATGTCGGCCCGGGCGACGTTGAGCGTGCCCTTCATGAACTGCTCCTTCACGTAGGGCGTGAAGTCTTTGGCGCCGGGCAGCGTCATCTCGTGTTCGCGGATCTGCAGGAACAGCCCCTGCAGCGCGCCCTGGGCGCTCTCGATGGTGACGCCGGGCTTGAGACGCGCGAACATCTGCACCCAGCGCGTGCGCTCGTCGTCCATCTTCACCCACACCCACTCGGGCACGACGACCGGCTTCATGAGGATCGGCACGCGCAGTTGCGGTGAGCGGGTGGGGTCGAGTCCGGTGAAGCCGGCCGCCGACACGCCGACGATCGTCATCGGGTAGTTGTTGACGAGCACCTTCGTGCCCACGGCGGCGGGATCGCCGTTGAAGCGGCGCATCCAGTAGTCGTGGCTGATGACCACCACCGGATGGCCCTGATAGATGCGGTCGTCTTCCTGGGAGCTGAAGACGCGGCCGGCGGCCGGCGCCACGCCGAGCATCGTGAAGTAGTTGCCCGACACCATCTCGGCCGCCAGACGCTCGGTCTGGCCGTCGATGGTGACCGAGGTTTCGACCGGGCGCCGCGCCAGCACTTCGGCCAGCGGCTCGGCGCGTTGCTGGAATTCGCGGTACATCGGATACGAGTGCATCCGGTCGCCCATGTTGCTGCCGGCGTGCGGGCCGCGCTGGAAGAGCATCACCAGCTCATCAGGCGACTTCACCGGCAGCCGGCGCAGCAGGATCTGGTCCACCAGCGTGTAGATGGCCGTGTTCGCGCCGATGCCGAGGGCCAGCGACAGCACCGCCACGACGGCGAAGAGCGGGCTGCGGCTGAGGCCGCGCAGCGCGAAGCGGAGATCGTTGATGGGCAACGTCATGCCCGCCATAGACGGAGGAACGGGGCCGAAGGTTGTCAGGGCCCGGTTTTGCGGCGATTCGCCGCCGTCAGCCGGCGCTCACGACGCCGGCACGAGGTGCGTCGCGACGTCGGTGCGGTAAGCCTTCACGGCGGGGATCACGCCGGCCACCACCCCCACGGCCAGCATGCCGAGCGGCGTCCACCACAGCGCCGGATCGAGCTTGAACACGTCGAGCACCACGCCCGTCTGCGCGCGCACGATGACCAGCGCCAGGCCGAGGATGCCGGCATACACGAGATAGCCGAGCACCGCGCCCAGCCCGGCGATGGCCGTGGCTTCGAGCACGATCGCCGAGAACACGGTGGATCGCCTGGCGCCGAGCGATCGCAGGATCGCGAACTCGCGCCGCCGCTCGTTCATCGTGTTGTAGAGACTGGCGAGGATGGTGCCGGCCGCCACCACCACGACCAGGTAGGCGACCAGTTCGAGGACGCGGTTGACCCAGCCGATCTTCTCGAACAGATCCGCCATCGAGCGGCCGATCGGCCAGGCGAGGGTGGCGCGGGCGCCCTGGCGGTTGATGGCCTGGTCGAGGAAGATGCCGGCCTGCGGATCCTTGAGCTTGAGCAGCACGGCGCTCACTTCGCGGTGCTCGTCGGGAATCGGCTGCCCGGCTTCGGCGCGGAAGTTGCGGCCGGTGCCGCGCAGCACGTGGCCGCTCATCCGGTAGACGCCGTCGATGGGAATCCACACCACGCGATCCATCGGGCTGTTGGTGGCTTCGAGCACCCCGGCCACGGTGAATTCGTCCTCGTGATCGTTGTCGCCGTCGGCGAGGCCATGTCCGGGATGGAACCGATCGCCCACGCGAAGACCCGTGCGCGTGGCGGCGACGCTGCCCACGAGTGCCTCGCGCGCCGCTTCGTCGAAGAGCCGCCCACCAGCAGCCACGCGCAGCCCCTGCGCACCGGGGAAGCGGTCGAAAATCGCCCGCGTCGTGCCGACCACGCGGAAGCCCTCGTAGTTGTCGCCCAGCGCGTACGGCACCGCCAGCTCCACGCCGTCGTCCTGCGACATCGCCGTATACATCGACCACGGGATGTTGCCGGGTGAAGTCTCGAGGTGGAAGACCGTGTTCAGCACCAGCTGCAGCTGGCTGCCGCGCGCGCCGAGCACGGCATCGAAGCCGTTGGCGCCGCCGGTGAAGGCGTCGTAGGTCTGGCCCTTGATGGCGAAGACCGCCATGACGAGACCGGCAGCGAGCGCCACCGACCCGGCCGTGATCGCCGTCGAGAGCGCGTGCTGGCGCAGACTGCGCGTCACGAGCAGGCGCAGCGCGCCCGGCGTGGACCTCACGCGTGCACCTCCGCCGCGCACGGCGGCCATCCACGGCACGGTTCACCACCGCGAGGTCTTCGACGCGATCGAAACGCGCCAGCACCGCCGGGTCGTGACTCACGAGCAGCAGCGCCGCGCCCTTGCTCGCGACAGGCGCCGCAAATCAGCTCGATGGCCTCGGCCGCGTGACGCGGATCGAGGTTGCCGGTGGGCTCATCGGCGAGCACCAGCGTCGGCCGGTTGGCCAGCGCGCGCGCCACCGCGACCCGCTGCTGCTGCCCCACCGAGAGCTGACGCGGGCGGTAGTCGCGCCGATGCGCGAGACCCACCCGGTCGAGCAGCGCCGCGGCATGCGCGGCATCGGCGCCTGGTCCGAACATCATGCCCGAGCAGCACGTTCTCGAGCGCGGTGTAGCCCTGCAGCAGGTTGAAGGTCTGGAAGACGTAGCCGATGGTGGCGGCGCGCCACTGGTCGCGCGCGGCTTCGGGCAGCGCGGCCATGTCGCGGCCCGCCACCCACACGTGACCGGCATCGGGCGTCAGGATGCCAGCCACCAGATGCAGCAGCGTGGTCTTGCCGGATCCGCTGGCACCACGCAGGGCCACCTGTTCGCCAGGCGACAGGACGAAGGCGGGAATGTCGATGACGGCGTTGAGCTCGCCGTCAGGAGCGCGAAAGGACTTCGTGAGAGCGTCGAGGCGCAGCACCGGCCCGGCCGGCTGGCTCATCGACCGTCCTCGACCTCGGCGATGTCGGCGACCAGCCGGTAGAGGCTGGTGACGCGCCCGTTGCGCATCTCCTCCCCCACTTCGAAGCGGCCCTTCACGGTGGTGGCCAGGTGCGTGAACTTCGCGCGCGTGCCGGCCTTCATCTTCACCAGCACCCACTCGTTCATGCGCACCGGCGCGCCGAAGTAACACAGGTCGAGGCTGGCGTTCAGCATGAACACCGACACGCCCTCGGGCGTGAGGTCGAGCGGCAGCATGAAGCCTTCGAGCGACACCATCTTGCCGTTGAGCGCCTTGACCGACGCCGGAATGACGTTGGTCGGCGCCTTCGACGACGGCTCGAGCGGATCGGGCAGCTCGTATTCGTAGTTGCTGAGCGCGCTGAACGCCAGCGGCTGATACGACGCGGCAGCAGTCAGCGCTGCCGCCATCATCGCCACCGCCATCACCGCTGCCTGCAGAGCTCGCATGCGCTGCCCGTCTCCTCGCGCCGTCGCCTAGCGCTGTGCCGTTGTAGGGGTAGCCGAACTTGACGTCGGTGAAGGTCTGGCCAGCCGACCACGGCGTTCTTGACCGTGCCGACAAACGCCGTCACGCCCTTGAGCGCGGCGCTGGTGCCGCCAAACTGCGACGAGTTGCCCACGGTGTCGCCCGTCAGGCCGTTGGCCGTGCTGGCCAGGGTGACCGTGGTGGCGGTGCCGCGGGCCGGGGTCACCTCAACCGTGATCGTCTTGGCCGGGATGCGGGCCACGGCGGTGCCGGCGGCATCGAGCACGTAAGCGGTCAGCATGCCGCTCGACGGATCGAGCACGAACTCCAGATGTCCCACCGTGCCCAGCTTGACGACCGTGCCGCCGTGCGGGGCCGACGAGGCGGCTTCCGGTTCCTTCAGCGTCGACGCCTCGGCGCTCATGCCCCCGGCTTCTTCCGGCGACATCTCGCCGACGGTCGTGGGCTGGATCTTCTCGGCCGGGGCCGGGGCAGGTTGGGCCCCGCCACAGGCGGCGGTGAGGCCCGCGGCGAACACGAGGGCGGTGGCACGGGCGCAAACACGAATAGCTCTCACGTCGGTCTCCTCCAAGGGGCCCTCACGGGCCGGGCGGACCAGACGTCCGCCAGACGTCGATTCTACCGTGGCGCCCGTGACGATGCGACCCGTCGGCAGGGCCGCTGGTAGACTCCGCGCATGCGACACCTCCGCCCGGGCCTCGCACTGGCGCTCTCGGCACTGCTGCTCCAGTCCGCCTCTGCCGTGACGCCCGTCAACTCGGCCGACGGCCAGTTCTGGGACATCCAGGACACCTCGCCGTGGGCGCAGGACAGCGGCGGGATCGCCACCGGCGGCCGCGCCCATCCCTTCAACGGCTTCGGGTACCTGAAGCTGCAGGTGCGTCACGCCGCGGCGGCGCAGGCCGAGCGTCGCGAACCACTACCTGCGCGGCTTCGGGCTGGCGAGAGACGGCGAGCGCTTCGACAGCATCACGCCGGTGCTGCACGACGGCGTGGTCGTGTCGCGCGCGATCTACGCGCCGGCCGGCGCCACGTATCTGCGCTACTACGACGCCTTCACCAACAGCACCGACGAGCCGCGCACGATCGAGGTGGCCTGGGGCGGCGCCACCGGCGCCTACGACGACGGCGGACGCGTGGCCGTGGCCACCACCTCGAGCGGCGATCGCGCTCATCGATGGCCGCGACACCTTCGTGACCGTGATGCAGAACACGCGCGGGGTCGCCGATCCGATGCAGGGCCCCTCGGGTCACGGGCCGTCGGCGCACGTGCTCGGGGACGGCGCGGCGACGGGGCTGTTCCAGCGCGCCGGTGACATGTACGGGAATCCCTTCACCGATGCCTATCCGGGCTACGACCCGGCGCACGTCGGCTATGTCTTCCGGCTGGAACTGGCGCCCGGGCAGACCGAAGCGCTCGTGACGTTCGTCGTGAAGGGCCTGAGCGAGGTCTACGATCCGCGTGGCGGCTATCCCATCACGAGGAAGGACGCCCTGCTTTCGACCTGGGCGGATGCGGTATACGCCGGCGCCGATCGGAAGGTGCCGGCCGCCGGCAGCGAGATCGCGCGCGTCACCGCCGAAGCGCGCCGGCTGGTGGCGACGCCCGACCTCGCCGGCCTGACGCCGCGTCAGCGCGCCGCGATCGTCAACTGGACGCGTCCGCCCGCGGCGCCGCTTCCGCCGTTCACCGTCTTCGAGCAGTCGGTCGTGGCGCTGCAGGCGGCCATGGGCAACGGCACCACGACCAGCGAGGACATCGTGCGCGAGTACCTGATGCGCGCCACGCTCTACGACCGGCACGGGCCCACGTTCAAGGCCATCCTCGCGCTCAGCCCGCGCGCGATTGCCGATGCGCGCGCACGCGATCGCCAGCGCACCGGCACGCCGCCCGGACGCGGCCGCGTGCTCGGGCCGTTCCACGGCGTGCCGATCGTGCTCAAGGACAACATCGACGCCACCGAACTGCCCACCACCGGCGGCGCGCTGGCTCTGGTCGATCACCGGCCGCGCGTCGACTCGCGGGTGGCCGCGGCGATGAAGGCCGGCGGCGCCATCATCCTCGGCAAGGCCAACCTCGACGAGTTCCCGTTCGGCGACTTCGGCGTCAGCTCCGTCGGCGGCACCGTGGGCAACGCCTACGATCCGTCACTGTCGACCGCGGGCTCGAGCGGCGGCAGCGCCACGGCCGTCGCCACGAGCCTGGCGGCGCTCGCCTTCGGCACCGACACCTGCAACTCGCTGTCGAATCCGGCCGGTTTCGCCTCGCTGGCCACGATCCGCACCACCCGCGGCCTCACCAGCCGCGCCGGCGTCATGCCGCTCAACCCGTTCAACGACGCGGTGGGCCCGATGGGCAAGACCGTCACCGACGTCATGCTCGCCCTGAATCTCGTGGCCGGGGCCGATCCGGATGATCCGGCGACCACCAGCGACCGACCGGCGGATGCGGGGGCCGCCGGCACGCTCTCCGCGGCGACGCTGAAGGGGGCGCGAATCGGCGTGTTCCGCCAGCGCTTCGTCGGCATCACCGGCGAGCGCGAGGCCGCCGACGCCATGACGCGCGTCGTGCGCGAGATCGAGGCGGCTGGCGCGACTGTGGTGGAGGTCGCCATTCCCGATTACGACGAGGAATACGCCAAGGCGCGCCTCACCGCCCCCGGCGCACTCAAGGCGGCGTGGGAGAGCTATCTGTCACGCGGCGCCGCACCTGGCGCACCGGTGCTGACGATTCAATCGCTGATTGCGTCGGGCAAGATGGCGCCGGCCGGCCAGCGCCGGCTCGAAGGCGCGCTGGCACCGCCGCCAGCCGACGCGTCGAACGAACGCTTCCTCGCCGCGCGGCTCGCCTATCGCGCCTTGCTCGTGGCGGCGATGGACGCAGCGAAGGTGGAGGCGCTCGTCTATCCGGCCAACCAGGCGCGTCCGCATACCCACGAAGGCGGCGCCGAGCGTTACGGCACCGAGCCGGGCACGTGCGAGGAGAGCGCCTCCACCGGCCTGCCGCAGGTGACGGTGCCGGCCGGCTACATGGGCGGACGTTATCCCGTCGGCGTGTCGTTCCTCGGCCGCATGTGGACCGATCGCCAGATGCTGGGCCTGGCCTACGCCTACGAACAGGCGACGCGACATCGCCGTCCGCCGACTACGGTGCGCTGACCCGTGACGGCACGCGCCGGAATCCACTAGGCTCACCGCGATGGCCCGCTACTCGAACGACCGCCGCCCGACCGACGTCAGCGCGACGACGCTGCCGGCGGGCTACTACACGGACCCGGCCTACTTCGCGCGCGAGCAGGAACGGCTCTTCCGCCGGATGTGGCTCTTCGCGGGCCGCGACGACGACGTGCCGGCGAACGGCCGCTACGTGACGCGTCGATTCGGCGACGCCAGCGTGCTGCTGGTGCGCGACGACGCCGGTACCCTGCGCGCCTTCCACAACGTGTGCCGCCACCGCGGCACGCTGCTCTGCCCCGCGTCCGAGGGGCAGGCCACCGGCGCCCTGCAATGTGCGTATCACGCCTGGACCTACCGGCTCGACGGCACGCTCTACAAAGCGCCGCATATGGACAAGGTCGAGGGATTCCGGACCGACGACTGGCCCCTCACCCGCATTCCGCTCGCGATCTGGGACGGTCACGTCTTCATCCATCTCGGGGACACGGCCGAGGGCGACCCGCCGCCGCTGGCTGCGCACCTCGACGGCCTCGACACACGTTTCCGCCACTGGGCGATGGGCGACCTCCGCACGGTGGCGAAGCGCACCTACGAGCTGCGCGCCAACTGGAAGCTGGTCATCGCCAACTACCATGAGTGCCTGCACTGCCCGACCGCGCATCCGCAGCTGGTCAGGCTGTCGCACTATCTGTCGGGCGACAACGAGGCGCCGCGTCCGACCTGGCTCGGCGCCTCGATGGACCTGCTGCCCGGCTTCGCCACGCTGTCGACATCGCCAATCCCGCGCCGGGCGCCCCTGCCCGGGCTCGATGAGGACGAGCAGCGCCGCGTCTATTACTACGCGCTCCTGCCGTCGATGTTGCTCAACCCGCATCCTGACTACGTCGTCACGTTCCTGCTCAGCCCGATCGCGCCCGACCGCACCGACATCACCTGCCACTGGCTGATGCACCCCGACGAGATCGCGCGACCGGGATTCGATCCGGACGACGCGGTGGAGTTCTGGGACCTCACCAATCGCCAGGACTGGGCGTTGTCGGATCTGGCGCAGGCCGGCATCGCCTCGCGCGGCTATCGCCCGGGGCCGTATTCGAACCGCGAAGAGATGCTGGCGGCGTTCGACCGCTGGGTGATCGAGCGGGTCGGACCACTCGACGCGGGGTGATCGAACGGGCGTAAGATGCGCCCGTGGCCCAGGCCCGCGACTTCGGTTTCGCCACCGCCGTGGCCCTGGTCGTCGGCAACATGATCGGCTCCGGCGTGTTCCTGCTGCCGGCGTCGCTCGCCGCCTACCGCGGCACCAGCCTGCTCGGCTGGGGCATCACCACCATCGGCAGCGTGCTGCTGGCCGTGGTGTTCGCGCGGCTGGCGCGGGCCCGACCCGCCGCCGGCGGTCCCTACGCCTACACCCGGCAGGCGTTCGGCGATCTCGCCGGGTTTCTCGTGGCGTGGGGCTACTGGATCTCCTGCTGGTGCACCAACGCGGCGCTGGCCGTGGCCTTCGTCGGCTATCTGGATCCGTTCGTGCCGGGGCTGGTCCGCTCGCCCGTGGCAGCCGCGCTGCTCGCCATCGCCACGTTGTGGACGCTGACCTTCATCAACCTCATCGGCGTCCGTGCGGCGGGTCGCGTCCAGGTGGCGACGACGTTCCTGAAGGTGGTGCCGCTGGCGGTCGTGGGCCTTGGCGGGCTGCTGTGGTTCGAACCGGCGCGCTTCGCCGTGCCGCCGCCCGGCACGGTGAGCCTTGGAGCCGACACGTTGGCCGTCGTGACGCTCACGCTGTGGGCGTTCCTGGGGCTGGAATCCGCGACCATTCCCGCCGGCGTGGTCCGTGACCCGGCCCGAACGATCCCACGCGCGACGATCGTCGGCACGATCGTGGCCGCCGTCATCTACATCATCAGCACGGTCGGGGTGATGAGCGTCGTGGCGCCTGAGACGCTGGCGTCGTCGACGGCGCCGTTCGCCGACGCCGCACGTGTGATGGGCGGCGAGACCCTGGCCCGGCTGGTGGCGCTCGGAGCAGCGCTCTCGTGTTTCGGCGCGCTCAACGGCTGGATCCTGGTCGCCGGTCACATGCCGATGGCCATCGCGGACGACGGGTTGTTCCCGGCGGTGTTCGCCGCGCGCGACGCCAGCGGCATCCCGGTGCGCGCCACCGTGATCTCCGCCGCCCTCAGCACCGCGCTCATCGCGATGAACTACACCGAAGGCCTGGTCACGCTCTTCACGCGGATCATCCTGCTGGCGACGCTCAGCACACTCGTGCCGTACGTGTTCTGCTCGCTGGCGTCGTTCGTGCGCGGCAGCGGCGAGCGGGCGGGCGGACGTCCGAGCGGCGGCGTGGTTCCGGGCCTCGCCTTCGTCTATGCGATGGTCGCGGTGGCAGGCGCCGGCCAGGAAGTCGTGTATCTCGGCTTCCTGCTGCTCCTGGCCGGGCTGCCGGTGTTCGTCTGGGTCACGCGGACGCGCGCGGCAGCCGCCTGACGCCGGCCCTCAGCGCGCGCGCCGCGACTGCGCCTCTTCCCTGCGCGCGCCGGCCAGGATGCCTTCCATCGCGTAGTTGCCTTCGTGGCAGGCGTATTCGTAGATGAGGCCGCTGGTCTTCTTCAGCCGGATCATGAAGGTGTAGGGCGTGGTCCACGTCGCCGGGTCGCTGACGCTGATCTCCCAGTTCATGTAGTCGTCGCTGACGCGCGTATAGCGCTCGGTGAGCGTGACGTCGGGCGTCGACCCCTGGAAGCCGTTGAGGTAGTTGGTGGTCTCGACGACCAGGGTGTCGCCCTCCCAGCGGCCACGCGGATCGCCGTGCAGCTGTCGCACCGTGGACGGCAGATGCGGCATCGAGGACATGGGCACGACCCGCGCGTCGTGAATCATCTCCTGCAGCAGCACGGTCGTCTGGGGCGACTGGAGGATCTGCACATAGCTGTTGTAGTTGGCGCCGGTGCGCGGCGCGCCGTACGAAATGCAGCGTTCGGAGAGTGGCCGGTCTTCGGGGCCGTCGGCCGGCCCACGCGTCTTCGGCGCAAGTCGCATCGCCTCGCGGCGCGCCTGCGCGGCGGCCGTGAGCGGCGGGAACTGCCCGTCGGCAGGATTGGTGATGAGGGACGTACGCTGGTCCCACTCGCGGTCGGCCATCCAGAACTGGTTGTAGTTCCCCGTGCTCGGGTCGTAGGACACCTGGCTGAACGACCCCTTGTCCTTCGCGTCGAGGATCTGCTGGACGAAGTTGCCGAAGATGGCGTCGCCGCCCTGATCGACGAACTCGGCGGCCATGCGCTTCAACTCCTCGAGTTCAGCGGCGCTGAGCGCCGTCTTGTCCTTCCACTGACGCGGACGGGTCATCGGGGTGACGCTGTTGTTGCCCCACACGCCGCGCAGGTCGGGATGCCCGTCGGCCGTCCGCGGCATCGTCCACGCTGGCGCGGCCCCGCCCGGGGGCGGAGTCGGTGCCTGCGCCCCGAGGGAGGCGACCACGACGACGGCAACGGCGAGGGCGACCACGACACGGACGGGATGCAGGAGTGTCATGCGGCGTAGTGTCGCTCAACCGGGGGATGGCGTCCAGAGGGTGAAATGGTTATGCTCCGACCGCGTCGAGACGGGTCGCGAGACCGCCACCCCAGGCGCGGAGGTGCACATGGCCAGGAAGGCGTGGGTCGCGGGAATCGCCGCCGTCGTACTCGGAGCCAGCGGATCGCTGCTGGCGCACCATGCGTTTTCCTCGGAGTTCGACGCCAACGCGCCGGTGACCCTGCGCGGGCCGGTCACCAAGGTCGAGTGGATCAACCCGCACGCGTGGATCCACATGGAAGTGAAAGGTGCCGACGGCAAGTCGGCGATCTGGATGGTGGAGGGCGGCACCCCCAACACACTCCAGCGCGGCGGCATCAGCCGCGACTCGATCAAGATCGGCACGGTGATCGTGGTGGCCGGCTTCAAGGCGAAAGACGGCCGCCTGCGCGCCAACGGGCGGGACATGACGCTGCCCGACGGCCGCACCCTCTTCATGGGGTCGTCAGGCACCGGCGCGCCCAAAGACGGCCGCGACCCGAACGACCGCACGAAGAAGCCGGGCCGCTAGCATGCGCACCTTCAGAGCTCGCACGGTCCTGCTCGCCGGCGTCCTGGCGTGCACGCTGCCTGCGTGCGGCGTGGCACCCGCGGCGCCCGAGGCCTATCGCGCGCCGCGCACGCCCGATGGCACACCCGACCTCGGCGGCATCTGGCAGGCACTGAACACCGCCAACTGGAATGTCGAGGCCCATGCCGCGAAGCAGGGCCCGGTGTTCGCGCTCGGCGCCGCGTTTGCCGTGCCGCCCGGTCCGGGCGTCGTCGACGGCGGGGCGATCCCGTACCTGCCCGACGCGCTGGCGAAACGTCAGACCAACGCCGCGAACTGGATCACGCTCGATCCGGAAGTGAAGTGCTTCATGCCCGGCATTCCGCGGGCGACCTACATGCCCTACCCGTTCCAGATCGTGCAATCCGGCGACAACATCCTCATGACCTACGAGTTCGCGAGCGCGAGCCGGGTCGTGCGGATGAACGGCCAGGAAAAGAGCCCGGCACCGGCCTGGATGGGATGGTCGGTCGGGCGCTGGGACGGCGAAACGCTGGTCATCGACGTCACCGACCACATGGAAGAGACGTGGTTCGATCGCGCCGGCAACTACCACAGCGACGCGCTGAAGGTCACCGAGCGCTACACGGCGATCGACGCCAACACATTGAGCTACCAGGCGACCATCGAGGACCCGAAGGTCTTCTCTCGCCCGTGGACCATCAGCATGCCGCTCTACCGCCGCCGCGAACCCAACGCGCAGCTCATGGAATACAAGTGCGTGGAGTTCGCCGAAGAGCTGATGTACGGCCACCTGCGCAAGCAACCCGCCACCCGCCCATAGCCTCGCCTCTTCGTCCCGAGCCCCGAGCCCCGAGCCCCGCGAAGGTCCGATCCTGAGGGTCGGAACTTTGTATTGCCTACACCGTAGACATAATTTAGCCTGCATTGCAGACATGAAGCCCACGCCCTACGTTGGTGAGTTCGAGTATTCGGTGCTGCTCGCGGTCCTGCACATGGAGGGCGGCGCCGACGCCTACGCCGTGCCCGTGCGCGCGCTGCTCGAGGAGCGCACCGGCCGGCCGGTGGCGCGCGGCGCGCTCTACACGGCGCTCGAACGGCTCGAGGGCAAAGGATGTCTGCGTTCGCGCATGGGCGATCCCACGGCGGAACGCGGCGGCAAGGCCCGCCGCTACTTCACGGTGACGCCGCTGGGCGTCGCCGCCCTGAGGGCAATGCACGCGTCGTTGTCGAACCTGTCGCGCGGTCTGGAAGCCGTGCTGGAGCAACCATGACGCCACGCTCGCCTGCCTCCGCCGCCCCGCCGCCTCTGGCCGAACGCCTGCTGCGCCGAAGCGTGCGCGACCCCGAGTGGCGGGAGTCGATCACCGGCGACCTGCGGGAGGAGTTCGCGACAATCGCGGGGCGACGCGGCGTCGGCGCCGCCAGCCGCTGGTACTGGCGCCAAACCGTGCCGCTGGCCGCCCGGTTCGTCGCCGGTCGGGTCGTGCCGTCAGCCACGCCGAGCCGCCGGCGGCGTGTCAGCGTGGCCGACCTCGAAGGCACCAGCCTGCTCGGTTCCGGATGGTCGCGCGAGGTCCGTCATGCGCTGCGCGCGCTCGGCCAGCGCCCGGGCCTGGCCGCCGTCATCATCGGCACACTCGCCGTGGCGCTGGCCGCCAACGCCGTCATCTTCAACCTCGCCGATGCGCTCTACCTGCGGCCGTTCCGCTTCGCCGATGTCGATCGCCTGATCGTGGTGGCGTCCGATGCCGGCGGCGACAAGCCCTACTTCGATCGCGAGTCGGTGGCGGCAGCCGACTACCGCGACTGGACGCGCACGCTCACGACCGTCGGCGAGCTGGCGGCGCTCGAGTGGTGGGATCCGAATCTCTCCGGCGTCGAGCGACCCGAGAGCCTGCACGGATTCCTGGTGACACCCGGCTACTTCGAGTTGCTGCGCGTGCAGCCGGTGCTCGGCCGCACCTTCACCGCCGACGATGGCCGGCCCGGCGCCGGCCGTACGGTGATCCTGTCGCACGCGCTGTGGCAGCGGCGCTACGGCGGCGACCCCGGCGTGGTCGGCACGACGGTGCGTCTCGAAGGCGTGCCGCATGAAGTCATCGGCGTCATGCCACCGCGCTTCGTCGTGCCCTACGGCAGCGACGTCTGGGCCCCGATCGCCTACGACGACGCCGCGTGGACCGATCGGAAGCGCGGCTACCTGATGACGTTCGGACGTCTGCGAGACGGGCAGACGCTCGAGGCGGCGCGCGGCGAACTGCAGACCGTGGTGGCGCGCCAGGCGGCCGAGTTTCCCGACACCAACCGCAACCGCGGCGTCACCGTCGTGAGCTTCTCGCGCGGCCTGGGCGACGACGCGGTGGGCCCGTTTGTCGCCATCTGGCAGGCCGCGGCGGTGCTGCTGCTGCTGGTGGCGTGCGCCAACATCGCCAATCTGCTGCTGGCCCGCGGCACCGAGCGGCAGCCGGAGTTCGCGATCCGGCTGGCCCTTGGCGCCAGTCGCCTGCGCCTGGCGCTGCAACTGGTCATCGAGGGCATCTGCCTGGCGGCGCTCGGGGTCGGCGTCGGCGCCGCGCTGGCGGCGGTCGCCATCCGCTTCTCGCGCGACTTCCTGCCGGCCACCGTCGTGCGCTTCGTCCCCGGCTACGAGTACATCCGGCTCGATCTCGCGTCGCTGGCCGCGATGGCCGCTCTGGGTGCGGTCGCCACCATCGTGTTTTCGCTGGTGCCGGCCGTGCAGGCGGCCCGCGCCGCGCATAGCGGGCCGCTCGTCGGCGGCGCACGCGCCTCGACCGCGCCGCCCGGACGTCAGTGGCTGCGCTCGCTGCTCGCCGGGGCACAGGTCGCGCTGACGATCGCGCTGGTGGTCGCCTCGACCCTCATCGTCGGCGCGGTCAACCGGGCGGCCTTCGGCGTGACCGGCTTCGACCGGCACAATCTCATCACCGCGCAGCTCACGCTGCCCACCGGGCCCTACGCCGACCTGCAACGCCGCCGCCGTTTCACGACCACCGTCGAGGCGCGCCTGCGGGCGTTGCCGTCGGTCACCTCCGCCGCGGCCGTCACCACGCTGCCCTACACGAATCTCGCGGCCGGCCGGCCGATCTTCGTCGAAGGGCAACCTGTGGACGACACCGCCCTCCCGCGCAACGTGGACCTGCAACGGGCGTCGCCCGCCTACTTCGAGACGCTGCGCATCCCGCTGCTGCGCGGCCGCGCGCTCACCAGCGGCGACGGCGATGGCGCCCCGGCGGTGGCGCTCATCAGCCAGCGGCTGGCCGACGACTTCTTCGCCGGTCAGGATCCGCTTGGCCGGCGCCTGCGCCTCGCCAAAGACGGCGAGTGGATCACCGTCGTCGGCGTGGTCGGCGACATCGTGCAGGATTGGTTCGCCGCCCGCGTCAACCCGACCGTTTATCGACCGCTGGCGCAGGACCCGACGCTGACGCAGATGTTCGTCGCCCGCACCTCCGGCGACCCGCTGCGGCTGGCCGCGGATGTCCAACGGGCGGTGGCGGCCGCCGACCCCGACCAGCCGATCGAGATCATCGCGACGATGGAGACCGTCATCCGCCACAAGGTGACCGGCATCGACTACTTCGCGCGGGTGCTGACCGTGATGAGCGCCATCGCCCTGGCGCTGTCGCTGACCGGGATGTACAGCCTGATGGCGTATCTGGCGGCGCGGCGCACCCGGGAAATCGGCGTGCGCGTGGCGCTTGGCGCCACCAGACGGCAGGTGATGTGGCTCACAGCAAGCCGCGCCGGGCGTATCGCGGTGGGCGGCGGCATCGCCGGCGCTCTGCTTGCGACCGGCCTCGGCCGGGTGATGCAATCGGCGCTGTTCGGCCTGGTCTCCCCGAGCGCAGTCATCGTCGGCGCGGCCGTGGTGACGCTGGGCGTGGTGACGATGGCCGCCGGCTACCTCCCGGCGCGCAAGGCCGCGGCGCAGGACCCCTGGCAGGCCCTTCGCACCGAGTAGCTGTCCAGCCTGGCCTTCTGGCCGCATGAGACAATCAGTGAAAAGTTAGACAAACTTACAGATACGCAACAATCTATAAGATTGACGGACATCAAGGCGAATCGATAGGCTTGCCCATAACATGACGTCAAGACGACTGACCGGCGCACAGATTCTCTGGGAGTCGCTCGTGCGCGAAGGCGTGACCTGCGTCTTCGGCTACCCGGGCGGAGCCATCCTCCCGGCCTACGATGCGATGCTCGACTACCCGATCCGGCACGTGCTGGTACGCCACGAACAGGGCGCCGCGCACATGGCCGACGGCTACGCCCGCGCC
This sequence comes from uncultured Acidobacteriota bacterium, assembly GCA_963779175.1. Classification (GTDB taxonomy): domain Bacteria; phylum Acidobacteriota; class Vicinamibacteria; order Vicinamibacterales; family UBA2999; genus CADEFD01. The sequence continues at coordinate 22,663 of CAVZXA010000009.1, forward strand.
ACCGGGCAGGTCGGGCGTGGCGATTGCCACCTCCGGCCCCGGCGCGACCAACCTGGTGACCGGCATCGCCACGGCGATGATGGACAGCTCGCCGATTGTCTGCATCACCGGCCAGGTGGGCAGCAAGCTCATCGGCTCCGACGCCTTCCAGGAATGCGACATCACGGGCATCACGCTGCCCATCACCAAGCACAACTACATCCTGACCCAGCCCGAAGACGTCGCGGCCACGGTGCGGGAGGCCTTCCACGTCGCGCGTTCGGGCCGCCCGGGCCCGGTGCTCATCGACATGACGAAAGACTGCCAGCAGAAGGCCTGCGACTTCGCATGGCCCGAAGAGGCGCCGATCGCGCATCAGCGGCCGGACCTGGCGCCCGGCGACGCCGACCTGGCGCGCGCCGTCGATCTCATCCACCAGGCGAAGCGGCCGCTGATTCTCGCCGGCAACGGCATCATCGCCTCGGGCGCCTCGGAGATCGTGCGCCAGTTCGCCGAACACGCCGACATCCCGATCGCGATGACGCTGCTCGGCATCGGCGGCGTGCCGGCCAGCCATCCGCTGAACCTCGGCATGATGGGCATGCACGGCGAGGCGTGGGTCAACACCTCGATTCAGGAAGCGGACCTGCTCATCGCGCTCGGCATGCGCTTCGACGATCGCGTCACCGGCAACGTCAAGACCTACGCGCTCAACGCGAAGAAGATCCACCTCGAGATCGACCGCTCCGAGATCAACAAGAACGTCAAGGTGGACGTCGGTCTCGTCGGCGATGTCGGGCAGCTCCTGCAGAAGGCTGACGCCGCGGGTCGAGCGCGGCAACCACGCCGCCTGGCGCGCCCACATCGACGGCCTCAAGGGCGATTCGGCGGTGCGCGACATCCAGAACCTGCCCGACAGCGGCCACCTCTATGCCGCCCACGTCATCCACGACCTGTGGCGCGAGACCGGCGGCAACGCCGTCGTCGTCACCGACGTCGGCCAGCACCAGATGTGGGAAGCGCAGTATTACCACCACGACACCCCGCGCTCGCTCATCACCTCGGGCGGCCTCGGCACCATGGGCTTCGCGCTGCCGGCGGCCATCGGCGCCAAGATCGCCCGGCCCGACGCCGAAGTGTGGGTGGTGGTCGGCGACGGCGGCTTCCAGATGACGATGGCGGAACTGGCCACCATCGCCCAGGAAGGCCTCGACATCAACGTCGCCATCATCAACAACGGCTATCTCGGCATGGTGCGCCAGTGGCAGGAGTTCTTCTACGAACGCCGCTACGCCGCGACGCCGATGTCGAGTCCCGACTTCGTGAAGCTGGCCGAGTCCTTCGGCTTGACGGCGGCGCGGGTCAGTGAACGCAGCGGGGTGGTGCCGGCCGTGCAGGCCGCCCGCGCCCACAAGGGCACCGTCGTCATCGACTTCCGCGTCGAGCAGGAAGACACCGTCTATCCGATGGTGCCGGCCGGCGCCGACCTGCACAACATGATCCGCCGCCCGAGCGTGCTTGCGGAGACCGGAGCGGACCAGTGATCACCTTCGTCGTGCTCGTCGAGAACAAGCCGGGCGTGCTCACGCGCGTGGCCTCGCTCTTCCGCCGCCGCGCCTACAACATCGAATCGCTCACGGTCGGCAGCACCGAGACACCGGGGGTCTCGCGCATGACGATCGTCGTCGATACCAACGATGAAGGGGCGCACCACGTCGAGGCGCACCTCTACAAGCTGGTCAACGTGCTGCGTGTCGACAACGTCACCGAGCGGCCCAACGTGGTCCGCGAGCTGACGCTCATCAAGGTGGCCACGACCGCCGCCACGCGGCCGGAGATCTTCCAGCTCGCCGACGTCTTCCGCGCCCGCATCATCGACGTCTCCGCCGATTCGCTGGTGCTCGAGCTCACCGGCGGCGCCGCCAAGCTCGATCGCCTGCTCGAAGTGCTCGAGCCCTACGGGGTGCTGGAGATGGCGCGCACGGGCACGCTCGCCATGGCGCGCGGCGAAGGCCCGGGCCGCGCCGCCGCCGACGCCCGACCGCGCGGTGGCCGCGGCCGAATCGCAGGACATCGCCTACTCGGTGTAATTCGCAACGTCCGGGGACGCACCTGGCGTCCCTGGTTCCCTCAGGAATCCGTACGACATGGCCGTCATCTACTACGACAAGGACGCCGACCTGGCGCCCATCCGCGATCGCAAGGTCGCCATCATCGGCTACGGCTCGCAGGGGCACGCCCACGCGCTGAACCTGCGCGACAGCGGCGTCGACGTGCGCGTCGGCCTGCATCCGGGCAGCAGCTCGGCGGCCAAGGCGCAGGCCGCCGGCCTGCGCGCGGTGTCGATTCCCGAGGCGGCGGCCGAGGCCGACGTCATCATGATGCTCATCCCCGACACCAGTCAGGGCGAGGTCTACCGCCGCGACATCGAGCCGCACCTCACCGCCGGCAAGATGCTGATGTTCGCGCACGGCTTCAACATCCGCTTCGGCATCATCACGTCCGCCGGCGCACGTGGACGTGGCGATGGTGGCGCCGAAGTCGCCCGGGCACCGCGTCCGCGAGCTCTATGAAGAAGGCGCCGGCACGCCGGCCTTGTTCGCCGTGCATCAGGACGCCACCGGCACCGCGCGCACCGTGACGCTGTCGTACGCCAAGGGCATCGGCGTGACGCGCGCCGGCGTGCTCGAGACGACGTTCGCGGAAGAGACTGAAACCGATCTGTTCGGCGAGCAGTCGGTGCTGTGCGGCGGCACCAGCGCGCTCGTGAAGGCGGCGTTCGAGACGCTGGTCGAAGCCGGCTATCAGCCCGGAGATCGCCTACTTCGAATGCATGCACGAGCTGAAGCTCATCGTCGACCTGATGTATCGGGGCGGCCTGAACTACATGCGCTACTCGGTGTCGGACACCGCCGAACACGGCGACTACACGGGCGGCCCGCGCATCGTCACGGCCGAGACCAAGGCCGAGATGAAGCGGATGCTGACCGACATCCAGGAAGGCCGCTACGCCAAGCTGTGGGTGGACGAACATGCCGCCGGCCGGCCGAACTTCACCGCGACGCGTCTGGCCGAGCAGAAGCACCCGATCGAGAAGGTGGGCGCCGAGCTGCGGGCGATGATGCCGTTCCTGAACCCGGTCACGGTCAAGCCCGAAGATCAGCGCCAGCCCGTTTAGGAGATCGGCCATCGGGGCTCAGGGCCCGGGGCTCGGGGCCGGGGCTCGGGCTAGGGCTGACCCGCATGCCGATTCGTGCGCGATTAGAGTGACAATCGCGCCATGCTGTCGTTTTGTCAGGCTCGTCGCCCTCTCCGTCCTCCTCCCCTTCGCCCTCGCCTGCCAGACGTCGGCGCCGCCGGCGGCCACCTCCACGCCCGCTGACGGCGCGTCCGCCCTCGATCGCGATCTGCTCGACGTGACCGTCGCGGGGCTGCATCGTCTCTACGACGCGAAGACCTACACCGTCACCCAGGTGGTGCAGTGGCATCTCGATCGCATCGATCGCTACAACGGCGTCTACGGCGCGATCGAGACCGTCTACAGGACGAGCGCGTTGGCGCTGGCGGCGCAGCAGGATGGCGCGGCGGTGTCCAGCCCGGGGCCGGCCGCTGCCCGCGGGGCGCTGTGGGGCGTGCCAATCGTCATCAAGGCCAACACCAGCATCGCCGGGCACATCACGACCGCGGGATGGGAGGGCTTTCGCCGGCCCGGTCAAGAGCTGGTGGCGCCGAAAGACGCGACCGTGGTCGCCAGGTTCAAGGCCGCCGGCGCCGTCATCCTCGGGCACACGAATATGCCCGACCTCGCCAACAGCGACACCAATCGCAGTACCTCGTTCGGCCGCACCGGTAATGCCTACGATGTGCGCTTCTCGCCGGGTGGATCGTCGGGCGGCACCGTCACCGCGGTGGCCGCCAACTTCGCCGTGCTCGGCAATGGCACCGACACCGGCAACTCGATCCGCATGCCGGCGGCGACCAGCGCGCTGGTCGGCGTCTATCCCACCCGCGGGCTCGTCAGCATCAGCGGCATCGCGCCGCTCGACTGGCTGCTCGACAACACCGGCCCGATCGCCCGCACTGCCGCCGATGCCGCCATCGCGCTGTCGGTGATGGCGGGTGAAGATCCGCAGGACGCCCGCACCATCGGCAGCGCGGCGCTGGCGCAACCAGGGCCCTATGCGAACCACCTGTCCACGGGCACGCTCAAGGGCAAGCGCTTCGGCGTGCCGGCGTTCATCCTCGCGGGCGAGGGCGTGCCGTTCCACGGCATCCCGGTGGACGTGCCGGCTGACGCCGCCGAGCGACTGCGCAAGGCGGCCGACATGCCGCTCCAGCCAGCCACGCGCGCGCTCTTCATGAAGGCGATCGAGGCGCTGCGGGCCGCCGGCGCCGAGGTGGTGCTCGACGACACGATCCTCCCGGTGGCGTTCGCCCGCACGGCCTCCCGCGTCGCGACCTACGCCTACATGAAAGACGGCACCAACCAGTTCCTGGCAGCGTTCGGACCGCCCGCCTACACGACCGCCGAGGCCTATGCCGCCGCCGTCGGTCAGCCGCTCTTCACCTCGTCGATCGGGACCGAGGACCATTTCCGCCGGATGGGCGGCATCACGATCGACCAGCGCACGCTCGCCAGCGATCCGGATGCGGAGCGCCGCTATCACGGGCCGCGCCGGGCCACGCTGGCCGCCTACCTCGAACCCGCTCGATCGCCTGAAGCTCGACGGCTATGTCTATCCGGCCATCCAGATGCCGCCGCCCGACGAGTCGATGCCGCAGGACGGGCGCCTCAGCGAAGGCCCGCACTCGGCCACCAGCTGGACCAACATGATCGGCGTGCCCGCGATCGTGGTGCCGGCCGGCTTCTACGACAGCGGCCTGCCGTTCGGCCTCGAGTTCTCGGCGCGGCCGTGGACAGACGGCGACCTGCTGGGCCTGGCGCAGGCGTGGGAGCAGACGACGCGTCTGCGGCGGCCGCCGGTGCTGGTCGAGCACGGCCTGCTGCCGGTGACACCCGCGCGCGAACGCTGAGCCGGAGGCGCGCTCGCGTTACACGCTGTCGCGGCGATCGAGGGTCAGCACGGTCTCGAGCAGCGTGGAAGCGCCGCGGGCGCAGTCGTCCCAGCGGGTGAGCTCGCGCGGCGAGTGACTGATCCCGCCGACGCTCGGCACGAAGATCATCCCCATCGGGCAGAGCGCGGCGATCATCTGCGCGTCGTGGCCAGCGCCGCTCGGCAGCGTCCGGGCTTCCAGCTGCCGCGCAGCGGCAGCGCCGCGAATCGCCGCCATGACCCCGGCGTGCGCCGGCGCCGGCGGGTTCGTGGACGCCAGACGGAAGGTGATGGTGGTGCGCGTGTCGCGGGCAATCGTGTCGGCTTCGGCCTGCACGGCGGCGCCAAGCTCGTCGAGCACGCGCGTCGAGAGATCGCGGAACTCGACGCTCAGGGTCACGCGTCCGGGCACGACGTTGGGCGAGTTGGGTTCCACCTCGATGCGGCCCACGGTGCCCACCTGAGGGCCCTGACGGCCGGTCACGACGCGGCGCACCGCGAGCACGAGGTGGGACGCTGCCACCAGCGCGTCCTGGCGGCCGTCCATCGGCGTCGTCCCGGCGTGGTTGGCGACGCCCTCGATGGTCACATCGTAGCGATGAATCGCGACGATGCCTTCGACGACGCCGATCGGCACCCGCGCGGCGTCGAGCGTGCCGCCCTGTTCGATGTGCAGCTCGACATAGGCGTGCCAGGCGCCGGCGGCACGCACCGCCGTCTCGATGCGATCCGGATCGCCGCCGATGCGGCGCAGCGCATCACGGCGGCGCAGTCCGTTCCACGTCTGGTCGAGATCGCCGGCCTTGAGATCGCCGGCGACGATGCGGCTGCAGGCGGTGCCGCGGCCGAACGCCGTGCTCTCTTCGTGTGCCCAGACCACCATCTCGAGCGGACGGCGCGTGACCACACCGGCCGCCGCCACGGTCTGCATCACTTCCAGCGCGGCCAGCGTGCCGAGGTCGCCGTCGAAGTTGCCGCCACCCGGCACCGAGTCGATGTGGGAGCCGAAGAGCACCGGCGGCGCCGAGGCCTGACCGCCGGCACGCGCGAAGATGTTGCCGGCCGCGTCGAGGCGCGCGGCGAGTCCGGCGGCGCGCATCTCCGATTGCAGCCACGCGCGCGCGGCCAGGTCGGCCTCCGAGTAGGCGACGCGGCTGACGCCGTCGGCGAAGGCGCCACCGGCCGGCCGGCCGAACGTGCTCAGCTGCTCCAGGCGCCGCTGCAGCCGCGCGGCGTCGATGGCGAGCGGTGCTTGCCGCGCCGCGGCCGGGCCGCCTGATGCCCACCCCCACGCCAGGCCGCCGGTGGCGGCAAGGAACGCTCGTCGGCTCGGCATGCCGCCGATTATCGCCGGAAGCCGCGCGCTCGCGCCGGAACCCGGGCGCCCCTATAATTGCAATGAGACTGCTCCACTGCGGATGACCATCCCGGCCACCGTGCGCCCTGCGATCAATCGGCTGGCCGCGGCGCTGCTGCTCGGCGCGCTCGGACGCGTGGTGCTGCTGAATGCGCCGGCCCTGGCCGACGGGCTGGTGTTGCGCCTCGACGAGGCCGTCATCCTGTTTGCCGCGATGGCGCTCGGCGGACCATGGGGGGCCGTGGCGTCGCTGACGGCCACGTTCGGCACGCCCGAGCCCGCCTTCAGCGCCATCTGGGCGATCGAGGCGCTGGTCGTCGGCTCGCTGGTGCGGCGCGGCGGCATGCCGGTGCTCGTCACGGCCGCTTTCTGGCTGCTCGCCTACGGCATCTTCATCGGCGGCCTGCTGACGGCGCCGCCGCTCGGCCTGGACGTGCGGCTCCTGCTGGCGAAGCAGCTCGTGAACGGCATTCTGAGCGCGGCCCTCGCCCAGGTGCTGCTCACGCTGCCGGTCATCCGCCGGGTGTTCCGATCGAGTCTGAGCGACCGCGCGCCGCAGCCGCTGCGCGTCCAGATCGCCCGCGTCATCGTGCCGATTTCGACGTTGTCGGTCATCCTCCTCGGCCTCGGCCTCGGCGCGATGTACGCGCGCGACCTGGTGACCGAAGGCACCGACGATCTGGCCACGCGGGCAACGACCACCGCCGCCCGCCTGGCCGACTACGTCTCGGCCGCCGAGGGCGACGTGCGCACCCTGGCGGGCCAGCTCTCGGTGCGGCCGTCGACCGGTGCCGAGATCGACCAGACACTGGCGCTGCACCATACCGGGTCCACCACCTTCGGGGCGATGCTCGTGAGCGATGCGCGCGGCGAGGTCGTCTCGGCCTCGAGCCGGCTCGACTCGCCCACGCCGCAGCCGGTGCTGGGCGTACCGGCGATTGCCGATCGGCCCTACTTCGCAGAGCCGGCACGCACGGGTCAGCCGTTCCGCAGCGATGGCTTCCGCGGCCGTGCCTACGGCGGCGATCCGATCGTCGTCTTCAGCGCGCCCTACCGCGGCAGCGACGGCAGGTTTGCCGGCGTTGCGCAGGGCGCCCTCAGTCTGCCCACCTTGAGCATGTGGCTCGATCAGTTCGTGACGGAGACGGCGGCGTCGGTGCTCGTCCTCGACAAGGCCGGCCAGGTGATCGCGACGACGGGCCCGGAGCCCGCCTCGCTGCTCGCGGATGGTCGCGCCCTGCCCTGGGTGACCTCGACCGCCGGCCGCGATGTCGGCGAGTTCGTCGACCGCACCACCGGTCCGCAGGACGCCAGAGCGGCACGGCACGTGATCGTGCGGCGCGACGTGCCGGCGCTGGGCTGGCAGGTGCTCATCCGCCGGCCGGTCGCGGCGATGCAGGCGCCGCTGGTGCCGTTCTACATGTTGACCGCGGCGTGGCTGCTGGTCTGCATGCTGCTGGCGGCGCCGCTGGCTTCGCGGGTGTCGCGCCGGATCACGCAACCGATCGAAATCCTGGCGCAGACGGCCGAGGGCATCGGACGCGGCCATGCCGTGGCGCAGCCGGCGCTGCCGCCCGGATCGCCGGCCGAGGTGCTGTCGCTGCAGCGTGAGCTCGGCGCGATGGTGGAACGGCTCGACGAGACGGTGGCGCTGCTCGATCAGAAGGTGCGCGAGCGGTCGGCGGAACTGGCGGTCACGACCGCCCGCAGCGACACCATGTTCCAGGCCGCCAGCGACGGCATGCTGGTGCTCGACGCCGACGGCCGCGTCGTCGAGGCCAACGACGCCTGGTGCCGGATGCTCGGCGGCACCCATGACGAGGTCGTCGCCGTGCGTCTGGACGACCTCGAAATGGGCGTGTCCGACCAGGAACGGCAGCGCCGCGCCGATCAGCAGGCCCGCACCGGCACCTCGCGGTATGAGACCGCCGTGCGCACGCGCGCCGGCGTGATGCTGCCGGTCGAGGTGGTCGTCACGGCGATGCCCGGCGGCGGCGGCCGGGTGTTTGCCGGCGTCCGCGACATCTCGGAACGCCGGCGCGCCGATGCCGACCGCGTGCAGCTCGAGTCGCGCCTGCGCCAGTCGCAGAAGATGGAGGCGATCGGCACCCTGGCCGGCGGCATCGCCCACGACTTCAACAACATCCTGACGCTCATCGTGGGCAGCGCCGATCTGGCGCTGGTCGACATTCCGGAGACACATCCGGCGCGGCCGTTGCTCGATCAGATCCTGCGCGCGTCGCAGCGGGCCGAGGCGCTGGTGCGCCAGATCCTGGCCTTCAGCCGCCGCCGCGACGAACAGCGCGACGTGGTGGCGCTCGGGCCGATCGTGACCGAAGCGGTCGCCATGCTGCGCTCGACGCTGCCGGCGATGGTCGAGATCCGGACCACGGTCGACGACGGGCTGCCCCTCGTGCAGGCCGACCCGGTGCAGCTGCATCAGGTGCTGATGAACCTCGGCAGCAACGCCGCACACGCCATGCGCGAGGGCGGCGGCGAGCTGGCGATCACGGTCTCCCGCGACCTGGCGTCGAGCACGACCCGTCCGGGGATCTGCTTGACGGTGAGCGACACCGGCTCCGGGATGGACGCGGCGACGCTCGATCGGGTCTTCGAGCCGTTCTTCACGACCAAGCCGGCCGGCATCGGCACCGGCCTCGGACTGGCGGTGGTGCATGGCATCGTGACCGCCCACGGCGGCGCCATCGACGCCACGAGCACGGTGAACCGCGGCACGACCATCCGCGTCACGCTGCCGCCGGCGCCGGCCGGCGCGTTGCCACGCCAAGCCGACGTCGCCCCGTCCGAGACGCCCTCGCCGCATCGCCGGGCGCACGTGCTGGTGGTCGACGACGAACCGGAGCTCGTGAGCCTGGTATGCCGGCAGTTGACGCGCCTCGGCTACAGCGCGCAGGGCTGCGCCGGACCGGCCGAAGCGCTGGCCACCCTGTCGACCGACCTGCACATCGACGTGGTGGTGAGCGACCTGGCGATGCCCAAGATGAGCGGCATCGAGCTGGCCGAGCGGATCCGCCGCGATCACGGCGACATCGCCATCGTGCTGTGCTCGGGACGCGTCACCGAAGAAGATCGTGAACGGGCCGGACGGGCCGGCATCTCGGAAATTCTGGCCAAGCCGTTTGCCGCCCAGCAGCTCGCCGCCGTGATGGAACGATCGCTCGGCGCGCACGGCACCCGGCACTAGACGCCGTCTGAAAGTCGGGGTGCCCGGCCTCCCGCCTCAGGCCGCCAGGAGCGCGCGCACCAGCGGCACGACCTTGGTGCCGTAGAGTTCGATGCTCGTCAGGCAGTGGTCGTGCGACAACCGGCCGGCGCTGTACTTGAGGTCGAAGCGCGACAGGCCCAGCGTGCGCACCGTCGCCGCAATCTTGGCTGCCACCGTGTCGGGCGCGCCGACGTAGAGCGCCCCGTCGGGACCGGCCTCGCGATCGAAGTGGGCGCGTGTCACTGGCGGCCAGCCGCGCTCGCCGCCGATTCGCGTCATCATGTCGCGGTAGTGCGGCCACAACTGCTCGCGCGCTTGGTCATCGGTAGTCGCGACGTGCCCGGGTGAATGGGCCGCAATCGGCTGCGGCGCGTGGCCCAGTTCCGCCAGGGCTCGCCGGTAGAGATCGGCAAACGGCACGAACCTGGCGGCCGCGCCGCCGATGATGGCCAGGGTCAGCGGCAGGTTGTGACGCGCCGCCCGCAGCACCGATTCCGGGCTGCCGCCGACGCCGACCCAGGTCGTGAGCCGGCCCTGTTCGATCGGCGGGAAGACGCGCTGCCCCTCGAGCGGCGGACGCAGGCGACCCGACCACGTGACCGGCTCACCGGTGAGCAGCGCCGCAAACAGGTCGAGCTTCTCTTCGAAGAGCACGTGGTACTGCGCAAGGTCGAAGCCGAAGAGCGGGAACGACTCGGTGAACGAGCCGCGGCCCAGGATGACCTCGGCGCGCCCGTGCGAAATCGCGTGGAGCGTCGAAAAGCGCTGGAAGACGCGGATGGGATCGTCCGTGCTCAGCACCGTCACCGCCGAGCCGAGGTGGATGCGTTCGGTGCGCGCCGCAATCGCCGCCAGCAGCACCTCGGGCGCCGAGATGGCGAAGTCGGCCCGGTGATGTTCGCCGACACCGAAACATGCGAGGCCGACCTGGTCGGCCAGCACGGCCTCGGCGACGACGTTGCGCAGCACCTGCGCCTGCGGCAGGGGCGTGCCGCCGGCGTCGAGGGTGACGTCGCCGAAGGTATCGAGGCCGAAGGTGATCGTGTCAGCAACCGCCGGAGATGCCATCCGAACGAGTGTAGCCGGATCGCGCCGGGAGCCGCCTCAACGCGACGGATACGGACCGAAGGTGGCCGTGAGCGGCCGGGCCGGCGACCCGTCGTCGAGCACGAATACCGAATAGGCGGCCCCGCCCGGCGCCACGCGCACGACCACGTGACCATGTGAGGCCGCGAGCTGGCGCACGCGGGCGCCGATGGCGTGCGACATCGGCTCGCGCAGCGCCAGCGTGAAGACATCGCGCGGCCCCGGATAGTAGCGGGTGTTCAGCAGCCGCTTCAGCACATCCGGCGACGGGTGGGTCGGCGCCCACGCCGGCACGATGAGCACGCGCGATTGGAGCGCCGCCAGGAACGCCGGCGTGGCCGGGTCGATCGAGCCGTGATGATTCACCTGCTGCACGTCGGTCGCGCCGAGCGCGGCGCCGAGGCGGGCCTCGACGCCCTGCCAGGCCGGCGCCCCTTCGGGATCGCCGGGCAGATCGCCGCCCGTGAAGTAGTCGAAGCGGCCGTAGTGCACGCGCAGGGCGATGCTGCACATGTTCTCGTCCGGATGGTCCTCGCGCGGAATCGACGCCAGCGGCGGGAACGTCTGCTCGGTCGCCTCGCCCGTACCCGTCCAGACCTCGCCGTTGGCCGCCACCGGACGCACCCCGACCTCGGGCCAGCGCGGATCCCGATTGACGCGGAACTGCGAGGCGCTGCCGACGCGCACACGTTCCACCCGCAGCCCTGTGCGCGCCGCCGCGCCGTCGAGAGAGCGGCGGTAGTTGGCCACGGCCGCGTCGGCGCGGAGATCCGACGGGTAGTCGTAGACGGGCCAAGCGCGATCGATGACCACCCCGGCGCCGAGCAGGTCGAGCACCTCGGTCATGCCGGTGAGCGTCACACCCGAGGCGTCCTTGCGGCCGGCCGGCGTGACTTCGCCGAAGTGGTCGGCGTGAAAGTGCGTGACGACCGCGTAGTCGAGTCGGGGACGCGCTGGCATCGGATGCATCTGCCGCACGTAGTCAGCGATCCACGCGCCGGGCGTGCGGGAGCCGTCCGGCCGCGGATCCGCATGGGCCGGCGCTGCAACCACGGCACCGGCATCGACCAGCATCGTCGTCGCATCGGGAAAGACGAACAACGTCGAGTTGCCGCGTCCGGTGACGATGTGATGGATGTCGAGGGTGCCGGGCGTCCACGCCGGCAGCGCCGGCGCCGGTGGTGTCGGCTGGCCTGCCACGACGGGAGTCAAGGCGAGGCCGAGGCCGAGACCGAGCACCGCGATCCACGTGACGACCGACCCGCGTGACATCTGCATCGTTGCGAGGATATCGAGCCTGCGCTGCATGGTCTTCGTCGCACCTACTCGCGCAGCGCGTCGAGGCTCCACGAGCCGGAACCGGCGGCCGCGACATACAGGAACACGAAACAGAACAGTGCGGCGAGTTCGCCGCCATTCACGATCGGCCAGAGTCCCCGCGGGGCGTGCGCCTGGAAGTAGGCCACCGCCATCTGTCCGCTGGCGAGGAACGCAACCGGGCTGGTGAAGAAGCCGAGCCCGATCATCGCGCCCCCGATGACTTCGATGAGACCGGCCAGACCCATTTGCGACGGCAGCTCAACCGGCGCCGAGCGCCCGAACCCGCCGAACAGCTTGGGAAGGCCGTGGAGGCAGAACAACAACCCAGCGGCCATGCGAAGCAGGGCATACGCCTGCGGGCGAAATCGAGCGAGCACGTTGTTCATGCAGAGACTACGCGCTACCGCTCACCGTTGCTTACCGGGAACGGGCTCACGGCGGCGACACGATGCTTGGCACGAGGCGCATTCAGCCGGGCGTCGCGCTCGCACAATTCATCGATCCGACGGGCGGCGCGACGCTGACGAGACCGTGATCAACAACGTCACCTATCAGCTCGAGCGCGCGCAGCAGGGGCTCGGCTATTCATCCGAGAGCTGGGCCGCGTGGGTGCGCCGACGCGAGGCCACCCCGCTCCCCGGTGCCGACGCCTTTCTGGCGCACGTGCGGACGCTCGGCGGACGCATCGCCATCGTCACCAATCGGCTGCAATCGGAATGCGCCGATACGGCGGCGGTGTTCGAGCGCTACCGCCGGACGCACGACGCCCTGCTCTGCCGGCCCGATGGCAGCCCGTCCGACAAGAACCCGCGCTTCGAGGCCGTGGCCGCCGGACACTCGCCGGCCAGCGCGACGCCGGTCGAGGTGCTGGCATTCGTCGGCGACAACATCCTCGACTTCCCGCGCCTGTCACAGCGCGCCGGCCTCGGCGACCAGGCGGCGCTGGCGCCCTTCGGCGTCCACTACTTCATCCTGCCGAACCCCATGTACGGGAGCTGGCAGCAGCGCTGAGCTGGACACGCCCTTGACGGCCGACAGTTTTAGCCGTATCGTCGATAACAGTTTTGATTACTCAAAATTACTATTTGGCCCGGCACCGTCATCGGCGTCGACGAACATGGGAGCAACTCCTCGGTGCGGTCGCGCTGGGTCTCGTCCTCGCCGGCCCATACCCGGCTGAGGCCCAGGTCACGACCGCGATTCGCGGCGTCGTGCTCGACGCCCAGGATGCCTCCGTCCCGGGCGCCACGGTTGCGCTCCGCCAGCCGTCAAGCGGACTCGAACGAGTGGCGGTCGCCGACGCGCAGGGACGCTTCGACCTGCCGAACCTCCCCGTCGGCACGCACGACCTGACGGCGTCGCTCGACGGGTTCACCCCGGCCTCACAACGGGTGGTGGTGGCCACCGGCGCCCCGGCCGAGGTGACGCTCCGTCTGGCGGTCGCGACGCTGACCGACAGCGTGATCGTCCGGCCCACCGAAACCGCCGTGGACGACATCACGTCGGGCACCCGCCATGCCGTCAGCATCACGCGCATCGAGCGGCTGCCGGTCGCCGCCGCCAGCCGCGGCCTCGAGGCCGTGCTCGTCGGGTTCCCCGGCTTCGCGCAGAACGCCAACGGCGCGATTCATCCACGCGGCGCCCACAACCAGATGACCTACGTCATCGACGGCCTGCCAATCAGCGACCAGCTCACGGGCGCCTTCGCCAACGCGCTCGATGTCGGCGTCGTGCAGACGGCCGAACTGATGACCGGCAACGTCCCGGCTGAGTTCGGCGGGAAGGTCTCGGGCGTCGCCGTGCTCGGCAGCCGCAGCGGCCTCGGCACCGGCCGCGCCTCCACCGGGTCGGTGTCGCTGGCGGCCGGTGGTTTCGGCACGGCGCAAGGCGCGCTGCAGTGGGGCGGCGAACGCGGACGGGTCGGGTATTTCGGCTCGCTGACCTCGATGCGGACCGATCGCTTCCTGGATCAGGTGTCGCGTGACAACCTGCACAATGGCGGCGACGTCATGCGCGGCTTCGCCCGCGCCGACCTCCGTCTCACCTCGCGCGACACCCTGCGTCTGCATGCGATGGGCGGCACCTCGCGCTTCGAACTCGCGAACCTGCGCTCGCAGCAGGCCGCCGGCCAGGACCAGCAGCAGCGGCTCGCGGACCTGTCGGTGTGGAGTGCGTGGCTGCGGCCGCTCGGTGTCTCGAGCACGGTGGATGTGACGGTGGGCGCGCGCACGACCTCGGCCGAGCTGCGGCCCAGCGCCCGCGACACACCGGTCACCGCCTGGCAGGATCGGCAGCTCTCGACCTTCACCGCGCAGGCGCGCTACACGCGTCAGGCGGGCCGGCTCGGCCTGCGCGCCGGCGCTGACGCGCAGGTGTTTCCCGTGCGCGAGCGCTTCACGATGGCGCTCACCGCGCCCGGCCTCAACGTGCCGGGCGCGCCCGGCTACAACGCCGCCCTCACCGCGCACGACCTCACGCGCGGCGGCGCGCCGTTCCGGTTCGATGACGCGCGCCGGGGCACCCAGGTCAGCGCCTTCGCGCAGTCGACGCTGCAGTTCGGTGGCGTCACCGTGAACGCCGGCGTGCGCCACGACGAGTACCGCTTCCTGGTCGAGGGCCGGCAGCTGCAGCCGCGCGTCGGCGTCTCCTACCGGGTCGCCGGACGCGACCTGGTGCTGCGGGCGTCCTACAACCGCAACTACCAGACGCCGCCCAACGAGAACCTGCTGCTGTCGAACTCCGACGCCGCCGGCGCGCTGGCGCCCGAGAGCGTACGCGCGACGCTCGGTCAGGCCACCCGCGCCATCCGGCCCGAGCGGCAGGACGTGTTCGAAGGCGGCCTGCAGTTCTCGCTGGGCCGGCGCGTGACGGTGGACGGCGCCGTTTACCGCAAGCAATCGCGCGACCAGCAGGACAACAACAACTTCTTCGACACCGGCATCATCTTTCCGACCTCCCTGGCGCGCCTGCGCGTCACCGGTGTGGAAGCGCGCGCGACGCTGCTGCCGGTGCGCGGCCTCTCGGGCTCGCTGAGTCTCACCTCGTCCCGCGCCATCGCCACGCCGCCCTTCACGGGCGGCCTGTTCCTCGGCCAGGAGGCCGTCGATCTGCTGTCGGCCGGGCCCTTCCCCATCGATCACGATCAGCGGCTGAGCGTGCACGCCACGGCCGGGTTCGCGCCGGCCGGGCCGTGGTGGCTCAGCGCGACGCTGCGCCACGACAGCGGCCTGGTCGCCAATCCGTCCGATCCGGTGGAGGTGGCGGCCGATCCGGACTTCGCGGACCTGCTGCCGTATGTCAACCTGACCAACGGCACGCCGCGCGTGCGCCCGCGCACGATCGTGGACGTGGCGACCGGGCTCGATTTCGCTGGCGCCCGCGGACGCCGCACCTGGGGCCTGCAGGTGCAGGCCAGCAACCTCACCAATCGCACCGCGCTGTACAACTTCCAGTCGGTGTTCGTGGGCACGCGCCTGGTGCAGCCGCGCACCTTCTCGGTGCGCGTGGCCCGCTACTTCTGATCCCCGGTCCCCGGCCCCTGATCCCTGCTACTTAGGAAGCCGCTCGGGCATGTCCGCCACGACGTAGGTCATCGTCGCAATCGCCGCCGCGGCCTTCGCGACTTCGTCGGGCGCAATCCGATCCACCGTGTCGGCCGGGGTGTGGTGAATGGTGAAGTAGCGCACCGAGTCGCCGTTGTAAGCCATCATCGGCACCTTTCCGGCCTGTGAGATCGGGCCGATATCGGCGCCGCCGCCACCCGGGCCCACCGGCGGGAAGCCGAGCGGCGTGAGCAGCGTGCCGATGTCGTCGATGTAGCGGCGCGCGGCGTCCGAGCCGGTGAAGCCGAGGCTGGCCGGCGCGAAGACGCCGGAGTCGGATTCGAGCGCGAAGATGTGGTCCCCGGCCGAGGCGAGGTAGGCGTCGCGATAGCCGTTGCCGCCGCGCATGCCGTTCTCTTCGTTCGTGAAGAGGCCGAGCCGCACCGTGCGCCGCGGCTGGAGGCCGAGGTTCTTCATGAGCCGCAGCGCTTCCCACGTCGCGATGCAGCCCACGCCGTCATCAGACGCGCCCGCGCCGACGTCCCACGAGTCGAAGTGGCAGCCGACGAGCACGACCTCTTTGGGGAACTCGCGGCCGACGATCTCGCCGAACACGTTGGCCGATTCAGCGTCGGGCTCGAACGTCGCCTCCATCTTCAGGCGCACCCGCACGCGCAGACCGCGATCGCTCAGGCGCTGGATCCGGTTGGCGTCTTCGGCGGCAATCGCCGCCGCCGGGATCTTCGCCACCCCGTCGCCGTAGTTCATCCCGCCGGTGTGCGGCGTGCGCAGGCCCATCGGGCCCACCGCGCGGACCAACGATGCCACCGCGCCGTGTTTCGCCGCCGCCGTCGCGCCACCGCCACGGTAGGCCACGGTTTCGCCGTAGGTCGTGTACGGCACGTTGAAGAGCACGATCTTGCCCTTGGCCTGGGCACCACGTGCCTCGAGGTCCTTGAAGTCCTTCACGACCAGCACGTCGGCCTCGATGCCGGCCGCCGGCGTGGCCACGCTGCCGCCCAGGCCGAGCATCACGATCGGATGCTCCGGCGGATCGACGATGACGGCGCTCTCCTGCCCGCGCACCCAGCGCGGCACCATCACCTTCTCGGCGCGGACGTTGGCGAGGCCGTCTTTCGTCATCGTGGCCTGCGCCCAGCGGATGGCACGCGTCAGGTTCTCGGAGCCCGAGATGCGGTTGCCGTAGGTGTCGGTCAGTTCGGCCAGCCGCTGCCACGCGAAGTCGTCGGCCTGGGCGGCCTGCTGCAGACGCTGGACGTTGTCACGAAACGGCGCCAGCCAGGCGGCGCCGGGCGCGGGCTGGGCGGAGGACGAGGTGAGCGCGCCGTACACGACAACGGCGGCCAGAGCGGCAAGAGAGGTCCGGACCATTGCCGGACATTCTATCTGCGTCGGCCGCCGCGGTCGCCTCGCCGCCGTTCGGCGATCAGAACTTGATGGCGTAGACCACGCGGAACTGCCGCCCCATCTCGGGCACGAGATCCTTCAGGTAGTTGAGATGGTTGCGGTAGCGCGTATCGGCGGCGTTGTCGAGCCGCGCGGTGATCGTCTGCACGGCCCGCGTCGACTGCAGCGTGTAGGTCGCGTAGAAGCGGAGCAGCCCGTAGCTCGCCGTTTCGGTCTCGCTGCCGAACACGCGGTCCTGACGCGCCACCGCGGTGACGTTGCCTCCCACCTCCAGTTTGCTGTGGGTGTAGCGCAGGCCCGCCATCAGACGCTGCGGCGGGATGCGCGGCAGCGGCTCGCCGTCGCTGGTGCGCTCGGCGCGCACGAGGTCGTAGGTGAACTCGGCGCCCAGTCGCTCGGTCAGCGTGACGTCGGCGTGCGCTTCGACGCCCCACAGCGTGGCATCGGCGCCGTTGTACTCGGCAAACGGGAACTCGCCTTCGTGGGCATGACCCTCGTCCCCCTCCTCGTGATCCACGCCGAAGCGGGCGTCGAACTCCTCTTCTCGGGCCTCGAACTCCTCGTCCGTCAGCGGGCTGCGGAAGATGAAGTCGTTGATGACGTTGCGGAAGACGGTCAGTTCGCCGCGCACCCGTGACGAGCGGGCGCGCAGCGACACGTCGAAGCCCACGGCGCGCTCGGGCTCGAGGTCGGGGTTGCCGATTTCGAAGGTCAGATTGCCGGGATGCGGGCCGAAGAAGTACAGCTCTTCGAGCGCCGGGTTGCGGGCGGCGCGCGCCAGGCTGAGCGCAATCACGAAGTTGTCGTTGGCCGCCTGCGGCCGGATGAGCGCCCCGAGCGACCCGGAGAACTCGGTGAAGTCACGCGCCGGCAGCACGCCCTGCGGTTCGAACGACGTGCGGTCGACGCGGCCGCCGAACTGCAGGCTGAAATGCGGCCAGGTGACCTCTTCGTAGAGGAACGCCGCGGCGGTCTGCTGATCGACCGGCGGCGACAGCGCTTCGGCGCCCACCGCCGCGAACTCGCGGTTGAGGAACCAGCCGCCGATCGACCCGGCCAGCCGGGCCACGGGCCGGTGCGACAGCAGCACCTCACCTTCGACGGTGTTGTTCTTGAAGCGGGTGCCCACCTCGTCGCCTTCGAGCTCGGAGTGCGTGTAGCGGCGCACGCCGAGGGTGGCGCGATACGACGACAGCACGCCGTCGAGCCCCTGTCCGCCGGCTCGCGCCGAAAACGCATGTCGCTTCGGCGTGAGGCTGATCTCCCCCGCTTCGAGGATGGGCACGCCGTATTTGGTGTCGTCGTAGCCGTAGCTGACGCCCGCATACTGGCGGTCGCCGGTCCACGCGCCGCCGACGTTCATGAAGCCGCTGCGCGACTGCGAGTTGGCGACTTCGCCGTCCGGCGTGGTGTAGCTGTCGGCCCGCTGGCCGCCGCCGCCGAAATGCAGCGCGAACTTCCCGTTGCCGACGTGCACGTCACCGGCCGCACCGGCCGTATTCGAGTTGCTGCCGGCGTTGAGGTTGAACGACCCGGTGGGCGCGGTCACCTTCTCGGTGGGAATCTGGTCGGTCACGATGTTGACCAGACCGCCGATGGCGTTGGCGCCGTAGAGCAGCGTGGCCGGACCGCGCACGACTTCGATGCGCTGGGCCGAGGCCGGATTGACCGGCACGCCGTGATCGCCTGACTGGCTCGACAGATCGCCCATGCGCTGGCCGTCCTGCAGCACCAGCACGCGGTCGCCGTCGAGGCCACGGATGACCGGACGCGCCGGACCCGGCCCGAGCGAACGCATCGCGACGCCGGGCTGGTTCTGCAGCGTGGCGCCAAGCGTGTCCTGGAGCTGACGCGCCAGATCTTCGTTCGACAGCACCGAGGTGGGCTGGAACGACTCGAACTGCGCCCGCGGGTTCGGACTCACCGACACCACTTCGGCGAAGTGCAGGTCGAGATCGACTTCGAGATCGAGCGTCGCGCCGGCGGCCGCGACGGTCACTTCGGTGCGGCGGCTGCTGTACCCTTCCGCGCGCACCGACACGTGGTACGCCCCCGGAGCCAGATCGTCGAACCGGTAGGTGCCGTCGGCCCCGGTGCGGGTCTCGCGACGCAGTTCCTCGACCACGACGGCCGCGCCGTCCATGGGATCGCCGCTGCCGGCACGGGTGACCTTGCCGCTCAGGCCCCCCTGGGCCGCCACGGGAAGAGCCGTGGCGATGACGCCGACGAGGGCGAGCAGCAGAGTGCGGACGACGAACACATGGCGCACGGTGGATCCTCCAGCAGACGACTCAGCTTAGCGGCCGCGCCGTGCGGCGGCCAACCACACTCCCGCAGACGGCGGGATTCGGCCAATGAATGGTGGCCGTGTGCCGACAGGCAGAGGGCCGCGGGCACTCGTGCTACCTTCAGGCAGAATGCGCATCACCCGCTCTGCCGCACTCGCCGTCGCCGCGATGCTGGCGCTGCCCGGCCTGGGGCAAGCCCAGACCGGCGCCATCACCGGCGTCATCACGACCGCCGCCACCGCCCCGCGGCCGCTGCGCGTCACGATGGACATGAAGGTGTGCGGCAGCCAGCTGCCCGATGAGTCGATTGTCGTCGGCGCCGGCGGCGTGCTGGCCAACGCCGTCGTCAGCCTGACCGGCGTGAAGGTCACCACACCCTATCCGGAGCCGTCGGTCGTCAACGAGAAGTGCCGCTTCCTGCCGCGCGTGCAGCTGGCGCGCCCGGGCGCGCCGACGAAGACGACCAGCCACGATGCGCTGCTGCACACGACCAACGCCCAGCAGGACGGCGGCCGCACCCTCTTCAACGTCGGCTTGCCGGTGCCCGGCATGGTCGTCACCCGGCCGCTCAACGGCGTGGGGCTCGTGCGCATCACCTGCAACACCCACACGTGGATGCGCGGCTTCATCGTCGTCACCGACGACATGGCGGCGGTGAGCGGCGCGGATGGCCGCTTCCAGTTGAGCGGTGTGGCGCCGGGCACCTACGAGCTGAAGGTGTGGCACGAATCACTCAAGACTGCCCCCGTGAAGGTCACAGTTACGGCAGGCGGCACCGCCAAGGTGGCGCTAACGCTGGCGAAGTAGGCGGCACAGAGCGTGCATAGAATGAACGCATCCGCCTTCCAGGAGACGACTCGATGATGTCCGCCGACCGCCGCCGACGACCGTCTGCCGTTCTCGCGGCCCTGTTCGCCGTGAGCCTCGCCGTGATGGCTGTCACGGCGCAGACCGTCGTCACGCCGCCGAAGAACAAATACACACCCGAACAGGACGTGCAGCTCGGCAAGGAAGCGGCCGCCGAAGTCCGCCAGCAATACCCGATCATTTCCGACGATCAAATCAGTGCGTATCTCGAGCGCGCCGGCCGTTCGCTGGTCGCCGCGTCGCCGAAGAACCTGAATCACCCGGTGTTCGAATATTCCTTCACGCCGGTGAACCTCAAGGAGATCAACGCCTTCGCCCTGCCGGGCGGACCGATGTTCGTCAACCGCGGCATGTTCGACGCCGCCGAAGACGAGGGCGAGGTGGTGGGCGTGATGGCCCACGAACTGGCGCACGTGCTGCTGCGCCACGGCACCGCCAACGCCACCAAGGCGCAGAACTTCCAGATTGGCGCCGTCGCCGGCGCCATCGCGGGCGCCATCATCGGCGGCGGCTGGGGCGAGGCCATCGCGCAGGGGTCGCAGTTCGGCCTCGGGGCGTGGCTCATGAAGTACAGCCGCGAGTACGAAAAGCAGGCCGACCTGCTCGGCGCGCAGATCATGGCGCGCGCCGGCTTCGACCCGCGCGATCTGGCGCGGATGTTCGAGGCCATCGAACGCGAGTCGAAGGGCAAGACCCCGCCGCAGTGGCTCAGCAGCCATCCGAATCCCGGCAACCGGGTGCAGTACATCCGCGCCGAAGCCGACAAGCTCACCATCGGCCCGCGCTCGAACGGGACTGGCTTTGCGAGCGCCAAGACGCGCTTTGCGGCGATGCCGCCGGCGCAGTCGATGGCGGACCTGGCCAAGGCCGGGGGCGGGGGCAGTGGCGGCGGGAATGCGCCGACCTCGGTCGGCACGGTCGGCCGGCCGGTGCCGCCGCCGGCTACGAAGTACAAGACGGCTCGCGGCGGCCAGCTCTTCCAGGTCAACGTGCCGTCCAACTGGACGGGCGTCAACGGCAACAACGCCGTGAAGTTCGTGCCGCAGAACGCGCTCGGCGACTACCAGGGCCAGAGCGTCTTCACGCACGGCGTCGAGCTGGGCGTGGCGCGCGCCGCCTCGCGCGATCTGCAGGAATCGAACGACGCCTTCATCAACGCGGTCGTGCGCGGCAACCCGGGCATGCGCGTCTCGGGCTCGCCGCAGTCGGTCCGCATCTCGCAGCGCGCGGGGATCGGCACCGCCCTCGTGGGCCGCTCGGCGCTCGGCCAGGCCGAACGGGTCGGCGTCTACACGACGATGCTCGCCGACGGCAGCCTCTTCTACTACCTGACCGTGGTGCCGCAAGACGATCAGCAGACCTACGCGACGGCGTTCGATCGCATCGGCACCTCGATCCGCCTGAACGATCGCTAGCTCCGGGCGTCTCCCCGCCCCGATGTACCAGCAGCCGCCCGCGCCCGTCGAGCCTGGTCCGATCGCCGCGCCGCGGCGATGGCGCTGGCCGGGGGTCAGCGCCAATGTCTGGGCCATCGGTGTCACCAGCCTGCTGACCGACATCTCCTCCGAGATGGTCACCAGCGTGCTGCCGCTCTACATCGTGCTGCACCTGCAGATGACGCCGCTCGCCTTCGGGGCCCTCGACGGGCTCTACCAGGGCGTGACCGCCTTCGTGCGCATGGGGAGCGGTGTGATCGCCGACCGCTGGCAGCATCACAAGGCGGTGGCACTGGCCGGCTACGCGATCTCGGCGGTGGCCAAACTCGGGTACCTCGCGGCGGGCACCGTGTGGCCGGCGTTTCTCGCCGTCATCACCGCCGATCGTCTCGGCAAGGGCATCCGCACCGCGCCGCGTGACGCCCTCATCGCCGCCTCCGCCACGGCCGGCGCCACGGCCACCGCCTTCGGCGTGCACCGCGCCATGGACGCTGCCGGCTCGATGATCGGGCCGCTGACCGCCTTCGCCGTGCTGACCCTCGCGCCCGGGCGCTTCGACCAGATCTTCGTCGTCAGCTTCGCCATGGGCGTGGTGGGCGTCGCGGCACTGCTGCTCTTCGTAGACGCGCCGGGTGGCGCGCGTCGCGGCGGCAGGTCTGGCCCGCGGCCCGGCTGGGCGCCCACGCTGTCGGCGATGACCGCCCCGCGGTTCCGCGGCGTGCTCGTGGCGGCGTGCGCCGTCTCGATCGCCACGGTGAGCGACGGGCTGCTGTATCTCGTGCTGCAGCGGCAGTTCGCATTCGACCCGGCGCGCATCACGCTGCTCTTCGTCGGCACACCGCTCTGCTATTTCCTGCTGGCCGGCCCGTTCGGCGTCGCCGCGGATCGCCTCGGGCCGGGCCGGGTGTTCGTCGCGGGCCACGTCGCCCTGCTGCTGGTCTACGCGCTGCTGTGGCAGGGGGCGGCCGTACCGGTCGTGGTCGCCGCCTGCCTGCTGCTGCTCGGCGCCTACTACGCGGCGACCGACGGTATCCTTGCGGCGATGGCGGCCAGCGCACTCCCGGCAGACGTCCGCGCCACCGGCCTCGGCCTGCTGGCGACGTGCACGACGGCGTCGCGCGGCCTGGCGGCGCTCGCCTTCGGCGCGCTCTGGACGTATCAGAGCAGCCGCGTCGCGCTGGCCACCTTTGCCGTGGCACTGGTGGGCGGCATCGCCGTGACCGTCCGCCAGCTCGGCCGCCACGGGTCTGACGCGGCAACCGCGGGCGGCACGTCGTGACACATCGAGCCACCCGCGCGCGCCTGGCCGTGTTCGCCGCCGTCTGCCTGGCGGCCGTCGCGCTCATCGTCTGGTCGCTCGCCCGCGCGCGCCAGCCAGCGACGTCTGGCGTTGCCACGAGCGCCCGCCCGCCGGCCGTCACGCTCGCCGCCCCGCCGGCCACGCCGTTTGTGGCCGTGCGACACCTCGCCCCTGGCGCCGGCTGGAGCCGGCTGGCGCTGGCGCCGCTGGCGGCCCCCGACGGGCCGCGATTCGTGACGCCGCTGTCGTGCGTGCGGGCCTACATCGCCGGCGGCCGCGGCCTGTGCCTGGCGTCGAACGGCGCCGACGGCCGGGCGATCGTGTTCGACGGACGCTTCGAGCCGACACACACGCTGGCGCTGACCGGGCCGCCGAGCCGCGCGCGGGTGTCGCGTGATGGCCGCCTGGGCGCCGTCACCGTCTTCGAGTCGGGCCATTCCTACGCCGAGGAAGGCTTCTCGACGCGCACCACGGTCATCGATCTCGCGACCGGCGTGGCGTTTCCGGATCTCGAGACGTTTGCGGTGTGGCAGGGCGCGACCCGCGTGCGCCGCCTCGACGTGAACTACTGGGGCGTCACCTTCATCCCCGATTCGCGACGCTTCTACGCCACGCTGGCCTTCGGCGGCACGCCCTACCTGGTCGAAGGCAATCTCGACACCCGCGAGTTCCGCGTGCTGGCGCCACACGTCGAGTGTCCGTCGCTGTCGCCCGACGGGAGACGTCTGGCGTTCAAGCGGGCCGAGGGCCTGCGCTGGCGCCTATGGGTGCGGGAGATTGCGTCGGGTGCCGAACACCTCATTGCCGGCGAGACGCGCAGCATCGACGACCAGGTCGAGTGGCTCGACGACGCGCATGTCATCTATCAGTTCCCGTCGGACGAGGGCAACAACCTGTGGGTCGCGGCCGCCGACGACCAGGCGCCGGCGCGCCGCTTCATGAGCGAGGCGTGGTCGCCGGCCGTCGTCAGGTAGTGCCCGGCTCAGACCTCCGCCCAGCGACGCAGCAGGTTGTGATACACGCCGGTGAGCTGCACGGCCGTGGCGCCAGCCGCCTCGAGGCCATGCAGGCTGCGGATGGCGGCGTCGAGATCGAAGAGCAGCGTGCGGTCGGCGTCGCTGCGCACCATGCTCTGCAGCCAGAAGAACGAGCAGACCCGCGCGCCGCTGGTGACCGGGCGCACGTGGTGCAGGCTGGTCGACGGGTACAGCACCAGGTCACCGGCCGGCAACTTGACGCTGTGCACGCCGTAGGTGTCCTCGACCATCAGCTCGCCGCCCTCGTATTCGTCGGGCCCGCTCAGGAACAGCGTGCACGAGAGGTCGGTGCGGATGCGATGCGCCGTGCCGGTGACCTGGCGGATGGCGTTGTCGACGTGGCTGCCGAACGACTGCCCGCCGGCGTAGCGATTGAAGAGGGGCGGAAAGACGTGCAGTGGCAGCGCCGCGGTGATGAACAGCGCATTGCGCTGCAGCGCGGTCACGACCATCTCGCCCAGTTCACGCCCCACCGGATGCCCCTCGGGGAGCTGCGCGTTGTCCTTGACGCGTGCCGACTGCGGACCGGCCGTGACGCGGCCATCCACCCACTCGGCGGCGTCGAGCAGGCGGCGCGCGTGCGCCACTTGCGGGGCCGTGAGCACAACGGGAACGTGAATCAACATGGGGTCAGAATCCCACCTGCGTGCTGATGAGCATCGAGCGTGTCAGGCCAGGCATGTAACGCCCGCCGTTGTTGCTGATGCTGCGGATGTAGGTTTCGTCGGTGAGGTTGTAGGCGTTGAGCCGCAGCGTGAGATGTGAGTTCACGGCATACGACGCCACCGCATCGACCAGCGTGTAGGACGGCACCGCCAGCGTGTTGGCGGTGTTGACGAAGGCCCGATCGGCGAAGCGGACGCCCCCGCCGAAGGTGAACCCGCGCAGCGCATAGGTGGTCCACACGCTCCCCGACGTCTCAGGCATCAATGTCAGCTGGCGGCCATTGATGGCCGGGTTCTGCGAGTCCTGCAGGCCGTCGAGGAACGCGACGTTCGCCATCACGCTCCAGTGGTCGGTGAGCTGGCCGAACACACCCACCGTGGCGCCACGCACCGTCTGCGCGTCGTCCTGGTTGAAGAGCGGCGGCACCGCCGTGGCGTCGATGGTGTAGATGACGTTCTCGTTCCGGGTGTCGAAGAGCGCGACCGTGGCCGACAGCCGGCGCTCGAAGAGATCCCATTTGCTGCCGACTTCGACGTGGCGGGACACCTGCGGGTCGACGTTCGGGTTGTTGGCGTTGTTGGCCTGCGCGCTCAGTGCGAAGTTGCCCGAGCCGGGCGGCGTGACGGTGCGGCCATACGAGGCATAGACGTTGGCGGTGGGCAGGAACTGGAAGAGCACGCCGGCCTTGCCGCTGACGATCGTGTCCGACGTATCGATGTCGGTCCGCACGCCGGTCGTGGCCAGCGCTCGATATTCGGTGTGGTAGTTCTCGACCCGCAGGCCGCCGTTGACCTGGAGTTTGCCGACCGTGACGACGTCGAATGCCGACGCCGCGAGCGTGCGGGTCGTGCCGTCGGTCGTGGCCCCGCTCGGCACCGGCGCAAAGCCTGCGACCGGGGCGAACGGCTTCGGGTCGTAGATGCTCTGCGGATCGCGCGTCCCGGCACCCGTCCAGCCCGGCGCCGAGTAGTCCTCGGACGTCACCTCGATGCCGGCGGTGATGGCGTGCGACACCGTGCCGGTCGTGAGACGGCCGACCAGCGACGTCTGATTCGACAGGATGCTGTTCTCGCGCGCGTTGATCTGCCGTGCGAAGGTCACCTGCTCGGTCGCGGGCACGAAGCTGGCGACCGACGAGATCGCGGTGACGACGGCTTCACGGCTGGTGTGGTTGTAGCGGGTCTGGTGGCGCACGGCCCAGCCGCGAGCGAAGTCGTGTTCGAGGCGGCCGGTGAGGCTGTGCTGGTCGGCGTTGTCGTAGTCGATGCCGGGCGATCCGTAGTAGGTGGCCTGATCGACCGGACGCGAGGCCAGCACGCTGGTCGGCGCCAGCGGTTCGTTCCAGGCCGCGCCGGGAATGCCGTAGTCGGGCAGGTTGTCCTGCCGCGTGAACTGGCCCTGCAGCACGACCCGCGTGGGCGAGCCGAGACCGAACGCCACGCTCGGCGCGATCGACTGGCGCCCGTTGGTCGTGTAGTCGCGGCCGGCGACGCCGCCGTCCTGCCACAACGCGTTCAGGCGGATGGCCGAACCGGCCAGCCAGCTCCCGGACTCGCCGAGGGCGAGCGGCTGGTTGAGGTCGGCGGTGACGCGCTTGTTCTCCTGCGTGCCGTAGGCCACGACGGCGCTGTAGCTGGCGCCCTGGCGCGCGGCCTTGGTGGCCATGTTCACGTAGCCGGCGGCATTGCCGCGGCCCACATCCGACCCGGTCGGACCGAGGTAGACCTCGACCTGCTCGAGGTTGTAGACGTCGCGCGTGATGAGACCGTCGTCACGGACGTTGTCGACGAACAGGCTGTTGGCGGCGCTGAAGCCGCGCATGTTGAACATGTCGCCGGCCGTGCCCGAGGCGCCGCCGCCCTCACCGGCCTGAATGGTGATGCCCGGCACGTTGCGCATGGCGTCCGAGAGCGTGAACGAGCCCTGCTCGGTCATGACGCCCTGAGGGATGACCTGGATGGTCTGCGGTGTCACCGAGAGCGCGGTCGCGTAGTTCGGCGACTCGACGCGCGGCAGGCGGCCAGTGACCTCGAGCGATTCGGTCATGCCGCGCACCTCGACGGTGATGACGCCGTTGGCACTGCGGGTCGGGACGAGCGAGGTGGCGTCGAGCAGCGACTCGAGGGCTGCGTGCACCCCGAACATCCCGGAGACGCCGGGCGACTGCATCATGCGCAACGTGTCAGCCGGGAGCCGGACCTCGACGACCAGGCCGGAGGTCGTCTCGAAGGCGCGAATGGCTTCGTCGAGGGGGCCGGCGGAGATGTCGAAGCGCAGCAGCCCCGGGCCGTGCGTGGACGCGGTCGGAGTGGGTGACTGAGCGGCCGCGCGCGCCGGCGCGAGGCTGGTGGCCACGACGAGGGCGCTGGTGGCAAACAGCCAGTGGGCGCCCCTCCGGCGCTTGCGGATCGGACGGGTGACGGGACGAACGAAACACGACCTCATGACGGAAACTGACCTTCCTGACGCTGGTGCTGACGGACGTGACGCTGTCTTCTGAAGCGCGCTGAGACGCGCTCGGCTCAGGCGGCTTCGGTGTCGATGTCGCGGGCGCGGGCCCGCCGGCCCAGCCACGCCCACCATCGCCGCCAGGCCAGCGCGAGGCCGGTGTAGACCAGCACCGCGCCGCCGGCCGACACGAGTCCGGCCACGGTCTGACCGGCCAGCCCGTAGTACTCGCCGGTGTGCGCGAAGCGCAGCCACGAGCGGGCGCGACGGCCGGGACTGAGATCCTCGAAGGTGTCGAAGGCCAAAACGGCGCCGGAGGTGCGGTGCACCGTGAGGGTGCTGCGCTTCTGCGGCTGTCCGCCGTAGCCCTGGTCGATCGTGAGCGCGAAGGGCGCGTCGTGTGGGCCGGCCAGCCGCGCGCTGATGGCGCGCCACGCCGGCACCTGCGCTTCGGCGGCGGCCCACGCGGCGTCGAGGCCGGCGACCGACACCGGCGCCTCGACGGGCCCCGCGCCGCGTCCACCGCGTTCGCCCCGCTCGGCCCCCCCGGGCGCCGGGGCGCCGGCAGCACGCGGCTGCGGCGCGGGCGGCGTGTCACCGACGAGGCGATAGACGAGAATGCCGGCCCACGGAAACGAGATCGGCACCGCGCCGGCCACGACGATGGCCAGCGGCACCGCCGACCAGATGCCGATGACGTTGTGCCAGTTGAAATCGCGGGCCTTGCCCGGCAGGCCGCGCCGGAACCACAGCACCTGCCTGAACTGCATCCGCGACCAGAGCCGCGGCACCCAGAGATAGATCCCGCTCAGCACGAGGAAGAGGAACGCCGCGTTGGCCACGCCGGTGATGAGACGTCCCGTCGCCCGGCTCGTGCCGTCGAGCGCCAGCCAGCGATGCCAGTTGGTGGTCGCGCGGAAGAACGCGCGAAGACCGGGCGCCGGAGCGCCGAGGATGGCGCCGGTGTAGGGATTCACGAGCAGGGCCCCGCTGCCTTCGAGGGTGACGGTCGCCGGCGCGCCGGGATCGGCGCGGCGCGTCACACCCGTGAGAGCCGCCCCCGGCCGGGCAACGGCCACCTCCGCCAGCAGCGTCTCTGGCGAAAGCGGCCGCGCGCCGTTCGAGGGCGGCACCCACGGGTGCACGCGCTGGTCGGCCCATTCGAGCATCTGCTTCTCGTAAGTGAGAACGACGCCGGTGACCGACATGAGGAGGATCACGACCCCGGCGGCGACCCCGGTTACCAAGTGGACCCAGAAGAGGAGGGAGCGGAACGTCGACATGTTGAAACTGAGACTCTGTCTCAAGACTGACGAATACTATTGGCGACCGAATCGGTCGGTCAAGAGGAAAATGAGACTGGATCTCAACTATTGCGATTTGCCGACACTCCGCGAGGCACCGACGGCGTGGCTGGGCACCCACCCCGGCGTCCAGGTCGGAGGGACCGGCATAAGATGCCGCTCATGTGGATCCCACTCGGTGCCGTCGTGCTCCTGCTGATGCTGGCCGTGCCAACCGCGGCCCAACCCGCCGCTCCGGCGTCGCCGCCGGGCCGCTTCCAGGCCGGGATCACCTGGCTCTACTACAAGGATCTGCCGGCGGCGATGCGCTTCTACGAGCGCGTGATGGGCCTGACGCTCACCGTCGATCAGGGCTGGGCGAAGGTCTATCAGGTGTCGCCGACATCGTTTGTGGGCCTCGTGGACGAGACCCGCGGCATGCATCGCGCCGCCGACACCAAGCCGGTCGCCCTGGCGTTTGTGACCGATCGCGTGGACGACTGGCACCGCTGGCTCACGAGCCAGGGCGTGAAGACCCGGGGCGAGGCCAAGGACTCGGCGAACCTGCCCATCCGCGGCTTCGTGGCGCTCGATCCCGAGGGCTACACGCTCGAGTTCGAGACCTTCCGCGACGACCCGATGAATACCCGCATCCGCAGCCTGCTGGGCGCCCCCCGGCCGCAGTAGCGCGATCGCGGTGCCGGCCCGCCCGGTAGAATGGCGAGCTATGCGTACTTCAGCCCTGGTCCTCGCCGTCCTCGTCGCCGGCGGCATCGTCTTCGCGCAGGAGGCGCCCAATCAGGAGCGCGAGTTCCTGTCGCGCGTCCGCCGGCTCACCGTCGAAGGCAAACGTGCCGGCGAAGGCTACTGGTCCCCTGACGGCAAGCGCCTGGTGCTGCAGAGCGAGCGCGAACCCGGCAATCCGTTCTATCAGATGTATCTGATGGACCTGACCTCGGGCGACACCACGCGCATCTCGCCCGGCATGGGCAAGACGACGTGCGGGTTCTTCCGGCCCGGCAGTGACGAGATCCTCTTCGCCTCGACGCATCACGATCCGAAGACCAAGCAGTACCAGGACGACGAGCTCGCCTTCCGCGCGTCGGGCAAGGAGCGTCGCTACGCGTGGGACTACGACCCCGAGATGGAGATCTACGCCTACAAGGAAGGCACCAAGGCGCTGACGCGGCTCACCAATGTGAAGGGCTACGACGCCGAGGCCGGCTATTCGCCCGACGGCCAGTGGATCGTCTTCTCGTCGACGCGACTCGCCTTCGACCACACGCGCACGCCCGCGGAAGACAAGCAGCTCACGACCGACCCGGCGTGGTTCGCCGAGATCTACATGATGAAGGCCGATGGCTCGGGCCAGACGCGCCTGACCTCGACGCCCGGCTACGACGGCGGGCCGTTCTTCACGCCCGACGGCAAGAAGATTCTGTGGCGGCGCTTCGACGAACAGGGTCTCATCGCCGACGTGTGGATGATGAATCCCGACGGCACCGACAAGAAACAGATCACCAACTTCAAGGCGATGAGCTGGGCGCCCTACATGCACGTCTCCGGCGAGTACATCCTGTTTGCGTCGAACAAGCTCGGCTTCGAGAACTTCGAGGTCTACATGGTGGATGCGGCCGGCACCAAAGAGCCGGTGCGCGTGACCTACTCCGACGGCTTCGACGGCCTGCCCGTGCCCTCGCCGGACGGCAAGCAGATCGCGTTCACGTCGTCGCGGTCGGGCGGCGGCGCCGGCCAGATCTTCCTGGCGCAGTGGAATCACGACGCCGCGCTCAAGGCCATCAAGGCCGCGCCGCTGCGAAAGAACTGAGGACGCCATGACCCGCCACCTGCTTCGCGTTTCGTCTCTCACGCTGGGCGCGCTGGCCGCGGCCACGATCGCGTCCGCGCAGTCGGCAGCTCCGGCAGCGTCGAAGACGCGCGCCGATGTCACCGTGCTGGCCTCGGATCGGCTCGGCGGTCGCCAGGCAGGATCGCCGGGCGCGACGCTGGCCGCCGATCACCTGGTGGCCGAGCTGAAGAAGATGGGCGCCAGCCCGCTGCCCGGGCAGAAGGACTTCCGCCTGCCGTTCAGCTTCACGGCCGGCGTGAAGGACGGCGGCACGACGCTCAGCGTCGCCGTCCACGGCCGTTCAACCGCACGGCCGACGTGCAGGCGCTGTCGTTCTCCGACAACGCAGAAGCCACCGGCGAGGTGGTGTTCGCCGGCTACGGCCTGGTCGTGCCGGAGTCGCAGAACTTCGGCTACGACAGCTACGCCACGCTCGACGTGAAGGACAAGGTCGTGGTCGTGTTCCGCTACTTCCCGGAAGATGCCGACCAGAAGACGCGGCAGATCCTCTCGCGCTACTCGGACCTGCGCTACAAGGCGATGCAGGCGCGGCAGCGCGGCGCGAAGGCGCTGCTGGTGGTGACCGGTCCGCGCTCGCCCAACGCCGGCGAGACCATTCCCATGAGCTTCGACACGGCGCTCGCCGGGTCGGGCATCGTCGCCGCCAGCGTCTCGGGCGGCGTCGCGCAGGCGCTCTTCGCCGGCGTGAAGGACAAGACGCTCGACGAGATCCAGAAGTCGTTCGACTCCGGCAATCCGCACACCGCCGGGTTCGCCGCTGCCGGGGGCGACGCGTGACGGTCAAGACTGCCGTCATCCGCGAGAAGCAGGAAGGCTTCAACGTCGTCGGCTATCTGCCGGCCACCGCGCGCATCGCACTGCCGAAGCCGTGGGTGGCGCTCGGCGCGCACTACGACCACCTCGGACGCGGCAGCCACGGCAACTCGCTGGCGACGAAGGACGACGCCGGCAAGATCCACTACGGCGCCGACGACAACGCCTCGGGCACGGCCGCCGTGCTGGCCGCGGGGCGCGAACTCGCCAGGAAGCGGATGCGCGCCCGGCACGTGATGCTCGGCTTCTGGTCGGCGGAAGAGATCGGCCTCATCGGCTCGAACGCGTTCGTCACGACGCCGCCGGTGCCGCAACGATCAGCTCGCCGCCTACTTCAACTTCGACATGGTGGGCCGCATGCAGGACAACAAGCTCACCGTGCAGGCGGTGGGCTCGAGCCCGGGCTGGCGTCCGCTCATCGAACGCGCCAACGTCGCCGCCGGCTTCGACCTGGTGCTGCAGGACGATCCGTATCAGCCGACCGACGTCGCCAGCTTCAACCAGGCCAGCGTGCCGAGCCTCGCCTTCTTCACCGGCACCCACGTCGACTATCACAAGCCGTCCGACACCGCCGACAAGATCAACTACGAAGACCTCGATCGCGTGGTCGATTTCGCGGTGGCGCTCGCCAGCCGCGTCGGCGATCAGCCGGACGTGCTCGCGTTCGCGAAGGTCGAGCAGGCGCAGCAATCGGGCGGCGGCCGCGCCGGCGTGCGCATCTTCACGGGCACGATTCCCGACTACGCGACCGACGTGAAGGGCCTGCTGCTCGGCGGCGTCATCGGCGGCGGTCCGGCCGAACAGGCCGGCCTGCAGAAGGGCGACGTCATCATCCAGATCGGCACCCAGACCATCGCCAACATCTACGACTACACCTACGCGCTCGAAGCGCTCAAGGTGAACGTGTCGGTGCCGCTGGTCTACATGCGGGGCACCGAGAAGAAGGAAACGACGCTGACGCCGTCGGCCCGGAAGTAGCCACGTGCCCCTCGCACCGCCCTCGGGGCAATTCGTCAGCGTCGGCCGGGCAGAGGCGTTCGGGCCGGGCGGCCACTTCGTGAAGGTCGAGGGGCGCCACGTGGCGCTCTTCCGCCTCGACGACGGCTTCCACGCCCTCGACAACCTGTGCCTGCATCAGGCCGGCCCGCTCTGCGAGGGCGACATCGACGCCCGTGACGAGGTGACCTGCCCGTGGCACGGCTGGAGCTACGAGATTCGGACCGGGCGCCTCGTCCAGGACCCGAATATCGGCGTGAGCCGCCACGATGTGCGGGTCGTCGAGGGGGACGTCCAGGTGCGGGTCTGTCTCTGAGCCGGCGTCGTCGGGCTGTGCTACCCTCCCCCTTCATGGCCCATCCCATCTGCACCCGCCTTGCCGTGTTCACGAGCGTCGTTGCCCTGGCTTCGTCGGTGGTGTTCGGCGCAGGCGAACGTGGCCGGCAACTGGACGCTCGACGTCGACAGCCCGCAGGGCGCCACCAAGGTCAATCTGGTGCTCGCCGTCGAAGGCGAAGCGGTGACCGGCACCATCGCCAGCGACATGGGCGAATCGAAGTTCACCGGCACGCTCAAGGAAGGCACGGTGACCTTCTCGTTCGACATGGCCGGCCCGCAGGGCCCGCTGACCATCACGACCAGGGCCGCCGTCACCGGCGACGAGATGAAGGGCGAGATGGACTACGGCATGGGCGTGGCGCCGTTCATCGGCAAGCGCGACGGACGCTGAGCGCCTCGCGTCGCGCGACCAGCTGGTGGCCTGTCTCTCACGGTAGAGCCGTGGTGAAACAGCCACAGCGGGTGTGGTTCCGTCACCACACTCCGCAGGCGCGTTTCATGGTTTCGCCGGCCGGCGCACCTTCGGCGAAGGCGCGCCAATTGCAGAGAGCCGCGGCATCCCGCCCCCTCCGCGGAGGTTCGTGATGTTGCGTTTACGTCTGGCTGTTGGAGCGCTCGTCGCCCTCGTCGCCGTTCCTGCACTGGCGCAGGAGCAGATCGAACTATTCACGGCGACCGACATCGCGCAGACGCGTATGGTCAATGTGGATGCCACGGTGCGCGGCTTCGGCGATGTGCTCGCCGTGACGCCGCTGACGCATGTCCCCACCGATTACCTGAACTCGAGCGCGGCGGTCGCCGGAGGACGCTACATCGCGTGGATCGCCAGCAGCGTCACCCATCCCGGGGTGGACCTGTTCCTGTTCGACCGGCGCGCACGTACGGTAGCCACCGCGACGACGGCCCTGCCGACGCTGCCCGCGGGCGCCTCGTTCCCGAGTTACTTCATCATCCTCGGCGCCGACTCCCATCGCCCGCGCCTGTTCGTCCGCGAGTACCGGGTGACATCAACTGGGTCCACGCAAATCGTCTGGACCATCGACCTGCAGGGACGACCACCCGTGGCTCTGGCCACGCCGACCTCGGGCCTGTCGGGCTTCGGCTACGCGGCCGAGACGGACGAAGCGTTCCTCAACGACTCCGGTGGGGCCGGCGCCACGACAATGCTGGTCGTCAACGCAACCACCGGCGCCGAGGTGCGTCGTTTCACTCAGCCGCTCGCGTCGAACGGCGCCCTGACCGAGCCAGGTGGTCGTGTGGTCTGGGTCAATGACGGCCTGGGCATGCGCACGCTCGACGCGCGAACAGGCACCGTGCTGGCGACCTCGCCATTCTTCCAGAACGGATCATCCACCTACGACCCGTCGCGCGGCGTGTTGTTCGTGCGCCAGAGCGACTTTCTGGTCGTCGTCGACCCACTCAGACTCACGGAGGTCGCCCGCGTCCGCGTCGCGTTTACGCCACAGCAGGCGTCGGTGTCGGAGAGCGCAGACACGCTGCTCGGGCGCTGGATGACCGGAGCCTACGTCGTGCGATCGTCGTACCGCTACGGCAACACGACCTGCAACGACATCAGCATCGACGCCCTCGACGCCACCGGCGCCCGGTGGGCCACGGCGGATATCCTGACCCGCCTCGGCCCCGGCGGGAACGCGGCGTGTTACGCCCGCGGCTTCCTGTTCCGCTCGCCATTCGCGCCAGCGGCGATCGCCGCGTCAGTCGCCGGCAACGTGGTGTCACTGACGTGGAAGGACCCTGGCGACACGACCCACTTCGAATTGGAGTTCGGCTTCGCGCCCGGCCAGCGGGCCGGTGCCATCGCCGTCGGCGCCGCCACCTCGATCGCCATTCCCGGCGTGCCGCCGGGCGTCTACTACGTGCGCGTGAAGGCGCACAACGAAGTGGGCCCGAGTCCGGCGTCCAACGACGTCCGTGTCGTGGTTCCGTAGCGGAGGTCGCGCGATGATGCGTACATCCCACGCTCGCTCCGTGCTCGCCCTGTGCCTGTCCGCCCTCGCACTCTTGGCCGCTCCGGGGCCCGCAACCGCACAGGAGCGGATCGACCTCTTCACGTTCGTGAACAACCAGGCACGGGTCGTCGAAGTGGATGTCTCGGTAACGGGCTTTGGCGCCGTCCGGGCGATCACGCCCGTCGATCGCCTGCCCCCGGGCCCCGATCCCCCGAATCTCTCCGGCGTGGTCGCCGTGGCCGGCGGCCGCTACCTCGCATGGGGCGGGAGTTCGCTGGACGCCTTCGATCGGCGCACCAGAACGCTGCTCGATGGGACGGCGCTCCTGCCCGCCGACCCCTCCGGCGCCAATCCGTACTACAGCACCCGGATCTTCGCTGCCGATTCGCACCAGCCGCGGTTGTTCATCGGGTTGTCACGATTCGCCCTCTACGAGGTGTGGACGGTGGACCTGCGCGGCGCGCCGGCGGTCCGCCTCGGCACGTCTGCGCTCTCGATCGCCGACCTCGCCTACGCCGCCGAGACGAACGAAGCGTTTTACCTGGAGGCGGCGTTCGAGAACGGCGCTCGCGTCACCTGGGTGGTGGTGGTCAACGCGACGACAGGTCAGGAACTTCGACGGTGGAAGCGCTCCGGCATCCTGACCGCGGTCCGTGCCGATCCTGCGGGACGCGTCATCTGGGTGGACGACGGTGGCATCTCCGTGCTCGACGCCGCGACGGGAGTCGTGCTGGCGTCGTCGAACCAGTTCTCGGCCGCCAACGCCACGGTGGATGCACCGCGGAACCAGTTGCTCATCCGCCAGGGCGACTTTCTGGTGGCGGTGGATCCGTTGCGGCTGACCGAGGTCGGCCGCGCGCGGGTGACATTCATGCCACCGGATCCGGTGGTGATCCGAACCGCCCAGACACTACCAGGCCGATGGATGACTGGCGCCTACACGCTGCGAACCGAGACGCGCGTCACCCTCCTGAGGTCCGGACGTGTCGCCGGCGAAGATCTCGTCGAGAAGACATGTCAGGCGGTGGACATCGATGCGGTCGCTCCCAACGGCGTGACACGGGAGACCGCCGACGTCCTGGGCCCGCTCGGCGGCGGAGGTGCGGCCATTGGGGAACGCGGATCCACGCCGAACTGCACGGCCGTGGCGGTTCTCGTGCGCTCGCCGTTCGCGCCGACGGCGCTGGCCTCGTCAGTGGCCGGCAACGCGTGACGCTGGCGTGGAAGGACCCGGGCGACACGACACACTTCGAGTTGGAGTTCGGCTTCGCGCCCGGCCAGCGCGCCGGCGCCATCGCTGTCGGCGCCGCCACCTCGATCGCCATTCCCGGCGTGCCGCCAGGCGTCTACTACGTGCGCGTGAAGGCGCACAACGAAGTGGGCCCGAGTCCGGCGTCGAGCGACGTCCGCGATCGTGGTGCCGTAGTCGAGGTCAGCATCGATGACGCTCGCACGTCTCCCGCTCGCCGCGCGCGCCCGGCTTCTCGTCTCTGCTCGTGGCCTGCGCGCTGGCATTCGCGCGCCCGCGGTCGCGCAGGAGCGGATCGAGCTCCTCACGTTCGTCAACAACCAGAGCCACATGGTGGAGGTTGATGCCAGCGTCACCGGCTTCGGCGCCGTGCGGGCGGTCACGCCCGTGCCGAACGGTCTCGAACCGACATCGAGCGGTCTCGGTCCACCGGAAGGACTCGCGGCCGTCGCGGGCGGCCGCTACATCGCCTGGGTCACCCACGCAAGTTCGTCGCGGTCGGGCCGCTCATCGCCTTCGACCGCCGGACGCGGACCCTCCTCGATGCGACCGGCCTGCTGCCAAGGGACGCCTTTGGCTTGCCGCGCCTCGCCGACATCCGCGTCGCCGAGAGCGACTCGCATCGGCCGCGGCTCTTCATCACCGGCGACTATCCGACCGCCGCAGATGTGGGCCATCGACCTGCAGGGCCGGCCGCCCGTGCTGCTCGGCGCCTCCCAGCTCGGATGACTGGATGCCGCCTACGCCGCCGAGACCGACGAGCTCTTCTACCTCGACGGGGCGTTCGAGAACGGCGCGCGCGTCACCTGGGTGGTGGCCGTGAACGCCACGACCGGCCAGGAACTGCGCCGCTGGAAGCTGTCGGGGGTCGTCAGCGCGATCCGCACCGACGCCAGCGGCCGGGTCGTCTGGGTCGACCACAACGGCCTCGAGGCGCTCGACGGCGCCACGGGCGTCGTGCTGGCGTCGTCGAACCAGTTCACTGCCGCCAACACCACGGTGGATGCGCCGAGAAGTCTGCTGCTGGTCCGACAGGGCGACTTCCTGGTGGCCGTGGATCCGCTGCTGCTCACCGAGATCGGCCGCACGCGGGTGGCCTTCACGCCGCCGGATCAGGGTATGGCCCGCACGGCGCAGACGTTGCCCGGGCGCTGGATGACCGGCGCCTACACGGTGCGCACCGAAACGCGAGAGACGCTGGTGCGCTACGGACGCACCGGCCGGGAGGACATCTACGAGTTCACGTGCAATGCGATCGACGTGGACGCCCTGCACCCGAACGGCGTGCGACGCGAGACGGCCGACGTGCTGGCGCGGCTCGGGCCCGGCGGCGGCGCCATCGGCAGCCGCGATCAGGGTCTCGCCTGCCGCGCGCTGGCCGTGCTCGTGCGCTCGCCGTTTGCGCCGACGTCGCTTGCGGCGTCGGTCAGCGGCAACAACGTCTCACTGACCTGGAAGGACCCGGGCGACACGACCGACTTCGAGATCGAGTTCGGCTTCGCGCCCGGCCAGCGGGCCGGCTCGGCGCGCGTCGGACGCCTCACGGCCATCGGCATCCCTGGCGTGCCGCCGGGCGTCTATTACGTGCGCGTGAAGGGCGCCAACGAGGTGGGCCCGAGTCCGGCGTCGAACGAAGTGCGGATCGTGGTCCCGTAGACGCGGCACGACCAGCCGGGCGATGGCATCAGTAGGCGGCGAGCAGTCGCGCCGCCCGCGAGATGTCGTCCTCGCTCACCAGATAGAACTCCTCGAGCGGCGGCGCGTACGGCACCGGCGTGTCGAGCGCGCCCAGCACGCGCACCGGCGCGTCGAGCCACTCGAACGCTTCTTCCTGGATGATGGCGGCGACGCTTTCCCCGATGCCGCCGGTGCGCGCGTCCTCATGCACGATGAGCACGCGGCCGCAGTGTTTGGCCACCGCCAGCACGGCCTCGCGATCGAGCGGCGCCAGCGTCCGCAGATCCAGCACCGACGCCTCGATGCCGTCTTTCGCCAACGTCTCCGCAACGCGCAGGCACTCGTGCACGTAGGCACCGTAGGAGATCATCGCCAGGTCGTTGCCGCTGCGTCGCAGGGCGGCGGTGCCGATGGGAATCGGCGTCGGGGCGGCCTCGCCAAGCGCCTGCTTGAGGCGCGGGTCGCGGTAGAGCGCGATGTGCTCGTAGAAGAGCACCGGGTCGGGGTCGGCCACGGCCGACGCCATCAGCCCGCGCGCGTCCTCGGGCGTGGACGGCACCACGATCTTGAGGCCGGGAGTGCGGTAGAACCACGGCTCGGTGTTCTGGCTGTGATACGGCCCGCCGTTTCGGAGGCCGCCCCACGGCATCCGCACCACCATCGGCACCTCGCCGCCCCACCGGTAGCGGATCTTGGCGGCGTTGTTCACGAGCTGATTGAAGGCGGTGGCCACGAAGTCGTTGAACTGCATCTCGCCGATCGGCCGCTGCCCGGCCAGCGCCGCGCCCACGCACACGCCGAGCACGGCGCCTTCAGCGAGGGTCGAGTTGAGGATGCGGTCGCCGAACTCCTCGAGCAGCGGCCGCAGCATCAGGAAGGCGTTGCCGTAGGGGCGGCCGACGTCTTCGCCGTAGACGAACACGCGCGGGTCGGCGCGCAGCGCATCACCCACGCCCAGCATCACCGCCTCGAGCAGCGTGGAGCCGGTCGGGTCGAACGGCAGCCCCGCCTCGACCGGCGGCAGCGCCGGCAGGTCGACGCCGCTGCCGCGACGCGCCGGCTCGAGCACTTCGACGCGCGTCCGGGGCACTTCGTCCTTGAACACGCCGATGCCGGCCTCGTGCGGCTCCGGCCACGGCTCGGCGACCACCCGCTGGGCCTGCGTCTCGACCAGCGTGTCGGCCCATGTGCGCAGACGGGCCAATTCGCCGGTGTTGATGATGCGGTCGGCTTCGAGCCTGGCCGCGTAGCGCGCAATCGGGTCGCGGGCCGCCCAGAAGTCGTACTGCGCCGGGTCGGCGTAGCCGGACGCGTGCAGGGCGGGATACTCCCACGACGGCGGCGCCTCCTTGCCGACGTAGAGCATGTCGTCGTGATGGGCATGGCCGCACATGCGCATCGCCACCAGCTCGATGAGGGCCGGGCCGGCGCCGCTCCTGGCGCGCTCCGCGGCCCAGGTGAAAGCGGCAGCCACCGCGTCGCCGTCGGTGCCGTCGATGGTCAGACCCGGGATGCCGTAGCCCACGGCCTTGTCCGCGAACACGCGGGCGGCGGAATTCTCGCGCGCCGGTGTCGACAGCGCCATCTGGTTGTTCTGGATGCAGAACACCGCCGGCAGCCGCCGCGCCGCGCAGAGGTTGATCGCCTCGTGCCACTCGCCGAGCGAGCTGCCGCCGTCGCCGATGAACGAGAACGCGACGCGTCCGGCGCCCTCCCGCCAGAAGGCCATCGCCATGCCGGCCATCGTCAGCGAGCCGGTGGCGAGCGGCGCCGCCGCCGGCAGCACGCCCCATCCGAAGTCGCCGGTATGCAGGTCCTTGCCGCGCATCGGCGGGCCGGCCTTGCCCATCTGCGCGCGCAGGATCATGGCCACCGCGTCGTCGTCGCCGCGCATCGCCAGCGTGATGCCGAGATCGCGAATCATCGGCGCGATGACATCGCCGCTCCAGGCGCCGTCGCTGCCGCGGAACTTCGCGCCGCGCTTCAGCCGGATGCCGGCGGCGTAGATCGCCTCCTGCCCGAGGGAGCGGAAGCCCTTGCCGGGAAACGGCTGCATGCCCCAGCGGACTTCGCCGCTGGTGAACAGCTGCTTCAGCCGGTTGTCGACCGCGCGGGTGAGCACCATGCCGCGCAGGATCTCCTTGCGCTCGTCGCTCGTGAGCGACGCGGCGAGTGCCTCGCGCTGCAGCCAGGCGTCGCACGACTCCGCGATCTGCGCGCGCGCCTGTTCCAGCCGGCGGATGGCCGACACGCCGGGCGTCGTCTCGTCGAACGCCTCGCCCCCTGACAGCTCCCGGTACAGCCGGCTGGCGAGTTCACGGCGGAAGACCGGACGCAGGGTGTCGAGGCCGGCCTTGTCACGTGGCTTGAGCTTGCCGCCGCCGGTGGCCTCGAAGACCTCGAGCACGAGGCGCAGCAGCGCCGGATGCTGTTCGGCCACGAAGGCCCCGAATCGAGAGGTCAGGCTGGGCGGGCCGAGGGAGGGCGCGGGACGGGCCATGTGCCATCGATTGTACGTCCCGCGCGCTGAGAGGCCGCCCTTGTCCTATGGCTGTGTCGCCGTGCCCGTGCGCACCGTCGGATACGAGTAGCCGAACTGCGCCTTCATCTGATCGAGGTAGGTCTTGTACTTCGTGTTGTCGAAGTAGTACTGCTTCATCTGCTCGCGGTAGCGGTCCATGATGGCCTTGTTCAGGTGAATCGCCGGCTGGTCGCCGGGGCGCAGCAGCGGCGTGTACTTGCGCTCCTTCGTCTGCACGTTGACGAAGTAGTCTCTGGCGCCCTGCACCAGCTCCGGCCGCATCATGAACTCGAGCAGCGTCATCGCCTGCGCCTTGGCGCCCACGTTCACGCCCTTGTGGGCGATCGGCGTCGCCATCGGGATGGCGTTGGCCCAGTTGTGGCCGGGACCCGCCTGGAAGTTCGACGGGAAGGAGAGCGACACCGTGGGCACGTTCCACGAGATGTCGCCGATGTCGTCCGAGCCGCCGCCGCGCTTGTCTTCCTCGGGCATCGACTCGCGGCCGCGCAGCTCCGGAATCTCCTTCGCGAGACCGACCACCGGCACCTTCAACTCCTTCTGCGTCGCCGTCGCCAGCGTGAGGTCGGCCTCGCTCCACGTCGGCAGGCCCACCTGCTTGATGTTGGCGTGCAGCGTCTCGGCCATCGTGCGGTTCATGTGCGACGGCCACGCCGAGCCCAGCACACGCGAGGTGAACGAGGTGTTGGTCATCAGCGCCGCGCCCTGGGCCATCTTGTCGGCCACGTCCCACAGGTCCTTGATGCCGTCGTAGCTGGTCTCGCGCAGGTAATACCAGACGCCGGCATTGCGCGGCACGACGTTGGGCTGATCGCCGCCGTTGGTCACCACGTAATGCGAGCGCTGCTGCAGGCGCAGGTGTTCGCGGCGGTAGTTCCAGCCGACGTTCATCAGCTCCACGGCGTCGAGGGCGCTGCCTGCCGCGCCACGGCGCGCCGGCGCTGTGGGCAGTCTCGCCTTCGAACAGGTACTCGACCGAGATCATGCCGTTGCCGCCGCTCTCGCCCCAGCCGGTCGAGAGGTTGGAGCCGACGTGGTTGTACATGACGAGGTCCACGTCTTTGAACATCCCTGAGCGCACGTAGTAGGCCTTGGTGCCGAGCTGTTCTTCGGCCACCCCGGGCCAGATCATGATCGTGCCGGGCAGCTTCTCGCGCTCCATGATGCGCTTGACCGCCACGGCGGCCACGATGTTGAGCGGCGTGCCGGAGTTGTGACCCTCGCCGTGACCGGGCGCCCCATCCACGATCTGATCGCGGAACGTGACGCCGGGCTTCTGCGACGCCTGCGGGATGCAGTCCACATCCGAGCCGAGCGCGATGACCGGCTTGCCGCTGCCCCATTTCGCGACCCACGCGGTGGGGATGCCGGCGACGCCGGTCTCGATGGTGAAGCCGTTCTCCTTCAGCACCCCGGTCAGGTACTTCTGCGTCTCGAACTCCTGGAAGCCGAGTTCGCCGTAACTGAAGACCATGTCGGTCATCACCTGGCCGAAGTCGTACATCCCGCCGACGTCGGCCATCACCTGTTCCTTCAGCTTGGCCACGCGCGGATCGACCTTCATGGCCGGGGCCGCGACCGGCTTTGCCGTGGGTGTCTGGGCGCGCTGGCCTGCCTGCGGCACCGCCGCCGCGATGGCCACCGCACATCCCGTTGCCGCGATCCAGAGCACTGCGTTGCGCGTCATTCCACCCTCCCTCAAGCCGGGTCCGCCGGCGACCGGATACGTCGTCGGAGTCTCGGAGACGGGCGGATTATCCCACCGTTGCCGGCGGCGGCCGCGTCGCAAGTTGTCACGAGCCGCTCCGTCCATGATTCGCATCACCCACTGCTCGCCGGACGATTCCGGACGCTCATGGTTCGAAAACGCCCGTTCAGGTGCAGCCGCGTCGATGGGCGGCTCCTGCGGGGTCTACAATTTGCGGGTGGGCCAGTACAACCCGGCGGAACTGCTGAATCTGGTCGGGTTCACCACCGGTGCGGCGCTGTGCGCCATGCTGCTGGGCCTGGTGCGGCGCGGACGCGCTTCTGCCGACCGCAGCGATCGGCTGCCGTTGCTCACCGCACTGCTCGGCCTGGTCTGGAATCTCGGCGAACTCGGCGACTACGTGCTGAGCCGCACCGGCAGCGCGGGGCCGGAGTCGTGGCTGAGCGGCATCTCGTTTGCGGCCCTCGCGACCCTCGCCGCCGTGGTGGTCCACTCGGTGGCCAGGGACGTGCGCGGTGGACGCGCGCTCATCGCCGTGGCCTATGCCTGCAGCCTCGCGGCCACGGTGCTGCAGTTGCGGACCCTCGCACTCGGCAACCAGCGTCCCTCGGCGCTGGCTTTCACCATTCTCACGGTGGCCTTCGGCGCCATCATCATCCCGCTCGGGCTGCTCACCCGCAGCCAGACCAACGGCCGGCGGGCGCTCTGGATGCTGGCCCTCTCCCTCTTTGCGGTGTCGGCGAACCATCTGGGCCACTTCCACAACGACACCGGCGGCTGGCTGGCGGAGATCGTGGGGCACCAGGCGGTGCTGCCGCTGGCGTTTGCCATCCTCTATCAGGAGTATCGCTTCGCTCTGGCCGACCTCTTCCTCAAGCGGGCGCTCACGCTGCTGGCGGTGGTGGCCATCGCCATCGGGTGTTATGCCGCGCTGAGTGCGGCGCCGGCCGGGCCGGTGACGGTCGCGCTGCTCATCGCCTGCTGGGTCGCCACTGCCGTGGCTCTACCCGGCGCTGCGCCGCGGCATTGCCCGCTTCGTCGATGCGGCGCTGCTCGGCCGCCACGACTTCGCAGAGCTGCGCACCGGACTCGCCGCCGCCCTCCAGGCTCGCGACACGGTGGACGGCACGCTCGACTGCGCGGCGATCGCCGTTGCCACCGCCATGAACGCCGAGCGTGCGTGGTGGGTGGTCGAGGAGACGCCCCCGGTGGCCGGCGAGCTCGTGACGACCTCGGTGCCCGTGCCGACCACCGAGGCGCCGCGCTACGTGCTTCTCGTGGGCGGGCTGCTCGGCGGGCGGCGGCTGCTCTCGGACGACCGCGCGTTCCTCGATCAGGCGGCGCTGCTGGCGGCGCGGCGGATCGATGCCGTGCGCCTGAGCCTCGAGCGCTTCGATCAGCGGCTGCGCGAAGAGGAGATCGAGCGCCTGGCGGCGGAGGCGGAGCTGCGGGCGCTGCGGGCGCAGATCAATCCGCACTTCCTGTTCAACGCGTTGACCACCATCGGCTATCTCATCGAGTCGGCGCCGCCACGGGCGCTGAAGACCCTGTTGCGCCTCACCTCGCTCCTGCGCAGCGTGCTCAAGTCGGACGGCGAGATGACCACCCTGGGGCGGGAACTCGAACTGGTCGAACACTACCTGGACATCGAGCGCGAGCGCTTCGAGGAGCGCCTGCACGTGCACCTGGACGTGCCCGAGCAGCTCCGCGCGCTGCCCGTGCCGTGCCTCATCGTGCAGCCGCTGGTCGAGAACGCCGTGAAGCACGGCATCGCCCGCTCGATCCGCGGCGGCGAGGTGCGGGTGCGGGCCCGCCTCGAGGGTGCGGCGCCGCGGCAGGTGCTGCACATCGTGGTCGAGAACACCGGGGCGCCGCTGGTGGACGACGAGGAGTCGCGGTCGGCGCGGGTCGGCCTGAACAACGTCGAGCGCCGCCTGGCTGGCCACTTCGGTCCCGACGCGGCGCTCTCACTCACCGCGGTCGACGGCGTGACCGTCGCGGAGATCCGCGTGCCCATCGTGCCGGCCGAGGCCGTCACCAGCCTGCGCGCGACGCGCGCGGCAGGATAGCCCGCGTGGCCGCCCTCAAGGTGCTCATCGCCGACGACGAACGGCCCGCTCGCCGGTTCCTCGCCAACCTGCTCGCCACGCTGCCCGACGTCGAGCTGGTGGCGGAAGCCTCGAACGGCCGGGAGGCGGTGGCGCTCATCGAGCAGCTGCGGCCCGACCTCGCGCTGCTCGATCTGCAGATGCCCGAGCTCGGCGGCCTCGACGCCGCCCGCATGGTGTCGGCCGGGGCGATGCCGGCGATCGCCTTCGTGACCGCCTTCGACGAATTCGCTGTGCAGGCGTTCGAGCTGAACGCCGTTGACTACCTGCTGAAGCCGGTCGAGGGGCCTCGGCTCAAGGCCACGATCGACCGGGCCCGCGCCCGCGTCAAGGCGACTGCCGCCGAACGCGCGCGCGCCGTGACGGCGGCCACCGCCGCCTACGAGACGGCGACGCGCCGCACCTTCCTCGAACGGATTCCCGTCCGCCGGCGCGATGAGGTCTTCATTCTGCCGGTGCGCCAGATTGCCTCGATCGTCGCCG
This sequence comes from uncultured Acidobacteriota bacterium, assembly GCA_963779175.1. GTDB lineage: Bacteria > Acidobacteriota > Vicinamibacteria > Vicinamibacterales > UBA2999 > CADEFD01. The sequence continues at coordinate 66,732 of CAVZXA010000009.1, forward strand.
AGGGCGAGCTGCTCCAGATCACGACGGTGACCGCGGAGCGCTACACCATCTCGTATCGCCTGCACGCGCTCGAGGCCCGGCTCGACCCGCGGCGCTTCGTGCGCCTGGGCCGCGGTAGCCTGGCAGCCCTCGATCTCATCCAGAAGGTCAGCCCGATGCCGGGCGGCACCTACGAAGTGACCCTCACCAACGGTCAGCAGCTTCCGGTGAGCCGGCTGCAATCGAAGGTCCTGCGCGAGACGTTGCTGAAACTGTAGCGGTTGTATCAGCCCTGCCCCGTTTGGCACGAAAGCTGCGCAGGAATCGTGCCATCGGGGCAGGCCGATTACAATTCGGAGCATGCGTTCTGCCGTCACCTTCCTCTGTGCGGCCGCCGCGGCTGCCATCCTCATGAGCTCAGACGACCTGTCGGCACAGCAGAACCTGCTGGCACGCGCCAAGGCGCTGCACGGGCAGGCGCCGCTCATCGACGGACACAACGACTATCCGTGGGCGCTGCGCGGGCTCGATCCGGGCCGCGATCTCGCGAAAGCCGACATCACGAAGAGCGTGCCGTCGCTGATGACCGACATCCCGCGCCTGCGGGCCGGCGGCCTCGGCGGCCAGTTCTGGTCGGTCTACGTGCCGTCGACGATGCCGGCGCCGGAGGCCGTGACCGCGACCCTCGAACAGATCGACATCGTGCACCGGATGCTCAAGCAGTGGCCCGAGACCTTCGAGCTGGCGCTGTCGGCCGACGACGTCGAGCGCGTCTTCAAGCGCGGCCGCATCGCCTCGATGATCGGCATGGAGGGCGGCCACTCGGTCGACAGCTCGCTGGCGACGCTGCGGATGATGCACGCCCTCGGGCGCGCGCTACATGACGCTCACCCACAACAACAACACGCCGTGGGCGGACGCCGCGGCCGATCAAGCCGCAACACGGCGGCCTCACGAAGTTCGGCGAGGAGATGGTGCGCGAGATGAACTGGCTCGGCATGCTCGTGGATCTCAGCCACGTGTCGCCCGGCACCATGGAAGACGCGCTGCGCGTCTCGGCCGCGCCGGTCATCTTCTCGCACTCGAACGCCCGCGCCATCGCCGACGTGCCGCGTAACGTGCCCGACGCCATCCTGCAGCAGCTGCCGAAGAACGGCGGCGTCGTGATGGTCACCTTCGTCCCCGGCTTCACCTCGCCGGCCGTCATCGCGCACGACCAGCGCCTCGTCGGCCGAGCGCACGCGCCTGCAGCAGACCCTCGCCCAACGACGAGGCCGGCGTGAACAAGGCCCTGGACGCCTGGCGCAAGGCCAACCCCGCGCCGCGCGCCACCGTGGCGCAGGTGGCCGACCACATCGACCACATCCGCAAGGTCGCCGGCATCGATCACATCGGGATGGGCGGCGACTTCGACGGCATCACCGAGGTGGTGCAGGGGCTGGAGGACGTCTCGACCTATCCGGCGCTCACGGCAGAACTGCTCAAGCGCGGCTACTCCGACGACGACATCAAGAAGGTGATCGGCCTGAACGTGCTGCGCGCCTGGCGGCAGGCCGACCGCGTGGCCGCCGATCTCAAGAAGCAGCGCGGCCCGTCGAGCGCGACGCTCGCCAGCCTCGACGGCGCGACGAAGTAGCGACGGCGCCTCAGCGCGCCGGCGCCAGCGCCTCGAGCAGCTTCAGCGGATCGACGCGGTCGCCGTGCAGACGCACCGCCCAATGCAGGTGTGGACCGGTGACCCGCCCGGTCGCCCCGACCTTGCCGAGCAGCTCGCCCTGCGCCACGCGCTGGCCCTCGGTGACGTCGATGACCGACAAGTGCGCCATCGTCGAGAAGAGCCCGTGGCCGTGGTCGAGGATGACCGTGTTGCCCGAGAAATAGAACGGGCGCGCGAACGCCACGACGCCCGGCGTCGGCGCATGCACCGGCGTTCCGGTGCCGGCCGCCAGGTCGAGCCCGTTGTGCGGCCCGCGCGGCTGTCCGTTGAGCACGCTGCGCACGCCGAAGCCGCTGACCGCCACGCCTTCCACCGGACGCACCGCACCGAGCGTCCATAGCCGCTCGGCACTGGCGCCCTTGGCGAACAGCGCGTTCAGCAGGGCGGTCTCTTCTTTGATGCGTGGCATCGCGCTCGCCGGCGGGTTGACGAACCTCGGATTCACGCGGATGCGGCGCGTGCGCACGGCTTTCGGCGCGATGTCGAAGGCGTGCGTCCCTTCGACCGGCGGAGCCGACGGGCGATCGCCACGCAGCTGCAGCACCTTCGGGCCCGGCTTCATGTCCACGTCGACACCGAAGAGACCGCGCCAGGTGCCATCCGCCTGCCGCACGAGCGGCACCTCACGCTCGCTCCAGGTGGCCGTGACCTTCGCCACGCCGTCCGGCGGCCGGATGTCGAGGCGCAGCACATCACCAGGCTGCACGAGACCGGTGCGCACGCCGACGTGCCAATCGTCGGCCGCGCGTAGCGCCGGCGCCAGCCCCAGCAGCGCTGCCGCGACCGCTGTGAGGACCCACGTCGTGATGCGCGCCATGCGGCGATTATAGGCTCGTCACCGGTACTCCTCTCAGGACAGGCGCGGAATCAGGCGTGAATTCATCGCCATTCGACGCCCTCGTGGTCGGCACGCTCCTTGATGTGTCTGCATGCAGGAGGACTTGACCATGCGCAATCTACCTGGATGGGTGTCAGGAGCACTGGGCGTCGGCGCCATCGTTGGCGCGTTCTATCTGGGCGGTCGCGCCAGCGCCACGAGCGCGCCGGCCGCTTCCCTCGCGGTCACCGATGCGGCCGCGACTACGCCGGCGGCTGCGGCCTTCGCGGCCCCGGACCTGGCGGTGGAATGCGAGCCCGGACAACGCGCGGTGGTCCGCACCAGCGCCGGCGCCACGCCGAGCGTGGCGTGCGTGAGCGACGCGCGACCGGTGGCCGCGCGCGGTCAGGTGGCGGAGGTCGCGTATGCGCCGGTGATGACCTCGCCTTCCGGCATCGTGCGCGTGGTCGATCGCGACGACCGTCCCTACGCGCGGCCGGCGGTGCTGACCGAACCGACCGAGGTCTACCGCCCGCGGGCGCGGACGACCAGCTACGAGGTCGAGGCGCCGAAGCGCTCCGTGAAGAAGAGCGTCGCCATCATCGCCGGCTCGACCGCGGTGGGCGCGGTGGCAGGCGGACTCGTGAAGGGCAAGAAGGGCGCGGTCATTGGCGGCCTTCTGGGTGGCGGCGCCGCCACGGTGTGGGACCAGGTGACGCGGCGCCAGAACGACCGCTGACGCGCCGCTGATGAATGACCACGCCGACGCCGCATGAGCGCCGGAGGTGGACGACACGCCGGGACGGTTCCTCCCCGTCCCGGCGTTGTCGTGTACGGGCCGCGATGGCCTGCCGCCTTCGACGTGACCGTTTCGCCTTCAGGATCGGTCCGGCACCAGTCGCACGGGCATCGGTGGGCTGGCGGACGCCAAGCGCTGCTCGAGCAGCAGACGGGTGGTCACGACCGCCAGATAGGTGGTGATGGTTGCCGTGCCGCCGTATTGGCGCAACACGCGGTAGTCATCCTCGACCAGTCTGGCGAGCAGGCCCGCGGCGAGCGCCGCGGACGCGTTCTGGCGCAGTCCCCGCTGTTCGGCCACACGGCGAGCGATGAGGCACACGCCGGCCGCGTTCTGTGCCAGCCACGCCTGGGGATCGCCAAGGACCTCGCTCGATGCCTGCACGTCACGCATGATGGCAATAACGCCGGACCGGCCGATTTCGGACAGGTGCCGCGACGCCCGGCGTCTTACGGATGGGGCGGCCATGCCGGCAGCCATTCGACGCCGCGATCCAGCCGCGCCAGCACCACCTGAGCCGAGGCCATCGGCGAGACCGCCGGCCCGGTCCGTGCGACGACGATGCCCACGAGCTGGTCACCCTCGAGCACCGGCCCGCCGCTGTCGCCCGCGGCCACGCCCGCCCGCCCGCGCACCTCCGCCACGGCTCGGGTCGCGGTCACAGACGTCACGACCGCGCGGCGTTTCTGAAATCGCCGCCCCGTGTGGCCGTAGAACTCGATCTCCACGCCGGGGCCGAGCACCGTCGGCATGCGCGAGGCGCCAGCCGCTATCGTCGCCTGACAGGCGCGGCGACGCGGCAGACGCGCGTCGATCGCCTGCAGCAACGCGAGATCGCGACCGCGCGGCGACCAGCGCTTGACCACGCGCCACGCGCGACCGTCACGTGAGGTGACGACCGCGCCGGGGCGGCCGTCCACCGCGGCAAGACAATGCGCGGCGGTGAAGGCCCGGCCGTCGGCGAGAGTGACGATGGTGCCCTCGCCGCCGAAGCGCCGATGGTAGCGAGCGAGATCCACGGCGCCGGTCGGTCAGAACAGCGCCGGCGGGCAGTCGGGGGAGTCGATCACCGGCAGGCGCGCCTTTGGATTCGGCAGCGCCCCCTGCTGCGGCACCGCCAGCGTCTCGACGCCCTTGCCCTGCAGCGCCGCGTAGAAAGCGGTGTAGTGCGGCAGCTCGGCTCCGCCCGCACCGGCGCCCACTCCGCGCCGCAACGCCAGCGGCAACGCGCGCTGCATCGCCATGTCGGCGATGCTCGCTTCGTGGATGACGGTCAGGTGCACGGTGGCCCCGGCGCCGCCCTTGAGCGCCAGTGTCTGCCGTTTCCCGCCAGCGTAGCCGGTCGCTTTGAGCGTGCCGTCGGGCGCATCGCAGAGGAACTCGAAGCGATCCGTAATCACCTGCGAGTAGGTGGGCGAGAACCGCCACGGCGCGGCGCCGCCGACCACGTTCCTGCGCGCCCCGCCCCGCAGCTCGCCACCGGACACGCGCACCATGCCGAGCACCTGCGGGCCGATCTTCTTGTAGGCCGTCTTGAGCGTGGCGCCCGGCGCCATGAGCCGCAGGTCCGGGATGCGCCGCCAGTCGAGCCAGGCGTTCTTGTCCGACAGGTTTTCGGGATCGGCCAGCCGTCCGCCGGCCCCTGGCTGCTGGTTCTCGAACATCGAGATCCCGCGGCCACGACCGATCGCGAGCTCCAGGCCGGACAGGCTCCATGCGTAGGCTCTGCCCGACACGAGCGATTCGGTGTCGACGAGCGTGTCCGGCGCGGGCACGGGAGACCACGACGTGCGAGTCAGGTCGGCGTTCCGAGCCGGCACGAACAGCAGGGGGTGGTGATACGGCAGCGGCGGACGCGGCGGCGCGCCGCTCTCGGGCCGGGTCGCCGGCGCGGCGCCGTTCAGCAGCAGCACCGTCGCGCTGTCGGCGGTATTGCCCTTCCGTTTGTCGAGCACGCACAGACACATTCCGTAGAACGAGACGACGAGCTTCATCGCAACTCCAAGCGAGGGGGCACTGGAGCCTTCGGGTTCGGGGATTGTTCCACACCCGGGACGGACGTGTAGGCGACATATCCCGCCCAGTCGCGTGGCGGGCGCGCGGGATCACGACGAATGATCTGCTGGGCGTGCCGTACCGCGTCCCACGGCGTGGCGCCGGTCGCCAGCGCTTCGTGCATGAGGTCCATCGCGACGGCCGCCACATCGTCCTTCACGTCCCACTGCGTGGCCAGCACGTGCCGGACACCGGCGCGCAGGAACTCGCCGGCGATGCCGATGCCGCCTTCGCCGCGACGCGCTTCAGCCCGGCTGGTGCGGCAGGCGGAGAGCACGACCAGTTCGGCGCGTACGCCGTGGCCGAGCACGCGGTCGAGCGGCACGCGCACGCCGTCGCCGGCATCGGTCGCAAGCAGCAGCGTGGACCTGCGGGGATAGCGCTCGTCGGCCACCGCATGTCCCGAGAAATGCACCACATCGGAACTCGTCAGGGCCCGGGTCAGCACGGCCTCGGTCGCCGTCTCCACCTGCGCGCCGTCGTAACGCCGGCCCACGCGTTCGGCTTCCTCGCGCGCGGTCGGCAGCGCCGCCAGCCCCTCACCGCCCTGGCCGGCATGCAGGGCCGCCACCCGCGCCCCGGGGTGCAGCGGACCATCGGCGCCCCGACAGGCGAAGATCGACGCGCACAGCACCGTGGCCGTCATGTCGACGACGCGGGTGTCGTCACCGGCCTCCCAGGGCAGTAACGCGAACGGCACCCGTTGCAGCACCGGGTCGAGCACGAGGGCCACGCGTCCAGGTGGTTCGCCGCCACGTCGGAGCAGGCCCGCCACAGGCCACCACACGTCGCGCGCCAGCGCGGTCGCGGCGTCGCTCAACGCCTCTGGCGCGGCGTCGAGCGCGAGCACGTGCGCCAGGCGAGCGGCCCGGCCCACCAGCGCCTCGCGCGGCACCGCCACCCGGCGCGACGTGATCTCGCCGTCGCGCACGACCCAGACCCACAACGCGTCCGGTCGCGCGAGATAGGTCACGAGTGGCCCGAGGCGGGAGGCGTCGGCCAGCGGCAAGGCCGTCAGGTCGCGACTCCAGCGACGGCGGATGTCGAAGCCGCGGTCGAGCCAGCCGAGCGCCTGCGCGTCGTGCCCGGTCGAGGCCTCGAGATCCACGAACTCCGAGAAGACGTCCCAGCTCGCATCGATGAACGACGGCAGGAACTCGTCCTGGCCGATCGATGCCTGCTGCGTCTCGACGAGCGCGACGCCCTTGCGCAGCGCGGCGCGGGCCCGTTCGACGTCGCCGAGCGACCGATGCACACGGGCTTCGAGCACCGCGAGTGCCAGCAGCGACTGCCCGACATTGGTCGACAGACGCGCCTCCGCGTCGGCGATGACGGCCACTGCGGCCGCCGGCGCGGTGGTGGCCAGCAACTCCGCTTCGGTCTGCACGATTTCCGCGAGGTGACGATTGCGGATGGCCTGGTCGTCGAGTGACGCGAATGCCTCTCGGGCGCTGTCGAGCATCGACGTCGCCGCCGAGGTGTCACCGGCACGGTGAAGCGCCCGCGCCTGGAGCACCCGGGCGTAGGTCAACATGCCCGGCTGCCTGATCGAGAGCGCGAAGTGTGCGGCTTCGCGCGCGAAGACGAGGGCGACCGTGGGCCGTTCGGCACCAAGGGCCCAGGCGGCAGGACTCGTGAGGCGCGCGTTCTCGAGTGCCGCATCGCCGAGCCCTCCGGCCATCAGGTTCGTGCGATAGCGTTCCCACGCTTCGGGCTCTCGGCCGAGCATCCGCAGCGCATCGGCCAGCGCGACCCGCGAGGCCGCGGCAGTGCGCACGTTGCCAAGCGATTCCCGCAGGGCGAGCGCGGCCGCGTAGTGTTCGTGCGCGCGCTCGTAGCGGCCGGCCACGTAGTCGAACGCCCCGAGCCGATGCCGCGCATCGCCTTCAAGAGCCGTGAAGCCCAGGCGGCGGGCGGTCTCGGCCAGCGCCTCAACCGCCCGCCGCTGGTCCATCGTGGTGCCGGTGTTGAAACCGGCCGACAGCCGCAGCCGCAAGGCCCAGAGACGCAGCGGCGACTCGTCGCCGAGCGGTCGGGCCAGCACCGAGTGGGCCAGCTGGTTCACCGCGGTGTAGTTCGGCGTCAGAAGGGCAGCCTCGGCGGCCAGGAGGTCGCGCACCGCCTCGGCCAGGGCTCGACGCGTCGCGCCGTGGCTGTCCCCCACTTCCGTCCCGATCGCCGCGTGAAACGTGCCATCCGCCGCGAAATCCGGCACGGCGGCGCCATCAGGATCCCGGAGAGCCGCCTGAGCCCACGTGCGAAGCCGCGCGTCCGCGTCAGCCGAGCGCGCGGGCGGCAGCAACGGCGCGGCCACCATCAGCGCCGCGCGCCGCCGGCGCGCTTCGTCGGCCCAACCCGCGTCAGCGCCAAAATCACGCAGGTAGTCGTCCCAGGCGCGCGTCGCTTCGTGCCGGATCGCCAGGCACTCGAGCGCCAGCGCGTAGTTGAAAGCCGCCGCGGCGAGCCGGGGGTTGAGACGCATGGCGCGGGCGGCGGCATCGATGGCACGCGGCGCATCGATGGCGTGGCCCTTGGTCGTGCTGCGCGCGAGGTAGGCGGCCGCCAGGTCCGACTGGATCGCGGCACTCCCCGGGTCGGCGATGGCCGCGTCTTCGAGGGCCTGCACCGCCGTGTCGAGGCTGGCGGCCTGCAAGGCCGCCGCGCCGAAGGCCTGAAGGTTGGGGGCGGTCGGCGCGGCGTCGCTCAGGTCCTTCGCCTGCCCGGCCGCCGCCAGCACGCGCCAGTCGACCGAGGCCTCGGGCACCGCGCGCAGCGGCGGCGCAAGCGGCGCGAAGGGCATCGCCGTCAGCCGGGCCAGGACGGTGCGCGGGCCGGACGGTACTGAGGGCAGGGACGGCGGGATGAGCCGCGTAACCAGCGCAATCACGATCACCGCGAGGAGACAAGCCCCGCCGAGCCCCGCGGCCGTGAGGCGCGGAGCACCGGAGTCACGGTGCGGCGGACGATCGGCAGGCACGAAGGATGACGCGTCCTCGACCAGCGAGGCTACGGCGCCAGCGCGCGGACGTGGCCGGCGGCTTCGTCCCGCCACCCGGGCGCCACCGTGCCGTCGGCGGCAATCGCCTGCCACGCGCGGCGTGCGTCGTCGGTGCGGGCGAGTCGCTCCAGGGCCAGCGCGCGGTTGAAGCGGGCCGCCGCATGCGTCGGGTCGAGCGCGAGCGCGTCGTCGGCGGCGCCCAGGGCCTTCGCCCAGTGGTCGAGGGACGACAGCTCGGCGAACTCGGCATGAGCGGCAGAGAGATCCGCGAGCACATCGGCGCGGGCGGCGGAGGCGGGCGGCGCGTCGGCGAGCGCGGCCTCGAGCAGTGTGATGGCTTCGGGCGCGCGGCCGGCCACCAGTCTGGCCACCCCCGCCACGTGCCGCGCGGCACCACGGACGTCCACGGCGGCCGTGGCTGCGGCGTCGTCAAGGCGAGCGGCCAGCGCCTGCAGGGTGAAGTCTGTTTCCGGGGCGGCGGCGCGCGTGGGCGACGCCAGTGGCACGTGGGTGGGCAGTCCGCTGAGGCGTGCCTCGACGGCACGCGCCGGGCCCACGGCCGCGGCCACGTCGGTCCAGGCGTTGGCGGTGACGGTGTGTGGCGGGGCTTCGGCTGGAGCCGGGCCCGTTCGCAGTGCGAAGACGACCATCGCCGCCATGGCGACGCCGCTCGCCCACACCGCGGGCCGGCGCAGCCACCAGGCCCGGGGGCCGCGTGGCGAGTCTTCGTCCGCGAGGGCGGCGACCTCCGGCGACGCCGCCAGCACCGTGGCTGCGACCTCCCGGCAGTCGTCGCACTCGTCCAGGTGCGCCAGCATCCTGGTTCGAGCTGGCGGCGTGAGGGTGCCCTCGACGAACTGCGCCAAGTCGAGATCCGACGGACATGCGGCCACGGCCTGCGCGCGTGTCCCGGTGTGACTCTCGGTATGGGTCAAGATTCCCTCAAACGCGGCCGACTCGTCGGGGCAGGCGCGCGGTCCATTGCTAGGGACGGGCCTGGACGGTCCTTTTTGCATGAGGCCTCGAGGACCGGGGCCCCCGGCGCCAGATTCGGGGCGCCGACGAGATCGCGGACGTCGTTGGAGGTCACGTCCTGCGCGGCCAGCGCCGCCTGCAGCCGGCTCATCAGTTGGAGAAACCGGGGGTAGAGCCGCTGCTGGTCGAGCTGGAGCAGGCGCGCGATCTGGGCCCGGGTCAGTCCATCGGTGAAAAACAGCTTCAGGATCAACCGGTCTTCGGCCGCCAGACCCGAGAGAGCCTGCGCCAGGGCGCTCTCGACCTTACCGGCAAGCTGCTGGCGTTCGGCTGCATGCACGAGCGTGTCGGCCTCGGCCCCGGGCTGCTCCGCCTGCGCGAGTTCGCTCACGTCGACAAAGTAGCGGCCGGACGCCGCGGGCAACTTCGAGAACATCGCCCACAACTCGTCACGCGTCTCGGTGACGCCGTGATCGGCGTGCAAGGTCTGAACGGCCTCGTCGAAGGTCAGGCGCTTGCGGTGCGTCAGGCGCCACAGCATCAGCGCCACGTTTCCCAGCCGTTTGGCGAGCGCGGGCGGCTTGGCCTTGCCCCACTCATGATTGCGGTAGTCGAAGAAGACGCGCGTGATGACGGTGACCAGGTAGGTGTGGAGGCTGCACTCGCGCCGCCAGTTCCGCAGCACCGCGTAGTCGTTGGACGCCAGGTGCAGCATGACGCGGCCGCGCAGCTCGTCGGCCATGTCCCGCGACAGGTGATGACGCGATGAGACAAAGCGCACGGCGTCCACCACGACCCCATGCTGGTCGGCCAGCAACTGCCGGCAGGCCTCAGCCGCGTCTCGTAGCGAGACACTGGGTGCAACCGCATCCTGGGGGGGTGGATCGGTGTCGCCGAGGGGGCGAGGACGACGGGCCATGGGCGGCGGCGAAGCCGCCAACGGCGGGATTATCGCGGAGCCAACAGCGATTCGCAAGGCACCAGTCACAGCCGCCTCCCTTCGACGGACGGCGGGCGAGGGATTCGCCCGGGTCGCGTCCGTTATGGTTAGCGGCAAGCTGCCAAAGATTCCCTCGCGGAGCCGTCCGTACAGGCAACTGGCCGGGTCCGCCGACCGCAGGCCAACCCGAATTGAAGCGGGCGGCCGAAGGCCGACGAGCGCCAGCCGCTAGCCGCTAGCCGCGACGTTCTGACCCGCCCGCGGGTCAGAACGTCAGTTTGAACCCCAGCTGTGCCTGGAACGGGTCGAACGCCTGGCGCGCCTGCCCGAATCCGGTCGGCCGTCCGGTGGCCGTCTGGCCGGCGGCCGACGACTGGTTGCCGTTGAAGTTGTTGAGGTTCACCGTGTTGAACACGTTGAACATCTCCCACAGGATCTCGCCCGAGACGCGGCCGAAGGTAAAGCGCTTCGAGGTGCGGATGTCGGCCTGGAAGAAGGCGTCGCCGCGGGCCGCGTTGTACTCGACGCCGGCCGGACGGTCGTTGTTGTCGCCGTCGCGATTGGCGTCGGTGCCGAGCGTGACGTTGTACGGCGGCGCCGAGTTGGCGGTGACGATGGTGCCCACCTGGAAGCCCCACGGCAGCTGGTAGATCACGTTCGACACGAAGCGGTGGCGCACGTCGTTGGCGGTGGCGCCCCAGTCGGCCATCAGGTCGTAGTGATTCGACGGCGTGCCGTTGTCGGCGATCGACTTGGCGCTGCCGAGGGTGTAGCCGAGCAGGAAGCCGAGCCGGTTGGCGAAGCGCTTCTGCAGTCGGAACTGCGCCTGGTGGATGCGAATCGGCGACGCGTCGTCGTAGAGCAGCAGGCGCGCGCCGGAGGCGAGAATCGGGAAGGAATTGTCGGCGCGCCGCGCGTTGACGTTGCGTGTCAGCGGGAAGTGTTCGCCGCGCATGTAGACGTAGTCGAACGAGGCGGCGTAGTTGGTGCCGAGCTGACGCGTCGCGCCGGCCGTCATCTGATGCGCATACGGCGCTTCCGCATCCGGGCTGGCGATGCGGAACGCCGCACCCACCGACTCCGGGAACGTGCGCGTCGGCACGTTCGGGAAGAAGTCGTTCGGAATCAGGGCGCCCGACCGCGAGTCGTTGGCAAACTGGGTGGTGATGAAGCCGGGATACCCGGCCACGACGCCGCGCATCGTGGTGGTGTTGATCTGGTCGTAGTAGATGCCGTAGCCGCCGCGGACGACCGTGCGCCCGGTGCCCATCGGATCCCAGGTGACGCCCAGGCGCGGCGCGATGTTGTTGAAGTCGTTGGGCGCGGCCTTGAAGTTCTGGCCGCGCAGGTCGCCGGTGATCTGGCGGGCCCAGAACTGCTCCACCGCCACGTCGCCAGGCACGTCCTGACCGTTGAGGTCGCCCTTCCAGAACTGCCAGTCGTAGCGCACGCCGATGTTGAGGGTGAGATTGCTCCGCGGCTGCCACTGGTTGTTGATGAACGCGGAGTAGATGTCGACGTCACGCGTCAGCGCCGCCAGCTCTCCGCGCAGCTCGACGCCCTGCGTGTAGCGGAACGGCAGCGAGGTGGGGTCGCCGGCCACGACCGGGCGGTCCTGCAGGAACTCGAACAGGCCGTTGAACGACTGGTTGATGGTGCTGGTCGTGGGCACCTTGTTGATCTCGAAGCCGAACTTCAGGTCGTGCGTGCCCTTGGCCACGAAGTTGATGCTGGTGGCGTTGGTGAGGATGTAGTTGTCCTGCGAGCGCGCCTGCGGCACGTTGCTGGCGCGGCCGAACTGCACGGTCGGGAAGCGGATCTCCGGCTTGGACGTCGAGCCGGCCGGCAGCACCCGGTCGAGGGCCTGATGCGAGGCGCTGAGGCGCAGTTCGTTGACGATGTTCGACCGCAGCACCGAGGTCAGGTTGCCGACGAAGAACCACGCCCGGCGCTGGTCGTCGTAGCCATGATCGCCGGCGCTGTTGCCGCCGACCTGCTGGTTGGTCAGGTCGCGGTGGTCGTACATGTAGGTGGTGTTGAGGGTGTGCTTCTGCGAGGCCAGGAACGTCACCTTGCCGAACACGTTGTGCTCGTCGGTGGTCACCGGCACGTCGGTCGTGGTGTCGTAGCCGAGGCTGGCGACGAAATCGCGAATCGAGACCGGGATGTTCACCTGCACCGAGCGGTTGTTGGCGCGGCGCTCCCACGACCCGAAATAGAACAGCCGGTTCTGCCGGATCGGCCCGCCGACCGTGGCGCCGTACTGTTCGATCTTGAACTCCGGCACGCTGACGGCGAAGTAGTTGGGCTTGTCGTAGGCATCGTCACGACGGAAGTAGAAGCCGGAGCCGCGCACCTGGTTGCCGCCCGACTTGGTGAGGATGTTGATGGCCCCCGACGCCGAGCGACCGAACTCCGACGAGTAGGAGTTGGCCATCACCTGGAATTCCTGGATGGCTTCCTGCGCCAGCGCGATGCGGGTGGCCGACGACAGCGAGCTGCCGCCGCCGGTGACTTCGTCGTTGAAATCGACGCCTTCGAGCCAGATCGATTTGTAGTTCTCGCTCATGCCGCCGAACGAAATCGAGTCGGTCTGGCCGCCCGAGGCCGAGCCCTGGTCGGCGACCACGCCCGGGGCGAGCAAGGTCAGGTCGAGGAAGTCGCGCGACTTGAGCGGCAGGCTGGCGATCTGCTGGGTGTCGACCAGGGTGCGCACGACGTTTTCGGTCGTGTTGACGAGCGGCGCCTGTTCGGTCACCGTGATGGTCTCTTCGAGGCCGCCGACTTCGAGGGTGAACGGCGCGGCGACCTGGGAGTTGATCGCCAGCCGCAGATCGGTGCGCGTCGCTTCCTTGAAGCCCGCCAGGCTGGCCTTGACGGTGTACAGGCCGGCCGGCATGGCCGAGAACCGGTAATTGCCCAGCTCGTCGGTCACGGCTTCCCGGGTCAGGCCATTGGCCTGGTTGACGGCCGTCACCGTCACGCCGGGCATCGATCCGCCGGTGGCGTCCTTGACCTCGCCCAGGATCGTGCCGGTCGTCGTCTGGCCGTGAGCGGCGACGGGAGCGAGCGACGCCGCCAGGACCACCCAGGCGCAGAGCATGCGTAGGTACTGTCATCGTGTTCGAAGCCTCCAGGGACCGACCACGCTCGGCCGGAGGCATTCTACGCCCGGTGGGAAGCCATGCGGCACGGCGAATGGCGGTCGCCAGGCACGCCGCGGTGACATCGCAAGACAACCGGGAAAATACGGTGAATTCGTATCCGTCAGCGGTGTCCCTCGTACGGCATAATGCACGGACCAAGCGGCCCGGGATGTCCTGGCCGCATGCAGACGTCCGGTTCCGCCGGGCCGAGCGAGGGTGGCAATGAAACAGCTGTTCCTGGCGTCAGGTTGTCTGGCGCTGCTCTCGTTGGGACTGGCCGCGCGCGCCTCGCAGGCGCCGGCGCCGGCCGCCGCACAGAGCGCGCCGGCGCCCCGGGCCGCCGCGCCGCGCACGGCGACCCCACGCGCCGCGTCCACGGCGCCGCGCGCTGGCAGCGCCGGTCAGCACGATGGTGGCCGCCGAACAGACGCGCCTCGTCACCACCTACTGCGCGACCTGCCACAGCGAACGCGGCAAGGCCGGCGGCCTCTCGCTCGCCAACTGGGACGCGATGAAGGCGCAGCAGCAGCCCGAGGTCGTCGAGAAGATGATCCGCAAGCTGCGCGCCGGCATGATGCCGCCGCCCGGCGCGAAGAAGCCGGAAGACGGCGCCATCGCCTCGCTCACCGCCGCGCTCGAGACCCGCATGGACGAATTCGCGGCCAGCAACCCGAATCCCGGGCTGGCGGCCGTTCCAGCGCCTCACGCGCGCCGAATACACGGCCGCCGTGCGCGACCTGCTCGACCTCGAGATCGACGTCACCCCGTACCTGCCCGCCGACACGCAGGCCCACGGCTTCGACAACATCGCCGAAGCGCAGGCCTTCTCGCCGGCGCTGCTCGATGGCTACCTGCGCGCCGCCTCCCAGGTGAGCCGGCTGGCGCTCGGCGACAAGAGCGGCCTCGGCCACCTCCGCCACCTACCGCGTGCTGCAGACCGAGTCGCAGATGCGCTACGTCGAAGGCACGCCGTTCGGCTCGCGCGGCGGCCTCGCCGTCACCCACAACTTCCCCGCCGACGGCGACTACGTCTTCAAGGCGATGCTGCAGCGCACCATCAGCGGCGAGCTCTTCGGCAACACCGGCATCGCCATGGCCGGCAGCAACGAGCTGCTGGAAATTTCGGTGAACGGCGACCGCGTGGCGGTGCTCGAAGTGCTCGCCAGCATGAGCGACGCCGGCGAGAAGGGCTTCGTCATCGACACTCCGGCCATCCACATCAAGGCCGGCCCGCAGAAGATCGCCGCGGCGTTCGTGCCGCGCTCGGTCGGCCCGATCGACGACCTGATGATGCCGATCGACCACACCCTGGTCGACATGCGGATCGGCACCGGCTTCGGCATCACGTCCGCCCCGCACATCCAGGACCTGGTGATCGCCGGGCCGATGAAGACCACCGGCATCTCCAACACGCCCAGCCGCCAGCGCGTGTTCCAGTGCCGGCCGACGGCCGCCGACGAAGAACGCCCGTGCGCCACCGACACGGTGCGCCGCCTCGCCACCCAGGCGTTCCGCGGCCCGGTCAGCAGCGCCGACATGGCCGACCTGATGAAGTTCTACGACCAGGGCCGCACCGGCGGCGACTTCGAGAGCGGCCTGCGGATGGCCCTCCAGGGCATCCTCGCCAACCCGCGCTTCCTCTTCCGCGTCGAGAACACGCCGGCCACCGCGACGGCCAACGCCGCCTACCGGGTCGGCGATCTCGAGCTGGCCTCGCGCCTGTCGTTTTTCATCTGGGGCACCGTGCCCGACGGCGAGCTGCTGAAAGTCGCTTCGGCCGGCGCGCTGCGCACCACCGCCGGGCTCGACAAGCAGGTCACGCGCATGCTGGCGGATCCGCGTGCCGAGGCGCTGGCGACGCGCTTCGGCTCGCAGTGGCTGCGCCTGCAGGACGTCGACAAGGTGCGGCCCGACGGCATCCTCTTCCCGCAGTGGGATCAGTCGCTCACCGACGCGATGCGCAAGGAGACCGAGCTCTTCTTCGCCAGCCTGGTGCGCGAAGATCGCAGCGTGCTCGACCTGCTGAACGCCGACTACACCTACGTGGACGAGCGGCTGGCGCGCCACTACGGCATCCAGAACGTCACCGGCTCGACCTTCCGCCGCGTGGCCCTGCCGCCGGCGCGGCGCGGCGTGCTCACCCACGGCAGCGTGCTGATGATGACGTCGGTCGCCGACCGCACCTCGCCGGTGCAGCGCGGCAAGTGGATCATGCAGGTGATGCTGGGCTCGCCGCCGCCGCCGCCGCCGCCCAACGTGCCGACGCTCGACGAGACCGCGGCCGCCCAGGGCGGCAAGCAGCTGTCGGTGCGTGAACGCATGGAACAGCATCGGTCGAACCCGGCCTGCATGTCGTGCCACCGCGTGATCGACCCGCTCGGCCTCGCGCTCGAGCACTTCGACGTCACCGGCCAGTACCGCATCAAGGACACCGGCGTGCCGGTCGACGCCAGCGGCGAGATGTACGACGGCACGAAGATGCAGGGCGCCGACGGCCTGCGGCTGGCGCTCCTCGGCAAGAAGGACGCGCTGCTCACCAGCTTCACCGAGAGCATGATGACCTACGCGCTCGGCCGCCGCGTCGAGTCGTTCGACATGCCCACCGTGCGCGCCATCGCCCGCGACGCCGCGAAACACGACTACCGGATTTCGTCGTTCGTCCAGGGCATGGTCAAGAGCCAGGCGTTCCGGATGATGAAGCCGACCCCGACGGCTGCGACCACCGAGGTCGCCGCCCCCGCCCGCCAGTAGGAGCCGTAGGAGACGTCATGCTGATTACCAAGCGCCACCTGTCACGTCGCACCGTGCTGAAGGGCATCGGCGTCACCGCCGCGCTGCCGCTGCTCGAAGCCATGGTGCCGGCCGCCACCGCCCAGGCGAAGACCGTCGTCGCCGACCGGCAAGGTCCGCCTCGCCGCCATCGAGATGGTGCACGGCGCCGCCGGCAGCACCGCCTACGGCATGAAGATGAACATGTGGTCGCCGGCCGCGACCGGCCGCGACTTCGACTTGACGCCGAGCGCCCTGGCGCCGCTCGAGTCGGTGCGTCAGCACATCACCATCGTGAGCAACACCGACCTGCGCCAGGCCGAAGCGTTCACGACGCCGGAAATCGGCGGCGACCACTTCCGCGCCAGCGCGGTGTTCCTCACCCAGGCGCATCCGAAGCAGACGATGGGTTCGGACGTCCGCGCCGGCATCTCGCTCGACCAGCTGTACGCCCGGCGCGTCGGCAACGAGACGCCGATCCCGTCGATGCAGCTCTGCATCGAACCGGTGGATCAGTCGGGCGGCTGCGAATACAACTACTCCTGCGTCTACACCGACTCGATCAGCTGGGCCGACGAACACACGCCGCTGCCGATGATTCGCGACCCGCGCACGGTGTTCGATCAGCTCTTCGGCGTCGGCGCCACCAAAGAAGAGCGGGCGCAGCGCCGGCGCGAAGACAAGAGCATCCTCGACGGCCTGGTCGAGTCGGTGAGCCGTCTCAAGGCGCAGGTCGGCGGCACCGACAAGGCCCGCCTCGACGACTACCTCGAGGACGTCCGCGAAATCGAACGGCGCATCCAGAAGGTCGAGGAGTTCAACTCGAGCGGCCAGGAGCGCGAGCTGCCCGGCGCGCCGATCGGCGTGCCCGACTCCTACGAAGAGCACGTCAAGCTGATGTTCGATCTGCAGGCGCTGGCCTTCGGCAACGACATCACGCGCGTGTTCGCCTTCAAGATGAGCCGCGACGTCTCGGGCCGCGTCTTCCCGACCACCGGCGTCACCACCGGCTTCCACAACGCCAGCCACCACAACTGCCCGCGAAGACCGCATCCGCGACTTCAACAAGATCAACAAGTACCACGTGAGCCTGCTGCCGCATTTCATCGAGCGCCTGAAGCGGATGCCCGAAGGCGACGGCACGGTGCTCGACAACACGCTCATCATCTACGGCTCGCCGATGGGCGACCCGAACGTGCACAACCACAAGCGCTGCCCGCTGGTGCTGGCCGGCCACGCCGGCGGCGCACTCAAGGGCGGCCTGCACATCAAGACGGCCGACGGCACGCCGATGGCCAACGCCTACCTCGACGCCCTGCACAAGATGGGCGGCGACGACAAGAGCTTCGGTGACAGCACGGGCAACCTCGACCTGAACGCGGTCCAGCCGACCACGGTGGCCCTCTAGGCGCCGGCGACGCCGGCGCCCGCCCCGCGCAGCGGGGCCAGACGATACAGCCCCGAACGAAGCGGAACGAATGAACGGGTTCCGGGGCAAGCGGTAAAGCTTCGTGAGGACATGCAGATGCGACGACTGACTGCGGGAATGCTGGCCGGCGCCCTGGGCGCCCTGGCCTTCACGGTGGCGCTCGGCGCCGCGGCGGGCACCGTGCCCGAAGCGGCGATGACCGGCGACGTGGCGACGGTGAAGTCGCTGCTCAAGGGCGGCGCCGACGTCAACGCGGCGCTCGGCGACGGCGTGACCGGGCTGCACTGGGCTGCCCGCCAGGGTCACGAGGAACTGGCGACGACGCTCATCGTCGCCGGCGCCAACGTCCGCGCGACGACGCGCTTTGGCGCCATCACGCCGCTGCACCTGGCGGCGGAACGTGGCAGCGGGCCGATCGTGGCGGCGCTCGTGAAGGCGGGCGCTGACGCCAATGCCGTCACCGGCACCGGCGCCACGCCGCTGATGTTCGCCGCCGCCGCCGGCGACGTCGCGTCGCTCACCGCGCTCATCGACGCCGGCGCCGAGATCGAGGCGAAGGAGCGCGACCGCGAGCACACGCCGCTCATCTTCGCCGCCGCCGCCGGCCGCGTCGACGCGGTGAAGCTGCTGCTGGCGAAGGGCGCCAACAAGAACGCGGCGACGAAGATGATTGACCTGATGGCGCTCAGCGCCAACGGCGAGAATCCCGACGGCCGGCTGCTGGCGGCCAAGGTGGAGACGCTGAACGGCGCCGCGGCACGCACTCCGGCGCGGCCGGCCGGGCGTCCCCGCACGCCGGGCCTCGACCGCGGTTACCTCATCAACGAGCAGGTGCACACGCAGGGCGGCATGACGCCGCTGCTCTTTGCCGCGCGCCAGGGCTACATCGAGGTCGCCACCGCCCTGCTCGATGCCGGTGTGGACGTGAACCAGACCAAGAAGGGCGATCACGTCTCGGCGATGCTGACCGCCACCGTCAACGGCCACTTCGACCTCGCGAAGATGCTGCTCGACAAGGGCGCCGACCCGAACATCGCCGCCGAGAACGGCGTCACGCCGCTCTATGCCACCATCAACCTGATGTGGGCGCCGCGCGCCGGCTATCCGCAGCCGCGCGCCCACCTCAATCAGAACACCAGCTACCTCGCGTTCATGAAGGCGCTCCTCGACAAGGGCGCCGATCCGAACGCCCGCGTCAACAAGAAGGTCTGGTACACCAGCCACAACTTCGACCTGTCGGGCATCGAGGAAACCGGCTCCACGGCCTTCTGGCGCGCCGCCTACGCCGCCGACGTCGACGCGATGAAGCTGCTGACGTCCTACGGCGCCGACCCGCACATCCCGACAGTGAAGCCGCCCGAGCGCGGCGAGTTCGGCGATGCCGGCCGTCGTGTGATCGTCGATGTGTCGGGCGTGCCGCCGGTGCCGGTGGCCGGGCCGGGCGTGCCGGCGCTGCTGGCCTCAGCGGGCGTGGGCTACGGCGAAGGCTTCGCCGGCAACTCGCATCGCTTCGCCCCCGGCGGCATGCTGGCCGGCGTGAAGTACCTCATCGAAGTGGCGGGCGCCGACCCGAACGGCCGCGACCACGAGGGCAACAACGCCATCCACCACGCGGCTTCGCGCGGTGACCTCGAGATGATCAAATACCTGGTCTCGAAGGGCACCGACCCGCTCGCGGTGAACCGCGAGGGCCAGACCACCATCGACATGGCCAATGGCCCGGTGCAGCGTGTGCAGCCGTGGCCGGAGGTCATCGCCTACCTCGAAGGCCTCGGCGCGAAGAACAACCACAAGTGCCTGTCCTGCTGACCCGCGGTCAGCACGGCTGAACGACCTCGGGCCCGTCGGCATCGGTGTAGCAATCGATGCCACGGGCCCGTGTAATTTCTGACAGCGGAGGCACGCGCCTGGCGTGCCGAGACGTGAAATCGAGGGAAAACGGCAGCGAAACACGCCGCCGAGGCATGAACCTTTGGCTCGGCATGCCGATTGCTCATGGGAAGGCGAACGACTCTACGCCACAACCTGGAGACTCGAGCATGCCTACCTCAAAGCACGTCTCGGCCCGCGCCACGGTGAGTGCCCCCAGCACCAAAGTCGTCTGGACCGCCGCTTAGCCAGCCCGCCCGACGGGGCTCCCCGCCCCGTCGTCACTTCACCTCCCGCCTCGCCCCTCAGCGCATCATCGACGTCGGCTTGATCGCGGCCACGACGCGCTTCACGAACTCCGCCTCGTTGCCGGCGTGCCAGCGCCACACGACCACCAGATCCTGTTCCGGCAGGATCGTGATGGTGTTGCTGCCGGCGCCCCTGGCCCCGTAAGCCGTCGTCGGCAGGCCCGGATAATTCTTGCCCTGGGTGTTCAGCCACCACAGGTAGCCGTAGTCGGGCCCGTGCTGACTGGGCGAGACGGCCGCCTTCACGTACGCCGGCGGCAGCAGCTGCTTGTCGCCCCACTTGCCGCCGCGCAGCCACAGGTAGCCGAAGCGGGCCATGTCCTGGGCGTTGATCCACACGCCGCCGCCCCAGCGGGTGCCGCCGCTCACCGACGCGATCTGCTTGCCGTCCACCTCGGCGTAGCTGTTGTGGTACGGAATCCAGCGCCAGGTGTTCGAGGCGCCGATGACGTCCATCACCTCGCGCCGGAAGACCTCGGGGACCGACTGCTTGAAGGTGCGCAGCAGCGACAGGCCGAGACGGTTGATGCGCACGTCGTTGTATTCGTAGAAGGTGCCCGGGCGTTTCAGCTCGCGCGGCTTCCGCTCGCCCTCGCCAAACGCCTTGGTGCCCACGAAGTCGTCCTTCTTGCCGAACATCTCGCCTTCCCACTCGGTTTCCTGCTGCAGGTGCATCTTCCAGGTCACCAGCGAGTTGCGCGGCGAGTCGTAGCCGCCGTCCTTCACGATGCGGCCGACGGGCTCGTCGAGGTTCGTGATCTTGCCGTCGCGCACGGCCAGGCCGGCCACGGTGGCCAGCATGCTCTTGGCCACGGAGTAGGTGGGATCGGCCCAGGTCGTGTCGCCGAACTCCGCCACCACGTAGCCCTTGTAGATGACCAGGCCATTGGTCTTCGCGCGGATGTTCGGCACCGAGCCGAGCAGCGAGCCGAAGATGCGCTCCTGATCGGAGAAGTCCATCGCGCGTGTGGACTCGCGCGTTTGCGCGAACTGGACGGCGGCATCGAGCGCGGCCTGATCGATGCCGAGTTCGCTGGCGGACTTCTTCGCCCAGGCCCCCGGGGGCGGATAGTAGACGGAGGTCGCGGCGGCTTGTCCGGCCGCGTGGAGCGCCACCGGTGCAGCCGGACCCTGCGACAGGGCAACGAACGAGGTGCCAGCCAGCAGCGAGCAGGCGGCGAGCGACAGGCCGAGTTTCATGAGCAGTCTCCCCGCCGCGCAGCGGCGCGGCGGGCCTTACTTTACACCCGGCTCCGCGTCCGGCGGCGGTAACATGGGCGCCCGTGGAACGTGCGGCCGAGACCTCGACACCCGGCAGGCGGGTCGTCGCCGGCTGGCTGGCCGCCTACGTCGCCCTCAGCCTGCTCTTCTGTGCGCCGTTCGTGCGCCTGACCACGCTCGATCGCACGCCCGACCGCGGCGACGCGCGGCTCATCACGTGGCTGCTGGCCTGGCACGCGCACTGGCCGCTCAGCGGCGAATCGCCGCTCGACGCGCCGGTGTTCGCTCCTGAGCCCGGCGCGCTCGGCGCGTCCGATCCGATGATCGCGCTGGGCCTCGCCGCGGCGCCGCTGACGACGCTTGCCGGTCCGGTGGCCGCCTCCAGGAGCTTCGCCTCTATGCCGTGCGCCCCGCTACGAAGCAGCCCGCGCCGCGGCCTTCATCGCCGCGGCCAACGCCAGCGCCGACTTCGAGCGCGTCGCCGAGAGCGACGGCGACGTGCTGTACCGAGTGCGACCGCGCGCTGACTAGTAGGCCGGGCCCAGCAGCACCGCGTTCATGAAGAGCAACATCGTGGCTTCGGTGTAGGCGCGGTAGTTGGCGTCTTCGGCAAAGCCGATGACGTGCCCCTGCCCCATCGGCTGGTGCATCAGGTAGGCCTTGCGCACCAGCAGCTCCTGCCCCTCGGGCCAGATGAGGCCGGACGCGACGAGCGTCTCTTTCGGGTGGTAATAGACGACGTTCCGGCCGGCGTTCAGCTTGAGCGGTGCGAAGACGCGCGCCCCTTCGATGACCACCTGGGTCTCGGCGTCCTGCCCGGCGCTCAGCCAGTGGTCAGTGTCCACGGTCGCTCTGAGCAGCGCGCCTGGCTGCGCGTCGGGGCGTTCACGGTCTGGTTGAATGGCCTTGTCGAAATCGGGGGTGGAGGACGCGCCGGTGGCGGCAGCAGGACTCGGCGGCGGCACATCGGGTTTGCCGTCCTTGAGCAGGGCGTTGGTGTCGAGCAGGCCGGCCGCGCTCGTCGCCGCCCAGCGGGTGGCCTCGGCCAACGTCACGAGGGTGCCACCCTGCCGGATCCAGTCCTTGAGCCGGCCCAGCACCGCGCTCCCGATCTGGTCGGCGTAGTTGCCAGACGGCAGCACCACGACGTCGTAGTCGGCGAAGTTCACGCGGGTGAGCGACGCGGTGCGCACGGTGGTCGTCTTCTGGCCGTAACGGCGCTCGAGCACGTAGCGCGTCCAGCCGGCCGACAGGCTCGACGTGGGCAGGTCCCACGCCAGCAGCACCCGCGGCGCCTTCACGAACCCGACGTCGTTGCTGCCGAGCGAGGTGCCTGAGTCCACATAGGTCGAGTCGATGGGCACGACCTCGGCGCCATGTTTCGTGGCCAGCGCCGCCAGGCGCGCCTGCAGGTCGGCGGGGTTGTTGGCCGTGCGGACGAAGGCAGTGCCGAGCGGATAGGCGCGCCCGCCGAGGGTGAACGCGCCGCCGACGCTGTGCACGCGCAGCCCCGAGGCGACGGCCTCGGTGGTGAGGGCGGCGCCGGCCACGCCCCATGGCACGAGATACCCCACCTTGCCGGCCGCCACGGTGCGGGCCGGGGGCGCCGCATCGTAGGCCGCCGGCACCAGCGTGGACGGGCCGCCGATCGCGGCCGCGCTCGTCACCACCTCGACGTCGTACAGGAGCGGCAGGCTCCAGGCGGTGATGTCGTAGATCTGATCCGGCTGCCGGCGCTTGCGCCGCTCTTCCTGGCGGGCGATGAACGGCGCGTCCTGTTTGGTGTCGAGGTCGAGCAGATTGCGCACCAGCCGCGCGGCCGGCTGCGCGTTCGAGACGAGATACGCGCCGGCCGGCACCTTGCGCGTGCCGACGGTGATGGCCCCGTCGGCGCGCCGCACCTCGATGCCCTGCGTCGCCAGGTTCTTCGCCAGCGCCGCCGCCCGCGACGGATCGTGTCCAGGCACCAGCACGTAGTCGCGCACGGCCCCCTTCTCGCCTTCGGCCACCGCGCTGCGGCGGAAGTCGAGGAAGTCGCGCACCAGGCGCTCGCGGTTGCGGGCCGCGGTGATGGCGGTGGTGATGGCGGCGTTGAAGTGGTGCATCACGCCGTCGCGGTAGGTCATCACCGTGTCGTCGGTGCGCGCAAACGACAGCGCCCGCGCCGACGCCTGCTCGTAGGTCATGCCGATCGAGCCATGCATCATCGGCCAGCTGTCGCCGTATCCGGGGTAGAAGCCGTCGTAGACCTCGCGGATGTAATAGGCCCAGCCGCGCTCGTCGAAACGCGCGCCATTGGCGCGGCCGAACAGATCGAAGCCGGCCAGCTGCGCCTTCGTGTAGTGGGGGTTGAGGGGATCGGCCGGCGGCGCGAAGTAGTAGCTGTTGTTGCCGCCCTGCTCGTGCAGGTCCACGTTCACCTGCGGGAAGTACTCGAGCGCGATCTTGATGCGGCCGCGGGTCTCGGGCTGCGTCTGCGCGAACCAGTCGCGGTTCATGTCGAACAGGTAGTGGTTGGAGCGCCCGCCGGGCCACGGCTCATCGTGTTCGGCGTTGTAGGGAACGGCATCGGGCGAGGCGGCGCGTCCCTGCAGATTCTGGAAGATGAAGCGGGCGCGGCCGTCGGGATTCTGCATCGGGTCGATGAGCACCAGCGCGTCGCGCCGCACCAGATCCACACCGGCATCGCCGCGGGCAGCGAGCAGGTGGTAAGCCTCGAGCAGCGCCGCATCGGCGGAGCTGATCTCGTTGCCGTGCACCCCGTGCACGAGCCACACGACCACCGGCAGGGTCGCCGTCAGCCGGTCGGCTTCGGCTCCGGGAAGTCCGCGCGGGTCGGCCATCCGCTTGATGTCGGCCTTGATCTGGTCGAGCCGGGCGATGCGCTCGGCGCTGCCCACCACCAGCAGCCACAGCGGACGGCCCTCCCACGTGCGCGCGTATTCGACCAGTCTGGTGCGCTCCGGGGCGGCCTGAACGAGCGCGCGCAGATAGACCGCGACCTGCTCGGGGGTCGTGATCTCGGCGCCGGGCGCGTGGCCGACGACCTGCTGCAGCGTGGGGATGGCCGGGTCGTACTGCGCGCCGGGCCAGAACGGCTCGTCTTGCGTCTGCGCGAGCGCCGGCGCGGCCACCAGGGTGACCGCGAGCGCGAGGAACAGGGCGTGTCGAAGGTGCATGGCCCGATAGTGTAACGGGCCACGCACACGACCGGGGAGGAAGGGCTAGGGGGTGCCGGGCGCCTTCGGCAGCACCGTCGGCAGCTGGCCGGGCGACTCGAGCACCTTCTTCGCGATGACGTTCACCACCGTCGCGTCGCTGCGCGCCGTGGTGAGGTAGGCGGTGCGGATCAGCGCTTCCTTGCGGCCCTTGAGGGTGTTGCTGATGCCGTCGCGCACGTTCGGCGCCGTCAGGTCGCGCTGGCCGGCGGCTTCCTTGGCGACCAGCAGCACGATCGAGTGCGCGCCGTTGATGCTCACCGCGCTCACCGTGCCCGGCGACGCCTTCAGCACCGAGTCACGCAGCGGCGGCGGCGCCTGGCTCAGCGCCGACACCGGGATGAAGCCGAGGTCGCCGCCCCGCGGCGCCGACTGCGAGTCTTCCGAGAAATCGCGCGCCAGGTCGGCGAACTGCGCGCCGCCCTTGAGGCGCTCCATCAGCATGTTGGCCTTCTGGATGGCCTGCTCGGGCGTGGTCGCATCGTCGCCGCTGCGGTTGTTCACTTCCTGATCGCGCACCGGCGTGACGACGATCTGCGCCAGGTGATACGCCTCTTCGGGGAAGTTGAACTGCGCCTTGTTGGCGTTGTAGAAGTCCGCGATTTCCTGATCGGTCACCGTCGCCTTGGCGGTGACTTCCTTGTCGAGCAGCTTCTGCACCAGCAGCTCGCGCCGCAGGCCTTCCTTCATGTCGGCTTCGGTGATCTGCCGGCGCGCCAGTTCCTGGGTGAACTGGGCCGGCGGGACGTCCTTCTTGCCGGCCTCGTAGGCACTGTTCAGCTCGGTCTCGGGCACTTCGATCTTGAGCGCGCCGGCCTTGGCGATGAGGATGTCCTGCACGATCATCTCGTTCAGCAGGTTCAGCTTGGCGTTGAGCGCCTCTTCTTCCGACGGCGGGGCCTGGGCCTGCATGGCGCGGCGGTAGGCCTTCTCGACGTCGTCGCGCTTGATCTCGCGGCCGTCCACGACCGCCCAGGCATCGGCCGACGGCGCCGGACCGCTGCCGGGCCGGGCGTTGCAGGCGCTGCCGAGCGTCGCCAGGGCGACCAGAGCGAGCACGGGGAACGAACGGGCGAAACCGGCGGAGCGGGCGAGTCGCGAATCGGACATATCCCTACAGCGTATCAGCCCCTCGGCACGCGGGGGCGCGAATTCCCCTGGCGCCGTTTTCAGTTGGCGTGACGGCTCCCTCCCCGTAGCGCACGCTTCGCCTCCACCTCTGGAGTCGACTCCAACCGACACCGCGGCTGCTGCGTGCTCCGGCACGTGAACGACGGCGAAGGGCTGGCCCGGCTCCCGCGTCCGGCCCTCCGCAGGCCGTCAAACGCCAGCGGGGGCGAGTGTCGATTGAAGCGCGGGGCCCCGGGCGGTGCTGCGCGACGTGCTTCGCACGCCGCCGCTGTGCCTGAACACCCCACGCGGACTTCGGCGCCGCCTCGGCGTTTGACGTCTGACGCGTGCGCGGCCTGCTCCGGACGGCCGCGGGAGCCGGGCCAGCCCTTCGCCGTCGCATGGAAGCCGCGAATCCAATGACGTCCGGGTGATCTCCGGTGGGTAGGTGGAGGGTCCACTGAATCCTGGGATCTCCACCGTCGGCTGCAAGCCGTCGGTCAAACCCCACGTGACGCCGCACGCGACTCTGGCCCACAACAAGCGCGAAGAGTGACAACGGCTCCGATGTTGAGTGCTTGGCCGAGGTCGACGTACGCTGCCATGGCGGTGTGCATTCCCGACGACCGCGGAGCGCGTCGTCCGTAAACTCGATGACCGTCACGGAGGGACGGACCCCGGATGCGCCAGCCGTCGCTCGAAGGCTCGCGCCTTGGTGATGGCGCGCAACGTCTGTGTGCGTGCTGGTGCGCAGAGAGCGCTGACGACTTTGCCAGGGCGTCGCGGACCTGACGAACAGACGTCGGCCCGACTGCGCCATACTCGAAGTGTCGTCGATAATCAGGCGATCGTGAGAACCTTTAGCGTCACACGCGCCACCTCGTTTCGCCCGCAAGTGGCAGCTTGCTTCGCAGGCTCGGTCGCTCGCGCTCGGCTCTGCGCCTGTCGGCACAGCAGCAGCGATAGGCCGAGCAGTCCGACGATTGCGAGTAACCTCGCAGCTGAGCGTCGACAGGCCGGGCGCCGCACACGGTTCCGCGATCTGCTGCAAGTCGAATCGCCGGCCATCAGCCCTCGGGATGGTCTTCGGCGCTCGGCGAACGACAGGCGCCAGGCCGAGCGCGACGTCGGACCGTGGCTGCAGCCCGCACGTTTTCGCCATCAGTCGCGACTAGCCGATCTTGGCCGAGCACGTCCCACCGTGAGCCGCGGCCTGCGAGCAATGGACGTTTCGCCCTCGGCCATGCGCGCCAGCAGCTAGCGAGCGCTCATCGGCACTGAAGCCGTCGTGCGTGGTTGCCTTGTGCGCTCCATCCGGACTCCCCGCGTGATCATGCGTGGAACGCTCCTGCACGAGGGCTGGTAGCTTTGCGACCGCGTCGACGACCGCGGTGCGTGCGCGATCTCGAGTGGGTCGTCGGCCGCAAGCCGTGGTCGACACCCCGAGACCGTACCCGCAGCCGACTCTGGCGCGACAGACATCAGTCACGATAGAGCTGCGCAACCGTGGCTGCCGATGTTGACGTGCTTGGCCGAGGTCAGACCGTGACGGCCTGCCATGGCGGTGTGATTCCCGTCGACCACGACCGCGTCGTCCGTAAACTCGATGACCGTCACGGCTGGACTGGACCCCGGCTCCGCCAGCCGTCGCTCGAAGGCTCGCGCCTTGGCGACTCGGCGCGCAACGTCTTGATCGTGCTGGCGCGCAGGAGCGCTGACGAGTTCCCACGCCTCTCGGATCGAGAACCGACGTCGGCCCGACTGCGCCATACTCGAAGTGCCGTCTTTAGTCAGGCGTCGTCAGAACCTTTAGCGTCACACGCGCCACCACGTTTCGCCCGCAAGTGGATTGCTTCGATCTGGCGATCGCCTAGGCTCTGCGCCTGTCGGCACTGCAGAAGCGAGCCAGTAGTCCGACGGCGCGAGTAACCCTACGCCGCGCGTGAGAGGCCAGGCGCCGGACAAGGTTCCGGTCGGAAGTCAGTAGGGCCTCTGCTCGAATGGCTTCGGCCTCGGCAACGATGCGGCAATCGCTGACGTCGGAGTGGTGTGCCGACAATGCAGCAGCACGACTAGCGAGCACATCGGGCCTGGCTTCAGGCTCGATGTCCTCGAGCAGATACTTCGCCCATCTATCATGGGCTTCGCGCTTGCCCACATCCGAGATCGCAAGGAATTGCTCGCGAACGGTTGGAGGCACCCAAAGGACACACGGCAAGTAGCAGAACACGCGGAACACAGCCAGCCGTTCGGCCGCTAGCGCATCGAAGCCAAGCCTGGGAAGGCAGCCGGCTCCGACCGCTTCGAGCAGGTAGGTCAATGCATTAGCGTCCAGCGCAATCGCTTGACTCATCGGATCGTTCAGGCAACGACACCACAGCAGCCGCGCGCCGAAACGCAACACGCGGCGCGTCGCTGCATTTGATGGATGTTAGCCGGCCACGTCATTTCACGAACTGCCGGCATGCACCAAAGTAGGTGACCGTACCAAGCAGCTGCGAGGCCACTTCGACAAAGTCGCCGGCCTGAAGCTCGGGTCCGACGTCTACGGTCGAGACCTTTAGAAAATACGAACCGTCGGGTTGCGAAATGTTCACGAACGCTCCTCCGAGGGAGGCTCTCACGGCCACCGGCGTACAACCCGCCGAGTCGCATCGACGAATGTTCGGCCACTCACTGGCACTCGAAGCCCGGATCGTTGCCGCGAGCAAGTAGTCGACCGGCGGCACGAGGAGGTATGCGCCGCCCACCGGTGCGGTCTGGCAACCCGTGCGAGAGCACTCGATCTTTCGCGAGTACATGCACTTGGTTTCCGATGCCTGGGCGAAGGCGTCAGGGGCACCACACACCAGAGTCACAATAGCGAGGCCACCGATCACTCCACGCACCATCGTTCATGTGTCCGTTCTGTTGGTTCGGCTAGGAAGCATTGGGCAGGTCAGGATACTCCGCCTCCTGCCGTCCCAAGTCAGCGTAGCCGCGCCGAGACGCCATTCGAGCCGAGGTGCAAGTGCCGCAGTCACACAGACGGCGCAGGGCTGGCCCGGCTCCCGCGGCCGTCCGGAGCAGGCCGCGCACGCGTCAGACGTCAAACGCCGAGGCGGCGCCGAAGTCCGCGTGGGGTGTTCAGGCACAGCGGCGACGTGCCACGCACGTCGCGCAGCACCGCCCGGGGCCCCGCGCTTCAATCGACACTCGCCCCCGCTGGCGTTTGACGGCCTGCGTAGGGCCGGACGCGGGAGCCGGGCCAGCCCTGCGCCGTCACCAAGGACGGTGGCCCGAATGAATTCGGCCGGGAGGCGGCTCCAAGAGAGTTGCCTTGGCTACTTGTCGAAATACGCCACGATCGCCTGCGTCACGCGGCCCATGCGGTCTTCGGCCTCGCCGTAGGGCTCGGTGATGGCGTTCAGGAAGAACGAGACCACGATCGGGCCGGATTTCGCGTAGACGATGCCGACGTCGTTGGCCAGCACCGGCGGGAAGTCGCCGGTCTTGTGCGCCACGCTCACGCCGGGCGGCAGGAAGTGCGGCAGGCGGCGCGCGCCCGACTGCTGCGCGCGCAGCATCCGCAGCAGCTCGTCGGCGCCGGCCTTCGACGGCAGCGTCCGCGCCTCGATCGCCTCGAGCATGCGACCGGTGGCACGCGGCGTCAGCGCGCCCAGCCAGTAGGCCTTGTCGCCGTTGGTGCGCGCGTTGCGATCGTCGTCGGGCGCCAGCGCGCTGTACTTCGCAAACAGGTCGCCGGTGGTCTGCGTGAGGGTCATGCCGTCGGCGTAGCCCTTGGCCGCGATCCACGCATTCACCTTCTCCACGCCGCCGACCTGGGCGATCGACAGGTCGGTCGCCGTGTTGTCGCTCGTGATGATCATCTGCAGCAGCACGTCGCGCAGCGTCGGCTGCAGGCCGGGGTCGTGATAGCGGAAGATCCCCGAGCCGCCGCGCACGTCTTCGGCGCGCGAGCGTCAGGCGCGTCGCCAGCGACAGCGTGCCGGCATCCACCATCTCGAGCGCCTGCACGGCCACCGGGATCTTGATGACGCTGGCGCTGTTGAAGGTCTGGTCGGCGTTGACGGCGCCTTCCTCGCCGGTGGTCAGGTGCTTCACCCAGATGCCGGCCCGGGCCGGAATCGCCGGCAGCTCGCGGTCGAGCAGTGCCTGCAGCGACGCGCCGGTGTGGCCGGTGCGCTCCCGGCCGGTGGCGACGGAGCCTGCGCGGTGCAGGCCGCGGAGGTGAACAGGGCCGCAAGTGCGATCGCGTGACGCATGACGATGTCTCCGTGTCTACCTGGGCGCACGCAGGTCGTGCATCTCGAGTGCGGCGATGAGCGCCATGGCGCCACCGCGGTCGTCCGACCCGAAGATGGCCGGCCGGGTGAGATAGTACTCGCGCGTGGCATTCCTGCCGGCGCCGGTGCCGGTGCAGACGTCGACGAACTCGCCGGTTTCCGAGATCCGCACCTGCACGGCCCGCCAGCCGCGCTCGACGACTTCGTCGAAGCTCTTGTCGAGCCAGCCAAGGCGCAGTCCGCGCGCCATCGCCGCCACGACCATCGCCGTCACCGTGAATTCGCGGTAGGTGCCGGGTTCGTCCACCACCTGATGCCAGGCGCCGTCGGGCGCCTGATGACGGCGCATGCCGTCCATCAGCCGACGGAAGCTGTCGAGCACCTGCGGACGCGCCGTCCACGTCTCGGGCAGGTGCGTCAGCGCCTCCATCAGGCCGAACGCCGCGAAGCCGTTGCCGCGGCCCCAGGCGTGCGGACCACTCTCCGCATGGATGAAGAGACGTCCGTCGCGTTGGAGTCGCGCGGAGTAGGTGGTCAGCAGACGCGCCACCGCGTCGGCGTAACGCGGGTCACTGGTGCGACGTGCCGCGCGCGCGAGCACTGAGGTGGCCATGAACATGTCGTCGGTCCACGTCGTGGCGTATCTGACGATTTCGCCGGGCGCGGTACCGAGGATCGCATCCGCCGCCTTCTCGGCCAGCGCCCCGGCCTCGACGTTGCCGGTGAGTTCCGCGAGGTCGAAGAAGGCTTGATGGCCGGCGAGGCTCGTGAGCAGAAACGGCTCGGCGATGGCGGGCTTGGCACCGGACAGGAACGGCGTCATCTGCGCCACGGCGCGGTCGCGGTACTGCGGGTCGCCGGTCGTCGATGTGAGCCGCAGCGCGCTGCTCCAGGCCAGCGCCGGGATGTAGCTCATGATCGGGCTGGACGGATAACGCGCCGCCAGCATCCGCGCGATGTCGAGCGGCGGGCGCACCTGACGAGCGACGAGCTGGCGTCGGAGCGGCGACGGCGACGGCGTGGGGCGGCCATCGAGGAACTCGCGCACCGCCCGTTCGACCTCCGCCGGCGGACCGCTCACCTGCAGCGCCGCCACCGGCGCGAGACCGCCGGGGGCGCCGACGCCGAGCGCGCCGGCGAGCGAATCGGAGGCGGCCTCACGGCTGGCGGCCACGCGCGTCCGCGCCAGCGCGTTGGCCCGCCACTCGAGGGTGTCGCCGTGCCGCACTTCGATCACGAGGTCGGGCGCCAGCATCGTCACCCAGCGCCACAGATACCGCGCTTCGCGGTGCTCGCGAGCGTCGTAGAAGCCTTTGTCCGGCGGGAACGTGGGCGCGGGCGCGAGCGCCGCGACCGCTGCGCCACTGGCCGGGTCGCACTGGTCTGGCAGCGCGCACGGCACCGCCGCCACCTGCCAGCGCCGGCGATTTCTGACGATCGACCGATCGGACAAACGCCACGTCACCAGATCCAGGACCACGCGCGTGCCGTCGCCAGAGCCATCGAGGCCGCCGACGAGGACGATGCGCGGCTGCGTCGCCAGCACCGGCAGCGACGGCTCGAGGGCGGTGATGCCACGCGCCTCGGCGGTGAGTCCGATCGGACCCACACGGTACCCTTCGGGACCGGTCACGAGCTGCGAGAGTGCGGCGGACACGGGGGCGGGCGGCGTCTGCGCGGGAAGGGTCGGGACGGCGAGCAGCAGCAGGAACATCGCGCACGCGGCGCGGCGGCACTCGAACATGCGCTACAGCATACGGCGGGCGCGCAGGCTTTGGCGCGGCGACGGGCAGTGACGTGGGACACCGGCGATGGCGCGGCGCCGGTGACGGCGACTAGCAGGCGTAGCCGTAGTCGTCGACGCACGGCGGCTCGGGCACCGTCGCGCCGTTGATGGTGCCGACCATCGAGATGATGCAGCGTGCAGTGGAAGCGCAGCTCGTTGCCGTTGGCGATGGCGAGGCCGCGACTGGTGGCCCCCGGCGCGAGGTCGCCGAGGTCCGCGGAGCCGTTGTCGAGCACGATGTGATGCAGTTGCGCGTCGGAGTTCCGGAACACCACCGTGTCACCCGCGCGGGCGGTGACGGGATTCGGCGAGTAGGACGCCGAGCCGATCGACCCGACGATGTTGGCGGTCACGGTGGAGCCGCCGGCGGAGGGCGAAGTGGGACTCGCCGGCGCCCCGCCGCCCCCTCCGCCACCGCATCCCGCAAGACCGACGACGCCGACGAGGAGCAGACCCGCGCCGTAGAACACCTGTCGCATGTAGGTACCTCCACGACGAACGGCGCAAGGCCGATGCCAACGTGGAGGGGCCGCGAATATGCGCGATTCGCGGGGATGACGCTCTCGGCGACTTACGGGGATGGAAAGTGCTTACGGGACGCGGGCGAGCGCCCACAGGTTCATCTGCAGGTAGTCGGCCCGGCCGCCGGCGCCGCGGCCGAAGGCGATGACCTCGCTGCCGCCACGCGGCAGGTCCACCACGAACTCGCCATCACGTTCGAGCGCGCGCATCGGGAAGTCGCGGCCGAAGCGTTTCAGCACGAGGGCGTCGCCCTGGCGCACGACCTCCACGGTGAAGCGGCGCGGGTTGCGGTAGGTGCCCACGAACGGTCGAGCTTCGCTGGCGCTGAGCATGCGCGTCGGCAGCGGCGCGTAGTCGGCAATGTGGACCCGCTCATGGCCGCTGGCGTCGACGCGCGCCGCGGCGAGCGCCAGGCGCAGCAGCGGCTCCGGATTGGCACCGTCACCGTTGGTGAGCACGACCACCGCGACCTTCGGGCCGTTGCCGAATCCGTCGTGGTCGGCCACGGTGAGCTGCGCGGCGTAGCCGGTCATCGTGCCGCCGTGGCCGAACTCCGGCGCCAGGCGGCCGAGGAACACGCCCTGGCCGTAGGCCTCGCCCGTCGTCGGCACGCGCACGGTTTCGCCTCGCATGGTCGCGACGACGCCGGCCGGCAGCGCCTGGCGGCCGTCCAGTTTGCCGTCGTTCAAGAGCGCTCGCGCGAAGCGCGCCATCTCGGTGGCATTCGAATAGAGCGTCCCAGCCGGCCACAGCCGCGCGTCGTTGGCCAGCGGTCGCACGACCTCGAGCGTTCCGTCTTTCGCTTTGCGGTGGCCCACAGCCAGCGGCCGCGTCATCGCCTCGGTGGGACGAAACGTGGTGCGCGTCATGCCGAGCGGCGCCAGCACGCGCGCCGTCATCACGTCGGCGAAGGGCTTCTTGTCCACTTCCTGCAGGGCCAGGCCCGGCCAGCGCGAAGCCCGAGTTCGAATACGAAAACGCGCGCCCCGGCGGCAGCAGGCAGTACTCGCTCGCTCCACGATCGCTGATACGCGCCGAGGCCGTCTTCGCCCTGCGGGCCGAACTCGGCCGGTTCGTCGATGAGGCCACCGGTGTGCGAGAGCAGCTGTGCGAGCGTGGGCGCGCCCACGCACGGCGTGAGCCCGCGCACGTAGGTCGACACCGGCGCGTCGAGCTTCAGCGCGCCTTGTGACGCGGCGCTCAGGATGGCGGCGGCGGTGAACGACTTGGTCACCGATCCGATCTGGAAGAGCGTGTCTGGGCGTGACCGGTGCGCCGGTCTCGATGTTGGCCACGCCGAAGCCGCGCGTCCACGCCACGGTGTCGTCTACGACCACCGCAATCGCGACGCCGGGGAGGCCCGCCTTCTCCATCTCGGCGCGGATCGCCACCTCGGCCCGCGCGAACGGATCGACGGAGCGCGATGTCTGCGCAGCGCCGCCGGCCATGGGCAGCAGCGCGAGTGAAGCGACCAGCGCCAGGCGCATGATGTGATTCTACGCGCGGCGCAGCCTGAGGTCAGGTGGGGCCGCCGAGGCTACCGGCTCAGCGCGGCCTTCAGGAAATCGCGATTCATCCGCGCGATGCTGGAGATCGAGATCCCCTTCGGGCACACCGCCTCGCACTCGCCTTCGTTCGAGCAGCTGCCGAAGCCCTCGTCGTCCATGCGCGCCACCATGCGCTCGGCGCGGCGCAGCCGCTCCGGCTCGCCCTGCGGCAGCAGGCCCAGGTGGCTGATCTTGGCCGACGTGAACAGATGCGCCGCGGCGTTCTTGCAGGCCGCCACACAGGCGCCGCAGCCGATGCACTGCGCGTTGTCCATCGCCAGGTCCGAGACGTCCTTCGGCACCGGGATGCTGTTGCCGTCGGGCGCGCCGCCGGCGTTCATCGACACGTAGCCGCCTGCGGCGATGATGCGGTCGAAGGCGCTGCGATCGACCACGAGGTCCTTCAGCACCGGGAACGCCTTGGCGCGGAACGGCTCGATGGTGATGGTGTCGCCGCTCTTGAAGCGGCGCATGTGCACCTGGCAGGTCGTGGCGCCCGGATCCGGCCCGTGCGCGATGCCGTCGATGACCAGGCCGCAGCTGCCGCAGATGCCCTCGCGGCAGTCGGAGTCGAACGCGATCGGGTCGCGGCCCTCACGGATCGAGATCGTCGTTCACCACGTCGAGCATCTCGAGAAACGACATGTCGGGGTGGACGTTCTTCGCGGTGTAGGTCTCGAGCCGCCCCTGGGCGGTGGAGTTGGCCTGACGCCAGACCTTCAGCGTGACGGTCATCGACATTGGACGGTCCCTACTTGTAGCTGCGCTGCGACGGGTGGACTTCGTGGAACTCGAGGCCTTCCTTGTGCATCACCGGACGGCCGCCCACACCCTGGAACTCCCACGCCGCGGCATACGAGAACTCGTCGTCCTTGCGCAGCGCCTCGCCGTCGGGCGTCTGGAACTCCTCGCGGAAGTGGCCGCCGCACGACTCGCGCCGTTCGAGCGCATCGAGCGCCAGCAGCTCCGCGAACTCCATGTAGTCGGCCACGCGGCCGGCGTAGTCGAGGGCCGGGTTCAGGTTGTTCTTGTCGCCCGGCACCAGCACGTTCTGCCAGAACTCGTCGCGCAGCGCCCGGATTTCGGTGATGGCGCCCTTGAGGCCATCCTCGGTGCGCGCCATGCCCACGTGGTCCCAGCAGATCTGGCCGATGTTGCGGTGGAAGTCGCGGATGGTGCGCTTCCCCTTCACCGCCAGCACCTTGTCGATGCGCTCCTGCGAGGTCGCGCGCGCCTCCTTGAAGGCGTCGTGGTCGGTCGAGATCGCCGGAATCGCGGTGCCGCCCAGGTAGTTGGCCACCGTGTAGGGCGCCACGAAGTAACCGTCGGCCAGGCCCTGCATGAGCGCGCTGGCGCCGAGGCGGTTGGCCCCATGGTCGGAGAAGTTGGCCTCGCCGAGCACGAACAGGCCCGGCAGCGTCGACATCAGGTCGTAATCCACCCACAGGCCGCCCATCGTGTAGTGCACGGCCGGGTAGATGCGCATCGGCACCGAATACGGATCTTCGTCGGTGATCCGCTTGTACATGTCGAACAGGTTGCCGTAGCGGCCCTTGATGGTCTCGGCCCCCAGACGCTTGATGGCGTCGGCGAAGTCGAGATACACCGAGAGGCCCGATTCACCGGCGCCGCGGCCTTCGTCGCACACCGCCTTGGCGGCGCGCGACGCCACGTCACGCGGCACCAGGTTGCCGAAGCTCGGATAGCGACGCTCGAGGTAGTAGTCGCGCTCGGCATCCGGAATCTGCGACGGCGGACGCCGGTCGCCCTGGTTCTTCGGCACCCACACGCGGCCGTCGTTCCTGAGGCTCTCGGACATCAGCGTGAGCTTCGACTGGTGGTCGCCGCTCACCGGGATGCAGGTCGGATGGATCTGCGTGAAGCAGGGGTTGGCGAAGAAGGCGCCGCGCTTGTGGGCGCGCCACGCCGCCGTCACGTTGGAGTTCACGGCGTTGGTCGACAGATAGAAGACCGTGCCGTAGCCGCCGGTGCAGAGCAGCACCGCGTGGGCGCTGTGCGATTCCAGCTCGCCGGTGATCAGATTGCGCGTGATGATGCCGCGCGCCTGGCCGTTGACCATCACCAGGTCGAGCATTTCGCGACGCTGGTAGAGGTCGACGGTGCCGGCATCGACCTGCCGCATCAGCGACTGGTAGGCGCCGAGCAGCAGCTGCTGCCCGGTCTGGCCGCGGGCGTAGAAGGTG
Organism: uncultured Acidobacteriota bacterium; assembly: GCA_963779175.1. GTDB lineage: Bacteria > Acidobacteriota > Vicinamibacteria > Vicinamibacterales > UBA2999 > CADEFD01. The sequence goes on from CAVZXA010000009.1 coordinate 102,427, forward strand.
CGCGACACCTGGGCGCCGCCGAACGAGCGGTTGTCGAGCAGGCCGCCGTATTCGCGCGCGAAGGGCACGCCCTGGGCCACGCACTGGTCGATGATCGACACCGAGAGCTGGGCCAGACGAAAGACGTTGGCTTCGCGGGCGCGGTAGTCGCCGCCCTTGACCGTGTCGTAGAAGAGGCGGTAGACGCTGTCGCCGTCGTTCCGGTAGTTCTTGGCCGCGTTGATGCCGCCCTGCGCGGCGATGCTGTGGGCGCGGCGCGGGCTGTCGTGGATGCCGAACAGCTTGACCTTGTAGCCGAGCTCACCGAGCGACGACGCCGCCGAACTGCCGGCCAGGCCGGTGCCGACGACGATCACGTCGTACTTGCGCCGGTTGGCCGGGTTGACGAGCTTGTTCTCGAACTTGCGGCGGTCCCACTTCTCGGCTGATGGGCCCGCTGGGAATCTTCGAATCGAGCGTCATCGCGCGCCCCGCGAAATGAAGAAGGTGGCAATCGGGAGGATGAAGAACCCGCCGGCGATGGCCGCCGTGAGCAGCCGGCCCAGCACCAGAATGCGCGGCGTCCAGTTCGGGTGGTCGATGCCGAGCGACTGCGCGGCGCTCGACAGGCCGTGCCACAGGTGGAAGAAGATGACGCCCATCGCCACGAGGTAGAAGGCCACGTAGCCGGGGTGGCTGAAGATCTCGATCTGCAGGCGATACAGGTCGCGGATGCCCGCCGGCGTCTCGTAGTAGGGGCCGTACTTGAACGTCAGCAGGTGTGACACCACGAACAGCAGGGTGATGGTGCCGGTGACGATCATGGTCGCCGACGCCAGCGACTTGCGGCTGGCGGCGTTCTTCGTCTTCGCCCACTTCTTTGCGGCGTAGCGCTCGGGACGGGCCGACCGGTTGGCGAGGAACCCGGCCAGCGCCTTGCCCATGTGCAGCAGGAAGATCGCGACCAGCCCCAGTTCGGCTATCACGATGAGCGGGTTGCTGATCAGGGTGTGGCTGTACTGGTTGAACGCGTCAGGGCCGACGAGGAACAGCAGGTTCCCGGCCAGGTGGGTGATGAGGAAGGCCGCAAGACCAAGGCCCGTGAGGGCGATGAGGATCTTCGAACCAATCGATGTCGAGGCTGCCTGAAGGAGTCTCATGCGTGGTGCTCAGCCGATAATTCTACCGCGATTCAGCGGGGGGCCTGAACCGTCACTCTGAAAGACGCACGGAGCGTCGGTTTCGTGCCCGACTACCGCCGCGGCGCCAGCCGTTGTTCGAGCGTCTTGCCGGCGTCGAGTTCGCGCGCGGCCTCGTCGAGGCGGCCCTGACGCATCGCCACCTCGGCCAGCACGAAATGGCCGAGCGGGGCGGCGGCGGAGGCCCGGTCGAGGGCGAGACCGGCGCGCGCCGACACGGCCGCGGCCTCGACCTCGCCGGCGGCGAGCTTCGCCTGCGCCAGATAGAAGTGGCCTTCGGCGAACCGCGCGTTGACGGCGACGGCCCGTTCGAAGAGCGTGCGCGCCTCGGGACTGCGGCGCTGCTGCAGCAGCCGCGCGGCGTTGAACATGGCCTTGTAGGCGTCGTCGTGCCGGGCGAACTCCTGGCGGTAGGCGGCCAGCGCGCCGTCGATGTCGCCCTTGCCTTCGGCCAGCACCCCCAGGTTGAAGTGCGCCAGCCGCACCTCGGGCGTGATGTCGAGGGCGGCCCGGATCTCGCGCTCGGCCGAGGCGGCGTCGCCGCCATCCAGTGCAATGGCCCCGAGCGCCACCCGGGCCGAGGCCACCTTCGGATCGATCGCCAGCGCCTGCCGGAAGTACTCGGCGGCGCGATCGGGCGCGCCGCGATCGAGGTGGATCTCGCCGGCCTGGTAGTGCACCCACGCGTTTTTCGGATCGACGCGCAGGTAGTGCTCGTAGCCGGCCAGCGCCTCGTCGTCTTTACCGAGCGCGCGATAGGCATTGGCCATGTTGATGAGCGCCAGGTCGTAGTCGGGCTTGAGCGCCAGCGCTTTGCCGAAATGACTGAGCGCGGTGGCGAAGTCGCCGCGCCGGTAGTAGACGTTCCCCAGGCTGAACCAGGCGTCGATCACCTGCGGGTCGTCGGCCACCACCTGCTGCAGCAGCTCGATCATCTTCGCCGTGTCGGCGTCGTCGTCGTGGCCGAGGTCACGGGCGTCGGACATCTTGTTGAAGAGCGCGATCTTGTCTTTCGGATCGGCGCGCACGACTGTGTCGTCAGCGTCAGTGGCCACGAAGCTCGAGACGTAGCCGAGCGAGGTGAGCCGGGCCCGGGTCTCGGGGTCGATGGTCTCGGCCTTCGGCGGCGCGCCAGCGCGGGCGAACTGCGCTTCAAGGGCCCGCAGCGTGCGCTGCAGCCGGTTGCCGATGTCGCGCCGCGACTCGAAGAGGTTGGTCGTTTCGCCCGGATCGGCGGTCAGATCGAACAGTTCCGGGCGGGGCGCGTCGATCAGTTTGTACTGCCCGAGCCGTAACGCGCGCAGGGCGCTCCAGCCGTAGTGATGCAGCGGATACATCGCCTCGGCGTAGGCTTCGGCCCCGAGGTCGGCGGCGGCGCCGGTCATCACCGGCACGAGACTTTTCCCGGGCGCAGGCGCCTCGGCCGCGGCCGGGGTCTGGCCCAGCAGATCGAGCACCGTGGGGGTGAGATCCGCCGTGCGCACCAGGCCCGGCACGTGCCTTCCGCGCGTGGCCTCGAACGGCGCCCGGATGAGGAACGGCACGTGCGTCGCCGTTTCGTAAACGAAGAACCCGTGCGTCCCCTCGTCGTGTTCGCCGAGGCTCTCGCCGTGGTCGCCGAGCACGACCACGACGGTCGTGTCGAGCAGTCCGCGCTGCTCGAGGAACGTGACCACACGACCCAGCTGCGCATCGGCGAAGGCCACTTCACCGTTGTACGGCTGCCCGCGATACCGCGACGCGAACGGCTCGGGTGCATCGTACGGGGCGTGCGCGTCGTAGAAGTGGAGCCAGGCGAAGAAGCGCTGGTCCTGCACCGACTCGAGCCACGGCAGCGCCAGATCGACGACCTCGTCGGCGCGGCGCTGGACGTTCCCGAGCGACAGCCCCTTCACCTTCGACAGATCGAAGTCGTCGGCGTAGTGCTCGAAACCCTGGTCGAGGCCCCACTTCGAGTCGAGCACGAACGCGCCCACGAAGGCGCCGGTGCGGTAGCCCCGCGCCTGCAGACGCTCGGCCAGCGTGGTGGCCGACGGGTCGAGGAAGAACCCGCCGTTGTCGCGCACGCCGTGCTGGGGCGGGAAGTGCCCGGTGAACATCGTGGCGTGGGCCGGCAGGGTGAGCGGCGCCGACGTCATCGCCTGCTCGAAGAGCACGCCGTCGCCGGCCAGGCGGTCGAACACCGGCGTGGCGGAGGCGGTTGGCCGGCCGTAGGCGCCGAGCCGGTCGGCGCGGGTCGTGTCGAGCGTGACGACCAGCAGGTTCAGACGACTCGCGGGCAACACCATTGGGCAATCGCCCAAGCTCGACAGACCCGGCCGCCAGATGCTGTGGCACCCGCCAGGCGACCCAGCCGTAGACACCGGCCAGCAGGGCCGCTACTACCACCGCAATCGGGATCAGGCGGCGCATATCAGGGATGAGCTACCTGTATGTGGGACGAAATGTGATTTGTGTGACAATCCGTGACGACCGCGGAGGCCGCCCCCCGAACTTCCGGTCCCTAACGCAAGTCGTCCACGGAGGTCAGTGACCAATGCCAAGACAGTGTAACTGCTCGCGGCTGTTCGCCCTGGGATGCATGGTGCTGGCAGCAACGCTGCTGCTCCCACCGCGGCTCTTTGCCGACCCCGTCGCCCGGCCGACGTCCATTCTCGCGTCGGCGCGCAGCGCTGCCGTCAGGGAAGCCGCCACGCTGAAGGAACGCCGGGCCACGCAGACCCCGCCCACGGCCACGACCGATCTGCGGTCGGGGTCATTCTTCAAATCGAAGGCCGGAGTGGCCACGCTCGTCATCGTCGGGATCGGCGCCGCCTACGCGCTGTACTCGGCGTCGAACGACCGGATCAAGAGCACCGGACGGTGAGGCCCGCCATGAACAGACTGCTGCGCTTCCTGCTTCCCGCGCTCCTCCTCGTCTGCGGCGCGCTTGCCGACGCCCAGACGCTCACTGGTGTGGTCTCCGGCACGGTGACCGACCAGCAGGGCCAGGCCCTGCCCGGCGTGTCGGTCGTGCTGACCGGCCGCACCGGGTCCAACAACCAGGTCGCCGACGAGACCGGCAGCTTCCGCTTCATCGGCCTGCAGCCCGGGGAATATTCGGTACGCGCCGAGCTCTCCGGCTTCCGTCCCTTCGAGCAGCGCGTCTCGATCGCGATTGGCGCCACGGCGCAGGTGCGGGTGACGCTCGAAGTGGGCGGCCTGCAGGAGACCGTGCAGGTGAGCGCGCTGGCGGCCACCGTCGACACGACGTCCACCTCCACCGATGACGTGATCTCGCAGGAGCTGCTCTTCAACATGCCGCTCTCGCGCACGAACGCGGCGGTCAGCCTGCTCAACTACTCGCCCGGCGTCAACAGCGGGTCGGCGTTCGGCGGCGCGTCCGGTTCGGCCAACGCGCTGCTGCTCGACGGCGTCGACACGCGCGACCCGGAAGGCGGCACGGCGTGGACGTTCTTCAACTACAACATCGTCGAGAGCGTCGAGGTCGGCGGCATCGGCCAGCCGGCCGAATACGGCGGCTTCTCGGGCGCGGTCGTCAACTCGATCACCAAATCGGGCGGCAATGCCTTCTCGAGCCTGGCCGAGCACCGCTACTCCACCAAGAGCCTGCGCGGCGACAACATCACCAGCACGATTGCGAAGGAGAATCCCTCGCTGCGCGCGGCCGGTGTTGACAAGCTCAACGACTACACCGTGCAGCTGGGCGGCCCGCTGAAGCGCGACAAGGCATTCTTCTTCGCGAGCATCCAGCGCTACTCGGTGAAGGAAGATCCGGACGGCCCGCGCACGGTCCGCACCGAAGTGAGCCCCCGCTTCAACGTCAAGCTCACCTTCCAGCCGTCGTCGAACGACACGCTGTCGGCCAACGTGCAGTACGACCAGTACAACCAGACCGGCCGCACCGGACTCGGCGGCGCCGCCGCCACCACCGACGAGCGGACCATCGAGCAGGACTCGCCCGAGTACATCTGGAACGGCTCCTACCGCAAGGTGATCGGCGGCTCGTCGTTCTTCGAGACGAAGTTCACCGGCTACTGGGGCTACTTCGACCTCGACCCGATCACCGCCGTGCCGGCCCGTCTCAACGACGACGGTGGCTGGAGCGGCGGCGCCGGCTACAGCGCCAAGTACGACCGCCTGCGCAACCAGCTGAACGCCTCGTTCAACCGCTACGTGGACGCCGCCGGCTCGCACAACTTCAAGTTCGGCGTCGAGATCGAGCGCAGCAAGGTCCGCAACCGCTACGCCTACACCGACGACGTGCAGTTCTACGACATCGGCGGGGAGCCGTATCTCGCCTACTCCTACGCCTACGACGTCGAAGGCAGCAACAAGCGCCAGAGCGCCTACGCGCAGGACCAGTGGACCATCGGCCGCGTCACTGCCAACCTCGGCGTGCGCTTCGATGCCATTGGCGGCCAGGGCAGCGACGGGGTCGACTACTACGACACCAAGCAGTTCAGCCCGCGGCTCGGCCTGGCGTGGGACGTCACCGGCAAGGGCACGTCGGTGCTGAAGGGCTTCTACGGCCATCTCTACGACGGCGCCGTGTTCACGTCGTGGAGCCGCGCCGTGTCGGGCATCGGCGACTACGTCATCTACGAAGTCTCGCCCAGCAACCAGCTCACCGAGGTCGACCGGATCTCCGGCGCGAGCAAGTACGTGATGGCCGACGACATCAAACATCCGCGCACCGACGAGTTCAACGTCGCCTGGGAACAGCAGATTGGGCGGCAGTGGCGGGCCTCGGCGACGTTCATCCGTCGCACCGCGAAGAACTTCGTGAACTCGACGCTCATCGGCGGGCAGTGGGCGACCTCGGCCTTCACCAACCCGAAGACCGGCCAGGCCATGTCGCTCTACACGTGGGCCAACCGGGCGTCGATTCCGCAGCGCTTCATCATCGACAACCTCGACCCGGCGAACTATCCGGGCGCCGGCACCTTCGACGCCTACCGTGACTACAACGGCGGCATGTTCGTGCTCGAACGCCGCCTCGCCAACCGCTGGCAGGCCCGCCTCTCGTACGTCCTGTCGAAGACCGAGGGCAACGTCACGAGCGGCACCTTCACCGGCGTCAACAGCGCGCTGTTCGAGAATCCCAACACCAGCCTCATCAACCGCGAAGGGCGCGTGCCGCTCGACCGGCCGCACGAGTTCAAGGCCTTCGCCGGCTACCAGATCCCGAAGATCGAGGTCTCGGTGAACGGCTACTTCCGCAGCGTGAGCGGCCAGACCTACACCCCGTTCAGCCGTCAGACCGCCGGCCGTGTCAACTGGACCGGCTCGGTGGACGTGCAGCTCGAGGAGCAGGGCACTGACCGCATCAAGGCGCTCAACGTCCTCGACGTCCGACTCGAGAAGGTGTTCAGCATCGACGTGCACCGCTTCGGGATCTACGCCGACATCGAGAACGTGCTCAACGCCAGCGCGGCGCTGACACGCAACGCCCGCTTCCCGAGCGCGGCGATTGCCGGCAACACGGTGCTCTACGGCGGCGTTACCGCCGTGACCGCGGCACGCCAGGCGACGTTCGGCGTGCGCTGGTCGTTTTAAGAGCAGGGGCTCGGGGCGCGGGGACCGGGACTGGGGTTCCGGGGCTCAAGTCCCGGGCGCGGGGCCTGCGACTCTGAAAACAGCGACGGGGGAGCTGGAGCATCTGCTCCGGCTCCCCCGTTTCCTTGTACGGACCGTTGTGAGCGCGTCTAACGCGTGAGCGAGCGGTTGGCCTGGCCGCCGTAGTTCACGAACACGGTCTTGATCTCGGTGAAGAAGTTCAGCCCTTCTTCCGCCATCTCGCGTTCGCCGACGCCGGTGGACTTGGTGCCGCCGAACGGGAGCTGCGCCTCTCCGCCCACGGTCGGCTCGTTGACGTGGACCATGCCCACTTCGACGTCTTCCACGAAGCGCATCACCGTGTCGATGTCCTGGGTGAAGATCGAGGTGGTGAGTCCGTATTCGACGCCGTTGGCCTTCGCCAGCGCGTCTTCCAGGCTGGTGGCCGTCGCCACCGACAGCACCGGCCCGAAGATCTCTTCGGTGAAGATCCGCATGCCCGGGGTGACGTCGTCGAAGATGGTGGGCGCGATGAACCAGCCCTGCGCCAGGTGATCGGGCCGGGTGCCGCCGGTCAAAAGGCGCGCGCCTTCCTTGCGGCCCGCCTCGATGTAGCCCATCACCGTCTGCCACTGCTTGTCGGCGATCGACGGGCCCATCTCCATCGTCTCGTCGAGGCCGGGGCCGACCCTGAGCTTCTCGGCCGACGCCACCAGCCGGTCCACCAGCGCCTGCTTCACGTCGGGATGCGCAATCACCCGCGAGGTGGCCGTGCAGCGCTGGCCGGTCGAGCCGAACGCGCCGCCGTGAATGGCCGCGGCCGCGCGGTCGAGATCGGCATCGGCCATCACGATGACGGCGTTCTTGCCGCCCATCTCGCACGTCACCTTGGCGCCGCGCCTGGCGGCCTTCACGTACAGATCGCCGCCGACACGGTTCGAGCCGGTGAACGAGATGGCGCGCAGCTCCGGCGCCTGCACCATCGCCTCCCCCACCTCGGGCCCGCTGCCGACCACCATGTTGAAGACGCCCGGCGGCAGGCCGGCTTCTTCGTAGACCTCGGTCAGCAGCGCGGCGGTGGCCGGTACCAGCTCCGACGGCTTGAACACGACGCAGTTGCCGGCCACCAGCGCCGGCGCCGACTTCCACACCGGAATCGCCCACGGGAAGTTCCACGGCGCGATCAGGCCCACCAGGCCGAGCGGCTGGCGCAGCGTGTAGGCGAAGGTATCGCGGGCCTCCGACGGCAGCGTGCGGCCGTGCATCCGGAAGCCTTCACCGGCGTAGTACTCGAGCAGCGAGATGCCCTTGGTGACTTCGCCTTTCGCTTCCTTGAGCACCTTGCCTTCTTCACGGGTCAGCGTGCGCGCGATCTCGTCGGCGCGGCGACGTGCGATCTCGGCCGCCCGCCACAACACGCGTCCGCGCTCGGGTCCGGGCGTCTTGCGCCAGCCGGTCCACGCGGCTTTCGCGGCGTCGATGGCGCGCTGCACGTCGGCGGCAGTGGCCAGCGGGAACTCGGCGATGATGTCGGAGGTGTCGGCCGGGTTGATGTTGCGCGCGGTCTCCTTCGACGCGGGGTGGTACCAGGTGCCGTTGACGTAGGATCCGGTGTGCATATCCGTCTCACACTAACACGACAGAGATGCCGTGCCGGAAGCGGGGCACGGACCCGGCGCGGTGACGCTCACCGCCCGCCGGCGCAGAGCGCGATCGGCGCCGCGGCGCCTGGCACGGCGGTCTGGAAATTGCGACCGAGACTCGCGGCCACGGTGCCGGCGATCTGGCGCTGGTAGAACGGCCCCGGCTCACGCGACTCGCCGCGCGCGCTGACGCCGGCGCCGAAACATCCCATCCAGGTCTCTTCGGCGCCAACGACCCTGGCGCCGTGGTCGGTCCAGTCGGCGCTGCTGCGCCCGCGGCCGTGATCCACGGTCAGGAGCAGCGTCGTGGTGCCGCGGTACTCGGGATCGGCCTGCAGCCACGTCCACAACTGTTCGAGCTGCCGGTCGGTGCGATGCAGGGCGTCGAGCACGAGGTCGTACCGCTTCAGATGCGCCCAGTCGTCGGTCTCGTCGAACGCGAGGTAGAGCACGCGCGGCCGCGCGGTCTGCAGGTGCGCAAGGCCGAACCGGAACGTGTAGACATCGTGCCGGGCGCCGTGGAAGCCGTTGGGCGTCAGGTGCTGCAGGGCGCTCAGCGTGCGGACCTCGGGATCGGGATGGTCGAAGTCTTCGTACCCGGCGTTGATGGTGATGGCGCCGGCCTCGTGTTCGGCGATGTAGTTGAAGGTCTCCCACGAGCCGAACGCCGCGACGCCTGACGCCGGCAGGTTGAGGTCCGCGCGCAGCCACTCGAGCACGGTGAGAAACGGGTAGCGCCTGTTGTCGTTGCTGTCGATGACCTGGTCGTGGGCGGCGCCGGTCAGCAGCTCGCTGTAGCCGGGATACGAGAACCTGTGCCGGTTGGCCACCTGCATCCGGCTGCCGAGGGCGCGATTGCCGAGCATCACGCCTTCCTGCGCGACCAGACGGCTCCACAGGAACGGCATCACCCTGGCGCGGCGCGCTTCCGGGGTCGCGGCCCAGAAGCGCTTGTAGGTGTCGGTCTGTTCGACCGGGGTGTCGCCGCTGGTGCTCTTCAGCACCTCGAGATCGATGCCGCCGAAGATGTCCTGCCAGCGCGCGCCGTCCACGGTCACCAGCACCACGTGGCGGCCGGCTGGCGCCGCCGCCGGCGCCTGGCGCGCATCGAGCGCCGCCGCCAGCGCGCAGACGGCCAGCGCGCCGAGCATTGCCAATCGTTGGTGCCGCATGTCGCCGCCTCCAGACCGTTCCCGACCGCCACCCGTCGAGAGCATACAATCTCACGCCACATGCGCCCAGCCGTCCTGGCCGTCGTCGTGATGTACGGCGCGTTCCTCGTGGTGGGCTGGCTGGCCTCCAGGAAGGCGCGCGCCGGCACCGCGGCCGACCTCATCGTGGCCGGACGCGCGATGCCGCTCTGGATCGCGGCCTTGACGATGACCGCCACATGGGTGGACGGCGGCTACCTGCTCGGCACCACCGAAGGCGTCTACAAGTCGTCGCTGCAGCTGGGCGTCCAGGGCGGCCTGTGTTTCGGGATCAGCCTGATCCTGGGCGGCATGTTCTTCGCCGGCGTCATGCGGCGGCACGGCTTCACGACGCTCATCGATCCGTTCGAGGCCCGCTTCGGCGCGCGCTGGGCGGCGGTGCTGTTCCTGCCGGCCCTGGCCGCCGAGTTGTTCTGGAGCGCCGAGCTGCTGGTGGCGATCGGCGCCACCTTCGGCGTGCTGCTCGACCTGCCCCTCACGACCGCCATCCTGCTCTCGGCCATCGTCACCACGGCCTACACGGCGCTCGGTGGCATGTGGTCGGTGGCCTACACCGACATCGTGCAGCTCGGACTGGTCGGCGCTCGGCCTGAGCGTGGCGCTCCCCTACGTGCTCGATGGCGCCGGCGGACTGGCCGCCGCGTGGGACACCTACGTGACGGCCCGTCCGGAGGGCGTCGGCGTGTTCCCGCCGCACGCCGCCGGCAGCGCGATCTCTGGAGCGGCGGCGCCGTGTTCGCGTGGTGGGACACCTCGCTGATGCTGGTGCTCGGCGGCATCCCCTGGAACGCCTACTTCCAGCGCGTGCTGTCGTGCCGCACGCCGCGCGATGCGGCGCGGCAGTCGGTGGTGGCCGGCGTCCTGACGATCGCGCTCACCGGACCGCCGCTGCTGATGGGCATCGGCGCGTTCGCCTATCCGTGGTCCGCGGACCTCACGGCGCGGCTCCAGGCCTCGCCGGCCGACGCGATGCCGCTGCTGTTTGCCACGGCCGTGCCGCCGCTGGTGGGTCTGCTCGGCCTGGCGGCGATCATCGGCGCGGTGACGTCGAGTTTCAGCTCGTCGATCCTGTCGGCAGGATCGATGCTCAGCTGGAACTGCCTGCAGCCGGCTGGTGTGGCCGCGGCCTGTCGATGGCGGGCATGCGCCGCGCCATCCGCGCCTCGATTCTGCTGTTCGGCGTCCTCGCCGCCGTGCTCGCGCTGCGGGTGCAGAGCGTGCAGGCGCTGTGGTTCTTCACGAGCGACCTGGTGTTCGTGCTGCTGTTCCCGCAGCTCGTCTTCGCGCTCTTCGACGCGAAGGCGAACCGCAGCGGCTCGATCGCGGCCTTTGCCGTCTCAGCGGCCCTGCGCCTCGGCGGCGGCGAGCCGCTGCTGGGCCTGCCGGCACTCATCGCGTATCCGGACGGCTTCCCGTTCCGAACCGTCGCCGCCGCGGCCGGCCTGGTGCTGTTGCCGCTGGTCTCGCGCCTGACGTCGAGGCAGGATCCGCCGCGGCCGCTCCGCAATCCGCAGGGCTGAGAAAGTCTGGCTTCAGCCAGAATGGGGTCTGACCCCACTGTTCATTTCTGCGCCTGGTGCAGAGCGGCGATGCGCCCGCGGGCATCGGCGACCACGGGCGACTGTTCGCCGAGCGCCGCCACCAGGTCCCGCTCGGCCGCCAGCAGCATCGGCTCGGCCTCGGCGAAACGCCCGGCCAGCACCAGGTGCCCGCCGAGCGTGCTGCGACTCGACGCCAGCATCCAGTGCCCCGGCGGCAGCAGCCGTTCGCGCAGCGCCAGGCTCTCGCGCAGCCACCGTTCCGCCTCCTCGAGGCGCCCGAGCGGTCCGAGCGCGCGGCCCAGCAGGGCCATCGCAAACGGCACCATCGGATGGCTGTCGGCCAGCGTACGGCCACGCAGGGCGAGCACTTCACGCGCCATCGGCTCGGCTTTGGCGTGTTGCCCCAGCGCGATGAGCGAATCGGCGTAATTGGCGAGCGTCCACGCGTAGTCGGGATGCTCCGGGCCGTGGGTGCGGCGACGAATCGCCAGCGCTTCCTCGTAGACACCGAGCGCCGCCGTGCGCTCGCCGGCGTACCACAACGCACTCGCGTACGGCGACAGGCGATCGGCGACCAGCGCCGCCTCCGGCCCCACGGCCCGGCGCGTGTGCTCGACGGATTCGGCGTAGAGCGCCACCGATTCCTTGTGGCGGCCCAGATTCGTCAACGCGAAGCCGAGGTCGGCCGCGATCGTGGCTCGTATCTCCGGTGCGAGCGCCCGCGCCCGGGCGAGGTCGCGCGCCTGCTCGAAGACGGGCACCGCCGGCTCGAATTCGCCGGTACGCGACAACAGGCGGCCGCGCTGGTCGAGATGGTCCACCTGCCATGCCGGATCCGTCTCGGGAAAGCGCTGCAACATCGCCGCCGCCTCGTCGAAGGTGCGCTGCGCCTGGTCGAGCTCGCCGTTCAGCTCCTGCGCCTCGCTCAATGACCCGAGCAGCCGCGCGGTCTCGAGACCGCCGCCGGCGCGGCGCGACGGGCGGCCTCGAGCGCCAGCTGCAGTTGCTGCTGCGCCGCGTCGTAGGTGCCCAGACCGATGTAGGAGCTGCCGATGATGCCGCGCACCTCGGCGGCCAGGGCCGGCGCGGCATCGAGCGCGGCGGCATCCCGCGATGCGCCTTCGAGCACCTCTCGAACCGTGGCGTCTTTGCCGAGCGCGCCGGGATCGGCCGACCCCAGCATCGTGGTGAGGAAGCGCACGACTTCGGCGGCGCGTCGGCTCTGCGCATCAGCGCGCCTGGCCTGCAGGATCGAGACCCCGGTCGCCACGACGAGCGCGGTCGCCAGCGTGGCGGCCAGCGAGGTCGAGATCCAGTGGCGCGCGACGAAGCGGGAGACCTGATAGGTGAGCGACGGCGTGCGGCCGAGAATCGGCGCGCCGTCAGCCCACCGGGCCAGATCGTCGGCCAGATGCTGCACGCTCGCATACCGCGCCGCCGGCTCGTGCGCCAGGGCCTTGCCGAGGATGGTCGCGAGATCGCCCGACAGCGTGCGCCGCAGTTTTGCCAGCGACGTCTGCCGCGCCTCAGCAGCGGCGGCGGTGACGGCGGCGTGCGGCGCGGTGGTGGTGGTCGCGGCCAGCGCGCGTTCCACCGCGGCCATCAGCGACGTCCGGTCGCCGAAGGCCGGCGCGCCGGTGAGCAGCTCGAAGAGCACGAGGCCCAGGCTGTATTGGTCGCTCGCCGTGCCCACGGCCTTCCCCGTGAGCTGTTCGGGACTCGCATACGCGGGCGTCAGCGGGGCGCGCGAGGTCGTCGCCAGCCGGTCTGGCTGCAGCAGGGTGGCGGTCCCGAAATCCACGACCTTGGGACGGCCGTCGGCCGTGACGAGGATGTTCGAGGGCTTCAGGTCACGGTGCAGCACCAGGTTGCGATGCGCAAACCCCACTCCGTCGCACACCTCGGCGAAGAGGCGCAGGCGCGCGGTCACGTCGAGCCGACGTTCGTCACAGTAGCGATCGAGCGGCTGTCCCTCGACGTACTCCATCACGAGGTAGGGCTCGCCCAGCGGCGTCACGCCGCCGTCGAGCAGCCGCGTCAGCGACGGATGTTCCAGCGCCGCGAGGATCTGCCGTTCGGCCCGGAACTGCGCGACCAGCGCCGGATCCGACAGCCGCAGATCCATGATCTTGATGGCCACGCGCTGCTGGAACTGCTGGTCGGCGCGGCGCGCCTCATACACGGCCGCCATGCCGCCACGGGCGATGAGGGCGGCCACTTCGTAGTGGCCGAGCCTGAGGCCGAGATGCGGGTCCGCCGCCCCGTCGCGGTCCTCGAGGAGCGCGTCGTTCTCGAGCAGCGTCCGTACCTCCACGGCCAGCGCCGGGTCGTCGCCGCAGCGGGCGGCGATGGCGGCGTCACGCGCACTGCCGGGCGGCAGCTCCACCAGCTCGTGGAAAAGCGTTTCGAATCCGCTGCCAGCGGGTGGTATCCATGACGACGACGTCGAGATCCTACATGCAGGCGGCGATTCTGATGCAGACCGGAGAGCACGACGACATCACGTCCGGACGGGTCTGGCGCCCGGACGTGATGCCGCGTGAGGCGGTCACCCGCGGCTACGGGGCGATGCTGAAGACACGCGCGCGGCGCGGCGTGCCGTTGACGAAGCCAACCGCAACGGTTCTGCCGTCAGCGGAAAGGGCGACACCTTCAGAACGTCCCGCGCCCGTGTTGTTGGTGATGTTCGCGCCGGTCTGCACCCAGGCGCCGCTCACCAGTGTGTAGACCTTGGCGACGCTCTGGCTGGCTCCGGTGGCCGCAAAGCGCATGCCGTCGTCCGAGAGCGCGAGCGTCTCGCCGAGATTCTCGCCATTGAGGCCCGTGTTGCCTAGGACGTCGTTGCCCACCTGCGTCCAGATGGCCCCAACCAAATCGAACACCCGCACCTTGCCGCCCGGGCTGCCGCCGCCGCTGGTGCCACCTTCACGGTCGTTGGGGGCGGACACAGCGATGCGTGAACCGTTCGCGGAGAGGGAGAGCCCATCGCCGAAGGTGTCCGAGATCTGCTCGCCCTGCAGAGTGTCGCCGACCTGCGTCCAGGCCCCTGCGCCGAGGCGGAACACCTGCACTGTGCCGGCGCGCGACGAGCCCGCAGCCGAGGGCGAACTGACCGCGATGGTCGTTCCGTCGGACGAGATGTCCACCGCGTCCCCGAACTCATTGCCAGCCGTCAGTGTCACCCCGAGTTGGGTCCACGTCCCGCTGACGAGCTCGTAGACCTTCACGCGACCGGTCGTGGTGCCGCTGCCCGGTGCACCCGTGATGAGGCGGTTGCCGCTCGCCGACAGTGCCACGCTCCAGCCCAGTCCCCAGCCTGACCCGTCGCCATTCAGGTCCGCGCCCACCTGCGTCCAGGTCGTGCCGACGAGGTCGTAGACCCGCACATGACCTGAGTTCGTGCCCCCGCCGTCGTTGCGATAGGCACCGACGGCGACGCGCGTGCCGGCGGCGTTGATGTCGACGCCGATGCCGGCGATGTCGCCAGCCGCCTCCCCGATGATGTCGGCGCCGATCTGCGTCCAGGTGCCGCCGGTGCGTTCGTAGACCCGCGTGGTGCCATTCGCCGTGGCATACGCGGAGACGACAATGCGACCGCCGTTTGCCGAGAGCGCCAGATGGCTGCCGAAGGAGAGGTCGGGGCTCAGGATGTCGCTGCCGATCTGCTGGATCGGCCCGGTCGGAGCCGGTAGCGTGAGCGTGATCTGATTGGACGCCGGGCTCGAGCCCAGACTGTTCACGGCCACGAGCTGCAGCAGATAGATCCCGTCCGGTACCCCGGGGAACGACACCGACGTGCCTGTCAGCGGCACGTTGGCCAGGACGGCCCCGCCGGTGGTGAGCGCCGTGAGCACATACGACGTGGGGGCGCCGCCACCGCCCGGCGTCCACGACAGACCCACGGTGCTGCCGGTGACCGTTGGCAGATTGAGCGTGGGCGCGCCAGGGGCCGAGGGACCGGCGACGGTCAGCGACGTCTCGTTCGAGGCGGCGCTGGTGCCGCCGGCGTTCTGCGACAGCATCCGCACGTAGAAGGTGCCGGGCGGGATGCCCGGAATGGCCGTGCTGGTGGCGGCTGCCGGCAGCGGCAGCGACGCGATCGGCAGGACGAAGCCGGGCGTGAGGCCGGCGACCAGCAGGTAGTTGTTCACGGCGCCGCCGGCGGACGGCGCGGTCCACGTCAGCGTCGCGGTGTTACCGAGCACGCTGGTCGCCAGGTTGGTGGGCGCGCCGGGCGGCGCGGGCAGGGTCGGCAGCGTGATCGTCACGGCCGTGGATTCGGGTCCGGGACCGGAGGCATTCGAAGCCACGAAACTGAGCACGAACACGCCGTTCGGGCCCACGGCGCCAAACGACGTGACGTTGCCGAGCGGCAGCGTCGCCACGACCGGACCGCCCGACACGGCGCGGACCACCAGCGTGTAGCTCGTCGGCGCCCCGCCGGTTGCCGGGGCGTTCCAACTCATGTTGACGGTGTTGCCGCTGACGGTCGCCTGCGGGTTCGTGGGCGCGCCAGGCGCGCCCGGCTGCCCGACAGCCGAGGGGACTCCGGTGAAACATGCGAGCGTCGCAAACAGCAGGACCCGACAGTAGGGTTGGTCTGGGTCTCGTCATCTGGGGAGCGTCCTTTCCTGGGTCTCGTTCCTATGAACGGGAAGGGACGCCGGATGGGCTCATGCCGCCGGGCGGGTGGTGTCGGTGGCGATGATTCGGGATACTACGGGGGTCACCGGGCATGAGCGACCTCCCCGCCGGCCATCTCACGCAGCTCCTCCAGCACTGGACGCAGGGCGACCAGGGCGCGCTCGACCGTCTCGTGGCCGAGGTCTATCCCGAGCTGCGCCTGATGGCCTCGCGCTACATGCGCGGCGGCCGGTCAGGCACCATTCAGGCGACGATGCTGGTACACGACCTGTATCTGCGCATGCTGAAACAGGAGCGGGCGCATTTCCCCAACCGGCGCGCCTTCTTTGGCTTCGCGTCGGGCGCCATGCGCCACATCCTCATCGACCATGTCCGCAGCGGCCAGGCTGAGAAGCGCGGCGCCCGTCGCGAGCGCGTGCCGCTCACCGACGACCTGCAGCTGGTCGATCCGACCGACGCGGATCTGCTCGACATCCACGACGCGCTCGACGAGCTGGCGGCGTTCGATCCGCGGAAGGCCGAGCTGGTGCAGCTGTGCGCATTCCTCGGCTGCGGCCGCAGCGAAGCTGCCGAACTGCTCGACATCTCACTGGCGACGGCCAAACGCGACTTCCGGGTGGCGCGGGCATGGCTGGCCCGGCGGCTGCAGATGCCGTTCGCCTCCGGCTGACAACGCGGTCAGTGTGCGGCTGGACTAGCGCGCCACCCACGGCGCCTTGATGAGCAGCGCCGGATCGGCACCCGGCTTCGGCACGAACTTCTGCGTGCGTCCGTACTGGTTGTCGCCCCCGTAGAGGGTGCCGGCCGAATCGACCGTGAAGGTGTGGACCTCGAGGTAGCCGTCGGGCAGGTCGGCGGGCACCAGCCACGTGTAGAGGCGCTCGCCCTTGAAGTTCAGCTTGATGAAGCGCAGCGGACTCAGGTCCGTCATCCAGATCGCGTCGTCGTTGACGATGAGATCCAGCGGCAGCCTGAAGCCGGGCCACGACGCCTCGACCTCCACCTTCTTCGGATCGCTGGTGGTGCGGAAGACGTTGACGCGTCCGCCGCTGCGGTCGAGGGCGAAGATGCGGCCGCCGGGGCCGACGGCGATCGCATGCACGCCGTTGAACTGGCCGGGCGCCGAGCCCTTGCCGCCGAACTCCGACAGGTAGTTGAGATCCTTGTCGAAGATCATCACGCGGTGGTTGTCGAGCCCGTCGGCGATGAGGATGCGGCCATCGGGCAGGAACGCGACGTCCTGCGGCTTGGCGAAGTGCGTGGCATCGGCGCCGGCGACGCCCTTCTCGCCGAGCGTCTTCAACAGCTGTTTGCCGTCGTTCGAGAAGATGTAGATGGTGTGGAAGGTCTCGTTGATGACCCACACGCGGCGGGCCGGATCGTAGGGACTGATGCGCAGCCGATGCGGCCCGGGGCCGTCAGACCCGGCGCAGAGGTGGTCCCACTGCGTCCAGCGCTCCTTCACCTGCCCGTTCGCATCGAGCGTGTAGAGGCAGTTCTGCCACACGCGCCGGTCGGCCAGCGTGAGCACGTTCATCTTGAGCGACCCGGCGAAGCCGGCAAACTCCGGCGGCACCGGCGTGGGCAGCCGGAACTCGCCACGCTGCGCGACCAGGATGCGATCGGGCGACTCGGCGAACACGCCCGAGTTGCCGCCGAACGCAAAGCCCGGGGCGGCGAAGGGTTTGTGCCACGCGCGCACGACGTCGTAGGGGCTGGGTCCGGTCGGCCCCATGATCACGGGCGGCGGCGCCGGAGCCGCGGGCTTGGCGGTGGTCGGCGCCTGAGCACGCAGCACGGGGAGGGCCGCCACGACGGCGATGGCGGCAACGGAAGCGAGCGCGGTTCTCAGCATGGCGCCGTCAGGGTACACGACATCCGGGCCGGTGCGAGGGTCCGACGACTAACGCTCGACGGAGGTCCAGACGCCGCCCGCCGCATGGCTGTGGAGCACGGCCTCGACCAGGCAGGCCGACGCCACGCCATCGGCGAAAGTCGCCATGGCCGGGGGACGCGGCGCGTCCGGGTCGGCGATGGCGCCGTAGATGTCGCGCATCACGTTGGCGAAGGCGTCCGACCAGCCTTCCTGGTGGCCGCCCGGCAGGCGCGCGTAGCGCTGCGCCTCGGGGCCGACGCAGCGACGGATCCTTGGCCAGCAGTGTGTTGGCCTGCCGCCGGGCGCCGATCCACAGCGTGTTCTGCTGCTCCTGTTCCCAGCGGATCGACCCGGCGCCGCCGCAGACTTCGAGCCGCAGGTCGTTCTTGTGACCCGCGCACACCTGGCCCACGGTGACCACGCCGGTGGCGCCGCCGGAGAAGCGCAGCAGCACGCTGCCCAGGTCTTCGCTCGTGACGGCGACGCGGGTGCCGGTCTCGCCGCTGGCGCCGAACGCCGGCACCGCGGCGCCCGGCTTGATCCGGCTCGCGACCACGGTGGACAGCTGCGCCAGCACGGCCTCGATCCGCTGGCCCGTCACGTGCTGCGCCAGGTCGCACCAGTGCGAGCCGATGTCGGCCATCGCGGAGCTCTGGCCCTGCGACGGGTCGAGACGCCACGAGTAGTCGGTGTCTTCGAGCAGCCAGTCCTGCAGATAGTGCCCGTGCACGAGGTGCACCGGGCCGAGGTCGCCGCCGGTGACCCGCGCCCGCGCCTCCTGCACCATCGGGTTGCCGCGATAGTTGAACGTCACCGCGTGCACGACTCCGGCCGCCGTCGCCGCCTGAAGGAGGCGCCGCGCTTCGGCCGCCGTGGTCGCCAGCGGCTTGTCGCAGACCACGTGCTTGCCGCGCGCCAGCGCCGCATCGATCACCGCGCCATGCAGCGCGTTCGGCGTGGTGACGTGCACGACGTCCACGGCCGGGTCGGCGACGAGGTCCTCGTAGTTGCCGTAGGCCGACGGCACCCCGAGCGCCGTGGCCCGCGCGCGCGCCGAGGCGTCGCTGCTTGCCGCCACCGCCACGACGTCCACGAACCCGAGCCGCCGCACCGCATCGATGTGATGGGCGCCGACGAAGCCCGGGCCCACCAGCCCCATCCCCAGCCGGCGCATCACGCCTTGAGCGCCTGGCGGGCGAAGTCGGCGCAGGCTTTCACTTCGGCGACCGCGCCACGCGTGCCGGCGTATTCGTATTCGATGTAGGCCCGCACCGGCGACTTCTTCTGCTGCAGCCACGCCAGCGTCTGACGGATCGGCGTGTCGCCCTGGCCCCAGGCGCAGGTTGTCGCCCTGGGTCTTCTTCCGGTCCTTGAGGTGGAGGTTGCTGATCTTCGCCTGATGCTGCTCGAGGAAGGCGAGGGCGTCGAAGTCGGCCGCCGTGAAGTGGCCGATGTCGAGATTGATGCGGAAGAGCGGCGACATCGCCAGCGCCGTCGTGAAGCTGAGCGGCGTCGCGAACTCGTTCGGGTCGGTGATGTTCGAGTGGTTGTGCATGGCCACCGGCATGCCGTGCTTCTCGGCGAACGGCACCAGCCGCCTGGCAACGCGCAGGGTCGTGGAGGCGGTGATCACCTCGGCGCCGAGCGCTTTCGCCGCTTCGAAGCCGCGCGTGATCTCGTCGTCGGTGAACGAGTCGTTGAAGCTCAGGTTGTAGGCGTAGATGCTCATGCCGGCGGCCGCGAAGCGGCGGCGCACGCCCTCGTAGTACGACGCGCCGTTGGCCAGACGCCAGGCGCGCAGGGCCTCGCGCGCCTTCGCCTGGGCAGCCGGCGGCGCGTCACGCGCCACCGACGGCGAGGCTTCGATCTGCGGCGACCACAGCTCGCACTCGTCGAGGCCGCAGGTCTTCATCGCGCCGAGGATGACATCGAGCGCCTCGGCGGTGCCGCCGCGGGCCACCTCGCGGAAGCTGTAGGTCTGCACGCCGAGCCGCACGCCGTTCACGGGCGAAGCGGCGGCCCAGCGACCGGTGAGCGCCGGCAGCGCGACGCCGGCCAGCGCCGCACGGGAGAAGTCTCGTCGAGTGATCACGGGAACCTGCCTCTCTGGAAGTGTCACGGAAGTCGATAGGCGATGAACACACCGCCCGAGGGCTCGCGCGAGCGGCCGCCACCGGCCGCGACCAGCACGTACTGCCGCCCGCCCGCCTCGTAGGTGGCCGGCGTCGTGTTGGCGGCAAACGGCAGCGTCACCTGCCACAGCAGGCGGCCGTTCGATGCGTCGAAGGCGCGGAACTTCCGATCGAAGTTGGTGGCGCCGATGAAGACGAGCCCGCCGGCGGTGACGATCGGGCCGCCGTAGTTCTCCGAGCCGGTGTCGGTCAGGCCCTGCGCGACGAGCTCCGGATATTCGCCCGAGCGGGATCCGCCAGGCGAACTGCCCGGTGTGGAGATCGATGGCCGTGAGCGTGCCCCACGGCGGCGCCGTGGCGGGATAGCCGTCGGGGTCGAGGAACTTCTTGTAGCCGGTGAAGCGGAGCCGTCCGCTGGGCCGGGCGGCCGGCGGCTGGCGTGGCCGCCGGCGCCTCGCCGTGTCCCGGGTTGTCGCGCAGGTAGCCCACCAGCGCGCGTACGGCGTCGGGCGCCAGATTCGGGAAGCCCGGCATCCGTCCCACGCCCTGCCGGATCACGGTCGTGAGCTGGTCGGCGGAGGTCGCAAGATTCGTGAGCGCCGGAATCTGCGGCGGCGTGCCGCGCCGGTCGTCGCGGTGGCAGGACGCGCACGACTTCAGATAGAGCGCGCGTCCATCGGTGCCGCCGTCGTCGGGGGCCAGGGCGCCGGTCCACGCGAGATCGTTGGCGTTCACGAACAGGCGGCCCGAGGCTGGATCCCAGGCGCTGCCGCCCCACTCCGCGCCGCCGTCGAAGCCCGGAAAGACCACCGTATCCTGCCCGACTCGCAGCGGCGTGAAGAGCCCTTCGGTGTGGAGCCTCGCGAACTGCGGCGAGCGCCCACGCGTGCGCCTCGGGCGTGCGGCGCGTGAGCAGGTCGGCGGTCAGCCGCTGGCGCGCAAACGGCGGCGGCAGTTGCGGCACCGGCTGCGTGCGCGCGGCCCGTTCACCGGGCACGGTGCTCGCCGGCACCGGGCGCTCGTCCACGGGGAACACCGGCAGGCCGGTGTCGCGGTCGAGCACGAAGACGAAGCCCTGCTTGGTCGTCTGCGCGACGGCATCGATGACGCGGCCCTCGCGGCGCACGGTCACGAGCGTCGGCGGCGCCGGGAAGTCGCGATCCCAGATGTCGTGGTGCACGGCCTGGAAGTGCCAGCGGCGCTTGCCGGTCGCGGCGTCGAGCGCCAGCAGGCTGTTGGCGAACAGGTTGTCGCCGGGGCGATCGGCGCCGTGGAAGTCGGGAGCCGCCGAGCCGGTGGGCACGAACACCAGGCCGCGCGCCTCATCGAGCGCCATGCCGGCCCAGTTGTTGGCGCCGCCGTTCACCGTCCACGACCGTCTCGCCCCACGTTCGTAGCCGGTCTCGCCCGGACGCGGAATCGTGTGGAACGTCCACCGCAAGGCGCCACTGCGCACGTCGTAGGCGCGGATGTCGCCGGGCGACGATCCGGCGCCTTCGCCGGCCCGCCCGCCGATGATGAGCAGGTCCTTGTAGACGACGCCGGGCGTCGTGAGGCGGATCGACTGCGCGGCCGGATCGCGGCCCAGTTCGCGGCGCAGGTCGATGCGGCCGGCCGTGCCGAAGCTGTCAATCGGCACGCCAGTCGCGGCATCGAGCGCGTAGAGATACTGGTCGGCCGCTACGAACAGGCGGCGCTCGTCGCCGTTCTGCCAGTAGGTGACGCCGCGATTGGGTCCGCGGCTGTCGAGCTTCGAATCGAACGTCCAGCGCAGGCGTCCGGTGGCGGCATCGAGCGCGACGACCTTGTGCAGCGGTGTCGGTGAGTACATCACGCCGTCGACGACGATCGGATTCACCTGGAAGCCGCCGCTCTCGCCGGTATCGAAGCGCCACGCTTCGACGAGCTGCGGCACGTTGCGCGGTCGTGATCTCGGTCAGCGGCGAGTAGCGGTCGCTGGCGGCCGAGCCGCCGTACACCGGCCATTCGCGGCTGCGTGCGGAGGCGCCCGGCGCCTGTCGGCCGGCACCGGCCGTGACCGTGGCCACGACCGCGGTCGCCACCACCCAGACGGCGAGCGACGGTTGCGACCGGCGCGGCACCGAGGCGCCCGCGGACATCATCACACCTGCAGTTCCTAGGCGTGCGGCGCCCACGAGCGGTCGCCCGGGGCGAGCGGCACGTCAGGATCGAAGCGGCCCGGCGACTCGACGTAGCGCATCGCCTTCGTGTAACCGATCTCCGAGGTGAAGTAGCCGAGCAGCGCCAGCTCCTTCATCATCCGGAAGTAGTGGGCCGGGCCGTCGGCCGGCCGGCGGTGCGCCGGGAAAGCGCGTGCGGGCAGGGCTGGCGCGTTCTTCCATCGCCGTCTTCTGCTCGCGGTCGAGCCCTTCGAGGAACGTGAGCCGCTGCGCCGGCGTGGCCTGCAGGAACGACGCGCCGCTGGCCGCGCGGCACGCGTCGTCGAGCTGCGCGCATGCCGTCGCGGAACACCTGTCGATCGCGCTCGCTGTAGACGTCGGTCACCATCAGCGCCATGAAGGCGCCGGTCCTGGCGGCCTTGGCGCCGGGCGTGGACGTCTCGGGCAGGAGGGTCTCGGCGATCTCGTCGAGCAGCGCCACATCGGCGGCGGAGAACGCGCCCACACCCACGGCCATCGCCTGTGCCAGCGCGCCGGGTTCCGGCGCGAAGGCCCACGCGCGTTCGCCGCCAATGAGCGCGAGGCCGCCCATCAGCCCCATCACGCGCTGCACCGCTTCCCGACGCGTGACGCCAGACGGCGCGCCGTGGCCGGAGTCGTCTCGAGTGGTCGTCATGCCTGCCTCCGCACTACAAGTTGCCGCGCTTGAGCTCTTCGACGGCGAAGGCCGAAGCCCGGGCCGTGAGTGCCATGTAGGTGAGCGATGGATTCACGCACGCCGCCGAGGTCATGCTGGCGCCATCGGTGACGAACACGTTCGGCGCGTCCCACACCTGATTGCGTCCGTTCAGCACCGACGTCTTCGGGTCGCGGCCCATGCGCGCGGTGCCCATCTCGTGGATGCCCTGGCCGGGGAAATACTCGTTGTCGTAGACACGCACTTCGCTGACGCCGGCCGCCTCGAGCATCTCGGCCATGTCGTTCATCATGTCGCGCCGCATCAGGCGTTCGTTCTCGCCGGTCGCGCAGTCGATGGCCAGCACCGGCAGGCCCCAGGCATCGGTCTTCGCCGGGTCGATGGTGACGCGGTTGGCGTGGTTCGGCAGCATCTCGCCGAAGGCCGTCGCGCCGACGCGCCACGGACCCGGCGTGGCCATCGTGTCCTTGAACGCGCCGCCCACGCCGAGTTCCGCCACCGCGCGCTCCCAGCCCTGGCGATTGGCGCTGCCCTGATAGCCGAAGCCGCGCAGGTAGCCGCGCTTGTCGTCGCCGATGTTGCGGAAGCGCGGCACGTAGAAGCCGGCCGGGCCGGCTGCCGTAGGTGGTGCGGTCTTCGTACTCGTGCACCACGCCATTGGCGCCGCACCGGAAGTGGTGATCCATCAGGTTGTGGCCGAGTTCACCCGAACTGCTGCCGAGCCCGCCGGGCCAGACATCCTTCGCCGACTGCATCAGCAGCCACGTGGAGTTGAGCGTCGACGCGCACAGGAACACGACCTTCGCCGCGTAGACCGTGGTCTCTTTCGTGTGCGCGTCGAGCACGCGCACGCCGGTGGCGCGTTTGCGATCCTTGTCGTAGACGACGTCGGTGACGATCGCGTGCACCTTGAGCGTGAGCCGTCCGGTGGCGACCGCCGCCGGCAAGCGTCGACGACTGGGTGCTGAAGTAGGCGCCGTACGGGCAGCCGTGGCGGCAGGCGTTCCTGAACTGGCAGCGGCCGCGCTTGCCGAGCGGCTGCGTGAGATTGGCGACGCGGCTCGGAATGAGATGGCGGCTGCCGCCGAACTGCTTCGCCAGCCGCCCGGCGAGCGTGGTCTCGACGACGTTGAGCGGAATCGGCGGCTGGAACTGGCCATCGGGCAGATGCGGCAGGCCCTCGACCGATCCGCTGATGCCGGCGTGCTTCTCCACGTGGTCGTACCACGGCGCGAGATCCGCGTAGCGGATCGGCCAGTCCACGGCGATCCCCTGCTTCGCGTTGGCTTCGAAGTCGGTGTCGCCGTGGCGATAGCTCTGGCGGCCCCAGGTGAGCGAGCGGCCGCCCACCTGGTAGCCGCGATACCAGTCGAAGCGCTTGACCTCGGTGTAGGGCGACTCGCGTTCGTTCACCCACCAGTCGGGCTTCTTCTCGTTGAGCGGATAGTCGCGGCTGAGGACCGGGTACTGGTCTACCAGCTCGCGCGTGCGGCCGCCGCGATGCGGGTAGTCCCACGGCGCCTTGCGGGCGGCGGTGTAGTCCTTGCCGTGCTCGACGTTCTGGCCGCGCTCGAGGAGCAGCACGCGCAGCCCGCGTTCGGTGAGCTCCTTGGCGGCCCACCCCCCGGAGATCCCGGACCCGACCACGATCGCATCGAACGACTCTTGTTGATTCATCGCCCTTCCTCGAACTGCCACGATAGTTCAAATGCAGGGGCTAGCGGCGAGGTGCTAGCGGCTAACTGGCCAACATCCCGCGAGCGAAGTGACTCGTCGTTTGCAGGCGTGACGGTGTCCCGCCGTCGTCCCTAGCCCGCTAGCCGCTAGCCGCTAGAACAGATACTTCGCCGCAATCTGGAACTGCCGCGGGACGTTGTTCCCGGTGGACGTGATCCGCCCGAAGGTGGCCGAGCCGAGCCCGCCGTCCGGCACCGCGAAACTGGGCGTGTTGGTGACGTTGAAGACCTCGAGGCGCAGCTGCAGACGCTGCGTGCCGACGACGACGTCCTTGAAGAGCGACATGTCCATGCGGCGCTGCGGTGGCCCGTAGAGGTTGTTGCGGCCGGCGTTGCCGATGGTGTTGATCGTCTGCCCGACGAAACACGAGGTGTCGAACCACTGCGTGACCGTCGGGTTGTCGAGCGTGCCCGAGCAGGTCTGGTCGGGCCGATCGACGCCGGCGCCGGTGTTGCTGCGCGCCGTGGCGTTGAAGACGGTGAAGGGCACGCCGCTCTGCCAGTAGGCCAGCATGTTCACCTGCCAGTCGCCGATGAGGTGTTTGAGCGCGCCTGACGAGTTGCGGCCGAAGGGCAGCTCGTAGTTGAGCGAGAAGGCGTAGCGGTGGCGGATGTCGATGTCGCTGGCGCTCCACTCGAGCTCGTGGATGCGGTTCGGATCGACGCCGTAGGCCTGCTGCGCGCCGCCGCCGCCGGGCTGCGTGACGTCGCTCATGCCCTTGGCCAGCGTGTAGTTGGCCGACAGGGTGAGCCCGCCGCGCGAGCGGCGCGCGAACGCCATCTGCAGCGCGTTGTAGTCCTGGCGGCCGGCACTGCGCAGCAGGCCGAGGGTCGTCAGGTTGGGGGCCTGCGCGGCGTAGTAGCGCCGCGGGTTCACGGCGCCGGCGCCCGGCGGCGCGTAGTTCAGGTTCGGCACCGCCATCCAGAGGCGGTAGCCGCGCGAACCGACGTAGCCAACCGTCACCGAGCTGCCCCACACCTGCTGTTCGAGCATCACGTTGTACTGGTGCAGGTAGCTCGACTTGAGGTCGGTGGCAACGGCGGCGATGGTGCCGGCCACGACCGGCGTGCCCACGGTGGGCGTTGGCAACGGCGTGGAGAAGAACACGTTGGGCAGGCCACCCGACGACGCGGCGTTGGTCGACGCGGAGGTGAACGTGAACGGCGTGTTGCGCATCACCGCGTTCGAGGCCATCGACGACGGGAAGAAGCTGAGGCCGTAGCCGCCGCGCACCACCGTGCCCTCACGCACCGTCGCCGCGAAGCCGAAACGCGGCGCCAGGTTGCCGTAGTCGGTCTTGATGCCGGCGCCGTCGCCAGTGCCGTTCTGCCCGGGGATCAGGAACTGCAGCGTGTTGACGTCGAGGTTCGAGATCTCGCCGTCCTCTTCGGTGAGCGGCGTGAAGACGTCGTAGCGCAGCCCGAGGTTGAGCGTGAGCCATTCCCGCGCCCGCCAGTCGTCCTGGATGAAGATGCTGGGCTCCCAGGTCTGCAGCCGGGTATCGGCCACCAGATGGGCGCGCGAGACCTGGAAGGGCAGGCCGAGCAGGAACGCCGCGGCGGCGTCGCCGCCCACGCCCGAGCCGTTGTTGGTCGCGGCGGCGGTGAAGGCATAGAGGCCGGTGCCGTCGTTGCTCTGCAGGGGCGCCATGGCCCGCCGCACCACGCCGACGCCAGCGCGCAGGTTGTGGGCGCCGCGGATGTGGGTGAGCGAGGCCTGCGCCTGCCAGGTGTCGTTCTTGAGCAGGATTGGCACGAACCGCGGGTCGCCGAGCGTGGTGTAGCCCGCCACCGTCATGTTGGGCAGCCCCGACGTCCGGTCGTCGATGTTCACGCCCTGCAGGCCGAGCGACGTGGCCAGGTTCTGACCGTAGGTCTCGGGCAGCGACTCGGTATTGAAGTAGAGCTTGCCGGCCTTGGCCTCGAACAGCAGCGTCGGCCTGATGATCTCGAGGTAGTTGGCGTGCAGACCCCAGGCGTCGGCGATCGACGGCCCGCCGAACCCGGCAGCGGAGCCGCCGGAGTCGATGCCGTTGACGAGACCGAACACGCCGGGCACCAGCGTTTCCACCGCGTTGTCGGAATAGCGCAGGTAGAGATTGCGGGAGTCGGTGAAGCGGTGGTCGAGACGCACGTCGAAGGTGTCGGAGGTCTGCTCGCGATTCACCGTCGTCGTGAAGTTGCTGGCCAGGCCGGGCGCGGAGGGCGTGGGATACAGGTTCAGGAAGCGCAGCGCCACGGGGTCGATGCGGTTGGCCGGGATGATGTTCCCCGGGAACGGCGTGCGCGGCGAGGTGAGCGGGTCGTAGATCTGGATGCCACGCGCGGCGAGCAGTTCGGAGAAGTCGCCGGCGCGCATGGCCGCGGTGGGCACGGTGCTGACGAAGGTCTGGCCGCGCTCCTGGTGGTAGCGCTCGTAGTCGGCGAAGAAGAAGGTGCGGTTTCTGACGATGCGGCCGCCGAGGCTGCCGCCCCACTGCTGCTGGCGCAGGCGCGGCTTGGCCTGGTCGCGGCGGGCGAAGAAGTCGTAGCTGTCGAACTTCTCGTTGCGGAAGAACCCGTAGCCCGAGCCGTGGAAGTCGTTGGTGCCCGACTTGGTCAGGATGTTCACCACCGCGCCGGCGGTGCGGCCGGTCTCGGCGGTGTACATGTTGGTCTGCACCTTCACCTCGGCGATGGCATCCACCGACGGTCGGACGCCGATGGTGCCGATGTAGCGCTCGTTGTTGTCGATGCCGTCGATCAGGTTGTTGTTCAGGACGTCGTTCTGGCCGTTGACCGACACCGTCGAGGTCTGCCGTCTATCGTCGGGCCGGTTGCCGCTCGACAGCGAGTTGGGCAGGCCTTCGTTGGCACCCGGCACCATCCGCACCAGCCCGATGACGTTGCGACCGTTCAGCGGCAGGTCCTGCACCGCGGTCTCCGGGAGCAGCGCGCCGACGGTGGCGCTGTCGGACTGGATGAGCGAGGCCTGCGCCGTCACCGTGATGTTCTCGGTGAGCGTGCCGACGGCGAGCTGCGCGTTGACGCGCGTGCGGTCGCCGGCCGACAACTGGATGGCCCCGGCAAAGGTCCCGAAACCGGCCAGCTCCACCTTCACCGTGTAGCGGCCGATCGGCACCAGGCCGAACGTGTAGTCGCCGGTGTCGCTGGTCACCTGCGTGCGGGTGTCGCCGGTGGCCGGGTTGGCCAGCGTCACCGTGGCGCCCGGCAGGGCGCCGCCGCTGGTGTCGGTGACCCGTCCCACCACATCGGCGGTCGTGACCTGCGCCTGTGCGGCGCCCATCACTGCCAGCCAGCCGATCGCCGCCAGTACGCCGAGCCGGACCACCTGCTTCGTCCTGGTCATCACTGCCTCCATTGAAAGGCCACGCGCGGTCCTGACGCCGGACCCGGGCCTCACCCGCCCACCCGTTCACCATCGCGCGCGGGGGCCTCTCCCCCGCCGCGGAAGAACACCCCGAAGAGCACGAGCACCGCCGCGGCGCCGGCCGCCGGCACCAGCCAGATGCTGCGCCAGGCATGCTGGGCGCCAGCGGCGCCCGGCACGCTGTAGGCGTCGACCACCACGCCCGACAGCCACGAGCCGATGAACATGCCGACGCCGAGCGTGACGAAGGCGATGAAGCCCTGGGCGGCGCCGCGCAGGTCGGCCGGCGCCTTGGTGTCGACGTAGATCTGGCCGGTGACGAAGAAGAAGTCGTAGCAGATGCCGTGCAGCACGATGCCGGCGTAGAGCATCCACACGAGCGCACCGTTGTCGCCGAAGGCGAAGAGCAGATAGCGCGCGGTCCACGCCGCCATGCCGACCAGCAGCATGTACTTCACGCCGAGACGGCGGAAGAACCACGGCATCACCAGCATGAAGCCAAGCTCCGACATCTGCCCGAGGGTCATCTTGCCGGCGGCGTTCTCGACGCCGATCTCGTTCAGGAACGGGTTGGTGAACGCGTAGTAGAACTGCAGCGGGATGCAGACCAGGAACGAGCCCAGCACGAAGACCGCAAACGAGCGGTCCTGCATGAGCTTCAGCGCGTCCAGCCCGAGCACGTCGCGCAGCGTCGGGCGGTGGCCGAGCTTCTTCGGCGGCGTGTGCGGCAGCACCAGCGAGAAAAGACCGAGCAGCACCGAGGCGCCCGCCGCCAGGCGCATCGGCGTCGCCGTGGCCTCGAGACCGAGCGTGCCGATGGTGAGCCCGGCCACGATCCAGCCGATCGTGCCCAGCACGCGGATGCCCGGGAACTCGCGGCCCGGGTCGTCCATGTGGTGGAACGACAGCGAGTTGGTGAGCGCCAGCGTCGGCATGTAGCAGAGCGTGTAGGCGAGCAGCACGCCGTAGAGCGCGCCGAAGGCGGTTTGCGTGGAGGCCAGGAACAGCGCCACCGCGCCCACCAGGTGCAGCACCGCGAGCAGACGTTCGGTGGCGAAGAAGCGGTCGGCGATCATGCCGACGAAAAACGGCGAGATCATCGCCGCCAGCGCCGTCGTGCCGTAGGCGAGACCGACCTGCGCGCCGCTGAACTTCAGCGTCTCGCCGAGCCAGGTGCCCATCGTCACGTACCACGCACCCCACACGAAGTACTGCAGGAACATCATCACCGAGAGCTTCACGCGCGTGGTGGTCGGCATCTGTGGGCTCCCTTACGTCCACCACGCGTCAGCGGGTGGCTCGCTCAGCAGCACCCGCTGCAGCGTGTCGACGGCCGATTGCAGTCCCTGCGTCACCGAGGCCAGCGCGTCTTCGTGCTCGATACTGAGCACGTAGTCGTAGCCGGCCAGTCGCAGCGCGCTCACGATCTGCTTCCACGCCAGCTCGTCGTGGCCCCAGCCCACCGAGCGGAACAGCCACGAACGCTCGGCCATGCGGCGGTAGCTCTTGGTGTCGAGCACGCCGTTCAGGGCGATGTTCTGCGCATTGAGCGCGACGTCTTTGGCGTGGACATGGAAGATGGCGTCGCCGAGCGCGCCGATGGTCACCACCGGATCCATACCCTGCCAGTAGAAGTGGCTCGGGTCGAAGTTCACGCCGAGGCTCGGGCCGGCGGCCGCCCGCAGGCGCTGCGCCGTCTCGACGTTGTAGACGAGGAAGCCGGGGTGCGGTTCGATCGCCACCTTGATGCCATGGCTGCGGGCGAAGTCTGCGGCCTCGGTCCAGTACGGCACCGCGCAGGCCTCCCACTGCCACGCCAGCACGTCGAGGTACTCGGGCGGCCACGGCGTCGTGATCCAGTTGGGATGCCGGGCGGCGGCATGGTCGCCGGGACACCCGGAGAAGGTGACGACCACCGGCACCTCGAGCTGCGCGGCCAGGCGCACCGTGCGGCGGAACGTCTCGTCGTCGGCGCCGGCGCGCGCGGCGTCGGGATGCAGCGGGTTGCCGTGGCACGACAGCGCACTGATGGTGAGACCGGCATCCGCCAGACGCTGGCGGTAGGCTTTCGCGTCGCTCGGGCACGCCAGCAGCCCGTCGGGGTCGATGTGATCGCGACCGGGCCAGCCGCCGGTGCCGATTTCGATCGCCGACACGTGCTTGAGCGCGCGTACGGCCTCGAGCATCTCGGGGAGCAGCAGCCCGCCGAACACGGGAGTGAAGACGCCGAGTTTCATGCCGACCGACCTCCGCCGTTCGCCACGTCTGTCCTCCCGCCGCCGTCGGCGCCACAGCCGCCGCCCGCACCGCACCCGCCCGGCTGGTGAGGCTGGAATCGGCGACTGCAATCGTTATCAGAAACGACTGTAATCGTTTACAGCGAGGGACGGTATATCACGCCCCGAAACGGCAATGCAAGAAACTTGTGGCGAGGACCCGCCGGGCTGATGCCAGACCCACCCTGGCGGGGGCTGCTAGGATAGGCGCGCCGCTCGCCCCTGCCGGGCGCCGGGCACAGGACCGACGGGAGCCCGATGGCCACCATTCGCGACGTCGCACGAGAAGCCGGAGTCTCCACTGCGACCGTGTCGCGGGTGCTGAGCCGCCCCGACGTGGTGAACGCCGAGACGCGGGCCTCGGTCATGGTCGCGATCGAGAATCTGGGCTACACGCCGAACGCGGCAGCCAAGAGCCTGCGCACGCTGCGCTCGGGGAAGATTCTGGTGACCGTTCCCGACATCGCCAACCCGTTCTTCTCGCTCATCCTGCAGGGCATCGAGAGCGCCGCGCTGCGGTCCGGCTACGCGGTGCTGCTCGGCGACACGCAGCACGATGACGCCCGCGAGCAGCAGTACGCGCTGATGCTCCAGCGGCGCGAGGCCGATGGCCTCATCTTCCTCGGCCATCGGTTGCCGAAGGCGGCGGCCGGGATCGTGCGGTCGAAGCCACGTGGCCAGGCGCCGGTGGTGAACGGCTGCGAGTTCAGCCCCAGCCTCGGCGTGCCGAGCGTGCACATCGACAACGCCAAAGCCGCCTTCGAAGCCATCGATCATCTGTGCCAGCTCGGGCACCGGCGCATCGGCGTCGTCACCGGCCCGATGGCGAGCCCGCTCAGCCGCGATCGCCTCAAGGGCGCCACCGCGCGGGCCGATCGCGATCGCACACGAGTGACCATCGCCGTCGCCGGGGGCGACTTCTCGATCGAATCGGGGATCGCGGCCGGCGATCAGTTGCTGTCGGCGGCCAAACCACCCACCGGCATCTTCTGCTTCAACGACGAGATGGCCATCGGGGTGCTGCACTCGGCGCGCCAGCGCGGCCTGCACGTGCCCGACGATCTGTCGGTCATCGGCTTCGACGACATCCGCTTTGCGCAGTACATGGACCCGCCGCTCACGACCATCCGCCAGCCGATGCGCGAGCTCGGCGAGGCCACCGTGCGGCTGCTGCTGAACATCCTGCGCGGCAACGTGAAAGACGCAGTGTCGGTGACGCTGCCGCACGCGCTCATCGTGCGGGCGAGCACCGCCCCGCCGCGGGCGCGCGCCAGCCTGACGATCGCGCGCGGCTGACGTCCGGTCCAGAACGCTAGCGACTGGGCGGCCGCGCAACCTGCGGCACGAAGGTCTGCAACCCCTCGGGCTTCCACGCAATCACGCGTCCTTGCTCAGCGCTCATGTAACACGTCATGAGCAGATCGGTGACCTCGCGGCCCGCGTGGAAGCCGAGCTCGGGCTGGCGGCCCTGCGCGAA
The DNA here is from genome assembly GCA_963779175.1 of uncultured Acidobacteriota bacterium. Taxonomy (GTDB): domain Bacteria; phylum Acidobacteriota; class Vicinamibacteria; order Vicinamibacterales; family UBA2999; genus CADEFD01. The sequence continues at coordinate 133,908 of CAVZXA010000009.1, forward strand.
CGCGGTGACGAAGGCGCGGTTCTCGGCCTCGTAGCCGTACTCGGCGCTCTCGTTGCCCACCAGAGGCATCAGGCCCTGCTCGGCGTTCTGCTTCTCGAGCAGATCCTCCCCCGCCATGCCGCGCAGGCGACGCGACAGGAACACCTTGGTGCCGGTCTCGAGCGTATTGCTCGACATCGAATACTCCGGGCCCATCAGTTCGATACTCAGGCGCAGCCCGGCGCCCACGAAGCTCCACGACGTGGTCGCCTCCACCAGCAGCGGCTGGCCGTGCTCGTCCACGTATTTCACCGACGCCCGCGCGAAGTCTTCGACCGGGCGGCGCGCGAAGTCGAGATCCTCCGCCATCATCTCGGAGAGCAGCGCCGCATACTGCGGCTGGTTCCACTTCAGCATCGCGATCTGCGCCGAGACCTCGACCGGGCGGATGCTGTCGCGCGGCGCGCCTGGCTTGGTCAGCAGGAAGCGCCCCACCTCGAGGCTGTGGCACATCATGTCGTTCAGCACGCCGCCGCCCTGCAGGTCGCCGCGCCAGAACCACGGCATGTGCGGCCCGCCATGTTCCTCGGCGGCTCGCGCCAGATAGGGCCGCCCGGCAAGGGCGGCCCCGCGCGCCCACACGACCGCCTTGCCGCGCTCGACCGCCGGCGCGAAGAGCTGGTTCTCGAGATAGCCGTGCAGCAGGCCGCTTTGCTCGACCAGTTCGACCATCCGCGCGGCTTCCGCGGCATTTCGCCCGAGCGGTTTCTCGCACGCCACGGCCACCAGCGAGGCGCCGCGTCCGAGCGTGGCGACGATGCGCTCCATGTTGTCGACGCGGGTGTGATTGGGCCCGCAGATCCAGATGCAGTCGATGGCCGGGTCTTCGACCATCGCCTCGAGCGTCGAGAAGGCGCGGGCCTCACCCACGCCGAGCTCACGGGCCAGCGCCGCCGCGTCTTCGGCATGTTCCGCATTCGGACTCCACACCCCGCGCACGTCGCCGTCGCGCACGGCCTGCCACGAGCGGATGTGGAAGCGTGTCATGAACCCGCTGCCGATGAATCCCACGCCGAGCCGTCTGGTCATGTGTTGCCTGTCTCCTACTTGACGGCCTTGGCGCGGTACATCTCGGCGTCGGCCTGCATGAGCGCCGTCTCCGGCTGCCCGTTGGCGGGCAGTTCCGACATGCCCACGGAAAAATCACACGGTGGCGCGTCCTGGCGGTGATGGCGCAGGCGGCCGGCAAGATCGTCGAGTCGCACGATGGCCGCGGCGCGGTCCATGCCGCGCGCCACCACGAGAAACTCGTCGCCGCCGTAGCGGATGACGAAATCGTCAGGCCGGAACGAGTCGCGCAAGGCGCCGGCGAACTCCCGCAGGCAGCGGTCGCCGGCGGGGTGGCCGTGCCGGTCGTTCAGCGCCTTGAACCCATCGAGGTCGAAGAACAGCAGCATGGCCCCCGCCGGCTGCACGGCGCGAAACACCTCGGGCAGGGCCCGCCGGTTGGCGAGCGTCGTCAGGGGATCGCGGTCGGCCACCATCCGCAGCGTCTCTTGCGCCGCCAGGAGCTCGCGGTTGGTCGTCTGCAGCTCACGCTCGGCTCGCGCGGCGACCGCCAGCACGCTGCCGAGCACGAGCAACCACTCGGCTCCCATGTCGAAGGCCGAGCTGGCTGACATGAAGGCGGCCGCCCCGGGCTGCCAGGCCTGCCCCACGGGTCCAGTCAGTTGCACGCCGTAGGCACCCGCTTCGGCCACCGCGAGCAGGCCGCGCACGGCCACGCCGGCGCTCAGCCACAGCAAGCCTGGCACCGGCGTCGTCACCACCACGAGCGGCAGAAAGACGGCCGCGATCGTGAAGTGCTGTACGACGCCAATGGCTGGAATGGAGTGGAGAAACGCCGCGGCGAAGAGTCCGTAGATGACGGCGATTCCCGCCAGCGTGGTCGAACGCATGAGGCGGGCGCCAGGTCGCGCCACCGCCCAGACCCCTTCCAGGAAGAGCAGCACGAACGCGGTCTTCGCGCCCACGTAGAGCGCGGCGACCAGCGGCACCATCGCGGTCGGCTGCAGCTTCCAGAAGACCAGGGTCACGACGAGGGCCAGCAGGTTGGCGCTCCAGGCAAGCGCCCACCAGCGCAGTTCTCCGCGTCGGCTCGATTGGGCGAGCAGCACGAAGAAGGTCGCGATCATCGCCAGCGACGTCATCTGCGCCGCAGTGCTCCACTGCCAGAGAAGCAGCTGCTCGTGCCCGGTCATCACGTCCGCCTATCTTAACGCTCGTGCACTGGCGGGCAGGTGCCGCCGGCCGGGCTCCGTCTCAACGGGCCGGAGGATCGGCGTTCAGCGGCCGCACGAAGCGCGTCAGCACCGCGCCCACGGCCAGCAGGCCGGCCAGCACCTGCAGCGGGGTGTCGTAGATGCCGACGCGATCGGCGCCTGGGGGCAGTGCCAGGCGCGCTCGACTCGAGAGCTCGGTGATGATGAGCGGCCCGGCGATGGCGGCAGCTGACCACGCCGTCAACAGCGCCCCGTGGATGGCGCCGACGTTCTGCGGCCCGAAGATGTCGGCGAGAAAGGCCGGAATGGTCGCAAACCCGCCGCCGTACATCGTGAACACCAGAAACAGGCTGGCCTGGAACAGCCACCACGAGCCCTGGGCAGCGAGGCCGGGAATCACGACGAACAGCGCGAGCTGGGCCACGAAGAAGATCGTGTAGGTGTGCCTGCGGCCGATGTAGTCGGAACCCGCCGCCCACGCGAAGCGGCCGCCGGCGTTGAAGATGCTGATGAGCGAGACGACGGCCCCGGCCTCGAGCGGCGTGCGGCCGAACATGTCCTGCATCATCGGCGACGCCTGCGCCAGGATGCCGATGCCGGCCGTGACGTTGATGAACAGGATGCCCCACAGCAGGTAGAACTGGGGCGTGCGGATCGCCGCGTCCCTCGACACGCTGTGCGCGGCAATCATCGGGTCGGTGCGCGCGGGCGGCGTCCACCCCGGCGGCGTCCAGCCTGCCGGCGGCGATGCCATGAGCCGCGACCCGGCCAGCATCACCACGAAATACACCACGCCGAGCATCATGACCGTCGAAGCGACGCCGACGAGATTCATGAGGAACACGTTCAGGTAGCCGGCCACGAAGGCGCCGCCGCCGAAGCCCATGATCGCCATGCCGGTCGCCATCCCGCGGCGATCGGGAAACCACTTCACGAGCGTGCTCACCGGCGAGATGTAGCCCAGGCCGCAGCCGATGCCGCAGGTGATGCCGAGACCCAGGAAGACCAGCAGCGGCTCGCGCACGGCCAGCCCGAAGCCGCCAACGACGAGCCCGGTGCCGAAGAACATGGCCGCCGCAGCCGCCGCCACCCGCGGACCGCGACGCTCGACCCACGGGCCGCCGAACGCCGCGCTCAGCCCGAGCAGTGCCAGCGCGGTCGTGAAGGTGGTGTAGGGCGGGCTGAACCACCAGGGCGCATCGGGGAACAGCGCCTGGATGGGCCGGTTGAAGGTGCTCCACGCGTAGACGGACCCGATGCAGACATGCACCAGGACCGCACCGATCGGGATCCGCCAGCGATTCGGAGTGGCCGTCATGCCCACCTCACCGCGCCAGCTCACGTGCCGCCGTGAGGGCCGCCACCATGCGGTCGAGCGCGCGTTCGATGCGGCCACGCTCGTGGGCGACGCGCACGGCGTCTTTCACGCGGTAGGCCTCGGCGAGTCCCGGGAACGGCTGGCCATCGTAGAGCGAGTAGATGTTCCAGCCGTAGAACACGTGGCGGTACCACTTCGAGTCGGGCGCGCCGTCGTCGTCAGCCAGCGTCTGCTCCATCCGCGCGAGGCGGTCGTTGAGGGCCGAGGCCGTAGATCTGGTCAACCGCCCTGAGACGAGTGCCGCGTCGATGGCCGCCTCGAGCTCGCGGGCGGCCGTCGCCGCGGCAGCAGCGCGCGTGCGCATCTCCGCCGAGTCCGCGCTCATGCCGGCGGCGGTGGCCCACGAATCCGCCAGCGCCGTCGCCGCATTCAGCTTCGACACGTAGTGCGAGAAGCGAAACGGCAGCACGTCGGCCTCGCTCATCCTGAGGGCCATCGTGCCGAGCATCTGCGACATCAGCACGCCTTGCGTGAAGCCGGGGTCGGCAATCTGCTCGACATAGGCGCGCGAGTCGTAGTTGGTGTGATAGGTGCCGTAGCCGTAGCCGTTGTCGCCGATGAACTCGATCGCCATCGTCGGCACGGCCAGATGATCCTGAAAGGGCACGAAGTCGGCGCCACTGCCGAGGGGCTTGAGATCCGGCGTGAACGAGGCGGCGTCGGCGGGCCGCGTCGCCGCCGGCAGGCGCGCCAGCTCCGAGGTCTTCCATTGCTCGAAGACGGTCGAGGCGCCCTGCGGCACGTCCTTCGCCACATCGGCGACGAACGCCGCAAGCGACGGCACGCCGCCCGGATCGAAGCGGCCCTTCATGTACATGTCGATGTTCACGTACATGATGAGCTGCTCCTGCAGCTTCGCCTTGAGGGCCTCCGCGTATTCGGTCGAGCCGACCAGGCCGAACTCCTCGGCATCCCAGAACGCAAACGAGATGGTGCGCGCCGGCGCCCAGCCGCCCTTGGCAAGCTCGCCGAGGCGCTTGGCTACTTCGAGCAGCGCGGTCGTGCCGGTGCCGGGATCGACGCCGCCAAACGTCCACGCGTCGTGGTGGGTGCCGAAGAGGATGGAGCGCTCCGGTGAGTCGGTGCCCTTGATCGAGGCCACGATGTCGTAGATCGGACGCAGCCCCTGATCCATATCGACGCTGACGCGCACGGCTGCGGGCCCCGGCCCGACCTTGTAGGGCATCTTGAGGCCGCCATGGAAGGGTTCCGGCGCGTTCGCCCCACCGAGCGCTGCCATCAGATGCTGCGCCTCGCCCCAGCTCAACACCACGACGGGAATCTTCGGCAGCGTCGGGGCCGTGGCTTCGGGGATGCGCGCGGCGTCCGCCGTGGCGCCGACACCAGGCGTGAGCGGATCGCCGTGCCAGAACCAGCTGTATTTCGCGTTGCCGCGCTGCAGCATCTGCTGGCCGCGCCAGTAACCCCTGGGCCACGCGGGCCCCTTGGCCTCACCGTCGTCGCCGGGGTCGCTGTAGAGAATGAGCGCGCGGGCGCCGGCCTGTTCCGCGGTGTGCGTCTTCACCGCGCGGTGACTGCGTCCGTAGCGCGCCAGCGCAATCCGGCCCTTGAGCGACACGCCGAGGGCGGCCAGTTCGGCGTAGTCTGCCGGCAGGCCGTAGTTGACGTAGACCACCTGTCCCTGCGCGGTGCCCGACGCGGAGTAGGCGACGTAGCCGCCGCCCAGTTCCGGATGCGACGAGGTCGGGTCTTCGGGAATCGCTGGTTCATCGACGCTGAGGGCCCGGCGCGAGGGCGCGGTCATCGCGATCTCGACCTTGCGCGGCTTCGCCAGCAGCACCTGGTATTCGTGGGTCTCGACCTCGAGGCCAAAGCCGGTGAGCGTGTCCTGCAGGTACTTCACGACCTGCTGCGTGCCGGCGGATCCGGCCGGATGCGGCCGCGCGGTGAGCGGCTTGTGCAGGGCGGACATCGAGTCGGCGGAGACGAGCTTGCGGAACAGGAACTCGAGGTCGTGCTGCGCGGCCGCCGAGGCCGGCGGTGTAGCCGAGCATCGGGCGGGGGGCCGGCCCCGACCCGGTCGGCGGCTCCGCGCCGCGGCACGCGCTGAGTCCACTGGCGAGCAGCACGAGAATCACGATCCTACGCAGCATGCCGCGCATTGTAGCGGCACGCTGGCGTTCGCCGCGACCCGGGGGCGCCGGCCGCGCCTTCCCATACACTTGGCGATGCTGCATGACCGCAGCCCGATCGTGCCTGCCAGAAAACCCGACCGCGACGTGGTGCTCACCGGCCCGGCCCTCATCAAAGAGGTGTGCCGGCGCACGCGGCTTGCGCGCAGCTACTGGGACCAGCACAAGAACGGCGCCTGTCGCGGTGAGCGCGACAAGGCCCTGGCGCTCTACGAGCGGCTGAGCGCGGCCGAGCGCGAACAGATCCCGCAGGAACTGCGCGTGTGGCTGCGCTATCGCAGCGAGAAGTACTTCGGCGCCGACCGCACGCCGCCGGGCGGTCGATCACGGTAGGTTCGCGCGCGGGTCGATTGCGGCGGGTCGGCGGTCAGCGCGGGATGACCGGCAGCACGAGATGTGAGGCGGCATCGCGTTCGTGGAACACGGTCTGCCGCGCCGTCACGGTGGTGGCATCGCTGGCAAACGGCGCGCCGGTGTTGGGGTTGCGGTCGTAACGCGGGAAGTTGCTGCTCGAGACTTCGAGGCGGATGCGGTGGCCGGGCAGGAAGACGTTGCCGGTGGCGCCGACCTCGATCCGCACCTCGTAGCGCGTGCCGGGCACCAGCAGTTCCGGGGTGGTCTTGCTCTTGCGGTAACGCGCGCGGGTGATGCCGTCGGTGAGCGCGCGGGCGGTGCCATCCGGCTGCACGTCGCTGAGGGCGGCCGTGAAGTCGGTGTCTTTCGCCGTGGTCGAGATGTAGAGCACCGCCGTGACCGGACCGGTGACCTCGAGCGGCTCGGTGAGCGGCGCCGACGTGTAGACGAGCACGTCGCCGCGCGCCTGGATCTCGCGACGGTCGACGGGCATGCGCGAGTAGGCGCCGAAGAGCCCCGTCGGCACCGGCTTCTCCGGATCGTAGGTGAACGTGTCGGGCGGTTCGGGCTCGCTGCCCGGCGGCGTGCGATCGAGACGGCCGTCGCCCGCGAGGCTCTGCGCCCCGCGGTTGCTGTGCAGGAAGAACTGCGTCGGCTGCGCCCGGCGCAGCGGCCACTCCTGCTCGTCGCGCCAGCGGTTCTCGCCCATCAGGAACAGGCGCACCGGCGCCCCCGGCCAGTCGGCAAGATCAGCAATGGGGTCAGACCCCCTTCCAGCCGGCGCAGGCACAATGTCAGGCTCAGGCTTGACTGGGGTCTGACCCCCGGTATGCATGGGCATCCAGTGCTGGAACCAGCGGACGATGAGGCCTTCGGAATCGAAGCCGGCCTCGGGGCCGAACTCCACGTCCGCGATCTTCGTGGTCGCCTTCGTGGGCCGCGCATGCGTCCACGGACCGACGATGAGGCGCTGATTCGCCCGCGCCCGCGACGTGCCGGCATTGGCGCGCAGGCCGCTGAAGTTGGCGAGCGTGCCGTTCAGCAGGCTGTCGTACCAGCCGGTCAGGTGATAGGCGGGCACCGAAAACTGCGGATGTCTTCGCGGCGACGTCGAAGGTGGTCCAGAAGGCGTCGTACGACGGATGCTGCAGCAGGTCGAAGTAGCCCGGTGAGTAGCGGCGAATCTGCAGCGCCTCGATCGAGCTGAGCGGCAGGTGCCGGTACCACTCGCCCTGCAGCTGCTTGCGCTCCTCCGGCGTCAGCCCGAGCTCGCCGTCGCGGTCGGCCTTGGGCTCGAGCATCCGCCGGCGGACGTCTTTCGCCTGGCCGAGGCTCCACGACAGCCCGTCGCCCAGGTAGAACGCGCCGCCCTGGAACACCATGTCGTAGCGGCTCGCGTACGACGCCGACGGAAAGAGCGCCACGAGGTGCGGTGGCCGCAGCGGTGCGGCCAGCAGCTGCACGGTGGCACTGTAGCTGCCGCCGAACATGCCGACGCGGCCGTCCACGTAGGGCAGCTGCGCGACCCACTCGACGGTGTCGTAGCCGTCGGCGCCTTCGTCGTGCGGCACGGCCACGCCGTCCGACATGTACCGCCCACGCGTGTCCTGCACGACCACCACGAACCCGGCGCGCGCGAGGCGATGGAACTGGCTGTCGGGCGCCTCGGGATTCTTCGAGTAGGGCGTGCGCTGCAAGAGCGCCGGTCGGCGGCCGGGCGAGACGGGACGATAGACATCCGCGCGCAGCACCACGCCGTCGCGCATCCGCGCTTCGACGTTCTTCTCGATGACGATGTCGCCCGCGGGTGGCGCCTGACGTGCGGACGGCGTCGCCAGCGCACACAGGGCCAGGAGCAGTGCAAGACGCCGCATGCCGCAGATTGTAGCGGCAGGCCGAGTAGTTGCTGCGACTAGTCTGGCAATCCCGCGACAAAGGCCGGGCCCGGGCCGGGCCCCTCACGGGTCACGGCGGTCAGGTTCATCGTCAGCAACACGCCTGGCTTGGGCAACTCAGCCACGCCAATGGCGGTGCGGGCGGGCCGGTGATCGCCCATCACCTCGACGTAGGCGCGGTTCATCGCCTCGAAGTCGCTCATGTGCAGCAGGAAGACGTGGATGTGCACCACATGGGCGAGGTCCGAGTCGACCGACTCGAGCATCACGCGGAACGACTCCAGGATGCGGCGCGTCTGCGCGGCGACGTCCGGCCCTACCAGCGCGCCGGTGCCCGGGTCGAACCCCGCCGTGCCGCCGATCGTGATCGCGGTGCCGACGCGGGCGATGTGGCTGTAGGGGCCGATGGGCGTGGGCGTGCCGGGCGGCGTGGACGTCTCGACGGTGGGCATGGCGTGGAGTCTAGCGCCGCCGGGGCCGGCCCGCGAGGCCGACGGCCAGGTCGGCCGGTGTATAGTCCGGCGCATGCGCACCGCGTGTTTTGCTGCCGTCATCCTTGGAGCATTGGCCACCGCGCCCGGGCTCTTGTCCACCCCTGCCGCGCAGGAGGGCGAACAGAACCGCCCGGCGCCGCCCCGCGAGCGCCTCGACGACGAGATCATCTGGAAGATCCGCCGCGAAGCCACCGACCGCTCGCAGATCATGCGGACGCTGCACGTGCTCACCGACGTCTACGGGCCGCGTCTCACCGGCTCGCCCAACCTGCGCAAGGCGCAGGACTGGCTGGTGCAGCAGGCGACGGCCGCGGGCCTCAAGAACGCACACCTCGAGGAATGGGACTTCGGGCAGCCTGGCTGGCTGAACGAGAAGACCGCGGTGCACCTGGTGTCGCCGGTGAAAGACAGCCTGGTCGTGGAGGCGCTCGCGTGGACGCCCGGCACGAATGGCACCATCACCGCATCGACCGTGATCGTCACGCCCCCGGAGCGCCCGACCCAGGCCGACGCCGATCGGTTCTTCAACCATCTGCGCGGCAATCTCAAAGGCCGCGCGGTGCTCGTGGGGCAGCCGACGAGCGTGGCCGTGTCGATCGATCCGCCGGCCAAGCGACGTGACGACAACGACGCGCGGGCGCAGTTTTCGGCCAACCCGCCGCCGTCGCCGTTCGGGGCGCCGGCCGCAGCGCCGGCCGCACCGGCCGATCCGAAGCTGGCGCCGCTCACCACCGACCAGTTCCAGGATCAGCTCAACCAGTTCATGAAGGATCAAGGTGTGGCGCTGCGCATCAACGATGCCGGCCGCGAGCACGGCCAGATCCGCGCCTTCAACAACCGCAACTTCGACGTGGCCAAGGCGGTGCCAACGGTCGTGATGCGCAACGAAGACTACGGCCGCATCAGTCGGCTGATGGCCGGCGGGCGCGCCGTGGAGCTCGAAGCGACGATCGTCAACCAGACCTATCCCGACGGGAAGGTGCAGCACAACGTGATCGCGGAGATCCCGGGCACCGACAAAGCGCAGGAAGTGGTGATGCTCGGCGGCCATCTCGACTCGTGGCACGCCGCCACCGGCGCCACCGACAACGCCATCGGCGTCTCGACCATGTACGAGGCGATCCGCATCCTGCAGACAATCGGCGTGAAGCCGCGCCGCACCATCCGCCTGGCGCTCTGGAGCGGCGAGGAACAGGGACTGCGCGGCTCGGTGGCCTACGTGGCGCAGCACTTCGGCACCTTCGAGAATCCGAAGCCGGAGTACGAACACTTCGCGGGCTACTTCAACATCGACTCGGGCACCGGCAAGGCGCGCGGCATGTCGGTGTTCGGTCCGCCGGCAGCCGCCGACGTGCTGCGCCCGATCGTGGCGCCGTTCGAAGCCAACGGCGTGATGGGCGCGTCATCCACCCGGTCGCGTCAGCGCGGCGGGTCGGACCATACGTCGTTCAACGAGATCGGGCTGCCGGGCATCAGCGTGGGTCAGGATCCGATCGAATACGGCACCCACACCTGGCACACGAACCTCGACACCTACGAACGCGTCATCGAAAGCGACGCGCAGATGTCGGCCATGGCCATTGCCACGGCGGTGTATCACCTGGCGATGCGCGACGAGAAGCTGCCGCGGTTTGCCAAAGACCAGATGCCGGCCCGCCCCGGCCGTTGATTTCGGGACCCACGATGGCTGACCCGACACCGTCCGCGAACTTCCACCCCGCCGCGCCCATTCTGCCGGTGGCGGATCTCGCCGCCAGCCTCGACTACTACGTGCGCGTGCTCGGCTTCACGCTGGACTGGCAGGATGCGATCGGCATGGCGTCGATCTCGCGCGAGCGCTGCACGTTGATGCTCTGCCAGGGCGACCAGGGGCACCGCGGCACCTGGGTATGGATCGGCGTCGCCGATGCCGACGCGCTGCACGACGAGCTGAAGGCCGGCGGCGCGATCGTGCGGCATCCGCCGAACGACTATCCGTGGGCGCGCGAGATGCAGATCGCCGATCCCGACGGCAACGTCCTGCGCCTGGGATCCGACCCGCGCGTAGGCGCCGAGCCGGGTGTGTGGCTCGACATGCACGGGGTCCGCTGGACGCAGGACAGCTTCGGCACCTGGCAGCGCGAGGATTTGTAACGGGGTCTGTCACGGTCACCGACTGCGCCGGCCCGGATGGTCGCGGTGACGGTGACAGGCACCGTTACAACTCGTGACCGTGACAGACCCCGTTACAAGTCAGGCGCGCGTGTCGATGATTGCCTTGCTGGTGATCGCTTTCAGCGACGTCGTGCCGCAGCCGACCATCGCCAGGCGCAGCTCGGTGTCGAGAATCTGCAACGTCCGCTCGACGCCGGCCTGACCGAACGCGCCCAGACCCCAGATGTACGGCCTGCCGATGCCCACGGCTGTCGCGCCGAGCGCCAGTGCCTTGAACGCATCCGTGCCGCGCCGGATGCCGCCATCCATGATGATCGGCAGGCGTCCGCCCACCGCCTGCACGACTTCCGGCAGGCACTCGATGGTCGCCCGGCCGGTTTCGGTGGCGCGGCCGCCGTGGTTCGAGACGATGATGCCGTCGGCGCCGCTCGACACCGCGAGCGCCGCGTCTTCGCCGCTCTCGAGTCCCTTGATCATGACCTTCATCGACGTGACGTCCTTGAGGCGCTTGATGAAGTCCCACGTGAGGGTGCCGCTCGTGAGCGCGAAGCCCTTCATCTCGAGCCCGGCGAACATCGGCTTCGGGCCGTTGGCGCCGTTCGGGCCGTGACAGTTGTTGCACGTGCGCGTGTCGAGTCGCGCCAGGCGCTTGTCGGTCTCGGTGTTTCGTCCACCGGGCAGGTCCACCGTCACCGCCACCACCGGGCAGCCGGCGGCCTCGGCGCGCTTCACCATCTTCGTCGTGCTCTCGAAGTTGTTGGTCGTGTAGAGCTGATACCAGAGGCCGGCGCCACGAGCCTTCGCGACGTCCTCGATCGGCGTGGACGACTGCGTCGAGAGAATCTGCAGCTGCTTGCGCGACGCTGCCGCGCGAGCCACGGCGAGTTCGCCTTCCGCATGGAAGCCGCGCTGACTGCCCACGGGGCACAGGATGATCGGCGAGGCGAATGTCTGCCCGAAGAGCGACACCGACATGTCGATCTTGCTGACGTCTACGAACCGCCGCACGCGGAGCTGATAGCGCGAGAAGGCGTCGTGGTTCGCGCGCAGCGTCGTCTCGCCATCCGAACCGGTGGCCATGTAGCCCCAGTGCGCCGGCGGCACCAGCCGGCGCGCGGCGACTTCGAGGTCGAAGACATTGAGCGCATCGGCAGCGCTCTTCAGCACCGCCTCGACGGCCTGATCGGTCGTGGCCTGAGTGAGCGCCTCGGCCAGGCGCGGCATGCCGAACAGCAGCGGGCTGGCGGCCAGGTACCTCAGGAACGCGCGACGATCCGACATGACGCCTCCAGGCACGTGAAATCCGACGGCCGATTCTGCCACGAGTCGGAGAGCGCGAGCGGCGGAGACCTGCGCCTCCGCCGCCACCGTGAGGGCTACTGGCCGGGCGCCCGGTACTTGACGTTCTTCTTGGCCGCCTCGTCCATCTGCTTCGGCGTGATGAGCGGCACCATCTCGAGCGTGACGACGCCGGAGCCGTTCACCGCCAGACTCAGGGCGAGCGCCGACGCCTCGTCCGGCGCGTCGATGATCACGAAGGCATCGGCGCCACCGTAGGCGAAGTAGAAGCTCTCGATCTTGCCGCCAAGTGCCTTGGCCGCCTTGGTCACCGCGGCCACGCGACTCGAACCGCCTTCCTTCATCAGTGCCCGCGTACCTTCGGCGTTGTAGCGCGCCTTCGCCAGATATTTCGCCATTGACGTGTCTCCTGGCGGCGGGTGTTCCGCCGCAAAACGGCCGCGCTCCCGAGGGCGGCTCCGGGATGGTATGCGAATTCAGGCGCGCGTTCGCCTCACGAACTGGAGGATGAGCTCCGCCACCCGGGCCGGCTGTTCCTGCTGCACCCAGTGCCCGGCGCCGTCGATCAGATGCGCGCCCGTGAAGGCCGTGCAGGCTGTCTTCTGCATCGCCTCGAAGCTGCCGGCACGCTGGAACACGCCCCAGTCAGACTTCCCCGAGATGAACGTCGCCGGCACGTCGATGGTGCGGCCGGCAAAGAGCGTCAGCTCCGCCGACAGCCGCGGCACCCGTCCCACGCGATACGACTGCAGGCCGCCCTGGAAGCCGGTGCGGCCATATTCCTCGGCATAAACAGCCAGTTCGCGGTCGGGCAGCCACTGGCAGGCGGCGATCTGCGCGGCGGTGGGCATGTCGGCGGCGACCTGTTCGGCCATCCCCTTGTCCTTGTCCATCACGTAATACCGCGGCAGCTTCGCGAACTCCGCGGGGGTGTTCTCCGCCAGCGGATGCGGCGTGTTGCCGGGCCAGTCGGCGCTTTTCGCGTGGTAGTAGGCGCGGATGAAGGCGTGCAGCCCCTGCGGCGGCTTCCACATGTTGTCGTTGGCGTCGCGCGTCGTGTAGTAGGTCTGGTAGTGCTTGCGCGGCGGCGTCAGCGCGGCGAGACCGGCATCCATATCGGGAGCAGGGCTGGAAGCTGCCGGCGCAGCGTTGGCGGTGTTGAACGGCAGGCGCGCGGTGCCGCCGAAGGGCGCGCTCATCATCACGACGCTCTTGAAGACGTCCGGACGTGTGAGCGCGCACCACGCCGCCACCGGGGAGCCGAAGTCGTGGCCAACGACGCACGCGACTTCGCGATGCCCGAGCGCGTTGATGAGCGCCAGCATGTCGCGCACGCGGTTGAGCGTCGAGAACGGCGCGAGGTCGTCGTCGAAGCGGACCTCAGTGCCGCCGCTGCGGCCGTAGCCGCGCTGGTCGGGCGCCATCACGTGGAAGCCGGCCGCGGCGAGCGGCAGCATCACCTTGCGCCAGCTGTAGCCGAGCTCGGGGAAGCCGTGCACGAGCAGCAGCCCTGGGCGTCCGGGCGTCTCGTGACCGGCCTCGAGCACGTGCATGGCGATGCCGTTGACGCCGCTCACGATCCGGGACCGGATACCGGCGGGCAGCGTCCCGGCGCCGAACGGCGCGGCAGGTGCGGCCGGTTGCGCGGCGGCGGCAAGCCCGGCGGGTGGGCGGACAACGGCCGCCAGAGCGGGTGCGGCGGTGAGGGTGCGAAGCATCCGACGACGCGTCAGTGTGGCCATACGCGCGGCAGCGTAGCAGGAACTGCGATCTTTGCAACGGGGTCTGTCACGGTCACCGCGTGTCTTTGGTGACAGACCCCGAAGACAAGTGATGACCGTGACAGACCCCGTTACAAATCGGGGGGCGCCAAGTACCATCGGTGTCCGTCGATGTCGTCCTTCCGCACCGAACTCGCCCCGATGCTGCGCCTGGCGCTGCCGGTCGTGCTCGCCGAGCTCGGCTGGATGTCCATGGGCATCGTGGACACCATCATGGTGGCGCCGCTCGGCCCGGCGGCCATCGGCGCGGCCGGCATCGGGACGTCGCTGCACATGGCGTTCTCGATCTTCGGGATGGGGCTGCTTGCTCGGGCTCGACACGCTGGTCTCGCAGGCCCACGGCGCCGGCGATCACCGTGATTGTCACCGCTGGCTCGTGCACGGCCTCGCCATGGGCGCCGCCCTCACCGTGCCGATCATCGCCGTGTGCTACGGCGTCCTGTGGGTGATCCCGCGCGCGGGTTTTCATCCGGACGTCATGCCGCTGCTCGAGGGCTACTTCGGGATCGTGCTGTGGAGCACGGCGCCGCTGCTGCTCTACGCCGCCGTGCGACGGTACCTGCAGGGGATGCACGTGGTCGCGCCGATCGCCTTCGCGCTGGTCACCGCCAACCTGATGAACGCCGCCGCCAACTGGACGCTCATCTACGGCAAGCTCGGGATGCCTGCCCTGGGCGTGCCCGGCGCCGCGTGGGCGACGTTCGTCTCGCGCGTCTACATGCTCACGGTGCTGATTATCGCGGCCTGGTGGATCGACCGCGCCGGCAACACCGGCCTCGCCGACGTCTCCCGCACGCTTTCGCGCGAGCGCTTCGTGCGCCTGTGGCGCCTCGGCTTCCCCGCCGCCTCGCAGGTCACGCTCGAAGTGGGCGTGTTCGGCCTCGCCACCGCCCTGGCCGGACGTCTCGACCCGGTGTCGAGCGCGGCCCACCAGATCGCCCTCAACATCGCCGGCTTCTCGTTCATGGTGCCGCTCGGCGTGGCCTCGGCCGGGGCGGTGCGCGTGGGCAACCGCGTGGGGGCCAACGATCCGGCCGGCGCCGCGCGGGCTGGCTGGATGGCCATCCTGCTCGGCTCCGGCTTCATGTGCCTGACCGCCGTCGCCTTCTTCATCGCCCCCCGGGCCCTCATCGGCCTCTTCCAACCCGGACCCGCGGTGGTCGAGCTCGGCGCGTCGCTGCTCATCATCGCCGCCGTCTTCCAGCTCTTCGACGGACTGCAGGCCGTGGCCACCGGGGCGCTGCGCGGCCTCGGCAGCACGCGGATGGCGATGATGGTGAACCTGGCCGGCCACTGGTTCGTCGGTCTGCCGATTGCGTACGTGCTCTGCTTCACGCTGGGCCTGGGCGTGCGCGGGCTGTGGCTGGGCCTCTCCACTGGACTCATCGTCTGCGGCATCGTGCTCACGTGGTACTGGCACCGCCGCATCAGTCACTACACCTCCACGGGACGCCTCCGATGATCTGCGATGCCCACGTGCACTTCTTCTCGCCGGGATTCTTCGACACGCTGGGCGCCCAGAAGGGCCTGCCGCCCGATGGCCGCGTCGGCGTGGTCACCAGCGCTCTCGGCTGGGAGGAACCGCCGACGACGACCGCCCTCGCAGACCGTTGGGTGAGCGAGCTCGATCGCCACGGCGTGGCGCGCGCGCTGCTCATCGCATCGGTGCCGGCGGATGAGGCGGCAGTGGCCGCGGCGGTCGCCGCGCATCCTACCCGCTTCGTCGGCTTCTACATGCTGGACCCGACGAAGGACGACGCCCTCGACCGCATCGCCTGGGCGGCGGCACATGGCCTGCGCGGCATCTGCCTGTTCCCCGCCATGCACCGCTTCCCTGATACACGGGCCGGAAGCCGCGCGCGTCTTTGACATGGCGGCGGCCACGCCGGGCACGGCCGTGTTCGTGCACTGCGGCGTGCTGTCGGTGGGCGCGCGCCAGAAGCTGGGGCTGCCCAGCCGCTTCGAGATGCGCTTCGGCAATCCGCTGGATCTGCAGGGCCCGGCGCTCGCCCATCCGCGCCTGCCGCTCATCGTGCCGCACTTCGGCGCCGGTCTCTTCCGCGAGGCGCTGATGCTCGCCGACGTCTGCCCCAACGTGCACCTCGACACCTCGTCGTCGAACCGCTGGATGCGCTACACGCCGGAGCTGTCGCTGCGCGACGTCTTCCGCGCCTCGCTCGAGGTGGCTGGATCGACGCGGCTGCTCTTCGGCACCGACTCGTCGTTCTTCCCGCGCGGCTGGCAGCCGGAGATTCTGGCCACGCAGCAGCGGGCGATGGCGGACGCCGGCGCCACCGAGGCGCAGATCGCCGACGTCGTGGGCGGCAATCTCGACCGGCTGTTTCCGGCGGAGATCGCCGCCGGCTAGCGGCGCCTCGTGCGGACTGGAGCGAGGTCGCGGGCTACTTGACGTTCACGACGACGTGCGCCGTCGTCCAGCAGCACTGATCGCCGCCGCCGCCGTCGCCCGAGCTGTCGTTGACGACCGCGCGCAGCCAGTAGTCGCCGGGCGCGCTGAAGGTCGCCGTGGTCGTGGCCTCGACGAACTTCGTCGCGTCGCCTTCGTTGAAGAGCGGCAACGTCTCGTCGGCGATCGTCACGTCGCCGGGGCCGCGGTACTTCTTCCAGATGACGCGGAAGTCGCCGCGACGTTCGGCGCTGCGCGACGCGGCGCCGCCGCCCGCCGGCGCCGGGGCCGACAGCCCGCCCGCGAACACGCGGCCGCCGATGATGGCCGGCGGCGGCTCTTCGGCCGGAGCACGCGCCGGGGCGCCTGGCCGGTGGCGCCGCGCCGCCCTCTTCGGTGTGCATCGTCGGCGGCTGATCGGCCACCCACGCGGTGAGCGTCACGCGGCTGCCCGACCGCGCCGCTCAGCGTCTTCACCGTGCGTTGCACCGGCGGGCCGATGATTTCGGGGCCGTTCGGCGCGAACTTGATCCGCGGCGGCTCGTTGCCGTTCGCGTGGTTCTTGTAGAAGTCGATCCAGTACGGCGGGTTGGTCCAGAACGACACCGTCGACGTGTGACCGTTGGCACGCAGCGTCCACGTCAGCTTCTTGGTGCCGAAGTCCTTCGGAACGACGATCGCGAACACGCCGTACTGCCGCCCGAGGTGGAAGTGCGTCGGCTGGCCGAAGTCCGGTCCGCCCGGCTCGATCCGGTTGTCGGGACCGATCGGAATGTCGAGCTCTGTGCCCTTGTTGCGATTGAAGTAGCCGAGCAGCAGCACCTGGCTGCCGTCCTTCGTCGGCCCCCAGCCCTCGAACGCCGGAAACAGCGCCTCGCCGGCCTGGCCGAGCGGCTCGAGCAGCACGCCTTGCGGCGGCGTCGGTGTCTGCTGACGCGCACCGGGAGTGAGAGTCGCCAGAACGATCAAGGCAAGGGCAAGCGATGGCACACGCATCACGAACAGCCTCCGAAAATGATCGAGGGTGCCGGTCTCGGTGAGAGGCGGCACCCTCGTGATGTCTGCGAATGGCGGGTGCGCGTTACTGCTGCTGGCGATCCGACGTGGTCAGGCCGAGCGCCTCGCGGCGCGACTTCACCTCGGCGCGGTAGTCGTCGTCGTTCATGTAGGTGACGTTGACCCACGCGTGCGCCATCTCGTCGACCGTGCGGTCGCCGTAGCCGACCCACACGTTCGGGTCGGGGTTGGCCTTGTTGGCGCTGGTGTTGTCGTGCCAGCCGGTGATCTTGATGATCGTGCCCTTCGGCAGCAGCGGCGCCGCGTGTCGGCGCATAGACGTAGGTGTTGTGCCAGTTGAAGTTGAAGTCGGCCACGTGGCTGAGCACCTGCGTGCCGCCGTTCGGCAGGATGGCTTCCATCGACATCGCCTTGCCGCGCAGATGCATGTGCGGCTGGAAGCTCTCGACGCGGCCGTTCTCACGCAGCACGAAGTAGCCTTCGGTGGCCTTGACGGTGTTCGGCGGCAGGTCGACGCCGCCGGCGTTGGTGGCGCCCATCAGGTGCAGCACCTGGCGGTACTTCGGCTCCTGGCCCTTCGGGTAGAAGTAGATGCCGAGCTCGACCGTGTCGGTGATGTCTTCGCCGCCGTTCGAGTAGTGGATGTCCCACACGATCTTCGAGCCGGGCAGCATCAGCTTGCCGCTGTTCGGACGCATCATCTCGCCCTGCTTGCCGACGGCCCATTCCATGAACGTGCCGGGCAGCGGGTTGCCGTTGGCGTCGAGCGGATTCGACGCCAGGTCGTCGGTTTCGACCTGCTGCAGGCGCGCGATCGCGTGGTGCGTGATCTTGCGGCCCTTCACCGTGCTGGGACGGATCTCGATGGCGCGCACCCAGCGCGGCTCGGTGAGCCCGGTCGGCACGACCGGCTTCCACCACGCGTCGTTGGCGCCGGCCTTCTGCGTCCAGCGGTGGAGCGCGACGACCAGGTCCGGCTCGTCTGGCCGAACTCCTTGGCGAAGTTCCAGCCCTGCTCGCTCGGCCACTCGACCGGCTTGGGCATGTCCTTCGCGTCGCCCTTCGGCGCGCCGGCGTCGACCCAGCGGACGACGGTGTCGATCTCGGCGTCGGTGAGCGAGCGGTCGTTCGCGAAGTCCTGGATGCCGAGCGTCTTGTCGATGTGCCACGGCGGCATCTGCCGCGTCTGCACGCGCGTCTTGATCGAGCGCGCCCACGGCCGCGACTGCTCGTAGGTCACGAGCGACATCGGCGCAATCGAATCGGGCCGGTGGCACGCCTCGCACTTGTCCTGGAAGATCGGCGCGATGTCTTTCGTGAAGGTCGGCGCCGGCGCCTGGCGACTGCGCGGCGGCGGTGCGCGGCAAAGACGGCGAATCCAAGGGCAACGACACCTGCAGATGACCACAGACGGCTCATCGTGAGCGCTCCTTCGTGAACGGATTGTCGTGGGCCGGGAACGGCGACGCCGTGCCCTGCCGGGGGCCGATCGGCGGGACTATAGCACCGCCCCGTGGGCCTGACCAGCGGGATCGGAGCTCGGCCGTGCACGGTCCGTCGCAGACCGGCATCCCCGATTCAGGGGCGAAAAGGCGTGGCGCGACGCGGCGCGCGAGCCTCGAGGCTCAGCCGTCTCTATGGCACCTGCACCACGACTTCATTCGACGGCGCGCTCAGCCCGTGTAGTTCCCGGCGCGCACTCACACGGAGTAGCGGCACCACTTCGGTTGAGCCAACGATGTCTGCGCTCCCGGAGGAAGCCGCTGGCCGAGCGTCACAACCGAGTGCGTCATGACATCTCGTCACGCGCGCCGAGGGGGGGCGCCATGCGCAAGTATCATAGAGCGTTCACAAGGAGCTTCCGTTGGGCAACATTCTTCAGGCACTTCCGGTTGGTGAGAAGGTCGGCATCGCATTCTCTGGCGGTCTCGACACGAGCGCGGCGCTGCACTGGATGCGCGCCAAGGGCGCGATTCCGTACGCCTACACCGCCAACCTCGGCCAGCCCGACGAGACCGACTACGACGACATCCCGAAGAAGGCGATGGCCTACGGCGCCGAGAAGGCGCGGCTCATCGAATGCCGGCCGCAGCTCGTCGCGGAAGGCATCGCTGCGATTCAGTGCGGCGCGTTCCACATCTCGACCGGCGGCGCCACCTACTTCAACACCACTCCGCTCGGCCGCGCCGTCACCGGCACCATGCTGGTCGTGGCGATGAAGGAAGACGACGTCAACGTCTGGGGCGATGGCAGCACCTTCAAGGGCAACGACATCGAGCGGTTCTACCGCTACGGCCTGCTCGCCAATCCGTCCCTGCGCGTCTACAAGCCGTGGCTCGATCAGCAGTTCATCGACGAGCTCGGCGGCCGCAAGGAAATGTCCGAGTACATGATCGCGAACGGGTTCGAGTACAAGATGTCGGTCGAAAAGGCCTACTCGACCGACTCGAACATCCTCGGCGCGACCCACGAAGCCAAAGACCTCGAGTTCCTGAACAAGGGCATCACCATCGTGCAGCCCATCATGGGCACGGCGTTCTGGAAAGACGACGTGGCGGTGAAGGCCGAAACGGTGAGCGTGCGCTTCGAGGAAGGCCAGCCGGTGGCCCTCAACGGCCGCACCTTCGCGGACGCGCTGGCGCTCTTCACCGAAGCCAACGTCATCGGCGGCCGCCACGGCCTCGGCATGTGCGACCAGATCGAAAACCGCATCATCGAGGCCAAGAGCCGCGGCATCTACGAGGCGCCGGGCATGGCGCTGCTGCACCTGGTCTACGAACGGCTGGTCACCGGCATCCACAACGAAGACACCATCGAGCAGTACCCGCAACCACGGCCGCCGGCTCGGTCGCCTGCTCTACCAGGGCCGCTGGTTCGATCCGCAGTCGATGATGCTGCGCGAGACCGCCCAGCGCTGGGTGGCGCGCGCCGTCACCGGCGAAGTGACGGTGGAGCTGCGCCGCGGCAACGACTACTCGCTGCTCGACACGACCAGCCCGAACCTGACCTACAAGCCGGAACGGCTCACGATGGAGCGCGGCGAAGCCTTCTTCACGCCGCAGGATCGCATCGGCCAGCTCACGATGCGCAACCTCGACATCATCGACACCCGCGACAAGCTGCGCGTCTACACCGAGACCGGCCTCATCGGCGCGGGGTCGGGCGACGGCATGCCGCTGCTGTCGGCGCCCGACGCCGACGAGTCGAAGAAGTAGGCCCGGAGGATGCGCCACCTCTACCTGACCGCGGTCGCCGTGCTCGTGACGCTCACTGCCGGCTGCAGCGAGGGCGACCTGCTGACGGCGCCCACGCCGTCGGCCCGCGTCGACGGCACCTGGAGCCTCGTGCAGGTCACCAGCGGCAGCCTGTCGCTCACCGAAGCGAAGGCGGCGAGCCGCTTCGTGCTCACGCTGGCCGGCGATCGCGCGCTGCTGAAGGCTGATTGCAACACCTGCGCTGGTGATTTCCGTCTCGACAACGACGTGATCTCGCTGAGTCTGCAGGCCTGCACGCCGCGCGTTCTGCCCGAGTTCGCCGCTCGATACGCAGGTCACGCTGGCCGTGGACGGCTCGCACACCGTGCGCCTCGACGCCAGCCGCCTTCAGTTCAGCTCGTCGCGCGGAGATATTCGCTTCGAACGCTAGGTAGCCGACGACACGTGCGACCCACGGGCAGCACGCGCTGCGCCGTGGGCCTCGCGTGACTACCGCTTCTTGGCTGCCTTCTTGGCTGCCTTCTTCGCGGTCGTCTTCACCGCCTTCTTGGCGGTCTTCTTCGCGGCCTTCACGGTCTTCGTCACGGTCTTCGTCGCAACGGCCTTCGCGGCCGGCGCGGCTGCGGTGGCACCGCGCTTGCCCGCCATCCCCTTCGACTTGTCGTCTTTCGGCATCGTGATGTGCTCCTTGTCGCACTGTGGTCGGGACGATGTTGTCCTGAACCGCGAAAGTGTAACAGACCAGCGAGCACGACTTCGCCGGTGCTCGATCTCGACGGCAGGTATGCATCACACACGGCAGTGGCACTGCGGCGACTGAAGTCATCGGTCCGCGCCTGCCGAGATGGATGCACGCGTAGCCGACGTATTCTGCAGAGACCTGACGATGGCCGGCCCGGCGCGCCGGCCATCGTTTCGAGGGAGGTCATCTGCACGTGGAGCCCGTACGTCGTCCGCGCGTCGCCCGCGAAACCCGCCTGCTGCTCACGGTGGCGTTGCTCGCCGTGGCCGCGCTGTGGGCGCTGGCGCGCCTCAGGTTTCCCGATCCGCCGCCCAACCGCCAGGGCGTCGCGTCGATCCTGGCACCGCTGGTGCCGCCGCAGGGCTTCTCCGGCCTCGAGCGGCAGATCGCCGACCTGTCGTCGCGGACGAGCCCGGGCCTCGAGGCGCTGGCGGTCACCGTCGGCAGCGGGACTGCGGTGACGTCGCCTCGGTACGTGGCGGCGCTGCGCGTGCACGACGGGGTGGCCATCGCCCTGCCTGGCCCGGGGGTCACGTTCGCTCCCGGCGGCGTCGGCGGCGGTCGCCTCGCACGACGCGGTCACCGGACTGGCGGTGCTGCGTCTGCCTTCGGGGCCGGCGGCACCGAGCGCGCCCTCGTGGTTCCTTCGCGATCCTGGTCCGCCACGCTACGTCATGCAGACGACGGCATCGGCCGCGGGCACGTCGCTCGTGCCGGTGCTGGTGGGCGGTCTGTCGCCGTCGGATGCGCCGCTCTGGTCGGGCGTGGCATGGGTGCCGGGCACCTCAGCCGGTCTGGTGCCCGGCGCGATCCTGTTCACCTGCTGAGGGCGAGTGGATCGGGCTCGTCGTGCGCCATCGCGGCACCGCGGCCATCGTGCCGGCGGACGTGGTGTCGCGCCTGGCCGACCGCCGCCTCGCGCGCGCCGACGACAGCCCGCGCAGCCTCGGCGTCGCGGTCCAGCCGATGACGGCATCGAGCTCGGCGACCTCCTCGGCTTCCACACCGGCGTGGCCGTCACCTGGGTGGCCGCCGATGGGCCCGCGGGCGGGCGCCTGCAGGTGGCCGACGTGGTGCACGCCGCCGACGGCCAGCTCCTCTCGACCGTCGAGCACTGGGACCGCCATCTCGCGGACCTCGGCACGGCCCCCACCGTGCTGAAGGTGTGGCGGGAGCGACAGTCGATCGACGTTGCGCTCACACCGGTGGCCATCGCCGCGGCCGAGGCGCCGGTGGCACCGGCGCGGCGCGTGCCGGGCATCACGGCGCGGTTGGCCGCTGGCGCCGGATCGGAAGTCACCGCCGTGCAGCCCGGGTCGCTGGCCGAGGCGGCCGGCCTTCGAGCCGGCGACGTCGTCACGCGGATCGGGTCGTTCGACGGCGCCATCGCCCGCGCAGATTCGCGACGCGTTGGAGCGGCCGCCGCCGGACGTCCGGTGCTGGTGGCGGTCACACGCGAGCGGCCAGCACCATCTCACGGTGATCACGCCGTGAGCAGTCCCTCCACGCCGCCGGCCGATGCGCCGATGACGTTCGGCGAACGCCCCGAGCCGCCGGTGGCGCCGGCTGCCGCCGGCCGGCGCCGGCTGCTCGGCTGGTCGGCGTCGAGCCTGCCGGTGGCGCCGCTGCTGCTGGCCGGCATGATCCTCGGGCCGCAAGGCCTGGCGGTGCTGTCGTCGAGCGCGCTGGCGGCGGTGGATCCGGCCATTCCCGTCGCGCTTGCGGCGCTGGGCATCCTCATCGGCCTCGAAGTCGGCGCCGGACACGCCGACGGCTATCCCGGCAGCGGCATCGGAGCGGCGCACGCCCTGTTCACGGCGGCGATCGTCGCCGGCGGGCTCTTCGGCGCGATGCGCCTGGGGCCGACGGTTGATGTCGCGCCGTGGCTCTTCGCGATTCTCTGCGGCGTCTGCGCCGCCTCGTCACTGACGCTGCCCGGACGGTCGCTGCCGGAACCCCGACGACAGACCGACGCGCTGGTCGAAGCCGAAGTCGCCATGGCCATCGTCGCCGGCGCGGCCGTGCTCGCCTACGCGCGTCGCGACTCGGCGGCCGGCGCGGCGCTGCTGCTGGCGCAGATCGTCGGCGTGGTGGCGGTCCTGGCTGCCGCCGGATGGCTGCTGACCAGGCGCACCACCTCGACGACCGAGCGCCGCGTGTTCGTGACGGCGGCGCTGCTGCTGGTGGGTGGCGCGGCCGACTTCCTGGCGTCGTCGCCGCTCTTCGGGGGCCTGTGCGCCGGCCTCCTGTGGCAACGGCTCGGTGGACACTCCAGAGAGGTGCTGCACGGCGAGACGTTGTACGTGCAGCACCCGCTGGTCGTGCTGGTGCTGCTGGTGGCCGGGGCGCGCATGCAGATGACGCCCGAGATACTGAGCCTCACCGCCGCCTACGTGGGTCTGCGCACGGTCGCGCGCTACACCGGCGGCACGGCAATTCAGCGCCTGCGGCCCGCCACCTCGGAGGCCCTGCGCCTCGAACTGGTGGCGCCGGGCGTCTTCGGGGTCGCCTTCGCGTTGAATGCGGCGCGCGCCGCCGGCGACGGCGGCGGCGGGCCCGCGGTGCTCTCGGTCGTGGTGCTCGGCACGCTGCTGTCGGACGTGGTGGCACGGGTGGTCGCGTCGCGGGAGGCGGCATGACCCGCGCGGCCGCGCTGGCGCTCACCGTCCTGGGTGTGCTGTGGGCGCAACGGATCGCCAACGCGCCCACCGGATCGTCAGCCGGCACCGCGCTCGTGCTCGGCTTCACGCTCATCGGCGCATGGCTGGCCGGCGACGTCCTCAAGCGGTTGCGGGTGCCGCAGTTGACTGGCTATCTGCGTCTTCGGGGTGCTGGTCGGGCCCTACCTCGGCAACGTCATCACGGCGCCGATGGCGTCGCAGCTGGCCATCGTCAACGGCCTCGCCACGACGCTCATCGCCCTCATCGCCGGCCTGACCCTGAACGTCGAGCGGCTCGGCGCCAGGCTGGCGCCGATTGCGACCACCACCGCATGGACGCTGGCGGTGCCGCTGGCCGGTCTCATCGGGGTGGGCTGGTTCATCTGGCCGTGGCTGCCGATCGCCCCTGAGGTCACGGGCCTGCCGCGCCTGGCCATCGTGGTGCTGACCTCGGTCATCGTCGTCAGCTTCTCGCCCACCATGACGGCCGCCGTGGTGGCCGAAGCCGGGGGACGCAGCCGTCTCGGCGAGCTCGTGCTGGCGATGGTCGTGCTGGCCGACCTGGCGTTGCTGGTGCTGTTTGCGACCGCGATGCAGTTCGTGCGCGCGGCGTTCAGCGCCGACGCCGCCGTGAGCGCCAACACGCTGCTCATCCGCATCGTCTGGGAAATCGGCGGCGCCGTCGCGTTCGGCGTGCTGGCGGGATCGCTGTTCGCGCTCTACCTCCGCTACATCGGGCGCGAAGTGCCGCTGGTGCTGATGGGCCTGTGCGCGCTGCTCAGCCAGGTGGGGTCGACCCAGCAGTTCGAGCCGCTGCTGGCGGCGGTCGCCGCCGGGTTCGTCATCGAGAACCTGGCGGTGCGCCAGGGCGACGCGCTGCGCTCGGCCGTGCGCGACGGCGCTCCGCCGGTGCTGGTCGTGTTCTTCGTGGCGGTCGGCGCCTCGCTCCGCCTCGACGCCATCACCGCCATCGGCACCGTGGCCCTGGGCCTGGCGCTGGTCCGCCTGGCCTTCGTGTGGTTGGGCGTGCGGGTCGGCACGCGGATGTCGGGCCTCGACGAACCGGCCAGCGGCTACGTGTGGACCGGGCTCATCTCGCAGGCCGGCATCACGCTGGGGCTGGTCGCGATCGTGGCCGCCGAGTTCCAGGACTGGGGACCTCGGATCCAGGTGCTGGTCGTCGGCGCCCTCGCCCTCCACGAACTGGTCGGCCCGGTGGTGTTCCGCTACGCGCTGACGCGCACGGCGGAAGCGGCCGACGACGCGCCGCGGCCCCTGGTGGTGGTGTCGAACCGCGAGCCCTACCTGCACAACAGCACCAGCGACGGCGCGATCGCGGTGACGCCGACGGCCGGCGGCGTCGCCGTCGCGCTCGACGCGCTGATGCGCGAACGCGGCGGCGTCTGGATCGCCCACGGCGCCGGCACCGCCGATCGCCTCGTGGTGGACGCGTCGGACAAGGTGCGCGTGCCGCCCGACGGGCCGGCCTACGACCTGCGCCGGCTGTGGATCGAGGAGCCGGCGTTTTCGGCCTACTACGGCGGCTTCGCCAACGAAGGGCTGTGGCCGCTGTGCCACCTGGTGGACGTGCGCCCGAAGTTCCGCAGCGAAGACTGGCGCGCCTATCAGGACGTGAACACGCAGTTCGCGCGCGCGGTGCATGACGAACTCGGTGACTCCGAGGCCCCGGTCTTCATCCAGGACTACCACCTGGCCGTCGTCGCGCCGGCGCTGCGGCGGCTGCGTCCCGATGTGCGCACGGCCATCTTCTGGCACATTCCGTGGCCGTATCCGGATCGGCTGCGCATCTGCCCGTGGCGGCGCGAGATCCTCGAGGGCATGCTCTCGAACGATCTCATCGCGTTTCAGGTGGAGCGCGATCGGCGCAACTTCCTGCTGGCGGTCGAGGAAGAACTCGGCGCCGAGGTGGAAGAGGAAGCGTCGCGCGTCTACGTGGACGGCCGTCACAGCACGGTGGTGTCGGTGCCGATTGGCGTCGACTACGACCGCATCCAGCGGATGGCGTCCGACGCGGCGCTGCCGGCTGAAGCGGCGCGCCTCAAACAGCTCTTCGCGCTCGACGCGCCGATCCTCGGCCTGGGGGTCGATCGGCTCGACTACACGAAGGGCATTCCGGAGCGTCTGGCCGCGCTCGACACGCTCATGACGCGGCGTCCCGACCTGCGCGGCCGTCTGACGTTCCTGCAGATCGGCGTGCCGTCGCGGTCCTCACTCGACAGCTACGCCGCGGTCGAGCACGAAATCCGGCAGACGGTGGACGCCATCAACGCCCGCCACGCCGTGCCTGGCGGCGTGCCGCTGGTCGTGCTGTCGACCTCCACCCTCGACGCCTTCAGTCTCACCGCCCTCTACCGGATGGCGCACTTCTGCGTCGTCAGCTCCCTGCACGACGGCATGAATCTCGTGGCCAAGGAATTCGTGGCCGCCCGCGACGACGACCATGGCGTGCTGGTGCTCAGTGCCATGGCCGGGGCGGCGCAGGAACTGCAGGACGCGCTCATCATCAATCCGTACGACGTCGATGAATTCGCGCGCGCCCTCGTCGCTGCCATCGAGATGCCGACCGCCGAGCAGGAGCGCCGGATGCGCATCATGCGCAAGGTCGTCGCCGGCCGCAACGTCTTCGGCTGGGCCTCGGACATCCTCGAAGGCCTCGAAAGCCTGTGGACCAAGCCCCTGCTCTATTCGGTGCGGCGCTGGGAAGACACCCCGGTCTGACGCAACAGCACGCGAAGACTGGTACACTCCACCGCCATGCAGAGCCTCGAAGCCCTCCTCGCCCGTGCCAGCGATCTCGTCTGGGGGCCGCCGCTCCTCATCCTGCTCTTCGGCACCCACCTCTTCCTGACATTCCGCCTCAAGTTCATCCAGACCTACCTGCCACAGGCGATCAAGCTGTCGTTCTCGCGCGAGAAGGAAGGCGACGGCGACGTTACCCAGTTCGGCGCGCTCACCACAGCACTGGCGGCCACCATCGGCACCGGCAACATCGTCGGCGTGGCCACGGCGGTCGCCGCCGGTGGCCCCGGCGCGGTGCTGTGGATGTGGCTCACGGGTGTGTTCGGGATCGCCACCAAATACAGTGAAGCCGTGCTGGCCGTGAAGTACCGCGTGCGCACCGCCAACGGCATGATGGCCGGCGGCCCGATGTATGCGCTCGAGCGCGGCCTCGGCAGCAAGCCGCTCGGCATGCTGTTTGCGGCGCTCACGGCGATTGCCGCCTTCGGCATCGGCAACATGACGCAGGCCAACTCGATCTCGGCGCTCGCCAGCCAGACCTTCGGCGTGTCGCCGTGGGTGACGGGCATCATCATGACGGTGCTGACCGGCATCGTCATCCTCGGCGGCATCACCTCGATCGCCAGCGTGTGCGAGAAGCTGGTGCCGTTCATGGCGGCCTTCTACATCCTCGGCTGCCTGATTCTGATCGGCATGCACATCGAACGCGTGCCCGAGACGCTGGGCCTCATCGTCAGCAGCGCCTTCACCGGGCAGGCGGCCGTGGGCGGCTTTCTCGGTGCGGGCGTGATGCAGGCGATGCGCTTCGGCATCGCCCGCGGCCTCTTCTCCAACGAATCGGGTCTCGGCAGCGCGCCGATCGTCGCCGCCGCCGCGCAGACGAAGAACCCGGTGCGCCAGGCGCTGGTCTCGGCCACCGGCACCTTCTGGGACACGGTGGTCGTGTGCGCCCTGACCGGGATCGTCGTCGTCAACTCCGGCGGCTGGCAGCAGGGCATGAGCGGCTCGGCGCTCACCAAGTTCGCGTTCGAAGATCTGCCGGTCGTGGGCCCGATCGTGCTGACTATCGGCCTGCTGACGTTCGTGTTCTCGACCATCCTCGGCTGGGCCTACTACGGCGAGAAAGCCGCGGAGTACCTGTTCGGCACCGGGATCACCAAATATTACCGTCTGCTGTGGGTGGCGGCTGTGATGGTCGGCTCGGTCTCGACGCTGACCGCGGTGTGGAGCTTCTCGGACGTCGCCAACGGGCTGATGGCAGTGCCGAACCTGATTGCGCTGCTTGCACTGAACGGGGTCATCGTGGCCGAGACCCGCGAGTACCTGTGGTCGGGCAACCTCGACAAGAAGAGCTCCTGAAGGTGCTGACCGCGCCGGCGCGCGGAGCAGCGTGACCGCCGATGTATCCCGCGGACCTGCCGCTTCGCTACAAGTTCCTGCTCCGCACCTATCGCTGGCGGCGGGCCGAGGCCGTAGCCGCGGCGAGGCTGAACCGCCCGGTGGCCGAGTCGCGGGTCGCGCTGGTGACGTCCGCAGGTTTCGTGACGCCCGGTGACACGCCGTTCGACCTCGACCTCAAGGGCGGCGACTGCTCGTTCCGCACGATTGCCGGCGACGCCGCACTCGAGCACGCTGGCGATGCACCACCGCAGCGATGCCTACGATCCGGCGCCGATCGCCGGCGATCCGAACGTCGCTTTTCCGCTCGACCGCCTGCGCGCCCTGGCGGCAGACGGCGTCATCGGCGCCGTGGCCCCACGGCATCTGTCGTTCATGGGCTCGATCACGATGCCCGACCAGCTCTCCACGGAGTTCGCCCCGGCCGCCGCGGAGGTGCTTGCCGGCGACGGCGTGGACATCGCGCTGCTGGTCCCGGTTTGACCGATGTGCCACCAGACCGTGAGTCTGGTGCAGGTGGAACTCGAGCGGCGCGGCATCGTCACGGTGTCGCTCACGGTGATGCCCGACATCACGCGGAAGCTGGCGCCGCCACGCGCGCTGGCGGTGCAGGCGCCGCTCGGCGCGCCGATGGGACCGCCGCACGACGTCGAGCGGCATGGTGCCGTGCTGAGGCGGATGCTCGCGCTCGCCTCGCGCACGGACCTGCCGCTGCTCGATGAGCTCTGACAAATGCGTTGCCGACGTGGTGGTGTGAACCGCGCGAAGTCGACCGGCCCGTCGAGGAGGTCAGTCGTTCCCGTAGTGCGCTTCTGCACGACTGGTCGCCCGCAGCCGCTTGAGCCTACTTCACCGGCGTGAAGATCACCCCGGCGCCGATGAGATCGCGCACCAGCGCCGGCATCTTCCGTCCGGCGGCCGTGGCGTCCTCGATGACCTTGGGCAGTGCCGCCCGCACCTCGCGGATCTGCGCCATCTGCGTCGTGGTCGGCACCGACGTCGAGCCCATGATCGCGCCCTTGAGCTGACCGACGCGGCCGCGGACGTTCTCGGCGCCGCCGCCGAAGCCACCGCCGCCGCCACCGCCACCGAGACCCAGCCGCCGCCGCAGGCGCTCGAGCTCGGTGTTGAGCGCGTCCATCGACGTCTTCACACCCGGCGGAATCGTGGCGTTACGGGTCTGCTGCGTGAGCAGCGCCATCTGCGCGCTGGCGTTCTGCACGATCTCGGCGGCGCCGTTGGCCTCCACCTGCAGGTCGTGCAGGCCCTTCGCCGTATCGAACCAGGTCTTGCGGTCGGCATCGGTGATGCGGATGTCGGGATCGCCCTTCACCGTGACGTTCACCGTCTGAACGTCCTTGCCGTCCACGCGCAGCGTCGCCCGGTAGCTGCCCGGCAGCACGTACGGGCCGTTGTTGCCGCCGCCACCGAAGCCGCCACCGCCGCCACCACCGCCCGCGGCCGGCGCGCCCGGAGGCGGCGGCAACGGACGCAGCGGCTGCACGCGCAGATCCCACTTCACGATGTGCAGGCCGGCGTTGTTGCGGCCCCGCATGGCGTCGCCCGCGATCTCGCGCACCTGGGTGTTGCCGTCGCGAATCACCCAGCTGACGTCTTTGGCATCGCTCGCGAGCCGGTAGGCCAGCGTGGCGCCGGGCGCGGCGTTGAGCCCGAGAAACTGCATGTCGCCCTCGAAGCCCTTCATCTTGTCGTTGGCCTGGTTGAAGGCCGTCGCCGGCTCCGGGTCGAACGCGAACGCGCCGGCCGCCTCGGCCTTCGACCACTGCTGGATGATGCCGGTATCGTCGAGGATCCAGATGCCGCGCGCGTGCGTGGCCAGGATGAGGTCGTTGTCGCGCGGGTGGATCTTCATCTCGTAGATCGGCGTCGTCGGCAGGTTGGCCTTGACGCGGGTCCACTGGCCGCCGCGGTTGTGCGACACCCACAGGCCGGTTTCGGTGCCGAGGTAGAGCAGGTCGGCGTTCTTCGGGTCTTCGAGAATCGTGCGTGCGACCTCGCCCTTGGGCAGGTTGCCGACGATCGAACGCGTGGTGGCGCCGAAGTCGGTGGTGGCAAAGACGTAGGTGTTGTAGTCGCCGCCGCGATGGCCGTCGAAGGTGACGTAGGCGGTGCCGTCGGCATGCTGGCTGGGCACGACATCCGACACATACGTCCACTTCGGCACGCCGGCGAAGTTCGCGGTCACGTTGTTCCAGCCCTTGCCGGCGTCGCGGGTCACGCTGACGACGCCGTCGTCGGTGCCGGTCCAGATGACGCCGGCCCGGCGCGCCGATTCCTCCAGCGTCACGATGGTGCCCCAGGCGGTCACGCCGTCGTTCTTCGCGATGCGGACCTCCTTGTCGCTGGTGCCGAGAATCGACAGCGTCTCGCGGTTGGTGTTGGTCGAGAGGTCGCCGGAGATCGGCGCGTAGGAGCGGCCCTTGTCGCTCGACTTCATCAGCATCTGCGCGCCGATGTAGATAGTCGAGGGATCGTGCGGCGACAGCTGCATCGCCGTGTCCCAGTTGTAGCGGAACGACGACGGCTCGCCTTCCTTCGCCTCCAGCGGCTCGGGACGCACGGCCGTGCGTTCGTTGGTGGTGCGATCGACGCGGTTCATCCGCCCGTCCTGCGACTCGGCGTAGATGATGTTGGTGTCGGTCGGATCCATCAGCGGCTGGAAGCCGTCGCCGCCGTTCACCACGTACCAGTCGTCGTTGGCGATGCCGGAGTTGGTCCGCACGCCGCTCGGGCCGCACCAGGTGTTGTTGTCCTGCAGGCCGGCGCACACGTGGTAGAACGGCGACCGCATGTCGAAGGCCACGTGATAGGCCTGCGCCAGCACCAGGTTCGGGAAGTACTGCCAGGTGGCCGACCGATCGTGAGAGACGCTCACGCCGCCGTCGCCGCCGAGGATCACGTGCTTCGGATTCGCCGGGTTGATCCACATGGCGTGGAAGTCCACGTGAATGCGCGCCGCGCCGTCGTCGCGGAAGGTGCGGCCGCCGTCGTCGGACACGTGCAGCTGCACGCCGAGCACGTAGATGCGGGAGTCGCTCTGCGGGTCGATGCGGATCTGGCTGAAATACATCGGCCGCGGGTTGACGCTGCTCATCTTGCGCCAGCTCGCCCCGCCGTCGTCGGTGCGGTAGACGCCGCTCTCGGTGGCGTGCTCGACGCGCGCATAGAGCACGTTCGGATTGGCGCGGTAGATGTCCATCCCGATGCGGCCCTTGGGCCCGGCCGGGATGCCGGTCTCGATCTTCGTCCACGTCTCGCCGGCATCGATCGACTTCCAGATGCCGCTGCCGGGGCCGCCGCCGTTCATGCCCCACTGCGCGCGCCGCCGCTGGTAGGTGGCGGCGTAGAGCACCTTGTTGTTGGCGGGATCCATCACCAGTTCGGTGGCGCCGGTGTCGTCGTTCACGTGCAGGGTGCGCTTCCAGGTCTGCCCGCCGTCGGTGGTCTTGTAGACGCCGCGCTCGCCGCCGGCACCCCAGAGATCGCCGAGCGCGGCCACGTAGACGACGTTGAAGTCGACCGGGTCGACGATGACCCGCGCGATCTGCTTGCTGCTCAGCAGGCCCATGTTCTTCCACGAGCGGCCGCCGTCGGTGGACTTGAAGATGCCGTCGCCCCACGACGACGACTGGCGGTTGTTGTTCTCGCCGGTGCCGGCCCAGATGAGGTTGGCGTCGGTCGGGCGCAATGGCGATGTCGCCCACCGAGGAGGTGCTCTCGTTGTCGAACACCGGCGTGAAGGTGACGCCGCCGTTGGTCGTCTTGTGGATGCCGCCGGTGGCCGCGGCCACGTAGAACGTGGACGGGTCGCTCTCGAGCACGGCGAAGTCGTCGATGCGGCCCGACGGCGCGCCAGGCCCGATCTGCCGGAACGCCAGGCGGTCGAGCGGCCCGGTGCCGGACGACGTCTCCGTCATGGCCGGGGTGACGGCCGGCGGCGCCTGCGCGGCCAGGGCGCCGGCAAGAGCGACGAGAGCCAACAACGTGAGCGACAGGTGTTCTTCAACATGGCAGTGGTGTTGTCCTTGCGACGTGACAGCGTGACAGCAGCAGCGTTCCCGTGTCCGGTCCCTGGTCCCGATCCCGGTCCTACTTCTCCGTCAGTTCGTCGAAACAGATGCCGAGCACGAAGCCGGCGGTCAGGCGCGCATTGAGCGCGATGGTATCGTCGAAGCCCGGCAAGGTGGCGGTCTTCTGCAGTTCGTCCTTCGATTGCCCGGCGGCGACGGCCTTCTTCGCCGTGTCCATGCACAGCGACAGATAGCCGCGGAAGTGCGCCACATCGGCCTTCGCGCACTGCACGGCGTTGTCCTTGCCATGCCCGGCGATGAAGATGGTGTCGTTGCCGTGGGCGCTGGCACCTTGTCGAGCACCGTGATCCAGCTCGCCACCGACGCGCCGGCCGGCCGATCGATGTTCGGATGCGCGCGGTTGAAGAGCAGGTCGCCCATGTGCACGACGTTGGCCTTCTCGAAGTGGTAGACGGCGTCGCCGCTGGTGTGCCCGGCGCCGTAGTAGCGCCCGTGAACGGTTTCGTCGCCGAAGCTGGTCTTCCAGCTGTCGGTGAACGTGGTGTCCGCAAACGACGTCTGCCCTTCGGCTCTGGCGGCCGCGGCCGTCTTGCGGTGCCACTCGAGGCAGTTCACGTGGCCGACGATGCGCTTCACGTGGCCGCGGAACACGAGGTTCCCGCCCGTGTGGTCGCCGTGGTGGTGCGTGTTGAGCAGCATCTCGATGCCCTGCGGCGCGCGCTGCTTGAGGCCGGCCACGGCGATCTCGGCGGTGTTGGCGAACTGGCTGTCGATGGCGAGCGCCCCGGCGCCGTTCACCAGATAGCCGATGGTGCCGCCGCTGCCCTTGAAGATGCCGACGCCGCGCCGCAGCTCGGTGAAGCTCGTGACCGGCGGCGCCGCGGGTGCGGCGGGCTGGGCCCACGGCGAGCCGGGCTGAGGCCGAGCGCCAGCGTGGACGCGGACGTGGCGAGAAAGTCGCGGCGGGTGACGCTCATACAGGGGCTCCTGACACGGGAAAGGCGCCCGCAGAATATCCCAAGTGACATACTGGAACGACACCCCCCGGAGGTCTCCATGTTCCGACTCGCCATTGCCGCGAGCGTGCTCGCACTCACCACGTCCATCGCCGCGCAGGACGTCACCAGCGCCGATCTGCAGCAGTTGCAGGATTCGACCGCCACGGTGGCGACCGACATCACCAAGGCCCGGAGCCGCGACGCCTCGCAGGCTGGAGAGCTCGATCGCGAACTGGGCGAGGTGCGCGACGACATCGCCTACCTGCGCGGCAAGCTGCGCCGCGAAGGCAAGGTCTCGCAGAAGGAACTCACCGACGTCCGCACCCGGCTCGATCGCATCAGCACGCGCGCGCAATCGGTGGCGCGTGGCATCACGACCTCGGCCCCGTCTGGGGGCGACCGCGAGCTGCCGGTGGGCACCGAGATCGACGTCCGCCTGCAGAACCCGGTGACCTCGGCCACCGCGCAGGTCGAGGACCGTGTCGAAGCCACGACCGTGCTCAACGTCGACAATCAGGAAGTGGTGCTGGTGCCCGCCGGCTCGCTCTTCCGCGGCACGGTGACGGCGGTGAACCGCCCCGGCCGCCTCGATCGCAAGGGCTCGCTGACCATCGCCTTCGACTCGGTGACGGTGCGCGGCACCACGTCGCGTGTGCGCGGCACGGTGATGCAGGCGCTCGAAAGCGAAGGCTACAAGGGCGATGCCGGCAGGATTGGCGCCGGCGCCGGTGTGGGGGCCATCATCGGCGGCATTCTCGGCGGCTTCAAGGGTGTGCTGACCGGCATTCTCGTCGGCGGCGGCGGCGTGATTGCGGCCACCGAAGGGCAGGACGTGACGCTTGCCGGCCGGCACCATCCTGCGCGTGCGTCTCGACACCCCGCTCATCGTGCCGTAGCCGGGCGGACCGTCGTGGTCCCTGGTCCCTGATCCCTACTGCTTCGGAGGCACGGCCCTCCCCGCGCCTCCGAACAGATAGTCGATCGTGAGGTGCGTCAGCGCGCGCACACCCACTGGCAACGCCGTCTCATCTGCGAAGAAGAGCGGCGAGTGATTGAGCGCCGCCTTCGACGCATCCTGCGAGGGCGGCGTCACGCCGAGGAAGAAGAACAGTCCGGGCACGTCCTGCTGGAAATACGAGAAGTCTTCCGCTGTGCCGGTGAGCGCGCCCACCCGCACCTGCGCATCGCCGGCGACGCGCTTCAGTGTCGGCACCATCCGTTCGGTCAGCGCCGGATCGTTCCTGGTCACCGGATAGCCGAGCCCGAACTCGACCTTGGCGGTGGCGCCTGACGCTTCGGCGTACTTGACGGCGATGTCGCGCACCCGCTGCCGGATCTTCGTGCGCTCGCCTTCGTCGAACGCGCGAATCGTGCCCACGAGCTCCACCGTGTCGGGAATGATGTTCGAGCGGTTGCCGCCGGTGAACTTCCCCACCGTCACCACCGCCGGCGCCTCGGCGATGTTCACCTGCCGCGACACGATCGACTGGAAGCCGGTCACGATCTGCGCGCCGATGACAATCGGATCGATGCCGCCCCACGGCACCGCGCCGTGCGTCTGGCGGCCGGTGATCGTGATCGTGAACTCGTCGGCGCTCGCCATGAGCGGACCCGAGCGGTAGACGATGTGGCCGGCCGGGAACGGAAAGACGTGCAGCCCGAACACGGCATCGACGTCGGGGCTCTTCAGCACGCCGGCCTTGACCATCGGCTCGGCGCCGCCCGGGCCTTCTTCCGCGGGCTGGAACAGGAACTTCACCGTGCCGGGCAGCTGATCTTTCATGCCGGCGAGCGCGGTGGCCGCGCCGAGCAGCATCGCCATGTGGTTGTCGTGGCCGCAGGCGTGCATCACGCCGGTTTCGACGCCGTTCCACTGCGCCTTCGCCGTGGACTTGAACGGCAGATCGACCTGCTCGGTCACCGGCAGCCCGTCCATGTCGGCCCGCAGCGCCACGACCGGGCCGGGCTTGCCGCCCTTGAGCACGCCGACCACGGCGGTGGCGGCACCGGGCACGCCCACCTGCACGTCCATGCCGAGCGCCCGCAGGTGGTCGGCGATGATCTTCGACGTGCGCGTCTCCTGCATGCCGAGTTCCGGATGCTGGTGGAAGTCGCGCCGCCAGGTCACCACCTGACGCAGCCCGGCCTCGACGCGCCGCTCGGCATCGGCGGCGACATTCGGCGGGGTCTGCGCGAATGAGACTCCGGGAACGACAAGGGAGACGAGCGCAGCGGCGCGGGCGAGGTGCAGGGTCATGCCCGCGAGTCTAACGCGAAGCGAAGGGCGATCCGGCCCTACAATCGCCGCATGGACATCGCCGGCACCTACACCTTCGACGCCTCACCCGATCGCGTCTGGGCCCTGTTGATGGACCCGGCCGTGATCTCCTCGTGCATTCCCGGCTGCGACCGCTTCGAGCCCGACGGAGACAACCGCTACCAGGTGCGGCTCACCGTCGCGATGGCGGCGATCACCGGCACCTACGACGGCACGGTGACGCTGGCAGACCAGGTGCCGCCGACGTCGTACCGCCTGGTGGCCGAGGGCAAGGGACGCGCCGGGTTCCTGAACGGCAGCTCCGACATCACGCTGCGCGCCGACGGCGCGTCGACCATCGTCGACGTCGCCGGCACGGTGCAGACCGGCGGCCCGATCGCGCGGCTGGGCCAGCGCCTGATCGGCGGCGTGTCGAAGATGATGCTCGACCGCTTCTTCGCGTGCCTGCAGTCGAAGCTGGCGAGCCACGGCAGCTAGCAGGCAATCTGGGGGCTCCTTTGGAGCCGCCTCCCGGCAGAATCAGTTGATCGCCGCCGTCCGAGATGACGGCGCAGGGCTGGCCCGGCTCCCGCGTCCGGCCCTACGCAGGCCGTCAAACGCCCGCGGGGGCGAGTGTCGATTGAAGCGCGGGGCCCCGGGCGGTGCTGCGCGACGTGCTGCGCACGCCGCCGCTGCGCCTGAACACCCCACGCGGACTTCGGCGCCGCCTCGGCGTTTGACGTCTGACGCATGCGCGGCCTGCTCCGGACGGCCGCGGGACCCGGGCCAGCCCTCCGCCGTCTAGGCCACGGCAGCATCAAACTACTGCCGTTGCCGCAGCCGAACCAGAACGACCGCCACTCGTTGGATGTCCGGACTATGCCGCGTCGACCGTTCCGACACGCGCGTTGCCGCGCAGAGCGAGCAGTCGGCAGCTTGCGTTCTCTCCTCAACCGTGGGTACAAATCTCCAAGTGAATGAGCGGTACTCCGTCAAGGCCCACTACTTCGACGCCTCGGCGCTGGTCAAACTCGTGGCAGACGACCCGGACGAAGAGCCGGGCCGAGATGCCGTGCGCGATTACTACAAGAACCGGTCAAGCCTGTACGCGACCTCTTACTCCGTCACTGAGGCGCTCTCTGCGCTCAAGCTCAAGTTCGTCAGGAAGCGTATCTCGAGAGAGCAATACATCGAGAGCGTTGACCGCTTCCTCAGCGCAACCGTCGGGTCGAGCCTTCAGATTGACGAGGTCGACATCTTCGCGCCAGGCATGTTGAGTGAGGCGCAACGTCTGATTCGAGTCCACGGCATCGACTTCCTCGACGGCTTCCAGGTCGTGACCGTTCTGCGCGGCCATTCCAGCAAGATGGTCGGCGAGTCGAAGACGCTGTTCATCACCGCAGACAGAGCCCTGGCGGTCGCAGCTCGAGCCGAGGGGGTCCGTGTCTGGGAATGCACCAGTGAGCCGGCACCGCCTTGAATATGGTCAGGGCGAATCGGAAGCGGTCTAACTGACCGCGGCTGCACCTGGCGCCGGCCGGGCTCGCTCATGGTAGGTTGAGGCGCTGATTGCGGCCGGCGCGGGCAAGCCACATTGGCCAGACCGACTCTTTAGTGAGACCCACATGTTTCAGTGGCTCAAAGTGCCAGACTCTTTAGCCCGCGGGCTGGCGGTGTGGGTGGTGATGGCCATCGCCATGCTCACGGTGGTGTTCTCAAACCCCAGCCTTGTCGCAGAGGACCAGGAGACCCCACCGTGGCTCGGTGCAATGCCGTTTGCGGCGGCCCTCCTGGGTTACCTTTGCTACCGGCGGCCAAATCCACTCGCAGCACTGCTCGACGTGGGGCGTAGTTTGGCGAGGCCGGAGTCCGGTCTTCGCGGCTGGTTCGTTGGGCTGACCGCCGTCGCGATTGCAGGCGGTGGTCTGGAGGCCATTCTGCAGAGAGGCGCCCTCGACGATCAGCCCTGGCTAGTTTGGGTCGCACTCGCTGTTGGTGGCATCGTCGGGCACGCAGCGGCCAGCGACGCCAACCTCCTTCGCGCGGTGGCCGTGGGTCTGCGTAGGGTCATGTGGACTGGTCTCGGGTTGCTCGGCATTGGTGCAACCGTGGCGATCGTCTTGGGTGGCTTGCTGGGTGTGCGCGCATTCTTTGCTGGCTACGGAATACTGGGTGCGATCGCCGTGCTGCTGGCCATCATCGTGTTCCAGCTTGATCGCCTTACCTCCTCTCGTGACCGCGGCTAGCGACATCGGTACGGTCTAAGACGCAGGCACCCGGCGGCGTTCGCCATCTGCACATTGCCCGGCTGTTCGCGCGCCGCGGGCTATGCGCCGTACGTCAGGATGCGAAGCGTCGATACGGCGGCGGAGGGCTGGCCCGGATCCCGCGGCCGTCCGGAGCAGGCCGCGCAGGCGTGAGACGTCAAACGCCGAGGCGGCGCCGAAGTCCGCGTGGGGTGTTCAGGCACAGCGGCGACACACGAAGCATGTCGCGCAGCACCGCCCGGGGCCCCGCGCTTCCGGCCGACACTCGCCCCCGCTGGCGTTTGACGGCCTGCGTAGGGCCGGACGCGGGAGCCGGGCCAGCCCTTCGCCGTCGATCGTGTCCTGCAGTCGAAGCTCGCGAGCCACGGCGTCGGTGAATCCGACGGGCTGGGTAGAGCGACTCCCAGTCTTCCCGGAACCCGAGCCCCGGGACCCTAGCCCCGCCGTTAAACGCGTGCCCTCGCCGCCTGCAGCGCCCGGCGCGTGAACACGGGGATCATCGCGCGGCGATATTCAGCGCTGGCGTGCAGGTCGGCGTTCACGTCGTTGAGGCCGTTGCCGGCCAGGGCCGCGGCCGCGTCGATCGACGCATCCGACAACGGCTGGCCGGCCAGCGCCTGTTCGACGCTCGTGAGCCGCATGGCGTGCGACGCGGCGCCGGTGAGTCCGACGCGCGCTGAGGCGATGGCGCCGCCCTTCACCTCGAGCGCCGCGCCCACGCCGACGATGGCGTAGTGCGACGCCCGCTGGTGCAGCTTGACGTAGGCGGCCGCCTTCACCGGCGCGAACTGAACGCTGACCATGATCTCGTCGGGGGCCATGTCCACCGTGAAGAGGTCCTGGAAGAAGTCGGGTGCCTTCACCACCCGCCAGCCGCCGGGCCCTTTGAGGTGAATCTCGGCGTCGAGCGCCGCCATCACCGCCGGCATGTCGGCCGACGGATCGGCGTGAGCGAGGCTGCCGCCAATGGTGCCGCGATTGCGCACCTGCGGGTCGCCGATGGTCTCGGCGCATTCGGCCACGACCGGGCACTTCTGTTTCAGCAGCGCCGAGGTGGCGACGTCGCGATGCACGGTGCCGGCGCCGATCACGATCTTGCCATCGCGCTCGCTGATGCCGGCCAGTTCCGCGATGCGGCTGATGTCGATGAGGAGCTGCGGCTCGCTGAGGCGCAGCTTCATCAGCGGCACCAGGCTGTGACCGCCGGCGATGAACTTACCGGCGCCGTTGGCGGCCGCGATCCGGGCCAGCGCGTCGTCAATCGAGGTGGCGCGCGCGTAGTCGAAAGTCGTCGGGATCACGCCTGACCTCCTTGGCCTGAGCTCTGTCGAAGGCCTTGATCAACCGCCACAGCTTCTCTGGCCGCAGCATCATGTCGACGTGTTTCACACCGAACTCCGACAGGGCGTCGACGGCGGCGTTCACGATGCACGGCGTGGAGCCGAGCGTGCCGGCCTCGCCCACGCCTTTGGCCCCGAGGGGATTCACCGGCGTCGGCGTCACCGTCGACACCATCTCGAAGCGCGGGAAGTCGGTGGCCCGCGGCATCGCGTAGTCCATGAACGAACCGGTGAGCAACTGGCCGTCGTCGCTGTAGACGGCCTCTTCGATCATCGCCTGCCCGACGCCCTGGGCCAGCCCGCCGTGAATCTGCCCCTCCACGATGAGGGGGTTGATCAGGTTGCCGGCATCGTCCGCCGCCACCAGCCTGAGCAACGTGGGCTCGCCGGTCTCGCGATCGATCTCGAGCATCGAGATGTGGCAGCCGAACGGATAGGTGTTGTTGGCCGGTTCGAAGAAGGCCTCGTCGCTCAGGCCCGGTTCGAGACCCGGCGGCAGCGGCACCGGCACGTAGGCGTAGCCAGCCACCTCCGCAAACGCTTTCGACGAGGCCGGCGCGCCCTTGACGCCGACGCGCCCGTTCTCGAACACGATGTCGTCCTCGTGCGCCTCGAGCAGGGCGGCGGCGAAGCGGGCCATCTTCGCCTTCACCTTGGCGCCGGCCAGATGCAGCGCCGTGCCGCCGACGGCCTGTGAGCGGCTGCCGAAGGTGCCGATGCCCTGCTTCACGACCCCGGTATCGCCGTGCAGGATGGTGATGTGTTCGAGCGGCACGCTGAACTGGTCGGCGAGCATCTGCGCGAAGGTGGTCTCGTTGCCCTGGCCGTGCGGCGAGGCGCCGGTGGTGGCGCTGATGCGGCCATCACGTTCGATCGTCACCTGCGAGTGTTCCCAGCCGCCGGTCGGCAGCGACGACGACGGACCCAGGCCGCACACCTCCACATACATGGCCAGACCGAGGCCGACCAGGCGCCCGTCCTTGCGGGCGGCATCGCGCTGGGCCACCAGGGCCGGCCAATCGCAGGCCTTGAGAGCGGCATCGAGCGCCTTGTCGTAGTCGCCCGAGTCGTAGACGGCGCCCATCTGCGTGGCGTAGGGAAACTTGTTGGCGGGGATGAAATTCCGGCGCCGCAACTCGGCCGGGTCCATCTTCAGCTCGCGCGCCAGCATGTCCATGGCGCGCTCCACGAAGTAAGTCGCCTCGGGACGGCCGGCGCCACGATAGGCGTCGGTGGGCGTCTTGTTGGTGAAGACCTCGGTGAGCGTCGTGCGGATGGCCGGGATGTCGTAGGTGCCGTTGGCCATCAGCATGGTGAGCGTCGGGATGGCCGCGGTGAGCAGCATGTTGTAGGCGCCGATGTCGGCAATGAGCCGCATCTTCAGCCCGAGCACTTTGCCCTCCCGGTTCGCCGCGATGTCGATGTAGCCGAGGATGTCGCGGCCATGCGTCGTGGCGACGAACGCCTCCGAGCGGTCCTCGATCCACTTGACCGGCACGCCCAGGCGCTTGCTGACGACGGCGGCCACGTATTCCTCGCCGTAGATGTTGATCTTGGCGCCGAAGCCGCCACCGACTTCAGGGGCGATGGCCCGCACCTGATCCTGGCCCAGTCCGGTCATCGCCGCGATCATCGTCCGCAGGATGTGCGGGTTCTGCGTCGACGACCAGATCGTCATGGTCCCCTTGCCGGGCTCGAAGTGCGCCAGCACGCCGCGCGGCTCCATGGCGTTGGGCACCAGACGCTGGTTGACCATGCGCTGGGAGATGACGACCTCCGCGGCGGCGAACGCCTTGTCGATGGCGGTGTCGTCGACGGTGCCGTCGGGGCTGACGCCGGTGCCGCTCGGCACCAGCGCCACCGCGAGGTTGTTGGGGAAGTCCTGGTGAATGACCGCCGGCTGGCCGGTCATCGCTTTCTCGAGATCGACCACGGCGGGCAACGGCTCGATGTCGACGACGATGGCATCGGCGGCGTCACGCGCCGTGTAGCGGTTGCTGGCGACGACCACGGCCACCGGCTCCCCGGCGTAGCGGACGACATCGGCGGCGACGGCGCGATGCGGCGGCGATGGAAACGGCGTGCCGATCGGCATCGGCCCGAGCATCTCCGCGATCTCGGCCCCGGTGAACACGGCCTCGACGCCGTCCATCGCCAGCGCGGCTGAGACGTCGACCGCGCGGATGCGGCCGTGGGCGACATCGCTGCGCTTGAACGCCAGGTGCTGCATGCCGACGATCTTGAGGTCGTCGACGTAGGTGCCACGGCCCTGGATGAGGCGCGGATCTTCGCGACGCTTGACGCGCTCGCCGACCAGCTTCGGCAGAAGGGGTGTCGTGGCCATGGCTACCTCTTGCCCGCGGCGTGCTGAATGGCGTTGACGATGTGCTGATACCCGGTGCACCGGCACAGGTTGCCGCCGATGCCTTCGCGGATCTCCTGCTCGGTCGGCGACGGGTTGTCGCGCAGCAGGTTCGCGGCCGACATGATCATGCCCGGCGTGCAGTAGCCGCACTGCAGGCCGTGTTCGGCCCAGAAGCCTTCCTGCAGGGGATGCAGCGTGCCGTCTTTCGCCGCCAGG
The DNA here is from genome assembly GCA_963779175.1 of uncultured Acidobacteriota bacterium. Classification (GTDB taxonomy): domain Bacteria; phylum Acidobacteriota; class Vicinamibacteria; order Vicinamibacterales; family UBA2999; genus CADEFD01. Next base: position 175,371 of record CAVZXA010000009.1, read on the forward strand.
CCCTCGATGGTGGTGATTTCGGCGCCATCAGCCTGCACGGCGAACACCGTGCACGCCTTGACGCTGCGGCCATCGATGAGCACCGTGCACGACCCGCACTGGCTGGTGTCGCAGCCGACGTGGGCGCCGGTCAGGAGCAGGTGTTCGCGAAGAAAATGGACGAGCAGGAGGCGCGGTTCGACGTCGGCGCGTCGGACTTTGCCATTGACGGTCATCGTGACGTGAGTCATGGGCCCTCGCTGATCAGGGCCAGACGATAGTGACGTCATCGGCGCAAGTCAACGGCGATCTGGGCGACGCCCCGGCGGCGCGGCGTGCCTGCTAGTGCCGGCGCATCGGGCGCTCGGCGGGCAGGTGATTGAGATGACGCGCGAGGTCTTCCAGGTTGCCCAGCGTCCGCGCCGGCAGGAAGTCGTCCACGAAGGGCAGCGCCGCCACCAGCCCGCGGGTCAGTGGGCGGTAGTCGGCCGTGCCAAGCAGCGGGCTGAGCCAGATCAGCCGGTGACAGCTGCGCTGCAGTCTGGCCACCTGCTGCTGGAACGCGAGCGGGTCGCCGCGGTCCCATCCATCCGAGACCACGAGCACGACCGGCCGCCGGCTGAGCACCGAACGCGCCCAGCGGACGTGGAACGTCCGCAGGGCGTCGCCAATCCGCGTGCCGCCCGACCAGTCGGGCACCCGCCGCGACACCGCCATCACCGCGGCATCGACCGACCCGCGGGTGAGCTCGCGCGTGACGCAGGTGAGGCGGGTCGAAAACAGAAAGACCTCCACCCGCCCGCGGGCGCGTTGCAGGGCGTAGGCGAAATGCAGCAGCATCCGCGAATAGCGCTCCATCGAGCCGCTGACGTCGGCCAGCAGCACCAGCGGCCGCGGCCTGGTGGTACGGGCGCGGGTCGGCAGCCGCAGCAACTCGCCGCTGCGCAAGCTCTCCCGCCAGGCGCGCCGAAGATCGACGCGTGGGCCTCGACCGCGGATCCACCGCCGCGTGCGCCGCTCGCCAGGGCTCCAGGTGAGCGCCGACAACGCGATGCGGATGTGCTCGAGTTCAGCCGGCGTGACGTCGGCGAAGTCCTGATCGCGCAGAGTGTCGGCGCCGCTCCACGTGCGGATCGTCTCCGGCGGGCCGTCGCGCGCCTCGCCGGCTTCGGGCGATGGCGGCTCCGCGGCATCGGCGGGGGGCGCGGGGAGCACCACCTCCGCCTCGATCGATACGGTGTCGTGCGATCCATCGGGCGCGTTGCGCGCGCCGCCGGCGGCGTGCTCCTTCCAGAAGGCGTCGAACGCCGCTGCGAAGACTGGAAGGTCGGCCGCGCGGCTCACGAGCGTGGCAGAGAGCGCGTGGTAGACATCGGCGCGGCGCGCCAGGCCTACGGCCGCGAGCGCGGCCAGCGCCTCCCGCCCCTGGGTGGGTGACACATCGAGTCCCAGGGCGCGCAGCACCCGCCCGAACGCCAGCAGATTGGCCGCCAGCGACGACATCGCCCTCAGCGGTCGGGGCGGCGCGACATCGCCCGAGACAGCAGCGCCGACAGCCGCTCCCCGCGCATCGCCTCGACGTCCTCACGGGCCTTGAGCAGCACACCGAGGGTGTCTTCGATCGCACCCAGGTCCACGACCTCGCGGTCGAGGGCCACCAGCGCCGCCACCCAGTCGAGCGTCTCGGACACGCCCGGGGTCTTGTACAGCTCGGCGCCGCGCAGTTCCTGCACGACGGCGGTCGCCTGCTCGGCAAGCACGGCACTGGCGCGGGGCACGGCCCGCGCCACAATCGCCAGCTCCTTCTCGAAGCTCGGATAGTCGATCCACTGGTAGAGACAGCGTCGCTTGAGCGCGTCGTGGACCTCGCGGGTGCGGTTCGACGTGAGCACGACGATCGGCGGTTCGACGGCGGTGATGGTGCCGATCTCTGGAATCGTGATGCGGAACTCGGAGAGCAGCTCCAGGAGGTAGCCCTCGAACTCTTCGTCGGCCCGATCGATCTCGTCGATGAGCAGCACCGGCGGGCGTCCCGGCGCCCCCTGCAATGCGCGCAGCAGCGGCCGGCGGATGAGAAACGCCTCGCTGAAGAGTTCCTGGCGGGCCCGGTCGCGATCGACGGCGTGCATCGCCTCGAGCAGGCGCACCTCGAGAAGCTGGCGGGCGTAGTCCCACTCGTACACAGCGTGGTGCACGTCGAGGCCCTCGTAGCACTGCAGCCGGATGAGCTCGGTGCCGAGCAGCGAGGCGAGGGCGCGGGCCACGGCCGTCTTGCCCACGCCGGCTTCGCCTTCGAGAAACAGCGGCCGGCGCAGTGTGAGTGCGAGGTACACCGACACCGCGAGGCCGCGGTCGGCCACGTAGCCCTCGGCGTCCAGCCGCTGCTGGACGTCGTCCACCGATGCGACCAGGCTGCCCGAGGTGCTCATCGTGGTCTCACCCGATCTTCTTGCCGAGCCAGGTGGCGGGGCCGCCCCGCGCTTCGTTCAGCTCGCCGCCCGCATAGCGCTTGCCCACTTTCCAGACGAAGTCCATCTCGGAGGCGATGGCGCCCATCGCCATCCGCGACTCGATGACGAGCAGCACGCTGCCGTAGAGCATGAACATGCCGCCAACGACGCCGAGCACGACGGCGATCCACGTGAAGCTGCGGGCGACGGCGGCAATGACGGCGATGGCCACGCTGGTGGCGACGAAGATCCCGAGGGCGGTGTAGAACGCCACCATGGCTCGCTGGATGAGGCGCGCGCGCGAGGTCTGGCGATCGAGCTGCTCGAACACCAGCTGGCGGCGATCGGCGGCCATGTCGTCGGCCTCGGGATTCTTGGCGATCACCTCGAACTTCTCGGACAGCGTCCGCACCCGGTCCACGACGCGTCCGAGGCGCGAGCTGGTCGAGAAGATGAGCGCGCCACAGGCCGAGATGAGCACCGCGGGCGTAATCATCGCGGTGAGAACGGCAAGAGCGTTCTGTGGCGATTCGAGCCGGGCCAGCCAGTCCATGGGGGACAGACTACAGCGGCTAGGGGCTAGGGGCTAGCGGCTAAGGGCTAAGGGCTAGGGCGGGCGCTTTGGCTAGCGGTCAGGCAGATCGCAGAGTAGCAGTGCGGCGGCGAATGAGACTGGTAAAGAGACAGCGTGATTTCTCTAGCCGCTAGCCGCCAGCCCCTAGCCGCTACTAGTATTCAATCCATGAAAGCCATTCGCGCGCACGAGTTCGGCGGTCCTGACGTGCTTCGCTACGAAGACGTCGCCGACCCCATGCCGGGGCCCGGTCAGGTGCGGGTGCGGCTGCACGCCGCGGGGGTCAATCCGTTCGACACCTATATGCTGAGCGGCTCCTACGCCATCAAGCCACCGCTGCCGTATTCGCCCGGCGCCGACGGCGCCGGCGTGGTCGAGGCGGTCGGCGACGGGGTCACGGGCGTGGCTGTGGGCGACCGGGTCTACACGGGCGGCACCGCCGACCATCTGGCCTACGGTGCCTACCGGCAGGTGATTCTCTGCACGGCGGCGCAGGTGCACCCGCTGCCGGCGCGCGTGTCGTTCGCGGAGGGCGCGGCGGTGAACGTGCCCGGGCTGACGGCGCATGTGGCCCTCGCCCGCGCGACTCCGCGCAGCGGCGACGTGGTGCTGGTGCACGGCGCGAGCGGGTCGGTGGGCCTGGCCGCGGTGCAGATGGCGCGCGCCGCCGGACTGACCGTGATCGGCACGGCCGGCACCGACGACGGTCTCGCGCTGGTCGGCGCCGAAGGCGCGCACCACGTCGTGGACCACCGCGATGCCGCGCATGTCGAGCGCATCCAGGCGCTCACGAGCGGCCGCGGGCCCGATGTGATCCTCGAGATGCTGGCGAACGTGAACCTCGACCACGATCTGACGATGATCGCGCCGCGCGGCCGGATCGTGGTGATCGGCAACCGCGGCCGGATCGAGATCGACCCCCGCAAGATCATGGCAAAACACGCCGTGGTCACCGGCCTGGCGTTGTGGGGACTGTCGACCGAAGAAGTGCTGCGCGGCCACGAAGCGCTCGGCGAAGCACTGGCGTCGGGCGCGCTGCGGCCGGTGGTGGGGACGGAACTGCCGCTCGCCGAGGCCGCCGACGCGCACCGCCGCGTCATGACGCCGGGCGCCCGCGGCAAGATCGTGCTGCTGACCGCGTAGCAGTTTCTGCGACCCGGGCCATTTGTAACGGGGTCTGTCACGGTCACGGCACGAAGACAACTCGTGACCGTGACAGACCCCGTTACAAATCGGTGCTACTTGCCGGACTTGCGGGCCAGTTCCTCGTCGATGATGCTCTCGAAGAGCGCCTGGGGCTGGGCGCCGGTCACCAGACGGCCGTTGATGTAGAGCGTCGGCGTCGAGCCGACGCCCATCTTGGTCCCGAGCGCGATGTCGGCCTGCACGTTGTCGGTGTGCTTGCCCGCATCGAGGCACTGGTCGAACGCCGCCTGGTCGAGACCGACCGCGGCCGCGTGCTTCTTGAGTTCCGGCACCTGCAGCAGTTGCTGGTTGGCGAACAGCCGGTCGTGCAGTTCCCAATATTTGCCCTGGTCGCCGGCGCAGTGCGCCGCTTCCGCTGCCTTGGGCGCCTGCAGGTGGTTCTGCAGCGGGAAGTCCTTGAACACGAAACGGACCTGCTTGCCGTACTTCTGCTCGAGGGCCTTGAGCGTCGGGGTGACGCGGGCGCAGAACGGGCACTGGTACTCCGAGAACTCGACGATCGTGACCGGCGCATCGGCGGGCCCGCGCGAGGGATCGTGCGCGGCAAGCGCCACCTCGTAGCGCGGCGGATCGAGCGTGATGTTCACCGCCGTGCCGGCCGCCTTCAGCTCGCCGACCAGCACCGCGATGCTCTGGGCGTCGCGGTTGCGGCGGATGAAGTCGGTGATCGACGGCTTCAGGTCGGCTACCGTCGACCCACCCACGCGATCGCGGTTCTCGTCGAACACCTTCTGGATGTCGGCATCGGTGATCTCGCCGCGGCGCTTGGTCACCTCGACCCGCAGGTACTCGTCCTTCGGCACACCGGCCTTCTTCGCGGCGGCCTCGATCAACTCGTCGGCCACGATCTGGTCGATACTCTGCCGCCGGTGCTGGTAGAGGAGCTGGCTCACGCGGGCGCGCTCAGCCGGGTCTTCGGCCTGCCAGCGGCTCTCCACTTCCTTGAGCGTGATCTTCCGATCGCCCACCGTGGCCACGACCTGGTCCTGGTCGCCGGTGCCGGCGGCCGGCGCCGGTGGCTGCGCCGTCTGCGCGTTGGCGCACGAGGAGCCGCCGAGCGCGGTCAGCGCGAGCGCCAGCACGTATCCGATCTTCGACTTCGACATCATCACTCCTCGACCCCTTCCAAAGCTTACTGCGACGGCGGCGTCTTCACCGTCTCGTCGGTCGGGAGCCGCAGGCTCGTCACGATTCCCGGCCCTCTGGCCCGGCCGGCGTGCCGGGCTCGTGGCCCCGGCAGACGCGCACCGGCAGCACGGGGTACTTCGGATACGAAGGGTCAGTGAGGGCCCGCGTGCACATCAGGAAGCTCGACCTGACGCCCGGCACGGACCTGGCGTGGCGGCACGTCCCGCACAACCCGACGGATGGAGGTCCAGCCACGGCGTCACGTGATCGTAACGCACATGACACGCCCCAGCGTCTCAATCGCAGGACGATCCGGGGAATCACGCCTGAAAACGCCAGCGATCCGGGGTGATTGCCGGCTGGAACGGTCGTTGCTACCCTCTGGGTGTGATGATCCGACCGATTGCTGCCCTGCTCGTCGTCGCCGGCTCCATCTCCGTGCTGGCCGACCAGCAGCCGACCTTCCGGTCGTCGGTACGCACGGTGCCCGTCTACGCGACGGCCATCGACCCAAGCGGGCGCCTCGTGCCCGACCTCACCCAGGAGGACTTCGAGATCCTCGACAACGGCAAGCCGGTGTCGATCACGTCAGTTCTCGAACGACCCGCAGCCCTTCACCGTGGTCGTGATGCTCGATACGAGCGCGAGCATGACCGAGCACCTCAAGCTGCTGAACCAGGCGGCCGAGCAGTTCCTCATCCGCCTGCTGCCGGTCGATCGCGCGCAGGTCGGCGCCTTCAACGACAAGCTGCAGCTCTCGGGCACCTTCACGAACGACCGCGACGAGCTCATCGCCGCGCTCGACGAGCTGCAGTTCGGCAACTCGACGCGGCTGTGGGACGGGCTGGCCTTCAGCATCGACGCGCTGAAGCCAGTGGACGGCCGCAAGGTGGTGCTGCTCTTCACCGACGGCGACGACTTCGGCAGCAAGACGCGCTTCGGCACCACGGTCGATCGCGCCCGCGACGAAGAAGTGATGGTCTACGGCGATCGGCCTGGCGGTGAATATCTTCAACGGCGTGCGGCAGGTGCGCTCGAAGCCGGACCGCAGCCTGCGGCGCATCGCCGAGGAAACCGGCGGCGGTTCGTTCGAGCTGCAGAAGACCGACGCGCTCGCCTCGACCTTCACGCGGGTCGCGCAGGAACTGCGCAGCCAGTACCTGCTGGCGTTCGCGCCCGAGTCGCTCGACGGCAAGGTGCACAAGCTCGAGGTGCGCGTGAAGCGGCCCGGCGTCACCATCCGCGCCCGCAAGAGCTACTCCGCCGTCGCCGAAGCCCCCACCGGTCTGCGCTGACCGTGTACGTGCAAACGCCTGGCCGCGACACCACGACGTGGTGCGTGCCAGGCGCGTGCGACCGTCTTCCGTGTTTAGAGGAGGACGATGGCGAGGAGCAGCGTCGCGAGCAGCAAGCCCGCTACGACCGGCTCGGCGGTGTCAGAGAAATTCCAGGTCATCACGCGGAACATGGTTCAAGACCTCCTGTCTGAACGCCGGCCGCCCCGCGAGTGCGAAGGGCCGACATCTGTTTGGACGGCGGGCCGTGCGGGATGTTTCAATCAGCGGATTCCCTCAGCAATCCGCGCGAAACAGGCCGGAGAGACCCGGAAACGCAGCTAGAATGGCGCGGTCCGGACGTCCCCGCCGCCCCAGCCATGACCACACCCCCCGCCAGCCCCCCCGGTGACCGCCCGTCGGGCAACATCTTCGCCACGCGGTCGCCCGCCGTGGGCCGCCACGGCATGATCGCGACCAGCCAGTCGCTGGCCTCGGCCGCCGGCCTCCAGGTGCTGCAGCGCGGCGGCAACGCCGTGGACGCTGCGGTCACCGCTGCCGGTGTGCTGGCCGTGGTGGAGCCGTCGATGAACGGCATCGGCGGCGACCTCTTCGCCCTCGTGTACGACGCGACCAGCCAGCGGGTGCATGCGCTCGACGCCAGCGGCCGCTCCGCCGCCCTCGCCACCCCTGAGGAGTTCGCCGGACGCGGCCTGACCGAGATGCCCACCAGCGGCCCGCTCGCCGTGAACGTGCCCGGCGTCGTCAGCGGCTGGGACGCCCTGCTCACGCGTTTCGGCTCGATCTCCATGGAGCAGGCGCTGGGCCCCGCCATCCGATACGCCAGCGAGGGCTTCCCGGTGGCCGAGCTCATGGCCAACGAGTGGGCCGGCGCGGCGTCGCGCCTGGCGCAGGATCCGGCGGCCGCGGCCACGTTCCTGCCCGGTGGCACGGCCCCAGCCATGGGCGCCGTCTTCGCCAACCCGCGGCTCGCTCGCAGCCTCGAGCTCATCGCCACAAGCGGCCGCGACGCGTTCTATCTCGGACCCATCGCGCAGGCAATCGCGTCCGACATGGCGGCGCGTGGCGGTCTCATCACGGCGCAGGATCTGGCCAGTCACACCGCCGACTGGGTCGACCCGATTCACGTGACCTACCGCGGCTACGACGTGCACGAGATGCCGCCCTCGACTCAGGGCCTCGTCGCCCTCGAGATGTTGAACATCCTCGAAGGCGTCGACATCAGGGCGCTCGGGCACAACAGCGCCGACTACCTGCACCTGGTGACCGAGGCGAAGAAGATCGCGTTCGCCGATCGCGGCGCGTATCTCGCCGATCGCGCCTGCATGCCGGCGCAGGCGCTCGCGATGCTCCTGTCGAAGGACTATGCGGCGCGCCGCCGCCGGGAGATCGACATGCGCCGCACCGGCGTCTACCGCGCCGGATCGCTGCCGGCGAGCGACGCGCCCGCGCCCGATTTCGCCGGCCGCGACCGCGGCGATACGATCTACCTGACGGCGGCCGATGGCCGCGGCAACGTCGTGTCGTTCATCCAGTCGTTGTTCTCGGGCTTCGGCGCCGGCATCGTTGCCGGCGAGACCGGCATCGCGCTGCACAACCGCGGTTCCGGTTTCGTGCTCACCCCCGGCCATCCCAACCAGATCGCGCCCGTCCAAGCGGCCGCTGCACACGCTGATACCGGCGATGATCATGAAGGACGGGCGGCCGTGGGTGTCGTTCGGCGTGATGGGCGGCGACAACCAGGCGCAGGGCCACGCGCAGGTGGTGATGAACCTGGTGGACTTCGGGATGGACGTGCAGGGGGCCGGCGAGGCCGCGCGGATGCGCCACATGGGCACACATCTGGCGCTCGAACGTGGCATCGGCCCTGACGTGCGCGCCGCGCTCGAAGCGCGCGGCCACCGGCTGCGCGAGGGCCGCGCCCAGATGGGCGGCTATCAGGGGATCATGATCGACCCGGTGACCGGGGTGATGCTCGGCGGATCGGATCCGCGCAAGGACGGCCTGGCGATCGGCTGGTAGCTCGCGGCCCTCATCACATCGCGATCCCCCTTGGCCCCTGATCCCTGGTCCCTGGTCCCTGGTCCCCGGTCCCTGCTCTTAAGGCACGACCACGACGGCTTCGTTGGTCGCCGGGCCGGTCTGGCCGCAGGTGCTGCGGCCACGCACGCGCACGTAGTAGGTGCCGGGCGGCACCGGGCCGCCGACCGCAAGGGCGGCGCCGACACTCGTCGTCAGGATGTTCGCGAGCCCCGGTCCGGAACCCGCTTCGAGCACGTACGACGCGGCGCTGCCCGCGGCGCCCCACGCCAGCGACACCGTGCGGCCGGCGACCGAGAACGACAGGGCGCCGGGCGCGGTCGGCACCGCACAGCCCGACGGCACGTCCACGACCACCTCGTTCGATGCCGGGCCGGTGCCGCAGTCGACGGCTGCCCGGGCGCGCACGTAGTAGCGGCCCGCCGGCACCGCGCCGCCGAGACTGGTGGACGGCATCGGAATCGGAATCGACGCGAGGTTCGCGAGGCCGGGCGCCGAGCCCACATCGAGCAGATGGCCGAGCACGCCGCCTGGCGGCGTCCATCCGAGCTGCACGGTGTAGCCGCTCACAGTAGCCCACAGATCGCTCGGTGTACCGGGCGTGCAGGGCGGTGGCGGCGGCACGTTCCCGCCCCGCCAACCGAGCTGGATCACCTCGAAGTCGCTGGCGTTCAGCCCGCGGAACGCCGGGTTGAGGATGCCGTTGTCCCACCGCGGATCGAAGGCGCCGCTGACGTACATGTCGCTGCCGTTGTCGGCGACGATCAGACCGTACTTCTTCATGGCGCGGAAGATCTTCTGCGCCTCCGGCGGGAAGCCGGAGAGGTCCTTCGACGCCTTGAGCCGCAGCCGCGTGCCGTTAGGCGGCGCCGACGTGTTGCTGCCGGCCACGTGCGAGGCCGGCCACACGTAGAAGTTGTTGGTCGCGCGCACCGTCACGCGGAACGCGTGGGTGATCTCCCCGGGACCATAGACCTCGTCATACTTCACGAGGCCCGGCAGGATGGCGAGGCCGGCGGCATCCGCCGAGGTCCAGCCGGCCGGCCGGCGCCCGTTGGCCTGCAGGTCGAAGGAGGCGCCCGAGCCGGCCGTCCACTTCGTGCCGTCCCAGCCGAGATCGAAGAGCTCGTAGAGCCGCTTGTTGTCCTTGTCGACGATGAGCATGTGGCGATCACCGCCAGGCGACTGGTTCCCCGGAGGGCCGCCCTCGATCCAGTAGGGCTGCGTGATCGCCTGATCGGGAATCGGATAGAACGGCTGGCCGACGCCGTCGCTCTCGTCGTCGTAGTAGAACTGCACCTGACGCTTCGGCTGGTCGCCGGCCACCACCACGTAGGGGATGCCGTAGATGCCCTGGCCGCTTCCCGAGTAGCCGCCGAAGTCGGGGTGGAGACGACGGGTGCCGCCGTTGTTGATGAAGCTGATGAGCGCCGCCGACTCGGCCGCGACCGGCGCCTGGCTGACGTCCTGGTTCCACCAGTTGTCGGCCGGGAACAGCGGCGGCAGGGGCCCGCCCAGGGTGGCCGGCGACGATTGCGCCGCCAGGCTCACGGCGGTGGTGGCGACCAGTGCCAGAGCGAGCAGCCGGGTTCGAGCGATGGGCATCGTCCGGTGTCCGTCGCAATTCTCTTGCCGCGCGATCGGCAGACCGGGCCGCCGTCTTTCTCAGGGGATTTCGCGGGGTCAGGCGGACGAGGCCTCCGGACCGCACTCCGAACTGACGGCCGGTGTCACGAATCGCGTCAGCGCTGCGGCGGCGGCACGGCCGCCGGGGTGGCCTCGACCGGGGCCGGTTCCGGCCACGTGAGGGCGACGCGCCCGGGCGCCGGCCACGCGACCTGCCAGCGCGGCTTCGGCCACGCGAGGACGACGCGCGACCGGCGGGCGTCGGACCCGCCCGTCGCGCCGTGAGCGGTCGGGTCAGTGGAGGCGGGACCTGTGCCGTGCCCGGAGGGCGTCCGCGGTTCCGCCAGCGCAGCCGCGAGGCGCTCATGGACGTCGCTCAGACGGACCGGTTGCGTGGCATGTGCGGCAGGGGCCTCGACACCCGTGGTGGCCGCGTGGGCCGCGGCAGGAACCGGAGCCGGAGCCGCCGCCGCAGAGACAGACGGCGCAGTATGAGCGGCTGGGCCAGCAGCGTGCGCCGGGGCCACCGGGGCCGCGGGCCTGGTGGCGCCGAGGCCCGAAACCACCGGCTTCGGCTTCCCCGTCCCGCCGTCGCCGTGGTCGGCGCCGCCAACGGCGGCCGTGCGCGGACGCGCGCCGGTCGCCACATAGCCGGCGGACGCGCCATGCGCCGCAGCAGCGGGAGGCGACGCGCTGCCTGGAGCATGCGCGTCGGCGGCAGTGGGGGCGTGGCCGTCGTCGGACTTCGCGACAGCGGGCCCCATCGGGGCGAGGCGCGACACCGTCGGCGCCTTCTTCTTCGCGGCGGGGGCCCCGGGCCCATCCGTCGCGGCAGCCTCGTGGCCGGAGGCAGCAGCCGGCGCCGATGCCGCCTTCGTCGAAGCGCCCTTGGAAGGCGTGGCCGTCTCGTGCGACTGTGCGCCAGCGTCCACGGCGATGGCGAGCACGCCCGCCACGAGGATCCGGGGCCAGTTCATGACTACTTGTGCACGGCGACCGCGGTCGCGCCCACGGGCTCGGAGAACACGACCGCGCCGGTGCTGAGGTCGAAGTAGGCGCCGACGATCTGCAGGCGGCCGGCCGTGGTGGCACCGCGCAGGGTCGCGCTGCCGCCGAGCGCGTCGTTGATGACCTGTTCGACGTTGGCGAGGATCGCGGTGCGCAGTTCATGCTGCGCGCCTGAAGAGCGCGGACCGGCGGCGCGAATCGCCTTGTAGAGGAACTCGAGGCTGGCGCTCTCGGAAGGCGGGTCGTCGTGCGCGGCCTGCACCGCGCCGCACGCCTCGTGGCCCATCACCACGAGCAGCGACACGTGCCGGTGCTCGACGCCGTGCTCGAGGCTGGCCAGGACCGCGCGGTCCACGACCTCGCCGAGAGCCCGCACGCTGTAGAGCTCGCCCGGACCGGCACTGAAGATGTGCTCGGGCGCCAGGGCCGCGTCGGCGCACGAGAGCACCATCGCGAATGGGTGCGTGTCTGCGCCGAGCGCCGCGCGACTCGAGGCGGCGGAGGGGCTGGGGCTCTGGGTGCCGCGCACGAAGCGCTCGTTGCCGGCCTTGAGCCGCGCCATCGGCGAGGCCACCGGCTCGGGCGCCGCTGTGACGGGCGAAAATGAGGCGAGCATCACGTACATGCCAGCGGGCACGAGGACGCGCAGGACGCGACCGGTCCACTGTCGAAGCTTCTGCATGTGCTGCCAATCGGCAGCCGGCGGCAGGCCTTGAGCCCGACCCACGCGGAGGTGCCAAATCGGCACACGCGATCACGAAACTGGCTGAGGGAAGGCCTCGGGGTCTCGCGCTATCATGCCAGACAGGCGCGCCATCACCCGGCGCGGGAGGATGCGAATCATGCGTGCAGGGCTGACGATGGCGGTGGCGATGGGGCTGACGGCGATGCTGGCGGCGTGCGGCAAGTCGCCGGAGGAGAAGGCGGCTGACGCGCTGAAGGACGCCGCCACGAACATGGCCAAGGCGGGCGAAGAGATGGCCAAGGCCGGCGAGGCGGCCGTGCAGGGCGCGGCCCCGGCAGCCGGCGAGGCGGCCAAGGGCATGGAAGACTTCGCCAAAGCCATGCAGGGCATGGCCGCCGCGATGGGCGGCGCAAACGGCGGCAAGGTGTCGGAGCCAGTCAGCTTCCGCGACCTGCAGGCCGCCTTCCCCACGGTGTCGGGCTGGACGATGGACAAGCCGAAGGGCGAACGGATGACGGCGCCGGTGGCGTTCTCGCAGACCGAGACCCGCTACAAGAACGGCGACCAGGCCATCGAGGTCAAGATCGTCGACTCGGCGTTCAATCAGATCCTGGTGGCGCCGTGGGCGATGTTCCTCTCCGCCGGCTACGAGAAGGAAACCGACAACGGCTACGAGAAGTCCACCACCATCGCCGGCCACCCCGGCTTCGAGAAGTGGAACGAGCAGCGCAAGGACGGCGAGCTCAACATCGTGGTCGCCAAGCGTTTCCTCGTGTCGGTCGAAGGCGATCGCCTGACCGACATGAAGCAACTCCACGAGTTCGCCTCGAAGATCGACTTCAGCAAGCTCGGCTCGCTCGGGGCCGCCGCGCCCACCCGGTAGCGACGGCCTAGATCCGGAAACCCGCGCGCAGCGGGTCGTCGGCATCGATGAGGAACGTGTGCTCGCCGGTGATCCAGGCGCTGCCGGCGATTTCCGGGATGATGGCCGCCAGTTCGCCCACCCGCTGACGCGAGAGCACGCGGCCGCGGAACAGCGTGCCGATGAGGCTCTCGTGCACGAAGGTGCCGTCGCCGCTCGACAGCACCCCCATCTCGTCGAGCACCGCCATCACCGCCGCCGTGCCGCTGCCGCACGGCGAGCGGTCCACTTCGGCGTCGGCGAACACGGTCACGTTGCGCAGGTGCGCTCCCTCGGTCTGCGCCGGGGCCGTGAAGATGGTGCCGTAGATGCCCGACAGCCCCGGCTCGGCGGGATGCACGACCTTCACGAGCTTCTCCACCTCGCGCGCGATGGCCATGCCGATGCGCCGCAGCTCCGGCAGCTTGGCGATGTCAATCGAGAGGCCGGCACTCTCGGCATCGACGATGGCGTAGAAGGCGCCGCCAAACGACACGTCAGCCGTGAACGTCCGGCCGCCGACGCCGAGCGGCACACCCGGCGCCAGCACGAACGAGGGCACGTTGGCGAACGCCACCCCGGTCACGCGCGTGCGGCCGTCGACTTCGACCTTCGTCGCCCGCGCGCGGACCGGCCCGGCCGGCACGTCGAGCACCATCTCGATGGTGTCGCCGCCGCCCGACGCCGCCGCATCCCACATCAGGCCGCGCTCGATGGCGATCGTCGCCACGGCGATGACGCCGTGCCCGCACATCGTGCTCCAGCCCTCGTTGTGCATGAAGAGCACGCCGGCGTGGGCGCCGGGCGTCACCGGCTCGGTGAGCAGCGCGCCGTACATGTCGGCGTGGCCGCGCGGCTCGAGCATGATCGAGCGCCGCAGGTGGTCGAGGTGCTTGCGCGCCCATTCGCGCCTGGCGAGCATGGTGGCTCCCTCGGGAGCCGGCAGGCCGTCGACCACCAGGCGCAGGGGTTCGCCGGCGGTGTGGGCGTCAATGGTGCGGATGTGATGAATCATGTGCGGAAAGCCGGGACCGGCCGCGGAAGAGGCGTGCGTTCCGCGCTATTCTGTCAGGCGTTCGAACCTGACGCCACCATGAGCACAAGAGGTTGACCTCGTGACGCGACTCTGGCTCGCCGCCCTGCTGTTCACCAGTTCCGCCCCGCTGGCCCTGGCGCAGACGCCGGCGGCACCGGCCGCGCCGGTCGCGCCCCTGCGGGTGACGATTCCGGCCACGACTGACCCGTCGCCGGCCGCACAACTGCAGGGCCGCTGGTCGCCCCGGCCGCGCGTCACGTCGGGCCGGAACTTCTCGCTCGAACTGCGCGCCAAAATCCAGGGCGACACCGCCTGGTTCAATCCGGTGGTCGATCCGGTGGACGAAGGCTTCGCCTGGCGCCGCCGCCGGCTGGCCGTGCGCGGGGAGTTCTTCAACCGGGTGGAGTTCGAGGTGGAACGCGAGTTCGGCGACGACCTCGAGCCCTGGCGCGACGTGTGGGTCAACGTCAAGGCCCACGACCTGCTCGAAATCCGCGGCGGCAAGTTCAAGCTGCCGTTCGGCCTCGACAACTCGACCAGCTCGGTCGAGCACGACTTCATCTTCCGCTCGCTCGGCACGCGGGCGCTGGCGCCCGGCCGTGACATCGGCGCCATGGTCTACGGCGAGGCGTCTCGCCGGCGCTTCACCTACGCGGTGGGCGTCTTCGACGGCGACGATCGGCGCGACACCGTCACCGAGCAGTTCTTCGACGACGACCAGGGCGCCGACAGCTTCGGCCGCACGGTGAGCGGCCGGGTCACGGTGCAGCCCTTCGACGCCGTGTCCAGCCTGCCCTCGGGGCTGCGCAACCTCGAGATCGGCGCCAGCGGCGCCTGGTCGGAGGTGGCCGAGGGCCTCAACAGCTTCAAGGGCAACTCGGTGTTCGGTTACGACTTCTTCGAGCGGGTGTGGGTGAACGGCGACCGCGTTCGCACCGGCATCGATGTCTCGGTCGTGTCAGGTCCGGCCAGCCTCAAGGCCGAGTGGATCAACGCTTCGGACCAGCGCCTCGGCCAGGGCGTGGACGACGGCGATCTCTCGAACATGTTCACCCGCGGCTGGTACGTGTCCGGATCGTGGCTGGTCACCGGCGAAGACAAGGAAGACAACGTCTCGCCGAAGCGGCCACTCTTCCAGGGCGGCTTCGGCGCCGTCGAAGTGGCGGCCCGCTACGAGAAGATGCTGCTGGGCAGTTCGGCCGACGCCAGCGAGCCGGCGTTCAACAACCCGCGCGCCGACAACCTGCTGCGCAACCACGACGCCGTGCTCACCGTGGGCCTCACGTGGTACCTGAACCGCTGGCTCAAGGTGCAGGGCAACGCCATCCGCGAGGCGTTCGACGATCTCAACCGCACGCCGCTCGACGGCACGGCCACGTACTGGAGCTACGTGACCCGCCTGCAACTTGCGTTCTAGGAGCCTTCGACCATGCGTGCCACCCTTCGCATCGCCGTCGTCCTCACGCTCGTCGTCCTCGGCGGCCGCGGGCCCGCCGCGGCGCAGACCGTCGACGACCTCTTCGACCCGTCGACCGTGCAGGACCTGCGCCTGCTCGTGCACTCCCGCGACTGGCAGGAACTGAAGGACACCTTCAAGGAGAACACGTTCTTCCCCGCCGAGATGAGCTGGCGCGGCCTGCGCCAGCAGAACATCGGCGTGCGCTCGCGCGGCCTCGGCAGCCGCAGCGCCGTCAAGCCCGGCCTGCTGCTGCGCTTCGATCGCTATGCCACCGACGGCCGCTTCCTCGGGCTGCGGACGCTGGTCCTCGACAACCTCACGCAGGACCCGTCGATGATGAAAGAAGTGCTGGGGATGCAGCTCTATCGCCGCCTCGGCCTGCCGGCGCCACGCGAGGCGTTCGTGCGGCTCTATGTGAACAACACGCTGCTGGGCCTCTACGGCGTGGTCGAGGACATCGCCGAGCCGTTCGCGCAGCGCACCTTCGGCGAGTCCAGCGGCACGCTCTACGAGTACGACTGGACGTTCGACTACAACTTCGAATACCGCGGCTCGACGCTCGAGAACTACTCGATGTTCAAGCCGCAGACCAACACCACGCAGTCGACGTTCGATCTCTACAGCCCGATCGAACAGATGGTGCGGGCCGCCAACGACTCGAGTGACGAGCTGTTCGCGTCGGCGATGGCGCCCTTCCTCGACCTGCAGGCCTTCGCGCGCTACATCGCGATGGACAACTTCATCTCCGACGACGACGGCTGGCTCGGCTTCTGGGGGATGAACAACCTGTTCCTCTACAGGAACCAGGGCGGATCGCGCTTCAACATCATCGCGTGGGACAAGGACTACACGTTCTGGCGGCCCAACAACCCGATCTTCCTGCGCGTCGATAACAGTGTGCTGGCGCGCCGCGCCCTGGCCATCCCGGACGTGCGCCAGGCCTATCTCGACACGCTGTCGGCAGCGGCCGACTCCGCCGCGGAAGGCCAGGAGGGCGGCGATGCCGCCACCGGGTGGCTGGCGCGCGAAGTGGAGCGGCTCTACACCCTGATCCAGCCGCTGTCGCAGCAGGACACCAACAAGCCCTACAGCAACGAGCAGTTCGAAGCGGCCGTCGCCGGCCTGCGGACCTTCGCGCTGCGCCGCAGCGCGTTCGTGCGCTGCTCGGTGGCCAACGAGTCGCGCCCGCCCGTCAGCTGCCCCTGACCGAGGCCGGGGGCCGCAGCGCCGGCGGGTATGGGGGGCGGCCCGCCGCTACTGGTGGGTGTGCCCGCCGGTCTCGAACGCCTTGGCGAAGAAGGTCTCGAGGCGGCGCACGCAGGCGGGCTCTTCGACCAGCACGCCCAGTTCGCGGCGCAGGCTGAGGCTCGCCGTCGACAGCGCCAGGCTGCCGACCAGGGCGATGCGGCCGTCCACGATCGTGATTTTTCCGTGCGCCTCGCGGCCGCCGACCACATGCGTGCCGATGTGGTCCACGCGCACGCCGTCGCGCACCTTCTGCGCGAGAATCCGCCGCACCCGGACGTCATCGAGCTTGTGGTCGATGATAGCTGATGCGGCGCTCGGCGCTCGACAGCAGTTCGCGCACCGCCGGTCCCGCCCACTCGGGCCCGACGACCAGCCGCGAGTGCCGCGCCGCCGATTCCGGCAGCACCCGGCGCGCCAGATCCGACTCGAAGAGCCGCCACGCATCGGTGACCGCGCCCGGATCGGCGCTCACCACCGCGAAGTCGCAGGTGTCGTGGAAACACTTGCGGGTGAGGTTGAACGAGGCGACCAGCAGCGGCCCGCTGTCGGCCACGATGTACTTGGCGTGGTGCTTGGTGGCGCGCGGCCCGTGGCGCGTCACATTGGCGCCCATGTGTTCGAGCCGGCCGCGCAGCTCGTCGAGGCGGCGGCGCCAGCCGCTGGCGCGCCGTGTGAGCAGCACATCCACGACCACGCCGCGGGCGATGGCGATGCGCACCTCGTCGAGCACTTCGGCGTCGTTGCAGCGGAAGATGGTGAGGCCGAGACGCTTGCGCGCGCCGCGGATGATGCGCAGCACCGCCTGGCGGCGTTCCGCCGGCTCGATCACGATCCGGTCGGCGGTCACGATTTCTTCGGCGGCTCCCACGACACGGAGCCGAGCCCGTGTTTGCCCCCGGCGACCAGCGCTTCGCTGACCTCGTCGATCGACACGTGGGCCGGCAGCGTCGTGCGGTAGGTCATCTCGGCTTCGTCGCCCTGCGTGAACTCGAGGGGCTCCCAGGTGACGCCGTACTGCGCAAAGACGCTGACCACGTGCGCCAGCGGGAACTCGCGGCCGGAAGCCGTCATCTCGACCAGCATCACTCGAGGCTTCACGGCGATGAGCTTGTCGAGCACCACGATCGCGGCGGCGAGGAACAGGGCCCCGAGGGCTGCCACCGGCAGGGCGCCGATGCCGCAGGCCATGCCGAGCCCCATCAGCAGGAAGAGGACGGTGACATCTTTCGGGTCTTCGACCGGGGTGCGGAAGCGGATGATGCCGGCCGCGCCGGCGATGCCGAAGGCCCGCGCCAGCGAGCTGCCGATGATGATCATGATGAGCGCGCCGGCCACGGCCAGCAGCACCTGCGCCTGCTCCATCGACCGGTTCATCGGCCGGTCCTTCTGGTGCAGCTTCTGGACGTGCGTGACGAACACGGCGATGACACCGGCCGACATGAGCTGCACGAGTTCCGAGAACGGGTAGCCCCACGGCGTCGCCCACAAGGCGCCCGCCGCCCCGTCAGGCACGGTGAGCGGGCCACCGCCGCCGGTGCCGACGGGCGCGATCCGCCACTCGAGCCCGATCCCGGCAATGGCGAGGCAGGCCGCGATCCCGAGGGTGATGGCGATGATCTCGCGCCACTTGAACGCCTGATGTTTGGCCTCGTCGATCGAGTCGTAGACGCTCAGGACGTTGTCGAGGCGTGCAACCTTCAGCAGATCGAGCGTGTGGGTGGTGGGACGGGCGATACGGAAGGAGCCGCCGACGCGTCCGGCGCTCGTATGCGCGCGCACCAGTGCCCGGATCCCGGCACTGTCGATCGACGTCACAGCATTAAGGTCTGCGATGAGCAGCCGATAACCCTGACCGAGGAGCCGTTTGACCGAGGCTTCGAAGTCTTCTGCCGCGCCGCCCGCCACGAGGGGCTGGCGAGGAGTGAGGACCAGGTGGCCTCTGGCAACTTGCTGGGGAACTGCCATCAGACTAGGCTAGAGAGACGGGTGGACCGTACCACAGTGCGCACGAAATTGAAATGGTCGGGATGGGCGATTCTCGGCCTGGTGGGGGCATGCAGTGGCTCGCCGACGCAGCCCACCGATCTCGGTCCGGGTGGTCCCGCCGGTGCGCCGGTGACGATGCTGGTGGCGGGGGACGTGGCCTGGTGCGACGACCTGCGCGCAGCCGAGCAGACCGCCAGCATCCTCGATCGCAACCCCGGCACGATCCTCGCGCTCGGCGATCTCGCCTACATGCGCGGCACCGTCGAGCAGTTCCGCGACTGCTACGGGCCCACGTGGGGCCGGCACAAGGCGCGCACGCGACCGGTGGCCGGCAATCATGACTACCTCACGGCCGGTGCGGGCCCGTACTACGAGTACTTCGGCGATCTCGCCGGGCCATCCGGCGACGGCTACTACTCGTTTGCCGCGTCGGGCTGGCAGGTCATCGCGCTCAACTCGAACATCCCGATGGAACGCGGCTCGCCGCAGTACATCTGGCTGCAGCGCGAACTGCAACGCCCGGCGAAGTGCACGCTCGCCTACTGGCATCACCCGCGCTTCACCTCCGGGCCCAACGGCGACAACGTCAACACCGCGCCGCTGTGGGAACTGCTGCATGCCGCCGGCGCCGATGTGGTGCTGGCCGGGCACGACCATGTCTACGAGCGCTACCTGCCGATGAACCCGGACGGGCAGCTCGACCGCGATCGCGGCATCCGTCAGTTCATCTCGGGCGGCGGCGGCGCCATCCTCTACAAGTTCGCCGCCATCAAACCCAACAGCGCCGCGCGCTACGAGGGCTATGGCGTGCTGAAGCTCGTGCTCGGCGACGGCCGCTACGACTGGGACTACCTCCCCGTCACGCCCGGCTTCAGCGACACCGGCTTCGACGTCTGCCGATAAGCACAGCGGCTAGGGGCTAGCGGCTGGCGGCTAGCTGGTCGAACTGCTCGGATAAGGTCATCGCGGCTTGACAGCGGGATCCTCGTAGCCGCCAGCCCCCAGCCGCTAGCCGCACTTCTCCGATGCGTGCCTTCTACTCCGACCACTTCGTCCTTCCCCTCCCCGACGGTCATCGCTTTCCGATGAGCAAGTACGCGCGCCTGCGGGCGCGGGTGCTGGCCGAGGGGATCATCGGAAGTGACGACGTGATCGAGGCGCCGGCGGCGACGTGGGATGAGCTGAGGCTGGCGCATGCGGCCGGCTACGTGCAGGCCGTGGCCGCGGGCACACTGCCGGCTGAGATGCAGCGCCGCATCGGCTTTCCGTGGTCGCCGGCGATGGTGGAGCGTTCGCGACGCTCTTCGGGCGCCACCATTGCGGCCGCCCGCACGGCGCTGACCGAGGGGGTGGCGGCGAACCTCGCCGGCGGCACCCATCACGCCTTCGTCGATCGCGGCGAGGGCTACTGCGTCTTCAACGACGTGGCCGTGGCCGCGCGCGTGCTGCAGCGCGACCTGCGCTGCCAGCGCCTCGCCGTGGTCGACTGCGATGTGCACCAGGGGAACGGCACGGCGGCGATCTTCCGCGACGATCCCTCGGTCTTCACCTTCTCGATGCACGGCGCGAAGAACTACCCGTTCCGCAAGGAGGTCAGCGACCTCGACGTCGAGCTCGCCGACGCGATGGGCGACGACGACTACCTGGCGCTGCTGGCGCGCCACCTGCCGGACGTGCTGGCGCGACATCGGCCGGCACTCGTGTTCTATCTGGCCGGCGCCGATCCATACGTCGGCGACCGGCTGGGCCGGCTGGGGCTCTCGATCGACGGCCTGCGTGCCCGCGACGAGTACGTGTTCGCGCGCTGCCACGAGGCCGGCGTGCCGGTGGCGGTGGCCATGAGCGGCGGCTATGCACCCGAGGTCGACGACATCGTGCAGATCCACCTGAACACGATCCGCGCTGCCGCCGCGAGCGCGGCCCGGTGGCCACGCGCCGACGCGTGAGGTGTGCGAGGATGCGGCATGCCGCAGCGCTTCCGCCTCCTCACTGAAGCCCACGTCAGCGCCCTGCTTCCGCTCTCCGACCTCATCACCGCGATGGAGACGGCGCTGGCGCGCTTCTCGGCCGGAGAGGTGCTGCAGCCGGTGCGCTCGGTGCTCATGGTGGGCCCGCAGAAGGCCTACTTCGGCCTGATGCCGGCCTACGTCGCCGACCCGCCGCAACTCGGCGCCAAGATCGTCACCGTCTTCGGCGACAACCACGCGCGCGGCCTGCCTTCGCACCTGGCGACCATCCTGCTGCTCGACCCTGACACCGGCGCGCTCATTGCGCTGATGGACGGCCGCTACATCACCGAGGCGCGCACGGCGGCGGTGTCGGCCGTGTCGGCGCGCCACCTGGCGCGCCCCGAGGCGTCCACGCTGGCCATCCTCGGCGCCGGCGTCCAGGCGCGCAGCCACCTCGAGGCGATCGCCGCCGTGCGGCCGATAAGACACGCGCGCATCTGGAGTCCGACCGCGGCGAGCCGCGAGCGTTTCGTCGCCGAGATGAGCGGTCATGTGCCGGCAGCCCTGACCGCCGCCTCCTCCGCCGAGGCAGCCGTGCGCGGCGCCGATATCGTCGTGCTCGTCACCTCGTCGCCCACGCCCGTCCTCGACCACGCCTGGGTGGCGCCCGGCACACATGTCATCTCGGTGGGCGCGTGCCGACCCGACCACCGCGAGATGGAGCCGGCGCTGGTCGCCGCGAGCCGGCTGGTGGTCGACTCCAGGGCGGCGGCGCTGGTGGAATCCGGCGACGTCGTCGCGGCATCGCCGAGGGCCGCTTCAGCGCGGCCCACGTCACCGGCGAGCTCGGCGACGTCGTGCGCGGCGCGCTCACGGGACGGACCTCGCCCGACGAGATCACCATCTTCAAGTCCCTCGGCATGGCCGTCGAAGACGTCGTGGCCGCGGACCTGGTCTACCGACGCGCGGTCGAGACCGGCGCCGGCACCGAACTCACGCTCTGAACCTTGGCGCGCCGACCTCCGTCTGGACCAGATGAGATGACCACTCAGAAGCGACGATGGCCGCTGGTGCTCGCGGGCGTCGCCGTCGTTGTCATCGTCGTCATCATCGCGCTGGCGGTCGCCGGCACGATGTTCCTGCGCGACAACGTCCAGGTCGCCCGTGGCACCGGCCGCGACAGCGCTCAGGCCGCGTTCGACGAGGCGAAGCGCCAGTTCCCGGACCCGCGGCCGCTGCTCGTGCTCGGCAACGACCGGCGTCCCGTGTTCACCGCGGGCCTGGAATCGCGCCGGAATCCCGGTACCGTCGCCACCCTGCACATCCTGGCCTGGGATGCCGGCGAAGACGCGTTGGCGACCGTCACGCTGCCGATGTGGCTGCTGCGCATGAAGACCGGGCCGATCGTCTTCGGCGAGTACGTGTCGGGCATGGACGTCGAGGGCGTGCGGCTCGAGCCGAAGGACCTCGAGCGTTACGGACCTGGGGTCGTGCTCGACTTCGAGGCGCCGGACGGCAATCGCGTCCTCCTCACGGCACAGTAAGCGGCCTCCGCCGAGGCCACAACGCGCGGCCACCCCCGCATTTGGTCAGCATTCGCTGCCGCTCGGACCGATCTCACCCTTGGCACGGTCGCTGCAGTTCAGGGAGGTGCCAGCCCTGAAGCCGACCGGAGAAGGCCATGCACGCCACCCATCTCAGAGCCACCCTTGCCGTCCTGGCCGTCGTCACGCTCATGAGCGCGCCGGCCGAGGCCCAGCGGCGCGACGCCTGGGGCGCGAGCTGCGCAGAGTGAAGGCTACCGCGACGGCGCGCGCGCCGGCGGCGACGACGCCCGCGATGGCCGCCCGTTCGAATACCAGCGCCACCGCGACTACCGCGACGGCGATCGCGGCTATCAGTCGCGCAGCGGACGCCGCGACGACTACACGCAGCAGTACCGCGCCGGCTTCATCGCGGGGTACCGCGACGGCTACAACTCCGGCGGCGGACGCGGCCCCTCGGGCGGCTACTCGCGGCCCGCGCCCTCGCGCAACGGGCCGTACGCCGGCGGCAACGGGCCGTCGTATGGCGGGCGCTACCCGGGACGGGGCGCCGCGACCGAGATTGCGGTCTCGAACGGCTTCGAGGAGGGCTATCGAAAGGGCCTCGACGATGGCCGCGACCGCGACGGCCGCGACGTGACGCGGCACAGCCGCTACCGCAACGCCGACCACGGCTACCGCCGGGAATACGGACCGAAGGGGCTCTACCAGCAGGCGTATCGGGCCGCCTTCGAGCGCGGCTACAACGAGGGCTACCAGGACGGCCGGCGCAACCGCGGCCGCGGCGGCATCTGGCCCTGGTAGCAATTTGGCGGGGCTCGGGGCTCGGGGCTAGAGCTTCAGAAACGCCTTGATGCGCGACAGCAGCGACTGAGGCGCGGGAGCGTTGGCGCGCGCGCCCTCGGCCGCCGCCTTCGCGTCTTCGAGGCCCTGGCGCCGGGCCGAGACGACAGCGCTCACCTGTTCCACCAGCGTCGCCCGCCGCACCGCCAGTTCACGGAACTGGTCTGACGTGATCTCGAGCAGCACCGCATCGTCGAGCGCCGTCACGGTGGCCGTGCGCGGGTCGCCCGTCAGCATCGACATCTCGCCGAAGAAGCCGCCAGCCGACGTCACCGCCACTTCCTGCCCCGACGGCTCGATGGTCACGCGCACGCGGCCGTCGAGCACCACGAACATCGACTCGCCGGCATCGCCCTGCCGCACGATGCGCTCGCGGGCGCCGAACAGGTGCTCGCGGCACAGCTCGGCCAGCCGCAGCCGCTCCACGTCGTCGAACCCGGCGAACAGATCGATCGCGCCAAGGCGTTCGCCCAGCCGCTGCAGCCGCTCCGACGAGCGCGGGTTCGGCTCGTCGCGGCTGTACTCGACCTGAATCGGATACGGGATCTCGATGTTGTGGCGCTTGAAGGTGTACCAGATGTTGCTGCGCACCTGGTCGCGGGCCGAGTTGTCGCGGCCGAAGTCGTCGATCCAGAAACGGACGCGGTAATTGACCGAGGAACTGCCGAAGTCCTGGATGAGCACGTCGGCTTCCGGATCGCGCAGCACCAGCGGCGCGTTGTCGAGGGCTTCGTGCAGCGCCCGCTTCACCACATTCGGCGGCACGTCGTAGCTGGCGCCGACCTCGACGTCGATCCGGGTCGGGATGGTCGGCTCCGAATGGTTCAGAATCGGATCCTTCGACATCACGCTGTTGGGCACGATGACGAACTGGCCGGCCTTGGTCAGCAGTTTGGTGGCGCGCCAGGTGACTTCCTGCACCCGGCCCTCGAACTCGCCCACGCGCACCCAGTGCCCGACCCGGAACGGCTTTTCCACCTGAATCGCCAGCCCGGCGAAGAGGTTGCCGAGCGTGTCCTGCAGGGCAAAGCCGACGACGACGGCGCCCACGGCCGACGTGGTGAGGAACTTCTCGTCGAGGAACAGCGTCGCCGCAACCGCGAAGAGCGCGATGACGATGACGTCCTGCACGATCGCCGGCACGCGTTCGGAGACGCGGTCGTGCCGCCACGGATTGAAGAGCAGCCCGACGCCGGCGATGATGCCGCCGGCGACGAGCAGCAGCCGCGCCAGCCCGCCGACCAGCGCCGGATCGCCGATGCCGCGCGCCAGCGCGATGTCGAAGCCGAAGGCAACGAGCAGCACGACCGCGGCAAAGCCGAGCCGCGCCCGCACGAAGCGGTTACGGACCGCGGCCAGCGCCGCGAGCACGACCGCAAACGCGACGCCGGTAGCGAGGGGCAGCTGCATCAGCGATGAAGTATGGCCCAGCCGCTAGCCGCTAGCCCCCAGCCGCTAGTCGCCTCTACTTGAGCCCGCCGGCCTTCTTGAACGCCGCGATGTCAGCCGCGCTCACGGTCACGACGACGAGCCCCGGGTTCGCACCGCCCTTGGCCGCCGATTCGGTGCCGGCCCCGCGCGCCGCGCCCGACCCGGTGACCTGCGCCGACTTCTTCTCGCCGCCGCCCGGACGCAGCGACGACGCCAGGCCGCCGATGCCCTTCTTCTTCGGTTCTTCGGCTGCCGGCTTCGCGGTGCCGCCGGCGGCGCCGGCCGAGCCCGCTTCGATGGTGGCCATCTCCGACACCGGCACCGGCTTGAAGGTGATGGTGGCGGTGTAGCGCTCGGTCACCGTGGCCGTGGACGTGAGCTTCGCCGAGGCGATCTGCTTCGTCATCTTGTCCACGCGTTCCTTGGTCTCGGGGTGCGAGGCGAACAGGCCGCTACGGGCGCCGTCGGCGCTCTTGTTGCGTTCCATCAGCATGTTCAGGAAGCCGTTCATGCCGGTAGGCGCGTAGCCGACGGTGTTGGCGAGCACGATGCCCTTCTCGTCGCTCTCGAGCTCGTCGCCGCGGCCGAAGCCGCTGTCGACGATCTCGTAGGCCTTGTCGGCCAGCTTGCCGAGCAGGGCGCTGTTGCCGGCCACCGTCTCGTCGGCGCCCATCTGCACCGCCTTGCCCTTCTGGATGGCGCGGATGGTGTGCTTCTCGCTCACGTGGATGATCTCGTGGCCGAGCACGCCGGCCAGCTCGGATTCACTCTTCAGGTTCGCCAGCGCGCCCTTGGTGATGTGCACGAAGCCACCGGGCGCGGCAAAGGCGTTGACGGCATCGGTGTCGAGGACGATGA
Source organism: uncultured Acidobacteriota bacterium (assembly GCA_963779175.1). Taxonomy (GTDB): domain Bacteria; phylum Acidobacteriota; class Vicinamibacteria; order Vicinamibacterales; family UBA2999; genus CADEFD01. The sequence continues at coordinate 200,617 of CAVZXA010000009.1, forward strand.
ACTTCCAGCCGATGCTCGGGCGGCTGCTCGCCTGCGCGAGTGCGGTGCCGACCAGCGTCACATAGCGATGCACCGCCTGGTTCTGCACGACGCCGTAGCGGGCACGGATACGCTGGCTGACCTCGGCGCCGAGCTGCGCTTCCTCGGCATCGGTCATCTGGATGTCGCGCAGCTGGTTGGCCTTCTTCAAGGCGCCGCCGAGCTTGCCGAGCTGTTCGGCCGAAGCCACGGGGGCCGTCGCCAGTGCCACGCCCAGAGTGAAAGTCACGAGAACTCGTCGATTCATGCCGATGCTCCGTCCGTCCGGTTCTGCGGGGACCGCCCCCAATCCTATCGGACCGGAAGCCGCCGGAATCCACTCCCGCCGTTTCCCGCCCACAGACAATAGCGTGAGAACGGGCGCCAACCTCTCACGGGCCCGCCGCCCCGGCCACGCCGCGGGCGGCTGCTATGATCGCCCCCCGACCCGTGATGACCCAGGCCCGGCTCCCCCTTCTGCTGCTGCTTCTCGTCGGCTCGGGCGCCAGCGGCCTTGCCTATCAGGTCCTGTGGCTGCGCGAATTGTCGCTGGTGTTCGGCGTCACCGTCTATGCCGCCAGCACCGTGCTGGCCGCGTTCATGGGCGGGCTCGCCATCGGCAGCGCCGCCGCCGGACGCCTGCTGCGCCGGGTCGGACGTCCCATCCTGGCCTTCGGCCTGGCCGAGATCCTGATCGGCGTCACCGCGCTCATCACCGTGATGGTGCTGGATCGGGCCGAGCCCCTCGATGCCGCGCTGCACCGCCTGACCGGCGGCCACCTCACGGCGCTCACCGCCGGGCGCTTTCTGGCCGCGACCGCCCTGCTCATCGTGCCGACCTCGCTCATGGGCCTCACGCTGCCCCTCATCAGCGCGTCGGCGGTGGTGCGGGCCTCGTTCGGTTCACGGATGAGCCTCGCCTACGGCGTCAACACGGCTGGCGGGGTCGTGGGCGCCGTGCTCGCGGGCTTCGTGGCGATTCCCGCCATCGGCGCCGACGGCGCGATGCGCGTGGCCGCCGCTGTCAATCTGACCGTGGGCGTGGCCGCCCTCGTGATGTCTCTCCGAAGCGAAGCGGCGCAGCGGGTGCCGGTGGCCGCCGGTGACGCGGCGGCGCCTGGTCAGACCGCGCCTGCGCCGGCCCAGGCGCTGCCGCCGCGCGTGCTCGCCACGATCGTCGCCGCCAGCGGCGCCGGCGCGATGGCGCTCGAAGTGCTGTGGTTCCGCGCGCTGCTCCAGTTCTTCCCCGCCACCACCTACGCCTTCACGACGATGCTGGCGGTGGTGCTGGTCGGCATCGCGCTCGGCGGGGTCGTCGCGTCACGGCTGCTGCAAACGGCGCGCGACTGGCGGCCGTGGCTGGCGGGCGCGCACTACGTGACGGCGCTTCTGGCCGCGGCGTCGGTCACGGTGCTGGCGCTGGCGTTCGACTGGGGCTGGATCGCCGGCGAGGCGACGCTCGCCAGCACCATCGCGATGCTGCCGGCGACGATCGTGATGGGCGCCAGCCTGCCGATTGCGCTGCACCTTGCCGTCACCGCCGCGGCCGCTCCCGCCGAGGTGGCCGCGCGCGTCGGCCGCCTCTACTCGCTGAACGTCGCCGGCGCGGTGGCCGGCGCCGTGCTGACGGGCTTCGTGCTCGTTCCCGCACTCGGCGTTCGCCGGTCGATCGGCCTGGCCGCCGCGATCTTCGCCGTGAGCGCCTGGCTGGTCGCGCGGGCCGCCGGCACCGCCACGCTCGCCCGGGTGATCCCCGCCGCGGCGCTGTTTCTCGGTCTGGCGATCGGGCTGCCCGATCCGCTCGATGCGACCTCGGCGCGGCGTCACGGCGCCGATCGTCTGCCGCTCTGGCGCGACGAGGGCCCGCAGGCCACCGTCAGCGTGCACGGCGGCGCCAGCCGGCGCGTGCTCTTCATCGACGGCCTGCACCAGGCCGGCGACAGCCCGTCGATGGTGAAGATCCACCGGCAGATCGGGCACCTGGCGATGGCGCTCCACCCGCATCCGGAAGACGCCCTCGTCATCGGTCTCGGCGGCGGCGCCACCGCCGGCGCGGCCAGCCAGCACGGCGCCCGGCTGCACGTGGTCGAGCTGAACGAAGGCGTGCGGCGCGCCGCCGGCTGGTTCGCGCACGTCAACTACGACGTGCTCGACCAGCCCGACACCCGTCTTCACGTGGACGACGCGCGCAGCTTCCTGGCCACCACGCAGGACCGCTTCGACGTGGTGACGGCCGACATCATCCAGCCGACGCATGCCGGCGCTGGCGGGCTCTACTCGCGCGAGTACTTCCTGCGCGTGCGCGATCGGCTGAAGCCTGGCGGGCTGGTGCTGCAGTGGGTGGGCCAGCGGGAAGACACGGCCTACAAGCTCATCGCGCGCACCTTTCAGGAGGTGTTCCCGCAGACGACCGTCTGGGTGGACGGCACGCTCCTGGTCGGCACGGTCGAGCCGTTCACCGTCTCGCGGGCGGCGTTCGAGCGCCAGCTCGCGCGTCCCGAGACGCGCGCGGCGCTGGCCGCGATCGGGCTCGACAGCTTCGACACGTTGACCTCGTGGTACACGGCCGGCCCCGACGAATTGCGACGCTTCCTCGGTCCGGGTCCGGTGCTGACCGACGACCGGCCGCTGGTCGAGTTCTTCCGCGCCCTGCCGAAGAACGAGGCGCTGGCGAACCTGGCGGCGCTCACGGGCGAGGTCTCGCGCATCGTCGTGCCCTGAGACGCAGCGCGGCTCACGCCGACGGCCGGTCGGCGCCGCGTCGGCGCCGCCAGGCGCGCACGCGTTCGAGGATCGGCGTCGGCAGGCCCATGCGCACGATCGCCTTGGCCAGCCCCAGCGGCGTGTGCACCGAGGCCACCAGCGCCGTCGCCTGGCGCGCCTCGAGACGTGACGCCGCCGCGTCGGCTTCGAGCCGCGCCACCTCGTCGCGCGCCGCCTGGAGCGAGGTCAGCGCCGCCGGCAGCGCGGTTGGACCTGCGGCGCCGCCCAGTCGCGCCAGCGATCGTTCGGCAGCCTGGAACACCGGCGCGGTCGCCGCCAGCACCCGCGCCGCATCGCGCAGGTCCGCGGGCAACCCTCGACCGTCCGGGTCCGTGCGCGCCAGGGCCACCAGCAGCGCATAGAACGCCGTCACGGCAAAGGGCACGTCGGGCGCACTGGCCAGGTCGCGCATCGCATCGGCGTGGTGACGCAGATGCCCGCGGGCGCCGACGTGCGCCGCGGCGGCCGCCCGCGCCGCCTCGCCGATCGCAGGGTCGATGAACGCCGCCAGGCGGGCCACGGCCGTGTCGGGATCGCGCAGCAAGTCGTCGTAGGCCACGACGAGCACGTCGTCGCCGGCCTCGGCGACCGCGGCGCTCATGTAGCGCATCCACAGATCGATGCTGCGCGGCACGTCGAGGCCGTCTCGCACAAGAAGCGATCGGGCGACTTCGAGCGGATGGCGCACACAGACGACCGTCTTCACGCGCGGCAGCAGCGGCCGCCAGAACGCCAGGGTGAGACAGGCGCGCGGATCTTTCCAAACCGTGAGCCGATGTCCGGCGAAGTCGGCCGCGAGCACCTCGGCCGCGCGTCGGCGGATGTCGTCGAGGGCGGCGGCGTCCGCCCAGCCGGCGGGCAGCAGCGGCGGCGCCTGCCACACGCCGCCATGCGCGCGCAGGATCTCGTCGTTCAGATCCGTGAGCGGCTGATGTTCGAAGAAGCCGGCCGGGTTGTCGGCGCGCGGTGCCATCAGATGCGCCGGAGGCCCGAGAAACGCGCCCAGTTGCTCGACGACGCCGGTGAGCGCGGAGGTGCCGCTGCGGTGCATGCCCAGCACGCAGATCATGGTGGCGTCGGTGGGCGTGGGATCAGGCATCGGAACAGAGCGCCACGCACGCTCGGGCGCGCGCGGCCAGCTATCATAGCCCGCGTCCGAATGCCCACCCGACCGCCGGTCATCTCCACTTCACGCCTGCTGGCCGTGTTCGGGCTGGTGGTGCTGGCGCTGCTGACCACGGCGTGGACGACCTTCGACCGTGGGCTCTTCCAGGACGACGCGCAGACGCTCTTCCGCATCTATCTCGTGGACGGCGTCTGGTCACAGCTCTGGCATCCGATCGGCACCCCGAGCCGACGCCTGCAGGGCGTGCCCTACGCGCTGGCGCTGCAGGTCAGCAATCCGCTGGCGTGGATTCAGGTGTGGAGCGAAGCGCTGCCGTGGGCGATCGCGGTCGTCGTCATGGCGATCGCGCGGCTCGGGGCGCGGCTGCCGCGTCCGTGGGCGTTTGTCGCCGGTGCGCTCACGGTGACCGCCACCTCCGACTGGCTCACGGCGAGTCCGGTCGCCATCGGCTACCACCTGGCGATCCTGCTGCACGCCCTCGGCGTGCTGGGGCTGACGGCGTTCGTGACCGGCCGCGGCGCCATGTGGCTGGCGGCGGGCGTGGTTACGGGCACGGCGAGCTTGTGGACGGTGGATGCCGCCACGACGCTCTATCCGTTCATGCCGGTGCTCGTGTGGCTGATGGCCACCGACGAGGCCGGCCGGCGACGCGCGCACACGGCCGCCGTGCTGTGGTGGCTGGCGGCGGTGCCCTACTACGTGACCTTCATCGCCTTCCTCGGCGACAGCTCGTCGTACGCCTCGGTCGCGATCCTCGACACGCCGTGGTGGCATCGCACGGCCCGCCTCGTGTTGCTGGTGCTGCAGAACGTGACGCCGTGGCGTTGGGCGTCGGCGCGGCCGGACTGGTTCGGGCACCTCGAGACGGCGTGGTGGCCGGCGGCCATCCTGCCGATGGTGGCCGGCCTGGCGAGCGTCAGCACGGTGGCCACGTGGCTGCGCGGGCAAGGCCGCGACGAGCGCGTGGCGAGCGGCCGGTCGCCAGTGTGGCTCGCGCTGGCCTTCGCGGCGAGCGCGGTCGTCGTGAACGCGACCTACATGGCCGTGCACCTCGCGCACATGTACTACCGCACGCAGCTGCACTCGCGCCTGTGGGCGTCGCTGGCGCTGGCGACGGGGCTCTACGCGCTCAGCCGCCGCGGCCCCCGCGAGGCCCGCGTGGCTGTGGGCGTCGTCGCCCTCTTCATCGCCGGTGGCATCGCCGGGGGCCAGGAACGCCAGGCCTATTTCAACGCGCACTGGCAGCGGCACCGCGTCGAGCTGGCCTCGGTGGCCGAGGCCTTCCCCGCCGATCGCGGCGCCCATCTGCTGCTCTACCGCCCGGAACCTCCGGCGCTGTATCGCGCCACCGAAGCGCCGTACCTGGCGCGCGCATGGGCGACGCTGCTGGGCGAAGACCAACGGGCGGAGTGTCGCCTGTTCCTCGTCGACGCCACGCGGGGCACCTCATGCACCGCGGAGGCCGACGGCCTGGTCTGTCGTGGCGACCACAGCGCGCGCTGCGCCGCCTACGAGACGCCGGGCCACCGCATCCCCTACGACCGGCTGGTGGTGGCAGCGTGGAACGAGCTGGCGGGCCGCTACGACGTGCAGGCGTCGCTGCCGGCACCGCTGCTGCCAACCGGCGAGGCCGGCGCGGTGGCTCGCCGCGCCTACCAGCCGGCGCGCCTGGCGCCCGGGCGTGTCGAGACGACGCTGGCGCGTCAGTTGCTGGCGCTGCCGGAGGGCAGGTCGGTCAGCGCTGAGCCGCGATGACACGCAGGCGCTCGGCGATGATGCGTCCAACGGCGGCCGGCGAGTAGTGCTGACGCATGTGTGCGGCGGCCCGGGCGCCGATGGCGGCGCCGAGCCCATCCTCGTTCACGAGTCGCACCATGTGACCGGACGCGTCGTGCACATCCGGATCCGCCCACCACTGTCCGCGTCGGTACGGACCATGGTCGGTCTCGAGCTGCACCAGACGGAAGGCGACAGGAGACGAGTTCCACGGCGTCATGAAGTCCATGTTGGCCGACCAGCCGGTGGCGACCACGGGCTTGCCGAGGCTCATTGCCTCGGCCATCGTGAAGCCGAAGCCTTCGGAGCGATGCAGCGAGACATAGGCGTCGGTGGCCTGCATGAGCGCGGTCAGCTCCGGCCGCGCGAGGTAGCGGTCGATCAGGGTGATCGCCGGATCAGCCGCCGCCGCCCGGCGCAGCGCCGCCACCGGCGGCGAGCTCTCGCTGGCGTTGATCATTTTCACGACCAGGTGCACCGGCCGCCGGGACTGCGGCGCCGCCCGTTGAAAGGCCTCGACGACCGCCATCGGGTTCTTGCGTTCCGGGACGCTGTGCGCGTCGAACATGAAGAAGAAGACGTACGCCTCGGAGGGAAGGCCGAACGCGTCACGGCCGGGGCCGTGGACCACCGGCACCTGCACCGCGTAGGGCACGTGCGTGACCGGAAGGCGTAGCCGCCGGCTGAACGCCGTGGCGCAGAAAGTGCTGGGCGCCCAGACCTCGTCGAGCAGACGCTCAGCGTCCGGCCAGGTGTCGGGAAACTCCGGCAGCTCCCAGTTCCAGTAGCCGATGCGGTAGCGGTCGCGCAGCGCCGTGTCGTGATCGACCATCGCGTAGGCGCTCTGGTCGGCGTTGAGGTGCACGATCGTAATGCCGTGATCGGGTGTCGTCGACGTGGCTGCCGGCAGGTCTTCGTCCATCCGTGACGGCGGGTTGTGCGTGTACTCGATGGCAGCCACCGGGATGCCGGCCGCGGCGCAGGCCCGCAGCGTCGCCCGCGCCGCCTCGCCGACCCCGAGTTCACCGCGCAGGTAGCCGAGCACGTTGACGCCGGTCACGCTCGTCGGCGCCGCCGCGGTCGAGGCGCGACCGGCGGCCGCGACAGCCGGGCCGTAGGCACGATGGAAGAGCGCGCGGCCGAGACGGACCCGCAGCGCCACCGGCGCGAAGGGCCGCACGAGGTGCTTGAAGCGCCAGGCGGCGTGGAAGGCCCAGCGGTTGACACTCCACGCCGTCGGCACCGCGGGTGCTGATCCGGCGATCGCGGTCCGCATCGGCGCCAGGAACACGTCCGGCAGGCCGTGCAGCGCCACGCCGTCGCCAACGCACCAGCGCGCGAAGAGCTCGGCGTGGACGCCGAAGAGGTCCGGGAACTGGACGTCGAGCTGTACGTCCGGATACGAACGGTGGACCTCGCGGAAGACCCGGGTGATCCACGGCGAGCGACGCCCTGACTCTTCCGCCGGCTCGTTGGCCCAGGCGATGAAGGCGGCCAGGTCGGCGCCGGCGGGGTCGGTGATTCGGCCGTCGAGCACGTCGCGGTGTTCGCGGTAGAGGCGCCGCACGAGATCCGGAATCGGCGTGCCGTCGCCAAACGTCGCCAGGCCGAACGTCGCGGCTGTCAGCGCCGGGTAGCCGTGGCGGCGCAGCAGCGTCTCGTAGTCGCGCACGAGCGCGCGGACGTCCGCCGGCAGCGCCTCGAGCTCGAAGCGGTTCTGATGGCGGCTGAACACGCCGGCCGAGGCATCGAAACCCGAGAAGTGGAAGAAGACGAGCGGCGCACCGTTTGCGACCCAGCCACCGTCGGCACGCCGCACGTCGCGCTGCGCCAGGTTCCAGTAGGCGACGTTCCACCCGGGATGGCGCACCACCTCGACCCGCTCGACGAAGCTCGGCGCGAAGTCCACCCACTTCTGATCCGTGAACATCCCGCGCGCCAGATCGACGGCGCCCTCGCGCGTGAGGCGCCGTTGCCACCAGGCGACGAACGCCCGGGCCGCCGGTGTGTTCGACACGGCGATGAACCCGAGGTTGAAGGTGCCGCACATGAGGATCGTCCGCTCGTCCGGATAGCCACCGTCCTCGAGCGGGGCGGTCAGGTGCGGGGTGACCAGCAGATCGGCGGTGTCGAGCCGGGCGATCATGTCGTCGAGCGGCGCCAGCACGGCGATGTCGGGGTCGAAGTAGATGACGCGGTCGAACCCGCGGGCGAAGAGCGCCGCGATGACAAACGGCTTGATCGCCGTGTTCAGCTCGATGAGCGAATACTGGAACAGGAACGACTGCCGCGCCGGCAGGTCGAGGGCATCGAGACTCAGCACCTCGAACCCGTCGCCGCTGTAGTCGATCTCCCCTGGCGTGTCGCAGAGCGCCAGCACGCGATGCGCGGCTGGCGCGTGACGGGCCACGCCGTCGAAGAGCGCGCGCACGGCCGGGGTGTAGTTGCGCGAGGCGATCGTGAAGACGCACACGCGTTCGCCGCCGGGAGCGGGCGCGGGCGGCATCGGTGCAGACGAGTCTGGCGTCATCGGCGGATGGACGGGCCCGATCATGGCACGGACGGCGCAGCACCCTTCGAGGGTCCACCGGCCGCCCGGCGTCGCCACGCCTGGCCCAGCAGCGACGTACGCGCCATGAGCGCGTGCAGACTGGCAGGCGCCGCCACGCGACTCGCCTGCGTCTGGCGCCGCTCCCGCCACATCGCCGGCAGGGCCGCGAGCGCATCACGTTTGGCACGTGCGTAGGCGCCGGCACGGCCCCGCCAGGCGCACCACACCGCCCCGCCGACCGTGAGCGCCAGGTGCGCGGGCAGGTAGCGCCAGAAGAGTGGGGCCGGCATGTTCCGAACGAACGTACAGGCGAGGTTGCGATGCCCGTGGTACACCGCGAAGGCGCTGCCCACACCGGCCGTGGCCGACCCGATGTGATGCGCGACGGCGTCGGGCACATACCAGCAGCTGTGGCCGGCCAGGCGCAGGCGGAAGCCGAGATCGACGTCCTCCATGTAGCAGAAGAAGCGCTCGTCGAAGCCGCCGGCCGCGAGCCAGGCCTCGCGGCGGTAGAGCGCGGCCGCGGCACAGGCGGCGAAGACCTCGCGCTCGACATCCACCCCGGGCACCTCCACGCGCGGGCGGCCGTGACCGTGACGCCACGCCAGTCCGCTCACATGGTAGACGTCGCCGGCGCCGTCGACCACGTCCGGCGCGCCGTCGCGCAGCAGCAGCGAGGCCAACGACGCCGCATCCGGATGGCGCGCGGCGGCCGCGAGCAGCTCAGCGAGCCACGCGGGCTCCGGAAAGGCGTCGGGATTGAGGAGCGCGACGGCATCACAGTCACCGAGCATCGCCACGGCCCGGTTGTTCGCATGCGCGAAGCCGGTGTTGGCGTCGAGCCGCACGAGCTCTACCGGCAGGCCGAGGCCGGTGGCGACGCGCGTGACCTCGTCGGCGGTGCCGTCGCGGCTGGCGTTGTCGACCACGACCACGCGATCGGGACGCCGCCGCTGGGCGGCCACAGCGGCCACGGCGCGGCCGATGAACGCCCGGCTGTCGCGTGTCACGATGACGAGGCCGGCAGTCATCGGCGCCCGGCTCCCGTCACGGCGTGGCCGCGGCCTGCGACGCGTAGGCCGCGAGGCCCTCGGTGACCGGACCGTCGAAGACCAGGCGGCCGGCCCGCAGCACGCAGACGCGCTGGCAGAGGCTGGCGACCGCCTGGGCATCGTGCGACACCAGGACGATCGACTGGCCCGCCGCGGCCAGCCGGGCGAGCGTGGCGCGGCACTTGGCGCGGAAGGCGGCGTCGCCCACCGCGAACACCTCGTCGAGGAGGAGCACGTCGGCGTCGATGTGGACCGCGACCGCAAACGCGAGCCGCATCGCCATCCCCGACGACAGGTTCTTCACCGGCTCGTGCATGAAGGCCGCCAGCTCCGCGTAGTCCACGACCGCGTCGTAGATGGCGTCCACCTCGTCGCGTTGCAGTCCGTAGACGGAGGCATTGAGGTAGACGTTCTCGCGGCCGCTCAGCTCGGGGTGGAAGCCGGCGCCGAGCTCGATCATGGTGCCGATGCGCAGGTCCTGGCGCACCAGCATGCGGCCGCCGGTGGGCCGCAGGATGCCAGCGACGAGCTTGAGCAGCGTGCTCTTGCCGGAGCCGTTGGCGCCGACCAGGCCTACCGCCTCGCCACGACTGACCGTGACGGTCACGTCGCGCACGGCCCAGTGGTCGGTCGTCGTCATGCGGCGGCGGGCGTCGAAGACGCCAATCGCGCGTTCCTTGATCGAGCGCGTGAAGTTGCGGTGCAGCTGGAAGCACTTCGACACCCGCTCGGCCCGCACGAGGACGTCAGTCATCGGCAGGAACCGTCAGACCAGCTCGGCGAAGCGGCCTTCGTGCGCCTGGAACAGGCTGAGGCCGCAGGCAAGCGCGCAGATCGCGTACGCCACGGCCGCCAGCCACAGCGCCGGCTCCGGCATCGTGCCGTAGTAGAAGATGTCCTGGTAGGCGCGGATGTAGGCGCCGACCGGTGAGAGGCCGACCGCACGAGAGGCCGCGCCAGGCACCATGCCGATCTCGTAGACGACCGGCGTCGCCCAGAACAGCATGCCAAGAGCGGCGTCCACGAGATGGCGGACGTCGCGAAACGACGCGGTCGCCGTGGCCAGCGCCAGCGAGAGGCCGAGGATGAACGTCGTGTGCAGCAGCAGGAACACGGGAAACACGAGCAGGCCGGTGAGGGGCGGCGCGCCGTAGGCGAGAAGGGCAATCGGCAGGAAGACGGCGAGCGACAACGCGAACTGCCCGAGCTGGAACAGCACGAGCGCCAGCGGCAGCACCACCCGCGGGAAGACGACGCTGCGGATGAGGGGGCTGGCGCCGACGACCGCCTCGACCGCCGCCCGCATCGCGCCGGAGAAGTAGTTCCACGCCAGCACCCCGACGATGAGGTAGAGCACGAAGCGCGGCGTGCCCACCTTCATCACGCGGGTGAAGGCGAGGCTGTAGACGCCCACGGTGAGCAGCGGCACGATGAGCGTCCATGCGAAGCCGAGCACCGAGCCGCGGTACTTGAGCTCGGCGTGACGCGCGACCAGGTTCCGCACCAGGTGGCGATACTGCCAGACGCGCCACGCGCCCGCCGACATCGACGAGATGCTCTCGCCCTGCGGCACCAGCAGCAGGTCCGGTCCGGCCGAGGCGCGATGCGCACGCCGGCGCCGTCGGTACCAGACGCCGTTGGCCACACGCCACGAGGCGGCAAGTGCGGCCACCGCAGTGGCGTGAAGCAGGATCGCCGGCACGGTGACCTCGCGCCCGAGTGCCGACAGCGCAGCGCCGGCGGCCACCGCCGCCACGACAAGCGCTGCGGTCAGACGCACCGGCCAGGTGGGCTGACCGGCGGCCCCGTAGAGACGCGCGGCGGTCGCGGACGTCACCATCGCCACCATGAACACCGCCCCCGCGGCATCCGGTCCGAGTCCGCCCGGCATCACGAGGAGGATGCTGCCGCAGAGCACATCGACAGACGCGGCCGCCACGCCGGTGCGGGCGCGGTTCAGCGGCGCCGCCTCAATCGGCGGCGGCACACGGTCGTCCACCGGTCAACCCCTGCCGGCGGGCGCGTGCAGGCGTTCGGCCGTCGGTTCTGCCGAGAGGCGCCGTGGCAGCTTGATGAGAAACCGTCCGAACAACCCGAGGGCCACAAACGGACTGGCGCCGCGAGCCAGCCACGACCCGTGCTTCAGGTAATACCGCAGGGCACTGCGGTGAAACGCCCACAATGAGCGCGCCGGCGCGTGGCACGACGAGCGGGCCGTGCGGTGAATGACCGCCGGGGTCGGCACGTACACGGTCGACCAGCCCCGCTGCGACGTTCGTTTGCAGAAATCTGCGTCTTCCCAATAGAGGAAGAAGGCCGGGTCGAAGCCGCTGACCTGGTCGAAGGCCTCGCGACGGACCAGCATGAACGCGCCACTGACCCAGTCCACGTGGGTGGGCACGCCGCTCGACGGCACGAGGTTGCGCCGGCTCAGCATGTTGCCCGGCAACTGACGCGACAGCCACGACGTGCGCCCGGCCACGGCGGTCGTCGCATTCGGAAAATGCCGCGCCGACGCCTGCAGACCGCCGTCGCTCTCGCGCAGCAGGCCGCCGACGACGCCGACCCGCGGGAACTCGGCGAGCACCTGCAGCAGCGACGTCACCACCGGGGCGGTGAGCTCGCAGTCGGGGTTGAGCAGCAGCAGCGCCCCGGGCCCGGCGTGTCGAACCGCCGCATTGACGCCCCCGGCAAAGCCGTCGTTGCGCGACGTAGGGAGATAGATGACCTGGGGGAAACGCGCGGTCAGCGCCTGGCCACGCGTCTGGTCGGCGGCGTGATCGAGCAGCACCACCGGCACGTCGGGCTCGTGGCGGGCGAGCGACGACAGGCATGATGCCAGCTCGTCGTAGGCCCGGTAGCCGACGATGACGATGGTGACTGGCTGGCGCGGCCCTGAAGTTTCTGCGGCGGTCATGAGGGGGTCGGTCGTCCGTGGGGAGCGGCCGCGATTATCGTCCTGTACCGGCCGTGGTTCAAGCCGGACCGGACGGCGCCCCCGGACGCGCGGTCCGGACCTCGAATATCGCCACCGCCCGCGTCTTGCCCTTGACCGTCACGTCGCCGAGCGCGCGCAGGTCGTAGTCGCCCTTGAGCTGCCGCCGCGTCGCCTCCGAAATCAGGATCCGCGTGCCGAAGTCCTTGTTGAGCGACTCGAGGCGGGCGCCCAGGTTCACGTTGTCGCCGATCACGGTGTAGCTCATGATCGTGTCGCTGCCGATGTTGCCGGCGATCATCTCGCCGGTGTTGATGCCGATGCCGATGTCGAGCGCAGCCCGGCCCTCCACGGCCCACAGACGGTTGAGCTGTTCCAGCTCGCGGACCATGGCCAGGGCGGTCTGCACGGCATGGTCGGCGTGGTCGGCATCGTCGAGCGGGGCGCCGTAGAGCGCCATGACCATGTCGCCCACGAACTTGTCGATGGTGCCGCGATGGGCGAAGACCACCTCGACCATCCGCGTGAAGTACTGATTGAGCTGGCGGACGAGGTCTTCGGCCTCGCCGCTCTCCGAGAGCGTCGTGAAGCCGCGCATGTCCGAGAAGAGCACCGTCATCTCGCGGCGCTGGCCGCCGAGCGTCGCCTCGAGGGGGCTGGCCAGCAGCTGCTGGTAGACGTCCTTCGAGACGTAGCGGGAGAACAGGCGCTTCACGCGGCGCTTCTCGCGGCCCTCGACGAAGTACATCCAGGCGAGATCGGCGAGGAACGTGAGCGCCAGCGCCAGCAGCGGCACGACCAGCGGCAGCCAGGTGCCACCTGGCGAGCACGGTGGTCGCGAACCAGGCGAACCCGGCCGCCAGCGCCAGCGCGGCGATGGCGGTCACCCACGGCGTGCCCAGCGCGCCGACGGCGGCGACCAGAAGCGCCAGACCAAGTGTGGCGAAGCCGCGCTGCCACGGCGCGGCCGGCGCGATGGTGCGACCGCTCAGCAGGGCGTCGATGACGTTGGCGTGGAACTCGGCCCCCGGCATCTGTCCTTCGCCGAAGGGCGTCGTGAAGGTGTCCTTCAGCCCCTCGGCGCTCACGCCGACGACCACGATCTGATCCTTGAAGACCGCCGGGTCGAGGTGCGGCGGCTGCCCGTCGAGAATCTGCTGCTCGGCAAGCACGAGATCCTGGAACGAGTAGGACTTGAAGGTGGGCGTGCCGTTGGCGCGCATGGTGGGCCCGCGGAAGGGCACGAGAGGACGGTAGACGGTCTGCGCCGGTCCGTAGAAGTCGGGAACGACCTGCTCCACCCAGGGCACACGGCGGTCCCCCAGATGCAGCACCGTGCGATTCCCGAACACGGCGTCGGGCCGGATGCCCAGCGCCTCGATCGCCGCGGCCACCGGCAGTGACGGCACCACCTTCCCCGCCACGTCCACGAAGGGCACGTAGCGCCGGGCCGGACCATCGAGGTCGTAGGCCAGGCGCGCGTGCCCCACCGCGCGCACGGCGCCGGCGAGCGCCGGAAAGGGCGGCGTCAGCAGCGGGCGGCGTTCGGCGAAGCCCTTGAGGGGAAAGACGCGGTCGAGCGATGCCACCCCGTCGAGCGGCGGCTGGACGTTCTGGCGCTCGTCCACCAGCCCTTCGCTCGATGCCTGCACGGCCACGATCACGTTGCCGGCCTGGCGCACTGAGCTGACGAGCGCGTCGTCGGATTCCTGGCCCGTCCAGGGCGTGCCGAGAATCTCGCGGCTGGCCTTGTCTTCCTCGCTGAACTGCACGTCGTAGACGACGAGTTTCGCGGGGCCGCGCGCCAGGTAGTCGATGAGCATGCCGTGCAGCAGGCGCGGCCACGGCCAGCGTCCCACGGCCGGTTCGAGCTGACGGATGGAGTGATCGTCGATGAGCACCATCGCGATCGGCGGCGAAGCGCCGTCGCCGGTCGCCACCACACGCATGCGGGCGTCGTAGGTCTTCAGCTCGAGCGTCTGCAGGAGGCCGATCTGGCCGAGCAGGCCCGCCACGAGGGACGCGCCGAGCGCAAAGCCCAGGGCGACCAGCCAGCGTGTCATTGCGGGTGAGGGTGGCAGGGTTCGCCGCAGTCGTCAACTGCCGGGCGTGCGGCGGGGGCCGGCGTCGCGATCAGAAGCGGAACAGGCGCGTGGCCTTCACGGCGAACGTACGGTTCTGCAGCGCCTGGCCGGGCCGGGCCTCGGTGTCACGGCCGTCGCTGTAGACGACAAACAGCTCACTGCCGCCGGTGTACTCCCACCGCAGGCGCACGCTCGACGACAGCGAGTGGGCGTCGACGTTGTACTGCACGAGGCTGCTGACGACCATCCGCGCCGTCGGCGTGACCGTGAAACGCGAGCTCACGAGCCGCGCGTTGAACGACCCGTACGGCAGCTCCGCCCAGTTGAGCGAGAGCGACGGCTCGACCGAGAGCTGCGGCAGCACCCCCCAGCGTCCGCTGTAGGTGGCCTCCGTGCGCGTGCCGTCGTAGAGGGTGCCCCGCGCCACCGAGAAACGGCCCGAGATCCGCCGCTGCTGTCCCATCGTGTAGCTGAGCCGTGTCGTCTCCGAGCCGTAGGTGCCGGCCGGCACGAAGACGCCGGGCGAGACCGTGAAACGCGCCGGCAGGCGCTCGAACTCCCGCGTGTATTCGACCGACGCCTGATCGCTCGACTGGAAGTCGACGCGGAAGAGGCCCGAGCCTTCGCGCGTCTGGAGGGCGCTGGCGTCCGCATCGGTCACGTAGTCGAGGCTGGCCTGCCAGGTGAGCTTGCGGACGACGCGGCTTCTGCGCGGGCGCGGGCTGAAGCGCGCCTGTGCGAACGTGCGGCGGACGTCGGTGCGGCGGGTGAAGCCCATCTCGGGGTTGAAGTGCGGATCGATGAGCATGTGCTCGGCCGACAGGCCGTAGCGATCGTCGGTATAGTCGAAGCGGCCGCGATAGCTGTTGCCCTCGACGACCTGCCCGGTGCGATCGGGCACGCGGGTGCGCGCGGCGTAACCGGTGAGGTTGATCGACTTGAAGAACAGCAGCGTCGCATCGGCGCCGACGGTGTAGCTGGCATCACCCGAGCCGCGGCTGGCCGGCGTCGACACCGCCGCCGGACCGCGCCGGGTCGCCATCACGCCGACGTTGCTGCGGCGCAGCACATTGCGTTTGAGCCGCAGCGCCGTGAACGCGGAGGCCGGTGCCGCGGCCTCTTCCGATTCCTCCGTGTGGATGTCGAGGAAGCCGATGCTGTAGGGGCCCTGGCGGCCGGTGAGGCGGGCGCCGCCCACCACCGGCACCGCCTGGCCCTGGCTGAGACCGATGCGGCGGCTGTAGAACATGAGCGGCACGTCGCCGGGGCTGTTGCCGGCCTGCACGCCGCCGAAATCGAAGATGCCCTGCCCTTCGATGAAGAAGTCGCGCTTCTCGGGGAAGAACAGGCTGAAGCGCGTGAGGTTCACCTGTTGCAGGTCTTCTTCCACCTGGGCGAAGTCGGTGCGCCAGGTGGCATCGAGGATCAGGCTGCGGGTCAGGCCGTACTTGACGTCGAGGCCGCCGTTGCCGCCGAGCTCGTCGTCGAGCACGCCGCCGGTGCGCCGGGCCGACGTGGCGGTGCCGAGGGCGTACGGCTTGAACTCGAGGTTCTTCGACTCCGCCGGCGTCTCGATGCCCTCGATGCTGGCCGCCGACGCCATGCGGCTCACGCCCTGCGTGCCGAGCGCGGCCGGCACCAGGGACAGATACGAAAACTCGTTCTTCCAGCGCACCAGGCGGCGCATGTTGACGCCCCAGGTCTGCGCCCCGTTGCCGTTGTAGCGCAGCGTCTTGAAGGGGATGGCCACCTCGAGCGTCCACCCCTGATCGAAGTGCGCCGTCTTCACGTACCAGATGCCGTTCCAGGCGGAATTCTGCTGGTCGTCGGTGATCGTCATGTCGCGCAGCGCCCCGAGCGGGTTGGTCTGGAACATGTAGCCGTTGCGCTTGTCGTGGAACGTGTCGATGACGAAGGTGAAGTTGTCGTTGCCGAGGATGTTGCTGTTGTCGCGGCGCATCTCGTTGGCCACTTCCCGCTCCGGCTGGCTGTTCCAGTTGCGGGCCGAGATGTAGATGTTGGTGTCGTCGAAGAGGATCCACGCCTCGGTCTTCTCGGTGGCGGGCTGGCCTTCGCGCGGCTCCTGCTGGATGAAGTCGGTGAGCGGCGCGACGCGCGTGTAGATCGCTTCGTCGAGCCGGCCGTCGAGGGTGAGCGGGGTCTCCACGCGAGATGCCCGCGCGATCACGTCGTCGGCGGCGTTGCGCCGCACCAGCGACGGAATGGGCGCAGGTTGCGCCTGGGCGGTGGCAGCGGCGAACCCCGTGAGCAGCGCGATAGTCGCGGCAAGGCGCCTCAACGCGGGGCGCGCGCATGACGTTCTGGTTCTCACAGGGCGATCGGGTGCCCGAAAGGGTACGCCACCAGGGGCGTTCCCTCAAAGTCCCGATGTGCGGTGTCTGCCGACGCCGGTAAGATCGGCGCATGCGTATTCGTCGCCTGCTCGTGTCTTCACTCGTCTTCGTGGTGCCTGTCATCCTCGCCGGCTCGGCCGTGCGTGCGCAGTCACGCGCCGCCGCGCCACTCGACCGGCTCCAGACCCGCGCCGAGCAGTCCAACTTCGTCGAGACCAGCCGCTACGACGATGTGCAGGCGTTCCTGGCCACGGTGGATCAGGCCTCGAACCTCGTGCACGTGACGCTCGTTCGGGTACTCCTTCGAGGGCCGCACGCTGCCGCTGGCGGTGGTTGGCCGGGTGGCCGATGCCCGTCCCGCTACCGTGAAGGCGTCAGGCAAGCTGCGCGTCTACCTGCAGGCCAACATCCACGCCGGCGAGGTCGAGGGGAAGGAAGCGGTGCTGGCGCTCATCCGCGACATCGCGAAGGGGCAGCACGCCGACTGGCTGAACTCGATGGTGCTGCTCGTCAACCCGATCTACAACGCCGACGGCAACGAGAAGGTCACGCTCACGAGCCGCGGCTTCCAGCACGGCCCCATTGGCGGCCAGGGCACGCGCGCCAATGCGCAGGGCCTCAACATCAACCGCGACAACATCAAGATCGAGACACCCGAGGCGCGCTCGATGGTGCGGCTCCTGAACGACTTCGATCCGCACGTCATGGTCGACCTGCACACCACCAACGGCTCCCGCCATGCCTACCACCTCACCTACGAGACGCCGAACAACCCGGCCGTCGAGAGTGCGATCGTGACCCGGTCGCGCGACTGGATGGCGGCGGTGGCGAAGAACGTCAAGGCGAAAGACGGCTGGGAGTTCCGCTCCTACGGCAACGTCTCGGGTCAGGCGCCGAACCGCGTCTGGACGACGGTGGAAGACATGCCGCGTTACACCCACAACTACTGGGGCGTGCGCAATCGTTTCGGCATCCTGAGCGAGACCTATTCGTACCTCACCTTCGCCGATCGCGTCACCACGGTGCGGCGCTTCGTCGACGAAGTGCTCGGCTACGCGCACACCAACGCGGCGGCGCTGATGCAGGCCACCGCCGCCGCCGATGCCCGCTCGCTCGTCGGCACGACCCTGTCGCTGCGCTCGAAGGTCGCGCGCGGCCCGGCGCCGATCGAGATCCTGATGGGCGACATCGAGGAAGACGTGAATCCCTATTCCGGACGCGTCATCCACAAGCGCGCCAACGTCGTGAAGCCCGAGCCGATGGCCGACGAGACGACCTTCGCGTCAGCCGACCAGGAGCGCGTGCCCGCGGCCTACTTCGTGCCGGCCGAGCAGAAGGTCGCGCTCGAACGCCTGCGCGCGCACGGCATCCAGCTCGAACGCCTGACGGCGCCGGCCACCGTGCCGCTCCAGGAATTCGAGGTCGCCACCTCCACCACGACGGCGCAGGCCTTCGAGAACCACCAGGAACGCACCGTGACGGGCGCGTGGGCGCCCGGTGGAACGCACGGTGCCGGCCGGCGCCTACAGGGTGTCGGATGACGCAGCCGCTGGCGCGGCTGGCGTTCTACCTGCTGGAACCGCGCTCGTACGACGGCCTGGTGACGTGGAACGTGCTCGACGAGGCCCTGAAGAGCGGGCGCTCGCCGATCCTCCGCACGCGCGACTAGGCTCAGGCCTGGCTGGGCCGGCCGCCTTCCCCTTCGATGCCGTGGCGCCGTTCGCCGGCGCGCGCGGCCGGAGATCGTGCGCATCGACGCCTCGTCGTGCACCCAGGTGTCGTCGAAGAAGGTGACCATGCCGGTCGCCAGGTCGTGCTTGGCGCCGATGATGGCCACCTTGCCGGCCTCGATCATGTGCTCGAGGATGTAGCTGCGGTTGACGATCGTCCGCACCGAGCGGCGCACGTTCAGGTCGGCCACGTTCTCGACGAAGCGCCGCGTTCTTCGAGTTGCGCGTGGACCGGTCGAGCGTCTGGTTCTCCTCGTAGACGGCCGGCTGGATCTTCGACAGCAGCTCGGTGAGGTTGCCGAGTTCCACGTGATCGCAGGCGCCCTTGACGGCGCCGCACTGACGTGTGGCCGAGCACGACGATGAGCTTCGAGCCGGCCAGGTGGCAGGCGAACTCGAGGCTGCCGACGATGTCGGTGTTCACGACGTTGCCGGCGATGCGCACCGAGAAGATGTCGCCGAGCCCCTGGTCGAAGATGAGCTCCGGCGACGTGCGGCTGTCGATGCAGCTGACGATCGTGGCGAACGGCCACTGGCCGTCACGCGTCTCGTTGGCCTGCTGCAGCAGGTTGCGGTTGATGCGCAGGTTGTTGACGAAGCGCGGCGTTGCCTTCCTTCAGAATTTCGAGCGCGCGGCTGGGCGTGATGGTGGCCTGGGTTTCCGAACGTCAGTGAGTCTTCATGGGGCGTCAATCCTTTTCTGAGCTGATGAATCGCAGCCGGGACGCCGGTGCGAGGCACACGGCGCACGAGGCGGGCGTGCGGCGCGTCCACACACGTCCCGTCGCGACCGCAGAAGACCGGGCGGGCGCGACGAGAACGCTCAGCGGCGATCAGGCGAGAGGAGGGGCGCGGCCGGCGGCGGGCCGAATAAGTCCGGCAGTGAGGCGCTGGGCGAAAGGGCGGGTCACGGAGACGGAGACGATGACGGGCGGCGGCCGTCCGGCGGGTAAGGGGCGAGGCGACCACGCACGGCCGTCGGCGAGGCGTTGGTCGTCGCCCGGCAGGGCCATCCTGACGGCGACCACGGCGACCGCCACGGTGATGGTCGGGGTCGTGGCTCGCTATCCGGCGCCACCCAGGCCGCGGCATCGTCGGTGCGCAGCGAGCCGGCGCGGGCGACGCCGGAACGCGGCGACACGCTCGCGTCCCGGCGCCCGCAGGCGCGGCGTGGACGCTCCGGCCGCCATCGGGAAGCGAGCGCCCACGCCAGGAGGCCGACGAACACGCGAGGCGGGGTGCAGAGCGCAAGATCATGACGGAGCGCCGCCACACGACAGGCGCACCAGCATAGCCAAGGCCGGGCTGGCAGGTCATCACGAAATGCAACGGCCGGTCTCGAGCCCTCGGTATGATCGAACGTCCGATGCACGTCCGCGCGTCGCTACTCGCCGCCCCGCCGCCGCTGACGGCGGACTTCGCGCACGACGCCTGGCGCTCGGCGCCCGCGCACACGCGTCGACCGCCTGTGGAACGGCGACCCGGCCCCGACGGCACTGGCCACGACCGCGCGTCTGCTCTGGACGGCGACGCACCTGTGGCTCGGTTACGAGTGCGGCTACAGCGAGCTCGACGTCGATGCCGAGGTCGACACGTCGGTCGAGCGCGTCGGGCTGTGGGACCGCGACGTCTGCGAGGCGTTTATCCGTCATCCCCGCGAACCACGGGAGGACAGCTACAAGGAATTCGAGGTGGCGCCCACCGGCCAATGGTGCGATCTGGCGATTCGTCGCCCGCGGGTGGACGTGGACTGGCGCTGGAACAGCGGGATGGAGACGGCGGCGGCCATCGACGAGGGCGCGCGGACGTGGCGGGCGGTGATGCGGCTGCCGTTTGCGGCCTTCGACGGCGCGCCGGCGCCAGGCGACCAATGGCGGGTCAACCTGTTCCGGATCAGCCGCGTGGAGGGCGCGCGTCAGGACCCGTCGTACGCGCCAACCGGCACGGGCACGCCGGACTTCCATGTGCCGGCGAGCTTCGTGCCACTCGAGTTCGTCGGCCCCTGACGTACGACCGGCCCGGCGGAGGCCTCTATATGAGGCGGTCCGGCCGGGCCAGTGTGTGGTGCTCGGCGAGCGTCAGCGGCACTCGACGCCGTTGTCGATCTCGCGTCCGAGTAGCGCCCCGGCGCCGGCGCCGATGATGGCGCCGAGCGTCTTCGAGTCGCCGGGGGCGATGATGCTGCCGAGGATGCCGCCGGCCACGCCGCCCACGATGAGCCCGGTCGTGCCGTCATCCCGGCGGCAGTAGTAGCGGTTGTCGGAGCCGCGGTAGATACGGTCGTTGCGGCCCATCCGGTACGGCCGGTAGCGGTTGTCGTTGCGGTAGTAACGGGCCGCGTCGTAGCTGCGGTAGCCGGGCTCGGCGCGACGGTAGTCGTAGTTGCGCCAGGCGCGCGGCACGGCGCGGTTGTCGTCGTAGCGGTTGTTGTCGTAGCGACCGTCGCGGGAGCTCTCATAGCGGCGGTCGTCGTCACGGTCGCGGTTGCGGCGGTTGTCGTAGCGATCGCGGTCGCGGTCGCGCTTGTCTTCGTAGCGGTCCCGGCGGTCGCGACCCTGCGCGAGGGCGGTCACAGGCTGCAAGGTGACCGTGCTGGCGACCAGTGCGGCAATGACGGCGTACTTGAGGCTCTTCACGGTCGACCTTCCTTCCGGGGGTCCCGATTGACCCTGCCCCGTGTATTGCAGGGCGCGTGCCATCGCCGGCGCAGATTCATGCCTGAAAATGCGAGGGCGGCGCGAACGAGGTGCCCCCATCCGAGGACGCCGCCGGAACGCGCGCACGACTGGAGCTACTTGAATGGGAGGAACGGAAGGGATGGTACCGGTTACGGGGATTCGAACCCCGGTTACATGGCTGAGAACCACGTGTCCTGACCCCTAGACGATACCGGCACGTCGCTGATGATCGCGCGCGACCATCAGGAATCTTCAAATTTACTCAGTCGCGCCGACGCTGTCAACCAGGGCAGGCCGGCCCGGCAGGCCCGCGACGCCTCCACGCGCGTCGCCGGGCGAGGCTCGCGCCGAGCGACTAGAATCTGAAGATGCAGTTCATCCGACGCGCCTTCCTGGCGATCGTGGTCATTGCCATCGGCAGCGGCGCCGCCGCATGGTTCATGGCCGGACGCGAGGCCGGCCCGGCCATCGAAATCAAGAGCCCCGGCAACTTCATCGGACAGAAGAGCTCGCTCGAGGTCTTCGTGGACGCCCCGGCCGGCAAGCTCACACGCCTCACCGCGGCGTTGACCCAGGGCGGCAAGGCCATGCACGTGTTCTCGCTCGACGACACCGCGGGCTCGGCCGGTGACCTCAAGCAGGCCAGTTCCGATCGCCTGTGGGTGATCCGGCCGCTCGGCAAGGCCGCGCAGCCGGAACTCGTCGCTGGCCCGGCCACGCTCACCATCACGGCCGCGCGGCCGGTGCTGTTTGGCTGGCGGGAGGCGGAGTCGACCGTCACGAAGGAGCTCACCGTGCGGCTCGATCCGCCGCGCGTCGGCGTGGTGTCGATCCACCATTTCCTGAACCTCGGCGGCTCGGAATTTGTGGTGCTCCGCGCCACGCCCCCCGACGTCGCTGCCGGCGTGAAGGTGGGCGACACGTCGTTCCCGGCCTTCCCGGGCACGGCCGTCGGCCTGTCGGATCCGGCGCTCAAGGTGGCGTTCTTCGCGCTGCCCTTCGATCAGGATGCCAACACGCCCGTCTCCGTATTCGCGCGCGACGAGGCCGGCAACGAAGCCTCCGCCACGCTCGAACGCCAGGCGTTCCCCAAGGTGTTCCAGCGCTCGCGCATTCCCATCGACTCGAGCTTCCTGTCGCGGGTGGTGCCGGCCATCGTGTCCAACACGCCGTCGCTCGGCGTGAAGACCGACGACCTGCTCGCCGCGTTCCTCACCATCAACCGCGACCTGCGGCAGCAGAACAACGCCACCATCGCCGCACTGGCGGCGAAGACAGCGCCCGAGATGCGCTGGACCGACGCCTTCGCGCAGCTCGGCAACACGCAGGTCGAGTCGCGCTTCGCCGACCACCGCACCTACATGTTCGAAGGTAAGGAAGTGGATCAGCAGACGCATCTCGGCTTCGACCTCGCCAGCACGCAGCAGGCGCCGGTCACCGCGTCGAACAAGGGCGTAGTCGTGCACGCGGCCTATCTCGGCATCTACGGCAACTGCGTGGTCGTGGACCACGGCCTGGGCGTGCAGTCGCTCTACGCGCACCTCTCCACCATCGACGTCAAAGACGGCGACTCGATCGAGAAGGGGCAGACACTCGGACGCTCGGGCACGACCGGGCTCGCCGGTGGTGACCACCTGCACTTCACGATGCTGGTGGGCGGCGTGCAGGTGAATCCAGTGGAGTTCTGGGACGGCCACTGGATGGAAGACCGCGTGTTCCGCAAGATCCGCGAGGCCGGCGGCACGGCGCCCGCGGCGGCGGCGAAGTAGCCATGCGCGCAAGCCCCGCGGGTTTCGTGCGCGCGCTCGGCGCCTGTGCCCTCACGGCGGCGGTGGTTGTCGCACCCGCGTGCGGCGGCAGCAATGTCCCGGCCACGGGCGCGCCGGCCGCGCTCGATCCCGCGTCCACCGGCACAGTGACGGGACGCGTCGTGCTGTCGGGCACGCCGCCGCCAGCGCAGACGATCCGCGTCGACGGCGACAAGACCTGCGCCACGCTCGTGCCCGGCGCCGCGCGGCAGACCGAGAGCTACGTGGTGGGCGGCGGCGGCGCGTTCGCCAACGTCTTCGTCTACGTGAAGACGGGTCTCGAGGGCCGCAGCTTCCCCGTGCCGTCGGAACCGGTGGTGGTCGATCAGCAGCGCTGCTGGTACACGCCGCGGGTGGTCGGCGTGCGCGTCGGGCAGCCCTTCCAGGTGCTCAACTCCGATCCGCTGCTGCACAACGTGCGCGCGGAAGCCGCCATCAACCAGCCGTTCAACCAGGGGCAACCGGTGCAGGGCGTGCGCTACAGCCACACCTTCTCGACCGACGAGGTGATGGTGGCGCTGCGGTGTGACGTCCACGCGTGGATGAACGCGTGGGTGGGCGTGATGAACCATCCGTACTTCGCCGTCACCGGCGCCAATGGCGCCTTCTCGCTGCCAGGGCTGCCTGCCGGCACCTACACTGTCGAGGCGTGGCACGAAGCCGCCGGCACCACGACCGGCACCGTCACCGTGACCGCCGCCGGCACCGCCACGCTCGTCCTCTCGCTTGCGGTACCGGCCGCGTGAGCCCGCCCGAGACAGCCGTGAGTGGCCACGACGTTCCCGCCGAGACGACCCGCACCCGTTCGGTGTGGTCCGACTACGTGCAGCTCACCAAGCCGCGGCTGAACCTGCTCGTCGTGCTGACGACCCTGGCCGGCTACTACCTCGGCATGGAAGACGGCACGCCGCTCGCGCGCCTGGTCCACACGGTGCTCGGCACCACGCTCGTCGCCGGTGGGGCGTCGGTGCTGAACCAGGTGTGGGAGAAAGAAACGGATCGCCTGATGCGGCGCACGCGCACGCGGCCGCTGCCGGCGGCGCGTCTCACGCCTGCACCTGCGTTCTGGTTCGGCGTCGCGCTCTCGGCCCTGGGCCTGGCCGAACTCTGGTTTCTCGCCAATCCGCTCTCGGCGATCGTGGCGTTCCTCACCGTGCTGAGCTACGTCGTCGTCTACACGCCGATGAAGCTGAAGTCGTCGCTCTCGACCATCGTCGGCGCCGTGCCGGGAGCGCTGCCGCCGCTCATCGGCTGGGCCGCGGCCACCAATTCGCTGTCGCTGGCCGGCTGGTCGCTTTTCGGCATCGTGTTCTTCTGGCAGATGCCGCACTTCCTCGCCATTGCCTGGATGCACCGCGACGACTACGCCAAGGCCGGGATGCCGCTGCTGCCGGTCATCGAGCCGAGCGGACGCAGTACCGGCCGACAGGCCGTGTTGTACGCGGCGGCGATGATTCCCGTGAGCCTGCTGCCGACGCTGCTCGGCCTGGCCGGTCCGCGCTACCTCGTCACCGCGATAGTGCTCGGTGCGATCGTGTTGTGGCTGTCGTTCGAGTTCGCCGCCACGCGCACGCACGTCGCCGCGAGGCGCTTGTTCTTCGGCACGATCATCTACCTGCCGCTGCTGCTCGGCGCCCTCGTCGCCGACCACGCCACGAGGAACGGCCGTTGGTCTCTCTGATCGGCCGTGGGCGTGACCTCTGGAACCGATTGACGCAGGGGTCCGTGAATCGACGGATTCTCGGCGCCAGCCTCACCATCCTGCTGGCGACCCTGGCCGTCAAGTTCGTCACCTTCGCGAAAGAGATCGTCACCGCCGCGACCTTCGGCGCCGGTGACGACTTCGATGCGCTTGTCATCGCGCTCCTGATCCCGGGCTTCCTGGTCAATGTCATCGGCGGCTCACTCGGCGCGGCGCTGGTTCCGATCTATGTCGATCTGCGAGAGCGCCGGGGACAGGCGGACGCCAACCAACTGCTGGCACGCGCGGTCGTGTGGACCGCCGCCGGCCTGACCGTGCTCATGATTGCGCTCGCCGCCGGCGGTCCATTCTTCCTTCCCTACGTCGCCACCGGCTTCAGCGCCGCGAAACGCGCGATGGCGGCCGAACTCATCTGGTGGCTGGTGCCGATGGTGGTCGCGACAGCGGTGCGCACGCTGTGGGGCGCGGCCCTGACGGCGGCGGAGCGCTTCTGGCAGATGAGTGCGTCCGCGGCCGTCTCGCCGGCCATCACGATCGGGATCGTCGTCGGGTGGCCGGCGCTGGGCGTCCGCGGTGTCGCGCTCGGACTCGCGCTCGGTGCGGTCGTCGAAGCCGCGTGGCTCGGCCTGACGCTGCGCGGAACAGGCGTCAGCCTGCTGCCCGGCCGGGGAGGGGCAGGGCGCGATCTCCGTCGTCTGCTCGGCCAGTGGATACCCATCATGGCGGGCTCCGTGCTCATGGCCAGCAGCACCATCGTCGACCATGCCATGGCCGCGGCCCTGCTGCCTGGCAGCGTCGCGCGGCTGGAGTACGGGACCCGGCTCGTGGCGGTCGTCACCAGTCTTGGCAGTGGCGTGCTCGGCGTGGCCGTCGTGCCGTACTTCTCGCAGCTGGTCTCGCGCGGCGATTTCGCCGGCCTGCGTCAGGTCGTGCGTCGCTGGATCGGGCTGACCGTGGCGGCCTCGCTGCCGGTCGTCGCCGTGCTGGCGGTGTGGTCGGAGCTGATCGTCCGAACGGTGTACGAGCGCGGCTCCTTCACCCCCCTCGACACCGCGGCCGTGGCACCGGTGCAGGCCCTGCTGGCTCTGCAGATCCCGTTCTATGTCTCGGGCATCGTGCTCGTGCGTCTTGCGTCCGCCCTCGGTGCGGCCGGCGTGCTGATCTGGATTTCCCTGGGGAACACGATCCTGAACGCCGTGCTGAACCTGGTCCTGATACGCTACATGGGCCTGGCGGGCATTGCGCTGGCCACCAGTGTGATGTACGCCGCATCGTTCGGCATGCTGTGGCTGCTGCTGGCCCGGAGGCATTCCGTCAGAGCAACATGACCAACCAACGCATCTGGGACCATTATCAGACCGTCGGGCTGCATCGCTTCGCCCAGGCCGGCCCGAGACTCGCCCACATCCTGCAGCGCGCCAGCGCGGCGCGCCGCGGGCCCCTGCGCATCCTGAACGTCGGTATCGGCGACGCCACGCTGGAACGCCTCGCGCTGGCGCGCGGCTGGGACGTCGATGCGCTCGATCCGAGCGAAGAGGCGGTGAAGCGCAGTACGGCCCTGGGCATCCGCGCCCGTTGCGGTCTCATCGAATCGATGCCCTATCCCGACGACACGTTCGACGCGGTCTTCTGCTCCGAGGTGTTCGAACATCTGACCCGCGACCAGCTGCAGGCCGGCCTGCGCGAGATTGGTCGCGTCCTGAACGACCAGGGCCGACTCTACGGCACGGTCCCGTTCGATGAACGCCTCGACGACCAGCGGGTCGTCTGTCCGCACTGCGGGGAGACGTTTCACCGCTGGGGCCACCAGCAGGCGTTCACGGTGACGCAGATGCGCGCGGCGCTGGAGACCGTCATGGAGGTCGAGCAGGTCGAGGTGCGCGCCTTCGTCGACTGGCAGCTCCTCAACTGGAGGGGACGCGGCGTCGCGGCCGTCAAGAAAGCGCTGGCGCTCGCGGGACTTCACGGCGCCAACGAGAACATCGTGTTCGTCGCCCACCGACGCTCGCAGTCGCGATGACTGGAGCTCGCGTCTCCACGGGCACCGCAGGGCAGGGCGTGCCTGAACGGCTGCGACTCGCGTGCGTGATCGCGTCGCTCGGCTGCGGCGGGGCGGAACGGGTCATGAGCCGACTCGCCGGCGCGTGGAGTGAGGTGCACGATGTGGCCGTGTTCACCTACGACGACGGAGCCGAACCGCCGTTCTACCGGCTGCCGGCGGCCGTCGCCCTCCACCCGCTGGCGCTCGACGGGCACTCGGCGACCGTCTTGCGGGCGGTCGCGAGCAACCTTCGGCGCTGGTACCGCCTGCGCGCGGCCCTGCGGTCGGTGTCGCCGGACGTCGTGGTGAGCTTCGGGGACCGCGTGAACGTGCTGACCCTGTTGGCCACCCGCGGCTTGCGAACGTCCGTGATCGTCTCGGAGCGGGTGGATCCGCGGCTGTACGACCCGGGCCTGGCGTGGCGCACGCTCCGCTGGCTCCTCTACCGGCAGGCGGCGGCGGTCGTCGTGCAGACCGAGCGGACTCGGCAGTACTTCGCAGCTGGCATCTCCGGCCGGTTCGTCACGATTCCGAACCCGGTGGGCCCATCACCCCTCAACATGGGCGACGGGGAACCGCTCGTGGTCGGCATGGGACGGCTGGTCCCGCAGAAGGGCTTCGACATCCTGCTGAAAGCCTTCGCGCGCGCGCGGCTGGCATCGTCGGGGTGGCAGCTCGTCATTGCCGGGGAAGGCCCGGTTCGGGCCGAACTCGAAGCCCTCGCGGCCACCCTCGGGATCGCCGGGGCGACGTCATTTCCCGGGAACGTGCCGGATTCGGCCAGCCTGCTCGGGCGCGCCGGAATCTTCGCGCTCACGTCCCGGTTCGAAGGCTTTCCGAACGTGCTCGCAGAAGCGATGGCGTTGGGCCGGCCCGTGGTCGCCACCGATTGCCTGACCGGCCCACGCGAACTGACAATGGAAGGAGTCGCCGGTGTCCTGGTGCCGGTCGACGATGTCGACGCCCTCGCCGGGGCGCTGAGCAACCTGGCGGCCGCCCCCCCGCTGCGACGCACACTCGGAGATGCGGCCCGGGCCGCGGTCGCTCCGCTGTCGCTGGGACGGGTGGTGGAGACATGGGACAGACTGTTTCGGTTGACCCGGCAGCCGCGAGCCACACCCGCGCCATGACCGAGCCTCTGACGCCCCTCGACCACTGGCTGGCGGCGGCGAGGCGCCCCAGTCTCATGATTCTCGGGGCGCTGGCGCCACTGCCGATCGTGGCCGGCGAAGGCGCCGGCTCGCTGGTCATGGCCGCGATGATGGCCGGCATCGTCATGGTCCTGTCGCGCAGCGAAAGCGGCGACGACCGCCGCAGGTTCCTGCAGGTGGCCGCCCTGAGCGCCGCGGTGCGTGGCGTGCTGCTGCTTCTCGTCACTCTGCTGCAGACGGCCGGCGACGCGCTCGTGCTGGGCCCCGACGGCGCCCGCTTCCTGGCCTCGGCGCTCATGATCATCGACGCCGGATTTGCGCTGCCCGATCGCTTCGCGGTGCTCGGCACGTTCGACATCGGGCACATGTACGCCTTCGCGGCCGTGATTGCCCTGTTCGGCCAGAGCATCTTCAACCTGCACGCCTTCAACTGCGCATTGACCGTGCTGATCGCACCTCTGACGTTCGGCTGGGTGCGCCGCGTCGCGCCACGCGCCGCGCTGCCGGCCGCCGTGCTGGTATCGGTGTACCCGATCGATCGTCTATCTCGCCGCGGTCGATATCTGGAAGGATCCCTCGGTCATCACCGCGACGACCCTCGGCATCTGGGCGCTGGCCTGCATCGCTCATGACACGCCAACGCCCGGCCGGCTGGCGGCCCTGGTGGCGACAGGTGCCGCCGCCTTCTCGTACGTGCATGTGAGCCGGTTCTACCCGCTCTGGTACATCGAAGTGGGCCTCGCTGGCGCCGCCCTCGTCACGCTGTTGCGTCGCGGGTCGATCCAATGGACGCCGACCCTGGCGACGACCGCCGTGGTGCTGCTGGCTGAGCTCGGGCCGATGGCGGGGGGATGGCCGCCTTCGCCGCGCATGTTCGCCGCCGGCGTCGTGCAGGCCACCAACGCCGACAGTCTGCGCCGGTATACGGCCGGGCTGCTCGAGCGAATGGCGGAAGGCGCCGACGCGCCGGCGGATCGCGGCACCGCTTTCCGAGTCGAGCAGCTCGACCGCGCCAGGCTGGGGGAGTTTTCGAAACACCAGGCCCTTCAGGTCGACATCGAGACGGGCCGGGCGGAGCCGTCGCGATTCGGCGTGTTTGGCTGGGCCACGCAGTTCGCGCGGCGCGTCTGGGGGCCCTTCGTCTGGATCAGTCCTCCGACCCTCAGTCCACGGGTGCTGCTCGGCGGCGACTATCTGCTCTACCCCGGCATGGTTTTCTGGTACGCCCTGCTGCCGTTCATGGCGGCTGGACTGGTGCTGACAGCTGTCGCCATCGTGCGCGGTCAGTGTGCGTTCATCCTCGCGACGGTGTGGACGTTCGCCGTCGGCTACTCCGCGCAATTTGTCGTGATCAACCTGCCGTACCGGCAACGCGAAGCGATGTTTCCGGTATTGGTCGTGTTCGCCTGTCTCGGCGCGATGCATCTCTGGCGCCACCGGTGGGCCCGTGTCGGGTATGTGCTCTACTGGGTGGCGCTGGCGCTGGTGGCAGCGGCCCACACGGCGATTCGCGCGCGGTTCGTGTGAGGTCGCAACGAGCGTCGGGTGAACTCTCGGCAGTGCTGCTCGACGGGCGGCTCGCCGCCAGACGCTGCTCCCACTGCGCGTGGTCCGGGAGTTGCGGGACGAGCATCCTCCGAGCCGGGTTCTGTGGCACTATTCCAACGGCAGGCGAGCCCACGTGATGACGACATCGGCCTCCAGTTTCGAGGAACAGGTCGCCGCCGGCGATCGCTTCGAGTTCGGCCGTAACTGGTCGCGGTTCCTGGCGGTACTCGACGACGAACGCATCCGCGCCGCGGAGGTCTCCCTTCGAGAGATGCTTCAGGTCGACGACCTGCAGGGCCGCACGTTCATCGACATCGGCTCGGGCAGCGGTCTGTCGTCACTGGTCGCCATGCGACTTGGCGCGAGCCGGGTCCACTCGTTCGACTTCGATCCCCACAGCGTCGGCTGCGCCCAGGAGCTGCGACGCCGCTACTACCCGGGGGACGCCCGGTGGACGGTCGAACGGGGCAGCGCCCTCGACGCGTCGTACATGGAATCGCTCGGCACGTGGGACATCGTGTATTCCTGGGGCGTGCTGCACCACACCGGCCAGATGTGGAAGGGACTCGAGCTCGCCGCCGGACGGGTGGCGCCAGACGGCACCCTCTTCGTCGCCATCTACAACGACCAGGGGTGGGTGTCGCGCTGGTGGCGTCGCGTGAAAGTCTTCTACAACCACAGCCCGTTCACGCGCGCGTTGACCATCGGCGTCTACTTCCCGTACTTCTTCCTCGATGGCCTGAAGATCGACATCGTGAAGAGGCAGAACCCCATGGCACGCTTTCGCGAGTACAAGAAAGTCCGCGGCATGTCGAAGGTGCACGACTGGTACGACTGGTTGGGCGGGCTTCCGTTCGAAGTCGCGAAGCCGGAAGAGATATTCGACTTCTATCACCAGCGCGGTTTCGACCTGGCGCGCCTGCGCACCTGCGGCGGCGGGCTCGGCTGCAACGAACTCGTCATGACCCGCCGGGTGGCGCCGTAGCGCGGGCAGCTACCGGTACAGCAGATACTTCGCGCGCAGGCGGCGCCAGCTCGCTTCCGCGTCGGCCCACGACGCGACAATCGCCGCCGGATCGTCGCCGGTCTTCGCCCGCGCGAGCGCCGTCGGGGTGCCGACGAGCCGTTCGCTCGTCTTCACATCGAACTGTTCACCATGCAGCTTGTAGAGCGCTGACGCGATCTCCATGCCGACGCGCGTCGGCTGGAGCTGGTCGCGGCTGGTCACCACCATGAACACACCCTGGCAGGCCTGCCCCTCGTGCACGCTCGATGCCGGCGTGAAGCGCACGGGGTAGAAGCGGATGCCGGCAAGACCGCGGGCGTTGAGCGCCGCCGCCAGCCGCGGGCCGTCGATCCACGGCGCGCCAATCTGCTCGAACGGCTGGTCGGTGCCGCGACCCACCGAGATGTTGGCGTATTCGATGGCGCCGATGCCCGGATAGAGCGTCGCCTGCGTGAGGTTGCGCATGTTCGGCGACGGGTTGATCCACGTGAGCCCGGTCTGGTCGAACCACTGATCGCGACGCCAGCCGTCCATCTTCACCACCGTCAGGTCGGCCCCGATCTTCCGCTCGGCGTTGAAGAGCTGCGCCAGCTCGCCAATCGTCATGCCGTGCCGGATCGGCATCGGCATGTAGGCGATGAAGCTGAGGAGGGTGTCGCTGGCGAGCGGCCCTTCGACGTGCCAGCCGTCGATCGGATTGGGCCGGTCGAGCACGACCACCTTGATCTTGTGCTTCGCGGCTTCTTCGAGCACGTAGCCCATGGTCGCGAGATACGTGTAGAAGCGCACGCCGACGTCCTGCAGATCGACGACCAGGGTGTCGATGCCCTGGAGCATGGCGGCGGTGGGCCGCCGGGTGGCGCCGTAGAGCGAGTGGATCGTGAGGCCGGTGCGCTCGTCTTTCGACGACGCGATGTCCTCCACATCCAGTTGCCCGCGGATGCCGTGTTCGGGGCTGAAGAGCGACACCAGCGTCACGCCCGGCGCCTTGTGCAGCACGTCGATCGTGGACGCGCCCGACGTTGCAAGCCCCGTGTGATTGGTGACGAGCCCGACCTTCTTCCCCTGCAGCACGGCGAAGCCGTCGCGGGCCAGCACGTCGATGCCGGGCAGCACGCGGGTCGGCGGCGTGGCTGGCACGGGGCGTCCGGGCTCGGCGATGGCGCCGAAGTCGGTGCCGGTCATGCGCGTGCCAGCCAGCGTGTCGAGCGTCGGCGTGGTGATGGCGCTGGCGGCAATGGTGGCGATGCGCGCGCGCACGGCCCCGACGTCGCCCACCCCGTCCGGGTGCAGACGGCTCGACAGGAAGATCACGAACAGCCTGGTCGCCGGATCGACCCACAGCGAGGTGCCCGTGAAGCCGGTGTGGCCGAACGAGCCGATCGGCAGGAGCTCGCCGCGATTGGCGGAGAAGCTCGTGTCGACGTCCCAGCCGAGACCGCGTGCCGGCGCCATCCCGGCCGGGGTCGCCGGCGTAATCATCTTCGCCACCGTGAGCGGCGCCAGCACGCGGCGCGGCCCGATGGCGCCGCCGCCGAGCAGCATCCGCGCGAAGCGCGTGAGGTCACGCGCCGTGCTGAAGAGCCCGGCGTGGCCGGCCACCCCGCCCATCCGCCGCGCCGTCGGATCGTGCACCACGCCGCGCAGCGGTTCGACCTCGGGCGCCTTGCAGGGCCAGGCGTCGAGAAAGCGGCAGCGCTCGGTGGGCGCAATCCGCCCGACCCGCTCGATCGGCGGCAGGAAGCCGGTGTCAGTCATGCCGAGCGGCGTGAAGACGCGTTCGGCGACGTAGCGCTCGAGCGGCAGACCGGAGGCCCGCGCCACGATGTGCCCGAGCAGGAAGAAATTGATGTCGCTGTAGACGAAGCGCTCGCCCGGCGCCGATTGCAGCACCTCGTCGCTTGCCAGCTCGATGGCCGCCTCGTAGCCCTTCCAGGGGTCGCCCAGGTCCACATCGGGACGCAGGCCCGACACGTGCGTCAGCAGGTGGCGCACCGTCACGCTGCCCTTGCCGTATTTCTCGAACCCCGGCACCCAGGTGGCCACCGGGTCGGTCAGCCGCACCACGCCGCGCTCGACCAGCTGCATGACGGCGGTCGTCGTGGCCACCACCTTGGTGAGCGACGCCATGTCGAAGACCGTGTCGAGCGTCATCCGCTCGGCCAGAGGGACGACGGCGCGCTGGCCGTAGGCCTTCTCGAAGAGCACCGTGTCGCCGCGGCCGACCACCACGACCGCCCCCGGCATCCGCCCGTCGGCGATGCCAGTGGCCACGATCCGGTCGATTTCGGCCAGCCGGGCCGAATCCACCCCGACCACCGGGGCGGTGCCGGAAGCCGCCCGTGCGGCCGGCGTTTGGGCGGCGGCGGCGCCGGCCAGGGCCAGCGCGGCCACCAGAACGGGGGCGAGAAGCGTCTTACTGGACATGGCGGGATCCCTACCGGGCTGCTAGCATATACTTCGTAGGTTTTCCGGTTTTCGAGGAGAGAGACAACGATGCGTGAAAGTCTGAAGCTGTCGGTTGCGGCCCTGATGGTCGTGCTGCTCGGCGCGCTTCCCGCGATGGCCCAGACGGGCCGCATCGGCGGGCTGGTTCGCGATGACAAGGGCCAGCCCTTGAAGGGTGCCACGGTGGTGGCGGAGAACCCCGCGGCGTCGCCGCCCTCCTTCACCGCCACGACGGATGACAAGGGCCGCTTCTCGATCATCGGCCTGCGCGCCGGCACCTGGAAGCTCACGGCCTCGGCGCCGGGGTTCCAGCCGTCGGTGGGTCAGGTGCCGATCCGCACAATCGGGCAGCCCAATCCTCCCGTCGAGTTCACGCTTGCACCCGGCGCGGCCGGCGGCGGCGGCGCACTCGCCGGCGTCAACACCAAGGAACTCCAGGCCGACCTCGCGGCGGCCGACGCCAAGATGATGGCCAACGACTTCGATGGCGCCATCGCGGCCTACCAGGGGATGCTCGTCAAGGTGCCGGCTCTGACCGCCCTCCACCTGCAGGTCGGGCGCGCGCAGCGTATGAAGAAGGACTACAACGGCGCGCTCGAGACCTACGCCAAGATCGCCGCCGGCGACCCGAACGCCGAAAAAGCCAAGGTCGAGATCGGCATGACCAACCTCGAGAAGGGCGACCTGCCGGCGGCTGACGCGGCGCTGAGCGAAGCGGCCCAGAGCCTCAACGCCAATCGCGAGGTGTTCTACAACCTCGGCGAAGTGAAGTTCGCCAAGGGCGAGACCGACGAGGCGATGAAGTGGTACCAGCGCGCCGTCGACGTGGACGCGAACTGGGCCAAGCCCTACTTCAAGCTCGGGCTCGGCAAGCTGCAGAAGGCCGACATGCCCGGCGCCATCCAGATGATGGAGAAGGTCATCGCCGTCGAGCCCACCTCGGGCGAAGCGGCGCAGGCCAAGGCGCTCATCGAGCAGCTCAAGAAGGGTTAACGGCATAGCGGCTAGCGGCTAGGGGCTAGCGGCTAACCCGAAGCGCCGAGGGCGCGGCGGAAGACTTCGAGACCGGCGGTTCCCTCACGGGGGCCGCCGGTTTTGCTTTGTACGGGGCTACCGCGGCGGCGGAGCGGCGAGGCGGCGCGTGGCCTCGTCGATCATCCGCTCGATGTTGGGCGTCGCGGGATCGCGGTCGCGGGCGGCCTTCCAGCTCGCAAGCGCGTCGCTGAAGCGCCCGGCGCGGGCGGCCAGCACGCCGCGGATCACGTAGGGACGTGCGGCTGACGGATCGAGCGCGAGCGCGGCGTCCACGACCCGGGCCGCGTCGGCGTCTTCGCCGCGCTGGGCGTGCAGCCAGGCGAGGGTTGCCTGCATGGGCGCCGACTCCGGGAACGAGCGCAGGCTGGTCGCCAGGTCCTGCTGCGCGCGGGCCAGCGCGTCGCCCGCCCGGCCGGCCGCGGTGACGACATCGAGCGCCAGCAGCGACTCGGCGGCGCGCATCCGCACGACGCGCGTGTCGTCCACCAGACGCGCCATCAGCACCGCCAGCACCCGGTCATCGCGCTGGTCGAGCGAACCGAGCGTCCGCACGGCCGCGGCGCGCACCATCGGCTCGGGGTCGGAGGCGGCGCCGAGCAGCGCGCCGAATACCCGCGGCTCGACCTTGCCGTCGCGCGGCGCCGGCCGCGCCAGCGGACGTCCGCGCTCGGTGGATGTCTGGCTGGCCGTTGGCGCCGTCTCGAGCACCCGGGCGCCGGCCAGGCGGGCGATGTACTCGAGCGCGCTGGCGCGAATCACCGCGCCCTGTGTGCGATCGACGGCCAGCGAGGCCAGCGCCGGCACGGTGGTGACGTCGCCGGTGCCGGCGGCGTACATCGTCGTGGCCAGCGTCGCGCCCTTCCGGCGGCGCGCGCCGTCGCCCCACCACGCGTCCATCTGTCCGGCCGCCCACTCGGGCGTCTTGTCGTCGTGGCAGGTGGTGCAGGCGTTGGGCACACCGAACGCCGCCGTGGTCTCGGGCACCGGCGACTGGAACGTGTGATCGCGGCGGCGCATCAGCAACCGCCAGTTGACGTCGCTCATGTGGCAATTGATGCAGCGGCTGCCGGCGGAGTCGGCCGGGTGGAACGAGTGCCGCGACAGCTCCGCGTCGGTCCACGGTTGCGTGCTCTCGAGCGCGTCGGGTGTCCGGCTCGTGATCCGCGCCAGCGGCGACTGCGCCTCACTCGCGGCGCCGGCGTCCGCCGGGCCCTGATGGCACTGCGTGCACAGCACGTCGCCGCTGCGGCCGCTCGCCACATCCACCTTGAGCGAGAAAGGGTTGTTCGAGGGGCCGTGCGCGAGGTGGCAGTTGGTGCAGGTAATGGCGCCGGCCTTGAAGCAGCCGGAGAGCGTGAGCGCCTGCGTGCGGTTGAAGCGATTGGGCCGCCCGTCGGGCCAGAACTCGCCCTGCGCGTCGAACTCCGGCAACGGTTCGCTCAGCAGGAACGGCACGGCGTGATCCTCGTAGCGATCGCCGGCCTCGAAATCGGTGAACAGATTCCGCTTGTTGCCGTGGCAATAGCCGCAGGTGTCGAAGGTGCGCCGGGGATCGGCTGAGCGCGGCGAGAAGATCTTCAGCGTCTCGCCGAGCTGCCGGTTGGTGGCCCGCGAGCTGTAGGTCGGAATCGATTTCGGGTCCTGCTCCCACGTCTTCATCAGCGCGACATGCGTCCGGCCTGGTCCGTGGCACGCCTCGCAGCCGATGCCGAGTTCGGTCCACGACGTCTTGTAGGTGGCGCTGGCCGGCACGTAGCCGCGATCGAGATTGGTGGCGTGGCAGTTGAAGCAGTTGACGTTCCAGATCTGCTTCAGCTCGTGGGCGCCGTCGGGGATGGGCGTCGTCTCTTTCCAGTCGAGCCACCGCTTCGCCTCGACGTGCCAGAACACCGGCAGCACGTACATGCGCCCGTCAGGCAGGGTCGACAGATACCCCTGAAAGCGCTTCGAGCCGAGCGTGTAGTCCACGCTGTGGGTCTCCGGCACGCGCCCCGCGGCCCGCATGGTCACGAAGGGCTTGCCCTGCCGCGTGCCGAACGCGTACGACCGGCCGTGCGCGCTGAGCGTCGCGGCGGACGAGAAGTCGCCGAGGATGGTGGCCTCGGCCACCGGCCGCGTCATCTGGATGTGCAGCGACGCTTTCCAGCGCGCGTAGGCGTCCTGGTGACACGACTCACAGGCAGCCGAGCCAAGGTAGTCGGCCGACGGGCCGGGTGGGGCCGGGGACGTGGCGGCGCCGGACGTCGGCGTCTGAGCGCGACCGGCGGCCAGCCACGTGGTTGCGGTCAGCACCGCCGCGGCGACGACCAGGATTCGGGAACCGATGCGCATCCGGGTGGAAGGATATGCCACAAATGTAACGGGGTCTGTCACGGTCACAGAATGGAGACGGTGACAGACCCCGTTACAATTGGACGCGCTTCTCGCCCACCAGATCTTCGTACAGCGTCTCGATGTCGGCCACGAGGCGTCGCGCTCCGTAGGTGGCCGCCACCTTCGCCCGGCCATGTTGGCCCATCGCGTGGCGCCTTCCCGGGTCGGCGAGCAGCGTCAGGATGTGGTCCGCGACGCCGGTGGCGTCGTCCATCGGCGCCAGCAGTCCGCTCACGCCGTGTTCGACCACGTCAGCCACTCCGCCGACCTCTGTGGAGACCACCGGCACGCCCGACGCCATCGCCTCGATGAGCGCCACCGGCGAGCCTTCGTTGCGCGAGGTCAGCGCCACGACGTCGATGTCGGCGTAGAGCCGGTCGATGTCGGCCCGCCAGCCCAGGAACCGGACGGCGTCCGTCAGGCCCAGCGCCGCCGTCTGCTGTTCGAGCGACGCCCGCAGCTCGCCGTCGCCCACGATGAGGAAGCGCGCCGACGGCACCTGCTGGCGCACCCGCGCGGCCGCCGCCAGAAACACCTCGTGTGCCTTGATGGGCACCAGCCGCGCCACGATGCCGATGAGCGGCGCGTCTCCCACGCCCAGCTCCGCGCGCAGCTCGCCTCGCCGCTGTTCTGCCACCAGCAGCGGCGCCAGGTCGAAGCCGAGGGGCACGGTGCGGTACTGCGCCGCCGCGCCCACGCCCAGCGCGATGAGCTCGTCGCGCACGCGCGTGGTCACCGCCAGCAGGCGGTCGGTGCGGCGGGCCAACCCCCGCTCGATGGCGCGATAAACCGCGGTCTTCGCCGGCGAGAAATAGCCGCGCAGCACATGCCCGTGGTAGGTGTGCACGACCACCGGCACGCCGGCGAGAATCGCCGCCGCCCGGCCCACGGCGCCGGCCTTGGCGGTGTGGGTGTGCACCACGTGCGGCTTGAGGCGACGCATCAGCGCCACCAGGCGCCACAGCGTCTGCAGGTCGCGCAGGGGCCGGATCTCGCGCCCGAGGTCGGGGATGATCTCGACGTCGGCGGTGCGGCCGTGCAGCTCGAGGTAGTTGCCTTCGCCGGCCTCCTCGGTGCCCGTCACCAGCGTGCACTGGAAGCGCTGGCGGTTGAGCCGCTCGTGCAGCAGCGTGGCGTGGATGGCCGGTCCGCCGATGTTCAGGCGGGCGATGATGCGCACGACGCGGATGCGTGACGAGTCCATCGACGAGGCCACAGTCTCGCCAGCACGGGATGTGGTCACTCGCGTCGTCGGCGGCGATTGAGACAGAATGGAGAATCTTGTGCGGCATTGCTGGGCGAGTCAACTACCTGTCCGGAGCCCCGGTCGAGCGGGACGTGGTCGCTTCGATGTGCCGGCTCATCGCCCATCGCGGGCCTGATGGCTTCGGGGAGCTCTGCACGGGCCCCATGGGATTCGGCCACCGCCGACTGGCCATCATCGACCTGAGCCCTCTCGGCGCCCAGCCGATGCAGTCCGACGACGGGGCGGTCACGATTACGTTCAACGGCGAGATCTACAACTATCTCGAACTGCGCCACGACCTCACGCTACGTGGTCATCGCTTCCGGTCCCACAGCGACACCGAGGTCATTCTCGCCGCCTATCGCGAGTGGGGCACCGGAGCGATCGAGAAGCTGGCGGGCATGTTCGCGCTGGCGCTCTGGGATGCCCCGCGCCGGCGTCTCCTGCTGGCACGAGACCGCGTGGGCAAGAAGCCGCTGTTCTACCGAACCGACGCCGCCGGGCTCTCGTTCGCGTCCGAGGCCAAGGCCTTTCTGGCCGAGCGCGAGTTCAACGCCGCGCCCGATCTCCAGGCGATCTCGGAATACTTGTCGTTTCAATACGTGCCGGCGCCGCGGTCGGCCTTCGTCGGCGTGCACAAGCTGCCTCCCGCGCACATGATGATCGTCGAAGACGGTCGCATGACGACCACGCGCTACTGGAGGCTGTCGTACGCCGGCCAGCGCGACCTCGATGAGGGCGACGCTCTCGAACAGCTCGACGCGCACCTGCGCCAGGCCGTCAAAAGGCGCCTGATCAGCGACGTTCCCCTGGGTGCGTTCCTGAGCGGGGGCATCGACTCCAGCCTCGTCGTGTCGTACATGGCGGAACTGGCGCCGAAGGTCCGTACGTTCTCGATTGGCTTCGCCGAGCAGGAGTACAACGAACTGCCGGCGGCGCGTCTCGTGGCGGAGCGCTACGCCACGGAGCATGTGGAGTTCGTCGTCGCGCCCGAGGCCGTCGAGCTGCTGCCGCAGCTGGTGTGGCACTACGGCGAGCCGTATGCCGACTCATCCGCGCTCCCCACCTACATCCTGAGCGAGCTGACGCGCCGTCATGTCACGGTGGCGCTCAACGGCGATGGCGGCGACGAGAGCTTCGCCGGCTACGACCGCTACCGTGCCCTGCGATTGGCCCAGAGAGTCGCGCGGGTGCCCACGCCCCTGCGGCTGGCGGCCGCTCTCGGCGCTGACGCGCTGGCGACACTCGTGCCTCACCGCCAGACTCGAAGGATTCAGCGCTTCCTGAACAGATCGGTGGCTGCGCCTCACCGTCAGTACGCGCGCTGGATGATGCATTTCGATCCGCCGTTGAAGCACCAGCTGATGACCGACTCGTTCTCGAGCGCCACGACGGATAACGCCGAGGACATGGTCGACGGCCTGTTCGCGTCGTCTGACGCACCGACGCTGGTCGAACAAGGCATCGACTCCGACGTGCGAAGCTACCTGCCGGACGACCTGCTCGTGAAGGTCGATGTGGCCACCATGGCCCATGGCCTCGAGGGGCGATCGCCGTTCCTCGATCACGAGCTGATGGAGTTCGCCGCCCGCCTGCCGCTGAACCTCAAACTCCGGGGCCGGGTCCAGAAGTACCTTCCAAGGCAGCTCGCAAAGAAGAGGCTGCCGGCAGGGTTGCTCTCCCTTCCCAAGAAGGGGTTCGGCGTGCCCATCGACCACTGGTTCCGGAAGGACCTGGGCATCTTTGCCAGAGACCTTCTTCTGGGTGGGCGTGCCGGGTCTCGCGGCTACATGCACCGCCCGGTCGTCGAGCGCCTGTTCGCCGAACACCAGTCGGGGCGGAGGCAGTGGCACTATCAGCTCTGGAACCTCCTGATGCTCGAGCTGTGGTTCCAGATGTTCATCGACCGGCGACCCGACGGGCCGCCGGGCTCCGCAGGGTAACGGGTGCACGTCGTTCATCTCATCGGGACGCTGGAACGAGGCGGCGCTGAGCTGTTCCTCGAGCGGCTCTGTGGAGGTCTCACCCGGCTCGAGCCTTCCTGGACTCAGGAAGTCTGGACACTCGGCGGCAGAGGCAGCCTGGCCGCGGGCATCGAAGCGTCCGCTGTGCCCGTCCGCGCCTTCGGTGTGACCAAGGCGCCCTCTGCGCCGTGGCGTGGCCTGCAGCTTCTGCGGGAGCTCCGACGAAGCCGGGCGTCCGTGCTGCAGACGTGGATGTATCACGCGGACGCGGTGGGCATCGCGTCGAACTACCTCGGCCTGCGGATACCGCAGGTGTGGACGCTGCGCCAGAGCAACCTCTCCAGGGACGTCAACCGTCGAGAGACGCTGGCCATCATCCGCGCCTGCGCCTGGGCCTCCTCGCGCGTGCCTGCCGTCATCGTGTCGGGCTCGCACGCCGCGCTCGCCGCCCATCGCGCCATCGGCTACGCCGCGGCGCGGATGCCGGTCGTGCACAACGGCGTCGACGCAGACCGCTTTGCGCCAGACGAGGGGACGCGCGCTGACGTGCGCCAGCAGTGGGGCGTCGACGATGACACGGTGACGCTGGGCTATCTGGCTCGCGTCTCTCCCGTCAAAGCGCACGACGTGCTGCTGGCCGCGGCGGCGCTCCTCAAGCAGCGCGCAGCGTCGCTGCCGGCCTGGCGGCTCGTGCTCGTGGGTCATGGGGCCTCCCTCGACGACTCCGGATTCGCCACCGACGTCGCGCGTCATGGCCTGACCGGTCACGTCATCACCCCCGGGACGCAGCCGCAACCCGAGCGCGTGCTTCCGGCGTTCGATGTGGCGGTATCCAGCTCACTGGGTGAGGGCTTTCCAAATGCCCTCGCAGAAGCGATGGCCTGCGCCGTCCCCGTCGTGGCGACCGACGTCGGCGACACGCGAGAACTCGTCGGCGACACCGGGCGCCTGGTGCCCGCGGGCGATCCGAGTGCCCTTGCCGACGCGCTGGCCGCCACCCTTCGTGACGGACCCGAGGCGCGGCGGGCGAACGGCCTGGCGTCGCGGGCGCGTGTCATCGAGAAGTTCCTCGAGACCGACGCGATACGGGCATACGCCGAGATCTACCGCTCGGTGGCCCGCTGACTCGAAATCCCGCCGCCGGGGATCGGCCTTCACCGTCAGTCGCCGGATCCGAGTTGCCAGCCCTCTTCTGCGAAGAATACGCCGTACTTCCGGGACAAGGGATCGTCGCTGGCGCGACCACAAAGACCGTAGACGCCGCTGCCCCCGGCCAGCAGCGGTGTCGGAACGACGAGCCATACGAAACGACCAGAGCCAAGGTCGTAGCCATTCACCATGGTCGTGCCGGCCTTGAAGTTCTCGATGTCGTTGCGCAGTTCGATTTGCCCGGCCGTCATCGCCAGCATCGCCGCCGGGATCTCTACGGCGGCAGTTCGCCCGCTCACCGGCCTCCGGCCATCGCCAATTCGAAGAAACGCCCCGTCACTGACGCGAACGACCACCGGCTCGGTGTCGGCTCGGCACGCCAGGTGCGGCACGGGCGGCTGGCGGCGGGTGTGGAGCAGGATCAGCGGCGCGACGGTCGCGGCCAGTGCGATGGCAATGCCCAACGCGTCCGCCACCCGAGACCCGCGCCAGGTCATGCCCGATGGGGTGTCGTCGTTCGAACTCGCGCCAGCGTCGCCAGGCGCCGTTCCCGTCATGACGACAGCGAGTCGTGGTGCGACGCCAATCAGCAGGGCGAGTAGCGGCATGGTGGCGGCGTAGACGCGCAGGCCGGCGTCCACCGGCGGCACGAAGGGGATGGACGCGACATGGCCGAGCACTGATGCCAGGAGCAGGACGGATTCCGGCTGAGTCCGTCGGACGACCAAACCGGCGATCGCCAGGACACTCAGCGCGTAGCAGACGATTTGCGCATGCCACCCGACAACGGGGTCAACGACGAAGGCGAAGGCGTTGAATGGGCCTCCCGGCGTGAAGTAGAGGCGCCACATCCGCACGCTGCCTTCCACGATGCCGAGTGGATGCTCGAGGAACGCCTGGTAGGCAAGCGCGTAGATGGCCGCACCTTCGGCAGCACCGGGGTGGTCCAGCAGCACTTGCCCCCATCCTTTGCCGCCAACCACGAGCCCATACAAAGAGTACGAGAAGTTGGAGAACGCGGTCTGCTCTCCGGCGGGGTCGGCCAGCAAACGCCCGACGCCAAGCGCCAGCACGGCCGCCGCGAGCACCGCACCCGACGCCGCCGCGCCCGCGCCTATCCACCGCCGCCACGTGCTTCCGCAGATGGACGCGATGGCCCAGACCGAGAACGGCAGGACGAAGAATGCACCAGCCCTCGAGATCAGGCCGAACGCCACCAGGCCCAGGCCGATGCACAAGCTCGGAAGATCGCGACGGCGCGCCCCCCGCAGCATGGCCGCGTAGCCACACAGAGCAAGCGCGAGGCCGATGTTCTCGGTCAATGTCGTACCTAGGCCGCCGACGACCCGGTAGAAGAGGTAGAGCATCACGGTCGTCGCGGCGGCGGCAAGGGACCCGTGGGAGACGCGCACTTCGCGGGCAAGGAGGAAGCTGGCCACGCCATTGAGGCCGACGAGAACGGCCAGCGTCACTTGCAGGTTCTGGGCGGTGATTGCCAGGAGCGTGGACAACAGACCCACGAACAGGGGCCGGCGAGCCGACCACCCCAGCGGATGGCCATCGAGCAACCGCCGCGCATCGTAGTAGTAGCCGGAGGCGTCAGAAAACGGCAGCAGACCTCCCACCGCGTGGATGTGAAACGCGACATCCTGCCACAGTGCCGCAAGGGGCAACGCGAAGAGCACGAGCGTCGCCGTCAGACCTGCGACCGTCGAGAACCACGCCTGGCGCCTGTGACATGCCCACAGCGTCAGCAGGGCGACCAGCCCCACAGGGAAGAGCGAATCATACGCGCTCGTGAGCACGGACGTCGGCAGCGCGACGGTGAGCACAGCGGTGAATGCAGCCGCAGGGACCAGCAAGGTCAGCCAGCGCATCAACCGCCATCGCGGTTCAGGACGTTCGAGCGCGCTGGCGATCCGGGTGAGCCACCGCGCGGCGGGCCCCCAGACCGGCTCCGCGACATCGACGGCGGCCAGCCCGCGGGATGCGAGCGTTCGGGCGATCGTGACGATCTCGCGAGCCATCGGGTAACTGCTCTGCACCGTTGTCACCGCCGCCGTTGCCAGGGCCGCCGCCCACAGGGGCGTGAGCAGTCCTGCGGACGACACCCTCCCAACCCACGACGAGTCCAGCGTCGTCAGAGCCGCTGCGGCGACGATCGTCGTAGCGGCGACCAACCACGCGGGCTGCCAGGCACGCCACGGTTCGGATGACGGTCGTCTCGATCGACCGAGGGACGATCCGACGAACAGCAGCGCCCAGAGCCACGCGACGCCGAAGGGGAGCCGGGCCGTCGTATGCAGGGAGTAGTCTCGACCATTGGTCCGCGGGTCGCTGTTATCGGAAGCCGAGAAATGCAGCGCGGATCCCCAATGGGAGAACTGCCCGAAGCCCTCATCTCGAATCAACGCGTGTAGTGAGTGCGCCGGACCGAGCGGTTGCTCGTTCTCGTAGAGCCTGACGCTCGACGCTACCGGTTGACTGACGTCGTCGGATTCGACGGTGAGCGGTGGTACGCCTGACCAGGCGGGGAGCGCCACGGTGTAGCTGGCGCCGGCGCCGAGCGCGATCTCGGAGCGTGGGATCATGTAGCGTACCGGGACCCCATGAACAGTCCCCCAGAAGACCGGTGCCAACCCCAGGAAGAAACCCAGGAAGGCACATGCCCGTTCCCTTCCCGTGGCCGGAAGGCTGGGCCCGAGTCTCACGCCGTCTCCGTCTGCTGACGATGGTGCCGTTCCTTCGATGGCGTCGTGACGCGCGTCAATGCAATCGTCACGAACATCGCGAGCTGACCCATCAGCGGCTGCAGCGCCCGCTCCGCGCCGCGCCACGCGCCGAAGCTCCAGCCCGGCATCAGTGTGCGCATCGACACCCCGCCAGACACGAGGTAGCGAAACGGCATGAAGGGGCGAACCTCGTCGATCCGCCACTCCGGAAACTCGCGTTCGAACACGGCGCGGTCGCGCTCGAACACGATCCACGGCAAGGCGCCGTTGGCCCCCGACAGGGGTCCCGAGGTGGCGAACTCCCAGCGGGCCGCGTCGGGCAGGAACGGCTCGTGGTGGAGGTGCGTGTAGACCATGCAGGACCACCTGCTGACCCACGGCTCCACCATCACGAGGGTGCCACCAGGACGCACGGCCTCGGCGGCTTGCGCGAAGAACCTGCGCACGTCCGGGATGTGGTGCAGCACGTCGGTCATGACGATGGCGCGCAGAGTCGCTGGCGCAAACGGCAGGTGACATCCGTCGAG
Organism: uncultured Acidobacteriota bacterium; assembly: GCA_963779175.1. Lineage (GTDB taxonomy): Bacteria > Acidobacteriota > Vicinamibacteria > Vicinamibacterales > UBA2999 > CADEFD01. Next base: position 244,414 of record CAVZXA010000009.1, read on the forward strand.
CACGACGCTCATGCCGGGACACGGGAAGATCTCGGACCGGATGAGGTCCGGCACCCGTTCGTGCAGGAACCCGGCGCCCGACCCGAGTTCCAGCACCCGGCCGGGCCCGGGCGGCAGGCGCCGCGCCAGCTCGGCGTACCACTCGTCGTAGATGCGCTTCAGGAACGGCTTGGCCCCGATGATCTCGCGCCGCAGGTGCGTCGTGCCGGGCGCATCCACCGGCAGTCCCCGCGTCAACGGATGCTCGAGCCAGCGTCTGACCATGCCAGACCTACACGAACTTCAGGCGTTTAGCCGCGAACGTCACCATCCGCAGGAGCAACCAGCCATGGCTCCAGCGTTGGATGTTGGTCGAGCCGTAGGTGCGCTCACGGTAGCGGATCGGCAGGTCGACGATCTTCAACGACAGCCGGGCCGCGCCGAACAGCAGATCGAAATCGCCGAACGGATCGAAATCGCCGAAGTAGCTGCGATTGGCGGCGATCCTTTCGTAATTCGCCTTGGTCAGCACCTTGGTGCCGCACAGCGTGTCTTTGATCGACTGGCCCAGCATCCACGAGAAGGCCAGGCTGAAGAACTTGTTCCCGAGAAGGTTGAAGAAGCGCATCGCTTCCTTGTCCATGGGATAGACCAGGCGCACGCCGTTCACGAACTCCGCGTCGCCCTTGCGCAGCGCGTCGAAGAACCGCGGCAGATCCTCGGGCGGCACGGTCAGGTCGGCGTCGAGAATCATGAGCACGTCGCCGGTCGCCATGCGGAAACCCAGGCGCACGGCGTCGCCCTTGCCCATGCCTTCCTGCCGCGCCAACTGCGTGCGGCGCCCGGGATGCCGGGCAATGGCCTCCTGAATGGTCTGGAAGGTGTTGTCCTTCGAGTGGCCTTCGATGAACACCAGTTCCGTGCCCGCGCCCATCTCCGGGGTGCGCGCGAAGATCTGTTCGATGTTGCCCGCCTCGTTGCGGGCCGGCACGATCACCGACACGCGCAGCGACGCGGCCGGCTGCGGCGCCCGCGGCCGGAGCCTGGCGACCATGAAGTTGGTGAGCGCCAGCGTGCGGAACGGCCACAGTTTCGCGAGGTAGCGGTTCGCGAACCGCGCGATGAGCGGCGTGCCGACGGGCCACACCACGTCCGGCCACTGCTTAACGACCTCGAAATCGGACAGGTAGAGCAGGTTGGCGACGTCGGCCACGGTGAGCCAGTTCTGGTGCAGCCGGGGCCGCGCCAGGCCGAGCGCCGCCGCCAGGTTGAGTGGCTGCTCCCATAGCCGGCTGTAGTTGTTGATGACGACCCGCGTGCCGGCATGTGACACGCGGGCCACCTGCGCCAACACGGACTGCACGTCCCACACGTCGTTCAGCAAGTCGGACAGGATGACGACGTCGAACGGTCCGCTGATGGCGGACAGGTCGTGGGCATCACCGGCGACGAACGACAACTGCGGATGCCGCGTCCGCGCCTCGGTCAGCATGGCTGGGGACAGGTCCACGCCCACGCCGTGTGAGGGCGCCACGGCCGCCAGAACGTCGCCGGTGCCGCACCCGAGCTCGAGCACACGCTGCCCGGCCGGCACGTGAGCGGCGTAGATGTGGCGCAGACGGCCGTGATAGTAGCGGTTGGCCCTGAAGGCGCCCGGCCGGGCGGCCACGCCGTTCCAGTGCGCGGTGCGCGCGGCGGTGTATCGGGCGTGGTCGAGGGCCGCGTCGCCGGGCGGCTGGCTCACGCGCCACCCGGGGCGCGGTGGTCGCGATACCAGGCCACCGTCCGACGCAACCCCGTGGCGAAGTCCGTGGCCGAGCGGAACCCGAATTCCTCGGCCGCGCGGCTGGTGTCGAGTTTGCGTCGCGGCTGACCGTTGGGCTGCGCCGTGTCCCACACGATCCGGCCGGTGAATCCACACTCCTTCGCGATGAGCTCGACCAGCTGACGGATGGAGATCTCGAAGGCCGAGCCCAGATTGACGGGCCGGCTGCTGTCATACCGCTCCGCCGCAAGCACGATGCCTTCAGCCGCATCGTCGACGTAGAGGAACTCGCGGGTGGGGCTGCCATCACCCCAGACCACCACCTCTGGCGCTCCCGACTCGACCGCCTCGAGGCACTTGCGGATGAGGGCCGGAATGACGTGCGACGACTCGGGATTGAAGTTGTCCCAGGGCCCGTACAGATTGACCGGCAGCAGGAAGACCGAGTTGTAGCCGTACTGGTCGCGATAGGCCTGCGACTGCACGAGCAGCATCTTCTTGGCGAGGCCGTAGGGGGCGTTGGTCTCCTCCGGATACCCGTCCCAGATGGCGTCTTCGTGGAAGGGCACGGGAGTGAACTTCGGATAGGCGCAGACCGTGCCGATGGCGACGAACTTCGGCACCCCGGCGCGCCACGCCTCGTGCAGGAGCTGCACACCCATCATGAGGTTGTCGTAGAAGAACTCGGCCGGATGAGCGCGGTTGGCGCCGATGCCGCCGACGTTGGCGGCCAGGTGGACGATGAGGTCGACGGGCGCCTGCGAGCCGTTGCGGGGCACCGCGGTGTCGGTGAGCAACCGCTGGATGGCGTGGCCGTCGCGCAGGTCGCACTCGCGGCGCCGCGGCGCGACGAGGTCCGTGACGCCGCGCGCCCTGAGAGCCGAGACCACCGCGCGGCCGAGGAAACCGCCGCCGCCGGTGACCAGAACCCGCTTGGCAGACCAAGGCTCATCACCCGTCAGACGCCACATACAATGCCTCCGTACATGCAGTTTCAGGGTTCCTGAGGGGTGAATGGCAAGGTCATTCTGACAGTTGGATCGGTGGGCGTCAAACCTGGCAGACTGCAGCCACAGTGGCGCGGCCAGGCCGCCAATGCCGTCAATAACGCGGCAGCCGGTCGTGCAGGTCCGTCAGCGAACTGGCGGCCGCATCTCGCGCCGACAGCGTTGGCGTGAGCACGGGCCACTCGATCCCGATCGCCGGATCGTCCCAGCGAACCGCGATCTCATCGGCCGGATCGTAGAACGCACTGCACTTGTATTCGATCTCCGCGTAGTCGCTGACCACCGCGAAGCCGTGTGCGAAGCCCGACGGAATGAGGAGCTGCGTGAAGTTGTCGCTCGAGAGCGTCACGCCGAACCAGCGCCCGAACGACGGCGACCCGAGCCGCACGTCCACCGCCACGTCGAAGATCGCGCCGGCCACGACCCGCACCAGCTTGGCCTGCGGCGAGCGCGCCTGCATGTGCAGGCCGCGGATGGTGTTGCGGCACGAGCGCGAGTAATTGTCCTGCACGAACACCGTGTCGATGCCGGCCTCGCTGTAGCGCCGCTGGTGGTAGGTCTCGAGGAAGAAGCCGCGCGAGTCGCGGTAGACGTCGGGCTCGATGATCGTGAGCCCCGGCAGCGGGGCGTGTGTGACCTTCATGCGATCAGCCTTCGAGCATCTGCAGCAGGTACTGCCCGTAGTCGTTCTTCGCCATCAGCTCGCCGGCACGGCGCACGGTGGCGGCATCGATGAAGCCCATGCGGAACGCCACCTCCTCCGGACAAGCGACCTTGAGGCCCTGGCGGGCCTCGATCGCCTGGATGAACGTCGAGGCCTGCAGCGTCGCCTCGTGGGTGCCGGTATCGAGCCAGGCCATGCCACGGCCGAGCGTCTCGACGTTCAGCGCGCCCCAGTCGAGGTACTGGCGGTTCACGTCGGTGATCTCGAGCTCGCCGCGTGCCGACGGCGTGAGCGCGGTGGCGACGTCGACGACACGTTCGTCATAGAAATAAAGGCCGGTGACGGCGAAATGCGACTTCGGCGCCTTGGGCTTCTCCTCGAGGCTCACCGCCCGCCCGGTGTCGTCGAACGAGACCACCCCGTAGCGCTCCGGGTCCTTGACTCGATAGGCGAACACCGTTGCCCCTGACGTGCGCGCGGCCGCCCGCTGCACCGTGGCTGGGAAGCTGTCGCCGTAGAAGATGTTGTCGCCGAGCGCCAGCGCCACCGGCGCGCCGCCGATGAACTCGCGGCCGATGAGAAACGCCTGCGCCAGGCCTTCGGGCTTCGGCTGCACGGCGTAGCTGATCGCGACGCCCCACTGCGAGCCGTCGGCCAGCAACCGCTGGAACGCCGACTGATCTTCCGGCGTGGTGATGACGAGGATGTCGCGAATGCCCGCCCACATCAGCGTGGTGAGCGGGTGGTAGATCATCGGCTTGTCGTAGATCGGGACCAGCTGCTTCGAGACCGCCAGCGTCACCGGATACAGGCGCGTGCCCGACCCGCCCGCGAGGATGATGCCCTTCATCGCGTGGCCGTCTTCTCGAGGCCCAGCCGCTGGCGATCGTAGGTCTCGCGGGTGACCGCCGCGCACCAGCCGCGATTGGCCAGATACCAGGCGACGGTCTCGTCGATGCCCTGTTCGAAGGTCCGTGCGGGTTGGAAGCCGAGTTCGCGCCGGATCTTCGCGGCATCGATGGCGTAGCGACGGTCGTGCCCGGGACGATCGGCCACGAACGTCTTCAGGTCGTGATAGCGCGTCACCCCAGCGGCCTGCAGTTTCGCATTGGCGGCTGCCGGCGCCTGGCGTTCGAGCGCATCGCAGAGCGCCTCCACCATCTGCAGGTTGGTGCGCTCGGCGTTGCCGCCGACATTGTATTTCTCGCCGGGCACGCCGGCCTCGAGCACGCGCAGGATGGCGTCGCAATGGTCGGCGACGTGCAGCCAGTCGCGGCGGTTCTGGCCGTCGCCGTAAATCGGCAGCCGCTGGCCGTCGAGCGCGTTCATGAGCATCAGGGGCACGAGCTTCTCGGGGAACTGATACGGCCCGTAGTTGTTCGAGCAGTTGGTCAGCAGCGTCGGCAAGCCGTAGGTCTCGTGATAGGCGCGCACCAGGTGATCCGCCGAGGCCTTGCTGGCCGAATACGGCGAGTTCGGCGCGTAGGGCGTGGTCTCGGTGAAGGCGCCCTCCGGCCCGAGCGATCCGTAGACCTCGTCGGTCGAGACGTGCAGGAAGCGGAAGGCCGCCTTCCCCGCTGCGGTCGCACCCTGCAGATACGCGCGGGCCGCCTCGAGCAGTTCGAAGGTACCGCAGATATTGGTGCGCACGAACGCGCCGGGGCCGTCGATCGAGCGATCGACGTGGCTTTCAGCCGCAAAGTTCACGATCGCTGTCGGCTGGGTCTCGTGCACCACGGCCCGGACGTCGGCCCGTTCGGCGATGTCGCCCTTCACGAAGCGCACGCGGTCGCCCTCGATGAGTCCGTCGAGGCTCTCCAGGTGCCCGGCATACGTCAGCGCGTCGAAGACGACCAGACGCGCGGCACCCACTGCGTGGGCCCGCCGCACGAAGTTGCTGCCGATGAATCCGGCGCCGCCAGTAACGATCCAGGTGTGCATCGAAGCGAAGGGAGGGCCGCAGGTAGCGGGCAATCCGGCACAATTATCACCCGTTTCAGCCTAGAGCTGCGACCGGATGGCCCACAGGTCGGGAAACGCCGGCGAGATGGTGCTGCGCAGGTAAGCGGCGCCGGACGAGCCGCCGGTGCCGGGCTGCACGCCGATGGTGCGCTCGACCATCTTCACGTGCCGGTAGCGCCATTCCTGCACGCCCTCGTCGAGATCGACCAGCCGTTCGCAGATCGAGGCGTTCTTGGGGTCGGTCTTGTAGACGCGCACCAGCACGTCCTGCAACGCTGAGGACGGCACGATCGGCTCGGTGGGCTCGGCCGACAGCACCTCGGCCGGCACCGGATAGCCCTCACGTTCGAGGTAGGCGAGGAAGCTGGTCCAGATCGACGGCTCGCGCAGCCGGATGACCAGCGCCGCGCGGGCGCGGCTGCCGGCAGGAAAGCGGTCGAGCGCCTGAGTGGACCGCCGGCCCAGCACGAACTCGAGCTGGCGGAACTGATCCGACTGGAAGCCGCTCGCCTGCTCGAGCCGCTGGCGGAACGACTGGAACTCGAGTGGCGTCATCGTCTCGAGGATGTCGAGTTGCGCCACCAGCACTTTCAGGATGGTGAGCACGCGCTTGAGCGTGTGCTGCGCACGGTGCGCGTCGTTCACGTCGAGCAGCGCGCGCACGTGATCGAGTTCGTGGAGGATTTCCTTGAACCAGAGCTCGTAGACCTGATGGATGACGATGAAGAGCAGCTCGTCGTGTTCGGGGCCATCCGACCGGGGGTGCTGAAGGGTGAGGAGCTCATCGACCTTCAAGTACGAGTTATAGGTGACGGCGCGGTCCATGAAGAGAGGCTATCCCAAGTCCTGGGGCCGGGCCTGGCCAGCCCGTCATTATTCTGACGATTCACCCCATCCGCCGTTGCGACCCCAAGCTCGGAGGTGTAATATCCCGTCTCTCGTTTACACCGGTTGTAATTTTTGTATTTGTACGCCTCGTGGAATTCTCTCGTGAAGGCTCGTCAACGCCACCTCAGAGGATGGATCGAATGACTACTGCACGTCGTGTGCTGGCGCTCCTCATGCTCGTCGCTTCGGCCTCATCCGCCACTGCGCAGATCGATCAAGGCCGGTTGACCGGCATCGTCACCGATACGCAACAGGCGATCCTGCCTGGCGCCACGGTGACGGCGCAGTCGCCGGCGCTCATCGGCACCCAGACCACAGTGTCGGAAACCGACGGCCGGTATCGCTTCCCCTCCCTGCCACCCGGCCGCTACACGCTGACGTTCGAGCTGAGCGGCTTCCAGACGACGCGGCGCGAGAACATCGTGCTCGCCCTGGGCCAGACCCTCAACGTGGACATGCAGCTGGCCCTGGCGACGCTGCAGGAGACGGTGACGGTGACCGCCGAGTCGCCCGTCGTCGACATCACCTCGACCAAGATCGGGTCCGAGTTCGGCTCCGAGAAACTGGCGGCGATTCCATCCGCCACCGACATCTGGGCCACCCTCGGCCAGGCGCCGGGCGTGCGCATGCTCGGCTTCGACGTTGGCGGCAGCCACAAGAGCCAGCAGACCGGCTACGAGAGCTTCGGCGTCCGTAACCAGAACCGCGTCGTCACCGACGGCGTCGACACGACCGAAGGCACCGGCGGCGCCGGCATCTACCAGGACTTCTTCGCCCACGAAGAAGTGACCGTCAGCGCCGCCGGCGGCGACGTCTCGATGATGACGCCTGGCTCGGCCGTGTTCTCGACCATCAAGAGCGGCGGCAACGCCTTCAAGTCGCTGCAGAACCTCACCTACCAGAGCGGCAGTTTCGTGGGTGACAACATCGACGACGACACCGCGCGGCGCGGCTACACGGGCCAGCCGAACCTGATCTTCTGGGAAGGCCACAGCGACATCGGTGGCCCGGTCAAGCGTGACCGGTTGTGGTTCTTCGCCGCCTACAACCACTTCAAGATCGACAAGATCATCTCGGGCGTGCCGGAGCAGTTCAGCGACCTCGGCGTGTTCGACAACGCCACCGGGAAGCTGACGTTCAAGGCGTCCGAGAAGGACACGGTCATCGGCTACTACCAGTGGGCGCGCAAGTTCAAGCCGCGCCGCGGCCTGTCGAACACGACCGGGCCCGATTCCATCCTGGCGCAGGACAGCCGTTCGTGGATGTACAACGGCCAGTGGCAGCGCGTCTGGACCAACCGGCTGTTCAGCGACGTGAAGGTCGGCCTCTTCGGCTTCGGCTGGCCGATGGAGCCGGCGGTGCCCTTCGCGTCGAACCCGCCGCGTGAAGACACCGGCACTGGCGTCCAGTCGGGCGCCGGCTGGACCTCCGGCAGCGCCGGCGGGCCGTTCACGTTCGATCGCAACAAACCGCAGGTCACCGCCAACTTCACCTACTTCCTGCCGGAGGCCGCCGGTTCGCACGACTTCAAGGTGGGCTTCGAATGGCAGGACGACCAGTCGAAGTTCGCCAACAACGGCTCGGCCGGGCCGGTTTTCTACCGCGACCTGAACGGCGCGATCGACCAGGTCCGCCTGACCGACCTCGGCGACTTCGGCGACTTCGGCAGCGGCTGGACCGGTGCTGACGATCGGACGAAGCGCTTCTCGGGCTACCTCCAGGACCGCTGGAGCGTGAATCGCAACCTCACGCTCACCCTCGGCGTGCGCCTGGACCGCCAGGAGCCCTACTACAAGGACTCGGTGCGCAATCCGGTGCTGGCCAACGTCTTCCCGCCGACGACGGTCTCGGGCAAGACCCTGCTCACCTCGACCAAGTTCGTGCCGCGCGTCGGCGTGAGCTACACGCCCGTCGCCGATGGCAAGTCGGTCATCAAGGCGTTCTATGGCCGCTACTACTACAACTTCGCCGACCGGTTTTCGAACGTGAACCCCGGCGGAACCAACACGCGCGATTACCGCTTCAACGACCTGAACGGCAACCGCCTTTACGACGGCCCGCAGGAACTCGGTGCGCTGGTCGCCTCGGCCGGTGGCACCAGCACCACGCTCGACCCCGACTTGCGCACGCCCTACGCGGACGAGGTCAGCGTGTCGTACGAACGGCAGTTCTGGGGCGAGTCGTCGTTCCGGGCCGCCTACGTGCGGAAGATGACGCGCGACGACTTCGCCACCTACAACGTGGAGCGCGAAGGACAGTTCACGGTGCCGCGCACGGTCACGCTCAACGAGCAGGATTTCGTCAACGGCGTCACGCGGCCGCTCACCCTCACGCTGTTCGACATCCCGGACAGCCTGCGCGGCGTGGTCCGCAACGTCGTGGCCAACATCCCGGATTCGGTGGGCGGCGGCGACTACAACTACGACACCCTGCAGTTCGCCTTCAACAAGCGCTTCCAGCGTGGGCTGTTCATCCAGAGCAGCTTCGACTACCAGTGGCGCGATGAACTGCGGCAGAACACCAACAGCACCAGCCCGCTCAACTCCGATCCGCTGGGCATCAACTACTTCCAGAACGTGAATCCTGAGGTCTCGAACCGGCAGGAGAGCACGAACTGGCAGGCCCGCCTGCTCGGCCGCTACGTCTTCCCCTACCAGGTGGGACTGGCTGTGAACCTTCGCAGCCAGAGCGGCTGGGCCTACTCGCGCCTGCTCCGCGTGGCTCTGCCGAACGCCGGCACCCAGACCTTCTTCGCCGAAGACATCAAGAACAACCGCTCCGACATCGTGTCGATCCTCGACCTCCGGGTCGACAAGGGCATCACGTTCGGCGGCAAGTACCGCTTCAGCGTGATGGCCGACCTCTTCAACGCCCTGAACTCGAACGCGGTCAGCAACTTCAACCTGCTGAACGGAACGCAGTACGACCGCATCATCGCGACGCTGGATCCGCGCACCTTCCAGCTCGGCTTCCGGTTCGACTTCTAAACCGAGGGCAGCGACAACGCACCGAAGGCGGCGAGGGGCCGGGGATGTTTCCGGCCCCTTGTCGTGTACGCAGGCGGGAATTCAGCGAGCCGCGCGCAGGGCGCGCATCCTTGCCGCGTCGGCGGCACCGCCTGGTCGAGCGGGCAGGGCCAGATAGCGGTCGGCAGCCTCACCCGCGTCCGCCGGCCTGCCGGCTGCGGCCAGGGCGACAGCGAGATTGAAGAGGGAGTCGGCATCGCCGGGCGCCAGGCGCACGGTCTGCTGCCAGTCCGCAATCGCGGCGTCACGCTGCCCGGACTCGTAGTGCAGCGTGGCACGCAGCCGCCACCCCTCGGCGAGGTCCGGCGCACGCGCCACGACCTCGGCAGCATCGGCGAGCGCCGCGGTGCGGTCGCCGTCCTCGATGTGCACGATGGCCCGGTTGAGGCGGAAGCGCGCCGCCGCCGGCGCCAGCGCGATGGCCGTGTCGAGGGCTCGACGTGCCGCGGCTCGATCGCCCATCTGCGCGTGGGCGATACCCAGTGTGTTCCAGGCATCGGCCGACGCACCCACGCCAGTCACCGGCAGGAGGACCTCGGCGGCCCGCCGCGGATCCCCGGAGGCGAGCCACGCCGCGCCGAGTCGTTCGACCAGCGGGGCACTGGCTCCAGGTGCAGACGCGGCCTCTTCCAGGACACGCACGGCATCGGGGCCCCGCCCCGCCTCCATGAACCACGAGGCAGCCGCCAGCCTTGCGGCTTCGAAGGCCGGCCGTTCGCGCAGGATCGCCAGTGCGCCATCGGGATCGGGGGTGCCACGCCCGAGGATCGCCAGGAAACGTTCATGCAGGGCACGCACGCGTTTGGGATCGTCGGCACGCCGAACGCGCGGTTCGGAGGACGGGCGGCCCCGGCAGCGTAGCCGAGCGACCGCAGGCGGGCATCGGCGGCGGGATCGCGCGACGGGGCCGGCGAGAAGTCGCCGGATTCGCCCAGGCGGGTCAACACCGCGGCGAGCAATCGCGCCCGTGGGTCACCCGTCGCGTGGATGTTCCGGAGCTCGTTGGGATCGGCGGCCAGGTCGTACAGCTCGGTCTCAGGCACGCTGATGAACTTGGTACCGCCGTCGACGATGCCGCGCGCGGGGGCGGCACCGGCCGACAGCCAGCCCTCCATCGCTTCGACGTAGACCGGACGGCCCCCGCGATCGCCGGCCCGCAGCGAGCGGCCTGGGAGGGCCGGATCCGCCGGCAGGCCCAGCGTGTCGAGCACGGTCGGCACCAGGTCAATGTGCCCGACGGGCCCGGTCACGGTGGCGGCGCCGATCCCCGGGCCCGCAATCACGAGCGGCACGCGGACCGTCGCGTCGTAGACGAAGAGGCCGTGCGTGGATTCGCCGTGGGCACCCAGGCTCTCGCCGTGATCCGCGGTGACGACCACCACCGTGCGCTCGAGAGCGCCACTGGCCTGGAGCCGCGCGAGGAAGGGACCAAGCTGCGTATCGACGTAACGGACTTCGTCATCGTACGAGCCCGCCGGCCCGCCCGGCGCGTCGTACGGCGCATGCGGATCGAACAGGTGGATCCAGGCGTGCCACGGCTGACCCGCCGCAATGGCCGGTTGCAGCCAGGCGTCGGCATCACGGAGGACCGCATCGGCGCGCCGCTCCGAGAAGGCGAAGTCAGCGGCAAAGGCCCGCCCGTCATCGACCGCGCGATAGGTGTCGAAGCCCTGCGCCAGACCGAACCGCGGGTCGAGCACGAACGCGCCGACGAAGGCGCCCGTCTGGTAGCCCGCCAGCTTGAGGCGCTCCGCCAGGGTCACCTGGGCATCTGCCAGGCGGAAGCCGCCGTTTCCCCGTACGCCATGCGCCGGCGGCAGTAATCCCGTGAACAGCGAGGCGTGCGACGGGAGCGTGAGGGGGGCGTGCGCGTAGGCGGTCTGGAACACGTGGCTTCGCCGCGCGAACGCGGCGAGCTGCGGCATCACGCCGTCGGTGAGGCGGTCGGCCCGCAGCGTGTCCACCGTCACCACCAGCAGATTGGCACGTGGAATCGGGTGCCACGCCTCGGCGCTCGAACGGAACCACCAGGCGCCCAGCACTGCGGCCGCGGCGACGAAGACGAGAGTTGAGGCGCGCGTCGCCAGGCGCATGCCGCGGCAGTATCCCATCAAACGCATCTGGCCACCGGCGGCCACCGCGACTCGGCCGATGTTCACGACGGTCGGGCAAGAGGCGCCCCGACCAAAAAGAGGCGGAAGGCCCGCTAGCGCGGCGGGCCTTCCGCCTCAAGAGACTCCCCCACAGGAGTCCAACCGTGGGGGCCGGGGCTGGGAGGGGACGGAGGGTCCCTCCCCGCCTCAACCCGCGATTACCAGAGCAGCCGGAAGCCCACGCGCGTCGTGAAGGGCGCGAGGATGGCGGTCGGCCGCAGGAACGCAGCGCCCGTCGAGCGGTTGATCGTCTCGGCCGAGTAGCTGTTGCTGATGTTGAAGAAGTCCACGAAGCCGCGGAAGCGGACGCGGCCCGTGAGGGTGAAGGTGCGCTCGAAGCGCGTGTCGAACACCCAGATGTTCGGCTCGCGACGCGAATCAGCCGACTCGGCGTAGATCGTGCGAGGCCGGGAACGTGATTCCGGCGCTCGCCGGCAGGCCGCCGTTGGCGGGCACGGCGATGGTGCGGGCGAAGTTGGTGCCCGACTGGTGACGCACCACCGGCGAGATGCGGATGCCCCACGGGCCGTCGTAGCTGGCCGTGGCCTTGAGGTTCCAGAAGGTGCGGTCCTCGAGCCCGGGCAGGTTGGCGGTGCGCGGGAAGCTGTTGGCGACCGTCTCCGGGAAGTCGTTCTGCATCGTGTAGCCGCCGCCGAGCTGACCCGACCAGCGGCTGCTGAAGCGCTTGGTGAGCTGCGCCTCGAACGTGCTGTACTTCGACTGGCGGCCATCGACGTTGCTGATGACCTGGTTCACCGGGAAGTTCCCGATGTTGGCGGTGGGAATGCCGAGCAGCGTGATGTTCTGGTCGTCGCCGTTGCCGAGCACGTTGTCGGGCCCGCGGTCGACGAAGTTGAACGGCACGCTGTAGGCGCTCAGCGGACGCCCGGGGTAGGTGATGCCCGTGAGGTCGTCTTCGGTCTTGTAGACGTAGCCCACGCGCGCACCGAGCGTGTCGGTGATCTGCTGCTCGAAGAACAGCCCGAACTCGTGCGTCAGCGGCTGCTTGATGTCGGGGTTGAGCGTGATCGCGCCCGAAATCTGGCGGGCCGTCTCCGCTCCCACTGTTCGCCAGCGTCGTAGCGGCGGTTGCCGTTGGCGTCGTTCCAGTTGTAGGTCACGAACTTGTCGGCGATGTTCGGGTTGGCATCGCTGCCAAGCGTGACGCCGGGGTTGTGCCAGAACAGGCCGTAGTTGGCCTTGAGCACCGAGCGGCCCTCACCCGAGAAGTCGTAGATGAGGCCGACGCGCGGCGCGAAGGAGTTCCAGGTGTACTGGTCGACCTCCGCGAAGCTCTGCGCCGCCAGCGTGCTCCGGGCCGTTGGTGCCGCCGAGCTGGCTCCTGCTCGGGCAGCCAGCCCTTGTAGCTGTCGAAGCGCACGCCCAGGTTGGCCGTGAGCTTGCCGAGGTTCCACGTGTCGTTCACGAACACGCCGAGCACGTTGAGCGCGGCGATCGACTGCAGGCTGTCGTGGGCGTCGAGGCTGCCCACCGCGCCCGAGGCCGAGGGGAAGCCGAACGACACCGAGCTGCTCACGCCGTTGGCGAAGATGAGCTCGCGGTTGCCGCCCCAGCGCTGTTCGTAGCCTTCCCAGCCCTTTTCGCGCAGCACTTCGAGGCCGGCCTTGAAGGTGTGCGTGCCGAGGCTGGCGGTGTCGACGAAGTAGGTGCTGGCGAGGTTGAACTGCTTGCGGTCGCGATCGAGCTGCCAGCGCTGCTCGGAACCGAAGGCCGTGAGGGCGCCGGTATCGCGGATCCAGAAGTCGTCGGTGCCGTTGGTCAGCAGCGGGAAGTAGTAGCCGAAGTCGCCGAAGCGGGCTTCGAGGTAGAGCTTGTCGCTGACGGTGCCGTTCCACTCACCTTTGTAGACCCAGCTGCCGGAGTTCTGCAGGTTGGTGCTGCCTTCGGTGGCGTAGGTGTAGCCGGCGTTGGTCAGGCGGTTGGGCTGCGACTTCTGGCCCCACTGGTAGTAGCCGATGAACTTGTTGTTCTGGGTGGCCTGGTAGGTCACCTTGCCGACGGCGTTCCACAGCTTGGTGTCGAAGGTCTTGTCGAACTGGAAGAGCGGCTGCGCCACGGCGTTCTTCTGCGTGCGGTAGGTGCCGAACCACCACACCTTGTCCTGCTTGATCGGGCCGCCGATGTTCAGGGCCGTGTCGTAGTACTTGTCGATTTCGTTCGAGCCTTCGCGGAAGCCGAAGCCACCGCTGGCGACCGGGGTGATGTAGTTGTCGGGCAGGTTCGAGGCCTGGAGCGAGTTGTTGTACCAGTCGAGGTAGCCCTCGCCGGAGAACTGGTTGCCGCCCGACTTGGCGATGAACTGGCTCTGCACGCCCGGGCTCGGCATCTCGGCCGTCTGGCCGGTGGTGCCGAGGAACACTTCTTCGAGCGACGAGTAGTCGAAGTAGAAGCCGGCGCCGCCGGTGCCTTCGGTGGTGTTGATGCCTTCGATGAGCACGCGCACCTGACCGGTCATGCCGTAGGCCGAGTAGCCGGTCTGGGTGCCGGCGCGATTGCCGCCGACGTCGATGCGCGTCATCTGCACCGAGGGCGTCACGGCCAGCAGCGACCACATGTCGCGGCCGTTCGGGATCGACATGCAGCTGCTCGGTCTTGAAGTTCTGCTGGATGCGCGTCGCCGAGGTGTCGATGACGGGCGATTCACCGGTGACGGTGACCGTCTCCTGCAGGGTCGCGAGCGCCAGCTCGATGTTGAGGTTGGCCGTGAAGCCGAGCGAGAGCTGAGATGCCTTCGCGCCGCACGGTGTTGAAGCCGGCCAGTTCGTAGGTCACCGTCCACGTGCCCGGAGGCAGCGCGGGGAAGCGGTAGTTGCCCGTCTCCGACGTCACCGCCGTCTGCGCGCCGAGCGCGGCGGGGCTGGTGGCCGTCACGGTCACGCCGGGCAGCACTGCGCCCTGCGCGTCGGTGACGCGTCCCTGAATCGTACCCGTGCTGCTTGCGCCGCCGCCCTGAGCCAACGCGCTCGAGGCGGTCACCGCGGCGAGCGCCACGGCGAGCAGCCCGATAAACCATCGCTTCATTCGTATCCTCCATGGCCCGTGGGGGCGGCCTGTGGGCAGGCCGGTCACGTGACCTTTATCAACGGTCAACGACAACGAACAAACCGATCGCGCGAGGTGCACGGGATCGGGTCTGACAATGAAGAGTGGAGTGGCAGGGACGTCGGGTACGGCGCGTGAGCGACGTACCCGAGCCCTGGCGTGGAAGACGGGAGTCAGCCGTCGCCCAGTCGTGCTCTCCGATCCTCAACGGTCGGCGCCGCCGCACAGGCGGGGGCGATGACCCCAACGACGAACAAGAAGAACCACGAAACGGACACCCCGGCCCGAGGGGCCGGATGCCCTAGTAGCGACGCAGATTACGCGAGGCGGGGACGAAAGGCAACATATTGGTGACGCCGGGTGACATCACGCGACCTTCAGATGCACGGTTCTGCACGCGTGACTTCGGCCGCGAACGGACTGGCACGGAGCCAGCTCTGCGGTGAGAACCGCAGGCGGCTAGCGGGGGTGCAGAGGCTTCAGGACCACCGGCGACAGTCGGGTCAGGAACACACCCCCGAGGATGGCGGCGGCGCCCACTCCCTGCCCGAGGGTCACGGTCTCGCCCAGCCACAGCCAGGCCACGGCCATGGCGGCAATCGGCGTGAGGTTGCTGTAGGCCGACGTCCGGGTGGCGCCGAGGCGCTGCACGCCGGTGTACCAGACGACGTAGGCGATGACGAGGCAGAAGGTGGACGACCAGAGCATCAGCGTCCAGCCCAACCACGACACGTCGTCCCAGCGGGTGGCCGCCAGCGACGGCACCGCAAACGCCACATAGAGCGGCACCGCGATGATGGACGCCCAGGCCGTGAGCATGGTCGGCGAATAGCGGCCCAGCAGCGGCCGCGAGGCCACGGAATACGTGGACCAGAACAGCATGGCGACGAAGACCAGGGCGTCGCCGGTCAGCGAGGCCCGCGTCACCGCGGCCCCGGCGCCCACCACGAAGTAGAGGCCGACCACCGAGAGCAGGCCCCCCGCCCAGCGTGTCCACGGCAGTTCCTCGTGGCCCACCACCGACGAGAAGATCGACACCACCACCGGCGTCAGGCCGAAGATGAGGCCGGTGTTGGCCACGCTCGTCATCGGCACGCCCGAGACGAACAGCACCTGGTAGAAAGTGCCGCCGACGAGGCCGAGGACGACCACGCGCCGGCGGTCGGCCGGGGCGATGCGGCGCTCGTCGGGGCGCATCCGCCCCAGCAAGAGCGCGAAGGCGGCGCCGGCAGTGACCATCCGCAGGGCGTTGAAGGCGTGCACGGGGAACTCGCCCACCGCGACCTTGATCACCGAGAGGTTGGCGCCCCAGGCCACCACCACCAGCACGAGCAGCAGATCGAGCACGCCGAACCGGCTCTGACTCATGTGGCCCCCCGTCGGCGCGGCACCCGATGTGCCGGGCCGTACAGACGAAAAGGGGCAAGTCACGCGAGTGACCTGCCCCTGTCTCGAAACGTCTGCCGGTGGGCTTACCCGCCGAACGGCTTGAGGAAGAACAGAATCAGCGAGATGAGCAGCACGTAGATGACGAGCGACTCAATCAGCACGAGACCGAGAATCAGCGCGCCACGAATTTCGCCCGCGGCGCCGGGATTGCGCGCGATCGCCTCGGTGGCCGACGCGACCGCCCGACCCTGGCCAAGAGCTCCACCCAGCGCCGCGATGGCGAGGGCGAAACCGGCCGTGATGATCGACCACTGCACCAGCCCTGAATTCGCGGCGTCAGCGCCCTGGGCGTAGACCGGGGACACGAGGCCCGCGACCAGCAGCATCACGAACGCAGACAGGATTGACCGAGTACTCAACACACGCCTCCTACGAAGACCTTGAATGTGGCCCGCCGTGGCGAGCCCGAACTGTTCGCACGATTTCGACGGTGGCAGCGACGGCAGGCGCGGTGACTCCGGCCAGCATCGCCATCGGATCGAACTCGAAACGCGCCATCATAACGTAAGCGCCAACCGCGAGTATAGCATGCCTTGTGAAAAACTTCACGAACCCGGCGCGGGCCGGGCGGGGCGTGGCCGGTGGCGTCGCGGTGGCGTCGGCCAGGGGGGCGGGCCCGCGAACGAGCCCGTCCACACCGGCCCGGATACCGCGGTAGCTGACCGAAATCAGTGCAATTCCGCCAATCACGCCCAGCGCGCGCTGCGGTTGGTGCGGCCAGAGAAGCGCCGCGGTCAGCGCCATCACTCCTGCCACGACCAGCGAGTCGCGTTCGAGGCGCGACAGCGTCGGGTCGCGGCCTGGCGCGGTCATCGCGGTGCCGGAGGCTCGGCCGGGGGGGTGCGCTCGGCGGCGGCGACCGACCGCATCGTCCGCACCACGTTCAGGATGCCCGCGGCGAGGCCCATCGCGAAGCCGAGGAGCGACAGCCACGGCGAAGTGCCCAGCCGCCGGTCGAGCCACACGCCGGCGCCGAAGCCCAGCACCAGCGCGAACACGAACGCGAGGCCGATGGTGCTCAACTGACCGAGGGTCTTGAGCGTGCGCGCGTCGAAACCTGCCGCCACGCAGCCTAGTGTAGTGGGTGCAGTGGGGTCAGACCCCATTCTGGCCTGGACCAGACATAGGCGGTAGAAGTCTGGCCCGGCCCCGAATGGGGTCTGACCCCAGCGCCTGCGCAGGCGGGACTATACTGGCCGCGACGGCCCGGACGCGCCCCTCCGGTTCCCCACGTGCCGATGGTCCACCGATCGCTCCACCTCGTCGTGGTCAGCTTGGCGATGTCGCTCGCCGGCGGCGTGAGCCTCGGCGCGCAGGCGCGCGAACGGGTGGCCTATGTCTCGGTCGTGGACCGCGCCACCGGCGCTCCGAAAGACGACCTCACCGCCCGCGACATCGTCATCCGTGAAGACAAGGTGACGCGCGAGGTGCTGCGTGTGACGCCGGCCACCGGGCCGATGCCGATTGCCGTGCTCGTGGATACGAGCGCGGCCGCCGAAGGCGCCATCGCCGACATCCGCGCCGCGCTGACCGCCTTCGTGAACGCCCTGGGCGACACCGGCCCGGTCTCGATCATCGGTTTCGGTGAGCGGCCCACCCTGCTGACCGACTACACGACCAACCCCGCCACGCTCGCCGCCGGCATCGGTCGTGTGTTCTCGCGGCCGCTGTCAGGCGCCACGCTGCTCGAAGGCGTGTTCGAGACGGCCACCGGCCTTGGCCGCCGCGAGGGCGAACGCGCCGCCATCGTGGTGCTGAGCGTCGGCGCGCCCGAGATGAGCACGCTGCACCATCTGCGCGTCGCCGAGCGCCTGCAGGCCTCGGGCGCCGCGCTGCACGTGGTGATGCTGTCGCTGCCGGGCCGCCAGTCACTCAACGACACCGCGCGACAGCGCGACCTCCTGCTCGACCGCGGGGTGCGCATCACCGGCGGCGTGCGCCGCGACGTCCTTGCCAGCATGGCCTTCACGCCGGCGATGACGAATCTCGCCCGCGTGCTGACGCACCAGTTCCGAGTGGTCTACGCGCGCCCGCAGACCCTGATTCCGCCCGAGACGTTCGAGGTGACGGCCGCGTCAGCGGCGTTCACGGCCTACGGCGGGGCGGCGAGAGGGCAGCCGAAATGACTCGTCCGTCGTTGTCGATCGTCACGGGGGCGGCGGCGGTGGCCGTGGCGCTGACGCTGGTGTCGGTCTCGGCACAGCCGCCGCAGGTGCGCCGGCCGGCCGACCAGGTCTTCAGGGCCGCCGTCGAGATGGTCTCGCTGAACGTCACGGTCACCGATCAGAAGCAGCACTACCTGACCGACCTCGACTCGAAGGACTTCGCGATCTTCGAAGACGGCGCCCGGCAGGACATCACCTATTTCAACCGCACCACGCTGCCGATCGCGCTCTCACTGCTCATCGATACCAGTGCCAGCATGGAGCAGCGCCTGGGCACGGCGCAGGAAGCGGCGGTGGGCTTTGCACGGAAGCTGCGCGCGCAGGACCTGGCGCAGGTGGTCGACTTCGACACCCGCGTCGAGATCCTGCAGAACTTCACCTCGGACGCGGCGGCGCTCGAAACCGCGATCCGCGGCACCACCGCCGGCGGCTCGACCTCGATGTACAACGCGCTCTACATCTCGCTCAAGGAACTGGTGAAGGTGCAGGCGAAGTCGGACGACGAGGTCCGGCGCCGCGCCGTGGTGCTGCTCTCGGATGGCGAAGACACGTCGAGCCTCGTCACCTTCGAAGAGGTGCTCGATCTGGCCAAGCGCTCGGCGACGACGATCTACGCCATCGGCCTGCAGTCGCGCGAGTCGGCGTTGGCGAAAGGCTTCCGCGAAGCCGAGTTCGTGCTGCGCCAGCTGGCGCAGGAAACCGGCGGGCGCGTCTTCTTCCCGCAGCGCGCCGAGGATCTCGGCGGCATCTACGGCGAGATCGCCAACGAGCTCGCCAGCCAGTACGTGCTCGGCTACGCCTCCACCAATCCCAAGCGCGACGGCGCCTGGCGGCGGCTCACCGTGCAGGTGGGGCGCCAGGGCACGACCGCGCGCACCAAACGCGGCTACTTCGCGCCGGCCTCGTAGGCGCCCGCGCGTCGCTGCGCCTTCGTCGCGCCCGGCGTCGGTCACCGCGCGGGTATAGTGGGCCGTGGACTCCGAACCACACGACACCTTCGAGCTGTACGACCTGCGCGTGGAAGTCATCGCCACTGAACGGCCGATGGTCTGTCAGCACATGGCCGGCGAGGCCTTCGAGGTGCGCGGCGAACTCCTCGTCATGGGCGCCGGTCAGACGTTCTCGCAGTATGCGCTGGCGGCGATCCTGCCGCTGCTGCCGGCCAAGCAGCGCCCGACCGATCCTCACGACTGGATGACGACCGACGCCGAGATCGCGTGCCCGGATCCACACTGCGGCGCCCGCTTCCGCATCACGCGGCTGGGCCGGCGGACCTTCAGCCACGCCGCCACCACCGTCGTGCCGCTGTCCCGCCCGTGACACTGCCCATCCCTCGGGTCGACCTGGCCCCGGGCTACTCGATCCCGCGCCTCATCAAGGGCGGCTGGCAACTGGCCGGCGGGCATGGCGAGGTCGATCGCGCGGCCGCCGTGGACGACATGGCCACCTTCGTCGCCGCGGGCGTGACCAGCTTCGACTGCGCCGACATCTACACCGGCGTCGAGGCGCTCATCGGCGACTTCGTGCGCGCCAGAGGCGGCGCCTCCGATCTGCAGATCCACACCAAGTACGTGCCCGACCTCGCAGCCCTCGGCGCGCTCGCCCCGCGTGACGTCGCGCGTGCTGTCGATCGCTCCCGCACCCGCCTCGGCGTGCCCGTGCTCGACCTCGTGCAGTTCCACTGGTGGGACTACGATCGCCCCGGCATGCTCGACACCGCCGCCTGGCTCCACGCGCGCCAGCGCGCCGGCGACATCCGCCACATCGGCCTGACCAACTGCAACAGCGCCGCCGTCGAGGCGATCGTCGACGCCAGCGTTCCGGTGGTGTCACATCAGGTGCAGTACTCGCTGCTCGACCAGCGTCCGGCCGGCGCGATGACGCGCCTGTCAGCGCGTCACGGCATCGGCCTGCTCTGTTATGGCGCGCTCGCCGGCGGCTTCTTCTCGGAACGCTACCTGGGTGCGGCGGCCCCGGCCACCCTGGCCAACCGCTCACTCGTGAAGTACCGGCTCATCATCGACGAGTTCGGCGGCTGGGATCGCTTTCAGCGGCTGCTCGCGGTGGTCGCCCGCGTGGGCACGAAACACGGCGTGGGCATCGGCACCGTCGCCGTCGCGTGGGTGCTCGCGCAGCCCCAGGTCGCCGCTGTCATCGTCGGCGCCCGAAGCGCCGCGCATCTGGCGGACGCCACCCGCGCGGCCACGCTTGCGCTCGATGGCGACGATCTGGCCTCGCTCGGCGCGGTGCTGGCCGAACGCGGGCCGCTTCCGGGCGATGTCTACGACCTCGAGCGTGATAAGGGCGGGCCGCACGCGGCGATCATGCGTTACGACTTGAACACGAGCCGCTAGCCGCTAGCCGCCAGCCGCTAGTAAGATGTGCGCCTGATGCGCAGCCTGGTTTACCTCATCGGCACCGGCCCCGGCGCGCCGGGACTGCTCACGACGCGCGGGCAGCGGTGCCTCGACGCCGCAGACGTCGTCATCTACGACCGCACCGTGCATCCGCGGGTGCTCGATCTGGCGCCGCCGCGCGCCGAGCGCATCGACGTCGGCCGGCCGGCTCGTGAAGCCACCGACCAGGACGCCATCAGCTATCTGCTCGCGGAGAAGGCTCGCGAAGGCAAGGTGGTGGCGCGCCTGAAGCTCGGCGATCCGTTCCTCTTCGACCGCGGCGGCGAAGAGGCGCTGTTCCTCCACGCGCAGGGCATCCCGTTCGAGGTCGTGCCCGGCGTGCCGGTGTCGCTGGCGATGGCGGCCTATGCGGGGATTCCGCTCACCTACCCCGGCGCTGGCGACACGCTCACCATCGTCCGCGGCCACGAGGCCAGCAATGGTGGGCGCCTCAAGATCAACTACACCAACCTCGCGAAGCTCGACGGCACGATCGCCTCGCATGGCGGACGCGACGAGCTGCTGAGCATCGTCCGCGGACTGATGGACCATGGCCGCGCCGACGACGACCGCGCCGCCCTCATCCTGCGCGGGTCGCTCGCCAGCCAGACCACGCTGGCCGGCACCCTTGGCGACGTCGCCGCCCGGCTCGAGGCCGGCATCGACGGCTCGGCGACGCTGGTCGTCGGCAAGGTGGTGGGCCTGCGCGAACACATGCGCTGGTTCGACCAGCGGCCGCTCTTCGGCCGCCGCGTGCTCGTCACCCGGTCGCGCCATCAGGCGGCCGAGCTGGTCGAGCTGCTCGAGGACGCCGGCGCCGAGGCCATCGAAGCCCCGGTGCTGCGCGTGGCGCCGCTCGAGTCGTTCGAGGCGCTCGATGCCGCGGCCGACGCCGTTGCCAGCTTCACCTGGGTGCTCTTCACGACCGTGAACGGGGTGGAAGCGTTCCTCCATCGCCTGATGGAGCGCGGGCGCGACGCCCGGGCGCTGGCCGGTCCGCGCCTGTGCGCGGTGGGCGTCGGCACGACCGAACGGCTGGCGCGCTTCGGCATCCGCGTCGATCTCGCGCTCGAAGGGCAGGCCGTCGACAGCATCGTCGACGCCCTCGGCGGCCGGGCCGCCATCGCCGGCGCGCGCGTGCTGGTGCCGTCGTCGGTCGGCGGACGTGACACGCTGGGCGAGGCGCTCGCCGCCGCCGGCGCCGACGTCACCCAGGCGCCGTCGTTCCGCACGCTGGCGGTGGACGACAACCCCGAGCTCGACGTCTACGGCCAGCTCCTGCAGCGCCGCGTCGACGTCGTGACGTTCACGAGCGCCGCCGCGGTGCGCTCGTTCGCGACGCTCTACGGCGAGGAGCAGGTGGCCGATCTGCTGGCGCACACGACAGTCGCCACCGTCGGGCCGGCCGCCACCGACGCCGTGCGCCGGCTGGGCGTGGAGCCCGCGATCGTGCCGGCGCTGCCCTCGATTCCCGCTCTCGTGGACGCCATCCGCGCGCATTTCCAGTAGTCCGTCGGTCGAAGGAGCCTTCGCATGCCCGTGTCGATTCGTGCCGTCTCGCGGGCGACCGCGTTCGCCTCGTTGTGTGTGGTCGCCGCCTGCAGCCAGCCGGCGCCGCCACCGCCCGCCATCGATGTGCTCGTGACCAACGCCCGCATCATCGACGGCACCGGATCGGCCGCGCGCGAAGGCGCCATCGCCGTCACCGCCGGGCGCATCACCGAGGTGCTCGACACTGCCGGCGCGACCGCCGCCGCCAGCCGCGCGTCGCGCGTCATCGACGCGAAGGGCCGGGTCGTGGCGCCGGGCTTCATCGACACGCATTCCCACTCGGACATGCCGCTGGTCACCGACGGCAACGCCCAGAGCAAGATCCGCCAGGGCGTGACCACCGAGGTCATCGGCGAGTCCGGATCGATTGCGCCGCAGCAGGCGGCCACCAACGTCCAGCCATGGACCGACTTCGCCGGCTACTTCGGGCTGCTCGAGAAGCAGGGCATCTCGGTCAACCTCATCTCCTACGTCGGGCTCGGCACGGCGCGCGAGCTGGTCGTGGGCAACGACAACCGACCCCCGACGGCCGACGAGCTGAAGCGGATGCAGGAGGTCGTCACGACGCGCGATGCAGCAGGGCGCCGCCGGCGTCTCGACCGGCCTCATCTATCCGCCCAACGCGTTTGCGACGCTCGACGAGCTCATCGCGCTGTCGACGCCGGCCGCGGCGCTGGGCGGCCGCTACGCCTCGCACCTGCGGCACGACGGCAAGAAGCTGCGTGACGGCATCGGCGAAGCCATCGCCATCGGCGAGGGCGCGAAGATCCCGGTGCACGTCTTCCACATCAAGGTCACCGGCCAGGCCAACTTCGGCCGGATGAAAGAAGTGGTCGAGCTGGTCGAGGCCGCGCACGCGCGCGGCGTGAAACTCACCGCCGACATCTATCCCTACGTCGCCAGCAGCACCAGCCTCACCGCGACCTTGCCGCAGTGGGTGATGGACGGCGGCGCCGACAAGATGGTCGAGCGCCTGTCGGACCGCCGCATGCGCACGCGCGTTCGCCGCGACATGGAAGACACGAGCGCCGAGTGGGACAACCGCTACCAGTCGGCCGGCACCTGGGCCAACGTGCAGCTGGCGTCGATCGGCCGCACGCGGGGCGTCGCCACGACCGACCAGTCGCCGAATCGCAAGTACGAGGGCATGCGGGTGGCGGACGCCGCCAAAGCCGCCGGCAAAGACCCGTTCGACTTCGTCTTCGACCTGCTGGTGGAGACGCGCGGCAGCGTCTCGTGCGTCTACTTCATCATGGCGGAAGACGACGTGAAGCTGGCGCTGCGCCAGCCGTGGGTGGGCATCGGGTCGGACGGCTCGGCGCTCTCGATCGAGGGGCCGCTGCGATCCGGCGTGCCGCATCCGCGTAACTTCGGCACCTTCCCGCGGGTGCTCGGCAAGTACGTCCGCGACGAGAAGGTCATCCCGCTGGAAGAGGCGATTCGCAAGATGACGTCGTTGCCCGCGGGCATGCTGAACCTGCCAGACCGTGGCACCATTGCCGCCGGCAAGTGGGCGGACCTGGTGATCTTCGATCCGGCCACCGTGCGCGACACCGCCACCTTCGAGAACCCGTTCAGTTACCCGCAGGGCATCGACACGGTGCTCGTGAACGGCCAGGTGGTGCTCGACGAAGGCACCCACACCGGCACGAGATCCGGCAAGGTCCTGCGCCGGCAGTAGGCGCTCACGCGCGCGGACGTTCGAGCGCGATCTTCGGCGTCGGCGTGCCGCTCCACGTGAAACGCCAGGTCCGCGCCTTGCGGACGTTCACCACCAGCGCCGGTCGGAAGCACGCCACGCAAGTGCCGCCGTCGTGGCGGACGCTCGGATAGACAACGCCGAGCGAGCCGGCGGTCAGCAGATCTTCGGCCAGTTGCTGCGACGGCACGTAGCTGTCCGGGTCGAGGCACGCGCGCAGCGGGCCCCGGGCCTTGCGCAGGTCGTGGAAGCTGGCGCTGAAGTCCGCGAGGTAGTCGTCGTAGGTGATCGAATCTTCGAAGCGGTCGATTTCGGCCAGTTGCACCGTCTTGTGGAACGCCACCTCGGCCTGCGCCGTCTCCACCTCGAAGGCCGCATACCAGGCGCCGCGATCGGGGCCGCTGAAGCGGGCGCCGAGCGGGTGCGCGTGGCAGAACGAGGCGTTGACCACGGCCGCGTTGGGCACCCCGAACACCAGTTCCTCGGGGCCGATGCCGGGCAGGCGCGAGTGCTCGGCCAGCAGGCGATCGTTGGTCGCGGCGTCGAGCTCGAAGATGGCCTGCAGGTGGGCGTCGTCTTCGGCCAGCGCCGCCAGCACGCTGTCGCCCCCGGACACGTAGCGCGAGGGGATCAGCCGGTGGGTGTCGTACTGCCGGACCAGCGCGAGCGGCGGCGTCATACCGGTCAGAGACAGGTGACGGCGGGCCGAGGCGCCAGGCAAGGCGCGTCCCGTGTATTTGAGCAAGACGAGCACTTAGCCGGCGCGGCGCGCATCGAGCAGCCGGCGCACGGTCTGCATGGCCGGCAGGCCACCCTGCATCATGAACGACAGCGGCGTCTGGCCGGCAAAGAGCGGATGGCGGTTGGCGAGGTGCACCCACTGGTCGGCCAGCGCCTCGCCGTGCAGGATGTTGAGCGCCTTGAAGATGCCGATGAGATACGACACGCGGGTCAGCCGATCGACGTCGAGCACGCGGCCGGGCTGCCGCTTCATCTCGTAGAAGGGGCCGTTGGTGACGCCGCCAAGCAGCGCCCGGGCGTCTTCGTCGCGTACCTTCCAGCGCGCCATGATGGCGAAGAACGTCTTGAGCGCCGGCGCCGACAACCGTTCGCGGGCGGCCATCGTGCCGAGATCGACCGGCAGGTCGGCCTGGTAGCGTGTGGCCGGATACCGTAGAGGAACGGCCGTCATGGGATGACTCCTGATCAGGAGTTTATTCTCTACTGATTAGACTGTCAACGCCCCCGCGACGTCACCGTCAGGGAGCGATCTTCCCGAGCCCCGGGACCCGCCCTAATTGCGCCAGGGCATCAGGCGCTCGATCCAGGCCACGCGCGTGAGGTCGTTGTAGATGACCGTCACCATCAAGGCCATGATCAGCACGAAGCCCGCAAACAGCATCTTCTCTTTCACCGCCAGCGAGAAGTCGCGGCGCGCGATCGCCTCCATGCCCATGATGGCCATGTGGCCGCCGTCGAGCACGGGAATCGGCAGCAGGTTCAGCAGACCCAGGTTGAGGCTGATCGACGCCATCAACGCGAAGAGCTCGACCCAGCCGCGGCGCGCCGACTCCCCCGAGAGGGTGGCGATCCCGACCGGCCCCATCAGCTGTTTGGGCGAGGCCTGTCCCGTGAAGAGCTCGCCCAGCGTGCGCAGGATGAGTCCGGCGGTCTGCACATTGCGCTGCACGCTCAGCCCCAGCGCCTCGACCGGCCCCGGCATGTAGGAGATCGTCTCGTTGCCCAGGGTGACGCCGATGACGGCGGTGTCGCCGCGCGGCTCGGGCGTGACCGTGAGCGTCAGCTCGCTGCCGCCGCGCTCGACGACGATGGTCGTCGGCTGGCCGCCGCGCGTGCGCAGCAGCTCGGAGACGTTGCGCGACTCGACCATCCGCGTGCCTTCGATGCGCTTGACCTTGTCGCCGCGCTGCACGCCGGCCTTCTCGGCCGGATCGCCGGGGTTGACGGCATCGATGACGGGATAGATGTCGGGCAGCACGCCGATGGTGCCGACCTCGAAGGTGCTGCCGGCCGGCAGCGACACCTTGGTGGTGGCCGGCCGCACCGTGATGGTGCGCTCGGCGCCGCCGCGGCGCACGCCGAACTCCACGTCGAGATCGGGCTTCGACGAGACCGCCATGTCGAGCTCTTCCCAGGTCGAGATCGTGCGGCCGTTGATCTTCACGATCTCGTCGCCGGGGGCGAGGCCGGCCGCGGCCGCCGGCGAATCCGCGTGCACCACGCCGATGACGGCCGGCTTGCTCAGGAACGCCAGCACGCGGTCGCCCTGCATCAGCACGACGGCCAGCACCAGCACCGCCAGGATCATGTTCATGGCCGGTCCGGCCAGCAGGATCTGGAAGCGCTGCCACTTGCTCTTCGACATGAACTCGTCGCTGGCGCCCTGCGGGTTGTCGTCGGGGTTCTCCCCCGCCATCTTCACGTAGCCGCCGAGCGGAATCAGGCTCAGGCAGTACTCGGTGTCGCCCTTCTTGAACGACAGCAGCTTCGGACCGAAGCCGAGCGAGAAGGTGTGCACCTTCACGCCGTGCCAGCGGGCCAGCAGGAAATGGCCCAGCTCGTGCACGAACACGAGTACGCCCAGCACGAACGCGAACGCGAGCGGCGTCGTCAACATCGAAGCACTACCTCTGTTCCGATTCTACCCGGACGAGGTCGAGGGCATGGGCTTTGGCCCAGGCGTCCACGGCCCGCACGGCCGGCAGCGTATCCACGGCGGTGGCGCGGTGCGCATCCATCGTGGCGGCAATCACGTCGGGAATCGCGGTGAAGCCGAGCTGCCCTGCCAGGAAAGACGCCACCGCCACCTCGTTGGCCGCATTCAGCACGATCGGCAGGCTGCGGTCGGCCTCGAGCGCCCGGAAGGCCAGGCCCAGGCAGGGGAACTCGTCCCACGCCGGGGGATGGAACTCCAGGGTGCCGGCGCGGGCAAGGTCGAGGGGCGGCACCGGGGTGTGCCAGCGCTCCGGGTAGGAGAAGGCGTATTGAATCGGCAGCCGCATGTCGGTCGTGCCCAGTTGCCCCAGCATCGAGCCGTCGGTGAACTCGACCAGCGAGTGGACGATCGACTGCGGATGCACGACGACATCGATCTGGCCGGCCGACACGCCGAAGAGCCAGTGCGCCTCGATCACCTCGAGGCCCTTGTTCATGAGGGTGGCCGAATCGATGGTGATCTTCGGCCCCATCTGCCACGTCGGATGTTTCAGCGCCTCCGCCGGCGTGACGCCGGCGAGGCTGCCACGGGTGCGGCCGCGGAACGGCCCGCCGGACGCCGTCAGGATGAGCCGCTTCACGTCCTGCGCCCGGTGGCCGTGCAGGCATTGATGGATGGCGTTGTGTTCGCTGTCGACCGGCAGAATCGCGACGCCCCTGGCGCGGGCGCGGTCCATCACCAGGCCGCCGGCCATCACCAGCACTTCCTTGTTGGCGAGCGCGATGGTCTTGCCGGCGTCGATGGCGGCCAGCACCGCCTCGAGCGCCGCCGTGCCCGACGACGCGCACAGCACGAGGTCGACGTCGGGCCGCGTGGCGACCATGACGAGCCCGGCGTCGCCGACGCCGCGCGCCGGCGGCAGATCGGTGGCCGCGGCCAGGCGCGCGCAGCGCGTCGTCGGTGGCCATCGACACGGCGGTCGGCCGATGCCGCGCGCACCGCCGGCGCCAGGGCCTCGGCACTGGTCGCGGCCGCCAGGCCCACGATGGTGACGCGCTCGGGATGCGCCTCGGCCACCGAGAGCGCGCTCGTGCCGATGGAGCCGGTGGCGCCGAGAATCGCGACGCGGATCATGCCAGCGTCAGCAGCAGGTAGAAGAGCGGCGCGCAGAAGAGCAGCGCGTCGATGCGATCGAGCACGCCGCCATGGCCGGGGATGAGCGTGCCGCTGTCTTTCAGGCCCGCCGCCCGCTTGAACGACGACTCGAAGAGGTCACCGGCGATGCCCGCCATGACGATGCCGAGGCCGGCCACCCACACCGCGACGGGATGCAGGTGCGGCAGCGACCAGGTGGCGAGCGCGACCAGCGCCAGCGGCGCCAGCACCAGGCCGCCGATCGCGCCTTCGATGGTCTTCTTCGGGCTGATGGTCGGCGCCAGCGGACGCTTCCCGAACGTGCGCCCCGTGTAGAACTGGAAGGTGTCGCTCGCCGCCACGGTGGCAATCAGCGTGAGCACGCCCTCGCGTCCCGCGATCTGATGAATCGCGACCAGCGCGCCCAGGGGCAGGCCGATGTAGACCGGCGCCAGCATGCCGGCCGCGGCGCCGTGCACGAGCGGCGCGCCGTGTCGTCCGCTGGTCATGAGCGACACGGCCAGCGCCACGGTGATGACGCCGAAGAGCGACGGCACGTGCACCCACGGCAGGGCCACCGCGGCGCAGGCCGCCAGCGTCGCGGCCAGCGACGGCAGAAACGGCAGCGGCGCCTCCACCGCGCGGGCCAGCGTCGCGTATTCGAAGAACGCCAGACCGGCCACGACCAGCGCCACGGCGAGCAGCCACGGCGACGGCAGGAACCAGACCAGCGCAAAGGCCGACGCGGCGAGCGCCACGCCGCTCACAAGACGTGTCATGACGGCGGAAGCCTTACTTGGCGCCGGCAGCCACCGGCACCGACGCGATGCCGCCGTAGCGCCGATCGCGCTTCTGATACGCGATCACGGCTTCGAGCAGGTGCTGACAGCGGAAGTCGGGCCACAAGGTGTCGGTCACCCAGATCTCGGCGTAGGCGATCTGCCACAGCAGGAAGTTGCTGACGCGCATCTCGCCGCTGGTGCGGATGAGCAGATCGGGATCGGGCTGGCCGGCGGTGTAGAGGAACTCGGAGAACCGCGCCTCGTCGAGCGACGAGGGCGAGACGCCGGCTTCGATGGCCCGCCGCGCCGCGTCGACGATCTCGGCCCGGCCGCCGTAGTTGAGCGCGATGTTGAAGCGCATGCCCGAGTTGCGGCTGGTCTTCGCTTCGGCCTGGAGCAGCTCGTGATAGACGTCCTCGGGCAGCTCGTTGGGCCGCCCGATCGCCGTGAAGCGGATGTTGTTCTGGAGCAGGGTGTCGAGTTCGAGCCTGAGATACCGGCGCAGCAGGCTCATGAGCACGCTGACTTCGGTCTTCGGGCGCTTCCAGTTCTCGACCGAGAACGCGTAGAGCGTCAGGACGTCGAGGCCCAGCCGCGCCGACGTCTCGACGGTGTCGCGCACGGCGTCGATGCCGGCCCGGTGCCCCTCCACGCGCGGCAGATGGCGCTGGGCAGCCCAGCGGCCATTGCCATCCATGATGATGGCGACGTGGCGAGGAATGCGCTCGGGCAGCACCTGACCGAGCAGCGCGTCCTCGGGACCGCCGGGAGGAATCCACGCGCGCAGCTGGTCGAGGCTCATGGACGGAAAGAGAGATATTACTCCGGATAGTGCACCTTCCAGAGGTGCAGTCCGCAGGCCGGCGCGGTCGGGCCGGTGGCGGCGCGGCTGCCCCCGGCCAGGGCCCGGCGGACCTCGGCCTGCGAGAGCCGCCCTTTGCCCACCAGCACCAGGGTGCCGGCCATCGCCCGGACCTGATGGCGCAGAAAGCCCGACCCGGCCACTTCGAAGACGAGCAGGCGGCCGCGGTCGTCGGTCGAGGCGCACCACGGCGGCAGCACCGCGGCGGGCTCCACGGTGGAGGTCCAGATGCGGCGCACCGTGGTCTTGACGTCGCTGCCCTGCGCCTGGAACGCCGAGAAGTCGTGCTCGCCCACGAAGAGCGCCGCCGCCTCCTGCATCGCGCCGAGCGACAGGCGCTGCGGCACGTGCCAGGCGGTGCGGCGCATGAGCGGCTGCCCCACCGGCGCGTGCCACACGAAGTAGCGATAGGTCTTGCCGCGCGCGTTGATGCGGGCGTGGAAACGCTCGGGCATCTCCTCGACGGTGACCACGCGCAGGTCCACCGGCAGGCGTGGCGTTGCAGGCGCGAACGAGCCGCTCGGGCGCGATGGCCGCGGTGAGGGTGATGCTGGCGACCTGGGCCGCGGCATGCACGCCGGCGTCGGTGCGTCCGGCGCCGGCCACGTGCACGGGCGCGCCTTCGATGCGGGCGAGCACGTCCTCGAGTTCACCTTGCACGGTGCGCTGCCCGGCCTGTCGCTGCCAGCCGGCGAAGTCGGCGCCGTCGTAGGCGACGACCAGCCGCAGCGTGCGCAGGCGCGCGGGCATCGCGCTGTCCCGAGGTCAGCGGCGCGAGCCGGGCTTGGTCACGGGCACGCCCTGCTGGCACAGCGGACAGACGCCTTCGGCATAGGCCGGCACGTCCATCGGGCACAGCCCGGCGAAGGGCACGGCCAGGCCGTGTTTGCCGCCGCTGCGGTCCATGATCGAGGCCGCGCCGACGACCGTCGCGCCCAGGGCTTCGGCCACCGCGATGGTCTCGCGCGTCGAGCCGCCGGTCGTGAGCACGTCTTCGACGACGAGCACACGGTCCTCCTCCGACAGCGCGAACCCGCGGCGCAGGGCCAGCGTGCCGTCGGTGCGCTCGGCGAAGATGGCGCGGACGCCGAGCGCGCGGCCGACTTCCTGCCCGATGACGATGCCGCCGAGGGCCGGCGACAGCACGACGTTGGCGCCCCAGGCCCGGGTGGCATCGGCGATCCCGGCGCCGAGCGCCTCGGCGCGGGCGGGGTGCTGCAGCACCAGCGCGCATTGGAGATAGCCGGCACTGTGGAGGCCCGAAGACAGCCGGAAGTGCCCTTCGAGCAGGGCGCCCGACTCTCGAAAATGGCGCAGGACGTCGGTGTCGTTCATCGAACGGTAGTATATCGGCTCGGACCGGCCGAACCCCGGCACCGCCCAGGACGTCTATCCTTGTGGCGCGGACGGCACCGGTGCCGCCGCCGGGCGGCAGCGATTTTGCTCAATGGGCGCTCAGGCGCCCTATGCGCCCACAGACACGGTCATCGGGAGAACCAGCACATGTTCGGGATTCGACGGTCGGCGGTTGGCACGGCACTGGTGAGGGCCCTGGTCGGCCTGTCCGTTTTCGGAGCGGCGACTGTTCACGCCCAGACACCCACACCGCCGGGCCCGGAGCGCCGCCTGAGCATCACCGACGCCGTCGAACTGGCGCTGCAGCAGAACGCCGACCTCGAAGTCGTGCGCTTGAACCCGCAGTTGCAGGACGTCGGCGTGTCGCTGGCCCGGTCGGCCTGGGCCCCTACCTTCACCACCTTCGCGCAGGGCTCCAACCGCGACACCCCCATCAACAGCCTGCTGGCCGGTGACGTCGACAAGCTCGAGAACAACTCGACCGCCATGAACTTCGGGCTGTCGTCAGCACTCCCGTGGCGCGGCGCCAGCTATCAGGTTGGCTGGGACAACACGCGCTCGACCACCAACAACATCTTCGCGAACTTCACGCCCCAGACCGGATCCAACCTCACCTTCAACTTCACGCAGCCGCTGCTGCGCAACTTCGGCATCGACAGCACACGGCAGCAGTTGCAGGTCTCGCGCAAGAACCGCGAGATCTCCGACGTGCAGGTGCGCGAGGCGGTGGCGACGACCACCCGCTCCGTGAAGAACGCCTACTGGGATCTCGTGTTCGCGCTCAGCAGCCTCGAGGTGCAGCGCCTGTCGCTCGACCTCGCCCAGCGCTCGCTCAAGGAAAACCGCGCCCGCGTCGAGATCGGCACCATGGCGCCGATCGACATCGTGCAGGCCGAGGCCGAAGTGGCGCAACGCGAGGAAGCGGCGATCATCGCCGAGGCCGCCATCGCCCGTACCGAAGACGCGTTGCGCGCGCTGATTTACGGCCAGCACGCGACCGACCAGTGGAACGCGCGGATCGTGCCGACCGACCAGGCGGCCTTCGTCCCGGTGGCGGTCGACATCGACGGCGCGGTCAACGGCGCCCTCGGCTCGCGCACCGACCTGCAGCAGGCCCAGAAGACCATCGAAGCCAACGAGGTCACCATCAGCCTGTTGCGCAACCAGGTGCTGCCGGCCCTCAACGCGTCGGTCGACTACGGCGGCACCGGCATCGGCGGCACGCAGATCATCCGCGGCGATGGCTTTCCGGGGCCGGTCATCGGCTCGACGACTCGGCGCTACCCGGATGTCCTCGGCGACCTGCTTCGGAACAACTTCCCGAGCTGGACCTTCACCCTGAATCTGAGCTACCCCCTCGGCACCTCGACGCAGGACGCGAACCTGGCGCGCGCGCGTCTGCAGAACCAGCAGACGGTGAAGCAGCTCGACGCCTCGCGCATCCGCGTCGCCACCGAGGTGCGCGAGGTGGCCCGCACCGTCACCACCAACAGCAAGCGCGTCGAAGCGACTCGCGCCTCGCGGGCCCTGGCCGAGAAGCGGCTCGAGGCGGAGGAGAAGAAGTTCCAGGCCGGCATGACCACCAACTTCTTCGTCCTCCAGGCGCAGCGCGATCTGAACCAGGCGCGCAACAACGAGCTGCAGGCGCTCATCGACTACCTGAAGTCGGTCGTCAACTACGAGACCGCGCAGGTGGCGCCGCTCGGGGCTGGCGCCGGGGTCACGGTGATCTCGGGCGGCGGCGGGGCCACCGGCACCAACACCCAGACGCAGCAGCAGCGGCAGTAGGCGGCCGGGCCGGCGTCCCAGGCGGTTTCCGGGGCCCCCGGCTGAGCGAGTAAGATTCGGCGCGTGCCGAAACTGTCGGTCACGGTCATCACCCGCGACGAGGCCGCCAATCTGGCGGCCGCGCTCGATTCGGTTGCCTGGGCCGACGAGATCATCGTGGTGGACTCGGAGAGCACCGACGCCACGGTGGACGTGGCGCGGCGCTACACCTCGAAGGTGCTGGTGCGTCCGTGGCCCGGCTACGTCGCGCAGAAGAACCGTGCTGCCGCCGAGGCCAGCCACGACTGGATCCTCTCGATCGACGCCGACGAACGCGTCACGCCGGCGCTCGCCGCCGAGATCCAGGCGCTGCTCAGCAGCGAGCCGGCCCCCGCCGGCTTCCGCGTGCCGCGCGTCACCTTCCACCTGGGACGCTGGATCCGCTCGACCGACTGGTACCCCGACTACCAGCTGCGCCTCTACGATCGCC
This sequence comes from uncultured Acidobacteriota bacterium, assembly GCA_963779175.1. GTDB lineage: Bacteria > Acidobacteriota > Vicinamibacteria > Vicinamibacterales > UBA2999 > CADEFD01. The sequence goes on from CAVZXA010000009.1 coordinate 277,249, forward strand.
GGCGCGCCCGCTGGACCGGCAAGCTGGTGCATGAATCGGTGCAGGCGGACGGCGCGGTCGTGGACCTCACGAGCGAACTGCAGCACCACGCCTACCGCAACCTCTCGCACCACCTGCAGACGATGGACCGCTACACGACGCTGGCGGCATTGCAGATGCGCGACGACGGACGCACGGCCGGCTGGCTCGATCTGGCGCTGCATCCGCCGGCGGCGTTCGTCCGCAACTACGTGCTGCGGGGCGGCTTTCGCGACGGCCTGCCCGGGCTCATCATCTCGACCCTCAACGCCACCTACGTGGCCCTGAAGTTCGCCAAGCTCTGGGAATTGTGTTCTCACTCCACCTCGACTCCGCCCGCACCTGGCGCGGCGGGCAGCAGCAAGTCCTTCTGACCGTCCTGGGGATGCGCGCGCGCGGCCACCGGGCCGTGCTGGTGGCGCACCCGGAGGGCGTGCTCTATCAGCGCGCCAGCGAAGGCGACGATCTGGTGCCGCTGGCCCCCCGATCCGAGGTCGATCTGGCGGCGGCCTGGCGGCTCGCCCGCGTCATCGCCATGCACGCGCCGGACGTCGTCCACGCCCACGACCCGCACACCGTGGCGATGGCCTCGATGGCGCTCTCCTTCGGCGTCGGCACGAAGGTGCCGGCGCTGGTGGCGTCGCGGCGCGTCGACTTCCACCTCCAGAAGAACTCGTTCTCGCGCTGGAAATACCGCCAGGTGGCGGGCTTCATCGCCGCGTCCGAGGCGATTGCCGAGATGCTCGTGGGAGACGGCGTGCCCCGCGCCCGCATCACCGTCGTGCACGACGGCATCGACGTGGACCGCGTGACGCACGTGGCCGCCGCCGACCTCCACCAGGAGTTCTGGTTCCCGCGCGGCGCCCCGGTGCTCGTCAACGTCGGGGCGCTGGTGCCGCACAAAGGCCAGAAGTTCCTGGTCGAGGCGATGGCGCGCGTGCGGCGCGCGGTGCCCGATGCGCAGCTGGTCATCTTCGGCGAAGGCGAACTGCGGGCCGCGCTCGAAGCGCAGATCCGCGATCTGGGCCTCGACAAGCACATCGTGCTGGCCGGCTTCCGAGACGACGTGCTGGCGCTCACCCGCAGCGCCGATCTGTTCGTCATGAGCTCGGTCACCGAGGGTCTCGGTTCGACGCTGCTCGATGCGATGGCGATGGGTCTGGCCGTCGTCGGCACCCGCGCCGGTGGCATCCCCGAGGCCGTCACGGACGGCGTGACCGGCGTGCTGGTGCCGCCGGGCCACAGCGACGCGCTGGCGGATGCCATCGTGCGGCTGCTCGGCGACGTTGAGGCCCGACGGCTGATGGGCCAGGCCGGACGCGCGCGCGTGGCCGCGAAGTTCGGCGTCGATCGGCTCGTGGACGGCACGCTCGACGTGTATCGCCGGGTGTCACCCTACTCGGGCGCGTCGTAGCGGATGGCCACGATTTCGAGCCGCTCGGGGCCGCGCGGGGTCCGCAGCGTCACGACGTCGCCGACCTTCGCCTTGATGAAGGCCCGGGCCATCGGCGACTGCCACGAGATGCGCTCACTGCCGGCATCGAGCTCGTCGACGCCGACGATGGTGACGACGCGCTCCTCCCCCGACTCTGGCTGATAGGTCACCGTGGCGCCGAAGAAGACGCGCTCGTGCTTCTTGCCGGTGTTGTCCACCACCACGGCGCTTTCGAGCCGCTTCGAGAGGAACCGCACCCGCCGGTCGATCTCACGCAGGCGGCGCTTGCCGTACAGGTAGTCGCCGTTCTCCGAGCGATCGCCGTTGGCGGCCGCCCAGGCCACGGTGACGACCAGCGCCGGCCGCTCGACCTTCCACAGCCGCGACAACTCCTCGGACAGGCGCCGCTGCCCGGCCGGCGTGATGTAGTTCTTCACCGGGTTGGCCGTCGGGGCGTCGGCCGCGGGCGCCCGCGTCAACCGCTTGGCACGCATCCGGAACTCGCCGCTCATCGGGGTGCCCTCGCCTTCCTGGCGGGCCGGCAGACGCTGTGCAGCGGACACTGCGCGTTGCTGCCGGTGGTGCCGAAGCCGCACGAGCCGCCCATGCCGACATGGCACATCGAGAAGTCGTAACGCACCGGGTCGTCGGGAGACAGGCGGCGCAAGGTCGCGGTGATGTCGCTGGCCATCTTCCACCCCGGGCTGACGCGCGAGGTCAGTCCCAGGCAGCGGCCGACGCGGATGATGTGCGTGTCGAGCGGCACGATGAGCTGCGCCGGCCGCACCCGGGTCCACAATCCGAGGTCGACGGCGTCGGTGCGCACCACCCAGCGCAGGAACAGGTTGAGCCGTTTGCAGGCGCCGCCCGATGACGGCCGCGAGAAGAAATACGCAACCCCCGGCACCGGGCGGCGGCGGCCGTAGATCGCCTTCAGATCGAGGGCCATGGCCCGGCGCGAAAACGACTCGAGCGCGGCCTCCACCGTGTCGTCGCCGGCATAGCGTCCGTCGTCGGCGAAGAACGCCTCGATGGAACCGTGATCCCGCAGCATCTGATGGAGCTGCCAGGCCAGCGCCGCCAGGTCGTGGCTGCGGATCCAGCGATGGCCGAGCGGGTCGAACGTGCCGGCCTGCCCGGGCGTGAACGCGCGCAGGAAGGCCGCCGGCGACGGCCCCATCACGGCGAGCACGGCGTCCACCGTGTTCAGCACGCTCTGCACTTTGCCGAACGCCAGGGCCGAGGCGATGAACGCCACCACTTCCCGGTCGGCCCGGTCGGTGAAGCGTCGCACGGTCCAGATCGGATCGCGCGTCGAGTGGGTGAGGTTGAAGTTGTCGTAGGCGCGGTCGAGCACCGGCGTGAGCGCCAGCACCTCGGCCGCGCGGAGGGATCTGCGAGGCATCAGCCGGACGCTACTTGAAACCGGCGGCGCGATCGAGCGCCTCGAGGGCCCGCAGCACGACCGTCGCGACGCCGCCGAGGAAGTCGGGCGCGATCTTGTCGGCCGTATCGGTGGGCTGGTGGTAGTCGGGGTGGTCCTCGACGCCGAAATATACAAACGGGATGCCGGCGGCGTGGAAGGCGCCGTGATCCGACTGCGTGGTCCAGTCGTTCTGGCCGCCGCCGGTGTCGTGGCCGAAGCGCACGGTGATGGGCGCCCCGGCCATGGCGGCGTCGAGCACGGGCTTCAGACGCGGCCAGCGGCCCGGGCCGGCCACGAAGATCTCGCGCCCGGCGCTGCGGCTCACCATGTCGAAGTTGACGTCGAGCGCCAGTTGGTCGGCTGCCACCGGCGGCGTGCGCACGAAGGCGTGGGCGCCCTGCAGACCCATCTCTTCGGCGTCGAAGAATGCCAGCAGCAGCGGATGTTCGTACGGCGTCGCCGTGCAGCGCGCCGCCACGTGCAGCAACAGCGCGACGCCTGAGGCGTTGTCGTCGGCGCCGTGATACGTCTGGCCGCTACGTACGCCCAGGTGGTCGTAGTGCGCCGACACGACGATGGCCGGCAGTCCGGCCCTTCGCCCCTCGCAGCGCGCCACCAGGTTGGTGCCCGACACCGCGACACCAGCCTTGTTCGTGAACTGGAAGGGCATGGCGAAGCCCGCCGCCGTCGCGGGACGCACGCCGAGGGCGGCAAGCCGCTCCTCGATCCACGCCTGCGCCTTGCGCCCGCCTGCGGTGCCGGTGGCACGGCCGTCCATGCCCGGCGCGGTGAGCGCGGCGATCGAGGCCATCAGGGCCGTGCCGTCCTCAGTTGTCGTGGGAGCGGCCGACGGCGCCGACGAGGCCGCCGTCTGCCGTGCCGCCACGGCGGGCCCGGTCAGCACGGCCACGAGCAGCGTGACTGACGCCAGAACACGGCGGATGAAGCGATCGGGTCGAGTCATGAGGTTCAGGTTCGAGGAGTTCCGCTTATGATGGGGCGCCGCGTGGATGGAGCCGCCGGGCCGACCGGACGCCTCCATCGTAACCGCGGCTTTCGTCTGGCAGTGAAGGAAGGCGTCTCGTTCATGGTGCTCGCAGTTCCGAGAGAGAGTTGGCCGGGTGAACGACGGGTGGCGGCCACGCCCGAGACCGTCGCGAAACTCGTGGCCATGGGTTTCGAGGTCCGGATCGAATCGCAGGCCGGTCTGCAGGCATCTTTCGCCGACGGCGCCTACCTGACCGCCGGCGCCGCCATCGTGCCCGACGCCGCCGCCCTGTGGTCGTCGGCGGATGTCCTCCTGAAGGTGCAGCCGCCCTCCCCCGCCGAAGCAGATCTGCTGAAGCCGGGCGCCATGCTCATCAGTTTCCTGTGGCCGGTGAAGAACAAGGACCTCATCGAGCGGCTGGCCGCCCGCAAGGTCCACGCGATTGCGATGGACCAGATCCCGCGCATCACGCGGGCGCAGAAGATGGACGCGCTGTCGTCGATGGCCAACATCGCCGGCTATCGCGCCGTCGTCGAAGCCGCCGGCTTCTACGGCCGCTTCTTCACCGGGCAGATGACGGCCGCCGGCAAGGTGCCAGCCGCCAAGGTCCTGGTCATCGGCGCCGGTGTGGCCGGGCTGGCGGCCATCGGCGCGGCCCGTGGCCTCGGCGCCATCGTGCGGGCGTTCGACACGCGGGCAGCGGTGAAGGAACAGGTCAAGAGCATGGGCGCCGAGTTCATCGAACTCGACGTGCACGAAGACGGCGAGGGTGGCGGCGGTTACGCCAAGGAAATGAGCCCCGCCTTCATCAAGGCCGAGATGGAGATGTTCGCCGCCCAGGCGCGCGAGGTCGACATCATCATCACCACCGCCCTCATCCCGAACAAGCCGGCGCCCAAGCTCATCACCGAAGAGATGGTGAAGGGCATGAAGCGCGGCTCGGTGGTGGTGGATTTGGCGGCCGAGAACGGCGGCAACTGCGAATGCACGGTGCCGGGCCAGGCGGTGGAAGCGCACGGCGTCCACATCGTCGGCTACACCGACCTGCCCAGCCGCCTCGCCCCTACCGCCAGCTTCCTCTACGGCAACAATCTGGTGCACCTGCTCACCGACATGGGCGGGGCGAAGAACTACAAGATCGACGAGAACGACGAAGTGGTGCGCGGCGCCCTCATCCTGCGCGACGGCGAGCTGAAGTGGCCCGCGCCGAAGCCGGCGGAGCCGGCGAAGGCGGGCACACCGAAACAGGCGGCTGCCGCGCCGAAGCCGGCGGAGCCGGCGAAGGCGGGGAAGGCGGCGAAGGCGGGCGGCTCCGGTTCCGCGGTCGCCGCGTTGGTCGCCGCGGTGCTGCTCACCGCGCTCGGCCTGGTCGCGCCGGGCGAGTTCCTGTCGCACTTCACGGTCTTCGCGCTCGCGGTGGTGATCGGCTGGCAGGTGATCTGGAACGTCACGCCGGCCCTGCACACGCCGCTCATGAGCGTGACCAACGCCATCAGCGGCATCATCCTCGTGGGCGGCATGCTGCAGCTCAACGGGCCGCCGGGGTCGCTGATGGTGATCCTCGGCGCGGCCGCCATCCTCCTCGCCACGATCAACATCGTCGGCGGTTTCATGGTCACGCAGCGGATGCTGCGGATGTTCCGCCGCTAGCGAGGAAACGCCCGTCGTGCCTGAATCACTCGTCACTGTCGCTTACATCGTCGCCGGGCTCCTGTTCATCATGAGCCTGAGCGGATTGTCCGCGCAGGCCACCGCCAGCCGCGGCAACATCTTCGGCATCGTCGGCATGATCATCGCCGCCGTCGCCACCGCGCTCAGCCCGCGCGCCGGCGGCTACCCCGTGATGGCCGGCGCGATGGCGGTCGGCTCGGCCATCGGCGCCGTGCTGGCGGCCCGCGTCGAGATGACGTCGATGCCGCAGCTGGTCGCCATCCTGCACAGCTTCGTCGGCGCGGCGGCGGTGCTGGTCGGCCTCGGCGGCACGCTCGACCCGACCGTGTCACACACGGGCGTTGAGGCCACCATCCACCAGATCGAGACGTTCGTCGGCGTGTTCGTGGGCGCCATCACGTTCACCGGCTCGATCGTGGCCTTCGGCAAGCTGCAGGGCCTCATCGGCAGCAAGCCGCTGCTGCTGCCGGCGCGCCACCTCCTGAACATCGGCATGGTGAGCGCCTGCCTGTTCTTCGCCTCGCAGTTCCTCGGCCATCCGACGCTGGGGCCGCTGCTCTGGACCACCGCGATCGCCGGCGTGCTCGGCATGCACCTGGTCATGGCGATCGGCGGCGCCGACATGCCGGTGGTGGTGTCGATGCTCAACAGCTACTCGGGCTGGGCCGCCGCGGCCGCCGGGTTCATGCTGAACAACGACCTGCTCATCATCACCGGCGCGCTGGTCGGCTCGAGCGGCGCCATCCTCAGCTACATCATGTGCAAGGCGATGAACCGCTCGTTCCTGAGCGTCATCTTCGGCGGCTTCGGCGCCGAGGAAGGCAAGGCGCCGGTCAGGGCCGACGGCGAACCGCAGGGCGAGGTGACCAGCGTCACCGCGAAGGAAACCGCCGACATCCTGCAGGAAGCCAGGAGCATCGTCATCGTGCCGGGCTACGGCATGGCGGTCGCGCAGGCGCAGTATCCGCTCTTCGAAGTGACGAAACTGCTGCGCGACAAGGGCGCCAACGTGCGCTTCGCCATCCACCCGGTGGCCGGCCGCCTGCCGGGACACATGAACGTGCTGCTGGCCGAAGCCAAGGTGCCCTACGACATCGTGCTCGAGATGGACGAGATCAACGACGACCTTCCCGAGACCGACGCGGTGCTGGTCATCGGCGCCAACGACATCGTGAACCCGGGCGCGCTCGACGATCCGTCGAGCCCGATCTACGGCATGCCGGTGCTGGAAGTGTGGAAGGCCAAGACCTGCATCGTGATGAAGCGCGGCATGGCCAGCGGCTACGCCGGCGTCGAGAACCCGCTCTTCTTCCTCCCCAACACCCAGATGCTCTTCGGCGACGCCAAGAAGATGATCGACGCCGTGCTGGGCGAGCTGCGCTGAGTGCCGGCATCAGCCGCGGCCGAAGGCGGTCGGCTGGATGCCCGCGGCCATGGACGGCAACTCGCCCCGGCTCAGAATCCGTAAAGGCGCGCCGGGTTGTCCACCAGGATCTTCCTGCGGATTGTCGGGTCCGGCGCCCACACCACCAGCTGGTTCAACAGACGACCGTCATCGATCTGCAACATCGGCGTCACATCGGTCGGCTTCCGTCCGGCCGGGGTGCTCCCGCTCGGATGCGGCCAGTCCGTGCCCCAGACAACGCGGTCGGGATTCGCTGCAATCAGCGCTGTGGCGAGTGGCGCGACGTCGGCATATTCCGGCGCGAGTCTTGACGCGCGATAGGCGCCTGAGATCTTGACGTAGGCCTTGCCCGATCGGACGAGCTCCACCAGTTCTGGAAAGCCAGGCTGTTGTGTACCGAGTTCCGCTCTGGCACCGCCGAAATGGTCGAACACGACAGGCACGGGCGAGCCGGCGACGAGGTCCTTAATTGCGGAGATCAATGCCAAGTCCGTAAAGATCTGGACGTGCCAATTGCGGCCCTTCACGCGCCTGGCGGCCGACTGGAACCGCTGCCGGACGAGGGATGGGTCGCTGATGCCCGCAGTTGCGAGATTGAGCCGGATGCCCCGCACGCCGGCCAGCACCATGGCGTCGAGCTCGCCCTCCGGGGTCTTGTCATCGATGACCGCGATACCGCGCGCGTCCGTACCGCGCGCTTTCATTCCATAGAGCGTGGCCGAGTTATCGGTGCCGTAGACACTTGGCGTGACGATCACCACGCGCTGAATGTGAAGCGCCGTGTGGAGCGCCGCCATCTCCTCGGGCAGCGCCATCTCGGGTGTATAGACGCGCCCTGGAAAGAAGGGGAACTTCTCCGGGTCACCGTGGATGTGTGTATGGCAATCGCAGGCCCCGGCAGGCACGGCGAAGTCCACAGGCGTGGCCGACTGCGACGCGTCGCCAAGCGCCGTTCGGATGCGCATGCTGGCTCCAATGGCAATCGCTCCGACCAATACTTCACGTCGCGTCGGCATGGGATTCCAGCTCCGCGCAATCCGTATTTCTCGGGGTACAGCCCACCACCAGCGATAGCCCGTGGCGCTCAACGTGACTTGCACCAAGCATGGCAGAAGAACCAGGAACTGTCGGGCGCGTCTTGGCCGGGGAACTCATGAGTTCGACCTCGACTCGGGCTAACGACGCCAAAATCAGCCGCGCCCCGACAAGCGACACGTGGCGCGTCGGCTGCATTTGGATGTTAGGCCTCGGATCGATCTGCATCGAGCCCTAGCCACCTCAGAATGCCTGCCTCAACGGCCTTAAGCTGAGTCGGGCTCACACGGCCCAGCCGCCGAATGAGCTTCGCGTGCGGAATCGTGATTAAGTTCTGAGCGTCGAAGGCACCAGCCCGAAGCACGGGAACCGAGACCGCGATTTCAAAGCGCGAGGCACGGAGACTGGTCGTGTGCGGCACGATCGTCACGAGTGCGCGATCGGCGTCGTCGGCCGGCACGCTGATCACCAGGGCCGGCCGCACTTTGGCGGCCATGCCGAGATCGACCAGCCAGAGTTCGCCTCGGGCTGCCGTCATTACGGTTGCTCGCGTCGATCCAGTTCCAGGAACAGGTGATCGGCCGCGGCAACCAAGTCGGTGTCAGTGGGCAGGTCGTGCGGTGCGAAGGCGACGCGACGCACCAACTCCGCCACAACCTCTGAGCGGATGTCGTCGGGCAGCGCCTCGAACTCGTCGAGGAGTTTCTTCGCCGCGTGCGTCATAGGTTCAGGGTCGCACCCTGCATGGTTCGAGTCAAGTGCGCCGTTCGCCCGTAGGCCTAGACAGTATGGCTGTCGGGGCAGAGACCTGCCTCACGTAGTAGATCGTGGATTGCGCGACGCCGGTGAGGGTTGGCGCAGAGCCACATACGACGGAGGCAGGCCATGGCGAAACGTAGCATGTTCGTGGGGATGGATGTCCACAAAGAATCGATCGACATCTCGCTCGCCGAGGAGGGGCGGGACGGCGAGGTCCGCCACTACGGCGGCATTCCGGGCGATCTCGAGGCGCTGGCGAAGCGTGCTGAAGGCCCTGCGGGCGCCGACGCGGCGGTTGCGCTTCGTGTACGAGGCGGGCCCGTGCGGCTTCGGCATCTATCGCTACCTGACGAGCGCAGGGCGAGGAGTGCGTGGTCGTCAATCCGTCGAGCATGCCGAAGCGCAGCGGCGACCGGATCAAGACCGACCGGCGCGACGGCGACGCCCTCGCGCGGCTGCATCGCGCCGGCGAGCTCACGGCGATCTACATCCCGACCGACGCCGATGAAGCGATGCGCGACCTGGTGCGCGCGCGGGAAGATGCCGTCGGCCTGCCGCACGCAAGCGAAGCATCGGCTGAAGGCGTTCCTGCTGCGGCAGGGCCGCCGCTATCCGGGCCGCGCCGGGTGGACGCAACCGTATCGCCGGTGGCTGGCCGATCTCAGCTTCCCGCTGGCGCCGCAGCACATCGCGCTGCAGGAGTATCGCGACACGATCGACGAGACCGAGCGGCGCGTCGAGCGCCTGACGGAGCAACTGCGGCAGCACACGCCCGCCTGGCGCTGGGCGCCCGTGGTCGAGGCGTTGCAGGCCTTGCGCGGCGTCTCGTTCGTGACGGCGGTCGGCCTCGTCGCCGGAAATCGGCGACATCCGCCGCTTCGATCATCCGCGGCAGCTCATGGCGTTTCTCGGCCTCGTGCCGTCGGAGTACTCGAGTGGGCCCAGTGTCCGCCGCGGCGGCATCACGAAGGCCGGCAATCCGCATGCGCGGCGGCTGCTCGCGGAAGCCGCGTGGGCGTATCAAGGCGTCCCGCGCATCGGCCGGCAGATGCTGTATCGGCAAGAAGCGCTGCCGAAGGCGGTCTGCGACATCGCGTGGAAGGCGCAACTGCGCCTGACGTCGCGCTTCCGCAAGCTCGTGGCCCGCGGCAAGGCGAAGCCGAAGGTCGCCACCGCCGTCGCCCGTGAACTCACCGGCTTCATCTGGGCGATCGCCCGGGAGGTGCCCCCGCCGGCCGCGTAGCGCACGCGACGATCAGGTCCGTCAGGTCGGCGGCATCGCGGGCCAGGTGGAGAATCCTCGACGTCGTTAAGGACATCAGCACCATGCGAGACGTCCGTGCCTAGGGCGAGGCAGCTCCGCGACGAACCACAGTCTGGGCGGTACCCAACCCGCGGATATCAGCAGCGTCAACCGTCGCTAGAACGCGGTGCCGCCGACCAGAGGGACCTGAAGCAACGACGAGCCCGGAAAGAGCGGGCTGAGAACGGCACTCATGGACGATGAGGCGGGACAGCGTCTGCCCACTTGACAGAAGACAGCCATATCAACGGTCGCGCTCAGCCGCGGCGCGACCTTCACGGTTACACCCGGTCGCGCTGTCGGCTCCAGCGCGAGGTTAGCCAGCACCGTTGCAGGCCAGCAGGAGGGCGGGTCATCGCACCGTCGTCGAGATCCATTCCATCAACACCTTTGCTACATCGATGTTGTTCTTCTCCAACATCACCATGTGGCCGTTGCCGCGAATGCCGCGTTCCTCGAGGCGCAACAGCGTCGTTTGCACGCCAGCCTGGGACAAATACGCGGCTGTGCAATGGTCGTACACAGCATGGTACGACGCCTCGGTCACGACAACGAGCACGGGCACAGCCGCGAGGCGAACGAGGCGCCTTGCCGGCGCCTGTTGAACAGGTACAGGGCGCGAGATCTGGTGACTGCGGTATCACTTCGCGAACGGTGCGAAGCTCCGCCGCGTCACGAATTGGTGGATCGTACGTCACCGGAATGTCTGTGATGCCCCACGCGCGTGACGGGTTGTCATTCGTGACTGCGTTCTGGAAGGGTGGGCCGCCCGGCTCGACCGCAACGATCGCCTTGACCAAGGTTGGGCGCGCGTCAGCGATCACCCATCCAAGCGGGCCACTTTGTGAATGTGTGAGGAGAATGGCAGGACCGATTCGGTCCAACAGAGCGCTTCCAGCGACCTTCATTAGCAGCTGCGTGTCCGTTGCGCTTTGGATGCTCTCAACGTGTGAGGCATAGAAGGCATCGAACACTGCGTCACCCCGGCGACCCTTCGTCGCATCCGCACCCGGCCATTGCGTATGCAACTTGGCTTGCGGCCAGGTGGCCAGCGATGCCGGCGATGTGAACTGTCGCTCGACCGACGAAACGGGCGGAGGTGCTTGGGCGCCCATGGTTGATGAATGCCATGGCGAACGGCCGCGCCCCGGTTGATCGACCAAATAAAGGACAAAGCCTTGAGCGAGGAAATAGTCAGCCCACCCTTGGCGACCATCGGGCGTCTGAATCCAGTTCGTGGCGGTCTGCCAGTTACCGTGGATCATCACGAGAGGGACACGCTGCGTCACGTTGGCGGGACGAAGCACCTCGACGTACATCTGGCCCGTCATGATGGCGCTTCCGCTGTCGCTCGTGTACTGCCCGCCGACATAGAAGAACTCACGAGTGAACGCGATACTCTGCGCATGCGAGACCGGCGGGGACGCGACAAGCGCAAGGCTCATGGCAATGGCGGCACGGACGAGACACGGATGGCTTGCGCTCGTCATTGGGTCGACGTGGAGTGGTTCGCGCATAGGTATCCGTGGCTGGCTAACGACATGCCGCTCAGCAGCGAGCGGCGAACTCGATGCTCACTCTACTGCGATCTTCGCGCCGCTCGTCGGCTGCAGCGGCCTGTTAGGCAGCCAGCAAAGTCATGGCTGCTCGTATTGGACTGTCGCCAAGTCCGCCGGAACAGGCGTCGGAGAACGAACCACTGTCGGCTTCGACGAGACCAGAATCGGCTTCGTCACGTCGAGGTAGTGAAAAAAGAATACGGCTCTCGCCCGACCGTCTGGGAGCGGTGGCAACTCCCGTTCATCGTAGGGGGCCTGCCAATTGTCGGGTGGAAGCTCAGGATCCGCCTGAGTGATCGCACCCCAGTCCATGTCGTCGAATCCGCCCGAGATGGCGACGTCAACCAGGTGCACCGGTTCGGTTGCGTCAACGGGATGAACGCCGCGAATCTCGATCATGACTGACTCCAGTCTGCCAACGACGCCAAATCAGCCGCGCGCCGCCGGGCGTCACGCGGCGCGTCGGCTGCATTTGGAGGTTAGGCATCGCGCCTAGCTGGCGATGGCGTGCGAGGAACGCACCGAGAGCAGATCGTCGTCGCTGACCGCCCGGATATCGAGCGCCTCGAGGGTGACGAGCGCCTGCGTACGCCCGGAGCCCGCCACGAACTCGACCATGTAGCTGTCGGGCCCGACCTGCTCGACCACCGCGCCGAGATCGCCCCGCTTGAGACCCTGGGCGGGCAGATCGCGCTCAAGGACGACCACGTCGAGATTCTGCGGTGTCATGCTCTGCCTCCCGGGTACGCCGTGACGAATCGCGCCACCGTCTCGCCCGTGCGCACAAACCAGACGCTGGTCACCAGGGCGGCACCGCCCGGTCCCTTGAGGATAGCCCGGATCGTGAACGACTGGCCAAAGGCCTCGACCGGCCCCGGTGTTGCGGACTCGGAGAGATGTTGCGAGCGGAGCGCCGCGTCGAGTTCGAGCCCGTTGTGCGCCGTGAAGCCGAGACTTGCGAAAAACCGCGCCTTGAATCGCCCGACGGGATGCACCTCGGAGAGCAGATAGCCCTCGAGTTTCGCCCGGTCGATGATGGCTTGGTCGACGTTCGGCAACCGCACCCGATGATTCTAGCGAGTTCGCTGCGATGCTGTTCGCGTATGCCTAACGTTGCGCATGAGCCGCGGCGGCTCGGTGCTGGCCATGTTGTACAACGTTCCGCCGCCGTCGGCTCCATGCGCGTGTTAGGCCGTTCCCTATTGCGCCGGCAGTAGCCCCGTGAGCCAGTGCACGACGTTCAACAAGAACTGAGGGTTCTCGGAGGCGGTTGGCATGTTCATTCCCATCGGCCGTCGTTCCTGGCCGGAGACCTGCGCCGAAAACATGGCCGCCTCACCAAAGGCCGCCACCCGTCCGGACCCGTAAACCAGTACGGCTCCCTGTAGCATCCCTTCAGCCGGCACTCGAGGTGTCTGATCCGTGAACCGCCACGGTTCTGTTGGCAGCAACAACACGGTCTGGGGCGCAAGCACGAGCAATGGACTCGTGCTTGCAGCGACCGAGCGAAACGCCTGCCCGGTGATGGTTCGCACGGCGCTGATCCGTTCCGCGGGAGTGCGGCCTCTGGTGATGGAATGCTCGCGGAGCGTCCCGTCCGTCCGCTGGAACAGGAACTCGTCGGCACCGCACGTGGCGTCGGTGGCGTATCCGTCGGTGAACAAGAGGCCAAACGCTGCTGCGAGCCTTGCTGCTCCGCCTCCCGCCGGCATGTGGTCAGCAATGAGGAAGAGCGAGCCGCCACCCCACACCCACTGCCGAACCGCCTCTACTTCGTCTGCCTCAAACACCGAAGACGCAGGTATGTACGGGTCGCCAGGGCTGCGTGAAGGCACGGCGTTGACGCTCACGAGTACTCTCGCCGGCGCAAGGGCGCCCGGCGTAGGTCGAGTCCGCAGCGGCTCGACGACGAACCCGTCACGACGGAGGAGACGTGCGAATGGACTATATCGCCCCTCCACCGTAAAGCCTCCGTGTCCCTCATCCAGCAGAATCCGCGGACCTCTTCCACTCGGAAATGCCGGATCACGAACATCTGGGTCAAACCCGCCATCGGCGACCTGCTGCCCGGTAGCTCGGGGTGCCAACGTCGGCCTGCAAATGAGGCTCTCTGGGCGTTGTGCCTTCGCGGCGCCCGCATACAGGAGGAAGCCCACCGTGAGGCTCACCAGAACTCGCATCAACTCTTCCTCCGGATCCGAGGACGAAACGGCCTAATACGCCAAGTCAGCCGCGCGCCGTCGAACGGCATGTTGCGCGTCGGCTGCATTTGGATGTTATACGGCAGTCTTGCATTGCGTGGGTACTCCGGCGCAAGCGCAGGTCGTCAGAACGGCGATTCGTGACGATGAGCCAGTTTCCACGAGCCGTCGACCTTCACCCAGACCCCAGTGATTCGAAGGTGCGAGTCTCGCGGTGGCCTCCCTATGTCCGCGACTGTTCCGGCCCGTTCGAATGTGCTGACGGCCGTATCTCCATACAGCCGTACGTCAAGCTTCTCGATCCGATAGTCGATCTTCCGTCCCGCATCGAACTCAGCTTGACGTCGCGCCAGGCTCTCCTCGGTCCAGCCCACTGCGAGGCCGCCCCCATTCGGCCCATAGATCGTCCGGCCTGGCAAGAAGTGCTTCATCATTCCGGCGATGTTGCCGGCGTTCTGGGCGGCGTTGAAGGCAATCTCTGCAGCCTTCACGTCGGCAACATCATCGGCCTGAGCCGGATTTGACGAGAGCGCGGCGCACAGCAGCACTGCAACAACGATACGCCATGACCTCATGCCTTGATCTCCGGACGCGTTGTTGTCCGCATAACGATTCGCGCTCACCCGCCGGCGCTCACGATAGCACCGGCGCCGGTCGGGTGCAGCGCGGGGTTAGGCCGCTCTATCGGTCGCCGTTGCATGAGCATGTGCGAACCGCGACCTTCAAGGCCGCATGCGCTCGTCTAGAAACGTGAACACGTCCGGCTCCCACGTGGACAGACTCAGGTGAACGAAGTCATGGCCTTCGGCTGGGGTCTGGCCGACCGACGGATAGATCTTCACACGCTGCGGCTTCCCGAGGCGCTTCATCTCCGCAGCCAGCGCCGTACCCGGCGCAACGGAGAAGTCGTTGGCAGCGTGAATGAAGAACACCGGTGCGTCCGTACCTCCGACAGCGGCAAGAAGCCGCGCACGCAACTTAGGCGAAGACTCCCAGCTGGCAGCGGCGGCACCAAAGACGACAGCCGCTCGTACACTCGTGTCGCGCTCGGTCAGGAGCAAGGTGAGCTGCCCCCCGAACGAATGCCCGGCGACCGCGACGCGGCGTGCATCGACGTCGGTTCGGCCACGGAGGTACGCGAGGCCGGCGACGACGTCACCTAGCTCGATCTCCTGCAACTGGAGCTGCAACTCGTTGCGAGAGTCCCGCCCATCTTGCGCAAGTGCGCGGGCCATCAACGCGCCACTGTTGGTGCCCTGATCTACCGAAAGCCCCGTACCGCGGCGGAACAAGTAGAGGAAGGCGTAGCCGTGGCGGGCAAAGGCAGGGCCGAGTGTGCCTGGGTTTTTCAGATCAGGGAGCGACCCGCTGCCATGGTTGAACAGCACGGCGGGAAACGGCCCGGGGCCACTCGGACGCCAGAGTAGACCGCGCAGTGTGAGCGCGCCGCTCTGCACCACGACCGTCTCAGGCGCGCCGAGCGCCTGGCCGTCGGCCCGAACCGAAAGCATCGAGCCGAGAGCGATCGCTGCCATGAACACACGACGGTTCGTCATTCAAGACTCCAAAACAAATGACGGCCTAACGACACCCGCGTAAGCCGCGGCGCCTCGATGCCCGGATGATGCCACACCTGGTGAACGCCGCCGGCTTCACGCGGAGGTTAGGCCGCTCACCGCCCGAATTCTGCGGCCAAGATCAAGCGACGGTTCAGATGGGCGGGCCGATAGCGAGTAGATGCCTTGGTCGTCAACGCCCCACAAGATGTATCGCTTCGCATAGACCTCGTGCACGCGCCCGTTCGTAAGATGAACCCACAGCATCGGGTATGAGTATGCCCAACGAGCCGGCTGCGTGTAGGTCATCACCTGTCGCCCGACACCCGCCGAGGGGTCATCGGCTACGTCGTAGGGCATACCGAGGATCTGCTCGACATCTTGTCGCTCCATTCCGAGGCGCATCTCAGCAACTCGCGTTGCGGTGACACGACGCTCTGATGTGTCGCTGGCAGATATGCACCCACAATTGATCGCACAAGCGACCCCAATCGCGACCTCAGCACGCAAGCAACGTGTCAGCACGGTGATCTCCGTTGTCGGCCCAACGTTCGGGTTCTGCTGCCCCGTCTCAAAACAAAGCGGGGCGGGCCGACGCCGGACCGTTGCCGTAGTATGAAAGGCGGCGGCCCACCCCGCCAGCCCCACGCGGCCCCAGCAACAACCCCGTGTTAGGCGGATGTCACCGCCCGCGCCACGGCCCGACGGCGGGGTGTCAGATGCGGCGGAGTAGTGTGGCCGAGAGGGCCACGGTGCAGATCGCGGCTACTGCGGCGATCGGCGCGAGGAAGGTCAGCACGCCCGCCGCACTTTGTCCCGCGCCGAGCAGCGACGCCGCGAGCAGCGGCCCAGTGATCGAGCCGAGTCGACCGGCGCCGACGGCCATGCCGACGCCCGTGCCTCGCACCGCCGACGGATAGCAGGCCGGCCCAAGCGCAAAGATCGAGGCTTGCGCGGCCTGCATCGCGAACCCGACGGCGCCGACGAGCAGCACGACCCAGCCGACGTCGACGCGTGCCAGTACGAACAGCGACGCCACCAGCGCGCCGAACGCCGCCGCGATGGCCCACGTGCGCGAGCGGCCGTCGAGCCGCGTGCCGACCACGACGGCGCCGAGCGCGCCCAGCAGGTTGAAGGTCACTTGCGCCAGCGCGGCGCGCGCCGGCGGCAGTCCCAGGCCGACGAGCAGCAGCGGCAACCAGTTCAAGAGCAGGTAGAGCAGCAACAGCGACGCGAACCAGGCCGTCCACAGGAGCAGGGACGGCACGGCACGACCGTCGGCGAATGCCACGTCGACCATCGACGAACGCGGAGACGACGCGACGGCCGCGGCTGCCTGCGTCGTCGGCGAGTCGACGCGCGCCGACTGCCACAACGCCGCGACCGCCAGCGGCAGCAGGCCGCCTACGACGAATACCCAGCGCCAGCGCTCAGGACCGACGGCCGCGGCGACGAGGCTGGCCACAGCTCCACCCAGTGGCGTGCCAGCGAACATCAGCGCGACGCTGCGACCGCCCTTGCCGACGGCGCTCGATTCCGACGCCAGGGCGATGAAGTTGGGCATCGCGCCGCCCAGGCCGAGACCCGTGAGGAACCGCGCCGCGATGAGCGTCCCCACGCTCGTCGCAAGGCCGGTCGCGAGTGAGAAGACACCGAACACGACCATCGAGGCGACGACCACGCGCCCGCGGCCGAGGCGGTCGCCGAACCACCCACCGATCGGCGCGCCGATGAACAGCCCGACGGTGCTTGCGGCGAAGAACCAGCCGAGCACGCGGGAGTCCGGTCGCAGCTCCTGGACGATGCCCGCCGCCGCCACGCCGGCCGACTGCAGGTCGAGGCCCTCGCAGACCATGCCGGCGATGCACAGGAACAGGACGCGCTGACCAGGTCTCATGGCCAAGAGCATACCGGCTCTTGCGCCGTCACTCGCTGGATACCAGGGAGTCGAGTCACGCGGAGACGGACGGGAAGCGTAGAGGCATCAGACGACGAAGACATGGCCTTCCTCGGAATGGTCGGTTGCTCACCGCACCGTACAGCTTTCTGCCTAACGACCGCGCATCAGCCGCGGCGGCTCACCAATGGCAGCAGCCGCTGTCGGCTGCATGCCAAGTTAGGCGCGTTCAGTTCCCTTGCGCCACCTTTGCGACGTATTGATTCACCTGTTCCCTTAGGAGATCGAAGGGAAGCGTCCCGTTGCCGAGCACGACATCGTGAAACGCCCGGAGGTCGAAAGGCGATCCCAGCGCCCGCTCGGCATCAACCCTCAACTGTTTGAACGTCAACTCGCCGATCTTGTAGCCCTAGGCTTGGCTTGGGTTTTCGAGGTAGCGATCGATCTCAACCCAGCGACTCTGCGCCGCATGTAGCTTGAAATAGTCCAGGGTCGTGCTCCGGCTTCAAGCGGGCGCATGCATCCCTGGTGTCCACGACGAGGCGGGCTGCTCAAAACCGTTCTCCGGCGAGACGGCCGTACCGGCTATCCGGATCCTGAAAGAGCCCCATGTCGTTCGCCAGAGACTCGGCGTAAAGGGCCCATCCTTCGCTGAAGGCGATGAGCCCATAGGTGCGCCTAACCGGTACGCCTACTTGCTCACGCTGAATGGCGAGGTGCAGGTGGTGTCCCGGCACGCCCTCGTGGAGGGTGGTCGATCTGGCGTCGCCCCGCGTGGACGTTTCAGGCTGGTAAGTTCGGAGATTGACCCAGCCGGCGCGCGTGCCGTCGAGCGGCGCCACACTTGACGAGTCGCTTGCGGCTTCCTCTCGGTCAGCAGCGACAGCGCGGATACCGAAAGGGGTCTTGGGAAGTTGCCCGAAGGCGCGAGGCAGCTCTGGTGCCACCGTCATTGCCACGTCGCGCGCGAACGCCAACATCTCCTCTTTGCTTCGAAAGACTTGTCCCGGCGTCGCAAGCAATGAGGCGTCGTAGTCCTGCAGCGTGCCGGTGAACCCTTTCGCGAGAGCGATGGCGAGCATCTCGGTCTCGATGCGTTCAATCTCCTTGAGGCCGATGTCGTGAATCTCTCGGGCGTCAGTGTCGTTGACGTGGTGCGCCGGACGAGGAGCTCGTATACACGCGCGCCGTCGCGGAGCTGAGAGAGCCCTCCGTCTTCACGCGCACCTGCCATATAGGTCGTGGTCAGGAACGTGTAGAGCTTCCGCCACGACGGGACGAACCCAGATCGATAGGCCGACTCGCCACGAAGCCGCAGGCGCTCTTGGTCAGTCGCTGATATAGACGGTGGAAAGGACCGGAACGCGGCGAGAAGGCGGGTGGCGTCTGCGCTGCTATCAGACTGAGCACGAAGCTGCTGGGCGACGAGACTCGTCGTACGGCGCGACTGTGAGTAGCCAGCTTCGAGGCCCTGCGACAGCGCGTCATCTGTTGATCGACATACCGCGGGACGTCCTCGAGCCGCGCCACGATCGCTTCGTAGTCCGTGGTCGTCCTGGCGGGCAGCGCAGCCACCGTGTCGATGATGTTGTTATGAAAGCCGTTGACGAACGCACTCAGGGGGCTCATGTAGACATCGAACGGCTCTCCTTCGAGTCGCCCGATCAGATCGCGCCCGATGATGCCGAGGCTCAGCCGGTCATCGGCGGACACTTGAGCGGAGGCGAGAGCCCGCGCCCGCACCAGCAACCCCTGCCACGAACGTCGTCGCTGTTCGCGAGCCCCGCGCGACACATCCGGCCAACGCGTTCCAGGCACCGGCGCTGCCAGGTCGGAAAAGACTTCGAAGACCCGACCGGGAGCGTCGGGTGGTGCCTGCGCAGGGAGCACCTCGACGACGAACGTCGCTACCGCCAAGGCTGTGAACAGGACCGAAAGCCCTCGCATTGATCCACCCCGTTCGATTCGTGTGTAGCGCCTAACGTGGCCGCTGAGCCGTGAGGCCCGCGCACGAATCGCTCGCGGGCCGAGTCGGCTCGAGCGGGATGTTAGCGTAAGGCATTGGCTCTTGGGACCGCCCCTACCACCGGCCGCCACCGGCACGACCCGACACCGCCCGCCGCTGGATCGACCGCCCTATTAACCGCGCCGAGACGTGTCGAGCGCCACGGTGCCCAGGCTGAGGCCTGGCAACCGCGCCGCCGTGCGTGCCGCTCGCGGCCACGCCGACGCCTCCGGGATTGAGAACGCCGCGAACCACCACCGGCCGATCGCCGGAAGCACTGGCGTATCGAGTCGCCCGCGCCCAAGCCGTTCAAGCTCTTTGCGTTCGTCGTCTTGTCGCTAACGTCGCCAAATCAGCCGCGCGCCGTCGGGCATCGCCCGGCGCGTCGGCTGCATTTGGATGTTACACCGTGGGTCATCACCTTGGCGATCAGCGACGCGCCTCAAATACGAGCAGCAGCGCTCGTTGGCTGCCCTGCCTGCTGACGCGAAGAGGCGGCCCGCCTGAAGCGCTCACGAGCAAGGCGCCAAGATTCACGACGAAGCGCCTTGTGTCGACGGTTGCCGCAACGGCGCCTTCAACCACATATACGAACCGCTCAGCGCCAGGCAGCAAGAGTCGGAGATCGACGGAGTCTTGCGCCGTCGGCAGAAGCTCCCACGACGCGATCGCGGTCGTGCTGCCGGTGCTCGCCTGCATGCGAACACCCTTGATGATGGTCTGCCAGCCGACGACGATGGGCCGAAGTCAAACCCCACTTGGCGCCCCTGGGGCACCGGCAACGCCGTAGGCCCGACAGGAAGAGTGACCTGCTGGCGTTCGGGCGGGAAGTCGAGTCGGCGCGTGGACTGAAACTCGATCAGTTCTGGATCGCCAGCGTCCCCAGGCACGTCGTTGTTGTGCTCGACCTCTGGCGGGATTACGACGCCACGCATGGCGGACACCGTATGCCGGCTGCCTGCCACCGGCAACGTGTACATGCCGGTCAGGCCGATGTTGATCTGTTCGTATGTGTGGTGGTGAGGAGCGGATTTAAACCCCGCACGGAACCTACCGAGCATAAAAATACCGATTTCGCCCATCACCTTCTTGATTCTGATGTTCGCGTTGACCTCCAGTTCGGGCATTCCCCTGAGGTCGTGCAGGATAGGGGCGGGTGGTTGAGCGCTCAGTGGCTGCAACCGCAAGGACACACACAAGAGCTGCGGACATACCTCGAGTGTTCGTCACAACTACCGTCCTCTCTTCGTCGTGCCCTTCATTGTCGGTCTAACGACGCAGCTTCAGCCGCGGCGCCCGACCGCCCGCATGATCCCACAGCGCCCAGGCGCCGTCGGCTGCAAGCGGCTGTTAGGCCCGGTGGGTACGGTCCGGGGACAAGGGTAACAGAACAGTCCAGGGACATGGGTAACACATTCAGCCACACTCGAGCCGAGGTGCTCGATGCCGTGGCAGGAGACGTTACTCATGGACCAACGCGTGCAATTCATCGCGGATTACCAGCGCGACGTGTTCGACGTCGCGGAGCTGGCGCGGCGCTTCGGCATCAGTCGGAAGACCGCCTACAAATGGATCGACCGGTACGAGGCCGGTGGCCCCGGCGGGCTGGTCGATCGGTCGCGACGGCCGCATGCACTGTCCGCATGCAGACGCCGGCGACGATCGTCGCGGCGCTGCTCGAGGTGCGCCGGCACCATCCGACCTGGGGCGCCAAGAAGCTGCTGAAGATCGTCGCCGACGCGGCACCCGACGTGGGACCTGCCCGGCCCGGAGCACGGTCTGCGATCTGCTCGATCGCGCCGGCCTCGTCACGGGTCGCGGCGGCGGCCAGTGCCCGCGCATCCGGGCCGGCCGCTGATGCCGATGACGGCGCCCAACGGCATCTGGACGGCGGACTTCAAAGGGCAGTTCAAGACCCGCGACGGGGTGTACTGCTATCCGTTGACGATCGTCGATGGCTTCAGCCGGTACCTGCTCGCCTGCCAGGGCCTGCTCTCGACCGCGATCGCCCTGGCCCGGCCGATCTTCCTCCGCCTCTTCCAGGAGTACGGCTTGCCGCGGATCATCCGGACCGACAACGGCGTGCCCTTCGCGACGACCGCGCTGGGGCGCCTGTCGACGCTGTCGGTGTGGTGGATTCGGCTGGGGATCCTCCCGAGCTGATCGCGCCGGCGTCCCCGCAACAGAACGGGCGCCATGAGCGGATGCATCGGACGCTGAAGGCGGAGGCCACGCGTCCGCCCGAGCGGCAATCTGCAGGCCCAACAGACGCGCTTCAATCGGTTCCGTCACGAGTACAACGACGAGCGCCCGCACGAAGCGCTGGACCAGGAGACGCCGGCCTCGTCTACCAGCCGTCGCCGCGCGCGCTGCCGCGCAGCTCGCGCCGATGGAATACCCCGGCCACTTCGAAGTCCGTCTCGTCAGTCGCAACAGCGGCATCCGATGGAAGAAGCACTGGGTCTGCGTGACGCACACGCTGGCCGGCGAGTACGTCGGCCTCGAAGAAGTCGGCGACGGGCTCTGGGACGTATACTTCGGGCCGGTGAAAGCTCGGACGGATGGACGAGCGCCTCCTCCGGATTGAGGATCACAAGGGCCGCACCGTCCGGAAGAAAGTGTTACCCATGTCTCCAGACTGATGTGTCACCTATGTCCCCGACCGTTCAGCTCGTTCGGAGCTCGAACCCAAAGGTCGGACACCCGCGATCTGGCATTCACGAAGACAGCAACGAGGCGTCGAACCACGCGTCTTCTTGGCCCGGCGCGAGCAGGAACCTGTAGCCGGGAGGCAAACCCAAGTAGGGCAACGCTGCCGGGCAGCGAGCCACGAGATGCCCGACGTGCACTGGCTGGAAGAATTCGGGGTCTGCGGAAGGCTCTTGCCCGCCCCAGATGAACCAGCCGCAAGTGCCGGCCTCCGGTTGATGTCTCAGGCCATTGAGGGGAGCCAGATGTAGTGTATCGAGAGCAACCCCAACCTTGTCGATCGGCGCAGGCGCGACGACTGGCACGCCGAAGCGCTTCCACACCTCGTCAAACTCAACGCTCATTTCGATCTGACTCATTGTCGGTCTAACGACCGCGGTTCAGCCGCGGCGGCCTCATGATGCGCCAGGCCGCCGTCGGCTGCAACCGCTGGTTCGGCGGCACGTTGTCTACGCCTCTTCGCTGAATTCCGGCCTGTATACGGCCTTGCCGGTCACGCCCGACATCTGGGTCTCGTTGAGCACCAGAATCATGAAGACGTCGTCGGGCACGTCCCATTCGCAGGTGATCCCGAAGGGTCGCGCTGGCTTGAAGCCAAATCGTGGATAGAACTCGGGGTGCCCGACAACGACGACAAACGGGCAACCGCTCTCGCGCAACCGAGCGTTGTCGGCTTCGACCAGTGCCGTTGCGATACATTGCCGTTGGACTTCGGGGTCGACGGCCATCGGCCCGAGAGCGCTGCCCTCGACCTGGCCGATCTGAAGGGGACTGTACAGGATGTGCCCGACCACCCGTCCTTCGTCGACGGCCACGAGGAACAACTGAGCGCCGCCATTGGCTCGCAAGGCGTCGACGATGTTGCCCTCATGTTCTTGGCCGAAGGCGCGGCGATTCAGATCGCGGATCGCCGCGATGAATTCCGATTGCTCTTGTCGGATCTCGATCACGTCGGTTTGTTGTCCGCCGAACGCTAGCGATGAGCCGCGCCGCGCGCCGTCACGATATCACCAGCGCGCGGTGTCGGCTCCATCGCGTTGTTGGGCGGGGGCATTGTCATTGCCGTGACTGCCAGGTACGAGGATGACGGTGAAGGTGCGTGATCGCCAGAACCGTGCGACGTCGCCTTCGGCCACGAAGAATGCGCCAAACGGAAACCGGTGAAGAATGGCCCGGGGGATCTCGCCGCTGAGAGAGGACACCGACAGGGCGCCTGCTCGATCCTCACGAGTTGGCCCGCAGTTCGGTGACGAATTCAGTTCCCTCAGCCACGAGGAAAGCTGGCACGAGGCGCGCCCACCTCGTGACGAATTGGGTTCGGAAAGCCGGAAGGACGAGTGGTGACAAATCCCCGGAGTTGGCTGTAGCGACTGGTTGGGCCTTACCGCTTCATCTCTTTGCTTCACTGTAAAACTTCGTCATGTCTTCAGGCGGTGTCGTAATGGACAAATAGACAAGCGGAACTGTGCCGTCGTTGAAGACCCCGTGGACCTCTCCCGGTGGAGTCCGCACGACGTCCCCGGTGCGAATTTGCATGTTTTGGTTTCCGACGAGGAGCACGAGGGCAGAACCTTGCTCCACAATCCACGTCTGTTCGCCCGGATGAGTATGCCGGTCCGAAGTTGCGCCTGGTTCCAGCGTCGCACGGGTGACAGTAATCTGGGAATCAGGGGAATTCTTCGGCCAGACAACCTGCACGGAGGTCTTTCCTGGGTTGGTGAGAGTCGTAAAGTCGTTCGGCGTGTGGCGCTGCACTGCGCTTCCTGGTACTGCGGGCGTTTTGGACTGTGCATTCGAACAACTCGCACAGGAGACAATAGTGACGAGTGCGATGAGGGGTGTGTAGAAGCTGGCTTTGATTTTCATGATGAGAGGGTCAACAGACACGGTGTCCTCCGCCCAACGTGCGAAATGAGCCGCGCGCCGCGGCGACATGATGGCACATGACACTTGGCGCGTCGGCTCCATTTCGATGTTAGCCAGCGCGCGTTGTGTAGTCACGGCTGCGGAGCGCTCCAGCCCGTTCCGTATCGCAGTTCAAGGAATACAACGGGCTCCGCCTTGCCCGGCCGGAGCGCGAGATACCAAAGCCGGTCGAATACCGGTGGGAAGCAGGAGTTGTTCAAACACGGGACGCAGTTGACCTATCGCGCACGTCTGGCCCGACGGTGCCACCGGAACACCCAAGCGATTGAAGACCGCAAAAATATTCTCGCTGTTCAAGCCGACAACCGCAGTGCTACCTGGCGGCAGCGCGAGAAGCTCGGCAGCAATGGGCTCGATCGCCTCACGTCGCGACATTTGATCATCTACGACGTGCCCGTTCCACGTGCTACCCGGCCGGGGAAGTTGAACAATCGGAAGGGATCGTTCGCGCGCGAGAGCTTCCAGCGTCTCGCGGGTCCGGAGGGTGTGCGAGGCGAACAGATGCGACACTCGGATACCTGCCAGCGTGGGGACCAGCAAAGCAGCGCGTTTGCGCCCGGCGTCGGTCAGACGAATGGCCTTGAGATCCGCCGGCGCTGACTCCGTCTCCGGATGCCATTACGGGGTAGATCTGGACGACTTGCTCTTGAGCGCGCGCCTGAGAGATCGGTCCGAACGCGACGATTGCGGCAACGATCCAGCGCCCATGGATTGGGATCATTTGTTCTCGATTGCCTGGCTAACGCACCGCTGAGCCGTGAGGCGCCCGCGCACGAATCGCGCGGGGGCCGAGTCGGCTCGAGCGGAAGGTTAGCGGTTTTCGTTCGCTGGTGTTCGGGCTCTTGAGTCGGACCCGCACGCTGGCCGGCCCGGGCACGACCGGACACCTGCCGCTGCTGGATCCCCGGACCACTCAACGCCGCCACGGCGTCGCAAGCCAGCGCGCCGCCGCGCTGACGCCTCGGCCGGACGCCTGCCCGCCCCGGCCGAACCGACGGCTCCGAATTCGACGACGCCGCGAATCGCCACCGGCCGATCGCTCGCGCCCCGACGTATCGAGTTGCCCGAGCCCATGACCTTCGAGTTCTTCGTGTTCGTATTCGTGCTTCGAGTTCTTGCTAACGTCGTATAGGGCACCGACGCCAAACTCTGGCATTCGCGTCAGAACGCACAACCAGCCAGGCGCGCCGATATCCCGGTGCGGCGATTCTGCTGGGCGACCAACGGCGCGTCAAGTCCCGACTGCACCTTCGTTTGCCGGCTGCGGCTTGACTATCGTTGCGCATCGCCGCGGGAGTCATAACCACCGCGGAGCCTGGATGGACCGCTGGCGCCATTCCAAGAGCCTCGGTCGCCCAGTGCGCGACCGTAAGTGTGTAGGTGTCGGCACGCGCGTTGCTGGAAGTCTTTGCGTGGGCATGCGGGCACTCGATTCATCCCTCCAGCAGTTTGGCGAGTTCCTGCTCCGTGCGCAGCTGGTCACGCCGCGTGCAGCCCCATACTGCGTGCGGTGGGTCCGGACGTTCTTGAATCGCGCTGCGACGGACGAGCCGATCGCGGATCAAGTGCGCCACTTCTGCGAAGAGCTCGAAGGCGACGGGCGGCGCGAGGACTGGCAAGTACGCCAGGCCGACTATGCCTTGCGGTTGTACTTCGTGAACTTTCTGCAAGGCACGGACTGGAGCCGCCAGACCGGCAGCGCGGCGGTCGATGCCGACGGCAGGGTGAACGCGCTGCTCGCGATGGACCATATGCGCAGCCGGCTCCGCAGCCGCCACTACGCCTATCGCACCGAGGGCAGCTACATCGACTGGGCCCGGCGCTTCCTCGCAAATTTGTCCGAACGGCAGGCGCAGCCGGAACCGCGAGTCGACACGCGCGGCGTCCAGGACTTCCTCACCCATCTTGCCGTGAAGCGCCGCGTGTCGTCGAGCTCGCAGAACCAGGCGCTCTCGGCCCTGCTGTTTCTGTGCCGGGAGGTGCTCGGCCTGGATCTCGGCGACCTCTCGCAGGTGGCTCGCGCCAGGCGTGGCAACCGCCTCCCGGTCGTGCTCAGCGTGCCCGAGACGCATGCCCTCCTCAACGCCCTGCGTGGGCGGGCGTGGCTCATGGCGGCGCTGATCTACGGCGGCGGCCTGCGCGTCTCCGAGTGCTGCGAGCTTCGGGTCAAGGATGTGGACTTCGACCACAGCTTCGCGACGCACTTGCTGCTGAGCGGCGTGACATCCGGCAGATTCAGGAATACCTCGGTCATGCCCATGTCGAGACGACGACGATCTGCACGCACGTCGTGAAGGAGCTGCGAACGCCGGCGCGCAGTCCGCTCGATCTGCTATCGGCCGCGCGTACGCCCAAACCCCTCCGTCGCTCATTCACACAGTAGCTTCGCCGGTGAGCACTGGCACGCAGGTGCCGCCAACGCTGGCCCGAATGCCGTCGGCCGCGCGCCAGGCCGACGCCCGCAGCAGACTGGGACGACCCATCTTGACGCCCTGATGGATCTCGAAGGTGGCGCGGTCGCTGTCGGTGAGCGACAGCAGGAGGGCCGCCAGCGGCGTGGCGGCGCTGCCGGTGGCCGGATCCTCGTAGGTGCCAACGAGCGGGGCGAACATCCGCGCGCCCAGAGTCGCCGTCCCGGTGCGCGCATACAGGTACAGCGAGAAGCGGCCGTCGAGCCCGGGCGTAGCGTCGAGCACATGGCGGAAGTGGGCGAGTTCAGGCACGGCGGCATCGAGGCGCGCCGGATCCACTTCGGCGATGACATAGGTGTTGCCAACCGTGGCCAGCGTCGGTAGATGTGCGTGGACCAACACGTCGTGTGCGCCCAGGCCGACGCAGGCGGCGATGTCGGCGGCAACGAGCGTCACGCCGAGCGTGAGGGGCTGTGGCGCGTCGATTTCGGCGCCTTGCACCGCGCCGCCGGCGTACCGACAGCCGTACGGTGACGACGCCGGCCGGCACTTCGAGCTGGAAGCGGTCGTGGCGCTCGGCGCTGCGTCTCGCCAGCACGAAGGCCGTGCCTACGGTGGGATGCCCGGCAAAGGGCATCTCGTGACTGCGATTGAAGATGCGCACCCGCGCCGTGTGTCCGGGCTGCTCCGGCGGCAGCACGAAGGTGGTCTCGCTCAGATTGAACTCGGTCGCCAGTTGCTGCATCTGCCGGTCTGTCAGGCCTGACGCCTCGGGGAAGACCGCCAGGGGATTGCCGCCGAAGCGCTGCGCGGTGAAGACGTCGAGAGTCTCGAAGTGGTAGGCAGGCATGTCGGATGAACACTAGATGCAGTGTTTCGCGGCCAGTTTGCCGGCCGAGACCATCGACCGCATCGTCGCGGACTGGCCGATGGCGCGTTCGAACTTGACGAGCGTCAGCTTCGACTCGCCCTGCGAGGTGGTCGACAGCCAGTAGACCTCGCGGCCGCGGGACACGAAACGATCGATGTCCGACTGCAGCGCCGCAAGCCCCTTGCGGCCGGCGGCGTCGAGCGGGCCACGCAGAAAGGCCACGATGTGCGCGCCGCCCGCCTCCGCCACCTCCGCCTCGGTGAACGGCCGATGCGCCGCCGCCGCAGCGACCTCGGCGATCGTGCGAATCATCGCCGGCACGTCGTAGCCGAGCGCCTTCCGCAGGTGTGCTTCAATCTTCCGCTCGACGGCGGCCGCATCTGTCGCGTTGGTCGAGAAGATCACGTTGCCGCTGGCGATGAACGTCTCCACCTCCGAGAGGCCGACCTCGGCGAAGAGGCCGCGCAGCTCGTCCATCTTCACGATGCGGCCGCCGACGTTCACGGCGCGCAGGAATGCGACATAGCGGGCCATCGCGTCAGACGCTCCAGATGTCGCGGAACGCGCGATGGAAGTTGCCGCCGAGGATCTTCTCGATCGTCGCCGCCGGATGGCCGCGCCGGGCCAGCAGCTCGGCCACGCCTTCGAGGCGCCGCGGGTGATTCAAGGCCGGCAGGAACAGCGGCCGATCTTCATCGGGCGCAGCGCTCTTGCGGGCGGCGCGGCCTTCGGCGAACGCCCGTTCCACCTTGAGGTATTCCGGCGTCTCCTCGATCGGCGTGATGCTGAGATCGCTGCCGATGCCCACGTGGTCCACACCGCAGACCTTGAGCGCGTGCTCGATGTGCCGCGCCAGCGCGTCTTCGTTGGTGGCCTGCTTCGGGCCGGCGAATCCCCCCAGGAACGGCATGAGATACACGCCGACCACGCCGCCCTTGTCGGCCATCGCCTTGAGCTCGCGGTCTTCCTTGTTGCGCGGATGGCGGTAGACCTCGCGGCAGCCCGAGTGCGTGATGAGCGGCGGCTTGTTCGACACGGCGATGCCGGTGGCAGTGGTGCGGGTGCCGCAGTGGCTGAGGTCCACGGCGATGCCGAGCGCGTTCATGCGCTCGACCGCTTCGAGGCCCAGCGTGCTGAGGCCGGCGTCGCCCGGCTCGAGGCAACCATCGCCGATGAGGTTGCGCACGTTGTAGGTGAGCTGGATGATGAGCACGCCCAGGCGCCGGAACATCTCCAGGCGCGACAGATCGCGTTCGAGCATCTCGGTGTCCTGGAAACCGAGGATGAGGCCGAGCTGTCCGGCCTGCTTCGCACGGGCCAGGTCGTCGTGGCGCCGGATGATCGTGAGCAGCGACGGATAGCGGGTGGCCTCGCCGGTCCAGAGCGCGATGTTGGCCACCGTGGGCTCGACGCGATCGGCGCTGACCGTGGCGTTGATGGCGGTGATGCCGCACTTCGCGATATTGGCGCGCTGCGCCTCGGTCAGCGGCCCGCGCGGCGGCCACGGCACGTTCATCGCACCCGGACTGGCCAGCCCGTCGATGCTGATGGTGCGCGCGTAGATGGCGCGCGCCTCTTCGGTCGTCGCGCTCGCCTGCATCGCGCGCCCGCGCGCGCCCAACGCCGGCACGGCGGTGGCCATCGTGATCCCGAACTCACGTCGATTCAGCACGGCTGGCAGTCTCCTGCGCCATGAGTATACCGGCCGCGACGCAGCGGGTCCGGGGTGACGAGTAGAATGTCGGCGTCAGGAGATTCCATGCTGCGTCTCGCCCTCGTGCTGGCCACGCTCTCGCCTTCCTGCCCGCCGATTCCCGCTGCCGCGCAGCCGGCCGGGCAGACACCCACGCCGCGTTCCCCGTGGCGCGCCGCCGACGGCGTGACCATCGACGAGGCGGGCGACCCGCAATATTCGACCTTCTCCCTGTGCGCGATCGACCCGGCCACCGGGCAGTCGGGCGCGGCGGTCACGACGCGGGTGCCGTTTGTAGGCCGCGCGGTGCCGTGGGTGCGCGCCGGCATCGGTGCCGTCTGCACCCAGGCCTCGACCATGGTCGAGTACGGCGTGCGCGGCCTCGACCTGATGGCGAAGGGCGTGGAGCCGCAGGCGGCGATCGCGCAGTTGCTCGCCGACGACGCCGGCCGCGAATCGCGCCAGCTCGGCATGATCGACATGCAGGGCCGCGCCGCCGCGCACACCGGCAAGGGCAACAGCTTCTGGGCGGGCAGCCGGCAGGGGAAGAACTACACGGTGCAGGCCAACATCATGGTCGGCCCGGAGGTGATCGAGGCCGTGGCCACGGTATTCGAAGCCACCGAGGGCACCGGCATGCCGCTGGCCGAGCGCATGATCCTGGCGCTCGAGGCCGGACAGGCCAAGGGCGGCGACAGCCGCTGGGGCAACCTGCAGTCGGCGGCGATCCGCATCGCCGATCCGAACGATCCGGGCCGCGGCAACGACTTCATCGCGCTGGCCATCGAGGTCGGCGAACATGCCGAGCCGGTCGGCGAGATGAAGCGCATCTACTACACGACGCAGCGCCGTCTCGGCTACCGCACGTTCTCGCAGGTGGAAGGCCCGGATGTGGTCGAGCTGAAGCGCATGCTGCACGCCGTGGGCCTGTGGCGGCCGTCGCTCGCGGCGTTTCCCGAATCACCGAAGGCGCCGAACGCGCGCGAGATGCAGGAGCTGCGCAAGAACAACCCGGCGCAGGCCGACACGATGCAGGCCAGTGCCCGCCGCGCCGCCGCCGACTTCGCGCGCGACTACGCGCAGTTCGATGCCGAGACCATTGCGGCAGTGGACAAGTTCCGGCTCGACCACAAGCTCAACTACTCCGGGAACCCGCCGGGACTGGTGGACGAGCGGCTCGTGACGGCGCTGCGGGCGGCGTACCGCGAGAAGCAGAAGCCGGCAGCGCGGTAGAGCCCGCCGTCAGGGTGGCGGCCCCCGAGCCCCGGAACCCGCTATTTGAAGAGGCTCTTCGGCACCTTCACGTGCACGCCCATGGTGGGCCGGTCCACCAGCTGCGTCACGGCCACGTGCCCGGCGACGCTCACGAGCTGATAGGCCTGGTGTTTCGTGAGTCCGCGCGTGCGGGCCAGGAAGTCCACCATCTCCTGGATGGCGATGCGGGTGGCGATCGTCAGGTCCGGATCGGCGCCCATGCTGATGTAGTCGGTCGGCGTCTCCGCCCGCGGCCAGTTGAGTGACTCGCCCTTGCGCACGGTGAGCCTGAGACGGCCGCGCAGCGAGGTCTCGATGCCCGTCTGACTCACTTCCCCGTCGCCCTGCGCCGCGTGTCCGTCGCCGACGGCAAAGAGCGCCCCCGGCACGAACACCGGGATGTAGAGCGTGGATCCGGCGGTGAGCTCACGGTTGTCCATGTTGCCGGCAAAGCGGCTCGGCGGATTGCTGCTGACGCGGCCGACCGCCGCCGGCGGCGCCACGCCCATGCTGCCGAAGAAGGGCCGAAGCGGCACCACGACGCCGGGGAAGAACTCGGCCGTCATCGCCGCGCGGTCGAGCGGCACGATCTTGATGGGCACGCTGCTGATCGCAGTTCTCGGGCAGGAAGCCACTGCAGCCGTTGTAGCCGTAGTCGAGCGCCAGGTCGATGGCGAGCACCTGCACTTCGAGGACGTCGCCGGGCAGCGCGCCCTCGACGTAGACCGGTCCGGTGAGGATGTGCCCGCCGGGTCCGCGTCGATCGCCGGTCACCTCGCTGACGATGCGGCGCAGTGACGCCTGCACCTTGTCGGGCGCCACACCGGCCCGTTCGAGCCCGGCCGGCGTGTTCGTGAGCAGCGTGTCGACGTCGAGGACATCGCCCGACGCGATGCGCAGCGCCGGCGCCGCGTCCGCCCAGTAGTAGCCGTAGGCCACGGTGGACGGCGTGGCTTCGAGACGGTGCGTGCGCGGGGTCTGCGCGAGAAGCGACGGCGCAGCCAGCGCCGCGGCCAGCGCCAGGGCGGCGAGCGCCCGCGACCGCGCAGGTCTCATCGGGCGTCCGGACGCTCGGCCGTCGTCTCGGTGGCGGCCGGCTTGACGAAGCGCTTGAAGAAGCTGGCCTCCTTCCACTGCGGACGGGCGTCACGGTTCGCCACCCGCACGCACAGGTCGCCGATCATCTGCGTGAAGTCGGCGGCGGCGCTGCGATCGATCGGCTGGTCGAGATCGTCGGCCGGGCCGTGGTAGCGCTCGCGGGTCCAGTCGGCGGCGATCTTCGCCTCCGGCGATCCCTCGTCGTAGCCGACCTTCATCGCCAGCGCCGGCACGCCTTCGCGGATGAAGCTGTACTGGTCGCTGCGGATGAAGCGGTTGCGCTGTGGTTCCGGATCCGCCTGCACGCCGATGTGCATGGCCGTCGCCACCGCCCGCACGTCGTCGCCCAGGTCCGACTCGTCGAGTCCGAGCACCATCAGCGACTTCATCGGGAACAACGGCAGGAACATGTCCATGTTGATGTTGGCGACGATGCCGCCTTTCGGCACCGTCGGGTTGAGGGCGAAATAGCGCGATCCGAGCAGGCCCTTTTCTTCCGCCGTGACCGCGACGAACACCACCGACCGCTTCGGCCGGGCCGCCACCACCGCCTTCGCCGACTCGAGCAGCGTGGCGATGCCCGAGGCGTTGTCCATGGCGCCGTTGTAGATGGCGTCGCCCTCGATCGAGGCGCCGATACCCACGTGGTCGAGATGCGCGGTCAAGACGACGAACTCATCGGCCAGATCGGGATCGGCCGCCACGGACGATGCCGGCGACGTTCTGCGATTCCACGTTCTGGCTGTCGACGGCCACCGTCGCCTTCACCGACGTGGGCAGCACGAAGTGCGGCAGCGCCTTGCCCTCGTCGGCGATCTTCAGGATCTCGGCAAAGGTGTGTCCCGAGCCCTCGAACAGGCGCTCGGCCTTCGCGGGATTGAAGGCCACCGAGAGCTGCTGACCGGCGGTCTCGTCGAGCGAGGCGTCCGCGAGGGCCATGGCGGGGTTCAGGCGGTTGGGCGCCGAGCGCTCCCACGGCACGTCCATCGACTTCGGGTTGGCCACCGCGATGGTGCCCACCGCGCCCAGGCGGCGCAGCGTGGCCCAGCGTTCGCCGGCCGACTGGTAGTGCGCGCTGAGCGCCCCGGGCACGTGGCGGGGGCTGCCGGAGAGATAGACGACCACCTTGCCCTTCACGTCGAGGCCGGCGAAGTCGTCGTGCTCCACTTCGGGGATCGACCAGGCCGTGGCCGGCGAAGACCAGCGGCGCGTCCACCGAGGGCGCCGGGTCGATGCGCATGCCGAAGGTGGCGTCGTCGCCGAGCACGACGTCGGCTTCCTTGCCGCGGCGCACCAGCGTCAGGCTCGACTTCGACTCGTCGATCTTGCGCGAGCGGAAGGTCACCGGCTGCATGAAGCCGTTGCTGCCGGCCGGCTGCACGCCGGCCCGCGCCAGTTGATCGGCCACGTAGTTGGCGGCCTTGCGATGCTCGGGACTGCCGGTTTCACGGCCGCGCATCTCGTCGGTGGCGAGAAACGACACGTGCGCCCACCAGGCGGCAGCCTCTTCGGGGGGCGCGGCCGCGCCGGTGCGGCGGCGTCGGTGCCGGCCGGTGCCGGCGGAGGCGGGGCGCACGCCGTGAACGAGGCGGCCACGAGCAAAGTCAGCAACAGACGAACCGTCATACGTGGCTCCCCGAATCTGGTGTCGCGCGTCGGACCGGCAACGCCGGTCTATCGCGCGTGGTCGGCGGCGACGTGCTCCCTGAGCACGTCGCGTCCGAAATCGCCCTGGAAATCGCGCCACACGGCGTGAATGTGGTTGCCGTCGTTCTGCGCGTTGTCGTACTCGATGAGGAACGTCGGGCCCTGCAACCGATAGTAATGCTTCGCGCCCCGCGTCGTCGGTCCGGCCCACGCAAACGTCACGGCGTCGAGCCCGGCGGCGGTCAGGCGGCTCATCCGCTCGGCCGCCAGGTCGGGCGCCATCATCGCCGTGTAGACGCCGATCAGGCGCATCACCGCCTCGCGTTGAGGCGAGGTGAGCCGTGCCAGCGCGATGCCGGGCGGGGTGAGCGGCGCGATGTCGCGCTTGTTGGCCGAGACGATGTCGTTGGGCGCGGTGCCGGCCAGCACGGCCGTGACCCGCTGAGCGTCGGTCAGCGATTCGACCACCGCGCGCCCGGCGTCTTCGAGCGGCGCCAGCACCCGCAGGCCCTTGCGCGGACCGTCTTTGACCTCGGAGGGATTGGCGCCCGTGAAGAGCGGCGAGGTCGACACCACACGGCCATCGCTGATGGCGAAGTGCAGCGACAGATGATGGCCTTCGACGCGCCAGCCCCACAGGCCGCGCGGCCCGGGCGTGCCGAACACGGTGAACTGATAGTCGAGCGGCGAGCGCGCAAAGCGGGGGCTGCTCTCGATGGCGCGCAGCACGTCTTCGAGTCCGATGATGGCGGTGGCCGTGAGATAGCCCTTCTGGCTGAGCCCGGTCTTGAGGAGGGCGTGGGCTTTGTCCTTCTGCGCCGCCGACATCGCGCGAAATGCCAGCCCCTTGCGGGGGAACATCTCGTTGGGGATGAAGTGCCAGTGCAGGCGCTCCTCCGACGCGAACGCGAAGACGGCCTTCGCGCGCTCATCGGGTGACAACGCGGCGACCAGGTCGGTGGCGGCCGCGGCCATGCGGGACGCCGACTGTTCGGTGGCCACGACGCTGGCCCACGCGGCGCTCATGGCGATGGCCACCGCCACCCCGGCGCGAATCATGACGCTGTTGCGCATTGGTCTCACCGCTCCGTTGTGGTGACGCCCCCTATCCAAGGGCGATCGACACGTACTTGAGATCGAGGTATTCCTCGATGCCCCACTTGCCACCTTCGCGGCCAAGGCCCGACGCCTTGACCCCGCCAAACGGCGCCTGCGGCGTGGAGGGCACGCCGTCGTTCACGCCGACGATCCCGAAGTCGAGCGCCTCGGAGACGCGGAAGGCGCGCGACAGGTCGCGCGTCCAGAGATACGCCGCCAGGCCGAAGGGCGTGCCGTTGGCGGCGGCGACGGCGTCGGCATCGCGTTCGAAGCGCACCATCGGCGCCACCGGGCCGAAGGTCTCTTCCACGAGGATGCGCATGCCGGGGACGACGCCGGTCAGCACGGTGGGCTCGAAATAGAGGCCCTCGCGCGCCTGACCGCCGACCAGGGCGCGCGCGCCTTTGTCGAGCGCGTCGGCGACGTGCGCGGCCACCTTGTCGTGGCCCTGCTGGTCCACGAGTGGACCGACGTTGGTGGCGGCATCGAGCGGGTCGCCCATCCGCAGGCCCTTCACCGCCTCGGCCAGCCTGGCGGCGAACGCGTCATGGATGCCCGCCTGCACGTAGATGCGGTTGGCGCAGACACAGGTCTGGCCGGTATTGCGGAACTTCGAGGCCACCACCTCGCGCACGGCGAGGTCGAGATCGGCGTCGTCGAAGACGAGAAACGGCGCGTGGCCGCCCAGTTCGAGCGACACCCGCTTGACGGTTCTGGCGGCCTGCGCCGCCAGCAGCACGCCCACTTCGGTGCTGCCGGTGAAGGTGAGCTTGCGGATGGCCGGGTCGTCGAAGAACACCGACGACACCAGCGCCGGCTGCGAGGTCGTCAGCACCTGGAACACGTCCGCGGGCCCGCCGGCGTCGCGCCACAGTTCCTCGAGGCGGATGGCGGTGAGCGGCGACTGCTCGGCCGGCTTCAGCACCACCGTGCAGCCGGCGGCCAGAGCCGGGGCCGCCTTCCTCGTCACCATCGCGGCCGGGAAGTTCCACGGCGTGACGGCGTAGACCGGGCCTACGGCCTGCGGCCGCACCAGCAGCCGCTTGTGCGTGAACTGGCTGGGCACCGTCTCGCCGTAGACGCGCTTGGCCTCTTCGGCGTACCACTCGACAAAGGCCGCGGCGTATTTCACCTCGCCGCGCGACTCGGTGATGGGCTTGCCCATCTCTTCGGTCATCAGCCGGGCGAGCTGGTCTTCGTCCTGGAGGATGAGGTTGAACCAGCGACGCAGGATGGCCGAGCGTTCGTAGGCGCTGCAATCGCGCCAGGCCGGGAAGGCCTCGATGGCGCTCGTCGCGGCGGCACGCGCTTCCGCCAGGCCGGCGTCGGGCACGCTGCGCACGCGCTGGCCGGTGGCCGGATTCTGGACGTCGAAGGTCGCGCTCACGCGAAGACCTCGCGGCAGGCGCCGGCGAGGATGTCGAGGCCGCGGGCAAGCTCATCGGAGGGTGTCGTGAGCGGCGGCAGCAGCCGGATGACGTTCTTGGCGGTGCCCGACTTCAGCAGCAGCAGGCCACGCGCGCGCGACAGCTCCACGACCTTCTGTGCCGAGGCGGCATCGGGCGCCTGGTCGGCCGGCGTCACGATCTCGATCGCCTGCATCGCGCCGAGGCCACGCACGTCGCCGATCTGCGGATGCGCCGCCTGCATCGCCGCCAGCGCGGCGGAGGTCTGCGCCGCCTGACGCGCCGCCTGCGCGAGCACCTGCTCGTCGGCGAACACGTCGAGCACGGCGAGCGCCGCCGCACAGGCCACCGGGTTGCCGGCGAAGGTGCCGCCGAGTCCGCCCACGGCCGGGCCGTCCATGATCGCGGCCTTGCCGACCACCGCCGAGAGCGGCAGTCCGCCGCCGAGGCTCTTGGCCATGGTCACCGAGATCCGGCTCGATGTCGTAGTGCTCGTAGGCCCACATCTTCGCGGTGCGGCCGAAGCCGGTCTGGATCTCGTCCACGATGAGCACGATGCCGTGTGCGGTGCAGAGGCGGCGCAGCTCGCGCATGAAGGCGACCGGCGCCGGCACGAAGCCGCCTTCGCCCAGTTGCGGCTCGATGATGATGGCGGCCACCTGCGACGGCATGACCCGCGAGTCGAAGAGGTACTGCAGCGCCTTCAGCGCCTCGGCCGACGACACGCCGCGGTACTCGTAGGGAAACGGCGTGTGGTAGACCTCCGACGCGAAGGGCCCGAAGTTCTGCTTGTAGCCGGTGCTCGAAGCCGTCATCGACAGGCCCAGCAGCGTGCGTCCATGGAACGCGCCGTTGAAGGCGATGATGGCCGGACGGTTGGTGTAGCCGCGCGCGATCTTGACGGCGTTCTCGGTGGCTTCGACGCCGGTCGTGAGCAGCAGCGTCTTGTTGGGACCGCCGGCGACGAGCGCGTTCAGCCGCGCCGCCAGTTCCACGTAAACGTCGTAGCTGGCCACCTGGAAGCAGGTGTGCATGAGGCTGTCGAGCTGCCGCTTGGCCGCCTCGACCACCTTCGGATGGCGGTGCCCGGTGTTGAGCACGCCGATGCCGCCGATGAAGTCGAGGTACTCGCGGCCCTCGGCATCCCACACGCGCGTGCCTTCGGCGCGGGCCACGAAGAAGGGATGGGTCTCGGCCACCCCGCGCGCGACGTGTTCGGCACGGGCGGCGGCGGTGGCAAACGGGGTGGCGGCGGCAGGACTCGTGCTCATCGTGTGACCTCGTGCTGCATGACGGCCCAGAGGCGCTCGACATCGGCGCGCTCGGTCTGTTCCGATCCGATCGAGACGCGCACCATCCAGCGCCCGTCGAGCGTGGCCGGGGTCAGGTAGGCCTGGCCCGACCGGTTGATGCGATCACACCATGCCTGCGTGTGCCTGTCCATCGCTTCAGGCGTCAGGTCCGGCGGTTGGTGGCGCACGCAGACGGTCTGGAGCGGCACCGGCGCCAGCACCGTCCACCCCTGGGCCGACGCCACCTGGGCGGCCAGCCAGCGCGCATTCTCGAGGTCGCGGCGCAGCCGCGCCTGCAGGCCGCTCACGCCCTGCTCGCGGATGAGGAACCACAGCTTCAGGGCGCGGAAGCGCCGCCCGAGCGGGATGCCCCAGTCGCGGTAGTTCTTCACGCGGCCGTCGGCCGACGACTGCAGGTAGCTCGGGTTGGTGGACATGACC
This sequence comes from uncultured Acidobacteriota bacterium, assembly GCA_963779175.1. Taxonomy (GTDB): domain Bacteria; phylum Acidobacteriota; class Vicinamibacteria; order Vicinamibacterales; family UBA2999; genus CADEFD01. The sequence goes on from CAVZXA010000009.1 coordinate 314,353, forward strand.
CGCACGAGGTGTTCGGCATCACGCACGTAGTAGACCGTGCAGTCGAAGGCCGCGCCGAGCCACTTGTGCGGGTTGACGACCAGCGAATCGGCCGCTTCGACGCCATCCCACATCCAGCGGCACTCGGGGAGCACCATCGCCGAGCCCGCCATGGCGGCATCGACATGCAGCCAGATGCCGGTGCCGGCGACGACCTCGGCAATCGCCCGCACCGGGTCCAGCGCGGTGGTGGTGGTGGTGCCGGTCGTGGCCACGACCGCGCAGGGGATACGGCCGGCGGCGCGGTCTTCGGCGATGGCGGCCGCCAGCGCGTCGGGCCGCATCGCAAAGGCCGCGTCGCAGGCGATGTGGCGGATGTTGTCCTTGCCGAACCCGGCCAGCAGCGCTGCTTTGTCCACGGAGCTGTGGCTGTAGGCGGAGGCGTAGATGACCAGCGCGTGCGGTTCGGCCTGCAGGCCGCCGCGCGCCAGGGCGTAGCCCGTGACGCGCTCACGCGCGCAGATGAGGGCGAGCAGCGTGGAGGTGGACGCCGTGTCTTCGATGACCCCCTGCCAGGCCTCCGAGAGGCCGACCATCTGGCGCAGCCAGTCGGTGGCGACCTCCTCCACTTCCGTCAGCGCCGGGCTCGATTGCCAGGCCAGCCCCAACACGCCGAGGCCGGTGGAGACGTAGTCGCCGAGCACGCTGCCAAGCGTGCCGTTGCAGGGAAAGTAGCCGAAGAAGGCCGGCGACTGCCAGTGCGACAACCCCGGCATGACGATCGTGTCGAGGTCGGCGAGCACCGCTTCGAACGGCTCGGGCTGGTCGGGCGGCGACTGCGGCAGGCGCGCCTTGACGTCGCCGGGCGCGGTCTGGGCCATGACCGGCCGCGCGGCGACCTTGGCGCGGTAGTCGGCGATCCAGTCCACCACCGCGTGGCCGTGCCTGCGGAACTCCTCGGGTGTCATCGGTCTAACGGTCCCACACGTTGCGGATCCAGGGCGTGGCGGCTTCGAGCGCATCGACGAAGCCGGGCACCAGATGGTGGGGCACGTCGTCGATGAACGCAGTGGTGATGTCGGCGCCGCGGCCCTTGAGCGTCTGCACCGCCTTCTCGAGCGGCTCGATCGGCACGGTCTCGTCGGCGCGGCTGTGGATGACGTAGAGCGGCATCCGCAGGAGCGGCGTGGCCCAGTCGGTGCCGGCCTCGAGCGCCTTGCGCGCGGCCTGCGCCTCGGCGCGGGTGCGCACCGGGGTCGTGACCGGCAGCGCCGCCATCGGAATCGCCGCGCGGAACAGCTCCGGATGCGTCGCTCCGAGATACCAGGCCCCCGACCCGCCCATGCTGAAGCCGGTCACGAGCGAGCGCCTGGCGTCGATCTTGTGGTCTTTCTTCACCTGCGCGACGACGGCGAGCACGGCAGCTTCGCTGTCGGGATGGGCCCAGCTGAATTCGGGCGCATCAGGCGCGACGATGACGGCGCCCAGCGCTTCGAGGGCGGGAAACACGAGCTGCCCGACGTAACCGAGGCCGAAGTACGGCGACAGGCCCGGCTCCTGCGTGGTGCCGTAGTGCAGGCCGACCACGATCGGGTAGCCGCCGTCGGGCGGCGGGGACTTCGGCACCAGGGTGCCATAGGTCAGCGACCGGTCGCCGACTTTCAGCTCGCGCTGGTCCATCGTGACCGACATCTGGTCCAGCCGCTGCTCGAGAGAACGTCGCATGGGCGGGATCGTAGCGGATTGCCGCACCGGGCGGCTAGCGGCCTGCTAGGCGCGGCGCTTGAAGGCGGCGACGGCCCCGCCAACGAGATAGCAGACCGACATCGCGACCGCGAGCACGGCGGAGGCGACCATCGGCTGGTACCGTCCATCGTAGAGGCCGACCGCCGCCCACACGGTGAACCAGAGCCACGGACGGGCAAACTGCAGGGCGCCGCCGACGGGCCCGGCCAGTCCGCGCGCCACGGTGAAGAACCCGAACGCGCCCGAACCCAGCCCTGCGGCCACCACCGTGCCCTGCGCCGTCGTCCGGGCGCCGAGGAACACGGCCGTGACGATGACGGTGAGCGCCACGGTGGCGAAGGCGGCATAGATGCCGGGCAGGATTCGGGAGGACGCACGCAGCACGAGACTGCCGTCGAGTATACCGGCGCAACTCACCAGCCTTGCTGCCGCGGCTCTCCCGGCAACGCTGTGAAGGGCCGGAGGTACGGCTCGAGGTAACGCAGTTGGCCGGGATCGCGTCGCGATCGGCCCCACGTGTGGGCGAAGTCGAACCAGATCGGCACGCCGAGCGTCTGTGCCATGCCGATCGCCCGCCGGAACTGCTCGTCGCGATCGTTCCATGAGAAGACCACGTACTGCCAGACCACGTGCACGGACGTCCCTCGCGCCAGGTCCACGACGCGCGACAGATGGTCCCAGCCTCGGGTGAAGGTGCCGCCGATGCGGTAGCGCTGGTAACTGTCTTCGTCGCAGCCGTCGAGCGAGAACACCAGGCAGTCGACGAGCCGCTCGTCCACGATGGCGGCGGCCGTCGCCTCACGCACGTGTTGCCCGTCGGTGGATACGGCAACGACCGCCGCCGGCATGACGTGGCGGACGTGGCGGAGCGCCTCGACGAGTCGTGGGTAGAGGAACGGCTCGCCGTAGTTGAAGAGGTCCACGCGCTCGACCGCTGGCCCGGCTTCAGACACCACCCGCTTCAGGACGTCGATCGGCAGAGTGCCCCGTCGGGACGCCGGCATCCGGCCACGCAGCAGCAGCGCCGCCGCGCGTGACCGCTGCGGCACCGGTGGAATCCACGACGCCGGCACCAGCCGCTGGACCCCGTCGGCGAGGTGCTGCTTGGCCCGACGCAGCCCGTCCCACGCGAGAAACCGCGCTCCGCCGTCGCGATAGGCATCCCGCCAGGTGGTATCACCGGCGATGTCGCGCACCGGGCACGACAGGCAGCGCAGGTCACAGGTCGTCGTGGGTTCGATGGCGAGGAACCGCAAGGCGGTCGCAATCGACTCCCCGGCTGGCGCTGGCAGGGTCTTGAGCGCGCATCTCTTTCCGACCGCGCGGCAGTAGTCATCTGGCGTCGACAGCACGAGGGCGCGCAGTTCACGCGCCCGTGGACCGTCGAGGATCGCGGGCAACGACGCCGTGTGCACGTTGCCGAGGACGAATTCGCCCCGCCCGTCGATGATGCTGCAGACGACATCGCCGTTGGCATGCACCGACGCCGCCTCGAAGGCGTGTCGACACCGACGTCCGGCGACGGACGCAATCACCGGCGCCTGCTCCCGCGCAAGTCAGTACTCCGCGAACATGCGGCGCAGTTGCGCCAGGTCGCGCGTCTTCGTGAGGCCGAGCATCAGCAGGATGCGCGCTTTCTGCGGCGTGAGGTTGTCGCCGGGAATCATTCCGAGGGTGTCGTAGTCGGCGAGCGCGACGACGCGGCCGTTCCCGGTGCGGTTCGAACGCACGAGCACGGGCCGGGTGGCGGCGGGCGCCTCGATGAGCGGCTTGAGCGACGCGCGCTCGGCCGTGGAGATGAGTCCGGCGCCGGTGCCGGCAAACACGATCCCCTGCACGCCGCTCGAGGCCAGCGCCGACGCCAACACGGTCGTCGGCTGCACGTACGAGTAGAGGATTTCGACCGCCGGCAGGCTGGTGCGCCCGCGGACGTCGAATTCCGAGCGGGCCGTGTGGCGCTTGGTGGACGCGCGATAAAACGCCACCTGGTCGGCGTCCACATAGCCGAGCAGGCCGAGTTCCGGCGCGCGGAAGGTCTCGACACGGTAGGTGTTGGTCTTGGTGACGTCGCGCGCGCCGTTCACCTCTTCGTTCAGCACGACCAGCGCGCCCTTCCCCACCGCCTCCTTCGACACCGCCGTGCGCACCGCGTTCAGCAGGTTCAGTGGACCGTCGGCGCTCATCGCCGAGGCCGGACGCATCGAGCCCACCAGCACCACCGGCTTGTCGTGCCTGACGGTCAGGTTGAGGAAGTAGGCCGTCTCCTCGATGGTGTTGGTGCCGTGAGTGATGACCACGCCCGAGACGCGGGGGTCAGTGTCGAAGAGCTGATTGATGCGGTTGGCGAGGGTGAGCCAGTGCGCGATGGTGATGTCGGTGCTGCTGACGTTCGCAATCTGCTCGACGCGCACCTCCGCCACGTCTTTGATCTCGGGCACGGCCGCCACCAGCTCTTCGCCGAGGAGCGCGCCCGACTTGTACTCCGCCAAGCTCGTGGACGACGCCCCCTTGCCCGAGATGGTGCCGCCGGTCGAGAGCACGAACACGAGCGGCTTCGGCGCCGGGGCCTGCGCGGCCGGGGCCACGTAGCCAGCGGCGGTGAAAACGAGGGGCACCAGCGCGAGACGCGTCAGACGAGACATCGGCGCAGTATAGCCGCCCCGGGCTAGCGCTCCATGTCGAACGCGTCGTCCTGCGTGAGGAGCTGCGCGGTGAGCGTCACGCCCAGGCGCGAGCCGACGCCCATCCGGCACATCGAGCCGACGCCGGTCGGGATGCCGAAGGCGCCGGTGGCGCGATCTGCGAGCGCGACCTCAACGTCGCCGACGATGCGCTTCAGGCGGCCGACGAGCGCCGTCTCGTCGCCCACGCGCACTTCGAGCGGCGTCGGGAAGATGGCGTGCTCGAGACCGGCGGCCGCGTAGATCGGGTCGCGGCGGCGGAAGATCTCGAGAATCTCGTCGCGCAGCTCGTTCGGCCAGCGCACGTGGATGTCTTCGCCGAGCGGCAACGCCGCCAGGGGCCCGGCGGCCATCACGAGCTGGCCGCCGCGCAGCACCGACAACCCAACCGAGGCGTCGGAGGGGCGGGCCAGGTGCAGCTCGTCCCCAGGCTCCATCCGCTCGACCACCGTGGATTCCACGTGGAAGGTCGCCGACCGCACGCCGGCGCCGTCAAGGGTGCGCGCCCGCAGCGTGAAGGCGTGCCGCATCACGTGCGGGCGATCGTCGCTGGCATCGGGATTCAGGCCGGCCATCGCGCACGGTCAGATGCGGCGAGCGGCCCACGAGGCGCATGGCGCCGGTCAGAACAGGCAGGTGCGAGGCCGGCAGATCGCGGCTCGTCATCTCGCACGCGAACCCGCCGTCGGCCGCCTTGGCCGGCACCACGCCGGTGTAGGCGAAGGTGCCCTTCGTGTGCATCACCATCAGGACGCTCCCCGGCCCCGCGAGGCCGCGCCCATTCTCGCATCCCCGCGAGGCCCCGGGTCAGCGCGTCAGGATCTCGGCGAAGAAGGCCAGCGCGCGCGGGTCTTTCGACTGGCCCAGCCAGAAGAACGCCTGCTTGCGCACCGCCGCGTTCGAGTGCGCACGCGCGACGGCGATGAGGCGCGGCACGCCGTCGCCTTCGGGCAGCTGGCTCAACGCAAAGACGGCCCGGCGCTTCACGTCGGTATCGGGATCGTGGTCGATGGCGTCGCTGATCGCGCCCACCGCGCGGTCGCCGGCCCGCTGCGCCAGCCAGAAGAGCGCCTGCCCGCGCAGATGCGTGGACGCGCCGCTGCGCGCCAGCGCGATCAGGCGATCGAGGGCGGCCGGTGCGGCATGCGCGGAGAGCGCCATCACGGCATCGTCAGCGAGGCGGCGCCCGCCGGACATGGCCTGCGCATGCAGCCAGGTCACGCTGGCGTCGGCGGTGACCGTCGACAGCCAGATCACCGTGCGGCCGCCAGCGTCGAGCGTGCACGACGGCGAATACACGCGGATGCGGTCGATGGCGCCGCCCGCCACGCGCACGAGCACCACGGCGCGATCGGCCTCGGGCTCGAGCGGCACCGGCGTCGACACCGCGTTGCCTGCCGGCAGACGCATGGCGCTGGCGCCGCCCTGTTCGAGGCGGCAGCCCCAGCAGCACGCGCCGGCATCGGCGCTGTCTTTCCAGCAGCAGCGATTCGCGCGGCCCTCGGCCGGCACGGCGTAGCCCACCCAGGTGACGTCGGTGGGTCCCTGCGGCACGGCGCGGATGGCGGCGGCCAGGTCGCCCCCGGCGCGCGCCTCCACCCGGCCGTTCAGCACCTGGGGGGCGCCAGCGGGCTGGGCCGCTGCGGCCGAGGCACACACCAGGAGCAGGGCGAGGACGAGAGTCGCGCGTGTCATGGTGCCCCCTATTTGCCGAGCAGTTCGACGAGGTAGTCGAGGGCGACCTTGGACTTCATGACGCTGAGCCGCTGCACGAGCGCCCGCTTCATGGCCGGATCGCTTTCCTTGCGCGCGAGGCTCACGAGCGCCTCGGCGTTGTTCTGCACGAACAGCCCCTCGATGGCCGCCTGACGCACGGCCGGTTCCTTCTGCACGACGTAGATCTCGACAATCGCCGGGCCGGTGGCGCTGGCGCGCATCAACCCGAGGTTGCGCACCGCCACCCGGCGCAGTTCGACGTTCGGCTCTGACCTGGCCAGCTCGATGAGCCGCGCCGAGTTGCCGCCGACGAACATCGCCTGCAGGATCTCGCGCTTCACGTCGGCCGTGCTCTCGCGCTGATAGAGCTGGTAGAGCTCGTCGTGCGCGCCCATCACGCCGAGCTGACGCACCGCTTCGGTGCGCACCTCGGCCTGCGTTTCAGCTGGTCGCGGCCGCCAGCACGCGGGCCCGGTCGCCGGCCACCATGTAGGCGCGCAGGATGCGGCGCTTCACGTCCGGCTCGGCCGACGGGTACAGTTCCGCCAGCAGCGCGCGGTTCTCGCTCGAGCCGTGCACGCCGAGGTAGTCGATGGCCTTGCGCTGCAGGTCGGGATTGCCCTGGCGGGCGACCTCGGCGAGCGCCTTCCGCGCCTCGGGCGAGCCGCTCTGCGCCAGCACGAACAGCGCCCGTTCGCGCAGCTTGATCGACTGCGCGCTCTTGAGGAGCTGCTCGAGCATCGGCAGCGCCTGCTCGGGCGACGAGAACTGCAGGGCGTTCAGCGCCAGCAGCTTCAGCTCTTCGTCGCCAGCGGCATCGAGCGCCACCGGCTGGCCCACCCGCTGGCGCACCTGCACTTCGAGCGCGCGGGCATCGCCGAGCCAGCGGCTCTTCGGATGCGCCTTGCCGAGTTCGGCAATCGCGGTGAGCGCATCGGCCCGACGGCCCAGGCGATCCAGCGCATACGCCTTCCAGTACAGGGCCGCATCGGCGCGCACGCCGGCCGCCGCCACCACCTCCTGCAGGCGGTCGAGCGCCTGCACCCACTGGCCCTCGTCGATGGCGCGGCGGGCGCGGTCGTAATCGCGCTGTTCGCTGGCGCGTGCGCGCGCCACTTCCGCGGTGGCCCGCGCCTGTTCCACGCTGACGCGCGCGTCCTCGGCCACGCGCCGTTCGACCTCCCGGACCTGGCGCTCGGCTTCGCGTGCCTGGCGTTCGGCCTCGCGGGCGCGCGTCTCTTCGTCGAGCGCGCGGCGCGAGTCGTCGAGCTGGTGGCTGGCGGTCGGCGCCGGCGCCAGCGGCGCGTCGGGCACGTCACGGGGCAGCAGCGCCGTAGCGGCGGCTATGAGAATCGTTCCCCACACGGTCATGATGTCGGTCCCTTTCGAAGGTTCGTCTCGGGCCGTTGCCGCGCGCGCAGCTCATCGGTGAGCACGCGGACACGGAACAGCAGGCTCTGGGTCTCGATGCGCGCCTTGAGCGCCGTCCAGTCGTCGGCGGTCGCGTCGTCTGGCGCGTTGGCGATCTCGACCAGCACGCGCTCCAGGTCGTCGAGCACGACGTCGAGTGAGTCGTCGCCGGCCAGCGCCGCCGTCTGGCGGACCAGCCGATTGGTGGCCACCAGGTCGGTGGCCCGCTGACGCTCGGACGCGAGCGCGCCGCCGGCGTCGTCGGAGGCGCCGTTGGCGACCTCCGTGAGCACGAGCTGGGCGCGCACCAGGTGATCGCCGACCGCCAGATCGAGCAGCCGCGCCCGCGCCGGCGCCTCGGCCGCCGCCGTCGAGATCGACGTCGCGACCGCAGGCGTCAGCTCGACGACCTCGCGGCCCTGGCGTCCGGCGTAGAAGGCGATGGCCGCGACACCCGCCATCGCTGCGGCCACGGCCCACCGGGCGGCGCCGCCCTGCCACAGCCGCTGCCACCACGGCGCCGGCGTCTCGAGCTGGTTCTGCAGCCGCGCCCACATCGTGGCCTCGTAGCCGGCGCCGGGTTCGCCTTCGCCACTGGCCTCGACCAGTGCCAGCGCCTGCTGCAGCCGCTGCAGCGCGCCGCGGCACTCGGCGCAGGACGCCAGGTGCAGATCGAGCGGCGCGGTGTCGTCGCCGGACTCGCCGTAGTAGTGCAGCACGAGGTCGTCGTGTGTCGGGTGCATTCGTCCGGTCCTACTCTCCGTGTCGCGCGTCCACGAGCGGCTCGAGCACGAGCCGCATCTTCCGTCACGGCGCGGAACACGCTGTGTTTCGCGGCTTCGGTCTTGAGTCCGAGCGAGGTGCCGATTTCGTCAATCGAGCGCCCTTCGAGGTGGCGCAGCATGAACGCCGCGCGTTCGAGCGGCGTGAGCCGGCCCAGACCGGCCGTCACACGCTCGCCGATCTCGGTGCTGAGCATCTGGCGGTCGGGCAACGGCGGCTGGCTCACCGCCGCGTCGCCGCTGGCCACGGTGTCGAGGTCGTCGATCGACTGCGCACCGGCGCGGTGACGCCGCCCGCGGATGAGATCGATGGCGCAGTTGACCGCGATCTTGTGGAGCCAGGTTCGGAAGTCAGCCCGCGCTTCGAAGCGCCCCAGCTGCCGGTAGGCCTTCAGGAACGCCTCCTGCACCACGTCTTCGGCGTCCGAGTGGTTCCCCGTCATGCGATAGGCCACGCGATGCACGTAGCGGCTGTGGCGATCGACCAGCACGCGGAAGGCGTGCGGAGTCTCCCGCGCTGACGGCCGCCACGGCGGCCCGGTCGGTCTCGTGCATCGGTGGATTGGACGGTGGGGCCGGGAAATCGTTGGCCGGCGGTGCGAAACGGCTCGACGGCGGCGTTCCGACGCCAGCTCGGCCGTTCAGGACGGCGGCATGCTGCCGGACGGGGAGTTGCGGCTCCACAGGCTCCAGGCAAACACCGCCGCCAACGCCAGGTCGGACGCCGACGCCAGCGCGGTCGCCACCGGCACCTCGCCGCGGGCGGCCATCGCGGTCAGGAGCACCACGAACACGGTCTTGCCGAAGGCGCCGAGGGCGAGCAGGCTGCGGTCGGCCCGTTCGGACCACCCCGCGGCGACGTAGGCGAAGCCGAAGGCGAGCACCCACAACGACAGCGTCCACTGATAGAACGCCGGCCCTTCGGGCAGCCCGAACGCAGCGCGAAGCGCGGTCGCCGGCGGGCAGAAGATCGCCGCGCCCAGCAGGTTGAGCGGGCCCGACGCGAGGAGCGACCAGCGCAGCAGCGGCGTCAACGGCGGGGCCGCACCTGAGCTCCGTGCCAGGACGTCATCGAGCCTTTCCGAACGTCTTCTGCAGATGCGCGACCGACGCCTTCACCAGCTTCTTCAGCGTCGGCAGATGAAGGTCGCTCAGCCGCTTCACGTAGATGCAGGAGACGCCGCAGGATACCGGCCCGAGGGCCTTCATGAGGTCGTCGTAGCCCTTGAAACCCGGCATCACGTAGATGACGAGGTTCTTCGCCCGCGGCGAGAACGCCACGAGCGGCCAGTCGCGTTCACGTCCGGCCGCATAGGGATAGCGATAGGCGCCGAACCCGATGATGCTCGGTGCCCCACAACACGGCGGGCGCCTTGGTGACCGCCGACATGAATCCCGGCAAGCATGGTGCAGTCGTCGCGCAGAAGCGGATCCTTGACCTTCGCGATGAAGGCGGGCACCGAGGCCGTCGTGGGTCGCGTCTTGGGCTCGGCCACGGCGTCCTCCGCGTCGATGGGCTACTGCGCCAGCGCCTTCGGGTCGATGCCGGTGCCCAGCGTGAACGACGACCCGACCGCGCCGACCAGGGCGGCCTTGCGTGCGAGCCCGAGCGCCTGACGGATGCGGAACACGGCCTCGATGCCGGTGCAGTGCGCGCCGAGGAAATACGCGACGCGCGCCTCCTTGAGCTTCGCCGCCGTCCACGCCAGCGTCTCGTCGGAGGCGGCGAAGAGGTGGAAGCCGCCGATGGCCGCGTGCACGTTGGTGTTCTGCACCGCCTTCTGCGCGTATTCAAGCGTGTTGACGATGCCGGCATGCCCGCAGCCGCTGACCACCACCAGCCCCTGCGCCGTCTGCACGACGATCGACGAGTCTTCCGGCACGGTGTCCTCCACGAGGCCCGATGCCGTCTTGAGCTGTCCGCTCACGCTCCAGTTCTTCTCCGGATACGTGCGCGGCACCGGCCCGGTCATCCAGACGCCTGGCGCGAGACGCGTCGGCTTGTCGTACTCGATGAACGTACCGCCCAGCTTCTCGTATTCGGCCTTGATCGGCAGCAGCCCGCCACCTTCGCCGCCCTGTCGCGTGACGCGCGGCGTGAAGATGCCCGCCGCGACGTGAGCCCGCGTGAGGGCCTGCGGGTTCTTCTTCGCCATCTCGCGGCGCAGCGTGAGCAGGCCGCCGGTGTGGTCGTCGTGATTGTGCGTGATGACCAGGTCGGTGATGGTGGACAGATCCACCTTGAGCTCGGCGGCGTTGCGAAGCACGGTCTCGGCGCGGGCTCCGGTGTCGATGAGCCAGCGCCGGCCGTCCACCTCGAGCACGGCGGCAAAGCCCCACTCGCCCACGCCTTCGCGCGCGTTGCCGACCAGCATCGTCGACAGCACCGTGACTTTCATCGTCTTCACGGGCGGGTCGGACGACTGGGCCACGGCCGGCGCGGCCAGAGCCACGAGCGCCGTGGCGGTGAACAACAGGTGAGCGGCCTGCATGTGACAGGATCCTCCAGCGCCGGACGGTCGTACCGCCGACAGGCGCCGATTGTGGCACAAGGGCCCTCCGATAGAATGCGGCGATGCTGCCCTGCCAGAAGTCGCGCTTCTCGCTGCCGGATGACGAGCACTATCTGAACTGCGCCTACATGTCGCCGATCTCGGTCGCGGTCGAGACCGCCGGCATGACCGGCGTGGCCAGGAAACGCGTGCCGTCGCGGATCGCCGCCTCGGACTTCTTCAACGAGTCCGACCGGGCGCGGGGGCTCTTCGCGCGGCTGGTGAACGCGCCGGACCCCTCGCGTGTGGCGATCGTGCCGTCGGCCTCGTACGGTCTGGCGATTGCGGCCCGCAACCTGCCGGTCGCCGCCGGTCAGCACATCGTCGTGACGCACGAGCAGTTCCCGGCCAACGTGCATGCGTGGCGACGCCTGGCCCGTGACCAGGGCGTCGAGGTGCGTGCGGTGGCGCCGCCGGAGGTGGTCGAAGGCCGCGGCCGGGGCTGGAACACGCGACTGCTCGAGGCGATCGACGCCGACACGGCGATCGTGGCGCTCGGGCACGTCCACTGGACCGATGGCACGAAGTTCGATCTCGAGGCGATCGGCCGGCGCGCCCGCGAGGTGGGTGCGGCGCTGGTCATCGACGGCACGCAGTCAGTGGGGGCGATGCCGTTCGATGTGCAGGCCATCCAGCCCGATGCGCTCGTCTGCGCCACCTACAAGTGGCTGATGGGGCCGTACTCGATGGGGTTTGCGTATCTGGGACCGCGCTTCGACGCCGGCACGCCGCTCGAGGAGACGTGGATCGGCCGCGCCGGCAGCGAGAACTTCAAGGAGCTCGTGAACTACCGCGACGACTACCAGCCGGGCGCGGTCCGTTACGACGTCGGCGAACGCAGCAACTTCGCGCTCATGCCGATGGCGACGGCGGCACTCGAGCAGGTGCTCGACTGGCAGCCGGCGCGCGTGCAGGAGTACTGCACGGCGCTGACCGCCGACCTCTTCGAACGCGTGCGCGCGCGCGGCTACACGGTGGAGGCGCCGGAGTTCCGCGGCGCGCACCTCTTCGGCCTGCGCGCCCCGGCCGGCACCGACATCACGGCCGTGGGCGAGCGACTGCGCGAACGCAAGGTGTTCGTGTCGCTGCGGGGCTCGGCGCTGCGCGTCGCGCCGCACGTCTACAACGACGGGCGCGACATCGAAGCGCTGCTCGACGCGCTGTGAATGAATTGAATACTGGGGTCAGACCCCATTCTGCGGCATGGGGCCACGACTACGTCAGCTACGGTTCCCGCGACGCGGTGTAGGCAGCGATCGCCACCATGTCGTCGAGTGTCAGTTTCTGCACCGCCGCCTGCATGAGCGGCGCCCAGGGTCCGCGGCGGGTGCCGTGCTGCAGGTCGAAAAGCTGCCGCACGGTGTAGCTCGGTGAGCGTCCAGCCAGCGGCGGCACGGCGCCGAGGCCCTTGAGATCAGCGCCGTGGCAGACGCCGCAGGCGATCGTGCGGGTGGCGCCGCCGGTCGTCACGAGCGCCTCGCCCCGGCTGATGCTGCCCGGCGGCACATAGGCGACGAACCCCGAGCCCGAGTCGCGCACCTCCGCCCGCGCCACGTCCTCGGGCGTCTCGATGATGCGTCCGGCGATGGGCTCCGTGCCGGCGCCCTCGCCCACGATCGGCACGAAGACCCCGCCGGCGATCTTCATCTTCGCGACCATGGGCGTCTCGACGACGCGGATCCACGGCCGGTACGGGAACGACGCGAAGTAGGCGGCGGCCGCGCGATCCTCGTCCGCCGTGCTGGCCTTCGCAATCGCCAGCATCGCGGCGGGCGGACGCATGTTCGGGTCGGCGCTCCGGCGCAGCCCGGCGCGCATGTCGGCCATCTGCTGCACGACGTAGGCCGCCGGCAGGCCGGCCAGCGACGAGTTCTCCGGCCGGCCCTGGCCGTTCGGATAGTGGCAGTAGCCGCAGGCGCGGACGTCGGGCTTGCGGCCGTGCGCCACCACCTCGGGCGGCGCCGGATGGGTGTCGGGCCGCCAGTCGGGCGGATTGAACAGGTCGCCCAGTTGCGCGCGCGTCAGCCGCACCGGGCTCCCGGGAACCGACAGCGGCGCACCCGCGTCAGCGGGGGCGGCGGCCCCGCCCGGAGGCGCGGGGGTGTTGATCGTGTAGACCCAGGGCGGCGGCACGGCGCCTGCCGGCGCATCGGCCCGCAGTGCGGACGGGGTCTGGGCGGAAGGCGCGGCGGCGGCTGCCAGACCGGCGACAGCTGCGGCGGCGAACAGGCGGAGGGGTCGGGACATGGCGCCGCCAGTGTAGTGTCCCGTCGCCCCGGCGGCGCGCCGGGCCGTTACGGTATCGCCCGGAGACATTTCGTTGCATACTCCTCGGCGGAGGATTCCCAACGATGCAGGCACAGATGGCACGGCGGCAGTTCGTGGTCGTAATCGCGGCACTCGTGATGACGGCCGCGGCCGCGCAGGCCCAGAAAGTGGACGTCACCGGCGACTGGGCGTTCAACGTCGAGACCGGCATGGGGTCGGGCACCCCGGCCATCACCTTCAAGCAGGACGGCGAGAAGCTCACCGGCACCTACAGCGGCCAGCTCGGGAACACGGCGTTCACCGGCACGGTGAAGGGCACCGCCATCGAGTTCTCGTTCACGACCGAAGCGCAGGGCCAGTCGATCGACGTCGTCTACAAGGGCACCGTGGACGGCACGACGATGAAGGGCGCGGTCGCCATGGCTGGCGGCCAGCTCTCCGGCACCTTCTCGGGCACGAAGAAGTAGCGCTCAGAAGGACGTGATCGCGACCCCCTGGCGGCAGAGCGGACACTCCGCCGCCGGGTGGTTCTCGGGCGCCGGATAGTCCACCAGCGCCACGTTCGGCACGCCGAGCGTGACCACGGCCTCGCCGCGGTCCACGATCTGCGCCGTGCAGACGACCGTGCCCCCGGCGGCCGCGATGAGATCGGCGCACTGCTTGAATGTCTGCCCGGTGTTGCGGACATCGTCCACGAGCAGCACCCTGGCACCCTTGACGACCCCGGCATAGAACGGCGACAGCACTTCGGCGCCGTCGGGGCCGTGATGGAACGGCGCAAACGAGTAGGGCTCGCGCGTGAGCGGACGACGCCCGTCGAGCAGCCCGGCGATGGTGTGCGCGAGCAGCGCGCCACCGGTGGCCGGACCGGCCACGACACTCACCGCGTCGGTCACGCCCGCCGGCAGCACGTCGATGAGATCCTGCGCCACGCGCCAGATCGTCGAGGGATAGCGCAGCAACTGGTGCGGGTTCAGATACAGCCGCCCGTGATAGCCGTTGGCATAGTCGAAGTGGCCCTCCATGACCACTTCGAACCGTCGCAGGTCCTGGAGGGCGCGCCTCCGGATGTCGTCGTGACGCGTGTCCATCACTGCCCTTCCGCCGTCAGGCTGAGGCCCGAGGCGTCGTTCACGTAGACCACGCGTCCGCCCACGATCGTCACCGCGGCGGCGCCGCGAAACGTCCAGCCGTGGTACGGCGTGTTCTTCGACTTGCTGACAAGGCGCGTGCGGTCGATGGTGACGCTCTGTTCGGGCGCCAGGATGGTGATGTCGGCCACCTGGCCTTCGGCCAGGCTGCCGCCGGCCACTTTCAGGATCCGCGCCGGGTTGACCGACATCAGCTCCACCAGGCGCGGCAGGCGGATGACGCCGGCGTGCACCAGCTTGTCGAGCGCGATCGGGATGGCGGTTTCGAGGCCGACGATGCCGAACGGCGCACGGTCGTACTCGACGTGCTTCTCGTCGGCATGGTGCGGCGCGTGGTCGGTGGCGATGACGTCGACGCTGCCATCGGCGATGCCGGCGAGCATGGCGTCGCGGTCTTTCGCCTCGCGCAGCGGCGGGTTCATCTTGGTGTTGGTGTCGTAGGCCACCGGCGCGGCGATGAGGTCGTCGGTGAGCGTGAAGTGATGCGGCGCCACCTCACAGGTGACCGTCACGCCGCGGCTCTTGCCCTGGCGCACGGCCTCGAGCGTCGTCCAGGCGCTCATGTGGGCCACGTGCACGTGCCCGCCGACCATCTCGGCGATGAGGATGTCGCGGCCGGCGGTAATCGCCTCGGCGATGCCGGGAATGCCCTTCAGGCCGAGCGAGGCCGCAATCGGCCCCTCGTGCGCCACGCCCTCGCCCTTGAGCGACGGGTCTTCGCAGTGCTCGATGAGCGGCATGCCGAACATGCCGGCGTATTCCATGGCGCGGCGTGCCAGCAGCGCGGTGGAGACGGGATGGCCGTCGTCGCTGATGGCGACGCAGCCGGCCGCCTTCAGCTCGGCGATGTCGGCGAGCTGCTCGCCCTGCTGTCCGCGCGACACGGCGCCGATCGGGTAGACCCGCGCCAGGTTGGCATCCGCCGCCTTCTTGAGGATGAGCTCGGTGACGCCGGCGTTGTCATTCACCGGCTTGGTGTTCGGCATGCAGGCCACGGCCGTGAAGCCGCCAGCCACGGCCGAGGCGACACCGGTGGCCACCGTTTCCTTGTGTTCCTGCCCCGGCTCGCGCAGGTGCACGTGCATGTCGATGAAACCGGGACACACGACGAACGCCGGCGAGAGCGCGACCACCTGACCGCCGTCGGCCAGGCTGACCGGCAGGTCGCGGCCGACCTTCGCGATGACGCCGCCGTCGATGAGCACGTCATACGCGCCGTCGATACCGTTTGCGGGGTCCACGACCCGCCCGCCCTTAAGCAACCGCTTCATCTTGAGCTCCGCCTCCGGCGAGGAGATACAGCACCGCCATCCGCGCGGCCACGCCGTTGGCCACCTGATCCAGGATCACGGAATAGGGCCCATCGGCGACTTCGCTCGAGATCTCGACGCCGCGGTTGATGGGGCCAGGGTGCATCACGATGACGTCGGGCTTGGCCCGCGCCAGTCGTGCTTCGGTCATGCCGAACACGGTGAAGTACTCGCGCAGCGACGGGAAGAAACCGCCTTCCATGCGTTCGAGCTGGATGCGCAGCATCATCACGACGTCGGCGCCTTCGACGGCCGCCTCGACCGACGAGGTCGTCGTCACGCCCATTGCGCCAAGCCCCATCGGGATGAGCGTGGGCGGGCCGCACACCCATACCTCGGCGCCGAGTTTCGTGAGCAGCAGGACGTTGCTGCGCAGCACGCGGCTGTGCAACAGGTCGCCGACGATGGCCACCTTCAAGCCGGCGATCCGGCCCTTGCGCTCGCGGATCGTGAAGGCGTCGAGCAAGGCCTGGGTCGGATGTTCGTGCAGCCCGTCGCCGGCGTTGATGATCGGCGACTTGCAGATGCGCGCCAGCAGGTGCGGCGCGCCCGACGAGGCGTGCCGGATCACGATCATGCTGGGCCCCATCGCTTCGATGTTCCGGGCCGTGTCCACCAGCGTCTCGCCCTTGACCACGCTGGAACTGGCGACCGCCACGCCGAGCGTGTCAGCGCTCAGGCGCTTCTCGGCGATCTCGAACGACGTGCGCGTGCGCGTGGACGGCTCGAAGAACAGGTTGACGACGGTGCGGCCCCTCAGCGCCGGCACCTTCTTGATCTGGCGCTGCGAGATCTCCTTCATCGCCTCGGTGGTATCGAGGATGAGCAGGATCTCCTCGGGCGTCAGCTCGGCGATGCCGAGCAGATCTTTGCCGCGCAGCGCCGTCGCCGGCAGCGCCACTTCCGTGGTGGGCGCCGTCATGCTCCCGGCTCGCTCTCCACCGAGACCTCATCGGTGCCGTCGGTGTCGCTGAGCCGCACGTGCACGTTCTCGCGGCGTGAGGTCGGGATGTTCTTGCCGACGTAGTCGGCCTTGATCGGCAGCTCGCGATGCCCGCGGTCCACCAGCACGACCAGCTGAATGGCCTTCGGGCGGCCGAAGTCGATGAGCGCGTCGAGCGCCGCCCTGGTGGTACGGCCGGTGTAGAGCACGTCGTCCACCAGCACGATGACGCGGTCGTCGAGCGAGAACGGAATCTCGGTGCGGCGCACCAGCGGCTGCGGCCCGACGGTCTGGCGCATCAGATCGTCGCGGTAGAGCGTGATGTCGAGCGCGCCGACCGGCACGTCGTCGCCGGAAATCGACTTGAGCGCCGCGGCAATGCGGCGGGCCAGCGGCACGCCGCGCGAGCGGACGCCGATGATGGCCAGGTTCTCGACCCCGCGATTGCGCTCGACGATCTCGTGCGCGATGCGCACGAGCGCGCGGCTGATGCGGTCGGCATCCATTACGACAGGCACGGTGCCTCCTCGCTGCGCTTGGCCGCGCCGGTGCAGGGACCAGGGATCAGGGACCAGGGAACGGGAAAATACGCAGCGGGAAGGGTGGAGCGGGCGCAGGACGCGCCGGAGGCGGACGTACGTATCGGCATGGACACCTCTTGGCGGGCTCGCAGGCCCGCGGTTAAAGAGACGCTCGCGAGTATACCACTCGCCTCGCGGTGGAAGCGGCTAGGTCCTGGCGGCTAGCGGCTAACGCGAAGGACTTCGTCACGAAGTCCGCTGGCGGCGGGACACCTTGGAGCCAGCCCCTAGCCGCCAGCCGCCCCGGGTACGGGCGCGTCAGCGTCCGTACCCCGGAATGAACGTGACCGGCCGCGTCGCCGTGAACGTCGGCGTGAAGAAGTCGGTGCGGGCGCGGCCGTCCATGTCGCGGCCGATCGGGAGGCCGAGGAAATACAGCACCGTCGGCGCGATATCGGCGATCGACCCGCGCTCCAGGCGGCCCGGCTGCACGGCGGGTCCGATCGCGAGGACGAAGCCGTCGGGGGCGCGTTCGTGCGTGCCGCTCAACTGCACGTCGCCGACCAGCCGTTCGAGGATGCGCTTGGCGGGCGTGAGGGGCTCGATGCCGTGACCCGACACCACCAGCACGAGGTCGTCGGGACCGAGCGTGTCGTGGAGGCGACCCACGACGGCATCGAGCACGCCGTAGTAGTCGTCCAGCACACTGCCGAAGGCCTCTCGCTCCGCTTCGGAGACGTCGCCGAACTCCTCAGGAGAGGCATAGCGCAGGAAGTAGTGCGCGACGGCGTCGAGCCCCGGCAGGCGCAGCGCCACGAAGCGCGAGGGACGCGAGGCCTCGATCATCTCGAGCAGCCGCAGGTGGAGGCTGTCGGCCTGCACCGGCGCCGGATCGACGCGGCCATCCGCATCGGAGCCGCGCGGCAGGCGTCCGGCGCGGGCGAGCACGTCGTGCGGGTCGGGCGAGAGCGGCATGGACGGGGCCGCCGTGACGGCGGTCCAGAGCGAGGGTGGCGACACCGCGGCGGCTCCGTCGAGCGCGAACCTCGCATCGTCGACGCGGTGCAGCACGTCGCTCACGACGTAGCCGCGCAGCAGCGGCGCCGGATGCGTGAGCGGCCAGCCGACCACGCCGACCCGCACGCCGCGGTCGCTGAGAATGCGCCACAGCGGCAACGACGCCATCGATTCCGGCGTGTGCGGCTCGGTGCGCAGGAAGCCGTAGCGCACCAGCGCCTGCGAGAAGATGTAGTCGGGCAGCACGTCCACGCGCGGTCCGCCGTCGCTGGCGAGGTAGCGCGCGGCCGACCGCACGCCGCTGGTCTGCGGCATGCGCCCGGTGGCCACCGTCGTCCAGATCGGCTCGGCCTGCGTCGGACGCAGCGTCGCCAGATAGGCCGAGGCGCCGGCGTCGAGCACGCGGCCGAAGTTCGGCAGGCGCCCTTCGGCTACCGCCAGCGTGATGTGGTCGAGCGACGCGCCGTCCACCGCCAGCAGCACGACGCGGCCTCCGGGCACGTCGTCGGAAGCAACCGGGCGCGCGGAGACCGGCGGCGGTGCGACCGGTCCTGGCGGAGACGAGCCGCGCAGCGTGAGCGGCACCACCACCGACAGCGCCATCGTGGTCACCAGCAGCACGCCGCTCGGCGCCGTGCCGCGCCGCCCGATGTGCGCCAGCGCCACGATCAGGAAGACGCCGCCGCAGATCGCCACCGCGACCGCAGCCAGCGTCATCCGCCGCGCCGTGTCGGGATCGAGGAACGGCGCGAAGTCGGCGGCGTTCAGCCACAGCACCGTGGCGCCGACGCCAGCCGAGATCGTGCACATCCAGGCGAGCACACGGACGCTCAGCCAGCCCGGCGACAGCACCTGCACGGCGGCCACCTGACGCAGCACCACCAGCGCGTAGAAGACGAGGATCGCGTTGGCGCCGTAGGCGAGACCGAACGCTGCGGCGAGCGGCCCGGCCGCCGACAGCGGGTAGGCGGGGTTCAGGTGCAGCGTCGCGATGGTGAGGTACGCCGACAGCAGCGCGCTCGCAATCGCCGAGTTGGTCAGGACGCGCAGATACCGCACGTCCCGATTAGAACCCGAAACCCGGCGGCTGCGAGTCACGGACCGATGACCCGAAGGTCACCGGTCCGCGCATCCCCCTGTGCGCTAAGGCTCGGTGACGGCTATCACCGTCCACGACACCGTGCGCTGCACCAGCGTGCCGTCATCCATGTTCAGGCGAACAACGAACGTGTGCGTTCCGGGACCGGTGACCGGCCCGCCGATGTCGGGGCAGCGCAGCGACGTCGCGCCGTTGGCGGCGGTGCCGACGACAACGCACGACGCGATCACACTGGTGACGTCGAGGCCGTTGAACGTGACCGTGCCCGCGGCCAGGCCGCGCCCCTGGAGGTCTGCCAGCAGAACGATGTCGAAGCTCTGGCGGCTGATGTAGGTGCCCGTCGGCGGCGAGACCGCCAGCGCCGGGTCAACGATGGCGATGTCGTCCAGGGCCAGCGAGCCGTCGCCCACCGTGCCCACCGACGTCGCCGCACCGGTGCTCAGGTTGACCGTGTAGAGCGTGAGCGGCCCTGCTGCCGGGCGCAGCACCGCGTATGCCGCGTTGTTGGTGGCGATGTCGAATCCGGTGGTGCCTCCGGCGAAGGTGATGCCGAGCGGGCCGACATCGGTGACCAGGCCGCCGTTGGGACTTGGCGTGCCATTGACGCCCCCAATCGTCGCGAGGCTGTTGGTGGTCTGGTTGAGTGCGTACAAGGTGGTCGAGGTGGCGCCCGCGAAGGGGTTGGTATACGCCACGGCGTCAACGGTTACGGTGCCGGGATTCAGATCCGTGTCGTTGGCCGCCAGCGTGCCGAAATCCGGGTGGAGCCGCGCGTTCTCGTCCTGATCGTTCACGACGCGGATGCGGTCCACGGTCGGGTTGAAGTTGAGATCCCACGTCGTCGCCGGCAGGGGCAGGGTCACCTGTGCGCCGACCAGCGACGCCGCGCCGGTCGTCGGATTGATGGTGTAGGTGCGCACCGCGGCGTTGCTCACGTCGGTGGCGAGGCCGTACAGAGCCCCGGTGGCTGGCCGGTAGTCGATCGCCTTCAGCGTGTCACCCGCAGTCAGGCCGGTGACGGCCAGCGGGGTGCCGACCGCGGTCGGCGCGGCCGTGGTGAAACGGACGAGGCTGTTGCTCCCCTGCACGAGCCCGAGGACCTGCTGGCCCACCCCCTGGCTACTTGCGACTGAGGCGAAGACTGCCACACCTAGGAACGCCAGGGTGCCAGCAAGTGGAAAACGTGTCTCTCTCATCGTGATTCCTCCATCTGCCATGTCGTGGCTGCAAGAGCGCAGCCACGTGCGCACACGGCGGACCGAGGCACGACGCGAGCGGGCTTAGAACCTGAACCGCACGCCGAGCGTGGGCAGGCGCGGAATCGCCTGATCGCGCCGCTCGACGATCGCCGGACGGTCCGACGTCGCGTCGTAGACCAATTCGGGGTCGAAGGCGCCGGCGTTCTCGCGATCGAGCAGGTTGATGACTTCGGCGTAGAGCTCCCAGCGCCCGGCGGCGCCGCGCGGCCGCCACGTGAGGCGGGCATCGACGCGCGCGAAAAGCGGCAGCCGGGAGCCGTTCAGGTTGCCGACGCCGCCGAAGTCCACCGCGTACTCCAGCAGGCCGCGGGGATCGCGGGCCGGCAGGATCTCGTCGGTGATGCCGTCGGCATCGAGGTCGAGCGTGTCTTCGCGGCCGGCCACACGCACGCCGAGCGGCGCCGTGCGCGGGAAGCCGGAGGCGAGCCGCGTGGTGGCCGCCAGTTCCCAGCGCTGCGTGAACGCATACGACGAGACCAGCGTGAAGGCGTGCCGGCGGTCGTATTCGAAGGGGTAGGTACGGCCGTAGGCCTCGCGCTCGGCCTTGCCCCAGGTGTAGCTGGTCCAGCCGGTCAGCTTGCCGCCGCCCCGGCGGTTCACGAAGACGTCGAACCCGTACGAACGTCCCTGCCCGTCGTTGGTCGGGATGGTCGTGATGAGGGGCGAGGTCGGCAGGCTGGCCTGCAGTGCCGCCGGGAAGTCGTAGCGGGCCAGCCGCGCCAGCCGCTCGCTATCGGGTTCGAGGCGGCCGATGAGCACGTCGGTGAAGCGCTTGAAGTAGCCCTCGACCTTGAGGGTCACCCCCGCCCCGAGCTCACGCTCGACGCCGAGCGAGGTCTGCCACGCCCGCTCGCTCTTGAGCGAGCGCACCTCGGGACTCGTGAAGTCGAGCACGTAGTCGCTCTGCGCGAGCTTCTCGTAGCCGGGGCTCTGCGTGTAGAGGCCGGCCGCCCCGATGACGCGGGTGGCCGCGTCGGGCGCCAGCGTCGCCGACAGGCGCGGCGACAGCAGCGTCTCGCCGGTGATGCCGGCGCGGTCGGCCCGCAGTCCGGCCTGGAGCGACAGCCGCGACGCGGCCTGCCAGGTGTCCTGCAGCCAGGCGCCGCCGCGGGTCGCGGTCTTCGACGACGCCAGCAGGTCGGGCAGGCCGGCGCCGCCCTGCACGCTCGAGCCGTTGGCGGCGACGGGATTGCGGTCGCCGAGGATCTCGAAGCGCTGCGAGGTCGAGAGCCGGTGCGCTTCCACGCCCGTTTCGATCACGTGGGAGCCGAGCGCCCACGCCAGTTCCTGGCGCAGCGACAGGTCCTTCACGCCGAGGCCGCGTTCGAAGATCACATTGGCCGTGCTGATGCTGTCGTCATCGGGCGCATTCGATCGCTGGCTGGTGTTCTCGAACGAGGCATCGACGCCGAAGGTGGAGCGGGTGTCGGAGAACCCGAGAATCGTGTGCGACTGGCCGCGCGTGCCGAGCGTGGCGTCGACGCGCAGCCACGCCAGATCGTTGTCGGTGTCATCCTGGAACTCGCCGCGGGCGTCGTCTTCGTCGATCTCGAGCGCCGCGGCCTGCCGGCTCGTGAGGCTGAACATCGTCACGCGGGTGCCGGCCGACGGCGCCCACGAGCCCCGGGCCTGCAGATCCTGGAAGGCCGGAAAGTCCTGGTCGGTGATGCGCTCGGCGATGAGGTCGTAATAGGTGCGGCGGCCGGTCACCAGCCACGAGCCCTTCGCGCCCTTCGGCAAGCCGCCTTCCAGCACCACGTTGGCGTCGGTGATGCTGAGCGACGCCGAGCCGTTCATCATGCCCTGGCCGCTGCGTCCGTCGCGGTTCTCGACCACCAGCAACGACGACAGCCGGTCGCCGTACTTGGCGCTGAAGCCGCCGGTCGCCAGTTCGAACCGCTGGATGATCTCGGGATTGAAGGCGCTCGTGAGGCCGAACAGGCGATACGGGTCGTGCACCTCGACGCCGTCCATCATCGTGAGGTTCTGATCGGGCGAGCCGCCGCGCACCGAGAGACGGCTGCTGAACTCCTGGGTCGCGGCCACGCCGGGCAACGTCTGCAGCGTGCGGAAGACATTGTCGAGCGCGCCGGGCGTGCGCAGCACCTGCACCGGCGCCACCGTTTCGGCCGCCGGCGCCGCCGTGGGCGCCGATCCGACCACGGCGACGCTGGTCGCAAAACCCGCGTCACGCGCGAGTGACAGTTCGGCTGCCGTCACATCCGCGGCGGCGACGTCGAGTGTGGTCGCGAGCGGGAAGAATCCGGGCGCCACCACGACGACCTCGGCCGCGCCGGCGGGCACCCGCAAGGCGAAGCGCCCGGCCGGGTCGGTGACGGCCCGGGCCGCGCCCGACGTGACCTCGGCGCCGGAGATCGGCGCCTGCGAGTCGGCATCGACGACCACGCCGGAAATCGTGCGCTCCTGTGCGGCGGCGACGGACGGGCTGGGCGAACGCGAAGCCCGACAGCGGCGCAGCAAGCAGGCACAGGATGACGGCGAGGCGAAGAGACATCAGGCGAACCATTCCGGAGGCACCAGGCGGGCGAGGCAGCACCTTGAGTATGACGCGTTGCCTGCGAGCGCAGTTCCCCTCGCTCGCAGGGCGGCTAGGGGCTGGCGGCTCGTGGCTCGTGGCTCGCATCGGAAGTGTGATTTCCTAGCCGCTAGCCCCTAGCCCCTAGCCCCTAGTAATATTCCCCCGTGCCTCCCGTCGATGTGCGCGCCTCCGTGATCTCGAACGTCCGGCTGTCGCGCGACTACAACGTCCTCACCATTGCCGCGCCGGAAGTGGGCGCCCTCACCGAACCCGGTCAGTTCGTGATGCTCAAGACGACCGAGGCGTCGGATCCGATGCTGCGGCGTCCGTTTTCGGTGTTCGAGGTGCTCCGCGACGACCTCGGCACCGTGCGCGCCATCAGCATCCTGAACAAGCGCGCGGGGCGCACCACCGGGCTCATCTACGGCCTCGAAGCCGGCGATCCGGTGTGGTGCCTCGGGCCGCTGGGCCTGCCCTTCAATCCGCCGTCGAGCGGCGAAGCATGGATGGTGGCCGGCGGCGTCGGCCTGGCGCCGTTTGCCACGCTGGCCGAGGCGCTGGTCGCGCGTGAGCGTGCCGACCACGCTGTTCTACGGCGCCCGCACGGCCGAGGAGCTCTACTACCTCGAGTTCTTCGACCGCCTCGGCGTGAAGCTCGTGCTCACCACCGAAGACGGCGCGCTCGGCGTGCAGGGGCGCGTGACCGGGCCGCTCGAAGAGTCGCTCAAGGGTCTCGACGGACCAAACCTGGTCACGATCTACGCCTGCGGCCCCGAGCCGATGCTGGCGGCCGTGGCGCGGCTGGCGCAACGTCACGGCCAGCCGAGCGAGGTGTCGATGGAACGCACGATGGGCTGCGGCCTGGGCGGCTGCTACAGCTGCGTGGTGCCGGTGACACATGCCGACGGGCAGACGCGCTACGTGCGCTCGTGCATCGGCGGGCCGGTGTTCGATGGCGCGACGGTGGTGTGGGAATGAGCGCGCTCGACCTGTCGGTCACCATCGGCTCGCTGACGATGCCGAACCCGCTCATCGCCGCCAGCGGCTGCTTTGGCTACGGGCTCGAATACGCGGACCTCGTCGATCTGTCGACCCTCGGCGGCGTCGCCAGCAAGGGCCTGTTCCTGGCCGAACGCACCGGCCACAAGCCCGAACGCATCGCCGAGACCCCGTCGGGCATGCTCAACGCCATCGGCCTGCAGGGCATCGGCGTGCATCGCTTCGTCGCCGAGAAGCTGCCGGAGCTGCGCGCCCGCCGGGCCCGCAACATCGTCAACATCTGCGGCACGACGCTCGATGAATACGTCGAGGTGGCGCGCATCCTGTCGGATGCCGAAGGCGTCGACGCCATCGAGATCAACATCTCGTGCCCGAACATCAAGGAAGGCGGCATCCAGTTCGGCTGCAGCCTCGACGGCACCTTCAGCGTGGTCAGCGCGGTGCGCAAGGTGACGCGCCTGCCGATCATCCCGAAGCTCACGCCGAACGTGACCTCGCCGGCGTCGTTCGCGCGGGCCGCGGAAGATGCCGGCGCCGACGCCATCTCGCTCGTGAACACCTTCCTCGCCATGGCCATCGACGTCGAGCAGCGCAAGCCGAAGCTCTCGAATGTGGTCGGCGGCCTGAGCGGTCCGGCCATCCGCCCGATCGCCGTGCGGATGGTGTGGGAGTGCCGGCAGGAAGTGAAGATTCCCATCATCGGCATGGGCGGCATCATGGAGGCGCGCGATGTGCTCGAGTTCATGATCGCCGGCGCCAACGCCGTGCAGGTGGGCACCGCCAACTTCGTCGACCCGTTCATCTGGACCAAGCTGCTCGACGGGCTCACCGACTACATGCGGCGCCACCAGATCACGCGGCTGGCCGACATCGTCGGCGCGCTCGACACCACCTCCCCCGCCAAAGCCCACGCATGAACCCGATTCTCGTCGCCCTCGATGTGGACTCGGCCGCCCGGGCCCTGGCGCTGGCCGACCAGCTGCGTGGCTCCGTCGGCGGCTACAAGATCGGCAAGCAGCTCTTCACCGCCGAAGGTCCGGCCATCGTGCGGACGCTGACCGAACGCGGCGACCGCGTCTTCCTCGACCTCAAGTTCCACGACATCCCGAACACGGTGGCTGGCGCGGTGGCCTCGGCGGTGGCGACCGGCGCGTGGATGGTCAACGTGCACTGCTCAGGCGGCAGCCGGATGATGACGGCCGCTGCGGAGGCCGCGGCGTCCACCGCCGCGAAGCTCGGGCGCGAGCGTCCGCTGGTCATCGGCGTGACGGTGCTGACGAGCATGGACGAGGCAGCGCTGGCCGAAGTCGGCGTGTCGCGGCCGGTGCTCGATCAGGTGGTGCGCCTGGCCAGGCTCGCCAAAGACGCCGGGCTCGACGGCGTGGTCGCCTCGCCGCTCGAGACCGCGGCCATTCGGGCCGCGTGCGGTCCCGACTTCGCCATCGTCACGCCCGGCATCCGCGCCGCGGCCGAGGTCGGCAAAGACGATCAGGCCCGCACGATGAGCGCGGCCGAAGCGGTCGATGCCGGGGCCACGTATCTGGTGATCGGACGTCCGATTACCGGCGCCGCCGATCCGCGGGCGGCTGCCCTGCAGATCACCGCGCAGCTCGGCTGAGCGCGGACACACGCCTGAAACGACAACGGGCCGGCCCCGAAGGGCCGGCCCGCGTCATGTCGCGCCGAACCGCGTTTACTTCGCGGTGATGACGAAGTGGCCGCGGCGGTTCTGCTGCCAGCAGGCTTCGTTGCTCTCGGAGCAGAAGGGCGTTTCCTTGCCCTTGCTGATCACGACGATGCTGCTCTCGGGCACGCCCAGGCTGACGAGGTAGCCCTTCACCGCGGTCGAGCGGCGCTCGCCGAGGCTCAGGTTGTATTCCGCGGTGCCGCGCTCGTCGCAGTGGCCTTCCACCGTGATGCGCAGCGACGGCCACTTCTTGAGGTAGTCGGCGTTGGCCTGCAGCGGACCGCGGGCATCTTCGCGCACGCCGTACATGTCGAGATCGAAGTAGACGTCAGCAAGCACGCCTTCGCGCATCAGATCCGCGACGCTCTTGCCGGCCCAGATCTCGGCTTCCGTCGGCACGCGCGGTGGCGCCGGCGGGGGCGGAGGCGGAGGCGGCGGAGGCGGCGGGGGCGGGGGCGCGGGCGCTACCGGGGGAGGTGGCGGCGGCGGTGCGGGCGGCGGTACTTTCTTGGCGCACGCCTCAGCGAAGATCACCAGCGCGAAGCTGCAGATAATCGCAATCGCCGCGTGACGGGATGGCAAACGCATCATGTGTCTCCTGCGGGCTCTGTAACAAATCGGTCGCATCGCCTGAGCGGCTCGACGTCTCGGAGAGTAAGCCGCAGCCTCGGCGGCTGTCAACGAAGAACCGACGGATTTTGGCCTGAAATCGGCTCGGCCGTACGTACGCGCACGCCCGGCACGAGGTCTACGGCGAACAGCCGCAAGCCAAGCCGCCGCCGATCGGCCGAACCGTCGCGCTCAGCCGGCGCGAAGGTCTGTGTGGTCGTCATCACCAGCCGTCCGCCGGCCGCTTCAATCGTGGACCCGAGCACGCCGACGCGGACGGTGAAGTCGGCGCTGAGCTCGACGCGGCCGAGCAGATGCTCCCCGGCGCGTACTTCGAATATCGACCGCTGCGGAAAATACGTGAGGGGTGACTCGCCGCGCAGTTCCACGGTGAGGTCACCGGAGGTCTGCGGCACTTCGATCACCGCCCGCTCGCTCATCCAACGCCAGGATCGACCGCGCGCACTGTCGAGTTCAGGCTCGTGGAAGCCGTCGCCGTAGGCCCACATCAGCACGCCGGGCGACTGCACGTCGAACTGCTCGACCGAGGTGGCCACCACCGCGCTGCCCGATACCGGCGCCGAGCGCACGCTGAGCGTGGCCCACACGCCGTCGCCGGCGAGGGCGCCGGCCGGAAGCGCGATCCGCCGCACGAAAAAGCCGGGATCGGGCGCCACCTCCCACGACTCGAGGTCGCGCCCGTCGAGGGCCAGGGTGAAGCGCACCGCGGGATCGCCGGCGGCCCCGAGATTGCGCCCGCCGATGACGACCAGTGCCGCCTCGCTGCGGCGCCTCACGCTGGCGCTGACCGGCTCGAGGTGCGGACCGCGGCCCATCAGCCGTGCCATCCCCGCCGTTTCCGGCGTCAGGCTCCAGCCTTCGCCGGCGAACCATCCCGGCTGCGGCATCCGGATGAGCGAGACGTCTTCGGGACGCATCCCGCCGAACATCGACAGGCTCGGGATGTTCCAGGCGAAGTCTTCACGGGCGAGCCGGGCCTGCGGGTCGATGAGCGCCAGGTCGGTGCGCCGTGGATCGGCCAGGAACCACACCGCACCGGCGGCGCCGGTGCGCCAGTGCCGCGCCAGTTCGAGCCATTCGCGGCGTGGCGGCGACGGCAGGCGCGGGCCGACCTCGCGCGTCTCGGCTTCGAGCGGACGCTGCAACGCCTGGTGCATCGCCAGGGTCGGCGCGGCGCCGGCGGCGACGTCGGCGGCGACGCGGTCGAAGAGGCGCGCCGTCGGGCTGCCCTGCGCGGTGTAGGCAAGCTGCTGAGGCACGGCGATGCTGAGGCTCCACGCCGCCAGCGCCACCGCGGCCGCGGCGCCGACCCGGCCGGCGGCATCGAAGGCCACGGCGGCGAGAAACGCCACCGGCAGCACCAGCGGCAGCGCGTAGCGCGAGAACACCGTGTCCTGGAAGGCGAGGTGGAACGCCAGATACGGCAGGGTGATGGCGGCCACGGCCAGCGCCGTGCGACGTTCGCGGGCCAGCAGCACGACCGCGCCGAGGGCCGCCACGACCAGCACCACGCTGGCCAGCGGCACGCTGTCCCACGGCCACACGAAGGTCCGCATCAGCGCGAAGGCCGCCAGACGGGGCGTCGGGTTGAGATAGAGCATCTCCACGCCGGCGAAGTCTTCGCCCGCCTGCGAGCCGAGCGCCGCAAGATACGCGTTCAGCCCGCCGCTGGCGACGAGCAGCGGGATACCCCAGGCGAGCGCGCCGACGGTGAAGGCGATGGCCGAGCCGAGCAGCGCGCCGGCCAGGCCGCGGCCGGCGCGGTCGGCCAGCACCAGGACCAGCAGCGGCGCCGTGAGCCAGAGCGTCTGCGTGCGGAAGCCCACGGCGAAGCCGGCCAGCAGCGCGCCGAGCACGATCATGCGGCCCGACGCCGCCATCTCGGGTGCGGTCAGGCGCCGCGAGCCGTCGTCGGCCGGATGCTGACGCCACCACGCGAGGCCGATGCAGGCCAGAGCCGCACAGGCGGCGGCCAGCCCCGGCACGTCGCTCATCGGACGGGCCGCCAGGTACCACGTGAGCGGGCAGGCCGCGACGAGCAGCGCCGTCAGTGCCGAGCGCCTGGTGAGCCGCGGCTGGGCGGTGCGTTCGGCGCCGCCGGGGGAGAAGGTGGCGCTGACCCGCGCCGTCAGCCACACGAGCGCCAGCGCGCCGGCCAGTGACAGCGCGGCGAGCGCTCGCGCCTCCACCCGATCGGGGCGCCCCTCGGGCCAGGCCGCGCGCGTGACGGCGGTCGCGGCCTTGCCGAGCGCGATGTAGACGGGATATCCGGGCGGGTGCGGCCGATGCTGGCCCGGATCGAAATCGCGCACGCCGAGCGCGAAGTTCACCGAATCGATGTCTTCGAGCGTGCTCGGCAGTGAGCTGAGATGACCGACGGCGACGCCGGCCACCACCAGCAGCACGGCGACGAGCGCCGCGCGGGGGCGACCGGCCGGCGCCGGCTGGTCGCCGGTCACGAGATCGGCCTGAGGAGCAGGGGCTCGTTCAGGCTGCCTTGGCGGTAGCCGCGCGGATCGACGTCCACCTCGGCGTAGCCGGCCGCTTTCACGCCGTCGACGATGCGGGCGGTCTCCGCCGGCTCGAGCGCGCGCGCCATTTCGTCTTTCCCGAACTCGAGGCGCGCGAGGTGTTCGAAGTGGCGCACCCGGAAGACGCGGAAGCCCAGCGCGCGGACCGCCTCCTCCGCGCGTTCGATCTGCTTGAGTTTGGGGGCGGTGACTTCGGTGTGGTGCGGGATGCGCGAGGACAGGCACGCCGACGCCGGAGCGTCCCAGATGGCCATGCCGAGGCCACGGGCGAGCGCCCGGATCTCGTCTTTGCCGAGATCGACCTCGTCGAGCGGGCTGATGACGCCGTGATCGCGGGCCGCCTGACGGCCGGGCCGGTAGTCGCCGCGATCGTCGGCATTGCTGCCGTCGGCCACGGCAGCGAATCCGCGCGCCCGGGCGAGCGCCGCGAGCGTGCCGTAGAGCTCGGTCTTGCAATGGAAGCAGCGGTCGCCGGCGTTGGCGCGGTAGCCCTCGCGTTCGAGCTCCCACGTGGGGACCATCTCGTGCGTCAGCGCGAAGTCTCGCGCCACGCCGAGGGCCTGCTGGCGGTGGTGCTCCGGGTAGGAGGCGCTGTCGCCGGTGACGGCAATGGCGCGCGACCCGAGCACCCGGGCGGCGACGACGGCGAGGAACGCGCTGTCGATGCCGCCACTGAAGGCGACCACGACCGAGCCGAGGGCCGCGAGGCGGGCGTCGAGGCGCTCGGCCTTGGCGCGCGCCACGTCCGGATCCACGAGCACGGACGCGTCACTCATCGCGGGCTCCGATCAGTCTTCGTCTTCCTTCTCGTCCTCGTCGTCGTCGTCGTCGACGTCGTCTTCCTCTTCCTTCTCTTCTTCGTCGTCATCGTCATCATCGTCGTCGTCGTCGAGATCGTCGTCATCGGCGAACTCGAGTTCGAGCGGCGAGTCATTCGAGACACGCAACAGCGAGCCGCACTCCGAGCAGCTCAACTCGTCGCCGATCTCGGCGTCGGCGCTGTCGATGTCGATCTCGGCGTCGCACTCGGGGCAATACGCGGACATGCGAACCACTCCTGGGAAAACAACTTCGACACAGGGCTGCGCCCCATCGCACGGGACGGCGCGCAGAGGCGCGAAGAAGTGATCGAATTATATGGGGAACCTGAGCTATTCTGCAACGAACTCGGAACCGAACAACCACACAAGTATGTCCACGAATCCGACGACTGCAAAATGCGTGGTCATCGCCGACGACAGCGCGTCGGTGCGCGATCGGTTCCGTACGGCGGTCGAGAGCGCCGGGCACCGGGCCATCACCGTCAAGAGCGCGGCGGAACTGTTCGCCCGCGTGCGCGCCGATCTGGAGCGCCTCGACCTGCTCGTCATCGACCTGCGGCTGCCGCACTGCTCGGGTGCCGAACTCATCGGCACGGTGCGCAAGCTCGACGAAGGGCGGCTGCCGATCCTGGCATTCAGCGGCACGGTGTCGAGCGCCGACGAGGTGCGACAGCTGGCGGCCCTCGGCGTCGCCGGCTACGTGAACGAATACAGCGCCGTGCAGCACATCCTGCCGTCGCTGGCGCCGCACCTCTTCCCCGACAACTTCAACCGCCGCGACAGCCCGCGCGTGGTGCTCGGCATTCCGGCGGCGTACCACGTCGGCGCCACCATCGCCGCCGCCTTGTCGCTCAACATCTCGCGCGGCGGCATCGCCATCCGCACGACCAGTCCGCTCGAGCCGATGACCAAGGTGCGGGTGCGCTTCCGCCTGCCGGGCTCGAAGAAGGACTTCGACATCGACGCCCACGTGCGCTGGAGCGACCCGCGCGCCGGCATGGGCCTGCAGTTCGATCGCGTCGACCCCGCCGACCAGGCCGCCATCGACGAGTTCGTCGACAGCCACTTCTTCCAGCCGCGCAAGCGCGAAGAAGTCGCGCCGACGGAATAGATCTTCCCGAGCCCCGGGACCCAAGCCCCGCCTGCGACACCTCTACTGGTGACGCAGCAGCCGCATCGCGTTGGCGACGACCAGCACCGACGCGCCGGTGTCGGCGACCACGGCCATCCACAGCGTCGACATGCCGAAGACCGCGAGCACCAGCACCCCCACCTTCAGGCCCAGTGAGATGGCGATGTTCACCCGCACGTTGGCCAGCGTGGCGCGGCTCAGGCGGATGGCGTAGGGCAGCTTCTGCAGTTCGTCGGACATGAGGGCGACGTCGGCGGCTTCGAGTGCGGCCGCCGATCCCACGGCGCCCATCGCCACCCCGACATCGGCCGCGGCGAGCGCCGGTGCGTCGTTGACGCCGTCGCCGACCATCGCCACCGGGCCGTAGGCGGCGCGCAGCGCCTTCACGGCGGCCAGCTTCTCCCCGGGCAGCAGTCCCGCTCGCACGTCGGTCACGCCGGTGGTCGCGGCCAGGGCGGCGGCCGAGGCGGCGGTGTCGCCGGTGAGCAGCGCCACGTGCGAGATGCCCTGGCCCTTCAGCAGCCGCACGACATCGGCGGCAACCGCGCGCGGGCGATCGGCGACGCCGATGGCCAGCTGCACCACGCCGTCGATGGCCACGAACACCGCCGTCTCACCGCGGGCGCCGAAGTCACTGGCAATCGCTGTCGTATCGGTCGTGACGTCGCGTTCACGCAGCAGGGCGGGATTCCCCACGAGCACGTGGCGGCCGCGCCAGCGGCCCTCCGCGCCGCGGCCCGGCAGGTCGCGCACATCCTCGGCGCCCTGCACGGCCAGCGTCCGCGCCCGCGCCGCCTCGACGATCGCGCCGGCGATCGGATGCGCCGAGCGCTGCTCGATGGCGGCGGCCGCGGTCAGCGCCTCGGCCTGGTCGGCCCCGCCCATCGCCAGCATCGAGACCACCTGCGGCTCACCGGCGGTGAGCGTGCCGGTCTTGTCGAACGCCACGACCTTCACGCCGGCGAGGCGTTCGAGGTGGGCGCCGCCCTTGATGAGCACGCCGCGTTTGGCCGCCGTGGCCAGCGCTGCCACGATGGAGACCGGCGTCGAGATGACCAGCGCACACGGGCACGCCACGACCAGCAGCACCAGGGCGCGGTAGGCCCACTCGGCCGCGCTGCCACCGAGCGCTACCACCGGCACGAGGAACACGGCCAGCGCACCGGCGACCACGGCGGGCGTGTACCAGCGCGCGAACCGATCGATGAACTGCTGCGCCGGCGCGCGTTCGGCCTGGGCGGCTTCGACCAGATGCACGATGCGGGCGAGCGTCGTATCCCGCACCGCCCGCGTCACGCGCACGTCGAGCGCGCCCTGTCCGTTGATGGTGCCGGCGAACACCTCGTCGCCGACGCCGCGCGCCACCGGCAGCGACTCGCCGGTGATGGGGGCCTGGTTCAGGTCCGACATGCCGGCCACCACGACCCCGTCGAGCGGCACCTTCTGCCCGGGCGCGACGATGATGATGGCGCCGGGCAGCACCAGATCGACGGCGGTGTCGTGTTCGTGATCGCCGTGCCTGACGCGGGCTTCGGTGGGCGCCAGCGTCATGACGCCGCGAATCGCGCGGCGCGCCCGCTCCATCGTGCGCACCTCGAGCCACTGCGACACGGCGAACAGCCAGATGACGGTCGCCGCCTCCGCCCAGTCACCGAGCACGAGCGCGCCGGTCACGGCGATGAGCATCAGCACGTGGATGTCGAGGACGCGGCGGCCGAGCGAGGCCAGGCCCTTCCTTGCCGGCTGTCGGCCGGCGAGGAGCACGGCCGCCGCGAAGAGCGGCCAGCCCCACCGCGGATCGGCCGCCACGAACTGCACGGCCAGACCGCCGGCCACCGCCACGCCGGCCGCGGCGAGCGGCCAGGTGGACGCGTCGGAGGACGGCGTCTCGATCGGCCGCTCGTGTTCCAGCCACGCCTTCATGCCGGTTTCGGCCACCGCGTCGGCAATCGCCGCCGCCGTCACCACCGCCGCGTCGTACGAGACGCGCATCTTCTGCCCCATCACGTCGACGTTCAGGGCTTCGACCCCGGCCAGCGGCGTGAGACGTCGCTCGAGAATCAGCGCTTCCTCGGCGCAGTCCATGCCGGCGACGCGGAACACCGACTCCGCGTGCAGCGCGCACTTCGAGCAGACGGGAGCAGCCACGGCCGTGGTCACGCCAGGCGCCTCCGCGGCTTCACGGCCGCTTCCTCGACGTGGCGCAGGCCCTGACGGAAGAGCGTGACGATGTGCCGATCGTCGAGCGTGTAGAACACCATGCGGCCGGCCCGCCGGCTGCGCACGAGACGCAGCGCCCGCAGCAACCGCAGTTGATGCGAGGTGGCCGACTGGCTGAGGTGGACCAGTTGCGCGAGATCGCAGACGCACAGCTCGCCGTGCGAGAGCGCGTCGAGCACGCGCACACGAGTCGGATCGCCGAGCGCCTTGAACGTCTCTGCCAACGCCTCCACCGACGACGACGCGATGAGGGCC
This sequence comes from uncultured Acidobacteriota bacterium, assembly GCA_963779175.1. Lineage (GTDB taxonomy): Bacteria > Acidobacteriota > Vicinamibacteria > Vicinamibacterales > UBA2999 > CADEFD01. The sequence goes on from CAVZXA010000009.1 coordinate 347,601, forward strand.
TGACGAAGACGCGCCACGCGCGCCGGGTCGATGTGGAAGACGTCGCACGCTTCGGCGACCGGGCCGGCCGCGGCTGAGGTGACGGCGCCGGAACGCGAGGGGCGCAGTTTGATATCTGAGCGAGTGCTCATACGTTCAGGATAGGCAGGGACTGACCAGGGCGCTCGGGGCTCGGGGCGAGGATTGTGCCGTGGTGGAACTGCGGCCCGACCGCTGACCCCGGTTTTGCCGCCTCGGGTTCGGGGTCGTGGTCCTGAATCCGCCGTCTGAGCCCCGGGCCCCGAGCCCCCGCTCTTAAGGCGTGAGCAACTGGCGGCTCGTCGCGGCGCCGTTCACGGCGGCGCGCGAGTAGACGAGCGAGCGGTATTGTCCCTGACGCCAGAGGTCGTTCTGGTCGAAGTAGTGCGGGCTCATCGGGTGGCCCGACTGCCCGGCCGGCAGCACTACTTTCGACGCGTCCCAGCTGCCCACGTCGAAGACCTGCCGCCACGACGGGTGTTCCCACGCGGCAAAGCCCTCGAGCCGGCGGTGGCTGATGCGCATCACCGTCGTGCCATCGCCCGAGACCGGCACCGGACCACGGCTGAAGAACCAGTTGAACAGGCGACCGCCGTCGGCGAGCGGATGGCGGAAGCGCGCGCCGTGCACCTGGCCCCAACCGCGCGCGCCACTGGCCCACTGCTCGACGTCGGCCGCCGCGTCTGTGGCCGCCAGCAGGAAGATGTCGTCGCGTGACTCGCGACGATCGACGGTGCCGATGTCGTCCCACCAGCGCGCGGTGGCGTCATCGAGCATGGAGTAGAGGCCGGCGGCGCGTTCGGCGCCCGCCCACTGGTAGTAGCGGCGGAAGAGGTCGGCCGGCAGTTCGTCGGCGAAGGCGCGGTGCCACAGGCGGTTCTCGAACGCTTCGAACAGGGCGGGCACCTCGCCGTCATCGACCACGAAGTTCCAGCCGCGCAGCCGTTCGAGCAGCGCCACGCCGCGGGGTTCTGCGCTGGTCTGCTTCGCGCGCGCCAGCGCGCCTTCGAGGCCCTGGAGCACTTCGCGGGCCGCGCCGCTCTCGCGATCGAGCTGCAGGGTCGTCGAGGCCGTCACATCGAGCTTCTCCGCGGCGCTCAACACGTCGGTGACCCGGGCGGCCCGGTGCGCGCCCATCCAGTCGCGCGTGATGAAGGGACTGTCGCCCCGTACCACGGGGTTGTTGGTCGTCGCGAGAAAGCCGCGCGCCGGGTTGAAGAGCCGCGGCAAGGCGCCGACGCCGCCGATTGGCGAGCCCCGCCCCGACGCGCCCACCGGGACCGGACGGGCGCCGTCGCTGCCGGCGCGGGCCGGCAACTGTCCCGTCATCAGGTAGCCGATGTTGCCGTCGATGTCGGCATAGACGGTATTGAGCGAGATGGCCGACAGGCCGTCGAACGCCGCCTGGAAGTCGCTCCAGTTCCCGGCCCGGTTGACCGCTTCGAAGCCGTCGCCGTAGCCGCCATCGAAGCCTTCCCAGCGCAGCACGAGCGCGCGCTGCTGTCCGGTGCGCGGCACGTCCGCGGTGAGCCACGAGGGCGCCGATTCCCACTCGAGCGACTCGTCGGCGTAGACCACGCCCTGCGGCGTCTTCCACACCTCGAACGGCACCGGCGTCGATCGCCCCTTCACGGGAATCGGCTGCGTCTCGACCGTCACCGGTTCCCAGCCCTGCGGGCCCTGCACGCGCCGGCCGGCCAGGTCGAAGGTCTGCACGACGAAGTCCTGCACGTCGGCGCCGGTGTTGGTGATGCCCCAGGCGATGCGGGCGTTGTGGCCGATGGCGACAAACGGCGTGCCCGGCACGGTCACGCCCTGCACGTCGAGCCCGGCGGCCACCAGATGCATCTCGTACCACACTGCCGGCATCTCGATGATGAGGTGGGGGTCGTTGGCGAGGATGGGCCGGCCAGTGGCGGTGCGCGATCCGGCGACCACCCAGGCATTGCTGTTGCCGCGCGGCGCGGCAGGGTCGAGCCAGGCAAGCGCGGGCGGATAGGGTGCGGCGGACCGGGCCAGGAGCGACGGCGACGGCACGGCCGGAGGAATCGGCGCGGTCGGCGGCGGCACTGCCGGCGGCGGCGGCGGAGGCGGCTGGGTCTCGGCCAACTCGCCGAGCACCGTCGGCGCGGCGGCGGGATAGCGGCCGGTCAGGTCATCGGCCGCCGTTTGCCCGAGCGCGCGCGTCAGGGCATGACGGACCAGCTCGGCCCCCTGGTTCTCGGCCAGCCGGAACGCCAGCAGGCGCCCGATGGCCAGCGAGTCTTCCGGAGTCCACGGTGCCGGCGCCACGCCCAGCAACTGGAACTCGAGCGGCCGCTGGCGGCCCGGCCGGGTCGCCGCGGCGGCATTCACGCCTTCGGCGTAGCGCGTCAGCGCGGTGCGGGCGGCAGGGCCGAGCCGGGCCAGTTCCGCCTGAGCCGCAGCACGAATGCCGAGTGTGAGCATCCGGCGATCGATGGCCAGGGTGGCCTCGCCGAATACTTCCGACAGCCGGCCGGAGGCCGCCCGCCGGTACACCTCCATCTGCCAGAATCGGTCGCGGGCGTGCAGGGCGCCGGCCACGAACCAGGCATCGCCGGTGTCACGCGCGTAGACGTGCGGCACGCCGAAGCCGTCGTGCAGCACTTCCACCGGACCACCCAGACCAGCCAGGCGCCACTCGCCGTCCAAGGGGGGAATGGACTGCCGGGCCCACCACCAGGCGCCCCCGCCGGCCACGATGACGAGCAGGAATATCGCGATGAAAAGCCGCTTCACAGACCTCCTCGGCGACGCCCCCGACGCTTGCCCGGCATGGTCGGTTCGACTAGGATCATGGGCTGTCAGAGCTCAGCTTTGACCCGTCTAGAGCTTACAGGTTAGACGCCACGACTTCAAAGACACTCAGCCGGAGGAGAAACACCGTGATCGAGGTGCAGCACCTCAGCAAGCGCTACGGCCCGTTCACCGCCGTCGACGACGTCAGCTTCAGCGTCGGCGCCGGTGAAATTCTGGGCTTTCTCGGGCCGAACGGCGCCGGCAAGACGACGACGATGCGGATCATCACCGGCTACATGCCTGCCTCGGAAGGCACGGTGACGGTGGCCGGCCACGACGTCTTCAGCGATTCCATCGCCGCCAAGAAGCGCACCGGCTACCTGCCCGAGACGCCGCCGCTCTATCCGGACATGACGGTCCGCGACTACGTGACGTTCGTCGCCCGCATCAAGGGCGTGCCGTCGCGCGAGGTCCGCGCCCGCGTCGACGACGTCATGAAGAAGACGCACATCGACGACATGGCGTCGCGGCACTGCGGCAAGCTCTCGAAGGGCTACAAGCAGCGCGTCGGCCTGGCGCAGGCGCTCATCCACAATCCCGACGTGCTGGTGCTCGACGAGCCCACGGCCGGCCTCGATCCGAAGCAGATCATCGAGGCGCGGCAGCTCATCACCGAACTGGGCGGCAACCACACGGTGGTGCTCAGCACGCACATCCTTCCCGAGGTCTCGCAGACCTGCCACCGGGTCGTCATCATCGCCCGCGGCAAGGTGGTGGCGGTGGACACGCCGGCCAACCTCACCGCCCGCCTGCGCGGCAGCGAGACGATGTTCCTCCAGGTGGTCGCGCCCGGATCCGACGTCGGTCCGGTGCTGTCGGCGATTGCCGGCGTCACCCGCGTCAAGGCCGACGTGGCCGAGGGCGGGCTCACCTCGATCGAGATCGACAGCGAGCAGGGGCGCGACGTGCGTCGCGAGCTCGCCGCCGCGGTCGTCAATCACGGCTGGGGTCTGCTCGAACTGCGGCCGATGCGTATGAGCCTCGAGGACATCTTCCTCAGCCTCACCACCGAAGATACCGGTGTGGCGCCCGCGGTGGCCGCGCCCGAAACGGAGGTGGCCAGTGCGTAACATCGTCACCATCGCCCGCAAGGAACTGCAGGGCTACTTCGCGTCGCCGATCGCGTATGTCGTCATCGGCTTCTTCGCGCTGCTGTTCGGCTACTTCTTCTACACGTTCCTCTACTTCTTCGAGCGCCAGAGCATGCAGATGGCGCCGGGAGCCGGCGGCGCGCTCAACGTCAACCAGGCGCTCATCGGCCCGGCGTTCATGAACGTCAGCGTCATCGTGCTGTTCGTGATGCCGATGATCACGATGCGCAGCTACGCGGAAGAGAAGCGCTCCGGCACGATGGAGCTGCTGCTCACCTCACCCCTCACCGACGTGCAGATCATCCTCGGCAAGTTCTTCGGCGCCCTGGCCCTGTATGCGGTGATGCTCGGCGTGACCATCATCCACATCGCGGTGCTCTTCGCCTACGGCAGCCCCGAGTGGAAGCCGGTGGCGACCGGCTATCTCGGGCTGCTGCTCATGGGCTCGTGTTTCATCTCGGCGGGCCTGTTCATCTCGAGCCTGACGAAGAACCAGATCGTGGCCGGCATGGTGTCGTTTGCGGTCTTCCTCATGCTGTGGGTCATCAACTGGCTCGGGCAGTCGATGGGGCCGACCGGCCAGGCGATCGTCACGCATCTGTCGATCACCGACCATCTCGACGACTTCGCGCGCGGCATCATCGACACGAAACATCTGGTCTATTACCTGAGTTTCATCGTGTTCGGACTCTTCCTCACGGCCAGGTCCGTGGACAGCGAACGGTGGCGGGGCTGATCATGGCGAAGATTGCGGCAATCATCGGCTGGGTCGGCACGGCCCTCGTGGTCGTGGCCCTCGGGCTCCGCTTCCTCAAGCCGGAACTCGATGTCTATCGCACCTACACGGCGTGGGCCGGACTGGCGTGCATCCTCGTCTACCTGCTGGCCCAGTGGCGCGAGTCGTCCACCGGCGCCAGCGCCCGGTCGACGAAGATGGGCACCATGTCGGTGGTCAGCATCCTGGCGATGCTGGCGATTCTCGTCGCCGTCAACTACCTCGGCGTGCGGCAGAACAAGCGCTGGGATCTCACGGCCAACCAGGTCTTCAGCCTCTCGGAGCAGACGCTGAAGGTGCTGCAGGGCCTCGATGCGCCGGCGAAGATCACCGTCTACGACCTCACCACCGGCTTCGACCGCATCAAAGACCGGCTCGAGGAGTACACCTACCAGAGCAAGCAGCTCACCGTCGACTACGTGGACATGGACCGCGAGCCCGCCAAGACCAAGGCGGCCAACGTCACCACGCCCGGCACGCTGGTGCTCGAATACAAGGGCCGCGTCGAGCGCATCACGCAGATCGAAGAGCAGGACATCGCCAACGCCTTCATCAAGGCGACCACCGGCCAGGAGCGGAAGGTCTACTTCACGCAGGGCCACGGCGAGAAGGACCCGGCCAGCAGCGAGCGCACCGGCTACAACGCGGTCGCCGATTCGCTCAAGGGCGACAACTACGGCTTCGAGAAGCTGGTGATTGCGCAGACCTCCGCCGTGCCCGACGGCGCCACGGCGGTCATCATCGCCGGCCCGGTGACCGACTTCTTCCCCGGCGAAATCGACGCCCTCAAGAAGTACCTGGCGAAGGGCGGCACGCTCTTCGCGATGCTCGACCCGGCAGAAAAGACCGGCGACGGCACGCTGCCGAACCTCACCGGCCTGCTCAAGGAATGGGGCATCGAGGTCGGCAACGACGTCGTCGTCGACGCCTCGGGCGTCGGCCAGATGTTCGGGGCGGGGCCGACTGTGCCGGTGGCCGCCAGCTACCCGGCGCATCCGATCACCGAACGCTTCAACCTGATGACGGCCTATCCGCTGGCGCGCTCGCTCACCGTCGCGACGGTCGAGGGCCGGTCGCCGCAGTCGATCATCGAGACCAGCGATCGCAGCTGGGCCGAGAAGGACATCGACGGCCTGGTGGCCGGCACCGAGGTGTCGCTCGACGCGCCGTCTGGCGACCGTCAGGGCCCGATCTCGCTCGCGGTGGCAGTGTCTGGAGCCGCCACCGACGCGCCGGCCGCACCGGCAGCGGCGGCCGGCACCGAAGCGCCACCCAAGGCCGAGACCCGCATCGTGGTGATGGGCGATTCGGACTTCGCCGCCAATGCCGGCCTCGGCATTCAGGGCAACCGTGACCTCTTCATGAACACCCTCGGGTGGCTCTCGCAGCAGGAAGGCCTCATCGCCGTGCGTCCCAAGGCGCCCGAAGACCGGCGCCTCACGATGACGGCCGACCAGGTCTATCAGGTCATGCTCCTCTCGATCTTCCTCATCCCCGCGGCGATCTTCGGCCTCGGGATCTACACCTGGTGGCGGAGGCGGTAGATGAAAGGGCTGTGGTCGACGCTGGCGCTCGTGGTCGTGGCCGCGGGGCTCGGCGCATACATCTACTTCGTCGATGCGGAGCGGCCCGAGACCGAGCTGAAGGCGAAGGTCTTCAGCGTGGCCGCCGACGACATCGAGGAACTGCGCGTCACCGCCAAGGGTGACACCTCGGTGCTGAAGAAGATCGACGGCAAATGGATGCTGGTCGAGCCGGTCGCCACCGACGCCGACCAGAATGAGGTCACCGCGCTCGTCGGCGGCCTGACCTCGCTCGAGATCACGCGCGAGGTCGATCCGAAGGCGGCCAACCTCGCGGAATACGGGTTGACGGCGCCGAAGTCCGACATCTCCTTCACGGCGAAAGGCGGCGTGACGGGCCGCGTGCGCCTCGGCGATCAGACGCCGGCCGGCAGCGACCTCTACGCGGTGCAGGGCGACGACGCGCGCGTGTTCCTGGTCGCGACCTTCGTCGAGACGAGCCTGGCGCGCTCGGCCTTCGAGCTGCGCGACAAGCGGGTGCTGCGCTTCGAGCGCGACCAGGCCGACGGCCTCGAGATCACGGCCGACGGCCGCGTGCCGGTGACCTTCACGCGGGCGAACTCCGATTGGCGGGTGACGGCGCCGGTGAACGCCCGCGGCGACTACGGCGCCATCGAGGGCCTGCTGACGCGGCTGTCGACGACGATGATGTCGGGCATCGAGACGACCGACCTGACCGACCTGAAGAAGTACGGTCTCGACCAGCCATCGTCGTCGATTGTCATCAAGGCCGGCTCGACCACCGCCACGCTGGCGGTCGGCACGTCGGTCGAGGGCAAGGCCTACGCGCGTGACATGGCGCGGCCGATGGTCTTCACGGTCGATCCGGCGTTTGCCACCGAGCTGCTCAAGGATGCCGGCGAATACCGGAAGAAGGAGCTGTTCGAATTCCGCGCCTTCTCTGCGAAGTCGCTGGTGGTCACCCGCGGCGCCGACACGGTCACCTTCACGAAAGTGGCCGGCAGCGGCGACAACCCGACCGACAAGTGGACCATCGCCACCGGCGGCGCGACGCGCGATGCCGACGCCGCGAAGATGGACGATCTGCTCGCCAAGCTGTCGAACCTGCGCGCCGACATCTTCGTGGCCGCGGCGCCGGCAGCGGCGGCGACGCCGGCGGTGAAGATCGCGGCGGCGTTCGACGAGAACAAGAAGGAAGACGCCAGCATCGGACGCGACGGCGCCGACGCCTACGGCACGAGGCCCGACGAAGCCGGCGCGATGAAACTCACCGGCAGCGCCGTGGACGAAGCGTTGAAGGCCCTGGATGAGGTGCTCGCGCCGCCGGCGCCGGCCACCACGGCTGCTCCGCCTGCGGGCACACCGCCCGAGAAGAAACAATGACGGCCGGCCGGCTCCGCGCCTTCGCGCTCGGAGCCGTGTTGTTCGCCGCCGGCTGCGCGGCGAAACCGGCTGCCACGTCCGGCACGCCGCCACGGCCCACGGCCGCTGACACGCCACCGGCGGCCATCGCGCCCGCTCCCGTGGCCACGCTGGCCACCCGCATCGAGTCGCTGGCCGGGCTCGTGGACGGCGTGCTCGCCTCGTCCACCTTCGACCACGCGACCGTCGCCTTCGTCGCGCGTTCGCTCGCCACCGGGGAAACGCTCTACAGCCGCAACGGACGCAGCTGGCTCGTGCCGGCGTCGACGATGAAGGTGCTCACGGCGGTAGCGGCGGCCGAGCGGCTCGGCTGGGGCTTTCGCTTCGAGACGCGGCTGCTGGCCACCGGGCCGATCGTGAAGGGCGTGCTCGATGGCGACCTGCTGGTCGTGGGCACGGGTGATCCCACCATCAACCGCCGCCATCCGACCCGCGCCGACGCCTTCGACCAGTGGGCCCGCGCCCTCAAAGCCCGCGGGCTCCAGCGGATCAACGGCCATGTCATCGGCGATGACAGCCTGGTCGAAGCCCCGGGCTGGGGCATCGGCTGGGCGTGGGACGATCTGGTCGAAGACTACGGCGCGGCGGTCACGGCCCTGCAGTACAACGAGAACGTCGTCACCGTGACGCTGGGGCCGGGCCTCACCCCCGGCGCCCCGCCAGTGGTCTACGTGTCGCCGTCGAACCACGGCCTGCTCCTCGACGTCCAGGCCGTGACCTCGGCCCAGGACACGACACCGGCACTGGTGGTCGCGCGGGAACCGGGGACCCGCTTCCTCGAGGTGCGCGGACGGGCGCCCTGGGGCGGCGAGCCGATCAGCACCACGGTCGCCGTTGCCAACCCGACGCTGTTCTTCGCCGGCGAGCTGCGCCAGGCGCTCATCCGCCAGGGCATCGCCGTGGACGGCACCGGTGTGGATATCGACGAGGAGTCCGATCGCGCCCGCGCCTCCGAAGCCACGACCCTGCTGGTCGATCAGTCGGCACCGCTCAGCGAGATCGCGACCGAGATGCTGGCGTGGAGCATCAATCTCTACGCCGAGTCGCTGGTGGTGGCACTCGACCAGACGCTGCCGGCCAGCACCGCTGACGGCGTCGCGACGCTCAGGGCGACGCTCGACTCGCTCGGCGTGCCGGCCGACGGCTACCTGACGCGCGATGGCTCCGGCCTGTCGAGAAACGACTACCTCTCCGCCGACACGCTGGTCGCGACCCTCGAGGGGGCGTGGCGGCGGCCGGGCCTGCGCGAGGGCCTGCGCGGCGTGCTGCCCGTGACCGGCGGCCCCGGCATGCTCGAGCGGCGCCTGACCGGCACGCCCGGCGCGGGCCGCGTGCGCGCCAAGAGCGGCTCGATGTCGAACGTCCGCTCGCTGGCGGGGCTGGTCGAGACCACGGCCGGCGAGCCGCTCGCCTTCGCGTTCATGTCAAACGGTTTCCACGTGCGGGGCGCCGAGATCGACGAGCAGGTGGACGCGCTGCTGCTGGCGCTGGTCGCCCTGCCCCGCCAGTAACCCGCCGAGATGTAACGGGGTCTGTCACCACCACGTGGTTGGCGTCGGCGCGGATCGACGAAGATCGAGGTCGGGTAGCGTGGCGGGTCGTTGGCGGCGAGGCTGTCGAGGCGCGTGAAGGTCACGCTAGCCGGGATCAGCGCGTCGGCGTTCTTCGACACGAAGACGCGCCCGAGTGCTCGTGGCCGACCCATAGGGTCGACGGTGTCGGTCCTGCCGCGTTCGACGACCGACACGCGAGCCGCCGCTCCGATCGCCCCGATACGGCCGCGCGTGAGCCGGCCGTTGGTGCCGGGATTGCCGAGGGGCCGGAAGCCGTCGCAGATGTCGACGACCGGATCGTAGATGCCGTCCCCGTCGATGTCGCCCGCGCCCGGTCCAGACGTTGCAGCGCTGCCAGCACCGTCGGCGCTCGGGAACTGGCCGGATTGAGGCCGTGGTTGCCGGAGCGGAAGACGTGCTCGCGTCCGTGCCAGAGCGTGCCCGGGCAGCACCGGATCGGTGATGGCGTTGCCGATGAACGGCACCGCTTCGCTGGCGTAGAAGACGAACATCGTGTCCGAGACCCAGGTGACGTCGGTCTGGTTCTGCGGCGTGAAGCTCACCTCGAGCTGACCCTGTTGCCAGGCGGTGAGGCGGAACGTCCGGATTGCCGCCGAGTGCGTCGTAGGCATTGTGGCCGCCGTCGGCGATGTTGGTATTGAGCCACGTGTCGCCGCCGACGTGTTTCCCAGGAGCCGTTGTCCTGGGTGCCGCCGGTGATGATGTCGGGGTTCGCCTTGTTGTATTCGATCTGGTAGAAGTGCAGCGTCCGCAGGCCCTTGTTGATGGGCTCGAGCCGCTCGGGGATGCGCGCGAGCACCAGGCGGCAGAACGCCAGCCGCGCGGCGTTGGTGATGCCCTTGACCGCGTGCGCAATCGCCGGAATCGTCGACGAAGTTCCCGTTCGAGCGGATGATGCCGCCGTCGCCGAGGTCGAAGAACTGCTGCCAATTGCCGGGGTTGGTCACGAGGGCGTGGTGATCGGGATGCGCCTGCACCGGATACACGTTGTCCGAGGCGTCCTCGGTCATGTCCGTGAAGTGCACGCCGGCGTTGGTGGACAGCAGGATGCCGCGGCCGTTCGATCGCCCCGAGACGTTGTTGTTCTCGTTGTATTCGTAGTCGCCAAGCAGGTAGACCGTGTCGGGGCCCGCGCCGGGCGGCACGTAGACGTCGTTGTCGTAGCTGCACTGGCCGTCACAGTAACCGAAGCTGGAATAGCCGGCGGGGTTGGTCGTCACATTGGAGCTGGTCAAGTCGACCCAGCCGGCCAGCGCCGTCGCGGCCGAGGTCAGGCGCACCGCGTCGTTGCGACGGAAGCGCGCGAACAGACCGCCGCCCCCCACACCCACGTACATACGCGTTTCGGCACCGAGCTGAACCACGTCGAACTCGGCGCGCTCGGCCGTGCCCGATCCCAGCAGGGCGGCATGATCTGCTCCCAGGTGTTGCCGAGATCGCGCGAGCGCCAGATGCCGCGCGAGAGGAACGAGACGTAGACCGTGTTCGGGTCCACGGGGTCGAACATCACGCGACGGGCCCCGCGCGGCGCGCACGGGGTCAGATTCAGCGACACTTCGTCTGGCGTCGACGCCGTGCACAGCGCCGGCGCGCCCTGGTTGACCAGCTGCCAGTTGCTGCCGCCATCGACCGAGCGATACAGACCGAAGTGTGGGGCGCCGGGAATGAGCGCGTCGACGCCGCCGCAGCACGTGTTCGAGACGCCCAGGACACCGCGGCCCGAGGCCGCAAAGACGACATCGGGATTGCCGGGTTGCACCGCAATCGAGCCCACGGCCCGGCCGGCAAACTGCGCACTGCCGATCGGACCCTTCCACGACTTGCCGCCGTTGCTGCTCTTGTAGAGGCCGACACCCGCCGTGCACCCGCTGCCGCAGGCGTTCGGCTCGCCCGTGCCGGCCCACAGCGTGTCAGCGGACGGGTCGTTCGGATCGAGGATGATTTCGGCCACGTTGTTGTGTTCGAACGTGTGCGACACGAACTCCCACGCCGGCTCGGCGGCCAGCACATCGCGCGTCATCCACACCCCGCCATTGGCGTTGGCCAGCCAAAGACGGCAATTGCCCAGGACGCAGTTGGGATCGATGGCGGCTGCAATGGAGCGGCCGCTGAAGTTGTCGGTTCCCGCGTTGTAGACCGTGCGGTCTCTGAACGGATTGTCGGCGCCCTTGCCGTAGACCGGGCCAAGGGGCGTCCACGCGCCGCCGCCAACGGCCGGGCGCGCCTTCAGGCCGAGCCAGTCGCGACGGGCGCCCGCAAAGGCGGAGTACGGGATGTCGAGGCCCGGCGTCGAGTGCTCGATCCAGTCCTGCGCGCCGGTGCCGCCGGCAACTTCCTCGACCAGCGTGGCGGCGCCCGGCGAGAACTGCGCCATCGAGGCGAACTTGCGTGCCAGACCGACCGGCAGCTTCTTCAGGCGACCGGTGTCGACGGACGCCGCGGTCGTGACGTCGGGCCGTGACGTGCCGAGCGGGGTGATGAACGCGGTCAGCGTGAGTGTCAACGCTCCGAGCATGAGTCGATTGCGCATACGGGTACTCCTCGACTGTGGAGGTCCGTGACGGGACGGGTGACAGGGGGGCCGATTCTTCGTCACGACGCGGCCGGAATCAAGTGGGAGATCGCGGACGTCCACCGGTAGCGCCGCCGCCCGATTGGCGAGGGAAGCCGGTCTACAGCGTGACGTAGCGGCCGAACAGGAGCGCCATCACGAACCCGGCGCCGCCGACGACGAGCGCGCCGGCCAGGCCAACCACGAACGGCTTGAGGCCCACGCCCTTGAACACGGCGACGCTCGTGTTGAGGCCCACCGCGGCCATCGCCGTGCCGAGCAGCCACTGCGCGCCCACGGTGTCGCCGATGAACGACGTCATGGCCTTCCAGCCGTCGGCGTCCCACACGCCGAAGGCGAGCGCGCCGCGGCCGAGCATCGCATCGGCGATCGAGCGCACGATGGCCATCCCGACGAAACCGAACACGAACGTCGGCACCAGCGCGCGCCAGTTCGTGGCCCGGGCCTGGCCGCCGGCGGCGCGGTCGCGCGCGTGCATCCACGTGAGCAGCGGAATGACGACCGCCAGGAACAGGTTGCGGGTGAGCTTGGTCACCGTGGCCACGCGCAGCACGGCGTCGTCGGCGTAGATCTGACGGTAGGTGAGCGCGGCGCCGACCACCTGCGAGGTGTCGTGCACGGCGGTGCCGAGGAAGAGGCCGATGGCGGCCGAGCCCGGCAGCAGCGCATGCGCAAGATACGGATAGACCAGCATTCCGAACAGCCCGAACGCCACCACGTTGGCGACGGCGTACGCCACTTCGCGCTCGTCGGCGTCAATCGCCGGCGCCGTCGAGACGATCGCCGTCACGCCGCAGATGCTGGTGCCGGCGGCGATGAGCGTCCCGAGGCGCGGCGGCAGGCCGAGCTTGCGGTTGAACCAGGTCACAAACAGCAAGCCGGTCGCGATGGCGACCATCACCACCGGCACCCCGGCGATGCCGAGACGCGCCATCTCGACCACGCTGAGCTTGATGCCGACCAGCACGATGCCAAGGCGCAGGAGCGTCGTCGTGCAGAACTTGAGGCCGGGGCCGAGCGCTGCCGGAAGCGTCAGCAGATTGCGCAGCAGCAGACCGAGCACGATCGCCACCGGCACGCCGGAGATCGGACTGGCGCCCGATGAGGCCCCGTGCCGCCAGCATCTGTTGGCCGAGGACGTCGGCGAGCGCGAAGCCCGCGAACATCACGAGCACGGCCGCCGCCAGGCCCGGCAGTGCCGGCATCACGGAAAGCACCCGGCGATTCTATCCCCCAACCCGGACCGGGCTCCCGCCAGGGGGCCAGGTCGCGGCCGGACTGGTATCCTGACGAGTCGGCGCCCGCGGGTGGGCGCAGCAGACACGGAGTCACGAGCGATGCGTATCGAAGGCAAGACGTTCATCACCACCGGCGGCGCGTCGGGTCTGGGCCGGGCAGCGGCCGAAGCGATCGTGGCGGCCGGCGGTCACGCGATCCTCGTGGACGTCAACGCCGAGGTGGGCGCGGCGACCGAAGCGGCGCTGGGCGCGCGGGCGAAGTTCGTGCAGGCCGATGTGACGAGCGAAGCCGAGATCCAGGCCGCGGTGCAGACGGCGGTGTCGCACTTCGGCGGCCTGCACGGCGTGGTCAACGCCGCCGGCATCTGTCCGGCGGCCAAGGTGCTCGGCCGAAACGGCCCGCACGCGCTCGACCTGTTCGAGAAGACCATTCGCGTCAACGTCGGCGGCACCTTCAACGTGATCCGCCTGGCCGCCGCAGTGATGGCCACCAACACGCCGGAGGCCAGTGGGGAGCGTGGCGTCATCGTGAACACCGCCTCGATTGCGGCCTTCGAAGGACAGATCGGCCAGGCCGCCTATGCCGCGTCGAAGGGCGGCGTGGTCGGGCTCACGTTGCCGGTGGCGCGCGAGTTCGCGCCGCTCGGCATCCGCTGCGTCACGATTGCGCCCGGCATCTTCGACACGCCGCTGCTGGCGGCGCTGCCGGAAGCGGCGCGGGTGTCACTGGGTCAGCAGGTGCCGTTCCCCTCGCGCCTCGGTCGTGCCGACGAATACGGCGCGCTGGTTCGCCACGTCGTGGAGAACGAGATGCTGAACGGCGAAGTGATCCGCCTCGACGGCGCACTGCGCATGGCGCCGAGGCTAGCCGCTGACCGACGTCAACGCGATGCGGGCGGGCTTCCACGATCTCGCCGAGGTCGCCGGTCAGGCCGCCGCCCTGCGCGAGGTCGGCCTTGCCGCCGCCCTTGCCGCCGAAGCGCGCGATGAGCGCCTTCAGCACCGCCGCGGCGTCTACCGGCACGTCAGGCGCGCGGGCGATGACGGCCAGCGCCGGCTGCGAAGTGGAGAACACGGCGGCGCAGCCACCGGGCGTGGCGGCGATGGCCGCCGCTATCGCCTTGAGGCCGCCTGCCTCCCAGCCTTCGAGCGCCTGGGCCACGACGACCCGCCCGTTGAGCGTGGCGCTCATGCTGACGAGGTCAGCCGCCATCTGCCCCGCCAGCTGCTCCTGCTGCGCGCGCACGGTACGGCCGAGCGCCTTGTTCTCGGCCTGCAGGCGTTCGATGGCAGGCGCCAGCTCGATCGGCGATACCGACAGCACGCGGTTGGCCGCCTGCAGGGCGTCGCGCCACTCGCGCAGCTGTTGCAGGGCGCGGCCGCCGCAGCGGAACTCGACGCGGGTGCCGCCCTTGAACTTCTCCCAGCCGGTGACGCTGATGAGGCCGATGCCGCCGGTGCGCGCCACGTGCGTGCCGCCGCAGGCCGACAGATCGTAGTCGGTCACGTCGACGAGCCGGAGCGTGCCGGCGCGCCCCGATTCCTTGCGCAGCGGCAGCGCCGCGGCTTCTTCCGCCGACACGAAACGCACGCGCACGTCGCGGTCCTGCCAGACGACGCGGTTGGCGTCGTCTTCGGCAGCGGCGATGTCCTGCGGCGAGACCATCCGGCCGAGGTCGATGGTCGCGCTCGTGGCGCCGAGATGGAAGCTCTCGGTGCGGGCTTTGCAGATTGTCTCGAACGCCGCCGACAGCACGTGCTGACCGGTGTGCTGCTGCATGTGATCGAAGCGGCGCGCCCACTCGATCGCGCCGTGCACGCGCGCGCCGACGTCGAGCGGTCCGTCCACGACATGCACCAGCCGCCCCTGATCGTCGTCCACCACGTCGACGACCGCGCGTCCACCGAGGCGGCCGAGGTCGTGCGGCTGTCCGCCCGAGGTCGGGTAGAACGCGGTGGCCGACAGCGTGACCGCGAAGCGGTCACCATCCGGGACGCAGGCGGTGACGTCGGCGTCGAACTCGGCGAGGTAAGCGTCTGTGTGGTAAAGGCGATCGGTCATTGGGGTCAGGCGCGGGCAACGAGGGGATCGACGGCGCCAGCGTCGGCGAAGCCGGCGGCGCGCAACAGGCAACTGTCGCAATGGCCGCACGGTCGGCCATCGGCGGGCGGGTCGTAGCAACTGTGTGTGAGGCCGTAGTCGAGGCCGAGCGACAGGCCCAGGCGCACGATCTCGGCCTTCGACAGCGCGATGAGCGGGGTGTGCACGCGGAAGCTCGCGCCTTCGACGCCGGCTTTCGTGCCCAGATTCGCCAGCGTCTCGAACGCGCGGATGAACTCGGGCCGGCAGTCGGGATAGCCGGAGTAGTCGAGCGCGTTCACGCCGATGACGAGGTCGGTGGCGCCGACGACTTCCGCCCAGCCGAGCGCCAGCGACAGGAACACGGTGTTGCGGGCCGGCACGTAGGTGACGGGAATCACGGCCGGATCGATCGGCTGATCCTTGGGTACGGCGATATCGTCGGTCAGCGCCGAACCACCCATCCGCGACAACTCGACATCGATCTCGAGGTGACGCGCGACGCCGAGCGCAGCGGCCACGCGGCGCGCGGCGGCGAGTTCGGTCACGTGCCGCTGGCCGTAGCGCACGCTGAGCGCGTAGAGGTCGAAGCCGTCGCGTCTGGCCACGGCGGCGGCGGTATACGAATCCAGGCCTCCGCTGAGGAGGACGACGGCGGCGGGCATCCGCCTATCTTCCCACGCCGCCGGGATGGCTACGGAAGGCGGAGGCCCGTCGGGGCATTCGGCGCCGTGGTCGGCGCCGCCCCGCCCCATGCCACCCCGCTGTCGGTGACGGTGACGGCCTGGACGGCGGACGTCAGGCTCGCGGTGGCGCCGCCGATCGTGATCGTGCCGCCGGTCGAAGTGCCGCCCTTCTGGAACGTCAGCAGCACCGTGCCGCCCGTGGGATGCGTGAGCGTCACGTTGTAAGCCGCGCCGGTGTCGACGACGGTGGCCGCGACGTTCGCGTCGGCCGCGCCTCGTGCCTGCATCACATTCATGAAATAGCTGAGCGGCGCGCCGGAGGTCTCGATCTCGACGCGGAACTGCCCCACCTGGCCGCCTTCGTTCACGACCGGACGATAGACCGGAGTCGCCGGTACGAGGGTGGTGAGCCGCAGTGCCTGCGGTCCATTCACGGCCGTTACGGTGCGGCTTGGCACGTCGACTGTGGGCGAGGTCTCGAAGTGCGCCAGGAAGAGCTTCGGGTGGGCGCCGCTCGTGCTCTCGACGCGATCGAACGCCACCAGTGTCTCGAGCGCGCGCACGAAGACGAACTCACGCTCCACGTGCACCACGGCAGGGTTGTCGAGCACGGGATGCGTCGCGCGATACGCCGGCGTGAGATCCACGGCCGCGTAAGTGTAGCCGGCGCGGCTCTCGAGCCGCTTCATCACCGTCTGGCCGACGCGGTAGCCGGCGGCTGGTCCCTTGCCGTTCACGAACAGCGAGTTGTGCGCCGAGGCCGTGTTGGTGTCCATCTGCGAGCCGCCGACGCCGATGATGTTCTGCGAATAGCCGGTCGTTTCGCGCGACACCCAGCGGCCACCCCGCCACATCTGCCAGGTGCCGACGTCGTTGTGCTGATGACCCTCGTCTTCGGTCACGCCGAGCTGCAGCGCGAACACCGTCGAGGCCGCGCCCCACTGGTTGCGCGCGAAGAGGAACCGCGGACCCGGCGCGAAGTAGTCCAGCGGCAACGTGCTGTAGGAGGCCGCGCTGCCGCCGCGGTCCACCGCGGTGACGTGTGGGGCGCGGACGGGATCGACGTCGGCGAGCCACTGCCGGGCCCAGCCGCCAATCGGCACGTCGCGCCAGTAGTCGGCCATCGCCTGCATGAAGGTGCCGTAGTTGATCCGCGCCGGCATGCCGCCGTCGTAGAACCGCTCGTCGTCGGCGAACGGGAACATCTCGGGGAACGAGCCGCCGTTGTTGCGGTTGTAGGTCGGCGCCGGCAACGTCGCGTGCACCATGTAGAGCACCGCTTCGCGGAAGAAGTTGGTCTCGCGATAGAGGTCGCGCCCGAGCAGGCCGGCGGCGCCGAAGGGCACCACCGCGTAGTAGCCGAGCGCGGAGCCGTAGGCACTCCCTTCCTGCATCACGCCGCCGCGGCCGCCGCCCAGGAAATGCCCGACGCCGTTGTGCTGCCAGCGCTCGACCAGGCCATGTTGCAGGTTGGCGTCGGCCTCGGCGTTTTCGCCCCAGGTGGCGATGCCCCACAGGATCTCGTTCCGCATGTAGCCCCAGTTGTAGTTGCTCTGGTGCTGCGTCGGACCACCCCAGGTGTGTTGGCGGATGTTGTGGAAGTAGGTGTTCCAGCGGTTGATGAGCGTGGTGCGCTGGGTGGGCGTGAAGTACTGGTAGCACCAGTCGAGCACCAGGATGACGTTCTCGCCCTCCCACCGCGCGTCGTCGGCCGCAACGCCCACGTTCGGGTCGGGAGAGTTGCACGCGGCGTTGCCGCACAGCTGATTCATCGCGTAGGTCACGGCCGCCTGGCAGTAGCCGGGCTCGCCGGTGACGACGCAGCGATAGGCCTGCCCGAGGGGATCTCCGGACGGCGGGTTGTAGGGATGGCTCTGGTGCCACGTCTGCGCGCGCGCCACGCGCTCGGGGGTCCACCACAGGCGCGGATGGGCGGCGGGTATCGTCACGCCGTGGGCGCCGGTCTGACCCGCGAGGTCCACCGGCCGCGTCGCCGGCACCAGCAGCCACAGGACCGCGACGATGGCTGCGGCGCGCGTGCTACTTCGAGAGGACGGTGCCTGGCATGGTCGGCGCGCCTACGGGGTGATGGTGAACGGCGTGGACGCGATTGGGGCGACCAGCGTGAGCGTCCCGGGCGTGGTCACACCCGCCAGCCACGTGTAATTGCCGGGCGGCGCGCCGGCCAGCGGGAAGGCAAACGGCGCGGCGATGGTCGGCAGCCCGATGTTGCGCGCGATCGGCACCAGGCCCGGCACGAGGCGGCCGTCGAGCTGCAGCGACAGCAGCGCGCCCCCCGCCTGCACCACCACATAGGCATCCACGGCGCCCGGCACGATGCCGCCCACGGCCTGCACCGTGGCCACCATGGTGTCGATCGGACGGAACGAGGATTGGTTGAGCGTGACCGACAGCGGCAGGACCGCAGTGCCCGTGGCCGTGCCGCACGCTTCGTTGGTGTAGGCCGACAGCCCGGCGAGATTGAATGCCCGCACGCGGTAGCAGTAGGTGACGCCAGCGTTCACGGTGCTGTCGAGATAGCCGACGACATTCGGTCCCAGCGCCGCGACCTGCTGGAACGCGCCGGCCACGGCGCTGCGCCGCTCGACCAGGAACCCGTCCTCATCGCCCGCGTTGTCGTTCCACGCCATCGCGAGCTGAGCCGCACTCGCGGCCGGTGTCGCGGCCGGCGTACAGGTCCAGCACGCCAGCAGGGCCAGCACACGAACGGTGCATCCACGCGTCACGGCATGGCCACAGCAAACCGCACGCCACGTCGGCGGCGCCGGGCGCCGCTGCCGCGAATCCGCGCGCAGATGCGCCGAATCCCGGTGCTGGATGCGCCGTCGACCGTCGTCCGCCCGGCGGTGCGGCCCCGGCCTGAACCGGTGTGGTCCGCGTCGCCGGCGCGCGTGAGTGTCACCAGGGTGACGGGCGGCGTCAGGTCGCCCTCCGCCGAATCTGGTACAACCGGGAGTGTGCGGCTCCTGACACCCGTGGTCGTCATCCTTCTCGCGTGCGCCTGCGGCGGCCCCGCACCGGCGCCAGGTTCGACCGAGACGCACCGCCGGACCATTGGCGATCGTGACCCTCGCGACCCCGGAGCCGGGTGCCGCCTCTGCCCCGGCGCCGCCCGTCACCGTGGCGAAACACGCCGCCCAGGTGCAGATCCGGGTCACCGGGTTCGATCGGCCCGCCGACGAGCTCACGGCGGAACTCGAATCCGTCGCCACCGGCGAGGTCCGCCGCTGGCCGGTGGACGCCGACCCCGGCGGCGGCGCCATGACGGTCACGGTGCCGGCCTATGCCGTGGGCGCCGGCGCGCACGTGCTCACCATCTGGGCGGGCGACGCCGACCTGCTGCGCCGCTACCGCTTCCAGGTCGTGGTGCCATGAGGCCCTCCGGCCCCGCCGCGGTGCTTGCACCCGGCCCCGGGGCCAGAGGAGACTCTGGAGGGCCGTCATGACCGACCGCACGTTCGCCCTGCTCGAATCCTCGCCGCTCTTCGACAAGCTGACGCCGCGCACCAAGCGGACGCTGGTGTCGTCGGCCGCCACGCGCCGGCTGGCGCCGGGTCAGCGCGCGCTCGTCATCGGCGAGCTCAACACGTCCCTCTTCGTCATCGCCGAAGGCGCCGTCGACGTGGTGCTGCCGGGCATCGAGGCGCCGCACGTGCGGCTGGCGCAGGGCGAGTGTTTCGGGGAGCTGTCGCTGCTCGACGGGCAGCCGGTGTCGGCGGATGTCATCGCCGTCGAGCCGACCACGCTGCTCGAACTGGATCACGTGCAGGTGTGGTCGCTCATCGACTCGAGCGCCACCTTCGCGCGCAACCTGCTGCGGGTGCTCGCCGGCCGCGTGCGGCACGACCACACCGTGCTCGCCGAGGCCAGCGACGAGCGGCGCCGCTTCGAGCGCCTGTCGATGGTGGACGGGCTCACGACCCTGCACAACCGGCGCTGGTTCGACGAGATGTTCCCGCTGCAGATGGCGCGGCTGCTGCGCGAAGGCCGGCACGGCGCCCTGCTCATGGCCGACGCCGATCGCTTCAAGGATCTGAACGACCGCTACGGCCATGCCGTGGGCGACGCGGCGCTGCGCCGCATCGGCAAGGCGATCCTGGGTGGCCTCAGGCCCGGCGATCTGCTGGCGCGCTACGGCGGCGAGGAGTTCGCGGTGCTGGTCGCCGACGTCGACGAAAACTCCGCGGTGGAAGTGGCCAATCGCCTGCGCCGGCAGGTGGCGGAGAGCGCCTCGGACGGCGCCCCGGCATGCACGCTCTCGGTGGGCGTGGCGGCCATCAAGGCGAACGAACCGTTCGACCAGGTCGTCAGCCGCGCCGACGCCGCGCTCTTCCGCGCCAAGCAGGCTGGACGCGACAGCGTCAGCCGCTGAGCCTCCAGCCGCTAGCCGCTAGCCGCTAGTTAGACGCCGCGCACGTCAGCGCCCCAGATGTATTTGTGCACCTGGAGCTGCACGCGCACCGGCAGCCGATCCTCGAGCACCCACTCGGCCAGCGACTTCGCATCGAGGCGGCCGTGCACGGGCGAGACATGCACCGCCGCGACTTTCGACGTCAGGTGTTCGCGGGCGACGATCTCGCGGGCGTATTCGTAGTCGACGCGGTCGGCGATGACGAACTTGACCTCGTCGTGCGGCCGCAGCCGCGCGAAGTTCTCGACGTCGTGTTTCGCCGCTTCGCCGCTGCCCGGACACTTGACGTCCATCACCACCGTCGCCCACGCCGGCACCGGCGCGATGCTGCGATGCCCGCCGGTCTCGATGAGCACCTGGTGGCCGGCGGCGTGCAGGCGCTCCATCAGCGGATACAGGTCTTTCTGCAGCAGCGGCTCACCGCCGGTCATCTCGACCAGCGGACAGCCGAAGCGCGTCACCTCGGCCACCACGTCCTCCACTGACATCTTCCGGCCTTCGTGGAACGCGTACGGACTGTCGCACCACACGCAGCGCAGGTCGCACGCCGTGAGGCGCACGAACACGCACGGCCGCCCCGCGTAGGACGACTCGCCCTGGATGGAATGGAAGATCTCGTTGACGGTCAGCATGGCCGCGGCGACGCCCGCCGCAATCGATTATTGTAGTCCGATGCCAACCGCCACGTTCTACACCAAGCCCACCTGAACCACTTGCAAGAACGCCAGGAGTTTCCTGGCCGATCGCGGCGTGGACGTCGAGGAACGCGACATCAATAAGGCGCCGCCAACCCGGGCGTTCCTGGAACAGCACATCGATGCAAGCGACTTCCTGCGCTTCGTGAGCACGCGCAGCCCGGTCTTCAAGACCCGGGCCCTGCCCGCCTCGAAGAAGGAAGCCATCGATCTCATGATGGAACAGCCCAACCTCATCAGGCGCCCGATCCTCGTGCGGGGCGCGACGGTGACGTTCGGGTTCGACAAAGAGGCGTACGCCAAAGCGAAATGAGCGTGAGGATCGGCACCTCGGGGTGGAGCTACCCCGGCGGCCGAGGCACCTGGAACGGCGTGTTCTACCCGGCGAAGGATGCCCGTCCCCGCGGCTTCGATGAGCTCGAGTTCTACGCCCGCTGGTTCGACGCGGTCGAAGTGAACTCGACCTTCTACGGGCAGCCGCGCGCGAAGGTGACGCAGGCCTGGGCCGACCGCACACCGGCGACATTCGAATTTGCGGTCAAGCTGTTCCAGAAGTTCACGCACCCGTCGATGTTCCTGGAGGCCGTCGCGGCCGGCGCCCCCGGCGCGTCCGCCGCCGCGCTCGCCGCCGCCGGCGACGTGCGGCAGGCCGACGTCGACGAGTTCAAGGCCGGCGTCGAGCCGCTGGCACTGGCCGGCAAACTCGGTCCGCTGCTGGTGCAGTTCCCGCCGAGCTTCATCGCCAGCGCCGCCGGCGTCGACTATCTCGGCTGGCTGCTGCGGACCTTCGCCGACTACGCAGTGGCGGTCGAGCTGCGCCACAAGTCGTGGAGCGACGCGGGTGCGGACACGGCGGCGCTGCTGGCCGCGTACGGCGCGGCGTGGACGCTCATCGACGAGCCGAAGTTCCGCTTCTCCATCCGCCAGAACTGGAGCGCACCGGTCGATGCCGCGCCCGGGCAGTTCGCCTACGCGCGTTTCCACGGCCGCAACGCCGCCGAGTGGTGGCGCCACGCCGCGGCGGAAGACCGCTACAACTACCTGTATTCGGGGGAGGAACTGGCGCCGCTCGGAGAGGCCGTGGCGAGCCTCACGGCGCAGGTGAAGAAGGCCTACCTGTTCTTCAACAACCACTTCTCGGCACAGGGTGTGGCCAACGCCGTGCAGTTGCGCCGGCAGCTGGGCGATCCGGTGCCCTCGCCGCTGCCGCCGGCGCTCGTGGAGCGCTTTCCGTGGCTCGAGCCGTCTACTTGATGGTCATCCGCTTGACGACGTCTTCGGCCTGGATCTTCTGCACGACGTCCATGCCGGAAATGACCTTGCCGAACACGGTGTACTGGCCGTTGAGCCGCGCCACCGGCGCCAGCGTCACATACATCTGACTGTCGGCCTTGGCGGGATCGCCGGCGTGCGCCATCGCCACCGCGCCGAGCACGTGCGTGCGGGTCTTGGTGATCTCGGCCACGCCGACCGGCTTGCCGCTGCCGCCGGTGCCCCAGCGGTCTTTCTTGGTCATGTCGCGGGTCTGCGGATCGCCCCACTGGATGACGAAGCCGGGCACGACGCGATGGATCCGCTGGCCGGTGTAGAAGCGTTGCTTCACGAGCTCGACGATGCGGGCGACGGTCTTCGGTGCCTCGGCCGGATAGGTTTCGAACTCGAACACGCCGCGCGAGGTCTCGACCACGATCACGGGACCGGCGGGCGCGGCCGGCGCCTGCGCGAGGGCCGGAGCGGCCTGCACGAGCACGACCACAGCGAGGCTCGGCACGAGCCGAAGGACACGGGACAGCATCAGGACTCTCCTTTTCTCGAATGGCCGACCTTCGTGACGCCGAGGCGCGGACAGTCGGCCACGACCGCACAATCGTCACACCGAGGGTACACCGGACGGCAGCAGTTTTGACCCCAGGTGACCAGATACAGATTGAGATACGACCACCAGCGCGCGTCCGTAACAGCGTAGAGCGCCTGCTCCGTGTCTTCGGGCGTGGTCGTCCTGACCCAGCCGAGGCGATTGGAAATCCTGTGCACGTGGGTGTCGACGCAGACGTGCTGCCGGCTCCCGAACGCCACGATCAGCACCAGCGTCGCCGTCTTGCGGCCCACGCCGGGCAACGTCACGAGCTCGTCCACCGACGACGGCACGCGGCCGCCGAAGTCCGAGAGCAGCCGGAGGCATGCGGCCTGCACGTGACGGGCCTTGGTCCGGTAGAAGCCGACTGGAAAGATGAGCGACTCGATCTCCGCGACGGTGAGCCTCGCCATCGCCTGCGGCGTTCGCGCCCGATTGAAGAGCCGGGTCGAGGCCGCCAGCGTCGTCGCATCCTGCGTGCGTGCCGACAGCAGCGTGGCGATGAGGACCTGGAACGGATCTTCCTGCTGTGCTTCCGAGATTTTTTCGATCGCGGGCAGTTCCATGCCGTCGATCTGCCGGGCCAGCTCGCGCAGCACGCGTTCGACGCGCGCCGGCTCCGGACGCCCGACGCGGACGCGCGGACGCGGCGTGGCGGCCCCGCCAGCCACGGCGGCGGGCCGGCTCATGGCACCGGGGTGAGGGCGGGCCGACCGTCGAGCACCGCCAGCACGTTCGACACCGCCAGGTCCGCCATGGCCGTGCGGGTCTCGGTGGTGGCGCTGGCCAGGTGCGGGATGAGCAGCGCGTTCTCGAGGGCCGGCAGATCCGGGTGCACGACCGGCTCCTTCTCGTAGACGTCGAGGGCGGCGCCGGCAATCAGGCGCTCGCGCAGGGCCCAGGCGAGCGCCGCTTCGTCCACGACCGGCCCGCGCGACGTGTTGATGAGATAGGCCGAGCGCCGCATCTTCGTGAGCGCCTTCTGATCGATGAGATGAGTGGTCTGCGGCGTCAGGTTCACGTGCAGCGACAGCACGTCGGAGGTCGCAAGCAGGCGATCGAACGGCATCGCTGTCGCCCCGGGCACGGCGGTGATGACATGGTCGGTGTAGGCCACCGACATCCCGAAGGCCGGCGCCTTGTCGGCCACGGCTCGGGCGATGCGGCCCATGCCCACCAAGCCCAGCTGCTTGCCACGCAGCTCCATGCCGAGCAGGTGGTCGAGCGCCCAGCCCTTCCACGCTCCGGCCCGCAGCTCGCGTTCGCCTTCACCGAGCCGGCGGGTGACGGCGAGTATGAGCGCCCAGGTGAAGTCGGCGCAGGCGTTGGTCAGCACATCGGGCGTGTTGGTGACCACGACGGCCCGGGCGCGGCAGGCCGCCACGTCGATGTTGTTGAAGCCGACGGCCACATTGGCCACGACCTTGAGCGACGGACCGGCCGCGTCGAGTACCGCCGTGTCGATGGGCTCGGTCAGCAGGCAGACGATCGCGTCTTTGCCGGCCACGCGCGCCAGCAGGTCGTTGCGCGAGATGGCGGTGGGCTCGGTGTGGAGGTCGAGGTCGCAGACCGATTCGAGGCGTTCCAGCACCAACGACGGCAGCCGGCGCGTGACGAGCACGGAGGGTTTCGTGGACATGGCAGGAGGTTCAGTGCCCGTAGCACTGGCAATGGCCGCAGTGATTGCAGGTCACCGTCGGTTCGATCACACATTCGGTCTCGCCGGCGGGCCGCGCGAGCTCAAACTGCGCAAAGCTGAGGAGCGCGACCGGCACGGGCGCGGCAGCGGCCGACATCGGCGGCGGCGCTGGTGCCGGAGCCGGTGGCGGCCCATCCAGGTGCCGCGCAATCGCCTGCCGGACGAGGAGCCGGACCTGCTGCTCGTCCATTCGCTATGCCTCGACGTCCACCTGATCGACGATGCCGATGATGGCGGCATCGACCGGCGCCAGCTTCCTGCCGACGATCTCGGCCGCGGCGCGGCCTTCGACCACCACCAGCACCCGTTCGCTCACACCGGCGCCCACGCCGTCGACCGCGAGGAGCGTGGTGCCCACGGCGACGCCTTCAGGCGTCTCCGGCTGCACGAGCAGCAGCGTGGCGCCTTCAAACTGCGGCCGCTTCACGGTCGCGACGGCCTGGCCGATGACGCGCGCGAGAATCATCGCTCGCCCAGTGTCCAGTGATCGAGAATGCCGACGATGCCGGCGTCAGCCGGCACCTCGGTGGGATGGAACGGGAACGACGCTTCCTTGCCACGCACGAAGAACACGTGTTCGCCGACGCCGGCGCCGACGCTGTCGACCGCCACGATCGGCCGGCCCTGGGGCTCACGCTCCGGGCCGAGCGGCTGCACGAGCAGCAGCGGCACACCGGTGAACCCGGGGTCCTTGCGGGTGGCGACCACATCGCCGATGACGCGTCCGATCTGCACGGTGCTAGCGAGCCTTCGCCTCTCGCCGGCTGATGCCAAACTGAAGAATCGGCTCGCTAGCGGCAGTGTTGCCTGGCCCACGCTCCGCGTGGGCGCGACGTCTTTCAGAGCTCTCACTGTGTCTGATGACCATGTGACGAGGCCCTTCAAGACGTCGGGTTCGGAACGTCCACGTGGTCGACGATGCCGACCACCACCGCGTCCACCGGCATGTCTTTCATGCCGGCGGCCATGCGCGCGGAGCTGCCGCTCACGATGAGCACGGTCTCGCCGACGCCGGCGTCGACGGTGTCGATGGCAACCAGGTGGTTGCCCTCGTTCTTCCCGTTCGGGTCCACCGGCCGCGCCAGCAGCAGCTTGCAGCTGACCAGGCGCGGGTCCTTGCGCGTGGCCACCACGGTGCCGACGATTCTGGCGAGGAGCATGGCGGCGACCCGGAAGAAGGGGTTAGCGGTCCTCGGTGACACGCCCGTCGAGCACCGAGCCCGACGAGGCGCCCCAGGGGCAAGGCGCGACGACTGAGGATATCGGGTTCATATCTGAAGGAGGAGCAACGCAGCCCATGGGGATGCCCCGTCTGGCGAATGCCGACGGACGTGACACCGCGGGCCGCCCTACCCCTTGGTGCTGGCTTTGCCGATCGGCAGCACGTCTTCGAGGTTCGAGTGCGGACGGGGAATGACGTGCACCGACACCAGTTCGCCGACGCGCCTGGCGGCGGCCGCGCCGGCATCGGTGGCCGCCTTCACGGCCGCGACATCGCCACGCACGATCGCGGTGACGTAGCCGGCGCCGATCTTCTCCCAGCCCACCAAGGTGACCTTGGCGGCCTTGACCATGGCGTCAGCCGCTTCGATCATGGCGACCAGGCCCTTTGTCTCGACCATTCCGAGCGCTTCGCCCATTCCAATCCTCCGCCCGGACTTCGGGCCGGGCCGGCACGCGGCCCGCTGCTATCGCACGCCTTTGACGGCCTCGTCGATGAGAGTCGTCAGCTGGCCGTATGTTAGCCGAATCTCTCCGTCCGTGCCGAGGCGTTCAGCCTGGGCCGGCGGCAGGGTCGGCGTGTCGGCCACCAGGCGCGCGGTCGAGTGCGGCGCGTCCACGATCTGGCAGTCGGCCTCGCCGGCCGCTGCCGGATCGACACAGATGGGCGCCGGCGAACTGATCCCGTACATTCCCCGCAGGCCCTGCAGCCGCGTCACTTCATCGCGCGACAGCAGGTTCTCGCGTCCGAGCTGCCGTGCCACCAGGCTGATCTTCGCGAAGTGCTCGATGGTCTCCATCCGGTAGTAGGCGGTGAACAGATCCGCAGCCACCGCCAGCGCACCGTGATTGGCGAGGAGGAGGCCGTCGTGCGCCTTGATGTACTCGCGGATCGCGGCCGGGAGTTCGGCCGTGGACGGCGTGGCGTAGTCGGCGATCGGAATGCCGCCGAGCGTCGTGATGACTTCGGCCAGCACCGCGCGATTGAGCGGCACGCCGGCCACGGCAAAACCGGTGGCGGTGGCCGGATGGGCGTGGACGACGGCGCCGACATCGGGCCGCTGCCGGTATACCTCGAGGTGCATCTTCAGCTCCGACGACGCGTCACGGACGCCGCTCACCTTGACCCCGGCCAGGTCGGTGACGACGCACATGTCGGGCGTCATGAAGCCCTTCGAGACGCTCTTCGGGGTGGTGAGCAGCCGGTCCGGACCGAGGCGCACGCTGATGTTGCCGTCGTTCGAGGCGACGAAGCCCTGCACCCACAGGCGGCGTCCCACTTCGACGATGTCGAGACGCGTCTGCTGCTCGTCGGGCCAGGTCATGCGCGGCGGGTGAAGGTGTCGCGGCACTGTTCCGAGCAGAACCACACCGTGGCGCCGTCGGAGGTCGCGCTCAGGGCCTTGCCGGGCACGACGAAGGTGCCGCACACCGGATCCTTCATCATCTTGACGGGCGTGTCGGTGCCGCGGGCCCGCGGCGCCTCGCCACGCGCCGCCTGCGACAGGCCGCCCATGAAGCGTCCCACCGCGCGCAGCGCGAAGAGCACCATCACGACCAGCAGGAAGATGCGCCAGGTCACGGCGTCACGATCCGGTCCCGCCGGACGGGCCGGCGGCCGGTCCGCCCGGATGCGCCTGCTGCAGGCCTTCGAGCGCCTTCTTCGCCGCCGTCGCCTCGGGACTGTCGGGCGCGGTGGCGATCACCTGCTGCCAGGCGGCGGCCGCGCCGGCCAGGTCCTGCTTGCCGAACGCCTTGACGATGCCCATGTTGAGCATCGTCTTGGTGTGCTTCGGATCGGCCTTGAGCGACTGCTCGAACTGCTGGATCGCCTTGTCGGGCTGATCGGTGTAGTAGTAGGCGACGCCGAGGTCGGTCGAGACGTTGGCATCGTCGGGCTTCAGGCGCAGGGCCTGCTCGTACCACTCGACGGCCTCCGGGTAGCGCTCGGCATCGAAGTAGAGGTTGCCGAGCTCGACGCGCGGGGCCGGGTCGGACGGCGCGCCGGAGGCGGCGGCCACCAGTTCCTTGGCGCGGTTCTCGTCGAGCGGCGCGGCGGGAGCACGCCCGCCCTCCCCGGTGGCGGCGGGAGCGGCGGCGGTCGTCGGCGCGGCGGTCGCAGTGACACCGGCCGACTGCTGGTTCCCGAGAATCCAGCCGACGATGACGCCGAACAACATCCCGGAAATGGCAAAAGCAATGGAATCGGCGCGCATGGGGACTCCCCCTCAGGATAGCAACGTCCGTCTCAGCCAGTCCACCAGCACCGTGGCCACGTCGGGGTCACGATCGAGGAGCTGGGAGCCGTGCGCGGCGACGGGCGACACGCGCTGGTCGCGCGCGGTGGTCGTGTCGGTCATCATGCCCCGGACCGTGCGGAGCGCATAGGGATCTTCGCTGCTCGTCACGAGCAGCAGCGGACGGTTGCCGTATTTGCGCAGCGCCGCCTCGATGCGCACGCCCCGGTAGTCGGACGACGGCGACAGCAGCGCGACACCTCGCACCAGCGTCGCCTCGGCGGCCGCCATCAGGGCCGCGCTGGCGCCGAGCGACGCGCCGACGACGCCGATGCCCATTACGCCGGCCTGGGCGGCGAGAAAGTCGATCCCGGCGCGGACGTCGAGCGCCATGGCCGGCGACGGCGCCGCCGCGCCTCCCGACCCGCCGTGTCCGCGCAGGTCGATGGCGAGGGCGGTGATGCCCGCCGCCTGCAGGCGCTCGGCGAACGTCCGCCAGTCGTCTTTCGTGCGCGTGAACATGTGGACGAGCACGACTGCCGGCGCGGCGGCGCCGTCGGCATGGTAGAAGGTGGCCGCAATCGTGACGCCGTCCGAGGCCTGGAGCTGCACCGGCCGCCCCGCCGCAAACGCCGCATCCGCAGCCAGCAGCAGGCCGAGCAGCACCAGCGCCGCGCCTCTCATGCGGCGTCGCTCACGGCCGCGAGATAGGCGCGGACGGCAGCCGGGAGGCCTGCAAAGAGCGCGTAGCTCATGAGGGCATGGCCGATCGAGACCTCTTCGAGATGCGGCAAGGTGCGGAACAGGGGCAGGTTGTGGAGGTCGAGGTCGTGCCCGGCGTTGACGCCGAGACCACGCCGGTGCGCGGCGGCGGCGGCGGCGGCGTAGTGCTCGAAGCTGGCGAGGCCGGCGGCCTCACCGCGCTCGAAGGCGCGCGCGAACGGCTCGGTGTAGAGCTCGACGCGGTCGGCGCCGAGATCGGCGGCGAGGGCCACGGCCTCGGGCGTCGGATCCACGAACAGGCTGACGCGGATGCCGGCAGCCTTGAGATCCGCGACCACGGCCGCCAGCTCCTGCCGCGGCGTGTCGAGACCCCAGCCCGCCTGGCTCGTGATCTCGCCAGGCCGCACCGGCACCAGCGTGCACTGGTCCGGCCGCACCTCGTGCACGAGGGCCAGCAGCCCGGGACGCGGATCGCCTTCGATGTTGTACTCGACGGTGCCGCGGTGCGGCGCCAGGTAGGCCGCGATATCGCGGACGTCGGCCGGGGTGATGTGCCGCTGGTCGGCGCGCGGATGCACCGTGACACCCGGCGCGCCTTCCTCGACCACCACCCGCACGGCCTCGAGCACCGAGGGTTCGTGGCCGCCGCGGGAGTTGCGCAGCGTGGCGACCTTGTTGACGTTGACGGAGAGGCGGACCATGGTCCCGGCTGCGCCG
Organism: uncultured Acidobacteriota bacterium; assembly: GCA_963779175.1. GTDB lineage: Bacteria > Acidobacteriota > Vicinamibacteria > Vicinamibacterales > UBA2999 > CADEFD01. The sequence goes on from CAVZXA010000009.1 coordinate 377,000, forward strand.
GGCCGAAAGCGGCTAGCGGCTGGCGGCTAGCGGCTGGGTGTCGCCCGACACTCGACCACAGCGTATCACCCCAGCGCCGGCGGGCCGGCCCTAGGCGAGCGCGGTGCGCACGGCGTGGGCGATTTCGTCGGCCCAGGCGCGGATCTCGGCCTGGTCGCGGCCTTCGAGCATGATCCGCAACAGCGGCTCGGTGCCCGAGTAGCGCACGAGCAGACGGCCATGGCCTTCGAGGCGCGCCTCGACCTCGCGCATCGCCGCTGCCACCGCCGGCACCAGCGAGATATCGGTGCGTTCGCGGACGCGGACGTTGACGAGCACCTGCGGATAGCTGGTCAGGGTCGCGGCCAGCGTTGCCAGCTCGTGGCCGGTTGCAATCATCGCCCGCAGCACGTGCAAGGCGGTGGCGATGCCGTCACCGGTGAAGAGGTGGGTGGCGAATATCACATGGCCCGACTGCTCGCCGCCAAGGGCCAGACCGCGCTTCAGCATCTCCTCCATCACGTACTTGTCGCCGACCGGGCAGCGGACCAGGTCGACGCCGCGCTCCCTGAGCGCGATCTCGAGGCCGATGTTGCTCATCACCGTGGCGACGATGGCGCCGCCGGGCAGGGCCGATTCACGCCGCAGCTGGTCGGCGCAGATCAGCATGACCGCATCGCCGTCCACGCGGTGACCGTGATGATCGACGAAGAGCGCGCGATCGCCGTCGCCGTCGAACGCCACGCCGAGCCGCGCCCCGGCGGCGACCACGGCGGCCTGCAGTGTCTCCATTGCCGTGGAGCCGCACCCCTCGTTGATGTTGCGTCCATCAGGCGCCGCGCCGATCGTGCGGACGTCGAAGCCGAGGGCGGTGAAGAGGGCCGGCGCGATCGTGGTGGTGGCGCCGTGGGCGCAGTCGACGACGATGGTGGCGCCGGCGAGCGGGCCGGCGTGGTCGAGGATCAGGCGCAGGTGCGCCACGTAGTGGGCCGTGAGTTCGGCGTCGGCGCCGGGCGCGACCGCGCCGTCAGGCACCTGCCACGAGGCATCGGCGACCATCGCCTCGATTCGCTGCTCCTGCGCGGCCGAGAACTTCTCGCCGGCGCCGGAGAACACCTTGATGCCGTTGTCGTGGAAGGGATTGTGCGACGCCGAGATGACGATCCCGAGGTCGAAGCCCTCGGTGCGCGTGAGGTAGGCCACGGCCGGCGTTGGCACCACGCCGAGACTGACCACGGTGCCGCCCTCCGAGGCGACGCCGCGCGTCAGCGCGGCTTCCAGCTCCGGGCCCGATTCGCGGGTATCGCGGCCGATGAGCACGCGCGGCGCGGCGGCGCCCGAGACCCGCGCCAGGGCCGCCCCCACGCGGGCCACGGTGCCGGCATCGAGCGGCGGTGCGCCGGCTTCCCCACGGATTCCATCGGTCCCGAACAGCTTCACGGTCTCTCCTGCCTGGTGGTCACCGGCGGGTGGTCGGACGGCTGTACGACACCGCCGGCGGCACGATCGAGCGCACGACGTAGCGCGGCGACGATTCCGCCTGCACGACCAGCTCGCGTCCCGGCATGTCGCCCTGGATGTCGACGAAGAGCGTGATGTCACCCGCCGTCAGCTCCCGCACGATCTCGCTGGCGCCCTGAATGGTGACTGCCGCCACGGTCGGCATCAGCTGGCCCGAGGCCCTGCCTCGCAGGTGAATCGGCACCCCGGTCAGGGTCCGCTCGGTTGTATCGGCTGCAATCGTGATCGTCACCACGGCGGTGGCCCCGCCCGACAGCCGCAGGGCCGATTCGCTGGTGTCGATGGTGACGGCCTCGCGCACCAGGCTGGTCGCCCGCTCGATGGAGACCAGTTCGGTGAAGACTTCGGTCAGACCGCGCACCACGCTCTCGGGGCCTTCCACGCGCACCTGCGACGGGGTGACCGAGACGTTGGTCACGCTGTGACCCGGCACCGGGGTGCCCTCGACGCGGGGCCGCACCGGCACCACGGCCGAGGCGGTCGCCTCGAAGGTGAGCGGCAGGGCCGGCGGCGTCACCTGCATCACGTCGATGCCGAAGGGCGCGGTGACCTGGTCGGGCGTGAGCGGGAAGAGGCGGCGGCCGGCGCGCACGCCATCGAGGTCGACAATCGCCGAGACGTCGGCCGGCGCCAGTCCCGACAGCCGGCTGGCCGGTCCGCGCACGCGCACCGCCACGGTGTCGGGCACGCCGCCCACCAGTTCGAGCCCCACCGGCGCGCGCTGCAGTTCGAGCCCGACGCGCATCGTGCGCTCGACCACCGGATCGCCGGTGACGACCATCCACAGCAGGGTGGCAACGACCACCGAGAGCAGCTTGAGCCCGACGTGGCGGACGGCGAAGCGGGCCATCAGTCCATGGTCGCCGCGGCGAGGCGGCGCTCCGGGCGGGCCTGTGTCCGCTTGATGAGCGAACGCAGGCGCCAGCGCAGCTTGTCGGACGTCAGGCCGCGTTCGATCTTGCCGTCGAGCACCAGCGACACGGCGCCGGACTCTTCCGAGACCACCAGCGCCACCGCGTCATTCTCTTCGGTGACGCCGAGCGCCGCCCGGTGACGTGAGCCGAGTTCGCGGGCCAGCTTCGTGTTCACGCTGAGCGGCAGGAAACAGGCGGCGGCGGCGATGCGATCGCCCTGCACGATGGCGGCGCCGTCGTGCAGGGGCGAGGTCGGCTGGAAGATGCTGACGATGAGATCGTAGGTCAGCCTGGCGTCGAGCGGGATGCCGCTCTCGATGTGGTTGCGCAGGCCGATGCCGCGCTCGACGATCACCAGCGCGCCGATCTGCTTGGCGGCCAGCGTCTCGAGTGCGACTACCAGTTCCTCGATCGAGTCTTCATCGGCCTCGACGCGGCGCAGATACTTGAAGAACGAGGCGCGGCCGAAGTGGACCAGCGCCCGGCGGATGTCGGTCTGCAGCAGCACGATGGCGGCGAACACCACGTAGCCGACGACGTTGCGGATCAGCCAGTTGACGGTCTCGAGTTCGAGCGCCCGCGACAGATAGAAGAGGCCGACGATGGCGCCCAGGGCCACCGCCATCTGCGAGGCCCGCGTGCCGCGGATCAGCTTCAGCACCTCGTAGACCACCACCGACACGATGGCGATATCGAGGAGGTCCCACCACGTCAGGGGCGGACGGTCGAGTAGGGCGTCGAGCCAGGGCATGATTGGTGACTAGCGGCTAGGGACTAGCGGCTAGCGGCTAAGTCGCGGGTACCTGACCCGCGGTTAGCTTGTGGCCCGAGTGCTGCCTTCGCCGGTGCCTGTGCCGTGCCCACGGATCATATCCGCGACCCGTACCACCTGCACCATTTCGGCAACGGCATGCACCCGCACGATGTGGCTGCCGCCGAGCACCGCGGCGGTCACGGCGGCCGCCGTCGCCCAGTCGCGCTCCGGCGCGGGCACCTCGCCCACGGCGGCGGTCAGGAACGACTTGCGCGAGGGTCCGACCAGCAACGGGCGCCCCAGCGAGGCCAGCGTGCTCAGGCCGGCGAGAGCGGCGGCGCTGGCGGCCGCCCGCTTGGCGAAGCCGAGGCCGGGGTCGAGAATCAGGCGATCCCAGGCCACGCCCCGGCTGATGGCGCGCTCGACGGCCCGCGTCAGGTCGCGCGCCACGTCGGTCGCCACGTCGTCGTAGCCGGCGTAGGCGTACATGTCGGAGGGGCGCCCCCGCATGTGCATCAGCACCAGCGGGGCGCCGCGCACGGCGACGATGTCGCCCAGGGCCGGGTCGTACTGCAGGCCGCTCACGTCGTTGACGATGACCGCCCCTTCGTCGAGCCCGAAGCGCGCCACTTCGGCCTTGGTCGTGTCAATCGACAGAGGGATGCGCAGGCGGTGCAGCCTGCGCATCACCGGCAGCAGCCGCCTGCGCTCATCGCGGCCGCTGAGCGGCGCGGCGCCGGGCCGCGTCGACTCGGCGCCGATGTCGATGAGATCGGCGCCGCCGGCTTCCATCGCCAGCGCCAGGTCGAGCGCGCGGTCGGGGTCGAGGGCTGCGCCGCCGTCGGAGAACGAATCTGGGGTGACGTTGAGCACGCCCATGACGAGCGTGCGCGGGCCGAGCACGAGCGGCGCGCGCCCGGCGAGCGGCAGGGTGAAGGAAGCTCGCGGCGCGATCATGCGGCGGGACGTCGGGATACGACCACGCCGGCGGATGAGCCGGCGTGGCGCGTAACGGTTATTCCTGCGCGAGCGGTTTGGGTGCGATCGGCAGCAGCGGCGCCCGCTCCTTGTCGCGGGACCGCTCGCGCGGCTCATCGGCCGGCGCGGCCGGCGCCGGCGGCGCGACCGGAGGTTCGTCGATCGGCAGGCCGTTGATGATGCGGCGCACCTGGTCGCCGTCGAGCGACTCGCGCGCCAGCAGCGCGTCGGCAATCGCGACCAGCGACGCCTTGTGGTGCGTCAGCAGCTCGGTCGCCTTGTCGTAGTTCTCGCTGATGAGGCGCTTGACTTCCTGATCGATGCGCTCGGCGGTGACGCCGCTGTAGTCCTGCTGCTGGGCGATTTCACGGCCGAGGAAGATCTGCTCTTCCTTCTTGCCGAACGTGAGCGGGCCCATGGCTTCGCTCATGCCCCATTCACAGACCATTTTGCGGGCCATCTCGGTGGCGCGTTCGAGGTCGTTGCCGGCGCCGGTCGTGATGTCGCCGGTGGTCAGTTCCTCGGCGATGCGTCCGCCGAGCAGGATCGCGATGCGATCCATCAGATAGACCTTCGAGTAGTTGTGCTTCTCGTCGAGCGGCAGCTGGGTGGTGAGCCCGAGCGCCATCCCGCGCGGAATGATGGTGACCTTGTGCAGCGAGTCGGAATGCGGCAGCAGCACTGCCAGCAGCGCGTGACCAGCCTCGTGGATGGCGGTGACCTTCTTCTCTTCTTCGGTCACGATCATCGACCGCCGTTCGGCGCCCATCAGCACCTTGTCCTTGGCGAACTCGAAGTCCACCATGGCCACGGCCTTCTTGTTCTGACGCGCGGCGTTGAGGGCCGCCTCGTTCACGAGGTTGGCGAGGTCGGCGCCGGCAAAGCCCGCCGACCCGCGCGCCAGCACGCGGATGTCGACATCGTCGGCCATCGGAATCTTCTTCGTGTGCACCGCCAGGATGCCTTCGCGGCCCTTGACGTCGGGACGGTTGACCACGATGCGGCGGTCGAAGCGGCCCGGGCGCAGCAGCGCCGGGTCGAGCACGTCGGGACGGTTGGTGGCGGCGACCAGGATGACGCCCTCGTTCGATTCGAAGCCGTCCATCTCGACCAGCAGCTGGTTGAGGGTCTGCTCGCGTTCGTCGTGGCCGCCGCCGAGTCCGGCGCCGCGGTGACGGCCGACGGCGTCGATCTCGTCGATGAAGACGATGCAGGGGGCGTTCTTCTTGCCCTGTTCGAACAGGTCGCGCACGCGGCTGGCGCCGACGCCGACGAACATCTCGACGAAGTCGGAACCGCTGATCGAGAAGAACGGCACATTGGCTTCACCTGCCACCGCGCGCGCCATCAGCGTCTTGCCGGTGCCCGGCGGGCCCATGAGCAGCACGCCCTTGGGAATGCGGCCGCCGAGCTTCTGGAACTTCTGCGGTTCCTTCAGGAACTCGATGATCTCCTGCAGCTCGTCTTTGGCTTCGTCCACACCGGCAACGTCGCGAAACGTGACCTTCTTCTGGGACGACGAGGATAGCTTCGCCTTGCTCTTGCCGAACGACAGCGCCTTGTTGCCGCCGCTCTGCACCTGCCGCATGAAGAAGACCCAGAAGCCGATCATCAGCAGGATCGGCGCCCAGGAGTACAGGATGGCCGCCCACGGCGATTCGGTGGGAGCCTTGCTCTCGACGCTCACGCCACGCTCGATCAGGCGGTTCGCCAGGCCTTCGGTACTGGAACGGCGCGTAGGTGCGGAAGTTCTCGAGGCCCTTGGTCACGCCGGTGATGTCGTTGCCGACGATCGTGACCCGCTGGACCTGCCCGGCATCCACCCACGACACGAACTCACTGAAAGGGACCGGGTTCTCGTTGCGCTGCAGGCGCGACGAAAAATTCCACACGAGGAGCCCGACCACGAACAGGATGGACCAGAAGACGAGGCTCTTTGCGGTGGAATTCACGATCCCTCCGAGCCGGGGACGCCCGGCTGGTCAAAAGTCAAGACTATCACGTCGCCCTCGGCAGCCGTGGCCGCGGCGTCGGCGTCCACGGCGTGTCCGACCACCCAGACGATCCGGCCGGTCGCATCGACCACCACCGGCACCCGGTCGCGCGCGGTGCGCGGCACCTTGCGATCGACCAGCAGGTCCTGCAGCTTCTTCGAGCCACCCAGCCGGAGGGGCCGCAGCCGGTCACCCGGCCGACGTCCACGCACGACCAGAGGAGTGGCCACCGTCGCCTTCAGGATCAGACGCCGGCTGGGGTCTGCGGGCTGCCCCACGTGTGTTATCGGCCTCTCGGCCGTCAACCGGCACCCGGCGCCCAGTTCGGGAAGCGCCACGATGCCCGGCACGGGCAGGACCCGCGCCGGCAGCACAGAGGCCACCGACGACGGTGGCCCCATGATCAGTAAGACAGCATCCTCGGCAAAACGTTCCACCCGGACGCCTGCGGGCTCGGCCGCGGCCGGTCCGGACGGCCGGCACACGGCCAGGAGCGCCTCGACGTCCGCGAGGTCCGGTGCATGTGGCGGGTGCGCGGCCAGCAGCGCGCGCCGCGCCACCCGCCGGGCCAGGGCGGGCGGCAGCGCTGCGAGCGCGGGCGTCGCGAGTCACGTGGCCCCGCGGGGACGCCGACAGCACCGAAGGCGCGGCCGCCGCGGCGAGCTGCTCCAGGAAGGCGTCGTCGGCCGACACCACCTCGGCCGTGCGGGCGAGCACCCGCGTGACCGCAGGCTGATAGCGCGCCGCCAGCAGCGGAATGAGCTCGTGGCGCACCCGGCTGCGCGGCTGGGCGAGGTCCTGATTGGTAGCGTCCTCGACCCAGGTCTCGCCACGGCTCATGAGTTCTCCCCGCAGGGCCGCACGGGTGCAATCGAGCACCGGACGGACGACGGCGCCACGCACGGGCAGGATGCCGCGCAGGCCGCGGGTCCCGGCGCCGCGCAGCAGCCGCAGCAGCACCGTCTCGGCCTGGTCGTCCGCGGTGTGCGCGACGGCGATCACCTGCGCGGTGAGCGCCAGCCGAGCGCCTTCGAGGAACGCGTAGCGAGCTCGCCGCGCCGCCACCTCGATCGACACGCGCTGGTCGGTCGCCAGCCGGGTCACGTCGGCATGCTCGACGACACACGGCACGTCGAGCCTGGCACAGAGGGCGCGACAGAACGCCTCGTCGCCGGCGGCCTCGGGGCGCAGTTGGTGATTGAGATGGGCGGCGCCGGCCAGGACGAGTTCGCCGGCGGCGGCGAGGTCGCGCAGCAGCAGGAGTTGCGCGACAGAATCGGAGCCGCCCGACAGCGCCGCGACGACACGGGCGCCGGGAGGCCAGAGCCGTTGACGCGAGATGAAACGCCGGACGCGGTGCAGGAGAGGGTGGTTCAAAGAGGTCGTGCCCGCCTTCGCCCGCCGCGGAAGCGAGCGAAGGCTGGTGCCGGAGGGCGGACTCGAACCGCCGACCCTGCGCTTATGAGACGCATGCTCTAACCGGCTGAGCTACTCCGGCACGAACCAACGATTTTATCACTTTCCTGCCGCGACCGACCGTTCTACGAGCGCCGCCGCGATGAGGGGAATGAGAATCTCGTGGTGGCCCGTGAGATGGATCCCGCGCCCGATCCCGGCGGTGGGCCGCTTCACGACGTTGGTCAGCGGCCGGTAGTGTGGCAGGAAGTCCAGGTCCACGGTGGTGAGGCCGGTCAGGTCGTGCCCGTGATTGCGTGCCACGGCGACCGCCTTGAGGAACACCTCCGGCAGCACCACCGCCGAGCCACAGTTCAGGTACACGCCGCCGGCCAGACGCGCCACCGACGAGGCGAAGTGCCGGAAGTCGCGCAGACTCCCCTCGCCGATCGCGCTGCCCGACGCATCCGGGTGCATGTGGATGATGTCGGTGCCGACGGCGACGTGCGCCGTGACCGGCACGCCGTGACGAATCGCGGCGCAAAGCAGACTCACGTCCGCGTGGGGTGGCGCGGCGGCGGCGATCCACTCGGCCACCGAGCGCCCGAGCCCCCAGCCGCGGGCGACGCCGTCCACGATCGCGCGGTTGATGCCGGTGCCAGTCTCCTCCGCCATGCCGAAGGCGCCGGGCCCGAGCGCCGCGTCCACATCCTCGGAGGTCGCCCCGGCGAGCGCGATTTCGACGTCGTGGATGATGCCGGCGCCATTGAGAGCCAGCGCCGACACGTAGCCACGGGCCATCAGGTCCACGAGGAGCGGCGACAGGCCTGCCTTGATGACATGGGCGCCAAGACCCCACACCACCGGTGCCGGACGGGCGCCGGCGGCCACGATGGCCTCGACGACGGCGACGAGATCCCGGGCTGCGAGCAATGCCGGCAGGCGCGCCAGCCAGGTGGTGATGTCGCCACCCGCCGTATGCACGGTCGCGAAATCTTCGCGGCGTACCTTGCTCTGCCGCGACGCCAGCGGATACCGCCTCACGCCCGAGAGATCGAATTCCTCGTAGTCGAGTTTCATGGCACCCAAGAATAGCGGCTGGCGGGCTAGCGGCTGGCGGCTAGATCACGAAGCGGCTTCTACCAAGAACCGCACCAGGGGTTGGCCGCTCGCAGCGCGACAGCGTGAGTTCCTAGCCGCTAGCCGCCAGCCCCTGGCCGCTAGGTGATGACCATCGCATCCCCGTAACTGTAGAAGCGGTAGCGCGCCGCCACGGCTTCACGATACGCCTGTCGCACCGCCTCGACGCCGGCAAACGCCGACACCAGCATGAGCAGGGACGACTTCGGCACGTGGAAGTTCGTCACCAGCCCGCTGACGAGGCGGAATCTGTAGCCGGGTGAGATGAAAAGCGCCGTTTCGCCGCAGGCGGCCGGTACGCGCCCCTCTGCGGTAAGCGCCAGCGACTCCAGCGTGCGGGTGGTGGTCGTGCCCACGGCGATGATGCGGCGCCCGTCGACGAGCGCGCGCGTCAGCGCGTCGGCGGCCTCGGCCCCCACCTCGAACGACTCGTGCCCCATCCGGTGATCGGCGACCAGCTCCGCGCGCACCGGCTGGAACGTCCCGTAACCGACGTGCAGGGTGAGTGTCGTCCGCTCGATGCCGGCGGCGTCGAGGGCCGCGAAGACCTCCGGCGTGAAGTGCAGGCCGGCCGTGGGCGCGGCGACCGAGCCCTCCTGGCGCGCGTAGATCGTCTGATAACGCTCGCGATCGCTCTCGGCGTCTGGCCGCTTGATGTACGGCGGCAGCGGCATGTGTCCGAGCCGGGCGATCGCCGCCATCACGGGTGTGCCGTCGGGCGTCGTGAGGCGGACGATGCGGCCGTGTTCCGCGCGTTCGAGCACCTCGCCGTCGAGTCGTCCGCCGGGGCCCTCGAAAACCAGCCGGGCGCCGACGCCGATCCGCGCGCCCGGGCTCACGAGCGCGCGCCAGCGCTCCTCCCCCGCCGGGCCGGCCTCGGGGCCCAGCCGCGCGACCAGCAGGCATTCGACAGCGCCGCTGCCGGGCTCGCGGTGACCGAGCAGGCGCGCCGGGAAGACCCGGGTGTCGTTGAGCACCAGCAGGTCGCCGCGCCGAAGCAGCGCCGGAAGCTCGCTGAAGAATCCGTGGGCGACGGCGCCGGACGCCCGGTCGAGCCGCATCAATCGCGACGCGCCGCGTACCTCGGGCGGCGCCTGCGCGATGAGCTCGGACGGCAGGTCGAAATCGAAGTCAGAGACTCGGAGTGGCACGGACACGGACATCTTGTGATCTTGCGATGTGCTGATCGGATGATCGGAGGGCTTGCAAGTGCTGATCTGGAGATCCATTGATAGATCGATCAGATCAGGCGATCGACAGATGCCGCCTTCCGATCATCCGATCACCCGATCACAAGATCAACAGATCGTCAGATCGTGGGTACAAAAAAAGGCCCGGGCGCCCCTGGAAAGCGCCCGGGCCATCACGGACGACGCTGGAGTCTCAGTGAACGCTGGAGGTGCGGGAGGTGCGGATGTCGGTCCAGTCGGTGGCGACGATGGCCCACAGGACCTGATCGTGGAATTCGCCGTCGCTGGTGCGGGCGCGGCGCAGCAGGCCCTCCTGCGTGGCGCCCAGCTTGCGCAGGGCCCCGTTGGCGCGCCCGTTGCGCACGTCGATGCGGAACTCGACGCGGTGCACGCCCATCTCGCCGAACAGGCAGGCCAGCACCAGCCGGGCCGCGGTCTGGAAGAGCGGCGTGCCGCGGAACTCTTCGGCCGTTACGGCCAGGCCTTCGACCATCGTGCACCCGTGATCGATCGCACGGACTCCGATGACGCCGACGGCTACGCCGGCCTCGGCCGGAACCATGGCCCAGCAGGCCATCCTGCCGGCGCGGCGCGCCGCCTGGAGTTTCTCGACCAGCGACTCGAGGCCAGCCACACTGGCCGGCGGAGGTTCGGCCACGATTTGGCCCAGGGCGTCTTCGGGTAGGGCGGTCAGCAGCGCCACGGCGTCGGACGCCACCGGTTCACGCAGCGTCAGCGTGGCGCTGGTCAGCGTGGGCAGCGCTTCGCGCCAGTTGGTGCGAACGGGATGGCCGGCCGCCGTTCCCGGAGGGGTGGCCAGCGTTGAAGGCGTCTGTGCGGTGGTCTGTACCTTGGCCATGTGTCACCTTGCCGTTCGTTCGGACCACGCTGGCCCCAGACCGGTCAAGGTCTGGAGCCCCGTGGGTGCCGGCCGAACGCTGCCGCGCTGGGGGAGCGAGAGGTCGTGCCGGGCCTGCCGCCCGAACACAGGATGACTTAGCAAGGCGGAGGCCAGCGTGATCCGGGCTGCACCATGAGCACGTAACTCACTGCCTCCAATGGTGTTAGGTGCCGGATGGGCCGGATCTCAATCCTGGGGGTGCCGTGTGCCGTCATGGCACAGGGAAGGGTGCAGCTATGCGCAACGCCTCCCTCAACTCACGGCAATGGCGGAGGTTACGGCCGTGGGCCGAATCGGCACAGCCCGCCGCTGGCGGGCGATCGCCTGGTGACGGGAACTGGCAAGTCATTCATGGACAACGACTTGCGATCAGGCGCGGGGCACGAATCCGGGGCCGGTGTGTGCCCTATCGAGACACCGGGCGCGGTGGGCCAGGCGGGCCCGGGCTCAGAACGCCCAGCGGATCAGCACGGCGCCCACGGTGAAGCCGGCACCAACCGACGCCACCAGCACGAGGTCACCCTTCTTCAGCCGGCCCTGGAGCACCGCATCGTTCATCGCCAGCGGGATGGTGCCGGCGGTGGTGTTGCCGAAGCGCTCGATGTTGATGATGACCTTCGACTTGTCGAGCCCGACGCGCTCGGCCACGGCTTCGATGATGCGGCGGTTCGCCTGGTGCGACACGAAGAGGTCGATGTCACTGGCGGTGACGTTGTTGCGCGCCATCAGGCGGTCGCACAGCTCGCCGGTGCGGCGCACGGCGAACTTGAACACGGTGGAGCCGTCCTGCTTGACGTAGTGCATCCGCTGGTCGACGGTCTCGTGCGAGGCCGGCTTGAGGCTGCCGCCGGCCGGCATGCACAACGCCGCTCCGCCGCTGCCGTCGATCTCGTGCGCGAAGTCGATGATGCCCAGTTCCGGCGACGACGACGGCCCCAGCACCACGGCGCCGGCCCCATCACCGAACAGCACGCAGGTCGTGCGGTCGGTGTAGTCGATGATGCTCGACATCACGTCGGCGCCGACGATCAGCGCGTATTTGGACGACCCGGCGGCAATGAGCTGACTGCCCACGGTGAGCGCGTAGGCGAAGGCCGAACACGCCGCACTGACATCGAAGCCCCAGGCGTGCGATGGCGCCGAGCTTGTGCTGCAGGAGGCAGGCGGTGCTCGGAAAGAGCATGTCGGGCGTGACCGTGCCGACGATGATGAGGTCGATGTCGTCGGGGGTCAGCCCGGCCCGGCGGATGGCCTCGGTCGCCGCTTCCTTCGCCAGGTCGGAGGTGGCGACGCCCGGGTCGACGATGTGGCGCTCACGGATGCCGGTGCGCTGCAGGATCCACTCGTCGCTGGTCTCGACCAGTTTCTCGAGGTCGGCGTTGGTCAGCAGGCGCGGCGGCACGTAGGTGGCCAGGCTCTTGATTTCGGCGCGTCCGATCGGGGTCGTGCCGGCCAGGTTGGCGATGGAAGTCCTCAAAACAGTCCTCTCCTGGGCGCCGGGCGCCCGAAGTACTCGTAGGCTCGTGCGGTGGCCACGCGGCCGCGCGGCGTGCGGTCGAGGAAACCCGCCTGCAGCAGGTAGGGCTCGTGGATGTCCTCGATGGCGTCGGGCTCTTCGCTGAGCGCCGCGGCCAGCGTGTTCACACCCACCGGACCGCCGCCGAACTTGTCCATGATCGTGCTGAGCAGGCGTCGATCGATTTCGTCGAAGCCCAGATCGTCGACTTCGAGCATCTTCATGGTCGCGCGCGCGACGTCCACCGTGATGGTGCCGTCGGCGCGCACCTGCGCGTAGTCGCGCACGCGGTGCAGCAGGCGGTTGGCGATGCGCGGGGTGCCGCGCGACCGGCGGGCGATCTCGAGCGAGGCATCGGGCGCCAGCGGCGTGTTGAGGATCCGCGCCGAGCGCCGGACGATCTCGTCGATGTCGGTCACGGTGTAGAAGTCGAGCCGGTGGTTGATGCCGAAGCGCGCCCGCAGCGGCGCCGTCAGCAGGCCCGCCCGCGTCGTCGCGCCGATGAGCGTGAAGCGCTCGACCGGCACCTTCACCGATCGCGCGCCGGGGCCCTGTCCGATCACGATGTCGAGCTCGAAGTCCTCCATCGCCGGGTAGAGGATCTCCTCGATCGTCGCCGGCATCCGGTGGATCTCGTCGATGAACAGCACCTCGCCCTGCTGCAGGCCCGAGAGCATGCCGGCCAGATCGCCCGGCTTCTCGATGACCGGGCCGGAGGTGGTGCGGATGGCGGCGCCCATCTCGTTGGCGATGACGTAGGCGAGCGTGGTCTTGCCGAGCCCGGGCGGGCCCCAGAGCAGGATGTGGTCGAGCGCTTCACCGCGCTGGCGGGCGGCGGCAATCGACACCTGGAGGTTCTCGCGCACGCGTTCCTGGCCGATGTAGTCGTCGAGGCGGCGCGGCCTGAGGCCCGCTTCGAACTGCGCATCGCCGTCGTCCGGGACGGACGACACCACCCGTTCGGTCATGCGCGCGCGAGCTCCTTGAGGGCGGCGCGCAACGCCGCTTCGAAGCGCGGACGCTCCTCGCTCGCGAGCTGCCTGTCGAGCACCTTGTCCACGGCTGAGCGATGGTAGCCGAGATTCAGCAGGGCCGACACGAGGTCGTCGCGCACGGCGTCGGTCTGGGGCGCGACCGGCGCGGCCGTGTGCGCATCGGGCGCCACCGGCAGCTTGTCCTTCAGCTCCAGGCAGATCCGTTCGGCGGTGCGTTTGCCGACGCCCGGGATGCGGGTGAGCCGGGCGATGTCGCCCCGCTGCACGGCGGCCACGAAGTCCACCGCGTCGATGCCGCTCAGCACCGCGAGCGCCAGCTTCGGACCGATGCCGCTGGTCGCGATCAGCTTCTCGAACACGGTCAGTTCGAACGCAGTCGGGAAGCCGTAGAGCGCCAGCGCGTCCTCGCGCACGTGGGTATGGATGCGCAGCTCCACCTCGGTGCCGGGCTCACCCACGGCGTAGAAGGTGGAAACCGGCACCGCCACGTCGTAGCCGACGCCGTGCACGTCGATGACCAGGCGCGTCGGCTGCTTCTCGAGGAGCCGCCCGCGAAGCCAGGCGATCATGAGCGGCGGACGCCCGCCCGTGGCAGTCGCGCGACCTTCGTCTCTGACGGCGGACGGTACGCGCGCCAGCTCTTGAGCGCGGTGGCGGTGCGGGGCTTCAGCACGGCCCCGCCGCGCCCGGGGATGCGATGCACGTGGCAGAGCGCGACGGCGAGGGCATCGGCCGCGTCGTGCGGCGACGGCGGCGCGTCGAGTCCGAGCAGCAGCGCGATCATCTGCCCGACCTGCGCCTTCTCGGCCCGGCCGTAGCCGACGACGGCGCGCTTGATCTCGGCGGGCGTGTATTCCGCCAGTTCGAGACCGGCCTCGACGGCCGAGAGCATGGCCACCCCGCGCGCGTGGCCCAGGGTCAGCGCGCTGCGGACGTTGGTGGCGTAGAAGAGATTCTCGATCGCCACGACGTCGGGCCGGCACTCGCGCAGGAGGGCCGACAGCCCGTCGTGGATGACGGCGAGCCTGGCCCCGAGGGTCGACTCGCCGGCGGTGGCGATGGCGCCGCAGACGACGAGGCGATGGCGCCGGCCGTCGGACTCGACGCAGCCGTAGCCGGTGCGCACCGAGCCGGGGTCGATGCCGAAGACCCTCACGCGAGCGAGGCCTCGATCTCCTTCTCGTCGATGTCGAAGTTCGACCACACGTTCTGCACGTCGTCGTGGTCTTCGACCGCTTCCATCAACTTGAGCATCCGCGTGGCGTCTTTGCCCTCGAGCTTGATGTAGTTCTGCGGCAGCATCGACACCTTGGCGGTGACCGGTTCGATCGACAGCGCCTTGACCGCGTCCTTCACGGCTTCGAACACCGCCGGGTCGGTGATGACTTCCCAGTGGTCGCCGTCGTCGCGCATGTCGTCGGCCCCGGCCTCGAGCACGGTGTTGAGGAGCTTCTCCTCGTCCACACCGGCCTTCTCGACGACCATGTAGCCCTTCTTCGAGAACATCCACGCCACCGAATTTTCGGTGCCGAGGTTGCCGTTGTACTTGTTCAGCATGAAGCGGATTTCGCCGACGGTGCGGTTCTTGTTGTCGGTCATCGTCTCGATGATGATCGCCGCGCCGCCGGGGCCATAGCCCTCGTAGTTGATCTCTTCGTAGGTGACGCCGGGCAGTTCGCCGGTGCCGCGCTGGATGGCCCGCTTGATGTTCTCAGCCGGCATGTTCGCGGCCTTGGCTTCGGTCACCACGGTGCGCAACCGCGGGTTCATGTTGATGTCGCCGCCGCCATTTCTGGCCGCGACGGTCATTTCCTTGATCAGGCGGGTGAACAGCTTGCCGCGCTTGGCATCGAGCGCGCCCTTCTTGTGCTTGATCGTGTGCCACTTGGAATGGCCGGACATGGGGCAGCTCCAGACGGGAAAAATTGACCCTTTAGTCTATACCTTGCGGGCGATGATGATCCAGGCGTCGGCCTGCCGGTGCCAGGGCCCGCCGTCGTAATCGCCGAGGAGGGCCTCCACCGCGAACCCCGCCGCCAGCAGCCGGCGCGACATCTGGGGCACCGACAGGGTGCGGAAGGTCAAGGCGAAAGCCCGGCGGCGCACGGCCCGGCCACGACGCTCGATGAACTCCTGGTCGAAGATCGTCAGGCCCTTCGGGGCGTCCTGCCGCACCGACTCGATGAGCGTGATCTGGCTGCCGCCGGGCGTGCGGCGGCCCTTCAAGCTGACCCGCTTCGAGTACTCGCCCCAGGCCGGCAGGTCGGCCACCAGTTCCAGCACGAAGATGCCGTCGTGCTCGACGACCCGCGCCACCTCCTTGAGCGTCGCCTTGAGATCGCGCTCCGAGAGCAGCGACTGCAGGATGCCGTACGGCGCCATCACCATCGGGAAGCGGTCATCGGGAAACGGCAGGGCGCGGATGTCGGCGCGGACGAGACCCGGGCGAACGCCTCGACGCTGGCGGCCGACCCGGCGGCGCGCGCGCGCCAGCATCTCGCCCGAGCGGTCGACGCCGACGACGTGGATGCCTTCGTGCGCCAGCGGCATCGTGACGCGGCCAGTGCCACAACCCAGTTCGAGCACCTGCCCCTCGACGGCGCCGGTCATGCGCTGCCAGAACGACAGATCGCGGCGGCCGAGCGTCTGCGCGTTCTCCCAGTCGTAGAACGGGGCGTAGTCGTCCCAGCCGTGCCAGCCTTCTTTGGACGCGACTCGGGGCGCGGGCTTGCCGGTCCGGGACGGCCGGGCCACCGGACGAGCGGTGCGTTTCGCCATGCGGTGGCGAGTATACCGGGCGGCACACCGGTAAGATGTCGCGATGCTCTGGATCCTGCGCCTGGCGCTCGTGCTGGCAGCGGCGCCACTGCTGGTCGCGCCGCTGGTGAGCGCCGAAGCCGACCCGACGCCGCCCACGCTCGACGCCTTCAAGGCGGCCGCCGCCCGCATCGTCGAGGACGCGGGTCTGCCCGGCGCCGGCATCGCGCTTGGTGCGGACCGACGGCGTGGAATGGGCGGGCGGCGTCGGCGTCGCCGACCGTGACACCCGCCGGCCGGTCGATGCCGACACGCTCTTCCGCGTCGGGTCGGTGAGCAAGACGTTTGTCGCGATGGCGCTCGTGCAGCTCTACGAAGACGGCCAGATCGATCTCGACGCGCCGGTGGCATCGCTGGTCCCGGAGGTCCGGATCGACAACCCGTGGGAGGCCGCGGACCCGGTGCGCGTGCGTCATCTGCTGGAACACACGGCCGGCTTCGACGACATGCACTTCAACGAGATCTACGTGCTCGACGACACGCCCGACCGGCCGCTCGACGAGGTGCTGCTGCGTAGTCCGGCGTCGCGGCGGGTGCGGTGGCGTCCCGGGACACGGATGGCCTACTCCAATCCCGGCTACGCCGTCGCCGGCCGCGTCATCGAGGCGGCCTCGGGCAAACGCTTCGATCAGTTCATCCTCGAACGCATCTTCGCGCCGCTCGAGATGAAGGCCTCGACCTTCTCAGGAGATGTCGAGGCCCCGGATCTGGCGCAGGGCTACGAGGCGCGGACCGGGCCACCGGTCACGCGGCGGCGGATTCACCTGCGTCCGGCCGGGGCCCTGCACTCGTCGCCCCGCGAACTCGGCCACTTCGTCGAGATGCTCCTCAACTGGGGCGAGCGGCGGGGCGGCTACGTCGTCGATCCCGAGTACCTGTCGAACATGGAATGGCCACGCACGACCGCGGCCTCGACCGCCGGCGTGCGGGCCGGCTACGGCCTCGGCATCTACAGCACCCTCGACCTGCCGTATCACGTGCTCGGTCATCAGGGCGGCATCGACGGCTTCCTCTCCACCTACGGCTATTCGCCGTCGCGCGACGTCGGCTTCGTGGTGCTGCTCAACGGCACCTATGCGCCGGACGTGCTGACCCGGCTCTCGTCGCTCGCCATCAGCTACCTCAAACGCGACGTGGCGCCGACGCCAGCCGAGACGATGGCGATGGCGGCCGAATCACTGCGCCGCTTCGAGGGCTATTACCACGACGCCAGTCCCCGCAATGCAGTGCTGGAGCTGGTCGAGTTCCCGCTCGGCGGACGCACCATCCGCGTGCAGGATGACCAACTGGTGATGGCGCCTGTCTGGGGAGAGTCGGCGCGGCTGGTGCCGGTCAACGACGCGCTCTTCCGCCGCGAGAGCGAACTCTCGGCCTCGATGGCGTTCACGATGGTCGATGGAGCGTCGGTGCTGGCCGGGTCCGGCGTCTATGCCGAACGGCGATCGCGGTGGCCCATCGACATGCTCCGCGCCGGGCTCGCGCTCGCCCTCGGGTGTGCGCTGCTGGCGCCGCTGGTTGCGCTTGGCAGGGCCTGGCGCGGCCGCGGGCGAGGCCGGACGGGCACGGGCGCGCTGGCCGTCGCCTGGACGCTCGCCCTGGCCGCGCTGGCGGCCCTCGTCTGGACGGCATCGACCGCCTCGGTGATGGAGCTGGCGACGGCGAGCGGGCGCGCGATGGGGTTGTTTGCGGCCTCGGTGGCCCACCCGCTGGTCGCCTTCGCGCTGCTGCCTCTCACCGCGCGCGCGTGGATGCAGGGTCTGCGCGGGTCCGTCGGCGCCTTCGCCGTGACCGTGGCACTGGCACATACGGGACTGGCAGGTTATCTCGGCTGGTGGGGGCTGGTGGCATTCCGAAGCTGGACCTACTGATGGCGAGTCGGTAACAGGAGACCCGGGACCATGGAACATCCGTCCGTTGTGCACGCCGTCGACCACGCGGTCTACTCGGCGGAGAAGATGGGCAAGGCCACGCTGTTCGTCTCACCGCGGCTGCTGGTCGGCCTCAATGCGTTCGAACCGGGACAGGCCCACGCGCTTCACGCGCACCCGGGCATGGACAAGGTCTACCACGTGCTCGAGGGCGAGGGCGTGTTCCTGCTCGAGGGCCGCGAGCTGCCGATGCGGGCCGGCGATCTGCTGGTGGCGCCCGAGGGCGTGCCGCACGGCGTGCGCAACTCGGGCACCGGACGCCTCGTGGTGCTCGCGGTGCTGGCGCCGGGCACCGTATGATCGGCGCGTATGCCTTCTGAAACCCATCGGAGTCTGACCCGCCTGTCACGCCATTTCCGGGTCACCGGCCGCGGCGGATTCCGGCTGAGTGCCTTCTCCCCCGACGACACCCGCAGCCTAGAGCTCAAGGACCGCACCGACGCCCTCCTCGAAGAGAGCGCCGAGGTCATGGCGACGCTGCAGGAGCGGCTCTACGCGCAGGACCGCTGGAGCGTGCTGCTCATCTTTCAGGCCCTGGACGCCGCCGGGAAAGACGGCACCATTAAACACGTGATGACCGGCCTCAATCCGCGAGGCTGCGAGGTGCACAGCTTCAAGGCGCCGTCGAGCGAAGAACTCGACCACGACTTCATGTGGCGCACCTCCAGCCGGCTGCCGCGGCGAGGGCACATCGGCATCTTCAACCGCTCGTACTACGAGGAGATGCTGGTCGTGCGCGTGCACCCGGAACTGCTCGAGCGCCAGCAGCTCCCGGCCGAGCGCGTCACGCCCCGCATCTGGCGGGAGCGCTTCGAGGACGTGGTCAGCTACGAGCGCTACCTGTCGCGCCAGGGTGTCGTCATCCGCAAGTTCTTCCTCCATGTGTCGAAGGACGAGCAGCGCCGGCGTTTCCTCGAACGGCTCTCCGAGCCCGACAAGCGCTGGAAATTCTCGCTGGGCGATTTGAACGAACGCGAGCGCTTCGACGACTATCTCGCCGCCTACGACGACCTGATCCGCCATACCTCGACCCCTTTCGCGCCGTGGTACGTCGTGCCGGCGGACCACAAGTGGTTCACCCGCCTGGTGGTCGCCTCGGCAGTCATCGAAGCGATCGAGTCGGTGCAGCCGACATTTCCGACCGTCGATTCACGGACGCTCCGCAAGCTGAAGGCAGCTGAAGCCGCACTTCGGCTGGAGGTGGCGGCGGAGTGGGACGGCGCCGCGACCAGGCCGGCGCGGCCACGGTCATGAGTCCGACGCCGGGACTGATTGACGCGGGACGGGGCCGCCATCGCTGCGCATGGTGCGGCGACGACGCGCTCTATGTCGCCTACCACGACCAGGAGTGGGGCCGGCCGGTGCTCGACGACCAGCGTCTCTTCGAGAAGATCTGCCTCGAAGGCTTCCAGGCGGGGCTGAGCTGGCTGACGATCCTCCGCAAGCGGGAGTACTTCCGGGCAGCCTTTCGCAACTTCGATCCGGCCACCGTGGCCCGCTTCGGCGCCCGCGACGTGACGCGGCTTCTGGGCGATGCCGGCATCGTGCGCCATCGCGGCAAGATCGAATCGACCATCAACAACGCGGCGCGCGCCCTCGAGCTCCAGGCGGAGTTCGGATCACTGGCCGCCTACGCATGGTCGTGGGAACCGCCGAAGGCGGAGCGGCCGGCCGAGGTCACCTGGAACGCCCTCAAGGCGATGCCGACCACGCCCACCTCAACGGCGTTGTCGAAAGATCTGAAACGCCGCGGGTGGAGCTTCGTCGGGCCGACGACCATCTACGCCTTCATGCAGGCGATGGGCCTCGTGAACGATCACGTGGACGGGTGCTTCGTGCGCAGCGCCGCGACCCGCGACCGCCGGACCTCGCCGCCGCCGACCGCGCCTACTGCTGTTCGACGCTGAAGCCGGCCTGCTGCAGCAGCGCGACCACGCTGTCGGGCCCGACCAGGTGCGCGCCGCCGACGACGACCAGGCACGGCACTGACTCGCCGGCGCAGGCGCTGATTCTGCGGCACCCACGCGCGGTTGCGGTCCACCAGCACCCGCTGATACACCTCGGGCGATTCGCGGAATTCGTCGAGGAGCAGCCGCTCGAGCGCGCGCACATCGCCACCGCGCCAGGCGCGGACGATGTCGGCCACGGCGTTGACCTGGGTGTCGATGTCCGAGAGCACGGCTTTCAGCATCTCGATCTGGACGGGCATCGGCAGGCCGTCGAGCGCGTTCAACTGGGAGGCGGCCGTCTCGAGCCCGCGCACCGGACGGGAGGCCGCTTTGGCCCGGTCGTAGAAGTGCCGATCGAGGCCGAAGGCCGGGTCGAAGCCGGCGCGCTGCAGGGCCGGCACCGCCAGGGTCATGGCCGCCAGCCACGGCTTCATGCGGTCCACGACCAGCATCGGCAGGCCGGCCGCGGCGGCTTTCTTCTCGACTAGTGCCGCGGTCTCGCGATCGAGCAGCGCCGAGAGCGTGCGTCCGTCGGTGAGCATGGCCTTGGCGGCCAAGGGGAGCACGGCCCCCGGGTCCGACGCCGCGCCGAGGTCCACTTCTTCGACCAGTGTTCCCGACTCGGCAAAGGCGCGTTCGAACACGGCGGGGAGCGGGTAGGCGTCTTTGGTGAGGACGTGCACGGACCCGACGAGCCAGGCGATGGTCCTGGCGTCTCGGGCGACCTTCCAGACGAAATGGGTGCCGGACGCCGGGGCCGCCGGCTGCGCGTTGGCGGCCGAGGTCACCGCGACGGATGCGAGCAGGACGCAGGCGGCAATACGGCGTGCAGTACGCATGATCGAGCGTAGCACGCGGATCGGCCGGGCCCCTGCGCGTGGCGGCACGCTGCTACCATGAGCGCGATGACCTTCGCAGAACAGCTCGCTGGCGCGCTTGTGATGGCGCCCATGACGAAGGGGTCGAACCTGCCATACCGCCGCCTGTGCGTGGAGCTCGGCGCCCGCGTCACCATGAGCGAGATGACGGTGGCGCGCCGCCTCAAGCAGAAGCGCAAAGGCGAGTTCGCGCTGATTCGACGCGCGCCGGCTGAGCCGTTCTTCGGCGTGCAGCTCGCGGGCACGAACCCGGACGAGATGGCGTGGGCGGCAGGGCTGGTGGAATCACGCGGCGCCGACTGGCTCGACATCAACTTCGGCTGCCCGATCGACCACTTCACCCGCAAGGGCCTCGGCGCGTCGATCGGCCGTCAGCCCAACCGCATCCGCCGGATCGTCGAGGCGATGAAACGCGGGGTCACACGGGTGCCGGTGACGGCCAAGATTCGCCTGGGGTGGAACGACGACGACCGTAACTTTCTCGATCAGGCCAGGGCCGCGGAAGACGGCGGCGCGGACGCGATCACCGTGCATGGGCGGACGCGGAATGCCCGTTACCGCCTCGCCGCCGATTGGGACGCGATCGGCCAGGTGGTGGCGGCGGTCAAGGTGCCCGTCATCGGCAACGGCGACCTTCTGTTTCCGCACGAAATCGGCGCGGCGCGGGCACGGGCCGGATGTGCGGCGGTGATGTCGGCTCGGGGGGTGCTCATCAAGCCGTGGCTGTTCCGCGAGGCCACCGAGGGCTACCTCGACCTCGACGGCGAGGCCCGTGTCGCGATCTACCGGCGGTATGTCGCCCTGGCCCTGGAGCACTGGGGCAACGACGAGTACGGCCGCGGACGGGTGCGCGAGTTCCTGCGCTGGCACGTCGGGTTCTGGTGCCGCTACGCCAGGCAGCGCGCCGACGGATCCTGGCCCACGATGCAGGAACGCGAGGGGACGCCGCTGCTGCACTCGCCGCTCGAGGCCCTGCTGGCGAGGAGTGATGACGCCGCGCTCGACTACGTGACGGATGGCCTGCTGGCCGACCTGCCGCTCGATCCGGACGCGGTCCCGTTCACCCCGGCGTCGGTCGAAGAGGCCGACGTGATGGTGGAGGGGTGAAGCGGCTACGGTCCGTGCGCTCGCCACTGGGGGTGCGATCGGCGTGGCTCGGGTGCGTGCTCGCGTGCGCAGCAGTCCTGATGCAGGCGCCCCGCGCCTCGGCGCAAGGGGCGCCGGCGGTGGTGCCGCACCTCGAGGTGTCGGTGCTGGCAGGCGATTGGTACGAGATTGCGAGCACGGGCACGTGGTGGCATCGCCGCTGTGTCGCCGACACGCGCTACCGGTTCGATCAGCCGGCGCCGGGTGGCCTGCGCGCCAGCAGCGTCTGCACGACGCCCCAGGGCGTCGAGTCGCATCGCGGCCGGCTGCGGGCGGGGCGAAGCGGGGATGGACGGTTGTCCGTCAGGTTCACCGCGCGCCTCTTCTCGTGGCTGCCGGCGACATGGAGCGACTTCTGGGTGCTCGCCTCGGCCGACGATCGCACCTGGCTGCTGATCGGCGACAACCAGCGCGAGCGACTGCTGGTCGTGTCGCGCACGGTCGTGCTCGACGAGGCGTCAGTCGCAGCGGCCCTGGCAGCGGCCCGTCAGCAGGGCTACGGCATCGATCGGCTGGCGATGGTGCCCCAGCTGGCGGGGCCGACGGGCCTCATGTTCCTGCGCTGATTAGCCAGGGCCTGGCAACCGGTGGGTGGCCCTGCGACGCTCGAGCTCTTCGAGAGTGCGCGGCCAGTCGCTCTTCAACAGGCGCGACAGGCCCCGATCGGCCAGCAGACGGCCCTCGGTCTGGCAGGCCGGGCAATAGTTCGCCTCGTTGGAGGCATAGCGTAGACGCTGCACCGGCGTCTGGCAGGCGGGGCACGGCAGCCCGAACCGGCCGTGGACGGCCATATCCGGGCGAAACGCCGTGACCTTGCCCGGGAATGCCTCTCCGGTCTCGGCAATCAGGCGGTCCCGCCATTCGATGAGCACGCCTTGCGTGGCGTGATGGAGCCGCGCCTCCTCCTCGTGACTCAGGGCATCTGACATCCGCATCGGCGACAGGCGCGCGCGGTGCAGGATCTCGTCCGAGTAGGCGTTCCCGATCCCGCTGAAGAGCGACGGGTCGGTCAGGGTGCGCTTCAGCGTATGGCGTTCGCGCGTGAGCGCCGCGCGGAACTGGTCCAGCGGCGCCTCGAGCACTTCGAGACCGCCCGGGTCCATGGCGGCAAGCCCCTCTCGATCGGCGACGACATGTACGGCGGCGCGCCGGGTGCTGCCGGCCTCGGTCAGCAGCAGGGATCCGCCCGGAACGTCGATGGCCATCAGGCCGAGGCGTTTCGGGATCGACGCGCCTTCGGCCCTCCACTGGAAGCGGCCGGCGATCATCAGGTGAATGACCAGGCAGGGGCCGTCCAGGTCGAAGACAATCCGCTTGCCCATGCGGTGCAGGCCGCGAATCGCGCGGTTGGTCAACGTCTGGATGTCCGGACTGGTGGTGCGCACCAGGAAGGGACTGGCGACGCGGACGGCCGTCACCGGACGGCCGGTGAGACGGGGCCGCAACGCATGAAGGTATAGCTCGATGTCCGGCAGTTCCGGCACGGGTGCATCCTAGCAGCGACCGACGCCAGATCTCCCGCGTTGGAAGGCGCGGCCGCAGGCGTCGGGCCGGACGTCGTCTATGCTGAACGGGCGATGCAGGGGACCAGCTGGATGGTGTGGGCGGCGATTGCGGCAGGCAGCGGGCTGGGCGGCGTGGCGCGCCACCTGCTCACCGAGGCGGTGGCGCGCGCGGTGGGCGCGGGGTTTCCGTGGGGCACGGTGCTGGTGAACGTGTCCGGCTCAATCGCCATCGGCGTTCTGGCGGGCATGACGAGCGCCGGCGGGCCGGCGTCGTTGACGCCGCTCGGTCGCCACGCGCTCATGACCGGCCTGCTGGGCGGCTTCACGACCTTCTCGACCTTCAGCATCCAGACCGTTGCCTTGTTGCAGCAGGGGCAGCTCGCCGCGGCGGCGGCCAACGTGGCGCTGTCGGTGGTGCTGGGTCTGGCCGGCTGCTGGGCCGGCTTTGCCGCGGTGCTCGCCCTCAGCCGTTGAGCGCCCTTTGATGCCAGGCGCGGAGCGGCGGCCGCGCTCAGCGCGACTGAGAGATCTCCGCCAGACGGCGCTCGATCTGTGTGTTCGCCGGGAACTCCGACTTCAAGGTCTCGAGCACCTGGCGTGCGGCATTCATGTCGCCCCCAGCGGCGAGCGCGCCGGCGCGGAGCAGGCCCGCCCGCACCCGCAGCCGCGTGTCGTCGGTCGGAACGCGAATGGTATCGAGCCGCGCCAACGCCGCGGCCGGGTCCTTCCGGTCGTTGATGATCGACTCGACCCGCGCCAGTTGCAGTTCGAGCTGGTCGGGGAAGCGATCGGCCACGGTCGCAAGCAGCGCCGCCGCCTCCGCCAGCTGGCCTGATTGGCGATCGAGATTGGCCTGATGGTGCGCCCCGGCAATCAGCAGCCGGTTCACGTCCGCCGGATCACCGGTGTGGACCGCGACGCCACCCGCATAGCCATAGACCAGCCTGCCGCCCAGGTCCCCGGCACGATAGAGGACACCGACCGCGACGATGCCGACCAGCGCCGCGGCAATCTGGGCACTCCGCGCGGCCGCAATCCTGCGCGCTGTCAGCGTCGCGGCCACGGCCTCGATGGCGAGCAGCAACAGAAACACATTCCGCGCCCGCTCCCCCCACTCCTCGTGGGCGATCACCGCTGGCCGTGCTCCCGGCACCCGCTCCACGGGCCCGTGGGCATCCTGGCCCGAACGCACGGCGACCACGCTGGCCACGGTGCCGAGCGCAATCAGAGCGAACGCCGCCGGCGACAACCACGGCGCGCGCACCGCCAGCGACAGACAGCGGAACAACACGCCGACGGTGATGAGCGCGACGACGAAGTGGACGACCTGCGGGTGGAAGGACGCGAAGCTCGGCATGGAATGGCGGTCCGGATGAGCGTGAGTCTAATCCCAAAAAGAAAAAGCCCGACGCTTGTAACAGCGTCGGGCTCGTCCTTCGATATATCCCCGGCAGCGACCTACTCTCCCACGCACCTACGCACGCAGTACCATCGGCGGTAGCAGGCTTAACTTCCGTGTTCGGAATGGGAACGGGTGTGACCCTGCTCCTATGGCCACCGGGAAACTTGGTGTCTGGGGTTCCACGATTGCTCAATATGCGAGCGCCCGCAGATCGTCCCAGATCATCTTGGTCAGCGGCTAGCGGCTAGGTCCTAGCGGCTAGTGCTGATTGTCAAAGAGCACTGAATATCCTGCAATCGATAGTTGTCTGATCACACACCCGCAGCAGGCGAGTGAAAATGGTCAAGCCTCACGGCTAATTAGTATCGGTCAGCTCCACGTATCGCTACGCTTCCACACCCGACCTATCAACCTGGTAGTCTACCAGGAGCCTTCAGGGACTTACGTCCAGGGAAATCTCATCTTGTGGAGGGTTTCACGCTTAGATGCATTCAGCGTTTCTCCCTTCCGGACTTAGCTACCCGGCGCTACCACTGGCGTGATAACCGGTACACTAGAGGTCCGTCCAACCCGGTCCTCTCGTACTAAGGTCAGCCCCACTCAAATTTCCTCCGCCCATCACAGATAGAGACCGAACTGTCTCGCGACGTTCTAAACCCAGCTCACGTACCGCTTTAACCGGCGAACAGCCGGACCCTTGGAACCTGCTACAGCTCCAGGATGCGATGAGCCGACATCGAGGTGCCAAACCCTTGCGTCGATGTGAACTCTTGGCAAGGATCAGCCTGTTATCCCCGGCGTACCTTTTATCCGTTGAGCGATGGCCCTTCCATGCGGGACCACCGGATCACTAAGGCCTGCTTTCGCACCTGCTCGACTTGTATGTCTCGCAGTCAAGCTCGCTTATGCCTTTGCACTCTACGGCTGATTTCCAAACAGCCTGAGCGAACCTTCGCGCGCCTCCGTTACCGTTTAGGAGGCGACCGCCCCAGTCAAACTACCCGCCTAGCAGTGTCCTGAACCCGGATGACGGGCTGCAGTTAGAACACCGGAGTCGTAAGGGTGGTATCTCACCGTTGGCTCCCCCAAGTCCGAAAACCTGGGTTCAAAGCCTCCCACCTATCCTGCGCATACGACGCCAGCGTTCACTACTAAGGTGTAGTAAAGGTGCACGGGGTCTTTTCGTCTTGTGACGGGCAACCGGCGTCTTCACCGGTACCACAAATTCGCAGTGCCACTCGTTGAGACAGCGCCCAAATCGTTACGCCATTCGTGCAGGTCGGAACTTACCCGACAAGGAATTTCGCTACCTTAGGACCGTTATAGTTACGGCCGCCGTTTACCGGGGCTTCAATTCAGAGCTTCGCCTTGCGGCTAACCCCTCCTTTTAACCTTCCGGCACCGGGCAGGCGTCAGACCCTATACGTCGTTTTCGACTTAGCAGAGCCCTGTGTTTTTAGTAAACAGTCGCTTGGGCCTCTTAACTGCAACTCCCTCCCGCTTCGTGCCGCGTGGACACTGACGGTAACGGAGCACCCCTTCTCCCGAAGTTACGGGGCAATTTTGCCGAGTTCCTAAACGAGTGTTCTCACTTGCGCCTGAGGATTTTCTCCTCGCCTACCTGTGTCGGTTTGCGGTACGGGTACCCAGACATCTCCTTAGAGGCTTTTCTCGGCAGCGTGGCGTCTACGACTTTGCGTCCTTGCGGACTCGCTTCGGCCCCTCAGGATTATGACCCACCGGATTTGCCTAGTGGATCTCCCTACAGACCTCAACCTGGCGCCTTGCGGCCCTCTCCAGGCTCGTATAGCCTCCTGCGTCCCCCCATCGTGATAACGATATCTAGGTAGTTCCGGAATATTAACCGGATGTGCATCCGCTACGCCTTTCGGCCTCGCGTTAGCTCCCGACTAACCCTGAGCGGACGAACCTACCTCAGGAAACCTTAGGCTTTCGGCGGGGAAGATTCTCACTTCCCTTCTCGCTACTTATGCCGGCAGGGTCACTTCCCAACGCTCCACCAGTCCTTACGGTCTGACTTCGCTGCATTGGGAACGCTCCTCTACCAATTGCGGACCTCGCAAGATCCGCTATTCGACGGCTTCGGTCTAGTGCTTAAGCCCCGTTATATTGTCGGCCCAAAGCCGCTTGACCAGTGAGCTATTACGCTTTCTTTAAAGGATGGCTGCTTCTAAGCCAACCTCCTGGTTGTCAGAGCGTCTTCAGATCCTTTACCACTTAGCACTAAGTTTGGGACCTTAGCCGGTCGTCTGGGCTGTTTCCCTCTCGACTATGAAGCTTAGCCCCCACAGTCTCACTCCCGGAATACGTGTCGACGGCATTCGAAGTTTGGTTGGATTCAGTAAGCTGGTAAGCCCCCTAGTCCAATCATGTCTCTACCACCATCGCCGACCTTCCGAGGCTGCCCCTAAAGGCATTTCGAGGAGAACGGGCAATCACGGAATTTGATTAGCCTTTCACCCCTACCCTCAGCTCATCCAAGTTGTTTTCAACCAACACTAGTTCGGACCTCCACGTGATGTTACTCACGCTTCATCCTGGCCAAGGGTAGATCATCCCGCTTCGCGTCTATTCCCAGCGACTGAACGCCCCATTCGGACTCGCTTTCGCTACGGCTCGCTTATCGCTTAACCTCGCCACTGAGAATAACTAGCCGGCTCATTATGCAAAAGGCACGCGGTCAGGCATTCCCGGTTACCCGGGCATAGCCCTCCCACTGCTTGTAGGCATACGGTTTCAGGTACTATTTCACTCCCCTCACAGGGGTGCTTTTCACCTTTCCCTCACGGTACTGGTTCACTATCGGTCGCCAACGAGTATTTAGCCTTGCCGGATGGTCCCGGCGGGTTCCCACGGGATTTCTCGTGTCCCGCGGTACTCAGGGTACCTGCCCAGAGAGTCGGCTCGTTTTCGTCTACAGGACTGTCACCTGCTGTGGTCCCACTTTCCAGAGGGGTTCGACTAACGATCCGATTTGTAACTCTCCGGCCTTACGGCCAGACAGGCCCTACAACCCCAGAGAGCAAGCTCCCTGGTTTGGGCTATTCCGCGTTCGCTCGCCGCTACTAGCGGAATCAC
>CAVZXA010000009.1:407500-739778 GCA_963779175.1 uncultured Acidobacteriota bacterium
CGAACCTGCTGACACTCGACGGGCTGGTTTGTTGCCCTCCCTTCGTTGCCTGCCATCGCGGAGACCGAGGTCTCCGCGCCGGAGGCGCGGAAAGAAGAGCTGTGTGCACGCTCTATCTAGTTTTCAAAGAACCGAGGGGGTGGGAACGCTTGCTCTTCCCTGTTCCCCAGTCGCGTTACGTGCTTGCGACCTCCGTCAGGGGAACCTTCCAAGATTACGTCGGTTCCAAACACCCTGTCAACAAAAACTTTCAAGTTTTTTTGTCGGCAGGCCCGCGCAAAAGCACTCGTCGTAGAACCTTCGCTGAGCAAGAACCGCAGGCGGTTACTTCCGAGCAGGCGTTCCGAGCGGGCACATCGTCCACAGACCGAGACGACGTGTCTGACTGAGTTTCAAATCGTAACCATCTGACCGGGGAGTGTCAAGCGCTTCTCATTGGCGCTCACAAATTCGGTGCAATCCCGTGCAGATCTACGACTCG
The DNA here is from genome assembly GCA_963779175.1 of uncultured Acidobacteriota bacterium. Taxonomy (GTDB): domain Bacteria; phylum Acidobacteriota; class Vicinamibacteria; order Vicinamibacterales; family UBA2999; genus CADEFD01. The sequence continues at coordinate 407,982 of CAVZXA010000009.1, forward strand.
ATGCGCACCACGCGACGCTCCCGCTGGCCCTTTCGAAGCACGAGGACCCGCCCGCCGATCATGTCGTTTTCGGTAATTCGGCTGTCGCCTTCGGCCAGACGTCGGTCGTTGACGTAGAGGCCGCCCTGCTTGATGAGCCGGTTCGCTTCGCCCTTTGAGGCGACGAGCGCGGCCTGCACGGCCGCATCCGCCGCCGCGAGGCCCGGGCCGCCGAGATCCGCGCGCTTCACCGTGATCGACGGCACGTCGTCGAAGACCGTCAACACATCGGCCGGGTCCGCATCGGCCAGACGGCCGCCGAAGAGCACGGCGGAAGCGCGTTCCGCCTTTGCGAGTTCGTCGTCGCCATGCACGGCGCGGGTGAGCGCACGAGCCAGCTCGCGCTGCGCCTCGCGCTTCTCCGGGGCGGCGGTGTGCGCGGCCACGAGGGCGGCAATCCGTGCTTCCTCCATCGTCGTGAACCACTTCAGATGCGACTCGATGTCGCGGTCGTCGGTGTTGAGGAAGAACTGGTAGAAGCGGAAGGGCGAGGTGCGCGCGCCATCGAGCCAGATGGTGCCGGCTTCGGTCTTGCCGAACTTCGTGCCGGCGCTGGTCGTGACCAGCGGCAGCACGAGTCCGTGCGCTTTGGCGCCGCGGACGCGACGAATGAGGTCGCAGCCGGCGACGATGTTGCCCCACTGATCGCTGCCGCCGGCCTGCAGCGTGCAGCCGAACCGATCGTGCAGCACCAGATAGTCGTGCGCCTGCAGCAGCTGATAGCTGAACTCGGTGAACGACAGTCCGTCGTCTGAGGCGAGGCGCCGCTTCACCGAGTCGCGCGCCATCATGGTCTGGATGGTGAAGTGTTTGCCGGTGTCGCGCAGGAACTCCAGCAGCGACAGCGACCGCAGCCACTCGGCGTTGTTCACCATGCGCGCGGCGTTGGGCCGCGGCCCGAAGTCGAGGAACCGCTCGAGCTGCCGGTGAATGCCGGCGGCGTTCTCTTCCACCTGCTCCACGGTCAGCAGCGCGCGTTCGTTGGCCTTGCCGCTCGGATCGCCGATGAGACCGGTGCCACCGCCGACCAGCGCAATCGGCGTGTGCCCGAACTGCTGCAGGCGCGCCAGGCTCATGATCGGCAGCAGCGATCCGACGTGCAGACTCGACGCGGTGGGATCGAAGCCGATGTAGGCAGTGACGGACGTCGACGCCAGCACGGCGTCGAGTCCTTCGGTGCGGTCGTAGAGCAGGCCGCGCCAGCGGAGTTCATCGAGGACGTTCACGCGCATCACTATACCGCCCGCGCGAGGCACCCCCGGGGCTGCGCTAACATGGCGCCACGACGTGATGGCAACCGACGGCTGGCGCCCGACGCGAAGGGCGGCCCTGCAGGGCCTGCTCGCCACTGGTGCGGGCCTGGTGGTGGGCCGCGTCGGCTACGGCGCGGCCTACGAACGCCATCAGATTCCGCCTCGAGCAGTCGGATCTGCGCATCGTCGGCCTGCCGCGGGCGCTCGACGGACTCCGCGTCGGGCTCATCACCGACATCCACGTGAGCGCGACCGTCCCCGACGAAGACGTCCGCACGGCCGTGCGGCTGCTGTCTGAGGCGCAGCCCGATCTGGTGGCGCTCGGCGGCGACTACGTCACCGACCTCGACACGACGCGCGCGGTGCCGGCGGCGGACCTGCTGGCGCCGCTGGCCGACGCGCCCCACGGGGCGCTCGCCGTGCTCGGCAACCACGACGACGACCGCGTCGTGCCGGCCGCGCTGGTCTCGCGGGGCTTCACGGTGCTGAAGGACGCGCGGACGCGGTTGACCATTCGCGGCGAGGCGGTGGACATCGCCGGCCTGCGCTACTGGACGCGCCGCGTGAGCGACATCGCCAGGGTGCTGCACGGGGCTGGCCCGACGACGTTCCTGCTCGCCCACGACCCGAGGCGGCTGCGCGAGGCGGCCTCGCTCGACGTGCAGCTGGTGCTGGCCGGCCACACGCACGGCGGCCAGGTGGTGCTGCCCGGGCTCGGCGCCATTGCCGCGCGCCGCTTTCCGGTGGTGGCCGGGCCCGCTGTCGAGGGCAACTGCACGCTGTTCGTGAGCCGCGGCGTGGGCACGGTGGTGGTGCCGGTGCGCATCAACTGCCCGCCGGAGGTCTCGGTGCTGACGCTGCGCAGCAGCTCGTCGATCTGAGCGGCGGCGTCTCTTCAGGCGTCCAGGAAGCGACGTCCCTCGACCCGCCAGCCGCCGCCAAGCACTCGTGCCACCGCGGCCGGAAAGAGCCGATGCTCCTCGATCAGGATGCGGGCCGCGAGCGCCTCGCCGGAGTCTCCGGACAGCACCGGCACGGCGGCCTGCGCCACAATAGGCCCTGAATCAAGCTCTGCCGTGACGAGATGCACCGTGCAGCCGGCGACCTTGACGCCGTGCGCCACGGCTTGTCCGGGGGCGTCGATGCCGGGAAACGCCGGCAGCAGCGACGGGTGGACGTTCAGTACCGGCCCCTGGAACACGTCCAGGAAACGCGCCGACAGCCGCCGCATGAAGCCGGCGAGGCACACCACGTCCACGGCTCTGGCTCGCAACGTATCAGCCACGGCTTCGTCGTAAGCCTCGCGGGTCGGCCAGTCGCGATGCGGCTGCACGACCGTCTCGATGCCCGACATCCGGGCCCGCTCGAGCGCCGGGGCGCCCGCCACGTTCGAGATGACCACCACGATCGTGGCGTCGAGCTCGCCACGGCCGACGGCGTCGATGAGCGCCTGCAGATTGGAGCCACGGCCGGAGACCAGGACTCCGACGCGGCGCCCTGACGCCTGAGGCTCAGGCATACACGACGCCCGGCGTTCCGGCGACGATCCGGCCGATGCGATGGGCGGTCTCGCCCGCCTCGCCCAGCAGCGCCTCGGCCCTCGCCGCATCGCCTTCGGCGACGGCGATGACCAGGCCTACGCCCATGTTGAAGGCCCGGTACTGGTCGCCGAGCGCCACCTGCCCGGCGTCGGCGAGCCAGGTGAAGAGCGGCAGCACCGGCCACGACCCGCGATGCACTTCCGCCGCCGTGCCCTCTGGCAGCATCCGCGGCAGGTTGTCGGTCAGGCCGCCGCCGGTGATGTGGGCGAGGCCCTTGACGACGCCGGCAGCGAGCAGCGGTTGAACCGGACGCAGATACGACTTGTGCGGACGCAGCAGCGCCGCGCCGACGGTTTCGCCGAGCGCGGCGACGTGGCTGTCGACGCCGAGGCCGAGACGCTCGAACACGATCTGGCGGGCCAGCGAGTAGCCGTTGGTGTGCAGGCCTACCGAGGGCAGCGCGAGCAGGACATCGCCGGGCACCAGGCCCTTGCCGTCCACCAGCTTCGCGCGCTCCACCGCGCCGACGATGAAGCCGGCCACGTCGTATTCGCCGTCGGCGTAGAACCCGGGCATTTCGGCCGTCTCGCCGCCCAGCAGCGCGCAGCCGTTGTCGCGGCAGGCGGCCGCGAGTCCGGTCACGATCTGCTCGGCCACGTCCGGCGACAGCCGGCCGGTCGCCAGGTAGTCGAGGAAGAAGAGCGGCGTCGCGCCCTGCACGAGGATGTCGTTGACGCAGTGGTTCACGAGGTCGCGGCCGATGGTGTCGTGCACGCCGGCCAGGAACGCCACCTTGAGTTTGGTGCCGACGCCGTCGGCGCTCGCCACCAGCACCGGATCGCTCCAGCGGCCCGACGCCATCGAGAAGAGGCCGCCGAACGAGCCGATCTCCGAGAGCACGCCGGGCGTGAAGGTGCCGCGCGCGATCGACTTGATCCGGCGAACGGTCTCGTTGCCGGCATCGATGTCGACACCCGCCGCCTTGTAACTGGTGCCGCTCATGCCACCGGCTCCTCCTGCGGAACGCCCGGCGCCATCGGGACGCCCTTGCCGTCGAGCTTCAGCGTGAGCTGCAGATAGGCCGCCTGGTCGCGCGGGAAGGCCACCGGGTAACGGCCCGTGTAGCACGAGGTGCAGTAGCGTCCGCTGTCGGGCGTCACGGCCGACAGCAGCCCTTCGAGGCTGAGATAGGCCACCGAGTCGGCGTCGAGGTATTTCCGGATCTCTTCGAGGGTGTGCGTGGCGGCGATGAGCTCGCTGCGCTGCGGCGTGTCGACGCCGTAGAAACAGGGCGAGATGGTGGGCGGGCAGCTGATCCGCACGTGCACTTCTTTCGCGCCGGCCGCGCGCACCATCTTGACGATCTTGCGGCTGGTCGTGCCGCGCACGATCGAGTCGTCGATGAGCACGACGCGCTGGCCCTTCAGCAGGCTGCGGACCGGATTCAGCTTCACCTTGACGCCGAAATGGCGGATCGACTGCGCCGGTTCGATGAAGGTGCGGCCCACGTAGTGATTGCGGATGAGGCCCATCCGCATCGGGACGCCGGACTGCTCGGCGTAGCCAATCGCCGCGCAGACCCCCGAATCGGGAATCGGGACGATGACGTCGGCCGGCACGGCGGTTTCGCGCGCCAGCTGGCGGCCGAGGTTGGTGCGCACGTCGCTGACGCTCTTCCCGAACACCTCGCTGTCGGGCCGCGCGAAGTAGACGTGCTCGAAGATGCAGTGGGCCGACGGCGCGGCCGGGAACGGACGCACCGACCTGGGACCGTCGGGGCCGAGAATCAGCACCTCGCCCGGTTCGACGTCGCGCACGAAGGTGGCGCCCACCAGATCCATCGCGCATGTTTCCGAACACACCACCCAGCCATCTCCGAGGCGGCCGAGCGCCAGCGGCCGGAAGCCGTGGGGATCGCGCACGGCCACCAGCCGGTCCCTGGTGATGAACGCGAACGAGAAGGCGCCGGTCAGCCGCGACACCGACTCGACGATCGCATCGTCGACGGCCGCAGCCTGGGACCGCGCAAACAGGTGCAGCGCCACTTCGGTGTCGCTGTTGGTCTGGAAGATCGAGCCCTGACGCACCAGCTCGTCGCGGATCTCGCGCGCATTGACGATGTTGCCGTTGTGGCAGATGCCGACCTGGCCATGAACGCAGTCGATGAGCAGCGGCTGCGCGTTGGCCACCGTGCTCTCACCGGCCGTCGAGTAGCGCGTGTGGCCGATGGCGATGTGACCCGGCAGCGTCGCCAGGGCCGGCTGGGTGAAGATCTCCGCCACGTAGCCCATCTGGCGCAGCGCGCGGATGCGCACCCCGTCGGAGACGGCGATGCCCGCGCTTTCCTGGCCGCGATGCTGGAGCGCGTAGAGACCGAGGTAGGCCATGTTGGCCGCCTCCGAGTGCCCGTAGATACCGAAGACGCCGCATTCCTCGTGAAGCTTGTCGAACATCGCGAGTCTCCGTTGTCACCGCTGCCGACAGGTGCGACGCGGCGTCATGCCGCGCCCGCCGCCGTCTGCATCCGCTGCTCGATCGCCGTCTCCCACGCCGCTTCCGCCTCCGCCACCGGCACCCGCACCGCGGTCACGCCGTCCACGTCGATGCGGATCGTCGCGCCGCCGGTCCGGCCGATGACCTGCGCGGGAACGCCGGCGGCCGCCGCCGCGCCGAGCACCTGCGCCACGGCGCCGTCGGCCACCGATACCACGATCCGCGACGCGCTCTCGCCAAACAAGGTGGCGGCCTCCACAAACGACGCCGGCACCGTCTTGACACCGTCGAGGGCGACTTCCACGCCGATGCCGCCGGACCCGAACGTGCACTCCGCCAGCGTCACCGCCAGGCCGCCGTCCGAGCAGTCATGCGCCGATCGCACCAACCCGTCGCGCACCAGTGCCAGGATGAGCGTCTGCAGCGCGCGTTCTCCGGCGAGATCGAGCGCCGGCGGTTCGCCCTCCACGCGGTCGAGCATGCGGGCGAGGTATTCCGAGCCGCCGAGCTCTCCTCGATTTTCGCCGAACACGACCACCGCGTCACCGGCCGCCTGGAACACCCGCGTCACGGTCTTGGAGGCGTCCGCCAGCAGGCCGACCACACCCAGCACGGGGGTCGGGTAAATGGCCCGACCTTCGGTTTCGTTGTAGAGGCTGACATTGCCGCCGGTGATCGGCACGTCGAGCGCGCGGCAGGCATCGCCGATGCCGCGCACGGCCTCGCCGAACTGCCACATGATCTCGGGCCGTTCCGGGTTCCCGAAGTTCAGATTGTTGGTGCCGCCAATAGGTTCCGCGCCGGCGCAGGCGACGTTTCTCGAGGCTTCGGCGACCGCCAGCATGGCGCCGCGATACGGATCGAGATAGCAGTGACGTCCATTGCCGTCCACCGAGACGGCCAGACCCTGCGTCGCGCCCTTGATGCGTACGACACCGGCGGCCGTGCCCGGCTGGGCGATGGTGTTGGTGCCGACGCTGTGGTCGAACTGGTTGAAGGCCCAGCGCTTGCTCGCGATGATGGGCGAGGTGAGCAGCGCGTCGAACGCCGCCTGTGACGGTCCGGGCACCGGCAGGTTCGCCAGATCGAGCCGCTGCACGTCGTCCTGCCAGGCCGGACGCGACATCGGGCGGCGATACACCGGCCCTTCGTCGGTCAGGGCCTTGGTGGGCACGTCGGCCACCAGCGTGCCGTGATGGAAGAGCCGCACCCGGTCGGAGGCAGTGACGTGCCCGACACGCACGGCGTGCAGGTCCCACTTCTCGAAGACGGCCTCGACTTCGCGTTCGCGGCCGGCCTTGGCCACCAGCAGCATGCGCTCCTGCGACTCCGAGAGCATGATCTCGTAGGGCGTCATGCCGGTCTCGCGCTGCGGCACGAGTGACACCTCGACGTCCATCCCGCAGTTGCCGCGCGAGCTCATCTCGGAGGTGGCGCAGGTGAGTCCGGCGGCGCCCATGTCCTGGATGCCGACCAGCGCGTCGGTCTTCATCACCTCCAGGCAGGCCTCCATCAGGAGCTTTTCCATGAAGGGGTCGCCCACCTGCACCGCCGGACGCTTTTCGGCCGACGACTCGTCGAACTCGGCCGAGGCCATGGTGGCGCCGTGGATGCCGTCGCGGCCGGTCTTGGCGCCCACGTAGAACACCGGATTACCGACGCCGCTGGCCTGGCCCTTGATGATCTCGTCGTGACGCGCCAGGCCCAGGCACAGGACGTTCACGAGCGGGTTGCCCGCATACATCGGGTCGAACACGATCTCGCCGCCGATGGTCGGAATGCCGATGCTGTTGCCGTAACCGCCGATGCCGGCGACCACACCCGAGAAGATCCGGCGCGCCAGTGGCGTCTCGAGGGAGCCGAAGCGCAGCGCGTTCAGCAACGCAATCGGCCGCGCCCCCATCGTGAAGATGTCGCGGATGATGCCACCGACGCCGGTCGCCGCGCCCTGATAGGGCTCGATGAACGACGGATGGTTGTGCGACTCGATCTTGAACACGGCCGCCAGCCCGTCGCCGATGTCGACGGCGCCGGCGTTTTCGCCGGGCCCCTGCACGACCCGCGGCCCGGTGGTAGGCAGTGTCTTCAGGTGCACCCGCGAGCTCTTGTAGCTGCAGTGCTCCGACCACATCACCGAGAACAGCCCCAGTTCCAGCAGATTGGGCTCACGGCCCATCAACTCCTGGATGCGGGCGTATTCGTCTGCGGTGACACCATGCCGCTCGAGCACCTTTCGATCGATCACGCTCATGACTGGGACGCTGTTCTCAGGAAGTAGAGGCCGATGGCGCCATCGAGCACGGCGGCCAGGGCGACACCCGCCGCGACCCATCCGCGCACCGCGTCATCGAACGGCAGCAGCCGCCCGTAAGCGAGCGCCGCCAGGACCGCCATCGCGATGGCCGACCCGAGCATCGCCATCCCGACGCCGCGCGCGGTCTTGGCGCGCTGCGCCGACGACAGGGCGGCGGCGGGACGGCTCATGCCAGCGACCGTCCGGTGGCGACGCCGGCGGCGAAGGCCCGCACGGCCGATTCGAGCACGAAGCGTCCGTCGGCGCTGCCGAGCGAGGCCTCGCAGGCACGCTCGGGATGCGGCATCAGGCCGACGACGTTGCGGCGGTCGTTGCAGATGCCCGCGATGTTGTGGAGCGAACCGTTGGGATTGCCGGCCTCCGACGCTGCACCGGCGTCATCCACGTAGCGGAAGACCACCTGTCGCTCGCGCTCGAGGGCCTCGATGACGTCGGGCTCGGCGAAGTAGTTGCCCTCGCCGTGCGCGATCGGCATGCGCAGCACCTGGCCGGCCGCGCAGGCGGCGGTGAACGGCGTGTCGACGGCCTCGACGCGCACTGGCACCAGCTTCGAGACGAACTTGATGCGGCGGTTGCGGACCATGGCGCCGGGCAGCAGACCCGCCTCGAGCAGCACCTGGAAGCCATTGCAGATGCCGAGCACCGGACCGCCGCGCGCGGCGAAGCTGGTCACCGCAGCCATGATCGGCGAGAACTTCGCGATGGCGCCGGTGCGCAGGTAGTCGCCGTGCGCGAAGCCCCCCGGCAGGATGACGGCATCGGCACCGCCGAGGCTGGTGTCCTTGTGCCACACGAGCGATGCCTGCTCGCCCACGACGGCGCTGGCCGCGTGGAACGCGTCGTAGTCGGAATTCGATCCGGGAAACACGACCACGGCGAAGGTCACAGCACCTCCACTCGGTAGCTTTCGATGACCGGGTTGGCCAGCAGGGTCGCGGCCATCTCGGCCACGCGGGCCTCGGCGCTGGCGCGGTCGTCGCCGTCGAGTTCGACCTCGAAGAACTTGCCTTGCCGCACGTCGCGCACGTCGCCGTAGCCCAGCGTGTGCAGCGCCTCGGCCACGACCCGGCCTTGCGGGTCGAACACCGACGGCTTCAGGGTCACATACACTCGCGCTCGCATCGTCGGTTCCGTTCCTTCTACGCGGCGGGGGCGGCAAAGACCCGCGCGAAGATCGCGTCCACGTTTCGCAGCTGTTCATCGAGATCGAACGCCTTTTCGATCTCGGCGGCGCCAAGCACGCGCATGACATCCGCATCCGCCAGCAGCAGGCTCCTGAAATCCATGCGCTCGTGGAACGACCGCATGGCGTTGCGCTGCACCCACTCGTAGGCCTGTTCGCGCGAGATGTCGCGGCGCGCCAGTTCCAGCAGGATCTGGCCGGAGAACACCACCCCGCGCGAGCGCTCAAGGTTGTCGCGCATCCGATCGGCGTAGACCACCATGCCGCTGACGATGCGGGTGAAGCGCCGCAGCATGTGGTCGAGGGCGATGAAGCTGTCGGGCAGGATCACGCGTTCGACCGACGAATGCGAGATGTCGCGCTCGTGCCACAGTGCCACGTTCTCGAAGGCGGCGGTGGCGTTGCCGCGCAGCAGCCGCGCCAGCCCGACGATCTGCTCGCAGCCGATCGGATTGCGCTTGTGGGGCATCGCCGAGGAGCCCTTCTGGCCCTTGGCGAACGGCTCCTCGACCTCGCCGATCTCGGTCTTCTGCAGGCCGCGGATCTCGAGCGCGAAGGTCTCGAGCGAGGCCCCGGCGATGGCCAGCGCCGAGAACAGCTCGGCATGGCGATCGCGCTGGATGACCTGCGTGGAAATCGGCGCCGGCACCAGGCCGAGGCGGGCACAGACGTCGGCCTCGATCGCCGGGTCGAGGTGCGCGAAGGTGCCGACCGCGCCCGAGATCTGGCCCACGGCGATGGCGGCGCGGGCGTGGGTCATGCGGCCGATGTCGCGGCCGAGCTGGTCGTACCAGAGAGCCAGTTTCAGGCCGAACGTCATCGGCTCGGCGTGCACGCCGTGGGTGCGGCCGATCATCGGCGTGCGGCGATGTTCCTCGGCCCGCGTCCTGATGGCCGCGCGCAGTTCCCCGAGCAGCTTCAGAATGAGGTCGGTCGCCTCGACGATCTGCAGCGCCTGCGCCGTGTCGACCACATCCGACGAGGTCAGGCCGAAGTGCAGCCAGCGGGCCGACGGGCCGACGTGCTCCGCCACCGAGGTCGTGAAGGCGATGACGTCGTGCTGCGTCGTCTTCTCGATTTCTTCGATGCGGGCGATGTCGAACGCGGCCTTGGCGCGCAGTTCGCGGGCGGCCTCGAGCGGCACGATGCCGGCGGCGGCCATCGCGTCCGCTGCCGCCAGTTCGACGGCCAGCCACGCCTCGTAGCGCCGCTCTTCGGTCCAGATGCGCCCCATCTCGGGGTTGGTGTATCGCCGGATCATGCCAGGGCCAGTTGTTCCGCCTCGAAGGCTTCCGGCGTGCCGCCGCCGAGCACCGTGAGGCTCAGGGAGCCGATGGGAAACAGCCGCTGCGCGACCCGCGCGACGTCGGGCTCGGTGACGGCATCGATGGCCTTGAGCATGTCATCGAGCGACTCGCCGGTATCGCCGTAGATTTCCTGCCGCGCCAGGTGTGTCATGCGGCTCGAGGTGCTCTCGAGGCCGAGCATGAGGCTGCCCTTGAGGTGGTCTTTGGCGCGCTGCAGTTCGCCGGGCACCAGCGGATCGGCCTTGAGACGCCGCACCTCGGCCATCACGACCTCCACCAGCTCGCGCACGGCGTCGTTGGCGCAGCCGGCATAGATGGTGATGGCGCCGGTGTCACGATAGGTGCTGAGGCTCGAGAACACCGAATAGGCGAGCCCGCGCTTCTCGCGGACGTTCTGGAACAGCCGCGAGCTCATCGAGCCGCCGAGCATGGTGTTGAGCGCGTACGCCACGTAGCGATCGGTGTCGCCGTGCGAGAGCCCGGGCCCGCCCAGGCACACGTGACTCTGCTCGAGGTCCTTGGTGCGGACGATCACCTCGGCGACGGTGGCCGGTGCCGTCTCGGCGATCGGCGTGCCGGTGGTGCCGGCCTTCGCGAAGGCGGCGCTGACCAGGTCGCGCACCCGTTCGTGTTCGATGTTCCCGACGGCGGCGACGATGAAGTTCGGCGCGACGTAGGCGTCCTGGAAGTAACGGCGCAGGGCCTCGCGGTTGAGCCCCGACACGGAATCGGGCTCGCCGAGAATCGGCCGGCCGAGCGGATGCGCGGGCCACATGGCGCCGGCGAAGATCTCGTGCACGAGGTCGTCGGGCGTGTCCTCGACCATCTTGATCTCTTCGAGGACGACCTTCTTCTCGCGCTCGATCTCGGCGGCGTCGAAGGCCGGCGAGGTGACCAGGTCCGACAACACGTCGACCGCCAGCGGCAGGTGCTCGTCGAGGACCTTGATGAAGTAGCCGGCGTATTCCTTCGACGTGAAGGCGTCGAGATGGCCGCCGATGGAGTCGATCTGCTGGGCGAGGTCTTCGGCCGAGCGCGTGTCGGTGCCCTTGAAGAGCATGTGCTCGACGAAATGCGCGATCCCTTCGTGCACGCGCGGCTCGTGTCGTGATCCCCGCGTGAGCCACACGCCGATGCTCACGGAGCGCACATGCGGCATGCGTTCGGTGACCAGGCGAAGTCCGTTGGGCAGGACCTCACGTCGGATGGCAGCGTCGGGCACGATGGCGGGCGGACCTCTCGGGTCTGAATGACCTGTAAAGTATTGACTGGAAAGGAATTAGGTTCAATCATACCACGCTGACACACGTCGCGCAAGGGTGTTACACTGGCCTTCGCGCAAGTCGCAGAGAGCGCGTGAGATACCCGTGCAACGCGACGCCCCACCCGACCTCGCTGAACTGACCCTCGACCAACTCGAGGCGTGGATCGTCGCGCGCGGATTGCCCCGCTTCCGTGCCCGCCAGATTTTTGCCTGGGTGTGGAAGCGCGGCGCCACCAGTTTCGCCGAAATGAGCGATCTGGGGCGCGACCTGCGGGCGACGCTCACCGCCGAGCTCGCGTTCTCGACCCCGACAATCGCCCGCCAGGACCTGTCGGAGGACGGCACCATCAAACTCGTGCTCGGCCTGGCCGATCGCCGGCAGATCGAGTGCGTCTACATTCCCGACACGCCGTCCCAGACGTTCTGCGTGTCGACGCAGGTGGGTTGCGCGATGGGCTGCGCCTTCTGCCTGACCGGCAAGATGGGACTCGTGCGCCACCTGACGGCGGGCGAGATCGCCGCCCAGGTGCGCGTGCTCGCCCGAGTGACCGGGCTGCTCGACACGGCGTTCAACATCGTGCTCATGGGCATGGGCGAACCCTTGCACAACTACGACGCCACGATGAAGGCGCTGGCGCTGCTGAACGACCCGCACGGCCTGGCCCTGCCGCCCAAACGCGTCACCCTCTCGACGGTCGGCCTGGTGCCGATGCTCGACAAGCTCGCCGCCGAGCCGCTGATGCCGAACCTGGCCGTGTCGCTGCACGCGACCACGCAGGAGCAGCGGCTGGCGATCGTGCCTCCCTCCGGCAAATACGGTCTGCAGGCGATCATCGACGCCTGCCGGCGCTTCCCGCTCGCCAAACGCAGCCGCATCACCTTCGAATACGTGATGCTCGACGGCGTCAACGACACGCCGGCCGATGCCCGGCGGCTGGTGCGCCTCCTCGACGGCATCAAGGCGAAGGTGAACCTGATTCCGCTCAATGCCGCGGCCGGCATCCCGTTCGACCGCCCCTCGGACGCCCGCGTCGACGCCTTCGCGCGGGTCCTCGCCGAGCGTGGCATGACCGTGTCGGTGCGCAAGAGCCGCGGCCGCGACATCCGGGCGGCGTGCGGGCAGCTCATCGTCGAGGGCGGCCGCACGAAGAGTGCCGCCCAGGCCCTGGCGGCCGCGCTGTAGACGCCCGATGACCATGCTCCTGTCATTTCGTCCCCTGTCGATCGCGGCGCTCGCGCTAATCTGCGCCGCCTGCGCGAATGAGCCGCGCACCGCCCGCGAGCTGCTGAGACAGGTGGAGCGCGAAGCCGATCCCACCGCCCGGGGCGCGCTGGTCGAGCGCTTTCTCGATACGCGCGGCGGCAACCCGATCGTCGACCAGAACGCGCGCCTGACCTTCTTCGTGAAGGACGACCCGGCGGGACGGGTGCCGCGCATCGTCGGCGACTTCAACAACTGGGCCACGACGCCGCAGGGCTACGACCAGAAGGCAGGCACGCCGACCCGCATCGACGGCACGCCGTGGTCGTACCTCGAAGGCAGCGCCTTCACGAATGCGCGCCTCGAATACGTCTTCCTCTACGAGAAGGAGACGTCGCCCGACCCGCGGAACGGGCGGAAGATCCGCACCTTCTCCGGCGATCGTTCCGAGATCCGGATGCCCTTTTTCTCCGCGCATCCCGAGGTGGAAGGCCCCGTGTCGGCCGCCCGGGGCACGGTCACCGAAACCGCCTTCGAGAGCCGTGCCCTCAAGGCCTCGCGCCGCGTGTGGACCTATCTCCCGGCCGGTTACGAGGCCTCGCAGGACCTGTATCCCACCGTCTACTTCCTCGACGGCGGCAACTACACCGACTGGATGGCGGTGCCGTCGGTGCTCGACCGGTTGATTGCCGCCCGGACCATTCCGCCGCTCATCGCGGTCTTCGTCGAGCCCGGCAGCCGCCAGGAGGAGTACTCGCGCAATCCCGCCTGGCGCGCCTTCATCGCCACCGAACTGGTGCCGTCGATCGACGCGACACGGCGGACCTTTCCGGCGCCGGAACAGCGACTCATCTTCGGAAGTTCGCTCGGCGCCTACGGCGCGGTGGATCTGGCCGTGGCGTATCCCGGGGTCTTCGGCCTGTGCGCCGCCATCGCTCCGCCTGCACAGGCGTCGACGCTCCTCACCAACCAGGTGCAGGGTCAGCGCGCGATTCACGGCGTGCGCTTCTTCGTGCTGGGGGCCGTCTACGACACCGACGTCAAGGGCGCGCGCACGCTGCGCACGGCGCTGGCCGAGGCGTCGGCGGATGTGAAATACGAAGAGGTGCCCGAGGGGCACGCGGCCGAGACCTTCCGCACGCACATCGACAACGCGCTCAAGGCGCTGTTGCCGGCGCCGGTCTCCTGAGCCGCCGCGCTCAGTCTGCTACGGCCTCGCTCGCCGGCGGCGGCACCACCACGTCGATCCACTCGTTGCGCGCCCGGCCCGGCGGCACGGCCACGCGCAGGTAGTTGTCGGTCACGGCCATGCGGCCGTCTTCGATGGTGAGCGCCGGACGCACCCGGCCGGTCTGCGCGGCGCGAAAGCGCGTCGCCAGCCCTCGGGAGATCTCGCGCAGGTGCTGCGCCCGGGCCTTCACGACCGCACCATGCACTTTGCCGGACATCGCTTCGGCCGCCGTGCCGGGACGATCCGAATACGGAAAGACGTGCAGGTGCGTGAGCGGCGAGGTCTCGAGGTAGGCCGCGAGAGTCGCCGCGTGCGCGTCGGTCTCGCCCGGAAACCCCACGATGAGGTCCGAGCCGATGGCCGCATCCGGCATCCGCTGGCGCACCTCGTCAACGAGCGCCGCATACCTCTCGATCGAGTAAGGCCGCCGCATCAGGTCGAGCAGGTCGTTGGCCGCGTGCTGCAGCGGCAGGTGCAGGTGCGCCGCAAAGCGGCCAGGATGGCCGGCGACCGCATCGAGCACGCCCGGCGTGCAATCCATGGGCTCGAGGGAGCTGACGCGCACTCGAAAATCGCCGGGCTCGGCGGCGATGGCGGCCAGCAGATCCAGGAGTGCTGGCGCGGCGGGCAGGTCGCGGCCCCAGGCCCCGAGGTGCACACCGGTGAGCGCGACTTCTTTATAGCCCGAGGCCACGACGCCGCGCAGTTCCCCGAGGATGTCGTCGAGCGCGCGACTGCGACTGGCGCCTCGCGTCGTCGGGATGATGCAGTAGCTGCAGACCTCGTTGCAGCCGGTCTGCGCGCGCAGCGTCCAGGCCGTGCGGCCCATCAGGCCGGGACCGGGCGGACGCCCGCACGGGCCGTTCCCCGGGGTGATGTCGAGCAGCGGCAGAAGCATCGAGGCGAGCGTGGCCTTCGCCGAGTTCGGCACGATGGCGGTCACACCCGCCAGGGCGCTGATGTCGGCCGGCGCACGCGACGCGAAGCAGCCGGTCACGACGATCCGCGCGGCGGGATTCTCGCGGTGAATCCTGCGGATGGTCTGGCGGGCGCCCTGATCGGCGCTGGCGGTGACCGAGCAGGTGTTCACGAGCACCACGTCGGCCTGGTCACTGGGCGCGGTGGTGGCGCCAGCCGCGGTCAGCGCGGCTTCGACGCCGAGCGAATCGGCCTGATTGACGCGACACCCGAAGGTGACGACGGCGTACTTCACGGGCGTGAGGCCGCGATCGACCGAGCGCCGATGTCGGTGCGGTACTGCATGCCATGAAAATGAATGCGGCGCACGGCGTCGTAGGCGGCGGCGATGGCGTCCGCGTACTGCGGCGCGCGGCCGACGACCGTCAGCACGCGTCCGCCGCTGGTGACCAGCGCGCCGTTGCTGGCGGACACCCCGGCAAAGCGCAGGGCGACGTCCGGACACTCGGCACGCACGCGGTCGAGCCCGGCGATGACGTGGCCGGTATCGAGCGGGCCAGGATAGCCGCCCGACGCGAGCACGACGCCGACAGCCGCGTCCCCGCTGAAGCGCAGCGTGGCCGGCAGCGGCGCGCCGGCCGCGGCACGCGCCAGCAGCGGCCCGAGCGGCTCGTCGAGCAGCGGCAGCACGACCTGCGCTTCGGGATCGCCGAAGCGGCAGTTGAACTCGATCACCTTGGGGCCGGCCGCAGTGAGCATCAGGCCGCAGTAGAGGAAGCCCGTGAACGGCGTGCCTTCGGCCGCCATGCCGGCCAGCACCGGCCGCACGATCTCGCGCTCGATTCGCGCGCGCAGCGCCTCATCCACGAGCACACTCGGAGAGAACGCGCCCATCCCGCCGGTGTTCGGTCCCTGGTCGCCGTCATGCAGGCGCTTGTGGTCCTGCGCCGTGCCGCACGCCACGTAGTCGTCGCCGGCCGCGATGACGAAGTACGACAGTTCCGGTCCCACCAGGCACTCTTCGAGCACCACCCGGGCGCCGGCGTCGCCAAAGGCGTGGTCAACCATGGCCAGGTGCACCGCCGCCTCGGCCTCGGCGAGATCGGCCGCGATGATGACGCCCTTGCCCGCGGCGAGCCCGTCGGCCTTCACGACCACCGGCCAGCCCAGCGTCCCCTGGCGCAGCGCCGCCAGCGCCTCAGCCGCCGAGTCGCACACCACCGCCTGTGCGGTGGGCACGCCGTGCCGCGCCATCAGGGCCTTGGCGAACGCCTTGCTCGTCTCGACCTGCGCTGCCGCGCGTGTGGGTCCGAAGATCGGGCGACCCGCCGCCAGAAAATGGTCGGCCACGCCGGCGGCCAGCGGTGCTTCGGGTCCGATCACGGTGAGGTCCACGCCTTCCGCGTCCGCCAATGCGAGCACGGCGGCCGGGTCGGTGGCCTCGAGCGGCTGGATGCGGACCTCGCGGGCAATTCCGGGGTTGCCGGGTGCGCAGACGACCGACGCGCCTCCCCGTTCGAGAGTGGCCGCCAGGGCGTGTTCGCGGGCGCCGGCACCGACGACGAGCAGCTTCATGCCTGCATCCGGTCTGTTTTCAGTGGGTTGCGAGAGAAGTGCGCAATCCTGCGCAGGCGGCCGTTTTGCCCGGATCTATGGGCAAATTCGTGTGATAGCCTAGCATATTCACCCGGTCAGCCCTGGCGGCTGCCGGGAACGCCATAGAGGGAGGAGGTGAATTCGAGATGGCCGAGGTGAAGATCCAGGAAGGCGAGTCCATCGAGTCGGCTCTGCGCCGTTTCAAGCGCAAGGTCCAGCAAGAGGACATCATCAAGGACATCAAGAAGCACTCCTTCTACCTCAAGCCCGGTGACAAGCGCCGGGCCAAGCAGGCGCTGGCGCGTAAGCGCAACCGGAAGAAGCAGCGTCGCGAGGCGGAGTAGTTTCGAGTCCCGAGCCGTTGTTTGCACAGTTCTTTCGTTGACGCACTCAACGGTTCGTGGGTAACATTCGGGCCCCTGAACACAGCTAAACGCTTTGTGTTCAGGGGCTTCACCATTTTTGGACTGCCCTGCCGCCCTCCCGGGTCGCGGGTGCACGTTGGCAGAGAGGATCACCGGCATGGAAATCGCCGAACGCAAGGTCAGCGACGTCACGATTCTGGATCTCACGGGCAAGTTGACGCTTGGTGAGGGTGACGAGTTTCTGCGGCAGGCCATCAGCAACCTGCTGGCTTCGGGCAGCAAGAAGATCGTGCTCAATCTCGAAGGGGTGCCCTACATCGATTCCGCCGGCCTCGGCGAGGTCGTGCGGACGCACACGACGGTCAGCAAGCAGGGCGGCAGTCTGAAGCTGCTGAATCTGACGAAGCGGATCGAGGATCTGCTGGCGATCACGAAGCTGCTGACGGTGTTCGACACCTACGAGTCGGAAGCCGACGCCATCAAGAGCTTCGCGGCGTAACGCTGCCACTGTCGCGCTCCATGGCGCGTCCAACCTATCCGGATCTCCAGATGCGAGAGGCCGGTGCAACGAGAGCGAAAGATCGGTCCACGCTGCGCAGCCTGATTACGTCACTCAGGCCGCAGCAGTGGACCAAGAACCTCTTCGTCCTCGCGGCCCTGCCGTTCGGTCTGAAACTGTTCGATCCCGCTGCCGTCTCGATGGCGCTGGCGGGTTTCGTCGTGTTCTGCGCCTTGTCGGGCGTCGTCTACATCGTCAACGATCTGTACGACCGCGAGCAGGATCGGCTGCATCCAATCAAACGGCTGCGCCCGATCGCGGCCGGCGATCTGGCGCCGCGGACCGCCGCCCTGTGGGCGGGCCTCCTCACCACCGGCGCGCTCGGCGCGGCGGTCTGGATCGGCCCGAATTTCGCCGCCGCGTCCGCCGCGTATCTCGGCCTCTTCGCCCTCTATTCCCGCTGGTTGAAGCACCTGGTCATCATCGACGTGATGTCGATTGCGATCGGCTTCGTGCTGCGCACCTACGCCGGCGCCGCCGCCATCGCCGTCCCCGTCAGCGACTGGCTGCTCGTCTGCACGGTGCTGCTCGCCCTCTTCCTCGGGCTCAGCAAGCGGCGCCACGAAATCACCCTGCTGGCCGATGGCGCGGCCGGCCATCGGCGCATCCTCGACGAATACAACCCGTACCTTCTCGACCAGATGATCAGCGTCGTCACAGCGTCCACGCTGATGGCGTACATCATCTATTGCACCAGTCCCGACACGATTGAGCGATTCGGCACCCACGACCTGGTGCTGACCATACCTTTCCCGATCTACGGCATCCTGCGGTACCTGTATCTGGTGCACCGGCGGGACGGCGGGGGCAACCCGTCGGAGCTGCTGATCACGGATCGACCGCTGCTCATCTGCGTCGGACTCTGGGGCCTCGTGACCACGGCGGTCATCTACCGGCCTTTGGGACTCTGATCGCAGACCATGAGCAAAAGCACGGTCGCCATCCTCCGCACCTCGCCCGCCACCGTCATCAGCGACTACCACCGGCTGATGAACCTGGCCGGCTATCAGCAGGTGCTGCCCAAAGAGCGTCGAAACCGGGCTCAAGATCAACATCTCCTGGCACTTCTTCTTCCCCGGCTGCTCGACCACGCCGTGGCAGCTCGACGGCGTGATCCGGGCGATGCAGGCCGACGGCTACAGCCCCGACCTGATGCACGCCTGCCACAACCGCACGGTGGTCATCGACGCCCACCTCGGCGAGCGCGAGAACAAGCAGGTCAACGTCGTCGAGGCGCACGGGCTGAAGAACGTCCACCTCTACGAAGGCGACGAAGACTGGATCAACATCCGGGACGCGGTCGGCGACCTCACGAAGCAGTTCCTCTGCCTCAACGAGGTCTATCCCGACGGCTTCATGATTCCCCGCCGCTTCATCGGCGAGAACATCATCCACCTGCCGACCGTGAAGACCCACGTCTTCACCACCACGACCGGCGCGATGAAGAACGCGTTCGGCGGGCTGCTCAACGAGCAGCCGGCACTGGACCCATCCGGTCATCCACGAGACGCTGGTCGACCTGCTGATGATCCAGAAGAAGATCCACCGCGGCGTCTTCGCCGTGATGGACGGCACCTTCGCCGGCGACGGCCCCGGGCCGCGGTGCATGGTGCCGCACGTGAAGAACGTCATCCTGGCCAGCGCCGACCAGGTGGCGATCGACGCGGTCGCCGCCAAGCTGATGGGCATGGACCCGCTGTCGATCAAGTTCATCCGCCTGGCGCACGAGCTCGGGCTCGGCTGCGGCGACCCGCGCGACATCGAGATCGTCGGCGACGTCGAGGCCGCCGCGCGAGAACTGGCACTTCGACGGTCCGTTCCGCGAGATGACCTTCGCCTCGCGGATGCAGCACCAGATCTACTGGGGGCCGCTGCGCAAGCCGATCGAGTGGTCGCTCAAGACCGTGCTGGCGCCGTGGGCCTATATCGCCAGCGTGCTCTACCACGACAGCTTCTGGTATCCGCTCAACGCCGACCGCAACATGCACGAGGCGTTGAATTCGCCCTGGGGACGACTCTTCCAGAACTGGGAGACGCTCACCCCCGACGCCAATGGTTTTCCCTCGGTGGGCGAGTCGCCCGCCGTCGCGCCGCGCCTCGGCAGGCGCGCGCTCGGCCAGTCAATGGGCATCCTGGGCACGTGCATCAAGGAAGCGCCGGAGTTCGCCAGCCGCCGGCGCCACTCGACGCCGGCACCCAGGGCCTGAGGATTTTTCACATGTCCGATTTCCACGTGCGTTCCGATTCGGTCGACGTCGAGCAGATCATGGAGCAGATCCGCCGGCGGGTCCGCGACAAGCGCGGTGTCGACTACACCGAAGAGCAGATCCGGGAACTGGCGGCGGTCCGCCTCGAGAAGTTCCTCGATCCGAAGAACCTGCGCTCGGACCTGCTCGAGCAGTTCCGCAAGAGCCGGCCGGCCGAAGATTCGACGCTGCCGCCGATCGACTCGCCCTACGAGTTCGAAGACAGCACCCTGTATGACACGCACCGCGGCCTGCTGCGGACGATGCGCCGTCTGCTGAATCCGCTGCTGAAGCTGTTCTTCAACCCCAACACGATCGTTCACGCCCTGCACCAGCAGGCCGACCTCAACAAGCACTTCGCCCGCACGATGGCGCAGGCGCGCATCGACCGGGCGGCGTGGAACTCGCTCTACTACGAGGTGTTGCACAACCTCGTGCTCGAGACCACGCGGGCCGGCATCGAGATCAAGAACCTGAAGATGCGCGTCGAGGCGCTGGCGAGCCGCCTCGACTTCTCGGAACGCCGCGTGCGCGCCCTCGAGGGCGTCGTGCAGTACCGGCCCGAGGCGGTGGCGCCGCGTGAGCGCCGGCCCGACCCGCCGGTGCAGGTGGCCGGCAGCGTCGAGCCCGCCGGCGTGCCCGGAGCGGGCGCCGGATCCGGTGCGGTCGACAGCGGCGGACCCGGGAGCGAAGGCCGGCGACGGCGGCGACGCCGGCGCGGACGTCGCGGTCCCGGCATGGGTCTCGGCCCGGGCGGACCAGGTGGCGAGGGTGGCGTTGACGCGGATGGCGCCGACGGCGCCGACGGCATCGATGGCGGTGACGACGGCGGCGACGACGCCCCAGAAACCTCGAACGGCGCGGCCGCCGCCACCGACGCGCCCGACCCAGAACCTCAGGCGTCGTGAAGATCGCGATCGTCGTCCAGCGCTACGGCGCCGAGATCAACGGCGGCGCCGAGCTCCATGCGCGTTACATCGCGGAGCATCTCGCCCGGCACGTCAGTGTCGAGGTGCTCACGACGTGTGCGCGCGACTACATCACCTGGGCCAACGACTTCCCGCCGGGAGAGGCAATGGCGGGCCCCGTCAAGGTGCGGCGCTTCCCGGTGTCACAGCCGCGCGATCCGCACACGTTCGGCAGCTGGTCGGCGCGGGTGTTCGGCACGCAGACACTCGGTGAACGACGAACTGGCGTGGCTCGACGCCGAAGGTCCGACCAGTCCGGCGCTGGTGCGCTACGTCGCCGACCATCAGGCCGAGTTCGACTTCGTCCTGTTCTTCAGCTTCCGCTATTACCACGCGTATCACGGCGCGCGCGCCGTGCCGGGCAAGGCGATTCTCGTGCCGACGGCGGAACGCGACGAAGCGCTCGGCCTCGGCATCTTCCCGCCGCTGCTGCGGGCCGTGCGCGGGTTCATGTACAACTCGCCCGAGGAGCGCACGCTGCTGCAGGCGGTCGCCGGCACCGACGCGGTGCCAGGCGTGGTGGTCGGCGTGGGCTCCGAAGTGCCGGCCGCCGTCAGCGCTGCCCGCTTCCGCCAGCGCACGGGCATCCAGGAGCGCACCGCGATCTACATCGGCCGCATCGACGAGAACAAGGGCTGCGTCGAGCTCTTCGATTTCTGGAAGCGCTATGCCGAGATTACGCCCGGCGGCCTGACGCTCGTGCTCATCGGCACACCGGTGCTGCCGATTCCCCAGCACCCGCGGATCAGGCACCTCGGCTTCGTCAGCGACGAAGAGAAGTACGACGCGCTGGCCGCGGCCGAGTTCCTGATCATGCCGTCGTACTTCGAGAGCCTCTCGATGGTGGCACTCGAGGCGTGGGCCCTCGGCAAGCCGGTGCTCGCCAACGGGAAGTGCGACGTGCTGCGCGGACAGGCCGTGCGCAGCAACGGCGGGCCTGTACTACGAGAACTACGGAGAGTTCGCCGAGGCCGTGCGCGTGCTCGATGGCACGCCGCACGTCGCCTCCACGCTCGGACAGAACGGCAGCCGCTATTTCCGCACGCCACTACGCGTGGCCGGTCATCGAGCGGAAGTACCTCGACATGTTCGAGCGGCTCTCGAAGCAGGACGCCGGCGAGATGGCCCGCCGGCCGGCTCCGGAGCTGCCCGGGTGGTGGGGCCGCCGCCAGAAGACGCTGCCGCCGGCGCGTGAGGTGCTCCAGGGCCTGCCCTCGGGTCCGGCGCTGGGACGCGAACCGCACGACCCCCGACCGCGCGACCCGCGCGATGCGAGCGAGAGTCCGGCGACGGCCGTGCGCACGCCGGACGCAGACAGCCGAGACACCAGAGACACGCAGAGACAGCAGAGACGCCCGGCCGCCGCGCCCGGCCGCAGCGGCTCCGCCGTCGGCGCCGTCCGCGGGAGCGCCGACCCGCCCAGGGGCGGCCGCAGCGCCGCGACGACGGCCGCCAGCGCAGCCGCGATGGCAGCCGCGATGGCCGCGATAGCCGGACGCAGCGGCCCGCCCAGACCGGCGCCAGGCGTCGGCGCACGCCAGCCGGCGACGCCGCGGCCATCCGGAGGCGCCGCACCGCCGTCGGGCGAGCCCCAGGCGCCGCGCGGGCAGCGCGGACGTCAGCGGCGCGGCCGTCGTCCCGGCGGCCGTCCCGCGAGGAAGGGCGAGGCGTAGGTGCCGTCCCGCCGTTCATCAGGTGCTGGCGACGCTCGGCTACGGCGATGCCATCGGACACGAGGTGCTCGGCATCCAGCGGGTGCTGCGGGCGGCCGGCTACGAGTCGGAGATCTTCGTCGAAACCGCCGATCGCCGGCTCGAGGACCTCACGGTCGACTATCGCGATCTGCCCGAGGCGAGCCATCCCGACAACCTGCTGATCCACCACTTCTCGATCGGTTCGCGGGCCTCGCGCGTGGCCTACGCCCTGCCCGACCGCATGGCGCTCGTGTACCACAACATCACGCCGCCCGAGTTCTTCATCGACGTGCATCCGCTGCTGGTGCAGCTGTGTTACCTCGGACGTCGCGAGCTCGGCGCCTACGCCAACGCGCGTGCGAACTCGGCCTCGGCGATTCCGAGTACAACCGCGCGGAGCTCGAAGCCCTCGGGCTTCGCGCACACGGCGGTGCTGCCGGTGGTGCCGGACTTCAGCCACCTGAGCGGGCCGCCGAACTTCATGCAGGCCGGCGCCTTCGACGACGACTGGGTGAACATCCTCTTTGTCGGCCGGATGATTCCCAACAAGCGGATTGAAGACGTCATCCGCGCGCTTCCACGCCTACAAGCGCTGGTTCAACCCGCGCTCGCGCCTGCTGCTGGTGGGCTCGCACGGCGGCTTCGAGCGCTACCTGGCGATGGTCCACGACTTCATCGGCCCGCATCGGCGCCGCCGACGTGCACATGCTCGGCCACGTGAGCAACGAGGAGCTGGCCGCCTACTACGAGATCGCGGACGTGTTCCTGTGCGCCAGCGAGCACGAGGGCTTCTGCGTGCCGCTGATGGAGGCGTTCCACATGGGCGTGCCGGTGCGTCGCCCACGCGGCCACGGCGGTGCCGGCCACGATGGACGGCGGCGGCGTGCTGTACGGCCGCAAGGATCCGATCGAGATTGCCGGCATCCTCGATCGCGCTGGTGTCGAACGCCGCGCTGCGCGCGTCGGTGCTCGACCAGCAGGACGCCGCCCTCGACCGCCTGCTCGCGAAGGACTTCGGCGGCATGCTGCTCGGCTTCGTCGAAGAGGCGCTGGCGCGGCCGCGGCGGCCGACGCCGCCGGTGGCCTTCGACTTCTGGGATCAGGTGCGGCAGGCGGAGTGGATGGAGGAGATCCGCACCGTCCGGCCAGCGGCGTTCCAGGCGCTGCCTGAAGAGCCGGCTGCCCGGCCGAGACCGACGGAGCCGCCGGGGCGCGCCGATGATCGTCAACCAGTGGGTGCCGGCGGCCCACAAGGGCGACGCCATCGGCGATTCGGCCCGCCGCGTCCGCGGGCTGCTGCGCGCCATGGGCCATCAGTCCGACCTGTTCGCGCTCACCATCGACGACGACCTGGTGGACGACGTCCGGCCGTTCGCCGATCCCGGCGGCACGCACGCGGCGACCTGACGATCTTCCACTACGCGCTGCCGTCGCCGATGACCGAGGCGTTCGCGACGCTGCCGCACGGCCGGGTGCTGCAGTATCACAACGTCACCCCGGCCCACTTCTTCGCGCCCTACCATGCCGGCATCTTCCGGCTGGCCCAGCTCGGCCGCCAGGAACTGACGACGCTGGCCGGACGCACCGACGCCGCCCTCGGCGACTCGGAATACAACCGCGCCGAGCTCGAGTCGCTGGGCTTCGATCGCACCGGGGTCTTCCCCATCGCCATCGACGTCGAGCGCATCACGCAGGCGCCACGCCGGCCCGCGCTCGAGAAGGTGCTGACCGACGGCCCGCTGAACTTCCTCTTCGTCGGCCGCATCGTGCCGAACAAGAAGATCGAGGACCACATCCGTCTGGCGGAGGTGTACAAGCGCTACGTGGACGTGAACTACCGCTTCATCTTCGTCGGCAAGACCGACGGCGTGCCGCGCTACTACAACATGATCCGCGCACTGGTCGCCGAGTTCCAGATGCCGGCCGATCGGTTCTGGTTCACGGGCCCGGTGCCGGACGAAGATCTGGCGGCCTACTACCGCACCGCCAGCGTCTACATCTCGCTCTCGGAGCACGAAGGCTTCTGCGTGCCGCTGCTCGAGGCGATGGCCGCCGACGTGCCGGTGCTGGCCTACGGCTCGACCGCCGTGCCCGACACCCTCGGCGGCGCCGGCATGTGTTTCCACCCCAAAGATCTGGAGCTGGCGGCCGAGCTGCTCGGCGAGCTCGCCTACAACGACACGTTGCGCGCGACAAGTCATCGCGGGCCAGCGGCGGCGTCTCGCCGATTTCGGCGACGACCGCATCCGCGAGGCCCTGACCGGGCTGCTGCACGGACAACTCGCCGGCCTCTCGGGGCCGGCCGCGCATCGAGATGGAGTGACATCGTGAGGATTGCGTTCGTCGTTCAACGCTACGGCGCCGAGATTCTCGGCGGCTCCGAGTACCACTGCCGGCTGATCGCCGAGCGCCTCGCCGGCCAAGCACGACGTGGAGGTGCTGACGACCTGCGCCCGCGACTACGTGACCTGGAAGAACGAGTACCCGGAAGGCAACGACCGCATCAAGGGCGTGACGGTGCGCCGCTTCCCGGTGGCGGCCCAGCGCGACATCGCCGCCTTCAACCAGTATTCCGACTGGATCTTCCACCACCCGCACTCGCGTGAAGACGAGCTGAAGTGGCTCGAGATGCAGGGCCCGTGGTCGCCGGCGCTGCGCGACTACCTGGCGAAGCACCACAAGGCCGTACGACGCGCTGATCTTCTTCACCTATCTCTATGCGCCGACGGTGCTCGGGCTCAAGATCGATCCGGCGCGCAGCATCCTGGTGCCGACCGCGCACGACGAGCCGGCGATCCACCTCGGCATCTACAAGGAGATGTTCCGCCTGCCGGCGGCCGTCGCCTACAACACCGAGGTCGAGCGGCAGTTCCTGAAGACCGCGCTTCGAGATCAACGCCGTGGCCGAAGAGGTCGTGGGCTGCGGCGTGGACCTGCTGCCGGGGGTCGAAGGCGGCAGCGCCCCGGCCGCCACCGACGAGCGCGGCGATCGCCGGCGCGCGGCCCCGATCGCGGCCGCGATGGGCATCGACGAACCGGCGGCGGCGCCGACCAGCGACGACGAGCCGCTGCCGGACCACCTGCTGCATCGCGGCGCCCGCTTCCAGCGGCGCCACCGCCTGCATGGCCAGTTCCTGCTCTACGGCGGCCGCATCGATCCGGGCAAGGGCTGCGAAGAGCTGCTCGAATACTTCACGAGCTACAAGGAGCAGTCGGGCGACGCCGATCTCGTGCTGATGGGCGTCAAGCTGATGCAGCTGCCCGAGGTGCCGTGGGTGAAGTTCGCGGGCCTGCTGTCGGAACGCGAACGGCTCGAGGCGCTCGAAGCGGCCACCATCGTGGTCGTGCCATCACCGTTCGAAAGCCTGTCGCTGCTGGCGCTCGAAGCGATGGCGGTGGGCACGCCGGTGCTCGTCAACGGCCACAGCGACGTGCTGGTCGAGCACTGCCGCAAGAGCAACGCCGGCCTCTGGTACAACGACCGCGACGAGTTCGTGGAAGTCCGCCAAGCTGCTGCTGGCCGACGACCGTCTGCGCCGCTCGATGGGACGCAACGGCAAGGAATACGTGAAGCGCGAGTACCGCTGGGAAGCGATCCTGGCGAAGTACGACAGGCTCATCGGCGCCGTGCCGGCAGCGCTAGAGCGAGCATCCCGCAGGTCGGCCAGTCGACGTCTGACGTCGCCGGCTCGAGCCGGTCGTCGACGTCAGGCGCGCCGGCCTTCTTGCGCCGCGGCCGGATGTCGTAGCGCTTGATCATCTCGTTGAGCGTCGTCGGCTTGATGTGCAGCAGCTCGGCGGCGCGCTTCTGGACGCCGCCGGCCGCCTCGAGCGCCGACTCGATCCACTGCCGTTCGTAGGCCGCCGTGACGTCCTTGAGCGAGATCCCCTCGGGCGGCAGCGCCACCTGCGGCACCACCGTGCGCGGCGCGCGGCGCACGTGCTCGGGGATCATGTCGGGGCCGAGCGTGCGTCCGGGCGTGAGCACCACGGCCCGCTCGATCACGTTCTCGAGCTCGCGCACGTTGCCCGGCCAGTCGTGCTCCATCAGCAGATCGAGCGTCTGCCGGCAGCACCTCGAGCACCGGGCGCTCGTTCTCTTCGGCATACTTCTTCAGGAAGTGCTGCACCAGCAGCGGGATGTCGGTCTTGCGCTCACGCAGCGGCGGCAGGTGGATGGCGATGACGTGCAGGCGGTAGAACAGATCCTCGCGGAACCGGCCCTCCTCCATCTCCTGCTTGAGGTCGACGTTGGTGGCGGCGATGATCCGCACGTCGACCTTGATCGTCTCCATGCCGCCCAGGCGCATGAACTCGCGCTCCTGCATCACGCGCAGCAGCTTGGCCTGGGTCTCGCCGGAGATGTTGCCGATCTCGTCGAAGAAGATGCTGCCCTTGTCGGCCAGGTCGAACAGGCCCTTCTTCGGATAGACGGCGCCCGTGAAGGCGCCCTTGACGTGGCCGAAGAGCGTCGACTCCAGCAGATCCGGCGGCAGGTTGCCGGAGTTGACCGTCACGAACGACTTGTCGGAGCGGGCCGAGTTGCTGTGGATGGCGCGGGCCACCAGTTCCTTGCCGGTGCCGCTCTCGCCGGTGATGAGGATGGTGGAGCGGCTGGGCGCCGCCTGGATGATCAGGTCGAAGACCTGCTTCATCGGCGGGCTGCCGCCGATGATGTTGGCGAACTTGTGATAGCGCGCCTGCAGGTTCTGCTTGAGCGTGACGTTCTCGGCCACCAGCCGCCGCCGCTCGACGGCGTTGTTCAGCACGACCAGCACTTCGTCGTTCTTGAAGGGCTTGGTGATGTAGTCGAAAGCGCCCTTCTTCATGGCGGTGACGGCGGTTTCCATCGACGCGAAGGCGGTGATCATCAGCACCGGCAGCTCGTCGTCGAAGTCGCGGATGGCGTCGAGCACCTGGAGCCCGTCCATGCCGGGCATCATGACGTCGACGATCACGGCGTCGAGCGGCGTCGAGCGCACCACCTCCAGCCCGTCGGGGCCGGACGCCGCGAGGCGCACGCGGTAGCCCTCGCGCGTCAGCAGCGTCTCGAGGATCTCCCGCATGATCTCTTCGTCGTCGATGACGAGAATCGTGCCTTGACGTCGCATGGCGATGCCGCCCTCCCGGGCTACTGGCTGGCTCCCTGGCGCAGGACCTGGCTGGACTCGGATGTGGCCGCCGCGAACGACAGCATGAAGCGTGTGCCCTGACCCACCGCGCTCTCGCACTGGATGGAGCCGGCGTGCTCCTGCACGATGCCGTAGGAAATCGACAGGCCGAGGCCGGTGCCCTGCCCGATGCCCTTGGTGGTGAAGAACGGATCGTAGATGCGGGCGAGGTGTTCGGGCGCCACGCCCGCGCCGGTGTCGCGCACGTCGGCAATCGCGCGGTCGCCTTCGACGCGGGTGGCAATCGTGAGCCAGCCGCCGCTCGGCATCGCGTCACGCGCATTCAGGAACAGGTTGAGGAACACCTGCTGCAGCTTGAACTCGAAGCCGACCACCAGCACCGGCGTGGCCGACAGCTCGCGGCGCACGCGCACGCGGCCCTTGTCGAACTGATGCTCGAGCAGCGCCAGGACGTCAGTGGCCACGGCGTTGAGATCGACCACGCGTGCGTTCGCTGTCTTCGGCGTCGGCCGGCCGCGACAGGTTCAGCAGCCCGTTCACGATACGGGCGGCGCGGAAGGTCTGCTTTTCGATCTTCTCGAGTATCTGCGTGCGCGGGTCGGCGGGGTCGGCCTGCTCCAGCAGCATCTGCGTGTAGCTCGAGATGCCGGTCAGCGGCGTGTTGACTTCGTGGGCGACACCGGCCGCCAGCAGGCCCAGCGAGGCCATGCGTTCGGAGACGCGCAGCTGCTCTTCGAGCCGCGCGCTGGCGGTGACGTCTTCGAACATGACGATGGTGCCGGCCCAGTCGCGCCCCGGCATCGGCAGCAGCGGCACGGTGGTGATGTTCACGAGGAGGCGGCCGGTCTGACGGCCGCCACGCGGATGGAGCGGCACGCGGTATTCGGTGCCGCCGTTGGCTGACATCGCCCGCGCCGCGGCCACGGCCGCCACCACGTCGTCGTCGAACAGCGCGGCGAGCGGGCGGCCCACGGCCTCGCCGCGGCGCAGACCGTAGATGCGCTCGAGGGCGTGGTTCCAGCGCACCACGGCGCCGTCGCCGCCCACCACCAGCAGGCCGTCGTCGAGCGACTCGAGGATGTGCTCGTTGAACACCCGCAGGCGGTCGAACTCGGCGGCCTTCAGGTGCAGCTCGCGATAGAGCCTGGCGTTCTCGACCGCCGTCGCCACCTGCCCCGCCATCGCCGTGAGCAGCGCCACGTCGTCGGAGGTCATCGGCTCGCCGTTCTCGCGGCGGCCGAGCGCCAGCACCGCAATCGACGACCCCTTCGATACGCACGGCACGAAATAGAAGATGCCGGCGTCGCGCCAGTGTTCCACTTCCTCGGCCGGGAAGCGCGCCGCCGCCATCGGATCGTCGAAGCGGACCACATGCCCCTGGCTGAGGCGGGCCGCCACGGCCGAGCCGCGCGGTACGATCGGCGGGCTCTCGTCGAAGCCGTCGTGGCGGATCGATTCGAAGGTGCCGAAGCCGGTCGCCGACATCAGGCACAGCCGGTCGATGACCAGCGTGTCGCGCACGCGCGACAGCAGACGCTCGGCCAGGCGGTCGAGATCGAGGTCGGAGTTGAGCTCGCGGGCGAAGCCGACCAGCGCCCTTCGGTAGTCGTAGCGATCGCGATAGAACACGCGATCGATGCCGCTCTGCACCGCGTCTTTCACGGGCCGCGCCATCTGCAGCACCACCAGGGTGGCGAGCGCGGCGATCACCCATCGGTGGTCGTCTTCGGACGACACGAAGTAGAGATCGGTGGTGCCGAGGATCACCATGTAGATGGCGGCGATGGCGCTGACGGCGGCGGTGTAGACGAGCAGGCGCTTGAGGATGACCTCGACGTCCATCAGCCGGTAGCGGACGATGGCCGAGGCGAATGCCAGCGGCACCAGGCCGAGCGGGATGGCGGTGAGCTGCATCGCCAGCGACGGCGTGGCGCCGAAGGCGAAAGGCACGGCGTAGGCGAGCAGGAACGGGCCGGAGCCGATCGCCGCGCCCCAGACGATCCAGCGCAGTTGGCGGAGCGCCGTGGTCGAGCGCGCGTTGGCGAGCGCCAGACCGAAGATGCAGAGGCCGCAGAGCAGGTAGGCGCTGACGTAGAGCGGCTCCAGGCGGTCGAGCACGGCAATGGTGCCGATGAGGCCCGCCGGATCCACCGAGGCCCTGAGCAAGGCCCCGGCCCGCAGCAGGCCGAGCACGACCGGCAGGGCGTAGAGCCAGGCGCGGCGATGGTTCGCCAGCGCCGCCAGCAGCGGCAGCCGGGGCCGCTCGGGGAAGACCAGCGCGAAGTGCACGAAGAGCGGCGGCAGGAGCAGCGTGGCGATCTGGTCGGCCCAGTAGAAGACCCAGTCCACGCGATCGAGGCGGCCGGAGAACGAAAACGTGAAGACGCCGTAGAAGGCGACCGACAGCCAGAAGAAGTGGAGGGTGGCCTGGTCGTGAGGCCGACGCGTACGCACGGTGGCGCCCACGAGCAGCGAGAAGATGCCCACCGCTGCGAGCCCGTAGTAGAGCCCGCCGACGCCGCGGGGGATCGGTTGCAGCGTGACCTGCGCGACACGCCGATCGCCGAGCACCAGCAACGTATAGACATGGCGGGCGCCGCGGCGCGCCGACTGCTGCAGGGCGTGCACGTCTTCGCGGGCTTCGATGCTCTGTCCGTCGATGGCCAGCAGCACGTCGCCGGGGCGAACTCCGGCGCGCCCGGCGGGCGACCTGGCATCGACCTCCGCGGCGACCACGCCGGTCGAGCGCTGCACCCAGAGCACGCCGTCTTCGACGTCGTCCTGGGTCGCGCGCTGCACGATGTTCACCAGTCCGAGCAGCAGCAGGACGGTCGCCACGACGACGGGCAACGTCGTGCTCGACCAGCCGGGCCAGCCGGGCCCGGACGTGGTCTGCGCAGATTCGTGAATGGAGGGCATCAGTCGCAGTCCGACGGGCGCAAACGCTGCAAACGACATACCACGATCCGGAAAGCCGAACCGATAATAAGTCGTTTCAGCTCAATAGCTTACTCGACGAACATCGGAGCAGGGACGGGCCGGGTCCAAGGGCTTGAACCCGGGTTCCAAAAACCGGAAGGCGCGGCTCGGCGCTCGCGGGGAAACGCCGGGATCAGAACCGGACCTGAAGGCCGCCGATGAGCCGCTTGGGAGCGCGGACGACGAGGAGTTCGTCGTAGATCGAGCGATCGTCGAGCGTCGGACGGAACAGGCTGCGCACGCCGAGCAGCATCTCCCAATCGCCGATCCCGCCCATGAACGGCAAGCCCTGACGCAACTGCATGTCGAAGCGCCCGTTGGCGGTCTGGAGCCCGGCCGGCGAGCCCGCGAACCCCGAGTTCACCTTGTAGAGGAACACGAAGCGGGTCGCGGTCTGCGGCACCTCCGCGTCGAGCCCCGCGGAGACGTCGTGCACCTGCTCGGTTGGCTCGCGCATCGCCTGCGGCGCGAAGGTGCGCAGCGCACGGCGGTCGGCGCCGGTGGACGGCGTCCATTCGGCCGAGACGAACGTGTAGTCGACTCGCCCCTTCACGTGCGGGGCGAGCTCGTGCACGACGCCGACGGCCCAGCCGCGCAGCGACGCGTCGCCCGCCGAGGCCACGCCGTAGTGTCCGCCGGCCGCGATGAGGCGCTCCGGGTCGGCGGCGCCGAACACGGTCACGAGCTGGTTCTGCACGGCCTGCCTGAAGGCGCGCACCGAGACCGTCACCGCGCTGAACTCGCGGACGGCGCCCACTTCGACCTGGCGCACGCGTTCGGTGTCGAAGCGGTTGGCCCCCAGGGGCGCGAAGGTGCGCTGCGGGGGCACCCACTGCGCGTTGGCCGGCGGCACGAATTCCTCGGCGCCCGGCGCCACCTGCTGAAGCGACGCCTTGGCGTGCACGTGCAGGTTCGCGGACGGCGAAAACGTGAGACGCGCCATCGGGCTCAGCTGGCCGTAGCCGCGCAGGTAGTCGTAGTGCTCGTAGCGCGCGCCGTAGCCGAAGCGCCACCGCGGCGCCAGCGCGAACTCGTGTGAGGCGGACACGGCGGCGACCTTCCGGTGACCATCGGGCACGGCCTGCAGCGCCGCGAAGTTTCCGCCGCGATACGCCTGCAGGCTGTAGGTCATGCCGAGCGTGAGCTGATGCTGCGAGGTCGCCCGCGACGCGTAGTCGCCGGCCATGGTCCACGACGTCACGTCGCCGCTGTTCATCGCCGCGCGGGCCGACCAGTCGCCGTGTTCCCCCACCGGCGCGCCCACCGCGAAGAACGCCACGCCGGTTGGCCGGCCGAAGGCCACCATCTCACCGGCATCGTCGTAGGGGGTCGCGGTGAGCAGGTTGACCTGGCCGTAGACCGGGCCATCGCTGATGACGTCCGAGGCAAAACGGGCCGAGGCGTCGAAGGCGCGCGCGAAGAAACCAGGCGCTTGAGTCGCAAACCACTCCGCTTCCACCGGGTCCAGATCCACGGCCTCCACGGAGTTGTCCTTGAGGACGCTCCGGGTGAGACGGCGCAGACGCCAGGCGAGCGGGCTTTCGTCGCGGGGCGCCGCAGCGGTGTCGGCGGGCAGGCCGACGCCAGCGGCGAGCACGGCCGGGGATTCATCGACCCGGCGCAGGGTGAAGGATGAGGGCGCCTTGGCGGCCGGGCGCACGTTGACCAGGGTGCTGCGGACGCCGGCAAAGCCGTCGCGATGCGCGCGCACCACATACGGCCCCACGGGCAGATCGGTGAGACGGTACTGACCGGCTCTGTCGGTGACGGCGAAGGCGGTGGCGCTGCCGAGCGCCGAGACGACGGCACCGGCCACCGGTGCGCCGGCCTCGTCGATGACGGCGCCGTAGATCGAGCCGACCGAGGTCGTGGCCAGACGCACAACCGGTCGGGAGTCGGAGACGGGAGCCTGCGCGTGCGCGGACGTCGCCGGCAGGGCCAGCGTGACGGCGGTCGCCGAAAGGAGCCAGACGCGGGACGCGATCATGGGGAGCTCCGTCTCTTTGATGCCGCGCCCGCTTCGCGGCGCACGCGAAGCGGGCACGTCGAGCCGAACGACTTGCTACGCCTTGACGTTGAACTTGACGTTCTGCGGTCAGCACCTTGTTCGACGTCTTGTCGGTGATCTTGATCTCGAGGCGGTATTCGCCCTCGCCGAAGCTCTTGAGCGGCACCGTGATGCCCCCGGGCACCGGGAACTTGGCCGGGTCGAACTGCGGCGGCAGGTTGCTCT
This sequence comes from uncultured Acidobacteriota bacterium, assembly GCA_963779175.1. Lineage (GTDB taxonomy): Bacteria > Acidobacteriota > Vicinamibacteria > Vicinamibacterales > UBA2999 > CADEFD01. The sequence goes on from CAVZXA010000009.1 coordinate 440,498, forward strand.
CGTTGACGGCCTGCGGGTTGGTCTTGTTGAAGAACTTCTCTTCCCCGCCTTCCTTGCGCAGGAAGCTGTATTCGAGCATCAGGTCGGGCTTGCCGGCGGCGTTCAGGCCGGGGTTGTAGACCTGGAAGAAGATCGAGAGCTCCTCGGCCTTCGTGAAGTCCATGTCGGCGGCCGGCTCGAGTTCCTGCGTGCCGAACGCGAACGGACGCTCACGCGCCTCGTCCATCGTGAGGGGCGCGGTGAGGATGTTGACCTTGTCGGCCACGAGAATCGAGCTGGTGGTGAACTCGGTGGCGAGGTCGGGCACGGTCACGCTGGTCTTGAGCAGGCCGGCCTTGACCACGGTGTTCTTCGGCGCCTTTTCGGCCAGGCGTTCCTTGGCCATGATGTAGACGTCGTAGGTGCCGGGCTTGGCCATGAACACGCGGTTGAGGCGCGCGGGCGTGCCGCCCAGCTGCGCGGCCGGCACGAAGTGCACGTCGTCCCACGGATACTCGACCTTCTTCTTGGGGTCGACCTTCGCCGTCGGGTCGACGACGCGGATATAGAGCACGGCGTCTTTCTGCGGCAGGCCCGTGAGTTCAATCGAGAAGGGCACGAAGTTGCGCGCCTCCTGCGACTTCAGGAAGACCGGCGCGATCTTCATCTGGACGTCCGACGGCGCGGGCTGTCCGGCCATCGCCGCGTCGGTCATCTTGACGACGGTCTCGATCTCTTCCTTCTCCTGCTTCGAGCGCTTTTTGTCGTCCTTCTGGGCGAGCGCGGTCATCGGAAGGGTCGCGACGAGGACGGCGGCCATCGTCAGGGCGAATCCGCGGAACGTGGACTTCATGAATGTCTCCGGTAGAAAGGCCAGAAAGTGGAACAGTCCCCAATCATATGGGCACGATTGCCCTCTGTCAACGCTCCTAACTGGCTTCTTTCTAACGACTTGCGGCCGTCTCAGCGGCCAGACCACGTGATAGATTGCAGCCGGGGCCGCAGCTGCGGCCCGGGAGGCCGCCATGGTTCGGGACGACGCGCTCGTGATTGTGCTCGCAGGCGGCGCCGGGGAACGCCTGGCGCCCCTGACCCGCGAGCGTGCCAAGCCAGCGGTCTACTTCGGCGGCCCCTACCGGATCATCGACTTCGTCCTCTCGAATTCGGTGAATTCCGGACTGCGCCGGATCTTCATCGCCACGCAGTACAAATCGCTGTCGCTCAGCCGCCACATCCGCATGGGATGGAACATCGTCTCGGAGGAACTGGACGAGTTCATCGAGATCCTGCCGCCCCAGAAGCGGGTCGGCGAACACTGGTATCTGGGGACGGCCGACGCGGTCTACCAGAACATGTACTCCATCGAGCGCGAGCCGGCGCGTCACGTCGTGGTGCTGGCCGGCGACCACGTCTACAAGATGGACTACGGCAAGATGCTGCGCGCGCACACCGACGCCGGCGCCGACGTGACGCTGGCCACCATCGAGGTGCCGCTCGAAGAGGGCCGCCGCTTCGGCATCGTCGAAGTCGATGCGCACTCGAAGGTGGTCGGGTTCCGCGAGAAGCCGGCAGTGCCGCCGTCGATGCCCGGCCAGCCGCACCTGGCGCTGGCGTCGATGGGCATCTACGTCTTCAACATGGACGTGCTCAAGCGGGCCCTCGAACATCGATGCCGCCGATCCCGACAGCCACCACGACTTCGGCAAGGACATCCTGCCGGCGCTGATCGCGACGGGCAACGTCTTCGCCTACGCCTTCTACGACGAGAACAAGAAGGGCGCGAAGTACTGGCGTGACATCGGCACCCTCGACGCCTACTACGAGGCGAACATGGATCTGTGCGGCGTCAACCCGGAGTTCAACCTCTACGACCCGGAGTGGCCGCTGCGCACCCACCAGCCGCAGGCGCCGCCGGCCAAGTTCGTGTTCGCCGACGAGGGCCGCATGGGGGCGGCGCTCGACTCGGTGATCTCGCCCGGCTGCATCGTCTCGGGCAGCCGCGTGCAGGGCAGCATCCTGTGCCCGAACGTCCGCGTGCACAGCTTCGCGTCGGTCGAGAACTCGATCCTGATGCCGGGCGTGCAGGTCGGGCGTCACGCCCGCATCCGGAACGCCATCATCGACCGCGACGTGCTGGTGCCGCGCGGCGCCGTCATCGGCTACGACGAAGCCGCCGATCGCGCCCGCCACACGGTGACCGAGCGCGGCATCGTCGTCGTCACGGTGGACGAAGAGGCCCGCGTCGAGCCGATTGATGCCGACGCGCTGGGCCGCGAATCGCGCGCCGACCGTCCGTGAACGCATCTTGCCGCCGCGGCCCTGCGCAGCGTCTCGCAGGGTTGCATGCGACCTGCGGAGCGGCGCGGATGCGGACCATCACGGCCGCTCATTTCAGGCGATAATCGCCCGTCGGTTTCAGAGCGGCGACGGGCCATGAGCCGCGCCAGGAGCGTCATCGTGCACATCGTGGACATTCGCGGGCGGGAGATCCTCGACTCGCGCGGCAATCCGACCGTGGAAGTGGACGTGCTGCTCGCCAGCGGCACCCGCGGACGGGCCGCGGTGCCCTCGGGCGCCTCCACCGGCGAACGCGAAGCGCTCGAACTGCGCGACGGCGACAAGGCGCGCTATCTCGGCAAGGGCGTCACCAAGGCCGTCGGTCACGTGAACGGCGAGATCGCGCAGGCGCTCGTCAACCGCGACTGGACGCAGCGCGCGCTCGACGACGCGATGATCGCGCTCGACGGCACGCCCACCAAGGGCCGGCTCGGCGCCAACGCGCTGCTCGGCGTGTCGATGGCGGCGCTCAAGGCCGGCGCCGAAGATCGCAGCCTGCCGCTCTACGCGCACATCGCCGCCGAAGCGGGCGCCACGGGCGGCTACCGCCTGCCGGTGCCGATGATGAACATCCTGAACGGCGGCGCGCACGCCGACACCAACGTGGACTTCCAGGAGTTCATGGTGATGCCGGTCGGCTTTCCGTCCTTCAAGCGAAGCGCTGCGCGCCGGCGCCGAGATCTTCCACGCGCTGCGCTCGATCCTGAAGGGCCGGGGACTGGCCACCGGCGTCGGCGACGAGGGCGGCTTCGCGCCGAACCTGAAGAGCAACCAGGACGCGCTCGACGTCGTGATGGAAGCCATCGGCAAGGCCGGCTTCAGCGCCGGCGGCGACGTCTACATCGCCCTCGACTGCGCGGCCAGCGAGTTCGGCAACGCTGGCGGCACCTACGAGTTCCACAAGTCGGGCGAACCCGGCCGCGATTCCGAAGGCATGGTGGCGCTCTACGAGGACTGGTGCCGCCAATACCCGATCCTCTCGATCGAGGACGGCTGCGCCGAAGGCGACTGGCGCGGCTGGAAGCTGCTGACCGACGCGCTCGGGAAGAAGGTGCAGCTGGTCGGCGACGACGTGTTCGTCACCAACCCCGAGATCCTGGCGCGCGGCATCGCGGAAGGCGTCGCCAACGCCCTGCTCGTGAAGCTCAATCAGATCGGCACCGTCACCGAGACGCTCGACGCCATTGCCATGGCCTCGGCGGCCGGCTACCGCAGCGTCATCTCGCACCGCTCGGGCGAAACCGAAGACTCGACCATCGCCGACCTCGCCGTGGGCACCTCGGCCGGCCAGATCAAGACCGGCTCGGCGTCGCGCAGCGACCGCGTCGCCAAGTACAACCAGCTGCTCCGCATCGAGGAGGCGCTCGGCGACGACGCCCACTATGCGGGCCGGGCGGCGATCGCCCAACTGAGCTAGCCATGCACACGCTGGTGCTGCTCCGTCACGGCGAATCGACCTGGAACCAGGAGAACCGCTTCACCGGCTGGGTCGACGTCGATCTGACTGAGAAGGGCGTGGCCGAAGCGCAGGCGGCCGGCCAGTTGCTGACAGCACGCGGCTTCACCTTCGACCTCGCGTTCACGTCGGTGCTGAAGCGCGCCATCCGCACGCTGTGGATCGTGCAGGACGAGATGGATCTGCTGTGGCTGCCGGTCGAACGCTCGTGGCGCCTCAACGAGCGCCACTACGGCGCGCTGCAGGGCCTGAACAAGGCCGAGACCGCGGCCAAGCACGGCGAGGCGCAGGTGAAGATCTGGCGCCGCAGCTACGACATCCCGCCGCCGCCGCTCACCGTGGACGATCCGCAGTACCCGGGCCGCGACCGCGCGCTACGCCGGCCTCGCCCCGGCGGACCTGCCGCTGACCGAATGCCTGAAAGACACGGTCGAGCGCTTCCTGCCGTACTGGCACGAGACGATCGCCCCGGCCATCCGCAACGGCAACCGCGTGGTGATCGCCGCCCACGGCAACAGCCTGCGCGCGCTCGTGAAGTACCTGGACGGCATCAGCGACGACGACATCGTCGAGCTGAACATCCCGACCGGGATGCCGCTGGTCTACGAACTCGACGCCGATCTGAAGAAGGTGAGCAGCCGCTATCTCGACGAGGCGGCCGCCAGGAAAGCCGCTGAAGCCGTGGCCAATCAGGCCAGCGGCCGCGAAGTAGCCCGCGCCGCCCGGCGTCAGTTCGTCTCTTCGACGTTCACTTCGTCGGCGGCGATGCGCAGCGACCTGAGAAAGCGGCGGTCGTTGGCGCTGACTTCGAACACCGGCAGTTCGGCGGAGACCACGACGGATTCGGTGGCTGGTTCGGCCCCTTCGTGGCCGGCCAGCGTCGCAAAGCCAACCGTGGCATCGAGCGTCAGGTGCAGGTGAAAGCCGGCGGCCTGCGCGCGCTCGCGGCAGCGCTCCACATCGGCGCTCTGCGCGACGGCGGCCGCGACGGCGTCGGCGAGCTCCCGGGCGAAGCGGTTCTGAACGTCATCCATGGACTTCCCTCCTCGCGGACGAGCACGGGACTTTCTGGATGCGGCAGGCTGGGCACCGGCGCGACAACCGGCGTCAATTCTACGAGGATGCGCAGCGCCGTGCAATCCCATGCACCCCGGCTCGTCCGAGCGCCTCCCGTCGCGGCTGACTACAATGCGGGGACATGGCTGGAGACATCACGCGCTTCCACGCCGGTCCGGACGACCTGGGCGGCTGGGACGACGCTCGGGACCTCGGGTTCCCGGGCGAGTTCCCCTTCACCCGCGGCATCCAGCCCACGATGTACCGCGGCCGGCTCTGGACGATGCGGCAGTACGCCGGCTTCGGCACCGCCGAGGAATCGAACGCCCGCTACCGCTACCTGCTGTCGCAGGGCGTCAGCGGCCTCAGCGTCGCCTTCGACCTGCCCACCCAGATCGGCTACGACTCCGACCACCCGCTGGCGGCCGGCGAGGTCGGCAAGGTCGGCGTGGCGATCGACTCGCTCGACGACATGGCCGCGCTGTTCGACGGCATCCCGCTCGACTCGGTGTCGACCTCGATGACCATCAACGCCACGGCGATCATCCTGCTGGCGCTCTACGTCGCCGTGGCCAGGCGGCAGGGCGTCGCGCCGCAGCGCGCTGTCGGGCACGGTGCAGAACGACATCCTCAAGGAATACATCGCCCGCGGCACCTACATCTACCCGCCCGCAGCGTCGCTGCGCATCGTGACCGACATCTTCGCCTACTGCGAGCGCGAGGTGCCGCAGTGGAACACGATCTCGATCAGCGGCTACCACATCCGCGAGGCCGGCTCGACGGCGGTGCAGGAGGTGGCCTTCACCTTCGCCAACGCGATCGCCTACGTGCAGGCGGCGGTCGACGCCGGGCTCGACGTCAACTCGTTCGGCCAGCGGCTGTCGTTCTTCTTCAACGCCCACAACGACTTCCTCGAAGAGGTCGCCAAGTTCCGCGCCGCGCGGCGGCTGTGGGCGCGGATCATGCGCGAGCGCTTCGGCGCCACCAACCCGCGGGCGCAGCAGCTGCGCTTCCACACGCAGACGGCGGGCAGCACGCTGACCGCGCAGCAGCCCGACAACAACATCGTGCGCGTGGCGGTGCAGGCGATGGCGGCGGTGCTCGGCGGCACGCAGTCGCTGCACACCAACGGCCGCGACGAGGCGCTGGCGCTGCCCACCGAAGATTCGGCGCGCATCGCCCTGCGCACGCAGCAGATCATCGCGCACGAGTCGGGCGTGGCCAACACGGTCGATCCGTTCGGCGGGTCGTGGCACATCGAGCGGCTCACGAACGAGATCGAAGCCGGCGCCGTCGAGCTGATGGGCCGGATCGAGGCCATCGGCGGCACGCTTGCGGCGATCGAAAGCCGGCTACATCCAGCGCCAGATCCAGGAGTCGGCCTACCGGGCGCAGCAGGCGGTCGACGCCGGCGACCGCGGTGGTCGTCGGCGTCAACCGCTTTGCCACCGACGATCGGCCCACGGTGGAGGTCTTCGCGCTCGACCCCGACGTCGAACGCCGCCAGATCGCGAAGACACAGGCGCTGCGGAGCCGGCGGGACGGCGCGCAGTGGCGGAGCACGCTCGACGCGGTGGCCGCGGCGGCGCGCGGCCGCGACAACCTGGTGCCGCCGATCATCGCCGCGGTCGAGGCCGGCGCCACGGTGGGCGAGATTGCGGATACGATGCGGAGCGTGTTCGGCGAGTTCCGCGAGGTCGCGGTTGACTGAGGCGGGCCTCGGGGCCGGGGGCTCGGGGCCCGGAGAGACGCTGCTCTCGGTCAGGAACCTGACCACGGTGTTCGACGTGGGCGCGACCGCCACTGGTCGCGGTGAACGACGTCTCGTTCGACATCCGCAAGGGCGAGACGCTCGGCCTGGTCGGCGAATCCGGCAGCGGCAAGTCGGTGACGGCGTTCTCGACTGCTGCGGCTGGTGCAGCCGCCCGGCCGGATCACCGGCGGCCAGGTGATCTTCCAGGGCCGCGACCTGCTGGCGCTCTCCGAGAAAGAGATGTGCGCGGTGCGCGGCGCCGGCATCGGGCTGGTGTTCCAGGAGCCGATGGCGGCGCTCAACCCGGTGATGCGCGTCGGCGAGCAGATCGGCGAGGCGCTGGTCGTGCACGGGCTGGCCTCGACGCGCGAGGCCCGCGACCGCGCCATCGAGCTGCTGCGCGCGGTGAAGATCGTCGACCCCGAGAAGCGCGTCGACGACTACCCGCACCAGCTCTCGGGCGGCATGCGGCAGCGCGTGATGATGGCGGTGGCGCTGGCCTGCAAGCCGCCGCTGGTCATCGCCGACGAGCCGACGACCGCGCTCGACGTCACCGTGCAGGCGCAGATCCTCGACCTGCTGCGCGAGATGAAGCGCACCTTCGACCTGTCGCTGCTGCTCATCACGCACGACCTCGGCGTCATCGCCGAAGTCGCGGACCGGGTGGCGGTGATGTACGCCGGCCGGATCGTCGAAGAAGGGCCCGTGCGCGACATCTTCCGCTCACCGGCCCACCCCTACACGAAGGGCCTGCTGGCCTCGATTCCCCATGGCCGCACCGGCGAGCGCCTCGTGGCGATCGACGGCGTGGTGCCGAACCTCGGCCACTTGCCGCCCGGCTGCTCGTTCGCCCCGCGCTGCGTCAGCCGCATGCCCGAGTGCGATCGCGGCGTGCCGCCCGACGTGCAGGTCGCACTCGACCACCGCGCGCGCTGTCTGCTGCATGCGCCGGCCGGCACGGGAGCCGCGCGATGAGCGCGCCGCTGGTCGAGGTGCGCGGCCTCACGAAGCACTTCACGCGCGGCGGCGGCCTGTTCCAGAAGGGCACGGTCGTGAAGGCCGTGGACGAGGTCAGCTTCACGATCGACGAGGGCGAGACGTTCGGCCTGGTCGGCGAATCCGGCAGCGGCAAGAGCACGACCGGCCGCTGCATGCTGCGGCTCATCGAGCCGACGTCGGGCGAAGTGCGCTTCGCCGGCGAGGACGTGCTCGCGTTCTCGTCGTCGCGCATGCGGGCGGCCCGCCGCGACATGCAGATGATCTTCCAGGATCCGTACTCGTCGCTCAATCCGCGGATGAAGGCGCGCGACATCGTCGAAGAGCCGCTCATCATCCACAAGCTCGGCTCGAAGAGCGAGCGGCGCGGCGCGGGTGGCCGAACTCTTCCGGCTGGTCGGCCTCGACCCGGCCCACCTCGATCGCTATCCGCACGAGTTCAGCGGCGGCCAGCGGCAGCGCATCGGGCTGGCGCGGGCGCTCGCCCTCGAGCCGAAGTTCATCATCGCGGACGAGCCGGTCTCGGCGCTGGACGTCTCGATCCAGGCGCAGGTCGTGAACCTGCTGATGGACCTGCAGCAGCGCTTGCAGCTCACCTATCTCTTCATCGCGCACGATCTGCGGCTGGTGCGCCACATCTGCCGGCGCGTCGCCGTCATGTATCTCGGCCGGATCGTCGAGATGGGCGAGACCGAAGCCATCTTCGCCAACCCGACGCATCCCTACACGCGGGCGCTGCTGTCGGCGATTCCGGTGACCGATCCCGACGCGCCGCGTCAGCGCATCGATCTCGACCCCACCCAGGTCGACCATGACGCGCCGCTGGTCGAAGTGACGCCCGGGCACGTGGCCGCGATCTAGTCAGACGGCTTCACGACATCTGTCCGGCTGGTGCCTGGTCGTGACTGACCGGCGCCTGGCGGACGTCCTTTTCGACCTTGCCGTCGCGAATCAGGATCTGGCGATGCGCGTAGGAGGCCACGTCGGCCTCGTGCGTCACCAGCACGATGGTGTTGCCGGCCTCGTGCAGACGCGCGAACAGCGCCATGATCTCCACGCCGGTCTTCGAGTCGAGGTTGCCGGTGGGCTCGTCGGCGAGCAGGATCGACGGGTTGTTCACGAGCGCCCGGGCAATCGCCACGCGCTGGCGCTGGCCGCCCGACAGCTCGTTGGGCTTGTGGTTCATGCGGGAGCCGAGCTCGACCTTCTCGAGCGCCCCGCGGGCCCGCTCGAGCCGCTCTTTCGACGAGATCCCGGCGTAGACCAGCGGCAGCTCGACGTTGTGCAGGGCGGTGGCCCGCGGCAGCAGATTGAAGGTCTGGAAGACGAACCCGATTTCCTCGTTCCTGATCCGCGCCAGCTCGTTGTCGTTCATGGCGCCGACCTGGTTGCCGTTGAGCAGGTAGGTGCCCTTCGACGGGGTGTCGAGGCAGCCGATGAGGTTCATCAGGGTGGACTTGCCCGAGCCCGACGGGCCCATGATGGCGACGTATTCGCCCTTGTCGATCTGGATGGTGACCCCGCGCAGGGCATGAATCTCTTCATCGCCCATCGTGTAGGTCTTCCAGAGGTCGTTGGTCTCGATCAGGGCCATGGACGGAGGATCTCCCGCGGCGCGCGCCGCCGCCTTCATTCCATCACAGACGTCGGAACCCGGGGGGAGGTTCCTGCCGTGCTGGACGGGATTGCCGGGACTGCACGCGCTCACGTACGATTGGCGGCCGGGTCCGTTCCCGTGACCCGCGCATCCGTGACCGGCAGGCTTCAGGCGCCGTGAGTCACGAAGGAGTCGAAATCATGGCAGTGGCACGAGTCACCGAGATCATCGCCGGGTCGAAGAAGAGCTTCGAGGACGCCATCGAACAGGGCATCGCCCGGGCCTCCAAGACCCTGAAGAACATCGAAGGCGCCTGGGTGCAGGACCAGAAGCTGGTCGTGCAGAAGGGCAAAATCGTCGAGTATCGCGTCGCCATGAAGGTGACGTTCATACTGGAAAAATGACGCGGCTAGCGGCTAGGGGCTAGCGGCTAACCTCCCTTCAGAAGCCGCCGCCCTCTGAAGCGGCCGTCGGGACGCGCGTGTGCCGGTAACACCGGGCTTCGGCCTGAACTAGCCGCTAGCCGCCAGTCCCTAGCCGCTAAGCTTGTTCGTCCGCGTACTGCTCCTTCAGCCTGGCGACGACGGCCGGGTCGGCGAGGGTGGTGGTGTCGCCGAGGGTCTTGCCCTCGGCGATATCGCGCAGCAGCCGGCGCATGATCTTCCCGGAGCGCGTCTTCGGCAGATCGGCCGCGAAGATGATGTCGTCGGGACGGGCGATGGCGCCGATTTTGTGCGCCACGTGTGCCTTCAGCTCGTCCGCGAGGGCTTCGGACGTCGCCACCCCTTCCTTCACCGTCACGAAGGCCGCCACGGCCTGGCCCTTGATCGCGTGATGGCGGCCGACGACGGCGGCTTCGGCCACCTTCGGGTGATCGACGAGCGCGCTTTCGACTTCCATCGTGCCCAGGCGATGGCCCGCCACGTTCAACACGTCGTCCACGCGTCCCAGCAGCCAGAAGAAGCCGTCGTCGTCGAGCTTGGCGCCGTCGCCGGTGAAGTAGATCCCGCCCGGCCAGCGGCTCCAGTACTGCGTGGCGAAGCGCTCCGGGTCGCCGTAGATCCCGCGCAGCATCGACGGCCACGGCTTGGTGAGCGCGAGCAGGCCGCCGCCGACGGAGATGTTGTCGCCCTTGTCGGTGAGAATCTGCGCGGTGATGCCGGGAAACGTCGTGGTGGCCGATCCGGGCTTGGTGCTCGTGATGCCGGGCAGCGGCGTAATCAGGATCGAGCCCGTCTCGGTCTGCCACCAGGTGTCCACGATCGGGCAGCGTCTCGCGGCCGATGTGCAGGTGATACCAGATCCACGCTTCGGGGTTGATCGGCTCACCGACCGACCCGAGCAGGCGCAATGACGACAGGTCATGCTTCGCGGGCCACTCGGTGCCCCAGCGCATGAAGGCGCGGATGGCCGTGGGCGCGGTGTAGAAGACGGTGACGCCGTAGCGCTCGATGATCTCCCAGAAGCGATCCTTCTTCGGCCAGTCGGGCGCGCCTTCGTACATCAGCACGGTGGCGCCGTTCGAGAGCGGTCCGTAGACGACGTAGCTGTGGCCGGTGACCCAGCCGATGTCGGCCGTGCACCAGTAGACGTCGTCCTCCTTGAGGTCGAAGACCCACTTGGTCGTGGCGTAGCAGCCGGTGAGATAGCCGCCGGTCGTGTGGACGATGCCCTTCGGCTTCCCGGTCGTGCCCGACGTGTAGAGGATGTAGAGCATGTCCTCCGCGTCCATCGGCTCGGGCTCGCAGTTGTAGGACGCCTCGTCCATGACCTCGTGGTACCAGTGGTCGCGGCCCGACTTCATGTGCACGCGCAGGTCGGCGGCGCCGCGTTTCACGACGATGACCGACGAGATCGACGGCGTGGCTTCGAGCGCCTCGTCGGCCATCTGCTTGAGCGGCACGATGCTGCCGCGGCGATAGCCGCCGTCGGCCGTCACCAGCACCTTGCACTGCGAGTCGTTGATGCGATCGCGCAGCGACTCGCTGCTGAAGCCGCCGAAGACCACGCTGTGCACGGCGCCGATGCGGGCGCAGGCCAGCATCGCAATCGCCAGCTCCGGCACCAGCGGCATGTAGATCGCGACCCGGTCGCCCTTGGCCACGCCATGCGCCTTGAGCACGTTGGCGAACTGGGAGACCTGCCGGTAGAGCGTGAAGTAGGTCAGCGTGCGCCGCTCGCCGGGCTCGCCTTCCCAGATGAGGGCGGCCTTGTTGCGGCGCGGGCCGCGGATGTGCCGGTCGACGCAGTTCACGCTGGCGTTGAGCTTGCCGCCCACGAACCACTTCGCATCGGGCGGCGTCCACTCGAGCACCGTGTCCCACGGCCGCATCCACTCCAGTTCCTTCGCGAACCCGGCCCAGAAGGCCTCGGGATCGGCCGCCGCGCGCGCGTAGACCTCCGGATCGTTCACGGTGGCGGCGGCGCGGAAGGCCGCGCTCGGCTCGAAGCGGCGGTTCTCGCTGAGGAGCGCATCGATCTCAGGGGACGTCTGAGGGGTGTGGTCGGGCATGCGCCGATTCTATCCCTGTCTCTGCTACCCTCTCGCGCATGGTGCATGCGCGGCCAGTCCTCATCGCGTCGCTGCTCGCGGCCTTGGTGGCCGCGGGTTCAGGCGTGTCCGCCCAATCCCGCGCTGCCGCGGCGCCCGCCATCGACGCCCTGACGTGGCTCGAAGGCACTGGATTTCCGAGGCCGACGGCACCCGCGTCGAGGAGCGGTGGACGTCTCCGGAAGGCGGCGCCATGCTCAGCACCAGCCGCACGCTGCGCGGCGGCCGCATGGTGGCCTTCGAGTTCCTGCGCATCGTGGCGCGGCCCGGCGCGCTTGTCTACATCGCGCAGCCCGGCGGACGTCCGCCGACGGAGTTCGCGCTCACGTCCAGCGGTCCCGGCTGGGCCGTCTTCGAGAACCCCGCGCACGACTTCCCGAAACGCCTCAGCTACCGCCGCACGGGGCAGACGCTCGCGGTCGAAGTCGACGGCGACGAAAAGGGCAAGCCGCTCCGCGACGTCTATACTTTCACGCTGGCCAGCGGCCGCTAGCTCACGGGCGTGTGGCGGGGCGGGCAGCCGCCGGCGTCGACGCAGCCACGCCAGCAGGCACAACGGCCCGAGCACCAGCAGTTCCCGCGCCAGCGCCTGCGCGTTGATGGCCATTGCGAACGCCGAGAACGGGGCGAACCGCTCGGTCGCGAAGGAAGAGTGCCCAGTTCGACTTCAGCCACCTTTGCCAGGGCCAGAACAACTGAATTCCAGAGGGCGTGGCGGGGTCGGCCGAGAAGTAGTCGGTCACCAGGTGCGACGCCGTGGCCAGAGTGCAGGCGATGACGACGCGCCAATCCGCACGGCCGGCGCGGACGCGGGTGATCGCCCAGGTCACGAGCATCACGAGCCCGGTGGCGAACAGGCTGTGGCTGAACCTGCGGTGCGTTCCGGGCACCAGCAGGTCGAGGTCCGGCGCTGCGGCCAGGAGGGCGCAGGCCAGCACGAAGCGCGGGGTCGCCGCGCCACGCCGATCGGTGGCATACGCCACGGCGAGCCCGGCCAGGACGTGGCCGATGGGACTTGGCATGACTGTCAGCGGCAGGTCCGCACGAGCGCGGTATTCCCGCGCGGTCCGTGCGGCACGTGCCCGTCCGCTAGTCGTAGTACTCGCGGCCCAGGTGCGTGATGAGCTCTTCGCCCTTGAGGTAACGGAGCGTGTTCTTCAGCTTCATGAGCTGGATGAACAGGTCGTGCTCCGGATAGACCTCGGGCGCATGCATCGGCGCCTTGAAGTAGAACGACAGCCACTCCTGGATGCCCGACATCCCCGCGCGCTTCGCCAGGTCGAGGAACAACGCCGAATCCAGCACGATCGGCGCCGCCAGAATCGAGTCGCGGCACAGGAAGTTGATCTTCAGCTGCATCGGGTAGCCGAGCCAGCCCACGATGTCGATGTTGTCCCAGCCCTCTTTGTTGTCGCCCCGCGGCGGGTAGTAGTTGATCCGCACCACGTGCGAGATGTCCTTGTAGAGCTCCGGATACAGCTGCGGCTGGAAGATGTAGTCGAGCGCGCTCTTCTTGCTCTCTTCCTTGGTCTTGAAGCTTTCCGGGTCGTCGAGCACTTCGCCGTCGCGGTTGCCGAGGATGTTGGTCGAATACCAGCCCTTGACGCCGATCATGCGGGCCTTGAGGCCGGGCGCGATGATGGTCTTGATGAGCGTCTGCCCGGTCTTCATGTCGTTGCCGGCCACCGGCGCGCCGGTCTGCGCCGCCAGCTCCAGCAGCGCCGGGATGTCGGCCGTGAGATTCGGCGCGGCATTGGCGAAGGGGATGCCTTCCTTGAGCGCCGCGTAGGCGTAGATCATGCTCGACGGAATGGCGTCGTCACTGGCCTCGAGGCCCGCTTCGAATGCGGCCAGCGTCTGGTGCACCGGGCCTTCGGTCATGAAGACCTCGGTGCTGCCGGTCCACACCATGACCAGCCGGTCGCAGTCGTGCGTGCGCCTTGAAGGTCGCGGATGTCGGCGATGAGCTGGTCGGCCAGATCGCGCTTGTTTTTCCCGGTCTTCACGTTCGGGCCGCTCAGCCGCTTCACGTAGCGCTGGTCGAACACCGCCGGCATCGGCTTGATGGCTTCCATCTCGGCGCGCACCTGGTCGAGCAGGCTCGGCTCGAGCACGCCGGCCGTGCGAGCCGCGGCATAGGTGTCTTCCGCGAAGATGTCCCAGCCGCCGAACACGATGTCGTCGAGCCCGGCCAGCCCGATGAAGTCCTGGATCTTCGGCGAGCGGTTCTCGGTGCGCTTCCCGAGCCGGATGGTGCCCATCTGCGTGAGCGAGCCGATCGGCTGGGCCAGGCCCTTGCGGATCGCGAAGACGCCGGCAATGGTGGTGGTGGCGACGGCGCCCAGGCCGACGAGCAGTACCCCGAGTTTGCCCTTGGCAGGCGCGATTTCTACTGGTGATTTCACACCGAAAATATAGCACGCGGACCCGCGCACGGCCGGGGCGGCGCGGCGAACCGGCTATCATGGCCGCATGCTTTTCAAGTTCTTCCGCCAACCCGCAATCGATCCGCTGCAGGTCGCGATGACCGGCGTGAAGATGGGCGAGAAGTTCGTGCTCGTGGGCTGCGACGATCCGGTGCTGCTGGCCGGGCTCGGCGCGAAAGTCGGGCTCAGTGGCGGCGCCGCGGCGGTGCTCTTCGATGAGGATCAGGCCGTGCTCGCGCGACGCGCGGCCGGGCGCGAGGGCTTCCTGCTCGAATCGAGCATCTCGCGCGACGGCGCCGTGCCCTTCGACGAGGGCGCCTTCGACATGGCGGTCGTGGATGACACCAAGGGCGGCTTCGCGCATCGCGCGCCCGAACTGCGCGCGGCGGTGCTCGCCAACGTCTATCGCGCGCTGCGACGGGGCGGCCGCATCGAGATCGTCGAAGGACTCGGCGGCACCGGACCGTTCGCGAAAGCCACCGTCAGGCCCGCCGGCTACGACGCGGTGGCGTCGCTCGAAACCGCAGGCTACAAACCGGTGCGGGTGCTGGCGGAGGTGACGAACTTCCGCTTCGTGGAGGGATTGAAGGTGTAGGCGCGCCGGTTCTGAACCCGCTACTCCACCTTCAACGCCACCAGCGGATCGACACCGGTCGCACGCCGCGCCGGGCCCACACACGCCAGCACACCCGCCAGCAGGAACGCCCCCGCCACCGCCAGCAGCACGATCGGATCGCGCGGCGGCGTGTCGAACAGATACGACGACAGCAGCGATGAAAAGACCGACGCGGCGACCAGGCCGAGCAACAGGCCGCCCGCCACGAGCAGCAGACCCTGCTTCAGCACCATCCGAAGCACCCAGCCGCGGGTGGCGCCCAGGGCCATGCGGACGCCGAACTCGCGCGTGCGTTCCGAGACGTTGTTGGCGATGACGCCGGTGACGCCGGTCAGGGTCACGAGCATCGCGAGGCCCGCAAAGATCGACAGCAGAAAGGCCGTGAGGCGGGGTCCGGCGAGCGACTCGCTGCGGGCTTCCTCGAGCGTCTGCACGTCTTCGACCGGCATGTCGGGATCGAGGGCGTGGACGGCGTCGATCATCGCTCTGGACAGCGCCGCCGGGTCGCCGGTCGTGCGCAGCATCACCCGTCCACCCAGCCCGGTGGGCATCTGGGCCAGCGGAATGAAGGCCTGCGGCACCGCGGCTCGCTCGAGGCCGAACTGGCGCACGTCGCCGACCACGCCCACCACCATCCACCACGTCCGGCCGTTGTCAGTCGACAGGCGTGCACCGATCGGGTCACTGCCCTCCCAATAGCGCACCATCGCCTGATTGACCACCACCACGCGCGGTGCCTCGCGGTGATCGCCGACGGTAAACGCCCGGCCCGAGAGAACCGGGATGCCGAGGGTCTCGAAGTAGCGCGGGCTCGCCACCCGCACGTCGCCGCGCGGACGCCGCGCCGGATCGGGCGTGCGCCCTTCGATGTCGAACGGCGTCTCGTTCGGATTGGCACCCACGAGCGGCACGGCGTTGGTGATCGCCGCCGCCTCCACACCGGGCAACTGGTTGAGTCGTTCGACCAGGGGCTCATACAGCTGCAGTTGCGACTGCGGGTCCGGGTACTTGGAGAAGTTGCCGAAGACGGTGGCCGCCAGCACCCGGTCGGTGCGGTAGCCCGAGTCGACGCGCTGCAGCCGCCAGACGCTGGCCAGCAGCAGGCTCGCGCCCACCAGCATCACGACCGACAGCGCCACCTGCGCGACCACCAGCGCGTCCTGCAGCCGGCGCCGGCCGGCCGAGACACCCGAGCCGAGACTGCCCTGCTTGAGCGACGGCAGCACGTCCGACCGCGTCGAGAGCGCCGGCACCAGGCCGAACACGATGCCGCTCACCACCGCCACGCCGAGTGTGAAAAGCAGCACCTGGGGATCGAGGCCGATGGCATCGGTGCGCTGCGTGAAGCGGCCGACGAAGCGCGTCAGCACGCCGAGGGTCGTCCATGCCAGCGCCAGCCCGACGAGACCCGCAACGGTGGCCAACAGCATGCTCTCGGTCAGCAGCTGGCGGATGAGCCGTCCGCGTCCAGCGCCGAGGGCCACACGCATCGCGAACTCGCGATCGCGGCGCAGCATCCGCGCCAGCGTCAGGTTGGCGACGTTGGCGCACGCCAGCAGCAGCACCAGGCCGGTGGTGGCGAGCAGCAGCCACAGCACCGGCCGGGCGGTGGCGGTGAGCGCCGACAGCACCGGCGCCGTCCGCGCGTGGAATCCCGTATCGGCGCGGTAGATGTCCGGAAAGTCCTGCTGGAAGCGCTGGCCCACGGTGACCACTTCAGACCCGGCCGCCGTGAACGCCACGCCGTCTTTCACGAGACCGAAGACCTGCAGGCCCGAGAAGGCGCGCCGGTTGGCCACGATGTTCCGCTCGGCTGCCGATCGGAACGGGCAGGCTGAGGTCGGCATGTAGAGGTCGACGCGATTGGGATAGTGCGGCACGTCGGGCAGCACGCCGATGACGGTGTGCGGCTTGTCGTTCATCTGGAACACCTGGCCGATGATGGCCGGGTCGGCGCCGAAGCGCGTGGTCCAGTAGTCGTAGCCGAGCACGAGCACCGCGTCGGCGCCCTCATCGTCGTCGGCATCGGCGAAGGTGCGGCCCAGGATCGGCTGGATGCCGAGCACGTCGAAGAAATTGTGCGACACCACGCCGGTGGCGACGCGGTCGGGCTCGCCGCGCCGCAGCAGGTCGAAGTTCATCTGGTGGAACTCGACCAGCCCGTCGAAGCTGGCGAGCTGCTCGCGGTAGTCGTAGAGCTCCTTGATCGAGACGCCGAAGTTCTGCTGGTTGGCGAGCGGCGCGGCGTGATTGACGAGCAGCAGTCGTTGCCCGTTGGCGTACGGCAGCGGCGTGAAGAGCACCCCGTTGACCACGCTGAAGATGGCGGCGTTGGCGCCGATGCCCAGCGCCAGGGTCATGATGGCGACCACGGCGTAGCCGGGCGACTTGCCGAGCGTGCGTGCCGCGTAGCGCAGATCCTGCAGGCAGTCGTCGAGCCAGCCGACGCCACGGGCGTCGCGGGTCTCCTCCACGTGGCGCGTCATCGGGCCGAAGTTCCTGAGCGCCTCGCGACGCGCTGTTTCGGGATCCATGCCCTGTCGCATGTACTTCTCCGCTTCCATGTCGAGGTGAAAGGACAGTTCGGCGTTGAGCTGCCGGTCGAGCCGTTCGCCGTGGACCAGACGCGTCAACCGCTTCCACATGGCGTCAGCTCTCGATCGCGAGGATCCTGGCGACGGCGCCGGTCATGCGCTGCCAGCTGGCCTGTTCCTCGCGCAACTGCTTCTGTCCGGCTTTCGTGAGCTGGTAGAACTTGGCCTGGCGGTTGTTCTCGGAGGCGCCCCATTCGGCCTCGATCCACCCGGCCGTCTCGAGGCGCTGCAGCGCCGGGTACAGCGACCCCTGGTTCACGCGCAGGACCTCGCCCGAGGTCTGCTGGATGCGCTGCGAGATGCCCCAGCCGTGCATCGGTCCGAGCGCCAGCGTCTTCAGGATGAGCAGGTCGAGGGTGCCCTGCAGCAGGTCGAGCGTTCGTGTCGACATTCGACAAGAGTGCGCCTGCTCTTGTCGGATGTCAACAAGAGCAGGTCGGATCGCCGGGACGAGTGCCGTGACCGTCGCCGGTCCCCTTCGTGCGGCGCCCGCCGCGCCTGTCAGCGCAGGCAGGTCAGATGACGGCCGCCGTCCACCGCGATGGTGTCGCCGGTCATCCAGGCGGCTTTGTCGGAGGCCACGAACATCACCGCATCGGCGATTTCGCTGGCCTGGCCGGGCCGTCCGAGCGGGTGCGTCTCCCGCGCCCGCTCGAGGAACGCGGCGTAGCGCGTTTCGTCCATGCCGCCGCGACGGTGCAGGTTGGTGACGGTGACGCCGGGGTTCACGCAGTTCACCCGCACGCCGTGCGGCGCCCAGTCGAGCGCGGCGCAGCGCGTCAGGTGGTCGAGCGCGGCCTTGCTCGAGCAGTAGACCGCCACGCCGGCAAAGGCGCGCAGGCCGTTGACGCTGCTCACGTTCACGATGTTGCCGCGCCGCGCCTTGATCTGGGGAAACGCTTCCCGCATCAGACGAAACGGCGCCCGGACGTTGATCGCCATCATGCGGTCGAAAAGCTCGTCGGGCGTCTGGTCGGTCGCAGCCGTGCCGATGATACCGGCGGCGTTCACCAGCACGTCGATGCCGCCAAAACGCGCCACCGCTTCGCCGACGACGCGGGCCGGGGTGTCGTCGGCGGTGACATCGGCCGCCACGATGGCCGTAGGTCCGGCTGCCTCGGCGGCTGCCTCCTGCAGCGCCTCGGCGCCGCGGCTCACGAGCACCACCGACGCGCCTTCGCGCGAGAACCCGAGTGCCGCCGCCCGGCCGATGCCGGAGCTGGCGCCGGTCACCACCACGACCTTCCCTGTGAACAATCCCTGGCTCGTCATGGCACAGGAGTATAGAACCCGGGCGCGCCCTTCTCAGGACACGGTTGTCCCCCCACCACCACAGGTGCGCCCGTCAGGGCCGAAGCCGGGGGGACGCCGCAGCAAATTCGCGCCATATTCCTCGTCCGGCCCCTGCCGAGCGGTCACCGGCGATCCGGCAAGGCTTTTGCGATACAAGAGATTGCCGCCATGCCTGAACCCGTCCACGACGAGCACGCCGAGCTCTACTCGCTCTCCGAGATCGCCTCGGCAGCCGGCGTCGCCGAGGGCGTGGTGCTCGATCTGGCCGCGCGCGGCAACCTGCCGACGCTCGGCGCCCTGTCGGAGACACGCCCGATGCAGGCCCTGGTCGTCGGGCCCGACGCCATCGAGGCCGTGCGGGCGCTGGCCTCCGGCACGACCCTGGGCCGCGAGTCGCGATCGGTGTTGGCCGTGGCCCCCGGCACCACCCGACCCACCGGCCTGCCCGTCCTGGTCTCGACCGGCCTTCACGGCCTCATCGCCCTGTCGGTGGCGGCGATTGCCAGCCTGGGCCTGTCGCTGCGTGCCGAGCAGCCGGTGGACGAAGTGGTCTCGCACGAACCGGTGCGCCTCGTGTATCTGGCGCTGCCCGGCCCGGGCGGCGGGGGCGGCGGGGGCGGCCTGAAGCAGAAGCTCCCGCCCCCAAAGGCGCAGCGCGAGGGCACGCACTCGCTGGCGAGCCCGCTGCCGGCACGCGAGCTGCCGCCACCGGCGCCGGTGCCGACGCCGGTCGAGCCGCCCAAACCGCTCGACGCGAAGATGCTGCCACCGGTGATGGCGCCCATCGCGTCCGCGCCATCCGACGCGAAGAACGTGGAAGGCATCATGAAGGATGCGCCGCCTCCAGCTGAGCCTTCGCAGGGTCCCGGCACCGGCGGCGGCGCCGGGACGCGGACGGGGCACCGGCCTTGGCGAGGGCGACGGCTCCGGCATCGGCGACGGGTCGGGCGGCGGCATGGGCGGTGGACCGTATCGTCCAGGCAGCGGCGTCGAGCCGCCGCGGCTGCTGCGCGAGGTCAAGGCCTCGTACACTGACGAGGCGCGGCGCGCCGGCATCGCCGGCGAAGTGGAAATGGAGATTACGATCCGTCGCGACGGCACGGTGAGCGACGTCCGGATCCTGCGCGGCCTCGGCGGCGGATCTCAACGAACGCGCGGCGTCGGCCGTGCGGCAATGGCGCTTCGCGCCGGCACGGCTCAAGGGCACGCCGGTGGATGTGATCGTGGAAGTCTCGGTGGAGTTCACGCTCCGCTAGACGGGGCGAAGGCATCTGCTATGGACAGCCTCATGCTCGGCATCACGGTGGTTTCAGTCGTGGTCGCGGCGACGGCCTCGGCGATGGCGTGGCGCGTCACGCGCGCCGAGCGCGAGCGCAGCGCCGCTCGAGTCGCGGCGCTGGCGGCCGCGGCGGGTGTGGGGGCGGCGCGCGCGCACGCGATGCACGAAGCCCCGGCACAGGCGCACCAGGTCGCCGATGCGGTGCCGGACGTCCCGAGCGGGCTGCACGACTTCATGCCGGCAGCGGAGGTTGGAGCGACCCGCACTGCGGCGCCCACGCGCGTCGAGTTGGCCGGCTCGCCCGCCACTGCCGGCACGATGTTCGGCGCCCCAATCGCCGACTCCGGATCCGGCTACCGTCAACACGGCCTGCTCGCGGCCGCCGCCGTGGTGGCTGTGCTGGTCGGCGGCGCCAGCCTGGTGATGCTCGTGAGCGGACGCGCGCCAGCGGCCACCGCGGCCACCGCGCAGGTACCGCTCGAACTGGTGGCGCTCAGTCATGCGCGAATCGACGGGCAGCTCGCCGTGTCGGGCCTGGTGCGCAATCCCGCGGCCGGCCGTGGCGTCGACGGGCTCGAAGCGCACGTGCGCGTGTTCGATGCAGCCGGCATCATGATTGCGACCCGCTCGGCGCCGGTGGATGTGCCGGCTGTGGCGCCCGGACAGGACGCGCCCTTCACGGTGACCCTCGGCGAAGCCACGACCGCCGCCCGGTATCGTGTGAGTTTCGCCAGCCGCGGCACCATGCTCGCCCACGTGGACCGTCGCACCAATCTCCCGGCGGCCGTCACCGCCGAGGCACGGTGAGGAGGCTCGAGATGCGTCATCACCACTGGATCGCCGGCACGTCGGCTGCAGCCGCCGCGCTCCTGCTCGCCTCCACGCCCACCCTCCACGGCCAGGACGGCTTCCGCTTCAAGAGCGGCGTCGAGCTCGTGAACGTCAACATCACGGTGGCCGATCGCACGGGCCGCTTCGTCGAAGGCCTGCGCCAGGAAGACTTCATCGTCTACGACGACAACAAGGAGCAGGAGATCACGCACTTCACGGCCGAGCGCGTGCCGGTCAGCCTCGGCGTGGTGCTCGACACCAGCGGCAGCATGGTGGGCGAGAAGATCGAGTCGGCCAAGCTGGCCATCGACCGCTTCCTGCTCGAGCTGCTCGGGCCCGAAGACGAAGTCTTCCTGATGCGCTTCGGCGGCAACGCCGAGCTGGTGCACGACTGGACCAGCAACAAACAACTCGTGAGCCGGCGCCTGGGCCGCATCAACCCCACCGGCGGCACGGCGATGTACGACGCGGTGGCCGAATCCGTGCCGATCGCCACGCAGGGACAGCACCGCAAGAAGGCCATCCTGCTCATCTCCGACGGCAACGACACCAACAGCCAGACGTCGGTCTCGCAGGTGAAGCAGATGATCCGCGAGACCGAAGTGCTGGTCTACGCCGTGGGCATCGACGGCAACTCCGACACCACGTTCGGCGGCGGACGCTCGACGCCGCCGGTGGTGCGCCAGCCTTCGCCACGGCTGCCCTTCCCGTTCCCCGGGGGCGGCGGGCGCGGCGGCGGACGCGGCAGCCCGTGGCCGGGCGGCGGATATCCCGGGGGTGGCGGTATCGGCGGGCGTGGGGGCGGCGGCGCCGGCAACGACGACCGCGTGAATGCTGCGGCGCTGCGCGAGATCACCGACGACAGCGGTGGCCGCACCGAGATCGTCCGCACCGCGCGCGACCTCGATCCGGCGACCGAGAACATCGCCGACGAGCTGAGCAAGCAGTACTACATCGGCTATCCCGCACCCGGACACAAGGACGGCCGCTGGCACACGATCCGGGTGGAAGTGAATCGTCCGGGCTACGTGGTGCGCGCACGGCGCGGCTACACGGCGACGAAGTAGCGGACGACGTCCGACGCGTTCGACCTGTGGTGATAAAACCACACAGGATGTGGCTGAGTAACCACGGTCCAGCGCTCGCGGCAGCCGTCGTGCGCTGAGCCCCGCGCCATTCCAGCCTCGGCGCGGGGCATGCTTCCTGCACTCGCCTGCGCGGATCCCGCGCGACACGCCGTTCCTCCCTCCCTGCGCCTGCGGCGGCGTGTCAGTGCGGTCACGTGCCTGGAAGGTCTCCCATGCTGCGACTGCTGCGCTGCTGGCTCCTCGCCACTGGCCTCGCCGTGATCTTCACCGCCGGCCTGCCGCTTGACTCTGCCGGCCAGTTGATTGGCGCCCAGGTGCCAACCTGGGTGCCCAACGGTGCCGTCAACGCCGTATTGGTCGACGGCGAGGTCGCGTACGCCGGTGGCAGCTTCGATCAGGTTGGTCCGCTGACCGGAGCCTTCGCGGTGGTCGACCAGACCGACGACACCGACTTCACTACCGGGGCGGGCGTGATGTCCAACGTCCGGCTGGTGGCCGCCGACGGCGCCGGCGGTTGGTTTGTCGCCACCGACGATTTCGGCAACGGACCGCGGCCGGCCGGTCTCATCCACGTGCGTGCCGACGGCACGCGCGACCCGGTCTGGACACCGCCCACGATCGACCTGGGCGCGTTGAACGCCCTGGCTGCCTCGAGCGGACGGCTCTTCCTGGGCGGCACGTTCACCACCGTGAACGGCGTGGCCAGGGCGGGCCTGGTGGCCCTGGACGCCAGCAGCGGCGCCGTGTTGCCGTGGGATGCGAACCTTTCCTTCCCGTCCTTCGGCGTCAGCGTGTTCACGCTCGAAGCGACGCCCACGCGGGTCTACGTGGGAGGCTACTTCCTAGTTGCGGGCGGCGCGGCCAGGAACCGCTTCGCCATTCTCGACGCCGCGTCGGGCGCCGTGTTACCAGGTGCACTGCCGGCGTCGCTGACCGACCCTCAAATCGGCGCCATCGAACTCACCTCGGCCCGCGTTTACCTGTACGGGGGATGTCGCGCCGGTGGATTCGTGGTCTGCGCCTACGACCTCGACCTGAACCCCTTGCCGGGCTGGACGTTCCCGCCAACCTTCGGGCTGATCGCGGCGAGTGATACGGCGCTCTACACGCTCGAGTCCATTCCAAACAACTGGTATCGCGTCAATCGCCTCGATCCGGCCACCGGCGCCGCCCTGCCGTGGACGGCCCCTGAGATTCGCGGCACCTTTCCGCAACTCCTCGAGATGGAGGTCTCCGGCAGCTCGCTCTACCTGGGTGGCAACTTTCTGGACGTGAATGGCCAGGCGCGGGCGCGGGTGGCGGCGGTTGACGCCACCTCGGGCGCTCTCGCGTCGTGGGCGCCGCGCATCGGCGGCACCGTGTCTGCGATGGCCACCGCGGGCGCGTCGGTGGCCGTTGGCGGCATCTTCGAGACGGTTGGCGGTGTGTTGCGCCAGAACCTCGTGGCCCTCGACCTGCGCACCGGGCGTCCGCTCGACACCACGCCGCCCGTGGTGGCCTCCGTCAAGGCTCTGCTGAAGATTGGCGACGTGGTGGTGGTGGGCGGCGAGCGCCCGTTCACGGCGCCCCTTGCGACCCCGGACGTCACAGCGTTCCTGGCGACGACAGGCGCGCCCATCCCCTGGTCGCTGGCCAGCAATGGGTCGGTCGATGCGCTCGCCGCCGACGGACGGCGAATGTACCTGGGCGGCCGCTTCTCGCTGCTGTCTGGTACGCCGCGCCTGAACCTGGCGTCGGTCGACCTCACCACCGCCGCGCTGACGTCGTGGAACCCGTCTCCTGACTCGTCGGTCGCCCGGCTGGCCATCTCGAGCGACGCGCTGTTCGCGGCTGGCGCCTTCAACAGCCTGATCGGCTACGGACGGCCGGGCGTGGCGGCCTTCTCGACCGCCAACGGCGAAGTCTTGCCCTTCAATCCCGGACGCGCCGGTCTGGTCGAGGTGAACGACTTCGGCATCTATCGAGACCGTGTCCTGCTGGCCGGTTCTCCGTTCGCAGGCCCAGGTCAGAGCGGCTTCAGATGGGTCGACCGCATTTCGGGAGCGCCCTTGCCACTGGCGACGACGGTCCTGGCCGCGATATGGGACGGTGCGCAAGTCGGCGACACCCTTTACGCCATCGGCTACCCCACCGACAGCAGCACGCGGGGGCTGCTGATGGTCGACCTCACGACGGGCCGTGCTGCGGCCTTCGACAGCGACATACGGAGTTCGGCAGTCTCGATTGCTGCCAGTCCGGCCTACATCGTCGTGGGCGGTGGCAGGGTGTTCACCAATCCGGCCCCGTCGATGGTGGTGTATCGAGCCCCGCGCGCCGGGGCGCCTGTGCAGATGCAGTCGGCGGTCACCGGCAACACGGTCACGCTCGGCTGGCAACCAGGCACGGGAACGGCGACCACGGCGTTCCTCGTGGAAGCGGGCACCACGGCCGGCGGCACCGACGTCGGCGTGTTCAACGTCGGCCTCTCCACACGCGTGGCAGGCGCGCTCGGGCCCGGCACGTACTACGTCCGCGTGCGCGGCTTGGGGGCGAACGGCGCTGGCGCGGCGTCGAGCGAGGTTATCGCCACCGTGCCGCCGACCCCCACGGCGCCGGCCGCGCCAGGCACCCTGGCGGCATCCGTGAGCGGCGGGGTCGTGACCTTGAGCTGGGGCGCGGCCGCGGGCAACGCCACGTCGTATGTGATCGAAGCCGGCACCGCCTCCGGGCTCACGAACATCGGCGCGCTGCTGACCGGCAATCTCGACACGTCGTGGTCCGTGCCGGCACCGCCGGGAACCTATTTCGTCCGCGTCCGCGCGGCGAACGCGTTCGGGCTGGGCCCGGCGACCAACGAAGTCACCGTCGTCGTGCCA
Source organism: uncultured Acidobacteriota bacterium (assembly GCA_963779175.1). Lineage (GTDB taxonomy): Bacteria > Acidobacteriota > Vicinamibacteria > Vicinamibacterales > UBA2999 > CADEFD01. The sequence continues at coordinate 465,205 of CAVZXA010000009.1, forward strand.
TAGCGCCACCCACGTTCGTCAGACTGCCCCTTCGTTGGAGTGCCCCATGACGCTCGGACCAATCGCACGGAACGCGGTACGCGCGGCCGTGATGTGCGCGTCGCTCATCGCCAGACCCTGCACTCGCGCAGCAGGCGCCGGAACCCACGCCGGTCGCCGGGGCCTGGGGACCGAACGGCACGGTGAACGACAGCGTGGTCGTGGGCGACACGCTGTTCCTCGGCGGCACCTTCGACTACATCGGGCCGCCCACCGGTGCGTTTGCCACCACGGACACGGGAGACGGCACGTCGATCATCACGCCGCCACCGGTGGTACGCGACAGCGTCGGCGCCGCGAGTGACGGCGCCAGCGGCTGGTTCATTGGGAGCGCTCGCTACACCATGCCTAAGGTGCTCCATGTGCGCGCCGACGGGAGCCTCGATACCGACTTCGTTTCGCCCGTCTTCGCCGGCAACACCCTCGGCGGCACCATTCGGGGCGTCATGATCTCCGGAGGGCGGCTCTACGTGTTTGGCGACTTCCTGGCCGTGAACGGCGTGCCGCGACGGGGCATCGTGGTGCTGGACCCGGCGTCGGGCGCCGTGTTGCCGTGGGACGCACAACTCGACTCGAGCAACTCGTTCTTTGCGGGTGTCACTTACGTGGCGCACGGCGCCGTTGACGGCAACCTGCTGTATATCGTCGGCTACTTCACGACGGTCGCCGGACAAACCCGACAAGGCATGGCGGTGCTCGACGGTTCGACCGGCGCCCTGCTGCCGGCCACGTTCGCGAGCACGTCCGGCAGCAACGTGTTCCGTCTCTCGGCCGCGGGCGGCCGGGTATACGCGAGCGGCGGCTGCAACCCGACCCCCACGACCTCTTCGACCGTCTGCGCGTACGACAGCGACGGCACGGCCCTTCCTGGCTGGGAGCGTAGTGGCTCGGAATATTTTGGCCCCATCCTTGCCACCCCAACGCGGATCTACATCGCCGGCACGCTGCTGTTCCCCGGCTTTGGCAACGCCGAAACGCGTGTCAGGGGCTTCGACCCCGTGACCGGCGCGCCCGACGGCTGGGCTACGGCGCGGATCAGCGACCTCACCTTCGCCGGATACGGGTCTGTGGGCACGATGGCTTCCGGTAGTGGGCAGGTCTTCATCAGCGGCGGCTTCGGGATGGTGGGCGGCGTCCGGCGCTACTACTACGCCGCCTTCGACACCACGTCGGCAGCCCTGACATCCTGGCAACCCGCGGTGAGCACGTCTGCCGATGGTCTGGCCACGGATGGCGCACGCGTCGCAATCACCGGCGCCATCCTCAGCGCCGGAGGCCGACGCGCTCCCTATCTCACGGCACTCGACGTCCGCACGGGGTTGCCCTCGTCCGCCGCGCTGCCCTCGGTGTCGGCGCCGGTCAATGCGCTTGCCTCGAGCGGCACACTCGTCGTCGCCGGCGCCGGCCCCGAAGTGGTGGCGTTCTCGGCCGCGAGCGGCGCCGAGCGCACCCGCTTCGACATCAGCGCCGACGGCGCGCCGGTCGGGCACGGTGAGGGCACTGGCCATCGCGGAGCCGCTGCTCTTCGTAGGCGGCAACTTCGTGGACGTGCTCGGAGAACCGAGACGCCATCTCGCCGCGATCGACATGCGCACCGGCCGGCCCACGGCGTTCGATCCGCAACCGGACAATCAGGTATCACGCCTGCGCGTGTCGAGCGGCGCGCTGTATGCAGCGGGGGCCTTCGCGAGCGTGCCCGGCTACGGCCGCGGCGGTGTGGCGGCGTGGGACATCGCAACCGGCGCGCTCGAAGCGTTCAATCCGCCAGTCGCCGGCGTCGACCGACCTGGCGTTCTTCCGCGACCGCGTCCTGCTGGCCGGTTCGCTCAACGGGAGCTACAGTCAGCGGCACGGCGTGGGTGGATCGTGTCAGCGGCGCTCTCATTCCGCTCGGGCGTCCGGTGCCGTTCCACGCGCTCGGCATCGCGCGCACGGGTAACACGATCGTGGTGGGCGGCAATCCCAGCCCCGGTTGGCGCACCGCGGGCCTGGTCGCGCTCGACGGCGTCACTGGCGCCGCCCTGCCGTGGGCGCCGCTCATCAACTCGCACATCCTGGGAGCCGGAATCCAGCACGTCCAGACGACCGACACGCCGTCATCGTCACCGGCCAGTTCAACCTGGTCGATGGCGCTCCGGCGAACAACCTCGCCATCTTCCGCACGGGCCGCGCGGCGAGTCCGCGACAGATGACAGCTGCCGTGTCAAACAGCACGGTGTCGCTAGGCTGGCAACCCGGCCTCGGGACCGTCGCACGCAAGCGTTCCTAGCTCGAGGCGGGCACGACGGCCGGTGCCAGCGACGTGGGCATGTTTAAGTGGGCGCGGTCACACGAGTAACCGGCGTGCTGGCCCCCGGCACCTACTTCGTGCGGGTGCGCGGCGTTGGCGCCAATGGGCAGCGGCGCCGCGTCGAGCGAAGTCATCGCGACCGTGCCGCCCACGTCGACGCCGCCTGCCGCGCCAGGCACCCTGGCGGCATCCGTGAGCGGCGGGGTCGTGACCCTGAGCTGGGGCGCGGCCGCCGGCAATGCCACCTCGTACGTGATTGAAACCGGCACCGCGGCCGGACTCACGAACATCGGCGCGCTGCCGACCGGAAACCTCGATACGACATGGTCAGTGCCCGCGCCACCCGGCACGTACTTCGTGCGCGTGCGCGCGGCGAATGCCTTCGGGCTGAGCGCGGCGACCAACGAACTGACCGTCGTGGTGCCATGACGATGCCTCAACTGCTCGGATTCACTCACGTGGAGTGCCACATGATGATCAGACCTCTCTCAAGGCCCCTGGGTCGGGCAGTGCTCCTTTGTTGGTCGCTCCTCGCCAGCCCCGTGCTCGCGCAACAGGCGCCTGAAGCCACGCCCATTGCCGGAGCATGGGGGCCGAACGGCACGGTGAACGACAGCGTGGTCGTGGGCGACACGCTGTTCCTCGGCGGCAACTTCGACTACATCGGCCCCTCCACGAGCGCCTTCGCCACCGCCGACACGGCGGATGGCGCCTCGGTCGTCGCGGCGCAGGCGCCCTTGCGTACCCCCGTCGCGGCGGCCGGTGATGGCGCCGGCGGGTGGTTCGTGGCCAGTCGCGGCGCCGGGGCCCCCTACCTCGTGCATCTTCGCGCCGATGGCAGCCTCGACCCGTCGTTCGCGACGCCGACACTGGCAGGCAGCGCGCCGTTCGACGACGTGCGCGGCGTGGTGGCGGCAGGCGGGCGCCTCTACCTGTTTGGCACCTTCACCAGCGTCAACGGGCTGCCGCGCCGCGCCATCGTCGCGCTGGACCCGGCGACGGGAAGCGTGCTGCCGTGGGACGCCCAACTGGCATCGAGCCCGGTGACCCTTTACAGCTTCACGACGGTGACACGCGCCGCTGTCGACGGCAACGTCCTGTATATCGTCGGACTCTTCGACTCGGTCAGCGGACAACCTCGAAGCGGCATGGCCGCGTTCGAGGCCGACACGGGCCTTCTCAGAAGTACCACATTCGCCGGAGTGCAGGGAGCAGGTGCGTTTCATCTCTCGGCCGCAGGCGGTCGCGTGTATGTCGGCGGCGGGTGCTCGCCAGCGCCTGGCGTCTACGCGTACGTGTGTGGCTACGCCAGCGACGGTACGCCGCTGCCCGGATGGGCGTCGAGCACCGGCGAGGAGTTCTACGGCACGCTCCTGGCGACGCCGACACGGATCTACGTCGCCGCCAGCATCTCCCTTCCCGGCTTCGGCAACAACCAGACCCGCGTCCGAGGCTTCGACCCGGTCAGCGGCGCGCCTGACGGCTGGCAGAGCGCCCGCATCGGCGACCTGACGCCAGCTGCCTACGGGTCGGTCGACGCGATGGCGGCCTTCGGCGCGCAGCTGTTCGTCAGCGGATCCATCACCTCGGCCGGTGGTGTGCGGCGCCCCCGCTACGCCTCATTCGACGTTGCGACCGGCGCACTCACGCCGTGGCATCCCGCCGTCAGCGGCTCGGCGATCGCGCTTGCCACCGACGGCGCGCGCGTCGCGATGCTCGGAGCGTTCAAGAGTGCCGGGGGCCGCTACGCCAGCCACATCGCGGCCCTCGATCTTCGGACCGGCTCGCCCGCAGCCATGACATTGCCGCTGGTGCCGAGCAGCGTCAGCGCGCTCGCCGCGAGTGGCTCGCTCGTCGTCGCCGGCGCGGGACCCGAGGTGATCGCCTTCAACGCGACCAGTGGCGCCGTGCAGACGCGCTTTCACGTGAGTGCGTCCGCCGCGCCGCCGGGTACGGTAAGCGCGCTGGCGATTGCCGAGCCGATCCTGTTCGTGGGCGGCAACTTCGTGGACGTCCTCGGCCAGCCGCGCCAGCACCTGGCGGCCATCGACATGCGCACCGGTCAGCCCACGGCCTTCGACCCGCGGCCCAATGCCCAGGTGACACGGCTCCGGGTGTCGAGCGGTGCGCTCTACGGCCTCGGAACCTTCACGAGCGTGCCCGGCTACGGCCGCGGCGGCGTGGCCGCGTGGGACGTGGCCACCGGCACGCTCGAAGCCTTCTATCCGCCATTGGCGTACGTCTACGACATCGCGTTCTTCAGGGATCGCGTGTTTCTGGCGGGCAGCCTGGGCGGAATCCAACCCGGCAGTCGGCACGGCGTGGGTAGACCGGGTGACTGGTGCCCCACTGGCCGTGGGCCGGCCGGCGCCTTTCGGGGCGTTCGCGGCCGCACGTACAGGGCAACACGATGCTGGCCGGCGGATATCCGTCGCCGGGTTGGGGCATTGCCGGACTCGTGGCGGTCGACGGCGTCACCGGCAACACGCTGCCGTGGCAACCGGCTATCGAGTCGCGTTCGCTCGTAGCGCAGGTTGCCCATCTCCAGGCGACGGCAACGGCCGTGGTCATGACCGGGCAGTTCGATTCGGCCGCTGGCGTGCCCGTACACAACCTCGCCATCTTCCGCACCGGGCGCGCGGCAAGTCCTCGGCAGATGACGGCCGCGGTGTCGAACGGCACGGTCACGCTGGGCTGGCAGCCCGGCTCAGGGCCTGCCGCGCGGTCGTACGTGCTCGAGGCGGGCACCACAGCCGGCGCAAATGACGTGGGCACGTTCGCCGTGGGCGCGGTGACCCGCGTGACCGGCGTACTGGCCGCGGGCACCTACTTCGTGCGCGTGCGGGGCGTCGGTGATACCGGACCCGGCCCCGCCGGCAGCGAGGTGATCGTCACCGTGCCGTCGACCTCCACGCCGCCTGCCGCGCCGGGCACGCTCAGCGCGTCGGCAAGCGGCGGTGTGGTCACGCTCAGCTGGGGCGCGGCCGCCGGCAACGCCACCTCGTACGTGATCGAAGCCGGCACCGCCGCCGGGCTCACGAACATCGGCGCGCTGCCGACCGGCCATCTCGACACGTCGTGGTCGGTGCCGGCACCGCCGGGAACCTACTTCGTCCGCGTCCGCGCGTCGAACGCGTTCGGGCCGGGCCTGGCGACCAACGAAGTGACGGTCGTGGTGCCGTAGCCGGGCGAGGACGGGTCATTCCGCGCGGCGGGACATCGGGCCGGAATTACGCCATCTTCGCCCGCGTAGACCTGGCACGCGCCTCGCAGTGGTGACGGGCATGCGGCAACGGCGCCGCATCCGCCGGCATCCGGCGGCTCCCCCAGGAGTGCCCGTCATGGCTACACGCCCCGCTCTTCTCGCTCTTGCCCTCGTCGTCGCCCTCGCCGCCCCGAGCGCCGCGCAGGAACGCAAGGACCTGCAGGTGTTCAACGACATCTCGACGCAGGTGAACCGCTACACGCAGCTCACCATCTTCGACAGCATCGACGCCTCGATTGCCAACGGCCAGGTCGTGCTCACCGGCTGGGTGACGATGCCGTACAAGAAGCACGACATCGAACGCCGCGTCGCCCGGGTCGACGGCGTGCAGTCGGTGAAGAACGACATCCAGGTCACGCCGGTCTCGCAGTTCGACGACGAGCTGCGCTTCCGCATCGCGCGCGCCATCTACGGCCACTCGTCGTTCTGGAACTACGCGGCGATGGCCAACCCGCCCATCCATATCGTGGTCGTGCGCGGCAACGTCACGCTCACCGGCGTCGTCAACAGCAACGTCGAACGCGTGCTGGCGCGTTCGCTGGCGGTGGGGTTCGGTTCGTTCGAGGTCAGGAACGAGCTGCGCACCGACGCCGAAGTCCGCGAGTCGCTCGAGAAGATCACAGACTGATCGACTTGACCAGGTGGAACTCGTCGCGCACCGGAATGCCGGCAAAGCCCACCGGGGCGCCGCCGCCTGCCACGGCGCTGACGGCGTCGGTGAGCACCGTGACCAGGCGGTAGCCGCGGCGCTGGTAGAAATAGAGCGCGGGGAGATTGTCGTTGGTCGTGGTCACGGCCACGCGTGACGCGCCGGTATCGCGGGCGACCTCCTCGGCATGGTCCACCAGGCGCGCGCCGACGCCGGAGCGCTGCCATTCCGGATCGGTGGCCAGCGCCAGGATCTGCAGCGTGTCGCCCTGACGCCGGTAGGCCAGGGCGCCCGCCAGATCGCCGTCCATGTCGGCCACGAACGCGGGCACGCTGCCGTCCTGGAACTCGACGCCGAGCGCCGCCACGCGCGCCGGGCCGAAGTCGCGCAGAAACAGGCTCGCGATGCCCACGCTGTCGTCGTCCACGGCCTCGCGCACGTCGACCGCCGGCAACTGGACGTGCGGACGGCAGCCGCACACGATCTGCAGGCGCGCGTCTTCCCAGTCCACGAACTTGCCGCAGCGCGAGCAGCGCAGCACCGAGGGTTTCGATCCGAATTGCGGTTTGGGCATGGCGGGGAGATCCGTGACAGGGATGTCGGTCAGGCCGAGGCCGGCGGTGCGTGGCGTTTCCCCTTGCGCCACACCCACCAGATGAACAGTGCGAGCGCCGACACCGCGAGCAGCGCCATGCCGCCGAAAAGCGCCAGCGTCTGGAACAGGATCGACTCGCGTTCGAGGTGCACTTCGATCGACAGCGGCTCGCCTTTGGCGCGCGCGGCGAGCGGCTGCTCCCAGGTGATGATGTTGCCGCGCTCGATGGTCCGGCTCGGCGCGTTGTGGAACGGCACACGGCTGGGCAGGTGCAGGCGCACCGCCACCAGTTCGTCGCCCTGCCAACCGACGTTCCCGGCGGGCTTGCCGGCCGCCGACGTCATCTGCTGCGTGAACACCCAGACGCCATTCTTCTGGACCAGTCCGTACGACGACCACGCAAACGGGGCCGTCTTCGAGAGCGCGCGGATGTCGTCGGTCTCGATGCGCAGGTGCACGTAGCGCCGGCCTTCGCGGCGCGATGTGCTGACCGACGCCACCCGAGCGCCGGGTGCCTGGTAGTAAGCGCGCACGTCGTTGCGATCGAGGCGGGCGGCCGGGTCGAGCGGCAACGGGGCGTCGCGCAGGGCGACCAGGGCGGGCACGGCGGCGTTCACGTAGACGGTCGCGGATCCATCGAGGTCGAGGTAGACGTCTTCCTCGTATTCGTACTTCCGCGTGATGACGTTGCCGCACGACGCCGAGGCCAGTGCGGCGACGACCACCGCCAGGCGCACCACGCCGAACCACGCGCGCCGACGGCCCGCGCCGGGTCGCCGGCTGCTTCTAGTGACCACCAGTCATCACCATCTGCATCATAATACCGGCCTCGCCATGTCCGAGCCGCGGTCGCTCTTCCTCATCGACGGCAGCAACCAGATGTATCGCGCCTACCACGCGATCCGCGGGCTGACCGGTCCCGACGGCCGTTCGACCAACGCCGTCTACGGCTTCGTCACCATGCTGCGCAAGCTGCTGGTCGACCACAAGCCGACGCACATCGTCGCGTCGTTCGACCTGCCCACCGACACCTTCCGCGACAAGATCGTCGCCGACTACAAGGCCAACCGCGCGCCGATGCCCTCGGATCTGGCCGAGCAGATTCCGTGGGTGCACGAAGCGTGCGAGGCGATGGGCGTCCCGATCCTGACGAGCGAGGGCTTCGAGGCCGACGACGTCATCGGGACGCTGGCGAAGAAGGCGGCGGCGGCCGGTTACCAGGTGGCGATCGTCACCGGCGACAAAGACTTCTTCCAGCTCGTGAACGGACCACTTCGCGTCTACAACCCGAAAGACGACGGCACGTGGTTCGATGCCGACGGGGTGAAGGCGAAGTTCGGTGTGGCCCCGTCGCAGGTGGTGGACGTGCTGGCGCTCATGGGCGACACCAGCGACAACGTGAAGGGCGTGCCCGGCATCGGCGAAAAGGGCGCCCGCGATCTCATCACCACGTTCGGCTCGCTCGACGCGCTGCTGGCCGGGGCCGGTGAAGTGAAGGCGAAGAAGCAGCGGGAAGCGCTGCTGGCCCATGCCGACGACGCGCGCCAGGCCCGGCAGCTGGTCACCATCGACACCAACGTGCCGGTGCCGTTCGATCCCGAGGCGCTCCTGTTTCGCGGCGCCTCCCGCGAACGGTGCTACACGCTGTTCTCCGCGCTCGGCTTCCGCACGCTGGTGACCGACTACGCGCCGTCGGCCGAATCGGTCATCAAGGACTACGCGGTAGTCGAGTCGCCGGAGGCGGTGGCGGCACTGGCAGCCGACATCCGGTCCAGCGGACGCGTCGCCGTGCACGTGCTGGCCGACGGCGACGCCGGCATGCGGGCGGAGGTCGCCGGGCTGGTCTTTGCAACCGGCGCGAAGGCCGCGCGCTTCCTGCCGTTTGGCGCCGCCACGCTCATGAGCGAGGCCGGCCTCGACCGCGCCGACACCTTCGCCGCGCTCAAAGCGGTGCTCGAGGATGGCGCGATCGCCAAGGTCGGCCACGACCTGAAGTTCGCTACCGTCGTGCTCGCCAGGCACGGCATCACGCTGGCCGGTCTCGATCTCGACACCATGCTCGCCGCCTACCTGCTCGACGCCTCGCGGTCGAGTCAGGATCTCGAGCCGCTGGCCCTCGAACAGCTCGGTTATCGCGCCCGCCTGGCTGACGACGTCCGCGGCAAGGGCGCGAAGGCGGTGTCGTTCACCGCGCTGCCGCCCGACCGGCTGCTCGACTTCGCGGGCGAACGCGCGGACCTGGCCTGGCAGCTCGCCGAACGCTTCGTACCGGAACTCACGACCGCGGGCGTCGCCGCGGTCTACCGCGATCTGGAACTGCCGCTGGTGCCGATTCTCGCCGGGCTCGAGCGCGTCGGCGTGAAGGTGGACACGCACGCGCTGGCCGGCCAGGCCGCGCACATGGAACAGGAGATGAGCGCGCTCGCCGCCGAGATTCACAAGCAGGCCGGCGAGACGTTCAATATCGGGTCGCCCAAGCAGCTGGGCGAGATCCTGTTCGACAAGCTCCAGTTGCCGGTCCTGAAGCGCACCGGTACGACGCGCACGCCGTCGACCGCGGTGGAAGTGCTCGAAGAGCTGGCGCTCACCCACGATCTGCCACGGCTCATCCTCGACTGGCGCAGCCTGTCGAAGCTGAAGGGCACCTACATCGATGCCCTGCCCGCGCTGGTGCATCCGGTGACCGGCCGCGTGCACACCGTGTTCAACCAGGCGGTGGCCGCCACCGGACGCCTGAGCAGCAGCGATCCGAACCTGCAGAACATCCCGATCCGCACCGCGCTCGGCCGCGAGATCCGCCGCGCCTTCGTGGCCGAGCCCGGCCATGTGCTGATCTCGGCCGACTACTCGCAGATCGAACTGCGGGTGCTGGCGCACCTGTCGGGCGACGAGACGCTCACCGCCGCCTTCGCGCGCGGCGACGACATCCACGATCAGACGGCGCTGACGGTCTTCGGCGAGACCAGCGGCCTTGATCGTCATGAACTTCGTCGTCGAGCCAAGGTCATAAACTACGCGTTGCTCTACGGCAAGACGGCCTTCACGCTGGCCAAGGACATCGGTGTGTCGCAGTCGGCCGCGCAGCAGTTCATCGACGCCTACTTCGCGGGCTTCCCGCGCGTGCGCGGCTTCATCGAGCAGACGCTCGAAGACGGCCGCACGAGCGGCGTCGTGCGCACGATGTTCGGCCGCCAGCGCCCGGTGCCGGAGCTCACCAGCCGGAACGGTCAGATCCGCGCCGCCGCCGAGCGCATGGCCGTCAACATGCCGATTCAGGGGACCGCGGCCGACATCCTCAAGCGCGCGATGATCGACGTCGACCGCGTGCTCGCCGCCGAGGCGCCGGCGTCACGGATGATCCTGACGGTGCACGACGAACTGCTCTTCGAAGCGCCCGCCGCCGACGCCGACCGCGTCGCCGCGCTCGTACGCCGCACCATGGCGGAAGGCGTCACGCTCAGCGTGCCGCTCGATGTGGATGTGGGGATCGGGGAGAACTGGAAAGAGGCCAAACCATAGGCTTGGCCTCTTTCGGCGGCTAGCGGCTGGCGGCTAGTGGATCACGCTGTCGAAGAGCACGGAGCTGTGCGACGGGCACGCTGGGGGTCTTCGACGCATTCTTCACAGCGTGACAGCGGGCTAACTAGCCGCCAGCCGCTAGTCCCCAGCCGCTGTCGCGTTACTTCCATTTCTCTTTCAGCAGCTCCCACTCCGCCCGCAGCGCAGACTCACGAGCCTCGCGTTCGGCTTCGGGCGCGTCTTTGCCGCGATCGGGGATCAGGCCCTCGCGCACGAGGCGGTCGATGTCGGCCCGAAGCGCCATCGACCGCGCGCCGGCAATCGGGGCGCGCACCCAGGCGGCAATTGCCGCCTGCCAGGCCCGGTCGGTGTCGCCCTGGGCGCGCAGGCCCGCCACCAGCCAGTAGGAGGCGGCGCGCGAGCCCGGATTCTTCGCCTGCTCGGTCTCCATCCGCCGGATGAGGCGTTCGAGCATCACGGCGCGGCGTGAGGTGGTGAAGGGCGCCGCCCAGCGCTCCATCGCCGATCCGTACCAGTCGAGCACCGCTTCGCGGGCCCCTTCGCCGGCCGCCGGGGCAATCTCGATCGCCGACTCGAAGATCTCGGCGGCAGCGCCGAAGTCGTCTTCGAGGAAGAGCGAGCCGCCCAGGCCGATGAGGTATTCGGCGCGGTCCGGGGTGCCCAGCCGCTCGAGGTTGGCGCTGCCCAGCGCCGCCCTGGCGGCGCCCAAATCCGCCGGATCGGCCACCTGGCGGTAGCGTTCCAGGTGCGCGCGCGCCAGCACGATGGCCGCGGCATCCGAGGTCTCGGGCGTCTTTCGCGCCAGTTCGGCGGCGGCGATGGCCTGGTCGAACTTGCGCTCGTTGAAGAGGTTGCGGGCCCGCGCCAGGTCTTCGCGCGTCGCGCCGAGCGACACGCCCGCCATCAGGATGGCGACGACGACCGCAGGGGGGCGGACCATCCCGGCATCGTAGCACACGGCAGCAGCGAATTGCCTCGTAAGATGTTGAAAACAAGACAGTTCAGTGCGTTTACGCGGCCCAGGGCTGATACAATGCGTCTTCGATGTCCGGGCCCGTCATCGTTCCTCGACCAGACCATCCGATCTCGCGCCGTACGATCGATGCCGACGCGCTGAAGGTGCTGACGCGTCTCAATGAGGCCGGCTACACCGCCTATCTCGTTGGCGGCAGCGTCCGCGACCTGTTGCTGGGCCGCCGGCCGAAAGACTTCGACATCGGCACCTCGGCGCATCCGTACCAGATCAAGAAGCAGTTCCGGAACTGCTGGATCATCGGCCGCCGCTTCCGCCTGGCGCATGTGAAGTTCGGCGACAAGGCGATCGAGGTCGCGACCTTCCGCAAGCTCATTCCCGCCGGCGATGCCGACGCCGGCCCCGACGAGTCGCTCGGCGACCTGTCGGCCGAGACCGCGCGCGACCTGCTCATCCATCGCGACAACACGTTCGGCACGCCCGAGGAAGACGCCTTCCGCCGCGACTTCACCATCAACGCGCTCTTCTACGACATCGCCGACCGCTCGATCATCGACTACGTCGGCGGGCTCGAGGACATCAAGGCGAAGGTCATCCGTTCGATTGGCGATCCGAACGAGCGCTTCCAGGAAGACCCGGTGCGGATGCTGCGCGCCGTGGTGATGGCCTCGCGGCTCGATTTCACGCTCGACCCGCCGGTGGCCGAGGCGATTGTGACGCATCGGCATCGCCTGGCGCAGGCGGCGCCGGCGCGCATGATCGAGGAGTTCTACAAGATCCTGCGCAGCGGGGCGGCCGAGAAGACGTTTGCGGCCCTGGCCGAACATCGCCTGCTCGAACCGGTCACCCCGGAACTGCAGGCGCACGCCCACGACGAGGGCTTCCTCGATGCGCTCGACGCGCTCGATTCCTACCGCCAGCGCTTCGAATCGGCGCCGGCCACGCTGTCGAACCCGATTCTGCTCGGCACGATGGTCGTGCCCCTCGGCCTGATGCCGACGCGCGAGCGCCCGGCCCAGGCCGACACCGACGACGAGGTCGACGACGACCACGAAGACGAGCTGCCGGTGGTGGAGCCGCCGCCGGGCCGCCGCCGCCGCCGGCGTGAGGGCCCGCCGGAACCGGTCTTCAAGATCGGCCACCTGCCGGTGGCCCGACGCGACACCGACCGCCTGCGTCAGCTCTTGGCCGTTCAGCGTCGCCTGCAGGACATGGAAGCGTCGCCGCGCGCCAAACGCGCGCTGCTGCACCGCGGTCCGTTCGAAGACGCGCTCACATGGCTCGAAGTGCACGGCCGCGCGCCCGAGATCGTCGAGCACTGGCGCGGCTTCATCGAGGCCAGCTCGCTGCCGGCCGATGGCCATCCGCGGCCGGTGGCCGCCGCGGCCGGCGATCCGGCCCGGGCCCGCCGTCGCCGTGGCGGGCGGCGCCGCCGCGGTGGCCGCCGCAACGGCCCCGGCTCCGCCGAATAGCCGCACCCCTGCAACCTTCCGGGCGGCGCTGCCGTCTAGTCGTATTGCTATCCCATACGAACGAGATGGATCGTTCCTATGGGATACCCATACGACGATGGCACCACACGGAAAAAATGCGGTCTGGCAGGGCACGCTGGGGTTGATGGTGCTGCGCACGCTCGCCACCATGGGCGAGCAGCACGGCTACGGCATCGCCCGGCGCATCGAGCAGACCAGCGGCGGCCAGCTCACGATCAACTACGGCACCCTCTATCCGGCCCTGCTCAAGCTCGAGCAGGAAGGGCTGATCGCCGCGTCCTGGGGGATGTCGGAGAACAACCGCAAGGCGCGCTTCTACCGGCTGACGAAGGCCGGCCGCAAGCAGATCGAGCGTGACACCCAGCAGTGGGCCGCCACCGCCGCGATCATGACGCGGTTTCTCACCACCAATGAAGACTGACGACGCGGGGCACACCTCATGAGGCAGCTTCGGGCACTGTGGCATCGGGTACGGGGCACGTTCGCCGGCGCGGGCGCCGAGCAGGGCCTCTCGGACGAGTTGCAGAGCCACCTGCAACTGCAGATCGACGACCACGTGCGGGCGGGCCTGCCGGCCGACGAGGCGCGGCGACGGGCGATGGCGTCCCTCGGCAGCCAGGAGGCCGCCCGCGATGCCAATCGCGATCGCCGCGGCCTGCCGACCCTCGACTGGCTGGTCCGTGATCTGGTGCACGGCACGCGCGCCCTGGCGCGAAACCCGGGCTTCTCGCTGGCCGGCATCCTCATCCTCGGCCTGGGCATCGGCGTCAACTCGGCCATCTTCACGCTGGTGAACGCCGTCGTGCTGCAGCCGCTGCCGTTTGCCGACGGCGAACGGATCATGCGCCTCTGGCACACGCCCCCGCAGGCCACCTTCGCCGGCATGCGCGTGTTCTCGCTGTCGCCGGCCAACTTCCTCGACTGGGAGGCCGGGAGCCGGTCGTTCGATCGGATGGCGATCTACGGCGGCGGACGCCGCACGCTGACCGGACAGGGCGAGCCCGACGCCGTGTCCACCGTCCGCGCCTCGGCGAGCTTCCTGCCCGTCTTCGGCCTCACGCCGGTGGTCGGCCGCACCTTCACGAGCGACGACGACCGTGAGGGCACGCCCGACACGGTGCTCATCACCGAGTCGGTACTGGCGCAGCCGCTTCGGCGCCGACCCGGCCATCGTCGGACGCTCGATCATGCTCGACCTGGCGCCGCACACGGTCATCGGCGTGGTGCCGGCGCCGTCGTTCCTCGACGACATCAAGCTGTGGCTGCCGTTGCACTGGACGGCCGCGGAGCGCGCGTTGCGCGCCGATCACAACTATCGCGCCGTGGCGAAACTGAAGGCCGGCGTGAGCGTGGCCGAAGCGCAGGCGGACCTCGATGCCATCTCGCGCCGCCTCGCCGAGGCCTATCCAGCCGAGAACAAGGACTGGGGCGCGCTGGTCGTGCCGTTGCAGGACGACCTGGTGGGCGACGCGCGGATGGCGTTGCTGGTGCTGCTCGGCGCCGTCGCCCTCGTGCTGCTCATCGCCTGCGCCAATCTTGCCAATCTCATGCTGGCGCGCACGCACGGCCGGGCCCGCGAGATCGCGCTGCGCGGCGCGCTGGGCGCCAGCCGCTGGCGCATCGTGCAGCAGTTGCTGGCCGAAGGACTGATCCTCGGCGTCGGTGGCGGCGTGGCGGGCCTGGTCGCCGCCTGGTTCGGGGTCGATGCCCTGGTCCGGCTGTACGGAACCGCGCTCCCGCGGGCCCAGGAGGTCGCGGTCGACGGACGCGTCTTCGCGTTCACCGCCGCCATTGCGGTGGCGACCGGACTGCTCGCCGCGCTGGTGCCGGCGTGGCGGCTGACCGGCCGTGACGCCAACACGGTGCTCAAAGACGGACCCGGCCGCGGTCATTCGTCGGCTGGAGACGGCCGTGTCCGCCACGGTCTCGTCGTGTCGGAGGTGGCGCTCGCGCTGATGCTGCTCATCGGCGCCGGCCTGCTGATGCGCAGCCTGAGCGGCCTGCGGGCCGTCGACCCGGGCGTCGATGCGCGCAACCTGCTCACGGCGTCGATTGCCATCCCCGAGGTGAAATACACCACGCCGGAACTGCGCAACCAGTTCTTCGAACGCGCGCGGCTGGCCATCAGCGCCGTGCCGGGCGTCGAGGCGGCCGCCTGGGTGAGCTCGCTGCCGCTGCAGGGCGGCTCGTCGCAATACGTCGCCGCCGAAGGGGCGCCGCCGCGACAGGACTCGGAGCTGCCGGTGGTGGCCGTGCGCCTGGCCTCGCCGGGCTACGTTGCCACCGCGCGGATTCCTGTGAAGGCGGGCCGCGACTTCACCGACGCCGACGGCTTCACCGGCCGCAAAGTCGTCCTCGTGAGCGAACGCGCCGCCTCGACGTTCTGGCCAGGGCAGGACCCGATCGGCAAACACGTCACCCTCAAGATGATCTCGGACGAGCCACGCGAAGTGGTGGGGGTGGTGGGCGAGGTCAGGATGGACGGGCTCGATGCCGGCCTCGAAGACTCCCAGACGGCGATCTACGTGCCGTCGGCCCAGATCGCGTTCGGCCAGTCGGCGCTGGTCGTGCGCACCACCGTGCCGCCGTCGTCGGTCACGCGGGCGATCGTGGCCGCGGTCCACTCCATCGACCCGGAACAACCGGTGCTCGACATCGCCACCATGGATACGGTGGTCGAAGACGCGCTCGGCCAGCGCCCGTTCGCGATGCGCCTGCTCGGCGGCTTCGCCGCGCTGGCGCTGCTGCTGGCGGCCATCGGCATCTACAGCGTGCTCGCCTACACCGTGCGGCAGCGGCTGCGCGAGATCGGCATCCGCCTCGCGCTCGGCGCGCCGCCAGGCGGCGTGCTGCGGATGGTGGTCATCGAGGGCCTGAAGCCGACGCTGGCCGGGGTGGCAATCGGACTGGCGCTCGCGGCCGTGCTCGTGCGGGCGATGTCGACGCTGCTCTTCAATGTCAGCGCACACGATCCGCGCACCTTCACCATCGTCGCGGCGGTCGTCATCGCCGTCGGCGTGCTGGCCACGCTCATTCCTGCGTGGCGAGCCACGCGGGTGGACCCGGTGGAGACGCTGAGGGCAGAGTAATGACGACTAGCGGCTAGCGGCTAGGGGCTGGCGGCTAAAGCAAACGGACAGCCGAGCACCCAGGCAGCAGCGCGACATCGGGAGCTTAGCCGCTAGCCGCTAGAACCTAGCCGCTACGTCTTTACCCGTTCTTCCGCTCGAATTCCCGCATGAACTCGACCAGCGCGGTCACGCCGGCTTCCGGGAACGCGTTGTAGATCGATGCGCGCATGCCGCCCACCGACCGATGGCCCTTGAGGCCGTCGAGTCCGGCGGCGGTGGACTCCTTCGCAAACTGCGCTTCGAGCGCTTCCGAGGGCAGACGGAAGGTGATGTTCATGCGCGAGCGGCTGTCTTTCGCGGCCGTGCCGCGGTAGAAGCCGGTGCGGTCGATCTCGGCATAGAGCGCCGTCGCCTTGCGGTCGTTGGCGGCGCTGATGGCGGTCAGGCCGCCCTGGGCGAGCGCCCACTTCATCACCAGGCCCATCAGGTAGATGCCGAAACACGGCGGCGTGTTGTACATCGAGCCGTTCTCGGCATGCACGGCGTAGTTGAGCATCGTGTGGAGCTTCTTGCTCGAGCGTGCCAGCAGATCCTCGCGGATGATGACCAGGGTGACGCCCGACGGGCCGAGGTTCTTCTGGGCGCCGGCGTAGATGAGGCCGTACTTCGACACGTCGATCGGGCGGCTGAACATGTCCGACGAGGTGTCGGCCACCAGCGGCACGTCGCCGACGGCCGGCTCCCCCGTCCACTCGGTGCCGAAGAGCGTGTTGTTGGTCGTGACATGCACGTAGGCGGCGTCCTTCGTGAAGGTCAGCTCGTCCTGGCGCGGGATGCGCGCGAAGTTCTCGCTCTCGGTCGAGCCGGCGATGTGCACCGTGCCGACGCGCTGCGCTTCTTTCACCGCCTTCTGCGCCCAGCCGCCGGTGACGATGTAGTCGGCCGTCGCACCCTCGGTGAGCAGGTTGAGCGGCACCATCGAGAACTGCAGGGACGCGCCGCCTTGCAGGAACAGCACCTTGTAGTTGGCCGGCACGCCGCCGAGCGCGCGCAGGTCGGCCTCGGTCTTCGCAAGGATCGCCTCGAACGGCTTCGAGCGGTGGCTGATCTCGAGCACCGACATGCCCACGCCGGGCAGGGCGATGAGATCGCGCTGCGCTTCGAGCAGGACCGCTTCGGGAAGGATGGCCGGACCGGCGGAGAAATTGAAGATCTTGTGGGAGGACATGGCAGGGACCAGGGAACAGGGACTAGGACAAGGCGATGAGCTGCACGTCGAGGACGTGCGTGTGGTCGCGGACGGCATCGAGCGTGTGCCGCGACGGGGCGCCGTCGAGATTGATCCGCGCCACGGCCGCTTCGGCGCCATCGAAGATCACGTTTTCGGTTTCCTGCACGTTGAGACCGGCGCCGCGCAGCTCGCCGAAGATGTGCGCCAGCACGCCGGGTCGGTCGCGATGGCGCACGACCAGCATGTGGGTGGCCGGCGTGGTGCGCGCCAGGTTCACGACGTTGGGCACGCGGCCGGTGTCCTTGAACGTGCGCACGATGCGCACCGTCTCGGCGGCGATCGCGTCCTGCGCCTGGTCGGTCGAGGCGCCGATGTGATGGGTGCCGTAGACGCCGGGCAACTGCACGATGTCGTCGGCGAAGGCGCCGGCGGCGGCGGCCGGCTCGGTGGCGAACACGTCGAGCCCGGCGCGGATGCCCTTCTCGCGCACGGCGGCAGCGAGCGCCGCCTGATCGACCACCTCGGCCCGCGCCGTGTTGATGAAGGAGGCCCCGGGTTTCAGGTGTCCGAGCAGTTCCGCGCTCACGAAGCCGCGCGTGTCCTTCGACAGCGCCAGGTGCACGGACACGACGTCGGCGGCCGCGAACACCTCTTCGGCTGAGTCGGCGATGGCGATCCCGAAGCTGTCTTCGACGCGTTCGCGCTCGGCGGCGTTGGTCTCGAAGCGGCGGCTCCACGCCACCACCGGCATGCCGAAGGCGGTGGCACGGACGGCCATTTCCTGGCCGATGTTGCCGAAGCCGATGAGCCCGAGCGTGCGGCCCGAGAGGCCGCGCGCCTTCGAGTACTCCTTCTTGTTCCAGGTGCCGGCGCGCAGCTCCGCGACGTTGTCGGGGATGCGGCGGTCGAGCGCGAGGATGAGGCCGAAGGCCAGTTCAGCCACCGCCACGGCGTTCTTGCCGGGGCAGTTCGAGACGTAGATGCCGCGCTTCGAGGCGCCGGGCACGTCCACGGTGTTCACGCCGGCACCGGCCCGCACGATGAGCGCCAGCGCGCCGGCATCGAGCACCGCTTCGGTCACCTGCGTCGAGCGCACGACCAGCACCGACGCGCCGGTCGCGCGCACCGCCTCGACCAGCGCCGCGTCTTTCGCATCGGGCTGGTACGAGACCTCACACCCCATCTCGCGCAGGCCATCGAGGCCGCTCTGTTCGAACTTGTCCGCCACGAGCACGTTCATGGAACCCTCACACGTCTTGAAACGACCAGCGGCCGCGGGCTCAGACCAGATGACTGAGCACGCCGTCGCGCAGCTTCGGCTCGAACCAGGTGGACTTGGGCGGCATGATGCCGCCGGCGTCCGAGATGCGCATCAGATCGTCCACCGATACCGGGAAGTGGGAGAACGCCACGGCGAAGGCGCCGCTGTCGACCAGGCGCTCGAGTTCGGCGGTGCCGCGGATGCCGCCCACGAAGTCGATGCGCTTGTCGGTGCGCACGTCGTGGATGGCCAGCAGCGGCGCCAGGACGAGGTCCTGCAGACGGCTGACGTCGAGCGCGGCATCGGCGGACAGGCCCGCCGGCGGCGTCCCGAAATCCAGCGTCGACCACTCGCCGCCGAGGTACATCGCCACCAGGCCCTTGCGTGCCGGCGTGGCGGGCCCGCCGGTGGTCACGGTCATCTTCGCCGCCAGCGCCGCTCGGAACGCCTCGGGCGTCAGGCCGTTCAGGTCGCGCACGACGCGGTTGTACGGCAGCACCTGCATCTGGACGTCGGGGAAGGCCACGGCGAGGAACCGCTCGTGTTCGCCCGGCCCTTCGGCTGCCAACTGCTGATGCGTGCGCCAGGCACTGGCGGCGCGGTGATGGCCATCGGCGATGTAGAGCGCGGGCACTGCCGCGAAGGCCTCGACCAGCGTGGCCACGTCGGCCTCCGGCACCTGCCAGACCACGTGCCGCACGCCGTCGGTGGCCGTGAAGTCGAAGAGCGGCGTGCCGGCGGTGACGCCTGCCACCGCGCCGTCCACCTGCGGCGACGCGCGATAGGTGAGGAACACGGGCCCGGTCTGCGCCCGCAGCGTCAGGATGTGGCGCGTGCGGTCGTCTTCCTTGTCGGGCCGCGTCTTCTCGTGCTTCTTGATGAGGTCGCGCGCGTATTCATCCACCGAATAGCAGGCCGCCACGCCCGTCTGCACGTGGCCGCCCATGTGGAGCTGGTAGACGTAGAGGCTCGGCGTGGCTTCGACCACCAGTGGCGCCTGCCGACGCAGTCGATCGAAGTTGTCGGACGCCCGCTGGTAGACCTCGTCCGAATAGATGGGCGTGCCCGGCGAGCACTCGATCTCGGGGCGCGACACGCGGAGGAAGCTCAGCGGGTCGTCGCCGGCGAGCGCGCGGGCTTCGTCGGTGTTGACGACGTCGTAGGGCACGGCCGCCACGCGCGACACGGTGGCCGGCGTGGGACGAAGGGCGGCAAAGGGAAAGAGCGCGGCCATGGATGTGGGCTTATCTTACGGCCACGGGGGCCGCCAACCGTCACGCGACGTCGCCGCGGCGGCCGGAAAAGACGATACGATGCGGGCGATGCGTACCGGTCTTCGCGCCACCCCCGCGCTGCCGTTCACCGCGGTAGCCCGACGCCGCGTCGCCGCCGTGGCCGCCTGCCTGGCGGTCGTGGCGCTGGCGCTCGCCGCGCTCGACGCGCAGGGCCGTCACCCGGTCAGCGGCCGCGTCATCGCGCCGGTCATGGGCGTGGGCGGTGCCGGCTGGCTCGAGCGACCGGAGCGCGAACGGGAAGAAGCACCGAGCATCGCGGTGCGGGCCCTCGAGCTCAAGAGCGGCCAGGTAGTGGCCGACATCGGCGCCGGCTCCGGCTACTACACGGTACGGATGGCCGATGTCGTCGGCCCGACCGGCAAGGTCTACGCCACCGATATCCAGCCCGGGATGCTCGAGATCCTGCGCCGGCGCGTGAGCGCGGCCGGCTTGAAGAACGTCGAGACCGTGCTCGGCGCGCCCGATGACCCGAAGCTCCCGGCCGACTCGCTCGACCTGGCGATCATGGTGGACGTCTACCACGAGCTGTCGTCGCCGCAGGAGTTCATCCGGCGCCTGCGGCCGGCGCTGAAGCGCACCGGACGGCTGGTGCTGCTCGAGTTCCGCAAGGAAGACCCGCGCGTGCCGATCCGCCCCGAACACAAGATGAGCGTCGCCGAGGTCAAGGCCGAGCTCGAGCCCGAGGGCTTCACGCTCTCGACCGTGCTCAACGACCTGCCCTGGCAGCACATCCTGGTGCTGACCCGATCAGACGCCCCGCCGCGCTGAGCGCCGCGCGAGCCCTGCCGCTCGACGCCACCTGCCCGCCGAGGTGGCATGCGTCCTGCTCTGCCTCCTGCGGGGGTCGTATGTACGGCAAAGCACTTACCAAAAAGACGACAATCGTGCACTTTCTACTCGCCGCGCTGACCGCGGTGCTGCTGCCGTCGGTCGCGGCCGCGCAGGGGCCCGGCATCCGGGGCGGCGTCTCGATCGACCCGGACCAGTTCTACTTCGGCGGCCACTTCGAAACCGGCGAGCTGATGGACCGCGTTCATTTCCGGCCCAACGTCGAAGCCGGGGTTGGCAACGACCTGACGCTCGTGGGGTTGAACTTCGAGTTCGTCTACAAGTTCCCGCGCCGCAACGGCTGGAGTATCTACACCGGCGGCGGGCCGGCGGTGAACTTCTACTCGTTCGACCGCGGCCCCAATGCCGACCGCGATACCGAAAGTGAAGCCGGGCTGAACTTCCTCATCGGCGTCGAGCAGGCGTCGGGACTGTTCTTCGAATTCAAGGTCGGCGCGCTCGACAGCCCGGAACTGAAATTCGGCGTCGGCTGGACGTTCAGATAACACGTCAGAGCGCCGCTTCGAGATAGCGGGTGCCTGGCACCGGGCTGTGGCGGTAGGGCGGGATGTCGCGGAAGCCGAGCGCCACGTAGAGCGCCTGCGCGTCCTGCATGGTCGGCAGGGTGTCGAGGCGCATGCGCGTGTAGCCGAGCGCGCGCGCCGCCGTCATCGACTGCACCGCGAGGCGGTGCCCCAGCCCGTGGCCGCGGGCGGCCGGCGCCACGTAGAGGCGCTTCATCTCGCAGCACCCGGGTTCGGGCGTGAAGGCGCGCACGCCGACACAGCCCACCGGGGCGTCGTCGAGCGTCGCCAGATACAACGCGCCCTGCGGCGGGCCGTACATCGTGGCCAGCGAGGCGATCTCGTCGTCGAAGTGCTGGTAGACGAGATCCACACCGAGCGACGCCTGATACTCGAGAATCAGGGCCCGCACGGCCGCGATCTCCGCTGCAGACGTGGCGGCGGCAACGACGACGCGCGGCGACGATGGCGGCAGGTGCGTCGTCATGCGCGGCGCGCCCACGCGGTCACGACCACCGGACCGTTGATGACGGCGCCGGGCCCGGCAGCGTCGGCGAGCATCTGCTGCTCGAGGGCGTCGATCTCGGCCGGCGTCGGGCACGCCAGTCCCAGGCGCGTTGCCGTCGCCCGCATCGAGCGCACGCTGTCGGCCATGTAGCGCACCATCGCCGCCGCGTCGGTCCCGCACAGCGTGGCGCGCACGTCGAGCGCGGGCTCGGGCAGGCCCGCCGCCAGGAACGTGTGGCGAAGCTGCAGGCCCATGTCGATGCGTCCACCGGCCGCTTCGATGATGGGCAGCATCACCTCCAGCAGACGCTCGTAGGCGGCCGATCGCGGCCACGAGTGCCAGCCCGGGCCGAGCGCGGTAAGGTGCGACTCCATCACCGCGACCACGCCACCCGGGCGCGCGAACGACGCGGCCTGCGCCAGCGCACGTGCCGGGTCGGGCTGGTGCATCAGCACGAAGCGGCCCACCACCGCGTCCACCGGCGCCAGCGTGAGGGCGTCCAGTTCCGATTCGATGAAACTCAGATGCGTGAAGCCCCGCGCCGCCGCCCGCCGGCGCGCCGTGGCCACGGCCGCGGCCGCGCGGTCCACGCCCACCACCTCCCCGCCCGCGCCGACCAGCTCGCCCACGAGCAGGCTGACGTCTCCGGCGCCGCAGCCCAGGTCCAGCACCCGCTGGCCGGGGCCGATGCCGGCGGCGACGAACAGCGCCCGGGTGGCCGCCGCGTAGATCGCGGCCTGGCGCTCGAGCCGCGCCAGTTCGTCCGGATCGTGGCCGAGCACGTACGACGGCGCGTCGCTCATCGCGGCGCCTTCAGGTCCATCTCCCACGTCTCGAACACCAGATCTTTGCCGAAGGCACGTTCAGTCGGCCCCACCTCGACGCACACGAACCCGGCCTGCTCGTAGAGGTGGCGCGCCGCGTCGAGGATGCTGTTGGTCCAGAGCGTGATCTTCCGGTAGCCGGCGCGGCGGGCGAAGGTGATGCACTCGTCCACCAGGCGGGTGCCGATACGGTGGCCGCGCGCCTGCGGATCGACGATGAGCAGCCGCAGCTTGGCGACGGTGGCGGACTTCTTCACGAGGCACACCGAGCCCACCGGCCGGCCGTCGATCTCGGCGATCCAGCACGCCTCCCACTTCGGATCGAACTTCTCGATGAACTCCTTGGCCACGCCCGCCACCAGCGCCTCGAAGCTGGCGTCCCACCCGTATTCCTCGGCGTAGTAGGCGCCGTGCCGCGACACCACCCAGCCGAGGTCCCCGGGACGGTGCGGCCGGATGACCACGGCGGGCGGCGGCGCCGGCTGGCCCGACAGCACCTCCTCGACGGTGCGCAGGGCGCCGAGCAGGCGCGCGCGGGCGTCGTCGGTCAGCGGCGTGACGAGCGCCCCGGTGCGGGTGCGGGACAGCGCGTCGAGCCGCGTGAACTCCTTGCGGCCGGTGGCGGTGGGCGACAGCCGCTGCGCGCGGCCATCCCTGGCGTCGCGGGCGCGGGTGACGAGGCCGGCCCGTTCCAGCCGGGCTACGGCGCGGCTGACCTGCGCCGGATCGGTCTCGAGCGCCTGCGCCAGCGTGGCGGCCGTGGCCGGACCGTGGTCGCCCAGTTCGTAGAGGAGCCGGGCTTCGGTCAGCGAATAGGGGGTGCCCAGATGGTGCACGCCGAGCGCGCCGATGCGGGCGGTGTAGAAGCGGTTGAAGCGGCGGACGGCGGCGGTGAGTTCCGGAACGGACGGTGCGGCCATGAGTCCCTCGCCCTTGGGCAGGTGACAGCATCATCCATATCGTTGTCAGAGTCAACCATCGACGATTGGCCCCGCCGCGGCCCGACTCAGGCGCCGAGCGCCTCGATGGTCTCGATGAAGGTCTTCATGACGGCCGGGTCGTTGTCGCGAAAGCGCACGGCGAAACCCTGCACGCGGTCGACGTAGACCACTTCGGAGCGCAGCTGGAAGGTGTGACCGCCGACCTTGATGGCGGTCGTGATGCGGGCGCCGACGGGGTTGCTGGCGTAGGCGTCGATGAAGCAGCCGCCCTGGCTGAGATCGGTGACCCGGCACTCCCGCATGCCCGACGCGCCGTCCCATCCGCCCTCGAACGGACCCGCGAGTCGTTTGAAGATCCGGCGTTCACTCGACATCTGCACGATCCTTCCCGCCGCGGCCCCGATACCAGCGGTCGTCACTGGTCGTATCGGCACCAGCGCACAGAGTCTATGCCCTGATGGCCGCACGGTATAGGATTGTGCCCCACTAGGATCCTTCGTGCATCCAGACCTCAAAGAAGCCATCGACTTCCACCACGCCATTCTCGCCGAGGGCGGCAAAGCGCTCGTCGGCTACGAGTCGGCCAAGGCCCTCGCCAACGTCGTCCTGCTGTCGGAGATTCCGACCACCTACGACAAGAAGGAGAACCGCCAGGTCAACGCCGGCAACATGCTGATCCGGGGCGTGCCGGGCGTCGGCAAGACGTTCTTCGGCGTGATCCTGGCGGCGATCTCGGATGCCAAGTTCGCCCGCATCCAGGGCCGCGCCGACCTGCAGCCGACCGAGGTGGTCGGCTTTCAGATGATCAACCCGGCCACCGGCGAGCTCATCACCGAGTTCGGCCCGCTGGCCTCGGCGGAGGTGATCCTGCTCGACGAGATCAACCGCATCCCGCTCAAGTCGCAGAGCGCCTTCCTCGAAGGCCTGCAGGACCGCACCGTCACCGTGGGCAAGACCACCTACGAGCTGCCGGCCTTCAGCTTCGCGATCGCCACGATGAACCCGGTGGAGCTCGGCCAGGGCACGTTCCCGCTGTCGGAAGCCGCCACCGACCGCTTCGCCGTGATGATCAACGTCGGCTACCTGCCGGCCGAAGAAGAAGCCAAACTGGTCAACTTCGACTTCAAGCACGTGCGCCTGAACACGCTGATGTCGAAGGAACGCATCATCACGATGCGCTCGCGCATCAACGAAGCGGTGTTCCTGCACGAGCGGCTCGGCTCCTACATCCAGCAGCTGGTCTCGGCCACGCGTCCCTACAACCCCGACACCGACTGGCACACGCACTCGCCGTCGGAGCTGGTGGAACGCGGCGTCGACCTCGGCGCCTCGCCCCGCGCCATCATCGTCTGGGGCCGTCTGGCGAAGGTGTGGGCGCTGCTGATGCACGGGCGCGACGAAGTCTTCCCGGAGGACATCCAGGACCTGGCGCCCTACGTGCTCAGCCACCGCATCTGGCTCGGCCCGCACGCGGCCAGCCACGGCCTGACGTCCGAATCCGTCGTGAAGGACGTCGTGGCCCGAGTGCCCATTCCATGAGGACGCGCGAGCAGGAAGTCGCGCCGCTCGTCAACCTGTCGGAGATCAGCGAGATCGAGCTCGTCATCCTCAAGCGGATGCGCGAGTTCACGATGGGCGAGCATCGCAGCCTGTTCCAGGGCAACGGCTTCGACTTCGTCGGCCTGCGCAACTTCGAGGCCGGCGACCGCTTCGAGATGATCGACTGGGCGCAGTCGAGCCTCAACAACTTCTCGCCGATGGTGGTGCGCGACTTCGAGCAGCCGTCCACGGCCGGGGTCGTCGTCGTCGCCGATCACTCGAGTTCCACCCGCTGCGGCGTCGATGCGCTGCCCGAGGGCGTGGTGGGACCGGCCGCGGCGCGCGGCAACGTGCTCATCGCCCACGCCATCGCCCGGGCCATTGCCACCATCGGCATGTCGGCGGTGTTCTTCCAGGACAGCTTCGGCCTCATCACCTTCCAGGGCGGGTTCGAACGGCTGCAGGCGATCCGGCCGCGCATCGGCAAGGGCCAGGTCATCCACTGCCTCGATGCCTACCAGCACGAACGCAATCTCGAAGAACTGAAGCGCACCGAGAGCCTGAGCGGCACCCTCGCCGGCTTCCTGCGCAAGACCTCGATGGTGCCGGTGGTCTCCGACTTCCTGTTCGACGACGTCGACCCGGTGATCGACGAGCTGGCCCGCCTCGACGTGCAGCACGACGTGTTCCTGGTGATCGTGGATGCCACCTTCGCCTACCGTCTGCCGGCGGTCTCGGCCGGGTGGGTGGAAGCGGTGGACGTGGAAACCGGACGCGCCCGCGTCGTCTCACGCGGACAACTGCGCGGCATGGCCGACAAGGTGCGCGGCTGGCAGGATCAAGTGGAAGCCAAGGCGCACAGCGCCGGCCTGGACGTGTTGCGTCTGGGCCTCGACGACACGAAGAGTGACATTGCGCTGACCGAGTTCGCGGTCGAGCGCCGACTGAGGAAGCGATGACCCGAACGATCGTTGCCCTGGCCGCCCTGGTGTGGCTCGCCCCGTCGGCCGTCTTCGCCCAGGCCCCGCCGGCCGGACCGTCCGTCGAAGCCGATCCGGTGCGCTGCTGGTGGCGCACCGACAAGGCGGCCGTGCGCATGGGCGAACCGTTCACGGCGGTGCTGACCTGTGCGGTGCTCGAAACGGGCTCGACCAAGGCGGTCGTGGACCGCTCGCGCCTCGATCACACCGTCATGGCGCTGCCGCCCTTCGACGTGCTCGACGGCGGCACCGGCGAAGACGTAGTGCAGGGCTCGCGACGCTTCTTCCAGTACTCCTATCTTCTGCGCCTGCTGAACGACAACGCGTTCGGCCAGGACGTGACGCTGGCCGGCTTGTCGATCGGCTACCGCATCGACACGGCGACGGCCGACGGCACCACCTCGCAGGGCCGCGACCAGACCTATGGCCTGCCGCCGCTGTCGCTGCGCGTCATCTCGCTCGTGCCCGGCAGCGCCCGCGACATCCGCGACGCCACCACGATGACCTTCGCCGATCTCGACGCCCGCCGCTTCCGCGCCCGCACTTTCGGTATGGCCGGCTGGTTCTTCTACGCCCTGGCGGCCGGCGTGGCCGCGCTCGGGCTGGCCCGCCTCTATCGCGCCATGCGCGCCCCGAACAGCGCCGTGTCGGTGACGACCGTCTCGAGCGGCGCGGTGCTGAAGGCCGCTGCCCGCGAGCTGTCGGTGGTTTCGCGCGAGAAACAGGCCCAGGGCTGGACCGACGTGCTCGTCGGCCGCGCTTCGGCGGCGCTTCGCATCATCGCCAGCTACGCCATCGGCAAGCCGGCCACCCAGACCAGGGGCATCGCGTCGAGCATCCACGGCGGGCAGATCGCCCTCACCCAGGGCTTCATCCGCCGCCGTCACGCGCTGGTGTCGGCCTCGGTGACGCCGCAGGACATGACCGAGGCAGCCGCGGCAAGCGGCGCCGTGCAGCAACTCCACGACGGCCTGGTGGCGTTGACGGCGGCGCGGTTCGGCCGCGCGACGCTCGATGAGAGCTCGCTCGACGTGGCCGTGAGCGCCGCCGGACCGCTCGCTCGCTCGCTCGCCTTCCGCTACTCGTGGCCGATGCTGCAGTGGCGGAAGTTCGCCACGGCCGTCAGCAACTGGACGGGCCGCGCGTGAACGTCCTGGCCGCGATCTCGCGGTTCGTGGAGCGGGCGCGCGCCGACTGGGACGGGGTGCGGCTGGCGGATCTCGTCTTCGGCGAAAAGGATCTGGCCCTGCT
This sequence comes from uncultured Acidobacteriota bacterium, assembly GCA_963779175.1. Classification (GTDB taxonomy): domain Bacteria; phylum Acidobacteriota; class Vicinamibacteria; order Vicinamibacterales; family UBA2999; genus CADEFD01. The sequence continues at coordinate 492,302 of CAVZXA010000009.1, forward strand.
GGCCATTTTCGCGCTGGTCGGCGTGGGCGTGGTGGCGCTGGTCGTGCGCGGCGTCGTGACCCGCCGGCCGGGCCAGGGCAGCGTGGTGCTGCCGGCCGTACTCGGCCAGTGGACGCGCTCGTGGACGCCGACGCTGCGCCACCTGCCGATCATCCTGATGCTGGCCGGGCTGCCGCTTTTCGGCATCGCGCTCGCCGATCCGGCCACGCCGCTGTCGCGCCGCGAGGTCACCCGCCCCGGGCGCCGCATCAGCCTGATGATCGACGGCTCGTCGAGCATGCTGGCGCCGTTTGCGGCGCGAACGCTGACCACCAAAGACGCGCCGATGGAGGCCACGTTCTTCACCTCGGTGGCCGCCGCCGAGCGTTTCGTGCAGTTGCGGATCGACGGGCAGTACCGCGACCTGGTGTCGCTCATCGAGTTCGCCGACACCGCCTACGTGATCACGCCCTTCACGACCGACTACGACAACATCAAGCTGAGCCTGTCGCTCATCGGCAACATGGGCGAGTGGGAGAACTTCCCCGATCGCGGCACCGTCATCGCGCAGGCGGTCGAACAGGCGGTGGCGCTCTTCCGCGCCTTCGACTTCCTCGACGCCTCGGGCAACCTGATGGTGATCTTCAGCGACGGCGAAGACGCTGAGGTCACCGAATCGGGCCGCACCATCGACCACGTGCTCAGCGATGCCGTGAAGGCCAAGGTGCCCGTCTATTTCGTCCGCATCAGTAAGGGCAACAGCAAGCTGCCCGATGCCATGTGGCAGCGCGGCATCGCCAAGACCGGCGGCCGTTTCTACACCGCCACCGATGAAGCCGCGGTGCTGCGCGCCATCCGCGACATCGACCGCCTGTCGGCCGGCACCGTCGAAGTGAAGGAATACAGCGCCCGCCTGCCGCGCTTCGCGCCGTATGCGCTGGCGGCGGTGACCCTGTGGATGCTGGCCGCGTTCCTGCGCCTGCTGGCGCCGCAGTTCCGCACGTTCCCGTAGGAGACAGCCCGATGAAGTCGGTCATTGGATACCTCGTAGTGGCAGTCGCGCTGGTCGTCGGCGGCCGGGTGCTGTTCGGCGCCTCGAGCCTCGAGAACCGCACCGCCGATGCGCAGCAGGCGCTGCTGACGCTGCGCTACGGCGACCTGGAGAGGTCCTACGAAGCGCTGCGGGCCGAAGCCACCGACGGCGCGCTGCTGCCGCGCGTCTCGCAGTCGCTGGTGGCGTCGCTGCGCGAGCAGCAGTCGACGACCCGCTACTGGATGGGCGCCTACGGGCGGCTCACGCCGGAACGCGACGCCGCCGGCGCCCTGGCCGAAACCGACCCGGTGGTGCTGGAACTGGGCGCCCACGCCGCCTACCGGTCGGCGCAGAACGCGCCCGATCAGGCGGCCGCCACCAAGCGCATCGACGACATCGTGCGCGGCTACGCCGACGTGCTGCGCGCCCACCCGGGCGACGAGAACGCGGCGTGGAACTTCGAGTTCGTGTCGCGCGTGCGCACGACCCTGCAGCAGAGCCGCCAGCCGGTGATGCCCGAGCCCGAGCTGACGGGCCTGGCCGGCGATCTGCCCCTCGGGCCGACGCTGCACGGCGCGCCCGGCGCGCCGCCGGAAGGCACCGACATGAAGCAGTTCAAGGTCGTCGTGCCGATGCGGCCCGACGAGCGGAAGCAGTTGCCGCAGGGCGCCAGCGAAGGCGAACAGCGCAAGCGCCGCGGCTAGGTCTGCTGCGGCAGGGCGGGAACGACGACGGGTTCGTTGATGGGCTTCACCTTACCGACGGTCAACTGGGAGGCGCTCAAGTTCGGGCAGCCTGACTACCTCTGGCTCCTCGTGGCGCCGGCGGCGTTGCTGGTCGTCTGGATCTGGCAGCTCATCCGGCGGCGTGCCGATATCCGCAACTACACCCGCCATCGCGCGGTGCCGGTGCGCGAGCGCTTCTCGCTCTTCGGCGGCCTGCTCTTCTGGCTGTGTCTCCTTGCAGCAAGCGCGTCGGTCATCCTGGCCCTGGCGCGTCCGCAGGTCGTGACCACACGCGTGCGCCGGGCCGGCATCGACCTGGTCATCCTGCAGGACGGCTCGACGTCGATGCGGGTGACGGACATGACCGGCGACCGCTGGAAGCGATCGATGCGCTTCCTCAAGGTGCTGGCCGAGACGATGCGCTGGGACGGCGATCGCATCGCGATGACGGCGTTTGCGCGCATCGCCACGCCCCAGGTGCGGCTGACGAAGGACCCGAACACGTTCTTCTTCTTTCTCGAACATCTCACCGAACCGCCGTTCAGAGTCGAAGACGACACCTCGTGGGACACCAACATCGAAATCGGCGTCTCGTGGGGCCTCAAGCTGCTGGCGCAGGACGAGCGCATCAGCGGTCGCAAGTCCCTCAATGCCAAGGCGTTCCTGCTGCTCTCTGACGGCCAGGCATGGAGCGGCCAGGTCGAACGCACGCTGCAGGCGGCGCGTGAGCAGGGCGTGCCGGTGTTTGTCGTCGGCGTCGGCACGAGCAACGGCGGGTTCATTCCGGAGCCGCCGCCCGAAGACCCGCAGAAGGCGCTGCCGGCCGTGTATTCGCGCATCGACCGCGAGTCGCTGGCCAACATCGCCGGCGCCGGCGGCGGCCGTTACATGGAACTCGACCGCGAGCGCGACGTGGACATCGCCGTGAGCGTCATCGACGCGGTGCGCAAGACCGCCCGCGGCGGCGTCGAGGAAGGCGCCGACGACGTCTACTGGGCGTGCCTGGCGATGGCCGCGATCTTCCTGCTGCTGGGCATCTCGCTCGTGCGCGACCGCGCCGAACTCGCCATGGCCACGGCCGGCGCGGTGGCGGCTCTGGTGGTCGTCCAGTTGCTGTAACCCGGGCCGCTGGTCGGCCTGATCTCTTCGGGACCCGGTCCCTGGTCCCTGGCCCCTGATCCCCGACTCCAGGATTTTCAACCAGAGCGACATCCCCGCCGCCCGGTGAAAACAGGGGTTTGGCGCTCGGGCGTCTGCCAAACCCTGCAAAAATAAGGTGTCAGAGCGTAAATAGATGCGCAACAGCAGGAAAACACGTGTAATCTCTTTCCAGCTCCGCGTCGAGGTTCCTCCCGGCGCCTTGGTCGTGATGTTCACGGCGGAGCGGGCCCGTGCGGCAGGAACCGAAGTGGCGGTCGCACAGCGCTCGAACAAGTCGCGCCACTGATACACGCACCGGCCTCATCGCCGGGGTGGGGGCACTAGATGGCCAAAGCAATGTCGAAGTCAGAGCTCGTTCAGAAGATCGCCGCCGAACAGGACGGGATGTCGAACAAGCAGGTCAAGGGCGTCCTGGAATCGCTCTGCACCGTGGGCTACAAGGAACTCAAGAAGAACGGCATGTTCCAGATCCCCGGGTTCGCCAAGTTCGTGGTGGTGAAGAAGGCGGCGACGAAGGCGCGCAAGGGCGTCAACCCGTTCACGGGCGAGCCGACGGTGTTCAAGGCGAAGCCGGCGCGGAAGATCGTGCGTGCGCGTCCCGTGAAGGCCGCGAAGGACGCTGTCGCGTAAGACAGGTCTTTCAACGGATCGACGTGGAACGGGCCGCCTTGCGCGGCCCGTTCTATTTTGGGGGCCTGATGCGCATACGTTACGGAGTCACTTTGACAGCCTGGAAGCATGGAATCTAGACTCGTGGCTATGCGCACGACTCTGGACTTGCCACCGGGCCTGGTCGAGGAAGCCCGGACCGCCATCGGCTTCAAGTCGAAGACCGATACGGTCGTCTACGCTTTGAAAGAAGTCGTGAGGCGCGGCCGCCTGGACGATCTCAAGGTACTCGTTCGTCGCATCGAGTTTGACGTCGACCCGACGACAATCCGCGCCCGCGATCGGAAACGCCGGTGATTGTCGTCGACACGTCGGTCTGGGTCGAGGCCCGGCGGAACGCGCGGATTGCGAGCACGCTCGACTCCCTCATCGATGCCGACGAGGCGGCGCTCGCCCTTCCCGTGCGTCTCGAACTCTGGGCAGGCGTGGCACGGAAGGACCGCAAGGCATTCCAGCGCACGTTCGCTGCGCTGGCGCAAATCGTGCCGTCCGAAGCCACCTGGGCGCCGCTGCCCGCATGGATCGAGCGTTCTGCAGACGCTGGCGAACGGTTTTCGCTCACGGACCTCCTCATCGCCTCGCTGGCGCGAGACATCGGCGGACTCGTCTGGTCTCTCGACGGAGATTTCCGCCGCATGGAGCGCCTGAAACTGGTGACGCTGTACGATCCCGTCGACCATTCGTAGACGACTGGTCCCGCACAGCCGGCGCTTCGCCGCCAGCGGTTAAGATTGAGCGATGCCCGTCACGCTCACCTCCCGCGAACGCGCCCACCTGAAGGCCCGAGCCCACGCCATGGAACCCGTGGTCAACGTCGGCAAGACCGGCGTGACCGACGCGGTTCTCGTGGAGCTGGAGCGCGCGCTCACCGCTCACGAGCTCATCAAGGTGCGCGCCGCCAGCCAGGACCGCGAGGGCCGCGCCGAGATCCTGAAGACCATCCTCGCGCGCACCGATGCCACCGCCGTGCAGACGGTGGGCAAGGTGATGGTGCTGTGGCGCCCGAATCCGGAAGAGACGGCCCCCGCGCGCCTGTCGTCGATCGAACAGGACTGAGGCCGGCGCCGGCGTCCCGGCGACGCCGCCTGCGGTAGCATGGCGCGAGTCCGGGAGGCTCCGCCGATGCTCACACGCCGCGACTTCGTCCGCTCCACCACGGCTTCACTGGCCGCCGCCACGGTGCCGGGCTCAGCCACGGCGGCATCCCCCACCCGCTCCGCCGAGCTGCTCCTGCAGCGCACCATCAAACCGGTTGTCATCTCCGACTATTCCGGCTTCGAGTTCACCAACGGCGGCAAAGAGAACGCGGTCGCACGCGCTTTCCGGCTCATCACCGAGGGCAAAGACGTGCTCGACGCGTTGATTGCCGGCGTGAACATCCCGGAACTCGATCCGCTCGAGACCGGCATCGGCTTCGGCGCCCTGCCCAACGCCGACGGCGTCATCGAACTCGACGCTTCGTGCATGCACGGCCCGCTGAAGCGCGCCGGCGCGGTCGCCAGCCTCCAGGGCGTGCGGACGCCATCACTGGTCGCTCGCGCGGTCATGGACTACACCGACCATCACCTGCTGGTCGGCGACGGCGCGCAGCGATTCGCCCGCAGCATGGGCTTCCCGATCGAAGACGACCTGCACACCGAGAACTCCCGCACGCTGTTCCTCGAATGGAAGCGCCGCGCCGATCCCGAGCACTATCTCGATCCGAAGGGCGAAGGCCGCAAGCCCATCCCGAAGCACGAAAAAGACCCTGGACCTGACGCGTTCGCCTGGCAGCAGCGCGGGCTCGAGGCCGGCAAGTCGATGGTGCGCGACGGGCTCATCCGCGAAGGCAGCTTCTGGGGCACCATCAACTGCGACGGCATCGGCCCGACCGGCGACCTCTGCGGCGTCACCACCACCTCGGGCCTCGCGTGGAAGATCCCCGGCCGCACCGGCGACTCTCCGATTCTCGGCGCCGGCCTCTACGTGGACAACGAGGTGGGCGCCGCCGGGTCGACCGGCCGCGGCGAAGCGAATCTCTACAACTTGTCGTCGTTCCTGATCGTGGAAGCGATGCGCCGGGGGATGTCGCCGAAAGACGCCGGCATGGAAGCGCTCAAGCGCATCAAGGCCAACACGATCGAGAAGCGGCTGCTGAACGGGCGCGGCAATCCCAACTTCAACATCCGTTTTTTCGCGCTCAACAAGCGCGGCGAATACGCCGGCGTGGCGATGTACCGCGCCGGCGAGACGAAGTATGCGGTGTGCACCGAAAACGGGCCGCAGGCGCTCGAGCTCGAGCCGCTGCTGTCAGGCGCCCCGGAAGACTAGCAGACGAACCGGGAAACTCCGGCCGACGGTCCGTCCACCAGTCGAGGAAGAAGCCCCATGGCCAAGACACGCAGCCGCAAGCCCGGCAAGACATCCCGCCCAGCACGGCCCGCCGCCCGCGCCGCCGCGCTGTCGACCGGACCGCTCACCCTCGCCCAGGCCCGCGCGCTCACCGCGCCGGTCGCCCCTGCCGGCGTCTCCGGCCGCGCCAGGGCTGCCGCGGGCGTCGCGCGGCCCACTCCCGCCGACGTGGGCCGCGAACGGCGGCGTCTGGAGGTCGAGCGCCGGAAGGAGAAACGGCGCCGGCTGCAGGAATACACCGCCACGCTGCGGCTGCTGAAGAAGCGCGGCGTGAAGGCGCCGGCACGACCGGCGCGTCTCCGCGGTGCGGCCGCCGCCACCGGCGTCATCGCCACGCCCCTCCAGGTCTTCGCGGAAGGGGACTCATGGTTCGACTACCCGAAGCCGTTCTTCGGCGGCGGCATCATCCCGCGCCTCGAGAATCTCATCGGCCTGCCGATCCTCAACCTCGCGAAAGCCGGCGACGAAGTGCGCTTCATGCTCGGTGTGGACGAGCGCCTGGAGCTCATTGAGCAGTTCACGAACGGCTGCCCGGCCGGCGGGCCGTGGGATGCGCTGCTCTTCTCCGGCGGCGGCAACGACATCGTGGATGATCCGATGTGTCTGTGGGTGAAACCCTTCGACGCCTCGGTGCCGCCAGAAAGCCTGATTCACCAGGCCCGGTTCGACACGGCTCTCGCGCTGGTCCGCGCCGGCTATGAAGACCTGATCGCCGTGCGCGACGAGTTCAGCCCGACCACACATCTGGTGTTGCAGTGCTACGACTTCGCCCTGCCTGACGGTCGCCCCGTCTGCAACTTCGGCCCGTGGTTGAAGCCGACGTTCGATCTGCGCGGGTTTCCGTCGTTCGCTGCCCGCTTCGCCGTGGTGCGGGCCATGCTCGAGCAATTCGCGCTGATGCTGCAGACGCTGGCGGCGGGCCACCCGCGAGTCAGCGTCATCAACGGTCAGGGCCTGTTGCCGAAGCAGACAGCCTCCTGGGACAACGAGCTGCATCCGGAAGGCGCCGGCTTCGACAAGCACGCCGCGCTCTTCCGGCAGACGCTCAAGGCGATCTTCCCGGGCCGGGTCTTCTGACGGGAGGCGGCCATGGCGGAGACACCCGCCGATGGCGGCTCTGGCGGCCCCGGGGCTGCGGGGCGCCAGCTCGTCGTCAACGCGCTGCCACCGGGTCACACCGTCGATGCCCCGCCGTACTACCGTAAGCTGCACCGCAAGTACGGACCCGGGCCTCCATCCGCAGCAACGCGCCGAGTGACCACGCCTGGAAGGGACACCCGCGCGGTGTGTGCGGCGTATCGCCATCGACGATCTCCGACACGTGGCCCAGACCGGCCTCGTTCAGATGGGCACGCAGCGGCGCCACGAAGCGGCGCTCGGCTTCGGCGCGGGCTGCCCGGCCATCGCCCCGCACCCGCAGCCACGCGTCCACGAAGGCGTCGAGCAGCCACGGCCATACCGTGCCCTGGTGATACACGCCGTCGCGGACGTCGGGCGGCCCCTCGTAGCGACCCGCGTAGCCAGGTTCCTGCGGCGCCAGCGAGCGCAGGCCCAGCGGCGTCCACAGGTCGCGCTCGACGGCGGCCACGACCGCCCGCGCGCGTGGCCCGTCGAGCAGCGGCAGCGGCAGGCCGCCCACCGCAAGGATCTGATTCGGGCGGCACGTGCCGTCGGCCACGCCCGGACGGTGATCGACGTCCACCACATCGAACAGCATCTGGCGCTCGGCGTTCCAGAACGCCGCCTCGAATCGCGGCCGCGCCCGCTCGAGCACCGGCCCCCACCGCGAGTCGAATTCGGCGCCCACCGCCAGCGCGTTCACCCACAGCGCCTGCACCTCAACGGGCTTGCCGATGCGGGGCGTGACCTCGCGGCCTCCGGCCCGGGCATCCATCCAGGTGAGCTGCTGGCCGGGTTCTCCGGCGACCAGCAGACCGTCATGGTCCATGCGGATGCCGTAGCGGGTGCCGGCGGCATAGCCGGCGAGAATGGCGCGCGTCGCCTCCTGCAGCCGCAGCCGCTGCGCCCGGGTGAGCAGGCGCGGAGTCGTGGAGGCGCGGGCGAGCAGCTCGCCAGCGGCCACGACGAACCACAGCGACGCATCGACGGCGTTGAACTCGGGGGCATCGCCGGCATCGGGAAAGCGGTTCGGCAACATGCCGCCATCGACCGCCTCGGCCCAGCCGAGCAGGATCTCGCGGGCATCGGCGAGCCGCCCGGTTGTCAGGCACAGGCCGCGCAGGGCGATGAAGGTGTCGCGCCCCCAGTCGGTGAACCACGGATAGCCGGCGATGATGGTGCGGCCGGCGCCACGGTCGACGACGTAGGCATCAACGGCGCGGGCGCGGGCATCACCCAGGGTGCGGCGCCGGCGCCGTTCGGCCGCCAGCCACGCGCGCACCGACCGTCGCACCCCGTCTTCGTCGCAGGGCGGCGGCACGGCGCGGCCGGACGACTCGAACACGCACATGACCGGCCCGTCGGCGAGGGTAGAGTGAATCACGCCGGGGCTGGCCAGATCTTCGACGTCGTCGAGTCCGCGCGCCCGCTCTTCGCCGTACAGGAACTGCCGGAACCACGTCGGGTCGGCTTGGAACGTGCCGGTCGTGAGGCACCGCACGTCGGGCCCGCCGTCGTACGGCTGCCACCGCAGCTGCGCGCCCTGCACCGAGGTCTCGAACCGGAACGCCGGATTCTCGTGCTGCAGCGCGTGATAGTCGCGGCCTGACAGCAGCGGTCGGAATCTCGAGCGAGACCGGGCCAGGGCCCACCAGCGTCCACTGGCAGATCGTCCGCGCGGTGCCGCGTGTCACGAGCACCTCGCCCACCAGGCGGCGGCCATCGCCGAGGTCCCACGTCCAGGTCGGCCATGGCTCGGTCGTGAAGGACACCAGGCGCCGCGCGCCGTCGGGATGGTCGACGCCCGGGACGTAGCGATGCGTGGAGAGGGGGATGCGGCCGGCCGGCGTGGTCGCCCACACCTCGACGCCGTTCACGAGCATCATCCGCCCGGTCGGCGGCGTCGTGGCCGTCAGCAGCAGCCCGTGATAACGCCGCGTGCGAGCGCCGCGCACGGTGCCGCTCGCAAAACCTCCGCGTCCGTCAGCTTCGAGCCACTCGCGGTCATCGTGCAGCAGGTCGGCCATCACATCTCCTGAGCGCCTTCGATGCGGACCATCGCCGGCGGTGTCACGGGCGGCTGCCGGACACGGCGGGGCGAGACCCGCATCCAAGCGTCCAAGAAATGGAGGTTCCAGTGACCCAATCCGCTCCCGACCGTCTGCTCCACCGCGTCAAGAGCGAGTTCGTCGAGATGCCGGGCCTGTCGCTCACCGAAGCCCAGGCGGCGCGGCTGTGGCAGTTGCCGCACGACGAAGCCGCGCGCCTGCTGCATCGGCTGGTGGACGCGCGCTTCCTCGTGCGGGAGCGCGACCGCTACTGCCGCATGAGTGTGGTGTGATGGCCCTGGCGTGGCGCGAGTATGCCTCCGAAGCCGCAGCCATCGGGCTGTTCATGGCGTCGGCCATGGCCTGCACGGTACTGCTCGAACATCCCGACTCGGCGCTGCGCTCGGCCATCTCCGATCCGCTGCTCCGCCGGGGGCTGATGGGCGCCGCGATGGGGCTGACGGCCGTCGCCCTGATCTACTCGCCACTCGGCGCCCGATCCGGCGCGCACATGAATCCGGCCGTCACGCTGGCGTTCTGGCGGCTCGGACGCATCCGGACACGCGATGCCCTCGCCTACATGGCGTCGCAGTGCGCGGGCGCCGTCGTGGGCACCTGGCTGAGCGCCCGGGCGCTCGGCGCCGCCGTCGCGCACCCCTCCGTGAACTACGTGTTGACGCTGCCAGGGCCAGCCGGACTCGCGCCCGCGCTGCTCGGAGAACTGGCGATCTCCTTCCTCACCCTGGCGACCGTGCTGGCGGTGTCGTCGCGGCCGGCCACGATGCGCGCGACCGGGCTGGCCGCCGGACTCCTGGTGATGCTCAACATCATCATCGAGGCGCCGCTGTCGGGGATGAGCATGAACCCGGCCCGCAGCCTCGGCCCGGCACTGGTCGCCGGCGACTTCTCCGCTCTCTGGCTCTACCTCGTCGTCCCGCCGCTGGGCATGCAGCTCGCCGCCGCCCTCCACCGCGCGCTCGCCACGACCGGCTGCGCCAAACTCCACCATCCGTCGTCGGTGCGCTGTCTCTTCTGCGGCGCCTGACCTCTCATCATCCGGAGACCGCACATGCATCACGACGTCATCATCATCGGCAGCGGCGCCGGCGGCGGCACGCTGGCCTGGCGCCTGGCGCAGAGCGGCAAGCGCATCCTGCTGCTCGAGCGCGGCGACTACGTGCGCCGCGAGAAAGACAACTGGAGCTCTCGAGCCGTCAACGTCGAGGCGAAGTACCACACCGGTGAGGTCTGGCACGACGGCGACGGCCGGCCGCTGCATCCGCACACCAGCTACTGCGTGGGCGGCAACACGAAGTTCTACGGCGCGGCGCTCTTCCGCCTGCGCGAGCGTGACTTCGGCGCCCTCCGTCACCACGAAGGCGTCTCGCCCGCCTGGCCGATCGAATACGCCGATCTCGAGCCGTATTACACCGAGGCCGAGCGCCTGTACCGGGTGCACGGCGAACGCGGCGCCGATCCGACCGATCCGTGGGCGTCGGCGGACTATCCGCACCCGGCCATCTCACACGAGCCGCGCATCCGCGCGCTGCACGAAGACTTCGCCGCCGCCGGAGCGCGGCCCTTCCACGTGCCGCTCGGCGTGATGCTCGACGAGCGCGCACCGCATGCCAGCGCCTGCATCCGCTGCGGCACCTGCGACGGTTTCCCGTGTCTGGTGCACGCCAAGAGCGACGCACACGTGGTGGCGGTGGCGCCGGCGGTCGCGTCCGGGCACGTGACGCTCATGACCGGCGCCTATGTGGAGCGGCTCGAGACCAGCCCGTCGGGACGCGACGTGACTGCCGTGCTGGTCCGCCGTGAGGACCGGCTGGAGCGCCTCACCGCCGACATCGTGGTCGTGAGCGCGGGCGCCATCAACTCGGCGGCGCTGCTGCTGCGCTCGGCCACCGAGCGCCATCCAGCCGGCCTCGGTAACCGCTCGGGCGTGGTGGGACGGCACTACATGGGCCACGTGAACTCGGTGCTGATGGCGGTCTCGCGATGCCCCAACCCGACCGTGTTCCAGAAAACCCTGGCGGTGAACGACTACTACTTCGGCGATGCTGAGTTTCCATATCCGATGGGCCACATCTCGTTCGTCGGCAAGCTCGACGGGGTGGCGCTATCGGCCGGAGCGCCGCGCCTGGCCCCGGGTTTCACGCTCGACCTGATGGCGCAGCACTCGCTCGACTTCTGGTTGACGTCCGAGGACCTGCCGGCGCCGGAGAACCGCGTGACGCTCGACAAGAACGGCGGCATCGTCCTCAGCTACACGCCGAACAACGACGCCGCGCACGTCGCGCTGCAGGCGCGGCTGCGTCGCCTGGTGAAGTCGCAGCGGCGCTGCGCGATCCACGGCGACGCCTGCCATGTGGGTCTCTTCGGCCGCAGCCTGTTCGTGGGCCAGCGCATCCCGCTGGCCGGCGTCGCGCACCAGTGTGGCACCATCCGCTTCGGCCACGACCCGGCCACCTCGGCACTCGACGTGCACTGCCGCGCCCACGACGTCGACAACCTGTACGTCGTCGACGGCAGCTTCTTCCCGTCGAGCGGCGCCGTCAATCCGGCGCTCACGATCATGGCCAACGCGCTTCGGGTCGGCGATCACCTGCGCCAGCGCCTTGGCGCGGCCACGACAGGAGCGACCCATGCGCGCGCGTAGTCTCGTCGCTGCCCTGCTGGCCCTCTGGCTCGCCGCGCCACTCGGCGCCGGCCGCACATCGCCCGACACGCCGACCTTTCGCGCTGACACCGTCGAGAGCGTCGGCACGACGGTGTCGGACCTGGCGCAGTCGGTGCGCTTCTTCGTCGACGTCCTCGGCTTCACGACCACAGGCGCGCCATCGGAGCTCACCGGACGTCCCTACGAGCTGCTGCACGGCGTGTTCGGGGCACGGGTCCGAACGGCGCACCTGCGCCTCGGCGAGGAGCAGATCGACCTCACGGAGTACCTGGCGCCGCGCGGCCGGCCCTATCCTGCCGACACGCGCGGCAACGACCGCTGGTTCCAACACCTCGCCATCATCACGTCGGACATGGACGCCGCCTACGCGCGCCTACGCGCCCACGGGGTGGCACACGCCTCCACCGGGCCGCAGCGCCTGCCCGACTGGAACCCCGGTGCCGGCGGCATCCGCGCCTTCTACTTCCGCGATCCCGACGGGCACTTCCTCGAGATCCTGCAGTTCCCGCCTGGCAAAGGCGATCCACGCTGGCAGGCGCGTGAGGCGCTCTTTCTCGGCATCGACCACACAGCCATCGTCGTCGACGACACGGCACGGGCGCTGGCGTTCTACCGCGATGGGCTCGGGCTGGCGATCGCGGGCCAGGGCGAGAACTACGGCGAGGAGCAGGAACACCTCAACAACGTCTTCGGCGCGCGCCTGCGCATCACGACCCTGCGCGCCTCGTCGGGACCAGGCGTCGAGCTGCTGCACTACCTGGCGCCGCGCACGGGACGTCCGGCACCGCTCGACCAATCGGCGGTGGATCTGGCGCACTGGCAGACGACGATGGCCGGCCGCGCCCCCGAGGCGCTGCTTGACGCGCAGCACGGCGGTGGCCTGATCTCGCCAGACGTGGTCGACGTCGACGCGCAGGCGCTCGGCTTCAAGCGCGGGCTCATGCTGCGCGATCCCGACGGACACGCGGTGCGCGCGGTGACGCGCTGAGGGCGGAAACACCTGCCCGTTCGCAACATCTCAGTCGCTGTTCGGGGGCGCCGCAATCACGCGGGCGCCCGCTCTCACAGACTCAATCGAAGGAGACAGACCATGATCCGCACCTCGATTCGCGCCGCCGTTGGCGCCCTGGCCATCGTGCTGATGGCCGCCGCCGCGCAAGCGCAGTCGCACACCAGCATGCCGTTCACCGGCGCCAAGGCCAACACCGGCACGGTGGCACACACGGTGACGAACGGCAGGAACGTGCTGACGCTGTCGGCCGACTTCGTCACCCCTGACACGCCCGACCCGCACTGGCAGATCGTCGACTCGAAGGGCCAGGTGTTCCTGCTCCAGCGGCTGGCCATCAAGGAGGACAAGATGAACCGCTCGATCACGCTGCCGGCCTTCATCAAGGACATCGCCAAGGTGCAGATCTACTGCGCGTGGGCGGAGGCCGTGCTAGGCGAGACGTCGTTCGGCTCGACGATGCGCCTCACGCACTGACATGAAGACCTTCTTCGCGCTCCTGCTCGTGGCGTGCGCCGGCGTGATGCCGGCGCGCGCCGACGACCTGACCCTCGACGCGGCGCGCCAGTCGATGCGCGCCGCGTCGGCCGCGGCGGCACGGCTCAAGGCCCCCGGTGGCGCGGTGGCCATCGTCGATGCCGGCGGCCACCTGCTGATGCTCGAACGCCTCGACGGCTCCTTCCCGGCCAGCGCCGCGGTGGCCATCGAGAAGGCGCGAACGGCCGCGGTCTTCCGCATGCCGACGCGCAACCTCGAGGACGCGGTCAGCAAGGGCCGCACCTCACTCGTGGCGGTGGACGTCATGTTGCCGCTGCGGGGCGGCGTGCCGCTGGTGCGCGGCGGGGTCGTGGTCGGTGCGGTGGGCGTCAGCGGCGCGGCGAGCGCACAGCAGGACGACGAGATCGCCGACGCGGTCGCGACGGCGTTCGCAGCGACGGCGGCATCGACGCCCTCGATGCCGTCGGCCGAACCGGTCGCGGCCCTGGCCTCGGCCGACGTGACCGCGGCGTTCGCGGCCGGCCGGCCCTTGATCGAGAACGCGCAGTTCAAGATCCACGCGAGCCGGCGTGAGGGGCCGGGCATGGCCGAAGTGCACACGCGCGACACCGACATCGTCTACGTGCTCGAGGGGTCGGCCACGCTGGTCACGGGCGGCACGGTCGTCGCCGCGAAGGGGACGTCGATGGACGAGATCCGCGGCAGCGCCATCGAAGGCGGTGACACACGGCGCCTGGCGAAGGGCGACGTGGTCGTCGTGCCCCACGGCGTGCCCCACTGGTTCCGGCAGGTGCAGGGACCGCTGCTCTACTACGTGGTGAAGGTCACCGCGCCGGCCACGATGGACTCCGGAGGTTCGCGATGAGCCGCCGGGTCTGCTCGGGTCACGTGATGACAGCTGCCGCGACGGCCCTCTCGCTGGCGGTGTTCACCGGGCTGGCGTCGCTCGAGGCGACGCCGGCCGCCGAACGTACGTTCCTCGACGGACGTCCCGACGCCGTCGTCGACCTCGATGCGCGCGACGGGCTGCAGGCGATTCGCGGCGAGTGGCGGTACGCCGAGGTGCCAGCCGACGGCGCGGTCGTGCCGGGCGGGGCCGCGGCCTTCGACGACGCGCAGTGGGAGATCGCGCCGGCCGGCACGCTGCAGCAGCGGCGCACCAACGGCGGCCGCGCCTTTGCCTGGTATCGCCTGTCGTTCACGATGCCGGCGAAGGTCGGCGCCTTCGACACGGCCGGCTCGACGATGGTCTTCGAGATCGTGGTCGACGACTACGCCGAGGTCTGGGTCGACGGCGCGCTGCCGCGGCGGCTCGGGCAACCCGGCGGCGCGCTCGTGGCCGGCTTCAACGCGCCCAACCGGGTGGTCGTGACACGGAACGCCGAGCCGGGACGCGAAGTGCGGATTGCGGTGTTCGCCGCCAACGGCCCGCTGTCGGATCCGCCGGCGAACCGCATCTGGGTGCGGTCGGCCACGCTGGACTTCTACCGCGCTCCGGAGGCGACCGGTGCGCCGCTCGACGTCGTCCGTGTCGACGCCGGCCTCGACGGGATCGTGCCGCCGGGAACGCGCCTCGAAAAGCTGGCCGGCGGGTTCAGCTTCACCGAAGGGCCCGTGTGGTCGGCGGCCGAACGGTCGCTCTACTTCAGCGACCCGAACGACAACCGCATCTACCGCTGGAGCGACGACCACGGCGTGTCGGTCGTCCGCACGAAGAGCGGCTACGCCGGCGCCGACATCGGCGTCTACCGCCAGCCCGGTTCGAACGGCCTGGCGATCGACGCCGACGGCCGGCTCACCATCAACGAGCACGGCAATCGCCGGATCACACGCCTCGAGAAGAACGGCGACCTCACGGTCCTGGCCGACCGCTACGGCGGCAGGCGTCTGAACAGCCCGAACGATCTCGTCTACGCCGCTGACGGGGCCCTCTACTTCACCGACCCGTTCTTCGGCCTGCCGGCCTTCGAAAAGGATCCGCGCGCCGAACTGACGCACGCCGGCGTGTATCGGCTGAAGGACGGCCGGGTCACGCTGCTCGCCACCGACCTCACGGGCCCGAACGGCCTGGCATTCTCCCCCGATGAGCGGGTGCTCTATGTGGCCAACTGGGACGAGTCGAAGAAGATCGTCAAGCGCTGGGACGTGACAGCCGACGGCACGCTCGCCAACGGCACTGTCTTCGCGGACCTGACGTCGGCGCCCGGCGAAGAAGCGCTCGACGGCCTGAAGGTGGATCGCGCGGGCAACGTCTTCGTCTCGGGTCCCGGCGGACTCTGGATCTTCGCCCCCGATGGCCGTCATCTGGGCACGCTGCGTCTGCCGGAGCTGGCCGCCAACATGGCGTGGGGCGACGACGACGGCCGCACGCTCTACCTCACGGCGCGGACGGGACTCTACCGCGTGCGGGTGGCCACCGGCGGACCGGTGCGCCCGGCCGCCACCGCCACGCAGTAACACCGCCATCTCGTTGGCCCGGGCCAATCGGTCACGCCCTGCACAGGCGTCGTCCGGTCGGCCCGTGGTCGTTCGGCGCGCGATCACGGCTCAGGCGTGACGGACACACCCGCATCGAGGCGGCATCGAAGGGTCCATCGTGCGAGCCCTGCCCTTCACCTGCGCGGATCATCTGCCGGCGTTCATGCCGCGCTCCGTCGTGGACGCCCTCGACGGCGTCACCGGCCTCGCAACCCTCCAGCGGCTCTACCAGTCCGACGCCGCGTGGACCAACGCCGCGTTCCCTGAGCGCGCGTTGTCGGCGCTCGACATCACGGTGCAGGCCGTCGGCGACCTGGACCGCGTGCCGCCGACCGGTCCGCTCGTCGTCGTCGCCAACCATCCGCACGGAGCCCTCGACGGCCTGGCGCTTGCGAGCCTCATCGCCCGTGTGCGTCCCGACGTGAAGCTGCTCGGCAACGGCCTGCTGAGCCGCATTCCAGAGATGCCGCCGCACCTGGTGCCGATCGACGTCTTCCCGTCCGGTGCGAGTCGCAACGCCAGCGGCCTCCGCGCCGCCCTGGCCTGGCTGCGCGATGGGCACGTGCTGGTCGTGTTTCCGGCCGGCGAGGTCTCGCACGTACCCGCCGCCGCTGGCCGCCTCGTGGACGCCACCTGGCGCGATGGCGCGGCCAGGCTCGCCGCGCGCGCCGGCGCGCCCGTGGTGCCGATCTTCATCCGCGGGCGTAACAGCCGGATGTTCGAGCTGGCCGGGCGAGTGTCACCGTCGCTCCGCACGGCGCTGCTGCCGCGCGAGTTGCTGCGCCAGCGCGCCGGCACGGTCACGGTGAGCGTCGGGCGCGCGGTGACGCCGCGCCGCTTCGCCGCCATCGGAGATGCCGCGGCGCAGACGGCGTACCTGCGCATCCGCAGCTACGCGCTGGCTGACGAGGCGCCGGCCCGGGGGCAGCTGCGTCGGCACAACGTGCGTCCACCTCGGCTCGAACCGGTGGGCCCGCCAGTGGACGCACACGGGCTGTCGGGCGAGATCGAGGCCCTGCCGGCATCCACGCGCCTCATCGCGCAGGGGCCATGGCGCGTGCATCTCGTCACGGCGGCACAGGCGCCGCAGGTGCTGCTCGAGATCGGCCGCCTGCGGGAGCTCACGTTCCGCGCCGCCGGCGAGGGCACCGGGCGGGCCCGCGATCTCGATCGCTTCGACTGGCACTACCGCCATCTCTTCGTCTGGCACGCGGAGGCTCGCGAGATTGCCGGGGCCTACCGGATCGCCGCCACCGACGACGTGCTCGAGCGGCACGGCCTCGGCGGGTTCTACACGCGCACGCTCTTTCGCTACCCCGCCGCGCTGCTGCGCGACCTGGGGCCGGCACTGGAGCTCGGGCGCTCGTTCGTGCGCGCCGAGTATCAACGCGACTTCCAGCCGCTGCTGCTGCTCTGGCGCGGCATCGGCGCCATCGTCGCTGCGGCGCCCCGCTATCGCACGCTGTTCGGCCCGGTCAGCATCAGCGCCGATTACCGCTCCACGACCCGGGCGTTGCTGGCGCGATTCCTCCTCGCCAGCCGGCCCAGCCTGCTGCGGCGCTTCGTACGGCCGCGTCGTCCGCTCCCCGAGGCGTTGCCCGAGGCCGAGGCGCTCGTGCACAGTCGCGTGGCCACGACGCTTGCCGACGTCGACGAACTCGTGCGCGAGCTGGAGGCCGGGCAACGCGGGCTGCCGGTGCTGCTGCGCCACTACCTGAAGTTGAATGCGACGCTGCTGGGGTTCAGCGTCGATCCGTCCTTCGGCGGGGTGCTTGACGGCCTGGTCGTCGTCGACCTGCTCGACGTGGACCGCGCCCTGCTCGCGCGCTATCTGGGCAAGGACGCCGCCGCGGCCTTCGTTGCCGCCCACAGGCCACCGGCGCCCCGTCCCGACGTCCGCCCCCGCGAACTGGGGCTGGCGCCGCACACAGCCTGACCTCCTCCCGGCCGCTTGGGGTTGCCGTGGATGGTCGCCGGCGTGCTGTTCGCCGCCGTGACGTGCGCTTCGGTGGTGCCGGCGCGGCGGGCCACGCGCACCTCGCCTGCCGAAGTGATGCGCAGCGAGTAGCGGTCGACGCAGGCGCGGGACGCGTCAGCTCGCGACCGGCATGGCCGGGCGGCTGCGCCAATAGGCGAACACGAGCCGGGCGAGATGGCTGAGACGAGGCACGCGCGCGCCGCGAGCCCGGTTGGCGGCGCCGATCTCGAACACGAGTTGCCACTGACGGGCCAACGTCCGCCAGGCCCGCACGGCGCCGAAGGACGGGTCGTAGATGTTGGTCGACTCCGATGTCACGCCGTTCAACTCCACGATCGCCAGGTCGTCGCCGCGGCAGAAGCCTGCACGCGTGGAGTAGCGGACGTCGAAGCGGCCGATGAAGAACCCGGGAATCGCTCGCGCGATCTCGTCGATACGCGCCTCGAGCGCCGGCGTGACGAGATCGGCGCCGTCGAGAAAGATGGCGCCCTGACAGTGATTGCCCGCGGTGACCAGCGCCAGGCGCTCGCCATCGGCCAGCACCCGGCGGCCGTCGTGCCGCGCGAGGAACGTCGCCAACTGCAGCCGATAGCGGGCGTCGGCGCACAGCAGGGCCTCGACCGTGGATACGCCGTCGCCGACGAGCGACGGAAACCGTTTGTCGGTGATGCTGAAGATGCGGCCGCGGGCCTCGCCGGGCCGACGGTAGTAGAAGACGCCGGCCTCGTGCGGGCCGGGGTGGAAGGGCTGCACGATGACGGGTCCGGCCTCCGCCGCGAGATAGCGAACCGCCTCCTCACGGCCTGCGGTGCGACGCACGCCCACGCCCTTCTGCCCGACGTCGGGCTTGAGGATGAGAGGATAGGGCCAGCCGCGCGCGCACAGCGCGTAGTCGAAGGCGGCGACGCGGGCACGCGGCTCGCCGGGCGCCACGAGCACCGATGGCACGGTCCAGCGCGGCG
This sequence comes from uncultured Acidobacteriota bacterium, assembly GCA_963779175.1. GTDB lineage: Bacteria > Acidobacteriota > Vicinamibacteria > Vicinamibacterales > UBA2999 > CADEFD01. The sequence goes on from CAVZXA010000009.1 coordinate 511,035, forward strand.
GCAATGCGGAGAGGATGACGTGCTTGGATTCGCCGACGAAGCCGCCGTCTTCAAGACCCGGGTTGGCCGCCGCGAGCGTGGCCGGGCCGCCGTGGCGCAGGGCCAGCCACCCGAGCCACGGCACCAGCGGCGCGTAGACGACGGCCGCCGGCCAGAACTCCGGCTGCATCGCTCGTCGCAGGCGCGTCGCGATGGGGTGCCAGAGCCCGCGGCCGCGTGGCGTCTGCAACACGCGAAGCGCGGCCAGCGCGACGAGGCCGCCGGCGAGCCACCACGACGCGCCGAGAACGACCAGCGGTGTCCACACGGCCACGGCGGCGAAGGTCCAGCCGGCAAACTGCCAGGGTCTCGTGCCGAGCGCCCCGGCCGAGACATAGAGCGGCAGGCGCGTCCCAGGCAGGAAGCGGCTCGTGACGATCGCGATCGGCTCGTCCACGGCGAGGGCCAGGGCGTGACCCGCGACGACCGGGGCACGGCGCACGCACCAGCGATGGCAGCGCTCGGAGCGCGCCAGCAGCCGGCCGGCCAGCCACAGCCCCATGTCGCCGATCCAGATACCGAGGCCGCAGGCCGCGACCGCCTCGAGGGCCGGGAGTTCGCCGTGGCCCACGAGCCAGGCGGCGGTGAGGCTGGCCGCGTCCTCGGAGACGAGCGTGCCCAGAGCCAGCCAGAGCGGGACCGGCATCACGACACCAGCGCAAGGGCCGCCGGTTCGCGGGCAACGCGGTGGGCGGAAGCAGCCGTGGCCGGAATCGACAACCACGCCGGCGTGCCGGCGATCTCGCGCACCGATTCGTAGCGCATCGACATCCGCGTCGGCGCCAGGTCGATGGTCGTGGTGCTCTGAGTGGCGGCGTCGTGGCGGCGCATGTGCACGCTCAGATCAGGCCGATCGCGCCAGCGATGCCGATGGAAGGCTTCCTGGCCGTCGAGGCGATCGGCGGCCGGCAGCACCAGGTCCTCGAACACCCGGCGGCGCAGCGGCTCGACCAGATCGTCGCCAAGCGACGACGAGGTGAACATCAACGGCTCGGCCACGCCGAAGGTCTGCACGGCGAGGCCATCCAGGCTCAGACGCAGCGCCACCGTGTGTTGCGCGTCGACGACGAGCAGGCGATGCGCCGGCCAGCCGCGCCAGCACAGGCGCCGGGCGCGGTCGATGGCATCGTCGAGATTCGTCGCGTCGATCAGATCGAGGATGAGTCGGCCGCGGCTCGGACCGGCCGTACCGGCCCGGTCGGACGCGTTCAACACCGCGAAGGCGAGGCCGGCGCTGCTGGCAGCAATCCAGGAGCCGCCGCTCAGCGGGTCGAGCGGCAGGAGCGCCAGGCCGGCCCGGGTGCGCATCACGGTGGGCGGATGGGCATCGGGCCGTGTGTGACGCTCGTCGCGGTTGCACATCACGCGCAGACGGTCGCCGGCGGCCACCACGCTCACCGTGCACATACGGGCTCCAGCGTGGGAGTCGAGGGCGCCAGGCCGAAGCGGTCGGGCCGCGCCTGGCCCATGTCTTCGAGCAGCACGGCAATGAGGGCCGCGTGGTGCACCGTGTGGCTGATGACAAACGCCACCTCGCGGGCCACGCTCGTCGGCGCCTGCACGTCGAGCCCGTCGGCAGTGAGGCGCGCCGAGAGCGCCAGCGGCTGGCCGAGCAGCGCCGGGTCGAGGGCGCGCAGCCGCAGGCGGCTGGCGGCCAGGCGGGCCGACGCCAGCATCGGGTCGTCCTCGATCGCGGTGCCGCGCACGCGCTCGTCGTAGCAGCACAGGCCTCGGCCGAGCGCACGCTCGAGCGCCTCCACGTGATCGAGGCAGTGCCGCACGTGGCCACCGATGCTGCCGCTGGTCGCGCGGTCGCGCCGGGAGAACTGGCTGGCGGTGAGCGGCCGCACCGCCCGCGCCAAGTCGTCGAGGGCGGCGGCGAGGACGTCGAAGGCGGTCACGACAGCCTCAGCGCCGCCCGGTGGACGAACGCGGTCGTCAGACCGCACAGGAAGACGACCCATGCCAGGCCGAAGAGCAGCCCGCCGTCGCCCTGGACCTCGATGCCGAGCAGCGTCAGGTGGCTGACGATGGCGCCGAACATCAGCCCGGCGGCCATCAGCCCGCCCAGCCCCGCAGTGCCGGAGTAGAGCACCAGTCCCGAGGCCACGAGCTCCAGGACGCCGCTGGCGATCCGGCCCCACGGCTCGACGCCGAGCGTCGAGAAGATGAACACCGACTCCGGAGCGCCGGTGAACTTGAAGAACAACGTCTGCAGCAGGATGCCCGCTGCCACGAGCCGCACGAACCAATCGACGACCTGCATCACCGTCCTCCCTTTTTCGCCGGCGCCGGAGCGGCAGCCTTCGACGGCACCTTCTCCAGCAGCCCCGGCCAGTTCTGGTGGCCCTTCGCGATGTTGGCGTCGCGGCTCAGGCGCCAGCGTGCCTGCACGAAGGTCGAGTAGTTCACGTAGAGCTTGCCGGCCACGACCGCAAACGCGTTCGGGTCGATGTCGGCGGTGTAGTTGTTGCTGACCGCCCACGCGCAGTAGCCGCCGAACTGCGGCGCGAACTGCGTCGGCGTCTGCGCGAAGCGATCGCGGTTGGCCGCGGAGGCAAAGCGCCAGCGGGCGCCGTTCCAGGTGAACTCGAAGGCGGCCGAACCTGGCACCGCCTTGCCATCGGTGAAGTAGGCGACCGCGTCGTGCCCGTGCAGCGCCACACCCTGGGCGTCGACGTTCACCGCGCTCGGCGGCGGCCCCTGCGCGCCGGCGGCCGCCGGCATCAGACTCATCCACATCGCGACCATCAGCACTCGCATCGGCGTGTTCTCCTGGCGCCTCTGATGTCGGCCGGCGCCTCCGGTTACCGGACACGCGGGGACCGCGCCGGCATCTCAGGCGGCATGAATCCCGAACGCCAGCGGCTGGACGAGGACGGCGCACGGCTGCGCCACTGGAAGCGGTGGGGGCCGTACCTGAGCGACCGCGCCTGGGGCACGGTGCGCGAGGACTACAGCGCCTACGGCACCGCGTGGGACTACTTCCCGCACGACCACGCCCGTTCGCGCGCCTATCGCTGGAACGAGGACGGCCTGCTCGGCATCTCCGATCGCCATCAGAAGATCTGCTTCGGACTGGCGCTCTGGAACGGCCGCGATCCGATCCTCAAGGAACGGCTCTTCGGCCTCACCGGCAGTGAAGGCAACCACGGCGAAGACGTCAAGGAGTACTACTTCCATCTCGACAGCACGCCTACGCACTCCTACATGCGCGCCCTCTACAAGTATCCGCAGGCGGCCTTTCCGTATGCGGCCCTGGTCGAGGAGAACGCCCGACGCGGACGGGGCGCCCCTGAATTCGAGCTCATGGACACCGGCGTCTTCGCCGACGATCGCTATTTCGACGTCGAGATCGAGTACGCCAAGGCCGACACCGACGACCTGCTCGTCCGCGTCGTCGTGACCAACCGCGGGCCTGACGCCGCGGCGCTGCGGGTGCTTCCCACCATCTGGTTCAGGAACACCTGGGCGTGGCACGACGGCAACGACCGGCCGTCTCTGCGCGTCGCCGCTCCTGGCATCGTGCAGCTGACGGAGCCCTCGTACGGTCTGCGCTGGCTGTACTGCGAAGACGCCGGCCGGGTGCTCGTGACCGACAACGACACCAACACGGCCCGCCTCTTCGGCGGCACCCGCGCCGGCTACGCCAAAGACGGCATCAACGACTGCGTCGTCCACGGCGACGAGGCGGCGGTGAATCGCGACGGCGTCGGCACCAAGGCCGCCGCCGACTACGCCGTGACCGTGCCGGCCGGCGGCGCCGTGACGCTGCGCCTGCGCCTGTCGGACAGCTCACCTACCGACTGGACGTCCGGCCCGTTCGGCACCGCCTTCGATCGCGTCTTCGAGGCGCGGATGGCCGAGGCCGACCAGTTCTACACCGAGGTGATCCCGGCCGCCCTGACCGCCGATGAGCAGCGGGTGATGCGCCAGGCGATCGCCGGGCTGCTGTGGTCGAAGCAGTTCTACCACTACGTCGTGCGCTACTGGCTCGAGGGCGATCCCGGTCAGCCGGCGCCGCCAGCCCCCCGGACCCACGGACGCAATCACGAGTGGCCGCACCTCTACAACGCGGACGTCATCTCGATGCCCGACAAGTGGGAGTACCCGTGGTACGCGGCGTGGGACCTCGCCTTCCACTGCCTGCCGCTGGCCCTGGTCGATCCGCAGTTCGCAAAAGACCAGCTGGTGCTGATGCTGCGCGAATGGTACATGCACCCGAACGGCCAGCTCCCCGCTTACGAATGGGCGCTCGGCGACGTCAACCCGCCGGTGCATGCGTGGGCCGCGTGGCGCGTCTACAAGATCGACAAGCGGCGCAGCGGCGTCGGCGACCGCGCGTTTCTCGAGCGGGTGTTCCAGAAGCTGCTCATCAACTTCACCTGGTGGGTCAATCGTAAGGATGCCGAAGGCAAGAACGTCTTCCAGGGCGGCTTCCTAGGGCTCGACAACATCGGCGTTTTCGATCGCAGCGCGGCGCTGCCCACCGGCGGCCACCTCGAGCAGAGCGACGGCACGTCGTGGATGGCGATGTACTGCCTCAACATGCTGGCCATCGCGATGGAGCTGGCCCACGACAACCCGGCCTACGAAGACGTGGCCAGCAAGTTCTGGGAGCACTTCCTCTACATCGCACACGCGATGGGCACCCACGGCGAAGACGGCGGCGACCTGTGGGACGACGCCGACGGCTTCTTCTACGACGTGCTGCACCGCCCCGACGGCACCCGGATGCCGCTCAAGGTGCGCTCACTCGTGGGGCTGGTGCCGCTCTTCGCCGTCGAGACGCTGGAGCCGGAGATGCTGGCGAAGCTGCCCGGCTTCGCGCGCCGCCTCGAGTGGTTCGTCGACCATCGGCCAGACCTGACGCAACACGCCGCGTGCATGCGCAGCCCCGGGCGCGGTGAGCGCCGGCTGCTGTCGGTGGTGGACCCCGATCGCCTGCGGCAGGTGCTGGTGGTGATGCTCGACGAAGCCGAGTTCCTGTCGCCGCACGGCGTGCGCGCGCTGTCGCGACGCCATCTGGACCAGCCCTACTCGCTGGTGGTCGACGGCCAGGAGCACCGGGTCACCTACGAGCCGGCGGAGTCGTCCACCGGCCTCTTCGGCGGCAACTCCAACTGGCGCGGCCCGATCTGGTTCCCGATGAACTTCCTGCTGATCGAGTCGCTGCAGAAGTTCCACCACTACCTGGGTGACGACTTCACGGTGGAGTGCCCGACGGGGTCGGGGCGCATGCTGACGCTGTGGCAGGTGGCCGAAGAGATCTCGCGCCGTCTGACCTCGGTCTTCCTCAGGAACGGCGATGGCCGGCGGCCGGTGTTTGGCGACCAGGCGCGGTTCCAGCACGATCCGCACTGGCGCGACCTGGTGCCGTTCCACGAGTACTTCCACGGCGACACCGGCGCCGGCGTCGGCGCCAGCCATCAAACGGGCTGGACGGCGCTGGTCGCCAAGCTGCTGCAGCAACAGGGCGGCAGCAGGCAGCCCGAGGCGCCGGCGGCCGCCGCCATCGCCGCCGAAGACCGCTGACAGGACCGTGCCAATGACGTGCCGCGACTTTCTCGACTTCATCATGGGCTATCTGGACGGGGAGTTGCCGGCTGAGGTGCGGGCGCCGTTCGAACGGCACCTGTCGCTCTGCCCCGATTGCGACCGCTACCTGCGACGTTACCGGGCCACGGCCGCGGCCGGACGTCCCTCGTTCGCGGATCCCGAAGCCGCCGTGCCCGACGAGGTCCCGGACGAACTCGTCAGGGCGATCCTCGCAAGCCGGCGGACCTGAGCCGCGACGGCACCGGCGTGGCGCCGGGCGCGGCGGCCGCCTGAAAAGGGGCCAGCTCACGCTCGATCGGGACAAACACCGTCCAGCCCGAGCCGTCTTCGCGCAGGCGCGCGATCTGGCGCCGCACTTCCGCCCCGTCGCCCAAACCGGCGGCCACCAGCGCGAAGTGGAACGGCGAGATGTAGCGCGTAGCGGCCAGGCCGTTCAGCTCGCGCTGGATGGCGCGGCCGGCCGCCAGGTCGCCGTCGGCCGCCAGCGCATACGCCGTGTAGGCGCGGATGTACAATCGGCCGCCGGCGTGCTCTTCCGCCGAGGCCAGCGCGGCGCGCGACTCCGTCGTACGACCCAGGGCCCGCAGCGTCTGCGCCTTGCCGAGCCACGCCGAGGCGAACCCCGGCGCATTCTCGAGGGCACGGTCGAACTCGCGTAGGGCGTCGTCGAACCGGCCGGCGTAGTAGAAGCGATAGCCGACGGTCGTGCCGGACGCCGGTGAGAGCGGATCGAGTTCGGCCGCGCGCTGGGCCTCGACCACTCCTTCGCCGCCGCGTCCGGTCACGACCAGCACCGTGGAGAGGTACTGGTGGGCGAGGGCGTAGCTGCCATTGAGTGCGATCGCCCGTCGAAGGTCGTCCTCGGCGCCGGCGATGTCGCCCTCGAGCCACATCCGCGCCATGCCGCGTACCGCATAGCCGTCGGGAAGACGCGCATCGAGATCGATGGCGCGCTCGGCCGAGGCGCGCGCCTGCTGCAGCAGGTCGCGCGGCCGCTCGAACTCCCAGCCCGGACCGCCCAGCACGTGAAAGACATCGGCGAGGCCGGCATGCGCCGGCGCGTAGGTGGGATCGATGGCGATGGCCTGCGCGAAGGCCTGGCGCGCCAGAGCGAGCGACGCTTCCGTCGCCTGCTGCCGCAGCGCCCGTCCGCGCAGCGTCGCATCGTAGGCCTCGGTGGGCGGCATCGGCCGCACCGCCGCCACGCGCAGCACCGACATGGTGAGCGAGCCGGCCACCCGCATCGCCACGTCGCGCTGGGTGCGGAGCACGTCGCGCACATCGTGGTCGTAGGTCTCGGCCCAGAGCTGGGTCTGGTTGGAGACGTCGATGAGCTGCGCCGTGATCCGCACGTGGTCGCCGATGCGGCGCACGCTGCCTTCGAGCACGTATTCGACGTCGAGGGCGCGCCCGATCTCATCCACGCTCTGCCGGCCGTCGCGGTAGCGCGACACGGTCGTGCGCGCGATGACGCCCAGCGCCTCGGGGTTGAGCGCGCCAAGCTGCGCGATGAGCTCGTCGGTGAAGCCGTCGGCGAAGTAGTCCTGGTCGCTGGTGCCGCTCTGGTTGGTGAACGGGAGCACCGCGATCATGGGCCTGGGCCGAGGACCTGCGGGCCACCACATGCGCACCGCCACCGCCGCAGCGGCCACCATCACGGCGACAGCCGCCACGACCAGCATCCGGCGGCTCACGCCAGCCCGGCGGCCAGGCTCGGCGGACGCCACCGTCGGCGGTGCCGTGACCTCGACGGGCCGCTCGGGGATGGCAGGCGCCGGCGCGCAGACGACCTCGACCGGCGCGATGAAGCGATACCCGCGGCGCGGCAGGGTCTGGATGAAACGGGGATTCTCGGCCGAGTCACCGAGGGCATCACGCAGGCGGTTCATCGCCGCGTTCAGCCCGTGGTCGAAATCCACGAAGGTGTCGGCGGCCCAGAGGTGCCGTCGCAGATCGTCGCGCGAGACCAGATCCCCGGGACGCGCCAGCAGGTAGGTCAGGATGTCGAACGGCTTGCCTCGCAGACGCACGGCCGTGCCGCCGCGGCGCAGTTCCGCCGCCGCCAGTTCCACCTCGAAGATCCCGAAGCGATAGCCCCTGGGGGCCGACGGTTCCTGGCCCATGACCTCGGGTCAGATGCCGGGCCGGCCGCGACCGTTTCCGCAGCTGTGAGGCGACGCTGCATCCCGCTGATTCCACAGCGGTTATCGAATGAGGTCGGGTTGACCGACAGATGCGCCGCGCGTGTCCCGTCTGGCGTACCTCCTCCCCCATCATGCGGCGTCGAACGGCGCGAACAGGAGAACGTCATGACCGACGAGCGACACGCAACCGAGGTGCCGGGATGGGACGAGCAGCAGGTGCTGGCGGGGCTGCGCCGCGGCGATGACGACGCCTACGCGCAGGTGCTGCGGCGCTACGGACCGCGCATGCTGGCGACGGCGCGCCGGCTGCTCAGCAACGAGGAAGAGGCGCGGGACGCCGTGCAGGAGGCGATGCTCTCGGCCTTCAAGGCGGCGCCACGCTTTGCCGGCGACTCGCTCGTCGGCACCTGGCTGCATCGCATCGTCGTGAACGCGGCGCTGATGCGTCTGCGCTCGCGGCGGCGCAAGCCGGAGGTGGCGATTGAAGACCTGTTGCCGAGCTTCCAGGCCGATGGCCACCGGGTGCTGCAGGCGCAGGGCGATCCGTATCCGGATGCGGCGCTCGAACAGGCGCAGTTGCTGGCCCTGCTGCGGGCGTGTGTGCCGGAACTGCCCGAGGTCTACCGGGAGGTCTACGTGCTGCGGGACATCGAGGAGTGGTCGTCCGAGGAGGTGGCGCTCGCGATGGGCCTGACGCCCAATGCCGTGAAGATCCGGCTGCACCGGGCCCGCCAGGCGCTCATCACGCTGGTGCAGCAGCGTTACGCCGCTGCCGCACCAGCCCGACCGGCTACTGCTCCTGGTAGAACCAGGTGAGCCCGCCGTCCACCACGTAGGTGGACCCGGTTACGTAGGCGGCCTCGTCGGAGGCCAGGAAGGTGGCCACCCCGGCGACGTCGGCGGTCGAGCCGAGGCGCCCGAGCGGAATCTGCCCGGTGAGGGCGCGCAGTTTCGCGGCGTCGTTCAGGAGGGCGGTGTTGATGGGCGTCACGATGGCGCCCGGCGCCACCGAGTTGATGGTGATGCCCAGCGGGCCGAGTTCGACCGCCAGATTGCGGGTGAGCATCTTCAGCCCGCCCTTGCTGGCGCAGTAGGCCGCGAAGTTCGGAAAGGGCAGCTCTTCGTGGACCGAGCTGATGTTGACGATGCGCCCGCTCCGCCCCGCCGCCCTCAGCTGCTGCACCATCGCCTGCGTCGCGAAGAACACGCCCTTCAGGTTGACGTCGAGCACCTTGTCGTAGTCGCCCTCGGTGACGTCCCAGAAGGGCGCGTGCGCCTCGACGCCTGCGTTGTTCACGAGGATATCGAGCTGCCCCATCCGCGCGACGCTGTCGGCGATGAGCCGCCGCACCTCGGCCACCGACGACACGTCGGCCTGGATGGCTTCGGCGCGCACCCCGGCCGAGCGCGCGGCTTCGACCACCGCCTCGGCCGCCGCCGGGCCGCTGCGGTAGTTGACGACGACGTCGGCGCCTTCGCGCGCGAAGCGTTCCACGATCGCCCGTCCGATGCCCTGTGCGCTGCCCGTGACCAGCGCCACCTTGCCTGTGAGTCTCACGATGTCACCTCAGATGGCGCCCGCCATCCACGCGGATGGTCTCGCCGGTAATGAAATCCGTCTCGATCAGGGCCAGGACGGCCTTGACGATCTCCTGTTCGCCGCCCCAGCGGCCCAGCGGCGTCGCGGCCGCCACTTCCGCCTTCTCCTCCGCCGTCATGTCGGGCGGCGCCAGGATAGGGCCCGGCGCAATCGCGTTGACGAGGATGCCGCTGGCCGCCAGTTCCAGTGCCAGCGCTTCGGTGAGGGCGACGACGCCGGCCTTGGCCACGTAGTAGGCGACGAAGCCCTCGTAGTGCGGACGGCCGCTGCGCGACAGCCAGTCGGCGAAGTTGACGATGCGGCCGCCGTCGCCCTGCCCGCGCATCTCGCGCGACGGCCGCCTGCGAACACATGAACGCCGACTTGAGGTTGATGGCGAGATTGCGGTCCCAGGCGGTTTCGGTCAGCGTGTCGAACGGCTCCGGTCCGTAGACCGAGGCCATGTTGATGACGACGTCGATGCGGCCGAGCGCGGCGACCGTGCCGGCGACCAGCGCGTCGCAATCGGCGGCCTTCGATACATCGGCCTGCAGCGCGACCCCGCGGCGTCCCTGCGCCACCGCATCGCGCACGCCGTGGTCGGCTTCGTCTTTCGACCCGCGATAGGCGAGCGCGAGATCGGCGCCACGGCGCGCCAGTTCATGGGCGACGGCGAGGCCGATACGGCGGCCGCCGGTGATGAGCACGACTTTGTCTGTGAGCGTCATGCCCGTTCAGATGTGACGAGGGCGCGGCCGTTTCCCAGGCCATCGCGGAAACACCGGGCCGATCGCGACATCGAAGGCCGCGTGAGCGAACATCTCGCCGCCGCAATCGTGCTGGCCGCCACCGCGTATGTCGGTGCCGGCCTCGTCCTGGTCGTGCCGCTGGTCGTCGGCGGCCTCGGCCGGCTCGATCCGGCGGCGCGGACCGCCACCCGGGGCTTCCGCGTGATCGTCGTCCCCGGCGTCGTCCTGCTGTGGCCGCTCCTGGTCGTGCGCCTGGCCACCGGCGCCACCGATCCGCCGGCCGAACGCAATGCCCATCGCCGCCGCGCGGCCGCGAGGCCGCCGCTGTGATCCGTCCGCTGCGCCGCACCCACCGCGTCGTGATGACGCTGCTCGCCCTGGTGCTGCCGCTGGTGCTGCTGACGGCCCTGGCGTGGCGGAGTCCGCGGCCGGTGCAGCATACGTGGACGCTCGGGGGCGTGCCGTGAGTGTCGCCTACCGCGCGGTCGGCTGGAACCCGCACAAGCGCCGCTACGACACGTGGCTCCTCGGCGGCGTGGCGGCGTTGCTTGCGGTGCTCGTCGGCGGCGGCCGCCTGGTGCAGCCGCACGCGACCATCGAGACGCTGCTCATTCGCGCGCTGGCCGTCACGGCCCTGCTGCTGCTGCATGCGGTGCTCTCGATCGGACCGCTCTGCCGGCTCGACCGCCGCCTGCTGCCGCTGCTCTACAACCGCCGGCACCTCGGCGTGACGATGTGCCTGGTGGCGCTGGCGCACGGGGTGCTTCGCGATAGTGCAGTTCCACGGCGGCGGCGTCCGCCCGCCGCTCGTGAGCGTGCTGGCCAGCGGCGCCTGGACCTCAGCCGCCGACCTGCCGTTCGAGCTCTTCGGCCTGGCCGCGCTGGCGATTCTCGTCGTGATGGCGGCCACCAGTCACGACTTCTGGCTGCACACGCTCACGGCGCCGGTCTGGAAGGCACTGCACATGAGCGTGTACGGCGCCTACGCGCCTCATCGTCGCGCACGTGGCGTTCGGCGCCCTGCAGAGCGAACCGAGCCCGGTGCTCGCGGCCGCTCTCGCGATGGGCGTCGCCTGGATCGTCGGGACTGCACCTGGCCGCGGCGCGGCGGGAACGACGCGTCGATGTCGAGCATCGCGCCGACGGCGTGGGTGGACGTATGTGGCGTGGGCGAGATGCCCGACCGGCGCGCCAGAGTGGCGTGCATCGCCGGCGAACGCATCGCCGTCTTTCGACACGGCGATCGTCTGTCGGCGATCTCGAACGTCTGCCAGCACCAGAACGGCCCGCTGGGCGAGGGGAAGATCGTGAACGGGTGCATCGTCTGCCCGTGGCACGGCTACGAGTACCGGCCCGAGACGGGGGCGTCACCGCCGCCGTTCACCGAACAGGTCCCGACCTTCTCGATCCGGGTGGCGGCTGGTCGCGTCCTGGTGGATCCGCGGCCGCATCCCCCCGGCACCTACGTAGAGCCCGCGAGCATCACATGACCCCTGCCGCCCCTGATCGCGACGAGTTCTACATCGGTTACGAGCCGGTCATGCCGCCCGGCACCGGTCGCCATCTCAGGCGTGTGCTCGCGGCCACGGCGGTCGTGGCCGCATTGGTGAGCGTCGTCGTGCTCGTCGCGCACGATCGCCTCGAGCCGTCGCGGTTCGACTTCGGCCGTCCGCGCCAGGTGACCGGCGTGTTGCGCCACGCGCCGTATCCGTCACTCATCGTGGATCGCGAGCGCATCTGGCTCGCCGGGCAGGGCAAACACGGCGCCGACGCCCTCCTCGCGCCGGTGCCCGAGGGGCCGGTGACGTTGAGTGGCGCGCTCATCGCCCGTGGCGTCCACCGCATGCTGGAGGTGGTGCCGGGTTCGGTTGCGCCCGCGCGAGACGCCGGGCTGACCGTTGGCGACGCCGACCCCGACCTGACGGCCGGCGCCGACGTCACGCTCGTCGGCGAGATCGTCGACGCCAAGTGTTTCCTCGGCGTGATGAATCCGGGCGAGGGCACGGTGCATCGTGACTGCGCCCGGATGTGCCTGCGCGGGGGGCTGCCGCCGATGCTGCTGGTGCGCGGTGCGCGCGGAGAGGAAGCGCTGGTGCTGCTCGTCTCGGCGTCCGGGGAGGCGATCGGCCGCGAGTTGGCTGACATCGCCGGCCAGCCGGTGGAGGTGCGCGGTCGCCTGCGCCGCCGCGACGGGCACCTGGTCCTGCACGCGGACCTCGCGCACTACCGCTTCGGCGTCGGCGCCGCGGCGCCGGCACCGTGAGAGCAGGCGTCGCGGTCGCGCTGAGGGCGGCTGGCGTCACCGGGGGCGGTCCCGTAGAATCCAGACGGCAATCGGTCCGCGGGAGGCGTCCATGGCGAAGACACGCTCCACACATCGGCTCTGGCAGCCCCCGGGGCGTGATACCGCCCCGCGCGGCACCACGATCATCGCGAAGGTCCGCGCCGGCGGCGCCCCCGGCGCTCGCAATACGGCCGGCGTGGCCGCGGCGAGAGCCGGCGCCGCCGATGCCCTCGATCGGCTGATCGAGAACGGCTACGCGTCGGGCGTCCGTTCGGTCTTCGCCGACGACGCGCAGCACCCGGGCCCGTTGCTGCTGGCCGACGTGGGTGGTGTGGCCACGGTGCGTGGCGCCCGCGGACGCGCCGTCGCGCCGCGGTCGGCCGGCATCGTCGAGATCAAGGTCGCGCCCGGCACCAGTCCGAAAGAGCTGGCGAAACACGTCGCCGCGCTCGCCCACATCGAGTACGCGTTCGTGCCACCAGTGCGGCGGTTGTTCGGCACCCGTGTCGCTGCCTCCCGCACCCGCCGTTCTGCCCCGGAACAGTGGGCGCACCCGGTCATTGAACTGGGCGAGGCCCAGGCCGCGAGGGGTTTCAAGGACGGCTCGACGATCACGGTGGCGGTGGTCGACAGCGGCATCGACGCCAGCCATCCCGACTTGAAGGCCGCGCTCATCGAGTACAAGAACTTCCTGACGGAGAAGGACAAAGACTTCATCGGCCACGGCACCCACGTGGCCGGGATCATCGGCGCCCGGGCGGCCACCGCGACCGGCGTCGCCGGCGTCTCGCGCGCGCGCCTGCTCGCCATCAAGGCGCTGCCGCGCGACGACAACTTCGATGCCACCGCCTACTACCGGGCGCTGCGCTACGTCATCGGCCGCGCGCAGGTGCTGAACCTCAGCCTCGGTGGCGATAAGGACCCGGCGGAGATCGACATCCTGCGCGACGTCATCGACGCCGGCGTCGTCGTGGTGGCCGCGATGGGTAACGAGTTCGAGGAGGGCAATCCCACCGAATACCCCGCCGCCATGCCCGAGGTGTGCGCCGTGGGTGCGACCGGACGGGATGACCGGCGCGCCTGGTTCTCGAACACCGGCAAGCACATCGATCTGGTGGCGCCGGGCGTCGAGATCCTGTCGACCACGCCGACCTACAAGTACGACGATCCCGCGGGCAAGCGGAAGTACGACGCGATGGACGGGACGTCGATGGCGACCCCGTGCGTGGCCGGTGCGGCAGCGCTCATCCTGGCCCGGCACCCCGGCTTCACGCCGGCGCAGGTCATCAGGCAGCTCACCGCGTCCGCGGACCGCGTCGCCAACGCGAAGAAGGGCAGCCCGTCGTACGGAGGCGGCCGGCTCAACGTGCGCAAGGCGCTCGCGAAGTGAGCCCGGAGGCCCCGGACCCGCCCGTGGAACTCGTGGTCAAGGTGGACCTGGCACGCGCCACCGACCCGGCCGCACACGTCACGGCCGTGCTCCAGGGCGTGGCGTCGTCAGCGGGCGTGGAGGAGGTGTTTCCGGGCCTGCGCACCGGCGCGAGCGCCGGGCTCGTGACCGTGCGGCTCGAGCGGCGTGGCGGATGCGAAGAGCCGGCGCGCCTGCCTCGCCGCGCTCGAGCGCGACCCGGCCGTGACCTACGCGCACGAAGCGAAGGCCCGGCATCCGCGCTGAGCCGCGGTCGCGGCCCGCGTAGTACACTCGACGTCCCGCATGGCCGACGCTCCCGAACACCTGGCGCTCGACGTCGACGAACAGGCCCTGCTCGCCGGCCTGCGCTCAGGCGCCGATGGCGCCTTCGAGACCCTGGTGCGCACGACCAGCGCCCGCCTGCTGGCCGTGGCCCGGCGCATCGTCGGCTCCGAGGAAGACGCCCGCGACGTCCTGCAGGAGGCCTACACGTCGGCTTTTCGCGCCCTGCCCCGTTTCGAAGGTCAGGCGAAACTCTCGACCTGGCTGCACCGCATCGTCGTGAACACCGCGCTGATGCGCCTGCGCACGCGCAAGCGCAAGCCCGAAGAGCCGATCGAGCCACTGCTGCCGGCCTTCAAGGAAGACGGGCACCAGGCCACGGCCGCGGTGGAATGGGCCGACGGCGCCGATGTGGCGCTCGAGCGGTCGGAGACGCGCGCCTTCGTCCGTGCACAGATCGACAAGCTGCCCGACACCTACCGTACCGTTTTGCTGCTGCGTGACATCGAAGAACTGAGCACGTCCGAGGTGGCGGCCATGTTGAGCACCAGCGAAAACGCCGTGAAAATCCGCCTCCATCGCGCCAGGCAGGCGCTGCGTGCCCTGCTCGACGAGCGCTTCGGGCGACCTGCCCTCGACACCCCGGGAGTGGCGCGATGAAATGCCGCGAGTGCTTCGAGTTCATCCTGCGCTATCTCGACGGAGAGCTGGCGCCGGACGAACATTCGTCGTTCGAGGTGCACATGGCGAAGTGCCCGCCGTGCCGCCGTTACCTGTCGCAGTACAAGCTCACCGTGGATGCCGGCAAAGCCGCGTGCGCTGAAGCGAACCGGCTGCCGAGCGACGTGCCCGAAGAACTCATCCGCGCCATTCTCGAGAGCCGCAAGGCCTGATCCTCGCGCCGACGCCCGCGCCGACGCCGGCCTACGAGCGGTCGCGCGGCTGCATCGCCCTGGCCGCGTCGTCGAAACGCTCCTCGAGCCGGCGGACACGCGCGTCGAGATCAGCGGCCGCTCCGCTGTCCGGCGCCGCTGCCGCGGCGACTGCGCCCGCTGTGCCCAGGCCGCGGACGAAGCGCAGATAGCCGAGGCCGAGCGTGATCGCGAGCGCCACCGTGATGACGGCGAAGCGCTCGGTGGAGGTGTCGGTCGCGACGATCCACCCCACCCCGTAGAGCATCGTGAACACGCCGCCGAGCAGCAGCCCGTTGCTGATGACCGGCAGCTGCGCGGCGCGCACGAGCGACACCGCCATCGTCAGCGTGGCAAACGCCACCAGGATGATGCTGGTGCGCCGCCCCCACACCCGCCAGGCCTCGCGGCTCTGGTCCATCAACGCGTCACGCTCGGCGGTGAGCGCCTGCATCCTGGCGCGATCGTCGGTGGTGAGTTCGGCCGGCGCCTTCGAGTCGGCGATTGCCTGCTGCCGGCGACTGGCCTCCTGAATCCGCGAGTTGAACTGCTCTTCCGGCGACGGGTAATAGGTGTAGACTCCGACGCCGATGAACGAGGTGACCATCAGGCCCAGGAAGATGCCGAAGATGGTCGGAAGTCCGGGGCCCGGTCGCGTCTCCGCCACGATGTCCTCCTCGCCTAGCGCACGTGCCGGTACCACTGCGGCACCAGATTCGGACCGGGCCCGAGCAGCAACTCGCCGCTGGCCATCACGTCCATGCCGTGGTTGCCGGCTGACGGCACCCAGCCGGCGATCTCGCCGCTCGCGACCGCCACCTTGAGCAGCCAGCCGGGCGAGAGATTCGGTTGCTGGCGCGGCTGCGTCGACAGCCACATGAAGTCGCCGTCGGCCTCGAGACCGAAGGTCTTGCCGTAGCCCGTCCACGCGCCCAGGAACGCGCCGGCCTGATCGAAGCGCTGCACGCGGCCGTTCTCGCGATCCGCCACGTAGACGACCCCGGTGCGATCGATCTGGATCGAGTGCGGCAGGTTGAACTGCCCCGGCCCGGTGCCCGGGGCGCCCCACTCACGCACCTTCCTCCCGTCAGCCGCGTACTCGAGCACGCGCGCGTTGGCGTAGCCGTCGGCGATGAAGAGATGCCCGTTCGCCGCAAACGCGATGTCGGTCGTGCCGCAGAAGTTGTTCCGGCACGGCGTGGGCTGGCCGCCGACGGCGATGTCGAGCAGCACCTGGCCGGCCGGCGAGTACTTGATGACATGCGAGCTGGCGGCATCGGTGGTCCAGACATTCCCTTGCGGGTCGACGCGGATCGCGTGCGGCATCACGTAGCGGCCACGGCCCCACGAACGCACGACCCTGCCGGCTCGGTCGATGGCGATGACCGGCTCGGCCTTGTCGCCGCGCTGCAGCAGATACACCGTGCCGTCGGGCGCCGACGCCACCCACGACACCATGCCCAGTTCGAGGCCGTCCACAGTGATGGCGGTGGCCTCGAGTGGGATCTGCGGCGCCTTCGCCACAGCCGCACGGAGCGCCTGTTCGGCGGCGTCCTGCGGCTTCTGCGGCGGTGTCTGGGCGGTGAGCGTCGCCGCGGCGGCGAGCGCCATGAGCGCGGGAATCAGTCGTCGCATCACGTCGTCTCCGGCCGAATCGCCTACGGCAGGTCGGGCGGCGGCACCCGCTTCCGGCTGGCCTGCTCGAACGCGTAGGCGATGGCGATGAGCGTCGGCTCGCTGCACGAGGCGCCGGTGAAGGTCACGCCGTACGGCGCGGGCTTCGCGGTGAAGCCCGCCGGAAACGCCGGCGTGGGCGCGTTCGGCACCATGCCGAACGGCACGGCGATGATCGGATAGCCGGCGCGCGACGCCAGGTTCGCGCCGGAACCGGCCGGCGTGAGGATGGCGTCGAGCTTGTGCGTCGCCAGCACGGCGTCGATGCCCTGGGTGCGGCTGAGGCGCGCGTCCTTGGCGACGTCGGCAGCGTTTCGCGCCTTGATCCCTTTCAACGTCCATCTCGTCCGAGATGTCGAGCCGCGACTGCCCGAAGCGCATGGCATCGGCCTTCGCGTGCGCGAGGTTCCACTGGCGCAGCTCCGTCAGCGACTTCACCGGCGCCTTGTCGCCGAGACTGGCCAGCCAGGCGTTGAAGTCGCGCTTCATGCCGTACTTGAAGTTCACCGTGCAGTTGGCGTCGCCGCCCTTCTTGTGCTCGGCGCCCTGGCAGTAGTTGAAGAGCAGGAAGTTGTCGGCGGCGCTGGTGGCGACGATGCTCGGCACGTCCGCCGGGTCGACGATCTCGGCGCCCTGCGCTTTGAGCAGCGCGATGGCGTCGGCCATCACCTTGGCCTGCTCGGCGTTGAGGCCGCCCTGCGGCGTCGTCTCGCCCGGCGCCGTGACGGCGTCGAAGAAGAACGCGCGCGGCACGCCGATGCGCTCGCCCTTCAGCCCATCGGCCTTGAGGAACTGCGTGTAGTCGCGGTTGGGCGGCGGCGTGCAGGTGGCGGTGGCCGCGTCGTTCGGATCCGGCGCCGCGCTCTCGAGCACGCCCATGAGGATCGCCGCATCGGCCACGGTGCGCGCCATCGGGCCGGCGGTGTCGTGGTCGGCGGTGATCGGAATCACGCCGTAGCGGCTGATGCGGCCGATGGTCGGCCGGATGCCGGCCAGCATGTTGGCGTTCGACGGGCTGATGATCGAGCCGCCCGTATCGGAGCCGACGCTCGCCGCCCAGAAGCTCGCCGCCGTGCCGGCGCCCGAGCTCGACCCGCCCGTCTGCAGCACCGGACGTCCGTCGAAGGTCTCGGGACGCGGATCCATGCGCGGGTCGTAGGGGTTGTAGGCGAAGCCGGCGACGCCGGTGTAGTTGGCCACCATCGGCGTGGGCGCGCCGGCCGTCCAGTGCGCCAGTTCCGTCAGCACGGTCTTGGCGATGATGACGGCGCCGCCGTCGCGCAGGTTCTTCGTGAGCGTCGCGTCGTAGGGCGGGATGAGGTCGCGGAAGGCCAGCGCGCCGCCGGTGGTGCGGATGTCGGTGGTGTGGATGTTGTCCTTGAGCGCGATCGGAATGCCGTGCAGCGGTCCGCGCACCTTGCCGGCGGCGCGCTCCCGGTCCATCGCCTCGGCCTCGTCGAGCGCCCGCGGGTTGACCGTGATAATCGCATTCAGCCGATCTTCGTAGGTGGCGATCCGCTCGAGGTAGCGGGCGGTCAACTGGCGCGAGGTCACGCGGCCGTCACGCAGCGCCGCCTGGATCGTGGCGATGTCGGTTTCAACGACGTCGAAGGGCGCCGCGGGAGCGGTGGCCGGCGGCGTTGGCGGCTGGCCGCAGGCCATCAGCGTCAGGCAGCCCAGCAGCGGCAGCACGGCACGTCGTCGCATCATCACACCTCGCTCCTTTGCGGACGCCGACGCCCGCCTCAGCCCCGGCGTCGCTCGTAGCGGGCGCTCTGCAACACGTAGGGACCGGGCAATCGTATAGCGGTCAGCACGCCGTGGGCGATCGTATCGAGTCCATACGTGGCGCCGATGATGCGCGGATGCGGCCAGTCGTCGTCGTCGATGTCGGCGTTGTTGTGATGTCCGTAGACGATCGGACGCGAACCCGCGTAAGACTCGGGAAAGCCCGGCACCCCCCAGATGAGCGCCTCGTCCTGTCCGGTCAGACTGTCAATCGCCGGATCGACACCGCCGTGCGTGCAGACACACTCGGGCGTCTCGTGGAAGAGACGCAGCGAGTCGAAGAAGTCGCGATGCGTGGCCGGCAGGGCATCGAAGAAGTGGTCGTATGGCAGGGCCACGGCGCCGCTGTACAGGTCCGCGCGCGCGTCCTTCGAGGCCGCCTGGATCGCGGCGGCTGCCTCCATCGAGTAGCTGCGGATGGTGGTGAGCGCGTTCATGCCGAGCAGCCACGAATGCCGGGTGTGGTCGTCGCGCGTCTCGAGCATCCACTCCTCGTGGTTGCCGCGCAGGCACGCGATGGTGGCCGGCACCGACGCCCTGAAGTCGAGAATGGCGTCGATGCAGGCCCTGGTGTCTCTGCCGCGATCGATGTAGTCGCCGAGGAACACCACCGTGTCACCGGCGCCGATGTTGGGCCGCACGCGCTCCAGCAGGTCGTGGAGCGGCTTCACCTGCCCGTGGATGTCACCGATCGCGATCGTGGCCATGCCGCGGGAATGCTACCGCACGGCGGTGATATCGTGGCGCCGCACCGGCCGGCGGATGCGGCCGCGTGCCTTCAGGAGGTCGTGTCCATGCGCCTGCTCGTCGCCCTGCTCGCCGTCATCAGCCTTGCCGTGCAACCTGCGCAGATGCAGTCGCGCGGCCTCAAGGTGCACATCTCCGTCGACATGGAAGGCATCGCCGGCGTCGTCACCGGCGATCAGATCGGGCCGCAGGGCTTCGAATACGGCCGCTTCCGCGAGTTCATGACCAAAGAAGCACTGGCGGCCGTGGCCGCCGCGAAGGAAGCCGGCGCCACCGAGATCGTCGTTGCCGACGCGCACGGCAACGGCGAGAACCTGCTGGTCGAGCAGTTCCCTGCCGACGTGAAGATCGTGCGCTCGTGGCCGCGCAAGCTGCAGATGATGGGCGGCCTCGACCAGACTTTCGATGCCGCGGTCTTCATCGGCTATCACGCCTCGACCAGCAACGTCACCGGCGTGCGCGCGCACACGTTTTCGAGCGCGACGCTCACGAAGGTCACGCTGAACGGGGTCGAGATGTCGGAAGGGTCGTGGAACGCGGCCATCGCCGGCCACTTCAACGTGCCGATGGTGATGGCGTCTGGCGACGACGCGGCGATTGCCGAAATCCGCAAGCTCGTCGGCAACATCGAAGGGGTCGAGACCAAGCAGTCACTCGGCTTCCACTCGGCGCTGACGCTCACGCCGCAGGCGGTGCAGGCGATGATCGGCCCGGCCGTGAAGGCCGGGCTGGCCAGACGCGCGTCGCTGCCGCCCTACAAGCCGCAGGGGCCGATCGTGGTGGAGGTGACCTTCAAGCACTACCTGCCGGCGGAGGTGCTGGCCTACCTGCCGATGTTCGAACGCTCGAGCGCCCATTCGGTGCGCTTCCGCGCCAAGGACATGGTCGAGGCGGCCTCGGTGATGGAGTTCATCGGCGAATACCGGCCCGACCTGTCGCCGTAGGCGATTTGTAACCGGGTCTGTCATTTGTAACGGGGTCTGTCACGGTCACCGTTTGTCACGGGTTGGTGACCGTGACAGACCCCGTTACAAATGGTGACCGTGACAGACCCCGTTACAAGTCGTCAGCCGCGCGTCAGGTAGCGGTTCGGCACGTTCGGCATGACGGGCACCGGACGGCCGGCCGCCGTCAGCAGCGCCCGGACGACGGCGTCGATGTGGAGCGGGTCGCGATGCACCTGTGGCAGCGTGCCGAGCTGCGCGTACGAGATCGGCGTCAGGTCGAAGAACGTGGTCTCCCACTCGAAGGCGCGACCCCAGACCAGCCCGGCGACCTGGGTCGCGACGTCGGCCCCGGCAGCAAGCAGCAGGTCCATCACCGGACGCGACCGATTGGCGTGGCTGTTCACGGTGTGGAAGAGCGGCGTGTGGGCGCCCAGTCCGTCGGCGTCGATGCCGGCCCTGGCGTTCACGTCGGCGCCGGCGGCGATGAGCGCCTGGGCAGCCGCGAGATGCCCGTATTCGGCGGCCACGTGCAGCAACGTCGCGCCGTCGAGCGGCGTGAAGGCCGAGGGCAACGTGGTGCGGTGCGCGACCAGGCCCGGATCCACCGCCACCGCCGCCGCGGTCGCGGCCGGGTCGTTCAGCAGCACCGGCGTCAGGCGGGGATCGTCAAGGGTGGCGCCGCGGTCGAGGAGCACGCGCACGCACGCCGCCAGGCGATTCGAGCGCGTGTACATCTCGAGCAGCCAGGCGATCGGCGTCTTGCCGTCGCGCGGCGCCGCGGCGTCCACGCCGCCGTCGAGCGCGGCCGCGAGGCGCTGCGGGTCGTGCAGCTCACACGCGATGAGGAACTCGTCGGCCGCCATCCGGGCCTCTGGGCAGGGGATCTCTCGTTCAGCGCGGCGGCAGCAGCGCCTTGCGCACCTTCGCGACGACGGTGAAGTTCGGATCGACGACGTTGGCGATCTCGTATTCGAGCGCTTGTCCCATGAAGGCCGAAGCGCCGCGTTCCGAGAAGCCGTGGTCGGCCATCAGCCAGCGGTGCATCTCGCTGGTCGCATGTTGCAGGGCCTGCAGCAGCGGCCGGGCGCTGCCGAGCACCATGATGTAGGTGTCGTTCTCGAGCCGCGGCCAGCCGGCGGCCTTCTTCTTGATCAGGTCGACGCTGAACTCGACGTCCATCGACGTCTCGAGCCCGGTGCCGACCACCTCACCCTCGCCCTGGCGCGCGTGGCCGTCGCCGAGAAAGAGCAGCGCTCCGGGCTCGTTCACGGGCAGCATCACCGTGACGCCGGCGACGAGACCCGCGTAGTCCATGTTGCCGCCGAAGGCGCCGGGCGTCGGCGTGGTGATGGCTTCCTTGCGCGCCGGCGCCACGCCGACACAGCCGAGCATCGGCTTGAGTGGCAGCGTGAGCGAGGGCTGCACCTCCGGATCGACGAGCCGCGCGACCCCGGCCGCCTTGTCGATCTCCCAGTTCACGCGCTTCGGGTCACGCGCCTGGCGGGCGGCGATCGATGCCGGGTCCACGCTGTACGGGGCCAGCAGGCTTCCCGAGTAGGCGGTCGTGCGGTTGGTCTCGATCTTCTCGATCTTCACGACCAGGATGTCGCCCGGTTCGGCGCCCTCGATGTAGAACGGGCCAGTCTGCGGATTCGGGCCCGGCGTGACGTTCTTGCCGTGTCGATCGACGCCCCCGGCATCCACGGTCTCGGTGATCACGCGGTCGCCCGGCTTGAGGCGCAGCGCCGGCGGGTGCGCAAACGAGTAGGTGTTGTAGAAACGCGTCGGCGTGAAGCGATGGGTGTCGGCGTGGAGCACCGGCGAGGCGACGACAACACAGAACAGAAGCGCGATGGCGGTCTTGGTCATGGTGGATGCAACAGTTCGCAGCATCCTACACGTCGCCGGACCAACTGCAACGCATCTCTCGGCGGGATGGATCGGACGTGTCTGCTCAGGACGGGCCGAAGCGTCGGTTGAGGTCGGCCGACGGCGCGCCGATGCCGCAAGCCGGTGAAGGTGCCGTGCTCGGCGATCTCACTCGCCGTCTCGAGCACGCCCGCCCAGGCCACGCGCGCCAGCGCGCCGCCGACGCTGATGCGTCGCACGCCGAGCGCGGCCGCCTCTGGCACCGTGATGAAGGGGGCGTGCACGAGCAGGTTGACCGGCGTGGGCGTGACGGCCTCGACGACGGCGGCGATCTCGTCGGCGCTGCGGATGCCCGGCGCATAGACACAGTCGGCGCCGGCGCCGGCGAATGCCGTCAGACGCGCCACGGTTTCGGCCAGATCGGGCCGACCGACGATGAACCCTTCGGAGCGCGCGGTCAGCAGCACGCCGGTGCCGCTGGCATCGATGGCGCGGCGGGCGGCGCGGACGCGCTCCACCGCCAGGGCGCGGTCGAAGAGCGGGGCCGCAGCGTCGCCGGTCGAGTCTTCAATCGACAGGCCCGCAATCCCGGTCAGCACGGCCCGGCCGACGTTCACCGCAACGCCGTCTGGTTCCACCGCGAAGCCGCCCTCGAAGTCGGCATTCACCGGCACCTCGACCGCGGCGGCCATCGCCGTCAGGTGCGCCAGCATCAGCTCGAGCGGAACCTCGTTGTCACGCCGGCCGAGCGTCCAGGCGAAGCCGGCGCTGGTCGTCGCCAGGGCCTGGAAGCCCATCGCGGCAAGCACACGCGCGCTGCCCGGATCCCACGGATTGGGCATCACGAAGCAGCCCGACGCGTGCAGGGCGTGGAAGGCGCGGATGCGGGCGGCGGCCGGAGCGGACATCGCACTGACCTCCGGGGGCGAGCGCCTCAGTTTTCGTTGGCGTGCAGGGTGCGCGCCGGCTGGCGCAGCGTGGCAAACAGCGTGTCGCGTTCGGCCTCGAAGGCGGCCTTGAGCACCGCCGGCACCGGCTCGCCGGGCGGCAGGTTCTGGTGTTCGGTGATCGGATTCACGTAGGCGCCGTTGCGGCGCAGCCCGTAGTGCAGGTGCGGGCCGCTGGCCAGGCCGGTGCGGCCGACGTTGCCGATGAGATCGCCCTGCCCGACGCGCGCGCCGGGATTGATGCCGCCGGCGATCGCCGACAGGTGCATGTACTCGCTCTCGTAGCCGCTGGTGTGCCGGATGCGCACCGTGCGGCCGCCGCCGGTGGTCCAGCCGGCGAAGCTCACCGTGCCGCTCGACACGCTCACCACCGGCGCCCCCGACGGCGCCCCATAGTCGACGCCGTTGTGGGCGCGGGCGAACTTGAGCACCGGGTGCATGCGCGAGCGCGAGAAGCGCGAGGTGATGCGCGGCTCGAACTTGAGCGGCGACTTCAGGAAGAAGCGCTTGAGCGACCGGCCCTCGGTGTCGAAGTAGCCGGCCTTGCCGTCGGGGAACGCAAACCGCATCGCCGCCAACGTGCGGCCGTCGTTCACGAACTCGGCGGCGCGGACCGGACCGTAGCCCACGAACATGCCGTCGTCGCGGACCGACTTCTCGACCACGAGGCGATAGGCGTCGCCGGGCTGCAGGCCGCTGTTGAAGTCGATCTCGCCGCCGAAGATGTCGGCCATCGCCAGCGCCAGATCGAGCCGTTCGCCGGCGCGTTCGAGCGACTCGCTGATCGACGGCGCGTCGCGGTCGATGCGGCCTTCCACCACCACCTCGGTGGTGGTGCGCGGCAGCTCGACGACTTCCGCGTCGAACAGCCCGATGTCGCCGTCGCGGCGCGAGGCGCGCAGCGCGCGGGTGGGATCGATCTCGTATTCGAACGAGCGGATGCGGCCGTCGAACAGGCGCTCGATCCGGTAGATGTTGCCGGCGCGCAGCTTGCGGACGTCGAAGCTCGACGTCACCGCCTGCACCAGCGCCGAGAGCTCGGATTCCGGCAGCAGGTGCTTGCCGAGCATGCCGGCGACCGTGGTGCCATTGGGCACCACCGCCGAGATGACGTCGGAATCGCGCGGCAGCAGCACATCGGCCAGACGCCGCGGCGCGTCAGTAAGGACGTTGCCGGTGTTCTCGGGCAGCTGGTCGCGCACGACGGCGAGACCGGCGCTCAAGGCCAGGCTGGTGAGTCCGACGAGAATCTGGGTGCGCGGCGTCATCGTGTCGGCAACCGCGGGGTCAGCGGCCGCCCGGCCGGGCCGGGGTGGCGGCGCGCTCGGTCGAGGGCGGCACGAGGCCCTTCAGGCGCATGTAGGTGACGAGGTTGCCGTAGTGCTCGTTGGTGTGGCTGATGTTCTGCACCAGAATCTGCCCGCGCGGCTGCTGGCTCTGGCCCATGGCCACCATCTCGCTCAGCGACGCATCGGTCGCGGCCTTGTAGACGCTGTCGCAGTAGGCCGCGGCGGCCTTGATCCCGGCCACGAGCGCGGCCTTGCCGGCCACCTTCTCGAAGTCTTCCTTGTTCGGGTTGGCTTCGCCTTTGGCGCGCGCGCAGTAGCCGAACTCCGAGTTGGCGATGTGACCGATGAAGCCGCCGAACGTCCGCACCTCTTTCGAAGGCTGGAAGGCGAATTCCGCCTCGGGCATCTTCTCCGCGGCTTCGACCGCGTTGCGAGACACACCCGCATGCATGCGCGTCAGCGCCTCGGCGAGCGCCTTGCCCTGGGCGAAGGCGGGGGCAGCGATGCCAACCATCAGAATGGTGATGAGCGCGTGGCGAATCATGCGGCGTGGTTCTCCTTGAAAGGCGGAATTGTAACCCACGCCCTCACAGGGCCCCTACACAGAATTTCATCGGATCGGCACCACCAGCTGGGCAATGCCGCCGGGCTCGACCCGCACCACTTGCGTGGATTTCCACCCGGCCCGTTCGAGCACCACCTGATAGTCGCCGGGCGTGACGTCGCGCAGCGTGAGCGGCGTCGACCCCCGTTCGCGGCCGTCGATGGTCACGCGCGCCTTCGAGGGCTCGCTGCGCACTTCGAGCACACCGGTCGTGGCCACGCCCTGCAGCTCGACGTACTGCGCGGTCTGCACGCCGGCCCGGATCTGCAGCGGGATCACGCGCGGCTCGGCGCTGCCGGCCCGCACCTGCAGCACGTGCGTGCCCGGGCTCACCCGCACGGTGAGCGGTGTCACGCCGTGTTCGCGGTCGTCGATGACGACCGTCGCGCCTTCGGGCCGCGACTGCACCACGAGTTCGCCGTCGCTGCCAAGGTGTTCGGTGGGCCGTGTCGCCATCCAGCCGATGAAGGCTGTCTGTGCCACGGCCAGGGCGACGAGCGCCGCCACCATGCGGGCCGAGCGCCACCACGGCGTCTCCGCCTCGACGATGACCGGCTCGGGCAGCGGCTCGGGTTCGGGCGTCGGAGACTCGTTCCAGCGGCTCGCGGCCGCGGTGAACGGCACCACGGTCTCAGCAGGCTCGGGCGCACGCTCTGCCATCACGGCCACGGCCGGCTCGGGCACCGCGACCGGCAGCACCGCCTCCGGGACGGAGACCTCGACGGGCTCGGGCTCGGCAGCCGCCTCGCTCTTCTTCCGCCGCACGCCGGACTTGCGCGTTGGCGCGGGCGCAGATGCCTCGTCGCCGACCGCATCGGCAGGCGCGGCTGGCGCAGCCGGAGTGTCGGCCGTTGCCGGCGCGGGCCGATCGAAGGCGAGCGCCAGCGGCACCAGGTCGGGCGGTGGTGCCTCGAGCAGCGGCAGTTCCCGCGGCGGCGCCGGCAATTCCACGACCGGCATGAAGCGCTCGAAGCGCGCCACCGCCTGGTCGAGTTCGGCCGGCTGCGCCAGCAGCGCGGCATCGGTCGAGAGCAGGCGCTCGAGCGCCATCTGCGCGTCGAACAGCTTCTCGAAGCTCTTCGGCGCCAGCTGCAGGGCCCGCATCAGCCAGTCGCGCAGGCCCGGAGACAGCGGCGCGTCGATGATGGCCGGCGTCTTCTGGCGAGCGCTCGAGACCAGGCCTTCGAGCCGCTCGGGAAATTCGTCGTCGCGCAGACGCCGTCCGGAGACGAGCGAGAGCACCGTGACGCCCACCTGCACCACGTCGCCCCGTTGCGAGACCGCCTTGCCGGTCGCGCCGGGCGGGGTCGCAACCCGCAGGCGCGTCCAGAGCTGCTCGGCGTCCCAGCCGAGCGCGTCGATGGCGGGCCCGAAGACGTAGTCGGTCAGCACCAGCCGGCCCTGGGCGGTGAGCAGCAGATGTTCGGGCCCGAGCGCGCCGCTGGCAGCATCGCGGATCTGCGTCGAGAGCAGCGCCGCGGTGGGCAGCAACTGGCGCAGGAGCAGCATCACCACGCCGATGTCGAGCGTCAGGTTCTCCGACTCGGCGACGTCGAGCAGATCCGCCAGGCGCCAGCCCTTCACGTATTCGCTGACCACGCTGACCCCGCCCGGGCCGTCGCCGTCGAGACGCTGCACGCGGGCGTAGGCCGTGAGCCGGCGACCGTTGAGCTTGGTGACCCGCTCGCCGAGCGCCGCCGCGAAGGCGGGATGGGTCGCCACGGCCGGGCTGAGCAGCAGGTGCTCGGTGGGCACCGCGTCGACCGACTCGATGCGGACGACACGACGGCCGAAGCCGTCAGCGAAAACCGGGGTCGACTCGCTCATGGGGATCAGGGTGATGAGTATCAAACTGCGCTCCACCCTCCGGCGGCCGTTCTCGGCACGCAGGGGCGTGCAGTCACGCGTCGTGCCACGCTACGAGGGGGTCGGGCGGGCGACCCTCTCCGGCAGGCCTGTCGACGAGACTGGGGGGTGCATTACAATTCGGTAATCGGGTGCGATCAAAAATCGAATTCGTAGCCGGGCCGCGCTGTTACACTGCGCTGTACCGCACGGTTCTGCCGCGTTCGACGTGGCTGGCGCACTCCCCGGATTGGCGGTTCTGCAACGATGGATACGGTTGTGCTGATGTCGCTCCTGGCGGGCCTGGCCGCGGGCGCGCTGGCCGCGTGGGTGGTGGCGCGCGGGCAGTTCCGGCGGGAACTCACCGAATCGATCGCCACGCATCAGGCGACGGTGGGCGCCGCCCAGGCGCTCTTCCACCAGACGACGCGCCGGCTCGGCGAAGTGCAGAACGAGCTCGCGCGCTCGCGCGACGATCTCGATCGCGCGCGCAGCGAAGGCTCGTCGCTGCGCGAAGAACTGGCTCGCGTCTCATCCGACCTGGCGCATCAGCGCGAGGTCGTGCCGCAACAGCTCGGCCTGCTCTCGCAGGCGCAGGATCAGCTGCGCGACAGCTTCCAGGCGCTGGCCGGGGCCGCGCTCAAGACCAGCAACGACGAGTTCCTCAAGCTCGCGCATGAGCGCCTCTCGGTGGTCGAGAAGAGCGCGGTGCACGAGATGTCGAAGAAGCAGCAGGCGTTCGACGAGCTGGTGTCGCCGATTCGCGAGGTGCTGCAGCAGGTGGACCGCAAGCTCGGCGAGGTCGAGAAGAACCGCGTCGAGACCGGCGCCGAAATCGCAGCCTTGCTCGACTCGATTGGCCGCAGCCAGACGCAGCTGCGCGCCGAGACCACCAACCTGGTGCGGGCGCTGCGCACGCCGAGCGTGCGCGGCCGCTGGGGCGAAATGCAGCTGCGCCGCGTGGTCGAGATGGCCGGCATGCTCGAATACTGCGACTTCGACGAGCAGATGAGCCACGCCACCGAGAACGGCCGCATCCGGCCCGACCTGCTGGTGCGCCTGCCCGGCGGACGCACCGTGGTCATCGACGCCAAGGCGCCGCTCGAGGCCTACCTCGACGCGCAGGAATCCACCGACGACGCCGCGCGCGAACAGAAGCTGGCCGATCACTCGCGCCAGGTGCGCGACCACATGACCAAGCTCGGCGCCAAGGGCTACTGGGAACAGTTCCACCCGTCGCCCGAGTTCGTCGTCATGTTCCTGCCGGGCGAGGCGGTCTTCCAGGCAGCGCTGCAGCAGGACGCGCATCTCATCGAATTCGGCGTCGGCACGCAGGTGTTCCCCGCCAGTCCGCTCACGCTCATCGCCCTGCTGCGTGCGGTCGCGCACGGCTGGCGCCAGGAGCGCCTGACGCGCAACGCCGAACAGGTGAGCAAGCTCGGCAAGGAGCTGTACGACCGCGTGCGGTACCTCACCGATCGCATGGAGACGCTGCGCGGCCGCCTCGATGGCACCGTGCGCGCGTTCAACGAAACGGTGGCCACCTACGAAGGCCGCGTGCTCGTGACGGCGCGCCGCTTCCGCGACCTGGGCGCCGCCACCGGCGACGAACTGGGCGTGGTGGGCGAAGTGGATACGACACCGCGGTCGCCGCACGGCGTGGCGCGGTTGTTCCTCGCGCACGGCAACGGCGACGTGGCCGGCGGCGGCGAGCCGGCCAGCGGCACGAGCGAAGCCGCCGAGACGCCGTCCGAAGAGTTCTCGCCGGCGGCTGCCGGCATCGCACGATAACCCCGTCCCCGGGAGAAGCCTGTATGCGTCGAGTTCGTGGAATGGCCGTGGTCATGTCGCTCGCCATCGGGCTGGCGGCGTGCGGTTCGAACCAGCCCGCCCCGGCCGCGCCGGCGGCCACCACCCCGGCGCCCGCGCCCGAGCCGGCGTCGCCTGACGCCGAAGCGACGTCGGTCACCGGCCGCGCGCTGGTGCCGATGGAATTGCCGGCCGCCGACCGCGCCAAGCTCGAAGCGAATCTCAAGGCGGCTGAAGACGAGCTCGCAAAGAATCCGGCCAGCGCCGATGCGCTCATCTGGGTGGGACGCCGCCAGGCCTACCTCTGGCAGTACCGCAACGCCATCACGACCTTCACCAGGGGCATCGACACCTTCCCGCGCGATGCCCGCTTCTACCGCCACCGCGGCCATCGCTACATCACGGTGCGCAACTTCGACGCCGCGATTGCAGACTTCGAACAGGCGGTCTCGCTCATCGCCGGCACCAAAGACGAGATCGAGCCCGATGGCGCCCCGAACGCCGCCGGCAAGCCGCGCAGCACGCTGCACTTCAACATCTGGTATCACCTGGGCCTCAGCTATTACCTCAAGGGCGATTTCGCGAACGCGAAGCGCGCCTACGACGAGTGCATGAAGGTCTCGAACAACGACGACTCGATCACGGCCACCAGCGACTGGCAGTGGATGACCTTCATGCGCATGGGCGACAAGGCCGCCGCCGCGAAGGTGCTCGAGCGCATCACGCCGAAGATGGACATCCTCGAGAACGGCTCGTACCACCGCCGGCTGCTGATGTACAAGGGCCTCGAGAAGCCCGAAGCGCTGCTCGACACGACCAACGCCGACGATCTGACGATTGCGACGCAGGGGTACGGCGTGGGCAACTACTACCGAGTGATGGGCGACACGGCCAAGGCGAAGGAGATCTTCGACCGCGTGCTCGCCGGCAAGCAGTGGGCCGCCTTCGGCTACATCGCCGCGGAAGTCGATCGCGCGAAGATGCCGTAAGGACGGCGGGCCTCGGGCTCGGGGCTCGTATCATTTGTAACGGGGTCTGACCCCGTTACAACTCGGACGCTCCGGCGGAGATGACCGTGATCACGGCCGACACCGACGACTTCAGCCGCGTGGACGACCTGATGTGGGAAGACTGGGCGCGCTGATCGGCGCTATCTCCTGCGCCAGCACCCGCGTGAGCAGATCGGTCACGCCGAGCAGGTCGGCGCCATAGGCCAGATAGCTGCGGTCGAGCCGCGAGCCCTGCACGCGCACGATGCCGACGACATCGCGCCACTGCCGATCCGAGACCTCGCCCCCCTGGCGATACCAGCGGAGTTTCTGCAGCAGGACGTCTTCGGGTGTGTGAATGTAGAGGGTTCGGGCGACCGAGCGGGGAGTAAACGGCAGGCGCCGCGTCAGCGCCGCGTCGTCGAGTGGCGTGCC
The DNA here is from genome assembly GCA_963779175.1 of uncultured Acidobacteriota bacterium. Classification (GTDB taxonomy): domain Bacteria; phylum Acidobacteriota; class Vicinamibacteria; order Vicinamibacterales; family UBA2999; genus CADEFD01. Next base: position 540,936 of record CAVZXA010000009.1, read on the forward strand.
ACCGGCGACGAAGACATCGACCTTGACCGCCGTGTCCTGGTCGATCAAATTGACGCTTTGGCGGTCACGCACTGCGCTGCGGAGCCGTTCCAAGGGGATGTAGAACCGCGGCGACAGCTCCGCCACAAACGGATCGATGTGCTGGGGTTCCAGTTCCGCCACCAGAGCGGCGTCGATGGTCGACCGCGGCTCACCGACGACTCCGCTGGCCAGCGAGCCGCCCACCGCGTAGCGTACGCCCAACGCATCGAACACGCGGGCGACCTCCGCGACAACGAGCCAGGGGTTGGCGTCGGTCACGGGCCTGCTCCTCTACCTGAGGTTTGCGGCGTCCGGAAACGCCTCGACGGCCAGGTCGTATCCCAGGCGTAGTATCGCCAGCCGGAGAAACTGCTCGCGCGAGCCCGCTTGCGGATAGCGCATCTGCACGCCGCAGGTCGCTGCTTCCTGCACACCGCGGCACATCGACACGATGAGCTGCGCCTTGTCGGCGGGCGTCATCCGCCGCCACATCGCGATCTGCACCTCCTCCACCTCGAACGGGGTGTCGGCGGCGAGCGGCTGTCGGGCGGCAGAGTCCACAGGCGAATTATAGGGTGCGAATCCCTCGACGGCGCCGGCCGCCGACCTACGCGTGCGCCTCGGCCTGGCGCGGCACGACTACTGGCCGCACGCTCATGCGGTACCCCATCCACGTGAGCAGCATGCCCGCAAGCTCGGTGACGTAGAGCACCTCCACGTGCCCCATCCGCGTGGCGGTGCCGCCGATACCCGGCAGAATGGCGCCGACGGCGATGAGCACGTTGGCCCACATCCGGTGCCGCGTGGACACATCGGCGCTGTAGCGCAGCGCCGACAGGATGGCGCCGCCGATGAGGAACACCACGGCGTAGAGATTCACGAGCGGGCTGAACATCCGCACCCACTGCCACGCGAACACGCGGCCACTCAAGCGATGCGTCTCGACCGCCGCGTAATCAATCGGCGACAGGTACACCGCGGTGGACGCGACGACGACGTAGAGGATGAGCAGCGCCGTCAGCGCATGGGCGGTCTTGCGCGACAGCATCAGGTACACGGTGCCCTGCGCCAGCGGCGCCGCGCCGAGCAGCGCGCCGGAGACATACCAGGCGCGGAAGATCGGTTCCTGCCAGCCGAGCAGCGTCGTCAGCGACTCGGTCAGCGTGCCGACGCCGTAGGTGGCGATGCCGAGCGCCCACCACAGCAGGTGCAGGCGTTCAGGGAACTGACGATAGCGCCGGTAGATCTCCAGCGCGAACGGAATCGCCAGCAGCGTCGTCAGGATCGGGATGAAGTGGACGAGTGAAGAGCTCATGATCGTGACTCCTGTAGCGGCTAGGGGCTAGCGGCTCGCGGCTAGTGGATCACGCTGTCACGCCGCCAAGAACGTCCGCCAAGAGCGAGGGAGGAACCCCGCTAGGACCTAGCCGCTAGCCGCTAGCCGCTGCGCTAGAACGCTCCGATGTTGAACCCCACCGTGAAGCTCCGGCCGCGCGAGGGCGCGAACTGGAAGTGGTCACGGTAGTACTTGTTGGCCAGGTTCTCGATGGCGAAGGTGACGCCGACGCGTTCGCGGACGCGCGACAGGTTCACGCCCCAGGCGAGGCGCTGCACCGTGAAGCCGTCGAGCGACAGCAGGTCCTGCGGGATGAGGAACGGCGACTGCGACAGCGTCAGCGCCACGCGGTCGATGTCGGTCTGCGCGCGGATGCCGTATTCCACCCACAGACGGCCCTTGGTTTCGGTGTAACGCAGCGCGCCGACGAACTTGGTCGGCGTGATGTTGTCGGCCGGCGAGTCGTCGAGGTTGATGCCGTTCGGGCCGATGCCCTCGACGATGGTGCCGCGCGTCAGCGCACCCGAGCCGTTGAACGACCACACGCCGTAGGGCGTGACCAGCGGCGCGTCGAGCGAGAACTCGAGGCCCTGGATGCGCACGTCGCCGAAGTTGATGGCCTGGGCCAGCGGACCGGCGGCGGTGGTGGCCACGAATTCCTGGGAGATGAAGTTCGAGTAGTGGTTCACGAACGCGTAGACGCCGCCCGAGATGCGGCCGGCGTTGAACTTGGTGCCGATGTCGAAGTTGGTGCCGGTCTCGGGCTTCACCTTGATGCTCGGCGCGATGCTGCCGGCGGTGGCCGGTCCGGCAAAGAGCAGTTCCTCGAGGTTCGGGTGGCGGTAGCTGCGGCCGATGCGGATGAAGGGATTCACCTGTCCACCCGGGTTGTAGACGACGCCGAGGTCGCCGGTGAGGGCCCGGCGCGTGATGCTCTCGCCGTTGGGGTCTGGCAGCGTCGAGGGGTCGATGGCCGGCACGGCGCCGGCCACCACCGGCGCGACGTCGTAGCCGGGCGTGTTCTCGGTGCTGACGTTGTAGAAGTCGCCGCGCAGCCCGCCGATGACCGACAGGCGCGGCGCCACGCGCCACTCGTCCTGCGCGAAGACTGCGATGTCACGGAAGGCCGCGTTGGGCACGCGCACCGGCCGCGCGGTCGAGGGCGGGCCGAGCGCCACCGGCGTCGGAAACACGACGGCCGCGGGACCACGCTGGCCGAGCACGACCTGGCCCACCATCGAGGTGGTCGTGGTGGTGAGGCGGTTGTCGCTGCTCTTGTCGCGGTAGAACGTGGCGCCGGTCGTCACCACGTGGTTCTTCGCCGGCGTGATGACGGCCTGCACGTCGAGGCCCGGCGTCCACACGCGCTGTTCTGTTTCCGACACGATCGCCAGACGCATGACGTTGATCGGGAAGAACGCCACGGCCGTGGGCGCCGGGAACTGCACCGGCAGCGTGTTCTTGAGCAGGCGCTCGACCCGCTGGTAGTAGGCGGTCAGCGACAGGTTCGCCAGCCACGGCGTGACGGCCTGTGCTTCGTAGCGCGCCGACACCTTGTCGAGATTGCTCGAGGGCAGCGAGGTGGCGTTGAAAAAATACGGCGACGCGAAGTCGGGGAAACCGATGTCTTCGACGCGGCGCCGCTGATAGCGCACCCGCACGCGGCGGTTGTCGCCGAGCTTCACGAGGCCGGTGGCATTGACGAAGTTGCCCTTCGCCTGCGAGTTCGGCACCGAGTTGTCAGTGCGCACGTAGGGCTGGTTGAAGGGATCGGGAAAGGCGTTGAACGTGAACCCGAAGTTGTCGTCCACGGTATCGGCCGGGTTGATCTGGCCCGAAGTGACGAACTGCCGGGTGTCTTCGACGTCGAGCTTGCCGGCGCTGTAATTGCCGTAGTCTTCGGCGCCCGCCTGGATGCGCAGCGCGTAGCGCGGCGCCGTGGTGCCGATCGTGACGCTGCCGCGGCGGCCGTCTTCGTTCGAGCTGTAGTAGCCACTGGCGCCGTAGATCCACTGCGTGGCGGGCGTGAAGGTCGGCTCGTTGGTGACGATGTTCACCGTGCCGGCCAGCGCGTCGGAGCCGTAGAGCAGGGTGCCGGCGCCGTTCACCACTTCGATGCGGCTGATGCTCTCCATCGGGATGAGCCCGACTTCCGCCCCGGTGCGGTCGGTGGCCTGACGCGCCGTGTTGAGGCGCTCGCCGTCCACCAGCACCAGCATGCGGGTCGAATCCAGCCCGCGCAGGCGCGGCCGCACGCCGAAGGGGCCGTTGCCGACCTGCGTGATGTTGGGCGCCATCGCCAGCGCATCACCGGCCGAGAGCGGATTGGCCTGCACGAGCTGGGCAGTGCCCATCGTCTCGACGTGCAGGGGGATCTGCTTGATCTCGCGTTCGGCGCGCGCCGCGGTGACGCTCACCGCGCTGGCAAACGACCCGAGTTCGAGCGAGATCGGCAGGTCCACCGAGGCGTCGGCGGTGTCGAGCGTGATCGTGCGCGCCACTTCCGCAAACGACGACCGCTCGACGATCACGAGGAACGTGCCGGCGCCCGGGGTCGCAATCTCGAAGCGCCCATCGGCGCCCGACTGCCCCTCCGTCTCCTGCCCCGACGCCACGTCGCGCACGACGACGCGCGCATCGGGCAGCGGCGCGCCGGTGGTATCGGTGACGACGCCGCGCACCGTGGCGGCCGACACCGGGAACGCCCACAGCAACAGGGCGGCAACAACGACGAACATTCGAGTACGCATCACTCTTCTCCGCAAAGACAACAACCCACGCCAGCGCCGGGCGTCCATCCGACGCAGGCGGCCTGGCGATTCACCAGCCGGACGAACAGGGGAAACGGCGGGAGCGGTTACTGACGCGGAGGCGGGCGAGGCAGCAGCCCCGGCGTGCGCAGCGCCGAGCGCGCAGCGGCGTGGCCGGAAGCAGACGTCAGCGCGAGGCCGACGGCGACGGGCGCCGACCAGGCGGTCAGCGCGAAGAGCGCGAGCAGGGCCAGGCCGAGGGGGGAGACCGCGGCGATGGCCTGGGCCACCGAGGAAACGGCCTCCGGCAGGGCCGGCGTGGCAAAGCCATCGTGGTCGTTGCCGAGCGCGGGTCCGTGCAGCAGCGCCGCCAGCACCCACATCGCCACGGCCTGGCGTCCGAAGAGCGAGGCGCCCCGTCGCTTGAGGGCCACCAGGCCGCCGCCGAGCGCCAGCGCCGCGATCCAGCGAAGGACGACGTCGGGCTCGGCGAGTTGACCGCTCCACGCCTGGTAGCCGAGCAACCAGAGGTGGAATCCGCCCAGAAGGGCGCCGAGGCCAACGACGGACTTGCGGATCACGTCGGCTATTCTAGCAACAGCTATGCCCGCCGCCGAAAAGTCAGGTCCCGCCCAGAATGGGGTCAGACCCCAGCCCGGAGAATGCGAGATTCTGGTCGTAGGCGGCGGTCCGGCGGCCGCCACTGCGGCCAGACTGCTGGCGCAGTGGGGCCGCGACGTGCTGGTGGTGGCCAAACCTGAGAGCGGCGAGCCCGAGCTGCCCGTGTCGCTGACCCCGTCCTGCCGGAAGTTTTTCGATCTGATGGGGATTTCGCCCGTCATTGACGGCGCCGGGTTCGTGCGCAGTTCGGGACATACGGTGTGGTGGGGCGGGTCGGAGCGGGTCGAGCCGTTCGCCAACGGCCAGCAGGGCTGGCAGGTCGGGACCGCCCAGCTCAGCCGGGTGATGCTCGCCACGGCTGAGTCGTCTGGCGCCCGCATCCAGCGGGCCGCGCTGACCTCTGAAGAGACGCTGGGCTGGCCCGCCACGGTCCGCATCGACGCCACCGGCCGAGCGGGCGTGCTGGCGCGGGCGGTGGGCCAGCGCCGCTACGAACCCGGCCACCGCACTGTGGCGCTCATCGGTAACTGGCGGCGCGAGGGCAGGTGGTCGGTGCCCGACCCGTCGCACACACTCCTCGAGTCGTATGCCGACGGTTGGGGGTGGTCGGTGCCGGTCTCTGATGACGCCCGGGCCCTGGCCGTGATGGTCGATCCGCGGACCACCCAGCTGACCAGGGGCGAGGGCGCTACCGCCGTCTATCTGGCCGAAATCGCCAAGATGTCGCACCTGTCTGAGGCGTTTCGGGGATCTGCCCTCATCGGACGCCCGACCGGCTGGGACGCCTCGCTATACGTCGCCGACAGGATGACGGGCGACGGGTGGCTGCTTGCCGGCGATGCCAACGCCTTCGTGGACCCGCTGTCCTCAGCCGGCGTCAGGAAGGCGATGGCCTCGGGATGGCTGGCAGCCGTCGCGGTGAACACGGCGCTGACCGATCCCTCACTGGCCGCCACCGCCTACGAGTTCTTCGCCGCCCGCGAGCGCGCGACCTACAGCCAGTTCCTGGCGTTGACGCGGCAGTTCCTGCTGGATGGCACGACCGCGCCGGATCATCCCTTCTGGGCCGAGCGTACCGCGCCGGCTCCAGCCGACGATCGCGGCCTGGTGCTGGCAGCCTACGAGCGGCTGCGCGCGTCAGACCGGCTGACCCTGCGGGTGGCTCCCGACGTCACCTTCGCGGCGCGTCCGGCTCTTACCGAGCGCGCGATCGTGCTCGAAGAGCGCCTCGTCACGCCGCTGGTCCCCGACGGCGTGCGGTTCGTCGACGGCGTCGACGTGGTGACGCTGGTGCGGCTGGCGCCCGGGTGCGCCGAAGTGCCGACTCTGTTCGAAGAATACGTGCGGTCTGCCGGCGCCATCGACCTGCCGGCCTTTCTGAAAACGCTGGCGACAGCGGTCGCGCGGCGCTGGCTTCTCGGCGTGTGAAGTGCTACAACGGTCCCTTCAAATCATGGCAAAGACCGTTCGCCTGTCCGTAGTGGCCCTGTCATCCGCATGGGCCATGGCATTGATGCTCGCGGCGACCCCGTCCGCGCAGGCGCCGGCCCCGCAGGCCGCTTCCACGGCCAAGCCCGAGACGGGCATTCCGGTCACCGACCCGGTCGTCACCAAGGCCTGCTCTGGGTGCCACCGTCCCGACGACAAGCAGCAGCTGTCGCGGATCTCGTTCCGCCGCACGACGCCCGAGGGCTGGGAGCGCACCATCACGCGGATGATGGCGCTCAACAACCTCAAAATCGACGCGCAGACGGCGCGCGCCGTCGTCAAGTCGCTGTCGAACAGCCACGGCCTGGCGCCCGAAGAAGCGCGCCGCTCGCTCTACGAAGTGGAACGCCGCCTCGGGGATGAGGAGTTCAAGGCCGACCAGCTGAACGGCACCTGCGATTCGTGCCACGCCCTCGGCCGCATCCTCGGCCAGCAGCGCTCGAAGCAGGATTGGGATCTGCTCATCGCGATGCATCGCGGCTGGTATCCGATCATCGACCGCCAGACGTTCCGCCGCATGGGCCCGATGCCCACCGGCCGCGATGCCTCGGGCCGTCCGCCCGACCTGCGCCACCCGTCAGAGAAGGCGGCTGACTTCCTGGCCGAGACCTTCCCGCTGCAGACGAAGGAATGGGCGTCGTGGAGCGCCTCGATGCGCCCGGCGCGCATCGACGGCACGTGGACCCTGTCGGGCTGGGAAACGAGCAAGGGCCCGATTTACGGCAAGGTCGTGCTGGCGCCGGTGGCCGGCAGCACCGACGAGTTCACGACCAGCACCACCTACACCTACGCCCGCACCGGCGAGCAGGTGTCGCGCGCCGGCCGCGTCTCGGTCTACACCGGCTTCCAGTGGCGCGGCCGCTCGACCGTGGGCGGCGCCGATGCCTCGGCGCTGCGCGAGGTGATGTTCATCGAGCCCGACTGGAGCGCCGTGAAGGGCCGCTGGTTCGCCGGCGGCTACGACGAGCTCGGCATCGACGTGACCCTGCAGCGCGCCGGCAGCGGCCTTACCGTGGTGGGCCTCGACCACACGGCGCTGCGCGCCGGCGGCACCGCTCAGGCGCTCAAGATCTACGTCGCCAATCCGCCGGCCTCCGTGGCCGCGCGCGATCTGGACCTCGGCCCCGGCGTCACGGTGTCGGCCGCCACCGTCGCTGGCGAGGTCATCACCGCCACGGTCGACGTGGCCGCCACCGCCGCCATGGGCCCGCGCTCGCTGGTCGTCGCCGGCACGGTCAAGCCGGGCGCGCTGACCATCTACGACAAGGTCGATGCGCTGCGCGTCACGCCCACCTGGAACATGGCGCGGGTCGGGGGCGTGGTGTTCCCCAAGATGCTGGCCCGCTTCGATGCGTGGACCTTCAACAACGGCCCCGACAAGAAGCCCGGCACCGCCGACGATCTGCGGCTCGACGCCGTGGTCGCCAACTGGAACGTCGAGGAATACAAGGCCACGTTCGACGATGAGGACATCAAGTTCGTAGGCGCGATCGACGCCGCCACCAGTGTCTTCACCCCGAACGTCGACGGCCCGAATCCGCAGCGCAAGGGCGAGCGCAACAACATGGGCGATGTGTGGATCGTGGCCAACTACACGCCGCCCGGCGCCACCGCGCCGCTCAAGGGCCGCTCCCACCTGCTCGTCACCGCGCCGCTCTACATGAAGTTCGATCCCACGGTGACCCCATGACCGGACCGCAGCTCGGCGTCGGCGAGTTCCACACCTTCGAGGCGTCGGGGACGCGCTTTGCCTACATGGTGCCGAGCGCGGCCGTGTTCGCGTTCGACGACTGCTCCACCGCCGTGGTCGAACTGCTGAAGACGCGTCCGCACGGGCCCGAGGAGCTGCTGGCGGCGCTCGCCCCCCGCTTCAGCGAGACCGAGGTGAAGGACACGGTCAACGAGCTGCACCGCATCCGCGCCATCGGCGACATCGCCGTGAAGGCGCCGGCGCCGAAGATCATCCCGCTCAAGCCGATGCCGATCCAGACGCTGGTGGTGAACGTCACCAACCAGTGCAACCTGGCGTGCGAGTACTGCTACGAATACGGCGAAGACAAGATCGTCGACACCGAAAACGGCAGCCAGCCGAAGTTCATGAGCCCCGAGACGGCGCGCTCGGCCGTCGATCTGGCGCTGCGCGAGAGCGCGCCCGGCAAGACCGCGCACATCACGTTCTTCGGCGGCGAGACGCTGATGAACTTCAAGGTGCTGAAGTCCACCGTGGCCTACGCGCGCGAAACGGCCAAGGCGCAGAACCGCGACATCGACTTCAGCCTGACGACCAACGCCACGCTGCTGCAGCCGGATGTGATCGACTTCCTGGCCGAGGAACGCATCGGCGTCACCATCTCGATCGACGGCCCGCAGGAAATCCAGGACAAGTTCCGCGTCTTCAGCAACGGCAAGGGCAGCTACGACATCGCGGCGCCGAAGATCAAAGCGCTGCTGGCGCGGCACAAGTCGCGCCCGATCGGCGCCCGCGTCACGCTGACCAAGCAGACGCTGGACGTGAAGCGCATCTACAAGCACCTGTTCGAAGACATGGGCTTCTGGGAAGTGGGCTTCGCGCCGGTCACGACCGCGCCGCAGCGCGATCACGCGCTCGAGGCCGGACCGGGCTACGACCACCTGCTCGAGCAGTTCCGGGCGCTCGCGGCCGAGTTCCTCGAGGCGTCGCTGCAGAACAAGCACCACGGGTTCTCGAACGTCCGCGAGACGCTGCAGGAAATCCACATGGGGCACGCCAAGGCCTACCCGTGCGGCGCCGGCATCGGCCTGCTGGGCGTGGCAACCGACGGCGAGGTCTCGCTGTGCCATCGCTTCGCGGGTTCCGACAACCACCGCTTCGGGTCGGTCAGCGAAGGCATCGACCGCGCCAAGCAGGCGAGCTTCCTGGACGAACACCACATCAGCAACAAGACCGACTGCGCCACCTGCTGGGCCCGCCCGATCTGCGGCGGCGGCTGCTACCACGAGGCGCACACGCGCTACGGCAACACCGCGCAGCCGAACCTGCACTACTGCGACTGGATTCGCGGGTGGACCCACACCTGCCTCGAGATCTACGGCGAGTTGGCCGTGAAGAACCCCGGCTTTCTGCGACAGTTCGACGGAGACGACGATGAAGCACCTCAACGCCATTAACCGCAAGGCCGCGCTGGTCGTGGCCAGCACCACTCCTGACGTCGTCGCCCTCCAGGGCGGCGGACCGCCGCAGCAGCCCGAGAAGCCGCACATCCCGCCGGGTTGTTCGACGGTGTTCTCGCCGGGCTGGGAAGCGGATCACGCCGGCGGCACGGCTGGCCTGTGCTCGCCGGTCGAACGCGACCTGTTCGACTGCCACATGGGGTGCTTCTGGCCGGCGCAGGTGCCCGATCAGCTCAACCACGCGCCCGACTGGACCGCCAAGTGTGCGGTGGCCCAGAAAGACTGGCGCAAGATCGATCTGGTGTTCCCGGGATGAGGACCTCCATGTGTCGTCTCTTCGCGGCGGCCGCGCTCTGCGCGGCGGCCCTCACCGTGGCCCCGGCGCCGCTGGCCGGCCAGGCGCGCGGCGCCAAGGCGCCGGCGCTCACCGGCGGCACCGGCACGTTGTACATCGGCACCTACAAGGGTGAGATCGAGCTCTACGACGAAGCCACCGAGAAGCTCACCGGCACCATCAAGCTGAAGACGGGCATCCCGCGCTCGATGACCTTCTCGCCGGATCGGACGCGCTTCTACGCGCTCGACTCGCGCTTCGAGCAGATCGAGATCGTGGACGTCGCCACCAGGCAGACCATCGACAGCTTCAAGCTGACGACCGGCAACAAGAACATCCGCGTCAGCAACCTGCAGCCCGACCCGTCGAACAAGTACCTGATCCTGATGTACCGAACGGCCACCAAGCTGCTCGACCGCTGGGAAATCGGGCCGCCGACGCTGCAGAAATACGACCTGGCCACGCACCAGTTCGGCCAGGTGATTCCGTGGCCGCGCGGCGACGAGCGCGAGTCGGTGAACATGCGCATCGGGCCCGACGGCAAGCACCTCTTCATCTTCGGCGAAGAGGTCACCGTGCTCGAGACCGAGAAGTTCACCGAAGTGGAGTCGTGGCCCTACGCGCAGCCCACCGAAACGGGCCTCGGCCGCATCAACCTCGGTCCCTCGCACGACTTCAACGACCCGCCCGGGATCTTCACGGGCCTCTTCACGATGGCGGATCCCGATCGCGCGCGGCGCACGATGGGCATCGGCCGCGTCGATCTGATGAAGCGCACGCTCGACTTCCAGCCCCTCGGGCCGGCCTCGAACGTGGCACCGTTTGCGCAGTCGCCCGACCGCAAGCGCGCCTACGGCATCACGCAGGAGATCGGCAACTACGAGTTCTGGACCTTCGACCTCGAGAAGAACACCGTGCTGATGCGCACGAAGTTCGAGGGCCGGCCGCGCCTGGGCCTGCGTCCGAGCTCGAACGGCAAGCTGTTCTACGTCTACGTGGCCGGCGCCACGCTCGACGTCTACGAAGCGGCGACCCACAAGTACCTGCGCACGATCTGGCTCGGCGGCGACCAGACCACGGAACTGGTGGTCATGCCATCGACCGCGCCGGCCACGACCACCGCGCGCTGAGGCCGCCACACGTCGCCAACCGGCGGCGTGCGCTCGCAAGGACCGACATCGTGACACCCGAACCGCCCGACGCCAGCCTGCGTCGGGCGTTCGTGTTTCTGGCGCCGTACTGGCGGCGCCTGGTGCTGGTGATGGCGATCAGCCTGGTCAGCACCGGGCTGTCGCTGGTCTCGCCCTACCTCTCGAAAGACCTCGTGGATCAGGCGCTCATCGGCCGCGACATGGCGGCGTTGTGGCGCATCGTCGGCTTGTTTGCGGCGCTCGGGCTCGCCGGCTACGTGCTGAACGTCGTGAGCGGCCTGCGCTACACGCGGGTGTCGGCCGAAATCCTGTTCGACATGCGGCTGGCCGTCTACAGCCACCTGCAGCGGTTATCGCCGCGTTTCTTCGCGCGCACGCGCATGGGTGACATCGTGTCGCGGCTCAACAGCGACATCGGCGAAATCCAGCGGGTGGCCGCCGAAGCCGCGCTCGCCTGGGTGGGCAACGTGCTGTTTCTCGCCGGCTGCATCGTGATGCTGGTGTGGCTCGACTGGAAGCTGGCGCTGCTGGCCGCCGCCGTCATGCCGCTCAGCCTGTGGACGCTGGTCCGCTATCGCGCGCGGCTCGAAGCGCGGGTGGCGGATCTGCGCCAGCGCAGCGCCGACATCGGCAGCTTCCTCATCGAGACGCTGCAGGCATCCACGCTGGTCGTCACCTCGAACGCGCAGGCGCGCGAGCGCGGCCGCTTCACCCGTCTCAACGACCGCTTCATCGACGCGCTGATGGGGATGCAGCGGCTCACCTATCTGGCCGGCGGCCTGCCCGGCCTCATCGTGTCGCTCGGCGCCTCGGTCGTGTTCCTCTACGGCGGCTCGCGTGTGGTCGAGGGCACGCTGACGCTCGGCACGTTTGCGGCGTTCATCGCCTATCAGTCTCGGGTCAACGCGCCGGTGCAGGCGCTGATGGGGCTCTACACGTCGCTGGCGACGGCGAAGGTGTCGTGGCGGCGGGTGCTCGAGCTGCTCGATGCGCCGCTCGACGTGCAGGAGGCGCCTCGCGCCGCCGGGCTCGAGCACGTGCGCGGGGAGATCGCGTTCGACGGCGTGACGCTGCGCACCGAGCGCGGTCTGGCGGTGCTCGAAGACTTCACGCTCACGGTGGCGGCGGGCACCTCGGTGGCGCTGGTGGGCGCCAGCGGCAGCGGCAAGTCCACGTTGGCGTACCTGCTGCTGCGGCTGCTGGATCCGGATGCCGGCGTGGTGCGCATCGACGGCGTGGACGTGCGCACGCTCCGACTCGACGACATCCGCCGCCACGTGGCGTTCGTGGAGCAGGAGCCGACGCTGCTCCACGCGACGATTGCCGAGAACATCCGCTACGCGCGACCCGAGGCCACAGGCGACGAGGTGACGCGTGCAGCCGAGGCCGCCGGCCTGGCGCCGTTTCTCACGCGCCTGCCCCAGGGGCTCGACACGGTGGTGGGCGAACGCGGCGCGCAGATGTCGGCCGGGGAACGCCAGCGGATTGCCATCGCCCGCGCGTTCCTCACCGAGCCGTCGGTGCTGGTGCTCGACGAGCCGACCGCGGCGCTCGATCCCGCCTCCGAGCGGCAGGTGATCGAGAGCTACCTGGCGGTGATGCGCGGCCGCACGTCGATCGTGATCTCGCATCGCGCGGCCGTGGCAGATGCGGTGGACCAGGTGGCCGTGCTCGACGGCGCGCGTCTGGTCGAGACCGGACGCCCCCGCGATCTCGCGCAGGCCGGCGGCCCGTTCTCACGGCTGTTCGGCCCGGGCGCCGGCGCGCGCGTGAGCGAAGGCGCATGACCCTCCCGCTTGCGGACCTCGACGCCGGCGTCCTGTCGGCGGCCCGCTATCCTGGCGCCACCGGCTCCGGTGTGCGCGTGGCCATCATCGACAGCGGCGTGCATCAGGGCCATCCGCACGTCGGCGTCGTGCACGCCGGTGTGTCGTTCGACGGCGCCGGCACCCGCGGCGACGACACGGTGGATCGGCTCGGTCATGGCACGGCAGTCGCAGCGGCGATCCGGGAGAAGGCGCCGGAGGCGGCGATCATTCCCGTGAAGGTGTTCGATCGCGAGCTGCGGGCGACCTCCGAAGCCCTGGTCGCGGCCATCGACTGGGCCATCGACGCGCGCGTGGACCTCATCAACCTGAGCCTCGGCACCGCCAATCCCGCGCATCAGGTGCGCCTGGGGGAGGCGCTCGTGCGCGCCGCGCGATCGGGCATTGGTCTGGTGGCCGCAGCCGAGCAGGACGGCGTGCAGTGGCTTCCGGGCAGCCTGCCGCTGGCCATCGGCGTGGCGCTCGACTGGGACTGCCCGCGTGACCAGGCCACCGTGGACGTGGTGCAGGAAGGCGCCGTGCGCCGCCTGCGCGTGCGTGCGAGCGGCTATCCGCGGCCGATTCCGGGAGTGCCGCCGGAGCGCAATCTGAAGGGCCTGAGCTTCGCCGTGGCCAACGTCACCGGCCTGCTGTGCCTGCATCTGTCGAAAACCGGGTCATGACGCCGTCCGGCGACTACGTGCTCACCTGGCGCGGCATCGGCGCCGGCGCGCGGGCCAGCGTGGCCCTCGGGGTCGCCTCGGTCGTGCTCGGCGCCGGCTTCGGCGTGGCGGCGCGGCAGGTGGATCTGCCGCTGTGGGCGGCGCTCTTCATGAGCACGTCGGTGTTTGCGGGGGCCGCGCAGTTTGCCGTGCTGCCGCTGTGGAGCGCACCGCTGCCGCTGCTGCCGATCTGGTTTTCCACCTTCGCGGTGAATGCGCGCTTTTCGCTGCTGAGCGCGTCGCTGCTGCCGTGGCTGAAGCACTATCGCGGCGCCACGCCGTGGACCTCGGTGTTCCTGCTCGGCGAAGGGCCGTGGGCCATCGGCATGCAGGCCTACGCGAAGGGCGAGCGCGATCTCGGTATCGTCGTGGGCAGCGGCCTCGTGGTGTGGGGCCTGTGGGTGGCGGGGACGGCGGCGGGCTTCGTGCTGGCGCCGGCGCTCGGCGATCCGCGCCGCTTCGGCCTCGACCTGGTGCTGGTGCTCTTCTTCGCCGGGACGCTGACGTCGGGCTGGCGGGGCCCGCGCGACCTCGTGCCATGGAGCGCGGCGGCGCTGGCCACGCGCATCCCGCCGTCGATCGTGGCGCCCGAGTGGCAGGTGCTGGTGGCGGCGCTGGTCGGCGCCTGCGTGGGAGCGTGGCGTGACACCCGACGCTAGCACCACCGCGATGGCCATCGCCGGCATGGCGATTCTGACCTACGGAATCCGCGTCGGCGGACTCGTCGTCGCGCGGGTGCTGCCGGCGACGCCGTTTGTGACCGCGTTTCTGAAGCACCTCGGCACCTCGGTCATCGTCGCGCTGGTCGTCGCCACCCTGGCCCGCGGCGACCTGCAGGGGCTGGTGGCCACCGCCGTCACCGTCGCGCTCGCGGCCCTGGGCCGTCCGACCACGGCACTGCTGGCCGGCATGGCCGTCGCCGCGATCCTGCGCCTCTAACCGCCAGTTGTAACGGGGTCTGTCACGGTCACCGAATTGGCGAGCAGATTCTTCCGAGATCGCCTTGGTGATGGTGACAGACCCCGTTACATCTGGTGACCGTGACAGACCCCGTTACAACTAATGGTCGTTTGCGCACATCAACACCAGTTTTGAATATTTTGTTTGCATTTGAAACTTAACGGATCTAATCTCCGCCTGCATTCAGCTGGACGATAACGCTTCGGTGTCTCAAGTCGGCTAATTTGTTTGTTCCTTTGCCAAATGCGTAGAATCAACACCTCGCGCTTCAACATCGCCACCCGCGGCACCGGCGCGGGCGATCAACAGCCAGATCGTGCTGAACCTGGTGCGGGCCCACCAGCCGATCTCGCGGGCCGACCTGGCGCGCGACGATGGGCGTCGGCCGCGGCGCCGTCACCCTCATCGTCAACGACCTGCTCGAGCGCAAGCTCGATCTTCGAGGGCGCCACCGGCGAGGCCGTGCGCGGCCGCAAGCCGACGTTCCTCTACATCGACTCGCGCCGCCGCGCCGTCGTCGCCGCCGACATCCGCGCCAGCGAGACCTTCCTGATGCTGGCCGACCTGCTCGGCAAGCCGCTCGCCGGCGTCGACCTCGTTCCCGACGCGTGCGCGAGCCGCAGGCGCTCGTGGCGATGCTGGCCGAGCGCATCAAGACGCTGCTCGGCCGAGCACCCCGAAGTCGACGCGCTGCGAGGGCATCGGCCTGGTCGTGCCCGGCATGGTCGAGCACGCCACGATGACGCGTCCTGCACGCGCCCGACGCTCGGCTGGCGCGACGTCGACCTGCGCGAGCCGCTGGCGGCCGCCACCGGCCTGCCGGTGCAGATCGAGAACTCCGGGCCGCGCCTGCGCGCTGGCGCAGGCCTGGGCGCTGCGCTCGGACGGCGGCGGCCTCGGCGGCGACCTGGTCTTCGTGAGCGTCTCGGACGGCCTCGGCGTCGGCGTCATCATCAACGGCGAGGTGCTGCGCGGCCGCCACAACATCGCCGGCGAGTTCGGCCACGTGCCGCTCTCGCTCGACGGCCCGCGCTGCTCGTGCGGCTCGAACGGCTGCTGGGAGGCCTACGTCTCGAACCGCGCGACCCTGGCCCGCTACTTCGGCCGGCCGTCGCCAGCGATGCCGGCCCGGTGCGACGCGCCCGCGCGCACTTCACGATCGAAGATCTCATCGCCCGGGCCCGCGTCGGCGACGCCAAGGCCGTCGGCCGCGCTCGAGGCCACGGCGCGCTACCTCGGCCTCGGGACTGGCGTCGGTCGTCAACGCGCTCGATCCCGCGCGCGTCTACATCGGCGGCGAGATCACGCTGGCCTGGGACCTCATCGAAGACACCGTGCGCGCGGCGCTCGCCGAGCGCACGCTCACGCCGGCGGCGGCCGGCACCGAGATCCGGCCGGTCGCGGCCAGCGAGTACCCGCGCCTGCAGGGCGCCGCGGCGCTCGTCGCCGCGCCGGCCTTTGCCGCGCCGGTCGTGGCCTAGTCGCCGTGCATTCAGAGGAGACGCCCGTGTCCATCGACGCTTCGCACCCTCTCGCCCGGCACCTGCATCGTGCGCGACACCGCACGGCGCGCAAGGGCCGCACCCACGCGCGTCGCGCCGGGCACCGGCGCCTCGCGCTACCTGCGCTACGGCCGCGTGATCCTCGACGGCGGCGATGCGCCGGTGCGCCTTCGAGACCGGCGAGCTACGAAAGCGGCGCTCATCTGCCTGGGCGGCAGCCGCCGACGGTCGCGGCCGGACGGCAGCGCCACACGCTGAATCGCTACGACGCCCTCTACGTGCCGCGCGACGCGCACGGTCGACGATCACGGCCGGTGCCGGCGGCTGCGACTTCGCCGAGATCGCCGCGCCGGTCGACCGGCGTGCACGCCGTGCAGGTCGTGCGCTTCGCCGACATCAGGCAGGATCCCGACGCTGCACGTCGAGGCCGGCGGCCCGACCGCCGAAGCGCGACCTCAACGTGCTCATCGGCAAGAACGTGCGAGGCCGGCCGCATCATGGCCGGCGTCACCTTCAGCGAGCCCGGCAACTGGACGTCGTGGCCGCCGCACGAGCACGCCGCCATGCTCGAAGAGGCCTACCTCTACATCGACATGCCGGCGCCGGCGTTCGGCGTGCAGCTGGTCTACACCGACGCCGCGCGAGCCCGAGGTCGCGACCATCGTCCGCGAAGGCGACGTGGTGCTCATGCCGCAGGGCTACCACCCGAACGTCGCGGCGCCTGGCGGCGTCGATCAACTTCCTGTGGATGATGGCCGCCAACCGCGAGGACGACGATCGCCAGTACGGCGTCGTCAACGTGCAACCCGAGTTCGCGGCCCTCGGCTCGGGCCTCGACAAGGCCGAAGGCCACGCGATGACGCAGCCCGAATCGCTCGTCGCCTTCCAGCACCGCGACTGGACGCTCGATTCCGGTCGAGCACATCGCCGAGGGCATCGAGCGCCAGATGATCTGGGGCGAGCGCGCTGATGGTGTGCCGGCTCCGCTTCACGCCGCGCGTCGTCACCGCCGTCCACTCGCATCCGCACGAGCAGATCACGCTCGTGGAGCGCGGCTCGGTGCGACTTCACCATCGACGGGCAGGAGCGGATCGCCTCGGCCGGCGACGTGCTGCACTTCCCGCCCACGTCCGGCACGGCGCCACGATGCTCGACGACGAGGTCGTGCTGGTCGACATCTTCTCGCCGCTCCGCGAAGACTTCCTGCCGCCGGCCGGCAGCCGCTGAGCGACGACACGTGTCCACGACCGCTCTTCCGTCTCGACGGCAAGGTGGCGCTCGTCACGGGCGCCTCGCGCGGCCTCGGCGCCGCGATGGCGCTGGCCCTGGCCGAGGCCGGCGCCGACGTCGTGCTGCACGCCGAGCACGCCGCCGCCGGAGGCGACCGCCGCCGAGATCGCGCACGGCGACCGGCCGACGCACCGACGGTCCTCGCCGCCGACCTCGCCGATCGCGCGCGCGGCCGCCCGGCTCGTCGCCGACGCGGTCGCGGCGTCCGGCCGCATCGACATCGTGGTGAACAACGCCGGCACCATCCGCCGGCAGCCGGCGGCCGAGCACAGCGACGACGACGTGGGACGAGGTGATCGCGGTGAACCTGTCGAGCGTCTTCCGGCTGTGCCGCGCCGCCGGCCAGCACATGCTCGACCGCGGCAGCGGCGGGAAGATCGTCAACATCGCCTCGCTGCTGTCGTTCCAGGGCGGCATCACCGTGCCGGGCTACGCCGCCGCCAAGGGCGGCGTCGCGCAGCTCACCAAGGCGCTCGCCAACGAGTGGGCGCGCGCACGGCATCAACGTCAACGCCATCGCGCCCGGCTACATGGAGACCGACAACACGACGGCGCTGCGCGCCGACCGCGAGCGCGCCGAGCAGATCAGCGAGCGCATTCCGGCCGGCCGCTGGGGCACGCCCGAGGACCTGGCCGGCGCCGTGGTGTTCCTCGCCTCGCGCGCGGCCGACTACGTCCACGGCCACGTGCTCGTCGTGGACGGCGGCTGGATGGGCCGCTGAGGCGCATGGCCACCACGACCACGCACGCCCCGACCGTGCCACCGCGATGCCGCGGTGTCGGTCCTCGGCTCTTCGCCCGCTCGTCGGCCCGGCCGCCCTCACCGCCGCCGGCATGATCGGCGCCGGCGCCGTGGCGACGCGGCTCCTCGCCGGCGCCTGGTTCGGCTTCGACCTGCTGTGGGTGGCGCTGGCCGTCGTGCCGATGGTGGTCGTCACGCTCGATTCCGCGTCGCGCGTCGGCATCATGTCGGGCGGCCGCGGCATGGTGGACATGGTGCGCACCGACATTCGGCGCCTGGCTGGCGTGGGCGATCGTCGTGCCGACCGCGCTCGTGAACCTGGTCGTGAACATGAGCCAGATGTCGGCGATGGTCGAGGGCACCTACGGCGCGCTCGGGCATGCTGCCGCCGGCGACGGCGAGGCGACACCGGCCTGGTCGTGGCCTCGATCGTGCTGACGGCGCATCACCGTCGTCGCGGCGGTCCTCGGCGGCTACAAGCGCGATCGAGAAGATCATGACGGCGCTGCTGCTCGTCATCCTCGCGTGCTTCATCGTCGTCGCCATCAAGGGGCTGCTCGACTGGCAGCACGTGGGTGGCGCTCGGGCGCGGGCTCGTCCCGCAGATTCCGGCCGACGTGCCGGTCGTGGGCAGCGACCGGCGTCGCGCAACGGCTTCACGCAGATCATGGCCATCGCCGGCCAGGGGCTGGCGCCGGCGGTGTTCCTCTCGTACGGCTATCTCGCCGCACAACGCCGGCTACACCGTGGCCGACATCCGCGCACGTTCTGGAAGACGGTGCACGAACCTCGGCGTCATCTGGGGCCTGTTCTCGGTGGTCGTCATCGTCGCCGGCGCCACCGCCCTGCACGCCGTCTACACCGGCGCCGGCCCGTCGTTCCTCGGCGTGAGCCACTACTCGCAGGTCGAGAGCATTCCGGTGGCCGGCCAGGTGCTCGGGCCGGCGCTGCCCGGCGCGCTCGGCTTCCTGGCGCCGCGCCTGTTCTCGCTCGGCCTCTTCGCGGCGGCGTTCACGACGCTCATCTCGGTGGCGCTGACGATGACCTACTTCTGCCTCGACATCGCGCGGAACGCGACTGGCGCTTCACCGACGACAACAGGCTGTTCAAGACCGTGTTCGCGGTGTGGATCGCGGTGCCGGCGCTGGTGGCGCCGTTCTGGCAGCTGCCGGCGCTGATGAAGGCGATTCCCGCGATGGTCGGCAACCTGCTGATGGCGCCGATCGCGGTCGGCGTGATCCTCTACTTCGTCAACCGGCCGGCGATGGGCGCGTATCCGCGCCAACGCGCGCCGCAACGCTCGTGCTGGGCCTCACGCTGCTCTTCGCGCTCGGCTCTGGTGGCCAACGGACTGCGGGATGGCTGTGATGACGGCGCCGGACCGCGCCGACGTCGTCGCGCGCCATCGAAGAGGTGGGCGTGGTGGCCGTCGTGCGCCTGCACGACGCGCGGCCAGGCCACGAGGTGGCGCAGCGCGCTGGTCGCCGGCGGCGTCACGGCGATCGAGATCACGATGACCGTGCCCGGCGCGGTCGAGCTGATCGCCGATCTGCTCGCCGCCGCCGCCGGCCGACGTCATCGATCGGCGCCGGCACCGTGCTCGACGCCCCGACCGCGCGCGCGGTCATCGACGCCGGCGCGCGCGTTTGTCGTCAGCCCGGTGTTCCGGCCCGACGTGATCGCGGCCTGTCGTGGACGCCGGACGCGCCGGTGATGCCCGGCTGCTTCACGCCGACCGAGATCCTGACCGCGTGGGAGGCCGGCGCCGACATCGTGAAGGTGTTTCCCGGCGACCTCGCTCGGGCCGGCCTTCTTCAAGGACGTGCGTGGCGCCGCTGCCGCACGATGCAAGCTGATGCCGACCGGCGGCGTGACGCGCGAGAACGCCGGCGACTGGATTCGCGCCGGCGCCGTGGCGATCGGCGTCGGCACGCGCGCTGGTCGATCGCGCAGGCGGTGCGCGAGCGGCCGCTTCGACGACGATCCCGCGAACGCGCGCGCCGTTCGTCGACGCGGTGCGCGACGCGCGCGGCCGGCGCCGAGGGGGTGGCGCGATGACCAAGACCGTGTGCTTCGGCGAGATCATGCTGCGGCTGAGCCCGCCGGGGTTCGAGCGGCTTGTTCCAGTCGCCGGCGCTGCAGGCGACGCTTCGGCGGCGGCGAAGCCAACGTCGCCGTCAGCCTCGCCCAGTTCGGGCACGAGAGCCACTACGTCACGCGCGCTGCCGGCCAACCCGATCGGCGACGCGGCCCTGAAGGCGCTGCGCGGCCGAGGGCGTGCGGCGTCGCCCACGTGCTGCGTGGCGGCGAGCGCGCTCGGCATCTACTTCGCCGAGACCGGCGCCAGCCAGCGCGCCTCTACGGTGGTCTACGACCGCGCGCACTCCGCGATCAGCGAGATCGCGCCGGGCAGCGTGCCGTGGGACGCGCGTGTTCGCCGGCGCCACGTGGTTCCACTGGACCGGCATCACCCCGGCGCTCGGCGCCGACGGCCGCGGCGTGCACGCGCGAGGCCATCGACGCGGCCAGGCGCGCCGGCGCGCACGGTGAGCGTCGATCTCAACTTCCGCGCGCAAGCTGTGGACGCCGGCCGAGGCGCAGCGCGTGATGCGTCCGCTCGTGCCGCGGCGTCGACCTCGTCATCGCCAACGAAGAAGACCTGCAGGCGGTGCTCGGCATCGAGGTGCCGCACGCCGACGTGACGCAGCGGCGTGCTCGACATCGCGGGCTATCGCGACGGCCTGCGCGCGGGTCGCCGCGGAGTTCGGCGTCGCGCAGGTCGCGGTCACGCTGCGCGAGAGCCTGTCGGCGAGCGACAACGGCTGGAGCGCCGTGCTGCTACGACGCACGCGACCGAGACGCTTCCACGAGAGCCAGCGCTACGACGTCCGCGTGGTGGACCGCATCGGCGGCGGCGACAGCTTCGCCGCCGGGCTGATCCATGGGCTCGGGAGCCGGCGCGACCCTCGACGCCACGCTGCGCTTCGCGGTGGCGGCGAGTGCGCTGAAGCAGACCATCCCCGGCGATTTCAACCGGGTGTCGGTGACGGAAGTTGATCGCCTCGTAGGCGGCGATGCCAGCGGCAGGGTTCAGCGGTAAGCGCGGCAGTTCGTTGGCCGCAGGAGGCATTGTCATGATGAAGTGGTTATGAAGACGGTGCTGGAGCGCGATCCTGAGCGCTGGCCCTCGTGCTGCGGCCGCCGGCCGCCGCCCAGGACTATCGCGGCGCGCGTCCAGGGGCACGGTCGAACGACAGCAGCGCGCGGCGCGCTGCCCGGCACGACGGTGACGCTGCGCAACGACGCCACCGGCGTCGTCGGTCGACGCGCGTCACCGACGCGGACGGCCGCTACATCTTCGACTTCATCGAGCCGGGCATGCTACACGGTGGTGGCCGAGCTGCCGGGCTTCAAGACGACCGAGCAGCAGAACGTGCGCGTGCAGCAGCGCGCCGACCTCACCGTGGACCTGGTGCTCGCGGTCGGCGGCATCGAGGAGACGGGTGGTCGGTCGCAGGCGGCGCCGGTCGCCGGTGCAGTTCAACAGCGCCAGCGCCGACCTCACGCTCGAGCGGCAGCTCATCGACCAGGTGCCGATCGCCGGCCGCAATCCGTACAACCTGGCGTCGCTCGATCCCGACGCATCACGGTGTCGCCGGCGACCAGCGAGAACCGGCCGTACCACCACGCCTACGCCAACGACTACGACGCCGGCGGCGGCACCCGCCGCGCCAACGACGTGCTGCTCGACGGCGTGCGCGCTCGGCGCCAGCTTCAAGACCGCCTACACGCCGGCCGATGGACGCGGTGGAAGAGGTGACCGTCTCGAAGAACAGCGTCGATGCCGAGAACGGCCACAGCCTCGGCGGCATCATCAGCCTGAACATGAAGTCGGGCACCAACACAGCTCCGCGGCTCGACCTACTTCTACGGCCGCGATCCGCAGCTTGAACTCGATCACCGACCCGACTCCGTCGCGCCCCGGCCAGGACACCAGCGCGCTGCGCGGCACCGCGCTGAAGATGTACGGCGCCACGCTCGGCGGCCCGATCAAGCGCGGCAAGATCTTCAGCTTCACGACCTTCGAGCAGTGGGACGACAAGCGGCCGAACACCATCGTCCGCACGGTGCCGACCGAACTCGAGCGCGCGCGGCAACTTCAGCCAGTCGGTGCTGAACGGCCGCGTGCGCACCATCTTCAACCCGTTCCCGTCGACGCTCGACGCCGCCGGCCGCGTCGTCCGCCCGGCCTTCGCCGGCAACGTCATCCCGCAGGCGATGCTGGATCCGGTGGCGCTGAAGATGCTGGCCGCAGATCCCGCTGCCCAACGCCGCCGGCAACGTCGACAACTGGCAGGGCACGCGTGTTCGACCGCGTCGACTACTGGAACTTCTCGCAGCGCGTCGACGTGAACCTGACCGACAACTGGAAGGTGTTCGCGCGCTACGGCCAGTTCAAGGCCAACCTCTACCAGGAGAACCCGACCGACGGCGGCTTCTTCCCGCTCACCGGCAGCAACCGCTACGGCATGAGCGTCGCCGCCGACTCGGTGTGGGTGATCTCGAACAAGACGACGCTGAACGTGCGCGGCAGCTTCTACAACATGACCGACGAGTTCTACAACCCGGCGCTGCTGCTCGGCGCACGACGGCCTCGCACGACTACTGGTCGCGCCAGTGGTATTCGTCGCTCTACAACAGCGGCTACGTCTACTACCCGGCGCTCGACGTCACGAGCGGGCACCGGCACGGCGCACGACCAACCGCCTCGGCCGCCAGGGCCGCGAGTGGTACCAGCATCCCGACGCGTGGACGGCGTCGGTGCGCATGAACCGCTACCAGGGCCGCCACAACATGAAGTGGGGCGGCGAGGTGCGCGCCTACTACGGCGAGGCGGCGCGCTTCGAGCCGATCAACCTGGTGTTCAACTCGACGCTCACCGCCAACAGCTCCGACACGCCCGACGTCGTCAACACCGGCAACCAGTGGGCGACCTTCATGCTCGGCGCCCTCGACAACCAGACCTCGGCGCGGCTGGTGCCGCTGCAGACGCCGTTCCTGCGCGGCTACGCCGCCTACTTCCAGGACGACTGCGACGTCACCGATCGCCTGACGCTGAACCTCGGCCTGCGCTGGGAATACGAGCCGGGCCCGACCGACCGCGACAACCGTCTGTCGCAGCGGCTCGACCTCACGCAGCCGATTCCCGAGATGGCAGGCGACGCCGCCGCCGATCCCGGCTCAGGCGCGGCAGCTGATGGCGAGCAAGGGCTACGCCTACACGCTTCAACGGCGCCTGGATCTTCGCCGACCGAGGACAACCCGCACGCCTGGAACAGCTCGCCGTGGAACTTCATGCCGCGCATCGGCGTGAACTACCGGCTCGGCGACAACTCGGTGCTGCGCGGCGGCTACGCCCGCTACATGATGCCGACCAGCAACGTGCGCGACACGCTCGGCGACTTCGTGAACCAGTACACCGGCTTCGCCCAGACGACGACCACGCTGCGGCCTCGCCAACGGCGTGCCGCGCCAGACGCTGTCGGATCCGTTCCCGTCGGCGGTCAACCCGGTGATCGAGCCCGTACGGGCAGTCGTACGGCCGCTACACCGGCCTCGGCAGCGCCGTGAGCCTCGACCAGTACGAGCTGCGGCCGCAGATCAACGACCGCTTCACGGTCGGCGTTCCAGAAGCGAGATCTGGGCGGCATCATCGCCGACGCCAGCTACTTCTTCAACTGGGGCACGCGCGTGCCCTACGACATCAACCTCAACATGGCGGACCCGGCCTACCGCTACGAGCAGAAGGCCGCGCTCAACGTGCAGGTCGCCAACCCGTTCCGCAACTACCTCACCGTGGACAAGTTCCCCGGCCAGGCGCGCAACACCGCCACCGTGACGCTCGGCAGCCTGCTCGTGCCGTATCCGCAGTACGGCACCATCACGCAGACCAACACCAACGGCCGCAAGCTCAAGGAGCACATGCTCGAGCTGCGGGCGCAGCGGCCCTTCACGCAACGGCATCAGCTTCCTCGTCGCCTACGTCTACGACAACGCGAAGCGGCAGGAGTTCTTCGACGACCGCGCGCAGTACGAGGTGCTGCAGTCCGGCGGCGAGGAGGGTTGGGAATGGCGGCCGCTCGCCGAGAACGACGCCTCGGCGCCAACCCGCGCCACCGCGTCACCGGCGCCGTCACCTGGCAGATGCCGGTCGGCCGCGACCGCGCCTTCCTGTCCGACCTGCCGACGGCGCTCGACGTGGTGGTCGGCGGCTGGCAGTTCACCGACCGCCGGGCGCTTCTACTCGGGCCGGCCAGGTGCTCTTCACCACCAGCTACGTCGTGAGCGGCGACCCGACGCTCGACAACCCGACCCGCGACCGCTGGTTCGACACCAGCAAGTTCGCGGTGCAGGACGCCTTCACGCCGCGCACCAACCCGTGGTTCTACGACGGGCCTGAACGGCCCGCAGCGTGTTCCTCACCGACATGACGATGACCAAGAGCGTTCAACTTCACCAGCAGTACCGGCTCGAGGCGCGGCTCGAGGCCTACAACGTGTTCAACGGCATCGTCTGGGACATGCCCGACACCAACATCTCGAGCGCCAACTTCGGCAAGGTGACGCGCAAGCGCATCGACGGCATCGGGCCGCGAGGTCCAGGTGGGCCTGCGTTTCGTGTTCTAGACACACCGGGCCGGCCGATGCACATGCGCCGTCGGGACGCGATTCGCGGCCGTCGCGGCGCCGTGACGGCGCTCGGCGCTCTGCCGGCGCGCGGTCGCTCGGGGCGGCGCGCCAACCGCCCCGGGCGCGCGTCGACCGGTGGTCGAGACCACCGCCGGCAAGGTGCGCGGCTTCCTCGACGACGGCGTGTCGCGTCGTTCAAGGGCCTGCGCTACGGCGCCGACACCTCGACGCGGCGCTTCCGGCCGCCGGTGCCGCCGGCGCCATGGACCGGCGTCGCGCGACGCCACGAGTTCGGCGCCGATCGCGCCGCAGCCCGGCATGCGCGGCCGGCCGATGAGCGAAGACTGCCTGCACCTGAACGTGTGGACGCCGTCGCTCGGGCGACGGGCCGGCGGCCGGTGATGGTGTGGTTCCATCCGCGGCGCGTTCTCGAGCGGCACCAGCAACGAGCTCGAAGCCGACGGCGCGCGGCTCGCCGGCGCGGCGACGTCGTGGTCGTCACCGTGAACCACCGGCTGAACGTGTTCGGCCATCTCTATCTGGGCGAGATTCGCCGGCGCCGCCTTCGCCGACTCCGGCAACGCCGGCATGCTCGACCTGGTGCTGGCGCTGCAGTGGGTGCGCGACAACATCGCGGCCTTCGGCGGCGATCGCCGGCAACGTCACGATCTTCGGGCAGTCGGGCGGCGGCGCCAAGAGCGCCACGCTGATGGCGATGCCGGTGGCGCGCGGGCTCTTCCGCCGGGTCATCACGCATGAGCGGCCAGCAGATCACCGGCAGCCGCGTCGAGCACCGCCACCCGGCACGCCGAGCAGCTGCTCGACGGCGCTCGGCGCTGCCGCGCGAGCGCGCCGGCGAGCTGCGGACGCTGCCGATGGCGCGCCTGATCGAGGTGAGCCGGGCCCCGGCCTACATGGGCCCGGTCACCGACGGCCGGGCGCTGCCGCGCGATCCGTTCGACCCCGACGCGCCGCCGCTCTCGGCCGACATCCCGATGATCCTCGGCAACACGCCGGCGAGACCCGCACGCTCATCGGCCGCGGCAACCCGGCGCTCTTCGACCTCACCTGGGCGACGCTGCTGCCGACGCTCGCAGGCGAACTCGCCGTTCATGGGCACTCTCGATCGCGCCGACGTCATCGCGAAGTACCGCGCCTGGTATCCGCGAGTACTCGCCGGCCGACGTCTTCTTTGCGGCCACGACGGCCTCGCGGTCGTGGCGCGGCCAGGTCATCGAGGCCGACCGGCGGGCCGTGCAGCCGGTGGCCTCGGCGCACACGTGGGTGTTCCAGTTCGACTGGCGCACGCCGGTGGACGGCGGCCGCTGGGGCGCCCACCACGGCCTCGACGTGCCGTTCAGTCTTCGACAACGCGGCGATCGTGCCCGAGACGGTCGGCACCGGGGCCGACGCCGTCGAGCTGGCCCGGCGCGATGAGCGACGTGCTGGCTGGCCTTCGCGCGCACCGGCCGCCCGAATGCGCCGGCGCTCCCCGCCTGGCCCGATCTACGACCTCGACACGCGCGCCACGATGGTGTTCGATCGCGACGGTTCGCGTGGTCGCCGATCCGCGCGGCCACGAGCGGCGGCTGTTCGCGCAGGTGCCCTATGTCCAGCCCGGCACGTAACGCTCGCGTCGTCGTCGCGACGCTAGTGCGGTCGGCGCTGTCGGCGCCGTCGGCACCAGCGCTGCCCAACCGGCGCCGGATCGCGCGCGCCTGCTCGACACGATGAAGCGCGCCACCACGTTCATGGTGGAGACGGTGAGCGTGAAGGGCGGCTACGTCTGGACCTACCTGCCCGATCTGTCGCGGCGCTGGGGCGAGATGGAAGCCCGGCCGTCGATGATCTGGATCCAGCCGCCCGGCACGGCCACGATGGGCCATCTGTTCCTCGACGCGTATCACGCCACCGGCGACGACTACTACTACCGCGCGGCCGAGGGCGTGGCCGGCGCGCTCATCTGGGCGCAGCATCCGTCGGGCGGCTGGAACTACGTGGCCGACTTCGACGGCGAAGCGTCGCTGCAGCGAGTGGTACGACACGGTCGGCAAGCATGGCTGGCGGCTCGAGGAGTTCCAGCACTACTGGGGCAACGCCACCTTCGACGACGCCGGCACCGCCGACGCCTCGAAGTTCCTGCTGCGGCTCTACGTGGAGAAGCGCGATCCGAAGTACAAGCCGGCGCTCGACAAGGCGATCCAGTTCGTGCTCGACAGCCAGTATCCCTTCGGCGCCTGGCCGCAGCGCTTCCCGCTGCGCTACGAGTTCGCCAAGCCCGGCAAGCCCGACTACACGTCGTTCCCCACCTTCAACGACGACGTCGCGGCCGAGAACATCGACTTCCTGCTGCATCTGCTACCAGGCGCTCGGCGATCGGCCGCGTGCTCGACGCCGTGCGCCGCGGCATGGACGCGTTCCTCGTCACCCAGCAGGGCCGCCGCAGGCCGGCTGGGCGCTGCAGTACACGCCCGATCTGAAGCCCGTCGGCGCCCGCACCTACGAGCCGACGGCGCTGGTGACCCACACGACCGGCGAGCAACGTCGCAGCTGCTGCTGCGCTTCTTCCGGCTGACCGGCGACACGCAAGTACCTGGCGCGCATCCCCGACGCGCTCGACTGGCTCGACTCGGTGGCCCTCCCGCCCGAGCGTGGCGCGCTGGCCGGCGGCGGCCGCACGCATCCGACGTTCGTCGAGATCGGCACCAACGAGGCGCTCTACGTGCATCGCACCGGGTCGAACGTGACCAACGGGCGCTACTACGTGGACAAGGACCCGAAGAAGACGCTGGCCCACTACAGCTCGTTTCGCCGCGTCGACACCGCGGCGCTGCGCGGCAGTATCGAGGCCGCGACGAAGATGTCGCCCGACAGACGCCGATCAAGGGCTCGCCGCTGGCGCCCGGGGCCGAGCCGCAGCCGCTGCCCCGCTACGTGACGGTGCCGCGCCGGCGGCGACGCCCCGGCGGCGGCGCGCTGGTTGCGAGCCTCACCGCGCAGGGCTACTGGCTGGCGCCGCTCGGCTACAACACCCATCCCGTATCGCGGGCCGGCCCCGCGACGGTCGCGCCCGGCGACTTCTCGCAGACCCACGTCGGCGACGACCTCCGACACCTCGCCGTTCCCGGATCCGGCGCTGATGGGCATCTCGATCGACGCCTACATCCGCAACATGGGCGTGCTCATCCGCGCGCTCGGCCCGCAAGTAGGTCCGCATGCGTCCACCGCGTGGCTCGGCCTGGTCGTCGCACTCGGCGGTGGCCGCGGCGCGGATAGGTCCGCGCGACACGGCGGCCGCGCTCGGCGCCGCCGGTCGAGTGGCGGCTCGACAACCTGCAGCGAATCGGCGGCCATGCCGGTCGACGGTCGTCGGCGCACCGCGTGTGGTTGAGACAGCCGCCGGCTCGGTCGTGGAGTTCGACGGCGTCGACGATGGGCTGCTCGTGGACGCCAATCCACTGGCCGGCCTGGCGCGCTTCACGGTCGAGGTCGAGTTCCGCCCGGCCGCCGGCGGCGGCGAAGAGCAGCGCTTCGTCCACGTCGCAGGAAGCGGCCACCGAGAACCGGGCGCTGGTCGAGCTGCGGCATGCGGCCCGATGGCCGCTGGGCGCTCGACACCTTCCTGCGCTCGCCGGCGCCGGGGCTGACGCTGCTGGATCGCGGCGAAGACACACGCGCGCCGACGTCTGGCATACGGCCTCGCTCGAGCTACGACGGCCGCACGATGCGCACGCTGTGGACGGCGTGCGGCCAGGGCGGCGGCGAGGTCGTGTTCACGGCGCTCGGCGCCCGGCCGCACGTCGATCGGCATGCGCCAGAACCGGGTGGCGTGGTTCAAGGGACAGATGCGGCGGTCGGCGGGTGCTGGGCCCGAGAGCGGTGCAGACGCATCCCGCTCTGGCCCGAAGGCGTGCCGGGCGCGGCCGACGTCGGCGAGGAGCGTGTGGCCGACGGACGCGTGTCGAACGTCCACGAGCCGACGCTCACCTACCTGCGCGCCGCACGGCCCCCGCCACCGGCACCGCCGTCATCGTCGCGCCCGGCGGCGGCTACGCGCGTCTGGCGATGGCCAACGAGGCGGCCGGCGTGGCGACGCGGCTGCAGCGCCGAGGGCGTGGCCGACGTTCGTGCTGAAGTACCGGCTGGCCGAATACGGCTTCCCGGCGCCGCTGCAGGACGTGCTGCGCGCCGTGCGGATCGTGCGATCGCGCGCCGCGGAGTTCGGCGTCCGGCCCGACCGCATCGGCGTGATGGGCGCCTCGGCTGGCGGCCATCTGGCGGCGATGGCCGGCACGCTCTTCGACGCGCCGGAGGGCCGCACCGGCGCCGCGCTCGACGCGGTGAG
The DNA here is from genome assembly GCA_963779175.1 of uncultured Acidobacteriota bacterium. Taxonomy (GTDB): domain Bacteria; phylum Acidobacteriota; class Vicinamibacteria; order Vicinamibacterales; family UBA2999; genus CADEFD01. The sequence goes on from CAVZXA010000009.1 coordinate 569,842, forward strand.
CGCGCGGCCGGATTTTCTGGCGCTGCTCTATCCCGGTGATCATGATGGAGCGGCCCGCACGCACATCGCGACTCGACGCGCAACCTGCTGGGGGCCGTCGCCGTCGGCCGCACTCGATCGCCCGCACGTCGGCCGATCGCCAGGTGCGCGCCACGACGCCGCCGACCTTCCTCGTGCACACCGCCGCCGACAGCAGCGTGCCGCTCGAACACAGCCTCGCCTTCCAGCGGCGCTGCGGCGCGCCGGCGTGCCGGCGGAACTGCACCTCTACGAGCAGGGCGCGCACGGCTTCGGCGTGGCGGCACGGCCTGGGTCCGACCTCCGCAGTGGCCCGACCGCTGGATGTCGATGGATGCGGGCGCGTGGCTTCCTGCCCTCGACACCGGCCACCACCGCCGCCGCAGCCGCTGACCGAGCCGCTGTGGGCGCGCGGCATCGAAGGCCAGCGCAAGGCCGACCTCGGCAACGGCACGTTCCGCAATCCGATCCTCGCCGGCGACCACCCCGATCCGTCGATCCTGAAGGACGGCGACGACTACTACATGACGTTCTCGTCGTTCGATGCCTATCCGGGGCTGGACGATCTGGCACTCGCGCGACCTGGTGAACTGGCAGCCGATCGGCGCCGCGCTCTGCGCAAGAACGTCGGCTCGGTGTGGGCGCCGGATCTGGTGAAGCACGCAGGGCCGCTACTACATCTACTTCCCGGGCATCGGCCCGTACCGCTCGAACTACGTGGTGTGGGCCGACGACATCCGCGGCCCGTGGAGCGAGCCGATCGATCTGAAGATCGGCCGCATCGATCCCGGCCACGCCGTGGGTCCGGACGGCCGGCGCTATCTGTTCCTGAGCGCGGGCTACCGCGTGCCGCTGGCCGCCGACGGCCTGTCGGTGAGCGGGCGCCGAGACGAAGGTCTACGACGGCTGGCAGTATCCCGCGTCGATTGGTGGTCGAGGGCTTCGCGCAGGAGGGGCCGAAGATCCTGAGGCGCGGCGACTACTACTACATGGTGCTGGCCGCAGGGCGGCACGGCCGGTCCGCCCACCGGCCACATGATCGTGGCCGCGCGCTCGCGTCCATCGACGGGCCGTGGGAGAGCGCGCCGCACAACCCGATCGTGCGCACGCAGTCGGCGGAGGAGCGGTGGTGGTCGAAGGGCCACGGCACGCTGGTCGAGGACGCGGCCGGGCAGCTGGTGGATCGTCTACCACGCCTACGAGAAGGGCTTCCTCACGCTCGGCCGGCAGACGATGCTCGAGCCGATCGAGTGGACCTCCGATGGCTGGTTCCGCGTGCAGGCGCGGCGATCCGTCACGGCCGATCGCGAAGCCGGCGGGCTCGCCGTCGGGGATCACGGCTTCGCCTTCTCGGACGACTTCTCGACCAGCCGCGATGGGCGTGCAGTGGAGCTTCTACGCCGGCGACGACGCCGATCGCGCTCGCGTGCCGCTACGACGACGGCGCGCTGGTGCTGACGGCGAAAGGCAGTGGCCCGGCGACGAGTTCACCGCTGTGGTTCGTGGCCGGCGACCGGGCCTACGAGGTGGAAGTGGACATCGACGCCGACCCCGGGGCCTCGGCGGGCCTGCTGCTCTTCTACAGCCGCCGCCTGTACGCCGGCCTGGGGTTCTCGGCCACCAACTTCTTCATGCACAGCTACGGCCTCGAGCGGCCGCAGGCCAAGCCGGCGCACCTGGGCCAGCGGATGCGCCTCCGGCTGCGCAACGACCGCCACATCCTGACGATGCACTACAGCGCCGATCGGCGCGACCTGGGAACGCTACGACCGCGGCATGGAGCTCTCGGGCTACCACCACAACGTGGCCTACGAGTTCTCGAGCCTGCGCCCGGCGCTCTACGCCGCCGGCACGGGCGAGGTGCGGTTCCGGCGCTTCACCTACCGCGCGCTGCCGTAACGCACCAGCGCGCAGGGTCTCGGCGCGCTCGACCCACTCCGGCGATTCGCGCCAGCAGTCCACGGGATGGGCGACGCGCCACGTCCAGTTGCGGTCGTTGACGGTCGCCGGCGTGTTGATCCGCACATCCCATCCGAAGAGGTCCTGCAGCGGCAGCATCACCGTGTGCGAGGCGGCGCCGACGAGGGCGCCGACGAGGGCGTCACGGACGTCGGGCACAAAGCGTGACGCGGCCGTGATCGCAGACGCCGCCAGACTCGGCAGCGCCAGGAACGCCGCCCGTTCGGTGTCGGTGAGGTCGCGCCACCACTGCGCCAGCGACTCGGTGTCGTGGGTGCCCGACAGCGCCACCGAGACGTCCGGATAAGCGGAGGGATCGACGAACGGCTGCCCCTCGTCGTCCCACGCGCGTTCCCAGCGCATCACCTTGAAGCCCGGCACCCCCAGTCGCGCCATCGAGAAGCGGACGAACGGTGGCACGGTGCCGAGGTCTTCGGCCACCACCTCGATGCCGCTCTGCAGGTAGATGCCGAGAATCTTGGCGCCGAGCAGGCTCTGGCTCGGCTCGTCGGGCGGCGAGAACACCTTGTCGCGCGTCCCATCGATGGGACGCACGTAGATGCGATACAGCCCCACCAGATGATCGATGCGCACGCCGTCGAAGAGCGCCGCCGTGCGACGCGCGCGCTGGCGCATCCACTGGAAGCCGGTGCCCTGCATCACGTCCCAGCGCCACGGCGGCAGGCCCCAGTCCTGCCCGGTGGCGCTGAAGGCGTCGGGCGGCACCCCCACGGTGGCATCGAGCATGAACTGCTCACGCCGGGCCCACACGTCGGGACTGTCGCCCGAGATCATGAACGGCAGATCGCCCAGCACGCGCACGCCCGCGGCCTGCCGGGCCGCCTGCCACTGCGTCTCGGCCGATCCACTGCAGCCAGGCGCGATAGCGGCGCTCGTCCGCCATGGCGGCCTGCGCGTCCTTGATGGCCGCCGGATCGCCGTACGCCAACGCCGGTGGCCAGTCCCACCACGCGCGTTCTTCGTGCGCCGCATGCAGGGCGCGGAAGGTGGTGTAGGCGTCGAGCCACCATGATTCACGCGTGGCATAGGCGGCGAAGGCGGCCGCACGGGCGGTGCTCCGACCGATCTCCTCAGTGACGAAGTGCTGGTAGGCGCGGCGCAGCACGCGCGACTTGAGCGCGCGCACCTCGGCGTAGCGGACGTGTGGCGACTGGCGGACCATCACCAGCTCGGCACGCTCGTCGGCGGGCAGGCCCGCTTCGCCCCCGAGCGCCGCGACCTCCGGGACCGCCGGCAGATGGATGTAGATCGGGTCGAGCGCCATCGCCGTCATCGAGGAATACGGCGAGGTCTCACCCGGCGAGATCTCGTTGAGGGGCAGCAGCTGCACGTAGCGCTGTCCGGCGGCGACGCACCACGAGCCGAAGGCGGCCAGATCGGGGAACTCCCCGATGCCCCAACTGGCCGTGGTCGGAATCGAGAACAGCGGCACGCCGATGCCGCACTGGCGCGGCGCGGGAGCCGTCACGCCACCTCCGTCACGCGCGCCAGCAGGCGCGCTACGGCGGCATCGAAGACCTCGGGGGCTACGCAGCAGGCTCACGACCACGAACGCCTCGCGCGGAAAGTCGAAGAAGTAGCCGGGATGCACCAGCACGCCGTCGCGCTCGACCAGGTCGAGCACCAGCGCTTCCTCATTGCGCACCGACGGCACCTGCAGTGCCGCACACCAACCGCCGGCAGGAGGCAGCAGCGTCACGGCCGGTGCCGCCGCTGCCGCGGCTGCAAGGGCGGCCAGGTTTCGGGCGGTGCGGGTGCGAATCGCCTCGCGCACGGCCGCGCCGACCGAGAGCAGAACCGGCAGCGCCACCTGCGCCGGCGTCGAGACCGACAGAAACGTGTCGGCGATGACCTCGAGCCCGGCCAGCACACGTGCGGCTGGCGCTGCGGGTCCACCGACGGCTATCCACGCCACCTTCACCTGTGGCAGCCCGACCGATTTCGACAGCCCACCCAGAGACACCGCCACCGCCGCGTCTTGCTGAATCACCGACGGCGCCGGCAGTTCGCCATCGAGTCGATAGTCGGCGAACACCTCGTCGCCGATGAGCACGAGATCATTGGCCGCGCACACCGCCGCCAGCGCGTCGAGCTCACGCCGGTCGATGACTGACCCGGTCGGGTTGTTGGGCGAGACGACGAGCACGGCCTTCGTGCGCTCGTCGATCTGCCGCGCCAGCGCGTCCACGTCGATGCGCCAGTGCCCGTGCAGGTCGAGTTCATAGGGCGACGCCTCCACGCACTCGAGCGCCGTCAGATGTTCGAACAGCGGATAGCTGGGCCGCGGCACCAGCACCCGGTCGCCCGGCTCGCAGAGCAGCTTGAAGAGCCACGCATACGCTTCGCTCGTGCTGGCTGCCAGGCACACGCGATCGACGCTCGTGGCGACGCCCCGTCGCGCGTAGTCGGCCACCACGGCGGCGCGCGCCGACGTCAGCCCGAACGGCTGCGGCTCGTAGGCGAGTCCGGCCGCGTGCGACAGCGGCGCCAGCAGATCGGGTGGATACGCGATCCCCGCGCGTGTCGGATTGGATTCGGTGAGATCGACCAGCGCGCGGCCGCTGGCACGACACCGTGCCACCGCCGCGCTCAGCCGGTTCGGCGCCAGATCCTCCGGCAGCCGGGAAGATCGCATCGTCACCGGCGCGGGGCGTCCACGAGCTCGACCTTCGCCATCACGTCGCCTTCGAGCACCAGGTCGGCGACATCCATGCCGCGCTCGACGACGGCGAAGACCGTGTAGGCGTGGTCGAGGCGCGGGGAGTCGATGAGGTTGATGAAGAGCTGCGCGTCGCCGGTGTCGCGTCCGCGGGTCGAGATGCCGACGGCGGCGCGGTTGTGTGCCACACCCGGCTCATCGCGCATGTACGGACCATCGCCCATGAACTCGTTGGCGCCGGGCGAGCCGCCCTGCAGCACGAAGGTCGGCTCCACCCGGTGGAACGTCAGCCCGGTGTAGTAGCCCTTCGCGGCCAGCGACGCGACCCGGGCCACAGTAGCCGGCGCCTCGTCGGGCAGCAGGCGCAGGTCGAGCACGCCTCCGCCGGCCATCGTGATACGCAGCCGCTGCGACCGCGCCTTCGCCAGCACCGTCAGATCCGGCGCCGCCAGCGCCCGCGGCCGCGGCGTGGCCTCCTTCGGCTGCCCGGTCCACGTCGTGATGGCCTTGGCCGCGGCTTCGGCCACGCGCGCATCCCAGTCTGAGACATACGGCGCGACGGCATCGACGTCGGCGGCGCTGCCAATGGCAGTCAACGTCGTCAGGATCGCCATCCGCGGGTCGCGCGAGGTGTCTTTGCCTTGCAGGGTCAGGCGCAGGATGGCGCCTGAGAGGGCCTTCGCCGCCTTCGGCTTGTCGGTCTCCGCGGCCAGCGCCCGCGCCGCCGTCATCACCAACTGGTAGTCGGCACGCGACAGCGCCTCGTAGGCCACCGCGAGCGCCTCGGGCCGCTTGAGCCGCACCAGTTCATCGAGCGCGGCCTTGCGGACGTTGTCCTGGGCATCGCCGCCAAGTCGCGTGAGCGCTTCGATGGCGCCGGTGGCGCCAGCCGCGCGCGCGGCGTACGCGCGCACCTGCCAGGTGGGATGGCCGACAAAGCGCGGCAGCAGCGTGCGCACATCGGCGGGCGCGGCCTTCGCCAGGCTCACGATGGCGTGCGCGGCACGGTGCCAGGTAGCGCCGGAGGCGGGCAGCGCCTCTGCTTCCTTCTGCAACAGCGGCGAGACCGGCGTGGCGGCACCGCAGCCATCGCCGAGAAGGTCGATCGCGGCCAGGGCGACGTGCGCACTCGGGTCGGCCACCGCGCGCAGCACCGGCTGGCAGTCTTTCGCCTGCAGATGGCGGCCCCAGCCGCGCACCGCCTCATAGCGCACGCGCGGCTCCGTGTCCGTGAGTCCCGCCGCGAGCACGGCCTCGCGGTCCGCGTCGGCCATCGTCGATGGCGCTTCAGTGGTCACCGGTGCGCCGGCCGCCACCACGGCCAGGCGTCGCACTTCGTCATCGGCGTCTTTCGACGCCGTGCGTGCGAGTCCGCCGTCAACAGCGCGGGCGTTGCGCAGCGCCTGCAGCGCCAGCCGCCGGGCCCGGGCAAAGGCGCTCGAGCCGCGCGCGTCCGGCCGTCTCGACCACCAGATACAGGCGCGATCGGGCGTCGGCGCCGAGAGGGGCCACCTTCCCGCTGAGACGCGTAAGGGCCTCGAGTCCCCGCGCGGCGCCTTCAATCTGTGCGGCGTCGCGTGCCACCGCGGCGCGTGGACGCGCCGGCACCACCTGCCCTGACGACGCGGGTGCCGGCAGCACCGCTGCCAACGTCTTCTCGACGCGCTGGAACTCATCGGGTGTGGCCATCGCGATGCGGCCGAGCGCGGCAGCGTAGAGACCCCAGTCGGCCGGCTTCGCGGTGTCCATCACGCGGGTGAGTCCATCGATGGCGGGCGCCGTGAAGAGGCGCGCCGAATTGGCGGTGGCAATCGAGGCCCAGCGCCGCACGTCGAGGTCCTGGTCGGTCAGGAGCGGCATGATGTCGTTCAGCAGCGCCGGCGTCTCGAAGCGCCCCGCTGCCCGCACCGCCTGCGCCCGCAGCTTCGCGTCCGGGCTCTTCATCCCCTCGGCCAGCAGGGCGTGGGTCTCGAGGCTCAGAATCCGCGCGTCTTCAGCCAGCAGGAGACGGGTGGAAAGGGGCGCCTGGGCGAGTGCGGGGGCGGTCAGCAGGGCGACGAGGGTGACGAGAGCGGTCACGGACGTCCTGTTGATGGAAGGCGGGTTCGGCATACGCTTCCAAGTGTGGCCCAAGTGCGCGCTGCGCTCCTAGGCGTGACCACGATGGCCGTCCTGGCGGTCCCCGCTGCCGCCCTCGCTGCGGGGCTGCCTGGTCAGCCCGCGGCACGCGCTGCGAGAGCGGTGGAGCGTGCTGCGACGGGCCCGCCCGACAGGCCGCACCTGCTGGAGCCACTTTACTCGGGCAGAATGCCTGACGAGGTCGTCCTTGCGGAGCTCGATCCCGACACTCGACGTCTCTACGAATCGCGAGTGCGATTGCGCGCGGCGTATCGTCCTCGGGTTGGACGTCACCTGAAGCCGGTGGACGAGGACAAGGTCAACGACCATCGCCCGGGCCTGGAGGCGATGCTCGTCGCAGCGGCCGGCACGACGCGCGTGGCCCGCGCGGCTGCACGGTACGCAGAGACGGCGCTGGGCTACTACGAATACGAAGGCTACAGCCAGCCACCGCTCGCCGAGGCCGCGCACGCCGAGGCGTATCTCGCACGGTATCCCCGATCGGTCCTTCGGCCAGGACTCGAGCTGTACCTGCTGTCGCGGTACCGAGCGGCATTCGAGGCAGCGGCGTTCGAAGGCGACGACCACGCGCGGCATCTGGCGGCCGAGCGATACCGGGCAACCTGGTCGCGAACTCGTGGGGTGCGCGACCCCGTGATCCGTGCAATCGCCCGCGACATCGATGCAGCCAGGCAGGTCTACATCGGGTCAGACAGCCATCCGCGGACCTTCGGCCGCTGAGGGCTGGCGGCTCGCGCCGCTACGAGGCGTGGGGGCGGAGTCGGGCTCGGGCGGGCACGGCGCGTTGCTGTAGCCGGAACGGAACGGCGTGACCTCGCCGGTCGCCGGCGTGGAAGCGGTGCCGCCACACGCAGGCTGTGTCGTTCGCGAGCAGATGGATCGAGACCGACGGCACCTCCGAGACGGTCTTCACGAAGTGGATGTCGTCACGCGGCGGCAGCAGCGCGTAGAACTCGCCGGTCTCCATCGTCTGCGCGCGCGCCACTTCGAGGTCGGCCCGCACCTCGTCGGCGCCGTCATCGAGCCGGCGATACACCGTCTCGTGCTGGCGGCCGCGATAGACGCCGATGAGGCCCCACGCGAGATGGTCGTGCACGGGCGTCTCGGCGCCGGCCGGAATGACCAGCGAGAAGAGCGTGAGCGAGCCGTCTTCGGCGCGGTAGAGCGCGTACTGGCCGATGCCGCTGCCCATCCCGCTCGACAGGTCCGGTGAGCCGTAGGCCTCGGGCAACCAGCCCTCGCTCGCGAGCAACTGCGCGAAGGAAGGCTTCAGCGCCTCGACGCGCATCGCCGTGTCGCCGATCTCACTCGTGAGACGGCGCGTCTCGTCGATGAGCGCACGAATCTCCGGCGTGTCTACCAGGTAACCGAACGGCCGGTGGTCGTGCGGATGGCCGAGGTCGCACATGCGCGCTACCGCAGCTCGATCGGCAACGAAGCCGTGCCGCTGTCGTGCTTGATGACCAGCGCATACGCGCCCTTCTCCCAGGCGCCGGTCGGCGATTCGAACAGCAGGTCGCCGAGCAGCACTTCCTCCGGCGCGCCCTGCACGGTATCGATGACGGTGTCTCCGGATTCCGGCCGGCCGAAGAAACGCAGCGCTTCGACGCCGCGCGTGCCCCGGAAATACGTGCGCACCTGGTGACGCGTGGTGCTCGCCTGCTGCAGCAGACCGCGCGCCCGCGCCGAATCCGCGCCCCAGCGGCGCTGCGCCGCCAGCGGCACGGTGCGACCGGACGGCGTGACCAGCTCCACCTGATTGCGGCGCACGACCAGCGTCCGCGGACTCGACACGCCGAGTTCGATGAGCAGCCACGGGCTGTCGTGGTTGCGCTGCGAGTAGTAGTAGGCCGCGACCACCTGCGTGAGCCCGTCGTGGTATTCGACCAGCGCCGCCCCGAGCTGCTTGACGTTGGCGAACTCGCGCGGCTGCGCGTGCAGGGTCAGGCCTGCCGAAACGACTACCGCGAACAACGCCGCCACTGCCGTGAATCGAGCCATGGGTGCCTCCCGTGCGCGAATGTCCCCACTATCGCACGAATGAATCGGCCGCCGGCCCGACGGTAACCAGAGTGTGCCCGCCCGCGCCCCCGGCTAAGGCACGGCGATCGTCAGCGGTGCGGTGGCCGGACTGGTGCCGCAGGCGTTCACCGCGATCACGCGGATGGTGAAGGTGCCGCTCGCCTCGGCCGTGACCTCGCGCGCGAACATCGGGAAGGTGCCGACGAGGCTTCCCTGCACCACGAGGTCGTAGCGGCTCACGGCGGCGCCGGCACTCGGCGGCGCCCAGGTGACGCGGATCGTGCGACCGGTGGCTGTCACTCGAAGATCCTCGGGAGGGTTCGGCTCGGTGCACGCTTCCGGCACGAAGAGGAGGACCGGGTTCGACGGTGCACTGGAGCCGGCGGCGTTGAGGGCGCTCACCGTGGCGCGGTAGGTGCCGGGCGGCACGCCAGCGGCGCTGAACGTCTCACCTGGCGGCAACAGCACCGAGGCCGCCAGCGATCCGCTGACATCGAGTCGTATCGCCTCGACGGGGCCACCCTCGAGTGCAGGTGCCCACGAGAGGGCCACCGATGAGCCGGTGGTGAGGCCGAGCAGGTGTCGCGGCGCGGCCGGCGCCACGGCAAGTCCCGCCGCCAGCGTGAGTTCGTTCGACGGCGCGCTGCGCACGCCACCTCTCACGGCGTGGACTCGAGCGTGATAGACGCCAGGTCCGAGCGGCACGACCAAAGTCCGCGTCGAGGCGGCGACGGCCAGTGACACGAGCGTCTGCCCGGGCTGCACGCCGCCTTCGACCACGAACCCGTCGGGCGTCGTGACGCCTTCGCCGCGCCACTCGAGCGTGACGGTGGTCGCGGTGCGGGCGGCGACGCGGAAGTTGGAGGGCGCCAGCGGGACATCGACAGGCGTCGCAGTCACGACCGCCGACGGGGCCCCGGCGCCGAATCGGTTCACACCCCGCACCGCCAGCGGATACGAGACGCCGTTGGTGAGACCGCCGATCGTGAAGGTGGCGGCCGGCGACGCCGGCGCGCACGGCGTCCATGTCGTTCCGCTGTCGATCGAGCAGTGGTAGCTGACGGGCTCGAATCCGGGCTCCGACACGGGTGGCGTGAGCTTCACGGTGACGACGCGGTCGGCCGGAGTGGCGGTGGCGATCGACGGCGCGCGAGGCGTGGCGTCGAAATCGGTGTTGGCGATGAAGGTCGGCGCGCCCGACTGCGGGTGCTGGGCCCAGGTGAGGAGCGCGCCGTCGTTGGCCGTCCCACTCAGCACTGGCGAATCGCCACTGAATCCGCCGGCCTCCCGCCAGGTTCGCGTGAATGGGTCGAACCTGATGGTGGTCAGCACCGGCAGGTCGAAGTTCAGCGAGTAGCCGTAGGCCAGCGTGACCGTGCCGGTGCGATCGGCGACGGCCGAGAGCGTACGCGGGATGTTGTCGTTGGTCATCGCCCGTACGACGGCGGGAGCCGACCACCCACCGGCGGCGGGATCGAAGCGGCTGAACGCGATGACGTTCTGCCCGGTGTTGAGCGCGCGAACGCCCCAGGCCGCGGTGACGACGCCGGTGCGATCGGTGGTCAACGCGATGCCGCTGACGCGGCCTGAAGTCAGCGCGAGCGTGACGCCCGACCAGACGCTGCCGGAGCGACGGGCGGCGCGCACGGCATCGACGCCGCCAGACGGCGACTGCCAGGCGACGGTGATCCGGTCGTCCGGTCCGCTACTCAACGCCGGTCCCGACGGATCCTCGCCCGGCACGGACACCGATGCCACCGGGCTCCACGCGCCGGTGTCGGCGCGGGCCACCGCTGTCACCATCTCGGGCTGCGTCAGCTGACGCCGCCAGGCGGTGGTCACCTCACAGGCCGGGCTGACCGCGACTTCGACCGGGGCGACCGCCCCGCCCGCAGCGTCGAGCGGCAAGACCGGTCCGAACGCGTTGGCGCCTTGCCGGCGCCGCGACTGCACGACACCGCCGGCGAGCCACACCACCGTGGTGACATCGCCGCACACGACCAGCCGCGGCACGGTGGCGTCGGTCCCATCCGGCGAGAGATCCAGCGGTGCGGTCCAGGCCGCCGACCCGTTGAGGAACTCGGCCAGCCGCACGCGGGACTGGCCGCCGTCGATCTGCTGCCAGACGACGACGGCGTCTCCGGCGGCGCTCATCGCGGTCCGTGGGAACTGAGCCGCCGTCGCGCCCGCAGAAACCTGCACCGGATCGATCCAGGCACCGGCGGGATCGGGACGCCGGGCCGCGAACACGGCCAGCGCGCTGGACGGCGTCGGCGGGGCGGCGAACGCCACCACGACGCGGCCCTGAGCGTTGACGCCGGCCGCGGGATGGCGGGTCTGGTAGTCGCCACCCCACGCGACCACTTGCTGCCACCCCTGCTGGGCCAGTGCGATGTCGGTGCACAGCAGGGCGATGAGAGCGGAGAAGGCGATGCCACGCGCCGATTTGCGAGTCCTCACTACGTCCCTCACAGCAGTTCGCGCGGCGTCAACAGGGTGCGACCGCCGCCGTGAATCGAGCCATGGGTGCCTCCGTGCGCGAATGTCCCCACTATCGCACGGACGGAACGGCACTCAGCGCCAGGGTCGCACCACTTTCGCCGCTGACCGCATTGACCGCGTCCGGTTGACGTGCGAGCCTGACGTCCGTGGACTTCGTGATCGCCCTCACCGATGAGTTCGCGCGCCGCCGCGCCGTGAACCCGCGCTATTCGCTGCGGGCGTTTGCGCGGTCACTCGGCACCAGCCACTCGCTGCTGAGCCGGGTGTGCCGTCACGATCGGCGCCCGGCGGCGGCGACAGTGGCTGCAATCGGCCCGCGGCTCGGATGGAGCCCGACTCGTATCGCCGACGCGACCCGTCAGGCTCAGGTGGATCACCTGTGCCGGATTGCCGCCTCCAGGGGATTCCGGCCTGATGTGCGCTGGATCGCGACCCGCCTGGGCGCGCCCCTCGACCAGGTGCAGATCGCGCTGCAGGAGGCGCTGCGCACCGAGCGCCTGACGATGACATCGACCTCGTCGTGGACCCGGGAGGCGTGATGGGTGCTCCAGTTGTGCGCTGGCAGATGATCTCGCCTCGCCCCGATGAGGTCGTGCGCTTCTACTCGGCGGTCTTCGGCTGGCAGGAGGATCGCGCCAACGCGCTCGGCTATCGCGAGCTGCGCACCGGCTCCGCGGAGGGCGTCTCCGGCGGCGTGTGGCCGGCCCCTCCGGAGGCGCCGACGTTCGTGCAACTGTTCGTGCAGGTGGACGACGTCGAGGCGACGATCGCGTCGGTACAGGCGCACGGCGGTACCGTGGTGGTGCCTCGCTCGGTGTTGCCGGACGGTCAAGTGATGGCGGTGGTCCGCGATCCGCTCGGCACCACCGTCGGCCTCGTCAGCCCTTCCGCCCGGCCGTCTTCCAATACGTGAACTCCTGCTGGTAACACACGCTGTCGAGGTCCGTGGTGCGCGCCTGAAAATACGTCTGCGCATCGGCAATCGCCTGGTTGTAGACGAGGGCGCCGACCTCCGCGAGGCAGAAGTCGAGCAACAGCGCCGCCTTCAGATCGCCGATCTCTTCGTCGAGGTGTTCGGCGGTGAACCGCTTGATCGAGGCCTGCAGCTGTTTGGTCGCCTCAGGCGAGAGCGTGATCGGCATGCGCCTATTCTGGCGCAGCCCGTGGTGCCTCGCGATCCTGAACGCGGCGTGAGCACCTGCGGTTCCGGCGCTTTGTAACGGGGAGTTATAACGGGCTTTGTAACGAGGGAGTTGTAACGGGGTCAGCCACGGTCACCGGTTTGTGCCTGGCGGTGACCGTGACAGCCCCCCTTACAACTCCGTGACAGATCCCGTTACAACTCGGCGCGTCGATACGCCGAGTAGCTCAGCATCTGGGTCGCGAAGTCGCACAGATACGAGATCTGGACGTCTGCAATGCCGCCCTGCGCGTCGTAGACGGGCGTCAGCGTGGGCATGACGAAGCCGGTGTAGGACGGCAACTTCAACAGCTCGACGCGACGCACGATCTCGTTGCGCAGTTCGGGGTCGAAGTGCACGCCGTAGGTCTCGAAGAGCGCCTTGGCCGCTTCGTAGTCGCCCTCGGACTTGATGCGCTGCACCTCGGCCAGCATCTCGGCCACGCCGGCGCGGAAGCGTCCCACGCTTTCGAGCACGTAGTAGGTGCGGGCGTCGCGGATGCGCACGCTGAGCGAGGTCGTGTTCGCCAGCAGCCAGTGCACGATGGCCTGGCGGTTGCGCATGTGATCTTCTTCGAGCTGCGTGCCTTCACGCACGCGTCGCAACTGCACCAGCGCCGTGCGGGCGAAGGCTTCGTATTCGGCGCGCACGACGTCGGCATGGTCCTCCGCCGACACGATGCCGAGCTCCACCAGCCGGGGATCGGCGCAGAAGTAGAGCGCCACGAGATCGGCGCGCGTTTCTTCGAGCGCGGAGTACTGCTCCTTCAGGATCTCCTGCGGCTGGGCGGTGATGCCGGCGGCCATGCGGCCGGAGCCGTGGCCCAGCACTTCGTGGATCTCGGTGGCCAGCTCGCCGGCGGTGGCGCCCCAGCGCTTGGCCCGATCGAACTCCTCGTCGTTCCAGACGAACTCGCGGCGGTATTCGTCGGTGGTGCTGAATTCGTAGGCCTCGGTCACGTTCGCCAGCGTGACCGACTTGCTGCCGTAGACCTCGCGCACGCGCTGGTCGTTCGGAAGGTTGACGCCAATCGGCGTGATCGGGCCGGAATCGCCCGTCTCGATGACCACCTCGATGGCGCTGGCAGTGACGCCGAGCACCACCGGCTTGCGATAGGCGGGCGCAATCGGCATGCGATCTTCGAACCACTGCGCGTTTTCGGCCAGCGCGCGGATCCGCGCCGTCTTCTCGCGGTTCACGTAGTAGACCATCGACTCCCAGGCGCCCTTGATGCCGCGGGCGTCCATGTAGACCTCGATGAAGCCGCTCATCGTGTCCACGGGTGAGTCGGTGGATTGCACCCAGGCGATGTCGAAGGCGGTGCGATCGCTGTCTTCGCCGGTGCGATACCACTGGATGAGCGCGCGCAGGGCCGCCGCGAAGCTCGGCGTGGCGTAGGGCAGCGCCGCTTCGATGTGGCCGATGACGCGCCGAAGCTCGGCGTCGTAGCGGCCTCCCACCTTGTAGACCTCTTCCACGAGCTGGCCGTCGCGCTTCACGAGGCGCGAGTTGAGCGGATAGCGCTCGACGAAGCCCTCGAGGTCGGCCATCGAGACGCCGTCGTAGAGGTTGTTGGCGCTGTCGCGCAGGAAGTCGCCGCCCGGGCCCGGCGTCTTGTTGGTGACCATCGGGTCCACCGCCGGGTCGATGAGGCAGGGTGCCAGACGGCGGGCCAGATCCGCGGATGACTCGCCCCGCTCAGTGCGGAACCGGGCACCGGCGGCAGAGGCCGCCTCCGCGGCCGCGACCAGGGCCTCCACGGTGAGTTTCAACACGAACTTCCGGGCCGTCAGGTTGTTGAACGGGCCCGAATTGATCCAGAAGAGCTTCGTGTAGCGCCAGATTTCTGTCGCCGTGTCAGCCGCCAAGGCCTCGTGGTGCAGCACCAGCGCCTCGAGGAAGTCGCGCATCGCCAGGTTGTGGGCATAGCGCTGGTCGGCGTAGATGTCGCGCCCGGCCAGGGCGGCTTCGTACAGATGCCAGATGAGGGTCTTCTGGTCGATCGGCAGGGCCGCGAAGCCATCGGCGTAGAGCTGCACGACGGCGGCGTCATCGATCCGCTCGAGGAGGTACGGACGGGTCGGAATACCGGTGGCGGCCTGAGTGGGACGTTCGTTGGACGGCATCGTTCGAGTCGCTGCTGGTTACAGGGGCACGGGCACACGATCCCCGTGGCGCGGGACCTGCACGTTCCACGCCAACTCGCGCTCGATTCGGGTTTTCAGGGTGTCCTGCGCCGACGGTTCCCCGTGCACCAGGTAAGTCGTACCCGGTGGTGTCGGGAATGTCTTCAGCCATCGCACGATTTCGCTCGCGTCGGCATGGGCTGACATCCCGTTCAGCTTCTCGATTCGGGCATGCACGGGTATGAACTGCCCGTGGATCTTCACTTCCTGCGTGCCTTCGATGAGCTGTCGGCCCCGCGTCCCGGCCGCCTGGAATCCGACGAAGAGGATCGTGTTCTTCGGATCGGGCAGGGCCTTGGCCAGGTGGTGCAGAACTCGCCCACCCGTCGCCATGCCGCTGGCGGAAATCACGATCGCCGGCCCCTGGCTTTCGACCACCTCTCGCGACTCCTGTGGCGAGGCCACGGGCGTGAAGCGCGCGGTGCAGAACGCCGAGACCTCGCCGCGGCGGCGGCCGATGTCGCCGTCGAGTTCGTGGGCGTGCCGTTCATAGAACTTCAGCGCCTGGAGGGCCATGGGGCTATCCACGTAGACGGGCATCGCCGGCACTTTTCTGGCGTCTTCCAGCTGCTTGATGGCGTAGAGCACCTCTTCGACGCGGCCGATCGCAAACGACGGAATGATGAGCTTCGAACGCTTCTCCGCCGTCTCGTTGATGAGGCCGGCCAGGCGCGCGGCTTCGTCCTCCTCGGGATGCAGGCGGTCACCATAGGTGGACTCGACGAGCAGCACGTCGGCTTGCACGCCGTCGGAGGGGTCGGGCAGAATCGGCCGGTTGTAGCGGCCCAGGTCACCGCCGAACAAGACCGTGCCACCCTCGCCCCCGGGCCGGCGCATCCGCACGTACGCGGCGCCCAACAGATGACCTGTGGGTAGAAACTCCACCTCGAGGGCACCTTCTGCCACGGGTATGGGTCGTTGATACCCAACGGGCTGCAGGCGCGCCAAGGTCTTGACGGCGTCGTCCTCCGTAAACAGCGGCCGCGCCGGCTTGTGCTTCGAGTAGCCGTAGCGGTTGGCGCGGTCGGCTTCTTCTTCCTGGAGGCGTCCGGCGTCGGGGAGCACCACCGAGCACAGGTCCTGCGTGCCCGGCGTGCAGAAGATTCGCCCTTTGAACCCCTGTGCAACCAGCCGGGGCAGCATGCCCACGTGATCGAGGTGGGCGTGCGTCAGGACGACGTCGTCAATCGAGGCGGAGGGCACGGGGGGCTCGGCCCAGTTGCGCAGGCGCAGTTCCTTGAGCCCCTGGAACATGCCGCAGTCCACCAGCACGCGCCGGCCGCCGGCTTCCACCAGATAGCGCGACCCGGTAACCGTGCGGGCCGCCCCGAGAAACGTGAGTGTCGATGACATAGCCGCTCGGACTGTACCAGATAGCGGGAAAGCCGCAGCCAGAGGGCCATAGGCGGGACGCCAATCGGCTAAGCTCGAATGTCCAATCCCCTTGACGACGACTGATGTGACCATGAGCACCCGAACACGACGGATGCAGCACGCCTGTGCGGTGGGCCTGGTCGCCGCCGCCGGCGCGCTCGCCACCCACGACGCCTCGGCGCAGGCCGTGGCCACCGCGCCCCGCACGATCACGCTCGCGGAGGTCAGCAAGTCGTTCGAGTCGTTGGCCGCGCAGGTCGGCTCGAGCACCGTGCAGGTGCTCGCCACCGGCCTGGCCATGGATCCGGATTCGAGCGCCGGCGACGGGGTGGTCGAACGCCGGCGATCGTCGGGCTCGGGGGTGATCCTCGATGCCTCGGGCTACGTGATGACCAACTACCACGTGGTGCAGGGCGCGCGCCGCGTGCAGGTGGTGCTGGCGTCGCGGCCGCAGGGAGCCTCCATCGTCCGTCCTCGGGGCAAGACGCTCGATGCCACGGTGGTGGGCGTGGACGAGGAAACCGATCTGGCGCTGCTCAAGGTGAGCGGCGCCGTGCTCTCGCCGCTGCCGCTCGGCGATTCCGACGCGCTGCGCCCCGGCCAGCTCGTGTTCGCGTTCGGCAGCCCGCTCGGCCTCGACAACACCGTCACGATGGGCGTCGTGAGCGCGGTGGGCCGGCAGCTCGAGGCCGACGACCCGATGGTCTACATCCAGACCGATGCGCCGATCAATCCCGGCAGCAGCGGCGGACCGCTGGTGGACGCCACCGGCAAGGTCGTGGGCATCAACACGCTCATCCTCTCGCAGGGCGGCGGCAACGAAGGGCTGGGCTTCGCGGCGCCGAGCAACATCGTGCGCTCGGTCTACGACCAGTTGAAACTGCACGGCCGCGTGCGTCGCGGCACGATCGGCGCGCTGGTGCAGTCGATTACGCCGGTGCTGGCCGAGGCGCTGCAGCTGCCGCAGGACTCGGGCGCGTTCGTGGCCGATGTCGATGCCGATGGGCCCGGCGCCAAGGGCGGCCTGCGCATCGGCGACATCGTCGTGGCGCTCGACGGCAAGCCGATCGAGAACGGCCGGCAGCTCGACGTGAACCTCTATCGCCGCGCCGCTGGCGCCGTGGCACGCCTCGACGTGCTGCGCGGACGCGAGACGCTGAAGCTGTCGGTGGAAGTGGACGAGCGCGGCGACGACCCGATGCGGTTTGCGGCGCTCGTGACGCGCGAGCAACATCTGGTGGCGCGTCTGGGCGTGCTCGCGATCTCGCTCGACGACCGGCTGCGGCAGGAGCTCGGTCTGGCCGCCAGCGATGCCGGCGCGCTCGTCGCGGCGCGGGCCGGTGAAGAAGCCGTGGAGTACGGCATTCAGCCCGGGGACCTCATCGTGGCGGTCAACCTCACGCGCGTGGCCTCGCTCGAGGCCTTGCGGCAGGCGGTCACGAAGCTGGCACCGCGCGCCGCCTGCGCCCTGCAAGTGCTGCGACAAGGGCAATACCTCTTCCTGGCGTTCGAGTTCGAGGAGTGATTCCAGCGCCGTCAGCGCCCGCCGTGGCGGTCGCCGCGATCGATCGGCTGTTCGCGCAGGCGGAGGCCGGACGCTGGGGCGTGACGGCGGAGCGCTTCGCCGAGGCCGTGCGCCTCGCCGTGGCGAAGCTGGCCCCGGGCGGCGGGGCCGCTGCCGAAGCGGCCGTGGCGTCGCTGCACGCGCAGGATCTGGCGCTCGCGCTGGCGTGCGCCGACGGGCACGAGGCCGCGTGGGACCACTTCGTCCTCACATATCGGCCGGAGCTGTACCGGGCCGCGCGAGCGATGACCGACGATGTCACTGGCCGCGAGCTCGCCGACTCGCTCTACGCGGATCTCTTCGGTCTGGTCGAGCGTGACGGCGCCAGGCAGTCGCTCTTCCGCTACTACCACGGTCGCGCGAAGCTCTCGACCTGGCTGCGCAGCGTGCTGGCGCAGCGCCACATCGATCTGGTGCGGGCGCGCCGGCGCCTGACGTCGCTCGACGATCCGGAGCATCCGGTGGACGCGCGCCTGCCGGCGCCGCCGGCGGTCGATCCGGCGCGGGCCGGCGCGCTGCGCGTGGCCGCCGAAGCAGTCACCGCGGCGCTCGCGGTGCTCACCGGCGACGAGCGCGTGCGCCTGGCCTACTACTACGCGCACGGCTTGACGCTGGCTCAGGCCGGGCGTCTGTTCGGCGAAAGCGAAGCCACCGCCTCGCGCAAACTGGAGCGTGCCCGCAAGACGCTGCGCGCCGCCATCGAGTCGGCCCTCGTCGTCCGCGGCCTGACGCTCGGTGACGTCGACGACTGGGCCGCGGTGGCGAAAGACGCCTGGGACGCCGCGCTCGCCGACGCCCTCGGCGTGCCGGCGCCGCAAGAGACGGGGCCGCCATCGTTCAAAGGAAAGAGGACGCCGTGAGTCTGCCCACGCACCCCGAGCCCGACCCGCACGCCGACCCGCTGGTGGCGTCGGTGCTGCGCGCCGCCGACGGCGCCGCGGCGGGCGCCTGCCCGGACGCCGAGCTGCTGGCGATGTATGCCGAGCGCGACCTCGGCGGCGCTGAGCAGGCCGAGGTCGAGAGCCACGTGCACACCTGCGCGCGGTGCCAGGCGATGGTGGCGGCCCTCGTGCGGGCCATGCCCGAGCCGGCCGCGGCAGCTGCGGCGGAGGCAGAGAGGACGTCCGGCGGCGGGTTCGCGGCGTGGTTCGCGGGGTGGCGCTGGCTGGTGCCGGCAGCGTCGCTCACCGCCGTGGCCGTCGTGGCCGTGTGGGTCGGACGTGGTCCAGCCGACCAGGCGGCCGAGTCGAACCGCGTCGCCAACCGAGCCGCGGCTGAACGTGAGGTCCTCGCTCGAGAGCTGGCCGCGCCCACGGGGAAGGCGGCCGCCGAGTCGCAGGACCGGCTAACGCTGAGCCGGGTGGAACCGGCCGCACCGGCCGCACCGGCTGCTGCGGCGCTGGGGTTTGAGGCCCGAGCTGGACGAGAGCCGGCGGCCAAGGCAGAGGCGCCCGCGCGGGCTACTGAGGCACGTCCGCCCGCCCCCGTCGCGACGCCGGCGGAGCGCGCTGCCGAGACGCCGGCCAAGGCGGCCGCTGCGGCGGATGTCCGCACCGAGACGTCCGCCCTGGTGGGCAGCGCGGTTCGGGAGGACGCCCCGGCTGCCGGGGCCGGTGCGCGGCCGATGGCTGCCGAACGACGCGCGGAGAACGAGTCGGCGCGCCAGCGGGAGTCCGCGGCAGCGGCGATAGCACCACCTCCTCCGCCGCCGCCGGCCGTGGTGGCGCCGGCGGCGCCGACCGCCGCCGCGCCGGTGTTCCGGGCGAACCTCACGGCGGCGTCGTGGCGGGTGCGACAGGGCGTGGTCGAGCGCACACGAGACGGGGCGTGGGAACGGGTCACCGTCCCGACTGGGGTGACGGTCATCGCCGTGGCCGCCGTGTCGGTCGACGTCTGCTGGGCCATCACGGCCGATGCCGTGTTCATCGTGACCGACGGCGTCACCTGGACGCGCACTGCGCGGCCGCCAGCCGGACCGCTCACGGAGGTCAGCGCGACCTCGGCCCGGGCCGCCACGGTCACTGCCGGCGGGACGCGCTTTGCCACGACTGATGGCGGCGCCACCTGGGCGCCGGTGCGGTAGCGGCGCGCAGTTTTCGCGACAAGTCTGGCTGCACCCGGAATGGGGTCTGACCCCACGATGCAAGAAATCGCCGGGCGGGCGTTCTCACTGCAGACCCCTGGTCTCTAGGAGACGCCCGTGACCGCCAAGACTCTCGTCCTGCCCACCGCCCTGGCCGCCCTGGCGGCCGTGCTCGTCAGCATCGCCGCCCCGTCGGCCACGGCCCCACGTCCCGCCGGCCCCGCGCCTGAAGCCGACCCCGTCGTGGTCAGCGGTCAGACCCAGCAGGAGGACCTCGCCCTCACCGTCTACAACGGCGGCCTGGCGCTGGTGCGCGACGTGCGCTCGCTCAGCCTGCCGTCAGGAGAGCTGCACCTGCGCTTCGAGGATATTGCCGCCACGGTCAACCCCACCACCGTGCACCTGCGGTCGATCTCGCAGCCCGGACGTCTGCCGGTGCTCGAGCAGAACTACGAGTACGACCTGCTCGATCCGCAGAAGCTGCTGCAGAAATACGTGGGGCGCGAGGTGACGCTGGTGCGCACGACGATGGAGAACGGCTCGTCGAAGACCACCGAGGTGAAGGCGACGCTGCTGGCGCTCAACAACGGACCGGTGTGGCGCGTCGGCACCGAGATCGTGACCGGCATCTCGGCGGACCATTATCGCTTCCCGGATCTTCCCGACACGCTGTACAGCCGTCCCACGCTGGTCTGGACGCTCGACAACGGCGGCGCGGCGACGCACCGGGTGGAAGCCGCGTATCTGGCCGACAAGATCGGCTGGAACGCCGACTACGTGCTGGCCATCGACCAGCAGGGGCTCGCCGGCGATCTCGATGGCTGGGTGACGCTCCGCAACAACTCGGGCACCGCCTTCACGCGCGCGACGCTGCAGCTCGTGGCGGGCGACCTGCACCAGGCGAAAGCCGAAGGCGGCCGCGACAAATTCATCGCGCGGGCGTCCCTGGCACTCGAGGCCCGGCAGGAGATCACGCAGCAGGCGTTTGCCGACTACCACCTCTACACGCTCGGCCGACGCACCACGATCGCCAACGCCGAGACCAAGCAGCTCGCGCTGCTGCACGGCACCGGCGTGCCGGTGACCAAACGCTACGTCGTTGATGCTGAGCAGTGGGTCTATCGGACGAGGCACACGCCGGGGACTCCGATCAAGGACCGCGTCGATGTCTTCTACGACTTCAAGAACAACGCGGCGTCGCGGCTCGGCATGCCGATGCCGGCCGGCGTGGTGCGCATCTACCAGACCGACCCGAATGGCCAGGTGCAATACGTCGGCGAAGACCGTATCGACCACACGCCGAAGGACGAGACGATCACCGTGCAGACCGGCGCCGCCTTCGACATCGTCTGCGAACGCCGCCAGACCGACTTCCAGGAGCGCGGCAACTCCAGCTACGAGGTGGCGTACGAGGTCACCCTTCGCAACCGCAAGGACACGCCGGTCACCATCGAGGTCAACGAACCGCTCGGCGGCGACTGGACGATGCTGTCGGCATCGCACCGCTGGACCAGAACAGAGGCCTTCGCCGCCCGCTTCAACATACCGGTGGCGGCCGGCGCCGAGGCGACCCTCCGCTACCGTGTCCGCGCGACCTGGTAGAAACTGCCTCACTTGTAACGGGGTCTGTCAGGTCACGGGTTGTCTGTGACGGTGACAGACCCCGTTACAACTCGTGACCGTGACAGACCCCGTTACAAGTGGGCTACTGGCCGAGGATGAGCGGCAGGCCGTTCTTCGGATTGCCGATGACGACAATCTTGCTGTTCGGGCTGTTGACCAGCTTCTCGGTGGCTTCGATGCCCTTCCACTGCAGCAGCTGATCGCTGATGCCGGCCGAGACGATGCGCTGGAAGTCGGCCACGCCCTGCGCTTCGATGCGCTTGCGGTCGGCCTCCTGCCGCTCGCGCTGCAGCACGAACTGCATCTGCTGCGATTGCTGATCGGCCTGCTGCTTGGCCTCGATGGCATCGCGCAGCGTGTCGGGCAGCTTGATGTCGCGCAGCAGGACGTTCTCGACCATGACGCCGCGGGCTTCGAGAATCGGCTTGAGCTGATTGAGCATCTGCTGCGCCACGCCCTCGCGCCCTTCGCTGTAGAGCGCATTGGCGGTGTGCGCAGCCGTCACCGCCCGGATCACCGACCGCAGGTTCGGCGTGACGACGATTTCCACGTAGCGAGGCCCGATCTTCTGGAACACTTCGGCGGCGCGTTCGGGCTCGAGCCGGTAGAGCAGCGACGTCTCGAGGCCGATGATGAGCCCTTCGCTCGACGGCACGTCGGCGTGTTCCTTGATCTCCTGCGTGCGCACCGACATCGAGGCCACGCGCTTGAGCGGATTGACGAGATGCAGACCCTTCGGGCAGCTGCTCGCCGGTGAGCTTGCCGAACAGCGTGGTCACGCCCACGTGTCCGGTGTCGATGGTGCGAAAGCCGCACGAGGCGGTGGCGGCGACGAGCGCGAGGAGGAAGACGATCCCCACGCGGCGGCCGGCGCGGGGTGAGACGTCGATCGTGGTGGCCATGTCTGCGTGTCCTTTTCACTGAGAGCTGAGGGGGTGGAGCACGAGTGTGCGCACGTCGGTCCGGCTCGCGTGGCTTGCGCGGGGTCAGACCCCTTACGCTTCTCGTAAGGGACCTGTCCCGTATGCAGGCCGTGGCAGAATCTGCAGCGGAATGAACTTCAACAGCGACAACGTCCACGGCGTGGACGAGGCGATTCTCGAGGCGCTCCGCGACGCCAACGCCGGCACCGCGCGCGCCTACGGCTACGACGACTGGACCGTGGCCGCCGAGCAGCGCCTGCGCGAGGTGTTCGCGTGCGACGTCGCCGCCTTTCTCGTCGTCACCGGCACCGCCGCCAACTCGCTGGCGCTGACGGCGTGCTGTCCGCCCTACGGCGCGGTCGTCTGCCACCACGAAGCGCACATCGTCGTCGACGAGTGCGGCGCGCCCGAGATGTTCAGTGGCGGCGCGCGTCTGATGGGCGTGCGCGGACCTGCCGGCAAAGTGACGCCAGCCACGGTGACCGCGATGCTGGCTACACTCGGCCGTGGCGAACACGAGCAGCGCCCGAGCGTGCTGTCACTCTCTGAGGCCACCGAGCTCGGCACGCTCTACACGCCGGCCGAGGTCAGCGCCCTCGCGACGCTGGCCCGGGAACGGCGGATGCACGTGCACATGGACGGCGCGCGCTTCGCCAACGCTCTGGCGCGTCTGGGCTGCACGCCGGCCGAGCTGACGTGGAAGTCGGGCGTGGACGTGCTGTCATTCGGCGCTACCAAGAACGGCGCCATGGGGGTGGAGGCGGTGGTGTTCTTCGACACCGCGCTCGCCACCGACTTCCGCTACCTGCGCAAGCGCACCGGCCAGCTGGTGTCGAAGAACCGCTTCCTCGCCGCGCAGATGCTCGCCTATCTCGAGGCCGATCGCTGGATGCGCAACGCCCGGCACGCCAACCAGATGGCCGATCGCCTGGCGGCCGGCTTCCGCGCCCTCCCCGGCGTGCGGCTGCCACTGCCGGTCGAGGCCAACGCGGTCTTCGCGATCGTGCCGCAGGCGCTGCACGAGCACCTCCAGCAGCAGGGCGCGCGCTATCTGGTGTGGCCGGGCGAAGGTCCGGGCACCGACACGGTCGGCGAGGGCGAGGTGTTCATCCGCCTGCTGACGTCGTTCCGGACGTCCGAGTCGGACGTCGATGCGCTGATCGCGGCCACGGCGCGCTAGGCGCTCGCGCGCCCCTCGACACTAGAGCATCGCCAGCAGATCGCGCACGGCCTCGCCCACCGTCTCGACGATCGCGCGCACGATCGGCCACAGGTCGCCCTCGGTCGCGACATCCGCCGCTACCGCCGGATCCGACATCACCAGCCACGCCCCCACGGCCACCACCGGCGTCACGCACAGGGCGACGACCCCCACGGCGACGACGGCGCGCCACGTGTAGCGGCGCGAGCGCGAGGGTTTGATGCGGGGCCTGTCCATATCGACCTGCCCGTGCGTAGGCGAGGAGCATGCCACCGGGGAGACACTCGACGGGTCGAGGATTCCGGCCTGAATCGGCATGAGACGAGTCCGAGGCGTGGTCTGAACGACGGGCCTCCGGCCCATGGGTGTCCGGATCCGGAACGACAGACGTGTCATTGCCGCACGAGCGGCGTCGGGCCTTCTCCGGCCGACCGGCTCAGCAGCTCGGCCGTGATAACGTGCGGCCGCATGAGGCCCTTCCGCACCTCCCGCTGGCTGCTGGCCGGGCTCGTGGCGGCGCTCGTGGCATCCACCACGACCGTCGCGGCGCTACGCGCGGGTCAAGCGCCGGCGCCAGCGCCGGCCCGCACCGTGCTCGTGAAGGCGGCCCGCATCATCGACGGCCGCGGCGGCGCGCCGCTCGTGAACGGCGGCGTGCTGATTCGCGGCGACCGCATCGAGCGCGTCGGGCCAGCCGCCGGCATGAGCGCCGACGACGTCGTCGACCTCGGCGGCGCCACCGTGCTGCCCGGCCTCATCGACCTCCACACGCACCTCACCGACGAAGTCGGCACCAACTGGGAGACCAATCTCCTCACCACCACGCCCGGCCGCGCTGCCATCTACGGCGCCGTCAACGCGAGGACCACGCTGCTGGCCGGCTTCACGACCGCGCGCGACATGGGCCCGACCTGGCCCTACGTGGACATCGACCTGCGCTACGCCATCGACAAGGGCTCGATTCCCGGGCCGCGCCTGCAGGTCGCGGGCAACTACGTCTCGGCCACCGGCGGTGCCGGTGACGCCCGCCAGTTCTCGATCTACGTGGACGTGCCGATCGTGCGCAACCTCGCCGACGGCGTCGACCAGGTGCGTCAGGTAGTGCGCACGAATCTGAAGAACGGCGCCGACTTCATCAAGATTCTCGCCACCGGCGCGGTGATGTCGAAGGGCATTCCGCCGGGCGCGCAGCAGTACACCGATGCCGAGCTCGCGGTGGCGGTGGAGGAAGCGGCACGCTGGGGCAAGTTCGTCGCCTCGCACGCGCACGGCGCCGGCGGCATCAAGGCGTCCTTGCGGGCCGGCGTGCGCACCATCGACCACGGCAGCATGCTCGACGAGGAAGGGGCGCGCCTGCTCAAGGAGAAAGGCGCCTTCTTCGCGCCGACGCTCTACGTGGGCCACACCATCCTCCACGACAACCAGGCGCTCAACATCCCGGCGCATCAGGTCGAACGCGAGAAGGCGATGCAGGGCACGCAGGAAAAGGCGTTCCGCCTCGCGCTCGCCCACAAGCTGCCGATCGCCTTTGCCACCGATGCCGGCGTGTTCCCGCACGGCGACAACGCCCGCGAGTTCAAGGTGCGGGTCGATCTGGGCCAGGCGCCGATGGACGCCATCGTTGGCGCCACGCGCATCGCCGCCGAGGCCATGGGCTGGGACGACCGTGTCGGCACGCTGCAGACCGGGCGCTTCGCCGACCTCATCGCCGTGGACCAGGATCCGCTCGCCGACATCACCGAGCTCGAACGCGTCCGCTTCGTGATGAAGGGCGGCGTGGTGTACAAGGGCGGGGCTCGGGTCTCGGGACCCGGGGCTCGGGAACAGCCATGACGCGACGACGATCGACGGCTCGAACTCTGGCGCTTGCGGCCGCCACGCTTGGCGTGGCCCTCGTGCAGCGCCTCTGCCCCCTCGGTGGACGAGGCCTTCACCGCCTACTGGGCTGCCACGTCGGTCGCCGAGGCGGTCGCGGCGGCGCCGGCGATCGTGCAATCAGGCGTCGACTTCGACACGGCGCTGGCGCGCCTGAAGAAGGGCCGCGCCTACGACGGGAGCGCGCCGCGCGGCGTGCAGAAGCTCACGCGTACAGAGGGCGCGACCACGTTCCCGTTCACGGTCGACGTGCCGGCCACCTACGATCCGGCGAAGCGCTATCAGGTGCGCGTGCAGCTCCACGGCGGCGTCGGCCGCCCGGATCCGGCGGCGCGCGGCGATGGCTCGATCGGCGCCCTCGCCGGCGCCGAGCAGATCTACGTGCTGCCGCAGGCCTGGGCCGAGGCGCAGTGGTGGTCGCCGGCACAGGACGACAACGTGGCCGCCATCCTCGACCTCGTGAAGCGCCGCTACAACGTGGACGAGAACCGGGTGGTGCTGTCGGGCGTCTCCGACGGCGGCACCGCCGCCTTCTACGTCGCCATGCGCGACACCACGCCCTACGCGAGCTTCCTGCCGCTGAACGGCTTCATCATGGTGCTGCGCAACCGTGACGTCGGCGTCGTCGGCGCGCTGTTCCCGCACAACCTCACCAACAAGCCGTTCTTCGTCGTCAACGGCGGGCAGGATCGGCTGTATCCGGCGGCGCGCGTCGAGCCGTTCCTGACGCAGTTCAAGGATGGCGGCCTGACGCTGCTCTACCGGCCGCAGCCGGAGGCGGGACACAACACCGCGTGGTGGCCGACGGTGAAGGACGACTTCGAGCGTTTCGTCGCCGACCATCCGCGCCAGCCGCACCCGGCGCGTCTCACCTGGCAGACCGACAGCACCACCGCGCGCAACCGCGCCCACTGGCTGGTAATCGATCGCCTCGCCACGCCGCGTCCTGGCGCGGAACTGCCCGACCTCAACAACTTCGTGGCCGGCCAGGAGCCGAACTTCGGCGTGCGCTCGAACGGCATGCGCGTCACGACCGTGCTCGGCGGCTCGAACGCCGAGGCGTTCGGCCTGCAGCCCGGCGACCTGGTGGTGGCCATCAACGGGCGCGATCTGCCGGAAGGCCTCGAGCTGACCGACTTCCTCGGCATCTACCAGCCGGGCGAGGCACTGCACTTCGAGGTCGAGCGCGGGCCCACACGGCAGACCGTGGACCTCAAGGGCACCTACCAGCCCACGCTGATGCCGAAGGTCACGCCGCTCTTCGCGGCGCCGCGCGCCGCCGGGCGCGTGGACCTGGTGCGCGAGGGCAACACGGTACGCGCGACCACGCGTGGGGTGGCGGCCTTCACGTTGCTGCTGTCGCCCGACGTCGTCGACTTCAGCCGCCCGGTGACCGTCGTGGCCGACGGCAGGACCGTGTTCAACGGACCCGTGACCAGGAACGTCGAGACGCTGGTGACCTGGGCCGCGCGCGACAACGACCGCACGATGCTCTACGGTGCGGCGCTGCCGATCACGCTCACGCCGTAGACCGGCAGTGGCGCCGCCGGTGGCGGCGCTACTTCCTGATGTCGGCTCGCTCGACGATCGCCTCGTAGGCGTAGCCGGCGCCGAAGTCCTTGTCGGTCGTGAGCGTGCCGTTCACCGTGACGACGTCGCCGGCCTTGAGTTCGGCGGCGCTGGTCACGACCAGGTCGTGCGTGCCGTCCTTGACCACGCCGCTGCCATCCTGCAGGTGATACCAGTTGGTGCCCATGATGGCGAGGTTGACCTTCACGATCTGACCGCGCAGCACGAGCGGCTTGCCGGAGAGGGCCTTGCGCTTCGCCCACACGTCGGCGATCTTCACACTGCCCGGCGTGGGCGCGACGGCGGCAATCAGTGCCGGCTCCTCGGGCTCCTCGGCGGCCGCAGACTCGCTGCCACCGTGACTGCCGGCGAGGGCCGGCATCGAGCCGCCGGCCGCACCGGCCGGGAGGGCCCGGCCGTTGAGCGCCACCTCGCGCACGAAGTAGATGATCGGGAAGTCGCGGTTGAGGGTGCGGCTTCGGAAGTTCTCCATCGGCATGTCGACGGCAGCCGTGAGCTGGTCGCCGACCTTCA
Organism: uncultured Acidobacteriota bacterium; assembly: GCA_963779175.1. GTDB lineage: Bacteria > Acidobacteriota > Vicinamibacteria > Vicinamibacterales > UBA2999 > CADEFD01. The sequence continues at coordinate 597,275 of CAVZXA010000009.1, forward strand.
CCGGGAACTCGCTGCCGGCAATCCAGGTGTCCTTGCCGCCCACGGTGAGCCGCGCGTAGGTGTAGCCGCCGGAGTTCATCGTTTCGGCCACCGCGCCGCGAATGGTGCCGGCATCAGCGTCGGCGGTGCTGGCGGCGGAATTTCCGGCCGGGGCACCGGCTGCCGCAGGTGCGGGCGCGGAGGCGGCAGGGGCCGGTGACTGAGGGCTGCCGCAGGCAGCCGCGGCGATGGCAAGGACGACGACAGCGAATCGATGCATGACCTTACGATACCTCTCGGAACGGGGACTCGCGGCAGGAACCACGGGGCGGAGCGCCGCAACGCCCCACCCCATGCCGGTCATCAGAACGCGTAGACGAGCCGGGCGTAGACGACGTTGGCCTTGTAGGCCTGGTCGTTGGCCTTGAGGAAGAACGCGCCCGCCAGCGGGTAAGTGTCGGTGCCCGCCGAGAACGCGTCGCTGAAGTCGTATTTCTCGTACCAGTAGCCAAAGCGCAGGCCCCAGGCCGTGGTGACGTCGTAGGTGACTTCCCCGTTGATGGTGCTGAGGGTGGTATCGCTGTAATTGTCGATGTCCTGGATGCCACCGTAAACGGCACGCGCCAGGCTGAACGACCCGCCGGGGTCGCCGCTGACGTTCATCAGGCCATCGAGCTTCTGACGCCGCGCGTCGAACTTCACCGACCATTTGTCGGGCACGATTCGCACCGTCGCGACGGCACCGTAGGTGTCGGTTTTGTCGCTGCCTTCGAAGGTGAGGCGGTTGATGAGCGTGACGCCGCCCGAGAAGGCCTGCGTGGTGCTGCGGTTGTCTTCGCGGGTGTAGTAGGCACTCACTTCGAGGCGCTCGTTCGGCACGAAGTCCAACTCGCCGGTGTAGGAGTCGTATTCGGCCGACAGCAGGCCGTAAGCGGTGCCGGCCACACCGTCCACTTCGTTGCGGTTCTTGTAGTCGGCGTCGGTGCGAATCCAGCCGGCCATCAGGGTGAGCATGCCGGTGGGCATGAACTCGAGGTTCACGCCCATGCGGCGCGCATCGCGCTCGGCGAGGTCTGAGGGCAGCCGATCGGCGCCCGTCACGTGCGCGCCCTCGGCCGTGCGTGTCGAGTCGTCCCACGAGCCGCGCACGTGCAGCCGCTCGTTGGCACGGAACACCGCCGAGAGCGTCACGCCGTCTTCCTTCGTGGTTTCCGCTTCGCGGAAGGTACGGTCGATGGTCACGTGGCGGAAGGCGCCCTCCACCGTGACCGGGCCGAGGTCGTACGACGCCGAGGTGTCGAGCCGATCGGTCTTGTGCGAATAGGGGCTCGCCGTGATGTAGCCGAGCGGCTCGGTGGTGAGATTGGTGCTGCCCCACAGCCGATCGGGGGAGGCCGAGAAGCTGCCGATGCGCGGGATGGCGGCGGTGCGGTTGTCGAAGTCGTTCCTGCGCAGCCGCGCCCGCAGCCCGAGGCCCGTCACCGGGCGCGACGTGAAGAGCAGCGTCGCGGCGGTGGTGTTGATCTTCCCGTCGAGTGACTGGAACTGCAGCGAGGCCGGGTTGCTGGCATCGGCGCCGGTGCCTGTCACACCGAGCGAGAAGATGGTGTAGGGATAGAGTTGCGCGTTCTGAAGCCAGCGGCCCAGGGCGAGGTCGGCGCCCAAGCGCGTCTGTCGCGCGAACTTGAGCTGGACGCCGGCCGCGAAGGTGTTGGCCGAGTTGTCGGGCGGACCGATGAAACGCGCCCGCGACAATCCGCCGGTGGCGGGTGTCGTGCCCACGGCCGCGCGGTAGGCCTGGTCGAACGCGATGAGCGGGTTGTCGACCACCAGCGTTTCCTGGCGGTTGTTGTACCAGTTGTGGTTGAAGCCCGCGTAGGCGTTGCCCCACCCCTTCGCGACGCCCAGACGGAAGCCCAGATCCTGCGTCATCTCGTTCAGCGGCTCAGGCACTTCCACGACGTTGTCCGAGAAGCCGCGGATGGAGCCCCCGCCGGCCCCGCGGGTGCCCGACTTGAGCTCGCGCATGTAGCTGACCGAGAGATCGAACGGCAGGTCGCGGCCGAGCGCCACCTCGACGTTGCCGCGCTGCCGCAGGGCGTTCAGGTCCACGTAGTTGGCCGCGGCGATGGTGGGCGCGTAGAGATCCGCGAAGAAGGCGTAGTTCCGATTGGCGGTGGGTAACTGCGCGTTCACGCGGTCGCCCAGCGCCTGCCGCACGGTGGCGTTCATTCCCCACACCCCGGGCGCGAGCTCGGTCATGATCGACCGCCCGTCGTTGCCCATGCTGTGCGGAATCTGGTTGTAGTCGAAATGCAGGCCGGCCACTCCGGTAACGAGCTTGCCGGTGAAGCGCTGGTCGCGCTGGGCGATGTTGCTGCCCCAGAGCGCGTAGTCGGTGCCGTCGCGACTACCGGCCAGGCTGAGTGAGGGCAGGGAGACGCCCTTCGGAATGACGCGGTACTCGTCGAACTTCGAGGAGGCGATGGTGTCACGGCCGAGCAGATCGAGCGAAGTCGTGCCGGCGAACCAGTTGACCGCCGCCGGCGGCGCCGCCGGGGCGTCCTGGGCGGCCACCGGCAGGCTCGAGACGCAGAGGCCGCATGCCAGCGCCACAGTGAAAACTCTTGTGCGCGTCATGGCTTACCTCACGAAATAGGCGCCCGAAGGCGAATTGGAGCCGTGGATGTTCAGGTGGCACTGCTTGCAGCCACGTTCGGTGTTGCGGGTGCTGCGGGCCACCGTTGAACCCGTGGGCGCCACGGGCAGGCCTTCGAGGGAGCTCAGGTTGTCGGCCGTAATGCCGTGGCCCGAGAAGTGGCAGCGCTGGCAGAGGAACGGCTGCTTGGCGACGAGCAGGCGCTCGTGGTTCGACCCGTGCGGGTCGTGGCACGCGACGCAGTTCTCGCGCACGGGCGCATGTTCGAAGAGGAACGGTCCGCGCTTCTCGGCGTGGCAGGTGTAGCAGGTCTCGTTCACCGTGGCCCGCAGCGTCATCTTGTCGGTAAGGCCGTCGTGCGGATTGTGGCAGCTGGCGCAGCTCATCTTGCCTTCACGCACCGGATGATGCGAAGTCCGCAGCGACTTGGCGCGCATCGACTGATGGCAGGTGAAGCAGGTTTCGGGGTCGCGGACGGTCTTGAGCTGGGCAACCTTCGATTTGTAGCTGTGGACGCTGTGGCAGGAGGTGCAGGCGACATTGCGGCGGGCGTGCATGCTGGCGGCAAACGACGACTGCTTGCCGTTCTCGTGGCAGGTCAGGCAGGTGGCGTTGATGGCCGCCGCCGGCTGCTTCTTCACCGACGGCACGGGTCCGTTGGTCTCGCCCGCCATCTGGGCCTTCATGTGGTCGGCCACGTTGACGTGGCAGGTCGCGCAGCTCTCGGTCAGCCCCGCGTGTTTCGTGCGCTGGAAGGCCGGTCCCACGGTGGGCGCATGGCAGGTTGCGCAGTCGGCGGCACTCCATGGCGCGCCGCTGGCCGCCGGTTGCGCCGTGGCCGGCGGTGCCGCCCACGACATCACGACCGCCGCGAGTAGCAGGACCGGCAGCCTGTACCTGTACCGCATAGGGTCTCTTCTCGGACGCTGCGCGCCGGTCGCGGGGGCGGCCTGCGCAGAGAACGAATGTGCTCGATGACTCATGACGAACTCCCCTGCGGCTCGGCTGTGCAAACGCTCGGCCGTACGCCGCCTCAGGAATACGTAGTCAATGAGTTGGCATGCGGGCGCATCGAGTGTGCGGCGGGAATTTCTCCGCCTACGATTGCGCGCTGGCGTACGAGGGCGCGACCCGCGCTTGACACCTCCGCGTCAGAGGCGTAGGGTGGCCAGAGATGCCGCGATCGCCGCATGGCGAGGGGCCCGCGACATCGTCCGACACCAAGGCCCCGGCACGGAAGGGAGGTCGCACGATGACAGCCGTCGCGAGCGAGGATCCACCGGGCTCCGTACAGTCTTCGTAAGCGCGCGTTCCTGCGCGCACGTCACAGTCGCCCCAGGCTGATCGCGCCACCAGGACTGGTCGTCCGGTCCGGTTCTTCCGCGTGCCATAAGGCGCGCCGATCCGGGCACGGCGTTCGAACGCCATGGTTGACGACTGAGACACGCGCGTGCGGCACACGCACTCTGCGAAGCACCGCACGGACCGACAGCGGCTCACGCTGCAACGTGAGCAGGAAGCGGGCACCCCGAAGATCGGGTGCCCGTTTTCCTTTTCGGCGACTGACGCCCGAGCTCAGCGTGCCGTGGTCAGCGGCGACGCGATGTCGAGCGCCTTGGCGGCATCGGCGGCCAGGCGCACGTCGAGAATCGCCGCCAGCGTCGGGGCAATCTGCGTCATCTTCACCACGCCGAGGGTGCCGCGCCGGCTGACCGCTGGTCCGGCCATCACCAGCGACGAATGCAAGGCGGTGCGATCGGGACCGAAGCCGTGGCCGCCCTTGTTCGACGCCGCTTTCACGAGCACGTCGTGTGCCGGACCCGTGTAGAAGCCGTCCACCACGTCGAGCCCGAAGTCGGCATCGGGATGCGAGCCGCGCGCCGCCAGCGCCTTGCGGTCCCACACTTCGCGGATGCCGTTGGCCGGATCCTTCAGCAGCGTCTCGAGCAACTCGGCGACGCGGGCGCGATCGGCCTCCTGCTTCACGAACACGTAGCCGGAGCCGCCGCTCGAGTGGAACCAGGCGCGCCAGTCGGTCACCGCGCCCCGCTCGTTCACCGTGATGAGCCCCGCCTGCTTGAGCGCGGCGTTGGGCTGAAGCTGACGCTCGAGCGGCAGGAAGCCGTGATCGGAGACCACCGCCACCGTCGTCGTGCCGGCGCGGCCCGAGACCCGCGCGGCCTCGACGATCTCGCCGACGTAGCCGTCGATCTGCTGCATCGTCTGCAGCGCCTCGGGCGAGCCCGGCCCGAAGGTGTGCTGCGCGCTGTCGAGCCCGATGAGATGCACGAGCAGCACGTGCGGGTCGTGCGTCTTCACGATGTAGGTCGCCAGATCGGTGCGGTCGCGGTCGGTCTGCGGCCACCCGAACGGCTTGCCGCGCACGTTGGCGGCCGCGTCGAGCAGGCCTGCCGGCTGCGACAGCACGCGCAGCATCTCGAGGCTCTCTTCGTGCTTCGAGCCGATGTACTCCGGCGCGTTGACGTCGAGGTCCATGCCGATGGTCACCGGCCACGTCACCGCCGCCGCGCGCAGGCCGCGGGCCCGCGCCGCCATCGGCAGCGTCGGCACCTTGATGGCGTTCGCATACCAGTACCAGGCGTTGTTCGAGCGGCCCTCGGGATCGAGGATCTGGTTGTCGTAGATGCCGTGACGCGCCGGCTCGACGCCGGTGATGAGGGTCGTGTGCGAGGGATAGGTCACCGTCGGCAGCACGCCGACGACGCCGTCGGCCCACACGCCGGCCCGAGCCAGACGGCGCAGGTTCGGCGTCTGCGCTTCGAGCGCCGGACTCGTGTAACTCGACGGCATCAGGCCGTCGATCGAGATGAGGATGACCCGGGCGTCGACCGGCGGCTGCGCCGACGACGCCGGGATGCAGAGCAGCGCCAGCCCGAGGGCGATAAGAGACGTGAGATAGCGATACATGGACAGGTCTCCCTAGAACGAGAACCGGGCGGCGAGCTGGAACTGGCGGGCGGTCTCGGCCGCCGTGGCCGTATTGAAGTTGGCATTGGCCGTGGCGTTGGGCCCCCAGGTGCGGTTCACGTTGGTCGGGTTCAGCCGATTCGTGAGGTTGAAGCCCTCGGCGATGAGCTCGAACGTCCGGCCGCCGATCGAGAGCGAGCGGTCGAGCCGCAGGTCCACGGTGACGTAGCCGGGCAGCGTGAAGCTGTTGTAGCTCTGACCCGACGGCCGGTCGTTGAAGATGGTGTCGCCGTTGGTGTCCTGCCCGGTGGTGGCGTTGAAGCGGAAGCCATCCGAGGCGATGAGGCGCGACGACAGCTTCCAGCCGTTCACGAGCGCGCCGGTGAGGCCGGTCGCGCCAGGCAGCGACGGCTCCCACACCGCGGTGGCCGAGAAGCGCTGGCGCATGTCGAAGTCCGACGGACCGTCGTCGGCCGAGGCGTCCAGCGGATCCGACGGCGAGGTAAAGACCCCGAAGCCGGTGAAGTCGTTGACGAAGGCGGTGCCGCGCGTCTTCGACAGGTGATACGACAGCTGCACGCTGTAGCCCGACGAGTAGCGCTTGGTCAGCGTGCCGACGAAGCCGTCGTAGCGCTGCTCGCCCACCGAAGACGAGACGAAGATGTTGCCGAAGCGCGGGTCGGGGCGGTTGGTCGTCGACCACTGGCGGCGCCCGTCGGGCAGCACGCCCACCTGGCGCAGGTTCTGGTTGAGCGCCACCGGCAGGTTGGAGGTCTTGTTGCCCTGGTAGGTCAGCGACACCGCGACGTCCTTGAACAGCTCCTGGTCCCAGGTGGTGAACCAGCTCGCCACCTGCAGGTCTTCGAAGTCGTCGTCCATCACGCGGACGTCCGAGACCACGCTCACACCGGTGGGCGGCTGCACCTTGCCGCGCGTGAAGGCCGGCGCGCCCGGCGTCGTCGGGGTGACGTTGACGCTGACGACGTCGACGCCGTTGCCGCGCAGAAACGTGTTGTAGGTCTGGGCGACCACGACGTTGTAGTAGAGGCCGGCGCCGGCGCGCAGCACCGTGCGGCCGCTGCCGGTCGGGTCGAACGCCAGGCCGAGACGCGGCGCCCAGTTGTTGCTGTCGGTCGGGAACGCCGCCGTCTGCGGCAGCGCCGGATTCGGGTTGGAGTCGGGCCGCCCGAAGTACTCGTAGCGCAGGCCGACGTTCAGCTTCAGCTTGTCGGTGAGGCGGATGTCGTCCTGCACGAAGTAGCCCTGATTGAAGGTCTTCGCCGTGAAGTATTCAGCGCCGATCGCCTGGGTGAAGCGCGAGTAGGAGTAGGGCCGTCCGGTCGAGGGGTCGATGGCGCCCTGCTCGGTCAGCAGGAACTGGTCGAGCGGCGTCACGGCGCCGCGGCCGCTGGCGACCGCCGCGAGCCCGCCGAACACGAACGCGCCGTTGATGTTGGTGGTGCGTTCCTTGAAGCTCACCGGCAGCAGGTCGATGCCGGCCTTCACCGCATGGCGCCCGGCGGTCCAGGTCAGGTTGTTGACGATGTGGATGCCGGCCTCGCGCGTCTTGCGGGTGCCGTTGGCGTTGCCGTTGAAGCTGCCGACGCCGCTGATGTCGATGTTCGGCGCATCCGGATCGGCGGCGACGCCGTTTTCGATGCTGCGCGTGGCATAGAGCACGCGCGCCTCGTTCACGAGGTTCGGCCGCAACACCGAGACCAGCTGCGCGGTGTAGGAGAACGGGTTCTCGTCGAAGCGCGTCGCCACCTCGCGCGAGATGAGGCCGCCGTTCAGCGGCGACTCGCGGTCGTAGTAGTAGTTGAAGCGGAACGAGACGCGGTGCGCGTTGCTCAGCTGCGTGTCGTTCCTGGCGGTGATCGTGTGGGCGCGGAACGTCGAGGTATAGGCGCCGATGCTGCCCGCCGGAATGCCGAGCACCGCCGCATTGGCCGGCGTGATCGTGGACACGACCGGGAGGTCCTGCGACCACCGCTCATAGCTCAGGAAGAAGAACGAGCGGTCGCGCACCAGCGGGCCGCCAACCGTGGCGCCGTAGTTGTAGCGCTGGAACTCGGGCTCGGGCGCGGTGGGCGCCAGCAGGAACGGCTTCTCGGCCAGCCAGTCCTGACGCGTGAAGAGATAGGCCGACCCTCGCAGGGCGTTGCTGCCGGAGCGCGTGAACGCGTTCTGGATGCCGCCGCCGACGCGGCCGAACTCGGCCGAGAAGTTGGTGACGGTCTGGAACTCCTGCACCGCCTCCTGGCTGATGACGAGGTTTCTGGCGCCACCCTGCAGGTTGTTCGAGACGCCGTCCACGTTCATCTGCCGCAGCCCGAGCCCGCCGTAGACGGTGCTGGGCGTGCCGGTACCGGAGCCGCCGCTCGAAATCGGCGGGGCGTTGACGCCCGGCTGCAGCACGAAGAAGTCGAGGATGCTGCGGCCGATGGTCGGCACCGCCCGCACGATGCGCTCGTCGTAGGTGTTCGACTGCACTGTGCGGCCGACTTCCACGGTGGGCTGCGCCGCGGTCACCTGCACCGATTCGGTGAAGGCGGTGGCCGACATCTCGAACTCGATGGTCAACACGTGCCCGGCGCGCAGCATCAGGCCGGTGCGATTCATGGCCGCCAGGTTCGGCGCTTCGACGAAGACCACGTATTCGCCCGGTGGCATCAACGGCATGCCGTAGCGGCCATCGGCACCGCTGGTCACCGAGCGCTCGTAGCCGGTGCCGGCATTGAAGGCGCGCACCGTGGCGCCGGCAATCGGCGCGCCGGCGCCCGCGGCGCCGCCTGCGGCTGCCCGCACCACGCCTTCGATGATGCCGTCAATCGCCTGTCCCTGTCCGTGCGTGAGGGCCGGGTACACCAGCATCGCCATCGCCATCACGGTCCATCTCACTCGTGCCTGCATCTCGCCTCCTGAATTCGGTCGTATCGCGACCGGGTTCATTGGGCCATGCGGGTGTGTCGGTGCCGTCTCGTCTCGTACTCGCCAGGGTCACAAGACGGCGACGTCGGTACGTCAGCGCACTGCAGGTGCGGCTTCAGGCGCAAAGTCACGTGGTTCGAGCCCCAACCAGGCGAGCAGCGTCGCGGCGACCTGGGCGTTCCGAAGCGGGACGTGGTCGCGCCACTCGCCGCGTCGCGGCATCAACGGCGACGCGAACGCCATCCACGTGACCTCGGCGCCATCCACGGAGTCGCCGTGGTCCTTCCAGTCTGCCGGTAGATGCCCGCGTCCGTGGTCGGTCGAGATGAGCAGGTGTGTCCGGCCGGCGTAATCGGGCTGCGACTGCAGCCACTGCCAGAGCTCGGCCAGCCAGGCGTCAGTGCGCGCATATGTCTCCAGCACTCGATCGTAGCGCCCGTCGTGCGCCCAGTCGTCGGTTTCACCGAGCGCCAGATAGAGGAGCCGCGGGCGGTGGCGGGCCAGGTGGTCCATCGCCAGGCGGAAGGTATAGTAGTCGTGGCGCACCGAGTTCCAGGGGCTGGGCGTCTCGAACTGCGCCGTACTCAGTGCTGCAGCCGCCGACCCTCGAGGCGCGGTCAGCGTTTCGTAGCCGGCGTTGATGGTGAGACTGCCGGGCACCCGCTCGCCGATGCCATTGAAGACGTCCCAAGAGGCGAAGAGCGCGACCTGCTCGCGGGTCAGCCCGAGCTGCCGCCGCGCGAACTCGAGTGCGGTCTCACGTGGCGCCGGCACCAGATCGTTGCTGGTGATCTCGGCGTCGAGCGGCCGGCCCAGCACCATCTCCGCGTATCCGGGATAGGAGAAGCGGCGCTGGTTGGTGAGTTCCACACGGCTTCCGAGGGCCCGGTTACCAGCCACCGACCCATGCCTCCGCATCAGGACGTTCCAGAAGAACGGCAGCAACTTCGCGCGGCGTTCTTCCGGCGTCGGAGCCCAGAAGCGGCGGTAGACCGGCTGCGCGTCAACGGCCTCGTTCGCGCCGAGCGTCGAGCGCAGCACGGCAACGTCGAGGCCGCCGAAGAGCTCTTCGGCGCGAGCGCCGTCGAGCGTGACCAGGACGACGCGTGGCGCCGACGCCTCCTGCGCCGAGGCGCTCCCGGCGTGTTCCACGAACTGACCGGCGAGGACCGCCAGGGCGATGCCGGCCAAGGATGCGAGGACGAACTGACTGCGCACGACCGTTCCCTGCGGAGGCCTGGACCTCGAATCGGGCCGCGCTCCCACGGCCCGGTGATCGCCAGCGAGATTCCTGGGTTCTGGATGTTGAGGAACAGCCACCGGCCGTCCGGACTGAAGGTGGCCCCAGCGAACTCGCTGGCGCGGAAGTCGCCGCTCAAGCCGGAGCGCTCACCGGCCAGCACCACGTTGTTTCGCGCAAATCGCACGATGTGGCCGTCGCGTGTCAAGGTGTGGACACACGGATTCGCGGTGCCATCCTCGCAGAGCACGAGCCCGCCGCGCGGGCTCACGGTGAGGTTGTCGGGCATGTTCAGCTCGTGCATCCCCGGCGACTCGTAGACCAGGCTCAACTGGTCGGCCCCGGTGACGAGTTCCCACACCTGACCCATCCTGGCGTTGCCGCCGCTCGTGCTCGTGACGTAGATGCGCCCGTCGGCATACCACGCGCCCTCGAGGCGGGCGAACATCGCGCCGCCGGCCTGCCTGCCCTGCTCGAACACCGTTGGCCCGCCGCTGCCTGGCCTCGCCACGTCCGGCACCTTGATGTCCACCCAGTACACGTCCATGGGCACGCGGTTCATCTGGCCGGTGCGCAGGTCGGCGCGGGGCCGCCCGCGCACGGCGAGCATCTGCAACCGGCCAGCGGTGAGAAGACCGGGGGTGTGTGGCACGAACCTGTAGAGGCCGGCGCGGTTTGCATCCTCGGTTTCGTAGACGATCCCGGTCTCCGGATCGACGGCCACCGCTTCGTGCACGAATCGCCCCATGTCCTTGAGCGGCTGTCGAGTGGGCTCGCCGGTGAGCGGCACCTCGAACACGTAGCCGTGACGCTCGGCGAGCCCGCGACCGTCCTCGGGGCCCAGCACAGTCTCCTCACACGTCAGCCATGAACCCCACGGCGTCGGCCCGCCAGCGCAGTTGCGGAGGGTACCCGAGAGACTCGCCCAGCTGCGTTCGGCGCGGCCGGTGGACGGGTTGAACGCCACCGTCGTCGTGCCGCCACCGCAACCGGCGTCATAAGCGCGCGCGGGGGCGAAGGCCGGACCAGGGTCGATCTCGTGATTGCGCACGAGATGCACGAGGCCGTCAGGGCCTGCAAACGCAGCCATTCCGTCGTGCGCCGAGGGCGTCACGCCGCCGCCTTCGAGCGGATCCCCGGTCCAGGCGAACGACGCGTAGCGGAAGCCTTCAGGCAACTGGAGAAGCGGCAGTCCCGTGGTCTCGTCCCGCACCGGACGGAGCGGCCCGTAGGCCGGCGTCTCCCGCGTAGTGCCCTCGCGGCGTACGGCGGCACGGAGGGCATCCAGCGGCAGGGTGATCGCGGCGCCACCGAGTGCGGCGCGGACGAGGAAGGCACGGCGGGACGGCAGCATGGCGTGCCTATCGTGGCGTGCCGCCGTGGCAACGGGGTGACGGTGCTGTATCGGCCGGGCATCGTCCGCGGCGGATACGCCGACGTCGTGAACGTGTCGCCGTTCCGAAGCGCGGCGATCACAGCCGGGACACATCGGGTCCCTAGCATCCACACACGCGAAACGCCGTTCCGGCGCCGCCGCGTTCCGTGAGGAGTCACCCGATGACGCGAACTGCAATCTTGACGGCGATGGCCATCGTCGCCGTCGCCGCGACGCTCGTATCCGCCGACGACCGCCGCGACGGTCGGGACGACCGGCGCCGCGAGCCGTCACCGCTCGTTCTTGGCCACCGTGGCGCCACCGGCTATCTGCCGGAACACACCCTGGCCTCCTACGCGCTCGCAATCGAGCAGGGCGCCGACTACATCGAACCTGATCTCGTCGCGACGAAAGACGGCGTGCTGGTGGCCCGCCACGAGGTGGACATCACCGACACGACCGATGTCGCGCAACATCCCGAGTTCGCCGCGCGCCGGACGACCAAGACGATCGATGGCATCACGACCACCGGCTGGTTCGCCGACGACTTCACCCTGGCGGAAATCAAGACGCTTCGCGCCGTCCAGCGCCTGGCCTTCCGGCCGCAGCAGTACAACGGCGTCTACCGCGTCCCGACGTTTGCGGAAGTGATCGCGCTGGCGCAGTCGGCGCGACGCTCCAAGGGGCGCGAGGTCGGCGTTTACCCCGAGACCAAGCACCCGACCTACCACCAGTCAGTCGGACTCGCGCTCGAACGCCGGCTCCTCGACGTGCTCTCGCGTTACGGCTGGAATCGGCGCAGCGCGCCGGTGTTCATCCAGTCGTTCGAGGTCGCCAACCTCAAGCAGCTGAATCGTCTGACATCGGTGCGTCTGGTGCAGCTCATCGACGCCAACGACGTGCGGCTCGACGGCTCGATCGACTCGACCGGGTACGGGCCGTACGACTTCGTAGCGGCCGGCGACCCCCGCACCTACGCCGACCTGGTGACGCCGGCCGGCCTGGCGGAGATTGCGGTCTACGCTGATGGCCTCGGCCCGTGGAAGCGCTACATCATCGGCGCCCGCGGGACCGACGCCAACGGCGACCTCGTGGCCGACGACGTCAACGGCGACGGGGTCTCGAACGATGCCGACCGCGTGGCCACCGGACCGACCTCGCTCGTGCGCGATGCCCACGAGGCCGGGCTGTTCGTCCACGCCTACACCTGGCGCAACGAGGCCCGCTACCTGCTCTCGGACTACGGCGACGACCCGGTGCAGGAATACCTGCAGTACTACTGCCTCGGCGCGGACGGCGTGTTCAGCGACAACCCCGACACCGCCGTCACGGCCCGGACGCTGTTCTCGCTGACGCCGAGCGCGTGCGCGCCCTGGCGCGACTGACCGCTCCACCTCCGTTCGGGGCCGTGGTCGGGCGGACCACGGCCCTGCTCTTTCAGGGGCGGGCGACGTAGATCGCGTTCGACATCACTGTCGGTCCGCGCGCGTCGCGGACCACGATGGCGATCCACCGGGCTGAGCTCGTCGCCGGGCCGTCGAGCGTGACCGGGCCGGTTCCCAGTGTGGCCTGGGCCACCATCCCGCCGTCAACGATCCACTGCAGCGTCTGGCCGTCGGCCCCCTGCACCTGCGCGACCAGTCGCGTCGCTGCCGACGGCGGCATGGCCTCACCCATCTCGTATCGTCGCCCCGGCTGCTCGGCGTGGAACCCGACCAGCACCGGGCCCGCAGGGCCACGCACGCGCACGTAGGCACGACCCGACTTCAAGCCAGCCACGATCGCCGACTCCGATAGCGCGCTCGCCCACACCACCGTGGCCGGCCGGCCGAGGTGACGGTCGGCATCGTCGTCCACCGTGTGTTCGTCGCTGCCCCCCACGGCCGTCAGGCGGTGCCCTGCCGACAGCATCCGCGCCCAGAACGCCCACCCCGACAGCGGTCCCGTAGCGGTGTCGCCGTTCACCACCTCGACGCCATGAACGGATCGCATGACCTCGGCACCGGTGTCGTTCCAGCCGCAGCCCATGCAGGCCTCGCCATCCGGGAGGGCGGGATGGTTGATCGAGACAAACGCGCCGGCCGCGGCGATCGGCGCCAGCAGCGCCGCCGGGGAGGCGTCGGGCGACGCAAGGCGGAACTCAGCGAACGTCCGCTCGCCCACGGTGTTGGCGTGCCCGCGATAGGTCGTCACTTCGCGTCCGCGCAGCAGCAGCAGGTCATCGTAGAAGGGCTGCAGCCGATCGAGGTCGAGCCAGTGACTGGCGGTGTTGTGATCGGTCACGGCGATGAAATCGAGACCGGCGGCGACGGCGGCGTCCGCCAGCCGATGCGGCGGCGTGCCCACCGGGCGGCCGCGCCGCGACCGCGCCCGTCCGTCGCTGTGGCCGGTGTGCGCGTGCAGATCGCCCACGAACCACCCAGGCGTGCGACCCGCGATCGCGCCGCCCTCGGGCAGGTCGGCGTCGAAGAGACGCACGTCGATGTTCAGGGTATCGATGCGACCCTGACGGATGTTCGGCACGCCAAGCAGCACCGCCCACGCGCCGGGCTCGATCGCGCCGGGCAGATAGCCCTGGCTGGCCCCGAGGGCCGAGACCCAGATGGTCGAACGCGCGCCACCACTCCAGCCCCGAAGACCCGATGGTCCGCGAAGGCCCAGGTCCACGACGGTGCGGGCGTCGCTTCCCGAGACGCGATAGCTGACCTCGACCCGCCGCGTGCCCGGCGGCACCTCGAACGGCTGCTCGATCAGCCGCTCGTAGTCGCCGTCGGTCAGCGTCCGCGTGAAGGTGAGCAGCCTGGGCTCGCCGGCCGGCGCCTGGGCGTCGAGCCCGGCGGCGCCAGGCGCCCGGCCAGCGGACGAGACGGCGAGAGTGACGGCCGCCACAACAGCGGCCAGACGGGGCGTCACGAACTGGTTCATTCGGAGCGGCGCCGGTACCCGACATACGCGGGCACCGACGCCGGGCCTGTCGCTAGAAGTGCAGACGGACCGAGAACTGCATCGCGCGCGGGTCACCCGCCAGCGACGAGATGGTGCCGACGTTGGCACCCGTGATGTCGGTGTTCGGGTTGCCGAAGTTGGCCCGGTCGAACAGGTTGAACACGTCCCACCGCAGGGTCGCGGCGATCCGGTTGGTGAAGGCGACGCGGCGCTGGACGCTCATGTCGAAGGTCACGTAGCCGGGTCCGCGCAGGCTGTTGCGCGTGTTGTTGCCGAAGGTGCCGGCCGCGACGCGCTGGTAGGCAGCGGCGTTGAACCAGCTGTCCACCGTCTCCTCGCCCGACGGGTCACCGACCACGTTCGGCATCCAGGTCGCGCCTTCGAGCCCGCCCTGGGTCACCGTGAACGGGCGCCCGGTGCGCGCGGTGTAGATGCCGGCCACCGTCCAGCCGCCGAGCACCGCATTGCCGACCCGGCCCAGGTTCACCGCGCGGCCATCGCCAATCGGCGGCTGCACGACGAAGTTGGTGACGAAGCGATGGCGGATGTCGAAGTCGGCCGGACCCTTCCACGCTTCGATGTCGTTGGTGTCCTGCTGGCGGCCGGAGGTGGCGGCCAGATGCTCGGGCGCCTGATCCTGCGCGTCGCCGAGGGTGTAGGCGACCCGGAAGCTGTAGCCCTTCGACAGGCGCTTCTCGACCGACACGTCGATGCCCTTGTAGCTCGACTCGCCGATCGGGTCGCGCCACTGGATGTGCGAGAAGTTCGGATACGGACGGGCGCCGTTGCCGTTGGCCGGCTGGTTGAGATTGCGCAGCACGGCGATGTTGCGGCCGCTGTTGCCGATGACGTCCACCGAGGCGACGAAGTCGCCGCCGATCTGGCGCTCGATGCCGGCCGCAAACTGCTGATACCGGGCGTTGGTGCCGTCGGGATTGGCGGCGCGGACCAGCAGGCGACTGAGCACGATGTTCCCCGGATCCAGATAGTTGGCCGGGAAGCCTTCACTCATCACCAGCACCGGCGCGGTCGTCGAGGTCGTCTGCTGGTTGATGTTGCGCAGGCCGGGCGGGTTGAGCGCCACCTGGTCTTCCGATCCGATGCGGTCGATCGGGTTGTAGAACATGCCGTAGCCGCCGCGCAGCACCGTCTTGTCGTCGAGCGCGAAGACGACGCCGATGCGGGGCGCGAAGTTGTTGCGGTCGGGCTTCACCAGCGCGCGATCTTCGAGCGAACCGTCCGTCGCGTAGACCAGCGAGCCGGTCGCCGGGTCGAAGTTCGCCTGCTGGTTGTCCTTCTCATACGACGGCGTCATGAAGTCGTAGCGCAGGCCCAGGTTCAAGGTCAGCTTCTCGGTGACGCGCCAGTCGTCCTGCACGAAGAACGCAGTCGAGAAGCGGCGCTGGTTCACCACGTGCACGTTCGAGAGTTCGGCCGTGCGAGCCCAGCCGAGCATGAAGTCGGCGATGGCGTTGCCGGTGTACTGGCCGCTGAACTGCAGGTTGCCGCGCGTCGACGGGATGTCCACGAACTCGTTGTTCATCGGCGCCATGATGTCGACGCCGACCTTCACCTGGTGCCGGCCGCGCAGCCACGACAGCGTGTCGAGGGTACTGCACCTGGTCGGTGTGCTGGTACTTGGGCATGAAGTTCGGCGAGCCGATGCGCAGGTGCCCGGCGATGTCGATGCCGATGACGCCGCCGGCGACGACCGGGTCGTTCGGCACGCCCGGCACCACCGGTCCGGCCTGGCCGAACGGATCCTGCTGGCCGTCGGAGATACCGCGCGCCCACGACACCCGGGCCTCGTTCACGAGCGAGGAGCCAAACACCTTGGTCCAGCCGGCGACGGTGCTGTGCGACTTGAGGAAGTTGCGGCCCCAGGCCGAGGTGGAGGTGCCGTCGACGACGCCGCCGAAGAAGCCGGGGACGAAGCGGGTGCGGTCGGCGAAGATGTAGCGCACGAACAGGTTGTCGTTGGCGCCGGGCTTGACGTCGCTGCGGAACAGATACCGTTCGCCGTTGTCTTCGACGTTCGGCTGACGGATGAAGTTGTTGTTGCCGCTGGCGTTCGGCAGCGGCACCAGGCCCATGATCGCGCGCGCCACCGGGTCGATGCGGTTGGCCGGGATGGTGTTGTTCGGGAACGGCAGCCCGGTCAGCGGATCACGAATGGCGCTCGAGAAGACGCCGTTACGCTGGTCGGCGGTGGCCACGGCGCCGGTGCGCAGCACGCCCTGGGTGATCCGGGTCGCCTCGAAGTCGCCGAAGAAGAAGGCCTTGTTGCGTAGAATCGGGCCGCCCAGATTGACGCCGAACTGATTCTGGTCGTTGGCCGGCTTGTCGAGATTCTGCCGCTTCGCGAAGAACGTGCGCTGGTCGAAGCGTTCGTCGCGGAAGTAGTCGTAGGCGGTGCCGAAGATGCGGTTGGTGCCCGACTTGGTCGTCACGACGATGGCGCCACCAGGCGCCCGGCCGTATTCGGCGGCGAAGGGGCTCGTCACCACCTTGAATTCGTCGATGGCATCAATGGACGGACGCGACACCTGGGTGCTGAGTTCCTGCACGTTGGTCGAGATCGAGTTGTTGTCAACGCCGTCGAGCAGAAAGTTGTTCTGCAGCGAGCGGTTGCCGTGGATGCTCACGCCGCCGGTGCGGCCGGCGTTGGTGGTGCCGGTCTGCTCGGTATAGCGGTCGCCCTGCACCCCAGGGATGGTGAAGAGCAGGTCGTCCCAGTTGCGGATGGCGAGCGGCAGGTTGGCGATTTCGGTGCGACTCACGACCGTGCCGAGCGCCGCCGCCTGCGTTTCGAGCAGCGGCGCGGCCGCCTGCACCTGCACCGTCTCGTTCACGCCGCCGGTGGCGAGCGACACGTCGAGGCGCCCCCGCTGACCGGTCGAGAGCTGCACGAGCTGGGCGTAGGTCTGGAAGCCGGGGGCCGAGGTCTCGACCAGGTATTCGCCTGGCGCAAGGTCGACGACGAGGAAGCCGCCGTCGGCGCTGGTCGTGGTCACGCGGCGGATGCCCGTGGCGTCGTTGGTGATGGCGATCGTCGCCCCGGGCACGACGGCCCCCGACGGGTCGCGAACGACTCCGGTGAGGGTGGCGCGGTCGATCTGCGCGGCGGCAACGCCTGGCAACGTGAAGAGCGCGAGTACGGTCAGTAAGATTCGAAGCATACGCATGGTTCCGGTAGCGTACGAATCAGCCTCGACGGCGAGGCGACGGCGGCGCAAACCTTCTGTGACACGGAGCCCGGTCGTGCCAACCGGTGGCCGCGCTACGGGTCGAGCGGATCGCTCGCATCCGCGTGCAGGGCCCGCGCCGACGGCGTGAACTCCTGGTCGAACGGCGACAGGCGGGTGCCGAGCGTGCCGGGCAGGTGCCCCATCTCGCGCAGGCAGCGATCGCGGAACTCGGTGCCGCTGATGTAGGCGCTCTGGCCGTCGTCGCTCGTGATGAGGAGCGGCGCATCGGGCGGAAACCCGTAGCGGAGGGCGAGCCGGGCGGCGTTGCGAAGATTGGTGGTGGTGTGTCGCGCGTGCGGCTCGATGATCACGGCCTCCGGCGGCACGCCGAAGTCGCGCACCAGCGCGCGTTTCATCTCGAGCGCTTCGTTGAACGGCGTCTGGTTCGGGTGCACGTAGCCGCCCGACACGATGATGAACGGGGCACGCCCGGCTTTGAAGCGTGCCACGGCCAGTTCGAGGCGCAGCTTCGCCCACGGGGAGAGCGCGACGTCGTCCCGCTCGGCGCCGGCGCCGGGCACCAGGATCGCCGTGTAGGGATGGTCGGCCCAGCGCACACTCGTCACCCGCCGGAGGGCCGCGGCGTTCTCGCCGGTGTGCAGCGGCTCGAAGCGTCCGGCTTCATCGCGACGGTTGGCGTCGAGCAGACGCCGGGCGAAGCCGAGCGCCGGTGCGTAGAACGTGGTCAGGCCGTCGCGCTGGTCGTGCATCACCGTGGCCATGATGGCGAGCAGCCGGCGGTACGAGTCCGACGCCGGGTCGTAGGACACGGCGTCGATCTTCGGGTAACGCGGGGCGGTGCCGCGGCCGTAGACGTCGATGATGCGATTGAGGCCGGCCGCCGCCTCACGCCACGCCGCACCGACCAGGGCGGCGTCGGTGGCGGCGGCCTGCGCCTGGAACATCCCCGAGGGCCGGAGGTCGCGCGCCACGAAGGCGCGCACCTCGGCGTCGTTGTCGACCAGGGCCATGAGCGCCCGCTCGGCGGTCTGGACGTCAGCCGCGCTCCAGGAGAGCGCCGCGGCCAGGCACGCACTATCGGTGCGGCACGCCCCGGTTGCCGCGCCCAGTGCCTGCACGCGGGCGTCGCGGAGCGCCTTCAGCGAGGGCGCCTGCTCCACCTTCGCGCGCACGGCCGGGGTACGGCCGAGCGCGTCGAAGAGGTAGAAGTTCTTCCCGACCACCGCGTCAGAAAACGCGATCGGCTGCCAGCCGGCACCTTCGCCCGTGGCGGGCGCGGCGGGCGGCTTCGAAGACGTCGGCGGGGCCGGTGCCACGTGCGCCGGCGCGCTGCCGGTGGCCGGGTTGTAGCGCGGATGCGCCGGCACGATCGGATTGCCGCCAGGGTCGTTGGTCGGTGGCTGGCCGCTGCGAATCCAGGCCGTGTAAGCGAGGTCGCGCAGCAGCGCCGCGCCGCGCGCGGTCTGCTGGATGACGAGCGCCCGCGCCTCGACATGCGCCGGGTCGGTAAAGGCGCCGGCCTTCTCGAGCCGGTAGACCTGCTCGGTGTGCCGGCCGGCCTCATCGAGATGTTCCACGATGGCCGCGAACGGATCCGCCAGAACGCGGGCCGGACCGACCTTCGGCTGGATATCGCCGCCCTCGAGCTTCATCAGGTCGACGAACTGCGTCTCGAACACGCCGTGCACGCGCGGGTTCGTGGTGAAGCCCTGCGGGTTCGCGCCCTGCCAGCCGTCGTGATGCACGGTGTCGTGCAGCGGCTGCGCGCCGTCGCCGGTGTAGTGTCCCGTCCACCCCATCGCGTAGGCGATCTCGAGTTCCGCGAAGCGCGTCTCTTCCCGGCGCTGTTGCAGCGCGCGGTAGGTGCGCATGCCAGTGACCATCCGCTCGTAGCCTTCCACCGCCGCGTAGGCCATGGTGCCGGTCCAGCGGACGTTGGTGAGCGTCGCCGCCGGGTCGCCCGCCGCCGCCAGCCTGCGCTGCTCGTCGTAGAGCTTCAGCACGAACTCGTAGCGCGACCGCGGAATCTCGGTCATGAACGCGAACTGTTCCTTGAACCAGCCGTGGTTCGGGTCTTCGAGCATCTTCAGGAACGGCTCGGACGGCCGGCGCCACGCGTCAGGGATCACCGACAAGTAGGCGATCCAGTCTTCGTGCGCCTTGAGGAACACCGGACCGTCGTCGGGCAGCGCCCGCACGGCCACGCGGTTGATCCACGTGTGCGCGCGTACGCCCCAGGCATTGCCACCCGCCGTGCTCAGGACCAGCGCGGCCAGGGCGAGCAGCCACACGACGTTCCGTCGGGCCGATACCCCACGCGCCGCCATTAGAACAGCACCCGCGCGCCGAACTGCACGTAACGTCCGGGCCGCGTCCCGGTGATGCGGCCGAAGTCGGCAGCGCCGTCGCGGCTCACGACCGCGCCGGTGCAGCCGGCGATGCTGCAGGAGGCGTTCAGCCGGTTCAGCAGGTTCTCCGACTCCACCATCAGCTCGACCGAGGCGGCGTCCGAGAAACGGAAGCGGCGCGAAAGGCGCAGATCCACCTGGAAGTAGTCAGGTCCGGTGAAGGCATTGCGGCCGCGGAACAGCACGCGGTCGTTGAGCACGAGGTCGTTGTTGAGGTCGGTGCCCGCGGTGGCGTTGATCGGGAAGCCGCTGTTGTAGAAGACCAACGTCGACAGCTGGGTGCCGGTGAGCCACCGGAGCGGTCCGCGGTCGATCTCGGGGGCAAATGACGCCTGCGCGCTCACGTTGTGGCGCAGGTCGCCCGGGCTCGGGCCCCAGTCGCGCTCGGGGTCGGTCGAGTCGGCCAGCGCGCCGCCTTCCATGTCGCCGATGCTCTTCGCCTTCGAGTAGCTGTAGGAGCCGCTGAGCTGGACGCCGGCGGCCAGACGCTGGCGCACCGTGAGGTCGAGGCTGTGGTAGCTGCTGCGTCCCTGGCTCTCCACGAGGTTGATGGCGCGAAACGCCGGATTCGGCCGGTTCGCCGAGCCCGTGAACACCGGACGGCCATCGGCGAGCGTGCTCACCACCGGCCCGAGATTGATGTCGCGCGAATACGGCGTATCGCGGTGGCCCCAGTAGCTGTAGTTGACCGCCATCAGCAGATGGTCGGTGAGCTGGCGCTCCACGGTCACGTTGGCCTGATGCGCGAACATCGTCTCGAAGTTGTCGGGAAACACGGTGATGCTCGGCGGCGTGGTGAAGGCGGCATCGGCCGTCGCCAGCAGGTTCGGGAACTGCGGCGCCCGGGCATCGGTGCCGGGCACGACGTAGCTGAGGATACGGCGGCCGTTGATCTGGGCGGCGTTGACGATGAGACCCAGGCTGGTGGTGTCGTAGAACAGGCCGTAGCCGGCCCGCACCGACGTCCGCTGGCTGCCGAGCGGACGCCAGGTGACTCCCAGGCGCGGTGCGATGTTGTTGGTGTCGTCCACCACTTCGCGCGACAGCGCATACGGCGCCTCGGCGTCGAGCAGCGGGTATTTCTGCAATTCATAGCGCACGCCGGCGCTCAGCGTCAGGTTGTCGCGGAGGCGGATTTCGTCCTGCAGGAACAGGTTGAGATAGTGGAAACGCAACTTCAGCGTGGGGTCGCCGAGTTCCTGCTGCAGCTGGGTGTAGGTGAAGGCGCGGCCGGTGGCCGGGTCGATGCGGCCGGCCACGGTGTTGAGGTACTGGTCGAGCGGCGTGACGGCGGCGCGGCCGCCGGCGGCGGCCAGGCCGGCGAACGTGAAGTTGCGGGCCAGTGCGTTGGTGACGTCGAACCCGGTCGTCTGGTAGTCGATGCCGGTCTTGAGCGAATGGCGGCCCCTGGTCCACGTCAGGTTGTCGATGAACTGCAGGCTGGCCTCGACACTGGCCGAGCCGGCCGTCGGATTCACGCCGAAGTTGGCGACGTTGTTGATCGAGATGTTGGCGCCGTTCGGCGTCGCTTCGCCGTAGGGCGCGCGTTCCTCGGCGCGGCGGTTGAAGCCGAAGCGCAGCTCGTTGAGCAGGCCGGCGCCGAAGGTGGTCGCCAACTGCGCGCCGACGCCGTTCATGCGGTCCTTGAACGAGACACTGCGGCTGGGCGTCGTGAGGCCGCCACCGCCGCCCGGCTGATCGTTGGTGAAGCGGGTGTAGCGCAGGAAGCCGCTGTTGGCGTCGTTGGCGCGGAAGTTCACCTTGAGACTCGGCGTGTGGAAGGTCTCGCCGAAGGGCGAGTTGCCGAGGTCCGACGCAGGAATGCCGATGGCGGCCGCGGCGGCCGGGTTGATGGTGACCGGCTGCGGCAGCTTGAGCGGGTTGTACTCGTAGTTGGCGAAGAAGAACACGCGGTCGCGCTTCAGCGGGCCCCCGACGTTGCCCTGCACCATCCACCACTCCTGCTGCGGCTTCACGGCCGCCAGCGGCGGACGTGCCGCCCACTGATTCGGGCGGAACAGCGACATCGCGCCGCCGCGATAGGCGTTGGTGCCCGACCGGCTGATGACGTTGATGACGCCGCCGGCCGCGCGTCCGAACTCCGCCGAGTAGGCGCCGGAGAGCACCTGCATCTCCTCGACGTTCTCGGGGGTGCTGATAACCAGACGGATCTGGCGGTTGGTGCGGCGCTGCGAGTTGTCGATGCCGTCCATCGCCCAGGTCATGCGGTTGTGGCCGCCGACGAGGAACTGCGTGGTGCCGAAGCCCGTGCTCGGCAGGCCCTTCACGCCCGGGCCGACCAGGTGGAAGTTGTAGACGTTGCGCGAGGTGATGGGCAGCGTGCGCACGGCTTCTTCGCTCAGCACCGCGCCCGAGGCAGCCTGACCCGCCAGTACCATCGAGGCGTCGGCCGTGACCTGCACGGTTTCTGTCGTGCCGCCGATGGCGAGCGGGATCTCGACCCGCGCCTGCGTGCCAACGCTCAGTCGGATGCCGGTCTGCTGGTAGTCGGCGAAGCCCTGCGCGCTGACGAGCAGCTGGTATTCGCCTACCTGCAGCAGCGGGAAGCGGAAGTAGCCACGGCCATCGGTCGTGGTCTCGTTGACCTGATTGGTGCTGAGGTTGAGAGCGAGCACGCGGGCCGCCGGCACCGAGGCGCCGCTCGGATCGCGGACCACGCCTTCGAGGGCGCCGTCGGTGGCGTTGCTCTGCGCGCCGGCCCCGACCGGCCACGCGAAGAAGAGGAGGAACAGAAGGGTTGCCAGTCGCTGCATCGTGACCATCTCCACAAAACGTTATGAGAAGGTAATCGTCGCGGCTGGGCGCGACAGCGGCGGCAACAAGAGGTAACGTCGGCGCGAATCACCGGCGGCGAGCACGCCGATCGTTGCATGCCCGTCACGCGCGGCTGATACTTCTTCGCGGATGCGCAGCCGATGGTGCGGACTCGCGGCGGTCGTCGCGACAGTGGTGATGGGTGGCGGCCCGGTCGCGCAGTCGCCGAAGGGCCCCGCGTGGTCGCCGCAGGTGTGGCTGCACGCGCACAACTGCTATCCCGACGACGGGCACGGCGCCGACCGTCTCGCCCGGGCCCTGGCAGCGACGCGTGGCACCGTAGCGATCGAGCAGGACGTCGTGTGGGACGCCACGCGGCGACAATCGGTGGTGTCACACGATCTCGAACTCGACGGCCGGGAGCCGACGCTCGAGGCGCACTTCTTCGCAGCGGTCGCCGAGCGGCTCGAACGGGCGCTCGAACTACGGGCCACGGCGAGCTGGCCGGTCATCGTGCTGCATCTCGACTTCAAGACCAACGAACCCGAACACCACGCCGCCATCTGGTCGTTGCTCGGCCGCTACCAGCGCTGGCTCACGACCGCGCCGCGCGTGGATGCGGGCGCTGGCGTGCAGTCGCTGTCGCCCGGTCCGCTGCTGGTGCTGACCGAACAGGGTGACGGGCAGGAGCGGATGTTCCACGACGCCGTGCCCGTCGGGACGGCGCTGCGGCTGTTCGGCACGGTGCCGGCGGCGGCCGCCTCCGACATCGATGCCCCAGAGGTGCGGATGGCGAAGGCCGTGGCCGCGACGCCTGAGCTTCTCATCCCGAGTGGCGTGACCAACTATCGCCGCTGGGCCAATCACTCGTGGGCGGTGGTCGAGGAAGGCGGGCCGCCACGCGCCGGCGCGTGGACCGATGCCGATCGACGGCGCCTCGAGGCTCTGGTGACGCGCGCGCACGCGCTCGGGCTCTGGATTCGCTTCTACACGCTCAACGGCCACCCGCCGAACGACCAAGGCTGGAGCGACGGCTACAACGTCGGGAGCCTCGACGCGGTGGCACTGCGGTGGCGCGCGGCCATTGCCGCCGGCGTCGATTTCATCGCCACCGATCAGTACGAGGCGTTCAGCCGGACACGCGCCGGCACGCGGCGCTGACCCTCGCGGCGTCTACGGCGCGTAGACGAATCGCGCCAGCCGCAGGACATCGACGGGCTCACGCGTGAGCGCGAGCCGGGCCCAAAGCGCCGCGTCGTCGTCGAGACCGAAACCGCCGTCTCGCAGGTCGGCGAAGTCGCGCGCGTCGATGCGAGCCCGCATCAGCCCATGGCGGGCGTGGGCGGCGGTGTTCAGCAGGTAGTGCCCGATCTCGTGCGCCACCGCCCGGCCGAGCACGACGCCCAGCCGCTCGGCCACGAGCGCGGCCGGGCCACCTGCAAGGTCGGCGGCATCGAGCACCCGGCGCGCGGCCGAAACCGAGGCCACCGCAATCGGCGCGCCGTGGCCGTCACGCAGCAACTCCGCCACCGGCCACTGGTGACCGGCGCCTTGCGAGGACGCACCAGACGCAGACACCACCAGCACCCGGATGCCTGGCGACGCTGGCGCGAACGCGTCCCAGGCGATCTCGACGCCTTCGTCCTTCCAGATGTCGCGCGCCTCCCGCATCACCACGGCCCGGACGCCGTCAGGCAGGGTCATCGACGTGGTGAGCCCGACGTGCAGGCGCACGGGGTTGGGGGCATCCCCACCGGCCGCAAGCGGAGCTCCAGCCACCGCCAGCAGGCCAGCGCAAACCAACGCCGCGGACAGGTCGACCAGGCGCACGACGCCTTGTCGCACGAACGTTTCAGATATGTCAACGACGAAACGGTCGCGTGACGAGCCGGCAACGGGCTCTGCCGGCAGGTCGCCGGAGCAAGACTTACCCGGACTTCATGCCCCGGAGGGGCCGGCGTCATGCCGGGACGCGAGACTCGCAACATGATTCGCATCCCGATTGTTCTACTGCTGCTCGTGGCGGCGGTGCGTGCCGGCGCCGACCCGGTGGAGAACGTTCCCGCCGCCGTCCGTCCGCTGCGCGGCTGGATCGCCAAGGTGATTGCCGACGCGCGGCCGCTGTCGCCAACGCTCGACAACCAGCTCCGTCAGGTCGCCGCACTGCGCCTGATCGTCTACGTGGACGATCTCAGCGACAGCCACGCTGCCTACGACGGACGTCTGAGCTTCGTCGGCGCGGCGGGCGGCTACCGGTTCCTGCGCATCGAGCTCCGCCACCTGCCGGGCGCCCCCACAGCGGCGGTACTCGCGCACGAACTGCAGCACGTGCTCGAAGTGGCGGCGTCAGATGTTCGTACGCGGCCGGAATTCGAGGCGTTGTACCGCAGCATCGGCGTGGTCGATGCGGGCAGCGACGGCCGGCGCTATGACACGGCGGCCGCGGTGGCGTCGGGGATAGCCGCGATGCGGGAACTGGCAGGCGCGGCAGGCACGTACCGCGAGCGATGAGGCGTGGCCGGGCGTCGGTGCTCCTCGAGCCAGTTGGCCAGTTCGACGACGCGGTAGCCCCGGAAGCGCGTCTCGGGCGCGGCCATCCGCGCCGGGTCTTCGGCGACATCCCGAAGACCCGGCCGGAGGACTTCCGGATCGCCACTGAGCGCGTCTACCGCAGCAACACCCGCGCCTCGTCCATCACGCTGCAGGTGGAGCGGAGGTAGTCGCCCGTCGTGGTCTAGCGGCCCGTGGTGGAAGTCCCGACGGCATTCGACCGATGATGCATCACCGCTCACTTCGTTGCTCCGCCTTCAAATACAGCGCCGTATTCTCAGTTGTCGCGCCTCGCGATGGCGCGCCTCATCGGTCTCGGTGCTCGCCGGGACTTCCACCACGGGCTGCTAGCCAGCGAGGCGCTCCGCTCGCGATCGCATCGCGCTGGCCAGCTCGCCGCGCGGGCCGCCCTCGGCCAGCAGACGCTCGAAGCCGGGGCGCCCGGTCACGAGCATCTCCACGTCACCGGCGCCCCACGCCGACACCGTGGCGTTTCTCGGCGTCGCATGCAGCAGGCCCATCTCACCGAAGTAGTCGCCCGGACCCAGCCGGGCCACGACCTGGTCGCGGCCCGAGCCGTCGCGGCGCGAGACCACCACCTCCCCCGCGATCAGGATGAAGAACTCCTCGGCCGCCTCGCCCTCGGTGATGACGGCCGCGCCGGCGCGACAGGTGCGCGGTCGGAACTCCGGAAGGAGGCGCGCCGCCTGCGTCCGACGTGAGCGGCGCCACCTGCTGCAGCCGTGCGGCCGCCACGCGTTTGCGCAGCAGGTGCCCGATCTCCGACGCCACGAGGTCAGACGCCGCCACCATCGCCAGGAACGCCTGCTGGGCGACCACGCGGGTCACGGCGCCACCCCGGCCGCGACACCGTGGCGTTACGGGGCGCCCGCTGCAGCAGGCCGGCTTCGCCGAACCACTCGCCATCGCCCAGAGTCGCCACCGGCGTCACCTGGCGCCGCCTTCGTGACCTCGACGCTGCCCTCTTCCAGCAGATAGAACGCGTCGGCCGGATCGCCCTCGCGGACGATCGCGGCGCCGGCCTCGAAGGTCTGACGCGTGGCCCCGTCGAGCGCCTCGCGCACGGCCGGCTCGTCGTAGCCGGGGAAGGCGGCCAGCGCCTCTTCTTCGCGGGCTGCGGCATCGACCGGCATCGATGCCGGCGACGGCGCTGGCCGCCTCGGCCACGCGCATCTGGAAATGCCGATCCGGCGACGGCAGTGGCCGCACCGTGCGGCGCAGCTGGTAAGTGGGCGGATGCATGGCCAGCGGGCGCTCATGGACCAGTGTCGCCACGAGCGTCATGGCCATCAGCTCCACCAGGCCCATCGCCGCGCACGTGCGATCGCCCACGCCGAAGGGCTGGCACGCGCCCTGCGCCGATGCTCGTTCCTGGGCTCGCGGCAACGCGCCGGATCGAAGCGATACGGATCCGGAAACGACGCTGGCGCGTAGCTCGACGGGACGGGCGACAGCACCAGGAAGCCGCCCGGTCGACGCGGTGTCCGAGGAACCGGAACTCCGAGGCGACGTCGAACGCCATGCCGATGGCCAGCGAGTGGAAGCGCAGCGTCTCGTCGTACACCGACCGAAGGAGCCGCAGGCGGCGCACGTCTGTGGCGTCGTGCAGGCCGGGCAAACGCGGCCTGGGCCTCGGCCACGACCTGGGCGTGCAGGTCGGGGTCGCGCAGAATCTCGTAGAGCATGAACGACGTGAGCCGGCCTACGTAGCCGATGCTCGCGCCGACGCCGTAGGCCGCATAGCTGACGACCTCGTCTTCGGTGAGCGAGCGTACCTGCGGGATCGCGCGCGCCGGCCAGCGCGTCGACAAGGGTGGGCGGAGCGTCGCCGGGCCCCTCGGCGCGCCGGCATGCCGCACCAGCTCGGTCAGCGCGCCGTAGGTGCGGGTATGCGCGCGCCGGTACCACGGCGCCTTGAAGACCACCGGCGGGAAGAGCCGCGCGGCGACGTTCATCAGGTAGTCGGTCATCAGCAGGCAGTCACGGAACGTGATCCGTGGCGAGCCGAGCAGCACGCGGTACTCGGCGAAGGCGAGCGCCTTCACCCGGGTCACGACCTCGAGCGGGGTACCAGGCGGCCAGCTTCGCACCTCGTGGCGCACGGCCGCGATCATCGCCGGCACGTGCGGCGAGGCCATCTGACGCGAATACGACACCGCCAGCGGCGGCCGGAGCCGCGCGTGCTTCGGGCCGATCTCCTTGAGCACCAGGTCGGCCCGGCCGAACTCGCGGCGATGCTGCCGAAGAGGCGCTCACGCGACAGGTGCGCCTTGTCGAGGCCCTGCGCCATGAACTCGCCGGCTTCGGGCCCGGCGATCACCGTGTACTGACGCCAGGCCGCGCGGAGGCGGAAGATCGGCCCGCAACCGCTCGATAGCCCGTGGTGATCGTGCCCGCGGTGTCTTCGAGGAGGCCCGGGCGTTGCCGAGCAGCAGCGTGCCTGGGCACATCGGGGGGCGGTCGGCCATACGGGCGTCGATTATGCCGCAAGTGCGTGGTGGCGATCTCTTCGCTCCGCCACAGGCGCACGTCACGAGCAGGGTGCGTACGAGGACGGGCGCAGTGGCCACCGGCCACCGCGCCCGTGTCAACACTCAGGACGGCGGTCCTACCCGATGGTGCCCCAGCGGTCGGTCCAGATGGCGAACACCGCACCGGCGCCCTGGAGATTGGCAAAGAGGGTCTTTCCATCAGGACTGAAGCAGGCGCCCGCCCACTCGCTGCCCTCCTGGCCCGGATAGATGTTCCTGGCCAGCTGATAGATCTGGTTCCCCTGCCGGCGCAGCAGATGGAGGTACTCGGCTCCGTTGCCGTCTTCACAGATGATCAGATTGTTGCCGCTCGGCGACACGCAGATGTTGTCGGGCGCCCCCATGGCCGCCTCGTCGGTCGCTTCGAACATCAGTTCGAGTTCCTGCACGTCGTTGTTCTCGAGGTGGAGCTCGAAGATCTGTCCGAGCCCCTTGTCGCCGCCGTTCGAGCAGGCGAAGAACACGCTGTTCCGGCTGTACCAGGCGCCCTCGCCGCGCGTGAACGTCGCCCCGCCCTTGGCGAGACCCTGCTTGTAGGTGTAGAGCGCGTCGGCGCGGTACGCCGCCTCGTTGCTCGGGTCGTCGATGACGACCCAGCTCACCGGCAGCTTGACGCGCGTCTGCTGCCCTTTGCGCGTGTCGTAGCCTGGCCGGCCGGTGATGGCCAGCATCTCGACGCGACCCGGGCCCGCGAGGTTGCCGTACTGCTCGGGCACGAAGCGGAACAGGCCGCACGGACCACGGTCGGACGTGATGTAGACGATGCCCGTCTTCGGATCGACCACCGCCGCTTCCGGATAGTGCAGGCCCATGTTGACGAGCGGCTGCGCGGCGGTCTCGCCGGAGGCGAAAGCCGGCACCTCGAAGATGTAGCCGTGTTGACGGTCGAGCGTCGCCGACGGACCGAGGTTCGACTCTTCGCAGGTCAACCACGACCCCCACGGCGTCACGCCGCCGGCGCAGTCCCGCACGTGGCCGCTGGAACTCACGAACGAGCCCGTCAGGGTGCGCGTCGCCGGGTCGACGGTCAGCGTGGTCGTGCCGCCGCCGGCTTTCGCATCGTCGGAAGCGCGCCGAGCGGTGTGCCGGCGCCACGTTCATGGTTGCACACGAGGCGGAGGGCCGAGCCGAAGTCGTACGCGCCCATGCCGTCGGCGTTGCTCGGGAAGAGCCGCCCGTCGCCCATGAGGTCGTTGCGACGGATGAGCACGTTGTACTTGAACCCTTCGGGCAACGCGAGCAGGACCTCGTTGGGGCTGTTGGCGGCGGCGGTGGGCACCAGGGGCCCGAAGCCCGGAATCGTGCCGCCGAACTGCGGCACGCTGGCGCGCAGCGCCTGCGGAAAGAAGGCGGAGGCGCTCAGGAAGCCGCCGGAGATGGCGGCCTGGGTCAGAAAGCGACGGCGCGAAGGCATGGTCATATCAGTTCGAATCCCGGATAGCAGTGGCGGTGGTGAGGCGGGCTGTATAGCCGGCCCCTCATCGACCTCACTCTGACCAACGGGGATATCGAACCGGCGACGCTCGGGCGACAATCGTGCGACGTGTGCCCTTCGACGACCAACCAGCGCACCGGGCAGAAGGGCGACTACACGCGTTCGAACGTCGCCGTC
Organism: uncultured Acidobacteriota bacterium; assembly: GCA_963779175.1. Classification (GTDB taxonomy): domain Bacteria; phylum Acidobacteriota; class Vicinamibacteria; order Vicinamibacterales; family UBA2999; genus CADEFD01. Next base: position 626,439 of record CAVZXA010000009.1, read on the forward strand.
TCGCGGTTCTTCCGCACCTGGTTCCAGTGGAAGTACTGGCCGTTCATGGCCACGTAGACACCCGGCGGCAGCACCTGCGCGAAGCTGAGGGCGCTGCCCAGGTTGAAGAGCCCGTCGGAGCTGCCGAAGGCGTAGGGAATCATCGCGCCGGTCAGCACCACGGTCTTGCCGGCGAGGCTTGCCGCCGCAATCGCCCGCGCCGTCTCGACCATCGTGTCGGTGCCGTGGGTGACGACGATGCGCGCCTCATCCGATTGCCGGCACTGCTCGACGACCAGGGCGCGGTCGGCGTCGGTCATGTCGAGGCTGTCGATCATCATCAGCGTCGTCACCGACACCGGCACCTGCGAGCGGCCCTTGTCGAGCATCTCCTGCACGTGCGTGTCCTTGAAGAACAGCCGCCCGCGCACTTCGTCGTATTCCTTGTCGAAGGTGCCGCCGGTGACGAGGATTCGGATCATTGAATAGCGGCTAGCGGCTAGGGACTAGCGGCTAGACGGCCTCCCGGGGATAATCGGCGCGTCATGTACGCCATCGCCATTGTCCGCTATCGTCGGCCGATCGACGAAGTCGAGGCCGCCACCCCCGTTCACCGCACGTATCTGCGCCAGCTGAAGGCCGACGGCCGCCTGGTGGCGGCCGGCCCGATGGACCCGCGCTACGGCGGCATCTTCCTGCTGAAGGTGTCGGACGACAACCCGCAGCGCGATCTGGATGCCATCCGCGACGGCGACCCCTTCTACCAGCAGCACATCGCGCAGTACGAGCTGCACTGCCTGGAACGTGCTGGTCGGCAAAGACGACCTCGACCGCATCTCGACGCCGCCCACGCCATGACGGTCGCCGCGACGCCGACGCTCAGGCCGTAGCGTTGGCGCGGACGCGCGGGGCGACCGCGGGCGGCCGGCCGCCGGCGGGCTCGGCCGGCTTCGCGAAGAAGTACCCCTGTCCGAACGGGCACCCGAGCAGGCGCAGGTACTCGACCTGCGTCGCCGTCTCGGTGCCCTCGGCCACGACCTCGAGCTTCAGCGTGCGGGCCAGGCCGATGATGAGCTTCACGATCTCGCCCTTGTCCTTGTCGGTGCCGATGCCGGCCACGAACGAGCGATCGATCTTGAGGACGTCGAGCGGCAGCGACTGCAGGTAGCTGAGCGAGCTGTAGCCGGTGCCGAAGTCGTCGAGGCTGATGCGCACGCCGAGCGCCCGCAGTTGCGCCAGCACCACCCGGGCACGCACGGCGTCCTTGATGGCGGCGCCTTCCGTGATCTCGAGGCGCAGGCCCGAAGCCGGGTAGCCGGTGGCGTTGAGCAGGTCGGCCACGCGCTGCACGAGCGTTTCCTGCGCGAACGCCTTGGCCGAGAGGTTCACGCTGATGGTGAAGGCCGGCGTGACCACGCCGGTCGTGAGCCACTCGCGCCCCTGGCGGCAGGATTCCTGCAGCACCCACTCGTCGATCTGCGTGATGAGGCCGACTTCCTCGGCGACGTCGAAGAACTCGCCCGGCGAGACCAGGCCGCGCTCTGGATGCTGCCAGCGCACCAGCGCTTCGACCCCCACGACCCGCTGGTCGGCGAGCGCGACGATCGGCTGGTACCAGACGCGGAACTCCTGGCGCTCGACCGCGTGGCGCAGGTCGGTCTCGAGGCGCAGTCGCCGCACCGCTTCGTCGTGCAGGGCCGCGTCGAACACCGAATAGCCGCCGGCGCCGGCGTTCTTGGCCCGGTACATCGCCAGGTCGGCATCGCGGATGATGTCTTCGCCCGAGGTGTGCGCCTCGGTGGCCACCGCCACGCCGATGCTGGCGCTGGCAAACACGTCCTGGCCATCGAGCTGCAGCGGCTGCGACGCCATCAGCTGCACGCGTTTGGCGACCCGCACCGCGTCGAACGGCTCGCGGATGCCGTCGAGCAGCACGGCGAACTCGTCGCCGCCGAAGCGCGCCAGTGTGGGCTCCGGCAGCGTGTTCGCACCTGGCATGCGCGACACCACGTCTTCGGCGCGCACGGCGGCGGCCAGGCGCTCGGCGAACATCACCAGCAGGCGATCGCCGGCCGTGTGGCCGAGGCTGTCATTCACGTGCTTGAAGCGATCGAGGTCCACGAACAGCACCGCGAACTGGTAGTCCTTGCGCCGCACGCGCCGCGCCAGCGCCCGGTCCAGCCGGTCCTTGAAGTGCGCCCGGTTCGGCAACTGGGTGAGGTGATCGTGAATGGCATCGTGCACGAGCCGCTCGTGCGCCGACTTCAGGCTGACGCTCATCGCGTTGAACGCCTGGGCCACGGTAGCGGCCTCGGCGCTGCCGCGCACCGGCAGCTGCAGCGCCAGGTTCCCGGCGGCAATCTGCGTCGCGGCGGTGGCGATGTCGCGCAGCGGACGGCTCAGGTGACGGCTGAGGAAGACGCCACCGACGAGCGACAACAGCAGCGCCACCACGCCGGCGATGGCAAAGCGCACCTGGAGCGTGTCGACGAAGCGCTGCGTGGCGGCCCAGTCCGACAGCACCAGCAGGCGCACGGCATCGCCGCCGGGCAGCTCCGGCTGGAGGGGGAACACGCCGGCCACGTACTGGCGGCCGCCCACGTCGAGCACCTCCGATTTCACGCCCGGCGCGGCCATCGTCGCCAGCACCAGCGTCTCGGCGTGTGCGCCCAGCCGCTCGCGCAGGCTGGTGGCGACGACGCGCCCGTGCACCACCAGGGCGACTTCGCAGCGCGCCAGGTTGGCGAGGTCACGGGCGATGTCGTCAGTCAGGCGATAGCCGGCCGTGACGGTGCCGAACACGGTGTCGCGGTCGCGCACCGGCACCGAGACCACCACGTGGAGCGCCTCCCCCTCCTGTACGAGCGCGCCGGTCGCTTTCCCCCGCTGCGCCGTCGCCTGGGCGTTGCGCACGACGTCCACGCCTCCCGCGTCCTGCTTCCAGCCGGCGGTGCCGAGCCAGGTCCCGTCGCCGCGGCTGACGATCGTGAAGGCCGCCTGAAGCTGCCCGCGCTGGGTCTCGGCCAGGGCGCTCATCGACGTCGGCTCGCCCGACTGCGCGGCCTCGGCCAGGCGGGCCCGGAACGCCGGCGCCTGCACCGCCATCGACACCACGTCCACCGCCGAGGCGATGCGAAGATCGAGCAGCCGGTGGAAGGCCGTCTGCGCGACGTCGAGATCCGCCGCCACCCGGTCGCGCGACTGCGACGACACGACGCCGAGCGTCGCCACGAGCACCGCGCCGAGCGCGACGGCCACGAGCAGTCCCAGCGCCGAGGCAACGCGTGCCTCGAGGCGGCGGTGCCACGGCAGGTCCGACAGCGGGGTGTGCGACACCTTCTTCATTGGCCGTCTTCGCGGGCTCGCGAGCCGGATTGCGGGCACACGAGCAGCCTCAGGTCAACCACGGGACCGGTTGCGAGGGGGCATACCGAGGCGCGTCGAGCGAGCGCTGGGAGGATTGGCGTGACTCTCTACTCATCCGTTATCGGTGCCGGCCGGATGACCGACTAGCGGTTGAGCCGCACACGACTGCGCACTTTGGACCACCGCCATGTCGCCCCGTGCCTCCTGCCCACGCTAGACTCCGTCTCCATGACATCCCTGCGCGCCTGTGCCTTCGCCCTGCTCGTGCTGCTGCCCGCCCTCACCTCCGCGCAGGTCACCGTCTCACGCGACGCCGATCCGCGCATCGCTCAGATGGTGGCGGCCATCTCCGAAGCGCGCCTGCGCGCGCTGGCGACCAGGCTGGTCAGCTTCGGCACCCGCGAGAGCATGTCGTCCACCACCTCGCCGACGCGCGGCATCGGCGCAGCGCGGCAATGGATCTTCGACGAGCTGACGCGCTCGAGCCCGCGGCTGCAGGTGACGTTCGACACCCACATCATCGCGCCGCAGGGCCGCTTCACGCGCCAGACGGAGCTACGCAACGTCATGGCGGTGCTGCCGGGACGCTCGCCGCGCCGCATCTACATCACCGGCCACTACGACTCGCTGAACCTCGGCAGCGGCGGCCAGCAGGCCCTCAACGCCGCCGGCGGGCAGAATCCGCAGGCGAGCGCCGACTTCAACCACGATGCCGACGCCAACGGCGCCAACGACGACGGCAGCGGCACCGTGCTCACGATGGAGCTGGCGCGCGTCTTCGCCGAGAGCGGCCTGCAGTTCGAGGCGACGCTGGTCTTCATCTGCTGGGCCGGCGAGGAACAGGGACTCGTGGGCTCGTCGGCACACGCGCAGGCGCTGGCCGCCGCCAAAGTGCCGGTCGAGGCGAACTTCAACAACGACATCGTCGGCAACATCCACGGCGGCAATGGCGTCGTCGACGCCGAGACGGTGCGCGTCTACTCGGTGGGGCCGGAGGACTCGATGTCGCGATCGCTCGCCCGTCACGTGCAGCGCCTGGCCGCGATCTACGTGCCGTCGCACAGAGTCCGTCTGATGGCCCGTGAAGACCGCTTCGGCCGCGGCAGCGACCACTCGTCGTTCACCCGCCAGGGCTTCCCCGCCGTGGTCTTCCGCGAAGCCAACGAGAACTTTGCCAAGCAGCACACCGCGGCCGACACGATTGAGGGCGTGGACTTCCCGTATCTGACGCAGAACGCGCGGGTGAACACGGCCGCCGCGGCGGCCCTGGCGCTGGCGCCGGCAGCGCCGACGGTGGTGAACGAGCGCGGCCAGAACCTGCTGACGCGCGGGCCCTCGGGTTACGACGCGCAGCTACGATGGAACGCGTCGCCGGGCGCCGCGGGCTATCGCATCTCGTGGCGCGACACCTGGACCAACGACTGGCAGCATCGTCAGGCGGTGGGCAACGTCACCGAGTTCGTGCTGCCGAACGTGTCGATCGACGACTTCGTGTTCGGCGTGTCAGCCATCGGCGGCGACGGTCACGAGAGTCTGACGAGCGCCTACGTCACGCCGGTAAGACAGAGCGCGGACGTCAAGGTGGTGAAGGACTAGCGGCTAGCGGGCTAGCGGCTAGCGGCTAGCTGGAGGCGGCGGTCAGCGGAAGAACACGTCGAGCGGCAGCACGAACTCCGGCAGCAGCGGCGTCGTCAGCAATTCGCTGGCGTCGGCGCTGAGCTCGGCGACCCGCGGAAACGTCCCGTCGTCGGCGCGACGGAAGACTTTCACCAGGTCGAGCTCCGGATCGACGAGCCAGTAGTCGCGGACGCCGGCCCGTTCGAACAGCCGGTACTTGATCTTTTCGTCCACGCGCCGCGTGCCGGGCGAGAGAATTTCAACCACGAGCGCCGGGGCGCCGCGCACGTGCTGGTCGGTGACGATCTCCTGCTGGTCGGCCGCGATGAACAGCACGTCGGGCTCGACCACGTCGAAGTGGCTGAACACGACATCGAACGGCGCGGTGAACACCTCGCCGGATGCCGGGTGACGCTCGATGTACGCCGCAAGGGCGACCGACAGGCGCAGCACCAGACGCTGATGCCGGGTATTCGGGCTCGGCGTCACGTAGTGCTCCCCGTCGATGAGCTCGTGCCGACGCCCGTCGTCGGGGAACAACAGGAAGTCGTCGTAGGTGAGCCGCGTGTGTGGCTGCTGTGCCGGCTGCATCGCGTCGTCCTCTCCCATGCGCCGCGCTAGCGGAACAGCGACTTCGCCAGCGTGGCGTGCACGCCCTTGACGCCGTCCACCGACTGCGTCACGTGCAGGTCGGCGGCCAGCGAGCACAACATGTAGGCGTCGTCGCGCGAGAGCTTCTTCGTCGCAACCAGGAACTCCACCATCTCGCGCACGGCGAGCTTGTTGGCCTCGTCGAGGTCTTCGTGCAGGCCCATGCTGATGTAGTGCGTCGGCGTCTCGGCGCGTGGCCATTTGAGCCGCTGCCCTTTGTGCAGCCGCACCTCGATCTGGCCGGTGAGCGAGGTCTCGAGCGCGGTGCCGCTGACCTCGCCGTGGCCCTGCATCGCGTGCCCGTCGCCAATCGACAGCAGCGCGCCCGGCACGTGCACCGGCACGTAGAGCGTCGAGCCGGCCACGAGATCCTTGTTGTCGAGATTGCCGGCATGCCATCCGGGCTGGCGGCTCGAGAGGCGTCCGCTCTGTGGCGGAGGCGCCACGCCCACCGAGCCGAAAAACGGCGCCAGGGGCAACGTGATCCCTGGACCGAACTCCACCGCGGTCGCTCCGGCCGACCATCGCAGCAGCTTCAGCCCGGCGTAGGGAAACTCTTCGGGGATGGTGCCGCCGCCGGGTGCAAAGGCATTGAGACCGAAGGTGTGGAGGTAGCCGATCGACAGGAACCGCACTTCGAGCATGTCGCCCGGCTCGGCGCCGTCGACGTGGATCGGTCCGGTCATCGGATGGGCGCCAGGACCGCGGTCGGTAATGGCCGCTTCGACGGCCCTGATCCCGGCCGGGAACTCGGCATCGGCGACGCCCAGCATCCGCAGGCGTCCGAGTCCACCGGCAATCATCGTCTGCACGTTCACGCGGTCGCCCGAGGCGACGCGCAGCACCGGCGCCACCCGGGCGTCGTAGTAGCCCCAGTGGATGTTGGCCGGCGTCACCGGCAGTTCGTGCACACGCGGCGCCTGGGCGCCCAGGCCCACGGTCACGGCCAGCAGCCCGCAGGCCAGCAAGGCTCCCAGGTTCCAGTCTCGTCGCGTCATGCCATCTCCCGGTTTGGCGCGGATTGTCGCACGGCCAGCGCGGGCAGGGCCAGCCTGCCTTTACAGGCCGGCCCGCAGGCTGCACACTGGGAGTTTGTCCGGCAGACAAGGCGGCCCGCAGACGTGACCCACGCTCCTCTGGAGAAGAAACTCCTCCCGCTGTCGCTCACGGCGCTCGGCGTGGTCTACGGCGACATCGGCACCAGCCCGCTCTACGCCATGCGCGAGTGCTTCTTCGGCTCGCACTCGGTGCCGCCGACCCAGGAGAACGTCCTGGGCGTGCTGTCGCTCATCATCTACTCGCTGCTGCTGGTCATCTCGCTCAAATACGTCGCCATCGTGATGCGGGCCGACAACCACGGCGAGGGCGGCATCCTGGCGCTCGCCGGCGCTCCTGCCCGCACGCGAGTCGTCGCGCCGGCGCACGCCGGTGCTGGTGCTGCTGGGCATCTTCGGCGCCGCGCTGCTCTACGGCGACGGCATGATCACGCCGGCCATCACCGTGCTGAGCGCCATCGAAGGCCTGAACGTGGCGACACCGGTCTTCGAACAATACGTCGTGCCGATCACCGTCGCCATCCTCATCGGCGTGTTCGCGATTCAACGTCACGGCACCGACCGCGTCGGGCGCCTCTTCGGGCCGGTGATGCTCGCCTGGTTCCTGATCATCGCCGCGCTCGGCATCAGCTGGCTCACGACCAACCCCGTTGTGCTCACGGCCGTGGACCCGCGCCATGCCGTCGCCTTCTTCCAGGCGCACGGACTGCACGGCGTCGCCGTGCTCGGCGCCGTCTTCCTCGTCGTCACCGGCGGCGAGGCGCTCTACGCCGACATGGGACACTTCGGCCGCCGTCCGATCCGCCTGGCGTGGTTCGCGCTGGTGCTGCCGGCACTGGTGCTGAACTACTTCGGCCAGGGCGCGCTGCTGCTGGCGAATCCGGCCGCGGCTGCGAATCCCTTCTTCCTGATGTCGCCGGGCTGGCTGCTGCTGCCGATGGTGGTGCTGGCCACCCTCGCTGCCATCATCGCCTCACAGGCGCTCATCTCCGGCGCCTTCTCGTTGACGCAGCAGGCAGTACAGCTCGGCTACTCGCCGCGCATGAGCATCGACCACACGTCGTCGGCGGAAGCGGGTCAGATCTACGTGCCGCAGGTGAACTGGGCGCTGATGGTGGCGACGCTGGCGATCGTCATCGGCTTCAAGACCTCGTCGAGCCTCGCCGCCGCCTATGGCATCGCCGTCACGCTCACCATGATCATCACGGCGCTGCTGCTCCATACCGTGGCGATCGAGCGGTGGAAGTGGCCCCGGGCGCTGGTCTTCAGCATCACCGGCCTGTTCCTCACCGTGGACCTGCTGTTCTTCGGCGCCAACGCGCTGAAGATCGCGCAGGGCGGCTGGCTGCCGCTGGTCATCGGCGGCGTGATCTTCACGCTGATGACCACGTGGAAGACCGGCCGGCGCGTGGTGGCAGACCGGCTGGCGGCGCGGGCCGAGCCGCTCGAGGCCTTCCTCGCGCAGGTGGCCGCACAGCCACCCGTGCGCGTGCCTGGCACGGCGGTCTTCATGACCGCGCAGCCGCGTGGCACCCCGGCCGCACTCGCCCACAACCTGCGCTACAACAAGGTGCTGCACGAGGTGGTGGTCACGCTGCTCGTGAAGACGATGCCGTGGCCGTACGTGGACGACGACGAGCGTGTCAGCGTCACGCCGATTGGCGACGGCATTTTCGACGTCAAGCTGTATTTCGGCTTCATGGACGACGTGGACGTGCCGGCGGCGCTGCGCCTGGCGCGGCTCGAGGGCCTGCCCATCGACCCCGACGACACCACCTACTTCCTCGGCCGCGAGACGCTCATCCCGACGAAGACGCCGGGCATGGCGCACTGGCGGGAACATCTGTTCGTGCTGATGGCGAAGAACGCCGGACGCGCCACCGGGTTCTTCCACCTGCCGCCCGAGCGCGTGGTGGAGCTGGGCGTGCAGGTCGAGCTGTAGACGGGATCGCGCGGGCGGATGGTCAGCGCTTCGGGCGCCGCTTGCGGGTCTTGCGCTGGCGCAGCGCCTCGCCGAGCGCCCACGACACGACCATCACGATGATGAGGCCGATCAGCGCGAGCAGCAGGGGCCGGCTGGCCATCGACGGCTACGCCGTCTCGGACGCGCGGGGATTGCCGCCGGTGAGGGCGCTGACGACGATGCCCACGACGTAGACCGCCACGGCGCCCACCAGATTGAGCCACAGGAACTCGACGTTGGTCTGCGTCGCCACGTACCACACCGACAGCATGCCGCCGATGAGCCCGATGAAGGCCCCGTGCCCGTTGGCGCGCTTCCACGCGATCGCGAGGATGAACACGCCGAGGATCGAGCCGTAGAAGTAGGAACCGAAGCGGTTCACGACTTCAATCAGCGAGCCGAGCTCGGAGGCGTAGATGGCGACGACGCTCGCGAAGAGGCCCCACAACCCCACCGCCAGGCGCGATGCCCACAGCAGCTGCGAGTCGGTGGCGTCGGCCGACCACCAGCGGCGATAGAAGTCGATGACGGTGGCGGTCGAGAGCGACGCCAGTTCCGCGGAGATCGTGGACATCGCGGCGGCCAGGATGGCGGCAATCAGCAGGCCCACGAGCCCCGCCGGCAGGTGCGTGAGCACGAAGGTGGGAAACACGTAGTTGACGTCGTTGTATTCGCCGTCGCCCGACACCGACTTCACGATCGCCACGGCCTCGGTGCGCGCCGCCTTGACGTCGGCGGAGGCGGCGTTGAACGCCGTCGAGTACTCGGTGATCCCGGCGCCGTCGCCCGCCTTGTTCACGCGCGTGAGGTTGGCGGCCGCGTCACGCTGCGTCTCGAACGCCGTCTGGAACCGCTGTTCCACCGCCGCGTAGTCGGCGGCGCGCGCGCTGGCCTTGACCTGTCGCCTCGTGCGCCGAGTTGAAGAGCATCGGCGGCGGCGTGAAGACATAGAACACGAACATCAGCACGCCCACGAGCAGCACCAGCGCCTGCAGCGGGATCTTCCAGTAGGCGCTCATCAGCAGCGACGTGCGCGCTTCGTCCACCGACTTGGCCGTGAGGTAACGCTGCACCTGGCTCTGGTCGGTACCGAAGTAGGAGAGGAACAGGAAGAACGCCGCGATGGTGCCCGACCAGAACGTAAAACGCTCGCTCAGGTCGAAGCGGAAGTCGAAGGTCTGCATGCGGCCGGTGGTGCCCGCCAGCTGCAGGGCATCGCCGAGTCCGACGCCGTCGGGCAGCCCCATCACGAGCATCACCGCCGCCGCCAGCAGGCCGCCGACGATGAGCACCATCTGCTTCACGTCGGTCCAGGCCACCGCCTGCACGCCGCCGAACATCGTGTAGAACGCGGTCGGCAGCGCCAGCAGCAGGCAGGTGCTCGTGACGCTCAGCCCGAGCATCACCGACAGCACCACGGCCGGCGCGGAGATGACGACCCCGGTCGCCATGGCGCGCGAGACCAGGAACAGGAACGAGGTGAGGGTGCGCGTCTTGGCGTCGAAGCGGCGCTCGAGATATTCGTAGGCGGTGTAGACGCGGGCGTTGTGGAAGAACGGCACCAGCGTGACCGAGAGCACGATCATCGCGATCGGCAGCGCGAAGTAGAACTGGAGGAACTTCATGCCCTCGGCGTAGCCCTGACCGGTCGTGCCGATCATCGTGATGGCCGACAGCTGCGTGGCCATCACCGACAGACCGACCGCCCACCAGGGCAGGCTGCGGCCGGCGAGCAGATAGCCTTCCAGGCCTTCGGTCTTCTTCGAGAGGCGCAGGCCGTCCCACGCGATCCAGGCGAGGTAGACGGCGATGATGACCCAATCAATCGGATGCATGATCAGCGGCTGGGGGCTAGCGGCTGGCGGCTAAGACGGGGGCCGGCGTCGCGGGCGATTTGTGGACATCCATAGGTAGCGTGACATCTGGACGCGTAGCCGCTAGCCGCGAGCCGCTAGCCGCTTCGGGTATCCGTTACGGCGTGAAGTACTCCTGCAGGGCGTAGAGCGCAATCAGCACCACCACCCAGGTGACGGCGACGCGCACGTACTGCTGCTGCATCGCGGTCACAGGGCCGCCACCGTGTTCGTGAGCTGCGAGGCCGCCTGGGCGAGGGCGTCCTTGCGGCCCTTCCACCACGCCTCGTCGGCCGCCAGCGCCGCGCGCGACTGGGCGATGGCTTCGGTCGTGCGTTCGGGGGCCGGGCCGCCAAGGGTCTTGCGGATTTCAACGAAGTGCCGCGGGCTGAGGATGCGCTCCACGCCCGCCTCGTCGTAGATGATCGGCGCGCCGAGCACGTCGGTGGATGCCTTCACCAGCAGCTCCGACATCTGCGCCGCCGGGTGGTCGTTCTTGCCCCGAATCACCCGCCCGGCGATCTTGTGGGCGGTGCCGAACGGCAGGCCATGATCGCGCGCCAGCGTGTCGGCCAGTTCGGTGATGGTCGTGCCGCCCTCGCCGGCCAGCGCTTCCATCCGCTCGACGTTGAACTGGGCGTCTTTGAGCGCCGCCGCCACGATCGACACCATGCGCAGGGCGTCACGGTACATCGAGGCGATGAGCGGCTGCAGGTCGTCTTCGGTGTCGTTGATGTCGCCAAACGGCGTGTTGTGCACGGCCGTGATGATGGCCTGCGCCTGGCCCACGGCCTGGCTGCCGATGCCGCGGGCGTGCTCGAGGGCCACCGGATTGCGCTTCTGCGGCATGATGCTGCTCGACTGCACGAAGCCGTCGGCGAGCCGCAGGTAGCCGAATTCCATCGTGCCCCACAGCAGCAGGTCCTGCACGACGCGGCCCAGCCCGACGATCGTGACGGCGGTGGCCGACGCGCCTTCGAGCGCGTAGTCGAAGGTGGCGATGCTGCCGTAGGTGTTGCCGGTCGGCGCGTCGAAGCCGAGCAGGGCGCTGGTGCGCTGGCGGTCGATCGGAAAGCCGGTGCCGGTGATGGCGCAGGCCCCGAGCGGGTTCTGGTTGGTCGACCGATAGGCGGCTTCGAGGCGCTTGGCGTCGCGTTCCAGCTGCTCGATGACGGCGAGCAGATAGTGGGCGACGGTCATCACCTGGGCCGGCTGAGTATGGGTGTGCGCGCCGTAGATGGTGTGCGTGTGCTGCGCCGCCAGCCCGAGCAGCGCGGACCTGAGCGCCAGCGTCGCCTGGCCCAGCGCCGCGATGCTATCGCGCTGCCACATCCGATAGGTGGTCATCGCGATGTCGTTGCGGCTGCGGGCCGTGTGCAGACGTCCGGCCACCTGATCGCCGGCTGACACGGCGATGAGATGTTCGAGATAGAAGAACAGGTCTTCGTAGGTGCCGTCGAAGGGCACCTGCACGACCGCGTCGATCGAGATGCCGTCGAGCGCGGCGCGCAGCACCCGGGCGTCGTCACGCGAGACGATGTGGCGCTCGGTGAGCATCACCAGGTGCGCGTAGTGGATGGACATGAGGGGCGCCAGCAGATGGGTCTTGGCGTCCTCGAAGTTGTCGGTGAGTACATGACGGACGTACTCGGGGGCAAAGCGCATTTCTGCCAGTATACTGCCCCCGGCCTGGGGTCCCGGACGACCGCGCGCCGCCTGGAGGACGTCATGCGCACGACCCGTCGTCTCGTCGCCCTGGTCGCCGTTGCGGCCCTCGTCACCACGGCCGGGACGGCCCGCGCGCAGACGCCGCCAGGCACGCGCGATGCCCTCGCGGTGGCCGGCCTGCGCCAGCCCGTCGAGGTCATCCGCGATCGCTGGGGCATCAATCACATCTACGCGCAGAACGAAGACGACCTGTTCATGGCGCAGGGCTACCTGGCGGCGAAAGACCGTCTCTTCCAGTTCGAGATCTGGCGCCGCCGCGCCACCGGCACGGTGGCCGAGATCCTCGGGCCGCGCGAGTTGACGCGCGACATCGGCACCCGCCTGCACAAGTTCCGCGGCAACCTCGACGCCGAACTCAACCACTACCATCCGCGCGGCAAGACCATCGTCGAAGCCTACGTGCGTGGCGTCAACGCCTACGTCGACGAAGCGATGCGCGCACCGGCGTCACTGCCGATCGAGTTCCGCATGCTCGGCATCACGCCCGGCAAGTGGACGCCCGAGGTGGTCATCTCGCGCCATCAGGCGCTGACCTCGAACGTGCAGAACGAGGCCACACACGTGCGCGCGCTGGCGGCGCTCGGCCCCGACAAGCTCAAGGACCTGCTGTGGCTGCAGGGCGGCGACCCGCCGCTCACGCTCGATCCGCTCATCGATCCGAAGACCTTCCCGGCCGACGTGCTGAAGACCTACAACGCCTTTCGCGACACCATCGACTTCCGGCCCGAAGACATCGCGCCGGCGTATCGCGGCCAGGCCCGCGCCGCCCTCGACGACCGCTCCGGCGCCACCGTCGCGACGGTGCTCGCCAGCGGCGACGGCCTGAGCCGGGTGCTCGACACCAACATCGGCTCGAACAACTGGATCGTGAGCGGCGCGAAGACCCAGAGCTCGATGCCGATCATGGCCAACGACCCGCACCGGGTCATCGAAGCGCCGTCGCTGCGCTACTGGGTGCATCTGGTGGCGCCGGGGTGGAACGTCATCGGCGGCGGCGAGCCGGTGCTGCCTGGCGTCTCGATTGGCCACAACGAGTTCGGCGCGTGGGGCCTCACCATCTTCGGGACCGACGCCGAAGACCTTTACGTCTACGAGACCAACCCGGCCAACGCCAACGAGTACCGCTATCAGGGTCACTGGGAGGCGATGCGGGTCGTCACCGAGTCGATTCCGGTGAAGGGCCAGGCGGCCGCCACCGCCACGCTCAAGTTCACGCGGCACGGACCGGTGCTGCACGAAGATCCGGCCAATCGCCGCGCCTATGCGCTGCGCGCCGGGTGGATGGAACAGGGCGGCGCGCCGTATCTCGCCAGCCTGCGGATGAATCAGGCGAAGAGCTGGGCCGAGTTCGTCGAGGCCTGCACCTTCAACCGCATGCCCTCCGAGAACATGGTGTGGGTGGACAAGACCGGCACCATCGGCTGGCAGGCGGCCGGCATCGCGCCCCTGCGAGCGTGGAGCGGGCTGCTTGCCGGTGCCCGGCGACGGCCGCTATGAATGGAACGGCTACCTGCCCATCAACGCGCTGCCGAGCGAGGTGAATCCGGCCCGCGGCTTCGTCGCCACCGCGAACCACTACCTCTACCCAAACGACTTCCCGTATCCCGAGGCGCGCCACTACACGTGGGCGGATCCGTATCGCGCCCATCGCATCGAGGAAGTCATCGGCTCGGGCCGCCGCTTCAGCGTGGCGGAGATGACACGGCTGCAGAACGACGACCTGTCGATGGCCGCGCGCGCACTGGTGCCGCTGCTGCGCGATCTGCCGCTGGCGAACCCGGCCGTCGCCCAGGCCCGTGACGCGGTGCTGGCGTGGGATTTCGTGCTCGACAAGAACTCGAGCGCCGCCGCCGTCTACGAGCTGTTCTCGCGGCGCCTCATCACCGCCGTGCGCGAGGCCTCGATTCCGGCCGCGGCGCGGGCGTCGGTGCCGGCCGGCCTCATCAGCATGAAGCGCGTCATCGACTTCCTCTACGCGCCCGATGGCCGCTTCGGCGCCGAGCCCACCAAGGGCCGTGACGCCATGGTCGCGTCCGCCTTCGAACAGGGCGTGGCGGATGTCACCGCGCGCTTCGGCGCCGACATGGCCGCCTGGAAATGGGGCGACGAGAAGCTGCACCACGCCCTCATCAAGCATCCGCTCTCGAATGTGGTGAATGCCGAGATGAAGAAGACGCTCGAAGTGGGCCCGTTCCCGCGCGGCGGCGACGGCACGACGGTGAGCGCCACCGGCGGTCAGGACAACCAGACCGGCGGCGGCTCGCTCAAGATCGTGGCCGACACCGAAAACTGGGACAACAGCGTGGGCGTCAACACGCCGGGCCAGTCGGGCGATCCCGACAGCCCGCACTACCGGGACCTCTTCGAGCTGTGGGCGCGCGGCCGCTACTTCCCCGTCGCCTACTCGCGGGGCAAGGTCGAGTCGGTGGCCGAGAAGACGACCACGCTGTCGCCGGGCGCACCGGCCACGTCCGGCCGGCAGCAGTAGCCTCGAGCCGCAGGATTCCCGGGCAAGAGCGGCTGGGTCAACCCTTCGCCGTCACACGGGAGTTGAGTGGCCACGAGCCGTGGATACAGTGCGTTGGGCGTTGTTGCGGGACGCCTTCGGTTGACAGCCGTGGCAGGCTCTGTAGACTGGCTGTGGACGGTGAGGCAGACACCATGATGAACGGCATCCAGTACGTGACCGACGAGCAGGGGCGCAAGATCGCCGTGCAAATCGACCTACGCAAGCATCGGAGCCTGTGGGAGGACATCGCCGATGTGCTGGTCTCCCGGTCGCGACGAGGCGAGAAGCGCGTGCCGTTGGCCGCGGTCAAGGCCCGACTCGTAAAGAGCGGCAAGCTCGCGCGTGGCTGACTATCGAGTTGCCCTTGCCAGGAGCGCTGAGAAGGAACTGCAGCGACTACCGAGCGCGCTGGTGACCCGCATCGTTCCCCGCCTGGAGCAACTCGCGACTGAGCCTCGTCCGCCGGGCTGCAAGAAGCTCAGGGGTGGCGACAAGGAGTGGCGCATTCGCATTGGGGATTACCGCGTCGTCTACGAGATCGACGACGACGCGCGCGCTGTTGACGTGACCCGTATCGCGCACCGCAGCGAGGTCTACGACTAACGATCGGTCGCCCAGTGGCTATTCTGAAGCCCGTCGCTGGCCGCGTTGCGGTCAGACTCGTCCCATCCGCTTTCGGTGCGCAGCGGCTGTCAGGGATCGAACGTGGGCCAACGAGGTCCCCCGCGTCCGGGACGCACGGTCAACCTCTACCTGACTGACGCGACCTCGTTCGGCCTCACCTCGGCGACGGCCACTTCCAGGGCGGGCGGGACAGGCCGGTGGACTCCTCCACCGACGTCTCGCCCAGCGTCTTCGACAGCGTCACCGGCCAGCAGTCGCGCCGCTGGCGCAGCGTGTCGATGAGCGCGCCAGCGTGCGACACGACGATGACCTGGGCGTGCTGCGACGCCTGCGCGATGAGGCGGCCGAGCGGCGGCAGCAGGTCCGGGTGCAGGCTGGTCTCCGGTTCGTTCAGCACCAGCACGTCGGGCGGCCGTGGCGTGAGCAGCGCCGCCACCCACAGCACGTAGCGCAGCGTGCCGTCGGAGAGCTCGGCCGCCTGGAGCGGGCGCAGCAGCCCGTGCTGCTGCATCTCGAGCCCGAACCGGCCGCCCCCTTCGCTGACCACGTTCAGGCGCGCGCCGGGAAACGCATCCGCCACCGCGGCGTCGAGCGCCGCGCGATCGCCGATCTCGGCAATCGTCTGGATGGCGGGCGCCACATCCGCGCCGTCGTGACCGAGCACCGGCGTGCGGGTGCCAACGTGCGACCGGCGCGCCGGCGCCGCGGCATCGGTGCGGAACTGGTCGTAGAAGCGCCAGCCGCGCATCTGCTCGCGCAGCATCAACATCTCGGGCGCCTGCCTGGGGTCGGCGCAGTGCGTCATCATGCTGTCGAAGCTGGCGAGCGCGTGGGTGATGAGCGCCCAGTCGCGTCCGCCCTCCCGCGACCGCACCACGCCGCCCCGTCGCTCCACCAGCACCGCCGACGGTCGCAGCATCTCGCCTGCCCATACCGTCTCGGTCTTGATCTCCGGGTCGTGAGTGAAGGCACCCACCGGCGGCGGTGGCAGACCGAGGTCGATGGCGTAGCCGAAGTCGGATCCGGCAAAGCCCAGGCGCAGGCTCACCGGCCCCTTGCGGGTCGTGCCCTGCACCGGCTCGTCGCCTGAACGCATGCCGCGCGAGGGCCGCTCCGGCCCGGCCCACAGGGTGGACGCCAGGCCGCCTTCCTGCGCCAGCGACGGCACCACCCGCCCCTGCGCGGTTTCCGCCAGCAACCGGAGCGCGCGGTAGAGGCTCGACTTGCCCGAGCCGTTGGGCCCGGTGATGAGGGTGAGCCGGCCGAGCGGCACGACGACCTCGCGGAGCGACCGGTAGCCGGCGATGGCGAGCGTCGAGATCATGGCGCGGCCCAATGATCGCCGAACCACGCGTCCCGCCAACCCGCCCAGTCGGTCGCGACAGGGGCCCCATAATATTGGACTACAATATGGTCATGAAAAAGGTCAGCGTCGCCGAGGCTAAGGCGCACCTGTCGAGCCTGCTCGACGAGGTCGAGCACGGCGAGGCCGTCACCATCACGCGTCACAACGTGCCGGTGGCCGAGTTGCGCGCGATCGCGCCTGGGAATTCCGGGCCGCGGCCGTGGGGGCTGGCCAAGGGCTCGTTCGTCGTCCCCGACGATTTCAACGATCCGTTGCCTGACGACCTGCTGGACGCATTCGAGGGGCGGTCTTAGCAGCCCGTGGTGAAAGTCCCGACGGCATTCGCCCGACGACGCATCACCGTGGGCGGCGTTGCTCCTTCTTCGGATATGGCCCGATATCCCTCAGTCGTCGCGCCTTGCCCACGGTGCGCCTCGTCGGTCTCGGTGCTCGCCGGGACTTCCATCACGGGCTGCTCGCCGTGAGACTGCTGTCGATACGCAGGTGTTCCTGTGGATGGTGAACGGCGACGAGCGGCTGCCGGAGGCGATTCGAGAGACGATCTGTGGGGAAGACGCGTCCGTCTGGCTCAGCGCCGCCTCGGTCTGGGAGCTCGCGGTCAAGCAGCAACTGGGTCGGATCGATTTGCCGGCGCCCGCCGCGGACTTCGCGACGGCGGAACGCGCGCGCTACCGGGTCGCCTCGCTCCAGATCGACGAGGCGTCGGCCGGGCACCTGGCCAAGCTCCCGGCGCTCCACAAGGACCCCTTCGACCGGATGCTGGTGTGCCAGGCGATCGAACATGAACTGACGCTGGTCTCCGCCGATCGGATGCTGCGTCGCTATCCCATCAAGACCCTCTGGGCTGGAGAGTAGAGTGGACCCGAGTACGCCCGTCGCCCCGGCCGCCGAGGTCGATCCGAAGCTGACCGCCGAGGTCAGCCGCCGCCGCACGTTCGCGATCATCTCGCACCCCGATGCCGGCAAGACCACGCTGACCGAGAAGCTGCTGCTCTATGCCGGCGCCATCGAACTGGCCGGCGCGGTGCGCGGCCGAAAGACCCAGCGCCACGTCGTCTCCGACTGGATGGACGTCGAGCGCGAACGCGGCATCTCGGTGACCTCCGCGGCGCTCGACTTCGACCTCGGCAACTGCCGGGTGACACTGCTCGATACGCCCGGCCACCAGGACTTCAGCGAAGACACCTACCGCACGCTCTTCGCGGTCGACAGCGTGATCATGGTGATCGACGCCGCCAAGGGCATCGAGACGCAGACGCGCAAGCTGTTCGAGGTGTGCCGGCTGCGCAAGCTGCCGATTCTCACCTTCATCAACAAGCTGGACCTGCCGGGCCGCGATCCGTTCGAGCTGCTCGAGGAGATCGAGCGCATCCTCGGCATCCAGACGGCGCCGATGAACTGGCCGATTGGATCCGGCGACCGCTTCCGCGGCGTCTTCGATCTGGTGACCCAGGAAACGCGCCTCTACGAACACGTGAAAGGCGGCGGCTTCCGGGCGCCGGTGCGCACGACCGACGCTTCGGATCCGGTGCTCGTGGAGCTGCTCGGGAAAGAGGCGCACGAGACGCTCATCAACGACACCTCGCTCATCAAGGGCGCCGGCACGGCGTTCGATCGCGCGGAATACCTGGCCAGCACGCAGACGCCGGTCTACTTCGGCAGCGCGCTCGACAACTTCGGGATGGAAGCGCTGCTGCACGCGCTCGAGACGCTGGCGCCGTCGCCGCAGCCGCGGCTGACCGAACAGGGCCTCATCTCGCCGCTGGCGCCGGGCTTCTCGGGGTTCGTGTTCAAGATCCAGGCGAACATGAACCGCAAGCACCGCGACCGCGTGGCGTTCGTGCGCATCTGCTCGGGCGTCTTCGAGAAGGACATGGCGCTCGACCAACGCCCGCGTCGGCGACACCGTGCGTGCCACGCGTCCCTACCGCTTCTTCGGCGGCGAACGCGAGACCGTCGAACGCGCCTACCCCGGCGACGTCATCGGCCTGCCGAACCCCGGCAAGTTCGCCATCGGCGACACGCTCTATGCCGGGATGTTCGTGCAGTATCCGCCGGTGCCGCGCTTCCCGCCCG
Organism: uncultured Acidobacteriota bacterium; assembly: GCA_963779175.1. Lineage (GTDB taxonomy): Bacteria > Acidobacteriota > Vicinamibacteria > Vicinamibacterales > UBA2999 > CADEFD01. The sequence goes on from CAVZXA010000009.1 coordinate 645,226, forward strand.
AACACTTCGGACGCGCGCGCCTGCTCGACCAGCGCTCGAAGCAGTTCGAAAGCGGCGTGATCGCAGCTCGAGGAAGAGGGCCTGATGCAGGTGGTCTTCCCGGTGCACGGCCGCCGCGAGCCGATCCTCGGCGTGGTCGGGCCGCTGCAGCTCGACATCGTCGAGGCGCGCCTCAAGCAGGAGTACGGCGTCGAGTGCAAGATCGACCCGATCTCCTACGTCGCGATGCGCTGGGTCACGGCCGACGCCAAGACGCTCTCGGACCTCGAGAACCGCTCGTCGGGCGTGCTGCGCGCGGTAGACCGCGACGAGCGGCCGGTGCTGCTGTTCGAGTCGCCGTGGCACCTGACCTACATGCAGCAGCAGAACCCCAACCTGGAGCTGAAGAGCCTGGGCTGATTTGTAACGGGGTCTGTCACGGTCACGAGTTGTAACGGGGTCTGTCACGGTCACGAAATGGTGACGGTGACAGACCCCGAAGACATTGGTGGCAACCATTGCACCACTGCGGCCCGTCAAAGCGGCGAGGTGATCGACATGCGCGGACGGATCTGGCTGGTTGGGCTGGCGGCAACACTCACGGCGGTGGTTGCCTCGACGCGCGCGGCGGTCGTGTCCGGCGGCGGCGCAGGGGTCGCCAGCGCGCAGGCTCAGGAGGCGGCGGGCCAGGTCTCCGGCACCTGGACCGCGGATGACCGCAATTCGTGGCGCGGCGACGACGGCCGCCCGCGCCTCCAGCTCAACCTCCGCACGCAGGACGGCCACGACCGCTGGGGCTTTGGCGTGCGCCACGACGAGCTGCCGGGCCTGCCCCAGGCGGCCCGCGACGGCGCTGTCGCCAACGCCCAGTTCCGGCTCGCGCGCGAGGCCGGCACCTTCACGTTCGACGGCTCGTTCGACCGCGGCCGCGGAGCCGGCTCGTTCCGCTTCGCCCCCGACGCTGCCTACGCGCGCGCGATGGGCGAACTCGGCTATCGCGACCTGCCGCGCGATCGCATGATGCGACTCGCCGTGCTCGACGTCACCACCGCCTTCACGCGGGAGCTGCGCCAGGCAGGACAGGCGGCGTTGCCGCTCGACGACCTCGTGCGCTTCCGCATCCACGGCGTGACCGGACCGATCGTCCGCGAGCTGAGCGGGCTCGGCTTCGGCGCCCTCGACGCCGACGACTTCGTGCGCTTCAGGATCCACGGCGTGACGCCGGCCGCCGTGCGCGCCTTCCAGCAGGCGGGGCTCACCGGCCTCGGGGCCGACGACCTGGTGCGGCTGCGCATCCACGGCGTGACGCCGGAGTTCATCCAGGGCCTGAAGACCCGCAACTACACCGGCCTCGACGCCGACGCGCTGACGCGCATGAAGATCCACGGCGTGTCGCTCGACGAGATCGACGCGCTGGCCGCGGCCGGCATGCGGGGACTCGGCACCGACGACCTGGTGCGCTTCCGCATCCACAAGGTGTCGCCGGCCTTCATCCGCGACATGCGGACGCTGGGCTTTGCGTCGGCGGATGAAGACGACTTCGTGCGGATGCGCATCCACAAGGTGTCGGCGGAGTTCGTGCGCACCGCCCGCGCCGACGGCATCGAGGTGCTGAATGCCGACGACGCGGTGGAGCTCGCCATCCACGGCCGGCGACGCGCGCGCCGGCGGTAGCGCCGCCCGTGACCGCGCGGGAGCGGTGCCCCGTCGCCGCTACCGTGCCGGCGCGACGATCGTGGTCACGAAGCCCTCGCGGCTGGGGGCGTCGCGCCAGCGGGCCGCGGTAGCCGCCGTCACGCAGACGTCGAACCCGTCGAGCGTGCCACACGCGAGCGGTACGCCGGTGGCGGCGCCGAGCACCGCGCGCATGACGGGGCTGAGCACGTAGACGCTGTCGTCGCTGACGCGGCCGGCGCGCAGCTCGCCTTCGAGCGTCGCGCAGTAGTCCAGCACCGAGGCGGCGTCGTAGCGGCCGGCGTTGCCGGAGTTGATGGTCACGCCGTGGCTGCCGGCCAGCAGCGAAAACGGCAGGTGCGGTCCGGCCACTGGCGCCCAGACCGCCGCGCACATGTCGGGCGGCGCCATCACGAGGTGGCGATACGACGGCACGATGGCCTGCCACGCGGCGCTCTTCATCGGGGAGTCGTAGTCGGTCCACCCGGGATTGCGCTCGCGCGCGTGGATGGCGCTGTAGGCTGCGCGCATATCCACGCTCTGCAGCACGATCGCGCCGGCAAAGAGCGCCATGACGGCATGGCGAGGCAGCCGCGTCACGAGCACGGTCGCGACGATCGCGAAGGCGGTGTACATCGTGACCCAGCCGAAGCGTCCGCTCGACCGGAACACGGCGAGACTCGCCGGCGCCCATTCACGGAGGTCGACCAGGATGGTCGGCCCGAGCGTGACGACCGGGCTGATCGCGATCGCGGTGCAGGCCGCTACGGCCAGCCAGCCCAGCCCGAGGCGCGGCGCCCTGACGCCGCCGCGCAGGCGAATGGCGATCGCCACGGCGGTCAGCACCAGCCAGCCCATCCCGAAGTAGACGTGCCCTTCGTACTGGCCCGGCACCGCCAGCGGGATCTCCGGCAGCAGCGTCGTGTAGCCCATGCCCATGAACGGACCGAGCAGGTTCATCGACAGCAGGCCGACGCCTTCAAATTGCAGGCTGGAGGTATTGGCGATGAGGAAGTAGCCGCACTGCCAGAAGACCACGCCCATCGTGAGCGCCAGCGCCCCCGCCTCCATGCCGAACCCGGCGAGGCCGCGCCACACCGGCCGCACGGGCCAGGCGCGGTTGGCCAGCGCCGAGAGCGCCAGCAGCAGCACCATGCCGGCCAGGTACGGCTGCACCGCGGCCACCAACGCCGCCAGCGCCAGCCAGGCGCCGAGGTGCCAGCGGCGCGATGCCCGAATGCCGTCGAGCACCAGCCAGAGCGACGCCAGCAGCAGCCAGTGCGCGCACAGCGCCGGGTGCCCCAGGCGGTTGAAGAGCGTCGGCACCTGCAGGAAGAGCGCGCCGCCAAGCAGCTGCAGCCGCCAGTCAGGGGTAGCCAGCCGCATCAGCATCACCCCGAACACGCCTTGCAGCACGAAGCAGAGCAGCAGCCACGCGCCCAGATACTGGGACGGGTCGGGCAGCAGCGATTCAAACGGCTTCAGCGCCACCGCGACGACGGGGATGGCGTCGGTGTTGCCGATCGAGGTGCCCACGGGATGGCCCACCCCGGGCACGGCGCCGAGCGGCCACTGCCACGGCGTGTGCCGGAAGTGCGTCCACGCCAGCACGTAGGTCTGCAGGTCGTGCCGCATGGTCCAGCCGAGATTCGACGGCCGCACGATCGCCGGTCCGATGACGGCGACGAAGAGCGCGGCGCCGAGGAGGCCGCCGCCGAGCGCGGTTTTCACACACCGTACCTGTCGCGCAGGATCTCTGCGTGATGCGCGAAGTGACCGGCGATGAGCCACACGAGCGCCCGCGCCGTGACGCGTTTGTCGTTGGCCGAGCCGGCGCGATTGAGGGCCGCGTCATCGAGCGTGCGAATGAGGGCAATCGACGCCTGGCGCACCGCCTTGAGCTCGGTGACGACGCCCGCCAGCGGCCGCGACTCGAAGCCGGCCTGCAGTTGCCACGCGTTCTCGTCGAAGCCGGCCAGCGGCGTGGTGTCATTGCGCGCGATGCGCAGCAGCCGGTAGGCGAAGACGCGTTCGGTGTCGGCCATGTGGCCCACGACCTGGCCCACCGTCCACTTGCCCTCGGCGTAGCGGTGCCCGGATTTGGCTTCCGGCCAGGTGGCCATGTAGGCGAGCACGTCGCTTTGCGGCGCCAGCACCTCGCGCGCGTCGGCGAGCGGCTGCGTGGCATCGAGATAGGGCTGATAGAACGGGGCGTAATCGCCGGGCTCGGGGCGGGTAATGGTCATCGGGACACTCCTGTGGCGGCAGCGAGCGCGTCGGCCACCGGGCCGAGGCTCGCCAGGCCGTAGACATCACGGGGAAACTGCGGCAGATACACGCGCGGACGGTCGGCAAAGCGCCTGGCGATCTCGTCGAGGTAGATCTGTTCCTGCGCGCGGCGCTGCTGCAGGAAGGCGTCACTGGTCTCGCGCGGCAGCACCCGGTTGACCACCAGGCCGCCGACCTTGATGCCGGTGTCGTCGAGCTGTACGAGCGCGCGCGCGGTCTCTTCGATCGGCAGGCGTTCGGGGATGAGCACCAGCACGAACGCGCTCGTGCGTCCGCTCATCAGGCGGGCTCGCAGCCCCTGCAGACGATCGAAGCGATCCTTCAGCGACACCAGGATCGGATCTTCCTTGTCGTCGCCTTCCACGCCCAGCATGGCGCGACGCGAGCGGGTGAGGGCGCGGATCCAGGCGTCCATCAGCTCGGGCATCTTCACCAGACGCAGCGTGTGTCCGGTGGGCGCGGTGTCGAAGATGATGAGGTTGAAGCGGGGGTCTTCGCCGCGGATGAGCCCGCCCATGCGGTCGAAGAGCGCCACTTCTTCGGCTCCCGGCATGCTGGCGGCCAGATCGATCTGCTTGTAGGCCTCTTTGAGGATCGCATGGCCGAAGAGGGCGCGGACGCGGTCTTTGACCTCGAGCACGTAACGCGCCGATTCGGTGGCGGCGTCGATCTCGAGGCCCCAGAGATTGGGCAGCAGCTCGGTCGGATCGGCCCCGATCGGACGCTCGAAGATGTCGGAGGTGGAGTGCGCCGGATCGGTCGAGACCAGCAGCACCTTGCGGCCGGCCCGGCTCGCCGCCAGCGCCATCGCGGCCGCGCAGGTGGTCTTGCCCACCCCGCCCTTGCCGCCGAAGAAGAGCACCTCGCGATCGAGCAGCCCCTGCATCGTCAGCAGCACGGCAGGCTGCCGACGGGCGAGCGGTCCATGCCCATGCGCCGATGCCAGAGATGGAACTGCTCGAGCAGATGCGGATAGACCTCGAGCAGGTAGAACGCGGCGGGATTGGGCAACCCCACGACTTCCATGTAGCAGAGCAGCAGGAAGTAGTCGTTGAGTTCGGCGGCCTCCTGCTTCAGCTCGCGCTCGTAGCGGCCGTAGGCCACACCGTAGAGGATGTCTCGCAGGTTCTGCGCGATCGACATGCCTAGCCCTCGTGGAGCACACGTTCGATGCGGCGATCGGGCACCAGCCAGACGAAGGCGACCACCGTGTAGAGCAGACCGGCCGCCAGCGGCACCCACGGCGCCACGGCGATGCCGACGAGATAGATGACCGGCGAGAGGTTGCCCTTCCAGTCGCCGCCCATCGCCTTCTGTAGCAGCGAGCCCGGGCCCTGGGCCCGCACGATCACCCGCTGCAGGATCCAGTAGGCGATGGCCGCCATCAGCAGTACCACGCCGTAGATCGCGGTCGGCACCGGCGCGAAGTGGTTCTCGCCCATCCAGCCGGTGACAAACGGCACGAGCGACAGCCAGAAGAGCAGGTGCAGATTGGCCCAGAGCGTGCCGCCGGTCACGTGCCGCACGGTGTGCAGCATGTGATGGTGGTTGTTCCAGTAGATGCCGAGGTAGACAAAGCTCAGGACGTAGCTGAGGAAGACGCCCCAGAGCGGCCCGAGCGCGGCGAGCGAGGTATCGTGCGGGACCTTCAACTCCAGCACCATGATCGTGATGATGATGGCGATAACGCCGTCGCTGAAGGCTTCGAGTCGGCCCTTGCCCATGAAGGGCCGAGTGTACCACCGCGAAACCGGCGGCGCCGCGTGCGGGGGCGACCCGCCCGGGGCCCCTTAGGCGTTGTTACTGCGTGCGCAGGAACGCGATGACGTCGGCGGCGTCTCCCGGCGTCATGCGAAAGCGCGGCATCGGCGCGCGCGCCTGGAGGCCGTTGCGTCTCATGGCGCCTTCGGTCAGCAGGCGCAGGGCCTCGATGTCGGAATAGCCGGGCAGACCGGCAATGCGCGGCACCTGCAGCGGCGGATCGGCCGACCACGGCATGTGGATGGGCAGCGGACCGCCCTGGAGCCGGGTTTCCGGAATGATGACGCCGGCCTGGTCGCGCGACGAGTGGCACTCGCCGCACATCGCCACGCGCTCGACGATGTAGCGGCCGTGCGCGACGTTGCCGCCAAGCGGCGCGGGCGCCGGCACGCCTTCCCGCTGTTGAGCCGACAGTTGACCCGGCGCGAGCCAGGCGCCGCTTGCGGCCGCGACCATTCCCACGCACACCGCCGCTCTCACCCACGCACCACGCACACCAGTCATGTCGCCTCCAGCGTCAGCCGACGTCGGCTGCCCGCTACACCTTACTACGCCCGGCTTGCGACTGCGGCGCTCTCGCCACAGCGGCGGGCAGGAGCCGGTGTCTAGGAATTGATCCAGTAGCTGAACTTGATGAGGAAGACGTTGCGCGAGGGCGACGAGAACAGCCCGCCGAAGTCGCGGCCGAAGCGGAAGTCGCCCTGGTCGCCGTTCTCCTGGCGCCCCTGCTGCCAGACGGCGAACAGCGCCGAGCCCGGGCGGTATTCCCAGCGCAGCACGTTGGTCGTGCGGAAGGAGCGGTAGTTGAAGTCGGCGCTCTCGGTGTAGGCGTAGGGCTGGAAGCGATCCGCATACGCCCCGGCGCGGCCGCTAGTCAACTCGCGGAACCGCTGATAGCGCCCGGCCGAGACGAACGGCTCGGCGTAGCTCTGGAACGACAGCGTCGGGGAGAGCGTGTAGTTGGCGCGCAGCGTCATGGCCACCGTGCGCTGCTCCAGCCGTCCGAACACCTGGTGTCTGGTGCCGTCGGCGTCTTCGACGTTCTCGACCCACTGCGCGTCGTCGTCGTTGCGGTTGAAGCGCAGCCCCGTCTCGAGCCGCACGGCGCGACTGGGCCGCCACGTGAGCTGGGGATTGGCGTTGAAGCGGAAGGTGCCCTGGCCGTCGCGCTCGACATAGCCGTTGTACGCTGGCGCCAGCAGCTTGCGGTCGTCGCCCTCGATGTAGTGCCAGAGGCTGACGTTCGGGTTGAACTTCACCACCGGGCCGCCCCGGGTCGAGCGATCGCGCACGCCGCCGCCGTTGCCGTTGAGGCCAAAGCCGGCCCGCCAGTTGTTCTGGAAGGTCCAGTGCATGTTGACGTTGCCGCCGCCGAACAGGCGGTCGCCGCCGCCGTTCCAGCCGGCCCACTGGTTGACGTTGACCATGTACTGCCGCACGTACTTGCCGGGCGTCTGATCGCGCCACTGCAGCCAGTGGTTCATCGTGCGCTCGTCGGCGCGGCGCTGGAAACCGAGATCGTTCGAATCGAAGCCGGGACTCTTGTAGCCGTAGTTGGCGCTGAAGCGCACCCGTTCGCCGCCGATTTTCGAGACGCCGAGGGCGCCGGCGTGCCCGCTGAGCGTGGTGGCGGCGGGATCGAGCGTCAGGTAGTCGCCGTCGGGGCGCTGGAAGTTGTGGACGGCGTTCTCCTGCAGGCGTGTCGATCGCCTCGGTGCTGCCGCTGATGCGGCTGCCGGCGAAGAAGCCGGTCACGCTGTAGCGGCGCCCGAGGCGCCAGTCGTAGTCGACGCCGCCGACGACGCTGTTGTCGGCCAGGAACGCGGTGTCGGCCGTGCCCTGCCGCGCCGTGGTGGTCAGCATCACACCGAGGTTCGAGTTGTTGGCGAACTCGCGCCGCGTGCGCAGCACGTTGTAACTCGTGAGCGGCTCGACGGTCTGGCGCCGGCGCGTGAGGCCGGCGGCGATGGTGGCCCGCTCTTCCTGACTCACCGCGCTCAGAGCGCCGACCGAGAACTGCCCGACGCGGCCGGTGAGCTTGGCGGCGCCGAGAATCGTGGCCGCCGTCGGCGCCTGGCTGTACTCGCCCTCCGCTGCGTCCACCGAGCCCTGCGGTGAGCGGCCGATCCGCCGCGAATACAGCAGGCCCGAGCACTCGCCGTCGTTGCAGTCCATGTTGAAGCGAAAGACGCCGGACCCCTCGACGAAAAACGGCCGCCGCTCGGCGAAGAACAGCTCGAAGGCATCGAGGTTGACTGCCGCCGGATCGGCTTCGACCTGGCCGAAGTCGGGGTTGAGGGTGGCGGTCAGCGTGAGGGCCGGGGTGACGGCGTATTTGAGGTCCACGCCGAGGTTGGCGCCAGGATCGGTCGCGCGCGAGAGCGGGTTGTCGCCGTCTTTCGACGCCCGCACCACTTCACCCACCGTGTAGGGCATCAGCTCGAGGCGTTTGGGCGCGCTGCCGGCCTGCAGGCCGTTGACGGTGCCGAACTGCGACACGAAGCCGTTGACGCTTCGAGCGATGAGCGGCCAGGTCGCCGTCTCGTTGGCGCGCGGCAGGTCGCGGATCAGGGCGACGCCCACCGGACCGCCGCCGCGGGCGAAGCGCAACTGCGAGAACGGGATCTTGAACTCGGCGCGCCAGCCCTCGGGGTCGCGCGTGACCTGCACGTCCCACACCGCGTCCCAGCTGTCGTCGTTGGCGCCGTCGTTGAAGTAGTAGCGGTCGGTCTTGACGCCGGCCGGATTGACGCCGAACTCGTAGGCGGTGCGGCGGTCGTAGTACGAATCGATGGCGATCTTGAGCCAGTCGGACGGCGAGCGCTCGTCGCGACGCGTGAGCATGCCGGTGATGCGGCCCGGCTCGCGGTCGAAGGCGCGCACGGCGACGTAGAGCGCCAGGTCGTCGTAGGCGATGCGGGCCTCGGTGCGCTCGGTCGGGGCGGCCCCTTCGGCCGGCTCGCGTTGCACGAACTCGCCGATGACCGGCGCCTCGCTCCAGACGGGCTCGTCGAACCGTCCGTCGATCACGATCGCGGCCCCGGTCGCGACGGCCTGGGCCGCAACCGCGAGCACCACACCCTCGCGCGCGTCGCCGGGGGCGGCCCCGGCTGAGCTGGCCGTGTGCGCCAAACTCATCGCGATCGCGGCGGCCCACACGCCAGACCTATGCCGTCTACTCATCGACCAACAAGTAGACGAACTGTCGGTCGAAAAGGTTGGCGATCTTCAGGGTGCTGGCCGCCTTACGGATTGCGCGGCCACCTCGGCCGGTGCCGACTCACCCCAGATAAGGGTCTCGCCCCAGATCAGCGTGTCGCCCCAGATGATGGACTGGCCGTCGAGCGAGACGAGGCCCTCTCCCCAGACGATGCATTCGCCCCAGATGAGGGTCGTGGACGTGACGACGTTCTCACCCCAGATGAGCGTGTCTCCCCAGACCAGAGACTCGCCCCAGATGAGCGTATTGCCCCAAACCGTGTTGGCCTGCCACGCGGGAAGGTTGGAGTAGACGGCCTGTCCATAGAGCAGGGACGTGCCCCAGATGACTCGGCGGCTCCAAAGCGTGTCGATGCCGCCAAGCCGGCTCGATTCCACGACGGGTGCGGTCAGCCACCACGCGCCAAGCGGGCTCGCGGGGTCGAGGCTCTGGGCGAGGGCGAGGGCACCCGCGCCGTTCACACCGCCGGCACCTTGGGTGAGCAGGTCGTATTCAGTCGCGGCCGACGCGTCCCGGACCGGCACCGCGGTGAACTGCAGCATCGCCTTGATGGCATTGGGCGGCAGATCGCGCCCCGCCGACGGAAACGCCACGCGATTGGCTTCGAGCAGCAGTGCCACCACGCCCGTGGTGGTGGCCGCCGCCATGCTCGTGCCATACATCTTCACGGCGTCGCCGCTGCCGGACAAAGTGAGGCTCGCCTTCTCGAGCGTGGACCCGGTGGCGCTCGTCGCAAACAGGCCGTGCCCGGGCGCCAGCACGTCGGGTTTCGCGAAGCCGTCATACCAGGTCGGCCCGCGCGAGCTGAAGGGCGACACGCTGTCGTCGCGGCGATCGGCCGTGCCGTGCACGTCGAGGCTGCCGGAGGTGATGGCCGACGGCGCGTTGCCGGGGGACGTGATGCCGGCATAGCCGGATACGCCGGTGGTCGGATTCTGCCCGTAGTTGCCGGCGGAAGTCACGACCACGAGGCCGGCCGCGACGGCGTTCTCGACCGCCTGTACCAAGGGATCGGTCGCCGCCGGCTCCAGGATGGGATGGCCGAGCGACAGGTTCACGATATGGATGTTGAGCGTGCGCCGGTTCGTGGTCAGGAACTCGAGCGCCTTGATCAGGTTGCTCGTCGTGCCTTGACCGGACGCGTCGAGCACCCTCACGCCCACGAAGTGCACCTTCGGGGCAATGCCACCAAACGTGAGCGACGAGGCGCCAATCAGTCCAGCGACGTGCGTGCCGTGTCCGTAGGCATCGGTGGCAGTGGAGGTCTTGCCGGCGCGCCCGGCCTTGGTGGTGAAGTCGTAGAAGGCCGAGATGCGACCGCTGAACTCGCTGGCGGTGCCGTCGATTCCCGAATCCACAACCGCCACGCCCACGCCCTCCCCCGTGCGGACGCTGAACTGCACGCCCAGCGATCCCATCAGCGCGCTCCACTGCGGCCACGAGGTGCCCAAATCGGCAAACAGGCTCGAGAAGGCCTCCGAGCCGGACGTCGTTGGGGTCGTCGTGGTGGTAGACGTCGAGGATCTCGAGGTCCGCTTCGAACCGGCGCCCGCCGCCTGGATGACCGCGTCTGCCGAGACGCCGGCCACCGCGTCCAGTTCGACGAGGTCGTCGATGTCGTCTGGTGCGAGTAGCGTCGGCACGCCTGCGGCCGTCGACACGCCGTCGTCGACTGCGAGCCGGCGTGCCTTGAGGGCCGCGCGCAGTTCCTGTTCCCGTCCGGGCACGGCCCGCACAATCACCGCAATGGGCTGATGGGCCACTTGCGCCGCGCGAACCGCGCGGTCGATCTTGCGATGCCCGGACCCACCGGCGGCGAAGGCGAGTCCTGTCGCCAGGACGAATGCGGCACCGGCCAGGAGGCCGATCCGCCAGGTCATGTTCGGGAGGTACTTGTTCGCGGTCACGATGGCTTCCTTGGGTGCATGGCGAAGTCCGTGACCGGGTGATATGAGGCGCGCGCCACCCGCCATTCGTCGCGGAGGATCCCCCACAACGCTTGATCGAGATGTTGGCCGTGCCGTTCGAACGACGCGCGCAGCACCGCTTCCTTGAAGGCGCCCAGCTTGGCCAACGCGCCATTACCGCGGCCGTTGGCCACGGCGGCCCGCGCTTCGAGGCGATGCAATCCCATCTGCTCGAACGCGAAGTCGACGACCCGCTCCGCCCCGGCCAGGAACAGGCCCGTGCCCCAATAGGCCTCGCCCAAGATGAAGCCCCACTCGGCCACGCCGTCGCGCCCCTCGAGCAGGCGCACCTGGAAGATGCCCACCGCGTGCGTGTCGCCGTCGGGCACCACCGCGAAGCAGGCATAGCGACCGGCCGCACGTTCCCGGTGCGTCCAGGCGATGAAGCGCGCGAAGCCGGCCACGCTCGTGGGCGGCGGCGAAACGAAGCGGCTCACTTGATCGGTCGTGAGCTGGGTGACGAGCGACGGCGCATCGGCGGCCGTCAGCTCGCGCAGGGTGAGTCCCAGGCCCTGCAGCACGGGCAGGCCGCGGCGCCAGTCGGCGGGGGCGGCCGGTCCCCAGGTGGGGAGCGACGGCGTCAGGGGCGACCGCGCGAGGCGGTCGTCGGTGGTGTGGTAGGGCATCATTTCCATGATCGGTGCTCCCTGGTCGCGAGTCCGAGACGGCCGGTCATGGCTGCACCTGGCTGATCTTGCCCGAGACACTGGTGGTGCTCGAGGCGATGTCCTCGCCCCACACGATGTTGTCGCCCCACACGATGTTCTCGCCCCAGACGATGTTCTCACCCCAGACGATGTTGTTGCCCCAGACGACGTTCTCGCCCCACACGATGTTCTCGCCCCAGACGATGTTGTCGCCCCAGACGATGTTCTCGCCCCACACGATGTTGGTGGCCCAGGCCGTGCGGTTCGTGTAGATGGCTTCGCCCCACACGATGTTCTCGCCCCACACGATGTTTTCGCCCCACACGATGTTCTGCCCGTCCACCGTGGTCGACTCGGCCACGCCCGTGACCAGCCAGCTGCTGCCGACGGCCACGGTGGGATTGATCGCCTGAGCCACCACGAGTGCGCCCGCGGCATTCACGCGCTCCGGCGCCCTGCGCCAGGCCGTGATACGGCGTCGCGGTGGCGTCGCCCATGGGAAACGCCGTGTGCTGCAGCATCGCTTTGACCGCGTTGGCTGGGGGTTTGACGCCGAACGTGGCCTTGGCGCCTTCGAGCATCAGGGCCACCGACCCGCTCGTCACCGCCGCGGCCATGCTCGTGCCGCTCAACTTCAGATACGGCCGCCCGCCGAGGGTCAGCCGATTGGCCGGGAACAGCGTGTAGAGCGTTTGATTCGTGGCGGCCGGGCCCACCAGGCGGTGCCCCGGCGCGACCACGTCCGGCTTGGCGTAGCCGTCGTACCACGTCGGCCCCCGCGAGCTGTAGTCGGCCACCAGGTCATCGGTCCGCGTCGTCGTGTCCTGGGTCTTCATCGCGCCGGCGGTGATGGCCGAAGGCGCGTTGCCGGGCGAGCTGATGCCCGCGTAGCCCACCAGCCCCGTCGTCGGGTTCACGCCGTTGTTGCCGGCCGAGGTCACGACCACGATCCCGGCGCGCACCGCCGCTTCCACCGCCTGCACCAGCGGGTCGGTCGCGGCCGGCTCGAAGATGGGATGCCCCAGCGACAGGTTGATGATGTCGATGCCGTAGGTGGTCCTGTTGGCGACCGCCCACTGAATCGCGTTGATGACGTGGCTGGTCGCACCCACGCCCAGGTTGCTGAGCACCTTCAGGCTGACGTAGGACACGCCCGGCGCCACGCCCTTGGCTTCCGCCTTGTCGCTGCCGATGAGCCCGGCCACATGCGTGCCGTGTCCGTAGCCGTCGAGCGGTGCCACGGCCGGGGGATTCGTGTTGCCGGTCGTGAAGTCGCGCGTCGTCTTGATGCGGCTCGTGCCGCCGCCGTCCTGCAGCAGCCCCGAGTCGATCACCGCCACGGTCACGCCCGCGCCCGTCAAGCCTGTGGCCGTGCCCGACGCCGGTTTGATCACGGCGGCCACCAGCGCCCACGGCTTGGAGGCGCCGAGCGTCCAGGCCATCGTCACAGCGCTGGCGCCCCCGGTGGTGCTGCCAGCGCTCCGGACGTCGCCGCCGGCCGTGCCCGTGCCGCCGCTCCACTGCACGTCACGCGACCCGCTCACCGCGGCGCTGAGCGCATCGCCATTGGCCGCGAGGGCGTCCACGACGAGGTCGCCCGGCACACTGGTGACCGTGCGCGAGGCCGACGTCGACTGGGCGGCGGAGGTGACGAAGCTGTCGACGGGCGTCGTCTGACGTACGCCGGTCAGCGTCGTCGCCGCGGCGACGACCTTCACGGACCCGCTGAGCGTGACGACGACCGAGGCCGTGCCGGCCGCCGGGTTGACCAGGAACCACAGGGTGGCCTTGTTCTGGTTGCCCGGGCCGTTCTGTTCGGCCACCTTGGTCAACGTGGCCGAGCCGTACTTCACGCTGGACACCGTCTTGTTGCCGTCGCGGTGCGCCGTCCGCACGAGGAGCAGGCGGTTGCTACCCGCGGCCACCGTGTGCGACCACGACAGGCTTGCCGTGCTGCCCTGGGCGGTGGTGGTGGTGCCGACGGCAATCGACGAGTCGAGGCCGAGCGTGCGGCGGAGCGAGTAGGTGGCGTTCTGCGCCGTGCCCGTGACGCCCGCCACACCCATCGCACCGACCTCCGCGTCGGTCGACAGCGCGACCACGTCGGGGTGGCGCTGCAGGATCCGCAGGAGGCGCCGCGGCAGCCGGCCGGCGAACGCGTCGATGAGGCCGAAGTCCCGGTCGATGCCGTTCCCGGCCGCCAGCAACTGTTGCACGATCCGCGGCTTGGTGCCGGGTCTCAGCGTCACGATCACCCGCTCGATGTCGCTGCCGTCGCCCTGGTGCAGGCGTTCGGCCAACTGACGGTCGGCGCGGTCGGTGCGCCGCTGCGGCCCCCGGCCCTGGCCTGGTCCTGAGCGTGCGGCGCGACCGCGCCGGTGGCGACCAGCAGCAGCGCCAGGGCCAGGGCATACCAGCCCGAGGACCAGTACTTCCCTCGGCGCGAGGGGCGCTCGGAAGCCGGGACGGCGGGGCGGGACATAGGCACGTGTCGGAAATCCATATCTCATGGGGTAGCAAGGGCGCGGCCACCGCCAGAAAACCAGACCTAAGTGCTTGCGAAGACAGCAGTTCCTCGATGGTCTCGGGCCGAGGCTCGCGGCAAGCGGGAGGTGTCGGTGTGCCGACATGGCACACAGCCTGGGTGCTTCGCCTTCGGCCACCACGACGCGAATGGCGGCGGATTGGCCGAAGAAACAGGCAGAACGACGGCCTCGGCGGCGGCTGGCCGGGTGGTTCTCTCGGAGTGGGACACCTGTCCCGGAACGAGACGCGCAGGATGGTGCAGGGCCGCGCCACGGGCCTGTGAGGCCTCGGACACTTGCCACGGCGTGCCTCGACCCGCTGCTGTGGGCGAGGACTTGTGCGGGTGGAAGGACCGCGAGCCGCCATGCGACGCTGCGCGAGACCGTCTTCCACCTGCAGCAGTGCCTCTCACGCCTGGAAGAAGAGTTGGCACGTGAGCAACACCGTTCGGACCGCGTCGATCTCACCGAGCGCGAGGCGTCGCCCCCGACGACACGCCACGCGAAGCCGCGTTACACCCCCTCCGGGTGCTGGGAGCAACGAGCGCACTCCAGCAGGCGCCGAGCAGACGCCCCCCGATACCGCGGTCGCCTCGCAGCCGTGGTATCGCAACGTGGACATGTCTGGCTTCGGCGCCATCGAAGACCTGGACTCTGGTGGGGCCGGCACCAGGCCGTTCAGAAGATTCGCGATCCGCGAGTCGTCGCTGTTTATCAGCGGGGACAGCCAGACTGAACGACGTCGACGACACCTTCGACCGTCCCATCACGTGGTTCTGGGTGGAGCCTCGCTGTCGCCTGCGTGCTGACGCGTAAGTGATCGCGCGCTACAGTCAGATCGGCACCTACGACGACACGCGCGGGTACCACTTCGACGGAGACCACCGCGGGTGGGCACGCTGCGTTCGGATACGACGTCCAGCGACTGCAACGCCTGTCGGCCGGGGTGGGGTACCGCCCGAACCCGCGCATGCTGCTCAACGCCGAGATCGGTCGCAACTGGTTCACGGCGATTCGGGCGTCGTCGCTCGGCGGCACGCCCGGCGACTGGCTCTTGCTCGGCGTCGGCCTGGTCGTCGGCTGTCGGACGGCGCGCTGCTCGAGTCCGTGTACCGACATGGCACACGGCTACGGGTCGGCTATCTACACAGTCGAGACACGGGACCACGTAAGTGCCAGGGAAAACGACCAGAACAGCGGGCCTTGGTGCGGCTGGCAGCTCGGCCGGCTCATGTTGAACACCTGTCTCGGAACGAGACTCGCAGAACCGCGCAGCGGCCTGCAGACCACGGTTCTGGCTACGACTTCACGACGACCTTCTCAACCGTCGCCCGTAACTCGGCCAGCGTGTACGGCTTGGCGAGCACTCCATCGAAGCCGAAATGCGCGAAGTCGGCCATCACGGGATTCTCGGAATACCCGCTCGACACGATTGCCCTGACGTCCGGATCGAGTCGGCGTAACTCGGCGAGCGCTTCGAGCCCCCCCATCCCACCAGGCACGGTCAGATCCATCATCACGACCCCGAACCGACGACCGGCCGACTGGGCGTCGGCGTACTGCGTGATGGCCTCACGCCCGTCCGATACGGCCTCAGCCTCGTAGCCGAGCCTCGTCAACATGCGAACGGCGATTTCACGGACGTCTGGCTCGTCGTCCATGACCAGCACTCGCACGCTCGTCGTCTGGGTTCTGGCGACTGGGGTATCGCCGGCCCGGAGAACCGGCTCGTGGGTCGAAGCGGGCAGATGAATCACGAAGCACGTGCCCTCACCGACGGTCGAGGTCACGGAGAGGCGGCCCCCGTGCGCGTGGATGGCCGCGTACGACGTCGACAGACCGAGGCCATGCCCGCCGGGTTTTGTCGTGAAGTAGGGATCGAAGATCTTGCTCAGGTGCTCGGGCGGAATCCCGACACCTTCATCGGCGATTGACAGCGCAACCCACGGGCCGGGGCCAAGGCGCGGCGCTTGCGCCGATTGGGGCGCGGCGGCGACGTTCCAGCATCTGACCACGACCGTGCCGCCAGCCGGCATCGCCTGGCGGGCGTTGATGACGAGGTTGTGCAGCACCTGGCTGAATTGACCGGTGTCCAGATCGGCATTCCACAGGTCATCCTGGATCTCGAATCTGCAGGCCACATTGGAGCCATGGAGTACGAACTCGGTGCAGCCCCGTACCAGTTCCGAGAGGGACGCCGTCGTCTTCACCGGGGCGCCCCCCTTGGCGAACGCGAGCAGCTGTTTGGTCAGACCGACGGCACGCGCCGACGCCCCTTCAACCGCGGTCAAGGCCTTTCGGGTGGTGGGATCGAGCGTGGCCCCCGTGGACGCCAGCTCGAGGTTGCCGATGATGGCCATCAGCAGGTTGTTGAAGTCGTGCGCGATGCCCCCGGCCAGCACGCCCAGTGATTCGAGTTTGACGGCCTTGAGCCGTTCCTCTTCGAGCCTGACGGCATCGGTGGTGTCCCGGAACACATAGACGAAGCCGTCGGTCCCGTCCACGGCCCGGATGGGCAACCGCGACTGTTCGATGACCCGCGCGATGCCGGCAATAGTCGTCGGCGCCGCCGTCGATCCCTGCTGTGGTGGCAGGGCATTCCCAGGATCGACAAACGAAAACACCTCGGTCAGAGGACGACCGATCGCGGTCGCGGCCGCGCGGCTGCCCATCCGTTCCGCCACGGGGTTCATGTACTGGATCCGTCCGTGGCGATCGGTGTTCACGACGCCATCTCTGATGGTGTCCAGCGTCCTGACCAGGATATCCATGTGCAGCGCGAGCATCTCTTCGGATCGTCGCGCGCGCGCCAGACTGTCGACCGCCGCCTCGTGAAGGGCCGCGAGTTCGAGCGCCCGGGTCTGCTCGGTCGCGTAGCGTCCGAGATAACGCCGGTAGGCCCAGAAGGTGAGCACCAGCGGCACGATGGCCAGCGGGATGGACCACACCGACCCGCGCACGACCGCGAAGGCGGCCGCAACAGCCGCCGCCCCTGAGAGAAAATAGCTGGGCGCCGCCCATAGAAAGCTGTCACGCCACACCGCCACGACGGATTGGCGGCTTCCAAGCGCGATGGCACCGGCAACCAGGGCGGTATTGACGAGAAAGTAGACGCCGACGGAGGCGACGAACCCGGTCGTGAGAAATCCGAACCTCAGCACCCCAGGCGTGCCACCCAACACCCCAGACACCACGCCGGTGGCGGCCACCGAAACGGCAACGGCAGCCATGCTGAATACGGTCTGGTACAGAGGTGTGCGCACGCCGGAGAGTGAATTGAACCTGCACTGCGTCCACACGCCAGCCATGGCGCCAACCAGCGTCGCAGGCGCTCCCAGCAGCAGCAGGGACACGAAGTCGACGGCGTAGGTCAGCGACATCGTCGCCCGTCCCTTGGTCAGAGGGAGCCTGATCTTGAACGGGGACACGATCACCTGGGCGGCAATCACCAGCAGAAGCAGCCGCAGAGGGACATGCCGGGCGGCCCACGCGGAGTAGGCGAGCAGCCCGATGCCGATGACGATGACGCCGAGGGTGTACACGCGCGCCGCCGGCCGAAGCGCTCGCGGGCGGGTGTCGAACCTGGGAAGGACTCCCTCGTCTGCGGGTTGCATGATGGATAGCCGGTTGGCCGGCAAATTTGGGCCAAGCCCGGCAGAGTCTAACGTGTCCTGCGTCTGACGGGTGCCCTAAGTGTGACCGCGCGCCGCGGGGCCCCGCGTGACCGCGCTCCTTGCCTCCCACCACTCCAATTCTGTATCGTTCGTCGACATGGGCCGTGCCGTAATGCGCGTTCACGCCGAGTCGCGCAGCGCGGCGCCGCGACTGGCACAGCACTGGCGCCACGCCTGGCTGACGGCCGCGATCTCTCTGCTGCTGGTCTGGTCGAACCCCGAGGCGCCCCACGCCCAAGGCCGCGGCCAGTCGCCACGGACCGACCGTGTCGACGAGCAGCTGGCCGAGCGGCTGAACCAAGGCGATGGCAGCGATCGGGAGCGCGTGATCGTCACGCTCAAGCCGGGCGCCAAGCGCCGGCTGCTGCAGGAGCTGTGGACGTACGGCGAGCGCGCCGACCAGGAGTTCGGCGTCATTGACGCCTTTGCCGGCCGCCTCCCGCGCCGCCTTCTGCGGCAGCTGCGAAATCACCCCGATGTCGTCGCGCTCTCGACCGACGCCGAGATGACGCCGATGGGCGTGGCGGGCGTCACGGGCACGGCGCAGAACGCCCCCTATTCCCTTCGGCGCACGCTCGGCCTCGACTCCAGCATCGCCGTCGACAACACGACCACCGCACAGGGCAGCACGGCCAGCCTCTCGTGGTCGCACACCGTGGCCGCGGGCAGCAATCGCCTGCTCCTCGTGCGGACGGCGCACCGCGACGGCAACAAGACGGTGTCCAGCGTGAAGTACGGCACGGCGGTGCTGACCAAGGTGGCCGAACAGAACAGCCCCGGCAACTCCAACAAGGCGACGCTGTGGTCGCTCGTCAACCCGGCGTCGGGAACGGCCTCGGTCGTCGTCACACTCAGCGGATCCGTGAAGGTCGTGGCCGCGGCAACGTCGCTGACCGGCGTGCGCCAGACGACGCCCGTCGACAGTTTCGTGACCGCCTCGGCCCAGACCACCGCGGTGTCGCGCACGGTCACGAGCGTGCCAGGCGATCTCGTCGTGGACGCGCTGGCGGCCAATGGCGACGCGAAGTCGGCCACGGTCAGCGGGTCGCGCGACGTGCAGTGGAGCGGCGGCACGGGCACGGCAGGCGGCGACGTCCGCAGCGCCGGCAGCACGACGGCGGGCGCCAGCGTGGTGACGATCGCGTGGACCCTTGGCGCGGCCAAGCCGTGGGCGCTGGTGGCGGCCGTGGTCAAGCCGGCGTCGGGTGCGACCACAGCGCGGACGGGCGCGGGCGTGACGGTGGCGGTCATCGATTCCGGCCTACTGCTCGACGGTGGCGGCACGGCGCGGATCAAGACGACGCGCGACTTCACGACTGGCATCGCGAGTCCGCCGGCGGTGTCGCCGCTTGACAGCTACGGCCACGGCACGCACGTGGCGGGTGTCATGGGCAGCGACAAGGCCGAGGCCAAAGGCGTCGCGCCAGGCGTGTCGTACGTCGAGCCTGCGCGTGCTCAACAACCTCGGCGTCGGCTCCACGAGCCACGTGATCAACGCGATTCAGTGGGCGGTCGCCAACAGGACCACCTACGGCATCGACATCATCAACCTGTCGCTGGGCCATCCGATCTTCGAACCGGCCGCGACCGACCCGCTGGTGCAGGCGGTGGAAGCGGCAGTGCGCGCCGGCATCGTGGTGGTGTCGTCGGCCGGCAACTACGGGACGAACCCGCTCACGGGGCAGGTGGGCTACGCCGGCATCAGCTCGCCGGGCAACGCGCCGTCGGCGATCACCGTCGGCGCGCTTCGTACCCAGGACACCGCCCGCCGGTCCGATGATGTGATGGCAGAGTACAGCTCACGCGGGCCGACGTGGTATGACGGCTACGCCAAGCCCGACGTGATCGCCCCGGGGCACCGCCTGGTGGGACCGGCGGCCACGTCGCAGACGCTCTACACGCTCTTCCCGAGCAACCGCGTCACGCTGGGCGGGCGGCCGTATCTGAAACTGAGCGGCACCAGCATGGCGGCCAGTGTGGTCAGTGGCACGGTGGCGCTGATGCTCGAACAGGCCAAGGCCACCTACGGCGTCAAGCCGACGCCCAACGCCGTGAAGGCGATGTTGCAGCACTCGGCGTTGTCGATGACCGATGCCAGCGCGCCATACGACGCCTTGACCCAGGGCGCCGGCGCCGTGAATCCGGCCGGCGCGCTCGAACTCGCGCAGGCGATCGATCCCGCGGTCGCCGTCAACAGCAATTGGCTGGTCGCCTCGGTGACGCCGTCCACCGCCATCGATGGCCAGCACATCGTGTGGGGCGAGCATATCGTCTGGGGTGAGCACATCGTCTGGGGCGAATCCCTGTACACGCACCGCACGGCCTGGGCCGCGAGCGTGGTCTGGGGCGACGCGGTTGCGTGGGGACAGCCGTTCACGGACATCCCGATTGTGTGGGGCGGTCAGATCGCCTGGGGCCAGCACATCGTGTGGGGTGAGCACATTGTCTGGGGCGAGCACATCGTGTGGGGCGACTCCCTCGTGTGGCGCGCCATCGACCAGTTGCAGCCGTGACGCGGGTCACCCGTCGGCCACGCGCCTGGGGTTTCGCGCCGGCGCGCACGTTGGTGCATTGGCAACCAACTGCCCCTTGATGGTCAGGTTGGTGGCGTCACTGTTTGTCATTCCAGGATCCGCTGCTATCGCCCGAAAGGTCAGGTACGCCCCTGTAATCGTGGCACCTGCGGGAACAGTCATCGCGGTGAACCGCAGTCCTATCGTCTGCGCGCCGGCGGTGTTTGGTTCAAAATCGCTGACTAGCTCTATGTCGCTGCTGTTCAGCCACATCCGGTTCGGTAAGGTGCCGGTTGGTCCCTCCTCTTCGGCATCATCACTCGCGGCAGCCACCCTCTTGCTGATTGTTGTCTGCGCCTGAGCCGTCAGCGGGAGGGCGAGCAGAAGCACGGCGAGCCCAACGACAATTGAGGCCAATGAGCGCGTCCGTCTGGCCGGTCCGGCGGCGTGTCTTCCCGACGCACGAGAAATCGCCGACCAGCGCCGCATCGAGCGAGGCTGCGTCACTTCCGAGTCCTCGGGCTGATGAAGGCTCGGCGTTTGTACATAGGTCGAAATCAAGGATTCGTCCGCTGCGCAAGTTGCAAACATGCGACCAGATAAGGCGACGAGTCACCCGGCGCCAGCCTGTGCAGAGGACAGAAAGCAAGGGAGTCCGACTATGTCGGTGCGCCAACACCAGACGGCGTACCGACGCTCAAAGCTGCTGTCGTGGTCACCTTCGGCGTGGGCGGCTAGTCGCGACACGTCGGGTTCCGCAGGCCGCGATCGGCGGATCGATCGCGCCCTCGCGAGCACTCATCGCGGTCGTGCTCTCATTGGCACTCAGGGCTGCAGGTAGACGTCGCCCCACATCATCACCGGCCGGGCCAATGAGCACGTCCGCGAGGTCGGCGTTCAGCACGATCTGCCCGGGCGTCAGCGCCAGCGGGGCAAACGCTGGACTGGGCGAGGTCCCGGCCTGGATGTAGTACCGGTCGCTCGTCGTGCCCAGGAATGGCGGGACGAATTGAAAGGTCACCTGTCCGGCCGCATCCAGGCGGCCTTGCGCCAGAAGAACGGCGTCAACGCCCAGCGATAGCGCGCGGCCGCCGATCGAAAACCCGGCGCCCACGAGGCTGCCGCCGATGGCGACACAGTCACCAGGAGTACCCGTGGCGACCACCGTGGCCGGTTGGCCAGGCACGACCGCCACGGTCACCACCTGCAGTTGCGGTCCCTATGCGTGGGCCAGGCCCGGAACTAGCATCCCGAGACACAGCGGTGATACAGCCACGCGCGACGAGCGAAGATTCCCGTGAGCGCTCAGTACGTGGTCGAACGACGCACGATGCGCGCCATCAGCCAGTCGTCGCGCAGGATGCCCCAGAGGATCTGGTAGAGCCGTTCGCCGTGCCGCTCGAACGACCGGCGCAGCACCGCTTCCTGCACCGCCGAGCCTGGCCAGTGCGCCGTTGCCGCGGCCGTTGGCCACTGCCGCGCTTCGAGCCGGTGCAGGCCCATCGCGACGAACGCAAAGTCGACCACGCGTTGCGCGCCCGAGAGGAACAGGCCCGTGCCCCAGTAGGCTTCGCCCAGGATGAAGCCCCATTCGGCCACCCCATCGACTGACGCACGCCGCGCGCGGCCCGCCAGTCGTCGCGCACGAGGCCTCATCGCACCTGGTCGAGCCGTGCCACCGCGCCTGATCGGGCGGTCTACGCGTCCGACCGCCCGGGCAAGCCGCCCTGAAGCTGCGCACCGACCGCGGCCTGATCGCGCGCTGAGAGCACGCCGATCCGTCGGGCGATGAAGCGATTGTCGAGGGTGAAAATCTTCAAGCGCACCAGGCTCGGCGTGGTCAGGCCGGCGCTCTTCAGGTCGGTCAGGGACGTGTCGCCGGGCCACGGTCGGTGCGACGCCGACGTGATCATCGCGAGCACCGAGTGTCCCTGACGGTTGAAGGCCCTCGTGCTGAGAACGACGGCCGGCCGGCGCTTTGTGGCCGCGCGGTCCGTAAACGGAAACGGCACGACAACAGTCTGCCAGGGCTCACAGGTCACCGTATGCCTCGTCGTCTTCTTTCGAGCCCCACTCGGCGAGCGTCGACTCCAAGGCCGCGTGGAACGCGAGGTCGATCGGTTCGAGCCGCCGCAACGTGACGACGCCTTTGACCACGTCGTAGGCGACCGCGTCGCCCGGTCCGACGCCGATGGCGTCCCGCACCTGTTTCGGCAGCGTCACCTGCCCCTTGCTGGACACCCGACTAATCCGCACCGCAGAACCGCTTCTGACTGCCATTCTCTGTTTCCTTACAGTAAAGAATACAGGATAGTCGGATTTGCGGTCGGGCTCGGCGAGGCGGCTCGTGAGGCGCGGGCCCGCGAGGTGTCAGTGAATGGTCGACCGAGGCACGACGTGCGCCGCCCGCCAGTCGTCGCGCAGAATTCCCCACAGCGCCTGGTCGTGCCACTGGCTATGCCGTTCGAACGACTGCCGCAGCACGGCTTCTTTCACGGCCCCGAGCTTGGCCAACGCTCCGTTGCCGCGGCCGTTGGCCGTTGAGGCCCGGGCCTCGAGCCGGTGCAGGCCCATGGTCTCGAACGCGAAGTCGACGACGCGCTGGGCGCCGGCCAGGAAGATCCCCGTGCCCCAGTAGGCCTGGCCGAGAATGAAGCCCCACTCCGCCACGCCGTCGCGGCCCTCGAGCCGGCGAATCTGGAACAGGCCCACGGCCACGGTCTCCCCGTCGGGCACGACCGCAAAGCAGGCATAGCGGCCGGCGGCACGTTCGTGCCGGGTCCAGGTGATGAAGTGTTCGAACCCCGCGACACTGACCGGTGGTGGCGAGATGAAGCGCGTCACCTGCCCGGTCGTGAGCTGTGCTGCGAGTGAAGGCGCGTCGGCCGCCGTCAGCTCACGCAGCGTGAGGCCCAGGCCGCGCAGCACGGGCAGACCGGTGCGCCAATCGGCGCCGCAGGCTGGGGCCGCCGGCAGTTGAGCGGCGAAGCGGTCGCAGGCGGCGGGCGCGGTGGGGTCGGGGCGAAAAGGCATCGTTTCCATGATGGTGACCGTTAGTTGACGTCTACGGAGTCTGATGGGTGAACGCCGCCCTACATGTATGCCGTTCCGCCGCCGCACGTCGGATAGCCGATGGTGAGGTCGTTGAGCGCGAGGAAGTTCTCGCCCCACACGATGTTTTCACCCCAGACGATGTTTTCACCCCAGACGATGTTCTCGCCCCACACGATGTTCTCGCCCCACACGATGTTGAGGCCCCACACGATGTTGTTACCCCAGACGATGTTTTCGCCCCACACGATGTTGAGGCCCCACACGATGTTGTTGCCCCACACCACGTTCTCGCCCCAGACGATGTTGTTGGCCCAGGCACTGCGGTTCGTGTAGATGGCCTCGCCCCAGACGATGTTTTCGCCCCACACGATGTTCTCGCCCCACACGATGTTCTGGCCGTCGACCGTCGTGGACTCGGTCACGCCGGTGGTCAGCCAGTTGCTGCCAACCGCGGCCGTCGGGTTGAGGGCCTGCGCCAGCACGAGCGCGCCGGCCGGGTTCAACGCCCCGGCGCCCTGCGCCAGCCCGTGGTAGGGCCCACCAGCGGCATCGGCCATGGGGAAGGCCGTGTGCATCAACATCGCCTTCACGGCGTTGGGCGTGGGCTTGGCACCGAAGGTCGTCTTCGCGCCTTCGATCATCAGGGCCACCGAGCCGCTCGTGACCGCCGCCGCCATGCTCGTGCCACTCAGTGTCACGTACGACCGCCCGCCGAGCGTCACGCGCTGCGTCGCCAGCAGGCAGTAGAGCGTCTGGTTGGATGAGGCGGGCCCCACCAGCCGATGGCCGGGCGCCACCACGTCCGGCTTGGCGTAGCCGTCGAACCACGTCGGGCCGCGCGAGCTGTAGTCGGCCACGAGATCGTCGGCGCGTGAGGTCGTGTCGAAGGTCTTGGCCGCGCCGACGGTGATCGCCGACGGTGCGTTGCCCGGCGAGCTGATGCCGGCGTAGCCCACCTGGCCGGTCACCGGGTTCGTGCCCATGTTGCCGGCCGAGGTCACCACGACGATGCCGGCGCGCACGGCGGCTTCCACCGCCTGCACCAGCGGGTCGGTGGCGGCAGGCTCGAAGATCGGATGCCCGAGCGACAGGTTGATGACATCGATGCCGTAGGCGGCCTTGTTGGCCACCGCCCACTGCACGGCGTTGATGACGTGGCTGGTGACGCCCACACCGTAGTTGTTCAAGACGCGCAGGCTCACGTACGACACGGCCGGCGCCACGCCCTTGATCTCGGCCTGGTTGCTGCCGATGAGGCCGGCCACGTGCGTGCCGTGGCCGTAGCCGTCCACCGCCGACACCGCCGGGGGATTGGCGTTCCCGGTCGTGAAGTCGCGCGTGGTCTTGAGCCGCGTCGAGAGGCCGCCATCGAGCAGCAGGCCGGAGTCGATGACCGCCACCGTCACGCCCGCACCGGTGAGGGTCGAGGTCGGCGCGGCCACCGGCGGCGCACTGTAGGTCACGGTGAGGAGCGGGCGGTTGGCGAGCGTGCCGTCTTCGCGCGTGCGCACGGTCCAGCCGTCGTCCGCCGGGTGCCAGAGCGCCCACCCGTAGTTCGCCTGGCCGTTCGACCACGCCTGCAGCGCCGCGGTCACGCCGCTGCCGGTGAAGGTGTAGGCCACTCCGGTCGACGTGCCGGACACGGAGGCGTCGGCCGTGGCGTGGGCCTCGACGTTGTTGAGCTGAAGGCCCGCGCCCGAGGTCGTCATCGACGTCCAGGTCGTGCTCTCGCTCCAGTTCACGAGCATCCGGTGCAGGTTCGTCGACCCCGCGGTCGAGCCGTCGGAAACGGTCATCACGCGCAGGCTGGCCGAGGTGATCGTCGAGCCCACGGGAATCTGGTTCGCGCCGGTGCCGAAGAGGCTGTCGAAGCGCAGCAGCATGCCGCGCTTGGTGCTGCCCGACACCTCAACCTTGACGCTGGTGGCGCTGCCGTAGTTGGTGCCGCTCGAGGCGCTGTTGAAGCCGCCGTCGACGGTGCCGGCGTAGCTGCCAGCGCCCTGTTGAAATGTCTTCGTGGCGGCACCGCTGGTGACGGCGTCGAGGCCGAGCGTCGTGCGCAGCGTGTAGGGCGTGCCCTGCGGCGCGCCGCTGACGCCGGTCACGCTCATCGGCGTGACGTCGGCGTCGACCGACATCGAGACGACGTCGGGATGATTGCGCAGTTGGCGCAGCAGGCGGCGCGACATGCGGCCCGACACGGCTTCGATCACGCCAAAGTCGAGGTCGGCGCGCTCGCCGTAGGTCTGAAGATCCTGCAGCATCCGGCGCTTGGCCCCGGGCTTGAGCGTGATGATCACGCGCTCGCGGTCGCTGCCATCGCCCTTGTTCAGCCGTGCGGCCAGTTCGCGGTCGGCGCGATCCGCGCGCAGCTGCCGTCCTTTACCGCTGTTGCTCTGCGCGCTCGGTGCCACCGCACCTGAGGCGACCAGCAGGGCGATCGCGGCGGCCGTCCAGACAGACGACCAATGCTTGCTCCGGATTCTCATGGCCTGCCCTAGTGCAGGGGCAATGCCATCCTGGCGAGGGCGTCAGTAGTCAACCATCAAGTGCTTGTCTAACAGTGACTTAGGTCTCGTGGTTGGGCATCGGCGACCGTGAACACTTTCGGATGGCACGGGATCGCGAGCCGAAACATTGGCTCAACAGCAAGTCGCTGAGCCGAAACTTCGTCGACGCGTTTTCCGGTGGACCTGACCGCCACGCCCACCGAACTCTTGCCTGCACCACCTAGCGAGCCACATTTCGCGCCCGGCGCAAGGGTCCAGCTCGAGCGAACAACCACTGCCCGCTCAGTTGTTTGCGGCCGGAGCAGTCGGCGGACTTCGGAGGTGGCCATCGGTTTGCAATTGCACGGGAGAAGCGCAGGGCACACTCGCCACGCTCTCAAACGGAAAAGGCCGCACCGTGACCCTTACGAACCAACCCAATGTGATCTGGCGCACGGCACTCCTGACCTTCGGCGCCCTGTCTATTGCCGCCGGAATGTCGTTTGCCCAGGGCTCATCCGGGCACGGCAAGTTCGACCGCGCCGTGAGCGAAGCCCGACAGGGCTCGCGTGCGGTCGGCGTCATTCTTCGCGTGGTGCCTGGCCGCGAGAAGGAAGTGCGTGCGGCCCTCAAGGCGCGGAAGCTGGTTCTCGACGACGAGATGGCGGCCGGCATGCGAACGGTGCTGACGCCGAAGGACATCGACAGTCTTGCCGACTTGGACGCGGTGGCGGGCATCTCGGCCGACGCCGTGATCTACGCCGCCGGCGCCGGCAGCAAGACATCGAGCAAGACGACCAGTCCGACGGCTCCGTCGTCATCGACCACGAGCACGACCCCCAACCTGTCGTCCTTCTTCGGCGACCTCGCCACGTCGATGCCGCAGTGGAACGCCCTCATGGGCTCGCTCGGCGTGCAGTTCAGTGGGCGCACCGGAGCCGGCGTGGGGGTGGCGGTCGTGGACTCCGGCATCGACGGCATGGCCACGCAGTTCGCCGGCCGCATCGCGGCCTTCTACGACTTCACGACCAAGACGGGACGCAACGGCACGACCTCGACACCGACCGACGGTTATGGGCACGGCACTCACGTCGCGGGCCTGATTGGCGCCTCGTCACTGACCTTCGGCGGCATCGCGCCGAAGGTGCACTTCGTCGGCGTGAAGGTGCTCGACGCCAACGGCGCGGGACAGACGAGCCAC
Source organism: uncultured Acidobacteriota bacterium (assembly GCA_963779175.1). Taxonomy (GTDB): domain Bacteria; phylum Acidobacteriota; class Vicinamibacteria; order Vicinamibacterales; family UBA2999; genus CADEFD01. The sequence goes on from CAVZXA010000009.1 coordinate 672,219, forward strand.
GCGGTGAAGGCGGTGGAGTTCCTGACCAAGAACCGCGCGGCGCTGAACATTCACGTCATCAACCTGTCGCTCGGCCACCCGATTCTCGAGCCCGCGGCCACCGACCCACTCGTGCAGGCCGTGGAGAAGGCCGTGGCGGCCGGCCTGGTGGTCGTGACCTCGGCCGGCAACTACGGGCAGAATCCCACCACCGGAGCCTCCGGTTACGCCGGCATCACGTCGCCAGGCAACGCGCCCTCGGCCATCACCGCCGGCAGCCTCGACGTTGCCGGCACGGCGGATCGACGCGACGACAGCGCCTCGGTCTTCAGCTCGCGCGGACCGACGTGGTACGACGGCTTCGCCAAGCCCGACGTGCTGGCGCCCGGCCACGGACTCTTCTCGACCAGCGCCGCCGGTTCCACGCTATCGAAGTCGGCGAGCATGCAATCGACCTCCGGTGACGCCGTGCGACTCTACGGCACCAGCATGGCGGCGGCCACCACAACCGGCGTCGTCGCCCTGCTCCTCGAGGCCAATCGCGCCACGTTCCCCACCGCGGGTCGCGACCTGCCACCGAATGCTGTGAAGGCGATGCTGCAATTCACCGCCGTACAGGTCAGAGAATCGGGCGCGGGACAGGAACTCGATCTGCTGACCCAGGGCGCCGGCGGCCTCAACGGCGCCGGGGCGCTGGCCCTCGCCAAGAGCTTCGACCCGTCGCGCGCACTGGGGGCATGGTGGCTCGCGACGCCGGTCGTCGAGTCGAGCCGGCTCGGCAACGTCGACACACCGTGGAGCCGCCGCATCATCTGGGGCACATCGACGCTCTACGGCGAGGCCATCTACTCCAACCAGCCGGCGTGGCAATCGAACGTCGTCTGGGGCAACACGCTCATCTGGGGCGAAACCCTCGTCTGGGGCAATACGCTCATCTGGGGCGAGAACGTCGTCATGTCGACCAGCCTCATCTGGGGCGAGTGCATCGTCTGGGGCGACGGCCTGGTCGTCATCGACGGGCAGAGCCTCGTGTGGGGCGACACGCTCATCTGGGGCGAATCGCTCGTGTGGGGCGAGTCCGGACTGACGGGTCTCTCGGGCCAATAGCGCCGACCGCGCCGGAGCCGGCGTCGCGTGCGTGGTGCCGGCTAGCCTTCCGTCGTGCCCAGCCAGGCCGCGAGTCGCGCCTTCTGTTCGGTGGTGGCGTCGGGCCTCGGCTGGATCCGCCACGGCCGTCCGGGCTCGGGCGCCAGCGTGACGTCGAGCGTCACCAGGCGATCGCGACGGGCCACGAGCAGGCGGATGCGGTCGCCGACCTTGTATTGGTCCATGCGCGCGACCAGGCCGTCGGCCCGCACGCGCAGGTCGTCGATAGCGAGGATCTCGTCGTCCACGTTCAGGCCGGCCTCGGTGGGCCGGGCGTGCCGCGGCGCACCAGCGATACGACCAGGCGGCCGTTGTCGTTGCGGGTGCCGGCGCCCATCGTGGCGCGCGCGGTTGACAGATCCACCGGCGTGAAGCGCAGGCCGTAGAAGTCGAGCGCCTCGGTGAAGTCGAGCTCCTTCGTGCTGCTCACGGCATCGACGAACCAGGCGGTGAGATCCGACCCCGGCCGTCTCGGCCATCGTGGCCTGGAACTGCTCGGGGGTGTAGCCCTTGGCGCCCGAGTAGCGCTGGTAGGCCAGGCGCATCGCCGTGTCGAGCGACTTGGCGCCGCCGGTCGCCTTGCGGATCTTCGCGTCGAGCAGGAACGCAATCGCGGCGCCCTTCGTGTAGTAGTCGATGCTGGTATTGGTGGTGTTCTCGTCGGGGCGATACTGCTTGATCCAGGTGTCGAACGAGGCCATGTCCACCGGCTGCACGGTGCGCCCGGGCCGCATCTGCACCTGCTCGATGGCGTTCGACAGCTCGTCGAAGTATTCGGCGTGGGTCTGCAGGCCGGCGCGGCGCACCAGCAGTGCCCCGTAGTAGTCGGTGAACCCTTCGGCCACCCACAGGCTCTTGGTGTAGTTCTCGGTCTCGTAGTCGAACGGGCCGAGCTCGACCGGCCGCAGCCGCTTGATGTTCCAGTTGTGGAAGTACTCGTGGCCCACCAGGTTCAGCCAGTTCACGTAGGCGCGGCGGGTGCGCGTGGTGAAGCGGCTCGACATGGTGAGAAAGGCGTTCTTGTGCTCGAGCCCGCCGCCGGCCTCGGTCACCATGTTCAGGAAGAAGTAGTGGGGATAGTCGAGCTTCCCCATCGCCGCCGTCGCCGCCTCGACGATCTTCTGCACGTCGGCGGCGGCGCGGTCGGCGTCGAAGAGCGACGGATCGCCTTCGAGCACGAGATGGTGCGTCTTGCCGTCTACCGTGAAGGTCCGCGTCACCGAGTTGCCGAGGATGATCGGGCTGTCCACGAGCGTGTCGAACGTGTCGGCGCGGTAGCCGTGCGGCTGGCCGGCCACCGGCATGAGCGGCGTCGACGAGGTCTTCCACGCCGCCGGCAGCTCGATCCGCACGTCGTGCGGCCGCGCGGTGCGATCCGCCAGGGTGAGAAACGTCGGCGCGCCGTTCAGCATGGCGAAACCCGACTCCACCCAGTTGTTGCGCACGGTCATCTCGCGGCCGTAGATGCGGTAGCGCACGGTGACCGTGGCGGCACCGCTGGTCTCGATGCGCCAGCGGTTCTTCGCCGGCTTGGTCACCGTGAGCGCGCGCCCGCTGTCGCCGGTGGCCGTCAGGTTCTCGAGATGACGCTGGTACTCGCGCACCAGGTACGAGCCCGGCGTCCACACCGCCATCATGAGCTCCACCTGCGGGACGACGACCGTGGGATACACGGCCTCCACCTCGAGGTAGTGCGTCGCAGGCGCGGGAAAGCGCAACGTGTAGCGAATCGGCTCGGGCGCGGACTGTGCGGACGGCTCAGGCATCGTGACGGCAGTGAGGATGAGCGCGAGAGCGACGAACGGCATCCGACGCATAGGCGGTATTGTAATAGTGGCCCGCATGCACCGCCTCACCAACCACAAGTCCCTCGGCCTCGCCTACGCCAACACGTCGGCGGTGTTCATGGTGGTCGGGTTCCTGTTGATGCTGCTCTTCCGGTGGCAGCTGGCATGGCCGGGGCAGCCGATTCCGATCGCGACGGCGCTGTTTGGCGAGACCAACGCGCCTGGCGGCATCCTGCTGCCGGAGTTCTACTACCAGCTCGTGGCGATGCACGGGTCGGTGATGATCTTCCTGGCCGTCGTGCCGATGGCGGTCGGCGCCCTGGGCTCGTATTTCGTGCCGCTCCAGGTGGGCGCCACCGGGTCTGGCCTTTCCGCGCCTGGGCGCCGCCGGGTATCTCGTGTATCTCACCGCCGGCGTGCTGATGGCCGGCAGCTTCTTCCTGCCGGGCGGGGCGGCCAACTCGGGCTGGACCTCGTATCCGCCGCTGGCCATCCTCGCCTCGTCGGGCCAGACCGTGTGGCTGGTCGGCATCCTGCTGCTCGGCGTCTCATCGATGCTCGGCGCCATCAGCCTCGTGGCCACCGTGGTCGCCTATCGGGCGCCGGGGCTGACGCTGATGCGCCTGCCCTTCTTCGTGTGGTCGCAGGTGATGACGGCGCTGCTGCTGCTGCTGGCGTTTCCGGCGCTGCAGGCGGCGGCGGTCTTTCAGCTCATGGACCGCGTCGTCGGCACGAGCTTCTTCCTGCCCACCGGGCTGGCCGTGAGCAACACGCCGCTGGCTGTCTCCGGCGGCGGCAATCCGCTGCTGTGGCAGCACCTCTTCTGGTTCCTCGCGCATCCCGAGGTCTACGTGCTCATCCTGCCGGCGATGGGCATCGTGGCCGAGGTGATCACGGCGCACGCGCGGCGCACGTTGTGGCGTTACGGCCTGATGGTGGGGGCGGTCGTGGCCCTCGGCGCCTGGTCGATGCTGGTCTGGGCGCACCACATGCTGCTCACCGGCATGAGCACGACGCTCAGCAGCTTCTTCCAGATCACGACCATGGCGGTGTCGGTGCCGTCGGTCATCCTGCTCACGTCGCTGGTCGTCACGCTGTGGGGCGGGGCGATTCGCTACACGACCGCCATGTGCTTCGCGCTGGCCTTCCTGCCGATGTTCGGGCTGGGCGGGGTGACCGGCCTGCCGCTGGGACTCGGACCGAGCAACCTCATCCTCCACGACACCTACTACGTCATCGGCCACTTCCACTACCTGGTGGCGCCGGGCACGATGTTCGCGCTGTTTGCCGCCGTCTACCACTGGTTCCCGAAGGTCACCGGCCGCCGCCTCAACGAGCGGCTGGGGCTGGTGCACTTCGTCGGCTCGTTCGTCACCATGAACGCGATCTTCCTGCCGATGTTCCTGATGGGCATCATGGGGGTGAACCGGCGGATGTACGACGGCGGCCTGCAGTACGAACTGGCCGCGCCGTCGCTGGCGTGGAATCCGCACATGACGTGGAGTGCCGTGGCGCTCGGCTTCTTCCAGCTGGTGTTCCTCTTCAACCTCCACTGGAGCGCGCGCCGCGGCGCCGCGGCCGAGAACCCGTGGCGGGCGACGACGCTCGAATGGGCCACCACCTCGCCGCCGCCGCCCGGCAACTTCCTCGAACCGCCGGTCGTCACCGGCGGCCCGTATCGCTACGAGGAGGAACGGGCGTGAACGCCGTCACGATGTCCGACCGCGAAGGCCGCGCCGCGCTGGCCGGCCTGTGGCTGTTCATCGCGTCGCTCGTCATGTTCTACGGCGCGCTCTTTTCCGGGTACGTGCTGCTGCGGGCCGGCAGCGCCGCGTGGGAAATGCCGTGGCGCACCGGTCCGGCGTCGGAGTGGCCGATCGCGGTGGACCACTGGTTCCGCACGATGTGGCTGGGCTTCGCGGTGATGCAGTCGCGCCGCCTGTCGGGCGAGGGCGTGCCGATTGCCGGCCTGCCGCGCTTCTCGTGGCTGGTGGGGCTGGCAGGCACCGCGTTCGTGTGGCGCTGCATCTACATCGCCGGCTGGCTCGCCTCCCAGGGTCACGTGCCCTCGGCGAGCGTGCCGCTGGCCTGCTGGTATGTGCTCACGGGCACAGTGGCGCTGCTGGTCGCCGGCGGCACCATCGCCGCCGTGTGGGTGGCGCTCGAAGCGGTGCCGGCGCGGCAGCGGGCGCGGCGGGGCGCCATGCTGCAACGCTACTGGGTGCTGATGTTGTCGCTGTGGCTGATCACGGTCTGCGGGCTGTACCTGGTATGACGCCGATCTTCGCCTGTGTCGTGTGTGCGCGCCCGTTCGACTCGCTGCTCACCGGCGGCCTGCATGCCGGCGTGGCGGTGATGGCGGTGGTGGCGCTGGTGGTCGTGGCGGCGCTCGTCCGCGGCGCGGTCGTGGTCGCCCGGCTCGATGCCGCCGAGGGTGGCGGCGTGGCGACGCCGGAGGCGCCATGATCGGCGACTGGCTCAATCGCTGGCTGCCGGCACCCGCTTCGGCCCATGCCGCGCGCTTCGACGGCGTGCTCGCGGCCGCCCACACCGAAGGCGCGCTCATCTTCCTGAGCTGGCTGGTCGTCTTCGCGATCATCCTGGTGAAGTTCCGGGCGCGGCCGGATGTCGCCCCGGGCCCGGCCGCCGGGCAGCGCTGGCCGCTGGTGGCCATTGCCGCGGTCGTGCTCGGCGACGTGTGGCTGCTGGCCGGCTCTGCCCTGCCGGCATGGTTCGCGCGCGCCGTGCCGGCGCCGGCCGGCGCCGCCGAGGTGCGGGTCATCGGCGAGCAGTTCGCGTGGAACTTCCACTACCCGGGCCCCGACCAGCAGTTCGGCCGCACCACGCCGACGCTCATCACCGCCGCCGATCCGATCGGCATCGACCGCACCGACCCGGCCGCGGCCGACGACTTCGTGCTCATCGGCATCCTGGTCGTGCCGGTGAACCGCCCCACGGTGGTGCACCTGTCGAGCAAAGACGTGATTCACAGCTTCACGCTGGCGACCATGCGCGTGAAACAGGACGTGACACCCGGGCTGCCGGTCAGCACCTGGTTCACCCCCATCACGACCGGCTCGTGGGAAGTGGGCTGCTCGCAGCTGTGCGGCCTCGGTCACTACCGCATGCGCGCGCTCTTCGAGGTGCGCAGTGAAGAGGCGTGGCAGGCGTTCGTCGCCGAAGAAGTCGCGCTCGCTACTGCACCCTGACGGCCGCGACGCGCGGCTCGAGCGCCGCCGGCGCCGGGTGCGTCAACTCGCGGGCCCGCGTCCGCGCCACCGACGTCTGGAGTTCCCGCCACACGCGCGTACCGGCGGTCACCGCTTCCCGCGTCTCGAAGGTGTCGAACGAGCCGTTCACGGGCCTGCCGATCCGCTCGTAGAGGCGCCGCACCTGGCTTTGCGTCACCGCCGCCGCGTCGGCAATCTCGCGCGCGTGCTGCAGTTCGTGCGCCACCACGGCCGTCCGCTGGTCGAGCGGCAGGTCGGGATCGACCGTGAACCGCACGCGGGTGCATGATGCCGTTCAGTCGACGCACCGAGATGCCCCTGATTCAACGCATGCGCCGATCGAATGGCGCAAGGGCTCAACGAGGCGTCATACCGGCGTCACAGTCACCGTGTCGAACAGCCCTCACGGCGACGGCGCGAGCGTCGCGAGCAGGCGCTGCATCCACGCGATTTCGTCATCGTTCACGAGGTGTCCCATGCCGGGATAGATGCGGCGCGTCACCTCGCCGCCCATGCGCTGGCAGAGCGCCGCGCTCTCGTTCACGCGCGCCTCGGGCACGTGGCTGTCGACGTCGCTGCAGCCGAAGAAGATCGGCGTGCCGTCGAAGCGGCCGCTGTCGTCCCACGCCGTTCCCGGCGGCCCGATGACGCCGCCGCTGTAGACCACGACGGCCCCGTAGCGGGCGGCATGGCGTACGGCGAACTCCGCGGCGAGGCAGGCGCCCTGGGAAAATCCGGCCAGCACGATGTGGTGGCGCGGCACGCCGGCCGCTTCGACCCGGGCGACCAGGGCCGCGAGCACGGCGAGCGCCGACGACAGGCCCGGCTCGTTGCTGGCGAGGTCGGCCAGGAAGCTGTGCGGATACCACGTCTGCCCGGCGGCGGCCGGTGCGAGATACGTGAGGTCCGGCCGCTCGAAGCGGGCGGCGAGGCCGAGGATGTTGGCGGGACCAGCGTTGCGGCCATGCACGAGCACGACGGCCACCGGCGCGGTACCCAGCGGCGCGCCGGCTTCGGTCACGGGTTCGCCTTCATGCGGCGCCATCAGCGGTACGACACCGGCTCGAGGCCGGCTTCGATGGCGGCACGCTGGTGCTCTTCCCAGGCCGGCAGCTTGAGGGCGCGTCCGAGCGCCGCCAGATCTTCGTCCACCGTGAAGCCGGGCTGGATGGTCGCCACCTCGAACAGCACGCCGCCCGGCACGCGGAAGTAGATCGACTGGAAATAGGTGCGATCGCGCACCTCGGTCACCGGCACGCCGAGGGCCAGCAGATCCGCGCGCAGGGCGAGCTGCTCGTCGGGGGTGGCAATTGCCATCGCCACGTGGTGCACGGTGCCGAGCCCGTTCACGGCCGGCGGGGCGGAGGGGTCTTCGAGGATGTCGATGAAGTGGCCGGCCCCGGCACCGGCGGCCATGCGCGTGCGCGCGCCGTCCTGCGCCGCCACCGTGTAGCCGAGCACGCCGGTCATCAGATCCCGCGTCGGCCCGAGCGCCCGCACGGTCATCGTCACCGAATGCAGGCCGCGGATGGCGGCGTGCGCCTCGAGGCCGCCGCCGGTCCACGGCACCCGCGGGTCGTCGCCGCTGGCGACCAGTTCGAACCACAGCCCCGACGGGTCGTCGAAGCGCAGCACCGCGTCGCCGAAGCGCGGCTCGCCGTCGCGAACCGCTACGCCGCCGGCCGTCAACCGCGCCCGCCACAGGTCGAGCGAGCCGGCCGGCACCGAAAACGCCGTCGCCACCACCTGCCCGGCGCCTTTGGCGCCGACCCGCACGCCCCGTCCCTTGTAGGGGAAGGTCGTCCAGATGGTGCCCGGCGCCCCGCGCTCGTCGCCGTAATAGAAGTGATAGACGTCGTGGTTGTCGAAGTTGACGGTCTTCTTGACCAGCCGCAGGCCGAGCAGATCGAGGCAGAAGTCGAGGTCCGCCTGCGCATCGCCGACCGTCGCGGTGACGTGATGCAGCCCGAGGATGTGATGGGGCACGGCCCGATTCTACGACGAGGCCGGGCGGGATGGTCCGGTCCGGACCGTTTCGACGCTTACCCGGACGAGGCCAGGTGCGACCTTCCGCACCGGCGCCATCAGGAGGGTCCGCCGATGCGTTCTGCCCGCTTCGTCTCTGTCGTGACCGTGCTTGCGTTCCTGTTGCGACCACCCCGCGTCCGGCGGCCGCCGCCCCGGCGGAGGAAGGCGGCGTGGCCAAGGCCCCGCCGGCCGCGACCTCGTCGCTGCGCCAGTCGATCGACCGCGCCGGCGAACGCGCCGCCACGCAGTTCCCGCGGGTGCCGGCACGGGCGCCAATCCCGGTGCGCAAGCAGATGACCGGCGGCGGCGGAGGCGGCGGCATGATGTTCATGACGCTCGTCATGACCGCCGCCAGCCTGGCCGGCACCTACTTCCTCGTGAAGGAGCTGAAGAAGTCCACCGACGAGACCACCGCCCAGTAGGCGGCTACTTCTTGGCGTCGAGCTTGATGGCCTTGATGGCGGCCTCGGTGCCCTCGAGCTCGGCCTTGCCCGCCGGGTAGCCGTTGATGCTCAGGAAGTAGGCCAGGATGTCGGCGTACTCCTGCGGCTTCATGCTGCCCGGCGCGTCCATCGGCATCGACACCACGGCGACGTGCAGGTCGGTCAGCGGCTTGTCGGTCCAGGTGTTGGCGAACTCGGTGCCCTTGAACTTGCTCAGTTCATGGCACGACGCGCACGAGGTGTCGTACAACGTGAGCCCGCGAGCGGCCTGCTCTGCCGTATAGACGCCTTCGCTGGCGGCCTTGGCCTGAATTGCGCCGACGTTCACGGCGCCAATCGATGACGTGAGGGCCAGTGCCAGGGCGGCGCTGGCGGCAACGAAGAGTCGGGTGGTGGTCATGGCTGAGGCTCGGTCTCCGGGTGGCCATCGTGGCCTGATCGCAGTGTAGCAGGGGACGGTCAGGTCGCGACGCGGCCTGCACCTGGTCGCCACGCCTTCACGAGGCGGGCGCCGGCGATCAGGGTGTCTTTCGACACTATGGGCCTTCCCAACACCCTGCAGGTTGCGACGATGAGCCGATCGGCGGGGTCGCGATGGAACGACGGCGGCAGCCGGGCCACCTCGGCCGCAATACCGGCCGTGACCGGCTGAATCCGCACGGTGCGCGGGTGCGCGGCGGCCTCGAGCCACGATTCGAACGGAATCGCCAACAACAGGCGGCGCCGCTCGACCAGCATCGCCACTTCCCACAGGCTGATATCGCATAGCACCGGCCGATCGCTTGCGGGCAAGGCCTCGAGGGCGGCGGCGGTGGCACGCGGCAGCCGTGGATCGCCGTCAACCCACCAGATCCACGCGTGGGTGTCGAGCACCGGCGCCGTCATCTATTTCAGTGCCTCGATCTCGGCCTCGTCCACCACGGGCCGTAACGGATCGCCCGCCCATCGCACGGCGCCGCGCACCTTCTCCCACGGCCGATCGTCGTCGTCGCCAGCCGGCACCAGCCGGGCCACGACGCGGCCGCGCTTCGTGATGGTGATCGGTTCGGCCGTCTCGCGCACGCGGTCGATGAGCTTGAGGCAGTGCGCCTTGAAGTCGGAGGCCGGATATTTCATGTGACCAGTCTAGATGACCAGTCACCGCAAATCAACTGCCCGGCGCGCTAGCGCTCGGGCGTCATCTCGACCTTGCCGCCGGCCGCCTTCCAGCCGTTCCAGCCGCCGGTCAGCACCTTGATGTCCTTGACGCCGATGCGCATGAGCCGCGAGGCGACGACCAGGGCCGAATGGTCGTCGGGGCAGGCGCAGTAGGCGACGATGGGCCGCTTTTCGCGCAGCATCCGGTTGCCCATGATCTCGATGTCGACAATCGAGACGTTGAGGGCGCCGGGCACGTGCCCGGCATCGAAGCCGTGCGGGTCGCGCACGTCGATGGTGAGCACGGCGTTCTTCGCGTGGAGCGGTTTGAACTGCGCCAGGGTCAGGCGCGGCACCTTCGTGAGGTCATCCTGCTGCGCCAGCGCCGGCAGGGCGGCGACGGCCAGGGCGGCCAGCACGGTGAAGAGCGAACGGCGGTCGATCATGGCAGTCCCCTATCGGGTCTTCGAGGCCAGCCACGCCGTGCGCAGCTGCTTCTGTTCGGGTGTCACGGCGGCCCCGGTGGATTCCGCGGTGACGATCTCGATGCGCGGGTCTTCCTCGAGAACGACGGTGGCGGTCACCGGATCGCCGCCGCTGCGGCGCACGAAGCGCAGCGCCATCGTGGCGCCGGGCGCCTGCTTCGCCAGCACGTCGGTCACCGCCTGCGGCGTCGCCACCTCCACGCCGCCCACCGCCACGATCTGATCGTCCTGGGCGACGCCGGCCTTGTAGAGCGGCGAGTCGAACGGCACCAGGCCCACCCGCAGGCCGCCGGCATTGGGCGACAGCGCGGCGTTGCCGAGCCAGGCCTTGCCGGCCGCACGCTTGCGCACGACCAGCCCCATGCGGCCGAAGAGCCGCGGGTAGTCGGGCACGTCATGCCCCTGCACGAACTTCGCGAAGAACTCCCGCGCGAAGGTGGCATTGCCCGACAGCTGCGCGAGACGGCCCTGCAGGTCTTCCATCGTGTAGGTCTTCGCCACCACACCGGGCGCCGCCTTCATGCCCGGGCACGCCGTATTCGGTCCACATCAGCTTCATGTAGTCGTCGAGCGTGACCTTGCCGTTGGTGAGGTCGCGCAGCGACAGGTCCGCCGCCAGGCCCAGCGCCGCGCCCCAGGTGTAGTACGAGATGAAGGTGTTGGGCCACGCCGTCTTGTCGATCGACACGGCGGCATCGACAAACGGCGCCAGCTGCGACATCTGCTCGGCGGTGCGGATCTGGCGGCCGGGCGACAGCGTCACGGCGTTCACGAGGCCCGCGTAGTCGCCCAGCATGTCGTCGAGCGTGGTGAGACCGGCGCGCTGGGTGATGAGGGCGTCGTAGTAGCTCGTGAAGCCTTCGCCGAACCACAGCTCCCCCGACATGTTGGCGTCGTCGAAGTCGAAGGGCTCGATGGCCTTCGAGCGGATGCGCTCCATGTTCCAGGCGTGGAAGAACTCGTGCGCGACGGTGCCGAGGATGCCGGCGCGCTGGCCGGGACTTCGCAAGGCGCCCGGCGACGAGAGCACGGTGCTGTTGCGGTGCTCCATGCCGTCGCCGCTGGCCCACGGCAGGTAGTCGGAGAGGAACGTGTAGGTGCCGCCGTCGAAGCGCGGGAACTCGCCGAAGATCGGCAGCGTCTCGCGCACGATCTTCTCGACGTCGCGGGCAAAGGCGTCGGCCTCGCTGTCGCTGCCGTCGTGATGCAGGGCGATGCGGAAGGTCTGCACCGGCACCTTGCCGTCGGGCACGGTGAAGACGCGCGAGGCGAAGGCGCCCACTTCCGTGGGGCTGTCCATCAGGTACTGCAGGTTCGGCGCGGTGAAGACGAGCGGGCTGCCGGTGGGAAAGAGCTGGGTGGCGACGTTCCACGTCTTGCCGGCCGGCGGCACGAATTCGACGCGGGCGGCGCGCTGTTCGAGGCCGCGCGCCCACATGAGCGAGGCCGGCATGTTCAGGTGCCCGTGCGTCGCGTCCACGCTCAGATACGTGCCGTCGGTGCGATCACCGAACACGCGGTAGCTCACGACGACCGTGCCGTCGTGGGCGGGCACGGTCCACTGGTGCAGGTTGGGCCGCAGCGCCGTGAGCGGACGCCCCTTGCCGTCTTTGACCTGCACGTCGAAGACGTTCTTGGCGAACTCGTGCAGCGCGTAGCGGCCCGGGGAACTGCGGCTCATCCGCACCTGGAGCGGACCGGCCGGCACGTCCGGGAACGTGACCTCGACCTGCATCCAGCGATGTTCGGGCGACGGGAACGACACGCGGTAGGCGACCGGGGCCTGCGCGGCCGCGGTGGCCACGAGCACTGCGACGACCACCACCGCAGCCGCCATTCTGGCGGGAGAAATACGCATGGCTCGGATGCTAGCACGCAGCCCGGCCGGCTTCCGGGCCGCCGTGTACACTCGGTGCGGCCATGGCAGCGCCACCCCTTCCCCAGCTCACGCGGATGCTCGTGGCGTGGAGCGACGGGGATGCGGCGGCGCTCGACGACCTGGTGCCGCACGTCGAAGCCGAGCTGCGGCGGCTGGCCCGCAGCTACCTGCGGCGCGAGCGCGACGGGCACCTGCTGCAGACCACCGCCCTCATCAACGAGGCCTACCTGCGGCTCATCGACCAGCGCGCGGTGCGCTGGCAGAACCGCGCCCACTTCTTCGGTATCGCCGCGCAGATGATGCGCCGCATCCTGGTGAGCATGGCGCGGGCACGCCAGGCCGACAAACGTGGCGGCGACGCGCCGTCGGTGCCCTTCGACGAATCGCTGGTGCCGTCGGATGAGCGGGCCACCGCACTGGTGGCCCTCGACGACGCCCTGACGACGCTGGCCGCGCTCGATCCGCGACGGGCCCGCGTGGTCGAGCTGCGCTACTTCGGGGGTCTGGGTGTGGACGAAACCGCCGAGGTGCTGCAGGTCTCGCCCGAGACCGTGATGCGCGACTGGAAGCGTGCCCGCGCGTGGCTGCGGGCCTCGCTCGACGACACCTCGGCCATCGCCGGCGGGGCCGACGCGTGACGCCCGAGCGCTATGCCCGCATCGATCGCCTGCTCGACGAGCTCGGCGATCTGCCACCCGGCGAGCGGACGGCCCGACTGGCGGCGGCCTGTGCCGACGATCCGTCCCTGGCAGCCGAGGTCGAACGGCTGGCCGCGCTGGCGACGCGTGACGACGACTTCCTGACCGGCACAGCGCTCGACACCGCAGCTCGCGACCTGGCCAGCAGGATGGATCCGCTCGTGGGACACCACCTGGGCACCTACCAGGTGCGGGCTCGACTCGGCGGCGGCATGAGCGACGTCTACCTCGCGCACGACACGAAGCTCCGACGCGACGTGGTGCTGAAGCTGCTGCCGGCGGCGCTCGACACCGCCGACCAGCGGGCGCGGCTCGACCGCGAGGCGCGCACGCTCTCGGCGCTGAACCATCCGCACATCGTCGCCATCCACGACGTGAGCGAGGCCGACGGCCGGGTCTTCCTCGTCACCGCACACGTGACCGGCCAGACGCTGCGCTCGATCCTGGCGCGCGGACCCCTGCCAGCCGCCGACGCCATCCGGATCGCCCGCCAGATCGCGCTCGCGCTCGATGCCAGCCACCGCGCCGGCGTGCTGCACCGCGACGTGAAGCCGGAGAACGTGATGGTGGGCCCCGACGGTCTCGTGACGGTGATCGACTTCGGCATCGCCAAGGCGGTGCGCACCGATGTCTCGCCGGCCCGCGACACGCTCGACACGGTGGCGGGCATCACGCTCGGCACGCCGGGATATATGTCGCCCGAGCAGATTCGCGGCGCGGCCGTGGACCAGCGCAGCGACGTCTTCGCCCTGGGCGTCGTGCTCTTCGAGATGCTCACCGGCGAACGGCCCTTCACGGGTGACACGCCCGCCGATGGGCTCGCCGCGACGCTCGTGCAGGACCCACCGCCCCTCGATACGGCCGATCCCGCACTGCCCGAGGCGCTGCAGCAGGTCGCGCGGCGGGCGCTGGCCAAGCGGCCCGACGAACGCTTCCCGAACGCCCGCGAGATGGTGGCGGCGCTCGACGCCGTGGATCTTTCGCCGGTCGCTCGTCCGGTGGCGCGTGCGGCCACCTCACGCCGGAGCCGCCGGCTGATCGCCGCCCTGGCGCTCGGGCTCGGCGTGGCCATTGCCATCGCCCTGATGCTCACGGTGGGCCGGCCCCGTCCGCCGGCGTTGACCGAACGCGACACGCTGCTGCTGGGCCCGTTCGTGAACAGCACCGGCGAAGACATCTTCGACGCCAGCCTGCGCCGGGCGCTCGGCGCACAGCTCGAGCAGTCGCCCTTCCTGGCGCTGGCGGGCGACGACCGCGTGGGCACAGTGCTGCGCCTGATGAAGCAGCCGGCAGAGGCGCCGCTCACCTCGGCCCGCGCGCGCGAGGTGTGCCTGCGCAGCGGCCTCAAGGCATTTGTCACCGGCGCCATCGACGCCACCGGGCGCGGCTATCTCGTGTCCCTGGAGGCGGTCGCCGCCGAATCAGGCGCCGTCATTGCCGCCAGCCAGGCCGAGGCGGCCAGCCGCGACGCCGTGCTCAACGCGCTGCGAGAAGCGGCGGCAGACCTGCGCGCTCGCCTCGGCGAGACGCTGGCCTCGGTGCGGCAGTTCGACGCGCCGGTCGACGAGGTCACGACCACGTCGCTCGAGGCGCTGCGCAGCTATGCGCTCGGGCGCGAGGCGATGCTGCGTGGACGCGCCACCGACGCCGTGGCGCTGCTGGCGCGCGCGGTCGAGATCGACCCCGACTTCGCGGTGGCGTGGGCGCAGCTGTCGGCGGCGTACGCCAACGCCGGCAACGATCCGCGCGCCGCCGACACGGCCACCCGGGCCTACGCCCGGCGCGACGGGGTCAGCGAACGCGAGCGGCTCTACATCACGCAGCACTATCACCGCTTCGGCGACGGCGATCTCGACCGCTCGATTGCGTCGCTCGAGCTGTCGCGCCAGTTGTATCCGCGCGACCCGGCGACGCGTGTCAATCTGGCGTCGCATTTCCTGCTCATCGGCCGTCCGGGCGATGCGCTGGTCGAAGCGCAGGCGGCGATCGCGCTCAATCCCGACAACCTCAGCGGCTACACCAACGCAGCGACGGCGCTGGTGAACCTCGGGCGGCCGAGCGAGGCGCGCGCCTCGATCGACGCGGCGGCGCGGCGCGGTCTGGTGGCGCCGGGACCGAGCCTCATCCGCAACGCCCTGGCCTTCATCGACGGCGATGCCGAGCCGACCCTCGCCCTGCCTACGGCGCTCGCCGGCACGCCGCGTGAGGCCGAAGCCCAGAACGCCGCCGCCGCGCGCCGCCGCGGTGCTGGGCCAGTGGCCGCGCGCCTCGCTGGCGACGCGCCATGCGGTGGACCGTGCCGCCCGCCTCGACGCCACCTTCGCGGCCCGCTTCGCCTTCGAGGGCAGCATGCGCGCCGCCGCCTTCGAGCGGTGCGACGAGGCCCGCGGACTAGCCGCGGAGACCACCCGCCAGACGACCCAGGCCTGGTTCCTGAGCGGCGCCGCCATGGCGCTGGCGCTCTGTGGCGAGGCGGAGGCCGCCGAACGCCTGACGGCCCGCATCCTCACGCTGCGCCCGAAAGACACCCTCGTGGTGCTCGTCGGCGCGCCGACCGTGCGCGCGCTCAATGCGTTGACACGTCGCGACCCCGACGCCGCGATCGCCGCGCTGCAGCACCTGGCGCCCTATGAAGCGGGCCTGTACGCCGGCTTCTGGCCGGCCTACGTGCGTGGACGCGCGCTGCTCGCCGCGGGACGGGCGGCTGAGGCCGTGGCGGAACTCGCAGCGCTGACCTCGCACCGCGGGCAGTTGCTGATGGGCACCTTCACGCCGCCCCTGCCGCTCGTGGAGCTGGAGCTGGCACGCGCCCAGACCGCCGCCGGTGACCCTGCCGCGGCGCGCGCGACCTACGAGCGGGTGCTCGCGCCGTGGACCACGGCGGCGGCCGATCTGCCGCAGCTGACGCGCGCCCGGGCCGCCCATCAGCGCCTGCGCTGACGGCCCGGACGCGGAACCCGCACGCTGCGCTATCGGCCGAGCCCTTCGAGGCGTCCCCCGAACTCGACGACGAAGTTGACGCCGTCCGACGACTCCAGGCTGAAGGCGGCCTTGCCCGTCGTGCCGGTGAAGCGCCCGGTGCCGCCGACGAACGTGTAGCGGCCGGTGGCGGTGGTGGGCGACACGAATCCGCCCGTCACATGGCCGATGAGACGGTCGCCGTTGGCCGCCGTGAAGCTCACCAGGCCGGCAAAGGTATTGGTGGTCGGGTCGAGCAGCAGCACCTCCTGGCGCGTGAACGGGCCCAGGCGGGTGGCGGTGCCGGTGGCGGCCACCTCGAGGCTGACCCCCAGGGTGCCGGGCGTCACCGCCGTGATGGCGCCGGTGGCGCGGCCGTGGAACGGCACGGCGCGGTCGGCCGAGGCGACCGTCGAGACGCCGAGCGTGGCGCACACCGCGAGAATCGAGCTGAGAAACATCCTGCGCACGGGGAAACCTCCGGAAATGGGGGCCGGAATCGGCCCTCACTGGTTAACGCGCAGCGGCGGCGGAAAAACTGGCATCGCCAGTTGCGCCACCACCGGGTAACCGGGTACAAGTGCGCACCATGCCCGTGCCCTGGCGTTCGTGCCTCTCCCTGCTCCTGCTGCTCGTGGTCGGTCCCGCGGCGGCTGCCGCGCAGGACCACACCTACAGTTCCACCGACATCGCCACCGGCGTGCGCGTCTACGGCGCGCAGTGCCAGCTTTGTCACGGCGCCAATGGCGACACGGTCGCCGGCGTGAACCTGCGCCTGGGGCGTTTCCGCCGCGCCGTCACCGACGACGACCTCGCCCAGGTGCTCGCCAAAGGCGTGCCGCCGGGCATGCCGAGCTTCAACTTCTCGGCCGCGGAGGTCACCGGCGTCATCGCCATGATCCGTGCCGGCTTCGACCCGGCCGGCACCGCGGTGAAGGTCGGCAACATCGACCGCGGCAAGGCGCTCTATGCCGGCAAAGGCGGCTGCGCCACCTGCCACCGGGTGCACGGCACCGGGCCGCTCAGCGCTCCGGATCTCAGCGACGTCGGCGCCCTGCGCACCCCAGCCGCGCTGCAGCGCTCGCTGCTCGACCCGACGCGCGCGATGCTGCCCATCAACCGCCCGGTCACCATCGTGACCGCCGCCGGCAAGACCGTGCGCGGACGGCGCACCAACGAAGACACGTTCTCGGTGCAGCTGGTGAACGACGCCGGCGAGCTGGTCACGGTGGTGAAGTCCGACATCAAGTCGATGGAGGCCGGCAAGACCTCGCCGATGCCGTCGGTCGCCAAGGTGCTGTCTACCGACGAGGTCGCTGATCTGGTCGCCTATCTCCTGTCGCTGCGAGGTGTGCAATGAGCCGCGTCACTCGTCCCCGCGCGGGCTTCGCGCTGTTGCTGCTGGCCCTGCTCGCCGGCTCGTATGCGCTCGATGCGCAGGTCACCGGCGATCGGCTGCTGCGCGCGGCCAGTGAGCCGCACAACTGGCTGACCTACGGCGGCACCTATTCGAGTCAGCGTTACAGCACGCTCGACCAGATCACGCCGGCCAACGTGGCGCGCCTCGAATCCAAGTGGGTGGTCCAGAACCAGGTGTTCGGCGCCTGGCAGTCGAATCCGATCGTGGTCGACGGGGTGATGTACCTGACCCAGCGGCCCAACGACGTCATGGCCGTCGACGCCAAGACCGGATCGATGTACTGGCTCTATCGCCACACCCCGTCGGCCGACGCCAAGGTGTGCTGCGGCGCCAACAACCGCGGCGTCGCCATCCTCGGCGATCTCGTGTTCATGGGCACGCTGGATGCACGGCTCATCGCCATCGATCGGGTGAGCGGCAAGGCGCGCTGGAACATCGCCGTGGGCGACGTCAAGGCCGGCTATTCGATCACCATGGCGCCGCTCGTCATCAAGGACAAGGTGCTCGTGGGCGTCGGCGGCGGCGAATACGGCATCCGCGGCTACGTCGCGGCCTACGATGCGAAGAGCGGCAAGGAAGTCTGGAAGTTCTACACGATTCCCGGCCCCGGCGAGCCCGGCCACGACACCTGGGACGGCGACGACTGGAAGACCGGCGGCGCCCCGGCCTGGGTCACCGGCTCCTACGATCCGGCGCTCAACCTGGTCTACTGGGGCATCGGCAATCCCGGGCCCGACTGGAACCCCAAGCAGCGCCCCGGCGACAACCTCTACGCCGATTGCGCGATCGCGCTCGATGCGGATACCGGCAAGCTGAAGTGGTACTTCCAGTTCACGCCGAACGACCCCTACGACTACGACGCCGTGCAGGTGCCGGTGCTGGTCGATCGCACGTGGAAGGGCCAGCCGCGCAAGCTGATGCTGTGGGCGAACAGGAACGGCTACTTCTACGTGCTCGACCGCGTGACCGGCGAGTTCCTGTCGGGCACGCCGTTCGTGAAGGTCAACTGGGCCAGCGGGCTCGACGCCAAGGGACGCCCGGCGCAGACACCGCAACCGCTCGGCTCCCCCACGTATCCCGGCAATCAGGGCGGCACCAACTGGTATCTGCCCGGCTACAGCCCGCGCACCGGCCTCTTCTACTTCTCCGCGTGGGAGAACTACGGCACCATCTACCGGCCCGAGGAATCCACTTACACACCCGGGCAGCTCTTCACCGGCGGCGGCTTCAGCGTGGTCACACCGGCCCCGGGCGCGCCCACCATCGGCATCGGCCGGCGCGGCCCCATCAACAACTGGACCGATGAAGTGGGCAACGGCGCCGTCATGGCGATGGATCCCGAGACCGGCCAGACGAAGTGGAAGCGGCGTCAGTTCGACGTGAGCGATGCCGGCATGCTCACGACCGCCAGCGACCTGCTCTTCACGGGCGGACGTGAAGGCCACTTCATGGCGCTCGACGCGCGCACCGGGGCGCTGCTCTTCAAGGCCAACCTCGGCGGCCAGATCGTGATGGGGCCGGTCACCTACATGGTGGACGGCAAGCAATACGTGACGGTCATCGCCGGCAACGCGCTCTTCACCTTCGGCCTGCGCGACTGACAGGCGGCGAGCGACGACGCGATCGACGCACGCGATCACAGAGGGCGGGACTCTGCGGGCACGGCCTTCCGCCCTCGACGCGCTGACCGGAAATAGAAGAAAGCGGCCCCCGACCGCGGGGGCCGCTTTCATGTGGCGTGGTTCGCGGCTACTGCTGACCGGGCACGGGCGGGGTCGGCACCGGCGGGTCGTTGGTGCCGCCGTGCCCCTGCAGCAGGCCCTGATGGGCCGGCGCCAGGAACGGGAACCGGTCGAGGAAGTTCTTGTCGTTCGTCTCGGTGCCCCTGGCGAGGCCCGCCGCGGGATCGCCCGCCACGATCAGGCTGATGAGCACCGTGTTCACGTTGACCTGGTGGCGGTTGGGCGCCGTGCCCCCGCCGAGTCGGCGGCCGTTGGGAAAGCTCGAGTCAATCGCCGCATCGAGCGTGATGACGTCGCCGGTGAAGCCGTCCGCCACGGGGATCGGACGATTGAGGTTGATGGCCCTGATGATGTCGAGCCGTGGTCCCTTCAGCGAGGCTACCGCCGACGCCGGCACACCGAGGGCGGCGTAGATACCCAGCGCCTCGGCGTCGCGCACCAGCACGGGGAACAGGATATCGGCGCCGAAGGTGCTCACGTCGCGCATCGGGCTCTGACGCAGATACCTGGTCTGGCGCTGCGTGCCGACGAGGCCCGCGTTGAAGAGCGGCAGGGCGTTGCGGCCCACCTGCACCCAGTTACCCGACCCCCTGAGACCGGTAATCAGGTTGCTGGCATCGACGGTCTGGTGCTGGCGGCGCATGATGCGCGACCATACCCGCAGCAGGCTGTCGGTCGACGTGGTCTGCAACTGGCCGTTGTGGGGGATGCCGTCCGGGAACAGGTCGGACATCGGCACTTCCAGGGCGATCGAGAAGAGGTTGAAGCCCGTGAAGACGTCCTCAGCCGGGGGGCGCCGCGCGCCGGGAATGCCGCCGAGGTCGGACGAGGCCAGGTTGACCAGATCGAAGATGCCCTTCTCGTCGAGCTGGTAGGGGTCGTCGAACTGCCCAGCGATGACGCGGCCGCCGTTGGACAACGTGTGGATGTAGGTGTCGACGAACGATTGATCGTAGAGGCCCACTTCGCGGCTCGTCGGGTCGCCCGACTGGTAACCGGTGAAGGCGCCGAGGCCGTAGACGAGGCGATCGGTCTGCGGGCCGTGGTTGTTCGGCAGCACGGGCAGGTTGCGCCCGAGCACGGTCGGCGCGGTGAGGTCGTCGCCGTACTCCTCGCGGTCGTCGCCGCTGGTGATGCGCGTGACCTTCATGGTCTCGGTACCGCCGGTGAGCTGCCAGAGCAGCTCGTTGCCGCCGCCGAGAGGATCCGACGCGCTGGGCGCGGCTTCAGGTGTGAGGCGGTTGGTGAACTCGACGCGGTAGACCACCTGGTCCTTGAGGCTGGCGCCCTTGCCGATGTGGAACTCGTAGCGATACCCGTTGCACGCGCGCAGCCCCTGATTGCCTTGCCCCGGCTCGTGGAGCGGGTTGAAGTTCATGACCAGATACAGCTTGTCGTGCGTGGCGTTCGAGACCCAGGCGTAGGTGTCGGTGTTGTCGGCACACGGCTCGTTGAGGATCGCCAGCGCCTCACGGTGGCTCGACCCCTGCGCGGTGATGCCGCCGGCGGCCAGGAGTGCCGCGGCCATCATCCCTTTCGACGTTCGCTTCATTTCGTCCTCCAGAACGGGCCTACGGCCCGGTGATGTCCGGCCGCGATGTGCGGACCGATCTGCCGATTACTACGCGCCACCGGCGCGTGTGGATTGCACCGGCGACGACTCCACTCCACGGGCCCGTCGTCCCCAGACATCCAGCTGCCGACCCGCCGCGTAGTAGATGCTGTGATGCGACATGCCCTCGTCCGCCGTTTCGGCCTGGCACTGATCGCCGTCGCGTCGACGGCGCCACTGGCCGCGCACGACTTCTGGATCGAGCCCTCGTCGTACCTGCCGAGGCCCGGGCAGGTCATCGCGATCCGCGCCCGCGTCGGCGATCTCTTCCTCGGCGATCCCGTGCCTCGCGACCCGTCGATCCTCGAGCAACTGGTCGTGGAGGACGCCGCGGGACGCCGCCCCGTCACCGGCCGCGACGGCGCCGATCCGGCGGGTCTGCTGCGGGTGGCCAGTCCTGGTCTCTACGTCGTCGGGTACTTCGGCAAGCCCAGTCGCGTCGAGCTCACGGCCGAGAAGTTCAACAGCTACCTGCGCGAGGAGGGCCTGGACGAGGCCGTCGCCACCCGGACCCGACGACGACAGACCAGCGCCGGCGCGCGCGAGCTCTTCACGCGGTGCGCCAAGACTCTGGTGCTCGTCGGCCCCGCAGATGCCGGGCAGCGGGATCGCGCGCTGGGCTGCAGGATCGAGCTGGTCGCCGAGCAGAATCCGTACCTGGTCGACCCAGGCCAGGCCCTGCCCCTGCGGTTGACGTTCGACGGCCGACCACTGAAGGGTGCGCTCGTCGTGGCCCGGAACAAGCGGCGGGCGGCGGAGACAGTCGCGGCGCGTTCGGATCGAGACGGCCGCGTACGGCTGGTGCTCCCCGTGGGCGGCACGTGGCTCGTGAAGGCCGTGCACATGGTGCCCGCCCCGGCGAACGCGGACGCGGATTGGGCCAGCTACTGGGCGACGTTGACGTTCGACGTGCCGATGGCGCCGGCGTCGACGCCGTCACGCGGAGCGCCGAAGTGAGTTGGCGTCGGCGCGGCGGCGCGAGGCGGACCGGGGCCCTCGGGACCGGCCCATGTGCGCGGTGCCTGAGGGCGGTTGCGAGGGGTACGCGTCGCCTCTGTGTCGTGGTCGTGCTGGCCGCCGCCACGCCCGCGGCGGCGCATGAGATTGGGACTACGCAGGTCACGGCACGGCTCGATGTCCGGACCCGGCAGCTGGGCGGCACCTACCAGATCACGATCGAGACCGACGCCGAGGCACTGCTCGAGAAGCTCGAGGCCGTGGCAGACCGCGACCCGCCTGGAGCCACGGTCGCCGACCTCGCCACACGGTGGGCCGCCCTGGAGGAGACGTTCCGCGAGCGCGTGGCCATCAGCTTCGACGGCGCGGCCAGTCGTCCGACGATTGCGTTTCGCGTCACGCCGCCGCAGGAGGACCTGACCGGCGCGGCGGCCACGATCCTGCTCTCCGGCGCCGTGCCACCGGCCGACGTGCGCTTCGAATGGCGCTACGGCTGGACGGTCGCGTCGTACGCGCTGCGTGTGAGCGGGCCAGACGAGGCGTCATCGGTGATCGAGTGGCTGGAGGGGGGCGAAGCCAGCCGCCCGTACGCGTTCGACGCCCGCGCCCTCCCCGCTCGCGGGCACCTGTCGGTGGCCCGGCAGTACCTGGCCCTCGGCCTCACGCACATCGTGCCGCGTGGACTCGACCACGTGCTCTTCGTCCTCGGCCTGTTCCTCCTGAGTCCTCGGTGGCGGTCGGTGTTCTGGCAGGTCAGCGCGTTCACCATCGCCCACTCCATCACGCTGGGTCTCGGCATGTGCGGCGTGATCGACGTCCCGCCAGCGATCGTCGAACCGCTGATCGCGCTCTCGATCGCGTTCGTAGCCATCGAGAATCTGATGCGCGCGGACCTGCATCCGTGGCGCCTCGCCATGGTCTTCGGCTTTGGCCTGGTCCACGGACTGGGGTTTGCCGGCGTACTGAACGCGCTTGGGTTGCCGCGGCGCGACTTCCTGACGGCGCTCGTGAGCTTCAACGTCGGGGTCGAAGGCGGCCAGCTGCTCGTGATTGCCGGCGCGTTCGCGCTGGTGGGCTGGTACCAGGGCCAACCCTCGTACCGCACCCGCGTCGTCCTGCCCGCCTCCCTGGCGATCGCGTCGATCGCCATCTACTGGACCATCGAGCGCGCGGTGGTGCTGCTGTAGCCCCGCGTGGGCCACATCCACTCCGGCCAGCGGGCCGTAGTGTCCAGGACCATGTTCGCCCTGCTCTCGCCCGCCGCTTGTGCCCCCTTCCCGCCTTGTGCCACGATGCCAGCCGTGGCAGAGGCGTCGCCCTCGGTGGGCGTGGATCTCGACTTGCTCCAGCGCATCGCGACCCGCGACGAGGCCGCACTGGCCGGTCTCTACGACCGGCACAAGTCGCTCGCCTACAGTGTCATCATGCGCATCCTGCGAAGCCCCTCCGACGCCGAAGACGTGCTGCAAGAGACGTTCGTGCGCGTCTGGTCGCGGGCCGATACCTACGACCCGCGGCTTGGCTCGCCGGCGGCGTGGCTGACGCGCATCGCCCGCAACCGCGCCATCGACCGCTTGCGCTCGAAGCAGGTGCGCCGTGACATCTCGGTCGAACCGGTCGCCGGTCCCGATGGCGGCAGGGTGGCGCTGCCCGAGCCGGAAACCCACGAGACGCCGGAAATAGTGGCGCAGGGGCGCTCCCTCGCCAGCGCGCTCAGCAGCGCCCTGGCCCTGCTGCCGGCGGCGCAGCGGGACCTCATCGAGGCCGCTTTCTTCGATGGCTACTCGCACCTCGAGCTGGCGGCCCGCTTCGGCATGCCGCTCGGCACGGTGAAGACTCGCATTCGCACGGGCCTGATGACGATGCGCGGGCGCCTGGAGCAGGCCGTATGATCCCCGAAGACCTCGAGACCCTGGCGCTGGCGGATGCCGTCGGCGCGCTCGACCCCGACGAGCAGCGCGAGCTGGCCCTGAAGGTGGCCGCGCTGCCGCCCGACGCGCGGATCGCCGTGGCACGGCTCTACGACACGGTCACCGCCGTGGCCGCTGCCGCCGAGCCCCTCACGCCACCCGCGCGCGTGCGGGAGCGCCTGCTCGCGGCCGTGCGGACGCCCGGCCGCTACACGCTGTGCGGCGATGTCGACGACTGGTTCGACACGCCGTTTCCCGGCATCCGCGGCCGCGTTCTGTCAGTGGACCGAGCCAAGGGCATGGCCACGCTCTTCCTACGCGCGGCGCCTGGAGCCGTCTACCCGTCGCACGTGCACCACGCGGCGGAAGAGTGCTATGTGCTGCGGGGCTCGGTCGTCATCGACGGCCGGACGCTGGCGGCGGGCGACTTCCACCACGCCGACGCGGAGTCGGCCCACGGCGAGATCGTGACCGTTGACGGCGCCGACGTGCTGATCGTCGGCGCGATCGACGACTACCTGCCGGGCCTCTGAGGCTCAGGCGCGCGCTACGAGCTGAGCCGCGCGAACGCCTTCGAGGCCTCGATCACGATCGGCAGGTCGCGATCGGCCGTCTTCCAGAACTCGAGGAAGTCGGCGTAGGCCGTGCGGGCCTCGGCCTGGCGGCCGGCGCGGTCGAGGGCCCGGGCGATCAGGAACCGGCAGGCGGCGGCGTTCGGTCCGAGGTCGTTGCGGCCGTGGTCGCGAAACCACTCGAAGTCGCGCAGCGCCTCGTCGTGGCGTCCGAGTTTCAGCGCCAGGACACCGCGGATCAGGATGACCTCGGACTCACCAGCGTTCTGGCGCAGGTCAGCGAGGGCACCGAGCGCCTTCGCGGGGTCGCTGGCCGCATCGGCGATTGCGCTGAGCAGCGTGACGACCCGCCGATCTTCGAGCGAGGTCGTTCGCGGTTTGAGGGCCGCCGGCAGCCACCGCCGCGCCAGGGCCGGGTCGCGCAGCAGCGCCGCCACGACGACCAACTCGTCGGCGGTGTCATCCACCGGGTGGTCGTGCTCGAGGCGATCGACGAGGGCCCGGGTGCGGGCGCGGTCCTCCAGCAGGGCGAAGGTCAGGGCCATGCCGGCGCGCAGCCGCCCGACCACCGGCCAGAGGCCGATCGAGCCGAAGGCCTGCTCGCCCTGAGCGACGAGGTCCTCGGCCTCGCGCAGGCGTCCACGGTAGGTGGCCACGCCCCACCGCACGAACAGCGACTCGCGCGCGTCGTCGCGGCCGCTGGCCCAGCGCGTCTGCTCGGCCTCGAGCGCGGCATCGCCGGTGATGACGGCAATCGCCATGAGCAGCGTGCGCACGCCTTCGTCGTCGCGCACCGCCAGTGCCTCTTCGGCTTCGCGTCGGGCCTCGTCGAAGCGCCGGGCCTCGACCAGCGCCGCGGCGAGATTCACCCGCGCGGTGGGCTCTTCCGGCGACAGCCGCTTGGCCGCCTGGAGCAGCGTGATGGCATCGTCGAGTTCGCCGTCGCCCTTCAGCAGCAAGGCCAGGTTGACGTGGGCGGTGTAGTCGTTGGGATAGGTCGCCAGCGTGATTCGGTAGGTTTCGACGGCCTTCGGCGTGTCTGACTGCACCACCGAGTAGTAGCGGGCTTCGATGTAGAGCCGCTCGAGCTCGCTGACCTCATTGCGCAGCTCGTAGGCGCGGCGGGTGTGACGGCGCGAGGCCTCGCCGTCGTTCAGGTTGGCGTAGACGGTGCCGAGCCGCGCGTGCGCGAGCGCGAAGTCGGGATCGATCTCGATGGCGCGGCGAAACAGCGGCAGCGCCACGCGATCGCCCTGCGACCGCCGTGCCGCCAGGGCCTGGCTGTAGGCCTTGAGGGCCTCGAGCGAGGCCGTCGTGGCGGCTTCGACGTTGGCGTCGTAGCGCGTGATCGACGGCAGCGACTCGCCGAGTTGCTCGCGCAGCGCGCGGGTCGCCTCTCCCAGCTGATGCAGCACCTCTTCCTTGCGGGCCGCTTGCGCCTGCTGTTCGGCCAGGGTGTCGCCGGTCACGCAGTCGAGCGCACCAAGCGTGATGACGTAGCTGCTGCCGAGGCTGGCGATCGAGCTCGTGAGCAGGGCCTTGGCCCCCACGCGCTGGCAGAGCTCGCGGCCAATGGTGACGTCCACCGGCGTGCCCGCCGGCCGCTGCATCATCCGCAGCGTGGCCTGCACGCGCTGATCGGGCACCACGTTCAGGAACGGCGACTGGCGCAGCTGCACGGCCAGCGCTTCGGTGAGCGTGTCGTCGAACATCGTGTCGCCGGTGCGGTTGGTGAGCTCCGAGAGCACCACCAGATCGCGCGACTGCAGCGCCGGCGTGCTGCGCCGACTGCCAGCCCACGACCGCGGCCACGACCGCCGCCGTGGCGAGCGGCGCCGCCAGCCACCAGGCTTTCGACCGCGCCGCGCGCCGGGGCCGGGGCGTGCAGCGGCACGGCCAGCCGCGGGTCGGACGCGCGCCTCAGGGCCTGCAGGTCGGCGCGCAGCTCGGCCGCCGACGGGTAGCGGTGCGCGCGGTCTTTCTCGAGCGCCTTGAGCACGATGGCGTCGAGGGCCTCCGGCAGGTCCGCGCGCTCGGTCGATGGCGGCGCCGGCGTCTTGGTGAGGATGCCTTCGAAGATGCCGGCCGCGGTGGCGCCGGTGAACGGCGGACGTCCGGTGGCCATCTCGTAGAGCACGACGCCGAGCGAGAAGATGTCGCTGCGGCCATCGATGGCCTCGCCGCGGGCCTGCTCCGGCGACATGTAGGCCACGGTGCCCACGGCCGTGCCCACCATCGTGAGCTGGCTGGTGCCGGCGTGGGTGGTGTCGAGGTTGCCGCCGGCGTCGGTCAGCTTGGCGACGCCGAAGTCGAGCACCTTCAGCACCCCGGCCGAGGTGACGAACAGATTCGCGGGCTTGATATCGCGGTGGATGACGTTCTGCCGGTGCGCGGCATCGAGCGCGGCGGCGGCATCGGCGCCAAACGCCAGCACGTCATCGAGCGGCAGGGCGCCGCCGGCGAGACGTCCGGCGAGGGTGACGCCCTCGAGCAGCTCCATCACCATGAACTGCTGGCCGTCGTGTTCGCCGATGTCGAACAGCGTGCAGATGTTCGGATGGTTCAGCGACGAGATGATGCGGGCCTCGCGCTGGAAGCGGTCCACCGCTTCGGGCACGCAGCAGACCTCGCGCGGCAGCACCTTGATGGCGACCCGGCGCCCCAGACGCACGTCTTCGGCCTGGTACACCTCGCCCATCGCGCCCCGGCCGAGGGGCGCGACTATCCGGTAGTGAGACAGCGTCTGGCCAATCATCGGGAGTCGCGCGGCTTTCGATTTTATGTCCGTTCCTCTATGACGTTACGCAGGGGCGCCGCGGCCTGTTTCATGGCCGGCGATGGACCGGGGACGGCACGGGGACCGGCCGGGTGCGAGCCTGGCAAGAGCGCCGACGAGCGTTACGACCGGCGCTTGCGAATCACGATGACGTGGTGCAGCGCCAGCAGGCGCCGCAGCGGCGTCAGCAGGGTTTCCACGAACGCCACGGCACCCGCCGCGCCCTGCGGCACCAGCGGGCGGAAGTTCAGCCCGCCCGACAGCAGGTAGCGCAGGTAGTTGCGCAGCGGCTCCAGGTGGACGATCTCGAGATCCGGGAAGAGGGACGCGAAGCGTGCCCGATCGCGCACGAACACCAGGTACGACGCCGCCTGATTGGCGCCCACCATCGCCCGTGCGCCGGTGTCCTGATTCCAGCTCACGGCGTCCTTGTCGAAGGTCTCGGACGTGAACAGCCGCTTGTAGAGCACCGAGGCGCAAGGGCCGAAGTAGGGCTCGACCAGCACGCAGCCGCCGCCGGGAGGCACGATCCGTCGCAGCTCGCGAAAGAACGCCTCTTTCTCCGGGAAGTGGTGAAAGCAGTTCATGCCGTAGAGCACGCGCACCGAGGCGTCGTCGAAGGGCGTGGACTGGGCGTCCACGACGGCGTCCAGATGCGCGGCGGGCACGAGGTCGGTCGACAGCACATCCGGGCTGAGGGTCTTGAAGAAGCTGACGCCCGCCCCGAGCTCGACACGCAGGCCCGGCGTGGCGCCGAAGTACTGATCGTCGAGGGCGCGGCAGGTCCGGTAGAAGTCGGCGAAGACGCCGCGAATCATCGGCTTGCGATCGAGGATCCGCCGGTGGACCACGATCCTCTCCGGGCTGTCCATGTCCACGCCTTGAAGTTCCGGCTCGACCAGCAGACTCGCAAGACCCATCGCGTGCAGCATATCGGAAGCCGTATCATCGCGGCGATCCTCCGAGAACCGCTGTGGCGCACCGCCAATCCCTGAGGCATTGCCTCTACTTCGTGCTCGTGACTGCGACCGCCGCGACCTCGCAGGCGCCGCCGGCCGACCCCCCGTATGTCACCCGCGGCCGGCAGACCGAGGTCATCCAGCGCGCGTTCGGGGCGCGGCTCGAGCGGTTCCACGACGTGCTGGCCGAGACCCTCCGCAAGACGGCACCGGGCCTGGTGTCGCGGCTGGATCCCCCGGCGCCGGCCGTCACCGGCTACCAGCTGCTGCCGCGGATCGTGCCCGATGGTCCGGTGCCGCCGGCAACCAAGCCGCAGCCGACCAGCTTCTACTGGGGCTGGAGCGACACGCTCTACGCGCGTGAGACCAGGACGCTCGAGCGGCTCGAAGCGGACCTCGCGGCGGTCGCGGCGACGGCCCCGCCACTGCCGGCGCTGGAGGCACTGGTGGCGGGCTACCAGAAGGTCGCGGCAGCGCGCCGGGCGATCGATGCCGATGTTGGCTACAACTGGCTCTGGCAGCGCGAGATCGCGAACAACCGGCCACGCTTCGACGCCGCCACCCGGCGCATCGATGCGGCCCTCGCGCCGGCGACGTCCGGTGACCCGCCGCCTGCCGAGAGCGATTCCCACACGCCGCGCGATCTGCCGTCGTTCGTGCGCGTATCGTCGCCGTCACCGCGCCTTCACGTGGTGACCGTGGCGATGCAGACCGACATCACGGACGCCACGTTCGTGGAGCGCTTCAAGGCCGCGGTCGAAGGCCACTGGACGATGACCGCCGGCGACGGCGCCTACCGCGTGCACCTCGACATCACCCGTGTGGCGCCTGAGCGTGTGTACTGCGGCACGGGCGTCGGCCCCCCGGATGCGCCGTGCGCGGCACCAGAGAAGGGCGCCCGCCTCGACCTCGACCGCCACGTCGCGATGTTTCCGGCCGATCGTGCGGCGCTCACCACCGGCGCCTCGGCGCTGCACGTGAGGGGCGGCCGGGCCATCGTGCTGGCGCCGTCTGACGTGGCCCCGCGGGTGCTCGCGCACGAACTCGGACACGTGCTGGGATTTCCCGACGCCTACCTGCGCGGCTATCGCGACCTGAGTGCGGAGGGTTTCCGGGTGATCGAGCTGGTGCCCGATCTGACCGACATCATGGCCGCCCCGGGCAGGGGATCGGTCATGACGCGCCACTTCGAGCAGCTCATCGCGGCTGCGACGAAGGCGCGGTGACGGGGCGCGCCTTCAGCTTTTCCCCCTCCGCCCAGGCCAGGTTGTTGCGGGCCAGCGGGAAGTCGGGCTTGAGCCGCAGGGCTTCGCGGGCGGCCCGAATGGCCTCGTCCCACCGTCCCAATGACGCATTGGCGGCCGCGATGTTGTTGTGCGCCTCGGCGTAGTCGGGGTTGAGCGCCAGCGCCCGTCTGGCCGCGGCGATGCTGCCCTCGTAGTCGCGGGCCTGATACAGCGCCAGCGAGGTGTTCAGATGGCCGTCGGGAGTCTCCACGGTTGCTGCCACCTGCCTCCCCGGCACCGACGGCGCCTGCCCACTCAGCACCTGCGAGGCCTTCGCATCCCCTGGGGCCACCTCCAGCGTGTTGCGCGCCAGCGCCTGCGACTCCTCCGTCCGGCCGACGCGGGCGTAGGTCTCCATGAGCAGATGACGGGCGGCGATGTGGCCCGGGCTCAGCACGATGGCCCGCTGCAGGTGCGGTATCGCGTCGGTGGTGCGGCCGAGTTCCACCAGCCAGCGCGCGAAGAAGAAATGCGGCGCCGGCTCGTCGGGCTGCAACTGCAGGGCGCGCAGGAAGTGTCCCTCGGCTACGACCGGGTCGTTCAGGCGGCTGGTCACGATGCCGAGATTGACTTCGAGCGCCGCGTAGTTGGGGTTCAGGACGCTCGCCCGTTCGAACGACTGCCGCGCCTCTGTGAACTGCCCCTTCGCCATCTGCGTCAGGCCGTAGTTCATCAGCCCGCGTCCGTTGCCCGGACTCTTGGCCACCACATCGCGCCACAGCGTTTCCTCGGAGACGTAGTCTTTGTTGCGCTCGTAGGTGCCCACGGCGTTCGCGCCCACAGCCAGCAGCGCCACCAGCACGGCGGCGGCGCCGATCGCGCGCCGCCACGCCGGCCACTGTTCACACTGCCGCTGCGCCAAGAGCGCCAGCCCCCACACCACGGCCAGCGACAGCCCGACATAAGGCAGGAACACCCGGTGCTCGTTGGCAACCTCGGCGAGCGGCACGATGCTCGATCCCGGGAGCAGCGCGATGCAGAACCACGCCACGCCGAAGGCCACTGGCCGCCCCTCCTGCGTTTTCGACGATCTCCAGAGCACCCACACGAGCAGGCCGATGAACAACAGCCCGGCAGCCACCCGGGTGTCGTACCACTGGGGAATCAGGGTCCAGTCGGTATCCGCGGTGAGGCCGATCGGCAGGAAGAACAGGCGGCCGTAGTGGAGCCATACGAAGAACTGCGTCAGCAGGTAGTGCAGGCGATCGCCGCCGGCGTAGTTGACGCTCGGGGCATTCTGCGACTCCACGGCGATGTAGGTCGCGATCCCCACGACGAACGCCGGCAGAGCTTTGGTGATGGCCCCCATCACCGCCGGCCACGAGCGGCGTGAGAACAGGTCCCCCAGCGACAGGCGGCGTTCGAACAGGAAGACGTAGGCGAGAAACAGCGGGGCGAAGATCACGGCCGGCGTTTTCGCCAGCGCCCCGACCATCATCGGCAGCAGGTAGAGATGCCAGCGGCGGCTTTGCGGCACGCGCACGTAGACGAGAAACGAGCCCACGACGCCCATCGCCGACAGCAGCTCCGACCGCGCCGCGATCATGTTCAACGTCTCGGTGTTGGTGGTGTGCACGGCATAGAGCGCCGCCGCCAACAGCGCCGCATAGCGGTGCCACCAGCGGTCGCTGACGCCGCCGACAAGCGGTGCCCACAGGGCGAAGATCATCGCCGCCAGGATCATCAGCATCAGCAGTTGCGACAGGTGGAACTGCCATACGTCACCACCGCCGAGGCGGTAGTCGAGGGCGAGCGTGGTGGTTACGAGCGGCCGGTAGACCGCATTCGCGGGCAGGCTGCTGAAGGTCGCGGCATCCAGGAAATACCGCGGGATGTTCGACACACTGCGGATGTAGAGGTTGTCGACGATGACGTGGCTGTCGTCGAAGTGGAACGAGTTGCCGAACGAGTTCGAGTAGGCGGCCACGAGGGTGACGACCGCCAGCACGCACGCGCCGGCCAACGTCCAGTCGAGACGTCTCTGGGGGAGGCTCATTCACCGGCTCCGCTTCGGTTCGTTGCCTACATCCAGCACGAGGGCCTGCAGCAGCAACTGAAAGCCCAGCACGATCGGCAGCATGCCGATCATCACGGTGCCGGTGGTGGCGGGGGTGTTGGTGCGGTAGGTGTGCAGCCACTGGGCTGCCGACCAGGTGACACCGAAGATCATCAGCGGGATGCCGCTCGTGAGAAACACCGAGACCACGTTGAAGTCGCGCATGAAGTAGCTCATGAACATGCGGTAGAGGGCCCGCTGCATCAGGCGCGGCGCGAAGCTGAAGGCCGAGCCCACCGGACTGAGCGAGCTCGTCTCCCCCGCGTAGACCGGCTGCATCGGGATGTCGAGCAGAACGGCTCGCGCGAAGTAGGCCTCGCAGAGCAGGCTGATCTCCAGGAAGTAGCGGTCTGACAGGCGCTCGAGGTTCACCCGGCGCAACACCGAGCCGCGAATGGCGATGTAGCCGTTGCAGGGATCGAACAGACGCCAGTAGCCCGACGCCAACTTGACGAGAAACGAGAGGGCGAGATTGCCGAGGCGGCGCACCAGTGGCATGTGACGAATTACCGAGAGGTCGTCGAAGCGGTTGCCCTTGGTGAAATCGGCGTCGCCGTTGACGATCGGCTCGATGAAGCGGGGAATCAGGCCCGGGTCCATCTGGCCGTCGCCGTCCACCTTCACGACGATGTCGGCCCCGAGTTCGAGCGCTTTCCTGAAGCCGGTCTTCATGGCGCCGCCCACACCCCGATTGACCTCGTGCCGCAGGACCACCAGGCGGGGATCGCGCTCGCGCGCCAGTACGGCCTGCAGGTCGTCGGGCGACGCATCGTCGACGACGATGATGGTGCTGACCTCAGCGGGGATGCGGACCAGGACGTTGGCGATGAACGCCGCCACGCGGTAGGCGGGGATCACCACGGTGATGGCCGGCCGGCTGGCGGGGCGTGACTCCTGTTGATCGCTCAAGGACGTCGTGACCTCGGGTAGGATAGCACCGGCATGGGCGACCGAACGGCTGCCGATCTGCGCGCGGAGGCCGTATTTCTGGCCCGGCGCGCTTACGGCGTCGACCTCCGTCCCATCGATGCCGCTCGCTACGCCGACGCCAACCTCGTGCTCGGGATCGATGCGGCCGAGGCTGACGGTGCACACGAACGCCTGCTTCGGCAGGCGATTGCGCGTGATGCCGACATCGAGGCCCTGGAGTTCGCCCTGCGCCTGTCGAACAAGCGAAACCTCATCACGAGAAAACTGCACGTGATCGCGTTTCTGATCGAGTCGGATCCGCGCTTCGCGTCAAGGTTCCTGAGCGACACGCGAAGCCGCACCCGCGCCGTCGTGGCGCTGGGCGCCCACACCCTGCACGCGGTATGGAAGTACGCGGTTGGCCGCTGGCTCCTGCGGAGGCTCGCAGCACCGCATGCATGACGTGATCGTGGTGGGTTCCGGCGCTGCCGGCACCTGGGCTGCGTATGAGCTCGCCAGGGAGGGCCGGAAGGTCCTCGTGCTCGACGTCGGCCTCAAGCCGCTGGCGCAGCCGCCGCTGTCTGCCCGCTTCGCCGACCTCAGGCGCAGCAATCCACACGACGACCCAGAACTGCTGGGCAAGCGGTTCGAGTCGCTCAGCAACGTCGTGGGTCCGTATCAGAGCCCGAAGCTCAATGCCCCGCGCTTCCGCTTCGTCACCGATCGCGCCGGCGAGCTGGGACCATTGCGCAGCGACGGCTCGACCATCACGCAGAGCTTCGCCTACGGCGGCCTGGCCAACGCGTGGGGGGCCGGCACCTATCGCTTCACCGCCGACGACCTCCGGCACTTTCCGCTGCCAGTCGGCGCCCTCGAGCCGTTCTACGACGAGATCACCCGGACGATCGGCATCTCGGGCACCGACGACGACCTGAGCGCGCACTTCGGCAGCAGCGCGGGGCTGCAACCGCCGTTGCGACTCGACCGCCTGGCCACGTATGCCCTCAGCGGTTACGAGCGGCGACGGGCGCGCTTTCGGGCCGACGGCTTCACCATCGGACGCCCGCGGCTGGCGGTGTTGTCGGAAGCGTTGAATGGCCGCCCGGCCTGCACCTACGACAACCTGTCGTTCTGGGAACCGCGGCTGAATTACGTCTACATCCCGGCGTGGACGCTCGACCCGCTGATTGCGAGCGGCGCCATCGACTACCTCGATCAGAAGCTGGTGCTCAGCTTCAGTGAAGTCGACGGCGGTGTTGACGTGGTGGTGCGCGATCTCGCCACCGGCGCGGTGGAGCATTTCTCGGCGGCGCGCCTGGTGCTGGCTGCCGGCGCCTTGAACAGCGCCCGCCTGGCCCTGCGCTCGTTCAACGACTTCGAGACCACGTTGCCGCTGCTCGACAACCTGCCCTCGATGGTACCCTTCCTGGCACCACGGTTCATCGGCGAGGCAATCGACCTCACGGCGCATGGCCTGGGCCAGCTCAACGTCGTCTACAAGGAGAACGACGCGTCCGACTACCTGCAGGGCACGTTCTACAGCTACACGGCGCTGCTCTCGAGCGAAGTGATCATGGACTTTCCACTGCCGGCCCGCGGCACGGTGGCGGCGTCCAAGTACCTGCTCCCCGGCCTCTCGGTGGTGACGTTTTTCTATCCGGCCGAGCCACACCCCGACAATCACGTGCGGCTGGATCGCGACGGCACGCTCGACGTCCGCTACGACGTGTCACCGACCACCGGACGGGCTGAGCGCCGGTTCATGGCACTGATGCGGGGCTGCGGCTTCTGGTCACATCCGAGGTTCTGCCGCGTGTCGCCGCTCGGCGCCGGCATCCACTACGCGGGCACATTGCCGATGCGCGGGCAATCGGGTCAGCCGTACACGACCGATCTGTCGGGCCGGCTGCAGCAGTGCCGCGACGTCTACGTGGCCGACGCCGCGTCGTTCCCGTTCCTGCCGGCCAAGAACCACACCTTCACGGTGATGGCCAACGCGATGCGTGTGGGCTGCGCGGTGTCGGCCTCCCTGGATCGCCGATGAAGGTGCTGGTGACCGGCGCCGGCGGATTCATCGGCCGCTCGCTGGTGGCGCGTCTGCTATCGCAGGGCCACGCGGTGACGGCTGTGGTACGACGGTCCGGCCGCGAGGCGCTACCCGGCGCGCGGGTCGTTGCAGCGCAGCTCGGCGAGCCGCTGCCGGAGGACGCGGTGGACGCGCTGGATCTGGTGGTGCACCTGGCGCACGACATGACGCCGGGCAGCGCGCGCCGGAACGTGGACGGCACGACGCGCTGGTTCCGGCAGGTCGAGCGCGCCGGCACGCCGCACCAGGTCTACGTGACGTCGTATTCGGCGCATGCCTCCGCGCCTTCAGAGTATGGACGCGCCAAGTTCGAACTCGAGCAGTTCGTCGCGGCGCAGGGTGGCACCGTGGTCCGACCCGGCCTGGTGCTGGGCCGCGGCGGCGCCTACGGCGCGATGGCGGACATGGTGCGGACGTCCAGACTACTGCCGATCCCGGGCGGCGACCTGCGCGTGTTCGTCACCAGTCTTGACGACGTGGTGACCGTGCTGGCCGGCGTGAACCGCACGATGGCGGGCGAGACGCTGAACGTGTTTGCGCCGGAACCCGTCGCGTTGCGCGAGTTGCTGGCGCTCACGCGTGCGGCTCTTGGCAGCCGCGCGATCCTCGTTTCGCTACCAGCAGCGGTTGCACTGCCGATGCTCACAGCGGCGGCGCCGGCGCACGCCGCGCTGCGGCGCCACAAAGAGAACCTGTCGGCGCTGGCGGCCAGTCAGATCCACGGCTACACGAGCGCGTACGCACGGCTGGGGCTGATGGCACGTCCGGTCGCGGCGATGATCACGAGCGCGCTGGAGCTGTAGCTGCCAGCGTCAGGTCATCCGCGCGGTGCCTACGGATTCGGCACGACCGCGAACCAGTTGAACTCCCCTGGGTAACTCTTCTATGCACAACACCAGCGGCCATTCTGATCGGCCACGACTCCACTGATATGCCTTTTCTGAAACCCTCTCACCAACTTTCCCCTTCCCTCCTCCCACACTTTACTTCTCCACCCTCCTTTTCCTCCGTCCCCCCCCCCTCTTCTCTAACAACATTTCGTAACTCTTCATAACTCCATTGTGCCCCCGCCGAAGACTCGCCCGATTGCCATGGTGATGGCCTCAAAGAAATAACGGGGGGGCCCCCCGAGGGACCTCCCGTTTGAAGCGGGCCTAACTGAGCAGGCGCTATCTTCTAGAACTGCCCAACCTTCAGGAAACTGTTGACCTCAACGGAGGTAGGATTGAAACTTCCGGCGTTCTGTGCCCACTGGAACTGCAGATTGCCGGCAGTGGCACCGGTCGTGACGTAGCCACGAATGCGGACCAAGTGCCGTTCGTTGTTAGACATGGTGAAGTTGCGTGACGTCCCGCTGCGTCGACGACGGGCTGCAAGGCCGTGTTTGTCTGGTCCTGCCTGACGTCTTGGTGGGACGCGACCCAGTTGATTGATGCCAAGTTCGGTACCGTGAAGGTGAACTTGAGCCCTGGGGTAGGGTTGGAACCCTGTGAGGCGATGACGAAGGCTTCGAACTCGTAGGCAGAGTTTGCCGCAAGAGCCATGAAGAGCTCGGGGTCGTTGGTGAGCGTCGTGTTAGAAGGCATGGCCTGCGTAACGGTCTTGCGGATGCAGGCTGTGACCCGCGCCGGTCAGGCCGATTCGAACCCTGACTGCCGGTGGCGCCCGTCGCGCCCGTCGGACCCTGCGTGCCCGTCGCGCCCTTACGCACCCGTCGCGGCCCATGGTTGCCCGTCGCACCGTCGTTGCCGTTCGTGCAAGTCGCGCCCGCCGCCCCCGTCGCGCCGGGGGCACCTGTGGCACCCGTGGCGCCGTCGTTGCCATTCGTGCCATTAGTGCCGTCCGTGCCGGCCGCACCCGTGGCGCCGGGAGCACCCGTGGCACCGGTAGCGCCGTCGTTGCCGTTGGTCCCGTTGGTGCCGGCTGTGCCGGTGGCGCCGGTCGCACCGGTCGCGCCGGCTGCACCGTCGTTGCCGTCCGTGCCGTTCGTGCCCGCCGCACCCGTCGCGCCAGGGGCACCTGTGGCACCCGTGGCGCCGTCGTTGCCGTTGGTGCGGCCGTGCCGGCGCCGGTCGCACCAGTCGCACCGGTCGCGCCGTTGGTGCCATTCGCGCCGGTGGCGCCGGTCGCACCCATCGCGCCGGTCGCACCAGTCGTGCCGTCATTGCCGTTCGCCCGTGCCGTTCGCACCAGTGGCACCGGTCGCACCGTCGTTGCGCCGTTCGCACCGGTGGCACCGTCCGTTGGCGCCGTTCGGCGCCAGTCGCGCCGGTCGGCACCGGTGCCCGCACCCATCCGCGCCTGTCGCGCCGGTCGCACCGTCTCGCCCCGGTAGCACCCGTCGCGCCATCGTTGCCGTGCGCCCGGTGGCTCCCGTCGCACCAGCCGCACCATTCGTGCCGTTTGCGCCAGTGGCACCGGTCGGCCCCCGTTCGTGCCATTCGCACCTGTGGCGCCCTTCGCACCATTCGCACCCGTCGCGCCCGCGGCGCCGTCGTCGCCGTTTGCACCCGTCGCGCCGGTCGTTGCCGTTCGCACCCGTCGGCGCCGGTCGCGCGCCGTTCGTGCCGTTCGCGCCGGTCGCGCCGGTCGCACCGGCCGTCCGCCCCACCCGGTGGCGCCCGTCTGCGCCAGTCGCACCCGTGGCCCGTCGCGCCGGTCGCGCCCGTGGCGCCCGTCGCGCCTGTGGCACCCGTCGCACCGTCTGCACCATAAAGCACCCGTGGCGCCGGTCGATACCCGAGGCCCCGTCTGCGCCGTCGTTCCCGTTCGCACCGGTAGCGCCCGTGGCGCCGTCGTTGCCGGTGGCACCCGTCGCACCCATTGCCATTCGCGCCCGTGGCACCCGTGGCGCCGGCGGCACCATCGCACCCGTCCCACCGGTGGCACCAGTGGCGCCGGTCCGGAAGCGCCCGTCGCGCCGTCTGCTCCCGTGAAGCCCGGTCGCGCCGTCGCGCCCGTGGCGCCCGTCGCGCCGGTCAGCACCGGTTGCACCAGTCGGCGCCCGTCGCACCCGTCGGCCCGGGCGGCCCGCTCCAACCGACACCTGGAAGGTGTCCTGCTGCGTGGGGCTGGCGCCGGTGACGACCAGCAGGTCGTAGGTGAAGCCAGGGTTCACGCCGGGCGGCAGCTTCGCGATGATCGTCTGGTTGTCCCACGACACGATCTGCAGCGGCACGGTGCTCAACTGCACCGTGCCCTGCACGAAGCCGAAGTTGTCGCCGTAGATGAAGGCCAACCCGTCGGGCGCACCGGCCTGTGGCGTCGGATCGAGCGCCCCGGCCGTGACATCGAGCGGGTTCACATTGACGGTGACCGGGCCGATCTGGGCCAGCGCGGATCGCGGGCCGAGCAGGAGCACGAGCGCTACCACCTGACTGATGACCAGAAAGCGCCGGATCGACTGCGTGACACGTGCCATGAATGCCCCTTTGGCTCCAGAGTCGGGGGCTCCTGGAGCGTGCGCATCCTATCAGCGCGTCAGCGACGCGTGAATCCCGGGACCGATGGGTAGATGGTACGAACGTGTACGTCCGGGTGCCCGACGGGCAGACCGAGGCTGGAAGAAGCGCTCCCAGTCGCCGCAAGGCTTTACTTGTTAGAAGCCGTCGCCGGCGCAGGATCGCTGGTGATCTCGCGCACGCTGACTTTGCCGATCGCGCCGTCGTAGACGGCATCGAGCTCGCGCGGCGAAAAGACGAGGCGACCGTTCTGATCGGCCACGACGTCCACTGAATAGTGCCCGTTGTTGCTGAAGAGACGCTCGCCGCGTCCGAGTCCAACTTTGGCGCCCGAAACGGTGCCCGTGGCTTCCGCCACGCCGAAGGTCACCTGATACGTGTGGCCGCTGACAACGCCCAAGCGCTCGAGCGTCAGGTCATTACCTTCCGACGGCGAGAACTTGCCGTCAGGCGACCAGTCGGGCGTAGCAGTGGCTGCCAGTTCATCGCCGAGCTCCACGACGCGGATCGACGCAATCGAACCCTCGTAGTCGAGCGTGGGCGTGAGCATGAGGCGGGCGTTGGGATCGGTGACCGCTACTCTGAACATGTACGCGCCGTTGTCGCCGTACCCCTTGAACGTGTGGCTGCCGAGGGAGACGGAGACCGAGCCGCGCAGGTAATTACTGAACTTGATGTTGATGCGATAGAGCTTTCGCGGGTCGAACGCCGGCATGGCGACCTGTTGGGCGGTGCCGGTATCGATGGACGGGTAGTGGCTGAGGATGCCGTCGCTCCACTGCCACGAATAGGAGTGGGCCCAGGCGCCGGCGGCGTCGTTGCGGACGAAGTCGCGCACGACATTCGTAGTGCGGCTTGGAGCCCGTCGGACGACGTGGACGCCGTGCCCGTAACCGCCAGCGCCGTGACGCTGACGAGCAAAGCAGTCAGCACAAGGTGTTTCATGTCGCGCCCCTTCTTCTGGACCCGATGGTTCACGCCGGACCGGGATCACTGTAGATCCCGGGGTGGGTCTATACAAGCGGCATCCGCCGAGCGCAACTCGGCGGATGCTGATCCCGCCGCGCGGGGGAACACGGCGGGAAGTGGCGGGAGGCCTGGAGGGACCTCCCGTCTACCGCTTTCGGTCGTGAATGCCTTACGGCGTCAGTGTGACCGAATATGTTGCGTTTGCAGCGGCAAGGTTAAGAGACACCGTCGTAGAACATGTTCAGCAAGTCTCCGACCACCATCGACGCATCTGTCGGCGTAATAGTGCAACTCGTGATGGCTGCGGTAATCGTGCAAGAGCCGTTGTCAGCCCCGTTGAGCCGCAGAGTCACGGTCCAGCGATCTCCCGGTTCCGGGCACAGCACTTACGCGTGCCGTGACCGTCCCAAGGGTTCCGGCGACGGGTATGGGGGTTCGTCTGGTTGACTCAGTTGAAATAGTGGTTGGCGTTAATAATCGAACCGAACTCCCCGTAGGCGTTGGTACCGCTGGTGTCAGGGCTGGTGATGCCACCCCGCGAGGAGCATTGCGCCGGTCGCGCCCTGCGTCCCGACGCCCATGGCACCGGTGGCGCCCGTCGCTCCGGTCGCACCCATGAAGCCCATCGGTCCCTGAGAGCCGGTCGCGCCGGTCGCACCAGTGGCGCCATCGTTGCCATCGGTGCCTATTCGTCCCGGCAGCACCGGTCGCGCTCGTCGCTCCTGCGGCGCCCGTCGCACCATCCGCGCCGTCCGCACCGGCGGCGCCGTGGCGCCCGCCACGCCGAGTGCGGACCCTGGGGACCCGTTGCGCCGGTCGCGCCCGCCGCACCGTCGTTGCCATCCGTGCCATTCGTGCCGGCCGCACCTGTGGCACCCGTCGCACCGGTAGCACCATCGTTGCCGTTGGTCCCGTTGGTGCCGGTCGGTGCCGGTTGCGCCGGTCGCACCGGTCGCACCGGCGGCACCGTCGTTGCCGTCCGTGCCGTTCGTGCCCGTCCGCCCCCGTCGCGCCGGTGGCACCGGTGGCACCCGTGGCGCCGTTGTTACCATTCGTGCCGTTGGTGCCGTCCGTGCCGGTCGCACCCGTGGCGCCTGGTGGCACCCGTGGCCCCGGTCACGCCCGTCGCGCCGTTGGTCCCGTTGGTGCCGGTCGGCGCCGGTCGGCGCCGGTCGCACCGGTCGCACCGGTCGGCACCGTCGTGCCGTCCGTGCCGTTCGTGCCCGCCGCACCCGTCGCGCCGGTGGCACCGGTGGCACCCGTGGCGCCGTCGTCACCATTCGTCCGTTGGTGCCGTTCGTGCCGGCCGCACCCGTGGCGCCTGGTGGCACCCGTGGCCCCGGTCGCGCCGGTCGTTGCCGTTGGTGCCGTTGGTGCCGGTCGCGCCGGTGGCGCCGGTCGCACCGGTCGCGCCGGTGGCACCGTCGTTGCCGTCCGTGCCGTTCGTGCCCGTCGCGCCCGTCGCGCCGGTGGCACCGGTCGCACCCGTGGCGCCGTCGTACCGTTCGTGCCGTTGGTGCCGTCCGTGCCGGTCGCACCCGTGGCGCCTGGTGGCACCCGTGGCCCCCGTCGCGCCGTCGTCGCCGTTGGTGCCGTGCCGTGCCCGGTGGCGCCGGTCGCACCGGTCGCGCCGGCGGCACCGTCGCTGCCGTCCGTGCCGTTCGTGCCCGTCGCACCCGTCGCGCCGGTCGCACCGGTGGCACCCGTGGCGCCGTCGTCCCGTTCGTGCCGGCCGTGCCGGTCGCACCCGTGGCGCCGGTGGCACCCGTGGCGCCGTCGTTCCCATTCGTGCCGTGGCGCCCGTGGCTCCGGTCCGCACCGCTGGCGCCGGTCGCACCGTGCGGCACCCGTGGCGCCCGTTGCACCGGTCGCGTCGCCCGGTGGCACCGTTGCGCCGGTCGCACCCGTCGCGCCGTCAACGCCGTTCGCGCCGGTCGCTGCCGTTCGCCCGGTGGCACCCGTCGCGCCGGTCGCGCCGGTGGCGCCTGTCGCACCTGCCGCGCCCGTCGCACCCGTCCGCGCCGTCGTGCCGGTCCGCACCGGTGGCACCCGTGGCGCCCGTCACGCCGGTCGGTCCTGGTGGCACCCGTCGCGCCGGTCGCGCCCGTCGCGCCGGTCGACGCCGTTCGCGCCGTCGTTGCCGTTCGCTCCGGTGGCACCCGTCGCGCCGGTGCACCGGTGGCGCCTGTCGCACCGTCCGCACCCGTCGCGCCCGTCGCACCAGTCGCGCGCCGTCGTGCCGTCCGCACCGGTCGCACCCGTGGCGCCCGTCGCGCCGGTCGGGCCCGGTCGCCCGTGCGCCGGTCGCACCCGTCGCGCCGGTCGCGCCTGTGGCGCCGTCGCCCGTCGCACCGGTTGCGCCCGTCGCTCCGGTCGCGCCGGTCGCGCCCGTCGCGCCCGTCGCACCGGTCGCGCCAGTCGCGCCGTGTCGCGCCTGTCGCACCGGTGGCACCCGTCGCACCCGTCGCGCCAGTCGCACCTGTGGCGCCGGTCGCGCCCGTCGCGCCGGTCGCGCCGGTGGCGCCCGTCGCGCCCGTCGCGCCGGTCGCACCCGTCGCGCCAGTCGCACCGGTCGCGCCCGTCGCACCCGTCGCGCCAGTCGCACCCGTCGCGCCGGTCGCGCCTGTCGCGCCGGTCGCACCCGTGGCTGCCCGTCGCACCCGTCGCGCCGGTCGCACCCGTCGCGCCGGTCGCGCCCGTCGCACCCGGTCGCGCCCGTCGTCGCCGTTCGCACCGGTAGCGCCCGTCGCACCGGTCGCGCCCGTCGCGCCCGTCGCGCCCGTCGCGCCGGTCGCGCCGGTCGCACCCGTCGGCGCCGGTGGCGCCGTCGCTGCCGGTCGTCGCCCGTCGCACCGGTCGCGCCCGTCGCGCCCGTCGCGCCGGTCGCGCCGGTCGGCACCCGTCGCACCCGTCGCACCCGTCGCGCCGGTCGCGCCCGTCGCGCCGGTGCGCACCCGTCGCGCCCGTCGCACCGGTCGCGCCGGTCGCACCCGTCGCGCCGTCGCACCCGTCGCGCCGGTCGCACCCGTCGCGCCGTTCGCACCCGTCGCGCCGGTCGCGCCTGTCGCACCCGTCGCACCGTCGCGCCCGTCGCGCCCGTGGCACCCGTCGCACCGTCACGCCGTCGCGCCGGTGGCACCCGTCGCGCCCGTCGCGCCCGTCGACGCCGGTGGCGCCAGTCGATGCCGTTCGCACCCGTGGCGCCGGTCGCGCCGTCGTTGCCGGTCGCACCCGTCGCGCCGCTGGCGCCGTCGTCGCCGTTGGTGCCGTTCGCGCCCGTCGCACCGGTGGCACCCGTCGCGCCGTCGTTGCCGTTCGCGCCGGTGGCGCCGGTCGCGCCCGTCGTTCCCGTTCGCACCGGTCGCGCCCGTCGCACCGTCGGTGCCATTCGCGCCCGTGGCACCGGTGGCACCCGTCGCGCCCGTCGCGCCAGTCGTGCCGTTGGCGCCGGTCGCACCCGTCGCACCCGTCCGCACCCGTCGCGCCAGTGGCGCCGTCGTTGCCGTCGGCACCCGTGGCACCCGTCGCGCCGTCGTTGCCGTTCGCCCCGGTGGCACCGGTCGCGCCGTCGTTGCCGTTTGCGCCCGTCGCACCCGTCGCGCCCGTCGGCGCCCGTCGCACCGGTCGCGCCGTCGTTGCCAGTCGCACCCGTCGCACCGGTGGCACCGTCGTTGCCGTTCGCACCCGTCGCGCCAGTGGCGCCGTCGTCCCGTTCGCCCCAGTGGCACCGGTCGCGCCGTCGTTGCCGTTCGCACCGGTCGCGCCCGTCGCGCCATCGTTGCCGCTCGCGCCCGTCGCACCCGTGGCGCCATCCGCACCCGTCGCACCGGTCGCGCCGTCGCTGCCCGTGGCACCCGTCGCGCCTGTCGCACCGGTGGCACCCGTCGCACCATCTGCACCTGAAGCACCCGTGGCGCCGTCGTTACCCGTGGCTCCCGTCGCTCCGTCGGCACCGGTCGCACCCGTTGGGCCCGTCGCGCCCGTCGGCCCGGGCGGCCCGCTGGAGATCGACACCTGGAATGTGTCCTGCTGCGCGGGGCTGGTGCCGATGGCGACCAACAAGTCGTAAGTGAAGCCCGGGTTCACGCCCGGCGGCAGCTTCGCGATGATCTCTGGTTGTCCCACGACACGATCTGCAGCGGCACGGTGCTCAACTCCACCGTGCCCTGCACGAAGCCGAAGTTGTTGCCGTAGATGAAGGCCAACCCGTCAGGCGCACCAGCCTGGGGCGTCGGATCAGCGCCCCGGCCGTGACATCCAGCGGATTCACATTGACGGTGATGGGGCCGATCTGCGCGACCGCGGATCGCGGGGCGAGCAGGAGCGCGAGCGCTGCTACCTGACTGATGACCAGAAAGCGCCGGATCGACTGCGTGACTCGTGCCATGACTGCCCCTTTGGCTCCAGAGTTGAGGGCAC
This sequence comes from uncultured Acidobacteriota bacterium, assembly GCA_963779175.1. Taxonomy (GTDB): domain Bacteria; phylum Acidobacteriota; class Vicinamibacteria; order Vicinamibacterales; family UBA2999; genus CADEFD01. The sequence continues at coordinate 715,123 of CAVZXA010000009.1, forward strand.
TCGTGGAGCGCGCGCATCCTAGCAGCGCGCCCGAGGCCAGGGTCAACCGGAGGACCAAAGGGTTTGGTACTTGTGAGTACCCACACGCTCGGTGGCGTCGTATACTGGCGCGCCTTCAGGGTCACCGCCGTGCCGCAGAGAAGTTCGACCTCACCCGCGCCCGTGCGCATCGTCTGCGCCGACGCCCATCAGGTCTTCACGCTGGGCGTGCGGGGGTACTGGCCGAGTCGCCGCAGTTCCGCATCGTCGGCGATGCCTCCACGGGCACGCAGGCGCTGCACCTGGTCGAGCGTCATGCGCCTCACGTCCTCGTGCTGGACCTGGCCCTGGAACGGGTGGGCGCGCTCGAGGTGCTCGATCGTCTTGCCACCAGCAAGTCATCCACGCGGGTGATCGTCGTGACCGAAGATCTCGACGCCGTCGATCTGCGCGCGGCGATCGTGCGCGGCGCGCGCGGGGTGCTGGCCAAGCAGGTCACGCCGGCGCTGTTCGTCAAGTGCGTGCGCAAGGTCGTGGCCGGCGAGTACTGGATCGGCCGCGCCAACGTCGCCGATCTGGTCGACGCCTTACGCAACCCGGCGCCCGCCGAGGCGCCGATCTCGCGGCTGTCTCAGCGCGAACGCGACATCGTGGACGCCGTCGTCAAGGGGGCGAGCAACAAGGACATCGCCGGGCAGCTCGGGCTGGGCGAGCAGACCGTGAAGAACCACCTGCGGCGGGCCTTCGCGAAGCTCCGCGTGACCAATCGCGTGGAGCTGACCGTCAGGATGGCCGGGCGGACCCGCGAGGAGTAGCGCTGGCGACCTGGCGATCGATCGACGCCGCCACCAAGGTGGCCCCGTCGGCTCCGACCACGTCGCGCACGATCCGGCCGTGGCAGTGCAGGTCGGGCAGCAGCGCCACGCCAGGCCCCTGGAACGCGCCGCGGGATAACTCGATGACGAACTCGAATTCGCCTGTTGGCAAGCCGATGGCCGCCGGAGAGAACAACACCCCGGACTTGCTGATGTTTTCGGTCCAGCCTTCGGCCCAGTCCGCGGAGGGCGAGACGCGGTACCTGACCGGCGCACGCACGGTGAGCCGGGCTGCCCGGAGGGGGGCTTCCCTGATTTTCATAGAGCTGCACTCATAGTGTAGAACTTTTTTCGATGTGCGCGTTCGCTGGAACACATCGCCGTTACATACTCCGTGCAAACTCGCGAGCGTCGCCGGCCCCTCGGGCTGCGAAGTCGAGAGGTCGAACGGGCTGGCAAGGGCGTGGAACACGCGGCGTACAAGGCATAGCGGTGACCAATGGCAAACTCCTCCCCCGAGGTTTCCATTCGGATCGCAGTGGCACACGATCAGCCGATCTTCGCGATTGGCCTGAAAGCGCTGCTCGATCGACACGTCGGTTTCGCCGTGGTCGGCGAAGCGCTGACCACTGACGAGGCAATCGATCTCGTGAGGCGGGTGGCGCCCGATGTGGTGATCGTCGATCACCGGCCGCCGCGCTTGAACGGCGTGACCCTGGCGCGCATGCTGCAGCGCGCCGGCAGCTCCGCGCGGCTGGTGGTGCTGGCCACCCGCATGTCAGACGCGCAGATCCAAGGCGCCATCATGCACGGCGCCTGGGGCGTGGTGGCGAAGGCCTCGGCGTGCGAGGTGCTGCCCGGCTGCATCACGCAGGTGATGCGGGGCGAGCGCTGGATCGGCGTCGAGAGCGTGAATCCGCTGATGCGCACGCTCGTGCAGGCGCCGTCGACTGGATCGCGCACGCTCACCGCGCGCGAGGCCGAGATCGTCGAACGCGTCGCCACCGGCGCCAGCAACCGGGAGATCGCGTCGCGGCTCCGGATGGGCGAGCAGACCGTGAAGAACGGCCTGCGACGCATCTTCAAGAAGCTGAGTGTGGCCAACCGCGTGGGGCTGGCCTTGCTGGCGATCAACCAGGGGATTGGCGCCGAACGCCGCGAGCCGCGTGGCGGCTTCAGGGCGTGAGCTTGACGAGCAGTTGTCCGTTCTCGTAGAACAGCGCGCCGTCGGCCGGCTGCACCGCCGAGGTCGTCCAGCTCCCACGTTTGTCGTAGGGCCCGATGCGTGCCAGGTGGTGGGGGAATCCGCGAGCCCACCTACGCCCGCATGAACGTCCAGGCCAGGATGCGGCTGCGCTTCTGCCCCTGCGCCATGTCGATCGTGCGCACGTCGGTGGCCTCGGCCCGCGCCAGCGCGCGGCGCAGCCGCGGCAGGTGCGCGCTGTTCGAGACCATCGTCGTGAACCAGAAACACAACTGCGGCCGGCCGGCGCTCTCGGCAATCATCCGCTCGATGAATCCCACCTCGCCGCCCTCGCACCACAACTCACCCGGCGCGCCGCCGAAGTTGAGCGCCGCGGCCGTGGGAGCCAACTGCAGATTGCGCCGTTTGCGCGCCGAACCCGCCGCCGCTTCCGCCGCCGAGGCGTGAAAGGGCGGATTGCACATACACGCGGCGAAGCGCTCACCCGGCCGGGTGACGTGGGCAAAACACGACATCGGATCCGGCTGATGACGTCCCTCGATGAGCGTCGCCACCTGGCGGTTGATGCGCACGATCTGGCGCGCCCACCGGTGCGACGCCTGGTCACATTCGGTGGCCACGAAGCGCCAGCCGTATTCGCTGGCCCCGACGAGCGGATAGATGCAACTGGCACCGGTGCCGATGTCGAGCACCGTCACCTCGGGCCCGCGCGGAATCGCTGCGTCGTCGCCGCCCGACAACAGATCCGCGAGGTGATGCAGGTAGTCGCTGCGGCCGGGAATGGGCGGACACAGCGCCCCCGCCGGCAGGCTCCACTGCAATCCGTAGGCGTCTTTCAGTAATGCTTGATTCAGCGCCAGCACCGCCGCCGGATCGGCGAAGTCGATGGTGTCGTCGCCGCGAGGGCTCTCTCCCACGAACGGCGCCAGCGGCGGATGCGCGGCTACCAGCCGGGCGAAGTCGTAGCCGTCACGAAAACGATTGCGCGGATGCATCTGGCACCGTCATGGTACCGCCAGTTGCCGAACCGGAAGGGCGCCCGCTATCCTCCGCCCATGATGCGCAGACTCGTCTTCGGCGTCGTCGCCGCCACCGTGCTGTTCTCGTCGCTCGCGCTGGCTCAGGAACCGGTCGCCTGGGGCAGCGGCCGCGACATCACCTTCCACACCTTCTCGATCGTCGCCATCGATCCGCGCACCGGGGAGACCGGCGTCATCGTGACCACCCGCAACCCCTGTGTGGGCAACGCCGTGCCGTGGGTGCGGGTGGGTGTGGGGGCGGTCGCCACGCAGGGCGGCACCCGCGTCGAGTATGGCAACGACCTGCTGAATCTGCTCGAGAAGGGCGCCACGCCGCAAGCGGCGATGGACGCCGTCGTGGCCGCCGACGAGGGCCGCGAGAACCGGCAGGTGGGCGTGATCGACATGCAGGGGCGCAGCGCGCAGTGGACGGGCAAGCGCCAGTACGGGTCGGAGAAAGAGGGCGACTGGGTGCACATGCGCAAGGGCGCCACCTTCGCCGTGCAGGGCAACTCGCTCGTCAGCACCGCCGTCGTCGATGCGGTGGCCGATAACATGCAAGCCAGCGAAGGCTCCGTGCGCACGCTCGCCGATCGCCTGATCGAAGCGCTCACCGCCGGGCACAGGCTGGGCGGCGATGGGCGGCACGGCGAGACGCAGTCGGCAGCGGTGCTCGTGGCCGATCCGCGCGAGGGCCGGTCGCGCCGGCCCGACAAAGTGACGGTGAACATCAACGTCTGCGAGCACCCGGAGCCGCTCGACGAGCTACGCCGCATCTACAGCACCGCGGCCGAAACGCTCGGCTTCCGCCGGCTCGAGCAGTTCATGGGGCGCGACGTGCTGCAGTTGAAGCTGATGTTGCACGCGCTCGGCTACTACCGGCCGAACGAGAAAGCGATTGCGCTGACGGGTCCTGGTGCGGCCGTCTACACCGAAGAAGCGGTCAAGGCCCTCGACGCGTTCCGCTCGGCGCAGCAGTGGGGCACGACCGTGCCCGGCTTCGTGGACGCACGCGTCATCGAACGGCTGTGGAGCCGGCTGAAAGAGAAGGGGCTCGACGACCAGATCCGGAAGACGCTGCTCGACATCCAGACGCTGCGCTAGCTGGACGGGCCGCCAGGCGCGCTCGCGTGGGCGCCCCGGTGGGACGCCCGATGCTGAGAAGAGGAACGCAGGCGCAGCAGCTGCCGCGACTTAGTCCTGCACCATGCGTCCGGCCGTGGCGAAACGCCTGAAGTCCGAGTAGGTCGAGACGGTGGTGATGCGTTCGCCCGCACCGTTGGCGTAGGTCTCACGCATCTCGAGCGGCACCAGCACATCGAAGCGGGGATGCGGCCCGAAGCGCACGCGCACCTCGCCACTGAGCTCCGCAGACGGCACTTCAAGCTCGAGCGCCGTCTCGAGCACCTGACCGCTCGCGGTGTCGACCTTGAAACTGCCGCGCGCCGGCATGTCCTCGTTGCCATGGCGGATCACGGTGGGCCGGCCGCGTTCGACGAACGTCCAGGACCTGACCTCGGCACGTCCTACGCGCGTGGTCGTGCCGGGCGTGAAGGTGAATCGCTGCCGGTAATGCGAATCGAGGAACAGCAGCACCAGCGTGGGCTCCGAGAACGTGCGCCGGATGCTGCCGATGTCGAAGCGGCCGTTCTCCGCCGCCAGCACCCGCAACTGGCGCATGGAGATTTCCGCGCCGGCGAGCAGCGCCTGCAGTCGCCGATCGCCCGCCGGACGGGCCTGCCCGTCGAGCGCGACGACGTCACGGACCGCAATCCAGCTGGCGTCGTCGGGCAGCCACAGGAAGAACATCTCCGACTCGAGGGTCCGCCGCGCGGCCAGCATCAGCGAGCGCGCACCGGAGCTGCCGAACTTCCGCGGGAAGCGCACCTCCTGACGCGAGCGCTCGCGCCACACGACCGACGACAGCGTGCGCTCGAGGTGGTCGACGTAACGGGCAGCAGGCAGCAGCGCGTCCGGCATGGGGGTGGCGATGACGGGTCGTCCGCGGGTGACGCGTTGCCGGTCAGGGACGGAGTCTGGCGCGTCTGTTGCGGTTGAGGCGGCCGCGACCGAGACCGACGGCGGCGGCGCCGCCACCTGCGGCGCCTCGATGTGCAGTGCACGGCTCATGCGGCGATTGGCCACCTCGGCATCGGCGTCGTCGCTTACGGTGATGAAGTCGGCGGAAAGACGGCTGGCCAGCGTCTCCGCCGCGTCGCGGATCAGGCCGCCGAAGTCGGTCGGGGATGGCACCCGCACGACCACCAGCCGCGCAGGCACAGCACGCAAATCGCGCAAGGCGTCGGCCAGGCCGATGCCGCGCTCGTCGCGGTACGGCCATCCGGCGCTGACGAGCACGACCGAGGCGGCGGGATTCGCACGCAGCATCTCAACAGGCGACGCAGCTTCTTGCGGCTCGCGGACTCGGCGTCGGCCACCCGCGCGATCGCAGCCGCGCGGACCCCACCGCCGCAGTCGGCCCGGCTCGACACGGCGCATTCACGCTCGATGACGCCATCCCGCAAGGCTTCGTTGCCGCGCAGGACCTCTACCGCTTCGTTCACGGTGAGACGCACGCCGTTGTAGCTCGGGCCACTCACGTTGAAGGTCGTGCGGCTGAAGGCATCACGCTCGTCGTCGGGCACGCGGCGGGCGGCGTCGGGCGTGAGCTCGAAGTAGATGCTGTCGGGACCAGCAATGCCCTCGAGGCTCTGCCGGCGCAGGCGCGTGCTGTCAGCAGCGTCCGCCGACTCGGCGGTGGCATCGATCACGACGGCTACGCTGGCAGGTGACTGCACCGACAGCCCGGTCGCCAGCGAAAGAAGCGCCGCCGGCCAGGCCAAGCGTGTCACGCCGCGAGTCTACCCCCTCTCGCCGGGACATCTCCCTGGGCTGACGACGCCCCGCCCGCCCGGCTCGGCCGCACGACCACGACGGCATCGCCGACGTCCAACACGCATGCTTCACCTGCTCTGGCGCGTACGGTGCCTTGGCCACCTCACGGCGATCGCCCTGCTGGTCACGACCGCGCGTGCGGGGTCCCAGCCAGACGGTGATTCGACCCTCACGCTCTTCGGCCGCGGCGTGCTCTCCACCGACGCGCCCGAGTTCGCGACGACGCTCACACCGGATGGCCGCGAGGTCTATTTCAATCGCGCGAGTGCAGACCGCATGCAATTGCGGATCATGACCGCGCGCCGCGGGGACGACGGCGCCTGGTCCACGCCGACCGTCGCGGCGTTCTCGGGCGTCCATCGCGACGTCGATCCGTTCGTCACGCCCGACGGCCGAAGGCTGTACTTCTCGTCCGACCGGCCGCGCCGAGCCGGGAGCGAGGGCCGTTTCGCCACGTGGTTCGTGGAGCGCACGGCCACCGGCTGGGGCACGCCCGCGGATCCCGGTGCGCCGCTCAACTCCGATGTCGGGGACGTGTTCGTCTCGGTGGCGCGCGACGGACTGCTGCTCTTCACCTCCAACCGCCTGGGCGCCTCGCGTGTCTTCTCCGCTCGCGAAGTGGACGGCCGATGGCAGCCGCCAGTGCCGCTGCAGTTCGGCGCCGTCACCGATGCGGGCAACCCGGCGATCGCGCCGAGCGGACGCTTCGTCGTGCTCGTGCGTGTGCCGGCGGGCGGCTCACCGGACCTGTTCGTGAGCTGTCGCGCTGGCAACGGATGGGCCCAGCCACGCGCGCTGTCGGCCGCGGTCAATTCGCCGTTGGCAGACTTCGCGCCGTCGATCGACGCCAGCGAACGCCTGCTCTACTTCACGTCGGAGCGACCGGGCGTCGCCGGGCCGATAGCGAGCGGTGAGCGTCCGCCCGGAGACCTGTATCGCATCGGCCTCGCCGAGGCCGGCATCGAGTGCCGCTAGCTGCGCCGCGCTTACGGCGCCGCCACGACCGTCGAGTCGTGCATCCAGCCGCGATCCTCGTTCCGGTACCAGCGCATCACCATCCCGGTCTTGCGCAGGTCAGGGGTGAGGCGCACCTGCACCCATTCCTTGTCGCGCGCCAGCACTGTGAGCACCGTGTCGCGTGGCACCAGCACGAGCACCTCGGTAGTGGTGTTGGGCCCCTTGTGCACGTTGGCGTGGCGGGCCGGCACCTTGACGCGCTCGGGAGCTGGCTGGCTGCCTGCTGGCGCGGCGGCCGCAGCGCACAACGTCGCCAGGCAGACGTGCAGGACCCGGCGACGGCTGAGGCGGATCGGCGAACGCCACATGCTCGCATACTCGATCCGGCCGTTACGCCTGTCAAGAGCTGTTGACAGCCACGCGATGAACGGGCATCGTCTGCGCAGGTTCAACCCTCTCACGGAGGCGTCGATGCGCGTGCCGGTGGCGATCGCGGCGGTGGTGGCGGCAGGGTCGCTGGTGCCGCTCGACTCGGGGCGCGCGCGCGCCGCCGACGCGCAGAGCGCGGTGGAACTCGCCGTGCAGCCGGCGCCGATGGGCGACTATGAGGTCGTGCTCAACTGGCCGCGTCCACTGCCCGACCGCGATCTCTCACATACCGGCTGGACGTGGGGATCCGGCGCTGGCGTGTTCGCCGAAAGTCCCGACAAGGTGTGGGTGGCGCAGCGGAGCGAGATCCAACTGCCGCCCGGCGCAACCCCGTGGATCTGCCCGTGCCTGTTGACGCCGCGCCGCACCAACACCGGCCGGCGGGCCTATTCCGGCAAGAACTACGCGTACGAACAACGCCGCCACCACCTGCTGTTCGCCGTCGATCGCGACGGCAACACCATCGAAGAATGGCTGCAGCACGATCGCCTGCTGGCGCCACCGCGCGGCTCGGGACTGGGCGAGGCCGGCCGCGGTCCGCACAAGGTGCTCATCAGCCCCTACGATCCGGCAAAGCACTTGTGGATCGTGGACGACGACCAGCACCTCATCAACATCTTCACGAACGACGGGACACTCGTGCGCACGATGGGCGAACGCGGCGTACCCGGGCGCGGCCCCAACAACTTCAACCGCCCCACCGACATTGCCTGGCTGCCCGATGGCACCTTCTTCGTGGCCGACGGCTACGCCGGCACGCGGGTGGCGAAGTTCGATCGCGACGGCAAGTTCCTGATGGACTGGGGCCGCCCGCCGGTCGATCCCGACAAGCCCGGCCCCAACGAGTTCTGGTCGGTGCACAGCATCGGCATCAGCCGCGATCGCCGGATCTTCGTGGCCGACCGCGAGCACCACCGGATGCAGGTGTTCGACGAACACGGCAAGTTCCTGGAGATGTGGCCCACCGGCCATGACTCGGCGGTGCTGACCCACGTGGTGACCGAGGACGACTTCATCTGGGTCGCCGACTGGACCACCGACCGGCTGATCAAGTACGACCTCAACGGCCGCTACATCCTCGACATCGGCGGCCATGGCCCGCAGCCGGGTCAGTTCGACGGCGTGCATCAGATCAGCGTCGACGCGGATCGCAACCTCTACGTGACCGAGGTGGCCAACGACCGCTCGCAGAAGTTCAGACCGAAAGCGAATGCCGACCCGGCGAAGATCATCGGGCCGATGGTGGGCTGGGGGAACCGGCCGGCGAGGTGAGAGGCTACGGCACGACCACCGTTTGCGGGGCCGTAAACGCGCTGGCGCCACACGCGTTGTCGGCACGCACACGCAACGTGTAAGTGCCTGGCGGTGCCGGCACCGTCAGGATGCGTCCTGCCAACGGCAGGGCGGCATTCACCGACCCGGTCACCTCGATGGTGTAGCCGAGCGGCGCCGGTCCACTCCCCGGCGGATCCCACAGCATCGACACCGCCCCGCCGGCGCGGTAGAAGAGGAAGTTGGCGGGCGGATTGGGCGCGCCCGAGCAGGCCGTCGGCACGGTGATGCTGACGGCGTTCGATGACGGGCTCACGCCACCGCCGTTCGCCGCTCGCAGGCTGAGGGTGTAGCTGCCGCCCGGCACGATGCCGAAGTTGACCGCGCCGCTCGTGCCGAGGGGTAACGTGCCCGCCGCGCTGCCGGTGACGTCGACGACCACGTTGTCTGGCGTGCCGCCGCCGAAGGTGTTGCGCCACGACACGTTCAGCGCGCTGCCGGCGACCGTGGCGGTGAAGTTGGCCGGCGCCGACGGCGCCACCGGCACGCCGACCACGAGCGGGACCGCCGCCGTCGGCAGGCTCGGCCCGCCGCTCTCGTCGGCGCGCACGCGCACCCAGAATGCCCCGGACGGCGCGGCGAAGGTGACGATCGGCGCGCTCGATCCGGTGCCGAAGGCTGCGAGCGGCACGCCGGGAACGACGCCTCCCTCGACGATGTACTGCGGCGGGGCGATGCCCATGGGCGGGTCCCAACGCAGTTGCACCAGGTTCCCGATGACCGAGTTGACGCGCAGGTTGCCTGGCAGCGACGGTGATAGCGACAGGGTCGCGGCCGACACTGAGCCCACGTTCCCCGGCGCGCTGTCGACGAAGCGCAAGGTCCAGACGCCGTTCCCCGCGCGGCCGCCGAGCACGCCGTCCATCACCGTGAGGCCCGCCGCAGTGCTCGTGCGATACGTGCCGGAGGTGACCGGGCTGCCGGCAGTCGCCGCGGTGCGGAAATCCAGCACGGCACTGTCGCGGAACCGGTACGGGCCGGCGAGGTCGTTGGTCGTGCCCGGCCGCGCGAAGATCGTATGCGCCGTGCCGTCGGGTGCAATCAGCGTGGCCGTGAGATCGCCCGATGCAGTGTGCGGCGGGTTGAACGTCATGCTGACGGCCACGCGGCCCACGCGCGGCAGGTTCGTCACCGTGAACCTGACGTCACGCGGCGCTCCGGCCAGGCCGGCGCCGGGCGAATCAGGGATCGCGCCCAGCGTCCCCGGCGTGGCTGGGAAGTCGGTGAAGTTCTGGGCGATGGCGATCGTGACGGAGGCCGTGGCGGTGAGCCCGATGGCATTGGTGGCGCTGCACGTCAGCGTCGTGCCGGGCGTGTCGTCCACGAGCGTCGTCGTGCCGCAGCCAGTCGTCGAGGTGACGCCGAAATCGTCGCTGACGCTCCACGACACCGTGACGGCGCTCGAGTAGACGCCGCTCGAGCCTTGCGTGCCGGCGACCTGCGCCACGATCGTCGGCGGCGTCGGCGCACGCACGATGCGGTAGACGGCATTGGCGGTGCTCGAGACGACGTAGAGCGCCTGGTCGGGTCCGGCCTGGATGTCGGTGACGACCCCGAACCCCTGCCCGACGAGCAGCGACTCGCTCTCGCGGCCATCGAACTTGAAACCCGGTGTGGCGGGTGACGTGCCCGGCGGGGGCGGATACATGCTGCCGTTGTCGGCCACGCGGTCGGCCAGCCGGGCGTCGGCGGTGAGGTCGAGGTGCTGGCGGTCGCCGGTCAGTCGAAAGGCCATGAGCGCCCCGCCGGCATAGGTGCCGCTGGCGCCGCCGGTGAGGTCGGTCGTGCGGCCCATGCCGCTCCACAGCGTGCCGGCAAAGCGGGTGCCCAGCAGCGGGCCGCGCACGAAACCCAGGCCCGACGGGGCGATGGCGTAACGCCAGGCGAATTCCGGATCCTGATAGGACGACCCCGGCAGCACCTGCAGCGCGGCCAATGCCGCGGCCGGCGTGTTGGCCACCATCGAGAGCGGGAAGCGCACCTGCTGCAGCGCTCCAACGGAGGTCGGCGCGGTGGAGAGATTGGCCTCGATGGCCTTGAACTGATCGATCCGGCCGACCGGCCCCATCGCCTGAACCCAGCCGTAGTTGCCGCCCGAGACCACGTTGTTGATCTCGTCGAACGCGTCGTCGCCGTTCTCGGAAGTCCACAACCGTCCGGACGCGGGGTCGAACGCCAGCCCGAAGCCATTGCGGTGGCCGTAGGAGAAGATCTTCTGGAAGTTCGCGCCGACCTGACCGCCCTGCGCCGCGCCGGCGGCATAGAAGGGATTGTCGGTGGGCGCCGTGCCGTTCAGATTCAGGCGCAGCACGACACCGGTGAGGTGCGCGTTGTCGGACTCTGGTCCGCCGAAGGTGTCGTCGGTATTCGTTGGGAGCAGACCGACGGTGATGTTCTGCATCCAGCTGCGCCGGCCCACATCGCCCACCGCCACATAGAGCTTCCGGTCTGGCCCCATGGCCAGCTTGCCGCCGTTGTGGTTGCCCACCGGCGTCACGGTCGCGGGCGAGGCCACCCTCCGTCCGGTCCTTGCCCAGGGCCTCGGCGGCGCGGTCGATCAGCGCACGACGCGCCTCGTCGGTGCGCAGATTGATGACCCGTGTGCGTGCTGTAGCGGTTGCCATCAAAAACTCCCCAGGTTCGCGGCTCGAACTGCCCGTCTTCGACGACAACGTGACGTATACACGTTGTCAACACGCTCGAACCCGCGCCGCGCGACCTTGCGGTTTGCTTGCTTCTACCCCGCGATCACGATCCATTTACGAAGATCGTCCCAGACACCCAGCCACGCTCAACCGTCCGGGCGCGACGGCAGGGTCTCGGACACCAGCGTTCGCGTTGATGAACCGTCGCTCAGTTGGCAGTAGCGAACGAGCACGCAGCCGAATCGGATCTGCGAACCATGCACCAACGGCGCTGGTGAAATGACCCGCACGCCGTCGACTGTCGTTCCATTCTTGCTCGACAAGTCGTGCAGTGTCGCCGTCCCGTCGGCAACGACGATCATCGCGTGACGCCTGGAGAAACCCTCCGGATCCGCTCGAAGATTCGCGGCCGGATCACGGCCGACGCGAACGGTCGCAGCCGGCCCGCGCCCGACGACGTTCTCGCCAGCCTGGAGCGGGATGCGCTCGTCGCCACAGGCCAGCCAGCACGCCGTCACGCTGTGCTCGAGCCTCGCAGACCTCTGGACATCCGACGCGGAGGCGACAAACGCATAGCCATAGCGGTGAATCGTCCGGACGAACAGCGGCCGCCGGGCGTTGTCGCCGAGCGCGCGCCGGATGTCGGCCACCAGCACCGCCACGTTTCCATCGGACACGAACGTGTCCGGCCACAACTGCTGATGGATCGCCGCCTTGGCAACCGCCGCCGGTCGCTGAGCGACCAGCATCGCGATCAGCTCCAGTGCCTTGGGCGGCAGGGGCACCTGACGAGTGCCGCGCAGCAACTGCCGCGTCTGCCAATCGAGAGTAAACGCACCGAACGTGATCGGCATGGTTCAGGTCCATCCCTCCGCTGACGTCGGCGGCCCAGGCGCGGGGTGCGACTCGAAGCCCTGGTCGCTCATCATGGCAGCGCGATGCGGTAGAGATTGCGCTGGCTGGTGTCACGGTAGAACGCGTACACCTCTCGTGTCGGGCCGGGCACCACGATGGTGTCAATGCGACGCGCGCCGGGCAGCCGGGCAACGTCCTCGTCGGACCGGAGCCCCCCGGACGGCAGCGGGGGCAGCGCTGTGCCTGGCGGAAGCGGAACCAGGTAGCTCCGGCCCGCTGACACAGGGCCATCCGACAGCGACAGCGATCGGCCGTCCGGCGACCAGGTCCAGACGATGTCGCGCGAGAGCTCGATCGGCGCGTCGCCGCTCAGGGAAAACGCCTGGTATGCCACGGCATTCTCGCCCGCCACTGGCGACCACGCGACAAGCCAGCGCCCGTCCGGCGAAATGCCATTCAAGAGAAGCACGGGGTCCTCGATCGCTTTCCTGAGGCCGGCGCCGTCTCCGGCGACACGGTAGGCAGACCCCGATGCTCGAAAGAAGATGCTGCCGTCGGGCCCGAATCGTGGCTGCCGGCCTTCGAGATTTGCTATCTGCCTGGGCTGTGAGTGCCGATCGAGCGGAGCGAGGTAGAGACGGAACCTGCGATCGGCATCGAGCGCCTCGATGATGACCTGTTGGCCGTCAGGCGAGAGGTCATAGTCGAACGCTTCGATGCCCGGAGCGACTGGCGCCGTCGCTCCAGTTACGAGGTCGGCGACCCATACCTGGCCGGGCTGCGTCGCATACGCGGATGGATACTCCTTGACGATCACATAGCACAGCTTCTTGCCGTCCCGGGTGAACCTGGCGTTGACCGCCGTCCCTTCCAGTGAAGAAATCTGACGCTCGCCCCGCGGTTCGTGCAGCCAGATCGACCCACTCTGCAGCGCAACCGACGCGATCAGGGAACGGCCATCTGGCGCCACGGCAATCCCATCCTCCGCGGTCGGTCCAAACGTCACTTGCTCCGGTTGGCCGTCGGGAAGTCGCTGCCGCCAGATATGGCGCGCTCCGCCACTGTCCGAGACGACAAAAATCCAGTTGCCGTCGGGCGACCAGGCACCGGACGTGCACCCGGCATTCGGCGGCCCAACCTGATAACGCGGCGAGCGGCCGTCCATGGGCACGACCAGGCAAGGCGCCCATGCGTGATCCTTGTCCATCTCCACGACCAGCAGCCATTTTCGGTCGGGCGATGGGTACGATCGGTGCGCCATCTCATGACCGTGCGGTGGAACGTAGACGTCGCGCAAATGCCGACCGTCTTCATCTGCCGCCACGATGCCCATGTGCGGGCTTGTCCGCATTGCAGAGAACAGCACCTGCCCGGGGCCCGTCCAGCTCAGCCCGGACGCATTACGGAGCCATTGTCTCGGCGCGCCGCCTGAGGTGGCGACCACCCAGGTGTCCCACTCGAACAGCGAATTGACCGTCGTGTAGGCGATCCGTGATCCGTCGGGGGAAAAGGCCGGGCTCATCTTCTTCAGCGAGTCGGATGTCAATGCGACGGGCTCGCCGTCGGGTAGTGTCTTGAGATACACCTGGCCCGGTCCGTAGAACGTGTCCGATCCGCGAATGAAGGTGACCTGCCGCCCGTCAGGAGACAGCGACGGCTGGCTGACGGCGTCCGGAAGTCGGGTGATGGGAACCCACGGCTCTCGTGCCGACACCGGTGGCACCGCGGTCGACCGCGCCATCAGAACGATCACTGCCACCAGAGTCACGGCGGCGGCGGCGACGCCCGCTCGACTGGGGAACCAGCCATGTTGCGCACGCTCGAACGTGCGCCGCAACTCCGTCATCGACTGAATTCGACGAGCGGGGTCCCTTTCCAGGCAGCGCTGCAAGCTCTCTCGGACGCGCACCGGCGTTGCCGACGGCAGCGCCGCCCAGTCCGGTGGGTCGACCAACGTCGCGGACATCTCTGGCCTGGCGTTTCCGGAGAACGCGCGGCAGCCGGTGAGCAGCTCGTAGAGCACGCAGCCGAATGCCCAGATGTCAGTCCGCTCGTCGACGTCACTCCCGCGCGCCTGTTCCGGACTCATGTAGGCAGCGGAGCCGACAATGTGCCGCGTTTCAAAGGCGGCATCGCCGACCGCTTCGGGTGACGCCGGCGAACCCTCGACGTCGCGCCTGAGGGGGACGGGCTTCGCCAGGCCGAAATCGAGAACCTTCACCCGGCCTTCCGGTGTCACCATGATGTTTGCCGGCTTCAGATCTCGGTGGATGATGCCGCGGCGGTGCGCCGCCTCGACCGCCGTGGCGATTTGCCGGCCATAGTCGAGCGCCGTGTGAACGGGAAGCGGGCCGCGGAGGTTCTCGCCCTCTACCAGCTCCAACACCAGGTGATCGACGTCGCCACAGCGTTCGAGCCCGTAAATCGCCGCGATGTTTGGATGGTTCAGCGCGGCCAGCATGCGCGCCTCGTCACGAAACCGTGCCAGCCGGTCGTCACTGGCGACGACCGTGGCGGGGAGCGCCTTGATGGCGACATCGCGAGTGAGACGCGTGTCGTGCGCGCGGAACACCTCCCCCATGCCACCGGCGCCCAAACGACCCGTAATCACGTAGGGTCCAAGGCTCGCACCCGGGTAGACCGCCGGATTCGACGTGGGCCAGGAGTCCGACGGCAAGACCGCAGTCTCCCCGAACTGGCCGCCATCGCTCGCGAGCAGCGCGTCGACCTCGAGGCGCAGCGCAGGGTCGCCCTGGCACGCTTGCGCGACAGATGCCTCACGTTGCGCCGGTCCGTGATCACGGGCGGCCTGGGCTATCGCGATGATCTGCTGCCAGCGTTCACGCGTCACCAGGAGGGCACCTCCAGAAGCCACGAAATCTTAATCCTTTTCTCAAGACTTGGCCGACGCCGGACGCAACAATTCCGAACTCAAGGAATGTCGGCTCTTTGTGCAGACCCTGAGGCGGACACCAGCCCGAATTGAGGAGACACCATGACTGATCGAATTGACGGCACAGGTGCGCGGCGGAAGACGTCCGGGCCGCTTCGGAACGCACTCGCCGCGATGCTGATGGCGCTGAGCGCCATGGCATCGGCACCCACTCCGGCTCGGGCCGACGATAGCGTGCGCATCGAAGGCACCTTCCCGGTGTTGTACGCCTACCCGTCGGCCGTCAACTACTGTGTCGGTGGCGCGGGAGACGACAGGGTTTCGATTCAAGCGCAGGGTCTGGGGGATATTCCGGGCCTGGGTGCGCTGTTCTTGACCGTCAAGAAGTGCTTTGCCTTCTCGGACGGGACCTATGCGGGCAGCTTCACGATGTCGGCTGCCAACGGCGACGCCCTGCACGGCACCTATGAAGGAACGCAAGGGTCGCTCGATCGCAACGGATTTGGCCCGTTTCGGGGTGTCCTGACCATTACCAGCGGGAACGGCAAGTTCCGTAACGCCTCAGGGCGGCTCAGGTTCGAGGCGATGGCTGGCCCGGACTCGGTGGGCGCAATCCCCTCGACGTTCAACGGGATGGCCTTCTATCGGGTCCGAGGAAGCGTCGTCTTGCCCGGCAATCGCTAGCACTGCGGGCGCCGCCGGGCGTGGCGAAGGCGACAGACCCTCCGGCCCTTTGGCGTTCCTTTCGAAGTTGCCGAATTCGCTGTCAGGCTGCAGTGACCAGCCAGTTGCGAAGTTCGTCCCAGACACCCAGCCAATCGCCCTGCTTTCGAACACACCTCTCCTGTACCTGACAAGAACGCGTTCTTGGCCGGGGATCTTGCGGTGTCAATGGTCGGCGTTCAACGGGTCCGGGCCTCGCGTCTTGTTGTCGGACGACGTGGTTGCTCGACAGGCGACGCCCCAGAGCGTGAGACCTTCTCGGCATGCGCGACACAATGCCCGAGGAACAGCTCCACGATTCGTGAGAGGTGCCAACTGGAGAGGTCCTCGTCGAAACACCGGTTCACCAGCAAAGCTACCTGTTCTCGACCAACCAGCCGCCGCGCGCCTGACAAGTGACGTTTGCCCGGCCTGCTTCGCCGGCAAGGCCGGGATCAGCGTGCAGATCCTCACGACGACGGGCACGAGCGGAACGCTCGACGTGCGCCGCGCAATAGTGCAGACTGCCCGGGCCGGTAGCCAGGCCGGCACGGGGAGAGAAGCATGATGCGGCTTGCTGTGGCCATTCTTTCAATCGCGGTGCTGTCCGCTTGCGGTGGGCAGGGCGAAGCCCCCGCAGTTGGAAACGACCAGCCGGTCATGGCGGCAACCCGTCCGCCGGCCAACCCTCTGAAGAACGCCTACTTCGGCGATCTGCACCTCCACACGCGCAATTCGTTCGACGCCTACATCTTCAACGTCCGCGCCTCGCCGGACCAGGCCTACGCCTATGCCAAGGGCGGCACGATCAAGCACGCCGCCGGTTTCGACATGAAGATGAATTCGGGTCCGCTCGATTTCCTGGCCGTCACCGACCACTCGGAATACCTCGGTGTGCTCCCCGCGATCAACACGCCCGGCGACCCCTACTCGAGCGTGCCCTACGCCAAGGAACTCTTCTCCACTGATACGAGGCAGGTCAGGACAGCCTTCAGCAGGTTCTATGCTTCCGGCAAGCGCCTGCCCGAATTCGCTGACCTGCGCACCGTGAAGTCGGCTTGGCACGACATCATCGAGTCGGCGAGGAAGCACAACGAACCCGGCAGGTTCACGACGCTAATCGGCTACGAGTTCACCTCGGTGCCTGAAGGCCGCAACCTCCACCGCAACGTGATCTTCTCCGGCGACAGCGCGCCCGAGCTCCCCCACTCCGCGCTCGAATCCGAGAATCCCGAAGACCTCTGGCGATGGATGGACCAGCAGCGCGGTCGGGGGTTCGAGGCGCTCTCCATCACCCACAATGCCAACGGTTCCGACGGCACGATGTACGAGCGCACGATGTGGAACGGCGCCCCGGTCGACCGCGCCTGGGCCGAACTCCGCGCCCGCAACGAACCACTCGCCGAAGTCACACAGGTGAAAGGCACGTCCGAAACGCACCCGCTGCTCTCGCCGAACGACGAGTTCGCCGGCTTCGAGATCATGGAGTGGTACATTGGCGCGACCACGCCGGTCACGAAGTTCGATGGCGGTTATGTTCGCAAGGCCATCAAGGACGGCCTCGAGATCGAAGCCAGGGTTGGCGTGAACCCCTACAAGTTCGGCCTGGTCGGCGCCTCCGACACCCATAACGCCGCAGGTTCGTACGAGGAAGGCAGCTATCTATCGAAAGTCGGCATCCTGGACGGGACGCCTGAACGCCGCGGCTCGGCTCCGCCGGAGGGAAGGACCTGGGCCAACTACAAGCCGGCCGACAGTGTCGCCCGTTTCTCGACCTGGGGCGCGTCCGGGCTCACTGGCGTGTGGGCGCTGGAGAACACCCGCGAGGAAATCTACGGCGCGCTGAAGCGGAAAGAGACCTTCGCCACTACCGGCCCGCGCATCAGGGTGCGCTTTTTTGCCGGCTACGGCATCGGGTCCTCGCCAATCACCACGGACGCCGGCGTGAAGAACGCCTACGCCAACGGCGTCGCGATGGGCGCCGATCTCGTCGGCAGGGCCACTGGTAAGCCGGACTTCCAGGTCATGGCGATGCGCGATGCGCACTCGGCTCCGCTGCAGCGCATCCAGGTCGTCAAGGGCTGGCTCGACAGGAACGGCAAGGCGCAGGAAAAAGTCTTCGACGTCGCCTGCTCCGACGGCGGCAAGGTCGATCCGAAGACTCAGCGCTGCTCAGACAACGGCGCCACGGTCGATGTGAAGACCTGCGCCTACAGTCAAGACAAGGGTGACGCCGAACTCTCGACGGTCTGGTCCGATCCTGAATTCGATCCCACGCTGAATGCCTTCTACTACGCCCGCGTGCTGGAGAACCCCACCTGCCGTTGGTCCACCTGGGATGCCAATCGTCTCGGCATCGAACCGAACCCGGACCTGCAGAAGACAATCCAGGAGCGCGCGTACACGTCGCCCATCTGGTTCATCCCCACCGAGGGCTAGCGTCCGCGGTGATGGGTTTCATTAAGCGCGCGGCGCGCGAGCCGCTGGTGCGTTTCCTTGCCATCGGCGTGGCGCTGTTCGTCATCAACCGGCTGATCAATGGACCGGAAGAAAGCGGCACGGGCGACACCGTCGTCATTTCCGAAGGCCGCGTCAACCAGATCGTGGACAGCTTCGTGCTGCTGTCCGGCCGTGCCCCCACACGCGAGGAGATCGAGTCCCTCGTCGATGATTTCGTCAGCGAGGAAGTCGGCTATCGCGAAGCCGTCGCCATGGGCCTTGATGCAGACGACACCATCGTCCGTCGGCGCATGCGCCAGAAGCTCGAATTCCTGATCGAGGACGGCGGCGCCAGCGACCGGCCGACACTGGCCGAACAGCAGGCGTGGCTGGACGCCAACCCGAATCGATATCGCCTGCCTGAACGCCGCGCCCTTCGCCAGGTCCCGCTAAGCGCCGATAAACGCGGCGACGTCGCGCGGCAGGATGCTGAAGGGGCGCTGATCCAGCTCCGCCGCGGCGCCGATCCGACAACGCTCGGTGACCTGTCCATGCTCGCCGCTGCCGTCCCGCTGACGACGCAGGAGGGCGTCGCCGGCCTGTTCGGCGGGGACTTCGCGGCCAGCGCCTTCTCACATCAGGGCAGCGACTGGTTCGGCCCCGTTCCCTCGGCCTTCGGCCAGCACCTCATCATCGTGCTCGACACTGAGCCCGGCCGCGCCCTCACCCTGTCGGAGGCGGCCGAACGGATCAGCACCGACATGATCGAGTCGCGCCGCAACGACGCCCGCGACCAATTCCACGCGCGCATGCGCAAACGCTACAGCATCCACATCGAATGGCCCGATCCGTGGAAGGACCTGCCCCGCGCGCCGCAACCCAATCCGAGAACGAAGCCGGTCCCCGGGGCCGGCGAATGATCCGAACAATCCTGCTCTGGCTCGCCGCGCTGGCCTTCGCGCCAATCGCGTCGGCGCACGAGATCCGTCCCGCCTATCTCCAGATCCGCGAGATCGGAGCGCAGGTCTACGATTTCCTCTGGAAGACGCCCGCCCGCGGCGAAATGCGCCTCGCCCTCAATGTGATCCAGCCGAAAGAATGCACCAGCACCTCCGAACCGCGCAGCACCATGGTCGGCGGTGCCGTGATCGAACGCTGGCGCGCGAGTTGCCCCGGCGGCATCGCCGCCAGGCCGATCCAGATTGAAAACCTCTCCCACACGCTCACGGACGTCATCGTCCGCTTCGAGCCGCTTGAAGGCTTGCCCAAGACCCTGCGCGTCCGCCCGGACAACCCCGTCGCCCTGATCCCTGACCAGCAGCCATGGACCGCGGTGGCCTCCACCTACTTCGTCCTCGGCGTCGAGCACATTCTGCTCGGCTTCGATCACCTGATGTTCGTCCTCGCGCTTTTGCTGCTGGTGCGTGACGTGAAACGCCTCGTCGGCGCCATCACGGCCTTCGCCGTCGCCCACTCGCTCACGCTCGCCGGCACCACCTTCGGCTGGGTCAAGCTCGCCAGCGCTCCGGTCGAGGCGACCATCGCGCTCTCGATCCTGTTCGTCGCAGTGGAGATCTTGCGCGTCAGGGAAGGGCACTCCAGCCTGACCGCCACGAGACCCTGGCTCGCGTCCTTCGCCTTCGGCCTGCTGCACGGCTTCGGCTTTGCCGGCGCCCTGCGCGTCATCGGCATCCCTCAAGACGCCGCCCCACTGGCGCTCCTGTTCTTCAACTTGGGCGTCGAAGCCGGCCAGCTCACTTTCATCGCCGCCATACTGACGATCATGTTCCTCTGGCGCCGTCTCGCCCCCGCGCGCATCGACGCCCGTCTCGACGGCTACGCCTGGCGCGCCCTCGTCCATGCCATCGCCATCTCGGCCGCCTTCTGGTTCGTCGAACGCACCGTGGGCCTTCTCGGGCTGTAGAACCCCGTCCTCCCGCGCTCGGTGGCGGCGAACCGCTGACTCGCCCGACTGGGGCGAAGAGCGGCGGGTGGCGGCGAAGGGCCAGTCGACCGATAGCACACTAGCCGTGCTATAGTGCTAGCCGTGATTCGTTCACTGGGCGACGACGGGACCCGGGACATCTGGAACGGTGTCAACAGCAAGGCGGCGCGACGCATTCCCCAGGAGCTGTGGCCGGCGGTTCGCCGGAAGCTCGACCAGATCGACGCCGTGATGCGCCTCGACGACTTGAAGGTCCCGCCCGGTAATCGGCTCCACGCGCTCGTGGGGAATCTGGCCGGGTATCACGCCATCCGGGTCAACGACCAATATCGGGTGATCTTCCGGTTCGACGGGACCGATGCCCACGACGTCCGCGGCACCGACTACCACTGAGGTCCAGACCATGCTGCCCACAAGTCGCCCGCCGACGCACCCCGGAGAGATGCTCCTGAAGGAGTTTCTCGAGCCGCTCGGCGTGTCGCAGGTCGAAGCCGCCGCCCGAATGAACATCCCGTTCCAGCGGCTCAACGCCATCGTCAAGGGGCGGCGCGCGGTGAGCGCCGACACCGCGCTGTTGCTCGAGGCGCTGACGCGCTGGGACGCCGAGATCTGGCTGCGGCTCCAGGCCAAGTGGGACCTGTGGCATGCGGTGCGGGCGCGAGGTCCGCGCCCGAAGGTGCGGGCGCTGCCGCGGAGCGCGTAGCTCGCCCTGCCAGAGTGACGCCGCCGTCGCGATCCCGTTGCGAAGTTCGTCCCAGACACCCAGCCACTTGCCCACAATCGGCCAACTCTTAGCGACTGTGAACCGACCCACAGCGGAACGCTACCCGATTCGGGGGAGGACGTCAGGTCCCAGGCGCTAAGCGCTTTGCAGAGTTTTAGAGACCTGGAGGAGACGGGGAGGGTTCCCAGGAGGCAAGTCCAATGGACAGAACGACTTAACGTGCTGTGAGGCAGGGATTCGTGATTTGGGTGAAAAGGAGCCCAAATCGAAGAAAAGCCCAATAAATCCGGCGAAAACACTGGCGGTGAGGCAGGGATTCGAACCCTGGGTAGGGGTTTACCCCCTACAACGGTTTAGCAAACCGCCGCTTTAGGCCACTCAGCCACCTCACCGCGACCGGCTAATGATTGTTGCACAAGGACTTGCGGATTTCAGCACTTTTGGCCAGATCGCGGATTTCGGCCGATTGTCCCTGCAATTGTCCCCATCGCGAAGTCAAGTCGCTCGGCGCGGCCTCCGAAGCTCCCCCGCGGCTCAGCACATTGCAGCGCTCAGAGATCGACTGGCGTCCAGCCCAGGCCACGTCGATACCAGCGAAACAGCTCGAACACGTGCGCGCGCAGTTCATCATCCACGAAGGCCCTTCCCGGTTCGGCCGCGGCGACACCCACGAGTTGAGCGTCCGGAGCGTCGAACCGCGCGAGCACACTCTGCACCGCGTCGCTGATGGCGTCATCGAGTAGCGGCCGCGCGTCGAGGCCGAGCAGGTAGGCACAGGTGTATTCGTACGGCACGCCGGCGCCCTCGAACTCGACACCGTAGCGCCGTTCGTCGTCTTCGAGATAGTGCGACAGGCAATGCAGCACGCTCCCGAGATCTTTCTGCGCGCGCCGGTCAGAGAAGGCGACGAGCTTGAGCAGCACGTAGAGCGGGAGAGGGGCAACCGGCAGGGACGGTCCGCCCTCAATCGCGATGGACACAGCGTGCGGGACGACGTAACGGAATCCCGCCATGTTGAAGACCGTGTCGTCGTCGAGCTGCAGCCGTTCGCCGGGGGCAATGGATGCACTGTACGGCAGGAGATCGAGCACACCGCCACTGGCGTGGCGCAGTCGATGCGCAATGCGCGTGCGCTCGAAGCCGTATCCCGCGAGCCGGTCTTTCAACCCGTCGAACTCGGCCAGCGTTTGCATCACGACCACGACGTCGGCGTCATTGGTCATGCGGGCGGGACGGGCGTCCAGCAACAACTCGGGCACCAGCGCCCCAACGACCCCAAAGGGAACGCCGAGCTCTCGCAGCCCTCGCTCCATGTCCGCCACGACGGGCAGCAGGGTGGGGTCAATCCGCGCCATCGTTCAGCACCATCGGGAGCAGCAGATTGGCAGCCTCGTGCGCCTGCTCGGTGCCCCGGTAGCGAAGCTCCGCGTAGGCGAGCAGGTCAGGGGCTACGGGAACACCGTCTTGGCCCGCCTGCGGCAGGGCGAGCGGGCCCGGCGGCTCGATCACAAGCAGGTTGCCCGCCCGGGTCGCAGGTTGAGCAACCAGCGCCTTCTGCACGGCGCGGTCCTCGAACGGGCCGATCGGTGCGTAGATCTCCGTCTCCTCTGCTCGAAAGAAGTGCGTATGGCGATGCGCCGCATCCGCGCCGGTCAGTGCCCAGGGCGTACCGTGTTCATTCAGGACGCCGGCCAGACGGGCAACCAGTTCTTGCTTGTCGGCGGCGCGGATCTGCAGTCGGCGTTCTTTGAGCGTGGGGCGAAGGGCCTCGACGTATGCCTGCACCCAGAGCGCGACCAGTGCGGGCCGGTCGATCAACTCCCTGCCCCTGCGGCGGTCAACGAGCAGCCCTCGCTGCGCGAGGTCGTTCAGGCACGCACCAGCAGTACCGAGGGCGACGTCGGCCTGTTTCGCCACCGTGCGATAGGTCGCATTGAGTAGATCGGGCCAGATGAGCAACGCCATTACGGTCTTGATCCACGCCTTATGCGGACGCCCGGGCGCGCGCACTGGCGCCTTGGGCGGCTGGCGGCCTTCGATGTGCACAACAAGCCGGGTGCCTGTAAGTGGGCGTTGCCGACCAGATCCACGTAGTCGATGCCGGCGCGCTCGAGCACGGTCGCGTGTTGGATGCGGACGTGCGGCGCAAGGAGCAGCAGGCCGTCGCCGGCGTGTTCGGGTGGGAGGCCCGCGCGGCGTCGCCGCATCTCCTCGGCGATCACCGCGGCATCCTGAAGCGCAGGTGTCGTTTCTCTTCGACGAGGTAGCGGCGTTCGCCGTGCCCGACGTCGAAGGTAAGCACACCGTCGAAGGGGTGCTCCCTCGCCGGCACTCGCAGTCGCCCCCGCGACCCACGTCCGCAAGAGCGCACGGTACGGGGCGAGATCGGGGGGAATGTTTCGCCGAGGCATGTTCAGTATAGTATCATGTTCATTATTAATGAACAGACGCATCATGCGAACAACCGACCGTAGCTCCCTCCGACCGGTAGCTGCACCGCCACTCGGTCAGTGCTTCACAGCATCGTCACCAACATCCGCGATGCCCGATCTGACCATGTATCCGTAGAGCGCGATGCCCGGTAGCGCGATGAGCGTCGTCAGCAGGTAGAAGTTGACGTAGCCCATCGACCTGATAGCGCCCCCGCGGTGGTGCCGGTCAGGAACCGCCCGGCGATGCTGGCGAGCGCGGAGAGCAGCGCGTACTGCGTGGCGGTGAAGCGCAGGTTGCACAGCGCAGAAAAATAGGCGACCACCGCCACGCCACCGATGCCGCTGGCGAAGTTCTCGAAGCCGATCGCCGCCGCCATGCCGAGGTTGCTGTGGCCGTACGCCGCCAGCGCGGCGAAGCTGAGGTTCGAGACCGCCATCAGCACCAGGCTGACCAGACCGAGCGCTTCATGCCCACCGACGTGTACATCGTGGCACCCACGAAGATGCCCGTAAGGTAGGCACCGAAGCCCATGGCCACGTCGTAGAACGCAATCTCGTCGTTGCTGAATCGCAGGTCCTCGAACAACAAGCGCAGGGTCAGGTTGGCCAGCGTGTCGCCCACCTTGTGGATGAGCACGAAGGCCAGCACCACCACCGCGCCCGGACGGCGCAGGAACTCCATGAGCGGGGGTCGAGGACGCCACCACCGCCTGCAACGATGCCGTGTGGCGGCGCGGGCGGACGACGGCGGACCGGTTCCCCCATCACCACGCCCACGAGCATGGCGGGCAGCGCAAACAGCGCGCATGCGGTATACGCGGCCGCCCAGCCGTAGCGCGCGGATATTACCAGGGCAACGGCGCCAGCCGATGCGGCGCCGATGCGCCAGCCGGGACCGATACATCCCGGCGCCAACGCCGAGCTGCCGCGGCTCCAGGAGTTCGATGCGGTAGGCGTCGATGACGATGTCGAAGGTGGCGCCGGCGATGCCCACGAGAATGGCGGCCGTGGCCACGCGCGTCAGCGCCGAGGCCGGGTCCACGCTGCCCAGGTAGACGACGCTGCCCATTACCAGCACGCCAACCAGCCACAGCCACGACCGGCGCTGACCGAAGCGGCCCAGCACCGGCAGGCGCACGGTGTCGACGAGGGGTGCCCACAGGAACTTGAAGTTGTAGGCCAGGATCGTGAGGGCGAAGGCCGTCACCGCGCTCTTCCGCACGCCGTGCTGTGCGAGGCGCGTGGTGAGCGTCGCGCCGATCATGGCGAAGGCGAAGCCAGAAGAGACGCCGAGGCATGCGGCGGCCAGCGGCGCTGCCTCGGAGTACGGCCGCAGACCCTCACGCAGGCGGCCAGACCAGCCTAGGGACGCGGTCGCGGTCGGCGTGGCC
>CAVZXA010000010.1:0-238292 GCA_963779175.1 uncultured Acidobacteriota bacterium
GCACCGTGTTCGCGCTCCACCACGTGCATCATGTCCATCACCATGCCGCCCTCGGGCCGGCCGGACTGCACGTGTAGCCACGCCTTCACGAATCAGCCTTCACTGTCGAAGCTGAGCAGCCCCGCCGGAATCCGGCGGGGTTTTTTCTTTTGCGCCCCGCGCGGCTTCCGGCCCGTTCATTCGAGCGACAACCGAGACCAAGGAACGACCGATGACACTGGACTTCACGAAACTGGACGGGCTGGTGCCCGCCGTGGTGCAGGACCACGAGAGTGGCGAGGTGCTGATGGTGGGCTTCATGAACGAAGAGGCCTGGGCCATCACGCAGGCGCCTCGGCTACGTGACGTTCTACAGCCGCACCCGCAACACGCTGTGGACCAAGGGCGAGACGTCGGGCAACCGCCTGGCCGTGCGCCAGATCCTCATCGACTGCGACGACGACACGGTGCTCGTGAAGGCGGCGCGTGAAGGCGACGGCAACGTCTGCCACACCGGCGCCCGCACCTGCTTCAACACGATCGAAACGGACTGGACGGAGGCGGCGCGATGAGCACGTTGAAACTGGGAATTCCGAAGGGCTCGCTGCAGGACGCCACGGTGGCGCTCTTCAAGCGCGCCGGCTTCGACATCCACGTGAGCTCGCGCTCCTACTTCCCGTCGATCGACGATCCCGAAATCGAGTGCATGCTCATCCGCGCGCAGGAGATGGCGCGCTACGTCAGCGACGGCGTGCTCGATGCCGGCCTGACCGGCATGGACTGGATCGAGGAACACGCCATCGGCCACCCGGATGAAACGCGGCTGGTGCCGGTGTGCGATCTCGGTCTACTCGAAGCAGAGCTTCGGCAAGGTGAAGTGGGTGCTGGCGGTGCCCGAAGACTCGCCGGTGACCTCGGCCGAAGGATCTCGACGGCAAGCGCATCGCCACCGAGCTGGTGCGGGTGACGCGGGCGTGGTTCGAGGCTCGGGGCGCCACGGTGGACGTCGAGTTCTCGTGGGGCGCGACCGAGGTGAAGCCGCCGGTGCTCGCCGATGCCATCGTCGAAGCCACTGAAACCGGCTCGACGCTGCGCGCCAACCGCCTGCGCATCGTCGACACGCTGATGGAGAGCAACACCCAGCTGGTCGCCAACCCGAAGGCGATGACCGATGACTGGAAGCGCGACAAGCTCGAGACCATCGCGCTGCTGCTCAAGGCCGCGATCGAAGCGCAGAGCCGCGTCGGCCTGATGCTGAACGTGAAGCGCGTCGATCTCGACAACGTGGTCGCGCAGCTTCCGGCGCTGCAGCGGCCGACCGTGTCGGCGCTGTCGGATCCCGACTGGGTCGCCGTCAACACCATCATCGAAGAGAAGACCGTGCGCACGCTCATCCCGAAGCTCAAGGCCGCGGGTGGACAGGGCATCGTGGAGTATCCGCTCAACAAGATTGTTCTCTGAAGGGACCAGGGACCAGGGACCAAAACGGATCACGCTGTCTCGCTGTTACCAGGCGGACGAGTGCCTTGCTCGTCCCCGGTCCCTGGTCCCTGTCCCTGCCCCAGAACTGAAGCCGCCATGATCAAGATCGTCCTCTCCACCAACCGTGCCGAAGTCAAGGCCTTGCTGAAGCCGTCGGCGATTCGCGACAAGGCCACCGAGAAGAAGGCGGCGACGATCGTCGAGCACGTGCGCAACGGCGGCGATGAGGCGCTGAAGGCCTACGCGAAGGCGCTCGATGGCTGGAGCGGGCCGCTCGAGGTGTCGCGTAAGCAGATCGAAGCGGGCGCGAAGAAGGCGCCGGCGGATGTGCGCGCGGCGCTCAGGCAGGCCGCCGACGCGATTCGCGACGTGGCCTCGGCGCAGCGTCCGAAGGAATGGCGCATCCGGGTGGCGCCGGGGGTCAGCGTCGAGCAGCGCGTGATTCCGCTCGAGCGGGTGGGCTGCTACGTGCCCGGCGGGCGCTATCCGCTGCCGTCGTCGCTGCTCATGACGGCGATTCCCGCGCGCGTCGCCGGGGTGCCGGAAGTCATCGTCTGCACGCCGTCGGTCGATCCGGTGGTGCTGGCAGCGGCCGTCGAGGCAGGCGCGGACCGGGTGTTCCGCCTCGGCGGCGCGCACGCGGTGGCCGCCATGGCCTACGGCACGAAAACCGTGCCGCGGGTGAGCAAGATCGTGGGCCCGGGCAACCGCTGGGTCTCGGCCGCCAAGGCGCTGGTCGCCGCCGACTGCCCGATCGATTTCTACGCCGGGCCGAGCGAGATCCTGATCGTGGCCGACAGCGGGTCGCCCTCGTGGATCGCCGCCGACCTCATCGCGCAGGCCGAACACGACCCCGACGCCCGCGCGGTGTTCGTGACCTCGAAGATGACGCTCGCCCGTGAGGTCGCCGAGGAAGTGGCGCGACAGTTGCCGGCGACCGGCCCGGCCGCCACCGCTCTCTGGAATCACGGCGGCATCATCGTGACCAGGACGATGGACGAAGCCGTGGCGCTCGCCAACGACGCGGCGTCCGAGCACCTGGTGGTAGACACCGAAGCGCGGGCTGGCCGCATCCGTAACGCCGGCGCCATCTTCGTCGGCGCGTGGACGGCACAGGTGGCCGGCGACTACGCCATCGGCTCGAACCACACGCTGCCGACGGCCGGCGTCGCGCGCGTCCGCGGCGGCCTCCACACCTCCGACTTCGTGAAGCTGGTCTCGGTGCAGCGCGTCACCAGGGCCGGGCTCGCCGCCATCGGCGGCACGGTCACGACGCTGGCGCGGGCCGAGGGGCTCGAAGGCCACGCCCGTTCGATCGACGTTCGACTCTCAGGCACGGGGACAGGCACGCGATGAGCATCATCCAGGGAATGCCCAATCTGGGTCCGGGCCTGCGCCTGCACCTGAACGAGAACACCGCCGGCTGTTCGCCGCGGGTGCTGGCCGCCATCCGGGCGATGACGCCGCTCGAAGTCTCGACCTATCCCGACTACGAAGCGGCCGTGCGTGAGACGGCGCAGTATCCTGGGCGTGCATCCCGACTGGGTGGTGCTGACCAACGGGCTCGATGAAGGCCTGCTGCTGACGGCGATCGGCTATCTCGTGCCGCGTGCCCCCGACGCGCTCGTGGCCCTGGGGGCGACGCCGACGACGCTGAGTGGCCAGCCCGAACAGATCCTCGCGCTGCCCGCGTTCGAGCCGTACACGATCAACGCCAGGGCCCTCGGCGCGCGCACG
Source organism: uncultured Acidobacteriota bacterium (assembly GCA_963779175.1). Taxonomy (GTDB): domain Bacteria; phylum Acidobacteriota; class Vicinamibacteria; order Vicinamibacterales; family UBA2999; genus CADEFD01. The sequence goes on from CAVZXA010000010.1 coordinate 3,199, forward strand.
GTGGCGCTGCCGATGAACGACCAGTTCGCGTTCCCTGCCGAGGCCGTGCTGAAGGCAGTCGGGCCGAACACGCGCCTGGTGCATGTCAACACGCCGCACAATCCGAGCGGACAGACGGTGGCGGAAGCCGACGTGCGGCGCATCGCCGAACACGCCAGCCACGCGGTGGTGCTGCTCGACGAGGCGTATCACGACTTCCAGGGCTCGCACATGCTGCACCTGGTGCGGGAGTATCCGAACGTGATCGTCGGACGCACGTTCTCGAAGGCGCACGGCCTGGCCGGGATGCGCGTCGGCGTGCTGGTGGCGCCGCCGGCGCTGCTCGAGCCGATCCGCTACGTGATGCCGCTCATCAACCTGAATGCGGTGGCCGTGGCCGCGCTGCGCGCCGCGCTCACCGACACCGAGTTCGTGCCGTGGGCGGTGGCGCAGGCCACCGAGTCGAAGGCGCTGCTCTACGAGGCACTCACCCGCCTGGGGCTGACGCACTGGAAGAGCGCCGCCAACTTCGTGCTGGTGCATGGCGGCGAGCGCACGCCGGACCTGGTGCGCGGCCTCATCAGCCGCGGCGTGCTGGTGCGCGATCGCAGCAAGGAGCCGGGCTGCGCCGGCTGCTTCCGCGTCACCGCGGGCGTGGTCGACCACACGCGCGCAGCCATCGCGGCGCTGGAGGATCTGTGCGCACAGCCCTAATCGATCGCAAGACGGCGGAAACGCATGTCAGGGTGGCCCTCACGCTCGAAGGGCGCGGCCGCTTCGAGAACCACACCGGCGTGCGCTTCCTCGATCACATGCTGGATCTGGTGGCGCGCCACGGCGCCTTCGATCTGAAGGTCAACGCCACCGGCGATCTCGACGTCGATCAACACCACACGGTGGAAGACATCGGCATCGCGCTCGGCCAGGCCGTGGACCAGGCACTCGGCGATCGCAAGGGCATCAACCGCGCCGGCTACTTCGTGATGCCGATGGACGAGACGCTGGCGGTGGTCGCCATCGACCTGGGCGGACGTCCGCACACGGTGGTGGACACCAAGGTGCGGGTGCGCCTGGTGGGCGACCTGCAGACCGAGCTCGTGACCGACTTCTTCGAAGGCTTCGCCAGCGCCGCCCGCGCCAACGTCCACGTGAAGGTGATGCACGGCCGCTCGAATCATCACAAGATCGAAGCGTCGTTCAAGGCGTTCGCCCGGGCCCTGCGCGTCGCCTGCGCGAAAGACGCGCGGATGGCGAAGATGCTGCCGAGCACCAAGGGCCTGCTGTGATCGCGCTGGTCGACTACGGCGCCGGCAATCTCACCTCCGTGCGCAAAGCGCTGGCTGCCGTGCACGCGGAGGTCTACACGCCGTCGGGTCCCGCGGATCTCGCGCGGGCGCGCGGCGTGATCGTGCCGGGCGTCGGTCACTTCGGCTCGACCCGCACGCTCGACCAGGCGTGGCGCCACGCGATTCTCGAGCGGCTCGATGCCGGCCGCCCGCTGCTCGGCATCTGCGTCGGCCTGCAGTGGCTGTTTGCCGGCAGCACCGAGGCTCCCGAGGTGCCGGGCTTCGGCCTGTGCCAGGGGATGTGCGAACGTCTGCCCGACATCGAGCCGGCGACCGGCGCGCGGCAGAAGGTGCCGCATGTCGGCTGGAACACGCTGGCGTTGCCGCGCTGGTCGCGACTCTTTGCCGGCGTCGCCGACGGCTCGCACGTGTACTTCACGCACTCCTACGCGGCGCCGCTGGCGCGCGGCACGGTGGCGATCTCCGCCTACGGCGTCGAGTTCACCGCGGCAGTCGAGGAAGGGCTGGTCTCCGGCGTGCAGTTCCATCCCGAGAAGTCGGGGCAGGTGGGCCTGCAGGTGCTTCGCAACTGGCTGCTGGGAGTGCAATAGCGATGCTCGCCAAACGCATCATCGCGTGCCTCGACGTGCGCGACGGGCAGGTCGTGAAGGGCGTGCAGTTCGAAGGGCTGCGTCAGGCCGGCGATCCGGCCGCGCTGGCGCGCCGCTACGACGTGGAAGGCATCGACGAGGTCGTGATTCTCGACGTCACCGCCACGCTTGAAGCGCGCCAGGCGCGCGCGCACACCATCCACGAAGTGGCGCGCGAGCTGTTCCTGCCGCTCTGCGTCGGCGGCGGCATCCGCAGCGAAGACGACGCCGCGGCCGCCATCGATGCCGGCGCCGACAAGGTGAGCCTCAACTCGGCGGCGCTCGCCGATCCCTCGCTCATCACGCGGCTGGCCGAGCGCTACGGCAGCCAGGCGGTGGTGGTCGCAATCGATGCCAAGCGGCACGGCGAGGCCTGGGTCGCCTATACGCGCAGCGGCAGCGCCTCGGCGGCGCGCGACGTCGTCGAGTGGGCGCGGGAGGCCGCGGCCTGCGGCGCCGGCGAGATCCTGCTGACGTCGATGGACCGCGATGGCACCAAGTCGGGCTTCGACTGCGCGCTCACGGCGGCGGTGTCGGACGCGGTGGCGATCCCGGTCATCGCGTCGGGCGGCGCCGGCTCCTTCGAGCACTTCGCGGAAGTCTTCACCGCCGGTCGCGCCGATGCCGCGCTGGCCGCATCGATCTTCCACTTCAACACCCACGGCGTCTCGGAACTGAAGCAGTTCCTGCACGCCGGCGGCATCCCCGTCCGTTTGTAACGGGGTCTGTCACCACCACCAAATGTAACGGGGTCTGTCACGGTCATCGGATGATGATGGTGACAGGCACCGTTACAACTCGTGACCGTGACAGACCCCGTTACAACTAGGCGAGCGCGGTCTTGAACAGCACCAGCAGACGCGACCAGGCGCGCTCGGCCAGCTTCTCGTCGTAGACCGCCGAGTCGGGCGGGCACCAGCCGTGGGCGGCGGCGTAGACCTCGATCTCGGCCGGCAGCTTGGCCTTGGCGTAGGTCTCCTTCAACACGTCCTTCGCCGTCGGGTCGCGCTTGTCGTCGTTGTCGGCCACCGCAAACAGGAAGCTCGCCTTCATCGTGGGCACCAGCAGGTGCGGGCTGGTCGGGTCTTTCGTCACCAGGCCGCCGCCGTGAAACGACGCGCCGGCGCCGATGCGGTCGGGCACGGCCGCGGCCGTGCGCATCACGATCGGCCCGCCCATGCAGTAGCCGGTGGTGCCGATCTTCTTCCGCTTGTCGACCGCGGCCTGGCTGTCGAGCCACGCCACGAACGCCTTCGCATCGGTGACATGGGTGGTGGCGTTGAGGCTCTGCGCGAGCGGCATCACGATGTCGCGCGTCTTCTGATCGGCGAAGTTCGCCCCGGCCGGCACCACCGGCGACTTGGCCGTGCGGTAGAACGGGTTCACGGTGAGCACCGCGTAGCCCGACTCGGCGAGGCGCTTGCCCATCTGCCGGAACGCCGGACGCAGCCCGAGGATGTCGGGCCACACGATCACAGCGGCACTGGCGCCGCTGGCCGGATGCACGAAGTAGGCGTCGCACTCGCCGTCAGGCGTCTTGATGGTGACGTCCTGTTCCTTGACGGCCTGCGCATTGGCCACGCGCGGCAGGGCGAACATCACGCCGGCGCCGAGCGACGCCGCGCCAAGCTGACGACGCGTCATGTGTGGCAGCCGTCCGTAGGTCTCGAGATCGTGTTCGAAGTTCTCATCGCACATGTCGTGTTCCTTCAGAAAGTGAATGGGTCGTAGGCACCACCACGAGACGCCGTGTGCTACCGCGGTCGAGGCGGCGTCCGGTAGACGTCGTCGGGTACGGGCTCCAGCCACGTGGCCGTGCCTTCGCCGATGGTGAGCTGCAGGTAGTCCTGGTCGGGCGCCGCGCCGTGCCAGTGTTCGACGTTGGGTCCGGTGAACCACGGCTGGCCCGGCACCACCTCGGTCACGACGCCGCCGCGATTCTGGGTGCGGCCTTTGCCGCTCTCCGCCATCAGCAGCTGCCCGTGCGAATGGCGATGCCAGTTCGACCGGGTGCCGGCGGGAAAGCGCAGGCGCGACAAGCGCACAGCGGTAGCATCGGCCTGGGCCGGTACGCCGCCGCGGAAGTTTGCGGGTTCCTGCGCCCGGGTCGTGGTGCCCAGGGCCACGCCGACGAGCAAGAGCAGTGCGCCACCGGCCGCGATGGCGCCCAGAACCGTCCATCGCGATCCGCGGGTGCGAGGTCTGTGCATCGTGTTCCCCTTCATGGCGGTTACGCCGCCGGCCACAGCCACCCGAACGCGCCGGCCGTCAGGCACGCGTACAGCAGGCCATCAAAGGTGGACTTGAGCGTCGTCGTCACCGAGCGCTGATACCAGATGGTCATCTGCCAGAGCCCGAGCGCGTAGCCCATGAACGCCGTGGTGCCGACGACGCGGAAGACGACCAGATAGTCGCCGCCCGCCGGGATCGTGTGGCTGGCCACGTAGCCGGCAAAGAACGCCACTACCGCCGCGTAGACGAACCATAGCGCCAGCTGCTTGCCCATGAAGTTGACGCCGGCCGGCATCACCGTGAGGGTCGCGATCGGGCCCTTCTTCCACTTCGCCTGGAACGCCGGGTCTTTGAACCCCGCCATGCCGCCCGCAAACGGCAGGAAATAGTCGCCGGGCGGAATGCCGATCGGGCCGAGCGCCGCGAGGATGTCGTCCTCCTTCGGCAGCTTGCTGTAGTCGGTGTTGTGATAGCCGAGCGCCATGTGAATCACGGAGCTGGCGACGAACACGAGCACGGCCGACACGACGACCGGCAGCCACAGCGACGTCAGGCTCACCATGAGGGCCTCCTATTTCCTGGCGGGGGCAGCCTTGTAGACCGCATCACCCACCGGCTCGAGCCACTTCACTTCGCCCTCGTAGATCGTCAGCTGCACGATGTCCTGATCCGGCGCCGCGCCGTGCCAGTGCTCGACGCCCGCTTTCGTGAACCAGGGCTGCCCCGGCGTGACCTCCACGAGCGGTCCGCCGCGATCCTGGGTGCGGCCCTTGCCCTCTTCGGCCATCAGCAGCTGCCCGTGCGAGTGGCTGTGCCAGTTGGACCGGCTGCCGGCCGGGAAGCGCAGGCGCAGCGTGCGGATGGCCTTGGCATCCATCTGCGCGGGATTGCCGCCCATGAAGTTGCTCTGCGGCGCCGGCTGCGCGGAGGTGGTGACGCCGAGGCCGTGGCCGAGCGCCCCCATCACGACCGCGACGACGACCACCGAACCAAGGACCGTGACCCGCGACCCTGTACTCGACATCTCGCGCATGATGGCCTCCTGCCAGGTTGCTGTGCTCGCGCGGGCCCCGAAGGGAGTCCGGCGAGCCGCGACGGGCGTCGCGCCGGCAGTATACTCGCGCGCATGTTCCGCGGCGTGCTCGCTGCGATCGCCGGTGTGGCCGCGGCGGGCATCGTCTCGAGCCCCGCGACCAGCACCGCCCAGGCCACCGCGCCGGCACCCTCGGGGGCGGCGCTGTATGCGGACCGTTGCGCCGATTGTCACGGCCCGGACGCCACCGGCGTGCGCGGACCCGATCTGACCCGGCTCTGGGGCACCGGCGCCACCGACGACCGCGTGTTCCAGACGATCCGCCAGGGCGTCCCCGGCAGCATCATGCCGGCCTCTACCGCCCCCGACGCGGAGGTGCGGGCGCTGGTCGGCTACCTGAAGGCCCTCGGCACCGCGGGCACGGCGGCGGCCACGCGCGGCTCGGTCGCGCAGGGTGAACAGGCCTTCTGGGCGACGTGCGGAGGCTGCCACCGCATCGGCACCCGGGGCGGCCGCCTGGGGCCAGACCTCACGCGCATCGGCGTGACACAGTCGGCCCAGGCCCTCCGCGCGGCCATCCGCACGGCGAGTGCGGCCATCACGCCGGGCTATCAGTCGGTGACGCTGGTGACCTCCAGCGGCGAGCGGATCCGCGGCCTGCGCAAGGGCGAAGACGCGTTCTCGGTGCAGATCCTCGACACCCGCGAACGGCTGCAGGGCTATCGCAAAGCCGATCTGGCGAGCGTCGCGAAAGACACGCAGTCGCTCATGCCCGACTACGGGGCGGACCGGCTGCCAGACGCCAGTCTCGACGACGTCGTCACGTTCCTCTCCACCTTGAAGGGCTCGAAATGAGGCGTCTGCCGGCCATCGCCGCGTGTCTCGTGGGGGCGAGCATCGCGGTGCTCGCGCAACAGAACCCCGGCGGACCCACCGCCGCCGATCTGCTCGCCGGCCTCCGCCACGCCGACCGCTGGGTGACCTTCTCGGGCGACTACACGGGCCAGCGCCACAGCCCCCTCACGGCGATTACGCCCGCCAACGTCCACCAGCTCGCCGCCCGGTGGACGTTCCAGACCGGCACCATGACACGCGGCCGCGGCTTCGAAGCCACGCCGCTTGCCTGGGACGGCGTGCTCTACGTGACCGGCTCGAACAACTTCGCGTGGGCGCTCGACGGCCGCACCGGCCGCCCGTTCTGGCAATACCGCCGCGATCTGCCGGCCAACCTCACCTACGGCGCGCAGGCGCCGGTCAACCGCGGCTTCGCCATGCTCGGCGACCGGCTCTTCATGGTGACGCTCGACGCACACCTGCTGGCGCTTCGATCGCACCACCGGCACGGTGCTGTGGGACGTCGTGCTGGCCGACTACCGCGTCGGCTACGCCGCGACGCTGGCGCCGCTGGTGGTCGACGACAAGGTGATCGTGGGCATCTCGGGCGGCGAATACGCCACGCGGGGCTTCATCGATGCCTACGACCCGCGCTCGGGTGCGCGGCTGTGGCGCCACTACACGGTGCCCGCGGCAGGGGAACCCGGCAGCGACAGCTGGCCGGCCGGCACCGACGCGATCAGCCGCGGCGGCGGCGCCACGTGGATGACCGGGACTTACGATCCGGCCCTCCGCACGCTGTATTGGGCCACCGGTAATCCCAACCCCGACTACTACGGCACTGATCGACCGGGCGACAACCTCTACACGAACTCGCTGCTGGCGCTCGATCCGGCGACCGGTGCCCGCAAGTGGCACTTCCAGTTCACGCCGCACGATACCCACGACTGGGATGCCAACCACGTGCCGGTGCTGGCGGACCTGACGATCGGCGGCGCCCGGCGCCAGGTCGTGATGGTGGCCAACCGCAACGGCTTCTTCTACGTGCTCGACCGGGTGACGGGCCGCCTCGTGCTCGGCAAGCCGTTCACCGCCACCACGTGGGCCCGCGAGCTCGACGCGGCTGGACGTCCGATCGTGCTGAACGACGGCCAGGGCACCTGCGTGCCAGACCAGTGGGGCGGCACCAACTTCATGCCGCCGTCGTTCGATGCCGCGCTCGGCCTCTTCTTCGTCACCGCCCGGGAGACGTGCGCCACCTATCAGCCGCAGGCGCCCAAGCTCGTGCCCGGCGAGTCGTCGTTCGGCGGCGTGGTCAAGCGCGATCCCGAGAAGGCGTCGGGCGCGCTGCGCGCCATCGATGCGGTCACCGGCGAACGGCGGTGGGAGTTCGCGTATCCGTCACCGAGCATGGCCGGCGTGCTCTCCACCGCCGCGGGCCTGGTCTTCGCCGGCGACAACGAGGGCAACTTCATGGCCTTCGACTCGAAGACGGGCAGGAACCTCTGGCACTACCAGACCGGCTCGCCGATCTGGGGCGCTGCGGCGATGACCTACATGCTCGACGGGCGGCAGCAGGTGCTCATTGCGTCGGGAACGACGCTCGTGGCGTTTGCGCTGCCACAGGAGCGCGCGCCGTCGCTGCCTGTGCCACGGGGCCCCGGAGGTAGATAGCGACGTGTGGCGGGTGCTCGCGATCCGCTCGCATGGTCGAGTTCACGACACGACCAGCATGACTTCGTTCGATGCCGGTCCGGTGCCGCATCGATTGCGCCCGCGCACGCGCACGAAGTACGTGCCCGCGCCCACGCCGCTGGCCGACATCGACACGTTGCTGTTCCCGAGATCGATGGCGACGAGATTGGCGAGGCCGGTCGCGCTTCCGGCCTCGATGACGTAGCTGGTCGCGCCGCCAGACGACGCCTGCCAGGCAAGGGCGACGGAGCCGCCGCTGTTGGTGACGATCGTGAGAGCCGCCGGCGGGCCAGGGGCGCCCGTGCAGCCGACGACCAGGGTCGCCTCGTTCGACGGCGGACTGACACCGATGGCGTTCGATGCGCGGGTGCGGACGTAATAGGTGCCGTCCGGCACGCCGCCCGCGGCGAACGACAGCGCCGTGTTGCCGGTGGGAAAGCTGGCCAGATTGGACAAACCGGGCCCGGAGCCAGCCTCGACGGCATACGACGTCGGTGCGCCTCCGCCACTCGGCGCGGCCCATGTCAGCAGAATGGACGAACCCGTCGCCGTGGCCTGAAGCGTTTGTGGTGCACCCGGCGGCTGCGGCGCGCGTGGGTTGACCGCGGCCCACCAGGTGCCCCATCGTCCGGACGCAGTGCCAGTTCCGACCGGGGCGCGCGCGTACTCCTGGATCGTCCACAGCGTCGTGTCATCGCTCGGATCGACGACCGTGCGACTGTAGTCCCCCCAGCGACTGATTCCGCCCGAATAGGCCAGGTTGAAATGCCCCTCTCCCGCCTTGTAGACGCGGGCATCCCGCATGGTGCCCGGTGGATCGGTACCCTCGCGAAACGCGAACGCGGCGGAGAAGTACTCCGAGGCCAACGCCTGGGTGAAGCCGACGAGCACGTCGTGGAAGCGGTTGACGGCGATGGTTGGATACATGAACCACCTGCCGGTCGGGTCCTCGATGACGCCGCCGTCGGCGAAGGTGCCGGACTTGTGCAGCTTGAGCCAGAGCACTTTTGCGTGGCCGCCGCAGTCCGTCGCTTGCACTCGTCTGGCTTCGGTGAACCAGACGTGGTCGTCGCGGAACACTGCGTCGGCGTTGCCGGGCCAATAGGAGACGAGGGCGACGTTGCCGGTGCCCGGCTCAGGGACCTGCGGAGCGCCACCCTGCCACGGAACGCAGCCCTCCTGCTTCAGGTGGCTCGGCAACATGACGAGAGGCCCGGGCGTGAAGCTCGGCGCGTCTGGTGGACCGGTCAGGCGGTTCAGCCGGTAATTGGCCGTGGGGGCATCCCACTTGACGAAATACAAGTCGCTTTCCGTCGCGGAGGAACTGACGACCGGGGCGCCGAACGAGTCGAGGAAGCTCGGCGACGGCGGGTCGAGCACCGTGACGGGGACCGGCCCCTGAGTTTGTCGAAGGGCCGGGTAGCTGAACACGTAGGTGCGGCCCCACTGCATGTTCATCGCCAGGAAGTTCGCGCTCAAGCCCACCATCGGAAAGTCGATCGCGGTGGCGTTGGAGGCACTGCAGGGAGTGAACGTGACGCATGAGAGGAACTTGCGCACCGTCCATCCTCCGAGAAGGTCGCCCGTGTGAGACACGGCGATGTAGATCGACCCGTCGTAGCTCCCCTGTGCGTTGCTGCGGTAGTCGAGGGCGACGACGATGAACCGCTGCTGTACCGGATCGTAGATCACCCGCGGATCGAACGGCCAGGCCGGGTTGAACATCCCCCAGAACGTCCACGTCGAGACCTGGCCGAGAAACGCGCCGCTCTTGGTGTGCGCCTGGAGTCCGTGGTTGGTGACGGTCAGCACCTGTGTGGGTCCTACCGCGCCGGTCGAGTCGGGCGGGACCGGGTGGCTGCTCTGCACGGCGCCGAACGTCAGCGCCGGTGAGGGGGAGGGACCCGTAGACAACGGCGTCGGAAAGGCGAATGCCGGGCTCGTGCCGTTGACCGGAGCGCTGCTGTCACGGCCGCGCTCACGGCGCTCTTCCTCCTCCTCAGCCTCGACCGGTCTGCGCGGCGCGGGCGCCCGTCGTGGACGCCGCCGTTCCTGCTCGATCAGGTCCGCGAACGTGACGACGCCGCTCGCGACTGCGGACCCGGTGCGCCGTGATGCGTGCGTCTGCGGCGTCGGCTCGGCAGTGGCCGCCGACGGCGACGACGCACGCATCGCGTCCGGGGCCTCGAACGCGAGGGTGATGGCGACCGTACCGCATGCGACGACCACTGCGGCAATCGAGGATGAACGACGGGGGAGCGTCATCTACGCCTCCAGGCCTCCGCGTACGGAGGCGGCGGAAGTCTAGCATGGCCATCCCGCGCCCAACTCCGGTGGGATCCCGTTGCTGCACTGAGCCCCTATCGCTTCGGCCTGTCGGGCGCGCGTTCCTGGTAGCGGGCGCCTCGAAGGACGCCCTCGATGGCTCGATTGCCTTCGTGGCAGGCGTACTCGAAGATGCGGTAGTCGTCATCTCTGGTCAGCGGGAAGGCCAGCGACCACGGGCGCGTGAAATTGTCCGGGTCCTCGATCCGCGCTTCGTAGTCGATCCGGTCGGGACCCGTTCTCGTGAAGCGCTCGACGATCGTCAGGGCCGTGCTCTGCGGGATGCCCTTGATCCGGCCCGACGCCGCGCTCGTCGCGATCCAGTTCTGGTCGCTGAAGTTGGCGGTCTCGACGACCAGCGTGTCGCCGTCCCATCGTCCGCGCGAATCGCCCTCCAGCAGGCGCAGCGTCGCCGGCAGGGGCGGGCGGCCGTCGAGCGGAATGATCCGCGCGTCGTGAATCATCTCGGCGTGAATCACGACGTACCCGGGTGTCTGGACGATCTGGTAGGCGTTGTTGTAGCCGGCTGGAATGATCCACCCGGGCACGCCGCGCGAGATACACCGGTCCCAGATGCTCATGAACTCAGGGTGCTCGGTGCTGCGCTTCAGCGCCTCGTCTCGCCTGGCTTCGGCTTCAGGACGGACCGGCACCCGACCATCAGGCGGATCGACCACGAGCGAGGTTTGCCTGGTCGGCAGGATCGTCGAGCCCGAGTCGAACCAGAACTGGTTGTAGCTGCCGACGTCGCCCCCGGCCAGGGCCTGCTGTCGCGCCGCTGGCTCGTCGGCCGCGGTCTGGCGCCCGGCCGCCCGCGCCTCGAGCGCGGCCGCCTCCTGCTCGGTGAGAAACGCGCGGTTGCCCAGGGCGAGTGGCCGCTCGAGCGGTGTCAGCGTGGCGTTGGTCCAGATGCCCTGCAAATCGGGCCGGCCATCCGGTGTTCGAGGCACCGTCCACGGCCGACTGGTCACGGCGTTCGCCGGGGGCTGCGCCCTCACTGACGCACTACCGCCGAGCGCAATGGCAACCAGCGGCACCAATGCCGCCAACCATCCGAGGTGGACATGCATGGGATGGACCCCCTGTCGGATACGAGATCCGCGCGGCCCATCCTCGCACGGATTGGCGCCGCCCGCCCCTGGGGATGTCGACGTGCGCGCGGACGCGGGACTGCGCGTTGACGGAGCCGGCGATTCGGCGTAGTCTCCGCGGGATCGAGGAAAAGGATGGACACCATGATCGACCGCAACAGGCGGGCACGTCGGTGGCGGCGCGGATGCGCCTCGGCGGTCGTCGTCATCGGGGCCCTCGCGTCGGCCCAATCCGCGGCGGCGCAGACCGCCCCGGCCGCAGGCGCCGTCACCTTCTCGAAACACATCGCGCCGATCTTCCAGCGCAGCTGCCTGAACTGCCACACCGCCGAGGGCGTCGCGCCGATGCCGCTGGTGACCTACGAGGAGGTTCGTCCGTGGGCGCGCTCGATCAAGCGGCGCACAGGGATGGGGCCGCGCGCCGGCGTGATGCCGCCCTGGTTCGTCGAGAAAGACATCGGCATCCAGCGGTTCAAGGGCGATCCGTCGCTCACGAACGACGAGATCGCCCTCATCGCCGCCTGGGCCGACGCCGGCGCCCCGCAGGGCAACCCCGCGGATCTGCCGCCGGCAAAGCCGCTCGCTGCAGCTGATACGTGGACGATCGGCACGCCGGATCTCGTCCTGCGCTCGAAGGAGATGGTGGTGCCGGCGTCCGGTCCCGACTGGTGGGGCGATGTGGGCCACGTGCCGACCGGCCTCACCGAAGACCGCTACGTGGCGGCGGTGGAAGTGCGCGAAATCAACGACATCCCGCGCAGCGGCCCGACCAGCACCGTCGGCGGACGTTACGTGTTCCACCACATGACCTACGAGAGCGAGGTCGTGGGCGGATCCGACGAAGCCAACACCTCGTGGCCGATCCACGAAGTGGGCAGGAACGCCGACATCTTCCCGCCGCAGGCCGGGCGCCTGCTGGCCGCGGGCTCGTCGCTGGCGCTTACAGCCGGGCACATCCACTCGAACGGCCGCGAGACCAAGGCGCAGCTCGAGTTCGGCTTCAAGTTCTTCCCCAAGGGCTACCAGCCGCTCTACAAGCGCTCGCCGCTGCGGCTCGGCAACGGCATCGACCTCGACGTCAAGGCCAACCAGGCGCGGCAGGAGATCCACTCCTACGGCGTGCTGCAGGAGCACACCAAGATCATCGCCTTCGAGCCGCACCTGCACGCCCCGGGCGTCCGGATGTGCATCGAGGCGGTGTGGGGCCACAACATCCTGACGCTCAACTGCGTGGGCTACGACCACAACTGGGTGAAGCAGTACGTCTACGAAGACGACGCCGCGCCGCTGCTGCCCAAGGGCACCATCGTGCACCTCATCGGGTTCCTCGACACGACGGCCGCCAACACCAACCTGGCCGATGCCAGGAACTGGGCGGGCGGCGGCCGCCGATCGGTGGCCAACATGTTCATCGACCTCGGCTACTCGGTGTCGCTGACCGAGGAACAGTTCCAGGCCGAGATGGCCTCGCGGCGCGCCAACATGAAGTCGCGCAACACCTACGACATCGGCTGTCCGCTTGTGCTGGGCCCCGCCGCCCCCGACCACCGCGGCGCCTGCCGTTCCGAGGGCGCCTCAGTGAACGGATGCGGATTTCGCATGGCGGTCGTCATCGCCGCGATCACAGGGCTGGCCGCGGCGCTGCTGACCGCGCCCGGACACGCGCAGACGCGCTTCACGTACTCGAGCGGACAGGGGCTATCGCCGTCGTACGAAGGCTGGATGCCCAATCCCGACGGCTCCTTCACGATGTACTTCGGCTACATGAACTCGAACTGGCAGCAGGAGTTCGACATCCCGGTCGGCCCGGGCAACGCGATCGAGCCGGGCGGCCCCGACCAGGGCCAGCCGACACACTTCTATCCGCGGCGCAATCCGTTCCTCTTCACCGTGCGCGTGCCGAAGGAGTTCGGCACCAAAGAGATGACGTGGACGCTCACCGCCAACGGCAAGACCGAACGCGCCTATGCGTCGCTGAAGTCCGACTATCAGATCGATCCGCAGGTGATCTCGACCGAGGTCGGCGGCGACTTCGGCAGCCTGCGCGACGAGCTGCGCACCAACGTCCCGCCGACGCTCGAAGTGTTCGGGGCCCGCAAGCGCACGGTGAAAGTGGGCGAGCCGGTGGCCCTCACGACGACGGCCGCCGATCCGGACGGCATCCCGAAGCGCCGGCCCGATCGCCAGCTCACGCCGCAGCAAGCCCAGGCGGCGCTGTACCGTCCGCCGGGTTCGGTCGTGCCGTCGAGCGGTCCCGGCCTGCGCCTGTCGTGGCTGGTCTATCGCGGCAACGCGGCGGCGGCGGCTTTCACGCCCGACCAGATGAAGACGTGGACCGACACGCGCGCCTACGGCAACTCGCCGTGGTCGCCGCCGTGGTTCATTCCCGAGGCGCCGAAAGACGGCAAGTGGGTGTCGCAGGTGACCTTCTCGGAACCGGGCGAATACGTGCTGCGCGCGGTGGCGAGTGACGGCGCGCTCTTCACCTACAGCAACGTCACGATCGTCGTGACGCGCTGACGGCGTCGCCATTCCTGCAGCGCCGCCTCCGCCTCGGCCTGGCGATTTCTGCCGCTGCCTGGCCGGAGGTCAGATGATTCCCGCGTGAACCTCGCGTGGCACGTCTCTCGCAATCGCCGAGAACGTGGCAGGGGGTAGAATTCCAGCGGGAACGGAGAGAACGCGATGCCAACCACGTCTCACGACGCGCGCCTCACCTACCACGACTTCGTGCGGCTGCCAGACGATGGCCGCAGGCACGAAATCATCGGCGGGGTGCACTACGTGACCCCGTCACCGAACCAGCGTCACCAGGAACTGGTACTGCGGCTATGCCTTGCGCTCGGCAACCATCTCGAGGATCGCCCGGATCTAGGCCGCGTGTTCGTAGCGCCCTTCGACGTGGTGTTTTCGTTCCACGACGTGGTCGAGCCCGACGTGATCTTCGTGGCGCCCGATCAGCTCGAGATCCTGACTGCCCGGAACATCCAAGGTACGCCGGCACTGGTGGTCGAAGTCCTGTCGCCATCGACGCGGAAGCGCGACCTGGGAATCAAGCGCCGTCTCTACGACCGCAGCGGGGTTCGAGAGGTACTGGCTGGTGGATTCCGACGCGGCGAGCGTGACGATCTCGAGACGCCACCCCGATGGCTCGTTTCCCGCGCTGTCACCGTTGACGGCTGCAGAGGGTCACACGCTCAGGACGCCGTTGCTGCCCGGGTGGTCCCTGGCACTCTCGCGACTGTTCCGCTGATCACGCCCGTCCCGTGAATGCTCTCACGAGGCTGGCGGCCCGTTCCGTTCCGCCGGCAGCCACCAGCGTCTCGCCGATCGATCCGCGCGCTGGCGAAACCTGGCCTCGTCCAGCAGCCGCCGCACCGACGCCGCGAAGCGTCTCCGGCGACACAGCGGCTTTGGCCAGGTAGATACCGGCTCCCAGTTGCTCGACCCGGCGACTGACGATCTCCTGTTCGCCCATCTGCGGCACGGTCACCATCGGCACGCTCAGGCGCAAGCTCTCGCTCACGCTGTTCATCCCGCCATGGGTCACGAAGGCTGATGCCTGGCGCAGCACGTCGATCTGGGGAACCGTCGCCGCGACGACCACGTTACCGGGCAGCGTGCCCAGCTCGCCGGGTCGCACGCGGGAGCCGAGCGACATGACGACTCGCACCGGCTGGTCGCGAAACGCCTCGACGCAGTGCCGAAAGAACTCCGCATCGGCGTTGAACAGCGTGCCGAGCGACACGTAGACCAGAGGATTCGTGCCCGGCGGGCACGGCGGCGCCGGCGCCAGGACGCGCAGGGCGGCACCCGGATCCGCGGCCGGTGGGCCGACGAAGTGAAACGACCCGTCGAACGTCTCGCCGCACGGTTGGAACTCGCGCGACGTGTGCACGAGGTTCAACGCCGAGTGACCGAACACCGTGGCGAACACGCCGAGGCCGGGCACGCCGTAACGACGCGCCAACCGTCGACGCTGCAGGAGGGCGCTGGAAACGTGCGCCAGCTTCGACACCACCAGTCGGAGGCTTCTGGGCCGCACGCCGTGTGACGCGGCGAAGGCCAGCACGTGGCGGTTGACCGCGAAGGTGGTGATCGACGTGATGAGCGGCACGCCCAGCGCCTGCGCCACCCAATGCCCCCACGGGGCGACCGAGTCGGTCACGACGAAGTCGGGACGCACGTCGCGCATGTCCGCCAGGTCCGCTTCCAGCACGTCCTCGACGATGCCCATCAGGACGGAAGCGATGGTGTCGGTTCGGTCGGGCAGCCCGGCGAGGTCTTGCAGGCGGCCCGCCCGGTAGGGCCGGAAACGAGCGCCTGTGCTCTCGATCGCCTCAGCGAATGGCGCCGTGCCATACGCGGTCACGTCGTCGCCGTGCGCCGCCAGCTCCCGGATGAGCGGCAGCAGCGGGGCCATGTGCCCGTGCAGCGGGAGGCAGACGACGAGGCCGCGTGCCACGCCTACGGAAGCCGCGCGCGTCCCGCCAGCGCGCACTCCTCCGCCACGGTGAGGTAACGCGCTACGCCGGCAGCACCGATTACATACGGATGCGGATCGCCTGACCGGCGCTTCGCCATTGCCGGCAGCTTCGTCTTCGAGCCGTCGAAGGCGGTGTGATTCGACAGCAGCACGTCGGCGCCGGCATCGGCGGCCAGGCGGCGGAACTTCCGGGCCGAGGCGACGTACTGGTCGAACCAGAAGGCGTCGGGCCGCGCGGCAGTGATGTAGCCGGCGCGATTGGCCAGCCAGTTGAACGCGGTGCCGCCCCAGTAGGCCACGGTGTGGCGCGCCGCGCCGTCGCGCACCGGGATGATGGTCGAGAACGTGCCGAGCGTGTGGCCGGGCGTCTGGTGCAGCGTGAGCGTCGTGTCGCCGAGTGTCACCTGGTGCCCGTCTGTCGCCACGATGTCTCGCCGCGGCTTTTTCCACGAGGCGCTCGTGCGCTCCATCAGGTCCCAGTCTTCCGCCGACACGACCACCCGCGCCTTGTAGCGGTCCTGCAGGAACGCGGCGCCGCCGGCGTGATCGGAATGACCGTGGCTGATGACCACATACTTGATGGTGGCCGGATCGAGACCAAGCGTCTCGAGGCCGCCGGCGACTTCGTCCGCCACCGAGTAGTCGAACAGCGGATCGATGACGATGATCCCGGCCGAGGTCGTGACCGCCCACGCGGAGTATTCGGTCTGCCCGACGAAGTACAGGTTGTCGAACACCTTCACCGGGTCGGCGTGCCAGCTCGATCGGGGCGGGGGGCCGTCGGGCCGTGGCGGCGCTGGCGCACGGCCGGCCGCGGGCGCGGCAGGTGCGGGCGGCACGCACAGGCGGTCGAAGAGCGGCAGGAAGTCGGTGCCGGCGGCGGTGCGCGCGGCGGCCACATGGGGTGCCGGGTCCGCTGACTGGACCGAGGCCACCGACACGACGGCTGTGCAGAGGAACGCGGCAGCGGCGAGCGCTGAGCCTGACTTCATTGCCACCTCCTGAAGAGTCGGGCCGATGGTAGCAGGTGATGGCTCGGGCCGGGCCGGCTCGTCGTGAGAAGCCAGGCGAGTGCAGGTCGGCTCCGCCGTCAGGGCGGGAACCCGAACGCCAGCTTGACGGCGGCGTACTCCGGATGCACCTGGCCGGTGGCCTGCCGGATGACCAGCGGGGGCTCGACCCAGGTGGACGCGCGCATCTGGTCGGGCAGGTCAAGGGCACGCATCATCACGAACAGGTCAACCAGCGGCGCATCGCCCTCCCGGAACACCACCGGACGCCGCCGCACGATTGCCGCTCCCGCGTCGGCCGCCGCTCCTGCCACGCGGTCAAGCTGCGCCGATGGGAAGACACACGCGAAGACGCCGCCAGGCGACAGATGGGCGATGGCGACGCGCGCGTAGTCGCTGATGTCGCCCCGCACCTCGAAGCGGCACTGCACCTTCTGCGGGTGATCGCCCTCGACGCCGGTGCCGCGCGGAAAGTACGGCGGGCTGCCGAGTACCAGATCGAACCGCTCGTCGTCGCCGAGCGTGCCCGCGTCGCGAAAGTCGCCCAACCGGATCTCGTAGCGCGCCTCGAGACCGTTGAACGCCGCCGACTTGCGAGCCAGCCGCACGCTCTCCTCCTGCGCCTCGATGGTCACGACGGCCGCCCCCGGCAGCCGCCACGCTGCCACCATGCCCACCGACCCGATGCCCGAGCCCAGGTCGAGCACCGAGGAGGCGCGTGGCACCCACGACGTGCCATACCAGGCCGTGAGCACGTCGTCGGTCGAGAAGCGGTGGCCGTCGCGCAGCTGGAACAGGCGGAAGTGGCCGCTGATGGCGTCGAGCGATTCGGTGGCGGGCACATCGGGCGGCGACGACGCGCCGGCCGGCAGCGGGCCCGGCTTGGCCCAGCCGCGGAAGTGAGTGTCGTGCATGGGGGCGAGGCCTCCCATCTTCCCCGATCTCGCGATCTGCTGGGGTCAGACCCCATTCAGGCCCCAGCCAGACTACCTATTACAGAATCTGCCGCGAGTCTGGCCATAGCCAGAATGGGGTCTGACCCCAAGTTTGCGAACTGCCGCTACAATTCCCCGCCATGCAGTTCTCCGCCCTTGTTCTGAGCCTGGCGCTCACCTTCATGCAGGCCGCCGCCGGGCCGATGCAGGCCCGGCTGTCGCCGGTGCCCACCGATCTGGCGATGCAGGAGACGATCGCCGGGCTCGGCGCCGCCACCGCGACGCTGACGGGCACGACCCTCACCCTCGGCGGCACGTATCGCGGACTGAAGTCGGCGGCGACCTCGGTGCGCGTTTACGAGAGTCCGCGGCCGGGACTGCGCGGGCCACTCGTCGGCGAGTTCGCCTCGGGCGGCGGCACGACCGGCACGTTCAAGGGCACGCTGACGCTCACCCGCGACCACGCGGCGGCGTTCGCCAAAGGCCTGCTCTACGTGCAGGTGCAAAGCGAGAAGGCGCCTGACGGCAATCTGTGGGGCTGGCTGATGGCTCCGAAGGGACGACGCTGATGACGCGCGCGGCATACCGACACGGCGCCCTGGCCAGTGCCGCGCTCGCGCTCGGCCTCGTGGTGAGCGGCGCGACGGGCCAGCCCGGCACCAGCGCGGCGCAGAACGCCACCCCGGTCATCACCGCGGCGCAGGTGGCCGCCGGCCGCGATGCCTACCAGACGCGCTGCGCCGCCTGCCATCTCGCCGATCTCGGTGGCCGCAACGAAGCGTCGCCGCTGGCCGGCAGCGCCTTCATGAACGTGTGGCGCGGGCGCGGCACGAAAGAGCTCTACGACTACATCCGCACGTCGATGCCGCCCGGCGGCGCGACGCTCGGCGCCGACGAGTACCTCAACATCACGGCGTTCATCCTGCGCATGAACGGCGCCGCCACCGCTGCCGCGGCGCTTGCGCCCACCACCGACGTGCCGATCGGAACGATTGCCACCGGCATCGCGCCAACCACCACCGCCCAAGCGCCAGCGGCGGCTGGCGGCGGCCCGCCGCGACCGGCCGGTCCACCGCCGCCACGCGGTCTCTACATCACCGGCGAGGTGCCGCGCGTCACGCCCGTCACCGACGAGATGTTGGAGACCCCACCGGCCGGCGACTGGCTGATGGCGCGCCGCAACTACCAGGCGTGGAGCCACAGCCCGCTCGATGAGATCACGACCGCCAACGTCGGCTCGCTGCGCCTCGCCTGGGTGTGGAACATGAACGAAGGCGGCTCCAACCAGCAGATGCCGCTCGTGCACGACGGCATCGTCTATCTCACCAACACGATGAACGAGGTGCAGGCCATCGATGGCGCCACCGGCGATCTCATCTGGGCCAATCAGGTGGGCCCGAACCGCCAGCTACGGGCAGGGCGCGATGCGCAACCTCGCGATCCATGGCGGCAGGCTCTTCCTGGCCACGACCGATGCGCGGCTGGTGGCGCTCGACGCCAGAACCGGCGCCACGGTCTGGGAGACGACGATTGCCGATTCCTCGAAGGGCTTCACGAACTCGAGCGGGCCGATCGTGGTCAAAGGCAAGGTGATCCAGGGCCTCGGTGGCTGCGATCGCTACCGCGAGGAACGCTGTGCCATCAGCGCCTACGACGCCGCCACCGGCCGGCTGGCGTGGAAGTTCCACACCGTGGCGCACAGCGGCGAGCCCGGCGGCGACACCTGGAACAACCTGCCGAACATGATGCGCCAGGGCGGCGAGACGTGGATCGCCGGCAGCTACGATCCGGATGTCGATCTCACCTTCTGGGGTGTCGCGCAGGCCAAGCCGTGGATGCCGGTGAGCCGTGGCACGCGGGTCTTCGACGCCGCGCAGCACACCGCGTCGACGGTGGCGCTCAATCCCGAGACCGGCGCCCTCGTCTGGCGCTTCCAGCACTTGCCCGGCGAGACGCTCGACCTCGACGAAGTCTACGAGAAGGTCTCGGTCGACATCGGCGCCGAGAAGGCGCTCTTCACGATCGGCAAGTCGGGCATCCTGTGGAAGCTCAATCGCCGCACCGGCGCGCTGCTCGACTTCACCGAGACCATCTTCCAGAACGTCTACACCGAGATCGACAGGAAGACCGGGCGCGCCACCTATCGGGGCGACATCCTGGAGCAGAAGCTCGATCAGTGGATTCTGGCGTGCCCGAGCACCGAGGGCGGCCACAACTGGCAGGCGATGACGTATCACCCGGGCACGCAGGCGCTGGTCATTCCGCTCAGCCAGTCGTGCATGGAGATCGCGCCGCGCAAGGTGGAGCAGGTGCCGGGCCAGGGCGGCACCGCCGGGGCGCGCCGGTTCTTCGAGATGCCCGGCAGCGACGGCAACATCGGCAAGCTCGCCGCCTACGACGTGCGGACGCTGAAGGAGCTCTGGAGCGTCGAGCAGCGGGCGCCGTTCCTCACCGCGGCCCTCTCGACCGGCGGCGGGCTGGTCTTCATCGGCGACCTCGACCGTTACTTCCACGCCTACGACGTCAGGACCGGGAAAGAGCTGTGGAAGACCCGCCTCGGCACCTCGGTGCAGGGCTTCCCGGTGACGTTCACGGCCAACGGCCGGCAGTACGTGGCCATCACGACCGGTCTTGGCGGCGGCAGTCCGCGCGTGGTGCCGCGGACGATCGCGCCCGAGATCCACCACCCTGGCACCGGGCATGCGCTCTACGTGTTCGAGCTCGGATCGCGCTGACGTTGCTAGAATCAGACGGCTGGAGGATGCGGTGAGCACACACGACCCCCTGACGGCGCCCATGCCCGGTGCGGACTCCCGCACGGTGGGCGGCGTGCAGCTCGACATCGTACGGACGGGCGCGGGCCGCATCAAGCGCGCCATCTATCCGGCCGGCTTCCGCTGGTCCACGCACATGAAGCCGGTGACCGGCACCGAGACCTGCCAGCACGCCCACGTCGGCTTTCTGGCGCGCGGCCGCATCCACGTCCACTTCCCGGACGGCTGCGTGCGGGAATACGAGGCACCGGCGGCGCTGGCGATCGAGCCCGGCCACGACGCCTGGGTGATGGGCGACGAGCCGGCCGTGCTCATCGAAGTGGATTTCGAGGGCGACACCATCGCCCGCTTCGGCCTGCCCACCGCGCACCGGCACGCCTGACGTGCGGGCCCCGGTTCGTAGCGGCGCCGCACTCTTCGCGCTCGCGATCGCCGTCGTCGTCGCCCGGCCGCTGGCGCAGCGCGCCGTCATCGGCGAGGGCATCCGCGAGTTCGTGGCGGTGGACGCGCCGGTGGTGGCGCTGACCAACGCGCGTGTCATCGACGGCACCGGCGCGCCGGCGCGCGAGGGCCAGACGCTCATCCTGCGTGACGGGCTCATCGCCGCGATCGGCCCCTCGGCGACGACACCCGCGCCCGAGGGCGCCCGCCTGCTCGACCTCGCCGGCAAGAGCGTCATCCCCGGCCTCGTGATGCTGCACGAGCATCTCTACTACCCGACCGGTCCCGGCGTGTACGGGCAGCTCGGGCAGAGCTTCGTGCGGCTGTATCTCGCCGGCGGCGTCACGACGATGCGAACGGGCGGCAACCTGAACGGCTTCATGGACGTCACGCTCAAGCGGCGGGTCGAGGCCGGCGAGGTGGCCGGACCGGCCATCGACGCGACCATGCCGTACGTGAACGGCCCCAACCAGTTCGTGCAGATGACGGACCTGCGCACCGAGCAGCGCGCCCGCCAGCACGTCGCCTACTGGGCCGATGAAGGCGCGACGTCGGTCAAGGCCTACATGCAGGTGTCGCGGACCGCGCTCGGCACGGCGATCCGCGAAGCGCACACGCGTGGAATGAAGGTGACCGGCCATCTGTGTTCGGTCACCTACGCCGAAGCGGCCGCCCTCGGCATCGACAACCTTGAGCACGGCTTCTTCGCAGCCACCGACTTCGTGGCGGACAAGAAGCCCGACGAATGTCCCGGCCAGGGCCGCGGCCAGCAGGCCGTCGCCGACCTCGATCCGAAGGGCGTCGCCTTCCAGACCCTGGTCCGCACGCTCATCGAAAAGCGTGTCGCCATCACCTCGACGCTGACCGTCTTCGAGCTCAACACGCCGGGCCGGCCGCTGCCGCCGGGGCTCGACGTGCTGGTGCCGCAACTGCGCGAGCAGTACCTGCAGAACCGCGCCCGCGTCGAAGCCAACACCCAGTCGATCTATCCGCGGCTGTTCCCGAAGGCGATGGCCCTCGAGCGCGAGTTCGCGCGGGCCGGCGGGCTGCTGGTGGCCGGCACCGATCCCACTGGCGGCGGTGGCGTGATTCCCGGCTACGCCAACCACCGGCAGCTCGAGCTGCTCGTGGAGGCCGGCTTCACGCCGCTCGAGGCGCTGGCGATCGGCACCCGCAATGGCGCGCGCTACCTGGGGCAGGACAAGCGCGTCGGCACGATTGCCGCCGGGATGCAGGCGGACCTGGTGGTCGTCGCCGGCGATCCGTCGCGCGACATCAGCGACGTGCGCAAGGTCGAGACGGTGTTTCGCAAGGGCGTGGGCTTCGACCCGCAGAAGCTCATCGCCTCCGTGACAGGCAAGGTGGGGTTGTGGTGACACGTGCAGGGACCAGCCTTCGACAGGCTCAGGCCAGGGGGCCCTCGACGGTTCGGGACCAAGGGAAGATTTCGTGCTGATACCGTCGATTGATCTGAAGGCCGGGCGCATCGTGCAGCTCGTGCAGGGTGAGAAGCTGGCGCTCGAGTCGGCCGATGTGGAGGGCTGGATCGAGAAGTTCCGCGGCTTCACGGCCGTGCAGCTCATCGACCTCGACGCGGCGATGGCGACCGGCAACAACGACACACTCGTGCGCTACATCGCCAGCCGGCTGCCCTGCCGCGTCGGCGGCGGGGTGCGGTCGGCGACGCGGGCGCTCGAACTCATCGACGCCGGCGCGACGCATGTGATCGTCGGTTCGTCGCTCTACCGTGGCGCGCGCGCCGGCGATCCGCCAGATCAGTATCTCAACCTCGCGTTCGCGCAGGAGCTGGTGCGGGCCGTGGGCAACAAACGCATCGTCGGCGCAGTCGATAGCAAGGGCGGACAGGTGGTGATCCACGGCTGGAAGACGGCGCTGCCGATCACGGCCGTGCAGGCGGTGAAGGCGCTCGAGGCCTATTGCGACGAGTTCCTCTACACCCACGTCGATCGCGAGGGGCTCATGCAGGGCACCGACATGGGCGCGATCCTCGAGGTGGCGCGGGCGACCTCGCGCCAGGTGACGGCGGCCGGCGGCATCACGACCCAGGC
This sequence comes from uncultured Acidobacteriota bacterium, assembly GCA_963779175.1. Classification (GTDB taxonomy): domain Bacteria; phylum Acidobacteriota; class Vicinamibacteria; order Vicinamibacterales; family UBA2999; genus CADEFD01. The sequence continues at coordinate 26,039 of CAVZXA010000010.1, forward strand.
CGAGATCGACGAACTCGATCGGCACGGCATCCACGCCGTGGTCGGTATGGCGATCTACACCGGCCACCTGACGGTGACCGCGCCCGCTACTGAATGAACGCCACCGCGCGCACCGCGCGGGCCACCACGAAGATGCGGTCGTTGTTCGATCTGGGATCGGCTGGCGTCATGAAAAATCCCGGGCGCGCGCCGTCGTAGCCGGTGGTCGAGCCGACCAGCGTCTCGCCGTCCTTGAAGACCACCTGCAGCTTGCGGCCCGGCACCAGGCCCTCGAAGGCTTTCTTCTCGTTGTAGTCCCTGTTGCCGGTGTGGTCCTTCACGAAAAAGACCGCCTTGAGCGCGGGCACGCCGATGCGTACCGGCGCGGCGCCCGGTTCCGGCGGGATGACGTGAAAGAAGTCCCGCGTCACGGAGAAGTCCTGTGTAGTGCCCTTGACGATCCGGCCGTCCGCGAAACGCGCGACGACGCGGTTGTGGATCTGCATGACCGACCTCGGCGCCGGGGGAGGAGCCGCGGCGGAAGCTTAACGTACAGGGAGGCGTTCCGCGGCGACCGGAGTGACGGCCCGGGCCACTACAATCAGCCCGGCCATGCACCCCGCCCCCGCCCTCGTCATCGACACCTACACGCGGGCGGCCGACACCTTCGACGGCCTGCCGTTCTGGCACCACTACGGCCGGCTCACGGCAGCCCTTGCGGCGCTGCGCCCCGGCGACCGGGTGCTCGATCTGTGCTGCGGCACCGGGGCCTCGGCCCTGCCGGCGGCTCGCGCCGTGGGCCCGACCGGGTCGGTGCTGGGCGTCGACCTCACGCCGGCGCTCATCGAGGTGGCACGCGCGCATGCCGCCAGAGCCGGCCTCACGCAGGCGCGCTTCGAGGTCGCTGACGTCACCACGCTGACCTTCGCCCCCGGCGCCTTCGATGCCGTCGTCTCGGTCTTCGGTCTCTTCTTCGTCGCTGACATGCCGGCGATGTTGCGCTCGGCCTGGACGTGGCTGGCCCCGGGCGGCCGGCTCGTGACCACGGTCTGGGGCCAGGTGGTGCTGGCGCCGCTCGAGGCGTACTTCTGGGAGGCCGTGGCAGGAGAGGACCCGTCGCTCGATCACATCAGCCCGGCAGCGCAGCTCGCGTCGGCCGAGGCGCTGCGGCGGTTGCACGCCGACGCCGGCCTGCCGGCGCCCCGGGTCTCCCGCCACACGTGGCACCTGCCGGTCGCCACGCCTGAGGCGTTCTGGCCCGTGATGATGGGCACGAGCAATCGCGGCGTGTTCGAAGCGCTGCCGCCGGACACGCAGGCGCGCGTGAAAGACGCCGTGATCGGCCGGCTGCGTCACGAGCGGATTGGCGGGCTCGACATGGAGGCGCTCGTGGCCATCGCGGTCAGGGCCTGATGTCTCGACGATGGTGGCCCGTGCCGAGTCTGACGACCGGCAAGTCGGCACGCCTCGGGAGACGCTGACGCTCCCCTCGGGCACCTCGAGGCCACGCTCGGCGCCGATCATCGCGACAGCCGCCGCCTTCACGCCTTGGTGGCCGGCCTCCACTGAGCGCCGCCGGCGCGTGCCCGGAGCCGCGCCCACACGCCGCGTGCCGGCTGTTGTGTGAGGCGAGCGTCCAGTCATCGTCGCTTCCTCCCACATGGATGCGTGTCGGGTTCGTCCGCCCGTTCGCGCTCTCCATCCACGGGGCGTCATACGCCCGGAAGGAGGCAGCGATGAGGAAATCGTTGGCAACTTGGGCGCGCGGCGCGATCGGCCTGGCAGTGCTCGTCGCGATCGGCGGTGCCGGGGCGCGGGCGGACCAGGACCGCGGCGACCCCGGCGATCTGCGCGGCGACGAAGACGGCCGGGCCGGGCACTTCGGCCGCATGTTCCACCTGCGGCCGTTCGCCGAACCGACACCGGTCGTCGTGGCGGCGCTGCAGCGCCTCGGCGCGCGCGGCGGCTTGCTCGACGCGAGGGACCAGCTCTCCGCCGGTCCCGTGAACCTGATCGTCGATCCGCTGTTGAACCTCAACAACCCGAACAACGACACGCATACCGCGGGCGTCACCTTCGTCGGCCAGTTCCTCGACCACGACATGACGTTCGACACCACGTCGCGCCTGGGCCGGCCGACCAACCCGCGCCGATCGCCGAACGCGCGCCGGCCGTTCTTCGACCTCGATTCCGTGTACGGCGACGGGCCGGCCGGCTCCCCGCAGCTCTACGACGCCACCGACCACGCGAAGTTCCGCGTCGAGAGCGGCGGCCTGTACGAAGACCTGCCGCGCGAGGCCTCGGGTCGCGCGATCGTCGCCGACCCGCGCAACGACGAGAACCTCGTCGTCGCCGGTCTGCAGGCGGCCATGCTGCTCGCGCACAACCACGCCGTGGATCTCGTGCGGCAGGCGCAGCCCGATCTCGACCCTGACGACGTCTTCGACGAGGCGCGCCGCCAGCTGACGTGGCACTACCAGTGGATGATCCTGCACGAGTTCGTGCCGCAGGTGGTCGACACGTCGACCTTCGGCGACGTGCTGACGAACGGCCGCCGCTACTACCGGCCCGGGATGGGCGATGCCTACATGCCCGTCGAGTTCCAGCTCGCCTACCGCATGGGCCACAGCATGGTGCGCCCCTCGTACCGTGCGAACTTCACGGGCAACGGCGGCGCGCCGCTCTTCGCGTTCGTCTTCGATCCGGCCGAGAGCGGCGCCGTGGACCCCGGCGACATGCGCGGCGGCCTGCGCAGCCCGCGCCGCTTCGTCGGCTGGTCGACGTTCTTCCGCTTCCCGGGCCTCGAAGGCGACGTCCGGCCGAACAAGCTGATCGACACGCGGCTCTCCACGCCGCTCTTCGACCTGCCCCTCGGCGCGATTGCGTCGGGCACGCCGCCAACGTCGCTGGCCGAGCGCAACCTGCTGCGCCACCTCACGTGGTCGGCGCCCTCGGGCCAGGCGATCGCGCGCGCGATGCAGGTGCCGGTGCTCGCGCCGGGTGACCTCGCCGACCTGGCGGCAGTACATCCGCGCTTCGACACGTCGACGCCGCTGTGGGTGTACGTCCTGCGCGAGGCCGGCCTCATGGGCCACGGGGTGCGGCTCGGTCCGGTCGGGTCGCGGCTCGTGGCCGAGGTGTTCCTCGGACTGCTGCAGTGCGATCCCGACTCGTATCTCAACGCCGGGGCGACGTTCACGCCCACGTGGGGCCCGGCGCCCGGCGACTTCCGGATGATCGACCTGCTGAATTTCGCCGGCGTCGGCGGGCGTCGCTGACGGCCGCCGCGGGCCGCCACCGCCACCAGGCCCGTCGGTGCAGTGTCTCCTGGCGGGTTCTGCCAGCCCACCGTGATCTCCCTGTGTGCGGCCCTCCCGGCCGCGCATCCGGGGAGGTTCGTATGGTCGGATACTCGAGAACGTCGGCCGGTTACGCCTGCACGCGGCTCCGGCCGAGGCCTGATCGCGCCCGCGCTGCCGCACTGGTCGTCGGTGCCGCCCACGCGATACACGCCGCCCACCTGTGTGACGGCCACCGTCACTACGTTGCAGTACGGCGCGGGCGGCGCTCGTCATCGTTTGCCCTGTGCCCATCGGTCGTGTGCGCGCAGACCGTGGGCACCTTCCGCTGGGAAGCTCGGGGCGATGCCGATCCGCGAGTGGAACTACACGTCACAGCCCCCCGGCATCCGCCACCTGGGACCAACGGCTCAAGACTTCCGCGCCGCGTTTGGCCTCGGCGAGTACGAACGGCGTATCACCGCGACCGACGCCGACGGCATCGCCCTGACCGGCGCGCAGGCGCTCGAAGCGCGCACGCGCGGGCTGACACGACAGGCCGCCGACGTGGCGCGACTCCAGACCGACAACGCCGAACTCAGAGCCAGCTGGCAACCTACCGGGACTGGATGCTCCGCCTCGAACGGCGGCTCGACGGGAGCTGAGCCGACGCAAGCACTCGAAGCCGACCGAGCGGCCGCACTGGCCGCAGCTCGATGCGCTGCCCGCCTCGGCGGGAGGTCACGCGGTCAGCGCGACGGCGCGGCGGGCAGCGCGAAGGCGACGATGCTGCTGCCCGAGGGCGCGCCGTTCTTGCCGCCGCCGCAGGCGATGACGACGTATTGCCGGCCGTCGATCATGTAGATCGACGGCGTGGCATTGCCCGCCGCCGGCAGCGTCGTCTCCCAGAGCAGCGCGCCGGTCAGCGCGTCGAAGGCGCGGAACTTCTTGTCGAAGTTGGTGGCGCCGATGAAGAGCAGGCCGCTGGCGGTCACGACCGGTCCGCCGTAGTTGTCGCTGCCGGTGTTGGTCAGTCCCTTCGCGGCCAGCGCCGGCACCTCCCCGAGGGCAATGCGCCAGCGGATGTCGCCGCTGTTGAGATCGATGGCGTTCAGCGTGCCCCACGGCGGGGCGACGGCCGGATAGCCGTCGGGGTCGAGGAAGATCGACTCGCCGTCGCTGCGGTACTTCAGCCAACTCGGGTCGTTCTTCAGCGCCGGATCGGCGCCCTTGTCCTTGCCGGTGATGAGGAACTCGGCTACGTCGTTGATGTTGCGCGCGCCCATGTCGGGAACGCCGGCATCCGGCCGGTGCCCTGCCGGACGATGGTGGCGATCTCGTCGCGCGACAGCTTCGCGCCGATGTTCACGAGCGACGGCGCGGCGGGTCCGCCGGTGCGATCCTCGCGGTGGCAGGTGGCGCACTTCGAGTTGTAGAGCGAGGTGTCGTTGTTCGGGATGAGCTTCACGATCCACGGCATCTCGTTCGAGTTCACGAACAGCAGCCCGGACGCGGCGTCAAACGCCACGCCGCCCCATTCCGCGCCGCCGTCGAAGCCCGGGAACACGATGGTGCCCTCGAGTGAGGGCGGCTGGAACATCCCCGACTTCATGGCGCGGAAGCGGGCGAGCACGGCCGCATGCGCCTCGGGCGTGCGCGTCGTGAGCATGCCTTCGGTGAGGCCCTGGCGCGCAAACGGCGCCGGCTTCAGCGGACGCGGCTGCGTCGGCGACGCGAACTCGCCGTCCACCGTGGAGGGCGGCACCGGGCGATCCTCGATCGGGAAGAGCGAGGCGCCGGTGCGGCGGTCGAGCACGAAGGTGTCGCCGATACTTCGTCACCTGCGCCACGGCCTCGACCGGCTGGCCGTTGCGCGTCACGGTCACGAGCGTCGGCGGCGCCGGGAAGTCCCAGTCCCAGAGGTCGTGCTTCACACCCTGGAAGTGCCAGATGCGCCTGCCCGTGCGCGCATCGAGCGCCAGGACTGTAGTCCGAGTACAGGTTGTCGCCCTGGCGCGTCGTGCCGTAGAAGTCGAACGAGGCCGAGCCGGTGGCCGCAAACACCATCGCCAGCGCCGGGTCCACGGTCACACCCGCCCACGCGTTGGCGCCGCCGGCCAGTTTGTAGGCCTCGGGCGGCCACGTCTCGTAACCGGGTTCGCCGGGTTGCGGGATGGTGTGAAAGATCCAGCGCTGCTGCCCGGTCTTCCAGTCGAAGGCGCGGATGTGGCCGGGTGTGCCGGGCAGGGTTTCTGGCACGCTGCTCGGCAGAATCAGCAGGTCTTCGAAGATGACGCCGGGCGTGCTGGCGCTCACGCTCAGGCCCGCGGCCGGCTTGCCGAGCCCCTCGCGCAGGTCCACGCGGCCGTCCACGCCAAACGCCGGCACGGGTGTGCCGGTGGTCTTGTCGAGCGAGATGAGGAAATTGCGCCAGGTGACGAAGACGCGGTCGGCATGCACCGCGACGCCGCGATGCCGGGCGCGCGTGCGCGCCGTGGCGCCGCCGGTCGGATCGAACTTCCACAACTCCTTGCCGGTGGCCGCATTCACGGCCACGACCTGCATCGTGGGCGTGGTGGCGTAGAGCACGCCGTCTACGACCACCGGGTTGCTCTGCATCTCGGAGGCCGCGAAGTGGTCGCCGCTTTCGTAGGTCCACGCCACCTGCAGCTGCGTCACGTTGTCGCGCGTGATCCCGGTGAGCGGCGAGATAGCGCGCGTTGCCGGGTCCGCCGTTGAGCGGCCAGTCTGCCTGCTGCGGCGCGGCGGCGCCGCAGGCGGCAGTGAGCAGCAGCAGAGCGAGGGCGGCGGCGCGGGGGCAGGACACGCAGCGGATTGTAGCGGCGTACCGCGCCGGAGGGGTGACGGAGGCCGGAGGCTGATACTCGCCGTCAGTTTCCGACGACACCTCGTCAGCATGGCGTGCATAGGGGGCGCGCCGCCGGCCAGGATGGCCTTGATGGCGAGCCGATACCGCGCGTGAGATTGCAGGGTGCGGCGTCGGCAGATGGACTCCGCGAAAGAGGTCAGGTGGCGATAAGTCTCTCGAGGGTGCCTCGATCGGGGCCCGAACGTGCGGCCGTTCAGCGAGCGCTCGATCGAGAACAGATTCGGTGTCGATCCGCGGCGGGCGGTGACCTTGAGCACGCCGCGCGTGATCGGGATGTCGCGACAGAACGGCACCTTGCGCCGCAGTCAAGGTGCCAACTGACAGACACAGGCTGTCCGCCGGCAAGACGCGGCGCCAGGTCGTCGGCACGTTGTGGCTGCAGGTCGAACGACACGGTGAGCGACGAGCCGACTCGCCGAGCGGCGAGGCGTGGCACGGGGGGTGCGGCGGCGACGTCCGTGAACGTCGTGACGAGACGAATCAGCGCTGCGCTTCGGGCGACGGCGGCCAAGGTAATGGCGTGCATGAGATGCCCTCGATGGCTCCGGCTGTTCTACTATCAAGCTGGCTTGCGCGTCACGTGACGGTGGCTACGATCGCGGGCCGCTCTGGAACACGCACAACCCGTCAGCGCGCGCGACGATTGTGGCATCGGCCGGGCAGCCGCCGCCGATGTCGAGCACGAGGTCCTCGGTGCCATCAGGCACGAGCGCGTCGCCGAACACCGGTACCCACGATGGCTCCACCGCCGCCGCGCCGTGGCGGCGGTACGACATGCAAGACGACACCCGCTGCCTGCAGCCAGCTGGTCGCGTTCATGCGGAAGAGCGGACGCACCACATGCTCGCGCGCGAGATACGCCACTGTGGCTTCCGCCACGACGCGCCTGGGCGCCTCCTCGTCGCGCTGGTTCTCGGCATACGCCCGCGCTCCGGCGAGCCCTCGAACGGTCGTGGCCGCAGCGACCAGTCCCAGCAGCATGCTCATCACCACGATCAGCCGCCGACGGTACACCGGCGAGTGTTCGGTTGCGCGGAGTGCGACGGCGCCAGCGACGATCGCCAGATTCAGCGCCCCTACGGCCGACATCCAGAAGATCTGGTAGTCGCCGATGGCGCCCGCGATACGGGTGATCGACCAGCAGGCCACGATCGACGCCACGGCCGTGAGCAGGGCCAGACACGCGAGGGCCTGATGACGGCGGGCTCGCGCCCACACCGCCAGCGGCACGAGCAGCACGAGTTGGCCCCCGGCTACCGCTGCCGTGCCCCACGAACCGCGGTGTTCGAATGCCCGTCCCCACGGCAACTCGAAGCCCGGTCGCAGCATGGTCGTCGTCATGTCGCCCCACGCCAGAACCGCATCTCGCAAGCTCTGACCGCGTGACGGATCGCTCACGAAGAACCGAAGCAGTTTCGTCAGGTTGCCGGGCTGGGCCGTCGCCTGCTCGAAGAGCGGCGGCAGCCAGAGCACGAGACCCGCCAGTGCCGCCCACCGGAACCAGCGTCGGTCGACGTCGCGAACTTCCAGATGACGCTGCGCGGCCGGTCGTCCAACCAAGGCCCACGGCGACGCGCCGCGACGGCGAGGGCCACTGGCACCACCGACACGCTGGTCTGCGCCACGAACGACGCGACGACGATGGCGCCAACCAGCGCCGCGCCGTCGCCGCGACTGACCGCTGCGCACAGAACGACCACCGCCACGAGTGGCAGCACGATGAGATGCGGATTCCACACGCTCGTGGCGAGTTCGCCGCCGCGCAGTAGATACACGCCGAGCACCAGCGTGACGGTAACGGCTGCCTGCGAGGCCGGCGTGCCTCGGCGAGCGTCCGAGCCGATGGCGCCGAGGGCGAGCAGATTCAGCACGAGCGCGCCCGCAGCCAGGCCGATGCTCTTCGAACCGGCCAGCGCGTAGAAGGGCGCCAGCAGGTAGAACATCAGCGGCCCCGGATGATGCCACCCGAACTGGGAATACGGTCCGAGTGTGACCGGCTGTCGCAACGCCGCGCCGGTCGCGATCTCGATCACGGCGACGTCGCCGAACGGGAAGGCCGGTGGTGTCGAGCGCGCAAGCCACATGATCGAGAGGGCGGCGACGGCGAGCGCTGCCAGCAGCATGGCGCGCCTGCGGCTGAATCCAGCGATGCCCGAGGGGGTCATGACGGGAGGCGCCGGCCGCGCCAGTGCGCAGCGGACACGGGGCGCGGGTCAGCGCAGGCGCGAATCATATGCGGATTGCCGTGCCGGTTGCGTACGTCACCCAGAACGCGAGCGCGATGAACGCGAAGAACGCGGCGGCGCCGAGCGCCCGGTAGGGTGCCAGGCGACGATCGCCGTCGGTCACGGCCGCGCGCGGGTAGCCACGCAGGAACCACAGGTAGGCAATGGCGGCGGCGAAGGCGCCAGCGATCACATCCACCGCGTAGTGCTGCTTCGTGAAGAGCGTCGAGACGCCGATGAGCGCGGCCCACAGCACCGCCACGATGCCAACGCCGCCGTGCACGCGGCCGCAGGCGAACGCCGACACGAAGGCATAGGCCACATGCAGCGACGGAAAACAGCCATACGGCGGGTCAACCGCATAGGCAATCGCGAGCACCCACGACGAGAATCCGTCGACGGGGAGCGACACCGGTCGCGGGGCGGCGGTCGGATACAGCAGGAAGCCGGTGTAGGCCACGAGCATCACCAGCAGGTAGCCCTGCATCGCCCGCCGCAGCAGGTCGGGCTGCCGGACCACGAGCAGCGGCAGGACGATCACGAAGACGTAGAGCGAACCGTAGACGAGCATCCACTCGGGCCGCAGCGGAATTGCACGGTCGAGCGCCGTTTCCGGCGCGTAGGTGGGCCACGTCTGAGTGAGATTCGCGATCACGAAATAGAGCGGAGCCAGTGACACCAGCGTGCTCGCCAGCAGCGTGCGGAACGCGAGAAACGCCACGAGTCCCGGCAGGGCCGCCAGGAGATACACGAACGTGCCCCCCACCGGCGATCGCAGCAGCGGCTCCGCGAAGAGCGCAACGATCAATGCGCCGGCGATGAGGGTCCATTCCATCCGTCGCCGTGAGTCGTGCGGAAGCCTCCCGAGGCCCCAGGCCAGCGCCGGCCCGGCGATGGTCGCGCCGAGCATTCCCAGGGCGATGGCGACAACCAGTGGGTCGAGCATCCAGGTCTAGTCCGCGCCCTCGTCTCCGAACCTCACCGCACCGGCGGGGTCGTCGGGGGCGGACGCCGATGGGTCGTCGCCTGCTCGTAGGCGTAGGCGGCGCCGAGCAGGGTCGCTTCGCTCCACGCTCGGCCGAAGAAGGTGAGGCCCGCCGGCAGCAGGCCACCGCGCGTGTAGCCCATCGGCACCTGCACGGCCGGCCAGCCGGTCACCGGCGAGAAGAACTGGCTGTTGTCGCCGCCGGGCGTGTTCAGGTCGCCGATGAGCCGCGGCGGATTGCTCCACGTGGGATAGACGAAGGCGTCGAGCGTGTGCGCGTCCATCGTCTTCGCCACCGCGGCCCGCACCTGGTCGCGATAGGCCGCTTCCGCCGCGCATTCCGGCGTGCCGGGGCCATTGGCGGCGCCCTGCTCGCTCTGTTCGAGCTGCCGCCGCACGGTGGGGTGGAACTTGCCGCCCTTCACCACCGCGGCGAGGTCGTTCACCGGCACGCGGCCCTTGCGGGCGGCGAGGAACTGGTTGAGGTCGTACTTGAAGCCCTGGCACGATGCGATGCCCGGCTGGCGGCGGATGGCGTCGAGGCCTTCCACCGTGGCCGGATCGACAATCGTCGCACCGGCGAGCTTCAGGTCTTCAACCGCGCGCAGGAACACCTGCACCACCTCGGGATCGGTGCCGTCGCGTTCGTAGGCCTGGCGCAGCACCCCGATGCGCATCCCCTTGAGCGCGTCACGCTTGAGCGCGTCGGCGTAGACGGGAATCGTGCGGCCCCGGACAGCGACGGTCGCGGCGTCGTTCGGGTCCTCGCCCACAATCACCTGGAACACCGCCGTGATGTCGGCCACCGTGCGGCCCATCGGCCCGGCGATGTCGGCCAGCAGGCTGAGCGGGAACACGCCGGCGCGGCTCGTGAGGCCCATGGTGGAGCGGATGCCGGCGAGCGCCTGGTGCGACGACGGCCCGCGGATCGAATTGCCGGTGTCGCTGCCGAGCCCCACGGCGCCGAAGCTGGCGGCCACGGCGGCCGCGGTGCCGCCGCTGCTGCCCGCGGTGACCCGATCGAGCGCGTAGGGGTTCTTCGTGTAGCCGGGCAGGATCGAGCTCAGCGTCTCGTTCGGCGTGAACGCCCATTCCGCCAGGTTCGACTTGGCGAGCACGATCGCTCCCGCCGCTTTGATGCGCGCCACCTGGAAGGCGTCGGTGGCCGGCACGTAGCCTTCGAAGGTGAGCGAGCCGTTCGAGCTCTGCAGGCCCACCGTCTCGAAGTTGTCTTTCACGATCGTCGGGATGCAGTGCAGCGGCCCGACCGGGCCGCTCGCCTTGAAGCGGGCATCGAGCGCGTCGGCCTCGGCGAGAGCGCCCGGATTCAAGGTGACGATCGCGTTCACCGCCGGGCCGTTCTTGTCGAAGAGGTCGATGCGCCGCTGGTAGCGTTCGACCAGGCCGCGGCAGGTCAGGCGGCCGGCGCGGAACGCGGCGTGGATGTCGGCAATCGACGCTTCTTCCACCTGGAACGGCGGCGGCGCCTGCGCGCGCAGGGGCAAGAGCGACAGGGACGCAGTGGCGAGGGTCAGCGACAGAGCCGCAAGGATGCGCACGCTGCGCATCATACGAGGTGGCGCGGCAGTGCGCGTCAGTAGGTCTCGACCTCGAGGTGTGGCACGCGCCTGAAATGCTCGACGTTACGAGTGACGACCGGCATGCGGTGGGCAAGGGCGGTGGCGGCGATCCAGAGATCGTTGGTGCCGATGAGCTGCCCGACGCCGCGCAGATGACGCGTAGACGCGCCCGAACTCCCAGGCCACCTCCGGCGTCACCGGCAGCAGGAAGAACGGCGCCAGGAACGCTTCCCACTTCGAACGATTGGCCATGGAAGTGCCGGCTGCGAGTTCTCCGGCCACGATGGCCGGCAGATACAGCCGCGCGCCATCCGCCTGTCACCGAGGAAGTCGACGGCCCCGGTCGAAACGCCGCGGACGATGCTCCCGCTCGAGGTCGATGAGGAACGGTGGTCTCGAGGATCAGCGCCCGGCCCACTTGTCCTCCGGCGGCGTGTCGCCGCTGCTTGACGGCCTCGATGGCGTCCAGTTCCTCGGTCTGTGAACCACGGCGGGCGACGCTTCGCAGCAGTGCCAGCAGGCCGCGCGGCCGGTGACCGTGTCTTCCGGCCACGTGGCACGGAGCACCACTTCGCTGAACGACTCAGCCGGATACCGCCGGGCTGCCTTCAGGCGCTCGTAGGCTTCCGTCTTGAGGGAGATGGTGCGGACTGCCATGCATCGACTATGCACATCGCACAGACATCGTGTCAAGACACCGGCTCGAACCGGAGCCGTCAGCGCGCGAGGAAGCGGCCGATCTGCTCGTTCAGGAAGGCCGCGTCGGCGGGATTCCCGCCGCCGCCGGCCGAATGTCCCCACAGCGACGGAATCGGCGTGAAGGTCGAGTTGGTCAGGAACTGCTGCTCGTAGCGGGCGTCGCCGATCGGGAAGTAGAGGTCGGTCTCGCACGGCATGTAGAGCACCCGCGCCTTGATCGAGCGCAGCGCCTTCTCGTGATCGCCGCCGAAGCCGGGCGTGTCGCCCACGTCGTGCTGCTGCCACGTCCGCGCGTGCAGGATGAGGTTGTTCGGATCGCGGACGCTGTCGCGCGCGATGCGCGACGCCAGGGCTTCTTCCACCGTGGCCGACTGCGGCTTGAAGAGCTCGCGCCGCCACCATTCCTGCGACCACACCCACGCCGCCCAGTGGGTCGACCAGGCCGCCATGCCGGCCTTCGGTGGCGTCGTGTAGCGGCCGCCGGCAAACGCCGGGTCGGCGGTGAGCGCGCGAATGGCGCTCTCGAGACGCACGACGCCGTGCGGATAGGTCTTCGCGGTGCCGCACCACGGGCACGATGGCGTCCATGAAGGCCGGATGCGAGACCGCCCACTGGAACGCCTGCTCGGCGCCCATCGAGAAGCCGACGACTGCGCGCACGTGCGTCACGCCCAGGTGCTCGAGCACGCGCCTGGACGCCTCGACGTTGTCGCGAATCGCGATCGCCGGAAAGTCGGGGCCGGAGAGCGGCGCCGGCGTGTTGCTCGGCGACGACGACTGCCCGTTGCCGAACATCTCGGTGGCGACCACGAAGTACCTCGCCGGATCGAGCGCCTTGCCCGGGCCGATGAGGAAGTCGTAGCCGTGGTAGTCGGCGCCGTAGTACGACGGCACCAGCACGGCGTTGTCCCTGGCGGCGTTCAGCGTGCCGAAGGTCGCATACGCCACCTGCGCCATCGGCAGCACGGCGCCGCTCTCGAGACGGAAGTTCGCAATCGGCAGCAGGCGGCGATTGGGATCGGCGGCCGGCGCGGGCGCCTGCGCGGAGAGCACGCCGGCGGTCCCGGCCAGCGTCAAGGCAGCGGCGATCCAGGTGGACATCGACATGTGGCAGATTCTACGCGTCTTGTAACGGGGTCTGTCACCGTCTCGACTTGTTCCACAGGGGTCTGCCCCGAATGGCATGGATCCTGCGCCGCTCTCATGCCAATCGGGACAGGCCGCATTGGCACATGGTGTTGCGCCAGATTCCGTGCCAATGGGGGCAGGGCACGGGTAGACTGCCGCGCATGCAGCACGAATACGCGTTCGAGATGGCGGCCTCCAACGTGCGCTTCGGCGCCGGTGTGACGCGCGAGGTGGGCCAGGACCTCGTGGACCTCGGCGTGCGCCGGGCGCTGGTGGTCACCGACCCCGTCGTGGCGCGGCTGCCGCCGATGCAGGTCGTGCTCGAGTCGCTCGCCGCGGCTGGTGTCGAGGCCGTCGTCTACGACCGCGTGCGCGTCGAGCCCACCGACACCTCGTTTCATGACGCCATCGCCTTCGCCAACGAGCATGCCATCGACGGCATCGTCGCCGTGGGCGGCGGCTCGGTCATCGACACCGCGAAGGCCGTGAACCTCTACACGACCTATCCGCCGGCCGACTTCCTCGACTACGTCAACGCGCCGATCGGCAAGGCGCTGCCGGTGCCCGGCCCGCTCAAGCCGCTCATCGCCATCCCCACCACGGCCGGCACGGGCTCCGAGACCACCGGCGTGAGCATCTTCGATCTCACCACCATGCACGCCAAGACCGGCATCGCCAGCCGGCGTCTCAAGCCCACGCTCGGCCTGCTCGATCCCGACAACACGCGCACCATGCCGGCGGCGGTCGCCGCCTCGAGCGGCCTCGACATCCTCAGTCACGCCATCGAGTCGTTCACCGCCGTGCCCTACACGGCGCGGCCGCGGCCCGATCGGCCGGCTGTGCGTCCGGCGTATCAGGGCTCCAATCCGATCAGTGACGTGTGGTCGCTGCAGGCGCTGCGCATGGTGGCGCGATCGCTGGTGCGCGCGGTCGACGATCCGGAGAACGACGACGCCCGCGCCGAGATGATTCTTGCCGCGTCGTATGCCGGCGTCGGCTTCGGCAACGCCGGCGTGCACCTGCCGCACGGGATGTCGTATCCGGTGTCGGGGCACGTGCGCGACTACCGCGCGCCCGGCTATTCGCGCGGATCACGCCATCGTGCCGCACGGCATGTCCGTGATTCTCAACGCCCCGGCCGTCTTCCGCTTCACCGCCGCTGCCAGCCCGGCGCGGCACCTGCAGGCGGCCGAGGCGCTCGGCGTGGACGTGAGCTCGGTGGCTCGAGGCCGACGCCGGCCGCGTGCTCGCGGAGCGCATCACGTGGTTCATGGATCGCCTGAAAGTGCCCAACGGGCTCAAAGCCGTGGGCTACTCCACGAGCGACATCCCCGTGCTGGTCGCGGGCACGCTGCCGCAGCACCGCGTCACCAAGCTCTCGCCGCGTCCGGCGGGGCCGGACGAGCTGGCGGCGCTCTTCGAGCAGGCACTGACGGCCTACTGACGCGCCAGACGTTCCAACCCCAGGCCCGCGGCGCCCGTCCAAGTGCGCATGCGGAACCTGCGGCATGCGTGGCGGGGCCTGCGCCGCCAACCTCTCTTCGCGCTCGTCGCCGTGGCCACGATGGCCATCGGCATCGGCGCCAACACTGCCATCTTCAGCCTGCTCTACCAGGTGCTGCTGCGCCCGCTGCCGTGGGCGCAGGAAGACCGGCTGGTCTTCGTCTGGAACAGCTATCCGCGAACCGGGCTCCCCGAGGCCGCCGTGTCGATTCCCGACTACCTGGACCGACGGGCGCAGGCGCCAGCCATCGAAGACGCGACGCTGTTCTCGCAGCGAAGCGTCAGCCTGGCCGACGGCGGCACGCCCGAACAGGTGCGGGCGCTGCGCGTCACGCCGTCGTTCTTCTCGACCCTGGGACGCACGCCGCAACTCGGCCGGGCGTTTACCGAGGCGGAAGCCACCAGCGGCGCCGACCGCTTCGCCATCCTGACGTTCGGGCTGTGGCAGGCGCGCTTTGCCGGCGAGGGCGGCGTGGTCGGACGCGACGTGCGGCTCGACGGCGTGCCGTACCGCGTCGTCGGCGTCCTGCCGGCCGACTTCGAACTGCCGGTGCGCGACATCGCGCTGCTCGTGCCCTTCTCGTTCACGCCCGACGAGACCACCGACCAGGCGCGCGGCAACGAGTTCAGCAGCATGATCGCGCGGCTCGCCCCCGGCGCCACGCGCGCGCAACTCGATGAGCAGATGCGGGCCATCATCGCCCGCAACGTCGAGCGCCTGCCGCAGCGCCGGGTCGGCGTCGAGACCAGCGGGTTCACCGGGCGTCTCGGTGCCGGTGCGCGAGCAGCTCGTCGGCGACATCCGCGCGCCGCTGCTGGTGCTGCAGACCGGCGTGCTGCTGGTGCTGCTCATCGCCTGCGCCAACGTCGCCAACCTGCTGCTGATGCGCGCGACCGGACGACACCGCGAGGTCGCCATCCGCACGGCCATCGGCGCCGGACGCAAGCAGATCATGGTGCAGATGCTGGTCGAAGGCCTGCTGCTCTCGGGCCTCGGCGCGGTGGTCGGGCTCGGCCTCGGGCTGGCCGGCGTGCGCGGACTGCTGGTGCTGCTCGACCAGCAGGTGCCGGGCGCACCGGCCGTGTCGCTGAGCCTGCCGATGCTGGGCTTCGCCCTGGCGCTCGCCGCGCTCACGGGCGTGGTCTTCGGCCTCGTGCCGGCGCTTGCCGCCGGCAGTGCCAACATCAACATCGTGCTGCGCGACGACAGCGCCCGCGGCACCGCGTCGCGTGGCACCGGCGCCGCCCGGGCCGGGCTGGTGGTGGCGGAGGTCGCCGTTGCGGTGATGCTGCTCGTGGGCGCGGGCCTGCTGGTCAGGAGCTACGCCGGCCTGCAGGAGGTCGATCCGGGGTTCTCGAGCGAGAACGTGCTCACGGCGCAACTCGCGCTGTCGGCCACCTCGTATCCCGATGCCGATGCCCGGCGCACGTTCTGGACACGGCTGGTCGCTGAAGCGGGCCGCATCCCCGGCGTCACGGCCGTGGGCCTCACGAGCAACGTGCCCTTCAACGGCATGGTGTCGTCGGGGTCCTACAACATCGTCGGCTACACGCCGCCGTCCGGTGAGTCGTCACCGCACGGCCGTCAGGAGATCGTGGGCGGCGACTACTTCCGCGCCATGCAGATCCCGCTGGTGGCCGGCCGTGTGTTCGACCAGCGCGACGCTGGCGACCGTCCGCCGGTGGTCGTGATCGACCAGTTGCTCGTCGACCGCTACTTCCAGGGCAAAGATCCCATCGGTCAGCAGATCCGCCGCGGCGGGCCGACCTCGCCGGTCTTCACGGTGGTGGGCGTGGTCGGCACCATCAACAGCATCGATCTGGGCGAGCCGGTCACCAAGGAGCGCCTCTACTATCCCGTGACCCAGCAGCCGTCGCGCAGCCTCGCGCTGGTGGTCAAATCCACGCTCGATGCGCCGTCGCTTTCGACGCAGGTGCGCGCCGCCGTCGCCGCCCTCGATCCACAGCAGCCGATGGCCGACGTCCGCACGCTCGACCAGTGGGTGGGCCGGTCGCTGGCCACGCGCCGGGCGCCCACGCTGCTGCTGACGCTCTTCGGCGCGGTGGCGCTGCTGCTGGCCGGCCTCGGCATCTACGGCGTCGTGGCCTACGGCGTGCACCAGCGTGTGCGCGAGTTCGGCATCCGGCAGGCGCTCGGCGCCGACCGCGGCACCATCGTGCGGATGGTGCTGCAGCAGGGCGTGCGCACGGCGGTCGCAGGCGTCGCGCTGGGCCTGGTGGGCGCCGCGATGCTGACGCGGTTCCTCGAAAGTCAGCTCGTGGGCGTGAGCACCCGCGATCCGGGGGTCTTCGCCACGGCAGGCGTGGTGCTGCTCGGGGCGTCGATTCTCGCCTGCTACATTCCGGCTCGCGGCTCGACGCGGGTGGCGCCGATGTCGGCGCTGCGCGAGGGCTGAAGCCCGATCCGTTCGAGGGAGCCAGGGACTACACTGAAGGGATGATCGCTCCGACAAGTGCACGCCCGGGGCGCAACGAGCCCTGTCTCTGCGGCTCCGGCCGCAAATACAAACAGTGTTGCCTGGCGAAAGACGAAGCCCTCGACAGCGCCGCGCGCAAGGTCGCCGCGGAAACCGCGGCCGCCATCGAGGTGCCAGCCGAGGGCGCCGAGGTGAGCGCCCCGCCGCGCACGCCCAAACATCAGACCGCGCAGCCGTGGCGCAACACGACCTCGCGCGGCTTCGTGCCGCGGTCGACGACGCCGCGCAAGGCCGGCGGCAGCTAGCCGGTCATGCCGGGTCGGCAGTGAGCGCGTCGAGATACCCGAGCACCATCTGCTTCACGCCGCCGCGCGTGTAGACGTCTGGCGCGCGCGAGGCGACCACGCTGGCGATGACCTCGGCCACCTCTTCGGCACTCTGTGAGTTGGGGAGCTGGCGCGAGTCGGGTCCGCCGTACACGGCGTTGACGCCGAACTCGGTGCGCACGACGCCGGGCGACACCAGCGACACGGCGATGCCAGGATATGCCGCGGCCAGGTCCTCGCGGACGTTGGCGGTGAGCGCGTTCAGGAAGTGCTTGGCGCCGTTGTAGGCCGAGCGGAAGGGCGCCATCGGCATCCGGCCGAGCACCGACGACACGTTGATGATGTGGCCGCGTCCCCTGGTCTGGAAGTGCGGCAGCACCGCCTGCATGCCGTAGAGCGCCGACTTCACGTTGACGCGGATCATGTCGTCGATGTCGTCGTCGGTGAGGGCCGTGGCCGGACGCGTGATGCCGCGGCCGACGTTGTTGATCCAGACATCGATGTGGCCGAATCGCGCGAGCGCCTCCTGCACGGCCCGCTCCGCGTCTGCCCGCACCGTCATGTCGGCCACGATCGGCAGCGCCTGGTCACCCAGACGCGCCGCCACCGCGGCCACCAACTCGGCGCGCCGGGCCACCAGCGCCACCGCCGTGCCGTCACGCGTCATACGCTCGGCCACGGCGGCGCCGATGCCGCTGCTCGCGCCCGTAATCACCACCACGTCGTGTGCCATCGAGTCTCCCTGCCTGCGAGCGCCAACGCGCGCCGCGCGTGCCTTTCGGATGTCCGCCGGCGCGGCGGCGTTACGTCGCTGACCCCTGCCTGGCCTGCTCGACCAGGCCGACGAGCGCCTGCAGCGTGCGGTTCACCGGCGTCGGCACGCCGAGCGCCTGCCCGCGGCGCACGACGAAACCGTTCAGCGATTCGATCTCGGTGGGCCGTCCGAGCGCCAGATCCTGCGCCGTGGACGACAGCGCTTCCGGCATCGCTTCGACGATGCGGCGAACAGCGAGCGCCAGCGCGTCCACGGACACCGGCACGCCCTCAGCGGCGGCCACAGCGGCGTTCTCCTCGGTCACCATCCGCATCACGTCGCGCGTCGCCTCGTGGGCGACCAGATGCCGGTAGCGCAGCTGCGCCAGCGCCGAGATGGCGTTGTAGGCGCAATTGGCGGTGAGCTTCGTCCACAGGTCCACGCGGATGTCGTCGGAGACGCGGCACGGCACGCCGGCCGCGGCGAAGTGCGCGACCAGCGCCTCGAGCGCGGCCCCCGGCGCCACCGCCGTGACGCCGCCGTGCAGCGGACGTCCGGCGACGATCGAGCCGCCGCCGTTGTGCCTCAGACTGCCCGGGCCCGACATCTCGGCCGACACGTACACCGCCGCCGGCACCACCGGATTCGGCACCCGCGCGCTCAGGCGCCAGGCGTTGTCGACGCCGTTCTGCAGGCTCACGAGCAGCGTGCCCGGCGGCAGAACCCGCCCGAGGTCCATCGCGACCGTGTCGGTATCGACCGACTTCACCGCTACGAGGACCACGTCGGCCGCCCGCAAGGCGTCGATCGCGGTGGAGGCGTCCATCCGCACGTGGACGACGCGTCCGCCGCTGGCGAACTCGAGCCCGTCGGCTTCGATCGCCGCGACGTGGCGCTCGCGGCCGACCAGCGTCACCGCCACGCCCGCCTGCGCCAGCCTGGCGCCGAAAAACGTGCCTACCGCGCCGGCGCCCATCACGCCGACCCGCATCGTCGAACCGCTCGCACTCGCCATCAGCGGGGTGTCCTTCCCTCTGCACGATTCCACATCGGCCGCGCCCTGTCGAATCCGGCAGCCGACGGCGGTTCGCCCACGGACTCCGCGTTCAGCGCGCTGCGGCCGCGCACGCGCCGGCCAGCCGCGTCAGGCCCTCGTCGATGTCGGCCCCGGCGATGCTGCCGAACCCCAGCACCAGGCCGTCGGTGACCGCCGGCGCCAACGCGTAGTCTGCCAGACGCTTCACCGCGACGCCGCGACGCTCGGCGCGCCGGACGACATCGGCGAGGTCGAGCGCGACACCTGGCGCGAGCCTGGCGGCCACATGCAGGCCCGCCGCCGACGGCACTACCTGCAGCCACCGTCCGAGCCGCCGCTCGACGCCCTCGGCGATGCGGGCGTAACGCGTCGCATATTCACGCGTCACGGTGCGGATGTGGCGTGCCAGCAGCCCGTCGTCGATGAAGCGCGCCAGCGCCGCCTGCGTGGCCAGCTCGCCGTGCCAGTCGGTGAGCTGCCGGGCCGCGTGGAGTGCCGGCTGCAGCGACACCGGCGCCACCAGGAAGCCGACCCGCAGCGTTGGCAGCAGCACCTTCGAGAACGAGCCCACGTAGAGCACTCGACCGGTGCGATCGAGGCTCTGCAGCGGGTCGAGCGGACGGCCGCCGAAGCGGAACTCGGTGTCGTAGTCATCCTCCACGATGACGCCGCCGCGTCGATCGGCCCAGGCCAGCAGCGACGCCCGCCGCCGCAACGACATCGTCGTGCCGAGCGGGAACTGGTGCGAGGGGGTGACGTAGACGAGCTTCGCTCCGGCGGGGATCGCCTCCACCACCAGCCCCTCGCCGTCCACCGGCACGCCGGCCACCCGGGCCCCGAGGCTGCGATAGAGCAGCCGCACGCGCGAATAGCCGGGGTCTTCCATCGCCACCAGCATGCCCGGCGCCAGCAGCACCCGGCCGATGAGGTCGAAGGCCTGCTGCGCGCCCTGGGTGACGAGTACGTCATCGGCGTCGGCCCTGACCGCGCGCGACACCCCGACGTGCCGCGCGATCGCCGCGCGCAGGCCGGCGTGGCCGGCCGGATGGCCGTAGCTCGCGTACGGCGTCGCCGAGGTACGGTAGGCGTGCGCGATGAGGCGCCGCCAGGCGGTGAGCGGAAAGAGCGCGCTGTCGGGCGTGCCGGGGCGGAAATCGAACGGCGCCGGGGTGGCGTGACGCGATTCCAGCACCGGCACGTCGCGCCAGATCTCGAGCGGATGAATGGCACCTGCCGGCGCGCGCCTGGTGGCCGCGGGTTGCGGCAGCGGCGCGTCCACCACGAAGGTGCCGGCGCCGACCCGTCCGTGGGCGACGCCTTCGGCCACCAGCCGCTCGTAGGCGACGCCGACGGTGTTGCGCGAGACCTCGAGGCGCGAAGCCAGCTCGCGTGTTGGCGGCAGGCGTGCGCCGGGCGCCAGGCGGCCATCGAGCACCGCCTCGAAGAGTTGGCGGTAGATCTGCTCTGCCAGCTCGCCCCGCCGGGTCAACCGGATGTGCACGTCCACCGGCACACTCTGAATTGGCCCACCGGATCTTGTCAATATTGGCTCTTGGATAGGTCCATTGACGGAGCTACAGTTCGCGGAAAGGAGGGCGGGACATGACGGCACGCTTCGACATCGGACGGGTGGCCCCCGGCATCTACACCGCCATGGGCGCACTCGAGCGCTACCTGCACGACTGCGGCCTCGAACCGGCCCTCATCCATCTGGTCAAGCTGCGGGCCTCGCAGATGAACGGCTGCGCTTACTGCCTCGACATGCACTGGAAAGACCTGCGCGCGCTCGGCGAGACCGAGCAGCGCCTCTACTCGCTCGACGCCTGGCGCGAGTGCCCGTACTACACGCCGCGCGAGCGGGGGGCGCTGGCGTGGACGGAGGCCGTGACGATGGTCGCGAACGGCCACGTGCCCGCGGCGGTCTACGACGAGGTGCGTCCGCAGTTCGACGACGCGGCGCTGGCCAACCTCACCCTCGCCGTCGCGACCATCAACGCCTGGAACCGTCTGGCGATCGCCGGGCGCGACGAGCCGGGCACGTATCAGCCGGCCGCCACATCGGCGTAGACGTCCACTCGATCGACTCTCAGGAGATCCCTCATGTTCATGCCCCGAGCCGTTGCCGGTGCCGTTCTGCTCTCCGTGAGTGTCAGCGCGTCAACGCGCGCCGACGCGCAGAGCACACCGGCCACGCCACCCGTGCCACCGCCGGCCCCGGCAACACTGACCGTGCCGGCCGGATTCACCGTCTCGGTCTTCGCGTCGGGTCTGCCGGGCGCACGGCTGATGGCGGTGAGTCCGGAAGGCATCGTCGTGGTCGCCAAACGCGCCGAGGTCGTGGCGCTGCCCGACGCCAACCACGACGGCGTGGCCGAGCCGCAGCTGCTGCTCGGCGGTCTCACCTACGCCCACAGCGTCGCCTTCCGCGACGGCTACCTCTACATCGGTACGACAGCGGCGGTGCTGCGCGCGAAGTGGACCGCTGGCGCCATCGCCGGGCCGCTCGAGACCTACGTCTCGCTGCCCTCCTCGACGCCGGCCATGCATACCTCGCGCACGATCGCGTTCGGTCCCGACGGCCGGCTCTATGTCGGCATCGGATCCTCGTGCAACGTCTGCGTCGAGACGGACGCGCGCCGCACGACCATCCAGGTGTTCGATGGCCCCGGCAGCTCGGGCCGCACGTTTGCCGCCGGGCTCCACAACGCCGTCGGCTTCGACTGGGATCCGGCGACCGGTCGGATGTGGTCGGCGGATACCGGCCAGGAGCAGCTCGGCGACGACTACCCGCCCGACGAGATCAACCTCATCGAAGACGGCCGGCACTACGGCTTCCCGTTCTTCCACGGCAAGAGCGTCGCCAGCACCGTGCCCGAGCTGAAGGACGCGTCGCGCACGCTCACCGCCGGCGAGGTCATGCCACCCGCCTTCGAGCTGCCCGCACACGCGTCGCCGCTCGGCCTCACCTTCTATCGCGGCACCGCGTTCCCGCCGCTGTTCCGCACGTCGATGTACGTCGCTATCCACGGTTCGTCGCAGCGCTCGACGAAGATCGGCTACTCGGTGGCGCGGATCGTGATGCAGGATGGGCGCCCGGTCGCGTCCGAAGATTTCGTGACCGGCTGGCTGTCGGGCGATGTCGTGTCTGGACGGCCGGCAGGTCTGGTCACCGGCGCCGACGGCGCGCTGTACATCTCGGACGACAACAAAGGCTTCATCTATCGCGTGGCCGCCCGCCAGGCCGCGGGCACGCCACCCGGGGCGGCGGCGAAGCCGCTGCTGACGCAGCGACTGCCCGCGCTCAACGGCGCGTCGCTCGACGCCCGCCTCGTCGAAGTGACCTACCCGCCCGGAGGATCGTCGACGGCGCACCGGCACCCCTGCCCCGTGGTGGGCTACGTGCTCGAAGGCGCGCTGCGCATGGCCCTCAACGGCGAGCCCGCAAGAATCGTGCGCGCCGGCGAGAGCTTCTACGAGTCGCCCGACGATCTGCATTCGACCTCGGCCAACGCCAGCGACACCGCTCCGGCGCGCTTCCTCGCCTACTTCACGTGCGACCGCGAGACGCCGACATCGGTGCCGGTGCCGCCGCCCCCGCACTGACACGAGGGGCGACGCCGGTATTCTTGGGCATGCCCACGCGCCCGGGGACCGGCCGCACGACGCGCGGCCCGTTCCAGACCACGCTCTTCCGCTACGCCGGCAAGGGTGCCTGGTATTTCGCGATCATCCCGAAGAGCGTGGCGCCCCCGGCGACGCGTCCCTGGGGTCGCACGCCGGTCACGGCCACCGTGGACGACGCCACCTGGGAGACGAGCCTGTGGCGTGACACCAAGGCGAACAGGTCACTGCTCGCCGTGCCGAAGAAGTATCGCGGCAGCAAGGGAGACGGCGACCAGATCACCGTCACCTTCGTGTTCGATCCGGACGACGACTGAGGGGGATGCTCGTGGCGAGCGTGTTATGTTCCCTGTCGATGAAAGCGGACCGACGAGCGTTCCTCCACTCCGCCGCGACTGTCGGCCTTGGCCTGGCCATCGCGCGTGGCACGAGCGCGGCCGAGGCCGCGCAGCCAGACACCGCTGTGCGCGTCCGCCTCCTTCGACACGCGACCTGCGTCATCCGCTACGGCGGGCGGACGCTGCTGCTCGATCCCCTGCTCAGTGACGCGGGCGTGCTGCCGCCAATCGCCCGCTCGCCGAATCAGCGACCGAACCCGCTGGTTCCTCTGCCGGTGCCCGCCGCGCCGGTGCTGGACGGCGTCGAGGCGTGCCTGGTCACCCACACGCATTCCGATCACTGGGATACCGCGGCAACGACGCTCGTGCCGAAAGATCTGACGCTCCTCGTCCAGCCGCCTGACGCGGCGAAGTTCGCCGCCTGGGGATTCAAGGCGTCGCAGTCCGTCGCCGAGTCGGTGACGTGGCGGGACATCAAGGTCTCCCGCACAGGCGGCCAGCACGGTCGGGGCGCGGTCGGCGAACGTCTGGCACCGGTTTCCGGCTTCGTCCTGAGCGCCAGCGGCCAGCCGACCCTCTATATCGCCGGCGACACGATTTGGTGTCCGGAGGTCGCTGCCGCCATCGATACTCACACGCCGGACATCATCATCGTCAACGCTGGGGCCGCGCAGTTTCTCGAGGGCGGCGTCATCACGATGGACATCGAAGATGTCGTCCAGGTATGCCGTGCGGCCCCCAGGGCGCGGGTGATTGCCGTCCACATGGAGGCCATCAATCACTGCCTGCTCACGCGCAGCGCCTTGCGTGCGGGGTTCGCGCAGGCAGGAGTCAGGACCCCGCTGCTGGTTCCGGCAGACGGGGAGGAACTGCGCCTGGGCTGAGCGTCAGCGGCTCAGCGCAGATACGGCGCGGCGTCGGGCCTGGTGGCCCGCAGGATCTCGACCACGGCACGCCGGTCGTCGGCCGACAGGTGCGCGTACTTCGACGCGCGGTCGCCCGTGACGAGCACGCGCGCCAGCCCGTGGTAGATCGCGGCACGGAGGTCGTCGGGCAGCGCGGCGAAGGCCGGGCTGTCAATGGTGTAGCTGAGCGGATAGCGCATGAGCCGCGTGGTGAGGTCGAGCGCGTGCAGCGTGCGGCCCGCTGCATCTTTCACGCCGCGACTCGAGAACCACTCGGCGAACCCTGACGATCCGCGCAGGCCGCCCGGCATCGGCGCTTCGCCCACGAAGAGCAGGTAGTCCACGAGATCGGCGAGGGTGGATGTCACGGCCGGCGTCTCGAGCGGCAGGCGTCCCTCGTGCGCCGCCACGCGTGCTTCCCAGCCGAGCCGCGTCAGCAGGTTGAGCGCGCGCGTCTGGTGGTCGAAGACCGCCAGCGCCACCACGTCGCTGGTGGCCGCCGGATACCCCCCGAGCTCCACGGCGCCGTCGAGCGAGGCGGCGTGCAGCGCGCCCGCGGGCACGAGCGATCGACGCACGTCCGCCGCGTCCACGACGGAGTTACCAAGGTGCGTGGAGCGTCCGTGGGTGCCGGTCACGAACCAGCCGCCCCAGCGCCGCTCGAACGGCGTGCGGTGGTCGATCGAGATCGTGGCTGCCGAGCCGGAGCTTCAGCGTGCCGTCGGCGCCAGCCGTGAGGCTGCGCGTCATGAAGCCGGGCACTTCGAGCGTGGCCGAGGCGACGTGACAGGTGACGCAGCCGCTCTGGCGCGAGAAGGCCGGCCGATCGGTGGCCCGCTGATCGAGTGTGTAGAACACGGCGCCCTGTTCGGGGTCGTGCGCGACCAGTTCGAGGAAGGGCGAGCGGCGGATGAAACCCACGGCCGTCTGCTCGTTGTAGAAGAGCGCTCGCGGGTTGGCGGGACTCGTCACCAGGCGCTGCACGCCGGTGCGCGAGAGGACGAGCATCTGCGAGGCAACCGGGATGTCGAGCGCCGCGAGCACCGACCGCAGGTAGCCGCTGCCGGGCTCGAAGGCGAGCGACGCCGCGCCGGACTCGAGCTTGCGGTTGAGGGCGGCGATGGGGTCGGAGGGCGGTGTGGTCGCGTAGGCGATCGCCGGATGCTCGTCGAGCACGCCCATCCACACGCCACGGCTGTCGCGCTGCGCCGCCAGAAGTGACGCCGCGGCGACGACGAGCGCGGCCGCCACGGTGGCGGCCACAACAAGGCACGACACCCGGCCGAGACGATGGACTCGAGCGACACTCACACTGAACCTGTTGCGAGTATAGCCACCGTCGCGCGACGCATCCGCACGCGTTATGCTTACCGGGCGTGCTGGCCCGTCTTCTCGCCCGCGTGGGCCTCGTCACCCCTGAGCAACGGGCGTGGGCGTGGTACGACTGCGGCAACTCCGCCTACTTCACGACCGTCATCACCGCGGTCTTCCCCGCCTTCTTCGCCAGCTACGCAGCGTCGGGCATGTCGACGAGCGAGGCGACGACCCGCTTCGGCCTCATCACCACGCTGGCGATGGCGATCGTGGCCGTCGCATCGCCGGTGCTCGGCGCCTACGGTGACTTCACCGCGCGCCGCAAGAAGCTGCTCGTGCTCTTTGCCAGCCTCGGCATCCTCGCCACGTTCCTGCTGACGACCATCAGCGAGGGCGGCTGGCAGTGGGCGGCCGTGATCTTCATCCTCGGCAATCTGGGGGTGTCGGGGTCGCTCGTCTTCTACGACTCGCTGCTGCCGAGCGTGGCGAAGGCGGAAGAGACCGACAAGGTGTCGTCGGCCGGCTACGCGCTCGGGTATCTGGGCGGCGGCGTGCTGCTGCTCGTGAACCTCGCCTGGATCCTGAGCCCGGCGACGTTCGGGCTGCCGAGCACGGTTGCCGCCACCAAGCTGTCGTTTGCCAGCGTCGGCGTGTGGTGGCTGCTCTTCATGATTCCGCTCCTGCGCCACGTGCCGGAGCCGCCGCGGCTGGTCGAGCCCGACGAAGCGCCTGGCACCTCGCCGCTCACGGCGACCTTCGCGCGCCTCGGCCGCACGTTCCGCGAGATCCGCCAGTACCGGCAGGCGTTCCTGGCCCTGCTGGCGATGCTGGTCTATCAGGACGGCATCCAGACCATCATCCGCTTTGCCGGCATCTACGGCGCCGAAGTGGGCGTCGGTCAGTCGCAGCAGATTGCCGCCTTCGCGATGGTGCAGCTGCTCGGCGTGCCGTTTGCGTTCATCTTCGGCGGCCTCGGCGCGAAGATGGGCACCAAGCGCGCGATCTTCCTGGCGCTGGCGGTGTATGCGGTGGCAGCCACGCTCGGCTTCTTCATGACCAACGCCACGCACTTCTTCATCCTGGCGGCGCTGGTGGCCACCGTACAGGGCGGCGCGCAGGCGCTCAGCCGGTCGCTGTTCGCGCGGCTGATTCCGCCGGCCAAGACGTCCGAGTACTTCGGCTTCTACGCCGTGGTCGAGCGCTTCGCCACCGTGCTCGGTCCGCTCGTCTTCACCGTGAGCGGGATCCTCACCGGATCGTCACGCTCAGCCGTGCTCGGCATGATCGCGTTCTTCGTGGTGGGCGGCTGGCTGCTGTCGCGGGTCGACATCGAAGAGGGCGAACGCGCCGCACGAGCCGGATAGCGCTGCCAGTGGTGTAGGCTGGCCGCATGGCTGGCGCGCCTCCATTTCGTGCGATCGCCTGGCTGGTGGGCCTCCTGACGCTGGTCGTGGCCGCGGCCGTGGCCGTCTATCTGATGCTTCCGCGCACCGGCCTGTCGCCGGCGCCGCACGACTGGAGCGCCGAGTGGCGCGACGAGCCGCCCGTGGTCGAGACCCTGCCGGGCGGGCTGCTCGAAACCGCGACCATCCGCATGGGCGAGGACTTCTACCGCTCGGACGCCCGCCACTGGTGGGGCATCTATCTGGGCAACACCGTCTCGCACATCCAGGTGTCGGCCATCTACCGCTACGGCGTGCCGCTCGCCGACGCGGCCTGGGAAGTGGTGACGCGCGGCCAGACCGCGGTGGTCGTGGCCCCGGACCTGCGGCCCAGCCTGCCGGTGGCCGTCGACACCGGCACCTGGCGCGAGAAGACCGAGAGCGGGTGGGCGCGCTTCGACAAATACGAACAGCTCGAGGCGCTGCGCCGCAGCCTCTCCGCCGACCTCGAAGAGCGTGCCAGGGACACGCGGCGGGTGGCCCTGGCCCGCGAGGCGTCGAGACGCACGATCGGCGAGTTCGTGGAGAAATGGCTGCTCGGAAAAGACCCGGCATGGACGCCCGGCGCCTTCACGGCGGTGAAGGTCTACTTCCCGGACGAGATGGACGAAGGGCTCAGCACCGAGCTCGGCGTGCGGCGTTGAACCTCGCCCGCGCACCGCGGTGGCCGCGCCGTGAAACCAGCGCCGCCGCGTGGCTATCGTAGGAAGTGATGCCTGTTCCGCTTTCGGTGCTCGATCTCTCGCCGGTGCTGCAGGGCGGCACCACCGCCGACGCCTTCCGTCGCACGCTCGACCTGGCGCAGCACGCCGAGCGGCTCGGCTACACGCGCTTCTGGCTGGCCGAGCACCACAACATGCCGGGCATCGCCAGCGCCGCGACGGCGGTGCTGCTGGCGCACGTCGGTGGCGGCACCTCCACCATCCGCATCGGCTCGGGCGGCATCATGCTGCCCAACCACGCGCCGCTGCAGGTGGCCGAGCAGTTCGGCACCCTCGCCTCGCTCTTTCCGGGACGCGTCGATCTCGGCCTCGGCCGGGCGCCCGGCACCGACCCGCCAGCCGCGCGGGCACTGCGCCGCACGCTGCAGAGCGATCCCGACGGCTTCCCGAACGACGTCGTCGAACTGATGGCGTTTCTCGACGACCCGCAGCCCGGGCAAGCGGTCGTGGCGACGCCGGGGGCCGGCACCCGCGTGCCCGTCTGGATCCTGGGGTCGAGCACCTTCGGCGCCCAGGTGGCCGCCTTGCTGGGTCTGCCCTTCGCCTTCGCCTCCCACTTCGCGCCGACGATGCTGTTCGAGGCGATGCGGATCTACCGCGAGCGCTTCCAGCCGTCGGCCCAGCTCGCCGCGCCGCACGTGATGCTCGGCGTGAACGTGGTCGCCGCCGAGACCGACGACGAGGCGCAGTTCCTCGCCTCGTCAGGACGCGAGAGCTTTGCCAACCTGCGCGCCGGACGTCCCACGCAGCTGCCGCCGCCCTCGCGCGAGTGGATGCGCGAGGAACCGGCGGACCCGCTGCAGCGCACACGCGTGTCGTTCATCGGCAGCGCCGCAACGGTGCACGAGCAGCTCGCCGAGTTCGTCGCCCGCACGAGCGCCGACGAGGTGATCGTCACGTCGCATGTTTACGATCACGCGGCGCGGCGGCGGTCATACGAGCTCGCTATCGCTCGCTGATCGGGCTCGCGGCTGGCGGCTAGACTACGACCGCCACCTGCCAACGGCCGTGCGGCGCGGGCGCGCCCGAGGGAGGCCGAGTACACACGAAAGGCCCGGCGGGAGCTAACCCACCGGGCCTTCAACATTCCTTTCGCGAGACTAGCCGCGAGCCGCGAGCCGCCAGCCCCGTGCGCAAGCGACCTTACTGCTGCTGCGAGGTGGTCGCGGCCGCGCTCTTGCGCTTGTCCTGCTCCGCCTTGAAGTCGGCATCGTTCATGTACACGATGTTCATCCAGGCGTGGGCCATCTCGTCGACCGTGCGGTCGCCCCAGCCCACCCACTGCGTCGGGTCGGGGTTGCTCTTCTTGGCCGTCGTGTTGTCGTGCCACGCGGTGACCTTGAGCAGCGTGCCCTTGGGCAGCAGCGGCGCCACTTCGTCGGCGTAGACGAAGGTGGTCATCCACATGAAGTTGAAGTCGCTCGTGTGGCTCAGCACCTGACGCTGGCCGCTCGGCAGGATGGCTTCGACCATCATGGCCTTGCCGCGCAGGTGCATGTGCGGCTGGTAGCTTTCGATGCGGGCGTTCTCGCGCAGCGGGAAGAAGCCTTCGGTGGTCGTGACGGTGTTCGGACGCAGGTCGAGGTTGCCCACCGCGGCCGGCACGAACGAGAGGCGCGTGCGGTACTTCGGCTCCTGGCCCTTCGGGTAGAAGTAGATGCCCATCTCGGCGTTGGTGGTGATCTCTTCACCAGCCTGCGAGTAGTGGATGTCCCAGCGGAAACGCGCGCCTGGCATCAGCAGCTTGCCGGTGTCGGGGCGCATCATCTCGCCCTGCTTGCCCACGGCCCATTCCATGAAGAGCGGCGCCGGACCATCGGCGGCTTCGGCGTTCGGCTCGGTCTGCTCGAGGTAAGCGATGGCGTGGTGAATGACCTTGCGGCCCTTGATGTTGCTCGGACGGATCTCGATGGCGCGCACCCAGCGCGGCTCGGTGAGCTCGATCGGCGTCACGCGCTTGTCCCACGCGTCCTGCGACACGGCGGGCATCGTGAACGAATCCGACTTCACGATCATGTCGGGTTCAGCCTGCCCGTACATCTTCGCGAAGTTCCAGCCCTGTTCGGCCGGCCATGCGATCTTCGCCGGCATGTCCTTCGGGTCGCCCTGCGGCGCGCCGGCGTCGACCCACTTCACGATGGTCGCGACCTCGGTGGTGCTGAGCGCGTCGTCGTTCTTGAACTTGGTGATGCCGACCGTGCGGTCGATCTGGAAGGGCGGCATCGAGTGTTCCGCCACCCGCGCCTTGATCGAACGCGCCCACGGGCGCGCCTGCTGCCAGGTCTGCAGCGACATCGGCGCGATGGAGTCGGGCCGGTGGCAGGCCTCGCACTTGGCCTGGAAGATCGGCGCCACGTCTTTCGTGAAGGTCGGCGCGCTCTGCGCTGACGCCACCGACGCGTCACCCAGCAGGGCGACCATGGCCGCCGCTCCGACCGCACCGCTTACCAGATTCCGCATATCAAGCTGCATCATCGCGCTCCTGTCCTTACTTGACGGTGACTTTCACGTAGGTGTTCGTCCAGCAGCACTGGAACCCAGCACCGCCCTCGCCCGATTCGTCGTTGCCCTGCACGCGCAGGAGGTATTCACCCGGCAGACTGAACGTTGCGTTCGTCGTGACCGCTTCGCCCTGGGTCTTCGTGCCGATGCGCGCCGGGTCGAACTTCACGACACCGGGCCCGCGGAACTTGTGGAACGAGATGCTCGCCACATTGCCGGCACCGCGCCGGTTGGTGAGCTCGGAACCCTTCTTGGTCTCTTTCGAATCGTTGACCGTGAAGCTGATGGCCACGGGCTGGTTGACGGTGGTGGTCAGCGTGGCGGCCACGGCCGCGGGCGGCCCGAAGAACTTGGTGGTGCCGAAGGTGAACTCCGGCGGCTTGTTGCCCATGCCCTTCTCTTCGAAGGGCTCGATCGTGTAGCCGTTGCGCACGGCCAGGGGAATGGACTGCGTCTCGCCGTTGGCGGTGATGTACCAGGTGAGGGTCTTGCTGCCGAAGTCTTTCGGGACCTTGATGACGAACACGCCCCACTGGCGGCCGGTCTGGAAGTGCGTCGGCTGCCCCTGGTCGACTGGCCCCGGTTCGATCCGGTTGTTGGGCCCGACCGGGATCTCGAGGGCTTCACCCCTGTTCCGGTTGAAGTAGCCGACCAGCAGGCTGTAGGTGCCGTCGGCGTTCTGGTACCAGCCTTCGTAGGCAGGGGTGACGCTGACGCCGCGCTCGCGCGACGGGCCGAGGGGCAACGGGGCCGGCGGCGCAGAGGGCGTGGTCTGGGCCACGGACGGGACCACCGACGCGGCCAGGCCGGTCAGGGTCAGGGCAAGGGCGAAACCGCGGACGCTATGCATGCAGGGCACCGGAACCATGCAGTGTCTCCTACTAGCTCGTCTGGGTCAAACGGGATTCATCCATGCACCCAGTGGATAGCCGGGGCCGCGCCGACAGCGCCCGCGATCCGGTAGGCGAGCGCCACGATCCCGCTCCCCGGCAACACCCGGTGGTCGCACAGCTCGAGGACGGTCCGCTGCCCGGGCGGCATCAGCGGCACGCCCTCTCCGAGCAGCACCGGGATGACGGCCAGTTCCACGGTATCCACCAGCCCCGCCTGGAGCAGCGTCCGGAAGAGCTCGCCGCCCCCGTAGAGCCAGACGTCTTTGCCGGGCTGCGCCTTGAGCTGGCGCACCACCTCTGCCGGGTCGTCGGCGACGATGCGCAGGCCCGGCTGCTCGATCGGCGGCAGCGTCTGCGAAAAAACCACGCTCTGCAGGCCGTTCATCATCCCCATATGCCCGTCGCGGGTGACGACCTCGTAGGTCTTGCGGCCCATGACGGCGGTGTCGAACTCGCTGAACATGGCCGGGAAATCGATCGCCGGATCCATGACGATCCAGTCGTATTCGCCGTTCTTGCCGGCGATGAACCCGTCGAGACTCACGGCAACCTGGTAACGCAGGCGTCTGGACACGGCCTCACCTCACGAGCGGCTTGTCGAGCGAGTCCCACTGGTAGGCGGCGGCGACGCGAGCCTCGATCTCGGTGATGAGGGCCCGTCCGCGGTCGCCATTGGTCATGATGGCGACGCCGTAGCCTTTGCGCAAGTGGCCGAGCACATCCGCCTGGAAGCCCCAGTTCGAGCCGCCGTGGCCGAAGTACCACCCCTCGCCGCGATGTTCTACGGCGAAGCCTACCGCATACGGGCCCACGCCGACCGGCGAGGTCATCTCCCTGGCCGACGCGCGCGACAGCACCCGCCCGGCGGGGCCCCGCACCGCCGTCTGCACCTCGATGAGCACCCGGGCCAGGTCGGTGGGTGTGGTCCACAGCCCGGCCGCGGCCTGCTCCGGGTAGACGTGCCAGGGGGTGTCCATGGGGCGGCCTTGGCCATTGTGCGCGCGCGACAACTGGCCCACCACCTCGGGAGGTGGCGGCTGCGCATAGGAGCTGCTGGTCATCCGCAGCGGTCCCAGCACGGTCGCGTGCATGAACGCCGCGAAGTCCTGGCCGGTGAGGTCGGCGAGCGCCAGTTGCATGAGGGTGAGACCGCCGCCGGAATACTTGAAGCCGGCAAACGGCGGCCGCACGAAACGCACCGCGCCGACGTTCGACGGCGCCTCGCCGTTCAGGATCTGCACCAGCGTCGGCCGCGGCAGCGCCGGATCGTAGCCGGGGAAGCCGAAGCCGTCATCGGCGCCGGAGGTATGGCTGAACAGCGCGCGCGGCGTCACCGGATGCCCGCGGGTCAGGTCGGTCTCCGGCACCTTCCAGGACGTGAGCGCCGCGTTCACGTCGGCGTCGAGGTCGAATTTGCCGTCCTGCGCGAGCCGCACCGCCGCCAGCGCCGTGATCGGCTTGCTGATGGAAGCCGCCTGGAAGCGCGTGGAGGTCTCGACCGGGCGGCCCGTCGTGACATCGGCCACGCCGTAAGCCTTCGCCCAGTGCACCTCGAGGTCGTTGACGACGGCGATGCTCACGCCGGGGACGTTGAGCCGCGCCATCACCTGGGCCAGCGTGAGAGCGTCGAAGCCCTGACGATCGGGCACCTGCGGCGCTTCGATCCGGGCGATGAGCGCCGCCGCGCCGGTTTGCGCGGCCGGACGCGACGCGCCGAAGCCTCCGACTCCCAGAAGAATTGCGGCCACCGGCACGAGCCATCGCTGCACAAGGGTCATGGGCATAAGTAGGGGCATACGGGTGCCTTGGCGACGGAGTTCCCGAGGAGGTTACGCCAGCCGGCGGCGCACGAGGAAATACAGTGCCGCCGTCGCCGCGACCACCGTCGCGCCGATCAGCATGAAGGTGACGGCGTTGCCGGCCAGGAACGAATCGCCGAGATAGACGACCGCCAGCGCGTACGGAATCTCGGTCACGGCCAGCACGGCGATGTAGGTGCGGAACGGATAGCGCAGCAGGCCGAGCACGTAGCCGAGGATCTCCGACGGCATCGCCACCTGGAGGAGCAGCACGCGCGCCACGTTGGCGCGGCTACCGACGCGCGATTCCCATACCGCCAGCGTGGCCTCGTTTACGAAGAGGCCGGCGGCAGAGCGTCCGATGACGCGCCCGGTGGCGTAGGTCACGACGCCGCCGAGCAGCCAGCCGAGCCACAGCAGCCCGAGTGTGCCCTGAAGGCCCCAGGCGGCAATCGCGACCGGCGCCAGCAGGCTGCTCGAGAAGAACGCGAACATCGCCGACAGCGCCGACAGCACGACAAACGCCGCCATGCCGGCGACCGGGGCCCGCGCAATCAGCGCTTCGCCCCAGACGACGCCCTGGGCGAGCCGTGCGTGCAGCGTATCGGAGGCCACGACCAGGCCGGCCGCGACGACCAGTGCCGCGAGCGCCGCCACTCGCAGCAGCAGCCGTAGATGAGTGGCGTTCACGTTGACGGGGTCGCTCGCTGGTCATGGTACACCGCGCGCTTAAACCTTCGCCGCGCCGGGCGGTCTGACCTGTCATGAGGCGTGCAGGGGTTCCGAAGCTGACGGCAGCGCTGCTCATCTGTGCGGGACTCGCCGCGGCCGGTGCGCCGGCCATTCCCGACGACGAGCGCGCCATCGTCCACGTGCTGAACCGCCTGGGTTACGGCCCGCGGCCCGGCGACGTGGCCGCCGTGCGCACGATGGGCGTGGCGGCGTGGATCGAGCGGCAGTTGCATCCGGATCGCATCGACGACGCGACGCTCGAGTCCCGCCTCGCCGACTTCACGACGCTGACGCTCGACAGCCGCACGATCGTGCAGGAGTACCGACCGCCCGGCCCTCGAAGAGCGGCGCGCGCGGCAACGCGCCGGGGCTCCCGCGACGCCGCCGCCCGACCCGTCAGTCGCGATCGACGATGCCGCCGCTGATGCACGCCGCCCGAAGTCGGCCGCGCAGCAGAAGAACCGCACCGTGCTCGCCGAACTCGAAGACGCGAAGGTGCTGCGCGCGGTCTACAGCGAGCGGCAGCTCGAGGCGGTGCTGACCGACGTCTGGTTCAACCACTTCAACGTCTTCGCCGGCAAGGGCCCGACCCGCAGCTACCTCACCGCCTACGAACGCGATGCGATTCGCCCGCATGTGTTCGGGCGCTTCCGCGACCTGCTGGGCGCGACCGCGCGCCACCCGGCAATGCTCTTCTATCTGGATAACTGGGAGAACGTCGACCCCGACGCGCCCCGAGCGTGCCCGCCCGGCGCGCGCCGCGCGAGCCGCCGCCCGGCGTTCCGAGGCGCCGCCACGGCCGCCGCGAGGCCTGAACGAGAACTACGCGCGCGAGCTGCTGGAGCTGCACACGCTCGGCGTCGACGGCGGCTACACGCAGGCCGATGTCATCGCTGTGGCGCGGGCCTTCACCGGCTGGACGATGCAGCCGCGCGAAGGCTCGGGCTTCCGCTTCGCGGCGGCCCTGCACGACGAGGGCGCCAAGACCGTGCTGGGCCAGTCCCTCGCCGCCGGCCGTGGCATCGACGACGGCGAGCAGGTGCTCGACATCCTGGCGGCGCATCCGGCCACGGCGCGTCGTGTCGCCACCAGGCTCGCGCAGCGCTTCGTCAGCGACACGCCGCCAGCCGCGCTGGTGGAGCGCGCGGCGGCCCGTTTCCTGGCCACCGGCGGCGATCTGCGCGAGGTGGTGCGCGTCATCGTCACCTCTCCAGAGTTCTTCGCACCGGTCACCTGGAACGCGAAGCTCAAGACGCCGTTCGAGTTCGTGGCCAGCGCCCTGCGCGCCACCGGCGCCGACGTGCGCACGGCGCGGCCGCTGCGCGCGCACGCTGCGCGAGCTGGGCATGCCGCTCTACTTCTGCCAGCCGCCGACCGGCTACGACGACACCTCCAGCACGTGGGCCGCCTCGGGGGCACTGGTCGGCCGCGTGAACTTCGCGGTGGAACTCGGGCACAACCGCGTGCGCGGCGTCCGCCTGCCGGATGACCGGCCGATGCCGGACGTGGCGGCCACGATCGGATCGCCCGACTTCCAGCAGCGATAGGAGCCGGGATGACGAATCGTCGGGTGTTCCTCAAAGCGGGCGGCGTGGCGCTGCTGTCGCTCGGCTTCTCGCCGCAGTTCCTCACCCGCACAGTGGAAGCGGCCGGCACGCGCAAGAAGCTGCTCATCGCCGTCTTCCAGCGCGGCGCCGTCGACGGCCTCAACATGGTCGTGCCGCACGGCGATGCCGGCTACTACGCCGCCCGGCCCACCATCGCGATCGCGCGTCCGGGCAAAGACGGCGGCGCGCTCGATCTGGACGGCTTCTTCGGTCTGCATCCGCGAATGGCGCCCCTGCTGCCGTGGTGGACCTCGGGCCAGCTGGCGATCGTGCACGCCTCGGGATCGCCGGATGCCACCCGCTCGCACTTCGACGCGCAGGACTACATGGAGTCGGCCACGCCCGGCGTGAAGAGCACGCGTGACGGCTGGCTCAATCGCTGCCTGCAGGCGCGCGAGGCCGGGCATCCGCTGCAGGCGGTGGCGCTCACGACCGGGATGCCGCGCGCCCTTCAGGGGCCGGCGCCGGCACTGGCCGTGCGCCGGATCGACGACTTCGCCGTGCGCGCCGGCGCTGGCACCGCCGCGGCGTTCGAAGCCGCCTACGCGGGCAGCGGCGAGCGCGCGCTCCATACGACCGCCGCCGAGGCCTTCGCGGCGATGCGTCAACTGGCGGCGGCGCGCCGGCCCGAGGCGGCGACCGGGGTGGTCTATCCGCGCTCGCCGTTTGGTCAGGCGCTGCAGGAGATCGCGCGGTTGGCCAGGGCCGACGTCGGCCTCGAGATCGCGTTCGCCGAGAGCACGCAGTGGGATCACCACGCCAACGAAGGCGGCGCCACCGGCCAGATCGCGAATCGCCTCGACGACTTCGCGCGGGGGCTGGCGGCGCTGGCCCGCGACCTTGGCGATCGGATGGCCGACACCGTCATCGTCACGATGTCGGAGTTCGGCCGCGCCGTCGCCCAGAACGGCAGCGGCGGTACCGACCACGGACACGGCAATGCGATGCTCGTGCTGGGCGGCGCGGTGAAGGGCGGGCACGTCTACGGCCGCTGGCCCGGGCTGGCATCACGAGGCCCGGCACGAGGGCCGCGATCTCGCCATCACCACCGACTTCCGCGACGTCTTCGCCGAGATCGTCGTGAAACACCTCGGCGCCGATCCGGTCACCGCGGCGGCGGTGTTCCCGGGCTACCCGGTGCGGCCGGCGGCGTTTCGCGGCATCCTCTAGCCGCCTGGCGAACGGCGCACGTTGGTGGTAGGCTGCGCGGCATGATCCGTGGCTCCCACCTGACCCGCCTGGCCGCGCTCGGCGCGTGCCTCACGTTCGGGCTGTCGGCGTCTCCCGCGAGCGGTCCACTACTGGCGCAGACCGCGCCGCGGCCCGCCGACGACACTGCCATCCGCCCGTTCCGCATCCAGGTGCCCGACGCGGTGCTGGCCGACCTCAAGGCGCGCCTGAAGAACCCGCGCATCCCGCCGCCGCTCGAGGGCCCCGGCTGGCAGCTCGGCACCGACACCGCGTATCTGCGCGAGCTGGTGACCTACTGGCGCGACCGCTTCGACTGGCGCGCGCAGGAACGCCGGCTGAACGCGATGGAGCAGTTCACGACCACCATCGACGGCCTGCGCGTGCACTTCGTGCACCGCAAGGCGAAGCAGCCCGGCGCCTTCCCGCTGCTCATCACGCACGGCTGGCCGGGGTCGTTTGCGGAGTTCACGAAGATCATCGGCCCGCTCACCGATCCGGTGGCGCACGGCGGCGCGGCCACCGATGCCTTCGATGTGGTGATGCCGTCGATCCCCGGCTTCACCTTCTCGGAAGCGCCGCGAGGTGCCGGCTTCGATCCGGCGCGGATTGCCACCATGGAAGCCGCGCTCATGGCGCGGCTCGGCTATGCGCGCTACGGCGCCCAGGGCGGCGACTGGGGCTCGATCATCAGCACGCAGGTGGCGGCGCGCGACAGCGCGCACGTCGCCGGTCTGCACCTCAACATGTGCTTCGGCGGCGCGCCAGCCGGCAGCGATCCCGAGGCCGGGCTCACCGACGCCGAGAAGGCGCGGCTGAAGACGCGTCAGACGTTCCAGAACGAGGAGACCGGCTACCAGCAGATCCAGGGCACCAAGCCGCAGACCATCGGCATCGCGCTGAACGACTCGCCGGTGGCGCTGGCCGCCTGGATCGTCGAGAAGTTCCGCACCTGGTGCGACTGCGACGGCAACCCCGAGTCGATCTTCACGAAAGACGAGCTGCTCACCAACATCACGCTCTACTGGGTGACCGAGACGGCGGCCTCGTCGGCGCGCATCTATTACGAGAGCCGCCATCCGACCTCGGCGCCTGTGCCCGGCCGCATCACCGTGCCGACGGCGTGCGCCGACTTCCCGCGCGAGATCATCTGGTCGCCGCGGCGCTGGCTCGAGGGCCGCTACAACATCACGCGCTGGACCGCGATGCCGCGCGGCGGCCACTTCGCCGCCATGGAGCAGCCGCAACTGCTCGTGGACGACGTGCGCGCGTTCTTCCGCACCGTGCGTTAGCGCGCGGCGGCGCGCGCCGCGGTCAGTTCCGGCCGGGCCGGCGTGTCGGCCTGGCGCGCGATCGTCACCAGCTGCGCGTAGTAGGCGGCGGCCTCGGCGCGCTTCCCCGCTGCTTTGGCGGCCTGCGCGGCGCCGTAAACGGCGCGGAAGCGGTTCGGCTCCTTCTTGAGCGTCTGCTCGAACGCCGTCAGCGCCTCGGCGGGCTGCTTCACCTGCAGCAGCATCTCGCCCAGCAGCTCGCGCGCGGGCTTGATCGGGCCGGGGGTGACGGCGGCCTTCTCGGTGGCGTCTTCGCGTGTTGCCGCCTCGCGCATGAGCGTCAGCGCCTCGGCCTGCTGCCCGGCAGCGAGCGCCACCCACGCCGCCGCGCCGAGTCGCTGGATCTCGACCTGTTCAGTCCAATAGGCGTCGTTGGTGGCTTTGACCGTGTCGCGCAGCACCGCCAGCCGCTCGACGTCCTGGCGCGCCGCATCGACGCGCCCGAGCCTCGCGGCACCGAGCGCGCGCGCGAAGTGCGTCACGGCCGTGGCCCAGGCGAACGGCGCCTCGAACGGCACGAGAGCGGCTGCCTCCTCCCACGCCGCGCGTTCGAGCGCGTAGCGGGCCGACACGGCGGCCGCGGCGTAATAGCCGGCGGTGGGTGGCGCGGCATTGCCGGCGCCACCGGCGGCGATCTGCGGCGTGAGCGCCGGCACGAGGTCGATGGTCTTGCGCGCGATTCGGTCCTGGCCGGTCTGCAGATACGCGTACATCTGGTAGTCGAGCGCGTGCAGTTCTTCGGCTGCCGCGTGGTCGCGCCGCGCCGCCGCCGCCGAGGCGAGGTTGGCGTCGATCGAGTCCTGCCACAGGCCGAGGCGCGTGAAGGTGTGCGACGGCATGTGGAGCGCGTGCGCGGCGTCGGGCGCGATGGTCGAGTAGCGGCGCGCCGCATTCAGCCCGCGTGAGGCCAGCGGCGGCACGTCGAAGCTGTGGATGATGTAGTGCGCGAGGCCGGGATGTGCCGGCTGCCGGGCGAACTCTTCTTCGAGGATCGCGGCGGCCTTGAGCTGATTGGCGTAGGTCTTGTCGGTGGGCAACGCCGACTGCCCGAGCGCCAGCGCGTAGAAGACGCGGGCTTCGATGTCGTCGGGATAGGCGGCGACGAGCTGCTCCATCGCTTTCTCGTAAGCCACCACGCGCGTGCGCTGGTCGCGGGTGGCGGTGTCGCGATAGAGCTCGTCTACGGCGGCGACGTAAGCGCGTTCGCGCGGCGTGCCGCCCGGGACGGCCTTGGCAGCTTCGACCGCCGCCTGGCCGGTCTTGACGGCCTGGGGCGTGCGGAAGCCGCCGAACGGATTGCTCCACCAGCTCATCGCGATGCCCCAATGGGCCATCCGGCACGAGGGGTCGGCGGCCAGCACCTTGCCGAAGCTCTCGATCGCCGCCGAGAACCAGAACGAATGCAGCAGCGCCACACCGCGGTCGAACTCCTCGCGCACCGCCGGCGCGCAGGAGGTGGCAAAGTGCACGGTCCCGAGCTTCGGGGCCGGCCCTGCATGGTCGTGGGCCACCGGCTGAGGGGCCCTGGGCGCCTGCGCCCCGACGGTCACGGACAAGACAACGATTCCAGCGGCAATACACAGCGTGCGGGTCATGGCAGTGGCTCCAAAGGACGTCATGCCGATCAAATCGGAAACGGGCGGTGAAAGCCGCCACCGCCGCGACGGGAGTATCATCGCCCCGTCCACGCCACCGCGCTCCATGTCTTTCTTCCCGATCAAGGTTCCTTCGTGGCCGCTCGTTGCCGGCGTGGCCGTGCTGGCGCTGGCGGGGTGGCCCGACGAGCGCGCAACCGCGACGCAGACGATGACGCCACTTTCTGACGCCGCCAGAGCGGAACTGGCCCCGAACGGCACGCTGCGCGCCGCCCTCAACTACGGCAACTTCCTGCTGGTGACCTCGCGCGCGCCCGAGCATGCGGGCGTCGCGCCCGACCTGGCGCGGGAACTTGCAAAACGCGCCGGCGCCACCGTGGAGTTCGTCGGCTACGCCAATGCCGGCCTGGCCGCGGACGGCGCCAGGGCGCAGGCGTGGGACGTCGCCTTCATCGGGGCGGAGCCGGCCCGGGCCGATCTCATCACCTTCACGCCCGCCTACGTCGAGATCGAGGCCACCTACCTGGTGCCCGAGCACTCGACCCTGCGCGCGATCGGCGACGTGGACCACGAGGGCGTGCGCATCGTCTCGGCGGCGCGCGCCGCCTATACGCTCTACCTGGCGCGCACGATCCGCCGGGCCGAGATCGTCGAAGCCGACGGCATCGACGGCGCGACCGCGCTCTTCGAACGCGGCAGCTACGATGCGCTGGCGGGCCTCACGCCGCGCCTGCGCGAGGACGTGAAGAAGATGCCCGGCACCCGCCTGCTGCCCGGGCGCTTCACGGCGGTACAGCAGTCGATGGGGGTGCGCCGCGAGCGCAAGGCCGCCGCCGCCTACCTGACCGCCTTCGCGGCTGAGATCAAGGCGTCGGGGCTGCTCGCCCGGCTGATTGCCGAACACAAGGCCGATGGTCTGACCATCGCGAAGTAGCGCTCGCGGCGGCGAGCCGCTACCTGCGGCTCGCCAGCACCTGCAGCAACTGCTCCAGCCGCGCCAACCGCGCCCGCAGGTCGGCAATCGTCTCCTGCTGGGCCTGCACCTGCTGCGCGAGCGTCGACGGCGCGAGCGTGCCCGTCCCTGCTGCGACCGGCGCCGTGAGCGTGCCAAGCTGACCGTTGGCGTCGATGAAGACCTGCACGGCGGGCCCGGTCAGCTGCGTGCCGTGAATGCCGGCGATGAACGTCTGGTTCTGCCCGACGCCACCGCTGTATGGCAGGCCGAGCC
Source organism: uncultured Acidobacteriota bacterium (assembly GCA_963779175.1). Lineage (GTDB taxonomy): Bacteria > Acidobacteriota > Vicinamibacteria > Vicinamibacterales > UBA2999 > CADEFD01. Next base: position 66,077 of record CAVZXA010000010.1, read on the forward strand.
GCATGGTGTTGGCGTCGGCCGCGGTGCCCTGCACCTCCGCGCCGAGATAGACGTTGTAGGAGCCGGAGGTCGCGTTCTGTCCGGCCTTGCTGCCGACGCCCACGTTCCAACCCCCGGTCGTCGTGTTGAGAAGGGCGTTCGTGCCGTGGGCCGTGTTGAAGGATGCGGTGCTGCTTTCGAGCGCGCTGACGCCCGTGGCGGTGTTGTCGCTGCCCAACACGTTGGCATGCAGCGCCGCCGCACCCGTGGCGACATTGAAGCTGCCCGTGGTGGTGGATCGCATCGCCTCGCGGCCGCTGGCCGTGTTGTAGAGGCCGGTGGTGTTGGCGTAAAGCGCGCCGGTGCCGGTCGCGGTGTTGAAGTAACCCGTGGTGTTACTGAACAGCGCAGCATAGCCGCTGGCCGTGTTCTCCACGCCGGTCGTGTTGGCGTTCAGCGCATAGGTCCCGTGGGCGGTATTGTAGGAACCCGTTTGGTTAGACCTCAGCGATCCGCGCCCGGTGGCCGTGTTCGACGCCCCGACATTATTCGATTCGAGTGCCTGGAATCCACTCGCCGTGTTGTCGGAGCCGGAGCTGTTTGAGCTGAGCGCCGAGGAGCCGCTGGCGGTGTTGTAGCTGCCCGTGGTGTTGGAGAAGAGTGCGGACACTCCGGCGGCGGTGTTATTGAAGCCGAGTCGTGTTGGAGAAGAGTGCGGACGCGCCGGTGGCGGTGTTATTGAAGCCAGTCGTGTTGGACCGGAGGGCGCGGTCGCCGCTGGCCGTGTTGAAGCTGGCCGTGGTATTGGAGAAGAGCGCGTCCGCGCCACTGGCCGTGTTGGCGATCCCGATGGTGTTCGAGTAGAGCGCAAACGCGCCGTGGGCGGAGTTAAACGAGGCGCTGGTGTTTGAATACAGCGCCTGGACGCCGGTCGCGGTGTTGAACAGCCCGGACGTGTTCGCGGCGAGCGCGCCGAGGCCCACGGCCGTGTTGGAGGCGCCCTCGACGAGGTTCGGACTCACTCCGCGTGGCTCTCAGCCCCGGCCCGGCGGCAGCCTCAGTGGAGGGTTCCCGCGGGCTGCGTCCTTCGGCGGCCCCAGGGGCGGCCTCACCATCGGCTGGCGCTCCGCGATGCGGCGCTGGCGACGGCGATGTCTCCGGTGGTGCTCACCACGATGAACCCATCGCCCACCCGCCGGGCAGGGTCCACGACGGTGAGCCTGTAGGTGCCCGGGGTGGCCAGCATCGGCTCGGGCGCCTGCACCTGGAGCTGGGTGTCGGTGGCCCCCGGCAACACGGCCACCGACTGGCCCTCGACGCTCACGATGAGGTCAGCGCCGAGACCGGTGCCGGTGATGGTCAGCACGCCGGTGTCGGGCGCCAGCGTCACCCGCTGAATGATGGGCGACGGCACGGGCTGCGCCGAAGCGCCCCCGGCCAGCCCGAGCAACGAGAGGACGAATCCGACTACGAAGGGGAACCGGTGTCGCATCGCAGCGTCTCCTGCCTCGCGCCATCCCTGCGGGGCCCTGGCCACAGGCACATCCGGTCGTCGGCATCGGCGTGCCGCGGGGGCCGGCGCGAACGCCGATTCTCGCCACGGCTCCCCTTGATCGCAACTGAAAACACCACGCGGAGGCGCGGCGCGGCCGAGTTCTTTCGTCAGCCAGACTTCCTCACGGAGAGCCGCCTACACCGCCACAGTCAGGGCGGCCGTGAAACCGCCCGCCGCGCTGCCGGTCAGCGTCGCCAGTTCGAGCGCGCTGCCGTCGCTGAAGACGTTGTCGCTGGCGAGTGTCACCCGCGACAGATTGGTCACGCTCGACTCGTAACCTGTCGTCGCATACGCCTCGTCGCACGCCTGCTTCGGCAGGGCGATCTGCGAGGTGGCCACCTTGTTGGCCACGTTGGTGGCGGCCGACAGCGTGTTGAACACCTCGAAGTGGATGTGCGGCCAGCGCCCTGAATAGCAGCCCGGGAAGATGGTCGTGAAGGTGACCCGGCCGTTGGCATCGGCCTCCTGCACGCCGCGCAGGTAGTTCTGGTTGGTGACACCCGCGGTGTAGAGCGAATAGCGGCCCGGCCGATCGCAGTGCCACAGATACACGGCGCGTCCCGCCAGCGGCGCACACGTCGCGCTCGACACGATCGTCAGCACAGCGTCAGCGGCACGCCGTCGGCCGTGCCCGACAGGCCCGCGAAGCTGCTCCGGATGTCGGAGCGCACCACACCGCTCGCGCTGAGCACGGTCGGGCCGTTCGAGCCGTCGCCGGGATACGGCCCGGCGGTCTCTTCCGGCACGCGGCTGCAGGTGCCGCTCGACGTCGGCGGCGTGGAGGTGGTCGTGGTGCTCGTGCTCGACGGCGACGTGGGGCTGTCGCCGCCGCACGCCGCCAGCGGCAGCACGCCCGCCACCGCTCCCAGGCGCAGACCCCAGCCGAGCAGGCGGCGCCTGTTCATGACGGCGCTGGTGGCCGTGAGATCCGGTGCAATCCGCCGAAGTCGTCGTGGTCGTCGTGCTGCGTCATGTCGTCGCTCTCCCGAGGGCAGGCCCGGCGCTGGCCGTCCGGTGCCGCCTGTTTCCATCTCGCAGTCTGCCAGCCAGTTGTTGCAGAAGTGTTCGGCAGAGTACGAAAAGACTGCGGACAGGACGGCTAGAATCGGGCGATGGCACCGGACCAGCCGCGCCGCCGGGCCCTCATCGTGGAAGACGACGAGGCGATCCGCGAACTGGCGCGGTTCCATCTCGATCTGGGCGGATTCGAGGTGGCGGAGGAAGGGGACGGCCGGCGCGCCCTCGACCAGCTGCGCGTGACGCGTTTCGATCTGATCCTGCTCGACGTGATGTTGCCGGGCCTCGACGGCATCGGCGTCTGCCGCGCCATCCGCACGGAGGGCCCGAACATGGCCACCCCGGTGCTCATGGTGACCGCCCGCGACGGCGAGGCCGACACCGTGCTCGGTCTTGAAAGCGGTGCCGACGACTACATGACCAAGCCGTTCGGCGTGCGCGAGCTGATGGCCCGCGTGCAGGCGGTGACCGCCGACACAAGCACCGTGCCGATGCTGACCCGCCGGCGACCGACACAGCTGCGAGCCGGGGCGCTGGTGCTCGACCGCGATCGCCGTCAGGCGACCGTGCGCGGCGAGGCCGTGGACCTGACGAGGCAGGAGTTCGATCTGCTGCACCTGCTGGCGGCCCGCCGCGGCATCGTCTTCAGCCGCGCGGCGCTGCTGCGTCAGGTGTGGCAGGAAGACACCTACGTCACCGAGCGCACCGTGGACGCAGTGGTCAGCCGCCTGCGGCGCAAGATCGAGCAGGATGCCGCGATCCGGAGCTGCTGCTGACGGCCTGGGGCGTCGGCTACAAGTTCGCGGACGTGGACGACTGAGCCGGGCCGGCGTTGCCGCCGAGCCCGTGCGGCAGCGTCGCGGTGAAGACCGTGCGGCCCGGACGGCTCTCGACCGCGATCGTGCCGCCGTGCCGCTCGACGATCGCCTTCACGATGGTCAGCCCGAGACCGCTGCCGGTGCCGGCCCCACCGGTACGCGCCGCGTCGCCCTTGTAGAAACGCTCGAAGACGTGCGCCGCGTGTTTTGGCGCCAGGCCCTCGCCGGTGTCGTCGACCGCGATCCGATAGAGGCCGGCCTCAACCCGCGCGGAGAGCGTGACGCGGCCGCCGGCGGGCGTGTGCCGCAAGGCGTTGGCAACGAGGTTGCTGACCACTTGCTCGATGCGGCCGGGATCGGCGAACGAGCTGATCGGCCTCGGGCGCGACGTGAGCGGCCAGTGTCACGCTGTCGCTGGCGCGCGTGGTGCTCGAAGCGCGCGCGCACGTGTCGAAGATCCGCTCCACGCGCACAGACGCGCGGCGAAAACGCTGAGGCGCCGTGTTCGTGTTTCGCCAGGTCGAGCAGATCTTCGACCATCGCCGCCATCCGTCCGGTCTCGCGCTGCAGCGTCGTGAGGTAGCGGGCCCGGCGGTCGGTGTCGAGCGCCAGCTCGGGCATCGCGAGCGTCTCGAGGTATCCCACCATCGTCGTGAGCGGCGTGCGCAGTTCGTGTGAGACATCGGCCAGCATCTGGCGGCGCAGGCGGTGCGCGGTCTCGAGGGCGGTGGTGCGCGCGGCCAGCTCCGCGGCCATGGCGTTGAAGGCCGACGCCAGGTGGGCGATCTCGTCGCGGCCGTCCACGGTGGCGCGGGCGTCGAGATCGCCGGCGCCCAGGCGTTCAGCCGCGCGTTCGAGCGCATGCAGGCGCCGTCGTGCCGGCGCGAAGATGAAGACGCCGGCGGCGGCGCCGGCCACGAGCAGCACGATCGTGCCCGGCAGCGACAGCAGGTCCGCCACCTGGCCCCAGACCCCGCGGCGCGGCGGCGGCGGGAAGACCACCATGCCGCGCAACTGCCCGTTCACCTGCACCGGCGCCGTCACGACCGGGCCGGTGCTGGCGCCGCCCTGGGGCACGCGCGGCACGGCGCCGCGAGGGCGGCCTCGACCTGCAGGCGCAGCGCGTCGTCCAGCGGCTGGCGGCTGTTGGTGACGACCTCGCCGCCGCGCAGCACCAGATAGGCGCGCTGACGGCTGGTGGCGGCCGGAAGCAGCGGCGCCACCGCAGCCGCGGGATCGGCGCTGAGCGCCGCCCCGACACCAGCCGCCACGGCCGCCGCCGAGGCGTTGGGATTGTCGGGAGCAAACGGGCCGTCCTGCCGCGACAGCAGGTAGCTCAGCATCACGCTCTGGCTCACCAGCACCAGCACGACCAGCGCGACGAAGCTCAGCGCGATGCGCCAGTAGAAGCTGCTGTGCCAGAGCGGCGGCCGGCCGCGTGCAGGAGTGGTCACGTCGAGGGTCCCGACTTATTCCACCTCAGAAATGTTGCAGAAGTGCTGCGACGGCGCCCACGGCGCCGGGATTTTCCAGCCCGGCGCGGGATTCTCGGGCGATGGCACAGGGGCGGGCGAGGAATGTGGCGCAAATCGCCGCCGGCGGGCCGCGCACCCCAGGCACCCGCCTTGCAGTGCTTACCAGCGAAGCTGCTGAGCCTGGCGCGAGTGTCGCGCCGGCACGGAGCTACCGGCCGGTTCGGCCAATGCGAGGCGAGTGATGACGACAGTAACGGTGACCAACAAGCTCGAAGCGCCCGTGGACCGGGTGTTTGCGGCCTTCACCGACCTCGACCAGAGCGCCGGGCGGGTCTCGGGCATCAAGAACGTCGAGGTGCTGAGCACCGGTGGGTTCCGGCTCGGCGCGCGCTGGCGTGAGACCCGTGAGGTGATGGGCCGGCTCGACGACGCCGAGATGGAAGTGACGGCGTTCGAGCAGGGCCGCAGCTACACCATCACCCACTACAAGGGCGGCGCGAAGATCGACACGGTCTTCACGTTTGCACCCGATGGCGAGGGTACCAACGTGAGCATCGCCTTCGCGCTCGAGAACCACGGCCTGCCACCGGGGCTGCTCACGCCGGTGAGCTGGGCGATTGCCGGCAAGGTCAAAGAGGTCCTCACGAAGGACCTCAGCGACATGAAGAAGTCGGTCGAGGCGTAGCGGCCAGCGGCGCGCCAGGCGCGCTCAGCGCAGGGACCCGGCCTGGGCCGACTGGTCGAACTGCCAGACGCCGGCCGTCTGCACCATGCGCACGAGCGACATCCACGGGCTGCCGAAGCGCTCGCCTTCCACCTCGAGCACGGCCACGGTTGGCTCGACCAGCTGGCCGACGCCGACCTTCAGCTTGTCCATCGGCAGCCACGCGGTGAAGAGGTCGGCGGCGCTGTCGGCGTTTTCGGCCGGCGAGTTGTAGTCCTTGTCGAACATCGGCAGCGCCCGCGGGGCTGAGGCCGGCCTTGATGGCCGGCCACTGCTTCTTCCTGACGGCGCCGAGAAACGACGTGAGCGCCTTGCCGGCAGCGCCCCCGCCCGCGGGGAGCGGCGCGCCGCCTGCGGCCGGGATGACGTCGGCCGTGAACCTGACGTCGATGCTGTAGCTATCGCCGTCCATGCTCTTGAGCGGCGCCTCCGACGTCACGCGGCCCTCGACCTTCGCCGCCGTGTTGGTCGTGAAGGTGGCCCTGAGGCCGCCGGCGGTGTCGTTGATGTACTGCGTCATCGTCTTCGAGTAGGTGGCGTTCATCGTCACCGTGCCGTCGGGCGCGACCCACAGCAGCAGGTAGTCGTGATCGCGCAGCTCCTCGAAGTTGATGGCGACCACGTGCGGGTCGAGCTCGCCACGCAGGCGCCCGGCGTCCACGGCGACGTCGGTGAGCAGCAGCTCGATGCGGGAGTTGCGGGCGTTGCGTCCGTCGCGCACCACGTAGGCGATGGCGTGTTTCGGCGCGATGGAACCGGTCTTCGACTTGACGGTGCCCGACGCCGGGCCGGCCACAGCCGGGGCGGCGATGACGGCTACCAGCAACGCCACGACACTCGGAACACATTTCATCGGGAATCTCCGCAACAGGCCGCACGCGGCCGCCAGCAGGCGCCGGGCGATCTTGTCACAAAGCCCGGTCGGCGCGGGTGCCGGCGGCGCTACAATCCGCACGTCCCCGAGGAGCCTGCCATGACCGCTGCACGTTTCGTCCCGATGATTGCCCTGGTCTGCGCGCTGGGCGCCGACTCGTTCGCGCAGAGCGTCCCTGTCGTGAAGCTTCCCGCCTCGCCTCTCGGACAGTCGTCGGTGCAGCTCGGCGGCCGCTGGGAGAAGACGCCCACCGGCGGGCCACGTTACGTCGACGGCAAGTGGGTGGTCGTGGACTACAGCCGGCCGCTGCTGCGCGGCCGGCCCGACATCTTCGGAAGCGGCGCGACCTACGGCACGTTCGTCAACGGCGACGCCACGATCTGGCGGGTGGGCGCCAACGACACCACGCTGCTCACGACGCAGACGCCCCTGCGCATCGGCGCGGCTACCGTGCCGCCCGGCGTCTACAACGTCTTCGTGGATCTGAAGCCCGGCGCGTGGACGTTCGTGCTCAATACCCAGCCGCGCCAGGCCACCTACGATCCGAACGAGAAGGTGAAGCTCTACGGCGCCTACAACTACGACCGCGCCTTCGACGTGCTGCGCGCGCCGATGAGCGTGACCACGTCGGGCCCGTCGGTCGATCAGCTCACGATCTCCTTCGTCAACGTCTCGGCGGCCGGCGCCACGCTCTCGATCGCGTGGGACACGACGGTGGCCACCGTGCCGCTCGCCGTCGCCGCGTCGAAGTAGCCGCCGCCAGGTGCACCGGAGGAGCTGATATGACCGCACGATTGCGCCGCGCGATGTTCGCCGCCTGCGTCGTCCTGGTGACCGCCGGCCTCGCCTTCGGTCAAGGCCGGCAGTTCAAGTCCGCCGATGAGGCCCGGACGTGGCTCAAGAGCGTGGGCATCACTCCTGAGGCCAACTCGCTGCTGGTGTTTCTGTCGGGCGACGACCCGCGCGCGGCGGACGTCATGCGCGCCTATGTCGCCTTGAAGCTGCCGCTGGATCGGCCGGCCGATCCCGGTGGCCTGTCACCGCTCACGCTGGTGACGCGGTCCTGTGTCGGCAATGCGGTGGCTGGCGACACGACGGCGGTGCTCATCCAGGCCGGCGCCAATCCGAATGTGCCGGCGCCCGACGGCGACAAGTCCACGCCGCTGATGGAGGCGGTGTCGTGTCCGGCGGTGCTGAAGGCCATGCTCGCGAGGAAGCCCAACCTGTCGGTGGTGGACGCCAAGGGCTACACCGTGATGCACCACGCGCTCAACTCGCACGAAGCGCGCGAGGAAGTCGCGCGGATCGTGCTCGACGCCGGTTTCGACCTCACGAAGTGGCGCGCGCCGCTGCTCAAGGAATTCGGCGGCGACCCGGCCTCGCGCGCCCTGCTCGAGGGCCGCGCGGCCACGACCGCGACGCCCACCGCGACGCCGCCGCCAGCCACCGCCGTGGACTGGACGGCCGTGGGGCCGTACCCGGCCCGCAGCCGCGCCGAGGCCACCGCCCTGCTGGCGCGACCCGGCACCGATCTCCACGCCCGACGACCATTTCTGGGATGCCATCAACCGGCGCCAGCCGCAGCGGCTGGCGGTGGCCATCGCCGCCGGCGCCAACGTGCGGCAGCTCAGCAACGGCGCCAGCTACACCCCGCTCATGTCGCTGGCCGACAGCTGCGACGATCGCGACCCCGCCCTGCAGCAGTCGCTGGTCGAGCAACTGGTCGCCGCCAAAGCCGACGTCACCGGCGTCAACGTCAACAAGAGCAATGCCCTGATGATCGGCGCGCACAAGTGCCCGATCGCCGTGATCCGCCGGTTCATCGCCGCCGGCGTGCCGGTGGTCGGCACCGACACTTCGGGCAACACCGCGATGAAGGCCGCCATCCTCGCCGGCCGTGCCGATGTGGTCACCGCACTCATCGATGCCGGCGTGGACCCGCGCAAGGAACCGTACAACACCGGACGCATGGCCTCTGGCAACAAAGCCGTGCAGGACGCGCTGAAGCGCCGGCCGGGAAAATAGCGCCACATGCAATCGCCGTCACGCCCGCTCGGGCACGCCCGCTGGGTGCGCGTCTCGCACTGGATCGTCACCCTCAGCGTGGCCGCCCTCGCCTTCACCGGCGTCGAGATCCTGATGGTGCATCCGCGGCTGTACTGGGGCGAGGTGGGCAACGACCTGACGCCGGCGCTGGTCGAGTTGCCGATAAGCCGCAATCACCGCCACGGCGGCTGGACGGCGCCGGCGGCGTTCTTTGCCGGCGACGCTTCGGCCGTCTCGGCCAGCCGCACGTTCGAGATCTTCAACCAGAACGGCTGGGGCCGCAGCCTGCACTTCCTCGCCGGCTGGGCGCTGGTGGTGACGGGCCTCCTCTACCTGCTCATCGGCGTGCTCGGTGGACATATCGGCCGTCATCTGGTGCCGCCGGCTGCGCAGCGCACGCTGGCGCACGCGCGGTCTGAAATCGCCGATCATCTGGGGCTGCGTATCGCCCCGGCCACTGGTGGTCCCGACTACGGACTGCTGCAGCGTCTCGCCTACCTCGCCGTGGTCTTCGTGATGCTGCCGCTCACGGCCCTCACCGGGCTGACGATGTCGCCGGCCATCGCCGCGGCCTTCCCGATCCTGCTGGCGACGTTTGGCGGCCATCAGTCGGCGCGCACCATTCATTTCGTCGCCTTCCTCGGCCTGATGCTGTTCGTGGGCGCGCACGTGGCGATGGTGGTGCTGTCGGGATTCCGCCGCCAGTTGCGCGCCATGACGATCGGAGGCCCGGCATGACCGGTCCGCGTCTCATCGCCCGCCGCCAGTGGCTGGCCGCCGGCCTCGCCTCGGCGGGCGCGCTGCTGTTGCCGGGGTGTTCGCGGCCGGTGCCGCCGACCTACGGCAGCCTGCTGCGGCTCGGCGACAACCTCACCTATCGCGCGCATCGGGCGCTGCTGCCCGGCGAGTCACTGGTGAAGGAATACAGCCATCACGACATCTCGTCGTTCCCCGCCGTGGGCACGACCGACCCCGGTGACCCGGACAGCCCGCGCGGCAACGAGACCTACCGGCAATGGCAGCGCGAGGGCTTCGCCGGCTGGCGTCTGGCCGTTGACGGACTGGTGGCACGACCCGGTTCGTTCTCGCTAACCGCGCTCAAGGCGCTGCCGTCGCGCACGCAGATCACGCGCCACGTCTGCGAAGAAGGCTGGACGGCGATCGGCGAGTGGACCGGCGTGCCGCTCAGCCGCCTGCTCGACGCCGTGGGACTGCAGCCGGCGGCCCGCTTCGTCAGCCTCTACTCGGTGGATGGCCTGGCCGACAGCATCGACCTGCTCGACGCCCTGCATCCGCAGACGCTGCTCGCCTACGGGATGAACGGCCGGGATCTGCCGGTGCCCCACGGCGCGCCGGTGCGGCTACGGGTGGAGCGCCAGGTGGGCTACAAGAGCCTGAAGTACCTCACGCGCCTCACCGTCACCGAACACCTCGACGACGGCGGCGACCAGGGCAGCCCGAAAAACGGCTGGGCCTGGTACGTGGGGATTCTGAGCCCGCCGACGCGCGCCGACTAGCGCGTGCCGAGTGCGCCGCGCAGCTTGTCGGCCAGCGAGCCGAGCGACGCCGACGGCGCCGCATCGGGTCGCTGCGCGTACTCGCGCAGCTCCGCCTTCTCGCGCTGTTCGGCCACGGCCTTGCGGCTGAGACGAATGCGGCGGCCGGCCGAATCCACCTCGAGCACCACGACCTCGACGTCACTGCCGGGCGGAAACGCCTTGAGCATGTCCTGGTCGCGGTCGACGCCGGTTTCCGAGAACGGGATGAGGCCGGTCTTCCCCGGCGCCAGGAACACGAACACGCCGAACTTCTCGTGCTTCTCGACCTTGCCGACGACGATCGCCCCCGGCACGATGCCGGCCTGCGCCGACATGGCGCCTTCGGCACGCGACGATCCTTCTTCCACCATGGCGACGCCGATGCGCTTCTGCGCCGGGTCGATGGTGAGGATCTCGAAGGCGGCCGTGGTGCCCGGCGCAATCGTCTTCGCCCAGCCACCGGCGCGGCCGGTGGGCGGGAACGTGGAGACGTGCGCCAGCGCTTCGATGCCGGGCTCGAGTTCGACGAAGGCGCCGAAGTCGGCCACCCGCGTCACCTTGCCGGCGCGCACCTGGCCCACGGCGTAGCCTTCGGCCACGTGCACCCACGGATCGTTCTGGAGTTGCTTGAGGCCGAGCGAGATCTTGCCGCTGGCCTCGTCCACACGCAGCACCTTCACCGTGATCTGGTCGCCGGGCGCTGCCACTTCGTTGGCCGAGACGCGCGACCAGCCCATCTCGGAGACGTGCAGCAGGCCCTGGATGCCGCCGCCGAGGTCCACGAAGGCGCCGAAGTCGAGCACCGAGGCCACACGGCCCGTGAGCACGGCGCCGGCCACGATCGACGAGCGTACCGCGTCGGCATTGGCGCGCTGCTCTTCTTCGAGCTGCTTGCGGCGCGACACGACCAGGTTCTTGCCGCCGTCTTTGTATTCGATGATGCGGAAGGCGTAGACCTGGCCGACGTGCACGGCCGGATCGGCCGTGCGCACGATGTCGATCTGCGAGAACGGGCAGAAGGCGCGTTCGCGGGCGATGCGCACCTCGTAGCCGCCCTTGACCTCCTTCTCGACCTTGCCTTCGACGGCAAGGCCGGCCTGGAAGGCGTCTTCGAGTTCACGCTGCGTAGCGGCGTTGCGCACGCCCTTGCGCGACAACAGGACGCCGCCGGCGGTGGCGACGACCATCGCCTGCAGGCGGTCGCCGACCGCGAACTCGACGTCGCCCTCGGCATCTTTCAACTCGGCCAGCTCGATCTGGGCCTCGCTCTTGCCGCCGATGCTGACCAGCGCCACCCTGGCGCCGAGTGACACGATGGTGCCTTCGACCATCTGACCGCGATCGAACTGCCTGGCGGTCTTGACCGACGCCTCGAACATCGCGGCGAAATCTTCTTCCTGGTCGTTCACGTGCACTCTCCTGCGGAACCGCGGAACATCTGATTATACGGGGGCAGGGGGCCCGGCGCTCGTCCCCGCAGGCTCCTCGCCCGGGCCGCTCCGGCTCGACGGCGATGGTATTCTGCGGGCTCCGGCCGATCCCGGCCGCGCGACCCGACGAGGTCCGCCCATGACCAGCCCGACCCGGATGCCTGCCGCCCGCGTGCTCGTCGCGGCTCTCGTCGTCCTCGCCGCGTGCGGCGTCGCCGTTACCGCGCAACAGTCGCCCCGCGCGCTCGGCGTGGATCTGGCGACCTTCGATCGCTCGGTGCGTCCGCAGGACGACTTCAACCGCTTCGTCAACGGCACGTGGATCAAGAACACCGAGATCCCGCCCGACCGCTCCACGTGGGGATCGTTCGTGGAGCTGGCCGACAAGAGCGACGCGGCGCTCAAGGAGATCATCGACAGCGTCGCCCGGACCCCGCAGGCGCCCGGTTCCACCGCGCAGCAGGTGGCGGACCTCTACCTCGCGTTCATGGACACCGCGCGCATCGAGGCGCTCGGCACCGAGCCGCTCGGCAACGAGCTGAAGTCGATTGCCGCCCTCACGATGCCCGCCGATCTCCCCGGCCTCTTCGGCCGCATGGCGCGCGTCGGCGTCGGCGGGCCCTTTGGCGCCTTCGTCGGCCAGGACCAGAAGCAGTCGGATACCTACATCGTGTCGGTGAACCAGGCCGGCCTCGGCATGCCCGACCGCGACTACTACCTGCGGAAGGACGAGAAGTTCGAGGCCACGCGCGCCGCCTACGTGCGCTACCTCACCACCATGCTGACCTTGGCGAAGCAGCCCGATCCGGCCGGCGCCGCTGGTCGCATCCTGGCGCTCGAGACGAAGATCGCCGAGCACCACTGGGACCGCGCCAGAAACCGCGATCGCGACGCCACCTACAACAAGATGACGGTGGCGGAACTCGGCGCCTTGACGCCGTCGTTCAACTGGCCGGCCTACTTCCGCGCCGCCGGACTCGACAAGGCCACACACGTCGTGGTGCGTCAGCCCGACTATCTGAAGGCGCTCGACGGGCTGCTGCGCGACACGCCACTCTCCACCTGGAAAGAGATGCTGGTGTTGAAGGTGCTCGCCACCTATACCGACGAACTACCGGAGGCCTTCGGCCAGGCCCAGTTCGAGTTCCGCGGCAAGACGTTGTCGGGTCAGCAGGAGATGCGGGCGCGGCCCAAGCGCGGCGTCGACGAGGTGGAAGGGGCCCTCGGCGAAGCGCTCGGCAAGCTCTACGTCGAGCGCTACTTCAAGCCGGAAGCCAAGGCCCGGATGGACCAGCTCGTGAAGAACCTGCTGGCGGCGTTCAAGGTCGGCATCGACGAGCTCGAGTGGATGGGCGCGGAGACCAAAGCGCAGGCGCAGGCGAAGCTGGCGAAGTTCAGCGTGAAGATCGCCTACCCCGACAAGTGGCGCGACTTCTCGTCGGTGACCGTCAAGAAGGACGACGCGGTCGGCAACGCGAAACGAGCCTTCGCGTTTTCCTACGACGACATGGTCACGCGCCTCGGCCAGCCCGTGGACCGCACGCGCTGGGGCATGACGCCGCAGACGGTGAACGCGTACTACAACTCCGCCAACAACGAGATCGTGTTCCCGGCCGCCATCCTGCAGCCGCCGTTCTTCAACGTGGATGCCGACGACGCCGTGAACTACGGCGCCATCGGCGCCGTGATCGGCCACGAGATCAGCCACGGCTTCGACGACCAGGGCAGCAAGTCGGATGGCGACGGCAACCTGCGCAACTGGTTCACCGAGGCCGACCTGAAGGCGTTCCAGGAGCGCACGGGCAAGCTGGCCGCGCAGTACGAGACCTACATGCCGATCGAGGGCATGCGCATCAACGGCAAGCTGACGCTGGGCGAGAACATCGGCGACCTGAGCGGGCTGGCCGTGGCGTTTCGCGCCTATCGCCTGTCGCTCGGCGGCCAACCGGCGCCGGTCATCGAGGGCTTCACCGGCGACCAGCGCTTCTTCCTGGGCTGGGCGCAGGTGTGGCGCACGCGGATGCGCGAAGACGCCCTGCGCCAGCGCCTGCTGACCGACCCGCACTCGCCGGGCGACTACCGGGCGCTGGTGCCGCTCACCAACCTGCAGGCGTTCTACGACGCCTGGGACGTGAAGCCAGGCGACAAGATGTACCGTCCGCCCGATGAGCGCGTGAAGATCTGGTAGCGCGGCGGCGCTAGAGCGTCGGCAGGGAGTCGGACGCGGCTGCTTCGGCCGCCTCCGCGTGGGTCAGGCACAGGGCCGCCCATGGCACGGCCTCGAGTCGCGCGGCTTCAATCGGCGCCCCGTCCACGAGGCAGGCGCCGAAGGTGCCGGCATCGAGGCGGCCGAGAGCGGCGCGGATTTCGCCCAGCGTCCCGGCACTGAGTTCGGCTTCGGCGAACTGCTCGCTCGCGGCGGCCGTGGACTGGCTGGCGTCGCCGGTGTCTCGCACAGCGTCCGGTCCGAGCCCGGCGGCGTCCATCGCGCGACCGGTGCGGGCCAGGGCGCTCTGCTCCAACTCGAGAAGACGGCGCCTGAAGTGCTGGATATCGATCATCCCCTATGGTAGCCGTGGCGGCCGGCGTGACGCTGTGCAAGAATCGCACAGACCACGGCCGCGCAGCTGACGCGATTCTGGTACGCTGCGGCGTGACCCCGACCGTCACAGCCTCGAGGCCCAAGTGAGCATCCCTGCCACGCAGGAGCCGCGCGACGATCCGGCGAGCGATGCGAGCCCGCCGCCGGAGCCACGTCAAGAGAGCCACACGGGGGTGGCCATTGTCGGCATCGGGGCCTCCGCCGGCGGGCTGGCGGCCTTCGAAGCCTTCTTCGAGGCGATGTCGGTGCACCCCGAGCCCGGCCTGGCGTTCGTGCTCGTGCAGCACCTGGCGCCCGACCACGACAGTGCCCTGGTCGAGCTCGTGCAACGCCACACCCCGATGCCGGTGGTCGAAGCGGCCGACGGCATGCGTGTGGTCGCCAACCACGTCTACATCATCCCGCCCAACCGCGACCTGGCGGTGATGCACGGCGCGCTGCAGCTGCTCGAGCCCTCGGCACCGCGCGGGCTGCGCCTGCCGATCGATTTCTTCTTCAGGTCGCTGGCGCAGGATCAGCGTGAGCGCGCCATCGGCATCGTGCTCTCGGGCACCGGCAGTGACGGCACGCTCGGCGCCCGCGCCATCAAGGGCGAAGGCGGCATGATGATGGCGCAGACCCCGGAGACGACCGGGTTCGACGGCATGCCGCGCAGCGTCATCGCGACCGGGCTCGTGGACTTCGTGCTGGCGCCGGCCGAGATGCCCGCCCCGCTCATGGCGTTTGCGGCCAGAAACGGTGTGGCCGCCGGCGCGGCGCCGGCGCCGCTGCCGGCCGACGCCGCCGCGCTGACCAAGGTGCTGGTGCTGCTGCGCGCGCAGACCGGCCACGACTTCTCGCTCTACAAGCAGAACACGGTGCTGCGCCGGATCGAGCGCCGCATGGCGGTGCACCGCGTCGCCAGCCTGGCCCACTACGCGCGCTACATGCAGGACACGCCGCGCGAGGCCGACGCCCTCTTCGCCGACCTGCTCATCGGGGTCACCAGCTTCTTCCGCGACCCCGAGGCCTTTGCGACGCTCGACGAACTGGTCATCGCGCGCCTGGTCGACGAGGCGCCGGCCGGCACCACGCTGCGGGTGTGGACGGCGGGATGTTCCACCGGCGAAGAGGCGTATTCGATCGCGATGCTGCTGCACGAGCACATCGAGGCGCGACCGCGCAACATCCGCCTGCAGTGCTTCGCCACCGACATCGATCGCCGCGCCATCGAGATCGCCCGGGCCGGCGTCTATCCGGCCAACATCGCCGCCGATGTGTCGGCCGAGCGCCTGGCGCGCTTCTTCGTGCTGAATCCGGCCGACGGCTCCTACCGCGTGCAGCGCTCGCTGCGCGACTCGCTGGTCTTCTCGGAGCAGGACGTCGTCAAGGATCCGCCGTTCTCGCACGTCGATCTCATCAGCTGCCGCAACCTGCTCATCTACATGGGACCGGAGCTGCACGAGCGGCTCATCCCGCTGTTCCACTACGCGCTCAATCCCGACGGCGTGCTGTTTCTCGGCTCGGCCGAGGCCGTGGGCGACTTCGGCGATCTGTTCTCGCGCCTCGACCGCGGCGCCCGGCTGTTCCGCCGTCGCGACGTCGACGCCAGCGCGCTGCGCCCGTTGATGCCCAGCATGCTGCCGCCGGCGCGGCGCCACCGCAGCCCACCGCCCGGCGCCTCGACCCGTGACGCCTCACCCGATCGGCGCCGCGACCTGACCGAGCAGGCGCTGCTCAAGCAGGGGCCGGCCGGGGCGCTCGTCAACCAGCGCGGCGACCTGCTCTACCTGCATGGCCGGACCGGCGCTTACCTGGAACTGCCGCCCGGCGATGCGGCGATGAACATCCTCACCATGGCGCGTGACGGGCTGCGCCGCGAACTCAACGCCGCGCTGCAGGAGGCGGCGGCCCAGAAGGCCGTGGTGCACCGCCCGGGCCTCGTGATCAAGACCCAGAGCGGCCTCAGCCGGGTCAACCTGACCGTGCGCCCGGCCGAGGCGGGCACCAGGAGCGACGACTCCTGGTTGTTCGTGGTCATCCTCGACGACATCACGCCTTGGGAACCCACGCCGGGCGCGCCGCCGCCAGGCGAGGGCGCCGGCGGTGGTCCCGAGACCTCCGGCCCGGCCGACGCGCGCGTCGAAGCGCTGACCGAGGAGCTGCGCGCCAAGGAAGCCTACCTGCGCAGCAGCAACGAGGAACTGGCCACCTCCAACGAGGAGCTGAAGGCCGCGAACGAAGAGATGCAGTCGGTCAACGAAGAACTGCAGTCGGCCAACGAAGAACTCGAGACCTCGAAGGAGGAGCTGCAGTCGATCAACGAGGAACTGGCCACGGTCAACACCGAACTGCAGACCCGGATGGCCGACCTGTCGCGTGCCAACAACGACCTCAACAACCTGCTGGCCAGCACCGGCATGGGCACGGTGTTCGTCGATCATGCGTTGCGCATCCAACGCTTCACGCCCGCCATCACACAGGTGATGCCGCTGATTCAGAGCGACCTCGGCCGCCCGGTGGGCCACCTGGCGTCGAATCTGGTCGGCTACGACAGCCTGGTCGCCGACATCCAGGGCGTGCTCGATGTGCTGACACCGCGCGAGATCGAAGTGCAGGCGCGGTCGGGCGCGTGGTTCCTGCTGCGCATCCGCCCGTATCGCACCCTCGAGAACGTGATCGAAGGCGCCGTCATCACCTTCACCGACATCACCGACATGAAGACGGCGCGGGCGGTGCTGCAGGAATCCGAGACGCTGCGGCGGCTGGCGGTGGTGGTGCGCGACTCGCGCGATGCCATCCTGGTGCAGGGACTCGACGGCCGCATCCTGGCATTCAATCCCGCCGCCGAGCGCAGCTACGGCTGGCCGGAAGCCGAGGCGCTCGCGATGAACATCCGCGCCCTGGTGCCGGAGCCGGATCGCGACCTCGCAGTGGCGAGGGTCCAGAGCATGGCCAGCGGCAGCGGACTCGAGCCCTACGCTGCCCGCCGGCTCGCGCGCGACGGCCGGGTGCTCGACGTGTGGCTCACGGCCGCCGTCCTGGTCACGGCGTCCGGCGAGCCGTATGCGATCGCCACGACCGAACGCGCGGCGGGTGCCACGCAGCCATGAACGACGACCTCAGGCGGCGCGCGGAGCTGCTGGCGGGGCGGATGGCCACCGACCCCGCGCTCATCGGCGTGTTGTCGCGCGAAGAGGCCCGCCTGATGCACGACCTGCAGGTGCACCAGATCGAGCTGGAGATTCAGAACGAGGAGTTGCGGCGGGTCGAGACGGCCCTCGAAGCCGCGCGGGCCCGCTACTTCGATCTGTACGACGTGGCGCCAGTGGGCTACGTGACCCTCGGGCCCGGCAACCGCATCCTCGAGGCCAACCTGACGGCGGCGCGGCTGCTGGGCGTGGAGCGCGGGGCGCTGGTAGACGAGGCGATCACCCGCTATGTCACGGCTGACGATCAGGACACGTTCTACCTGCGCCGTCGTCGCCTCTTCGCCACGGGCATTCCCCAGGTGGTCGAACTGCGGATGCGCCGCGCCGACGACACGGTTGTGTGGGTGCGCCTCGAGGCGACGACCACGCCCGACGCCGACGGCATGAGCGAGGTCTGCCGGGCCGTGCTGAGCGACATCACCGACGAGAAGCAGCTCGACGAGGAGCGGGCGCAGTTCGAGCGGGAGCTGCAGCACGCCCAGAAGGCGGAGAGTCTCGGCCGCATGGCCGGCGCCGTGGCCCATCACTTCAACAACCAGCTGGCGGTGGTCGTTGGCAACATCGAACTGGCCAGGGACGTGCCCGCACGGGCCGCCAGCTGCCTGACCGAGGCGCTGCTGGCCGCCGACAAAGCGGCGGCGGTGAGCGGCCTGCTGCTCACCTATCTCGGTCAGAGCTCGGGCAACCACGACCCGATCGATCTGTCCGCGACGTTCGAACACGGCCTGCCGCTGGTGCGCGCGAGCATGCCCGGGCACGTCACGCTCGACACCGATCTGCCGGTGCCCGGCTGCGTCGTCAACGCCAATGCCGACCAGGTGCGCCTGCTGTTCACGAACCTGGTGACCAACGCCTGGGAGGCGGTGGGCAGCCTGCCCTCGACGATTCATGTCGCCGTCACCGCCGTGGCGGCGAAAGAGATCCCGACCGAGGGCCGCTTCCCGATCGGCTGGACGCCGCGCGACCAGCCGTACGCGTGCCTCGAAGTGCGCGACCACGGCTGCGGCATCGACACCCACGAGATCGAACAGATCTTCGATCCGTTCTTCACCCGCAAGTTCACCGGCCGCGGCCTGGGCCTGTCGGTGGTGCTCGGCATCCTGCACGCCCACAGCGGCGGTCTGGTCGTCGAGAGCTGGCGCGGGCAGGAAAGCGGCAGCGTCTTCCGCGCGTATCTGCCGCTCTCGAGCGAGCCGGTCGAGCCGGTGCCGGTAGTGACCAGCCAGCTCCGGCCCGGCGTGACCATGGGCGGCACGGTGCTGGTGGCCGACGACGAAGCGCCCCTGCGCCGGGTGCTGGTCCAGACGCTGGCCCGCTTCGGCTTCGACGTGCTGGAGGCCAGAGACGGCCTCGAGGCGGTGGAGCTGTTCCGTGACCGTCGCCACGACGTCCGCCTCGTGGTGTGTGATCTGACCATGCCGCACATGGACGGCTGGGAGACGCTGGCAGCGCTGCGCCGGTTGGCGCCGGCGCTGCCGATCATCCTGACCAGTGGATACGATGAGGCGCACGTCATGGCCAGCCTTCGCGACGACCGTCCACAGGTGTTCCTGTCCAAACCCTTCACCGTCGAACGCCTCCGGCATGCGCTCGGCGTCGCGCTCTCGGCGCGGCCGGACTGATGCGGACGCCACCATGACGCGGGAGGATGCCGATGACGGCCAGGCAGGCACGACGCCGATGACCAGCCACGATGGGCCGTCAGCCGGCCAGCCGTTGGCGGCCCGACGCCGCCCCCAGGCGGTCTCCGGTGGCGCCGTCGCGCTGGCGATTTTCGGCGCCGTGCTGATCGCCGGTATCTGGCTGGACATCGCAGTGCGCGTGCGCACCGAACGGGCCGAGGCGATCGCGACCGAGACCAGCAAGAACAACAACCTGGCGCTGGCGCTCGAGGTGCAGACCAATCAGCGGATTCGCAGCATCGACCAGTTCCTGGTGCTGATGCGGCACCAGTACGAGACACCGCCGCCGCGGGTGCCGTTTGCGGTGCTGGTGGCGCCGGCCCTCGCGAGCGAGGCTGGCATCACGCTCATCGCCGCCCTCGACGAGCGTGGCGACGTGATCGAGGCGTATACCGACTACGCGCCCACCAACGCCACCGACCGGCCGATGTTCCAGTTCCACCGGCAGAACCGCAGCCGGGATCTGCTGGTGAGTCCCCCGGTGCTCGGCCGCATCAGCGGCAAGTGGGTGATCACGCTGACGCGCCGCGTCAACAAGTCCGATGGCTCGTTCGGCGGACTGGTGGTCATCTCGGTCGAGCCCAGCTATCTGATGGCGCTCTTCGAGAAGACCGCCCTCGGGCCCCAGGACGTGGTTTCGCAGGTGCTCGAGACCGGCGTCACGCTGGCGCGCCGACGCGGTGACACCACCTCGTTCGGCGAAGACATCGCCGGTTCGCAGCTGATGCAGGAATACGCGCGCCAACCGATCGGCAGCTACGTCGGTCCGGGCGGCGTGGATGGCCACGTGCGCGTCTTCAGCTACCGCAAGCTGGCCGACTATCCGGTCATCGCAACGGTCGGCACGTCGGAGGCCGCCGCCCTGACGCCGGCCACCGCACGCGCGCGCTCGTACCGGCTGCTGGCGACGCTGCTCAGCGTGGCCATCGGCGTGGTGTGCGCGTCGGGCATGGTGCTGCTGGCCCGCCAGCAACGCGTCAACCGCCGGCTGCTCGAGCAGGCGTGGTTGCTCGACGAGGCCCAGGACGCCATCGTGGTCAGCGATCTCGACCGCCGCATCACCTACTGGAACCGCAGCGCCGAGCGCCTCTACGGCTGGCCGGCGCGCGAGGTGGCCGGCCGCGCGGTCACCGATCTCCTCTACGCCGCCGACCGCAGCGGTGTCGACGCGGCGCTGGCGGCCGTCGAGCAGCACGGTGCGTGGCTGGGCGAGCTGCAGCCGGTGGCCCGTGACGGGCGGCGCGTCGTGGCCCAGAGCCGGTGGACGCTCGTGCGCGACGCCGACGGCGCGCCGCTGAGCATCCTCACCATCGACACCGACATGACCGAGCGCCGGCAACTCGAGCAGCAGTTCTACCGCGCCCAGCGGCTCGAAAGCATCGGCACGCTCGCCGGCGGCATCGCCCACGACCTCAACAACGTGCTCACCCCGATCATGCTGGCCAACGAGATCCTGCGCGCCCAGGCCACCGACGACGACACCAGGTATCTGCTGGGGCAGATCGGCGACAGCGCCCGGCGCGGCGCCGAGATGGTGGGCCAGGTGCTGTCGTTCGCGCGTGGACAGGAAGGCCGCCGCGGCGAGGTGCAGGTGCAGGCGCTGGTGGACGGCGTGGCCCGCATCGCCCGCGACACCCTGCCCAAGAACATCGAAGTCCTCACCCGCGTCGCGCCGGCGGTGCCGGCCCTGGTCGGCGATGCCACCCAGTTCCAGCAGGTGCTGCTCAACCTGTGCGTGAACGCGCGCGATGCCATGCCCGACGGCGGCCGTCTCGCGATCTCGGCCGATTCGATGGCGCTGCCGGCCCTGGGCGAGCCGCTGCTGGGCGACATGGCGGCCGGCACCTACGTGGTGCTGCAGGTCGAAGACACCGGCGAAGGCATCCCGCAAGACGCGCTCGAACGGATCTTCGACCCGTTCTTCACCACCAAGGCGCCTGGCAAGGGCACCGGTCTCGGTCTGTCGACGTCGCTCACCATCGTGAGGAAACACGGCGGGCAGATTCGGGTCTACAGCGAGCCCGGGCGGGGCACGCGCTTCCGCGTCTACCTGCCGGCCCCCGGCAGCACGCCGACCGCCGCCGCGCCCGCGATCGAGCAGCCCCTGCCGCGCGGCCACGGCGAAACCGTGCTGGTCGTCGACGACGAGCCCGAGATCCGGACGCTGACCCGGCACGTGCTCGACACCGCCGGCTACCGCGTGCTGGTCGCGGTCAACGGCGCCGATGCGCTGGCGCAGTACGAGCAGCACCGCTCGGAGATCGCCGTGGTGGTCACCGACATGATGATGCCGGTGCTCGGCGGCGACGAGCTGCTGCGGGCGCTGCAGCAGCTGAATCCGGCCGTGCGGGTCATCGCGGTGAGTGGCATCAGCGCCAACGAAGCGGTGGCGCGCGCCGCCGGGCCGGAGGGCACGACGTTCCTGGCCAAGCCGTTCACGGCGGCGGCCCTGCTCCAGGCGCTGCACGAGGTGCTGGCGCCGACGCGCCCGTAGTGTCCTCGCCGTTTCGGGCGCTGCGGTCGCGCAACTACCGCCTCTTCTTCATCGGCCAGGGCATCTCGCTCATCGGCTCGTGGATGACGCGGCTGGCCACGTCGTGGCTGGTCTACCGCCTGACCGACTCGGAGTTCCTGCTCGGCGTCGTGGCGTTTGCGAGCCAGGCGCCCTCACTCATCCTGCCGCCGCTGGCCGGCGTGTGGGTCGATCGGTGGGACCGGCACAAGGTGCTCATCGTCGTGCAGGTGCTGGCGATGGCACAGTCACTGGCGATGGCCGCCCTGACCCTCAGCGACCACATCACGATCCCGTGGATCATCGGCCTGGCGCTCTTCCAGGGCGTCGTCAGCGCGGTCGAGATCCCGACGCGCCAGGCGTTCGTGGTGCGGATGATCGACGACCGCGCCGACCTCGGCAACGCCATCGCCCTCAACTCGTCGAACTTCAACAGCGCGCGCCTGGTCGGGCCCGCCATTGCCGGCGGTGCTGGTGGCAGCGGTGGGCGAAGGCTACTGCTTCCTCATCGATGGCCTCAGCTACATCGCCGTCATCTGGGGATTGTTGTTGATGCGCCTGACGCCGGACCAGCGTCCGCGCACCGAGCGCCGCGTGTGGCACGAGCTGACCGAGGGCTGGCGCTACATCGTCCACTACACGCCGATCCGCAACCTGTTCATCTTCCTGGCCGCCATCGGCGTGCTGAGCGCGCCGTATTCGGTGCTGATGCCGGTGCTTGCCGGGCGCACCCTGGGCGGCGGCGCCAACACGCTGGGCCTGTTGATGGCGGCCACCGGCGTCGGCGCCCTCGCCTGCGCGGTGCGGCTGGTGCTGCGCACGACCGTCCTCGGCCTGGCGCGCCTCATGAGCTACGCGGTTGGCGCCTTCGGCATCGGCTGCGTGCTGCTGGGCCAGTCGCCGTGGCTGTGGCTCTCGATGGCGCTGATGACGGTCACCGGCTACGGGCTGATGTATCAGGTCGTGGCCACCAACACCATCGTGCAGACCATCGTGGATGACGACAAGCGCGGACGCGTGATGTCGTTCTACACGATCGCGCTCGCCGGGTCGGGGCCGCTCGGCAGCCTGCTCGGCGGAGCGATGGCGTCGAGGATTGGCGTGGAAGCCACCTACGCGCTCAGCGGCGGCACTTGCCTGCTGATGGCGTTGTGGTTCTGGCGGCAGCTCCCGGCCTTCCGCGAATCGGTGCGGCCGCGCTACGTCGAGCTCGGCATCATCGTGGATCGGTGACGCCGCCGCGCTATCCCGCATCCACGAATGCCCCGAACGTTGAGCGATGCCGACCGGTCTATCAGGCCGACTCCACGGCAACAGAATCGATGTAACAGCAGAGTCGTGCAGCACTTGAGCCCGACTGAGTTGCGGGCTGACTGCGGTGCTATTCTGCGGGCGACGCCGGACCGGTGGACTGCACCGGTCGGCATACTGAAAGTCTGCCAGTGCGTGAGTGAAGGCGAAATGGATGAGAGCGAGGAACAACGATGAGCAGGACTCAGCGTGCGCTCGGGGTGCTGTTGGCGTGCGGACTTCTCGGGTTACGAGTCTTGGCGGGGCCGGTGACCGTGTCGAAGCCTGAGGACGCGGGGTTTGCCTCAGAGC
This sequence comes from uncultured Acidobacteriota bacterium, assembly GCA_963779175.1. Lineage (GTDB taxonomy): Bacteria > Acidobacteriota > Vicinamibacteria > Vicinamibacterales > UBA2999 > CADEFD01. Next base: position 89,122 of record CAVZXA010000010.1, read on the forward strand.
GTCTCCGTCACATCGAGCCACTGATCAACGGTCACGTCGCGCAGAAGGACCTGGCGGGCGCTGTGACGCTGGTCGCCCGTCGCGGCAAGGTCGTCCACTTTCAGGCATTCGGCACGACCGGCTTCGACACGGACACCCCGATGCGAACGGACACGCTGTTCCGCCTTGCCTCAATGACCAAGCCGGTCACGGCTGTCGCTGTCTTGCTGCTGATGGAAGAGGGAAAGCTGATCCTGAGCGATCCGGTTTCGAAGTTCCTTCCCGAGTTCAAGAACCCGCGCGTCGCGATGTGGAATCTCCCCAATGATCCGCGAGGCGCAGGCGTTCGCCTGGTGTCGGCCGACCATGAATTGACCCTGCAACATCTCCTGACGCACACCGGGGGGCTTCAGTACGACACTGCCGCACCGTCGGGGGTCTTCTACCGCCAAGCGAACATTCCAGCCAGCGTGTCCCTGGAAGACTTCGTCAAGCGCGTGGCGGCCCTCCCGTTGAACTTCCAACCAGGTTCACAGTGGGAGTATTCATCCAACACGGGCTTCTCGATCTTGGGGCGCGTTGTCGAGGTCGTCAGCGGTATGAGTCTCGATCAGTTCTTCAGGCAGCGCATCTTTGCCCCGTTGGAGATGCGGAACACGTTTTTCAACGTGCCGAACGAGCGCGCCGCCGACGTGGCTCCCGTTTTCACGGTGAGCGCGCGGGGGCCCGTCCGGCAGCCGACGCCTGCGGCCCTCCCCGCGGGGGTGGAGTTCTTCTCAGGGTCCGGGGGGCTGGTTGGCTCCACGGAAGACTACCTGCAATTCAGTCAGATGCTGCTGAATGGCGGTGAACTGCGCGGCAAGCGGATTCTGAGCCGGAAGTCGGTCGAGTTGATGGCCGACAACGCGGTTGGCGATCTGCATCTGGGGAACTACCCCGTCGAAGGTCAGGACCTGAAGGGCTATGGGTTCGGGCTGGGCGTTCGCGTTCGCCGAAGCACGGGTGCAAGTGGCTGGCTCGGGAGCGTTGGCGACTACGGGTGGGCTGGAGCGAACGGCACCTACTCCTGGATCGACCCGAAGGAACAGCTTATCGGCATGGTCATGATGGCCACGCGCGTTGGTCGTTTGCGAACCGAGTTTCCGAACGTCGTATACCAAGCCATCGTGGACTGATCAGCCTGGCTGACGTGGCATGCAGCCGACAGCGCGATCGATCCACCCGCGCTGCGGCTGATCCCCCAACGTTGTGCCGACCCCGGAGGAGTAGATGTTCGTTCCGCTCTGGCTCGGTGTTCCCGCGCTCGTCATCGTGCTCCTCGTGATCGCATGGCTGACGCTGATCCTTGCGGGCCGCAATCCTCTGCCGTTTCCAGACGTGGGATCCCGCATCTACTCCGCGGCGTCGCCCGCGGCGAAGGCCGCGATTGTCGAACTGCTCGCGCAACACGGCGTAGGTGAGCGGTTCCAGGCCAATTCGTCCAACGTCCTGCGCTCCATCATGTGGGATGGGACCATTGTCAACTACCCGGACCCGGCCGTCGTACAGCGGCTCGGCTCGGCCACCGCAAGCATCGGGCTGGTCGCGGACGACCCCGCCGCCGCCGCGCACGCCGCCGCGGCCTTTCTCACGGCCCGCGGATTCAGCGCAGAGGTCGTGCTCGACGTGGAGCCCGAGATTCCCATCGCGTTCGTGGTGTCGAACGTCTTCGCGGGAACCGTCCTCAACTTCCGCAAGCATATGATGCACATGCCGCGGCCGCCGAAAGCGGCAGCATAGCGACGCTTGCTGCCGACGTGCTCGGCTGCGGTAACTGCGGCTGAAGCAGAATTGGCAGGGCGTCGCGGCTCGATCCGACGGCGAGGGCTGCCACTCTCACCAGCGCCCGCTGGCGCCACCGCCACCCGAGCTGCCGCCACCGAAGCTGCTCGACGATCCGCCGCTCGATCCCCCGGAGGATCCCCGGCCGCCGCTGCTGCCGCTGGTGCCGCCCCACACCCAGCCGCTCTTCGAGGCGCCGCTCGAGCCGCGCATGCTCTTGCGGAACGAGGGCCGGCGGCCGACCCGGTAGCCCACCGCCGCCGCCAGCAGCGCCACACCGGTGACGCCCCAGGCCACCAGGCCCTCGGTGAACGCCAGCACGATGAGAAACGGCACGCCCCCGAAGACCAGGCCGAACACCACCGCAGTGAACGCCCGCGCGCCGAGGCCGGCGCCGATCATGCCGAAGCCGATCACGATGAAGATACCGAGGAAGGGCACGATCAACCACGCGACGGACACACCAGTGACGGCCGGCTGATTGAGCGCCGCGAGCTGTTCTGCCGACAGCGTCTCGTTGCGGCGGACGATCTCCGCGACCCGGGTGGTGCCCTCGACGATGCCGGCGCCGTACTGGTTGTCGCGGAACTTCGGCAGGAACGTCTCGCGGATGATCTGGCCGGCGAGCCCGTCGGGCAGGACGCCTTCGAGGCCGTAGCCCACCTCGATGCGCATCTCCCGCTCGGCGGGGGCGACGAGGATAAGCACGCCGTTGTCCTTGTCTGCCTGGCCCACGCCCCACTCGGCGAAGAGGCGGGTGGCGTACTCGTCCACCGACATGCCGTCGAGCCCGGTCACAGTGGCCACGGCGATCTCGGCGGTGGTCGCGTCTTCAACTTCCTGAACCAGTGCGGTGAGGGCACGCTCTTCGTCGGCGGTGAGCACGCCGGCGAAGTCGTTGACGGCGCCTGAGGGCGCTGGCAGCTGCGCAGCGAGCACCGCGCTCCACAGCGCCAGCGTGACCAGGACGAGGCACGCGACCGTCGAACACGATCGCCCGTGCGTGCTGCTTGTTCGCCACCGGTGCGTGTTGCTCATCGTCACGATGCCGCGCCGACCGTCATGCCATGTGGTCCGCCGCTAGAATACCGCCATGCCGCCCGTCCGCATCGCCGTCAGCATCGCGTCAATCATCCTGCTCGTGGCGCCGAGCGAGGTGCAGGCTCAGCGGCCGCTGGCCGAGGCGCTGGCCGATCCGCAGGTGCAGGCGGCCCTGTCTGGCGTCGACGCCAGACGCGACGCCACCGCGCAGTGGCTGGCCACCATCGGCGGCATCATCTCGCCCTCGGGCGAGGAACGCGCGCGCGCCGAGGCGGTAGCGGCCGAGATGCGCCGCATCGGCCTGGCCGAGGTGACCGTGGACGCGACGCCCAACGTCGTGGGCCGCATCCGCGGACGCTCGGGCAAGGCGCTCATCTTCGTCTCGACGCTCGACGATCTGGCAACCGTGGCGGCGCATCAGCGCGCTGGCGGCGCCAGGCCGCGAGTCGAGGGTGAGCGCGTCGTCGGGCCCGGCACCAACACTTCGACCACCACCGCGGCGCTGGTGGCTGCCGCCGATGCCCTGCTGAAGGCCGGCGTCGTGCCCGAGCACGATTTGGTCTTCGCCGCCGTGGCGCAGGAAGAAACCGGCTTGGTCGGCATGAAGGCGCTCTACGCGCAGTGGAAGGATCGTTCGCTGGCGTTCGTGGACGTGCTCGGCGACGGCCACAGCGTGACCTATGGGGCCATCACCATCCACTGGTGGAAGGTGGTGGCCAGCGGCCCCGGCGGCCACTCGCTCAACGGCGGCGTGCCGAACGTGAATCAGGGCATCGGGCGCGCCGTCGACCGCATCCTGCAGCTTCCTCATCCCGAGCGCTACAAGGCCGATCGCGTGGTGGTGAACGTGGCGATGCTGCAGAGCGGCGCCGTCTACAACCACAAGCCCGAGAGCGGCTGGTTCTCCCTCGACGTGCGATCGCTCGACGGCACTCGAGTCGAAGAGGTGGAGGCGGAGGTGCGGACGATTCTCGCCGGCGTCACGAAGGAGACCTCGATCGGCTTCGAGATGACGCCGTTCCAGATGACGCCGGGAGGGCAGATTCCCGGCCTCCGTGACTCCGCGCTGATCACGACCGCCGCGGCGATCTCGCGACACCTCGGCTACGAGCCACAGCTCGGCAACGCCGGCTCGGCTAACCTGAACGTGCCGCTCGGGCAGGGGTCGGTCGCCATCGGCATCGGCGGCAACCGCGGCGGTCAGCGCGGCTTCGCCGACGAGTGGGGCGACATCCCGCAGATGATGCGCACGGCGAAGTACCTGGTGCTGCTGGCGGCGACGATCGGCCGCTAGACGCGCCGCCGCTAGGCCAGCAGCTGGTAGCCGCTGCCGTGCACGGTGATGATGTAGCGCGGGTCGTGCGGCCGCGGCTCGATGTGCATCCGCAGCTTGGCGACGTAGTTGTCGACCGTGCGGGTGACCGAGAGGTGGCTGTAGCCCCAGACGTCGCGCAGCAGCTGCTCGCGGCTCACCACTTCGTTGCGATGCGCGAACAGATAGCGCAGCAGCTCGAACTCCCGCGCCGACAGCGCCACGCGGCGGCCCTTGCTTCAGCACCAGGCGCTGGCGCGGCTTCACCACCACGTCGCCGAACGAGAACTCGCCGCTGCCAGGCGAATGCCAGTCGTCGCGCCGCACCAGCGCCCGCACGCGGGCCAGCAGCTCGCGCACGCTGAAGGGCTTGCTGACGTAGTCGTCGGCGCCGAGGTCGAGCCCGCGGACGCGGTCCTGCTCGTGGGTGCGGGCCGTGAGCACGACGATCGGCACGTGCGATGCCGCGGGCGCGCAGCTGCCGGCAGACCTCGAAGCCGCTGATGCCGGGCAGCATGACGTCGACCAGCAGCAGCGCGAAGTGCCGCGAGCTCACGCGCCTGCAGCGCCTCTTCGCCCGACGCCACCGCCGTCACGCGGTAGCCCTCGAACTCGAGGTTGTCGGTGAGCATCGAGCGCATCTGCGGCTCGTCCTCGATGACCAGCACGTGGCGGGCGTCGTCGGTCCTGACCGGCGCGGTGTTCATGAGGCGGCCTCCGGCTGGGTCAGCGGCGGACTGTCGCTCGACGACCGGCCCGGTGATGCAGCGCAGCGTGACGCGGAAGGTGCTGCCGGCGCCCGGCGCGCTCGAGACCTCGACGCGGCCGCCGTGCGCCGTGCACCAGCTCGCGCACGATCGGCAGGCCCAGGCCGAAGCCCTGGCGATGCGCCGGCGCCCGGCACGCGGTAGAAGCGCTCGAAGATGCGCGCCTGATCGGCGGGTGCGATGCCGACGCCGCGGTCGGTGACCTCGACGACGGCCGACAGCCGCTCGGCGCGCACGCGTGACGGTGACCGCCTGATCGGGGCTCGAGTACTTGACGGCGTTGTCGAGCAGGTTGGCCACCACCTGCTCGAGCGCCGCCGGATCGGCCTGCACGAACGGCCCGGGCGGCGTTCAGCATCGACCTCGAAACGGCCGGCCTGGTTCAGGCCGTGCGCGAAGGCATCGACCGTCTCGCGCACCAGCGCGCCGAGGTCGACCTGCTCGAACTCGTAGCTGCGCTGCTGCTGCACGCGCGAGAACTCGAGCACGCGCTGCACCAGCGTCGACAGCCGCGCGGCCTCGGCGCGGATCGTGTCGAGATACTCCGCCGAGCTTCTCGGGCGACCGGATGCGGTCCATCTGCAGCGTCTCGGTGGCGGTGCTCAGCAGCGACAGCGGCGTCTTCAGCTGGTGCGAGACGTGGGCCACGAAGTCGGTCTGCATGCGCGCCAGCTCGGCCGAGCGGCGGTGCGCCTGCACGGTCAGACCGAGCGCGGCCAGCATCAGCAGCAGCGACAGCGCCGTCGGCCAGTAGCGCTGGCCGGCCACGCCGAAGGCGCGTCGGCGAACGGCGGCGCGCCCGACGTCGATCGCCCACGGCCGCGGCGCGACGCCGGCCGCCAGACGCGTCCGGATGTCGTCGGCCGGATAGAACAGCATCGGGAAGGCCAGCCGCGCGCCCTCGACCGTCGCGGCGGCAGCGTGCCGTAGACGAGCTCGCCGGCGTCGTCGGTGATGCGCAGCTGCAGCGGCACCTCGCCGCCGCGGCGCAGCAGCACGTCGTCGAAGGCGCGGCCGCGCGCGCCGGCGAAGAGCCGCTCGCGCATGCTGGCCGGCTCGACGACGAAGCCCAGCACGGCGAAGTAACTCCGGCCGCCGGGCGTCGGTCCAGAACAGCCGCAGGAACACCTGCCGGGGCTCGCTGCCGATGCCTTCGGCGGCGACGTAGATCTGCTGCGTGCCGGCATGGCGGCGCGCCAGCCGAGCACCGCCCGGCCCAGATCCGGATCGCGGCCGAAGACGCCGCTGCGGCCGTAGAAGAGCACGTCGGGTTCGCCGGCCGCGCCGCGCCCGCCGCTGGCGCTCCAGGCGAAGAAGCGATCGACGTGCGGGTAGGCTTCGAGCCCGCGCGAGAAGTGCTGCGCCACGAGATCGAGGCGGCCGGCGCGCAGTTCCGGATGGTTGACGGCGGCCAGCGTGTCGAAGATCGGGCCGTCGAGCGTGCGCCGGAGCTCGGCGGCGATGTCCGATGCGGTCTGCTCGGCGAGCTGGCGGACGATCACCTGGTTCTGCGACTCGAGCGCGGTCATCGCCCGCTGCTGCAGATACAGCACGAGCCCGGCCGCGCCGATCGTGGTGACGATCGCGAGCACCAGTGGTGGTGGACGCCAGTCGCGACGAGCTAGACGCATCGAGCGAGGTCTTCTGCCGGCGCACCTTACGTCTGCCATCCGTGAGGTGTCAAGGCGCGTCCGGCACACCCCGCGCGGGTTCAGCGTCAGGAGCCAGCGCGATATCGCGGCTCCTGTCCCATGACCTTGGCCGGGTCGGCACTCGGCTTCGGCCGGAACTTCTGCACGCGTCCGCCGAACACCTCGGCCGTGTACATGTTGCCTTCCTGGTCGACGGTCAGCGAGTGCGGGCCGTTGAACTGTCCGGGCTGGCCGCCCGGACCGCCCCAGCCGTAGAGAAAGCGGCCGTTCAGGTCGTACTTGAGCATCCGCATGGTGCCGCCGTCGGCGACCCACAGGAACTGGTCGGTCGAGATGAAGTGCGCGTACGGCGACGAGCGGACGCCGGTGCTCCACATGTCGAGGAACTTGCCGTGCTCGTCGAACACCTGGATGCGCCGGTGGCCGCGATCGACGACGAAGAGCTTGCGGTCGTCGCTGATGGCGATGCTGTGCACGGTGTTCCACTCGTTGGGCCCGGGGTTGCTCGCGTCCTTCGGCGGCGTGCCCCAGTCCATCAGGAACTTGCCGTCCTTGTCGAACTTGGCCACGCGCGTGCCGCCGTAGCCGTCGCTGATGAAGAAGGTGCCGTCGGGCAGCCAGGCGATGTCGGTCGGGCGATCGAAGAGCCGGCCGGCGTCGCGGCCGCGCTGGCCCTTGGTGCCGAGCGTCAGCACGAGCTTGCCGTCGTAGGTGAACTTGTAGATCACGTGCAGCTGGTCGTCGAACACCCAGACGTGCTTCTCGGGATCGTAGGGGCTCATCTTGATCTTGTGCGGCCCGCGACCGCACGGCGCCTGGAACAGCGTGTCGTGCTGCGGCCACCACTGCACCATCTTCCCTTCGCGGTCGACCACGAAGATCACGTGGTGATAGCGGCGCTCCCAGCCGCGCTTCGGCGCCGGCTCGCAGGTGGCGCCGAGTCCATCGTCGTTGCCGGTGGCGCTGCCGCGTGACGGGGTCAGCATCGCGTAGGGCGTCCACGGCTTCGCGCCGGCAGGCAGCGGCAGCTCGCCGCGCTGCGCGATCCAGATGCGGTCGGGGCTCTCGGCGAAGACGGCGCCCACCGAGCCCCACGTCCAGCCGTCGTGTTTCACGCCGTCGGGACCATCCGGCAACGGCTGCGGCCAGTTCGGCACCGGCTCATAGGGGCCGAATTCCTCCTGGCCGCCGCGTTCCTGCACCACGGCCGGCGCCGGAGCAGCCGCGGCCGCCGGCGCTTCCGCTGCGGGAGGCGCCGCACATCCGGCGGCGAGGAACGACAGGACGACGAGCGCTTGCGATCGAATGGGCATGCGCATGACGAGTCTCCTCTCGCGGGGCGTAGCCGCGCGACCAACTTGATGACGGCGACTGAATAGCGTGTCTAGCCGCTAGCCGCTAGCCCCTAGCCGCTAGTTGGTGCCGCGCATGTAGGTGCCGATGATGTGCGCCGGGTTGGCGCCCTTCTTCGGGCGGAACTTCTGCGGCCGTCCGACGTGCACGTCGGCGGTGTAGAGATGGCCCTCGGTGTCGGTGTGGAACTGGTGCACGCCCCAGAAGCCGCCGGGGAAGGCGCCGAAGGTGCCCCACGAGAAGAGCAGCCGGCCGGCCAGATCGAACTTCGTGAACTTCTGCGTGTGACCATCGGCCACCCACAGATGCTGGTCTTCCGACAGCAGCAGCGAGTACGGACGGCGCACGTTGGGCCACGCGTCGAGGAACTTGCCGTTCTCGTCGAAGACCTGGATGCGGGCGTTGGCGCGGTCGCTGACATAGAGCCGGCGCTGCTTGTCGATGACGATCGCGTGCACGGTGTTCATGTAGCCGGGACGGGTCTCGGTGGGCTCGTTGCCCTTCTGCCCCCACGTCAGCAGGAACTTGCCGTTCTTGTCGAACTTGGCGACGCGCGTGTTGACGTAGCCGTCGCTCACGAAGAACGTGCCGTCGGGCAGCCACGCCACGTCGGTCGGCCGGTTGAAGTGGGTGGCGTCGTCGCCCGGCTGCATCGGTGTGCCCACCGTCATCACCAGCTTCTTGCCGTCGCGCGTGAACTTGTAGATGGCGTGCGCGCCGTCGTCCACCAGCCACACGTGGCGCTCGGCGTCGTAGGGATTCACCAGGATGCGATGCGGCCGCACGAACAGCTTGTTGTGCTGATCCCACGACTCGATGAGCTTGCCGTCGCGATCGACGACGTTGAACACGTGATCCCAGCGCGGATGGCGGGCCGGATCCTTCTGCGACAGGTCGTAGCCCGAGGCGTTCCTGGCCGGGAATGAAGCTGTCGGCGGCGCCGCGCGCGTCTTTGAGCACCGGCAGGCAGCCGCGGTTGAAGATGTAGACGCGGTCGGGGCTCTCGGCCCAGATGCCGGCCGTGGAGCCGATGATGTGCCCGTCACCGCAGTAGTTCTGCGGCCAGCCCCTCACCAGGTCGTAGGGACCGGTCTCGTCGCCGCCGCCCTTCTCCTGGGCGAGCAGCACGGCACCGAACACGAGCGCGAGAGACGCGCAGCGCGATGCCGAGATGCTTCTTCACTGGCGGCCTCCTTGAACGTAGCCCTTCGGAGTTCCTTGATGAACGTGGCGGCCTGGGTGGCCTCGGGGGAGCCCGGACTGGTCGGCGACGACCTGGTCGAACCAGCTCGAGCGCCTTGGCACGTCGTTGCCCTGGCTGAAGTAGACCTTGGCCATGCCGAGCGTGGCCGCCGGCGTGGCGCGGCCGTGGCCGCGAGCACCTGCTGGAACTGCGCCTCCGCCTCGGCACCTTGCCCTGCGCGAAGTAGACCGCGCCGAGCGTGGCGGTGGCCTCGGCGGCCAGCGGATCCTTCGTCGAGGTCGGGCTTCGCCGCCAGGCCCCGTTCGAGCGCCGCGACGGCCTTGTCGTAGGCCTGCATGTCGACGTAGGCGCTGCCGAGCTGATACTGGATCGCGGCCTCGCCGGGCCCGAGCGCGGCGGCCTTTTCGAGGCTCGCCACGGCCTCGGCAGGGCGATTCAGGCGGAACTACGCCATCGCGAGGTTCACGTGCAGCGCCGGCACGGTCGGTGCCTGGGCGATGGCCGCCTGGAACTGCGCCGCCGCCTGCTCGAAGTTGCCGGCGTTGAAGGCGGCGACCCCGGCCTGGAACTCCTTCGAGCCGCCGGCCGCCGCTCTGGCCAGCTTGAAGTCGAAGTTGCGGTCGGTGCCGGCGACGAGCTTCACCTTGTCGGTGATGGGCTGGTAGCCTTCGCGGTCGACGGTCATCTCGTACTCGACCGCCTGCAGGCCGCGGCGATAGAAGCGGCCGTCCTTGCCGGTCGTCAGCACGACCTCGCGGCCGCGATCGACGTTGACCAGGCGGATCTTCACGCCCTCGAGCGGCGCGCCGGCGTCGTCGAGCACCTGGCCCTTGATGACGCCCAGTTCCATCTGGGCGATGGCCGGGGCGACACCCAACGCCAGCGCCGCCCCGACCACCAACGCCGTCAGCGTTCGCAGTGCCAGACATGCTGGCAGCCTCAGAAGCGGAGCCGGATGCCCAGCTGCGACTGCCGCGGGAAGTTCGCCGAGGTCGCGATCATGAAGTTCGGCGAGGCGCGGTTGCCGGTGGGCGCCACCTCGTTCAGGCGGTTGAAGATGTTGAACAGGTCGAAGAAGAAGTCGAGGCTGTCGAGCCGGCCGCCGAGCGGCAGCTGGTAGCGGATCGACAGGTCGGCCGTGACCGAACCCGGCCCGCGGATGCCGAACGGCACGGCGCGGCCCTGGTCGTCGAGTTCCGAGCGAATGGGAAACGGTCAGGTCGTCGATGCCGCGGATCGGGCGGTCGTTGTTGTCGAGGTCGCCGTTGACGTCGCGGCCGACCGTCTCGTTGATCGGCGCGCCGCTGATGGCGCTGACCACCGTGGCGAAGGTGAGCGACCGCCACGGGTTCCAGCTGCCGCTGGCCGCCAGCACGTTGGTGCGGTTGGAGGTGAACTCGCCGTAGTCGGCGCGGATGTCGTTGTCGAGCCACACGCGTCGCGCGTCGGGGTTGCCGGCGCCCACGTAGTTGCTGCGCTGCAGCGTATAGGCGAGGCGGCCGCTCCACCGGTTGGCCATTCGCCGCACCAGCGACACCTGCAGCGACTTGTAGTCGCCGTCGAAGAGCTCGCTGGTCTGCGACTGCAGCACGCGCTGGAAGCTCACGCCACGCGCTTCGGCGGGAATGAGGCTTCCCGTCGGGTCGAACGCCGCCACGCCCGGCCGCACGCCATTGACCGGCTCGTTGATGTCGACGACACCGAGCTGGTCGCGCGAGGCGTTGGCCACGTAGTCCACCGACAGCGCCATCTGGCCGAACAGCTCCTGGCTGATGCCGCCGCTCCACGACCAGGTGTGGGGCATCTTGCGGTCTTCACTGTCGATGCGCGGGTTGCGGTTGAACCCGGTGCCGGCGATCACGGCATCGCGCAGGGCGTTCAGGACCGCCTGGCCGGCCGGCGAGAGGCGGGCCACACCGCGATTGCCGGCGGTGTCGGTGATCATGTCCGGGATGAGCACGAGGCTGGCGTTCGGGCTCGCCGCGTTGATCGAGATCGACGGGAACAGCGTGCGCACGCCGCTCTGCTGCAGCGTCAGGTCGTGCACCACCGGCACGTAGGCGTAGAACTTGCCGACGCCGCCGCGCACCACCGTGCGGCCGGTGCCGAACGCGTCCCACGCGAATCCGGCGCGGGGCGCGAAGGCGTTGTTGTGGTTGGGCGTCTGCTTGTGGTTGTCCCAGCGCAGGCCGAGATTGAAGGTCAGGTTGCCGGTCACGCTCCACTTGTCTTCGACGAATGCGTAGCGGCGCTGGTCCTTCGACACGACGGCGTAGCCGTAGTCACTCCGCGGGCCGACGGTGACGTCGAACTGGAAGGGATGCGTGGCGGGATCGGCCGGGTTGTAGGGCGCGTCCGTGCGGAACTGGAAGGTGCCCGAATCGAAGGTCGAGCGCGGGTCCATGTTGTTCCAGCTGTAGCCGCCGCCGGCCTTCAGCGTGTGCTCGCCGCCGAACAGGTTGGGGATGAAGTAGCTGAAGGCCTGATCGAGGACGTAGGTGCGGATCACGGTGGTCGGACCGGTGCCGCCGGTGCCCGTGATGTAGCTGGCGTGCTGGTTGCGCTGGCCGATGGAGAACGGGTCGCGGCCGTCGAAGCCGATGGCCTCGCCGTCGTCGTTGAAGAAGCCCTGCGGCGCCGTCGTCAGCTCTTCACCGATGCGCCCGAAGCGGGTCACGCTCGACAGCCGGTCGGTGAGCACGCTGGTGTAGGTGCCGGCCCACATCGTGTCGTGGTCGGCCTCGAAGACCTTGGCGTCGGGGGTCTCGTTGTTGGTGTTGAAGCCTTCACCGCGCGAGGCGGCGTCTTCGAGCAGCCAGCGCGCGTTCAGGAAGTTGCGATCGTTGATCTGCAGGTCGGTGCGCGCGAAGTAGTTGTTGGCGCGCACGGTGAAGAAGCCGACCTGGTCTACCGCCAGCGGCGCCGCCGCGGCCGGGAAGCGCTTCTGGCCGGCGATGTCTTCGTTGTCGCGTTCGTAGGTGAAGAAGAAGTGGGCGCGGTTCTTGACGATCGGGCCGCCGACGCCGAACCCGGCCTGCAGCGTCCGCTCCGGGGGCTTCGGCTGGCTGTCGGACAGGAACAGGCCGCGGGCGTTGAGCGTCTCGTCGCGGAAGTAGGAATAGGCGCGGCCGCGGATGTCGTTGGTGCCGCCGCGGGTCACCATGTTGATGATGGCGCCGGCGCCGCCGCCGTACTCGGAGCTGTACTGGTTGGCCAGCACCTGGTACTCCTCGATGTTGTCGAGCACCACCCGCACCTGGGTGCCCTGACTGCCGCCGAGGCGGTCGTCGTTGTTGTACATCCCGTCGAGCAGGTAGACGTTCTGCTGCGACGGCGACCCGTTGGCCACCACCTGGCCGCCTTCGAAGGTGGAGGTGGCCGGGTTGGGCGTCATGCCGGGGATGAGCTGCGTGAGGCCGGTGAAGTTGCGGAAGTTCGACGGCACCTCTTCGATCTCGCGCCGCGACAGACTGCCGCCGATCTGGTTGCTGGTGCGCTCGACCAGCGGCGACTCGCCGGTGACGACCAGGTTCTCCTGCACACCGGCCACGGTGAGCTTCAGCTCGAGCGTGACCGTGGAGCCCGGCGACAGCACCATGCCGGTGCGCGAGGCGGTGCCGAAGCCGGCCATCGTAACGGCGACGTCGTAGGTGCCCGGTTCGAGATTCGGCACCGAGTAGGCGCCGGTCTCGGCCGTGATGGCTTCACGGGTGAAACCGGTGCCGGCGTTGGTCACGACCACGGTGGCCCCCGGCAGGGCCAGCCCGTCGGGATCGAGCACCTTGCCGGAAATCGAACCCCGTTGCTGCGCCAGGGCCGGAGACGCCAGCGCGAGGGACACACTCAGAACGACTGACAGGAGCCGGGCAGCAGCCACCATGTGAACCCTCCCTTTCCGGAGACGCTCGATGGCCGAGAGCGTAGCGGTTCGCCGTCGTCTGCGATGTCAAACCATGTCAAAGGAATGTCTGCAACTTGTCTATCGCGGCGCCGCCACCAACGACCGCGGGCCGGCTGAGACAAGTCGCAGACATACGCGAGACATCGTTTTACGGGCGGGAAAGGGCTCCGGTCTGGTACAAATGGGCGGCATTCGCGGAGGAGGGCACATGAGAGTGATCGCGGTCCTGACGGCACTGGCCGTCCTCGGGAGTCCGGCGCTGACAGCGGCACAGGGCGACCCATCCATCAGCAGCGCCGAGCCGTTCAAGCTCGGCACCTTCGAGATCGCCGGCGAGCCGCGCATCGGCATCGTGCTGCGCGACACGCTGGTCGTCGATCTCGCGGCCGCCAATCGCGCGCTGCAGCGCGACCCGGCCTACCCGCCCATTCCGATGCCGCCGACGATGGTGGATCTCATCGGCCGCTACGAATACGGCATGAAGACGCGCCTCTACGAGATCGTGAACACGCTCGTGCGCGGCAACCGGCTCACCGGCGCGCAGCGGGCCGCCTACGTGCACGACGTGAAGAGCGTCGACGTCCTGGCGCCGCTGATGCCCGGCAAGATGCTGAACGCCGCCGTGAACTTCTACACCCACGTCGGCGAGACCGGCACCGCCGAGGAGCAGAAGAAGGCCGAGGCCGAGCGCCGGGCCAAGCGCGGCGTGCCGTATCTGTTCATCAAGCCGACGCGCGGCGCGGTGGTCGGCGACGGCGACAACGTGGTCATTCCCCACGGCCGCGACCGCGTCGACTGGGAAGTGGAACTCGGCATCGTCATGGGCCGCACCGCCAAGTACGTGCCGGCCGACAAGGCCGCCGAGCACATCTTCGGCTACATGGTCACCGTGGACGTCTCCGATCGCGGCGGCCGCCCGCCCGACTCACGGCCCGGCTCCGACTGGTTCGTCGGCAAGGGGCACGACACCTTCGCGCCGATGGGGCCGTGGATCGTCCCCAAGGAGTTCTACGGCGACCCGATGAAGCGCCTGCGCCAGACGCTGACGGTCGACGGCAAGGTGATGCAGGAAGCCGGCGCCTCCGACATGATCCACTCGATCTACGAGCTCATCGAATACGGCTCGTCGATCATCACGCTCTACCCCGGTGATGTCGTGAACAACGGCACCTCGGGCGGCACCGGGATGGGCCAGGCCTACCGCGGCGCCGAGCGCTTCCTGAAGCCGGGCGAGAAGATGACGGCGGCCATCGACGGCATCGGCTCGATCACGCTGAACGTGGTCGGCGAGCCGGCGCCCGCCCGGCGGCACCGGCTCGCGCCTCCCCGCCGTGAGCAGCTACCGCAAGCAGTAACCGCCGGCCAGGGGGTGCGGGGCGGCTCATCCCGCCGCCTCGCACCCCGTTCGTCCCCGCCAGAACACCCCCGCACAACGAACTCCCCCGGCATCTCCGTCTAACGCGGACGTGAGCACTCTCATCCGCGACCTCGGCTACGCCCTCCGCAAGTTCCGTTCGGCCCGCGTCTTCACCGCTACGGCTGTGCTGACGCTGGCGCTCGGCATCGGCGGCACCACCGCCATCTTCACGCTGATTCACGCCGTGATGCTGAAGTCGCTGCCGGTGGGCGACCCGTCGCGGCTGTATCGGATCGGCGACGGCGACAACTGCTGCGTGCAGGGCGGCCCGCAGGACCGCTGGGGGATGTTCTCGTTTCCGCTCTTCGAGCGCATCAAGGGCGAGGTGCCCGAGTTCGAGCAGCTGACGGCCTTCCAGGCCGGGATGGGCCGGATGAGCGTGCGCCGGCAGGGCACCAGCGACGCGCCGCGGCCACACCGCACCACCTACGTCACCGGCAACTACTTCGAGACGCTGGGCATCAACGCCTTCGCCGGCCGGGTGTTCACCTCGGCCGACGACACCCCGGCCTCGTCGCCGGTCGTCCTGCTCGCTTACCACGCCTGGCAGGGGCTGTACGGCGGCGACCCGTCGGTGGTCGGCGCCACGCTCATCGTCGAGGGACATGCCTTCACGGTGGCCGGCATCGGCCCGCCGGGGTTCTACGGCGAGACCCTCAAGGCCAATCCGCCTGATTTGTGGGTGCCGTTGCAACAGGAGCCGCTCATCGCCGGCAGCGAGACGTCGCTGCTGCGGCAGCCGATTTCGGCATGGCTGCGGGTCATCGGCCGCCTGGGCCCCGGCGCGAGCATCGTCGGCATGGACGCGCGGCTCACCGGCCTGCTGCGTCAGTGGGCGCGACACGAAGCCGGCTACCCGCCCAACTGGATGGCCACCGTCGAGCGGGTGCTGCCGCAGCAGTTCATCACCGTGGTGCCGGCCGGCGCCGGCGTGGGCGTGATGAAGGAGCAGTACGGACGCAGCCTGCAGATCCTGCTGGGCGTCTGCGGCCTCGTGCTGCTCATCGCCTGCGCCAACGTGGCCAACCTGCTCCTGGCGCGGGCGGTGGCTCGCCGCGGACAGACGGCCATCCGTCTCGCCATGGGCGCCTCACGACGCGAGATCGTGACCGAGGCGCTGGTCGAGAGCGTGCTGCTGGCGATTGGCGGGGCGCTGGCCGGGCTGATCGTGGCCATGGCGGCCGCGCGCCTGCTGCTGTCGCTGGCCTTCGCCGGTGCCACGATGCTGCCGATCGACACGACGCCGTCGCCGCTGGTGCTCGCCTTCGCGACCGGGCTGGCGCTGGTGACCGGCCTGCTCTTCGGCGCGGCGCCCGCCTGGCTCGCCACCCGCACCGATCCCATCGAAGCGCTGCGCGGCGCCGGACGCACCGCCGGCGACCGCTCGTCGTTTGCGCGCACGGCGCTGCTGGTGGTGCAGGCCACGCTGTCGGTGGTGTTGGTGGCGGGCTCCACGATGCTCGGACGCAGCCTCGGCAACCTCGAAGGCCAGGACTTCCGTTTCGAGCGTGAGGGCCGCGTGCTGGTCTCGGTGGGCCGGCCGTCGTCCACCTTCACCGGCGAGGGGCTCAGCGCCCTCTACCGCAACATCGAAGAGCGTCTCGCCGCGATGCCGGGCGTGCGCGGCGTCGGCCTGGCGCTCTACAACCCGCTCACCGACAACTGGGGCGAAGGCATCATCATCGCCGGCAAGCCGCCGGCCGAGCCCAGCGAACAGACCAGCGCCTCGTGGGACCGGGTCAGCGCCGACTACCTGCAACAACTGGGCGTGAAGGTGGTCAAGGGCCGCCACATCGGCCCGGGCGACACCGCCACCTCGCAGAACGTGGCTGTCGTGAACGAAGCGTTCGTGAAGCGCTTCTTCACGGCCGACGAAGACCCGATCGATCAGCACTTCGGCCTCAACCTGCCCGAGAATGCCAGCACGTTCCGCATCGTCGGCGTGGTCGAAGACGTGCGCTTTGCCGGCTTCGAACTCAATCGCCCGATGCGGCCGATGTTCTTCGTGCCGCTGGCGCAGACGGTGGACTACGCGAACCCGATGATGCGGCGCGTCGAGACGGCCTCCCACTATGTGGGCGGCATCCTGCTGGTCACCTCGGCGGCGACCGGCCTGCTCGAGCCGCAGGTGGCCCGGGTGCTGGCCGAGGCCGACCCGAACCTCACCGTGCTCAGCGTGCGCACGCTCGCCGAGCAGGTCGAGCGCTCGTTCGACCAGCCGCGCGCGGTGGCGAGCCTGGCGGGCCTCTTCGGCGTGGTCGCGCTCGTGCTCGCCGCCATCGGCCTCTACGGGGTCACCGCGTATTCAGTGGCGCGCCGCACGAGTGAGATCGGCCTGCGGATGGCGCTCGGCGCCGACCGCACCTCGGTGATGGGGCTCGTGCTCGGCGGCGCCTTCAAGCGCGTGGCGCTGGGGCTGGCGCTGGGCCTGCCGCTGGCGGTGGGGGCCGGCTACCTGCTGTCGTCGCAGCTGTTCGGTGTAGCGATCTGGGATCCGGTGGCGCTCGGCGCGGCGGCCGGCTCACTGGCGCTGGCCGCCTTCGTGGCCTCGATGGTGCCGGCCACCCGCGCGGCGGCGGTGGCGCCGATGAAGGCGCTGCGCACGGAGTAGGTCTGGCGCTGATGATCGCCGCCGAGGGCGGCCCTTGTCGCGGCAGGAACCCGGAGATAGACGTGCCGCTTCTGGTCACCGTATTGGTCCCCGAGCCTGACACGGAGCGGGAGGCCTGGATTGCCACTGGCCGGAAGGCGTTGGCGGGTGCCTATGGAGACGCCGAAAATCCTGCGCGACTTTCGTGCACCTAGACGCTGCCGCGACGCTACGGCACCTGCTCGCTTCTCATTGACACCTTGTTGTCGTATATGACAACGTTCACTTCTGAGTTCGACCGACGCGCGACATGACGATGACGCCACGGACACGACCCGTTTCATGGGTCAGCGCTGCCTTGAAAGACTTCGAGGCGTTCCCGGAAGGGGCCAGGTCGATCGGCCTGGCGGCGCTGACGATCGCGGCCGAGGGCGGCAAGGCCGACATCGTCAAGCCGATGCGCGGCCTGGGGTCTGGCGTGTTCGAGATCGCACTGCCCTTCCGCGGGAATACGTTCCGCGTCGTCTACGCGGTGCAAGTCGCCGATGAGATCTGGGTCGTCCATGCATTCCAGAAGAAATCGACCCAGGGCATCAAGACGCCTACGCGCGAGGTCGATCTGATCAAGGACCGATTGAAACGGCTGAAGGAGATGCGGCGATGAAACGGGAGACGATGGACGTCACGCGAGGAAGCGGGAATGTATTCCGCGATCTCGGGTACAAGAATGCCGATGTGCTGCAATTCAAGGCGATTCTTGCCGCCGAGATCATCAAGGCGCTCGACCGAGACGGCCTGAGCGTGCGTGCCGCGCACGGCCGCACCGGGATTGCAGCTGCCGACTTCTCGCGCATCCGTAACGCGGACCTGGGTCGGTTCACGGTCGATCGGCTGATGTCGATCATCAATCGGCTGGGCTCGCGCGTCGAGGTGAAGGTCCGGGTGCGGCGCGCCGACACCACCAAGCCAGCCGCCAACGCATCGGCTTTCGCAGTGTGAATCAGCTCAATTCGTACGGCGGCTGATCACGGGACTGGACCGCTCGACTCGATCCTTGCTCAACTCGAGGCACGGCGCTGGCTGGTCGTGCGGGCACTGGCCGATCCCGTCGTGCGCGAGTAGAATCGCCGCGTGAGCCACCCCATCCGATGAAGCTCAGCGCCGGCAGCCGCCTCGGCGCCTACGAAATCGTCGGCGCCATTGGCTCCGGCGGGCCCGCCTCCGCTCGCGGTCACGGCGAGCGCGAGCTTCTGCGAGGTCTCGCCGGAGCCCAGCGAGGAGCACGACGGTGATAGGCCAGTCGCTCGGCTCCTACGTCGTGCTCTCGAAGTTGGGCGAAGGCGGAATGGGCGACGTGTATCGAGCACGCGACACCCGGCTCGGGCGCGAGGTGGCCCTCAAGTTCCTGCCCGACGACCTCGCCCTCGATCCCGATCGACGGGCGCGGTTCGATCGCGAGGCCCGCGCGCTCGCCGCGCTCAACCATCCGGGCATCGTGAGCATCTACGCCATCGAGACGGAGGGCGGACAGCCCTTTATCGCGATGGAATGTGTCGAGGGCCGGGTACTCACGGACGTGATCCCGAAGGGCGGCCTGCCGCTCGACCGCCTGCTCGCGATGGCCACACAGATCGCCAGCGCCGTCGCCGCGGCACACGCGCACGGCATCGTGCATCGCGACCTGAAGCCCGCCAACGTGATGGTGGGGCCGCGCGACGTCGTGAAGGTGCTCGACTTCGGTCTCGCCAAAGCGCTCGACGCGAACGCGTCGAGGGCGACGGCGGAGACGGTGGCACAGGCGCAGGACCTCACCGGCGAGGGCCGCATCCTCGGCACGGTGGCCTACATGTCGCCGGAGCAGGCCGAGGGCCGCACGGTAGACGAACGCTCCGACATTTTCTCGCTCGGCGTGCTGTTCTACGAAATGGCGGTTGGTGAGCGTCCCTTCAAGGGCAACACCAGCTTGTCGGTGCTCTCGGCGATTCTCAAGGACACCCCCACGCCGCTCCTCGAGGTCAACCCGTCCTTGCCGCGGGAACTCGCGCGTGTCGTGCGGCGGTGCCTGGCGAAAGTCCCCGACGATCGCTATCAGTCCGCCGCCGATTTACGCAGCGACCTCGATGACCTGCGCCAGGCGTCCAACGCCGGAGAGTTGCGACTTCCCTCGTCGCTCAGCGCGCCGTCGCAGGCCCCTTCGAGACGATGGACGCTCGCCGCGGGCCTGGCCGTGGCGGCGTTGAGTGGCGTGGCGGGCGTCGCGTGGCGCGGATCGTCGGCGGCCGTTGTGCCCGCTGCGCCTCGGATGACCTTCAGCCGCCTCACCCTGCTCGACGGCGTGGCCCGCGAACCGATGATCTCGCCCGACGGGAAATGGGTGGTCTACGTCAGCGACGTCAGCGGCAATCCCGACATCTACCTGCAGAGCACCACCGGCCAGACGGCCATCAACCTGACCAAGGACTCGCCAGCCGCCGATACCGCGCCCGCCTTCTCGGCAGACGGCGAGCGCATCGCGTTCCGGTCCGAGCGCGACGGCGGCGGCCTGTTCGTGATGGGCCGCACGGGCGAGTCGGTCCGGCGGCTGACGAAGAGCGGCATCCAGCCCGCCTGGTTTCCGGATGGCCGCCGACTGGCCTTCGGTTCGAGTCAGGGCCAAACCCCCACCGTGGAGGGGCGTGGAGGCGGCATCAGCGAACTGTGGACGGTGGACACAACCGGCGGCGAGCCCCAGCGGCTCTACCGTGGGGATGCCGTGCAGCCACGCGTGTCGCCGACCGGCCGCCGCATCGCCTTCTGGGCGATGCAAACGAACGAGGATTTCACGGGCTTCGCCAGCTCGAACCGCGACGTGTGGACCGTAGCCATCGACGCCGCTAACCCAGTGCGCGTCACGACCGAGGAAGCCAACGACTGGAACCCTGTGTGGTCGCCCGACGGCACCGCGTTGTACTTCCTGAGCAACCGGTCCGGGAGCATGAACCTGTGGCGCGTGAGCATCGACGAGGCTACGGGCGTCACCACCGGCGAGGCCCAGGCGCTGACGGCGCCGGCGTCGTACATCAGGCACTTCAGCCTCTCCGCCGATGGACACCTGGGCACCTACGCGAACTGGACGACCACGAACAATCTGGCGCGCATCCGCATCGACGCGCGCACGGCCGTGACCCAAGGTTCTGCCGAGGCGATCACAACGGGCCCCAGGGATTTCCGTGGCTTCGACGTCAACGGCGCCGGCCAGGTCGTGCTCATGACCAACATCACTCAGCAGGAGGACCTGCTGATTGCCGCGACCGGCAGTGGCCTCAGGCACTTGCTGAACGATCGCTACCGCGACCGCAGCCCGCGGTGGAGCACGGATGGGCGACAGGTCTTCTTCTACTCAGACCGCGGACAGAACAACGAAATTTACTCGATTGACCGCGACGGAGGTGGTCTGCGCCAGCTGACCGACACCGGCGGAAAACGGTTCTACCCCGTGCCCTCACGCGACGGCGCGAACCTGCTGGCCGCCGACATCACGTCCTACGAGCTTTTCGTCTACGACGCCAGGGACTTCTCGAAGGCACCCGAGCGCCTTCCGCCTCTTCCGCCCGAACTGCGGGGAGGGAGCTTCCTTCCGCTCGACTGGTCGCCCGACGGTCGATCGTTGTCCGGCACGGCCGGCCCTAACGTCTGGGTGTACTCGTTCGAGACGCGCGCCTACCGGCGAGTCGCTACCGGTGCCGGCGCGTTCACTGCGCAGTGGTTCCCCGACGGACGCCGCCTCCTCTTCAACCGACAGGGCGGCGTGTACGCCCTCGACGTCGAAACCGGCGCCGAACGCGAGGTGCTCGCGATCGACGGCGAGGTCATCGGCACGGCCCGTCTCAGCTCTGATGGGAATTGGCTCTACTTCCTGCACGGCAGCGCGAGCGGCGACATCTGGACGGTGCGCTTCGACCACGACCAGCCCGGGGTTCAATAGGGAGCAGCTGGCAGCCCGTGGTGGAAGTGGTGCCGGCATTCGGCGGTGCGTCGCCACCACTTCCACCACGGGCTGCTAGGCCTCGACCAGCGCATCGAGAAGAGGGTGCCGAGACGACGAAAACGGGTTGGTGACCGTGACGCCGTGCCACGTGAATCCTTCCTGAAGATCTTCGGACAGCAGCAGCCGGCACCGCGCGTCTGCCGCCGCCGACAACATCACGGCATCCCAGATGCTCAACTGATGCGACCGGGCGAGATCGGTGGCCGCCAGCAGGATCTCGTTCGACGTCTCGATGAGGGGAAACGCGTCGCCCCAGCTGAGCACCGCAGCCGCGGCGTCTGCGCGAGACCTGCGGGCCTTGCGGACGAGCACGGCAAACAACTCGCCGAGCGCCTGGACCGGCACGAGGGTGGACTCGGGCGGAAGGACGCGCAATAACGCAATCGCTGCCTGTTGGTTCTGCGCGCCGTTCACGCCCTCGGCGTACGCAAGAACGTTGCTGTCGACCGCCACGTTCATGGTTCGTCCTCGTACAACTCCGCACGCGTCCAGCGGCCAGCCTCGATCGCAGGGGTCGCCGCGAGCCGCGCAAGCAGAGTTTTCCGAGCACTCCCAGCCACGTGTGCCCCGGCGACAACGGGCACGATGCGCGCCACAGGACGACCATGGGAAGTGACGATGAACGAGGCCCCGCCGCGCACCTTGCGGAGAAGCGCCGAGAATTCGCGATTGGCGCTCGCCGCCGAAATCGACTTGCTCATGTGAGCCTCCAGAGCGAAGTAGTGATTTTGTCTATTATGACCGCAGCCTCCTCGCCGGTATACTGCGCGTCGTTCGTCATCCTGTCTTTCGCGGAGGCCGTCTGCCGATACCCGTGCTCCTGGCGCTGCTCACCCTGCTCGCCGCCGCCACGGCGCATGCGCAGCCTGCCGCGCCCCCGCCGCCAACGGCCGCGCGCGACGCCGGCCCGCCGGTGCCGACGCTGCCCGACACGATCTCCCGCGACGACCAGGGCCGGGCCACGGTCATCGCCGTGCGGGTGCCGACACCCATGCGCATCGACGGCGTGCTCGATGAAGCGCTCTACACCATGGCGCGGCCTGCCTCAGGGTTCATCCAGATGGAGCCGCGCGCCGGCGAGGAGGCCACCGAGAAGACCGAGGTCTGGGTGTCGTTCGACGACAACAACCTGTACGTGAGCTTCAAGGCGTGGGAGACCCAGCCCGAGCGCCGGGTCGCCAACGAGCTGCGGCGCGACAGCGGCAACATCCGCCAGGGCGACTCGGTGGGCTTCGGCTTCGACACCTTCCGCGATCGCCGGAACGCGCTGCAGTTCGAGACCAATGCGCTCGGCGCGCGCAGTGAAGGCCAGAGCACCAACGAGCGCCAGTTCAATCCCGATTGGAACCCCGTGTGGCGGGTGGCCGCTGGCACGTTCGAGGGCGGCTGGACGATTGAAGCGATCATCCCGTTCAAATCGCTACGCTACGCCCCCGGCACATCACAGATCTGGGGCTTTCAGGCGCGGCGCACCAACAAGTGGAAAAACGAGATCGCGTATCTCACGAAGATCCCGAACGCCTTCGGGCTCGGTCGCGCCGACTTCTCCGCCTCGCTCTTTGCGACGCTGCACGGCCTCGAAGTGCCGAACCTGGCGCGCACGCTGGAGCTGAAGCCGTTCGCCATCGCGGATGTGACGACCGACAACGTCGGACGGCCCGGCCGCACGAACGACGTCACGGCCGACGCCGGCCTCGATGCCAAATACGCCGTGACGCAGAACCTCACGGCCGACTTCACGCTGAACACCGACTTCGCGCAGGTGGAGGCCGATGAACAACAGGTGAATCTCACGCGGTTCACCCTGTTCTTCCCCGAGAAGCGCGACTTCTTCCTTGAGAACCAGGGCGTCTTCACCTTTGGCAACAACGTGTTCGGCGGGGCCGGCGCCGTGACCTCGGATGTGCCGCTGCCCTTCTACAGCCGGCGGATCGGCCTCGTGCAGGGGGCGAACGGTCCGGCCAGCGTGCCGATCCTTGGCGGCGGCCGTCTCACCGGACGCATCGGCAAGTACCAGGTGGGCCTCGTCAACATGCAGACGCGCGACGACGAGGCGACCGGTGCCGAGGCGACGAACTTCTCGGTCGTGCGTGTGCGCCGCGACGTCCTGCGCCGCAGCGGCATCGGCGTGATGGCGACCTCCCGCTCGCAGGCCCAGGCACGCCCCGGGTCGAATCAGTTCTACGGCGTGGACGGCACGTTTGCGTTCTTCAACAACCTGCTCTTCAACACCTACTGGGCCCAGACGCAGTCCGAAGGCACGAACACGCGCAACTCGAGCTACCGCGCGCAGATGGACTACACGGGCGACCGCTACGGCGTGCAGCTCGAGCATCTGACGATCGATCCCGACTTCAATCCGGAGGCCGGCTTCCTGCGCCGCACCGACATGCGGAAGCAGCTACGCGCCAGCTGCGCTTCAGTCCGCGGCCGCGACGGAACAAGGTGGTCCGGAAGTTCTTCGCCGTGGGCCAGTACACCTACATCCAGGACAATGCCGGACGGCTCTCGACGCGCCTGGCCGATGGCGCCTTCGACGTCGAGTTCCAGAGCAGCGACCGCTTCACCCTCGGCGTGCTCGACGACTACGAGCTGCTGCTGCGCCCGTTCACCGTCGCCGGCCTGCGTGTGCCCACCGGCGGCTACCGCTTCACGACCAGCCGTGTCGGCTACACCCTGGGGCAGCAGCGTCCGGTCTCGGGCGCCGTGCTCTTCGAGCGCGGGGATTTCTACGGCGGCACCCGTTCGGCGCTGACGATCAATCGCTCGCGCGTCAACGTGACCTCGGCGTTCTCGATGGAACCGAGCCTGACCCTCAACTGGCTCGATCTGCCGGCCGGCCGCGTGACCTCGACGCTGGTCGGCTCGCGCCTCACCTACACGATGACGCCGCTCATGTTCGCCAGTGCGCTCGTGCAGTACAACTCGGTGTCGCGCATCGTCAGCGTCAACGCCCGCCTGCGCTGGGAATACCGGCTCGGCAGCGAGCTGTTTCTCGTCTACAACGACGAACGCGATCGCGGCGCCACGCTCGGCCGGCCGGAGCTGCAGAACCGGGCGCTCATCCTGAAGGTGAACCGCTTCCTGCGTTTCTGATGCGCTCGTGGCCGCCCCGGGCCGCTCAGTCGATCGGCAGCTCGGTCGTGTATTTGGTCTGGCGCAGCACGAAATTGGTGGTCGACGATCGCACGACGCCAAGCGCCAGCAGCTTGCGCATGATGAAGAACTCGAGGTCCTCGGGGTCTTTCGCGAACACCTTCAGCACGTAGTCGTTCGACCCGGTGATCGAGGCGCACTCGACCACCTGGTCGTGCGCCTGCACGAAGGCATCGAAGCGTCCGATCGTGGCTTCGGCGTGGTCGAGCAGCGAGACGTGCACGTAGGCGACCGCATGCAGACCGAGCTTGCGCGGATCGAGCATCGCCACGTGCGTGCGGATGAGCCCCTCCTGCTCGAGCCGCTTCACCCGCCGCCAGGCCGGCGAGGTGGAGAGGCCGGCGCGGTCGGCCAGATCCTGCGTGCTGAGCCGGGCGTCGTGCTGCAGCAACCGCAGCAGGCGCTTGTCGAAGTCGTCCAGCGTCTCCATGAGGTTCAGAATACCCCTGAACAGCTGTATTCAAGGAATGTAGTTCCCCAAATCACGCGTTTCAGCCCGAGATAGCGAAACGATTTCGCCCGCAACAGGGCGATCATGGTCGCAGGTCATTCGACGGAGCCGACGCCCATGCCCAAGTCCACCTCCTACGTCGCCAAGATCCCCGACGCCTCCGGCCGCATCAGCTACACGCCGGAAGAAGACCTGGTCTGGCGCGACCTGTGCGCCCAGCAGATCCCCAACGTGCACAAGCACGCGTCGAAGGCGTACCTGGACGGCTTCGCCGCGGTGAACCTGCCGCTCGACCGCGTGCCGCAGTGCGGCGAGGTGTCAGAGGTGCTGCGCGCCCGCACCGGCTGGGAAGTGGTGGCCGGTGCCCGCCCTCATCGGCTTCAAGAAGTTCTTCGGGATGCTGGCCAACCGCCAGTTCCCCGCCGCCTCGTTCATCCGCTCGCGCAAAGACTTCAACTACATCGAAGAGCCCGACATCTTCCACGAGATCTTCGGGCACACGCCGCTGCTCGCCGACCCGCGCTTCGCCGGCTTCTCGCACGCCATCGGCCAGGCCGGCCTCAAGGCCGCCAAGGAAGACTACTCGTGGCTCATCCGCCTCTACTGGTTCTCGATTGAGTTCGGGCTCACCGTGGAAGACGGCGTGGTGAAGTCGCTCGGGTCGGGCCTGGCCTCGTCGCCCACCGAGCTGCCGTGGTCGGTCAGCGCCAACGGCCCCGAGCACCGGCCGTTCGATGTCATCGACATCCTGCGCACGCCCTACCGGATCGACATCCACCAGCCGGTCTACTTCGTGATCGAGAACCTCGACGACCTGTTCGCGGCCGCCAACCGCGATCTGATGGCCGACATCGCGCATGCGCGTTCGCTCGGCCTGCACGCGCCGAAGTACCCGCTCAAGGAAGAACTGCAGCCGGCGGCGGTGGCGTCATGACGGAGGTCTGCGATCTGAAAGACCGCGCCTGCGTGCCGTGCCAGGGCGGCACGCCGCCTCTCGAGGCGGACGAGAGCGCGAAGCTCAAAGGCGACCTGCATGCCGACTGGCAGCTCGACGCGGCCGTCGAAGATGCTGACGCGCCGCTTCGAGTTCAAGGGCTTCGCCAAGGCCGTGCAGCTCGCCAACCTGGCGGCGTGGCACGGCGACAAACAGGGCCACCATCCCGACATCGCGTTCGGCTGGGGCTACTGCAGCATCAGCTACACGACGCACGAGATCGGCGGGTTGTCGGAGAACGACTTCATCTGCGCCGCCAAGCTCGACGCGCTCGTCGCCTGACGCGCGGTTGCCGGGCTCACCAGCGCGCGGCTACCACGCCACTTCGGTCGGCAGCCGTCGACGCCACGCCCGCGCGCGCTTCGATCGCTTCGCCCGCGGCCAGGCACAGGTCCTCGCGGAAGCGCGCCGCCATCACCGTGACGCCGATCGGCAGTCCCTCCACGATGGCTGGTCGGCACGGCCAGCGCCGGGATGCCGAGCACCGGTACCGCCGTGAGCGTCACGCACTCGCGCCAGAAGGCCGCCGTGCGCTCCACGCTCTGCACATCGAAGCCGCGCGCGTAGACCGGCTGGGTGCACACGGGCGCGAGCACGAGCGGCACGTGCTTCAAAGAATCGCTGCCAGTCGCGCACCACGCGCGCCCGCTCCGCCAGCGCGCGCATGTAGGGCACGCCGGCGTCGGCCGGAAACGCGTCGAGCATCAGCCCCATGGCGCGTCGGATGCCGCCATCGCCGTGCTGTTCGATCGCCGGCCACAGGAACTCGCGAATCTCCGGCATCTGCATCGCAAACCACAGCTCCATCGCGCGCGTGAAGCCCGGCGTCGGCAGGTCCACGATCTCGTAGCCGGCATCGGCGAGCCAGTCGGCGGCCTGCTGCATCGCCTGCGCCACCGACGGATGCAGTCGCTCGCCGGCGAGCGTGCGAGGCTCGGTCACCACCGCGACCCGCAGCGGGCCGCCTGGCGGCGGACCCTCGAGCGGCGCCGGCACCCACCACGGATCCCGCGCGTCACGCGCCGCCATCGCCGCAAGCCCCAGGCGGATGTCGCGCACGGTGCGCGCCAGCGGCCCCTGCACCGACAGCAACTGCGCCGACATCGAGCGCTCCGCGGTGGCGCTCGGGTTGAACGCCGGGACGCGGCCGAACGATGGCCGCAGGCCCGCCAGGCCGCAGGCGTAGGCGGGATAGCGGATCGAACCCGCGATGTCGTTGCCGTGCGACAGCGGCGTGATGCCGGCCGCCACCGACGACGAGGCGCCACCGCTCGATCCGCCGGGCGTGTGCGCCTGCGACCACGGGTTGAGGGTGCGGCCGCGCAGATCGTTGTCGGTATCCAGGCGGAAGCTGAAGCCCGGCGTGTTGGTGCGCCCGAGGATGACGGCGCCGGCGGCCTGCCAGTTGGCGACGACCGGGCTGTCGGCGACGGCCAGCAGATCCCGATACGCAACGGTCCCATTGGTGGTGGCGCAGCCGGCCTGATCGATGTTCTCCTTCACGGTCACCGGCACGCCGTGCAGCGGGCCCAGCCGTTCGCCACGCGCCACCGCGGCATCGGCCCGGTCGGCAGCCGCGCGCGCCTCGGCGCCGAGGTCCACGGTGACCGCGTTCAGGCGCGGGATTCACGGCAGCCATCCGCGACAGACACGCCTCGACCGCCTCGCGCGACGAGATTCGCCGGCGGGCGATCGCCTCGGCCATCCGCGTCGCGTCCCAGCGCCAGATCTCGTCCGCCATGGTGCTGACCTCGGCCGCAATCGCCTCGGGCGCCTGAGCTATTCCGGCGGCGACACCAGGGCGCACTGGCCCAGGTGATACGCCAGGTGGGCCGTGCGGTTCAGCAGCACCGCCAGGCGGTTTCTGAGCGGGTTGGCGTTGAACTCGTCGTCGGTCATCGCGGTATGACGCGCGATCCAGTCGGCCGGGGTAAAGCGCGCGAAGCCGCTGGCGAGGGCGTCATGCACCTCACGCCAGAGCTGTGTCAGCGCCTCGTTCGAGGGCAGCCCGGTCGTCGACCGATCGGCCTCGGTCAGGAACGTCTGGTCGAGTTCCGGGTGCAGGCGCGGGCCGATGCCGAGCAGCGGCAGCATGGCGTCGTGCACGGCGATGAGGTGGCCCCAGAGATACACGAGACGGTTCTTTCCGGGCGCGACCTCCTGGCGCAGGGCCTCGTCGGTCTGCCCCAAAAAGACCTTCTCGGCGCGGGCGATGTTGAGCGTCCATGCATGCACGGCGGTGGCGGCGAGCGACTGGTCGGGCGTCATGCTCCGACGCTACCACGGGGTGAGGCATCATGGAGCGGCATGCCCACCTCGGTGCTCGACCGCTTCCTCCGCTACGTCCGCTACGACACCCAGTCGAGCGAGACCTCGACCACCTATCCCAGCACGCCCGGCCAGCTGGTGCTGCTCAACGATCTCGCCGACCGAGCTGCGCGCCATGGGCGTGGCCGATGCGGCGGTCGATCGAGCACGGCTACGTGATGGCGACCATTCCCGCCACCACGACCAAGGCGGACGTGCCCATCATCGGCGTCATCGCGCACGTGGACACCTCGCCCGAGATGAGCGGCGCCGACGTGCGGCCAATCGTGCACCGCGCTTATGACGGGCGCGATCTGGTGCTGCCCGACGATCCCGAGGCGGTGTTGCGGGTGGCCGACGCGCCGTATCTCGGCGAATGCCTGGGCCACGACATCGTGACGGCGTCGGGCACGACGCTGCTCGGCGCCGACAACAAGAGCGGCGTGGCCGCCATCATGACCGCCGCGGCGTATCTGATGGCCCATCCGGAAATTCCGCACGGCGCCATCCGCATCGCCTTCACACCCGACGAGGAGGTGGGTCACGGCACCCTGCACTTCGACGTGGCGCGCTTCGGGGCCAGCTGCGCCTACACCATCGACGGCGGCAAGCGCGGCGAGGTGGAGTTCGAGAGCTTCTCGGCCGACGCGATCAGCTTCGCCTTCCGCGGCTTCAACACGCATCCCGGCTACGCCAAGGGCCGGATGGTGAACGCCATCAAGCTGGCGGCGCGCTTCATCGACCGCCTGCCGCCCGACCGGCTGTCGCCCGAGACGACCGCCGTGCGCGAGGGCTTCGTGCACCCCTACGTGGTGCAGGCGTCGGTGGACCGCACCACGGTGAAGCTCCTGCTGCGCGACTTCGACACGGCCGGCCTCGCCGAGAAAGCTGCGTGGCTGCGCGGCCTCGCCGACGAGGTCGTGGGCCGCGTTCCAGGCGCAGCCGTGGACGTGACGGTGGATGAGCAGGTACCGCAACATGCGCGAAGTGCTCGACCACCACCCGCAGGTGGTCGAGCGGGCGCGCGAGGCCATCACGCGCGCCGGCCTGACGGTGCGGGAACGGGCGATTCGCGGTGGCACCGACGGCTCACGCCTGTCGTTCATGGGCCTGCCCACGCCCAACG
The DNA here is from genome assembly GCA_963779175.1 of uncultured Acidobacteriota bacterium. Taxonomy (GTDB): domain Bacteria; phylum Acidobacteriota; class Vicinamibacteria; order Vicinamibacterales; family UBA2999; genus CADEFD01. The sequence continues at coordinate 118,220 of CAVZXA010000010.1, forward strand.
TCTTCGCCGGCGAGCAGAACTTCCATTCCCGCCTCGAGTGGGTCTCGGTGCAGGACATGGAGAAGGCGGTGGAGGTGATCGTCGAGCTGGCCAGGGTGTGGGAGGAACACGCCTAGCCGTGCGTTCCAGCCGGCTCAGGACGTGAAGAGCGGCGGCGTCGGGCGCGGGCCGACGGCGCGCTCATACGCCGCCGCCAGCGCCAGCAGCGCGCCTTCCTGATAGAGCTGCCCGGAGATCATCACGCCGGTCGGCGACCCGGCCGCCGTGAAGCCGTTCGGCACCGCAATCGACGGGTGCCCCGTGAGGCTCATCACCGGATTGAGGCTGGTGGCGGAGTCGAGCGTGAGAGTGGTGAACATCACGGCGTCCACCCCGCGCATGGCGCGCGCGACCTCCTGCATGATCGCCGTCCGGCGCCGGTTCGCCTGCAGGTAGTCCACGGCGGTGGTCAACGAACAGGCGCGCAGGTAGCGGCTGGTTCGCGGACGGAGTCCGGCATGGCGGCCGCTTCGCGTGAAGGCGTCGAAGGCCGCCGCCCGCTCGACGTACTCGATGAAATACGAGAGATCGCCGCTCGGCAACGTGAGTGGCTGCAGGGTGCAACCAAGCTGCGTGAGCGTTGCCAGCGCGCGGTCGTTGTTGGCGCGGGCCTCGGCGTTGGTCTCGGCCTCGAACATCTGCGGCACGTAGCCGATCCGCCGCGGGTAGTCGCTGCGCCGCGCATCCCACACGAACGGCACGCCGTCGGGCACGGCCAGGTCGTGTCCATCGACGCCGGCAATCACGCTCAGCACGACGCCACAGTCTTCGACGGTGCGGCAGAGCGGACCGATCTTGTCGAGCGTGGTGCCGGCCGCCATCACGCCGTGGCGGCTGACGCGGCCGAAGGTCGGTCGCAGGCCGACGACGCCACACCGCACCGCCGGCGACAGGATCGACCCGCCGGTATCTGACCCGATGGCGAAGCCGACGAGACCGGCCGCCGTCGCGGCCCCGGAGCCGGCCGACGACCCGCTCGATCCTTCGGCGGGATTCCACGGGTTGTTGGTGCGGCCGCCGGCCCACTGATCGCCGAACGCCATCTCTCCCGTGGTGAGCTTGGCCACCAGCACCGCGCCGCCGTCGCGAAGCCGCGTCACGACCGTGGCATCGTCGTCGAAGGTCTGGGCCGACAGCGGCGGCGCGCCCCAGGTGGTGGGCGCGCCCGCGGCGGCGATGATGTCTTTCACGCCGTATGGCACACCGTGGAGTGGTCCGCGCAGACGGCCGGCAGCCAGGTCGGCATCGGCGGCGGCGGCCTCTCGCAGCGCGCGGGCCTCGGTGAGGGTGACCACGCAGTTCAGCACGCCGTTGTGCCGGGTCAGGCGGTCGAGATACATCCGCGTCAACTCGGTCGAGGTGACCTGCCGGGTGCGCACGAGTGCCGCCAGATGGGTCGCCGGCCAGAAGGCCACGTCCTCGAGGCGGGCCGGACGCCGCACACGAGGCGCCGCCGGCAGTCTGACCCCGCCCACCGGCAGGGTCGTGGTCTCGCCGGGCGGCCGTGGATCGAAATGGAACGGCAGCGGCGAGGCGTTGCTCAGCGTGTCTTTCTCGATGCGCGTGACACTTGCCGCCAGGCTCGAGAGCTGCTCGGCCAGGTCCTGGCACTCGGCCTCCGACCAGTCGAGCCCGGCCAGGCGTGCCGCCTCACGAATCGTCGCGACGTCGATGGTGCGCGTGCCAGGTGCAATCTGCGCGAAGAGCGCCGACGGAAGCGCCGGCGCCACGCCGAGTGCGGCGAAGTAACCGAGGAAGGCGCGGCGATGGGATGGCGTCATGGTGCGGGTGGCGCGGCCCTTTCGGCGCCGCTGTAGGTGAAGTCCACGGCGGTCGAGCCGCCGGCCGGCACCTCCGCCGACGCCGTGAGCGGACCGTATCGCTCGTGCCACACCTGCACGACCTGGCGGCCAGCCGGCACGTCGCGGATCACGAACGACCCGTCGCTGCCGGTGACGGCGAAGTAGGGATGGTCCACGACGGCCACGAACACGTTCATCCAACTGTGGACGTCGCAGGTGACACGCAGCATCTTCTCTTCGTGGGCCATCGTGACCGTGAACGGCGGCCGGCCCGCCACCTGGCTCACGTTGAAGGTATTGCCCCTGGCAGAGAGCGCGTGGACGTTGTGCAGGGTCGGGTCGCCGTTACGCACCTCGAGCACCTGCCCGCGCTGGAGAGCGACGACACGCGGCCGGAACATGCAGCCCCGTTGATCGAGCACGATCGGCGTCGCCGGCGCCGGCGTGCCGGGGAACGGGCCACGCACCTCGACGAACACGTTGGCGAGCCCACCGTCTCCCGCGCGCACGACGAACTCGTGTGTGGGCCGGGTGTCGCCGTAGGCGCGGCTGCAGGCCGGATCCATGCCCATCCGCACGACCGGGTTGACGGGAGCGGGACCGGTGAGCCGTATTCGTCCCACGATGGTGCCGGCGGCCTGTGCGCCCACGTCTGCCGACGACGACGCCTCCAGGCTCACGACCGCGGCGCCGAGCACCGACGCGACCAGCCACACGACAGGCGTTCCCCGCGTCACCGCCACGGCTGCGGCTTCTTGCGCATCGACGGGGCGGCCGCCGGCGCTCCGCCCTTTGGATACCAGTACTCGCTGTGACACGACTCGCAGGCGCGGTCGAGCAGGTCCCCGGCCTCCGACAGGCGGTCGACGTCTTTGGCATCGGCCGCCCTGATGGCCAGCACGGCGGCGTCGATGAGGCCCTGCGACAGGCGCGCGAACTTCGCGCGATCGCGGTCGATCAGGATCTGAATCTGTTCCGGCGGCAGATCTTCAGGGGCCGGCGGTTCATCGACGAGACTCGGAATCGGCGTGGCCGGGGCCACGCGCCGCCCGGGCACACGCAGCAGGTTCGCCGACTCCGCGAGAATGAGCGCGTGACGCCTGACGGCGTACCAGTCGTCGTTGGTGCGCGGCACGGTCTCGACCACCCCGGCGGCGGTGATGTCGAACGACACCGCGTCCCACAAGGCGTCGGCGGACGGGTCGATGATGCCGTGCATCAGCTCCTTGATGGTGCCCGTGATCACGTAGCGCGACGACGTTACCGGACGGGGTTTCGCGGTCGTCGATGCCGCGGCCGTGGGCGTGGCCGGCGGCGGTTGCGCGGCGGCGAGTGCCGGCATCGCCAGCAGTGCCGACAGCAGGGGCGCGATCCAGGCGGACGTTCGCATCAGACACTCCACAACGCGTGGCGGGGACAGCCGTCTGGATGGTAGACCATCATCGCGCGCGACACGCACGATAGAATCCGGTGCTGTGCACGATCTGCTGGTGTGGCTGGAATCCGCGGCCGTCTCGACGTGGGTGCGGGAGTCGGGATCGCTGTGGGCGTACCCGGCGGTGCTGGCCGCGCATACCGTCGGCATGAGCCTGCTCGTGGGGGCCAATGCCGTGCTCGATCTGCGCCTGCTCGGCGTGGCCCCGCAGGTGCCGCTCGCGCCGCTGGCCGCCCTCTACCGCGGCCTGTGGACCGGGGCCGCCCTCAGCTTCATCTCGGGGGCGTTGCTCTTCGGCGCGGATGCGTCCACCAAGGGCGCCACCACGGTGTTCTTCGTGAAGCTGGCGTTCATCGCGGCTGCGATCGTCGTCGCTCGGCGCCTGCGGTCCGCCTTCCACGGCCCCGACGCAGACGCTGGCCTCGTGCCAGGACGCATGCGCCTGCTGGCCGCGCTGTCACTGGCGCTGTGGGCCGGGGCCATCACGGCCGGCCGCTTCATGGCGTATCTCACGCCGGGGCCCACGTAGTGTCCATGTTCACGCCCGAACTGGAACAGTTCGCCGCCTGGCTGCACGAGACGGCGCCGTCGCAGTGGGTGCGCGCATGGCCGTGGACCTGGGCCATCTGCGAGACGCTCCACTTCATCGGCCTGTCGATGCTCGTGGGCGTCATCGGCCTGCTCGACCTGCGGATGATGGGGTTCCTGCGACGTATTCCGCTATCGGCCCTGCGGCCACTGCTGCCCTACGGCATCGCCGGCTTCGTCATCAACGCCGTGACCGGCGCGATCTTCTTCGTGGGAACGCCCGAGCAGTACGTGACCAACGTCGCCTTCGGGATGAAGATGCTGTTCGTGCTCGTGTCGGGCCTGAACGTGCTCTATTTCGAGACCCGGCATGGCCACCGCGTGCTCACGCTGGCCCCGGAAGCGCCGACGCCCATGGCGTTCAGGATCGCGGGGGCGATCTCGCTCGCCTCCTGGTTCATGGTGCTGTACTGGGGCCGGATGTTGCCCTACATCGGCAACGCGTTCTGACCGCGAGTCCCCGGGCGCTACCCTCGACGGCCGACCGGGGTGCCGTCGAGCAGCGTGAAGCGGGCGCCGGTCATGCCGTGCGAGCCGGGCGCGCGCGAGGGATTCCCGGTGACCTTCACCACCGTGCCCACCGGCAGGGTCGCAGGCGTCCAGGCCAGCGACGCGGCGGCGGCCATTTCGATCTGCCACACGACCTTCTGCCCCGTCTCGTCGGTGGCTTCGAGGAACACCCACGAGTGCGGGTTCTTGAGCAGCACGCGCGTCACCGCGCCCTGCACCTCGACCTTCTTCGACTCGTCGTACGCGGCCGCGGCCGAATGATGCGCCGCCACCGGGTTGACGCTCACGAGCGCGGCGATGGCCACGGTGGCCACGACGAAGAGTCTCCAGGATCGAACAGTCATGCGGTCCTCGCTTCTTGCGGTGCTCACTTGTACTTCGCCGGGAATGAACTGCACCGACATGCGGGCGGTTTCGGGGTCGCACTCGAACGGCTTCAGCTTGTAGCCGGCCGCCGCCGGCAGCCAGCGCATCGTGTACGAGGCCGGCTGGCGCAGGAACATCGGATCTTCCACCGTGACCGTCGCCTTCAACTGGTCGCCTTCGCGCCAGTAGCGCTCGGTCACCTTCTTCTGCGGCGACGACGGGATGCCGTTGTAGTCGTCGAAGCCGGTGATGTCGAACAGGAAGTGTGTGGTGGTCACGATGAGGGCGTCGCCCTCGTATCGGCCCACCGACAGCCCCTGCAGGCCGTAGTCCTTGACCGACGGCTCGCGGCCGTCCATCCACACGGTGCGAAGCTGGTCGTCTTTCTCGTAGCGCAGCAGCACCCGGTCGGGCCACTGCACCACTTCCATGTAGTAGGGGTCGAACTCGATGGCCGGCGGCGTGGCCGGCTGGCAGTCGTACTTCGGCGACAACGGCTCGTCGAAGATCTTCTGGAAGGCGAGGCCGCGCTCGTTGAGCACCGGGAAGTTCGACACGTAGCTGGCGTCGGCCTTGGTGCCGTCAGGCAGCGTGCGGCCCACGGCCATGGTGCGGGCCCACGGCATGATCTCGGAGTTGATCGGGTGGGCCCGGCCGGTGCCGTCCCAGACACCGGCGAGGTTCGGCACGGGCGAGGCGGCCTGCGCCGCCTGCGCGCGCAGCCGCGGCGTCGGATCGTCGGTGGTCGCCATCACCGCGCCGGCGCACAGCGCCACGGCGAGGTACCGGGTTCGAGCCAGCCGGCTCGTCGTGCCTGTCATGCTCGCTCCTGACCGACGTGGAGTCGCCCACACCGCGAGGCAGGATACCCGCTTTTGTCGTTCCAACGAAACGCCCGCCCGGCCCGTCCAATCGCTACCTCATACCGGGAGCGATGACGATGACGGCACTCTTTCTTGCGGCCGCACTGGCCGTGCAGCCACCCGACCTTCGCGATGCGGAGTCGGTCACGCGGCTCCTGGCGTCGCTCCGTTCGGCCGATCCGGCCGTCTGCGAGCTGGCCGGGCGATCGCTGACCAACTTCGGCGGCTGGAGCCTGGGCGACGGCGACGACCCCGTGCGCACGCCGATGCCGATGCCCATGCCGGTGCCGATGCCGATGCCGTTTGCCGGGCGCGGACCGAATGTCTCCGGCCCCGGGTTCGGGGGCCTGAGGGATCGCACCTGGACGCCGGCAGCGCTGGCCGCCTTCCGGACCGCCCTGCGCGACCCGAGCCGATGCGTGCGGCGGATTGCCGCGCGGGTGGTGGCGCAGGCGCGGCCCGACTGGGCGTCGGCCGAGTTCGCGGCCCTCGCCAAAGACGCAGACCCGGGCCGGCGCGAAACCGGCATGCTCGGCTTCGGCGAGCTCGAAGATCCGAAGACCATCGGCGCGATGACGGCCGGCCTCAGCGACCGCGACGCTTCGGTGCGCGCCATGGCCGCGTGGGCCCTGGGCGAGCTGGAACTGGCGGAGGCGATTCCCGCGCTCGGCCGGGCCCTGGGCGACGAGTCGCCGCTGGTGCGCCGCCGGGCGACGTGGGCGCTCGGCGAAATCGAGGACGAGGCGGCGCTGGCGCCGCTCGAGCGGGCGCTGCGCGATCGCACGCCCGAGGTCCGGCGGATGGCGGCCTGGGCGCTGGGCGAGATCGAAAGCGTCAAGGGCGTGCCGCTGCTTCGCGTCGCACTCGCCGACACCGACTGGGAGACGCGGCGCACGGCCGTGTGGGCGCTGGGAGAGATCGAAGACCCGTCGGCGGTCGACGTCCTGGCGCCACTCGTGAAGGACAGCGACGCGCGCGTTCGCCGCATGGCCGCATGGGCGCTGGGCGAAATCGAGAGCGGACGCGCCGTGCCGGTGCTGGCGCCACTCGTCCGCGACGCCGATCGCGACGTGAAGCTCACGGCGCTATGGGCGCTCGGCGAGATCGAGGCGGATGACGCGGTCGCTGTCATCGCGCCGGCCCTGAAGGACGGCGACCCGCTGGTACGCCGCATGGCCGCCTGGGCCCTGGGCGAGATCGAAGCGTCCGGCGCGGTGCGGAGCCTGACGCCGCTGCTCGCGGACACCGACGCCGAGGTGCGCACCGTCGCGGCCTGGGCTCTGGGACAAATCGAGAGCGCCTCAGCGCTGCCGGCGCTGGAAGCGGTGAAAGACGACCGCTCCCCGACGGTGCGGCGAGCGGTGCGCTGGGCGATCGCGCAGATCGACGATCGCCGCTAGCGCTTTCAGAGGCCGGTCAGCTTCCTGCTCAGCTCGCGCAGTTGGCGCCGCGCCTCGGCGTCCGCGGACTGCTGGTGCGGCGTGCCGGGCTTCTGGCCCACGAAATAGCCGCCGCTCGGGGCGTCGGTGGCAAGCACGAACAGCACCGCGGCGGCGCCCTCCTCCACGGTGCTGCGCGGCGTGCCGCCGGATGAGGTCACCATGGTGGTGTTCATGAAGGTGGCCGGATGCAGGGCCTGCACCACGATGCCCCTGCCCTTCAGGTCCTGCGCCAGATCGATCGTGAACATCACCTGCGCCAGCTTGCTCTGACCGTAGGCGCGGTTCGACGTGTAGCCGCGCTCGAGCATCACGTCGGTGAAATCGAGCGGCGCGGCGGCCAGCGACGACACGTTCACGATGCGGGCGGCGCGCCCCTGTTCGAGCAGTGGCAGCAGCGCGTAGGTGAGCTGGTAGCCGGCCAGGTAGTTCACGGCAAACTGCATCTCGTGCCCGTCCACGCTGAGCGCGCGCTCGCGCGTGATGACGCCGGCGTTGTTCACGAGCACGTCGAGGCGGGTGTAGTCGCGGCGGATGTCGCCGGCCAGGCGACGCACTTCGGCGAGCGAGGCGAAGTCGGCCTGATAGAACCGCGCCGAGCCCTTGCCGCCAGCGCTGATCTCGTCCACCACCGCCTTGCCGCGCTCGACGTTTCTGCCATGGATGATGACGTGTGCGCCGCTGGCGGCGAGCCGGCGGGCCACCTCCCGCCCGAGCCCGTCGGTGGACCCGGTGACGAGCGCGATGCGCTGTGAGGCGGAAGGCACGGCCGGTGCCGCGACGGCGCCGGGCTGCGCCGACAGCCAGCGGAACCGAGTGACAGCGCGGCGAGCACGAGGGCGGGTTTCAGCAGGGTCAGAGCAGCTGCTCCATCATCTGCCCGGTATCCATCACGCCCCAGTGCTCGACGATGCGGCCGTTTTCGAAGCGCAGCACATCGGCCACCGGCACCAGCATCGGCTTGCCCTTCGACGGGATGCCGAGGAACTCGGCCCGCTGGATGCCCTGCATGGTGGCGCGCACGAACACCTTGTCGCCTTCCGCCACCATGTCTTCGATGGTCATGGCGAAGTCCGTGAACGCGGCGTGCAGCGACTCGAACATCTCGTGGAGACCGTCGCGGCCGTCGGCCTCGGTGGGCACGTCTTCGTGCTCGATGAAGTCTTCCGTCACGAGCTCGTCGATCACGTTGAGGCGGCCCTCGGTCAGGGCGGCGTAGAAGGTGCGGGTCAGGGTCTTGTTGTCCATCGGGTGCTCAGGCTCCCTCGCGGCTGAGCAACAGATTAGGTCACGGGCAGACGTCCCGCAAGGCCAGGGGTGCTCAGTCCTGCCGCATCACCACGGCGGGGTCGATGCGGGAGGCGCGATACGCCGGCAGGCACGCCGCGACACCGGCGACGGCCACGAGGGTGACCGTGGACGCCGCAAAGGTTCCCGGGTCGAGCGCCGTCACGCCGTAGAGCAGCGACTGCAGGAAGCGGGTGAGGCCGACGGCGGCGACGACGCCCGCGGCAACACCGGCTGCCACCGGGCTGGCCGCACTCTGCACGATCATGCCGGTGACCGATCGCCGCGTGGCGCCGAGCGCCATGCGGATGCCGATCTCGCGCGCGCGCCGGGCCACGGCGTAGCTGAGCACGCCGTAGATGCCGAGGGCCGACAGCACCAGCGCCATCACGCCGAACGCCCCCACCACTGCCAGCGTGAAGCGACGGCTGGCGGTGGAACGATCGACGAGCGCCGTCATTCGCGACACCTCGATCGGCACGCTGGGATCGAGCCCGCGCCAGGCGTCGCGCAGTTGTGCGGTCACCGAGTCGGCCGCCACGCCCGGCTGCAGTTGCACCGCCGTGGTCATGACCCACTGCGTGCGCATCGGCAACTGGCGGAAGTTCACGAACACCTCGGGCACCGGTTCGGTGCCCAGATCCTGGAAACGCGTGTCGCGCACCACGCCGACGATGGTGAGCCACGGATTCACCTGGTCCATGCCGGCAAAGCGCAGGCGCTGACCGAGCGGGGTCCTGCCGGCGAAGTGTTTACGCGCCAGCGCATCGTTGATGACGGCCACCGGCTCGCCGCCGGCCACGTCGCGGGTGTCGAAGCCGCGCCCGCGCGTGAGCGCCATCCCCATGGCCTGGAAGTAGCCGTCGCTGGCCAGGCGGTAGACGGCGGCCTGCGCCGTCCAGTTGCTCTTGATGTCGTCCCACACCTGGCCGTCGAGCATGAAGCCGCCATTGGCGTCCTGCCCGCTGAGCGGCGGCGCGTTCACAAGACCCACCGACGCCACGCCCGGCACGGCGGCGGCACGTTCGAGCCACTGGCCGTAGAGACGCGCGGAGGCATCGCCGTCGGGATAGCGTCCGCCCGGCACGGTGGACTGCACCGTGAGCACGCGGGCGGGCTGGAAGCCAGGATCCACGGCCAGCAGGCGCATCACGCTCTGGCCCAGCAGCCCGGCGCCAGTCGCGAGCAGCAGCGCTACCGCCACTTCCACGGCCACCAGTGCCTGACGCATCACACTGCCGGCGCCGGAGTTGCTGCGGCCGCCTTCCGCCAGCGTGTCGCGTGGCGAGCGGCGCGACAGCTGCCACGACGGCCACAGCCCGAAGACGAGCGGCGTGACGAGTGCTACCACCGCGGCAAACAGGGTCGTGCGCGCGTCGAGCTGCACCTGGTCGAGCCGCGGGATGCTGGCCGGCGCCAGAGCCACGAGTCCGCGGACCAAGCCGAACGCCACGCCGAGTCCTGCGGTGGCGCCAGCCACGGCGAGGAGCGCGTTCTCGGCGAGCAGCATCCGCACGAGCGCGCCACGACTCGCACCGAGCGACAGGCGCAGCGCCATCTCGCGCTGACGGTCGGTGCCGCGCGCGATCACCATGTTGGCCACGTTGGCGCAGGTGGCGAGCAGCACGATGCCAACGCCGCCGAACAGCACCAGCAGGATCTGCCGCGAGCCGCGCACGGTGTAATCGTGCAGCGGGATGACGCTGGCATCGGTGCCGTCGTGGTCGGCGCCGTAGGTGGCTTCGAGCCGCCGCGCGATGGTCGACATCTCGGCCTGCGCGGAGGCCGGCGTGGCCGTGGCGCTCAGGCGGGCGACAACGCGCAGGTTGTGGGCGGTGCGGCCCGAGGTGTCGCGCACCGACTCACGCGGCAGCCACACGTCGGCATCCGCGGGATGCGCGATGCCCGCCGGCAGCACGCCCACGACGGCGGCCGGCTTCCCATCGACCTCGAGCGACAGGCTGGCGAGGTCGCGCGACGAGCCCAGCACGCGTTCCCAGAAGCCGTGGCTCACGACCACCGCCGGCGTGCCGTTCTCACGTGCTTCGTCGGCGGTGAAGGTCCGCCCCAACGCCGGACCCACGCCGAGCACGGCAAAGAAGTCGCGGGTGACGGCGTAGACGCCGGTGACGATGGGCTCCCGTCCGCCCACGACGGTGCTGCGCCCGCCGCTCCACGCGGCCAGGGCATCGAAGCTCGTGGCACTGCCCTGCCAGTCCTGGAAGTTGGGGGCGGAGACGCCGATGGTGCGGGAGCGGTCGGTGGCCTCCCATACCGTCATGATGCGGTCGGGCTCGGGATACGGCAGCGCCTTCAGCAGCACGCCGTCTACCAGGCTGAAGACGGCGATGGCGGCGCCCACGCCCAGCGCCAGCAGCGTCACGGCCAGAGCGGTGAAGAGGGGGGTGCGGGCGAGGGTGCGGAGGCCAAGGCGCAGGTCGTGGAGCATGACGTGCGGTTGGACGGGCGGGAGGAGGGAAAGGTTTGAGGGCCCGCGGGCCTTCACGCGCTCAGGCCGGCGCTGGCACCCGCGGCAGATCGATCGCGAACGTCGTGCCATGCCCCGGCGCGGTGGTCATGTGAATCGACCCGCCCAGTTGCTCGACGACGGCCCGCACCACCGCCAGGCCCAGGCCTGACCCCTCGTCGAGCGGCTTGGTGGTGACGAACGCCTCGAAGATGCGTCCCTGAATGGCCGGGTCGATGCCGGTGCCGGTGTCGCTCACGGTCACACGCGTGAGGCAGCGCCGATCGTCGGGCGCGTCGGAGCCCGGCCGCTGCTCGGTCACTTCGCTCACGGTGATGGTGAGGCTGCCGCCCGAGGGCATCGCGTCGCGGGCGTTCAGCGCGAGGTTGACGACGATCTGCTCGAGCTGACTGGCGTCGGCGCGCACCCACTGCGGGGCTTCGCATGGCACCAGGCTCAGCCTGACGCGGCTGCCCGCCAGACGCCGCAGCAGCAGCTCGGCCCGCTGCAGCACCTGCGTCACATTGACGACGGCCGTCGACGATTCCGCCGGACGGCCCACCGATCGGAATTGCCGCGTGAGCAGCCCGGCGCGTTCGCCGGCGCCCACGATCTCCTGAACGAGCTGACGCGTATGCGGCTTCAGGGACTCGTCGTCGAGCGCCATTTCGGCGCAGCCGATCACCACCATCAACAGATTGTTGACGTCGTGCGCCGTACCGGCGGCCAGCCAGTAGAGCGATTCGATACGTCCGTCGTCGAGATCGTGCTTGCTCACCGGGGGGTCGTCCAGCGTGTCATCCAACCGCATGCGGGGCACCTCTCGCCGAGGGGTGCCCCGTATGCGTTGTTCACAGCCTGCACGCGGCGTGAGCCGCGGCACCCGAGGGTCATGACTAGGGTTCGGGATCCCAGGTGCACCAGTAGCCGGCAATCCGTGCCGTCGCCGCTTCGGAGTTGCCGTGGTTGCGGCTGCGGGTGCGGCGGGACGCGTGCAACTGGCAGTAGCGCTCGACGTCGGCCGACGCTTTGCGGATGGCGTCGAGGCCGATCGAGGCCGCGCCGTCGGCGTAGCGCACGGCGCGTTCGCCCAGCATCCAGCCCACGGCCGTGACGGTGGTGCGGTCTTCGAGCCAGCGGTTGCCGAACTGCCGCATCGCCGCCAGGAATTTCGGACGGAAGTTGTCGCGCACGAAGACGATGGCTTCGAAGTCGAGCGCGGCGCGCAGGCCGATCCCCTGGCCGATGCTGAGGAAGCAGTCGTCGAGAATGGCGTCGACGGCGCGCTCGTGTGCCAGCGTCTGGTCGGGACCTTCCGCGATCGTCGTGTCGTAGCCGCGAGGGGTCGTACCGGGTCGAGCATCCTGGGGGGTCATCTCGGTGTTCATCGAATCCTCCGTGTAGGGGTAGACGTCAGGCCGTGGCCGCATGCACGGTGGGGGTGAGCCCCTCGCGCTCGGCGTTCATCTGGCAGCCGGTCTCCACGTCGCGCGATGCCAGCTCGGCGGCGCGCAGGTTGACCGAGGGCGAATCGCTGGCGTGGTGCAGGGCCCGCTGCCCCAGATAGCGGCCCACCGCGGTGACGCGGCGGCGGTCGGCGGCGTAGTCGTTTCCCTTGGCCGTGATGGCGTGCAGGAAGAAGCGGCGGTAGCGCGTGCGCCACCACACGACGACGTCGAAATCGACTGACTTTTCCGTGCCGATGCCCTGGCCGGCTGCCAGCAGGCAGTCGTTCAGGATGGCGTCGATGTGCTCCACGGACATTCGGTCACCTCGTAGACGGGCGGGCCGTTACAGGTGAGAACGCCGAGGAGTTGATTCTCGTACAGGCGCCCGGGCCGGACGGCCACCGGGCCCAACATCGCTAGAGACGGGCGCGAAGCTCCCGCAGTGCCGTACGCAGGTCGCCGGCCGCTGCCGGACGGCGGGCAGCCACCCGCGCCAGGCCGTCGTTGAGGAAAGCCGCGACCGCAGCCGGACACTCGGGCCGCAGGTCGCGGATGTCGGGCACCGGCGTGTGTTGGATCGCGGCGACCACCTCGGTCACCGACCGTTCACCAAAGGGATGGCGCCCGGCAATCGCCTCGTAGAGCACCATGTGCAGGCTCCACAGGTCGAAGGACTCCCTGGGCGAGGCGCCGGCCAGCGCCTCGGGCGACAGATAGAGCGGCGTGCCCACGACCTGGTGGGTGATGGTGAGGGTGGACGATGCCCGCACGTCGCGGAAGCGCGACGCCAGCTCTGCCGGATCGGCCGGAATCACCGCCGCCGTCGCTTCGGGGCCAATCGACCGGTCGAGCATCGCGGCGAGCCCGAAGTCGAGGAGCTTCGGCACGCCGTCCGCCGTGTAGCCGATATTGCTGGGCTTGATGTCGCGGTGCAGCACACCCGAGCCGTGCACGCGGTCGAGAACGTCGGCCAGCATGATGCCGAGGTCGAGCGTCTCGGCCACCGGGAGCGGTGCGCGGGCCAGCCAGTCGTGGAGCGTGCCGCCTTCCAGGTACTCGACCACGAGCAACGGCGTCTCGTGCCACTCCTCGACGCCGTAGATGGTGGCCAGGTTCGGATGGCGCACCGACGCCATCGCGCGCGCTTCGCGCCGCAGCCGTTCGGCGTACTCGCGCTTCATCGGCGGCAGGGTCTTCAGCGCCACCTTGCGATCGAGCGCCATGTCGGTGGCGAGGTAGACCACGCCGGTGCCGCCGGCGCCCAGCACCCGGTGCAGCCGGAACTTGGCGTTGACGAAGAGCGGCAGCACGGCCGCGCGGGTGGCGGTGCCGCAGCGGCAACGCCGCGTGTCGGGACGCGACGTCTCGAGGCACGCCGGGCACCAGGTGGCCGGTTCGTCCTGCCACGCCACGCCGCCCGGCTGTGGCGCCGGCCGGCCGGCCGAATGCTCCCGCGTCTGGCGCAGCCAGCGGTTCTCGAGCTGCATCGCCGCGTGTCCGCACATCGCGGTCACGAGCGTGACGTGACTGTCGGTGTAGGGCAGGCCGCTCACGCTCTCCCCGATCGCCACGAGGCCGAGCAGCACGCCCGAGGAGCCGACCAGCGGCGACAGCAACTGCGCGCCGGAGGCGTCGATCCAGTCCTGATCCGAGTCGGGCAGCAGGCGCGCCAGCGCCGAGCGGGCGTCGAGGTGCACCTCGCTGCGGGTCGACCTGCAGCAGATCCAGCAGGACCGACGCACGTGTCAGCGCCGGCACCGAGCCATCGAGCGCCACGAGCGACGCGCCGTCTTCGGCCAGCAGCAGCACGCTCACGCGTTCGGCATGCAACGCCGTCGTGAGCTCGGCGCCGAGCGCAGTGCTGATCTCGCGCAGGTCGTCGCTGCCGCGGAAGCGGTGCTCGAGCCGCGCCAGTGCCTGCGGCGCATCGATCGGCTCGCGCAGGAACCAGCGGTCGACGGCGCGCACCAGGTACGGCCGGTAAGTCAGCGCCAGCAGGCCGAAGCCCGAGAGCGCCAGCAGGCCCACCGGCTGCCGGACGTCGAGATACTGCACGAAGGTCAGCCCGCGGTGCACGACCACGTCGAGTAACAGATACGTGAGCGGCGCCAGGATCACGGCCCAGATCGCGTAGCGCGCCAGCGCGTACTGCAGCGTGGCGCGGATGACGAACTGCAGATCCATGACGCGGTTCACGGCCACCGCGTAGGCCGTCATCGGCACGATCGAGCCGAGCGCGAGATACAGGCCGAGGCCCACGCGCTGGCGTACGGCGGGATCGCGCAGCGCCGGCACCAGCGGCGTGGCGATCACGGCGACGAAGATCGGCACCAGACCCAGCGCCAGCGCGCCCAGGAACCAGCGCACCTTGCGCCGACGCTCCGCCGTTTCCAGCCGTGCCTTGGCCACGAGCAGCGGCAGCGCCGGCAACGCGATCACGCACAGCATCGGCCAGAAGAGCGACGACAGCGACTTGCGGTTCAGGGCCGCCAGCACCGCCGTGACGCGTGGGTCGTCGATGGCCCAGAGGTCCTGCACGCGCAGGGCATTGGCCACGAAGAGCAGCCCGGCCGCCGTGGCGGCCACGCCGACCAGGGCGCCGGCAACGGCGCGGGCGCGGGTCGAGATCGGCTCGCGGGGAAACGCCCAGGCGAACAGCCACACGCCGAGCGCGAAGAACGCCTCGGGACGCCAGACAGCCAGCGCGGCGAGGATCGCACCAGCCGGCCCGGTGGCACCGACCAGGAACGGATCGACGAAGGCGGCGGCGATGGTGAGGTAGAGCCCGCCCAGCAGCTGCAGGCGTCGGTCGCGTCCGCCGCCCACCACGAGCAGCAACCCGCCGACGCCGAAGATGGCCAGGTTGAAGGCAAACGGCGCGATGAGCGACGGCGACGGCGCGCGCGCGATCGCGGCCGGCACGCCGGCCAGCGCCAGCAGCACTTTGACTGCGGCAAGGGCCACGCCCGCCGCGAAGGTGGCCGACACGAGCTGCCGCAGCCACGGTCGGCGCACGGCGTGCACCGCGCCCGGCCGCCCGCGCATCGCGGCGATGACGCGCAACTGTCGTATGAGATCGGCGTGGGTGACGCCGTCGGCCCCTGTTGCCGCCGCGCGCCAGTCGATGCTGGCGCCGTCGGCCATCGCGGCGGCCAGCGAATCCGGCAGCGCCTTGCCGCGACTACGCGCCACGCGCCATCTCCTCGCCCAGCCGCAGCAGCGCACGACGCACGGCCAGCCGCGCCGCTTCCGCGGAGGGCTTGTTGAGCATCAGCGCGATCTGGTCGTAGCTGTAGCCCAGCTCGATGCTGGCCAGGATGGCCTGACGGTCGGCGCGCCGCAGCCGCTTCAGGCCCGCCTCGTAGCGTTCACGATCGTCCTCGCGAATGGCGAGCTCGAGCGGCGATCGTCCGCCGTCCACGTGTCGATCGTCGAGCTCGCCGGGCGCCGGATGACGCGCCGCGTGGCGGAACTGATCGCGCACGCGATTGACGAGCGACCGGCGCAGGTAGCCGAGCAGCGCGCCTTCGCGCTGCGGCTGGAAGCTGCCCAGATGGCGCAGCGTGTGCAGCACCGTGTCCTGCACGTAGTCGGCGGTGTCGGCGGCGTTGCGCGCCCACGACGGCACGCGGCGGTGGGCCCAGCGGTGCAGGCGCGGCACGTAGCGCGCGAACAACTGGTCGAGCGCCCGGTCGTCACCGGCGCGCGCACGCACCAGCAGCTCATCCGACGGTGGATTCGACGGAGGGCCGCCAGGTGGCGAATTGCCGAGTTGCGGGGCCATCAGGGAGCTGCGAGTGGATTCTGCCCTCGCGGTGCGGTGGGTGCAAGCCCTGTCGAGGGCTCCCGGCGTACGAATCGGGCCCTCGCGGCGTTATTCCTGCCATGGACGTGACAGCGAGCACGTGGATCTGGGTGGCGTGCCTCGGCGGGGCCGGGGGCACCGTGAGCGCCTGGCTGGCGCGCCAGCGCGGCGCGCCGCCCGTGCGAAGCGGCCTCAATCTGTTGTCGAGAGGGGCCGTGGTCGTGGGCCGGCTCGGCCAACTGGCGCTGGCGGCGGCCATCGCGGCCGGCACTGCCGCGGCGACGGCGTGGATGATCGGCGGCACGGCAGAGCCGGCGCTATGGGTGGGCACGCGTACCGTGCCCGCGGCGCTGGCGTTTTTCTGGATCGGGTTCGTGACGGCCGGCTGGATGGCCGCGGAGCGCGACAAGCTGCTGCTGCATCAGGCGGTGTGCCGGGCCGCCACGGCACCGGCGGCGCATCCCGACACCGTGCAGGAGCTGGCGCATGCGTCGCCCGACGCGGTCTACGAAGCGGTGAAAGGGCTGGTGCCGCGTCCGGTCGTGCGCTGACGGGCCGCGGGGCGCGAGCGCCTCACGTCCCGACGCGCGGACGCGCGACGCCTATATCGACTCGCGGAACAACTCGCGCAGATCGATCGCGCACCCGGGCAGCAGCGGCGTGGCCAGCGTGTCGCCGTCTTCCGACGTGAGTTCGGCCACGCGCGCGAGCTTGCCCTCTGGCGAGGGCCGGAACACCTGCACGGTGTCGAGCTCCGGATCCACCAGCCAGTACTCGCGCACGCCGGTGCGCTCGAACAATCGACGCTTGGTCTGCGCATCGCGCTTGCGCGTGCTCTTCGACAGCACTTCAATGACCAGCGCCGGCGGTCCCTGGATGTTCTTCTCGGTGAGGATGTCGGTCTGGTCGCCGGCCACGAACAGGAGATCGGGTTCGACGACGTCGTAGTGAGAAAGCACCACGTCGAGAGGCGCCGGAAACACTTCGCCGGCTCCGGGGTGCGACCTGAGGTGGAGCTCGAGTTCGACCAACAGCCGCTTCACCAGCACCTGATGGCGCACATTCGGTGACGGGGTCACGTAATGCTCCCCGTCGATGATCTCGTGGCGCTTCCTGTCGTCGGGGAACAGCACGAAGTCGTCGTACGTGAGGCGCGTGTCGGCAGGTGCCGCAGGCGAGCGCATCGAGTCCTCCCCGGCCATGAGCGGAGTCTACATCCGGCCATCGCGCCCGCCAATGCGGCTGGCGTGCCACGCGAGATCCGGAGCAGATCCGGAGGTCAGGAGCGCGAGGTTGCGGAACCTGCCACCTGCTCGCGCACCCCGCCGCGGCGTTTCTGCAGAAACGACCGCTCGGCGGCGTTGGCGGTGACGGCGATCGCGGCATCGTAGGCGAGGGCGGCCTCGTCGCTGCGACCGAGCCGTCGCAGCAGGTCGGCGCGAACCGCGTGGAACAAGTGAAAGCCGGCCAGCGGGAGCCCCTCGACGAGCGCGAGCGCGGCGGCCGCGGCGGGCCTGTACGTCCACTATACGAACGGGGCACGGCCGAGATCGACAGGCCGGCCGCAGCTACCCCTTCGGCACCGCCGCGGCGGCGAGGGCCGCGGCGCCGGGCAGGCCCTCCACCTTCCAGCACAGGTCGAGCAGCGCGCGTGCCTGCGCATCCGGCAGCACGCCTTTCATCAGGTCGAGGGCCTTGGCTTCGAGGTCGGCGTCGCTCATCGGACGCTCCAGGCTGCCCACCACGTGCTCCACGAACAGGCTCAGCACGCGGCCGCCCCTGAGCGTGATGCGGGCCCGCACCTGGTGCTCCAGCACCGACGGGTCGATGGTGGCGGTCACGCGATCCCGCAGCGCCACGATCGCGGGATCCTTGGCGTTGGCGTCGCTGAAGTCGCGCATGCCGGCCGAGCCGCGCACGATCGCGAGCGCCGCCGCGAAGTAGACGCTGAACTTGCTCTCGAGTCCGGTCTGCGGCGTCTTCTTGCCGGTGAGTTCGAGCACCAGCGGATGCACGCTCAGATCAATCCGCTCGATGTCCGTAGCCACGAGCGTGTGCTGATTGCGCAGCTGGATGCAGGCGTCAATCGCCGGGTGGATGACGATGCCGCAGGCGAACGGCTTGTAGGTGTTCAGCGCGATCTCGTAGCTCTTGCCGAGGTTGCCGGTGATCTCGGTGTAGTTGCGCGTCGTGCTGAGCACGTTGGCCCAGCCGCTCTTGCCCTCGATGCCCACTTCCGTGCTGGTGAAGTTGCGCGC
Organism: uncultured Acidobacteriota bacterium; assembly: GCA_963779175.1. Classification (GTDB taxonomy): domain Bacteria; phylum Acidobacteriota; class Vicinamibacteria; order Vicinamibacterales; family UBA2999; genus CADEFD01. Next base: position 136,527 of record CAVZXA010000010.1, read on the forward strand.
GGCCAGCAGGGCGGCGGTCAGGCCATTCTGGGCGGCGCGTCCGGGATGGAAGGGCTTGGTCATCGATCCGAACATCTCGCGCAGGCCTACAGGCTGGGTGGCTGCGAGGCCCAGCGCCCACACCATCTGCTGTTCAGTGAGCCCGAGCGCCCGGCCGCACGCGGCCGCCGCACCGAAGACGCCGGCGGTGCCGGTGATGTGCCAGCCGCGATCGTAGTGCGCGGGATATACGGCGTTGCCGATGCGGCATTCCACCTCCACGCCCAGGATCATCGCGTGCAGGAAGTCGGCGCCACTCATCGGCTTGAATTCCGACAGCGCCAGCAGGCCCGAGACGACCGGGCCGGCCGGATGGATCACGGTCTTGAGGTGCGTGTCGTCGTAGTCGAAGACGTGCGAGCTGATGCCGTTCATGAGCGACGCGTGCAGCACGTCGAGGCGATCGCGCCGGCCCAGCACCGAGGCCTGCGGCGGCCCCGAGAACGGCGCCAGGGCGGCGATGGCGGCATCGAGCGTCTCGTGGCGCGACCCGCCCACGGCGCAGCCCATCCAGTTGAGCAGCGTGCGCTGCGCCTCTTTCCTGACGGCCGGCGGCACATCAGCGTAGCGTGCTTCGACGACGTAGCGGGCCAGGGCGCGCGTGACGCCGGTGCGCGGCTCGCTGCCATCCCCCTGCGGCTGCTCGTGTGCCGGCAGCACATGTGCGGAAACCGGACCGACGGCGAGGCTGCCGAGCCCGGCGAGTGACACGGCGCCCATGAAGCGACGGCGATCTGGCGTGGATGGCATGCGCGCCATCTCACCTCATCCCGCGGGCCGGTGCAAGACGGTTCCCGCCAGGAAGCCTGGCCGGGTCTGCGCTCGTCAGAAGTCCTGGGCCTCCACGGTCACCACGGCGCGGTGCACGAACAACACGCCCACTGCCACGGCCGTCAGGATCCCCAGCCACGGAACCCGACCGTCGCGGAAGTAGCTTTCCGCGTGCGCCACGTGAAAGAGCCCGAACGGCAGGGCGCGGGCAAACACGGCCTCAGCCGCGCCGATGCACATCGCCACGCCGCAGGCGATGAGTCCCGGCCGCCAGACATCGTTGAACTGCGTGGTCAGCCAGAAGGTGAAGCCGAAGAAGACCATCGATACAGCGAACACCGACAGCCCGTGTACGAGCGCGTCGGCCACCGCGTAGCGCTCGCCGATGGCGGGCGCGAGCAGGGCGATGAGCAGCGACGGCCCCATCACCACCGCGAAGAGCTCCGCCAGTCCGGTAGCGGCGCGTGTGGTCATCAGCGCGCGGCGCGAGAACGGGAGCGCGAGCGTGTAGAGGACGCCGGCCGACTCGGTGCGCAGGCCGCCGCTGCCGAGCAGCACCGCGAAGAGCGTGCCCATCTGGACGAAGTTCTGGCTGAAGGCGTTCAGCCACACGTAGCCACGGAACGTCCGCGACAGCTCCACTGACTCGCGGATGGCCCGCGCCACGAGGCCGTCGTCCTGCGGCAGCGTGACGAGCGGCAGCAGCTCGCGCACCACCCGGGGGTAGCCGAAGACGGTGCCCATGGCGAGCAGGGCCAGCACCCCCAGCCCGCTCAGGAAGCGCCACCGCGTGTCGAGCCAGGCTTTGTGCCACACCATGGTCAGTCCTCCGCCGCCACGATTTCGAGAAACATCTCTTTGAGCGGCATCACGTCGACATCCACCGAGGCAGCGCCGAACCCGCGCGCTTCGGCGCTGAGCTCGGCCACGTGGCCATTCGCCACCACGCTCAGCACGCGGCCGTGCCGCCGCACCCGCACCACGCCCGGCGACTGGAAGGCCACCGCCGGAGCCTCGTGGTCGAACACGATCTGCAGGCGCCGGAAGGCGCCGCGCAGGTCGTCGAGTTCCCCGGCCAGCACCATTCTTCCGCGATGGATGATGCCGATGCGGTCGGCGATCTGATCGACTTCCGCCAGCTGGTGCGACGACATGAGCACCGTGGCTTCCTCGCGGGCCACGTGGCCCACGAGCAGCTGCAGCACTTCGTCGGCGACCACCGGATCGAGGCCCGAGGTGGGCTCGTCGAGCACCAGCAGGTCGGCGCCGCGGCAGAAGGCCAGCAGCAACGCCAGCTTCGTTCGCGTGCCGCGTGAGAGCGCCTTTACCGTGGCGGGTTCCGGCAGGTCGAAGGCGCGCAGGTAGCGTTCCTGGAGATCCGCACGCCAGCGCGGATAGCAGCCGGCGGTGAAGCTGACGATCTCGGCCACGGTCATGTCGCCGTAGAGGTCCTTGTCTTCGCTGACGAACCCGGTGCGGCGGCGAATCGCCACGCTCGACGCCGGATCGGTGGCCGGCAGGTCGAACACTCGAGCGCTGCCGCCCGAGGCATGGACCATGCCGAGGAGCACCTTGATGGTCGTGGTCTTGCCGGCGCCGTTGCGCCCGAGGAAGCCGTAGATCGACCCTTTGGGCACCTGCAGGTCGAGGCCGGCCAGGGCCGGTTTCGGTCCGTACTGCTTGCTGAGAGCGGCACATTCGACAACCAGCGGATCAGCCACGGTGTGCTCCTGTTCCTGCGCGGCCGGTCACGTGCGCCTCCACGAGCCGGCGGATTTCGTCGTCGGCCAGGCCGCGATCGCGCAGCTTCCCGACCGCGGTGGCCACGATGGCTGCGGCCGCCCGCATGGTGTCGGTGCGGATCGCCGCCGCACCGGCTGACACGAACGCCCCGGCGCCCTGCCGCAGTTCCACCACGCCCTCGTGCTCCAGCTCGCGGTAGGCCTTGGCAACGGTGTTGGGGTTCATCACGAGCTCTTCGGCCAGCGGCCGGATGCCGGGCAGCTGGTCGCCGGGACGCAGCGCGCCGGTCTCGATGCCGTGTTTCACCTGCTCCATCAACTGCAGGTAGATCGGCACGCCCGAGGCGGGATTGGGGCGACACAACATGGCGCTACATCACGCGAACGGCTGCTACGGTCATGTCGTCGTGCTGCAACGCATGGCCGGCGAAGGCAGCTGCCGCGGCCAGCACGGCGTCCACGACCTCGCGGGCGCTGCGATGCGCGGTGCGGTCGAGCGTCGCCAGCAGCCGCTCGTCGCCCCACTCCTCGCCGTCGAGGTTCAGGGCCTCACTGACGCCGTCGGTGCAGGCCAGCAGCAGATCGCCAGGCGCGAGGACGACCCGGCCGCACTCGTACTGCGCCCCGGGCATCAAGCCGATGGCGACGCCGCCCGTCGTCAGGGCCTGACGACGGCCGCCACCGCGCACGCGGCAGAGCACGGGCGGCAGATGTCCGGCGTTGACGAACTCGAGCGTGCGGGTCGCGATGTCATAGACACCGTAGAAGAGCGTGACGAAACGGTCGGCCGGCGCGCTCTGGTAGACGAGATCGTTCACGGCCGTCACCAGCGCCCGCGGGTCGGCCTGGAGGGCGGTGCTGGCACCGTGGAGATAGGCGCGAAGCGCCGCCATCCCGAGCGCCGCCGGCACGCCCTTGCCGCAGACGTCGCCGATCGCCATGGCCAGGCGCTCTCCGGGCAACGGCACGAAATGGTAGTAGTCGCCCGTCACCCCGAGGGCGGCGCGGGAGACCCCCGCGAAGTCGAGTCCATCCACGCCGGAGCCCGCCGCGGGCAACAGGCACCGCTGCACATCGCGCGCGGATTCGAGCTCGCGCGTCCACCCCGACCAGGCAGCGGCAGGCGCGGTCCGTGAAGGCTGGGGCCGCGGGGGCGCGGCGTGGGGGCGGGGCGACGCCCGAAGCACGCCCTCCGTGCGGACGACGAGGCGGAGGCTCTCGAGCTCCCGGTAGGCACGGGCCACGGCGCCGGGATGGACCACCAGGGCCTCGGCCAGCGGCACGACGTCCGGCAGGGCCTCGCCCGGCTGGAGGGCGCCGGTTTCCAGCCGCCGTCGCACCTCGGCGACCAGCTGCTGATACACGGGCGTGCCAGACGACGGGTTCGGCCGGACCAGGGGTTGGGCGTCCATCTCTCAGCAGCCTCCAACTGTGCTACTGAGATAATACAGTATTACTGTTCAGGATGTTCCGTGGCGCCGTGCCCCCACCAACCCTCGAGCCTCGCCATCGCCGCTGGCACATCCGTCGCCAGTAGATACCGTCCCCTGACCAGCTCGTCGGCGACCGCTGACGCTTTCGTGTGATACGCGTCCTTCGACGGGTAGCGCTCCTCGATACTCGGTCGCGGGTCGCCGGCCTTCTCCCGCTCCGCTTTCGTCCTGGCGAACGGCAGCGCGGAGCCCAGCAGGTTCACGAGCTGGTTGGTGCCGCCTATCGCGGCGCCGCGGAAGTTCCAGCCGGTGTAGGTCGCCATCGGCACGCGCTGCTCCGCCGTGCGGATGCCCGCCAGTTCGTTGCCGTCGCCGTCCACCTGTGGCACCAGGAACGGCAGGTCATGGTTGTCGTAGCGCGGGCCCTGCACCATCGCCGGGCTCTGCACGCCCGGAAGCCGGGGAAACTTGAGCTTGCGCGATCGGCACGAGCGTGCCGTCCGAGAGGCGCGGCACCTGCGACGCGCGGCGGCTCGCTGCCCTTCACCACCCAGTCGGTCATCGCCACCAGCAACGCCCGCATCGTCCACCAGGTACCTCGAGCGGGTTGGGCGGCTGCTGCCCGACGCTCATCGGAGCCGGGAACGGCGCCGGGCCGTGCTGTGTGCCGGTGAGGAAGTAGGCGCGCACGTTCGGGGGCAACGTGAGGTCGCGTTTGCCGTCGGGGGAGGTGTGCACCAGCGCGGCGGCGCGGCCGCCACCCCAATATTCGACGGCCGTGTTGGTGAACATCACCTTCGGCTGCGTGGCGCGGGCCCGCGCGTTGTCGAGCAGCCCGTCGGTCTTGCGCGTGATGGGGTCGCGCTCGGCGGTGGTGGCAAACGGGAACTGCGTGGACGTGTACATCGAGAGCGCGGTGGGCTGGGCGCCGCGTTCGTTGATGCTGAGGCGTCCGGCGCCGGCGATGTGCACCATGGCGCCGTCGAGCACCTGCCGGCCTGACTCGTCGGCGTTGAAGCCGTCGTAGAAGAAGCTGCGCAGGAAACGTCCGCTCTGCGACGACCCGAAGCCGATCGCCTTGTCGGCGCGGGCCACGGCGTCCGGCGCGTATTTCACCCATGACGCGAAATCGCGATACGCCGCCAGGCCGAGGCCGGAAATGGGCCATTCGGTGGGGCGATAGGTCAGCTCGTAGGTGCGGCCCTTCTCGAAGCCGCCGGCGAGCGTGAGCTGATTGCCGCGGATGGTGAAGCGCTCGCGTGCAATCGGCGCGCGCGTCCCGAACTCGCCGTCGCGCACGGTGAGCGCGGTGTCTTTCGCGGCGTCGTCGGTCGGACGGTAGCCGGCGAGGTCGCCCACCGTCTGTGGGCCGTCGTCGTTCGGCGTGAAGCTGGCGCGAACCACGTCCGACACGCCGCGCGCGGTGGGGATCTGGATGGCCATCCCGGCGCCGCGCTCGGCCTCGCCCGCGCCGGCCCCCCCGGCGCGCCGGATGTCGAACTCCCAGCCCACCCACACGATGGTGAAGCCGCGCTGCATCAGGAAGAGGTCGCCCAGGTCCTTCTCGGTGGCCGGATCGCTGGTGCCGCCGCGGTTGAAGCCGTTCAACACCATCTTCCTGCCGCGGTTGAGCACGTCCACGAGCGCCACGCCGTTGGACTTCGACGGGTCGAGCGGACGCAGGATGTAGACGTCCGACGAGAATTCCACCTTCCCCGCCGCGTTCACCGCCGTGCGGTCGAGGTCGGCGATGACGGCGTTGGCCGGCGCCTTCGGATCCACCGCGAAGTGGGCGATGCCGATGATCTTCTCGTAGCCGGAGGCGCCCACCGGGGCGCGGCTGGTCAGCTCGAACCGCACCACGTCGGCGCGGGCGGTGGCCGCGGCCAGCAGCATCAGACCGGCGAGCGACACGACACGCGCGACGAGAGATGGCGTCGTCATGCGGCGGAGTATAGCGCCCACCATGCCCAGAGCTGCCGCTGATAGCATCAGGCCATGGACGTGCGCCGCATCCTCTGCCCCCTCGACTTCTCGGAACCCTCGAGCCACGCACTCGCGCAGGCCACGCGGCTGGCCGGCTGGTACGGGGCCCGCCTGACGGTGCTGCACGTGCGCCCGACGGTGGTGCCACACCCCGACATCCCGGCCGCCGGCCAGATGGCGCCGTGGCTGGTGGCGGAACTCGACGCCCTGCGCCAGCGCGTCGCGGCCGCGTGTGCTGGCGCCGTGGCGGCCGGCGTACCGGTGGAGGCGATGGCCACTGCCGGGGAGCCGGTGCACGAAATCCTCAGCTGCGCGGCATCGTTGCCGGCGGACCTCCTGGTGCTGGGCACGCACGGCCTGAGCGGGTTCCAGCACCTCGTGCTCGGCTCGGTCACCGAGAAGGTGCTGCGCCAGGCCGCCTGCCCGGTGCTCACGGTGCCACCGCAGGCGCACACCTCCGCCACCCAGTTCACGCGTCTGCTCTGCGCGGTGGATTTCTCGGATTGCTCGCAGAACGCGGTGACGTTTGCCGCGTCGCTGGCGCAGCAGTCGGGCGCCACGCTCAGCCTGATGCACGTGGTCGAATGGCCCTGGCACGAACCGACGACGCTCGAGATGGCCGGGGTGTCGGCGGCACAGACGCAGGCCATCGTCGAGTATCGGCGCTATCTCGAGCGTGGCGCGAAAGACCGGCTCGAGGCCGTGGGCGCGGCCGCCCTGCCCACCGGCCAGGTGGCCACGCACGTGACGTTCGGCACCCCCTACATCGAGCTATTGGACGCCGCGCGCCACCAAGGCGCGGATCTCATCGTGCTCGGCGTCCGCGGCCGGGGCGCACTGGATCTCGGCTTCTTCGGCTCCACCGCCAACCACGTCGTGCGCAGCGCCGCGTGTCCGGTGCTCACGATTCGCGCCTGAGTCATGAGCCTGGAGTCGGTCAAGCGCTTCTTCGCCACGCACGCGCCGGACGTGTCCGTGATCGAGCTGCCGTCGAGCACGGCCACCGTGGCGCTGGCGGCCGAGGCGCACGGCGTCGAACCGGGACGCATCGCCAAGACGCTGTCACTCCGGGTAGGCCCCGACGTGGTGCTGCTGGTGACGCGCGGTGACGCGCGGCTCGACAACCAGAAGTTCAAGGCGACCTTTCGCGCCAAGCCGAAGATGCTCGAGGCGGCGGACGTGGAGGCCGAAACCGGCCATCCGGTGGGCGGCGTCTCTCCGTTCGGGCTGCCGCGGCCGCTGAGGGTCTACTGCGACGCCTCGCTCAAGGACTTCGACGAGGTGCTGCCGGCCGCTGGCGCGACCAACGCGGCCGTGCGCATCAGTCCGCAGCGTCTGGCCGGGCTGACCGGAGCCGAGTGGGTGGACGTCACCCGACGCGCCGACGACGTCGTACGACAACGCCGACCACGGCTAACGCGCGGCAGTGAACCCGCTCGGCTTCACCCAGAAGCTCTCGCGCCAGGTGCCGCCGGGCGGAATCGACTGCAACTCGCGGTACTGCCCCCGATGTGCCAGGTTGAGGGCGTTGGTGATTCCAGCCATGGGTTCGAGGCAGATGAAGTTGCGCTCCATCGGCGGGGAGTCGCCTTGGCCGCCACGACCCGTGCCCGACGGATTCGGCGCCCACACCACCACCGAGCGGTAGCGCGGCCCGAGCACGACATCGAGCCGCTGCGAGGCGCCCCACACGGTCATGGTGGCGCGGCCCTGGCCGTCGCGGACCAGATCGCCGAAGACGTCGTCGAGGTTGTAGTCGCGCAAGGTGACGCTCGGTGGCGACAGCAGGCGCGCGGCGTCTTCGGTCTCACCAGTGGGCAGCTTGCGGGCGTCGAGCAGCCACCGCGACGTCGCGCCCACGGCCAGGCGCCACTGGTCGCGCGGCGTGTCGGTGAGCTGGAAGTAGGGATGGAAGCCGATGGCCACCGGCATCGGGTCGTCGCTCAGATTGGCGATCGCGGTCGCCACTTCGAGCACGCCATCGGCGAGGCGATAGGTGATCTCGACCGTGTGCGCGAACGGCCACTGACGCATCCACGCCGGCTGCCGGTAGACGTCGAGACGACTGGTCACGAGCGCGGCGTCCGCGGAGGCGGCGGTGGTGATGACCTGCCACCGGTCGGTCGTGGTGAGGAAGCCGTGAATCGGCGTCTCGCCGCGGATGTTGCCGAGGCTCAGGTCGAAGGGATGCCGGCGTCCGTTGGCGTAGAAGGCCGCCTCGTCGAGCCGGTTGGCCCACGGCCCCATGAACGGGATGCCGGTGGCAGCGGGCCGGGCCTTGAACTCAGCCAGCGACGCGTGCGGAAAGCGCAGCACGTTGTGGCCCTTCACGCGCATCGCCGTGGCGATGTTCCCCACCGACGGCACCACCGTCACGACGGTGTCGGTGGCGCGATCGGTCAGCGTGACGAGGTCACCCGCCTGCACGGCGCTGTAACGCTGCGCGGCGGCCGGCGCCGCCACGGCGAGCAGGGCCAGCAGCACCCCGAGATGACGGCGGCCGGGCGTGTGCATCATGGCAACCCGCAGACCATACCGCGCCGCGCGGTGGATGCGGACATATAATCCCGCCCGTCTGGCACCGTCGCCGTGTTGCCAGAAGGACGGAGTGCCGGATGCCGCGTCGCTCGATCGCTGCCGTGCTGCTCGGGGTCGTGGCCGCCACGGCCGGCCTCAGTTCCCGGCAGAACCCCCGCACGCTGGGCACCCCCGGCGCCGAGACGTTCTCGCGTCGCGTCGTCGCCGCTGACCTCGCCAACCCCTGGGAGGTCACGTGGGGCCCCGACAGCCACCTGTGGATCACCGAGCGGACGACGTTTCGTGTCACGCGCGTGAATCCGGCCGACGGCTCGCGTCGCGTGGCGCTCACGCTGAGCGGCGCGCATCAGTCGGTGGTGCAGGACGGCCTGCTGGGCATGGCACTGCACCCCGACCTGCTGACCGGACGCGGCCGCGACTACGTCTACCTGGCCTACACCTACGACGCCGACCCCGGCGCGGCGCTGAGCCGGCGGATGCGCGTGGACCGCTACACCTACGAGGCCGCCACCGCCACGCTCGGCGCCCCGGTGCGGGTGATCGACAACCTGCCGGCCGGCGACGACCACGGCGGCGGCCGCCTCGTCGTCGGCCCCGACGGCAAGCTGTATCTCTCGCGCGGCGATCACGGCGCCAACTTCCTCGGCAACTACTGCCTGGCCAACCGCGCGCAGGACCTGCCCGACGCCGGCGCCATCGCCGCCCGCGACTGGAGCACGTATGAGGGCAAGATCCTGCGGATGGAGCTGGACGGCGCCATCCCAGCCGACAACCCGATGATTCGCGGCGTGCGCAGCCACATCTACAGCTACGGCCTGCGCAATCCGCAGGGGCTGACGTTTGGTCCGACCGGCCGGCTCTACGCGTCCGAGCACGGCCCCGCCATCGACGACGAAGTGGATCTCATCCAGGCCGGCAAGAACTACGGGTGGCCGCACGTGGCCGGCTTCAACGACGACCGCGGGTATGTCTTCGCCAACTGGGCGGGGTCGGCCGCCGCACCCTGCAGGTCGCTGAAGTTCGACAACCTGAACCCGCCGGCGTCGGTGCCGATCGTGAAGGAGTCGGCCTGGACGCACCCCGATTTCGTGGCGCCGCTCGTCACCTTCTTCACCGTGCCGGCCGGCTACGACCTGGCGAAGCAGGGCAGCGCCACGATCGCCCCCGGCAGCATCGAGGCCTATACCTCGGCCGGTATTCCGGGCTGGCGCTCGTCGCTGCTGGTGACCGGCATGCGCACCGGCGCCGTCTACCGCGTGGGCCTGAACGACGACGGCACGGCCATGGCGGGGCAACCGTTCGAGTACTTCCGGCGCGCCAATCGCTACCGCGACACGGCGGTGTCGCCCGACGGGCGCCGCATCTTCGTGGTCACCGACAGCTTCGGCTCGGTGCTCGACGGGCAGTGGCGGCGAACCGAGACGCTGGCCGAGCCTGGCGCGCTGCTCGAGTTCACCTACGTGCCGGCCAGCCGGCAGGAGCGATAACCGGATGCAACGCCGAGCGTTTCTTGCCCTCGCAGGTGGTGTCGCCGCCAGCCCCGTGATGCGCGCGCAGACCGCGCCCGTGTCGCCGGTGCCGACAGCGCGCGACTGGAACGGCGATCCGCTGGCCTACCCGGATCCCGACATCATCGCGCTCGACCCGCGCTTCAACCGCCTGGTCATCCGCAACACGCCGATCCGGCGCCTGCACACCGGCACCCTATGGGCCGAAGGTCCGGCCTGGAACGGCGTCGGCCGCTACCTGTTGTGGAGCGACATCCCGAACGACGTGCAGATGCGGTGGATCGAAGACGACGGCCGCGTCACCACGTTCCGGCATCCGGCGGGCAACAGCAACGGCAACACCTTCGACTATCAGGGCCGTCAGCTCTCGTGTGAACACGGCGGCCGCCGGGTGGTGCGCTACGAGCCGAACGGCGGTCTGTCGGTGGTGGCCGATCGTTACCAGGGCAAGCGGTTCAACTCGCCCAACGACGCGGTCGTGCATCCCGACGGCGACGTCTGGTTCACCGATCCGATGTACGGCATCAACGGCAACTACGAAGGGTTCAAGGCCGAGTCGGAGCTGCCGATGGCGGTCTACCGCGTCGACGGCAAGTCCGGCCAGGTCACGAAGGTGACCGACGAGGTGAGCGCGCCGAACGGGCTGTGTTTCTCGCCCGACTACAAGACGCTCTACGTGGCCGACACGGGAAGCGGGCGCGCCATCAAGGCGTTCGAGGTGGCAGGCGCGACGCTGCGCGGCGCCCGCACGTTTGCCACCCTCACGATTCCCGGGACCTCGGCACCCAGCGGCGCCGACGGCATCCGCTGCGATGTGGAGGGCAACGTGTGGGCAGGGGCGCGGCCGGGCGTGCAGGTGCTGGCCCCCACGGGCGAGGCCATCGGGATGATCCGCCTGCCCGAAACCTGCGCCAACGTCTGTTTCGGCGGCGCCAAACGAAACCGCCTGTTCATGACGGCCAGCCAGTCGCTGTACGCCGTCTATGTGAACACGTCCGGCGCGCACATCAGTTGACGGCCGGCGCGTGACCGGGCGCGGGGCTAGTGTCCCGGAACCGAAGTTCGCTGACGTATTCCTGGCGGGGCATCCGCCTCGCGGCGTTGCTCCTTCCGCGGATATACGCCATATCCTTGGTCGTCGCGCCTTGCGATCCGGGCGCCGCGCCCGGAACACCTGTCACCGAACTTCGGTTCAGGGACACTAGCCGCCGGCGGGCTTGCGGTCGAGCGTCTTGAGCGTCACCGTGAAGCTCATCGGCACCCGCGCTGGATTGAAGCACACCGTGTCGTCGCAGGCTTGGTACTCGAGCGCGCCGGTGATGGTGACCGAGGGCAGGCTGCCGAGCAGCTTCTGCATCTCGGGCGTCGCCAGCAGCGTGACGTCGCGCTGCAGCCGGAACGGTTGCGAGTAGACCTCGACGCGCTCGTCGAGCGGCTTGAAGTGATAGATCTCCGACGCCGGATACACGCTGTCGTGCGCGCGCAGCCACGGCTGCGGGTCGATGGTCAGCCGCACCACCTGATAGTCGTGTTTCCCCGGCGCGTAGAGGTGCATGGCCCGTTCCGGCCTGACGTCGGCGACGATCGTGAGGCGATGCCCTGGCGCCGCCACGCCGTCGCTGAGCGACGCCGTCATCGACAGATGCCGGGTCGAGGCCGAGATCGCCGGGCCCCCGGCCGCGCCGCCCATCGTGGCGAGGATGGTCGCCGCCGTGTAACGCTCCTGGTAGGCGTTTTCGAAGAAGCGAGACACCACGACGCCCTTCGCATCGAGGATGAACGTGCCGGGATGGGGAATGCCGAAGGCCGCCGTCTTGGGATCAACGGTGTCGTTGAACAGCCCGTAGCGCTTGATGGTGGCCGATCCGGGATCGGCGAGGAGCGGGAACGTGATGCCGCGCGAGTCCGCAAACGCCTTCAGCGTCGCCGGCGAGTCGTAGGTGATCGAAACCAGTCCCAGACCCTGGCGGCGGATCTCATCGTAGCGGCCCTGCAGCTCCACGAGCTGCGTTTTACAGTACGGTCACCAGTCGGCCGAACGGCTGAAGACGAGCATCAGCCCTTTCGGCCCGGAGAGTGACGCCAGCGTCTGGGTCTTGCCGAACTGGTCGATGCCCGACAGTGGCGGCACCGTGGCGCCCACCTGCGGCCCGAGCTTCGCGATGTCCACCGCCGGCGCCGGCTGCTGCGTCGTGCCGACGACGGCAGCGGCCCCGGCCAGGGCGACGAACACACCACACGCAATCAGCTGTCTCACGATCACGAGAGTACCCCTTCCGGCAGGATCACGGTGGGTGAGACGCCGGACCGGAGGCAGACGTTTCGCCAGGGCCTCGGAGCGCGACAGGGCACCGTCTCATGCGCGGGACTCGTGACCGGTGAGAATCAGCGACTGGCCACGCCGTTCGGCGGCCCACCGGTAGCGCTCGGCGCCCGGCACCGATCGCGCCAGCGCCAGCAGTTCCTCCGGCGTGTAGGCGCGCAGCGCCGACACGGTGCCGTCCCAGGCGAAGAGCATCGGAATCGCCGGGACGAGATAGGTCCACAGCACGCGCGACCAGCGAAAGGGCCGCGCCAGCGGCACCAGCAGCAGCGCCATGACGAACAGCAGCAGCAGGTTCGGCACCGCGGCGATGGGCGCGAGCACCACCGGCAGCTTGCGCATGGTCGGTGACGCGGCGACATCCACGAACGCCAACGGCACGCGGGCATCCACTGCCGCCTGCAGGATGGCCCGCACGGCGGTCGGCGGGAAGTGGTGCAGCGCCCCGAACATCGTGCGGATGGCCGGCGCGTGCGGCAACACGTGCAGCGCGTCCACCGGACCCGGGAGGTAGTGCACCGAAGGGTCGCCCAGCGCCGCGACGCGCTGCCGCGCGGCGTCGTTCGGGTAGCGGTCGGTCAGGGTGATCTGCGCCGGTGCTCGTCCCTGCGCCGCAAGTGCCGCGCGCATAGCCAGCGCGCCCCCGCCGCCGCCGGAACACAGATCCAGCCAGCGCCGCTCCCCCGCCGCCTCCATGAACGCCGTGAGCACCGGCGCCACCGGTCTGTAGAAGCCGATCTTCGCGAAGAGGACGTCGAGCAGATCGGTGGCGCCGTCGCGGATCGCCGGCGGCACCCAGGGTTGGTCTTCCAGCTCGACGAGGTGCAGACGATGCATGGGCCGGCGGCGACTGCACTCTACACCGTGAGTCGCAGTAACGTGACAGGATGCCCACCGTGACCGAGACGCTGTGCACGCGCTGCGGCCTGTGCTGTGACGGCACGCTCTTCGGCGACGTGGAGCTGGCCGGCCCGCGGGAAGCCGCGCGGCTCGAAGCGCTCGGGCTGGACGTGGATGCCGACGACGCCGACGACGAGCTGCTGGCGCTGCCGTGTGCAGGCCTTCGCGGCACCCGCTGCAGCGTCTACCTCCATCGGCCGCGGTGCTGCCGCACCTTCGAGTGCCGCCTGCTGCAGGAGGCACAACGCGGCATCGTCACCGAGGACGACGCCCTGGCCCGGATCGCTGCAGCCAGAGCGCAGGTGCAGGCGGTGACGCGGCTGCTGGCCGGACTGGAGCCGAGGCGAGGGGCGCGCCTGCCGCTGGCCGAACGCGTGGCCGATGCACTCGCCGCCGCGCCCGCGCGGTCTGGCGCGACGGCGCGTCAACGAGCGGCGCTCATGGACGCACGCGACGCCCTGGCACGCACGATCACGACGACGTTTCTCGATTGAGGAGACATCCCATGCGCCAACCCGACGACGCCGTTCGCGACCACCTGATGCGATTACTCGACTGGGAAGAGGCGCACGTCGGCTTCGACAAGGCGGTGACCGGCGTCCCGGCCGAGGCCCGAGGCGCGCGGCCGCCCGGCTTCGAGCACTCGCCGTGGCAGTTGCTCGAGCACATCCGCATCGCGCAGGACGACATCCTCGACTTCTGCCTGAACGCCACCTACGAGCACAACCTGTCGTGGCCCGACGACTACTGGCCGGCGTCGGCGGCGCCGCCCGACGACGCGGCGTGGCACGCCAGCATCGCCGCCTGCATGCAGTCGCGGGAGCGGCTGCAGCAGGTGGCGCGCGAGGTCGAGGACCTCACGGTCCCCGTGCCCACCGGGAAGGCGAACCAGACCTATCTCCGGGCAATTCTGCTGGCGGCCGATCACGTGGCGTATCACGTCGGCCAGGTCGTGTCGGTGCGGCGGGCGCTCGGGGTCTGGGGGTAGGTTCGCCAGGGCCCCGAAGTACGAGAGGATAGGCCGTTCCCGGAGGTCCTTCATGCATGCCACGCGCCTTGCCGTCGTTATCGTCCTCTTCGTCGCCGGCGCCTGGGCCGTCACCGGCCGCGCGCAGTCGCAGAACCCGTTCGGGCAGCCGTCCGCGGACAAGCCGCAGCCGGCCGCGCAGATCAAGGCGGTGCCCGGATCGCGCGCGCAGGGCTGGCTGACGCAGGGCCGCTCCGAAGTGGTGGCGCGCCACGGCATCGTGGCCACGAGCGATCCGCTGGCGGCGCAGGCCGGGCTCGACATCCTGCGCCAGGGCGGCAACGCCATCGACGCGGCGGTCGCCACCGGCGCCGTGCTCGACGTCACGTCGCAGAACGACACCGGCATCGGCGGCGATCTCTTCGCCATCGTGTGGGTGGCGCGCGAGAAGAAGCTCTATGCGCTCATCCGCCGCCGGCTGGGCGCCGGCCGGCTGGACGCCGGAGTTCTTCGCGAAGCTGGGCGCCAAGCAGGTGCCGGGCGTCGGGCGTGAACGCCGCCACGGTGCCCGGCGCCATCGCCGGCTACGACGCGCTGCTGACGCGCTTCGGCACGATGACCTTCAAGGAGACGTTCGAGCGCGCCGCGCAGCATGGCCGACGAAGGCTGGGGCCTGGCCGAGCGGCGTCACAGCGACTGCTCGGCGCCGTCAAGGGCCTGAACGCCGATCCCGATTCGAAGGCGACGTTCCTCGACGGCGTCAACGCGCCGGCCCTCTACAGCATCATCAGCAATCCCGAGCTGGCCAAGGCGCTGCGCCTCATCCAGGCGCAGGGCAAGGACGGCGTTCTACAAGGGCGACATCGCCGACGCCATCGTCGCCAAGGTGAAGGCCGGCGGCGGCGTGATGACCCACGACGACCTCGCCGAGTTCGCGCCCGAGTGGGTCGAGCCGATCACGACCAACTACCACGGCTACGACATCTTCCAGCTGCCGCCGCCCGGACAGGGCTTCGCCGCGCTCGAGATGCTGAACATCCTCGAGGTCTGCGTGCCGAAGCTCGGCGTCAACCTGGCGACGCTCGGGCCGTCAGACCCGATGTACTGGCACCTGATGGTCGAGGCGAAGAAGCTCGCCTACGCGGATCTGCTGGCCAGGAACGGCGATCCGAAGTTCGGTCCGGTGCCGGTGGCGCAGCTCATCTCGAAGGAGCACGCCGCCACGCTGTGCGCGAAGATCAGATCCCGACAAGGCGGCCGCGCCAGCCGTGCACACGGCGGCACCGACGGCGGCACCATCTACCTGACGACCGCCGATCGCTGGGGCAACATGGTGTCGCTCGTGCACAGCGTGTTCAGCGTCTACGGCAGCCGCGCCACGGTGGGCCCCTACGGCTTCGTGCTGCACAACCGCGGCAGCGCCTTCTCGCTCGATCCGAAGAGCCCCAACGTCGTGGCGCCGCACAAGCGCCCGTTCCACAGCATCATCGCCGGCTTCGTGATGAAGGACGGCCAGCCGCTGATGGCCTTCGGCAACATGGGCGGCAGCGTGCAGCCCGAGACGCACGCGCAGCACATGGTGAACCTGATCGACCACGGCATGAACGTGCAGATGACGACCGACGCGGCGCGCTTCACGCACAACCAGAACAGCAACATGCTGTCGCTCGAACACAACCTGTTCGAGCTGGTCGGCGCGGCGCTCGAAGGCGAAGGGCCACAAGGTGCGCGGCGTCGACGGCGGCGCCGTCGGCGGCTATCAGGGCATCCTGTTCACGCGCGATCCGCGGCTGCCGGCGCCGGTCTTCGACCGCGTCAGCATCACCGCGGATCACCCGGTGAACGGCGTCTACCGCGCCGGCTCGGACCACCGCAAGGACGGTCAGGCGGTGGGCTGGTAGAGGGCGCGCCGCTCAGCGCTCGATGAGCGATTCGTCGACCTTGTCGAAGGGCACGTCGGCCATCATGACGCGCAGGTTGCCGGCGTTGGTGGCGTGGAGCAGCGCCGTCGCCGTCGAGATGACACCCTCACGCACGAGGCGTTCGATTTCGCCGTCGAAGTGCTGCATGCCGTCCATGGCGCCGTCGCGCATGGCGTCGAGCAGCGATCGCCCTTCGCTGTCGCCGCGTTCGATGTAGTCGCGCGTCCGCAGCGTCGATTTCAGGATCTCGAGCACCGCGACGCGGCCGCCGGAGGCGCGCGGCACCAGGCGCTGCGAGATGAAACAGCGGAACGAGCCGGCCAGTCGGGTGCGCACCGCCTGCTGGTCGCCCACCTCGAAGGCGCCGATGATCCGGTCGACCGTCCGCGAGGCGTCGATGGTGTGCAGGGTGGAGAAGACGAGGTGGCCGGTCTCGGCCGCCGTGAGCGCGATTTCCATCGTTTCCCGATCGCGCATCTCGCCCACGAGAATCACCTTCGGCGCCTGCCGGAGCGCCGCCCTGAGCGCCAGGGCAAAGGTGGGCGTATCGCTGTGCAGTTCACGCTGGTGCACGGTGGCCAGCTTGTGCTCGTGCATGAACTCCACGGGATCTTCGATGGTGATGATGTGCTCGGCACGCGTCTCGTTGATGAGGTCGATGAGGGCGGCCAGCGTCGACGACTTGCCGGCGCCGGTCGGGCCCGTCACCAGCACGATGCCGCTCTTGAGCGCCGCCACCTCGGCCAGCGAGGCCGGCAGCCCGAGCTCGGCAAGTGTGGGCACCTTGGTGGCAATCACGCGCATCACGATGGCGAAGGAACCGCGTTGCCGGAAGACGTTCGCCCGGAAGCGAGACCGCGACTGCAGCGAGTAAGACAGGTCGCAGGCGCCCTGATCGCGCAACGCGTCGAGCGCCTGGTCGTGGCCGGCCACCAGCTGGCGGCCGAGACTGGCCGTGTCGTCGACGGTCAGCATCTCGACACCGGGTACGACCACGGGCGTCAGTTGCCCGTGCTTCTCGACCTGCGGCGGGCGCCCAGGCGAGAAGACGAGGTCGCTGACCCCGTCGCCGGCGTCGAGCATGGCCGACACCAGCTCCGCCAGCGACAGCGTCTCGCTCGGTGGAGGTGGCGGGCCGAATAGTCGCTGCAGCTCACTCGCCCGGGTGGACACCGGATTGCACACGCTCGTCGTCATCGGCCTCAGGGGCGTGTCGGACCTGACGCGCCCGCCTCCCGCCGGGCTTATCGGCTGCGGCCGCCAGGAACGTGAGCCGTCGCGCGATCGGCGCGGCCCGGCCCGGGAGCTTCGTCACCACCGCGCCAGGCTCAGGAACTCGCGAAGTCGGCGCACCGCCACATCGGGCGCGCTCGGACAGCTGGGCGAACTGCGCGGCGCTGAAGGTGGTCGTCACAGCCACCACGCGCATGCCGGCCGCCCGGGCCGCGGTGATGCCCATCGGTGCGTCCTCGAACACGACGCAGTCGCCCGCGGGCACGGCGAGCTGCCGGCTGGCTTCGATGAAGACGTCGGGAGCCGGCTTGCCCAGCGGCACCTGATCGCCGCGCACGATGGTCGGAAATGCCCCGGCAAGGCCAATTTCGTCCAGCGTGTGCACGACGTTCAGCTCCGGGGCCGAGGTGGCGAGCGCCACCGCGATCCGCGCCGCGTTCAGGCGTTCGAGCAAGGCCGGCAACCCGGGCACGAGGCGCAGACGTCCGCGCGACACCTCGCGGTAGAGCCCTTCCTTCTCGTGCTCGTGGGCCATCCACTCATCGCGCGACATCTCGCGGCCGAAGAGCACCGGGAAGATCTCGCTGTTGCGGCGGCCATCGAGCCTGGCGCGATCGGCCGGCGTGAGAGTGGGCAGGCCGTGGCGCTCGGCGAAGGCCGCAAACGCCTCGGCGTGCAGGAACATGTTGTCGACGACGGTGCCGTCGAGGTCGAAGATGGCGGCGCGCGGCCGCGTGACGGTGGGCACGCCTACTCCTGCCGCGGTCTGAGCCCGGGCAGGTAGCGGCCGTGGGTGACGCGCAGCGACATCAGATCCTGCGGCAGGATCTTGAACTGGTTGGCCACGCGGTGAATCTCCGCTTCTTCGGCCATCGAGATCGCCGAGTCGGTCGAGGCCACGCGGAACAGGCAGCGGACCAGCGCCAGCTTGCGGTCGTAGTCGGCCGCCTCCGCGAACTCCTGCGCCACCTGGAAGTCGGCGGTGCCGCCGAAGAGCGCGTTGCTCGACTTGGCCAGCCCGACGACCATCAGCGCCTGGTCGGGCGAGAGCCCGCCTTCTTCGGCCACGATCGCTTCCATGGCGCGCGTCTCTTCAGGGCTGATGTGGCGGTCGGCGTGGGCGATCCGGCCCAGCAGATACGCAAAGCGCGCGAGATAGCGCGCGCGGTCGGGCTCGAGGTGCTCGAGCGTCTCGACCAGGTCGCGGAGCGGCGCGGGCTCGCTCGCCTCTGTCGGCTCGTCGGCAAGACCGAGCCAGGCGCGGATGGCGTTGAACGGCACCGGCGTTACGGCTCGATCGTCGCCGTCTTGATGTAGTCCATCTTCGGGAACGACTTGGTGAGATAGGCGTTGCCCTCGGCCGCCACGCGGCCCTGCGGCGGGCCGCTGCCCCGCGGCGCGCCTTCGCCGTAGCCGGTGTAGATCTTGTCCACCACCTCGATGCCGCTCACCACTTCGCCAAACGGCGCGAAGCCCATGCCGTCGAGGTTGGTGTTGTTGCGGAAGTTGATGAACACCTGCGTGGTGCGGGTGTCGGGCGTCGCGCCCATGGCGAAGGTGATGAAGCCCTTGCGGTTGCTCTGCGTGACCTTGTCGGGCGCGATGCGCGCGCTCTGCCACACCTTGGTCACCGTCGGGTTGGCGTGCAGGCCGAACTGCACCATGAAGTTGGGCACCGCGCGGAAGAACCGTGCCTCGTCGTAGAAGCCGTTCTTGACCAGGTTGTAGAAGCGATCGGCGCCGTTGGGCGCCCAGGCGCGCGTCACCTTGATCACGAACTCGCCGATGCTGGTGTCGAACTTGACGTTGTAGGTCTCCGGCGCCGTCTCCTTGAAGTTGCCCGGCACCATCAGCGACTTGCGCACCGCCGCCTGTTCGGCGCCGACGCTGACCACCGCCGCGACCACCGCGGCCAGCGCCGCGCCCGCCAGAGTCCGTGTTCCGCACATCATGCTCGTGTTCCTCCGCCCCTTACGATACAGGCGAAGCACGGTCGAGCGCGAGGTCGGGCGCGAGCGGGATCAGGCGCTCAGCGGGCGCTGCCGCCCTTGAGGGCGTCGAGGCGCTGCTGCATCCGCGGGCTCGGGAACGCCGCCACGGCCTTCTCGAGCACGGCAATCGCCTGGTCCTTCTGCCCCGCCGCCTCGTAGGCGTCCGCCTGAAGCGTGGCCCGGCGGCCGATGAGGATGCGGTTGCCGTCGGGTGGCGTCACGGCGGCGAGCGCGGCGAGCGCGGCCTGCGGGTTCTTCTCGTCGAGCAGCAGCGACTCGGCGGCGAACATCTGCATCTCGGGGTCGGATGGGAACCGCTTCGCCGTCAGGGCGATGAGGCTCGCCGCCTCCGCCGCACGGCCGGCCGTCCGGTCGGCCTGGGCCTGATGATACGTGGCCGCCACGAGCAGCCGTTCGACGTCCTTCGGGTCGCCGGAGCGGATGCCGACGCCGCCGGCGTAGCTGTAGACGAGCTCGCCGCCATGTTCCCCCGCTTCGTAGACGGCAAACGCCGCCACCAGGCCGACAGCCGCCGCCGCCCCGTGCACCAGCGTCACGCGCGGGGAACGGCGCATGGCCAGTCCAAGCACTTCAAGGGCGCCGAGCACGAGCAGTACGTTGCGGGCACGCTCACCCCATTCTTCGTGTTCGACGACGGCCGGGCGCGCGCCGGGCACCCGTTCCACCGGGCCATGCGCGTCGACGCCCGACTGGACCGACACAATCGACGACACGGCCGCGCCGATGATGAGCACGGAGGCCGCCGGACCGGCAAACGCAAAACGGCCGACCAGTGACAGCAGCCGGAAAGCCACGCCCACCAGGGCGAGGATGATCGTCACGTGCACCACTTGCGGATGGAGTTCAGCCATGCCGCGAGTATGGACCTCGGGCATGAGAACAGCGTGAGAGCGGCCGCTCTGACGCCTCAGCGCACCAGGCGCGTCACGTGCGCGGCCACGGCCAGCCACCGGCCGTCGCGCTGGTGCCAGATGTCCGTATACCGGCCGCTGCCCGGGCGGCCGTCGCTGGTCTCGTAGACGGTGCGGGCGTGGATGATCGCGGTGTCGCCGACGATGCGGATCTCGACATCTTCACAGCGCAGGGTCTTCAGGTTGGCGGGCCGCGCCACCTGCGCGAGGAAGCCGGCGCGATCGAGGATGGTGCCGTCGGGATTGGTGTTGCGGAAATCGTCGGCGAGGATGGCCTCGAAGCGCGCCGTGTCGGAGTGCAGCACCGCGCGCACGTAGTCGTCGTTGAGCCGCGTGAGGGTGGCGCGGTCGTCGGTGACCGGTGGCGCCGGGCGCGGGCCGGCGTTGTCGAGATCGGCCGCGATCTCCCAGCGGCCATCCGTCATCCGCAGCGCCAGCACGAAGCGGCCGCCTGGGACCGGCCGTGTCGGGATAGCGATACCCGCCCACGATGTAGCCGACGGTGCCGGAGGTGGAGAACGCATAGGCCGATAACTGCAACGCGCCGCCCGGCCCGGTGATGTTCCTGGCGATGGCCGGCCGCCCCTGCGCCAGCGGGCTCCCGCTCTGCACCGCGAAGCCATCGGCGGCGAAGAGCGCCGCCAGCCGGGCGCCATCGCCGTCACGCCAGGCCCGCTCGTAGTCGCGCAGCACCCGATCGAGCGCTGGCGGCAGCGTGATGGCCGGCGGCTCGGTGGGTCCAACCCGAGTCGGCTGAGCCGCGGCAACGGTGACGGCGGCCTGAACACACAGGGCGGCGAGCAGGATGACGCTGCGCATGCCGCCCAGTCTACGCAACTCTGCCCCGACGCATGGGGCATGCGCGGGGCCGTGAACCGACGCGCCTGGCGCGTCGTCCCATCCGCCATGGCCCTCATCCAGTTGACGCGCCGTCGCACGTTCGACCCCTCGACCGGCGAGGCCGTGGCCGGCGGCGGCGTCACGCGCCTCGAGCCGCAACCCGCGGCGCTGCTGGCGCTGCTGGCGTCGCGCCCGGGCGAGCTCGTGACCCACGACGACATTCGCCGCCACCTGTGGCCCGACGGCCGCCACGTCGACTACGCCGCCAGCGTCCACTACGCGGTGCGTCAGGTGCGTCGCGCACTCCAGGACGCGGCCGGCGAGCCCGCCGACATCGAGACGCTGCCGCGGCGCGGCTACCGCCTGCGCGAGGCGTCGATCGTGTCCCCTCCGGCGACGTCCGCCGTGCCCGTCAGCACGGGCACGCCTGTGGGCGCGCGGTGGCGGATGGCACGGCCGGCCTGGGCCGTGGCCGCGCTCGTCGTCGCGGCCCTCGTCGCCATCGTCGAGCAACGGCCGAACGACCACCACGCACGGGTCGTGGCGCTGGTCCGCGCGGTGCACGACGCGATCTACTGACGCGCTCGCCCGTTCCTCAGGGGTTCCTCAGACCACCCTCCGGCCGGCGGCCGAACCCCGGCGCCGGCACTGCGTCCAGTGGCGCAGGGGGACATGAGGATGACACCGAGCACGATCTGGAAGTTGGCGGCGCTGGCCGCGGTGGCGGCGGCGCTCGCCGTGAGCTGGCGCTTCGCCTTCCTGCTGGCGCCGCTGGCATGGACCGGTGAGGCGCGTGAGCTCGCCGCTGCGCTGGGCGTCGGGCCGGGCATGTGTGTGGCCGATGTCGGCGCCGGCGACGGCGCCATGGCCGAGGCGATGGCGGCCGCGGTCGGGCCCGAGGGTCGCGTGCTGGCCACCGAGATCTCTGCTGATCGGCTGGGCGACCTCGCGGCCCGCAAGACGCAACGGGGGCTGGCGAACCTTGAAGTCGTGGCCGCGCGCGACGACGACACCGGGTTGCCGGACGGCGCCTGCGATGCCGTCTACCTGCGCCATGTCTTTCACCACCTGGCGGACCGCCCCGCCATGGTCGCGCGCCTGACGCGGGCCACGCGGCCCGGCGGGCGCATCGCCGTCATCGACTTCCCGCCCGGCGTGTTGTGGTTCCACGGCGACGACCACGGCGTGCGTGCCGACGACGTGCCCGCCGCGTTCCTGAGCGCGGGGTGGCGCCAGCGCGAACGGCGCGACGACTGGGGCGGCGGCACGTTCCTGGTGGTGTTCGAACGACGCCCGCAGTTGGCCGCCCCCGGCGCGGGCGCGTCGGCCGTCAGGGATTGAGCTCGGCGCGCGTCGCCCCGGCCGCCGCGGTGACGACGTGGGCGAGGAAGCGCGCGATGCGCTCGAGCCCGGGCGCGGAGATGACGTCGAGCACCTCGCCGGTCGTGTGGTAGAGCGGCGGTGCCTGCATCACGCTGACCTTGGCCACCTTCAGGTCGGCCCAGCCGCCGGTCTCGCCGCTCTGGAACGTTGAGCGCTCGGAGATGACGTTGACGCCGTGGCGCGCCGGCGCCGCGTCGATGAGCGCCTGCAGGAACGGGGCGTTGTTGGTGACGCCGACGGCGATCGGCGCCTCGCCGGAATCGGCGACCGCTTCGCGGTAGCCGTCGGCCGAGGTCGTGCGGGCCGGCGAGAAGTTGCGCTGCGCGACGTGCTCGATGTTGACCAGCATCACCGCCCGGTTCGCCAGATCGGGATTGGCGGCCACGAAGCTGCGCGGCCCGTTGATCCCGGGCGTGTGGTGGCCGGCACTGGCCACCAGCACGATCGTGCGGGCCGGCGGCGCGCCGGCCTTCGCGTAGTGACGCGCCAGCGCCACCAGCACCGCCAGGCCGTCGGCGTTGTCGCCGGCGCCGTCGAACCAGGCATCGGCGTGCGCGTTCAGCACGATGGTCTCGGTACTCGCACCGGGAATGACCGCCACGGCGCTTGGTGGCCTTCAGCCCGCGGAAGGTCTCGGTCGTGAGATCGATCTGCGCGCGCACCTCCTGGTGCACCCCGGCAGCGGCGGCGCGATCGAGCAGCGCCTCGAGGAACCAGCCGTCGCGGCCGCCGATGTTGAAACAGGGATTGCCGCAGTCGGTGAAGTCGCGCGACAGCTCGTTGCCCGGCAGGCGCACCAGATTGAAGACGCCGACGGCGCCGCCCTTGACCAGCGCCTCGGAGCGCGCGTCCACGGCCCCGCGCTCGAAGAGCATGTGCCCCTGGGGCACGATGAGCTGCACGGCGATCTTGCCCTTGACGTCGATGTGGCGGAGCACCGCCGGACTCGCCGTGCCCACGTAGACGAGCGGCGCGGTCATGGTGCCGCCGGCGACTACCGACGGCCCGACCGGCAGGGCGGAGTGCAGGATGAGGTCGGCGCTGCCGGCGCCGAACGCGGGGTTGGCCAGCAGCTTCACCTGCCAGGTGAGGGGTAGCCACAGCGACGCGCGCGGATCCTGCGCGATCTGCTGGATGCGGACGTCCTTGATGCCGGCCTGACGGAACTGGTCGGCCGCCCAGGCCACCGTGCGGTCGCTCGACGGGAAGCCGGCGATGCGTCCCCACATCTGGCCGTTGCCCACTTCGCGCCGCTCGCGGCTGTCGTGCGCGAATCGCACGATGGTGGCGACGTCGGCCTTGATCGCGGCGCCCTCGAACTCCGCGGCCGGAGCCTCACCGGGTGGCCGCGTCACGGGCCGCGGCAAACGCGCGCCCACGCGCACCGCGGGCACGGTCCCGCCTGGAAGCGTCAGGCCGAACCACGGCCCCGGGGGAGCCGCGCCCGGCTGGGCCTGCGGGGATTCCAACGACACGACCACGGCCAGCGCGAGCAGCAGGGCATTGCGCACGGCGGCATTGTAGACCCGGGCGGCAACGACGTCCGCGTGCTCGACGGGCGCCCTCAGCGCGCCTGACAGTCGGGACTCTTGCCGCCGTTGGTGCGCAGGTAGCCCACGTAGTACTCGATGCCTCGGGCCACGTTGGCACGACGTTCGGTGTCGTCGCCGAGCAGCGACCCGATGCCGGCCGCCCAGGCGGTGCCGCAGGACGCCGGCGCCGCGTCCGAGCGCGCGCAGTCGATGAAGCCGCTGAGCGCGGCGCGATACGCCGCGAACTGGTCGCGTGTCATCGGCCGTCCGTGGCCGGGAATCGCGGTGGTGAATGAAGTGGCCCACACCTGGTCCATGGCCGCGCGCCAGCGGTCGGGGCACGCCGTTTCGAAGTAGGGCACCGGCATCGTCACCAGGTCACCGATGATGGCGACCCGGGTCGCGTCGTCGTAGAGCCACAGGTCGGCGTCGCTCACGGCCTTGTCGGTGACGCGCACGTCGAGGGGCCGGCCGGCGATGCGCATCGGCGCGGAGACGGTCACGGGCACGTCGGGCCGCAGGACGTCGCGCCGCTCCATCGTCGCGAGGAAGATGCGGATCTCGTCTTTCTGCACGTCGGAGACGTCCGCCTTGGCCAGCAGACCGCGCACGCGATCGAGGTCGCGCACGAGGAAGCCGCCAGGCGCCAGGGCCCGATCGACGGCCGTGGTCGTATAGACCCGCGCCTTCGGAAACGCCGCTTCGAGGCGGCCGTTGCCGCTCGAGTGATCGAGGTGCCAGTGGGTGTTGACGATGGCCACGATCGGCCGTTGCCGCGCCTTGGCGAGCGCCAGGATGGCATCGCTGTGGTAGTCGTGGCGTCCCGTATCCACCACGATGAGCCCGTCTGGCGCGTCGAGCACGATGGTATTGCCGTCGGGCCCGCGTCCCGGCACCACCGCGCCGCCAATGAGCGTGATGCCGGCGGCCACCTCCACCGGGGGGTCGGGAGCCGGGCCGGCGGCCGGCGCGCCAGGGGTGCCCGCCTGCGCGAGGCTGAGGGTGAGCAGGAGCGGGATGAGCATCGGCGGCCCTGATGGTCCCATGCGCCAGGCCCGGGACACCCACGCCCATCCCTGGGATGTCGGGGACGGTTCCATGACAGAATTCCGCGCATGCTCCGCGGCCTCGCGCCCCTCCTCACGATGGTTGTCCTCGCCGCCACGGCCCTCGGCGCCCAGGTGCGACCAGCACCTTCCGCCGGCACCGGCACCATCTACGTCGGCTCCTACTCGGGGCACATCACGGCCGTGGACGAGGCCACCGGGACCTTCACGAAGATTCCACTGCAGACCGGGCCGCCGTTTGTCGTCCGCCTCGCGGCCGACCGCTCGCGCTTCTACGTGCAGAGCGCCAACCAGGAACGCTTCGAGGTCGTGGACGTGAAGAGCCGCCGCACGCTCGACACCTTCACGCTGTCGAGCGGCCAGCGCCACATCCGCGCCCTGGCCTTCGAGGTCGATCCGACACACCGCACGATGGTGGTCGTGGCCAAGCCGGCGACCAAGCTCATCGACCGCTGGGAGATCGGCGCGCCGGAGTTCCTGCTCTACGACCTGGCCGAGCACAAGATCACGCGCACGGTGCCGTGGACCATCGATCCCGAGCCGACGCAGTTCTCGTCGGCGCTGCGCTTTTCGCCCGACGGCGGGCTGCTCTACGTCTTCGGCAGCGAGATCACGATCTTCAACGCGAAGACGATGGAACAGGTGGACAGCTGGGATCTGTCGATGCCGGCGGATCCGTCGATGGGCCGCTTCGACCCGGGGCCGTGGGACGACTCGTCCGATGCGCCGGGCCGCGTCACGAGCCTCTTCACGATGCGCGACGCGGTGATGAACCGCAAGCTCCTGGTCGTCGGCCGGATCGATCTGGCGGCGAAGACCGTGGACACCTTTGCCCTCGGCCCGGCGCCGGCGACCGGCAACCTCAGCTTCACGATGGCGCCCGGCGGCGCGCGCGCCAACGTGCTGGCCGCCGAGATCGGCCGTCACGAGCTGTGGAACATCGACATGACGGCGCGCGCGGTGACGACCCGCGTCGAGGTGCCCACCCGCACGCGCATGCAGATGCGCACCAGCTCGACCGGCCTGCTCTACATCTACGAGGCCGGGCGCACCATCGAGATCTACTCGGCGGACGCCACCAAACGTCTGCGGACGATCGAACTCGACTCCGACATGATGTACGCGACATTTGTCATCGTGCCGGGCGCGACGGCGGCCGCGCGGTAGAGGTCCGGGCTGGCGCGCTGCGCCGGGCATCCACGACGCGGGCGCGGCCGTAGAGGACTCTGATGGACGCGACCGAGCCACAGATGGCGTGCATGGAGGTCTGGGGCGGCTCCCAGCTGGCCGACCATGCGACCGCATTCGGCGGTCTCGACGTCTGGCTCTACAGCCGGCCCCACGGCCAGTCGGCGCGCGGCGGTGACGTCGTCTTCGCGTCGAGCTGCGCGACCGGCCGGATCACGCGTCTGATGGTCGCCGACGTGGCCGGGCACGGCCACACCGTGGCGGCGACGGCCGCCGACCTGCGGTTGCTGATGCGGCGCTTCGTGAACTGCCTCGATCAGACCGAGCTGGTCAGGCGACTCAATCGGCAGTTCGCCGCGCTCTCGAGCCAGGCCGCGTTTGCGACCGCGGTCGTGGCCACTTACTTCGCGCCGACCCGGCGGCTCACGCTCTGCAACGCCGGCCATCCGCGCCCGCTCATCTACCGCGCCGCCGGGCAGGAGTGGCGGTTTCTCGGGAACCACGAGGCCACCGGCGCCGGGCCGCGCAACCTGCCCCTCGGCATCCTCGACATCGCCGACTACGACGCCTCGGACGTCGAGCTGGAGGACGGCGACTGCGTGCTCGCCTACACCGATGCGGTCATGGAGGCGCAGGACGCCGATGGCGAGATGCTGGGGGAAGCCGGGGTGCTGCGCATCCTGCAACTGCTAGGCGCGGTGGAGCCGTCACGGCTCATCCCGACACTGCTCCACGAACTCGCTCACCGGTACCCCGACAACCTCGCCGACGACGATCTGACGGTCATGCTCGTGCGCGCGACCTCACGTGAGACCCGCTACTCGCTGGCCGACCGGTTCCGCGCCCTCGGCCGCGTGCTCCGTACCGCCGCTGGCGCCCTGCGCTCAGGGGCCGAGCGTCCGCCACTGCCCGACGTCAACCTCGCCAACCTCGGCGGGGCGATCGTGCCGGCGTTGCAGCGGCGTTGGCAGGCACGTCGGCACTAGCAGCCCGCGGTGACTCGCGTGCGTGCCTGCGCCACGCTCAGCGGTATACGCCGTCCCACGGTCCCGGCGTGACCGCGGCGGATTTCCGATCGGCGTCGACGCGCGGCCGGTTCAGCGTGAAGGTGGTCTCGGGTGTGACCACCGCGTAGTCCATGTAGCCCATGCGTGCCAGCGGACGCATCGCCGCGGTGTCCACGAGGCCGTCCTTGACCACGCGCTCGTCGACGTAGATCGCCACGACATGGCCGAACACGACCGTCGGGCCGCGGCCGCCGTCGCCACCGGGAAGCTCCACCGTCTTCCACAGCCGGCACTCGAGCGCGGCCGGGCTGGCCGCCACCCGCGGCGGCTGCACGACCAGCGACGGCGCCGTGGCCAGCCCCGTGAGGCTGTATTCGCTGACCTCGCTCGACACGGCCGCCGAGCTGAGGTTCATGGCATCCACCAGATCCTGCGTGGCGATCGAGCAGGTGAACTCGCCGGTGGTCTCGATGTTGCGCAGGCTGTCCTTGCGGCCCGACGACGCGAACATCACCATCGGCGGCGTGTCCGACACGGCGTTGAAGAAGCTGTAGGGCGCCAGGTTCACGACCCCGTCTGGCCCCACCGTGGTGATCCAGCCGATCGGCCGCGGCACCACCAGGGCCTTGAACGGGTCGTGCGTGAGGCCGTGTTTCAGGTGTTCACGGCGTTCGGCGGTGGCGTAGTGCATGACACCGCTAGTCTACCGCCGGCACCGGGCCGGCCGCGGTCAGCGCCAGGCGTAGGTCTTGTCCCACGCCAGAAACGCGTCGACGCGGGGCTTGTTTTCGGCGAGCCAGTCCTGCGCGCCGGGCATGCCGACGCTCCGCGACACGTGATACACGAACGGCTCGACGAAGTCGCGCTCGCGCATCTGCTTGAAATACGGCACGTAATAGGTCCACAGGAACGTCGAGGCATCCTTGCCGGCGTCGTATCCAGCCACCGCGTTCAGATACGAGGTGAACAGCCGGACGACGCGTGCGCCGGGCGGCGTCGTCCGCGGCAACGAGGCCGTGTCGAGCTGACTGAGCGCGATGAACGTATCGAGCTGCAGCAGCTCGCCTTCGGTCGTCTTCTTGGCAGGATTCACCGCCAGCTCGAACTTGCCGTCAGCGGTCTGGCGCAGGTTGCTGAACAGCAGCGAGTACCAGAGCTTGTAGACCTCCGGGGTGCGCGATGACGCGGGCTCGAGGATCAGGAAGCGCGAGAACGCCATCACGGCCGGTGTGCGCAGGTCGTCGCTGCCGAACATCCGTCCCAGCATCTGCTGTGTCGTCGCGTGTGCCGGATCGGCCATCGCGCCGCGCTTGAGCGACGCCAGCGCCAGCGACGGCTCCCGCAGGCTCTGGAGTTCGGCGACCGCCTTGTTGTAGTGGAGCGTGCCGGCGCCCGGCACGATGGCGATCGCGCGCTCGTAGACCTCGATGGCCTTGCGGGGCTCGCCGCCCAGGTCGAACGCGGTGCCGATGAGCGCGAGGCACTTCGCCAGATCGACAGTGTCGTACTGGGCGCTCTTCATCGCCATCTCGATGGCCTGCGCGTACTCCCCCTTCTGTGTCAGGGCGAGGGCAATCTCGTACATGGCACCGGCGCTGTCAGCGTTGGCGGCGAGCACGGTGCGGTATTTCGCAATCGCCTGGTCGTACTGCTTCTCGTTGAGCAGGGCGATCCCGGCGTTGAGGGCGGCGCGTTCGTCCTCCGTCATCGCCGGGGCCTGCCTGGTGGGCGCGGTCAGGGTCGGGACATCGCTCGGCAGACGTTGATTGAGGGCTCCGAGCAGGGCGAACGTGAGAGCGACGAAGGCGCGCATGGCCGGGGAGTATAGCCCTGCATAGGCGGCCGCCGGCTGGGACATAATCCCGGAGCCGATGGACATGACCCGCCTGCGGAATGCCGCCGCCCTGACCGCCTGCCTGCTCGTCCCCGTCGTCGCTCAGGGGCAGAGCGCCCGGGCGGTCGCCGCGCCGGGCTCGCCCACCGCCGATCGCCTGCCGATCTACGAGATCGATCCCACGTGGCCGCCGACGCTGCCGAACGACTGGATCCTCGGCGACATCCGCGGCCTGTTCGTGGACGACCAGCGATCACCTGTGGGTGATCCACATGCCGTCGAGCCTCACCGCCGCAGGAGATCGGCGCCGCCGTGAAGCCGCCGATTGCCGACTGCTGCTTCCCGGCGCCGCCGGTGCTCGAACTCGACGCCGAGGGCAAGGTGCTGCGCACGTGGGGCGGGCCGGGCGAGGGCTACACCTGGTACAACCAGGAGCACGGCATCTACATCGACCACAACGGCTTCGTGTGGACCGGCACCAGCAACGGCATGCACGTGATGAAGTTCACGCAGGACGGCAAGCACGTGCTGACCATCGGCGAGCCCGGCGTCAACAAGGGCAGCAACGATCCCGATCACCTCGGCGGGCCGGCCAACTTCTACGTCGAGCCGAAGACCAACGAGCTCTTCATCGCCGACGGCTACATCAACAAGCGCGTCGTCGTCTACGACGCGGCCACCGGCAAGTACAAGCGGCACTGGGGCGCCTACGGCAAGGTGCCGAACGACACGGAGAAGTATCAGTATCCGGTGCGCGTGGCCGAGCCGCCGCAGCAGTACTCGACGCTGCACGGGCTCGTCGGGCTCGAAGGACGGCCTCATCTACGTGTCGGATCGCCGCGGCAACCGCATCCAGGTGTTCCGCCAGAACGGCGAGTTCCTGATGGAGAAGTTCGTGCGGCCGGAAACCGGCGGCTCGGGCAGCGGCTTCAGCCTGCAGTTCTCGCGCGACCCGGAGCAGAGCATCCTCTACCTCATGGACGGCACCAACCAGCGCGTGTGGATGCTGCGGCGCAAGGACCTCGCGATTCTCGACCGCTTCGGCAAGCCCGGCCGTCAGGCCGGCGAGTTCATCCGCGCGCACATGATCGCGATCGACTCGAAGAACCGCATGTACACCGGTGAAGCCGGCAACGGCCGGCGCATGCAGCGGTGGATTCTCAAGGGCACCAGGCCCGCGGCGTCAGCGTGAAGCCACCAGCGCAGTAGTATTCAGTCGACCGCATATCACAGAGGAGCAGCCATGTCACTGTCACGGATTCTTCGTCTCCGCCCTCGGCGTCGGCGTCGCCGCCCTCGCGGCGACCTGGAGCGCCGACTCCACCGCCAGCGCCCAGGCCAAGCGCGCGCCGGTCGCCAACATCATCTCCGGTGAAGGTCTGCCGAACCCGACGCCGGTCGTCACCAAGAACTGGGGCACGCTGCCCGCGGGCCGCAAGTGGGGCACCTCGGCCGGCATCGACATCGATCCGAAGGACGGCCACATGTGGGCCTACGAGCGCTGCGGCGCCGGCACCGCCGGCGGCGGGCCGGTGGACTGCGAGAACACACCCGGTCGATCCCGTCTTCAAGTTCGACCGCAAGACCGGCGCGGTGCTGGCCAACATCGGCAAGGGCGTGATGGTGACGCCGCACGGCATCCACGTGGACAAGGACGGCAACGTGTGGATCGCCGACTTCGCCGGCAACAAGGCCGGCGACCGCGGCCATCAGGTGCACAAGTTCAGCCCCAAGGGCGACAAGCTGCTGAGCCTCGGCATCGCCGGCAAGCCCGGCAACGCCGACGGTCAGTTCAACCAGCCGAACGACGTCGTCACCGGACCCGACGGCAGCATCTACGTGTCCGACGGCCACGACGCGCAGGGCATGACCACGGCGGCAGCGGTCGCCGAAGGGCCTCAAGCGCGGCGCCACCTCGCGCATCAGCAAGTTCTCGCCCGACGGCAAGTTCATCAAGTCGTGGGGCGGCATCGGCGTGAAGCACGGCGAGTTCCGCACGCCGCACGCGCTGATGTTCGACAGCAAGGGCCGCCTGTGGGTGGCCGACCGCGGCAACCACCGCCTCGAGATCTTCGACCAGAACGGCACCTACCTCGAGTCGCGCTACGCCTACGGCCGCATCAGCGGCTTCTTCATCAAGAACGACATCGTCTACGCCATCGACTCGGAATCGGGCCCGCTACAACCACGTCGGACTGGCGCAACGGCGTGCGCATCGGCCCGCTCGACGAAGACCGCATCACCGGCTTCGTCCCCGGCTTCGAGCGCGCCGACCGCGTGTATCAGGGCACGGCGGGCGAAGGCGTGGCGGTGGATGCCGACGGCACCATCTTCGCGGCGGAAGGCCCGAACTCGATCGTGCAGGCCGGCGGCGCGTTCACGAAGTACTCGGCGAAGTAGGTCGCAGGAACACCGGGCCGCGGGCGGAGACGATCCGCTCGCGGCCGTCCGTCACCTGGCGGCCGGACGGAACACCGACTCCTTCGGAAACGCCGGGTCGGCGATGAAGGCTCGGACATCGCGCGCCACGGCCTTGCCATTCGCCAGCATGATCCAGTGGTCGTCGTCGGGGTAGAGCCGCACGCTCAGGTTCGGCACCCACTTGTCGAGGCCGCTCAGATGGCCGGACAGAATGGCGCCGTCTTTCATCCCCCAGATCACCAGCGTCGGCACGCGAATGGTCGTCGACGTGGCGCCCTTCGTCATCTCGGCTGCCGACCACGAGCGCGGAATCGTCGACGCCGGATGGCGATCGTTGAACGGCGGATTGCGATGATTGGCGCGGTAGTAGTTCAGCCCCGCCGTCGTCGATCCGGGCTGTGACCAGGCGTCGATCCACATCTGCCGGTCGGCTTCGGTGTAGCGGCCGCTCTTCACCTCGGCGTCGACGAATCCCGCGTGCGCGCGCCGCGTGGCGCGCTCCTTCGTGTCGTTCTCTTCGATCGGCTGCTCGCCCGGCGCCAGGTACTTGTTGAAGACGAAGAAGTAGTTGCTGGCGTAGCGCTGTGCCGGGTTCTCCCGCAGTTCGCGCTCCGAGATGAACGGATGCGCGCCGTTCACGATGATGAGCTTCTCGAGCATCTCGGGGTGATACATCGCGAACACCCAGGCCACGTTGGCGCCCCAGTCGTGCGCCACCAGCGTGAACTTCCGGCCGGGGCCGTTGATGGTCTCGACGAAGCGCCGCACGTCCTCGACCAGGTGCGGCATGGTGTACGGCTCCAGCCCCTCGGGCCTCGACGACAGGTTGTAGCCGCGCATGTCGAGCCCGACGGCGCGGTGGTCGCGGCCCATCTCGAGCATCTGGTCCTTCCACTGGTACCAGAACGACGGGTAGCCGTGCAGGAACAGCACCAGCGGCCCCTCGCCGACGCTCGCGTAGTGGAGGCGCAGGCCGTTGACCTCGGCATAGTGATCGGTGAACGGCGCCGGCGCCGGTGCGGACCGGGCCGGCACCGAGCTGGCCAGCAGCAGCGCCAGGGCGCTCAAAACGGAGATCGCGTGTCGCATCTGGTGCCTCCCGCTTCATGACCGGCCGAAGCGCACGTCAGATTACCGCCAAACCGAAAGGCGGCGGAGCGCGTTAATGCACAGTCAGCCGCACGCCGTCTGACAGACAATCGAGACAGGGTGCAAGGTTTCGCACCCGAAGGGGTAGACATGCGCGCCATCGGGTGGATTCGTCTCGGGTTTCATGATTGCAGGCGTCGGGTGCTCATCTCCGCCGTCCACGCCAGCGCCGGCATCGACCGAAGCGGCCATTGCGCCGGCGGCGCCGGCCACCGCGCCGGCCGCGGAGATTGGCGCCCCGCCGGTCGCCGTGCCTCCGGGCGCATCGGCACCAGCCGCGCCAACCTCGTCGGCCGCGCCCTCCAGGCCGGCCGCCCCGTCGATGGGAGCCGCGCCGACAGCCTCGACGCCCGCCGCTGCCGCACCGCCAGCCGTTGCCCCGGCGCCGGCGGCGCCTCCCCCGCCTCCCGCGCCCACCTACCGCGAGGTCACGATCCCGTCGGGCACGGCGCTGTCGGTCGAACTGCGCACCGCCGTGGCGTCGAACACCAGCGCCGTCGAAGACCGCGTGCAGGGGGTGCTGCGGCGGGCCCTCATCGTGGACGGCGAGGAGATCGTGCCGGCCGGTGCCTCGATGAGCGGCATCGTGACCGAGGCGCTGCGCTCGGCCCGTGTGAAGGGCCGCGCCCGGCTCGCCCTGCGCTTCACCTCGCTCACCGTGGATGACACGCCCACCACCATCGGCACCGCCGCCATCGCGCGCGAAGCCGAGGGCACGAAGAAGGAAGACGCCGGCAAGATCGGGCTCGGCGCGGGTGCGGGCGCCGTGATTGGCGCCATCACCGGCGGCAAGAAGGGCGCCGTCGTCGGCACGGTCGTAGGTGGCGGTGCCGGCACCGGCGTGGTGCTGGCCACGCGCGGCGACGAGGTGGCGCTGGCCGCCGGCACGACGCTGTCGACCACGCTGACGCGTCCGCTGGTGGTGCAGGTGCTGGTGCGCTAGGCGTCGAAGCAGTCGCGCCAGAGCGCGCGGAACTCGGCGGAATCCCAGCCCGGGAATCGACACCCGCGTCACGCCGCGCCGGGCCAGCGTGGTCGTGAGCACGTCGGGCTCGGCCTCGACCTCTTCCGGCCTGGCGCCGCGGAACGCCGGTCGGCCCCTGCGTGATCCAGTAGTGGCGCGACAGGTCTTCCAGGATCGTGAACTCCACTTCGGCGGAATCCTGCCAGGCGCCGGCCAGGCGGCGCAGGTCGTCGCTGCGTTCGATGGCGTCCTGCGCCAGCCAGCGCACGATGTTGATGTCGGTCATCGAGAGGCCGATGAAGACGCAGCAGCCGCTGAGCGCGCTGGCAAACACCCGCGACGCGAAGCCGTTGGCGTGTCCGACGGTGCGCCAGGTACTGCTCGTCGGTGAACACCAGCGACTCGAGCGGCGGCGCCGTGTCGGTGAGCACGCCGTCTTCCACCTGCAGCGGATAGAGCGACTGGTCGAGCGGCACGAACCCGTGCAGGTGGTAGATCGGGATGCTGCGCCGGCCGGTCAATGGACGCAGGGCGCTGGGCCGCGGAATCGGCACCGCCCACGGCGTGCGCCGGCGGCTGCCGGCGTTCACCTCGCGCTCGAGCAGGTCGTCGACGTTGAAGGTGATGACCTGCGAGACGCGGCGCAGGTGGTCGGGCCGTTCCGCGTTCTGCCTGACGGTGCCGGCCACAAGCCCCAGCGTGTCCGGCCCGCGTCGGCCGCGCGGCCGCGGCCGGGCGGTGCTGTAGAGCACCTTCCGCAAGCAGCTCGCCGAAGATCTCGGCGACGATCCGCTCTTTCGAGACATGGGCCGGGCGCCGGCGCCGCGACAGCCCCAGCCGCTTCACGAGCTGCGGGTCGTCGGGCCGCCAGCGGATGGCGTCGTAGATGCGTTCGAACGCGAACTGCAGCTCGAGGGGATGACGACGCACGTCGAGCCGGCTGATGAAATCAGGCGGCAGGCCCGCCTGTTGTGCGGCCTCGCGGGCGCGGCTGAGCAGCGCCGTGTCGTCCTTGTACGGATCGCCGCCGAGCACGCACTCCCAGGCGCGGCGCAGCAGGTCGGACCACAGCGGGATGCCGCGGCCCACGCTGACACCGGCGCCCAGCACCAGCGTGACCGGCGTGCCCGACCGCATCCGCGCGCGAAAGGCTCGTTGGGTGTCGTCCACGGCCAGGTCTCAGGTCGCTGGCACGCCGCTCAGGGCGTCTGGTGCACGACCGACGCGAACGCATAGGTGACGTCGGGGTTCCTGACATCGCCATGGTCCTTGATGAGCCCGCCCGAGCCATCGAGGTTGTGCACGACGCCCGACCTGAACGCCCCGTAGGCGGCGCCGGCCTTGTGCAGCACCTCGCGCGTCGCTTCGGCGGTGCGCTGCGTGCCGTTGCGGCCGATGCCGCCGTAGGTGTCGTTCTCGTCGCCGACGGCTTTGGTGTTGTCGTCAGCGAGCCGCGAGGCAATCGCGTAGACGCGTCCGACCACCGTGTCCTGCACCGAGAAGGTCGAGATGCACGGGCCCTTGACCACCTGTTGCGCGATCACCTCGCGGAAGAACCCGGGCGTGCCCTCGCCGTTGTTGTCGCTGAAGCCGTAGTGCGAGAACGCGGCCTCGAGCAGCGTGAGGGAATCGGGCTGCAGCTTCGGCGCCGAGGCCAGCGCCTTGGCGCAGGCAGCGGCGAGTCGCCCGCCGAGGCTGTGACCGACGACGTGCACGCGCAGCCCCGGCGCCTTCTTCTTCAGCGCGCGGATGGCGGGCGCCAGCCCGTCGGCGCCGACCGTGCCGGAGCGGCTCTTCATCTGGTACCAGGTGGTCATGTTCAGCACCTGACCGATGCGGCCGAACGCCGACTTGAACGCGCCGCCGATCGACATCACACCGCCCGCCGCCTGCGGCCCCGCCGTCCACCGCGCACCGACGTGACACCGCCTTCGTCGGTCTTCCGCCGTTTCGCCACCTTGAGGCGGATCGGCGTCTTGAGGCTTTCGAGCACCTCGCGCCCGGGCGTCGAGCGGATCACCGACAGGCCGTCGTCGTCGGTCTTCGGCACTCGCCCTGCCATCGCCAGCAGCGTCGCTACGACTTCGTCCTGCACCGCCGGATCGGTCGTCACGTCGTCGAGCAGGCGCAGCACCTTCGCCACTGCCTTCTTCTGCGCGGGCGTCGAGTCGGCGGCGACCCACGCTTTGAGCTGCTTCTCGAGCGCCACCCGCTCCTTCGCGGCACTGCCCGTGCCGGCGCTCTGCACGCCGCCGTCGCCGTCTGACGCCCCCTCCGGGAACGACTTCGAGGGCCAGAACACGCCGGCCACGACGAACTTGCGGCCAGGCAGGCTGGCGAGCTCGCCGCGCGTCAGGTGCGCGCGCAGGTTCTTCAGGAACTCGGTGTAGAGCGCCGTGGCCTCCTGCTCGTTGTTGCGGAAGCCGTGTGCGATCGAGATGAAGTCGGTGGTGCCGGCCGACGCGATGTGCGCCGCGATGGCATCCAGCTCCGCCTTCTTCTCGAGATTCCCGTCGCCGTCGAACGTGAGCGGGAAGAAATCGAACCCTTCGACCTTGGCCATGACTACTCCTGTCGGCACCAGCGTCAGCCGGTGCGCCCAGCCCTACACGAGCTGCAGCATTCTCATCAGGTCCAGCAGACCGGCGCCCTGGACGTAGCGCTCGCGTTTCAGGTCGGTCGCCGATTGCAGCACCAGTTCCTTCACGCGCTCCGGCTGGCCGATGAACTCGCGGCGCACCGAGAGGAACGCCGCAATCGCGCCCGAGACGTGGGGCGCCGCCATGCTGGTGCCGGTCTGTTCGAGATACAGCACCGGCGACTGGCCCTTCTTCGCGCCCGCCGCGCCCACGTACTTCTTCGCCTCTTCGCCAGCAGCGCACGACCAGATGCGCTCACCCGGCGCGAGCAGGTCGGGCTTGCAGCGGCCATCACCCGTGGGGCCGCGCGACGAGAAATACGACACGCCGTAGAGGTGCGGCGAGTCGCGATGTGTCGAGCCTACCGTGATGGCGAGGTCGGCGTTGCCGGGGTCGGTGATGCTCGACGCGTGATAGCGCGATTCGGCGCGGTTGTCTTCGGTCAGGAACGAGGGATAGCCGTCGTTGCCGGCCGAGACGACCACGCTCACCCCCGACTTCACGAGCCGGTTCACCTCGACACAGAGCGGGCTCTGCCCGCAGCCGAACCACCGCGCGTCGAAGCCGTAGCCGAGGCTCAGGTTCACGCCGTGCACGAGCAGGCGCTTGCCGTGCTGGTTCCACGTCTGGATGCGGTCGATGGCGCGCAGCAGCCAGCTCACCTTGCCCTGCCCCGCCGTCTGCGTGCCGTCGTTCGGCAGGTCGACGTCGGCAATCACCTTGAGGCTCAGGATCTTGCACTGCGGCGCCACGCCGCTGATGCGGGTGAGCGAGCGCAGCGCCGGCACCGGTTCGTTGGTGGACTCGTGCCGTGTCTCGGTCCCCACCACCAGCTCGCCGTCGGGCTTCTTCGACTCCCAGCCGCCGGCGATGATACCGGCCACGTGGCTGCCGTGGCCGAAGCGATCGACCAGCGCGCTGGCCGAGGTGGGTTCGCCTTTCGTGTCGAGTCCGTCGGGCGTGAAATCGAGGTGCTCGAGCGGTGCGGCGAGCTCGAGCGTCGACAGGGCGCCGAACGCATGGGTGGTGCCCTTGAAGTGCGGATGTTTCCCGTGGATGCCGCTGTCGAGCACCGCCCACACGATGTCCTTGCCCAGCGCATGGAAGGCGCGCTGCGCGGCATCTGCCTTCACGGTGGTGAGCGACTTGGTGAGCGTGGTCGAGACCACGCTGTCTTCCCAGATGCGGTAGAGCGGCGACTTGCTCTTGCCCTCGGCGTTCAGCTGCCGCGCTTCTTCCGCCAGCTTCAGCACCTGCGTGCCGGTGATGCGAGAGAAGCAGTAGCTCGACGTCACGGTGAAGGGCACGCCCCACTCGTTGGCGCGCTGACGCGCGGCCTCGAGCCCGCCTTCGAACAGCTCGTTCAGCTCGACGATGACATCGAACTTGCCGGTGGGATTCTTCTGCACCTTGCTCAGCAGCGGCTCGGTCACGATCGAGCGCATCATGTCGAGGCGCAGGCGATCGCGATCGGTCAGCTTGCGGCGGGGCGGTTCGGTGACGTCGCCGGCGCGCGACGGCTTCGCGGCGGCCTTCGCGGCTCGCTCCGGGTCGCGTGCTGGCGGCCCCCTTGCCCAGGCTCCGGCGTTTGGCCATGTGTTCCCCCTGCCTTCGATGACGGCGCGCGGCCGCTCTCTACAGATAGACGGCCGGCCCGCGGGATTTCGTGTCGGGTGCACTGCATGCTACTCCGGACAGCAGTTGCGTTGACGTGGTGTCCAGTCGTCGGCTCCGATGAGTCGCGTCGGACACTCGCGCCTTCCGGCGACTTGTCCTGCCGTCCAAAGCATTTCTGGGGGCCCCTGTACCGTTATCGTCACGTCGGCACGGCCGCCTCGCCGGGAGTGCCATGGGGGCCCTGCGCAGCAGCGCCAGGATGGGACACGCGCCCCGGCGAGGCCGTCCGTGCACGTCATCCAGTGGGAAGTTGCGCCATTGAGCGCCAGTACAGGGGGGATGGACGTGCACGGCGGGTCGCGCCGCAGGAGAGGAGGGCGGCGTGAGTGACGTTGATTGGATTGTCGGGATCGATTGGGGCGCCACGGCGCATGCCGTGTGTCTGCTCGACCGCACCGGACGCCTCGAAGAGCAGCGGATGGTCGAGCACACCAGCCGGGCGCTGCACGCGTTCGTTGAGGAGCTGACGACGCGCAGCCACGGGGCGCTTGCGCGCGTGGCGGTCGCGATCGAGACCCCGCGCGGTGCGCTCGTGGAGCTGCTGGTGGAGCGCGGCTGCGCGGTGTATGCGATCAATCCGAAGCAGCTCGATCGCTTCCGGGACCGCTTCACCGCTGCGGGCGCTAAGGACGATCGCCGGGACGCGCGCGTGCTCGCGGACTCGTGGCGGACGGACCCGCAGGCCTTCCGGCGCGTGCAGCTGGATCACCCGCTGATCGTGCAGCTCCGCGAGTGGTCGCGACTCGACGACGATCTCGGTACCGAGGTGACACGGCTGACGAACCAGCTGTGCGCGTTGGTGTATCGCGTGTCGCCGGCGCTGCTGCGGCTGTGTCCTGGCGCCGATGAGCCGTGGCTTTGGGCCGTGCTGGCGGAAGCGCCCACACCGCAGGCGCAACAGCGCCTGACGGTCCGGCGCGTCGCCCGACTCCTGCGGGCCCAGCAGGTCAGGCGCCTCACGGCGGCGGACCTGCACGCGGCGCTGCAGGCCCCCCCGATCGCGTTGATCCCGGGCGTGGTCGACGCCGTGACGGCGCACTACCAGGTGCTGCTGCCACGCTTGCGGCTAACCGTGCAGCAACGGCGCGACGCGACGCGCGAGCTGGAGCGGCTGCTCGCGGCCTATGCGGCCGCGTCGACGTCCGATGAGGACCAGCGCGAGCATCCGGACGTGACCATCCTCCGCTCCATGCCAGGGGTCGGGAAGCGCGTCGCCGCCCGGATGCTCGCTGAAGCTTCGCAGCCGCTGGTGGCGCGAGCCTACCACACGCTCCGCGCGCTGATGGGCGTCGCCCCCGTCACCCGCCAGAGCGGAAAGTCGCGCACCGTGCTCATGCGGCGCGCCTGCAACACACGGCTCCGAGACACGGCCTATCACTGGGGCCGCGTCGGCATCCAGCACGACCCGCCGAGCCGGGCGTACTACGCCGCACTGCGGGCTCGGGGACACAGTCACGGGCGCGCGCTACGCAGCGTCGTCAATCGCTCGCTACGCATCCTGATGCACTTGCTCGCGCGTGGCGAATGCTTCAACCCCAGCCATCGCCCCGCGGAGATGGCCGCAACGTGCCCTTGACAGATTGGTGGGAAGTCCTATCCCCTGCAGTGGGGTCACCCGCGCTCCCGGCGCGAGTGTCGGTTCTCAGCGCGACGACGACTCATAGTCGCTCGCCGACCGGACACCACGCCGACGCAACTGCTGCAGAGGAGGTAGCCGTCCTGACGTCAACGACAGCTCGGCCGGCAACGGGCGTTGCCACCCCCGAGGCGTTGCAGCTCGCCGCCCAAATCCGGCACGAGCAGGAAAGGGTGCCCAGCGCCAGTTGCTTTCCCCCGAGGGGCCCTCGCCGCTGAGTCGCAAAGCCGGCCAGGCCTGTTCGGGATGCCAAGGAACGGGCACAATGCCCAACGTGGTGGTTGACGGTCGCTGGAACCGGGACCAAGCTGACAGTCGCTCCGGGGAAAGGCCCTTTACACCCATCTAGAGTTAGACCGAGCCAATGACTCTACAGTGCGTACGTCCGCTAGAGCCCGGGAGTGCTGTGACTCAAGCGATCGTGCTGCTTCTGGCGGCAACGTTGCTCTCGGTGGGCTGTTCTAGTGTCACCAATCCGGTGGCTCCGTCGCCAGCATCGGCCGACGCCGCAGGCGCCGGAACCTGGGCGGGCTCAGTGAGCGATCCAGTGGCGGGAGACGGTGCCGCCAGCCTGTCGCTCGCAGAGCAGACTGGCCAAACTGGCACGGCGTCCCCGGGCGCGCTCGTTGGCACGTGGGTATTTGCGTTCCGCAGCGGCGAGACCTGCGCTGGTGTCGCCGAAGGGCACGTTACCGGCAACAATTTCGGCCTGTTCTTGTATGTCGAGCCATCGCCATCCTGCCTGGTTCCACATTCACCGTTTCCTCCGTTCTCACTCACTAGCGCCGTGGTGACGGCAAATCGTCTCACCGCGGTGTTGTACCGCACCACTGGCGCTGCACTTCGGGTCGGCAGCGTAAACCTCGTCAAGCAGTAGTGGTGCAGAAGGTGGCCGGTCTAACAAGCGTATGCAGCCGGCGGCGATCAGCATCGTGGCATCATTGGGCACCGAGGCGCCGCGGCTGATGCGCGGCCGTTATGGCGGACAAACGAAAAGTGACACCATGACTTGGAAAGACCTGCTGCTCCAAGCTGGGGTGATCGTGACCCTCGTGCTGGGCGTGGTGAATCTGATCTTCACCCTCCGCACTGCCCGGCGAACGTCGTTCGTCAACACTGTCACAGCCGAGCGCGTCAAGTGGATCGCCAAGGTCCGTGACAACGTCGCGACCTTGTGCTCGTTGTGCGATCAGTGGGTGTTCCATCCGGAACAGGCCAAGATGGCGGAGTTGCAGCGACAAATCGAGACCAAGCGGGTCGAGAATCCGCCTACAACTCAATCCCAACGATTTGGGCGACGCCAAGATCGCGAGTCTCCTCGATCAGTTGCCCACGTGGACGCAGTCGATGTCTCCGGACAGCTATCGTGCGCTTCAGGCGCAGCTCGTGGCCGCGACGCAGGCGATGCTCAAGCGAGAGTGGGACAAGGTCAAGGCTGAGGCGGTCAAGGGCGACCTTCGAGCCCGAAAACCCGCCTGACCCTGCCGTCTGTCCAAGACCCGAGGGCACCCGCCGCGCCATCTGTCGCCCGACGGCGCGCGGCCTATTCGGCCTCGTTAGCCAGACCACGGAGGACCGATCATCGAGCGAATTGCCTACGTCATTGAATGGGCGGTGCTGGCCGGGTGCGCGTCCGACACTGGTGGAGGGCCCGCAAGAAGCACCGCGTTTGTGCCGAAGCGGATTGCGACAACCAGGAAGACTCTGGGAATCGCCAAGAATGTCGACGCCGGCGCGAGCGGGCTGTGCTGACTGTGGGTCTGTAATTGTTGCTGCTCGACCCTGCGTGTCAGGCGCGCTTCCACGCCGGGCAAGCAGTTGCGTTGGCGTGGTGTTCGGGCGGCGAGCGACTATGAGTCGTCGTCGCTCAGAAGACCGACACTCGCGCCGTAGTGCGGGCGACACGCAGGGTAGGGGATGGGACTTCCCACCAATCTGTCAAGGGCACGTTGCGGCCATCTCCGCGGGGCGATGGCTGGGGTTGAAGCATTCGCCACGCGCGAGCAAGTGCATCAGGATGCGTAGCGAGCGATCGACGACGCTGCGTAGCGCGCGCCCGTGACTGTGTCCCCGAGCCCGCAGTGCGGCGTAGTACGCCCGGCTCGGCGGGTCGTGCTGGATGCCGACGCGGCCCCAGTGATAGGCCGTGTCTCGGAGCCGTGTGTTGCAGGCGCGCCGCATGAGCACGGTGCGCGACTGTCCGCTCTGGCGGGTGACGGGGGCGACGCCCATCAGCGCGCGGAGCGTGTGGTAGGCTCGCGCCACCAGCGGCTGCGAAGCTTCAGCGAGCATCCGGGCGGCGACGCGCTTCCCGACCCCTGGCATGGAGCGGAGGATGGTCACGTCCGGATGCTCGCGCTGGTCCTCATCGGACGTCGACGCGGCCGCATAGGCCGCGAGCAGCCGCTCCAGCTCGCGCGTCGCGTCGCGCCGTTGCTGCACGGTTAGCCGCAAGCGTGGCAGCAGCACCTGGTAGTGCGCCGTCACGGCGTCGACCACGCCCGGGATCAACGCGATCGGGGGGGCCTGCAGCGCCGCGTGCAGGTCCGCCGCCGTGAGGCGCCTGACCTGCTGGGCCCGCAGGAGTCGGGCGACGCGCCGGACCGTCAGGCGCTGTTGCGCCTGCGGTGTGGGCGCTTCCGCCAGCACGGCCCAAAGCCACGGCTCATCGGCGCCAGGACACAGCCGCAGCAGCGCCGGCGACACGCGATACACCAACGCGCACAGCTGGTTCGTCAGCCGTGTCACCTCGGTACCGAGATCGTCGTCGAGTCGCGACCACTCGCGGAGCTGCACGATCAGCGGGTGATCCAGCTGCACGCGCCGGAAGGCCTGCGGGTCCGTCCGCCACGAGTCCGCGAGCACGCGCGCGTCCCGGCGATCGTCCTTAGCGCCCGCAGCGGTGAAGCGGTCCCGGAAGCGATCGAGCTGCTTCGGATTGATCGCATACACCGCGCAGCCGCGCTCCACCAGCAGCTCCACGAGCGCACCGCGCGGGGTCTCGATCGCGACCGCCACGCGCGCAAGCGCCCCGTGGCTGCGCGTCGTCAGCTCCTCAACGAACGCGTGCAGCGCCCGGCTGGTGTGCTCGACCATCCGCTGCTCTTCGAGGCGTCCGGTGCGGTCGAGCAGACACACGGCATGCGCCGTGGCGCCCCAATCGATCCCGACAATCCAATCAACGTCACTCACGCCGCCCTCCTCTCCTGCGGCGCGACCCGCCGTGCACGTCCATCCCCCCTGTACTGGCGCTCAATGGCGCAACTTCCCACTGGATGACGTGCACGGACGGCCTCGCCGGGGCGCGTGTCCCATCCTGGCGCTGCTGCGCAGGGCCCCCATGGCACTCCCGGCGAGGCGGCCGTGCCGACGTGACGATAACGGTACAGGGGTCCCCAGAAATGCTTGGTCATCGGACAAGTCGCCGGAAGGCGCGAGTGTCCGACGCGACTCATCGGAGCCGACGACCGAATACCGCGTCAACGCAACTGCTGCTGCGCTGAGCACGCTCCGGGGCTTCGTAGCCGTATACTCCGCCCATGTCACAGCCATCCCGGTGGGTCCGTACGTTCGTCGTCGTGCTTCTGGCTTCGGCGACCGTGACCGCGCAGCGTGGCGCGCCGAGCGGCGAATGGCCCACCTACGGCGGCGATCTGGGCCACACGCGCTATGCGCCGCTCGACCAGATCACGGCGGCCAACTTCGGCAGCCTCGAAGTGGCGTGGCGCTT
Source organism: uncultured Acidobacteriota bacterium (assembly GCA_963779175.1). Lineage (GTDB taxonomy): Bacteria > Acidobacteriota > Vicinamibacteria > Vicinamibacterales > UBA2999 > CADEFD01. The sequence continues at coordinate 179,879 of CAVZXA010000010.1, forward strand.
CAAGGCCGACAACCTCGGCCCGCGTCCGGAGTACACCTTCCAGTCCACGCCGCTCATGGTGAAGGGCCGGCTCTACTCCACCGCGGGATCGCGTCGGGCCGTGGTGGCGCTCGATGCCGCGACCGGCGAGTTGAAATGGAGCTACTCGCTCGACGAAGGCGCCCGCGGCGCCGCCGCCCCGCGCCAGCTCTCTGGCCGCGGCCTCTCCTACTGGACCGACGGCAAAGAGGAGCGCATCCTCTACGTCACGCCGGGCTACCGCCTCATCGCGCTCGACGCCGCCACCGGCTTCCCGATTCCGGGCTTCGGCGATCGGGGGATCGTCGATCTGAAGCAGAACTTCAATCAGGACCTGAACCTCACGACCGCGGCCGTCGGGTTGCACTCGACGCCGATCGTCGCCGGGAACGTCGTCATCGTCGGCGCGGCGTTTGAAACCGGTGCCAACCCGAAGAGCAAGGTCAACGTGAAGGGCTACGTGCGCGGCTTCGACGTGAAGACCGGCAAACGCCTGTGGATCTTCCGCACCATCCCGAGCCCGGGTGAGTTCGGCAACAACACCTGGCGGCAGGACTCGTGGGCCTACACCGGCAACACCGGCGTGTGGGCGCAGATCTCGGTGGATGAAGAGGCGGGCCTCGCGTATCTGCCGGTGGAGCTGCCGACGCACGACTACTACGGCGGGCAGCGTCCCGGCGACAACCTGTTCAGCGAGAGTCTCGTCGCCGTGGATCTGCAGACCGGCGTGCGCAAGTGGCACTTCCAGTTCGTGCACCACGGCGTATGGGACATGGACATCCCGTGCGCGCCGATCCTGGCCGACGTCGTCATCGACGGGCGGCCGCGGAAGATCGTGGCGCAGCCCACCAAGCAGGCGTTCCTCTACGTCTTCGACCGCATCACCGGCGAGCCGATCTGGCCGATCGTCGAGCGGCCGGTACCGCAGGGCGACGTCCCCGGCGAGCACTACGCGGCCACGCAGCCAATCCCGTCCAAACCGCCGGCCTACGATCGCCAGGGCTTCGCCGTGGACGACCTCATCGACTTCACACCCGAGCTGCGCAAGCAGGGCGAGGCCGCCATCACCAACTACCGCATCGGCCCGGTCTTCACGCCGCCGTCGCTCAGCCGCGCCGAAGGGCCGATTGCGACGATCATCATGGGCGCGCAGGGTGCCGCCACCAACTGGCCAGGCGGCTCGTTCGACCCCGAGACCGGGCTGCTCTACGTGGCCTCCGAGAGCTCGCCGCGCCCGATGGGCCTGGTGCCACCAGCGCCAGGCGTCTCGGACCTGCCGTATCACCAGGGCACGGTGCTGTCGGGGGCCCGGCGATCCGGCGGCTCGGGGTCGGCCACGGCCGAGGCCGGGGGCGCCAATCCCGGGCTGAGCGTGCAGGGACTGCCGCTCGTGAAGCCGCCCTACAGCCGCATCAGCGCCATCGATCTCACCAAAGGCGAGATCCGCTGGCAGGTGCCGCACGGCGCGACGCCCGATCTGGTGAAGAACCACGCGGCGCTCAAGGGCCTCGAGCTGCCGCCCACGGGACGCCCCGGAAACAACGTGGGCACGCTGGTGACCAAGACGCTCGTCATCGCCGGCGAAGGCAACTTCGGCCCGACGCCCTCGGGCACGCGCGGGGCGATGCTGCGCGCCTACGACAAGGCGACCGGCGCGGAAGTGGCCGCGGTGCAGATGCCGGCGCCGCAGACCGGCTCGCCGATGACCTACATGCTGGGCGGGCGGCAGTACCTGGTCGTCGCCATCAGCGGTCCCGGCTACAGCGGCGAGCTGCTGGCGCTCCGCGCGCCGGTGCGGTAGACGCGAGGCCGGCGGCGCCCGTCTCGCCCAGAAGAGGCCACATCGTGCTACTTTGGTGACTACATTCGGAGGCACCACCCGTGGATACTGTCGGCATTCGGGAATTGAAGAGCGGGTTGAGCCGGTATCTGAAACGCGTGCGCGCCGGGGGCCGCGTGACGGTGACCGAGCGCGGCCGGGCGATTGCCACCATCAGCCCGGTCGACCTGTCTGGTGACCTGAAGTGGGCGCACGCGCTGGTCGGCGGCGGTCGAGCGCAGTGGGCCGGCGGCAAGCCCAGGGGGGTCAGCCACGACGCGCGTCCAGCCTCTTCGGCTCGACGTTCGGTGTCGGCCGCGGTGCTCGAAGACCGCCGATGACCCTGTACCTCGACACCAGCAGTCTCGTGAAGCTCTACGTGGCCGAAGCGGAGAGCGCAACGGTTCGCCAACTCGTCGAGAGCGCCGGCGTCGTGGCTACGGCATCGATTGCCTACCCCGAGGCACGGGCGGCGCTGGCGCGACGCCGGCGCGAGGGTCACCTGCCGGCAGGGGCCTTCAGATCAGCAAAGCGGGCACTCGACGACGACTGGCCGCACTACCTGGCAGTCGATGTCACGGCCGCACTGTGCCAGGAAGCCGGCGCGCTGGCGGAGCGCCATCGGCTGCGAGGCTACGACAGCGTGCACCTGGCGGCGTTTCTTCAGGTGGCACGCGGAGCCGGAAAGACGGCCGTCCAGTTCTCGTGTTTTGACGATCGCCTGACCCGTGCGGCACGATCGGCGCTTCGCGGGCTCACGCCGACGCCGTGACAGCGCGGGCCTGAGTCAACGCACCAACAAGCAGGCTTCGACGCCTGCGTCCAGCCCGTCGCTACTGCTCCCTGAGCGCCACCATCGGGTCGACGCGCGTCGTACGCAGTGCCGGCAGCAGACTGGCGACGACGCCGGCGAGCATGAGGCCGAAGGCCGCCGCTGCGAACGCCGGGCCGTCGAACGGACCGATGCCGTAGAGCACGCCGGCGAGCGAGCGGGCCAGCACGAAGGCGCCCAACAGCCCGACGGCGCCGCCCACCGCCACCAGCGTCACGCTCTGGCGCACGACCAGGCCCACCGTCTCGGCCACCGTGGAGCCAAGTGCCAGACGCAGGCCGATCTCCTTGGTGCGTTCGCTGACCGAATACGAGAGCACGCCGTAGATGCCGAGCGCGGCCAATAGCAGCGCCGCCAGCGCGAAGAGCGCCAGCAGGGTGGTGCTGAGGCGCGGCAGGAACACGGCGCGGGCGAGAATCTGATCGACCGTGCTCAGCTCGTAGATCGGCTGCTGCGGATCGACTTCCCAGATGACGCGCTGGATGGTGCCGGCAAAGGTTGCGGGATCGCCGCTGGTGCGCGCCACCAGTGCCATGCCCGCCGACGGGCTCTGACGCATCGGCAGGTAGACCTGCTTCTTCGGCTCGCTCTCGAGCCCCTGGTTGCGCACGTCGCCGACCACGCCGACGACCTCGCTCTTGCCGTGCGGGTTCTGGATGATCTGGCCGATCGGGCTCTTGTCGGGGAAGTAGCGGCGCGCCATCGTCTGGTTGATGACGCTCGTGCGGGGCCCGGTCTCGATGTCGCGTTCGTCGAGCAGGCGGCCTTCGATGAGCGCGATCTTCATCGTCTGGAAGTAGCCGGGCGCGACGATGCGCACATCCGCCAGCGGATCTTCAGTGGGCGGCGGTGCCTGCCCGGCCACCGTGAACGGAAGAGCACCGGCGGCGCCCACGTTGTGCAGCGGCATCGCCGACACGGCCGAGGCCGCCGTGACGCCGGGCGCCTGGCGCAGCCGATCGACGACGTCTTCGTAGAAGCGCGCCACGGCCGGCCGCTGGTTGTACTTGGTGGTCGGCAGCAGCACGCGCGCCGCCACCAGGTTGGTGGCGTCGAAGCCCGGGCTGACCTGCAGCAGCTTCTGGAAGCTGCGCGTCATCAGCCCCGCGCCGACCAGCAGCACCAGCGCCAGCGCCACTTCCACGACCACCAGGCCGCTCAGCAGCCGGCGGGCGTAGGGACTGCCCGTGGATCCCGACGACTCGTGCATCTGGTTGCGCAGGTCGCCGGCCGCGCGAAGGGCCGGCAGCACCCCGAAGGCCAGCGCCACGCCGAGCGAGACCACCATCGCGAAGAGCAGCACGCCGCCATCGAGCTGGATCTGCTCCATACGCGGCAGCTCACCGGCCGGCAGCCTGGCCAGCAGCCGCAGCCCGCCGAAGGCGGCGATGAGGCCGAGCACGCCGCCGCCGGCCGCCAGCAGCAGGCTCTCGGCCATGATCGGCCGCGCTACTTCCCAGCGTCCGGCGCCGAGCGCGCCGCGCACGGCAATCTCGCGGCGACGGCTGGAGGCGCGGGCCAGCAGCAGGTTGGCCATGTTCGCGCACACGATGAGCAGCAGGAACGCCACCGCGCCCATGAGCACCATCAGCGCCGGCCGCGACTGCGCCACCAGTTGTTCGTGCGCGGCCACGACCCGGGCCCCCCAGCCGGCGTTGCTGTCGGCGTGCGCCGCGGCGATGCGCGCGGCCAGCACCGAGAGCTCGTCCTGCGCCTGCGCCATGGTGGCGCCGTCTGCGATGCGGCCGACGATCGTGAGCGAGCGGGCGCGCCGTGACGCGCCGTGCAGGTCTTTCGGGTCGAAGGCCAGCGGCGTCCACGCTTCGACGTTGGTGCTGGTCGGGAACTCGAACACCGGCGGCATCACGCCGACGACGGTGAACGGCACGGCATCGAGCTGAATCGACTGGCCGATGGCCGCCGGATTGGCGCCGAGCTCACGGGTCCAGAAACCGTGGCTGACGACCACCACGCGGTCGGCCCCGACGACCGACTCTTCCGGCACGAAGGTGCGGCCGAGAAACGCCTGCGACCGCAGCACGGTGAACAGATCCGGCGTCGCCCGCACGCCGGGGACGTTGCGCGGATCGCCGGTGCCGGCGTACGAGAAGTCGACCTGACGGTAGGCGGCGACGGCTTGCAGCGTGCGGGCCTCGCGCCTCCAGTCTTCGTAGGTCGGCACCGCCACCCGTTCCTGATTGCCCTCCGGGTTCACTTCCCACAGCACCGCAATCTGCTCGGGCGCCTCGTAGGGCAGCGGATTGAGCACGACCGCCTTGATGACGCTGAAGATGGCGGTGGTCGCGCCGATGCCCAGAGCCAGCGTGAAGAGCGACACCAGCAGGAAGGTGGGCTGCCGCACGAGGGCGCGGGCGGCGTATTTGAATGCGGAGAGCCAGTCGGCCATGCCCGGCATTCTAAGTGTCCAGCCCGGCCGTGACCAGCGTTCTCTGCCGCCGGTCACCACCACCCATTCCCACGGCGCCAGGCCGTCCTGCGGACAGGCTAGACTCGGTGCCTCAAGGAGTCTCGCTGATGGTTGCTGGTGCCGTTCTGCCCCGCGTGGGCGCTTCGCTCGTCGTGTTGATGCTCACCGCAACCGCGCTGCCCCGGGTAGCGCTGGCGCAGGGGGCGGCCACCGCGACGCCGCCCGTCGTCACCGCCGCCGACTACGCGCGGGCCGAGACGTTCCTCGCCGCCGCGACCGCCCCGCTCATCGTGGGCGGCACGGTGAACGCCACCTGGCTGCCCGACGACCGTTTCGTCTATCGCAGCAACAAGGGCGACGGCCAGAGCGAGTTCCTGCTGGTGAATCCGGTGGCCAAGACCCGCGTGCCGGCCTTCGATCACGCGCGGCTGGCGGCGGCGCTGGCCGCAGCGTCGGCCACCAAAGTGGATCCGGCGAAGCTGCCCTTCACGGCGATCGAGCTCTCGGCGGATGCCACGTCCGTGTCGTTCGACCTCGCCGACAAGCGCTACACGTGTGACGTCGCCGGCACCGCCTGCACGGCGGCCGTCTCGACGCGCGACGCCAACGCGGTGGTCTCGCCAGACGGCACGCGGGCGGTCTTCATCAAGGACTGGAATCTGTGGGTGCGCGATCTTGCCTCGAAGGTCGAGCGGCCGCTCACCAGCGACGGCGTGACGCACTTCGGCTATGCCACCGACAACGCCGGCTGGCGGCAGAGTGCGCGGCCGGTGGTGTTGTGGTCGCCCGATTCGAAGAAGGTGGCGACCTTCCAGCAGGACGAACGCACCAACGGCGAGATGTACCTCGTCGAGACGACCACCGGCCACCCGGTGCTGAAGGCCTGGAAGTACCCGCTGCCCGGCGACGAGTCGATCGCGATGCTGCACCGCGTCGCCATCGACACCGACAGCGGCGCCGTCGTGCGCTTCAAGATGGCTCCCGACTTCCACCGCGCCATGAACGGCGACGACTTCGACACCGACGACATGTCGTGGAGCCCCGACGCGGCGCGGCTTGCCTTCGTGTCGACCGGGCGCGACCACAAGACGGCCACCGTGCGAATGGCCGACGTCGCCACCGGCGACGTGCGCACGGTGTTCGAAGAGAAGGTCGCCACACACTTCGAGGCTCCGGCCGGCTGGCGGGTGCTGTGGGCAACGAACGAGATCCTCTGGAACTCCCAGCGCGACGACTGGAGCCATCTGTATCTCTACGACCTGACCAACGGCCGGTTGAAGCATCAGGTCACCTCGGGTCCCGGCCCGGTGACGCGCATCCTGCACGTGGACGAGCAGGCCCGCACGGTGCTCTTTCTCGCCAACGGCCGCCAGGCGAAGCAGGATCCCTACTTCGCCCACCTCTACCGGATCGGTCTCGACGGCAAGGGCTACCAGTCGCTCACGCCGGCCGACGCGCAGCACTCGGCGCAGATCTCGCCGAGCGGCAAATACCTCGTGATGGCGCACTCCACGCCGGAGCGCCCGGCCGAGGTGGTGCTGCGTGACGGCGCCGGCGCCGTGGTGATGCCGATCGAGAAGATGGACATCACGAAACTCGTCGCGGCCGGTTGGAAGCCGCCGACGCCGTTCACCGTCAAGGGCCGCGACGGCAAGACCGACGTCTACGGCCTGATGTTCCGGCCCACCACCTTCGACCCGTCGAAGAAGTACCCGATCATCAACTACGCCTACCCGGGGCCGCAGAGCGGCAGCGTCGGGCCGCGCTCGTTCGTGGCCTCACGCGGCGACAACCAGGCGCTCGCCGAGCTGGGCTTCATCGTCGTGTCGCTCGACGGCATGGGCACGCCCGGCCGCTCGAAGTCGTTCCACGACATCTACTACGGCGCCATGGGCCGCGACAACACGCTGCCCGACCAGGTCGCCGGCATGAAGGAGCTGGCGTCGCGTCACGCGTGGATCGACATCGACCGGGCGGCGATGTGGGGACACTCCGGCGGCGGCTTCATCACGGCGGATGCGATGTTCCGCTATCCGGAGTTCTTCAAGGTCGGCATCTCGGAGTCGGGCAATCACGATCAGCGCCTCTACGAAGACGACTGGGGCGAGCGCTACCAGGGCCTGCTGCATCGCCTGGGCGGCGAACACAAGGGCACCGGCACCGAGCCGCGCGACAGCTACGAGGCCGAAGCCAACCAGACCCACGCCAAGAACCTGCAGGGCAAGCTGCTGTTGATGCACGGCATGATGGACGACAACGTGCCGCCGCAGAACACGTATCTCGTGATGGATGCCCTCATCAAAGCCAACAAGGACTTCGATCTCATCCTGCTGCCGCACCAGCGACACGGCTTCGGCGTCGACGCCCCGTACGTGATGCGCCGCCGCTGGGACTACTTCGTGACGCACCTGCTCGGCGCGACGCCGCCGAAGGAATACCAGATGAAGCGGCCTACGCCCTAGGGCCGCGTGTGCGGGCCTGCCCCGCCAGCACCAGCGCGCCGATGACGCCGGCGCGGCTGCCGAGCGCGGGCGCCACCACGTAGCGATCCATGCCGGTGAGCACTTCGGGCGCCTGGACGTAGCCGTTCAGCAGCGTCTGCAGCTGCTGTCGCACGCGTGGCAGCAGCGACGGCTCGGCCATCACCCCGCCGCCCATGATGATGCGCTGCGGCGACAGCGTGCAGACGAATCCGGCGAGTGCCAGCGCGAGGTAGCGCGCTTCGAGCGTCCAGGCGTGATGATCCGGCAGCAGCGACTCGGGCGCCATCCCCCAGCGCGCCGCCATCGCTGGTCCGCTCGCCAGACCTTCCAGGCAGTCGCCGTGGAAGGGGCAGATCCCCGGGAACGCGAGGTCCGCCGAATCGCGCGGCACGCGGACGTGTCCCATCTCCGGATGGACCAGCCCGTGCAGCAGTCGTCCGCCGGCGACGGCGCCGCCGCCGATGCCGGTGCCCACCGTCAGGTAGAGGCACGTATCGAGGCCCTGCGCGGCGCCGTGGCGCCACTCGCCGAGGGCCGCGGCGTTGACGTCCGTATCGAAGGCCACCGGCACGCCAAGCTCGCAGCGCAGCGTGCCGGCCAGATCGGTGTGCGCCCAGCCAGGCTTCGGCGTGGCGGTGATGAAGCCCCAGGTCGGCGAGGCCGGATCGAGGTCGACCGGACCGAACGAGCCGATGCCGAGGGCCTCGATCGGCCCGTGCAGGTGCCGCTGGGTGTGGAAGAACGCCACCACCGCCCGCAGGGTCTCGGCCGGTGTCGTCGTCGGCACGCGCAGTTCGGCCCGCAGGTCGGCGGGCCCGGTGCCGATGACGCACACGAATTTGGAGCCGCCCGCTTCGATGCCACCCAACATGCGGAACCTCTATTCGATGCCCAGCCGGCGCTGGATCTCTTCGAGCGACACGCCCTTGGTCTCGGGCAGGAACACCAGCACCATGACGAACTGCAGCACCATCATCACGCCGAAGAAGGCGAAGGCCATCCCGCCCGAGGCTTCGGCCACGATCGGGAAGCTCCAGCTCACCGCGGCCGCCCAGAACCAGTGGGTGAAGCTGCCGAGCGCCTGGCCACGGGCCCGCACGCGGTTGGGGAAGATCTCGGCCAGGTAGACCCAGATGACGGCGCCCTGCGAGAACGCGAAGAAGGCGATGTAGCCGATGAGGCTCGCCAGCAGCAGCCCGCCGCCGATCTTCCGCTCGAAGGCGTAAGCGGCGATGAACAGGCAGGCGGCGAGGCCGAGCGAGCCGATGAGCAGCAGGCGCTTGCGTCCGACACGATCGATGAACGCCATCGCCAGCAGCGTGAAGACGAGATTGGTGACCCCGATCGTGACCGATTGCCACAGCGCGCTCGTGCGCTCCGCCCCGGCCATCGCGAAGATGTCGGCCGTGTAGTAGATGAGCGCGTTGATGCCTGAAAGCTGATTGAAGGTGGCCACCATCAGCGCCAGCAGAATCGGCCGCCGGTACTTGCGCGTGAAGAACGGTTCGGTGGCCGCCGCGGATTCGGAGTGGAGCGACGCGGCGATCTCGGCCACTTCGGCCCGCGGGTTGGCGGCGCCCACGCGCGTCAGCACCGCTTCGGCGTCGGCGCGGCGCTGCTTCCCGAGGAGCCAGCGCGGGCTCTCGGGGATGCCGAACGTGAGCAGGTAGAAAAGCGCCGCCGGCACGGCCGGCAGGCCCAGCATCACCCGCCAGGCGGCAGAGTCGGGTCCGCCCATTGCCAGCTCGACGATCGAGTTCGACAGATAGGCCGCCAGGATGCCAATGACGATGTTGAGCTGACTGAGCGCCACCAGACGCCCGCGCACGGCGGCCGGCGCGATCTCGGCGATGTACATCGGCGCCGCCACCGACGATCCGCCGATGGCGAGCCCGCCCAGCACGCGGAAGACGAAGAGCGCCGTCCAGTTCCACGCCAGCCCGCAGCCGAGCGCCGACACGACGTAGAGCACGGCGAGCGCGCGCAGCACCGGACGACGGCCGAGGCGCTCGAGCGGCGCGCTCACCGCCAGCGATCCGACGATGGTGCCGAGCAGCGCGCCGGCCACTGTGAGACCAAGCCACTGGCTGTTCAGATCGAAGGTCTGGCGCAGAGCATCAGTCGCGCCGGAGATGACGGCGGTATCGAAGCCGAACAGGAAGCTGCCCAGCGCGGCCACGCCGGCACTGCGAAGGAGCTCGGAGTTGAGGTGGCGCATACGACGCGGCCGTCATCATAGTGGGGTCAGACCCCATTCAGGGCGGGGCCTGACTTTCACGTCGATGCAACCGGCCGCTATAGTGACCGGGCACCGCGCCCGCATGGCCGACATCGACACCGCCATCGACCACCTGTTCCAGGGACCCCTCGACGCCTTCACCGACGCGCGCAACGCGCTTGCGAAGGCGGCGAAGCGTCCCGACGTGAAGGCGCTCGCCAAGCCGAGCCTGCCGGCGTGGGCCGTCAATCAACTCTTCTGGCATCACCGCGCCGTCATCGAGCACCTCGAGGCAGCGTCCGAAGCCGTGCGCCGCGAGCATCAGCGCGCGCTGGCCGGCGAGCCGGCCGACATCGCCCGCGCCGACCAGGCGCATCGGGAGGCGCTGCGCGAGGCCGCGGCCGCGGCGAAAGAGGTGCTGACCTCGGGCGGCCACGCCATCACGCCGGGAACGCTCGACGCGATTCGCGACACGCTGCAGGCGCTGCCCTCGCCAGAGGCGACCGGACGTCTCACGCGTCCGCTGGCACCGCGCGGTCTCGAAGCGCTGGCTGGACTCGTGTTCGCGGCTCGGGTGCCGGGACCAGCCGCGGCGCCGGCGGCCGCTCCGCGCCCAGCGGCCGCGGCCACCCCGCCCACCACAATGCCGGGGGAGGCCGCTGCGACCGATGCCGCGCGAGCCAGAGCCGCGCGCGAGAAGGAGAAGGCTGCCGAGAAAGCGGCAAAGGAGCGCGAGATCGCCCGCAGAAAGGCTGAGGCGGCGTTGGCTGAGGCCCGCGAGGCGCTCGCCGCAGCCGACGCGGCCGTCGAGCAGAGCGAGCGTGATCTCGCCACGCGCCAGGCCGCGCGCGTGGCTGCGCGCGACGCGGTGAAGAAGGCACAGCGCGCCGTCGAGGAGCTGTCGTTCGGACGCTAGCGGCGGCGCTACTGGTCGCCAGGCGGCAGTCCTTCGGCCTCCGCCAGCACAGCTTTGGCACGTTCGAGGTCGTTCGAACTCACCAGCAGCCTGACGCCTCCCATCCACAGGTGAGGTCGCATGCCGGCGACATCATCGGCCGACACGGTGGCCTCGATCTCGGCGGCTTCGAGCGCGGTCTTCGCGAGGTCGGCGTCGATCCGGGTCAGAAAGGTGGCGACGACTTCGAAGGTTTCGTCTGACATCACCGCATTGTAGCGGCCGTCGCATCCACGGCGTCGCCGAGGCGTGCCACGATCCGGTCGATGTCGGCAGCGGTCACGTTGTAAGGCGGCGCGATGATGACGTGGTCGCCGAGACGCCCGTCGATGGTCCCGCTGCTCGGATACACGGCCAGGCCGTGCTCGAGCGCGGTCCGCTTCAGCGTCGCGGCAAATTGCCGAGACGACGCGAACGGCGCGAGGGTCGCGCGGTCGGCCACGAACTCGAGCGCCAGGAAGAGGCCGCGGCCGCGGATGTCGGCCACGTGCGGGTGCGCATCGAATCGGGCGCGGAGCCTCGCCGTCAGCACGGCGCCCATCCGCCGGACGTTCTCGAGCAGGTGTTCCTCGTCGATGATCCGTTGCACTTCGAGCGCCGCCGCGCAGGCCACCGGGTGCGCCTGGAACGTATGGCCGTGCGCGAAGGCGCCGCTGCCCTCGTCGAGCGCGCGCATCACCCGGCGCGACACGAGCATCGCGCCAAGTGGCAGGTAGCCGCCGCCGAGGCCCTTGGCCACGGCCTGCAGGTCTGGCGTCACGCCTTCCTGCTCCCACGTGTGCGTCGTGCCGCAGCGCCCCATGCCCGACATGATCTCGTCCAGGATCAGGAGCGCGCCGTGGCGATCGCACACCTCACGGATCGCGGCGAAGTAGCCCGGCTCGGGCGCCACACATCCCGACGTCGCGCCGACGACCGGCTCGGCCAGGAACGCGATCACGCGACCGGGCCCGACCCGCTGGAACTCGGCCTCGAGCTCGGCCGCCAGTCGCGCCACGTACTGCGCGCTGGTCTCGTGCGCCGGCTTGTGGCGAAACGCGAAGCACGGCGAGACGTGGCTCACGTGCGGCATCAGCATCGGTTCGTAGAAGCCGCGCCTGGCAGGATGCCCACCCACCGACAGCGCGCCGAACGTGTTGCCGTGATAGCTCTGCCGGCGGGCGATGAAGTGGATGCGATCCGGCTCGCCCCGCTCCACGAAGTACTGCCGCGCCATCTTCATGCACGCCTCGACGGCCTCCGAGCCCGACGACACGAAATACGCATGCGAGAGGCCGCCAGGCTCGTGGCCCACGAGGTGGTCGGCGAGCGCCTCGGCGGCGTCGCACGAGAAGAACGACGTGTGCACGTAGGCGAGCGCTGACGCCTGGCGCGCGATCGCATCGGCCACGCGCTGCTGCCCGTGACCGACGCAGGCCACCGCGGCCCCTCCTGACGCATCGATTACGGTGCGCCCATCGGCGAGCGTGATGGTCAGGCCATCGCCGCCACGGCGATGTCGAAGGTCTGCCGGGTGGAGCGATGCAGTACGTGGGAGGCCGTCGGGCGGTCAGTCACGGGCCACAGGATAGCCCGTCGCGACCGCGCTGACGTCAGCTCGCGATCGCTGCGCCTACGCGCGCGCCGCAGGTTCCGGCGCCGGCGCCACGTCCACCAGCGCGTCGTAGAAGGTGGCCGCGTTCCCCATGTCGGCCAGCCGCTGCGACGTCACCTGATTGGCGTTGGTGCCGTCGGGCGTGAGCTTGCGCCACCACAGCGACACCGCCACCACGCAACCCGGACGCGCCTTCTCGGTCACGCGGGCGCGCGCCCCGAACGCGCCGCGGTCGTTGAACACGCGCAGCCACGCGCCTTCGGTGATGCCGCGCGGCGCCGCATCGTCCGGATGGATGTCGAGGTGCGGTTCCTTCTCGGCGTCGAGGAACAGCGGCAGGTTCGCGAACGACGAGTTGAGCAGGTGGCGCTGCGGCGGCGAGATGATTGCCAGCGGATAGGTCTTCGCCCGTTCGGGCGCGCTCTGCACCGACTCGACCGGCGGCGTGTAGGTGGGCAGCGGGTCGAGGCCCATCGCCTTGGCGGTTTCGCTGTAGAACTCGCACTTGCCCGACGGCGTCGGGAAGCCGCCTTCGGCAAACGGCGCGTAGATCGCCGGCACGTTCAGCCGCTGCCAGCCGTGTTCCTTGAGTCCCTCGTAGGTGATGCCGGCCATCCGTGGATGCGTCGTCTGCAGCGTCTGGCGGATGAGCGTCTCGTCGTCTTCGAAGAGCGCCGGCTCGGTGAGCCCCATCGCCTTCGCGATGCGGCGGAACACCTCAGTGTTGGGCAGCGCCTCGCCCACCGGCGCAATCGCCGGCTGGTTGAGCAGCACGTAGAGATGCCCGTAGGACTTGTGGATGTCGAGGCACTCGAGCTGCGTGGTCGCCGGCAGGAAGATGTCGGCGTAGTCGGCGCTGTCGGTGAAGAACACGTCGTGCACGACGGTGAAGAGATCCGGACGGGAGAAACCCGCGACCACCTTCTCTGAATCAGGCGCCACGCACACCGGGTTCGAGTTGTAGACGTAGAGCGCCTTGATCGGCGGGTCGGCCTCGAGCAGCGCGTCGCCGATCGAGCTGGTGTTGATGGTGCGCGGCCGCCGCCCGGCCAGCAGGTCCTGACGTTCGAGCGCGGCGGTGTTCATGCCGTAGAAATCGCCGGTGCTGAGCAGCACGCCGCCGGCCGCGTCGCGCCAGGCGCCGACGAGCGCCGGCAGGCACGTGATGGCGCGCACCGCCGCGCCGCCGCCCCGGTGCCGCTGCAACCCATAGTTGACGCGAATGGCCGACGGTCGCGTGGTGGCGTAGTCGCGCGCCAGCTGCGTGATGGCGGTCGCGGAAACGCCGCAGATGTCGGCCGCGCGTTCGGGCGGGTACTCCTGCACGCGCTCAACCAGCTGGTCGAAGCCCACGGTGTAGTTCGCCACGTAGTCGGCGTCGTGCAGGCCGTCGTTGATGATGACGTGCATCATCGCCAGCGCCAGCGCGGCATCCGAGCCCGGACGCACCGCGATGTGGTCGGTGCCTTTCTCGGCCGTGAGGCTGCGGTACGGATCGATCACCACCACGCGGGCACCGCGGCGCTTCGCTTCCTGCACGCGCGTCCAGTAGTGCAGGTTGGACGTGATCGGGTTCGAGCCCCAGATGAGGATGAGGCGGGCGTCTTCGACCCGCTCGGGGTCCATGCCGACGCCGCCGCCGAGCGTCAGCTTGATGCCCACCTTGCCGGCCGACGAGCACAGCGTGCGATCGAGCAGCGAGGCGCCGAGATGGTAGAAGAAGCGGCGGTCCATGCCGGCGAAGTTCAGCAGCCCCATGGTGCCGGCGTAGCTGTAGGGGCAGATGCCTTCAGGCCCGGTGGGCGAGGCGATGATCTCGTGGAACTTCGCGGCGATCGTGCTGACCGCTTCGTCCCAGCTGATGCGCTCCCAGCTCCCCTTGCCGGGGCCTTTGCCGCCCACGCGCTTGTGGGGATGCACGACCCGGTCGGGCGCATAGGTGCGGTCGAGGTAGCGCGAGACCTTCGTGCACAGCGCGCCGTCGGTCCACGGATGGTCTTTCTGGCCCGACACCTTGATGGCGACGCCGTTCTGCACCGTGGTTTCGAGCGCGCAGGTATCGGGGCAGTCGTGCGGGCAGGCGCCCTTCACGACGCGGACATCGAGGTCCGGCTGGCTCATGTGCCGAGCATAACGCGAAGGGTGTGACAGCTGTTAGACTCGCGGCCTCCGCGATACGCGCGGTGGCGTCGGTGCATCCCCGGAGGTCTCGCATGACTCGCAGGCGTGGATTTCGACCCGTGTTCTTGCTGATCCTTCTGTGCGCGCTCGGCGTGGCACAGGCCCTCTTCGACGACGCCGCGGCGGCCCGCACGCAGGGCGCGAAGCAGGCGCCGCGCTTCGAGGTGGATCCGTTGTGGCCCAGGCCACTGCCGAACCATTGGGTGCTCGGCAACGCCATCGGCGTCTGGGCCGACGACCGTGATCGGATCTGGATCATCCATCGCGGCTCGTCCACGCTCGACGCCAACGAGAAGGCGCTGGAACTGAAGGCCGGCGACTGCTGTGCCGGCGCACCACCGGTGCTGGCCTTCGACACGCAGGGCAACCTGGTGCAGAGCTGGGGCGGCCCGGGCGCCGGCTACGACTGGCCCACCGGCAATCACGGCATCTTCGTGGATCACACCGGGATGGTGTGGATCGGCGGCAACGGCCCCGGCGACTCCCACATCCTCAAGTTCACGCAGGACGGCAAGTTCGTGGCCCAGTACGGCAAGCCCAACGCCCGCCAGAGCGGCACCGGTCCGCAGGGCCAGCCCGCATACGCGCCCGGCAGCAGCGACCCGACGAGCTTCGGCCGCGTGGCCAAGGTGTTCGTGGATCCGAAGGCCAACGAAGCCTACGTGGCCGACGGCTACCTCAACCGTCGCGTCGCCGTGCTCGACGCCGCCAGCGGGAAGATCAAGCGATTCTGGGGCGCCTACGGCAAGCCGCCTAGTGACGCGCCCGAGGGCCGCTACGATCCGGCCGCGCCGCCATCGCCGAACTTCCGCAACCCCGTGCACTGCGCCGATCTGTCGAACGACGGCTTCGTCTACGTCTGCGACCGCCTGAACGACCGTCTGCAGGTCTTCCGTCCCGACGGCACCTTCGTGAAGGAGGCGTTCATCGACAAACACACGCGCGCCTCGGGTTCAGTGTGGGACGTGGCGTTCTCGAAGGACGCGCGGCAGCAGTTCCTGTTCGTGCCCGACGGCATCAACAACCGCATCAACATCCTTCAGCGCGATACGCTCGAGGTGCTGACCACCTTCGGCGACGGCGGACGCCAGCCGGGCCAGTTCTACGGCGTCCACAGCATCGCCATCGACTCGGGCGGCAACCTCTACACGACCGAGACGTGGGAGGGAAAGCGCATCCAGAAGTTCGTCAACAAGGGGCTGGCGCCGGTGACGAAGCTGCATCAGGGCACGGTCTGGCCGGCCACGCCGGCGCGGTAGGGGCCGTCTCGTGAGAGCATAAGGAAAGAGGCGGTGACCCATGCGGTCACCAGATGTATCCATGTCCGCATACCGCAGCTCGACCACATCACCGGCGCTGACCCGCCGCGGGTTCCTCGAACACCTCGGCACCATCGGCGGCTCGTCGCTGGTCATGACCGCCCTGAGCTCGTGGGATCAGATGGCGGAGGGCGCGGGCCAGCGGCCGGCGCTCACCGGCAAGCCGGCCAGGGCCAAGGTGCTGATCCTCGGCGCCGGCACCTCCGGGCTGGTCGTGGCCCACGAGCTCGGCAAGCTCGGCTACGACTATCAGGTGCTGGAGGCGCGTGACCGCGTCGGCGGCATCGCGTGGAGCGTCCGCAAGGGCGCCACACACACGGAACTCGGCCCCGGCGGCGAGACGCAGGTCTGCAACTGGGACGAGGGCCAGTACGTGAACGTCGGCGCCTGGCGCATCCCGCACTCGCACACCGGCATCCTCGGCTACTGCAGCGAGCTCGGCGTGCCGATGCAGGTGTTCCTCAACGACTCCGACGCCAACTACTTCTACGGCGAAGGCACGGTCGCCGGGTCGCTGTCGAACAAGCGCATCCGCATGCGCGAGGTGAAGGCCGACCTCTTCGGCCAGATCAACGAGCTGCTCGTCAAGGCCGTCGACCAGGGTCAGTTGAACGCGCCGCTCACCGCCGACGACCAGAAGCGCCTGACCGAGTTCCTCGTGCGCAACGGCTACCTCGACGGCGCCACCAGGACCTACAAGACCTTCGCCGACCGCGGCGAGGGCGACGTGATGAAGCTCTCGGCGCTGCTCGAAGCCGGCTTCGGCAATCGCCTGCGCTCGATCCCGCCGATGGAAGGCACCGCCGCGGCGCCGATGTTCCAGCCGATCGGCGGCATGGACCAGATCTGCAAGCACTTCCAGAAGGCGATCGGGCCCAAGCGCCTCACCTTCAACGCGGCCATCGAGTCGGTGCACCAGGACGACGCCGGCGTGAAGGTGGTCTACAAAGACACGAAGAGCGGCAAGAAGACCGAAGTCACCGCCGACTACGTGGTGGCGTGCCTGCCGCTCTCGATCCTCGTCGGGCATCGACATCAACCTGTCGGACACGATGAAAGAAGCCGTGAAGCGCGTGACCTACAGCGACAGCGCCAAGATCGGGCTGGCGATGAAGCGCCGCTTCTGGGAAGAAGACGACCGCATCTTCGGCGGCCATCTCTATTCCAACCTGCCGATCGGCGAGTTCTCGTATCCGTCGTACGACTACTTCTCGAAGAAGGGCGTGCTGCTGGGTCTCTACTCGAACGGCCCGATCGCCGATCTGCTCGAGCGGCCCGTCGCCGCGCGCATCGAACACGTGCTGACCCACGCCAGCAAGGTGCACCCGCAGATCCGCGCCGAGTTCGAGAGCGGCTACGCCGTCTACTGGAAGAAGGTGCCGTTCAGCAACGGCGGCTACGCCACCGTGCGCGCCACGTCCCTGCGCGAGCAGCTCTCGAAGGTCGAGAACCGGATCGTGATCGGTTCGGCGGCGACGGCGCCGCGCTCCCTGCCCGACTGGCAGGAAGGCGCAGTGGCCGCCGGCTGGCAGGCGCTGCAGTCGGTGCACGAACGCGCGATGCGCGGGTAGCGGCCCTCAGGGCTTGACGGCGTTGGCCGGCGCCGGCAGACGCAGCGCCACGAGCGCTCCGGGCACGGTGCCGCTGGCGATCTGCACGACCACGTACTGCCGTCCCTCGTGCAGGTAGCCCATCATCCCGTATTGCCCGGGTGCCGGCAGCCGCACCGTGCCCAGGCGTTTCCCGGTCCGCTTGTCGAGCGCGTAGAGGACGGGATCGCCGCCGGGCGCGGTGAGCAGCAGCGTCCGCGTCGGCATCGTCACGCCGTGCACCATCTGCCCGGTGGGCGGGATGTTCAGCCCCTGCAGCCGCGGATGCTCGCGGATGTGTCGCGGCGTGTCGCCGTTGGGCGTCTCCCACAGGAACTCGCCGCTGTGCATGTCGATGGCGATGATGCGGCTGTAGGGCGGCTTCCAGATCGGCAGCCCGTCGGGGCCGCGCAGGTCACCGCGATTGGCCACGACCCAGCGTGACAAGGTGGCGCCGGTCGTCTTCGGATCGTCGGGCTCGTCCATCTTCGCGCCGGGCACGAGGTTCTCGGCGCGGCAGAGGCGCTGCGTCGCCACGTAGAGCACGCCCGCTTCCGGATCGGCCGTGGTCGGGCCGTTGATGTTGCTGGCGCCGGCCGGGCAGCTCACGAACGAGCGCAGGCCGGAAGGATGGCCCACCTGGATCGGCGGCGTGAAGAGCGGCCCGGTCTTGTAGCGCTTGCGGATCTCGATGGCTTCGGCGCGCAGCTCCGGCGTGAAGTCGATGAGCACGTCTTCGGTGAGCTCCTGGATCTCGAGCGGCTTCGGCCGCGTGGGATGCGGCTGCGTGGGCGACAGCTTCTCGCCCGGCAGATCGGAGGCCGCGACCGGACGTTCGGGGATCGGCCACACCGGCTGACCGGTCTCGCGGTTGAGCGTGTAGGCGAAGCCCTGCTTCGTCGTCTGCACGGCGATCGGCGTGGGCCGGCCGTCGACCACCACGTCGAGCAGCACCGGCGCCGTCGGGTTGTCGAAGTTCCAGATGTCGTGGTGCACCGTCTGGTAGTGCCACACGCGCTTGCCGGTCTTGACGTCGAGCGCGAGGATGCTCGTGCCGAACAGGTTGTCGCCCGGCCGGAAGCCGCCGTAGAAGTCGATGGTCGGCGGGTTCGTGGGCACGTAGACGAGGCCGCGCCCGGGATCGGCCGACATCGGCGCCCACGACGACACATCGCCGGTCGTGCGCCAGGCATCGTTCTCCCACGTCTCGTGGCCGAACTCGCCGGGCCGCGGGATGACGTGGAACTTCCACAGGTGCTTCCCGCTGCGCGCGTCGTAGGCCAGGATGTCGCCGGGGATGTTCTCGATGCGGGTCTGGTAGTAGCCCTGTTCGTGCACGTTGCCGACGACGACGACGCCGTTGACGACAATCGGCGGCGACGAGGTGGAGAGGTTGCCCAGCTCGCGCGGGATGCCCTTCTCCGCGTCGTACTTCTTCTCCGCTTTCAGCCACGGCTCCCAGTCGCGCACCAGGTCCGGCAGCATGTCGACCACGCCGCTCGAGGGGAAGCCGGGAATCGGGACCCGCGCGCCCCAGTTCTCGACGTGCTGCCCGGATTTCGCGTCGAGCGCGTGCAGGAAGAACGCCGGCGAGGTGTAGAAGATGACGCGCCGGCCGCCGATCTCGCCGTAGGCCACGCCCTTGCCGTAGTTGTTGCGCATGCCGCGGTCGAAGCGCGTGGTCGGCGGCTCGCGGTAGGTCCACAGCGTTTCTCCGGTGCCGGGGTCGATGGCCACGACGGTGCGGCGGCTCCCGGCCACGGTGTAGAGCACGCCGTCGACGTAGAGCGGCGTCGAGCGCGAGACGTAGTCCACCGCGGGGCCGAAGTTGTCGCCGCGCCAGACCCAGGCCGTTTCGAGCGTCTCGAAGTTCGCGGCGGTGATCTGATCGAGCGGCGAGTAGCGCGTCTGGGCGGCGTCGCCGCCGATGTAGCGCCACTCGCCCGGCGGCGCCGGCGGCAGCGCCTGGCGCGCCGCGAGCACGGCCGCGCCGGCCACGAGCAGCGCGCCGATCGCGCCGGCCCGGCGTCTGTCCATCCGCGGCAGTCGTCGCACCATCGCCCCACCTCCGGGAATCGAGCCTGATACTACAGGGCCCAGCGGTGCCAGAATAGGCCGCACTCTGCCGCTTCCGAACGAGGTGCCCGACATGACACATCCGCTGAAGACCCTGCTTCTGGCTCTCGGCGCCGTCGCCTGCGTGGCCGCCGGTATGTTCGCCCAGGCCCGAGATCAACCCCACCGATCCGCAGCCCACCTGCGAGATGTGCCCGGGCACCTACATTCCGCTGTCGGAACTCGAGGCCTACACGAAGAAGGCGATCGCCGAGAAGATCATCGACCAGCAGGTGCGCGACGTGTTCATCGGCAAGGCGCACATCGGCATCGGCATGGTCTACCGCGGCCGGCTCGACAAGCCGGCGCCGGATTCGGTGGCCGAACACGATCTCGTGAGCGAGGTGTATCACGTGATTTCGGGCGCGGCGACGCTGGTGCTGGGGCCCGACATCGTGAACCGGCAGCGGCGTCCGGCGACGCTGCGGACCGTCATCGAATTCAACGGACCCGGCAACAACGGCTCGGAGATCCGCAACGGCGTGGCGCATCAGCTCAAGGCCGGCGACGTCGTGGTGATTCCGGCCGGCACCGGCCACTGGTTCACGAAGATCGACGACCACATCAACTACCTGATGGTGCGCATCGATCCCGACAAGGTGACGCCGCTCAAGAGCGAGGCGCAGTCGAAGGCGTATCTGGCGAAGCCGGCGGGCGACTGACGCGGGGCGAACGACAGCACGAGCGGGTGCGCTACAGGCCGAGCCAATTTCGCAGCGCATCCTCCACGGCGTGCGAGGTCGCCTCATCACAGCGTCCGATTTCGCGAACGAGGCTGGTGCGGGGCACGCTCACGATCTTGTCGACCATCACCTGGGATGCCGACTTCAGGCCGGTGCGCTCACCCGGGGGCACGCTGACCCGGAAAAGCGGCGCATCAATGCAGGCCGTCGTGATCGGACAGATCGTCACGCTGGCGTGGGTGGGATTGAACGAGTCGGCCTGCACGACGAGTGCCGGACGAGGCTTGCCGGTGTAGGCACCCCGGGCCGAGATGATGACGATGGCGCCGCGAGTCACTTCCATCCGCGCGGATCCCCGGCGTGCTCGATGAAATCGAGGGTGTCACGTTCGGCGTCCTGGGCGCTGGCCAGCAGCGACTGGCGGCGCGCCTCCGCGTGCGGATCGACGACGGGCCCTGCCAGGTGAGCCTCGAGAATCGCTCGAGCGACTTCGCTCCGGCTGCGGCGCAATCGGCGCGCCTCCCGGGCGAGCCGGCGCTCCAGCTCACGAGTCAGTCTGACGGTCACGACCGCGGAGACGTTGGCGGGATCCGG
This sequence comes from uncultured Acidobacteriota bacterium, assembly GCA_963779175.1. GTDB lineage: Bacteria > Acidobacteriota > Vicinamibacteria > Vicinamibacterales > UBA2999 > CADEFD01. The sequence goes on from CAVZXA010000010.1 coordinate 200,707, forward strand.
CACGATGTATACAGTATACATGGACTCGGCAGTCAGCCCTGGGGCGTTCGTGTGCCCGATGTAGGATGCGGGTCCCATGAATGCAGCATCTCGGATCCTGTTCCTGCTTCTGCTCACGGCACCCGTCCTCGACGCTCAGGGCCCGATGCCCAAACCCGCTGAGCCCTCGGTTGCCGCCGCCAATCGCGCCGTCCTCTCGCAGCTCCCTTTCAACGACCGTCGGGATTTCGAGGACGCCGCCCGCGGGTTCATCGCCACCAGGGCCAACGCCGCCGATCTCGCGGCCTACGACTTCCTGAAGCAGGCCGCTCCGCCCACGGCCAACCCGAGCCTCTGGCGGCAGGCTCAGCTCAACGCCATCCACGGGCTGTTCAAAGTGGCCGACGGCATCTACCAGCTGCGCGGTCTCTCGCTCGCCAACATGACGATCGTCGAAGGCGCCACCGGCCTCATCGTGATCGACACGCTCTACGGCCCCGACATCGCCCGCGACGGCCTCGAGCTCTACTTCGCCCATCGTCCGCGCAAGCCGGTCACCGCGCTCATCTACACCCACAGCCACACCGATCATTACGGGGGGGCCAGGGGCGTGGCGCGCGAAGAAGACGTCGCGTCTGGTGCGACACGGGTCTTCGCCCCGGCCGGTTTCATGGAGGCCGTGGTGTCGGAATCCGTCACCGGCGGCAACGCCATGGCGCGCCGCGCGCAGTATCAGTTCGGTATCCCGGTGCCGCGCAACGAACGCGGCAACATCGACGCAGGTCTCGGCAAGATGGACCGGGGTGGCCGGGGCGGGGGAGGGCTCTTCGCACCGACCGAGACGATCGCGCAACCCATCGAAACCCGCACCATCGACGGCGTCACCATCGTCTTTCAACTGGCTCCCAGGTCCGAAGCCCCGGCCGAAATGCACCTCTACCTGCCTGAGTCTCGCGTGCTCAACATGGCCGAGAACGTCACGCACAACCTGCACAACCTCCTGCCGCTGCGTGGCACCGGGGTGCGCGACGCCAACGGATGGGCGCACTACATCAACGATGCGATCACGCGCTTCGGCGCCGACGCGCAGGTGATGATCGCCCAGCACCACTGGCCGGTATGGGGCCACGACCGCATCGTCGATCGCCTCGAGGTGCAGCGAGACCTCTACAAGTACGTGCACAATCGGCCACGTGGCGCAATGCGTATCTGCTCGGCGCGCAGGAACTACGGAACACGACGGCGCCCGTGCCACGTCCTTCACCAGGCGTCGGCGCTGACATGCTGCACGCCATGCCGCTTCGCTTGACGTTCGACTACATCGGCACACGCATCAACGGCCCGCGCGCCGGCGCCGCGCACATCGTCATCAACTGGCGCTTCACCGATACCCAGGAAACGCTGGTCTCCAATCTGGGTCACGGTGCGCTGACCACGACCTTCAACCGCACCAGTCCAGACGCCAACGCAACCGTCACGCTGACCCGCCCCGTTCTGGAAGCTGTCGTGCTGGGTCAGCGCACCCTGGCCAGCGCCCTGCAATCACAGGCGTTGACGGTAGGTGGCGACACCACCCAGCTGACCAGACTGTTCTCGTTTCTCGACGCCTTCGACGCCGCGTTCCCCGTCATCGAACCGCGTCGCTGACGTCCGCCCGTCGCCGCGCGACAGCTCCGCCGGCGCGAGACAGGCTGCGGGCATGGCCGGGTGGCAGAACCTGCGCCGCACGAGAGGGTGTCCCGGCGGCAGATTCTGCCCGCCGTGTCCCGGGACCAGCGATTTCTCAGGCGATTTCGCGCGGCACGGGTCTGGCGTTGGCCCGTGCGATGGCCGGATGTAGACTGCGGAAATGGCCGGGGAGGACTCGATGCGCTCAGAAGCGGCTCCCGTCGACACGCGGCTCACGTACGACGACTTCGTGCATTTCCCGGATGACGGGAACCGGCACGAGCTCATTGACGGAGTCCACTACGTGACGGCGTCGCCTGACGTGCGTCACCAGGTGATCGTCGTGCGCCTGGTGGTGGAGATCGCCACCTACCTGAAGCAGCACCCGGTCGGCCGCGTCTTCGTCGCGCCGCTCGATGTCGTCCTCTCGAATCGCGACATCGTCGAGCCCGACGTGCTGTTCGTAGCGACGGATCAGACCGCGATCCTGACCGAGAAGAACGTGCAGGGGCCGCCGGCGCTGGTCGTCGAGGTACTGTCGCACAGCACCCGTAAGCGCGACGTGCAGGCGAAGCGGCGGTTGTTCGAACGCACCGGCGTGCGCGAGTACTGGCTCGTCGATCCCGAACTCGATACGGTGCAGGTTCTCCGACGGTCCACCGAGGGGAAGTTGGTGCGAGTCGCGGAACTCTCGGCGGATGACGACGAGGTGCTGACGACGCCCCTGCTTCCCGAGTGCGCCATCACGCTGCGCAGCCTCTTCGAATAGCGCGCACGCGCGTCAGCGCGCGGCCGCCAGCGCCGTCGCTTCGTCGCAGCGTCGCCGTCCAGCTCACGCCTTCAGCCTCGATGAGCAGGTACGACACGCGCGGGTCGTCGGCCACGTGGGCCGTGCCCGCACCCGGGCCGTCGGCTTCTGCGACCAGCTGCAGCGGACGTCCGCTGATCGCGCTGTAGAGCCACACGCGAAAGCGCGACGGCCCGGCCGTCGTGAGCGCCGCAGCCCGTGCCTCCCACTGCAGCCGCAGCGCGCCGGAGGCGACGTCGAACGACTCGGTCTGCCGGCTGCCGGTGCCCGCCCACTGGCCCAGCGTTCGCCAGGCGTCGTGGCAGCCGGCACCTGCGCCGCGCGCGCCGGTGGCGCCTCGCACGCGCTCGCCGAAAGCAGCAGCGTCGCCACGCGCCGCAACAGCGCGGCCACGACGCCGAGCGTCGCGGCCGCGTCATCCGGTCACGCCCTTCGCCATGCTTCTGGCCTCTACGTCGCGGCCGGCAGCGGACCGCCGCGAACGGCCCGCCGCACCAGGTTGCGCATCAGCGGGATCTTGTAGGCGTTCTGCCGCAACGCAATCGCGCCTTCAATGGCCATCTCACCGGCCATCGTCGCCGTCTCCTCGTTCACCGCACGGCCCGCCAGCGCCTGTTCGACGTTGGTGAGACGCAGCGGCCGCGCCGCCACCGCGCCGACGACGATCCGCGCCTCGGCGATCCGATCGCCGTTCATGCGGATGGCCGAGGCCACGTTCACGAGCGGGAAGTCCCACACCTGACGATCCCGGGCCTTCTCGAAGTAGACACGCGCGCCCGCCCACGTGGCCGGCAGACGGATGGCCGTCAGCAGTTCGCCCGGCTGCAGCGCCGTCATCCGCGTGATGTCGGTGCTCGGGCCCATGAAGTAGTCGGCCGCTTCGATCACCCGTTCGCCGCCGCGGCGGCGCACGACCATCTGCGCGTCGAGCGCGATGAGGGCCGGTGCCGTGTCGGACGGACTCACCGCCACGCAGCGATCGGCCTGCAGGATGGCGTGTTCGCGGTTCATCGCCGTGGGCGTGTCGGCGTAGCAGACGTTGCCGCCGGCGCGGTAGCAGCTCCAGCCGCGGCGGTAGTAGGCACAGCGCGCATCCTGCGACACGTTGCCGCCAAGGGTGCCCTGATTGCGGATCTGCGGCGAGGCGACCAGGCCCGCGGCCTGCGCCAGCGCCGGGAAGCGCGCCGTCACGAGCGCGTGTTCGGCCACATCGGTCAGCGTCGTCATGGCGCCGATCTCGAGGCCGCCGACTGGCGTCGCGAACGCCGTGCAGCTCGGCGATTTGGCTCAGTTCGATGACCGCGCTGGTGCGCTTGGTCCGATCCTTCAGCCAGTCCATGGAGTCCATGCCGCCGGCGAGGATCCAGGCTTCCTCACCGCGGGTGGCCAGCAGCTCCAGCGCGTCGTCGATGCTGGCGGGCTGGAAGAGCGAGAACGGCGGAATGACGTCGTGCACGATGGCCATGGCGTGACTCCTGTTCTCAGATGTGAGCGGTGAGCGGATCCTGCATGGGCCGCCCGTGTTCGAGCGCCATCAGGATGCTGTCCATCGTCACCGGCGCGCGCCGGTAGACGTCGTCGCCGAGCGCGTCCGAGAGCGCGTTCAGGATCGCGCAGGCGCCAGCCGCCACCGGCGGCTCGCCGATGCCGCGAGCGCCGACGGGCGTCTCCGGATCGGGGATGTTCAGCGCCTCCCACTGCATGTTGCGCGGGACGTCGAGCAGTCGTCGGCGGCCGGCTCTGGTAGAAGCGCTGCGTCATCGACAGCCCATAGTGCTGGTCGTAGACGGTCTTGAGCGACAGCGCGTGCGACATGCCGAGCACCGAGCGGCCGAGCACCTGGCCGCCGTAGGCGCGCGGGTGGATGATGGTGCCCGAGTCGCCGATGGCCGTGTAGTCGAGCACCTGGTAGTGGCCGGTCTCGACGTCCACCTCCACCTCGGCGAAGCCGGCCACGAACGAATAGCTGCCGCCGTCGCGCGGATAGGTGTCGCGGGCGACGCCCATCAGCCCCTGCCCGGCCATCGCGGCCGCCGCGGTCTTCGTGACCGGGTTGATGTTGTCGGGCAGCTCGTGACCATCGTACTTGCCGGCCATCTCGATGGCGCGACGCGCCACCTCGGCCAGCGTCATGCTGCGGCCGCCGCTGAAGACACGCTCGCCCGCCACCTGATACGACTCGGGGCTGCCGCCGAGCGCCGCGGCCGCGATCTCTCTGGCCTTGGCGATGGCATCCGACGCCGCCGCGTGGGCGGCGCGTGTCATCGCATGTGTGGTCTGGCTGCCGCCCGACACGCACGTCCACGGCAGCGGCTGCGCGGTGTCGCCCCACGCCACCGTCACCTTGTCCCACGGCATGCCGAGCATCTCGGCGGCGACCCGGTGCACGTCGAAGACCGATTCGGTGCCGAGGTTGCCCACTCCCGACTGCACGTACATCCGGCCATCAGGCCTGATCACGAACAAGCCGTCGAAGCCGGTCGAGCCGGCCACGAAGGTGCTCACGGCCACGCCGACGCCGCGCACGGTCGAGCCGTTGCGCTTGCCGGATCGGGCCTTGCGCTCGTCCCAGCGGAAGACCTCCTTGCCGCGATCGAGCGCTTCCTTCAGGAAGGCGCTGGTGGCGTAGGCGCGCTGGCCCTTCGCATCGGCCGGGCCGAGCTTCGCCTTGCCTTCCGGCGCGTTGATGCGGCGCAGCGCCACCTGATCGATGCCGAGCTGACGCGCCGCCTTGGCCATCACCGGCTCGACCACCATGATCGCCTGCAGGCCGCCCGGCTGGCTCTGCGCGCGGCGGGGCGGCGTGTTGGTGAGCACCGTGATGCCGCGCGAGCGCATCGCCTGCGGCTGGTAGAGCAGCGACACGAAGCGGCCGCCGCTGTTGGCATCGGCCTGGGCCTCGTAGGCGCTGTTCTCGCCCACGAGAAACAGGTCGAGCGCCAGCAGGCGTGCCGTCTTTCGCAAAACCGGCCTTGACGCGGCCGTGCACGGCCGGACGGATGCCGCCGATGTACTGCTCTTCCTCGCGCGTGATGCGCATCATCACCGGGGCGTTGGTCTTCTTGGCCAGCAGCGCCGGGATCATGCTGTGGACAGAGCCGGTGGCGCGGGCGCCGAAGCCGCCGCCGGTGTATTCAGTGATCAGCACGACATCCGACGCCGGGATGTTCATCCAGCGCGAGATCGACGCCACCGTCTGCACGGCGCTCTGGGTGCCGGAATGGATGTGGAGCTTGCCGTTCTGCCACCACGCCAGCGCCGAGCGCGGTTCGAGGATGTGGTGCTGGTTGTTGGCGACCGAGAAGGTCTCATCGAGCACGAGCGCGGCCTTCGCGAAGCCGGCGTCGAGATCGCCGTACGACCAGTCCACCTGCGCCTTGCCGGTGGGCATCTTCCCTTCGTCGTAGCCTTCGAAGTCCTCGGCCGTCCACTTCAGCTCCTGCACGTCGAGCGGATTCGGCGGCTGGCCGGCCGCGGCAGGCAGGCGTCCCCAGGTGTTGCCTTCCACGCGTGGATTCGGCCCACCGGGCCTGAGGCTGGTGAGCGGATCGACCACAAACGGCAGCTGCTCGTAGTCCACCTGGATGGCTTCGATTGCCGCCGCTGCCGTCTCTTCGTCCACGGCCGCGACCGCCAGAATCGGCTCGCCAGCGTAGACGGGCTCGTCTGTCAGCGCGCGTTCGGCCTTCGGATTGGCGCGAATGGTCTCGCCCAGGTCGGTCACCGTGTCGGCCGGCGATGGCAGCTCGCTGGCTCTGAGGATGGCCCGCACGCCGGGCATGGCCTCAGCGGCGCTGGTATCGACGCGCACCACCCGGCCGTGGGGAATGGGGCTCAGGAGCAGCTTGACGAAGAGCATCCCTTCGGCGCGGAAGTCTTCCGCGTACTTCGCCTTGCCCGTGACCTTGGCGAGCAGGTCGGGCGTGGTGTAGTTCTGTCCGACGAGTTTCGGGTCAGCCACGGGTCACCCCCCGCGAGAGCTCGGCGCCGCGGTGCAGCGCCGTGAGGATCTTGTCGTAGTCCTGGCACCGGCACAGGTTGCCGGAGACACCGTGCGCCAGTTCTTCACGCGTCGGGTTGGGGTGCTTCTTCAGGTAGCCGACGGTGGCCATGATGAAGCCCGACATGCAGAAGGCGCACTGGAAGCCCTGCTCCTCGACCACGCCCTGCTGCACCGGATGCAGCGTGCCATCGGCCGCCGCGAGGCCCTCGATGGTCTGGATGCGCTTGGTGCGCACCGCATGGGTGAGCACCGAGCAGCCGTAGCGCGGCACGTCGTCCACCAGCACCGTGCAGGCGCCGCACTCGGCGCGGTCGCAGCCGAGCTTGGTGCCGGTGAGACCCAGCTTGTAGCGCAGCGTCGTGGCCAGTGTTTCCTGCGGCGCGACGTCCACGCGGCGGGTCTGGCCGTTGACCGTGAGCGTGAGCAGCCGCTCGACGCCCCCGGCACGGCCCTGTCCCGACACCATTGGGCTCGAGCGGAAGAGATAGGCGGCCGACGAGACGGCCACGCTGCCGGCCACCACGCCCTTGATGAAGTTGCGCCTCGAGACACCGGCGGCGGTGTCGTGTGTCGTGTGCGCGTCGTCGTGAGACATTTCCACCACCCCTCGAACAGGCTGGCCAGCACGGTATTGACGGACGGCGATCGCGCGCACTATACCGCACCCATGCGCCGGATGGGCGACCAGCTCGCGGGAAGCCGACTGAGCGGCGGCACGGACGGGCGGGGCATAATGCCGCTGCCCGTGGCCCCGCCGCCTCTCGCTTGCCGCGTCGTCAGGACCGTGGCCGTCGCCCTGTGCTGGGGCGTGCTGGCGGCCTGCGGCGCCCCGGGCGGCCCGCCGGCCTCGACGGCGGGGGCCAGCGCGGCACCGGCGGACATGGTGCGGATCCCCGCCGGGACGTTCCGCATGGGCACGATCGACGGCCCGGGTCACGAGACGCCCGTGCACGAGGTGGACGTCGCCGCGTTCTTCATCGATCGCACCGAAGTCACCGTCGGCGCCTTTGCCGCCTTCGTCGCCGCCACCAGATATCGCACCGAAGCGGAGCGCTTCGGCTGGTCGGGCGTGTTCGAACCGGCAGCGCAGACGTGGACGGCGGTCAACGGCGCGACGTGGCGGCACCCCGATGGCCCACAGCGGCCGCCCGCCGGCGACGACGAACCGGTCACGCAGGTGTCGTGGAACGACGCGCAGGCGTTTGCGGCCTGGGCCGGCAAGCGTCTGCCCACCGAGGCGGAGTGGGAACTTGCGGCCCGCGGCGGCGTGGACCAGGCGCCGTACGTCTGGGGCCACGAGCTGCGCCCCGGCGGCACGCCGGTTGCCAACTGGTGGCAAGGCCCCTTCCCTGAGCGCGACACCGGGGAAGACGGCTTCCAGGGGCGCGCCCCGGTGGGCCGCTTCGCGGCCAACGGCTTCGGCCTCGTGGACGTGACGGGCAACGTCTGGGAGTGGTGCGCCGACTGGTACGACGCCGGCTACTACGCGCGCAGCCCGCGAACGGCACCGCGCGGACCCGACACCGGCACCGAACGCGCCATGCGCGGCGGCTCGTGGCTGTGCAGCGAGAACTTCTGCACCAACTACCGGCCCGGCGCGCGTAGCCAGGCCACCCCCGACAGCGGCCTCAACAACCTCGGCTTCCGCCTGGTGCGCGATCACCACCGCGACACCGGCGCCGTGAGGGCAGTGATGACACGCGTGCGCCTGTTCGTGTTCCTGACTGCGCTTGCGACCGGGTCGTGCAGCGCGCCGGCGGAGACGCCGCCCGTCCGCGGCCCCCGGCGCTGCACCGGCCCGGCGGCCCAACATCGTCTTCGTGCTGGTCGACGACATGCGGTGGGACGACTTCGCCGCCGCCGGCCATGCGTTCATCGAGACGCCGCACATGGATCGCCTCGCCCGCGAGGGCGCCCGCTTCACGAACGCGTTCGCGACGACGCCGCTGTGCTCGCCGAGCCGCGCCAGTTTCCTGACCGGCCAGTATCCGCACACCAACGGCATCATCGACAACACCGCCCGCCCGAGTCACGACCTGCCGGTCTTCCCGAAGCAGCTGCAACAGGCCGGCTACCGCACCGGATTCTTCGGCAAGTGGCACATGGGCAACGACGACAGCCCGCGGCCGGGCTTCGACCACTGGGTGGCGATGCCGGGCCAGGGCGAGGCCATCGACCCGTCGTTCAACGTCGACGGCACGCGCGTGCAGGAGAAGGGCTACACGACCGATCTGCTCACCGACTACGTCGAGCGCTTCATCGACCGGCCGTCAGCGGCCCCGTTCCTCGTCTACCTGGCCCACAAGGCGATTCATCCGAACGTCATCCAGCAGGACGACGGCAGCCTGAAGCCGCTCGACGGCCAGCCCGGCGGCTTCGTGGCCGCCGATCGCCATCGCGGGCGCTACGCCGGACGCCCGATGCCGCGGCGCGCCAACGCCTTCGTGCCACCGGCCGACAAGCCGGCGCTGCTGCAGCGCATCAATCGGCTGCCGCCGCTTGGCAAGGCCACCGCGACGACCGACGAGGAGATCCGCGGCCGGCTCGAGATGCTGCTCGGCGTCGACGACAGCCTGGGCCGCATCGTCGCGACGCTCGCCCGCAAGGGCATCCTCGACGACACCGTCGTCGTGTTCACGAGCGACCACGGCTACTTCTACGGCGAACACGGCCTCAACGAGGAGCGGCGCCTGGCCTACGAGGAGACGATCCGCATTCCGCTCATCGTGCGCTACCCGACGCTGGCCGCCGCCGGCACCACGCCCGCCGAGATGGCGCTCAGCATCGATTCTCGCGCCGACGTTGCTCGACGTGGCCGGCGTGGCGACGCCGCCCGCCATCCAGGGACGCTCGCTCGTGCCGGTGCTCGCCGGCGCGGCGCCGGCGTGGCGGTCGGCGTTCCTCATCGAGTACTTCAGCGACACCGTGTTCCCGCGCATCCGCACCATGGGCTACTCGGCGGTGCGGACGGCGCGCCACAAGTACATCAAGCTACCGCGAGCTGCAGGGGATGGACGAACTCTACGACCTCGAGGCCGACCCCTACGAACTCGGCGAACGTGTCGCCGAAGCCCGAGGCGCGCGAGACGCTGCAGCAGATGCAGGCGGAACTGCAGCGCGTCTTGACGAGACGAAGTAGCGGACGCGGCCCGAACGGCGAACTCGTGCTGGCGACGGCGGTGCAGCCGCGCGGCGGCGCCTGGTGACACCGACCGGCGCTGACGTCGCGTAGAATCGCCGCTCCACCATGGCACTAGCGCCCGGCACTCGCCTCGGCCCCTACGAAGTTGTCGCGCCTTTGGGCGAGGGCGGCATGGGGGAGGTGTATCGGGCGACCGACACCCGCCTGGGTCGTACCGTGGCGCTCAAAGTGCTGGGCGCCGAGACCGTGCGCGATCCGGCGGCCCGCGAGCGCTTCGAGCGCGAGGCGCGCCTGATTGCCCGGCTGCAGCATCCGCACATCTGCGTGCTGCACGACGTCGGCGTCGAGGGCGACACGCCGTATCTCGTGATGGAGCTGCTGGCCGGCGAGACGCTCGATGCGCGCCTGACGCGCGGGCGTCTGCCGCTCGACGAGGCCCTCGCGCTCGGCGCGCCAGATCGCCCAGGCGCTCGACGCCGCACATCGTCAGGGCATCGCGCACCGCGACCTCAAGCCCGCCAACGTCATGCTCGTCAAAGGGCGCGCGCGGGTCAGATGCCAAGCTGCTGGACTTCGGCGTGGCGCGCCCCGTGGACGCAGCCCGCGCGGGTGGGCCAGGGCACTGACGACGCCACCGGCGTGACCGGCGCGACGACCGCCGCCGTGCTCACCGACCGTCACACGCTCGTCGGTACGTTGCCCTACATGGCGCCCGAGCAAGTCGCCGGGCAGCCGGCCGATGCCCGCACGGACCTCTGGGCGCTCGGCTGCGTGCTCTACGAGATGCTCACCGGCACCCGGCCGTTTGCCGGCAAGACCACCGCGAGCCTGATGGCGGCGATTCTCGAGCAGCCGGCGCAGCCGCTGGCCGACCGCGCGCCGCTGACACCGCCGCTGGTCGATCACCTCGTGCGCCGCTGCCTGGAGAAGGACCCCGAGCACCGCTGGCAGTCGGCGCGCGACGTCGCCCTCGAACTCGACTGGGCGCGAACGGGTGCGACCGCCATGACGGGCGCGGAGGCGCCCTGGCAACTCACGAGGCGAGGACTTCTCGTCGCCGCGGGTGGTGCCGTTGCCGGCGCGGCAGGCGGCTGGGCAGCCGGCAGGGCCCGCATATCCCCGGCAGCGGCAAGGATCACCGAGCCGTCGGCGTTTCGGGTCTCGCCGTCGCCCGATTCGCAGTTCTCGTCCGGCTTCGCGCTGTCGCCCGACGGGCGGACGGTCGTCGTGCCGGTGAATGGCCCCAGCGGACGGCGTCTTGTACTGAGACGCCTCGACGATCTGGCCTTCCAGGAGCTGGCCGGCAGCGACGACGCCGATTACCCGTTTTTCTCGCCCGACGGGCGCTGGATCGGCTTTTTCGCCGAGAATCGCCTGTGGCGGATCCCGGTGACAGGCGGCTCGCGCGAAGCGGTCGTCGAGTCGAACTTCCGCTACGGCGCCACCTGGATGCCCGACGGCACGCTGGTGTTCGCCACGGCATCGTCGCCTGACCTGGTGGCCCTGCCACCAGGCGGACGTGAGCCGACCGTTCTGGTGCCAGCAAGCGCCTTCGACAACAAGTCGCTGCGCTGGCCCAAGGTCGCGGCCAACGGGCGAACGCTGGTGTTCTCGGTGTTTGGTGGTTCGGCGGAGGACTCGACACTCGCCGCCTACCGGCTCGACAACAAATCCGGTGTGATCCTCGGCGCCGGCACGCACCCCGATCCTTCTATTGACGGCACCCTCCTCTACTCGCGTGCGGGATTCATCGAATCGGCGACCTTCGACGCGGACGCGATGACGATGTCGGCGGTGACGCGATCGGGTTACACCGTGCGGACGAATTCTGGTGGCATGGCACTGCTGGCATCGGCTGCAGACGGCACGGTGGCCTGGCTGGAGTCGGCGAGCGCCAGTCGGCAGGTGCTGGCGCGGTACGCGCTCGACGGAACCCGCACGGTGGTTGCGGCAGACCCCCGTCCGCGAGGACCGGGATCCGTGTCGGTGTCCCCCGACGGCAGGTTCGCAGCCATGGAGACCGCGTCGGGGGTCCTCATCACCGACCTTCAACGCGGCACGACAACCGTCGTCGTCACGGGGGCGTTCAACTCCCCCTCGTTCTCAGCAGATAGCAGGCGCCTCTACCTCAACGACCGCAGCGGGCGCATCGTCGTGAAGACGCTGTTCTCCGACGCACCCCCGACACCCGCGGCCGACACCGCCCCTGGTCCGTCGAACGTCGTGGCGCTCGCGCGACGGCCGGCTTCTGCTCTTTGAGGTCGCGAAGAACGGCACCGCCTACGTGGGGCGGATCGTGACACCGGGCGCAGCAGGTGCGGCGCCGTCGTTTCAGGTGGAGAACGTCTCCCAGGTGCCACTCGCCGCGCTGGCGCCAGACGGCGCATGGTTCGCCTATCGAACGGGCAGTGGCACGTCCGCTGGAATCCGGGCGAGACGCGTCGACGACCTCGCCTCATGGCGTCCTGTCACCGACGTGTTGAACGGCGTGGCGTATGTCACGGGCTGGAGCACCAAGGGGATTTACTACCACGTGGGACGCACCATGTACCTGGTGCCGGTGAGGGAACGCGACGGAAGGCCGGAGTTCGCACCACCTAGAGAGGGCGTTCGAGATGAGCAGCCGGGCGGTCGACGGGCCGAACATGACGGCGTGCGCATGGTGCCGACGGCCAGTCGTTAATATCGTGGAGTCAGCAGACGAACGCCCGACCAGCTCGTCGTGATCCGGACGGCCGAAGGCCAGAGCCGCCGAACGGGGCTGGCCCGCGTTCGTCACCGCGGCCCTTGCAGGAGAAACTGGCAGGCCGCCCCGCCGGGCTGGCCCCGGAACAGGCGCCGTTCATGAAGGGATTCGGACAACTTCGGCCCCTTCGCCGCGAAACGGCCAGAATTCAGCGCGTCATCGAGCGGGAGTTCGACGTCGTGGAGGCCGAGGACCGCCGGTGATCCTCGATACCAATGCGCTCTCCGCGTTCATCGACGGCGAGCCAGCCGTGGGTGTCAGGCTCGCGAGCGAAACAAACGTCGCCATCCCGGTTATCGTGCTCGGGGAGTTTCGATACGGCATTGCAGCGTCGCGGTATCGTGAGCGCTACGAGCGGTGGTTGGCAGATCATCTGTCCAGCTTCGAGATCCTCGACGTCACCGAACCCACGACGCGCACCTACGCCCGGGTGCGGGCAGCGCTCAAGAAAGCGGGGCGCCCCATTCCGGCGAACGATGCCTGGATCGCCGCCCTGGCGCTGCAGCACCGTCTGCCCGTCATGAGCCGCGACGAACACTTCGACGCGGTGCCGGGAGTGCGCCGGGAGGCGTGGTAGCCGAGTCGACCCGATAGGCGCGGTCGGCCGCTATGACGCTATAGGGTCGGGCGCGCTCGACGCGTAGAATGCCGCTCCACCATGGCATTCGCGCCGGCACGCCTCGGTCCTATGAAGTCGTCGCGCTTGGCGAAGGCGGCATGGGGGAGGTGTATCGCGCCACCGACACCGCCTGGGCCGCACGGTGGCGCTCAAGGTGCTCGGCGCCGAGAGGTGCGCGATGCGGCGGCCGCGAGCGCTTCGAGCGCGAGGCGCGCCTGATTGCCCGGCTCCAGCATCCGCACATCTGCGTGCTGCACGACGTGGGCGTCGAGGGCGACACGCCGTATCTCGTGATGGAACTGCTCGCCGGCGAGACGCTCGACGCGCGCCTGACGCGCGGGCGCCTCCCCTGGATGAGGCGCTGGCGATGGCGCACAGGTGGCACAGGCGCTCGATGCCGCACATCGTCAGGGCATTGCGCACCGCGACCTCAAGCCCGCCAACGTCATGCTCGTGAAAGGCGCGAGCCGGACGGACGCAAAGCTCCTCGACTTCGGCGTGGCGCGCCCCGTGGACGCAGCCGCGCGAGCGGGCCACGACACCGACGACGCCACGGGCGTGACCGGCGCCACGACCGCCGCCGTGCTCACCGACCGCCACACGCTCGTCGGCACGTTGCCCTACATGGCACCCGAGCAACTCGCCGGCCAGCCGGCCGATGCCCGCACGGACCTCTGGGCGCTCGGCTGCGTGCTCTACGAGATGCTCACCGGCTCCCGGCCGTTTGCCGGCAAGACCACCGCCAGCCTGATGGCGGCGATTCTCGAGCAGCCGGCGCCACCGCTGGCCGACCGCGCGCCGCTGACACCGCCGCTGATCGATCATCTCGTGCGCCGCTGCCTGGAGAAAGACCCCGAGCACCGCTGGCAATCGGCGCGCGACGTCGCCCTCGAACTCGACTGGGCGCGTGGTGCAGCATCGGGTGACCTGCTGCGCGCGGCCCCACCTGCACTGACAAGCCGGCGCGGGCTGCTGCTTGCAGCCGGCGGTGCGCTCGCAGCCGGAATCGGAGGCTGGATGTTCGGTCGCCGCGCCGTCGACCGCGCGGACGGAGCATTCGACGCTCCGACGATACTCACGCTCACGCCGCCAGCTGGGATGGTGTTTGCCGGCCAGGGGCTCGCGCTGTCTCCGGACGGTCGCGCGCTTGCGACGATCGCGAACCTGGACGGCACTCGGCGGCTCCTGATTCGGCGATTCGACGAGGCCGAGTTCAGGGAGCTGCCCAATACGATCGGCGCCGAGTACCCGGTGTTCTCGCCAGACGGCGAGTGGTTGCTCTTCTGGGCCGCCGATCGCCTCTCGAAAGTGCCAGTGGCCGGCGGACCCGCACAAGTGGTCACAACGTGCACGTATCGCTACGGCGCCACGTGGCTGCCTGGACGCATCGTGTTCGCGTCGAACGACAGCCCGGACCTGCTCGTGGTACCGGACTCTGGCGGCACACCGGCGTCATTTGTGAGCGCGGCGGCCTTCAATGGCCAGTCGCTGCGCTGGCCGCGAGCGCTGCGCGACGGCAAGACACTGGTCTTCACGACATTCGGAGGGTCACTGGAACTCACGCGTCTGGCGGCATTCGACCTCGACACAGGTAGCGGTCGAGTACTCGGACCGGGCACACACGCAGTACCCGTCGCTTCCGGTGTCGTCGCGTACTCGAAGGACGGGCTGCTGCACACCGCGACCGTCGGCGCAGACGCCGCGACGCTGGGCGAGCCGCAGGCCACGGCACACAGCCTGCGGTCGAATCCCGGCGGAATGGCGTCGAATCGACTGCCAGGGCCGCACGGTCGCCTGGCACCGTGGCGACAACCTGCTTCGACAAGTTGTCACGGAGTACGACGCGCCGGGCAGCGGACAGTGCGGTCGCAGGCACAGCGGGCACTGGGTACCTGGATCTCTCCAGTTTCGCCAGACGGCCGATACTTCGCGACCGCGGCCTTCATGGGCCTTGATGAGATCATCGTGACCGAGATCGACAGCGGGTCATCCACTCGAGTGGCGGTGTCCGGTCGGCCTCGGACGCCAGCCTGGTCGACAGACGGCAGGACGCTCTACTTCACGGACACGTCTACCGGGACAGTGCTCGCGCAGCGTCTGTTCTCTGATGCGCGACCGGTTGAGTCTCGTGGCTGGCACCGCTCGGTGGTGTTCGAGATCGGGCCGAATGTGGTGGCGCTCGGCACAACGGCCGCGATTCGCATGCGGCGCGACGGCGAGTCGTTTGTCGCCATCGAATCGGCCGACGGCCGGCCCGACGAGATCGTCGTCATGCTGAACGGCGCGCAGGCGCTGCGGCGCGCCTGACCTGCCACCGCCAGCTCGCCAAGACTCGCTCTGGCGCCGCGGGTCGGCCAGACTGCGGCCTATACTCTGGTTATGGAGCCAATGCCCGCGACACGGGCCGCGACCCTTGAGTTCGCCTTGCTGCTGGCACGAGCGGCCTTGCGCGATCACCCTGAGTGCTTCTGGACGCGCGCCCCGCACGCTCCGCTCGAGTCGCGCGAGGATCTCCTCCTCGATCGCACGACGTCTTCGGCAGCACGGCTCATCGACGGCGTGGCGTCGAGCCCGGGAGATCGAGCTGTGCCTGTAACGCCGTTCCAGGCGGAAGTCCTGCGCACGCTGATGCCCAACCGGTCACCGGAAAGCTTCGTGGCCGGCGGCATCGTCCTGAACGCCCGTGAGACGGTGCGGTGGAGCGCGGACGTCGATGTCTTCCACGACGTCGAGGACGCGGTCATATGTTCCAGTGTCGCCGACCTCGCGACCCTCGAGGCGGCTGGCTACACGACGCGACAAGATGTCTGGACGCCGTCGTTCAGACGCGCGTGGGTGTCTCGAGGCGGCGAGGGCGTTAAGCTGGAGTGGTGCCGTGATTCGGCGTGGCGTTTTTTCCCGATCGAGCGCGACGAGCTTCTCGGGTGGCGGCTTCATTGGTTCGACGCGATCACGAACAAGGCGCTGGCCATGGGCAGCCGCGCCGAGACACGGGACCTCGTCGATATCGTGTCGTACGCGCCGCGTTGCCCGCTGCACGCGGTCATCTGGGCCGCCTGCACGAAGGACCCCGGTTTTGGTCCACTGCTCCTGTTGGACCAGATGCGGCGCAACGCGCGCGTGAGCGCGGCCCAACTGCGGGAGATGGGCGCGTCGTTCGAACCGCAGGAGCTCAAGACACGATGGATCGGTCTTGCAGACGCCGCCGAACCGGAGATCGAGCGGGCTGGGGCACTGGGACTCGAAGTAGGCCTGGCCTTCGTGCATCCAGAAGGAACGATCGGGTGGTTCGACGACGCCGGCGCCGTTCCACACCGCGCCACGCTCGGGGGAGCGACTCCGCGAATCGTGGACACGGCCCCAGTACCAGACCGCCCTCCGGGAGATCGCCAGCCCTGGCGCGGGATCTTCCCGGCCGTCTGGCGGGCCGGTCGGCGATGATGCCCGGCCCATCGGCAGAATCCTCGTCGCGAGGCATGGTGCGGGAGTTGCAGTCGCCCCGTCATGGCTGCCTGGGTCACGATCGACGGCAACGAAGCGGCGGCGTCGGTTGCCCACCGCACCAACGACGTCATCGCCATCTACCCGATCACGCCGTCCTCCACGATGGGCGAGCTGGCCGACGAGTGGTCGGCGGCGCGGCGGACCAACGTCTGGGGCGACGTGCCGTCGGTGACCGAGATGCAGTCGGAGGCCGGCGCCATCGCCGCCTGCCACGGCGCCCTCCAGGGCGGCTCGCTCGCGACGACCTTCACGGCCAGCCAGGGACTGCTCCTGATGATCCCGAGCCTCTACAAGATCGCCGGGGAGCTCACGCCCTTCTGCATGCACGTGGCGGCGCGCACCGTGGCCACGCATGCGCTCTCGATCTTCGGCGACCACTCGGACGTGATGGCCTGCCGCCAGACCGGGGTGGCGATGCTGGCCTCGGCCTCGGTGCAGGAGGCGCACGACTTCGCGCTCATCGGCCAGGCGGCCACGCTGGCCTCGCGCCTGCCCGTTCATCCACTTCTTCGACGGCTTCCGCACCTCGCACGAGGTGGCCAAGATCCGCCCGCTCTCGGACGACGACCTGCGGGCCCTGCTGCCGGACGACGCTGGTGGCCGCCCATCGGCAGCGCGCCCTCACGCCCGACCACCCGGTGCTGCGCGGCACGGCCCAGAATCCCGACACGTTCTTCCAGGCGCGCGAGGCCTCGTCGCCCGTTCCATGCGGCCTGCCCGGGCATCGTGCAGCGCACGATGGACGCGTTTGCCGCCCGCACCGGCCGCCAGTACCACCTGTTCGACTACGTCGGGCATCCGCAGGCGGAGCGCGTCGTCATCGCTGATGGGCTCGGCGACCGACACGGTCGACGAGGCGGTGGCGTGGCTCACCGCGCCGCGGCGAACGGGTGGGCGTGCTGAAGGTGCGGCTCTATCGGCCGTTCTCGATTGCGGACTTCGTCACGGCGCTGCCGGCGACCACCCGCGCCATCGCCGTGCTGGATCGCACGAAGGAGCCCGGCGCCGTGGGCGAGCCGCTGTATCAGGACGTGATCGCGGCCCTGCACGAAGCTCGCCTCGATGGCCACGTGGCCGTGCCGCACGATGCGGTCGTCGTCGGCGGGCGCTACGGACTGTCATCCAAGGAATTCACGCCGGCGATGGCCTGTGCGGTGTTCGCCGAGCTGCAGAAGCCGCGGCCGAAGAGCCACTTCACGATCGGCATCGTCGACGACATCAGCCACTCGTCGCTCGATTGGGATCGCGACACTCGACATCGAGCCGGCCGGAGGTCTCGCGCAGCGTGTTCTTCGGCCTCGGCGCCGATGGCACCGTGGGCGCCAACAAGAACTCGATCAAGATCATCGGCGAGGAGACCGAGGCCTTCGCCCAGGGCTACTTCGTCTACGACTCGAAGAAATCGGGCGCCATCACCATCTCGCACCTGCGGTTCGGGCCGCGGCCGATCCACTCGCCCTACCTCATCCAGCACGCGAGCTTCGTCGGCTGCCACCAGTTCAACTTCCTCGACCGCTACGACGTGCTGTCGTACGCCGCGCCCGGGGCCGTGCTGCTGCTCAACGCGCCCTACGCGCCAGAGCGGGTGTGGGACGAGCTGCCACGCGAGGTGCAGGACGGCATCATCGAGAAGGGCCTCAAGGTCTACAGCATCGACGCCGTGGCCGTGGCCCGCGCCAACGGCATGGGCACGCGCATCAACACCGTGATGCAGACGTGTTTCTTCGCGCTCTCGGGCGTGCTGCCGCGCGACGCAGGCCATCGAGCAGATCAAACACGCCATCGAGAAGACCTACGCGAAGCGTGGCCCCGACGTGGTGCAGCAGAACTTCGCCGCCGTGGACGACACGCTGCAGCATCTGCACGAGGTGCCGGTGCCTGCCATGGCCACGGCCCGCCGCCACCGTCCGCCGATCGTGGCCGCCCACGCGCCAGACTTCGTGACCCGCGTCTCGGCGGTCATGCTCGCCGGCCACGGCGATCTGCTGCCGGTGAGCGCCTTCCCGGTGGATGGCACCTGGCCGGTCGGCGACGTTCCCAGTGGGAGAAGCGCAGCATCGCGCAGGACATCCCGGTGTGGGACGAGAGCATCTGCATCCAGTGCAACAAGTGCACGCTCGTCTGCCCGCACGCCGCCATCCGCGTCAAGGTCTACCCGCCCGCCGGGCGGGACGGGGCGCCGGCCACCTTCAAGGCGATGACGTTCAAGGCGCGCGAGGGTGAGTACGGCCAGGGTCTCGCCTACACGATTCAGGTGGCGCCGGAAGACTGCACCGGCTGCACGCTGTGCGTGCAGGTGTGCCCGGCGAAGGACAAGGCGAATCCGAGGCACAAGGCGCTCGACATGCACCCGCAGGCGCCGCTCGTGGCCCCCGAACGCGAGAACTACGCCTTCTTCCTGGCGCTGCCCGAGGCCGACCGCACGCAGGTGAAGCTCGACCTCAAGGGCACCCAGTTCCTGCAGCCGCTCTTCGAGTATTCGGGCGCCTGCTCGGGCTGCGGCGAGACGCCGTACATCAAGCTGATGACGCAGCTCTTCGGCGATCGCGCGCTCATCGCCAACGCCACCGGCTGCTCGTCGATCTACGGCGGCAACCTGCCCACGACCCCGTACACGACCAACCCGGACGGCCGTGGCCCGGCGTGGGCCAACTCCCTCTTCGAAGACAACGCCGAGTTCGGGCTGGGAATGCGCCTGTCGGTGGACCAGCAGGTGGCGATGGCGCGGGCGCTGCTCGGGTCGCTGCGCGCCGAGGTGGGCGAGACGCTGGCGGAGGCGCTGCTCACCGCCGAACAGCACGACGAAGCGGCCATCGCGGCGCAGCGGGCGCGGGTTGTGGACCTGCGCCGGGCGCTTGAGCCGCTCGCCTCGCCGGAAGCGCGGCGCCTCGAGGCGCTCGCCGACTTCCTCGTGCGCAAGAGCATCTGGCTCGTGGGCGGCGACGGCTGGGCCTACGACATCGGCTTCGGCGGGCTCGACCACGTGATGGCGCTCGGCCGTGACGTGAACATCCTGGTGCTCGACACCGAGGTCTACTCGAACACCGGCGGGCAGCAGTCGAAGGCCACGCCGCTCGGCGCCTCGGCCAAGTTCGCCAGCGCCGGCAAGAGCACGGCGAAGAAGGACCTGGCGGCGATGGCCATGGATTACGGCCACGTCTACGTGGCCCGCATCGCCTTTGGCGCGAAAGACACGCAGACCGTGAAGGCGCTGCTCGAGGCGGAATCGTACCCGGGCCCGTCGCTCGTCATCGCCTACAGCCACTGCATCGCCCACGGCTACGACCTCGAACACGGGCTCGAGCAGCAGAAGCTGGCCGCCGACTCGGGCTACTGGCCGCTCTACCGCTTCGACCCGCGGCGCGCCGCCACTGGCGAGAACCCCTTCCAGCTCGACTCGGCGCCGCCCAAGGTGGACCTCGGCAAGTTCGTCCGCAACGAAGCGCGCTTCCGGCTGGTGGAACAGCAGGACCCCGACCGCTTCAAGGCGTTGCTCGCGCAGGGCCAGGCCGACATCCGGAAGCACTTCGCCGTCTACGACGCGCTGGCCCGGCGCGGCAGCGAGCCCCCGGTCACCACCGGCTGAGCCCGGAACGAGTCGCACACCATGGACCTCTCGACCACCTATCTCGGCCTGAAGCTGGCGCACCCGCTCATCACGGGCGCCTCGCCGCTGGTCGACGACCTCGACGTGGTGCGCCGGCTCGAAGATGCCGGGGCCGCCGCCATCACCATGCACTCGCTCTTCGAGGAGCAGATCACGACCGAGCGCGATGCCACCTGGCAGCAGCTCGACTCCCACGCGGAGGGGCACGCCGAGGCCACGTCGTATTTCCCGCGGAACGACGAGTACCGCCTCGGACCCGACAAGTATCTGGAACAGATCCGCCGCATCAAGGCCGCCGTGGGCCTGCCGGTGATTGCGTCGCTCAACGGCACGACCGGCCGCGGCTGGGTCGAATACGCGCAGGCCATGCAGCAGGCCGGCGCCGACGCCCTCGAGCTGAACGTCTACATGGTGGCGACCGACCTCGCCGTGTCGGGCGAGGTCATCGAGCAGCGGGTCGTCGATGCCGCGCACCTGGTGCGCGCATCGGTGTCGATTCCGGTGGCGGTGAAGCTGTCGCCGTTCTTCTCGTCGATCGCGCATCTGGCCCACCAGCTCGACGCGGCGGGCGTGAACGGGCTGGTGCTCTTCAACCGCTTCTATCAGCCCGACATCGACATCGAGCAGCTCGACGTCGTGCCGCACCTGCGGCTGTCGGATTCCTCGGAGCTGCTGCTGCGCCTGCGCTGGCTGGCGATCCTCTCCGGACGTCTGAACGGCACGCTCGCCTGCAGCGGCGGCGTGCACACGGCGGCGGACGCCATCAAGGCGATCATGGCCGGCGCCCACGCCGTGCAGCTCGTCTCCGTGCTGCTGCACGAGGGGCCGGAGCGGTTGTCGACCCTCAAACACGAACTCGCGCAGTGGATGGTCGAACACGAATACGCGTCGCTGGCGCAGATGCGCGGCAGCATGAGCCTGGGCCGCTGCCCGGATCCGGCGGCGTTCGAGCGCGGCAACTACGTGAAGCTGCTGCAGACGTGGCGGCCGCGGTAGCGACCGCCGCGCTCCTTCACGAGGGTGGCCCTGGCGCCTTGGCGCCGCGCGCCGCGGCCCTGAACATGACGACCGCGGCGTACGCCACGACGACCACGACCAGCCACCGGAGCCAGGCGAGCGACATCGACTTCACGATGAGCGCGGCGACCAGCACCGCCGGGATGCCGCCGAGCGCGATGCCACCGGCAATCCGCAGGTCCATCTCGCCCAGCGCGAGGTAGCGAAAGCTGACGCTGGCGCCGGCCAGCGCCGAGCCGCCGGCCATGATCGGGAAGCTGAGCCGGGGATCCATGCCCATCAGGCTCAACATCAGCAGCGTCGGCGCGAAGTTCCCGATCCCGAAATTGAGGAGCGCGCCGAAGACCGCAGACGCCACGATCGCCACGCCCGTCAGCGGCGCCGGCAGCGCCGACGCCATCCCGCCGCCCGGCATCAGGTCGAGGTTGGTGGCCGCATACAACGTGCCGGCAATCACGAGGGCGATGCCGACGACGGCCTGAACCACCCAGACGCGCGCGCGGGACGCCAGCGGCGCCCCGAGTACGGCGCCAGCCGCCGCCGCGACGATGCAGCCGGCCAGCAGTACCGGGTCGACCGACACGCCCAGCATCACCAGAAAGATGAGCGACAGCACGACGGAGGGCAGCGTATGTCCGGCGATCATCGTGCTGGGGATCAGCCGGTCCGCAACCAGCCCCCGGAACTTGAACCAGGCCATCGTCGGCGCGAACGAGCCGATGCCCAGCGCGTCGAGGAAGTTGGTAACCGCGCCGAGCGCCACCGCTTCCAGGCTGGGTACGGCTCTGGCGGCCACGGCCGCTCGAACCAGCGTGACGGCGTAGGCGAGGGCGACCAGGGCGAGCGGGATCGACACCGCCAGCAGCAGCACGCCTAGCTCGACGCTCTCGAGCGCACCCGAAACGTCCACCAGCTATCGGGTCGTTTGGCGTCGGCGGAGGGCACCGGCCCCGGGGGCTGCTGCGCCTGCACCGCCGGGTTCTGCAGCTTCAGTATTCTCGCCGACCACGCCGCGTCGAGCGTGGCCGGGTCTGTCACCCGGTTCAGCACGACGGGGTAGACGGCTCCGTTGAGGCGCAGGCGGCCCGGGTGGTCGGCCCCCACCTGCGGGCACCAGTACTTCCTGGCTCCGGCCGAACAACTCAAGAAGAGGTCACCGGCCGGCGTTGCCATGCAGTTCAGGTTCACCGAGTGGGGCAGCCAGCCGATGCTGATTTGAATCTGGCACAGCGACACGTCGTTTGCGAAGCGCCAGTCCTGAACTGGTTCCTGCTGCACCTCACCTCGCAGCACGAATCCCGGAACGCCCCCGCAGGGACAGGTCACGGCCCAGGAGGCGCCGCCGACAACCGCCACGACCAGAGTCGCCGCCGCGATCCAACGAAGGATTTTCATGGTGAAACCCGCGCACCATATCACGACAGGTGCCGTTCGGCGCTGTCGCAGCGACGGTGGGGACAGCCTACGGCTTCGGAATTCTGAGCGTGGCGCTGATCATGGCGCTGCCGCTCAATCCGTAGACGAGCACCAGCGGATGCAGCAGCGCCGGGCCCAGGCGCACCGTGCCGAGCCACAAATCCGGGCCGGTGGCGCCGACCCACTGCGCCACGCCCAGCAGCAGGACGATCGCGATGCTGGTGGGAATCGGCGTGCCTTCGAAGTACTTCACCTTGCCGGTGGCGGGATCGGCGAGCACCGACGATGTCACGTTGAAGCGGGCCAGCCGGCTCACGCCGCAGACCACGAAGTAGCTGAGCACCACCATGTCCCAACCACCGCGCAGGCCCAGGGTGAAGCCGAGCACGGCCGGCGCCACCCCGAACGAGATCACGTCGGCCAGCGAGTCGAGGTCGGCGCCGAGCACCGATTGGCGGCGGCGGTCGAGCCGCGCCACGTAGCCGTCGAGCAGGTCCAGGACCAGCGCCAGCGGCAGCAGCAGAAACGCCGCCCAGAGATAGCGCGGGTTCAGCTCGGCCAGAAAATCGAGGCACAGGAAGATCGACACGGTGCCGCACGCGGCGTTGCCGATGGTGAGCGCGTCGGCCCAGGTGTAGGACCGCAGCATCGACAGGTGACGGCGGTCTGGTGGCGTCGTCATGGGGCAGAGAGGGACGCCGCGCCGGCCAGTTCGACGACCGCCGGCACCACGAGCGGCAGGACGTCGATGACGCCGGTCGGGTGTGCGATCGTGTTCGTGGTCACGATACCGGTGGCCCCGGCGTCGCGCAGCGCCTGCTCGGCGGCGCGCGTGAAGAGGGCATGGACCGCGAGGCAGACCGGCGGCCGCATCCCCGCCTCCACCAGACGCCTGACCGTCTCGATCATGGTCTGCCCCGACGACACCACGTCATCGACGACCACCGGCGTGCACGCGCGCCAGCGGCTCACGTCGGGCGCCGTGATCTCGACGACGCGGTCGCTGCGGCGGGTCTTCCGCATCACGACACACGGCGCCCCGGCACGGTCGGCGACGTCTTTCACCCACTGCACGCTCTCCTCATCCGGCCCGACGACCAGCGGTTGGTCCACATGCGACGCGATCCACGCCGCCAGCGCCGGCGCCGCATGCACGGCCCGCGACGGCACGCCGTAGATTTCGCCGAGGGCGCGATGGCGATGCAGGTGCGGATCGACCGTGACCAGCCAGTCCACCGCGTTCGAGACCAGCGCGGCGAAGGTGCGCGATGTCACCGCTTCGCCGGGGCGGAACTGGACGTCCTGCCGCATGTAGGCGAGGTAGGGGGCCACGAGGCCGACGCGGGTCGCGCCCTGGGCGCGGGCGGCCGCCGCCAGGAAGACGAGCGGCAACAGCTTCGGATCGGGCCGGTCGAGGGTGCCGGCGATGACCACGCTCGCGCCGGCGCAGTCGGCGTCGATGCGCAGGTAGGTTTCGTCGTCGGGAAAACGTCGCGATTCGACGACGCCGCAGGGGCTGGCCGTGAGCGCCCCGAGGGCCTGACCGAGCGCCTCGCTGCCTGGCAGCGCCAGCACCAGGCGCGTCACGGCGTCTCCCCCAGCACCACGATGTCCGGGTGGGTGGCGAGGTAGTCGCGCGCGTAGGCGAGTTCACCGGGACTTTCGGCATGCAGCGTGAAGAGCGGCTGGCCAGCGGCGACGGCCTCGCCGAGCCGGACGTGGAAGTCGATGCCGGCAGCCGGGTCGGCCGGGGCGCCAGCCAGCTTGGCGGCGCGCGCCAGGCGGCGGTTGTCGATGCTCGACACGGTACCCGCGCGAGCGGCCGGCACCTCGAAGCGCTGCGAACTGGCGGGCGGCGTGCGCATGCCGCCCTGCGCCTCGCAGATCGCCTGGAGCTTGCGCCACGCCCGGCCGTCGGCCAGGATGGCGGCGGCTTCTGCAGCGCCGTGGCCGGCCTGGCAGGCACGGCCAGCCCGAGCACCTCGCCGGCCAGCAGCACCGCCCGCGCCCGCAGATCCTGCGCCGCGTCGCGATCGCCACGCGTCACCGCCACCACGTCGGGGGGGGGAAAAAAAAAAAAAAAAAAAAAAAAAAAAAAAAAAAAAAAAAAAAAAAAAAAAAAAAAAAAAAAAAAAAAAAAAAAAAAAAAAAAAAAAAAAAAAAAAAAAAAAAAAAAAAAAAAAAAAAAAAAAAAAAAAAAAAAAAAAAAAAAAAAAAAAAAAAAAAAAAAAAAAAAAAAAAAAAAAAAAAAAAAAAAAAAAAAAAAAAAAAAAAAAAAAAAAAAAAAAAAAAAAAAAAAAAAAAAAAAAAAAAAAAAAAAAAAAAAAAAAAAAAAAAAAAAAAAAAAAAAAAAAAAAAAAAAAAAAAAAAAAAAAAAAAAAAAAAAAAAAAAAAAAAAAAAAAAAAAAAAAAAAAAAAAAAAAAAAAAAAAAAAAAAAAAAAAAAAAAAAAAAAAAAAAAAAAAAAAAAAAAAAAAAAAAAAAAAAAAAAAAAACAGCAGTGCCATGGCCGGAGAGGCGCTGATCGAAGAACAGGCGCGTCCCGAACTCGATCGCGTCGCGTTTCCCCGAAGCCCGGTTGGTCGGGTCGTGCGGCGCGGGCGCCGGCCACGGTCCGTGGGACAGGATGAGCCTGATCTCGCTGTCGGTGAAAGCGGGCTTGGCGGCGGCGCCCTCGTCCGCCGGGCCGACCCAGGGCAGCAGGGCGCAGGCGACGCCGAGCGCAGGAGGCGATCCGGGAGCGCGTTTCGGCCGGCCGGCGTCGGAAATCATGAACTGTACTCCTTGCGCTCCTCTTCGCAGGCGCGAATACCTGGCGGACTCGCTGACATCCTACCAAAAAACCCGCGCAGTTGAGCCAAGAGTGACTAACAAAATAAAACACACGCCCTGCGCGGAAGCCGGTGGCGCGTTCTATAGTGTGGACCTGCGTGGGCTTGTTCCCACCCGTCGGGAACGGCACTAGAATGAACCTGCGCCGCGCATAACAATAAGCGCGTGCCTCCGGGGAAGCAGCGGCGCACAGTCCCTCGCACACACTCCGTGCCCGAGGGGCGGGGAGATTCAGGGAAGTAGGTGGCCTCATGAGCCGCACCACCCTCACCCCCGCCCCTCTCCCTGAGGGCGAGGGGAGATTCGAGGGTGCGAATGGTCTGAGCCATTTGCATCAATAGTGATCGAAGGAGGGGCGTCATGTCGCAGATGATCACCACGACGCTGACCGTCAACGGCAAGCGCCATACGGTCACCGCGCTGCCCGATACGCCGCTGCTGTGGGTGCTGCGCGAGCAACTCAAACTCACCGGCACCAAGTTCGGCTGCGGCGCCGGCCAGTGCGGCGCCTGCACGGTGCACATCGACGGCAAGCCGATGCGTCCTGCCTGCAACGCCGATCAAGGATGTCGACGGCAAGCAGCGTCACCACGATCGAAGGGCTGTCGCCGGACTCGAGCCATCCGCTGCAGAAAGCGTGGCTCGCCGAGCAGGTGCCGCAGTGCGGCTACTGCCAGTCCGGCCAGATCATGCGCGCCGCGGGGCTGCTCAAGGAAAATCCGCAGGCCGACGCGCGAGCAGATCGTCGAGTACATGAGCACCAACATCTGCCGCTGCGGCACCTATCAGCGCATCGTGCGCGCCATCGAGCGCGCGGCGAAGGAGGCGCATGAGCCATGACAAAGCACATCGAAATCCGGAGCGCGAGCGATTCCATGTCGCGCCGCCAGCGTTCATGGTCGGCGCGGCCGGGCTGACCTTCGGCGTTGCGTCGGCGCGCCGGCTCGGCTGTCGCGGCGGCGCTCGCGCAGCCGAGCGCAGCCGGCAAGGCGCTCGAGTCAACCTGGGTGACGATGCACCCGACGGCACCGATCGCCATCATGTCGCCGGCGGCCGAGATGGGGCAGGGCTCGCTGACCGCGCTGCCGCTCATCGTGGCCGACGAGATGGACGCCGACTGGTCCAAGGTGAGGATCGTGCCGGCGCCGCCGACGAGGCAAGCTCTACGGCAATCCGGCTTTCGGCGGCGTGCAGTACACCGCGGGCAGCGCCACGGTCACGGGCTACTTCAACAGCCTGCGCCAGTTCGGCGCGCAGGTGCGCTACGTGCTGATGGACAACGCGGCGCGGCAGCTGGGGCGTGCCGCTCGAGGAACTGGCGACCGAGCCGGGCGTGGTCGTGCACGCGAAGTCCGGCCGCCGCTTGAGCTATGGCGAGATCGCCGCCTTTGCCGAAGTGCCCGGCGCAGGCGCCGGAGATCGAGCGTCGAGCCCGTGGCGAAGGCGCAGTTCCGGCTGATCGGGCAAGGATGTGCATGCGGGTCGATGTGCCGGGCAAGGTGAACGGCACGCGCGCAGTACAGCATCGACGTGCAGGTGCCGGGCATGATCTACGGCGCGATCCTGCGCGAGCCGATGGAAGGCGCGGCGCCGGAGCGCATCGACGACGCGCGCCGCGCGCGCGATCGAGGGCGTCATCAGCGTCGTGCCGCTCAAGTACGGCGTGGGCGTGCTCGCGGAGACGCCGTGGGCCGCGTTCAAGGCCAAGAAGGCGCTCGAAGGTGACCTGGAGCCGCAAGGCGACGGGCTGGGGCTTCTCCAGCGACAAGGGCTACGAGCAGTTCGCCGCGGTCGCCAAGGACCTCGACCGCAAGGGCGTCGCGTGGGAGACGCAGGGGCGACGCGGCCGCGGCAGATGGCGAAGGCGGCGACAGTCGTCGAAGGCGAATACCGCTGCCGACTACGCCTATCACGCGCAGATGGAGCCGCTCAACTCGGTGGCGGCGGTGTCGCCCGCGGGCGATGCGGTGGAGATCTGGGTGCGGCACGCAGAGCCAGACCATCGCGGTCGACCGCGGTGGCCAAGGCGCTCGGCATTCCCGAGGACAAGGTCAAGTTCAACGGCATGCTGCTCGGCGGCGGCTTCGGCCGGCGCGGCAACCGCGACGTCGAGTTCATCGTCGATTCGGTGCTGATGTCGAAGGCGGCCGGCCGGCCGGTCAAGGTGATGTGGACGCGCGAGGACGACGTCCACAACGGCCGCTTCCGTCCGCTCTACGTGAACCGCATCCGGCGCCGGGCTCGACGCAGTCGGGCAAGATCGTCGGCCTGGCACCATCGCGTCGGCAGTCGACGAGGTCGCTGGCGTTCATGGATCCGGTGCGCTACAAGACGGCCGAAGGGCCGGACAACATCGCGATGCGCGGCACCGAGCTGCCGGCCTACGACATCCCGCACCAACTGGTCGAGCGGCTCTGCCGCGACACCGGCATGCGCACCAATCCGCTGCGCGGCGATCGGCGTCGTGGCCGAACAGCTTCGCCACCGAGGTGTTCATCGACGAGCTCGCGCGCGAAGCGCGGGCGTCGATCCGGTCGAATTCCGGCTCGCAGCTGCTGAAGGACACGCCGCGCGCGCCGTCAAGGCGGTCGAGGAAGTGGCGCAGATGGCCGACTGGGGCCGCAAGCGCGACGGGTCGCGGCCTTGGCTTCGCCTATCTCGACTATTCCGGCACGCAGGTCGCCGGCATCGCCGAGGTGTCGCTCGACCGCGGCAGCGGCGCGATCAAGGTGCACAACTTCTGGTGCACCATCGACTGCGGCGTGGCGGTGCAGCCGGACAACGTGATCGCGCAGACCGAGAGCTCGATCGTCTACGGCCTGGGCCTGGCGCTGACCGAGCGCATCACCATCGCGAACGGCGCGGTCGAGCAGTCGAATTTCTACGACTACCACGTGCCGCGCATGACGGACGTGCCGGAGATGCACATCAAGCTGATCGCGACCGAGCAACCATCCGACCGGCGCCGGGCAGATGGCGACGCCGCTGGTGCCGCCGGCGATCTCCAACGCGGTGGCCGAGCTGACCGGCGTGCGCCTGCGTCAGCAGCCGTTCACTGCCGGAGCGGGTCAAGAAAGCGCATTGGCGTGCAGGAACGAACGACTAGCGGAGAAACTTGACATGCCATGGACTGAATTCTGTCCGACGGCAGGAACGTGCGCGACTCTGATGGCTTGCGCGCAGCCGCCGGCGGCTGCTTGCCTATCCGGCGCTGCCCGCGCTCGCGCAGTCGCCCAAGATCGGCGATCCGCCGGAAGCCAAGCAACATGCGGCTGGTCGGCTACAACGACCTGCAGGCGCGCAGCGCCTACCAGCCGATCATCCACCAGCAGGGCAACCGCTGGATCGCCTACATCGGCCACCACGGCGGCACCCCGACGTGCCGAAGCCCGTCAACCCGCTGACCGGCCAAGCCGAGTACAACGGCACCTCGATCGTCGACGTGACCGATCCGAAGCAGCCGAAGTACCTCGCCCACATCCCCGGCGCTGCCGGGCAACGGCGAGGAGGGCGGCGCGCAGATGGTGCGCGTCTGCGACGGCAAGACGCTGCCCAAGGGCGACGCCGGCAAGACCTACATGCTGCGCACCTTCGGCAGCCTGGCCACGAAATCTGGGACGTCACCGATCCGGCCAAGCCCGCGCTGCTCACCACGATCGTCAAGGGCCTGAAGGACACGCACAAGAGCTGGTGGGAATGCGACACCGGCATCGCCTACCTCGTCTCCGGCGTGCCGGGCTGGCGCTGCGGCCGCATGACCAAGATCTACGACCTCAGCGATCCGGCGAAGCCGGTGCTTCATCCGCGATTTCGGCCTGGTCGGCCAGGAGCCCGGCGCGACCGGCGCGGTGCCGATGGAGCTGCACGGCGCCGATCTCGACCGGGCCGCAAGGGCAACCGCGTCTATTTCGGCTACGGCACCAACACGGGCGGCGTGCTGCAGATCGTCGACCGCGAGAAGCTGCTCAAGGGCCCGAAGGAGCCGACGCCGGAGAACCTGCTGCTATCCGCAGATCGGCCGGCTCGACATGCTGCCGTTCAACGGCGCGCACACCGTGCTTCCCGATGCTCGGCATGGAGATGCCGGAGTTCGCCAAGGACGCAGGACGGCAGGCGTGCGCGACTTCGTGCTGATCGTGAACGAGTCGACTCCGCAACGAGTGCCACGGAGGAGCCGCCAGATGGTGTGGTTCGTCGACGTCACGACCGAGAGCGAAGCCGTATCGGTGGTGTCGAACTTCGACGTGCCCGAGGCGAGCGGCAACTTCTGCGCGCGCGGCGGCCGCTTCGGCACGCATTCCTCGAACGAGAACATGACGCCGATCTACTACAAGCGCGTCGCTGTTCATCACCTACTTCAACGCCGGCGTGCGCGCGGTCGACATCCGCGATCCGTATCAGCCCGAAGGAGATCGGCTACTACATCCCGGCGATCACCGACAACGACCGACAAGCGCTGCATCAAGATCGCCGGCCAGGGACGCGCTGCAAGATCGCGATCCAGACCAACAACGTCGAGGTGGACGACCGCGGCTACATCTACATCGTGGACCGCGCCAACACCGGCATGCACATCCTCGAGCTGACCGGCGCGGCGCGCGACGGTAGCCAACTTCAAGTGAGAGAAGCGTGATGAGTGATGCGTGATGAAGTGACGAGTGAAAGCGGGGCCTGCGCGGCCCCGCTTTTTTTCGGGAGAGGCGATATGAAACTAAGGCAAAGTCTGGTCGGGATTGTTGTCGCTGGCGCGCGATGGCTGCGCCCGGCGCTCGCGCAGGACGGGCTCGGCGGCGGGCACGGCGAGGAGAGCCGGAACATGCGGCTCGTCGGCATGAGCGACCTGCAGGGGCGCAGCGCGTTCCAGGCGGTCATCGTCAAGCAGGGCGAGCGCTGGATCGCCTACGTCGGCACCCACGGCGGCGGCGCGGTGAATCCGCTGACCGGGCAGGAGGAGGGCAACGGCACGGTCATCCTCGACGTGACCGACGCGCGGCAGCCGCGGATCGTGCACCACATACCCACGGCATCGTTGAAGGCGGTCGAGGGCGGCGAGGGCACCGGCGCGCAGATGGTGCAGGTGTGCGCGGGCAAGGACCTGCCCAAGGGCGATC
Organism: uncultured Acidobacteriota bacterium; assembly: GCA_963779175.1. GTDB lineage: Bacteria > Acidobacteriota > Vicinamibacteria > Vicinamibacterales > UBA2999 > CADEFD01. The sequence goes on from CAVZXA010000010.1 coordinate 231,158, forward strand.
CCGCGAAGTTCTACATGATGCGCACCGACGGCAGCAGGGCGCACGAGATGTGGGACGTCACCGTGCCCGAGCGCCCGGTCAAGATCGCCGACATCGTCTGCGAACCTCCGCTCCACCCACCGCCAGGCGTGGGAATGCGACACCGGCATCGCCTACGTCAATTCCGGCCTGCCGGACTGGGAGGTGCTGCGCATGACGCAGGTGTGGGACCTCTCCGATCCCGCGAAGCCGGTGCACGTGCGCGACTTCGCGCTGCCGGGCCAGCAGCCCGGCGCGCCGAAGCGGGCGAATCGCCGGCTGCACGACGGGCACGGGCCGTTCTCGACCGGGCCGAAGGGCAACCGGCTCTACTTCGGCTACGGCAACGTCGGCAGCGGCGCGTTCCAGATCGTCGACCGCGAGAAGCTGCTGAACGGGCCGAAGGAACCGACGCCGGAGAACCTGCTCTACCCGCAGTTGTCGTTCCAGACGACCGGCACCATGCAGGCGGTGCACGCGGTGCTGCCGCTGATCGGGATGGAGATTCCGGAATTTTCCCGCTACGCCAAGGGCAAGGTCCGCGACTTCCTGCTGGTGCTGCCGGAGGCGATCGAGAACGAATGCCACGAGGGGCCGACGGTGATGATCGTGGTGGACATCACCGATGACCGCAACCCGATCGGCGTGGCGAACTTCCAGGTGGAGAACAAGGACGGCAGGTTCTGCACCCGCGGCGGGCGCTTCGGGCCGCACCAGACGCAGGAGAACCTGACGCCGATCTACCACAAGCGCGTGGTGTTCGTCGCCTGGTTCAACGCCGGCGTGCGCGCGGTGGACTTCCGCGATCCCTACAACCCGAAGGAGATCGGTTTCTACATTCCGGCGACCAACAAGAATACGAGGCCGGAATGCGTGAAGACCGCCGAAGGGCCGCGCTGCAAGATCGCGATCGTGACCAACAACGTCGAGGTGGACGACCGCGGCTACGTCTACATGACCGACCGCACCCGCAGCGGGCTGCACATCCTCGAGCCGACAGGGGAAGTTCGCCAGATTGCGGACTTCCAGTGATTGGTGATGGGAGGAAAGCGGGGCCTATGGCCCCGTTTTCCCCTGGTGCGGGCAATGCGCTCAAAGCTGACAGCGAGCTTACGGACAGATGACATGATTCTGACAAGCGGCTTGCGTTCAGCTTGATGCAACATGGCGTGGCGTCGAATAATAGGGTTGGTCTCGCCACGCTCGGCAATCCGGCGACGCGCGAGAGGGCGTGTCCGGAGACTCCGTGCGCATATTGCTGGTCGAAGACGATGTGATGCTGGCCGAGGCGCTCATCCCGCGCGCTGACGCAGTCGGCCCATGCCGTGGACGGCGCGCGCACCGGCGAGGAGGCCGACCGCGCGCTGGCGACCAGCGACTACGACCTGGTGGTGCTCGACGTCGGCCTGCCGCATCGACGGCTTCGAGGTGCTGCGGCGGCTGCGCGCAGCGCGCAACGCGTGCCGGTGCTGGTGCTGACCGCGCGCGACGCGCTGGAGGACCGCGTGACCGGGCTCGACCTCGGCGCCGACGATTACCTGACCAAGCCGTTCCATCTGTCCGAGCTCGAGGCGCGCGTGCGCGCGCTGATCCGCCGCGCGCACGCCAGCGCCAGTTCCGAACTGACCCACGGCCGCCTGCGGCTGGACATGGCGGCGCGCCGCCTCTACCGCGACGACCAGCCGATCGAACTGTCGGCGCGCGAGCTGGCGGTGATCGAACTGCTGCTGCTGCGGAACAGGGTCGTCACCAAGCAGCAGATCGTCGATCACTCTACGGCTGGGAGGACGAGCTCCAGCAGCAACGCGATCGAGGTCTTCGTCTATCGCCTGCGCAAGAAGCTCGAGCCGTCGCGGCGTCGACATCCGCACCGTGCGCGGCATGGGCTACCTGATCGAGAAGCCGAATGCCGCAGTGAAGCGTCGCGAGACCCGCTGCTGCGCACCCAGCTGCTGGCCTGGCTGCTGGTGCCGCTTGTTCGTGCTGCTGACCGCCGACACCTTGTCAGTTACTGGGTCGCGCTGAATTTCTCGCAGCGCGCCTACGACCGCTCGCTGGTCGAGATCGCGCGCGACGTGTCGCTGCACCTGCGCGGCGCCAACGGCGCGGCTCGACGCTGGACATGCCGCCGGAGGCGCGCCGGCGTGCTGCTCGCCGACCCGGTCGACCGCATCTATTTCGAGGTCGCCGCCGCCGACGGCCGGCGTCGTCGGCGGCGAGCCGCGATCGCGCTGCCGCCGGTCAGCCGCGAGCGCGGCGCCGCGGAAGCGTTCTACGACGGCGTGCTGCGACGGCGAGCCGGTGCGCATCGTCGAGCTCGCGTCGGCGGCCGACGCGCCAGCGGCCGGGCGGCCGGCGCGTGGTGCGGGTCGCCGAGACCAAGGACAAGCGCAACGAGCTGGCGCGCGAGATCCTGCTCGAGCGTGGTGCTGCCGCAGGTGCTGCTGATCCTGATCGCCGGCGTCGTGGTCTGGTCGGCGTGGTGCGCGGCCTCGCGCCGCTGCAGCGCCTGCAGCGCGCGGTCGCCGCGCGCTCGCACCGCGACCTGCAGCCCGGTCGTCGGTGGACAACGTGCCCGGGCGAGGTCAGGCCGCTGCTGCAGTCGATCAACGAACTGCTGGCGCGGCTCGACCAGGCGCTGACGCTGCAGAGCCGCTTCATCGCCGACGCCGCGCACCAGCTGAAGACGCCGATGGCGGCGCTGAAGACCCAGTTCGAGGTGGCGCTGCGCGAGAACGATCCGGCGCGGCATGCGCGAGCGCTGCGGCACATCTCCCGGCGCTCGAGCGCCTGTCGCGGCTGGTCGTCGCAGCTGCTGTCGCTGGCGCGCAACGAGCCGGAGGCGGTCGCGCAGGTGACGCTGGCGCCGCTGGACCTCGACGCGCTGGCGCTGGAGGTCGGCGACGCGACTGGGTGCCCGAGGCGCTGCAAGAAGCAACATCGACCTCGGTTTCGAGGGCGCCGGGCGCCGGTCGTGGTGTCGAGGGCGACGCGGTGCGGCTGCGCGAGCTGCTCGACAACCTGCTCGACAACGCGGTGCGCTACAGCCGCGACGGCGGCCGCGTCACGGTGCGCGTGCAGCCGCGGCGCCGGCCCGACGCGTCGAGGTCAACGACGACGGGCCGGCATCCCGCCGGACGGAGCGCGAGCGCGTGTTCGAGCGCTTCCACCGGCTGCTCGGCAGCGCGGCGCGACGGCAGCGGGCTGGGGCTGGCCATCGCCCAGGAGATCGCCGCACCTGCACGGCGCGCGAAATCACGCTGGGCGAGGACACCCGACGGCGTCGGCAATACATTCAGCGTCTCGTTGCCGCCGGCCTGCGCGCCGTCGCCCGGCACGCCCCTCTGCTGTAAGGTTCCGTTCATACATCCGGTAAGCCATCCGTCATCCTGGCGGCGGGTGAGCGCTAAGCCGGCATCCGTATTCTGTCCTCCATTCAAGTCAGCGGCGCATGCCGTATTGCGGTCACAGGAGGAGGTGCCGCATGGAAATGCTTTCCAGTTCGTTTTTCTGGGTCACGCTGGGCCAGATCATGATGATCAACATCGTGCTGAGCGGCGACAACGCGGTGGTGATCGCGCTGGCCAGCCGCTCGCTGCCGCCGAAGCAGCAGAAACAGGCGATCCTGTTCGGCAGCTTCGGCGCCATCGTGCTGCGCATCGTGCTGACCTTCTTCGCGGTGCTGCTGCTCGGCCTGCCGTATCTCAAGCTCGATCGGCGCGGTGCTGCTGGTTGGATCGGCATCCAGATGCTGATCCCCGAAGAAGACGAGGAGAAGATCGACGGCCATTCGCACTGTGGTCCGCCATCAAGACCATCATCGTCGCCGACTTGGTCATGAGCCTGGACAACGTGCTCGGCGTCGCGGCGGCGGCCAAGGGCAACGTGGTGCTGCTGGTCATCGGCCTCGGCGTCAGCATCCCGCTCATCATCTACGGCAGCACGCTTATCCTGAAACTGATGAAGCGCTTCCCGGTCATCATCACCCTGGGCGGCGGCGATGCTCGGCTGGGTGGCGGGCGAGATGGCGATCACCGACCCGGCGGTCAGCGCCCTGGATCGAGGCCAGCGCGCAATGGCTGCACAGTTGGCCCCGCTGATGGGCGCGATCCTGGTGGTAGCGGTGGGCAAGATGATCGGCGGGGCGAAGACCAGCAGGCGCGCGACTGCCCAGGTAGCGCTCGCCGAGGGGGCGCCGCGCCCGAGGCCGCGCCTGCTCCGGCGCCGGAGGAAGAACCGGCGCCGCCCGGATTCCACTCGGGTGAGCCGGTCCTGGCGCACGTTGCCCGACGGCAAGCGGGACTACGCTGCGTATCACGACAAGAGCGAGTTCCGCGTTCTCGCGCCGATCAGCTCGCACCTGCGCCAGCCCCGCTCGCACTGAGTCGCCGGCGCTAGGCGCGGCAATACCATTCGAAGAATGAAGGACGGTCCCCGCCAAGGGGGCGTCCTTTCGCCTTTCTCCCTGATTTTTCGGTCGTGCGGTTAGGTTGACCGGATTACACGGAGAACCGTGCCGCGCCGTGACGTGGCTCTGCTGGTGGAAGAGGAAACGGGCGAGACGGGCGCTTCATTCCCGAGGACGGCGACGTCAGGAAAAAGTGCTGCGCGCGCTGCGCTAACGCTACCGGCGAGTGGAAATGGCGCCGTTCACGCGCGATAAGTGCGCCGCAACGCCGTGGCTGCGCAGGTTCGATCCCTGCGCGCTCCATCGAGATTGCTGCTGCGCCGGCGTGTCCTGCCACCGGCTGCTCTCTCGACCATCGTCGAGAGCGCCCGTCGGCGCCGGAAAGCGTAATTCGTGAATTGTTAATGGTTGTAGTGTCCCGCGGCCCCCGGCGCGCAGGGCACGAATCACGACTCGCGGATCATGATTCACGGTTTTTGCTTGGTCTCGCGAATCAGCAGGCCGGTGGCGAAGACGCGCAACTCGAATTCGGCGGGCTCGTCGACGGGCACGAACGTCGCCGAGCCGTACTCTGCGTCCAGCAGCGGAGCGAGAAAGGTGTTGCGCCGGCGCAACGCATAGAGATCAATCGATCCTCTCCTTGCCCAGCGCGTGCACCGTCGCGCCTGGCATCGCGCTCGTCCTTGACGTCGTGGTAGCGCCCCGCCACGCGGTCGAGCTCGTAGGCGGTATGCAGCCCGATCATGTTCGCGTAGGCGTGCCATTTGAGGATGTGGGCATCGACGTAAATCTCGTCGCCCAGCGAGTTCGAATTTGCCTCGCGGCCTTCCGGGAACCGGAACATCGCCGTGAAGCGTTGCGGGCCGTCGGGTTTCACGGTGATGTGCGCCGCGATGTCCTCGCGCGTAAGCGCCCGGTAGCCCAGCATGCCGATCGAGATGGTCCCCGCCAGCGCCCCCAGCGTGACCAGAAGCAGTCCCGGTCAGCAGGCGGAAGGCGCATTGCGTGAACCGGAAGCGGAAGAACGAGAAGATGCCGCCGAAAAACAGGGCGACGCCGATCACGCCGAACAGGACGGCGAAAGGGAAGAGCGGGGCGTTGATCAGCTCGTGCGGCACGAGGGCTGTTCACTCAGAGTCCCTAACATGATGAAACGCGCGTGCGTTGCGAGTCAGAATTGGCAATGGCGCGAAGCGAGGTGCAGCCAATATCTGGCATATTGGCAAGCCGAGCGACAAAGCCAGTGCCGATTCTGGCCGCAACCCCTTGAGGGCTGGCGCGGTTTTGGCCCGCGGCTTTCACGCCAAGCGCTTCCCGGGCGCGGGGCCCAGTCCGGGCCACTTTTCCCGCGTCGCCAAAACCGTGACAGCGCAGCGTGTGTTTCATTATGTTAGGGACTCTTAGGGTCGGCGGATTCAGCGCCAGTGCCGGCCCTGCCTACCGGGTCGGCCACTTGCCCGTCTTCTCGTTGAATTCGACGTCGAGGTCGCGTCGCGGCATCCGGTAGCCGTCCGGCCCCTCGATCCGCCACACCACTTGCTTGCGCTCGATCAGTTTGAAAGCGGCCTCCAGCGCAAGGTTCCAGCGTCGGGTAGTCCGTCGCGGTCACGCTCGGCGGCTCGGGCTGGCCGCGCGGCACCAGAGGGGAATGAACGACCTGGAATGCCATCAATATGCGGCCCATAACAGGCCGTCCGGGTGTGTGATGCCGTATTCTGCTCCGATTCGCAGCGCCGTTCAAAGCGCCACTTTGGTGGCTGCGCCGCCCGTGTGCTTGCGTCCTGGCCGGCAATTCACCGGCCCGCGACTACCCGCAGAAACGGCCCACGTTGACGAGGACATCGGATAGCCGGCCGTTCGGTTGCAGCAGGATCGCCCGCGTGCGCCTGCTGCAGATCAGCCAGTCGCTGCTGCTCCCGTTCGCACACGAGGTGCGGTTCCGTTTCACGCACCTCGCCTTTCGCGTCGGTGAATTGCCTCCGGCCGGTGTTGCATGGAAAATCCGAGCGCTGCCATCGCGTCCGGCACGTCGTTGAACGAAGTGCCCACCGGCACGCGCGCCAGTATGGCGGCGCTCTCCGCTTCGATCTCGTCGCCGCCCGCGTAGCCGCACGCGCCCAGGGCCATCAGGATCGCGACAGCGCCGATCGGACGGGCGAACGGGATGGGATGAAAGCAATCGGAATCAACCAGTCAGGAAATCAGCGCGCATGATCGCGGTACGCCCGACCCGCTCATCCACGCTGCTTCAGTGTCGGAGCCGTCAAATCGGATAGTCGTAAGCGCTGATTTCCCTGCGCGTCGAAGTTTGCCGGATCGAGCCAGCGCAGGAAAGCGCGCTCCAGCTCCGGCCATTCGCTGTCGATCGCGGCATACCAGGCGGTGTCGCGGTTGCGGCCCTTGTAGACGATGGCCTGCCGGAACACGCCCTCGAACGAGAATCCGAGCCGCTGCGCGGCGGCGCGCGAGGTGCATTCAGCGCATCGCACTTCCACTCGTAGCGCCGGTAGCCGAGCTCGAAGGCGCGCTTCATCATGAGGTACATCGCCTCGGTCGCGGCGGGCTTGCGCTGCAGCAGCGGCGAGTAGTTGATGTTGCCCACCTCGATCACGCCGTTCCTGCGGATCGATCCGCATGTAGCTCGCGACGCCGATCGCCTTGCCGGTTGCGCATCCACGATCGCGTGAAACAGGGGGTCATCGCCCAGGC